>NZ_CP135919.1:0-5642500 GCF_032392015.1 Pseudomonas sp. C9-3 | reverse complement strand
GAGTCGGCCTGCGCGGAAGATGTAACGGGGCTCAAACCATACACCGAAGCTACGGGTGCATCGCAAGATGCGCGGTAGAGGAGCGTTCTGTAAGCCTGTGAAGGTGAGTTGAGAAGCTTGCTGGAGGTATCAGAAGTGCGAATGCTGACATGAGTAACGACAATGGGAGTGAAAAACTCCCACGCCGAAAGACCAAGGGTTCCTGCGCAACGTTAATCGACGCAGGGTTAGTCGGTCCCTAAGGCGAGGCTGAAGAGCGTAGTCGATGGGAAACAGGTTAATATTCCTGTACTTCTAGTTACTGCGATGGAGGGACGGAGAAGGCTAGGCCAGCTTGGCGTTGGTTGTCCAAGTTTAAGGTGGTAGGCAGAGATCTTAGGTAAATCCGGGGTCTTAATGCCGAGAGCTGATGACGAGTCATCTTTCAGATGATGAAGTGGTTGATGCCATGCTTCCAGGAAAAGCTTCTAAGCTTCAGGTAACTAGGAACCGTACCCCAAACCGACACAGGTGGTTGGGTAGAGAATACCAAGGCGCTTGAGAGAACTCGGGTGAAGGAACTAGGCAAAATGGCACCGTAACTTCGGGAGAAGGTGCGCCGGCGAGGGTTAAGGATTTACTCCGTAAGCCCATGCCGGTCGAAGATACCAGGCCGCTGCGACTGTTTATTAAAAACACAGCACTCTGCAAACACGAAAGTGGACGTATAGGGTGTGACGCCTGCCCGGTGCCGGAAGGTTAATTGATGGGGTTAGCGAAAGCGAAGCTCTTGATCGAAGCCCCGGTAAACGGCGGCCGTAACTATAACGGTCCTAAGGTAGCGAAATTCCTTGTCGGGTAAGTTCCGACCTGCACGAATGGCGTAACGATGGCGGCGCTGTCTCCACCCGAGACTCAGTGAAATTGAAATCGCTGTGAAGATGCAGTGTATCCGCGGCTAGACGGAAAGACCCCGTGAACCTTTACTGTAGCTTTGCACTGGACTTTGAGCCTGCTTGTGTAGGATAGGTGGGAGGCTTTGAAGCGTGGACGCCAGTCTGCGTGGAGCCATCCTTGAAATACCACCCTGGCATGCTTGAGGTTCTAACTCTGGTCCGTTATCCGGATCGAGGACAGTGTATGGTGGGCAGTTTGACTGGGGCGGTCTCCTCCTAAAGAGTAACGGAGGAGTACGAAGGTGCGCTCAGACCGGTCGGAAATCGGTCGTAGAGTATAAAGGCAAAAGCGCGCTTGACTGCGAGACAGACACGTCGAGCAGGTACGAAAGTAGGTCTTAGTGATCCGGTGGTTCTGTATGGAAGGGCCATCGCTCAACGGATAAAAGGTACTCCGGGGATAACAGGCTGATACCGCCCAAGAGTTCATATCGACGGCGGTGTTTGGCACCTCGATGTCGGCTCATCACATCCTGGGGCTGAAGCCGGTCCCAAGGGTATGGCTGTTCGCCATTTAAAGTGGTACGCGAGCTGGGTTTAGAACGTCGTGAGACAGTTCGGTCCCTATCTGCCGTGGACGTTTGAGATTTGAGAGGGGCTGCTCCTAGTACGAGAGGACCGGAGTGGACGAACCTCTGGTGTTCCGGTTGTCACGCCAGTGGCATTGCCGGGTAGCTATGTTCGGAATAGATAACCGCTGAAAGCATCTAAGCGGGAAACTAGCCTCAAGATGAGATCTCACTGGGAACTTGATTCCCCTAAAGGGCCGTCGAAGACTACGACGTTGATAGGTCGGGTGTGTAAGCGCTGTGAGGCGTTGAGCTAACCGATACTAATTGCCCGTGAGGCTTGACCATATAACACCCAAACAATTTGCGTGTTGTACGGTGAAGACGTAACGAACCGAAAGTTCGTGTGAACCGCAAATACCTGTCACATACCCGAATCTGGATGAGCGTGTGCAACTGCCACGAGCGTCCGTAAAGAATTGCTTGACGACCATAGAGCGTTGGAACCACCTGATCCCATCCCGAACTCAGTAGTGAAACGACGCATCGCCGATGGTAGTGTGGAGTTTCTCCATGTGAGAGTAGGTCATCGTCAAGCTCCTATCCCAAGACCCCTGGTCAGCATCGCTGGCCGGGGGTTTTGCTTTTGCGCGTGAAAAAGGTCGCCGCTCGACATGGAAACGTTGATTTCAACCCTCATTCTGCTGGGCGTTCTGAGCCTCAGCGTCGGCCAGTTGCTCGCCTTCTTCCTTCTGCTCACACGAGCGGGACCAACTGCGCTGCTCGCATTGATCATCCCAGGCTTCGGCTTCTTTCTCGGGCGCCGGCACGGCATCTATAAATGGCTCCTGCTGCCGTATCTGGTGTGTATGGGGTGCTTCATCGCCGCGATGATCATGGTCGGATGAGCCCCGCGACGGGCCTGCAGTCGTCCGGACAGACTCGACAGTAGGTGCTCTAGAACAGCCGTTTCAGCGCAATTTTTGCCATTCGGAAGGCGCCATTCTTGTTGTTACAGAACCTCTGCTGCAGCACTGATGGCACTTCATCCAACTGTCACATTCTCGTCATAGAGTCTTCATGCGGCCTCACGATACTGGCCCCCGTTCCATCCAACCCCATTCTCCTTAAGGAGCAAGGCATGAAACTCAAGCGTTTGATGGCGGCCCTGACTTTTGTCGCCGCAGGCGTAGGCACCGCCAGTGCGGTGGCCGCGATCGATCCGGCTCTGCCGGACTACCAGAAAGCCAGCGGTGTGTCGGGTAACCTGTCGAGCGTCGGTTCCGACACTCTGGCCAACCTGATGACCATGTGGGCGGAAGAGTACAAGCGCCTGTACCCGAACGTGAACGTGCAGATCCAGGCCGCCGGTTCCTCCACCGCGCCGCCGGCTCTGACCGAAGGCACCGCCAACCTGGGCCCGATGAGCCGCAAGATGAAGGACGTCGAACTGCAGGCCTTCGAGCAGAAGTACGGCTACAAGCCGACAGCTGTTCCGGTTGCCGTGGACGCCCTGGCCATCTTCGTGCACAAGGACAACCCCATCAAAGGCCTGACCATGCAACAGGTCGACGCCATCTTCTCCTCCACCCGCCTGTGTGGCGGCAAGTCGGAAGTGAAGACCTGGGGCGACCTGGGCCTGACCGGCGACTGGGCCAACAAGCCCGTCCAGCTGTTCGGTCGTAACTCCGTCTCCGGCACCTACGGCTACTTCAAGGAAGAAGCCCTGTGCAAAGGCGACTATAAGCCGAACGTGAACGAGCAGCCGGGTTCGGCTTCCGTGGTGCAGTCGGTCAGCCAGTCCCTGAACGGCGTTGGTTATTCCGGTATCGGTTACAAGACCGCTAGCGTGAAGACCGTTGCCCTGGCCAAGAAAGAAGGCGGCGAGTTCATCGAAGACAACGAGGCGAATGCCCTGAACGGTAGCTACCCGCTGTCGCGCTTCCTCTACGTCTACGTCAACAAGGCGCCGAACAAGCCGCTGAACCCGCTGGAAGCCCAGTTCCTGAAGATGGTGCTCTCCAAGACCGGCCAGCAGGTTGTCGTGAAAGACGGCTACATCCCGCTGCCGTCCAAAGTCGCCGAAAAAGCGATCAAGGACCTGGGTCTGTAATCAGCCTTCAAACCGGGCGGAGATCCCCGCCCGGCATGGGCTGACGCATACTCGACCGAGCCCGCCAGCATGGCTCTGCTGGTGGGCTTTGTCGCGTCACTTCCATGTCATCTTTCTGTCATATAGGGCCGCTAGGGTGTCACTCCATGAACGACATGGCCAACTCCCCGATGACTTCTTCTCTCCCCGAGCGGATTGATTTCAATACGCCTGCCCTGCAGCGCAAGCGCCGTATCCGGGCGCTGAAGGATCGACTGACCCGTTGGTACGTTCTGGTCGGCGGTCTTGCCGTACTGGCTGCCATTACCCTGATTTTCTTCTACCTCGCCTACGTCGTGCTGCCGCTGTTCCGCGGCGCCGAGCTGGAGACCCGCGAACCCCTGGCTCCCGCCTGGCTGAAGACGGCCCAGGCGCCGCTGCTGCTGAGCATCGAAGAGCAGAACATGGTGGGCATGCGCGTCGCCGCTAACGGCGAGGTGGTGTTCTTCGACGCCAAGAAAGGCGACGAGATGGACCGCGTTGCGCTGAAGCTGCCTGCCGGCACCAGTGTTACCTCCATCGCCGAGGACCAGCCGGGTCACCCGACCGTCGCGCTGGGCCTGTCCAACGGTCAGGTGCTGGTGTTCAAGCACAACTACAAGGTCACCTACCCGGACAACAAGAAGACCATCACTCCGCACATCGACTATCCCTATGGCGAAGCCGCGATGAACCTGGATCCCCAGGGCCGTCCGCTGGAGCACGTGGCGATCGTCTCGGGTGATGACAGCCTGTTGCTGGCCGCGTCCACCGGCAGCGAGATGCTCCTGCTCGGCCTGACCCAGCAGGAAAACATGCTGACCGGCGAAAGCACCCTGCAGGAAGAGCGCATCAACCTGCCGCAAATCGCCGACCCGGTGAAAGCTATCTACATGGACCCGCGCAAGCAGTGGCTCTATGTGCTCAATGGCCGTGCCCAGGCCGACGTCTTCAACCTGAATACCCACCAGCTCAACGGCCGCTACAAGCTGCTGGATGACGCCTCCGCCGAAGTGACTGCCAGCAGCCAGCTGCTGGGTGGCATCTCGCTGATGGTCGGCGACTCCAAGGGCGGCATCGGCCAGTGGTTCATGGCTCGTGGTGAAGATGGCGAGCCGCGCCTGTCTCACGTGCGTGACTTCAAGCTGGGCGACCAGCCGATCTCCAGCATCGCGCCGGAGCAGCGCCGCAAGGGCTTCCTGGCCCTCGACAAGCAAGGCAACCTGGGCATCTTCCACAGCACCGCGCACCGCACGCTGCTGGTGGAGAACGTCGCCCCATCCGCCGGGCCGATGGCCCTGTCGCCGCGCGCCAACCGTCTGATCGTCGAGCAGGGTGGCGAACTGCGCCGCTTCAGCCTGAGCAACCCGCACCCTGAAGTGTCCTTCAGCGCGCTGTGGGGCAAGGTCTGGTATGAGAGCTACGACAAGCCGTCCTACGTTTGGCAGTCCACTGCCGCGACCACCGACTTCGAGCCCAAGCTGAGCCTTTCGCCACTGACCTTCGGTACGCTGAAGGCCGCGTTCTACGCGATGATCCTCGCCGCGCCGCTGGCCATCGCCGCTGCCGTCTACACCGCCTACTTCATGGCTCCGGGCATGCGCCGCAAGGTCAAGCCGGTGATCGAGCTGATGGAAGCGCTGCCGACCGTGATTCTCGGCTTCTTCGCCGGCCTGTTCCTCGCGCCCTACGTCGAAGGCCACCTGCCGGGCATCTTCAGCCTGCTGCTGCTCACGCCCTTGGGCATCCTCGCCGCCGGCCTGATCTGGAGCCGACTGCCCGAGCGCATCCGCCTGAGCCTGCCGGCCGGCTGGGAAGCGGCGATCCTGATCCCCGTGGTCCTCGCCACCGGCGCCTTCGCCCTGTGGATGAGCCCGCACCTGGAGACCATGTTCTTCGGCGGCGACATGCGCCTGTGGATCAGCCACGACCTGGGCATCACCTACGACCAGCGCAACGCCCTGGTAGTCGGCCTGGCCATGGGCTTCGCGGTGATTCCGAACATCTTCTCCATCGCCGAAGACGCCATCTTCAGCGTGCCGCGCAGCCTGACCTACGGCTCCCTGGCCCTGGGCGCCACGCCCTGGCAGACGCTGACCCGCGTGGTGATCCTGACCGCCAGCCCGGGCATCTTCTCCGCGCTGATGATCGGCATGGGCCGCGCCGTGGGCGAGACCATGATCGTGCTGATGGCCACCGGCAACACCCCGGTCATGGACGTGAACATCTTCCAGGGCATGCGAACGCTGGCGGCGAACGTCGCGGTGGAAATGCCTGAGTCGGAGGTGGGCGGGACTCACTACCGCGTGCTGTTCCTTTCGGCACTGGTACTGCTGTCCTTCACCTTCGTGATGAACACCCTGGCAGAGCTGATCCGTCAGCGCCTGCGCAAGAAATACGCGTCGCTCTAAGCGCCGCCCGACGAGGCTAGTTCCGTGAAACAGAAACAGGAATCCGTCAAAGCGTGGTTCGCCAGCGGTTCTCCCTGGGTGTGGATGAACGCGGGTGCGGTGTCCATCGCCGTGATCATGACCATCGGCCTGCTCGCCGTGATCGCCGTGCGCGGCCTCGGCCACTTCTGGCCGGCGGACGTGATCGAGGCGACGTACAGCGTCCCCGGTGAAGCGCCCAAGACCCTGATCGGTGAGGAAGTGCAAGTCGAGCAGGTACCGCGTGCGCGCCTGCGCGGTGCCGGCCTGCCGGTGCCGGACAACGGTCCGGAGTTCATGACCCGCGAACTGCTCAAGCTGGGCAACCGTGACCTGTATGGCAGCGACTTCTCCTGGGTGATCGGCGAGTGGCTGACCGACCGTCATCACCCGGCCGAGCTGGTGACCCTGGAGCGCCGCGAGTGGGGCAACTTCTACGGCTACCTGCTCAGCGTCAAGGAAAACGGCAAGGTCGTTGCCGAAGGTCCCGGCGCCATGGCCGAGCTGCAGACCCGGCTCAAGCGCGTCGATGAGCTCTACTCCAAGCTGTACCGGCTGGAGAAGAAGGACATCGGCGGCATCAACCATGGCCTGGAGCGCCTGCGCCTGAAGGAACGTGGCCTGCAGCTGAACAACAAGCTGGATGCCACCGCCGAGGCCGACATCGCCGCCGGCCGCGCCGAGCTGAACGCCCAGTACAAGGTGCTGGAAGAGCAGCTCAACGGCCTGCACCAGGAGTTCAACCGCGACAGCATCGTCATGCGCGATGCGTCCGGCAAGGAAACCGAGATCAGCCTCGGCAAGCTGGTGCATGCCTACCAGCCCAACCAGATGGGTGTCGTCACCAAGCTGAGCTTCTACTTCAAGAAACTGTGGGAGTTCCTCAGCGACGACCCGCGTGAAGCCAACACCGAGGGCGGTATCTTCCCGGCCATCTTCGGCACCGTGATGATGACCCTGGTGATGGCCGTGATCGTCACCCCGTTCGGTGTAATCGCTGCGGTCTACCTGCGCGAGTACGCTCGCCAGGGCCTGCTGACCCGGATCATCCGCATCGCGGTGAACAACCTCGCGGGCGTTCCGGCGATCGTCTACGGTGTGTTCGGTCTGGGCTTCTTCGTCTACGTGCTGGGCGGCTCACTCGACCGAATGTTCTTCCCCGAGGCCCTGCCGGCGCCAACCTTTGGCACGCCGGGCCTGTTCTGGGCCTCGCTGACCCTGGCTATCCTTGCAGTGCCGGTGGTGATCGTGGCCACCGAGGAAGGTCTCGCGCGTATCCCGCGTGCTACCCGCGAAGGTTCGCTGGCCCTGGGTGCGACGAAGGCCGAGACCCTGTGGAAAGTGGTCCTGCCGATGGCCAGCCCGGCGATGATGACCGGCCTGATTCTCGCCGTGGCTCGCGCCGCGGGCGAAGTGGCGCCGCTGATGCTGGTGGGCGTGGTGAAGCTGGCTCCGGCGCTGCCGGTGGACGGCAACTACCCCTACGTGCACCTGGACCAGAAGATCATGCACCTGGGCTTCCACATCTATGACGTCGGCTTCCAGAGCCCCAACGTCGAGGCTGCACGCCCGCTGGTATACGCCACCGCGCTGCTGCTGGTGATGGTGATCGCCCTGCTGAACTTCTCGGCCATCGCCATTCGTAACCGCCTGCGCGAAAAGTACAAGGCGCTGGAAAACTGATTCTGCAGGCGGCGGGCAAGGCCCACCGCCAAGCCTCCCAAGGAGACTGAACATGCAACATGAAACCTCATCCCACGGCATCGACATTGGCGCGCTCGGTCGCGGCGACCGCCACGGGATGAACCTGGAAAGTGAGACCGTCGCCCTCGAAGTGCCCGGCCTGAGCCTGTTCTACGGCGAGAAGCAGGCGCTGTTCGACGTCAGCATGAACATCCCCAAGCAGCGCGTAACCGCTTTCATCGGCCCGTCCGGTTGCGGCAAGTCCACCCTGCTGCGCTGCTTCAACCGCATGAACGACCTGGTCGACGGCTGCAACGTGAAGGGCGAGATCCGCCTGGACGGCCACAACATCTTCGCCAAGAACGTCGACGTCGCCGAACTGCGCCGCCGCGTCGGCATGGTGTTCCAGAAGCCCAACCCGTTCCCCAAGAGCATCTACGAGAACGTGGTGTACGGCCTGCGCATCCAGGGCATCAACAAGAAGCGCGTGCTCGATGAAGCCGTCGAGTGGGCGCTCAAGGGCGCCGCGCTGTGGGACGAGGTAAAGGATCGCCTGCACGAGTCCGCCCTCGGTCTCTCCGGTGGTCAGCAACAGCGTCTGGTCATCGCCCGCACCATCGCCGTGGAGCCGGAAGTCCTGCTGCTCGACGAACCCTGCTCGGCACTGGACCCGATCTCCACCCTGAAGATCGAAGAGCTGATCTACGAGCTGAAATCCAAGTTCACCATCGTCATCGTGACCCACAACATGCAGCAGGCCGCGCGCGTCTCCGACTACACGGCGTTCATGTACATGGGCAAGCTGATCGAGTTCGGCGATACCGATACCCTGTTCACCAACCCGGCCAAGAAGCAGACCGAAGACTACATCACCGGTCGCTACGGCTAGTTTCGCGGTATCGCGTGCGCGGTAGAACTTCCCGGAGAACATCACAAGCCAGCGGCCCGGAGCCTGCGGCTTTCGCGGAGCGAACATGATCAACAAAGAAAGCCTCACCCATCACATCTCGCAGCAGTTCAATGCCGAACTGGAAGATGTGCGCAGCCATCTGCTGGCCATGGGCGGCCTGGTGGAGAAGCAGGTCAACGACGCGGTCAACGCGCTGATCGACGCCGACTCCGGCCTCGCCCAGCAGGTGCGCGAGATCGACGACCAGATCAACCAGATGGAGCGCAACATCGACGAGGAATGCCTGCGCATCCTCGCCCGCCGCCAGCCGGCCGCCTCCGACCTGCGCCTGATCATCAGCATCTCCAAGTCGGTGATCGATCTGGAGCGCATCGGCGACGAAGCCTCGAAGATCGCCCGTCGCGCCATCCAGCTGTGCGAAGAGGGCGAGTCGCCGCGCGGCTACGTCGAGGTGCGCCACATTGGCAACCAGGTGCGCAAGATGGTGCAGGAGGCGCTGGACGCCTTTGCCCGTTTCGACGCGGACCTCGCGCTGTCGGTGGCGCAGTACGACAAGACCGTCGACCGCGAATACAAGACCGCCCTGCGCGAGCTGGTCACCTACATGATGGAAGACCCGCGCGCCATCTCCCGCGTGCTCAACGTCATCTGGGCCCTGCGTTCGCTGGAGCGCATCGGCGACCACGCTCGCAACATTGCCGAACTGGTGATCTACCTGGTGCGCGGCACCGATGTCCGCCACATCGGCCTGACCCGCATGAAGGAAGAAGTGCAGGGCACCGCTGCCAAGGCCGACAAGGCCGAATAAGCCAGACGCCCGTGCCAGAACGAACCCGGCCCTCGCGCCGGGTTCGTCATTTTATGGCCGGGCGGTCCCGCACCAATGGCACGTAGCCACCCGGCAAGGCTATTCTTCGCCCTATCGTTTGCGGGAGATGCCGATGGGCAAAGTCAGTGTGCTGGTGGTGGATGACGCTCCGTTCATCCGTGACCTGGTGAAGAAGGGGCTGCGGGACCATTTCCCCGGCCTGCAGATCGAAGAGGCGGTCAACGGCCGCAAGGCCCAGCAGTTCCTTGCGCGCCAACCGGTGGACCTGATCCTCTGCGACTGGGAAATGCCCGAGCTCTCCGGGATCGAGTTGCTCACCTGGTGCCGCGAGCAGGACAGCCTGAAGACCACACCCTTCATCATGGTCACCAGCCGTGGCGACAAGGAAAACGTGGTGCAGGCCATCCAGGCCGGCGTCTCCGACTTCATCGGCAAGCCGTTCTCCAACGATCAATTGGTGAGCAAGGTGAAGAAGGCGCTGTCGCGCGCCGGCAAGCTGGAAGCCCTGGCGGCGCAGGCACCGCAGCGCAGCCTGGTCGGCTCGATGCCCAACGACTCCCTGGCCGCCCTTACCGGTGGCAAGGCCGAAGTCGTTCGCCCGCCGGCGGCACCCGCTGCGCCACGCCCGGCTCCGGCTGCTGCGGCACCGACAGCGGCTGCTCCCGCCGTGCGCAGTGGCGCCAAGGGCCAGCAGGGGCAACTGCGCCTGCCTTCGGCGAACCTTCCCTGCGTCATCAAGGCGCTGAGCCTCAAGGAAGCGTTGCTGGTGGTGAAGCGCGGCACGCCGCTGCCACAGGTGCTGGAAAGCGCCGTGCTCGACCTGGAGGAAGACAGCGACGTCGCTCGCCTCAACGGCTACCTGCACGCCGTGGCGGCGCTGGAGCCCAAGCCGGACAGCGAGTGGCTGCAACTGACCTTCCGTTTCGTCGACCGTGATCCACAGAAGCTCGACTACCTGTCGCGCCTGATCGCCCGTGGCAGCACCCAGAAGCATTACGTGCCCGGCGCCTGATTCGGTTACAAATGGGCCGGCCGGTGGGTAGTACTGCTTCACAGGCCGACCGGCGGCAGGTCGCGGCGCCGGGCCTGCACTGCTAGTCTTGCCAGCGTCGCAATACCTATAACCAGAGTCGAGATGCTAGGGCGCAGTATCCTCCTGTGCGGTCTATTGGCCGCTTCCGGGACGGCTTCGGCCGTGACCATCTACAAGTACACCGACGCCAACGGCGTGGTCACCTACACGGATAAAGCCGTGGCGGGTGCGGCCGTGTTCGTCTTCCGCGATCGCATGGTCGAGCACCTGGAAGAACAGGTGAAACTGGAGACGAAGAAGCACGCTGGCGGCGAGACGCTCCAGGTGCGCAACGATCTATATGCGCCGGTGGAGGTGGAGCTGAGCGTGACCGGCGTGCAGAACGCCGTGGGCGCGCCGGAGCGGCCGATCCGCTGGGTGCTGGCGCCGCGCAGCTCGATCCGTCTCGCTACCCTGGCTCCGCTCGACCCCGCCAGGCCGCTGCGCTACAAGCCCAAGCTGCGCTACGCGCTGGGTGACCCGCGCCCGACGCCCTTGTCCTACCAGTACGCTTTGCCGTGGGTCGGCGGGCCATTCCGCCTGACCCAAGGCGCCAATGGCCGCTACAGCCACTTCACGCCCAAGGGCCGCTACGCCATGGACATCGCCATGCCGGTAGGCACGCCCATCGTTGCGGCGCGTGGCGGTACCGTGGTGAAGGTCGAGAATGGCCAGGACGGCCGCGGCAAGAATCCTTCCGGCAACTTCGTGCGGGTGCTGCATGACGACGGCACCATGGGCGTGT
Source organism: Pseudomonas sp. C9-3 (assembly GCF_032392015.1). NCBI lineage: Bacteria > Pseudomonadati > Pseudomonadota > Gammaproteobacteria > Pseudomonadales > Pseudomonadaceae > Pseudomonas > Pseudomonas sp. C9-3. The sequence goes on along the minus strand of NZ_CP135919.1, from coordinate 5,631,257 downwards.
ACCTGCACCTCATGCGGGGTTCGGTGCTGGTGCACGAAGGCCAGCGCATCGGTACCGGCACGCCGCTGGCGCAGTCGGGCAACACCGGTAACAGCAGCGGCCCGCATCTGCACTTCGTGGTGCAGCGCAACGTCGGCCTGGCGTTGGAGTCGATTCCCTATGACTTCTCCCAGCCGGTGGACGCGCTGCCCAATTTTGCGGTGGTCAAGGGTAACTAAGGTTCGGCTCTTGCAGGAGCGAGCTCGCTCGCGAATAGAACTGGCCGGCTCCACTGAGGTTGGGCGGGTTCGCGAGCAAGCTCGCTCCTACAGAAAAGAAAAAGGCAGCCCGCGGGCTGCCTTTTTTCATAGGCGGAACTGTCAGTCCAGCTTCACCACCTTGGCGAGGACGATCTTCGGGCCCTTCATCTTCTTCACGATGATGCGCAGGCCTTCGGTATCCAGGACTTCCTCTTCCTCCGGCACGCGCTTGAGCGTGTCGTAGACGAGGCCGGCGAGGGTGTCGGCCTCGATGTGGTCCAGGTCGATGCCCAGCAGGCGCTCCAGCTTGAACAGCGGGGTATCGCCACGCACCAGCAGCTTGCCGGGCTGGTAGGCGACGATGCCGCGCTCGGCCTTGCGGTGTTCGTCCTGGATATCGCCGACCAGCACTTCCAGCACGTCTTCCATGGTCAGGTAGCCGACGACCTTGTGGTCGGCTTCCTCCACCAGCGCGAAGTGCGAGCCGCCCTGGCGGAACTGCTCCAGCAGGCGGGCCAGCGGCAGATGCTTGGTGACCATTTCCAGCGGATGGGTCAGCTCATCGAGGTCGAAGGACTCAGGCAGGCTGTCCAGCGTGGCCAGGGCCAGCAGCAGGTCCTTGATGTGCAGCAGGCCGATGAACTCGTTCTTCTCGCTGTCGTACACCGGGTAGCGGCTGTACTTGTGGCGGCGAATGGTAGCGAGGATGTCGTCCAGCGGCGCCGTGCGCTCAAGGTAGACCAGGTCCTCGCGGGAGTTGGCCCAGTCGGCGACTTCCAGCTCGCCCAGCTCCACCGCCGAAGCCAGCACGCGCATGCCCTGGTCGCTGGGGTCGTGGGCACGGCTGGAGTGCAGGATCAGCTTGAGCTCATCACGGCTGTAGTGGTGCTCGTGGTGCGGTCCCGGCTCGCCTTGCCCGGCGATCTTGAGGATGGCGTTGGCACTGGCGTTGAGCAGCCAGATGGCCGGGTACATGGCCCAGTAGAAGAGATAGAGCGGCACCGCGGTCCACAGCGACAGCAGCTCCGGCTTGCGGATCGCCCAGGACTTGGGCGCGAGCTCGCCGACCACGATGTGCAGGTAGGAAATGATGAAGAACGCGGTGAAGAACGACACGCCGCGGATGACTTCCTCGGAGTGCACGCCAATCGCGGCCAGCAGCGGCTCCAGCAGCTCGGCGAAGGCCGGCTCGCCGACCCAGCCCAGGCCCAGTGACGCCAGGGTGATGCCCAGCTGGCAGGCGGAGAGATAGGCGTCGAGCTGGTTGTGCACCTTGCGCAGGATGGTGCCGCGCCAGCCGTGCTGGTTGGCGATGGTCTCCACGCGGGTGGAGCGCAGCTTGACCATGGCGAACTCGGCGGCGACGAAGAAGCCGTTGAGTACGACGAGGAACAGGGCGAACAGGATCAGGCCGAAATCGGCGAAATAAGTGAGGAAGTTGCTACTAGGGGAAGGGTCCATGGTTCTGTTGGTTTGCAAATGGACGGACAAGAATGCGGTTCAGCGGGCCCGGCTGGCAAGCCCGCTCATGCAAGAGTCGAAATGGCGCGCAGCTATGCGCGACTCTCGACCTGTTGCGGCGGAAAGTGACAGGTGAAGCTGCTGCCCTTGCCCGGGACACTGCTGATGTCCAGGGTACTGCGATGGCGCAGCAGGACGTGCTTGACGATGGCCAGGCCCAGGCCGGTGCCGCCGGTGCTGGCGTTGCGGCTGGAGTCGACGCGGTAGAAGCGCTCGGTCAGGCGCGGCAGGTGCTTGGGATCGATGCCGATGCCGCTGTCCTGCACGGCCAGGTGCGCGCCCTGTTCGTCGCCCCACCAGCGGATGCGGATCTCGCCTTCGTCGGGGGTGTACTTCACGGCGTTGAACACCAGGTTGGAGAAGGCGCTGCGCAGTTCCGCCTCGCTGCCCTTGAGCTTCAGCTTCGAGTCGGCCTCCAGGCTGATGCGGTGATTGCGCGCGCCGGACAGCGCCTGGGCGTCGTTGCGGATCGACAGCAGCATCAGGTCTACCGCCACCGGCTTGTTGTCCGCCGGGTAGTCGGTGGCTTCCAGCTTGGCCAGCAGGAGCAGGTCATTGAGCAGGTTCTGCATGCGCCCGGCCTGCTGCTGCATCTGCTGCAGGGCGCGGGTCCAGCGCGGGTTCACGTCCTCGACGTTGTCGAGCAGCGTTTCCAGGTAGCCGGCGATCACCGTCAAGGGCGTGCGCAGCTCGTGGGAGACGTTGGCGACGAAGTCCTTGCGCATCTGTTCCAGCTGGTGGACGCGGGTCACGTCGCGGACCAGCATCAGGTGTTCGCCGGCGCCGTACAGGGTGATGTGGAACTGCAGGCGCAGGTTGTCGCTGATGGGGGAGGAAAGCTCCAGCGGCTCGCGGTAATCCTCGCCTTCGAAGTATTCCTTGAAGCGCGGGTGGCGCACCAGGTTGGTGACCGGTTGGCCGCCGTCCTGCGGGCTCTTGAGCCCCAGCAGGCGCTCGGCGGACTGGTTCCACCATTCCAGGTTGCCATCGCGGTCGAGCAGGATCATGCCGTCGCGCAGCGCCGCGGTGGATTCCTGCATGCGGTCGATCACCGCCTGCAGGCGTCCGCGGGCCCTCTGGTTGCGCCGCTGCAGGTGGTAGATGCTGTCGAACACCTCGCCCCACAGGCCGTAGCCATCGGGCGGGGCTTCATCGGGCTGGTGATTCTTCAGCCACTTGTGCAGGCGCAGCAGCTGCCAGGTCGACCAACCGAGGTAGGCGCCCAGCGCCACGGCGATCGCCCAGCCGTACTGGCCGGTGATCAGGCCGAGCAGGGCGCCGGCGACTACGACTAGCAGCAGGTGGCGTATCAGCACGCCACTCCAGTTCTGGGTCACGAAATTCCGTTCCTTGTGCCCGCCAGATGATTAGCCGGGTCAGCTTTTGGTCGAGAAACGATACCCGGTGCCGCGCACGGTCTGAACCAGATTTTCGTAGACCTCGCCCAGCGCCTTGCGCAGGCGGCGGATGTGCACGTCGACCGTGCGCTCCTCGACGTAGACGTTACCGCCCCAGACCTGGTCCAGCAGTTGGCCGCGGGTGTAGGCGCGCTCCTGGTGGGTCATGAAGAACTGCAGCAGGCGGTATTCGGTCGGGCCCATCTCGGCGGGCTTGCCGTCGATGGTCACGCGGTGGCTGATCGGGTCGAGCATCAGGCCGCCGACTTCGATCGGCGTTTCGCTGTCGCCGGCGCCGGTACGACGCAGCACGGCCTTCAGGCGGGCGACCAGTTCGCGCGGGGAGAACGGCTTGGTGATGTAGTCGTCGGCGCCGACTTCCAGCCCCTGGATCTTGTTGTCCTCTTCACCCTTTGCGGTAAGCATGATGATCGGGATGGCCGAGGTCAGCTCGTCGCGCTTGAGGCGGCGGGCCAGTTCGATGCCCGAGGTGCCCGGGAGCATCCAGTCGAGCAGGATCAGGTCCGGTTTGCGATCGACGATCACCGCGTGAGCCGTCTGGGCGCTGTCGGCCTCCAGACATTCGTAGCCGGCCATCTCCAGGGCCACGGCGATCATTTCCCGGATCGGAGCTTCGTCATCGACGATGAGGATTGTCTTGCCAACCATGCTGAGGCCTCAGAATTTCTGTAATGCGCCGCATTAGATAACGGAAATATTTCATGAATGTGACACGCCGATGGTAGCCGAGCCTGGTCGCAGCACGCTCGTCTATGCTGATCGAGTCGCCGCGCGATGCTTGCGTGGCACACGGAACGCACCGGCCCGGTCGGCGGTGTGCCCGGCAGGCGAGCCTGCCGGAGTCTTGCGATGACGGTAGTGAGTGCGTTGTCGACGTCGCCTGGCCGGCCCTGCCTGCATTCCCGCCTGCCTTTGCGCCGATGCTCGCGCCGTTTCCACCTCACCAGAGGAGAAGCGCTCATGAAACTGCTATTCCCGGCCCTGGCACTGGGTCTGATGCTGCCCGCGATGTCTGCCCTGGCCGCCGGCCCCGGCATGGAGAAAAACGGCATGCTGGTCGATGCCAAGGGCATGACGCTCTACACCTTCGACAAGGACAGCGGCGGCAAGTCGATGTGCAACGGCGGCTGCGCGCAGAACTGGCCTCCGCTGATGGCCGCTGCGGATGACAGCGCCATGGGTGACTGGACGCTGATCAAGCGTGACGACGGCAGCGCCCAGTGGGCCTACAAGGGCAAGCCGCTGTACACCTTCGCTCAGGACAAGAAGGCCGGCGACATGGTCGGTGACGGCAAGATGGGCGTCTGGCACATGGCCAAACCGTAGCGTCTCTTTGTAGGAGCGAGCTTGCTCGCGAACTGCTCCGCTGCGGGGGCGATTCGCGAGCAAGCTCGCACCTACAGGGTTTGTATCAGCGCAGGGCGAAATCCAGCACGGTGCCGAGGAAGATCGCCAGCCCCGCCCAGTGGTTGTGCAGGAAGGCCTTGAAGCACTTCATCGGCTCGCGGTCGCGGGTCGAATGGAACTGCCAGGCGAAGCAGACCGCCGCCACGGCCAGGCCCAGGTAGTAATACAGGTGCATCGCCAGCTTGTTGCCAGCCAGGATCAGCAGCAGGAGCATCAGGCCCTGCAGGCTCAGGTTGATCACCCGGTCGGCATCGCCGAAGAGGATCGCCGTGGACTTCATGCCCATCTTCAGGTCGTCCTCGCGGTCGGTCATCGCGTAGTAGGTGTCATACGCGACCGTCCACAGCACGTTGGCGAAGAACAGCAGCCAGGCCACCGCCGGCAGGGTACCGCCCGCCGCGGTGAAGGCCATCGGGATGCCCCAGGAGAAGGCCGCGCCCAGTACCACCTGCGGGTAGTAGGTGTAGCGCTTCATGAAGGGGTACAGCGCCGCGATGGCCGCCCCGCCGAAGGACAGCCAGATGGTCTGCGCGTTGGTGCACAGCACCAGCAGGAAGCTCAAGCCCAGCAGTATGAAGAAGGCGATCCAGGCTTCGCGCACGGTGATCCTGCCGGTTGCGAGCGGGCGCAACTGGGTGCGCTCCACGTGGCCATCGAGCTTGCGGTCGGCGAAGTCGTTGATGACGCAGCCGGCCATGCGCATCAGCACGGTGCCGAGGACGAAGATCACCAGGTTCTTCACGCTCGGCACGCCGCCGCTGGCCATCCACAGCGCCCACAGCGTCGGCCAGAGCAGCAGGTAGATGCCGATCGGCTTGTCCATGCGCGTCAACTGGATGAAGTCCCAGGCGCGGGGATGCAGGCGGGCGAGGGGTTTGATCAGGGCGACGAACATGGCGGCCTCCGGAAAACGATCCGGGAATTATACGGGCTGTTGTTCCACGCGTTGCCACAGTGTCGGCAGGAATACTTCGGCAACCAGCACACCCAGGCCATCGCGGCTGAAGCAGGAGCGGCGCCCCCACAGGCGTTCGGCGCGGACCTCGGCGGGCAGGCTGGCGGCAGGATAGCGGCACACTTCGATGGGCCCGCGCAGGAAGGCGCGGTCACTGAACAGCAGTTCGCCCAGGGAACGGGTGCCGAGCAGGCGCAAATCGAAGCCCGAGCCCTCCAGCGCCGAGCGCGCAGCGACGCTGCGGGCGAATACCCAGGGCGTGCCGTGGCCCTTCAGGTACACCTCGCGCACCCAGCCCTGGCTGCCATCCGGCACGCCCAGCGCAGCGCACTCATCAGTGCGCAGGCGGTGCCAGCCCTCGGCCAGCGGCTGCACGGCGAAGGCTCCGTCGGACAGCGCGGTAAGGCGGCGTGTCAGCGAACCTTCGTCGAACAGCCAGTCCACCACCTGGGCGGCGGGGGCAGGGTGCAATTGGGCGGCGGTGAGCCAGCGAGGCGGGTGGATCAGGGCGGCTTCGGGCACGGGTTCGACTGCGGTTGGCCAGGGACGCGGCAGCTTAACATGGCGGCTTTGCGGCTCCGATTGCGTTGTCTGCAACAGTGCCTTGCGCAAAACCCCACCAAAGGTTTGGCCGGCTACCCGCATTTTTCCAGGGGCTTGCGCCACAAGCCCATCGCCAGTAAAAAGCCGAACATTGGATGCACTGACGTCCAAGCGATAAGAACATGAGGGTGATAGCTGATGAAGAAGTGGCAGTGCGTGGTTTGTGGCCTGATCTATGACGAAACCAAGGGCTGGCCGGAAGAGGGCATCGCCGCCGGTACCCGTTGGGAAGATGTGCCGGAAGACTGGCTATGCCCGGATTGTGGCGTCGGCAAGCTGGATTTCGAGATGATCGAGATCGGCTGATCCTCGGCCAATGGAATCCCCGCGACGGCGGCCTTCGGGCCGCCGTCTGCGTTTGTGCGGCCAGCAGGCCATAGCCGTGCGCGGTAGACTGGACGGACGCCGGGTTGGCCTTGCTGACGCAGCTCGGCGGCACGGGCGCCGTTGGCCGGCGCCGTCAAAGTGGGTTAGGTTCACTTCGCAATCGCAGGAGGGCTTGGCTGATGCGCAAATGGCAATGCGTGGTCTGTGGCTTCATCTACGACGAGGCGCTGGGGTTGCCCGAGGAGGGCATAGCTCCCGGCACGCCGTGGGAAGACATCCCGGCGGATTGGGTCTGCCCGGATTGCGGCGTCGGCAAGATCGATTTCGAAATGATCGAAATTTCCTGAACCCTGCCGAGATAACGAATCAACGCGGCGGCCCGATGGCCGCCGTGCCGTCTTTACGAAGTGCCGTCTTTTGGAAATGGAGAGAACAATGAGCGAAAACGCACCGCTGGTGATCATCGGCACCGGCCTGGCCGGCTACAACCTGGCTCGCGAGTGGCGCAAGCTGGACAGCGAGACGCCGCTGCTGCTGATCACTGCCGATGACGGCCGCTCCTACTCCAAGCCGATGCTCTCCACCGGCTTCTCCAAGGACAAGGATGCCGATGGCCTGGCCATGGCCGAAGCGGGCGCCATGGCCGACCAGCTCAAGGCGCGCATTCTCACCCACACCCGTGTCACCGGCATCGATCCGGGCCACCGGCGTATCTGGATCGGCGAAGAAGAAGTCGAGTACCGCGACCTGGTGCTGGCCTGGGGCGCCGAAACCATCCGCGTGCCGGTCGAGGGCGATGCCCAGGAGCTGATTTTCCCGATCAATGACCTTGAGGACTATGCGCGCTTCCGCGCGGCTGCCGCCGGCAAGCGCCGCGTGTTGCTGCTGGGCGCCGGCCTGATCGGCTGCGAATTCGCCAACGACCTGTCCAGCGGCGGCTACCAGCTCGACGTGGTGGCGCCGTGCGAGCAGGTCATGCCCGGCCTGCTCCACCCGGCTGCCGCCCAGGCTGTGCAGCAGGGGCTGGAAGGCCTCGGCGTGCGCTTCCACCTCGGCCCGGTGCTGAACAGCCTCGTGCGCTCGGGAGATGCCCTGGAGGCGCATCTTTCCGATGGCCAGGTGATCCCCTGTGACCTGGTGGTTTCTGCCGTGGGCCTGCGCCCGCGCATTGATCTGGCCGCTGCCGCGGGCCTGGATATCAACCGTGGCGTCATGGTCAACCGCGAGCTGCGCACCTCCCACGCCAATATCTACGCCCTGGGCGACTGCGCCGAGGTCGATGGCCTCAACCTGCTGTACGTGATGCCGTTGATGTCCTGCGCCCGCGCGCTGGCCCAGACCCTGGCCGGCAAGCCGACGCCGGTGACCTACGGTGCCATGCCCGTGACGGTGAAGACGCCGGTGTGCCCGCTGGTGGTGTCGCCGCCCCCGCGCGGAAGCGAGGGCGAATGGCAGGTGGAAGGCTCTGGCCCGGACCTCAAAGTCCTGTGCCGGGATACCGCCGGTCGATTGCTCGGTTACGCCCTTACCGGCGCCGCCGTGAGCGAAAAACTCTCTTTGAACAAGGAGTTGCCGGCCCTGTTGGCGTGACAGGCGCCGTCTATGGCGTTTTTGCCTTGGGAAACTGCTCGCAAATTGTCAGACGATACTGGCGTACCAGCTTTCGGCGTGCCATTCTCCCCCCGTCTGCCGCAGCCTAGAGCCTGTACGGCAAGGCTGCGGTGCCTTGGGCGCTGTTGGGAAGACAGCACGGACACAACAACAACAAACCGTCAAAGAGGCATTTATGCGTAAACCAGAACTCGCCGCCGCGATCGCCGAGAAGGCCGACCTCACCAAAGAACAAGCCAACAAGGTGCTGAACGCGCTGCTGGATGAAATCACTGGCGCGCTCAACCGCAAGGACAGCGTTACCCTTGTCGGTTTCGGTACCTTCGTTCAGCGCCACCGTGGCGCCCGTACCGGCAAGAACCCGCAGACCGGCCAACCGGTCAAGATCAAAGCCAGCAATACCGTTGCCTTCAAGCCGGGCAAGGCGCTGAAAGACGCAGTCAACTGATCGTCTCAAGCCCGGAGCCAGAGCGGCTCCGGGTTGCCTTCTACGGTTACATAATCCCTCCAAAAGACCGGATGTAGTCCGTTTTGAAACTGGCTACAATGCGCAGACTTTTGTCTCGAACGTCGAGGTTTGTGCATGAAATTCCGTCTTCTCCTGTGGATGCTCGGTCGCCTGATGGCCAAGGCCAGCCGCGAAAACCCGGCATTCCAGAAGCAGCTCGAAGGCAAGGACCTGGTGTTCCAGCTCCACACCCTCGACGGCAAGGTCGCCCGCCACTACATCGTCAAGGACCTCAAGGTCAGCGCTCGCCGCGGCACGCACCCCAGCCCTGCCTTCGCACTGGGTTTCAAGGACGGCGCCTACGGCTTCGCCACCATGACCTCGAAGAACCCGCAGTTGGCGTTCATGCAGGGCATCCAGAACAAGGACATCCAGATCCAGGGCAACCCCGGCCTGGTGATCTGGTTCCAGGGCCTGGTGAAGTACCTGAAGCCGAAGAAGAAGGCCGCGCCGGCCAGCGACAAGAAAGCGGCCTGAACCGGCCACAAAAAAGCCCTCTTGAGAGGGCTTTTCTATGGGTGCAGATAACGGCTTTTAGCAGGCGCGAGCTTGCTCGCGAACCGGAACCGCTCGGTGCTCTTGGGTTCGCGAGCAAGCTCGCTCCTACAAGAGAAAGCGCAGCTTCGCTCAGTGGCCGGGGTTGAACTGGCTGGCCAACTCGCGCAGTACCGCTTCAGCGTCGAGCACCTTGCGCACAGCGTCTTCGGCCTTTTCACGCGGGATATCCAGGCGATCCAGCAGGTCCTGCGGGATATCGGTCTCCGGGCCGCTGCCGATGCCGTGGTTGCGCAGCAGGCGGGTCGCCAGGCACACCAGGTTGGCGTAGGCCGAGCAGTCGCCGGCATAGGACGGATCGTGCTGGAAGCGCAGCGCGGTGTAGATCTCTTCCGGCATGTCCCAGGTGCGCATCAGCCAGGCGCCGATCTGCTCGCGGGTGATGCCCAGCAGGTGCTGCTCGACGAGGTTGTGCTCGACGTGCGGGTTCACTTCCAGGTGCCGGCAGATCAGCGAGAAATGCGGCGGGAAGATATGCGCCAGGACCAGGTAGCCGATGCTGTGCAGCAGGCCGCCGAGGTAGGTCAGGCCGGCTTCCGGGCGTTCGGCGCGCGGCACGGCGCGGGTCAGGCCCTCGATCACCGCAGCGGTGTAGATCGCCTGGTGCCAGTAGGGCGTGGCGTGCTGCGGCTGGTCCTTGGGCAGGCTCAGGGTCTTGCCCAGGGCCAGGCCCAGGGCCAGGTTGATCACCAGGTCGAAGCCCAGCACGCGGACGATGGCGTCTTCCACCGAGCGGATCTTGCCGGGTGCGGCGTAGTAGGGCGAGGCGGCCCAACTGACCACCTGCGCGGCGAGTGCCGGGTCGGTTTCCACCACGCCGGTGATGTCGTCCACCGTGGCATTGGGATCGACGCGCAGCTTGATGATCTTCTGCGCGGTTTCCGGCAGCGGCGGGATCTCGATGGTTTCTTCCAGGCGCTGCTGGATGCGGCGGGCGGTGAACGCCTGCACGGCCTGGGTGATTTCCTTGCGGTCGTCGTCCGGGCGGTCGAGGTTCGGCCGGATCGAGTCCAGCAGTACGCCGAAGCGCGCCGCGCTGGCTTTCTCCAGCAGGCTGCGGAAGGACGCCGTGGGAATCTCCAGCAGGGTGCCCGGCGTGCCGGATTCGATCAGCAACTGGGGCTCCTGCAGCAGGCGCTCGTCATACAGGCACGGCGAACTGGTCAGCGGCGGCAATGCCGGCAGGCGACCGAGCTGGTGCTTGCCGAGCATGCGCTCCAGGCGATCCGGCTTGACCGCCACCAGCTTGCGCCCGGTGAGTTCGGCGAGGCGATTGAGGTCCAGCAGTTGGCTCTGCGGGAACAGCACCAGCAGGGTGCCGACCGCATCTTCCAGCAGGCTGGCCTGCACCCGACGCGCAGCGGGAAGCGTGGTGGCGTCGCTCACCTCGCGAGAGGGAATGCCCAGCTTGGCGAGCAGCTGCAGGATGACCTCGGGGGCCTGCGAGGAGTCGGATGGGGCGCGTGCGGCATCGCTCATGAATGTGATCCGGTTATCAACGGCTGGGTCGGAGTATAACCACGCAGTCAGCGTGACCGAGCGGTCAACTGACCGATGAGAGTGAAATACATCACACTTGTCCGTATTGCTGCCCGTGTCGCAGCCAGCGTGCCAGCAATGGGCTGACCGATTGCGGCCAGTGTGCCAGTAGGGCTTGAGCGGCATCGCGTACCGCTGGCAGCAGGTCGGCGTCGCGCATCAGGTCGGCGACCTTGAATTGCAGCAGGCCGGTCTGGCGGGTGCCGAGCATTTCGCCGGGGCCGCGCAGCTCCAGGTCCTTCTCGGCGATGACGAAGCCGTCGCAGGTTTCGCGCATGATCCCCAGGCGCTCGCGGCCGATCTGCGACAGCGGCGGGTGGTAGAGCAGCACGCAGTGGCTCGCCGCGCTGCCCCGGCCGACGCGGCCGCGCAGCTGGTGCAGCTGGGCCAGGCCCAGGCGCTCGGGGTTCTCGATGATCATCAGGCTGGCGTTGGGCACGTCCACGCCGACCTCGATCACCGTGGTCGCTACCAGCAGCTGCAGCATGCCTTCCTTGAAGGCTTCCATGACCACGGCCTTGTCCGCCGGCTTCATACGGCCGTGGATCAGGCCCACGCGCAGTTCGCCCAGCGCCGAGGAGAGTTCCTCGTAGGTGGTTTCCGCAGCCTGGCAGGTCAGCTCTTCGGATTCTTCGATCAGCGTGCAGACCCAGTAGGCCTGACGGCCTTCAGCGCAGGCGGCACGAACGCGCTCGATCACTTCGATGCGGCGGCTGTCGGCCACCAGCACGGTGTTAACCGGCGTACGGCCGGGCGGCAGCTCGTCGAGGATCGAGGTGTCCAGGTCGGCGTAGGCGCTCATCGCCAGGGTTCGTGGGATGGGCGTGGCGGTCATGATCAGCTGGTGCGGGCAGAGCCGGCCGTCCACGCCTTTCTGGCGCAGGGCGAGGCGCTGCTGCACGCCGAAGCGGTGCTGCTCGTCGATGATCACCAGGGCCAGGCGCTTGAACTTCACTTCGTCCTGGAACAGCGCGTGGGTGCCGACGATCATCGGTGCGCCGCCGGCAATCTGTTCCAGCGCGCTGGCGCGGGCCTTGCCCTTGAGCTTGCCGGCCAGCCAGGCGACCTCGATACCCAGCGGCTGCAACCACTTGGTGAAGTTGAGGAAGTGCTGCTCGGCGAGGATCTCGGTGGGCGCCATCAGCGCCACCTGGTAGCCGGCCTCCAGCGCCTGCAGGGCGGCTAGGGCGGCGACCACGGTCTTGCCAGCACCCACGTCGCCTTGTACCAGGCGCAGCATTGGCTCGGGCTGGGCGAGGTCGTAGGCGATCTCCGCACCGACCCGCTGCTGTGCGCCGGTGGGCTTGAAGCCGAGGTTCTTCAGGTACAGCGCCGGCAGTCGCTTGGCCGGTGGCAGCTGAGGCGCGGCCTGGGAGCGCACGCTCTCGCGCAGGCGTTGCAGCGACAGCTGGTGGGTCAGCAGTTCCTCGAAGGCCAGGCGGTGCTGGGCCCAGTGGCGGCCTTCGGCGAGTTCTTCCAGGTCGGCGTCGGGCGGCGGCCGATGCAGGTAGCGGATGGCTTCGTCCAGCGGGCCCAGGCGGTAGTCGCGGGCCAGCTCCGCCGGCAGCCAGTCCGGCAGGCTCGACGGGCCGAGACGCGCCAGGGTCTGCTCGCTCAGCTGGCGCAGGCGCTGCTGGGTAAGGCCTTCGGTGGTCGGGTAGATCGGTGTCAGCGTCTGCTCCACCGGCGCCGCGGCGGCGTCGGTGAGCGAGCGGTATTCGGGGTGGTAGATCTCCAGGCCCGATGCGCCGGGGCGTGCCTCGCCGTAGCAGCGCAGGTGCGTGCCGCGCTTGAGGTTTTCCTTCTGCGCCTGGCTGAAGTGATAGAAGCGCAGGCTCAGCGTGCCGGTGCCGTCCTGCAGGCGCACCAGCAGGCTGCGGCGCTTGCCCATCACCACGTCGGCGCCGGAGACCACGCCTTCGACCACGGCATCCTGCCCTGGGCGCAGCGCGCCAATGGGAGTGATGCGGGTACGGTCCTGGTAGCGCAGCGGCAGGTGGAAGAGGATGTCCTGGAGGTTCTCCAGGCCGACCTTCGCCAGCTTTTCCTCCAGCGCGGCGCCGACGCCCTTGAGCGCGGTGACCGGGACGTTAGACAGATCGGTCATGCCGGCTCGGCTTCACCCTTGACGGTCGGCTTGGCGACCGAACAGAGGCGGATCGAGTCGGCCAGCACCTCGATGGCGCGCGGCCGCGGGAAGCTGGCGCGCCAGGCGATGGCGACGGTACGGAAGGGCACCGGCGCGCTGAACGGACGCACTTCCAGCACGCCCGGTGCGTAGTGGTGGCTGTCCACGGCGGAGAACGGCAGCACCGACACGCCCAGGCCGGAGGCGACCATGTGGCGGATGGTTTCCAGCGAGGAGGATTCCACGGTGGTGTGCTTGTTCTCGCTGCCCTTGTGGGTCGTCGGGCAGGCTTCGAGCACCTGGTCGCGGAAGCAGTGGCCTTCGCCGAGCAGCAGCAGGCTCTTGTCGTTGAGCAGCTCCGGGTCGATGGTCTTCTTCGCGGTCCATTGATGGTCCGCCGGCATCAGCACGTAGAACGGCTCGTCGAACAGCTGCAGGGTCAGCACGTCGGCTTCCTGGAACGGCAGGGCGATGATGATCGCGTCCAGCTCGCCGGTGCGCAGCTTGTCGCGCAGGATGTGGGTGAAGTTTTCCTCGATGTACAGCGGCATCTGCGGAGCGACCCGGTGCAGCTGCGGGATCAGGTGCGGGAACAGGTACGGGCCGATGGTGTAGATGGCGCCGACCTTGAGCGGCGAGGTCAGCTGGTTCTTGCCGGCCTGAGCCAGTTCGCGGATGCCCTGGGCCTGCTCCAGCACCTTCTGCGCCTGCGCCACGATGCCTTCGCCGACCGGGGTCAGGCGCACCGCACTCTTGCTGCGCTCGAAGATCAGCACGCCGAGCTCGTCTTCCAGCTTCTTCACGCCCACCGACAGGGTCGGCTGGCTGACATGGCAGCGCTCTGCGGCGCGGCCGAAGTGTTGCTCCTGGGCAAGCGTGACGATGTAGCGCAGTTCGGTCAGGGTCATGGCGACTAAATCCGTTGAGGTGGCCCAAGCATAGCGGCTGCACCGCCGCGAACCAACCGCGCTAAACTGCCGAGCTTTGATTCGCGGAGCCAAGCATGAGCAAGAGCACCTTCCCGAGCCTGATGATCGTCGGTTGCGGCGATGTCGGCAGCCGCCTGGGGCGTCAACTGGCCGCGCAGGACTGGCGCGTCCATGGCCTGCGTCGCAACGTCGCCGCGCTGCCGCTGGAAGTGCTGCCGGTGGCAGGTGACCTGGCCCAGCTCGAATGCCCCGATACCTGGCCCGTCGGCAGCCTGGATTACCTGGTGTACTGCGCCGCCGCGACCCAGCATGACGAGGCTGGTTATCGTGCCGCGTACGTCGAAGGCCTGCGCAATACCCTCGGCTGGCTCAAGCAGCGCGGGCAGACGCCCAAGCGCCTGCTGTTCGTTTCCAGCAGCGGCGTGTACGCCCAGCGCAATGGCGAGTGGATCGACGAGACCTCGCCGGCCGAGGCCGAAAGCTATTCCGGCAGCGTGATGCTCGAAGCGGAGCAGGTGGCGCTGCAGAGCGGCATTCCCGCCAGCGTCGTGCGCCTCACCGGCATCTACGGCCCCGGCCGCGAGTGGCTGCTCAAACAGGTGCGCGAGGGCTACCGCGTAGCCAGCGAGCCGCCGCTCTACGCCAACCGCATTCACGCCGAGGATTGTGCCGGCCTGCTGGCGCATCTGCTGGAAGCCGATCGCCAAGGTGTTGCGCTGGAAGACTGCTATCTCGGCGTCGACAACGACCCCGCTGCATTGCATGACGTGGTCGCCTGGTTGCGTGAGCACCTCGGCGTGACCCACTGGGCCGACGAGCAGACCGTGCGCCGCGCCGGCAGCAAGCGCTGCAGCAATGCTCGCGCCCGTGCGCTGGGCTGGGAGCCGCGTTACCCGAGCTTCCGCGAAGGCTACGCGGCGATTCTCGCGGGCCAGCAGGACTGATGGACGCCAACCGGCTGCTGGCGCGCTCCTGGTTGCCGGGGGTGGAGTTGTTTCACGCGGACTTCTCCGGCCAGCCGTTCGGGCGCCACAGCCACGATGCCTTCGCCATCGGCGCCATCCTGCAGGGCGCCGGCGGCTACCAGTGCCGTGGCGCGCATCATGTGCTGCCGGCCGGCACGCTGTCGCTGATGAATCCGGAGGAGCCGCATACCGGCAACGCCGAGTCCGAACGGCTGGTCTACCGCATGCTCTACATTGAGGAGTCGCGGCTGCTGCCGCTGCTGGGGCGCAAGCAGTTGCCGCGCGGCTTCCAGGCGCTCAATCCACCAGACGACGGGCAAGTCGCGGACGCGCTGCACCGCGTGGCAGCCGAGTTCGAACGCAACGATGCACTGGCGCTGGAGAGCGAGTTGCTGGCGCTGCTGGAGCTGGTGTTCATCCGCCATGGTGGGATGCGTCCGAATGCGGCGGTATCGCGGGATGGCAGCGTCACCGCGCAGCTGCGCGACTACCTGGAAGCGCATTACCGTGAGGCCGTCACTCTGGAAGACCTCGCCGCCCTGTTGCAGCGCCACCCGCGTCATCTGATCGAAGCCTTCCGCAACGCCTACGGCGTACCGCCGCACACCTACCTGCTGCAACGGCGCATCCGCGAGGCCAAGCGTCTGTTGGTGTCCGGCGAGAAGCCGCTGGACGTCGCATTGTCGCTGGGCTTCTACGACCAGGCGCATTTTTCCGGCACCTTCCGCCGCTTTACCGGCGTCACTCCCGGACGTTTCCTGCGCGCCACGCGGACCTGAGTTTCTTCCAAGACGGCTCGATACGGGGCCTTCCAGACTGCGCGACATCGCATCCGGGAGATCGCCATGTTCGCCGCCTTCGCGCTGGTCGCCAGTACCCACTTCGCCGCTCTGCTGTCGCCGGGGCCGGATTTCTTCCTGCTGATCCGTGCTGCGCTTTTGCGCGGCAGGCGCCACGCCGACGGCTGCGCAGCGGGCATCGCCCTGGCCAATCTGGCCAGCATGCTGCTGGTGTTGTTCGTCCTCGGCCTGCTGCCGGAGGTGGCGAGCCATGGGCTGCGTGTCGTGCAGCTGCTGGGTGGTGGGTATTTCGTCTGGCTCGGTGCGCAGGCCCTGCTGGCCCGGCGAGAGCTGGAGATTCCCACGGCCAGCGGCAACCACGAGGCGGGCGGCTTCCTGCGGGGCGTGCGCGAGGGGCTTCTGGCCAGCAGCCTGAATCCCAAGCTGCCGATCTTCTATACCGGACTGTTCGGCGTGCTCGGGCAGTTCCACCTGCCCGCCTGGGCGCTGGGCGCCTGCGTGCTGTGGATGGCCGCGGTGGTACTGCTGTGGGATATGGCGCTGGTGCGCCTGCTGGATCGCCCGCGCTGGCGCGGCTGGCTGAAGCGCCGGGTCACGGCGTTGGACAGGATCTGCGGGGGATTGCTGCTGGCGCTGGGCGGCTGGCTGCTGTGGAGCGGGCTGCGCTGATGCTGTCAGCCCACCCGCTTGCGGATCAGTCGCGCTCCAGGGACCAGACCTTGTTGCCCGGGGCGTACTGCGGCATCTCGTCGGCCTGGGCGCGGTTCACCGCCTCGAACAGCTCCAGCTTGTCGCCGTCGCGTTCGAACAGGTACTCGCGGCCCTGCTGGCCCTGTTGCAGCCAGATGCTGTCGTTGTCGCCGCTCATGGCTGCGCAGTCGCCGGCCAGGCATAGCGCGTAGCGGTCGAAGCCCGGCATGCCTTCGAGGCTGCCGTTGGAGAGGAACTTGACCTTGCTGCCCTTGCCTTCGCCTTCCTCGATGATCCAGGTGCCGTTGAGGTAGGCCGCATACAGCGCGTTCTCGAAGGTGCTGCCGGCCGATACCTGAGCGGCGGGCTGCTCCTTGGGGCGCAGGAAGCGTTGTTCGGGCCAGTTGTCGCTGCCTACCTGCACCAGTTCCTTGCCGTCCAGCTCCAGGGATTCCTGGTTGCTGCCGTAGAACTCGACGCGGTAGTGCTTGGGATCTTCAGCGGTAAGCTGGCCTTCGCCCAGCTCGAAGCCGTTGCTGAAGGTCGCCTGGCTGGTCTTGGTGTCCAGCTTCCATTCCAGGTTCGGGCCGTAGGCCAGCAGCGCCTCGCGCAGCTTGCCACCCTTGCCGGCGGCGTCGATGGCGGCCTGGTTGACCCAGACACCGGAAGGGTCGGACGGGGTGCCGGCGCAGCCGGTAAGCAGGCCGATCAGGGCGCTCAGGATCAGGGCGCGACGCATGTTTGCTCCTTGCAGACAAAGGAACGGGGCCGCTGGGGCCCCGTAGGTGTTTCGTAGCGCTTATTCCAGGACGACGATGGCGTCCATCTCGACCTGGGCACCCTTCGGCAGGGCGGCGACGCCGATGGCGGCGCGGGCCGGGTAGGGCTGGGTGAAGTACTTGCCCATGATCTCGTTGACCTTGGCGAAGTGCGAGAGGTCGGTGAGGAAGATGTTCAGCTTGGCGACGTCGTGCAGGTAGCCGCCGGAAGCCTCGATGACGGCTTTCAGGTTCTCGAAGACCTGGACGGTCTGCTCTTCGAAGCCCTCGACCAGTTCCATGGTTTTCGGGTCCAGCGGGATCTGACCGGAGACATAGACGGTGTTGCCGGCCTTGATGGCCTGGGAGTAGGTACCGATGGCGGCCGGGGCTTTGTCGGTATGGATTACGGTCTTGGTCATGTCGACTCCTTAGGGTGGGATCAGCTGCGCATGCGGGTGATGCGGATCACGCCCTTGAGCGCGCGCAGCTTCTTGATGACGCGGGCCAGGTGCACACGGTCATGCACGCTGACGACGAGCTGGACCACGCTGATGCGACCGTCGCGCTCGTCCATGCTGATCTTCTCGATGTTGCCGTCGGCGGCGTTGACGCTAGTGGCGAGCAGGGCGATCAGGCCGCGCTGGTGCTCCAGTTCGACGCGCAGTTCGACGTTGAATTCGCCGGTGACATCCTTGGCCCAGCTGAGCTGGATGCATTTTTCAGGATTGTGGCGAATCTCGCTGATGTTCCGGCAGTTCTCCAGGTGCACGACCATGCCCTTGCCGGCGGACAGGTGGCCGACGATCGGGTCGCCCGGAATCGGCGTGCAGCACTTGGCGTAGCTGAGCACCAGGCCCTCGGTGCCGCGGATCGCCAGCGGGCCTTCGGCGCTCGGCGCTTCCTCGCCTTCGCTGGACAGCAGGCGACGCGCGACCACGTAGGCCATGCGGTTGCCCAGGCCGATCTCTTCGAGCAGGTCCTCGAAGACTTCCATGCGGTATTCGGTGAGCACGCCCTGGATGCGTTCCTGCGGAATCTTCTCCAGGTGGCTGTCGAAGCCGGCCAGGGTCTTGTTCAGCAGGCGCTCGCCGAGGTTGATCGACTCGGAGCGGCGCTGCAGCTTGAGCGCGTGGCGAATGTGCGTGCGCGCCTTGCCGGTGACCACGAAGTTGAGCCAGGCCGGGTTCGGCCGGGTGCCCGGCGCGGTGACGATCTCCACGGTCGCGCCGCTCTGCAGCGGTTCGGACAGCGGCGCCAGGCGGCGGTTGATACGGCAGGCGATGCAGCTGTTGCCGACGTCGGTGTGCACCGCGTAGGCGAAGTCGACCGCCGTGGAACCCTTGGGCAGCTCCATGATGCGGCCCTTGGGCGTGAAGACGTAGACCTCGTCCGGGAACAGGTCGATCTTCACGTTCTCGATGAATTCCAGCGAGTTGCCCGCGCGCTGCTGCAGTTCGAGGATGCCCTTCACCCACTGGCGGGCGCGGGCATGGGTGCCCTTGGGCGATTCGTCCTCGCTGGACTTGTACAGCCAGTGCGCGGCGATCCCGTGGTTGGCCATCTCTTCCATCTCGCGGGTGCGGATCTGGATCTCGATGGGCACGCCGTGCATGCCGAACAGCGTGGTATGCAACGACTGGTAGCCGTTGGCCTTGGGAATCGCGATGTAGTCCTTGAAGCGACCGGGGAACGGCTTGTACAGGTTGTGCACGGCGCCGAGCACGCGGTAGCAGGTGTCGACCTTGTCGACGATGACGCGGAAGGCGTAGACGTCCATGATCTCGTTGAACGCCTTGCGCTTGCCGCGCATCTTCTTGTAGATGCTGAACAGGTGCTTCTCGCGGCCCAGGACCTGGCCTTCCATGCCTTCGCGGGCGAGGCAATTGACCAGCGATTCCTGGATCTTGCCGACGATCTCGCGGCGGTTGCCGCGGGCTTTCTTCACTGCCTGGCGGATGCGCTCGGAGCGCATCGGGTGCATGGCCTTGAAGCCCAGGTCCTCGAACTCCACGCGCATGCTGTGCATGCCCAGCCGGTTGGCGATGGGCGCGTAGATTTCCAGGGTTTCCTTGGCGATGCGGCGGCGCTTCTCGCCTGACAGCACTTCCAGGGTGCGCATGTTGTGCAGGCGGTCGGCCAGCTTCACCAGGATCACGCGGATATCGCGCGCCATGGCCATGGCCATCTTCTGGAAATTCTCGGCCTGCGCCTCGGCCTTGGACTCGAAGTTCATCTGGGTCAGCTTGCTGACCCCGTCCACCAGTTCCGAGACGGTTTCGCCGAACTGCGCGGTGAGCGCTTCCTTGGCGATGCCGGTGTCCTCGATCACGTCGTGCAGCATGGCCGCCATCAGGCTCTGATGGTCCATGTGCATGTCGGCGAGGATGTTGGCGACGGCGAGCGGATGCGTGACGTAGGCTTCGCCGCTGCGGCGGCGCTGCCCGTCATGGGCCTGCTCGGCGTAGTAGTAGGCGCGGCGAACCAGGTTGACCTGATCCGGGCCCAGATAGCTCGATAGCCGGTCGGCGAAGGCATCTATGCTCGGCATGGGTTCACCCCCTGCCGAGCAGTGCGTCGTGGCGCGCCGATTCGTCGGCCGGACATCGACTTACAGGGCCTCGTTGTTGGCCTCGTCTTCAAAAGCAGCGAACAGCGGCTCTTCTTCAACCACGTCCTCCTGCTGAACGATGTCAGCATCCACCAGGCCCGAGGCGATTTCGCGCAGGGCGACAACGGTGGGCTTGTCGTTTTCCCACGGTACCTTGGGCTCTTTGCCGCCGGTAGCCAGCTGGCGCGAACGCTTGGTGGCGAGCATGACCAGCTCGAAACGGTTATCGACGTTGTCCAGGCAGTCTTCAACGGTGACGCGGGCCATGGTGTTCCTCATTACGCAAATGGAGACCCGGAGAATTACCGGGCGGACTGGATAGTCTAAAAAATCGCCAATCTTTATGGAAGTGCCTTTGCTCGCCCGATTCAGGCCAGCAGGCGCTGCAGCAGCTCGGTGTGGCGTTGCTGCTGGGCATCCTGGCGCAGCTGGCGGGCGCGGAAGATCGCCTTGAGGTCTTCCAGCGCGTGGGCGAAATCGTCGTTGATCACCAGGTGATCGTACTCCACATAGTGGCTCATTTCGCTAACGGCTTCCTGCATGCGCCGCTCGATCACCTCGTCGCTGTCCTGGCCGCGGTTGGTCAGGCGCTGGCGCAGGGCTTCCTGGGTCGGCGGCAGGATGAAGATCGACTGCGCCTGGGGCATCAGCCGGCGCACCTGCTGCGCGCCCTGCCAGTCGATCTCCAGGATCAGGTCGTTGCCCTCGGCAAGGGTCTTTTCCACCCAGCGCTGGGAGGTACCGTAGAGGTTGTCGAAAACCTGCGCGTGCTCGAGGAACTCGTTGCGCTCGAGCATGGCCTTGAAGGTGTCATGGCCGACGAAGTGGTAGTTCACCCCGTCCACTTCGCCCGGACGCATGCCGCGTGTGGTGTGGGAAACGGAGACGCGCACGCTGGGCATGGCGTCGAGCAGGGCCTTGACCAGGCTGGTCTTGCCGGCGCCCGACGGCGCGGAAACGATGTACAGGGTGCCGGACATGGCGCTTTCCTGGAGTAACGGTTGACTGAATGGAAGCCGGAGGCGTCCGGCTTACTCGATATTCTGGACCTGCTCGCGCATCTGCTCGATCAGGACCTTGAGGTTGACCGCTGCCTGGGTCGAGCGCGGGTCGAAAGCCTTCGAACCCAGCGTGTTGGCCTCGCGGTTGAGCTCCTGCATCAGGAAGTCCAGGCGGCGGCCGGCAGCGCCGCCGGCCTTGAGCACGCGGCGCACTTCGGTGACGTGGGTGGTCAGGCGGTCGAGCTCTTCGGCGACGTCGCTCTTCTGCGCCAGCAGGACCATTTCCTGCTCCAGGCGCTGCGGGTCGAGCTCGGCCTTCATCTCGTTGAAGCGGTCGAGGATCTTCTGGCGCTGGTTGGCGAGCATCTGCGGCACCAGCTCGCGCAGGTTCACCACTTCTTCCTGCATCGCGCTCAGGCGCTCGTCGATGATCTTCGCCAGGTCCGCGCCTTCGCGGGCGCGGCCGGCCTTGAGCTCGTCCAGGGCCTGGTTGAAGGCGGCCAGGGCGCTGGCATTGAGCGCCTGCGGATCGGCGGCATCGCCCACCAGCACACCCGGCCAGGCCAGCACGGCCAGCGGGTCGAGCGGGGCGGGCTGCTGGATCAGGCCGGCGACGGTCTCGGCGGCGGCGACCAGTTGCGCGGCGCGCTCGCGGTCGACCTGCAGCGGCTTGCCGGCGTTTTCCTCGTTGAAGCGCAGGGTGCATTCCACCTTGCCGCGCGACAGGCCCTGGCGCAGCGCCTCGCGCACCGCGCCTTCGAGGTCGCGGAAGGCTTCGGGCAGGCGCAGGTTGGGCTCGAGGTAGCGATGGTTGACCGAGCGCAGTTCCCAACTGAGGGTTCCATGGGTGCCGGCGCGCTCGACGCGGGCGAAGGCGGTCATGCTGTGGACCATGGAATTACCTCGCTTGAAGACTGTAGGAAACGGCCGACAGGTCGTCGGAAACCGGCAATTGTAACCCAGCGTAGCGCGCCGTCGCACGCCGGCGGTGGTTGCGTCCGTCCGCTGGCCTCTATAATGGCCGACATTCCCCCGCCAGCAATCTGTACAGGATGCCTCCATGAACCGTCCCAGTGGCCGCGCCGCCGACCAACTGCGCCCGATCCGTATCACCCGCCATTACACCAAGCACGCCGAGGGCTCCGTGCTGGTCGAGTTCGGCGACACCAAGGTGATCTGCACCGTCAGCGCCGAATCCGGTGTGCCTCGCTTCCTCAAGGGCCAGGGCCAGGGCTGGCTGACCGCCGAGTACGGCATGCTGCCGCGCTCCACTGGCGAGCGTAACCAGCGCGAAGCCGCTCGCGGCAAGCAGGGTGGTCGCACCCTGGAAATCCAGCGCCTGATCGGCCGCTCCCTGCGCGCCGCGCTGGACCTGTCCAAGCTGGGTGAAAACACCCTGTACATCGACTGCGATGTGATCCAGGCCGACGGCGGAACCCGCACCGCATCCATCACTGGCGCCACCGTGGCGCTGATCGATGCGCTGGCCGTGCTGAAGAAGCGTGGTGCGCTCAAAGGCAACCCGCTCAAGCAGATGGTCGCTGCCGTTTCCGTGGGCATGTACCAGGGCGAGCCGGTGCTGGACCTGGACTACCTGGAGGATTCCGCCGCCGAGACCGACCTGAACGTGGTCATGACCGATGCCGGCGGCTTCATCGAAGTCCAGGGCACCGCCGAGGGCGCGCCCTTCCAGCCGGCCGAGCTGAATGCCATGCTGGAGCTGGCGCAGCAGGGCCTGCGCGAACTGTTCGAACTGCAGCGCGCCGCGCTGGCGGACTGATCCGCACTCGATACCCAAGGCAAGGAGCGAAAGGATGAGCGACGAAGTACCGGTACAGCAGGTTCAGCCGAGCCAGGAAGCCCGCCAGTGGGCGATGTTCTGCCACTTCGCCGCGTTCCTCGGCTTCATCTTTCCCTTCGGCAACCTGCTCGGGCCGCTGATCGTCTGGCAGATCAAGCGTGAATCGGACCCGTTCGTGGACCGCCAGGGCAAGGAGGCGCTGAACTTCCAGATCACCGTGAGTCTCGCGGTGATGGTCAGCTTCCTGCTGATGCTGGTGGTGATCGGCTTCTTCCTGCTGGGGCTGGTGAGTATCGGCGCGCTGGTGCTCACCATCATCGCCGGGATCAAAGCCAACGAAGGGCTGGATTATCGCTATCCCTTCACCTGGCGCCCGATCAAGTAGGGGCTGAACTCCAGGCACGAAAAAGCCGGCTCGAAGCCGGCTTTTTTCTGTCCGCCTTTCGGCGGCACGACGGGGCTCAGATGCTCAGCGTCCAGTCGTAATCGACGATCAGCGGCGCATGCTGGGAGAAGCGCGGCTGACGCGGCAGCTTGGCGCCGCGCACGAAGCGACGCAGACCCGGCGTGAGGATCTGGTAGTCGAAGCGCCAGCCCAGGTTGAGCAACTCGGCCTGCTCGCTTTCCGGCCACCAGCTGTACTGGTCGCCTTCGCGGTTGACCTCGCGCAGGGCGTCGACATAGCCCATGGTGCCGAAGATCTCATCCATCCAGCCACGCTCCGGCGCCATGAAGCCGGGAGATTGCTGGCATTCGCGCCAGTTCTTCACGTCCAGCTTCTGGTGCGCGACGTAGAGCGAGCCGCAATAGATGTATTCGCGGCGCTTGCGGCGCTGCTTGTTCATGTACTGGGCGAAATCGTCCATGAACTTGAACTTGTGGTTCAGGTTCTCGTCCCCTTCCTGCCCGGTAGGCAGCAGGAGAGTGGCGATACTCACCTTATCGAAATCGGCTTGCAGGTAGCGCCCGTAACGATCGGCCATCTCGAAACCCAGGCCGCTTATGACAGCCTTGGGTTGCAGACGACTATAGATTGCGACGCCGCCCTGACTGGGCACTTCGGCATCGCAGGCGTACAGGAAGTAGCCATCCAGTTGGTAGGACGGGTCATCCAGATCGAAAGCGGAGGCGCGGGTATCCTGCAAGCAGATCACGTCGGCATTCTGGGCTTGCAGCCAACTGAGCAAACCACGCTCGGCTGCAGCCTGAATACCATTCACGTTCACACTGATGATCCGCATAAATGGCCCCCAAAATCACGTGTGTGTATGATACCCGAGCTCAAACGGTTTAGCTAAATTCATACCGGCCGGTTCTCTCCCATGCACGCATATCAACGCGATTTCATCCGCTTCGCCATCGAGCGCGGCGTTCTTCGCTTCGGCGAGTTCACCCTCAAGTCCGGACGCACCAGTCCGTACTTCTTCAACGCCGGTCTGTTCAATACCGGGGTTGCGCTGTCCCAGCTGGGTCGTTTCTACGCCAGCGCAGTGGTCGACAGCGGCATACCTTTCGACGTGTTGTTCGGCCCGGCCTATAAAGGAATCCCGCTGGCGGCCGCTACAGCGATTGCATTGGCCGAACAACACGGCCGCGACCTGCCCTGGTGCTTCAACCGCAAGGAAGCCAAGGACCATGGCGAAGGCGGCACGCTGGTCGGCGCGCCGCTGACCGGCCGCGCGCTGATCATCGATGACGTGATCACCGCCGGCACTGCGATCCGCGAGGTCATGCAGATCATCGACGCCCAGGGTGCCCAGGCAGCCGGTGTGTTGATCGCGCTGAACCGCCAGGAGCGCGGCAAGGGCGAGCTGTCGGCAATCCAGGAAGTTGAACGGGACTTTTCGATTCCGGTCGTAAGCATTGTCTCGCTGGAGCAGGTGCTGGAATATCTGGCCGGTGACGGTCAGCTCAAGCAGCATCTCGCGGCTGTCGAGGCCTATCGGGCGCAGTACGGTATCTAACCGCAACCAGGACGTAGGGCATGGCCAAGCAGGGTGCTTTCCGCTACAGGGTGTTGATGGGGCTTCTGGGAGCCATGCTCGCAGGCCAGGTGACGGCTGCCGGGCAGCCGACCAGCCAGGTCGAGATGTACCGCTACGTCAATGACAAGGGCATCACCGTCATCGACCGCCTGGGTGTTCCTCCGCAATACATCGGCAAGGGCTACCAGGTGCTCAACGACCAGGGCCGGGTCATCCGCGAGGTTCCGCCGGCACCGACCGCCGCCGAGATCGAGCAGCGCAAGGCGGATGCCGCCCGCGCCAGCTCCGATCAGCAACTGATGCGCATGTATACCAGCGTGGAAGACGTCGATCGTGCCCGCGATCGCAAGCTGGCCGAGCTGGATGGGCTGGCCAGCGTGGCCAAGGGCAACCTGCAATCGCTGAAGATGCAGCAGGCCAACCTGCAGGCCCGTGCCGCCGATCAGGAACGCGCTGGTCGCCAGGTGCCGGACGACCTGGTCGCGCAACTGAGCAACCTGCGCGACGATGAACAGCGCCTGCAGCAGGATATCGCCCGCTACCAGCAGTTGCGGGTCCAGGCGCAGAGCAGCTTTGCTTCCGATCGGGCGCGTTTCGCCCAGATATCCGGCGGTAATTGACGCTCCGTCCGCCGCGCTTACTGCTGCGGCGAGACGCGCTCGAATTCGTTGATCTTCCCGCGCAGCCAGTCCGGCAGGGGCTGGCTCGTCCGGTCCTCGCCGGCATAGGCGTAGATCAGCTCTCCCAGCGTCAGCAACTGTTCGTCGCACCAGATCGACACCTGGAAGGTCAGGCTGCTGCGACCCAGGCGGCTGACGCGTACGCCCATTTCCAGCCAGTCGTCGAAGCGCGCCGGCGCCAGGTACTCCAGGGTGGTCTTCACCGCGAACAGGTCGCCGCCGCCACGCAGCAGGTCGGCCGGGTAGCTCACGCCAAGGTGGCGGTAGTACTCGGTGGTGGCGACGTCGGCGTAGGTCAGGTAATTGCCGTTGAAGACGATGCCCTGCGGATCGACCTCCGACCAGCGCACGCGCAGGCCGTGGAAGAAACCGAAGTCGTTGCGGGAAACGGGAGACGCGGCCATGTCAGAAGGACTCCTGTAGGCCTGTTCGAGGCCGGGCATCCATGGGGCTGAAGCGGCCTGGAACAGGCAAAAAAACACCCGCGAGGATCGCTCCTGGCGGGTGTCGTTGCGATCAGCGCTGCTTGCGGTTGGTGATCAGCGTGCCGACACCGCTGTCGGTGAAGATCTCCAGCAGCACGGCGTTGGGCACGCGACCATCGATGATGTGCGCGCTGGTCACGCCGCCCTGGACCGCCTCGAGCGCGCAGCGGATCTTCGGCAGCATGCCGCCGTAGATGGTGCCGTCGGCGATCAGCTCGTTGACCTGCTCGGTGGTCAGGCCGGTGAGCACCTGGCCCTGCTTGTCCATCAGCCCGGCGATGTTGGTGAGCAGCATCAGCTTCTCGGCCTTCAGCGCCTCGGCCACCTTGCCGGCCACCAGGTCGGCGTTGATGTTGTAGGACTCGCCGTTGGCGCCTACGCCGATCGGCGCGATGACCGGGATGAAGTCACCCTGCACCAGCATGTTCAGCAGGTCGACGTTGACCCCGGTGACTTCGCCCACGTGGCCGATGTCGATGATTTCCGGCTTGGTCATTTCCGGCGTCTGGCGGGTGACGGTGAGCTTCTTCGCGCGAATCAGCTCGGCGTCCTTGCCGGTAAGGCCGATGGCGCTGCCGCCATGACGGTTGATCAGGTTGACGATGTCCTTGTTCACCTGGCCGCCGAGGACCATCTCCACCACGTCCATGGTCTGCGCGTCGGTGACGCGCATGCCATCGATGAAGTGGCTCTCGATCGACAGGCGGCTGAGCAGGTCGCCGATCTGCGGACCACCACCATGGACCACCACCGGGTTGATGCCGACGGCTTTCATCAGCACCACGTCGCGGGCGAAGCTGTTCTTCAGCTCGTCCGTTTCCATGGCGTTGCCGCCGTACTTGATCACCAGCGTCTTGCCGACGAAACGGCGGATATAGGGCAGGGCTTCGGCAAGGACGCGGGCAACCTGGGCGGCGTCATCGCGGCTCTGGGTCATGGTGGGCTCCGGCATAATGCTACGTAAGTGTCAGAAGGGCAGGCTGAGGGCGGGATCGACCGCTTTCAACTGGGTACGGAACACGTCCTTGATGCGTTCCAGTTCGTCCTGGGAATCCGCCTCGAAGCGCAGCACCAGCACCGGAGTGGTGTTGGACGCGCGAACCAGGCCCCAGCCTTTGGGGTAATCGACACGCACGCCGTCGAGGGTGGTGAGGTTGGCTTCACCCCACTGGCCGCGGGCCTGCAGCGCCTCGATCAGGGCGAACTTGCCCTCGTCGGTGACGGTGATGTTGATTTCCGGGGTGGAGATGTCCATCGGGAACGCGGAGAACACGCGCTCGGCATCGCGCTTGTCCAGGCTGATGATTTCCAGCAGGCGCGCGGCGCTGTAGATGCCGTCGTCGAAGCCGTACCAGCGCTCCTTGAAGAAGATGTGGCCGCTCATCTCGCCGGCGAGCAGGGCGCCGGTTTCCTTCATTTTCTTCTTGATCAGCGAGTGGCCGGTCTTCCACATCACCGGGCGGCCGCCGTAGCCGCTGATCAGGGAGATCAGGCGACGGGTGCATTTGACGTCGAAGATGATGTCGGCGCCCGGGTTGCGCGAGACAACGTCCTTGGCGAACAGCATCAGCAGGCGGTCGGGGTAGATGATGGTGCCTTCGTTGGTCACCACGCCCACGCGGTCGCCGTCGCCGTCGAAGGCCAGGCCCAGGTCGGCGCCGGTCTCTTTCACCTTGGCGATCAGGTCTTCCAGGTTCTCCGGCTTGCCCGGATCCGGGTGGTGGTTGGGGAAGGTGCCGTCGACATCGCAGTACAGCGGGATCACGGTGCAGCCCAGGGCTTCGATCAGTTGCGGGGCGATCACGCCGGCCACGCCGTTGCCGCAGTCCACCACCACTTTCAGCGGCTTGGCCAGGGCGATGTCGTCGCGAATCTGCTGGAAGTAGCGCGGCAGGATGTCGATCTGCTGCACGCTGCCCACGCCAGAGGCGAGGTCATCGTTCTGGATGCGCTCGCGCAGGGCCTGGATCTGTTCGTTGGCCAGGGTCTCGCCGGCGACGACGATCTTGAAGCCGTTGTAGTCCGGCGGGTTGTGGCTGCCGGTGAGCATCACGCCCGATTTGCCTTCCAGGACGTTGGCGGCGTAGTACAGGACCGGGGTGGGCACCATGCCGATGTCGGTGACCTGGCAACCGCAATCGACCAGGCCCTGGATCAGCTGCTGGACCAGCTCGGGGCCGGACAGGCGGCCATCGCGGCCCACGGAGACGCACGGCTCGCCGCGCGCCAGGCTTTCGGAACCGATCGCGCGGCCGACCCAGTAGGCGGTCTCGGCGGTCAGGGTATCGCCGACCACGCCACGGATGTCGTAGGCGCGGAAGATGCTGGCGGGCAGTTGCGGGGCTTTAGGCGTGCTCATAGCGGGTGTTTGCTCCAATCCCAGGAGATCCTGGTCTTCATCAAGAATGTCGATGTCCAGAATGTCAGTGTTCTGGAATAGCGGATCGACCAATGGCGATTCGATGGCAGCGGCCGGGGCGCTGGCAGCGGTGGCAGCCGGGATCGGCTGGACGGGAGCTGCGGGCGCGGCGGGTGCGCTGGCACCGGGTGTTTCGGTCTTGCGGCGTGGCTGGCGGGCCAGCGCCTGAGCCAGTGCCTGCAGACTCGGCAGGCTCAGCTCAGGTGCTTTGGCAGTGCGTTGGCCGGCGAGTTCCTGAATGAACTGGCCCAGGGCCTGGGCATCCTTGCTGACCCGGCGCTGCATCGCACTTTGCGCAAGATAGAGGCCAAGCAGGCCGCCTACCAGTGCCAGCAGGGCGGCGATACCCAGCAGGGTTGGCGAGTACAGGTGGTCGGTGACGGTCGGGCCGGGGGTGAAGCTCAGCTTCCAGTTCGGATTGCCACTGGGCAGCGCTACCGGAGCGGCGTCACTGGCCTGCCCGCGTTGCATTAGCAACTGGGCCGGCGAGTTGCCGAACTGCTGGGAAATCTGCAACTGACCGATGTCGGCGGACATCGGCGGCAGGTTGCCGAGCAGGCGCTGCAGGTCGACGACCAGCAGCAGCGAACCCTGGATCGAGTTATCCGCGGCGCGCAGGGCAACCGGGCTGTAGACCATCCAGCGAGTGCCGACCTTGTAGGCCTCCGGCGCCACGGCCTGGCCGCTTTCGACGCGGTGCAGCATATCCAGCGCGGCGTAGTTCAGCGGGCCGGGGCGGGCGGTGTCCTGCACGGCCTGACCATTGGCGTTCAGGTGGACGTCCACCAGCCCGTCCAGATGGCCCTGGGTCAGCGCCTTCTCCAGCGCGGCAATGCGCGTTGGATCGTTGCTCTGCAGGACGGGCAGCAGTTGCGGGTCGCCTGCCATGGCGCGGCTGTCGGCCGCCAGCAGGTTCAGGGACTGGCGCAGCGCACCGGCCTGGCTTTCCGACCAGGCGCTGCTCAGCTGGGTGACGTGAGCCTTGTCGGCCTGGCCGAACAGGCTGAACCACAGCAGCGCGCCGGCCGCCGCTACACCGCCCACGGTAAGGACGAGGGATGGCAGCAGTGGTTTGAGGTCGACCTTGGGGGCCGATCCCTTGACGGGCTTCTCCGCCGGTACGAGTTCCGGCAGTTCGGCGCTGTCCTTGGCAGTGCGTTGGAAAAGTTTCATGCAACGTCTCCTCGGCGATTCATCCTGAAATGGGTAGGGGTCAATGGCTGCCGGAGTGCCCGAAGCCGCCGGCACCGCGCTGGCTTTCGTCGAAGCTCTCGACCAGCTCGAAATGCGCCTGCACCACCGGCACCAGCACCAACTGCGCGATGCGCTCGCCGATGGCGATCTTGAAAGCGGTATTGCCGCGGTTCCAGCAGGAGACCATCAGCTCGCCCTGGTAGTCCGAGTCGATCAGGCCGACCAGGTTGCCCAGCACGATGCCGTGCTTGTGGCCCAGGCCCGAGCGCGGAAGGATCAGCGCGGCCAGGCCCGGATCGGCGATGTAGATGGACAGGCCGGTGGGGATCAGCACGGTCTGGCCCGGCTCGAGGATGAGGTCTTCCTTGAGCATGGCGCGCAGGTCGAGGCCGGCGGAACCCGGGGTGGCGTACTGCGGCAGCGGGAAGTCGCTGCCCAGGCGGGAGTCGAGGATCTTGGCTTGCAGGGAATGCATTGAGTTCTCAGTGTTGATTGATGCGTTCGGCGATGAAGGCGATCAGCTGGCGGGCAATCTTGCCCTTGCTGGTCTGGGCGAACGCAGTCTTGTGCAATTCGCGGTCGATGACCGTGATGGCGTTCTCTTCACTATTGAAGCCGATTGACGGATTTGCCACGTCATTGGCGACAATCAGGTCGAGATTCTTGTCCTTGAGCTTGCGCGAGGCGTACTCGAGCAGGTTCTCGGTCTCCGCCGCGAAGCCGACGCTGAAGGGCCGGTCCTCGCGCAGCGAGAGGGTGGCGAGGATGTCGGGATTGCGCACCAGCTGCAAGAGCAGGCCATCACCCTTGGTGGGATCTTTCTTCAGCTTCTGGGTCGCGACCAGCTCCGGGCGGTAGTCGGCCACGGCGGCGGAGGCGATCAGGATGTCCGCCGGCATTGCCGCTTCGCAGGCGGCGAGCATGTCGCGGGCGCTGACCACGTCGACGCGGCTCACCCGGTCCGGAGTCGGCAGGTGTACCGGGCCGGTCACCAGGGTCACGCGGGCACCGGCCTCGGCGGCCGCCTCTGCCAGGGCGAAGCCCATCTTCCCGGAGCTGTGGTTGGTGATGTAGCGCACCGGGTCGATGTTTTCCTGGGTCGGCCCGGCGGTGATCAGGATGTGCTGGCCGGTCAGTGCCTTGAACTCGAAGCAGTCGGCGGCCAGTTGCGCCAGTTCCTCGGCCTCGAGCATGCGCCCGGGGCCGACGTCGCCGCAGGCCTGGCTGCCGGCAGCGGGGCCGAAGAAGTGCAGGCCACGGCTGCGCAGCAGCTCGGCGTTGACCTGGGTGGCCGGGTCGCGCCACATGGCCTGGTTCATTGCCGGGGCGAGGGCAACCTGTGCGTCGGTGGCCAGTACCAGGGTGGTCAGCAGATCGTTGGCCACGCCCTGGGCCAGGCGCGCCATGAGGTCGGCGGTGGCGGGGGCGATCAGTACCAGGTCGGCCCAGCGGGCCAGCTCGATATGCCCCATGGCCGCTTCGGCGGCGGGGTCGAGCAGGTCCAGGTGTACTGGATGACCGGAAAGGGCCTGAAGGGTGAGCGGGGTGATGAACTCGCGGCCGCCCTGGGTCATCACGACACGCACCTCGGCGCCCTGGTCGCGCAACCGGCGGACCAGTTCGGCGCTCTTGTAGGCGGCGATACCGCCGCCGACGCCCAGAACGATGCGTTTACGATAGAGCCGCTGCATAGGCCAGCCTTAAATACGGAAATGGATGACGCGCGCTGAAGCCGACGACGCCTCCCCAGGCCTCCGGCTGCGCGAAGCGAGGGGGCTAAGATAGCACAGCGCCTGCGCGGGAACAGCGGGCGGCCTGACCGGGAGGTTCCTTGAGTATTCGTGACTGGCCTGCGGCAGAGCGCCCGCGGGAAAAGCTTCTCGAACGGGGCGCGGCGAGCCTGAGTGACGCCGAGTTGCTGGCGATCTTCCTGCGCACAGGCGTGGTCGGCTGCAGTGCCGTCGACCTGGCGCGGCGCCTGCTCAGCGAGTTCGGCAGCCTGCGGGCCCTGCTGGAGGCGGACCTGGAATCGTTCTGCAGTCACCTGGGGCTGGGCGTCGCCAAGTTCGTGCAGCTGCAGGCCGTGCTGGAAATTGCCCGGCGCCACCTGGCCGAACAGCTCAGTCGCGACTCGGCGCTGGAAAGCCCCCAGGCCGTGCGTGACTTTCTCAAGGCACGCTTACGCCACGAGCACCACGAGGTATTCGCCTGCCTGTTCATGGACAACCGCCACCGGGTGCTGGACTTCGAAGTGCTGTTCCACGGCTCCATCGACAGCGCCGCCGTCTATCCCCGGCAGATCGTCAAGCGCGCGCTGGCGCACAACGCCGCCGCGCTGATCCTGGCGCACAACCACCCCTCGGGGATCTGCGAGCCGAGCCACTCCGACCGCCTGCTGACCCGCCGCATCATCGAGGCGCTGGCGCTCATCGACGTACGCGTGCTGGATCACTTCATCGTCGGTGACGGCGAGCCGCAATCAATGGCCGAGTTGGGGCTGGTCTGAGATGCGCCGCTGGATATCGCGCAGCAGGCGTCGGCGAATCAGCCCGCTGACCGGGCGGATCGCCAACCAGTAAGGTGTGAACAGCAGGCGGCTGCGGCGGTCCGGGCAGTGCACGCGGGTTTCCGTTCGGACCTGGGTGTAGCCGTCCCGATCCGTCGGCTCGCAGGAAAAGTGCAGCATCAGCCTGGCTGTGCCGGGCTCGGCGAAGCGCCGGAAGGCTTCGCCGTCCGCGCACGAACGCAGGCCGAAGTCGCTGCGCCAGAAGCGTCCAACCAGCCCATAGCCGATTTCCCGGTCGGTGTGGCGACCCAGCAGGGTGAACTCGTGCAGGCCGAAGCGCGGGCGATCAGCCAGCGCGTTGCGTAACCCCAGGCGCAGGGCGAGCCGCGCCGGTGCCTCGCGGATCTGCAGGAAGCGCTGTACCAGCGGGTCCTGCTCGGCGGTGAGCTGGGTCACTGCGTCCAGCACCTGGCCGGGTGACGCCCGCATGTTCAGCGTGTGTCGCTCGGAGAACTGGAACTCCGGTAGCAGATGATTGAGCAGGGCGTCGCTCAAAGCTGCACCTTGGAGAAATCCTGGCGACCGAAGGGGCTGACTGAATAACCCTTCACGTTCTGTTGGGTGAGCGCCGAAGCGGTCGGGTGTGCCAGCGGCAGCCACAGCGCCTGATCGTGGATGATCTGCTGGGCCTGGTGGTACAGCGCGCTGCGCTTGGCCTGGTCGGCGACTGCCTTGCCCTGGCTGATCAGGCCGTCGAGCTTCTCGTCGCAATAACGGGCGAAGTTGAGGCCGGACTTCACGCTGGCGCAGGAGAATTGCGGGGTGAGGAAGTTGTCCGGGTCGCCGTTGTCGCCGGCCCAGCCCATGAACAGCAGGTCATGCTCGCCGGCCTTGGCACGGCGAATCAGCTCGCCCCATTCGATCACGCGGATCTCGGCCTGGATGCCGATCTGCGCCAGGTCCGCCTGCAGCAGTTGCGCGCCGACGCTGGGGTTGGGGTTGAGCAGGCTGCCGGAGGGGCGGGTCCAGATGGTGGTCTTGAAGCCGTCCTTGTGCCCGGCTTCGGCCAGCAGGGCGCGGGCCTTGTCCAGGTCACGGGGATAGCCTTGGATGTCCTTGGCGTAGCTCCAGGTGTTGGGCGGGTAGACGCCGTCGGCGACGGTGGCGCTGCCGGCGAACACGCTCTTGAGGTAGGTGCCCTTGTCGAAGGCAAGGTTGATCGCCTGGCGCACCTTGGGGTTGTCCAGCGGCGGGTGCTGGCTGTTGATGCCGACGAAGGCGGTCATGAAGGCTGGGGTCTGCTCGACCTTGAGGTCGGCGCTCTTGGTCGCCGCCTCGACGTCCAGGGGCTTGGGCGACAGGGCGATCTGGCATTCGCCGCGCTTGAGCTTCTGCAGGCGCACGCTGGCGTCCGGGGTGATGGCGAACACCAGGTTATCCACAGCCGGCTTGCCGCCGAAGTACTCGGCGTTGGCGCTGTAGCGCACCACGGCGTCCTTCTGGAAGCGCTTGAAGACGAAGGGGCCGGTGCCGATCGGCTGGGCGTTGAGCTTCTCCGGGGTGCCGGCCTTCATCAACTGGTCGGCGTATTCGGCGGAGTAGATGGAGGCGAAGCCCATGCTGAGCATCGCCAGGAAAGTCGCGTCCGGGTGGTTGAGGGTGAAGCGCACATGGCGCTCATCGACCCTCTCCACGGCTTTTACCAGGCTCGGCAGCTGCATCGACTGGGCATGGGGGAAGCCGCTCTGCGCGACCTTGTGCCAGGGCTGGGCCGGGTCGAGCATGCGCTGGAAACTGAACACCACGTCGTCGGCGCTCAGCGTGCGGCCGGGCTTGAAGTAGTCGGTGTGGTGGAAGGCTACGCCGTCGCGCAACTGGAAGTCGTAGGTCAGGCCGTCATCAGAGACCTTCCAGCTTTCGGCCAGGCTCGGCACCACTTCGCCGCGGGCGGCATCGAAGTCCACCAGGCGGTTCATCAGTACGTCGGCCGAGGCGTTGGTGGTGGTCAGCGAGTTGTACTGCACCACGTCGAAGCCTTCGGGGCTGGCTTCGGTGCAGACACTCAGCGAGGCGGCACTGGCGAGGGCGGGAGAAAGAAGGAGGGCGAGAAGGGCAAGACGCATGACGGACTCCGTGTAAGCTGGCAAGATGCCCATCCGCGAGGCTGGGCGGGTCATGCAAGGCTGTTGGCAGCCTCGAAGGAGCTACCCTAGACCAAGCCGCTGCCCGTCACAACGATGACAGGCGACGAACGGCACCAGTGCCGCGGCCCGCGGGGGCTGGCGTCGGCTTTTCCGAGTCATGCTTTCCCTTGCAGCGTGAAGTGACTTTCTGATATAAAGCTGCGCTCTTTTCTGGGGCCCTGCCTGATCCTGCGACTCGATCGCGGCGAAGCGGCAGTTAAGACCCCGGTGAAACTGAGAATCCTATTGAGTTAAGCAGCCAACCCATGCCGGGTTTGGCATGTGGTTTACAGAGGGCTGAGCCATGTCGAGAGTTTGCCAAGTGACCGGTAAGGGTCCGGTTACCGGGAATAACATTTCCCACGCACACAACAAAACCCGTCGCCGTTTCCTGCCGAACCTGCAGCATCACCGTTTCTGGGTTGAATCCGAGAAGCGCTTCGTGCGTCTGCGCGTTTCCGCCAAA
This sequence comes from Pseudomonas sp. C9-3, assembly GCF_032392015.1. Taxonomy (NCBI): domain Bacteria; kingdom Pseudomonadati; phylum Pseudomonadota; class Gammaproteobacteria; order Pseudomonadales; family Pseudomonadaceae; genus Pseudomonas; species Pseudomonas sp. C9-3. Next base: position 5,596,973 of record NZ_CP135919.1, on the reverse strand, counting down.
GGCATGCGTATCATCGACAAGCGTGGCATCGAGGCCGTTCTGAACGACCTGCGCGCCCGCGGCGAAAAATTCTAAGGAGCTGCAGTCATGCGCGAACTGATCCGTTTGGTGTCCAGCGCCGGTACCGGCCACTTCTACACCACCGACAAGAACAAGCGTACCAAGCCTGAGAAAATCGAGATCAAGAAATACGATCCGGTTGTTCGCAAGCACGTGATCTACAAGGAAGCCAAGATCAAGTAATTGATCTTCGCCCTTGTGAAGAAACCCGCCCCTCGTGGCGGGTTTTTTCTTGCCCGCGGTTTCTGACGGAACCGCGGGCACAAAAAAGCCCGCCGATCGGCGGCCTTTTTCATGTTCGGTGGATCAGGCCTTCTGCTCGAAGATCACGTAGACCTTGCGGCACGGCTCCAGTACTTCCCAGGTGCCGCTGAAGCCGGCGGGGATGACGAAGCGGTCGCCGACGCGCACGGTCTTGGCGCCGCCATTGGCGTCACGGATCACCGACACGCCCTGGAGAATCTCGCAGTACTCGTGCTCGGTGTAGCTGACGTTCCAGTGGCCCGGCTCGCCTTCCCAGATGCCCACGTTGAACTGGCCGCAGTCGCTGGCGTAGTGGTTGCGCACGTTCTGCGCCGGGTCGCCCTTGATGATGCGGTCCGGGGCGGGGCGGTAGTGTTCGGGGGCGGTGGTGGCCTGGGCGAAATCGACGATCTGCTCGACGTTCATGGCGGTCTCGGTTCTTTAGAGTTGTAGGCGAGAGTGCGTGCGGGCACGCGCAGCGCTGTTGGTTATTTACTCCGAAGCGGCTGTCGGAAAACCATCAGCCGACGAATCACGGCAGTCTATGTTTAATAAAACGAACGTGACAAGGCCATTTGGCCGCTTAGTGTAAAAAATATTGAAAATTGGCTGCCTCCGGTTTAGGGTTGCCAACAGCATGCGTTTGCTCCGCCTTGCGGAATATTTGACAGCGCGCCCACGCCGGGCGCCTGCACCTGAATAAGTACATTAATAAGAGGACACGTTGTCATGGGTACCCTCACTCGCGCCGATTGGGAAGCTCGCGCCAAGGACCTGAAGATCGAAGGCCGCGCCTTCGTCAACGGTGAATACGTCGACGCCGCATCCGGCGCCACCTTCGACTGCATCAGCCCTGTGGATGGCCGCTTCCTGGCCAAGGTCGCCAGCTGCGACCTGGCCGATGCCGAAAGTGCCGTGCAGGTTGCCCGTGCTGCCTTCGATTCCGGCGTGTGGTCGCGCCTGGCCCCGGCCAAGCGCAAGAAGGTCATGATCCGCTTCTCCGAGCTGCTGCTGGAGAACGCTGAGGAACTGGCCCTGCTGGAAACCCTCGACATGGGCAAGCCGATCAGCGACTCGCTGAGCATCGACGTGTCCAGCGCCGCCAACAGCCTGCGCTGGAGCGGTGAGGCGATCGACAAGATCTACGACGAAGTCGCTGCCACTGCCCACAACGAACTGGGCCTGGTCACCCGCGAGCCGGTCGGCGTCGTCGCCGCCATCGTGCCGTGGAACTTCCCGCTGCTGATGACCTGCTGGAAGCTCGGCCCGGCGCTGACCACCGGTAACTCGGTGATCCTCAAGCCTTCCGAGAAGTCCCCGCTGACCGGTATCCGTATCGCCCAGCTGGCCATCGAGGCCGGCATCCCGAAAGGCGTGTTCAACGTCCTGCCGGGCTTCGGCCACACCGTGGGCAAGGCCCTGGCTCTGCACATGGACGTCGACACCCTGGTATTCACCGGTTCGACCAAGATCGCCAAGCAGCTGATGATCTACGCGGGCGAATCCAACATGAAGCGCGTCTGGCTGGAAGCCGGCGGCAAGAGCCCGAACATCGTCTTCGCTGACGCGCCGGACCTGAAAGCCGCTGCCGAAGCCGCTGCCAGCGCCATCGCCTTCAACCAGGGCGAAGTCTGCACCGCTGGCTCGCGCCTGCTGGTGGAGAAGTCGATCAAGGCCGAGTTCGTGCCGATGGTCGTCGAAGCCATCAAGGCCTGGAAGCCGGGCAACCCGCTGGATCCGGAAACCAACGTCGGTGCGCTGGTCGACACCACCCAGATGAACAACGTGCTGAGCTACATCCAGGCTGGCCACGACGACGGCGCCAAGCTGGTGGCCGGCGGCAAGCGCACCCTGGAAGAGACTGGCGGCACCTACGTCGAGCCGACCATCTTCGACGGCGTGACCAACGCCATGCGCATCGCTCGTGAAGAGATCTTCGGCCCGGTGCTGTCGGTCATCGAGTTCACCGATGCCGAAGAAGCCGTGCGCATCGCCAACGACACTCCGTACGGCCTGGCCGCGGCGGTGTGGACCAGCGACCTGTCCAAGGCCCACCTGACCGCCAAGGCGCTGCGCGCCGGCAGCGTGTGGGTGAACCAGTACGACGGCGGCGACATGACCGCTCCGTTCGGCGGCTTCAAGCAGTCCGGCAACGGCCGCGACAAGTCGCTGCACGCCTTTGATAAATACACCGAGCTGAAAGCCACCTGGATCAAACTCTGATCCTCGGCTGAAGCAGGTCGGCCCCGATCCAGGGGCCGGCTCTGACAAAGAGCCACACCCGCGGCCGGGTTTCCCTCAGGGAAACCCGGCCGCTGTGCATTGCGCATCGGGCACCCTCGCGCCTGGCGTGCGCTCCGGATGGAACGGGAGAAAGACAATGCGTTGGGGTCCTTATTTTGCTGTGTGTGCTGCCGTGATCAGCATCGGTCTGGCCCTGGGCCTGACCATGCCGCTGGTTTCTCTGCGTCTGGAGAGCTGGGGTTACGGTAACTTCGCCATCGGCGTCATGGCGTCCACGCCTGCGGTGGGCGTACTGCTGGGCGCAATGATCGCCGGCCGCCTCGCCGCGCGGGTCGGCACACCGCTGCTGATGCGTATCTGCCTGATTTCCGGGGCCTTCTCGGTGGGCCTGCTGGCGCTGCTGCAGAGCTATCCGGTCTGGCTGATCCTGCGCCTGCTGATCGGTGTACAGCTGACCGTGGTGTTCATCCTCGGGGAGAGCTGGATCAACCAGTTGGCCATCGAGAAGTGGCGCGGCCGCCTGGTCGCCTTGTATGGCACTGGCTATGCGCTGAGCCAGTTGTCCGGCCCGGTGCTGCTGACCTTCATCGGCACCGCCGACGACCGTGGTTTCTGGTTCAGCGTCTGCCTGCTGGTGGGTGGTTCCTTGTTACTGCTCGGCCGCACCGGCGCGCCCAAGGTCGACCCGCACAGTGCCAACGGCCGCGGGTTGTTCAGCTTCTGCGCCCAGCTTCCGGCGATTGCCTGGGCGGTGGTGCTGTTCGCCGGCTTCGAGGCCATGATCCTCACCCTGCTGCCGGTGTATGGCATCCAGCAGGGCTTCACCCAGGCCGTGGCACTGGCGATGGTCAGCACCGTGGTGGTCGGCGATGCACTGCTGCAACTACCCATCGGCTGGCTGGCCGACCGCATCTCCCGGCAGACGTTGTTCAAGGGCTGCGGCATCGTGCTGTTCCTCAGCAGCCTGGCCATGCCGCTGCTGCTGCACCATAGCGCCATCTGGCCGGTGCTGGTGCTGTTCGGCGCCAGTGCGGGCGGGTTGTTCACACTGTCGCTGATCCTGATTGGCGAGCGCTACCGTGACGACGCGCTGGTTCGCGCCAACGCGCATATCGCTCAGCTGTGGGGGATAGGCTGCCTGATCGGCCCCCTGGCGACCGGCGCGGCCAGCCAGTGGATCAGCGGCCATGCGCTACCGCTGGTGATGGCGCTGGGCGCTGCGGGGTTCGTGGTGCTGGTGTCCTATCGCGGCTTGCCGCCGGTGATGCGCGCGACCGACGCCGAGCTGCAGCAGGAGCGCTCCTAGAGCATCTTCTCCAGCCCGATGGCGCCGGCGATCCATACGTTGAGCCGGCGCCAGACGTTGCCCGGCTCACGGTCCAGTGCCACCAGCTTGCCGCCACGCTCCTCGATCCAGATCAGCTTCGGCGGCTCGCTGCCCGGCGCTATCTTCACCCGGTAGCTGACGCTGGGCGACATGCTCGCCAGCGCCAGGCGGCGCACCTGGTCGGCCAGTTCCGGGCTGTCGACGATGATGCCGACCTCGGTGTTCCACAGCACCGAGCGCGGGTCGAAGTTCAGCGAGCCGACGAACACCTTCTGCTGGTCGAACACCGCCGCCTTGCTGTGCAGGCTGGCGCTGCTCGACCCGCGCACCATCCACGGCGCTCCGGAGAGGCGCTGGTCCGGGTCGGCGCGCAGCTCGTAGAGCTTCACCCCATGCTCCAGCAGCTCCAGGCGGTAGGGCGCGTAACCGGCGTGCACGGCCGGCACGTCGGTAGCTTCCAGCGAGTTGGTCAGCAAGCGCACGCTGACGCCGCTTTCGGCGCGCTGGGTCAGGTAGTCGACGCCGGCGCTGGTCGGCACGAAGTAGGCCGAGACTAGGATCAGCTCTTTCGACACTTCGTCGAACAGCGGCTGCAACTGGGTGCTGAGCAACTGCTCGCCTTTCGGATCGCCCTGGTCGAGTACCTTCAGTGGCGTATCCCAGACCGCCTTGCCCGGTGCCCAGACCAGATCGTCCAGCCAGTTCTGCAGGTGTGGGCGGTCGCTGTTGCGATTCAGCCGGGCGATATAGCTGGAGCTCTTCACCCGCTCCTTCGCCATGTAGTGATCCAGCTTGCGGCGCATGCGGTTCAGCTCGTCGAGGTCCGGCTCGCCCCACAGATAGTCCTCGATGGGCCGGCTGATGCGGCTGTTCCAGTACTGGTCGAAGCTCTCTCCCAGCGACTGGGCCACCGGCCCGACGCCCATCAGGTCGAGGTCGCTGAAGTTCATCTCGGCCTTGGCGTCGAAGTACTCGTCGCCCAGGTTGCGGCCGCCGACGATGGCCACGCTGTTGTCCGCCAGCAGCAACTTGTTGTGCATTCGCCGATGCTGCTCGGAGAGGTTGAACAGCCGCCCGAGGTTGCGCGTGACGCCGGTACTGCGGCCCAGGTGCAGCGGATTGAACAGGCGCACCTGGATGTTCGGGTGGGCGGCGAGCGTGCCCAGTTCGTAGTCCCAGCCATCACTGCTGGTGTCGTCGATCAGGATGCGCACGCGCACGCCGCGATCCGCTGCGTGCAACAGTTCGCGGATCAGCGCGCGGGTGGTGAGGCCGTCGTGGACGATGTAGTACTGGACGTCGAGGCTGCGCTGGGCCTTGCGGATCAGCTCGGCGCGGGCGAGGAAGGCGTCGACGCTGGACGCCAGCAGGTGGAAGCCGGACTGGCCGGGATGGGCGGCGGCGCGCTCGCTGATCTCATTGTCCAGCCGCGTGCCCTGCACCGGCAGCACGTGCGAGGGCTCGGGCGGCGGCGCACTGGCGCAGCCAGCCAGGGCCAGCAGGATCAGCAGGAGCAGGCGTGGAAGCAAGGGAAGTCTCCGACAAGCCCGCCGGTGACGGGCTGCGGAAGATTCTAGCCGCTGCAGCGCGCAGGGGTCAGCCGCCGAGGGTTTCCTTGAAGCGGTACCAGGCCATGCCCAGGGCCAGCAATGGCGAGCGCAGCAGCTTGCCGCCGGGGAAGGTGATGTGCGGCACCTTGGCGAACAGCTCGAAGCCGCTGCCCTGCTGGCCGGCAATGGCCTCGGCGAGCAACTTGCCGGCCAGGTGCGTGGCGTTCACCCCGTGGCCGGCATAGGCCTGGGCGAAGTACACATTGGGCTGGTCGGGCAGGCGGCCGATCTGCGGCAGGCGGTTGGCACCGATGCCGATCATCCCGCCCCACTGGTAGTCGATGCGCAGGTTTTCCAGGTGCGGGAAGACCTTGAGCATCTTCGGTCGCATATAGGCGGCGATGTCCGCCGGGTCGCGCCCGGAGTAATGGCAGGCACCGCCGAACAGCAGGCGGTTGTCGGCGGAAAGGCGGTAGTAGTCCAGCGCCACGCGCTGGTCGCACACGGCCATGTTCTGCGGCAGCAGGGCATGGGCCTGTTCGGCGGACAGCGGCTCGGTGGCGATGACGTAGCTGCCGGCAGGCAGCACCTTGCCGTCGAGGTAGGGATTGAGGCGGTTCTGGTAGGCGTTGCAGGCGATCACCAGGGATTTGGCGCGCACGCTGCCCTGGGCGGTGCGCACGCGCACTTCGTTGCCGTAGTCGATGCCGGTGACGGCGGAATTCTCGAACAGCTTCACGCCCAGGCTCTGCGCCGCGGCCGCTTCGCCCAGGGCGAGGTTGAGCGGATGCAGGTGGCCCGAGCCCATGTCCACCATGCCGCCGACATAGAGGTCGGAGCCGACGATGGAGCGCATTTCCTCCTTCGGGACCATGCGCAGTTCATGGCGGTAGCCGAGGCTCTTCAGTTCGTCGAAGTCTTCCTGGAAACCTTCGACGTCGGAAGGCTTGTTGGCCAGGTCGCAGTAGCCCCAGGTCAGGTCGCAGTCGATGGCGTACTGCTCGACGCGGCGACGGACGATTTCCACCGCCTCCAGGCCCATCAGCTTGATGGCATGGACGCCTTCGGCACCGATCACCGGCTCGAATTGCTCCAGGCCATGGCCGACGCCGCGGATCAGTTGGCCGCCGTTGCGGCCGCTGGCGCCCCAGCCGATCTGGTGGGCTTCCAGCAGGATCACCGAGAACCCGCGCTCGGCCAGTTCGATGGCCGTGTTCAGCCCGGAGAAACCACCGCCGATGATGCACACGTCGGCCCTTTCCTCGCCGGCCAGGGGCGGTACTTCGAGGCGCCGATTGACGCTCGCGGCGTAGTAGGACGGGGCGTGGCGGTCGGTGTGTACCGGCTGGTGAACGCGGGCGTTCATGTGCGATATCCTGATTTTTGTGTTGTTAAAATTTTACGCAGGATAAACGCCGACTTCCCGCCCAGCCAATAGGCAGCGGCGCAAAAAACGCCGGGAAGTCGTAAATAAACTCGATGAGCCTGCTGCGAATGGCGGGAATCAGTCCGGCTTTTTAGTCCGGCTATTTAGTCGGGGATAGGCAGGGTGAGGCTTTCCTTCACCTCTTCCATCACGATGTAGCTCTTGGACTCGCGGACATGGGGCAGCTTGAGCAGGATGTCGCCCAGCAGCTTGCGGTAGGAGGCCATCTCCGAGATGCGGGCCTTCACCAGGTAGTCGAAGTGGCCCGACACCAGGTGGCACTCCAGCACGTGGGGCAGCTTGAGCACCGAGCGGCGGAAGTCCTCGAAGGTGTCACCGGATTTGTAGTCCAGGCTGATTTCGACGAACACCAGCAGGCTTGCTTTCAGGTACTGCGGGTTCAGCCGGGCGTTGTAGCCCATGATGATCCCCTCGCGCTCCAGCCGGCGCACGCGCTCGGTGCACGGCGTAGTGGAGAGGCCGACGCGCTCGCCCAGTTCGGTGAAGGAGATGCGACCCTCTTCCTGCAGGATGCGCAGGATATTGCGGTCGATCTTGTCCAGTTCGCGGCGGCTTTGGTGCTGGGTTCTCATGGGAAAGACTCTGGGATGAGCTTTGGGAGAATATCGGCAATATAGTCGGTTGTGTAGGGAATATCACTGGCAACCCTTGAACTTCCCGCGCCGGGCGGCCAGCCTGTAGGCCAGAGTTCTGCCATTTCCGGCTGCAATCGCCTGTTTTTTCCGGAGCCTTCGCATGTCGTTCCCCCGCCTGCGCACCGTCCTCCTGCTGCTGTTGCTGCTCCTGGCACTGGCGGTCGGCGCGGTGTGGCTGGCGATTCCGAGGCTGCTGGCCAACGCCGGGGTGAGCATCGAACAGTGGCAGGGCCTGAGCGTTTCGCGACAAGGGCTGACCCTGCAACAGATGGCTCTTCAGCGGCAGACACCCGATGGTGCGCGGTTGGCCATCCAGTTGCGCGAGGTCCGCGTCGGCTGGCCCGAACATGCCGATGGCCGCTGGCGCTTGAAGGAGCTGGCCGCCGGCAGGATCGATGTCCGCCAATGGCCGGGAGAGAGCGCGGAAGACGAGGACGTCGCGCTGCCGGACCTGACGCAACTCAATCGCTGGCTGGCGCTGCTGCCCGGACGCCTGGCGCTGGAACAGGTTTTCCTCGAGCTGCCCTGTGCCCGCGAGCAGCGTTGCACCCTCAACGGCAGCGCCCACTGGCAGCAGATCCCGGGCGGCGCCGCAGCGCTGGGCGGCGAGTTGCGCCAGGGCGGGCAGCAGCTCGCCTTCAATGGCCTGTTGCAGCCCGGCGACGGGCAGTGGCGCCTGCAACTGGACAGCTTCCTCGACAACGAACAGCTGCTGTCGCTGGATTCGACCTGGGCGCCGGGCGCCCGCCAGCTCAGCGGCAGCCTTGCCAGCCCCGCCGTGCCGCCGGTGCAGGCGGTGCGCAACTGGCTGGGCATGTGGTTGCCAACGCCGAACCTGCCGCTGCCTATCCCCGAAGCCGGCCGCCTGCGCCTGAGCTGGAATACGCAGCTGGCTGGCAACGCCGCGTGGCCGGACTGGCCCGGCCTGCGCGGCGGCCGCGGCAACATTGATCTTTCCCTGCAATTGCCGCAACCCTGGCCGCTGCCGGGCCTGGGCAACCTGCAGGGCGACCTGCGGCTGATCGCCAGCGGCACCGACGTTGGCTGGCGGCCCTCGGTGCTCAGCGGCGATCTGCGCCTGTCCGACCTCTACGGCGACTGGCTGCAGGCGCTGCCAGTGGGCCTGCGCCCGGCACGACTGACGCTGCACATGGAGCCCGGCGTGGATGAAGAGGCCGGTAGTGTTCGCGCCGAGCTGCACGCCGTGGGCGCCGCCGATCTGCGCCTGCGTTCCCGTGTGGCATTGCTAGAAGCGACGCCGCTGGCGCTGCAACTGATGGATTCGCGGCTCGAAGGCAAGGTCCCGCACCTTGAGCTGGCCGGCTTGCGTGGCGACAGCAGCCGTCTCGACCTGAGCTTCGAGGGGCGCATCGACCAGCAGTCCGCCAACGTCGCCTTCGCGGATGGCGCGCAACTCCAGGTCGGCACCCTGGCCGGGCCGCAGTCGCTCAAGGCGAGCAAGCTCAGCGCCGTTCTCGGCAAGGGCGCGCTCGACCTGGGCTATGCGGCCGATGCGCCGGCCACCCTGCAACTGAGTGCGCCGCTGAAACTGGCCGTGGGCGAACTCCGCCAGCCCCACGTCAAACCGCTTTCCTGGAATGCCCTGGGGACGCTGGCGGCGAGCCTCGACAGCCAGCAGTTCAAGGGCCGCCTGCTGAACAGCGGCGGGCTGAATGCCGAAGTCGATCTGAACAATTCCGCCAGGCAGGGCGTTGCGCTGGTTGCGCGCCAGCCGGAGTTCTTCCTGCGCACCGGCAACCCGCTGGAGAAGTCCCTTGGCGACTGGCCGGCGCTGCTCAGCCTGAACAACGGCAAGGCCAGCTTCGACCTGAACTGGCGCCTGCCACCGGGTAGCGCGCCGCAGAGCCTGGGCCTGAACCTGCGCGGGCAAGGTCTGGAGGGCGTGTACGACCGCAGCGAGGTCCATGGCCTCGACCTGCAGGCGAAGTTCGCGCTGAACGGCTCGCAGATGGAGCTGCAGTTGCCGCAGGTGAAAGTCGCCTCGCTCAACCCCGGCGTGACACTGGGGCCGCTGTCGCTGCAGGGCAACTACAGGGGCTCGCTGGACGCACCGCTGGCCGGGCGGGTCGACTGGCAGCAGGCGGAGCTCGGTATGTTCAACGGTCGTGCATGGCTACCGCCGGGGGGCGTGGATCTTTCCGCGCGCCGCGAGGGTCTGACGCTGAAGCTGGAAGGGCTGGCGCTGGAGGCGATCCTGGCGGCCTACCCGGCGGAAGGGCTGTCCGGCAACGGCATCATCGACGGCAACCTGCCGCTGGGCCTGCACGAAGGCAAGCTGGTCATCCACGGCGGAGAAGTCGCCGCACGGCAGCCCGGCGTGCTGCAGTTCCGTTCGGAGAAGATCCGCTCCCTGGGCCAGAGCAACCCGGCCATGCAACTGGTGGCCACGGCCATCGACGATTTCCGCTACGACAAACTGAGCAGCCGCGTGGATTATGATGAATCGGGCAAGCTGCTCCTCGCCCTGAGCCTGAGCGGGCGCAACCCGGCGCTGGAGCAGGGCCGGCCGATCAACCTCAACGTCAACCTGGAGGAGAACGTGCCCAAGCTGCTCACCAGCCTGCAACTGAGCGACCGGGTCAGCGACACCATTCGCAAGCGCGTGCAGGAACGCCTGCGCAACGACCCGGCCGCCGCGCCATGACCGCAAGGAGAACCCCGATGCGCCTTCGCGCCGTTTTACCCTTCCTGCTCCTGGCAGGCGTCGTCCAGGGCTGCACGCCTACCGTGCAGCTGGCCGCGCCCAAGGAGCCGATCAACATCAACCTCAACGTGAAGATCGAGCACGAGATCTATATCAAGGTCGACAAGGCGCTCGACGGCATCATCAACGAGAACAGTGGCCTGTTCTGAGAAGGAGCCTTTGCATGAGATTGCACCGCAAACTGGGCGTCGCGCTGGTCGCCCTCTGCCTGAGCCTGCCGGTCATGGCCATGAGCCTGGAGCAGGCGATGTCTGCCCTGGGTGGCGCCAAGTCCCAGGGTCTGGTCGGTGAACAGACCGACGGCTACCTGGGCGTCGTGAAGAATGGCGGTGACGCCGCCGATATCGCCGCGCAGATCAACGCGGCACGCCGCGCCGAATACCAGAAGGTTGCCGGGCAGAGCGGCGCCAAGCTGGCTGACGTGGAAGCGCTGGCTGGCAAGAAGGCCATCGAACGTACGCCATCGGGGCAGTACGTGCAGGTCAATGGTCAGTGGGTACGCAAGTAGCCGCGCCAAGGGGAATTCCCTGCTCGCCGCCACCTGTGGCGGCGAGTCCGGGGGCTGGCGGCGGGAGCAGGTAATTCCCGTCGGGGAATGGTCCGGCGCGAGAAGTTCTGGCCAATACCATTTCGTTCGCTATTTACTCTGGATCTGGTGAAATTTTCGCCAGATCCTCGACCATCCGGTCTCGGGTGAAAATGCCGTAATCCTGGTGGATGTCCCTCCGTGAAAGCGACTTTTGCCAGGAATTTTCGTCAAATACCGCATCGCAATCAGTGAATATCGCTGAGCCTGACTTCCTATACTGCGCGCATCTACGTTCAGAATAAGAAACGTCTGCGCCCCTGGCGCGACGTAGGAGGCAAAGATGCGCGTTCTGGTGCTTGGCAGCGGTGTGATCGGTACCGCCAGTGCTTACTATCTCGCCCGTGCCGGCTTCGAAGTGGTCGTCGTCGACCGCCAGCCCGGCCCGGCCCTGGAAACCAGCTTCGCCAACGCCGGCCAGGTGTCGCCTGGCTACGCCTCGCCCTGGGCCGCCCCGGGCATCCCGCTCAAGGCCATGAAATGGCTGCTGCAGACCCACGCCCCGCTGGCCATCAAGCTGACTGGTGACCCCAGCCAGTACAGCTGGATGTGGCAGATGCTGCGCAACTGCAACGCCAAGAGCTACGCGGTGAACAAGGAGCGCATGGTGCGCCTGTCCGAGTACAGCCGCGATTGCCTCGACGAGCTGCGCGCCGAGACCGGCATCACCTACGAAGGCCGCTCCCTGGGCACCACCCAGCTGTTCCGCACCCAGGCTCAGCTGGATTCCGCCGCGAAGGACATCGCCGTCCTGGAAAGCACCGGCGTTCCTTATGAAGTGCTGGACCGCGCCGGCATTGCCCGCGTCGAGCCGGCCCTGGCCAAGGTGGCCGACAAGCTGGTCGGCGCCCTGCGCCTGCCCAATGACCAGACCGGCGACTGCCAGATGTTCACCACCAAGCTGGCCGAGATGGCCAAGGCCCTGGGCGTGGAATTCCGCTTCGGCCAGGACATCCAGCGCCTGGACTTCGCCGGTGACCGTATCAACGGCGTCTGGGTCGATGGCCAACTGGTCACCGCCGACCGTTACGTGCTGGCGCTGGGCAGCTACTCGCCGCAGATGCTCAAGCCGCTGGGCATCGACGCCCCGGTCTACCCGCTCAAGGGTTACTCGCTGACCGTGCCGATCACCAACCCGGACATGGCGCCGACCTCGACCATTCTCGACGAGACCTACAAGGTCGCGATCACCCGTTTCGACCAGCGCATCCGCGTCGGCGGCATGGCGGAAATCGCCGGCTTCGACCTGTCGCTGAACCCGCGTCGCCGCGCCACCCTGGAAATGATCACCACCGACCTCTATCCGGAAGGCGGCGATGTCAGCCAGGCGGAATTCTGGACCGGCCTGCGCCCGGCTACCCCGGACGGCACCCCGATCGTCGGTGCCACCCGCTATCGCAACCTGTTCCTCAATACCGGCCACGGCACCCTGGGCTGGACCATGGCGTGCGGCTCGGGCCGCTACCTCGCCGACCTGATGGCCAAGAAGCGTCCGCAGATCAGCACCGAAGGTCTGGATATCTCCCGCTACGGTTCCACTTCGGAGGCTCAGAATGGCCATCCAGCGCCTGCACACTAATCAGCGGATGAGCCAGGTCGTCGTTCACAACGGCACGGTGTACCTCGCCGGCCAGGTGGCGGACGACCTCACCGCCGACGTCGAGCAACAGACCCGCGAAGTCCTCGCCAGCATCGAGCGCCTGCTCGACGAGGCCGGCACCGACAAGTCGCGTGTCCTCTCGGCAACCATCTACCTCAAGGACGTCGCCGCCGACTTTGCCGGCATGAACGGCGTCTGGGACCAGTGGGTCCCGCAGGGCTGCGCCCCGGCGCGCGCCACCGTCCAGGCGGCGCTGTGCTACCCGGAGATCCTCGTCGAGATCTCCATCGTCGCCGCACTGCCCTGATCGTTTTTGCGTGGCCCGGCCGGAGCGCCGGGTTTTTTTCGTCTGCAGTTTCGTACCACGTTGATAAAAAGAGAGCCTCGCCATGCGTCCCGCCCGTGCCCTGATCGATCTCGCCGCCCTGCGCCACAACTACCGCTTGGCCCGTGAAGTCACCGGCGCGCGAGCGCTGGCCGTGGTCAAGGCCGACGCCTACGGCCACGGTGCAGTGGTCTGCGCCCGCGCCCTGGAAGGCGAGGCTGACGGCTTCGCCGTGGCGTGCATCGAGGAAGCGCTGGAGCTGCGCGAAGCCGGCATCCGTGCGCCGATCCTGCTGCTCGAAGGCTTCTTCGAGGCCAGCGAACTGGAACTGATCGACGCCCATGATTTCTGGTGCGTGGTGCACTCGGCCTGGCAGCTGGAGGCCATCGAGCGTGCCCGCCCGAGCAAGCCGCTGACCGTCTGGCTGAAGATGGACTCGGGTATGCACCGAGTCGGCTTCTTCCCGCAGGACTACGCCGCCGCTCTGGCGCGCCTGAAGGCGCTGCCCCACGTGGCCAAGGTCGTGCTGATGAGCCACTTCTCCCGCGCCGACGAGCTGGACTGCGCCCGCACCGAAGAGCAGGTTGCCGCTTTCCAGACCGTGCGCGAAGCCGCAGGCCAGGGCCATGAGATCAGCCTGCGCAATTCCCCCGGCATCCTCGGCTGGTCCGAAGTGCCCAGTGACTGGGTGCGTCCCGGCATCATGCTCTACGGCGCCACTCCGTTCGAGCAGGCCCATCCGCTGGCGGACCAACTGCGCCCGGTGATGACCCTGGAATCCCAGGTCATCAGCATCCGCGAACTGCCGGCCGGCGAGCCGGTGGGCTACGGCGCGCGCTTCATCGCCGACCGCCCGGTACGCGTCGGCGTGGTCGCCATGGGCTACGCCGACGGCTATCCGCGCCACGCGCCGGACGGCACGCCGGTGTTCATCGACGGCAAGCCCAGCCGCATCATCGGCCGTGTGTCCATGGACATGCTCACCGTGGACCTGACCGACCTGCCGCAGGCAGGCCTGGGCAGCCGCGTCGAACTCTGGGGCCCGAACGTCCCCGCCAGCCAACTGGCTTCCCTGTGTGGCAGCATTCCCTACCAGCTGTTCTGCAACCTCAAGCGCGTCCCGCGGGTCTATAGCGGCGAGTGACGGATACCGCCCGTAAAGTTTGCGCAGGATCGTCGGGCGATCTGTTGTAAATACTGAACGGTGTTGCCATGATACGTGGCACTTGGAACCCGCTCGGCTCAAGCCGCTGCGGGTTCTGCCTTTCAGAGCCTGTTTTTGATCTCGCGAGCTAGAGCAGACCAAGGCGAAAGTGGCTGAGGGCGCGGAATTTACGCCAGTAAATGAGCATCCCGGAGGCGCTTTCAACGCAGTGATGCCGACGCGCAGCAGATCAAAGACAGGTTCTTGAGCCTGCCTGATACAAAAATAAGGAGGACCCCACCCTTGGACGTCGGTGCTCGTCTGCAAGCCATCCGTAAGCTCAAAGGTTTGTCCCAGCGCGAACTCGCCAAACGGGCGGGTGTGACCAACAGCACAATCTCGATGATCGAGAAGAACAGCGTCAGCCCCTCCATCAGTTCGCTGAAGAAAGTGCTGGGTGGTATTCCGATGTCCCTGGTCGAGTTCTTTTCCCTCGATCTTGAGCAGAGCAGCAACACTCCTGTGGTCTACAAGGCAGACGAACTCAGCGACCTGTCCAGTGGCTCGATCGTCATGAAGCTGATCGGCAAGGACTACCCCAGCCGTGCCATCACCCTGCTCGACGAGACCTATCCGCCGGGTTCCGACACCGGTGACGACATGTACGCCCACGAAGGCGAAGAGACCGGCGTACTGGTCGAAGGCCGTCTGGAACTGACCGTCGGCGACGAGACTTTCGTCCTCGAATGTGGCGACAGCTACTATTTCGACAGCACCAAGCCGCACCGCTTCCGTAATCCGTTCGAAACCCCGGCACGACTGATCAGCGCGACCACACCGGCAAATTTTTGAATAGCCGGTAGGACCGGCCAGATCAGCTGCGACCTAATGCCGCAAAGGCCGGCAAGGTGGCGCAATTGTTTCGAGCTTCCCGGCTTTGCCGTTATACTTGCGCCCGCTCGCGCGGCCCGAGACTGTGACTGCACCGCGACCGGGCGTGATAAGCCACGATGAGGGTGAAAGGGTGAACCTGATTAGAAAAATCCTGGCAGCCCAAGCTGCCGTACTGGCCCTGTGGGCAGTGAGCGTTCAGGCCGCGACCAACGATGACGCCATTGCCAAGCGTCTCGAACCTGTCGGCAAAGTCTGCGTCCAGGGCAAGGAATGCGAAGGCGTTGGCGCCGTAGCAGCTGCCGGTGGTGGCGGTGCCCCGCGTTCGGGCGAAGAGATTGTCGGCAAGGTCTGCACCAACTGCCACGGTAGCGGCCTGCTGGGCGCGCCGAAAGTTGGCGACAAGGCCGAGTGGGGCAAGCGCGCGAAAGAGCAGGGCGGCCTCGACGGCCTGCTGGCCAAGGCTATCTCGGGTATCAACGCCATGCCGCCCAAAGGCACCTGCGCTGATTGCTCCGATGATGAGCTGAAAGCTGCGATTCACCACATGTCCGGCCTGTAACAGCCGACCTGTGCGAAAAAGCCGCCCAAGGGCGGCTTTTTCATGCCCGCGATTTGTCGCTGCGCATGTAGCGGGAGCAACTTTTGCGTAAAGCCGGTCCAAACTCCAGTCGTGAACAACGAACCCGGAGGGATGCCAGGTGCAATCCTGCTCGATCGAAACCGCTGTTGAAGAACTGCTGCACCGCCTGGACGGGCACATCCGTCTCGGGCTTCCGCTGGGCCTGGGCAAGCCCAACCGACTGGC
Organism: Pseudomonas sp. C9-3; assembly: GCF_032392015.1. NCBI lineage: Bacteria > Pseudomonadati > Pseudomonadota > Gammaproteobacteria > Pseudomonadales > Pseudomonadaceae > Pseudomonas > Pseudomonas sp. C9-3. Next base: position 5,581,388 of record NZ_CP135919.1, on the reverse strand, counting down.
CAATGCGCTGTACCGGCACATGCGCGAGAACCCGCGCCGGCAACTGACGTTCTACACGGCGCTGTCCCTCGGCCGCCCGCAGGCCGGCGGCGAGCTACAGCGGCGCTTCCTCGACCCCTTCGTCGAGCGCATCTACGGCGACTACCCGGAACTGGATTACCTGCACGACCTGCGCAGCGGCAACGTGCCGGAAAACATCCGCGTCGAAGAGTTCTACCTGCAGCCCGGTAGCCTGCTGGACAGCGCCCCGGCGCAGCAGAACTACATCAGCTGCAACTACAGCCACGTGGCGCGGGACATCAACGCCAAGGGCGTCAATGCCGTTGCCCAACTGGTTGCGCGTGACCCGGCGCGGCCGGGCAAGCTGAGCCTGGCGTGCAATCCGGACATCACCCTCGACCTGTTGCCGATGCTGCAGCGTCGCCGCGCGGCAGGCGAAACCATCGTCATTATCGGCGTCGTCCACGACCAGTTGCCGTACATGCCCGGCGACGCCGAAGTGGACGAGGACTTCTTCGACCTGCTGGTGGATGCGCCGGGCGACAACAGCACGCTGTTTTCCACCCCCAACCTGCCAGTGGGCCTTCAGGACCACTGCATCGGCCTGCATGCCAGCGCCCTGGTGCGCGACGGCGGCACCTTGCAGATCGGCATCGGCTCCATGGGCGATGCCCTGACCTCGGCGCTGCTGACCCGCCAGCGCGACAACGATGGCTATCGTGCGCTGCTCGACGGCCTCGACTCCACCGCCCGCCACGCCGGGCTGATCGAGCGCGACGGCGGTCTGGGCGCGTTCCAGCGCGGGCTGTATGGCTGCAGCGAAATGTTTGTTCCCGGCCTGCTGGCCCTGGCTGAGGCGGGTGTGCTCAACCGCCGGGTAGCGGCGCGCCCCGGCGCCGCGTCGACCGAGCCGGGCGTCTGGCTGCACGGCGGATTTTTCCTCGGTCCGCAGGCCTTCTACCGGCGCCTGCGCGAGATGCCCCGCGAGGAGCTGGCCGGTATCGGCATGACCGGCATCGGCTTCGTCAACAACCTGTACCGCGACGAGGAACTCAAGCGCGAGCAGCGCCGGGATGCGCGCTTCATCAACAGCGCCTTCACCGTCACCCTGCTGGGCGCTGGCGTGGCCGACCAACTGGAGGACGGCCGGGTACTCAGCGGTGTCGGCGGGCAGTACAACTTCGTCGCCCAGGCCCATGAACTGGAAGGCGGGCGCTCCATCCTGATGCTGCGCAGCTGGCGCGAGTCCGAGGGTGAGCTGAGCTCCAACATCGTCTGGAGCTACGGCCACACGACGATTCCCCGACACTTGCGCGACATGGTGGTGACCGAGTACGGCGTCGCTGACCTGCGCGGCCGTAACGATGCCGAGGTGATCGCCGCCATGCTGTCCATCGCCGACTCGCGCTTCCAGGATGCGCTGATCGCCCAGGCCCAGGAGGCCGGCAAGCTGCCGAAGGACTTCGAGCTGGACCAGCGCTATCGCGACAATACCCCGGAGCGCCTGCGGGACGCGGCGCGACAGCATCGTCATCTGCTGCCGGAGTTCCCCTTGGGTTGCGACTTCACCGAACAGGAGCGCGAGTTGCTGCGCGCGTTGGGTTGGCTCAAGAGCAAGCTGAAGCTGAGCGAGATTCTCGAACTGGGCAAGGCGACTCTCGATGCGCCGGCGCCGGAGGCCTACCCGGCGCACCTGGAGCGCATGGGGCTGGCGAATCCGGAGGGGCTGCGCGAGGAGCTCTACCAGCGCCTGGTACTGGCCGGCCTGAAAGCCAGCGCCGAACAAACCTTGTAGACGCGTAGGGCGCATAACGCGCCAGCGTTATCCGCCGCCAGGGAGTCGGCGGATAACCTGTTCCAGGTTATGCGCCCTACGCAAGGTCGGCTTTCAGGTATGAAAAAAGGCGGGCCCTGTCGGCGCCCGCCTTTTTTCGTGGTGCGGTGGATCAGTCTTCGAGGAACTCGACCTGACCGTTGGCCAGGGACTTCACCCGAGCCAGGGATTCCACGCGGTAACCCTCGCTTTCCAGCAGGGAACGGCCTTCCTGGAAGGACTTCTCGATGACGATGCCCAGGCCGGCGATGCTGGCGCCCGCCTGCTGGATCAGGTCGATCAGCGCCTTGGCGGCATGGCCGTTGGCGAGGAAGTCGTCCACCACCAGTACGTGGTCGGCGGCGGTCAGGTGCTTGGCCGAGATGGCGATGGTGCTTTCGGTCTGCTTGGTGAAGGAGAAGACCTTGGAGATCAGCAGGTCGTTCTTCAGGGTCAGCGACTGGAACTTGCGGGCGAAGATCACCGGGATGCCCAGCTCAAGGCCGGCCATGATCGCCGGGGCGATGCCGGATGCCTCGATGGTGACGATCTTGGTGATGCCCTGGTTCTTGAAGCGTTCGGCGAATTCATGGCCGATCTGCTTCATCAGCGCCGGGTCGATCTGGTGGTTGAGGAAGGCGTCTACCTTGAGGACCTGTTCGGAAAGAACGATGCCTTCGCTGCGAATTTTGTCTTTGAGAGTGTTCACGGGGGTGCTTCCGGAGCGGCTGTCGCTGATGAAGCGCGTAATTCTACAACGCCAGTGGCCATCTGCGCGATGTTCCGACCAATGCAATTGCTGATCGAATGGACAGTTTTTCGATGGGCGGAAGTACACGGATCGCCTGTCGGGGGAAACCTGCCTGTGCTTGGCCCTCTCCCTGACCCTGGCTGCGCGCCCCGCTCCGAAGGGAGAGGGGACTGGTCCGAGTGGGGCGGACTACCGGTGCTCGCCGGCGGACGTCTTAGTTGCAGCGAACGCCGGGCGGCTCCCTCTCCCTTCAGGGAGAGGGCGGGGGAGAGGGTGCTCCGGCACGAGACTGACCGGGGAGCTCAGCGCTTGAGCATCGCCCGGATATCCGCCAGCGCCGAATTGCCCTTGGCCACCTTCACCTCCTGCGGCGCGTCCTCCTGGCCTTCCCAGACCAGGTCTTCGGGCGGCAGTTCGTCGAGGAAACGGCTGGGCGAGCAGTCGATGATTTCGCCGTACTGCTTGCGCTTGGCGGCGAAGGTCATGGCCAGGTTCTTCTTTGCCCGGGTGATGCCCACATAGGCCAGGCGCCGCTCTTCCTCGATGGTGTCGGCCTCGATGCTGGAGCGGTGCGGGAGGATTTCCTCTTCCACGCCGAGAATGAACACGTAGGGGAATTCCAGGCCCTTTGAGGCGTGCAGGGTCATCATCTGCACGCCGTCGGCGCCTTCTTCCTCTTCCTGCTGGCGTTCGAGCATGTCGCGCAGCACCAGCTTGGCGATGGCCTGTTCGATGGTCATGTCGCCTTCTTCGTCGCGCTCCAGGGTGTTCTTCAGCGCTTCGATGAGGAACCAGACGTTGCCCATGCGGAAATCGGCAACCTTGTCGCTGGACGCGTTCTGCCGCAGCCAGTTCTCGTAGTCGATGTCCATCACCATGCTGCGCAGCGCGCCGATCGGGTCGCTGCCGGCGCACTGCTCGCGGACCTTGTCGATGAAGCGCTTGAAGCGCTGCAGACGCTCGATGTAGCGGCCGTCCAGGTGTTCGGACAGGCCAAGCTCGCCGGAAGCATTGAACATCGAGCAACCGCGTTCGGTGGCGTAGTTGCCGAGCTTCTCCAGGGTGGTGGAGCCGATTTCCCGGCGCGGTACGTTGATCACCCGGAGGAAGGCGTTGTCATCGTCCGGGTTCACCAGCAGGCGGAAATAGGACATCAGGTCCTTCACTTCCTGGCGTCCGAAGAAGCTGGTGCCGCCTGACAGGTGATAGGGAATCTGGTGGTGCTGAAGTTTCAGCTCGATCAGCTTCGCCTGATAGTTGCCCCGGTAGAGGATGGCGAATTCGCTGTAGGGCCGCTGCGTCTTCAGGTGGATGGTGAGGATTTCCATGGCCACCCGCTCGGCCTCGGATTCCTCGTTGCGGCAGCGGATCACGCGGATCGGGTCGCCTTCGCCCATCTCACTCCACAGCTGTTTCTCGAACACGTGGGGATTGTTGGCGATGAGGATGTTGGCGCACTTGAGGATACGGCTGGTGGAGCGGTAGTTCTGCTCCAGCATCACCACCTTCAGCGAGGGGAAGTCATCCTTGAGCTGCATCAGGTTTTCCGGGCGCGCGCCGCGCCAGGCGTAGATTGACTGGTCGTCGTCACCCACCACGGTGAAGTGCGCGCGCTGCTGCACCAGCATCTTCACCAGCAGGTACTGGCTGGCGTTGGTGTCCTGGTATTCGTCCACCAGCATGTAGCGCACGCGGTTGCGCCACTTGTCGAGGATCTCCGGGTGCTCCTGGAACAGCTTCACCGGCTGCAGGATGAGGTCGTCGAAGTCCACCGCGTTGTACGCCTTGAGCGTGCGCTGGTAATGCAGGTAGACCATGGCCGCGGTCTGTTCCTTGGGGTTGCGCGCCTTTTCCAGCGCCTCTTCCGGAAGGATCAGGTCGTTCTTCCAACTGCCGATCAGGTTCTTGATCTCGTCCAGACCGTCATCGCCGGAATATTCCTTCTGCATGATGTCGGTCATCAGCGCCTTCACATCGCTCTCGTCGAAGATCGAGAAGCCGGGCTTGTAGCCGAGGGCCGCGTGTTCCTTGCGGATGATGTTCAGGCCCAGGTTGTGGAAGGTCGAGACGGTCAGGCCCTTGCCTTCGCCCGGGCGCAGCAGGGTGCTGACGCGCTCTTTCATCTCGCGGGCGGCCTTGTTGGTGAAGGTCACGGCGACGATGTACTGGGCGCGGATGCCGCATTGCTGCACGAGGTACGCGATCTTGCGGGTGATCACGCTGGTCTTGCCGGAGCCGGCGCCGGCCAGCACCAGGAGCGGGCCGCCGACGTAGTTCACGGCCTCTTGCTGCCGGGGATTGAGTCGGGACATGAAGGCGGGGTCTGTAGTGAAGCGGGGGCGTATTCTAGCAGGCCGTGCCGGGCGTCGGGGTGCCGCTCGGAATAGCGGCGATCTGTGACACGATCGTACTTATGTGTTTTGGATAAATCTGTACATGTATTAGGCTTGTGACAGCATTACTTGAAGAAAACTCTTAAGAGTTTCTCTGAAGTTTCGTCTACATCCGTGGGATGTCCGGATGGCGTCGCTTCAAAACCGGGGGAAATGGGCGCAGGGATGGTGCCTGGAGTTTCTCCCCTTTCTAGAGATACATGGGGGTCGCTTGGCAGCGTCGGTCGAACCAACGCGCCTGCTCCTGCTGGCGGAAGCGCCGCAGTGGGCCCAGCTACTGCGCGGGCATCTGGCCGCGTTGGGGCCGGGCTATTCGCTGATCACGGCCCCGTCCTGGCAAGCCGCCAGCGCCCTGTTCGACGAGGATCAGGTCGGCCTGGTGCTCACCACGCCCGCCAAGTTGCCGTCCGCCCACCAGTGCCACCTGCCGCTGATCCTGCTGCTGGAGCGCGAGCCCGCGGAAGAGCCCGTCGGCGTCGCCGACTACCTGGTGGCCGAGTCCCTCAGTGTCGAAGTCCTGCGCCGTACCCTGCGCTACGTGCGCGAGCGCACTTCGTTGCAGAACACCCTGCAGAGCCTGGCCGAACAGGACCCGCTGACCGGCATCGCCAACCGCCAGGGTTTCCAGACCCTGCTCGCCGCCCGGCTGAGCGAGAGCGAAGGGCGCGGCCTGGCGCTGGGCCACCTGGACCTGGACAACTTCCGCCACGTCAACGACGCCCTCGGCCACCAGGCCGGCGACCGCCTGATCCTGCAGGTGGTGGCACGGCTGAAGGCGCACCTGGACAACGGCGACCACATCGCCCGCCTGGGCAGCGACGAGTTCGCCCTGCTGCTGGACACCCGCCGCGACCCGGCACGGGTGGAGAAGGTCGCCGAACTGATAGTCGAGTCCCTGGGCGAACCCTACTGGGTCGAGGGCGAAAGCCTGCTGCTGGGCTGCAGCCTGGGCATGGCCCACGCCCGCGCCGGTGAGGCCGCCGACCCGCTGCTGTGGCACGCGCACATCGCCATGCAACAGGCCAAGTCGCGCCAAGGCTGCACCTTCCACATCTTCGATGAGCGCATCAACCGTGGCGCCCGCAGCCTCGCCGACCTGGAGAGCGAGTTGCGCCGGGCGCTGCGTCGCGACGAGCTGGAGCTGCACTACCAGCCGCGCCTGGACCTGCACACCGGGCAGATCGTCGGCCTCGAGGCCCTGGTGCGCTGGCGCCATCCCGAGCGCGGCCTGCTGACGCCGGGCGACTTCGTGCCGCTGGCCGAGGAAAGCGGGCTGATCGTGCCGCTGGGTTACTGGGTCATCTCCCGTGCCCTGCGGGACATGCAGTGGCTGCGCGGGCGCGGCCTGCCGCCGCTGCACATGGCAGTGAACCTGTCGTTCCGCCAGTTCCAGGACAGCCAGCTGCTGCCGACCCTGGAGCGCCTGATCCGCGAGCGCGGCGTCGATGCCCAGTGGCTGGAATTCGAACTCACCGAAACCGCCGTGATGCGCCGCAGCGACCAGGTCCTGCAGACCATGCAGGCCCTTGGCCGGCTCGGCGTGCGCTTCTCGCTGGACGATTTCGGCACCGGCTTCTCGTCCTTCGTGCACCTCAACAGCCTGCCGATCACCCTGCTGAAGATCGACAAGAGCTTCGTCGGCGGCATGCACGAACGCACGGAAAACCTGCAACTGGTGCGGGCGATGATCAACCTGGCGCACAACCTCAACCTGGAAGTGGTCGCCGAAGGTGTCGAGACCGCCGCCCAGCAGGACGAGTTGCGCCAGTTCGGCTGCGACCAGGTCCAGGGTTACTGGATCAGCCGGCCGCTGCCATTGTCGGAGCTGGCGCGTTTCCTGGTCTTCGGTGCCAACCGTGCGCTGCGCCTGCAGGACTCGGTCAGCTAGCGACCAGCTGGCACGGCCAGCGCCGCGCTAGCCGTGCGCGGACGTAGCAAGCGCGACGTCTTCGCCTCGAAGGCCAGCGTCAGCCCGATGGCCGCGCAGGCCAGGCCCGACGCCAGCCCCCACCACACGCCACTCGGCCCCCAGCCCAGCGGGAAAGCCAGCAGCAACGCCATCGGCACGCCCACCAGCCAGTAGCCGGCCAGCCCGACGAGGAAAGTGGTGCGCGCATCCTTCAGGCCGCGGATCGCGCCCATGGCGATGCACTGGGTGCCGTCGAACAACTCGAACCACGCGGCGATGGCCAGCAGGCTGACCGCCAGTTGCACCACATCGCGGTTGGCCGGGTCGTTGTGGTCGATGAACAGGCCGATGACCAGCTCCGGTGCCAGCCAGAACAGCGCGGCGAAGGCGAGCATGCAGCTGGCGCCGAAGCCGATGCCCAGCCGCCCGGCGCGGCGCGCCTCGACCAGCCGGCCGGCGCCGTAGTGCTGGCCGATGCGGAAGGTCACTGCGTAGGAAAGCCCCATGGGCACCATGAACGCCACGTACACCGACTGGATGGCGATCTGGTGCGCCGCCAGCGCGGTGCTGCCGATCACGCCCATGCACAGCGTCGCCACGGTGAACATGCCCGACTCCACGGCGTAGGTACCGCCGATGGAAATGCCCAACCGCAGCGATTCGCCGATCACCTTGAAGTCCGGCTTCGACAATCCCTTCAGCAGCGGGTAGGGCGCGTAGGCCCGGTGCCAGCGCAGGTACAGGGCGAAGATCACCGGCAGCGCATTCATCACCACCGCGGTGACCATGCCGATTCCCGCCAGCCCCAGGCGCGGCAGGCCGAACAGTCCCTCGATGAAGGCGTAATTGAGGGCGAAGTTGGCCAGCGCGCCGATCAGGCTGATGGCCATGACCGGGCCGGGCCGCTCGATGGCGCTGGTGAAACCGCGCAGCACCATGAAGGCCATGTAGCCGGGCAGGGCGAAGACGATGCTGTGCAGAAAACTCATGGTGCCGGCGACCGTTTCCGGGGCCTGGCCGAAAGCGATCAGGATCGGCCCGAGGTTCCACAGCAACAGGCCCGCCAGCAGCGCCAGCGCGCCACCGATCCACAGGCCGGCCTGGGTCGCTTCGACCACGCCGCGGGCGTCTTTTGCACCATGCCGAATCGCCACCAGGTTGCCGGTGGCCGCGACCACGCCGACACAGAAGGTCGAAACCAACGCGTAAGTCGAAGCCCCGAGGCCGCCGGCGGCCAGTGCCTCGCGGCCGAGCTTGCCCATCATCACGGTGTCGGTGAACACCATGGCGACGTAGGCCAGTTGGGCGGCAATCAGCGGGCCGGCAAGGCGCAGGATGGCGGCGAGTTCGTCACGGTACGGGCGTTTCATGAGTCAGGCTCAGCAAGCGGCAGGCGCCGCATCGGTAGGAGTGGCCCATTCTCCGGCCGTTGTGGACGCGGGCACAAAAGGAAAAATGCGATGCCATCCATGAGTCATACTCATGCTTAAGACAACCGGAGCCCGCCATGAACCGCCAGTTGCCGCCCCTTTATGCCCTGCGCGCCTTCGAGGCCGCCGCGCGGCACGCGTCCTTCACCCGTGCCGCCGAGGAACTGGCGATCACCCAGAGCGCGGTCAGCCGGCACATCAAGACCCTGGAAGAACACTTCGCCTGCCGGCTGTTCCAGCGCCGCGGCCGCCAGCTGGAGCTGACCGAAACCGCGCGGATGCTGCTGCCCGGCCTGCGCGACGGCTTTGATGCGCTGGAGCGCGCCTGTGCCAGCCTGCGCGCGGACGAAGGCGTGCTGCGGCTGAAGGCGCCGTCGACCCTGACCATGCGCTGGTTGCTGGCGCGGCTGAGCAAGTTCCGCATGCAGAACAGCGATATCGAGGTGCAGCTGACCAGCGCCTGGATGGACGTGGATCGCGTCGACTTCGTGCATGAGCCCTTCGATTGCGCGGTGCTGCTGAGCTCGGGGCACTTTCCGCCGGACTGGGAGGCCGCCTTGCTGTTTCCCGAATGGCTGATTCCCGTCGGCTCGCCCGCGCTGCTGGCGGATGGCCCCTGGGACGCCGAGCGGCTGGCCGGCGCCGAACTGCTGCACCCCACCCCCGACCGTCGCGATTGGCGGCGCTGGTTGCAGCGCATGGGCCTGGGGGAGCAGGTCTCGCTCAAGGGCGGACAGGTATTCGATACCCTCGAACTGGGCATAGTCGCCGCGACCCGCGGCTACGGTGTTTCCATCGGCGACCTGGTGATGGTCGCCGAGGATGCCAATCAGGGCCGCCTGGCACTGCCCTGGCCCAGTGCCGTCGCCAGTGGCGAGAGTTATTACCTGGTCTGGCCCCGCGCGCGTCGGGACCAGGGGCGCCTGCGGCGGCTGCGCGAATTCCTCCAGGCCGAGATGCAGGCGATGCAGATGCCAGTGGTGGACTACTTCGAATGACGCATCGCTGCGGATAATCTGTCAGCCGTTGCCTTCGCCGGGAATCCCATGAACTCCATCGACCACCTCATCCAGCTGGCCGGCCTGCGCGGCAGTCTCGACCTGCGTTGCCGCTTCCTCGGCGACTGGGCTCTGGATCACGAGCCCTTGCCCGAGGGGACGGCGCAGTACCACGTGGTGCTGTCCGGCAGCTGCCGGGCGGAAATGCCCGACGGGCAGGCCCTGGACCTCAAGGCAGGCGAGGTACTGGTCCTGCCCGATGGTGCAGCCCACCTGTTGCGCAGCCAAGGCACGCGGGTGGCCGCGCAGTCGCCGGAAGTCCACGAGGCGGGCCTGTTGCCGGTCCATCGCCTTGGCACAGGCGAGGGCGAGCTGGACATGCTTTGCGGCAGCTTCCATTACCAGCGCGGCTCGCTGCTGATCGGCTCCTTGCCGAGTGTCCTGAAGGTGTCCTGCCAGGACAATGGACTGGGCGATGCCGTGGCCGCACTGGTCGGCCTGCTGCGCGCCGAGGCTGAGGGTAACCAGGCCGGTGCGCGTTTCCTGGTCGATGCATTGTCTTCGGCGCTGTTCACCCTGATCCTGCGCGTCTACCTGCAGGAGCACACCCCCAGCAGCGGCACCCTGGCATTGCTCGCCGACAGGCGCCTGAGCCGCGCCTGGGAGGCCATGCTCGACGATCCTGCCCACGAGTGGACCATCGAGGCTCTGGCTGAGCGGGCGAACATGTCCCGCGCCACTTTCACGCGCCTGTTCACCCAGGTTGCCGGGCGGTCGCCCTGGGCGCTGCTGACCACAGTGCGCATGGAACTGGCCTACCGCCTGCTGAGCACCTCGCAGCTGAGCCTCTCCGACATTGCCGCCCAGGTCGGCTACCAGTCCCAGGCCTCCTTCACCAAGAAGTTCAGGGACACCTACGGCGAGGCCCCCGGCCGCCTGCGCCGTGCGGTGAACTAGACCAGTCGTCGCTGCCGGCAAAGCCGCGTGGCGCGTATGGATATGTCCTGCCGCCTTCGCGACGGTTCGCGTCGCTGCCGTCGCAGAGCTGAAACAGCGCTTTGCTAGGGTCATTGCTGGACTAGTCCAGCGAGGGCCCGTGTCGGGCCTTCCCCATTCCAACAACACCACTCGGGGGAATTCCATGAAGCCCATGCGCACCTTGCTCGCCGGCCTGATCCTGGCCGGCCTCGCCAGCACCACGTTTGCCGCCACTGAGCTGAAGCACTGGCCGGCGCCCGCCGCCAAGCAGCTCGACGCCTTGATCGCTGCCAATGCCAACAAGGGCGCCTTCGCGGTCTTCGACATGGACAACACCAGCTACCGCTACGACCTCGAGGAATCGCTGCTGCCCTTCCTGGAAATGAAAGGCGTGCTGACCCGCGAGAAGCTCGACCCCTCGCTCAAGCTGATCCCCTTCAAGGACGTGAACGGCCACAAGGAAAGCCTCAATAGCTACTACTACCGGCTCTGCGAAGTCGACGACCTGGTCTGCTACCCCTGGGTCGCCCAGGTGTTCTCCGGCTTCACCCTCAAGGAGCTCAAGGGCTATGTCGACGAGCTGATGGCCTACGGCAAGCCGGTGCCCAGCACCTATTACGAAGGCGATGTGGTCAAGACCCTCTCGATCAACCCGCCCAAGGTCTTCACCGGCCAGACCGAGCTGTACAACAAGCTGATGGAGAACGGCATTGAGGTCTATGTGATGACCGCCGCCCACGAGGAACTGGTGCGCATGGTCGCCAGCGATCCCAAGTACGGCTACAACGTGAAGCCGGAGAACGTCATCGGCGTCACCACCCTGCTCAAGGACCGCCAGAGTGGCGCGCTGACCACCGCGCGCAAGCAGATCAGCGAGGGCAAGTACGATCCCAAGGCCAACCTGGACCTGGAGATCACCCCCTACCTGTGGACTCCGGCGACCTGGATGGCCGGCAAGCAGGCGGCGATCCTCACCTACATCGACCAGTGGAAGAAGCCCATCCTGGTCGGCGGCGATACGCCCAGCAGCGACGGCTACATGCTCTTCAACGGAACCGCCGAGAACGGCGTGCACCTGTGGATCAACCGCAAGGCCAAGTACATGGATCAGCTCAACGGCATGATCAAGAAGAACGCCGAAGCCCAGGCCAAGCTCGGCCAGCCGGTGACCGCCGACAAGAACTGGGTGATCGTCACGCCGGAGGAGATCCAGTAAGCGCGTTGCGCCTGTGCAGGAGCGGACTCCGTCCGCGATAGGTCCGCATCGCGTCGGATGCCATCGCGGACGGGTCCGCTCCTACGCCGCTTTCCGGTTCTTGCACCACGGTCGCTCTTGCGGGGCGCATCACGCGCCGGCGTTATCCGCCGCGAAGTGGCCGGCGGATAACCCGTTCCGGGTGATGCGTCCTACGCTATTGCCCAGTTCCTGCGCTGCCGGGCAGATAGGTTCGCGAGCAAGGACTGGGCGTCCCCCTCGGTCCTACAAGGAGCGGTGCACGCCTGCAGGAGCGAGCTTGCTCGCGAACCGCTTGGCGCCATTCCTTCAGGCGAACGCTGGCGCAGGGTGTTTCCCGGTGAATTTCCCGACAGCCTCGCAGTTCCCGAAAGTCATCACGCTGGGGCGGTAAAGCGGCTGCGGGATGCTTGGGAAGGCCCCTACACTGCCGCGGCGTTGCGGTCCTACAAGTTCACTGCTTAGCGTTTCGCCCTGCCACGGCGTCATCGTGGCCAGGTGTGGAAACCTGAACATTCGACAGTGATCGTCATGGGTTGGGCAATCCGGCACCTATTCGGTGCCGGATTCGCTTCGCTCTCCATGGCGGGCCGTGTGAGGCGGGCTTCGGCCCGACCGGCTATCGCTGTCTAATGTCCGGTTTCCACCCTTGCACGGTCCGCCTCCCTCTTTCGGCAGTTCCGGGCGGCGGCTTCCTGAATAAGCAAGGAGCTTCTGCATGAACCTTTCGATTTCTCTGGCCGACCAAGGCCTGACCCCGATCTGTTTCGTCCGCCATAACCGGCAGTTGCGCGGCCTGATGATCGAGCAGCAGGCGTGGTTCGTAGTACGTGACCTCGGCAAGCTGCTCAGCTACAAGATTTCCGCGCCCTTCATTACCCGTCTCGACGGCGACCAGAGCCGCCATGAACGTCTCGTTGGTAATCCCGAACCGGAGCTATTGGTCAGTGAAAGCGGCTTCTACGCCTTGTTGCTGGTCTATTGCTACCACCCGGAGAACCGCAGCCTGCGCCAGTGGTTGACCAATGAAGTGCTGCCAGTCCTGCGCGACCAGCCCAACCACGATGCGCGCCTGCCGCGCCGGCGCATGCAGCATCTGCTGGGCGAAGCGTTGCCGGTGATGGATTGGCAGGGCAGCCTGTGGGTGCGCTGGCGTGATGCCGTAGGGCTGATGGAAAACCACCTGCGCGCCTGAGTCCGGCTGCGCTTCACGGCCTGGCGGCCCACTGCCGAGGGCCGGAAAGAAACCGCCCAGCAAGGATGCTGGGCGGTTGCCTGCTGCCACCGCTACCGGCTGGCAGCATCAGGCCCGGTCAGGCCAGTGCGGCTTCGTGGTGCAAGGGTAGAACCGACTCCAGCGCCAGGGTCGTATTGAACACCGGATGGTAGGAGCCGCCTTCCGCTTGTTGTACCTGCACGGTGTGATCGCCGGAGAACGACAGGGTGTCGCGGCCGACCTGCAGGAGGTCGCTCAGCTTGAGGGCGGCAAGTTTCTGCGAGTTCTGAATGACCATGCCGAGGTCAGACTGCGCAGTCGCCCCGGAGCTGTCGGCGCTGAACAGCGAAGTGCCAGCAAGGTTGAACTTGCCCTGGGCGTCCTGGCTTTGCGCATCGATGCTGGACTTGCCAGCCAGCGAATGGCTGTCCGCGCTGAACAGGCCATCGAACAGTGCGGTAGAAGCCTTGGCACCGTTCAGGACAGCCAGGCCCAGGGCCGTCTTGCCCGTCACGCCGTCCTTGCTGGCGTCGAAGAGCGAGCTGTTGGCGAAGTCGAATGCCTTGCTCAGGCCGTCCTGCACCTTCACGCCCAGGTTCGTCTGGGCGTCGGCGCCGTCCTTGCCGACGCTGGCGATACCGTCGAACTGGGAGGAGGAGGACTTGGTGCCATTCTGGGTGGTCACGTCCAGTGCGGTCTGGCCGGCAGCGCCATCCTTGTTGAGGTTGAAGATCGAGCTGTTGGCGAAGTCGAGTGCCTTGCTCAGGCCATCCTGCACCTTGACGTCCAGGTTCGTCTGGCCGGCGGCGCCGTCCTTGCCGATGCTGGCGATGCCGTCGAACTGGGAGGAGGAGGACTTGGTGCCATTCTGGGTGGCCACGTCCAGTGCGGTCTGGCCGGCAGCGCCATCCTTGTTGAGGTTGAAGATCGAGCTGTTGGCGAAGTCGAGTGCCTTGCTCAGGCCATCCTGCACCTTGACGTCCAGGTTCGTCTGGCCGGTGGCGCCGTCCTTGCCGATGCTGGCGATGCCGTCGAACTGGGAGGAGGAGGACTTGGTGCCATTCTGGGGGGTCACGTCCAGCGCGGTCTGGCCGGCAGCCCCATCCTTGCTGAGGTTGAAGATCGAGCTGTTGGCGAAGTCGAGTGCCTTGCTCAGGCCATCCTGTACCTTGACGCCGACATCCGCCTGGCCGGTCAGGCCGGCCTTGCTGGCATTGAATAGGCCATCGAACGCGGCGGCGGTGGTCTTGGCGCCATTCTGCGTCACCAGGCCCAGGTCGAGCTTGCCGGTGGTACCGCCTGCGAGCTGTTCAACAGGGAATTGATCGCGAGGTCCAGAGCCTTGCCGGTGGCATCCTGGGTTTTCACCTGAACGCCCGTCTGCGCTGTTCCAGCGGCCTTGTCCACAATGCTGCTGATACCAACTTCGGTATTCGCGGTGGCGACGTTAAGGTTGAAGTTCAATTTGGACGAAGATGAGCTCGAAGTGCCTGTGCCCAGTCCAAAAATATTTAAAAGACCCATCATGGATTTCCTTCAATAAAGTGCAAAACAGTACCGCCGCAGGCGGGGCCGCGGACGGCAAGTCATCAAGTGAATTGATGCCGAGCCATCGTAGTGAATGGCTTCGCAGGGCGTTCGTGCTCAGGAAGGAAATCGGAATATTCTCAGGGTCTAACAGATGTTTCGTAGCAAAGCAGGTGGAGCCGAGGCGTCTCGGTGATTTCAATTGCCTGGAAGTTGTTTTTGATAAAGAAATTGTCAGTTATATGAAATTGAATTGTCTCGGGCAGTATTCAAACAATTGAACTTGTGCCGCGGCGATTTTCCTCGATTGATAAACCAACTTTCTTGTGAGTTGGCGGGGGATTACTCTCCGCCAGACTCACACGGAGTGGAGGGATCACTCCTTGAGCTGGCCCAGCCCGTACTCCAGGCTGGCAGCAGAAAGCTCGCCCATCTGGCTGTGCTTCAGGCGCCCCTGGGCGTCGTAGAACAGCGTGGTGGGCATACCGTAGGAACCGGTGAGCTGGCCCAGGCGGTTGCCGCTGTCGAGCAATACTGCCGTTTCGCTCAGGCCCTGGTCGCGCAGGAATCGCTGCACGGCTTCGGCGTTCTCGCCCTGGTTGACCAGCAGGAAGCGCACGTCGCTGCGCTGCTTCTGGGCGGCCTCCAGCACCGGCATTTCGCGTCGGCACGGCGGGCACCAGGTGGCCCAGAGGTTCACCACCATGGGCCGGCCATCCCGCGCGCGCAGGTCCACAGCCGCACCGCGCAAGTCCATCACCGTGAGTTCGGGAAGCTGCTGGCTGCGATCCAGCGCCGAAGTCACGGCCTTGCCGCCGCCCCACAGGCACACGCCGACCACGGCCGCGACGGCCAGTGGGCGACGCAGTGCGGCCCTGCGCCACGCCAGCACGGCGCCGATCAGCGCGGCGGCGATCACGCCTGGTAGCGCGAGAAACCCGCCATCGCGGATATCCACAATGCTCAGGGGCGTCGCCGCGTACTGCTCGGCATAGCGCGCAACGAATGCCAGCCGTGCCACCAGCAACCCGCCGAGGAACATGGCGAACAGCGCACCTTCGGGATTGGCGCCGCGCTTGCGCCCGGCCAGCCAGCCGGCCAGCAGCGCACCGAAGAAGCCGAGGTAGAGCAGGACGTGGGGCAGGGGAATGGCCAGTGGGCCGAGGGTCAGACTGGTCAAGGCAGGAGCCCGGCAAAAGGAAACCAAGGTACAGCAGGGCGCGGTCACGGGGCAGCGCCGGGCTGTGGATAAATGTTTCGCCTCAGGCCGGCAGCGGCTCGGCCTGCTGCTCGCGCAATTCGGCGGTGAGCCGCCCGGCGCAGGCGCCGACCTTGCGCACGGCCGCTTCGATCAGCGGCAGGTCGCGGTTGGAGTAGTTCATGCGGATGCAGTTGCGGTACTTGCCCGAGGCGGAAAAGATGTTGCCCGCCGCTACCTGTACGTTGTCGCGGCGTAACTCGTGGTTCAGCCGCACGCTGTCGAACTGCGGGTCGAACTCGACCCAGAGCATGAAGCCGCCGCGCGGCCGGGTGACTCGCGCGCCTTCGGGGAAGTAGCGGCCGACCCACTCGGTCATCAGGTCGCGGTGGCGCTGGTACTGCGCGCGCATGCGGCGGATGTGCGGCTCGTAGTGGCCGCCGCCGACGAACTCGGCCAGGGCCATCTGCGGCTGCGGCGCGCAGGTGCCACTGGCGATGTACTTGAAGTGCAGGATGCGATCCAGGTAGCGCCCCGGCACCACCCAGCCGGTGCGCAGGCCGGGCGCGACCGTCTTGGAGAAAGAGCTGGCCAGCAGGACGCGGTCGTCGGTGTCGAAGGACTTGATGCTGCGCGGACGCGGGAAGGCGTAGGCCAGTTCACCGTAGACGTCGTCCTCGAGGATCGGCACGTCGTAGCGCGCGGCCAGCGTCAGCAGGGCGCGCTTGCGGGCGTCGGGCATGATGTAGCCCAGCGGATTGTTGCAGTTGGGGGTGAGCAGGATCAGCTTCACCGGCCACTGTTCCATCGCCAGTTCCAGCGCTTCCAGGCTGATGCCGTTGGTGGGGTCGGTGGGAATTTCCAGCGCCTTCAGGCCATACGCCTTGAGCGCCTGCATGGCGCCGTGGAAGCTCGGCGAGTCGATGGCGATGATATCCCCCGGTTCGCAGATGGCGCGCAGGGTGATGGCCAGCGCTTCCTGGCACCCGGTGGTGATGACGATCTCGCTGGGTGGCACCTGGCAGCCGGAATCGAGCATCAGCCGGGCGATCTGCTCGCGCAGCGGCAGCGAGCCCTGGATGCCTTCGTAGCCCAGGCTCTGCAGGTCGGTCCGCCGCGCGGCATGCACCATCGCGCGTTGCAGCGGCTTGAGCGACGGGCTGGCGATATCCGGCGTGCCGCGTCCGAGCTGGACGAAATCGCCGCCCGGTGCGCGGCGCACCTGTTCCAGTACCTGGTCCCACTGCGACACATCCACCGGCCGCTGCGCCGGGCGAGTCATCGCCGGCATCGGCGGCAGTTCGCGACGTTCCGGCACGAAGTAGCCGGACTTGGGCCGCGGCTCCACCAGACCGTCATCTTCCAGTACGCGATAGGCCTGCTGCACGGTGCTGATGCTGACGCCATGTTCTTCGCTTAGCGCGCGCACCGAGGGCAGGCGGTCGCCAGGGCGATACAGGCCTTGCTCGATGCGTTCGCCGAGGGTGGCGGCCAACTGCGCGTAGCGTTTCATGACAGATCTCCCGTGCCGGGTTGGTTCGGCTCGATGCAGTACAGATAGGGAAAAAATACGCCATTCAGACCGATTTCGCCCAGCTCTGTATGGAAAAAACTCTGCCTTGTTGAATCTGTAATGATTTTCCCCGATTCGTCACGCTAGCCCCACGTCCGAAGAACCCGACTGGAGGAGCGACGACATGAGCGGCCTGAGTGATGTGCGGCTGACCCTTTATCAACAGGAACTGCTGGAGATCCCCGGCACCCGCATGGCCCCGCGTGAGGCTGGCGAAAGCCGCTGGCAGCAGTTCTGGCGCCGCGTGCGCACCCGCAAGCAACTGCTGGAGCTCTCCGACGAGCAACTGCGCGACATCGGCATCAGCCGCGAGCAGGCGAAGCTGGAAGCGATGCGGCCATTCTGGCGCTGCTGATCGCTCCGTCGGCAGCGGTGGTTGGAGGTTATTCCGTTTAACCTGATAGATTGCCCTGTGCCCTTTTGAGCACGATTTCGACGAACAGGGCTGCGTCGTTGGGCGTGGAGTTCGGGCTATCAGGTTGGGTGAAAGGTTCATGCTGAACGAGCTGGAATTAACGGGTAGGGTTCGATCCCATGTAGTGCAATTGCCTGAGCCGCGCTTGGCGGCGCAGCCTGAAGCGGCGTCAGCCTTTATGGCGATGCGTGAGGCTGCCGGTCGTGATGGCTTCGATCTTCTACCGGTCAGCAGCTTTCGAGATTTTCGTACTCAGCTTCGAATCTGGAACGGTAAGTTCAGTGGCAGCAAGGCTTTGTATGACATGCAGGGGCACCCACGTAACTTCACCCAGCTGACGCCAATTCAGATCGTGCATTGCATCCTGAACTGGTCAGCGTTGCCCGGTGGGAGCCGCCATCAATGGGGAACGGAGATCGATGTCGTCGATGGGGCAGTAATGCCACCCGGCTACTCCCCGAAATTGCTACCTGAAGAGGTGGCTCCCGGCGGGCTGTTCTGGGCATTGCACCAGTGGCTGGACGCCAATATGGCCGCTTATGGATTTTTCCGGCCGTATCGCTACTTCAAAGGCGGTATGTACCCTGAGCCTTGGCATCTCAGCTATGCCCCTCTGTCCGTACCGGCCCTGCGCCAGGTTTCGGTCGATCTGCTACGCGAAGTGCTGATTGGTACCGATTTACTCGGTAAGGATCTGGTCCTGGAAATTCTGCCCGATATCTATCGCGACCATATCCTCAACATCGTGGAGCCTGACGATCAGACTTAACGGCTTGGGACTACAGCGTTTAATGCCCCGCACGGTATTGCAGCGCTTCGGCCAGGTGCGGGCGCTCGATGCGGTCTTCCTGCTGCAGGTCGGCAAGGGTGCGGGCGACCTTGAGAATCCGGTGCAGGGCGCGCAGTGACAGGTTCAGGCGTTCGCCGGCCTTTTCCAGCCAGGCCTGGTCTTCCGGGCTTAACGCACAATATTGGTGCATTTTCTTCAGCGTAAGAAACGCGTTTGCGCAGCCCTGGCGGGCGAGCTGGCGCTGGCGGGCAGCGGCGACCTGAGTGGCCAGTTCCGCGCTGCTGGTGCTGGGCCCGCTGGGGGCAAGGGTGGTGCTTTCCCGGTTGACGGTGAGGTGCAGGTCGATGCGGTCCAGCAACGGCCCGGAGAGCTTGGCGCGGTAGCGCTGGATCTGTTCCGGGGAGCAGCGGCAACGCCCGCTGGGGTCGCCGAGATAGCCGCAGGGGCAGGGGTTCATCGCTGCCACCAACTGGAAGCGTGCCGGGAAGCGCACACGGCCGTTGGCGCGGGCGATGACAATTTCGCCCCCTTCCAGCGGTTCGCGGAGAACCTCCAGGACCTTGCGATCGAACTCCGGCAATTCATCCAGGAACAACACACCTTCGTGCGCCAGTGTGATCTCGCCCGGCTGCGGGCGGCTTCCCCCGCCGACCAGCGCCGGTGCGGAGGCGGTGTGGTGCGGTTGTCTGAAGGGGCGCTGTGGCCAGTGAGTCAGCGGCCCGCGACCTGCCACGGAATGGATCGCGGCAACCTGCAACGCCTCATCTTCGTCCAGCGGCGGCATCAGGCCGGGCAGGCGGCTGGCGAGCAGGGTCTTGCCGGTGCCGGGCGGACCGCTGAACAGCAGGTTGTGCGCCCCGGCAGCGGCGACCAATAGCGCGCGCTTGGCGGCGGCCTGGCCCTGGACTTCCGACAGGTCCGGATAGGGCGGCGTCACCCGCATCAGGCCGTTCGCCTCATAAGGACGCAGTCGCTCCTGGCCGCTGAAGTGCGCGGCCAGCTCCAGCAGGTGGCCGACGGCGTAGACGGTCAGGCCGCTGGCGAGGCTGGCCTCTTCGGCGTTCTCCTTCGGCACCACCAGGGCGCGGCCGGCGGCGCGGGCAGCCAGGGCGGCAGGTAATACCCCGGGGACCGGGCGCAAAGTGCCGGACAGCGCCAGTTCGCCCAGGCATTCCAGTTCATCCAGCCCGGCAGCGTCGGCCAACTGGCCGCTGGCGGCGAGGATGCCCAGGGCGATGGCCAGGTCGAAACGCCCGCCATCCTTCGGCAGGTCGGCCGGGGCGAGGTTCAGGGTGATGCGTCGGTTGGGGAAATCGAAGCCGGCGTTGAGCAGGGCGCTGCGCACGCGGTCCTTGCTCTCTTTCACGGCGCCTTCGGGCAGGCCGACCAGGGTCAGGGAAGGCAGGCCGTTGGCCAGGTGTGCCTCGACGATGACGCCGGGCGCTTCCACGCCGACCTGGGCGCGGCTATGGACGATGGCGAGGGACATGGATCACTCCTGGATCGCATGCCGCCCGCCAGGCGGGGATCAGTTTTCGGAGGCGGAGGCGGCTGTATCGGCTGGGGAGAGGCGGGCTTCCATCTCGGCGACCTTGGCTTCCAAGGCCTCGAGGCGTGCGCGGGTGCGCGCGAGGACGACCATCTGGCTGTCGAATTCGTCGCGGCTGACCAGGTCGAGCTTGCTGAAGGCGCTCTGCATCAGAACCTTGAACTGGGCTTCCAGCTCGGCCTTCGGCAGGGGCGATTCGCCACCGAACAGGCGACCGGCTTGTTGGCTGATGGCATCGAGGAAGGCTTTGGGCGGCAGCATGGTTCATGGGTTCCGGATTGAATCAGAGCGCAGTCTATCACGCAGCCGCCGCCGGCTGCGGCGTGCGGCGTTGCACGCTTTTTGAGCAGTGTGCCCGCTCGCCGTGCGCGCTTTCGGTGCGCACGGGCGGCGCTGGCGAATCGCCAGAAACTCCTCTTTTACGCCAAGTGCCTGATGGCGCGGGCATTTCCACGAACTGGCAAGCTTCATGCTTTGGGGCATACATGGCGTGCACCGATGCAGTTCCGGTGCGGCAGGCGAGGCAGAGGATCGCTTCGATCAACGCAGTCGGAGTGCTGAGGTAGGGCGGCCGGCGCATTACAAAAGCCAGACACTGCGCTTAGACTTGTCTCCGGGTTCGTTCTTCCTGGGGCGGGTCCACCAAAACACGGGAGAGAGTTACATGAAGCTAGTCACAGCCATCATCAAGCCGTTCAAGCTGGACGACGTTCGTGAGTCGCTGTCCGAGATCGGCGTGCAGGGCATCACTGTGACCGAAGTCAAAGGCTTCGGCCGGCAGAAGGGCCACACCGAGCTGTACCGTGGCGCGGAATACGTTGTCGATTTCCTGCCGAAGGTGAAGATCGACGTCGCCATTGCCGATGACCAGCTGGATCGTGTTATCGAAGCCATCACCAAGGCCGCCAACACCGGGAAGATCGGTGACGGCAAGATCTTTGTCGTAAATCTGGAACAGGCCATTCGTATCCGTACCGGCGAAACCGGCACCGACGCGATCTAAGCCAAGCCCACACCGAACCCCACGCCCCAGGAGAAACAACAATGACTCTGCGCAAATACGCAGGGCTAGGCGCCCTATTGCCCCTCGCAATGCCCGGTCTGGCCTTGGCCGACGAGGCTGCGGCCCCCGTCCTGAATAGCGGTGACACCGCCTGGATGCTGATTTCCAGTGCCCTGGTGCTGCTGATGACCATCCCCGGCCTGGCCCTGTTCTACGGCGGCATGGTGCGCGCCAAGAACGTCCTGTCGATCATGATGCAGTGCTTTGCGATCACCGCGCTGATCAGCATCCTCTGGGTCGTCTACGGCTACAGCCTGGCCTTCGATACCGTCGGTATGGAGAAGGGCGTGGTCAACTTCGCTTCCTTCGTCGGCGGCCTGGACAAGGCCTTCCTCAGTGGCCTGACCAGCACCGGCTTGACTTCCGCCGCGGCGCTGTTCCCGGAAAGCATCTTCGTGATGTTCCAGATGACCTTCGCGATCATCACTCCGGCCCTGATCGTCGGCGCCTTCGCCGAGCGCATGAAGTTCTCGGCCATGCTGATCTTCACCGCGCTGTGGTTCACCCTGGTCTACGCACCGATCGCCCACATGGTCTGGAGCGGTGACGGCGGCTTGCTGTGGGACTGGGGCGTGCTGGACTTCGCCGGCGGCACCGTGGTGCACATCAACGCCGGTATCGCCGGCCTGGTGGCGTGCATCGTGCTGGGCAAGCGCAAGGGCTACCCGACCGCTGCCATGGCGCCGCACAACCTGGGCTACACCCTGATCGGCGCCGCGCTGCTGTGGGTGGGCTGGTTCGGCTTCAACGCCGGTTCCGCGGCTGCTGCCAACGGTACTGCCGGCATGGCCATGCTGGTCACCCAGATCGCCACCGCCGCCGCTGCCCTGGGCTGGATGTTCGCCGAGTGGATCACCCACGGTAAGCCGAGCGCCCTGGGTATCGCTTCGGGTGTGGTTGCCGGCCTGGTTGCCGTCACCCCGGCCGCCGGTACCTGTGGCCCGATGGGCGCCATCGTGATCGGCCTGGCGGCCGGCGTGATCTGCTTCTTCGCCGCCACCAGCCTCAAGCGTGCCGTCGGTTACGACGACTCCCTGGACGCCTTCGGCGTGCATGCGGTCGGCGGTATCGTCGGCGCCCTGCTCACCGGCGTGTTCGCAGCGCCGGCCCTGGGCGGCTTCGGCACCGTGACCGACATCGGCGCCCAGCTGTTCACCCAGTTCAAGGGCGTGGCGTTCACCATCGTCTACACCGGTATCGTCAGCTTCGTGATCCTCAAGGTCCTGGACCTGGTCATGGGCCTGCGCGTCACCGAGGAAGAGGAAACCGTGGGTCTGGACCTCTCCCTGCACAACGAACGCGGCTACAACCTGTAAGGGTTCGCGCAAGTTCGACGAAGGGCGCCCTCGGGCGCCCTTTGCTTTTTCGATCAGCACGCTAGAATGCGCGCGCATCACCGTTAGCGACGGAGAAGTGCCCGCCATGTGGCAGCAGAAGTCGATCACCCTGCGCCCTCGCCCGCGAGGTTTTCACCTGGTCACCGACGAGATCCTGGCTGCGTTGCCGGAGCTGTCGAGGTGCCGGGTAGGCCTGCTGCACCTGCTGCTGCAGCACACCTCCGCCTCGCTGACGGTCAACGAGAATGCCGATCCCTCGGTGCGTCGCGACTTCGAGCGGTTCTTCAATCGCCTGGTGCCCCAGGGTGAAGGCGGCTACGAGCATGACTACGAGGGGCCGGATGACCTTCCGGCGCATTTCAAGTCGAGCCTGCTGGGCTGTCAGCTGACGCTGCCGATACAGCAGGGAGGCTTGGCAATGGGCACCTGGCAGGGTATCTATCTGGGCGAGCACCGTGACCACGGCGGCCCGCGCAGGATAGTGGCGACCTGGCAGGGCGAGCTTGTATGAATTTTTTCCGGCGGCGTTCGTCAAAGCGCGCAGCTGGGCTATAACTAACGTGCTTTGCAGCACCACAGAGGTTGAACGATGAGCGACGAAGAACTGGAACAGGACGAGCTGGACGGCGCTGACGAGGATGATGGCGAAGAGCTCGCCGCAGCCGACGACGGCGACGCCGAAGCAGACAGCGGCGATGGGGATGAAGCCCCTTCTTCCAAGGGCGGTGGCAAGAAAGCCAAGGCCGCTGCGGAAGAAGAGGAACTGCCCTCGGTCGAAGCCAAGCAGAAGGATCGTGATGCACTGGCTCGCGCGATGGAGGAATTCCTCACTCGCGGCGGCAAGGTGCAGGAGATCGAGCCCAACGTCGTGGCCGACCCGCCCAAGAAGCCGGATAGCAAATACGGCAGCCGCCCTATCTGATATCTGACGCAATACGAAAAGCCCCGTCGCTCCGTCTGGAGCGGCGGGGCTTTTTCATGTCCGATTATTGCGGCGTGCCGTGCTGTAGGAGCGAGCTTGCTCGCGAATCACCTGGAACCAGCGGCAGCCGGGAGCCCTGGTTCGCGAGCAAGCTCGCTCCTGCGAATAGCAGGAGTATCAGAGCTTTGCCAGGACGCCCGGCAGCTCTGCCAGGTTGTGGATGATCGCGCTGGGCGCTTCTTCGCCGTCCCATTGCTTGCGCGCGGGGTTGAACCAGATCGCCTTCATGCCCGCGCGGCGCGCGCCGGCGATGTCATCGCTGGGGTGGTCGCCGATGTGCACGGCGTGTTCGGCGGCGACGCCGCCGCGCTTGAGCGCTTCCTGGAACGGGTGCGGATCGGGCTTGCCGACGCCCAGTTCTTCCGCGCACAGGGCGAACTGGAAGTAGTCGGCCAGGCCCAGCCGGCGCACGTCGGCGTTGCCGTTGGTGAGCACGCCGAGGATGAAGCGGTTGGCCAGTTGCTCCAGGGTCGGGTGTACCTCGGGGAACAGTGCCACCTGGTGCCGCGCCTGGAGGAAGGTTTGGAAGCCGGCCTCGGCCAACTCCGTCGCCTCGGGCTGTGGATAACCCGCGTCGAGCAGCGCGTGGAACAGGATGCGCCGGCGCAGCTCGCTCAAGCGGTGCTTGAGCATCGGGTCCTGCTCCATCAGCCGCGAGCGGATTGCCCACAGGTGCTCGATGGGCACCGGGCCGAGCTGTGCAGCGTGCACCGCGAGCCAGTCACGCAGGGTGGCTTCGGCGCTGTTCATCACCGGGGCGACGTTCCACAGCGTGTCGTCGAGATCGAAGGTGACCAGACGGATACTCATTCTTCTGCTCCGGGTTTACGGCGTGCCCGTGGGTGCGCCTGGTCGTAGACCGTGGCGAGGTGTTGGAAGTCCAGGTGGGTGTAGATCTGCGTGGTGGCGATGTCGGCGTGGCCGAGCAGCTCCTGTACCGCGCGCAGGTCCTGGGAGGATTCGAGCATATGGCTGGCGAACGAATGCCGCAGCATGTGCGGGTGCAGGTGCTGGCCCAGCTCGCGCACGCCGGCCTCGCGCACCCGCAGCTGGATGGCGCGCGGCGTCAGGCGCTTGCCGCTGCGGCCGATGAAGACGGCGTTGTCCTGCGGCGACACGCTGGCCCGTAGTGGCAGCCAGGCTTCGATGGCCTGCCGCGCGGCGCGGCCGACCGGCAGTTCGCGGACCTTGTTGCCTTTGCCGTGGACGCGTACCAGGCCGTCCTTCAGGTCCAGCCATTCCAGGTCGAGGCCGACCAGCTCGGAGAGGCGCAGGCCGGAGGAATAGAACAGCTCCAGCAACGCCTGGTCGCGACGGGCGATGAAGTCGTCCTCGACGCCGCCGTCCAGCAGTTGCGCGGTGCGGTCGGTATCCAGCGTGCGCGGCAGCTTGCGGGCGCCCTTGGGCGCGGCGAGGCCGTCGGCGGGATCGTGTCGGCAGCGGCCTTCGCGAATCAGGTACTGGTACAGCCCGCGGGTGGCCGACAGCAGGCGGGCCAGGCTGCGGCTGGCAAGGCCCTGCTGGTGCAGGCGGGCGACGAACAGGCGCAGGTCGCGTACCTGCAGCGCCGACCATTCGTTGATCGAGGATTTCTCGCACAGCGCGGCGAGCCGCGCCAGGTCGCGGCGGTAGCCGTCGAGCGTGTGCACGGACACCTGGCGCTCGCTGCGCAGGTGTTCCAGATAGGATTCCAGATCGGCTTCGAGCGACACGCGGAAAGCTCCCAGTGATACAGCCAGGCTGGCAGCTTACCGCGTTGCGAAGGTCAGCGTACCGAGCGCAGTGGCGTGGAGAAGCGCGGCAGGGTGCGCGCGAGGACTTCGGCGACGTAGCCGAGGAACAGGGTGCCCAGCGAGCTCTTGTAGTGCTGCGGATCGGGGCTGCCGATTGCCAGCACGCCGTGCAGACCCTGGAAGGTCAGCGGCACGACGGCGGCGGAGCCGACCTGCTCGCGTTCGCTTTCGCAGAACAGGAAGGCCAGCTCGTGGGGGCGCAGCACGCCGCAGACGGTCTTGCCGCCGGACAGCAGGCCACCGATGGCCTGGTGCGCTTCGGCGCTGCTCACCGAGCGGCCCACCGGCAGGTTGTTGTCGCTGAACAGGATCAGGCTGACGTAGGGCACGAGGAATTCGTGGCGCAGGCTGTCTTCCACCGTGCTGACGATTTCCTCGAGGCTGGTGGCGTCGAGCAGGTCGAGCACCAGGCGGCGGGTCTTGTCGAACAGGCGATCGTTGTCGCGGGCTACGTCCATCAATTGCGACAGCCGATGGCGCATCTCGATGTTGCGTTCACGCAGCAGGCGCACCTGGCGCTCCACCAGCGACACGGCATCGCCCGGCTGGTGCGGAATGCGCATCTCCGGGATCAGCTCGTCATGGTCGACGAAGAATTCAGGGTGCCGGCGAAGATAGTCGGCGACCTGTTCGGCTTCGAGCGTAACGGTGGGGTCCTGCGGAGTATCGGTCATAAGCGTCCCGGTTATAGACGTACCTGGCCTTCGAACACCCGCACGGCGGGCCCGGTCATCATAACGGGCTGACCCGGTCCTGCCCACTCGATGGACAACCGTCCGCCGGGAAGGTCGATCTGTACCGGCGATTGCAGCCAGCCCTGGCGAATGCCGGCGACGGCGGCGGCGCAGGCGCCGGTGCCGCAGGCCAGGGTCTCGCCGGCGCCACGTTCCCAGACGCGCAAGCGTGCCTGGTGCGGATTGACGATCTGCAGGAAGCCGATGTTGGCCTTCTGCGGGAAGCTTTCGTGGACTTCGAGTTTCGGGCCCAGCGTGCGCACCGGTGCGCTGTCGACATCATCCACGCGCAGCACGCCGTGCGGGTTGCCCATGGAGATGGCGGCCAGTTCGTAGCTCTGCCCGTCCACTTCCAGGGGATAGCTCAGCGCCTCGCTCTCGGCCTTGAACGGCACCTGCTCGGGCACCAGGCGCGGCGGGCCCATGTCGACGGTGACCTGGCCATCGTTGGCGATGGTCAGCTCGATCATGCCGCCCTTGGTTTCCACGCGGATGGTCTTCTTCGCGGTCAGGCGCTTGTCGACCACGAAGCGCGCGAAGCAGCGCGCGCCGTTGCCGCACTGTTCGACCTCGGTACCGTCGCAGTTGAAGATGCGGTAGCGGAAGTCCGCGTCCGGTGTGCTCGGCGGCTCGACGATCAGCAGTTGATCGAAACCGACTCCGAAATTGCGGTCGCCCCACTGTTTGACGTGGCGTGGCTGCACATGGGCGTGCTGGCTGACCAGGTCCAGGACCATGAAGTCATTGCCCAGTCCGTGCATCTTGGTAAAGCGCAGAAGCATCGTCGTCTCGGCCTCAGTCCGGCAGCAGGCTTTCGCCGGCGAACAGCTCTTGTCTCTTGCGGCAACGCACCCCGTGCGCGGCCGAGCTATCCACCAGCACCTCAGCGGCGCGGCCCCGGGTGTTGTCGTTGGAATTCATGACGAAACCATAGGCGCCGGCCGGATGAACGGCCAGCAGGTCACCTTCTTTCCGGGCGGGAGCGCGAAGCCGGCAGGGAAGTCGCCGGTTTCGCCGGGCGGCGTGCCAAAGCGCTCGGCAATCGCCGACGCTGGCACGTCTGCCGCGAGCAGTAGCCCGCCGCGGACGTCGAAGGCGTCCATGGGAACGCCTTCAGAGACCGTAGCGGTCCTTGCTGTGTTCGTTCTTGGCCTTTTCGTCGTCCGGCAGGTACAGCGGGCCTTTCTGCCCGCAGCCAGCGATGGCGGCGGTCAGCAGGGCGATCGCGACGAAGGGAAGCAGCAGTCGCTTCATGGCGGAATCCTTGTAATAAAGCGTCAATGGGGCCGGAGTATACCGGCCCCCCGCCGGCTTGCCTATGCGAGCCGGCTCCCGCCCGGCGGGGCTTTCGGCTCGCGCCCGGCGGGCCACTGGCCCTATGATGGCGGGCAAAAAATGGAAAGCTCGATGGACTATCGCGATCCCCTGCCCAGTTCGGTGTCGGTGGCCTACCTGCAGGGCCTTGTGGAGCATCTGCAGCGCCACGGCGTGGAGCCGGCGCAGCTGCTGGCGACGGTGCATCTGGATCCCTCGATCCTCGCCCAGCGCGACCAGCGTATTGCCGCCAGTGCCTACCTTGAACTGGTCGGTGCCGGCGTACGCCTGAGTGGCGACGACAACCTCGGCCTGCATCTGGGCGAGGCGGTGCGCCCTGGCTACTACGGTGTACTCGGCTACCTGATCATGAGCTGCGCGACCCTTTCCGACGCCCTGCATCGCCAGGCGCGCTATGCCGCGCTGGTGGGCAACCTGGGCCGCGTCGAGCTGGCCGACGAGCCGCCGCGCGCCGGTTGCGAGCCGTTGGTCAAACACTGCTGGGAGGCGCTGCTGCCGCAACAGCAACGGCAGATGAGCGAGGAGACGCTGGCCGGCTGGGTCAGCTTCGGCCATTGGGTCAGTGGCGTGGACGAGGCGCCATTCGAAGTGCGCTTCAGCCACAGTGCCCCGGCGGACGTCAGCGAACACGCACGCATCTTCCGCTGCCCGGTACTGTTCGATCAGCCGGACAATGCCCTGGTCTTCCCCAAGCGCCTGCTGGCGCTGCCGCTCGGCCAGGCCGACGCCCAGGTGCAGCGCACCCTGGATGCCTACGCTGAACGCCTGCTGGTGGAGATCAACAAGGGCGACAGCGTGCTCGACCGCGCGCGCCTGGAGCTGGCGCGCCAGTTGCCGGAGCAGGGCGCCGACCTGGAGCGCCTGTCACTGACGCTCGCCCTGAGCCCTCGCACTCTGCAGCGCCGCCTGCGCGATACCGGCCTGTCGTTCAGCCAACTGGTGGACGAAACCCGCCAGCAGCTGGTGCTCCACTATTTGCGCGACGCGGCACTGGACACTGCCGACATCGCCTACCTGCTGGGCTTCAGCGAAGCCGGTTCGCTCGCCCGCGCATTCCGGCGCTGGACGGGGCAGAGTCTGGGCGAATACCGGCGTAAACTGGTGCCTTTGACTGATCCCGAGGACGATGCATGAGCACTTTGAGCGAAGCCCGCTTCCATGACCTGGTGGACGCCGTACAGGTAACGGTGGAGGACGCCTTCGACGACAGCGATCTGGACCTGGACCTGGAGAACTCCAGCGGCGTGCTGACCGTGCGCTTCGAGAACGGCACCCAGCTGATCCTCAGCCGCCAGCCGGCGCTGCGCCAGCTGTGGGTGGCGGCGCGCTCCGGCGGCTTCCACTTCGACTACGACGAATCTGGCTCGCTGTGGATCTGCGACAGCACCCGCGAACCGCTGGGCGCGCTGCTCAATCGCGCCACGCTGGAACAGGCTGGCGAGGATGTCGACTTCCCCGGCATCTGACGCGCAGGCGAGCGTCGCCTCGCCTTGCTGCCGGCGCTGCTGCCTGGACGACGCGGATGTCTGCGTCGGCTGCGGCCGCACCCTGGGCGAAATCCTGGAGTGGAACGAGGCGGACGGTGAGCGTCGCCGGGCGATCCTGGCGGACTGCGAAAAGCGCCGAAACAACCACCTGCCGAAGTGGTGACTGGTCGGTGTTGCTTATTTTCTGTGCTGTGTTAGTGTCCGGGAAAACCCCGCCTTGGGCGGGGTTTTTCTTTTTTTGGAATTCATTGCGCGTTCGTTTCCCGAACGTCTTTACTGCCAGAACACCCAGGGCCCCGAACGCGCGAGCGTCCGGGGCTCTCCTGTAAGGAGACTGCCAACCATCATGACCACGACTCCCATCACCGTCACCCGACTCGACCTGCAACGTCTGGAGCGCATGCTCGACAGCCTGGATGAGTACGGCCCCGCTGCCGAGGCGTTGGAGGCCGAGCTGGCCCGTGCCACGGTCGTCGGCCACGACGAGATACCGCCGGGCGTGGTCACGATGAATTCCACCGTGCGCTGCCGCGAGGAAAGCAGTGGCAAGGAATACCACCTGACGCTGGTCTACCCGGCCGATGTCGGCGGGGAAGGCAAGGTATCGATCCTCGCCCCGGTGGGCACCGCGCTGCTGGGCCTGACCACGGGCCAGAGCATCGACTGGCCGGCGCCCAGCGGCAAGACGCTGAAGCTGACCCTGCTGGAAGTCGAATACCAGCCCGAAGCGGCCGGCGACTTCGATCGCTGAGTTCCCCCTCCGGGACTTTCCCTCCCCGGGCGTCCGGTCCGGCCTTCAGGCCTCGGCCAGCGCCCGGTTCAGCGCCTGTTCCAGGCTCTGCTTGTAGCGCAGGAAGTGCACGGTCTGCAGCTCGCCGCCCTCGCGCATGGCCGACAGGTCCAGGTCGGTGATGTAGCAGGGGTAGCGCTCCTGTCCCCGGCGCCGGTCCAGGATGTGCCTGGCCACGGCCTGGAACAGCTCGCTGCCGAACTCCAGTTCCGAGAACTCGCGGTGGTTGCAGAACAGCGTGGTGCGCGCGCGCTGGCCTTCTCCGGGTTCGACGATCGCCTGCACGTTGTAGAACGGCAGCGCTTCCAGCGGCTGCGGCGTGTTGCGCCGCTCGATACGTTGCGCGCGCTGGTGACCGTTGGTCACCACTTCGTAGAAGAGGATGTCCGCACCCACCGGTCCCTGGCTTTCCAGTAGCGAGATCACGGCGTTGCGGCGGTACTGCACCGACTGCAGGAAGCGCTGCAGCGGCAGCAGCAGGCCTTCCTCGGTGTCGTACTCCTGGCGGCGCCGCCAGAGGGCGTTGCGTTCGTCGAGGATAGTGATTTCCGCACTGCCTTCGTCCAGGCGGTAGAACACCTGTACGGTATTGGCCCGGCCCAGCGGCAGGATCATGGCGAGGTCGTCGCCCTCCAGTGCGTGCCGGTCCAGTTGCAGGAAGCCACTGTCGTCCTGGGTGTCGCCCAGGTGCTCGACGAGCGCCGGCAGCCCTTCGATCACCCGGTGGCTGACGCTGCCGGGCACCAGGTGCAGCAGGTGGAAATGCTGGCGCACCTGCAGCAAATAGCGCCCGCCCTTGCCGCTGGCGAGCTGCGCATGGGCATCGCGGAACAGGTCTTCCACGCGCTGGGCGATGGCCGCGGCGCGGTTGCGGCAGAAGCAGCGCACCAGTAGACGCGGCGGCGGGGCGTCGGAGGGCAGCGTGTTGAGGAACTCGCGCAGGCAGTCGAGCAGCGCGTGGGGGCCCGAGTAGCGGCTGACCAGCAGTTCGTTCCAGCTGTTGAGGGTGATCTGGTCGAGGGTCAGCACCAGGTTGTCGCGCACGCCGGAGTAGCCGAGCGAGTCGGTGCGCTCGGTGGTCATGTGCACGTTCATCTGGCTGTGCTGGCGCAGCGGGTCGATGCCGACGTTCACCAGCAGCAACACCTGCGACGGCACCGCGCTGCGCAGCAGGGCGCTTTCCGGCACCTCGTTGAGCGGCAGCGGGACGGCCTGCTGCAGGCTGCCCAGCAGGTTCTGCAGTTCGAACTCGCTCAGATCGCTGGCGCCCGGCTGCAGGGACAGCCGCGTGGTCGCATCGATCACGCCGTTGCGATGGCTCCAGGCGAGCAGGTCCATGAGGTCACGGGCGCGGCGCAGCGGGGCGAAGTCGGCCATCTCCTGCAACGACAGGTTGCCGCCATACAGCGCCCAGAACGGTGGTTTACCGGCGTCGCCACCCGGCAGCTGGGCGAGGGTGAGGATGTCTTCGGCCATGTCCGGGGCGATACCCGGATTGATGAATTCGACCTTGCCGGCCTTGCGCTCGAAGGCGGCGTACAGGCGCCGGCCGAGTATCCCCATGTCCCGCGGGTTGATGCCGCTGGCGGCATGCTGCAGGCGGGCGAATTGCGAGAGGAAGCGGTAGCTGTGGGTCAGCTCGTTGACCAGCGCGCGGCGCTCCAGCAGCACCTGGCGTACTTTCCACTGGCTGCGGCTGTCCAGTTGGGCGAAGGCGCGGTTGTCCCACTTCCATTCCGCCGAGACGCGCTCCATCACCTTGCGTTGCCAGCTCTTGTGGCCCTGGCGCGGCGGCCGGCTGAGCTTCTTGCCAACCTTGAGGTAGAGGCAGCGGCGGATCAGTTCCAGGCGCTCGGTTTCCTCGCGCGCCTTGAGGTATTCCTCCAGGCGGCGGTAGAGCATCACGTAGGGGTCGAGGTCCTCCACGTCCAGGCGTCCGGCGTAGATTGCCTGCTTGTAGCGCAGGCTCAGGCAGGAAACCTGTGGGTGTTCGCTGGCGTAGACCTCGGTGAGCAGCAGCTTGAGCACCGATTTGTAGGGAGACTCGATGCCCTTGAACAACTGCCACATGCCGGCGCCGATGAACTCGCCCGGCGGGATGCGCGCCAGGTGGCCGAGGTCGAGGACGTCCTCGGCGCGGATGAAGCGCTTGCTCAGCAGTGTCTGGCAGTACTCGGCATAGCGGTTCTCCTCGTACACCGGCACCAGCCACCACAGCGGCGTGCGGCCGCCAAGCCAGATGGCGGTGCGGTAGAACTCGTCCAGCAGCAGGTAGTGCTGGCTGGTACCGCAGTCGTCGGAGGTCAGTCGCGCCTCGCGGGCGCCCTGGGTGTAGTGCTGCGGGTCGACGAGGAAGCAGTGCACCTCGGCGCCCTGGGTGGCGGCCCATTGTTCGAGCAGCTCGCATTTGCGGCGCAGTTCCGCCAGCTCCCGCTCGGAGAGGTCGGAGGCGTGGCAGACCCACAGGTCCAGGTCGCTCTGCTCGGCCTGGGCGACGGTGCCCAGGCTGCCCATCAGAAACAGCCCGTGGATCGGCAGCGGCGGGTTGCCGCGCCGGGTCTTGTAGCTGAAGGAGCGGGTCAGGCGCTGGGCTTCGGAGAGGATGTCGTCGTCCGGGACGAAGTTCGACAGCCCTGCGGGTGTACTGGCCGACACGTAGCCGGGCAGCAGCGGGTGGTTCACGTCCAGCAGCAGCGGCAGCAACTTGAGAACAAGTTGCTGCCGCGTGGAAAGCGCTTCACTGGCCCGCTTCAGGCGCGCGGCGTTGACCTTCAGGAAGCGCTGACGCAGCTGCGTCAGCACCTTTCGGTCGATGCCGTCGTCGATGTCCGGGCGGATTTCGGGAGTGAGCGTCATGGCGTACTGCTGCCTGGCCAGCGGCGCCGCATCAGGGAATGCGGCGCTCGGAAATGTGCCAGTTTATCGCCCGCTCGCAGGGGAACTTGAGGTCAGCCGCGCAGGATGCCGAGCAGGACCTGAGCGTGCTCGGCGGCGTCGAGGCCCAGGCTGGTCAGATAGCCGCCGTCCTGCTGGTCGATCAGGCCCTTGGCGTGGAGCCGTTCGGCGGCAGCCACTGTTTCGGCGGAAGCGTCGTGGTGCACTTTCAACCCGGCCTGGCTGTTCTCCAGGTCGTAGAGCGCCAGCAGATCAAGTTCTTCAACCATTTCTTTGGTGAAAGCCATTCTTATAACTCCCGATGGTCAATGAGGCTCCAGTGTAGTCTCAAGTCCCGCCGGTTCGGCAAGCGGTGTTATGCCGCTGTCTCATTCGGCAACAGTACCGTCCGGAAGTGTCGGCAGCGCGCGCAGTGCCTGTTCGTACCACTCACCGTTGAAGGGGCGGTCATCGGCCAGCATCGCTTCGATCTCGTGGGCGAGCACCAGGGCCATCAGGTGCAGGGCATCTTCGCGCTCGTAGCCGACCAGGGTCAGCTTGTTGAACACTGCGCGGGCCGCCGGTGGATTCTCGCTCTCGATCTGGTTCTCGATGGCCTGGATCAGGGTGTCTTCGGCGAAGGACTCTTCGCTGTCGTCGTGTTCGCTCATCACAGTGTTCTCCGATGGGCTTGTGAAGCGCCGGGAAGTTGGCCAACCTGCGGATCAACTTCTGGCTGTAAAGGATTGTCGGGCGACATGATCACCTATTACACCCTGGTCGGCGACCGCCTGGTGCGCCACAACGGCAGCGAATGCCATGGCATGCCCAAGGAAACGCTGTGGATCGACCTGTTCCAGCCCACGGCGGAAGAGGAGCAGTTGCTGGAGTCGATCATCGAGGTCGACGTGCCGACCCAGGAAGAGATGGCCGAGATCGAGGACTCCTCGCGCTTCTACGAGAGCAAGGGCGCGCTGTACATGACCACCACCGTGGTCGGTGGCATCCGCGAGCACAAGCCGAGCACCTCGGAGGTCACCTGCGTACTGACGCCGCACTGGCTGGTGACGGTGCGCTACACCGATCTGCTGGCCTTCCGTACCTTCGAATCGCGCACCCAGCGCGGCG
This sequence comes from Pseudomonas sp. C9-3, assembly GCF_032392015.1. Lineage (NCBI taxonomy): Bacteria > Pseudomonadati > Pseudomonadota > Gammaproteobacteria > Pseudomonadales > Pseudomonadaceae > Pseudomonas > Pseudomonas sp. C9-3. Next base: position 5,548,091 of record NZ_CP135919.1, on the reverse strand, counting down.
GCTGCGAGGGGCGCAGCGACCAGCTGTTCGTGACCCTGATGGACAGCGTGGTGGACCGCATTGCCGACGTGCTGGAGAACGTCCAGAAGCAGCTCGACAGCCTGGGCACCAGCATCTTCCGCGAGGGCCCGGCCAACGAGAAGGCCGACCTGCAGGAAGTGGTCAAACAGCTCGGGCGCAAGAACTCGCTGCTGTCCAAGCTCAACGAGAGCCTGCTGAGCATCAGCCGGCCGCTGAGCTATTTCCGCCAGGGCAGCAACGGCTGGATCAGCGACGAGGTGAAGCTGGGCATGAAGTCGGTGGAGCGCGACGTGCGCTCGCTCAGCGAGTACCAGACGAAGATGGCCGGGGAGATCACCTTCCTGCTGGACGCCACCCTGGGCCTGATCAACATCGAGCAGAACAGCATCATCAAGGTGTTCTCCATCGCCGCAGTGCTGTTCCTGCCACCGACCCTGGTGGGTACGGTGTACGGCATGAACTTCGCGCACATGCCCGAGCTTGCGTGGCTGGCCGGTTACCCGATGGCGCTGGTGGCGATGGTGATCTCGGCGATCATTCCCTACTACTGGTTCAAGTACAAAGGCTGGCTGTAGCCGGTTGCTGGGTGGATTGAGACGAGCTCGCTCGATGAGATTGATGCCGGTCAAGAAGGCTCGCCCCGCTGGGGCAGAGAGTGGGAAGTCCCCTGACCACTCAATGTCTCACCGGAGGAGACCATGTCCGAGACCGTCACCAGCAGAACCGCCCCGGTACGTCGTGCCAACAAGACTGCCAGCCGGGCGCCGGCCGCCGCCAAGCCACCGATAACCGATGGCGCGGAGGAAATCCGCGCCCAGAGCCATGGCCCGGTTGCGCTGAAAGTGGCCATGGCGCCGCGCGGCAGCAACGAGGACTCTACGTCCGCCGAACTGCCGGCCTTCTACCCTTACCGCAAGCGGCTGCAGCGCAGGGAATACGAACATCTCAAGGAGCAGCTGCAGGTCGAGCTGCTGAAGGTGCAGAGCTGGGTGAAGGAGACCGGCCAGCGCGTTGTCGTGCTGTTCGAGGGCCGTGACGCCGCGGGCAAGGGCGGCACGATCAAACGCTTCATGGAGCACCTCAACCCGCGTGGCGCGCGGGTCATCGCCCTGGAGAAGCCCAGCGACGCCGAGCGCGGCCAGTGGTACTTCCAGCGCTACATCCAGCACCTGCCCACGGCCGGGGAGATCGTCTTCTTCGACCGCTCCTGGTACAACCGCGCCGGCGTCGAGCGGGTGATGGGCTTCTGCTCGCCGCGCCAGTACCTGGAGTTCATGCAGCAGACCCCGGAGCTGGAGCGCATGCTGGTGCGCAACGGCATTCTGGTCTTCAAGTACTGGTTCTCGGTGAGCCGCGAGGAGCAACTGCGCCGCTTCGTCTCGCGCCGCGACGACCCGCTCAAGCACTGGAAGCTGTCACCCATCGACATCCAGTCGCTGGACAAGTGGGATGACTACACCCAGGCCAAGGAAGCGATGTTCTTCCACACCGACACCGCCGATGCACCCTGGGTGGTGATCAAGTCCGACGACAAGAAGCGTGCGCGCCTCAACTGCCTGCGGCACTTCCTGCACACGCTGGATTACCCCGGCAAGGACGAGAAGATCGCCCACGCGCCTGACCCGCTGCTGGTCGGCCGGGCCGCCGACCTGGACCGTGACGAGATGCAGGCGCCGCCTGTGGTGGAGAGCGCTGCCGCGGTACCCGTGGCGGAGCCGGAACCCGAGGCGATCCCGGCCTGAGGCGCTACTGCTGGCTGATCAGCATGAGCTGGCCGGAAACGGCGCGGGCATTGCGGTCGACGATGATCGGAGCCCAGGGCCGGCCGGAAGCGCTGATGCCGCTGTTGCTCTTGCTGTTCATGTCCAGCAGAGCTTTGCTCAGGTATTCCCAGCGGGTGCGCAGTTTCTTGGTCGCATCGCTATCGGGCAACTGATCGATGCGCTGGGTCAGCAGCGGCACCAGCACGCTCTCGTCCTGGCCGAGGTATTCCTGCGGCTGTTCGCGGGCCAGTTCCAGGCCGCTGATGTACGCGCGGCCCAGGTACTGGGTGGCCAGGTACTCGACGCGCACCGGCAGTTCCCACAGCGGAATCTGATTGGCGTCGGCGGTAGCCGGCACGAAGCGCTCGACCTGGTTGAGCAGCTCGCGCAGGGCACGGCTCAGGTCCTGGTTGTAGCGCCAGGGCAGGTCTTCTTCCTTGGGGCCGTAGGAAACGCCATTGCGGATCTGCGTTACGAATTCCGCATGGGCCTTCTTGAGGGCGTCGTCGGCCTTGGGGTAGCCCTTGACGGCCTTGTCCAGGGTGGCCAGGTCCTTCTCAAGCTGGGCGGCGTGGGTTTCCTGGAAGCCTTCGCCGCGCAGCAGCAACAGGCTGTTTATCGAGCGGCAGGTGTAGACCTGCAGGGTCTGCAATTGCAGTTCCTCGCTGGGCAGGTTGGCCTGGGCGGCGAGGGAGAGGAGTCCGAAACAGCACAGCAGGAAACCGCGATAGACATCGAGCTTTCGGAACATGGCGGAGGCGTCCTTCTTGTTATTGTGAGCTGCCTGATTCGCCCGGGCGCGTGTTCTCTGGCGCCAGAAATGCAGCTATCCCTAGGCTAGCTGCGAACCTTGCCGCTGCAACCGTCCGAAAGAGTGATTTGTGCAGCTGAACCGGTGCCGGCGGAAGGTTCGGGAGGGGGAGGACTGCTCTGGGGAGAGCCGAACCTCCGCCGGGCTTTGCGGGGCAGACGGGCGTCAGAAACGCCAGTAGGCCGAAAGGGTGGTCTGGTCGAGGTCGATGTCGCCGACGTCCAGGTACTCCTGCTCCAGGCGCACGCCCAGGCCGCCGATCACATCCATTTCACCGCCGAAACCGTAGAGCGCGTCCACGTCGTCGGATTTGCCGGCGGCATCGTCATCGGCGTGCCAGGCATGCACGCCGGCGATGCCATACAGGCGGATGCGCTGGCCGATGGGGAAGCCCAGGTGGACGTTGGCTTGCAGCGACTCGCCGTCGAAGTGTTTCTTGCCGTCGCTCATGTCACCGAAGTCGACCACCGCGCCTTCCAGGGACAGGTAATTGTTGAAGCGGTAACCGGCGTACAGCTTGTAGCTGTTGTCGTGGTCATCGAAGGACCGGTCGTCGATTTCGAGGCGGGTCACGCCGCCACCGACGTAGAGGCCGCTGTCGTCGGCCATCGCCAGGGCCGGAGCGGTCAGGGCGAGGGCGCAGAGGAGTTTCGAAAGGCGCATAGGATTCCCTTGCGGCCGGCGCGTGGCGCTGGCCGCCTTGCTGTCATGCTGAAGGTTCGGGTGCCGGCTCGGCGCTGGCGAGTCGGGGCCAGCGCGGCGGCGGGTGCATTAGAGCGAGGGGGTGACGGGCTCGGCCATCGTAGGTTGTCGAGACTCGCCTGGCTTTTTTTCTAGACGGGCTGGCAGAGGTCAGGCGTGGGCCGCCTGGCGCAGGCGTGCGCGGTCGAGGATCTCGATGCCGCCGTAGCTCAGGCGCACGATGCCCTGGGCTTCCAGGTCCTTGAGAATCTGGTTGGTGGTCTGCCGTGACAGCGAGAGCATGGCCGCCAATTGGTCCTGGGGCAGGTGCAACTCGCGCTTGGCGGTGGCCGACTCGCCGTAGCCCTCGGCGATCATCAGCAGGCGCCGGGCCAGGCGTGGCGCGGCGGGCAACAGCGACAGCTCTTCCAGCACGGCGAAGGTGATGCGCAGCTTGTGGCTCATCAGCAGGGCGAAGTCGCGCCAGTATTCCGGGTGCAGCGCCAGCAGCGCCTGCAGCGGCGCCAGGGGCACCTGCAAGAGCACGGTGGCGCCTTCGGCGTAGGCGTCATGGGTGCGCGGCTGGCCGTCGAACAGGCAGATCTCGCCGAACCAGTTGGGCGCTTCCACCAGGGCCAGCAGCGCTTCCTTGCCGCTTTCGCCGACCACACTCACGCGCATCGCGCCTTCCACCACGCAGTACAGGCCGCAGGGCGCATCGCCGCGGGCAAACAGACGCTGGCCGGCGGGTAGGCGGCGCACCAGGGCGGCGTCGCACAGCGCCTGGCGCAGGCCCTCCGGGAGGGTCTGGAACCAGCGGCCTTCCGGCAGGCGGGAGAGGTAGGGCTTGGCGTCGGTCATGGGTAATGTCGGCTAGCTGACAGAGTGGCGAGGCGCACATCGCCATGATGCCAGTACCTTGCGGGAGAACAACAATGAAAACGCTCGTCGACCACCTTGCCCAATATGCCGCCTACCACCGTGACCGGCGGAACATCGTCAGCCATTTCATCGGCATCCCGATGATCGTGCTGGCCATCGCTACCCTGCTGTCGCGCCCCGGCTTCGAGCTGGCCGGCCTGCTGGTCTCACCGGCCACGCTGCTGGCACTTGCCTCTGTCGTTTTCTACCTGCGCCTGGACCTGCGCTTCGGCCTGCTGATGACTGCGCTGCTGGCGCTGTCGCTATGGGTCGGCGCCGCATTTGCAGCCGGCACCACGGCGTCCTGGCTCGCCTGGGGGATCGGCCTGTTCGTGGTGGGCTGGATCATCCAGTTCGTCGGCCACTGGTACGAGGGGCGCAAGCCGGCGTTCGTCGATGATCTCACCGGGCTGATCGTCGGCCCGCTGTTCGTCGCTGCCGAAGCGGCCTTCCTGCTCGGCCTGCGCGATGAAGTGCGCCACGCCGTGGAAGAGCGCGCCGGCCCCACCTGCATCCGCGAGAAGAAGGCGACCGCCTGATTCAGCTCACTCCGTACCGCTGAGCTGGCGCAGGATTCGTGCGCTGTCGGGGTCGGCGGGGAAGAAGGTTTCCAGCGCCAGCTCCGACAGCGTCACGTCCACCGGCGTGCCGAACACCGTGATGGTGCCGATCAGGCTGCACACGCCCAGTTCGGTCTGCAATTGCACCGGGATCAGCACCATGTCGCCGCTGGCTGCCTCGTCGTAGGGCGGCGCCGGATAGGCTGCCACCTCGTCGCGCAACGCCGCCAATGCCGGGTCGCCGCTGGCCTCGTAGTCGCGCTGCAAGCGCTCCACTACATGCGCCTTCCACGGCCCGAGATTGAGGATGCGCGGCGCCAGGCCCTTGGGGTGCAGGCTCATACGCAGCACGTTGATCGGCGGCTGCAGCAGCTCCGGGTCGACGCCGAGCAGGAAGATATCCACCGTGCGGTTGGACGCCAGCAGGTTCCAGTGGCGGTCCACGACCATCGCCGGGTTCGGCTCGTGGGCCTTGAGCAACTGGTCGATGGCCTGTTTCGCCACGGTCAGCGCCGGATCGTCCAGGCCTTTCTCCGAATACACCGGGGCGTAGCCCGCCGCGCTGAGCAGGCGGTTGCGCTCGCGCAGCGGAATGTCCAGCTGTTCCGCCAGGTGCAGGAGCATCTCGCGGCTGGGCAGGGCGCGTCCGGTTTCGACGAAGCTCAGGTGGCGCGTGGAAATCTCCGCGTCGCAGGCGAGGTCGAGCTGGCTGAGCCGGCGGCGCTGGCGCCATTGGCGGAGCAGGGCGCCGACCGGTTGGGCTGGACTGTTCATGGCTGGACTGTTCATGGTTTCGAACGATAGACCTCCCACCCCGTAACGGCCATTACCTGTCAGGTAATCGACGCACCTACGTCCCAGGCGGATTCTTCAGCCACACGCCGCCAACCGGTGGCGACCCTTGAAGGAGCTCCGCCATGACCCTGCTGCAACCGTCCCCGCTGCTTCGTCTCACCCTCAAGGCCGACGCCCTGGCCGGCGGCGCCATGGGCCTGCTGATGGCATTGGCCGCACAACCGCTAGGCCAGCTGCTGGGCCTGCCGTTCGTCCTGCTGCTGGTGGCCGGCATCGTCCTGTTGCCGATGGCGCTGGTGCTCTACTGGATGTCCAATCAGCCGGCGCTGTCGCGCACCGGAGTCTGGGCCGTGATCGCGCTGAACGCGCTGTGGGTGGTGGAGAGCGCTGCCCTGCTGGTGACCGGCTATGTGCAGCCGACCGCCCTGGGCTATGCCTTCGTCATCGGCCAGGCGCTGGTAGTCCTGCTGTTCGCCGAACTGGAGTTCTTCGGCCTGCGTCGCTCGGCTGTCCTGGCGCTGTGATGTTCGCGAGCGAGCTTTACGCCAGTTGGTAGGATGGGTGGAGCGCAGCGATACCCATGCGGTCGGTGCACGGAATCGATGGGTATCGCTGCGCTCCACGCCATCCTACGTAAGTGGTCACTGGCGCTGCTGTAGGTGTTGCTCGCGAACCGCTTTACGCCAGCGCTTCGCGAACGAAGTCGAGGCGATCCTGGCCGAAGAACATCTCGTTGCCGACGAAGAAGGTCGGCGCTCCGAACATGCCGCGCTTGATGGCCGCCTCGGTGTTGGCCTTCAGCGCATCCTTCACTTCCTGCTCGGCGGTCAGCGCCAGCAACGCCTGCGGGTCGAAGCCCGCCTCGGCCAGCAACGGGCCGAGCACCGCCGGGTCGCCCAGGTTCAGCGCATCCACCCACATGCCCCTGAACACGCAGGCCAGCAGCGCCTCGAAACGCTCCGGCTGGCGTAGCTGGATGCCAGTTGCGGCACGCATCAGGGTGAGGGTATTGATCGGGAAGTGCGGGTTCATCTTCATCGGCACGCCGTAGCGGCGGGCGAAGCGGGTCATGTCGATCAGCGTGTAGCGACCCTTGGCCGGCACGGCGATGGGTGAGGCGTTGCCGGTGGCTTGGAACACGCCGCCCAACAGCACCGGACGATAGACCAGCTCGGCGCCGGCTTCGGCGCAGATGCCCGGCAGTTGGGTATACGCCAGGTAGGACGTCGGGCTGCCGAAGTCGAAGTAGAACTCGACGGATTTGCTCATGAGTGGCTCTCTTCTTGTTGTCGTTATGAGGGGATTACCAGCGCTCGATCCAGGGGCGCAGATCGAGTTCGAAGGTCCAGGCATCGCGCGGTTGCGAATGCAAATACCAGTAGCTGTCGGCGATGTGCTCGGGGTCGAGGATGCCGTCCTGGTCCTTCTGCGCGTACTTCTGCGGGAAGTTCTCGCGGATGAATTCGGTGTCGATGGCGCCGTCCACCACCACGTGGCCGACGTGCAGGCCCATCGGCCCCAGTTCGCGGGCCATGCTCTGCGCCAGGGCGCGGATGCCGTGCTTGGCCCCGGCGAAGGCGGCAAAGCCCGAGGCGCCGCGCAGGCCGGCCGTGGCGCCGGTGAACAGGATGGTGCCGCGCTGGCGCTTGACCATGCGCTTGGCCACTTCGCGGCCGGTGAGGAAGCCGGAGAAGCAGGCCATTTCCCAGATCTTGAAGTACTTGCGCGCGGTCTCCTCGAGGATGCTGCACGGCACGTTGGCGCCAATGTTGAAGACGAAGGCTTCGATGGGGCCAATGTCGCGCTCGATGGTCTCCACCAGTTCGATCACCGCTTCTTCCTTGCGGGCGTCGGAGGCGAAACCGTGGGCCTCGCCACCTTCGGCGCGGATGGCATCCACCAGCGGCTGCAGCTTGTCCGCCGAGCGCCGGGTGACGCAGGCGACGTAGCCTTCGCGGGCGAAACGGCGGGCGATGGCGCCGCCGGTGGCATCGCCAGCGCCGATGACCAGGACGACTTTCTTGTTCGACATTCTCGTTTCCTCTGGGGTGCGCGAAATTTGGTAAACGGTCGTTAGGTAAACGAACGTTATGTTATTATCCAACGCATCGTCAACCGCTTCGACGGAGGCGCTCCATGCGCTACTCAGCAACCCACAAGGAAGAAACCCGCCAGCGCCTGCTCGACAGCAGCGGCTCGCTCGCCAAGCAGGGCGGTTTCGCCACCACCGGCGTGGACGGGCTGATGAAGGCCGTGGGGCTGTCCGGCGGGGCGTTCTACAACCACTTCGGTTCGAAGGACGAACTGTTCGCCGCCATCGTCGAGCGCGAGCTGAGCCAGAGCGTCGAGCGCCTCGCGGCGAAGGGCAAGGTGCTCGACCGCGCGCGCCTGGAGCGCGGGTTGAAGCGCTACCTGAACGTCACCCATGTGCAGGATTCGGCTGCCGGTTGCGCGATTCCGGCGCTGGGCGCGGAGATTGCCCGTGCTGACGAGTCAGTGCGACAAAGTGCCGAGGATGCGCTGCTGGAATTGCAGCAGGCCTGGGCTGAAGTGCTGGGCTCGGCGGAAGACGCCTGGGCCCTGCTGGCGCAATGTGTCGGCGCGCTGGTGCTGGCGCGGATGGTGGCCAGCGAACAGGCGCAGAAGGCGATCGTCGAGTCGAGCCGGGATTTCCTGATCCGTCATCTGGACGAGAAGTGAGCTACTTCCCTTCGGGGCGCAATCTCGGCGTTGTTCACCAGCTCTGGTAGGGCGAATAACCCGGCACGGGTTATCCGCCGGAATGGCGGATAACGCCCTAGGCGTTATGCGCCCTACGCGGCTGGGTTCGCGAGGCCGAATCCGTTCCCTTCGGATAACGGCATTCCCCACATCCCTGTGGGTCACAAGCTCGCTCCTACAAAAGAGCAGTTACAGGCCGCGAACTGCGAGGTCCGCGCCCAGCAGCAACAGCCCGCCGAAGAAGCAGCGGCGGAACGCCAGCGGGCTGATCCGCGAACGCAGCCAGGTGCCCAGGTACATGCCTGCCAGCGCCGGCAGCAAGGCCAGTAACGACAGGCCGAGCACGTCTGCCTGCAACAGCGAACCGTGCTGGCTGAGGGTGATCGCCAGGGCCAGCGTCGAGACGGTGAACGACAGCCCCAGCGCCTGCACCAGATCATCCTTCTCCAGGCCGAGGGCCTGCAGGAAAGGCACGGCGGGAATCACGAAGACGCCGGTCACGGCGGTGACACCGCCGGTGATCAGACCAATCAGCGGTGACAGCCAGCGTTCATGCCGCGGCGCCACGCTGAAGCGCTTGTTCGACAGCCCCAGCAGCGCATAGAGGATCAGTGCGACGCCCAGCAGCGGCGTGGCAGCCGACCAGCTTTCGCCTGCCAGCAGCCAGCCCACTAACAGCGTGCCGACGACGATGCCGACGAGCATGCCCCAGAGCCGCTTGAGCAGCCCGAGGAAGCGCGGGCCGGCCGCGAGTTGCCAGACATTGGTGACGGTGGAGGGGACGACAAGGATCGCGGCGGCCTGCATCGGCGGCATCACCAGCCCGAGCAGCCCGACGGCCACGGTGGGCAGGCCGAGACCCACCACGCCCTTCACCAGGCCGGCGAGGAGGAAGGTGAGGATGATCAGTTCGAGGTGCTGGGGGAGGGCGTCGAACATGGCCGGGCCTTGTTGAAAGCAAGGTCGGCAGGATACGAGGGTTTGAAAGCCATGGGGAAGCGCGAGAGGCTCTCTGTAGGAGCGAGCTTGCTCGCGAACAAGCTCGCTCCTACAGAAAAGCGGTTTGCCGGATCAGATGTTGGCCACCGGCTGATAGGCCTTCGGCTTGAAGTACAGCGTCTCGCCACGCGCCAGGCCGGTCAGGCTGTCGTGGTCCTTCACCACTTCGGCCTCGATCAGCTCGTCCTGGCCGTCGACCTTGAGGGTCACGCGGGTAATCGCGCCCAGCGGGCGGATGTCGCGGACCTCGGCGGCGCGGTGCTCGGCCACTTCGGAGCGCGACAGCGAGATCTCGTGCGGACGGAACAGCACGTGTTCGTCACCGCCGAGGTGCAGGCGGTTGGAGTCGCCGAGGAAGTGGTAGACGAAGTCGCTGGCCGGGTTCTCATAGACTTCGCCCGGCGAGCCGATCTGCTCGATCACGCCCTTGTTCATCACCACGATGCGGTCGGCGACTTCCATCGCTTCTTCCTGGTCGTGGGTGACGAACACGGAGGTCAGGTTGATCTCCTCGTGCAGGCGCGCCAGCCAGCGGCGCAGCTCCTTGCGCACCTTGGCGTCGAGGGCGCCGAAGGGTTCGTCGAGCAGCAGGATCTTCGGTTCCACCGCCAGGGCGCGGGCCAGGGCGATACGCTGGCGCTGGCCGCCGGAGAGCTGTTCCGGGTAACGGTCGGACAGCCAGTCCAGTTGCACCATGTTGAGCAGCTCGTGAACCTTCTCGGCGATGCGCGCTTCGCTCGGGCGTTCCTTCTTCGGCTTCATGCGCAGGCCGAAGGCGACGTTGTCGAACACCGTCATATGGCGGAACAGCGCGTAGTGCTGGAACACGAAGCCGACGTTGCGGTCGCGCACGTCGTGCTGCGAGACGTCTTCGCCGTGGAACACGATGTTGCCGGCATCCGGGGTTTCCAGGCCGGCGATGATGCGCAGCAGGGTGGTCTTGCCGCAGCCGGACGGGCCGAGCAGGGCGACCAATTCGCCGCTGTGGATGTCCAGGTTGATGTCGTTCAGCGCCTTGAAGGCATTGAAGTTCTTGCTGACGTTACGGATCTCGATGCTCATGGCTGGGCTCTCACTTATTCATCGTCAGCTTTGACTTTGGTGCGGGACAGGCGCGACTCGCTCCACTGCTTGAGCAGCAGGATGACGAGGGCCATCAACAGCAACAGGGTGGCAACGCTGAAAGCGGCGACGTGGTTGTACTCGTTGTAGAGGATTTCGACGTGCAGCGGCAGGGTGTTGGTGACGCCGCGGATGTGCCCGGAGACCACCGACACGGCGCCGAACTCGCCCATGGCCCGCGCGGTGCAGAGCACCACGCCGTAGATCAGGCCCCATTTGATGTTCGGCAGGGTCACGTGCCAGAACATCTGCCAGCCGTTGGCGCCGAGCAGGCGTGCGGCTTCTTCTTCCTGCGTGCCCTGTTCCTGCATCAGCGGGATCAGTTCGCGGGCGACGAAGGGGAAGGTGACGAAGAGGGTGGCCAGGACGATGCCGGGCACGGCGAAGACGATCTGGATGTCGTGGTCCGACAGCCACTCGCCGAAGTAGCCCTGGGCGCCGAACAGCAGCACGTAGATCAGACCGGCGATCACCGGGGAGACCGAGAACGGCAGGTCGATCAGGGTGACCAGGATGCTCTTGCCGGGGAACTCGAACTTGGTCACGCACCAGGCAGCGGCGACGCCGAACACCAGGTTCAGCGGCACCGAGATGCCCACGGCGATCAGCGTCAGCTTCAGTGCGGCCAGCGCATCGGGCTCCAGGATGGCTTCGAAGAAGGTGCCGAAGCCCTGCTTCAGTGCCTCGCTCAGCACCACGAACAGCGGCAGCAGCAGGAACAGCGCAAAGGCCAGCCAGGCCAGCGCGATCAGGGCGCGGCGGCCCCAGACATTACCCCGGCGAGCAGCGTTGGCAGCGGCCGCGGCGGAAAGGCTTGCGGTACTCATGGCGCGCTCCTCAAGGCGTTTCGATGCGGCGCTGCAGCAGGTTGATCAGCAGCAGCAGGACGAAGGCGACGACCAGCATCAGCACGCCAATGGCGGTGGCGCCGGTGTAGTCGTACTGGTCCAGCTTGACCATGATCAGCAGCGGCAGGATCTCGGTCTTCATCGGCATGTTGCCGGCGATGAAGATCACCGAGCCGTATTCGCCGACACCGCGGGCGAACGCCAGGGCGAAACCGGTCAGCCAGGCGGGCAGCAGCGCTGGCAGGAGCACGTGGCGGAACACCTGCAATGGCTTGGCGCCCAGGCAGGCGGCAGCCTCTTCGACTTCACGCGGGATATCCGCCAGCACCGGCTGCACCGTGCGCACCACGAAGGGCAGCACCACGAAGGTCAGCGCCAGGGTGATACCCAGCGGGGTATAGGCGATCTTCAGGCCGATCTCGGTGGCGAAGCGCCCGACCAGGCCGTTGGGCGCATACAGCGCGGTGAGCGCGATGCCGGCCACGGCGGTGGGCAGGGCGAACGGCAGGTCGATCATCGCGTCGATGATCTTGCGGCCGGGGAAGCGGTAGCGCACCAGCACCCAGGCCAGCAGCGTGCCGATCACGCCGTTGATCAGGGCGGCGATCAGCGCGGTGCCGAAGCTCAGCTTGAGCGCAGCGATGACGCGCGGCGCGGTGATGATGGTCCAGAACTGATCCCAGGAAAGCTGGGTCGTCTTGAGGAACATGGCCCCCAGCGGAATCAGCACCAACAGGCTGAGGTACACCAGGGTGTAGCCCAGAGTCAGCCCGAAGCCGGGTATGACCGGGGAGATGCGTCGCGACATTGTCTGTCCTTTCTCGTGAACGCGTTAAGCCCCCGCCATGGGGCGGGGGTTTTCGTTCCGGCGGGCTGTGCACCGCCCGCCGGATCGGACCGCCCGGCGCAGTGCCGGGCGGGTGGCACATCACTGCGCCTGGTAGATCTTGTCGAAGATGCCGCCGTCGTTGAAGAACTTCGGCTGTGCGGATTTCCAGCCGCCGAAGTCCTTGTCGATGGTCACCAGGTTCAGTTTCGGGAACTGGCTGGCGAACTCGGCAGCGACCTTGGCATCACGCGGGCGGTAGAAGTTCTGCGCGGCGATGCGTTGGCCTTCTTCGCTGTACAGGTACTTCAGGTATTCCTCGGCGACCTTGCGGGTGCCCTTCTTGTCGACGGTCTTGTCGACGACGGCCACCGGCGGTTCGGCCAGGATCGAGATGGACGGAACGACGATCTCGAAGTTCTCGCCACCCTGTTCCTTCTTGGCCAGGAAGGCTTCGTTTTCCCAGGCCAGCAGCACGTCGCCAATGTTGTTGTTGACGAAGGTGATGGTCGAACCGCGGGCGCCAGTGTCCAGAACCGGGACGTGCTTGTACAGGTTCTGCACGTATTCCTGGGCTTTCTCGTCGCTACCGTATTGCTTCTTGGCCCAGGCCCAGGCGGCCAGGAAGTTCCAGCGGGCGCCGCCGGAGGTCTTCGGGTTCGGGGTGATGACTTCCACGCCCTGCTTGGTCAGGTCGCCCCAGTCCTTGATGCCCTTGGGGTTGCCCTTGCGCACCAGGAACACGATGGTCGAGGTATAGGGAGTGCTGTTGTCGGGCAGGCGCGCCTGCCAGTCGGCGGGCAGCAGCTTGCCAAGCTTGTTCAGTTCGTCGATGTCGCCGGCCAGGGCCAGGGTCACCACGTCGGCCTTCAGGCCGTCGATCACGGCGCGGGCCTGCTTGCCCGAGCCACCGTGGGATTGCTGCACGGTCAGGTCATCACCGCCCTGGGCCTTCCAGTGCTTGATGAAGGCGGCGTTGTAGGCCTGGTACAGCTCGCGGGTCGGGTCGTAGGAAACGTTCAGCAGTTGGGTGGCGGCGGAAACCGGGCCGGCAATCAAGGCGCTGGCGAGGGCGGCCAGGGCGAAACGGCGGATGGACATGTGCAGCTCCTGAAAAAAATGCAGTTCTTTATGTTTGTTTGGCAGGGTCTTTCGGGGGGCGATGTCAGCCACGCATTCGTGGCTGGCAGCTGCAGTACCGGTGGGGCAGTACGGTCATGGCGACGCTCCGGGTGTCCAGACGGTTCGCTCGAGGCTCAGGCAGGCTTGCCCGGGCTCTGTTGCAGACGGAATTTTTCCTTGCGCTCGATCTGCACGACCTGGCCGTTGTGCACGGTGATCTCGACGGCGCCGAAACGCAGGCCACGCAGGGCGCTCTGCACTTCGCGCAGGATGTTGGCTTCGTCCTGGCCGTCCAGGCTACGGAGGGTTGCGCTCATGGGTATCTGCTCCTAATGGGTTGACCACCGGCCGATTCACCAACGGCGCGTGCGGTGTGAGCGCATCTTAGGCAGGAGCTGGATATTCTTAAAAATACTGTTTAAGAATTTTTATATATCCGAAAGTTTTTAGCGAGGTTTCATGCGCTGCCGCGCGGCAGCTGTGCCAGCAGAATGCTGGCCGGCTGCGGTGCGCCGTACCAGTAACCCTGGCCGAAGTTGCAGGCATGAGTGAGGAGGAAGGCGGCCTGGTCGGGGCGCTCGATGCCCTCGGCGACCACCTGCAGGCCCATGCTCTGGCCCAGGGCGATCACCGCGCAGGCGATGGCGGCGTCCTCGGACTCGTCCGGCAGGCCGGCGACGAAGCCCTGGTCGATCTTCAGCTTGTGCACCGGCATGCGCTTGAGGCGCATCAGCGAGGAATAGCCGGTGCCGAAGTCGTCGATGGCCAGGTGCACACCCAGCAGGCGCAACTGGCAGAGCAGCTCCAGCGCCTGGTCGAAGTTTTCCATCACGGCGCTTTCGGTGATTTCCAGCTCCAGATGGTGGGGCGCCAGGCCACTCTGTTCCAGGGCCAGGGCCACGCGCTCCTCCAGGCCGCCGCGGCCGAACAGTCGGCTGGAGACGTTCACTGCGATGAAGTCCAGGTGGATTCCGTCGTCCAGCCACTGGCGCATCTGCCGGCAGGCGCGCTCCAGTACCCAGGCGTCGATGGCGGTGATCAGGCCACTTTCCTCGGCCACCGGGATGAATTCGCTGGGGGCAATCAGGCCGTGTTGCGGGTGCTGCCAGCGCACCAGCGACTCGACGCCGACCATGCGGCCGCTGGCAAGGTCGTGTACCGGCTGGAAGTACAGGCGCAGTTCGTCGTGGTCCAGCGCGTGACGCAGCGCCGACTCCACCTGCACGTGGGAGCGCGCGCGGGCGGTCAGCTCGGGGGTATAGAAGGCATAGAGGTTGCGCCCGCTGGCCTTGGCCTGGAACAGCGCGGCGTCGGCGTGCTGCATCAGGTGATCGACGTTTCGTGCATCCTCGGGGAACAGGCTGACGCCCAGGCTCACCGACATATAGATGAGCTGGCCATTGACCTCGAAGGGCGCGCTCATCGCCTCCAGCAGGCGCTGGGCGAGGCTGCTGGCGTGATGCGGCTGCTGGCTTTCGAGGACCACGGCGAACTCGTCGCCGCCCAGGCGCGCCAGGGAGCAGCGCTCGTCCAGGCAGTCTTCCAGGCGCTCCGCAACGGCGCGGATCAGCAGGTCGCCGATGCTGTGGCCGAGGCTGTCGTTGATGTGCTTGAAGTGGTCCAGATCGATGCTCAGCAGCGCGCCGCCGCTGCCTTCACGCTCGGCGCGGGCCAGCGCCTGCTCGATGCGCTCGCGCAGCAGCAGGCGGTTGGGCAGGCCGGTGAGCGGGTCGTGGTGGGCGAGGAAGTCCAGCTCGTGCTGGGAGCGCTTGAGGCTGCTGAGGTCGGAGAACACCGCGACGTAATGGGTCAGCTCACCTTCGTCATTGCGCACGGCGCGGATGTGCTGCCACTGCGGGTACACCTCGCCGCTCTTGCGGCGGTTCCAGATTTCGCCGCTCCAGACACCCTGTTCATGCAGGGCGGTCCACATGCGCTGGTAGAAGGCGGCATCCTGGCGGCCGGACTTGAGCAGCGAGGGCTGGCCGCCGAGCACGTCTTCGGCGCTGTAGCCGGTGATGCGCGAGAAGGAAGGGTTGATGTGCACGATCACGCCGCGAGCATCGGTGACCAGCAGGCCTTCCTGGGTCGCCTCGAACACGGCGGCGGCCTGGCGCAGGTGGTCTTCGTTGCTGCGCTGGTGTGTGATGTCGCGGTTGATGCCGGTCAGGCGCAGGGGGCGGCCGTCGTCGGCGCGGGTCAGGCGGCCGCTGCTGCGTACCCAGCGATAGCTGCCGTCGCCGTGGCGGATGCGGTAGACGCACTCCAGGTGGGTGCGCAGGCCCTGGATGCAGTCCTGGTGGAGGGCGAGGATGCGCGCGCGGTCGTCCGGGTGCAGGCGGTTCTCCCAGAGCAGCAGGTCATCGCTCAGGTGCTCCAGGGGCAGGCCGATCAGGTTGGCGTAGCCGGGCGAGTAGTAGACGCGCTGGGTTTCCAGGTCCCAGTCCCAGATGCCGTCCTCGACCACCGCGAAGGCGCGGCTCAGGCGCTGCTCGCTGTCGGTCAGCGCGGCGAGGGCGGCGTGCTGCTGGCGAAAGTGCCGGCAGAGCAGAAAGAACAGCACCAGGAAGGTAATCGCGAGGAAGACGTACTTCTTCAGCTCCAGTGCCCGCGCCAGCGAGGCCGGGTCGCGCAGGACATTTTGTAACCATTGGTCACCCAGCCAGACCCAGAGGGTGGCGGCGACCAGGTACAGGAAGCTGATGCGCAGGGCGCTGAGGCGTGGATTCATGCGGTAGTGGGTTGGAATTATTGGCTGAGCAGTATAAATGATGGCCACTTGGCCTTGTTCGTATCTAAAAGACCGGATGGTAATCCGGACCTGCTTAGTGATAATGCGGGCTGGCTTTTCCCGGCAACGCATGCCCAGCAAGGCGTTGCCCACACCCCTTCCGAGGTACAGTATCGCCTATGTGGTACAACGGTTTCCTTGATCTGTCGCCGTGGCAATTGGTGGCGGTCACCCTGATCCTGACCCATATCACCATCGTCGGTGTCACGGTCTACCTGCATCGCTATTCTGCGCACCGGGCGCTCGAGCTGCACCCGGGGCTGAAGCATTTCTTCCGCTTCTGGCTGTGGCTGACCACGGCCATGAACACCCGTGAGTGGACCGCCATCCATCGCAAGCACCACGCCAAGTGCGAGACCGCCGAAGACCCGCACAGCCCGGTGTTCAAGGGCCTGGGCACCGTGCTGCGTACCGGCGCCGAGCTCTATCGCAAGGAGGCGGAGAACGCCGACACCCTGCGTATCTACGGCAAGAACTGCCCGGAAGACTGGATCGAGCGCAACCTCTACTCGCGCTTCCCCATCGGCGGCGTGGTGCTGATGGCGATCATCGACCTCGCCCTGTTCGGCGTACTCGGCATGACCGTCTGGGCCGTGCAGATGATGTGGATCCCCGTGTGGGCGGCCGGCGTGATCAACGGCCTGGGCCACGCCATCGGCTACCGCAACTTCGAGTGCCGCGATGCTGCCACCAACCTGGTGCCCTGGGGCATCCTGATCGGCGGTGAAGAGCTGCACAACAACCACCACACCTACCCGAACTCGGCGAAGCTGTCGGTGAAGAAGTGGGAGTTCGACCTGGGCTGGGCCTGGATCAAGGTGTTCAGCTTCCTCCGCCTGGCCAAGGTAGCCCGCGTGGCGCCCATCGCCCACCGCGTGGAAGGCAAGGGCAGCCTGGACATGGACACCGCCATGGCCATCCTCAACAACCGCTTCCAGATCATGGCCCAGTACCGCAAATTGGTGATCGGCCCGCTGGTGAAGCAGGAACTGGCCAAGGCCGACGAGTCGGTGCGCCACCTGTTCCGCCGCGCCAAGCGCCTGCTGTCGCGGGAGACCAGCCTGCTGGAAGAGCGCCATCACGCGCGCATCCAGGACCTGCTCGCGCAGAGCCAGTCCCTGCAGGTGATCTACGAGAAGCGCCTGGCCCTGCAACAGATCTGGGTGAAAACCAGCGCCAACGGCCACGACATGCTCGCCGCGATCAAGCAGTGGGTGCACGAGGCGGAAGCCAGCGGCATCCAGTCGCTGCGCGAATTCGCCGAGCAGCTGAAGACCTACTCCCTGCGCCCGGCCGTCTGAATGACGGAAGCGTCCTAGGACGTTGAGAGATGCGTCTCAAGAAAAGCCCGCCGTTCGGCGGGCTTTTCGTTTAATTTGCAGCAGCCTGGCGTAGTTTGCGGTCATAGCCCCGGTCAATGAGCGGGAGGACGCTGATACATGGATGAGAATAAATTGCCGGCCGATCAGGAAGAGGCCTTGCTGGCATTGCTGCACAGTCGCGCCGAGGTGACGCGCCTGAAGGAGCGCGAACAGCTTTTCAGCGCACTGCTGGCCAGTGTGAACTCGGTGCTCTGGGCCTTCGACTGGCAGGCCCAGCGCATGGTCTATGTCAGCCCGGCGTACGAGCGCATCTTCGGTCGCTCCGCCGCGCTGCTGCTGGCGGATTACAACGAGTGGCGCAATTGCATCTATCCCGATGACCTGGACTACGCCCAGAGCACCCTGCAGGAAGTACTCGAGCGCGGCGCCATCGAGCAGCGCGAGTACCGCATCCTGCGTGCCGACGGCGAGGTGCGCTGGCTCAGCGACAAATGCTTCGTCAGCCAGCACAGCGATGCCGGCTTGCCGCTGATGATCGTCGGCATTGCCGAGGACATCACCGACAAGAAGCACCTGGAAACCGAGCTGCACCGCCTGGCCACCACCGACGTGCTGACCCAGAGCAGCAACCGCCGCTACTTCTTCGACAGCGCCGAGCAGGCCTTCCGCGACTGCAAGGCGACCTCCACGCCGCTGGCCTTCCTGCTGCTGGACGTGGACGACTTCAAGAAGATCAACGACGTCTACGGCCACCAGGTCGGCGACGTGGTGCTGCAACGCATCGCCCAGAGCGGCGCTGGCGCATTGCGCCGCGGCGACCTGTTCGGGCGTATCGGTGGCGAGGAGTTCGCCGTGCTGCTGCCCGGCTGCGACGAGAACATGGCGCGGCAGATCGGCGAGCGCCTGCAGCGGGAAGTGCAGCGTCTGCGCTTCAATGAGGCCGAGCATTTCTTCAGTGTGACCATCAGCCAGGGGCTCACCCTGTTGCAGCCCGATGACCAGAATCTTTCTGCGCTCTACAGCCGCTCCGACGCGGCGCTGTATCAGGCAAAACGCACCGGCAAGGACCGCATTGTTCAGGGATGAAACACATCCGCCGTGTCCGCGGCGGATACATTAATACTTTCCGACTAATACTTTTAACGCAGATACGAAGGTGTACGTTTATGCTGTCAAAACGCCTGTGTCGGGTTTATGGCGCCTTATAAATCAATAAGTTACAAAGTCTGATTTGCCTTCTGTCGGATTCCCGGCGTAGGAGCGCTTCCTACGTTGACATGCCTTTGTCCCCCCCCCTCTATTACTATCCACATAGCAATATCGTGTGGTGTCCGGATGAGACACCTCAGGGAGTAGTCGCAAGAGCAGTAAGGTCAAGGAAGATTCTGCCCCCCTCTTCTTCCTGTCATTTTCCTATCGCTGCCTGACAACTTTCGCCAGCCTTCTTCGCTGCGGAAGCGCGATAGTTTTTTGCTGTTGTTTTTCCAGATTTTCGGAACAGGCCGAAGGGCGGTAGCTTTGCCCAGCAAAAACTAGCGGCCACTCCAGGGACGAACAGTTGATTGTCGTTTTTTGAATCGGGTCGTTCGAACTCGGGCGGTAGCCTTGTCTTCGAATTTTACCAAAGGCCCGGTACAGAGCTTCTCCTGGATTGGAGTCAGTGACGATGGCCGCTCGAAGAATGGATAACGACGGAACTTTGCGTTCCCTCGAAGCAGGCAGAAAGAACAGCCCTTTGCACTCGGAAAGTTTTTATTTCACGGGGCTGCGAAAGTCTGGCGTCAAACTTTGCGGTATTCATGAGCAATATGCTTTCGCCCGCTTAGTTAATTTAGCGATGAGTTATGCCATGTATCCAGGGTGTAACGATGCTGAACTTTCGTCGAAACTTTCCCTGCATCCTTCAGTGCCTGTTTCATTGCCGAAACACTCACTTCCATTTATCCCCGAAGTTACCTCGCCGGCATCCGCCATCAATTCCGAAGACTCTCCCGCCGCCTTCTCGAAGAGGGTGCGCGTGCCTGCGGCTGCGCCGCGAGTGACGGAATTCCGGCGCGAGCGCTGCCACCCTGCCGGCCGACAGTGCCGGTATCACGAAAGCCGCGCGCCCCGTCGCGCTGGGAGTCAAGGCTGATGGCCGAGCAATCTCTTCGTTCCAACTATGCCTGTGTGGTCGGCGGCGCCGGCCCGGCAGGCATGGGGTTCCTCTTCAACGCCTACAAGACCGGCGCGCTGGCGAGCCTCGCCCGTGATGGCCTGCTGGTCGTGGACGCTGCACTGGCGGTCGGCCGTGGCCGCCTGGGGGACTATCACATCACCGCGAACTCGGTGGGCGATGTGTTCCTCGACTGCCTGCGCGATCCGGCGTTGTTGCCCATCTTCGCGCCGCTGGCGCATTCGCCGGCGTTTCGCGCGCTGCAGAACGACCCCCATGGTGCGCCGATGCTCACGCAGGTGGGCGAGCTGCTGGCCCATGCCTCGACCCTGTTCATGCGCTACGTCACCGAGCACCTGGGCGTCGAAGTGGCGCTGGGTACCCGCATCGAGAAGATCACCGCGCAGGACGACGGCAGCTTCCAGCTGGCGCTGCGCAGTGGCTCCCATGGTGTGCAGATCGGTGCCGGCACACTGGTGATGAACCTCGGCGGGCGGCAGAACCGCGAGTACCTGAACTGGAGCCTGGCCGAGCAGGACCTGCACCTGGCCCACGACGGCCCGACGGTTTACTCCTCCGACGCGCTGCTCAGCCTTAACCCTGCCGAGCTGGTGGAACTGTTCGGCGACCGGGTCACCCCGGGCACCCGCTTTACCGTGGTCGGCGGTTCCCACAGTGCCTTCTCGATCCTCGACAACCTCGCCTGCGCGCTGGACTGCCTGGGGCTGGAGCAGATCACCCTGCTGCACCGCGCGCCGATCCGCCTGTTCTTCGAGAGCGCCGAGGAAGCCCGCGCGGCTGGCTACGTCGTCGACGAAGGCATGGATGTCTGCCCGGTCTCCGGCCGAGTCAACCGCTCCGGCGGCCTGCGCTACCGCGCCCACCAGGTCGGCACCGACGTGCTGGCCAACGGGATCGTCAGCGGCACGCGGGTGAAGGTCGAGCTGCTGTGTCTGGAGGACCGCTCACCCGCCGTGCGCGAGCGTCTGGCGCAGGTCTGCAGCGAAGACGGCGTGATCGTCCAGGCCATCGGCTACCAGCCCTGCCTGCCGGCGCTGCGCCGCGCCAACGGCGAGCCGCTGCAGGTGCGCGAGAGCAAGGGCGGGCTGGATTCGGACGCCGCCGGCTGCCTGCGTGACCTCAATGGCCGGCCCATCCCCGGCCTCTACAGCTTCGGCCTCGGCTCGGGCCTCGCGGCCAATCCGATGCTGGGCAGCGAGCGCTCCTTCGACAGCCGCATCTATGGCGTCTGGCAGTTCCACCACGACGCCAGCGGCCGGGTCATCGAGGCCCTGCAGGAGCACCTGGCCAGCCGCGCGACGCCAGCCGCGCAACCCATGGAAAGCGGCCTCGACGACGCGCCTTTCGCGTTGTCGGCGCTGGGCTGAGCGGCGCGTACGCCAGCTGCGAGCTAACGGATTTTCCATCCAACAGAGGGATGCGACCGTGATCAATGTGACCAAGACCTACCTGGGCAACCTGGACAAGTTCAAGGCCTATGTGGAACAGATCTACGCCTCCGGCTGGATCACCAACCACGGCCCCTTCGTCACGGAGTTGGAAGAGCGCCTGCAGGATTACTTCGGTGTTCGCCATGTGATTCTCACCAACAACGGCACCATCGCCCTGCAGGTGGCCTACCGCGCCCTGGGCGTGACCGGCAGTGCCGTCACCACCCCCTTCAGCTTCGTTGCCACCAGCAGCACGCTGCAGTGGGAGAGCATCCGCCCGCGCTTCGCCGACATCGATGCGCGGACCTGGAACCTCGACCCTGCGCGCATCGAAGCCAGCCTTGCGCCGGATACCACCGCCATCGTCGCCACCCACGTGTTCGGTAATCCCTGTGCGGTGGAGGAGATTCAGGCGGTGGCCCAGCGCAACCGGTTGAAGGTGATCTACGACGGCGCCCACGCCTTCGGTTCGCGCTACCGCGACCGCTCGGTCCTGGCCTGGGGCGACGCGACCACCCTGAGCTTCCACGCTACCAAGCTGTTCCACACCATCGAGGGCGGCGCCATCGTCACCTCCGATGACGAGCTGGCGAAGCAGATCCGCCTGATGTGCAACTTCGGCATTGCCGGCGTCGACCAGATCGTCGGCCTGGGGATCAACGCCAAGCTCAACGAGTTCTCCGCGGCCATGGGCTTGTGCGTGCTCGACGAGATCGACGACATCCTCGCCCAGCGCGAGGAAATTGCCGCCCGCTACACCGCGTCGCTCAGCGGCTACTACGACCTGCAGGCCAGCGAGAGTTATGCCCGGCTGAACAACAGCTACTATCCCATCGGGCTGCGTGACGAAGCCCAGGTGCTGCGCGTGCGTACTGCGCTGAACGAGATCGGCGTCAACCCGCGGCGCTACTTCTACCCGTCGCTGGACACCCTCGATTACCTCGCCCCGCAGGTGCCGCAGGTGCAGTCCCGCGAACTGAGCCAGCGCATCCTCTGCCTGCCCCTGTACCCGGGCCTGCCGCAGGAAATACAGCGCGCAGTGATCGAAGTGTTGCTGCTGGAAAGCGGCCGCGTCGCGGTCGCGGTGTAAGGGGGCGATGATGCGCACCGCACGCTCGCTGTCGATGGTCCGCAACACCCTGCTCAACTATGCAGGGCAGGCGTACGCCATCGTCATCGGCATCCTGATCCAGCCGTTCTACCTCGGCCACCTGGGCGCCGAGGCCTACGGCCTGATCGGCTTCTTCGCGGTGTTGCAGACCTGGTTGCTGCTGCTCGATGTCGGCCTGTCGCCGGCGCTGGTGCGCCAGGTGGCCCATGGCCGTGGCGTCAACGGCGAAGGTCAGGACCAGGCACGCCTGCTGCGTTCGTTCGAGCTGATCCTGCTGCCGCTGACGGCCGCCAGCACCCTGGCCGTGTTCGGCGGCAGCGGCTGGATCGCCGGGCAGTGGCTGAACGTGCAGCAGCTGTCGCCGGAACTGGTGGCGCAGTGCATCAGCCTGATGGGGCTGTTGGTCGCCCTGCGTCTGTACGCCACGCTTTACCGCAGTGCACTGCAAGGCCAGGAACTGCACGCCTACATCAATGGCGTGAACGTGTTCATCACCACCTTGCGTTACTTCGGCGGCCTGTTGCTGGTGGCGCACATCAGCCAGGACCCGCTGGTGTTCTTCCAGTTCCAGGTTGCGGTATCGCTGATTGAGGCGCTGCTGCTGGGCGGCAAGGCCTACCTGTGGATGGACGTGCGCCTGCTGACCCGCTTCTGCTGGGACACGGTGCGCCCGGTGCTGCCCTTCGCCCTGGGCATGTCGCTCACCTCGTGCCTGTGGATCGTCCTCACCCAGCTGGACAAGGTCCTGCTGTCGAACCTGCTGCCCCTGCAGCAGTACGGTTATTTCTCCCTGGTGGCGCTGATTTCCGGCGGCATTCTCAGCCTGGTCAACCCGCTGGCGCAGTCGCTGCTGCCGCGCATGACCATGCTGGTCGCCGAAGGGCGCCACGACGACATGCAGCAGCTCTATCTCAAGGCGAACCGCTTCGTCTGTGTGCTGCTGTTCCCGATGGTCGCGGTGATCGCCGCTCATGGTCATGACCTGGTCCTGGCCTGGAGCGGCGATGCCGTGGCCGCCAGTTGGTGCCGGCCCATCCTCGTCTGGTACGTGCTGGGCTCCGGCCTGCTGGCTGTTGCCAGCTTCCAGTTCTACCTGCAGTACGCCCATGGCCAGCTGCGCATGCACGTCTGGTACAGCGTCGTTTCCACCCTGGTGAGCGTGCCGCTGGTGATCGCCAGCGCCTACCTGTATGGCGTCGTTGGCGTGGCGCTGTGCTGGTTCGGCCTGCGCCTGGTGTCGTTCCTGATCTGGCCGCTGATCGTGCACCGCACCTTCGCTCCGGAACTGCACGGCACCTGGCTGCGCGACACCCTGCAGATCGCCGCGCTCAGCGCCGCCGGCCTGCTGCTCAGCGAGCCCTTCTACACGCTGCTGGCCCGCTCGGGTGAGCGCCTGTGGCTGCTGGCGGCGCTCGCCGCGTGCGGCCTGATCACCCTGTTCCTCGTTGGCGCGGGCTCTGCCCCGGCTCTGCTGCGCCTGTTCAAACCGTCCCACAAGCCGAGTGTCTAGACATGGATATCCGCTCCGAGCTGCAGATCCTCTCCAACTGGCCGGAAGACCCGAAGCCTCTCTTGAGTGTCGTTTGCCTGGCCTACAACCAGGTCAACTACATCGGCCGCACGCTGGACAGCTTCCTGGAGCAGGTCACCGACTTCCGCATCGAAGTCCTGGTCAACGATGACGCCTCCACCGACGGCACCAGCGAAGTGATCGCCGACTACGCGGCGCGCTATCCGCACATCATCAAGCCGATCTTCCACAAGGAAAACCAGTACTCCAAGGGCCTGTCCCACGGCCTGCCGGTGTTCCGCAAGGCGCGCGGCCGCTACATCGCCTACTGCGAGGGCGACGACTTCTGGACCGACCCGCGCAAGCTGCAGATCCAGGTCGATTTCCTCGAGAAGAATCCCGATTACGTCATCACCTACCACGACGCCTACACCTTCAACGAGGACGGCGTGATCAAGCCGATGCAGCTCACCGGCAAGTTCCGCCGAGATGCCAGCCGCCTGGAGCTGCAGCAGGCGCGGGCGATCTCCACGCTGACCACGGTGTTCCGCAACGTGCTCACCGAAATGCCCGAGGAGCTGCTCACCACGCGCATGGTCGACCTCTGCTGGTGGTCGCTGCTGGGTGCCTACGGCAAGGGCCGCTTCATGGAGGAAATCCGTCCCGCCGCCTACCGCGTGCACAAGGGCGGGATCTTCTCCATGCAGGCCGACCGCGTGCAGCAGCACATGACCCTGCACACCTACTACTGCCTGTCGCGCTACTACCAGCGCCTGGGGAACCAGGAGCTCAACGAGTATTTCCTGATGCAGGTCTGCCGGATGTCCATGGCTGCCATTTCGCCCATGCGCAAGGTGCAGGCGTTCCTGATGTTGATCGGCAACCACGGCGTCAACCTGCTCAAGCGGCTGAACCCGATTCAGGCGCGCTGAGCCGCGCTACCTCAATGGAGGATGGAAGTCCATGAGTGTCATGCCCCGCTCGTCCCTGGAAACGCTCCAGGACACCCGCATCGATGTCGCCGGCCTGCTGCGCCTGCTGTTCGATCACAAGAAGATGATCCTCGCCGTCACTGGCCTGTTCGCCGTACTCGGGCTCTTCTATGCAGTGGTCGCCACGCCCATCTATGTCTCCGGCGCGATGATCCAGATCGAGCAGAAGAAGAACGGCCTTAACGGCACGCCCGAGGTGATCAATCGCCCCGACTCGGTGTCGATCGCCTCCACCGAAATCGAGCTGCTGAAATCCCGCGCGGTGCTCGGCAAGGCGGTCGAACTGCTGAAGCTGGACATCGTCGCCAAGCCCAAGCGCATGCCGCTGATCGGTGACTACCTGGCGCGGCGCTACCAGCCGGAAGCCGGCCAGACCCTCGCTGCGCACTGGCTGGGCATGGGCGCCTACGGTTGGGGCGGCGAGCAGATCAAGGTGTTCTCCCTCGAGGTGCCGGAGGAATACCTGGGTGAGCCGCTGACCCTGGTGGCCGATGGCGGCGACGCCTATCACCTGCTCAACGCCGATGGCCAGCTGCTGCTGCGCGGCGAGCTGAAGAAACCGGTGCTGGAGAAGGGCTTCAGCATCGAGGTGGACGAGCTGGTGGCGCGCCCTGGTACCGAGTTCATCGTGGCGAAGAACCGCCTGCTGACCACCACCCTGAACTACCAGAAGCTGCTCAAGGTGGCCGAGGCCGGCAAGGACTCGGGGATCATCTACATGACCCTCGAAGACCCCAACCCGCTGCAGGCCGACCGCATCCTCGACAAGATCAGCCAGCTCTACGTGCTGCAGAACGTCGAACGCAGCTCCGCCGAAGCCTCCCAGCGCCTGCAGTTCCTGCGCTCGCAACTGCCGGTGGTACGCCTGGACCTGGAGAAGGCCGAGGCTGCCTATAACGCCTACCAGACCACCGCCAAGTCGGCCGACATCAGCGTCGAGACCCGCGGTGTGCTGGACCAGGTGGTGGGCATCGACAACCAGCTTTCCGAACTCAAGCTCAAGCGCGCCGAGTACGACCGCCTGTACACCCCGACCCACCCGCTGTACCAGGCGCTGAACAAGCAGATGGGCAGCCTGGAGGACCGCAAGGCCCAGCTGCAGAAACGCATCCAGAGCCTGCCGGCTACCCAGCAGGAACTGCTGCGCCTGTCCCGTGACATGCAGGTCACCCGGCAGACCTACACCAACCTGCTGAACAAGGCCCAGGAGCAGGACATCATCCGCGCCGGCACCATCGGCAACGTGCGGGTGATCGACACCGCCCAGGCCAACGTCGAGCAGCCGGCCAAGCCGATGCGCAAGGTCATCGTGCTGCTCGCCACCCTGCTCGGCTTCTGTGTCGCCCTGGGCATCCTGTTCCTGCGCCAGGCCTTCTACCGTGGCGTGGAGAACCCCGAAGCGATCGAACAGCTCGGCCTCTCGGTGCTCGCCGCGATTCCCTACTCGCGGCAGCAGGAGCGCCTGGAGAAGGAACGCAAGGGCGACATCCTCGGCCATACGCCCAAGCTGCTCGCCGCCTCCACCCCCGGCGACCTGGCCAACGAGGCCATCCGCAGCCTGCGCACCAACCTGCATTTTGCCCTGCTCGAAGCGCGCAACAACGTCGTGATGCTCACCAGCCCCGCGCCGGGCGCCGGCAAGTCGTTCGTCTCCAGCAACCTGGCGGCCATCGTCGCGCAATCGGGCCTGCGCACCCTGCTGATCGATGCTGACATGCGCAAGGGCTACCTGCACCGGGTGTTCGGCCTGACCCCGCGCCACGGCCTGTCCGACGCGCTGAGCGCGCACCGCCCGCTGAGCGAGGTGATCCTGCCCACCGAGGTGCCGGAGCTGGACTTCATTTCCTGTGGCTTCGCCGCACCGAACCCGTCCGAGCTGCTGATGCACGACAACTTCGCCCAGCTGCTGCGCGATGCCTCGTCGATGTACGACCTGGTGATAGTCGATACCCCGCCGGTGCTGGCGGTGACCGACGCCGCGCTGGTCGGCCGGCTGTGCGGCATCTGCCTGCTGGTGACCCGCTTCGGCCAGAGCCCGGCCAGCGAGATCGACACCGCGCGCCGCCGCCTGGGGCAGAGCGGCATCCACCTGCAGGGCGCGATCCTCAATGGCGTGAAGCGCAAGGCCTCCACCGCAGCCTACGACTACGGTGCCTACGCCTATCGCTACGACGCCAAGGACTGAAGCCGCAGTCAGGGAAGGAGTACCGACATGGTCCATATCGTCAGCCTGATGCAGCCGTACCTGTTCCCCTATCTGGGGTACTTCCAGCTGATCGCCGCGAGCAGTCTGTTCATTCTCGGCGACAGCCTGCAGTACACCCGGCGCGGCTGGATCAACCGCAATCGGGTGCTGGTCGGCGGCAAGATCTGGCAGTTCAGTTTTCCCCTGGAACAGGGCTCGCAGACCCAGGCGATCAACGAACGACGCCTGAGTGACGAGATGCGGCTGACCAACCAGCGCTTGCTGCACACGATCCGCCATGCCTACCACCGTGCGCCGTGCTACGAGCAGGTGATGCCGCTGCTGGAGGAAATCCTCGAACACCCCGAGCGCAACCTGTCGCACTTCGCCGAGCACTCGATCCGTCGCATCTGCCAGTACATGGAGATCGACACGCCGATGACGCGTGTCTCCGAGCTGGACCTGGCCGACGACATCGGCCGCGACCAGCGCCTGATCGAAGCGGTGAAGCAGACCGGTGGCGACGTCTACCTCAATCCCGAAGGTGGCCGCCACCTGTACTCGCCGGACGTGTTCAACGCCCACGGCCTGGAGTTGCAGTTCCTGCGCATGGAGCCGGTGAGCTACCCGCAGTTCAGCCCGGATTTCGTCCCCAGCCTGTCGATCATCGACGTGCTGATGTTCAACCCGCCAGACGAACTGCAGCGCCTGCTGGGCCGCTACACCGTGGAGCGACCTGCTCCGTCGTCCGACATCCTCGGGGAGTACGAGTCATGAATGCTGTGATTGGCGTGGACCTGGAAGCCGCGCAATACCGCTGGTACCTGATCCAGACCAAGCCGCACCAGGAACTGCGTGCCGAAGAGAACCTCGGTCGCCAGGGCTTCTCCTGCTACCGCCCGGTGGTGGGGCAGGGCGGCCGGGCGCAACCGCTGTTCCCCGGTTACCTGTTCATCCGCCTTGATCAGCAGCACGACAACTGGTTCCCGATCCGCTCGACTCGGGGCGTGGCGCGCCTCGTCAGCTTTGGCGCGCAGCCGCTGGCAGTGGCCGACGAGCTGGTGGAAGGCATCCGCCAGCGCCTGGCCGCCATGCCGGAGCGCCGTGCCAGCGGCTTCCACGAAGGGCAGATGGTGCGCGTGAAGTGCGCAGGCGATTGCGAAGTGGACGCGATCTTCCTCAGCGACGACGGCACCGAGCGCGGGCTGATCCTGCTCAACCTGCTGCAACGCGAACAACGCATCCGGGTCCCGCTCAGCCAGCTCTCGGCAGCGAGCGGGAATGACGGCTGGCGCGCCTGATGGGCACGCCTGCAAGGAGGAGTGGCGAAATGAATGGATCGACCGTGCTGGTGACGCTGACCTATGGCGATCGCCTGGAGTATCTGGAAGAGCTGCTGGCCCGCGCCTTCCGCGAGAAAGACATCACCCGCGCCATCGTCGTCAGCAATGCCTCGGTGGCTGAGCTGGACCAGTTGTTCATGCTCTGGCCCAACCGCGTGCAGGTGATCGAGCTGGACAGCAACACCGGCTCGGCCAATGGCTATGCCGTGGGCATCGAGGCCGCGCTGAAGAGCGGCTGCGACTTCATCTGGCTGATGGATGACGACAACGCGCCGACGCCGGGCTCGTTCCCGCTGCTCAAGCAGCGCCTGATCGATTGCGCGCTGCGCCATGGCACCGACAACACGGCCGTGCTGGGCTTCCGCCCGACCCACCAGGCCGACGTCGCTTCCGGAGTGCCGACCCGTTTCATCACCCCGCCGCGCTCCAGCTACTTCGGCTTCCACGTTCGCCAGCTGCCCTACAAGCTCTGGCGCCGCACGCCCTGGGGCAAGCCGAAGCCGCGCCCGGCGCAGCCGCTGCTGGAACTGCCGTTCGCTTACTACGGCGGCCTGCTCGGGCATGCCGATCTGTTCCGCCGCATCGGCCTGCCGCGCCGTGACCTGGTGTTGTACGCCGACGACACCGAATACACCTTCCGTATCGGCAACCTGGGTGGCCACCTCTACCTGGTGCCGGAGGCGAGCCTGGATGACCTGGAGAACTCCTGGAACATCAAGGCGCGCACCTCGAACATCTACGAGACCTACCTGCTGGGCAGCTCCGACCTGCGCGCCTACTACGCCGCGCGCAACCAGGCGTGGTTCGACAAGAACCTGTGGGTGACCTCGCCGCTGATGTACCGCTTCAACCGCTGGGTGTTCATCCGCCTGCTGCACTTCTTCGCCCGCCGCCACCAGCGCGAAAGCCGCCTGGCCCTGCTGCTGCAGGCGATCCGCGATGGCGAAGCCGGTGCGCTCGGCATGAACCGGGCCTACCCGCTATGAGACTGCTGCTGCTCAACACCCTCTACGCCCCGCACATCGGCGGCGGGGCGGAGGTCATGCTGCAGCACATGGCCGAGGGCCTGCGCGCACGCGGCCATGAGGTGCAGGTGCTCTGCACCGGACCGGACGCCGGCCTGCAACGCGAGACGGTGAACGGTGTGCCGGTGCTGCGAGCCGGCCTGCACAACCTTTACTGGCCCTTCGACGACAAGAGCCAAGGCGCCCTGAAACGCCTCGCCTGGCACGGGCTGGACCGCTACAACCGCGGCATGCGCAGTCTGCTGGCGAAGGTGCTCGAAGAGGTCGAGCCGGACGTGGTGATCTGCCACAACCTGTCGGGCTGGTCGATCTCCGCCTGGGATGCGATCCGTGCCGCCGGCCTGCCCATCGTGCAGGTCCTGCACGACCAGTACCTGACCTGCCCGCGCGGTGTGCGCTTCAACAAGGGCCGCCATTGCGAGCAGCAATGCGCACCCTGTGCGTTGTTGCGGCGCTCCCATGCTGCGGCCTCGAGCGATGTCGACGCGGTGGTCGGTGTCAGTCGCTACCAGCTCAATACGCTGCTCGACGCCGGTTACTTCTCCGGCAGCCAGACCCACGTGGTCTACAACGGCTCGCCGATGGCAGAGGTGCCTGTGGCACCGCCGGCTTCCGGGCGCCGCCCGTTGCGCTTCGGCTTCATCGGTGCGCTGACGCCGAACAAGGGCGTGGAGTGGTTGATCGAGCAGTTCCAGGCGCGCGGCGACGATGCCTCGCTGCTGATCGCCGGACGCGGCGACGCGGCCTACGTGAACCAGCTGAAGTCCGCCGCCGACCCCCAGCGCGTGCACTTCGTCGGCTACCGCAAGGCCTCCGAGTTCTTTGCCGAGATCGACGTCGCCGTGGTCCCCAGTCTGTCGCCGGAGTCCTTCGGCCTGGTGGCGCTGGAGGCCTGCGCGCATCACCTGCCGGTAATCGCCTCGCGCATGGGCGGGCTGGTGGAAGTCGTCCAGGACGAGATCAACGGCCTGCTCTGCTCGCCCGAGCAACCCGACTCGCTCGGTGATGCCATCCAGCGCCTGGCCCGGGACCCGGCGCTGCGCCAGCGCCTCGCCTCGCGAGCCCATGAATACGTAGCGCCGATGCTCAGCCTGGAGCGGATGCTCGACGAGTACGAAACCATCCTGCGCCACACCCTGCTTACCCGCGGAGTCCAGCATGGAACTGCAATCCCCGTATCCACGCTTTGAGCTCGACCGTCGCGTGACCTTCGACCGCTCGTTGCTGGCGCTCGGGGTGCTGGTGGCGTTGCTGCTGGTGGAGACCTTCAACGGCGCGCTGCGCTTCTACACCGATCAGGCCGGGCTGTCGGCGATCGTCTACCTGCCCAAGGTGGCCTGCATCATCGCCGTGGCCTGGGAGCTGATCACCCGCCCGCAGCAGCGCGGGCTGTGGCTGTTGCTGATCCTCGCTGCGGCTTCGCTGCTGCTCGGGCGGCTGCATGGCGCCGAGTTCAAGAGCGGCTTCTTCGCTGTGTTCATCTACGCGCCGCTGTTGTTCGGCCTGCTCTGCGGCCCTTACCTGGAAATGCATCGCAAGGCGGTGGGCTGGATCATCGCCTTCTGCCTGGTCGCCTCCCTCATCGGCATCGCGCTGGACCTGCTGATCAATGTGCCGTGGAAGGGCTACACCTACTCCATGGGCGGCGTTGAGGTCAGCGCCAACCGCTCCTGGAGCGCCTACGGCCTGGATCGCATCGCCGGCTTCTCGCGGATGTCCTCCAGCCTGGCGATGATGCTGGCGGTGTTCAGCCTCTACCTGGGGTCGTTCCGCCTGCCCCTGCTGGCGCGTGGTCTGCTCTACGCGGTGGCGCTGGTGGGCATCGTGCTCACCACCAACAAGTCCTCTGCCGGCGCCTTCTTCCTCGCCCTGATGGTGATGAGCATTGCCCGCCAGCGCCTGCTGTTCCTGTTCGCCGCGCTGCTGGTGGTGCTCGGCGCGCTGCTGCTGCCGCTGTACGGCCTGTATGCGCAGGTCGACCCCTACCTGGCCAGCGCCACTGGCGACAACCTGATGGGGTCGATGGTGGATCGCCTGGTCAACACCTGGCCGAACCTGATCAAGGTGATGGACTACAACGGCTGGATCTACACCGGCGCCGGGCTGGGCATGACCGGCAGCGCCTATGCCGCCTTCCCGATCTTCGGTGTCGAGCAGCTGGCGGTGGCCGACAATTCGCTGCTCTACCTCTGGTGCCTGTTCGGCGTGGCCGGCGTCGCCCTCTACCTGCTCGGGGTGCCGATGCTGATGCGCCTGCAGCGCCAGCCCGGCCAGGAAGCCCGTGCGCTGCTGGGGATCGCCTATTGCATCCTGCTGATCGGCTGGACCAGCGACGTACTCGAATCGCCCATACCCAGCCTGTTCCTCGGCCTGGCAATCGGTCGCGCCCTGCGCCTGCCGGGCGAGGCCGCGCCGCAACCGGCGCCGCGCACCCTGCGCCTGCAGGGCGGCATGCTCAGCCTGCTGGCCTGCGCGCTGCTGATCGGCGGCCTGCTGCAATCGCCGCGCACCCTGGCCAACCAGGCGCCGGTGGAAAACCCCGGTGCAGCGGAATTCATCGTCGGCGCCAGCACCCACCAGAACATCCGTGCCGGCAACCGCGACGGCATCAATCGCCTGGGACGCGAGGCCGGCATCACCTCGTTCCGCGACGACGCCTACTGGTCCAGCGTCGAGCGCGAGCGCGGCAAGCTGGCCATCGATGCCGCGTGGCGCGCACAGCTGCGCAGCACGCGCAGCCTGGGTATCAGCACGCTGCTGATCCTGGGCAACGAGAACCAGTTCTACGGCAATGCCAAGCCGCGCGACGACGCCTCCCGCGAGGGCTACCTGCGCTACGTGCGCTACGTGGTCCGCAGCTTCAAGGGGCAGGTCGCCTTCTACGAAGTGTGGAACGAGTGGGACTCGGAAAACGCCACCGACAAGGACTTCAGCGACGACTACCTGACCCTGGTGCGCGCCGCCGCCAAGGTGATCCGCGAGGAAGATCCGCAGGCCAAGGTGCTCGCCGGCGCCGTCACCCTCAAGGGCATCCGCCAGGGCTTCGCCGAACGCATCGCCGGTGGTGGCGTGCTCGATGTGGCCGACGGCATCTCGCTGCACCCGTCGGTGTATTGCGAGGGCGAGATGTCCACGCCCGAGGCCTGGCTCAACTGGTTCCAGGGCGTCAACCAGAAGCTGGAAAACGCCGCCGGCAAGCCGGTGCCGCTGTACTTCACCGAATTCAGCTGGCCGGCCCATGAAGGCGATTGCGGCATCAGCCGCGAACGCCAGGCCGCGTACCTGGCCCGCGCCTATGTGCTGGTGCGCAGCCTGCCCAATGTGAAGGGCGCCTGGTGGTACGACCTGGTGGACGACGGTATCGACCGCACGGACATGGAGCACAACTTCGGCCTGCTCACCGCCAGCGGCCAACCCAAGCCGGCCTACCACGCCATGGCCAGCGTCGCCGACATCATCGGCCGCTACCGCTTCGTCGGCCGCGTGCCCAACCAGGACCCGAACGTCTACCTGCTGCGCTTCGCCAAGGCCAGCGAGGAAATCCTGGTGGCCTGGACCCTGGGCCACGAACAGACCCTGAACATCACCAGCAAGCCCGGCAGCAGCGACACCCTCTGGCGCCTCGACGCCGTGGAGGGCATCGCCCGCCGCGAGGGCCGGCCGGTGCCCTGGCAATGCCCCGCAGGCGGCGGCGATTGCCAGGCCAGCATCCGCATCGACGAGTCGCCCACCCTGGTGCGCAGCGCGTCGGCCCCGCAACTGTCGCTGCGCTGACCCCTCGCGGAGAACCCTTGATGATCGTGATCAACGCGCGTTTCCTCACCCAGCAGTTGAGCGGTGTGCAGCGCTTCGCCGAGCAGATATCGCTGTCGTTGGCACGCCTGCGCAGCGACCTGCACTTCGTGGCGCCGCCGGGGGAAATCCTCCGCCCGGAGATCGCCCGCCAACTGAACGTCGAGCAGATCGGGCGCAACGGCGGGCACCTCTGGGAGCAGGTCGACCTGCCGCTATGGCTGGCGCGCCACGGCCGGCCGCTGCTGGTCTCGCTGTGCAGCACGGCGCCACTGGCGTACTCGCGGCAGGTGATGACGCACCACGACATCACCTACGTGCGCCACCCGGAAAGCTTTTCCTGGAAGTTCCGCGCCCTGTACCGCGTGATGATTCCCCTGCTGCTGCGCCGCTCGCTGGCGCAGGTCACCGTCAGCGAATTCTCCCGCCAGGAGATCGCCACGCACTACGGCGTCGACCCCAAGGGCATCCATGTGATCGCCAACGCGGTGTCCGCCGAGTTCTGTACCGGCCTGGAACCGACGACGCCCGAGCGCCCCTATGTACTGGCGGTGTCCTCGCCGGCCACGCACAAGAACTTCCAGCGGCTGATCGAAGCCTTCCGCCTGCTGGGTGAGCTGGACGTGGAGTTGCGCATCGTCGGCGCCGCTAACCGCAGCTTCGTCGACGCGCAGCTGCAGCAGAGCGGGCAGGGCGATCGCGTGCGCTGGCTGGGACGGCTGGACGACGACCAACTGATCGAGCAGTACCGCCACGCGGCCGTCTTCGCCTTTCCGTCGCTGTATGAAGGTTTCGGCATTCCACCGCTGGAAGCGCAGGCCTGCGGCTGCCCGGTGGTGGCCGCCAGCAGCGCCTCGATTCCCGAAGTGCTGGGCAACTCGGTGCTGTATTTCGACCCCCTCGACCCGCCCGGCATCGCTGCCGCCCTGCGCCGCGTGCTGCTCGACCACCAGCTGCGCGCCGAACTGCGCCGGCTGGGGCAGGAGAATGTCCTGCGCTACTCCTGGGACATCTCCGCCCTGCGCCTGTCGAGCCTGATCGACACCTTTCTGATGGAGCGCTCGGGCTACCCGGCGCGCTTCGACGCCAAACAGATCGCCAAGCCAGGAGGCAGATCATGAAGGGCATCATCCTCGCCGGCGGCTCCGGCACCCGCCTGCACCCGATCACCCTGGGCGTGTCCAAGCAGCTGCTGCCGATCTACGACAAGCCGATGGTGTACTACCCGCTCTCGGTACTGATGCTCGCCGGCATCGACGACATCCTGCTGATCTGCACGCCCACCGACCTGCCGAACTTCCGCGCCCTGCTGGGTGACGGCGAGCAGTTCGGCGTGCATCTGCAGTACGCCGTGCAGCCTTCGCCGGATGGCCTGGCCCAGGCGTTCCTGATCGGCGCCGAGTTCATCGGCGATGACTCGGTATGCCTGGTGCTGGGCGACAACATCTTCTACGGCCAGGGCTTCACCGAAACCCTGCGTGAGGCGGCGACACGAACCCAGGGCGCCACCGTGTTCGGCTACCAGGTGGCGGACCCGGCGCGCTTCGGCGTGGTCGAGTTCGACGACCAGGGGCGCGTGCTCTCCATCGAGGAGAAACCGCGCGTGCCGCGCTCGAACTACGCCGTCACCGGCCTGTACTTCTACGACAACCGCGTGGTGGAGATGGCCCGCCAGATCCGCCCTTCGGCCCGTGGCGAGCTGGAAATCACCGACATCAACAACCTCTACCTGGAGCGGGGCGAATTGCACGTGAGCCTGCTCGGTCGTGGGTTTGCCTGGCTGGACACCGGCACCCACGAATCGCTGATGGAAGCCGGCCATTTCGTGCAGACCATCGAGCAGCGTCAGGGGTTGAAGGTGGCCTGCCTGGAGGAAATCGCCTTCCAGCAGGGCTGGCTCAGCGAAACGCACCTGGCCCTGCAGGCCGAGCGGCTGAGCAAGACCGGCTATGGCCGCTACCTGCAGCAGTTGCTGCTGGACAAGCGACAGTGAATTCGCACCCGGCGAACCCGAGGCGGGTTCGCCGGCCCTGCGCCCGTTAACGGACTGCGATAACGAAGCAGCGGCACAAGGAGCGATGCCGGACATCGCGAGGTCATCATGCCCAACAAGACAAAAGGAATTCTGCGTGCGCACCAGTCACTGATTTCGCTGGCGCACCGCCTGAGCGACATCCTGGTGATCGTGCTCACCGGGGTGATACTGCTCAGCGCCGGCAATGGCGTACTGGACGCACAGATCTGGGTCTCGGTGCTGCTCTGCGTCATGCTGTTCCACTGGCTCGGCGAGCTGAACCAGCTCTACGGCTCCTGGCGCGGCGAGTCGCTGCTGCGCGAGTCGTTGAGTGTCACCCTGTACTGGTCGCTGGCGTTCTTCGCCGTGCTGCTGCTGGACATCTCGCTGCGCCATGTGGTGCTGGAGGAGCCGCGCCGACTGGGGTGGTTCGCCGCCGCGTTGCTGATCATGTGCGGCTACCGCCTGGCAATCCGCATGTTGCTGCGCGTCGCCCGGCGCCATGGTTTCAACAGTCGCAACGTGGCCATCTACGGCACCGGCGAGGTCGGTGCGCGGCTCGCCGAAACCATCCTCAATGCCCCGTGGATGGGGCTGCGCCTGATCGGCTTCTACGACGACCGCCCGCAGCAGATGGAACTGGGCGAGCGGGTGCCGGTAAAGGGGGATCGCCTGGCGTTGATCGAAGCCGCACGCTCCGGGCAGATCGACAAGGTCTACCTGACCCTGCCACTGTCCCGCGAGCCGCTGCTCAACGAGCTGATTCGCGAGCTGTCCGATACCACCGTGTCGGTGTACCTGATCCCCGACCTGTTCATGTTCGACCTGCTGCACGCGCGCAGCGAGAGCATCAACGGCCTGGCCACGATCAGCATCTTCGACACGCCCATGGACGGCCCCAACGCCGTGCTCAAGCGCATCGAGGACGTGGTGCTGGCCTCGCTGATCCTGCTGCTGATCGCCGTGCCCATGCTCTTCATCGCGGTGGCCGTGAAGCTCAGCTCGCGCGGCCCGGTGCTGTTCCGCCAGACCCGCTACGGCATGGATGGCCGGCCGATCCGCGTCTGGAAATTCCGCAGCATGACGGTGATGGAAGACGGCGCCGCCGTCACCCAGGCCTCGCGCAACGATTGCCGCATCACCCCGCTGGGCGCCTTCCTGCGGCGCACCTCGCTGGATGAGCTGCCACAATTCTTCAACGTCTTGCTCGGCGACATGTCCGTGGTCGGCCCGCGCCCCCACGCCGTGGCGCACAACGAGCAATACCGGCGTCAGGTCAGCCGCTACATGCTGCGTCACAAGGTCAAGCCGGGCATCACCGGCTGGGCCCAGGTGAACGGCTGGCGCGGCGAAACCGACACCCTGGAGAAGATGCAAAAACGCATCGAGTTCGATCTGGACTACATCGAGAACTGGTCCGTCTGGTGGGACCTGAAGATCGTCCTGCTGACCCTGTTCAAGGGTTTCGTACACCGCAACGCCTACTGAGTTTTCACACTCGTTTCAAGGAAGGATTGCCATGAAAAACCTGCTCGCTTTCAGCTTTGTAGTCGGCAGTCTGGCGCTACAAGGCTGCGTGTTCTCCCCCGGTCAGTACATGACGGATTCCGATGTCCAGCGCGAGGCGCAGAAGCAGGGGATGAACATTACCCTCGTGCCTATCACGCCACAGGTGCTGCAGCGCCAGGAGGCCTCGTTTGCCGCCAGGCCCGGTGTGCCTGCGGAACTGCTGAACTACCGCCCGCCGCAACAGGACTACGTGATCGGCGGCGGCGACGTGCTGCTGGTGACCGTATGGGACCACCCGGAACTGACCAGCCCCGGCTCGACCCAGCAGATGGAAGCCAATGGCCGCGTGGTCGGCGCCGACGGCAACATCTTCTTCCCCTACGCCGGCGTGGTGCGAGCCGAAGGGCAGACCCCGGCACAATTGCGTTCGAGCCTGGCCCGCCGGCTGGCGAACAAGGGCATCGTCGACCCGCAGGTGGATGTCACCGTGCTGCGCTATGCCAGCCAGCACGTGGTGTTCTCCGGCGCCTTCCAGAACGGCGGCCAGGTCGAGCTGAACAACACGCCCACGACCCTGGTGCAGGCGGTCAGCAAGGCGGGAGTGATTGCCGGCGAGGCGGACCTGTCCGGACTGACGCTCAAGCGTGACGGCCGCGAATACGTGATCGATGTCGACGCGCTGAACCGCTCCGGCTCGACGCTCAGCGGCATCTACCTGAAGAACGGCGACCAGGTCCACCTGCCCTACAACGACCGCAAGAAAGTCTATGTGGTCGGCGAGGTAGAGCGCCCGCAGGTCGTGACCTACCGCACCACTGGTCTGTCGCTGCTGGAAGTGCTGGGCAACGCCGGCGGCCTGGCCCCGGAAACCTCCGATGGCGATTCGGTCTACGTGATCCGCGGCAACCCGCAGCAGGCTGACGGCAAGGGGCAGGGCACCTTCCAGGCGCAGGTCTTCCATCTGGAAGCCAAGCGTCCGACCGCCTACGCCCTGGCCAAGGACTTCGCCATGCAGCCGCAGGACGTGGTGTTCATCGGCCCGGCCAACATCACCCGCTGGAACCGCTTCATCAGCCAGCTGCTGCCGTCGGCCTCGATCGTCGCCACCAGCGCGGCCGTGGGCAACTGACCCCCAGGCCTGACATCAACGGGAAAGCCCAGGCTCCGCCCGCAGCAGTCGCGAATATTCCTACGGCTGCGGGCGGTTCTTTGGAATCGACTCATCAACGCCGGCTGGTCATCATCGCTGCCATCCGGTGCCAAGCCGCACCACTCCAACTGGCGGAAGCGATTCCGCCCCTCTCCTTTGGGGTCTTCCCCTAGCACAAGGCCCCGAACCCGCCAGCGTTGCAGCGTCGGCGGGTTTTTTTTTGCCCGGCGTTTCACGATGTAGGGATTCCTACGCCTGAGTTGCCTTTGGAGGTACCTCCAGCGATGAGCAGTCGAACGCCGTTGAGAGGCGTATCATATATTCCATAAAGAAATTACATATTAAGAATTAATTCTTTTTGGATTTATGACGGTTCTTTTATCGTTGCCCTGCGCTGCCGCGAGCTGTTTCGGACAGAGCGGAAGAGGGTGGCGGTTTACCGCCAGCCAGAGATAGTGGGATGGCGGTTTTCCGCTGATCCGGCCCTGGGGAGTGGCTCGACGAACGAGCTGGAGGCCGGAAAGACGGGGGTGTCGGACAGGGCAGGCCGGTTGGCCTGGGGATTGCCTTGTCAGGTGGCGAATGCCCAGTGCATCGCCACAACAACAAGACACGAGAATCGATCCATGCCCTTCCCATCTTCTGCCGTATCCCTGTCCGCCTGCCTGCGCTTCGCTCCCGCCTAGCGGGGCGTCGAAACAACCAACGAATCCTGCATGCCCGTCGTGCTCGTCACGCCGTGGCCGCTGCCTGCCATTCGGTCGGACTCCCGGGGGAGCCAGTCGTTGTTGCGAATGGCGTGTTTCCAAGATCAATAAAATGGGGAAATTCCAATGAAAAGCCGCACTCTCACGCAATCGAGCCTCGCGCTCGCCATCGCCGCCGCGGGCCTGGCCCAGTCGGCCTTCGCCGGTGGTTTCGTCGAAGACAGCAAGGCCAGCCTGACCCTGCGCAACTTCTACATCAACACGGACAACCGCAACGGCACCGCCGAGCCGAGCAAGCAGGAAGAGTGGGGCCAGGGCTTCCTGCTCAACTACACCTCCGGCTTCACCGAAGGTACCGTGGGCTTCGGCGTCGACGCCCTGGGCCTGCTGGGCGTCCGTCTGGACAGCGGTAAAGGCACACACTACAACCCGACCAGCTCGAACTTTTCCGGTACTGTCTTCCCCACCGATGGTGACGGCCGCGCGGTCGACGATTTCTCCCACCTGGGCGCCACCGGCAAGGTGAAGGTTTCCAACACCCTGCTGCAGTACGGCACCCTGCTGCCCAAGCTGCCGGTGGTGACCTACAACGATGGTCGCCTGCTGCCGCAGACCTTCGAAGGTGGCCAGGTCACCTCCAACGAGTTCAAGGACCTGACCCTGCTCGGTGGCCAGCTCGAGCACATGAAGGGCCGTAGCTCCAGCAACAACGAAGGCCTGTCGATCGCCGGCGCCAATAACGCGCGCACCGGCGAATTCGTCAACAAGTTCTACTACGGCGGCGCCGACTACAAGCTGACCAAGGACCTGACGCTGCAGTACTACTACGGCAACCTGCAGGACTTCTACAAGCAGCACTTCCTCGGCCTGCAGCACAACTGGGCGATCGGCCCGGGCGTGCTGAAGAGCGACCTGCGCTACTTCCACAGCAGCGACGACGGCAAGAACGGCCACGACAAGAACTTCTACACCAGCGGTTACTACGGCAACGGCGTAACCAAGGGTGAAGTCGACAACCGCGCCTGGAGCGGCCTGTTCACCTACACCGTCAGCGGCCACAGCTTCGGTGCCGGCTACCAGCAGCTCAGCGGCGACAGTGACTTCCCGTTCATCAACAACGGCGACGGCGCCACGGCCTACCTGATCACCGACGTGCAGATCGGCAAGTTCCTGCGCGCCGGCGAGCGCACCTGGCAGGTGCGCTACGGCTACGACTTCGCCCAGGCGGGCCTGCCGGGCCTGACCTTCCAGACCCTGTACCTGCACGGCGATAACATCGACACCAAGTACGGCGACAAGAGCGAGTGGGAGCGTGATATCTCCCTGGCTTATGTCATCCCGGACGGCACCCTCAAGGGCCTGGGCTTCACCTGGAAGAACGCTGCCCTGCGCAGTGGCCTGCCAGTCAGCGGCTCGGGCACTGCGACCCAGCGCGACCAGGACGAAAACCGCCTGATCGTCAGCTACACCATCCCGCTGCTGTAATTCTCGTGGGATAACGAAAAAGCCGCCGACCTAGCAAGAGGCGGCGGCTTTTTCATGGGTGCGCACGAGGGCTCGCTCCTACGGACTCATCCCTCTGCCAATGAAAAAGGCCGTCGCTCCGTTAGGGGCGACGGCCTTTTCATTACTCAGCGAATCAGCGCTTCTGCGGCGCCGGCTGCTGCTGGGTGATGCAGTGGATGTTGCCGCCACCCAGGAGGATCTCGCGGCCCGGCACCATCACCACTTCGTGTTCGGGGAAGATGCGCTTAAGGGTGGCCTCGGCCTCGGCATCCGCCGGATCGTCGAAGCGCGGCGCAATGATGCCGCCGTTGACGATCAGGAAGTTGACGTAGGAGCCGGCCAGGCGGATCGACGGATCGCGCGGCTGGGTGCCGATCACCAGGTCGATGCCTTCGCACTCGGCTTCGGTCGCATGGATCGGGCCGGGGATGACGATCTTGTGCACGGTGAGCTGGCGGCCCTTGGCGTCGCGGGCGGTTTCCAGCACGCGCATGGCGGCCTGGCAGCGCTCGTAGTTCGGGTCGTTCTGATCGTCGGTCCAGGCCAGCAGGACTTCGCCGGGGCGCACGTAGCAGCAGAAGTTATCGACGTGGCCGTCGGTCTCGTCGTTGAACAGACCGTCCGGCAGCCAGA
The DNA here is from genome assembly GCF_032392015.1 of Pseudomonas sp. C9-3. Taxonomy (NCBI): domain Bacteria; kingdom Pseudomonadati; phylum Pseudomonadota; class Gammaproteobacteria; order Pseudomonadales; family Pseudomonadaceae; genus Pseudomonas; species Pseudomonas sp. C9-3. The sequence continues at coordinate 5,507,705 of NZ_CP135919.1, read as the reverse complement.
TCACGGTGTCGATGGCCAGGTGCTCGCGCAGCACAGCCTCGATCTCTTCGCGGCTCATGTGCGGGTTGCGGTTGTGGTTGAGCAGGCACTCTTCGGTGGTGATCACCGTGCCTTCGCCGTCCACATGGATCGAGCCGCCTTCCAGCACGAAGCCTTCGGTGCGGTAGCCGTCACTGCGCTCGATGCCGAGGATCTTGCTTGCCACCTGGTCGTCGCGGTGCCACGGGAAGTACAGGCCGCCTTCCAGGCCGCCCCAGGCATTGAAGGTCCAGTCCACACCGCGTACTTCGCCGTCGTTATTGGTGACGAAGGTCGGGCCGGTGTCGCGCACCCAGGCGTCGTCGTTGCTGATTTCCACCACGCGGATGTTGGCCGCGTCGGCCAACTGCGCGCGGGCGTTTTCGTACTGGCCGGCGGAGACCCCGATGGTCACCGCCTCGAAGCGGGCGATGGCGCGGGCCACGGCGCTGAAGGCGGCCTGCGCCGGCTTGCCGCCCAGGCGCCAGTTGTCCGGCCGCTCGGGCCAGACCATCCAGGTCTGGGTGTGGGGTTCCCATTCCGCCGGCATGCGGAAGCCATCGGCGCGGGGAGTGCTGGTCAACGTAGTCATGGGGCGATCCTGGGGGCTGCTCAGTCGGGGGACTTAGGGCGCTATGCGCGTCGCCCCATCCTGCACTTTGGGTTGTGTCATTCGAGAGTGCGTCACGAGCGGCCAGTATAGGTCGCCGCGGGCAGTGTCTGATTTTATATCCGATAAAAATCGATTTATGAAGTGAATTATTCTCAGGAAATGCCCGTATATCCGGATATTAATCGGATATAAATCGATTTATTTAAAGGGTGAGGGGCGCTTCGGCAGGCAGGGCGGCAGGTACAGCGAGAGGTAGGCATCGATCACCCGCATGCCTTCTTCGGCCAGGCGTTCGGTAATCAGCCCGTGACGCTGCACGGAGAGGGCGTAAACGCGATCACCCAGTTCGATGGCGAGGCTGAATACCTCGATATCCTGCGGCAACGGTGGCAGCTCGAAATGCCGCTCGAACAGGGCGCGCATGGCCTGGCCGAGTTGCACGTCATGCTGGCTGTCGGCCTGGGTGACTTCGGCAAGGCCGTGGCTGGCGAGGATAAGCTGGCGTGCGGCGGCGTCTTCGGCGTACACGGCCAGGGTACGTTGTTCGACCAGTCGGGCGAGGTCGCGCCAGTCGCGCAGGGCAGCGTGATCGACGGGTTGTTCCAGGCAGGCGCGGAAGGCGGCGTGGACGTCATTGGTCAGGCCCTGCAGCAACGCCGGGACGCTGGGGAAAAAGTGATAGACGGAAGAGGGGGGAATGTCCGCGCGTTCGGCCACCGCGTAGATCGACAGCCCCGCTGCGCCGCTTTCGGCCAGCAGGGCGCGGGCCGCGTCGAGGATCACGGCGATTCTTGCCTGGCTGCTGGCGCGAGGTTTGCGGGTGGGAGCGGGCATGACTGTCTCCGGAGCTGGGCGGCTATTGGACGCCAGCTCCGGTGCGCTCGGCAAGTCAGCTGCCGCCGTCGCGCAGCTTGGCCCAGACTTCGGTTATCACCGGGGCGGTCTTCTCCGGCGCGGTTTCCAGGGCAAACAGACGGCGCTTGGTTTCCTGGTCCGGGTACAGGCCCGGCTGGTCGCGCAGGGCGGCATCGAGGAACTGCGCGGAGTCCTTGTTGCCGTTGGGGTAGAGGGTGGCGGCGGTGATCTGCGCGGCGACCTTGGGTTGCATCAGGTAGTCGATGAACTTCAGGGCCAGGTCCGGATGCTCGGAGGCGCTGGGGATCACCAGGTTGTCGATGAACAGCACCGAGCCTTCCTGCGGCACCACGAAGCGCACCGGCTGGCCGGCGTTGGCGGCGCCCAGGGCATCGCCGACCCAGGCCATGGCGACGCACAGCTTGCCGGCGTTGAGGTCCTGGATGTAGCGCTCGCTGTCGATGTAGCGCAGGTTCGGGCGCAGCTGTGCGAGCACCTCGCCGGCACGGCGGATCTGCGACGGCGCGCTGCGGGCGAAGTTGCGGCCCTGGTAGTTCATCAGCACCGAGAAGGCCTCGTCCGGAGCGTCCAGCAGGCTCATGCCGCAGGCCTTCAGGCGTTGGCTCTGCTGCGGGTCGAACATCACGCTCCAGCTGTCGGGCAGCTTGCCGCCGTAGGCCTTCTCCGCTTCGGGTTCGTTGATTGCCAGGCCCACGGCACCCCACAGATAAGGTATGGCGTGCTGGTTGTTGGGGTCGACGGCGGCCAGCTTGCTCAGCAACTGGGTGTCGAGGTGGCTGCGGTTGGGCAGCTTGCTGAAGTCCAGGGCCTGGATGCGCTTGTCGCGGATCAGCGCCGGCAGGTCGTTGTGCGAAGGCACGGCGACGTCGATCTTCTCACCGCTCTCCAGGGCCTTCTTGACCTCTTCGGCGGTGCTGTAGGTCTTGTAGTCGACACGGATGCCGGTGTCCTTCTCGAAGTCCTTGAGCACTTCGGGAGCGATGTAGTCGTTCCAGTTGTAGACATGGATGACTTGCTCCGCCCAGGCGGAAAGCGGACACAACAGCATCAGAATCAAGGCGTACAGGCGTGGCATTGGCGATCTCCCTGAATGAACCACGTAATCAGCGGATGCGGCATTCGCCGCTCGATAGCGCGACAGCAAAGACACGACAGACGCGATGGCGCCCGGGCGGGCGGATGGAGACATCGCGAGCAGGAAGGAACGACGGATGTGACTCGCCCTGGCGCCCCTCCTCGCCGTTGCGATGTCGCAGTTCCCCGGGTGTGCCAGAGGCACAAGGAAACGCCGGCACGAGGGCCGGCGTTTCGTTTACCACTTATACGGTGTGCAAGTACCAGTTGTACTCGAGATCGGAAATCGAATACTCGAACTCCTGCATCTCATGCTCCTTGCACGCGACGAAGATGTCGATGTACTCGGGGCTGATGTACTTGTTCATCACGTCGCTGTCGTCCAGCTCGCGCAGGGCATCGCGCAAGTTGTTCGGCAGGCTCTGTTCCAGCTGCTCGTAGGCGTTGCCTTCGATCGGCGCGCCCGGTTCGACCTTGTTGGTCAGGCCGTGGTGGACGCCAGCCAGTACAGCCGAGAGCAGCAGGTACGGGTTGGCGTCGGCACCGGCGACGCGATGTTCCAGGCGCACCGCTTCCGGTGCTCCGGTCGGTACGCGCAGGGCGACGGTACGGTTGTCCAGGCCCCAGCTCGGCGCGTTCGGCACGAAGAAGGCCGAACCGAAACGGCGGTACGAGTTGACGTTCGGGCAGAGGAACGCCATCGACGCCGGCAGGGTCTCGAGCACACCGCCGATCGCGTGGCGCAACGCGGCGTTCTGCTCGGGATCCTCGCTGGTGAAGATGTTCCTGCCGTCCTTGTCGAGCAGCGAGACGTGGACGTGCAGACCGTTGCCAGCCTGACCCGGGTAGGGCTTGGCCATGAAGGTCGAGTCCATCTCGTGGTCGTAGGCGACGTTCTTGATCAGGCGCTTGAGCAGGACTGCGTAATCGCAGGCCTTCAGGGCGTCGTCAACGTGGTGCATGTTGACTTCGAACTGCGCCGGGGCGCTTTCCTTGACGATGGCGTCGGCCGGGATGCCCTGGGCGCGGGCGCCGTCGATGATGTCCTGTAGGCAATCGGCGTATTCGTCGAGGTCATCGATGGAGTAGACCTGAACGGACTGCGGACGCTTGCCGGAGATCGGCGAGCGCGGCGGTTGCGGACGGCCGTTCACGTTCTCCTGGTCGATCAGGTAGAACTCGAGTTCGAAGGCCGCGACGATGGTGAGGCCGATATCGGTGAATTTCTGTACGACCTGACGCAGTACTTCACGAGGGTCGGCGAAGAACGGCTGGCGCTCTTCCATTTCGTGCATGGTCATCAGCAGCTGCGCGGTCGGGCGCTTCTGCCAGGGTTCCATGGAGAGAGTGTTGGGGATCGGGAAACAGACGCGGTCCGCGTCGCCAATGTCCAGGCCGAGGCCTGTGCTTTCCACGGTGGAGCCGGTGATGTCGAGAGCGAAGAGAGAGGCGGGGAGGTTGATGCCCTTCTCATAGACTTTGGGCAGGTTGGTGCGTTCGATGCGCTTGCCGCGGACCACACCATTCATGTCTGCAATAAGGAGGTCGACGAACTGGACCTCGGGGTGTTCCTTCAGGAACTCACTCGCTTCTTCGAGCGACACGGCACTCTGGGGTACCGACATGATGTCACACCTTTATTGTTAAAAATTTCAATCATTCGAAAGCTGAGGTGTGAGTCAATCCGAATTGGCAAGGGTTGTCAATGTCGCACCAAAGTGGGGTGCATCAGTCCTGATGGGCCGTTTTTGGGGCGTTTCGAGCCGCTTTTGATTCGCGGAGAGCCTTTGCTGGCGGGCTGTTCAGTGGGGCGTGTTTGATTTTTTACATGGCTATTGTGTAAAAAAATGAACAAGGCTAAGCTCGGCCTCAAGCCCATAACACTTACAAACACGGGTGTCCCATGTCTCGCCTGCCGTTAATCGGCGTGTCCGCCTGCATCAAGCAGATCGGTTCCAAACCCTACCATGTTGCTGGCGACAAATACCTCAGAGCGCTGATCTCCGGGGCCTCGGGCATTCCTTTGATCATTCCCTCCCTGGGCGATGCCATCGACCAGGAAGACATGTTGACCGCGTTCGACGGCCTGCTCTTCACAGGCTCGGCGTCGAACGTCGAGCCCCATCATTATAGTGGCTCCGCCAGCATTGCAGGCACCCCTCATGATCCCGAGCGCGACAGTACGACGCTGCCGCTGATCCGCCGCGCCGTCGCGGCCGGGATTCCGGTGCTGGGCATCTGCCGCGGCTTCCAGGAAATGAACGTCGCCTTCGGCGGTTCGCTGCACCAGAAGGTGCACGAGGCCCCGGGCTTCATGGATCACCGCGAACCTGCCGGTGAGCCGATCGAAATCCAATATGGTCTGCGGCACGTCGTCGACGTGCAGCCGGGCGGCGTTTTCGCCGGTATCGGGCTACCCTCGCAGTTCCAGGTCAACTCTATTCACGGCCAGGGCGTTGATCGTCTGGCGCCCGGCCTTCGTGTAGAAGCTCTGGCGCCTGACGGGTTGGTTGAAGCCTTCTCCGTCGAAGGTGCGGCCTTCGCCGTCGGGGTGCAGTGGCACCCGGAATGGCAGGTCGAAACGAACCCCAACTATCTCGCTATCTTCCAGGCATTCGGCAAAGCCTGCAGCAAGAGGGCGGGGAACCGCTGAGTCCGGCGTTGGGGCCGGGCTCTCAAACCCTGAGGTCTTTATGACTAGCAAGTTAGACCAGCTCAGTGGCTGGTTGAAGGAACGCAAGATCACTGAAGTGGAATGCATGATCGCCGACCTGACCGGGATCGCCCGGGGCAAGATCGCGCCGACTGCGAAATTCCTCAACGAGAAGGGCATGCGCCTGCCGGAGAGCGTTCTCCTGCAGACCGTGACCGGTGACTACGTCGAGGATGACATCTATTACGACCTGCTGGACCCGGCTGACATCGATATGGTCTGCCGCCCGGACGAGAATGCCGTGTTCCTCGTCCCCTGGGCCATCGAGCCGACCGCGATGGTCATCCACGATACCTACGACAAGCTGGGCAACCCCATCGAGCTGTCGCCGCGCAACGTCCTCAAGCGCGTCCTCCAGCTTTACGCCGAAAAGGGCTGGAGGCCGATCGTGGCCCCGGAGATGGAGTTCTACCTGACCAAGCGCAGCGACGACCCCGACTACCCGCTGCAGGCTCCGGTGGGCCGTTCCGGCCGCCAGGAGACAGGTCGCCAGTCCTTCTCCATCGACGCGGCGAACGAATTCGACCCGCTGTTCGAAGATATGTACGACTGGTGCGAACTGCAGGGCCTGGATCTGGACACCCTGATCCATGAAGAAGGCACCGCGCAGATGGAGATCAACTTCCGTCACGGCGATGCCCTGGACCTGGCCGACCAGATCGTGGTGTTCAAGCGCACCATGCGCGAGGCCGCCCTCAAGCACAACGTGGCCGCGACCTTCATGGCCAAGCCGATGACCGGCGAGCCGGGCAGTGCCATGCACCTGCACCAGAGCATCGTCGACATCAAGACCGGCAAGAACATCTTCTCCAACGCCGACGGCAGCATGAGCGAGCTGTTCCTGCACCACATCGGCGGCCTGCAGAAGCTGATCCCCGAGGCGCTGCCGCTGTTCGCGCCGAACGTCAACTCGTTCCGCCGCTTCCTGCCCGACACCTCGGCGCCGGTGAACGTGGAATGGGGCGAAGAGAACCGCACCGTGGGCCTGCGCGTACCGGATTCCACCCCGGACAACCGTCGCGTGGAAAACCGCCTGGCCGGCGCCGATGCCAACCCCTACCTGGCCCTCGCCGCCAGCCTGCTGTGTGGCTACATCGGCATGGTCGAAGGCCTCAAACCCAGTGCGCAGGTCAAGGGCCGCGGCTATGAACGGCGTAACCTGCGCCTGCCGCTGACCATCGAGGCTGCACTGGAGTGCATGGAAGGCAGTAAGACCCTGGAGAAATACCTGGGTGACAAGTTCATTCGAGGCTACGTCGCGGTGAAGCGCGCCGAGCACGAGAACTTCAAGCGAGTAATCAGTTCCTGGGAGCGCGAGTTCCTCCTGCTTTCTGTCTGATCGGCGTGGGGTCCGGCGCGTGGCCGGGCCCCGTGTTTCTTAGAGAAGAGGTTTTATCAAGATGACTAACCAGACCAGCGCCAACACCCAACACTGGCAGGCGCTCAGCCGCGATCACCACCTGGCTCCGTTCACCGATTACAAGCAGCTGAACGAGAAGGGTGCGCGCATCATCACCAAGGCCGAAGGCGTGTACCTGTGGGACAGCGAGGGCAACAAGATCCTCGACGGCATGGCTGGCCTGTGGTGCGTGAACGTCGGTTACGGTCGCAAGGAACTTGCTGAAGCCGCCTACAAGCAGATGCAGGAACTGCCCTACTACAACCTGTTCTTCCAGACCGCACACCCGCCGGTACTGGAGCTGTCCAAGGCCATCGCCGACATCGCTCCCGAAGGCATGAACCACGTGTTCTTCACCGGCTCGGGCTCGGAGTCCAACGACACCGTGCTGCGCATGGTCCGCCACTACTGGTCGATCAAGGGTCAGCCGCAGAAGAAAGTGGTCATCGGCCGCTGGAACGGCTACCACGGCTCCACCGTCGCCGGCGTCAGCCTGGGCGGTATGAAGGCGCTGCACGAGCAGGGTGACCTGCCGATCCCGGGTATCGAGCACATCGCCCAGCCTTACTGGTTCGGCGAAGGCGGCGACATGGACCCGGAAGAGTTCGGCGTCTGGGCTGCCGAGCAGCTGGAGAAGAAGATCCTCGAAGTCGGCGAAGACAAGGTCGCTGCCTTCATCGCCGAGCCCCTGCAGGGCGCGGGTGGCGTGATCGTTCCGCCGAAAACCTACTGGCCGAAGATCCGCGAGATCCTCGCCAAGTACGACATTCTGTTCATCGCTGACGAAGTGATCTGTGGTTTCGGCCGTACCGGCGAATGGTTCGGCAGCCAGTACTTCGGCAACGCCCCGGACCTGATGCCGATCGCCAAGGGCCTGACCAGCGGTTACATCCCCATGGGCGGTGTGATCGTTCGCGACGAGATCGTCCATACCCTGAATGAGGGTGGCGAGTTCTACCACGGCTTCACTTACTCTGGTCACCCGGTAGCCGCTGCGGTGGCGCTGGAAAACATCCGCATCCTGCGCGAAGAGAAGATCGTCGAGCGTGTGAAGAACGAAACGGCACCGTATTTGCAGCAACGCTGGCAAGAGCTGGCCGACCATCCCCTGGTAGGCGAAGCCCGTGGGGTAGGCCTGGTGGCAGCACTGGAGCTGGTGAAAAACAAGAAGACCCGCGAGCGCTTCGAAGGCAAGGGTGTCGGGATGCTGTGCCGCGAGCACTGCTTCCGCAACGGTCTGATCATGCGCGCGGTGGGAGACACTATGATTATCTCGCCGCCGCTGGTGATCGAGAAATCGCAGATCGATGACCTGATCACCCTGGCGCGCAAGTGCCTCGATCAAACCGCCGCAGCCGTTCTGTCTTGAGTCTTTCACCAGACCTTTGACAGACTGCGCCTGTGCGTTGGCCAGGCTCACCGGGTGGTGACGGAAGGAGATGTCCACGCCACCCGGAACATCAAAAAAACAAACGGAGCTACCCGCATGTTCAAGACCTTCGGCAAATCCCTGCTCGCTGTAACGCTGGCAGGCGCTGTGGCTGGTATGGCGCAGGCTGATGACAAGGTGCTGCACGTCTACAACTGGTCGGACTACATCGCGCCGGATACGGTCGACAAGTTCACCAAGGAAACCGGTATCAAGGTCGTCTACGACGTCTACGACAGCAACGAAGTGCTGGAAGCCAAGCTGCTGGCCGGCAAGTCGGGCTACGACATCGTGGTGCCGTCCAACTCCTTCCTGGCCAAGCAGATCAAGGCGGGCGTCTACCAGCCGCTGGACAAGTCCAAGCTGCCGAACTGGAAGAACCTGAATCCGGACATCATGAAGACCCTGGAGATCAGCGACCCGGGCAACCAGTACGCGATCCCCTACATGTGGGGCACCATCGGCATCGGCTACAACCCGGACAAGGTCAAGGCCGCGCTGGGCGACAACGCCCCGGTGGACTCCTGGGACCTGGTGTTCAAGCCGGAAAACATCCAGAAGCTGAAGGCCTGCGGCGTGAGCTTCCTCGACTCGCCGACCGAAATGCTCCCGGCGGCCCTGCACTACCTGGGCTACAAGCCGGATAGCCAGGACCCGAAAGAGCTGAAGGAAGCCGAAGCGCTGTTCCTGAAGATTCGTCCGTACATCTCCTACTTCCACTCCTCCAAGTACATTTCCGATATCGCCAACGGCAACATCTGCGTGGCCATCGGTTACTCGGGTGACGTGTACCAGGCCAAGTCCCGCGCTGAAGAAGCCAAGAACAAGGTCACTGTGAAGTACAACATTCCGAAGGAAGGTGCTGGCGCGTTCTTCGACACCGTCGCCATTCCGAAGGATGCCGAGAACCAGGAAGCCGCGCTGAAGTGGATCAACTTCCTGCTTGAGCCGGCGGTCATGTCCGAGATCACCAACGTCGTGCAGTTCCCGAACGGCAACGCCGCGGCCACTCCGATGGTGAACGATGCGATCCGCAACGACCCGGGCGTGTATCCGACTCCGGAAACCATGAAGAAGCTGTACGCCTTCCCGGATCTGCCGGCGAAGACCCAGCGTCTGATGACCCGCAGCTGGACCACCATCAAGTCCGGCAAGTAATCGGGTAGTCGCTGCCGCCTGAAGCGGCAGCGGATGGTCCGGGACTGCGGCGGGGGAGTGCCCTCCCTCGCCGCTACCGGCAGCAACAAACAGCTTCCATCGGTGGAATGGCTGCGCAAGCCCTGGCGCTCTCGTGCTGATGAAGGGTTCGGCGCTACCCACGGACCGGCCGTCGAAACCCCGGCAGCAACCGACTGAAGTAGTAAAAAACAACGAGAGGACTCACGTGTGCGCATTCCCTTCCGCAGAACCCTGATCGCTGCAGTCTCCCTCCTCGGCCTGACTTCGCTGGCCCAGGCGGAACAGACCGTCCACATCTACAACTGGTCGGACTACATCGGTGAAACCACCCTCGCCGATTTCGAGAAGGAAACCGGTATCAAGCCGGTGTACGACGTCTTCGACTCCAACGAAACCCTGGAAGGCAAACTCCTGGCCGGTCGCACCGGTTATGACGTGGTCGTGCCCTCCAACCACTTCCTCGGTCGCCAGATCAAGGCCGGTGCGTTCCAGAAGCTGGACAAGAGCCAGTTGCCGAACTGGTCGAACCTCGACCCGCACCTGATGAAACAGCTCGAGGCCAACGACCCGGGCAACGAGTACGGCGTGCCGTACCTGTGGGGCACCAACGGCATCGGCTACAACGTCGACAAGGTCAAGGCCGTGCTGGGTGTCGACAAGATCGATTCGTGGGCCATGCTGTTCGAGCCCGAGAACATGAAGAAGCTCAGCCAGTGTGGCGTCGCCTTCCTCGATTCGGGCGACGAGATGATGCCGGCTGTGCTCAAGTACATGGGGCTGGACCCCAACAGCACCAACCCGGACGACTACAAGAAGGTGGAAGAGAAGCTGATGGCGGTGCGTCCGTACGTCACCTACTTCCACTCCTCCAAGTACATTTCCGACCTGGCCAACGGCAACATCTGCGTCGCGGCCGGTTTCTCCGGTGACGTATTCCAGGCCGCCAACCGCGCCAAGGAAGCCGGCAAGGGCGTGAACATCGCCTACGCCATTCCCAAGGAAGGCGCCAACCTCTGGTTCGACATCCTCGCCATTCCGAAGGATGCCTCCAACCCGAAGGCGGCCCACGCGTTCATCAACTACCTGCTCAAACCCGAAGTGATCGCCAAGGTCAGCGATTACGTCGGCTACGCCAACCCGAACCCCAAGGCTGGCGAATTCATGGATGAGTCCGTGCGCAACAATCCTGAGGTGTACCCATCCCAGGAGGTTCTCGACAAACTCTTCGTGCAGCATGAGCTGCCGCCGAAGATCCTGCGCCTCATGACCCGTTCCTGGACCAAGATCAAGTCGGGCAAGTAAAACGGTTCCTACGGAATTCGTCCGCGCGGGCACGGAGCGTCGGAGGGCCTCTCGAAAGGTTTTCCGACGCACGTAAACTGCGCCAGCCCTGAGTAATACCAAGCATGCCCGGCCGCGGGGGCCGGGCCTCTATGATTTGGGAGTTGTGGTAATGGCAATAGCCTCCGGTGCCTACAAGAAAGCCTTGAGTGGCGACCAGAAACCCAAAGAGGTTCTGGTAAAAATCGACCGGGTCAGCAAGCAGTTCGATGAAACGCTGGCTGTGGACAGCGTGTCCCTGGACATCAAGAAGGGTGAGATCTTCGCCCTGCTGGGTGGCTCGGGTTCGGGCAAGTCGACCCTGCTGCGTATGCTGGCTGGTTTCGAGCGTCCCACTGAAGGTCGCATCTTCCTCGATGGCCAGGACATTACCGACCTGCCGCCCTATGAGCGGCCGATCAACATGATGTTCCAGTCGTACGCCCTGTTCCCCCATATGAGCGTGGCGCAGAACATCGCTTTCGGCCTCAAGCAGGACGGCCTGCCCAAGGCAGAGATCGACAAGATCGTCGACGAGATGCTCAAGCTCGTACAGATGACCCAGTACGCCAAGCGCAAGCCGCACCAGCTCTCCGGTGGCCAGCGCCAGCGCGTGGCCTTGGCCCGCTCCCTGGCCAAGCGTCCGAAGCTGCTGCTGCTCGACGAGCCCATGGGCGCGCTGGACAAGAAGCTGCGTTCGCAGATGCAGCTGGAACTGGTGGAGATCATCGAGCGCGTGGGCGTGACCTGCGTGATGGTGACCCACGACCAGGAAGAGGCCATGACCATGGCCCAGCGCATCGCCATCATGCACCTGGGCTGCATCGAGCAGATCGGCAGCCCGATGGACATCTACGAGACCCCGGCCAGCCGCCTGATCTGCGAGTTCATCGGCAACGTCAACATGTTTGATGGCGAGCTGGTAGAGGACCTGCAGGATCACGCCGTGATCGCCTGCCCGCACCTGGAAAACCCGATCTACATCGGCCACGGCATCAGTACCCGTGCCGAGAACAAGCGCATCACCTATGCGCTGCGTCCGGAAAAGGTCATGGTCAGCGCGCAGAAGCCGGAAAACCTCGAGCACGAAGGCTTCAACGTTGCCCAGGGCACCGTGCATGACATCGCCTACCTGGGCGGCCACTCGGTGTACTACATCAAGCTGGCTTCGGGCTTCATCGTCCAGGCCTTCATGGCCAACGCCGAGCGCCACGTGGCGCGCCCGACCTGGGACCAGCCGGTTTACATCAGCTGGTACGACGACAGCGGTGTGGTACTGCAATCATGAACATCAGCAAATCGCTCATGAAACGCCTGCCGAACGGCCGGCATGCCGTGATCGGTGTGCCGTTCTTCTGGCTGTTCCTGTTCTTCCTGCTGCCCTTCGCCATCGTGCTGAAGATCAGTCTGGCGGCAGCGGACGTGGCCATTCCGCCGTACACCGAAGTATTCCAGTACGCCGACCAGACCCTTCAGGTCGTGCTGAACCTGGGCAACTACCTGATGCTGACGGACGACCCGCTCTACATCGACGCCTACCTGGGCTCGCTGAAGATGGCGGCGATCAGCACGTTCCTCTGCCTTGTGATCGGTTATCCGATGGCCTACGCCATCGCCCGCGCCAGCAAGGAAATGCAGACCGTCCTGCTGCTGCTGATCATGATGCCGACCTGGACGGCGATCCTGATCCGCGTGTACGCCTGGATGGGCATCCTGTCCAACAACGGCCTGCTCAACAGCTTCCTGATGTGGCTGGGCATCATCAACGAGCCGCTGACGATCCTGAACACCAACTTCGCGGTGTACATCGGCATCGTCTACTCGTACCTGCCCTTCATGGTCATGCCGCTCTACGCCAACCTGGTGAAGCACGACATGAGCCTGCTCGAAGCCGCGTCCGACCTCGGCGCGCGCAGCTTCACCAGCTTCTGGAAGATCACCGTGCCGCTGTCCAAGAACGGCATCATCGCCGGCTGCATGCTGGTGTTCATCCCGGCGGTGGGCGAATTCGTGATCCCGGAACTGCTGGGCGGCCCCGAGACGCTGATGATCGGCAAGGTGCTGTGGCAGGAGTTCTTCAACAACCGTGACTGGCCGGTGGCTTCCGCCCTCGCCGTCGTGATGCTGGCGATCCTGATCATTCCCATCATCCTCTTTAACAAGAACCAGGCTAAAGAGCTGGAGGGCAAGGTATGAACAAGCGTTGGTCGTTCTCCAACATCATGCTGGTGTTGGGCCTGCTCTTCATCTACGTGCCGATGATCATCCTGGTCATCTACTCGTTCAACGGCTCCAAGCTGGTGACCGTGTGGGGTGGCTGGTCGGTGAAGTGGTACGTCGGCCTGCTGGACAACCAGCAGCTCGTTGGCTCGGTGTTCCGCTCGCTGGAGATCGCCTGCTACACCGCGATCTCCTCGGTAGCCCTGGGTACCCTGGCCGCCTTCGTGCTGACCCGCATCCCGCGCTTCCGTGGCCGTACGCTGTTCGGCGGCATGGTCACTGCGCCGCTGGTCATGCCCGAGGTAATCACCGGTCTGTCGCTGCTGCTGCTGTTCGTTGCCATGGCCCAGCTGATCGGCTGGCCACAGGAACGCGGCATCGTGACCATCTGGATCGCCCACACCAGCTTCTGCTCGTCCTACGTAGCGGTCGTGGTGTCGGCGCGCCTGCGCGAGCTGGACCTGTCCATCGAGGAAGCGGCCATGGACCTGGGCGCCAAGCCCTGGAAAGTGTTCATGCTGATCACCATCCCGATGATCGCGCCGTCGCTGGCGGCGGGCGGCATGATGTCCTTCGCCTTGTCGCTGGATGACCTGGTACTGGCCAGCTTCGTGTCCGGCCCTGGCTCCACCACCCTGCCGATGGAAGTGTTCTCCGCCGTGCGCCTGGGCGTGAAGCCGGAGATCAACGCCGTAGCCAGCCTGATCCTGCTGACCGTTTCGCTGTTCACCTTCTTCGCCTGGTACTTCACCCGCCAGGCCGAGGAGCGTCGCAAGCGCGCGATCCAGGAAGCCATGGAGTCCAACGCGACCGATTGGCAGAAGGGTTCGACAGCCACCGCCTGACGCCGTCTTGTCGGCCGGTAGTATCCGGCGATTGTCGAACCACGGGCCACCTTCGGGTGGCCCGTGTTTTTTTGCTCACACGTTATTCCGAAGTGCTTGGAAAATCGGGATTTATCGGAAAAATCCGTGGGTCGCAAAGGCTCGCTCCCGGCCGATTGCCAACTACGCTTGAAGTGTTCGGATGCGTTGTCCGGTCACCCCCCGAACCAGGACCGGGCCGCGTAGCCGGCAAACTTCCAGTGACGCCTTATGGCACTCCGTGCGGGAGACGGCGCCCAATACAACACCCCGATCGTTATCCCTTGGGGAAATAACGCGCCAGGGAGCTTCGGCATCTCCCGCAACACTCTCTACCATGCACCCATGAAAAACCCCGCAGGAGCGGGGTTTTTCATTTCCGGCAGGGCTATTCAGCGACGGACGGGGATCAGCCGCAGAATGCCCTTGGTGTTGGCCTTCACCTCGTTGTCATCGTAGTGCTGCGGCAGGTACTGGCCTTCGATGTAGGCTTCGGCCTGGTCGTCGTAGTGCTTGTCGAAGGGCACGCCGCTCTGGCCCACCGGGTTGATGCCCAGGCTGTGGGCGGGGTCGGCGAAGTCGATCAGGCGGCGCGTGGACGGGCCGTAGACCACCTGCCACGGCGCAGGGCCGACGCGAGCGGAGAGGTTGTTCGGCACTTCGTGGCCGCCGGGCGCGGCGAACGGGCCGACGTTGAAGATGCGGTCCAGCGGCTTCTGCATACCCAGCGGGTGGCCGTGTGTCAGGGTGTGCACCTTGCCCCACTGCCATTGCTTCGAGTCCTGGCCGAGGATGGCGCGCAGGTGTGCCAGGCTGTCCTTCCAGGCCGCCTTGACGATATCCGCGCGGGTTTCCTTCTGCGGCGTCTTGCGATTGTCCCACCAGGGCGAGTTCTCGTCGGCGGCCAGGCGTGGCAGGGCCACGTCGAGCACACGGGTGGACAGCAGGTTGTCGAAGAAGGCGTCGCCCATCTCGTCGCGCATGGCGCCGTCTGCCACCTGGTAGATCAGCTGGTTGAATACCGTGGCTGTCACCGAATCCAGCGGATGGTCGCCCTGCCAGTTGGCCAGGTTTTCCACCAGTGCCTTTTCTTCGTCGGTTGCGGCGGCTTCGCGCAGGATTGGCAGCAACGGCTTGAGGAAGCGTGGGCCGTAGCCGGTGGCGGTATCCAGTTGCAGCGCCTGGCTGTTCTGCAGGTCCCATTTCACCGAATCGTCGGACAGGCGCTTGTTCAGTTGCTGACCGCGATCGGGCAGGTTGTAGTAGCCCGGCACCGGGCGACCGTTGGTCGGCACCGGCTGGAAGTTGGCGGAGACGATGTAGCCGCGCGCCGGGTTTTCTTCCTGCGGGTTCTCGCTGAAGGGGTAGAAGCCGGTCTTGTCGGCCTGGCCGCTGGCGCCGTCGAGCAGGAAGTTCGGGTTGACCCCGTCCGGGCGTACCGGCAATTGCGCCGAGGCCCACCAGCCGATGTCGCCGCGGGCGTTGGCCCATACCACGTTGAGGCCCGGCGACTGGATCTTCGAAGCCGCGGTGCGCGCCTTGGCCAGGGTGTCGGCGCGGTTCAGCTCGTAGAAGGCATCGAGGATCGGGTTCTGGGTTTCCAGGAAGGCCCACCACATGGCCACGGGCGTCTTGCCCGCGGCGGTGCCCAGCGCGTCGTTGACCAGCGGACCGTGGGGCGAGCTGCGCAGGGTGATCTTCACCGGCGCCTCGCCCTTCACGGCGATGCTCTGCTCCTCGTTCTTCAGGTCCACCCACTGGCCGTGGTACCAGACCTGGTTGGGGTTGTCCGGGTTGACCTTTTCGGCGACCAGATCGACGTCGTCGTTCTGGAACATGGTCAGGCTCCAGCCGAACTGCAGGTTGTGGCCCAGCGAGGCGAACGGGTTGAGCGCCTGGTAGTGGCCGTACAGCTCGAAGCCCGGCGCGCTGGCCTGCATCTCGTACCACACTGCCGGCACGGCGAAGCGGATGTGCGGGTCACCCGCCAGCAGCGGCTTGCCGCTCTTGGTGCGGCTGCCGGAAACGGCCCAGGCGTTGCTGCCTTCGAACTGCGGCAGGCCGGCCTTCTCCAGGGCCGCGTGGCTGAGCTGGGCGATGGCGCTCATGTCCTGCCAGTCGGCGGCGGCCAACGGGGACGGCGTGAGTACGCCGTTGGGGTGCCAGTCGAGGTCGAAGACTTTCAGGTAATCCGTGCCCAGTTGGTCGCGCACGTAGGTCAGCACCGGTTCGGTACGGAAGGCGGCGGCGAAGCTGTAGGCCATGTAGCCGGCGACGCTGACGGTGTCCTCGGGCGTGAAGGGGCGCTTGGGTATGCCGAGGATGTCGAATTCCACTGGGCGCGGGTGGCTGTCCTGGAACTGGTTGACGCCATCGAGGTAGGCGACCAGGGCCTTCCAGGCCGGGGAATTCTTGTCCTGCGTCTTCACATACTCCGCCGCGTGGTCGCGGATGCGCAGGCTGCGGAACATGCGGTCGGTGTCCACCAGCTTGGGCCCGAGCACTTCGGCCAGCTCGCCGCGGGACAGGCGCCGGAGCATTTCCATCTGGAACAGCCGGTCCTGGGCATGCACGTAACCGATCGCCCGGTACATATCCTCCTCGCTGCCGGCCTTGATGTGCGGCACGCCACGCTCGTCGTAGCGAACCGTGACTTCGCTGGCGAGGCCGGCCAGCGGCAGTTGTCCGTCGCGTACCGGCTGCTTGCCGTGCAGGTACCAGCCAGCGCCCGCCGAGGCAGCGGCGACAACGACAGCGAGGACAGTCAAAGTGCGTTTCATGGGGCAACTCCTTGTTGTTATGCGGCGATTCTGCAAAGGAAGTTGCGTTGCGTTCATTGACCAAATACCTCATGGCTGGAACTCTTTGGTCAATTCCAGGAGGAAGCATGTCCGCCCCAGAGCTGAATTTCCCGGCAGCGCCAGCCATGACCCAGTCCGCCACCTTGCGCCGCCAGTTGTACGAGGCGCTGTCCGTGCTGGGCTTCGACCCGACCGACATCTATCGCCAGGCCTTGCAGAAGGTCCGCCTGCCGCCGCCGGCGCAGAGTGGCCGGCTGGTACATGACGATGCCCCGCTGTTCTGGACGACCCTCGACGACATCACCGGCGATCCCGACATCGGCCTGCACCTGGGGGAGGCGATGAAGCCGCGTCTGCTCGATGTGGTCGGCTACCTGCAGATGGCCAGCAGCGACCTGCGCGAGGCGCTGCACAGCTTCCTGCGTTTCCAGCACATCCTCTCCGGTGGCTTCGCCGCACAGATGCATGAAGAAGGCGACCGGGTACGGCTGATCCTCGACCTCAACTACCTGGGTATCAGCAACCTGCGGCAGCAGATGGAATGCCTGATGCTGCTGTTTCTCAAGCAGCTGGCGCTGATCACCGACGATGAGTTCCGCGTCCAGGCCGTGGAGTTCCGCCACCCCCAGCCGCGCCGCCTGAGCGAGCACCGGCGGCTGTTCGGTCTGACGCCCAGCTTCGGCAAGCCCAATGACGCACTGCTCTTCGACCGGGCCCTGCTGGCGAGGCCATCGCGTACCGGCAACCCGGTGCTGCACCGCCTGCTCACCGAGCATGCGCGCGAACAACTGGGCACTCTGGACGAGAACGACCTGCTCAATCGCCTGCGCTACCTGATCGGCATCCGCCTGGGGGAGGGGGAGTGCACACTGCAAAGTTGTGCTCGCGAACTGGGCGTGCGCGCAGGGCTGCTGCAACGCAACCTGGCGAGCCGGGCGCAGACGTTCAGGGAGGTGCGAGAGGAGGTGCGTCGGCAGCGTGCGGCGCAGTTGCTGGAGCAGGGCGTGGCGATTCGCGAGGTGGCGCGGGCCTGTGGGTTTGCCGAGGTGTCGCCGTTCTATCGTGCCTTCAGGCGCTGGTATTCGGTGCCGCCCGAGCGCTATCGCCAGCGCCTGCGAGGCGGCACCGAAGGCTGAAGGCTACTCGGCCAGCGGGATTTCGCGGCTGACTTCCAGCAGCGCCATGGCGTCCAACTGGTCTTCGATCTGCAGGAAGCGCAGCGCGCGCTGCGGCGAGACTTCCTTGGCGATGCGCTTGAGGTATTTCTCCTTGAGATCCTGGCGGTCGTCCTGCAGCTCCAGCACCTGTTTCTGCAGTTTCGCTGCCTCGTCGTTGCTCACCGAGCCGGTGTTATAGCTGTTGGCGTAGTCGATGATGATCGCCAGCGTCTGCTTGCTCAGCTTGTCCGCCTCGGTGCGGTAGCTGTTGTAGATCGGCCAGAACTTCTCGGTCTCCTGCGGGGTGAGCTTCATGTTGGCTTCGACGATGCGCTTGCGCTTGTAGTCGATGTCGGCGATGCGGTTGTTGATGGCCTGCTTGTGTTGCTCCATGACCTGGCTGCTGCTGGGGGTATCTTCGGCGTGGGCGGCCAGGGGCAGGACGAACCCGGTGGAGAGAGCGGCGCAGAAGGCGAGGGCGGAATGAAGACGCATGCGAAAAGCTCCTTGGTGACGATCAGCCCTTCATGGGCCGGCGAACCAAGTGTAGTCACGGATTGGCCATCGTCTTCGTTGATGCGGCTCAGTGCTTCGTTTCGTCCCACGGGCAATAGCAACCCACGGCCAGGGTGTGGGTCGCATTCACCTGGCGCCCCTGCACCAGCGCGTCGAGGATCGGCTCGATGAAGCTGTTGCCCGAGGTACACACTGCACCCTCGCTGTAGGGGCCGAAGTAGGCCAGCTTGCCCTGGGCGTTCCAGATCGCCACGGCAGGGCTCGCCGGCAATTGCCCGGCGCCGGGCAGTGAGTCCAGCGCGCGCATGGCGCTGAGCGTGTCGGGCAGGTGGCCGCGGGTGCCGGGCTTCTGCACGGCGAAGAACTCCACGCCCTGCGGGCCGAAGCGCTGGATCAGCTCGGCGAGGTGCTGCTGGTTGCCGACGTTACAGGGGCAGGCCGGGTCCCAGAAATGCACCAGGCGGATCTTCCCGGGACCGGCCAGTTGCGCGGGCAGCATCAAGTGGTCGCCGGAGAACAGCTGCGGCTGATGGCTGAATGGGCGGATGAAGCGGTTCTCGTACCACCAGTAGGTGGCGAGCAGCGCGCCCAGGCAGAGCGCGGCAATCAGCCAGGTGAGCAGCGACTTTTGGCGTGAGGACATGGCAGCGACCAGTGACAGAGTCGGTAAGATAGCCGACAAGCTTGCCACGGGGGCGGGCGCGGCAGAATATCCCGCTGCTCCGTGCGCTCCTTCCGTTACCTGCCTGCCAGAAGCGAAACGCCCATGCCTGAAGCCTTCCAGCCCGATCTGCTGCGTACCCTGCTGCGACCACTGACCGCAGAGGCGAACGAGGTCGGCATCGCGCTGTACCAGCATTTCTATGGCCTGGACCTGCATGGGCGCCACCCGGGGCTGCAGAGCCGCCTGGGCACCTTCGAGGCCGGGGGCTACCAGATCGCCGCGCAGTACTGGCGGCCGGTGCTGGCGCGCGGGACGGTGGTGCTGCTGCATGGCTATTACGATCACATGGGGCTGTACCGCCATGTGATCGACTGGGCGCTGGGCATGGGTTTCGCAGTGCTGGCCTGCGACCTGCCGGGCCACGGCCTGTCCGGCGGCGCCGCTGCCAGCATCGGCGACTTCGCTGAGTACCAGATAGTGCTGGGCGCACTGCTCAATCAGGCGCAGGCGCTGGACCTGCCGCAACCCTGGCACCTCTGTGGGCAGAGCACCGGCGGGGCGATCCTGCTGGATTACCTGCTCACTGGCGCGCCCCGTCCGGAGCTCGGACGAACCATCCTGCTGGCGCCACTGGTGCGGCCACGGGCCTGGGGCTGGTCGAAATTCAGCTATCAGTTGCTGCGACCGTTCGTGGACTCGATTCCGCGACGGTTCAGCGAGAACTCCAGCGACGCCGAATTCCTCGCCTTCCTGCGTGATCGCGACCCGCTGCAGCCGAAGATCCTGCCGACGGCCTGGGTGGGCGCACTGTCGCGCTGGATTCCACGCATCGAGGCCGCCGGCCACGGCGCGCAGAGCTTGCTGGTGGTGCAGGGCGACGCCGACGAGACGGTGGACTGGCGCTACAACCTGAAGGTACTGGAGGAGAAGTTCGAGAAGATCGAATGCCTGCTGTTGACCGGCGCGCGCCACCATCTGGCGAACGAGAGCGAGGCGCTGCGCAGACGTTACTTCGATTTTCTCAGTGAGCGGATGGCATAGCAGGGGGGGATGCGGGGATGGGAGCCGCTGTAGTCGAGGGTGTGTCCTTCACTCCATGCGCCATGATCCTCAGGCGCCACCCTCTGTACAGCGGGCGCAATTCTAGGGTGAGGGTCTCTCGGAGTGGTCCGCTAGGACGGTAAGGTTATTCCTATCATTGCCCGCTGGAGGAAACACTTAATCCGGCTTTAAGGGCGGCCAGCGCGGCGCGGTAATAATCGCGCCCGGCTGGCGACTCGCTGAAATCGGCGAACTGGCCCAGCTCGGCATCGCTCAGGCCGCGATAGACGTACAGCAGAGTGTTGTCGAGATCGGCGCCGATCTGTCCCATCAGCTTCTGTCGCTGGCCTTCGAGCATGCCTTGGGTAGTGCCGCCGCCGAGCAGGCCGGGGAGCATCTGGCTGAGGCTGTCGGCGGCGACGCTGGCCAGCGCCAGGCTCACTTCGGCGCCGGCTTCGCGGGCCGGCAGCACCTGGCTCAGGCGATGGACGATCTGCTTGCGCGCATCGCTGGCCTGCTGGCGCGGCAGGCCGTTGGCGTATTTCTGCAACTGGTCGCTGCGGGTAGCCAGGGTCTCGGCGCCGGCCACCTTGCGGCCCAGCGGGGATTCGAAGAAGTTCACCGCCGCCGCGCTGTTCGGCAGGTTCTGGCGCAGGCCATTCAGGGCGCGCTGGTCGATATCGGCAGGGGCGAAGCGCTGGTTGCTGTTGTCGACCAGCGTCTGGTACAGCGCCGGCGGCAGATTGCCCTGGTAGCGCTTCTGCGCGGCGTGCAGGGCGTCATTGAAGTGCGCTCGCTGCTCCGGCCAGCCCGCAGCCTGGTACAGGCGCTGGTAGTCGTCGGCCAGGGCAGGCATGCCCAGTACAAGAAGGGTGAGGGCCAGCAGTACGCGCATTGCAACTCCTTTTGGGCGGCAGGGTTCGCTCGCCGGGGGCTATTGTCGGCAAGGCTTGCCCTGCTTGTCGAGACACTGGCGCCGGACGTTACAATACGCCATGCATTTCGACGCCCCTTCGCCATTCATGCAAGGCCCCCTTCTGCAAAGCATCGTTGACGGCCTCGCCGACAAGGGCTGGTCGCAGCAGGACGCCTTCCTTCCCGATGCCCTGATCGCCCAGCTGGCGGCGGAATGCCGTTCCCGTGACGCGGCCGGCAAGCTGGCCGCCGCGGCCATCGGGCGGCGAGAGGGGCAGGCCGTGCGCGAAGCTATCCGCGGCGACCGCATCCAGTGGCTCGAGCCCGGCCAGTCCGAGGCCTGCGACCTGTACCTGGGCGCGTTGGATGCGCTGCGCCGGCAGATCAACCGCGCGCTTTTCCTCGGTCTGGAAGACTTCGAAGGGCACTTCGCGCTCTACCCGCCAGGGGCTTTCTACCAGAAACACCTGGACCGCTTCCGCGACGATGATCGCCGCACCGTCTCGGTGGTTTTCTACCTCAATCGCGACTGGCCAGTGGCGCAGGGCGGCGAACTACGGATGTACTTCCCCGACGAACGGACACTGGACCTGCCGCCGCTGGCCGGCCGGCTGGTGGTGTTCCTCTCCGGCGACTTCCCTCACGAAGTGCTGCCGGCCAGCCACGAGCGCCTGTCGCTCACCGGCTGGTTCCGCCGCCGTGGTGACGCGCTGCTCTGAGCCCGTAAGGCGTCAATGCCCCCAGATCTTCAGGGTGCCGCTGATGTCCTGAATGTCACGCACTTCGATGCTCCCCAGTTTTCCGCCGCCCACGTAGAGATCGCCGGCCACGCGCAGGCGGATGGTCTGCGACGGCAGCCCGCTGGCGTTCAGCTGCTGGTTGATGGTGGTGAGGTCGGGCAGGGTCAGCGCCAATTGCTGCTGGCCGCCGGCGCCTTGCACCACATCCACCTGCAGGGTCGGCTGCTCGACGCCGAAGATCGGCAGGCTCAGGCCCAGCTGCGCGGCCCCGTACGGCAGGCTGCCGCCGCGGCCATCGGGGCAGTCGCCGGCATTCACGCAACCGTTGTCGATGAACACGTTGCGCAGCGAGACGCTGCCGCCGTCGTCCTTCCACGCCACGCTGTCCATGTGCGCCAGCACGTCGGCGCGGATGCTGATGCCGTCCTGGCCGGTGACGGCGCCCAGGTGTTCATTATCCAGCGCCTGGAGCTCGGCGAAGGCCAAGGGCAGGTAGGACAGCGCGGCGAAGGTGGCGGTGCAGAGCAAGAGGCGAGGCATGAGGGAGGCTCCATGGCGATTGGCCGATGCGCGAGTCTGGGCGGCGCCCTGCCGGGCAGCCAGTGCCGGGCGGCTGTTCCCGTCGAAGGTTGTGTTTCAGCGCTGTGCCGACGGCCGGCGAGCCGCTCAAGGACCCGACTTTCGGCGGGGCGGAAACCTGTTGCGACATACGGCCCGATGAAAGTTGCGTTACCCGGCGTGACCGCCAAACGGCGAGCGGCTAGTCTGTCCCCTTCCAAAAGGGAGTGATTCGCCCATGCAGAAGGTTCTCGTCAGCCGCTGCCTGCTTGGCCATCGCGTCCGCTACGACGGCGGCGCGCACGGGCCGTTCGACCTGCTATCGCGCTGGCTGGACCAGGGGCGGGTGGTGGCGCTGTGCCCGGAAGTCGCCGGCGGCCTGCCGACGCCCCGTGCCCCGGCGGAGATCCCTGGAGGCCAGGGCATGGCCGTGCTGGAGCGGGTGCGCCCAGTGATGACGGTGGAAGGCGAGGACGTCAGTGACGCCTTCCTGCTCGGCGCCGAGGAAGCCATGGCGCTGGTGCGTCGCCACGATATCCGCCTGGCGGTGCTCAAGGCGCGCAGCCCTTCCTGTGGCAACCGCGAGAACTACGACGGCAGCTTCAGCGGGCAGAAGGTCGCCGGCGAAGGTGTGACCGCCGCCGCGCTCAAGCGCATGGGCGTGCTGGTGTTCAGCGAGGAAGAACTGGATGCCGCGGCCGTCTGCCTGGCCGGGCTGGAAGCCGGAGGCTAGAGCGCCCGGCGACACTCGAAGACGCACTATTTTCCTTGAGCCTCGCGCCTGGGCGCCTATGCTTGTGCGTTCCATGCGGGAGGCGAAGGCGGCCTGAGCGGTCCTTCGCCTTTTCGTCATCCAAGTAGAAGGAGAAGAACATGAGAACCCTGCTGTCTTGCCTGGGCCTTGCCGCGCTGCTCGCCGGCACTTCCGCAGTCGCCGCCGATATCCCGCGCACCCCGGCTCCGGAAGGTGCCAAGGTGTACTTCATCGAGCCGGCCGACGGCGCCACGGTGGACAAGACCTTCACCGTCAAATTCGGCCTCAAGGGCATGGGCGTCGCGCCCGCTGGTGTGGACTCGCCGGCCACCGGCCACCACCATCTGCTGATCGACCTCAAGGAGCAGCCGGCGATGAACCTGCCGCTGCCCATGACCGACAACATCAAGCACTTCGGCAAGGGCCAGACCGAAACCCAGGTGACCCTGCCACCGGGCAAGCACACCCTGCAACTGCTGGTGGGCGACAAGAACCACGTGCCGTTCGACCCGCCGGTGGAGTCGCAGCAGATCACCGTCAATGTGAAGTGATGGCTGGGCTCGGGCGTGGGGGCTTGCCCTCACCCTAACCCTCTTCCGGGGGGAGAGGGGACTGTCCCGAGTGCGCTGATTGTTTGGAGCTTGCCGGCTAACGCTGAACTCATTCCCATGCTCCAATCGGCCCCCTCTCCCTCTGGGAGAGGGCTGGGGTGAGGGGCATTCAGCCGCGCCGATATTCCAAACCGCAGAAACAAAAAAGGAGGCCCGAAGGCCTCCTTTTTCTTTACCGCAATCAGCGCTTAGAACAGAACGCGGCTGCGGATGGTGCCGTTGACGTGCTGCAGCTTCTCCAGCGCCAGGTCCGAGTACTCGGCGTCGACGTCGATCACCACGTAGCCGACCTTGTCGTTGGTCTGCAGGTACTGGCCGGAGATGTTGATGCCGTTGTCGGCGAACACCTTGTTGATCTCGCTCATCACACCCGGAATGTTCTCGTGGATGTGCAGCAGGCGGTGCTTGCCCGGGTGCGACGGCAGGGCGACTTCCGGGAAGTTGACGGAAGATACCGAGGTACCGTTGTCGCTGTATTTGACCAGCTTCTCGGCCACTTCCAGGCCGATGTTGGCCTGGGCTTCGGCGGTGGAACCGCCGATGTGCGGGGTCAGGATCACGCGATCCAGGCCGCGCAGCGGGCTTTCGAACTCGTCGTCGTTGGACTTGGGTTCGACCGGGAACACGTCGATGGCGGCGCCGATCAGGTGCTCGTCCTTGATCGCGGCGGCCAGGTGGTCCAGCTCGACCACGGTGCCACGGGCGGCGTTGATCAGGATGCCGCCTTTCTTGATGGCGCGGATTTCCTTCTCGCCGATCATCCACTGGGTGGACGGCAGCTCCGGCACGTGCAGCGAGACGATGTCGGACATGCCGAGCAGCTCGTGCAGGTTGCCCACCTGCTGGGCGTTACCCAGCGGCAGCTTGGTCACGGTGTCGTAGAAGAACACCTGCATGCCCAGGGCTTCGGCCAGGACCGAGAGCTGGGTGCCGATCGAGCCGTAGCCGACGATGCCCAGCTTCTTGCCGCGGATCTCGAAGGAGTTGGCTGCGGACTTGATCCAGCCGCCACGGTGGCAGGAGGCGTTCTTCTCCGGAATGCCGCGCAGCAGCAGGATGGCTTCGGCCAGCACCAGTTCGGCGACCGAGCGGGTGTTGGAGTAGGGCGCGTTGAACACTGCGATGCCGCGCTCGCGGGCTGCGTTCAGGTCGACCTGGTTGGTGCCGATGCAGAAGCAGCCAACGGCGATCAGCTTCTTGGCAGCGTCGAAGACTTCTTCGGTCAGCTGGGTGCGGGAGCGGATACCGATGAAGTGTGCATCGGCAATCTTTTCCTTCAGCTCGTCACCGGACAGTGCGGTCTTGAGGTACTCGATGTTGGAGTAGCCGGCCGCCTTGAGGGTGTCGACGGCGTTCTGGTGCACGCCTTCAAGGAGAAGGAATTTGATCTTGCTCTTGTCGAGAGAAGTCTTGCTCATCTGCTTTGAACCTGTAGTCCCGGGATGTGGCGAGAAATTGAACAGCTCAGGCCGGACCGGCCGGTGCCAAGCTTGGCGCCAGGTGGCGATCTGCGTGGGGTGCGTATGCTAGCATGTTCTCCCTTTTCCTTGCCCGGTTGCGACCTGAGCTGTTCTCAGGACGACCATGAACCATTTGAGAGTTCCTCCAATGACCCGCGACGCCCTGATCGAATCGCTCAAGCCCCTGCTGGATGCCGGGAAGCTGCTGACAGACGCCGATTCCCTCGACACCTATGGCAAGGACTGGACCAAGCATTTCGCCCCGGCACCCCTGGCGATCGCCTTCCCCAAGAGCACCGAGCAGGTCCAGGCCGTCGTCCGCTGGGCTAACGAGCACAAGGTCGCGCTGGTCCCCTCGGGCGGCCGTACCGGGCTCTCCGCCGCCGCCGTCGCCGCCAATGGCGAAGTGGTCGTGGCCTTCGACTACATGAACAAGATCGTCGAGTTCAACGAATTCGACCGTACCGCGGTCTGCCAGCCGGGCGTGATCACCAAGCAGCTGCAGACCTTCGCCGAAGAGCATGGCCTCTATTACCCGGTGGACTTCGCTTCGTCGGGTTCCAGCCAGATCGGCGGCAACATCGGCACCAATGCCGGCGGGATCAAGGTCATTCGCTACGGCATGACCCGCAACTGGGTGGCCGGCATGAAGGTCGTCACCGGCAAGGGCGACCTGCTGGAGCTGAACAAGGACCTGATCAAGAACGCCACCGGCTACGACCTTCGCCAGCTGTTCATCGGCGCCGAAGGCACCCTGGGCTTCGTGGTCGAGGCCACCATGCGCCTGGAGCGCCAGCCGAAGAACCTCACCGCGATGGTCCTCGGCACCCCGGACTTCGATTCGATCATGCCGGTGCTGCATGCCTTCCAGAGCAAGCTGGACCTGACCGCCTTCGAGTTCTTCTCCGACAAGGCCCTGGCCAAGATCATGGCCCGCGGCGACGTGCCGCCGGCCTTCGAGACCGATTGCCCGTTCTACGCGCTGCTGGAATTCGAAGCGACTACCGAGGAAGTGGCCAACGAGGCGCTGGCGACTTTCGAACATTGTGTAGAGCAGGGCTGGGTGCTGGACGGCGTGATGAGCCAGAGCGAGCAGCAGCTGCAGAACCTGTGGAAGCTGCGCGAGTACATCTCCGAGACCATCTCCCACTGGACGCCATACAAGAACGATATCTCGGTCACCGTGAGCAAGGTCCCGGCATTCCTCAAGGACATCGATACCATCGTCGAAGCCAACTACCCCGACTTCGAAGTGGTGTGGTTCGGCCACATCGGCGACGGCAATCTGCACCTGAACATCCTCAAGCCCGAGAACCTGAGCAAGGACGAGTTCTTCGCCAAGTGCGCGACCGTCAACAAGTGGGTGTTCGAGACCGTGCAGAAGTACAACGGCTCGATCTCGGCCGAACACGGCGTGGGCATGACCAAGCGCGATTACCTGGGTTACTCTCGCTCCGAGGCTGAAATCGGCTACATGAAGGCGGTCAAGGCGGTGTTCGACCCGAACGGGATCATGAACCCCGGCAAGATCTTCGCCGAATAAGCTGCGGTATCCAGAAGGGCCGGTTCTTTGGGATAGAGGGGCCGGCCCTTTGCACGTCAGCGTCACGGGAAGTGGCGCGTACGCCGGCAGGATGCGGGCAACTGTGCGGGATCACGAGCCCCGCGCGGATCATCTCTTCCATCCGTTGCAGGAGTCGGTCATGAGTTACCAGCATCAGTATGTCGATGGCACCCCGATCCATTTCACCCTGGGCAAGGTGGTGTGCGTCGGCCGCAATTACGCGGAGCACGCCAAGGAGCTGAACAACCCGGTGCCGACCGAGCCGCTGCTGTTCATCAAGCCCGGTTCCTGCACGGTTTCCCAGGCTG
The DNA here is from genome assembly GCF_032392015.1 of Pseudomonas sp. C9-3. NCBI lineage: Bacteria > Pseudomonadati > Pseudomonadota > Gammaproteobacteria > Pseudomonadales > Pseudomonadaceae > Pseudomonas > Pseudomonas sp. C9-3. Next base: position 5,480,912 of record NZ_CP135919.1, on the reverse strand, counting down.
GCGGTTTCTCCATTCCCGAAGATCGCGGCTCGGTGCATTACGAGGCAGAAATCGCCGTGCTGATCGGCAAGCCGCTATCGCGCAAGCCGAGTGCCGAGGAAGTGCTGGACGCCATTTCCGGCTACGCTCCGGCCCTGGACCTGACCCTGCGCGACGTGCAGGCGAAGCTGAAGGAAAAGGGCCTGCCGTGGGAACTGGCCAAGTCCTTCGACGGCGCCTTCGTGCTGGCGCCCTTCGTCAGCGCTGACCACTTCCCGGACCCGGCCGACATCGGCATCCGCCTGACCATCGACGGCGAAGTCCGCCAGGATGGCAACAGCCGCGACATGCTCAACCCCATCGTGCCGCTGATCCAGCACATCTGCGGGCATTTCTCGCTGCAGCCGGGCGACGTGGTGTCCACCGGCACGCCGGTCGGCGTCGGTCCGCTCACGAGCGGTAGCGAGGTGGTGCTGGAACTTCCCGGTGCCAGTCGCTTCGAAAGCCGCGTGCTTTAACACCGTTGTCCCGCCGAAGGCCGCCGATTGTGCGGCCTTCGCTTGTTGCGGGATGCCTTGCCCGTGCTGATCAACAAGAGTCGCCATGACCATGTCCGTCCTTCGTCCTCGCTGGCTGCTGCTGGCCTTGCTGTTTATCCTGATTGTGCTCGGCTACCTGACATCCCGCTTCCACTGGGATGACCGTGCGCGTCTCTGGTTGCGCGAGCAGGACACCAGCACTCAGGCGCGCTCGGAAAGCATCTGGTTGCCCGGTTACCGGGCGGTCATCCAGGCCAAGCCGCTCAAGGGCGGCATCGAGGGGCAGGAGACCTCCGACCTGGCCTACAACCCGGTGACCCGCACCCTGTTCACCGTGACCGGCAAGAAGCCGCTGCTGGCCGAACTGTCGCTCACCGGCGATGTGCTGCGGGTGATTCCGTTGCTGGGCATGTCGAACCCGGAAGGCGTGGCGGTGCTGGAGAACGGCAATATTGCCGTGACTGACGAGCGCAAGAATTCCCTGACTATCTTCCACGTCGATCCGCAAACCCGCGAGCTGAGCACCGCGAAGCTGTCCAGCTTCGACCTCGGGCCGCGCGGCAAGAAGAACAAGGGCATCGAGGGCATCGCCTGGGATCCCCGCCAGCATCGCCTGGTGCTGGGGCAGGAGCGTGACCCGATGGCGCTGTTCAGCCTGGCCAGCGATGGCGGGGCGAGCCTGAGTGGCGCACTCCAGCCCATGTCCAGCGACCTTCTGATGACCAACGTCTCGGCACTGAGCATCGACCCGCGCACCGGTCATACCCTGGTGTTGTCGGCGGAGTCTCACCTGCTGCTGGAACTGGACGAGAAGGGCGAGCCGGTCAGCTTCATCAGCCTGCTCGGTGGCCTGAACGGCTTGCACGACCGGATTCCGCGCGCCGAAGGCGTGGCCATCGACGAGCAGGGCACCATCTACATGGTCAGCGAGCCGGACCTGTTCTACGTGTTCAAGCGTGAGGCGCAGCCGGCCAAGGATTGATTCAGCTCGGAGTAAATGGCGGTTCTGGGGTCTTAAGCTTGGGTTAAGTCCTGATTCAGGCTGGTTTCAGCCGTGGACACTAAGCTGAATCCATCGAAAACGCCCAAGGAGGCACTTCCATGAAACTCCGTCATCTCCCCCTGATCGCTGCTGTTGGCCTGTTCTCCACCGTTACCCTGGCTGCTGGTGGCTACACCGGCCCGGGCAGCGATGCCCAACCCGCCGCCGCTGCCGGCCAGATCACTACGGTGAAGCAGGCCCAGGCCGCCGCCGATGACACCAAGGTCGTGCTTGAAGGCACCATCACCAAGCGCATCAGCAGCGAGCACTACGAGTTCAAGGACGCCACCGGCAGCATCCAGGTCGAGATCGACCACGACGATTGGCCGGCGGGTACTTCGGTCTCCGAGAACACCAAAGTGCGCCTGACCGGTGAGGTTGACCACCACAAGCAGAAGCCCACGGACATCGATGTGGATCGCGTGGAAATCCTCCAGTAATCCACTCTCGATAAAAAAGCCGCGCCGGGAACCCCATCCCCGGCGCGGCTTTTTTGTGGCTCTACTGTAGGAGCGAGCTTGCTCGCGAACCCTGGCGTTTCGCCGATTTTCCCGGCGTGCTCGGTCGGATTTTCGCGAGCAAGCTCGCTCCTACAGAACAGCCCTCAACCGATGCTTTCGAAGCCCTGCAGCACGTTGATCGCATTGATGCCGATTTCTTCCACCGCGTAACCCCCTTCCATGACGAACAGGGTCGGCAGGCCGAGCTTGCCGATGGCCTCGCCCATGCGCAGGTAGTCCGGGCTGTCCAGCTTGAACTGGGAGATCGGGTCTTCCTTGTAGGTGTCCACGCCCAGCGACACGATCAGCACGTCCGGCTTGTACGCCGAGATCTGCCGGATCGCCGCCTGTAGCGCCAGGCTCCACACCGACCAGTCGCTGCCCGAGGCCAGCGGGTAGTTGAAGTTGAAGCCTTCGCCCACACCCTGGCCCTTCTCGTCGGCGTAGCCGAGGAAGTAGGGATACTCGAAGCGCGGGTCGCCGTGGATCGAGGTGAACAGCACGTCGGCACGGTCGTAGAAGATGTCCTGGGTACCGTTGCCGTGGTGGTAGTCGACGTCGAGGATGGCCACGCGGTTGGCGCCCTGGTCGAGGATCGACTGGGCAGCAATGGCCGCGTTGTTGAAGAAGCAGTAGCCACCCATGAAGTCCGCCGAGGCGTGGTGGCCTGGCGGACGGCAGAGCGAGAACACCGAGCGCGCGCCCTTGGCCAGTTCGGCCTGGCCAGTCATCGCCACGTTCACCGAGCTGAGTACCGCCTGCCAGGTGCCGGCGGTGATCGGTGCGCCCGCGTCCAGGCTGTAGTAGCCCAGGCGGCCGTCGATGCTGTCCGGCTCCTTCTGCCGCAGGCGGCGGGTCGGCCAGCAGATCGGTAGCATGTCGTGGGTCCGGCCGGTGGCCAGCCAGTCACGCCAGGCGTGTTGCAGGAACCGCACGAAGCCTTCGCTGTGCACCCTCAGGATGGGGTCCAGGCCGAAATCACGCGGGGCCTGGATATCGCCCAGTTTCACCGCCTTGGCCCGGTCCAGCACCATGTCGGCGCGGCTGGGCTTTTCGAAGCAGGGGGTGAACTGGCCGCCGATCAGCTCGTGCTGACCGTGGTGCAAGCGATGGTCGTCGGTGTAGATCGTCAACATCACGCGCTCCTGAGGGCGCACAAGGCGCCCGGTTAGGTTCCGGTTATCTCAGCCTGTCTACGGTCTGCTGCGCGTCGGCATAACTGCGTTGAAATCGGTCTCGGGATGCTCATTTACTGCGTGTAAATTCCGCTCCCTCGACCGATTTCGCCTTGTTCTGCTCTAGCTCGCGAGATCGTCAACGGGCTTTCAGGCGTTTTCCTCGAAATTCACACTCGGTGCCTTGCGGCGGAAGCCGCCGGTATGCACCGCCAGGTAGGCGAAGCCGACGGCAAACCAGCTCAGGCCCACGATCAGGGTCATCTGCGACAGGCTGGTCCACAGCCACAGCGTCAGGCACAGGCCGATGAAGGGGATGGCGCCGTACAGCAGGACGTTCTTCGCGCCGCGGCGGCGCTCCACGCCCAGGTAGGTGCGGATCACCGCCAGGTTGACCACGGAGAAGGCCACCAGCGCACCGAAGCTGATCATCGAGGCGAGGGTGGTCAGGTCCAGCACCACTGCCAGCAGGGAGATCGCCGACACCACGAGGATTGCCACCACCGGGGTCTGGAAGCGCGCGTGCAGAGTGCCGAACAGGCTGCGCGGCAGGATGCCGTCGCGGCCCATGGTGAAGATGATGCGCGACACCGAGGCCTGGGACGCCAGCGCCGAGCCGATGCAGCCGGCGATGTAGGCGGAGGTGAAGAAGTTGCCGAGGAACTGGCCGCCGGCCTTGAGCATCACTTCGTTGGCCGCCGAGTCGGCGTTCTGGAACACGCTGCCGGGGAACACCAACTGGCTGATGATTGCCAGCAGGGTGAACATCAGGCCGGCGATGACGGTGGTGATGATGATCGCGCGGGGGATGTCGCGGCGGGCGTCGCGGGTTTCCTCGGCCATGGTCGAGACCGCGTCGAAGCCCAGGAACGACAGGCACAACACCGCGGCGCCGGCCATCAGCGGGGCGAACCCTGGCTGGGTGCCGTCACCGACGAAGGGCAGGCTGAAGTCGATCGCCGCGCCGCCGGCCAGTGTCTTGATCGACATGATCACGAACACCACGATGAACACCAATTGCGCGCCGACGATGACGTTGCTCATGCCGGCCACCTGGCTGATGCCGACCACGTTGAGCACGGTCACCAGGGCGATGGAGGCGACCACGAACACCCAGGCCGGGATTTCCGGGAAGGCGATGTTCATGAACAGGCCGATGAGCAGGTAGTTGATCATCGGCAGGAACAGGTAGTCGAGCAGCAGCGACCAGCCGGACAGGAAGCCGACCACCGGGCCGAAGCTCAGGCTGGTGTAGGAATACGCAGAACCCGAGATCGGATACTTGCGCACCATGAAGCTGTACGAAGCGGCGGTGAACAGCATCGCCAGCAGGGTGATCAGGTAGGCGCTGGCAGTACGGCCGCCGGTCATCTCGGTGACCACGCCGTAGGTTGTGAACATGGTCAGCGGGACCATGTAGACCAGGCCGAAGAAGACCAGGGCGGGCAGGCCTAGGACGCGTTTCAGGCGGGCGTCGGCGTTGGCCGGGGTGCCCTGTTGGGTGTGAGCTGTGCTGGCGCTGTGTTGGCTGGCCATGGGGGAATCCTCGCGATTGTTGTTGTCTTGCGGGCGGGCGGGCGGCGTTCGGTGGCCGTCCTGACGTCATCGGTTTACGGCTCAGCCGCAGCGATGACGACGCGCGAGGAATGAGGGTGTTTGCTGCAGGGTGACGCAAAAGCTGGTCATGGGCGTTCTCGGGGCATTTGTTCTTGTGGATAACGCGCTCGCGTTCCCTCGGGAAATCCCTGCGCCATCAGCGATGGCACCGGGGCTGGCCGCCTTTCCAGCCGCTCCCTGCGCGAGCCGCCCGACTCTAGCAACCGAGGTCACCGGGCAGAACCCTGCAAAGGGTCAAAAAGGGATCGAAATGGCCAAAATGGCTGTCAGTATCACCCGGCGCGCACCGCCGCGCCGGGTGACCTGTGGGTCATTTCTTCAGCTTGGTCCAGACCTTGGAGCGCAGTTGCAGCGCTTTCGGCGAGCAGAGCTTGAAGGGTTTCAGGCGATCCAGCTTGTCTGCCGGGGTGTTGATCGCCGGGTCATCGAACAGTTCCTTGTCCATGAACTTGTCCGAGCCCTCGATCGCGTTGTTGTACTTGGCGAAGTTGGAGGCCAGGGCAATGTTCTCAGGCTGCATCATCCAGTTCAGGAAGGCGTGGGCCTCCTTGATGTTGGTGGCGTCCTTGGGAATGGTCAGGTTGTCGATGAACAGGCGCACGCCTTCCTTCGGATAGACGTAGACCAGGCTGGCGCGCTGGGCGTGGGCGCGGTGGAACGCGCCGTTCCATTGCTGGTGCATGGAGACTTCGCCGGCGGCCATGCGCTCGATGGTGCCGTCGCTGTTGTACATGGCCAGCATGGGTTTCTGCTTGAGCAGCAGGTCCTGGATCTTCGCCGCCTCTTTCGGGTCCTCGGTGCACTCGTCGATCCCCAGGTAGTAGGACGCGGGGGCGTAGAGTTCCTCGATGGAGTTGAGCGCCACGACCTTGCCTTTGAGCTCCGCTGGCGGCTCGAAGAACGGCTTCCAGCTCTCATCCAGCTTGCCACCGGGCACCTTGGCGCTGTCGTAGCTGTAGCCGGTGGTGCCCCACAGGTAGGGCACGGAGTAGTCGTGGCCCGGGTCGTAGGTCAGGGTCTTGAACTTGTCCTTGAGGTTGGCCAGGTTCGGCAGCTGCGACTTGTCGAGCTTCTGCAGCAGGCCTTCCTTGACGAAGATCTCGATGAAACTGTCCGACGGCACGACCACGTCGTAGGCGCCGCCGCCGGCCTTCAGCTTGGCCAACAGGGTTTCGTTGCTGTCGTAGGAATCCAGGGTGGCGTGGATGCCGGTGTCCTTCTCGAACTTCTTCAACAGTTCCGGCGGGAAGTAGTCGGACCAGTTGGCGAAGTGCAGGGTGCCGTCGGCATGGGCGCTGCCGGCCAGCAGCAGGCTGGCGGCGACGAGCGTGCGGGCGATGGGGGTACGGCGGAATTTCATCGGTGAAGCTCCTTGCAATGTTGTTTTGATTGGCGGCAGGAGGTCAGCGGCGACGCTGGCCGACGTAGTACGACAACGCAACGAACGCGATGGAAATCAACAGTATTATTGAAGATATGGCGTTGATCTTCGGGGAAATCCCCATTCGGATGGAGCTGAAGATGTACACCGGCAGGGTGGTGGCCCCGGCACCGGCGACGAAGTAGGTGATGACGAAGTCGTCCATCGAGATGATGAACGCCAGCATCGCCCCGGACACGATCCCCGGCGTCAGCAGCGGGAAGGTCACCTTCCAGAAGGTCTTCCACGGCGAGGCATACAGGTCCGCCGCCGCTTCCGCCAGCCGTGGGTCCATGCCTTCGAGACGGGCGCGGATCGGCAGGTAGGCGAAGGGAATGCAGAACACGATGTGCGCCAGCAGGATGGTGAACAGCGACAGCTTCAGGCCGATGAAGGCGAAGAACATCAGCGTCGCCACGGCGGTAACGATCTCCGGCACCAGCAGTGGCAGGCCCAGCACGCCGCTCATCAGCGTCTGCCCGCGGAACGAGCGACCGCGCATGCCCAGCGCGGCGAGAGTGGCCAGCGTGGTGGCGACGACGGTGGCCAGGGTTGCGACGATCAGCGAGTTCTTCGCTGCGCGGAGGATTTCCGGGTCATCCGCCACCACCGAATACCACTTCAGGCTGAAGCTTTCCCACAGCGTGGCCGACTGGCCGCTGTTGAAGCTCAACACAACCAGCACGAAGATCGGGATGTAGAGGAAGGCGAAGAACAACCAGGCGGCGGGCCGGACCCCGGTGAACCGCCAGAGCGGGTTGGCCGACTTCATGGATGACCTCCCGCCGCGCCCTGTTTGAACCGCATGCTGTAAATCATCATCGCCAGCAGCACGAAGGCCAGCAGGGCGAAGGACAGCGCTGCGCCGAACGGCCAGTTGTGCGCCGTGCCGAACTGCAGCTGGATCAGGTTGCCGATCATCAGCGACTTACCGCCCCCCAGCAGCTCGGGAATGATGTAGCTGCCCAGCGAGGGAATGAACACCAGGATGCAGCCGGCGACGATGCCGGGCATGGCCAGCGGGATGATGATCCGCTTCAGCGCCTTCCAGCGGTTGGCGCCCAGGTCGAAGGCCGCTTCTACTAGGCGCCAGTCCATTTTCTCAAGGCTGGTGTAGATGGGCAGGACCATGAACGGCAGGTAGGTGTAGAGCAGCCCGATGATCACCGCGTTGTCGGTGTAGAGGATGCCCAGCGACGCGTCGGAGAAGCCCAGCCCGTGCAGGCCTTCGTCGATCAGCCCGCCGTTGCGCAGCAGCAGCATCCAGGCATAGACGCGCACCAGCAGGTTGGTCCAGAACGGCACCGTGACCAGGAACAGCAGCAGGTTGCGCCGGCGTTCGTCCTGCAGCGCCAGGTACAGCGCGGTGGGGAAGCCGATCAGCACGCAGCCCAGGGTGGTCAGGATCGACAGCCAGAACGAGCGCTGGAAGATGCCCAGGTAGTCGGCGTTGAACGACAGGCTGTCGTCCAGGTCGCGCTCCCAGAGGAAGTTGATGTAGGCCTCGACGGTGTGCTGGCCCCATTTGACGCCGCCGTAGTCCCCCGGTGCCTGGACCGACACGGCGAACATGATGCCCAGCGGCAGGACGAGGAACACTATCAGCATGATCATCGCCGGGCTGGTCAGGGCCAGGCGCTTGAACAGCGATTTGCGTTCCGCTTGTGCGCGCAGTGTACTCATTCGGCCAGCACCCGGATGGCGGTAGCGGGAATGCGGACCCGCACCCGCGCGCCGGGCGCGTGGGTGGAAAGAGCGCCGTCGCGGTTCTGCTGACGTACGCGGAAGCCGCCCTGACCGGCGACATTGAGGTGGTACACGGTATCGGTGCCGACGTAGACGATGTTCTCCACCACGCCTTCGAGCTGGCCGTCCTGCGCCAGCTCGGTGCGTTCCGGGCGGATCGCCAGGGTCACCTTGCCGGGCAGGGTGGTGGCGGCCGGGAGCATCTGGCCATCGGCCAGGCGCACGCTGTCGCCGCTGGATTCGCCTTCGAGGAAATTGGTCTCGCCGATGAAGTCGGCGACCAGGCGGTTGACCGGCGCCTCGTAGATCTCGGTGGGCGTGCCGATCTGCATGACCTTGCCGCGGCTCATTACCGCGATGCGGTCGGACATGGTCAGCGCTTCTTCCTGGTCGTGGGTGACGAAGATGAAGGTGATGCCGGTCTCGTGCTGCAGGCGCTTGAGCTCGATCTGCATTTCCTTGCGCAGCTTCAAGTCGAGTGCCGAGAGGGATTCGTCGAGCAGCAGCACCTTGGGCCTGCTGGCCAGTGCGCGGGCCAGGGCGATGCGCTGTTGCTGGCCGCCGGAGAGCTGGTCGGCGCGGCGCTTGCCGACGTCGGGCAGGCGCACCAGGTCGAGCATCTTCTGCACGGTGGCATCGATGTCGCTGCGCTGCTTGCCCTGCATTTCCAGGCCAAAGGCGATGTTCTCCGCCACGGTCATGTGCGGGAACAGGGCGTAGCTCTGGAAGACGGTGTTGACCGGGCGGCGGAAGGGCGGAAGGCCTTCCATCGCGTCGCCGTAAAGGCGAATGCTGCCGGAGGAGGGTTGTTCGAAGCCGGCGATCAGTCGCAGCAAGGTGGTCTTGCCGCAGCCCGACGGGCCGAGGAGGGTGAAGAACTCGTTGGCGCGGATTTCCAGTGACACGTCGTCCAGGGCCTTGAGGCCTTGTCCGGGTGTACCGAACTCCATGCATATCCGCTCGATGGTGATCGCGCTGGTCATGCTTGTACCATGCAGTTAAGCAGTTGTTATTGTTGAGGTTTTACGGTTTCTAGGACCGTTTCACCTAGCTGCGGATTGATAATGACCAAGCGCCGGGATGCGCAGAACGATAGATCAGGCCAATAAGGGATAAATCAGGCCAAGTTGAAAATGCGCCCTGCAATGCTGGATTTCGGGCGTCAGCGGGATGCCGATTTTGTAGGAGCGAGCTTGCTCGCGAACGGGAGCGAAATCGCCGTTCCATCCATCTCTGCCGGTGCTGTGGGTGACAGCTGAAGCCTGGGTTCGAGTTCGCACCGCCCCATGCTGTAGGGGCTGGGCTGATGGGTATCGCTTCGCTCCACGCCATCCTACAAAGAGCGACTGGGCATCAGCCTCGATACAAGCTCGGACTCGCCCCGCTCCAGCGCTGGAAGGCATGCCGGAAGCTGGCCGTTTCGCTGTAGCCCAACTGCTCGGCAATCAGATAGATCGGCAGGTCGGTGTCCTTGAGCAACTGCCGCGCACGGTCGAAGCGCACTTCATCGAGCACCTGTTGATAACTGGTGTTCTGCTGCTGCAGGTGGCGGCGCAGGGTGCGGGTGGAGCGGTGCAGGTGGCGCGCCACGGTGTCCAGGCTGGCGGTGTCGTGCAGGTGGCTGGCCAGGTGCTCGCGCAACTGGTCGATCATGTCGCCGCGGCTGCTGAGCGTCGCGCTCATCCGCAGGCATTGCTGCACGCCGTTGTGGCAGCTGACCGGGTCGGCCAGTGGCAGCGGGCGATCCAGCAGGGCGGGACTGAAGCACAGGGCGCTGGTTGGCGCGCCGAAATCCACCGGGCAGCCGAGGCGCTCGGTGTAGGTCTCCGCGTGCAGCGGCGGGCGGTAGGCGAGCAGCAACCGGCGCGGGCGCACCGATTCGCCGAGCAGGTCGCGGATCACCGTCAGCAGCGAGGTCAGGCACAACTCGGTGTTGAACACCGTCAGCTCAGGGGCATAGCGGTAGCCGTCGGCGGTCAGGTGCACCTCGTCGCCCTGCGGCGTCAGCGCCAGGCGGAAGTAGGTGCCCAGCAGCTCGGGAAAGGACAGCGCCAGTTGCAGCGCATCGCGCAGGGTGCGGCTGGCGAGCATGCTGTAACCCAGGATTCCGTAAGCCGAGACATGCATGCGCAGGCCCAGGTAGAGGCCCAGCGCCGGGTCGTGGTGGCAGTTCAGGGCGTTGGCGAAGACGCGCAGCTCCTGGGCGTGGGTGATCAGCTTTTCCGGCGTCAGCAGGTCTGCCTCGCCGATACCGCTGCCTTCCAGCAGCTTCGGGCGCGGCACGCCGGCGTGGTGCAGCACCTCGGTCGCCAGCACCACGGTGTGCAGGGTCGCCTGCTGGCGTTGTTCGGGGAGCAGATGCTGGGCCATTGATACGCCTCTTGCAGCCTCTTGCAAAAGAATCACAGGACAGACTTGCGCTAACCTGACTCTAGCCTGCCCGCAAGCTCTGGTGGCCTTTAAGTTTGGCTTCAGGCGCTGCTGCCAATCTGCCACGCCAACCCCACCCCGAGTCCTCCATGCGTCGTTTGCTCAAGCCCCGTCGTCTGTTCCTGCTGCTGGCGCTGCTCGCCTTGGCCTTGCTGCTCGCGCTGGGGCAGAGCTTCCGCGTCTACGAGCGCGCCTGGTTCAAGTTCAACGAGTGGCGCCATGCTGCGCTGTGGCAGGACAAGTCCATCTGGCTGCCCGACTACCGCGTCGTACTGGAAGCGCAGCCGATCGAGGGGCTGGAGGAAAATGTCTCGGCGCTGACCTACGACCCGGACCGGCAGACCCTCTTCACCGTCACCAACAAGCAGAACGAGCTCGTCGAGCTGTCACTCGAAGGCAAAGTGCTGCGCAAGATCGAGCTGCACGGTTTCGGCGACACTGAGGCCATCGAATACATCAGCCGCAACGTCTATGTGATCACCGACGAAACCCACCAGCGCCTGATCCGCGTCGAACTCGGCGACGACACCAGGGAGTTGCGCATCGAAGACGCCCAGCAACTCGCCCTGGCCCTGGGGCGCGGCGGCAACAGTGGCTTCGAGGGGCTGGCCTACGACTCGGGCGGCAAGCGGCTGTTCGTCGCCAAGGAGCGCAAGCCTGTGCATATCTATGAAGTGCGCGGCTTCCCTTACGAGCAGTCCGAGCAGCCCATCGCCGTCCACGTGGTGGAAGACCTCCAGCACAATCGCAACCTGTTCGTCCGCGATCTTTCCAGCCTGCAGTACGACGAGCGCAGCGGCCACCTGCTGGCGCTGTCCGACGAGTCCCGGCTGGTACTGGAGCTGAGCGCCGATGGTGAGCCGATCAGTTCGCTGTCGCTGCTGCGCGGCATGAGCGGCCTGCGTCGCAGCGTGCCGCAGGCCGAAGGTATCGCCATGGATGACCAGGGCACGCTGTACCTGGTGAGCGAGCCCAATCTCTTCTACGTATTCAAGAAACGCGAGGCGCACTGAAGGCGCCTCGCTGTCCCGCGATCAGAACTGCCACTGCACGCCGAGGGAATAGGACGCCTGGCTGCCCTCGCTGTGGGCGAAGCGCGAGTTGGCCTCGGCGAACACGCCCAACTGCTCGGTGACCGCCAGCAGGGCGCCGGCCTGGGCGCGGCCGAAGTTCTTGTCCACGCCGCCCAGGTCGGCGACGCGAGTGCGGCCATCGCCCAGGGCGGTCAGCGCGATGTCGTCCAGGCGGCCGTCGGCCAACTCCTTCACCCAGCGCACGCTGGCGTACGGCTGCACGGCCATGCGGTTACCCAGCGGCAGCTCGCCGCGCAGGCCCCAGCCAAGGCTGGCTTCGACCGAGTCATAGTCCTGCTTCTCGTAGCCCAGCGCGGTGCGCAGATCGTCTTCCTCGTTGAAGTCGTCGATCTTGTAGTGCACATAGTCCAGGCCGCCTTGTGGCCCGGTCTTGATGCCGGCGATGTCGAAGTCGTAACCGCCGTCGACCCTCGCGCCCCAGAACCAGGCGTTGGTGTCGCCGTCGATGCGCTGGTCGAGCAGCGCCGGGCCGTTCTTTGCCTTCAGGTACACCGCGCGCTTGCTGTCGAAGTCCGCGTAGCCGGCGCTCAGCTCGCCGCCCAGCCAGGCCGGGCCGCCGTCGTTGAACAGGCCGTAGAGGCCGAGCTGCCAGGTTTCCGCTTCCAGTCGTGCACTGTGGTCGAGGTTGTCGCGGCTGCGCTGGAAGCTCAGGCTGCCGCCAACGGTCAGTGCCTCGCTGGCGCGATAATCCCCCAGCAGGTTCACCCCGGCGCGGTGCGAGCGCGGGTCGCCGGGCATATCGAAGCCGCTCTCGGGGGTGGTTTCACCTTCCACGCCAACGGCGCCGTCGAAGCTGCCGACCGGGCGCGAGCTGCCCAGCAGGCTCAGCCAGCGGCGGTCATGCAGACGGGTGAGGGCCAGGTGCTGGCGCTGCAGCTGGTCTTCCATCTGCCGCGCCATGGCGCCGCCGGAGGCGGTGGAGGCGAGCAGGTCGGCGTTGGTCAATTCCAGCACCAGGCGCGTGAGCAGGCGCGAGAAATCACGCAGGCGCTGGTCGATGCGCTCCTGGCCGAAGGCGCCAGTGAGTACCTGCTCGTTGTCCAGCGCCGGATTGTGCCAGGTGGCGCCGCCGGGGATGGCGGGGTTGTCGGTCTGTTCGTAGCCGTCCAGGTCGCCCAGTTCCCAGTTGGTGGCTTCGATGAACAGCACCGGGACGTTCAGGCCCTCGAAGCTTTCGCCGTCGCTGCAGCAACCGGTACCCGCGGGGTACTCCTCGTTCAGGCCAGGGTTGGTGAACAGTGGGATCTTCAGCTCCTGGGCGATACGCAGCAACTGATCGCGGTAGGCGCCCAGCGCGGGGTTGTCGACGCTGTTGAAGCCGGCGTGGGCGTACATCTTGTCGCCGGTGATCAGGCTGTCGAGGTTGATCATGCCCAGCAGGTTGCTGCGCTGTTCGTCAGTGAGCGAGGCGACGTAGGCGCGCGAGCCGCGCAGGCCTTCTTCCTCGGCGCCGAAGCCGACCACCTCCAGGCCGTTCTCCAGTTCGATGCCGCCCAGGTTGCGGGCGATCTCCGTCAGTACGGCTGCGCCTGAGCCGTTGTCATCCAGGCCCTGCAGGGTGGGGCGGCCGTAGTAGGTGTCGTAGTGGGCGCCCAGCACCACGTACTGGCCGCTGCTGCCTGGGGCACTGGCGATGACGTTCTGCGAGCTGCGGTTGCCGGCCCAGGTGAAGTCCTGGATCTGCGTCTGGTAGCCGAAGCCCAGGCGCGACTGCATGAGCGCGGTGGCGCCGGCGAAGCTGGCGGTGCCACGGTAACGGCCGGGGTAATCGTTGATCAGGGTGTCGAGGGTGTCCTCGGCGTAATCCCCGTACTCATAGGCGCTGGCGTCGATCGAAAACGCGGCGCACCCCAGGCTGACCGCAACGGCTAAAGGTTTGAACACGGCACTTTCCTCTGTGTCGATTGGAATCGCATCGGTCTTCGATGCGTGCGCCGGAGGAAAGCAGGATGCAGGCCGGTTCGCTGGAGATGGGCGGAATTTGACGCGTCAGTGACCGAGGGTGTCGCGCCACTGTAACAATGTTGATACACGGCCGGCGACTGTGCCGGCCGTGCAAGGCGGCTGGGTGAAGACGCTCACCGAAACGGTGCGCAATCAGGTGTCGTCACTGATCGGCGCATCCCCCGCGTAACGCTTGACCGCCGCCACGCCGGCATCGGCGGTGGCCTTGCTGGCGTACATCTGGCTCTGCCCGACGACCTGGCCGTTGGTGGCCTTGAGCACGAAGTAGTGCTTGCCGTTGGCGGCGACCTTGACCTCGAAGGCGCCTTCGCGCTGCGAGTTCTTGCGCACCGATTGGATGCCGTCCATGGCCGAGGTCTTGGCCTTGTACAGCTCGCTGGTCAGGACGATTTCGCCGTTGCTGGCGTGCAGATTGAAGTGGAACTGGCCATCGCTGGCCTTCTTCAGATGGTATTTGGCGGCCATGCTGCGTCTCCGTTGGGGCTTAAGGTCATCCCAGCGTAGACGGCAGCAGAGGCTCTGAAAGGCGCCATCCGGCGGATGGCGCCTGAGGGTGTCAAACCTTGAGGGTCTTCACGCCTTCGGCGGTTCCCAGCAGCAGCAGGTCGGCCGGGCGGGCGGCGAACAGGCCGTTGGTGACCACGCCGACGATGTTGTTGATCGCCTCTTCCAGTTGCACCGGGCTGTCGATGCGCAGGTTGTGCACGTCGAGGATGATGTTGCCGTTGTCGGTCAGCACGCCCTCGCGGTACACCGGGTCGCCGCCCAGCTTCACCAGTTGGCGGGCGACGTGGCTGCGGGCCATGGGGATGACTTCCACCGGCAGCGGGAACTCGCCGAGGATCGGCACCAGCTTGCTGCCGTCGGCGATGCAGATGAACTTGCGGGCCACTGCAGCGACGATCTTCTCGCGGGTCAGCGCCGCGCCGCCGCCCTTGATCAGTTCCAGGCGCTCGTTGGTCTCGTCGGCGCCGTCCACGTAGAACTCCAGCTCGCTGACCGTGTTTAGGTCGTAGACCGGGATGCCGTGGCCCTTCAGGCGCTGGGCGGTGGCTTCGGAGCTGGCCACGGCGCCGTCGAACTCGGCCCTGTGCTGGGCCAGCAGGTCGATGAAAAAGTTGGCGGTGGAGCCGGTGCCGACGCCAACGATGCTCTTGCTGTCGAGGTGCGGAAGAATGTGGTCGACGGCGGCCTGGGCCACAGCCTGCTTGAGCTGATCCTGGTTCATGGCGAAGGGTCTTCTTACCTGGAAGGGCGCAAGGGCGCCGGAGAAAGTTCGAGTGGGCGGATTATAGCGGCCGATGACGCGCCGGTGTTGCGCCGCCGGGCAACTGTTATGGTCGTTTCCGCGCGGATTGTTCGGTGGCCCGCGCCGCGCCGGCTGGAGTAGACTCGCGGTTCCTCGAAAAGCCGCCGATATAGCCCTTCCGATGCTCGAACACTACGTCAAGAAGATCCTCACCTCGCGTGTCTACGACGTTGCCGTGGAAACGCCCCTGCAGCCCGCCCGCCAGCTCTCCGAGCGCCTGGGCAACCAGATTCTGCTCAAGCGCGAAGACCTGCAGCCGGTGTTCTCCTTCAAGATTCGCGGCGCCTACAACAAGCTGGCGCAGCTGAGCCCGGAAGAACTCGCCCGCGGCGTCGTCACCGCCTCCGCCGGCAACCACGCCCAGGGCGTGGCGCTGGCCGCCCGCGAGCTGGGCATCAAGGCGACCATCGTGATGCCGCGCACCACGCCGGAGCTGAAGGTTCAGGGCGTACGCGCCCGCGGCGGCAAGGCCGTGCTGCACGGCGATGCCTTCCCCGATGCGCTGGCGCATTCGCTCAAGCTGGTGGAAGAGAAGGGCTACGTCTACATCCATCCCTACGACGATCCGGACGTGATCGCCGGCCAGGGCACCGTGGCCATGGAAATCCTCCGCCAGAACCCGGGCCGTATCGACGCGATCTTCGTGCCCGTCGGCGGCGGCGGCCTGATCGCCGGCATCGCCGCCTACGTCAAATACCTGCGCCCGGAGATCAAGGTCATCGGCGTCGAGCCGGACGACTCCAATTGCCTGCAGGCTGCCATGGCCGCCGGCGAGCGCGTGGTGCTCGGCCAGGTCGGGCTATTCGCCGACGGCGTCGCCGTGGCGCAGATCGGCAAGCACAACTTCGAGCTGTGCAAGGACTACGTCGATGAAGTGATCACCGTCAGCACCGACGAGATCTGCGCGGCGATCAAGGACATCTACGACGACACCCGTTCCATCACCGAGCCGGCCGGCGCGCTGGCGGTGGCCGGGATCAAGAGGTACGTCGAGCGCGAAGGCGTGAAGGGCGAGACCCTGGTCGCCATCGACTCGGGCGCCAACATCAACTTCGACCGCCTGCGCCACGTGGCCGAGCGCGCCGAACTGGGCGAGAAGCGCGAAGCGATCATCGCCGTGACCATCCCGGAGCGCCCGGGCAGCTTCAAGGCCTTCTGCGAGGCCATCGGCAAGCGCCAGATCACCGAGTTCAACTACCGCTACAACACCGACAGCGAAGCGCACATCTTCGTCGGCGTGCAGACGCACCCAGAGAACGACCCGCGCGCGGCGCTGGTGCAGCAACTGCAGGATCAGGGCTTCCCGGTGCTGGACCTGACCGACAACGAACTGGCCAAGCTGCACATCCGCCATATGGTCGGCGGCCATTCGCCGCGGGTTTCGGGCGAGCAGGTGTTCCGCTTCGAATTCCCCGAGCGTCCCGGCGCGCTGTTCAACTTCCTCAACCGCCTGGGTGGCCGCTGGAACATCACCCTGTTCCACTACCGCAACCACGGCGCCGCCGACGGTCGCGTGGTGGCGGGCCTGCAGGTGCCGGAAGACGAACGCCACCTGGTGTCGGCCGCGCTGGAAGAGATCGGTTACCCCTACTGGGACGAAACGGACAACCCGGCCTATCGCCTGTTCCTCGGCTGAGGTCAGGCAGAGGCGGCGCGACTGCTGCTAGGCTTGTCGTAAAGCCGCATCGATCACAGGGACTTGAAATGGAAAGCCTGCAGACCTTCCGCATCCTCCACGGCATCGCCGCGGTGCTGCCGTTCCTGGCCATCATCGGCTTGGCCTGGTACGGCTGGCGCAGCTGGCGGAGCGGCGACGCCGGGTTGATCGCCAAGGCGCTGCAGCGCATCGGCCTGATCGGCTGGGTGCTGGTCGCCGGCAGCGTCGCCAGCCTGCCGGTCACCGGTTATCGCATGGTGCAGACCATTGGCTGGCCGCTGGGGCAGACCTGGCTGCTGGGCAGTGTCTGCCTGCTGATCGTCGCCACGATCTTCTGGCTATTGTTCACCACCCGCCTGTGGCGGATCCGCGACCTGGCACTGGCGGCACAGGGCAGCGGCGAGCCAATCGCCGCCAGCGCGGCACGGCAGTGGAAGTTCGGTCTGGCCTTCTTTGCACTGGCGCTGCTGTGCGTGGTCGCCATCCTGGTGCTGATGATCAGCAAGCCGGTGTGATGCCCGCTGCGTGAACCTCTACCTGCTGCTCAAGACCCTGCACATCCTGTCCTCCACACTGCTGTTCGGCACCGGGCTGGGCTCGGCCTACTACAGCTGGCGCGCGTGGCGCAGCGGCAATCTGCAAGCGATCCGCATCACCTTCCGCCATCTGGTCACGGCGGATTGGCTGTTCATCGCCACCACGGCGGTCTTCCAGCCGCTGAGCGGCATAGCCATGGCGCATATGGCCGGCTGGCCGCTGGGTTCGGGCTGGCTGCTGTGGAGCCTTGGGCTGTATGTGTTTGCCGGTGCCTGCTGGCTGCCGGTGGTCTGGCTGCAGATCCGCGTACGCGACATGGCCGAAGCGGCGCATCGGGAAGGCACGGCGCTGCCGCCACAAGCCTTCCTCTATATGCGCTGGTGGTTCGCCCTCGGCTGGCCGGCGTTCCTGGCCTTCCTGGCGATCTTCCACCTGATGGTCAACAAGGGCTTCTGAGGGCTCAGCCGCGCAGGCTGATCACCGGCCAGCCGCGCTCGATGGCGGTGGCGCGCAGGGTGTCGTCCGGGTCGACGGCCACCGGGTTGGCGACCTGCTCGAGCAGCGGCAGGTCGTTGCGCGAGTCGCTGTAGAAGTACGCGTCGTCCAGTGTCAGGCCGGTTTCTTCCAGCCAGCGGTTCAGGCGCGTCACCTTGCCGCCCTGGAAGCAGGGGACGTCGCAGGTACGGCCGGTGTAGAGACCATCCTGCATTTCGCATTCGGTGGCGATCAGCGTCTCGACGCCGAGGCGCTCGGCGATGGGGCCGGTGATGAAACGGTTGGTGGCGGTAATGATCACCAGCTTGTCACCGGCAGCGCGGTGTTCGGCCAGCAGCGCTTCACCCTTGGCCAGGACGATGGGCTCGATCACCTCTTCCATGAACTGGCGATGCCAGATGGCCAGCTGCGCCAGGTCGGTGCGGCCGAGAATGGCCTGGGTGAACGCCTGGTAGGCGAACACGTCGAGGGTGCCGGCGACGTAGTCGGCATAAAAGGCGTCGTTGCGCGCCTGGTACTCGCCAGCGTCCACCAGTCCGCGCTGGCACAGCCATTCGCCCCAGCTATGGTCGCTGTCGCCGGCCAGGAGGGTGTTGTCGAGATCGAAGAGAGCCAGTCGCACGTTGGATTACCGTCAGTTGCCAATACCGAAAAGTCGCCTAGAGTAACGGCTTTTGCCCACCCAGCACAGGACGCCGCAGCCCGCGTTGCCGCTGTCACAAGCTTTGTGGAACAATGCGGGCACACGCGATTTCGAGGATGTACCGCCGTGATCGATCCCGATGGTTTTCGCCCCAATGTCGGCATCATCCTTTGCAACGATGTCGGACAGGTCCTGTGGGCACGGCGCATCAACCAGGAAGCCTGGCAATTTCCCCAGGGTGGTATCAACGCCCGCGAAACCCCTGAGGAAGCGCTGTACCGCGAACTGAACGAAGAAGTCGGCCTGGAAGAGCAGGACGTCAAGATCCTCGCCTGTACCCGGGGCTGGCTGCGTTACCGCCTGCCGCAACGCCTGGTGCGTACCAACAGCCAGCCGTTGTGCATCGGGCAGAAACAGAAGTGGTTCCTGCTGCGCCTGACCGGCGAGGAAAGCCGGGTACGCATGGACGTGACCGGCAAGCCCGAATTCGACGGCTGGAAATGGGTGAGCTACTGGTACCCGCTGGGCCAGGTCGTGACCTTCAAACGCGAGGTCTACCGCCGGGCTCTGAAGGAATTGGCACCGCGCCTGCTGGCGCGCGACTAGCACGAAGTTCAAGGAGTTAGACCCCGAGCCATGCTCAACACGCTGCGTAAGATCGTCCAGGAAGTGAACTCCGCCAAGGACCTCAAGGCGGCGCTGGGCATCATCGTGCAGCGCGTGAAGGAGGCGATGGGCACCCAGGTGTGCTCGGTCTACCTGCTGGACCCGGAGAGCAACCGCTTCGTGCTGATGGCCACCGAAGGCCTGAACAAGCGCTCCATCGGCAAGGTCAGCATGGCGCCCAATGAGGGCCTGGTCGGCCTGGTCGGCACCCGCGAGGAGCCGCTGAACCTCGAGAACGCCTCCGAACACCCCCGCTACCGCTACTTCGCCGAGACCGGCGAGGAGCGCTACGCCTCCTTCCTCGGCGCACCGATCATCCACCACCGTCGGGTGATGGGCGTTCTGGTCGTGCAGCAGAAGGAAAAGCGCCAGTTCGACGAAGGCGAGGAAGCCTTCCTCGTCACCATGAGTGCGCAGCTCGCCGGCGTCATCGCCCACGCCGAGGCCACCGGTTCGATCCGCGGCCTGGGCAAGATGGGCAAGGGCATCAGCGAAGCCAAGTTCGTCGGCGTTCCCGGCGCTCCCGGCGTGGCCGTGGGCAAGGCCGTGGTGGTGCTGCCGCCGGCCGACCTGGAAGTCGTCCCGGACAAACCCATCGACGACGTCGAGGCCGAAATCGAGCGCTTCAAGCAGGCGCTGGAATCGGTCCGCGAAGACATGCGCAACCTCTCCAGCAAGCTGGCCACCCAGCTGCGCAAGGAAGAGCGCGCGCTGTTCGACGTCTACCTGATGATGCTCGACGACGCCTCCATCGGCCTCGAAGTCAAACGCATCATCCGCACCGGCCAATGGGCCCAGGGCGCCCTGCGCCAGGTGGTCATGGAGCACGTGCAGCGCTTCGAGCTGATGGACGACGCCTACCTGCGCGAGCGTGCCTCCGACGTCAAGGACATCGGCCGCCGCATCCTCGCTTACCTGCAGGAAGAGCGTAAGCAGACACTGACCTATCCGGACCAGACCATCATCGTCAGCGAAGAACTGTCGCCGGCGATGCTTGGCGAAGTGCCTGAAGGCAAGCTGGTGGGCCTGATCTCGGTACTCGGCTCGGGCAACTCCCACGTGGCCATTCTCGCTCGTGCCATGGGCATTCCCACGGTCATGGGCGCGGTCGACCTGCCGTACTCCAAGGTCGACGGCATCGACCTGATCGTCGACGGCTACCACGGCGAGATCTACACCAACCCGTCGCCGCAGCTGGTCAAGCAGTACGGCGAAGTGGTCGCCGAAGAAAAGGAACTGAGCAAGGGCCTGGCCGCACTGCGCGAGCTGCCCTGCGAGACGCTGGATGGCCATCGCATGCCGCTGTGGGTCAACACCGGCCTGCTGGCGGACGTGGCGCGCGCCCAGGAGCGCGGTGCCGAAGGTGTCGGCCTGTACCGCACCGAAGTGCCGTTCATGATCAACGACCGCTTCCCCAGCGAGAAGGAACAGCTCGCCATCTACCGCGAGCAGCTCTCCGCCTTCCATCCGCTGCCGGTGACCATGCGCACCCTGGACATCGGCGGCGACAAGGCGCTGTCCTACTTCCCGATCAAGGAAGACAACCCCTTCCTCGGCTGGCGCGGCATCCGCGTCACCCTCGACCACCCGGAAATCTTCCTGGTGCAGACCCGCGCCATGCTCAAGGCCAGTGAGGGCCTGGACAACCTGCGCATCCTGCTGCCGATGATCTCCGGCACCCATGAGCTGGAAGAGGCGCTGCACCTGATCCACCGCGCCTGGGGCGAAGTGCGCGACGAAGGCGTGGATATCCCCATGCCGCCGATCGGCATGATGATTGAGATTCCAGCTGCGGTGTACCAGATACGTGAGCTGGCGCGTCAGGTGGACTTCGTTTCGGTCGGTTCCAACGACCTGACCCAGTACCTGCTGGCGGTCGACCGCAACAACCCACGGGTCGCCGATCTCTACGACTACCTGCACCCGGCCGTGCTGCAAGCACTGCGGATCGTGGTCAACGGCGCGCACGACGAAGGCAAGCCGGTGAGCATCTGCGGCGAAATGGCCGGCGATCCGGCGGCTGCCGTACTGCTGATGGCCATGGGCTTCGATTCGCTGTCGATGAACGCCACCAACCTGCCCAAGGTGAAATGGCTGCTGCGCCAGATGACCCTGTCCAAGGCCCGCGAGCTGCTCGGCCAACTGATGACCTTCGACAACCCTCAGGTCATCCACAGCTCGCTGCACCTGGCCCTGCGCAATCTCGGCCTGGGCCGCGTGATCAATCCGGCGGCAACCATCCAGGCCTGACGCCAGCGAAAGCCGCCTTCCGGAGCCGTGCATTTCCGGAAGGTCAGACGATGACACGGTCGGCACGCCGGCCAGGACGAAGCTTATGGAAGAGCTCGACGTCACGCCTTGCACGGAGGCCGATAGCAGCGCCCGCACCCTGCGCTATGCCCTGAGCATCGTCAGCGACGGCATCTGGGACTGGGACATCCGCAGCAACCACGTCACCCGCAGCCCGAGCTGGTACGCCATGCTCGGCTACGACCCCGACAGCCTCCCGGAAAACGTCGCTACCTGGCACGAGATCATCCATCCCGAGGATTTCGGCCGGGTCATGTTCGCCTTCGATGCCTACGTGCAGGGTCGCAGCGGCGTCTACCGTGAGGAGTATCGCTGCCGCTGCCTGGACGGCAGCTACCTGTGGGTCAGCGATCACGGGCGCTTCTTCGAGTTCGACGGGGACGGCAAGCCAACGCGGATGATCGGCGCACACCGAAACATCCATGAACGCAAGCTGGCGGAGCTGGCGCTGCAGGAAAAGAACCACGAACTGCACCAGCTCAACCTGAGCCTGGAGTTCCTGGTACAGACCCGCACCGAGGCCTTGCGCCAGGCCAACCAGGCACTGGCCGAGCAGGCCGCGGTGGCGCTGCGCCTTTCCGAGATCGACCCGCTGACCCAGATCGCCAACCGGCGGCGCTTCGAGCAACAGTTGCACGCCGAATGGCAGCGCTTGCAGCGCCATGGCCACGGCTGTTCGCTGATGATGTTCGATCTCGACCACTTCAAGCGCATCAACGACAGCCTCGGCCACCAGGCCGGGGATCGCGTGCTCGTCGCGGTCGCCGAGGTGGTGCGGCGGCGCCTGCGTGAAGAGGATTGCTTTGCCCGCTGGGGTGGCGAGGAGTTCATCGTGCTGCTGCCCGAGACCGATGCCGAGGCCGCACGGGAGCTGGCCGAGCGCCTGCGCTTGAGCCTGCGCCGGGCGGATGTTTCGTTGCCGACCCAGCTCACCGCCAGCTTCGCCGTGACCCAGATGCAGCCCGGCGAGGACCTGATGGCGATGCTGCGCCGACTGGATGACGCGCTCTACCGCGCCAAGCGTCAGCGCGACTGTATCGTCGTCTGCTAGACGATGAGGGAAACCTCGCCCAGGCGTGCGCCACTGGGACCAAAGCTGTGTTCGAGCAGCTCGCGACGGCCGTCCGCGTGGACGATCAGCGCGGTGCTGGCACGGGTGCCGTAGTTCGGGCTGGCGATGAACACGCTGGACAGCAGGCGCTCGGTGGCCAGGCCGACGCCGGTATCCGGCAACTCGGCTTCACTGGGCTGTCGATTGTCCGTCAGTAGCGCGACCAGGGAGCCGGTATCAGGCTTCTCCAGCGCTGCCTCCAGACCCTCACGCGCGGTAAGGAGCTTGGGCCAGGGCGTGTCCAGCGCTGCATTGGACAGTCCGTGCACCCCCGGAGCCACCGCCACAGGCGGGCCGACGCGGGGATTGAAGTAGCACAGTTGCGCACCGTCGCCGACCAGCAGGTTGAAGCCGCTGTAGTCCGAAGCGCGGCGGGCAACCTGCTGCAGGTATTCCAGCGGCGACTGCCCGCCTTGCAGGAAAGCCGCTACCAGCTCGCCACGGGAACGCGGGCCGATCGGCTGGCCGGGATCGCGCACGTTGGTCAGGGCGGCGAATCGCCCACCCGCGGCCACTCCCATCCAGGTGCCGCCGGCCTCCAGGTCGCGGCCGGCATACACGCCGGGATACTCCTCCCAGGCCGCCAGCGGCAGGGTCGGGCGGGCATAGAATTCATCGCGGTTGGCCGCGACGATCAGGGGCGTGGCGTGCTCGGGGCGCCAGGCGAAGACGATCAGGCACATGGGTCGAACTCCGTAGTGTGCCGGCAGTCTATCAACATCCGCCGATGTCCCGGAGTGGCTGGAGCGCCCGGGAGCCTTCGGCTACCATGCCCGCTTTGTTGCCCGAGGTTGCCCATGGAGTTCGTGCTCTACCTGGTGCTTGGCGCCTGTGCTGGCGTGCTCGCCGGCCTGTTCGGCGTCGGCGGCGGGTTGATCATCGTTCCGGCCCTGGTGTTCAGCTTCACTGCCCACGGCTTCTCGCCCGATGTGCTGACCCAGATGGCGGTCGGGACTTCGCTGGCGACCATCATCTTCACGTCGATCAATTCGATTCTCGAACACCACCGCCGTGGCGCCGTGCGCTGGCGGGTGTTCGCCTGGATGACCGTCGGTATCCTGGTCGGCAGCGCGCTGGGCGCGTTGACCGCGTCGAAGATCCAGGGGCCGGTGCTGCAGAAGATCATCGGTACCTTCGCCATCCTGGTGTCGATCCAGATGGCCCTCGGGCTCCAGCCCAAGGGCGAGCGCGACCTGCCGGGCCGCTTCGGCCTTGGCGTGGCGGGCGGCGTGGTGGGCTGGGCTTCGGCGATCTTCGGCATCGGCGGCGGTTCGCTGACTGTGCCGTTTCTGTCCTGGCGTGGCGTCTCCATGCAACAGGCGGTTGCGACTTCTTCGGCGTGCGGCCTGCCGATCGCCATCGCTGGCGCGATATCCTTCATCGCCGTCGGCTGGCACAACGACAAGCTGCCGGAGCTGAGCCTGGGCTTCGTCTACCTGCCGGCGCTGCTGGGCATCGCCGTTACCAGTATGTTCTTTGCCCGCATCGGGGCGCGGCTGGCGCATCGCCTGCCGGCCAAGGTCCTGAAGCGTTTGTTTGCCCTGCTGCTGTTCAGCGTGGGTTTGAGTTTTCTGATCTGAGTTCCTGCTAGGAGAAGCGGATGCTGCCTTATCCACAGATCGACCCGGTTGCCGTAGCGCTCGGGCCGCTGAAAATCCACTGGTACGGCCTGATGTACCTGATCGGCATCGGCGGCGCCTGGCTGCTGGCCTCGCGCAAACTGAAGGAGTTCGACCCGACCTGGACCAAGGAGAAGCTCTCCGACCTGGTGTTCTGGGTGGCGTGCGGCGTGGTCCTGGGCGGTCGCCTGGGCTACGTGCTGTTCTACAACCTAGACGAGTACATCGCCAACCCGACGCTGATCTTCGAGGTGTGGAAGGGTGGCATGTCGTTCCACGGCGGGCTGATCGGCGTGATGCTGGCCACCTGGTGGTTCGGCAAGCGCAACAACAAGAGCTTCTTCCAGCTGATGGACCTGATCGCGCCGCTGGTGCCGATCGGCCTGGGCGCCGGGCGCATCGGCAACTTCATCAACGGTGAGCTGTGGGGCAAGGTGACCGACGTGCCCTGGGCGATGGTCTTCCCCACTGGCGGCCCGGAACCGCGCCACCCGTCGCAGCTGTACCAGTTCGCGCTGGAAGGCGTGGCGCTGTTCGTCGTGCTCTGGCTGTTCACCCGCAAGCCGCGCCCGACTGCCTCGGTGTCTGGCCTGTTCGTGCTGTGCTACGGCATCTTCCGCTTCATCGTCGAGTTCGTCCGCGTGCCGGATGCCCAGTTGGGCTACCTGGCGTGGGGCTGGCTGACCATGGGCCAGGTGCTGTGCGTACCGATGGTCCTGGGCGGCATCGCGCTGATGGTCTGGGCCTATCGCCGCGCCCCGGCGCAGCCGGCCGCGAGCTGAGCATTGCCTGAATAAAAAAGCCCGCCGATTGGCGGGCTTTTTTATTGGCTTTGTAGGAGCGAGCTTGCTCGCGAACAGACTCCGCTGCGGGGTTTGGTTCGCGAGCAAGCTCGCTCCTACAGGTACTGGCTCAGACGGGTTCCACCAGCAACAGAACACCATCCTGCCCAGTCACGCGCACCTGCGCGCCAACGGGCAGGTCTGGCCCGCTGACCAGCCAGACGCTGTCGCCGACGCGGACCTTGCCGCGCCCGCCGACGATGGCGTCATGCAGGGCGAACTGCCGGCCCACCAGTTCGCTGCCGCGACGGTTCAGGCTGGACGGTTCGGCCGTGCGCTTGTTGATGCGCTGGTGGTTCCACCAGTACAGCGCGGTGAGGATCGCCAGCACGCCGAAAGCCAGGCACTGCCAGACCCAGTCGAGCCCCGGTACAAGGAAGGACAGCACGCCGGTGAGCGCGGCGGCGATGCCGATCCACAGCAGGTAGCCGCCGGCGCCGAAGATTTCCAGGATCAGCAGGACGATGCCCAGGCCCAGCCAGTCCCAGAAACCGAGGTTCTGGAGAAAGGCGGCCATCAGCTACGGCCCTTGGTGTCGCCGAAGGTGGCCTTGACGATCTCGCCGATGCCGGCGACCGAGCCGATCACCTGGCTGGCTTCCAGCGGCATCAGCACGATCTTGCTGTTGTTCGAGCTGGCCAGCTTGCCCAGCGCGTCGACGTACTTCTGCGCGACGAAGTAGTTGATCGCCTGCACGTTGCCGGTGGCGATGGCCTCGGAAACCACCTGGGTCGCCTTGGCTTCGGCCTCGGCCTGGCGCTCGCGGGCCTCGGCTTCGAGGAAGGCTGCCTGGCGCTGGCCTTCGGCCTTGAGGATCTGCGCCTGCTTCTCACCTTCGGCGGTAAGAATGTCGGCGGCGCGCTTGCCTTCGGCTTCGAGAATCTGAGCGCGCTTGAGGCGCTCGGCACGCATCTGCCCGCTCATCGCTTCCACCAGGTCGGCCGGCGGGCTGATGTCCTTGATCTCGATACGGGTGACTTTCAGGCCCCAGGGCGCGGTGGCTTCATCGACGGTGCGCAGCAGGCGCTCGTTGATCGAGTCGCGCTGGCTGAGCATATGGTCCAGCTCCATGGAGCCGAGCACGGTGCGGATGTTGGTCATCACCAGGTTGCGCACGGCGTTTTCCAGCCCGCTGACCTCATAAGCGGCGCGTGCCGCGTCCACTACCTGGTAGAAGCACACCGCGTCGATCTCGACGATGGCGTTGTCGGCGCTGATCGCTTCCTGCGGCGGGATGTCCAGCACGCGTTCCATCATGTTGATCTTCTGGCCGACGCGATCCACCACCGGAATGATGATGCTCAGGCCCGGCTTGAGCGTGACGGTATAGCGACCGAAGCGCTCGATGGTCCATTCGAAGCCCTGGGGAACGACCTTGAACCCCATGAGGACGATGACGATGGCGAGGATGACGAAGAGCAGGGCAACACTGCCGATTTCCATGTGAAGAACTCCTTGTGGTGCAAGACGGACGGGTTTGCTGCAGGGCATCAGTATAAGGCTGCAGAGCCGGCCGACTGGATAAGCATAGTTCCCGCAACGTCCCGGGATTTCGCCAGTGAGAGGGAGCATTAAGAAATATCTGCGCCCCAGCTTCCAGACTTCTGATTGAGCGCGGCGGCACGGACAGCGGACTCTGCACACCCTTCGGATCATCCTACCAGCGCGGAGGTTGGTCCCGCCCGGCTCCATCGCAATCTATCCATCGATGCGCGGCGTGCGGGACTCATGGAGCAGGTGTTGTCGTGAAATTGTTGCTCATCCACCAGAACTTTCCTGGCCAGTTCCTCCACCTGGCACACGGTCTGCTCAAGGACAGTCGCTGCCAGCTGCTGGCTATTGCCCGTGATACGGCACGGGGTGTGCCGGGGGTACGTACGCTGCGCTACAGCCCCAGCCGGGCGGTTTCCCCGCAGATCCACCACTATCTGTATACCGTCGAGGATGCCGTCCTGCATGGTCAGCAGGTAGCCAGGCTGTTGCTGCAACTGCGCGGCACTGGCTATCGCCCGGACGTGATCCTGGCGCACCCGGGCTGGGGAGAAACCTTGTATGCCAAGGACGTCTACCCGGATGTTCCGCTGGTGCACTTCTGCGAGTACTACGGCGCCATGGAGGGGGCGGATATCAATTTCGACCCGGAGTTTCCGTCGAGTTTCGACGAGTGTGCTCGCAGCCGGACGCGCAATGCCCTGCACCTGCTGAACCTGGAGCATTGCGACCTGGGCATCAGTCCCACCCCGTGGCAGCGCGGCCTGCATCCGCTGGCATACCGGGAGAAAATCCAGGTGGCCCACGAAGGTATTCCCCTCGATATGCTGCGTCCGGACCCGCGAGGTTCCTTGCGCCTACCCTCCGGGCAGGTGCTCAGGGCTGGCGATCCCGTGGTGACTTACGTGGCCCGCAATCTGGAACCCTATCGGGGCTTCCACATCTTCATGCGCGCGTTGCCGCAGATTCTCGACCGCCACCCGCGGGCACAGGTCCTGATACTGGGAGGCGACGAGGTGAGCTACGGCATGCCTCCCCAGGGGGCGCCCAACTGGCGCACGCGCATGCTCGAGGAGGTGAGGCTGGACCGCTCACGCGTGCACTTCCTTGGCAAGGTTCCCTATGCCACCTATGTGAAAGCGCTGCAGGTTTCCTGTGCACACGTCTACCTGACCTACCCCTTCGTCCTGTCGTGGTCGATGCTCGAGGCCATGGCGTGCGGCTGCCTGCTGGTCGCCTCCGACACGGCACCGGTCCGTGAGGTGGTTCGCGATCGCGAGAATGGCTATCTGGTGGACTTCTTCGCCGTCGACGACCTGGCCGAGCGAGTGCTCGAGGTCCTGCACAATCCGTCGGCGCATGCCGGCTTGCGCCAGATGGCCCGTCTCACTGCGCAGCGCTTTGACACCCGCAGCGGGGTCAGCGCCTATCGTCGTCTGCTGGAGATGGCCATGGAACCTGCGCGGGCTCAAGGCTGAGGCTGGGTGGCGGCGCGACCGGCGCCGCCGTGGCGTCCAGAGGGGCTACTTCTGCTCGCTCTGCGGGGTCACCCGCATGACTTCCTCGATGGTCGTCAGGCCCGCCGCAACCTTCTGCGCGCCGGACAGCCGCAGGCTGCGCATGCCTTCCTTGAAGGCCTGGCGGCGCAGCGGGATGAGGTCGGTGTCAGCGGTGATCAGCTCCTTCAGCGACTCCGTCAGCAGCATGATTTCGTACACGCCGGCGCGTCCGCGGTAGCCGGTGTCGCGGCATTCCAGGCAGCCGACGGCCTGCTGCGCACCGGTGGGCAGCGGAGCGTTCCACGGGCGGGTGACTTCCTGCCAGTCTTCCTCGTGCAGCTCCATCGGCGCCTTGCAGTGCGGGCAGAGCGTGCGCACCAGGCGTTGGGCCATGACGCCGAGCACGGTGGCGCGGATCAGGTAGTAGGGCACGCCCAGTTCCAGCAGGCGGGTGATGGCGGTGGGCGAGTCGTTGGTGTGCAGCGTGGAGAGCACCAGGTGGCCGGTGAGCGCCGCCTGGATCGCCATCTCGGCGGTCTCCAGGTCGCGGATCTCGCCGACCATGATGATGTCCGGGTCCTGCCGCAGCAGGGCGCGCACGCCGCTGGCGAAGGTCAGGTCTATGTTGTGCTGCACCTGCATCTGGTTGAACGAGGGCTCGATCATCTCGATCGGGTCCTCGATGGTGCAGAGGTTCACTTCATCCGTGGCAAGCTGCTTGAGCGTGGTGTAGAGCGTGGTGGTCTTGCCCGAACCGGTGGGCCCGGTGACCAGGATGATGCCATTGGGCTGGCTGGTCATGCTCTCCCAGCGGCGCAGGTCGTCGGGGGAGAAGCCGAGCTGATCGAAGCTCTTGAGCAGCACCTCGGGGTCGAAGATCCGCATCACCATCTTCTCGCCGAAGGCCGTGGGCAGCGTCGACAGGCGCAGCTCCACCTCGGCGCCTTCCGGCGTCTTGGTCTTCACCCGGCCGTCCTGCGGCTTGCGCTTCTCGGCGACGTTCATGCGCCCCAGGGACTTCAGGCGGCTGACCACCGCCATGCTGACCTGCGGTGGGAACTGGTAGACGTTGTGCAGTACGCCGTCGATGCGGAAGCGCACTGTGCCCTGCTCGCGCCGCGGTTCGATATGGATATCGCTGGCGCGCTGCTGGAAGGCGTACTGGAACAGCCAGTCGACGATGGTGACGATGTGCGCGTCGTTGGCATCGGGCTCCTGGTCGCTGGCACCCAGGTTGAGCAACTGTTCGAAGTTGCCGACCCCGCTGATCTTCTGGTCCGCCGAACTGGCGCCGGTCACGGACTTGGCGAGGCGGTAGAACTCGACGGTGAAGCGCTGGATGTCCGCGGGGTTGGCCACCACGCGTTTGATCGGGCGCTTGAGGACGTGGGTGAGGTTGCTCTCCCAGGCGTGCACGAAGGGCTGTGCGCTGGCGATGGTGACTTCGTCCGGCGCTACTGCGACCGCGAGGATATGGTGGCGCTGGGCGAAGGCGTACGACATCAGCGGCGTGACCGCCGCGACATCGATCTTCAGCGGGTCGATACGCAGGTAGGGCTGCCCGGAGAAGTCCGCCAGCCATCTCACCAGCGCATCCAGGTCCAGCTTGCGCCCCGGCCGCTGGCGATCCTCGACCTGCTGCGCGGCGAGGAACTCCAGTGGGTGCTGCTGGTTCTTCACCGCACTGCGGCGGATCGCCAGGCACTGTTCGGCGTCATCCTGGGCGACCCGGCCCTGGGTGACCAGCTCGCGCAGGATGTCGCCCAGGTCGAGCGGACGATCCTGGGCGGAAGGGGCAAAGACGGACATGCAGACTCCCTACTTCAATGGCGGGTCGACAGGCCCGCGACGTCGCCGGGCCAGCTTATTTCAAAAGCGCCTTCCACGGCTTGAGGGTCAGCACAGTATGGGCCTGGGCCGCGAGGGCATCCAGGCGCCCCTCGGCGTCGGGAGTGGCGAGCAGCTCCTGCAGCTTGGCCAGTTCGCCGTAGAGGCGGTCGGTTTCCGGCAGCTCCAGCACGCTGCGCGCCAGGCGCAGCCAGACCAGCATGCGCTGCAGGCGCGGCAACTGGTCGGCGAGTACCTCGGGCAAATGCTGGGCGCGTTGCAGCGGCATGGCCTGGGCTTCTTCGGCCAGGATGCGCTGCAGCCACTTGCCGACGGCGGAGCCGCCCAGGCGATTGGCGCGGTCGTTGCGCTCGGTGGTCCAGGCCTTGCCCAGCAGCCAGCGAGAGGCGCTCAGGGAGAACTGACCCCAGCGCACATTCGCCAGTTCCTCGCGGAAGACTGCCGGCATCTGTTGGCGCACGGCTTCGTCGTGGCGGCCCTGCTCGAGGCGCGGCTGCCAGTCGGCGATCAGCGCATCGAGAGCAGTACGCAGTTCGCGAGTGGTGGCGCGCGGTACGGCCTGGCCAAGACTGCCGAGCAGGGAGCGCAGGTCGACCAGTTGCTGCAGCCAGCTTTCCAGCAGGCTCCAGTGGCCATTGAAGCGGTATTGCTCGGCCAGGCGCTGGCTGCTGCCCAGCAGAGACCAGGACAGCGCGGCGAAGGCGCCGTCCAGCGGGGTTTCACGCAGCAGCTTCTGGGTATCGGGTTGTACGTTGTAGCTGGTCGGGTCGAACAGGCGGTAGCCGCGCTCGGCCTTGCTGATGTCGCAGGGCATCAGCGCGAGGTCGGCGGCCAGTTCGATGGCCAGGTCCAGCAGCGCTTCGGGCTCGCCCTGGCGCAGTTCCAGCTCCAGTTCGCAGATTTCCTCTTCCTGCTTGCCGGCGACGACCTTGCCCAGGTCCAGCGCGGCCTCGATCACCACCTTGGCTTTGCCGCGGCCCCAGGCGATCTCGGCGCGCTGGCGGGTGAAGTCGGTGCTGAAAATCGGCTTCAGGGTCTTCTTGTCCAGGTCCGCAAGGGCGGCTGGCCAGCACTGGTCGTCAAGCTTCTTGATATCAAGCTTGTTCTTCTCCAGGTACCAGTCCCACTCGTTGCGCTCGGACAGGCCGGCGATGCTCTGGCCGCGGGTCTTCAGGGTCTGGATGAACTGCTCGCCGTCCTTGCGCATGCGCAGCGCCACGCGGGCGCGGGCCAGGTCGCGGCCCGGGGTGTCGTAGTACTGGTTGAACAGCTCGCGGGGCTCCCAGCCGGATTTGTTGCGCTTCTTCAGTGCGGGATGCTCGCGCAGGGCTTCGAGGGTCTCGCGGCTGGCGCGCAGTTTGATTTCGGTTTCTTTCTGCATGGCGGGGGTCCGGGTCAGAGCGGCCGCGCCCGGATTCCCGACCTGCTGTAGGAAGGACGGAACGACGGGCGCGAAAAAGACTTCAAAGTCATGCAGTCTACAGGACTTCGGCATTCCTGCCGGGCGCCGCGAGGTTTTACCGCAGCGTGGCATGGTCCATAGTGGGAACACATCTTCGGAGGACGCCATGCCGTTGCCGCCCCTGAAACAACGCTTTGCCGAGCTGATCGCGGTTCCTTCCGTCAGCTGTACCCAGCCCGCGCTGGACCAGTCCAATCGCCCGGTGGTCGAGTTGCTCGGCAACTGGCTGGTGGACCTGGGATTCGCCTGCGAGATGCAGCCGGTGTCACCGGGCAAGTTCAACCTGATCGCGACCCTGGGCAGCGGCCCCGGCGGGCTGGTGCTGGCCGGGCACACCGATACCGTGCCCTATGACGAGGCCCTGTGGAAAAGCGACCCGCTGGGCCTGGATGAACGCGACGGGCGCTGGTTCGGCCTGGGCGCCTGCGACATGAAGGGCTTCTTCGCCCTGGTCATCGAAGCGCTGTTGCCGCTGCTGGAGCAGCCGTTCAGGCAGCCGCTGATCATCCTCGCCACCTGTGACGAGGAAAGCTCCATGGCCGGTGCTCGTGCGCTGGCCGACGCGGGGCGGCCGTTGGGGCGCGCCGCGGTGATCGGCGAGCCGACCAACCTCAAGCCGATCCGCCTGCACAAGGGCGTGATGATGGAGCGCATCGATATTCTCGGGCAGAGCGGCCATTCCTCCGACCCGAGCCTGGGACGCAGTGCGCTGGAGGCGATGCAGGCAGTGATGGGCGAGTTACAGAGCCTGCGTAGCCAGTGGCAGCAGGAATTCAACAACCCGCAGTTCAGCGTGCCGCAGCCGACGCTCAACCTGGGCTGCATCCACGGCGGCGACAATCCCAACCGCATCTGCGGCCAGTGCGCCCTGGAATTCGACCTGCGCCCGCTTCCGGGAGTGGCCCCGGAAACCCTGCGCCAGAGCATTCGCGAGCGGCTGCAGCCGGTTGCCGAGCGGCACGCCGTGAAAATCGATTACGCACCGCTTTTCCCTGCCGTGCCGCCCTTCGAGGAGCCGGCGCAGAGTGAGCTGGTGCGACTCGCCGAAAGTCTGACCGGGCACACGGCGGAAGCGGTAGCCTTTGGCACCGAAGCACCGTATCTTCAGCAGCTCGGCTGCCAGACCCTGGTGCTTGGCCCCGGCGACATCGCCTGCGCCCACCAGCCCGATGAACACCTTGAACTGGACCGCATCGAGCCGACCGTAGAGTTACTACGCGGATTGATCCGTCATTACTGTCTATAGAGAGCCCTGCGTAGGCAGTTGCCTGTAGAGCGCCCGGAAAGCGGGCCCAACGTACCCAAGAGGAGAAACCTGTCGATGTTCCTGCGACGACGATAACCGCGCCGCCACTGGCCGCCTTTCGGCCGCATCCGACAGATTTCCGCCCACTCGAACGACAGGCTTTTCAAGCAATGCACGACTACGTCAACTGGCTGCGCCACGCCTCGCCCTACATCAACTCACACCGGGACTGCACCTTCGTGGTGATGCTCCCCGGCGAGGGCGTCGAAGACCCCAATTTCGGCAATATCGTCCACGACCTGGTGCTGCTGCACAGCCTGGGTGTGCGCCTGGTGCTGGTGCACGGCTCGCGTCCGCAGATCGAGGCGCGCCTGGCCCAGCACGGGCTGGCGCCGCGCTTCCATCGCGGCCTGCGGGTGACCGATGCACCGACACTGGGCTGCGTGATCGACGCGGTGGGCAGCCTGCGCATCACCATCGAGGCACGCTTGTCGATGGATATGGCCGCCTCGCCCATGCAGGGCTCGCGCATGCGCGTGACCTCGGGCAACTTCGTCACCGCACGGCCGATCGGCGTGGTCGATGGCATCGACTACCACCACACCGGCGAAGTCCGTCGGATCGACCGCAAGGGCATCAATCGCCAGCTCGACGAGCGCAGCATCGTACTGCTCTCGCCGCTGGGTTACTCACCCACCGGGGAAATCTTCAACCTCGCCTGCGAGGACGTGGCCATGCGCGCGGCCATCGACCTGGGCGCGGACAAACTGATTCTCTATGGGGCCGAGCGCGGCCTGATGGATGAGGCCGGCAAGCTGGTGCGCGAGTTGCGCCCGCAGCAGGTACCTGCGCACCTGGAACGCCTCGGGTCGAGTTATCAGGGCGAGTTGCTCGATGCCGCCGCCCAGGCCTGCCGCGCAGGTGTGCGGCGCAGCCATATTGTCAGCTACACCGAGGATGGCTCGTTGCTGTCCGAGCTGTTCACCCGCACTGGCAACGGCACCCTGGTGGCGCAGGAACAGTTCGAACAACTGCGCGAAGCGGGCATCGAGGACGTGGGTGGATTGCTGGAGCTGATCCGTCCGCTGGAAGAGCAGGGCATTCTGGTACGTCGCTCCCGCGAGGTACTGGAGCGCGAGATCGAGCAGTTCAGCATCGTCGAGCGCGAAGGGCTGATCATCGCCTGCGCGGCGCTCTATCCCATTGCCGATTCCGACGCGGGCGAGCTGGCATGCCTAGCGGTGAATCCGGAGTACCGCCACGGCGGACGCGGCGACGACCTGCTGGAGCGCATCGAACAGCGCGCGCGCAACCTGGGACTGAAAACCCTTTATGTGCTCACCACCCGCACGGCCCACTGGTTCCGTGAGCGCGGCTTCCAGCCCAGCAGCGTGGAGCGCCTGCCGGCGGCGCGGGCGTCGCTGTACAACTATCAGCGCAATTCCCAGGTGTTCGAGAAGACGCTCTGATCAGATCCGCTCTTTGCCGGACACCGAATGCCTGATCTGCACGCTAACTCGTGACGCCGGGCCTGGCTCTGCGCCGGGCCCGGCCTGTTCCTTCTGCTGCCGCTGGCGCAGTCGCTCACCGCCGTCGCGCCAGCCGGCTTCCCAGCTGGCCGCCAGAATGTCATGCAGCGGACAGCGCGGGGCGCGGCCGAGCAGCGCTTCCAGGTAGCCTTGCCGGTAGGCGACTTCCAGCTGGTGGAGTGTCCAGGAGGGAGAGTGAAGGGACATGCGCGCGTTCCTGCGAGGTCTTGCGCGGATCGCGCCGGCCGGGCCGGGGCGATCCGCAGGGAGGGAGGATTCTCCCCCCGCCCTCGCAGGTTGCCGATCAGAACTCTATGAGCCGCGTGTCAGCGATTTCTTGCACCGTCAGACGCTGAGCAGGCCCAGGATGCTCGCCTGATACGCGGCGACGAAGGTGTCGAAATCGCCTTCGGGCTGCTTCTCCAGCTCCGCCTGTTCGGCCAGGGATTCGCTGGCCATGCTCTCGAAGCGCGCCTGCTCCTCGGCCGACAGCGGTTCACCCTGCAGGGTGGCGGCATGCTGGCGGCTGTAGCGCAGGGCGAAGGCCTCGAAGCTCTCGCCGCGTTCGCGCATCTCCGCCAGGACCTTCGCCGACGGCGTCAGGCTGGCGTCGGCAACCTTGGCGCGCTGCTCGGCCAGGCTCTGCGCGTGCAGGCCCGTGCCGTTGGCGCGGTCGAGCAGTTCGATGATCGGCGCGATGCCGTCGAGCAGGGCGTTCGCCCAGTCCTTCATCTCAAGCTGCTGGCCACCGCGCTCCAGCTTCAGGCCGGGGCGACGACCTTCCTTGACCACCTTGAGGAAGTTGCTGGTGGCCGCGCCGCACTCGCAACCGCCCAGCGGCGGGCTGTCGGACAGCGCGCAGTAGAGCAGGAAGGCGTCGAGGAAGCGCGCTTCGGTGACGTCGATGCCCAGCGGCAGGAAGGGGTTGATGTCCAGACAGCGCGCCTCGACGTACTGCACGCCACGGGCCATCAGCGCCTGGATCGGGCGCTCGCCGGTGTAGGTGACGCGTTTCGGGCGGATGCTCGAGTAGTACTCGTTCTCGATCTGCAGGATGTTGGTGTTGAGCTGCACCCACTCGCCATCGACCTTGGTGCCGACCTTCTCGTACGGCGCGTACGGCGTGCTCACCGCGCGGCGCAGGCTGTCGATGTAGCTGTCCAGGTCGTTGTAGCAGGGCGTCAGGCCGGCCTGGGCGTTGTTCTGGTAGCCCAGGTCGCTCATGCGCAGGCTGGTGGCGTAGGGCAGGTAGAGCGTGTGCTCGTCGAAGGCTTCCAGGCCGTGCGGGCGGCCGCGCAGGAAGCCGGCGTCCAGCGCCGGGGAGGCGCCGAACAGGTACATCAGCAGCCAGCTGTAGCGGCGGAAGTTACGGATCATCGCGATGTAGCGATGCGACTGGAAGTCCCGCGCGCTCTTCTCGCTGCCTTCGTCCTGGCGCAGCAGCTCCCAGATGCCCTCGGGCAGGGAGAAGTTGTAATGGATGCCGGCGATGCACTGCATGGTCTTGCCGTAACGCAGGGCCAGGCCCTTGCGGTAGACGTACTTCAGGCGGCCGATGTGCGAGCTGCCGTAGCGGGCGATCGGGATGGTCTCTTCATCCGGCAGCTCGCAGGGCATGGATGGGCTCCACAGGTATTCGCCGTCGAGCTTGCCGCTGGCGAATCGGTGGATTTCTCCCAGTTCGTCCAGGGTCTTTTCGACGCTGGTGGAGGTCGGCGTGATGAACTCCAGCAGCGACTCGGAGTAGTCGGTGGTGATCTGCGGGTTGGTCAACGCCGAGCCCAGGGCGCGCGGATGCGGGGTCAGGGCAAGCTTGCCGCGCTCGTCGACGCGCAGGCATTCGCGCTCGATACCGTGCAGGCACTGGGTGAGCAGGGACAGGTTGGCGGCATCGCCCAGCAGGGCCAGGCGGCGGGAAAGTTGGTCGCTCAAGTTGGAAGTCCTTCACACGGCAATCGCCCCACTATGGGGGTGGACTGGGCGGTCTACAAGGGGAGAACACAACCGGCGTGGTCGCCTGGCTTCATCGAGGCGCTGTGCCGGCGCCCGCAAATCCGGGGCTCCGGCGTACAGCATAGGTCAGTTGTCGCGGCGCGAATTACAGCTGGGCGAAGGTGCCTTGTCCCTTGGCGACCAGCTTGTCGCCCTGGTGGATGTCGGCTTCCACTACCAGCGTGCGTCGCCCGGCATGCAGGACCTTCGCCACACAGCGCACTTCGCCCTCGGCGACCGCGCGGATGTAGTTGATCTTGCATTCCAGGGTGACGCTCTGTCGGTCGAAACCATGGACGCTGGAGCAGGCCAGGCCCATGGTCATGTCCATCAGCGTGAAGAGTGCGCCGCCGTGCATGACGTTGCCGCGATTGCGCAGGTGCTCGGCCATCGGCAGCAGCACCTCGGCTTCGCCGTCGGCGACACGGATCGGCTGTACGCCAAGGGTGTCGCTGAAGCGGCTGATCATCAGCTCGCGGGCGGGCATCTCGCTCATGGACCTTCCTTACTTCTTCTTCAGTTGCTTGGCGTTGGCGAACAGCGAGGCCATGGCATTGTTCGCCGGGGCCTTCTCCTGCTGGCGCGGAGCGCTGCGCTCGCCACGCGGCGCGCCGTTGCCGGGCCGGCCGCCGCCACGCGGGCCGTCGACCTTCTCGCCGGGGGTGTCGCTCATGCGCATGGACAGGCCGACGCGGTTGCGCGGGATGTCCACTTCCATGACCTTGACCTTGACGATGTCACCGGCCTTGACCACTTCGTACGGGTCCTTGACGAACTTCTCCGACAGCGCGGAGATGTGCACCAGGCCGTCCTGGTGGACGCCGATGTCGACGAAGGCGCCGAAGTTGGTGACGTTGGTCACCACGCCTTCGAGCACCATGCCGGGGGTGAGGTCCTTCAG
Organism: Pseudomonas sp. C9-3; assembly: GCF_032392015.1. NCBI lineage: Bacteria > Pseudomonadati > Pseudomonadota > Gammaproteobacteria > Pseudomonadales > Pseudomonadaceae > Pseudomonas > Pseudomonas sp. C9-3. The sequence goes on along the minus strand of NZ_CP135919.1, from coordinate 5,444,248 downwards.
GCTCTCGACGCCTTCCTGGAACTCGGCGGTCTTGAACTCCGGGCGCGGGTCGCGGCCGGGCTTGTCGAGTTCCTTGAGGATGTCGGTGACGGTGGGCAGGCCGAACTGCTCGTCGGTGAACTTCTTCGGGTCCAGGCGCTTGAGGAAGCCCGAGTCGCCGATCAGCGAGCGCACGTCGCGGCCGGTGTCGGCGGCGATGCGCTGTACCAGCGGGTAGGTTTCCGGGTGCACGGCGGACGCATCCAGCGGGTTGTCGCCGTTCATCACGCGGAGGAAGCCTGCGGCCTGCTCGAAGGTCTTCTCGCCCAGGCGGCTGACTTTCTTCAGCTCGTCGCGGGTCTTGAAGGCGCCGTTGGCATCGCGGTGCGAGACGATGTTCTGCGCCAGGGTGCTGTTCAGGCCGGAGATGCGCGCCAGCAGGGCGGCGGAAGCGGTGTTGACGTCCACGCCGACGGCGTTCACGCAGTCTTCCACCACCGCGTCCAGGCTGCGTGCGAGCTGCAGTTGGGAGACGTCGTGCTGGTACTGGCCGACGCCAATGGACTTCGGTTCGATCTTCACCAACTCGGCCAGCGGGTCCTGCAGGCGGCGGGCGATGGAGACGGCGCCGCGCAGCGATACGTCCAGCTCCGGGAATTCCCTGGCGGCCAGCTCGGACGCCGAGTACACCGAAGCGCCGGCCTCGCTGACCATGATCTTGGTGCACTTGAGGGCTGGGTATTTCTTGATCAATTCGGCAGCCAGCTTGTCGGTTTCGCGGCTGGCGGTGCCGTTACCAATGGCGATCAGCTCCACCTGGTGCTTGGCGCACAGCGCGGCGAGCACGGCGATGGTCTGGTCCCACTGGTTCTTCGGCACGTGCGGGTAGACGGTGGCGGTGTCCAGCAGCTTGCCGGTGGCATCGACCACGGCGACCTTCACGCCGGTGCGCAGGCCCGGGTCCAGGCCCAGGGTGGCGCGCGGGCCGGCCGGGGCGGCCAGCAGCAGGTCGTGCAGGTTGCGGGCGAAGACGTTGATCGCCTCGAGGTCGGCGCCTTCGCGCAGCTCGCCCAGCAGGTCGGTTTCCAGGTGGGTGTAGAGCTTGACCTTCCAGGTCCAGCGCACCACTTCGGAGAGCCACTTGTCTGCTGCGCGGCCCTGGTTGGCGATGCCGAAGCGCTCGCCAATCATGATCTCGCAAGGGTGGGAGGTGCCCGGCAGCTCTTCGCCGACCTTCAGGGCGACGCTGAGGATGCCCTCGTTGCGGCCACGGAAGATCGCCAGTGCACGGTGCGACGGGGCGTTCTTCAGCGGTTCGTCGTGCTCGAAGTAGTCGCTGAACTTGGCACCTTCGGTTTCCTTGCCCGGCACCATGCGCGCGGTCAGGGTGGCGTTATCCTTGAGGAAGCTGCGCAGGCGGTCGAGCAGCGTGGCGTCTTCGGCGAAGCGCTCCATGAGGATGTACTTGGCGCCTTCGAGGACGGCCTTGGTGTCGGCGAAGCCCTTCTCGGCATCGACGAAGCGCGCGGCCTCGGTTTCCGGGGTCAGGCTCGGGTCGGCGAACAGCGCGTCGGCCAGTTCGCCCAGGCCGGCTTCCAGGGCGATCTGGCCCTTGGTGCGGCGCTTCTGCTTATAGGGCAGGTAGAGGTCTTCGAGGCGGGTCTTGGTGTCGGCCAGGTTGATCTCACGGGCCAGTTCCGGGGTCAGCTTGCCCTGTTCCTCGATGCTGGCGAGAATCGCGCCACGGCGCTCGTCCAGCTCGCGCAGGTAGCGCAGGCGCTCTTCGAGCATGCGCAGCTGGGTGTCATCCAGGCTGCCGGTGACTTCTTTCCGGTAGCGGGCGATGAAGGGGACGGTGGAGCCTTCGTCGAGCAGGGCGACGGCAGCGGCGACTTGCTGCGGTTGAACGCGGCCGGAGGGCAGTGCGGAAAGCTCTTCGGCGATACGGGTGTTGATGCTGTCCATGAATCCACCTGACAAAACAATCGAATTACGGGACGTCAGGACCGGGGTTCCCGGCCTCACGACAGGCTCTGTGACAACGCCCCGCCGCAAAAGCGCCGCATTATACCCACGACAATTTCACCGGGTGGGCGGCTGGTCGGGGAAAAATCTGCTAACAATGGACAAGCCGTGATGCGCGGCTGCTGGGCGATAATGCCCGCCGAATCAGATTCTGGGAGTTTCCATGAGCAACGCTGCCACCCTGCCCGAAGGCGAAAAGATCCTCGTGGTCGATGACGACGCGCGCCTGCGCCGTCTGCTGGAACGCTTCCTCGATGAGCAGGGTTACCGTGTCCGCGCCGTCGAAAACACCGAGCAGATGGACCGCCTGCTGGCCCGCGAGCTGTTCCAGCTGGTGGTGCTGGACCTGATGATGCCGGGCGAGGATGGCCTCTCGGCGTGCAAGCGCCTGCGCGAGTCGAACAACCAGATCCCGATCATCATGCTCACCGCCAAGGGCGACGAGACCAGCCGCATCTCGGGCCTCGAACAGGGTGCCGACGATTACCTGGCCAAGCCGTTCAACCCGCGCGAATTGCTGGCGCGGATCAAGGCCGTGCTGCGCCGCCAGGCGCCGCTGGTGCCGGGCGCGCCGGCGGGTGAGGACGAGATCGTCACCTTCGGCGACTACGAATTGCACCTGGCGACCCGCGAGCTGAAGAAGGGCGAGGAAGTGCACATGCTCACCACCGGTGAGTTCGCCGTGCTCAAGGCCCTGGTACAACATGCCCGCGAGCCGCTGACCCGTGACAAGCTGATGAACCTGGCCCGCGGCCGCGAATGGGACGCCCTGGAGCGCTCCATCGACGTGCAGATTTCCCGCCTGCGCCGGCTGATCGAGCCCGATCCGTCGAAGCCGCGCTACATCCAGACCGTCTGGGGCGTGGGCTACGTATTCGTGCCGGATGGCTCCGCGCGCAAGTGATTCAACCTGTAGGAGCGAGGGGGACGCCCTCGTTCTTGCTCGCGAACAATGCCTCGCGCCGATGTGGGTTCGCGAGCAAGCTCGCTCCTACAATTCGTGTTCCCTGGTAGTCCGTTCTTGAAAACACCCCTCTGGTTCCCGCAAAGCTTCTTCGCCCGCACGTTGTGGCTGGTGCTCATCGTCGTGCTGTTCTCCAAGGCGCTGACCCTGGTCTACCTGCTGATGAACGAAGACATGCTGGTCGACCGCCAGTACAGCCATGGCGCGGCGCTCACCGTGCGCGCCTACTGGGCGGCCGACGAGAAATCGCGCGAGGCCATCGCCCAGTCCGCCGGGCTGAAGTGGGCGCCCCACGAGCAGGGGCAGCCGGAGGAAGTGCACTGGCCGTACACGGAAATCTTCCAGCGGCAGATGCGCATGGAACTGGGCATCGATACCGAGACGCGCCTGCGTATCCATCATCCGTCGATGCTCTGGGTGCGTGCGCCGACCCTGGGTGACGGCTGGATCGGCGTGCCGCTCTATCCGCACCCGCTGCGTGGCCAGCAGATCTGGAGCGTGCTGGGTTGGTTCCTGGGCATTGGCCTGCTGTCCACGGCTGCCGCCTGGATTTTCGTGCGCCTGCTCAGCCAGCCGCTCAAGCGCCTGGTGTTCGCCTCCCGCGAGTTCGGCAAGGGGCGCAGCGTGCGCCTGCCATTGGGGGCGGAAACGCCCAGCGAGATGGCCGAGGTGTATCGTGCCTTCAACCAGATGGCCGATGACGTCGAGCAGGCGGGAAGAGAGCGTGAGCTGATGCTGGCCGGTGTGTCCCATGATCTGCGCACGCCGCTGACGCGCCTGCGCCTGTCACTGGAGCTGATGCCGGAAAGTGACCGCGAGATGGTCGAGGACATGGTCCGCGACATCGAGGACATGGACGCGATCCTGGATCAGTTCCTCGCCTTCATCCGTGACGGACGCGACGAATCAGTGGAAGAGGGCGACCTCGCCGACCTCATCCGCGAGGTGGCCGATGCCTTCAACCAGACCGGCAACCGCGTGCGGTTGTGCCTGGAGACGCTGCCGCTGTTCCGCTTCCGCCGCGTCTCGATCAAGCGCCTGCTGGGCAACCTGATCGAAAACGGCCTCAACCACGGCGGCGGCAAGGTCGAAGTGGCGGCCCATGTCGCCGGCGGCGGCGGCGCGCCCTATGTGGTGCTCAGCGTGCTGGACCGGGGCGCGGGCGTCGATCCGCAGGAACTGGACAACATCTTCAACCCCTTCTTCCGCGGCGATAAGGCACGCGGCGGCAAGGGCACCGGCCTGGGGCTGGCCATCGTCAAGCGTATCGCCGAACAGCACGGCGGCAGCATCGAGCTGCGCAACCGCGAGGGTGGCGGGGTGGAGGCGCGTGTCTGCCTGCCGCTGGGCCTGCTGCTGCCGCGCGACGCGCATTAAGAGCCTGCTTGCGATCTGCTGCGCGTCGGCATAACGGCGTTGAGGCCAGCCGAGAAGTGCTCGTTGACTGCCGTCAACCCCGCTTTCTCAGCTGTCCTCGCCTTGTTCTGCTCTAGCTCGCGAGATCGTGAACAGACTTTAATCCCAGCGCAGGGACTTTCCTTCCAGCACCGCCCGGCGCCCATAGGGCCAGGCGCGGTTGTGTGCGCCGTGGCCGCTGGGCAGGCCGTGATAGAGCGGGACACCCAGCGTCGCGGCGTACTCGGCGAAGATCTCCTCCAGGCTGTGGGCCACGCCCTTGCGCGGACAATCGGTGAAGGTGCCGAGGCAGATCGCGCCCAGGCGCGCGCCGTTCAGGCTGTTGAGTAGCTGCCAGAGGCTGCGCTCGATGCGGTAGTAGGGCTCGCCGACGTCCTCGAGGATCAGGATCGCGCCGTCCGGCACGTACAGCGCGCCAGCGGTGCCGGCCATGCAGGCCAGTGCGGTGAGGTTGCCGCCGATCAATTCGCCCTCTACGGCGAGTTTCGGCCCGGCGAGGTGCTGAACCGCCAGCTTGCCGGGGCCGCCCGCCAGTACGTGGCTGATCGATGCCAGCGATGCCAGGCGTTCGCGCTGTTCATTGGGGGCGCTCAGCGGCTGCAGGCCGAGCCCGGTGGCGACCATCCCGTGGATCGCCGGCAGGCCCTGGCGGTGGAAGGCGCTGAGCAGGATGGAAATGTCCGAGAAGCCGATCAGCGGACGTGGTGAGGCAGCCTGGATGCGCTGCCAGTCCAGCTGGGGGATGAGTTGTCCACAACCATAGCCGCCGCGCAGGCACCAGACGGCGCTGACGCCATCCAGTTCGAAGGCGGCGTGGAAGTCTTCCAGGCGTTGCTCCGGCGTGCCGGCCAGGTAGCGGTAGCGTGCGTCGGCGTGTTCGCCCAGGTGGTAGTCGATGCCCTGCACCTCCAACTGGCGCAGGGTCGCTTCCAGCACTTCCTCAGCGATGGCGGAGGCCGGCGCGACGAGCGCGACGCGGCCTTCGATGGGCGACCATTTGAGTTCGGCGTGGGGGCGGGAAGCGGGCATGTCTGTCATCCGGTTACTGCAGGAGAGCTTGTAGGAGCGAGCTTGCTCGCGAAGGGTTCCGTGGGGCAATGAAGCTTGGAGCTGGAGCTGGAGCTGGAGCTTCGGGGGCTCGGTGCTTCATGCTGATTTGGCTGCCGTGCGACCCCTCACCCCATGTTGTGCTGATGAGCTTCATGGGATCTTGTCCCTGGCATCCCTGTCGTGACTATGTGCTTCTCTGGGCCCCCTGCCAGGCCATCCTTGTCCTGGCGTTCGCCGGCGCAACACAGGCGTCGCGAAAGCCCCGGCTCACCCCTTGCCCTTGGTCCGCGCCAGATGCGGCCCGCCATTCTTCTCCAGGTACTCGATGATGACCCCGGCGATGTCCTTGCCGGTGGTGGTCTCGATGCCCTCCAGGCCCGGCGAGGAGTTCACCTCCATCACCAGCGGCCCATGGTTGGAGCGCAGGATGTCGACGCCAGCCACGTGCAGGCCCATCACCTTGGCGGCGCGGATGGCGGTCATGCGTTCTTCCGGGGTGATCTTGATCAGGCTGGCGCTGCCGCCGCGGTGCAGATTTGAGCGGAACTCGCCGGCCGCCGCCTGGCGCTTCATCGAGGCGATCACCTTGTCGCCCACCACGAAGCAGCGGATGTCGGCGCCGCCGGCTTCCTTGATGTATTCCTGCACCATGATGTTGTGCTTGAGCCCCATGAAGGCCTCCAGCACGGATTCGGCGGCCTTTTCCGTCTCGCAGAGCACCACACCGATGCCCTGGGTGCCTTCCAGCAGCTTGATTACCAGCGGTGCGCCGCCGACCATCTCGATCAGGTCCGGCACGTCATCGGGGGAATGGGCGAAGCCGGTCACCGGCAGGCCGATGCCCTTGCGCGAGAGCAACTGCAGCGAACGCAGCTTGTCGCGGGAGCGGGCGATGGCCACCGATTCGTTGAGCGGGAATACCCCCATCATCTCGAACTGGCGCAGCACCGCGCAGCCGTAGAAGGTCACCGAGGCGCCGATGCGCGGGATCACCGCGTCGAAACCTTCCAGCGGCTTGCCGCGGTAGTGGATCTGCGGCTTGTGGCTGGCGATGTTCATGTAGGCGCGGAGGGTGTCGATCACCACCATCTCGTGGCCGCGTTGCTGCCCGGCCTCCACCAGCCGACGGGTGGAATACAGGCGCGGATTGCGCGACAGCACAGCAATTTTCATTGATCACCTGGAAGGGCGGCGGGAACCATGATGAGGGGTTTGTCTTGTACGTAGGTGAGGCCGGGGTTGACCACGAGCTGGCCGTGGACCAGCGCCTTGGAGCCTAGCAGCACGCGGTAGCGCATGGTCTTGCGGCAGGCCAGGGTGAACTCCACCGACCAGGCGCGATCACCGAGGGCCAGCAATGTGCGGATCACGTAGCGGGTCTGGGCCTGGCCGTTGGAGCTCTTGATGGTCTTCATCGTCACCACCGGTGCTTCGCAGCGGTGGCGGCGCTGCACCTGGGTGCCCAGGTGGGCGATGAAGCGTACCCAGTCCTGGCCGCCACGCTGGAACGGCACGATGTCGCTGGCATGCAGGGTGGAAGTGCTGGCGCCGGTGTCGATCTTCGCGCGCAGGCCGACCATGCCCAGTTCGGGCAGGGCGATCCATTCGCGCAGACCAATTACCGACAGCTGGTCGAAAGTCTTCAAGGCAGGCGTCCCCGGCGTTTGCCGGCATTCTAGTCAGGCCGGTTGTGCCCCGCCAGCGGGGTGCGCGGTACACTCGCAGGCCCACATGACGAGGTTGTGACGTGAGCGAGAAAGACGACGACAAGGTCCGCCTGGACAAGTGGCTGTGGGCGGCGCGCTTCTACAAGACCCGCTCCCTGGCCAAGGAGGCCATCGACGGTGGCAAGGTGCATTGCCGGGGCGAGCGCTGCAAGCCGGGCAAGGAGCCCAAGGTTGGCGAGGAATACGTGATCCGCACCGGCTTCGACGAGCGCACCGTCGTGGTGAAGGCGCTGTCGATGGTGCGTCGTGGCGCGCCTGAGGCGCAGTTGCTCTACGAGGAGACCGCCGACAGCGTGAAGCGCCGCGAGGATGCCTCGGCGATGCGCAAGGCTGGCGCACTGGGCGTGCAGACCGACGGGCGGCCGACCAAGAAGCAGCGCCGCCAGTTGTTCAGCTTCCGCGATCAGGAGTGAGCAGCCGGCGAGGGCCGCAGGCGCCTCGCCGGGATCATCCGCTCGTCAGGCGGTGACGACGCTCAGGCGGTTGAGCAGCGGGATTTTCGCCGCCAGGCGGAACAACGGGTCGGTCCAGCGCACCAGCGCGGCGCTGCCCACCGCGGCGAAGGGCGTGAAGCAGCCCCAGGCCAGGGCCACCAGGGCCATCTGCACGCCGCCAATGTAGTCGTCCTGGCCCCAATGGGCACCGGCTACCAGGCGCGGCAGCATGAACAGCAGCGCGAGGCTCCAGACCACCACCCATTGCAGCGCGGTGCGGGCGAACAGGGTGAGGAACAGCGCCCAGATCAGCAGCACCGAGGCGTGGTCGCCAGGGAAACTGCGGGCCGACTCGTCCTTCACCTCGAAGGGCGTGTCCTCCCACTGCGGGAAGAAGTGCTCCAGGCGCACGGCATCCGGCGCAATGCTGGAAATGCTCGCGTGCTGCCAGCCCAGCTTGTGGGCGATCTTGGCGTAGAGGATGCGCACCACCACCAGCACCAGCGCTGCACATAGAAAGCCGAAGGTCGCCGCGCGGACTTGGGTCGCCTTGAAGATCCAGTCGCCACGGATCATCAGCAGCAGCAGGATTATCCCGACCAGCAGGTCGAACGGCCGGGTGCTGGCCACGGCCCAGGTCAGACGCCAGGCTTCGTTGGTCGCCAGCGGCTGGTTGAGCAGGCTGAACAGGCTGAAGTCGAACAGATCCATCGCCGACCGGGAGGGCTCCCAGAGCCACAGCAGGAGCAGGGCGAGGGCCATCAGGTGGCAGGCGATGAAGGGCTTCCAGGACCAGGTGGCTTGGAACGGCGTGGTTTTGTCCATAAAATCGATTCCCCCTTCTGACAACGGTTCCGGGTTGCCGGATACGACAAAGCGCGCTTTATAGGCCTTTGCCATCAACTTGTCATTTATTTGTGCCTATCGCAGCGTTGTGCCCAGCATGTCTCAGATCGATCAAAGTCAGCGTTTCCTGTTTGACAACACCGATGTTCGCGGTGAGCTGGTGGAGCTCGACCGCAGTTATGCCGAAGTGCTGGCCAAGCACCCCTATCCGCAGCCGGTCGCCCAGTTGCTGGGAGAAATGCTAGCCGCGGCCGCGCTACTTTGCGGCACCCTCAAGTTCGACGGCCTGCTGGTGCTGCAGGCGCGCTCCAGTGGCGCTGTTCCGCTGCTGATGGTGGAGTGTTCCAGTGCTCGCGAAGTGCGTGGCCTAGCCCGCTACGACGCCGAGGCCATCGGCGATACCGCCGGCCTCGCCGAGCTGATGCCCCATGGCGTGCTGACGCTCACCGTCGATCCGAAGAACGGCAAGCGCTACCAGGGCATCGTGCCGCTGGAGGGCGCGACCCTGGCCGACTGCCTGTCGACCTACTTCGCCACCTCCGAGCAGTTGCCGACCCGCTTCTGGCTCAACGCCGACAGCCGCCGCGCCCGTGGCCTGCTGCTGCAGCAGTTGCCGGCGGACCGCCAGCTCGACACTGAGTCGCGCGAAGCCAGCTGGCAGCACGTCACCACCCTGGCCGACACCCTCACCGCCGAGGAGCTGCTGGGCCTGGACAACCCCACCGTGCTGCATCGCCTGTACCACGAAGACGACGTGCGCCTGTTCGAGGCGCAGCCGCTGGTGTTCCGCTGCAGCTGCTCTCGGGAACGCTCGGCCAATGCGCTGGTCAGTCTTGGGCAGGAAGACGCCGAGCGTCTGCTGGCCGAAGAGGATGGCGAAATCGTCATCGACTGTCAGTTCTGCAACCAGCGCTACCGTTTCGATGGCTCCGACGTTGCCCAGCTGTTCTCGGGTGGCGGAAGCCAGACGCCGTCAGAAACTCGCCATTGACCGCTTCGATTTGTCCGATAGACGAACCAATGGCGCTATCGCCGGATCAGAGGCTGCACGAGAACAGTTCTTTTCTGGCATAATCCCGCGACTTTTTTCCGCGGTAGTGGGAATCAGAAGTCACTACGCAATGTTTGGAGGACTCGGCTTCGGCCGACGGGGACCCACATGACGCAAGCCAACAAAGCCGTTTACACCGATATCAGCGTTGCCCAACTGGTTGAAGAAGCCATTCGCCGCGGCGAAGGCGAACTCGCCGACAACGGCTCGCTGGTCGTGAAAACCGGCCACCGCACCGGCCGCTCGCCTGCCGACCGTTTCATCGTCGAAGAGCCGGGCAGCAAGGATTCCATCGCATGGGGCGCCATCAACCGTCCGTTCCCGGCCGACAAGTTCGATGCCCTGTGGGACCGTGTCCAGGCGTTCAATAACGCCCAGGAACACTTCGTCTCCCACGTTCATGTAGGTTCCGCCGCGGATCACTACCTGGCCGTCAAGATGACCACCGCCACTGCCTGGCAGAACCTGTTCGGCCGCGCGCTGTTCATCGAGCCCGAGCAGTACAACCCGGCCGGCCGCGAAGAATGGCAGGTGCTCAACGTCGCCAACTTCGAGTGCGTGCCCGAGCGTGACGGCACCAACTCCGATGGCTGCGTGATCCTCAACTTCGCGCAGAAGAAAGTGCTGATCGCCGGCATGCGCTACGCCGGTGAAATGAAGAAGGCCATGTTCGGCGTGCAGAACTACCTGCTGCCGGAAAAAGACGTGCTGCCGATGCACTGCGCCGCCAACATCGGTGAAGCCGGCGACGTGACCCTGTTCTTCGGCCTGTCCGGCACCGGCAAGACCACCCTGTCCGCCGACGAAAGCCGCTACCTGATCGGCGACGACGAGCACGGTTGGGGCGAAGGCGTTGTCTTCAACATCGAAGGCGGCTGCTACGCCAAGTGCATCGACCTGTCCGAGAAGAACGAGCCGGTCATCTGGAAAGCCATCAAGTTCGGCGCGGTGCTGGAAAACGTCGTCCTCGACGAAAACCGCACCCCGAACTACGCCGATGACAGCCTGACCCAGAACTCCCGCGCGGCCTACCCGCTGGAAAACGTCGAGAAGCGTTCCGAAAAGAACCTCGGCGGCGAGCCCAATGCCGTGATCTTCCTGACCTGCGACCTGACCGGCGTTCTGCCGCCAGTGTCGATCCTGAACAACGAGCAGGCGGCCTATCACTTCCTGTCCGGCTACACCGCGCTGGTGGGTTCCACCGAAATGGGTTCGGGCGGCGGCATCAAGTCGACCTTCTCCACCTGCTTCGGCGCACCCTTCTTCCCGCGCCCGGCCGGTGTTTACGCCGAACTGCTGATCAAGCGCATCCAGGCCTTCGGTTCCAAGGTCTACCTGGTCAACACCGGCTGGACCGGCGGTGGCTACGGCGTCGGCAAGCGCTTCAACATCCCGACTACCCGTGGCGTGATCGCTGCCATCCAGAGCGGCGCTCTGATCGGTGCCGAGACCGAGCACTTGGACATCATCAACCTGGACGTACCGAAAGTCGTTCCGGGCGTCGAGACCAACCTGCTCAACCCGCGCAACACCTGGGAAGACAAGGCTGCCTACGACGAAGCCGCCAAGGGCCTGGCCAGCAAGTTCATCGAGAACTTCAAGAAGTTCGACGTGAGCGACGCCATCAAGAACGCCGGCCCGCAGCTGTAAGCGAGCCCGTTCTGGAAAGGGCCGCCTTCGGGCGGCTTTTTCATTGGTGCCTGGGAACGGTCCTGCTCCGAGGTGCTCTTCATAGGAGCGAGCTTGTGACCCACAGGGATGTGGGGAATGCCGTCAGCCGTAGGGAACGGATTCGGCCTCGCGAACCGGAGTTGGGCTTTTCGCGAGCAAGCTCGCTCCTACAATCCATGTCCCTAGCATGGGTTTCGCATGATAGGTAATGGAGTACTCCCTAATGCACGACACCCTCGAACGCGTCTTCGGTTTCCGCCAGTTCCGCCCCGGTCAGGAGGCGGCGGTCAGTGCTGTGCTGGCCGGGCGTTCGGCTGCCGCGATCTTCCCCACCGGCTCGGGCAAGTCGCTGTGCTACCAGTTGCCGGCGCTGCTGCTGCCGCACCTGACACTGGTGGTCTCGCCGCTGCTGGCGCTGATGCAGGACCAGCTCGCCTTCCTCGCCCGCCACGGCATCGCCGCCGCGAGCATCGATTCGGCGCAGAGCCGCGAGCAGACTGCGCAGACCATGGCCCGCGCGCGTAGCGGCGAGCTGAAGGTGCTGATGATTTCGGTCGAGCGCCTGAAGAACGAGCGCTTCCGCCACTTCATCAGTGAGGTGCCGATTTCCCTGCTGGTGGTGGACGAGGCGCACTGCATCTCGGAGTGGGGCCACAACTTCCGCCCCGATTACCTGAAGCTGCCGGACTACCAGAAGCAGTTCCGCATTCCCCAGGTGCTGCTGCTCACTGCCACGGCGACGCCCGCGGTGATCGCCGACATGCGCAGCAAGTTCGCCATCGCCGAGAGCGACGTGGTCACAACCGGCTTCTACCGCGCAAACCTGGAATTGCAGGTGGAGCCGATCTCCAGCGCCGCTCGCCGTGCCCGGCTGGTGGAATGGTTGCGCGAGCGTCCGGGCAAGCCGGCCATCGTCTACGTCACCCAGCAAAAGACCGCCGAGGAGATCGCCGCGCATCTGGCCGAGCGCGGTATTCCCGCATGTGCCTACCACGCCGGGATGGAACACCCGGAGCGCGAGGGCATCCAGCGCCGCTTCATGGAAGGCCGGCTGAACTGCATCGTTGCCACCATCGCCTTTGGCATGGGCATCGACAAGAGTGACATCCGCCAGGTGGTGCACTACGACCTGCCCAAGTCGCTGGAGAACTACAGCCAGGAAATCGGCCGCGCCGGGCGCGACGGTCAGCGCTCGGAATGCCTGGTGCTGGCCAACCGCGACAGCCTCAACGTGCTGGAGAACTTCGTCTACGGTGACACACCCGAGCGTGAGGGCATCCGCAACGTTCTGGAGGACATCCGCCAGGCGCCGAATGGTCAGTGGGAAACCATGCTGGTGCCGCTGTCGGACCAGTCGAACATCCGCCAGCTGCCACTCAAGACGCTGCTGGTGCAGCTGGAGCTGCGCGGCATCATCGCGCCACGCTTCGCCTATTTCGCCGAATATCGCTACAAGCTGCTGATCGATTCCTCCGCACTGCTGAGCCACTTTGAGGGCGAGCGGCGGCAGTTCGTCGAAGCCATCCTCACCACTTCGGCCCGCGCGCGAACCTGGGCGACCCTGGATTTCGACACGCTCTACAGCCGCCATGGCGCCGAGCGCTCACGGGTGGTGAAGGCGCTGGATTACTTCCAGGAGCGCGGCTGGGTGGAGCTGGAGAGCAAGCAGATGACCGAGGTGTGCTCGGTGCGCGACGCCTCCTTCGTTGTGGATAAGTTGAGCGAGGAGCTGCACGGTTACTTCAAGCGCCACGAGGAAAGCGAGATCGCCCGCATCGGCGCCATGCTCGATCTGCTGGGCAGCTCGGACTGCCTGAGCTGGCGCCTCGCCCAGTACTTCGGCGACCAGCAGGCGCCGCGCCAGTGTGGTCACTGTTCGGTGTGCGCCGGCCATGTCGCCCGCCTGCCTGAGCCGCCCCCACTGCCAGCTCTGGATGGCCAGTCGCTGCACAGCCGATGCGACGCCTTCCTGGAGAAGTACCGCAGTGCCCGAGGCACCGCGCCCAGCGCCGACTGCATCACGCGCTTCCTCTGTGGCATCAGCGTGCCGGCCTTCACCCGCATGCGCGCGCGTGGATTGCCGGGCTACGCCACGCTGGAAGACTACCCCTACGCCCAGGTGCGCGACTGGGTACAGGCGCAGCTCTGAACGGCTGAATTCGGCGGCGCCACGCACGACTAAAGGTCGGCGTGATGCCGCCCGGGCTGCTTGTAGGGTGAGGGGAGGAAATTCCTCCTAGACTCACCAGGCACTGCCTGCCTAACGGCCGAGGAGCCCCAAGCATGTCCGTCGAGCACCTGGATGTACTGATCATCGGCGCCGGCCTGTCCGGCATTGGCGCCGCCTGTCACCTGCAGAAGCAATGCCCCGGCAAGTCCTACGCCATCCTCGAAGGCCGCGAGGCCATGGGTGGCACCTGGGACCTGTTTCGCTACCCGGGCATTCGCTCCGACTCGGACATGTACACCCTGGGGTACAACTTCAAGCCCTGGACCGATCCCAAGGCCATCGCCGACGGCCCGTCGATCCTCAACTACATCCGCGAAACCGCCCGCGAGTACCGCGTCGAGGACAAGGTGCGCTACCGCCATCGCGTGCTCAAGGCCGACTGGGACAGCAACACCGCGCGCTGGAACCTCAGCGTGCAGCGCGGCGATGAAGTGGAGCCCGTGCGCATGAGTGCGCAATTCCTCTTCATGTGCACCGGCTACTACCGCTACGACGCCGGCTACACCCCGGACTTCCCGGGCCGAGAAAGCTTTGGCGGGCAGGTCATCCACCCGCAACTGTGGCCGGAGAATTTCGACTACAGCGGCAAGCGCATCGTGGTGATCGGCAGCGGTGCCACCGCCGTCACGCTGATCCCCTCGCTGACCGACAAGGCCGCCCACGTCACCATGCTGCAGCGCTCGCCGTCCTACGTGATCACCCTGCCGGCGAAGGACCCGATCTCCAACTTCCTGCGCAATTTCCTGCCGGAGAAATGGGTGTATCGCCAGGCGCGGGCGCGCAACGTGACCATGCAGATGATCTTCTTCATGGCCTCCAAAATGTTCCCCGGCGCGGTGCGCAAGTTGATGCTCAAGCTGGCCAACCTGCAGCTGGGCAAGGACTTCGACATGCGCCACTTCAGCCCGCGCTACAAGCCGTGGGACGAGCGCGTGTGCTGTGTGCCGGACGGCGACCTGTTCAAAGCGCTGCGCCAGGGCCGCGCCTCCGTGGTCACCGACCATATCGAGCGCTTCAGCGAGAAGGGCATCGTGCTGAAGTCCGGGCAGGTGCTGGAGGCGGACGTCATCGTCACCGCCACCGGGCTGGACCTGGTGATGTTCGGTGGTGCCGAACTGGCCATCGACGGCAAGCCCTTCGAGGTCACCCAGAGCATGGGCTACCGCGGCATCATGCTGCGCGACCTGCCCAACCTCGCCGCCATCGTCGGCTACACCAATGCGAGCTGGACGCTCAAGGCCGACCTGTCCAGCGAGTACTTCTGCCGCCTGATCAACCATCTGGACGCCATCGGCATGCGCCAGTGCACGCCGCGCCAGACCGATGGGTCGGTGAAGGAAGAACCCTTCCTCAACCTCAACTCCGGCTATATCCAGCGTGCCGCCGACCGCATGCCCAAGCAGGGCGACCGCACGCCGTGGAAGCTCTACCAGAACTACGCGCTGGACCTGGCCCTGCTGCGTTTCGGCAAGGTCGAAGACGGCTATCTGACCTTCACCTCGCCCAAGCAGCGCCAAACCACGGCTGCGCCGGTGGAAGCGCTGGAGAGCTGACCCTCGCGTCGGAGCCCGCCGGTCCTGGCGGGCCTCGTTCTATCGAGGCATCGGATAGACATTATCGATATGCCGCTCTGCAACGCGGCCGCCTCTCGGCTTACCATGCGCGCCATTCCCGCCCATGCCAGCCAGAGGATTTTCCATGCTGATCGAAGACGCCATCCGCAGCCGCCGTTCCATCCGCGGTTTCGACACTTCCTACGTGATGAGCCGTGAAGAGAAGGACGACCTGCTGCAACAGGCGCTGCTCGCGCCCACTTCCTTCAACCTGCAGCACGTGCGCCTGGTGGAAGTCAGTGACCCGCAACTGCGCGCGCAGATCCGCGCGGCGGGCTGGGACCAGGTGCAGATGACCGAGGCTTCGATGCTGGTGATCGTCTGTGCGCAGGTCGATAGCTGGGAGCAGAACGCCGAGCGCGTGTGGGACGGCGCCCCGGTCGAAGTGAAGAACTACATGGTCGGCGCCATCGACGGCTACTACAGAGGCAAACCGCAGACCCAGCGCGACGAAGCCATGCGCAGCTGCGGCCTGGTGGCCCAGACCCTGATGCTCGCGGCCCGTGGCCGTGGCCTCGACAGCGTGCCCATGGTCGGTTTCGACTTCGACGCCGTGGGCAAGCTGATCAACCTGCCGGCCAGCCATGCCATCGGCCTGATGATCGCCGTCGGTAAACAGGCGGTGGAAGCCAAGCCGCGCATCGGTCGCCTGCCGCTGGAAGAGACGATCGTTCGCGATCGCTTCTGATCCCCACAAAACGCGCCTCCGGGCGCGTTTCTGCTTTCTTCTGCACACCGCCCGCCTCCGAGCCTGTGTCTTCCCTCACCCTAACCCTCTCCCAGAGGGAGAGGGGACTGGAGCGTGCCGGCTGTGACCGTGCCATCAGCCGGTGCGGACAGCTCCCTCTCCCTCTGGGAGAGGGCGGGGGTGAGGGTAGCCCCCGAGCGCAAGGTTCACATTTGCGTGCCCCGCCCTCAATCCGGCGCCGCCTCGATGATCCGCTCGACCAACCACTGCAACGCCGCATCCCGCTCGCGCTGGGCGAGGTACACCAGCTCCAGGTGGAACTGCCCCACATCGAACGGCAGCTCCAGCACCTGCAACGGCAGCAGTTCCGCGAAATAGGTGGCGAGCCGCGTTGGCAGCACCGTCAGCAGATCGGTGCTGGCCACCAGATGCGCCGCCTGCAGGTAGTTGGGCGTGGTGTAGGCGATCTCCCGCTTGAGTCCCTGGCTGGCCAGCCACTGGTCGACCATGCCCTTGGTCTGCCCGCCGGAAACCCACAGGTGCCGCTGACCGAGGAAGGTCTGCAGATCGATCCCGCCATTCACCTGCGGATGCCCGCGCCGGGCCAGCAGGCGCAGTGTTTCACTCGCCCACGGCCGACGCTGGAAGCGCGCCGGCAACTCTTCGAAGCGCCCCAGCACCAGATCAAGATTGCCCTTGTCCAGCGCCTCCGCCGGTAGCGTCGGTGTCAGGTGCTGGATGCTCAGGCCCATGCCCGGCGCCGCGCTGCCCAGACTTTCGAGCAGGTGCGGCATGCACAGCGCTTCCACATAGTCGGTCAACGCCATCGTGAAGCGCTGGCGGCTGCGCGCGGGGTCGAAGGTGTCGCCGCCGGCCAGGCTCTGGCCGATGCGCTGCAGCGCATCGCGGATCGGCGCTTCCAGCTCCAGCGCCCGGGGCGTCGGCTGCATCGCCCGGCCGACACGCACCAGCAGCGGATCATCGAGCAGCTCGCGCAGGCGGTTCAGCGCGTTGCTCACCGCGGGCTGGCTCAGTGACAGGCGCTCAGCCGCGCGCGAGACGTTGCGCTCGCGCAGCAGCGCGTCCAGCACCCGCAGCAGGTTGAGGTCGAACGTATTCATATTCATCGGCTGAATGCCACTTATCACAACTCAAAATTTCAAAAATAGTACCGCCTTCCCTAAGGTGAGTGGTCTTCAAACGAGCGTTTCAGGCTGACAAGAGGAACAACATGAGCCAGAACATCCGCATCGCCAGCGCCGCCGTCATCGGCGCGGGCACCATGGGCCGGGGCATTGCCATGTGCCTGGCGAACGCCGGCGTGCAGGTCCTGTGGCTGGACAACAACCCGCAGATGCTGACCCAGGCCCTCGGCGCCGTGGCCGACACCTACGCCCACAACGTCCGCCAGGGCCGCATCGACGAGGCCGAGGCAGCTCGCCGCCGTGCGCGTATCTCCCAGGTGGCGAACTACGCGGCGATCCGCGAAGTGGACCTGGTGATCGAGGCGGTATACGAGAACCTCGAACTCAAGCAGTCGATCTTCCGCGAGCTGGACGCGGCGCTGAAACCCTCGGCGATCCTGGCCTCCAACACCTCCTACCTGGACGTCGACGCCATCGCCGCCGTGACCTCGCGGCCGTCGCAGGTGCTCGGCCTGCACTTCTTCAGCCCGGCGCACATCATGAAGCTGCTGGAGATCGTGCGCGGTGCGAAGACTGCGCCCGCCGTGCTCGAAGCCGCGCTGGAACTGGGCGAGCGCATGGGCAAGGTCAGCGTGGTGGCCGGCAACTGCCACGGCTTCATCGGCAACCGCATGCTGGAGAAGTACGTCCAGGAGTCGCGCCGGTTGATCCTCGAAGGCTCGCTGCCGCACCAGGTGGACGCGGCGATCCAAAGCTTCGGTTTCGCCATGGGGCCGTTCCGCATGTTCGATGTGGTCGGTATCGACCTCGAATGGCGCGCCCGCGAGTTGGCCGGCAAGGGCCAGGACGCGCCGACCGTGCAGGTGGATAACCGCCTGTGCGAGATGGGCCGTTTCGGCCAGAAGAGCGGCAACGGCTTCTATCACTACGAGCCGGGCAGCCGCCAGGCCGAGCATGACCCGGAAGTCGACGCCCTGGTGGTGCGCGAATCCGAGCGCCTGGGTTACTCCCGCCGCGATATCGGTGCCGAGGAAATCCTCGAGCGCTGCCTGCTGGCCCTGGTCAACGAAGGCGCGAAGATCCTCGACGAAGGCATCGCCTCCACCAGCGCCGACATCGACACCGTTTACCTCAATGGTTATGGCTTCCCCAAGGACAAGTCCGGCCCAATGGCCTGGGCCGATGCCCAGGGCCTGCAGAGCGTGCTGGCGCGCCTGCGCGACCTGGCTGGCGAGCACGGCGCGCACTGGCAGCCGGCCGCGCTGATCGAGCGCCTGGCCGCCGCCAATGGTCGCTTCGCTGACGTCAAACAGGAGCATTGAACATGAGTTACCAGGCACCCTTGCGCGACATGCGCTTCGTCCTCCACGAACTGTTCGACGTCAGCGCCCACTGTGAGCTGCTGGGCAACGGCCTCGACCGCGAGCTGATCGACGGCGTGCTGGAAGAAGGCGCGCGTTACACCGGCGAAGTGGTCGCACCGCTGAACCGTAACAGCGACGAGCAGGGTGCGACCTTGCTCAATGGCGAAGTCACCACGCCGGACGGCTTCCGCGACGCGTACAAGCAGTACTGCGACAACGGCTGGGCGAGCATGACCGGGCCGACCGAGTTCGGCGGCCAGGGCTTCCCGCAGATGGTCTCGGCCAGTTTCCACGAGATGCTGATGGCCGCCTCGCTGTCCTTCCGCGTCTATTCCGGGCTGACCGAGGGCGCTGTGCTGGCGCTGTACAAGCACGGCGCGCCGGAGCTTCAGCGCGACTACCTGGCGAAGATGGTCAGTGGCGTGTGGAGCGGCACCATGTGCCTCACCGAGCCGCAGGCCGGTACCGACCTCGCGCTGCTGCGCACCCGCGCCGAGCCGCAGGCTGACGGCTCCTACAGCGTCAGCGGCAGCAAGATCTTCATCAGCGGCGGCGAACAGGACCTGTCGGAGAACATCGTCCACCTGGTGCTGGCGCGCCTACCGGATGCGCCGGCCGGGGTGAAGGGCATCAGCCTGTTCCTCGTGCCCAAGTTCATCGCCAACCCCGACGGCACGCCGGGCGCGCGCAACGCCCTGAGCTGCGGTGCCATCGAACACAAGATGGGCATCAAGGGCGCGTCCACCTGCGTGATGAACTTCGACGGCGCCACCGGCTGGCTGATCGGCCAGGCCAACCAGGGGCTGGCCTGCATGTTCACCATGATGAACGACGCGCGCTTCCAGGTCGGCCTGCAGGGACTGGGTATCGCCGAGCGCTCCTGCCAGGGCGCGCTGGCCTATGCCCGCGAGCGCCTGCAATCGCGGGCGCTGACCGGTGCGGCGGAGCCGTCCAAGGCCGCCGACCCGATCATTGTCCACCCGGACGTGCGGCGCATGCTGCTGACCCAGAAGACCCTGACCGAGGGCTGCCGGATGGTGTCCGCACTCTGCGCACGGGAGCTGGACCTGGAGCACGGCCATCCCGAGGCCGACGCCCGCAAGGCCGCGAGCAAGCGTGCGGCGCTGCTGATCCCCATCGTGAAGTCGTTCTTCACCGATGTCGGCCAGGAGGTATCCAGCCTCGGCGTGCAGGTCTACGGCGGCCACGGCTACATCCGCGAGTGGGGCATGGAGCAGCTGATGCGCGATAGCCGCATCACCCAGATCTACGAAGGCACCAACGGCATCCAGGCGCTCGACCTGATCCGTCGCAAGCTGCTGGGCGACGGCGGTACGGAGTTGAATGCGCTGATCGGCGAGCTGGCGGCTGTCTGCGAGACTGCAGGAGCCCGTACCGAACTGGCCGGCCTGGCAGAAACCGTGCGCCAACGCCTGCTGGAATGGCGCAGCCTGACCAGCGAAGTGATCGCCGCCTGCCAGCGCGACCCGCAGGAAATTGGCGCTACCTCGGTGGACTTCCTGCAGTACTGCTCCTATGTGCTGCTGGCGGGCCTGTGGGTGCAGGCCGCCGGCGTGGCCCAGGCGAAGCTGGCGGTCGGCGAGGGCGACGCGGACTTCTACCGCGCCAAGCTCGCCAGCGCGGAGTTCTACATCAAGCGCATCCTGCCGCGCGCCAGCATGCACCGCGAGGCGCTGCTGGGCGGGGCGGATTGTCTGATGGGGCTGGACGCGGAGCACTTTGTGTTCTGATGCGCCGGTAATGAAAAACGCCGCGCCGGGTGACCCGGGGCGGCGTTTTTCTTTGTGGGTTCGGAGTTGGGCGTTCCCTCACCCTAACCCTGGCTGCGCGCCCCGCTCAGAGGGAGAGGGGACTGTTCAGTGCGCTTTGAAAGCTTTGAGTGAGCCGGAGGGGCCAGGGAACGCAGAATTCATCTCGGCACATTCGGCTCCCTCTCCCTCTGGGAGAGGGCTGGGGTGAGGGGGCTCTGAATACGCTGAGCAATCAAGCCCGCTCCCACACCTCGAACGCATAAGCCGGCGTCTCGCCCTCGGCGTCATGCTCGATGCTCGAAGCCAGATGCCAGTGCGCTTCATCCACTTCGGGGAAGTGCGCATCACCCGCCGGGCTCAACCCCACGCGGGTCAGGTACAGCCGCTCGGCGCGCTCCAGCGCCTCGTCATACAGCTGCGCCCCGCCGATCAGCATCAGTTCCTCGGCCTCTTCCTGCTTCGCCCATTCGGCGGCGCGCTCAAGGGCGGCGTCGAGGCTGGTGAAGACTTCCGCGCCTTCCAGCTTCAGCCCGGCCTGGCGGGTCACCACGATATTCAGCCGGCCCGGTAGCGGGCGGCCCAGCGAATCCCAGGTCTTGCGGCCCATGATCACCGGCTTGCCCAGGGTCATCGCCTTGAAGTGCTTGAGGTCCTGCGGCAGGTGCCAGGGCAGGCGGTTGTCGACGCCGATCACGCGGTTGTCGGCAAGGGCGGCGATCATCGCCAGGGGCAGGGCTTCGGACATCGTGACTCCAGTGCTGAACATCAGTGGGAACTCCCAGTGCCAGAGGATACCAGCCGCTCACCCTCGGCGGGGCCGGCGGCTGGCGGAACGCGCATGAAGAAGGTGCCGTCCTCGTTGACCTGGGTGATGCCGGTGGAGAGCACCTTGCGGTAGTCCTTGAGGTTGAACGACAGCGTCTGCTCGGGCCGCTCGGCCTTGAGCAGCACTTGCGAGTAGGTGATGAGGATCTCGAAGATCTTCAGGTCCCCCGATTGCAGCCAGATATAGGACGGCCCGGCCTGGCGCGGCGGCTCGAAGGCCAGCGAAGCGGCGCCGGGCTTGGGCGCGAACTTCAGGTGCAGTCCCTTGGCGTCCAGCCAGCTGGATTCGACGCGGCCATCGATGCCCACCAGCGGGAAGACCTGGTGGTAGTTCAGGTGCATCACGTTGTCCTGCAGCACCGCGCCGGGCCGCTCCAGGGTCACCAGCGAATCCAGGCGCAGGCCGACCAGGCTCATGGCGCCGTAGCTGGGCACGCCGAGCACCTTCACGCTGTCGGGTTGGTAGTCGAGGTTGTCGCCGTCGAGCTTCACCGTGCCGGACAGCCGCAACGGCAGCCAGGGCCCGACGCCCAGCGGCTGGACCTCGCCGGAGACCAGCAGGCGGTCGCCTTCGACGCTCAGCTGGAAGCCGCGCAGCATCGTCTCCGGGTAATCGAGGATGTGCTGGTTGAACAGGTTGGCGAGCTGCTCGGGGCTGAGGATCACCTCGCCCTCGGAGACGTTGATGCGCATGTCCTGCGGGCGGTCGAAGTCGATGGGCTCGCCGGCCTTGAGCGGCACCAGCCAGCCTTTGAGCTGCGGGCTGTGGAAGCCGATGCCGCCCTGGAAATAGAGGTCCACGTTGTTCAGCAGGATGCCCACGCCGTCCTGGCCGGAGTCGCGCAGGCCGCCCGGCCGGCTGGCCTTGAAGTCCGCTGCCGGCGGCGTCTGCTGGAACCAGCCCTGGCGCAGCACGCCCAGTTCGCGCTGCTGCTTGTCGATGGCGCTCTCGGCGGCGGCGTTGCCGGCAAACGCCAGCAGGAGCAAGGAAGCGAGGAGGGTTCTCATAGGGCTTTCTCCTCCGGGGCGGGCGCCTTCACCGGCGAGACGGCGATATGCACCATGCCGTCCTCGCGCAGGCGGATTTCGCCGTACTGCAGCTGGCGCCGGTAGTCGTAGAGGTTGAACAGCAGCGGGGCATCGGGGCTGAGGCTGGTGAACAGCGCGTAGGCCTTCACCAGGATGGTCCGCGCCATTTTGATGTCGCCGCCCTCGATGAACATGTAACTTTTCGGTGCCTTGAGGCGCGGCCATTTCAGCTCGGCCAACTCGCTGCCCAGCAGCAGGTCCATGCCGCCGTCGGCGAGCTTCAGGCTGCGCACGGCGAAGTCCAGGCGCGGCGGCGGGAACAGGCCGTCGAGGTCGACCAGGATGCGGTTGCCGATCAGCTGCATGTGCGCGGTGTGCAGTTGCAGCACCTCGGACATCTCGATGGACGCGGCGCTCAGCGAGGGCGTGACATCCACGTTGTCGACGTAGATCCGCTGCGGCACCAGCGCCACCTTCAGCGGCCCGGCCTGCTCGATCCCGGTGACCATCCGCAGTGGCCGCCAGCGCCCCTTGCGCAGCAGTTCGCCGTGGACTTCCTGGCCATCGGCGCGGGTGCTGAGTTTCAGGTTGCGCACAGGCGCATTGGCATTGCGCAGCTCTTCGTTGAGCAGGCTGGCGAGGGTGGCGTCGGCGACAAAGATGTCCCCGGCCTGGATGTGCGCGACCATGGACTTCGGGTCGTCGAGCATCAGCGGCGTGCCCGCGCCGGCCACCGGGCTCATCTGGATCAGCATCTTGCGGATGAAGAAGCCGATGTCGTCGTGCAGGCGGAAGTCGGTCTGGCTGATCCACAGTTGCGAGGTATTGCTGGCGGACTGCCGGGCGCTGACACTGGCGTCCAGCTGGCGCGGCGGCACGGCCTGCATCAGCGGGGTGTCCGGGCCCCAGTCGGAAGGGCGTACCGGCGGTGTTTCCACGGCCGCCGCGGTGGTGGCGGCGAGCAGCAGGGGCAAGGCACTGAGCAGCGAGCGCAGCATGGCGAGGCCTCATTGTTGTTTTTATAGGGGCAGTGCTATCGGCTGAGTCTGAGCCCGCCCGCGCCTGGCGAGAGCCCCTCCTTGGTTTGGTTGACGATGCAGGGTGTTACCGGCGGCGCCGGGACGCCACGGCGAGCAGCGGTTATCCTTGCTGGCGAATACCGATTGTCGGAGAACCCGTGAGCGAGTCCGCCCTCCAATCCCTGTGGCTGTGCGAGGCCGTGCGCCTGCGCGAGGAACAGGTCGGTCCCCTGGAAGACAGCGAGGCCAATCGCCGCGCCATCGTTGGCGGTGGCGACCTCGCACAGCGCCTTCAGCACCGCGCGCTGCTGCTGGCCGAGCGCGATGGCCAGCGCGCCGCCTTGCGCACCTGGAGCCAGGGTGCGCGCCTGTCGATCTACCTGCTGCTGGCGCTGGCGCTGTTCACCGGCGGCGGCCTGGCCTTCGCCGCGCTGGGCGACGGACAGCGCCCGGTCAACGTGTTCTGGGCTTTGGCCAGTCTGCTCGGGCTGCACCTCATTACCCTCGTTGGCTGGACGCTGGCCTTCTTCGCCGGCGGTGAGGCGGCCGGCGCGCTTGGGCGCCTGTGGCTGTGGCTGAGCGGCAAGCTCGCCCGCGATGCCCATGCGGCGCAGCTGGCGCCGGCGTTGCTGGTGCTGTTGGATCGCCAGAAGCTGACCCGCTGGGCGCTCGGCCTGCTGGTCCACGGCCTGTGGTTCGTCGCGCTGAGCAGCGCGCTGGGCGTGATGCTGGCGCTGCTGGCGACGCGGCGCTACGGCTTCGTCTGGGAGACCACCATCCTCGGTGGCGATACCTTCATTGCGCTGACCCACGGTCTGGGTGCGCTGCCGTCCCTGCTCGGCTTCCCGCAGCCCGACTCCGACCTGGTGCGTGCCAGTGGCGATGCCCTGGTGGCCAGCGAAAACGCGCGCCATGCCTGGGCCGGTTGGCTGGTGGGCATCCTGCTGGTGTATGGCGTGCTGCTGCGCGGCGCGCTCTGGCTGCTCTGCCTGTGGCGCTGGAAGCGCGGGCGCGCGCAGCTGGCGCTGGATGTCTCGCTGCCCGGCTACGCCCTGCTGCGCGAACGCCTGATGCCCGCCAGCGAACGGCTGGGTGTCAGCGATGCCGCACCGGATGAGCTGGTCGAGCCACAAGCGCAGTTGCCGGCGTCCACCGCCGATGGCGCGCTGCTGGTCTCCATCGAACTGCTGGACCGACCCAACTGGCCGCCGAAGCTGCCGGCAGGGATTGCCAATGCCGGCGACCTCGACGACGGTGCCCAGCGCCGCCGCCTGCTGGAGCAACTGACGCGCTACCCGCCAGCGCGCCTGGTGATCGCCTGCGACCCGCGCCGCTCGCCGGATCGCGGCACCCTGGCGTTGATCGCCGAACTGTCGCGTTGCGCCGCCGCCACTCGCGTCTGGCTGCTGCAGGCGCCGCCGGGCGAAGCGCTGGACGCCGAGCGCCTGGGCGATTGGCACGCCGGCATCGAGCGGCTGAATTTGCCTCACACCTCGGCATCCCCGCTGGGTTGGCTGGAGACTGGGCATGACTGATGCGCTGAAACTGGCCGTGGTCGGCCACACCAACGTCGGCAAGACCTCGCTGCTGCGGACCCTGACCCGTGATGTGGGCTTCGGCGAAGTCTCGCATCGCCCCAGTACCACGCGGCATGTGGAAGGCGCACGTCTGTCGGTCGATGGTGAGCCGCTGCTGGAGCTGTACGACACGCCGGGCCTGGAAGACGCCATCGCCCTGCGCGATTTCCTCGACGGCCTTGAGCGCCCCGGCGAGCGCCTGGATGGCCCGGAGAAACTCCGTCGTTTCCTCGACGGTAGCGAAGCCCGCGGCCGTTTCGAGCAGGAAGCCAAGGTGCTGCGCCAGTTGCTCGCCTCCGACGCCGGCCTCTACGTGATCGACGCCCGCGAGCCGGTACTGGCCAAGTACCGCGACGAACTGGCGGTACTGGCCGCCTGCGCCCGGCCGTTGCTCCCGGTGCTCAATTTCGTCGCCAGCCCGCAGCACCGCGAAGAGCAGTGGCGCGAGGCGCTGTCCCGTCTCGGCCTGCACGCGCTGGTGCGCTTCGACAGCGTGGCGCCGCCGCTGGACGGTGAGCGCCGCCTCTACGAAAGCCTTGCTCTGTTGATGGAGCGTGCGCGCCCGCAACTGGATCGACTGGTGGCCGATCACGAAGCACAAGCTGTCGCCCGCCGCGAGGCCGGTGCGCGGTTGATCGCCGAATTGCTGGTGGATGTCGCCGCCTGCCGCCAACTGGTGCCGGCAGGCGATGCCGCCATGCGCGCCGCCACCGAAACGCTGCGCAACCAGGTACGCAAGCGCGAAGACAGCTGCGTGAAGGCGCTGCTCAGCCTCTACGCCTTCCGCAAGGACGACGCCCGCGCGGCTGACCTGCCGTTGATGGACGGCCGCTGGGGCGATGATCTGTTCAACCCGGAAACCCTGCGCCAACTGGGCATTCGCCTCGGCGGTGGCGTCGCGGCCGGTGCGGCGGCGGGAGCGGGGATCGATCTGCTGGTGGGCGGCCTGACACTGGGTGCGGCGACTGCGCTGGGCGCCCTCGCCGGCGGTGCCTGGCAGACCGTCGGCCATTACGGCCAGCGCCTGCTGGGCAAGCTCAAGGGCAGCCGCGAGTTGTCGGTGGACGACAGCGTGCTGCGTCTGCTGGCGCTGCGGCAGCGGCAACTGCTGGCGGCCTTGCAGACTCGCGGGCATGCGGCGGTGGAGGCAATCCACCTGCAATCGCCGGAGGACAAGCAATGGCGCGAGGGCAAGCTACCCGATGCCCTGCGCAAGGCGCGGGCGCATCCGGAGTGGTCGGGCCTCAATGGCAAGCGGCGCAGCGAGAAGACCGAGCGGCAGGAGGCGGTGGCGCAGTTGGCCACCCAGTTGCTGGAGCCTTAGGTACGGTGCGGCGGCAGTTCGCGAGCAAGCTCGCTCCTGCGAAGAGCACCGCGTGCGGGCTCATGTGAGTCCGTAGGGCGCATAACCTGGAACAGGTTATGCGCCGGCTAAAGTGCGGCGGATAACGCTGGCGCGTTATGCGCCCTACGACATTGCACCGTTCGGAGCGAGCTTGTGACCCACATGGATGTGGGGAATGCCGTTTTCCGTAGGGAACGGATGCGGCCTCGCGAACGCTCTCAGGCGAGCGAAACCATCTCCACCCTGGGTTGCCCGTCGACGATCTCCAGAATCGCCAGCGCAATCGGCAGCTTGAACCGCCGCGGCCCTGCGCTTCCCGGATTCAGATAGAGAACCCCATCGCGCACCTCATTCAGGGGCTTGTGCGAATGCCCCGCCAGCACCACGTCGATGCCTTCGTCCGCCGGATCGATGGCCAGTTGCTTGAGGTCGTGGATCAGGTAAAGCCGCAACCCGCCCAGCTCCAGCAGCAAGGTCTCCGGCAACGCACCAGCCCAGTCGTCGGTATCGTTGTTGCCGCGCACCACGTCCAGCGGGGCGAGCTCGCGGAGTTGATCGAGCAGCGAGGCGGGGCCGATATCGCCCAGGTGCAGGATGCGCTCGCAGCCGCGCAGCGCCGCCAGCGCTTCGGGGCGCAGCAGGCCGTGGGTGTCGGCGATGACGCCGATGCGCAGGGAAGTGTTCATGCCAGGGAGCATAAACGACGACGCCACCCGAAGGTGGCGTCGTGGCGGATCAGCCGTTGTGCGAGGCCTTGGCGGCGTCGGACTCGGGCAGGAACCAGTTCAGCAGCAGCGCGCAGATGCCGCCGGTGGCGACGCCGGATTCCAGCACGTTGCGGATCGCGTGGGGCATGTGCGCGAGGAACTCCGGCACCTGCGAAATGCCCAGGCCCAGCGCCAGGCTGACGGCGATGATCAGCAGCGCGCGGCGGTCCAGATGGGTGCCGGCGAGGATGTTGATGCCCGAGGCGGCAACCGCGCCGAACATCACCATTACCGCGCCGCCGAGCACCGGTTCCGGCACGGCCTGGATCACCCCGGCGACGCTGGGGAACAGGCCTAGCACGATGAGCATCGCGGCGATCCACAGGCCGACGTGGCGGCTGGCGACGCCAGTCAGCTGGATCACGCCGTTGTTCTGCGCGAACACCGAGCTGGGGAAGGTGTTGAACAGGCCGGCCAGCAGCGAGTTGGCGCCGTTCACCAGCACGCCGCCCTTGATGCGCTGCATCCACAGCGGGCCTTCCACCGGCTGCTTGGAGATCTTGCTGGTGGCGGTGACGTCGCCGATGGCTTCCAGCGAGGTGACCAGGTAGATCACCAGCATCGGGATGAACAGGCTCCAGGAGAAGCCCAGGCCGAAGTGCAGCGGCACCGGGACCTGGAAGGCCGGCGCTTCGTGCATGCCGGTGAAGTCCAGGCGCCCCAGGTAGCCGGCCAGCGCGTAGCCCACGGCCAGGGCGATGACGATGG
This sequence comes from Pseudomonas sp. C9-3, assembly GCF_032392015.1. Classification (NCBI taxonomy): domain Bacteria; kingdom Pseudomonadati; phylum Pseudomonadota; class Gammaproteobacteria; order Pseudomonadales; family Pseudomonadaceae; genus Pseudomonas; species Pseudomonas sp. C9-3. The sequence goes on along the minus strand of NZ_CP135919.1, from coordinate 5,417,003 downwards.
CGCCGCTGCGCATCCACACCACCGGGATGCGGTTGAGGATGACGATGATCGCCAGCACCAGGCCCGACAGCATCAGGTTTTCGCCATTGGCGAAGGTGCCGTTGGCCATGGCGGAGAAGCCGCCGCCCATGCTGATCAGGCCGACCTTGATCAGGGTGAGGCCGATCATCAGCACCACGATGCCCGTGACCAGCGGGGTGATCAGGCGCTTCACGAAGGGCAGGATGCGCGATACGCCCATTTCGACGAAGGAGCCGGCCATGACCACGCCGAAGATCGCCGCCATCACCGCTTCCACCGGCGTGCCGTTCTTCACCATCAGCGCCCCGCCGGCGATCAGCGGGCCGACGAAGTTGAAGCTGGTGCCCTGGACGATCAACAGCCCCGCGCCGAACGGTCCGAAGCGCTTGCACTGGACGAAGGTGGCGATGCCGGAGATCACCAGCGACATCGACACGATCAGGTTGGTGTCGCGCGGCGACACGCCCAGCGCCTGGCAGATCAGCAGGCCGGGGGTGACGATCGGCACGATGATCGCCAGCAGGTGCTGCAGCGCCGCGAGCAGGGCGATGGGCAGGGCGGGGCGGTCTTCCAGGCCGTAGACCAGGTCGGGCTGGTCGTTGGCGGCGGACGGGTTCTCGAGGGAGCTCATGGGCGGCGGTCCGGGAAAAAAGAGCGCGATTTTACTGGCCCTGAGCGGGATCGCACAGTGCCATGAGGCAAGGAGGGATGAATGGGGAAGTCTTCATTCCTACGGCGCGCCTGTGCAGTGGCACCTCGGAAGTGTTCTCTCCGCGAAAAAGCGCCGAATTTTCAACCGGCTGTGCGGACGTCTCTGAATGTTTTAACCCGTTGGCGTGGCTTCACTGGAATGCATCCGGAGCCATTCGGGTATCCGGCGCAATCAGAGGGACACGCAGATGGTTAAACAACAAGGTTTCACCCTGATCGAGTTGATGATCGTGGTCGCGATCATCGGGATTCTGGCTTCGGTTTCCTTGCCGCTGTATTCGGATTATTCGTCTCGCTCAAGGGCTGCTGCAGCCAAGGCAGAGCTGTCCGCCGTCAAAACTGCGGTGAGCCTTTGTATCTCCGAAACGGGCAAGGCAGACGACTGCAAGGCGGGTGATTACGGGATTCCGAAGAGCTTTACCGCGACGTCCAACATTACCGGCGACTATGCGGTGGAAAAGGGTGTGATAAAAGCCTCGACTGCAGCCACGGACGCGGATGGAAATGCACTCAAGATAGAGCTCACTCCTACCAAGACCCAGGGGGAGAGCTCGGTCGCTTGGGAGGAGAAAGGTACCATCTGCAATGCGGATCGCGGCCTCAAACCCGGCTCGGGCGACTGTCCTAAGGTCTCGGCAACCAAGTCATAAGCCACCGCGCCACATCAATAAAAAAGCCCGGCATTCGCCGGGCTTTTTCATGTCACTACCAGACTCAACCGTCCAGCAGGGCCTTGTCGCGCACCGCGCCCTTGTCGGCGCTGGTGGCGAGCAGGGCGTAGGCTTTCAGCGCAGTGCTCACCTTGCGCGCGCGCGGCAGCGCCGGCTTCCAGCCCTTCTTGTCCTGCTCGGCGCGGCGGGTGGCCAGTTCTTCATCGCTCACCAGCAGGTTGATGCTGCGGTTGGGGATGTCGATCAGCACCTTGTCGCCGTCCTGCACCAGGCCGATGGCGCCGCCTGCGGCAGCTTCCGGCGAGGCGTGGCCGATGGACAGGCCGGAGGTGCCGCCGGAGAAGCGACCGTCGGTGAGCAGGGCGCAGTCCTTGCCCAGGCCCTTGGACTTCAGGTAGCTGGTCGGGTACAGCATTTCCTGCATGCCCGGGCCGCCTTTCGGGCCTTCGTAGCGGATGATCACGATGTCGCCCGGCTTCACTTCATCGGCGAGGATGCCCTTCACGGCGCCGTCCTGGCTTTCGAAGATCTTCGCGCGGCCTTCGAACACGTGGATGGACTCGTCCACGCCAGCGGTCTTCACCACGCAGCCGTCGAGGGCGATGTTGCCGTACAGCACGGCCAGGCCACCTTCCTGGGAATAGGCGTGCTCGACACTGCGAATGCAGCCTTCGGCGCGGTCGTCATCCAGGGTGTCCCAGCGGGTGCTCTGGCTGAACGCCACCTGGGTCGGGATGCCAGCGGGGCCGGCCTTGAAGAAGGTGTGGACCTTCTCGTCCTGGGTCTGGGTGATGTCCCACTCGGCGATGGCGTCGGCCATGCTCGGGCTGTGCACGGTCGGCACGTCGGTGTGCAGCAGGCCGCCACGGGCCAGTTCACCGAGGATGGAGAAGATACCGCCGGCGCGGTGCACGTCTTCCATGTGGTACTTCTGGATGTTCGGCGCGACCTTGCACAGCTGCGGCACCTTGCGCGACAGGCGATCGATGTCGCGCAGGTCGAAGGCGATCTCCGCCTCCTGGGCAGCGGCCAGCAGGTGCAGGATGGTGTTGGTCGAACCGCCCATGGCGATGTCCAGGGTCATGGCGTTTTCGAACGCCTTGAAGCTGGCGACATTACGCGGCAGCACGGACTCGTCGCCTTCGCCGTAGTAGCGCTGGCACAACTCGACGGCCAGGCGGCCGGCGCGCAGGAACAGCTGCTCGCGGTCGGCGTGGGTGGCCAGGGTCGAACCGTTGCCCGGCAGGGACAGGCCCAGGGCTTCGGTCAGGCAGTTCATCGAGTTGGCGGTGAACATGCCGGAGCAGGAGCCGCAGGTCGGGCAGGCGCTGCGCTCGTACTCGGCGACTTTCTCGTCGGAGCAGGAGTCGTCGGCGGCGACGACCATGGCGTCCACCAGGTCCAGGCCGTGGTTGGCCAGCTTGGTCTTGCCGGCTTCCATCGGGCCGCCGGAGACGAACACCACTGGGATGTTCAGGCGCAGGGCGGCCATCAGCATGCCGGGGGTGATCTTGTCGCAGTTGGAGATGCAGACGATGGCGTCGGCGCAGTGGGCGTTGACCATGTATTCCACGGAGTCGGCGATGATCTCGCGCGACGGCAGGGAATAGAGCATGCCGTCATGGCCCATGGCGATGCCGTCGTCCACGGCGATGGTGTTGAATTCCTTGGCCACGCCGCCGTGTTTTTCGATCTCGCGGGCGACCAGCTGGCCCAGGTCCTTCAGGTGCACGTGGCCGGGCACGAACTGGGTGAAGGAGTTGGCGATGGCGATGATCGGTTTCTTGAAGTCTTCGTCCTTCATCCCGGTGGCGCGCCACAGGGCGCGGGCGCCGGCCATGTTGCGGCCGTGGGTGGAGGTTTTCGAACGGTAATCGGGCATGACAGGTTCCTGCGGCTCAGGTGCACGGTGGGAGTCGATCCGGGTCTTCTGTGCGGCGGCGTGCAGCGGATGGCGCTGGCCGGCGAGACCTTGAGCAGACTCTAAGTCGTATCGTGAGCGCGGTACGCACCGGATGCAAACAGCAGATGGCCTTGCATGGGCGAGGTCGGCGCGGGGCTTGGCGGGGTCACCGCCTGCTCGGCCGGGGCTCACAGGCCCGCCGGGGGATAAATGGCAGGAATGAGCCGGATTCTACGCCGGGCCTTGCCGCCAGGGAAAGGCTGGCGGTCGGCGCGGGCCATAGACTTTCGCCGCGCTGGCGTGGTCAGAATGGCCATTGACGCTTTTCGATCCCGTTCGTTGAAGGAGCAACCCCATGAGAATCCTCCCCGTCGCCCTACTGGCTGCGCTCTTCGTTGGCAGCGTGCAGGCCTCGTCCGATGCGGCCTGGCAAGCGCAGGACAAGCAGCAGCGCGAAGCCTGCCTGGCGCTGAGCCATCTGCAGAACAAGAAGGTACTGGGCGCGCCGGTGCTGTTCGACGACAGCGTGGGCTACACGGCGCTGATGATTGGAGGCCTATACCCTGAAAAGAAGAGTCCGCAGGCGCACATGAAGGGCAAGCAGGGGCGCGAGCTTTGCCTGTTCCAGCGCAGCACCGGCAAGGCGGTGATCAGCGAGGCGGATTCGCTGATGCCGGTGAAGTGAAGGGGGTGAGGGACCTTATCTCGTAGGGCGCATAACGCTCCAAGCGTTATCCGCCATCCGCCGTTGAAACGAAAAACGGGGCGCATCCCGAGAGGAGGCGCCCCGTTTTCGTGCTGTACCGTCTTAGCCGTTAGGCAGCAGGCGCACGGTCAGGCTCTTGATGTAGCGGGTTTCCGGGATCGCCAGGTGAACCGGATGGTCCGGGCCCTGGCCGCCGCGCTCGAGCAACTGGATGTTGCGGTCCAGGTGGCGGGCGCTACCCAGCAGGATGTTCTGCAGGTCGTCTTCGGGCAGGTGCATCGAGCAGGAGGCGCTGACCAGCACGCCGTCCTTGGACAGCAGGCGCATGGCCTGTTCGTTGAGGCGGCGGTAGGCGGCCTCGCCGTTCTTCAGGTCCTTCTTGCGCTTGATGAAGGCGGGCGGGTCGGCAACGATCACGTCGAAGCGCTCGTCGGCGGCCTTCAGCTCGCGCAGGGCGTCGAATACGTCACCTTCCACGCAGGCGACTTTCTCGGCCAGGCCGTTGAGGGTGGCGTTGCGTTCCACGCCATCCAGGGCGAAGCCGGAGGCGTCGACGCACATCACTTCGCTGGCGCCGAAGGCCGCGGCCTGGATGCCCCAGCCGCCGATGTAGCTGAACAGGTCCAGTACGCGCTTGCCTTGTACATAGGGCTGCAGGCGGGCGCGGTTCATGCGGTGGTCGTAGAACCAGCCGGTCTTCTGGCCGGCGAGCACCGGAGCTTCGAACTTCACGCCGTTCTCTTCCAGGGCGACCCATTCGGGGACTTCGCCGTAGGCGTTCTCGACGTAGCGCTCAAGACCTTCGGCATCGCGGGCGCTGGAGTCGTTCTTCCACAGCACGGCGCTGGGCTTGAGCACCTGCAGCAGGGCGGCGAGTACGTCGTCGCGGTGCTTCTCCATGGTCGCCGAGGCGAGCTGGACTACCAGTACGTCGCCGAAACGGTCTACCACCAGGCCCGGCAGCAGGTCGGAGTCACCGTAGACGAGGCGGTAGAAGGGCTTGTCGAACAGGCGATCGCGCAGGCTCAGGGCGACGTTCAGGCGGTGAACCAGTAGCGATTTGTCGAGAACGTGCTTGGTATCGCGGGAAATCAGACGGGCGCAGATGAGGTTGTTCGGGCTCATCGCGACGATGCCCAGCGGCTTGCCGTTGGCCATTTCGAGGATGGCCTGTTCGCCGGCGCCGAAGCCGTTCAGCGGGGTGGCGGCGACGTCCACCTCGTTGCTGTAGACCCACAGGTGGCCGGCGCGCAGGCGGCGCTCGGCGTTGGCTTTCAGACGCAGGCTGGGCAGGGTCATGGGGAAGGCTCCGGCAAAAGAGCGGGATTATAGCGCAGCAGCGTGCGCCGCCGGAGCAGGGCGCACGCGCTTTTGATCGGATCAGGCGGCGAGGGTTTCGATCAGTTGTTTGTTGAAAGCGGGAATATCGTCGGGCTTGCGGCTGCTGATCAGATGCCCGTCCTTGACCACCTGGCGGTCTACCCAGTGGCCGCCGGCGTTGTTGATGTCGTCCTTGAGCGAGTTCCAGCTGGTCAGCGTCTTGCCCTTCACCAGGCCGGCGGAGACGAGCAACCAGGCGCCGTGGCAGATCACGGCGATGGGTTTGCCGGCCTCGCTGGCCTTCTGCACGATTTCCTGGGCCTTGGGCAGGTTGCGGATCTGGTCGGCGTTGATCACGCCGCCGGGTAGCAGCACCGCGTCATAGTCATCGACGCGGGCGGTCTCGAAGGTGCCGTCGACCTTGAAGTTGTCCGCCGGCTTGTCGTGGTTCCAGCCGCGTACCTTGTCGGTGCTGTCGGAGAGGATCTTCACCTTGGCGCCGGCCTCCTCTAGCGCCTCGCGCGGGCCGGTCAGTTCGACCTGTTCGAAACCATCGGTGACCAGGATGGCGACGGTCTTGCCTTTGAGTGTCTTGCTCATGGCGTGTCTCCCATTTCTTCCGCTTGGGTGTAAAGGTTCCGACACAGCAGCCGATGAAAGTTCAGTCTAAAACGGCAGTTCCAGAATGCGTTGCTCTGGGTAAACTGTGCGCCCCGTCAACTTTCCAGTCCGCGCCTTCATGTCCCAAGAACTCTCCGCCGAACAGATCCGTCAGGCCCTGCAGGGCATCAGCGTGCCGCCGCAGCCGCAGATCATGGTTGACCTGCAGATGGAGCAGTTCATGCCCAATCCGGACCTGAAGGCGATCGCCAAGCTGATCAGCCAGGACCCGGGGCTGTCCGGTGCGCTGCTGAAGCTGGTGAACTCGCCGTTCTTCGGCCTGGCCAATCGCATCACTTCGATCCAGCGTGCGGTGAACCTGCTGGGCAGCCGTTCGGTGATCAACCTGATCAACGCCCAGTCGATCAAGGGCGAGATGACCGACGACACCATCGTCACCCTTAATCGCTTCTGGGATACCGCGCAGGACGTGGCCATGAGCTGCCTGACCCTGGCCAAGCGCATTGGCTACGAGTCGGTGGACGAGGCATACGCGCTGGGGTTGTTCCACAACTGCGGCATCCCGCTGATGCTCAAGCGTTTCCCCAACTACATGGCGGTGCTGGAAGAGGCCTACGCCAGCGCCAGTGACGAACGCCGCGTGGTCGACACCGAGAACCGCGTACTGAACACCAATCATGCGGTGGTCGGCTACTTCACGGCACGCTCGTGGCGCCTGCCGGAACACGTCTGCGAGGCCATCGCCAACCACCACAACGCGCTGTCGATCTTCAGTGACGACAATTCCCGCGACACCCAGCTGAAGAACCTGTTGGCAATCCTCAAGATGGCCGAGCACATCTGTGGTTCCTACCGTGTGCTGGGCAACCAGACCGAGGACCACGAGTGGGAAAGCGTGCGCGCGCTGGTGCTGGATTACGTCGGGCTGACCGAGTACGACTTCGAGAACCTGAAGGGCAGCATTCTCGAGTTGGGCGTGGGGCAGGGGACGTACTGATCGGAGCCAGGTGTAGGAGCGAGCTTGCTCGCGAACGGGTTTTGCTGGTGACGACGGTGTTGTGCGGTTCGCGAGCAAGCTCGCTCCTACAGGCCTCGACCACACCGAGTGAATCGTCAGGCACAAAAAAGCCGGGCATCTGCCCGGCTTTTTCGTTCAACGTCGGCGATCAGTCGATCATGTCGCTGAAGCGCTCATCCTTCTTGTAGGCAATGGTCTGGCTGAAGCCGGGGACCTGGATGCCCTGATCGCTGATCTCGATGGCCTGTTCGTCGATCATGTCGTTGCCGAAGTTATAGATGATGTCGAAGCGGCCCTGGGTCGCGGCTTCATCGTACTGGCGGGCGACGGCGCGGGTGGCTTCGCGGCGCGCCTGGTAGTCGTTGAAGGCAGCATCGCCGTGGCGTTTGCGCAGCATCTTCTCGGTGACGGCCGGGGACAGCAGCACGCCGGTGGCGTTGTTGCCGCCGAAACCCTTGGAGTTGATGAAGCAGACTTCCAGGTCGTCGCGGCGCACATCGCTGCTGGACAGGGCGATGTGGTCCTTGAAGACGTCGTCGGCGAACTTGTCGACGGTCTTGATGCCGGGGATGACGCCGTAGCGGAAGGTGCCCAGTGCCGAGATCAGCTGGTCGGCGCTGGCGGTGGCCAGGGAGTGGCCGACGAAGGCTTTCACCGCGGTGATCGGCCAGTCGCTGATGCCGAAGGCGGTGGCGACGCGGTCGAGGATTTCCGACTCGGTCACGCGGTTGGCCGGGGTGCTGGAGCCGTGGGCGTGGACGAAGCTGTGCTGGCGCACGCTTTTCTCGCCCACGATCTGCGCGGCGGCGGCCACGGCCTTGGCCATGGTCAGGTAGTTGCCCGGGCCGGGGGCGGAGATGGACTTCTTGAAGCCGTCGGCGTTGATGAACACGTCCGGCACCGAACCGTGGATCTCGGCGCCCAACTCCAGGGCCAGGGCGTCGTCCATCAGCACCACGTACTGCGCGGACTCGGCCAGGGAGAAGCCACAGTTGTCGCCGAACGGGCGGCTGGCGCGGCGGAAGTCGACATCGTCGCGGCCCTCGATCAGGCGCAGGCCTTCCTCGGTGGCCAGCGCGCCCATGGCGGCGTAGCCCTCGATGATCTCCGAGGTGATCGGCGCCTCGGCGTTGCCGACGATGGCCACACGGGCCTGGCCGGTGGTGATGACGTCGATGCCTTTCTGCAGGTTATAGAGGAAGGTCGCGCAGGCGCCGGTCACGCTGCCAGTCATGCCGACGCTGCCGAGTACGTAGGCGTTGATGAAGTCGGTGGGCATGCTGTTGAAGCCCAGCGGCAACTGCTTGGCCGAAACGCGATGGCCGCGCAGGCGCGATTGCAGCAGGCCGCCGAAGCCGTTTTCGTCCAGCTGGCTCATGATGCTGCTGGAGAACACGGCGATCTCGTCGGGCTGCACCGCGTTGCAGATGGTCTGCCAGTCGATGCCGGTGGAGCGCACTGCGTCGGTGGCGGCGACTACGGACATCTGCAGGCCACGCGGGTGGAAACGTGAGTTGTACAGCTCGCCCGGCTCGAAGCCGGTGGGCAACTGGCCGGCGGATTTCACCGGCAGCGCGCGGTAGCTGTCGACCTTGAACTCGCAACTGTCGTGCAGGGTGACGCGGACTTCGCTGCCTTCGGTCTCTTCAACCGACCAGTTCGCCGGCAGCGGCTCGGGCAGTTGCTTGCGCAGGGTGGTGAAGGTCAGCGGGGCGCCGGCGGCGTTGACGGTCAGGCTTTTGTGGCAATGCGCGGCGTCGACGTCGAGGTATTGCAACTCGATGCGGCGGATCAGGGTGGACTGGCGAATCTGCTCGGCGAAGCGTTGTTCGATGGCGGCCAGATCGAGGGCGTTGCCGTCGGCATCCTGATACTGGCCGTCGACGACTTTCACCAGCTTCATCATCACGGCGAGGCCGGCGAGGGTTTCCTGGCGGGCGGCGGGCTCCATGGATTCGAGGACGGTGCGGCGGAACCCATGGTGGAAGGAACTGCGGCCTGCCGCGTTATATCCACCAAAACCAACGATGACCGGTAGTCGAGACATCTCTCGGAAACTCCTTCAGCAAGTGCATCTTGTGCGGCTGGGCGCCAGTTGCGCATGGAGGCGCGGCCCGGTGGCACAAAGCCAGGCGGTGGCTTCTAGTGATTCGAATGCTTTAGCTGACGAGGATGATGACTGCCGAGTCACGCTTGCGCCAGGAATTGTCGGAAGTAGGCGACGAGTTTCCGGGCAGATCGCGCAGGGTCCTTGAACGAAAACGGGAGCCATGAGGGCTCCCGTTTCGATGTTGCCTTTGCTGAGGACAGGTCTTAGCGGTACTCGATGCCAGCCTTTTTGGTGCTGACGCGGGTGCCGGATTCGCCTTTGGTGATGGCGACGATGTTTTCCAGCGAGCCGATCACTGCATCCTTGCCGGTGGCGCGGGCAAACTCGATGGCTGCCATGACCTTCGGACCCATGGAGCCGGCGGCGAAGCCGAGGCGTTCCAGTTCGTCCGGGTGAGCCTGGGCGATGCCTTTCTGGGTCGGTTTGCCCCAGTCGATGTAGGCAGCGTCCACGTCGGTGGCGATGATCAGGATGTCAGCCGACAGCTCCTGGGCCAGCAGCGAGGAGCACAGGTCCTTGTCGATCACGGCTTCGACGCCGGAAAGCTTCTTGCCGGATTCGTCGTACATGGTCGGGATGCCGCCGCCGCCTGCACAGATGACGATGGTGCCTTTCTCCAGCAGCCACTTGACCGGGCGGATCTCGAAGATGCGCTTCGGACGGGGGCTGGCGACCACGCGGCGGAATTTGTCGCCGTCGGGGGCGATGCTCCAGCCTTTCTCCTTGGCCAGGGCTTCGGCTTCTTCCTTCGAATAGACCGGGCCGATGGGCTTGGTCGGGTTCTGGAAGGCCGGGTCTTTGGCGTCCACTTCGACCTGGGTGAGGATGGTGGCGAACGGTACTTCGAACGGCAGCAGGTTGCCCATTTCCTGTTCGATCATGTAGCCGATCATGCCTTCGGTTTCAGCGCCGAGGACGTCCAGCGGATAGGGGGCAACCTTGTCGTAGGCGGCGCCCTGCAGGGCCAGAAGGCCGACCTGCGGGCCGTTGCCGTGGGCGATTACCAGCTCGTTGCCGGGAGCGACTTTGGAAATCTGTTCGGCGGCGATCCGAACGTTCAAGCGTTGATTGTCAGCAGTCATGGGCTCGCCACGACGCAGCAGGGCATTACCGCCCAATGCGACGACGATACGCATATTCAGTACCTCCGAAAGAGTGGAAACGCGCCCGGGGCCGGCGCTTGGGCGCGGCCCCGGGGCGGCCCGGCATTACATGTCGGCGAGGGTCGATACGAGGATTGCCTTGATGGTGTGCATGCGGTTTTCCGCTTGCTCGAAGGCAATGTTGTACGGGGATTCGAAGACGTCTTCGGTCACTTCGATGCCGTTCTTCAGGTTCGGGTACTTGGCGGCGATTTCCTTGCCGACCTTGGTTTCGCTGTTGTGGAAGGCGGGCAGGCAGTGCATGAACTTCACGCGCGGGTTACCGGCAGCTTTCATCATGTCCATGTTGACCTGGTACGGCAGCAGCTCGGTGATGCGTTCGCCCCAGGCTTCCACCGGCTCACCCATGGAGACCCAGACGTCGGTGTGGATGAAGTCCACGCCTTTGACTGCCACTTTCGGGTCTTCGGTGATGGTGATTTTCGCACCGCTTTCTTCCGCGAATTTCTTGCAGGCGGCAACGTGTTCGTCGGTCGGCCACAGTTCTTTCGGGGCGGCGATGCGCACGTCCATGCCGAGCTTGGCGCCGATCAGCAGCAGGGAGTTACCCATGTTGTTGCGGGCGTCGCCCAGGTAGGCGTAGCTGATGTCGTGCAGCGGCTTGTCGCTGTGCTCACGCATGGTCAGCACGTCGGCCAGCATCTGGGTCGGGTGGTACTCGTCGGTGAGGCCGTTGAACACCGGTACGCCGGCGTACTTGGCGAGTTCCTCGACGATTTCCTGCTTGAAGCCACGGTATTCGATGGCGTCGTACATGCGGCCCAGTACGCGGGCGGTGTCCTTCATCGACTCCTTGTGGCCGATCTGCGAGGAGTTCGGGTCGATGTAGGTGACGTTGGCACCCTGGTCATAGGCGGCGACTTCGAAGGCGCAACGGGTGCGGGTCGAGGTTTTCTCGAAGATCAGCGCAATGTTGTTGCCTTTCAGGTGCTGTTGCTCGGTACCGGTGTACTTGGCGCGTTTCAGGTCGCGGGACAGGTCGAGCAGATAGCGCAACTCGCGAGTGCTGTGGTGCATCAGGCTGAGCAGGTTGCGGTTGTGCATATTGAAAGCCATGTTCGTTCTCCTTGTGGGATGGAAAGCTAGGCCTCGTCAGTACAGCTCGTGGCTGGCGGGGCAGGCGGCCCCGGCTAGGGCCGCCTTTTCAGATCAATGCGCTCTGTGAGTGATAGTCGGGCGAATCAATAGTCGATCGGGTCGCGGATGATCGGGCAGGTCATGCAGTGACCGCCGCCACGGCCCCGGCCCAGTTCGCCGGCGCTGATGGTGATGACTTCCACACCGGCCTTGCGCAGCAGGGTGTTGGTGTAGGTGTTGCGGTCATAACCGACCACCACGCCCGGCTCCAGGCAGACCACGTTGTTGCCGTCGTCCCACTGCTCGCGCTCGGCGGCGAAGCTGTTGCCGCCGGTTTCGACGACGCGCAGTTTCTTCAGGCCCAGGCTCTCGGCGACGACGGTCATGAAGTCCTTGTCTTCGCGCTGGACGTTGATGCCGTAGGGGCTCTTCTCGTCCGGACGCAGGGTGAAGGCAACGATCTCTTTCACCACTTCCGGGAAGACGGTGACCAGGTCGCGGTCGCAGAAGGTGAAGACGGTGTCCAGGTGCATCGCGGCGCGGGACTTGGGCAGGCCGGCAACGATGACTTTCTCCGCTGCGCCCTTGGCGAACAGTGCCTGGGCAACCTGGCCGATGGCCTGGCGGGAAGAGCGCTCACCCATACCGATCAGGACGACACCGTTGCCGATGGGCATGACGTCGCCGCCTTCGAGGGTGGACATGCCGTGGTCCTTGTCCGGATCGCCGTACCAGACTTCGAATTCGGCGTTGGTGAATTCCGGGTGGAACTTGTAGATCGCGGTGGTCAGCAGGGTTTCCTGACGTCGCGCCGGCCAGTACATCGGATTCAGGGTCACACCGCCGTAGATCCAGCAGGTGGTGTCACGGGTGAACTGGGTGTTGGGCAGCGGCGGCAGCAGGAAGCTGGAGTGGCCGAGGTAGTCGCGGTACATCTTCAGCGCCTTGGCGCCTTCGCTTTCCGGGATGTCATCGGAGGCCACGCCGCCGATGAGGAATTCCGCCAGTTTGCGAGGCTCCAGGCTTTCCAGCCAGCCGCGCAGTTCCTGGGTCAGGCCGACACCAACGCTGTCGTTGGTGATCTTGCGATCGAGGATCCACTTGAGGGCTTCGGGATTCTGGACGGTCTCGGTCAGCAGGTTGTGCATTTCGAGGACGTCGATGCCACGCTCGCGCATCTTGGTGACGAAATCGAAGTGGTCACGCTTCGCCTGGTTCACCCAGATAACGTCGTCGAACAGCAACTCGTCGCAGTTGCTCGGGGTCAGGCGTTGGTGGGCGAGTCCGGGCGAGCAGACCATCACTTTGCGTAGTTTGCCAGCTTCAGAATGGACGCCAAGTTTGGTTTTTTCCGTGCTCATGAGATGTCTCCAGGAGTTACAGAGTGAGGAAGCCGTCGTAGAGGCCATAGGCCGCGATCAGTGCACCGATCACGACTACTGCGAAGATGAGCTTCTCGACATTGGTGAAGATGGGTTGACCCACTTCATGTTTCGCTTTGGCGAAGAGGATGACGCCGGGCGCGTAGAGCAGCGCCGACAGCAGCAGGTATTTCAGACCGCCTGCGTAGATCAGCCACACCGCGTAGAGAACCGAGATACCGGCGATGATCAGGTCTTTGGTGCGGTCGGCCGAGTCGGTCTCGTAGGTCTCGCCCTTGACTGCCAGCAGCAGGCCGTAGGCCGCGGACCAGAAGTAAGGGATGAGGATCATCGAGGTGGCCAGCAGCAGCATCTTGGTGTACGGGTCCATGCCACCATCGGCGCTGCCGGAGGTGAAGAACACGATGACCAGGAAGACCTGCACGCAGATGTTGGTCAGCCACAGTGCGTTGGCCGGCACCTGGTTGGCGTTCTCCTTGCGGAGGAACTCCGGCATGGTGTGGTCCTTGGCGGCGGCGAACATGATCTCGGCGCAGAGCAGTACCCAGGAGAGCAGGGCACCCAGCAGGGAGATCAGCAGACCGACGCTGATCAGGACAGCGCCCCAGTGACCGACCACGTGCTCCAGCACCAGCGCCATCGACGGGTTCTGCAGCTTGGCCAGTTCCGGCTGGGTCATCACGCCCATGGACAGCACGTTCACCAGTACCAGCAGCAGCAGGACGGTGATGAAGCCGATCACGGTAGCTTTACCGACGTCCGAGCGTTTTTCCGCACGGGAGGAGAAGATGCTCGCGCCTTCGATGCCGATGAACACCCAGACGGTGACCAGCATCATGTTGCGCACCTGGTTCATCACGCTGCCCAGGTCAGGATTGCTCTTGCCCCAGATGTCCGCGGTGAAGATGTCCAGCTTGAAGGCGAACAGGCAGATCAGGATGAACAGGAACAGCGGGACGATCTTCGCCACCGTGGTGATGGTGTTGATGAACGCCGCTTCCTTGATCCCGCGCAGCACCAGGAAGTGCAGGGCCCACAAGAGGATCGACGCGCAGACGATCGCCGCGACGGTGTCACCCTTGCCGAAGATCGGGAAGAAGTAACCCAGGGTGCTGAACAGCAGGAGGAAGTAACCGACGTTGCCGAGCCACGCGCTGATCCAGTAACCCCAGGCCGAGGAGAAGCCCATGTAGTCACCGAAACCGGCCTTGGCGTAGGCGTACACACCGCCGTCAAGCTGGGGTTTGCGGTTGGCCAGAGTCTGGAAGACGAAGGCCAGGGTCAGCATGCCGACCGCGGTGATGGCCCAGCCGATGAGGATGGCGCCGACGTCTGCACTGGCCGCCATGTTTTGCGGAAGGGAGAAAATGCCCCCGCCGATCATGGATCCTACGACCAGGGCTGTCAGCGCGCCGAGTCGTAGTTTTTGGCTGCTTTCTTGCGACATTTAAGAATCTCCCTATAGGAAGTTGGAGAGTGACGCTATTAGGCGCCTGTCCCTGGGTGTCACCCCTGATTCAGGTCAATAGCTTGCTATCCAATGTATCGGGCAGTACTTCCTGCTCTGCCCACCCCGGATAAACCATAGGAGAGGTTTTGCATTAGTGCCCGATATAGAGGGGATTTCGTGAAGATTTGAGCGCGCTTTCATGACCGCAGAATGGCAGTCAAATGCAGAGGGCCAAGCGGAATGCGCCGTAGCTCTTGATTCCTAAGCGGCAGGCGTGCGTAGGACCGTTATGTAGGAAAGTCCTGAACGATGAAGAGGGGGGAGGAAATTGGCCGGGGCAGGATCACTGCACCCGGCGATGCGCCTTGCGAATAGAAGGCGCGAGATGGCAAGAAGCCCGAAGGACACCACCGGGTTCGTGGCCCGGTGGGGCGACGTGACAGGCACGCCGCGAGATGTGATGCACAAGGCAATCGCACCGATGTCGCAGAGCAAGGTGTGTGCCAGGGCGGAAGGCTACGTCAGAGCGCTCTGCAGCGCTGTTCGCCCTTGGTCGCAGAGGGTGCTATAGGCGGATTCCTGCTCAGGCGTCGGTGTCGTCGGCGGAAATTCCGCCACTGCCGGAGAACAGCAACCCATGTTTGCGCAGCTTGTCGTGCAGCGTCTTGCGGGGTATTCCCAGTGCCTCGGCAAGGCTGCGCAGGGAGTTGTGCGGGCGCCTCATTTCAGCGGCGATCAAGGAGCGCTCGAAGGATTCGACCTGTTCGTTCAACCCGCTGCCATGAATCGCCGACACGGTTTGGCCGCGGTTCTCGTCCAGACCCAGATCCAGCCCGAGTGCAAAGCGCTCTGCCGCATTCTGCAGTTCGCGGACGTTGCCCGGCCAGCCATGGGCCAGTAGCTGCGCCCTCTGGGCTGAGTCCAGCGGCCTTGCGCTCAGGCCATGGCGTTCTGCAGCGCGTTCGGCGAAGTGCTGGAACAGCAGCAGGATGTCGTCGCCGCGCTCGCGCAGCGGCGGAATGCGCAGGCTGGCAACATTGAGACGGTAGTAAAGGTCGGCGCGGAAGCGGCCTTCGTCCGAGGCGAGGCGAAGGTCCTCTTTCGTTGCCGCGATGATGCGGATATCCAGCGGGATGAGCTGATTGGAGCCCAGGCGTTCGACAGTACGCTCCTGCAAGAGGCGCAGCAGCTTGACCTGTACGTCCAGGCTCATGCTCTCTATCTCGTCGAGGAACAGGGTGCCGCCGTTGGCGAACTCGAATTTGCCGATGCGGCGTTTCTGCGCGCCGGTGAAGGCGCCCTGCTCATGGCCGAACAGCTCGCTTTCCACTACCGACTCGGCCAGCGCGCCGGCGTTGATGGCGACGAAGGGGCCATTGCGGCGATTCGACAGATCATGGAGGGCACGCGCCACCACTTCCTTGCCCGAGCCTGTTTCGCCCAGCACCAGAACATCAGCCTGGATTGCCGCCAGTGAGGCGACCTGCTGTTGCAGGCGTTGCATTGGCGCGGACTGGCCCACGAGGCGGCCCCGGACCTCCTTCTGCTCCGTCAGCGCCAGGCGCAGGCTGCGGTTCTCCAGCACCAGACGGCGCACGTCCAGCGCGCGGCGTACGCTGTCCAGCAGGGCATCGCTGGGGAAGGGCTTTTCCAGGAAGTCGTAGGCGCCCGAACGCATGGCCTTCACCGCGAGCGGCACGTCTCCGTGGCCCGTCACCAGGATCACCGGCAGCTCCGAATCTTGCGCGTGCAGCTGTTCGAGCAATTGCAGTCCATCGATGCCCGGCATGCGGATATCGCTGACGATCACTCCTGGCCAGTCGCGTGCCAGTTGGGGATCGATCCCTCGTGCATCGCCCAGCGGCACTACCTTGAAGCCAGCGAGGTCGAGTGTCTGGCAGAGCGCCTGTCGCAAATGCGGATCGTCATCGACCAGCAAAACCTGGGTCGTGGGATCGAAAGGCTCGGCCGAACTCATGCGCGGGTTTCCTCTTGCGGCGTCAGGGTCACACCGGGAACGCCCGGCAACAGATGCAATTGTACGAGAGCGCCGCCATCCGGGTGATTCCCAAGTTCCAGGCGGCCGCCGAGAGTGCGTAACAATGTGTCGCAGATGGCCAGTCCCAGGCCGAGACCCTTTGCACTGGTTTTGGTGGTGAAGAAAGGCTCCCGGGCATGCGCCAGGGCCTGCTCCGAAAAGCCGGGGCCGTTGTCGCGCAGCGAAACGATGACGCGCTCCGGCGTTTGCTCGGCGGTCAGCCAGATTCTCCGCGGCAGACCTTTCTCCGCAAGGGCGTCAAGGGCGTTGGAGATCAGGTTGGAAAGGATTTGCCGGAGCCGCGTTTCGCCCGCTTGTACCCAGAGTGCCGCATCCGGCAGATCTCGCAACAATTCGACGTTCATCGCCTGGCGCCGCTGCGCGACCAGGGCCAGAGCGTCGTTGATCGCCGGCTGCAACGCGACGTTCTCCGGAGCTCGACGGGCGCCGCGGGCATAAGCCTTGAGGTGGCCGATGATCGAGGCCATGCGCCCCGTCAGTTCGCCAATTTGTTGCAGGTTGCCGCGGGCATCGTCATAGCGCTCGTGATCGAGCAGAACGCGGGCGTTGTCGGCATAGCTGCGGATGGCCGCGAGCGGCTGGTTGAGTTCGTGGCTGATGCTGGCGGACATGGTACCCAGGGCGGTGAGTTTCCCGGCCTGTACCACTTCATCCTGGGCGTGCATCAGTTCGCGTTGCGCCTGCTCGCGGTTGCTGACTTCCTCCAATAGCCGGGTATTGGCGCCTTCCAGTTCCTGGGTGCGCTCCTGTACGCGCAGCTCCAGCTCATGCTTTGCCTGGGCTTCCAGGGCGATACGCTCAAGGAAGTGGCGGCGGCTAATCGTCAGCAGTGAAAGCAATAGAAGAAGGGCCACCAGGGTAGCTGCGCCGATCAGCACGACGCTGCGAACCGGGCCATCGACTTGGGTGCGCGGCGTATAGATGCTGACCGTCCAGCCGGTTTCCGGCAAATGACGGCTCTGGCTGATCCAGCGCCGCTGATCGATCTTCAGTGGCAGCGGATGTAGCACGGGATAGGGGATGTTCTCGGCAATCTCGCGCTGCTTGGCCGGCGACAGCTCCTTTCCGGTATGGAAGCGCCACGCGTTGCTGGAGGAGAGGATGACGACGCCGTTGGAGTCCATTACCAACAATTGCTCCGGCGTATTGCCCCAGAGCTGCTCCATATGCTCGAGGTCGACCTTCACCACCAGCACACCGAGCAGCTTTCCTCCGTCGCGCACGTCGCTGGCGAAATAGTAACCGCGTCGCTTGGACGTCGTGCCCAGGCCGAAGAATCTACCCTGACGGCCCTGGGTCGCTTCTTTGTAATAGGGGCGGAATGAAAAGTTTCGGCCGACGAAGCTATCGGCCTGGTCCCAGTTGGAGGCGGCGTGGGTCATGCCGTCCGCCTGAATCAGGTAGATGACGTCAGCCCCGGTGCGCCCGCGGATGCGCTGCAGCTCCAGGTTGGCGGCGTTCTGTGCTGTCAGGCTGTCAGGCGCCTGCAGAGCGGCGCGCAAGGTCGGCAGCTCGCCGAGGATCGGTGGCAGGTCCTCGTAACGGCGCAGGGTGCCCAGCAAGTTGGCGACGTAGAGGTCGAGGGTCTGCTGGTTCTGCTCGGCCAGTTGTTCGCTGTAGTAGCGCTGGGCGAAGTGGTGGAGGGGCCAGAGAAGTGGGGCGAGCAGGAACAACATCAGAGCCAGCGTGCGCCAGCGAGCGAAATGAATCATGGTGGCATCACATCAAGTTGTATCGCGCTATCGATATTATTTCACAATTTTCCTAGGTAATGACGTAATGTTGTTGCGTTCCTCTATTAACGGTGAATGTTCGAATGGTGAGGTCGGTTTGAGGCTTCGCTCCGATATCCCGCCCGTGATGGGGGTGAGAGGCAGGTATTTCGGTGAAACTATATAAGAAGAGTTAGTTAGATGAGCCAAAGAAATCTGGGTGTCGATGTTCTGCGTGGGCTGGGAATTCTCTTCGTGGTTTCCGGTCATGCTAGCAGTGGGTCAATGTTTTACCCGTTTGCGCCATATTCTTTTCATATGCCGCTATTCTTCTTCATATCGGGTTTGTTTTTTTTAGAGTCAAAGCATGATGGGGTGTTATCGGTTGTGCTGAAGAATGCAAAATCATTGTTGCTGTACTCGACACTTTATTACTTTGTATATGCTTTAGTGTGTCAGGTTATTCTGCGGCTTGGATTTTCGCAGTTGTATCATCCTCTCTCGCTGGATAGGCTATTCCTGAACCAGTTCGGTACAGGCGGTGCTTATGGTTTTACGGCGGCATACTGGTTTATTCCATGCCTGTTCTTCGTGAAGGTTTATTTTTCCCTTGTACATGCGAGAATAATCTCTTTCCTGAAAGGGCGATTCAGAGCGTGGTCTTCGATTTTTATGATTTCCTTGTATGCGGGTATAGCATTCTGGGCAGTCAATTCCAGCATGGATATGTATAGCGAAAATACGGTTACTTTGCAGCGGATGGTTATTTATCGATTTGCATTTGCTTTATTCTTCTATTATCTGGGGTCTCTTTTTATGGAGTACGGCCTGCAGAAGAGAATTGGGAATATTTTCTTGCTGGGGAGTGTTTACGTTATTCAGCAGCAATTGTGGGTCTATGCAGGTAATTTAGACTTCTGGATGCAGATTTCCAAGTATCAGCAGGCCTACCTGCCTGTTGTCAGTAGTGTCCTTTCTATTTTGTTCTTCTTCGGTATTTCCGATATCCTGGCGAAGAATCAATCCTTTAGTATGGTTCTGGGATATGTTGGGAAGAATTCTTTGCCTATTGTTCTTCATCACATATTCGGGTTCTTCACAGTGAATGCAGTTCTGTGTCTAATGGGAGTTATCCAGCCTGCCCAAGTGGTGAGTGTGTATTATCAATGGGATACAGTTCACACTTGGCCTTTGTATATGGCTGTCGGTGTGCTCTACTCGTTGCTGTTTGATCGGTATGTTTCAGGACCGATCGCAGGAAAGTTGCGATTCTGGCGAGGTGCGGTGATGCAGAAGTGCACGGGTTTGAGGGGCTGAAACTGGCGTCGCTCCAGTTGGTTTAGCAGAAAGTCGGCACCTGTTCTGGAAACGATCTTCTGCATTGCGTTTCGTGTGCTACGCTGAAGCGAGATTTCAAATCTCGTGGGCGTGTTGATTTACTGTTCGGCTTTACCCAATTTGCTGATTTTAGACTTCTCGAGGAATGCTAAAAGTGCCTAGTCGAATTGATAAAAGTCTTCAGGAAAGGTTTTCCACTGTTTTTTCAGAAAGATTATGGGGGGGGAGTGCGGAGACTGTCTCTGGGCCAGGATCATGCAGAGATAATCCGATGGTTGAAAAGGCGCTTGTAGGACTGACAGATGTCATAGAGCAGTTTGGAATTAAGTCAATCGCAGATATACCTTGCGGTGATTTCAATTTTATTGGTGAGGTGATTGGGAAGCATCCGGCGATAAAGTACACTGGGTACGATATAGTGGAAGATTTGGTCAGGTTGAATAGCGAGAGAAATCCTGGGTTCGAGTTTTGTGTTTTTGATATAGTCTCTGATATTCCTCCTCAAACTGATCTTGTCTTCTGTAAGGAGCTCCTGATTCATCTGGGGAATGATGATATCAATAAGGCTCTTTCCAATATCCGGAATTCTGGCTCGAAGTATTTTATGGCTTCTAACTCCTTTGGTGTCAAAAACGAAGAGCTTCAGCATAATTATCTAGGATATGCACGCCCTATTGATCTGCTTGCCGAGCCATTCGCACTTCCAACTGCCCTTTGGCGAAATGCTTTCTATGCACTTTGGCGCTGTGAAGATATATCTGTTTTCGAAACTGAAAAGCACTGATTTTGATTTGATAGCTGAGCCCTCGATTTTCGAGGGCGTTTAATTCTTACGTCGACGAGTGGGTGTGCAGGCAGCCTAGTGATTCGTCAACTTTCTAGGCTGACATGCAGTTCTGGGGAGGCGGCCCCAATAGCGAAGATAGTATCTTCCCATACTGCACAAGTGCCAGCGCAAGTGTCGAAGATTGCTCCGGCTGGCGCGGCGGGCGTCATGTAAAGCCTGTGTGTCAGTGCACAGAGCGACCTTCAGGCCCGACCGCCAGACTCGGGTGCATATATCTACGTCTTCATAGTAGAGATAGTAGTTTTCGTCGAAGCCGGACAAGCTGGCGTAATCTCTGGCATTGAACAGCATGAACATCCCAGCTATCCAGTCCGGATACATGGTGCCCTCTCCGGTCTGAAGGCTGTAACGATGCTGTGTTCCACCAAATGGCCGCAGCATCAGTTCGCGGAGGCTGGGAAAGCGCCTGGCACTGTCTTCGATAGTGCCTGCGGGTGAGATAATCAATGGTGCTATCACGCTAGTCTGATAGCGAGCCATTGCATCGAGCAGGGCCGGGAAGGGATTTCCGATGAGGCTGATGTCTGGATTGAGAGGGCAAAAACACGCTTGGTTGCAGAGTTTGAAAGCCGCATTGTGATTGGCGCCGAAGCCTTTGGGACGATCGTTTTCTACCACCACGATCCTGGGGTCGGATGGCAGGTCAATGCGTTCCGGAACATTCAGCGTGACCACTATCTGTTTGACTTCCGAGATGTCGATCAGAGACTGTACAAGCTCATTGACCATCCGACCATGGGTATGACTGACTATGGAGACGGCAATCATCTATGCGCTCCAGGCAAATAGGGCGAGAATGAAGTCCCAGTGCTCACACTGACGTTTCCCGCATCAGAAGGTTTGTGCCATCGAAGCGTGTGTTCCAGGAATTCTTCGCCGCAAAATCCCCGCACAGCGCCTGATCATCATTGAAAGATAGTGCCTGGGCTGCCAGAGAGCTAATATCTTCGATCGAGCCGCTTATGAAGGCGCCGGGCTCGTTCCTTCTGAACTTCATTTCGCCGAAATCAGTGGATAGGACTGGTAGCCCGGATGCCCGATATTCGTAGTATTTGATGGGGTCCACCGAGGCGGTCAGTTTATTCTCCCTGAACGGAATGATGCCGACATCGAATCCCAGCAATGCTTTCATTGCATCTGCGTGATTGCAGGGTGGGAGCAATTGCACGTTGTTGGGCAGAGGCGTCCGCGGTGGAGCGAAAACCGGTCCGATCAGGCAGATCCTGTCGTTGGGCCTCAACTCTGCAAGTCTTATCACCCAAGCCCAGTCGAACCACGCGGCGATTGTCCCGACATAACCGAACGTCTTGCTTTCCTGCTTATCTTTTTTCTGTCGTCCAGCACTGGAAAAGCACTTCTGATCCAGTCCGTTCGGTACGAGTTGGAGATTGGGCTTGCTGTTGCTCCAACGATGCTTGAGGCGGGTACTGGTTACCCAAAGTTTGTCGACCCGCTCGACCAACCGCTTCTCGCAATTCATCATGGAGGCTCTGGAAAGCCCCTTGTAGAAGGCGGGAAATTCATCCATCGCGTCATAGACCGATGGCACGTCGGGCAGTTGTGCCAGTACACGAAGGGCCAGGTGGCTCGGCTTGCCAACCACGATGAGAGTATTCTCGGCGCCGGCGAAGACCTGAAGCTGATCCAGCAGCTTGCCCCAACATAATCGATTGATTTGGGCGATTCCGGGTAGGGGCTCAATCGGGAGCGCCCGAGGGATCGCGAGCTGCAGCCAGGAATAATACTCCTGGGCCTCCCCGGGCAGTGATTTTTCCGGACGCTTGAAGTCATTCAATTGCGGCAAGCGTGTGGGGTAGGGATCTACCCAGAATACTTCTCCCCCAGTGCGCAGATGAAACCACTCTACGAACTTCTGCGGCCGTTGGGCAAAGCTCGACCATGGAACTGGTGAGAGATAGATGAGGCGCATTAGCAGAAATGCTCTCGCAGCGCCTTTACGATGCGCTCTGATGCGTGTCCGTCGCCATAGGGCGAAATACCACGAGCCATCGCCTTGTAGGCCTCCTCGTCATCCAGCAGGCGCTGAGTTTCTGCGAGAATCCTGTCATGGTTGGGGCCTACCAGCTTGACTACGCCATGCTCCACCGCCTCGGGTCGTTCCGTTTCATCACGAAGCACCAGCACTGGTTTACCCAGCGCGGGGGCTTCTTCCTGTACTCCGCCGGAGTCGGTCAGGATCAGATAGGCGCGTTTCATGGCCGCTACGAACGGTGCATAGTCCAGCGGTTCGCAGAGCGTGAAATTGGGGACATTGCCAAGGAATTCATAGGCGACATCCTTGACGTTGGGATTGGGGTGGACGGGGTACAGGAACTGCACATCGGGATTAGCCTGCGCAAGCTTCTGCAGTGCTCGGCAAATATTGCGGAAAGGCTCGCCGAAGTTTTCCCGGCGATGAGAGGTCACCATCACCAGGCGTTTGCTCGGGTCCAAGTCGATACCCAATTCCAATGGTTTGGATGCTGTCATCAGTAGGGCATCGATCACCGTATTCCCCGTGACCAGGATCTCGCTCTCGGGAATACCTTCCTTCAGAAGGTTCTGGCGAGAGCCCTCCGTAGGTGCGAAATGCCAATGAGCCAGTTTTCCCGCGATGACGCGATTGGCCTCTTCGGGAAACGGGTTCTGCATGTCCCAGGTCCGCAGGCCCGCTTCGACGTGGCCGACGGGAATACGGTGATAGAAGCAGGCCAGTGCGGCTGTCATGACCGTCGTGGTATCACCCTGAACCAGCACTACATCCGGTTTTTCTGCCAGGAGGACGTCGTCCAGATCGAGCAGTAATCGTGCGGTCAGGGTAGTCAGCGCCTGGTTCGGTCGCATGATATCCAGATCGATATCTGGTTCGATGTCGAAGAAGTTCAAGACCTGATCGAGGATGTGGCGGTGCTGGGCCGTTGCCAGCACTCGCACTTCAGCCCACGCTTCGTTTTTCAGCGCGAGAATGACTGGCGCCATCTTGATGGCTTCGGGACGCGTGCCTACAACACAAAGAATCTTTTTCTTACTCACTTGGACCTCATTCATTGGTCTGAATCGCTTGCCTCTGCAGGCTCTCGATTCTGCTGATATAGCTATGTGCACGAACATCCCAGCTATTGGCTAGGGCAAGGGACCTGAGCCGACTTTTGAAGTTTAGGTCCTCGCACTTCGCCAGTGCATTTTCGATGCCTGCAACGACTTCCTGTGCGTCGCCTCCAGTGAATACCTCTTCAAAGGCAGTGCATTCCAGCATGTCGCTGGTGACGACAACGGGTTTCTCCAACGCGAAGTATTCGAAAAGCTTCAATGGCGATGTCGACTGTGCGATTTCACCTTTGATGAAAGGAATAAAGCAAACATCAAACAGCTCGGCATGTGCCGGAAGATGTTCGTAGTTCACCGGGCCCAGATACAGGACGTTTTCCCGTTTCGGCAAGCTCGGTACGCAGCCGCTGTAGTCGGGACCGATGAAGACAAAACCCTTGTTGGGTAGTAGGCGGCATACCTGATCGATCAGGTCATACCAGAGCCAAGGGGCTATCGCGCCAAAGTAACCAATGACCTCGGCATGCTTTTTCCTGAACTCGATCAGTTGTTGAGATACGGATGATATCTGCAGTTTTCCATGGTCGTAATGCTGGATGTCGACGGCGTTCGGAAGAGAGAGGCTGCGTTCCACCCCGCATTTCTTCTCGGCTTCCGCGAAAAGCAATTGAGCGGAAGCCACCACAAGGTCAGACTGTTCGAAGGCGGCTTTCTTGAGCTCCTGCAGTCGGCGCAAATTTGCCTGGCCCCCCGAGATTGAGGCGTCAATGTGATCTATGTACTCATAGATCGTGATGCCGACCAATTTGGCTTCCAGCAAGTTCCTGTCGGTTGCAAACAGCGAGGTACTGTAGAAGCAGCGGACTGCGCCAGGCAGGGTGTCGAGATTTCCGTCGTTGACCAGCCACAGATTTTCAGTGACTGGCCTGAAGCCGGAGACACCATCGCCTGTCGTCTTGTAGAGCACCAGGGAACCACAGCGCGCCAGTGCGAGCGCTAAGTGATGCGGTCGCTGGTACAGGGTTATCGACCAATCCAGATTGGTCTCGAAAATAAAAATCGGCCCACGCCTTTGGCCGGCCAGCGGCCCTTGGCGGAACTCCTCCCAGGTAAGGTCGCCAGGCTGGTATTGGCCTCGCTTGGTGCTGGTTCTGAACCAGCGTACAAGTGAATGACGGAGTCCGTGCAGGTGATTCCGCAGCGCGGCGGGCATCAACCAGAATGCCCGTCGCGCCAAGCCATACAGCATTGCATTGACGTTCACTTGGACCCCAGAACTGCTTCCTGGCTTGTTGGGAGGTCGACCGTGACCAGCTCCGCCTCGCCGATGATGCCTGCGATCAGTTCAAGATATTTTCCGTAACTGGCTTTCCGGTCGATGGCAATCACCTCCGCCTCTGTCAGGTCAGGGCATTCCGGAGACTGACAAACCGCGATCATCGCGTTCGTCAGGCGCTGCTCGAAAGCGGTACTGGATTGCATTTCCCAGATAGGTCCGTCGTATTCTTTGATCTCGTGGGCGGGGCTGACGAGGTGTACTCCCCTCTTCCCGGAGAAAGACGAAGCGACGCCCACATTACTGATTACGGATGGAAGATTGGCCTGTAGCGCTTCGAGCAGGGTAAGTGGGCCACCCTCGAAGAAGGTTCCGCTGACAAAGGCGTCTGCCATCGCGAGGTAACTCTGGATGCCGGGTGCCGTTCCTGCGTATAGCGCTTTTCCTTGCAGACCGTTGCTGGCGATATAGTCCTGCAGTTCCTGCAGAAGTTGCTTTTCATAAGCAGGGCCGAGGATAACCAGCCTGGCGTCCGGGCAGGTCTTCAGTACTTGTGAAAATGCCTTCAGCGTGCCCAGATGATTTTTCTGATGGTTGATGGCACCTACGTCAAGGAATACAAAATTCTCTTGGTGGAATCCGTATTGCTGACGTAGCCGGGAGCGTTCTGCGCTCTTGTCGATCTTTGCGAAAAGCGACGTATCGATACCGTTATGAATGACGAAGCACTTTTCGGGCGCTACTCCCAGGCGAGCGATGCTGTAGTTTTTCACCTGTTCAGAAACAGCGATGAAAGAGTCGGTCAGTGTGGCTTCACGAGCGAATCGTCGGCGGTCTACGTCGTTGAACCACATGTAGATGTTGTGAAGTACCTGAACGAATGGAATCGTCCGGTCATGGATGTTCTCGATGCCCAGATTGCAGTAGTGCCCCATCACCATTCTGGGCTTCAGGTGTTCAATGATGCTCGCGTGAGAGGCGGCATCGAATTTGCGGCACACCACGGTCAGATTATGTTTTCTTGCCTGTTCGACGGCAGGGCCTGCATTTCCCAAGACCAGAAGAACAACGCGGAACGAGGCTTCAGAGAGTGTCTGGTTGAGGTCGATCACGACATTCTCAAGGCCACCAGCTTCGAAGTTTTCGACCTGAACCAGGATGTCGCACTGCTCGGGAAGTTTCTCAAGTTCCGACTGCACCAGTGCTTCCGGTGCTGCGGGCTGTGGGGCCTTTGTGCGCAAGAGGGGAGCAATGGCAGCCCAGGCGCGACGGGACAGGCGTCCGGCTCGGGTGTGGGCTGGAAGTGCGCGGCGCACCTTGCTCTTTGCCGAGGCCAGGAGCGCTGCTTTGCTTGTTGGCTCGGTAAAGTACTGATAAATCTGCTCGGCCCCGGTCTGGCGCACCTGCTTGAGCTTTTCATAGACCGACAGGTTTACCAGAGCCATTCCTGCACGCTCCGCTTCGGAAGGGAGCGTCGAGTTGAGGAAATCGCCCAGGGTGATGAATTGCATGCCGAGGGCCTTGAAATCGCCAATATCCTCGCAGTCGACGATAGGGATGATGCCCATTGCCAGATACTCGACCAGTTTGGTCGGGCAGGCCACCCGGTTGACGATGATGTCTTCGCGAAGGATGAAGCCGTAGTGGCATTTCGCGTAGATCTTCATCAGCTCGGCATGTGGTTTGGCGTCTACAGTGACACTCTCAAGTAGCGCCTCCGGCAGCATTGCCCTGACAGTGGACGGCTCAGGGCAATAGAAGTGATGCTGGCAACGGTCGGACGTCTTCATGATCGCGTCGATCATCTTCGGGACCTGCTGCCACTTATGCAGGCCGCCTGCATACACGACGATCGGCTTGCCATCTGCCAGCGGCCGACTTGCAACGTCGGGAGCAAAGCTGGGGAACATCGGAAACTCAACGGTACGGGCCTGCAGTTGATCGCGGAACTTCTGTTGCAGGTACTGACGCATGGCGTTCGTCACGACTATCGCCAAACCAGCCTTTTTTACCGCGAGCCGTTCTTCCTTGTCATAGATGAGGGCGCTGAAATAGTCATTGTGCATGCGGAACTCTTCCGGCACGACACCATGAATGTCCACGGCCTTTCGAATGAATGGCAGGTGCAGCAGTTTGCCGAAGCGATTGTCGTACATCCGCAGGACGCTGTGGAAATAGATCTTTCGGCAGCGCAAAGCGGCAGCCAGGGCGAACAGCCTGGCAACCGCTCTGTGCTTCCTGCTGCCAGTTACGCGCAGGACGATGACACCTGCTTCAGGTCGATCAAACCAGGTATCACGGCCGCGAAGCTCTTCGGTCTCGACATAGACACGCCAGTGATTGGGGAACAGCCGATCGACGATCTGAATTCGCTGGAAGTACCCATCACTTTGACGCTCTGGATAGAAGTACCCGCCGAAGAATACGACGCCGTTGAACTGCCGAATGAACTGGAAGCCTTTTTGCGCCAGGGAAATCATTCGGGCCAATTTGCCGTGACCCTGTGGATTCGATGGGGCAAAGCTCGATGGAGGTGGTAGCGCTTTACTGCTGCCGGTTTTGGTAGCAAGGCCGTTGATGAAGAAGTGAATGGCGAAATTGCTGTCAACGCGTTCATGGATGGCAAGTGCAACCCGGTCCAACTGCCCGACTATTTCCTGGCTTTTGTGTCCATTGTCTCGGCCGACAGTCAGGATGGCGTCCAGATTATCGACCGCAATTTGCCAGAAAGCCTGAATGTTTCCATAGGATCTGGCTTGTGCTACTTGGTCTAGGAGAGCCTGCGGTGCCGAGTCTGCATTGGCTTTTAGGGCTTCGGATAGATTGCTGAATTCAGATTCGAAGTAGGTGATCTGATGCTTCAGGCCCGCCCGGTGTAGCTCAAGGAACACTGCTTGTTCAGGCGTTGGATGGCCGTCCTTGAGAGCGAACTCGATATCGCTGGTGAAGGAAACAATCGGCTTTTCGGGGCGGCGCTTCCAGGTAATCGAGTGCTTGGCTTCCAGATAGCTTTTGTTCTTCTGAGCTCTTGCGCTGAAGTATTCATACTGGAGCTTGCCGAACGAAGCGGATCCCCAGTGGTGGATGTAAACATCTCGGGCAAGGAATATCTCGTAACCGCCCTCGATTGCCCGCAGGCAATAATCGTCGTCTTCGAATCCGCCAGGGAAGAAGGTCTCGTCCAGCAGGCCCAGATCATCAAGTGCCTTTCTCGACAATAGGACGCAGAAGAAGGTGACATCCGCAGCAACTAAGTTGCCTTTCCACGCCTTGTTCCAGCGCTCGGCGAAGTCCTGTACGCGTAGATAGGGAGCTTCGGGAATTTCGTTGCTTTGAGAGGCGATGAACTCCGACAGCTGGGCCTCGTAGTCCACGGGGATGCATTGTTCCCCATCGGCCTTGTTGGTGGCTGAACTGATAATGTCCTTGCGATAGGCCTGCAACCTGTCGAGCCAGTGATCGGTGACTATCACGTCGCTGTTCAGGAGACAGACGTGAGTGATTTCAGGATCGTCCAGAAACGCTCTGATACCGACGTTGTTTCCCCCGGAGAAGCCAAGGTTTTCTGGCTGTTCGATATACTGCCAGTCGCCGCCAACCTCGGCGATGTGGTCTACCATCAGCTCGCGAATTCTTTCCTGTTCGTTTGGTTCGGAGGCGTTATCCACCAAAATCAGCTTGAACGGAGATTCGTTGTGCGCACGCCGGACACTGGACAGGGTTGCCTTGACTGCTTCGAAAGCATTGAAAGAGACGATGACTATTCCGGTATTCGTTGCGTAGGTCATGGCTTTTTCTTGGTCATGAATTGATTGAGCGCGCGTTTGAGAAGACTGGGGCGAACGGATTTCTCATCAGCATCCGTATGCTGGTGATTTTCCTTCTCGGCAGCGTATTCGGCAGTGGGCTGAGGCTGCGCTGCCTGGTGTTGGCGCAGCTCCTGAGCAAGAGCTTGCGCTTGCTCACTTTGGCGGATGACTTCTCGGGCCAGTGACTGAGCGTGCTCATCCTGTCGTGCGACTTCTTTCGCCAGCGCCTGGGCGTGTTCATCTTGATGCATGACTTCGCTGGCCAGCTCGTGAGAGCGCAGATGCAGGCGCTCAACTTCATGAGCCAGGGTCTTCAGGCGAGCATCCTGCTCTGCGACGAGCGAAAGTAGGGCTTGCGTTGATCCTTCAAGATTCCGAATCTGCTCATTGCGAGCGCTGAGCTGGCGCTCGAAAAAGCCTTGGCTTTCAACGAGGAACAGACCGGGTTTGTCTTGTTCCTCATCCAGGACTTTGAGCATGTAAGCCGCTCGAGAGGCCTTGTCCATCAACTGGGCCATTTCGGAGAATCCAAAGGGCAGAGGGGACTCGGGGAGGCCAATTACGTTCAGCCACGAGCCTGATGTAAGGCGGATAGCCTCACGGACAGCCCGCAGCAGGTATTGTCGGGCCTTTTCAGGATTCTGCTGGCTAACCGACAGGACAGCCAACCAATGAAAGGCGTCCAGCGTCTTGTTGCCCAACAATGGGCTGTACTTCATTACATCCAGCGATGCGCAGGCTTCGTAGAGTTCAATCGCTGCCAGCCAGTCACCTGAGAGCCTGGCGGTTTCGGCCCTGACGAAGAGCAGGGAGACCTGCCAGCGCAACTGGTGCGGAGTGGGCTCGCTGATCGATTCGTAGCCTTTAGCCTGTTCTTCGAGAGTCTGCGACGGCTTCGGTAGGCCCTCTGATTCAGATAGTTGGCTATATAGGCTGCCGCATAACGCGGCGCCGAAGTCGACCGACTCGGCAGATGCGCGCTCCAAGGTCTGCGTCTGGAGCTGACTGAGCAATTGGCTCGAGTTCGCGCGCATGCCTCTGGATACCATCGAGCGGAGCAGCCAGGGATTGGTGTAATCCCGGGCAAATGCTGAAACGTGAAAGTCTTCGGAGGCTGGCAGCTTCCAGGAGACTTCCTGATAGGGAATCTCCTGGGCAGCGATCGGATCCGCCATTCCGACCAGCAGTATCCACTCACCATCCTGTGGCAGAGGGCTGTCGGGATCAACTTCGACCCAACTGCGTGGCGAGAAATGGCAGCGCATTGCGCCGCCTGCCGTCTGCAGGAAGCCTCGCTCGAGCAGGAAGTAGTGGCTCAGTTCCTTGACCAGGCGGTCCCAGGTGTAGACATGCAAGTGGTGAGGATTAGGATCTTCACCGGTTTCATCCGCCCAGTTGTTCGGAGCGCAGACCATTATGCGGCCGGAGGGTTTGAGGACGCGCTTGAGCGCCTTCAAATACTCCAGCGGGTACGGAACGTGCTCGATGGTTTCAAATGCGCTGATGAAGTCGATGCTGTTGTCTGGGATCTGCTCCAGCGCCTGGGCATCACCCACCAGGAACTCCAGCTTGCCGGGGAGGCCGTAGTGGGCGTTGGCGTAATCGATGCCGAAGTCGCTCAGATCGACGCCGATAACGGAGTGTGCTTGGGAGGAGGCATAAAGGATATGGCTGCCATAGCCAAGCCCACAGGCCACGTCGAGAACTCTATCGCCTGGGCGAATCAGCTCTGCGGCCATGTGGTAGCGAATACAATGGGCATCGCTGCGGCGACCCGTTTCGCGGAGCATGTCGGTATGCAGCAGGCGCTCCTCTTCCAGTACCAGCAGGTCGAAACTCTGCAGCGCCGCTATTGGTACTTTCTCCAGCAGGATGTAGAGCTGATCGCTGTCTTCATTCAGTGCTGCGTAGGGATTTGCCCGGTAATACAGAGGATGCTTTCGAAATCCTGCTTCGTAGCAGCGCGTTTCCCACCAGCCGCGTGACTCACGAATGGCCGGATTCTCGTCCTGTTCGGTAGAGGTGGATATACGCAGGAACACGTAGCGGGACGTCACCCGGCGAATTTCCCTCAGCGCCAGAGCTAGTTCATCCTGGGATAGAGTCTCCAATTGGCCTGCGCTGACCAGTGTTTCAAAATGCTCATCGGGGAAAGGCAGCTCTGTGGCGTAGCCCGGGGTGAAGCGGTCCCCCATTGCGCTGCCGGGGGCGACGAGGCCGAAGGCATTCTGACCTGAGGCCAAAAGCTTTGCGACAAGCGCAGGCTCCAGCGAGAGGACCTTTCCGAAGCCGCAGCTCCTGCCAAGGAGATCCGTCAACTCTTCAGTTAGTGTTGGATCTGCCGACGCTCCGGCTTGGCGTGCTTCCGCGGTGGGCTGCTCGGGGGAGAACTGCTGTTCGCTCATTTCCAGGTCGCCTTCATACGCAAATCTGAGAGTCCGCCAAAGAAGTATTCATCCTGGCGCATCAACGCCTGGAAGAATGCAGCCTCATCTTTCCAGTGCAGCGTTCGCTGTGCCTGGTAGTCTGGGGTCTCCTCGAAGGTGATGGCGGCCTGGATCTCATAGAGATTGGGGCCCAGAATCGAATCACACTCGAGCCAGACATCGAACTCTTCTCCCGTCTGGATCTTTCGCTTCCAGAAAATCTCACCCTCCTGCGCTTTGGCGAGAATCTGCATGTCCTGGTTCAACGTGCCCCAGGAGTAAATCTTGATGCCTTCCCGATTGCGAATACGGATGGATACGTTAATTCGATCCGAGGTGATCCTGGATCTGCAGGTCACTTTGATACGGACGCGGTCGCCAGGGTAGAAGACCGCGCTGGGTTCTCCCTCTGCGTCGTAGGTCTTCACCGAGATGACTTCCATGCCACCGTCGCCAAACGACATATTGTCGGTCCGCCCAGCCACGCTCGGCGCCGCCTGCGGTGCCTCGTCGATGATTGTTGCCGTTTGGGTCTCCTGCACAACTTCCGCTTCGGGCTCAACTGACTGCTCTGGAATGAGGCTGGCGAAGTAGGCTGACTCTTCTTCATGCAGCAGTTTTCGATACGCCAGCAGCACCTGCGAGGAAGAGCCTTGCATGACCTCCTGGCCGCCTTTGAGAAGGATCGAGCGGTGCGTCAGCGTGCGTACGGCTTCCTGGTCGTGAGAGACGAAGAGAAGGGTTACACCATCGGACAGAAGCTTCTCGATGCGTGAGAAGCATCTTTTCTGGAACAGCGCATCACCCACGGCCAGTGCTTCATCGACAATCAAAATGTCCGGATCGATCTGGACCTGTACTGCAAAGGCCAGCCTGACCAGCATGCCACTGGAGTAGGTCTTCACCGGCTGGTCGAGGTACTCGCCGATGTCGGCAAACGCTGCAATCTTGTCAAAGCGCTGGTCGACCTCGTCTCGACTCATACCCAGCAACATTGCGTTCAGGTAGACATTCTCCCGTCCGCTGAAATCTGGATTGAAGCCGGAGCCCAATTCGAGAAGTGCCGCTACCCGACCATGGGTGCTCACGATCCCCACTGTCGGCGCAAGTGTGCCGGTAATCAATTGCAGCAGAGTACTCTTGCCGCTTCCGTTGCGCCCGACGATGCCAAAGGACTCCCCTCGTTTCACTTCGAAGGAAATGTCGCGAAGTGCCCAGTGTTCCTTGTAGTGCACTGTCTGAGGCATGCTCAGGACGCGCTGGACGGGCGGAAGGATGAACTGTTTCAGTCTGTCGCGGGGCGAGGAGTAGATTTCATAGCGCTTCCCGAGCCCGTCGACCTTGATCGAAATCTCGTCAGAGGACATCGGCAAATCCCTTTCTGGTTTTCTGGAACCAGGCATAGCCGATCCAGGCAAAAACGGCGGAGGCGAGGGTTTGCACCAGCCAGTGGTCCCATTGGACGTGCTGCTTCCAAATTAGAATTCCTCTGGTCTGTTCTATGAGGAATGTCATGGGGTTCAGCTGAAAGATTACGTGCATCTGCTCGGGCAGGGCGCTGATTGGATAGAAGACCGGGGAGAGTAGCATCAGGGCAGGAATCACTGCGGTGACCACTTGGTTGACGTCGCGCAGGTAGACGCCAAGCGAGGCAAGAATCCAGCTGAATCCCAGAGTGAGCAGGACCAGTGGAATCAGAATCAGTGGTAGGTAAAGTACTTGAATCGCCGGAATACCAAAGAATACTAGATAGAAGAGCAGCCATACCACGAGGCTGGCGATGAAGTGGAATCCGGCGGCGCCCACCAGTACGAATGGCAGTGTCTCGAGTGGAAAAACTACTTTCTTCACATAGTTGGGATTGCCGAGCACGAGAGTCGGTGCCCGCCCCAGGCACTCGGCGAAGAAGTTGAATATCAGCAGGCCTGAAAATAGGACCAGGGCGAACTCCGTCTTCGATTCGCTGCCTCCTGGCCATCGGGCCTTGAAGACAGTGCTGAAGAAGAAGGTATATACCGTCAGCATCAGAATGGGGTTGAAAAGCGACCACAGAATGCCGAGCAGCGAGCCTTTGTAGCGACCGATAACTTCTCGTTTCGTCAGTGCCAGGAGCAATCCGCGGTTATTCCAGTAGCTTGACAGAAGAGAGCGTGGCGACGTCGAGGCAACAGGCATCAGGAGAACGCCTCGGCATCTTTGAGCGCCAAACCCTGGGCGTCTTTGGCGGAAAGCACTGGGGCGCTTTCGAGCGGCCAGTCGATTGCCAACTCGGGGTCGTCCCACTGGATGCAGCGCTCATGCTTGGGCGCATAGTAGTCGGTGGTCTTGTATAGGAAATCTGCGGATTCGGAGAGTACCAGGAAGCCATGTGCGAAGCCTTCGGGAACCCATAGCTGATGCTTGTTCTGGGCGCTGAGAATGGCACCTGCCCACTGACCAAAAGTAGGTGATGAGCGTCTAAGGTCAACGGCGACGTCGAAGACTTCTCCTTGCACCACTCGAACCAGTTTTCCTTGAGGATTCTGGACTTGATAGTGGAGCCCACGCAGCACGTTCCTGTCGGAGCGCGAGTGGTTGTCCTGGACGAAGTTCAGCGAGCGGCCAATAGCCTCCTCAAACTGCCGGTGATTGTAACTCTCGAAGAAGAAACCACGGTCGTCGCCGAATACTTTTGGCTCGAGCAGAACGACTTCCGGAATGGCAAGACGAGTAGCTTTCATTAATAGACAGTCTCAACGAGCAGGCGTTTAAGATATTGACCGTAGCCATTCTTGGATAGGGGGGCGGCCAGGGCTTCGAGTTGCTCTGCACCGATCCACTTCTGTCGGAAGGCGATCTCTTCCGGGCAGGCTACTTTTAGTCCCTGGCGGTTCTCCAGCGTTGCGATGAAGCTGCTGGCTTCCAGCAGGGAATCGTGGGTTCCAGTGTCTAGCCAAGCGTACCCGCGACCCATTATCTCCACGGAGAGCGTGCCGCTCATCAGGTATGCACGATTGACGTCGGTAATTTCCAGCTCCCCGCGAGCCGAGGGGGTGATGCTCTTGGCTATGTCTATGACCTTATTGTCATAGAAGTACAGCCCGGTGACCGCATAGCTAGACTTGGGCGTGACGGGTTTTTCTTCAAGACTGATGGCCCGGCCGCATGCGTCGAACTCAACGACGCCGTAGCGCTCAGGGTCATGCACATGATAGGCAAAGACGCTGGCGCCATAAGGGCGCCGCATCGCATTGGCCAACAGCTCTTGGAAGTCATGGCCATGATAGATGTTGTCGCCCAATACCAGGGCGCAAGGATCCCGGCCAATGAATTGCTCGCCGATCAGGAATGCCTGTGCCAATCCATCTGGGGATGGCTGGATGGCATACTGTAGATTCAGCCCCCACTTGCTCCCATCTCCGAGCAGTTGCTCGAAGCGCGGAGTGTCCTGCGGCGTAGAAATCACAAGGATGTCCTGGATTCCCGCGAGCATCAGAGTGCTCAGTGGGTAATAGATCATCGGCTTGTCGTACACCGGCAGGAGTTGCTTGGAAACTGCGAGAGTTGCTGGGTGCAACCGGGTGCCGGAACCTCCGGCGAGAATAATTCCCTTGCGCTTCATAGTGCTCCCTGGCCTACCAGCTCTCTGACCATACGACTCACGTGATACTCCCAATCGGGCAGCTCCAGACGGAATGTTCGTTGCAGCTTTTCATTGGCCAGCCTGGAGTTTGCCGGTCTTCTGGCTGGTAGCGGATATTCCGCGGTCGTGATGGGTGTGACACATTCCGGTGTTGCACGAA
Source organism: Pseudomonas sp. C9-3 (assembly GCF_032392015.1). Taxonomy (NCBI): domain Bacteria; kingdom Pseudomonadati; phylum Pseudomonadota; class Gammaproteobacteria; order Pseudomonadales; family Pseudomonadaceae; genus Pseudomonas; species Pseudomonas sp. C9-3. Next base: position 5,382,553 of record NZ_CP135919.1, on the reverse strand, counting down.
GCTCGCAGCCCTGGCGGATTGCTTCGGCAATCGTGAATTGCGCGTAACGGTACCAACTGGTTTCCCCGCTGGCGACCAGGTGATAAGTGCCAGCGGCTCGCTCCCGCAATTTCGGGTCCACGCTGAGGCGGCTCAGTACCAGGGCTGTTATGTCGGCGATGAGCTCGGCACTGGTGGGGGAGCCTACTTGATCGGCGATTACGCGCAACTGATCCCGCTCTTTCGCCAGCCGCAGCATCGTCTTGGCGAAGTTCGCGCCACGGGATGCGTAGACCCAGCTGGTGCGGAAGATCAGGTGCTGACAACCACTGCTGCGGATCGCCAGCTCGCCCTCTAGCTTGGTCTGGCCATAGACGCCCAGCGGCCCCGTTGGCGCGTCTTCGTCGAAGGGCTGGTCACCGCTGCCATCAAATACATAGTCGGTAGAGTAATGAACCAACCAGGCGCGGTTTCTGAAGGCCCAGCCTGCAAGGGTGGACACGGCCTCGCAATTAACTCTGCGTGCGTTGTCCTCGTCGTGCTCGGCTTTGTCGACTGCCGTATAGGCACCCGCGTTGACGATGAAGTCAGGGTGCTCTTTGTCCAATAGGCGCTCAAGGCTCGCGGAGTTGGATAGGTCAGCACGGGCTCGGTCGCACACTACGAGACGGGCCAGTGGAGACAGGGCACGTTGCAGCTCCCATCCGACCTGACCGTTGGCACCTAATAGCAGGATCTTGTTCATGCGTATTGCTTGCCCACCCACTCACGGTATGCGCCGCTGGTCACATTGTTGACCCAGTCCTGATGCTCAAGGTACCAGCGCACCGTCTTGCGGATTCCTGTCTCGAAAGTTTCGGCCGGCCGCCAACCCAGCTCCCGCTCAAGCTTCGAGGCGTCGATCGCGTAGCGGCGATCATGGCCGGGTCTGTCTTTGACGAAAGTAATCTGCTCCCGGTAACTCCGTCCGTCGGTACGTGGCTGCTCCTCATCAAGGATGTCGCAGAGGGTATGGACGACTTCGATGTTGGCTTTCTCGTTCCAGCCGCCAACGTTATAGGTTTCCCCGAGCTCACCGGACTCCAGCACCCGTCGAATCGCCGTGCAGTGGTCCTTGACGTACAGCCAGTCGCGGATCTGCTGGCCATCTCCGTAAATGGGCAAAGGTTTTCCTGCAAGCGCGTTATGGATAATCAGTGGGATCAACTTTTCCGGGAAGTGGAATGGACCATAGTTGTTCGAACAATTAGTCGTGAGAACAGGAAGTCCATAGGTATGGTGATATGCCCTGACTAGGTGGTCTGATGCCGCCTTAGACGCCGAATAGGGACTATTGGGTTCGTACTTATTATTTTCGCGAAACGCAGGTTCGTCCCTGTCCAAGGAGCCATACACTTCGTCGGTGGAAACGTGCAGAAAGCGGAACTCGGATCTTTCGGTTTCAGGTAGCCCGCTCCAATAGGCCCGGACTGACTCGAGGAGATGGAAAGTACCGACAATGTTCGTCTGAATGAACTCTTCTGGGCCATGGATCGAGCGATCAACGTGCGATTCGGCAGCGAAGTTCAGTACTGCACGCGGCGCATGCTCTGCCAGTAGGCAATTAAGTAGGGCTCGGTCACCGATATCGCCCTGGACAAATACGTGCCAGGAATTCCCCTCCAGACCGTCCAGGTTCTGACGATTTCCCGCGTAGGTCAGTTTGTCGAGACTGATGACTTTCTCATCAATGTTCGCAAGCCAGTCGAGGACAAAGTTGGCGCCGATGAAGCCGGCGCTGCCGGTAACGAGGATCGTCATAGAGTCAGTCCTTTTCGAGTGTTGGACGTTCGAGGTGATCCATGGGGGGGCTCATGCTCACTGCCATATATTCCCAATGAGGCCTTCGAGTGCTTGTGCTTGCCTCTTGCTAGGGAGAACACGCCCTCCATGGCGGGGGACGGCAAGCAAAGTGAGCGCGTGATGGAGGGGCGTCCCTGAATAGCAGGGCCCTGGTGCGGCGCGTCACTGCCAGAGGGTAAGCGATGTGTGGTCAGGCTACTATCGGGAGCGACGAAGTAGCCTTGCCTTGCCTCTGCGAGGTGGGATGCTTGAGTGGGAAGAGAATGCAGCGTGCGCTTATCCATGAATATCGCGAGCATTGGCACGAAGGCAGAGCTGACGGGCAATACCTCCTGCGGTTCCGTCCGAGGAAATGCAGTTCTGTTTATTGCGATTGCCAGATGGTCACTCTGGCAGGATGCAGCAAGGGTAGGAGCGGCAAGTATAGCCATCGAATCGACACTTGGGATCGGCTCGAAAGGAGCCCCCGAAAAATGACGTAGACAATTGCGCAACGAAAAAGGTTCGTTGCCGTACCTGCATATAGCAAAAATCCCGCTGAAAGGCGGGATTTTTAAGTTTTTGGTGCCGGCACCAGGAGTCGAACCCGGGACCTACTGATTACAAGTCAGTTGCTCTACCAGCTGAGCTATACCGGCAAGGAGGGCGGCCATTATAGCCATGCCAACCTTTGTGTAAACCACTGATTTGTCAGACTCATCCGACAGTTTCTGTCAGTGTCCTCCGGCCGTCGCCGCGCCGGGCTTGGCGCCGAAGGGGGGCTTGGCCAGGCAGATGATGACCAGCATGGCGAGGAACAGCCAGCCAAGCAGCGTGAAGTAATCGATGGTGCTGATCATGTAGGCCTGGCTTTCCACCATGCGTTCGAGCAGGGCGGCGCTGTGCTGGCCGGGGCCGCCCAGTTGTTCGACGGTGGCGCGGGTGGCCGGGTCGTACTGGCTGATGTTCTCGGTCAGGTAGGCGTGGTGCATGGTGGCGCGGCGGTTCCAGATCCAGGTGGTGAGGGATGCGGCGAAGCTGCCGGCGAGGGTCCGCAGGAAGGTCGCCAGGCCCGAGCCGTCGGCGATCTGGTCCGGCGGCAGGTCGGAGAGCAGGATGCTCAGGATCGGCATGAAGAAGAATGCCACGCCAAGGCCCATGAACAGTTGCACCAGGGCGATGTGCATGTAGTCGACGTCAGTGGTGAAGTCGGCGCGCATGAAGCAGGTCGCCGCCATCGCCAGGAAGGCCAGGCCTGCCAGCAGGCGAAGATCGAAATTGTTCGCGTAGCGGCCGACGAGCGGCGACAGGAAGACCGGCAGGATGCCGATCGGCGCTGCCGCCAGGCCCGCCCAGGTAGCGGTGTAACCCATCTGCGTTTGCAGCCACTGCGGCAGCAGCAGGTTCATGCCGAAGAAGCCGGCGTAGCCGCCAACCAGTGCCATGGTTCCTACCGTGAAGTTGCGGTGCACGAACAGTCGCAGATTGACGATCGGGTGCTTGTCGGTCAGCTCCCAGATCACGAAGACCGCCAGGGCGATCACCGCGATGACCGTGCCACCGATGATAAAGCCGGATTCGAACCAGTCCAGGTCATTGCCCTTGTCGAGCACGATTTGCAACGCCCCGACGCCGATCACCAGCATCGCCAGGCCCATGTAGTCCATCGGCGCGTGCTTGATCACGACCGGGCGGGCGCGCAGTTGCTGGTAGACGACCATGGCGGCGAACAGGCCGATGGGCACGTTGATGAAGAAGATCCACGGCCAGCTGTAGCTGTCGGTGATCCAGCCGCCGAGGATGGGCCCGGCAATGGGCGCTACCACCGTCACCATCGCCAGCAGTGCCAGTGCCATCCCCCGTTTCGCTGGGGGATAGATGGAGATCAGCAGGGTCTGGGTAATCGGGTAGAGCGGCCCGGCAACGAAGCCCTGGATGGCACGGAAGCCCACCAGCATGCCCATCTGCTGCGCGACGCCGCAGAGGAACGAGGCAATCACGAAGAGCAGGGTGGCGGCGATGAACAGCCGCACTTCGCCGATCTTCCGGCTGAGCCAGCCGGTCAGCGGCAGGGCGATGGCGTTGCTCACCGCGAACGAGGTGATGACCCAGGTGCCCTGCTCGGAGCTGACCCCTAGGTTGCCGGAGATGGTCGGCAAGGCGACGTTGGCGATAGTGGTGTCGAGCACCTGCATGAAGGTCGCCAGCGATAGGCCGATGGTGGCCATGACCAGGCTGGGTGGGCTGAAACTGCTGCTGTTCTGCTGGCTCATGGCGGCGGTCGGATCAGCGCTGCGCGGTGCTGTGGCTGGCGTCGGCCAGGTTGGCCTGGATCAGCTTCTCGATCAGCTGGTCCGCGGAGGCCAATTGTTCCTGGTAGATGTCGGTGGAGAACACCGCCTCGTGCGGCGCCTGCTGGGCTAGAGCGGGGCCACTCTGGTCGTGCAGGCTGACGTTGACGTCCATGGACAGGCCGATGCGCAGGGGATTCTTCGCCAGCTCCTCGGCGTTGACGCGGATGCGCACGGGTACGCGCTGGACGATCTTGATCCAGTTGCCGGTGGCGTTCTGCGCCGGCAGCAGGGAGAAGGCGCTGCCGGTGCCGACGCCGAGGCTGTCGACGGTGCCGGAGTACTTCACTTCGCTGCCGTAAAGATCCGAGCGGATCTCTACCGGCTGGCCGATGCGCATGTGCTTGAGTTGGGTTTCCTTGAAGTTGGCGTCGATCCACACCTGGTCCAGCGGAATCACCGCCATCAGCGCGGCGCCCGGCTGCACGCGCTGGCCGACCTGCACGGTGCGCTTGGCGACGTAGCCGGTGACCGGCGCGATGATCACCGCACGTGCATCGTCCAGGTACGCCTGGCGCAGCTTGGCAGCGGCAGCCTTCACGTCAGGGTGGGAAGCAATCACGGTGTCGTCGACCAGCGCGCGATTGGTGTCCAGTTGCTGTTCGGAGGTGGTCAGCGAGCTGCGCGCCGTGTCCAGCGCGTCGCGGGCGTGGGCCAGTTCTTCCTGGGAGATGGCGCCGTCGCTGGCCAGGTGCTGGCGGCGCTTGAAGTCCGCCACGGCCTTGGTCAGGGCGACTTTCTTGGCGGCCACGTCGGCCTTGTAGCCGTCGACGTTGCTGAACAGCCCACGCACCTGGCGAACGGTACGCGCGAGATTGGCTTCAGCCTGCTGCAGGGCGATGTCGGCATCGCTGGGGTCGAATTTCACCAGTACCTGGCCCTTGTGCACCAGGTCGCCGTCATCGGCGCCGATGCTGACTACGGTGCCGGTGATCTGCGGGGTGATCTGCACGATGTTGCCGTTCACGTACGCATCGTCGGTGTCTTCGTGCCAGCGGCCGTAGAGGATTTCCCAGGCGACGCTGGCGAGGCCGGCCAGGATGACGACGGCGAGCAGGATCAGCAGCCAGCGCTTGCGCTTGGGATTGCTGCTCGGGGTTTCTTGCGTTGCGGTGCTCATGTCGGGTGCCTCGTTCAGTGCGCGGCGGCCGCGTTCGCCTGGGCGAGCGGGGCGGGAGTGGAAGTGGTGTCGGGCTGGTAGCCACCGCCCAGGGCCTGGATCAGTTGCACCGAGAGGTCGATGCGCTGGGCGTCCAGGCTGGCCAGTTGGCGTTCGGCGAGGAGCAACTGTTGTTGCACGCTGAGGGCGTCGAGGTAGTTGCCGACACCTTCGCCATAACGGCGCATGGCCAGGTCGAAGTTGGATTTGGCGATGTCGCGGGCATCGCGCTGGTCGTCGATCTGCTGCTCCAGCGAGCGCAGCTTGCCGAGGTCGTCGGTGACTTCGCCCAAGGCATTGACCAGGGTCTTGTTGTACTGGGCGACAGCCAGGTCGTAGTCGGCGTCTTTCCCGGCGAGGTTGGCGCGCAGGCGGCCGCCGTCGAAGATCGGCAGGGAGATTGCCGGGGCTATCTGGAAGAAGCGGCTCGGCGCCTTCAATACGTCGCTGGTGTGCAAGGCAGCCAGGCCGACCATCGCGCCCAGGTTCAGGTTGGGATAGAACTCGGTCTTCGCCGAATCGATGCTTTTCGACGCGGCTTCGACGCGCCAGCGTGCGGCAACGATGTCCGGGCGGCGGCCCAGCAGTTCAGCCGGCAGGTTCGACGGCAGGGTCAGCGCGCCAGGCTTGAGCTCCTGCGGGCGCTGCAGTTCCTGGCCGCGGTCCGGGCCCTGGCCGAGCAGGACGGCCAGGGCGATGCGATCGCTGGCGATGTCCTGTTCCGCCGCCGCCAATTGCTGCTTGGCGCTGGCGACCTGGGTTTGCGTCTGTTGCAACTGAACCTTGCTGTCGAGGCCCGCGTCCATGCGCTTCTGGCTGAGCTGGAAGAGATGCTGGGAGCGGTCCAGCTCGTCGCGGGCGAGGTCGCGCGCAACGAAGGCGTGGGCCAGTTCGCTGTAGGCACGGGCGACGTTGGTGGAAAGAGTGATCGACGCGGCCTGGCGGTCGACTTCGGCGGCGTTGGCCTGGCCGAGTGCGGCCTCCCAGGCATCGCGCTGACCGCCCCACAGGTCGAGGTCGTAACTGAAGCTCGCCGACAGGTATTTCACCGCCGAGTAGCGACCGCCGGTCGGCGCCGGCAGGACGCTTTCCGGCGCGCGGATGCCGGCATAACTGGCAGTGCCCTTCACGCTGGGCATGCGCTCGGCGTCCTGCGCCTGGGCGGCCGCTGTGGCCTGGCGGGCACGGGCATCGGCGATTTGCAGGTCCGGGGTGCCACGCAGGGCTTCGTCGATCAGGCTGTCCAGTTGCGCGTCGCCCAGGCCGGTCCACCAGCGCTCGCTGGGCCAGGCGGCGGGCGACAGCGGAGTTCCGTCGAGACTGACGCCGGCCTTCAGGCTGGCGGGATCAACGGCCTTGCCACTGGCGCTCAGGCCCGAATAGTTGGCGCAGCCTGCAAGGCCGAGCACAGCAGCGAACACGGCTGCCGGCAGCAGGGCAATACGAGGAGGTTTCATCTTCACTTCTCCTGCGCCGGGCAGCTGGCCGCGGCGCCGTGGGCGCGCAGGATCTTGTCGAGCAGACCGGTGAGGGTCTGCAGTTCGTCGCTGGAAAGTCCGCCGACCAGTTCGTTCATGGCCGCGGCAGCGATGCGCGGCGCCTCGTCGTTCACCGCCTGGCCCGCAGCGCTCAGGCTCAGACGCACACTGCGGCGATCGTTGGGACAGGGCTGGCGCAGCAGCAGGTCCTTGCGTGACAGGCGGTCGAGCATGCGGGTCATGGAGCCGCTGTCGATCGACAGCTCGCGGCACAGCTCGGCCGGGGTGTTGGCGCGGTCGTTGCCGATGAAGAACAGCACCTTGAACTGCGCGGCGGTGATGTCCAGGTGCGCCAGGTGCTTGTCCAGCAGGCGATCCTTGAGGATGGCGGTGGCGCCCAGCAACTGGCCGATGGAGCCTTTGAACGGAAAGTCCGCGACGTCGTAGTGATTCATGTCAAAACAGATAGCTGCTTAGGCAGTGAAATGTTTCGAAATGATACTGCCTAGGCAGCGATTGACAAGGTGCGATTGTCGCGATTGCGCAACAATCCGTTCGACGAAGCGCAATTGGGACGTGATTGGCAACAGGGATGGTTGATTTCCTACGACCTTGGCGGCTCTTTATGCACAACGGAGAAAGCTTTAGGGCACAAATCGCATATGCCCTGTGATGGCAATCACGAAAGTTCGTAAGTTTCTGTTTTTGAAAGATTTATTTTTCGTGTACAGAAAATGATCAGATCGCAGCGAGACGGTCTGGCCGGTAAGGAAGGTGGCGTTTTTCCTGGGTTACGAACAGAGTTATCCACAGGGCCTGTGGGTGAAGCTCTGGAACGCCCGTCTCAGATGCGTTCAGCCAGCAACAGCAGGTTGCGCGGGGTCATTTGCGTGGCGCAGAAGGCGCCCAGGGTGGCGCGATAGCCCTGCTCCTCAAGGAATAACGCGCGGTCGAGCAGCAGCCAGAGCTCCATGGGCCGGCGCAACAGTCCGCGCACCAGTTCGAGGTTGCGGACTTGGGCCAGTCGCTGCCAGCCTAGGGCCTCCAAATGGAGCCAGTCGACCACGGCAGGCAGGTGGAGGCCCTTGAGCACGGCGAGATCACGACAGTAATCGGCGAAGGATTTGTCCAGCCAGGTCGGTGATACGGGCGGGACGGGCAGGTAGTCGTCACTGTCGCGGACCTCCCGCTGCAGCAGGTCGAATGCCAGTCGACGTGCCATCGAAGCATCGCGCTGACGGCGCACGCGGGCACCGGCGGTCACGGTTTCGGCCAGCGGCAGGCGGAGGTCTTCGCGCGAGAGTCGGAGCGTGGAGCTTTGCGCGGCGTTTGAGAGCGGCTGGTAGTGTTCGCTTTCGATGCGGTTGTAGCAGCAGGGTGCAACCGCAAGCTGGCGGCAGCCGTGAGTGCTGGCGAGCTGCAGCAGGCGCACGTGCAGGTCGCCGCAGGCGTGCAGGGCGACGGCAGTGTGCCCGGCTTGGAGGTGCTCGTGAGCGTTCGGGGCGAGCACGTCCTGCTGGTGATGCCGGGCCTGCAACGGAAGCCGATCACTCAGGCGCTGGCCATCTTCAACCAGTGCACTGTCGAATTCCAGGCTCAACAGTGGCTTGCCGTCGCGGGCCAGCAGGCGGCCCAGATGACCTTTGCCGGCGCACCAGTCGAGCCATTGCTGCGGCGCCTCGGTGAAGTGCAGGCAGCTGGCGAAGGCTTCGATCTGCTGCCACTTGCGGCCGGGTACATCGACCGTCAGCAGGTTCGGCAGCTTCCCCATAGGCGTTGCCGGGAGCGCGCCGACGACGGACAGTTCGGCGGCCCTGGCAGCCAACGTGGGGAAGGGTGCGGGGGCGTCGAGTTGCTGCGGCGCGTTGTGCACCGTATCGGCGTCTTCGAGACTGCGATTGCGCAGCCAGGTGGCCAGTTCGGGGTGCTCGTGCTCCCAAGGCAGCTCCAGCGCCGTGAACGGTTTGGGCCGCCATAGCGCCTGGTGTTCCAGCAGGTAGGCATCCAGAGCCAGGAAGCGCTGGAGCAGGTCGGGGCCGGTCAGGGGAGTGTCGTTCGGGAGCACGGTGCGAAGCGGGAGAAAGCCACGGGGCGCGCATTATAGCGACCCCGTGGGAGAGCGGCGCGCCGGTCAGCGGCCCTGCATGGAGTCGACCTTCAGCCAGCGTTCCAGCAGGCGGAAGATGCGGGTCAGCAGGAGGGTGATGACCAGGTAGAACACCCCGGCGAGGCAGAAGAACAGCATGGCCTCGTAGGTGCGCGCGATGATGGTGCGGGTCATGCCCATGATGTCGAACAGGGTCACGGTGTAGACCACGGCGCTGGCCTTGAGCATGAGGATCACCTCGTTGCTGTAGGCCGGCATGGCGATGCGCGCGGCGCGCGGCAGGATGATGTGGAACAGCGCCTGGCGGCGGGACATGCCCAGCGCGCGGGCCGCCTCTACTTCACCCACCGGGATGGCGTGGATGGCGCCCCGTAGGATTTCGGCGATGTAGGCGGCCGTGTGCAGGGTCATGGTCAGCAGGGCGCACCAGTACGGGTCGCGCAGGTATGGCCAGAGCGGCCCCTTGCGCACGCTTTCGAACTGGGCGAAGCCGTAGTAGACGATGAACAGCTGCAGCAGCAGCGGTGTGCCGCGGAAGAAGAAGATGTAGGCGTAGGGCACGGCGCGTACGTACCAGTGCCGCGAGGCGCGGGCGATGCCCAGCGGTACGGCGAGGCACAGGCCGGCTACCACGGCGATGGCCAGCAGCTCCAGGGTCAGGGTGGCGCCCTGGAGCATCTTCGGCAGCCATTTGAGGATCAGCTCGAGATCGGTCATAGCTCGTTCCTCACGAAGCCGCGGCCGGCGCGACGCTCAAGGAAGTGCAGGGCGGCCATGATGAAGACGGTCAGGCCCAGGTAGATGAAGGCCGCAGTCATGTAGAAGGTGAAGGGTTCCTTGGTCGCGTTGGAAGCGACCTGGGCCTTGCGCATGATTTCGTCGAGGGTGATCAGCGAGACCAGCGCGGTGTCCTTCAGCAGAATCAGATAAAGGTTGCCCAGGCCCGGCAGCGCCACGCGCCACACTTGCGGCAGCACGATACGCCAGAAGATGCGCGGGGCGGAGAGCCCCAGCGCCAGGCCGGCTTCGCGGTGGCCCTTGGGAATCGCCAGTAGCGCGCCACGGAACACCTCGGTGGCGTAGGCGCCAAAGCACAGACCCAGGGCACAGGTGCCGGCGGCGAAGGGCGACAGGGCGAATTCGGGGTAGCCGAACAGGTCACCGATGGCGTTCAGGCCGGCCACGGTGCCGAAATAGATCATCAGTACCCAGAGCGTCTCGGGTACGCCGCGCACCACGGTGGTGTAGAAGCCGCCGAGCATGCGCAGGAAGCTGTTGTTCGAGGTCTTGGCGACGGCGCCGAGCAGGCCGAGGACCAGTCCCACGCAGACTGCGGCGAGCGAGAGCTTGAGCGTCATCCAGGTGCCGGCGATCAATTGATCGCCAAAGCCGTGCAGGTCGAAAATCATGGGGAGTCACGCCTGAAGGCGCGCGCCGCCCGGCAAGGGCGGCGCGGCACGTGCATCAGTAGATGCTGAAGGGGAAGTACTTGTCGTTGATCTTCTTGTAGGTACCGTCGTCGACGATTTCCTTCAGAGCGGCGTTCAGCTTCTCGCGCAGCGGGTCGCCCTTGCGTACGGCGATGCCGATCTTGTCGTTGTCGAATACCGGCTCGCCCTTGAACTCGAAGTCCTTGCCGGCGTCGCTCTTCAGCCAGTCGTATTGCACGAACTTGTCGGCCAGCACGCCGTCGAGGCGGCCCGAGGACAGGTCGAGGTAGGCGTTTTCCTGGGTGTCGTACAGCTTGATGGTGACGACGTCGGACATGTTGTCCTCGAGCCAGGTACCAGCGATGGTCGCGCGCTGCGCACCGATCACCTTGCCTTTCAGGTAGCCCTTGTCGGTCTTGAAGTCGGTGGACTTGGGCGCCACGAACTGTAGCTTGTTGGTGTAGTAGGGGTTGGTGAAGTCGACTGCCTGCTTGCGCTCGTCGGTGATCGACATGGAGGCGACGATGAAGTCGAACTTCTTGGCGTTCAGGGCCGGAATGATGCCGTCCCAGTCCGAAGTGACGACTTCGCATTCGGTCTTCATCTTGGCGCACAGCGCCTTGCCGATGTCGAGGTCGAAACCGACGACCTGGCCGCTGGCGTCGATACCGTTGAAGGGCGGGTAGGCGCCTTCGGTACCGATGCGCAGTTTGTCCGCGGCGATGGCCTGGCTCCCCAGTGCAAAGGTGGCCGCGATAGCCAGAACGATCTTCTTATAGTTGTTCATGCAGTGATGCTCCGTTAGCGGTGGCTGGACATGAATTGTTTACAGCGTGCCGATTGCGGGTTGTCAAATACCTGCTGCGGCGGTCCCTGCTCTTCTACCAGGCCCTGGTGGAGGAACACCACCTCGCTGGAAACCTGGCGGGCAAAGTTCATTTCGTGGGTCACCAGCAGCATGGTGCGACCCTCCTCGGCAAGCGCGCGGATTACGTTAAGCACTTCCTGGACCATTTCCGGGTCCAGTGCCGAAGTCGGCTCGTCGAAGAGGATGACCTTGGGTTGCATCGCCAGCGTACGGGCGATGGCGGCGCGCTGCTGCTGGCCGCCGGAAAGCTGTGCGGGGAAGCTGTGGCGCTTATCGGAGATGCCGACCTTGGCCAGCAGGGCCTCGGCGATCTCGGTGGCCTCGGCCTTGGTCTTGCCCAGCACACGGCGTGGCGCCTCGATGATGTTGTCGAGGATGCTCATGTGCGGCCAGAGGTTGAAGTTCTGGAAGACGAAGCCCAGTTCGCTGCGCAGGCGATTGATCTGCTTGCCGTCCGAGGCGACCAGCGAGCCGTCCTTGGATTTCTTCAGCTTGAGTTCTTCACCGGCGACCAGGATCTGGCCCTGGTGGGGGTTCTCCAGCAGGTTGATGCAACGCAGGAACGTGGATTTACCGGAACCGGAGGAGCCGAGAATGGAAATCACATCGCCGTCGCGGGCGGTCAGGGAAATGCCTTTGAGCACTTCCAGGTCACCGTAACGCTTGTGCAGGTTACGGATTTCCAGTGCGGGTATGGCCGTGGCCATTGGGGGCTCCTCTATTGTTATTCGGACGCTTTCGCAGCAGGTCACTGCAGAATCGGGGCCATCCTGGCGAGGGGCAACCTAACATGCACTCCGGAGTGCGCCAAGCGCCTATCTGCCGCGGTCGTCGGCTGTAGTGGCAAGTTGTCGCATTGCCGCTCGGCGTTGTCGCCTGGGCTGAACTAGGCGCGCCGGATGAGGGCGTCCGATGGTGGCGCGGGGGCGGGATAGTGCCAGTTTGTACCGGCCAGTAAAAGTCCGGCGGCCTCTGGGCCGCCGGTTCGGATCACTGCATCATCTGCCGTAGTTGCGGGCTCGGATCTTCCACCGCCTCGGCGGGCGTGATGTCGTCCTGGGATTCCGGTGGCTGGCTGGCCATCAGGTTCGGATGCCCGGACAGGCGCGGGATCGGCAATGGCTTGGCGTCGGCCAGGCCGGTACCGCCAGCCTCGGTCGCATTGATCGAGGATTTGCGCGGTTGCGTCAGCACGTGGAAATCGGTGATCTCGATGATGCCCTTGCCTTCGGCCAGCAGGTGGAAGGAGAACGCCTTGCGCGCTTCCTCGTTATCGAAGCCGAAGGTCACTTCCAGCGGCTGGTTGCGCTTGACCAGCGGGAGCTCGGGAATCTCGATCGGTACCGGCTTCTCGAAGGAGCGCGTCCTGAGCGTCACTTTCGCTCCATTGGCGTCCATCTGGATTGCGCGGATCTTCAGGCTCACCGTGGTGTGGGTGTTGGCCGGGAACTCCAGGTACTGCGCGCCGATCAGGTTGTCGGTGTACTCGTTGTCGATCTGCGGCTTCAGGCGGATGCGTTCCTTGGTCGCGAACTGGTACTCGCGGGCCGACTGCGCCTTGGTCACCGACTGGTCGAGGATATCGGCGCGAGCGGTCATCAGGCGGGCATCGCGGCCACTGTAGCGACCGACGAACTTGGCGCTGTCGGCGATGAAGCCGTCACTCTGGTAGCGCCGGCAGACCTGCTGGAAGTCGCACTCGGTGAAGTTGCCCTTGCCGTCGTGGTAACGCTGCATGCCGTTGGTGAAGGAGACCATCTCCCGTCCATTGGAGTATTCACGGAACAGCGAGCGGCCGGCGATATCCTGCGGCGCCTTGATGGCGAAGTAGTCGAGCACCGAGGATTCCATGTCGACGTGACCGTAGACGCCGGCCTTCACGGGCGGCAGCGCGGCCTGTTCCGGTGCAAGAATCAGGTTCAGGCCCCAGGCCGAGGCAAGGCGCACGTTGTCGATGCCATGGGATTCGTCGGAGGTAACGATCACCAGGGTGTCCTTCAGCACGCCTTTTTCTTCCAGGCCCTTGAGGAAGGCATCGACGGCGTCGTCCAGGTAGGCGACGGCCGCCTGCCGCGGTGTCGGGTACTTGGCCAGGTACTCCGGGGTGGCCGAATACGGCTGGTGGGTGCCGACGGTGAGCAGTGTGAGCATCCACGGTTGCTTCTTCTGGCGCAGCTGGCCGACATAGTCCAGTGCCCCTTCGAAGAAGGCCTTGTCGTCCATGCCCCAGGCGAACTCCAGGTAGGGCTTCTTCTTGAACCAGTCGCGGCCTAGGGTCTTGTCGAAGCCCATGGCCGGCATGACCTTGTCCTTGGCCATGAAGCGCAGCCCGGCACCCTGCAGGAAGTGGGTGCTGAAGCCGGCCTGGTGCATCTGCGCCGGCAGGCATTCGGCGGCACGGGTCGGGTTGCCCAGCAGCTCGACGCCCTTGGGTGTGCCGTTGTCCAGCTTGCTGTAGTCGCCGCAGAGCATGGCGTAGAGACCGCGGATGGTCTGGTGGCTATGCACTACGTAGTCCGGGGTGGTCATGGCGCGCTCGGCCCAGGTGCTCAGGCGCGGCATCATCGATTCTTCGTAGCTGCTGCTCAGTGCGGCACGGTTGGTGGCCACGTAGGCGCCTGGAATACCTTCCATGGCGATGATCAGCACGTTCTTCGCCTGGCCGCGGCCGGCCAGCAGCGGCGTGCCGTTGAGGTCGTGCTGGGTCAGGCCGGTGACGTCCGGGCGGACCTCCGGAAGGTCGCGGTCGCGCCAGTCCTGATAGGCCATCTCGCCGCTGGTGACAGCGCGGGAGACAAGCTGGTGCGGCAGGTTGAACTGCTTCCACATTTCCGCATCGCTGGGCTGGAAGTACTGCACGGCGGCGTGGCTGGCCAGCAGGACCGCCGGCACGGCATAGGCGTAGCGCGGCAGCGGCTTCTCGCGGCGGCGCCAGAGCAATGCGCTGAGCAGGATGCCGGCGCCGATCAGGATCGCCAGGTGCAGGTGGTTGAGGCCGCCGCCCTCGGTGGAGTTGGCGACGAAGGTCGGGTCCGCGAGGAAGTGCAGGTCTTCCGGTGCGGGCATGCGGCCCACGGCGCTGACCAGTTCGGCGGTGCCGATCACCGACAGCGCCCAGACCAGCATCACCGGAATCGCGATGAACAGTCGTCGATTATGCAGCGCGACGACCAGCAGTGTGCCGAGTGCCAGGTCCGACAGGTAGCCCAGCGGGGAGCCCCAGCCAAGGCTGTAGCGGCCGATCAGCGGGATCAGCAGGAAAAGGGCAGACAGAGAAACCAGGTTGCCCCGGGAATTCCACCAGCTAATGAGTTTGCGCACAGTGACTCCGCTACCAAACATCGAATCCCGGAGGGTATCCCACTCATAGTGTGGAAATCGTCCGGATGGTCATGATTCTGAAAGATCGGTGTGCTATGCGCCAGTAGACACTGTACTTAGGCAAACATTCGATACGAATCGCGGGGGCGTGCCGGGGCGGGGGAGTGACTTGTTCGGACGGGAATGAAAAAGCCCCTGAAATCTCGCGATTTCAGGGGCTTTTCGGAAGGCTTGGTGCCCAGGGACGGAATCGAACCGCCGACACGGGGATTTTCAATCCCCTGCTCTACCAACTGAGCTACCTGGGCAACGTGGCGCGCATTAAAAGGGTTTTCGGAAAGGGTGTCAAGCGTGCCGCGAAAAAATTTTTCAAATAATACCGGAGCTTACGCGCTGGGCGGGACGTAACCCTCGGCCTGCGCGTATTCCTCACCGCTGAGGAACTTGTCCATTTCGGTGCTGAGGAACTTGCGATCCTCGGCGTTCATCATGTTCAGACGACGCTCGTTGATCAGCATGGTCTGGTGCTTCTGCCATTCTTCCCAGGCTTTCTTCGAAACGTGCTCGTAGATGTCCTGGCCCTTGGCGCCGGGATAGGGTGCGCGATCGAGGCCGGGCAGCTCTTCTTTGTATTTGCGGCACATCACCAGTCGGGTCATGACATTTCTCCTGCGTTCAACACGTCGGCGGCTCGTTTGAGCAGCCTCTTCACCGGGGCGGCAAGGCCGAGCCGCGGCGGGGTGGCGAGGTTATACCAGAGCCAGTCGGCCTCGGCCACGGCGGGGGTTGCGTCCTCGACGCGCACCAGCCAGGGCTCGATGGCCAACTGGAAGTGGCTGAAGGTATGGGTCAGGCCGGGCAGTTCGCGGCGCTCGCCCAGGCGCAGGGCATGGCGCTGGGCCAGTGGGTCGAGAGCGGCGAGATCGTCCAGCTCGGGGAAGCTCCACAGGCCGCCCCAGAGGCCGGTCGACGGGCGGCGGTAGAGCAGGATGTCGCCTCCGCGGTTGGCCAGGATCGGCATCAGCGTGCGCTTCTGCGGGAGTGCCTTGCGCGGCTTGGATACCGGGAAGTCGGTCTCGCGGCCGAGGAAGTGCGCGCGGCAGCCTTCGCGCAGGGGGCAGAGCAGGCAGCTCGGCTTGCTGCGGGTGCAGAGCGTGGCGCCCAGGTCCATCATCGCCTGGGTGTAGTGGTTCACTCGCGCGTGCGGGGTGAAGCGCTCGGCGGCCTCCCACAGCTGCTTGGCCACCTTGGGCTCGCCCGGGTAGCCATCGCAGGCGAGATAGCGGGCCAGCACGCGCTTGACGTTGCCGTCGAGGATCGGCGCGCGCAGGCCCATGGAGATGCTGGCGATGGCGCCGGCGGTGGAGCGGCCGATGCCGGGCAACTCGGCGAGCTGCTCGACGTCACGAGGGAACTCGCCACCGTGCTGCTCCATCACGGTCTTCGCGGTTTTGTGCAGGTTGCGGGCGCGGGTGTAGTAGCCCAGGCCCGTCCACAGATGCAGCACCTCGTCTTCCGGCGCGTTGGCGAGGTCGGCCACGGTGGGCAGCGCCGTCATGAAGCGGTCGTAGTAGCCCATCACGGTGCTGACCTGGGTCTGCTGCAGCATGATTTCCGAGACCCACACCCGGTAGGGCGTGATGTTCTGCTGCCAGGGCAGGTCATGGCGGCCGTGCGTGTCGAACCAGTCGAGCACGGCCGAATGGAAGCTTTGCGGGGTCACTTCTTGAACAGCCCTTTGAGTGCGTCTTTGAGTTCGGGACTGACCTTGTCGCCGAGCTTCTCTTCGAGTTTCTGGTTCAGCCGGTCCCCGGCCAACCGTGCGGCGATCTTGCCGATGCCGTCCTTGTCCAGGCGGCAGGCCTTGGCGCCCAGCTCCAGTGGGCCGCGGCAGCGCAGCGGCCATTCGATGCCGACATAGCGCTTGTTCACCTCACAGGCCGGATCGGGCATATCGCTTTTGTCGCCTTCGATGGTCACGCCGACGCGGTAGTCCATGCCCAGTACACGCAGGTCGAGGTTGCCGTCAGCCTTGACTGTCAGGCCGGGAATGCTGGCCTTGAGGTCCGGGTTGCTGGCCACGCCGTTGCGGAAGGTGAGGTTGCCCTGCAGTTCGCGGAACGGTGTGTCCTTGCCGCCGTGCTCGGCGGTCAGCGACTTGCGGTTGAGCGTGGCGATGCCCTGGCACAGTTGTTGTTCCAGGTTGGCGTTGAGCAGCACGCCCTGGGTCATGACGAAGCGCGCGGTGCCGTTGAGGTTGTCGATCCAGGCCTTTTGACTGTTGCCCTGGGTGGTGATGTCGGCATCCAGGTCGAGCAGGCCCTTCACCGGCGGCTTCTGGCCCTGGGATTCGAGCAGGCGCTCCACCGGTATGTCGGCGATGTGTTTCTTGGCCTTCAGGGTCGGTACGTCCTGGCGCACGTCGAGGCTGGCAGTGGCGTTGAACTTGCCGTCGTAGAGCTCGCCGCGCATGTCGTCGAGGCTGAGCAGGCCGCCCTGGCCGCGCAGCTTGAGCACGGCGTTGTCGATGGGCAGCTTGTCCAGGGTCAGTTGACCGAGGGTCAGGCTGGCGTCCAGGTCCAGTGCACGGAGGCGGGCGATAGGCAGCAGCGGCGCGTCGCTCCAGGCTTGCTGGGTCGGCTGGTTGGGCAGCGGAGTGTCGCCTTTGATAGCGCTCTGCTCGGTGCTGGCAACTTCGGCCTTGCGCGCGCTGTTGGTGGCTTCCTGGGCCTTCTTGACCTTGGCCGGCAGGTAGCGGTCGAGGTTCAGCTTGTCGCCGGACAGCTGGGCGCGGATGGCCTGCTTGCCGAAGTCGGCGATGCCGAGGTTACCGCTGAAGCTGCTGTCGTCCAGCTTCAGCTTGAGGTCGTTCAAGGTCAGGCTGTTGCGGGTGCCGCTGACGCGGGTGGCCAGTTCGAGCTTGGTGAGGGTGGTGGCGTCGGCCATTTCCGGCAGGGTCTGGCCGATGCTTTCGAGGAATTCACGCAGATTGAACGGCGCCAGCGAGAGGCCGCCATCGAACTTGGGCTCCTTGTCCAGCTCGCGGGCCTTGATCTCGCCGAGGGCGCGCAGCTGGTTGACGGTGACCTTCAGGCCATTCCACTCGGCAATCTGGGCTGCCTGGTCGAGTACCAGCTGGCCCTGGGCACTGTAGTTGGCGGTCTTGCCCTGGAACTGGTCACCGGAAACTTCGCCGGAGAGCTTGGCGTCTTCGAGCTGGTAGCGCTTGAGGGCGCGGTCGAAGCGCAGGTTGCCGGTCAGTTCGGTGCGGGCGCGGATCACCGGCTGGTTGGTACCCAGGTAGGCGCTGAGCTTGAGCGGGATGTTGCTGCCTTCGCGGATGGCACCGGTGGTCAGCTCGATACCCTCGACGCTGTAGGTCTTGCCGCTCTGGGCGTCGGCGTAGTCGATACGGGCGTTCTTCACGTTCAGGCTGTCGATGTCCAGCTTCATCGCCTGGTGGGATTGCTGGGCGTCAGCCTTGGCCTGCTCGGTCGGCGCGGGCGCCGGTTGTGCGGCAGGCGGCGTGCCGGCAGCGGGCTGGGCGGGCTTGCCGATACTTTCCCAGTTGCCGACGCCGGCCTTGTCCCTGTTCAGGGAAAGGGTCAGGCCCTCGACGCGGATATCGCTCATCTGCACTTCCTTGCGCAGCAGCGGCAGCACGCGCACGGACATGGCCAGCAACTGGGCGTCGGCGAACGGCTTGTCCGGGGTCTGCAGGCTCGCCACGCTGGTGTCATGCAGTTCCAGCCCGAGCCAGGGGAACAGGCTCCAGCCGATATCGCCCTTGAGGTTCAGTTCGAGGTTGGCCTTGTCCCGGGCGAGCTGGCGGATCTCGTCCTTGTAGTCGTTCGGGTCGAAGAAGTGGGTCAGCACGAAGCCGGCGGCGACGATGAGCAGCAGCAGGACCAGGGCGATGATGCCGATGATTTTGCCGAACGCTTTCATGGACGGGTCCTTGTTCAGGCGGCGAATGGAATGGCGAGGAAGTATACCAATGACGCGCCGGCACCCCAGCCCGCAGGGCAGGGTGCCGTTATTGCGGAGTTGGAACGGGGACGCGACGCTCGGTTCCCGTCATGAGCGCGATCAGGTCGTTTCCAGTATCAGGCCAAGATGTTCGGCGAAAACAGCCGCTTCGTGTTTGCCGTCAGGTGCTGTCAGCCGCAGCACGCCCCCTTGCAGCACAGCCAGGCGCTGCGCCTCCTCGAGAAGGCGGCGGGCCACGCCGCGTCCGCGGGTGACTTGGCGCACGCAGAGGCGGGAGAGCCGCCAGGTATCGCCATCACGCTCGATCCAGGCGGCGCCCAGCAGGCGATCATTGAAGCGCCCGGTGAACAGCAGGCCGTCGGCAAGCCCGTGCTCGACCAGCTCGCCGGCGTCTGCGAAGGGCGCCAACAGCCAGTCGGGCGCGTCGGCGTAGATCTTCAGCAGGTCCTGGCGGTCCTGGTCGCTGGGCTGGGTCAGGTGCTGGACGACGACGGGCATGCTCGATCCTCGTATTCGGGCCGCGCAGTGTAGGACCATCGGCCAGCGCCGACCACCGCCCGTAGCGGCGCAGCGCCCGGCGCGCCTATAATGCCGGCCCTTCTTATAATTACGTGCAGTGTTAGCTGTGGAGCTGGTGATGGCCGAACGCAAGGCATCCGTCGCGCGCGACACCCTGGAAACCCAGATCAAGGTTTCCATCGACCTGGATGGAACGGGCAAGGCCCGCTTCGATACCGGGGTTCCCTTCCTCGAGCACATGATGGACCAGATCGCCCGCCACGGCCTGATCGACCTGGACATCGAGTGCAAGGGCGACCTGCATATCGACGACCACCATACCGTCGAAGACATCGGCATCACCCTCGGCCAGGCCTTCGCCAAGGCTATCGGCGACAAGAAGGGCATCCGCCGCTACGGCCATGCCTACGTGCCGCTGGACGAGGCGCTGTCGCGTGTGGTCATCGACTTCTCCGGCCGCCCCGGCTTGCAGATGCACGTGCCGTTCACACGCGCCAGTGTCGGTGGCTTCGACGTGGACCTGTTCATGGAGTTCTTCCAGGGCTTCGTCAACCACGCCAACGTCACCCTGCATATCGACAACCTGCGCGGGCACAACACCCACCACCAGATCGAAACCGTGTTCAAGGCCTTCGGCCGCGCGCTGCGCATGGCCATCGAGCTTGACGAGCGCATGGCCGGCCAGATGCCGTCCACCAAAGGGTGCCTGTAATGCAGACCGTCGCCGTCATCGACTACGGCATGGGCAACCTGCACTCGGTGTCCAAGGCGCTGGAGCGCGTGGGCGCCGGGCGCGTGCTGGTGACCAGCGACGCCAATGTGATCCGCGAGGCGGACCGCGTGGTGTTCCCCGGCGTCGGCGCGATCCGCGACTGCATGGCCGAGATCAAGCGTCTGGGCTTCGACAGCCTGGTGCGTGAAGTCAGCCAGGACCGTCCGTTCCTCGGCATCTGCGTCGGCATGCAGGCGCTGATGGAGCGTAGTGAAGAGAATGACGGCGTCGACTGCATCGGCCTGTTCCCCGGCCAGGTGCGCTTCTTCGGCAAGGACCTGCGCGAGGACGGCGAGCACCTGAAAGTGCCGCACATGGGCTGGAACGAAGTGGCGCAGGGCGTCGATCACCCGTTGTGGCACGACATCCCGAACAACGCGCGCTTCTACTTCGTGCACAGCTACTACATCGAGGCGGGCAACCCGCGCCAGGTGGTCGGCCGCGGCCACTACGGGCGTGATTTCGCCGCTGCGCTGGCCGATGGCTCGCGCTTCGCCGTGCAGTTCCACCCGGAGAAGAGCCATACCCACGGCCTGCAGTTGCTGCAGAACTTCGCCGCCTGGGATGGCCGCTGGTAAGCCATGGCCCGCCAGAAGGACAAGCCCGCGATTCTCGAACTCGATGGCGCCCAGCGCCAGAGTGCGGCGCGGGCCATCCAGCGTTTTCTCGAAGACCGTTTCGAGCTGGACGTCGGCTCCTTCGAGGCCGAGGAGGCGCTGGATTTCTTCATGCGCGAGTTCGGCCCGCTGTTCTACAACAAGGCGATCTTCGACGTGCAATCTCACCTGAAAGACCGGTTCGAGAGCATCGAAAGCGACTTGTGGGCGCTCGAGAAGAGCTGACCCGACCCCATTCATCTTTGGATTCGAGCAGGTTCAACCCATGCTGATCATCCCCGCAATCGATCTGAAAGACGGCGCCTGCGTGCGCCTGCGCCAGGGCCTGATGGAAGACGCCACCGTCTTCTCCGACGACCCGGTATCCATGGCCGCCAAGTGGGTGGAGGGCGGCTGCCGTCGTCTGCACCTGGTGGACCTGAACGGCGCCTTCGAAGGCAAGCCGGTCAACGGTGAAGTGGTCACCGCCATCGCCAAGCGCTACCCGAACCTGCCGATCCAGATCGGCGGCGGCATCCGTTCGCTGGAAACCATCGAGCACTACGTCCGCGCCGGCGTCAGCTACGTGATCATCGGTACCAAGGCAGTGAAGCAGCCGGAATTTGTCGCCGAAGCCTGCAAGGCATTCCCGGGCAAGGTCATCGTTGGCCTCGACGCGAAAGACGGCTTCGTCGCCACCGATGGCTGGGCTGAAGTGAGCTCGGTACAGGTCATCGACCTGGCCAAGCGTTTCGAGGCCGATGGCGTCTCGGCGATCGTCTACACCGACATCGCGAAGGACGGCATGATGCAGGGCTGCAACGTCGAAGCCACCGCTGCCCTGGCCAACGCCACGCGCATCCCGGTGATCGCTTCGGGCGGCATCCACAATCTGGGCGACATCCAGAAACTGCTGGACGCCCGCACGCCGGGCATCGTCGGCGCCATCACTGGCCGCGCGATCTATGAAGGCACGCTGGACGTCGCCGAAGCCCAGGCACTGTGCGACGCCTTCAAGGGCTGATTCGAACGTGGGGTGGGTTAGCCGTGCAGCGGCATAACCCACCGATGAGGGCATCGGGTGGCGAGACAGCACGGGTATCGCTGTGCTCCACCCATCCTACGAGAGCATTGCTATGGCACTGGCTAAACGCATCATTCCCTGCCTCGACGTGGACAACGGCCGCGTGGTGAAGGGCGTCAAGTTCGAGAACATCCGCGACGCCGGCGACCCGGTGGAAATCGCCCGTCGCTACGACGAGCAGGGCGCTGACGAGATCACCTTCCTCGACATCACCGCCAGCGTCGATGGTCGCGACACCACCCTGCACACCGTCGAGCGCATGGCCAGCCAGGTGTTCATCCCGCTGACCGTGGGCGGCGGCGTCAGGACGGTGCAGGACATCCGCAACCTGCTCAATGCCGGTGCGGACAAGGTCTCGATCAACACCGCCGCGGTATTCACCCCGGAGTTCGTCGGCGAAGCCGCCGCGCGCTTCGGCTCGCAGTGCATTGTGGTCGCCATCGACGCCAAGAAAGTGTCGGCCCCCGGCGAAACCCCGCGCTGGGAAATCTTCACCCACGGCGGCCGCAAGCCTACCGGGCTGGATGCAGTGGAGTGGGCGAAGAAGATGGAAGGCCTGGGCGCCGGTGAAATCCTGCTGACCAGCATGGATCAGGACGGCGTCAAGAGCGGCTACGACCTGGGCGTGACCCGCGCCATCAGTGAGGCTGTGGGCGTTCCGGTGATCGCTTCCGGCGGCGTCGGTAACCTGGAGCATCTGGCCGCCGGCATCATCGAAGGCAAGGCCGACGCGGTTCTGGCGGCGAGCATCTTCCACTTCGGCGAGTACAGCGTGCCGGAGGCCAAGGCCTACCTGGCCAGCCGCGGTATCGTCGTGCGCTGATCCCTTCCGGGCCGGGGTTCTCCCGGCCCGATGGCTCTATCGCGAGCCTTTCTCTCCTGCGTCCGGTGGCCGCATCCCCTTCCTGCGCACGAAGCTTGCTAGCCGAAGGCTTCAGTCAAGGTAATGGCGTATCTATGTCCCATTGCCATATTCATAGGGTTTATTGGCGTCAATTCTCCGAGTAAGCTCTGCGCCTTCTCAGAAATGTCATACGCAGGAAATATCTCGATGCTGAAGCGCATTCTGCTCGCATGGCTAGGCTGCGGCCTGCTTCTGGCCGGTGCGGCAAGGGCCGAAACGGATTCTTCGGATTACAGCGTGGTGCTGCTCACCGAGAACTTCCCCCCTTACAACATGGCCATCAACGGCAAGAACTTCGCCCAGGAAGACAGCATCGACGGCATCGCCGTGGATATCGTCAAGGAGATGTTCAAGCGCGCCGGTGTGCAGTACAGCCTGACCCTGCGCTTCCCCTGGGACCGCATCTACAAGCTGGCGCTGGAGAAGCCCGGCTACGGCGTGTTCGTCACCGCCCGCCTGCCCGAGCGCGAAAGCCAGTTCAAGTGGGTCGGCCCGATCGGTCCGGACGACTGGGTGCTGCTGGCCAAGGCCGACAGCCAGATCAGCCTGAACAATCTGGACGAAGCGAAGAAATACCGCGTCGGCGCCTACAAGGGCGACGCCATGGCCCAGTACCTGAGCGAGCACGGCTTCGAGCCGGTGCTGGCGCTGCGTGACCAGGAGAACGCCGCCAAGCTGCGCGACGGCCAGATTGACCTGTGGGCCAGCGGTGACCCGGCGGGGCGCTACCTGGCCAAGCAGGTTGGCGTCACCGGCCTGAAGACCGTGCTGCGCTTCAACAGCGACCAGCTGTTCCTCGCGCTGAACCGCGAGACCCCGGATGCCGTGGTGCAGAAGCTGCAGGCGGCGCTGGACAAGATGCGCGCCGAAGGCTTCGTCGACGACGTGCTCAACAGTTACCTGTGACACCCGAAGGCCGGCCACTCGCCGGCCTTCGTGTTTGGCGCCGACATCCCTCGGCGCCGGTTTTGCCACGGAAGGCAGACGAGCGAAGTATTCCGTCCCCTCTGCAGGGATGCCGCAAGCCCAATAACGATAACCAAGCGAGCGGTATGACCATGCTGAAAGTCCTGATCAAGACCCTGACCCTGGGTCTGTTGCTGGGGGCCGCCACGGCCCGCGCCGAGTTGCCCGCCGATTACAAGATGGTGCTGCTCACCGAGAACTTCCCGCCGTTCAACATGGCGGTGGACGACAAGAACTTCGCCCGTGATGACGGTATCGACGGCATCAGCGCCGATATCGTTCGCGAGATGTTCAAGCGCGCCGGCATCCAGTACAGCCTGAGCCTGCGTTTCCCCTGGGATCGCCTGTACAAGCTGGCCCTCGACAAGCCCGACTACGGGCTGTTCTCCACTACCTATACGCCCGAGCGCGTGCCGCTGTTCAAGTGGGTCGGGCCGATCGCCAAGACCCACTGGGTGCTGCTGGCGCCGCCGGGCAGTTCGATCAAGGTGAAGGACCTCAAGGATGCCGCCAAATACAAGCTCGGCGCCTACAAGAACGACGCCGTCAGCCAGAACCTGGAGAGCCAGGGCATCCCGGTGCTCAATGCGCTGCGCGATCAGGAAAACGTGAAGAAGCTGACCACCGGCGAAATCGACCTTTGGGCCACCACCGATCCCGTGGGCCGTTACCTGGCCAAGCAGGAGGGCGTATCCGGCCTGCAGACCGTGCTGCGTTTCAACGAGGCGCAGTTGTACCTGGCGATCAACAAGGACACGCCGGACGAGGTGGTGGCCAAGCTGCAGAAGGCGCTGGACGAGATGCGCGCCGATGGCTTCATCGAGCAGGCGACCAATAACTACCTGTAAGGTCGGCTTATCGTTGTAGGAGCGAGCTTGCTCGCGAACCCAGCTTCCGCGGATTTCGGTGCCGGGCGCTGTTCGCGAGCAAGCTCGCTCCTACAGAAAGCCGATCCTGGCTACATCTATCGGTAAATCCCATCCCGACCATGCCCCGCCATGGCACGGTTGCCGCGCTCGGCGATCATCAACGGCGGTTTCACCAGCTCGAAGCCCTGGGCCTTCAGCGTCGGCAAAACACGCTTGAGCACCGCCAGGGTCGCCGGCTTCGGGTGCCCGATCATCACCACGGTTCCCTGCTTGCGCGCCAGTTGCAGGCCGCGCTGCATCTGCTCCATCACCGCGGCTTCGCTCGGGTCGTCATCGAGGAATACATCCCGCGAGAGGCTGGCAAGGCCGATCTTCTGCGCCTCGGCGGCGGCCACGGTGGCGGCGCTGGTACGGCTATCGAGCAGGAACAGGTGGCGGCGCTGCAGCTCCGTCGCCAGCCAGGCCATGGCCGGGCGGTCGGCTGTCATGCGGCTGCCTTCGTGGTTGTTCAGGCCTTGCACATAAGGGACTTTCGCCAGCGCGGCGTCCAGACGCCGGGCTCTTTCGTCCTGGGTCAGTTCAGGGCTCCAGGCGAAGTCACCGCCGGCCGGGTCCATCGGCATGTGCAGCATTACCGTGCGCCCGCGCTGGTGCGCCTCGCGCGCAAGCTCGGCGGCGTGGGGTGTGTCGGGGATGATGGCCAGGGCAATGGCAGGGGATATGTCGAGCACCTGGCGGTCGCGCGCCAAGTTCTGCCCGAGGTCGTCGATGACGATGCTGACCAGCGGCTTGCTGCCGTCCGGCCGGGGCGCGGCGGCCACCGACAGGCACAGCAGCGCACCCAGGCACAGGCCGAACAGCAGCCGGGCCGGGCGCATCGGTCAGTTGTTGCCGCGGCTGACGCTGAGTCCTTTCAGCAGGCTGAGGGCTTGGCTGAGCTGGTAGTCGCCATCCTGCGGGCGATCCTCCGGCGGCTTGCCGGAGGCGGTCGGACGATCCTGGCCACCATTGCCGTTGGCCAGGTGACCCTGCAGGTCGGCTTCCTTGAACCCGTCGAATTCGCTCTTCTCGCGGGTCACCTTGGCGCGTTCCACCTCGATGTCCGGGGTGATGCCCTGGGCCTGGATGGAGCGGCCATTGGGGGTGTAGTACAGCGCGGTGGTGAGCTTCAGGGCGCGGTCGTTGTTCAGCGGCAGCACGGTCTGCACCGAGCCCTTGCCGAAGCTGTCGGTGCCCATGAGGATGCCGCGCTTCTGGTCCTGCAGAGCGCCGGCGACGATTTCTGCCGCCGAGGCGCTGCCGCCGTTGATCAGTACCACCAGCGGCACACCGTCGCTCGGGTCGGCCGGATCGGCGGAGAAGCGCAGCTCGGAGTTGGGGATGCGGCCCTTGGTGTAGACGATCAGCCCCTTGGTGAGGAAGGCGTCCGCCACTTCCACCGCCGACTGCAGCACGCCGCCAGGGTTGTTGCGCAGGTCCAGGATCACGCCCTTGAGCTTGCCCTTGTTGTCGTTGCGCAGCTTGGACAGCGCCTTGACGGTCTCCTCGCCGGTGTTGACCTGGAACTGGGTGATGCGCAGGTAGCCATAGCCCGGTTCGAGCATCTGGCTCTTCACGCTCTTCACCTTGATGATGGCGCGCTTGAGGGTGACGTCGAACGGCTTGCCGCCGCCACGCACGATGGTCAGGGTGATCGGCGAGCCGGCCTTGCCGCGCATGCTGTCCACCGCCTCGTTCATCGACTGGCCCTTGGTCGGCTTGCCGTCGATCTTGACGATCAGGTCGCCCGGCTGGATGCCGGCGTTGGCGGCGGGGGTGTCGTCGATCGGCGAGATCACCTTGACGAAGCCATCCTCGCTGCCGACCTCGATGCCGAGGCCACCGAATTCGCCGCTGGTGCTTTCCTGCAGCTCGGCGAACTCTTCCGGGCCGAGGTACGCCGAGTGCGGGTCGAGGTTGCTGAGCATGCCCTTGATGGCATTCTCCAGCAGCGTCTTGTCGTCCACCGGTTCCACATAGGCCGCCTTCACCCGGTCGAGGACCTCGGCAAAGGTGCGCAGCTCATCGAGCGGCAGCGGAGCCTCCTTGCCGTTGGCCGCAGCAGATGCGGCTGGCGCGTCGGCGGCCTGGACCGCACCGACGCCGAGCAGCAAGGCCAGGGCCAGGGTAGTAAGACGGAAAGCTTGCGACATGTTTGGCTCCTAATGCGTGATCGCCGCTTATCCTTGCGTGCGACACCAGGTCGAAGGGTCCGCCGGGCGGCCCTGATGGCGAATGGCAAAATACACCGCCGGGGTACTCTGACCCCCGCTGGCTCCCACGGTTGCAATGGGATCGCCCGCTTTGACGGTATCGCCGGCGTCCTTCAGAAGACTTTGATTATGCCCATAAAGGCTCAGGTAGCCACCACCGTGGTCGAGAATCACCAGTAGGCCGGAGCCGCGCAGCCAGTCGGCGAACACCACACGACCGCCATGTACGGCACGCACGGTGCTGCCGGCAGAAGCGCCGATCAGCACGCCGTCCCAGGTGGCACGGGGGTCGTCGCCACGCGGGCTGCCGAAGCGCGCCAGGACTCGGCCATCCACCGGCCAGGGCAGCCGGCCCTTGGTGGCGGCAAAGGCTCCGCCGAAACCGGCGCCGCTGGAAACCAGCGGGCCGCTGTAATCGGGGCGCTTCGAGGGGGTGTCCGGCTTCTCGCCACGGGCCGCCAGTTCCTGCTCGCGCTTCACCCGCTCGCGCTCGGCGGCCAGGGCGCGCTGCCGCGCTTCCTCGGCTTCACGGGCCTGGCGGGCGAGGGTTTCCTCAATGGTCTTGAGCACCTTGTTGAGGTCTTCCTGGCTCTGCTCGCGGTCCTTGAGCTTGTTGCCGCCGTCCTTGAGGTCGCTGTTGAGCTTGGCCAGGGTCTCCTGGCGCGCCTTGCGGGCGTCGGCCAGTTCCTGGCGACGGGCTTCCAGAGCGCTCTGCTGGGCGACCTGCTCGTCCTTCTGCGAGGTGATTTCCTGCTCGACGTTGCTCAGTTGGCGCAAGGTCTCGTTGAAGGCCGAGAGCTGCTCCAAGCGCGCCTTGTTGATGTAGTCGTAGTAGGTGAGGGTGCGGCTGAACTTCTCAGGATGCTCCTGGTTCAGCAGCAGCTTCAGGTATTCCTGACGGCCGCTCTGGTAGGCGGCGCGGGCCTGGATGGCGATCAGGCGCTGCTGCTCAAGGCGCGCGCCCTGGAGTTTTTTTTTCTCTGAATCGAGGCGCTGCAGCTCTTCCTCGTTCTTCTTCATCTCGTCCTGGATCTGCTTGATCTGCTTCTCCAGGTCGCCCATCTGGGTCTCGGTGGACTTGAGCTGCTTCTGCACCCCGGACTTCTCGTCCTGGATGTTCTTCAGGTTTTTCTTCAGCTCGTTGATGTCTTTCTGCGTCTGCTCCAGCTGACGCTGGGCGTCGGCGCGTTCGTCGGCAACGGCCGGGAGCGGGCTCAGGAGGCAGATCAGCAGCAGCGGGAGGAGGGCGCGAGGCATTGGGCGGCGGGGACCTGAAGTCTGGACGGCCTAGTATGCCCGTGGCGGGCATTAAAAAAAACGCCCCAGGCCGCATGGCGTGGGGCGTTTGCTCTGACCGACGGGAGGTGGCTCACGTTCCCGCCAGATCGATACCCATTAAAGCAGGGTGACGATCGATTTCCCGGTCATCTCTTTTGGCTGCTCCAGACCCATCAGGTTCAGCAGGGTCGGGGCCACGTCGGCGAGTACGCCGCCCTCGCGGATGCTCAGCTTGCGCTTGCCGATATAGACGAAAGGCACCGGTTCGCAGGTGTGCGCGGTGTGCGCCTGGCCGGTCATGGCGTCTTCCATCTGCTCGACGTTGCCGTGGTCGGCGGTGATCAGTGCTTCGCCGCCGACCTTGTCCAGAGCCTCGACGATACGACCGACGCAGGTATCCAGGCACTCAACGGCTTTCACCGCGGCCTCGAACACGCCGGTGTGGCCGACCATGTCGCCGTTGGCGTAGTTGACGATGATCACGTCGAAGCGCTGGTTCTCGATGGCGTCGACGATCTTGTCGGTGACCTCCGGCGCGCTCATTTCCGGCTGCAGGTCATAAGTGGCGACCTTGGGCGAGGGGATGAGGATGCGTTCTTCGCCTTCGAACGGCTCTTCGCGGCCGCCGGAGAAGAAGAAGGTCACGTGGGCGTATTTCTCGGTCTCGGCGATGCGCAGCTGGGTCTTGCCGTTCTTGGCCAAGTACTCGCCCAGGACGTTGTCCAGGGATTCGGGCTTGAACGCGCTGGGTGCCGGAATGCTCGCCGCGTACTGGGTCAGCATCACGTATTCGGCCAGGTGCAGCTCGCGCTGGCGCGGGAATTCCTTGAAGCCCGGCTCGACGAAGGCGCGCGACAGCTCGCGGGCACGGTCGGCGCGGAAGTTCATGAAGACCACGGCGTCGCCATCTTCCACGCGCACCTGTGCGCCGATGCGAGTGGCCTTGACGAATTCGTCGCTCTCACCGCGCTCGTAGGCTGCGTTCAGCGCGCCCACGGCGGTCTCGGCGGTGAATTCGGCAGTGCCGTCGGTGATCAGGTTGTAGGCGGCTTCGACGCGGTCCCAGCGATTGTCGCGGTCCATGGCGAAGTAGCGGCCGATGATGCTGGCGGTACGGCCCTTGCCGATGCGGGCGAAGGCGTCGTCGAGCAGCTTCAGCGACGGCTCGGCACTCCTGGGCGGCGTGTCGCGACCGTCGAGGAAGGCGTGCAGGTAGATTTTCTCGGCGCCACGCTGGGCGGCCAGCTCGGCCATGGCGATCAGGTGGTCCTGGTGGCTGTGTACGCCACCATCGGAAAGCAGGCCGAGGATGTGCACGGCCTTGCCGGCATTCGCTGCCTTGTCGACGGCGCCAGTCAGCACGGGGTTCTGGAAGAACTCGCCATCGCGGATCGCCTTGGTGACGCGGGTGAAGTCCTGGTAGACGACACGGCCTGCGCCCAGGTTCATGTGGCCGACCTCGGAGTTGCCCATCTGGCCGTCGGGCAGGCCGACGTCCATGCCCGAGCCGGAGATCAGGCCGTTGGGCTGGCTGGCCAGCAGGCGGTCCCAGTTGGGCTTCTTCGCGGCATAGATGGCGTTGTATTCCGGGCTCTCGCTATGGCCGAAGCCGTCCAGAATGATCAGGACCAGCGGTTTGGGCGTTGCAGTCATAGTTACGGCTCTTTCCGAGAATAGGGGTCAGAAAAGGACACACATTTTACCTTTTGGTGCCGACAGACGCCATGATCCCTAGGGTTCAGCCGTCAGATACGCGCGTGTATACTGGCCGGCATTTTTACGTCTGGATGTCCTGCGCATGTCTTCGTTTCTTCCTCGTCTGATCGAATTCGCCACCCACCACTACCTGCTGGTCGGTGCCCTGGTCATCCTGCTGGTACTGCTGGCCCTGCACGAAATGCGCAAGGGCGGCCGCGCGCTGTCCACCCGCGAGCTGACTGCCATGGTCAACGCCGAGCAGGCCGTGGTGCTGGATATCCGTCCCACCAAGGAGTTCACCACCGGTCACATCGTCGGTGCCCTGAATATCCCGGCGGACAAGCTGAACGCCCGCATGAGCGAGCTGGACAAACACAAGGCCAAGACCATCATCGTGGTCGACGGCATGGGGCAGCACTCGGGCACCTGGTGCAGCGTGCTGCAGAAGGCTGGCTACACCGCCGCCAAGCTTTCCGGCGGTATCGGCAGCTGGCGTGGCGACAACCTGCCCCTGGTGAAGTGAGATGCCGTCGACCTTGATCTACACCAGCGCGTGGTGCCCTTATTGCATCCGCGCCAAGGCCCTGCTGGACAAGAAGGGTGTCGCCTACGAGGAAATCTCCGTGGACGGCAAGCCTGGCGTTCGCGCCGAGATGGCCAGCAAGGCGGGCCGCACTTCGGTGCCGCAGATCTGGATCGACGGAACCCACATCGGCGGCTGCGACGATCTTTACGCGCTGGAACGCGCGGGCAAGCTGGATACGCTGCTCTCGGCGTGATCCCTCATTCTGAAACGATGCACAAGAAGGTCCCGAAATGACTGAACAAGCCAGCAACGGCGCAGCCGAGCAAGACAACAACCCGCAGTTCTCGCTGCAGCGCATCTACGTACGCGACCTCTCCTTCGAAGCCCCCAAGGCTCCGGAAATCTTCCGCCAGGAGTGGCAGCCGGCCATTTCGATGGACCTGAACACCCGTCAGAAGCAGCTAGACGGCGACTTCTACGAAGTGGTCCTGACCGTTTCGGTGACCGTGAAGAACAACGAGGAAACCGCTTTCATCGCTGAAGTGCAGCAGGCCGGCATCTTCCTGATCAAGGGCCTGGACGCTTCCAGCATGAGCCACACCCTGGGCGCCTTCTGCCCGAACATCCTCTTCCCGTACGCTCGCGAAACTCTGGACAGCCTGGTTGTCCGCGGTTCGTTCCCGGCGCTGATGCTGTCCCCGGTGAACTTCGATGCGCTGTACGCGCAGGAAATCGCCCGTATGCAGGCTTCCGGCGAGATCCCGGCTCAGTAATCACTGACGCCAGACGAGAAAGGCGCCTTCGGGCGCCTTTTTCTTTGCCTGCGATCTGAATTGTACAAAATTTGAACAGCTACACGAAGGCCACGTACCGCCTGCCGTTGAGCTGTTTATCCACAGACTGTTGCAGCAATTGCCCAAGCCTGTTGTGGGTAAATGCGCGGGCTCTTTTGTAGGAGCGAGCTTGCTCGCGAACCGCTTTTGCCGGTGGCGCTGGTGTCACGGTTGTTCGCAAGCAAGCTCGCTCCTGCAGGGGAATGCCGCGCAGTGCGTTCAAGTTTGGTGCATGCGCACTAGCAGGGCGCAGGTGCAGCGACACTCTGCGCGCCGCGACATGCCTGGGGAGCGCTGCCGTCAGCGAGTTTCAGTTAACGGGTAAAAATCGCTGAAAGCCTCATGCAGCAAGGCCTGTAGGGTCTTTTCGTGTCGTGCCTCCGCTCACCGACAAGGTCCTGAGCACGTTTTGGCACGCCCTCTGCAATACCTCTGACAACAGCGATTTCAGGGGCCTCGGTACAGGCAGGCTGGGGAACCCCTCTTTTACATCTAGCGAGCGTGCAGCCCGAAGCGGCGGCCGTCGCAGCCGGTTCGGGGGTCCTGGTACAGGCAGGCCGGGAAAGCCCCCTTTTTATGCCCGCAGGCGTGCTACGGCGCCCTGCGCACCCGTTAGGGGTCCTGGTACAGGCAGGCCGGGGAAACCCCTCTTTTATGCCCGCGAACCTTCGCTCGAAGGCATCGCCTCCCACTTCGGGGCCCCGGACCAGGCAGGCCGGGAACACCCCGCTTTTATTCGGGCCGCGCGCTGATGCTCAGGCGCCACCGGCCCTCGACTTCGGTGCTGTCCCAGGTACCTTGCAGGCGCCGGGTCGACAGCAGCGTCAGCAGAAGCCCTTCCCCTTGCGGCTCCAGTCTCCAGCGCACCGGAGCATCACCGATCCGCAGTTGCCCCTGCTGTGCCGTGGCAACGGCTTCGATCTGCAGCACCAGTGCGCCGTCCTGGTGGCCGGCGCGAACGGCCGGCTGCGCGTCCAGGGTGAGTACCAGACCATCGGGCGAAGGCTCTATGGCGAGGATCCGGGTTGGCCCTTCGTGCGGCGGATTGACCAGGCGGCCTATCATCAGGCCCAGCAGCAGGCCCAGCACACACAGCGAAACCATCACTTTCAGCCAGGGCCTGGGCCGCATTTGCTCCTTTGCGGGAGTAGAATGCCCGCCGTTCTCAGGCTCGGAGCGCTGCATGTTCCACGTAATCCTTTTTCAACCGGAAATTCCCCCCAACACTGGCAACATTATCAGGCTGTGCGCCAACGCGGGCGCAAGCCTGCACCTGATCGAGCCGCTGGGATTCGAGCTGGACGACAAGCGCCTGCGTCGCGCCGGGCTGGATTACCACGAGTACGCCAGCGTGCGGCGCTACGCGAGCCTCGAGGAATGCCTGGAACAGCTCGGCCGCCCGCGCCTGTTCGCCTTCACCACCAAGGGTTCGCAGCCATTCCATGAAGTGGCTTACGAGCGTGGCGACGCTTTCCTCTTCGGCCCGGAAAGCCGTGGGCTGCCCGAGGAAGTGCGTGACGCGCTGCCGCCGGAGCAGCGTGTGCGCCTGCCGATGCGTCCGGGTTGCCGCAGCCTGAACCTGTCCAATACCGTTGCCGTGACCGTCTATGAAGCCTGGCGTCAACACGGCTTCGCCATGGACTGAGCGTTTTTTGTACGGTCCGCGCAAACCCGCGTGGGCTGTGAAGCGCAGCGGCTTGCCCCAAGCTTATCCACAGGCAGGCGCACAGCCGATGTGGGCAACCCGCAAATTCCTGCACAGAAACCGAGCAAACCCCCAGACCGCGCATGCTCTGGGCTGTAGCACGTTCCTTCCCCGTTCCGTGCACAGTGTTATCCACAGGTTCTGGGGGTAAATGCTACCGGGATGTGACCCGGTTTAATGGACGTTGATGGCGGTCATGGTCCGCACCGAAAGCCAATGGCGCGCTCGCCAACTGCGCAGGAGCGGACTGCCCGGCACCGCGCTACGGGGTTTGGCGCAGCAACACAAGAAAAAGGGGCCTTCGGCCCCTTTTCAGTGGAGCGACGTCAGTCGTCGCCGTCCTCGTCCGGGCCGTCGATCTTCATGCCCAGTTCCTTGATCTTGCGGGTCAGGGTATTGCGGCCCCAGCCCAGCAGCACGGCGGCGTCGCGGCGGCGGCCGGCGGTGTGCTTGAGCGCGGTCTCGATCATGATCCGCTCGAACGCCGGCACGGCGGTGTCCAGCAGGTTCGACTGCCCGCGTCCCAGTGCCTGGTCGGCCCAATGGCGCAAGGCCTGCTCCCAGTTGGCGGCCGGCACGCTGTCCTGTGGCTGGGTCATCAGCTCCGGCGGCAGATCGTCGATATGCACCTCGCGGCCGGATGCCATGACGGTGATCCAGCGGCAGGTGTTTTCCAGCTGGCGCACGTTGCCCGGCCAGCCGAGGTTCTTCAGGTATTCCTCGGTTTCCGGCTTGAGCAGCTTCGGCTCGACCGCCAGCTCCTGCGCCGCGCGCGAAAGGAAGTGCCGGGCGAGTGCCGGGATGTCCTCGCGGCGGTCGGCCAGGCGCGGAATGTGCACCCGGATGACGTTCAGGCGGTGGAGCAGGTCTTCGCGGAACTTGCCTTCGCGCACCAGGTTTTCCAGGTTCTGGTGAGTGGCGGCGATGATTCGCACGTCCACTTTCACCGGGGTGTGGCCACCCACCCGGTAGAACTCGCCATCAGCCAGCACGCGCAGCAGGCGGGTCTGGGTGTCGGCCGGCATGTCGCCGATCTCGTCGAGGAACAGCGAACCGCCATCGGCCTGCTCGAAGCGGCCGCGGCGCTGGTTGGCTGCGCCGGTGAAGGCGCCTTTCTCGTGGCCGAACAGTTCCGACTCCATCAGATCCTTGGGGATCGCCGCCATGTTCAGCGCGATGAACGGCGAAGCCGCGCGCGGGCTGTGGCGGTGCAGGGCGTGGGCGACCAGCTCCTTGCCGGTACCCGATTCGCCGTTGATCAGCACGGTGATGTTGGAGTGGGAGAGGCGGCCGATGGCACGGAACACCTCCTGCATCGCCGGCGCCTCGCCGATGATTTCCGGGGTGCGTGTCTGGTTGGCCGGGGCTTCCAGGCCCTGTTGCTCCTGGGCGTGCTGGTTGGCGCGCTTGACCAGGGAGACGGCCTCGTCGACGTCGAACGGCTTGGGCAGGTATTCGAAGGCGCCGCCCTGGTAGGAGGCCACCGCGCTGTCCAGGTCCGAATGCGCAGTCATGATGATCACCGGCAGGCGCGGGTGCACCTCGCGGATCTGCGCCAGCAAATCCAGGCCGCTGGAACCGGGCATACGGATGTCGGAGATGATCACGTCCGGTTGTTGCCGGCCCAGGCGGCTCATCACGCTGTCGGCGCTGTCGAAGCTGACGGTGGTCATGCCTTCCTGCTGCAGGGCTTTTTCCAGCACCCAGCGGATGGAGCGGTCGTCGTCGACGATCCAGACGGTCTCTGATCGGCTCATGGTCAATGGACTCCTTGTTCCAGGGGCAGGAACAGACTGAACACGGTGTGGCCGGGATGGCTCTCGCATTCGATCAAGCCCTGGTGCTGGCTGATGATGTTCTGGGTGATGGCGAGGCCCAGGCCGGTGCCGTCGGCGCGGCCGCTGACCATGGGATAGAAGATGGTGTCCTGCAGTTCAGCCGGAATGCCCGGGCCGTTGTCGATGATCTCCACCTTGCACACCAGGCGATGGCGCGTGTGGCCGATGGTGAACTGGCGCAGGGTGCGGGTGCGCAGGGTGATGCGCCCCAGCTTGAGTTCGTTTTGCGCGGCGATCGCCTGCATGGCGTTGCGCACGATGTTGAGCACCGCCTGGATCATCTGCTCGCGGTCGATCAGCAGGTCCGGGATGCTCGGGTCGTAGTCGCGCACCAGCGGAATGGTGCCCTGGGTTTCGGCTTCGACGAGGCTGCAGACGCGCTCCAGCACTTCGTGGACGTTGGTCACCGAGAGCTGCGGGAGCTTGTTGGAGCCGAGCATGCGGTCCACCAGGTTCCTCAGCCGGTCGGCTTCCTCGATGATGACGTTGGTGTAGTCCTTGAGCGATTCGTCCGGCAGCTCGCGGGAAAGCAGCTGCGCCGCGCCACGAATCCCACCCAGCGGGTTCTTGATCTCATGGGCCAGGCCGCGCACCAGGAGCTTGGTGGTCTCCTGCTTGGACAGTTGCGCCTCTTCCTTGGTGATCCGCAGCAGCCGGTCGCGAGGGTGGACTTCGAGTAGCAGCAGGGTGTCGCGACGGTCGAGGATCGGCGTCACCGCGTAGTCGACGGTGATGGTCTGGCCGGTCAGCGAGGTCAGGGTCGCTTCGCGCTTGGTGAAGGGGTGCGCCTCTTCCACGGCCTGGCGCAGCGACTGCAGCGCCTCGGGCGATTCGGTGAACAGCTCGCTGATGAATTGCCCATGGCTGCGCTGGCCACTGACTGCCAGCAGCATTTCCGCTGCCGGGTTCATGTACTCCAGGCGCAGCTCGGCGTTGAGCAGGATCACCGCCGTGGTGAGGTTGTCGAGCAACAGGCGGAGCTGGGTTTCTGTAGGCATGGCGTAGGAGATGTCCCAAGACTGTGCGGGAAAATGCAAGAAGCAAACCAGGCCCTGAAAAGACGCGTATTTCGCGGCATCGCGCTGATTTGCGGTGCGCAGGCGGCCAATCCGCTCAGCGGGAGTGACCCGAAATGGGGAGAGTATAGAAAGTGGTGCAGGCACATGCACCGATATGGTGCATTTGTGGCAGATCGCACGCCGCCGTCAGCGACGGTCGGCGCTGAGTGGTTGGCTGCGGTCGAGGTCGAGCGAGTCGGCCACGGAAACGCGGAACATGTGGAAGGGCTGGTTGGGCGTCTGCTCGATGGTGCGCCCGAGGGTGTCGATGATTTCCACCGACAGCTGGTGAGTGCCGCGATCGATGTTGTTCAGCGGGAAGACCGGGCTGCGGCCAGGGTCGCCGACCGGCTTGCCGTCCAGCAGCAGGCGGTAGAGGTGGCCGGGCAACAGGGCCGGGTCACTGGTGGCGGAAACGATAAGGGCCCCGTCATTGGCGCGTACGGTGGCATCGGGCTCCGGCACGATGATGCGCAGCAACTGGTAGGCCGGCGGGCCGGGCGGCAACGCGGGAGTGGCCGGTGCGTAGAGCGGCGGCGGCATGTGCACGCCATTGGGCGAGCCGGGCTGGGAGTTGGTCGGCGCCAGTTGCAGCTTCTGCGCGTTGCCGCGCGGTGGCTGGTCGGTGAAGACGCGGTTGCCGTCCTTGTCGATGTAGGTGTAGACCTCGGCGCTGGCCGAGAGGCAGAACAGCACCGAGAACAGGAAAACTACCAGGTGACGCATCGTCAGTTGCCCTTGCGCGCTGGGCTGTTGGTACTGATGCGCTGCAGGGTGAAGCTCACCGGGCTGCTGGCCTGGATCACCCGGCTGCCCTGCAGCACCTGGACTGCCAGGGTGTGGTCGCCACGGTCGATGTTCTGCAGGCCGATGCTGGTGCTGCTGGTCGGGGCGCCGTAGGGCTGGCCGTCGAGCAACAGCTGCAATTGGTGATCCGGCGCCAGGGCCGGCTGCACCACGACGTTCACCATGAAGGTGCCGTTGTTCTGGCGCAGCGATTCGTCGTCCGGCAGGTTGCTCAGGGCGAGAATGGCGTAGGCGCCGGTCGCCTGGCTCTGGCCGCCGCCGTCGACGGGGACGATGGGAGCCTGCGGGCCGACGGTGTTGGTCGGTGGCAGTTCCACGGGCTTGGCGTCGACGTTGGTCGGCGGCTGGTTG
The DNA here is from genome assembly GCF_032392015.1 of Pseudomonas sp. C9-3. Classification (NCBI taxonomy): domain Bacteria; kingdom Pseudomonadati; phylum Pseudomonadota; class Gammaproteobacteria; order Pseudomonadales; family Pseudomonadaceae; genus Pseudomonas; species Pseudomonas sp. C9-3. The sequence continues at coordinate 5,345,993 of NZ_CP135919.1, read as the reverse complement.
GTGAACACCGTCTTGCCGTTGGCGTCGGTGTACTTGTAGATCTGCGCGCTGGCTGGCAATGCGGCGGCGAGCAGCAGGGCGGTAAGGATCAGGCGCATGAAGAATCTCCGGATGGTCGTGCCAAGCCTTGCACCGCCGACGGCGGCTGGCAAGTTGCCTATTGTCTTTCAGCAGGGCGCCGCGCGTTGTGCGCTGCTGCTCGTCGAAGGACCTTTCCCGCGCGGGACGGGTCCGAGCCTGGCGCCGGCGTCTGTATGATGCGGGCGAGCGTCATTTTCCATCGGTGTGGGGTGTGCCTGTGATTTCGATTCGTTACCTGCTTCGTCAGTGGCTGCTGCTGTGCTGCCTGGGCCTCGGCTTGTCCGTCGCCGGGCCCGCGCTGGCGGCGCTTCCCGGGCAGCTGGCCGGGGTGACGGGCGGTGGCGAGACCAAGGTCAGTGATGCCCAGTTGGAGCAGTCGCTGAACCAGGTGATCAAGACCCTGGAGAACGACCAGCAGCGCGGTGACCTGCTGAAGAAACTCAAGCAACTGCGCGATGCGACGCAGAAGGGTGCGGAGGAGCAGGGCGGCGTGCTCGGCCTGATCGGCGATACCCTGGGCAGCCTGGAGAAGCAGTTCGAAGGCGCCAACAGCCCGATGGTGCGCTGGGCCGAGCTGTTCCAGGGGGCGGGTTACGAGCTGGAAGTGCGCACGCCGTCGCTGGCGGAATGGCCGGGAATGATCCTCGATTTTGCCCTGGTCATCCTCATCTGGGCCTGCGTCGCCCTCGGCCTGCGCTGGGTTGCCGGGCGCATGCGCAAGCGTTTCGGCCTGGAAGGCGAGCTGCCGCAGCATCCCAAGACCCGCGATCTGCTGCTGTTCGCCTTGCGCAAGCTGGGCCCCTGGCTGGTCGCCTTCCTGATTACCGTCTACCTGTCGGTTGTGCTGCCCAGCTCGCTCGGCAAGCTGGTGGCGATGGTGATCGCTTACACCCTGGTGTGCGGCACGCTGTTCTCCGCCCTGTGCGTGATCTCCCTGTCGCTGCTCAGCGGCCCGCACCGCATGCGTGCGCTGGATATCCTGCGGCGCCGCGCCTTCCGCCCGCTCTGGCTGATCGGCAGCCTCGCCGCGCTGGGCGAGGTGATGCACGACCCGCGCGTCATCGAGAGCCTGGGCATGAACATCTCGCTGTTCGTCGGTTCGGTGGCGAATATCTGCGCGGCGCTGCTCACCGCGCTGTTCGTCCTGCAGTTCCGCCGCCCCATCGCACACCTGATCCGCAACCAGCCACTGGAGCGCCGCCTCAAGCGCCGCGGCCTGAGCGACCTGGTCGAGCTGATCGGCTCGATCTGGTTCCTGCCGGTGCTGGTGCTGGTGGGCATTTCGCTGTTCGCCACCATCGTTACTGCCGGCGACAGCAGCTACGCACTGCGCCGGGCCCTGGTCTGCGCCGTCGTGGCGGTGGTGGCGATGACCGTCAACGGCCTGATCCGTCGCGCGCACCAGCGCTCTGCCCGGCGCGGTGCGCGTCGCCATGCGCCCTACATCGAGCAATTGCAGAGCTTCGGCTACACGCTGCTGCACATCGCCAGCCTGCTGTTCTTCTTGGAGATCGGCCTGCGCGTCTGGGGCATGTCGCTGATCCGCTTCGCCGAGGGCGACGGCTCGCAGATCAGCCTCAAGCTGTTCAGCTTCGGCACCACCCTGCTGGTCGCCTGGCTGGTCTGGATCCTCACGGACACCGCCGTGCAGCACAGCCTTGGACTGGGCGGCAAGAAGAGCGCCAATGCCCGTGCCCTGACCATGCTGCCGCTGATCCGCAACGTACTGTTCGTGACCATCGCGGTGATCGCCCTGATCGTCGCCCTGGCCAACATGGGCATGAACGTCACGCCGCTGCTTGCCGGTGCCGGTGTGATCGGCCTGGCCATCGGTTTCGGCGCGCAATCGCTGGTGGCGGATCTGATCACCGGCCTGTTCATCATCATCGAGGACTCGCTGTCCATCGACGACTACGTCGACGTTGGCGGCCACCTCGGCACGGTGGAGGGCCTGACCATCCGCACCGTGCGCCTGCGCGACCTGGACGGCGTGGTGCACACCATCCCGTTCAGCGAGATCAAGAGCATCAAGAACTACTCGCGCCAGTTCGGCTACGCCATGTTCCGCTGGCCGGTGCCGGCGAGCATGCCGATCGACGACGCGCTGGCGCTGGTCAAGGAAGTCTCCGGCGAGCTGCGCACCGACCGCACCATCAACCGCGCCATCTGGTCGCCACTGGAAATCCAGGGTATCGAGAGCTTCGATGCCGGCCAGGCGATCCTGCGCTTCCGCTTCAAGACCGCGCCGATCCGCCAGTGGGAAGTACAGCGCGCGTTCAACCTGCGCCTGCGGCAGAAGCTCGACAAGGCCGGGCTGGAGCTCTCCATGCCGCGCCTGAACGTGCAGCTTTCGCGCATGCGCAAATCGCGCCGCGAGGACGACGAGGAACAGGGCGTGCCGGCGGACGGTGGTATCTGATCCCGGCCTCCCGTTGCAGGAGCGAGCCTGCTCGCGATCAGATCAGTGCCAAGCGGTTCGCGAGCAGGCTCGCTCCTGCGGGGATGAGCTGCGGCGTTTTTCTGCAGGCATAAAAAAGGCCTCCCGAAGGAGGCCTTAATGCTGTCGCTATTTATAGGTATTCGTGGATCAGACGCTGTAGTACAGGTCGTATTCCAGCGGGTGCACGAAGGTGCGCACCTTGATTTCTTCTTCCGACTTCAGCTCGATGTAGGCATCGATGAACTCGTCGGTGAACACGCCGCCCTTGGTCAGGAACGCACGGCCCTTGTCGAGTTCTTCCAGCGCCTCTTTCAGGCTGCCGCAAACCTGCGGGATTTCCTTCGCCTCTTCCGGCGGCAGGTCGTACAGGTTCTTGTCGGCGGCATCGCCGGGGTGAATCTTGTTCTGGATGCCGTCCAGGCCGGCCATCAGCAGAGCGGCGAAGCACAGGTAGGGGTTGGCAGCCGGGTCCGGGAAGCGCGCCTCGATGCGGCGGGCTTTCGGGCTGGAAACGTACGGGATACGGATCGAGGCGGAGCGGTTGCGGGCCGAGTAGGCCAGCATGACCGGGGCTTCGAAGCCAGGAACCAGACGCTTGTAGGAGTTGGTGGCCGGGTTGGTGAAGCCGTTCAGGGCTTTACCGTGCTTGATGATGCCGCCGATGAAGTACAGGGCGGTATCGGACAGGCCGGCATAGCCTTCGCCAGCGAAGGTGTTCTTGCCATCCTTGGAGATGGACATGTGCACGTGCATGCCCGAGCCGTTGTCGCCGTACAGCGGCTTCGGCATGAAGGTCACGGTCTTGCCGTAGGCGTCGGCAACGTTGTGCACGCAGTACTTCAGGGTCTGGACTTCGTCAGCCTTGGCAACGAGGGTGTTGAACTTCACACCGATCTCGTTCTGGCCAGCGGTGGCCACTTCGTGGTGGTGGACTTCCACGACCAGGCCCATTTCTTCCAGGGCGTTGCACATGGCGGTACGGATTTCGTGGTCGTGGTCGACCGGCGGTACCGGGAAGTAGCCGCCTTTGACGCCCGGACGGTGACCCTTGTTGCCGGTCTCGATGTCGGCGTCGGTGTTCCAGGAAGCCTGCTCGGAGAAGATCTTGAACATCGAGCCGGAGATGTCGGACTTGAACTTCACTTCGTCGAAGATGAAGAACTCCGGCTCCGGGCCGACGAATACGGTGTCACCGATACCGGTGGACTTCAGGTATTCCTCGGCACGCTTGGCGATGTTGCGCGGGTCGCGCTCGTAGCCTTGCATGGTGCTCGGCTCGATGATGTCGCAAACGATGATCAGGGTCGGCTCTTCGGTGAACGGGTCGAGCACGGCGGTGCTGTCGTCCGGGAGCAGGATCATGTCGGAGGCTTCGATGCCCTTCCAGCCTTCGATGGAGGAACCATCGAACATCTTGCCGGCTTCGAAGAACTCGTCGTCCAGCGCGTCGCGGGCGGGCATGGTGACGTGCTGCTGCTTGCCTTTGGTATCGGTGAAGCGCAGGTCAACCCACTTCACGTCATGATCTTTGATCAGTTGTTGCGACTTGTACGACATGCTGTCCTCCAGGAGGGATTAGAGCTGGGAGCTTTTTCGTGCCCCAGTATCGGGTGATGCCGGCCGGAATACTCCGCCAGGGCAACCTGCCTCACAAGAGAGCAAGTTGCGTGCCAGTGCCCGTAAATGGGCAGAAGCCCTGAAATCACGGGCTGTGGCGGGTATTGCAGAGAATTGCGTGATAATTGTGCACCGTTTTGGTGCTGTATCGTGGTGCGTTCGTCCATTTTGGTGCGCGGAAAAGAAAGTCTCCGATTTCTGCTCAAGTCTTGAGCAATTTCGGATATAATTCCGCCCCTTTTTTTCAGTCCCATGGCAATCGCCCGATTCGCATGAAACTCATCGTCAAGGTCTTCCAGGAAATCACCATCAAGAGCCGGCCGGTGCGCAAGCGCTTCATCCGCCAGCTGGCGAAGAACATTCGCACGGTGCTCCGCGACCTCGACCCCGAGCTGCTGGTCGAAGGCGAGTGGGACAACCTCGAGGTCGAGACCAGGGTCACCGACCCCAAGGTCCTGCGCGAGATGATCGAGCGCCTGACCTGCACGCCGGGCATCGGCCACTTCCTGGAAGTGCACGAATACCCGCTGGGCGATTTCGACGACATCCTCGAGAAGTGCAAGGCCCATTTCGGCGACAAGCTGCCGGGCAAAGTCTTCTCCATGCGCTGCAAGCGCGCTGGCAAGCATCCGTTCACCTCCATCGACGTCGAGCGCTATGTCGGCGGTGGCCTGCGCCAGCACTGTGGAGCGGCGGGCGTATCGCTGAAGAACCCGGAAGTGGAAGTGCGCGTGGAAATCCGCCATGACCGCCTCTATGTCATCCATGCCCAGCACGATGGCCTCGGCGGCTACCCGCTGGGTGCGCTGGAGCAGGTGCTGGTGCTGATGTCCGGTGGCTTCGACTCCACCGTGGCGGCCTACCAGATGATGCGCCGTGGCATGATCAGCCACTTCGTGTTCTTCAACCTCGGCGGCCGCGCCCACGAACTGGGCGTGATGGAAGTCGCGCACTACCTGTGGAAGAAGTACGGCAGCTCCCAGCGCGTGCTGTTCGTCAGCGTGCCCTTCGAGGAAGTGGTCGGTGAGATTCTCACCAAGGTCGACGACAGCTACATGGGCGTGACCTTGAAGCGCATGATGCTGCGCGCCGCCAGCCGAGTGGCCGAGCGCCTGGAGATCGACGCGCTGGTGACCGGCGAGGCGATTTCCCAGGTTTCCAGCCAGACCCTGCCGAACCTCTCGGTGATCGACCGGGTGACCGATACCCTGGTCCTGCGCCCGCTGATCGTCAGCCACAAGCAGGACATCATCGACACCGCGACGAAGATCGGCACCGCCGAGTTCGCCAAGCACATGCCAGAATATTGCGGCGTGATCTCGGTGAACCCGACCACCCAGGCCAAGCCGCACCGAGTCGACTACGAAGAAACCAAGTTCGACATGGCCGTGCTCGACCGCGCCCTGGAGCGCTCCACCCAGATGACCGTCGACCGCGTGATCGACGAACTGGGCAAGGACCTGGCGGTGGAAATGGTCGATGAAGTGCTGGCCGGGCAGATCGTCGTGGACATCCGCCACCCGGACGCCCAGGAAGATGAACCGCTGGCCATCGAGGGCATCGAAGTACTGCCGATGCCGTTCTACGCGATCAACAGCAAATTCAAGGAACTGGACCCCAATCGCCAGTACCTCCTGTATTGCGACAAGGGCGTGATGAGTCGTCTGCACGCCCACCACCTGGTCAACGAAGGGCACACCAATGTGCGTGTTTACCGTCCGCAATAAAGGCGCGGACCAACGCCGCCAGCCCGGACTGTTCGGCGGCAGCATCCGCCACCGACCTCCCGACACATTGGGTGCGTAAGCTCACGCCCTGACCATTTGCACCGCCGCGCCACGGCCCGGCCCCCGCTGCCGAAATCGGCAGCCGAAGATTCACTATCGAGACTGACACTGTGATCGAAAAACTGCGCAACATCGCCATCATCGCCCACGTCGACCATGGCAAGACCACCCTCGTAGACAAGCTCCTGCGCCTGTCCGGCACCCTCGACCGCAAAGAAGCGGAAAACGAGCGTGTGATGGACTCCAACGACCAGGAAAAAGAGCGTGGCATCACCATTCTGGCGAAGAACACCGCGCTGAAATGGAACGACTACAGCATCAACATCGTCGACACCCCCGGCCACGCCGACTTCGGTGGCGAGGTTGAGCGCGTGATGTCGATGGTCGACTCCGTACTGCTGGTGGTCGACGCCCAGGACGGCCCCATGCCGCAGACCCGTTTCGTGACCCAGAAGGCCTTCAAGGCCGGCCTGCGTCCGATCGTCGTGGTGAACAAGATCGACCGTCCGGGCGCGCGTCCTGACTGGGTCATCGACCAGATCTTCGACCTGTTCGACAACCTCGGCGCCACCGACGAGCAACTGGACTTCCCGATCGTCTACGCCAGTGCCCTGAACGGCATCGCCGGCATGGACCACGAGAAGATGGACGACAACATGGACGCGCTGTTCCAGGCGATCATCGACCACGTCCCGGCGCCGAAAGTCGACGTCGACGGCCCGTTCCAGATGCAGATCTCCCAGCTGGACTACAACAGCTTCCTCGGCGTGATCGGCATCGGCCGCATCGCCCGCGGCAAGGTCAAGACCAACACCCCGGTCGTGGCCATCAGCGACGACGGCACCAAGCGCAACGGCCGTATCCTGAAGATCATGGGCCACTCGGGCCTGCAGCGCATCGAAGTCGCTGAAGCCGAAGCCGGTGACATCGTCTGCGTCTCGGGCATGGACGAGCTGTTCATCTCCGACACCCTGTGCGACCCGCAGAACGTCGAAGCGCGCCCGCCGCTGACCGTCGACCAGCCGACCGTGAGCATGACCTTCCAGGTCAACGACTCGCCGTTCGCCGGCAAGGAAGGCAAGTTCGTCACCAGCCGCAACATCAAGGACCGTCTGGACAAGGAACTGCTGCACAACGTGGCCCTGCGCGTCGAGCAAGGCGACTCCCCGGAGAAGTTCAAGGTCTCCGGCCGTGGCGAACTGCACCTCTCGGTACTGATCGAAACCATGCGTCGTGAAGGCTTCGAGCTGGCCGTAGGCCGTCCGGAAGTGGTCATCATCGAGACCGCCGAAGGCGAGAAGCAGGAGCCTTACGAGAACGTCACCATCGACATCGAAGAGCAGCACCAGGGCTCGGTGATGGAGCAGATGGGCCTGCGCAAGGGCGATCTGACCAACATGATCCCCGACGGCAAGGGTCGCGTGCGCCTGGAATACACCATCCCGGCGCGTGGCCTGATCGGCTTCCGTAACAACTTCCTGACCCTGACCTCGGGCACCGGCATCCTGACCTCGACCTTCAGCCACTACGGCCCGATCAAGGCCGGCGAAGTGACCAACCGTCAGAACGGCGTACTGGTCTCCATGGCCACCGGCACCGCGCTGACCTACTCGCTGGAAACCCTGCAGAGCCGCGGCAAGCTGTTCCTCGGCCCAGGCGACGAGATCTACGAAGGCCAGCTGGCCGGCATCAACAGCCGCGACAACGACCTGGTGATCAACCCCACCAAAGGCAAGAAGCTCGACAACATGCGCGCTTCGGGCAAGGACGAAGTCATCGCCCTGGTTCCGCCGATCCGCTTCACCCTGGAGCAGGCGCTGGAATTCATCGCCGATGACGAGCTGGTGGAAGTGACGCCGAAGTCGATCCGTCTGCGCAAGAAGATGCTGAACGAGAACGACCGCAAGCGCTACGAGCGCGCCAAGGTCTAAGTCGACCAGCAGTACGAGAAAGCCGGGCTTATGCCCGGCTTTTTTTTGCCCGTGGTAAAGGCCGCCAGCAATTGTAGGAGCGAGAGGGTGTCGTAGGACGCGTCTGATTTTTCCTCGGAGCGTGGCTGAAAGGCAGTCTCGCGACGTCAGAGTATTCGAAGCTGTGAGATCGTGGACGCAGGCCACGGAGCCGGGCCGATATACTCAGCTATCCGGGCGTACGCGTCCGGGTCGGGATGGATTCGCACAGAACCTCAAGGATTCGAAAGCATGCAATGGATTTTCATGCTGGTCGGCCTGGTCATCGGCGCCGCTGCGGGCGAGTCGATTACCGGGGCGGTACTCGGCGCGGTGGTGGGCCTCGCGCTAGGGCAGACCTTCGCGCTGCACAGCCTGCAAAGGGAAAATGCCAGCCTTCGTGGCGAACTGAAGGCCTTTGGCGAGCGCTTCGACCAGGGCACCAAGGCTCTCTATGAGCGGCTGCTGCAGGTGGAGCGCGGCGCTGCCGGGCAGGTGCCGCCGGCCGGCGTCGAGTACACCGCGCCCGAGGTGCCCGTTGCTCCGCCCAGGGCTGAGGTAGGCGCCGACGGCGAGCCTGAATTCGAGGCACCCACCCGCGAAGCTGTTGCCACCGAGCTGGAGTGGAGTATCGAGCTGCCTGCCGACGAGCAGGCGCCCGCCCCAGCGGCCGCTGCGCGGGAGGGAGCAGCTGTCGAGTGGTCGGACCTGGTGCTCGAACCCCTGGACAAGCCAGCAACCCAGGCGCGTGTCGAAGAGCCCGAGGTTCAGCCGCACGCGGCTCCTGCCGCCCCGCCGGCGCCACCACAACCGCCAGTTCCTTCACTGTTCGACCGCGCCTTCGGAGCCGCCCGCGACTGGCTGCTGGGCGGCAATACCGTACTGCGCGTCGGCGTGCTGCTGTTGTTCCTCGGCCTGGCCTTCCTGCTGCGCTACGCCACCGAAGGCATGACCATGCCGCCGCAGGGGCCGTACATCGGCACCGCGGCCGCCGCGCTGGCGTTGCTCGGCCTGGGTTGGTGGCTGCGTCATCGGCGCCCGGCCTATGCGCTGATTCTCCAGGGCACCGGCATCGCCGTGCTCTACCTGACGGTGTTCGCCAGTATCAAGCTGTACCCGGCGATGAACCACGGCGAAGTGCTGATCGATCCGCAGGCCGGGTTCGTGCTGCTGGTGGCGGTCACCCTGTTCTCGGCGATCCTGGCCATTCTCCAGGACGCGCTGGGCCTGGCCGCCGCTGCCGCGCTGGGCGGTTTCGCCGCGCCGATCCTGGCTTCCACCGGCGGCGGTAGCCATGTCGCGCTGTTCAGCTACTTCGCCCTGCTCAACGCCGGTATTTTCGCCATCGCCTGGTTCAAGGCCTGGCGCCTGCTCAACCTGATCGGTTTCTTCGGCACCTTCGGCATCGGCCTGGCCTGGGGCCTGCGCTCGTACCAGCCGGAGCTGTTCGGAACGACCGAGCCGTTCCTGGTCCTGTTCTTCCTGACCTACGTCGCCATCGGCCTGCTGTTCGCCCGCCGGCGCCTGCGCGAGGCGGCTGGCGCGCCGGAGGATGACTCCCGCGAGGCGCTGCTGCGCTGGTCGGCGCGGCAGACCGACTACGTCGACGGCACCATCCTGTTCGGCACGCCGCTGGTGGGCTTCGGCCTGCAGTACGGGATCATCCAGCACCTGGAGTTCGGCGCTGCGTTCAGCGCCCTGGCGCTGGGCCTGTTCTACATGGTGCTCGCCCGCGTGCTGGCCGGTCGCACTGCCGGCCGCGCGCTGCTGCTGGTGGAAACCTGCCTGGCGCTGGGCGTGGTATTCGGCACCCTGGCAATTCCACTGGGCCTGGATGCGCGCTGGACGTCTGCCGCCTGGGCCGTGGAAGGCGCCGGTATCTTCTGGCTCGGCCTGCGCCAGCAGCGACCGCTTGCGCGGACTTTTGCCCTGCTGTTGCAAGTGGGCGCAGCGCTGGCGTTCCTCGCTGGGCTGCATGCCGACCCGCAATCGCTGACGCTGCTCGAAGGTGCACCGCTGGGCGCGTTGATGCTCGGCGTGGCATTGCTGTTCAGCTTCTGGAACCTGCGCAACGCCGATCCACACATTCTGCGCAGCTGGGAGCCGAGTGCGCGCCCGGTCCTGGCAGCTTTCGGCCTGGCCTTCCTCTACCTGATCGCGCCCCTGCTGCTTGGCGCGGACGGCACGGCCATGACCTGGGCCATCGCCGGGCTGGCCACGCTGTTCGCCGCGCTGCGCCTGCGCTCGCGCACCTTCCTGGCCTGCGCATTTGCCGTGCAGCTGTTGGGCGGGGCGGTGTTCCTCCTGCATCTGCATGGCGCGCAGGAAGGCGGTGGTGTGCTGGGCTCCGGCTGGCGCGGGCTGGTAACGGCCTCGCTGATTGGCCTCGCGCTGATCGCTGGCATGCTGGTCGCTGCGAGAGACGCCATGGTCCGCGACGACCGCCGGCTGATGCTGGGATTGAGCGTGGTCCTGCTGCTGGGCCTGGCCTTCGTCAACCTCGCCGTGCTTTTCGTGCTGCCGTGGCAAACGGCGGCGGCGGTGTGGGCGGGCAGCGGCTTGCTGATCCTCTGGTTGAGCCTGCAATTGCAGCAACGCGCTGCTTTCGTCTTCGGCCTGGTGCTGCAGGTGATTGGCGCGGGCGCTTTCCTCTTCGGTGGCGCCGCGCTGTTCGGCGACCTGCCCAGCGAGGGCCTGAAGCCGTTGGCGCACATGGGCTTCTGGACTCCGGCAGTGCTGGCGCTGGCCGCTCTGGTCGGCGCTTGGCGCCTGCACCGAGCCAGCGAGCGCGAGCGCAACCTGGCGCTGGGTGGTCTTGGAATGGAGCAGCTTTCGCAGTTGCTGCTGGTCTGGGGCGCCGGTTGGTGGGCATTGACCGCGCTGTGGGAGATCGCCCGCTTCGTGCCCAGCGAGATGCGTGAGCACGTAGCGGTGCTGGTGGCTGCGATCAGCGTGGGCTTCTGGTCGCTGCTGGCGCGCCGCGAGCAATGGCGCGCGCTGGCGCTGCTGTGCCTGGCGCTGGTGCCGGTGTCGCTGGTGGCCCTGGCCAGTGCCTGGAACCTGCAGTACCACCCGCTGGCAGAGCTGGGCTGGCTTGGCTGGCTGGCGGTGTTCGTGGTGCACTTCTTCATACTGCGCCGCCTCGATGCGCTGCTACCGCGCCTGGCCGCGCGCACGGCCCATGTGCTGGGCTGCTGGTTGATCCTCGGCGTGCTGGCGCTGGAGCTGCGCTACCTGTTCTTCGCCCTGGCCGAGCACTACAACGCCTGGCGCTGGCTGGGTTGGGCGCTGGTACCGAGCCTGTTCCTGATCCTCATGGGCGGTGTGGCGCGCCTGCCGTGGCCGGTGGCCGCCTTCGAGCGCGAGTACCGCGCCATCGCCGCCGCTCCGGTAGCCCTGGCGCTGCTGGGCTGGTTCTGGCTGGTCAACCTGTTCAGCAACGGCGCGGCCGACCCGCTGCCGTACCTGCCGCTGCTGAACCCGCTGGAGCTGGGCATGCTCATCGTGCTCGCGGCGATCTTCCAGTGGACGCGCCTGGGGCTGCCGCAACTGGGCGTGGCCGAATCGACCCTGCGCCTGCCGGTGCAGGCGCTGCTGGGCGCCTCGCTGTTTGCCCTGCTGACCATGGCCGTGTGCCGTACCGCGCACCATTGGGGCGGCGTGCCGTTCGAGTTCGATGCCCTGAGCCAGTCCATGCTGGTGCAGGCCGGGCTGTCCATCGTCTGGGCCCTGATCGCGCTGGGCCTGATGATCGCCGGGCATCTGCGTGGCCGGCGTGATTTCTGGCTGGTCGGCGCGGTGTTGCTAGTCGTGGTGGTGATCAAGCTGTTCCTGGTCGACCGCGCCAGTGGCGGCAGCCTGGAACGCATCATTTCCTTCATCGGTGTCGGCGTGCTGATGCTGATCGTCGGCTACTTCGCGCCGCTGCCGCCGCGCCGGCCTGTGCCCGAAGAGTCATCGCAACAGGAGCAACCCTCCGCATGAAGCTCAAGACACTCGTACTTTTCATCGGCGCGTGCCTGCTGGGTAATTACGCCAGTGCTGCGCCCGCGCCGGCGGATTTCGCCAATCGCGTGCCGCTGGAGGTTTCCGGCAACGGCCCGTGGTACCGCGTGCAACTGCCCATCGAAGTGCTGTTCGCGGCCCGCCATGGTGACCTGCGCGACGTGCGCATCTTCAACGCCGAGGGCGAGGCGCTGCCCTACAGCCTGCGCACCAGCGCGGCGAGCGAGAAAGAGGTGCGCAGCGAGGTGCAGGCGCGCATCTTCCCGCTGCGTGGAGCCTCCGGCAGTGCGGCCGGCGACAACCTGAAGATCGTCCGCAGCACCACCGGTACCATCCTGGAAATCACCCCGAATGCGCCGACGCCGGACAAGGCCCAGGTGCTCCGCGGCTGGCTGCTGGAGACCGGTGCCGACGACCTGCCGCTGGACCGTCTGCAGCTTGACTGGACGGCCGACGGCGACGGCTTCCAGCGCCTGCGCATCGAGGCCAGCGACGACCTCGAACACTGGCGCTCGCTGGGCGAGGGACAACTGGCGCGGCTGGACTTCAACGGCCAGCGTATCGAGCAGAACGACATCGCCCTGCCGGGCGAAACAGCGCGCTACCTGCGCCTGTGGTGGGAGTCGCCGGAGCAGGCTGCGCAGCTGGTGGGCGCCACGCTCAGTGGCAGCCGCAGCAGTAGCGGCCCGGTGCCGATGCTCTGGTCCGAACCGCTGGCGGCCAAGGCCGACACTAATGGTGACTTCAGCTGGAGCCTGCCGCTGGCACTGCCGGTGGAACGCGTGCGGATTCCTCTGCAGCAGGACAACACCCTGGCGCCGGTGGTCATCTCTGGTCGCCACGACGGCAACGTGCAGTGGACTCCGCTGGCGCGCGGCGTGCTGTATCGCCTGCCGGGGCAGGGTGGCGAGATTACCCAGGAAGAACTGGAGCTGCCTGGCAGCACGTTGGGCCAGTTGCGCCTGCAAGTAGATTCGCGCGGTGGTGGCCTCGGCGGCTCGACAGCGCACCTGAGCGTGGGCGTGCGCGCCAGCGAACTGGTGTTCCTCGCGCGCGGCGGTGCGCCCTATGAGCTGGCGGTGGGCAACGGTTCGATCACCGATGGCAGCCTGCCGTTGACCACCCTGGTGCCCGGCTACGAGCCCAAGCGGCTGGCGGGCATGGGCGAGGCACGGCTCAAGGGCACTCTTCAGGCTCCTGCCACACCCGCGACGGCCAAGGAGGCGAAGGCCGATACAAACTGGAAACGCTACGGCCTGTGGGCGCTGCTGCTGGCGGGCGTCGGCCTGCTCGCGCTGATGGCGCTGAGCCTGCTGCGGAGCAATCGCCAGGCCAGCTGATCGACGCGGATCGCCGCAAGATAGGGGTGTCGCCTGTAGAAATTCTGATACTGTCTTGGTTGTTCTGATTACCGAATAACAACAAAGCATGGAGTAGCAGAATGATCAGAAAGGCGCTCACCCCGCTGGCGGCTGCGTGCGCGATGGCCATTGCCGCACAGGCCTCCGCAGCCCCTTCGCCGTATTCCACCATGGTCGTCTTCGGCGACAGCCTGAGCGATTCCGGACAGTTCGCCGACGCCGGCGGCCCTGCCGGTGCCAGCACCCGCTTCACCAACCGCGTCGGCCCCACCTACCTGGACGGCAGCGGCGAGATTTTCGGCCCCACAGCGCCGATGATCCTGGGCGGCAAGCTGGGCATCAATGGCACCGACCTGAACCCCTCCACGTCGCTGTTCCCCGGCACCGTGGACGGCAACAACTGGGCGGTCGGCGGTTATCGCACCGACCAGATCTACGATTCCATCACCGCGCCCGGTGGCTCTGTCGTCACCTCCGGCTCCGACAGCCGTACCCGTGACGGCTACCTGGTGAACAACCGCGCCGACCCGAACGCACTGTATTACCTCACCGGCGGCGGCAACGACTTCCTCCAGTTCCGCATCACCGACGACCCCACGGCCCGCGCCGCCGCTGGCCGCCTGGTGGACAGCGTCGATGCGCTGCACAACGCCGGCGCGCGTTACATCATGGTCTGGCTGCTGCCTGACCTGGGCCAGACGCCGGCCACCAACGGCACCGCGCTGGAATCCTTCGGCACCCAGCTGTCGGGTATTTTCAACGAGGAGCTGGCCGCGCAGCTGGCCGCCTCCAATGCCAACGTCATTCCGCTGAACATCCCGGCGATGTTCAAGGAAGTCCTGGCCAACCCGGGCGCCTATGACCTGGCCACCGACCAGAACCTGATCGGCACCTGCTTCAGCGGCAACAGCTGCCCCGAGAACGCGGTGTATGGCCGCCACGGCAGCAACCCCGATCCGACCAAGCTGATCTTCAACGACGGTGTGCACCCGACCATCGCCGGCCAGACGCTGATTGCCGACTATGCCTACTCGGTGCTCTCTGCCCCGTGGGAAGCGACCATGCTGCCGGAGATGGCCCTGGGCACGTACAACGCCTACCAGGACCAACTGCGCAGCCAGTGGCTGGCGGACTGGGAAAGCTGGCAGGGTGTGAACCAGTGGCGTGGCTTCGTCAGCGGCGGCGCGCAGCACCTGGACTACGACGACCAGGACAGCGCGGCCGACGGCTCCGGCTACGGCGCCAACCTGACCCTGGGCACCAGCTATCGTCTCGACGATGCCTGGCGCGTCGGTGGCTCGCTGGGCTTCTACCGGCAGAAACTGGAACTGGGTTCCGACGACTCCGACTACAAGCTCAACAGCTACCTGGGCAGCCTGTTCGTGCAGTTCCAGCAGAACCGCTGGTGGGCTGACGCCTCTGTCACTGGCGGCAAGCTCGACTACGAAGATGCGAACCGCAAGTTCAGCATCATCAACCACGAAGTCGAAGAAAAGGCCGACACCGACGGCAGCCTGCTGGCCTTCAGCGGTCGCCTGGGCTACGACATTGCCCAGGGCGGCGAGAACTGGCACCTGTCGCCCTTCGTTAGTGCGGACTGGGCGCGGGTGAAAGTGGACAGCTACGAAGAGGGCAGCGGCCGTTCCACCGCGCTGGCCTATGACGAGCAGAATCGCTACTCCCGGCGCCTCGGCGTGGGCCTGCAGGGCAAGTTCGACGTATCGCCGCAGACCCAGTTGTTCGGTGAAGTCGCGGTAGAGCGGGAATATGCCGACGACACCCAGAACGTCGGCATGAACTTCACCAGCCTGCCGGACATCGGCTTCAGCCTGCAGGGCTATACCCCGCAGAGCCACCTGCAGCGCGCCACCATTGGCGTTGCCCAGAAGCTGACCCCGGAGCTGACCCTGCGCGGCGGCTACAGCGCACACCGCAGCAGCGACGACCTGGCACAGGGGGTGAACCTGGCGCTGAGCCTGGACTTCTGATCGTCTGAGGTGAATGAGGCGGGGTGACGGGCGGATACGGCCGTCACCCCGTTTTCTTTCACGTGGGCCGCTCGCCGCGCGGCCGAAGGTCGCGGGGCCGACCGGCGTTGGGGAACTGCCCGTGAGCGGCGGGCTCCAAGCATTCGGTGAGCCTCCGTGCAAGGAGGCATCGCGGTCGTTTCCACGCTAGAATGCGCCCTGATTTTTTCCATCTTCTCCCCTGGAGTCTTCCATGTCCCGCGTTACCCTGAGCCGCTACCTGATCGAGCAGACCCGCAGTCACAACACCCCGGCCGACCTGCGTCACCTCGTGGAAGTGGTGGCCCGCGCGTGCAAGGAAATCAGCCACGCCGTTTCCAAGGGCGCGCTGGGTGGCGTGCTGGGCAGCATGGAGACCGAGAACGTCCAGGGCGAGGTGCAGAAGAAGCTCGACGTCCTCTCCAACGAAATCCTCCTGGAAGCCAACGAGTGGGCCGGCAACCTGGCCGGCATGGCTTCCGAGGAAATGGACCACCCCTACCAGATCCCGGGCAAGTACCCGAAGGGTGCGTACCTGCTGGTCTTCGACCCGCTGGATGGCTCCTCCAACATCGACGTCAACGTCTCGGTTGGCACCATCTTCTCCGTGCTGCGTTGCCCGCAGGAATACCTGAGCCAGAACGACAGCCTGCGCGAGGAAGCCTTCCTGCAGAAGGGCACCACCCAGGTCGCCGCCGGCTACGCTATCTATGGCCCGCAGACCATGCTGATCCTGACCCTGGGCAACGGCGTCAAGGGTTTCACCCTGGACCGTGAGCTGGGCAGCTTCGTGATGACCCACGACAACATCACCGTGCCGACCCAGACCGCCGAGTTCGCCATCAACATGTCCAACCAGCGCCACTGGGAAGCTCCGGTGAAGCGCTATGTCGATGAGTTGCTGGCTGGCAAGGAAGGCCCGCTGGCCAAGAACTACAACATGCGCTGGATCGCCTCGATGGTGGCCGACGTGCACCGCATCCTGACCCGCGGCGGCGTGTTCATGTACCCGCGCGATTCCCGCGAGCCGGAGAAGCCCGGCAAGCTGCGCCTGATGTACGAAGCCAACCCGATGTCCTTCATCATCGAGCAGGCCGGCGGCGCCGCCACCAACGGCCGCCAGCGCATCCTCGACATCCAGCCCGACAGCCTGCACCAGCGCGTCGCGGTATTCCTTGGCTCGAAGGAAGAAGTCGAGCGCGCCACCGCCTACCACCAGGAAGGCTGATGGCCGCCGCGCCCTGGCAGTCGTTGCTCGACTGGTGGTTTGGCAACGCGCTGGACGCCAACGAAGTCGCCGCCCAGCGCAACGCCCTGTGGTTCGGCAAGAGCGCCTGCCAGGACGTGGACTCGGAAAACCGTTTCGGCGGCCTGGTACGCCAGGCCCTGGACGGTGGTCTGCAGGAATGGGAGCGCGAGCCGCAGAGCTGGCTGGCGCTGATCCTGCTGCTGGACCAGCTGCCGCGGATGATCTTCCGCGATACCCCGCGCGCCTACGCCGGTGATGCCCGCGCCCAGCAACTGGTGCGCCAGGGCCTGGCTGCCGGTTTTGACCGCCAGCTGCCGCGCATCGAGCGGGTGTTCGTCTACATCGTGCTGGAACACGCCGAGGACCTGGCCAGCCAGAACGAGGCGGTGCGCCTGTACGAAGAACTACAGAGCGAATCCAGCGATAGCGAGAAGGTGCTGTTCGCCGGCTACCTCGCCTATGCGCGCAAGCACCAGGTGGTGATCGACCGCTTCGGTCGCTTCCCGCACCGCAATCTCATCCTGGGCCGTGATTCGACGGCCGAAGAAGCGCAGTTCCTCACGGAACCTGGCTCACGTTTCTGACTCCAACCCGGCGGCCGAACCGGTCGCCCTGTGCCAAGCTTGTTGGCCTGCCCCCCAAACAATGGAGTTGTCGATGTCCTTCCGCCGCCTCGCGCTCGTCGCGTTCTGTGTCGTCCTGGCCGCTTGCAGCAAAGTGAACCAGGAGAACTATTCCAAGATCAAAACCGGCATGAGCAAGGCCGAGGTGGAAAGCCTGCTCGGCAAGCCTGCCGAATGCTCCGGCGCACTGGGGGTTTCCAGCTGCACCTGGGGAGACGAGAAGGCTTTCATCAGCATCCAGTACGCTGGCGACAAAGTGCTGCTGTTCTCGGCCCAGGGCCTGAAGTAAGCCTGGGGGACGGGGCGGGCAGCCAAGGAGCAACGCAATGCGTCGATCCCTTATCTGGCTGGCCTGCCTCGCCGCGTTGAGCGGTTGTGCCGGTTCCTCGCCGCAACCGCCGCAGACCGTGCAGGTCGACCTCAAGCGCTACGAGGGCACCTGGTACGAGCTGGCGCGCAAGCCGATGTTTTTCCAGCGCCACTGCGCGCAGTCGGAAGCCCACTATCAGTTGCAGCCTGATTCCAGCATTGCGGTGACCAATCGCTGCCTGACCACCGACGGTGAGTGGGACCAGGCCACCGGCCGCGCCGAAGCGCAGGTGCCGGGCCGCACCGACAAGCTCTGGGTGCGTTTCGACAATACCTTCACGCGGATCTTCCCGGGGCTCGCCAAGGGTGACTATTGGGTGCTCTACGTCGACGACGATTACCAGACCGCGCTGGTGGGCAACCCGAATCGCGAGTACCTCTGGCTGCTGTCGCGCAAGCCGGTGGTGCCGGATGCCACCCGCATGAAGCTGCTGGGGCTGGCCCATGAGCGCGGCTACCAGACCGACGACCTGATCTGGCGGGTAGCCGATTCCAGTTCGACAAGCCAATGAAAAACGCCCCGGGGGCGTTTCTTCAGGGTCGGTATATGCCGAATTTCACCGGCTGCCTCGACGTAGGATGGTGTGGAGCGCAGCGATACCCATCGATGGCGCGCGCTGACAGCATGGGTATCGCTGCGCTCCACCCATCCTACGAGAGCGATATAGTCAGCTCAGCAGCTCGCGGAGGACGTGGGCGAAATCGCGGGCGCTTTGCTCTTCAAGCGCGTGCCGGCCTTCGCGCACGCGCCATTGTCCGGCGACCATCACATCGCGCACCTGGCGGTCGCCGCCGGCGAACAGCCAACGGTTGAGGATCGCGTCACCACGGGCGGTCTGCAGGTAAGGGTCGCCACCGTTGAGCACCAGCAGGTCGGCGCGCTTGCCGACAGCCAGTTCCCCCGTGGGCTGGCCAAGCGCCTGGGCGCCGCCGCTGAGGGCGGCATCGAACAGGGTGCGGCCAACCATCGGCTGGTCCTTGCCGTAGAGGCGGTTGCGGCGCTGGTCGCGCAGGCGCTGGCCATATTCCAGCCAGCGCAGTTCCTCGACCACGCTCAGTGATACATGGCTGTCCGAGCCGATGCCGAAACGACCGTTCTGGGCGAGGTAATCCACCGCCGGGAAGATGCCGTCGCCCAGGTTCGCCTCGGTGGTCAGGCAGAGGCCGGCGACCGCGCCGCTACGGGCCATGGCGGTGACTTCGCCGGGTTCGGCGTGGGTGGCGTGGACCAGGCACCAGCGTTCGTCCACCGCGACGTTCTCGTACAGCCACTGCAGCGGACGGCGACCGCTCCAGGCCAGGCAATCGTCGACTTCCTTCTGCTGCTCGGCGATGTGGATGTGCACCGGGCAGCCGCTGGAATCAGCGCCCAGCACCTCGGCGATCTGCTGCGGTGTCACCGCGCGCAGGGAGTGGAAGCACAGGCCAAGGCCCTGCTGTGGCTGGTCTGCCAGGTGCGTGCGCAGCCCGTCGATCAGTTTCAGGTAGCTGTCCGTGCTGTTGATGAAACGGCGCTGGCCTTCGCTCGGCGACTGGCCGCCGAAGCCGGCATGGGAGTAGAGCACCGGCAGCAGGGTCAGGCCGATGCCGGCATCCGCCGCGGCCTGGCTGACGCGCAGCGCCAGTTCCGCCGGGTTGGCGTAGGGCTGGCCGTCGATGTCGTGGTGCACGTAATGGAATTCGGCGACGCCGGTGTAACCGGCCTTGAGCATCTCGATGTACAGCTGGCGGGCGATCACCCCGACCTGCTCGGGCGACAGGCGACCGACCAGGCGATACATCAGGTCGCGCCAGGTCCAGAAGCTGTCGTTGGGGTTGCCGGCAACTTCCGCCAGGCCCGCCATGGCGCGCTGGAAGGCGTGGGAGTGCAGGTTCGGCATGCCCGCCAGGACCGGCCCGGCGATGCGCTCGGCGCCTTCTGCGCTGGCGTCCGGGGTGATCGCGGTGAACAGGCCCGCGGCATCGATCTCGAAGCGGACGTTGCGCGCCCAGCCAGAAGGCAGCAGGGCAGTTTCGGCGAACAGAACGGACATGCGGGAGGTCCTCGCAGGTTTCTTGGAATTTGTATATACATATACAGACGTTTGCCGGGACCGTAAACTGCAAGGCAACCCGGCGGTCGTCAGAGGACTTGTATGCACGGGTCGAATCCGGTACATGCCGGAGTCAGACCGCAGTCGCCCTCCAAAGAAAGAACACCGTCGCCACGACAAGGAGTTTCCCGTGCCCGCATCGCCCACGCCTACCCCGCCCGCCGAGGGTTCGTCGCTCGCCGCGCAGATGGGGGAAATTCCCGCGCCGCTGTACGCTCGCGTCAAGCAGATGATCATCCAGCAGATCCAGTCCGGAACCTGGCCGCCGCATCACCGCGTGCCGTCCGAGGCGGAGCTGGTCGCCGAGCTGAGTGTCAGCCGCATGACCATCAACCGCGCACTGCGCGAGCTGACTGCCGACGGCCTGCTGGTGCGCATGCAGGGCGTCGGCACCTTCGTCGCCGAGCCCAAGGGCCAGTCCGCGCTGTTCCAGGTGCAGAACATCGCCGAGGAAATCACCGCCCGCGGGCACAAGCACCACCTCGTGGTGATCAGTCTGGTGGAAGAGCTGGCCAGCGCCGAGCGCGCGCTGGCGCTGGACGTGCGCGAGGGCCAGCGCATCTTCCACTCGGTGATCGTGCACTACGAGAACGATATCCCGGTGCAGATCGAGGACCGCTACGTCAACGCGGCCGTGGCGCCGGACTACCTCAAGCAGGATTTCACCGGGCAGACGCCCTTCGCCTACCTCACCCAGGTCGCCCCGCTGAGCGAGGGTGAGCACGTGGTCGAGGCGGTGCTGCCCAGCTCCGAAGAGTGCAAGCTGCTGTCCGTCGACCGCCATGAACCATGCCTGCTGATCCGCCGGCGCACCTGGTCGGGACGCAATACCGTGACCAGCGCACGCCTGCTCTATCCGGGTTCGCGCTATCGCCTGGAAGGACGATTCAGTTCATGAGTGACGTGCGAATTCTGCGCGCCGCCGACTACCCGGCGATGCCCTGGAAGAACGGCGCGGGCACGACCCGCGAGATCGTCCGCGATGCTGGCGATGGCCTGGAAGGTTTCGGCTGGCGCGTGTCCATTGCCGATGTCGGCGCCCCCGGGCCGTTCTCCGCCTTCACCGGCTACCAGCGCGTCATCAGCGTACTGGAAGGCGAGGGCATGCGGCTGAACGTCGACGGTGTCGATTCCCGCGCTCTAAAAGCGCTCGACGCTTTCGCCTTCGATGGCGCGAGCGCGGTGGAATGCACGCTGCTCGGCGGCGCGATCCGCGATTTCAACCTGATCTATTCGCCCACGCGCTACCGGGCGCGACTGCAATGGTTGAAGGTGGACGGCGCGACGCATTTCTTCAGCAGCGCTTCCACAGTGCTGTTGTTCAGCGCGGGCGAGGGCATCCATTCCAGCCTGAACGGCGAGGCGGGCGGTGTGCTGGGCCTGCATGACACACTGATTGCCGAGAGCGATGGTGCGCTGCGGGAGTGGCGGTTCGCGGTGGCGGGCTGTGCGGACATCTGCGTAATCGAACTCGACCCACGCTGAACGAGAAAAGGGCGCCTTCGAGGCGCCCTTTTTTATCAGGGGGACGGCAGGACGCTGTGAGTAGGATGGCGTGGAGCGATACCCATCAATTGCCGCGCGGCGATCCGCATGGGTATCGCTCCGCTCCACCCATCCTACGGCCCTCAGGGGGAGGGCAATCCCGAGCGCAGATTCCACCTGTGGCGACGGAGCTCATACGCCCTGTGTGGGTGTCAGTCATATAACCGCTCGTAGCCAATCCACCGACTCATCACCCCATCCTCCACCCACGCCCGTGCGGCGGCGATGTCCGGAGCGAAGTAGCGGTCCTGCTCGTAGTGCGGCACTTCGCTGCGGATCAGCGTGCGCACTTCCTGCAGTTGCGGCGAGCTTTGCAGCGGCGCATGGAAGTCCACGCCCTGGGCGGCGGCGAGCAGTTCGATGGCGACCACACCGGCGCTGTTGGCGGCCATGTCCTGCAGGCGGCGGGCGGCGAAGGTGGCCATGGACACGTGGTCTTCCTGGTTCGCCGAAGTCGGCAGACTGTCCACCGACGCCGGGTGCGCCCAGGTCTTGTTCTCCGATGCCAGGGCCGCCGAGGTGACCTGGGCGATCATGAAGCCGGAGTTCAGCCCGCCTTCCTTGACCAGGAACGCTGGCAGTCCGGACATCGCCGGGTCTACCAGTTGGGCGATGCGCCGCTCGGACAGCGCGCCGATCTCCGAGATCGCCAGTGCCAGCACATCCGACGCCATGGCCACCGGCTCGGCATGGAAGTTACCGCCTGACAGAACATCGCCGTCAGCGCTGAATACCAGCGGATTGTCGGAAACCGCATTGGCCTCGCGCAGGAAAATGCTGGCGGCGAAGCGCAGGTGATCCAGGCACGCGCCCATCACCTGCGGCTGGCAGCGCAGCGAGTACGGGTCCTGCACGCGCTTGCAGTCGATGTGCGACTGGTTGATCGGGCTGTCATGCAGCAACTCGCGGTACAGCGCGGCGACCGTGATCTGCCCCGGCTGGCCGCGCACCTCCTGGATGCGCGCGTCGAACGGCACGAACGAGCCTTTCAGCGCCTCCACGGTCAGGCTGCCGGCGACCACCGCGGAGATGAACAGCCGCTCCGCCGCGAACAGCCCGCGCAGGGCCAGCGCAGTGGACACCTGGGTGCCATTGATCAGCGCCAGTCCTTCCTTCGGCCCCAGCACCAGTGGCTCGGCCCCTGCGATGGCGAGGCCCTCAGTGGCGTCGAGGATGCGCCCTTCATGGCGCACCTGGCCGACGCCCAGCAGGGTCGCGGACATGTGCGCCAGCGGCGCGAGGTCGCCGGAGGCGCCCACCGAGCCCTGGGAGGGAATGCACGGGTAGACCCGCGCGCGGTAGAGCTTGAGCAGCGTTTCGATCACTGCCGGGCTGACGCCGGAGAAGCCACGCGCGAGCGAACCGATCTTCAGCGCCATGATCAGTGCCACGCTGGCGTCATCCAGCAGCGCTCCGGTGCCGGTGCAGTGGGAAAGGATCAGGTTGCGCTGCAGTGTGGCAAGTTGCTCCTCGGGAATGGAGGTGCGCGCCAGCAGGCCGAAACCGGTATTGATGCCGTACACGGTGCGCTGGTCCGCGATGATCTGGCTGACCGTCTGCGCGCTACGCAGGATGGCCTCGCGGCATGCGTCGGCAAGCTGCAGGTCGGGCTGGTGCTGGTAGATGGCGCGCAGCTGGTCGAGGTCGAACTGGCCGGGCGTCAGGAGCAGGGATTCGGGCATGTCGGCATCCTGGATTCGGTGAAGTGTTACCGTGGATTGTTCCTGTATATACAGGTATAGCATTCGCTGTGCCATGGCGCGCCAGGGCCCATGCCTTCGTTGCCGGTCGCGCTGTGAGGCCACTCGAGAGAAAGTGAATGTCACCCGCGGTGGCATTTCCAGTCCGATGGTTGTGGGCAAACCGCGCCGTGGCGGCTAAACCCTAAGGACATCAACGCGCCCGGAGTCGCCCATGTCCGCCCCCCGTTGCCTGTTCGCGCTGCTACTGGCCTTCGGCTTGTGTGCCCAGACCCTTGCTGCCGGCTGTCCCTATCCGAAACCCGTGGTATTCGCCGGGCTGAACTGGGAGAGCGGGATGTTCACCACCGAGGTCCTGCGCTTCATCCTGGAGAAGGGCTACGGCTGTCAGACCGATGCCGTGCCGGGTAACACGGTGACCATGGAGAACGCGCTGAAGCAGAACGACATCCAGGTCACCGGCGAGCAGTGGGCTGGGCGCAGCACGGTGTGGCAGCAGGCGGAGCAGGCCGGGCAGGTGTTCTCCGTAGGGGAGACAGTGAAGGGCGCCAGCGAAGGCTGGTGGGTGCCGGACTACGTGGTGCACGGCGATGCCAAGCGCGGGATCAAGGCCTCGGCGCCGGACCTGAAGTCAGTGAGCGACCTGCCTAACTACAAGGCCCTGTTCAAGGACGACGAGGAGCCCGGCAAGGGCCGCTTCTACAACTGCCCCACCGGCTGGACCTGCGAGATCGTCAACACGCAGAAGCTCAAGGCCTATGGGCTGGACGGCAGCTACGTGAACTTCCGCACTGGCGCCGGCCCCGCCCTGGACGCTGCGATCACTTCGGCCATCGCCCAGGGCAAGCCGGTGCTCTTCTATTACTGGGCGCCGACGCCATTGCTGGGCCGCTTCAAGCTGGTGCAACTGGAGGAGCCGCCGTTCGACGAGGCGGCCTGGAAGACCCTCACCGACCCGAACAACCCCAATCCCAAGGGGTCGCGCTCGCTGCCGGCGAAGATCAGCATCGGTGTGTCCCGCGATTTCCACGACAAGGCGCCGCCACTGGTGCAGGTGTTCGAGAAGGTCGAGTTGCCGCTGCCCATGTTCAACGCGCTGCTGGCGGATATGGCGCAGCACCACCGCGACGTGGCGGATGTGCGGGCGAAGTTCTTCCGCGAGCACCGGGAGTTGTGGTCGAAATGGGTGACGGCGGAGGCGGCGGGGAAGATCGACGCCGCATTGAAGTAATGCTGTGGCGTTGGTTCGCGAGCAAGCTCGCTCCTACAGGCCGACCACCACCGCGCTCTTTGTAGGAGCGAGCTTGCTCGCGAACATCGCCGCTGCGGACTGGCATTCCCTGCTCGGAAAACACTTGTCTATACAACCTGTGTCCCTTCGTAGCGAGCGGTGTTACCGAACGCAACGAAACGGTGCATGGAAGCCTTCTTCTGGTGCGGTTGTCTGTCAGCCGCCCCTTTCCGTCATCCGCTGTCGATGGCCGTAATTTCGTTTTTAATTCTTATAAATCAATACCTTGATATCAACTGTTGGCGGCCCATGCACGGCATCAGTCAAGGTTGGCCTTTGCTTTGCTTATACTTGTACATACAAGCATAGACATGATGGTGGCGAACCCCTCGGCACTGTCGAACGAACCGCCAAAGCCCTCACCGGCTTAACGATCCGAGCAAGCGAAGGAGCCTTCCGTGACCAAATTCCGCGACGTCGAAATCCGTGCCCCGCGCGGCACCCAACTGAACGCCAAGAGCTGGCTGACCGAAGCGCCGCTGCGCATGCTGATGAACAACCTCGACCCGGAAGTCGCCGAGAACCCCAAGGAGCTGGTGGTGTACGGCGGCATCGGTCGCGCCGCGCGCAACTGGGAGTGCTACGACAAGATCGTCGCCACCCTGAAGGAGCTGAATGAAGATGAGACCCTGCTGGTGCAGTCCGGCAAGCCGGTCGGCGTCTTCAAGACCCACGCCAACGCCCCGCGCGTGCTGATCGCCAACTCCAACCTGGTGCCGCACTGGGCCAACTGGGAGCACTTCAACGAGCTCGATGCCAAGGGCCTGGCCATGTACGGCCAGATGACCGCCGGCTCGTGGATCTACATCGGCAGCCAGGGCATCGTCCAGGGCACCTACGAAACCTTCGTCGAAGCCGGCCGCCAGCATTACGACGGCAACCTGAAAGGCAAGTGGGTGCTCACCGCCGGTCTCGGCGGCATGGGCGGTGCCCAGCCGCTGGCCGCGACCCTGGCCGGCGCCTGCTCGCTGAACATCGAATGCCAGCAGAGCCGCATCGACTTCCGCCTCGCCAGCCGCTACGTCGACGAGCAGGCCAAGGACCTCGATGACGCCCTGGCGCGCATCGCCCAGTACACCGCCGAAGGCAAGGCCATCTCCATCGCCCTGCTGGGCAACGCCGCGGAAATCCTCCCGGAGCTGATCAAACGCGGCGTACGCCCGGACATGGTGACCGACCAGACCTCCGCCCACGACCCGCTCAACGGCTACCTGCCGGCCGGCTGGACCTGGGAGCAGTACCGCGACCGCGCGCAGACCGACCCGGCCGCCGTGGTCAAGGCCGCCAAGCAATCCATGGCCGTGCACGTCAAAGCCATGCTGGAGTTCCAGAAGCAGGGCGTGCCGACCTTCGACTACGGCAACAACATCCGCCAGATGGCCAAGGAAGAGGGCGTCGCCAACGCCTTCGACTTCCCCGGCTTCGTCCCGGCCTACATTCGCCCGCTGTTCTGCCGTGGCGTCGGCCCGTTCCGCTGGGCCGCGCTGTCCGGTGACGCCGAGGACATCTACAAGACCGACGCCAAGGTCAAGGAACTGATCGCCGACGACGCCCACCTGCACAACTGGCTGGACATGGCGCGCGAGCGCATCAGCTTCCAGGGCCTGCCGGCGCGCATCTGCTGGGTCGGCCTGGGCCAGCGCGCCAAGCTCGGCCTGGCATTCAACGAAATGGTCCGCAGCGGCGAGCTGAAAGCACCGATCGTGATCGGCCGCGACCACCTCGACTCCGGCTCGGTGGCAAGCCCCAACCGCGAGACCGAAGCCATGCGCGACGGCTCCGACGCCGTGTCCGACTGGCCGCTGCTCAACGCCCTGCTGAACACCGCCAGCGGCGCCACCTGGGTCTCGCTGCACCACGGCGGCGGCGTGGGCATGGGCTTCTCCCAGCATTCGGGGATGGTGATCGTCTGCGACGGCACCGACGAAGCTGCCGAGCGAATCGCCCGCGTACTGACCAACGACCCAGGCACCGGCGTGATGCGCCATGCCGATGCGGGTTACCAGATCGCGATTGATTGCGCCAGGGAGCAGGGCCTGAACCTGCCGATGATCACTGGCAAGTAAGGCGCAGCCGGGCCTGCGCGTAGGGCGCATAACCTGGAACAGGTTATCCGCCGTTGTGCCGGCGGATAACGCTGGCGCGTTATGCGCCCTACGGCGGCCAGGCAGCCGTGAGTGATGCAACAAGGACCAGGGAGAGGGCCGCCGCACGGCGTGGTGCGGCGGCTCGGTCCGTCAAGCAATGCAGTACATCGACAAGACAAGAATCCCTTCGGGAGAACAATAACGATGTCCCAGGCCAGTGATAGCTCCAAACCCCTGATCGAGGTGCGCTCGATCGACTACATCCCCGAGGCCGAGCGCCACGGCAAGCTCTACAGCCAGTTCACCCTATGGCTGGGCGCCAACCTGCAGATCACCGCCATCGTCACCGGCGCCCTCGCCGTGGTGCTGGGCGGCGATGTGTTCTGGTCGCTGATCGGCCTGCTCATCGGCCAACTGCTGGGCGGCGGCGTAATGGCGCTGCACGCCGCGCAAGGGCCCAAGCTCGGCCTGCCGCAGATGATCTCCAGTCGCGTGCAGTTCGGCGTCTACGGCGCGGCCATTCCGATCGTGCTGGTGTGCCTGATGTACCTGGGCTTCACCGCTACCGGCACGGTGCTTTCCGGCCAGGCGCTGGGTCAGCTGTTCGGCGTCAGCGACAGCGTCGGCATCCTGATCTTCGCCAGCGTCATCGTGCTGGTCACCGTGCTCGGCTACCGCGTCATCCATGTCATCGGCCGCATCGCCAGCGTCATCGGCGTGATCGCCTTCGTCTACCTGTTCAGCCGCCTGATGAGCCAGACCGATGTCGGCGCGCTGCTGGAAATCCGCCATTTCAGCTGGAGCAGCTTCCTGCTCGCGGTGTCGCTGGCCGCTTCCTGGCAGATCGCCTTCGGGCCGTATGTCGCGGACTACTCGCGCTACCTGCCGAGCAAGACGTCCTCGGTGAAAACCTTCTTCGCCGTGGGCGCCGGCTCGGTGATCGGCGCCCAGGTGGCGATGATCTTCGGCGTGTTCGCCGCGGCCATGGCCAATGGGCAGTTCGCCGGCCGCGAAGTGGCGTACATCGTCGGTCTCAGCGGCAGTGGCGCCGTCGCCGCACTGCTGTACTTCACCATCGCCTTCGGCAAGATCACCATCTCGACGCTCAACTCCTACGGCAGCTTCATGTGCATCGCCACCGTGATCAGCGGTTTCCGTGGCCACCTGGAAGTGACTCGCCTGCAACGACTGGTCTTCGTGCTGGTCATCGTCGGCGCTGCGACCCTGATCGCACTGCTCGGCCAGCATTCGTTCCTCGGCGCGTTCAAGTCCTTCATCCTCTTCCTGCTGGCGTTCTTCACCCCGTGGAGCGCGGTCAACCTGGTGGACTACTACTGCATCACCCGCGAGCACTACGACGTGCCGGCGCTCTCCGATCCGGATGGCCGCTACGGCCGCTGGAATGTTCCCGGCATCAGCGTCTATGTGATCGGCGTCCTGGTGCAATTGCCGTTCATTTCCACCAAGTTCTACACCGGCCCGCTGGTGGATGCCCTCGGCGGCGTGGATATCTCCTGGATCATCGGCCTGGTGGTCCCTGCGGTTCTCTATTACCTGGTCGCCCGGCGCGTCACGCGGGCAGTACCGGACCGGCTGATCCTGCCGGCCCGCACCTGAACAGACCGGCCCGGCCGCGCAGCCACAAGCCCGCGCGGCCCTTGCACTGCCCAACCTCATTCACGTTTAGGAGCATCAGATGAACAACACCAAGAAGACGCTGCTGGGCCTGTTCCTGTCCGCCGGTCTGCTGGGCGGCACCCAGGCATCGGCCCAGGCCGCCGGCTGGTGCGAGAGTGGCAAGCCGGTGAAATTCGCCGGGCTGAACTGGGAGAGCGGCATGCTGCTCACCGACCTCATGCAGATCATCCTGAAGAACGGCTACGGCTGCGAAACCGACAGCCTGCCGGGCAACTCCATCACCATGGAGCAGGCGCTGGCGAACAACGACATCCAGATCTTCAGCGAGGAATGGATTGGCCGTAGCGACGCCTGGAACAAGGCTGCCGCTGCGAACAAGGTGGTCGGCGTGGGCGCGCCCATCGTCGGTGCCACCGAAGGCTGGTACGTGCCGCGCTTCGTGATCGAAGGCGACAAGGCGCGCAACATCGAAGCCAAGGCGCCGAACCTGAAGGCTGTCACCGACCTCGCCCAGTACGCCGAGGTCTTCCGCGATCAGGAAGAGCCGGGCAAGGGCCGCTTCTACAACTGCCCGGCCGGCTGGACCTGCGAGCTGGAAAACTCCGAGATGCTCAAGAAGTACGGCCTCGAGGACAAGTTCACCAACTTCCGCCCCGGCACCGGCCCGGCCCTGGATGCCGCCGTATTGTCGAGCTACAAGCGCAAGGAGCCTATTCTCTTCTACTACTGGTCGCCGACGCCGCTGATGGGCCAGGCCGACCTGGTGAAGCTGGATGAGCCGGGCGTGAACAAGGACGTGAAGATCCAGGTCGGCCTGTCCAAGGCCTTCCACGACCAGGCGCCGGAACTGGTGGCCGTGCTGGAGAAGGTCAACTTGCCCATCGACCTGCTGAACCAGAACCTGGCGAAGATGGCCAAGGAGAAACTGACCTCCGAGCAACTGGCCAAGGCCTTCCTCAAGGAACACCCGGAGGTGTGGACCACCTGGGTCAGCGAGGACGCTGCGAAGAAGGTCCAGGCCGCGCTCTGATGCCGCCGATTCCGGGGATGCCCAGCGTCCCCGGTGATGCCCCACTCCTGACGAGTACGTGCCATGTTTCCCGAACGCTTCACCTTCTCCATCGCCGACTGGGTCAACGGTTGGGTCGATGCCCTGGTCACCAACTACGGCGACGTGTTCCGCCACATCTCCGACACCCTGCTGTGGGCCATCGTCAACCTGGAGAGCGTGCTGCGTGCGACGCCCTGGTGGCTGATGCTGGTCATCGTCGCCGGCATCGCCTGGCACGCCACGCGGCGTATCCTGCCGACCGTGGTGATCGTCGGGCTGCTGTTCCTGGTGGGTGCCGTGGGCCTGTGGGACAAGCTGATGCAGACCCTCGCGCTGATGATGGTCGCGACCATCATCTCGGTGCTGATCGGCATTCCGCTGGGCATCCTCGCCGCGCGCAGCGACCGCTTCCGGGCGATCCTGCTGCCGCTGCTGGACATCATGCAAACCATGCCCAGCTTCGTGTACCTGATCCCGGTGCTGATGCTGTTCGGCCTGGGCAAGGTGCCGGCGATCTTCGCCACGGTGATCTACGCCGCGCCGCCGCTGATCCGCCTCACCGACCTGGGCATCCGCCAGGTTGACCGCGAAGTGATGGAAGCCATCACCGCATTCGGCGCCAACCGCCGCCAGCAACTGTTCGGCGTGCAGCTGCCGCTGGCGCTGCCGAGCATCATGGCCGGCATCAACCAGACCACCATGATGGCCCTGTCGATGGTGGTCATCGCCTCGATGATCGGCGCCCGTGGCCTGGGCGAGGACGTGCTGGTGGGCATCCAGACGCTAAACGTCGGCAAGGGCCTGGAGGCGGGGCTCGCCATCGTCATCCTCGCCGTGGTCATCGACCGCATCACCCAGGCTTACGGCCGCTCGCGCCACCATGAGGCCAGCAAATGAGCAAGATCCAGGTCAAGAACGTCTACAAGATCTTCGGCGCCAAGGCCGATGCGGCCCTGGCGATGATCCGCCAGGGCAAGAGCAAGGCGGAAGTGCTCGCCGCCACCGACTGCGTGGTCGGGGTGAACGACCTGTCGCTGTCTATCGAGGCCGGGGAAATCTTCGTCATCATGGGCCTGTCCGGCTCCGGCAAGTCGACCCTGGTACGCCACTTCAACCGCCTGATCGACCCCACCAGCGGGCAGATTCTGGTCGACGGTGAGGACGTGCTCGGCTACGACGCGGCCGCGCTGGAAAACTTCCGCCGCCGCAAGATCAGCATGGTGTTCCAGAGCTTCGGCCTGCTGCCGCACAAGAGCGTGCTCGACAACGTCGCCTACGGCCTGAAGATCCGTGGCGAGAGCAAGGCGCTGTGCCAGGAGCGCGCGCTGCACTGGATCAACACCGTGGGCCTGAAGGGCTACGAGAAGTCCTACCCGCACCAGCTCTCCGGCGGCATGCGCCAGCGCGTCGGCCTGGCCCGCGCCCTGGCGGCGGACACCGACATCATCCTCATGGACGAAGCCTTCAGCGCCCTCGACCCGCTGATCCGCGCGGACATGCAGGACCAGTTGCTGGAGCTGCAGAAGACCCTGCACAAGACCATCGTCTTCATTACCCACGACCTCGATGAAGCCGTGCGTATCGGCAACCGCATCGCCATCCTCAAGGACGGCCAGCTGATCCAGGTCGGCGCGCCTACCGACATCCTGCACAAGCCTGCCGACGAGTATGTCGACCGCTTCGTCCAGCGCCGCGTCGCTGCGATCTAACGCCATTTATCGGCGGGGAAGGGGGCTTCCCCGCCTACAGGAGTTCCGCATGTCGTCCTCTTCCACCATCACTTTCGGC
The DNA here is from genome assembly GCF_032392015.1 of Pseudomonas sp. C9-3. NCBI lineage: Bacteria > Pseudomonadati > Pseudomonadota > Gammaproteobacteria > Pseudomonadales > Pseudomonadaceae > Pseudomonas > Pseudomonas sp. C9-3. Next base: position 5,315,313 of record NZ_CP135919.1, on the reverse strand, counting down.
AACGGCCCGCTGCGCTGGCAGGACCTGGTCGCGGTGGCGCGCCAGGGCGCGCGCCTGCAACTGTCGCCGGCCGCTTGGGCGCGCATCGACAACGCCCGTGGCATCGTCGAGCGCATCGTCAGCCGGGGTGAGCGGGCCTATGGCATCAGCACTGGCCTGGGCGCGCTGTGCAACGTGGTACTGCAGGGCGAGCAACTGGCGCAGCTGTCGCGCAACACGTTGCTCAGCCATGCCTGCGGTGTGGGCGAGCCGCTGAAGGACGAGCAGACCCGCGCGATCATCGCCGCCGCCATCGCCAACTACAGCCACGGCAAATCCGGCCTGCACCGCCGCGTGGTGGAAGCGCTGCTGGCGCTGCTCAACCACGGCATCACCCCGCGCGTGCCGTCGCAGGGGTCGGTCGGTTATCTCACGCACATGGCCCACGTTGGCGTGGCGCTGCTCGGCATCGGCGAGGTGAGCTATCGCGGCGAGGTCGTCCCCGCTGCCCGCGCCCTGGCCGCCGAAGGCCTGGAACCGGTGCAGCTGGGCGCCAAGGACGGGCTCTGCCTGGTCAACGGCACGCCGTGCATGACCGGCCTGAGCTGCCTGGCACTGGACGACGCGACCCGCCTGACGCAATGGGCCGACGTGATCGGCGCCATGAGCTTCGAGGCCCTGCGCGGGCAGATCGACGCCTTCGACGCCGAGATCATCGCGCTCAAACCGCACCCGGGCATGCAGAAGGTCGGCGCCAACCTGCGCGCGCTGCTCGAAGGCAGCGAAGTCATCGCCAGCAGCAAGGGTATCCGCACCCAGGACGCGCTGAGCATCCGCTCCATGCCGCAGATCCACGGCGCTTGCCGCGACCAGCTGGAACACGCGGCGAAGCAGATCGAGACCGAATTGAATTCCGCCACCGACAACCCGTTGGTGCTGGGCACGCCGGATGACTACCGCGTGGTATCGCAGGCCAATCCCCACGGCGAATCCGTGGCCATGGCCGCCGACCTGCTGGCCATTGCCGTGGCCGAGTTGGGCGGCGTGGCCGAGCGCCGCCTGGATCGCCTGATCAACCCGCTGGTCAGTGGCCTGCCGGCCTTCCTGGTCAGCCAGCCGGGCGTCAACTCGGGAATGATGATCGTGCAGTACGTCGCCGCCTCCCTGGCCGGTGAGAACCGCCAGCTGGCGCAACCGGCGGTGGTGGACAACTTCGTCACCTCCGGCCTGCAGGAAGACCACCTGAGCCTGGGCACCAGCGCGGCACTCAAGCTGGGCCGCGCCATCGACAACACCCGACGCATCTTCGCCATTGAATACCTGCTGGCCGCCCAGGCCTTCGAATTCCTCAAGCCGCAGCGCTTCGGCGCCGGCACCGACTGTGCCTGGAGCCTGTTGCGCGAACAGGTACCGGCCTACGACAGCGACCGCTGGCTGGCGCCGGACATCGACCGCGCCACCGCGCTGCTGGCTGACCCGGCGGCGCTGGATAGCGTTGGTGCGAGCATCGGGAGACTGCAATGAAACATCTTTGGCACCACTGCCACGCGGCAACCATGAAGGGCGGCCGCTACGCCATCATCGAAGACGCCGCGATCATCACCGAGGGTGAACGCATCAGCTGGATCGGCCCGCGCGCCGAGCTACCCGAGCGCCCCGTGCAGAGCACCGACCTGGGCGGTGCGTGGGTCACGCCCGGCTTCATCGATTGCCACACGCACCTGGTGTTCGGTGGCGACCGCAGCGGCGAGTTCGAGCAGCGCCTGAACGGCGTCAGCTACGCCGAGATCGCGGCGGCTGGCGGCGGCATTGCCAGCACCGTGCGCGCCACCCGCGAGGCCAGCGAGGACGAACTGCTGGCCAGCGCCATCAAGCGTGCCCGCCCGTTGTTGGCTGACGGTGTGACCGTACTGGAAGTGAAGTCCGGCTATGGCCTGGACCTGGACAGCGAACGCCGCATGCTGCGCGTCGCTCGGCGCCTGGAGCAGGAGCTGCCGGTGACGGTACGCACCACTTGCCTGTCCGCCCATGCGCTGCCGCCGGAATACGCTGGGCGCGCCGACGAGTACATCGATCAGGTCTGCACCCACATTCTCCCGGCGCTGGCCGAGGAAGGGCTGGTGGACGCGGTGGACGCGTTTTGCGAACACCTTGCGTTCTCCCCCGCGCAGGTCGAACGGGTGTTCCAGGCTGCGAAGCGACTAGGCCTGCCAGTAAAACTGCATGCCGAGCAGTTGTCCTCGCTGCATGGCTCGAGCCTCGCGGCGCGCTACGGCGCGCTGTCCGCCGACCACCTGGAGTTCATGGACGAAAGCGACGCCCTCACCATGGCCGAGGCCGGCACCGTGGCCGTGCTGCTGCCGGGCGCTTTCTTCGTCCTGCGCGAAACCCAGTTGCCGCCGATGGACGCCCTGCGCAAACACGGCGTGAACATCGCCATCGCCAGTGACCTCAACCCCGGCACCTCGCCGGCGCTGTCCCTGCGCCTGATGCTGAACATGGCCTGCACTGCCTTCCGCCTGACCCCGGAAGAAGCGCTGGCTGGCGTCACCCTCAACGCCGCGCGAGCGCTGGGCATGGCCGACAGCCACGGCAGCCTGGAAGCGGGCAAGGTCGCCGACTTCATCGCCTGGAACATCCAGCGCCCCGCCGAACTGGCCTACTGGCTCGGCGGCGACTTGCCCAAGCGCGTCATTCGTCATGGCGAAGAGCTGTGAGTCTGGTTCTTGTAGGACCGAGGGGGACGCCTGGTCCTTGCTCGCGAACCCCGCTCCGCAGCGGATCTGTTCGCGAGCAAGCTCGCTCCTACAGGTCCTTATTCGCCCGTCTTGGAGATAGACCCCATGGATAACGTTCTCAAATTCAAACGCGGCCGCGTGCCCCTGCTGATCAGCATGCCGCACCCCGGCATCCGCCTGACTCCGGCCGTGGAAGCCGGCCTGGTGGACGAGGCGCGCGAGCTGGCCGACACCGACTGGCACATCCCGCAGCTCTATGCCTTTGCCGAAGAACTGGGCGCCAGCACCCTGGCTGCCGGCTATTCGCGCTACGTCATCGACCTCAACCGCCCGGCCGACGACAAGCCGCTGTACAGCACTGCCACCACCGGCCTCTACCCGGACACCCTGTTCGACGGTCGCCCGCTGTTCAAGGAAGGGCAGGCGCCTTCCGCGGAAGAGCGTGCGCGTTACCTCAAGGAAGTCTGGACGCCGTATCACCAGACCCTGGCCGGCGAACTCGCACGGCTGAAGGCAGAATTCGGCTATGCGCTGCTGTGGGATGCCCACTCGATTGCCTCGGTCATCCCGCACCTGTTCGACGGCAAACTGCCCGACTTCAATATCGGCACCAACAGCGGCGCGAGCTGCGATGCGCAGCTGGCCGAGCGACTGGTCGCAGTGTGCGCCGAGGCTCCAGCCTATCGCCACATCCTCAACGGGCGCTTCAAGGGTGGCCATATCACCCGCCACTACGGCCAGCCGCAGGACAACGTGCACGCGGTGCAACTGGAACTCGCGCAGTGCAACTACATGGATGAGCATGCGCCCTTCGGCTACCGCGAAGACCTCGCCGCGCCGACCGCCCAGGTACTCCGGCGCATGCTGGAAACCTTCATCGCCTGGGGCCGCGAGCGCTACGGCCGCTGAGTTTTACACAGCCTCCTGCCGCGCCGGGGCTTGTCGGCGCGGCGCCACCGGACCACGCATCCCGGCGGCGCTTCCCCGGTGTGGCAGGGGGCTGTCTTTTATTCGAAGCGGTGCTGCGCCAGTTGCCCGTCTGCATGCCGCACCAGCATCTCCAGCAGCAGCGCCTGGGTGTGCGGAGGCGTCTCATCGGCTCGGGTCAGGGCGTAGAGCGTGACCTTCACCGGAGGCGACAGCGGGCGCAGTGCGGTGAGTCTTTCGTCCGCGCCCAGTGCTGTGAAGGGATCGACCAGCGCCAATCCTGTTCCTGCCTCCACCAGTGTGCGCGCCAGCGCGTAGGTCTGTACTGAAATGCGCACGCGAGGTGGCGGTTCGACGTTCGCCAGATGACTTTCCAGGCGTGCCGACAGCGGGTCGGACGTGGACAGTCCGATCATCGGCTCGCCGGCCAACTCGCCCAGGGTCAGCGCCTTGCCCAAACGGTCTTCCGGCCAGTGCGCGCGTGGTGCCAGGGCTACCAGCGGGCCGCTGGCGATGACCTGCGAGCGCAGGCCGGGGTGGTCGGTCTGTTGCAGGGTCAGGGCGAGGTCCAGCTCGCGCATCAGCAGGTTCTGGATCAGCTCGCGGGAATGCTGGGTCGCCAGTTCGCAGCTGCTCTGTGGATAACGGTCGGTCCATTCGCGGATCACCGACGGTAGCAGCGACAGCGCCAGGGCCGGCGTGGCGCCCACGCGCAGGCGGTTCTCCGGCTGGCCGCGCAGGCTCTGCGCCAGTCGACGCACGCCCTGCAGGCTTTCCGTGACCTTGGCGACTTCGCGCTCCAGCTCCAGCGCCTCGGGGGTCGCCTGCAGTTTGCCGCGCACGCGCAGGAACAGCGGGAAGCCCAACTGCTGCTCGGCGTGCTGCAGCACCTTGGTTACCGCCGGCTGGGAGACGTGCAGCAATTGCGCGGCGCCGCTGACCGAGCCGGTCTCGCGGATGGCCTGGAACACTTCGATATGGCGCAGGCGCATGGCTTGCCTCCGTCAGCGGATTCGCCAAGGTATAACCCTGGTTTATGGGCTGCCCATGTTTATTCATTGTTCGCCGCCTGTCACCCGGCCCTAAGGTCGAGGCCTGGAATCGATTGGCAGTGAGACGGCAATGGCACAGCGGGTTTGCATCATCGGCGCGGGTGTGGTCGGGCTGGCCACGGCCCATGCGCTGGTCCTCGAAGGATTCGACGTCACCGTGCTGGAAGCGCGGGATGCGGCCGGGCTGGAAACCAGCTTCGCCAACGGCGGCCAGCTGTCCTACCGCTACGTGGCGCCGCTGGCCGATGCCGGCGTACCGCAGCAGGCTCTGGGGTGGCTGCTGCGCGGCGACTCGCCGCTGCGCCTGCGCCCGCGCCTGGATCCGGCGCAGTGGCGCTGGCTGATGGAATTCACGGCGGCCTGTCGGCGCTCGGTGAACCAGGCCAATGCGAAACATTTGCTGCGCCTCGCGCTGTTCAGCCAGAGCACGCTGGCGCAGTGGCGAGAGGATGGGCTGGACGGCTTCGACTGGCGGCGCAACGGCAAGCTGGTGGCCTTCCGCGATGAAGGCAGCTTCCGCAGTGCGCGGCAGAACCTGTCCGATCCTTCTGTGCAATTCGTGCTCTCGGCGCAGCAGTGCCGCGAGCTGGACCCAGCGCTGGCGCGTGCGCCCTTTGTCGGTGGCATCCATACGCCGGACGAGGAGGTCGCCGACTGCTTCCTGTTCTGCCAGCGTCTCGCCGAGCGACTTCAGGCATCGGGACGTTGCCGACTGGTGTATGCCCGCCCGGCTTCCCGGCTGATGATTCGCAATGGCGTCGTGATCGGCGTGGAGGCGGGCGGCGAGACCTTCGAGGCCGATCACGTGGTCCTCGCTGCCGGCTACCGCAGCGCCGCGCTGCTGCCGGGCGGCCCGCGCCTGCCGCTCTATCCGCTGAAGGGCTACAGCCTGACCGCGCCGATCCGCGCCGAAGACCACGCGCTGGAGGTAAGCCTCACCGACTACGACCGCAAGGTGGTCTACGCGCGCATCGGCGAACGTCTGCGCATTGCTGCCATGGTCGACATCGTCGGCTTCGACCCGTGCCTGGAGCCCAAGCGGCTGGCGCTGATCCGGCAGCAGGCGGCGGATACGCTGCCGGACGCCTGCGACTACGGCGCCGCCATTGAATGGGCCGGCATGCGTCCAGCCACGCCCACCGGCGTGCCCCTGGTGGGTGCCTGCGGGCCGCGCGGCCTGTGGCTGAATCTCGGCCACGGCGCGCTGGGCTTCACCCTCGCCTGTGGCAGTGCGCAACTGATTGCCGCACAGATCGCCGGGCGCCACCCGGATATCGACACGACCGGCCTGACGCCCGCGCGGCTGGCCGGCTGATTCCTTCGAATGGGGAGACTCACCATGCAACTCACACGCATCGCCACCAACGATCGCCTTTCCGGCGCTATGGTCTTCGGCTCGCTGGTGTTCCTCTCCGGGCAGGTACCCGGGCAGGCCACCGACATCCAGGGCCAGACCCGCGAGGTGCTGGCGAAGATCGACGCGCTGCTGGCCGAAGCCGGCACCGGGAAGGCGAGCATTCTCAGCGCGACCATTTACCTCAAGGACATCGCCGCCGATTTCGAGGCCATGAACGGCGTCTGGTCTGCCTGGCTGCCGGAAGGCTGCGCACCGACCCGCACCACGGTGCAGGCGCTGCTGGCACGGCCGCAGGTGCTGGTGGAAATCACCGTGATTGCCGCGCGGCCCTGACCCCCAACCCGACTCACAACAACAAGAAGGATCGCACCCATGAAACGACTTGCTCTGGGAATGCTGGCGGCGTCCAGCCTGGTCTGCGCGCTGGCGCAGGCCAACGAGGCACTGGACGGCACGCTGAAGAAAGTCGCCGAGCGCGGCACGATAACCTTGGGTTATCGCGACGCCTCGGTACCGTTCTCCTACCTGGGCGATAACAGCGGGCAGCCCATGGGTTACTCGGTGGACCTGGCCGGCAAGGTGGTCGAGCGCATCAGGCAGAAGCTCGGCCAGCCCGATCTCAAGGTGAAGTACAACCTGGTGACTTCGCAGACGCGCATTCCGCTGGTGCAGAACGGCACGGTGGACCTGGAGTGTGGCTCTACCGGCGTCACCGCCGAGCGCATGAAGCAGGTCGCCTTCTCCTACGGCTTCATCTACGTGAAAGGCCAGTTGCTGACCGCCAAGGACAGCGGCATCCAGGGCTTCGCCGACCTCAAGGGCAAGAACGTGGTGACCACCGCCGGCACCACCAACGAGCGCTACCTGAAGGCCTACAACGCCGAGCACAAACTGGGCATGAACGTGGTCAGCGCCAAGGATCATGGCGAAGCCTTCCTCATGCTGCAGTCGGGCCGCGCGGTAGCCTTCTACATGGATGACGCGCTGCTCTACGGCGAGAAGGCCAAGGCCCGCGATCCGCACCAGTGGGTAGTGGTGGGCGAGCCGCAATCGCGGGAAATCTACGCCTGCATGGTGCGCAAAGACGATCCGCAGTTCCTCGCCCTGGTCAACCAGACGCTGGCCGAGCTGTATTCCTCCGGCGAGATCAAGGGCATCTACCAGCGCTGGTTCGAGCAGCCGATCCCGCCGAAGAACCTCAACCTGGAATTCCCCATGACCGCCGAGCTGCAGGCGATCATCGCCAAGCCCACCAGCGAACCGGTGCAGTAATCCTAGCGCTGCAGGCCGAGGTGGCGGATCAGCGGTTGCGCCTCGGCCAGGCGCTCCCAGACATCGTCGAGCAATTCGGCGGGATAGTAGGAGGGCAGGCGCGGTAGCTCGCGGCGCGGCACCCAGGCGACCTCGCGGATATCGAACTCGTCGCCGCCCAGGCCGCGCAGGTTGTCCAGGCTGACCCGGCCATCCCAGGCGTCGACGCGATAGAACAGCTCCATGTGGAAGCGCCCGGCCACTGGCTCGGCGAACTCACGCACGTAGACCAGCGGGCCGACTTTCACGGCCAGCCCGGTTTCCTCCCGGCACTCGCGGCGCACGGTGTCGCGGGTGGACTCGTCCTTGTCCGACTCGAAGCCGCCGCCCGGTGGAATCCAGTACTCGTCGCCGGCGACGGCATGGCGCACCAGCAGGATTTCGTCGTTGCGTACCAGCAGCCCGGCGGCGCGGATACGGTGTTGCAGGGGGGAAGTCATTGCCAGTCGAGCCTCGCCAGTTTCCATTCGGCGCCGTCGCGCCACCATTCCAGTTTCACGGAATAATGCCCGGCGCTGTCGGGGATGAGGTTCTCGGCACCGGTAAGGGCGACCTGAGCGTCGGTATGGCCGCGATTGGTGTGGGTCGGGTCGACCCGGCTCTCGCTGCTGAGCAGGATCACCTTGACCTGCTGGTGCCGCAGGAACATCAGCGTCATGGTGCGCCTGGCCCAGTCGCGGTCGAACTCGCCGTTGGCGCGGAAGTCGCCAGCCAACTGATCGATCACGGCCCCGCTATTCTTGGCTTCGAGGTTGTCCTGCAACTGCTTCACGGCGGCGTCCAGTTGCGCGCGCGGGTCGTCGCGATCGCAGCCGGCCAAGGCGAGCACCAGCAGAAAAAGAGAAAGAAACAACTTCCGTGGCATGGCTCACTAACTCCCTTATGGGTTTTTCGCTGGCCCGAGTATCATGCCCGACACCGTGGGGGCCGAAGACTTTCGATGGAAGTCGCGCTGCGGCAACGCGACTTTCTATAAGGTGGCGACAGGCCCTAGGATGGTTACTGGTCCGGGAGCGACCGTACGCACTGATCCAGGAGCGAGCCATGCAAACTTTGTATCCGGAAATCAAGCCTTACGCCCGCCATGAACTGGCCGTCGAAGAGCCGCACGTCATCTACATGGACGAGAGCGGCACGCCCGACGGACTGCCGGTTCTGTTCATCCATGGTGGCCCGGGCTCCGGTTGCGATGCCATGTCGCGGCGCTTCTTCGATCCCAACATCTACCGCATCGTCACCTTCGACCAGCGCGGCTGTGGCCGCTCCACGCCCTATGCGAGCCTGGAGAACAACACCACCTGGCACCTGGTGCAGGACATCGAGCGCATCCGTGAGCACCTGGGCATCGACAAGTGGGTGCTGTTCGGCGGTTCCTGGGGTTCGACCCTCTCGCTGGCCTACGCCCAGACCCATCCCGAGCGCGTGCTGGCGCTGATCGTACGCGGCATCTTCCTCTGCCGCCCGCAGGAAATCCGCTGGTTCTACCAGGAGGGCGCGAGCCGCCTGTTCCCGGATTACTGGGAAGACTACCTGGCGCCGATTCCCGCCGACGAACATGACGACCTGTTGCATGCCTTCCATCGCCGCCTGACCGGCCCCGACCAGATTGCCCAGATGCACGCCGCGCGCGCGTGGTCCACCTGGGAGGGCCGGACCGCCACGCTGCGGCCGAACCCGGCGGTGGTGGATCGCTTCGCCGACCCGCACCGCTCGCTGTCCATCGCCCGCATCGAGAACCACTATTTCGTCAATGACGGCTTCCTCGAGCCAGACCAGCTGCTGCGCGACATGCACAAGATCGCCCACCTGCCGGGTGTGATCGTCCACGGCCGCTATGACGTGGTCTGCCCGCTCGACAACGCCTGGGCGCTGCACAAGGCCTGGCCCAACAGCGAACTGCAGATCGTCCGCGACGCCGGCCACGTGGCCGGCGAGCCGGGCATCACCGATGCGCTGATCCGCGCCACCAATGAAATCGGCCGCCGCCTGCTGAACCTGCCGCCGGAGGCTGAATGAAGGGTTTGATCCAGCGGGTGCGCGGCGCCCGCGTCGAGGTTGACGGCGAAATCGTCGGCGCTATCGACCATGGGCTGCTGGCTCTGGTAGGGGTGGAACCCCAGGACGACGAAGACTCGGTCAACCGTTTGTTGCACAAGCTGCTTAACTATCGAGTGTTTGGCGACGATGAAGGTAAAATGAACCTTTCATTGAGCGATGTCGGCGGCGGCCTGCTGCTGGTTTCGCAGTTCACCCTGGCCGCAGACACCCGCAAGGGCCTGCGACCGAGCTTTTCCAGCGCGGCGCCTCCTGCAAGGGGCGCCGCGTTGTTCGATCTACTCGTGGAACAGGCGCGAGAGCGTCATCCGCTGGTCGCCACTGGCCGTTTTGGCGCCAACATGCAGGTCCACCTGGTCAATGACGGGCCAGTGACCTTTCTACTGGAGGCTTGAACGCGCGGCAGCTTGTCATATCGCCGTGGGATGATGGTTAGGGCTTATGCATCTAGAACAATGCGCCTCCGGGAGCCGGAAGTACCCGTGGAAAAAATCGGGGAATCATTCAGTCTCACCGGGGTCGGAATTCAATCGCCGGCAATTTGGCATCGCCTTTGCTGGCTTTAATCGTTTTGTGTTCACGGACGAGGGGGACTCGTGATTTTCCGTTCCGTTCAACAACCGCTTTCGCGCCAAATCCTTCGCGGACTGGTCGGCTCCGCCCTGTTGGCGTTGAGCGCTACCCATGCCTGGGCCTTCAATCTCGACGACGTTGGCGAACAGGCCAAGGCGCTGGCTGCTGAGAAGTACAGCGCACCGACGAGCAACCTGCCATCGGAATTCAGCGAAATGAAATTCGCCGATTACCAGCAGATTCGCTTCCGTAACGAGAAGGCCTATTGGGCCGACGAGAAGACCCCCTTCAAGATCAGCTTCTATCACCAGGGCATGCACTTCGACACCCCGGTGAAGATCAATGAAGTCACGGCGACCGACGTCAAGGAGATCAAATACGATCCCTCCCGTTTCGACTTCGGTTCGCTGAAGTTCGACGCCAATGCGACCAAGGATCTGGGTTACGCCGGCTTCCGCCTGCTGTACCCGATCAACTCGCCGGACAAGCAGGACGAGATCGCCACCTTCCTGGGGGCGAGCTACTTCCGCATCATCGGCAAGGACCAGTGGTGGGGCCTCTCCGCCCGTGGCCTGGCGCTGGATACCGCGCTACCGTCGGGTGAAGAGTTCCCGCGCTTCCGCGAGTTCTGGATCGAGAAGCCCAAGCCCAAGGACAAGCACCTGGTGATCTTCGCGCTGCTGGACTCGCCCCGCGCGACTGGTGCGTACCGCTTCACCATCCGTCCGGGCAACGACACCGTGGTCGACGTGAAGGCCCGCGTGTTCTTGCGCGACAAGGTGAGCAAGCTGGGCCTGGCGCCGCTGACCAGCATGTTCCTGTTCGGCTCCAACCAGCCGTCGCCGGAGCACAACTTCCGTCCGGAGCTGCATGACTCCACCGGCCTGCAGATCCACGCTGGCAACGACGAGTGGATCTGGCGTCCGCTGAACAACCCGAAACACCTGTCCGTCAGCGCCTACAGCGTCGAGAACCCGAAAGGCTTCGGCCTGCTGCAGCGTGGCCGCGAGTTCTCCCGTTACGAGGACCTGGACGACCGTTACGACCTGCGCCCGTCCGCCTGGATCGAGCCGCAGGGCGACTGGGGCAAGGGTACCGTCGAGTTGGTGGAAATCCCGACCCCGGATGAGACCAACGACAATATCGTTGCCTTCTGGAACCCGGAGAAGCGCCCGGAAGCCGGCGAGCCGCTGGACTTCGCCTACCGCATGCGCTGGACCAAGGACGAGGAAGCCCTGCACGACGCGAAGAACGCCTGGGTCATGCAGACCCTGCGCTCGGTCGGCGACGTCAAGCAGAAGAACCTGATCCGTCAGCCCGATGGCAGCGTCGCGCTGGTTGTCGATTTCGTCGGCCCGACCCTGAAGGCACTGGCCGGTGATGCGCCGGTAAGCACTCAGGTGAGCACCGACGACAATGCCGAGGTGAAGGAAAACGCACTGCGCTACAACGCAGTGACCAAGGGCTGGCGTCTGACCCTGCGGATCAAGGTCAAGGATCCGAAGAAGCCGACGGAAATGCGCGCTGCGCTGGTAAACGGCGGCCAGACCATTTCCGAAACCTGGAGCTACCAGCTGCCTGCCGATGAATAACTCCACCGCTACCACCGCGCCGGTGGCCGACTATCTCGCGCACCTGCCCCTTTCGTCGCAGGAGCGTGAGCGGCTGGCCCAGGCCGGTTCCATCAGCGAGCTGCACGAGCAGCTCGCTGGCGATGTGCAGGGCGAAGACGCCGCTCTGGCTTCGGTCGGTGCACGTCTGCGCCATGGGTATGGCCAGGACCTCGACGACGCCCAGATGCTGGGCATGGACGACAACGGCCGCACCTACCTCAAGGCAGCGCCGCCGATCCAGCGCACCAAGGTGATCCCCGAACCCTGGCGGACCAACCCGATCATGCGCGGCTGGCGCCGCCTGACCGGGCGCAGCAACCCGGCCAAGCCCCCCCGCGACCTGCCCAAGGCGCGCTGGCAGCGGGTTGGCTCGCTGCGCCGGTTCATCCTGGTCCTGCTCATGCTCGGCCAGACCACCGTCGCCACCTACTACATGAAAGGCATCCTGCCCTACCAGGGCTGGGCCTTCGTCGACCTGGAAGAGATCAACCGCCAGACCTGGCTGCAGACCCTGGAGCAGGTGGTGCCCTACGCCATCCAGTTCGGCGTGCTGACGCTCTTCGCGATTCTCTTCTGCTGGGTGTCGGCGGGATTCTGGACGGCCCTGATGGGCTTCTGGGAGCTGCTCACCGGCCGCGACCGCTACCGCATTTCCGGCAGCAGCGCAGGCAGCGAGCCGATTGCCGCCGATGCGCGCACCGCCATCGTCATGCCGATCTGCAACGAAGATGTCCCGCGCGTCTTCGCCGGTCTGCGGGCGACCTACGAATCGGTGGCGGCCAGCGGTGAGCTGGATCGCTTCGACTTTTTCGTTCTCAGCGACACCAACCAGCCCGATATCGCCATGGCCGAAGAAAAGGCCTGGATCGAGCTGTGCAAGGAAGCCCTGGGCTTCGGTCGCATCTTCTATCGCCGCCGCCGGCGCCGGGTTAAGCGCAAGAGCGGCAACATCGACGACTTCTGCCGTCGCTGGGGCGGCCAGTACAAGTACATGGTCGTCATGGACGCCGACAGCGTGATGAGTGGCGATTGCCTGACCAAGCTGGTCCGCCTGATGGAGGCCAACCCCGAGGCCGGCATCATCCAGACCGCGCCCAAGGCGTCGGGCATGGACACCCTCTATGCGCGCATGCAGCAGTTCGCCACCCGCGTCTACGGCCCGCTGTTCACCGCCGGCCTGCACTTCTGGCAACTGGGCGAATCCCACTACTGGGGCCATAACGCGATCATCCGGGTGAAACCCTTCATCGAGCACTGCGCCCTGGCGCCGCTGCCGGGCAAGGGCTCCTTCGCCGGTGCGATCCTCTCCCACGACTTCGTCGAGGCCGCGCTGATGCGCCGCGCCGGCTGGGGCGTGTGGATCGCCTACGACCTGGAAGGCAGCTACGAAGAATTGCCGCCCAACCTGCTGGACGAGCTCAAGCGCGACCGCCGCTGGTGCCACGGCAACCTGATGAACTTCCGCCTGTTCCTGGTCAAGGGCATGCACCCGGTGCACCGTGCGGTGTTCCTCACCGGCGTGATGTCCTACCTGTCGGCACCGCTGTGGTTCTTCTTCCTGGTGCTGTCCACTGCGCTGCTGGCGGTGCACCAGTTGATGGAGCCGCAGTACTTCCTCGAGCCTCGCCAGCTGTTCCCGATCTGGCCGCAGTGGCACCCGGAAAAGGCCATCGCCCTGTTCTCCACCACCCTGACCCTGCTGTTCCTGCCCAAGCTGCTCAGCGTCATGCTGATCTGGGCCAAGGGCGCCAAGGGCTACGGCGGTGTGATCAAGGTAACCCTGAGCATGCTTCTGGAGATGTTCTTCTCCGTGCTGCTCGCCCCGGTGCGCATGCTCTTCCACACCCGCTTCGTGCTGGCCGCGTTCCTCGGCTGGGAAGCCCAGTGGAAGTCGCCGCAGCGTGATGACGACGACACCCCGTGGAGCGAAGCGATTCGTCGCCATGGCCTGCAGACCCTGCTGGGCCTGTGCTGGGCGCTGCTGGTGGCATGGTTGAACCCGCGTTTCCTGTGGTGGCTGTCGCCCATCGTCGGCGCGCTGATGCTGTCGATCCCGGTCTCGGTGATCAGCAGCCGGGTCAAGCTGGGCCTGGCCTCGCGCGATGAGAAGCTGTTCCTCATCCCTGAGGAGTACGACACCCCGCGCGAACTGCGTGCTACCGACGAGTACACCTACCAGAACCGCTGGCAGGCGCTGAAGGACGGCTTCGTCCGCTCTGCCGTGGACCCGGTACTGAACGCCCTGGCCTGCGCCATGGGTACTGCCCGCCACGGCCAGTCAGCCGCCATCGAATCGACCCGCGCTGCGCTGGTCGAGAAGGCGCTGGAAGCCGGCCCCGAGCAGCTCGACGGCAACCGCCGGCTGGCGCTGCTGAGCGATCCGGTGGCGCTGTCGCGCCTGCACCTGGCGCTCTGGCAGGGCGACAAGGAGCAGTGGATCGGTCCCTGGCGGCAATCGCTGCAAGCCGATGCCCATGCCCCGGCCGTGCCTCTGGCTCCGGTCGCGGAGCAGGGCGCCATGGCGCTGCCCGCCGCGCAATCCTGACCGCAGGCTGCCCCCGTCCCGCTCGGAGCGGGGGCGACCTGCCGGTTTCCGCTGTTTTCCCCGCGCACCGCTGCTGGTACCCTTCGCCAGCTATCCAGAAAAGATTGAGATATCCGGCGCATGGGGTACGCTTCGCACCCTTCTGCGCAAGGCCTGCTCTTGCGCGCCCGGTTCGATCGCTGGAAAAAACAACAAGTTCTTTCACTTGCTTGGGAGTATGGGGATGAAAAAGTACCTGGCATCGCTGGTGATGGGCGTCTGCGCCCTGGTCAGCGTGAGCGCGGCTCAGGCCGGCGCCATCGATGAAGCGGCCAAGCGCGGCACCCTGCGTGTAGGCATGGACCCGACCTACATGCCGTTCGAGATGACCAACAAGCGCGGCCAGATCGTCGGCTTCGAAGTGGACCTGCTCAAGGCCATGGCCAAGTCCATGAACGTCAAGCTGGAGCTGGTTTCCACCGCCTACGACGGCATCATCCCGGCCCTGCTCACCGACAAGTTCGACATGATCGGCTCGGGCATGACCCTGACCCAGGAACGCAACCTGCGCCTGAACTTCTCCGATCCCTTCATCGTGGTCGGTCAGACCCTGCTGATCCGTCAGGAACTGCAAGGCGAGATCAAGTCCTACAAGGACCTGAACGATGCGAAGTACCGCATCACCTCGAAGATCGGCACCACCGGCGAATTCGTCGCCAAGAAGCAGCTGTCCAAGGCGCAGTACCACGGTTTCGACAACGAGCCCGAAGCAGTCATGGACGTGGTCAACGGCAAGGCTGACGCCTTCATCTACGACTCGCCGTACAACGTCGTTGCCGTCGGCAAGTTCGGCGCCGGCAAGCTGGTGCACCTGGACCAGCCGTTCACCTACGAGCCGCTGGCCTTCGGCCTGAAGAAGGGCGACTACGACTCGATCAACTTCATCAACAACTTCCTCAAGCAGATTCGTGAAGACGGCACCTACGATCGTCTGCACGATAAGTGGTTCAAGAGCACCGACTGGCTCAAGGACATGGAATAATCCACGTCTGACGCTGGTTGACCCGACGCGCAGGCCCCCGGCCTGCGCGTTCGCATTTTCACGGTAGAGATTCGTGGCTAGAACGAAACGCGCAACCTGGCCCTGGCACGGGCTGACCGGTCTGATCCTTCTGTTGATCGGCCTGGCCATCTGGTACTCCACTTCGCTGATCTCCTACGAGTGGCGCTGGAACCGCGTCCCGCAGTACTTCGCCTATCAGGCTGAAGAACCGCTGCGTGCGGACAGCATCTCGCGGGTGGAGAAGGTCGAGCCGCAGGGCAGCGATGCCCGCGTCACGCTGGTGGACGAGGATGGCAAGCAGCAGGTGCTGACCGTTGCGGCGGATAGCCTGCAGTTCTCCGAAAACGACGACGTCGCCGAAGGCGATGTCGTCGGAGCGACCCGCCACTGGGCCGCCGGCCCGCTCACCTGGGGGCTGTGGACCACGCTGTGGATCTCATTCGTTTCCGGCGCGTTCGGCCTGTTCATCGGCCTGTTCACCGGTCTCTGCCGCCTGTCGAAGAACCCGACGCTGCACGACCTCTCGACCCTCTACGTCGAGCTGGTGCGCGGTACGCCGCTGCTGGTGCAGATCTTCATCTTCTACTTCTTCATCGGCACCGTGCTGAACCTCTCCCGCGAGTTCGCGGGCGTGGCGGCGCTGGCGCTGTTCACCGGTGCCTACGTGGCCGAGATCGTCCGTGCCGGCGTGCAGTCCATCGCCCGCGGCCAGGACGAGGCGGCGCGCTCCCTGGGCCTGAATGCGGCGCAGTCGATGCGACACGTGATCCTGCCGCAAGCCTTCAAGCGCGTGCTACCGCCGTTGGCGGGGCAGTTCATCAGCCTGGTGAAAGACACTTCCCTGGTCTCGGTAATCGCCATCACCGAACTGACCAAGAGCGGCCGCGAGGCGATCACCACCTCGTTCTCCACCTTCGAGATCTGGTTCTGCGTCGCCGCCCTCTACCTCGTGATCAACCTGCCGCTGTCGCATCTGGCGGGGCGCCTGGAGCGGAGGCTCGGCCAAAGTGATTGAAGTCCGTAACCTGACCAAGGTCTTCGATACCCGCGGGCAAGTCGTGCGCGCGGTGGATGACGTCACCACCGGTGTGGCCAAGGGTGAGGTCGTGGTGGTGATCGGCCCGTCCGGCTCGGGCAAGTCCACCTTCCTGCGTTGCCTGAATGGCCTGGAGGAGTTCGACTCCGGCTCGGTGAGCATCGACGGCCTCGACCTCGCCAACCCGAAGACCGACGTCAACGCCTACCGCCGCGAAGTCGGCATGGTCTTCCAGCACTTCAACCTGTTCCCGCACATGACCGTGCTGGAAAACCTGTGCCTGGCGCAGAAAGTCGTGCGCAAGCGCGGCAAGGCGGAGCGCGAGGCCAAGGCCAGGGCGCTGCTGGATAAGGTCGGCATCGGCCAGAAGGCCAATGAGTACCCGTCGCGCCTCTCCGGCGGCCAGCAGCAACGTGTGGCCATTGCCCGCGCGCTGTGCATGGACCCGAAGGTGATGCTGTTCGACGAGCCCACCTCGGCGCTCGACCCGGAAATGGTCGGCGAGGTGCTGGACGTGATGAAGACCCTGGCCGTGGAAGGCATGACCATGGTCTGCGTGACCCACGAGATGGGCTTCGCCCGCGAAGTGGCGGACCGCGTGCTGTTCTTCGATCACGGCAAGCTGCTGGAGGACGCCGCCCCGGCGGAGTTCTTCGCCCAGCCGAAGGATGCGCGCGCGCAGAGCTTCCTGCGGCAAGTGCTGTGACGTTTTTGCTGTCGTGAAAGAGCCGCCTTCGGGCGGCTTTTTTGTGTCTGGAGAGGTGGGTAGGAACAACTGTCTTTTCCTGGGGAGTCCGTACCAATGCATCCCCCTCACCCCAGCCCTCTCCCTCAGGGAGAGGGGGCAGCCCGAGCCGGCTGACACTGAGCTTTCATCCTGCACCTAACGGGCCCCTCTCCCCTTGGGAGAGGGTTAGGGTGAGGGCCGACCCGAGCGCAGAACTTTCACGTAGGCTCCGGCGACAAATCGCGGGCAAAAAGAAACCGCCCCGGAGGGCGGCTTCTTCTGCAGCGTCAGTCGCGGTTGCGGGTCAGCAGCGCGGGACGCTCGGTCTTGCGGCGCGGTTCCAGCTCTTCCAACTGCTCCGGTGTCGGGAAGCGGTCGGTGCGGACCAGGTCGCGCTTGTTGATCACTACCGGTTGGCGGGTCGGCTTGGCGGCGCCGTACTCGCTCGGCTCGCGCAGCGGGGCGTCGTTCATGCGCGAAGCCGGAGCCTTGCCACCGCGCTTGCGCTGGCCGGCCTTGCCCTGAGCGTTGCCGCCCTGACCCTGGGTGCGACCGCCGCCGTTAGGCTTCTTGGCGGCACGGCCCTGGCCTTGCCCTTGACCCTGGCCACGGTTCTGACCGCTTCCGCCCTGGCCGGCGCCCTGACCACCCTGGCCGCGCGGGCGTTGCTGGCCCTGAGCCTGGTTCTGGCCTTGACCCTGTCCCTGGCCCTGACCGCCACGGCGGCGCTGGCCGCGCTGCTGGTCCTTGTCCGGGAACGGGCTGACGTAGTCGGCACGGTTGCCAAAGTTGTCGAAGTCGTCGTCGAGGAACTCTTCCGGATCGCGGTTACCGTTGGCCTCGGCCTTGGGTGCGCGAGCCGGCTTGGGCTGCTGGCGGGCCTGGCCCTGCTGGTCCTGCTGTCGGGGCTGGCGAGGCTCGCGCGGCTCACGCGGCTCACGCGGCTCACGAGCCTGAGCGTTGGCATTCGGCTGAGCGTCGCTGCCCTGGCCGTCGCCCTTCTTCTTGCCGCGGCCGCCACGACGGCGGCGCTTGCCGGCTGGCTTGTCGCCGTCGGCGAATTCGCCTTCAGCTGCGGGGGCGGCGTTCTGCTGCTCCTCGCCCTGGGGCTGCTGCGGCTTGTCCTTGCTGCGGTCCTTGCGCTCGCCACGCTTGGCCTTGTCCTTGCGCGGCTGGCGCTGAGGCACTTCGCGCGCCTCGGGCTGCTGGACTTCGGGCAGCACGGTATCGGGATCGAAGCCCTGCATGTCGCCATCGGGAATGCGCTGCTTGGTCAGGCGTTCGATGGCCTTGAGCAGTTTGTCTTCGTCCGGCGCTACCAGCGAGATGGCCTCACCGGTGCGACCGGCACGGCCGGTACGGCCGATGCGGTGAACGTAGTCTTCCTCGACGTTGGGCAGCTCGTAGTTGACCACGTGAGGCAGTTGGTCGATGTCCAGGCCGCGAGCGGCGATGTCGGTGGCGACCAGGATGCGCACGTCGTTGGCCTTGAAGTCGGCCAGGGCCTTGGTGCGCGCGTTCTGGCTCTTGTTGCCGTGGATCGCGGCAGCCGGCAGGCCGTGCTTGCTCAGGTACTCGGCGAGGCGGTTGGCACCGTGCTTGGTGCGGGTGAACACCAGTACCTGTTCCCAGGCACCCACGGTCACCAGGTGCGCCAGCAGGGCGCGCTTCTGCACCGACGGGATGCGGAACACGCGTTGTTCGATACGCTCGACGGTGGTGTTCGGCGGAGTGACCTCGATGCGCTCCGGGTTGTGCAGGAGCTTGTTGGTGAGGTCGATGATGTCTTTGGAGAAGGTCGCCGAGAACAGCAGGTTCTGGCGCTTGGCCGGCAGCTTGGCGAGGACCTTCTTCACGTCGTGGATGAAGCCCATGTCGAGCATGCGGTCGGCTTCGTCGAGGACGAGGATTTCCACGCGGGACAGGTCGACGCTGCCTTGACCGATCAGGTCGAGCAGGCGGCCAGGGCAGGCGACCAGGACATCGACGCCCTTGGACATGGCCTGCACCTGCGGATTCATGCCGACGCCGCCGAAGATGCAGGCGCTTTTCAGCGGCAGGTCGCGGGCGTAGACCTTGAAGCTGTCGTGCACCTGGGCTGCCAGCTCACGGGTCGGGGTCAGTACCAGGACGCGGGCCTGGCGTGGGCCATGGCGGTGTTCGCGGTCCGGGTGGCCTTCGGGGAACAGGCGTTCGAGTACCGGGAGGGCGAAGCCGCCGGTTTTGCCGGTGCCGGTCTGTGCGGCAACCATGAGGTCGCGGCCTTGCAGTACGGCGGGGATGGCGCGTTCCTGAACGGGAGTGGGGCGCGCGTAGCCGGCGGCTTCAACGGCGCCAGCCAGGGCCTCGGAGAGACCGAGGGAAGTAAAGGACATGCGGGGTTCCTGTAGGCCGGCGACCTGCCGGCTCGAGGGCGCGTGATTTCAAGCTCGGGGCGAGCGCTCAGCCTTGGGCTGGAAGCACTCCGCTCACGATACGCCGGCGTTGCGCTGGCCGGGATCGTGGACGGTAAGCCCGGAGCAATGATCCTCAGCGGGGGAGCTTGAGGTTGTTCCAGAGCGCCAGGCTGGGTTCAGCCTGGTTCAGGGTGTAGAAATGCAGACCGGGTGCGCCGCCTTCCAGGAGACGTTCGCACATGTCGGTGATGACCTGCTCACCAAAGGCCTGGATGCTGGCGATGTCGTCGCCGTAGGCTTCCAGTTGCTTGCGAATCCAACGAGGGATTTCCGCGCCACAGGCGTCGGAGAAGCGGGCCAGTTTGGTGTAGTTGGTGATCGGCATGATACCCGGTACGACCGGAATGCTGACACCGAGTTTCTCTGCACGCTCGACAAAATGGAAGTAGCTGTCGGCGTTGAAGAAGTATTGTGTGATGGCAGAGTCGGCGCCGGCTTTGACCTTGCGCACGAAATTCGCCAGATCATCCTCGAAATTGCGCGCTTGCGGGTGAACTTCCGGATAGGCGGCAACTTCGATGTGGAAGTGATCGCCGGTTTCGGCGCGGATGAATTCCACCAGTTCGTTGGCGAAACGCAATTCGCCGCTGGCCATGCCCATGCCCGAGGGCAGGTCGCCGCGCAGGGCGACGATGCGACGGATGCCGGCGTCCTTGTAATGGGCCAGCAGGGCGGAGAGCTCGGCCTTGGTGTCGCCGACGCACGACAGGTGCGGGGCGGTGGGCACCTGCACGTCGCCGTCCAGCTGTAGCACGGTGGTCAGGGTGCGGTCGCGGGTGGAGCCGCCGGCACCGTAGGTGCAGGAGAAGAAGTCGGGCTTCTTCGCTGCCAGCTGGCGCGCGGTGGCCAGCAGTTTTTCATGGCCGGCTTCGGTCTTGGCGGGGAAGAACTCGAAGCTGAAACGGCGATCTTTCTGACTCATGGTCGTTCCTTCGGCGCCACATCATTGCGCGGCTGCCGGCATGTGCCGTCGACTTCAGAAGTAACGGCGATAATTGTCTATCTTCGTGCGCAGTCGCTCGGCGCTGGGCTCGTGCACATGGCCGAGGACGGCCAGGATACGCTGCGACTCCCCATGGTATTCGGCGATCTTGCTCCGCGCCCAGGTCGAGGGTGGCGGCTGCAGGTTGGTGATCCGGTCACACAGCTTGACGATCGCATATTGCTGCGCGCCGGTCGCCAGCCTTTCGAGGTAGGTATCGAATGGCAGCTTTTCGCCATTCACCACCTTGCTCAGGCGTTGGGCGCCTTCGGCGACGAACTCGCCGAAACGCGTCTGCAGTTCTTCGAAGGGCACCGGGGTGTCTTCGAGTACGTCGTGCAGCAGTGCAATCTGGACGGTCTCCGCCAGGCGCTCGATGGGCGCTTCGCGGTCGGCCGCCATCACTTCGTTGGCCACCATCGCCAGGTGGACCGCGTAGGGCAGCGTCGAGGCGGTCAGCGTCTGTCCGGCGTGCGCGCCGGCGGCGAAGATCCAGGCCTGGTTGTAGCTGTCCTGCAGGTCCATGCAAGGCTTCCAATGACGTCCAATGGCAAAGAGGGCAGACGATTGCTCGTCTGCCCTCTGGCACATCAGTAGCGGTAGGTGTCCGGCTTGAACGGGCCTTCCACGGTCACGCCGATGTACTCGGCCTGTTTCGGGGTCAGCTGGGTGACGACGCCACCGAAGCCTTTCACCATTTCCAGGGCCACTTCTTCGTCCAGCTTCTTCGGCAGTACTTCGACGGTCAGGCGCTGGGCCTTCTTCTCGGCGGAGAGATCGGCGTACTTCTGCTCGAACAGGAAGATCTGCGCCAGTACCTGGTTGGCGAAGGAGCCGTCCATGATGCGGCTCGGGTGGCCGGTGGCGTTGCCCAGGTTCACCAGGCGGCCTTCGGCCAGCAGGATCAGGTAATCGTCGTTGGCCGGATCGAAGTCGCCGGCGCCGGTGCGGTGGATCTTGTGCACCTGCGGCTTGACCTCTTCCCATGCCCAGGTCTTGCGCATGAAGGCGGTGTCGATTTCGTTGTCGAAGTGGCCGATGTTGCACACCACGGCGCGCTTCTTCAGCGCTTTCAGCATGCCGGCGTCGCAGACGTTGACGTTGCCGGTGGTGGTGACGATCAGGTCGATCTTGCCCAGCAGGGCGGCGTCAACGCTGGCTTCGGTGCCGTCGTTCAGGCCGTTCTTGTACGGGGAGACCAGCTCGAAGCCGTCCATGCAGGCCTGCATGGCGCAGATCGGGTCGATCTCGGAGACCTTCACGATCATGCCTTCCTGACGCAGCGACTGGGCGGAGCCCTTGCCCACGTCGCCGTAGCCGATCACCAGGGCCTGCTTGCCCGACAGCAGGTGGTCGGTGCCGCGCTTGATGGCATCGTTCAGGCTGTGACGGCAGCCGTACTTGTTATCGTTCTTGCTCTTGGTCACAGCGTCGTTGACGTTGATCGCCGGGACTTTCAGGGTGCCGGCCTTGAGCATGTCGAGCAGGCGGTGAACACCGGTGGTGGTTTCTTCGGTGACACCGTGGATGCGCTCGAGCATCTGCGGGTATTTCTTGTGCAGGATCTCGGTCAGGTCACCGCCGTCGTCCAGCACCATGTTGGCGTCCCACGGCTGGCCATCCTTGAGGATGGTCTGCTCGATGCACCACTCGTATTCCTGCTCGGTCTCGCCTTTCCAGGCGAACACCGGGATGCCGGCGGCGGCGATGGCGGCGGCGGCCTGATCCTGGGTGGAGAAGATGTTGCAGGACGACCAGCGCACTTCGGCGCCCAGCGCAGTCAGGGTCTCGATGAGGACGCCGGTCTGGATGGTCATGTGGATGCAGCCGAGGATCTTCGCACCTTTCAGCGGCTGGCTGGCGGCGTACTTGCGGCGCAGGCCCATCAGTGCCGGCATTTCGGATTCGGCAATGATCAGCTCGCGGCGGCCCCAGGCGGCCAGGGAAATGTCGGCGACTTTGAAGTCGGTGAAACCGGCAGGCGTGACAGCGCTCATGCGTAACTCTCCATTCGTTGTCTGCGAATGGGCGCCGTTGATGCGTTTGGCGATCGGCGGATGCCGACCGTGACGCGCCCCATCCGAGCCTGACAAGCCGAAGCGAATCGACCTGCTGCAGCGCCCCTCGGACAGGTGGCGGGAACGACCGGACAGTGCCGGCCGTTATTGAAGCCTGCGGATTATAGCCATGGCGCATGACAAGCCAAAGGCTTTTGGTCGCGATCACGCAGTGGATCGCGACCGGGTTCCCCGCCGCGCCCGCGCCAGGGGCCGTGAAAACCCTGGCGCGGGCGTCGTTTCGGGGATCGTGGGCGCCCGCAGTGCCGGGCGCCGATAATCGGGTGGGGTCAGATCACGCCGCTGTCGCGCAGCTTGCCGATGGCTGCCTGGTCCAGGCCGAGCACGCCTTCGAGGATTTCCTGGGTGTGCTGGCCGAGGGTCGGCGGGGCATTGCGGTATTCGACCGGGGTCTCGGACAGGCGGATCGGGCTGGCGACCTGCGGCACTGTGCCGGCCAGCGGGTGCGGCAGGTCCACGCGCAGCCCGCGGGCGATCACCTGCGGATCGGCGAACACCTGGGCCAGGTCGTTGATCGGCCCGCACGGCACGCTGGCCTGTTCCAGCACAGCGATCCACTCGGCGGTGGTACGCATCACGGTGGCCTGGCGGATCAGCGGGATCAGCACCTCGCGGTGCGCCACGCGCGCCTGGTTGGTGGCGAAGCGCTCGTCGGTGGCCCATTCCGGGTGGCCCGCCAGTTCGGCGAACTTGCGGAACTGGCCGTCGTTGCCGACGGTGAGGATCAGGTCACCGTCGGCGGTGGGGAAGTCCTGGTACGGCACGATGTTCGGGTGCGCGTTGCCCAGGCGACGCGGCGGGTTGCCGGTGGTCAGGTAGTTCAGGGTCTGGTTGGCCAGGCAGGCGACCTGCACGTCCAGCAGCGCCATGTCGATGTGCTGGCCAATGCCGCTGACATCGCGGTGGGCAAGGGCGGCGAGGATCGCGGTGGACGAGTAGAGGCCGGTGAGGATGTCGGTCAGTGCGACACCCACTTTCACCGGGCCGGCGCCTTCTTCGGCGTCGGAGCGTCCGGTCAGGCTCATCAGGCCGCCCAGGCCCTGGATCATGAAGTCGTAGCCGGCGCGTTTGGCGTAGGGGCCGAACTGGCCGAAGCCGGTGATCGAGCAGTAGATCAGCTTCGGGTTGAGCGCTTTCAGCGACTCGTAGTCCAGGCCGTAGGCCTTCAGTCCGCCGACCTTGAAGTTCTCCAGCACGATGTCGGCCTTGGCGGCGAGTTCGCGCACCAGTCGCTGGCCTTCGGGCTGGGTGAAGTCGATGGTCAGGGATTTCTTGTTGCGGTTCGCCGACAGGTAATAAGCCGCTTCGCTGGTGTCGCGGCCGTCGGTGTCCTTGAGGAACGGCGGGCCCCAGGCGCGAGTGTCGTCGCCGCTGCCGGGACGCTCGATCTTGATCACTTCCGCGCCGAGGTCGGCGAGGATCTGCCCAGCCCAGGGGCCGGCGAGAACGCGGGAGAGGTCGAGGACACGGATGTGCGAAAGGGCGCCGGACATGCAATCACCTGCAGCTTGGATAGGGGCGGGGAGGACGCGGTGCGGGGACTCCACGGTCCTCCCCGGGGCCTCTCGGGCGAGAGGTAAAGCGTGCGCTGGCCCAGGCGGGCCAGCGCGGGGCATTACTTAGAAGAACGCCTGGATGCCGGTCTGGGCGCGGCCGAGGATCAGCGCGTGGACGTCGTGGGTACCTTCGTAGGTGTTCACCACTTCCAGGTTGACCAGGTGGCGGGCGACGCCGAACTCGTCGGAGATGCCGTTGCCGCCAAGCATGTCGCGGGCCAGGCGGGCGATGTCCAGGGCCTTGCCGCAGCTGTTGCGCTTCATGATCGAGGTGATTTCGACGGCGGCAGTGCCTTCGTCCTTCATCCGGCCCAGGCGCAGGCAGCCTTGCAGGGCGAGGGTGATATCGGTCTGCATGTCGGCCAGTTTCTTCTGGATCAGCTGGTTGGCGGCCAGCGGGCGGCCAAACTGCTTGCGGTCCAGGGTGTACTGGCGAGCGGTGTGCCAGCAGGCTTCGGCGGCACCCAGGGCACCCCAGGAGATACCGTAGCGGGCGGAGTTCAGGCAGGTGAACGGACCACGCAGGCCGCGCACGTCCGGGAAGGCGTTTTCTTCCGGGCAGAACACGTTGTTCATCACGATCTCGCCGGTGATCGAGGCGCGCAGGCCGACCTTGCCGTGGATCGCCGGGGCGGACAGGCCTTCCCAGCCTTTTTCCAGGACGAAGCCGCGGATCTGGCCTTCGTCGTCCTTGGCCCAGACCACGAAGACGTCGGCGATCGGGCTGTTGGTGATCCACATCTTGGCGCCAGTGAGGCGGTAGCCGCCGTCGACTTTCTTGGCACGGGTGATCATCGAACCCGGGTCGGAGCCGTGGTCCGGCTCGGTCAGGCCGAAGCAGCCGATGTATTCGCCGCTGGCCAGTTTCGGCAGGTATTTCTGCTTGGTGGCTTCGTTGCCGAATTCGTTGATCGGCACCATCACCAGGGAGGACTGCACGCTCATCATCGAGCGGTAGCCGGAATCGATGCGCTCGACTTCGCGGGCGATCAGACCGTAGCACACATAGTTCAGGCCGCTGCCGCCGTACTGTTCGGGAATGGTCGCGCCGAGCAGGCCGGTTTCGCCCATCTCGCGGAAGATCGCAGGGTCGGTCTGCTCGTGGCGGAAGGCTTCCAGTACGCGCGGGGCCAGCTTGTCCTGGGCGAACTGCTGGGCACTGTCGCGCACCATGCGCTCTTCTTCGGTGAGTTGCTGATCCAGCAGCAGCGGATCTTCCCAGTTGAAGCTTGCTTTGGTCGCCATGGAGAACCTCGAACGCAGACAGTGAAAGACCCGCACAAGTCTAGGCGGGCTCGGTGTGGGCCATCCTAGTCAGCCGTCGGGAAGCCGGGCAACCGACTAATTCGCACGCTGTTGTGCTATTTTGTCACTCCGTAATTGCTGGGCTGCTGCTGGATTTTGCCTGCTTGCCTCTATTTCAGGCGCTCCTGGCGATTCCTGTGCATCACGATATTCCGAAGAGGCATTCGATGCGACGCAAGATCCCGACCACCGCGGCGCTGGTCGCCTTCGAGTCTGCCGCCCGCCACGAGAGCTTTACCAAGGCCGCCGACGAGCTGTCGCTGACCCAGAGCGCCATCTGCCGACAGATCGCCACGCTGGAGGAGTTCCTCGGCGTCGAGCTGTTCCGCCGTTCGCGGCGCGGGGTGAAGCTGACCGAAGCGGGGCTCAACTACAGCCGCCGTGTTGCCCAGCGCCTGGACGCCGTGGAGCGCGACACGCTGGCGGTGATGGGGCAGCAGGGCGGTGGCACGCTGGAACTGGCGGTGGTGCCGACCTTTGCGACGCAATGGCTGCTGCCACGGCTGAAGGACTTCAAGCGCCTGCACCCGGAAGTCACGGTGAACATGACCAACCGCACTCGGCCCTTCCTCTTCGCCGACACCGAGTTCGACGCGGCGCTGTATTTCGGCGACGGCGTGTGGTCCGGCACGGTGGCCAACTTCCTCATGCACGAGAACCCGGTACCGGTGTGCAGTCCCGAGCTGCTGGGTGGGTGTCGTGAACTGTCCGCTGCGCAGATCGCCGAATTGCCCTTGATGCAGCAGACCACCCGGCCCTACGCCTGGCGCCAGTGGTTCGGTTCGCTGGGCATGAGCGTGGCGCACGACATGAGCGGCACGCGCTACGAGCTGTTCTCCATGCTCGCCCAGGCGGCGATGCACGGCATGGGCGTGGCGCTGATCCCGCCGATGCTGATCCAGCACGAGCTGGCCGATGGGCGGCTTATCGTGCCGATGCAACATGCCTATTTGAGCGAAAATGCCTATTACCTGATGATTCCCGAGCGCAAGGTGGAATCGGCGACCCTCGGCGCCTTCCGCGACTGGCTGGTGGATGAGGCCGCACGATACCGCGCCGAAGCCGGCCTTGGCTGAACACCTGCTGCGCGTCGGCATAACTGCGTTGGAAACAGACTAAAAAATGCTCATTTACAGAACGTAAACTCCGCTTTTTCAGCCTGTTCCCGCCTTGTTCTGCTCTAGCTCGCAAGATGTTGAATAGGCTCTGAGTCATGGCAAGTTATCTGGCGCCGGCCTGGTCCAGACTTGCGTAGCCGGCGGGGCTTTCCCCGTCATCGCGCTCACGAGGCGCAACCTCCCAAGAAGGAGCTTCCATGAATTTCCACACCCGCAAATGGGTCAAGCCTGAAGACCTCAACCCGAACGGCACCCTGTTCGGCGGCAGCCTTCTGAAATGGATCGACGAAGAAGCGGCGATCTACGCCATCATCCAGCTGGGCAACCAGCGCGTGGTGACCAAGTTCATCTCGGAGATCAACTTCGTCAGTTCCGCGCGCCAGGGCGACATCATCGAACTGGGCATCACCGCCACCGAGTTCGGCCGCACCTCGATCACCCTGACCTGCGAAGTGCGCAACAAGATCACCCGCAAGAGCATCCTCACGGTCGACAAGATGGTCTTCGTGAACATCGGCCCCGATGGCCAACCAGCGCCGCACGGTCGCACCGAGATTCTCTACATCAAGGACCAGTTCAAGGACGACGCCATTCCCCAGCCCTGATGGCTGGCTCGCCAAGGTGATTGCCAGCGTGCCCGGAGCCAAGCCGAACCGCGGCGAAAACCTTTGCATTTGCGTCGATTGAATGTGAGCCTGTGCCCGCCCACGGCGGGCATGGGCCGACGCTGCTCCCCGCCGATCCAGCAGTACTGCATTCAGCAGAATGTTCCTGCAGAACAATGACCGGGGAGAGACCATGCACACCACCTTCGCATCCGCGCTGCGCCAACTGGCTGTGGCCACCTGCGCCAGCCTGCTGCTGACCGGCGCCGCGCACGCCGCCGCGATCAAGGCCGACACCAAGCCCGAGGCCGGCACCTTCAAGATGGGCATGCAGCCCTGGCTGGGCTATGGCCAGTGGTACGTCGCCGAGCAGGCTGGCGCCTTCAAGGCCAACGGCCTTGAGCAGGTCGAGCTGGTCAACTTCACCGAAGACAAGGACATGAACGCCGCCCTGGCCAGCGGCCAGATCGACGGCGGCAACCTCGCCACCCACACCGCCATGGCCATGGTCGCCGCCGGCCTGCCGGTGAAGATCGTCCTGCTGCTGGACCAGAGCACCAGCGCCGACGCGCTGATCGTCGACCCGTCGATCAAGACCCTGACCGATCTCAAGGGCAAGCAGGTCGCCTATGAAGAAGGCACCACCAGCGACATCCTCCTGCACAGCGCCCTGCGCAAGGCCGGCCTGACCATCGCCGATGTGCAGCCGGTGCCGATGCCTGCCGCCAACGCCGGCAGCGCGCTGATCGCCGGCCAGGTCCCGGCCGCCGTCACCTACGAGCCGTACCTGTCCGCCGCCAAGCAGCAGAACCCCAAGGTCAACCTGCTGTACAAGGGCTCGGATGACCCGGGCATCATCAGCGACGTGTTCGTGGTGCGCGACGACGTGCTGAAGGAGCGTCCCGGCCAGGTGCTGGCGCTGATCAAGAGCTGGGAAGCGGGCCTCAAACACTACAACGAGAAGAGCGCCGAAGGCCGTGCCGCCATCGCCAAGGGCGTGGGCGCCGACGAGTCCGAGCTGAGCAGCGCCTTTGACGGCGTGCACTTCTACTCGGTGAAGGAGAACCAGGCCGAGCTGAAAGGCTCCTTCCAGAAAGGCTCCTTCGAACACATCCAGAAGGCTGCCAGTGAAGCGGGCATCCTCCAGCAGCCGGTCACCCCGGCGCAGGCCATCGACGCGCGTTTCGTCGAAGCTCTCTGATCGCCTGATGCTCTGATACAACGCGCGCGCCGGCCCCGAGCCGGCGCGCGTCTTTCTCCGTTCGACGAGCCCGACATGAAAGCCCGTAAATCCAACCCGCTGTTCACCATCGGCAAGCCGATCGCGCAGCGCCATTTCCTGCTCATCGGCGGCGCCGTGTTCGTCCTGCTGGCGCTGCTCTGGTGGCTGGCCGGCGCCAGCGGCGCGGTGCCGAAGATATTCCTGCCGGCGCCCGGTGACGTCTGGGCGCGCATGCTCAAGCTGGCCGCCGATGGCACGCTGTGGTCGGACCTGAAGGTCAGCGTGTACCGCATCGCCGTGGCCTTCCTGGTGTCCTCGGTGATGTCCATCGTCATCGGCGTCTTCGCCGGCTGCTACGGCTTCTGGAAAGCCGCCACCGAGCCGCTGGTGGACTTCGTACGCTACATGCCCGTGGTCGCCTTCGTCCCCCTGACCATCCTCTGGGCCGGCACCAGCGACTTCCAGAAATTCCTGATTATCTGGATCGGTACCTTCTTCCAGCAGGTGCTGATGGTGATGGACGCGATCAAGCGCGTGCCGGCTGACTTCGTCGGCCTCGGTCGCACGCTGGGGATGCCGGATCGCCGCATCCTCCTGAAGATCGTCCTGCCCAGCGCATTGCCGGGTATATGGGACGCCCTGCGGATCAGCCTCGGCTGGGCCTGGACCTGGCTGGTGCTGGCTGAACTGGTGGCGGCGACTTCGGGCCTGGGCTACCGCATTACCGTGTCCCAGCGCTTCTTCCAGACCGACACCATCATCGGCTACATCTTGCTGCTCGGCTTCCTCGGCCTGATCACCGACCAGGCCATGCGCGCTGGCGAGAAGGTCCTGTTCCGCTACAACCGGAGGCGCAACTGATGGCGACTTTGGAAATCTCCGGCCTGAACAAGAGTTTCGCGGTCGGCAAGGAGCGCCGCGAGGTACTGCGCAACATCGACCTGACGCTGGCGGACAACGAGTTCGTGTCCATCGTCGGCACATCCGGGTGCGGCAAGAGCACGCTGCTGTCCATCGCTGCCGGCCTGGAAGAGTTCGACAGCGGCAGCGTGAAGGTCGACGGCGTGCCGATCATCGGGCCGGGCCTGGACCGTGGCGTGGTGTTCCAGTCCTACACGCTGCTGCCCTGGCTCACCGCGCGGCAGAACGTCGAGTTCGCCCTCAAGGCCGCAGGCATGTCCCGTGCGCAATGCCGCGAAATCGCCGACGAGCACCTGGAACTGGTGAAGCTGACGAAGTTTGCCGAGGCCTACCCGAACGAGTTGTCCGGCGGGATGAAGCAGCGCGTGGCGATCGCTCGCGCGTTGTCCTACCGGCCAAAGATTCTGCTGATGGACGAGCCCTTCGGCGCGCTGGATGCGATGACTCGCCACCAGATGCAGGAACTGCTCACGCGCATCTGGGAAACCCATCGACTGACGGTGATGTTCGTCACCCACGACGTGGAAGAGGCGGTCTACCTGTCCGACCGCATCGTGGTGATGGGGCTCGGGCCGGGGCGGATCAAGACCACCTTCGACGTGAAACTCGGCCGCCCGCGCCACGAGGACATGGCCGCCAGCGCCGAGTTCATCGACCTGCAGCGCCAGGTGCTGCGCTCGATCCGCGAGGAAGAGCAGGGCGTCTCCGCGCTCTGAGGGGCCAGGATTACCAGCGGCCGGAGGCTCCGCCACCGCCGCTGGAACCACCGCCGCCACGGAAGCCTCCACCGCCGCCGCCACCTCCACGCCCGCCGCGGCCGATCGAGCTGATGATCGTCATGAGCAGTTGCAGCACGCCCATGGTCAGCCACATCGGCGGCAGGAAGAAGATGTACAGCACCAGCGGGATCGAGAAGGCGCCGATCAACTGCTGTTGCAGCGCGGCGGGATTGGCTTCGCTGACCAGCAGCACGCCAGCGGCGATGCCGCCCACCAGCACGCTGCACAGCAGGTAGCGGCCCATGCTGCGCTGGCGCATCCAGGACACCGGCAACAGCATGCCCAGCAGCGGCACGCCGATCAGCAGGCCGAGTAACGCTGCCAGGCGGGTGGGCGGGATTTCCTCGGCGGCCGTCGCGTTGCGGTTCGAGTAGGCGTCGCTGTAGTTTTCCGCCGGGCCGGTATGTGGCAATTCGTCTTCGCTGCCGTCCGGCGTGGTTGCGGCGGAGGGCGGCTCGATCAGCGCGATCAGACTGTCGACGCCGGCCTGGATGCCGCCAGCGAAGTCACCTTTCTGAAAGAAGGGCACGATCTGTTCGCGGATGATCCGGCCGGCCTGGACGTCGGTGATGGTGCCTTCCAGCCCGTAGCCGACTTCGATGCGCAGCGTACGGTCATTCTTCGCAACCACCAGCAGCACGCCGTCATCGACACCCTTGCGGCCCAGCTTCCATTGCTCGAAAGCGCGCACCGCGTAGTCCTCGATGCTGTCCTCGCCAGTGGTGGGGACCAGCAGTACGGCGATTTGCGCGCCCTTGCGTTGCTCCAGGCCGGCGAGCTGGCTTTCCAGCTGCGCGCGCTGCCCGGCATCGAGGGTCTGGGTGAGGTCGGTGACGCGGGCGCTGAGCGGCGGAATGGCGACCGGCGCCGCCTGCAGCACGACCGCCCAGCACAGCAGCAGGGCGGCCAGCAGCCAGCGCGGCAGGGTCATTGTGCGGGCTGCGCCGGCGCGTTGCCGAAGTCCACTTTAGGCGCGGTGGAAATGGCGGCTTCGTTCTCGACGCTGAAGTTGGCCTTGGGCTTGTAGCCGAAGATCTTCGCTGTGATCACCTGCGGGAACTGGCGAATCATCACGTTGTATTCCTGCACGGCCTTCACATAGCGGCCACGGGCGACAGTGATGCGATTCTCGGTGCCTTCGAGCTGGGTCAGCAGGTCCTTGAACAGGCCGTCAGCCTTGAGCTGCGGGTAGTTTTCCGAGACCACCAGCAAGCGTGACAGCGCCGAGCTGAGCTGTCCCTGGGCCTGCTGGAAGCGCTTGACCGCTTCCGGGTCGTCGAGCTGGTCGGCATTCAGGGTGGTGCTGCCGACCTTGGCGCGAGCCTCGGTCACCTGGGTCAGCACGCTCGCCTCATGGGCGGCGTAGCCCTTCACGGTGCTGACCAGGTTGGGGATCAGGTCGGCGCGGCGCTGGTACTGGTTGAGCACTTCCGACCAGGCGGCCTTCACCCCTTCGTCGCCGGATTGCATGGCGTTGTAGCCGCAGCCGGAGAGCAGGGTGACGAGGATGTAAGCGGTCAGGAACTTGATCAGGCGTGGCATGGCAGAGGCTCGTGCTGGCGAAAAGGCCCAGTCTAGGCCAGTTATGGCTGAGGAGGCAGGTGGAAATGTCCGAAACAGCCAGCGCTTGCCCCTCATGGGGTGGCTCAGGGTAGAATTGCCCTGGTCTATACCAGGAGTTCGTTTTCGTGCTCGCCACTACCCTGGTGCTGCTGGCCGCCCTGCTGCACGCCACCTGGAACACCCTCGTCAAGTTCAGCAACGACCGCCTACTGGTGGTTGCGTGCATGGACATGGTCGGCCTCGCCGCCGCGCTGGTCCTGCTGCCCTGGATCGAGATTCCTCCTGCTGAAGTCTGGCCCTGGCTGCTGGCCGCCGTGTCGCTGCAACTGGTCTATCGCGTGCTGCTGATCCAGGCCTACAAGGTCGGCGACCTGGGCCTGGTCTACCCGCTGATGCGCGGGCTGTCGCCGCTGGTGGTGCTGGCGCTGACCCTCTACTTCGGCGGCGAGCACCTGACTGACAAGCAGATCCTCGGCATCCTGCTGATCCCGGTCGGCATGCTGTTCCTGCTCAAGGGCGGTGGCGGCTCGAAGCTACCGTGGATCGCGTACCCCACCGTGCTGCTGATGGGCCTGTGCATCGGCAGTTACACCTGGACCGACGGCAACGCGCTCAAGCTCTGGCCCAAGCCGCTCGACTACCTGGTGTGGCTGTCGCTGCTCTCCGGTCTGCCGTTCCCGCTGGTGGCCCTGTTCGGCCGAACCCGTGCCTTCGCCAAGTTCTGGATCAACGACTGGAAGCTCGGCCTGAGCGTCGGTTTCTGCGTGCTGCTCAGCTACGGGCTGGTGCTCTGGGCCATGCAACTGGGCTCTATCGCCGAGGCCGCCGCGCTGCGCGAGACCAGCGTGCTGCTGGTGGTGCTGTTTGGCATGCGCTTCCTCAAGGAACCCTTCGGCCTGCCACGCCTGGCGGCGTGCAGCCTGGTGCTGGCGGGCATGCTGGTGATGAAACTCTGAGGATTGGCTCGCGCTACGGAGCAACCCGCCAAGCCGGTCAAGGACGCGGCGTGCGGCGATGACCTAAGCTGCGCGCTTTCCCCTCGACGAGAGTCCCGCCATGCCCATTGCCTTCTGGTGCGTCCTGATCGCGATCTTCCTGCCTTACGTCGGCACCAGCATCGCCAAGTTCACCGGCGGCGGCTTTGGCCCCCGGCAGAACCACGACCCGCGCACCTTCCTCGCCAGCCTGGAGGGCTATCGCAAGCGCGCCAACGCCTTCCAGATGAACAGCTTCGAGGTGACCCCGGCCTTCGCCGCGGCGGTGATCATCGCCTACCTGGTGAACAACGCCGAGCCCGCCACCATCGACCGCCTGGCCATCGCCTGGGTCACCAGCCGCCTGCTTTACCTGATCTTCTACATCGCCGACCTGGCGCTGCTGCGCTCGCTGGCGTGGTTCCTCGGCATGGCGCTGATCATCGCGATCTTCGTCGTTTCCGCCTGACCCGACGCTGCCTGAACGGCAGCTGAACGAATGGCGCGGCGCTGCGGCGGATGGCCGCAGCGACGGGCGCGCGGTCTGGATCATTCGGGGAACGGGGCGGATAATCCGGCGCTTCCGTGTCTGGCCGTCCTACAAGAGTCCCCCCATGAAGTTGAAGACCCTGCTCGTTCTGCTGCTGGCCGGTACCGCGCTTGCCGGCTGCCATCGCCTGGACCCCAACTCGCCGGAGTACAAGCGCCAGGCGGTGTTCAAGGAGATGCTCAAGACCAGCGAGGACATGGGCGGCATGTTGCGCGGTCGAATTCCGTTCGACGCGGACAAGTTCCGGGCCAACTCGACCAAGCTGGGTGAACTGGCCGACAAGCCCTGGCAGTACTTCCCCACTACCCAGCCGCCAGCTGACAAGGTGGAAAGCGACGACACCCGCGCCAAGGCAGAAATCTGGCAGCGCCAGCTGGAGTTCCAGGCCGACGCCAAGACCTTCGAACAGGCCGTCCGCGCCCTGGGCGAAAACACCCGCAATGCCGCGCCGACGCCTGAAGGCGTGCGCAAGGACTTCGCCGCGGTGGAAGACGCCTGCGAAGCCTGCCACAAGAAATTCCGCGCGCTCTGACGCGCGCTTTTTTGTAGGGTCGAGCTGACTCGCGAACGAGCCAGTTCGATCCTACAGGTTCATTCCTCCAGTTCGCGCTTGGCCTGCTCCAGTTCGGCGCGGGCTTCGGCCAGCTTGTCCTTGCGCTTCTCGATCTTCTCGGCGTCACCCTTGTTCATCGCCTTGCGCAGGTCCTTCTCGCGCTGGGCGACTTCCTTCTCCGCGTCCAGCACATTCTGCTTGCGCTCCTGCGTGAGGCTGGCGTCGGTGCAATAGGTCTTCACCTTTTCCAGGGCGGTCTGCAGGCCGGCGATGCGGTTGCCGTTGCCTTGGGCCTTGGCCTGTTCGAGCTGGGTTTCGAGAGCGGCGCGCTTGGCGGCGCAGCCGGTCAGCGGTTGCCCGGACGCCTCGGCGGCGAGTAGCGGGCTGGCGCAGCCGAGGGCGAGAACGGCGGCCATCAGGGCAGAGCTTCGGAACATTTTCGGAGTCCTTGGTTACCAAACACTATGACGTTGGAGTCAACGGCTAGAGTTTGCCATGGACGGGAGCGCAAGGGGCTGCCCCAGGGCAATGCCTCCGAATCTGGCCCGGACTCGCAATGCCCGCCGGGCGGGCAAGGAGAGGCGGTATGCGGGTGGCGATGCGGATGGTGCAGGTACTCATCGCGCTGTTGGTGCTGGCGCTGCTGGTGGGCGGCTGGTGGTACGTACCCGGCGAGCTGACGCAGCGGCCGACGCTCACCGGCAGCAGCGAGGATGCCTCGGTGCGCCAGGGCCAGCGCCGCCGCAGCTACGTGCTCTACGTGCCGCAGAAATTGGCCGAGCGCCCGGCGCTGCTGGTGGTGCTGCACAGCTCGCAGAGTAACGGCGAGCGCATGCGCCGCGACAGCGGCTACCGCTTCGACGCGCTGGCAGATCGCGACGGTTTCCTGGTGCTCTACCCCGATGGTTTCGAAGGCCATTGGAACGACTGCCGGCGGGCCGCCTCCTACAGCGCCCGGCAATTGAATATCGATGACGTCGGCTTTCTCTCGGACATGATCGCCCGCCTGCAGCGCGAGCGCAGCGTCGATCCTGCGAGGGTCTTCGTTACGGGCTATTCCAATGGTGGGCAGATGGCCTTGCGGATGGCGGCGGAAGCACCGGACAAGGTCGATGGCGTCGCCGCGGTGGCTGCCAGCCTGCCGAGCACCGACAACGATGCCTGCCGTCCCGCCGAGCAGCCCAAGGCGGCGCTGTTGATGAATGGCACGCGGGACCCGATCAATCCTTACGCGGGTGGCCGGGTGACGTTGTTCGGCTTCGGTGACCGGGGCAATGTGCTGTCCGCCGAGGATTCCGCTCTGGCGTTGGCGAAGCGCAATGGTTTGGGAGGCGAGCCGCAGGTGGACAAGCTGACCCAGCCGGGGCCGGTGTGGGCACAGCGGCAGCGCTGGGATGCCGGCGACGGGCCACCCGTGGAGCTGGTGACGGTGTTCGGCGGCGGGCATCTGATTTCGCAGCCGCTATACCGGCCGCCGCGCATGCTCGGCCAGGTCGATCCGCAACTGGATGGGCCGGCTGAAATCTGGCGGTTCTTCAGCGATCTCTCACCTGGCGAGCAGCCACATAGCGAGCAGCCGCTCTAGAGTTCGATCACCCGACAGGGATCGAAGCCGCTGTCCTCACCGGGGTAAGCGCCGGGGTTGGCGACGATGCGACCCCGGCCGACGCGGTAGTCCAGGCATTCGTGAACGTGACCGTGGATCCACAGGTCACAGCGCTCGACCAGTGTTTCCAGGTTGGAAGCGAAGGCCGGCGACAGCGCATCGCCCACGTAATGCGCCGGAATCGAGCGCGCGCTGGGTGCGTGGTGGGTGACCACCACCGTGGGCCCGGCGGAGGGTTGTGCCAGCTCTGCTTCCAGCCATCGGGAGGTCGCCACGCAGATATCGGCGCTCATGCCTGGAGTGAAGGGTTGGGTGAAGTAGTCGACCGTAGTGAAGTCCGGCATGAGCAACTGGGCCTGCTCGTAGGCCAGTTCAGATGCGTGCTCGCCATAGAGCTGAAAGTCGGTCCACAGCGTCGCGCCGAGAAAGCGGACGCCCCCCAGGACCACGGCATCCTGTTCCAGGAAGTGGATATCCAATGCTCGCGCCAGGTTGCGCATGGCCTGGGTCAGTTCGGGCAAGTCGGAGTGATAGAGCTCGTGGTTACCGGCGACGTAGATGATTTCGCTGTCAGGAAATTCCTCGCGCGCCCAGTGCAGACCTTGCAGGTGTTCATGAATATCACCGGCCAGCACAACCACGTCCGCTGCGGCCTGCGGTAACTCGCGGCGGCCGTTGGGGAAGTGTTCGTGGTGCAGGTCGGAAAGGACTCTCAGACGCATGGCGTGTAACTGACGTGTAGGAATCAGCCGAGCATAGCGAAGGATGATGCCTTTGACATGGGTCATGGCATTGCCGATGTCTCTCTAAAACCCCTACGAAATTAAGGGATGATTCAGAAGGTTCCTTCAGCTTCCGCTTGGGCCCGCTGTTCCGGCGCCCCAAGGAGGACTCATGAAACTCATCTGGATCGTACTGCTGGCCGTCGCGGCCACCTTTGGCCTGGCCCTGTTCGTCGACCCGCCAGCGACGCTGGACATCTGGGTCGTGCGCAAGCAGGCCATTCTCTTCACTGGCGTCGCGTCTTTCGCACTGATGTCGCTGATCATGCTGCTGGCGGTGCGCCCCGTGTGGCTGGAGAAGCCGCTCGACGGCCTCGACCGTATGTACCGCGCGCACAAGTGGGCGGGCATCCTGGCCATCGTGCTGGGCCTGCTGCACTACCTGATGGAACTGGGTGGGCCGCTGCTCGCCGAGTTCATCGCCAAGCCGGCCAAGGGGCCGCGCGTGGAAACCTTCCTCGACGTATTCCGCGGGTCGGCCAAGGACCTGGGCGAGTGGTCGGCCTGGCTGCTGGCGGCAATGCTGGTCATCACGCTCTGGCAGCGCTTCCCGTACCACTTGTGGCGCTATGTCCACAAAACCCTCGCGGTGGTCTATCTGGTGCTTGCTTTCCATGGCGTGGTACTCGCGCCGTCTGGCTACTGGACGCAACCGGTCGGCTGGCTGGTGGCACTCTGCGCCGCAGTGGGCAGCCTGTGTGCGCTCTGGGCGCTGACCGGGCAGATCGGCCGCCGACGCACCCATGAGGGTGTCGTGGTAGCGGTTGAGCGTCCCGGCGAGCGGATGCTGGAGGTGACCTGCAAGCTGCAGGGGCGCTGGCAGCATCGCGCCGGGCAATTCGCTTTCCTCACCTGCAACCGCCTGGAGGGCCAGCATCCCTTCACCATCTCCAGCGGTGACTTGGGCAACGGCGAGGTGCGCTTCAGCATCAAGGCATTGGGGGACTACACGCAGCGCCTTCAGAGTGGGCTGAAGGTCGGTGATCCGGTGAAGGTAGAGGGGCCCTACGGTTGCTTCGACTTCCGCCGCGACAAGGGCGAACGGCAGGTCTGGATAGCCGGTGGTATCGGTATTACACCGTTCCTGGCGTGGCTCGATTCACTGCAGGCGCGACCGGATGACTGCCCGGAGGTGACGCTGCTGTACTGCGTGCGTTCGCCGTCCGATGCCATCTATGCCGGTCGCCTGCGTGAGCTGTGCGCGAAGTTGCCGCGCATCGATCTGCGTGTGCATTACAGCGAGAGCGAAGGCTACCTGCAGGCAGCCGACCTGGGCCTGCAGCCCGGTGTGCACGGGCGTTGGCCGAGCGTGTGGTTCTGCGGCCCGCAGGCGCTGGCCGAGTTGCTGCGCCGGGATCTGCGCCGCCAGGGCATGCCGAGCAACCGCTTCCACCAGGAAGCCTTCCAGATGCGCTGAAGCGCTCAGAAACCGGCAACGCCGAGGTCGTGCAGTTGCGCGCGCAATTGCACGACTGCCGGCGCTTTGAAGAAGGCTTCCAGTTGTGCCGCGCGCACCTTGCCTATGCCTGGTTGCATCTGCCACTGCACTGTGTCGCGGGCCGCCAGCACGGGCCAGTCGTCTCCCGCAGGATGGGCGTTGGGGGACGGTGCGCCCAGTGCACGCAGCCAAGTAGCGAACGATCGCTGACGAGCGAGCTGGAATTGCTGATGCAGACTCGCTGCACTTCGCTCACCGAGCCCGGGAACCAGGCTCAGTTGCTCTGGCGTCAGCGTCATCCAGGTGAGCATCCCCGTCAGTAGCCCGGCTTCGTGCAGCCGTCTCCAGGTGCCTGCTCCGACACCGGCTAGCCCTAGCCCGTTCTTTCCACCGAGCCATTCCAGGCGGGCGAGGAACTGTTCCTCGCAGCCCTCCGTGGGCTGCCAGCAGGAGAGGGCGTTGAACTGGTCTTCTTCTGGTGCGGCTATGTCGGGACGAGTCGGCGAGCGCCAGACCACGCCGTCGAGTCGTGGAATGGTCAGCCCGGCCAGAGCGATGGCGACCTGGTCGCCGGGGCGGATGTCCAGGCTGCGCCAGCGCTTGAGCGAGCCGACGCCGACGCGCTGGATGGTTCGCCCGTCCAGCTCCACCGGGGCCAGATGCAGCACAGGTGTCACCCGGCCACTGCGGCCGACCTTGAACGCCACGCGACGAACCTCCGCCAGTGCCTGTTGATGCGGATACTTCCACGCCACCGCCCAGCCCGGCGCTTGTGCGCTCCAGGCCTTGCCCGGTGGCCGGCGGCCCTGGCGGATGACAATGCCATCGCTGGCGAAGGGCAGCGGCTGGCGATACCAGCGCTCGCGCCAGGACTCGATTTCAGATTGCCCTGTCACCGGCTCGGTCAGGTTGGCGCTGTCATCGAATCCCAGCTGGCGTAGGCGTGCCAGGCGCTCTGGCATGTCCAGTGGACCGTCCGGCAGCTCCCAGACGAACAGGCCGATCTGTGCGCCTTCGTCGCCCAATTCCTTGCGGGCCATCAGGCCGGCGATCTTGCCGCGGGCACCTGCGCCGCCCTGCAACGCTTGCACATGCTGTGGCAGTCGCCAGTACAGCTCGCCTTGCAGTACCAGATGGCCTGGTTTGCCCGGCAAGTGCTTGGGGATAGCGTCGATCCGTTGCGCGTTGGCGGTCCAGTCCTGCCCGGCGCTGCCGTCGCCGCGGCTGATTGCCTGGCTGAAGCGACCGTCGCGGTAGATCAGCGTGACGGCTACGCCGTCGACCTTGGGCTGCACCCAGAGGTCGGTGCGGTTGGCCAGCCAACTGCGCACAGCCGAGGCATCGGGAAGTTTGTCGAGGCCGGTGTGGGCGAAGGGATGGTGGTTCGTCCCCGCGCTGCTGGCCAACGGCGACTCGGGGGCCGCGTGGACTTGCGGGAAACAGTCCTGCCACTGAGTCAGTCGTTCGCGTGCCTGGTCGTAAAGCTCATCGGCCACGGGGGACTTTCCGTCCCGGTGGTAGGCGTCATCCCACTGCGCCAGCTGCCCGCGGAGTGCCTCGATCTGCCGAGGCGCCTGCTCGGCCGGCCAGTCGGGGCAGGCACGAACGGTAAGAGGAAGGCAAAACAGCAAGGTGATGGCGAGGCGGAGCATGGCGAGCGACCGTGCAGTGGAAACCCGCAAGGCTAGGAGCCGAAAGCGGCGATCGATGCCGGAAAGAGCGTGGATTCTTCGCCAAGGCTTGTGGGAGATCAGAAACGAAAAAGCCCCGCCGAGGCGGGGCTTTTTCCTGCTACCGAGCCTTACAGGCCGGCGGCATCACGCAGGGCGGCGGCCTTGTCGGTGCGCTCCCAGGTGAAGGCGGTGAAGGTGTCACCGTCGTAGGTCATTTCGAACGGGTTGCGGCCGAAGTGGCCGTAGGCTGCGGTCGGCTGGTACATCGGGTGCAGCAGGTCGAGCATCTTGGTGATCGCGTACGGACGCAGGTCGAAGTGCTCGCGGACCAGTTGGATGATCTTGTCATCGCTGATCTTGCCGGTGCCGAAGGTGTTGATCGAGATGGAGGTCGGCTGGGCCACGCCGATGGCGTAGGACACCTGGATCTCGCAGCGCTCGGCCAGGCCGGCGGCAACGATGTTCTTGGCGACATAGCGACCGGCATAGGCTGCGGAGCGGTCGACCTTGGACGGGTCCTTGCCGGAGAACGCGCCGCCGCCGTGACGGGCCATGCCGCCGTAGGAGTCGACGATGATCTTGCGGCCGGTCAGGCCGCAGTCGCCCACCGGGCCACCGATGACGAAGTTGCCGGTCGGGTTGATGTGGAACTGGGTGTCCTTGTGCAGCAGTTCGGCCGGCAGCACTTGCTTGATGATCAGCTCCATCACGCCTTCGCGCAGGTCCTTGTAGCTGACTTCCGGGTTGTGCTGGGTGGACAGCACGATGGCGTCGATGCCGACAACCTTGCCGCCTTCGTAGCGGCAGGTGACCTGGGACTTGGCATCCGGGCGCAGCCACGGCAGCAGGCCTGATTTGCGGGCCTCGGCCTGGCGCTCCACCAGACGGTGGGAGAAGCAGATCGGCGCAGGCATCAGCACGTCGGTTTCGTTGCTGGCGTAGCCGAACATCAGGCCCTGGTCGCCAGCGCCCTGGTCTTCCGGCTTGGCGCGATCGACGCCCTGGTTGATGTCGACCGACTGCTTGCCGATGATGTTCAGCACGCCGCAGGTGGCACCGTCGAAGCCGACGTCGGAGCTGTTGTAGCCGATGTCGATGATGACCTTGCGCACCAGATCTTCCAGGTCGACCCAGGCGGAGGTGGTGACTTCACCGGCGATGATCGCGACACCGGTCTTCACCAGGGTTTCGCAGGCCACGCGGGCGTATTTGTCCTTCGCGATGATGGCGTCGAGCACCGCATCGGAAATCTGGTCCGCGATCTTGTCCGGATGGCCTTCGGAGACGGATTCGGAGGTGAAAACTGAGTATTCGCTCATCTAACGGTTCCTATCATTTACCGGTGGGTGAGGACGCTTCGCGAATCCGGTTTGGCGAAGTGCCGCACCTGGATCTGAAAGCCATTGCGTAAACCGATGTAAACACTTTCGCCGGACGCGAGCCCGGCGGCGTCGGCCCAACGGGCCAGGTCTTCCTGTTCGAACCCCAGCCAGAGATCACCACAGGCCTCGCGGGCCCAGCTCTGGTCGTGGCTGCAGAGTTCGGTCACCAGCAGGCTGCCACCGGGTTTCACCAGGTGTGCCAGCTGCTTCACGGCCTCCGCCGGTGCGGCGAAGTGATGCAGCACCATGTTCAGCACCACGCAATCCGCCGCGTCGTCGACGTCCTGCAGGGCGTCGCCCAGCCGCAGCCGGACGTTGTTCAAACCATCGCTGGCGCAACGTTGCCGCGCCATTTCAAGCATGGTCTCGCTGTTGTCCAGCGCCGTGACCTGATCGAAACGCCGGGCCAGCTCGGGGAGAAACCCGCCGTCGCCGGGGCCGACTTCCAGCGCCGTGGCGCCGGCGGCGAAGCTCAGTGCATCGAGCAGCGCCAGTACGCTTTCGCGGTATTGCGGCAGTCCTGCGATCAGGTCCTGGGTCGCCTGGAACTTTTCCGCACTGCGGGCGAAGTAGTCGCGACTCACGGCGGCACGTTGGGCGTGTACGCCGTCGACACGGGCGCTGACGTCATCGGCCAGTGCCAGTTCGTCCACTTCTTCTAGCAGCGCTCCGTGCAGCGTGCCGCCCAGGCTTTCGCCCTGGGGCAGGGCGCGGCGATAGAAGATCGCGTTGCCTTCGCGACGGGTGGCGACCAGGCCGGCCTGGGCCAGCACCTTCAGGTGATGGCTCATGCCCGACTGACGCACGCCGAAGATATGCGCCAGCTCCAGTACGCCGAACGAATCGTTGGCCAGCACCCGCAGGACGTTCAGCCGCAGCGGATCGCCGCCGGCCTTGCACAGGGCAGCCAGCTGGTCGCAATCGTCGTGGCGGATTTCGGGCAGGCGCAGACTCATGGGTTGCGCAGTCTAGTCATGGCATTCGGGGCGGGCAAGGGCTGTATCAAAAAGTTTTGATATTGCCGGATGAGTGGTTTTTGATCAGTTTGCGGCGATAAACCGGTGCCCTGTGTCAGCCATCTGCCGATCTGTCATTGCCCCGCGGGGCCCGGCTGGGCGAAAATACCGGCCTTTTTTCATTCCCTTCGATCTTTCGAAGCAGCCCCCGCAGGAGATTCAGCGATGCCCAGCCGTCGTGAGCGAGCCAACGCCATCCGCGCACTGAGCATGGATGCCGTGCAGAAAGCCAACAGCGGCCATCCTGGCGCTCCCATGGGCATGGCGGATATCGCCGAAGTCCTCTGGCGCGACTACCTCAAGCACAACCCGAGCAACCCGCAGTGGGCCGACCGTGACCGCTTCGTGCTGTCCAACGGCCACGGCTCGATGCTGATCTACTCGCTGCTGCACCTCACCGGCTACGACGTCACCGTCGATGACCTGAAGAACTTCCGCCAGATGCACTCGCGTACCCCGGGCCACCCGGAGTACGGCTACACCGCTGGCGTCGAGACCACCACCGGCCCGCTGGGCCAGGGCATCGCCAATGCCGTGGGCATGGCGCTGGCCGAAAAAGTGCTGGCCGCGCAGTTCAACCGCAACGGGCACAGCATCGTCGACCACTACACCTACGCCTTCCTGGGTGACGGCTGCATGATGGAGGGCATCTCCCATGAAGTCGCCTCGCTGGCCGGCACCCTGCGCCTGAACAAGCTGATCGCCTTCTACGACGACAACGGCATCTCCATCGATGGCGAAGTCCACGGCTGGTTCACCGACGACACCCCGAAACGCTTCGAAGCCTACGGCTGGCAGGTGATCCGCAACGTCGACGGGCATGATGCCGACGAGATCAAGACCGCCATCGACACCGCCCGCAAGAGCGACGCGCCGACCCTGATCTGCTGCAAGACCATCATCGGCTTCGGTTCGCCCAACAAGCAGGGCAAGGAAGAAAGCCACGGCGCCGCCCTGGGCGTCGACGAAGTGGCCGCCACCCGCGCCGCGCTGGGCTGGAACCACGCCCCGTTCGAGATTCCGGCAGACATCTACGCCGAGTGGAGCGCCAAGGACAACGGTGCCACCCGCGAAGCCGAGTGGAACAAGCGCTTCGCTGCCTATCAGGCCGCGCACCCGGAACTGGCCGCCGAGTTCGAGCGTCGCGTGGCCGGTGAACTGCCGGCCGACTTCGCCGAGAAGGCCGCCGCCTACGTCGCCGACGTCGCCCTGAAAGGCGAGACCATCGCCAGCCGCAAGGCCAGCCAGAACGCCCTGAACGCCTTTGGCCCGCTGCTGCCGGAACTGCTGGGCGGCTCCGCCGACCTCGCCGGCTCCAACCTGACCCTGTGGAAGGGCTGCAAGGGCGTGAGCGCCGACGATGCCAACGGCAACTACCTGTTCTACGGCGTGCGCGAATTCGGCATGAGCGCCATCATGAACGGCGTGGCCCTGCACGGCGGCTTCATCCCCTACGGCGCAACCTTCCTGATCTTCATGGAATACGCCCGCAACGCGGTGCGCATGTCCGCCCTGATGAAGCAGCGCGTGCTGTACGTGTTCACCCACGACTCCATCGGTCTGGGCGAAGACGGCCCGACCCACCAGCCGATCGAGCAGCTGGCCAGCCTGCGCCTGACCCCGAACCTGGACACCTGGCGCCCGGCCGATGCCGTGGAATCCGCGGTGGCCTGGAAGTACGCCATCGAGCGCGCTGACGGCCCGTCCGCGCTGATCTTCAGCCGCCAGAACCTGCCGCACCAGCCGCGTGACGCCGCCCAGCTGGCCGACGTTGCCCGCGGTGCCTACGTGCTGAAGGACTGTGACGGCGAGCCGGAACTGATCCTGATCGCCACCGGCTCCGAAGTCGGCCTGGCCGTGCAGGCGTTCGACAAGCTCAGCGCCGAAGGCCGCAAGGTACGAGTGGTCTCCATGCCGTCCACCAGCGTCTTCGATCAGCAGGACGCCGGCTACAAGCAGGCCGTGCTGCCGGTTCAAGTGGCCGCGCGTATCGCCATCGAGGCCGCCCACGCCGACTACTGGTACAAGTACGTTGGCCTGGAAGGCCGCGTCATCGGCATGACCACCTTCGGTGAGTCGGCCCCGGCCCCGGCGCTGTTCGAGCACTTCGGCTTCACCGTCGAGAACGTGCTGGAAGTCGCCGCTGAGCTGCTCGAAGCCTGATCGAGGCTTCATTGTAGGAGCGAGCTTGCTCGCGAACCGCTTCGCTCGGTTCACGAGCAAGCTCGCTCCTATGAAGATCACCAAGGGATAACAATGTCCAAGCGCCCTTACCGAGTTGCCCTCAACGGCTACGGCCGTATCGGCCGCTGCGTGTTCCGTGCCCTGCACGAGCGCGGCGCCAAGGCCGGTTTCTCCATCGTCGCCCTGAACGACCTGGCGGACCTGGCCAGTCTCGAATACCTGACCCGTTTCGACTCCACCCACGGCCGCTTCCCCGGCGAGGTGAGCGTGGCCGACGGCTGCCTGCACGTGGGCGGTGATTGCGTGAAGGTGTTCCGCGAGGCTGAGCCCGAGGCTATCGACTGGCGCGCCCTGGATGTCGACCTCGTGCTGGAATGCTCGGGCGTCTATAACACCCGCGCCGATGGCGAGCGCTTCCTTGCGGCCGGCGCGCCCCGCGTATTGTTCTCCCAGCCGATGGCCAGCGAGGCGGACATCGACGCCACCGTGGTCTTCGGCATTAACCAGCAGGGCCTCTCCGGTGCCGAAACGCTGGTTTCCAACGCGTCCTGCACCACCAACTGCAGCGTGCCGTTGCTCAAGCTGCTGAACGAGGCGGTGGGCATCGAGTACGTCTCGATCACCACCATCCACTCGGCGATGAACGACCAGCCGGTGATCGACGCCTACCACCACGAAGACCTGCGCCGCACGCGTTCGGCCTTCCAGTCGGTGATCCCGGTGTCCACGGGGCTGGCGCGGGGTATCGAGCGCCTGCTGCCGGAACTCGCCGGGCGAATCCAGGCCAAAGCCATTCGGGTACCGACGGTGAACGTCTCGGCCCTGGACATCACCCTGCAGGTCTCCCGCGATACGTCCG
Organism: Pseudomonas sp. C9-3; assembly: GCF_032392015.1. NCBI lineage: Bacteria > Pseudomonadati > Pseudomonadota > Gammaproteobacteria > Pseudomonadales > Pseudomonadaceae > Pseudomonas > Pseudomonas sp. C9-3. The sequence goes on along the minus strand of NZ_CP135919.1, from coordinate 5,270,756 downwards.
CCGAGGAGATCAACTGCGTGCTGCGCCAGGCTGCCGCCGAAGGCCCGCTGAAAGGCCTGCTGGCCTACACCGAGCTGCCCCACGCCAGCTGCGATTTCAATCATGACCCGCACTCGGCCATCGTCGATGGCAGCCAGACCCGCGTATCCGGCCCTCGCCTGGTGAACGTGCTGGCCTGGTTCGACAACGAGTGGGGGTTCGCCAACCGCATGCTCGACACCGCAGGGCACTTCCTGCACGTCGCCGCTACTGAACGTTAATCAAACAGCCCCTACAGGACTGACTGTCATGACCGTGTTGAAGATGACCGACCTCGACCTCCAAGGTAAGCGCGTACTGATCCGCGAAGACCTCAACGTTCCGGTGAAGGACGGTGTGGTCAAGAGCGACGCGCGCATCCTGGCCTCGCTGCCGACCATCAAGCTGGCCCTGGAGAAGGGCGCGGCGGTGATGGTCTGCTCGCACCTGGGCCGCCCGACCGAAGGCGAATACTCCGAAGAGAACAGCCTGCAGCCGGTCGCCGACTACCTGTCCAAGGCCCTGGGTCGCGCGGTGCCGCTGGTCAAGGACTATCTGGGCGGCGTCGACGTGAAGCCGGGTGAAGTCGTGCTGTTCGAGAACGTGCGCTTCAACAAGGGCGAGAAGAAGAACGCCGACGAGCTGGCCCAGCAATACGCTGGCCTGTGCGACGTGTTTGTCATGGATGCCTTCGGCACCGCCCACCGCGCCGAGGGTTCCACCCACGGCGTAGCCAAATTCGCCAAGGTCGCCGCGGCGGGCCCGCTGCTGGCCGCCGAGCTGGAAGCCCTGGGCAAGGCCCTGGGCAACCCGGCGCGTCCGATGGCCGCCATCGTTGCCGGTTCCAAGGTGTCCACCAAGCTCGACGTGCTGAACAGCCTGGCGCTGATCTGCGACCAACTGATCGTCGGCGGCGGCATCGCCAACACCTTCCTCGCCGCGGCGGGCCACAAGGTCGGCAAGTCGTTGTACGAAGCCGATCTGGTTGACACTGCCAAGGCCATCGCCGCCAAGGTCAGCGTACCGCTGCCGGTGGACGTGGTGGTTGCCAAGGAGTTCGCCGAGACCGCTGTTGCCACCGTCAAGGACATCGCTGACGTGGCCGACGATGACATGATCCTGGATATCGGCCCGAAGACTGCTGCCCAGTTCGCCGAGCTGCTGAAGACCTCCAAGACCATTCTCTGGAACGGTCCGGTTGGCGTGTTCGAGTTCGACCAGTTCGGCGAAGGCACCAAGACGCTGGCCAAGGCCATCGCCGAAGGCTCCGCCTTCAGCATCGCCGGCGGTGGCGACACCCTGGCTGCCATCGACAAGTACGGCATCGGCGAGCAGATCTCCTACATTTCCACCGGTGGTGGCGCCTTCCTCGAGTTCGTCGAGGGCAAGGTCCTGCCGGCCGTCGAAGTGCTGGAACAGCGCGCCAAGGCCTGAGCCGGCGTGCTGCCGGGGTGACAGTAAAGCAAACCTCCGCGGCATCCTCGGGTCACAAGCCTTGTACGGATGCCAAGGAGAACGGTCATGCGAGCTGTCACCCCTCTGTTGTCGTTTTGCCTCGTGCTGGTGGGTTGCGCCGGAGGCGGCGGAACGCCCAGTACCTGTGAAGTGATGAGCCCGCCCTCGGTCATGGTGCCTTCGGACCAGAACCGCGAGCGGGTGGAAAGCCAGAGTAGCGGCGATCCGACTCCTGACCAGAAGCCGGTGAACTGCCCCTGAGGCGTCGCCCCGGCGGTCGGGATCACGAACTGGCAGTGCCGCCCGCGCCCTGGCGCAGGCGTCACTGGTGTTCCTGCGGCGGGACGGGCAATCTGGCGCATTGGATATCCGGCGGCGCGTCCGCCCGAAGGAGAGTCGCCCGATGCTGCGTTATATCGTCCCGGCCCTGGCCCTATTGCTGGTGGCGGGCTGCTCGAGCCATTCGTCCGGCGGCAAGTCGGCTTCGGGCAGTGGTTGGAACCACTGGGTCTGTGACAGCAAGGCCGAGGTGCAGTGGCGCTACGTCGATCCCAGCAAGTCGGTGGTCGACCTGAAGCTGGGTGAGGACGACGTGGTCCATCACCTGGAAGAGGAACCCGGCGGCTCCGGCGCTTTCTATAGCGACGGGCTGATCGGCTTGAGCATCAAAGGCGACCAGGGCCTGGTCTACTGGGTCGAGAGCAACGACCTGATCGGCCGTGGTTGCAGGGCGCCCTGAGCGCCGATTGTCCGGCGTGTGCCGGAAGACTTGAACACGGCCTGCCCCTGCGGCAGGCTTCCAAACATGTAGTTAAGGGGCTCGTGTAACCGAGCCTGACTTCTGGGAGAAGCGAAGACCATGGCACTCATCAGCATGCGCCAAATGCTGGACCACGCCGCCGAGTTCGGCTACGGCGTTCCGGCTTTCAACGTCAACAACCTGGAGCAGATGCGCGCCATCATGGAAGCGGCCGACAAGACCGATTCCCCGGTGATCGTGCAGGCCTCCGCCGGTGCCCGCAAATACGCCGGTGCGCCTTTCCTGCGCCACCTGATCCTCGCGGCCATCGAAGAATTCCCGCACATCCCGGTGTGCATGCACCAGGACCACGGCACCAGCCCTGACGTCTGCCAGCGCTCCATCCAGCTGGGCTTCAGCTCGGTGATGATGGACGGCTCGCTGAAGGAAGACGGCAAGACCCCGGCCGACTACGAGTACAACGTCCGTGTGACCCAGCAGACCGTTGCCTTCGCCCACGCCTGCGGCGTGTCCGTGGAAGGTGAGCTGGGCTGCCTGGGCTCCCTGGAAACCGGCATGGCTGGCGAAGAAGACGGCGTTGGCGCCGAGGGCGTGCTGGACCACAGCCAGCTGCTGACCGACCCGGAAGAAGCTGCGGACTTCGTCAAGAAGACTCAGGTCGACGCCCTGGCCATCGCCATCGGCACCAGCCACGGCGCCTACAAGTTCACCAAGCCGCCGACCGGCGACGTGCTTTCCATCGAGCGCATCAAGGAAATCCACAAGCGCATCCCCAACACCCACCTGGTGATGCACGGCTCCTCCTCGGTGCCGCAAGAGTGGCTGAAGGTGATCAACGAGTTCGGCGGCGACATCAAGGAAACTTACGGCGTGCCGGTCGAGGAAATCGTCGAAGGCATCAAGCACGGCGTGCGCAAGGTCAACATCGACACCGACCTGCGCCTGGCTTCCACCGGTGCCATCCGCCGCATGATGGCCGAGCAGCCGAGCGAGTTCGACCCGCGCAAGTTCTTCGCCAAGACCATCGTCGCCATGCGTGATATCTGCATCGCTCGCTACGAAGCCTTCGGCACTGCCGGCCATGCCTCGAAGATCAAGCCGATCTCCCTGGAAGGCATGTTCCAGCGTTACGCCAAGGGTGAGCTGGTGTCGAAGGTCAACTGATCTCGAGCCCGGTTCCCGCTCTCGCTCTGTTTCTGAAGAGTTGAAGAGTTGAAGAGCCCCGCGCTGCGGGGCTCTTTCATATCCGCCAGAAGGAAATCGCCGATGTTGCGCGCCTTGCTTTCCGTCTTGCTGCTGGCGCTTCTCGCGGGTTGCTCGTTGCACTCGACACAGCCGCCTGCGCCAGCGCCCAAGCCGCCTGTGGAGTTGCCCGTGGATGCGCAGAACTGCCTGACGCACCAGGAGTGCACGCTGAAGACCTCGCGCACCTTGCTGTTCGTCTTCGATTACGCGGAAGCGGGCGCCGCGCTGGTGGAAAATGAAAACCGCGTGCTCAGTACCCCGGAAAAGGCGCCGAAGAAGGGCTGGCCGGCGATCCGCATCCAGTTGGCTGATCCGGACGGCGGTCGCTTCGAGTTCTCCAGCGAATGCCGGCAGAAGCGCTGCCGTATCAAGGAATCGCGCCTGCTCAGCTGCTACCGTATTTATCTGGACGGTAAGGCCTGCCGGTTCCGCTGAGCGCTGGTGCTCCGGCCGGATGGGCTCTGGAGGCACGATGACGGATGTACACGGCAGTGCGCGGGAGGGGTTCTCCCGCGAAGCGAAGACCTACGCTCACGGGCGCCCGGACTATCCCGACGAGCTGCTGGGCTGGCTCGGCGAAGAGCTGGGGATCGGCACGGGCAGGAGCGTTGTCGATCTCGGTGCAGGCACCGGGAAGTTCACCACGCTACTGCTGCGCACGGGGGCGCAGGTCACCGCCATCGAGCCGGTGGCGGCGATGCGAGAGCAGCTCAGTGTAGCGTTGCCCGCCGTGAAGGCGCTGAATGGCACGGCACAGGCGATACCTCTGGCGGCAGAGAGCGTCGATGCGCTGACTTGCGCCCAGGCCTTCCACTGGTTCGCCGATGAGCGGGCGCTGGAGGAAATCCATCGCGTCCTGCGGCCGGGCGGCCACTTGGGCCTGGTCTGGAACGTGCGCGACGAGCGGGTCGACTGGGTGGCCCAGGTGACGCGGATTCTCGAACGCTACGAGGGCAGCACGCCGCGTTTCCATACCGGGCAATGGCGCCGCGCCTTCGCCGGGTCGCGTTTCGAGGACTTGCGCCTGCGTGAGTTCAGCTACCAGCACATTGGCCCGCCGGAGCAGGTCATTGTTGCGCGCACCCTCTCGGTGAGCTTCATCGCGGCGCTGCCCGACGAGCAAAAGCAGCGTGTCGCCGAACAGCTGCACGAGCTGATCGCCACGCATCCGGCGCTGAAGGGGCGTAGCGAAGTCGCTTTCCCTTACCGTACCGAGGCCTATAGCACCCGCGCGCTGGCCTGATCGGTGAATGCGGTAGACTGGCGGACGTTTCCTCCGCCAGTCGTTTCCCATGCAGCCGCTTCGTTACCTCCAGGCCTATCCTCCACAACTCCAGGACCAGGTGCGCCAGCTCATCGAGCAGGACCGCCTCGGCGAGTATCTGGAGCGTCGCTACCCCGGTCGCCACGACGTGCAGAGCGACAAGGCGCTGTATAGCTATGCCATGGACCTCAAGCAACAGTACATGCGCACTGCGCCTGCGGTGGACAAGGTGCTCTACGACAACAAGCTGGACGTGGTGCAGCGGGCGCTTGGCCTGAATACGGCGATCTCGCGGGTACAGGGTGGCAAGCTCAAGGCGAAGAAGGAGATCCGTGTTGCCTCGTTGTTCAAGGAGGCAGCTCCCGAGTTCCTGCAGATGATCGTTGTCCACGAGTTGGCGCACCTGAAGGAGCGCGATCACAGCAAGTCCTTCTACCAGCTCTGCGAGCACATGCTGCCCGGTTATCACCAGCTGGAGTTCGACCTGCGCGTCTACCTGACCTGGCGCGACTTGCCTCAGTAGTAGAGGCGCCCGAGGTAGAACAGCCCCAGGCACCACGGCAGCAGCAAGGCGAGGCCCAGGTAACGCAGCGCTTTGCGCGGGCCGCGCTCGCCCTGGTTCAGCCAATGGGTGCCCGCCAACGTAAGCGCATAGACCGCCAGGCCTGCCAGCAGCCACTCGTATTGCTCCGTTGTGGGCGAAACCGGGCCAAGATGGGTGTGGGTCAGATGCCACGCGCAAAGGATTATGGCCGGCACGAGCAGTACCAGTGCTATCAGGACTCGACCTGCGAGACGCAGCAGGAAGGCGATGAACAACCCGACCAGGCCCGCGCTGGCAATCAGCACGGTAAACATTTGGTCCAGGTAGACGAGGTCAGGCGCCGGCTCGAGTGAGCGTGGCTGTGCGAGCAGGCGCAACAGGGGCGCGCCGAGCACAAGGACGATCAGGCAGAACAGCCAGCCAATCAGGGGGCGCGGCATTCGAATCTCCTGATGAAGTTGCTGCGGGAAGCCCCTGACGTTCCGGATGGGGTCGGTCGCCTGGGGTTGTTCACCGCCGCAAAGCCCAGATTAATCAATGCTTTGGCTAAATGCCATGATTTTGTCGGGAATGATTCCCGAAAATGAGAAGGCCCCTCCTGGGAGGGGCCTTGCTATCAGAACAGATCGATCGGCGCTTCTTCGTCCGCCGGCATACCGCTGCCAGGAGTGCTGCCAGGCGCCAGTTCGTTCATCGACGGCGGCGTGTCTTCGTTCTTGAACAATTCGAAATACGCGCCTGGTGTGCCCGGAGGCGCCGCGCGCCCCGTGACCGGGTCGATACGCAGGCTGACCAGGCCGGGCGGTTCGGGCAGCAGGTGCGACGGTTTGTCTTTCAGCGCCGCGCCCATGTAGCGCATCCAGATCGGCAGGGCGACGTTACCGCCGTACTCGGCGCGGCCAAGGCTTTCCGGCTGGTCGAAGCCCACCCACACGGTGGTCATGAAATCGGCGTTGAAGCCGGAGAACCAGGCATCCTTCGACTCGTTGGTGGTGCCGGTCTTGCCTGCCAGATCGTCGCGCTTGAGCGCCAGGGCACGACGGCCGGTGCCGCGCTTGATCACGTCCTGCAGCATGCTGGTCATGATGTACGCGGTACGGGCGTCGAGGACGCGTTCGGCTGCGGCTGGTTCGATCGTGGTCTTGGCCTGGCTCGGGTCGTCGTTGCCGAAGGCGTCGGTGGCGGCCGGTTGTGGCTGCGCCTGTACCTGCTCCGCGTCGTGGGGAATGCTGGGCGGATTGGCTTGGTACAGCACCTGGCCGTCGCGGCTTTCGATGCGCTGGACGATATAGGGCGAGACCTTGAATCCGCCATTGGCGAAGACGGTCCAGGCGCTGGCGATCTCCATCGGGGTCAGGGTCGCGGTTCCCAGGGCCATGGACAGGTTTGGCGGCAGGTCATCCTTGTTCAGGCCGAACTTGCTGATGCAGTCGCGCGCGCGGTTGACGCCCAGGGCCTGGAGGATGCGGATCGAGACCATGTTGCGCGACTTGTAGAGCGCTTCGCGCATGGGAATCGGGCCGAGGAAGGTATTGGTGTCGTTCTTCGGGCGCCAGACCTTGTCCAGGTACTCGTCGTAGAACACCACCGGGGCATCGTTGATCAGCGAGGCGGCAGTAAAGCCGTTGTCCAGCGCGCAGCTGTAGATGAACGGCTTGAAGCTCGAGCCGGGCTGGCGGCGGGCCTGGGTGGCGCGGTTGTAGTTGCTCTGCTCGAAGGAGAAGCCACCGACCAGCGCCATGATCGCGCCGTCCTGCGGGTTCAGCGACACCAGGGCACTCTGCGCGACAGGCACCTGGGTCAGGCGCAGCGAGCCGTCGTCCTTGCGTTGCACGCGAATCACATCGCCGGCCTGCACCACGTCGCTGGGCTGGCTGGGCATGCGGCCCATGCTGTTGTTGCTCAGGTACGGGCGGGCCCATTTCATGCCGTCCCAGCTCAGGGCCTCTTCCTTGCCGTCGCGGGTCATGACCATGGCACCGCTTTTCTCGACCTGGACGACGATGGCCGGCTCCAGGCCGCCCAGCGGGCGCTGCTGCGCGATAGCCTGGCGCCAGGCGTCGCGGGTCTTGCCAGGCAGGCGGGTTTCGGGGCCGCGATAGCCATGGCGCTGGTCATAATCCTGCAGGCCTTCGCGCAGGGCGGTATTGGCGTCTTCCTGCAGATCACTGCGTACGGTGGTGTAGACGCGATAGCCTTCGGTGTAGGCGTCGCCGCCAAAGCGGCCGACCAGTTCGGCGCGGGCCATCTCGGCGATGTAGGGGGCGGCCAGTTCCGGAGTCTGAACGTGGTAGGAAGCGCCTACCGGTTCCTGGATAGCTGCCTGGTAGCGCTGCTGGTCGATGAAACCGAGCTTGAGCATGCGCTCGAGGATCCAGTTGCGTCGTTCCAGGCTGCGCGCGGCATTCGCCAGCGGGTTGTAGCGCGACGGCGCCTTGGGCAGGCCGGCGATCATCGCCATCTGGGCCAGGCTCAGGTCCTTGATGGACTTGCCGTAGTAAACCTGGGCTGCAGCCTCGACGCCGTAGGCGCGGTTGCCCAGGTAGATCTTGTTGACGTAGAGCTCGAGGATCTCGTCCTTGGTAAGCGAGCGCTCGATCTGCAGGGCGAGCAGTATCTCGTTGATCTTGCGGGAAAAACTGCGCTCGTTGGTGAGGAAGTAGTTCTTCGCGACCTGCATGGTGATGGTGCTGCCGCCGGTCTGGATGTGACCGGTCTTCAATAATTGCGCGGCAGCACGCATCAGGCTTTTGACGTCCACGCCATAATGGTTGGCGAAATTGTCATCTTCAGCCGATAACAGTGCGTGGGTGAAATCCGGGGGGATTTCAGCAAATCGAATCGGCGTTCGGCGCATCTCGCCAAACTCTGCTATCAATTTGTTATCAGCACTGTACACGCGCAGCGGCATCTGCAATCGCACGTTGCGCAAGGCCTCCACGGAAGGGAGGTTCGGGCTGAGGTACAGATAGGCGCCGCTGAAACTGAGCAGCACTCCACAAATAATGGTGACACAAGTCCACCACAGAAACTTCAGCAGGCGCATCGGAAGGTCTTGGATTTCCAGAGAAAAGAAAGAGTTAAGCGGATGGCGCGGTAAAAAGGGAAAAGCTGATCACATTATAAGCAGTTTTTTTGCTGGCGAGCCATTTGCGAAGCTGTCAAGTCTGGTATCTAATGTGGAAAAACATAAATCGTCCGTAAGTCTCGGATGCTGATAGGAAATCAGTCGTGCTAGGGCTCTTCAATAAGAAAGCGAACACGCTGCTGGGGATAGACATCAGTTCGACTTCGGTCAAACTTCTCGAATTGAGCCGCTCTGGAGGCCGCTACAAGGTAGAGGCCTACGCTGTCGAGCCGCTCCCGCCCAATGCAGTGGTAGAAAAGAACATCGCTGAGCTGGAGGGTGTCGGCCAGGCGTTGTCACGTGTGGTCGCCAAAGCGCGGACCGCTGTGAAAACGTCTGCGGTCGCGGTTGCCGGCTCGGCGGTCATCACCAAAACCATCGAGATGGACGGCGGACTCTCGGACGACGAGTTGGAGAACCAGCTCAAGATCGAGGCCGACCAGTACATCCCCTATCCCCTCGAAGAGGTCGCGATCGACTTCGAGGTGCAAGGCACGTCCGCGCGCAACGCAGAGCGCGTCGATGTTCTTCTTGCCGCTTGCCGCAAGGAAAACGTCGAGGTGCGCGAAGCTGCGCTGGCGCTCGCGGGTCTGACGGCCAAGGTCGTCGACGTTGAAGCCTATGCGCTGGAGCGAGCATTCAGTCTGCTGGGAGACCAGTTGGGCGGCAATGCCGACGAGCTCACAGTTGCGGTGGTGGATATCGGCGCCACCATGACCACGCTGAGCGTCCTGCACCACGGTCGCACTATCTATACGCGCGAACAGCTCTTCGGTGGGCGCCAGTTGACCGAGGAAATCCAGCGTCGCTATGGCCTGTCGGTCGAGGAAGCGGGCCTTGCCAAGAAGCAGGGTGGTCTTCCGGATGACTACGACAGCGAAGTGCTGCAACCGTTCAAGGATGCCGTCGTTCAGCAGGTATCCCGTTCATTGCAGTTCTTCTTCGCCGCCGGCCAGTTCAACGATGTGGATTACATCCTGCTGGCGGGTGGCACAGCGTCCATCCCTGACCTGGATCGCCTGATCCAGCAGAAGATCGGTACTCCGACCCTGGTGGCCAACCCGTTCGCCGACATGGTGTTGAGCGGCAAGGTCAACGCCGGTGCGCTGGCCAGCGATGCGCCCGCGCTGATGATTGCCTGCGGTCTGGCGATGAGGAGTTTCGACTGATGGCACGCATCAACTTATTGCCCTGGCGAGAGCAACTGCGCGAGGAGCGCAAGCAACGCTTCCTGGTGATCCTCGGTGCTGTGCTGCTGGCTTCCGGGGCTCTGATTTTCTTGGGCGACCAGTACTTCAATTCGGCCATCGAGAACCAGAGCGCGCGTAACGACTTCCTGCGCAAGGAAATCGCCGTGCTGGATGCCCGGATCAAGGAGATCAGCGAGCTGAAGACCCGTCGCCAGCAGTTGCTGGAAAGGATGAAGATCATCCAGGACCTGCAGGGCAACCGTCCGATCATCGGCCGGGTCTTTGATCAACTGGTTCGTACCTTGCCCGATGGCGTGTTCTTCACTGAGCTGAAGATGTCCGGGAAGTCGATTTTCATTGCGGGGGCGGCCGAATCCAACAATCGCGTCTCCAACCTGATGCGCAACCTGGATGCGTCGGAGTGGCTGACATCGCCGAACCTCACCGAGGTGAAGGCCGTCACCCAGGGCGCACTGGATCAGGCGAACGTCTTCCAGCTGACCGTGCAGCAGACGCAGCCCGGCGGCGAGGAACAGAACAAGACCAGCGCCGCGCAAGGAGCCAAGAAATGAGTCTGGCCAGTTCTCTGGAGAGCTTGCGCAAGATCGATTTCAACGATCTTGACCTGAACAACCTCGGCTCCTGGCCGGCAGCGGTCAAGTTCATTGCCTGCGTGCTGGTGATGGCTGTGGTGCTGGCGCTCGGGTACAACTTCCACCTGAAGGATCTGCAGGATCAGCTGGATCGCAATCGCGAGGAAGAGCAGACCCTCAAGCAGCAGTTCTCGACCAAGGCCTTTCAGGCGGCAAACCTGGACGCCTACAAGGTGCAGATGAAGGAGATGGAAGAGTCCTTCGGTGCCTTGCTGCGTCAACTGCCGAGCGATACCGAAGTGCCGGGGCTGCTGGAAGACATCACTCGCACCGGTCTGGGTAGTGGCCTGGAGTTCGAAGAGATCAAGCTGCTGCCGGAAGTTACCCAGCAGTTCTATATCGAGCTGCCGATCCAGATCAGCGTCGTGGGTGGCTATCACGACCTGGCCACCTTCGTCAGCGGTGTGGCCAGCCTGCCGCGGATCGTGACGCTGCATGATTTCGACATCAAGCCGGCGAGTGCGGACAGCACCTCGAAGCTGCGTATGAGTATTCTGGCGAAGACCTACCGGTACAACGACAAGGGCGTGAAGGCTACTGTCCCGGCTGCAGGAGCGAAGAAGAAATGAGGGGGCGCCTGATCATTTGCAGTTTCCTGCTCCTGACCCTTAACGGCTGTGGTTCGGGAAGCGACTTTGCCGACTTGCAGAGTTTCATGGACGAAGTGCGCGCTCGCCCGAAAGGTGCCATCGAGCCGCTGCCGAAGTTCCAGGCTTACGAGGCCTTCACGTACAGTGCGGCGTCCTTGCGCAGCCCTTTCCAGCCGCCGGTGAAGATTGATCTGGCCGTCAAGCAGAAGGGCAACAAGGTCATCAAGCCTGACGAGACCCGGGTCAAGCAGTTCCTCGAAGGCTTCAATATCGAGACCTTTGAAATGGTCGGTACGCTGGGCAAGGACAGTCAGGTGTTTGCGCTCGTCAAAGGTGCAGGAGGGGTGCACCGGGTCCGGGTGGGTGACTATCTTGGGCGCAACGACGGCAAGATCGTTGCGATCAGCGAAGCCAAGATCGACGTGATTGAAATCGTTCCTGATGGTGAGGGTGGCTGGCTGGAACGTCCGCGCAGCCTGACTCTCAAGGAACGCTCCTAAGGGCGGGGATGAACATGGATAACAAACAGCAGTCTGCACGACGGATTCAGACGATGAATAAAACGCTTTCCCGCCTGGGCATTTCCGTGCTCGCGGCCGTATTCGCACCGACCCTGCTGGCTGCAAACCTGCAGAGTGTCGACGTGGCGGCCCTGCCGGGCGACCGCGTGGAGCTCAAGCTCGGCTTCGACGAGCCGGTGGCTGCACCGCGTGGCTATACCATCGAGCAGCCCGCGCGTATCGCACTGGATCTGCCGGGCGTGCAGAACAAGCTGGGCAGCAAGAACCGCGAGCTGGGCGTGGGCAACGCCCGCAGCCTGACCGTGGTCGAGGCCAAGGACCGTACGCGCCTCATCGTCAACCTGGCTACCCTGGTGCCTTACTCCACTCGTGCGGAAGGTTCGAATCTTTACGTTGTGGTGGGTGCTGGCGCTGCGCCGTCGAGTTCCTATGCTTCTGCTGCGCCAACTGCGGCCGCCGCCAAGCCCGCCCAGCCCAAGCCTTACATTCCGGCAGGCAAGGCGATCCGCAACATCGATTTCCAGCGTGGCGAACAGGGCGAAGGCAATGTCGTGATCGATCTGTCCGATCCGACCGTCAGCCCCGACATTCAGGAGCAGGGTGGCAAGATTCGTCTGGACTTCCCGCGCACTCAGCTGCCGGACAACCTGCGCGTCCGCCTGGATGTGAAAGACTTTGCCACGCCGGTACAGCTCGTCAACGCTTCCGCTGTCGGCGACAAGGCCAGCATCACCATCGAGCCGACCGGGCTGTACGACTACCTCGTCTACCAGACCGACAATCGCATGACCGTCAGCATCAAGCCGCTGACCCAGGACGATGCCGAGAAGCGCAAGAAGGACGCCTTCGCCTACACCGGTGAAAAGCTCTCGCTGAACTTCCAGGACATCGATGTGCGCTCGGTGCTGCAACTGATCGCCGACTTCACCGACCTGAACCTGGTGGCCTCGGACACCGTGCAGGGCAACATCACCCTGCGCCTGCAGAACGTGCCGTGGGATCAGGCGCTGGACCTGGTGCTCAAGACCAAGGGCCTGGACAAGCGCAAGGTGGGCAACGTGCTGCTGGTTGCGCCGGCTGATGAAATCGCCGCTCGCGAGCGTCAGGAACTGGAGGCGCAGAAGCAGATTGCCGAGCTCGCCCCCCTGCGTCGTGAGCTGATCCAGGTGAACTACGCCAAGGCGGCGGATATCGCCAAGCTGTTCAGCTCCGTCACTGGCGGCGCTGCTGCCCCGGGTGTCGCTGCCGCGGCTCAGGGCGAAAATCGCGGCTCGATCACCGTCGACGACCGTACCAACAGCATCATCGCCTACCAGACTCAGGATCGCCTGGACGAGCTGCGCCGCATCGTCGCACAGCTGGACATCCCGGTTCGCCAGGTGATGATCGAGGCGCGGATTGTCGAGGCCAACGTCGATTACACCAAGGAGCTGGGCGTGAACTGGAGCGGTTCGTTGTCCGGTCACGGCAACTTCGATGTTTCGGGCGGCACCAACAGCACAGGCAATACCTTCGTCGATCTGGGAACCTCGAATGTCACGCCGACCTCGGGTATCAGCATCGGCTTCACCACCAACAACACCATCCTGGATCTCCAGTTGAACGCCATGGAGAAAACCGGCAACGGTGAAGTGGTCTCGCAGCCGAAGGTTGTCACCTCTGACAAGGAAACGGCGAAGATCCTCAAGGGCTCGGAGATTCCTTACCAGGAAGCCAGCTCCAGCGGCGCGACCTCGGTGTCCTTCAAGGAGGCGGCGCTGTCCCTGGAAGTGACCCCGCAGATCACGCCGGACAACCGCATCATCATGGAAGTGAAGGTCAACAAGGACGAGCCGGACTACGCCAACGCCCTGAACGGCGTACCGCCGATCAAGAAGAACGAAGTGAACGCGAAGGTGCTGGTCAACGATGGCGAAACCATCGTGATCGGTGGCGTGTTCTCCAACACCCAGACCAAATCGACGGCTAAGGTGCCGTTCCTGGGCGACGTGCCGATGATCGGCCGCCTGTTCAAGAACGACTACGTGACCGACAGCAAGAACGAGCTGCTGGTTTTCCTTACCCCGCGGATCATGAATAATCAGGCCATTGCAGTCGGCCGTTGATCAATGTCGTGTCCAATTTGATTCTGGTAGGCCCGATGGGGGCTGGTAAAAGCACCATCGGGCGTCTTCTCGCCAAAGAGCTTCACCTCGTCTTCAAAGATTCGGATAAAGAGATCGAGCAGCGCTGCGGAGCCAACATCCCCTGGATATTCGATGTCGAGGGCGAGGCGGGCTTCCGCGAGCGTGAGCAGGCGATGCTGGCCGAGTTGTGCGATGAAGGGGGCATGGTCATTGCCACCGGTGGCGGCGCGGTGATGCGCGATGCCAATCGCCTCATCCTCAAGGCCGGCGGCAAGGTGATCTACCTGCACGCCTCGGTCGAGCAGCAGATTTCCCGCACGGCGCGCGACAAGAATCGCCCGTTGCTGCAGAAGCCCAATCCGGACCAGATCCTCCGTGATCTCATGCAGATGCGCGACCCGCTTTATCGCGAAATCGCCGATGTGATCATCGAAACCGACGAGCGGCCTCCACGCCTGGTCGTCCTGGAGATTCTGGAGCGGTTGCGTGAGCTTGAGCGCCATTAACGGCGCTGCAATCTGCGGTATCCTAGTCCCCTTTCTTGCCTGGGGGTTTCATGCGCATACTCAACGTCGATCTGGCCGATCGTAGCTACCCGATCTATATCGGTGAAGGGCTGCTGGACGATCCGCGCTACTTCGAGCCGCATATTCGCGGCCGCCAGGTAGCCATCGTCACCAACGAAACCATCGCGCCGCTGTACCTGGATCGACTGCAGAAGACCCTGGCCGGCTACAAGGTCACCACGGTCGTGCTCCCCGACGGCGAGGCCTACAAGCAGTGGGAAACCCTGCAACTGATCTTCGATGGCCTGCTGACCGCGCGCCATGATCGCAAGACCACCCTCATCGCCCTGGGCGGTGGCGTCATCGGCGATATGACCGGTTTCGCGGCGGCCTGCTACCAGCGCGGTGTCGACTTCATCCAGGTGCCGACCACCCTGCTGTCCCAGGTGGACTCCTCGGTCGGCGGCAAGACCGGCATCAACCACCCGCTGGGCAAGAACATGGTCGGGGCGTTCTACCAGCCCCAGGCCGTGGTCATCGATACCGCGACCCTGAAGACCCTGCCGCCGCGCGAGCTGTCGGCGGGCCTGGCGGAAGTGGTCAAGTACGGCTTCATCTGCGACGAGCCCTTCCTCACCTGGCTGGAAGCGCACATGGATGACCTCCTGGAGTTGGAGCCCACTGCGCTGACCGAGGCCATCGAGCGCTCCTGCGCAGCCAAAGCGCGAGTGGTCGGCGCCGACGAGAAGGAAACCGGCGTCCGCGCCACGCTCAACCTGGGCCACACCTTCGGCCACGCCATCGAGACCCACATGGGCTATGGCGTCTGGTTGCACGGCGAGGCCGTGGGTGCGGGAACCGTGATGGCACTTGAGATGTCGCATCGGCTGGGATGGCTGACAAAGGCCGAACTCGACCGCGGTATCCGCCTGCTTGCCGCGGCGAAGCTGCCGGTGGTCCCGCCGCAGGAAATGAACGCCGAGCATTTTCTCGAGCACATGGCTGTCGACAAGAAAGTGCTCGATGGCCGTTTGCGTCTGGTATTGCTCCAAGGGCTGGGGGGCGCGGTCGTGACCGCCGAATTCCCCCGTGAGATTCTGGAAGAAACACTGCGCGCTGACTACCAGACACTGGTCGGTCAGGCAGGAGAACACTGAGGTCCCATGTCCAGCTTGCATGCCGATGAGGCCTTCCTGGCCCACTACCAGTTCAGCCACGATCCGTTCGCACCGCGGGTTCCAGGCTTCAAGTTCTTCCCGGCGCAGCGCAAGCCCGTACTGGGCCAGCTGCACCACCTGGCGCGCTACAGTCACCTGCTGCTGGCCGTCACCGGCCCGCTGGGCAGCGGCAAGACGCTGCTGCGCCAGGCTCTGGTGGCCAGTACCAACAAGGACGCCGTCTCCAGCGTGGTGATTTCCGGTCGCTCGGTGACCGACGAAGCCACACTGCTGCGCCAGCTCGCGCAAGGCCTGGGTATCACCCAGACCAGCATCGAGGCGATCCTGGCCAAGGTTGCTCAGCTGGCAATCACCGGGCAGGACGTTTATCTGCTGGTGGACGACGCCGAGCAACTGCGCGACGACGCCCTCGAAGTCCTGTTGCTGCTGGCTGCCGGCAACTCCGAAGCGCGCCTGCACGTCTTCCTGTTCGGCGAGCCCGAGTTGCTGTCGCGCCTGGAAGTGCTGTCCGAAGGCGAGGAGCGCTTCCACGCCATCGAACTGCAACCCTACAGCGAGGAAGAAACCCGCGAATACCTCGCGCAGCGCCTGGAAGGTGCTGGGCAGGGCATCGAGCTGATCTCCGTCGACCTGCTGGCCGACATTCACGAACAATCCGGTGGTTGGCCGGGCACTATCAACCAGACCGCACGCGACGCGATGATCGAGGCGATGCTGGCGGATCGCAGTGGCGAGCGCAAAGCGGCCGGTGCCGGCTTCAAGCTGCCGAAGAAACATCTGGCCATCCTGGGCGTGGTCGCGATTGGCGTCATCGCTGCCTGGTTCATGCAGGGCAAGACCACCAAGCCGGAGACAGCGAGCAACACCGCTGCGCAGACTTCGTCGCAACTGCCGCTGAATGGCGCCGCACCGCAGCCGAACGCTCAGCCGCAGCCCGATGCTCAGGGCAATGGCCCGTCGGTGGAATTCGCAGGCTCCAACCAGCCGCTGCCGCTGCCGCTGGTAGGCGAAAGCCAGCCGGTGATCCGCGAGCCGATGGCCCAGGCCGGCGGCCAGGAAGATTCCGACGAAGGCGCCATGCCGTCCGCAGCCATTCCGCCGACCGTGACCACCAGCGCGCCGCCTGTGACGCCGCTGGCCAACAACGGCCCGAAACCGCTGAACCCGGTTCCGCCGGCCCCCGCCCAGCAGCAGGCCGCTATCCAGCCCGCGCCGACTCCGGCAGCTACGCCGCGCCCGGAGCCGGTCAAGCCGGCCGCTACCGCACCGGCCAAGCCAGTCCAGACTGCCAAGCCCGCAGCGCCCAAACCTGCCACCACTGTTGCCAGTGCCAAGCCGGCGACCGCCGCCAGCAAACCCGCCGCAGCCGCCGGCAGTGCTGGTGGCAGCAGCTGGTATCAGTCCCAGGCCGGGTCGCGCTACTCCGTGCAGGTGCTGGGCACCGGCTCCGAAGCCAGCGCCAAGGCCTTCATCAGCCAGCAGGGCGGTGGTGACTACCGCTACTTCCGCAAGAACCTGCAGGGCAAGCCGTTCTATGTGGTGACCTACGGCAACTTCGCTGACCGCAATGCCGCCCAGGCCGCGATCAAGAAGCTGCCGGCGAAGATCCAGGCCTCCAAGCCCTGGGCTCGCCCCTTCTCCAGCATCCAGCAGGACATCGCCGGGGCGCGCTGAAAGGTCGCACTGTCGCAATACTGAAAAAGCCGAGCCCCATATCCTGGGGCTCGGCTTTTTTATTGGCTTGTTTCTTTTGTCGCGTTCTTATAAAAATGCGACATCGGGTGTCAGCAGTGCGTCAAAAAAATTCAGTGACGTCGCTTTCCCCGTGTGTACAATGACCTCCCTTTGCCTATCGGAAACCGCCGCTTGAGCGGGTAGACAGGCGAAGTGCTTGAAGAGGGTCTGCTGACGTTTCGTCATGGCCAGGGCCGGAACCGCCGCTACGTTGGGTAAGACGTGGCACCTCGCGCGGAACGGTCATTCCAGGTGAACCAGGGGCGTAAGCGGCGCTGCACGATAGATGCGGCCCGAGCCTTCAGGGTGCGCGGGAAACGAGCCTGCACGGCGAAACAGGGCGATGGCGAAACGTCAGCAGACCCTGGAATTTATAAAAGTTTTGCCGGTGAGAGTTCCCTATGAAAGCAGGTCTGTACCATCCTGAGACGTTCAAGGATAACTGCGGATTCGGTCTGATCGCCCATATGACGGGCGAGGCAAGCCACGAACTTCTGCAAACCGCCATCGAAGCACTGACCTGCATGACCCACCGAGGTGGGATCAACGCGGACGGGAAAACCGGGGACGGCTGTGGGCTGCTGATCCAGAAGCCCGACCAGTTCCTGCGCGCCGTGGCCAAGGAGTCCTTCGCGACCGAGCTGCCCGGCCAGTACGCCGTGGGCATGGTCTTCTTCAACCAGGATCCGGTGAAAGCCGAGGCCGCCCGCGCGAACATGAATCGCGAGATCGAGCGCGCCGGCCTGAAGCTGGTCGGCTGGCGCAAGGTGCCGATCGACACCAGCGTCCTGGGTCGCCTGGCGTTGGAGCGCCTGCCGCAGATCGAGCAGGTGTTCATCGGCGGTGAAGGCCTGTCCGACCAGGAATTCGCGGTCAAGCTGTTCAGCTCCCGTCGCCGCTCCTCCGTGGCTAACGCCGAGGACGCCGACCACTACATCTGCAGCTTCTCGCACAAGACCATCATCTATAAGGGCCTGATGATGCCGGCGGACCTCGCCGCCTTCTATCCGGACCTTTCCGACGAGCGCCTGAAGACCGCCATCTGCGTCTTCCACCAGCGCTTCTCGACCAACACCCTGCCGAAATGGCCGCTGGCCCAGCCGTTCCGCCTGCTGGCGCACAACGGCGAGATCAACACCATCACCGGCAACCGCAACTGGGCCCAGGCCCGTCGCGCCAAGTTCGCCAACGAGTGGATGCCTGATCTCGACGAGCTCGGCCCGCTGGTCAACCGCGTGGGTTCCGACTCCTCCAGCATGGACAACATGCTCGAGCTGATGGTCACCGGCGGCATGGACATGTTCCGTGGCCTGCGCATGATCATTCCGCCGGCCTGGCAGAACGTCGAGACCATGGACGCCGACCTGCGCGCGTTCTACGAATTCAACTCGCTGCACATGGAGCCGTGGGACGGCCCTGCCGGCGTCGTGCTGACCGACGGCCGCTATGCCGTCTGCCTGCTCGACCGCAACGGCCTGCGCCCGTCGCGCTGGGTTACCACCAAGAACGGCTACATCACCCTCGCCTCGGAAATCGGCGTGTGGGACTACAAGCCCGAGGATGTCATCGCCAAGGGCCGCGTCGGCCCGGGCCAGATCCTCGCGGTGGATACCGAGACCGGCCAACTGCTGCAGACCGACGACATCGACAACCGTCTGAAGTCGCGCCACCCGTACAAGCAGTGGCTGCGCCAGAGCGCTCTGCGCATCCAGGCTACCCTGGACGACGACCAGGGCGTGGCCAGCTACGACGGCGACCAGCTCAAGCAGTACATGAAGATGTTCCAGGTCACCTTCGAGGAGCGTGACCAGGTGCTGCGCCCGCTCGCCGAGCAGGGCCAGGAAGCGGTCGGCTCGATGGGCGATGACACCCCGATGGCGGTGCTGTCCAAGCGTATCCGTTCGCCCTACGACTACTTCCGCCAGGTCTTCGCGCAGGTCACCAACCCGCCGATCGACCCGCTGCGCGAAGCGATCGTGATGTCCCTGGAAACCTGCTTAGGGATTGAACAGAACATCTTCGAAGAGTCCCCGCACCACGCCAACCAGGCGATCCTGACCACCCCGGTGATCTCCCCGGCCAAGTGGCGGACCCTGATGAACCTGGAGCGTCCGGGCTTCGACCTGCACCACATCGACCTGAACTACGACGAGTCCGTCGGCCTCGAAGCGGCCGTGCGCAACATCGCCGACCAGGCCGAGGAAGCCGTACGTGCCGGCAAGGTGCTGCTGGTCTTGTCCGACCGTCACATCGCCCCCGGCAAGCTGCCGGTGCACGCGGCACTGGCCGTCGGCGCCGTGCACCATCGCCTGGTGCAGACCGGCCTGCGTTGCGACTCCAACATCCTGGTGGAAACCGCCACCGCCCGTGACCCGCACCACTTCGCGGTGCTGGTGGGCTTCGGCGCGTCCGCGGTCTACCCGTTCCTCGCCTACGAGGTGCTGGCCGACCTGATCCGTACCGGCGAAGTGCTGGGCGACCTCTACGAGGTGTTCAAGTACTACCGCAAGGGCATCTCCAAGGGGATGCTGAAGATCCTGTCGAAGATGGGTATCTCCACCATCGCCTCCTACCGTGGCGCCCAGCTGTTCGAAGCCATCGGCCTGTCCGACGAAGTCACCGACCTGTGCTTCCCGGGTACCCCGAGCCGCATCCAGGGTGCGCGCTTCCTCGACATCGAGAACGAGCAGAAGCTGCTCGCCAACGAAGCCTGGAACAACCGCAAGGCGATCCAGCAGGGCGGCCTGCTGAAGTTCGTCTATGGCGGCGAGTACCACGCCTACAACCCGGACGTGGTGAACATCCTGCAGGCCGCCGTGCAGCAGGGCGACTACGCCAAGTTCAAGGAGTACACCGGACTGGTGGACAGCCGGCCGGTGTCGATGCTGCGCGACCTGCTCAAGGTGAAGACCGTCGAGCAGCCGCTGAGCCTGGATGAGATCGAGCCGCTGGAGTCCATCTTCAAGCGCTTCGACGCTGCCGGTATCTCCCTCGGCGCGCTGTCGCCGGAGGCCCACGAAGCACTGGCCGAGGCGATGAACCGCCTGGGCGGTCGCTCCAACTCCGGTGAGGGCGGTGAAGACCCGGCGCGCTACGGCACGCTGAAAAGCTCGAAGATCAAGCAGGTGGCCACCGGCCGCTTTGGCGTGACCCCGGAATACCTGGTCAACGCCGAAGTCCTGCAGATCAAGGTGGCCCAGGGCGCCAAGCCCGGTGAGGGCGGCCAACTGCCCGGCGGCAAGGTCAACGGCCTGATCGCCCGCCTGCGCTACGCGGTTCCCGGCGTGACCCTGATCTCGCCGCCGCCGCACCATGACATCTACTCCATCGAAGACCTCGCCCAGCTGATCTTCGACCTCAAGCAGGTCAACCCGCAGGCGCTGGTCTCGGTGAAGCTGGTTTCCGAACCGGGCGTAGGCACTATCGCCGCTGGCGTGGCCAAGGCCTATGCCGACCTGATCACCATCTCCGGCTACGACGGCGGTACCGGTGCTTCGCCGATCACCTCCATCAAGTACGCTGGTAGCCCGTGGGAGCTGGGCCTCGCCGAGGCGCACCAGACCCTGCGCGGCAACGACCTGCGCGGCAAGGTTCGCGTGCAGACCGACGGCGGCCTGAAGACCGGCCTGGACGTCATCAAGGCGGCCATCCTCGGTGCCGAGAGCTTCGGCTTCGGTACCGCGCCGATGATCGCCCTGGGCTGCAAGTACCTGCGCATCTGCCACCTGAACAACTGCGCCACCGGCGTCGCCACCCAGAACGACAAGCTGCGCAAGGACCACTTCATCGGCACCGTGGACATGGTGGTGAACTTCTTCACCTTCATTGCCAGCGAGACCCGTGAATGGCTGGCCAAGCTCGGCGTGCGCAGCCTGGAAGAGCTGATCGGCCGCACCGACCTGCTGGAAATCCTGCCGGGCGAGACGCCCAAGCAGGGCAACCTCGACCTCACGCCGCTGCTGGGCAGCGACCTGATCCCGGCCGAGAAGCCGCAGTTCTGCGAAGTCGAGAAGAACCCGCCGTTCGACCAGGGCCTGCTGGCCGAGAAGATGGTCGACCTGGCCCGCGGCGCCATCGAAGGCGCCAAGGGCGGCGAGTACGAACTGGATATCTGCAACTGCGACCGTTCCATCGGCGCGCGGATTTCCGGCGAGATCGCCAAGGTCCACGGCAACCAGGGCATGGCCAAGGCGCCGATCACCTTCCGCTTCAAGGGCACTGCTGGCCAGAGCTTCGGCGTGTGGAACGCCGGCGGCCTGCACCTGTACCTGGAAGGCGACGCCAACGACTACGTGGGCAAGGGCATGACCGGCGGCAAGCTGGTCGTCACCCCGCCCAAGGGCAGCCCGTTCAAGTCGCAGGAGTCGGCCATCGTCGGCAACACCTGCCTGTACGGCGCCACTGGCGGCAAGCTGTTCGCCGCCGGTACCGCGGGCGAGCGTTTCGGCGTGCGCAACTCCGGCGCCCATGCCGTCGTGGAAGGCACCGGTGACCACTGCTGCGAATACATGACCGGCGGTTTCATCTGCGTTCTGGGCAAGACCGGCTACAACTTCGGCTCCGGCATGACCGGCGGCTTCGCCTATGTCCTCGACCTGGACAACACCTTCGTCGACCGCGTGAACCATGAGCTGGTGGAAATCCAGCGGATCAGCGGCGAAGCGATGGAAGCCCAGCGCAGCCACCTGCGCAAGGTGCTGGTCGAGTACGTGGCGGAAACGGCGAGCGAGTGGGGCGCACATCTGCTGGAGAACCTCGACGACTACCTGCGTCGGTTCTGGCTGGTGAAACCGAAGGCTGCCAGCCTCGGTTCCCTGCTCTCCAGCACTCGTGCCAACCCGCAATAAGCGCCTGAAGTTTGATGAGGTCTGAAAATGTCTGAACGTCTTAACAATGACTTCCAGTTCATCGAAGTCGGGCGCAAGGATCCGAAGAAGAAGCTTCTTCGCCAGCGCAAGCGCGAGTTCGTGGAAATCTACGACCTGTTCAAGCCGCAACAGGCGGCTGACCAGGCCCACCGTTGCCTGGGCTGCGGCAACCCGTACTGCGAGTGGAAGTGCCCGGTGCACAACTTCATTCCCAACTGGTTGAAGCTGGTCTCCGAAGGCAACATCCTCGCCGCCGCCGAACTGTCCCACCAGACCAACACCCTGCCGGAAGTCTGTGGCCGGGTGTGCCCGCAGGATCGCCTGTGCGAAGGCGCCTGCACCCTGAACGACGGCTTCGGCGCGGTCACCATCGGCTCGGTGGAGAAGTACATCACCGACACCGCCTTCGCCATGGGCTGGCGCCCGGACATGTCCAAGGTCAAGCCCACCGGCAAGCGCGTCGCCGTGATTGGCGCGGGCCCGGCGGGCCTGGGCTGTGCCGACGTGCTGGTGCGCAACGGCGTGGCCCCGGTGGTGTTCGACAAGAACCCGGAAATCGGCGGCCTGCTGACCTTTGGTATCCCCGAGTTCAAGCTGGAGAAGCAGGTGCTTTCGCGCCGTCGCGAAGTCTTCACCGGCATGGGCATCGAGTTCCGCCTGAACACCGAGATCGGCAAGGACGTGACCATGGAGCAACTGCTCGATGAGTACGATGCCGTATTCATGGGCATGGGCACCTACACCTACATGAAAGGCGGCTTCCCCGGCGAGGACCTGCCCGGCGTGCACGACGCGCTGGACTTCCTGATCGCCAACGTGAACCGCAACCTGGGTTTCGAGAAGTCGCCGGAAGACTTCGTCGACATGAAGGGCAAGCGCGTCGTCGTGCTGGGCGGTGGCGACACCGCGATGGACTGCAACCGCACCTCGATCCGTCAGGGCGCGAAAGGCGTGACCTGCGCCTACCGCCGTGACGAAGAGAACATGCCAGGCTCGCGCAAAGAGGTGAAGAACGCCAAGGAAGAAGGCGTGAAGTTCCTCTTCAACCGCCAGCCCATCGCCATCGTCGGCGAGGACAAGGTGGAAGGCGTGAAGGTGGTCGAGACCCGTCTCGGCGAGCCCGATGCGCGTGGTCGTCGCAGCCCCGAGCCGATCCCGGGCTCCGAGGAGATCATCCCGGCCGAAGCCGTGCTGATCGCCTTCGGCTTCCGCCCGAGCCCGGCGCCGTGGTTCGACCAGCACCAGGTGGAAATCGACAGCCAGGGCCGCGTCATCGCCCCGGCCGCTGCGCAGTTCAAGCACCAGACCAGCAACCCGAAGATCTTCGCCGGCGGCGACATGGTCCGCGGTTCCGACCTGGTGGTGACGGCGATCTTCGAAGGCAGAACGGCCGCCGAAGGCATCCTGGACTACCTCGGCGTTTAAGC
The DNA here is from genome assembly GCF_032392015.1 of Pseudomonas sp. C9-3. Lineage (NCBI taxonomy): Bacteria > Pseudomonadati > Pseudomonadota > Gammaproteobacteria > Pseudomonadales > Pseudomonadaceae > Pseudomonas > Pseudomonas sp. C9-3. The sequence continues at coordinate 5,247,550 of NZ_CP135919.1, read as the reverse complement.
TGCTGCGCTAGCTCAGGCGGCGTTGGAAACAGGCTCGGAATGCTCATTTGCTGCAGCAAACTCCGCTTCCTCGCCTGTTTCCGCCTTGCCTGAGCGTCGCTCGCGACGCTTAAATCACAGAGGGTCGCAGCGACAAACTGTCGCGATGGACGAAAGGCACGGCACCCGCCGTGCCTTTTCGTTTGGGCTTTGCGAAAATGCCCGCACTTTTTTTCCGGATGCCGTTATGACTGCCCTGAAGAACGATCGCTTCCTTCGCGCCCTGCTCAAGCAGCCCGTTGATGTCACTCCCGTCTGGATGATGCGCCAGGCCGGCCGCTACCTGCCGGAGTACCGCGCCACGCGCGCCAAGGCCGGTGACTTCATGAGCCTGTGCATGAACCCGCAGATGGCCTGCGAAGTGACCCTGCAGCCGCTGGACCGCTACCCGCAGCTGGACGCAGCGATCCTTTTCTCCGACATCCTCACCATTCCCGACGCCATGGGCCAGGGCCTGTACTTCGAGACCGGCGAAGGCCCGCGTTTCAAGAAGGTCGTGACCACCCAGGCTGACATCGACGCCCTGCCGATCCCGGATCCGGAGAAGGACCTGGGCTATGTGATGGACGCCGTGCGCACCATCCGCCGCGAGCTGAACGGCCGCGTGCCGCTGATCGGTTTCTCCGGCAGCCCCTGGACCCTGGCCACCTACATGGTCGAAGGCGGCTCCAGCCGTGACTTCCGCAAGACCAAGGCGATGCTCTACGACAGCCCGCAGGCCCTGCACGCGCTGCTGGACAAGCTGGCCCAGTCGGTCACCAGCTACCTCAATGGCCAGATCCTTGCCGGCGCACAAGCCGTGCAGATCTTCGATTCCTGGGGTGGTGCGCTGTCGGCAGCGGCCTACCAGGAGTTCTCCCTGGCCTACATGCAGAAGATCGTCGACGGTCTGATCCGCGAACACGAAGGGCGCCGTGTGCCGGTAATCCTCTTCACCAAGGGCGGCGGCCTGTGGCTGGAGTCCATGGCCAATACCGGCGCCGAGGCCCTGGGGCTGGACTGGACCTGCGATATCGGCAGCGCCCGCGCCCGCGTCGGCGGCAAGGTTGCCCTGCAGGGCAATATGGACCCGGCTGTGCTCTACGCCAAGCCGGACGCCATTCGCACTGAAGTCGCGCGCATCCTCGGTGCCTTCGGTAACGGCAATGGCCACGTGTTCAACCTCGGCCACGGCATCACCCCGGAAGTCGACCCGGCCCATGCCGGTGCCTTCTTCGAGGCTGTGCACGAGTTGTCGGCGCAGTACCACTGAGCCTGGCGCCGAACTGAAAAAGCCCCGCGCATGCGGGGCTTTTTCGTTTCTGGCTCCGGGGTTCGCGAGCAAGCTCGCTCTTACAGGCAGCGCTTTTTTGTAGGAGCGAGCTTGCTCGCGAACCGACCCGGCACCGGGCCTTCCGGCGTATCGCGAACCAATCTCACACCGACAATAGCCAATCCGCGCGTGGGAGCAGGCTCCGTCCGCGATCGGCCCGAACAGCAGAGGTATTTTCCCCGAAAACAAAAAAGCCCCGCCGTAAGGCGAGGCTTTTTCGTTCCCTCATGGAGCATCAAGCCCCAACAGAGCGCATTACGCGGCGTCGCCCACCAGGCCGGCGGCGCGCTGGGCCTTGCGGCGGTTGGACACCAGCAGGCCGGAGCAGACCACCACGACGGTCAGCAGGGTGGTGGCAACGACTTCCATGCGGTGATCCGGACGGATCAGCATGATTGCCAGGGCGCCGACGATGAAGATGATCACCGCCCAGGTCAGCCAGGGGAACAGCCACATCTTCAGTTTCAGCTGGTGGCCTTGGGCGAGCAGCTTCTTGCGCATGCGCAGCTGCGACAGGGCGATCACCAGGTACACCAGCAGGGCGATGGCGCCGGAGCTGGCCAGCAGGAAGTTGAACACTTCGGCCGGGGCCAGGTAGTTGGCGAAGGTGCACAGGAAGGCCATGGCGGTGGACAGCAGTACGGCATACACCGGGGTACGGCTGGCGCTGGTCACCTGGGCGATCTTCGGTGCGTCACCGCGCTTGCTCAGCGAGTACATCATGCGCGAGGCGGTGTAGAGCGCCGAGTTCAGGCAGCTGGTTACCGAGACGAGGACGATGATGTCGACGATCAGCTTGGCGTACGGGATGTGCAGGTGTTCCAGCACGGTCTGGTAGGAGCCCATGCTCACCAGGCGCGGGTCGTTCCACGGCACCAGGCAGACCACGATCAGGATCGACAGCAGGTAGAACAGCGCGATACGCCAGATCACCGAGTTGGTGGCGCGGGTGATCTGCTGCTCCGGGTCCTTGGACTCGCTGGCGGCGATGGTGACGATTTCCGAACCCATGAAGGAGAACATGGTGGTCAGCAGCGCCGCGAGCACGGCGCCCCAGCCCTTGGGCAGGAAGCCTTCGCTGGTCAGGTGGCCGATGCCGGAGACTTCGCTGTTGGGCGAGAAGCCGAAGATGGCCGCGCAGCCCAGCACCAGGAAGGCGATGATCGAGACGACCTTGATCAGCGCCAGCCAGAACTCGAACTCACCGTAGTTCTTCACGCTGAACAGGTTGGTCACGGTCAGCGCGGAGGTGATCAGGAAGGCCAGCACCCAGATCGGCGCGCCAGGGAACCAGGCGTGGATGATGGCCGCGGCGGCGTTGGCCTCCAGCGGGATCACCAGGACCCAGAACCACCAGTACAACCAGCCGATGGTGAAGCCGGCCCAGTGGCCGATGGCACGGTCGGCGTAGGTGGAGAAGGAGCCGCTGTCCGGCTGCGCGACGGCCATTTCGGCCAGCATGCGCATCACCAGGACCACCAGCAGGCCGGCGACCAGATAGGAAATCATGACGGCCGGGCCGGCTTCGGCGATGGCGTGGCCGGAGCCTACGAACAGGCCTGCGCCAATGGCGCCGGCGATCGAAAGCATCGTGACGTGACGATTTTGCAGGCCCTGGGAGAGCCCGGAGGTTGGGGTGCTGCTCATGCTTTACCTACAACTACGGAGGGAATTGCGTACTGCGGGAGTCGAGGTCCGTTTCAGGATTCCAACAAGTCGTTCGACATTGTGAACGCAAGGATCGCGCCACACTTTGTTACGACTTAAGTCGTAGGTTGGGAATTTATCCCACAACGCCCGCCTGGCAGGCGTTATCGGATCTGATATTAATGTCTTTGCACGACCGTTCCATGTCGTTTTAAGGCATGAGTATTTCTAGATGTGTAGAAACTACCCATTTCTGCCCGGTGCGGGGAGGTCGCGAGGTAACACTGGTAGTCGCGACAGGTGCAAGGCCACCAGCAGGCCGATGCCTAGCAGGCTGGCGATGAACAGGCCCACACCGCTCCAGCCGTACTGGTGCCAGAACAGGCCGCCAGCGGTGCCGGCGACGCTGGAGCCGGTGTAGTAGCTGAACAGGTACAGCGACGACGCTTGCCCCTTGGCCTTCAGGGCGCGGCGGCCGATCCAGCTACTGGCCACCGAGTGCGCGCCGAAGAAGCCGAAGGTGAACACCAGCAGGCCAACCAGTACCAGGGCCAGCGGTTGCAGCAGGGTGATCAGTACGCCACCGAGCATCAGCGCGATCATCGCCCAGAGCACCTTGCGCCGGCCCAGCTTGTCGGCCAGCGAGCCGACCCACGCCGAGCTGTAGATGCCCGACAGGTAGACCAGCGAGAGCACGCCGACGATGGCCTGGCTCAGGTGATAGGGCTCTGCCAGCAGGCGGTAGCCGATGTAGTTGAACAGGGTGACGAAGGCGCCCATCAGCAGGAAGGCTTCGAGGAACAGCCAGGGCAGGCCGGCGTCGCGGAAGTGCCCGGTGAAGCCTTCGATGAGCCGGCGCGGCTTGAGCGGTGCCGGGCGGAAGTTCTTCGATTCGGGAAGGATGCGCCAGAACAGGAGGGCCGCAGCCAGGGCGAGCACGCCCAGGGTGGCCAGTGCGACGTGCCAGTTCACGTAGTCCACCAGTACGCCGCTGATCAGTCGGCCACTCATGCCGCCGATGGCGTTGCCGCCGATGTACAAGCCCATGGACAGCCCGATGTGCTGCGGGTGGATTTCCTCGGAAAGGTAGGTCATGCCCACCGCCGCCAGGCCGCTGAGGGACAGGCCGAGCAGCGCGCGCATGGCCAGCACGCCGTGCCAGGTCGGCATCAGCGAGCTGCCGATGGTGAACAGGGCGGCGAGGACCAGCGAGGCGACCATGATCGACTTGCGCCCAATGGCGTCGGAGATCGGCCCGGTGACCAACAGGCCGAAGGCCATGGTGATGGTGGAGATCGACAGCACCAGGCTGCTTTGCGCGGCGGTCAGGTCGAACGCTTTCGACAGCACCGGCATCATCGGCTGCACACAATAGAGCAGGGCGAAGGTGGCGAAGCCGCCGGAGAACAGCGCCAGCGACGTGCGCATGAAAGCCGGGGTGCCTTTCTCGATGTAGGTTTCGATTTCCTCGACGACACGCACCACGTCGCTGTTGGCTTCGCGCGCGCTTTCTCGCAGATCAGGCAGCGGTTCGGCCGGATCGTTGGCGGCGGACGGCTCTGGTACGACCGACGGCTCGGCCGCCATAGGCTGTTCTTCCCGCAAAGCCCGCAGGGCAGGTTGACTCACGACACACCTCAGGTTGGTAAAAGCAGGAGAGCCTGGAATGGCGGCAAGGGCCCGCGCGGCCAGGCAGGGAGCAGGTTGGTAGTCGTTATTGGGCTTGTGTGGAAAGGATAAGGAGCGGGCTTTATTATTTCCAATATATTAATCGACACGTTTGATTTGTTTTACGAATCGATTCCGGTGACATTAGTTCAGCTCGCGAACCGCACGGCACGGGCTCAACCTGTCGCGGACGAAGTCCGCTCCTAGCCAACCCGGAACACCGTCACTCCAGCAGGGGGATACATGGAGCTGCGACACCTGCGTTACTTCATCGCCGTGGCGGAGGAGCTGCACTTCGGCCGCGCCGCCGAGCAGTTGGGAATTTCCCAGCCGCCGCTGAGCCAGCAGATCCAGGCGCTCGAGGAAGAGATCGGCGCGCGCCTGCTGGAGCGCACCAACCGCCGGGTGGCGCTGACCGAGGCCGGCAAGCTGTTTCTCGACGAGGCCCGACAGGTATTGCAGCAGGTGGACCGCGCCGTGCTATTGGCCCGCCGAGCGCACCAGGGCGAGATTGGCGAGCTGAAGGTCGGCTTCACCGCGTCGGCGCCGTTCACCTCCAGCATTCCGCGCGCGATCCTGGCTTTCCGCCAAGCCTATCCGGACGTCCACCTGGACCTGCAGGAGTTGAGCAGCGGGCAGGCGGTACAGGCGTTGCTGGAGGAGCGCGTGCAGGTCGGTCTGATCCGGCCGATCCCGTTGCCGGAAACCCTGGAAGCCGTGGAGCTGTTCAGCGAACCGCTGGTGGCCGTGCTGCGCGCCGATCATCCGCTGGCGCAGGCCAGCCAGGAGGGGCTGGAGTTCGCCGCATTGGCGGACGAACCCTTTGTATTCTTCCCGCGCAGCTACGGCACGGGCCTCTACAGCCAGTTGATGGCGCTGTCGCGGCAGGCCGGCTTCAGCCCGCGCATCGCCCAGGAGGCGGGCGAGGCGATGACCATCATCGGCCTGGTGGCGGCGGGGTTGGGCGTGTCGATGCTGCCGGCGTCGTTCCGCCGTACGCGGGTGGACGGTGTGGTCTACCGCACCTTGAGCGATCCGGGCGCGACCAGTTCGGTGTGGCTGGTGCGGCGGCGCAACGAGACGTCGCGCCTGGCGCAATCGTTCTTCGACCTGGTGACCCAGGAAGTCCAGGCCGGCAGGGCTGGCTGAGGGTTCAGGGCGCGGTGTTCTGCAGGATCTGCTGGTAGCGACGCTGGTACTCGACGTAGTCGAGGTTCTCCAGCTGCAGCGCCTGGATCTGCTCGTCCCGCGACAGGCCTGCGGTCTCCCTGGTCGCCGGCTGCACCACGCTGCGCTGCGGCGCGACGGTGGGCGCGGCAGCGACGCGGGTGCCGGCCAGCAATTCGTCGATCACCGGGTCCATTTTCGCCTTGGTGCCCTGCCACTTCATCATCGACAGGCCGCCCTTGGCCCGCAGGTGATACTCGGCGTGGCCGACCAGCTCCCGCGAGGGGCCGCGCACGGTGATCTCGGCGGTCGACAGGTACGGAGCCATGTCCCAGGAGCGTCGAGCGTCGTAGGTCACCTGGTAGCGGCAGTCCGCCGGAGGCTGGCCGTCGTAGACCTGCGCCGTGATGCCATGACGGGCAAAGCCGTCCTGCAGCACAGGCACGAAGTCCGACACCATCACCTTGGGGTTCTTCTCGATACAGACGACGGCATCGGCCTGGGCCAGCGGTTCGACCTGCACCGAGGTGCAGCCCAGGCTCAGCAGTGCTGCGCCGATGGGCAGTAGTAGAATCGGGTAGCGCATGGAGTTCTTCCGTGAAAACGCCCTGCCCGGCAGGGCAGGGCGAAGGGATTACTTCGCGTAGTCGGCCTTCAGCGCGACCCCGGCGATAACGGCGCCGGCGTGGCACTCGAACTGCTGGGCGTCCTTGTACTCGTTGCGCTTGTAGTAGCTGACGATGTTGGTCACGGCGGTGGCGCCGGCCTTCTTCGCCGAATCCTGCAGGGTGATCAGCGCCGATTGCAGCGCCCAGCGGCAGGCTTCCTCGTCGCTCTTGTTGAAGGCGTTGGTCTTCTTGTTGGTGATGGCGCCGGACTGGATCACATTCAGCTTGGCGCCCGCCGGGTTGCCCGCCAGGTAGAACTTCACGCTGCCATCGAGCTTGCCGGTCTTCACCGCCTCGGCGACGACGTCGTCGAAGGGCAGGTGCAGGGTGGTGTCGCGAGCCTGGCTGATGCCGGGGATGGACGCGCAAAGCGCGAGGGCGAGCAGCCCGAGGGTCTTGCGTTGCATGGATCGACTCCTTGTCGATGGGTGGGATCAGTTGCTCGGCGGGGCGAGGTGCAGGTTCTGCAGGATCTTGTTGTTGAGGATCGCGACCCACTTGTTGTAGTTGCGGTGGATCTGCCCGTCCTTCTCGTCCAGGCCGCGGCTGCTGCGCAGCTTGATGGAGTACTGCTGGCTGCTGTAGGGAATGCTGATCTCGGCGTGGTGGCGTTCACGCACGGTGATCTCGGCGTAGATGACGTTGCCGGAATCCTGCTGCACCTCCCACTTCTGTTCTTCCAGCGCATCGCGGATGGCCGCCTGTACCTGCACGGATGTGCGGTTGCTATCGGGCGGCAGCGACTGGTCGATGTTCTCGACGGGTTTGGTGGTGCAACCGACGGCCATCGCGGTGGCCACGCACAGCAGCAGGCTGCGGATCAGTCGGGACATGGCTTGCTCTCCTTGCAGTGTCGTTGGGCGGTATCGTTCTTGCGGTTACGGTGGAAATGGCTCAGCGCCAGCGGCGGAAGACCAGCGAGGTGTTGATGCCGCCGAAGGCAAAGTTGTTGTTCATCACGTACTCGTTGCTCATTGCGCGCGGCTCGCCCCGCAGGTAGTCGAGCTCGCCGCAGCGCGGGTCGATCTCGTCCAGGTTCAGGGTGTGCACGTAGCGATCGCTGTTCATCATCTCGATGCTGAACCACGACTCCAGCGCGCCGCACGCTCCCAGAGTGTGGCCCAGGAAACTCTTCTGCGAGCTGATCGGCATGCGCTTTCCGAAGAGTTCGCTGGTGGCCAGGGTCTCGGCGATGTCGCCCTGTTCGGTGGCGGTGCCGTGGCCGTTCACATAGCCGATGGCATCGGCGTGCAGGCCGGCGTCTTCCAGCGCGAGCTCCATCGCGCGGCGCATGGTCGACTGCTCCGGGCGGGTGGTGTGCTGGCCATCGGCGTTGCTGCCGAAGCCGACGATCTCGGCGTGGATATGCGCGCCGCGGGCCAGGGCGTGCTCCAGCTCCTCGAGTACCAGCATGCCGGCGCCTTCGCCGATCACCAGGCCGTCGCGGCCGCTGTCATAGGGGCGCGGGGTGCTGTGCGGGGCGTCGCTCTTCAGGCTGGTGGCGTAGAGTGCGTCGAACACCATGGCCTCGGTCGGGCAGAGTTCCTCGGCACCGCCGGCGAGCATCAGCGGCAGGCGGCCGAAGCGGATCGCCTCGTAGGCGTAGCCGATGCCCTGGCTGCCGCTGGTGCAGGCGCTGGAGGTCGGGATCACCCGGCCCTTGAGGCCGAAGAAGATGCTGATATTGGCTGCCGTAGTGTGCGGCATCATGCGCACATAGGAGTTGGCGTTGAGGCCGTCGGCCACCGAGTTGAGCAGCATGTTGCCGAACGCCTTGATCTCGTCGGTGCTGCCGGTGGACGAACCGCAGGCCACGCCCATGCGCCCATCGCGGATCGACTCGTCGCCCAGCAGCCCTGCATCGGCCAGCGCACGCTCGGCGGCGCCCACCGACAGGCGCGAGACCCGCCCCATGCTGCGCAGTTGCTTGCGCGTCCAGTGCTTGGGCACGGTGAAATCCAGCACCGGGCCGGCCAGGCGGGTATTGAGCTCGGTGAAGCGGTCCCAGTCGTCCATGCGGCGGATGCCGCTCTGGTTGGCGCTGAAGTTCGCCTCGATGCTCGCCCAGTCCGAACCCAGGGAGGTGATGCCGGACATGCCGGTGATGACCACGCGCTTCATCAGCACAGCCCTCCGTTGACCGCCAGCACCTGGCGGGTGATGTAGCCGGCCTCGGCCGACATCAGGAAATTCACCGCGCCGGCGACTTCTTCCGGGGTGCCCATGCGCTGGGCGGGGATCATCTTGAGGATTTCCTCCACCGGTACCTGCTCGTCGAGCATCGCGGTGTCGATCAGCCCCGGCGCAACGCAATTCACCGTGATCCTGCGTTTGCCCAGCTCGATGGCCAGCGCCTTGGCGGCGCCGATCACGCCGGCTTTGGAGGCGCTGTAGTTGACCTGGCCGCGGTTGCCGATCAGCCCGGAGACCGAGGTGATGCAGACGATGCGCCCCGGCTGGCGGCGACGGATCATCGGCATGATCACCGGGTGCAGGACGTTGTAGAAGCCGTCGAGGTTGGTGCGCAGCACCTGGTCCCAGTCTTCCCCGGTCAGTGCCGGGAAGGCGCCGTCGCGGGTCAGGCCGGCATTGCACACCACGCCGTAATACGCGCCGTGGGTTTCCACGTCGGCTTCGAGGATGGTGCGCGCGGCCTCGCGGTCGGCTACGTCGAACTGCAGCACGCGGGCGCTGCGGCCCAGCGCCTGGATTTCGGCCCGCACGGCGTCGGCTTCGGCGCGGCCGCTCCGGCAGTGCAGCACGATGTCGTGGCCGGCCTGGGCCAGACGCAGGGCAATGGCGCGGCCAATGCCGCGGCTGGAGCCAGTTACGAGGATGGAGTTAGTCATACGCTTGGCTCTTTCGGCTCTCGGCTCTCTGTTCTGGAGCCTCGGGAGAAGGTTCTTGTAGATAGCTCGCCACTTCCGGCGGGCGGAACACGGTCAGGCGCGCCAGCGCCTTGATGCCCGGCCCATCCAGATGGCATTCGAAGACACCCATGCCGTTGTCGTCCTGCAGGGTGCGGATGGCATGGATGGTGATTTCAGACCCGGCGGGGAAGCTCGCCACGTCGCACTGGTACTGGCGGGTGCCGAGCAGGAAGCCCAGCTCCACCGGCTCGCCGCGCACGCGCGCCTGGCAGCCGGCATAGGCGGCGATGCTCTGCGCCATCAGCTCCACGCCGACCCAGGCCGGCAGGCCGCCATCGGCCTCGTTGAACAGGCCGCCCGGGCGCACTGTCAGGCGCGTGCGGATGTCTTCCTCGCCGAAGTCGAGTACTTCGTCGATGAGGATCATGTCGCCCGCATGGGGCAGCAGGGAGGCGATCGGCCAGTCGATCATCGGGTCACTCCAGACTCATTGCTCATCTCGCCCAGGATCAGGCTGATGTTGTTGCCGCCGAAGGCGAACGAATTGCTCATCAGGTAGCGCGGACCGTTCAGCGGCAGGCTGGGGCCCTCGTCGCGGACCAGCGCCAGTGTCGGTAGCTGCGGATCGGCGACGCCATCCCAGCGCTGCGGCGGCAGGCGGCTTTCCGGGTTGTGCTCGCCCAGCAGCAGCCAGCAGAACGCTGCTTCCAGTGCTCCGGCGGCGCCGAGGGTATGCCCGGACAGCGGCTTGGTCGAGGAGCAGGGCACGCCCTGGGGAAACTCCGCCTGCACGGCGAGGCTTTCCATGGCGTCGTTGTGCGCGGTCGCGGTGCCGTGCAGGTTCAGGTAGGCGATCTGCTCGGCTGCCAGTTCCGCCTCGGTGAGTGCCTTGCGCATTGCCTCACGGGCGCCCCGGCCTTCGGGATCGGGGGCGGAAATATGGTGTGCGTCGGAGCTGGCGCCGGCGCCGAGCAGGGCAATGCGGGACGGCTCGCGAGTCATCAGGAACAGCGCGGCGCCTTCGCCGATGTTGATGCCCTTGCGGTTGGCCGAGAATGGATTGCAGCGTTCGTCTGAGACCGCTTCCAATGAGCCGAAGCCGTTGAGCGTCAGCTCGCACAGGCTGTCCACGCCGCCGCACAGCACCGCGTCGCACAGGCCCAGCTTGAGCAGTCGCCGGGCGCTCTGCAGGGCTCGGCCACTGGAGGTGCAGGCGGTCGAAATCACGTAGCTCGGCCCAGCCAGCCCATAGTGTTCGGCGAGGAATACGGCCGGGTCGGACAGCTCCTGGTGCGAATAGTGGAAGCCTTCCGGCAACTGCCCATGCAGGGTGTGATGGCGGATGCCCTGGGTGGTTTCCTGGATGCCCGAGGTGCTGGTGCCCAGCACTACCGCCACGCGTGCAGCGCCATGGCGCTGGATGGCGGCGCGGATGGCCGGGTCGATCTGCGTTGCTGCGGCGAGCAGCAGGCGGTTGTTGCGGGTGTCGTGGCGTTTGTCGGGAATGGCCGCCATGCGCGCCTTCACCGCGCCCACCGGCAGGCTTCTGCCCGGCACCCAGCCCGCCTGCACCTGCGTGCCGGCGGACTCCCCGGCCAGCAGCGCGGCGGCCACTTCGCGGCGGTCGTTGCCCAGGGTGCAGATCAGGCCCAGCTCGTTCAGGTAAGTGGCGGTCATGGCGCGGCGCTCTCGGTGTTCAGGGGCGTCACCTGGTAACGGGTGTCGGCGGCTTGCAGGGTGAAATCCTGTGCCGAACGGTAAGTGATCTTCCAGCGCTGTTGCAGATGGCGCGTGGCGCCGTCTGTCCGGTAGTCATTGGCCTGGTAGCGCGCGGCAAGCTGATCCTGCGGAGTCAGTGCGAACAGCATCACGGCGAACAACTCCCGTGCTTCGGGATTGGGCGGCAGCAGACCGTCGTTGCTCCATGCTCCGTCACGCAGCAATTGCCGCGACAGCGGGATGCCCAGCGGGTCGATCAGCGACCAGCGCAGGGCGCCACCTTCCTGCTGAATCACCAGCAGCCAGTCCTGGGAAGAGCCCACCTGCTCGCGCTGGATGTGCAGCTGCAACGGCGTCGCCAGCAGCGGCAACGCGGAGGGCAGCGGCGCGTGCTGGGCGCAACCGGCCAGCAGCAGGAACAGGGCAAGGCTCAGCCAGCGGATCATGCGGGGCGGTTCTCCAGCGGCTTGCGCACCACGGCGTTGACCAGGGTTTCCTCGCGCTGGCCGAACGGCCTGGCCTTGCGAATGCCCCAGCGCTCCAGCAGGCCGAAGTCCTTGGAGCGGCTCCACCACAGGTAAGGGTAGGAGACGTTCTTCTCGCTGAACTCGAAGCCTTGCTCGCGGAGCATCTGCAGGTACTGCGCGGCGCTCTTCTGCACGTGCATCGGGTGGCGGAAGAACCAGCGGATTACCCAGGTATCGATGTACGCCTCGGTGGACTCGGCGAACAGCAGCAGGCCACCCGGCTTGAGCACGCGCCAGAACTCGGCCAGGGCGCGCTCCTGCTCCACGAGGTGGTGGAAGGTCTGGTGGCAGAACAGGATGTCGACGCTGGCCGAGGGCAGCATCAGGTCGGCGCAGTCGGCGCAGTTCAGCTCCACCTCGACATTCTCCCGCGCGGCTTCCACCGCCGAGCAGTCGAGGCTGTGCGGGTCGGCGTCGAGGCCGATCATGCGGCCGGGTTTGAACGCCTCGCGCAGCAGGCGGAACGAACGGCCCTGGCCGCAGCCGGCGTCCAGCAGCACCGGGTTCTGCGGGATGTCCCAACTGACCAGGCGCTTGAGATCGTTGATCGCCACGCGCAGCACATGGTGCTGCCAGGTGTGGCTCTGCAGGAACCAGAAACCGAAACGGGTTTCTTCGACGTAGGTGGAAGCGGGGCGGGTCATGACAGTCCTTGTCCTTAGCTGGCGCAGATTTCGGAAAGTACCCGCAGGCGGCGCTGCGGTTCGGCGACGAAGGGGTTGCGCGTGTCCCAGGCGTAGCCGGCGAGGATGGAGCAGATCATCCGGCGAATTTCCGGGTCGGCCTTCTCGTAGAAGATCACGTCCTGGAAGCTGCCGTCGTACCAGCCCTCGACGTAGGCGCGGAAGGTGTCCACGCCGCGCTTGAGCGGCTGGGCGAAATCACCTTGCCAGTCCACTGCCTCGCCCTTGAGCTGACGGTCGAGCAGGTTGGCCGCCATGCTGGAGGAGCGCATGGCGATGGTGACGCCGGAGGAGAACACCGGGTCGAGGAATTCTGCCGCGTTGCCCAGCAGGGCGAAGCCCGGCCCGGCGAGGCGTTTCACGTTCGCCGAGTAGCCGCCAAGGGTGCGCGCCGGGGTGTCCCACACGGCGTTCTTCAGCAGCGGACGCAGGTTCGGTGCGGCATCGACGAAGCCTCTCAGGCAGGCGTCCAGGTCATCCAGCTTGCCTTCGAAGTGACGGTCCTCGGCGACCACGCCAATGGAGGTGCGGCCATCGCTGAAGGGGATGGTCCAGTACCAGATGCCGCGTTCTTCGGGATGGATGCTGATGAGGATCTTCTCGCGGTCGAAGTGCGGCGCCTCAATGCGGTCCTCGATATGCGTGAACACCGCGCGGCGCACCGGGAAGCCCGACGGCGCTTCGAGGTCGAGCAGGCGCGGCAGCACGCGGCCGTAGCCGCTGGCGTCGAGCACGAAGGCGCATTCCACTTCGTACTCGCTGCCGTCCAGGCGGCGTACGCGCAGGCGCGGGCAGGCGCCGTCGAAGTCAGCGGCGACGATCTCTTCCTCGTAGCGGATTTCCACGCCCTGCAGTTCGGCCTGGTCGGCCAGCAGCTGGTCGAAGCGCGCACGCTGGACCTGGAAGGTCGAACCCTTGCCGTCGGTGAATTTGTCGCGGAAATCGAAATCGGTGTAACGCTCGCCCCAGCCGAACGCCGCGCCGTGCTTGGTCTGGAAACCAGCGGCCAGCACGGCGTCGAGCATCCCGGCCTCTTCGACGAAGTCCAGGCAGTGCGACAGCAGGCTCTCGCCGATGGAGAAGCGCGGGAAGCGCTGGCGCTCGAGCACCAGCACGTCGTGGCCCTTGCGCTTGAGCAGCGCGGCGGCGATGGCGCCGGAAGGGCCCGCGCCGATGACGACGACGGTGCGTTGTTGCAGTTCAGGGGCGGGCATCAGAAGGGCTCCTTGCCGGGGCGTGATCCTTGGAAACGGGAGTGGCGTGCGGGCGACGCACGCCGCAGAGGGCGGGCAGCAGGGTGGCGAACAGGCTCATCAGTAGCAGGCTGAAATACAGCAGCGAGTCGATGTGGCCCTGCTGGAACAGCAGGTTGAGAAAGACGATCTCGGTCAGCCCGCGAATGTTCAACAGCAGGCTTTCCTTCCACAGCTGTCCGCCCGTGGCGCCGGGCAGCGCCCAGCGCAGGCCGAGCCAACTGCCGGCGAGCTTGCTGATCACCGGCAGCGCCAGCAGCGCACCGAGGTACAGCCAGGAATAGCCGGAGAGTGCGTGGTGGAAATCGATCTGCAGGATGCCGAAGGCCAGCACCAGCGGCACCAGCAGGTAGTTCTGCAAGGCCTGCGCCGCGCGTGGCGACACTGGCAGGCGGAATGGCTGGCGCACCGCTGCCTGGGCCATCAGCCAGGTGATGGCGAACACCAGGGTGTTCAAATGCCAGTGCTGGAAGGCGACCATCAGGCCGAAGAACGGCAGGCTGTAGGCCAGCGCGTGGCGCACTCGAATCAGGCGCAGCAATAAGGGCGCAACACCCGCCAGCAGCGGCCACAGCAGCTGGCCCGGATCGCTGCTGCCCTGTGCCAGGCCGAACAGGCTCCAGCACCACAGGTCCATCAGCACTGCCGCGTGCATCAGCCGGCGCGTGGCGTCCTCGGGGTAGTCGATATTGCGCAGGAACAGGTAGAGCACCGGGATCGCCGTGATCGAGAACAGCAGGCCGATGCCCAGCACGCTCATGCCCTCGTGCACGCCCAGCAACCACCAGGCGCTGGCCATGCCGCAGGCCAGCGGCACGGCGAAGCTGGGCAGGGCGATTTTCAGGCTCTGGCGGCTGACGTCGAGGTCGATCATGTCGCTGAGGATGTGTCCCAGCAGCAGCGCGAAGCCGATGTCGTAGAGCGGCCGCAGCCAGGGCGCAGTAACCAGCGTGCGCACCTCGAAGCCCTGGCTCTGAAGCACGATGAACAGCAGCGGCAGGAGCAGCCCGGCCACCAGCAGCTGACTGACGATGGGCAGCAGGCGCAGGTGGCGCCCGCCGATCACCGCGAGGGCGAACAGCGGCGGCATCGCCAACCAGAACAGGACCGTCAGCACGCCTGGACTCCTTCGCGGTCGCCTTCACCCGCCCAGGGGCAGAACAGGAAACAGAACGCCAGGCCGAGCCCAACGGCCAGGCCGAAGTTGCTGATCACCGGCGTGCTGGAGAGCGCCAGCAGGCCGAACGACAGCCAGGTGGTGATGGCGGCCAGCAGCACGCCGACCAGGCTTACCGCTGCGCCGCCTACGCGTTCGCGCATGAGGATCGTGTAGTCCACGCCAATGGCGGTCACCAGCAGCAGGCCGAACAGGCTGAACAGCGTCAGCGGCTGGCCCAGCCAACCCAGGCTGGCGAGGCTGCACAGCGCGGCCAGCAGCGGCAGCAGGACGATGCGCAGGGCGCCGCGCGGACCGAAGGGTTTGAGCAGCAGGGCGAAGATCAGCACGCAGGAGAGCAGCTTGAGTTCGGTGGCGCTGATCTGGGTGGCGGCGAACAGGCGGTTCAGCTCGCCGAGGCGATCCACCAGTTGCACACCTTCCAGGTCTTTCGCCTGCTCGGCCAGCACGCCGGCATCGGACAGTCCTTGCAGGCTCACCAGTCCGGCCACGCCGCCGTCCACCGTGCCCAGCCAGAGCGGCCGCCAGGGTTCACCCAATGGGCCTTCCAGGACCTGGTCGAGGGATTGCTCCGGGAGCTTTTCCAGCTGATCCAGCTCGGCTTGCAGCGCGGCTTGTGGAATGCCCAGGTCGAGCAGCGCCTGCCAGTGTTGCGGCAGCTGGCGCAGGGCTTCGCGAGCCTGCTGTTGCTGCTGTGCGGTGGCGAGCAGTTGGTTCAGCGCGAGATAGCCCTTGAGTTGCCCGGAAGCGACCAGCTTGTCCAGCCGCGTGGCCAGATCGGCCTGACGTTGCAGCAACCGGGTCTCGTCGGCGGCGCGCACCAGGAAGAACTGGCTGGTGGGCTGGTAGCCGGTGATGCGCGCGGTGGCCTGCGCTTCGGCGAGCAATTGCGGCTTGTTGCCGAGCCATTGGCGCAGGTCGTTCTTGACCTGCAATTGCCAGAGACCACCGGCGCAGAACAACGCCACCACGGCGAGCAGAGGCCAGCTTCGGGTGCGCTTGATCAGTGCTTCACGCAGGCGGATCAAACGTTCGCCGAATCCGAGCAGAAGCGGTTGCGGGGCGATGGCGTCGCCGCGCAGCAGGAGCGGCAGCAGGCCGATCACGCAGAGATAGGCGGCGAGCAGGCCGGCCACCGAGAAGGTCGCCACCTGGGTCAGTGCCGGGAACGGCGTGCAGGCCAGGGCGAGGTAGCCGATCAGGTTGGTCAGCAGGCTCAGCAGCAGCCCGCGATGGCTCAGGCGCAGCGCTTGCCACGGCTGCCACGGTTTCAGGCTCCAGGCCTTGGAGAGGTAGTGCAACGGATAGTCCGAGGCGACGCCGATCAGGCTCGCGCCCAGCACCAGGGTCAGCAGGTTGACCTTGCCGAACAGCGCGATGCACGCGGTGGCGCCGGCCAGCACGCCGACCAGGACCGGCAGGAAGGCCAGCAGTGCGCGAATGCGGCGGAAGGCGAGCAGCAGCAGGAGCAACGTGCCCAGCGCGGCGCCGCCGCCGACCCAGGTCATCTCGCGGCTGGCCTGGTGTTGGCCATCGGCGGCATAGAGCAGGCCGCTGGCAGCGACGAGTTGTCCGTTATCGGCGGCCAGTTGCAGGCGCGCCTCGGCGACCTGCGCGGCGACTTCCCGCGGCAGGTTCATGTCGAAGGCATCGGCGCGGGTGCGGGCGCGCAGCAGTACCCAGCTGCGGCCGTCGTCCTCGGCAATCAGTGCGCCGCTGCCGATGTCCAGCTGCACCTTGGAAGGCAGCGGCTGGTGGTGCTGGATGCGCAGGGCGAGGCCGAACCAGTCCTGATCGTTGGGCACCAGGCCGAAGCCGGAGAACGGATCGAAGAGTTGTTCCACGCGCTGCTGGATGAACGCGGCGGGCTCGCCTGCGAGTTGCTGGCGGTCGTCGTCGCTGAGCAGCGCCAGTCGGCCTGTGCGCAGCTGTTCGCGCAGTGCCGGCAGGTCAGCCTGCACGCCCCACTGCACATTTTCGTAGAGACCGCTGGCCTGCCAGCGCTCGGCCAGCTCGCGGGCGTGGGCGATGGCCGTGTCACGCTCGGGGTAGCCGACCAGTACGATCAGTTCGCGGTTGAGCGGTTCCTGCATGCGCTGCTCGGCTTGCTTCTGCAAGGCGTCACGGCTGCTGCCGGGCACCAGCTCCAGCAGATCGGTGCTCAGCGGCGGGCCATGGCGCCATTGCCAGGCCGCGAGGGCGAGCAGCGCCAGCAGCCCGGCGATCACCAGGCGCGGCAGCCACTGCGGCCGCTCAGCGGGCAAAGTCGCTGCGCTCCGCATCGGTCAGGCTGTCGCCGGGTTGACTGCTGGTCATGCGCAGCACGGTGCGGTCGCCCTGGGCTTCGTGCAGTTCGATGCGCTGCACCAGCTCACCACCGGCGATCTCGATGCTGTCGAAGATCTGCTTGAGCAGCACGGCGCGTGGCGTGAGGGTCAGTTTCCAGTCGTTCGACTCGCCACTCAGCGCGAGGTCGAAGTCCCGTTGCAGGCCGCTGCTGTCGCCTTCCAGCACGGCGAGGAACAGGCGGTTCTGCTGCGCGCTGGCACTGCGTTGCGGCAGTTGCTGCCAGCCGTTGGCGTCGCGCCGGGCGATGCCTTTGTCGTCAATACGGTAGTCCTGCTTGAGCGGCGTCTGCAGCAGCCAGAGCAGGCCGTGCTGCTTGGCGAGGACGA
Organism: Pseudomonas sp. C9-3; assembly: GCF_032392015.1. Lineage (NCBI taxonomy): Bacteria > Pseudomonadati > Pseudomonadota > Gammaproteobacteria > Pseudomonadales > Pseudomonadaceae > Pseudomonas > Pseudomonas sp. C9-3. The sequence goes on along the minus strand of NZ_CP135919.1, from coordinate 5,230,145 downwards.
AATGGCCCTTGCTCACCAGCGGTTGTGGCAGGGAGCGCAGGTGCTTCTCCTGGACGAAGTCGCCACGCACCACGGCCGGCTTGCCCAACTGAGCGGCCAGTTGCGCCAGGTCGAAGGCGTGGGCCAGCGGAGCCAGCAGCAGGCCGCAGACCAGCAAGGCGCGCTTCAACATGCTTCGGCCTCCAGCGCGCGCTGTACGGCGGCGATGAACACCGGCGGGGAGGCCATCTGCATCTCGCGGCTGGCGATTTCCACCGCCACCTGGCTGCTGCTGGCGCGGGTCAGGCGCTCGCCGGTTTCGGCGTCGCTGATCAGGTAGTTGATCTTCAGGCGGTTCTCCCACTCCACCAGATCGGCGCGCACTTTGATGCGCTGGCCGAAACGGGCGCCGCGCACATAGCGCAGCTGCAGGTCGATCACCGGCCAGGCGTAGCCGGCTTCGCGCATCTGCGCGTAGTTGTGGTCGAGCTTGTCGAGCAGGGCGCAGCGGGCGACTTCCAGGTATTTGACGTAGTGGCCGTGCCAGACCACTTCCATCATGTCCACGTCGAAGAACGGCACGAGGATTTCCACCTCGGCCTGCAACACGCCGGCCTTACGCATAAAGCCCCCAGTGGCGCGCGCGGATGCGCTCCAGGCACAGGCGCAGCTCGCCTTCCAGGGCGCGATCCTCGATCAGCGGCGGGAAGTCCTGCGCCAGTTGTTCGTGCATGCCGCCCAGCGGTGCCGGCAGCGGGCGCGCGCCGGCCTCGTTGCAGCGCAGCCAGACGCCCTGTTGCGCGGCGAGCAGCGTCGCCGCGGCAACCTGTTCGCTCAGCTCCAGGCTGCGCAGGGCATCGCGCGCGGCGATGGTGCCCATGCTCACCTTGTCCTGGTTGTGGCACTCGGTGGAGCGCGAGAACACGCTGGCCGGCAGGGTGTTCTTCAGCGCCTCGGCGGTCCAGGCGCTGGCGCCGATCTGCACGGCCTTGAAGCCGTGGTTGATCATCGCGCGGTCGGCCGGCGCGCCCGAGAGGTTGCTCGGCAGGCCATGGTTGTAGCGGGTGTCCACCAGCAGCGCGAGCTGCCGGTCGAGCAGGTCGGCGACGTTGCCGACCAGGTTCTTCAGGCTGTCCATGGCGAAGGCGATATGGCCGCCGTAGAAGTGCCCGCCGTGGAGGACGCGTTCGTCCTCGGCGTCGATGATCGGGTTGTCGTTGGCGCTGTTCAGTTCGATCTCGATGAACTGCCGCAGCAGGCCCAGGCTGTCGGCCAGCACGCCCAGTACGTGGGGCGCGCAGCGCAGCGAGTAGCGGTCCTGCAGACGGTGCAGCGGCGCGGTTGGCGCGTCGATGGCGAGGTCCTGGCGAATCCACGCGGCGACCTGCATCTGCCCCGGGTGCGGCTTGGCGGCGAACAGGCGTTCGTCGAAGTGTTCCGGGTTGCCCTGCAGGGCGATCACGTTGAGCGCGGTGATGCGAGTGGCGAGCTTGAGCAGGTAGTCGGCGCGCACATAGGCGAGGCAGGCGAGACCGGACATCACCGCGGTGCCGTTCATCAGCGCCAGGGCTTCCTTCGGGCGCAGTACCAGCGGCTGCCAGCCCAGCTCGGCGTGGACTTCGGCGGCGCTGCGGCGCTCACCGCGCCAGAGCACGTCGCGCTCGCCGGCGAGCGTGGCGGCGACGTAGGACAGCGGTGTGAGGTCGCCGCTGGCACCCACCGAACCCTCTTCCGGGATCAGCGGCAGGATGTCGTGTTCGAGGAAGGCGTGCAGGCGCTCCAGCAGTTCCAGGCGCACGCCGGAAACCCCGTGGCTCAGCGAGCGCAGGCGTGCGGCCAGCACGGCGCGGGTGGCCTGCGGATCGAGCAGCTTGCCCAGGCCGCAACCGTGGAAGGTGAACAGGTGCTGCGGCAGCGCCTCGACATGCTCCAGCGGCACCGCGACCACGCAGGAATCGCCATAGCCGGTGGTCACGCCGTAGATCACACCTTCCTTGTCCAGCAGGGTGTCGAGGAACTGCGCGCCACGGGCGATGCGCGCGCGGAAGTCGGCGTCGTCGTCCAGGCGGCTTTCGACGCGGCGCTCGGCGAGGGCGACGATCTGTTCGATGCTCAGGTGGCCTTGGCCGAAAACCGGCGCTTCAGTGGCTGTCGTCATGGGCTTTCCAGAACGGGTAGAAGTTGAACCACTGCTGCGGCGCGCGCAGGCAGTAGTGTTCCAGGCGTTGGGCGTAGCGCTGGGTCCAGTGTTTCAGGACCTCGGCGCGGTCGCTGCGGCGCCACTGGATGCGTTCGGCGAAGGGCTCCAGGTACACGCGGTAGCGGCCTTCTTCCTTGAGGCAGAACATCAGGTTGGCCGGGCACTGCAGCAGCCCGGCGAGCAGCCAGGGGCCCTGCGGGAAGGCGGCCGGCGCGCCGAGGAAATCCACTTCGACATTGCGCCCGCCGTGCAGCGGAATGCGGTCCCCGGCGATCGCCAGCCATTCGCCGGCGTCCAGGCGTTGGGAGAGCTGCAGCATGATCGCCGGGTCCAGTTCGCTCACCTGGATCAGTCGCAGGTGGCTGGCGCCGGACTCGCCCAGCAGCTTGTTGAACTGCTCGGCGTGGCGGGTGTGCACCAGCACGTTCATGCGCACCTTTTCGCCCAGCTCGGCCAGTGCGCGGCAGACTTCGAGATTGCCCAGGTGCGCGCCCACCAGCAGTTGGCCACGGCCGCTGCGCAACTGCGCGCGCAGGTTGTGCGGGTCGTCCAGTTCGATGCTGGCGAGGTCCAGGCGGCCGGCCCAGACGTCGAGCTTGTCGAGGATCGCATCGGCGAAGGCCATGAACTGGCCGAACACCCGGCCAGTGCTCGGGCGCAGCGCAGCATCGCCGCTGTGCTCCGACAGGCGCTGTTGATACTCGCGCATGGCCCCGCGGGCACGGGCGCCGAAGAGGAAGAAGTACAGCACGATCAGGTGCAGCAGCGGCGACAGCAGGCGTCGGCCCAGCGTGCGCGCCGCCCAGGCGGTAAAGCGCATCAGCAACAGGCTGCCGCGCTCGCGCTGCTGCGCCCAGTGCTGCGCGCTCACACAGGGCTCCGCAGACGACGCCAGAGGATTGCCGGCGAGCGCCAGAGCATGCCGAAGAACAGCCGCGCATGCATGGAGGAGATCAGTGCGTTGTCGTGGAACAGGCGGAAGTGCGAGAGGCCGTCCAGCGGGTAGTGCACCCTGGTCGGCAACCATTGCATCGGCTGGTTGCGCCAGGCCAGGCGGACGAGGATCTCGGGGTCGAAATCCATGCGTTTGCCCAGCGTAGTGCTGTCGATCAGCTTGAGCGTGGGCGTGAGCGGGTAGACCCGGAAGCCGCACATGCCGTCGCGGATCGACAGCGACAGGCTGTTGATCCACACCCACACGTGGGTCAGGTAGCGTGCGTAGAGCCGCCCCTTGGGCACACTTGCGTCGTACTGCGGGTAGCCGCAGATCAGCGCGCCGGGGTGTTCGCGTGAGGCGTCGAGGAAGCGCTGCACGTCGCCCAGGTCGTGCTGGCCGTCGGCGTCGACCTGCAGTGCGTGGGTGAAGCCCAGGCGCGCGGCCTCGCGCAGGCCGGCCATCACCGCGCCGCCCTTGCCCTGGTTCACCAGCAGGCGCACCAGCCAGGTGTCATGAGCTTCGGCGAGTTGGTCCATGACTACTGCGCATTCGCGGCTGGAGGCGTCGTCCACCAGCACGCAGGGCAGGCCGGCGGCGAGCAGTTCGGCCACGACCTTGGGCAGCGCGTGCTCATGGTTGTAGACGGGGATCACCGCGCACGGACGCACACTCATGCGCCGGCCCCCAGCAGGATGCGCCCGGAGGAGCAGGCCGCGTCATCGCGGGTGAAGGCGAAGTACAGCTTGCCGCGCTCGGCGTCCCAGCGCAGGGACAGCTGACAGAGATCACCCGGCCGCAGCAGTTGCTGGAACTTCAGCACTTCCATGCCACCGAAGCGTGGCGGCAGGTCGAATACCTGGCGGCCCAGTTGCTGCGCCCACTGCACCTGGACCACGCCGGGCAGCACGGGGGCCTTGGGGAAGTGGCCGGGGAAGTAGGCGAGGTCCAGGGGGATTTCCAGCTGGAAGTGCTGCTCGCCGTCCACCGCATTGTGCGTCAGGACTTCGGGATCACGACTGCGCGGCGCGTGCAGCAGCTCGTCCACCAGGCCTTGCGGCAGCTTGCCCTGGGCATTGCCCGGCAGGCGCCGCAGCAGACGCCAGCGGCGCGGCAGGGCGAGCGCTTCGCAGTGATCGGCGAGGTGCTCGCGCAGGCCTTGGGTCAGCGCTCGGCGGCCGCCGTTACGCAGTTCATGCAGGCCGGCCTCACTGAGGGCGACCAGTGCGCCGAGGCTGGCGCGATTCTCCTGCACCACGCCCAGGCGGGCTTCGCTGACGAATGGATGTTTGGCCAGGGCGGCTTCCAGTTGTGGCAGGGAGATGCGTTTTTCTTCCAGCTTGACGATACGGTCCAGCCGGCCCAGCAGCTCGAAGCGGCCGTCGGGGCAAAGGCGTGCGGCATCGGCGGTCTGCTCGGTTTCGCCGGGCGGCAGGTAGGTCGATTCGATGCGCAGGGCGCCGTGCTCGTCCTGGCTCAGCGTTACGCCTTCGAACGGCTGCCACAGCTGGCCGCCCTGGCGCCAGGCGATGCCGCCGGTCTCGGAGCTGCCGTAGATTTCCGTTGGCGCCTGGCCGAGGCGTTCGTGCAGCCGTTCCCCGGCTTCGGCCGGCAGCGGGCCGCCGGAAGAGAACACCCGCACTACCGGGCGCAGCGCCGGCCAGTCGAGGTTGTCGCCCATGCGCTTGAGCAGCGCTGGGCTGCCCACCCAGGCGAAGCGGGGTTGTTCCAGGCTGTGGCGTTGCAGGTCTTCGGGGAAGGCGATCTGCCGTCGCAGGAAGGCGCGCCCGGCGGACAGCGGCCAGAGCACGCGGAACAGCAGGCCGTAGATGTGCTGCGCGGCGACGCTGCCGAGAATGTGGGCCGCGCCCAGCTCGGCGCCCCAGAGGTTTTCCAGCACCTGCACTTCGTTGCTCAGTTGGCGCAGGGATTTGCCGATCAGTTTGGGCTCGCCGGTAGATCCGGAAGTGCTCAGGACCAGGCGGCAGGTGTCGAGGTCAAGCTCGGCGGGTGCAAGCGAGGGGCCGTTCAGTTCGGCCAGCGTCAGGTCGCCGGGTTGGTCGCCGATCCAGGCATCGATTCGCGCCGCGAGGCGTTCACGGCTATGGGCGAGATTGTCTGCCGGCAGCACGGTTTCGGCGCCGGCCAGCCAGGCGGCATAGAGGGCGATGGCCAGTTCGGCGGCGTCTTCCAGGTGGATCGCCACGCGCTGCGTATCGCGTTGACGCAGGGCGCCCGCGGCAGCACAGACGCGCCGCACAAAATCATCGGCGGGCAGCGATGGCTCCAGCGCCAGGATGCGCCCGGCGGGCAGGTCCAGCAGTAGCCGGGCGAGAGAAATCGGTTTCATCCTTGACTCCTGACCCGCTGCCGCACCAGCCACTCGACGGCGAACAGCACGCCCATCAGCAGGTAGGAAATCAGGCCGTTGTACAGCGTCCACCAGGCCAGTGGCGCCCACAGCGTGAGGGCCGCGGCGATCAGGCCGTTGCCCAGGAAGAACAGCACCCAGACCTGCGTCACCTGGCGCGTGTAGCGCACCGCGTGGGGCGGCAGCTCAGGCTCGCGCAGGCGCGCGAGGCGTTCCACCAGCGGCGGGCCGAACTTCAGGCTGAGGGCGAACAGGCAGAGCAGGCCGGCGCTGATCAGCACCGGGTACCAGCGCAGCAGGTGCGGCTCGTTGACCAGCCACAGGGCGATGCAGAAGACCACGGCGGCCAGGGCCATCCAGCGCTGCCCGGGACGTTGCCCGCTGCCCAGGCTGCGGGCGAACCACAGGCCGCCCAGCAGCAGGGCGAAGAACTTCGGCGACAGGTGATCGATGCCGAAGTAGATCGCGAACGGGTAGAGCAGCCCGGCCAGCAACAGGCCGAGCCCGACCAGGCGTGTCATGGGTTGGCCAGGCGATAGACCGCTTCGACCACATCGCCCACGGTGCGCACCGATTTGAACTCTTCGGCGGCGATCTTCTTGCCGGTCTGGCGCTTGAGGTGATCGATCAGGTCGACGGCGTCGATGCTGTCGATCTCCAGGTCCTGGTACAGGTTGGCGTCGAGGCTGATCTGCTCCGGTTCCAGTTCGAACAGTTCGACCAGGGCGTCGCGCAGGGTGTTGTAGATGTCCTCACGGGTTTGCATGGTCGGCGTTCTCAGGCGGCTTTCTGGGCGGTCACGAAGGCGGCCAGGCTCGCCACGTTGGCGAAGTGCTGGCGGGTGTCCTTGGCATCGGCGTCGATCTTGATGCCGTAGCGTTTCTGGATGGCCAGGCCCAGTTCCAGGGCGTCCACCGAATCCAGGCCGAGGCCGTCGCCGAACAGCGCGTCTTCGGCGCCGATGTCATCAGGGCCGATATCCTCGAGCCCGAGGGCGTCGATGATCAGCTGTTTAATCTCCAGTTGCAGATCGCTCATCTCTTGCGAGCTCCTTGGTGAAATGCTGGTGCAGGAAGGCATTGAGCCGGCGTGAGGCAGCCGGGGCCGGGCCCTGGCTGGCAAAGACCCGCGGGTCCAGGTCGTCGCCGACGCGCAGCCGGAAGTGCACGCGGCGGGCGGGAATGCTGTACCAGGGCTCGGCCTTGGTCAGGGTGGTCGGGGTCACGGTGATGGTCACCGGGGTGATGACGCTCGCCCCGCGCAGGGCGATGGACGCCGCGCCGCGATGGAATTCGGGGGCCTTGCCCGGCGTGGTGCGGGTGCCTTCGGGAAAGACGATCAGGGTCTGGCCCTGCTGCAGCGCATCCACGGCTTCATCGAACATGTCCATGCTGCCGTTGTTGCTGATGTACTGCGCCGCCGTTACCGGTCCATGGGTGAAGGGGTTGTCGAACAGGCTTTGCTTCACCACGCAGTTGGCGTCGCGGATCAGCCCGATGAGGAACACCACGTCGATCAGCGAAGGATGGTTGGCGATCACCATCTGACCCGGCCGGCCCAGACGTTCGATACCTTCCACCTCATAGGTCAGCACGCCGCTGCGCTGCATGATCTGCACGAACAACCAGAACAGCCGGCTCACCGTATGGCGTGCGCGGGCGCGGCGGCGCTGTGCATCACCAGGCAGAAGCGCCAGCAGCGGAAACACCAGCACCCGCAGCAACAGGCCGCCGATGCCGAATATCGCAAAGCACATCCCGGTGGCGAACAGGCGCCACAGCCAAGCGTCGGCGCGCTTGCTCAGTGGTTGCGTTGCCAGGTCCATAGACGCTTCTTCCAGGAGTGGTGGATCAGGCCGGTGCGCTCGATCAGCGCGCGCACCAGGTTCAGGGCATTGGGGTGGGACGGTGGAGCAAGGGACGTGCCGTTTTCCGACAGCGTCAGCGACCAGTCCCTGCCGGCGCTCAGGCGCAGCGCCACGGCATAGGGAAAGGGCACATCGTCGATCCACGGCGAATAAAGCTCGGGCGGTAACTCCTCGCTGACGACCAGCATCACTTCCGGCGCCCCTTCGGCGAGAAATGCCGCGGCTTCCAGGAGGCCGTGCTCGAAGCCGTCACGTTCGCCGGCGATCGCTGTCATTTCGCTGGTGTCTTGCCGAAGGATGGACCACAGGCCGATGACCGCGTTGTGCACGGAAAGGCTGAACTGGGTCGGAGAAAGCGGCTGTTCGACGGCCAGTTCGCGCAGCAGTTCCAGGCTGCGGCCGGTTTCGCCGTGGCGGGAGACGAAGACAAGCGGCATCGGTGACCGCCCATCGGCCAGGGGCCAGGCGACACTGAACACCATGCGCGCCAGGGGGCTGAGGCGGCGGCGTTGCATGGCGGGGAGAAAGGCGACATCCGGCTGGGCAGCGGCGTCAGGAAGGCGTTCTTCCCGTACCCAGCTCTGCCAGTCGGCGATCGTGGACAGGCCGGGGGCCCAGGCGCTCCACTGGTCGATGTTGAATTGAATCACGCTGCGAGCTCTTGTTGGCCCTTGCGGGCGAATGGTCTTCCTTGATCCACCAAGAGCTGTGTCGGCACGGGCTATGGCGTAGTGCCGGCATTATCCGGGTCAAGGTAGGGCCAGGCAAACCTTTGCTTACAAAGATGTGCGGAAGACAGGGCATTTTACCCTTCGGTTTCCTGCTTTCTTCGCGATTCGTCGGAAGTGGTCCGACAGATGAAATACAGGGCCTACTCCGCTCGCCCTTGTCATGGGCTTTGCATAGAATCCCCCAGCACTCGAATGTTCCTGGAGGGATGGCTGATGCGACGCGTGGTGTTCAATCAGAAGGGCGGGGTCGGCAAGTCGAGCATCGCTTGCAACCTGGCGGCGGTGAGCGCGGCGGAGGGCTATCGGACGTTACTGGTAGACCTGGACGCCCAGGCCAACTCAACTCACTACCTGACGGGCCTGACCGGCGAAGACGTGCCCGTGGGCATCGCCGACTTCTTCAAGCAGACGCTGGCCTCCGGCCCCTTCAGCCGCAAGGGCAAGGTGGACATCTACGAGACGCCTTTCGACAACCTGCACATCGTCACCGCCAGCGCGGAGCTCGCTGATCTGCAGCCCAAGCTCGAGCAGAAGCACAAGATCAATAAGCTGCGCAAACTGCTGGACGAGCTCGCCGAAGACTACGACAGGATCTACCTGGATACTCCGCCGGCGCTGAACTTCTACACGGTTTCTGCGCTGATCGCTGCCGATCGCTGCCTGATTCCCTTCGATTGCGACAGCTTCTCCCGCCAGGCACTGTACGGCCTGCTGCAGGAGATCGAAGAGCTGAAGGAGGACCACAACGAAGGCCTGGAAGTCGAAGGCATCGTGGTCAACCAGTTCCAGCCGCGAGCCACGCTGCCGCAGCAACTGCTGGATGAGCTGGTGGAAGAGGAGCTGCCGGTGCTGCCGGTCTACCTGATGAGTTCGGTGAAAATGCGCGAGTCGCACCAGGCGTGCACCCCGCTGATCTTCCTCGAGCCCCGGCACAAGCTGACCCAGCAGTTCGTCGAACTGCACAACCTGCTGGAAGCCTGAGCGGTTACTGGCTGATCAGCACATCACAGGGTGGCCGGCGCAGGAAGTAACGCGTCGAGCTGCCCAGCATGGCTTGCTCGATGGCGCCGCGGCTGCGGCCGCCGAGTATTAGCAGGTCGGGCGACCACTCTCGCAACGCCGTTTCCAGCGCCTGCTGGGCTGTGCCCTGTTGCACTGCGCAGAGTAGCTGCGGCCCCGTGCTCGGCACGTGCTTGCGCTCATCCTGCAGCGCCTGGCGCAAGAGTTCGCGCTGCGTCTCCAGGTGGCTGTCGGCGCGGCCGGCCTTCTTGCCCGGCTGGTAGGCGTTGAGCGCCAGCAGCTCGGAGGCGGGTTCCAGCAGGCGGTAGCCGGCGCGCCAGGCCTGGCAGGAGCAGTGCGACAGGTCCAGCCCGGCCAATGCCTTGGCGTAAGGCGCGGCGGACTCTTCCACGGCCAGCAGGATCGGCGCGCGGCAATGCCGGGCGATGCGCTCCAGTGTGGTGCCGTCGAAACGCTCGAGCAGTTGCTGATGGTGCGCACCGATCACCAGCAGGTCGGCGCCCAGCTCCTGCACCGCCTGGGTGACGGTATTGGCGGCGCGCCCCTGGCGTATCACCAGCTGGTAGTCGGCGATGTCACTGGCGCGGGCTGCATCGCGCAATGCCACTTCAGCTGCTTCGCGGACGGTATCCATCATGCGGTCGGGGAAGAATTCCTCGATGACGTGCAGCAGCGTGACGCTGGCCCCGTGCTTGCGCGCCAATTGTGCAGCGCGCCGCACCGCGATGTCCGCCTCGACACTGAGGTCATGGGCGACGAGCAGGTTCCTGTACATGGTGGGTTCCCTCTATGGCGCTTCCACTGTCGCGCCACGTAGGAAATTTCACCTTGATGCAGGGCAATGGCTCGATTCAGCGACTGCGCAGCTGATAGATGGCATGGCTTTCGGCGACGACATTGCCTTCTTCGTCCTTCAACTGCAGGTCGAGGACAAACTCCGCCTTGCCTTGGTGCGTCGCCTCTTCGCCGATACGCTGGATTTCGGCTTCAGTGAGCTGCGCATCGACGGTCACGTCACTGGCGGCGGGGCGCAGGAAGCGCAACCCGGCTTCCTTGACGATGGGGTAGAAGCGCCGCGCATCGAAGCTGGTGAGCATCAGCACGCCACCGGGCAATTCGGCCACGGTGAACAGCGCGCCGGCGTACATGTTCTGGATGTGGTTCTCGTTGCCCTTGAGCGGCATGCGCAGGCGCACGTGGCCCGGCTCCAGCACTTCGGCCTTGAGGCCGCTGCGCTTGACGAAGGCGATGTGCTCTTCGGTGAGCTGGCGGATGAAGTCTTCGGGATAGGAAGGCATGGGCGTGCTCCGTTGGCTTTCGCCCAAGCCTAGACGTCCCGCGCGGCCTGGCAATGACCGCACGGATTGACCGAAACGCTCGCCCTCAGATGCCCTGGCGGGACAGCCAGTCGAGCAACTGCGGCAACGGCATCGCACCGCTCTGCCGCGCTACCTCCTGGCCATTGCGCAGCAGGATCAGGCTGGGAATCGAGCGAATGCCCAGGCGCGTGGACAGGTTCGGATTGGCATCGCTGTCCAGCTTGGCCAGGCGCACCTTGCCCGACAGCCGTGCGGCTGCCTGCTCGAATACCGGCGCAAAGCCCTTGCACGGCCCGCACCAGTCGGCCCAGACGTCCACCAGCAACGGCAGATCGCCCTTGGCCTGGGCGGCGAAACCGGCCTCGTCGAGGTCGAACGGCGTATCCAGCACTATCGGTGATTGGCAGCGGCCGCAGCTGGGCGAGTCATCCACACGGGCGGCGGGTACTCGGTTGAGGCCGTTGCAGTTCGGGCAGGGGATGATCAGGGAATCGGACATGGTGAGGCTCCAGAGTCTATGGAGCAAAGATGGAGCCTCCAAGCTCCGATCTCAACGGTACGTTGAATGCTTTTCCGAAGGTGGGCCGACGGAGCGTCGGCCCATTCACATCACACGCGGAAGTGGCTGACCAGCGTCTGCAACTGTCCGCCCAGGCGCGCGAGTTCAACGCTGGAGGCGGCGACTTCTTCGTTGGCTGAGGCAGTCTGTTCGGAGACGTCGCGCACGTTGACCACGCTGCGGCTGATTTCCTCGGCCACGGCGCTCTGTTCCTCGGCGGCGGTGGCGATCTGCTGGTTCATCGCCTGGATGTTCGACACGGTGCGGGTGATCTCGCCCAGTGACTCGCCGGCCTGGCGGCTGAGGGCGACGCTGCTGGCGGTGAGTTCGCGGCTGCCGAGCATGACGCTGGAGACCTGGCGGGTGCCGCTCTGCAGGCCGGCGACCAGGGCTTCGATTTCTTCGGTGGATTGCTGGGTGCGCTGGGCCAGCCTGCGTACTTCGTCGGCGACCACGGCGAAACCACGACCGGCTTCGCCCGCGCGGGCGGCTTCGATGGCGGCGTTGAGGGCCAGCAGGTTGGTCTGCTCGGCCACCGACTTGATCACGTCCATGACCTTGCCGATCTTCTCGCTCTCCTGCTCCAGGCGCTGCATGGCTTCGGCGGAGCGTTCGACTTCCTCGGCGAGGCGCTCGATCTGCTCCACGGCCTTGTTCACCACGCGGTCACCGTCCTGGGCCTGGTGGTCGGCGGCGGAGGCGGCCTGGGAGGCCTGCTCGGCGTTGCGCGCGACTTCCTGCACGGTGGCGGACATTTCGTGCATGGCGGTGGCGACCTGGTCCGTCTCGACCTTCTGGGTGTTCGCGCCGGCGCTGGTCTGCTCGGTGACGGCGGAGAGTTCCTCGGCGGCGCTGGCGATCTGGGTGACGCCGTCGCGGATGCCACCGATGAGCTCGCGCAGGCTCTGGCTCATGCGCTGCATGCTTTGCTGCAGGCGGCCGAGTTCGTCGCGGCGGGTGACCTGGACGGTCTGCGACAGGTCGCCGGCGGCGATGCGGTCGACCACAGCCATGGTTTCCTGCAGCGGGCGGGTGATCTGGCGGGTGATGATCAGCGCGGCGATGCCGCCCAGGACCAGCGCGAGCAGGGTGAACAGGGTCTGCAGGCTGCGGGCGCGGGCGCTTTCGGCGTCGCGGCGATCGAGCTGGAGTTGGTAGAGACTTTCGCTGATCTTGACGATGTCCTGGCCCTGGGTGGTCATTTCCTTGCGTGCCTGGACGATGGCGGCCATGTTGCCGCGCAGGGTGGTGACGGCATCGCGATAGGCGCGCAGGGCAGTGCCCAGTTGCTGGACGTACTGCGCTTCGGCGACGCCGAGGACGCTTTCCAGGGCCGGCAGGCCGGCGATGCTTTCATCCAGGCCGCGGGTCACGCCGTCACCGTTGCTGGTGAGGGCCGTGGCTAGGTAATCGCGCACGTCGTAGCGGGCCTGCAGCAGGTCTTCACGGGTGCCAGTGATGGCCTGGAAGCGGGTGGCGCGCTCTTCGTCCGCGGGGGCCTTGAGTACGTCCTGCTGGATGGTGGCCGTCAGTTCGGCGGCGCGCGTGGCGTTGTCCTGCAGGGCGCGGCGGGTGATGCCAGCGCTCTGGTAGCCGGCGCGCATGGCGGCCAGGGACTTCTCGTAGTCGGCGATGATGCCGCCGAGCTGGTCGAGCATGCGCACGTTCTCGGGGCTGACGAAGGAGGCGCGCAGTTTCTGCTGCTGCGCCTTGAAGTCGGCCAGGGTGGACATGACGTTGGCGGCTTCCTGCTCGGCGCCGTCGGCGATCATGTACTGCAGGCGAGTGATGCGCAGCTTGGTCAGGCGCGAGTTCAGCTCGGTGATATCGCTCATCCAGTTGCTGCGGTCGATCAGCGAGCCCAGGCCGACCCAACTGACGATGGCGAGGATGGCGGTGAAGGCGAGGACCAGGCCGAAGCCCAGGGCCAACTTGAGATTCACGCTCAGGTTGGAAATCCAGGTGTTCATTGACGATCTCCAGGAAAGGTTGTGTGAAGTCAGGCCGTTCGGAGATTGTTCTTGTTGGGGGCCAGGGTGGCGAACCACGTCCAAGCCCTATCGGCAGGATCGGGCGGAACCGTATGGTCACGGGCGAAAAAAGTTATCCGCCGGCCGGCGCCTGGAAGGCGGGTCGGAAAGGAATAGGCGGGGAAAGGCGGACGAAATCCCTGTTCGCTGGTGTGTCACTGGGTGCGGTCGCGCGCTGGCTTGCGGCGCTGGCCGGCATTCTACGGAAAGGCCGATGGAGCGTCTGCAAGATGATGGCAATTAGATATTGCAGGGGCCGCTGACCCGCGAATGAGGCGCCGGCCTGGCGCCTCATTCGGTTGCCGCGGGATCAGGCCTTGGCGGCGTCCAGCGCCTGGGCGAGGTCGGCGAGGATGTCGTCGATGTGCTCGATGCCGATGGACAGGCGCACCATGTCGCGCGGTACGCCGGCCTTCTGCAGTTCTTCGTCGTTGAGCTGGCGGTGGGTGGTCGAGGCCGGGTGGCAGGCCAGGGACTTGGCGTCGCCGATGTTGACCAGGCGCACCACCAGGTTCAGTGCGTCGATGAAGCGCGCGCCGGCTTCCTGCCCGCCCTTGATGCCGAACGAGAGGATCGACGCGGGCTTGCCGCCCATGTAGCGCAGCGCCAGTTCCTGCTCGGGGTGGTCGGCGAGACCGGCGTACTTCACCCAGCTGACTTGCGGGTGGTCCTGCAAATACTGGGCGACTTTCACGGCGTTCTCGCAGTGGCGCTCCATGCGCAGGGCGAGGGTTTCCAAACCTTGCAGGATCAGGAAGGCGTTGAACGGCGAGAGCGCGGCACCGGTGTTGCGCAGCGGCACGACACGGCAGCGGCCGATGAAGGCGGCGGGGCCGAAGGCTTCGGTGTAGGTCACGCCGTGATAGGACGGGTCGGGCGTGTTGAGCAGCGGGAAGCGTTCCTTGTTCTCGGCCCAGGGGAATTTGCCGGAGTCGACGACGATGCCGCCGATGCTGGTGCCGTGGCCGCCGATGTACTTGGTGAGCGAGTGCACGACGATGTCCGCGCCGTGTTCGAACGGGCGGCAGAGGATCGGCGTGGCGACGGTGTTGTCGACGATCAGCGGTACACCGTGGCGGTGCGCGGCGTCGGCCAGTGCCTGCAGGTCGACGATGTTGCCGGCCGGGTTGCCGATGGATTCGCAGAACACCGCCTTGGTGCGTTCGTCGATCAGCGCTTCGAGGGCGGCGATGTCGTCGTGCGGCGCGAAGCGCGTCTGGATGCCGAAGCGCGGCAGGGTGTGGGCGAACAGGTTGTAGGTGCCGCCGTAGAGCTTGGCCACCGAGACGATGTTGTCGCCGGCTTCGGCGACGGTCTGGATGGCGTAGGTGATGGCGGCCATGCCGGAGGCCACGGCCAGCGCTGCCACGCCGCCTTCCAGCGCGGCCACGCGCTCCTCGAGCACCGCGTTGGTGGGGTTCATGATGCGCGTGTAGATGTTGCCGGCGACCTTCAGGTCGAACAGGTCGGCGCCGTGCTGGGTGTCGTCGAAGGCGTAGGAGCTGGTCTGGTAGATCGGCACGGCCACGGCCTTGGTGGTCGGGTCGGGGCTGTAGCCGGCGTGGATGGCCAGGGTTTCCGGTTTCATTGTTCGAGCGTCCTTGTGGCAGAAAGCCCCGAGGATGCGAGCGGCGCCCCGCTCCGGTCAATGACCGGGAGCAATGTGGCCGGGGCGGCGCTAGATCGCTTTTGGCTGAGCTTATAACCGGCTCAGGAGGAGCAACTGATCTCCAGGTGCCGGCCCCAATCCGGCGGGCGGCGGGTGAAGTGCTCGGCATCCGGCTGCTCTTCGAAGGGCTTGCTGAGCACGTCATGCAGGCGCCGCACCACGCTGTTGTCACCCTGCTCGGCGGCGGTGATGGCCTCCTGGGCCAGGTAGTTGCGCAGCACGTAGAGCGGGTTGACGGCGTGCATGCGCGCGCGGCGCTGGTCCTGGCTGCCGCCTTCGCGTTCGGCGCGTGCTTGATAGTCGGCGGCCCAGGCGTCGAAGCCGGCGAGGTCGACGAAGTCGTCACGCACCACGGCCAGCGCCTGCTCCGGCGCCTGCTCGCCGAGGCGGCGGAAGAACAGCGAGTAGTCCACTGCGCCTTTCTGCATGCTCTGCAGCAGGCGCTGTACCAGCTCCAGGTCGCCATCCTCGGCAGTAGTGAAGCCCAGGCGCCGGCGCATCAGGTCCAGGTAATGCGCCTGGTACAGCGGCAGGAACAGGTCCAGCGTGGCGCGCAGGTCATCGACTTCGACGAAATGCACCAGCGTCTGGCCCAGCGCGGCGAGGTTCCAGTGGGCAATGGGCACCTGGTTGCTGAAGGAGTAGCGGCCGGTGTCGTCGGAGTGGTTGCAGATGTGGTTGGCGTCGAAGTCGTCGAGGAAGGCGTAGGGGCCGTAGTCGAAGGTGATTCCGAGGATCGACATGTTGTCGGTGTTCATCACGCCGTGGCAGAAACCGTAGGCCTGCCAGCAGGCGATCATTTGCGCGTTGCGCTCGACCACTTCGCGGAAGAATGCCAGGTAGGGCTTCTCGTCGTTCAGGCAGTCGGGGAAATACTCGCGCAGGACGAACTCGACGAGCGTCTTCAACTGCTCTTCCTGCTGGGTGTAGTAGAAGTACTCGAAGTGGCCGAAGCGCACGTGGCTGGGCGCCATGCGCAGCAGCATGGCGCCGGTTTCCCGAGTCTCGCGCCACACTGTGGTACTGGAGCCGGTGACGCACAGCGCGCGGCTGCTGGGGATGCCGAGGGCGTGGAGGTATTCGCTGGCGAGGAACTCGCGGATCGATGAGCGCAGCACCGCGCGGCCGTCGCCCATGCGCGAGTAAGGCGTTTGCCCAGCGCCCTTGAGGTGCAGGTCCCAGTGTTCGCCGGCCTCGTTCACCACTTCGCCCAGCAGCAGGCCGCGGCCGTCGCCCAGGCGTGGGTTGTAGGAGCCGAACTGGTGCCCGGAATAGACCATCGCGCGCGGCTCGGCTTCTTCCCAGAGCTTGTGGCCGGCGAAGATCTCCGCGAACACCGGGGTATCCGCCTCGCTCGGGTCTAGATCGAGCAGGGCCATGGCCGAGCGGCTGGCGACGACCAGGCGCGGGGCGGCGATGGGATCGGGCAGGACTTCGGTGGAAAACACGTCGCCCAGGCGGGCGAAGCGGTTATCGAAGGCGAGTTCGTCGAGCTTTTTCACAGGCTAACTCCGGACATGTCCGAGTATTGTGCTCGGATATGTCCGGAGGCGTCCAGCCTCAGGCCTTGTCGCCGGCGGGCTTGTCCTGGTTGATCTTCACGGGCGTGGCGGCGGGTTGCTGCTGACCGACGATGACCTGGGCTTCCTGCCCCTGGAAGTTCTTCAGGAACACGTCGACCTGGTTGAAGGCCATGTCGATACCGGCCTCGCGGAAGGCCAGGGCGATGCGCGTGAGGGTCTCGTCCACCGCCGGGTTGCGGTCGCCCAGCTCGCGCACGTGGAAGCGCAGCTCGTAGTCGAAGGTGCTGGCGCTGATGGTGGTGAAATACAGCACCGGCTCCGGGTCCCGCAGGATGCGGGTGTTGGCGTGGGCGGCGTCGAGCATGATCTTGCGCGCCAGCGGCAGGTCGCTCTCGTAGGCCAGGCCGATCTTGATGGTCACCCGCGTCACGGTATCGCTCAGCGACCAGTTCACCAGTTGCCCGGTGATGAAGGTCTGGTTGGGAACGATGATTTCCTTGCGGTCGAAGTCGGTGATGGTGGTGGCACGGATACGAATCCGGCTGACGGTGCCGGACAGCGTGCCGATGGTCACCACGTCGCCGATCCGCACCGGGCGCTCGAAGAGGATGATCAGGCCGGAGACGAAGTTGGAGAAGATTGCTTGCAGGCCGAAGCCCAGGCCCACCGACAGCGCGGCGACCAGCCATTGCAGCTTGTCCCAGCTCACCCCGAGGGTGGACAGCGCGCTGACGAAGCCGATGCCGCTGATGGTGTAGGACAGCAGGGTGGTGATGGCGTAGGCGCTGCCCTGGGCCAGGGTCAGGCGTTGCAGTACCAGCACTTCCAGCAGGCCGGGCAGGTTGCGCGCCAGGGCCACGGTGACAGCCGCGATGACCATGGCCATGAGGAAGTCGCTGAGGCTGATCGGCGTGGTGGAGGCCGCGTCGCCCGTGCCGCTGGTGTATTGGTAGAGGGTCACGTTGTCGAGGTAGGAGACCACGCTGATCAGGTCGGCCCAGACCCAGTACAGGGTGACCACGAAGCCGATCAGCAGGCCCAGGCGGATCAGGCGCATGGACTGCTCGTTGATCTGCTCGATGCCCAGGGTCGGTTCTTCCACCACCTCGGTGCCCTCGATGCCTTCCTTGGGCGCGTTCTGCCGTTTCGACAGGGCGCGCTGGTAGGCCAGGCGACGGGCGGCGACGCCCATGCCGCGGATGAAGGTGGCTTCCACGACCATCCAGAACATCAGCAGGAACAGGGTGTCGATCAGCCGGTCGGTGAGCTTGAGCGCGGTGTAGTAGTAGCCGAAGCCCACGGCGAGGAACAGCGCCACCGGCAGGGCGGTGAAGCCCAGGCCGACGACCATCTTGATCATCGACGGACGCTCGCTGGACGGGCTGTTGAACAGCAGTTGGGCGAGCAGCCAGGTCATGGCGCCGTAGCCGAAGAGCACCACGGCGATGCCGATCACGTCATCGGCGAGGGATGCCGGGGAATGCTCGGCGACGGTGACCACCGCGACCAGCGACATCACCACCAGGCCCAGTCGGCGCATCAGCTTGCCGAGGAACTGCACCTGCGACTGGCTCCAATGGAAGTGCCGCTCGGCGATGCCGCCCGGACGCAGGATGCGGTGCGCGGTGTAGAACACCAGCCAGACCTGCGCCATCTCCAGCAGCGCGCTGCCGAGGGTGGCGTTCTGGCCGCGGGCGTCGAGCAGCAGGGCGAGGCCGGCGATCCCCAGCGCCAGGGTGCCGGGCAATGCCAGCAGCACGGCGAGCAGCAGGGCCAGGGGGGTGTGGGCCTGGCTGTCGCGCTTGAAGTGGCCGATGTCGTCGTTCAGCGATTCCAGCTTGTCGTAGAGGAACTTGCGCTTCCACAGCAACCCCGCGACCAGCAGGAGCAGCGGCAGGAACAGGAACGGCCGGTCGATCAGGCCCTCGAACAGTTCCTGCACGCCCGATCCCCAGGGCACTTCGGCGAGTTGGTGGTGCAGCAGGGTCGGGGTCATCTTGAACCACGACAGGTCCAGCGGGCGGTTGCTGGGAATCCAGAACATCTGCTCGTCGAGGGTGGCGCGCAGGCTGTCGCTGGTTTCCTTGAGCTGCTTCTGGTTCAACTGCAGGGTGATGGCTTCGTTGAGCAGCGCGTTGAGCTCGTGATTGAGGCGCTCCATCAGTTCCAGCCGGGTGTCCACCAGCTCGCCGAGGTCGTGACGCAGCTGCGGGGTGATGCTCTCCTGCGGCTGCTGGGCCAGCAGGTTGTCGAGGTAGACCTGGGTGTTATTGATCTCGTCGCGCTTCTGGTTCAGCTCGAACTGGTACAGGCGCAGGTCGGCGATTTCGTCGGCGAGGTCCTGGTCGGTCCGGATGACCGGCAGCGACTGCTTCTGCTGGTAGAGAATCTTGGCCAGCAGCAGGCTGCCGCGCAGCACGTTGATCTGTTCGTCCAGGGCCTGCTCGCCCTGGGTCAGGTTGTCCAGTTGCTGCTTGGCTTCCAGGTTGCGCCGCGTGAGCGTGTTGAGGCGGTCGGTGGTGCGCAGCAGGTAGTCGGAGAGCTTGAGGTTGGCGGCGCTCTGCTGGCTCAGCAGGCTGTCGGTGCCGGCGGCCTGGCTGTCCTTGGACAGCTCGGCGACGGTCTTCTCCGACTGCTCGCGGCGCTTGTCGCTGATCATCGTCTGCAGCTCGAGGGTTTCGCGTTCCTCGCGGCCGATGCGCTCGGCCAGCAGGTCGCGCTGGCTGGAGGCGAGGTCGAGCAGCAGGTTGTTGCCGGCCAGTTGTTGGCGCAGCAGCAGGTTCTGCGACGTGAGCATCGCCTGTTCGGCGAGCAGCTCGTTGCGGCGCTCTTCGGTGATCGGCTTGGCGCCTTCCTTGCCAGCCTTGATCAGCCCGGCGATTTCCAGCAGGCGGGTCTGGTTCTTGCTCAGGTCGGCCTGAGCCCGTTCGGGGCGGGTCTGCGCGGTGAGTATCTCGCTCTTGGCGTCGACCATGTCCTTCTGCCAGGCGGCGAGCTGGGTGGATTGCTCGTTGAGCAGCATCTCCAGCTGGGTGGCGCTGGAATCCTTGTAGCGCTGGCTGGCGGGCTTTTCACTGCTGGCCTTGAGGCGGCCGAGCGCCTTCTGGTTCTCGTTGATCAGCTTGGGCGCATCGGCCAGCCGCCCCCTGAGCTCGATCAGCTGCTTTTCGCTGTCGGCCTTGGCCGCCAGCAGCTTCAGCGTGTTTTCCAGGCTCGCCTTGATCGGCTTGGCTTCGGCGTCGGCCAGCTTTCGGTCCGCCAGGCTGTCGAGGCTCTGTTGCACCTTCTCGGCGCTTGGCGGAGTCGTATCGGCGGCCAGCGCGGGCAGGCCGATGAATGAGCCGCCCAGCAGGACGGTGGTCAGAAGGGTACGCAGCAGGAATGACATGGTCGCGGGTGGCGGCTCGTGCGGAAAGTGGGCAGAGGGTAGTGCTGGCGGGCCGGCACCCGCAAGCGGGTACCGGTGGGCGGTCAGAGGAACAGACCGGGGCCGGGACGGCCTTCCGGGAATTTGACCCCGACCTTGCGAATCTTGTTCCCGTCCAGGGCGGCAACGGTCCAGGTCAGGCCGTTCCATTCCACCTGGTCGCCGATGATCGCCTGGCCGCCAATCTCGTGGGCGATGAAGCGGCCCAGGTTCTGCTCGCCGTCCACACCCTCCAGCTTCAGGCCATAGAGCGAGGCCACGGCGGAGAGCTGGGCGTCGCCCTCCAGGACGAAGTCGCCGAAGAAGCGGGCGCTCAGGCCGCGGTCCGGCGCTTGGCTGAACAGCTTGCCCAGCGGCGAGAGGTCATGCTCGTGGCCGATCACGCAGAGGATGTCGTCGGCTTCGAGGATGGTACTGCCGGACGGGTGCAGCAACTGGGTGCCGCGGAACAGTGCGGCGATACGGGTGCCTTCGGGCATTTTCAGTTCGCGCAGGGCGGCGCCGATGCACCACTTTTCCTTGCTCAGGTGATAGACGAACAGCTCCCACTCGCTGGTCGGGTGGACTTCCAGGCCGGCGCGGGAGATCGGCGCCGGGTCCGGCGGCACTACCACGCGCAGCAGTTTGGCGGCCCAGGGCAGGCTGGTGCCCTGTACCAGCAACGAGACCAGCACGATGAAGAAGGCGACGTTGAAGAACAGCTGGGCGTTGGGTAGGCCGGCCATCAGCGGGAACACTGCGAGAATGATCGGTACCGCGCCGCGCAGGCCAACCCAGGCAATGAAGGCCTTCTCGCGGCCGTGGAAGGCGCGGAATGGCGCAAGGCCCACCAGCACCGACAGCGGGCGGGCGAAGAGGATCATCCACAGCGCCAGGCCGAGGGCGGGCAGGGCGATGGGCCAGAGGTCGTGGGGCGTGACCAGCAGGCCGAGGACCAGGAACATGCCGATCTGCGCCAGCCAGGCCATGCCGTCGAGCATGTGCATGATGCCGTGGCGCGAGCGGATCGGCTGGTTGCCCAGTACCAGGCCGCACAGGTAGATGGCCAGGATGCCGCTGCCGTGCACCGCGTTGGCCACGGCGAAGATCAGCAGGCCGCCGCTGATGGCCAGCAGCGGGTACAAGCCGTTGGCCAGGTGGATGCGGTTGATTACCTGCAGCAGCAGCCAGCCGCCACCCAGGCCGAGCACCGAGCCGATGCCGAACTCGCGCAGGAAGTGCCAGAGGAAGCTCCAGGACAGGCCGCTTTCGCCGTGGACGAGCATGTCGATCAGGGTGACGGTGAGGAACACTGCCATCGGGTCGTTGCTGCCCGACTCGATCTCCAGGCTCGCGGTGACCCGTTCGTTCAGGCCCTTGCCGCCCAGCAGCGAGAACACTGCCGCGGCGTCGGTGGAGCCGACGATAGCGCCGATCAGCAGGCCCTCCATCCAGCTCAGCTTGAACAGCCAGGCGGCGGCAACGCCGGTCAGCCCGGCGGTGATCAGTACGCCTGCGGTGGCCAGCGACAACGCCGGCCAGAGCGCCACGCGGAAGCTCGACACCCGCGTGCGCAAGCCACCGTCCAGCAGGATGACCGCCAGTGCGAGGTTGCCCACCAGGTAGGCCATGGGATAGTTGGAGAAGCCGATGCCGCCGGGACCATCAGTGCCCGCGATCATGCCCACGGCCAGGAAGATCACCAGGATCGGGATGCCCAGCCGTGAAGACAGCGAGCTGACCAGGATGCTCATGCCGATCAGCACAGCAGCGATCAGGAAATAGCTGTTGATGGCCACGGCATCCAAGGTGTCGACCTCCTGGGGAATGGGGGAGTGGCGACGCTACTCAAGGATCAGGATGCAGGCCGCATGCCAATTGATTCTAACCTGCGGATTTACAAGGCTGTCAAAGGTTTGTTGAGGACCGTTCGGCGGTGCTTTCGAGCCAGCCCGCACTGCCTTGCCAGGTGGGCACCAGATTGAGCCCGGAGAGTGCGCTGGGCGCCCATTTCAGTGCCTCTTCCAGGGGCAGGCTGACGGCGTCCAGGCGGGATTGCCTGTCCCGTTGCAGGATGGCGCGCGCATTGGCGACCTCCCCGGCGATGCTATGCCCGGCGTCGGTGGTCAGGGCGCGAATCTGCGTATGCCAGAGGTGGCGGGCCGAGCTGCCGGAAACGCCGCAGCTTCCCAGCGGGTCGTAATAGGACGAGCCGAACTGCGCGTAGCCTGCATTGACCAGTGCATTGAAGTAGCGGCTCTGCGAGGTGATCGACTCGCTCTCTCCGCCGCGCAGCACGGCCAGCCCGTCGGTTATGGCCTTGTCGATTTCCTTCAGGTAGTCGTCGGCATGCTCGAAGGCTTCTGTGCTGGGCGTGCTGTAGATCGGCGAGGTGCGGGGTGAAAGGGCTGTTTCACGCTGTTTGCCGTCATCGGTCGAGCCGGTGTTGAACAGGACGAGCGTGCAGCCCAGCGCTACGGCGATAGCGAGCAGGACTAGAAAGTTCTGGTAGTAGCGCTGGAGTGACGGAAGGGTGACGGTCTGCATGGCCATGATCGTGAGGGGCGAAAAGTACGCGGGCGCTATTCAAACGCATCTGCCTCGGGCCTTGCTGTCGGTCGGTTCAGTACTGATAGTGGGAAGCTTCCTTCAATTTTTTGGACTGCCTTCCGGCAACGTGTGGGGCGCTTCTGAAGCCGTCGGCGAGGCCTTCATCCAGGCATAAAAAAGCCCCGGACGTGACCGGGGCGTAAGGGACATACGAGACGCTTAGAACCAGGCGTCCTGCATGGTGGAACAGGTGTCGTCGCGGGTTTCCAGCAGCGCCAGCTCGTGGTGGCAGGACGGTACTTCCCAGGTCAGGAAGTAGCGCGCAGCTTGCAGCTTGCCGCGATAGAAGTCGGCATCGGCGGCGTCGCCGCGTGCCATTCCTTCTTCGGCGCGGATGGCCTGCTCCAGCCAGCGCCAGCCGATCACGGCGTGGCCGAAGACCTTCAGGTACAACGCCGAGTTGGCCAGGCCTTGGGCCACGCGGCCCTGCATCAGGTCGCCGAGCAGGCTCAGGGTGGTGGCCGACAGGCGCGCCATCAGGTGTTCCAGCGGCTCGCGCAGCTTGTCCAGCGACGGATGCGCGCTGGCGCGCTCGCAGCACTGGTTGATCAGGCGGGTAAGCTGTTTCAGGCCGGCGCCGTTGTTCTGCGCCAGCTTGCGGCCGAGCAGGTCCAGCGACTGGATGCCGTGGGTGCCTTCGTGGATCGGGTTCAGGCGGTTGTCGCGGTAGTACTGCTCCACCGGGTATTCGCGGGTGTAGCCATGGCCGCCGAGGATCTGGATCGCCAGCTCGTTGGCCTTCAGGCAGAACTCCGAGGGCCAGGATTTGACGATCGGAGTGAGCAGGTCGAGCAGTTCATGGGCCTGCTTGCGCTCTTCCTCGGTGGGCAGGGTTTCGCAGTCGTCCACCAGGCGCGAGGCGTACAGGCCCAGGTCGAAGGCGCCCTCGACGTAGGACTTCTGGGTCAACAGCATGCGTTTCACGTCGGTGTGCTGGACGATGGAGACGGGCGCCGAGGTCGGGTCCTTGGCATCCACCGGGCGGCCTTGCGGGCGCTCACGGGCGTATTCCAGGGAGTACAGGTAGCCGGCGTAGCCGAGCATGATCGCGCCCATGCCGACGCCGATGCGCGCCTCGTTCATCATCTGGAACATATAGGCCAGGCCGTGGTGTGGCTTGCCGACGAGGTAGCCAACGCACTCGCCCTTGTCGCCGAAGTTCAGCGCGGTGGAGGTAGTGCCGCGCCAGCCCATCTTGTGGAACAGGCCTGCCAGGGTCACGTCGTTGCGTGCGCCGAGGGAACCGTCGTCGTTGACCAGGAACTTCGGCACGATGAAGAGGCTGATACCTTTCACGCCGGGCGGGGCGTCCGGCAGCTTGGCCAGGACCATGTGCACGATGTTCTCCGACAGCGGGTGGTCGCCGCCGGAGATGAAGATCTTGTTGCCCTTGATCCGGTAGCTGCCGTCGGCGGCCGGTTCCGCGCGGGTGCGGATATCCGCCAGCGACGAGCCGGCGTGGGGCTCGGTCAGCGCCATGGTGCCGAAGAAGCGCGCGTCGATCATCGGTTGCAGGAACAGGCGTTTCTGCTCGTCGCTGCCGAAGGTCTCGATCAGGTGGCTGGCGCCCATGCTCAGCATCGGATAGGACGAGGTGGCGATGTTGGCCGACTGGAAGTGTGCGAAGCAGGCGCGCGACAGCAGGTGCGGCAACTGCATGCCGCCCTGTTCGAAGCTGCGCGAGGCATTCTGGAAACCGGCTTCGTTGAACGCATCCACTGCCGGCTTCACTTCCGGAATCAGTACCGCGCCGCCGTCGACGTACTGCGGTTCGTTCTCGTCGTTCTTGCGGTTGTGCGGGGCGAACAGCTCTTCGGCGATGCCACGCGCGGTGGAGAGGGCCGCATCGAAGGTCTCGCGGTTGTGGTCGGCGAAGCGTTCGCGCTGGGTCAGGGCCTCGGCATCGAGCACTTCGTAGAGTTCGAAAGCGAGGTTGCGGGAGCTGAGCAGGGTCTCGGACATGGATCGACCTCCGTGGGAATCGGCGCAGTCTAGTCTGGTGAATGAAGCGCGCACAGAATCATCCATGAGCGTGATAAAGGGCTAAAACACTTGGCTCCCGGCAGGCCCCTGGCGACGGCGGACTCGCACCGCACCCGCCGCAGGACCTAAACTGCGCGCCTTGAGGAGTCCGCTATCCATGAACTACCGCCATGCCTACCACGCCGGTAACCACGCCGACGTGCTGAAACACATCGTCCTTGCCCGCATCTTCGCGCTGATGGCGCGCAAGGACACGCCCTTCGCCTACCTCGACAGCCATTCCGGCATCGGCCTCTACGACCTGCTGGGTAACGAAGCCAGCCGTACCGGCGAGTGGGAGTCGGGCATCGGTCGCCTGTGGGAGCGCGATGACCTGCCGGAGCTGCTGCAGGACTACCTGGAGGTAGTCCGCGCGCTGAATCCCGATGGCGGGCTGGAGTTCTACCCCGGCTCGCCCGAGCTGGCGCGGCGCCTGACCCGCCCGCAGGACCGGGTGATGCTCAACGAGCTGCACCCGGAAGACGGCCGCCTGCTCAAGGCCAACATGGCTGGCGAGCGCCGCATCTCGGTGCATCAGGGCGACGGCTGGTTGCTGCCGCGGGCCTTCCTGCCGGTTTCCGAGAAGCGCGGGGTGCTGTTGATCGATCCGCCCTTCGAGCAGCCCGATGACCTGGAGCGCTGCGTAACCGCACTGGACGAAGCCATCGGCCGCATGCGCCAGACCGTGGTTGCCATCTGGTACCCGATCAAGGACCGCCGCCAGCTCAAGCGTTTCTACCAGCGCCTGGAAAAGAGCTCGGCGCCGAAGATGCTCCGTGTGGAATTGTGCGTGCATCCGGCCGATACAGCCGATCGCCTGAATGGCTCCGGGCTGGTCATTGCCAATCCGCCGTGGCCGCTGGATGAGGAGCTGCGCGGCCTGCTGCCCTGGCTGGCCCAGACGCTGGCGCAGAGTGAAGGCAGCAGCCAGGTGGACTGGCTGATCGCCGAATGAAAAAAAGCCCCGGCAGTGCCGGGGCTTTTTCATGGTGCGGTCGCTCGTGAGGATTCGGCGCAGGCGCTGAGCCGATCGCGGACGGAGTCGGCTCCTGCGCTGCGGGCGAGCAGGGTGCTCCGTGTAGGAGCGGGCTTGCTCGCGAACAACCCCGCTGCGAGGTCAGTTTGCGAGCAGGGGCTGGGAATCCCCCATCCGTAACAGCTGGCTTACGCCGGCAGGCAGACGCCGGTACCGCCCAGGCCACAGTAGCCGTTGGGGTTCTTGGCCAGGTACTGCTGGTGGTAGGCCTCGGCGTAGTAGAACGGCGGCACCTCGCGGATTTCCGTGGTGATCTCGCCGTAGCCCTTGGCGCTCAGTTCCTTCTGGAAGGCCGCGCGGCTGGCGTCGATGGCGGCCTTCTGCGCCTGGTCGAACCAGTAGATCACCGAGCGGTATTGGGTGCCGGTATCGTTGCCCTGGCGCATGCCCTGGGTTGGGTCGTGGGATTCCCAGAACACTTTGAGCAGCGCCTCGATGCTGGTTTCGCGCGGGTCGTAGGCCACCAGCACCACTTCGCTGTGCCCGGTCAGGCCGGAACAGACTTCGTCGTAGGTCGGGTTCGGCGTGAAGCCGCCGGCATAACCCACCGCGGTAACCCAGACGCCCGGCTGCTGCCAGAAGCGCCGCTCGGCTCCCCAGAAGCAGCCCAGGCCGACAACGATCTGCTGCACGCCGGCGGGGAAGGGCGCAGTCAGCGGGTGGCCATTGACGTAATGCGCTTCGGGCACCGGCATCGGGCTCTCGCGCCCCGGCAGGGCCTGGGCGGAGCTGGGCAGTTCCAGTTTGTGGGCAAGTATTTGCGAGCGCAGGGTCATGGCATTCGTCTCCTGTCGAATAGGGGCGGCAATAGACTCGGGTACTCGCCGAAGATTACAGCGTTTGTTTTGCTTTGCGGGAGGTTTGAGACAGCTCGTGCAAATGGCTGCGGGCACGCCGCGCCAGAGTCGTTCAATGCGGGCGGCAGGGGTAGCGCTGCAGGCTGGAGGAGAGGTCGTGGCTGGGGATGGGCTTGTCGAACAGGTAGCCCTGGCCGATGTCGCAGCGGTTGCGCCGCAGGAAGGCCAACTGGGCGGCGGTCTCCACGCCTTCGGCGACCACCTGCAGCTTGAGGTTGTGCGCCATGGCGATCACCGCGGAGGTGATCTCCATGTCGTCCTGGTTGTCCGGGATGTCCTTGATGAAGCTGCGATCGATCTTGATCACATCGATGGGAAATTTCTTCAGGTAGCTCAGCGACGAGTAACCTGTGCCGAAGTCGTCCATGGCCAGGGTCAGGCCGAGGTTCTTCAGGCGTTCCAGCTGCTGGCGAGTGTCGTCGGTGGCGTCCAGCAGCAGGCTTTCGGTGAGTTCCAGTTCCAGCTGCGAGGCCGGGATGCTCTCCTCGTGGAGGATCGCGGCGATGGAGCCGACCAGGTCCGGGTCGCTGAACTGCTTGGGTGACAGGTTGATCGCCATGTGCAGGTCGCCCAGGCCCTTGGCGGCCAGCTCGCGGACCTGGCGACAGGCCTGGCGGATCACCCATTTGCCGATGGGGATGATCAGGCCGGTTTCCTCGGCGACGCTGATGAATTGGTCCGGGCGGATCATGCCCTTCTCCGGGTGTTGCCAGCGCAGCAGGGCTTCCAGGCCGAGCAGTGCGCCGCTGCGCAGGCACAGCTTGGGCTGGTAGTGCACGGCCAGCTCGTCCTGCACCAGTGCACGGCGCAGGTTGCTTTCGACGAACAGCTTGTAGCTGGCCTCTGCGGTCATCGCTTCGGTGAAGGTCTGCACCTGGTGCTTGCCGTTGGCCTTGGCCTTGTGCAGCGCGAGGCCCGCATGCTTCATCAGTGTTTGCGGGTCCTGCCCGTGCTGCGGCGCGTAGGCGATGCCCACGGAGCCGGTGATGCTGATCAGCTGGTTGTCGACGAACAGCGGCTTGTCGAGCACGTCGAGGATCTGCGCGGCGATCTTCTCGCCACGGCCCGCGACGGATTCTTCCAGCAGCACGGCGAACTCATTGCTGGCGAAGCGCGCCAGGGTGGCGCTGTCGCTCAGGCTGCTGCGCAGGCGCCGGGCGAGGTTGGCCAGCAGTTTGTCGCCGGTCTGGTGACCGAGGCTGTCGTTGATCCGCTTGAAGTTGTCGATGTCCACCAGCAGCAGGCTCAGCGAGTGCTCGCTGCCCACCTGCAGGCGCTCTTCCAGGGCATTGATGAAGAAGTGACGGTTGGCCAGCCCGGTGAGGTTGTCACGGTAGGCGAGCTTCTCGATGTGCTGCTGAGCCAGCTTGCTCTGGGTGATGTCTTCGTAGATGCCGATGTAGTGGGTCAGCTCGCCCTTGTCGTCGTAGACCTTGGACAGCGACAGCTGGCCCCAGTAGGGCTCGAGGTTCTTGCGCCGGCTGCGGAACTCGCCCTGCCAGCTGTTCTGCGTGACCAGGGTGGAGCGTGCGTCGAACAGCAGTTCGCTGAGATTCGCCAGCGCCGGCAGCTCCGGCAGGCGGCGGCCGCGGACTTCGTCGGCGCCGTACTGGGTGATCGCGGTGAAGCTCGGGTTGACGTATTCCACCAGGCCGTCGCGGTCGATCAGCAGGAAGGCGCTGGCGCTCTGCTCGACGGCGCGCTGGAACAGGTGCAGGGCGCTGGAGACGTTGCGCCGCTCGTGGTTCATCAGGACCTGGGCGTACTGGTCGGCCAGCTCGCCGGCGAAGGCGATTTCGTCGCTCTGCCACATGCGCACTTCACCGACATGTTCCAGGCAGAGCACGCCGACCACTTCGCCACCGACGCGGATGGTGGCGTCGAGCATGGCGCTGATGCCCTGCGGGCGCAGGTAGCGCATGGCCAGCTCCTGGGTGCGCGGGTCCTGCTGGGCGTTGTGGGCGTCGATGGCGCGGCCGCTGTGAACCGCGTCGAGGTAATTGGGGAAGTGGCTGGCGTCGATGTCCTGCGGCTTTTCGTACTGATCGGTATCGCGGCGGTAGATGGTCACCGCTTCCAGACGGTGGTCCGGGTGCAGGCGCCAGATGCCGGCGCGGGCGACGTCGTAAGCCTCGCAGGCGGCCTGGGCGATCAGTTGCGCAGCTTCCAGCAGCGGGTCGCTGGACAGGTAGCGGTGCCGCGCCAGGCGCACGATAAGGTTCTGCTGGGTACGCGAGCGCACCAGGTGCTGCAGGTGTTCGTCCTGGGAGCGCTGGTACATTTCCAGCGACATCTTCAGGCGGATGTTCTGTGCTTCCAGGTCCAGTAGGCGCGGGTCCAGCTCGGTTTCGTGCTCGTCTGCCTCGGTCTGTAGCAGGTAGCCGTGGAGCAGCTGGCGGCCGTGCTGCTGGAAGGCTTCGCCGACCTCCAGCACGTTCAGCGTGCCGCGCGGCGAATGGAGCAGGTAGCGCACCCGGTAACGGCCGTCCTTGAGCAGTTGCTGCTGCACCTGCTCGTGCAGGCGATGGCGCGCTTCGGGCTCCATCAGGCTGGCGTAGGGGGCGTCGAGGATGCCGCAGAGGTCCTGGGCCGGGACGCCGATCTGGCGTTCGCAGCCGGGGTCGAGGAACAGCAGGGTCCAGCTGGGCTCGTTCAGGCGCTCGAAGCGCAGCATCCCGAGCCTCGAAGGGACGGGAAGCTGCGTGACAACCTCGGCCGCCTGACGGCTGGCGGCATCGGGATGACTCTTCATGCGCGGGAGATTTCCAGGGTGCTGGATGGGGTACTTCGCCCCACCCGACTTCTATGGGCGTTGGCAAGATTTGCATGAGGCACGGGGCCATGACAAGCCAAGACTGTATCGGCCGTCACGCAGCGAAGTTGAGCGCGGTGCGGCCGCGACGCCGAGCCGCCGGTCAGAATCGTGCGGGCAAAAAGAAGCCCCGCCATCCGGCAGGGCTGGAGAGTACGAGCGTGGCGTGCTCGTCGAGAGGAAGGGCCGGCGCGGGCCGGCCCCTTACAACACTTACAGCAGCCGCACTTACAACAGCAACGTGCGGATATCACCCAGCAGGTCGGACAGGCGCTTGGTGTAGCGCGCGGCAGCGGCCCCGTTGATCACGCGGTGATCGTAGGACAGCGACAGCGGCAGCATCAGGCGCGGCTGGAAGGCCTTGCCGTCCCACACCGGCTGCATGGTCGCCTTGCTGACACCCAGGATCGCCACTTCCGGCGCGTTGACGATCGGCGTGAAGCCGGTGCCGCCAATGTGGCCGAGGCTGGAGATGGTGAAGCAGGCGCCCTGCATGGCGTCGGCGGAGAGCTTCTTGGTGCGCGCTTTCTCCGCCAGTTCGGCGGCCTCGGCGGCCAGTTGCAGCAAGCTCTTCTGGTCGACGTTCTTGATCACCGGGACCAGCAGGCCGTCCGGCGTGTCCACGGCGAAGCCGATGTTCACGTACTTCTTGCGGATCAGCGCCTTGCCGCTGGGGGCCAGCGAGCTGTTGAAGTCCGGCATTTCCTTGAGCAGGTGGGCACAGGCCTTCAGCAGGATCGGCAGCACGGTCAGCTTGACGCCAGCCTTCTCCGCCACGGCTTTCTGGGCCACGCGGAAGGCTTCCATCTCGGTGATGTCGGCCGAGTCGAACTGGGTCACGTGCGGCACGTTCAGCCAGCTGCGATGCAGGTTGGCGGCGCCGACCTGCATCAGGCGGGTCATCGCCACTTCTTCCACTTCGCCGAACTTGCTGAAGTCGACTTCCGGGATCGGCGGGATGCCCGCGCCACCGGTAGCGCCGGCCGGAGCCGACTTGGCGCGCTGCAGTTGTTCCTTGACGAACAGCTGCACGTCTTCCTTGAGGATGCGGCCTTTCGGGCCGGTGCCTTTGACTTCGCTCAGTTCGACGCCGAACTCGCGGGCGACCATGCGCACCGCGGGGCCAGCGTGGACCTTGGCGCCGTCACGGCTGGGCGCGCCCACCGGAGCGGCTTCCGCAGCCTTGGCCGGCGCGGCAGCCGGTGCCTGAGCGGCGGCTGGAGCGGCAGCGGCCGGAGCCGGAGCAGCCGCCGGAGCTGGTTCAGCAGCAGCCGGGGCAGCAGCGCCCGCGACCTTCAGCTTGAGGATCAGGTCGCCGGTGCCGACTTCGTCACCGATCTTGATCGACACGCTCTCCACCACGCCGGCAGCCGGCGAGGGGATTTCCATGCTGGCCTTGTCCGACTCCAGGGTGATCAGCGACTGGTCGGCTTCGACCGTGTCGCCGGCTTTCACCATGACTTCGATGACGTTGGCCTTGCCGGCGGAGCCGATGTCCGGGACATGGATGTCCTGGACGCTGGCGCCAGCGGCGGGTGCGGCAGCCGGCGCCGGGGCAGCGGCCGGAGCCTCTGCCTTCGGTGCCTCGGCGGCCGGTGCCGGAGCTTCGGCCTTGGGCGCTTCGGCGGTAGCCGAACCACCCTCGACTTCCAGCTCGAGGATCTCGTCGCCTTCCTTCAGGGTGTCGCCCACCTTGACCTTCAGGCTCTTCACCACGCCAGCTTTCGGCGAGGGAATCTCCATGCTGGCCTTGTCGGATTCCAGGGTCAGCAAGCTCTGGTCGGCCTCGACGGTGTCGCCGACCTTGACCAGCAGTTCGATGACTTCACCCTGACCATTGCCGATGTCGGGTACACGAATCAGTTCGCTCATCGTGCCTCTCCTCAGCAGTCCAGCGGGTTGCGTTTTTCGGGGTTGATGCCGAACTTGGCGATGGCTTCGGCCACCACTTTGGGTTCGATATCACCGCGATCGGCCAGGGCTTCCAGCGCGGCCAGCACAACCCAGTGGCGGTCGACTTCGAAGAAGTCGCGCAGCTTGCGGCGGCTGTCGCTGCGGCCGAAGCCGTCGGTGCCCAGGACCTTGAATTCCTTGCTCGGAACCCACTGGCGGATCTGCTCGGCGTAGAGCTTCATGTAGTCGGTGGAGGCGATGACCGGGCCCTTGCGGCCGGACAGGCACTCTTCGACGTAGCTCTGCTTGGGCTTCTGACCTGGGTGCAGACGGTTCCAGCGCTCAACGGCGAGGCCGTCGCGGCGCAGTTCGTTGAAGCTCGGAACGGACCAGACGTCGGCGCCGATGCCGAAGTCTTCGCGCAGGATCTTCGCGGCGGCTTCGACTTCGCGCAGGATGGTGCCCGAACCCAGCAGCTGCACGTGATGCGCGGCGTCCTTCTTGTCCTCATCGAGCAGGTACATGCCCTTGATGATGCCTTCCTCGGCGCCCTTGGGCATGGCCGGCTGGACGTAGTTCTCGTTCATCACGGTGATGTAATAGAAGATGTCCTGCTGCTCTTCGATCATCTGGCGCGAGCCTTCGCGGATGATCACCGCCAGCTCGTAGGCGTAGGTCGGATCGTAGGTGCGGCAGTTCGGGATGGTCGCCGCCAGCAGGTGGCTGTGACCGTCTTCGTGCTGCAGGCCTTCACCGTTCAGGGTGGTACGGCCGGCGGTGCCGCCGATCAGGAAGCCGTGCGCGCGGCTGTCGCCAGCGGCCCAGGCCAGGTCGCCGATACGCTGGAAGCCGAACATCGAGTAGAAGATGTAGAACGGCAGCATCGGCTGGTTGTGCGTGGAGTACGAGGTACCCGCGGCGATCCAGCTGGACATGGCGCCGGCTTCGTTGATGCCTTCCTCGAGGATCTGACCTTTCTTGTCCTCGCGGTAGAACATCACCTGGTCCTTATCCACCGGCTCATAGAGCTGGCCGACGGAGGAGTAGATGCCCAGCTGGCGGAACATGCCTTCCATACCGAAGGTACGGGCTTCGTCCGGCACGATCGGGACGATGCGCGGGCCGAGTTCCTTGTCCTTGACCAGCTGCGAGATGATCCGCACGAAGGCCATGGTGGTGGAGATTTCGCGGTCGCCCGAGCCGTCGAGCATGGCTTTGAGGGTTTCCAGTGGGGGAACCGGGACCTGGAAGCTCTTCTCGCGGCGAACCGGCATCACGCCGCCCAGCGCGGCACGGCGGGAAGCCAGGTACTTGGCTTCGGCGCTGCCTTCCTCGGGGCGGTAGAACGGCAGGTTTTCCAGATCGGCATCCTTGATCGGGATGTCGAACTTGTCTCGGAACGACTTCAGGGACTCGACGTCGACCTTCTTGACGTTGTGCGCGATGTTCTTCGCTTCGCCGGAACCGGTGCCGTAGCCTTTGATGGTCTTGGCCAGGATGACGGTGGGCTGGCCCTTGTGGTTGACCGCCTGGTGGTAGGCCGCATAGACCTTGTAGGGGTCGTGGCCGCCACGGTTGAGTTTCCAGACTTCCTCGTCGGAGAGGTCCTTGACCATCTCCAGCAGCTCCGGACGCGCACCGAAGAAGTGCTCACGCACGTAGGCGCCGTCTTTGGCCTTGTAATTCTGGTACTCGCCGTCGATGACCTCGTCCATGCGCTGCTGCAGCAGACCGGCGGTGTCCTTGGCGAACAGCGGGTCCCAGAAGCGACCCCAGACCACTTTGTTGACGTTCCACTCGGCGCCACGGAATACGCCTTCGAGTTCCTGGATGATCTTGCCGTTGCCGCGAACCGGGCCGTCGAGGCGCTGCAGGTTGCAGTTGATGACGAAGATCAGGTTGTCCAGCTTCTCGCGGCCGGCCAGGGAGATCGCGCCCAGGGATTCGGGCTCGTCGCACTCGCCGTCGCCCATGAAGCACCAGACCTTCTGCTTGCCGGCGGGGATGAAGCCGCGGCTTTCCAGGTACTTCATGAAGCGCGCCTGGTAGATCGCCTGGATCGGGCCCAGACCCATGGACACGGTCGGGAACTGCCAGAAGTCCGGCATCAGCCAGGGGTGCGGGTAGGAAGACAGGCCGTTGCCGTCCACTTCCTGACGGAAGTTGTTCAGTTGGTCTTCGCTGATGCGGCCTTCGAGGAAGGCGCGGGCGTAAACGCCGGGGGAGGCATGGCCCTGGAAGAACACCAGGTCGCCGCCGTGTTCGTCGGTCGGGGCCTGGAAGAAGTAGTTGAAGCCAACGTCGTACAGGGTCGCCGAGGAGGCGAAGGAGGAGATGTGGCCACCCAGATCCGGGTCGTTCTTGTTGGCCTTCATCACCATCGCCAGGGCGTTCCAGCGCACCAGGGAGCGGATGCGGCGCTCCATGAACAGGTCGCCGGGCATGCGCGCTTCGTGGGTGACCGGGATGCTGTTGCGGTACGGCGTGGTGATGGCGTAGGGCAGTTGGGTGCCGGACCGGCTGGCCAGCTCGCCCATGCGGGTCATCAGGTAATGGGCGCGGTCTTCACCTTCACGGTCCAGGACCGATTCCAGGGCGTCCAGCCATTCCTGGGTTTCGACGGGATCGAGGTCTTGCATGGCTTGCTCCAGGGCGGAAAGGCTTCCAGAATCGGAAGCCAGTAGATCGTTGCCGATAGCTGCGCCAACCTCGTGGGCGACGCGGCGAATTCTTGGAAGTGCTCCGGGGGTACGCCCGGCGGGTTGTAGTTTTACTACAAATCGCCAGCGGATACATCCCTCCCCTCGAAAAAGTTAGTAGTAAAACTACAGGGGCACGAAAAGACAGGAATGCCGGCGCCTCGCCGACCACTCAGGATAGACCATGAGCCTGCCGTCCCTGGCCGCTTTGCCGGCTACTCTCAAGCCCCTCGCCGAGCGGGCTGAACAGAATTTTCGTACTGCCATCGCCGCGTTTTCCCCCGAGCAGATCGCCAGCTTCGACAGCTGGTCCGACGAGCGGCACGCCGATTTCTCCCGCGTCACCGCCGGCAGCGATTTCGTTGCCGAACAGGTCCAGCGCGATCCTGCCTTTCTATTGGAGCTGGCCGCGACCGGTGAGCTGGAGCGCGTCCTGCAGCCCGGCGAAATGGGCGCGCAGCTGGAAGCGCTGCTCGCCGATTGCGCCGACGAGGACGAACTGGGTCGCCGCCTGCGTCGCTTCCGTCGGCGCCAGCAGGTGCGCATCATCTGGCGCGACCTGAGCCGTCGCAGCGACCTGGCGGGTACCTGCCGTGATCTGTCGGACCTCGCCGACGCCTGCATCGACCAGTCCCTGGCCTGGCTCTACCAGCGCCACTGCCAGCAGTTCGGCGTGCCCATCGGCAATCGCTCGGGCCTGCCGCAGAAGATGATCGTGCTGGGCATGGGCAAGCTGGGTGCGGGCGAGCTGAACCTGTCCTCCGACATCGACCTGATCTTCGGCTACCCCGAGGGCGGCGAAACCCAGGGCGCCAAGCGGGCGCTGGATAACCAGGAGTTCTTCACCCGCCTGGGGCAGAAGCTGATCAAATCGCTGGATGCCATCACCGTCGAGGGCTTCGCCTTCCGCGTCGACATGCGCCTGCGCCCCTACGGCTCCAGCGGTCCGCTGGTACACAGCTTCGCTGCGCTGGAGCAGTACTACCAGGACCAGGGCCGCGACTGGGAACGCTACGCGATGATCAAGGCGCGCGTGGTCGGCGGCGACCAGGAAGCCGGCCAGCGCCTGCTGGAGCTGCTGCGTCCGTTCGTTTACCGGCGCTACCTGGACTTCTCCGCCATCGAGGCGCTGCGCACCATGAAGCAGCTGATCCAGCAGGAAGTCCGGCGCAAGGGCATGAGCGAGAACATCAAGCTGGGTGCCGGGGGCATCCGCGAGGTGGAGTTCATCGCCCAGGCCTTCCAGCTGATCCATGGCGGCCGTGACCTGAGCCTGCAGCAGCGGCCGCTGCTGCGCGTGCTGGCGATCCTCGAAGGGCAGGGCTACCTGCCGCCGCAGGTGGTCGCCGAGTTGCGCGAGGGCTACGAGTTCCTGCGTTACGCCGAGCACGCCCTGCAGGCCATCGCCGATCGGCAGACGCAGATGCTGCCGGAGGACGAACTCGAGCGAATCCGCGTCGCCTTCATCATGGGCTTCGCCAACTGGTCGGCGTTCCACCAGGCCACCAATCAATGGCGCGATCGCATCGACTGGCATTTCCGCCAGGTCATCGCCGATCCGGACGAGGACGAAGACGGCCAGGTCGACACCACCATCGGTGGCGAATGGATTCCGCTCTGGGAAGAGGCGGTGGACGAGGAGTCCGCCTGCCGGCAGTTCGCCGACGCCGGGTTCGCCGAGCCCGCGCAGGCCTGGAAACGCCTGACCGACTTGCGCCATGGCACGCAGGTGCGTGCCATGCAGCGTCTTGGGCGCGAGCGGTTGGATGCCTTCATGCCGCGGTTGCTGAACATGATTGCCGAGCGCGGCCCGGCGGACGTGCTGCTGGAGCGCACGCTGCCGTTGATCGAGGCGGTGGCGCGGCGCTCCGCCTATCTGGTGCTGCTCACCGAGAACCCCGGTGCACTGGAGCGCCTGCTGACCCTCTGCGCGGCCAGCCCGATGGTGGCCGAGCAGATCGCTCGCTTCCCGATCCTGCTCGATGAGCTGTTGAACGAAGGGCGCCTGTTCCGCCCGCCGCAGGCCGCTGAACTGGGCGCCGAGCTGCGCGAGCGGCTGATGCGCATCCCCGAAGACGACCTTGAGCAGCAGATGGAAACCCTGCGCCACTTCAAGCTGGCCCACGGCCTGCGCGTGGTGGCCTCGGAGATCGCCGGCACCCTGCCTTTAATGAAGGTGAGCGATTACCTGACCTGGCTGGCCGAGGCGATCCTCGAACAGGTACTCGTCCTGACCTGGGACCAACTGGTGCAGCGCCATGGCCGGCCCACTCGCGTGGATGGCACGCCGTGCGATCCGGACTTCATCATCATCGGCTACGGCAAGTCCGGTGGCCTGGAGCTGGGCCACGGTTCGGACCTGGACCTGGTATTCATCCACGACGGCGACCCTCAGAGCGAGACCGACGGCGAGAAGTCCATCGACGGCGCGCAGTTCTACACGCGCCTGGGGCAGAAAATCATCCACTTCCTCACCGCGCAGACGCCTTCGGGCATGCTCTATGAAGTGGATATGCGCCTGCGCCCGAGTGGCGCTTCCGGGCTGCTGGTCAGTTCGCTGCGCGCCTTCGAGGCCTATCAACTGGGCGAGGCCTGGACCTGGGAGCACCAGGCGCTGGTGCGCGCCCGCGTGCTCGCGGGCTGCCAGCGGGTGGCCAAGGCGTTCGAGGCGATCCGCGCGAAAGTCATCGGTCAGCGGCGCGATCTGGGCGAGTTGCGCAAGGAAGTCAGCGAGATGCGCGCCAAGATGCGCGACAACCTCGGTACCCAGAGCACCGCTGCCGGTACCGCACCGAATGCCTTCGAGGCCGCGGCCCCGTTCGATCTCAAGCAGGATGCCGGTGGTATCGTCGATATCGAATTTATGGTGCAATACGCGGCCCTGGCCTGGTCGTGGCAGCACCCGGAGCTGCTGGAGTTCACCGACAATATCCGGATTCTGGAAGCGCTGGAGCGGGTCGGCTTGATGTCCGGCGAGGATGTCCTGAAGTTACAGGACGCCTACAAGGCTTACCGGGCGGCGGCGCACCGATTGTCCCTGCAGAAGCAGCCGGGCGTGGTGAGCGGCGATCACTTCCATGCGCAGCGGCGCATGGTGATGCAGATGTGGAAGGCTTTCGAGCTGACCTGAATCGCTGCGATTTCCCCTGAAGTAGCCAGCATCCGGCGATGATGTTCGCCGGAGCGCCCCGCGCTGTCAGTTGCGTTGCGCGGGTATATAGATGTCAGGAGCGAGGCGCGTGATGCCATTGCGCCAGGTCACAGGGAGTGACGAAATCCGCCCGGCCGGCTGATCGGCTGGGCTAGACTGCCGGCATTCGATGCTCGGCACCCGACCGTGAGGGCACGCGCCACACGGCTGGATGAATGGAGTACGGGGAGGCGAGAGCCTCCCCGGTCGTTTCTGGAAAAGGCATGAGAATTCTGATCGTAGGCCCCTCCTGGGTGGGCGACATGGTGATGGCGCAGACACTCTTCCAGTGTCTGAGGCAGCGGCACCCCGACTGCGTGATCGACGTGCTGGCGCCCGACTGGAGCCGGCCGATCCTCGAGCGCATGCCCGAGGTGCGCCAGGCCCTGAGCTTCCCGCTCGGCCACGGTGTGCTGGACATCGCCTCGCGCCGCCGTATCGGCAAGACCCTCAAGGGCCAGTACGACCAGGCGATTCTCCTGCCCAACTCGCTGAAGTCGGCGCTGGTGCCGTATTTTGCCGGCATCCCCAAGCGCACCGGCTGGAAGGGCGAGATGCGCTACGGCTTGCTCAACGACATCCGCGCGCTGGATAAAGAGCGCTACCCGCTGATGATCGAGCGCTTCATGGCCCTGGCTTTCGAGCCGGGCGCGGAGCTGCCGCAGCCTTATCCACAGCCGCGCCTGGCCATCGACCCGCAGAGTCGCGAGGCCGCGCTGGCCAAGTTCGGCCTGAGCCTGGACCGCCCGGTGCTGGCGCTGTGCCCCGGCGCCGAGTTCGGCGAGGCCAAGCGCTGGCCGGCGGAGTACTACGCCAAGGTCGCCGAGGTGAAGACCCGCGCCGGCTGGCAGGTGTGGATCTTCGGCTCGAAGAATGACCACCCCGGCGGCGAAGACATCCGCATGCGCCTGATCCCCGGCCTGCGTGAAGAGTCGGTGAACCTGGCGGGCGAGACCGCCCTGTCCGAAGCCATCGACCTGATGTCCTGCGCCAGTGCCGTGGTCACCAACGATTCGGGCCTGATGCATGTGGCCGCCGCGCTGAACCGCCCGCTGGTAGCGGTCTACGGCTCCACCTCGCCGCAGTTCACGCCGCCGCTGGCCGACCAGGTGGAGATCGTTCGCCTCGGCCTGGAATGCAGCCCGTGCTTCGACCGTGTGTGCCGCTTTGGTCACTACAACTGCCTGCGCGAGCTCAAGCCGCGCCCGGTGATCGAAGCGCTGGACCGACTGGTCGCCGACCCGGTGGATGTGGATAGCGCGGAATGAGGGTGCTGCTGATCAAGACCTCGTCCCTGGGCGATGTCATCCATACCCTGCCGGCGTTGACCGACGCCGCCCGCGCCATTCCCGGCATCCAGTTCGACTGGGTGGTGGAAGAGGGTTTCGCCGAGATTCCCGCCTGGCACCCGGCCGTGGCCCAGGTGATCCCGGTGGCGATCCGCCGCTGGCGCAAGAATCTCTGGCAGACCATCAAGAGCGGCGAGTGGAGCCGCTTCAAGCGCCGCCTGAAGGAAGTCGACTACGACCTGGTGATCGACGCCCAGGGCCTGCTCAAGAGCGCCTGGTTGACCCGCTACGCTCGCCGTCGCACGCCGATCGCCGGGCTGGACAAGGAGTCCGCGCGCGAGCCGGCTGCCAGCCGCTTCTATAACCGCACCTATCCGGTCGCCTGGGGCCAGCATGCCGTCGAGCGCGTGCGCCAGTTGTTCGCCCAGGCGCTGGATTACCCGCTACCCACTGGCACCGGCGATTACGGCCTGGATCGCAATCGCCTGCTGGATGCGGTGGAGACCGAGCCGTACCTGGTCTTCCTCCACGGCACCACCTGGGTGACCAAGCACTGGCCCGAGGTCTACTGGCGCGAACTGGCCCAGCGCATGGGCGAGCGTGGCTGGAAGGTTCGCCTGCCCTGGGGCAACGAGGTCGAGCGGCAACGCGCCGAGCGGCTGGCCGAGGGCTTGGAAAACGCCTCGGTGCTCCCCAGATTATCCCTCGCAGGCATGGCCAAGGTGCTGGCCGGCGCTTCCGCCTGCGTGGCGGTCGACACCGGTCTCGGACACCTGGCCGCCGCGCTGGACGTGCCGACGCTGTCGCTGTTCGGCCCAACCAATCCCGGTCTGACCGGCGCCTACGGGCGCTCGCAGGTGCACCTGGGCAGCGACTGGCCCTCGTGTGCGCCCTGCCTGCAGAAGACCTGCACCTACCAGCCGACGGCCGAAGACAAGCGCCAGTTCGACCTGCGGCATGAACAGCCTCTGTGCTTCACGCGCCTGAACCCCCAGCGCGTGGCGACCCAGCTGGAGGCACTGCTGCTGGCCCCGGAGACGCTTCGATGACCCTGGCTTTCGTCCTCTACAAATATTTCCCGTTCGGCGGGCTGCAGCGCGACTTCATGCGCATCGCCCTGGAGTGCCAGAAGCGCGGCCACTCCATCCGTGTCTACACGCCGATCTGGGAAGGCGAGGTGCCGCCCGGCTTCGACGTGCGCGTGGCACCGGTGAAGTCGCTGTTCAACCATCGCCGCAACGAGAAGTTCAGCGCCTGGCTGGCCGCGGACCTCGCGCGCTCGCCGGTAGATCGGGTGATCGGCTTCAACAAGATGCCGGGCCTGGATGTGTACTACGCCGCCGACGGCTGCTTCGAGGACAAGGCGCAGACCCTGCGCAATTCCTTCTACCGCCGCTGGGGTCGCTACAAGCATTTCGCCGACTACGAGCGCGCGGTGTTCGCGCCGGAATCGAAGACCGAGATCCTGATGATCTCCGAGGTGCAGCAGCCGCTGTTCATCAAGCATTACCGAACCCCGGAGGCGCGCTTCCACCTGTTGCCGCCGGGCATCGCCCAGGACCGCCGCGCTCCGGCCAATGCCGCCGAAATCCGCGCCGAGTTCCGCCGCGAATTCAAGCTGGCCGAGGATGACCTGCTGCTGGTGCAGATCGGTTCCGGCTTCAAGACCAAGGGCCTGGACCGCAGCCTCAAGGCGCTGGCCGCGTTGCCGCGCTCGCTGCGCAAGCGCACCCGCCTGATCGCCATCGGCCAGGACGATCCCAAGCCGTTCCTGTTGCAGGTGAAGGCGCTGGGCCTGTCGGACAATGTGCAGATTCTCAAGGGGCGCAGTGATATCCCGCGCTTCCTGCTCGGCGCTGACCTGCTGATCCACCCGGCGTACAACGAGAACACCGGTACCGTGCTGCTCGAAGCGCTGGTCGCTGGCTTGCCGGTGCTGGTCACCGATGTCTGCGGCTACGCCCATTACATCGACGAAGCGAAAGCCGGCCGTGTGGTGCCGTCGCCCTTCGAGCAGGAGCGGCTGAACACCATGCTCCAGGAGATGCTGGAAGACGACACCACGCGCGCCGACTGGTCGCGCAACGGCCTGGCCTTCGCCGACACCGCCGATCTCTACAGCATGCCGCAGCATGCGGCAGACGTGATCCTGCGGGGGCATGCATGAACGCTTTGGCTCTCGCAGGAGCGAGCTTGCTCGTGAAAGTTTTTCCGGCAAGCTGCCGTGCCCTGCGGGTTCGCGAGCAAGCTCGCTCCTACAAAGGGCGTCGCCATGAAGCTTGAGTTGCACGAGCCCTTCAAGACCCTCTGGGCCGGCAAGGACCCGTTCGTCGAAGTCGAGCGCCTGCAGGGCAAGGTCTACCGGGAACTGGAAGGCCGCCGCACGTTGCGCACCGAAGTCGACGGGCGCGGTTTCTTCGTCAAGATCCACCGCGGCATCGGCTGGGGCGAGATCGTCAAGAACCTGTTCAGCGCCAAGCTTCCGGTGCTCGGTGCAGGCCAGGAGCAGCGCGCCCTGGAGCGTCTGCACCAGGCCGGCGTGGCAACCATGACCTCGGTGGCCTACGGCGAGCGCGGCGGTAATCCGGCCAGCCAGCATTCCTTCATCGTCACCGAGGAACTGGCGCCGACCACCGACCTGGAAGTCTTCTCCCTCGACTGGCTGCAGACGCCGCCCGAGCCGCGGCTCAAGCGCGCGCTGATCGCCGAGGTGGCGAAGATGATCGGCACCATGCACCGCGCCGGGGTCAACCACCGTGACTGCTACATCTGCCACTTCCTGCTGCACACCGACCGCCCGATCAGTGCCGACGACCTGCGCCTGTCGGTGATCGACCTGCACCGCGCCCAGACCCGCAGTGCCACGCCGCGCCGCTGGCGCAACAAGGACCTGGCCGCGCTGTACTTCTCGGCGCTGGACATCGGCCTTACGCGTCGCGACAAATTGCGCTTCCTGCGCGGTTACTTCCAGCGGCCGCTGCGTGACATCCTCCGCGAGGAAGCTGCGCTGCTGGCGTGGATGGAGCGCAAGGCGGCCAAGCTCTACGACCGCAAACAACGTTA
Source organism: Pseudomonas sp. C9-3 (assembly GCF_032392015.1). Lineage (NCBI taxonomy): Bacteria > Pseudomonadati > Pseudomonadota > Gammaproteobacteria > Pseudomonadales > Pseudomonadaceae > Pseudomonas > Pseudomonas sp. C9-3. The sequence goes on along the minus strand of NZ_CP135919.1, from coordinate 5,189,066 downwards.
CGGAGACCTGCTCTGATGGCCGGCTGGGTACTCGAAGCCGACTACCAGCACCTCGCCGCCGATTTCGGCAGCCTGGATGCCGTGTTCGCCCTCGAAGGGGAGCGCATCACCAAGGACGCGATGTCCGATGTCGTGCGCGTGGAGCGCGATGGCGTGCGCTACTACGTCAAGCGCTACCGCAAGCCGGGCAAGGGCTTTCGCCGCTTCCTGCCGCGCCCCCGGGTGAAGGCCGAGTGGCAGAACCTCAAGCAGTTTGCCAAGTGGGGTATCCCCACGGCGAAGGTAGTGGCCTACGGCCTGGAGCGCGAGCACGGTGGCTTTTCCCGTGGTGCGATAATCACACGCGAATTGCTCGGCACCGAGGACCTGCAGGCGCTGGCCAAGCAGAGGGATCCGCGCCTGAAGGACCGAGCCTGGGTCGACCACGTCATGCAGCAACTGGCGCGCTACACGCGGACCATGCATGACCACCACTTCACCCACAACGACCTGAAGTGGCGCAATATCCTGGTCGATGGTGAAGGCACGGTGTATTTCATCGACTGCCCGATCGGCGACTTCTGGATCGGTTTCATGCTGCGCTACCGGATCACCAAGGACCTGGCGACGCTCGACAAGGTCGCCAAGCGCCAGTTGTCCGCCACCCAGCGCCTGCGCTTCTATCTCCTGTACCGTCGGCGCGAGCGCCTGAATGCGTCGGACAAGAAGCGCATTCGCCACATCGTTCATTTCTTCGAGGGACGCGAGTGAAGGACTTCATCGCCAGCGACGACCAGGACCTGCTGGAAAGTAATGCCCTGGCCGATTTCGATGCCCTGTGGGACCTGGAACTGGTGGCCGTCGACGAGCCCAACACCGAGCGTGGGGGCTGGAGCAGCGTCTATCGCCTGGAGCTGGACGGCACCGCCTACTACCTCAAGCGCCAGAGCAACCACCTGACCCGCAGCCTGAAGCGCCCGCTGGGCGAGCCCACCTTCAGCCGCGAGTTCCGCAATATCCAGCGCTACCACCAGCTCGGCATTCCCTCGATGCAGGCGGCCTTTTTCGGCGCGCGGCAGGTCGGCGGCGAGCGACGGGCGATCCTCATGACCCGTGCCCTGGATGGCTGGCGTGATCTGGACAGTCTGCTGCAAGGCTGGTCGAACCTGCCTGCCGAGCGCCGCCAGGCAGTCCTGCGTGCCTGTGGCATGCTCGCCCGGCGCCTGCATGAGGCCGGGCAGATGCACGGCTGCTTCTATCCCAAGCACATCTTCCTGCGCGAGACCGACGACGCCTTCGAGGCGACCCTGATCGACCTGGAGAAGACCCGCCCGCTGTGGTTCGGCCAGCGCGACCGCGTCCGCGACCTGGAGCCGCTGCTGCGCCGCGCGCCGGACTGGAACGAGGCCGACGTACGCAACCTGCTGGCGGCTTATCTGGGTACTGCCTCGGGTGGCCCGGAGGTCGACGACTGGTATCGCCGCCTGGGCGCCCGCCGCAAGAAGAAGGAAAACCGCGCATGAGGCTGTCCGCCCTGCGCGATGCCGGCCGCGCTCCGGCGCTACCGCTGCGCATCGAACTGGAAGACGGCGCCGGCCCGGCCGAGTTGCGCCTGGACAGACTGTTGCGGGTACTGCCCGGGCAGCGCTACGTCGGTGCGGCCAATTGGCGCGGCCGCCCGGTGTTGGCCAAGTTGCTGGTCGGCAGCAAGGCTGCGCGCCATTTCCAGCGTGAGCGAGATGGCGTGCGCCTGCTCGCCGAGCAGGGCCTGACCACGCCGCAACTGCTGGCCGATGGCCTGAAGGACGGCGAGGGCGGCTGGTTGCTCTTCGAGTTCCTCGACAACGCCCAGAGCCTCTGGGATGCCTGGCGCGCCGTGGAGGGCGAGCCACTGCTGTCCGATGGCCAGACCGCCGTCATTGCCGAGGCGCTGACGGCCATCGCCCAGCTGCATGCCAAGGGCCTGTGGCAGGAAGACCTGCACCTGGACAACCTGCTGCGCCACGCCGGCAAGCTCTACCTCATCGATGGCGCCGGCATCCGCGCGGAAACTCCTGGTCAGCCGCTGTCACGCAAGCATGTGCTGGAAAACCTCGGGGTGTTCTTCGCCCAGTTGCCGGCCAGTCTCGATCCTTTTCTCGAAGAGCTGCTGATCCACTACCTGCTGGCCAATGGCGAGCACGCGTTGCCACTGGAGGCCTTGCAGAAGGAAATCGCCAGGGTGCGCCGCTGGCGCGTGGGCGACCTGATGAAGAAGATCGCCCGCGATTGCAGCCTGTTCAGCGTCTTCAAGGGGCCGTTCGGCCTGCGCGCGGTGCGCCGCGAGGAAGAGTCGGGCCTGCAGCCGTTGCTGGCCGATCCCGACGCCTTCATCGGCAAAGGGCATATCTACAAGACCGGCGGTGCCGCCACGGTTGCCCGAGTCGAGCTCGACGGCCGGCCATTGGTCATCAAGCGTTACAACATCAAGAACCTGCTGCACTGGTTCAAGCGCTTCTGGCGCCCGAGCCGCGCCTGGGCCTCCTGGCGCGAAGGCAATCGCCTGGACTTCCTCGGTATCGCCACGCCCAAACCCCTGGCGGTGATCGAGCGGCGCTGGCTGTGGCTGCGCGGGCCGGCCTTCCTGATTACCGATTACCTGGCGGGTCAGGATATAATCGCCCGTTTCAAACCCTACCTGGATCAACCGGAGGGGGGCGGCCTGCCGCCGGAAGCAGACCTTGCAGCCCTGGACAGACTGTTCGCGGCGCTGGTGCGCGAGCGCATCAGCCACGGCGACCTGAAGGGGCACAACCTGTTCTGGCAGGAGCAGGGCGAAGGCGGGCAGTGGTCATTGATCGACCTGGATGCCATGCAGCGCCACTCGCGAGAAGCGAGCTTCGCCCGCGCCTATGCCCGCGACCGTGCGCGCTTCCTGCGCAACTGGCCAGAGGGCAGCGCACTGCACCAGCTGCTCGACGAACGTTTACCGCGGGTGCCTGGCACCCGCCCAGATGAAAGAGGCTAGACCCTGTGGCATTGACCATCCTCGGCCTGTCCGGCGCCGTAAGCCATGACCCTTCCGCCGCCCTGTACATCGACGGCAAGCTGGTCGCGGCCGTCGAAGAAGAGCGCTTCGTCCGCGACAAGCACGCGAAGAACCGCATGCCCTACGAGTCGGCCAAGTTCTGCCTGGAACAGGCCGGGATCAAGCCGTCGGACGTTGACGTGGTGGCCATTCCCTTCGCCCCCATCAGCATCTTCGACAAGGCCCGCTGGCACTACGCCAAGCGCTACGCCTACGCGCCGGACCGTGCGCTGGACGCCATCCTGCTCGGCAACCGCCGCTACCACCGCTACTACAAGCGCATCCAGTGGTGCCTGCAGCAGCTGGGCTTCGACCTGAAGAAGGTCAAGATCCAGCCGGTCGAGCACCACCTGGCCCACGCCTCCAGCGCCTACCACTGCTCGGGCTTCAAGGAGAAGACGGCGATCCTCGGGATCGACGGCAAGGGCGAGTACGCCACCACCTTCTTCGGCTACGGCGAGAACGGCAAGATCCACAAGATCAAGGAGTTCTACGATCCGGACTCCCTGGGCGGCCTGTACGGCGCGCTGACCGAATACCTCGGCTTCGACATGCTCGACGGCGAGTTCAAGGTCATGGGCATGGCGCCCTACGGCGATGCCAGCAAGTACGATTTCTCCCGTCTTGCCAAGTTCGAGAACGGCGAGCTGATCATCAACACCGATTACGCCAACGTCATCGGCTTCCGTCGCTACAAGGAAAAGGGCAAGGGCTACTACTTCTCGCCCAAGCTGATCGAGTGGCTCGGCCCGAAACGTGAAGGCGACATCGCCGACGACCCCTATATCCATTACGCCGCTAGCATCCAGGCGCTGTTCGAGAAGCTGGCGCTGGAGATGATGGATTACTACCTGGGCGACATCATCCGCGAGACCGGCAAGATCGCCTTCGCCGGCGGCTGCGCGCTGAACGTCAAGCTCAACCAGAAGATCATCGCCCGTCCCGAGGTCAAGGAGCTGTACGTGCAGCCCGCGGCCAGCGACGCCGGTACCGCGGTTGGCGCGGCGGCCTATGTCTCCTGGGAGCGTGGCGTGCCGGTCGAGAAGATGGAGCACGTCTACCTCGGCCCGGAATACAGCAACGAAGACGTCATCGCCGCCTGCGCTCGCCACGAGGCCAAGCCGCAATGGCGCAAGATCGACAACGTGCCCGAGCACATCGCCAAGGTGCTGGTCGAGGGCAATCCGGTGGCCTGGTTCCAGGGTCGCCTGGAGTTCGGCCCGCGCGCCCTGGGCGGTCGCTCGATCATCGGTTGCCCAAGCATCGCCGGCGTCGCCGACCGCATCAACGCGCAGATCAAGTTCCGCGAGCGCTGGAGGCCCTTCTGCCCGTCGATGCTGGATACCGTCGGCCCGCAGATGTTCAAGATCGACCATCCGGCGCCCTTCATGACCTTCACTTTCGAAGTCAACGAAGAGTGGAAGACCCGCGTGCCGGAAGTCGTCCATGAAGACGGCACCTCCCGCGCCCAGGTCCTCAAGCGCGAGTTCAACCCGCGCTACTACGACATGATGAAGGAGCTGGAGAAGCTCACCGGCAACGGCGTGGCACTCAACACCTCGCTGAACCGTCGTGGCGAGCCGATGGTCTGCTCGCCGACCGACGCGCTGAACATGTTCTACGGCTCGGACCTGCAATACCTGATCATGCAGGACATCCTGGTGGTCAAGGACGGCGTGCAGTGACGACCGGAGCGCCCGCATGCGTGTTCTGATCATCAACCGACAGGAGCGCGCACGCTCGCTGGATACCCTCTATGAAGGCCTGATCGCACTGAACCCCGGTTCGCGCATGATCAAGCTGAGCAAGGAGGAAATCCGCGACCTGCCGCGTACCCTCGCCAACCTGGATACCTCCGGTTTCGAGCGAGTGCTCTTCGACATCCCCTTGCGCCGCGCCGCGCACGCCTTCGACAGCGTGCGCGCCTTGCCGGGGCTGGTGTACTACGAAGAGGACGCGTACCAGGAGTTCATGGGCGAGAGCAAGTTCTACGGCAAGTTCCTGCGCTTCTTCCATTCGCTCAAGGGCGCGCCGGTGATCTACACCAGCGAATCGGTGCGCAGCTATTTCGCCCAGCAGGGCGTCAATGCGCACTTCGTCGCCAAGGCCTTCGATGACCGTCAACTGAAGGACCTCGGGCAACCGCGCGACATCGACCTGGCCTTCGTCGGCCGGGTGAAGAGCAAGGTCTATGGCCGTCGCAAGGAGCTGCTCGATCGTGTCGCCGAGCTGACCCCGCTGCAGCTGCTGCGTACCGAGAATCCCGACGAGTACCTGGGCGTGCTCAACCGCATCCGCTGCTTCCTCAGCGCGGACATCGGCTTCAACGAGTACATGGCAAAGAACTTCGAGGCCATGGCGTGTGGTTGCGTGCTGGTCGCCAAGCGCCAGCCCACCGAGGATGCTCTGCTCGGCCTGGTCGACATGCACAACGTGGTGCATTACGACACGCTCGAGGAGCTGATGGAGAAGTACCGGCAACTGCTGGCCGATCCGCAGCAGGCCCAGGCCATCGCCCGCGCCGGGCATGACCTGGTGTTCGAACGGCATCGCCTGAGTCAGCGCGCCGAGGAGTTCTCCCGAGTCCTCGCGCTGCCCCATCCGAATCCCCAAGGAATCAGCCGGCCGGGTCTCCTCCGCCGGCTCGGGTCGCTGTTCTCCCGCGCCTGATGCGGGAGCCGCGGCCCCGCAATAGCAGGGTCTGAGCATGAAAATCACGATCTTCGGAAGCGGTTACGTCGGTCTGGTGACCGGTGCCTGCCTGGCAGACGCCGGCCACCAGGTGGTCTGCGTCGATACCAACAGCGAGCGCACGCAGATGCTGTGCCGGGGCGAAATCCCGATCTTCGAGCCGGGGCTGGACGTCATGGTCCGCAACAACCTGGCGGCAGGGCGCATCAGCTTTACCGAGGATGCCGCCGAGGCCATCGCCTTCGGCACGCTGCTGTTCATCGCAGTGGGCACGCCGCCGGACGAGAACGGCTCCGCCGACCTCACCTACGTACTCAACGTGGCGCGCACCATTGGCCAGCACATTGATGGCTACAAGGTGGTGGTGAACAAGTCCACTGTACCCGTTGGCACCGCCGACAAGGTCCGCGCCGCCGTGCTCGACGAGCAGGGCAAGCGCGGCTGCGACTTCCGTTTCGATGTCTGCTCCAACCCCGAATTCCTCAAGGAAGGCGCGGCGATCGAGGACTTCACCCGTGGCGCGCGCATCGTCGTCGGCACCGATTCGGAAGAAGTGCGTACGCTCATGCGTGAGTGCTACGCGCCTTACAACCGCAACCACGACAAACTGTTCTTCATGGGCGTACGCGCCTCCGAGCTGACCAAGTACGCCGCCAATGCGATGCTGGCGACCAAGATCAGCTTCATGAACGAGATCGCCAACATCGCCGAGCGCGTGGGTGCCGATGTGGAGCAGGTGCGCCTGGGGATCGGTTCCGATCCGCGCATCGGCTACCACTTCATCTACCCCGGCTGCGGCTATGGCGGCTCGTGCTTCCCCAAGGACGTGCAGGCCCTGGAACGCACCGCTGGCGAGATCGGCTACGACGCCGAGCTGCTGCGGGCGGTAGAACGGGTCAACGACCGGCAGAAGCATGTGCTTCTGCGCAAGCTGCTGCAGGCCTTCGATGGCGAGCTCTCGGGGCTGACCGTGGGCATCTGGGGCCTGGCCTTCAAGCCCAATACCGATGACATCCGTGAGGCGCCCAGTCGTGTGCTGATGGAAGCCCTGTGGGAGCGCGGTGCCCGCGTGCGTGCCTACGATCCGGTGGCATCTCACGAGATCGCCCGGGTCTACGGCGAGCGTGCCGACCTGGAACTGGTCGGCAGCCGTGAAGCTGTGCTGGAAGGCGCGGATGTGCTGGTGATCTGCACCGAGTGGAAGGAGTTCCGCGCGGTGGACTTCGCCTGGCTGGCCAAGACCCTGCGACGCCCGGTGATCGTCGATGGGCGCAACCTCTACAACCCCGACGAAGTGCGCGCCGCCGGGCTGCTCTACTACGCAGTTGGGCGCGGTGATTCGCTGGAGAAGGACGTCTGATGGGGCGTCGCTCGGAGGGTTCGAAGCTCGCCCGCAAGGTCCGCAAGTACCGTACCCGCCTGCAGCGTAAATGCCTGCTGCTCAAGTACGCCCTGGCCAACCGCTTCGGCACGAAGAAGGTGTTGGGCGAGGGCGGCCCCGTCGTTTCGCTGACCAGCTACTCGACGCGGCTGCGCAAGGTACACATCACCCTGGAATCCATCGCCGCTGGCAGCCTGCTGCCGTCGCGGCTGATCCTCTGGGTTGACGAGGAAAAGACCCTGGCCGACCTCCCGGCGCCGCTGCGGCGCTTGCAGGCACGCGGCCTGGAAGTAAAGCGCTGCAATAATTATGGGCCGCACAAGAAGTACTTTCCCTACGTCCAGGGTGAGAGAATCGGCGCGCCGCTGGTGACCGCGGACGATGACGTGCTCTATCCCGACGGCTGGCTGGCTGGCCTGCAGGCGGCCCATGAGCAGACCCCGCAGCAGGTGGTGTGCTACATGGCCAAGCGCATCGGTATCGAGGCCGGTGTTATCCAGCCCTACCACGGCTGGGTCACCCAGCTGGGCAAGGCGCCCAGCGTGGGCAACTTCGCCATCGGGGTTTCTGGCGTGCTTTATCCGGCGGCCTTGCAGGAAGTGCTCAAGCGTGAGGGCGAGGCGTTTATGCAGATCACGCCCAAGGCCGATGATATCTGGCTGCACTGGCATGCCCTGCGTGCGGGCGTTGCGGTGCGACAGATTTCCGACAGCGACGAGCATTTTCTCAGCGTGCCGGGCACTCAGGACATCGCCCTGTACAGCCAGAACCTCAAGCAGGGCGGCAACGATCAGGTCATCGCAAAGCTGTACACGGCGGACGATATCGCCACGATGTTAAAGGACTGAAGACCGATGCTGTCGGCCGCCCAACAATCATTGAACCACCTGTCGCCGGCACTGCTGGCGCGCATCCAGGCGTCGCGCCGGGTAATCCTGCTGGCGAACAACCCGGCGATCACCCGCGAACACGTCGATGCCCTGGCCCTGGGCCCGGACGACCTGGTGGTAAGCTTCAACAAGTGCCGCAACCGCACCCTGCTGCGCCGCCAGTTGCACAACCTGTTCATCCATCGGCACAACTACCGCAAGGGCGGCTACTTCGGCTTCCCCTACAAGGGTTGGTTGCGGCTGTTCCCCTGGTTCAACAAGCGCTTCCACAGCGTGCTGCTGGGCGGTGAGCAGGCCGAACTGCCGGCTTCGCACCGCGCTTCCTCGTTCCTACCGCTACGCCAGCCATTCCCGGCGCTTGAGGGATATCCCTACGAGCGCCTGCCGACGCGTGGTGGCCCGTCCACCGGCTTCTACGCGGTGGCGTTCTTCGATTATGTGAAACGACTGAAACAGGCCGACTATGAGATCGTGCTGGTCGGCTTTTCCGATGAGGGCGGGTCATTCTGGGATGGCCATGCCTGGGACTTCGAGCGGGAATGGACGCGCTCCTCTGACGTTACCGTCATCAAACTCTAATTTTCAGCGGTGGCACAGACTGCCCCTGATCACTGACTTGCCAGCGTGGTGTTATGCAACTCGAAAGACGGTCGGATTGGTTGAAACTGGTGGGGCTCGCCTTTGCGGTCGTCACCTTGAGCATGCTGGTAGTGGGGCGTTTCTGGTGGCCGACGGAGAACGGCGACTGGCTCAAGAGCATTCGCCTGGGGGCGTTCCTGGCGATCATTTTCCTGTCGCTGCAGCTGTTCCGTGAGCGCGCGCGGCTGGCCACCGTGCCCTTCCTGGCCTACCTGGTGTTCTGGGTCGGGCTGATGCTCAACTCGATACTCACCGACTCGCCCAGCTCGGTGAAGCAACTGCTGGTGATCCTGTTCTTCACCTGGATGGTGATGGTGATGGGCGGCCGCGAAAGCCGCCCCTGGCTGTTCGTGCTAGGGCTGGATGCGCTGGCAGGCGCGGGTTTTGCCGGATTCTCACTGGTCAACAAGGCGATCATGGGCCAGTTCGACGTCGGCTATCGGGTGATGAACATCAAGGATTCCGGCGTGCTCGGCATTGCGGATTTCGGCATCACCATCGAGGCTGGCATGCACTATGCCTTCTGCTTCATCGTTGCGGTCTGGCTGCTGATGCGTGCGCGAAACCTGGCGATGCGCGCGGTCTGGCTGGCCTGCTCGCTGGTTCTGTTCACCTACCTGTATTTCACCTTCGCACGTTCCGCCTGGGTCGCCGGCCTGATGGGAGCGGGCCTGCTGATCCTGTGCATGATCGAGGGTCGGCAGCGCATCTTTGCCGTCGGCCTCGCGGCGCTGGCCGGCCTGGCCGTGCTGGTATTTGGTTTCGAGCAGGTGGCGTACGAGTTTGGCGCGCGCGGGCTGACCAAGCGCGACGAGATCTGGCGCGTAGTCATCGAACGGATCGGCGAGGCCTGGTGGTTTGGCCATGGCTCGCACACCGAACTGGGCAAGGTGATGCTCTCCACTGGACAGATCGTACGCAACCCCCACAGCCTGTACCTGGAAGTGCTCTACCAGTTTGGCCTGGTGGGGCTGTTCACCATGCTGGCGGCCATGGCGGCCTGCATCTGGGGTGCCTGGAAGGCTCGCACCGACTTTGCGCGGCTGTGGTTTGCGGTGATGGTGTCGGCGGCGGTGGTGATGACCGTCGAGTTGCACTTCTTCGTGGCCGCGCCGAACCTGGTATGGATGTGGTTCTGGCTGCCGATCGCCGGCTGCCTGGCGGTGGCGACCCAGCATCGGGTCGAACGGCTGTCCTGAGCAAGTGGCCATCACGCCGGGCGGCGTGATGGCCCTGACTGTCAGCGGCCGAACAGGCGGCTGAACAACCCGCCGTTCTTCTTGCCGCGGGTCACGTCGTTACCCTTGTAGTTCTTCTGCGACGCCTTGGTGATCGTGCCGAAGCGCTGCTTCACCTTGTAGCTGTCCAGCGAATAGCCGGCAGCCTGGGCTTCGGCCAGGTAACCGTCGAACAGCTCGATCAGGTCCTTGCGCGGGTGGTCGAACACCGCGCCGTCGAACCAGTGCTTCTCGCCGTTGCCCTCCAGGCGCTTGAACGAGTGCTTGTGCGACAGCTGGGTGCCGATGTCCGAGTAGTGCAGGATTTTGATGGCCTCGATCGGGTGGCCTTCGCCGTCGATATTGTTGAACTGCGTATCGAACGCCTGGATCAGCTGGGTGTGGTCGCGGAAGTAGTCGCGCAGCTTGTGGTGAGCCTTGCGGTCGCTCTTGATTTCGCCGAGCGGCGGAAGGTGCGCCTTTGCCGCGGCGCAGTCCCACATCGACACGCAGAAGCGCCAGGATTCCTCGCCGCCCTTGGCCATGACGATCTTGCCGGGCTCGAAGGGTGCGTTCCACAGTTCGGCGATGTCGCTGAGGATCACCACGTCGGCGTCCATGTAGATCGCACGGCCTTCGAAGTTGCAGAACGCCGGAATGCTCCAGCGGAAGCCCGAGAAGGGCGTGGTCCAGTCGTCGCTGCGCCAGCCTTCGCCAGCTTCGGGGCGCGAATACCAGAAGCTCTCGGGGTTGCGGGACAGCTGCATCCAGTGGATTTCCACTGGTTGCGAGGCGTGTTTGCGCAGGCTGTACTCGAGCACCATCATTTGTTCGAGATCGCAGTCGTTCGGATCACATCCGACGAAGATCTTCATCGTTTCGCTCATTTCGGACATTCCCTGATCTGGGTGGAGTCTGGCTCCCGTTGTCTGGTTACGCCCTGGAGGCTTCGTATTCGGCGATCAGCTCGCGGCTGTCCAGGGGCGTGGTGGCGTTCTTGTTATAAAGCTCGAAGAAGGCGGCAAGGCCCAGCTTGCGCAGCAGGGCGAGGTCCTTCTTGTAGCGCAGCAAGTGCTTGAAATTACGTTTTCGCTTGGCGCGGGACAAGGGTGCCGGGCTGGTCCGCAGGTCGGAAAGATCTATCAGTCCGTAGGCGCCGGACGGCGTAAGGATCACGTTGCCCAGGTGCAGCGAGCGGAAATAGATGCCCAGGTCGTGCAGGTGCGCGATGAACACCGCCAGCTCGCGGAGCATCTCCAACTGGCGCTCCGGTTCCTGCGTGGGAATGTAGCTGCGCAGGGTGTGGCCGGGCAGCGGCTCGTAGCGCACAGCGGTGCGTTCGATCTCCGGGAAGGCGTAGGTGCGCAGCGTGCGCGGGCACGGGATACCCTTGTCGGCCAGGACCTGGCAGTTGTTCTGGAAGCGTTTTTCCGGCGGCGAGAGCAGGGCGGTGGAAATCAGGCGCTTGCGCCGGAACAGCTTGAGAAAGCTGCCGTCGCGCAGGTGCAGGACCTTGTCGCCATGGGGGTCGCGTTCGATGACTTCGGCGCCGTCGACGAGTGAAAGGTAAGTGGAATCGTCGAGGGCATTCATCGGGACGGACTGTCAGACCTGGAGGCAACATGGAGTGGGACGGCGGTGGTATCATCCGCAGTCTTCTTACGACAAGGCAGCTTGCACTTCATGAGTGATTCTCCCCGGAGCGCCCAGCCGGTGTCCAGCGTCAAGATCTACTTCCGCCTGCTCTCCTATGTGCGCCCGTATGCGGGTCTGTTCGCACTGAGCATCGTCGGCTTCCTGATCTTCGCGGCCACCCAGCCGATGCTTGCCGGCATCCTCAAGTACTTCGTCGACGGCCTGACCAACCCGGACGCCGCGCTCTTCCCTGACGCCCCCTGGGCCTGGCTGCGCGACCTGGAGCTGCTCTACGCGGTGCCCCTGCTGGTGGTGCTGATCGCTGTCTGGCAGGGCGTCGGCTCCTTCCTGGGCAACTATTTCCTGGCCAAGGTTTCCCTGGGCCTGGTGCATGACCTGCGGGTCGAGCTGTTCAACAACCTGCTGACGCTGCCCAACCGCTATTTCGACCGGCACAACTCCGGACACCTGATCTCGCGCATCACCTTCAACGTGACCATGGTCACCGGTGCTGCCACCGACGCCATCAAGGTGGTGATCCGCGAGGGCATGACCGTGGTGTTTCTGTTCGCCTCGCTGCTGTACATGAACTGGAAGCTGACCCTGGTGATGTTGGCGATCCTGCCGATCATCGCCGTCATGGTGACCAGCGCCAGCCGCAAGTTCCGCAAGCAGAGCAAGAAGATCCAGGTGGCCATGGGCGACGTGACCCACGTCTCCTCGGAAACCATCCATGGCTACCGCGTGGTCCGCAGCTTCGGCGGCGAGCCCTACGAGAGCAAGCGCTTCCTCAAGGTGAGCAGCGAGAACACCAAGAAAAACCTGCGCATGAACAAGACCTCCGCGGTCTACACGCCCATGCTGCAGCTGGTGATCTACAGCGCCATGGCCGTGTTGCTCTACCTCGTGCTGCTGCTGCGCGGCGATGCCACCGCCGGTGAACTGGTCGCCTACATCTCCATGGCCGGCCTGTTGCCCAAGCCGATCCGCCAACTGTCGGAAGTCAGCTCGACCATCCAGAAGGGCGTGGCCGGCGCGGAGAGCATCTTCGAGCAGCTCGACCAGCCGCAGGAAGTAGACAACGGTACCGTCGAGCGTGATCGCGTCAGTGGCCGCCTGGAAGTGAAGAACCTCAGCTTCACCTACCCCGGCACCGAGAAGCAGGTGCTCAACGATCTGAATTTCAGCGTCGAGCCGGGCCAGATGGTGGCGCTGGTGGGGCGCTCTGGCAGCGGCAAATCGACCCTGGCCAACCTGATCCCGCGCTTCTATACCCACAACGACGGGCAGATACTGCTCGATGGGTTGGACGTCGAGGATTACAAGTTGCGCAATCTGCGCAAGCACATCGCGTTGGTGACCCAGCAGGTCAACCTGTTCAACGACAGCGTGCTCAACAACATCGCCTACGGCGACCTGGCCAGCAAGCCGCGCGAAGCGGTGGAGAAGGCCGCCGAGGACGCCTTTGCCCGTGAGTTCATCGACCGTCTTCCCGAAGGCTTCGATACCGAAGTCGGCGAGAACGGCGTGATGCTCTCCGGCGGCCAACGCCAGCGTCTGGCAATTGCCCGCGCGCTGCTCAAGGATGCGCCGGTGCTGATCCTCGACGAGGCCACCTCGGCGCTGGACACCGAGTCCGAACGGCACATCCAGGCCGCCCTGGAAAAGGTCATGGAGGGCCGCACCACGCTGGTCATCGCCCACCGCCTGAGCACCATCGAGGCGGCGGACCTGATCCTGGTGATGGACCAGGGCCATATCGTCGAGCGCGGCAGTCACGACGAACTGATCGCGCAGAACGGCTACTACGCCCGCCTGCATGCCCGTCAGTTCGCCGACGACCCGGTCGACGGGACCGAAGAAGCACCGGTCGAGCAACCGGTATGACGGTAGTGGGGAATCGCCGTCCATGCTGAACCGCCTGCGCGTCTTCCGCGAGCGCGGCTGGACCTCCCTCAGCGCCGCCGATTACGCCGCCGCCTGGCAGCGCTTCGGCGGCAGCGTCGCGACCCATCCGGACGTGGTCGAACGTCTCGCCGCCCTGGCCGGTATCCCGGTGCGCTACCTCGGTTGGTTCGAAGGCGACGAACTGCGCGCCGCCGTGCCCACGTGGGGGCGCAACCTGGCCTTGTCCAAGGACGTGCTCAAGCGCGAAGGCAAGAAGGCGCTGTTCGACCTGGGCAACGCCGAGATCATCCTGCCGATCGCCGAGGGCGCGCGCATCGAGTTGCGCCATCAGGTGCGCTATCTCTCGGAGCTGAACCGCGAGCAAGTCAGCGACGCCCGCGAGCAACCCGAGCAGTTGGCGATGAATCGCGCGCCAGCGGATTTCTCGAAGAAATTCCGCTACAACCAGCGCCGCGAACAGCGTTTGCTGGAAGAGGCGGGCGGCGTGCTGCAGCCGATGAGCGAGCTGAGCCCCGAAGAGCAGGCGAGCATCTACGCCGACCTGTTCCAGCGCCGCTGGGAATTCGAGGTGCCGGGCAAGGCTCGGCTGGCCGAAGTTTTCAGCCTGATGCGCGAGTTCATGCGTGGTTCGCTGGTGCGCCTGGACGGCGAGCCGGTGGCGATCCAGATTCTTTACAGGGTCGAGGCGCCGAAATGGATCAGCGTCGAATATATCAATGGCGGCGTGGCACCGGAGAACCGCGAGTTCAGCCCCGGCAGCGTGCTCAGCTTCGTCAATACCCAGGAGGCCTGGGCCGAAGCCGAAGCGCTGGGCAAGCCGCTGCGCTATTCCTTCGGTCGCGCCGACCGCGAGTACAAGGACCGCTGGTGCCACCGCGTGCCGGTGTTCCAGGTCTGACCCCGCTTTTCGTAGGAGCGAGCGTGCTCGCGAACCGCATGACACGACAGTGCCAGGTGGAACACCGTTCGCGAGCAAGGGCCAGGCGCGCCCTCGTTCCTACAGTTCGTGTACGGTGCCTTGGCCCGTGCGCAGGAGTGGACTCCGTCCGCGATCGGTTTCCACGGAGAACGACATGACCGCCCGCAAACAGCACCTGCTCAAACAGCACCGCCGCAAGAAGCGTGTGGTCCTGCTCATCGCCCTGCTGGCGCTGATCCTGCTGGGTATCTTCGCGCCCTGGTGGAGTGTGCCGCTGGCCGTGTTGCTCGGCTGGGTCGCCCATGAGGCGTGGTTCGCCGATCACCTGTTCTACTCGCCGCGCGACGACTATCGCTACGACTTCCCCAACGGCTCCATCGCACTGCCGGTCTCCCTGGGCCCGCACGGCTTGCACGTTGCCACCGGCGCGTTGCCGGAGCGGGAAGAGACCCTGGTACTGGAGGTCGAGGTGAAAGCCTCGCTGCTCGGCCGCTGGCTCGATCCGCAGGTATTGATCGAGGGCGTCGAGAACGACCGCCAGGACTTCGAACGGGGTGTCAGCGGCAAGCGCTACATCAACCTCTCCGGCCAGGGTGCAGCGTTGCGTGCCGGGCACCTGCGCATCCGCAGTCGCCATTGCCGGCTGGCGCAACAGGGCGTGCTGCACGCCTTCGACAATCCCGATTACGCCCGGCAGCGCCTGCTGATCATCGCCCCTCACGCGGATGACGCCGAGCTGGCTGCCTTCGGCCAGTACAGCCGCTGCCCGGAGGCCTGGATCGTCACCCTGACCCAGGGCGAGATCGAGGCCGAATACTACCAGCGTCTCGGGCTGGGCAAGGCCGAGGCCGCCAGGCTCAAGGGCCGGCTGCGCACTTGGGACAGCATCGCCGCGCCGCTCTGGGGTGGCGTGCCGGCCGAGCGTTGTGTGCAACTGGGTTACTACTGCCTGCAACTGCCGGCCATGGCTGCCGAGCCGAGCCAGGCGTTCGGCTCGAAAGAGTCCGGTGAGACCGACATCCGCAGCGTGCGCAGCTTCAATCCGTTCGCGCTGCCGGCCGACAGCGACGGCGCACCGACCTGGCTCAATCTGGTGGCTGACCTGACAACGCTGATCGAGCACATCCGCCCGGAGGTGATCCTCACCGCCCACCCGGAGCTGGACCCCCACGCCGACCACGTCCACGCCACCCGCGCGACGCTGGAGGCGATCGAACGCAGCAGATGGAAGCCGCAGACCCTGCTGCTCTACGCCAACCACCTGCACGACAACGACCGCTGGCCCATGGGCCCGGCCGATGGTGGCATAGCCCTGCCACCTTGTATCGAGGCATTGCCGGCTGACCCGCTGTGGAGCCCGGTGCTGGATGCCGCAACGCGCATCGACAAGGCCCAGGCCCTGGCGCTGCAGCACGACCTGCAGACCCCGCTCACCGGCAAGAAGCGCCTGCGCCGGCTGATCCAGCGGGTGCTCGCCGGTCGCCAGTGGCCGGTCACCGGCGACGACGAGTTCTTCCGCAAGGCGGTGCGTCGCCACGAGCTGTTCTGGGTGCGCAGACTGCCCTGACCGGCGCAAGTCGCACCGGGCGGCTATGGTATTATCCGCGGCGATTTCGACCTGCGGAGTTCCCATGAAATTGACCATGCCCCGATTCGATCAGGCCCCTGTGCTGGTGGTAGGCGACGTGATGCTCGACCGCTACTGGCACGGAGCGACCTCGCGCATCTCGCCCGAGGCCCCGGTGCCCGTGGTGCGGGTCGAGCAGCATGAGGACCGCCCCGGTGGCGCCGCCAACGTCGCGCTGAACCTCGCCGCCCTCGGCGCCCCGGCTTTCCTGGTCGGCGTCACCGGCGTCGACGAAGCTGCCGACAGCCTGAGCGACAGCCTGCAGGCCGTGGGCGTGACTACCCGCTTCCAGCGCATCGCCGGCCAGCCGACCATCGTCAAGCTGCGGGTCATGAGCCGTCACCAGCAACTGCTGCGCGTGGACTTCGAGGAAGCCTTCCGCACCGACGCCGTGGCGCTGTCCGCCGACGTCGAGGCGCTACTGGATAAGGTCCGCGTGCTGGTGCTCTCCGACTACGGCAAGGGCGCGCTGAAGAACCACCAGGCGTTGATCCAAGCCGCCCGCCAGCGCGGTATCCCGGTGCTGGCCGACCCCAAGGGCAAGGACTTCGCCATCTACCGTGGCGCGAGCCTGATCACCCCGAACCTCTCCGAATTCGAAGCCATTGTCGGTC
This sequence comes from Pseudomonas sp. C9-3, assembly GCF_032392015.1. Lineage (NCBI taxonomy): Bacteria > Pseudomonadati > Pseudomonadota > Gammaproteobacteria > Pseudomonadales > Pseudomonadaceae > Pseudomonas > Pseudomonas sp. C9-3. The sequence continues at coordinate 5,172,499 of NZ_CP135919.1, read as the reverse complement.
GTTGTACCGATGAGGCCGATCTGGTCGCCAAAGGTCAGCAACTGATGACCGAGCTGGAGCTTGGCGCCTTGCTGGTCACCCGTGGCGAACACGGCATGACCCTGCTGCGCCCCGGTCACAGTGCCCTGCACCTGCCGGCCCGCGCCCGTGAAGTGTTCGACGTCACCGGCGCCGGCGACACGGTGATTTCCACCCTGGCCGGCGCCATCGCCGCCGGTGAGGACCTGCCGCAGGCCGTGGCCCTGGCCAACCTGGCTGCTGGCATCGTCGTCGGCAAGCTGGGTACCGCCGCCATCAGCGCCCCGGAACTGCGCCGCGCCGTGCAGCGCGAGCAGGGCTCCGAGCGTGGTGTGCTGAGCCTCGACCAACTGCTGCTGGCCATCGAGGACGCCCGCGCCCACGGCGAGAAGATCGTCTTCACCAACGGCTGCTTCGACATCCTCCACGCCGGTCACGTGACCTACCTGGAACAGGCGCGCGCCCAGGGCGACCGCCTGATCGTCGGGGTCAACGACGACGGTTCGGTCACCCGCCTGAAAGGCCCGGGCCGCCCGATCAACAGCGTCGACCGCCGCATGGCAGTACTCGCCGGCCTCGGCGCGGTGGACTGGGTTGTCAGCTTCGGCGAAGACACCCCCGAGCGCCTGCTCAGCGAAGTCCGCCCGGACGTACTGGTGAAAGGTGGCGACTACGGCGTCGAGCAGGTGGTCGGTGCCGACATCGTCAAAGCCTACGGCGGCGAAGTCCGCGTGCTGGGCCTGGTGGAAAACAGCTCCACCACCGCCATCGTCGAGAAGATTCGCCACCAGGGCTGATCTGCTTTCGCTTGCCTGGGTCGTTCCAGCAGGGAACGCCTTTTGTAGGAGCGAGCTTGCCCGCGAACAAACCCCGCTGCGGGGCCATTCGCGAGCAAGCTCGCCCCTACAGACTCCCATCACCCCAGGTAGCCCCGTATACGCCCCACTGACCGCTCTGCCAGCGACCAACGGCAAAGCGGTCATGGTTCCCCCGCCATTTCCCGGCGCATGATCGGGGCATCCACCCTCCGCGGAGCGAGATGCCATGACCACCGACGTGCAGGGCCGCGCCCTGGCCGTGCTGAACCGTGTCGCCCAGGCCGATTGGCCGGACCGACTCAAGCTGCGCAAACCTTTCGAAAGACTGCTCTACAGCGGCAGCCGCACCGGTTTCCGGCTGGCCAGCGAGCGCGCCGCCAAGCAGCCCAAGACCCCACGCAAGGCCGATCCCGATGGGCTGTTCGACCTGTCCCTGTCCGACGAGCAGCAGATGTTGGTGGAGATGCTCGAAGGCTTTGCCGCCGAGGTGCTTCGCCCGGCCGCCCATGAGGCTGACGCCAAGGCCACTCTCAGCCTTGAGTTGCTGGCCCAGGCGCAGGAGCTGGGGCTGACCCACTATGGCGTCAGCGAAGTGCACGGCGGCATGGCCGGCGAACGCACCGTGGTGACCAACGCGCTGATCGCCGAATCCCTCGCCCGCGGCGACCTGAGTCTGGCTGCCGCGCTGCTGGTACCGTTGTCGGCGGCCAACTGCATTCGCCGCTGGGCCTCGCCCGAACAGCAGGCGCGCTGGCTGCCGGCCTTCGTCGCCGAGGAAGCTGCGCCGCTGATCGCCATCGCGGTGAACGAGCCGCAGTTGCTGGCCGACCCGCAGCGCCTGTCCACCAAGGCCCGCAAGCGTGGCTCAAGCTACACCCTGTCCGGCGAGAAGTGCCTGGTGGTGCGCGGCGTGGATGCGCAGAAGCTGATCGTCGCGGCGGATGCCGGGGACGGCCCGGCGCTGTTCCTCGTCGATACCCGTGCCAAGGGCGTCGAAGTGCGTGCTGAGCCGGCGATGGGGCTGAAAGCCACCGGCACCGCGCGGGTTCGCTTCAAGGGGGTGAGAGTCCCGGCCGAACAGCGGTTGGCAGCCGAGGGCTTCGACTATCAATCCTTCCTCGATTACACCGCGCTGGCCTGGTGTGCGCTGGCCGTGGGCACCGCGCAGGCTGCGCTGGACTACGTGATCACCTACTGCAACGAGCGCGAGGCCTTCGGCGAGCCGATCAGCCATCGCCAGGGCGTGGCCTTCATGGTCGCGGATATCGCCATCGAACTCGACGCCATGCGCCTGATGGTCTGGCGCGCGTGCGCGCTGGCCGAGCGCGGGCAGGCTTTCCATCGCGAGGCCTATCTGGCGAAGCTGCTCTGCGCCGAGAAGGCGATGAAGATCGGCACCGACGCGGTGCAACTGCTCGGCGGCCACGGTTTCACCCAGGAACACCCGGCCGAGCGCTGGTACCGCGACCTGCGCGCCGTCAGTTTGATGGCCGGCGCCCTGCACCTGTAAGGAGCCTTGCATGTACCTCGAGACACCGAAGAAATTCCGCACCTTGCAGAACCAGGCCCGTCAGGTCGCCGAGAACTACCTGCGGCCGATTTCGCGCAAGTACGACAAGGCCGAACACGCTTATCCCAAGGAGCTGGACTTGCTCGCTGCGCTGCTGGACGGCATGAACGCCGGTTCGCCGGACGCCGTCGGCGCCACCTCGGCCAGCAAGCGCAAGGCCGGCGCGGAGGAGGGCGTGAAGAACGGCGGCAACCTCTCCGCCTGCCTGGGCGTGATGGAGATGTGCTGGGGCGACACCGGCCTGTTGCTGGCCATGCCGCGCCAGGGCCTGGGCAACGCCGCCATCGCCGCGGTGGCCAACGAGGAGCAGCTCAAGCGCTTCTCCGGCACCTGGGCAGCCATGGCCATTACCGAGCCGGGCTGCGGCTCGGACTCGGCAGCGATCCGCACGACTGCAACCCGCGATGGCGATCACTACCTGCTCAACGGCGAGAAGATCTTCGTCACCTCCGGCGCTCGAGCCGATGCGGTGGTGGTGTGGGCGACCCTGGACAAGAGCCTTGGCCGCGCGGCGATCAAGTCCTTTGTGGTGGAGAAGGGCACGCCGGGCATGACCGTCACCCGGCTGGAGAAGAAGCTCGGGATCAAGGCCTCGGATACCGCCTCGATCAGCTTCACCGATTGCCGCGTGCCGGCGGCGAACTTGCTGGGCAATGCCGAGATCGACGTGCAGAAAGGCTTTGCCGGGGTGATGGAAACCTTCGACAACACCCGGCCGCTGGTGGCAGCCATGGCCATCGGCGTGGCGAAGGCCTCGCTGGACCGTACTCGCGAGCTACTGAAGAAGGCGGGTTGCCGCTTCGACTATCGCCAGCCGCTGCTGACCGCCAGCCATGCCGAAGCCACGCTCTATCGCCTGGAAGCTGAATGGGAAGCCGCGCGCCTGCTGACCCTGAAGGCGGCGTGGATGGCGGACAATCGCCAGCCCAATTCCAAGGAGGCCTCCATCGCCAAGGCCAAGGCCGGGCGGGTGGCCAATGAGGTGACACTCAAGTGCGTCGAGCTGGCGGGCGCGTTGGGCTACGGGGAGGAAGAGTTGCTGGAGAAGTGGGCGCGGGATTCGAAGATCCTCGACATCTTCGAGGGCACCCAGCAGATCCAGTTGCTGATCGTGGCGCGGCGCTTGCTGGGCAAGAGCTCCAGTCAATTGAAGTGAAGCTGTTGTAGGAGCGAGGGGGACGCCCAGTTATTGCTCGCGAACTGCTCAACGCCGGCGTACCCGCCTGACATGGTTCGCGAGCAAGCTCGCTCCTACAGACGTCGCCCTACCGTCAGGCAGGGCGAATCAGGTTACGGCCTCAGGCCGTGCGTCGCCCGCTACCGGCATTGCCGGCGGCGGGCGGCCACTGCTCCATCCATTCGCGGAAACGGATGCGCTCTTCGCGCACCAGCCAGCCTTCCTGTTCGGCGAAGCTTTCCGATAGCCAGAGGCCGCGGGTACTCGCCTTGCACAGTTCGCCCTTGCTCAGGGTGAAGAGTTCGCCAGTGGGTTGGCCGTGTTCCAGCGGCAACAGGTAGAGGTCCGGACGACGGCGGTCCAGGCGTGCCACCAGCGGGCCGCTTTCGAGTTTCTCATCGACATGGAACAGGCTGACCTCGCGGGCGTCCTTGGGCAGCTCCATGCGCAGGTCGTAGACCAGTTGCAGAGAGGCCGTCGGCAGGTGCACGTAGGCTTGCGGGCGCTCCAGCAGGCGCAGCGCGCCGGCCTGTACCGGACGCGAGGCGCCGGACAGCGGGGTGAGCGAGAAGTGGCTGGTTTCGCGGTAGCGCAGGATGCCCTCGTAGGGCGTCGGCAGCCAGGTATCGCCGAAGCGCCCGCCGAGCCAGCCGTCGGCGGTTTCCACCAGGCATTCCTCGGCCACTTCCTGAATTGCCGTGAGCAGCGGCAGGTTCAGTTCATGGGCCGGCACGTAGCCGGAAATCAGCTTGAGCACGGTGTCGCCACGATCCAGGCGGCGCTGGCGCACCAGGATCCAGTGGTCGCGGCCCTGGTAATTCAGGGTCAGGCGCACCGAGACGCCGAGATTGGCCAGTTCGGTGGTAAAGCGTTCGGTCTCGTTGATCTCGATGGGGCGGCGTTTCTCCAGGACCTGGGCGAAGTTCAGGGGCTTGCCGAGGGTCTGGTAGGCGAGCCCTTCCGCGCTGGCTTCGACCAGCAGCGGCAGGGTCTTGAAGGCGGTCGGGTCCTTGCGGGCGAGCGTACGGGGCATGTGGGCTTCCTTTTTCTTGCAGGGCCTGGTCGTACAGGGCACCGGGTTGCGCTGGCGCGTCTTCTTCTAGTGGCAGCTAGCAGACGACGCCGACGCGAACGCTGACCGTCTGTTCTGGGACGGTCCGGCCGATCGTTCTTTACGGGGTCGCTACAACCTAGACAGCCTGACACCGATCCTGGTGTCATCGAAAATCAAAAGGATTTCCGGATTTTTCCCTGAAAGGCTTGGCGATTCCGAGATTTTTACAGGGGAATCGCCGGCTGGCGACAGTTTCTGTGCCCACGGTTTTTGCCGGGGGAGTTGGAGCATGGCACAGGAATACGCAATCCACATGACCGAACGGCGTCTGCCGATCAGCGGTCGAGGACCTCGGCGGCGATGCTCACGTTGTGGCTCAAGTGCAACGGGTTGATGGTGCCGACGATGGCGCTGGTGACGCCTGGATGGCCCAGCACCAGCTCGAAGCTGGCGCGCACCGGGTCCACTCCTGGCGCCAGTGTGGCGTGGCCGCTGGCCAGGGCCTTCTTGATCAGGATGCCGCGACCCTGGGCCAGGGCATGGTCGATCACCGGCTTTTCTGCCTGTTCGTTGAGGTTGTAGGTGACCATGGCGCAGTCGCCGCGCTCCAGGGCCAAGAGGCCGCCGTCGGCGGTCTTGCCGGAGAAGCCGAAGCCGCGGATCAGCCCTTCGTCCTTCAGGCGCTCCAGGGTTGCGTAGACCTCGGTGCCGCGCAGGATATCCAGGTCGTTGCCGTCGGAATGCACCAGCACCAGGTCGATGTAGTCGGTCTCCAGGCGCTGGAGGCTGCGCTCGACCGAGCGGCGCGTGTGAGCAGCGCTGAAGTCGAACTGCGACTGGCCGCCGACGAACTCTTCGCCGGTCTTGCTGACGATCACCCACTGGTCACGCTGGCCGCGCAGCAACGGGCCGAGGCGCTCCTCGCTGCGGCCGTAGGCTGGCGCAGTGTCGATCAGGTTGATCCCCAGGTCGCGGGCCAGGGCGATCAAGTCGGCGGCCTCGCGGTCATTGGGAATACGGAAGCCGGAGGGGTACTTCACGCCCTGGTCGCGGCCCAGTTTCACAGTGCCCAGGCCCAGCGGCGAGATATTCAGGCCGGTGCTGCCCAACGGGCGGTGCAGGTGATGCAGGGTCTTCATCCGAACAGCTCCTCCCAGACCGGGCGGGCCATGGCCGGGCGCGGCAGGTCGGGCAGGGCGGCGCTGGCTTGCGGACGGACGCCGCCCTTCTCCAGGGATTCCAGCACGCGATCGGCGAAGTTTGGCGCGAGGGCCAGCTTGGTCGGCCACCCGACCAGCAGCGCGCCGTTCTCGGCGAGGAAGGCGCTGTCCGGGCGCAGCAGGTTGTTCTGCGAGGGTTCGGCGCGGTCCACACGCAGGGTGGCCCAGCGCGCGGCGGAGAGGTCGATCCAGGGCACCAGCTTGTGCAGTTCGCGCTGCGCCTCGGCGATCTGCTCGGCCTCGTTGCGCGCCACGCCGCCGGCTTCAGCGATGTCGCCGCCCAGGTACCAGACCCAGTCGCCATTGCTCAGCGGGTGGGTGGTGACGGTGACGCGCGGCTTCGGCCCGCCGCCGAGGCAGTGGGCGTAGAGCGGCTTCAGGGTCGGCGCGGTGACCAGCACCATGTGCAGCGGGCGGCGCTGCATTTCCGGGCGCTCCAGGCCCAGTTCGCGCAGCAGCGCCTCGTTGCCGGCGCCGGCGCTGAGCACCACGCGCTGGGCGCGGATCTCGCGGCCGTCCACGCGCAGGCCGACCAGCTTGTCGCCTTCGCGCAGTGCTTCGATGCGTTCGCCGGCCAGCAGGCCGTCACCGGCCAGTTCGGCGAGGCGCGCAACCAGGCTGGGCACGTCCAGCACCAGTTCGGTGAGGCGATAGGCCTTGCCCTTGAAGGCCTTGTCCTGCAGGGCTGGCGGCAGGTCGGCGCCCTTCACCTGGGCGACACGGCTGCGCACTGCCTTGCTGGCGAAGAAGCTGGTGAGGTTGCCGGCGAGGCCGCCCGGGGACCACAGGTAGTGGGCGTCAGAGAGCACGCGCACGCCGCGCAGGTCCACTTCGCCAGTGCCGGCCAGGCAGTCGCGCCACAACGCGGGCATGTCGGCGATGGCTTCGGAGGCACCGGTCAGCGCGCCGTGCAGCGCGTACTTGGTGCCGCCATGGATGATCCCCTGCGAGCGCATGCTCTGCACGCCGCCCAGCGCGGAGTTCTCTACCAGTACGGTAGAGAAGCCGGCGCGACGCAGGCGGGCGTTGAGCCAGAGACCGGCGATGCCGCCGCCGACGATGAGGATGTCGGTGCTCAGGGATTCGGACATGAAAGCGCCTCGAAGGGAAAAACGAAGCGCGCAGTATAACCCTTGGGAGCAGCGGCAAACGTCCGTCGCCTCAGGCTGACTTGTAGGAGCGAGCTTGCTCGCGAACCAGCTTGAGGAAGGCGTTCGCGAGCAAGCTCGCTCCTACAGGTGGCTGATGAGTGCGTCAGTGACCCGCGGTGCGGGAGAACAACTGGATGACCACCACGCCGCTGACGATCATGCACATCCCCAGCACGGCGGCAGTGTCGAGTTTCTGCTGGTAGAGGAACAGCGCCGCGATGCTGACCAGCACGATGCCGAGGCCGGCCCAGATGGCGTAGGCAATGCCCACGGGAATGCTGCGCACCACCAGGGTGAGCATCCAGAAGGAAATGGCGTAGCCGACGATGACCAGGATCAGCGGCAGGGGCGTGGAAAGGCCTTTGACCGACTTCAACGAAGCGGTGGCAACGACTTCGGCGACGATGGCGATGGCGAGGTAGAGATAGCCGGGCATGGTGGGTGCTCCCCGGAACGACACGCCGCTCGGTATGAGCGACACGCTGCTGACGTTCGATTCTGCCGGGCATTCTAGTCTTCCCGGCGATGGGATAAAGTCATTACCTATCTGTATACGAGATAGGTTGGAGAGGTGGCGATGCAGTGGAACCTGGACCAGTTGCGGCTCTTCGTCAGCGTCGCCGATCAGTCTTCCTTTTCGGCAGCGGCGCGCCAGTTGCAGCGCGTGCAGTCGGCGGTGAGTTCGTCCATCGCCCTGCTGGAAAGCGACCTGGGCGTGACCCTCTTCGAACGCAGCAGCGGCCGCCAGCCAGTGCTGACCGCCGAAGGGCGCGCGCTGCTGGACGAGGCACGGGAGGTGTTGCGCCAGTGCGAGCGCCTGGAGAGCCGTGCGCGCTCGCTGGTTTGCGGCACCGAGCCACTGTTGCGCCTGGCGCAGGACGAGGCGATGCCCTATCAGCCGGTGCTTTCGGGGCTGGAAGCGCTGGCGCAGGAATTCCCCAGCGTGGAGGTACAGCTTTCCAGCAGCGCCCAGGGCGACGTGGCGCGCAAGCTGCTGGAGCGCCGTGCGGACCTGGGCCTGCTGTTCCATCACGAGGGCATGCCGGAGGAGCTCGAGCGGCAGCGCCTGGGCACCATCGAGATGGTCACCGTGTGCGGCGCCGGGCATGAGCTGGCGAAGCTCGACTATGCCGACCGCCGCGAGCTGGCGCGGCATCGCCAGTTGTTGATGGCCCCGCAGGACAGCCATTACCCCGGCGGCGAGCAGATCAGCCCGCTGGTCTGGCGCGCCGACAGCTTCTACGCCATGGCCGAACTGCTGATGCGCGACCTCGGCTGGGCCTGGTTGCCGACTCACGTGGCGCAGTACCCGGCCTACCAGCCGTTGCTGGTCGAACTCGCCAGCGACTGGACGCCGCCGCCGCTGGTGGTGGAACTGGTCTGGCGCCGCGACGAGCCGCTGGGGCCGGCGGCGAACTGGCTGGGCGAGTGCTTTGCGGAGCATCTCGCCGCGCCGGTGTGACCTGCTCTTCGTAGGAGCGAGCTTGCTCGCGAACAGGATTTCCTGGCCGCTCCAACGTCAAGCGCTTCGCGAGCAAGCTCGCTCCTACCAGGAACAGTGCACCATGCAGGATTGTGCGGCCGCCAAGCGCGCGAATTTGCTACTCTCCGCCGCCATGAACCGGACCCTCTATACCCTGCTGTTCCACCTGGGCCTGCCGCTGGTCGCGCTGCGCCTGTTCCTGCGTTCGCGCAAGGCGCCGGCCTACGCCCAGCGCATCGGCGAGCGCTTCGCCCTCGGCCTGCCGGCGCTCAAGCCCAGCGGCATCTGGGTGCATGCGGTATCGGTGGGTGAGAGCATCGCCGCCGCGCCGATGATCCGCGCGCTGATGCAGCGTCACCCCGGCCTGCCGATCACCGTCACCTGTATGACGCCCACCGGCTCCGAGCGCATCCGCGCGCTGTTCGGTGACCAGGTGCAGCACTGCTACCTGCCGTACGACTTGCCCTGGGCAGCGGCGCGCTTCCTCGACCGCGTCCGCCCGGTGCTGGGCGTGATCATGGAAACCGAGCTGTGGCCCAACCACATCCACCAGTGCGCCAAGCGCGGCATTCCAGTGACGCTGGCCAACGCGCGCCTGTCCGAGCGTTCGGCGCGCGGCTACGCGCGTTTCGCCGGGTTGACCCGGCCGATGCTGGAGGAAATGAGCTGGATCGCCGTGCAGACCGAGGCCGAGGCCGAGCGCTTCCGCCAGCTCGGCGCGCGCCCGGAGTGTGTGAGCGTCACCGGTTCGATCAAGTTCGACCTGACCATCGACCCCGAACTGCTGGCCCGCGCCGCTGACCTGCGCAACCAATGGCAAGCACGGCAGCGGCCGATCTGGATCGCTGCCAGTACCCATGCCGGCGAAGATGAAATCGTCCTGGCGGCGCACCGCCAACTGCTGGAAAAACATCCGGACGCCTTGCTGCTTCTGGTGCCACGTCACCCGGAGCGCTTCGGCCCGATGTTCGAACTGTGCCAGCGTGAAGGCTTCCGTACCCAGCGCCGCTCCACCGGCGAACGGGTCACGGCGGACACCCAGGTCCTGCTCGGCGACACCATGGGCGAACTGCTGTTCCTCTATGCGCTGGCGGATGTCGCCTTCGTCGGTGGCAGCCTGGTGCCCAATGGCGGCCACAACCTGCTGGAGCCGGCGGCGCTGGGCAAGCCGGTGCTGTCCGGCCCGCACCTGTTCAACTTCCTGGAAATCGCTGCGCAACTGCGCGAGGTCGGCGCGCTGCGCGAAGTGGCCGATGCGCCGTCGTTGGCGGTGGGCGTGGCGGCGTTGTGGGATGAGCCGGCCAGCGCCGGGCGCATGGCCGAGGCTGGGTTGGGGGTGATGAAGGCCAATCAGGGCGCTTTGGAGCGGTTGCTGGAGGGGCTGGGCCGACTGATCAAGGGTTGATCGGGCTTCGGTGCGACGGATTTTCCTCACCCTAGCCCTTTTCCAGGGGAAGAGGGGGCCGTTCGGTGTAGGGCCAAGCGCCGAGTCAGCCGGATGTTACCGTTCTTGAAAGCCGGCAAACGGAGCCTGACAAAACGTTCACCCAGAACTTCCCGCTGCCTCGACTGTAGGAGCGAGCTTGCTCGCGAACGCTCTTTCGGCAGCAACGGTATCAGGCAGGTTCGCGAGCAAGCTCGCTCCTACGAAAAGCCCCGAGACTTCAGAAAGTCGGCGGCGTAATCACCCACAGCACCACCGCGTCCACGTCACCCGGATTGCCATAGCGGTGCGGCTCCTGGCTGGAGTAGCTGAAGCTGTCTCCCTCATTGAGCAGGAAATAGCGCTCGCCCACCCATAGCTCGAACGTGCCACTGAGCAGGTAGCCGGCTTCCTCGCCCTCATGGCTGTAGCTTTGCTGGCTGTAGGTGCCGGGCGGGAACTTCGAGTGGAGGATTTCCAGCTGGCGGCTGGGTTGCGGGCTGAGCAGTTCGTCGACGATGCCATCCTCGTAATGCACGCTGGTACGGGCGTTGCGCCGCACCACGTAACCGGCGTCGGCCGGATCGACCTGCACTTCGCTGGCGAAGAACCACTGGATGGTCACGCCCAGGCTGCGGGCGATATTGAACAGCGCCGGAATCGACGGATACGCCAGGTTGCGCTCCAGCTGGCTGATGTAGCCGGCGGTGAGCCCGCTCTGCTCGGCCAGCGCCGCCAGGGTCATGCCGCGCCGCTTGCGCAGGCCGCGGATGCGGGTGCCGAGGAACTGCGCTTCGGCGTTGGCGGGTGCTTCCTGCGGGGCTTTGCGGCTCATGCGGCGAGAGTCCTGGCGAATGTCGTCGTGGGGCATTCTAAACAATGCGCCGGGGCTGTGGCCCGTTTGCTCTTCGTAGGAGCGAGGGGGACGCCCAGTTCTTGCTCGCGAACGAGGCTCCCGGCGAGTTCGGCGCTGGGCGGTTCGCGAGCAAGCTCGCTCCTACAGGAAGTTGCCGTGCCGGGGCTCAGATCGCCCAGCCCGCCTTCAGCCCTTCGTAGATTGCTTCCTCTGCCGTGCGCGGCGCCAGGCAGTCGCCGATACGGCGGACCTCGGCGAGGTCGGCGATCTCGTCGGCCAGTTCGTCCACCGGTTGGTGGCCCTGGCAGAGCACCAGGGTATCGATGTTTTCCACCAGCATCGGCTCGCCGCTGGCGGTGTGCTGCAAGTAGACGGTGCTGTCGTCCACGCCGTACAGGCGGGCGTAGGTGGTGATGCTGATGCCCAGGCGGTGCAGCTCGCCAGCCAGGTGATCGCGCACATAGAGGGGCAGGCTTTCGCCGGCGTGGGTGCCGTTCACGGCGAGTTGCACCTGGTGGCCGTCGCGTACCAGGCGCTCGGCGATGCCGGGGGCGATCCAGTCGGCGCGCCAGTCAGTGACCAGAACGGAGCGGCCGAGCTTCACTTCGCCGCGCAGCACCTGCCAGGCGTCCACCACCTGCAGCTCGCCCGCTTCTTCGTAAGGGGGGCGATAGGGTTTGGCGCCGGTGGCGACGATCACTACATCGGGGCGCTCCGCTTCTACCAGCGCGCGGTCGACGCGGGTGTTGCGGCGCACTTCGACGCCAGCCAGCTGCATCTCGCGTTGCAGGTTGGTGGAGGCACCGCCGAACTCCGCGCGGCGCGGCAGGAGTTGGGCGAGGTTGACCTGGCCGCCCAACTGAGCGGTGGCTTCGCAAAGGGTGACGTCATGGCCACGCTGGGCAGCGACAGCGGCGGCCTTCATGCCGGCCGGCCCGCCACCGACCACCAGTACGCGCTTGCGCTGGGCGGCCGGTTTGCGTTCGGCGTAGATCAGTTCGCGGCCGGTTTCCGGATGCTGGATGCAGGAGATCGGGTAGCCGCGGTGGAAGTGGCCGATGCACGCCTGGTTGCAGGCGATGCAGGCGCGCACGTCCTCGACGTGGCCGCTTTCGGTCTTGCTCGGCATCTGCGGGTCGCAGATCAGCGCGCGGGTCATGCCGCAGACGTCGGCCTGGCCACGGGCGACGATCAGCTCGGCTTCCTGCGGCTGGTTGATGCGCCCGGTGACGAACAGCGGGATGTCCAGATTGCGCTTGAAGGTACCGGCTTCGTTGGCCAGGTAGGCCGCTTCGATGGCCATCGGCGGCACGATGTGGATGGCGCCGCCCAGGGAGGCGGATGTGCCGGCGACGATGTGCACGTAGTCCAGGTCTTTCTGCAGCCCTTTGACGCCCTGCAGCGATTCGTCTTCGGTGAGGCCTTCGGGATCGCGTTCGTCGGCGGAGATGCGCAGGCCGATGATGAAGTCCTCGTCGGTGGCGGCGCGGATGGCGGCGATCACTTCGCGGGTGAAGCGCAGGCGGGCGTCGAGATCGCCGTTGTAGCCGTCGCTGCGGCGGTTCACCCGTGGGTTGAGGAACTGCGCCGGCAGGTAGCCGTGGCTGGCCACCACTTCCACGCCGTCGATGCCGGCAGTGTGCAGGCGCCGTGCGGCGGCAGCGTAGCCTGCGATGATCTCGTCGATCATCGCCTGGCTCAGCTCGCGGGGCATCACGCGGAAGCGTTCGTTGGGCGAGGCGGACGGCGCGTAGGCCACGGCCAGCAGGCCGTCACTGGATTCCATGATTTCGCGGCCCGGGTGGAACACCTGGGACAGCACCACCGTGCCCTCGGCGTGGCACGCCTCGGCAATGCGCCGGTAGCCGGGGATGCACTCGTCATCGGTGGCCATCAGCACGTGGGAGGTGTAGCGGGCGCTGTCGTGCACGCCGGCGACCTGCAGCACGATCAGGCCGACGCCGCCCTTGGCGCGGGCGGTGTGATAGGCCACCAGCTGGTCGTTGACCAGGTTGTCGGTGGGCATCGAGGTGTCGTGCCCGGTGGACATGATGCGGTTCTTCAGCGCCTTGCCGCGGATCTGCAGCGGGCTGAACAGGTGGGGAAACTGGCTCATCGGGCAACTCCGGATTCTTGTTGTAAATACAGCACTAAACATCGACCGCGCGAGCTAGAGCGCAACAAGGCGGAAACCGGAGAGGCAGCGGAGTTTACTCCAGTAAATGAGCATGCCGAGCCGGTTTCCAACGCAGTTGCGCCGACGCGCAGCCGGTCGATCAGCTAGGCGTTGCGCGCCTGCCAGTCCACCGGGTAGAGGGCGTAGAAGACGCAGGCTTTTTCGCCTTCGTAGGCCAGCGGCGTGCGCTCCGGCACCCAGATCACATCGCCCGGCTTGGCCTCGATCACCTGGTCGGCCAGGCGCAGGCGGAAGTTGCCTTCCAGCACCACGATCAGTTCGTCGTAGAGCACTGTCCACTCGATGGAGACGCCGTCGAAGCGCGCCAGGCCCGCGCCCATGGTCTCGCTGTCCGCCGGGCCGATCAGGCGGCAGATGGCGGCGCGTTCGATGTCTTGTCCGCCGTAGGACTGGAACTGCAGGGCGGATTGCTGGAAGTGGCGAACCTGGGGCACGGCGGCTTCTCCTGGGTGGAAAGTGTTGTTTAAGTTCTTTCTATGGAAATTTACCGCCAGTAAAAAATCAACTTGTTTTTTTAAAAGTGACTGGGTAGTTTCGATGCCGCACCCGGAGTTTTCCGGGGCAACCGCGACGTGCTCCACAACAACTACAAGAGGAGAGGCGCATGAACCGTCCCGTACGGTCCCCCCTCGCACGGCGGGTCCACCCGCTGGCAATCGATTCATCTCTGCCCTGTCTTTCTTGCTCCGTGGTTCCGGCGCGCCCGTCCTGCGTGTGTGCAGCCATTCCGGCTGCGCCCGCTGCCACCTACGACTGGGGGTATGCCCGATGACTTTGCGTCAAAACACTTTCCACAAACGCTTCTTCCTCAAGACCGCCGCCGCGCCACTGCTGCTAGCCCTCGGGCTGTGCTGCGGCGTCGCCCAGGCCGCCGAGAACATGGTGGTGGTCGGTTATGGCGGCGCGGGTCAGAAGGCCCAGGAAGCGGCCTTCTTCCAGCCGTTCAGCAAGCAGTCCGGGGTTGGTGTGACCCAGACCGAATACAACGGCGAGATGGCGCGCATCAAGGTGATGGCCGATACCGGCCACGCCGACTGGGACGTGGTGCAGATCGAAGGGCCAGACCTTGCGCGTGGTTGCGACGAGGGCCTGTTCGTGCCGCTGGACTGGCAGCAGATCGGCGGCAAGGACCAGCTGATTCCCAACGCCGCCAAGGATTGCGGTTCGGCTGCGCTGGTTTGGGGCGTGGCCATCGCCTACGACGCGGACAAGCTCAAGCCGGCACCGCAGTCCTGGGCCGATTTCTGGGATGTGAAGAAATTCCCCGGCAAGCGTGGCCTGCGCAAGCGCGCCATCTACAACCTGGAGTTCGCCCTGATGGCCGACGGTGTGAAGCCGGCGGACGTCTACAAGGAGCTGGGTACCAAGGCCGGCGTCGACCGCGCCTTTGCCAAGCTCAACCAGATCAAGCCCTATGTGCAGTGGTGGGAAGCCGGCGCGCAGCCCGCGCAGTGGCTGGCCGCCGGTGACGTGGTGATGACCACCACCTACACCGGGCGCATCGCCGATGCCTTCAAGGGCGGGCGCAACCTGCAGCTGGTCTGGCCGGGCAGCCTGTATGGCATGGACTACTGGGCGATCATCAAGGGATCGCAGCACGTCGACGCGGCGAAGCGCTTCATCGCCTTCGCCAACCAGCCCGATGCGCAAGTCGACTACGTGAAGCACATTGCGTATGGTCCGACCAACAAGCAGGCCGCTGAACGCCTGCCGTCCGACCTCGCCGGCTGGGTGCCGACCTCGACGCAGAACCTGCCCCAGGGCCTGGCGATGGACGATGAGTTCTGGGTCGACCATGGCGAGGAGCTGGAAGAGCGCTTCAACGCCTGGGCCGCGCAATAACCAGAACGTGACCGTGATGCCGGGGCCTCTGCCCCGGCGTCTTCTTGCCTTGAGGAGAAGTGCACCATGACGTCGCTGCAGGCGCCCAGCCGCGCCACCTGTTCACCCGAGGAATGGAAGCTGCGCGAGGAACTGGCGGCCTGCTACCGCCTGATCGCGTACTACCGCATGTCCGACCTGATCTTCACGCATATCTCGGTGCGGATTCCCGGTCCCGAACACCATTTCCTGATCAATCCCTACGGCCTGATGTTCGACGAGATCATCGCCTCGAGCCTGGTGAAGATCGACCTGTCCGGTCATGCCGTGGAGCCGTCGCCGTACAAGGTCAACCCGGCCGGCTTCGTCATCCACAGTGCCATCCACGGTGCCCGCGAGGACGCGCAGTGCGTGCTGCACACCCACACCCGCGCCGGCTGCGCGGTGGCGGCTCAGGCTTGCGGGTTGCTGCCGCTGAACCAGATGTCGATGGAGTTCTACGGCCGGCTGGGCTACCACGATTACGAAGGGATCGCCCTGTCCATGGACGAGCAACAGCGCCTGGTCGCCGACCTGGGTGATCACCTGGGCCTGATGCTGCGCAACCATGGGCTGCTGACGGTCGGCCAGACCGTGCAGCAGGCGTTCCTGCGCATGTACTACCTGGAGAAGGCCTGCGACATCCAGTTGGCGGCCCAGGCGGGCGGCGAGCTGGTGATTCCGCCGGAGGAGGTGTGTCGTCACACCGAGCAACAGTTCAACGCCCCGGCGCGACCTCTGGCCGAAGGCGAACTGAGCGATCCGGATGGTTACGACCTGGCCTGGTCGGCGCTGCTGCGCATGCTGGATCGCGTCTCGCCCGGCTATCGGGATTGAGGAAGGGTGAAGTTCCTGCGTTGGCATTGAGCAATCGCGGACAGAGTCCGCGACCGGGTTCGCTTTACGCTGAGCTATCGGCGTGACGATCGGCCATAGAAAAAGCCCCGCATCGCGGGGCTTTTTCATGGGGCGGGATCAGTACTTCGAACCGGCCTTGAGCTGCGCCTCGGCGGCCTTGGCCAGGTCTGGCGGGAGGAAGTCCTTGTCCGGGTTGTAGTCCGGCTTCAGGTAGCTGCCCAGCGCTTCCAGATCGCTCGGCGCGAGGGTGCCGGCGGTCTGCTTGAGGCTCAGGTTGTCGAGGATGTAGTCGTAGCGGCTGTTGTTGTAGTCGCGAACCGAGTTGTACAGCGAACGCTGGGCGTCCAGTACGTCGACGATGTTGCGGGTACCGACCTGGTAGCCGATCTCGGTGGCTTCCAGCGAGCTCTGGTTGGAGATGATCGCCTGGCGCCGGGCCTTCACGGTCTCGACGTCTGTGTTGACCGCGCGGTGCTGGTTGCGCGCGTCCTGTACCACCTGGCGGCGCTGGCTTTCGCGCAGTTGCTCGCTCTGGTTCAGGCGCTGGTAAGCCTCGCGGACCTGGGAACTGGTCAGGCCGCCGCTGTAGATCGGTACGTTCAGTTGCAGGCCGATGCTGCTCTGGTCGACGTACTTGCCATAGTGCGGCTCGCCCGGTACGCCGGAGTTGGCAAAGCCCAGGGCATCGTTGTCGCCCTTCTGGTACTGGGCCACGGCGTCGACGGTCGGCAGGTGGCCGGCCTTGCGCTGGCGCAGGGTCTCTTCGGCGGCGTCGACTGCGTAGTTGCTGGCCTGCAGGCGCAGGTTCTGCTGCACCGAGGTATCCACCCAGGCCTTGGCGTCGTTGGGGATTGGCGCCACCACCGGCAGCGAGTGGAGGATGCCCTCGATGGCGCTGTACTCGCGGTTGGTCAGGGTCACCAGGGCCTGGAAGGCGTCATCCACCTGCTGCTCGGCCACCAGGCGGTTGGCCCGCGCGGTGTCGTAGCTGGCCTGGGACTCGAGTACGTCGGTCTTGTCGGACAGGCCGACGTCGAAGCGCTCGTTGGACTGGTCGAGCTGGCGCTTGAACGCCGATTCCTCGGCCTTGCTGGCGGCCAGGTTGTCCTGGGCGCGGAGCACGCCGAAGTACGTCTGGGCGGTCTGCAGGATCAGCTGTTGCTGTGTTGCAGAGAATTCCAGCTGGGCCTGTTCGGTGGTGTTTTCCGCGGCCTTGAGCTGGAACCAGCGGTCCGCACGGAACAGCGGTTGGCTCAGGCTTGCCTGCACCAGCTGCGTATTGCGGTTCAGCGTGGCGCTGGGGGTGTCCAGCGAGGTGCGGGTCGACCCGGTGCTGGCGCCTGCGTTGATCTGCGGCAGCAGGCCGGAGCGTGCCTGGGGCACGGCTTCCTTGCGCGCCAGGTAGTCAGCCTGGGCGGCGGCGAGGTCGGCGTTATTGTCGACAGCGTCCTTGTAGACGCTGATCAGGTCCGTCTTGGTGGGCAGCGGAGTAGCGGCCGGAGCGGGCTGGGCAGCCCAGGCAAAGCCTGTCGTAGCGGCAACAGCGACAGCCAGAGAGAGTCTGCGCAGCATTCGTTCATCCTGGAAAGTGATGCGAGGTGGGGCAAGGCTACGGTCGCCGCCGGTGGCGGTCAAGGCACGTTCGTACGAGCCTTCCGAGGCTGGAGTGTAGCTGCCTGTAGGAGGTCGCAAGGAATTCTGTCAGACGGCGATTGGCTAATCGCTGTGCACTTGATTAGACTGCGGGCGTTCTTGTCGGGGTGCCCCATTGCGAGGGGCTGAGATCGGATAGTTCCGGATCCCGTTGAACCTGATCGGGTTAGCACCCGCGTAGGGAACAAGAAGACCGCATCCCGCGGCGTATTCCGCCCCGGCCCCAGCCCTTCACGGGATGCGTCCCTTCGCTGCAGCAAGCAGCTCCTCTCGTTCCAGGTTCTCCCCGGCAATCAACCCAAGGAGAGCCAGGATGAGCACCCAGAAGAACAACGTCACCCGCCTTGAACAGCTTGATCGCCAGTCGACCCAGCCGTTTCCGAATTCGAAAAAGGTCTATCTGACCGGCTCGCGCCCGGACATCCGCGTCCCTGTGCGGGAAATCTCCCTCGCCGACACCCCGACCGCCTTCGGTGGCGAGAAGAACGCTCCGGTGATGGTCTACGACACCTCCGGCCCCTACACCGACCCGGATGTCCGTATCGACCTGCGCAAGGGCCTGCCGGACGTGCGTTCGGCCTGGATCGACGAGCGCGGCGACACCGAAATCCTCCCCGGCCTGACGTCCGAGTTCGGCCAGTCGCGCCTGGCCGATGCCAGCCTCGACGCCCTGCGCTTTGCTCACGTCCGCACCCCGCGCCGCGCCAAGGCAGGCGGGAACGTCACGCAGATGCACTACGCACGCCAGGGCATCATCACGCCGGAAATGGAATACATCGCCATCCGCGAGAACATGAAGCTGCAGGAGGCCCGCGCCGCCGGCCTGCTGGACGCACAGCATCCGGGCCAGAGCTTCGGCGCGAGCATTCCGCAGGAGATCACCCCCGAGTTCGTCCGCGACGAAGTGGCCCGTGGCCGCGCGATCATCCCGGCGAACATCAACCACACCGAACTGGAACCGATGATCATCGGCCGCAACTTCCTGGTGAAGGTCAACGGCAACATCGGCAACAGCGCGCTGGGTTCCTCCATCGAGGAAGAAGTGGAAAAGCTCACCTGGGGCATTCGCTGGGGCGCCGATACGGTGATGGACCTGTCCACCGGCAAGCACATCCACGAGACCCGCGAGTGGATCCTGCGCAACAGCCCCGTACCGATCGGCACCGTGCCGATCTACCAGGCGCTGGAGAAGGTCAACGGCATCGCCGAGGACCTGACCTGGGAAATCTTCCGCGACACCCTGATCGAACAGGCCGAGCAGGGCGTGGACTACTTCACCATCCACGCCGGCGTGCTGCTGCGCTATGTGCCGCTGACCGCCAAGCGGGTCACCGGCATCGTCTCCCGTGGCGGCTCGATCATGGCCAAGTGGTGCCTGGCCCATCACCAGGAGAATTTCCTCTACACCCACTTCGAGGAAATCTGCGAAATCATGAAGGCCTATGACGTCAGCTTCTCGCTGGGCGATGGCCTGCGTCCGGGTTCGATCGCCGACGCCAACGACGCCGCGCAGTTCGGCGAGCTGGAAACCCTCGGCGAGTTGACCCGCATCGCCTGGAAGCACGACGTCCAGGTGCTGATCGAGGGCCCCGGCCACGTGCCGATGCACCTGATCAAGGAAAACATGGACAAGCAGCTGGAGTGCTGCGACGAGGCGCCGTTCTACACCCTCGGCCCGCTGACCACCGACATCGCGCCGGGCTACGATCACATCACTTCCGGCATCGGCGCGGCGATGATCGGCTGGTTCGGCTGCGCCATGCTCTGCTACGTCACGCCCAAGGAACACCTGGGCCTGCCGAACAAGGATGACGTGAAGACCGGCATCATCACCTACAAGATCGCCGCGCACGCCGCCGACCTCGCCAAGGGCCATCCGGGCGCACAGATCCGTGACAACGCCCTGTCCAAGGCGCGCTTCGAGTTCCGCTGGGAAGACCAGTTCAACCTCGGCCTCGACCCGGACACCGCCCGCGCCTTCCACGACGAGACCCTGCCCAAGGACTCGGCCAAGGTCGCGCACTTCTGTTCCATGTGCGGGCCGAAGTTCTGCTCCATGAAGATCACCCAGGAAGTCCGCGACTACGCCAAGGAAAACGGCCTGACCGATGAGCAGAAAGCCATCGAGGCCGGCTTCCAGCAGCAGGCCGCGCGCTTCAAGGACGAAGGCTCGGTGATCTACAAGCAGGTGTGATGCCTGTGCAATACCTGTAGGAGCGAGTTTGCTCGCGAACCTTTGCCGGCGACTCCGCAACTGGGCGGTTCGCGAGCAAGCTCGCTCCTACAAAAAACAACAAAACCTAATCCAACCTTCGAGCCCTGCACGCATCGTGACCACTACCGCCATCGATTATTCACCGACCTCCGCCGTGGGCAGCGCCCAGCGCGTGCTCGGCCTGCGCGACCTGTTCTCCCTCTGGTTCTCCCTGGGCATCGGCCTGATGGTGCTGCAGACCGGCGCGCTGCTGGCGCCGGGCCTGGGCCTGGCCGGCGCGCTGGGCGCGATCCTGCTCGGCACCCTGGTCGGCGTGCTGCTGCTGGCCAGCGCCGGGGTGATCGGCACCGACACCGGCCTGTCCGCCATGGCCTCGCTCAAGCTCAGCCTGGGCGGCCACGGCGCCGCGTTGCCGGCGCTGCTCAACCTGCTGCAGCTGGTCGGCTGGGGCGCCTTCGAGATCATCGTCATGCGCGATGCGGCCAGCCTGCTGGCCACCCGCGCCTTCGGTGAAGGTGGCGCCTGGAGCAACCCTGCGCTGTGGACCCTGGTGTTCGGTGCGCTGGCAACCCTGCTGGCGGTCGCCGGCCCGCTGGCCTTCGTGCGCCGCGTGCTGCGCCGCTGGGGCATCTGGCTGCTGATCGCCGCGTGCATCTGGCTGACCATTGACCTGTTCAAGCGTGCCGACCTGGCCGCGCTCTGGGCCAAGGCCGGCGATGGTTCGCTGTCCTTCGCCGTGGGCTTCGACATCGCCATCGCCATGCCGCTGTCGTGGCTGCCGCTGATCGCCGACTACTCGCGCTTCGGCAAGCGCGCCGGGCACACCTTCACCGGCGCGGCACTGGGTTTCTTCATCGGCTGCTTCTGGCTGATGGGCCTGGGCGTGGCCTACACCCTGGCGTTCGCCCAGGGCAGTGACGCCAACGCGCTGCTGCTGGCGCTGGCCGGTGCGGGCATGGGCATCCCTCTGCTGCTGATCCTGCTCGACGAATCGGAGAAGGCCTTTGCCGACATCCACTCGGCGGCGGTCTCCAGTGGCATCCTGCTACCGCTCAAGGTCGAACACCTGGCGCTGGCGATCGGTGTGATCTGTACCCTGATCGCCTGGTTTGCGCCTCTGGAGCAGTATCAGAATTTCCTGCTGCTGATCGGCTCGGTGTTCGCCCCGCTGTTCGGCGTGGTGCTGATCGATCACTTCGTCCTCCGTCGCCGCGCGCCGGCCGCGATTCCCCATGGCTTACGCTGGGGCTCGCTGCTGGCCTGGGGCGGCGGCGTGGTGGTGTATCACCTGCTGGCGAACTACCAGCCGGACCTGGGCGCGACCCTGCCGGCGCTGGTGGTGGCGGGTGTGCTGCAATTGCTGCTGGGGCGTGTGGGCGTGAAAGGGCCGGCTTCTGCGTAACGCTGTTCGCGAGCAAGCTCGCTCCTACAGGCACCCGGTAACGCCGGGTGTGCTCTTCGTAGGAGCGAGCTTGCCCGCGAACCGGGCCTTTACTGCGCCCCGCGCCCAGGGAAGTAATAGGTCTTCACGATGCCGTTCAGGCGCGGGTACGGAATCTTCAGCTCCGGGTGCCCGACCGAATGCGGGGCGATGCGGTCGATGTCGTACTTGAGCGTCAGCGCGCCGAAGGTCAGGGCGAAGTGCTCGGTCGGCTGGAACGGCCAGTTCTTCGAGAAGTTCGGGTCCTGCTCGTCCAGCTTGTTCTGCAGGATCCAGGCCTGGTGCGCCATGCGCGCCACTTTCCAGAAGTTGTCCTCCTGGCCGGGCTGGAGAATGTCCTGCAGGGTGAGCACCTTGTGGAGGCGTCGATCATAATTGATGAAGGCGCGGCCGGGCTGGCCGTACTCGCCGCCGGTGAAGCGATAGCTGGACAGCTCGATGATCACCAGACCGTCATGCTGTTCGCGGATCTTCGCTTGCAGGTAGGAGCTCCAGCCGGGCTGCGCCGAATCGAGGAAGCGCTTCTCGTAGACATCCAGGCTGGCGGGGGCCGCACCGTCGCCCTCGCGGGCCAGTTGCAGCAGTTGGGCATTGATCGCTTCGTTGAGCGCCGGCTCGTCGTCGAAGCTCAGGGTATCGAGGTTGAACAGCGGGCATTGCTCGCCCTGGCAGCCCGGCTGCGCGTGTTCGAAAGCGGTGTGGCGCGCAGTGAGCGGCTCGTCGAGCGAGGGCTTGAACAGACCCTGGCACGCCCCCAGTAACAGGCAGATGCTGCCCAGGGCGGCAAGTTTCAGAAGTCGCATGGGAATCCTTGTCGTTGACGTTCGCCGGCAATTGGAGTGGTTCGACCGCCATCGGTGCTGCCGGTTCGGCGGGTGAGTATGAACCACTTTGGCGGAACGCCGGCAGTGTGCGACGGTCACAGCAGACCGGCCGCCCGGCCGCCCGCGAAAGAGGCTGCGCCTGCTCCGGCGGCGCGATAGGATGGCGCGAAGTTCAACGTACTGTCAGTAGGAACGGGAGTAGAACGGGATGTCGGAAACGTTCAAGCCAGGCCCGCAGGATATCGAGATCCAGGAGCGCGAACAGTGCTTCAAGGGCTTCTACAAGGTCGACCGCCTGCGCCTGCGGCACCGCCAGTTCGCCGGCGGCATGGGGCCGCTGCTGACCCGCGAATTGTTCGTGCGCCACGATGCCGTGTGCGTACTGCCCTACGATCCGCAGCGCGATGAAGTGGTGCTGATCGAGCAGTTCCGCGTCGGCGCCATGGACGCCGGGGTCAATCCCTGGCTGATGGAGCTGGTCGCCGGGCTGATCGACAAGGACGAGGAGCCCGAGGAGGTCGCCCGCCGCGAAGCGGTGGAAGAAGCCGGCCTGACTCTCGGCGCGCTCTGGCCGATCGCCCAGTACCTGCCGTCGCCCGGCGGCAGCAACGAACTGGTGCACCTGTTCGTTGGTCGTTGCGACAGCAGCAACGCCTCCGGCATTCACGGGCTGGAAGAGGAGGGCGAGGACATCCGCGTCCACGTCATGCCGCTGGAAGAAGCACTGCAGGCCGTGCGTGACGGCCGTATCAACAACGCGGCGAGCATGCTCGCCCTGCAATGGCTGGCGCTCAATCGCGCCGAGGTAAGGGGGCTATGGGTGTGAATCTGCTGCGCGAGCGCTATCGCGTCGACCTGGCGGGGTTGCAGGCGACCTGTGAGGCGAACTACTTGCGCCTGATGCGCCTGTTGCCGGAAATGCGCGAGGCCCAGGTCTCGCGCCGTGTGGCGCTCAGCGAAGGCGAGCGGCTGCTCGGCGTGCTGGCGCTGGACGTGATCGAAGCCTGCCCATACACCACTGTCCTGCAGGTACGCCAGGAACTGGGGTTGCCCTGGCTGCCGGCGCCGAAGCTGGAAGTGCGGGTGTACCACGATGCCCGCATGGCCGAGGTGGTCGGTGCCGAACAGGCGCGCCGCCTGCTGGCGATCTACCCCTACCCGAACCAGGCGATGCACCAGCCGGACGAGAAGAATCAGCTCAACCAGTTCCTCGGCGAATGGCTGAGCCATTGCCTGTCCTGCGGCCATGAGCTGGAGCCGGTACTGCAACGCTGAGATGGCGGTAGTGGCAGCATGCCATGATATCCTGCCCGTCCATCGCAGACTCGTGTCCCTAACTGTGATCTGTGACGCTTTCCCGGTTTGCTCAGGGGGGCGCCTGTCACCATACTTCGTCACGAATCCCCGCACGCCCGCCTCACAGGAGAAGGCGCATTGCCCACCCAGCCCACCGCTTCCGATTCCGTCCTGGTCGTCCAGCTTTCCGACAGCCACCTGTTCGCCGAAGAGAACGGCCGGCTGCTGGGCATGGACACCGCCGACAGCCTGACCCAGGTCGTCCGACTGGTGGGCGAGGAGCAACCGGCGATCGACCTGGTGCTGGCCACGGGTGATCTCTCCCAGGATGGCTCGGTAGAGTCCTACCAGCGCTTCCGCGAAATCACCGCATCGATTGCCGCGCCGGCCCGCTGGTTCCCCGGCAATCACGACGAAATGGGACCGATGCGCGAGGCCGCCGCCGATACCGACCTGCTCGACCCGGTGATCGACCTGGGCGCCTGGCGGGTGATCCTGCTGGACTCCACCATTCCCGGCGCGGTGCCGGGGCAGATGACCGTCGAGCAGATCCATCTGCTTGAGCGCGCCATCCAGGCCGCGCCAGACAAGCACCTGCTGATCAGCTTCCATCACCACCCGGTGCCCATCGGCAGCCAGTGGATGGACCGCATCGGCATCTACAACCCCGAGCGCCTGTTCGCCGTGATTGACCGCCATCCGAACGTGCGCTGCCTGCTCTGGGGCCACGTGCACCAGGAGATCGACCGCATGCGCGGCGACGTGCGCCTGCTGGCTTCGCCGTCCACCTGCGTGCAGTTCACTCCCGGCAGCGAAGACTTCTGCGTCGACAGCCCGGCGCCGGGCTATCGCTGGTTGCGGCTGATGGCCGATGGTCGGGTGGAGACAGGCGTTTCGCGCGTGACCGACATCGAGTTCGAAGTCGACTACAGCATCAAGGGTTATTGATCGGTCACGCTTCGAACGCCTTGCGACGCTGACCCACTTGCGGCATGCCACTTGCAGCTTGTAGCCTCCCGGCCCATGACCGCATTCCTCTATATCCACGGATTCAACAGTTCGCCCGGCTCGCAGAAGGCGCGCCAGTTCACGGCCGCCATGGAGCGCCTGGGCGTGGCCGAGCAACTGCGCGTGCCCGCGTTGCACCATCATCCGCGCAAGGCCATGGCGCAGCTGGAATCCGCCGTTGCCGACCTGGGCCAGCCAGTACTGATCGGCAGCTCCCTGGGCGGCTACTACGCCACGTATCTGGCCGAACGCCATGATCTGAAGGCCGTGTTGATCAACCCGGCCGTGGCCCCGCACCGGCTGTTCGACGGCCAGCTCGGCCCGCAGACCAACTACTACAGCGGCGAGACCTGGGAACTGACCCTGGACCACGTCGCCGCCCTGGCGGAACTGGAAGTCCCCACGCCCACCGACGGCTCGCGCTATCAGGTGTGGCTGCAGACCGCCGACGAAACCCTCGATTACCGCGCCGCCGAGCGCTACTACCGGGCCGCTGCCTTGCGCATCGAGTCCGGCGGCGATCACAGCTTCCAGCGCTTCGTCAGCCATCTGCCGGCGCTGCTGGCCTTCGCCGGCGTGCCGTCCAGCCAGTGGCGCGACATCGACTTCTCCGCCTTTGAAGCCATCACATCTTCGACTGATTAAGCAGGAACCCCATGGCCCAGCAGAACGCCTATAACGCAGACGCCATCGAGGTTCTCTCCGGCCTCGATCCGGTGCGCAAGCGCCCGGGCATGTACACCGACACCTCGCGCCCGAACCACCTGGCCCAGGAAGTCATCGACAACAGCGTCGACGAAGCCCTCGCCGGCCATGCCAAGAGCGTGCAGGTGATCCTCCACGAGGACAACTCGCTGGAGGTAATCGACGACGGCCGCGGCATGCCGGTGGACATCCACCCCGAAGAGGGCGTGCCCGGCGTCGAACTGATCCTCACCAAGCTGCACGCCGGCGGCAAGTTCTCCAACAAGAACTACCAGTTCTCCGGCGGTCTGCACGGCGTGGGCATCTCGGTGGTGAACGCGCTGTCGACGCTGGTCGAGGTGCGCGTCAAGCGCGACGGCAACGAATACCGCATGA
Source organism: Pseudomonas sp. C9-3 (assembly GCF_032392015.1). Taxonomy (NCBI): domain Bacteria; kingdom Pseudomonadati; phylum Pseudomonadota; class Gammaproteobacteria; order Pseudomonadales; family Pseudomonadaceae; genus Pseudomonas; species Pseudomonas sp. C9-3. Next base: position 5,147,297 of record NZ_CP135919.1, on the reverse strand, counting down.
CCTTCGCTGACGGTTTCAAGTCCAGCGACCTGGAAGTCGTCGGTACCGTCGGCAAGCGCAATACCGGCACCAGCGTGCACTTCTGGCCGGACGCCAAGTACTTCGACTCGCACAAGTTCTCCGTCAGTCGCCTGAAACACGTGCTCAAGGCCAAGGCCGTGCTTTGCCCCGGCCTGCTGGTCAGCTTCGAGGACAAGGCCAGCGGCGAGCGCATCGAGTGGCACTACGAGGATGGCCTGCGTTCCTACCTGGTCGACTCGGTCTCCGAGAACCTGCGCCTGCCCGACGAGCCGTTCTGCGGGTCGCTGGCCGGCAACAAGGAAGCAGTGGACTGGGCCCTGCTGTGGCTGCCCGAGGGTGGCGAATCGCTGCAGGAAAGCTACGTCAACCTGATCCCCACTGCCCAGGGCGGCACCCACGTCAACGGCCTGCGCCAGGGCCTGCTGGACGCGATGCGCGAGTTCTGCGAATTCCGCAACCTGCTGCCGCGCGGCGTCAAGCTGGCGCCGGAAGATGTCTGGGAGCGCATCGCCTTCGTCCTCTCGATGAAGATGCAGGAGCCGCAGTTCTCCGGCCAGACCAAGGAGCGCCTGTCTTCCCGCGAGGCTGCCGCGTTCGTTTCCGGCGTGGTCAAGGACGCCTTCAGCCTGTGGCTCAACGCCCACCCCGAACTGGGCCTGCAATTGGCGGAGCTGGCCATCAGCAACGCCGGCCGCCGCCTTAAGGCGGGCAAGAAGGTCGAGCGCAAGAAGATCACCCAGGGCCCGGCGCTGCCCGGCAAGCTGGCCGACTGCGCAGGGCAGGACCCGATGCGCGCCGAGCTGTTCCTGGTGGAAGGTGACTCCGCCGGTGGCTCGGCCAAGCAGGCGCGGGACAAGGAGTTCCAGGCGATCATGCCGCTGCGCGGGAAGATCCTGAACACCTGGGAAGTGGACGGCGGCGAAGTGCTCGCCAGCCAGGAAGTCCACGACATCGCCGTGGCCATCGGCGTCGATCCGGGCGCGGCCGACCTCACCCAACTGCGCTACGGCAAAATCTGCATCCTCGCCGACGCCGACTCCGACGGCCTGCACATCGCCACCCTGCTGTGCGCGCTGTTCGTCCGCCACTTCCGCCCGCTGGTGGAAGCCGGCCACGTCTACGTCGCCATGCCGCCACTGTTCCGTATCGACCTGGGCAAGGAAGTCTTCTACGCCCTGGACGAAGCCGAGCGCGACGGCATCCTCGACCGCCTGGCCGCCGAAAAGCGCCGTGGCAAGCCGCAGGTCACCCGATTCAAGGGCCTGGGCGAGATGAACCCGCCGCAGCTGCGCGAAACCACGATGGACCCCAACACACGCCGCTTGGTCCAGCTGACCCTGGAAGACGCCGAAGGCACCCTGGAAATCATGGACATGCTGCTGGCCAAGAAGCGCGCCGGCGACCGCAAGTCCTGGCTGGAAACCAAAGGCAACCTGGCGGACTTCGCCTGATGCGCTGGCTGCTGGCCTGCTCCTGCCTGTTGACGAGCCTGTTCGTCGGCACCGCGGGCGCTGCCCAGGCGCCCGAACAGGCGCCGAAGGCGGGCGCGCCGCTGGCCGCGCCCGTGGCTCCTGCGTCGCTGCAGTTCGTCGCCGAGCATCCGGTGGAGGGCATGCCCAGCGGCAACCTTTCCGGCCTCGCACTGTGCGGCAACGAGATGTGGACGGTGTCCGACCGCGACGACGACCGTATCTATCGACTGCTGATCGACGAAGCGCCGGGCAAGGCCTGGCAGGCCACTGCAGAACCCTTCGTGGTGCCGGGCACCCCGGAAAGCGGGCTGTCCTGGGGCACCCGTGCGCGGGTTGCCGTCGGTGGGCTGTTGCGGGGTGGGGCCATGGACTTCGAAGGCATCAGCTGCGACCAGGCAGGCAACCGCTATGTGGTCAGCGAAGGCTACGCGGCCGTCCTGCTGCTTCCCGCCGCCGGCGAGCCGAGCTGGCTTCCGCTGCCGCAGAGCCTGCTGCGCCAGGCGCGCGCCAGCGGCCTGCTGATGGAGTTCAACGCGCTTTACGAAGGCATCGCCGTCAGCGCCGATGGCAAGCAGCTGTGGCTGGCCGCCGAGCGCCAGCGCCGTGGCCTGCTCAAGGTGCGCAACGAGAACGGCACCTGGAAGTGCGAAGGCAACTGCGTGATGCTCAGCGAGGGCGGTACGGCAATGCCGCCACCGGAACTGGGCAGCGAGCGCGCGCTGCCGATCGATTTCTCCGATATCGCGTTGTTCAAGGACAAGCTGTTCACCCTGGAGCGCCTGGCGCACCAGATCTGCCGCCGTGACGCCAAGACCGGCGCGCAGGAGTTGTGCTGGTCCTTCGCCGCCGGTGCACTGGCCCCGGAGCGCCGCTACGATCTGCCTTATGGCGTGGCCGAAGCGTTGATCCTCGACGAGCAGGGCGCCTGGATCGGCCTGGACAACGGCGAACATGCCCGCGCCGACGGCGATGGCCGCCCCTACGTGCTGCGCTTCGCGGCGCCGGCCGGCGGCTGGCTTGGTGGCAAATGAACGACGCAGTACCGGGCAAGCGGGTCGGCAAGGTCATGATGTTCCTCGCCTGGGGCGCGGGCATCCTGCTCGCCACCCACTATTTCGGCGCTTGGGAAACCCGTCAGCACAATCCCAATCCCCAACCGCAGTCGACTCGCGCCAATGGCGCCGTGGAAGTGCGGCTGGTGGGCAACCGCGCCGGCCACTATGTGGCCGACGGCCGGATCAATGGCGAGGCGGTGACCTTCATGCTCGACACCGGCGCTACCCAGGTAGCCCTGCCGCAGCGCCTGGCCGACCGGCTCGGCCTGCCGCGCGGGTTGCCGATCACCCTGGACACCGCCAACGGCCGCAGCCAGGGCTGGCGCACGCGCCTGCCCAGCCTGCAGCTCGGCGACATCCGCCTCACCGATGTGCCGGCGCTGATCGCGCCGGGCATGGAAGGCGACGAGGTGCTGCTCGGCATGAGCGCACTCAGACAACTGGATTTCACCCAGCAGGACGGCACCCTGGTGCTGCGCCAGCGATCTACACCGTGAGGCACGCATGAGCGAAACCCTCGATCTGAGTCTGGAGGGCGTGGAGCGCCGGTCACTGGCCGACTTCACCGAACAGGCTTACCTGAACTATTCCATGTACGTGATCATGGACCGCGCCCTGCCGCACATCGGCGACGGCCTCAAGCCGGTACAGCGGCGCATCGTCTATGCCATGAGCGAACTGGGCCTGGACGCGGACTCCAAGCACAAGAAGTCGGCGCGTACCGTCGGCGACGTGCTGGGCAAGTACCATCCCCATGGCGACTCGGCGTGCTACGAAGCCATGGTGCTGATGGCCCAGCCGTTCTCCTACCGCTACCCGCTGGTGGATGGCCAGGGTAACTGGGGTGCGCCGGACGACCCCAAGTCCTTCGCTGCCATGCGTTACACCGAGGCCCGCCTGTCGCGCTACGCCGAGACCCTGCTCTCCGAGCTGGGCCAGGGCACCGTGGACTGGGTGCCGAACTTCGATGGCACGCTGGACGAGCCGGCCGTGCTGCCGGCGCGCCTGCCCAACCTGCTGCTCAACGGCACCACGGGTATTGCCGTGGGCATGGCTACCGACATCCCGCCGCACAACCTGCGTGAAGTGGCGGCTGCCTGCGTGCACCTGCTGGATAACCCGGGTTCGACGGTCGCCGACCTGATCGATTTCGTGCCGGGCCCGGATTTCCCCACCGAGGCGGAAATCATCACCCCGCGTGCCGACCTGCAGAAGATCTACGAAACCGGCCGCGGCTCGGTGCGCATGCGCGCCGTCTACCGCGTCGAGGACGGCGACATCGTGGTCACCGCGCTGCCGCACCAGGTCTCCGGGGCCAAGGTGCTGGAACAGATCGCCGGGCAGATGCAGGCCAAGAAGCTGCCGATGGTCGCCGACCTGCGCGACGAGTCGGACCACGAGAACCCGACCCGCATCGTCATCATCCCGCGCTCCAACCGCGTGGACGCCGAAGAGCTGATGACCCACCTGTTCGCCACCACCGACCTGGAAAGCTCGTACCGGGTGAACATGAACGTCATCGGCCTGGACGGCAAACCCCAGGTCAAGGACCTGCGCCAGGTGCTCAGCGAGTGGCTGACCTACCGCACCGACACCGTGCGTCGCCGCCTGCAGTTCCGCCTGGACAAGGTCGAGAGGCGCCTGCACCTGTTGGAAGGCTTGCTGGTCGCCTTCCTCAACCTCGACGAAGTCATTCACATCATCCGCACCGAGGACCAGCCCAAGCCGGTCCTGATGCAGCGTTTCGAGCTCTCCGAGCTGCAGGCCGATTACATCCTCGACACCCGCCTGCGTCAGCTGGCGCGCCTGGAAGAGATGAAGATCCGCGGTGAGCAGGACGAACTGGCCAAGGAGCGCGCCAAGCTGCTGGCGATCCTGGGTTCCAATGCCAAGCTGCGCAAGCTGGTGCGCGACGAGCTGGTCGCCGACGCCGAGACCTACGGCGATGACCGCCGTTCGCCCATCGTCGCCCGCGCCGAGGCCCGTGCCCTGTCGGAAACCGAGCTGATGCCGACCGAGCCGGTGACCGTGGTGCTGTCCGAGAAGGGCTGGGTGCGTTGCGCCAAGGGCCACGATATCGACGCTACCGGCCTGTCCTACAAGGCCGGCGACGGCTTCAAGGCCGCTGCGCCGGGCCGTTCGAACCAGTATGCGGTGTTCATCGACTCCACCGGCCGCAGCTATTCGCTGGCCGCCCACGGCCTGCCATCGGCCCGCGGCCAGGGTGAGCCGTTGACCGGCCGCCTGACGCCGCCGCCGGGCGCGTCCTTCGAGCGCGTGCTGCTGCCGGAGGATAATGCCCTGTACGTGCTGGCCTCCGACGCCGGCTACGGCTTCGTCGCCAAGGGCGAAGACATGCAGGCCAAGAACAAGGCCGGCAAGGCGCTGCTCAGCCTGCCCAATGGCGCGCAGGTCATGGCGCCGCGGCCGGTCAGCGACCTGGAGCAGGACTGGATCGCCGCTGTCACCACCGAAGGCCGTCTGCTGCTGTTCAAGGTTTCCGACCTGCCGCAGCTGGCCAAGGGCAAGGGCAACAAGATCATCAGCGTGCCGGGCGACCGCGTGGCGAGCCGCGAGGAGTATCTCACCGACCTCGCCGTGCTTCCGACGGGCGCAACCCTGGTGCTGCAGGCGGGCAAGCGTACGCTTTCGCTCAAGGGTGACGATCTGGAGCACTACAAGGGCGAAAGGGGCCGTCGTGGCAACAAACTGCCGCGCGGTTTCCAGCGAGTGGACGCCTTGCTGGTAGAATCGCTGTCTCAGGATTGAAACGCGGTTCGATACATTCTGCCTCTGGAGCTGAGGCGCCGGTTGAGGGATGATACGTCCCTTTGGCTACTGGCGCCTCGGCGCGTTGCCTGAAGCCATAGTGAAATTTGTTGGAAGTAGCGCCGATTTTCGGCGAATGACGGTGAACCAGATGAGCGCTTGGCGCGTCTTGGCCTTATTTTCCCTCGTCAGCCTCCTTGGGCTGACGGGCTGTACAGTGAATCGACCGACCCAGTTGTACCAACTGGACGCGGGCGCGGTTCCTGTCCCGACCCGCGACAACGGCGTCGCTGTTCTGCTCGGCCCGGTGTCCCTGGCCGATTACCTGAAGCGCGAGACCATGGTCCAGCGCCAGGCCGACGGTATTCTCAACCTGTCGACCGAAGCCCGCTGGGCCGGCAGCCTGGAAACCAACGTCAGCCAGCAGCTGATGCGTCTGCTGTCGGGCGAGCTGGACAGCACCCGCCTGGCCCTGTTCCCGGAGAAGCCCGGCTTCACTCCGCAGGTGCAGGTCATGCTGACCATCAGTCGCCTGGATTCCGGCCCGAAGGAGCCGGCGGTGCTGGAGGCGCGCTGGCGCCTGCTCGACCAGAAGGGTGAGCTGCGCGACAGCCGCGTGTTCCGCGAGGAAGAGGCGCACTCGGGCAGCGTGCAGGACCAGGTCCGAGCCCAGGGTGACCTGCTGCGCAAGCTGTCCGCACAACTGGCTCGCGACGTGCGCCCGGTTGCCGCGGCAGTCGCTGAACAGCAGGCCGCGCCGCCGCGCAAGCCCCAGGTGGCCAACACCGAGCAGGCGGCCAAGCCCAAGGAAGAGGGGCCGAAGATCCCGCTGGTGGTGCCGATCCGCACTGACGTCGAGGTCTACCGCTTCTAAGCCGGCACGTCTCGGCGCGAAATCCCACGGCCCGCAGAGCTTGGCTTTGCGGGCCGTTTTGCTTCTGCCGTGGCCGGTTTTGACATCTTCTTGACGGCCCCTGTGGTATCTACGGGCGCTTGTGCAGGCTATTGGCGCCCGGACGTTTCCGCGCGGAGCTTGCGAGAGACTCAAGCGTGTCGTCATTCCTTCCTACCTCCGGTATTCAGGCGGATTCCGCCCTGAGTCGTCAGACGCTTTGCGTCATGCTGGCGGCTTTGGTGCTGTTCCTGCTCGGTGTGCACGGTGACGCCTTCGTTGGCTTCGATTCGCGCTTCGTGCTGTTCGCCCGCGAAATGCTGCGCCACGGACCCAGTTGGTTCCCGACCACCTACGGCGCGCCCTATCCGGACTATCCGGCTACCTCCACCTTCCTGACCTACCTGCTCTCGCTGCCGCTGGGGCGGGTCAACGAGCTCACCGCCTGGCTGCCCACCGCGGTGGCGGCGGCCATTTGCGCCGGGGTGGTGTATCGCCTGGTGGCTCCGTTCTCGCGCTCCTGGGCGCTGGTCAGCCTGGCGATGCTGTTGCTGACGGCCACCTTCGTCAGCGAGACCCGGGCTGTGTCCCTCGACTTGATGGTCGCTGCCGTAGGGCTGCTGGCCTTCTACCTGGCCTTCCACGCCGAGCGCCACCGCGTGCCGGGCCTGCTGTTGCGCCTGCTGCCGCTGCTCTTCATCGGGTTTGCCCTGCGCGGCCCGCTGGGGCTGGTGGTGCCGGCCGGCATGGTGTGCAGCCAGTTGCTGCTGGACCGGCGCTGGAAGCCCCTGGTTGCCTTCTCGGCGAGCGCGCTGGTGCTGCTGATTCTCTGCGTGCTCGGGCTGATTGCCCTGGCGCGCGCCACGGGCGGAGACGCGTTTGTCCAGGATGTCCTGCGGATGCAGGTGATCGGTCGTCTGGACGGCTCCGCCGGCTCCAGCGATGCCCTGTATTACTTCCGCAGTTCGCTGGGCAATTACGCCCTGGCGTTCCCGCTGGCGTTGCCGGCGTTGGCGCTGCTCTGGCAACGGCGCCGTGAGCCGGCGTTCCGCCTCGTGGCGGGTTGTGCCCTGGCGGCGCTGGTCGTCATGGTCGGCCTGTCCGTGCCGCAGGCCAAGAAGGCCCGCTACATCGTTGCCCTTGCGCCCTTGGCAGCCATTGTCGCCGGGTATCCCTTCATGGTCGCCGGCAGCCGTCTGGCGCAGGTGCTGCGTGGCGTACTGCGCGTGCTGTGGCTCGCCTTGCCGGCCATGCTGCTAGCCGGTTTGTGGCTGGCCTGGAAACGCTACCCGCAGGAACTTGCCGCACTGGGCTGGCGCCTGCCGGCCTGCATCGTGGTGCTTGCCGCGCTGCTGGTGCAGGGCGCATTGCGCTGGCGGCGGCCGGCTGTACTGGCCCTGGGTGCGGCGCTGGCGCTGTGGGCAAGCTACATCCTGGTCTTCGAGCCGGTGGAGCATCGCCTGTACGACAGCCAGGCGTTTTCCCGCGAGCTGGTCCTGCAGCTAGATGCGCAGCCCGCGCCACTGGCGCTCTATGGCATGGCGCCTGACGCGCGGGCGATCAAGTTGATGGTCAATCTCGACCGTGACCTGCAGCCGCTGTTCCTTAATCGTCCGGAGCAGGTGGCTGCCCAGCGCGGCCCGCTGTACCTGATGATCCAGGCGCGCGATGCCGAGCGTGTCGCCGCCTCCCTGCCCATGGCCCCGGAGCAGTTGTTCGAGGGCCGTTTCGACAATGACACCTATCGCCTGCTGCGCCTCCCCGGAGTGGGCTCCAATCCGTGATGAAAGCACTGACATCCCTTCTTGCCTGCTGCCTGCTGCTGGTCGGCTGCGACGATTCCGATACCCAGGATGTGGTGGAGAAGGATCAGGCGTTTTTCCGCCAGCATCCGCTGCCACCGCTGGAGATCGCTTCCGGCGGCGGCAGCTTCGTGTTGCCGCTGCTGCCGGACACCCAGTTCTACGCGGAGAACAACCACCGCAAGCGTCACCTGTTCCGCAGCGAGCAGCGCTTCCCTGACCTGCCTTACCAGCCGGCGCTGGCTTTCTTCGCCCAGACCTACTGGCTGGCCAAATACGCGGAGATGTTGCAGGTCCCGCTGGTGGTACACCTGGGCGACGTGGTGGAAAACGCCGGCGTCGTCACCCAGTGGCAGACGGCCAGCGGCGCCATGCGCACGCTGGAGGAGCGCGGCGTGCCCTACAGCATCGCCACGGGCGAGCGCGACGTGCATGAGGAAGCCAGTAGCGATGACCGTCGCTCGTTTCTTGACCGCTTCGCTGACCACTTCGGGCCTCAGCGCGCGGCCTGGCAGAGTACCTATGTCGGAAGCGATCCCAAGGGGCTGAGCCAGGTTCACCTGTTCCAGCGCTATGGCCAGTCGTTCCTGCTGCTGGCGCTGGACTGGAACCCTTCCGAGGCCACCCTGGTGTGGGCGCAGAGCGTTATCGACGAGCACCCGCACGTGCCGGTGATCCTGGCGTCGCACAGCATCCTGCGCCGGACTGCCGGTGGCGATGCCGAGCTGTCCCACGAGGACAACGCCAGTGGCGCGCTGCTGTGGGAGCGGCTGATCCGTCATAACGACCAGATATTCCTCACCCTCAATGCCCATTCCGATGGGGCAGTCCACAAGCGCCTGCTCAATGATCAGGGGCACAGTGTCGACATGGTCATGGTCGACTACCAGCACCAATACCTGGGAGGCAACGGCCTGCTGCAATTGCTGGAGCTGGACCTGCGGCGCAACCACCTCGGCGGGCTGGCGCTGTCGCCTTGGGTGTTGTGGAAGCGCCAGTTCTACCCGCAGGCCTACACGCCCTGTGAAACACCCCAGGCACTGCGTGATTGCGATCAACTGATGCCAGCCAATGCTCCTGGCTGGGAAAACCGCTTCCAGGTTGAGCTGGACTACGCCGCGCGCTTCGCCAGCTTCCAGGGCTACAGCGCGAGCCTTCCGCTACAGGGCGCGCAGGCGTCGCTGCTGGAGCAGCTGCAGACTCAGCTTTCTGGCCGCTGAAGTACGCGGCGCGTTCCAATGCCCGCCAGCGCCACGCCCAGGCAAGGCAGCCAGACCCAGCGCGCCTCGGAGAGCAGCACCGCCAGGCCGCGCGGGCTGAGGAAGCGCGACAGGCCGATGGGCGAGACTTCGATCGGGTGCACGGGCAGGAAGTAGCGCTGATCGCTCCAGGGCCAGAACCAGGCTACACCCAGCCCACCGTCGGTCATCGCATCCAGCACACTATGGGAGGCGGTCGCCAGGCCGATCCACAGGCCGGCTTTCAGCGGGCCGCTTCCCAGCAGCCGGCTGCAAAGGGCACCCAGCACACCGAGGCACGCGGCGAACAGCAGTGAATGGCTGAAGCCTCGATGGCCGAAGGCGTCGTGGTAGGCAATGCCCAGCTTGAAGGCCAGCACATCGAGGTCGGGCAGGCACGCGGCGATCATGCCGGCCAGCAGCAGGCGCGGCCCGATGACGCGCGAGCCGAGCGCGAGGCCCACGGCGAGCACGGGCAGGGGATGGGTGATCAGGGTGGTCATGGAATCCTTTCCACGTGGGGCCGGGCGGCCCCCTCTCTTTCTATTGGGGGTCAGGTGGTGCGCAGGGCGCGCATGCGCGAGAGCTGGCGCTCCAGCATGGACGGGTAGGGCTCTTTCAGCCATTCCACGCAGCAGGCGTTCTCCGGGCTGGCGATGGGGCGGATGCGTGCCCGCTCGCGGACCTTCTCGTCGTCGCCGATGGATTTCTCCACCAGCAGCAGATTGCGGCTGTGCTGGCTGAGGGCCAGGGCATCCTGGGCAGAGGCATCCTGCAGCAGGTCGGCCTGTTCGAGGTCCGCAACGTCTTCGCCCAGCACCAGGCCCAGTTGCAGCTGCAGGGTGATGCCGCTGTCGGCCACCTCGATCTGCAGGGCATGGCCCAGGGCGCGCATCAGCTCGCCGCAGCACAGTGCGTTGGTGAGGAATTCCTCGTCCTGGTCGCGGCTGTGGAAAAGGATCAGGCTGCCGCCGTCGCTGAGGGTGTAGAGCGTACCCTTGTACAGGCGCGCGGCTTGCTCCAGGCAGTCGCGGTAGCGTTCCAGCAGGTCGACCAGGCGTGCGCGCGGCAGGCGGCGCAGCTGTTCCTGGGCGCCCAGTTGCACGGCCAGTACAGCGCTGGTACCGGCGGAAATCGGCTCCGGCTCGGCTTCAGGTTCTTCTTCCTCGACGCCGATTTCGTCTTCGGCCTCCTCTTCCGCCACGGTCTCGAACTCTTCCTCGGGGAAGTCGTCGTCAGCATCGGCCTTGCGGCGCGCGGCGGGGGCGAGCAGCTCGTCGTCGGAGAAAATGTTTTCGTCGAACTCGTGTTCGTCTGCGGGGCCCGTTGCTTCCAGCGACGGCTCTTTGGCGGCGGGCTTGCCGGCCTTGGCGGGCGCTTTCGGGCGCGGCGCGGGAGCGCTGGCCACCGGTTCGGGAGCTGGCGGCTTCTCGGGCACCAGGCGCGCTTGCAACTGGCGGGCAAGGTCGCCGATCTCGTTCTGCAGGCCGGCGCCTGGAGCGGGGTCGTCCGGGTCACGCAGCCAGACACGAAGCTGTAACAACGGTGTGGAAATCTGCCGCCCCAGACGCAGGCCGAAGGTCAGGGTGAGCAGCAGCAGGATCAGGCTGATCAGCCCCATGCTCTGCAGGCTGACGGTCATCGGTTGCTCGAACTGGTGCATGTCGAGGCTGATGCGCAGGTGGCCGGCGATCACTTCCTGGAAGGTGATCGGCGTGGAGTACAGGCCCTCGGCATCGCCCAGCAGGCCCTGCTTGGGCCGCGTGCCGGACTCGGCGAGGATGCGGTTGTCCACGCTGTAGATGGCTGCGTGGGCCACCAGCGGGTTCTTGGATAGGTTGTTGAGCAGCACGTTGAGGCTGAGGATGTCGTTGGACACCAGCAACTCGGTGGCCGACTGCGCGGTCTGCGTGGTCAGGCTCTGGCCGAGGGCGTCGGCCTGCTGCTGCATGGCCTGCTTGAACTGCATGCCCATCACCCAGGCGTAGATCACCAGGGCAGCGGCCACCAGCAACAGGCTGTGGATGGCGATGCGCAGGGCGATCGGCACGCGGCGCTGGCGCAGGGCGTGGAAGAGCAGCAGGAAGAAATTGTCGGGCTTGACGGAGGTGGGCCGGGTCACAGTGGGCTCGGTCTTCTCTAGGGCAGATGCGGGGCAGTATAACGAGGCCCTACCGGGGGGCAAAGCGCCGCAGGGCCCGTCAAGTCGAACCGGGCCGGAATGACCCGGGCAACTCGCCGTTAATCCGATCGACGGCGCCGCTCCCGAACGGGCGAGCGGAGCATCCGCAGACGGTGAAAGCAGGTAGAATGTCTGCCTTTTTTCCATGGCGGAGACAGCGCCTTGCGCGAGATCGTCCTGATCAACATCACCGGGGAAGACCGCCCCGGCCTCACCGCAGCCATCACCGGCGTCCTGGCGCAGGGTGGCGTGAACATCCTCGATATCGGCCAGGCGGTGATCCACGACACGCTGTCCTTCGGCATCCTCGTGGAAATCCCGGACAACGAGCGCGCTTCGTCAGTGCTCAAGGATGTGCTGTTCACGGCCTATGAGCTGGACCAGCAGGTGCGCTTCACACCGGTCTCCGAGGACGATTACCGGCAGTGGGTCGGTGGCCAGGGCAAGCCGCGCCACATTGTCACGCTGCTGACTCGCCGGGTAACCGCCGAACAGTTGCAGCGGGTCAGCTCGATCACTGCCAAGTACGGCCTGAATATCGACCAGATCGATCGCCTGTCCGGACGTATGCCGCTGGACATGCCGGCCGACCAGGGCAAGGGCTGCATCGAGTTCTCCGTGCGCGGCGAGCCCGCCGATCCGGCAGCCCTGCGCGCCGAGTTTCTCAGCGTGGCCCAGGAGCTGAATGTCGACATCGCCTTCCAGCAGGACTCGGTGTTCCGCCGCAACCGTCGCCTGGCGGTGTTCGACATGGACTCGACGCTGATCGAGGCCGAGGTCATCGACGAGCTGGCCAAGGCGGCCGGCGTGGGCGAGCAGGTTTCCGAGATCACCGAGCGTGCCATGCGCGGCGAGCTGGACTTCCGCGCCAGCTTCAAGGAGCGCCTGGCGCTGCTGCAGGGGCTCTCCGAGGATGTGCTGGAAGAGATCGGCGCTTCGCTGCGCCTGACCGAAGGTGCCGAAACCCTGTTCGCCGAGCTCAAGCGCCTGGGCTACAAGACGGCCATCCTCTCCGGCGGCTTCAGCTATTTCGCCAAGCAGCTGCAGGCCAAGCTGGGCATCGACTATGTGTTCGCCAACGAACTGCAGATCGTCGACGGCAAGCTGACCGGCGTGGCCATCGAGCCCATCGTCGATGCCCAGCGCAAGGCCGACCTGCTGCGCGAACTGGCGGCGAAGGAAGGCCTGCAGCTGGAACAGACGATTGCTGTGGGCGATGGCGCCAACGACCTGCCGATGCTCGGCCTGGCCGGCCTGGGCGTGGCCTTCCGCGCCAAGCCGCTGGTCAAGCAGTCGGCCAAGCAGGCGATCTCCACTCTGGGGCTGGACGGCATCCTCTACCTGCTCGGCTTCCGTGATCGCGAAGGTGTGGACGGACTCTGATTCGCCGCAGAATGAAAAAGCCGCCTCGATGGGCGGCTTTTTTATGGGCTTCCGGCTGCTTTTTGTAGGAGCGAGCTTGCTCGCTCCCACAGGTTCCGTTCCGGGTTATTCGTCCGAGGCGAAGTCGTAGTCCATCGCCTGGCTCGGGCCCTGCAGGTAGCGGCCCTGGATGTAGTTGGCGCCGGCCTGCCACAGGGTGGCCAGCGCGGTGGCGCTTTCTACCATGGGTACGATGGTCAGTTTGGCCTGGGCGTGCAGGCTGGCCATCAGGGTCTTGAGGTTTTCCTGGTTCTCCGCCGTGTTCAGGTCCTGCACATAGGAGCCGTCGACTTTCACAAAGTCGACGTTCATGTGCTTGAGCGTGTTGAACGGGTTGAGTGCGCAACCGAACTGGCACAGCGCGACCTGGCAATGCAGTTCCGCCAGACCCTGGCTGAGCATCTTGGCCTGGCGCAGGTAGGCAATGGCGTCCGGCTCGCTGATCTGGACGATCAGCGCATCGGCTGGCAGGCGCGAGGCCTTCAGCGCCACGCTGAGCCACGGCAGCAGTTCCGGGTCCTGCAGGCTGGGGCCGGAGAGGTGCACGAAGAGCTTGGTCTCGTGACCCTTGGCGCGGTGCTCGGAAAGCAGCTTGATGGAGTTGAGCAGCACCCAGCGGTCGATTTTCTCGGCCAGGCCGCTGGCCTTGGCGGCGTTGAGGAAATCTGCCGGCGGTACTTCCTCGCCTTGCGGGTTGAGCAGGCGCAGCAGTACTTCGTAGTGCTCGTGGGTGTCGCCACGCAGGCTGATGATCGGCTGGAACAGCAGGCGGAAGCTGTTCTGCTCCAGCGCCTGGCGGATGATCGCGACGATGTCGCCACGGTAGGCGGCAGCGGCGAGTTCATCGGCCGGGTTGTAGATCTTCAGGCCGTTACCGTCCTTCTGCGCGACATCGTCGGCGCCGCGGTGGGCGCGCTCGATGACTTCCTGCGCGCGAGTGGTCTTCTCGTCCAGCCCGGCGGTGCCGATGGACAGGGTGACCTGTGCGGTGCGGCCATGGATGTCGAACAGGTGGCCTTCGACCTTCTTCAGCAGCGCATTGAAGCGCGGTGCCGATTGTTCCGGGGTTTCGCCCTGCAGCAGCACGGCGAACACGTCGTCGCCCAGGCGGGCCAGTTGTGCCTGTTCCGGGAACTGCCCGCGCAGCAGGTTGCCCAGGTCCGCCAGCAGCAGGTCGATGCTGGCGACGCCGAGGTCGAGCTGCAGGGTCTGGGCGCGATCGAGCAGCATGTAGGCGAAGGTCGCCGGCTGGCCGGCGGTCACCGCGCGTTCCACGGCGCTGTCCATCAGGTCGAGGAAGTGCGCGCGGTTGAACAGGCCGGTGACCAGGTCCTGGCTGCTGACTTCGCGCAGTTTTTCCTCGAGTTGGGCGTTGTCCGACTCGGCGCGGATTACCACCTGGATGCACGGTTCGCCGTCATAGGTGGCCGGCGAGAAGGTCATGCGCGCGGCGAAGGCCTGGCCATCGCTGCGGATGCCGCTGCAGGCCAGGTCGGCGTTGTCCTCGGTGCTTTCCTTGGTGAGATGGTAACCCTTGAGGAAGTCCTTGAAGTTGGCCTGGTCGCAGCCGGCGATCAGGTCGATCATCGGCATGCCTTCCAGCTCTTCGGCATCCTCGTAGCCGAACAGGCCGACGTAGGCCCGGTTGGCGTAGATGTGCATGCCGTCGTGGACGTAGGTGATGGCGTCCACCGAGCTGTCCAGCAGCAACTGGCAACGTTTCTCTGCTTCACGCAGCGCGACTTCGGCAGAGCGGCGGGCGCGGCGCTCCTCGAGGTTGGCCAACTCGCGGTTGGCGACCAGGATCAGCCGCTCGTCCTCGCCTTGCGGCAGGGCGTCCTGTGCGCCGAGGGCCAGGGCCTCGGTGACGGCGTCGGAGTCGTTGCCGCTGACCAACTGGATAAAGGGAATGTCCTTGGCCTGGCGGCGGATGGCGCCCAGCGCTTCGCTCGGGTCCAGTGCCTCGGCTTCGGGGGCGGCGATCAGCAGGTCCCAGCCCTGGGGCAGGATGTCCGTCAGATCTTCGCTGGAGGTGATGCGGTGGACGCGGGTCGCACGACCGGCGTTGCGGAACAGGCTGACCAGGCGCTCGGCTTCATTCTGCGAGTCTTCCAGGATCAGCAGGCGGATGGTTTTCTTTTCATTGGCCATGAGGAAGGCTGCTTATACCGCGCTGGACGGCAGCAAATTGGCGACGAATGGGAATTCTCCGGAATCTACAGAGACTTCCATAGTGAGTCAAAGTCTTCCTCCCCGCCAGCACCACGAGCATTCGGCGCTGTGATGGGTTTATCGCTCGGCGTGCTGGCCGCATCCTGGGCCTGGTATTCGAACTGGGTGAAGCTGGCGGTGGCGGTGACCTTGCGGGTCAGCGTGGCACGGCGCTCGTCGCCCTGCAGGTTGAGCTGCACGCGATTGCCTTCCTGGAACGGCAGGCGCGGGGTGATCACGGTGGCCGGGCGGGAGATGGCGGCGATTTCCGGCAGCAGCAGCGCCCGCAGGTACTGGCTGCCCTGTTCGGTCTTGCGCAGCAGTTGCAGGCCGCAGGGCTGGGCGAGCGGGGCGATCAGCTCGATGCCCATCTGCGTGCCGCCGCCACGGACCTGGCGGATCCAGCGCACCACGGCGACGCTCCAGCTGTGTTCCGGAGTGTCCTGGATGCCGAGCAACTCGCCGGCCTGCAACTGGCTGGGGATTTCCTTCGGCCAGGTCAGGCAGTAGCCGCCGGGGCTGTGGTTGACGATGTTCAGGGTGAAAATCGGGTAGTCGTCGCGCGGAGCCTCGGGTGCTGCGCCAACGCCGGTGTCTTCGGCAGTGCGCGGTGCGCTGTACTCGATCTCCTCCAGCGGCATGCCGGGTTGCCAATCATTGACCTTCTGCGCGTCGAAGGCGCCGGACCAGGCGTCCTTCACGTCGGCCTTGAAGGTTGGCAGCTGTTCCTGAATCTGGATTTTCAGCAGGTCGTTGAAGCTTTTGCGGCCGGCGAGGAAATAGTGCAGGGCGCTCATGCCGATGCACAGGGTCAACTGGCCCTGGCCGGGCGTGCGGTGGAAGGTGCGCTCGGCGATATCGCCCCAGGCGGCGGCAAGGTGCTGTAGCAGGTCGATGCTGACGCCCTCGGGGACTTTCAGACGCGCCTTGCTGCGATCCTCAGCGGGCAGCAGCAGGTATTCGCGGATTGCGTCCACCAGCGGCTGTGGGTCGATGCCCAGGGCGCCAGTGAGGTCAGCATCCTTGAACAGGGTGCGGTAGCGCGGCGGACCGTCCACCTGCGGCACCACCACGAACAGGGTGGAGGGCGCATCGGCGGCCTGCACTTTTACCTGCGCAGCCCAGCCCTCGAGGGCCTCGGCGACACGGGCGATGTTGTTCTGGCGCATCTGGTTGCAACGCGCGGAGCCGAGCATCAGCGCCGTCACGTAGGCGTGCTCGATGGACAGCCCCTGGGACTGGCGGGCCAGCGCATCGCGTACCGGTGTGTGCTGCAAGCCGTGCTGGCGAGCGAGCTGGTAGAGCTGGTGGAGTTCCAGCCAGAGGTTTTCCGGCACTGGGCAGTACAGCTGGGAGGCACGAACCAGCGGGCCGCAGAGGCTGCGGATGGCGCGCTGGGTGGCGGCGGTCATCACCTGGGCACGTTCGCGGGTGAAGCGCGAGGCTTCGCGCACGACGATCAGCTTGTAGCCGATGGCCAGGTGGTTCTGCAGCGCCTGGCAGAGATTGGCGACCTTGCGCGGGCGCTCGTCCAGGACGATGGATTGGTTGAGGAAGTGCCGCTCCAGGTTATGGCAGACGAAGTGGACTTCCGGGCGGAACAGTTCCAGCAATTGCAGGCGCGTCTCGACCGGCAGCTTGAGCTGGTTGAGTTCGATCAGCCCCTGGTAGAGCTGGCGAGCCGTCTCGCCGAGGTTGGCCTTGGGCAGGTGATCCAGCCAGTTTTTCAGCTCGCGCGCGTTGGCGTTGCAGAAGCTCAGGCTCTCGTGCGTTGGTGTGGGGACACGTAGAAACTGCTGGGGACTGTTGTCCATGGTGAGAGTCGATTCTCCACAATCCGGCTCGTTGTACGAACCAGTTGTTCAAAACTGTCGGCTTTTTCCGAACTCTAGCAGCATCCGTCGCCCGCCGCAGCCCATCGCCCGGATGGTGCGCGGACAGGTCACGGCCGAGGGCTTTGCCCCTTGATCTGACGTTGCAGGGCGTCCTTCGCCGAGTCCTGCGCCGTGCTGCGCACCCAGCCGTCGCCCTGTGCCGTCACCGGGTGGGCGGCCCAGTCGAGCAGGTCCTGGCGGCGGCAGACGCCGGTATTGCCCTTGCCGGCGCCGGCGACCACCTTGTAGACCAGCTGCTCCTGGCGGCCGCGCTTGTCCGGATGGTCGTCGATCACCTGGCGCACGGCCCAGGCGTCGCCGCTCAGGGCATTGCTGTAGCTGGCCCCTAGCAGGATGTCGCCGGGCGTCAGGCGCTGCGCCTGGGCATGTTCCTGGGCCAGTTGGAGAATCTTCAGCAGGTCGTCGAACTGCACGTCGATGTACGAATCCATCTTGCGCAGCGCGTGGTAGAGGTCCTCGGGCGCCGGGCCCGCAGGCAGCTTCGGTGTGGCCGGCAGACGTGCCAGCGGTGCGGGATAGCGGCGCCAGGCGAACAGGCCGTTGAAGGCCACCGCGACGGCCAGGATCAGCACCACGTTGAGCAGCACCGGGCTGAGCACGTAGTGGAAGCCCAGGGCCGTGATGGCCGGGCCGCCGGATACCGCCGCCAGTGCCGTAGCGCCGCCCGGAGGATGGATGCAGCGGGCGTAGTGCATGACCAGGATCGCCGCGCCCACCGCAAGGGCGGGGGTGAAGGCCTGGCCGGGGAAGAGTTTCTGGCAGATCACCCCGACGCAGGCCGAGAGGACCTGGCCGCCGAGAACAGCCCAGGGCTGCGATAGCACGCCATGGGGTACGGCGAACAGCAGCACGGCGCTGGCGCCCATGGAGGCGACGACCCAGATGGCTGCTTCGCTGGGCAGGACCCAGTGGGTGACGGCGTAGATGGCGGCGATGCCGCACAGCGCTCCCATTGCGGAGAGCCACTTTTCAAGATGGCTGGTGGCGTTGGCACGCCAGCCCATCAGGTGCAGGAAGCGTTTCATGGCAGGGAACTAGCACGATGAGGCGAAAAGCAGTGGCGGACGGCTCGTTGGCCGCCCGCCTTATGGACAGCGGGCCTTAGCCCTGGCGGGCGCCACCCAGGCGCTCGCCCATGCGCACGGCGCTGGTGGCGGCGAGGTTTTCCGCCCAGTTCACCTGCTCGGGGCCGAACAGCACGATGGCGGTCGAGCCCAGCTTGAAGCGGCCCAACTCGGCGCCTTTCTCCAGGTGGATCGGCGCACGGGAAGCTTCGTCGTAGGAGAACGATTTCAGCTCACGCTTGGGCGGCGTGACCAGGCCGGCCCAGACGGTCTCGATGGAGGCGACGATCATTGCGCCCACCAGCACCACGGCCATTGGCCCGCGCTCGGTGTCGAAGATGCACACCACGCGCTCGTTGCGAGCGAACAGCTCCGGCACCTGCTCGGCAGTCAGCTGGTTCACCGAGAACAGCCGGCCCGGCACGTAGACCATCTCGCGCAGGGTGCCGGCCAGGGGCATGTGCACGCGGTGGTAGTCCTTGGGCGACAGGTAGACGGTGGCGAACTCGCCGCCCATGAAGGGCGCGGCGCGCTCGGCGTCGCCGCCCAGCAGTTCCATCAGGCTGTAGCTGTGGCCCTTGGCCTGGAACACGCGGCCGTGCTCGATCGGGCCGAGCTGGCTGATGGCGCCGTCGGCGGGGCAGAGCACCGCGCCTGCGCTTTCATCCAGCGGGCGGGCGCCGTCTTTCAGGGCGCGGGTGAAGAAGGCGTTGAAGTGCTCGTAGGCGCGCAGGTCCTCGACCTGGGCTTCGCGCATGTCCACCTGGTAGCGACGGGCGAACCAGGGAATCAGGCGGTCCTTGAACCAGGGCGCGCGGCACTCGGCGGCGCAGCCGATCAGGCGCGACAGCAGGTGATGCGGCAGCAGGTACTGGCTGAGGATAAACAGACGATCTTTGAACGACATTCCTTAAACCTCTACGGGGGTGTCGGGATGGTTGCCCCATTCCGACCAGGAACCGGCATAACCCTTGACCCGCGGATAGCCGAGGGCCTTGGCCACCAGGTAGGTGAAGCCGGAGCGGTGGTGAGTCTGGCAGTGGGTGATCACTTCCTTGTCCTTGGTGATGCCCAGGTCCTCGAGGATCTGCGGCATATCGGTACGGATGCGCAGGGCGCGGGCCGGGTCCATGCCGGCGGTCCATTCGAAATTGACCGCGCCTGGCACGTGGCCAGCCTTGGCGGCGAGGACTTTCTGGCCACTGTACTCGCTGGGGTTGCGGGCGTCCCAGACGGCCAGGTCGGCGGCGCCCAGGCGGCTCTGCAGGTACTCGCGGGTGGCGGTCGGCTCATCGTGCAGGGTCAGCGGCAGCGGGCCGCCGGCCGGCGCAGGGACGTCCTGGCTCAGCGGCAGGTCGTCGGCGAGCCAGGCGTGCAGGCCGCCGTCGACGTAGTGGTAGTTGCCGTGGCCGATCACATCCAGCAGCCAGATGAAGCGACCGGCCCAGCCGCCGCCTTCGTCGTCATAGACCACATAGACGGCATCGGGGTTGTGGCCCAGTTCGCCGAACAGCGCTTCCAGGTCGGCCTTGGCCGGCAGCAGGCCCGGTGCCGGGCCGCCCAGCTGGGTGCGCGCAGGGGCGACGAAGCGGGCGCCGGGGATGTGGCCCTGGGCGTAGCGCGCGGCGCTGGTCAGGTCGACCAGGATCAGTTGCGGAGCATCGAGACGGCTGGCGAGGTCAGCCGGTTCGATCACCAGGGGCAGGGCGGAGAAGGCGGACATGGCGGAGACTCCCGGCGAAAAGGGTGGGGGAGGCAACGTGAGCGCGTGCCCTGGGCTACCCCGTGAGGGCGGTTAGTTTAAAGGGCAGAAGGCGGGGAGCAAACCTTTCCCGGATCACGAGCCCCGCGCCATCTGCTTCACCGCGTGCTCGATGCACTGCACGGTGCGGCCGAAGGCCTGCGCGTGCAGGTCTGCCAGCGGCTGCCCGAGGCGGTCGCAGACGACCAGCATGACTACCCGCGCGCCGTTGCCCAGCGAGCGCAGCAGCAGATGCTCGCTGGGGAGCAGCGCCTTCAGCGAGCCGGGAATCAGCGCGGAGAACTCGGCCATGTTGGTCGGGCTCAGGCGCAGTTGACCGGGTTGTTGCAGGAGTTTGCGCAGCACCGGGCTGGCGGCGACTTCCAGCTTGAAGTCGCCGATCTCGCCGTCCAGGCCGAAGTGCCGGCGCGCCTGCAACCAGCTGCCGCCCTTGTCGGCCAGCAGGATCATCCCGCGTTGCAGCCCGCAGGCCTGCAAGGCAGCCGTGGCGCAGTCGAGCAGTTGCACGGCGTTGCCGAACGGGCTGGGCGTCTGCATCAGGCGGGTGCAGTGCTGGCGCCATTCGGCGAGGGTGTCCGGCGCCTTGGCCGGCTCCTCGGCCTTCGGCCCGTTGAGCCAGCGGCGCGCATCCCAGGGCCAGAGCAACGCCTGCGCCGGGTGCCAGAGCAGCGGGCGGGCGTGGCGGCGGGCGCTCTGCGCGGCGAGGCCGTGGACGGTCTGCTGCAATTCTTCCAGCGGCATCTGCAGATAGAGGCTGGTCAGGCGCTGCCAGCGCAGCATGTGCACGCCGCCCCAGGACTGGTGTGCGGCCATGGCGATGCTGTTGGCCAGGAGGATGGTGTTGGCCGGGCGGGTCAGCCAGCGTTGCAGTTCCGGATCGGCGTCCAGGCGCTGCTGTTGGCCCAGCGGCTCGTGTTCGGTGTGGGCGACGTGCAGGGCGCGCACCAGCAGGCGCTTGTCGTCGCTGAGCAGGGCGTAGCCCTGGCCGACCCAGTCCGGCAGCCGCCAACTGTCGGCCAGCACGCGGCACAAGGGCAGCAGGGGAGTGCCGAGCAACTCCTCTTCGACTTCGCTGCTGCAGCGGCCCAGGCCGTAGACCTGGCGCTGCCAGCTCTCCATCAGCTCCGGTTTCGCGGTGGCCAGCGCCCACAGCGGCGCAAGGGTGAACAGGCTGCCCCAGTGGATTTCCTGCCAGAGCCGCGCCAGGCGGTTGGCGAACAGGCCGCTGGCCTGCTGCATGGCATGGCGGCTGATCAGCAGCAGTTGGCTCAGGGCGCGTGGCATCTGCGCCTCGGGCATCGCGGGCAGGCTGTCGAGCAATTGAGTGACGCGGGACAAGCCCAGGCGGTTGAGGGCGACCTCCAGGCTTTCCGCCGGATTGTCCCGGGCGCTCTGTGCGCGGTTGGCTTCGCGCAGGATGGCAAAGGCCAGGGTCGGCGCGTCCTGCAGCAGTTCGGCGATATCGCGGATCGAGCGGCGGCTGTCGTTCAGCGCCCGGCGAATGTCATCGCGCTGTTCCAGCGGAACTGGCAAAGGCAGGTCTTCCAGCTGGGTTAGCCAGGCCTTGAGACGCTCTGGATGAAGCAATTGCTTAGACATGCGTGAGGCGCCGAACTGGTTTTTAGTGTTTTCGGCCTATAGTCTTGCCCGAAATCTCCGATAACAACAGGGAGGCGGGAATCATGCCTCCTTTCTGTTCACAGTTTCAGTCCGGTCCCCATGGCAAAAATCATCGGCATCATCGTCATTCTGGGTAGCGTGCTCGGCGGCTACATGCTCTCCGGCGGCAAGATCGCGGCCATCATCCAGCCGTTCGAAGTGCTGATCATCGGCGGCGCCGCGCTGGGCGCCTTCCTCCAGGCCAACCCTGGCAGCACCTTCATGACCGTGCTGAAGAAGGCGCCGAAGATGTTCGGCAACCGCTTCACCCATACCTTCTACCTGGAGGTGCTGGGCATGCTCTACGAGGTGCTCAACAAGAGCCGCCGCGAAGGCATGATGGCCATCGAGGCCGACGTCGAGGACCCGGCCGCCAGCCCGATCTTCAGCAAGTACCCCGCGGTGCTCAAGGATGACCGCATGACGGCCTACGTCTGTGATTACCTGCGCATCATGTCCTCGGGCAACATGGCGCCCCACGAGCTGGAAGGCCTGTTCGACATGGAACTGGGCAGCCTCAAGGAAGACCTCGAGCACCCCGCACATGCCGTGACCCGCGTCGCCGACGCCCTGCCGGGCTTCGGTATCGTCGCCGCGGTACTGGGTATCGTGATCACCATGGCGCTGCTCGGCCAGGGCAGCCAGGCCGAGATCGGCCACCACGTCGCCGCGGCGCTGGTGGGTACCTTCCTCGGTATTCTCGCCGCGTACGGTTTCGTCGGCCCGCTGTCCAACGCGCTGGAGCACGACGCCAAGGAAGAGCTGAACCTCTACGAAGCGATCAAGGCCTGCCTGGTGGCTTCGGCTTCCGGCATGCCGCCCTCGCTGGCCGTGGAGTTCGGCCGCAAGGTGCTGCTGCCGGCGCACCGTCCGAGCTTCAGCGAGCTGGAGCAGGCCGTTCGCGGTCGCTGATAGGTCGCCTGACGCATGGATAACAATCAGCCGATCATCGTCAAGCGCGTCAAGCGCTATGCCGCTGGCCACCACGGCGGCGGCTGGAAGATCGCCTTCGCCGACTTCGCCACCGCCATGATGGCGTTCTTCCTCGTGCTCTGGCTGCTGTCCTCGGCGACGCCCGAGCAGAAGAAGGCCATCTCCGGTTACTTCCAGGACCCCATCGGCTTCACCGAGAGTGCCAGCCCCTACGTCATCGACCTGGGCGGCACGCCGACGCCGGCGCCGGACAAGACGCTGAATCCGCAGATCCAGGCTCAGCCGGATGCCGACGAGACGCGGATCAACCCGGACGAGAACGCCAAGATCAACGAGCAGCAGGCCGAGGACGTCGCCGAGAAGGTCGAGAAGGAGCGCCTGGAGTTGCTGCTGCAGGAACTGCAGAACAAGGTCGACGAGAACCCGACGCTCAAGCGCTTCAAGGACCAGATCCTCTTCGAGATCACCCAGGACGGCCTGCGTATCCAGATTGTCGATTCGGACAACCGGCCGATGTTCGATCTGGGCAGCGCGCGTTTGCAGTCCTATTTCGAGGACATCCTGCTGGCGCTGGCCGAGACCATCAAGCAGGTGCCGAACAAGATCAGCATCAGTGGCCACACCGACGCCAAGCCCTACGCCGGCAATGGCGACTTCGGCAACTGGGAGCTTTCGGCCAACCGCGCCAACGCGGCGCGGCGCGCGCTGGAAGCCGGCGGCTACCCGGAAGACCAGATCGCCCGCGTGGTGGGCTACGCCTCATCGGCGCTGTTCGACCGCGACCAGCCGCTGAATCCAGTGAACCGTCGCATCGACATCATCGTCCTGACCAAGAAGGCCCAGCGCGCCATCGAGGGGCAGGACGGCGGCAGCGACAAGCCGGTCGATGGCGCAACCCCGGCTGCCCCGGGCGCCGCCACACCGGCAGCGGCCAATGGCGCACCGGCCAAGCCGGCGAGCGGGCAGGGCGACCCTGTGCCGCCGGACCAGCTCAAGCAGAAGCTCAACCTGTTCGACGACGGCGGCACGCTGAAACTCGACGAGCTGAACAAGCAGCAGTAGGAAACGAAAAAGGCCAGCGGATCAGCTGGCCTTTTTCTTCACGTGTTCACCTCAGATCGGCGAGATGCTTTTTGTAGGAGCGAGCTCGCTCGCGAACCAGCGCCGCTGCGGAAACTGTTCGCGAGCAAGCTCGCTCCTACAGGTCTGGCGTATTCGTCTAGTACTCGTCTTCCGGCAGGCTCGCGAGGATGTGCCGGTAGCTGGCCATCCGTTGCGGCGAAACACGCCCGTCTTCCAGCGCCTTGAGTAGCGCACAGCCCGGTTCGCGATCGTGCTTGCAGTCACGGAAGCGGCAATGGCCGAGCAGGTCGTGGAACTCGATGAAGCCGGCTTCGACATCGTCACGGCTGACATGGCCGAGGCCGAATTCACGGATGCCGGGGGAGTCGATCAGGTCGCCGCCGGCGGGGAAGTGGAACAGCCGCGCGGTGGTGGTGGTGTGGGTGCCCTTGCCGGTGACTTCCGACAGATCGCCAACACGGGTATCGACGCCGGGTAGCAGCGCGTTCACCAGCGACGACTTGCCCACGCCCGACTGGCCGACGAACACGCTGACGTGCTCGTTCAGCGCCGCGCGCAGGGCGTCCAGTGCCAGGCCATTGGCGGCCGAGACTTCCAGCAGCGGGTAGCCCAGTTCGCGGTAGGTGCCCAGCAGCGAATCGAGGAAGGGCGCGTTCTCTTCGTCAATCAGGTCGGCCTTGTTCAGCAGCAGCAGCGGCTTGATACCGGCGTGCTCGGCGGCCACCAGGTAGCGGTCGATCAGGTTGGCGTGGGGTTCCGGGCGCGGGGCGAAGACGATCACGATGCGATCGACGTTGGCCGCCACCGGCTTGAGTACGCCGCGCATGTCCGGGCGACGCAGCTCGGACGTTCGCGGCAATTGCGCGACGATCACCCCGATTCCCTGATTGCCGGGGCGCCAGACCACCTGGTCGCCGGTCACCAGCGGGGGCAGGTTGGCGCGCAAGTGGCAGCGGAACACCTGGCCGGCGTGGTCGCCTTCCTGCGCTTCGACTTCCACCTGTACCCCGAAGTGAGCAATTACCTGGCCGGTCTGCTCCGGGCCGAGGTCGCCGCCTTCCAGTTCTTCCAGGGCGCGCGACTCGCGCTTCGCCGCGCGCGAAGCGCGTTCTTCCTGGACTTTTTCGATCCGCCAGCTCTGCCGGCGGGTGAGATGACGCTTGGCCATAGGGTATCCACAGGGAAAATCGCGCCGCAGTTTAGCATGCGCAGGCCCGCTTCCCGCTAAACTAGAGGGCTGAGCTGAGGAGCCCCATCATGCAGAACCCACAGAACCTGATCTGGATCGACCTGGAAATGACCGGGCTGGACCCGGACAAGGACGTCATCATCGAGATGGCGACCATCGTCACCGACAGCGACCTGAACATCCTCGAGGAAGGCCCGGTGATCGCCGTGCACCAGAGTGAGGAGCTGCTCGCCGGCATGGACGAGTGGAACACCCGTCAGCACGGCCAGTCCGGCCTGACCCAGCGCGTGCGCGAAAGCAGCATCTCGGCGGCCGAAGCCGAGGCGATGACCATCGCCTTCCTGGAAAAGTGGGTGCCCAAGCGCAGTTCGCCGATCTGCGGCAACAGCATCTGCCAGGACCGCCGCTTCCTCTACCGCCACATGCCGAAGCTGGAAGGCTACTTCCACTACCGCAACCTGGATGTCTCCACTCTCAAGGAACTGGCCGCGCGCTGGGCTCCGTCGGTGCGCGACGGCTTCAAGAAGGGCAACACCCACCTGGCCCTGGACGACATCCGCGAATCCATCGCCGAGCTGCGTTACTACCGCGAGCATTTCATCAAGGTGTAAGCGGTTCCGATCGGAGCACACTCTCCCTAGCCCTGGCTGCGCGCCCCGATCCGAAGGGAGAGGGGGCTGGATTGGCGTGATGCTGGCGCGGCATCCTTCCTGATACAGAAGTATTAGGAAAACACAGTAGACAGGCTTGGCGCGGATACTCCCTCTCCCTTCAGGGAGAGGGCGGGGGAGAGGGGCTTTCAGGCGCCGTGCCGACCCAGCGCCCACTCCACATGCTCGCGCACCAGCTCCGACGGGAACTCCCGCCGCGCGCGCAGCGCCTCGATTACCGGGATGGTCGATGGGGCGTTGCCCAGGCCCACGGCCAGGTTGCGCAGCCAGCGTTCGTAACCGGCGCGCCGCAGCGGCGAGCCCTCGGTACGGCTGAGAAATTCTTCCTCCGTCCACAGGAACAGCTCCGCCAGCGCGGCGTTGTCCAGGCTGTGGCGCGGCTGGAAGTCGCCCTGGTCGGTGGCGCGGGCGAAGCGGTTCCACGGACAGACCATCTGGCAGTCGTCGCAGCCGAACACGCGGTTGCCAATCAGCGGGCGCAGGTCCACGGGAATCGGGCCTTTCAGCTCGATGGTCAGGTAGGAGATGCAGCGCCGCGCGTCCAGCACATAGGGCGCCACGAAGGCGGCGGTGGGGCAGATATCCATGCAGGCAGAGCAGCGCCCGCAGTGCTCCGTGCCGTGCGGTTCGTCCACCGGCAGCGGCAGGTCGGTGAACAGCTCGCCGAGGAAAAAGTAGCTGCCGGCCTTGCGGTTGAGCACCAGGGTGTTCTTGCCGATCCAGCCCAGGCCCGATTGCTCGGCAATGGCTTTCTCCAGCACCGGCGCGCTGTCGACGAAGGCGCGGAAACCGAACGGACCGACCTGCTGCTGGATGCGCTCGGCCAACTGCTGCAGGCGTTTGCGGATCAGCTTGTGATAGTCGCGACCCAGGGCGTAGCGCGAGACATAGGCCTTCTCGGCATCGCCCAGCACCTGCGCCATGCGTGTGTCGCCGGGCAGGTAGTCCATGCGTAGCGAAACCACGCGCAGCGTGCCGGGCACCAGTTCGTCCGGCCGCCAGCGCTTGCTGCCGTGGGCGCCCATGTAGTCCATCTCGCCGTGGTAGCCCGCATCCAGCCAGCGCTGCAGGTGGGCGCCGTGCTCCTTGAGGTCGAGCCCGCTGATGCCGACCTGCTGGAAGCCGAGTTCGCGCCCCCAATCCTTGATGGAGCGGGCGAGGTCGGCGTAATCGAGCGTTGAATCGTGCATGGAAGGCGGGAAACCGAAGTCCGGGTGCGTATAATTCTGCCAGACCTGGCTGGCGTCGGCCCGTCCGTACGCCAATAGCCGTTCAAAATCTGCTGCGCGTCGGCACAGCTGCGTTAAAAACAGACTCGGAATGCTCATTTACAGCAGTAAACTGCGCTCCCTCGTCTCTTTTTGCCTTGCTCTGCTCTAGCTCGCGAGCTTTTGAACAGGCTCTCAGGCGACACATTCTGCCGCCCGGAACAGCGATGACTGCCCACGACGATCTGCCCCTGAATCTCTACAGCGCCCAGCAGGTGCGCGATCTTGATGCACGCCTCATCGCCGCCGGCACGCCCGGCTTCGAGCTGATGCGTCGCGCCGCCCATGCTGCCTGGCGCGCGCTGCGCCGCCAGTGGCCGGATGCTGGCGAGATCACCGTGCTGGCCGGCCATGGAAACAACGCTGGCGACGGCTACCTGATCGCTGCCCTGGCCCTGCGCGCCGGTTGGCGCGTGCGCGTGCTGGCGGTGGGCGATGCCGCCTGCCTCTCTGGCGATGCCGCCTCGGCCCATGGCGAGGCGCGCGCGGCCGGCGTGGATATCGAAGTCTGGAGCGACCGCGCCGAACTGCGTGGCGTGCTGGTCGATGCGCTGCTGGGCACCGGCCTCGGCGGCGAGGTGCGCGAACCTTATGCCTCGGCCATCGCGGCGATCAACGCCAGCAGCCTGCCAGTCCTGGCCGTGGACATTCCTTCCGGCCTCAGCGCGGATACCGGGCAAGTGTTGGGCTGCGCGGTGAACGCCGACCTGACCGTGACATTCATTGGCCTCAAGCTTGGCCTGTTCACTGCCCAGGGGCCCGACCAGTGCGGCGAACTGGTTTTCGACGGGCTCGATGCCGATCCTGCGCTGCTTCCAGAAAATGGCGTGGCGCGCCGACTCGCTCCGGCTTCCCTGCCTCTTCTCGCCACGCGCCCGAAGGCCGCGCACAAGGGCCTGTTCGGCCATGTGCTGGTGGTCGGCGGCGATACCGGCCTGGGCGGCGCCGTGCTGCTGGCCGCAGAGAGTGCGCTGCGCTGTGGCGCCGGGCTGGTTTCCCTGGCGACCCGCGTGGCCCACGTGCCCGCTGTGCTGGCTCGTCGCCCCGAACTGATGGCGCGCGGCGTCTCCTCTTCCGCAGAGTTGCTGCGCCTCGCCGAGCGCGCCGATGTGCTGGTGGTCGGCCCTGGCGTCGGTCGTGATGCCTGGGGGCGCGTACTGGTCAGCGCTGCAGCGAGCCTGGAGCGCCGACAGGTGTGGGACGCCGATGCGCTCAATCTGCTGGCCGAAGAGCGGGTGGCCCGCCCATCCGGCGACTGGGTGATCACTCCCCATCCCGCCGAAGCGGCCCGCCTGCTGGGTACCTCCACCGCGGAGGTTCAGGCGGATCGCCCCAAGGCTGCTCTCGCACTGGCGCAGCGCTATCAGGCGGTGGTCGTGCTCAAGGGCGTCGGTAGCCTGATCGCGTCCCCGGATGGCCGGCTCGCGCTGTGCGATCACGGTCATCCAGCCATGGCGGGCGCCGGGCTGGGTGACGTGCTTTCCGGCATCCTCGGTGCGCTGCTGGCGCAGGGGCTGCCGGCGTTCGATGCCGCTTGCCTGGCGGTCTGGCTGCACGCGCGCGCCGGCGAGTCGCTCGGCGCGCAAGGTCGCGGCCTGGCCGCCGCCGATCTGATTCCTGCCGTTCGTCAGTTGCTCGAGGAGTTGTGCCCATGCCTGAACTGAATCTGTTCGCCGACGGCGAAGAGGCCATGGTCGATCTGGGTCGGCGGATCGCCGAGGCGACCGGCGGGCGCGGGGTGATCTATCTGCATGGCGACCTGGGGGCGGGCAAGACCACGCTGTCGCGCGGCATCCTGCGGGGATTGGGCCACGGTGGGGCGGTCAAGAGTCCGACCTTCACCCTGGTCGAGCCCTACGAAATCGGTGATCTGCGCGCCTTCCACTTCGATCTCTATCGCCTGGCCGATCCGGAGGAACTGGAGTTCCTCGGCATCCGCGACTACTTCGAGGGCGACGCTTTGTGCCTGATCGAGTGGGCGGAGCGTGGCAAAGGCATTTTGCCAAAGGCCGACATGGACATTACCATTGTTCCGCATGCGGGCGGACGCATGCTGCGCCTCGACTCGCACGGAACACGGGGCGAAGCCTGGTGTGCCGCCCTGGCCACGGGAGCATAGAAAAAAGATGGGTTGGGGGTTGCGCCTTCGGGCGTTGTTTATCGGGGTGTCCGTTCTGCTGGCATTCGTTGCCGGCGAGGTTTCTGCCGCCACGCAAATCAAGAGCGTGCGCATCTGGCGCGCGCCGGACAACACACGTCTGGTGTTCGATCTGTCCGGCCCCGTGCAGCACAGTCTGTTCACCCTGAGCGCGCCCAACCGCATCGTCGTCGACATCAACGGCGCACAGATGTCCGCCGCCCTCGACAAGCTCAAGCTTGGCAATACCCCGATCACCGCGATGCGCTCTGCCCAGCGCTCGCCCACCGATCTGCGCCTGGTGCTGGACCTGAAGAACCAGGTCACGCCCAAGAGCTTCGTGCTGCCGCCGAACCAGCAGTACGGCAACCGCCTGGTCGTCGACCTGTATGACCAGGGCGCCGACATTGCCCCGGACGTCCCGGCGACCCCGACGCCCAGCGTGCCCGCCACGCCGGTCAGCCCTGCCCAGTCGGTGGCCAAGATTCCCGCGCCCAGCAGTGGCGGCAAGCGCGATGTGGTGATCGCCATCGACGCCGGTCACGGCGGTGAAGACCCTGGCGCCCTCGGCCCGAATGGTCTGCACGAGAAGAACATCACCCTGTCGATCGCCCGCGAACTGCAGCGGCAGATCAACCAGATGAAAGGCTTCCGCGCCGAACTGACGCGGACCGGCGACTACTTCATCCCACTGCGCAACCGCACCGTGATCGCCCGCAAGAAGGGCGCGGACCTGTTCGTTTCGATCCACGCGGACGCCGCGCCCAGCCGCAGCGCCTTCGGTGCATCGGTATTCGCCCTGTCCGACCGTGGTGCCACTTCCGAGACCGCGCGCTGGCTGGCCGACACGGAAAACCGCTCCGACCTTATCGGCGGTGACGGCGGCGTGAACCTCGACGACAAGGACAAGATGCTTGCTGGCGTGCTGCTCGACCTGTCGATGACCGCCACCATGTCCTCCAGCCTGGACGTCGGCCACAAGGTGCTGACCAGCGTCGGCCGCGTCACCCCGCTGCATAAGCGCCGCGTGGAACAGGCCGGCTTCATGGTGCTGAAGTCCCCGGACATCCCGTCGATCCTGGTGGAAACCGGGTTCATCTCCAACCCGAACGAATCGGCCAAGCTGGCCAGCGGCTCGCACCAGCAGGCCCTGGCGCGCTCCATCGCTGCGGGTGTGCGTCAGTACTTCGTGCAGACCCCGCCGCCGGGCACCTATATCGCTTCGTTGCGCGACGGCGGCCAGTTGGCTTCCGGCCCGCGTGAGTACGTCGTGCGCAGTGGCGACAGTCTGGCGATGGTTGCCAGCCGCTTCGATGTCAGCACGTCCTCGATCCGCAGCGCCAACTCGCTCAAGAGCGACGAGCTGAAAATTGGTCAGGTGCTGAAGATCCCGGGCACCTCCCTGGCGTCGCAGCAATGAGTGACGTTCGCCGAATCCAGCTGCTGACTCCGCGGCTGGCGAACCAGATCGCTGCCGGAGAAGTGGTCGAGCGGCCCGCCTCGGTCATCAAGGAACTGCTGGAAAACTGCCTGGACGCCGGTGCCAAGCGCATCGACATCGAAGTTGAGCAGGGCGGCGTCAAGCTGCTGCGTGTGCGCGACGATGGCAGCGGCATTCCTGCCGACGACCTGCCTTTGGCACTGGCGCGCCATGCCACCAGCAAGATCCGCGAGCTGGAAGACCTGGAGCGGGTAATGAGCCTGGGCTTCCGTGGCGAAGCGCTGGCCTCGATCAGCTCCGTTTCGCGCCTGACCCTGACCTCCCGTACCGCCGATGCCGAGCAGGCCTGGCAGGTGGAGGTCGAAGGCCGCGATATGGAGTCCACCGTGAAGCCGGCGGCACACCCGGTGGGCACCAGCATCGAAGTGCGCGACCTGTTCTTCAACACCCCGGCGCGTCGCAAATTCC
This sequence comes from Pseudomonas sp. C9-3, assembly GCF_032392015.1. Taxonomy (NCBI): domain Bacteria; kingdom Pseudomonadati; phylum Pseudomonadota; class Gammaproteobacteria; order Pseudomonadales; family Pseudomonadaceae; genus Pseudomonas; species Pseudomonas sp. C9-3. Next base: position 5,116,663 of record NZ_CP135919.1, on the reverse strand, counting down.
TGCGCGCCGAGAAGACCGAGTTCGATCACCTGCAGGAAGTCATCAAGCGTCTGGCGCTGGCGCGCTTCGATGTGGCTTTCCACCTGCGCCACAACGGCAAGACCATCCTCTCGCTGCATGAGGCGAAGGACGAGGCCTCCCGCGCCCGTCGCGTCGGCGCCGTGTGCAGCGCTGGTTTCCTCGAACAGGCCCTGCCCATCGAAGTGGAGCGCAACGGCCTGCACCTGTGGGGCTGGGTCGGTCTGCCGACCTTCTCGCGTAGCCAGCCGGACCTGCAGTACTTCTACGTGAACGGCCGCATGGTGCGCGACAAGCTGGTCGCCCACGCCGTGCGCCAGGCCTATCGCGATGTGCTGTACAACGGCCGGCATCCGACCTTCGTGCTGTTCTTCGAAGTCGATCCCGCGGTGGTGGACGTCAACGTCCACCCGACCAAGCACGAAGTGCGCTTCCGCGACAGCCGCATGGTCCACGACTTCCTCTACGGCACCCTGCACCGGGCGCTGGCGGAAGTGCGTCCGGACGACCAGTTGGCTCCGCCGGGCGCCACCACCCTGACTGCGCCGCGCCCCACGGGGGCGGAAGCCGGCGAGTTCGGCCCGCAGGGCGAGATGCGCCTGTCCGAGACCGTGCTGGAGGCTCCGGCCGCCGCACGTGCCTGGCAGCCCAGCCCATCTTCCGGCGGATCCGCTGGCGGTGGCTACAGCTACCAGCCGACGCGCTCGGAAATGCCTCCTATCCAGGAGGCCCAGGGCGCCTACAAGGCCTACTTTGCTCCGCTCCCCGACCAGGCGCCGCAGGCGTTGCCGGAGAGCAGCCAGGATGTGCCGCCGCTGGGCTATGCCCTGGCGCAGCTTAAGGGCATCTACATCCTTTCGGAGAACGCCCACGGCCTGGTGCTGGTGGATATGCACGCCGCCCACGAGCGCATCATGTACGAGCGCCTGAAGACTGCGATGGCCAGTGAAGGCCTGCGTGGCCAGCCGCTGCTGGTGCCGGAGTCTATCGCCGTCAGCGAACGCGAGGCGGACTGCGCCGAAGAGCATGGCAGCTGGTTCTCCAAACTCGGCTTCGAATTGCAGCGGCTCGGCCCGGAAACCCTGGCGATCCGCCAGATTCCCGCGCTGCTCAAGCAGGCCGAGGCGACGCAGTTGGTGCGCGACGTACTTGCCGACCTGCTGGAGTACGGCACCAGCGACCGTATCCAGGCACACCTCAACGAGTTGCTCGGCACCATGGCCTGCCACGGCGCCGTGCGCGCCAATCGCCGCCTGACGCTGCCGGAGATGAACGGCCTGCTGCGTGACATGGAAGTGACCGAGCGCAGCGGCCAGTGCAACCACGGCCGGCCGACCTGGACGCAGTTGGGGCTCGACGAGCTGGACAAGCTGTTCCTGCGCGGACGTTGATTTCCGTAAGGTTGCGTTCAGGAAAGTGCAGTAAACTGCGCGCCAATCGATTCAGCAGTGCGCAATAACGAGCTCCCGATGTCCCTGCCTCCCGCCATTTTTCTCATGGGCCCCACCGCCGCCGGCAAGACCGACCTGGCGCTGGAACTGGCGCGTCTGCTGCCGGTGGAGCTGATCAGCGTGGACTCGGCGCTGATCTACCGCGACATGGACATCGGTACCGCCAAGCCTTCTCGTGACGTGCTGGCCGAGTTCCCGCATCGCCTGATCGACATCCGTGACCCCAGCGAGGCCTATTCGGCTGCGGAGTTCCGCGCTGACGCCCTGGCGGCCATGGCCGAAATCACCGCGGCCGGAAAGATCCCGCTGCTGGTCGGCGGCACCATGTTGTATTTCAAGGCGTTGCTGGAAGGCCTGGCCGATATGCCCAGTGCTGACCCCGCCGTGCGTGCCGAACTGGAAGCCTGGGCCGCCGCCGAAGGCTGGGGCGCCCTGCACGCGGAGCTTGCTCGCGTCGACCCGGAGTCGGCTGCGCGCATCCATCCCAACGATCCCCAGCGACTCGTCCGTGCCCTCGAAGTCTTTCGCGTCAGCGGTATGTCAATGACTGCACACCGCCTGCGCCAGGCGAGTGAAAATGCGGGTCTTGGCGCGCAAGGCAGTGGACAATTACCGTATACTGTGGCTCATCTGGCGATCGCACCTCTGCAGCGCCAGGTGTTGCACGAGCGTATCGCGCAACGTTTTGACCAGATGCTGGAACAGGGCTTCATCGCCGAGGTCGAACGCCTTCGCGCAAGGAGTGACTTGCACGTGGGGCTACCGTCCATAAGAGCGGTGGGTTACCGACAGGTATGGGATTACCTCGAGGGCAAACTGTCCTACGCTGAGATGGTGGAGCGCGGCGTCATCGCCACGCGGCAGCTGGCCAAGCGCCAGTTCACCTGGCTCCGCAGCTGGAGCGATCTACACTGGTTGGACAGTCAGGCAAGCGACAATTTGCCGCGTGCCTTGAAATACTTTGAGGCGGTCTCCATATAGGTTCGAGACCTTAATTCCGGCCGTCTATCCTTGGGGTTCAGGACGGCGTTAAGCCAAATTCGACTACTACTAAATCAGTTTTTTACCCTTACAAGGAGTGCGGCATATGTCAAAAGGGCATTCGCTACAAGACCCTTACCTCAATACCCTGCGCAAAGAACGCGTTCCGGTTTCCATCTACCTGGTCAACGGCATCAAGCTGCAGGGTCAGATCGAATCCTTCGACCAGTTCGTCATCCTGCTGAAGAACACTGTCAGCCAGATGGTCTACAAGCATGCGATTTCCACCGTGGTTCCCAGCCGCCCCGTGCGCCTGCCCACCGGTGATCAACCGGCCGAGCCGGGCAACGTTTGACGGGAGTCCGCCTTGTTCTTTGAGCGCCCGGGTGGTGGGGAACGGGCCATTCTGGTCCATCTGGAAGGTCAGGACCCCGAGGCGCGCGAAGACCCGCAGGAATTCCAGGAGCTGGCCCGTTCGGCAGGCGCGGAATCGGTTGCTTTCGTCAGCATTTCGCGCCATCAGCCCTCAGCCAAGTACCTGATCGGCAGCGGCAAGGTCGAAGAGTTGCACGACCTCGTCCACGCCGAGAAGGTCGAGCTGATCATCTTCAATCACACCCTTACGCCGAGCCAGGAGCGCAACCTCGAGCGAGCGCTCGAATGTCGCGTGCTCGATCGTACGGGGCTGATCCTCGATATCTTCGCCCAGCGCGCCCGTACCCATGAGGGCAAGCTGCAGGTGGAGCTCGCCCAGTTGGAACACATGAGCACGCGTCTGGTACGCGGCTGGACTCACCTTGAGCGCCAGAAAGGCGGTATCGGCCTGCGTGGCCCGGGTGAAACCCAGCTGGAAACCGACCGCCGCCTGCTGCGTGGGCGTATCCGGCAGATCAAGTCACGCCTGGAAAAGGTCCGCAGCCAACGCGAGCAGGCCCGTCGCGGCCGTCGCCGTGCGGAGATTCCGGCGGTGTCCCTGGTGGGCTACACCAACGCCGGCAAGTCCACGCTGTTCAATGCGCTGACTACTTCCGAGGTCTATGCGGCCGACCAGTTGTTCGCCACCCTCGACCCAACCCTGCGCCGCCTGGAACTGAATGACGTCGGGCCGATCGTGCTGGCCGATACCGTGGGCTTCATTCGTCACCTTCCGCACAAGCTGGTAGAGGCGTTTCGAGCTACCTTGGAAGAGTCCAGTAACTCCGATCTGCTGCTGCATGTGATCGACTCCCACGAGCCGGATCGCGATGCTCAGATCGAACAGGTGCTGGCGGTGCTGAAAGAGATCGGTGCGAATGAGTTGCCGATGCTCGAGGTGTACAACAAGATCGACCTGCTGCCGGACATGCAGCCGATGATTCAGCGCGACGAGCTGGGCAAGCCGGTGCGCGTCTGGCTGTCGGCGCGGGAGTCGCGCGGGCTGGAGTTGCTGGAGCAGGCGGTCGCCGAGTTGCTGGGGGAGGACATGTTCGTGGGAACACTCTGTCTGCCACAGCGCCTGGGACGACTCCGGGCTCAGTTCTTCGAGCTGGGTGCGGTACAGTCGGAGAATCACGACGAACAAGGACGCGCCGTTTTGCAGGTCCGCCTGCCGCGTGTCGAGTTGAACCGCATGGTGAGCCGCGAAGGCTGGCAGCCGTCGGAGTTCATTGCGCAACACACTTTGCAATAAAGCCCGGCACACTGTTTTTGGCAGGGTAAGGGGCATTCGGTAGCATAGGTGGGCGCGCCGTAGGCGCGTTTTCGCGTTATCAGATGGAGAGCGCTATGGCTTGGAATGAGCCGGGTGACAACTCGAACAAGAACGACCAGGACCCCTGGGGTGGACGCCGTGGTGGTGGTCGCCAGGGTCCTCCTGATCTGGATGAGGCCTTCCGCAAGCTGCAAGACAGCCTGAACGGAATTTTTGGCAAACCCAAGCGCGGCAGTGGTTCGGGCGGTGGCGGCGGTGGTCGGGGCGGTAGCCTCGGTCTGTTCGGTATCGGCCTGGCGATCCTTGCCGTGCTGTGGCTGTACAACGCCATTTACGTGGTGGACGAACAGGAGCAGGCAGTGATCCTGCGCTTCGGTCAGTACCACGAGACCGTGGGCCCCGGCCTGAACATCTACTTCCCGCCGATCGACAAGAAGTTCCAGGAGAACGTCACCCGCGAGCGTGCCTACAGCAAGCAGGGTCAGATGCTCACCGAGGACGAGAACATCGTCGAGGTTCCGCTGACCGTGCAGTACAAGGTCAGCAACCTGAAGGACTTCGTGCTCAACGTCGACCAGCCGGAAGTGAGCCTGCAGCACGCCACCGAAAGCGCCCTGCGCCATGTGGCCGGCTCGACCACCATGGACAAGATCCTCACCGAGGGTCGTGAACAGATGGCCACCGAGGTGCGTGATCGCCTACAGCGCTTCCTCGATACCTACAAGACCGGTATCACGGTGACTCAGGTGAACATCCAGAGTGCCGCCGCGCCGCGTGAAGTACAGGAAGCGTTCGACGACGTGATCCGTGCCCGCGAGGACGAGCAGCGCGAGAAGAACCAGGCCGAAGCCTACGCCAACGGCGTGGTGCCCGAAGCCCGTGGCCAGGCTCAGCGCATCATCGAGGAAGCCAACGGCTACCGCGATGAAGTGGTTTCCCGCGCCCAGGGTGAGGCAGACCGCTTCACCAAGTTGGCCGGTGAGTATCACAAGGCTCCGGAAGTCACCCGTCAGCGTCTGTACCTGGACTCCATGCAGGATGTCCTGAGCCAGACCAGCAAGGTGCTGGTCACCGGCCAGCAAGGTCAGAACAACCTGATCTACCTGCCGCTGGACAAGATGATGGATGGCCGTGGTTCGGCAGCTCCGAGCACCGCGCCCAGCGCGAGCAGCAGCACGCCGGATATCGGTTCGCGGGTCGCCAGCGACCTGCAGCAGCGTGACACGCGTACCCGGGAGAGCCGCTGATGAGTAACAAGTCCCTGATCGCCCTCATCGCGGGTGTGGTGGTTGCTGTTGCCGTCTGGAGCAGCGTCTACGTGGTGCAACAGACCGAGCGCGCCGTCATGCTGCGCTTCGGTCGCGTGGTCGAGCCGGACGTGAAGCCCGGTCTGCACTTCAAGATTCCGTACGTCAACACGGTGCGCAAGTTCGATGGCCGCCTGCTGACCCTGGACTCGCCGACCCAGCGCTTCCTGACGCTGGAGAAGAAAGCGGTGATGGTCGACGCCTACGCCAAGTGGCGCGTCTCCGATGCCGAGCGCTTCTACACCGCGACTTCCGGCATGAAGCAGATTGCCGACGAGCGTCTGTCCCGTCGTCTGGAAGCCGGTCTGCGTGACCAGTTCGGCAAGCGCACCCTGCACGAAGTTGTGTCTGGAGAGCGTGATGCGCTGATGGGTGACATCACTGCGTCGCTGAACCGCATGGCGCAGAAGGAGTTGGGTATCGAAGTGGTCGACGTTCGCGTCAAGGCCATCGACCTGCCCAAGGAAGTGAACCGTAGCGTGTTCGAGCGCATGAGCACCGAGCGTGAGCGGGAAGCCCGCGAGCACCGTGCCAAGGGTCGCGAACTGGCTGAAGGTATCCGCGCAGATGCCGACCGTCAGCGTCGTGTGCTGCTGGCCGAGGCCTATCGCGAATCGGAAGAAACCCGTGGTGACGGCGATGCCAAGGCGTCGGCGATCTACGCCAAGGCCTACTCTGCCGATCCGGAGTTCTACGCCTTCACCCGCAGCCTCAAGGCTTATCGCGAGAGCTTTGCGGACAAGAAGGACGTGCTGGTGCTCGATCCGAGCAGCGAGTTCTTCCGCTATCTGGAAAAAGCTAAACCGTAAGTCAAAGTCTCCGGCGGGCGGCAGCGCCCGCCGGAGAAATCGTGTTATCATGGGTCAGCCGGGAAATCCCGGCTTTTTTGCGTCCGCGAGAATGATCGACGAGAGCCATGTGGCAGGAATTCGGCAAGGCGTTCTGTCTGTTGCTGGTGCTGGAAGGCATCCTTCCATTCCTGTACCCGCGTGGTTGGCGCGACGCCGTGAGCGGGCTCGGGCGCCTTGGCGACCGCAGTCTGAGACTCATCGGGCTGGGCAGCATGCTGCTCGGCACCGTCCTTCTTTACTGCATTCATTGAAGTGCCGCCCGGCCTAAAAAAGGAGAGAGGCGACATGGCAACGGTAGACCGCTGGCTGCTGCCAGATGGAATCGAAGAAGTGCTGCCACCGGAGGCGGCTCGCGTTGAAGCAGCCCGCCGTCAGGTGCTGGACCTGTTCCAGCGCTGGGGTTACGAGTTCGTTGTCACCCCGCATATCGAATACCTGGAATCCCTGCTGACCGGTGCCGGCCAGGATCTGGACCTGCGTACCTTCAAGGTCACTGATCCGGCGTCCGGCCGTCTGATGGGCTTCCGTGCGGACATCACGCCGCAAGTGGCACGCATGGACGCCCACAGCCTGCGTCGCGAAGGGCCGAACCGCCTGTGTTACGCCGGCAGCGTGCTGCATGCCCGCCCGCGTGCGCTGGCTACTTCGCGCAGCCCGATCCAGTTGGGCGCCGAACTCTACGGTAATACCGGCTCGGCCGGTGACGTCGAAGTCATCAGCCTGCTGCTCGACATGCTCGAGATGGCCCAGGTGCCGGATGTGCACATGGACCTCGGTCATGTTGGCATCTACCGTGGCCTGGCCCAGGCTGCCGGGCTGTCCGGCGAAGTCGAGCAACTGCTGTTCGACGCCCTGCAGCGCAAGGCCGTGGATGAAATCGCGGCGCTGACCGAAGGCCTGCCAGGCGATCTCGCCGGCATGCTGCGTGCGTTGGCTGAGCTGTGTGGAGGCCGCGAGGTGCTGAGTCAGGCGCGTGAAGTGCTTGCCGGGGCTCCGGCTCCGGTGCAGGCCGCACTGGCGGACATCACGGCTATTGCCGACTCGCTGGCTGCGCGCTTCCCGCAACTGCCGCTGTACTTCGATCTCGGCGAGCTGCGTGGCTATCACTATCACACGGGCGTGGTGTTCGCCGCGTTCGTACCTGGGGTTGGCGAGTCCATCGCCCAGGGCGGCCGTTACGACGACATCGGCGCTGATTTCGGCCGTGCCCGTCCGGCGACCGGTTTTTCCACCGACCTCAAGACCCTGGTCACTCTCGGCCGCGCCCAGCTCGACGAGCTGCGCACCGGAGTCTGGGCGCCGGCCGATGGCGCCGGCTTGTGGCAGGCGGTGCAGCAGCTGCGCCGTCAGGGCGTGCGCGTGGTACAGGCGCTGCCCGGGCAGGATGCGGCTTCGGCTACCGAAGCGGGCTGCGACCGGCAACTGCTGGTTCGCGATGGCAATTGGCAGGTGGCCGCGCTCTGAGGCGCGTCACTCGAGTTTCTGCCGGCCGCGGCCGGCACCGAACATCCACGATGGGGATAAGAGTTATGGGTAAGAATGTCGTAGTCCTGGGCACCCAGTGGGGTGATGAGGGCAAAGGCAAGATCGTCGACCTGCTGACCGACCAGGCTGCTGCCGTGGTGCGTTACCAGGGCGGCCACAACGCCGGTCATACCCTGGTGGTCGCTGGCGAGAAGACCGTGCTGCACCTGATCCCGTCGGGCATCCTGCGCGAAGGCGTGCAGTGCCTGATCGGCAACGGCGTGGTGCTGGCGCCCGATGCGCTGATGCGCGAGATCGCCAAGCTGGAAGAGAAGGGCGTACCGGTGCGCGAGCGCCTGCGCATCAGCCCGTCCTGCCCGCTGATCCTGTCCTTCCACGTGGCCCTGGACCAGGCTCGCGAGAAGGCCCGTGGCGACGCCAAGATCGGCACCACCGGTCGCGGCATCGGCCCGGCCTACGAAGACAAGGTGGCCCGCCGCGGCCTGCGCGTGGGCGATCTGTTCCACCGCGAGCGCTTCGCTGCCAAGCTGGGCGAGCTGCTGGACTACCACAACTTCGTCCTGCAGAACTATTACAAGGAACCGGCCGTCGACTTCCAGAAGACTCTGGACGAGTGCATGGCCTACGCCGAAGAGCTGCGTCCGCTGATGGCCGACGTAACCTCGACCCTGCATGACCTGCGCCGTGCCGATGAGAACATCATGTTCGAAGGCGCCCAGGGCTCGCTACTGGACATCGACCACGGTACCTATCCGTTCGTCACCAGCTCCAACACCACGGCCGGCGGCACCGCCACCGGTTCGGGCTTTGGTCCGCTGTTCCTGGATTACATCCTGGGGATCACCAAGGCCTATACCACCCGCGTGGGTTCCGGCCCGTTCCCGACCGAGCTGTTCGATGAAGTCGGCGCCCGCCTGGCCAAGGTCGGTCACGAGTTCGGCGCCACCACCGGGCGCGCCCGTCGTTGCGGCTGGTTCGATGCCGTCATCCTGCGTCGCGCCATCGAGATCAACAGCCTGTCCGGCCTGTGCCTGACCAAGCTGGACGTCCTCGACGGCCTGGAAACCGTGCGCATCTGCACCGGCTACCAGAATGCCGCCGGCGAGCTGCTGACCGATGCGCCGACCGACGCCGACAGCTACATCGGCCTGCAGCCGATCTACGAAGACCTGCCGGGCTGGAGCGAGTCGACCGTCGGCGTGCAGAGCCTGGAAGGCCTGCCGGCCAATGCGCGTGCTTACATCAAGCGCATCGAGGAGCTGGTCGGTGCGCCCATCGACATCATCTCCACCGGCCCGGACCGCGCCGAGACCATCGTCCTGCGTCATCCGTTCGGCTGATCCATACGCTGTACTGCAACGGGCCGCTTATGCGGCCCGTTGTCGTTTCTGCCCTCCGTGTTTTGCTGCCCGGCACGCGCTTTGCTGGTGAAACGGATCGGCGCGCCATCTGCGCCAGAGTTCCGTTGCCTCCCGGAGGAAGCCTGCCGTGTCCGCCGTCCTGTCGCTCCTGCGCAGCCGCTTGCTGCGCCCCGCATTCATCGCCTTGGGCATTGCGCTGCTGGTGCAGCTGGCGATTGCCCTATGGCTCACTCGCAGCACCGTCGATGGCCTGGTCAGCGATCTGGGGGATCACCTGGGTAACGAATCGCAACGCCTGGCTGGTGAGCTGGAGCAGGCCGGTCGCGAAGTTACCTCCGGTTTGAATGATCTTTCCGCGCGTACTCGCGAGCGCCTGGGCTCGGCGCTCTCCGCGCGGCTGGAAGAAGAGCAGGGCGAGTTGCGCCAGAGCCTGGAGCAGAGCCTGCGCCAATCCGCCACCGAATTGGCGCAGCTGTTGGCCGCCGTGGCGCCCAAGGCCATGTGGGACAACGACGTGCCGCTGCTCTCCGATTACGCTCGGCGCGCCCAGGCCAATCCTAATGTGCTCTTCGTGGTCTACGACGATCCGCAAGGCCAGCACCTCACCCGTTACCTCAATCGCGAGGATGAGCGGGTCAAGGCGCTGCTGGAAAAAGGTAAGGGTGAGCGGGCGCTGGACAAGGTGCTGGAGGCCGCGAGCCACGACAGCTCGGTGTTTCTCGTCGAAGCGCCGATCAGCCCGAATGGCGTGGAAATCGGCAAGGTGCGCCTGGGTGTTTCCACCGATGCGATCGAAAAGCAGATCGCCGCGCTGGATCAACGCTTCTCTGCCCTGGTCGCCAGTGGCGATCAGTTGGTGGGGGACAGCCTTGCCGGCGCAGCTGCCGACAGCACCAGGGCGCTGACTGCGCGTCTGCAGTCGGCGAAACAGGCGGCAGACGGCATGAGCCAGGGCGCGAAGACTTCCATCGAAGAAGCGGCGGGTACCCTGCGTTGGCGCATCGGTATGGGCTTGGTGCTGGTTGGTCTTGGTGTGCTGCTGTGCCTGGCAATCGTGCTCGGCCATCGCGTGGTGAATCGTCTGCGCCTGCTGATCAATGCCTTGAATGACCTGGCGGCGGGAGAGGGCGACCTGACCCGCCGGGTGCGCCTGGATAGTCGTGATGAGCTGGGCGAGATGGCGACAGCGGTGAATCGCTTCGTCGACAAGCTTCAGCCCATCGTGCGAGAGGCCGGGCAGGTTGCTCAGCAGACCGGCAGTGAAATTGCCGCGCTGGCCACTCGCAGTGCCAGCGCCGAGGCGGCGACGGACCGGCAACGCAATGAAGTCGCTGGCAGCCTGGAGGCGCTCTCAGAGATGGCGGCAGAAGCGGAAATGGAGAGTCGCTCCATGGAGGCGGCCTTGGCGCGGGTCGGAGAGATCCGCAAGGCGGCGCAGGACAATGCAGCCATTGCTCGCAAGGTCGGTGGCCTGATCGAAACCCTGGAATCCCGCGTGCAGAGTGGGGCCGGTGTGATCGAGCGCCTGGCGCGGCAGAGCGAGCAGATCGAGGTGGTGCTCTCGGTGATCCATGGCATCGCCGAACAGACCAACCTGCTGGCGCTGAACGCCGCCATCGAGGCGGCCCGTGCGGGTGAAAGTGGGCGCGGTTTCGCCGTGGTGGCGGACGAGGTGCGAGCGCTGGCGAGCAAGACGCAGCAGTCCACGGGCGATATCCAGTCGCATATCGGTGCGTTGCAGCAGGGTGCACGGGAGGCAGTCTCCGCTATTGGGCAGGCTCGTGAGCAGGCTGTTCAGGGGTTGGCCGCGTTGCAGGATAGCGAGCGGCTGCAGCGGGAAGTGCAGAGTGCGGTGGAGGAAGTGCACGGGGCCATCGAGGCGGCGACCCATTCGGCGCAGCAGCAGGCGGCTGGTGCTGCCGCGGTGCGCGGCCGGGTCGAGGTGATCCATGCTGAAGCAAGTCGAGCCGCGGAAGCGGTGAGTGCGACGGCCAGCAGTGGGCGAGTGCTCGATGGGTTGGCCGGCCAGTTGCGCGCCAGCCTGGGGCAGTTCAAGGCGTGAGGGTGCGCACGGCCCCAGTGTTTGTGGGGAGGCGAACGCTGTCGGCGATTGGGTCGGGCTCGGCGCGGAGCTGATTCATTGCCGGCGGAGCCCGCTCCTGCGCCAGGTTTGAATTCTTGGCGAGGCGGAAAGCCGAAAACGAAAAAGCCGAGCAGTGCTCGGCTTTTTCGTTTGAAGATGGTGCCCAGGAGAAGACTCGAACTTCCACGGTGTTGCCACCGCTAGGACCTGAACCTAGTGCGTCTACCAATTCCGCCACCTGGGCATGCTTTTCAGCATGGGGTGCGATGATCTCTCATCGTCTTGCGGTGATGCAACCCTTGGTTGCATCTGGCGGTCTATCGTTCGGTTTCAGGGTTCCGAACCCGCCTGATAAAGCCCGTCAGTGACTGACTTTATCCTTAAATAAGTGGTGCCCAGGAGAAGACTCGAACTTCCACGGTGTTGCCACCGCTAGGACCTGAACCTAGTGCGTCTACCAATTCCGCCACCTGGGCACTGGAGTCGATGATTACTCATCGTTTCCGTGTTACAACGTCTGTGTGACGCTGTGGGCGCGAACTATACGGAGAGCGTTTTCGCTTGTAAACCCCTGATGCGATAAAAAATTTATTCCCGTCCAAAGCTGACCGACGAGCGGATTTCGCGCTTCAATAAGCAGATGGCGAACCATACCCCTATATATAAGGTGACCGCACTTTAATGGCCGATTGGCAAAACCTCGATCCCGAGGCCGCCCGCGAGGCGGAAAAATACGACAACCCTATCCCCAGCCGTGAACTCATCCTGGCGCACCTCGCCGAACGCGGCGCGCCCGCTACGCGGGCCCAATTGCTCGACGAGCTCGGCCTCTCCGGTGAGGAGCCGGAAGAAGCGCTGCGCCGCCGACTGCGCGCCATGGAGCGCGATGGCCAGCTCATCTATACCCGCCGTGGCGCCTACGCGCCGGTGGACAAGCTCGACCTGATCCTCGGACGTATCGCCGGCCACCGCGACGGCTTCGGCTTCCTCATCCCCGATGATGGCAGCGACGACCTGTTCCTCAGCCCGACGCAGATGCGCCTGGTGTTCGACGGTGATCGCGCCTTGGCGCGCGTCTCCGGCTTCGACCGCCGCGGCCGCCGTGAAGGCGCCGTGGTGGAGGTGGTCGAACGCGCCCACGAGACCATCGTCGGCCGCTATTTCGATGAAAGCGGCATCGGCACGGTCGTGGCCGACAATCCGAAGATCCAGCAGGAAGTGCTGATCCCGCCGGGCAAGGCCGGCAAGGCCAAGCACAACCAATTCGTCCAGGTGCGCATCGACGTCTGGCCGAGCGTGCACCGCCAGGCCCAGGGCGAAGTGGTGGAAGTGCTCGGCGACTACATGGCGCCGGGCATGGAAATCGAAGTCGCGCTGCGCAGCTACGACATTCCCCACACCTGGCCCGAGGCAGTGGAGAAGGAAGCCGCCAAACTCAAGCCCGAAGTGCTGGAGAAGGATAAGGAGAAGCGCGTCGACCTGCGCGCCCTGCCTTTCGTCACCATCGACGGCGAGGATGCCCGTGACTTCGACGACGCGGTCTACGCCGAGAAGCGCAAGGGTGGTGGCTGGAAGCTGTTCGTTGCCATCGCCGACGTCTCTCATTATGTGAAGGTCGGCTCGGCCCTGGATGAAGAAGCGGCCAAGCGCGGCAACTCGGTGTACTTCCCCGAGCGGGTGATCCCGATGCTGCCGGAGATTCTCTCCAACGGCCTGTGCTCCCTGAATCCGCTGGTCGATCGCCTGGCCATGGTCTGCGAGATGAATCTCTCCAAGGCCGGCAAGATGACCGACTACCAGTTCTACGAGGCCGTCATCCATTCCCACGCGCGACTGACCTACACCAAGGTCAGCCAGTACCTGGAAACCCCCGACAGCCCCGAAGGCCAGCGCCTGAAGGAACAGCTGCCGGCGGTGGTGCCGCACCTCAATACTCTTTATGACCTGTACAAGGTATTGCTCGGCGCGCGCCACGTGCGCGGGGCGATCGATTTCGAGACCCAGGAAACCCGCATCGTCTTCGGCGCGGATCGGAAGATCTCGGAGATCCGCCCGACCCAGCGCAACGATGCGCACAAGCTGATCGAGGAGTGCATGCTGGCGGCCAACGTGGCTACTGCCAGGTTCCTCGAAAAGCATGGTATTCCCGCGCTGTACCGCGTCCACGACGGCCCGCCGCAGGAAAAGCTCAACAACCTGCGCCAGTTCCTCGGCGAGCTGGGGCTGACGCTGTATCGCGGCAAGGGCGATCCAACTCCCGCGGACTACCAGAAGCTGCTGGAGTCCATCCAGGGCCGGCCGGACCTGCAACTGATCCAGACCGTGATGCTGCGCTCCCTGAGCCAGGCGGTGTACAGCCCCGAGAATGCCGGCCACTTCGGCCTGAACTACGAGGCCTACACCCATTTCACCTCGCCGATCCGTCGCTACCCGGACCTGCTGACCCACCGCGCCATCCGTGGCCTGATCCGCTCCAAGGCGGTATCGGAACACGTACAGCGCGTTGGCGCCGCCAGCATGCCGAAGGCACGCATCTACCCGTACGACGAAGCGCGCCTGGCTCAGTTGGGCGAGCAGTGCTCGATGACTGAGCGTCGTGCCGACGAGGCGACCCGCGATGTCACCAACTGGCTGAAGTGCGAGTTCATGCGCGAGCGCGTGGGCGAGACCTTCCCCGGCGTGATCACCGCAGTGACCGGTTTCGGCATCTTCGTCGAGTTGAGCGACATCTATGTCGAAGGCCTGGTGCACGTCACCGCCCTGCCGGGCGACTACTACCACTTCGACGCCGTGCATCACCGCCTCGCTGGCGAGCGCACCGGCCGCAGCTTCCGCCTGGGTGATACCGTGGAAGTGGTCGTGGCGCGCGTCGACCTGGATGAGCGCAAGATCGACTTCGAGCTCTCCGACAACGTGCTCAGCGCGCCGATTGGTCGCAAGAAGCGCGGCGAGAAGGCCGAGCCGGTTGCCAAGGGCAAAGTGGCCAAGGGCAAGGCGCCGAAGGGCGCAGTTGCCAAGGAGAAGCCGGCCAAGGCCCGCGGCCAGGTGGCGGATGATCCATTCTTCGCTCCCGACGTGGCCGTGGTGCCGTCGCACCAGCCGCGCAAGCGCAAGGTTGGCGTGGTCCAGGCGCTGCCGTCGGTGGCGCCGGAGATGCTCGCCAAGGCCGAGGAGATGCTCGGCAATACCGATGTGCGCAAGAGTCGCGAAGTGAAGAAAGCGCTGCTCGAAGAGGCCAAGGTCGGCGGTAACAAGCCGGCAACCGGCAAGGGTAAGTCCGCGTCCGCCGCAGGCAAACCGCGCAATCCTTCGAAGCAGAAGGCCCGGTCCGGCAAGTCAACCAAGCACCGCAAGGGGGCGTCGCAGCCTAAGGCGGGTGCATCGACCGGCGCTCCGGCAGGCAAAGGTAAGGCGAAGAAATGAGTCAGTGGGAAAAGGTCTACGGGGTCCATGCCGTAGAAGCGTTGCTGCGCCATCACCCGAAGCGGGTCAAGCAACTGTGGTTGGCCGAAGGTCGGCATGATCCGCGCGTCCAGGCGCTGGTCGAGCTGGCCGGCCAGGTGCGCGTGCCGGTGGGTACGCGCGACCGCAAGGAGCTGGACGAGTGGGCCGAGGGCGTTCACCAGGGTGTGGTCGCCGAGGTCAGCCCGAGCCAGGTGTGGGGCGAAAACATGCTGGAGGAGCTGCTGGAGCGCTCCACCGGTCCCGCACTGCTGCTGGCACTGGACGGCGTGACCGATCCGCACAACCTCGGCGCCTGCCTGCGCACCGCCGATGCAGCGGGCGCGCTGGCGGTGATCGTGCCTAAGGACAAGTCTGCGACCCTCAACGCCACCGTGCGTAAAGTTGCCTGCGGCGCCGCCGAGGTGATCCCGCTGGTGGCGGTGACCAACCTCGCTCGTACGCTGGAAAAGCTCCAGCAGCGCGGGCTGTGGATCGTCGGCACTGCTGGCGAAGCGACCCAGATGCTCTACGAACTCGACCTCACCGGGCCGACCGTGCTGGTGATGGGTGCCGAGGGCAAAGGCATGCGCCGCCTGACCCGCGAGCACTGCGACTACCTGGCCAAGCTTCCGATGCAGGGCAGCGTGAGCAGCCTGAACGTCTCGGTGGCTACCGGTGTGTGCCTGTTCGAGATCGTCCGCCAGCGTCAGATCAAGGCTGGCGCCTGACGTCCCCACGCAAGGCGGCCCGTGCCGCCTTGCGCTGTTCAAAGTTTCACCAGTTTTCCTTGCGCCCCCCGGCACGCTTCTCTAGAATGTCGGCCCTTGCCGTCCGGGCAGGCGCTCGCGCGCCTTCTCTGGTAGCAAGGAAAAAATCATTCACTCCTTGTCTGACCGCTTTGTCGGCAGGCTGCAATCCGTAAGGAGCATTTATGCGTCATTACGAAATCGTGTTCCTGGTTCACCCGGACCAGAGCGAACAAGTCGGTGGCATGGTCGAGCGTTACACCAAGGCCATCGAAGAAGACGGCGGCAAAGTCCACCGTCTGGAAGACTGGGGCCGTCGTCAGCTGGCTTACGCCATCAACAACGTGCACAAGGCTCACTACGTTCTGATGAACGTCGAGTGCACCGCCAAGGCCCTGGCCGAGCTGGAAGACAACTTCCGCTACAACGACGCCGTGATCCGTAACATGGTCATCCGTCGCGACGAAGCCGTTACCGGCCAGTCCGAAATGCTGAAGGCCGAAGAGAGCCGCAACGAGCGCCGCGAGCGCCGTGAGCGTCCCGAATCGAACGAGGGCGAGTCCGCTGACGGCGAAGATAGCCGCGACAGCGCTGACGAGTAATCCCGGACCAGTATTGAGGAGCCACACACATGGCACGTTTCTTCCGTCGTCGTAAGTTCTGCCGTTTCACCGCTGAAGGCGTGAAAGAGATCGATTACAAAGATCTGAACACCCTGAAAGCCTACGTTTCCGAAACCGGCAAGATCGTTCCGAGCCGTATCACCGGCACCAAAGCCAAGTACCAGCGTCAGCTGGCGACCGCTATCAAGCGCGCCCGTTACCTGGCCCTGCTTCCCTACACCGACAGCCACGGCCGTTGATCGGGCAGTCGACTGGAATTGATGGATAGATCGCATGCGCGCATTGGCTGAATTTGTCATGCGAGGCCGCATGCAGGCGACCCTGGTGGTCGTCGCAGCCGCGGTACTGCAGCCTTTGTTCTGGCTCGGTGCCGCAGCGGGCAGTCTGGTGCTGTTGCGCCGTGGCGCCGGCGATGCCTTTGGCATCCTGGTGTGGGCGCTGCTTCCGGCACTGGCCTGGTGGTACCTGGGTGACCCCAGCGTGAGTCTGGTTCTGGTGGGTAGTGCCGTGCTGGCGCAGGTTCTGCGCAGCAAGGTGTCCTGGAACCAGGTGATGCTGGCGAGCGTTGTGCTCGGTGCGGTGTTCGTGCTGCTGCTCAGCACGGTGTCGGCCGGGTTGGTCGAGGGTCTTGCCGATGCATTCGGCAAGGCACTGCCGCAGGTTCTGGCCGAAGCCAAGCTTTCGCCGGAACAGATGGCCGCCTTGCAGGCGGAGATGGTTCCGACCATCACCGGCCTGATGGCAGCCTCGCTGCAGACGATCAGCCTGTTGTGCCTGATGCTGGCGCGTTATTGGCAAGCAGTACTGTTCAACCCGGAAGGGTTTGGCCGTGAGTTCCGCGCACTGCGCCTGTCGCCGGGCACGGCTGTAGCGCTGCTGGTCGGCGTTGTGGCACTGCCCTTCGCAGGGCCCGCGGCCACCATGCTGGCGCCGCTTTGCATGATCCCGTTGCTGTTCGCCGGGATCGCACTGGGGCACGGCCTGGCCGCGCTGAAGAAGCTTCCGGGCTTCTGGCTGGCACCGCTGTACCTGCTGGTATTCGTACTGGGCAATGTGATCTGTCTTGTCGCCGTAGTCGACAGTCTGTTTGATTTTCGCGGTCGCCTGGCCAAACGCCAGAAAGCTGCGAACGGTGAAGGTTAAAAGTTAAGAGGTAAGACTCAAATGGAAGTCATCCTGCTGGAAAAGATCGCCAAACTGGGCAACCTGGGCGACAAGCTGAACGTAAAGGGCGGTTACGCTCGTAACTACCTGCTGCCGCAGGGCAAAGCCACCGCTGCCACCGCTGCTAACGTCGCTGCTTTCGAAGAGCGCCGCGCAGAGCTGGAGAAAGCCGCTGCTGAGAAAAAAGCCGCTGCCGAAGCTCGTGCTGCCCAGCTGGCCGAACTGATCGTGACCATCGGCGCCCATGCTGGCGACGAAGGCAAACTGTTCGGTTCGATCGGCACCCGCGACATCGCCGACGCCGTTTCGGCTGCCGGCTACCCGCTGGAAAAGAGCGAAGTTCGCCTGCCCGACGGCGCCCTGCGCGCTGTAGGCGAATACAACATCGAAGTGCAACTGCACATGGATGTTGATGCAACCCTGCACGTGGTTGTAGTCGCCGAGTAAGCGATCCGTCGCTAGGACGCTTCCCACGGCTTGCCTGTGTGAAGCTGTCCGCTAACAATGGGCACGGTTCCGATCTTCGGTCCGTGCCCTTTGTTTTTTCCGCCGTTTCATTCAACACGAAGAGCCCATGAACGACATCACCGTCCCCGAGCAATACGACCTGCAGACCGCTTCCCTCAAGGTGCCGCCGCACTCGATCGAAGCCGAACAGGCGGTGCTGGGTGGCCTGATGCTCGACAACAACGCCTGGGAGCGCGTCTCCGACGCCGTGTCCGATGGTGACTTCTACCGCCATGACCATCGCCTGATCTTTCGCGCTGTCTACAAGCTCGCCGAAGCCAACCAGCCGATCGACGTGGTGACGCTCTCCGAGCAGCTCGAACGCGAAGGGCAATTGCCCCAGGTGGGTGGCCTTGCTTACCTCGCCGAGCTGGCGAAGAACACGCCTTCGGTGGCGAACATCAAGGCATACGCGGGCATCATCCGCGAGCGCGCCACCTTGCGGCAGCTGATCGGCATCAGCAGCGATATCGCCGACAGCGCCTTCAACCCCGAAGGACGCAGCGCCAACGAAGTGCTCGACGAAGCCGAGCGCAAGATTTTCGAGATCGCCGAAGCGCGGCCCAAGACCGGTGGCCCGGTGGGCATCGGCGATATCCTGGTCAAGACCATCGATCGCATCGACCACCTGTTCAACACCTCGGACGCGCTGACCGGCATCACCACCGGCTTCACCGATCTCGACGAGAAGACCAGCGGCCTGCAGCCGTCCGATCTGATCATCGTGGCCGGCCGACCCTCCATGGGCAAGACCACCTTCGCCATGAACCTGGTGGAGAACGCCCTGATGCGCAGCGACAAGGCGATCCTGGTGTACTCGCTGGAGATGCCCTCCGACTCCATCGTGATGCGTATGCTCGCCTCGCTCGGGCGCATCGACCAGACCAAGGTGCGTACCGGCAAGCTGGACGACGAGGATTGGCCGCGACTGACCTCGGCGGTGAACCTGCTCAGCGACCGCAAGCTGTTCATCGACGACACCGCCGGCATCTCGCCCTCGGAAATGCGCGCGCGGACCCGTCGCCTGGCGCGCGAACACGGCGAGATCGGCATGATCATGGTGGACTACCTGCAGCTCATGCAGATCCCCGGTTCCGCCGGCGACAACCGGACCAATGAGATTTCCGAGATTTCCCGCTCGCTCAAGGCGCTGGCGAAGGAGTTCAACTGCCCGGTGGTGGCGCTCTCCCAGCTCAACCGCTCGCTGGAGCAGCGCCCCAACAAGCGCCCGGTGAACTCCGACTTGCGCGAATCCGGAGCGATCGAGCAGGACGCCGACGTGATCATGTTCGTCTACCGCGACGAGGTGTATCACCCGGAGACCGAGTTCAAGGGCGTCGCCGAGATCATCCTCGGCAAGCAGCGTAACGGCCCCATCGGCACGGTGCGCGTGGCCTTCCTCGGTCGCTACAGCCGCTTCGAGAACCTCGCGCCCGGCATGTACAACTTCGAAGACGAGTAACGATGCCGCATTCCGCGTGACCGACGGGCGCCTTAAGATAGGCGCCCGTTTTCTTTTCAGAGGCCGCCATGCGCCCGCTCGTCGCCCACGTCGATCTTGCCGCCATTCGCCACAACTACGCCGTTGCCAAGCGCTGCGCGCCTGGGCGCGAGGCTTTCGCAGTGGTCAAGGCGAACGCCTATGGGCACGGCGCTCGGGAGGTGGTGAGCTGCCTGCACGACGAGGCTGACGGCTTCGCGGTGGCTTGCCTGGAGGAGGCCGCCGAGGTACGCGCTCTGCACGCGGGCGCCCGCATCCTGCTGCTGGAGGGCTGTTTCGAGCCGGCGGAATACCTGATCGCTGCCCAGCTGCGCCTGGATGTGGCGGTGCAAGGCCCTGAGCAGGCCCCGGCGCTGCTCGCCGCGCAACTGCCCAGCGCGCTGAATGTGTGGATGAAGCTGGATACCGGCATGCACCGCCTGGGCTTCTCGCCCGAGGCGCTACGCGACTGGCATTCGCGCCTGCGCCAGGCTCCGCAGGTGGCGGAGCTGAACCTGATGAGCCACTTCGCCAACGCCGACTTGCGCGGCGACGAGCTGACCGAAGACCAGGTGGCCTGTTTCCTCAGTGTGCTGGACCTAGATTTCGACCTGCGCTCGCTGGCCAACTCTGCCGCCGTGCTGACCATTCCTGCCGCACACATGGACTGGGTTCGCCCCGGCATCATGCTCTATGGCGCCACGCCCTTCGCCGACATCGGCGCCGCTGAACTGGGCCTGCGCCCGGCCATGAGCCTGGAGGCGCGACTGATCGCCGTACGCGAGGTGGCGGTGGGTGAGAGCGTTGGTTACGGCGCGACCTGGGTGGCCGAGCGGCCGTCGCGTATCGGCACGGTGAGTTGCGGCTACGCCGATGGATACCCGCGCCACGCGCCGAGCGGTACGCCGGTGCTGGTGGATGGGCGGCGCGCATCGCTGGCCGGGCGTGTATCCATGGATATGCTTGCAGTGGACCTGACCGATCTGCCCGGCACCGCCGTGGGTGATCGCGTCGAGCTGTGGGGCGCCAACCTGCCGGTGGACGAGGTGGCCGCCCATGCCGGGACCATCGGCTATGAGCTGCTGACCAAGGTCACCGCCCGCGTGCCGCGCCGTTACCGCAGCTGATCAGGCGCGGTCTTCGCTTTCCAGCCATTCGTTTTCCAGCCAGAGATCGCTGGTCTCGCCGGCGGCCTCGCTGGCCATGGCGTAGGCCGCCCGGCCATTGCCCTTCACCTCGTAGAGCGCCTGGTCGGCGGCCTTGTAGAGCTTGCTGAACTGCATGGCGTGGCTGGGATAGATGGCCACGCCGATGCTCGGCGTGACGCGCAGCTCCAGGCTGTCGAACTTCACCGGCCGCGACAGTTCATTGAGGATGCGGCAGGCGATCTCCTTGGCGTGGCTCTCGGCATCGGGCCCGGAAATCAATGCTGCGAATTCGTCTCCGCCCAGGCGCGACACGCAATCACTGCCGCGCACGCACTGGCGCAGGCGGTTGCCGACGTTCTGCAGCATGAAGTCGCCCGCGTCATGCCCGTGGCTGTCGTTGATCGGCTTGAAGTGGTCGAGGTCGATCAGCATCAGCGCCAGGGTCTCGCCGTTCTGCTGGGCATGGGCCAGGGCGTGCTCGGCATGTTCCACCAGGTAGCGACGGTTCGGCAGGCCGGTCAGCGGGTCGTAGTGTGCGGCGTGTTGCAGCTGCACTTCGCGCTCGCGCAGCAGCTGGTTGCTCTGGGTGAGTTCGGCGGTGCGCTCGGCCACGGCTGTCGCCAGGTCTTGCTGGGCGCTCTGCATGAGGGTCAGGCGCGCGCTCTTTTCCCGATCCGCCTGCTCCAGTGCCTGCGCGCGCTCGCGCTTGAGGCCCTGGATTCGCGAGGTGAGGGCGAAGGAGAACAGTACCGACTCCATCGCTACGGCGATGGGGAAGATGTACGAGGTCAATGGCGAGGGCTGCACCACGCCGGTGGCGCGCATCACCGAGATGCTCACGCTGGTCAGTACCAGGCCGAAGCCGAGCAGGTAGAGGAAGGCCGGGAACGAACCCTGGCGCCAGCGCACCACGGCACCGCCCAGCGCTGCCGGCACGCCGATCAGGGTGATCGCCACCAGCATCCAGCCGGCCACGCCGCGCAACTGCAGTGCGCCGAGGACGATGGTCAGCACGTACAGCGCGCAGTTCAGGTTCAGCAGCCAGTGCGACCAGCGCACGTAGCGGCGGGTCTGCAGCAGGGTGATGGTGAAGCGGTGTACGCAAAGGCCCCAGAGCGAGGGCAGGGTGATGCGGTCGAGCCACCAGGGCACCGGGTGATCGGGCCAGAAGTACTCGAAACCGTGGCCGCTCATGCCCAGGCTGAACAGCAGGGCGCTGGCGGTCGTCAGCACGTACCAGAAGTACGCCGGGTCGCGCAGGGTCAGCAGGATGAACAGGTTGTACAGCAGCAGGGCGGCGATCAGGCCGTAGATGAAACCCAGGAACAGGCTGGTATCGGCGCGATGATCCTGCAGGTCATCCAGCGACCAGATGCGCAGTGGGAACGAATTGCCGGCCGGGTCGTAGACGCGGGCATAGATGCGCACCGGGCCGGTGCCTTCGGGCAGGTGGAAGAGCGGTCGGCGGTAGTCGCGGTCACGGCCCTGGGCGAAAGGCACGGCCTCGCCGGACAGCGTTTCCCGGTAGATGCCCCGCTCGTCGGGTATGTAGAGGCGCAGGTCCTTCAGGTTGACGGCATCGACTTCCAGCCACCAGCCGCCCAGCGGCGCGGTACGGCGGTCCAGGTCCAGGCGCAGCCACCAGCCGTCAGGACTCTGGCCCACGCTGGTGCGGCCGTTGGCCGGAACGAAGTCGCGGCTGGCCTGCACGGCTGCCAGCGATAGCGGGCCGTCGCGCTCCTGCAGCAATTCGAGGTGATCATTGAGCCAGGCGCCGCTGGCCTTGTCGTCGAGTTCGAAGGCTAGCGCCGTGTGGCAGAACAGCAGGGTAAGCAACAGTACGATGGCACGACGCACGACAGGCACTCCCTGGCCTGGGCGGGTTGGCCAGGCGTACTGCGGATAGTGGCTGAAGTATAGCCAGATGATGGCATTGGCAATCTACCGTCGGAAGGTTAAATCCCCCGTAAATCTGAGTTCGCTGGTCGGATTTGTACACTTTTTGTGCTATATTCCGCGCCCGCGTTTTTCCGCGATCCCTACTAGAGATACCCACGGTGCCCGTGATGCAAGCCGCCAAGCCGCTGTTCGACTATCCCAAGTTCTGGGCCGAGTGTTTCGGCCCGGCGCCGTTCCTGCCCATGAGCAAGGAAGAGATGGATCAGCTGGGCTGGGATTCCTGCGACATCATCATCGTCACCGGGGACGCCTACGTCGACCATCCGTCGTTCGGCATGGCCATCATCGGCCGCCTGCTGGAAGCCCAGGGCTTCCGCGTGGGCATCATCGCCCAGCCGGACTGGCGTTCGAAGGACGACTTCATGAAGCTCGGCCAGCCGAACCTGTTCTTCGGCGTGGCGGCGGGCAACATGGACTCGATGATCAACCGCTACACCGCGGACAAGAAGATCCGCAGCGATGACGCCTACACCCCGGGTGGCCTGGCCGGTCGTCGCCCGGATCGCGCCAGCCTGGTCTACAGCCAGCGCTGCAAGGAAGCCTTCAGCGATACCCCGGTCATCCTCGGCGGCATCGAGGCTTCGCTGCGCCGCATCGCCCACTACGACTACTGGCAGGACAAGGTGCGTCGCTCCATCCTGATGGACGCCACCGCCGATATCCTCCTGTACGGCAACGCCGAGCGCGCCGTGGTGGAGATCGCCCAGCGCATGGCTGCCGGCGAGCGGGTCGAGCAGATCACCGACGTACGCGGTACCGCCTTCGTGCGCCGCGATACCCCCGAAGGCTGGTTCGAGGTGGACTCCACCCGCATCGACCGTCCGGGCAAGGTCGACAAGATCATCAACCCCTACGTGAACACCCAGGACACCGCCGCCTGCGCCATCGAGCAGGAGAAGGGCGAGCAGGAAGATCCGAACGAAGCCAAGGTCGTGCAACTGCTGGCGCACCCGCGCCTGGAGCGCGAGCGCACGGTGATCCGCCTGCCGTCGTTCGAGAAGGTGCGCAGCGACGCGGTGCTCTACGCCCATGCCAACCGCGTGCTGCACCTGGAGACCAATCCGGGCAACGCCCGCGCCCTGGTGCAGAAGCACGGCGAGGTGGACGTGTGGTTCAACCCGCCGCCCATCCCGATGAGCACCGAGGAAATGGACTACGTGTTCGGCATGCCCTATGCGCGCGTGCCGCACCCGCTGTATGGCAAGG
This sequence comes from Pseudomonas sp. C9-3, assembly GCF_032392015.1. Taxonomy (NCBI): domain Bacteria; kingdom Pseudomonadati; phylum Pseudomonadota; class Gammaproteobacteria; order Pseudomonadales; family Pseudomonadaceae; genus Pseudomonas; species Pseudomonas sp. C9-3. The sequence goes on along the minus strand of NZ_CP135919.1, from coordinate 5,093,159 downwards.
AGAAGATCCCGGCCTACGAGATGATCCGATTCTCGGTGAACATCATGCGTGGCTGCTTTGGTGGCTGCACCTTCTGCTCGATCACCGAGCACGAAGGGCGGATCATCCAGAACCGCTCCCACGAGTCGATCCTTGCCGAGATCGAGGCGATGCGTAAGGTGCCGGGCTTCACCGGCGTGGTCTCCGACCTCGGCGGCCCGACCGCGAACATGTACCGCATCGCCTGCAAGGACCCGGAAATCGAGCGTCACTGCCGCAAGCCGTCCTGCGTGTGGCCGGGCATCTGCGAGAACCTCAACACCGACCACTCCTCGCTCATCGAGTTGTACCGCAAGGCCCGCGCCCTGCCGGGCGTGAAGAAGATTCTGATTGCCTCCGGCCTGCGCTACGACCTGGCCGTGGAGTCGCCCGAGTACGTCAAGGAACTGGTGACGCACCATGTCGGTGGCTACCTGAAGATCGCCCCGGAGCACACCGAGGAAGGCCCGCTGTCGAAGATGATGAAGCCGGGCATCGGTACCTACGACGCCTTCAAGCGCATGTTCGAGAAGTTCTCCAAGGAGGCGGGCAAGGAGCAGTACCTGATCCCGTACTTCATCGCGGCGCATCCGGGTACCACCGACGAGGACATGATGAACCTCGCCCTGTGGCTCAAGCGCAATGGCTTCCGCGCGGACCAGGTGCAGGCGTTCTATCCCTCGCCCATGGCCAGCGCGACCGCCATGTACCACTCGGGCAAGAACCCGCTGCGCAAGGTGACATACAAGAGCGACGGCGTGACCATCGTCAAGAGCGACCAGCAGCGCCGCCTGCACAAGGCCTTCCTGCGCTACCACGACCCGAAGGGCTGGCCGATGCTGCGCGAGGCGCTGGAGCGCATGGGCCGTGCCGACCTGATCGGCAACGGCAAGCATCACCTGATCCCGACCTACCAGCCGCAGACCGACGAGTACCAGAGCGCGCGCCGCAAGAACTCCACCCCGGCCGGCAGCAAGAAGACCGGCAAGCCGCTGCTGACCCAGCACACCGGCCTGCCGCCGCGCGCCAGCAACGGCTCCAAGCCGTGGAACAAGGCCGAGGAAGGCAAGGCCAGCGGCTACGCCAAGGGCAAGAAGCGCACCACCAAGCGACAGCCCAATATTCCGCGCTGACCCCTGGTTTGCTGCAATCGAGAAAAGGCGTGCCCGCTAATCGGTCACGCCTTTTCCTTTGAAGAACGCCACGTAAGCCTTGTCCACCTTCAGGATATGGTGGATCAGCCAGGACTTGAGCAGCTCCAGGGCCTCGACCGAGACGACTTCGCCATCCTCGTGGCGGTACAGCAGGTCGATGATCTGCCGATTGAAACGATCGTGCTCGGCCCGGTGCGCTTCCTCCTCGGGGTAGCCCAGGCGCTGGAACAGCACTTCCTCGACGATGAAATGATTCATCGTGTACTCCACCAGTTGCTCCAGCAACTCGCCGATGGGCTGGCCTTCGTCCTCCGGGCCGTTCAGGCTGTCGTACAGCGCATTGGTGAGGTCGACCAGCCAGCGGTGCTGTTCATCGATCCGCTCGATTCCGATCACGAACTCGTCGTTCCAGGGCATGAAGCTCATCCGTGCACTCCTTGGGTTGGAAGCGCAGATCATCCCGATCCGCCACCGCTAAACCCTGACGTCAATCAATCAAAGTGCGATGTGCCTGAAGGGCTGGCGTGGCGCGGGATGTAGGAGTATTCTCGGTCTTATTTGGTACGATAGTTCCATATCATAAAAACAAGACCGGAGCCCGCCATGCGTCTCGCCACTCTTTCCCTTCTCGCTCTCTCCGTTGCCCTGGCCGCCTGCGGCGAAGGTGACAAGCCCACCGCTGCCGTCAGCGCCGACTTCCAGAAAGACCTGCAGGCGCGCCTGATCAAGGCCAAGGCCGGCGATGTCATCGACATTCCCGCCGGCACCTACCACCTGGACCGCAGCCTGAGCCTGAAGGTGGACGGCGTGACCATCCGCGGCGCCGGGATGGACAAGACCATCCTCAGCTTCAAGAACCAGAAGGCCGGTGCCGAAGGCCTGTTCGTCGACGCCTCCGACTTCACCATCGAGAGCCTGGCCATCGAGGACGCCAAGGGCGACGGCCTGAAGGTCATCGGTGGCAAGAACATCGTCATCCGCAACATCCGCACCGAATGGACCAACGGCCCGGCTACCGAGAACGGCGGCTACGGCATCTACCCGGTACAGACCGAAAACACGTTGCTCGAAGGCAACGTCGCGATCGGCGCCTCCGACTCGGGTATCTATGTCGGCCAGTCGCGCAACGTGGTCGTGCGCAACAACCGCGCCGAGCGCAACGTCGCCGGTATCGAGATCGAGAACACCATCGGCGCCGACGTCTACAACAACGTCGCCACCGACAATACCGGCGGCATCCTCGTCTTCAACATGCCCAACCTGCCGCAGCCGGGACGCGGCACCCGCGTCTTCGACAACGATGTGCAGGGCAACAACCACGAGAACTTCGGCCACAAGGGCACGCCAGTGGCCAGCGTACCGGCGGGCTCGGGCGTGGTGGTGAACTCCAACGATGACGTGGAGATCTTCGACAACAAGATCGGCAACCACAAGACCGCCAACGTCATCGTCAGCAGCTACTTCAGCACCGGTTATTCGGGCAAGGCCACCCAGCCCAACTTCGACCCGTACCCCGAAGGCATCTTCATCCACGGCAACACCTTCGGTCCGGGCGGCGACAGCCCCGACCACCTGGAGCTCAAGGCCCTGAAGATCGCCAAGTTCGGTCTCAACGGGCGCCTGCCGGACATCCTCTGGGACGGCTACTTCAACGACAAGAAACTGGTCGACGGCAAGCTTCCGGAAGCCCTGGCCATCTGCATCGACAACGGCAGCGCCGGCATCGTCAACGTCGACGGTCCCAACGGCTACAAGAACATCAGCACCGACATGAGCAGCCACCAGTGCAAGCTCAAGCCGCTGCCGAAAATCGAGCAGGCCGGCCTCGGCGAGAAGGGCAACAAGGCATGACGAAACCCGCTTCGTTCCTGTTGTCGCTCGCCCTGGCCGCTGCCCTTGCTGGTGCACTGGCCGGATGCGGGCAGGAGAGCAAGCCGCGTTATCAGCCCGAAGGTGATGACTACCCGGAAAAGCTCAGCGGCTGGGGCATGCTGCACCTGGCGGACGGCCACCTGACGCCGGCCGCCGAGGTGCTGCCGTATGACCTCAACACCCCGCTGTTCACCGACTACGCGCACAAGCTGCGCACCGTATGGATGCCCGAGGGTCAGTCGGCGCAGTACGCCGAGGACCGCTTCGACTACCCCGTCGGCACCGTGCTGACCAAGACCTTCTATTACCCCAGGGACGCCCAGGGCAACTTGCTGCAGAACAGCCAGGACGACCGCGACCCCAAGGCCGGGCTGGACATGGGCAAGGTCCACCTGGTGGAAACCCGTGTGCTGGTGCGGCAAAAGGACGGCTGGGCGGCGCTGCCCTACGTGTGGAATGCCGACCAGAGCGAGGCGACGCTGGAACTCGCCGGCGACAGCCCGGCGCTGGAGTTGACCGCCGAGGATGGCAAGAAGGCTGCCTTCACCTACATGGTGCCGGACGCCAATCAGTGCTCCGAATGCCACGCCGAGCAGAAGGGCGGCGGCATCGCCCCGCTGGGGCCCAAGGCGCGGCACCTGAACAAGGACTTCGCCTACGCCGAGGGCAGCGAAAACCAGCTGCAGCACTGGCAGGCACGCGGCTTCCTCAAGGGCCTGCCGGCGTTGGCGCAGGTGCCGCAGAACGCCTTGTGGGGCCATCCGCGTCCCGGTGAGGACCTGGAGAAACAGGCGCGCAGCTACCTCGACGCCAACTGCTCGCACTGCCATAACCCCAAGGGCGCGGCACGTACTTCGGGCCTGCACCTCGACCCGCACACGCCGGTTTCCATCGCCTATGGCCTCTGCAAACCACCGGTGGCGGCGGGCGGCGGCACGGGCGGGCGGTTGGAGGACATCCACCCCGGTAGCCCGGACAAATCGGTGCTCAGCTACCGGGTCGGCAGCGACAAGCCGGGCGACATGATGCCCGAGCTGGGCCGCACCCTGGTGCACCGCGAGGGGCTGGAACTGCTCAATCGCTGGATCGCCTCGCTACCCGGCGACTGCTAGCTCCATGACGCCCGGAGCCCGCCGTGGCTCTGGGCTGCGCACTGCAACGAGCAAACCGCTGGGGCCGTGCTAGCGTTCATCTGGTCCCTTTCTCTCGCAGGTGCGCTTCCATGGACGATACGAACATCATCAACGTGGGTACGGAGAAGATCAACGCACTGTGGGCGACGGTTTCGCAGTACGCGCTCGCGTTCGGTGTGAAGATTCTCGTAGCCATTCTCTTCTGGGTGCTCGGTCGCTGGCTGATCAGCTTCGCCGTCAACCTGGTGGAAAAGGCGCTGGCCAAGCAGAGCGTCGATCCGACGGTGCTGCGCTACGTCGGCTCCTTCATCACCGTCACCCTGAACATCCTTCTGGTCGTCGGCATCCTCGGCTACTTCGGCGTGCAGACCACCAGCCTCGCGGCGCTGATCGCAGCCATCGGCCTGGCCATCGGCATGGCCTGGTCGGGGCTGCTGGCGAACCTGGCAGCCGGCGGCTTCATCATCGTGCTGCGACCGTTCAAGGTGGGCGACTTCATCTGCGCCGGCGGCGTCACCGGCACCGTGAAGGAGATCGGCCTGTTCGCCACCGCGATCAACACCCCGGACAACGTGATGACCCTGGTGGGCAACAACAAGATCTTCAGCGACAACATCCAGAACTTCACCCACAACCCGTACCGTCGCGTGGAGCTCAAGGCGCAGCTTTCCGGCGCTGCCGACTGGCAGGCCGCGGCGGCCGTGCTCAAGCAGCGCATCGCGGCGATTCCCAACGTGCTGAGCGATCCGCCGGTGGATGTGGAAATCCTCGAGTTCAACCTTGTCGGCCCGGTGCTGGGGGTACGTCCGTACTGCCATAACGACGTCTACTGGCAGGTCTACTTCGACACCAACCGCACCATCAAGGAAGCCCTGGGCACCGACTTCCCGGCACCGATGCCGGCGCAGACGGTGATCGTGCAGCAGTCGGCCAACGGCTGATCGCTACGGGATCGGAAAAGGCCACCGCACGGTGGCCTTTTCTTTGGGCCCGCCGTGATGAGCGGTCGTGCCTCCGGGATCGGTGGTTTCCACCGTCGAAAGCCTTCCCGCGCCTGCGCCTGATCGTCTATTCGCGCGGAAATTTCCCGGCGATTTCGGCGCGCAGTCTGGCTGACCCGGCCTTGAAACACCTCGCACTCTAGAGATCGGAGCGCCGTCCCACGACGACGCACAATCCGCTCAGTAGCGAGGCGAAGCCATGGGAAGTCGCTTGCTGGCCAGAGGGTTCACCCTGGTCGAACTGCTCGTTTCGGTGGTGATCCTGTCCATCGGCCTGCTGGGGCTGGCGGGCCTGCAGAACGTCGGAGTCGCCGCCAGCTACAGCGCATTGCAGCGCTCACAGGCTTCCTGGCTGGCCAGCGAGATGAGCGACCTCCTGCGGGCGAACCTGCCGGCGGCCCGCGCGGGCGCCTACGACCTCGCCTTTGCCGAGCCGACCGGAGATTGCCCGGCGGTTTCCGGCAGCAGTCGTGCGCAACTCGATCTCAGCCAATGGCGCAATACGGTCTGCACGGCGCTGGGCGGATCAGGCGGCGGCTCGGTGCGGGTGTTCCGCGGCGGCGAACTGTACCGCGTGGAGATCGCTATCCGTTGGGACGACAGTCGTGCGCGAGGTCGGTGGCCCAGCGATGGCGAACGCTGGGAAACCTTTACCTATCGCACCTCACTCTGACATGGACGCCACCGCCCAGCGCGGCCTGTCGTTGGTGGAATTGCTGATCGCCATGGCACTCAGCCTGCTGCTCATGGCGGGCGTGATCGAAGTGCTGCTGAGCAGCAAGCAGACCTACCACGCCAGCCTTGCCCTGGCCGAGCTTCAGGAAAGCGGGCGTTTCGCCTTCGACATCCTCGCACAGGACCTGCGCACTGCCGGGTTCGTCAGTGCTTGTCCGTCCGGCGTGGTGAATGCCAGCGGGGCTGGCACTGCGCAGTTTGCCCTGGAAAGGGCGGGCATCGAAGGCTACGGCAGCGGCATGACGGCGCCGGCCTGGGTGCCCTCCGGGAAGCTGGCGAATACGGATGCGTTGTTGCTGCGCTATGTCGGCGAGCCCGCGCTTGCGGCGCGCTCGGTCGTCGGCAATCAGGTCGTCCTGGCCTCCGCTGGTGCCTCGACCGGGGCGTATTACCTGCTCTCCGATCTGCAGTCGTGCCTGCTGATGCGAAACGCCGGCAGTGCGAGCACCCTGGTCGCTAACCGCGCGTTGGGCCACTTCCTGGCCTCGGCCACCCGCGCCTATCCCTATCGCTACGCCATCTACTGGATCGGCAAGGGGGAAGGGGGCTCGCCGGGCCTCTTCGTCACCTACAACAGCGAGAGCAGCGACAAGCAACAGACCGACGAGCTGGTTTCCGGCGTGGCTGGGCTAAGCCTGCGCTATGGCGTTGCTGGCGTAGGCGGCGACGCCGTCGCGATCTACAAGGCCGCGTGGGAGATGGCCGCTATCGAGTGGAGCAGGGTGCGCACGGTGCGCGTCAGCCTGCTGTTGCAGAGCCTGACCCGCAACGTCGACGAGGCGCCGACAGCGCTGGTATTCGACGGACGAACGCTGACCGCCAATGCGGAGCGTCGTCTGCGCATGGTGATGAGCAGCACCACTGTGCTGCGCAATGCCGTGAGGGCCGAATGAGGCGTTGGCGCGCCCAGCGCGGCGCAGTGCTGCTGGTCACCCTGGTGATGCTGTTGCTGCTGACGCTCATCGGGCTGGCCGGTATGCGCCTGGCGAGCCTGGAGGAGCGCATGGCAGGGAATCTGCGTGATCGTCAAATGGCATTTCAGGAAGCTGAGTCTGCGTTGCGTGCGGGCGAACTGGCGGCACGCGACCTCTACAGGCGTGTTCATCTCGACGCTGCTGCCTATGACGTTGCCGCGGACATTTCGACAGGCGACGCAGGCGCTCCGGATCTCGCGCGCCAAGCGCGTTACCAATTGAAGTTCCTGCGGCTGCTGAACAACGAAGGCTTGGAAGTGGGCATGGGCAGGGCTGCGTATGGCGTGGCAGTGGAAGTGAGCGCAGCGGGCTACGGTGTGCGCCGCCAGCCTTCGGGCGAGCCGGTCTCCAGTGCGCGGTTGCGCAGCATCTACTTCATTCGCTGATGGACGACAGGGAGGTGGTGGTGGCACGAGGATGGAAATACGCGCCGCTGGCGCTCATGGCAGGGTTGCATGGGCTGGCAAGCGCCACGCCGATCAGCCAGGTGCCGTTGCAGGTTGGTGGCGGCGCTCCGGGCAATCTCGTGCTGCTGCCTACGACGGCTCATTCGGCCGTTGCGGCGGCTGCCCACTCGGGGGATACCTACATTCCCGAGTGGACGTACGCCGGCTATTTCGATCCTGCGAAGTGTTATGGCCAGGAGCCCGCGCAGCAGTACTTCCAGCCCCTGCGGGCGGCGCAGGAACATCTCTGCTCTGGCGCCTGGAGCGGCAACTTCCTCAACTGGGCAACGGCTCAGCGCCTCGATGTCGTGCGCTCCGCGCTGACCGGCGGAGACCGTTACATCGATACCGCCGGCACGACAGTGCTGCAGAAGGCGCGCAATACGGAAGTCGACGGCAGCTTCCCGGACCGCCATTTATCCACGGTGCTCGCGGGTGGAGCCACGCTGTTTTCCGGGCTGTCCTTGTCGTTCCGCATCGCCGGGCAGGATCGCAGCCTCCTGTTCAGCCGCAGCCCGGCGTTTGCCGGTGAGCCGCAGGACTACCTCGCCGGGACTGTTGTGCAGGCCGCGGAAACCTATCGCTTGCCAGTCCGGGTACAGGTCTGTGTGGCTGGCATGCTCGAGCGGAACTGCCACCGCTATGACGGCCAGTCCAAGCCCGAAGGTCTATTGCAGCAGTACGCCAGCCGGCTGCAGGTCAGCGTGCTTGGCCGGGCTGATAGCGACGGAACGAGCAATGTCGTGCTGCGCGCCCGACACACGTTCATCGGCCCGAAACTGGACGACGGCGCGGATAATCCGCAAGCGGAATGGTCCGCACGCAGCGGCATATTTCTCGCCAACCCGGACCAGGATGCATCCGGCCGCAGCGGCGTAATCGACTACCTCAACCGCTTCGACGAAGCGGCGTTGCGACGCGGGGATGACCTGGGCGAGTCGTTGTATGCGGCGATCCGCTACCTGAGAAACCAGGGCAGCCTTGCGGGGCCGGCCGATGCTGGCGCCGGCCGTGTGTTTCCTGCCGTCGCGCCCTGGGGGGACCCGATCAGCCATGCCTGCCAGCGCAACAGCGTTCTCGGCCTGGGTGGTGCGGGGCAGGCGCGAATTGGCGAGAGCCTGCCTCGCCTCGCGGGGAAGGACCCGGCCGTGGATATGGCCCAGGCCGGTAGCCGCGTGGTCGCCATCGAGGGAGCAGGTGCCGACGACGCGACCCTCGACTTCGCCGGCCTCGCTTACGACGCGCACACCCGCGATCTCCGTACGGACATTCCGGGGCGACAGACGCTTTCCACCTACTGGCTCCCCATCGAGCCGGCAGGACAGGGCAGCGCCCTCTGGCTGGCGACGAAATATGGCGGTTTCTCCGTGCCCAAGGGCTACCGCTATGAGCGGGATGCGCCGCTGCCGACGGCCTGGTGGCACGATGCAGCGATCTCCCTTGCGGTACGCCCGGACAATCTTCTGGACGCCACGGAGCCGGCGCGCTGGCGTGATGAGCTGCAGCGGGCGTTCGCACGCACTGCAGAGAGCGGCGCAGGGGCGTTCAGCCAGTTCATTGCGGGCGGGCGTTCCGACGAGGTATTCAGCACGACATTGGACCCGACGAAGTGGAGCGGCGACCTGCTGCTTTGGCAGGGGAGTTCGGCGAAGCCTGTCTGGTCGGCGGCGCAACGATTGGATGAGCTTAACCAGGCACAACTGGGCGGGAGAAACATCTTCACTGTCCGCACGCCGGACGGTTCGGGTATCGCGCGGCAGGGAGTCGCCTTCGCCTGGCCCGCGCTGGATGATCGGCAGCGTGAGGCGCTGGTCGACGATGGCAATGACGGTGAGCGCCTGCTCGACTACCTGCGTGGTTCCAGGCTGGACGAGCGCGACTCGGCGGCGAGCCTCCGACCTTACCGGCAGCGCGGCAGCCGGCTGGGCGACATCGTCCATTCGCGCCCGGCTTACTCCTGGCATGACCCACAGCCGTATGCCGCGCTGCCCCAGCCGCTGGCCAGCGGGCAGACCCTGGGCAGCGCCTATCGCGACTTCCTCGACAGTGCGGCCTATCAGCAGCGTGCGCCCCTGGTGGTGGTCGGTGCCAATGACGGCATGCTGCATGGTTTCGATGCACGCGATGGGCGTGAGCTGTTTGCCTATGTGCCGGCTGCGGTCTTCGCCCATCTGCGCGAACTGGCCGCTCCGGGCTACGTGCACCGCTACTTCGTGGATGGCTCGCCGAGCATTGGGAATGCCTGGATCGAAGGGCGCTGGCGCACCTTGCTGGTAGGCACTCCAGGAGCGGGAGGCAACAGCGTCTTCGCCCTGGATATCAGCGATCCGCAGCGTATGCAGCCAGGCAGCGTGCTGTGGGAGTTCAGTCACCCGGAACTCGGCTACAGCCTGGGCCGCCCGGCCTTGCTGGCGTTGGCGTCGGGAAGGTTTGTGGTGGCGCTGTCCTCCGGCGCCCGTGACCCGCAGGGCAAGGACGGCGAGCTCTGGCTGCTCGATGCAGCGGATGGTCGCCCGCTCAAGCGCATCAGGCTGCCCGGCGCCGGAGACCTGGGGCCGGTGACGGCGATCAGCAGTACGGGCGATGTCACGGCCGATCGCCTGTACGTCGGGGACGGTCGTGGCAATCTCTGGCGCGTGGATCTCGCAGGCGATGACGGCCAGGATTCGGCCATTCCCGTTTCGCTGGCCGGAGGGGCGCTGTTCAAGGCCGTCGATGCGAAGGGAGCGGCTCAGGTGATTTCTGCGCCCATCGCTGTGGCGCGCGATGGCAGTGGTGCGGTGCGAGTGATGTTCGGCACCGGGCGATATTACCGTGTGGGCGATAACCTGCCCGCCGAGCCTGAGAAAGTCGAAAGCCTGTACGGCGTTCTCGACGACGGTAGGGCGTACCCGCTTGTCGGCGCAAAGCCTCGACGTGCAGTCGCTGGCGCTGTCCGCCCGTTCGCCAGGCGACGGTAGTCGAGGCTGGTATCTGGACCTGCCCGCCGACGGCACTCGCGTGATCGAACGGGCGCAGGTGCGCGCGGATCGCTTCGTGCTGTTCAACCTCATGACGCCCGGGGACGACCCTTGTGACGATCCCCTGCGCTACGGCTCCGTCGTCCTGGATATTGCCAGCGGTGGTGATCCCGGCATGGCGGCGCCGGTGGTGTCAGCGGCAGGCAATGTGGTGATCGGGCAGCCTGGTGGTCTGCTGGTGCGGCCTGGGGAGGGGGGAAACGGCGTGCAGCTCACGACGCTGGACGAAGACGGGCGCCCCCGCACGCGTGAGCTCGACTGGCCGGGCGACAGCGGACGCAAGGCCTGGCAGGAGCTGCGCTGAGATGAAGGCTTCCGTGCATCGCAATGGTTTCACGTTGCTGGAAATGCTTACGACGGTGGCGCTGATCGGCATCCTGCTGGCCATCGCCGTACCGACCTACCAGGACCATATCCGCCGGGTCCACCGGGTGGACGCACAGAAATCCCTGGTGGAGTTGGCGCAGTATCTGGAACGCTACTACACCAGCCATGGCAGCTACGTGGGCGCGAGCCTGCCGTATCAGCATTCACCACGAAACGGGCCGGTGCGCTATCGCCTGGGCTTCGCCGACGAGCCTGGGGCCGCGAGCTTCACGCTGATGGCCGAACCTCAGGGCAGCATGGCGGGCGATAGCTGCGGAACACTGACGCTGGCCAGCAGCGGGCTCCGTGGTGCGGCCGCGGAGCGCTGCTGGTAGTGGCGCGTCACGTTGGCGTGCGGTCCACCCACTTGGGCGCCGCCAGGGGCTTCCACGCGGCCAGGGCGTCGACCAGTTCAGCGGGCGAGGCGGCGCGCTGCAGCATTTCGCGGTGGGGCTGGCGCACGAAACGCTCCTGAACCAGGTGGTCGAGGAAGGTCAGCAGCGGGTCGAAGAAGCCGTTCACCTCCAGCAGGCCCAGGGGCTTGGCGTGGTAGCCGAGCTGGCCCCAGGTCCAGACCTCGAACAGCTCTTCCAGGGTGCCCAGGCCACCAGGCAGGGCAATGAAAGCGTCGCTCAGCTCGGCCATGCGGGCTTTGCGCGCGTGCATGCCGTCGACCACTTCCAGGCGCGTCAGACCGCTGTGGCCGACTTCGGCGTCCTTCAGGCTCTGCGGGATGATGCCGATGACTTCGCCGCCAGCGGCCAGCGCAGCGTTGGCGACCATGCCCATCAGGCCTACGGCGCCACCGCCATAGACCAGTTGGATGCCGTTCTCGGCGAGGTGGCGGCCGAGGGCTTCGGCGGCTTCCTGGTAGATCGGGGTGGCGCCGGGGCTGGCGCCGCAGAATACGCAGATGGAACGCAAGGTCATGGAGCTTCCTCGATTGGCCGGCCTCGTTTTGCAGGCCGTCAGGGTAGCGGCAGCTTCGAGTGTGACCAAGCCCGAATTTTCCTAGTCCATTTCGGCCCGTCGGCCACCCCCGCCGCAGGCGCCGAGTGCGTAGCATGCGAGCAGGCTTTGCAGCAGTTGGCTTTGTAACATCGGAAGACGGTGCATGGCGCGAACTCCTGTTGGGCCGGGGGATGGGGTCTATGCTAGGCGGGGTGCGCTGTTCTGCCTCGTTGATCCTGCTGATCGACCTGATAGACAGTTTGAAGCTTGGCTCGTGGCTGATGGCCATTGATGCAGATCAGGGGAACCCCGATCGCCTTCGGGCAGTCTTCCCCTTCAGGATTCTCCGCCCAACCTGCCTAGGAGGCATGTCATGTTCCGTAAACTCGCCGCTGTATCCCTGCTTGGCCTGTTCAGTGCCCCGCTGCTGGCCGCCGAATGCTCCGTGGACATCCAGGGCAACGACCAGATGCAGTTCAGCACCAACGCCATCAGCGTCGACAAGAGCTGCAAGACCTTCACCGTGAACCTGTCCCACCCGGGCAGCCTGCCGAAGAACGTCATGGGCCATAACTGGGTGCTGACCACCGCCGCCGACATGCAGGGCGTGGTGACCGACGGCATGGCCGCTGGTCTGGACAAGAACTACGTGAAAGACGGCGACACCCGTGTCATCGCTCACACCAAGATCATCGGCTCCGGCGAGAAGGATTCGGTGAGCTTCGACCTTTCCAAGCTCAAGGAAGGCGAGCAGTACACCTTCTTCTGCTCCTTCCCGGGCCACTCGGCCATGATGAAGGGCACCCTGACCCTGAAGTGATCCGGCTTTGCTGAAAAGCTTGTGATTCGAAAAGCCCGACTATTGGTCGGGCTTTTTATTTCACCCTTTTTATTTCAAAAAACGGAGTTAGGGTGTCCGTTGCTGGAATTCAAACGGGGGGCCTCATGTACCACGGTGAACGCTTCAACGCCTGGACCCACCTGATCGGCGCCTTGCTGGCGCTGGTGGGCGGCATCTGGCTGCTGGTCGCCACCAGCCTGCTGGGCGAGCCGCTACGCATCGTCAGCGTGGCGATCTATGGAACGACGCTGCTTCTGCTCTACAGCATCTCCACGCTGTACCACAGCGTGCGCGGGCGGGCGAAGGTGATCCTGCGCAAACTCGACCACCTGTCGATCTATCTGCTGATTGCGGGGAGCTATACGCCTTTCTGCCTGGTGACGCTGAAGGGGCCCTGGGGCTGGACGTTGTTCGGCATCGTCTGGTCGATGGCGGTGATCGGCATGCTGCAGGAGATCAAGCCGCGCTCCGAGGCGCGGGTGCTGTCGATCATCATCTATGCGGTGATGGGGTGGATCGTGCTGATCGCCGTCGGCCCGCTCTATCGCGCACTGGGCGGTGCGGGGTTTGCCTGGCTGGTGGGCGGCGGGGCCTTCTACACCATCGGCATCATCTTCTTCGCCTATGACAGCCGCTTTCGCCACTGGCATGGCATCTGGCACCTGTTCGTGATTGCCGGCAGCCTGCTGCACTTCATCGCCATCTGGCGCTACGTCATTCCCCAGCATTGAGCCGGGCGGCGCGGGACTGCTCCCGCGCCGCCGGTTGCCGACGGCTTACGGGGCGGTCGGCAGGGCGCGCTTGTGATGGGTCTTCTCGAAGGTGCGGACGATGATGTCGAAGGCTTCCTGGCTGACCTCCTGGCCGTGCAGGAAAGCGTCGATTTCCTTGTAGGTCACACCATGGGAATGCTCGTCCGGCTTGCCGGGGGCGAGGTCTTCGAGGTCCGCAGTCGGCACCTTCTCCACCAGATGCTCCGGCGCGCCCAGGCTGCGGGCGATGCTGCGCACCTGGTTCTTCACCAGGCCGGTGAGCGGGGCGAGGTCGCAGGCGCCGTCGCCGAACTTGGTGAAGAAACCCATCACCGCCTCGGCGGCATGGTCGGTGCCGACCACCAGGCCGGCGCGGGCGTTGGCGATGGTGTACTGGGCGACCATGCGAATGCGCGCCTTGGTGTTGCCCAGGGCAAAGTCGCGGGTGGCCGGCGCCAGGCCTTCCAGCGCCTGGGTTTCAGCAGCCAGCGCCTGGACCGATGGGCCGATGTTCACGGTGTGGCGCTCGTCGGGGGCGATGCAGTCCACCGAGTCCTGGGCGTCCTGCTCGTCACCCTGCACGTTGTAGGGCAGGCGCACGGCGAGGAAGCGGTGGTCCTGGTTGCCGGTCTCGGCGCGCAGGCCTTCCACGGCGCGCTGGCAGAGCATGCCGGCGGTGAGCGAGTCGACGCCACCGCTGATGCCCAGCACCAGGGTCTTCATCCCCGAACCCTTCAGGCAGTCCTGGATGAAGCGAATGCGGCGCTGGATCTCGGCCTGCAGTTCGGCGTCGGACTGGAAGGGCGGCTGCACGTTGAGTTCTTTGGCGATGGCGGCCTGTCTGTCTTTCATCTGATGGGCTCCTGGTCGGATGCGAAAAGGGTTACACCGGCACCTTGAACACATGGCGCAGGTAGGCGACGAAATTCTCGTCGCGGCATTGGGTTTTGCCCGGGGTGTCGGAAATCTTCGCCACGGGATGGCCGTTGCAGGCCGTCATCTTGATCACGATGTTCATCGGTTCCACGCCGGGGATGTCGCAGGTCAGGTTGGTACCGATGCCGAAACTGACGTTGATCTTGCCACGCAATGCACGGAAGAGCTGCAACGCCTTGGGCATGTCGAGGCCGTCGGAGAACACCAGGGTCTTGGTCATCGGGTCGATCCCCAGGCGGCGGTAGTGGGTGATGGCCTTCTCGGCCCAGACCAGCGGGTCGCCCGAATCGTGGCGCAGGCCATCGAAGAGCTTGGCGAAGTACAGGTCGAAGTCGCTGAGGAAGGCGTCCATGGTAATGCAGTCGGTCAGCGCGATGCCCAGCTGGCCGCGGTACTCGCGCACCCAGCAGTCCAGCGCAGCGATCTGGCTGTCGATCAGTCGCGGGCCGAGCTGCTGGTGCGCCATCAGCCATTCGTGGGCCATGGTGCCAATGGGCTTCACGTCGAATTCGCGGGCCAGGTGCACGTTGCTGGTGCCGACGAAGCGGCCGGGGAAGTCCCGCTTGAGGATGTGCACGACTTCTTCCTGGGCGCGGTAGGAGAAGCGCCGACGGGTGCCGAAGTCGGCTACCTGGAATTCCGTCAGTTCGTCCGCGCTGGCGTTGCCGGCGAGCCAGTCGAGCTTACGGTACAACTGCTCGCCGACCTGCTCCAGCACCACCTCGCGGTAGCGATATCGGTTGCGCACCTCGCTGACGATGGCCAGCAGCGGCACCTCGAAGAGGATCACGTGCAGCCACGGCCCGCGCAGGCGGATGGCCAGTTGGCCGTCCTCGATACTGGTGTGCACGTAGCGCAGGTTGAAGCGGAACAGGCTGAGGAAGCGGATGAAGTCCGGCTTGATGAACGGGATGCGCTCAAGGAAGGCGAGCTGGTCCGGCGTGGCTTCCAGTTCGGCCAGGCGTTCGATCTGGTAGCGGATTTCTGCCAGGTACGGCCGCAGGTCCTCGGCGTTGCGGCAGCGGAACTCCCACTCCACTTCGGCGTTGGGATAGTTGTGCAGCACCGCCTGCATCATCGTCAGCTTGTAGAAGTCGGTGTCCATCAGGTTCTGCACGATGCTCTCGGCAAATACGCTCTCGGCCATGGTCAGTTCTCCCTGATGCCCGCGAGGGCGCTATCCAATTCGTTCTCGTCTGCGCAGAGGATCACTCCGGCGTCGCGCATCTCGGCGCAGGCAGTCTTGGCGGTTTCTTCCGCGATGGCCCGGCAGGCCGGCAGGTACAGCAGTACCTCGAAGCCGGCGCGGCGCAGTTGCAGCGCGGTGGTCTTCACGCAGTAGTCCAGCGCCAGGCCGCCCACCAGCACGTGGCTGACCGCGTTCTGCCGCAGGTATTCGATGGCCCCGGTGCTGCGCCGTTCCGCCAGGTCGTGGTAGCACGCACCGTAGGGGTGCAGGTCAGGCTCGACGCCCTTCCAGATGAAGAAGTCGTACTCCATCGGCTGCGGCAGTTCGTCCAGCAGTTCGAAGCCCGGCGTGCCCGGCACGCAGTGGCTGACCCAGGTGAGGTCGGCGTTGGGCAGGGACAGCGGTTGCAGCATCTGTGCCGGCTCGCTCACTACCCAGGGCGCTTGCGCGGTGTGCGCGTCCTTGCTGCCCAGGCGCAGGCTGGCGCGTTCAGCCAGCAGGTTCAGTGCGCCGCCGATGGCATCGCCGCCGGGCACCGGCAGTTCGTTGGGGCAGAGCGGGGTGAAGCCCTTCTGGGCATCTACGTCGAAGCTGGCGATCAGGTTCATGGAAGCCTCCGCTTGACCGTTGGTGGCCTGTCGTGACTACATAATTCACGACGTGAAATAAGTCGTCAAGTAAAAAGAACGGAAATGATCGGCAGTGGAAGATGCTTTCTATACGTGATGAAATAAGTCGCAGGATTTTCCCCGGCGAAAACCTATTCAAGGAGTTTTGATGAGTACCGCTGAAGTGCTGGCCACCGTGGATATCGTGGCGCTGCGCCTGAACCCGGAGCGCGGGCTGGAACTGCTGCTGATCCGTCGCGCCCACGGGCCGTTCGAGGGGCAGTGGGCGTTGCCCGGCGTGCTGATCAACGGCCGCTGCGCGGATCACGGCCTGGACGATGCGGCTCTGCGCGCGTTGCGCGAGAAGGCGCGGGTACAGCCGGCCTACATGGAACAGGTGGCCACGGTCGGCAACGCAGTGCGCGACCCGCGCGGCTGGTCACTGAGCGTGTTCTATCTCGTGCTGGTGGCGCCGGAGACCGAACTGGCCGCCGACGATCTCGACTTCGTGCCGCTCGACGCTGTGCGCGGCGAGCGCCTGGCCTTGCCCTTCGACCATGCCCATCTGGTGCAGCAGGCCTGTGAGCGGCTGGCCAGCAAGTCGGTGTACAGCGCATTGCCGCTGCACCTGCTGCCAGCGCGCTTTACCGTGGCGGAGGCGCTGAAGGCCTTCGAGCTATCCATCGGCGAGGAAATCCAGCATTCCAGCCTGCGCGGGCGGCTGGAGCGGATGAAGGCGGCGGGCTGGGTGCAGGACACCGGCGAGCGCCACCAGCCGCCAATGGGGCGGCCGCAGCATGTGTTGCGCTTTACGCCGCAGGGGGATGGGGCGTTTGTGTTTGATCGGAGTTTGTTGGTCTGACGCTCCGGCGCTCGGGCATTCCCCCTCACCCCAGCCCTCTCCCGGAGGGAGAGGGAGCCGTCTGTGCCAGTGAGAACAGTGGTGTACACCTGCACCGATCAGTCCCCTCTCCCTTTGGAGCGGGGCGCGCAGCCAGGGTTAGGGTGAGGGGCTCTTGGCGCCGAGCTGAACTCACCCCTCCATCCGCTCCCCAATCCACTCCACGAACGCCCTGACCTTGGGCACCGCTGCCGCATGCTCGGGGTACGCCAGGTAATACCCGCTGCGGCTTGCCAGCCCGTGCTCCCAGGCGATTACCAACTTGCCCTCGCTCAGCTCCTCCTCCACCAGGAAGCGCGGCAGCAGCGCCACACCGCAACCGGCCTGGGCGGCGCGGATGCACATGTAGAAGGTGTCGAAGCGCGGCCCGTGGTAGCTGTGCTCGCTGTGCTGGCCGAGGCTGAGGAACCACTCGTGCCAGGCCTCCTGGCGCGTGGCGTTCTGCAGCAGGACCAGGTCGGCCAGTTGGGTCGGGTCGCTCAGCGGCTGCGCCGGCAGGATCGCCGGTGAGCACACCGGCACCATTTCCTCGCCGAACAGCGCTACGCACTCCGCGCCGGGCAGGGTGCCGGCACCGAAGAAGAAGGCGATGTCGCAGCGCGACTGCAGCAGGTCGCCCGGCTCCAGTTCCTGGCGCAGGTCCAGGTGGATGTTCGGGTGGCGATGGCGCCAGCCGTTCAGCCGCGGGATCAGCCAGCGCGCACCGAAGGTCGGTGGTGTTGCCACGCGCAGTACTTCGGTTTCGCCGCCGTAGGACAGCAGGTAGTGGGTGGACATCTCTACCTGGGTGAGGATCTTGCGCACTTCCACCAGGTACAGGTCTCCCGCAGGCGTCAGCTGCAGGCGGCGGCGTACGCGACGGAACAGCAGGTGCTGGAGCATTTCTTCCAGCTGCGCCACCTGCTTGCTGACCGCGCTCTGGGTCAGGTTCAGCTCCTCGGAAGCACGGGTGAAACTCAGGTGCCGCGCCACCGCTTCGAAGCATTGCAGGGCGGTCATGGACGGCAGGTGGCGTTTGCTCAGCATGGTGGGCAGTTCATGAATTTACGGAATGATGTGCATAGGAAACGTCGTTTGTTGTGCCCAGGCAAGCCGTTTATTACTGCTGGCATTCCAACTGGTTCTGAACCCATTCAGGAGTCCGCATGATTTCCGCACTGCTCGAATCCCTCGGCGTCGACGCCCGCCTGGTCACCGGTGGCGATCAGGTCATTCACACTCCCATCGACGGCAGCCGCCTGGGCGCGGTGCGCCTGGAAAGCGCTGCCGAGGTGGAGCAGAAGATCGGCCGCGCCGCTCATGCCTTCGACGCCTGGCGCAAGGTGCCGGCGCCGCGCCGCGGCGAACTGGTGCGGCTGTTCGGCGAGGAGCTGCGGGCAAGCAAGGCCGCCTTGGGCGAGCTGGTGTCCTGGGAGGCCGGCAAGATCACCCAGGAAGGCCTGGGGGAAGTGCAGGAAATGATCGACATCTGCGACTTCGCCGTTGGCCTGTCGCGCCAGCTCTACGGCCTGACCATCGCCTCCGAGCGCCCCGGCCACCACATGCGCGAGACCTGGCATCCGCTGGGCGTGGTCGGGGTGATCAGCGCCTTCAACTTCCCGGTCGCCGTGTGGTCGTGGAACACAGCGCTGGCGCTGGTGTGCGGCAACTCGGTGGTGTGGAAGCCGTCGGAGAAGACCCCGCTCACCGCGCTGGCCTGCCAGGCGCTGTTCGAACGCGCGCTGAAGAAGTTCGGTGATGCGCCGGAGCACCTCAGCCAGGTGGTGATTGGTGATCGCAGCGCTGGCGAAGCGCTGGTGGATGACGTGCGCGTCGCCCTGGTCAGCGCCACCGGCAGCACTCGCATGGGCAGCGAAGTCGGACCGCGCGTAGCGGCTCGCTTCGGCCGCAGCATTCTCGAACTGGGCGGCAACAACGCGATGATCCTGGCGCCCAGCGCCGACCTCGACATGGCCGTGCGCGCCGTGCTGTTCAGCGCCGTCGGCACGGCGGGGCAGCGCTGCACTACGCTGCGCCGGCTGATCGCCCACGAGTCGGTGAAGGACGAGTTCGTCAGTCGCCTGAAGACGGCCTATTCCAAGGTGCGCATCGGCCATCCGCTGGAAGGCAATCTTGTTGGCCCGCTGATCGACGAGCGCAGCTTCCTGGCCATGCAGGGCGCGCTGGAGCAGGCGCGCGGCGAGGGCGGCGTGGTGTTCGGCGGCGAGCGCCAACTGGCCGATAAATTCCCCGACGCCTATTACGTGTCGCCGGCCATCGTCGAGATGCCCGAGCAGAGCGACGTGGTGCGCAGCGAGACCTTCGCGCCGATCCTCTACGTGGTGCCCTACAAGGACTTCAACGACGCAGTGGCGCTGAACAATGGCGTACCGCAGGGGCTGTCGTCGTGCATCTTCACCACCGACCTGCGCGAGGCGGAAGCCTTCATCTCGGCGGTGGGCAGCGACTGCGGCATCGCCAACGTCAACATCGGCCCCAGCGGCGCAGAGATTGGCGGCGCCTTCGGTGGCGAGAAGGAAACCGGCGGTGGCCGCGAGTCCGGCTCCGACGCCTGGAAGGGCTACATGCGCCGGCAGACCAACACCGTGAACTACTCGCGGGAACTGCCGCTGGCGCAGGGCATAGTCTTCGATTGATCGCACCGGGGCACATGCCCTTGTAGGAGCGAGCTTGCTCGCGAACGGATTCCGAGTGGACTTCGGCATCATGCGGTTCGCGAGCAAGGGCTAGGCGCCCACCTCGGTCCTGCACAACAACACAGCACCGTAGGGCGAATAACCTGGAACAGGTTATCCGCCAGCCCTCTGCGGCGGATAACGCTGGCGCGTTATGCGCCCTACGACGGCCCAACCGCCGTACAGAGTCATTCACAAGGTTCGCGTAGAAGGATCGCTGGATGTCGCTTCGCCAAGAATGTCTGTGGGAATACCTGACCCCCGATCGCCCGGAAGCTCCGGAGCTGCGCGGGGATCGCAAGGTCGACGTGTGTGTCATCGGAGCGGGCTTCACCGGCCTGTCCGCCGCGCTGCATCTGCTGGAGCGGGACCAGACGGTTTGTGTGCTGGAAGCCCACACCACCGGGCACGGTGGCTCGGGGCGCAACGTCGGGCTGGTCAACGCCGGCCTGTGGATTCCCCCGGACGAGATCGAGGCAGGCATGGGCGCGGAGGTTGGCCAGCGGGTCAACCGCATGCTCGGCAATGCGCCTTCGCTGGTGTTCTCGCTGATCGACAAGTACGGCATCGATTGCCAGGCGCGCCGCGAAGGCACCCTGCACATGGCGCACAACGCCCGCGGCCTGGCCGACCTGCGCAGCCGCTGTGAGCAGTGGGATCGCCGTGGTGCTCCGGTGGAACTGCTCACCGGCAGCGAGTGCGAGCAGGCCTGCGGCACCGACAAGATCGCCGGCGCGCTGCTCGACCGTCGCGCCGGCACGCTCAACCCCATGGCCTACGTCAGCGGCCTCGCCCGCGCTGTCGTCGGGCTGGGCGGTGAGCTGTACTACCATTCCCCAGTGGTCGGCCTGGTGCGCGTAGGCAACGCCTGGAACGTGATCACTGCCGGTGGCGTTGTGACTGCCGAGCAGGTGGTGATCGCCTCCAGTGCCTACACAGAAGGCGAGTGGACAGAACTGCGCCGCACCTTCTTCCCCGGTTACTACTACCAGGTTGCCTCGCGTCCGCTGGAGGGCGCGGAAGCCGCGCGCATCCTGCCGGGCGGGCAGGGCTCCTGGGATACCCGCCAGGTGCTCAGCAGCATCCGCCGCGATGCCGACGGCCGCCTGTTGCTCGGCAGCCTCGGCAAGGGTACCGGCAAGCCGGCGTGGTTCCTCAAGAGCTGGGCGGATCGCATCCAGCAGCATTACTTCCCCAGGCTGGGCAAGGTGGACTGGGAGTTCACCTGGACCGGCTGCATCGACTTCACCCCCGACCACCTCATGCGCCTGTTCGAGCCGGCGCCGGGGCTGGTCGCCATGAGCGGCTACAACGGCCGCGGCGTCACCACCGGCACGGTGGTGGGCAAGGCCTTCGCCGACTTCCTGCTGGACGGTGACGCCAGCGCCCTGCCGATGCCGCTGCGGCCGATGGAGGAAATCTCCGCCGTGGGCCTGCGCAGCTGTCTGTACGAAGCCGGCTTCTCCCTCTACCACGCCGGGCAGTGCCTGCGGGTGGTGATCTGAGCCTGCCGCTAAGGCGGCGCAAGCCGCCTCCGGGGTAGCCCGCCAACGCTCGCTGCACTTTGGTCTAGCCTCTTATGGTGCGTTACCCCGACGGGTCTGCACCGCGGATGTGCAGTTCGGTGACAGCGATGGTTACGGTTGGGGTTGCGCCTGTGGTGGCTGGAAAAAGGCCGCCCACGGGAAGGCGGGTTGCACCCTTTTTAGTGCTTGGTTGCACCTTTTGCTTTCAATGGGTTGCACGTGTCTAGCGCTTGATGTCTGCCAGCTCGAGCTATTTTCGCTGTAGGACTTGGTTAATAACAAAAACGAATGGCACGCCGCTTGCTGTTGATATTTCGCTGAATCGCTTAAACGAGAAATCGCCAACAAGAAATACAACGCGCCATTACAAAAACCCTCAGGAGCAAAACTCCATGTCGCAGAAGATTTACAGAAAAGGTTTTCTGGCTCTGGCGGTCACCACCGCGCTGGGCATGTCTTCCGTAGTACAGGCCGATGTTGTTATCGGGGTCGCAGGACCGCACACCGGGGCCAACGCCTCGTTCGGGGAACAGTACTGGCGTGGGGCTAGCCAGGCCGCGGAAGACATCAACGCCGCCGGCGGTATCAATGGCGAGAAGATCAAGCTGGTGAAGGCGGACGACGCCTGCGAACCGAAACAGGCCGTGGCCGTCGCCAACCGCCTGGTGGACCAGGACAAGGCGGTCGCCGTGGTCGGCCACTTCTGCTCCTCCTCCACCATTCCTGCCTCGGAGGTCTACGACGAGGCCGGCATCATCGCCATCACCCCCGGCTCCACCAACCCGCAGGTCACCGAGCGCGGCCTTTCCGGCATGTTCCGCATGTGCGGCCGTGACGACCAGCAGGGCATCGTCGCCGGCGACTACATCGTCGACGTGCTGAAGGCGAAGAAGGTCGCGGTGATCCACGACAAGGACACCTACGGCCAGGGCCTGGCGGACGCCACCAAGGCGCAGCTGAACAAGCGCGGCGTGAAGGAAGTGCTGTACGAAGGCCTGACCCGTGGCGAGAAGGACTTCAACGCCCTGGTCACCAAGATCCGCGCCTCGGGCGCAGAAGTCGTCTACTTCGGCGGCCTGCACCCGGAAGCCGGCCCGCTGGTTCGCCAGATGCGCGAGCAGGGCCTGACCGCCAAGTTCATGTCCGATGACGGTATCGTTACCGACGAACTGGTCACCACCGCCGGCGGCCCGCAGTACGTCAAGGGCGTGCTGATGACCTTCGGCGCCGACCCGCGCCTGATCCCGGACGGCAAGGCCGTGGTGGAAAAATTCCGCGCCAATGGCTTCGAGCCGGAAGGCTACACCCTCTACGCCTACTCCTCGGTTCAGGCACTGGCCGCTGCCTTCAACGGCGCGGGCAAGACCGACCCGGCCAAGGCCAGCGCCTGGCTGAAGGCCAATCCGGTACAGACCGTGATGGGCAAGAAGGAGTGGGACAAGAAAGGCGACCTGAAAGTCTCCGACTACGTGGTCTACGAGTGGGACGACAAGGGCAAGTACCACCAGCTCGACGCGTTCAAGAAGTAACCGCCTGACCCGGCCGGCGCCGCTACCCGCGGCGCCGGCTTCCCCGCAGGTCGGCGGTACGCGCGCAGCTGGTCACGAGCCGGTGATTGCGCGAGCCGTCAGCCTTTCCTGCCCTGCTTGCGCGAGTACCCAATCGTGGACGGTATCTTCCTTCAGCAAATGATCAACGGGCTGACCCTCGGGTCGGTCTACGGTCTGATCGCCATCGGCTACACGATGGTCTACGGCATCATCGGCATGATCAACTTCGCCCACGGCGAGGTGTACATGATCTCCGCCTATCTCTCGGCGGTGGGCCTGGCCCTGCTGGCCTTCTTCGGCCTGCAGTCGTTCCCGCTGCTGATCCTCGGCACCCTGGTCTTCACCATCTTCGTCACCGGCGTCTATGGCTGGGTGATCGAGCGCATCGCCTACAAGCCGCTGCGCAACTCCACGCGCCTGGCGCCGCTGATCTCTGCCATCGGCATGTCGCTGATCCTGCAGAACTACGTGCAGCTGGCCCAGGGCCCGCGCCAGCAAGGCGTGCCGACCCTGCTCGACGGTGCCTTCAAGTTCCACATCGGCGAAGGCTTCGTGCAGCTGACCTACACCAAGGTGTTCATCCTCATCGCCGCCTTCGTCGGCATGGGCGTGCTGACCTACGTGATCCAGTACACCAAGCTCGGGCGCATGTGCCGCGCCACCCAGCAGGACCGCAAGATGGCCTCGATCCTGGGGATCAACACCGACCGGGTGATCTCCTACGTGTTCGTCATCGGCGCCGCCATGGCCGCGCTGGCCGGCGTGCTGATCACCATGAACTACGGCACCTTCGACTTCTACGCCGGCTTCATCATCGGCATCAAGGCGTTCACCGCCGCGGTGCTCGGCGGCATCGGCTCGCTGCCTGGCGCCATGCTTGGCGGCCTGATCCTGGGAGTAGCCGAGGCGCAGTTCTCCGGCATGGTGAACACCGACTTCAAGGACGTGTTCGCCTTCGGCCTGCTGGTGACCATCCTGATCTTCCGACCGCAAGGGCTCCTGGGTCGTCCCCAGGTATCGAAGGTGTAAGCATGACGTCCGTTACCCAGACTTCAGCCGCGCCGGCCCCGGCGCGCATCGATATCAGGAAGAGCCTCATCGACACCGTGCTGGCCGGCCTGATCGCCCTGATCGTGTTCGGCCCCATCGTCGGCATCGTGCTCGATGGCTACAGCTTCAAGGTCGAACCGCTCCGCCTGGCCTGGATGATCGGTGCGGTGATGCTCGGCCGCCTGCTGCTCAGCCTGTTCCTGCAGACGCCCGCCGGCCTGCGTATCATGGACCGCTTCGAGAGCTCCGACTCGGGCATCAGCGTACTGCCGCCGGGCTACAAGACGCGCCTGCGCTGGATAGTCCCGCTGGTGATCCTGGCCGCGGTGATCTTCCCGTTCTTCGCCAGCAAGTACCTGCTCACCGTGATCATCCTCGGGCTGATCTACGTGCTGCTCGGCCTGGGGCTGAACATCGTGGTCGGCCTCGCCGGCCTGCTCGATCTCGGCTACGTGGCCTTCTACGCCATCGGCGCCTATGGCCTCGCGCTGGGCTACCAGTACCTCGGCCTGGGCTTCTGGACGGTGCTGCCGCTGGCCGCCATCGTCGCCGCGCTGGCGGGGGCGCTGCTGGGCTTCCCGGTGCTGCGAATGCACGGTGACTACCTGGCCATCGTGACCCTGGGCTTCGGCGAAATCATCCGCCTGATCCTCAACAACTGGCTGTCCTTCACCGGCGGCCCGAATGGCATGCCGGTGCCGTCGCCGACCTTCTTCGGTCTTGAATTCGGCCGCCGGGCGAAGGAGGGCGGCACGCCGATCCACGAGTTCCTCGGCATCGATTACAACCAGAACTTCAAGTTCCTGTTCATCTACATCGTCTTGTTCCTGGTCGTCATGCTGGTGCTCTACATCAAGCACCGGCTGACCCGCATGCCGGTCGGCCGCGCCTGGGAAGCGCTGCGTGAGGACGAAATCGCCTGCCGCGCCATGGGCCTGAACCACGTGCTGGTGAAACTCTCGGCGTTCATGCTCGGTGCCTCCACCGCAGGCCTGGCCGGAGTGTTCTTCGCCAGCTACCAGGGCTTCGTCAACCCGTCGTCGTTCACTTTCTTCGAGTCGGCGCTGATCCTCGCCATCGTGGTGCTGGGCGGCATGGGATCGACGGTCGGCGTGGTGATCGCCGCGTTCGTCCTCACCGTGGCGCCGGAACTGCTGCGCAGCTTCGCCGACTACCGCGTGCTGCTGTTCGGCATCCTCATGGTGCTGATGATGATCTGGCGGCCGCGCGGGCTGATCCGCATCAGCCGCTCGGGCTTCGCCGTACGCAAGGGGGTGGCGCCATGAGCGGTGACAAGATCCTCAGCGTCGAGCACCTGATGATGCACTTCGGCGGCATCAAGGCGCTCAACGACGTCAACCTCGATGTGGAACGCGGCTCCATCACCGCGCTGATCGGCCCCAACGGCGCCGGCAAGACCACGGTGTTCAACTGCCTCACTGGTTTCTACAAGGCCACCGGTGGCAACATCCTGCTCAACACCCAGGGTGGCACCACCGACGTCATCAAGGTGCTCGGCCAGCCGTTCCAGGGCGGCGACTTCGTCAACCCGGCGCAGTTCGGCAACCGCCTGTACTACAAGATGTTCGGCGGCACTCACCTGGTGAACCGCGCGGGCCTTGCTCGCACCTTCCAGAACATCCGGCTGTTCCGCGAGATGTCGGTGGTGGAGAACCTGCTGGTGGCCCAGCACATGTTCGTCAACCGCAACCTCATCGCCGGCGTGCTCAATACCCCCGGCTACCGCCGCGCGGAAAGCGAAGCGCTGGATCACGCTTTCTACTGGCTGGAAGTGGTGGACCTGGTGGACTGCGCCAACCGCCTGGCCGGCGAGATGTCCTACGGGCAGCAGCGCCGCCTGGAGATCGCCCGCGCCATGTGCACCCGGCCCGAGCTGATCTGCCTGGACGAACCCGCTGCCGGGCTCAACCCTGCCGAAACCCAGGCGCTGGCGCGCATCGTCCGCTACTTGCGCGACCACCACGGCATCACCGTGCTGCTGATCGAGCACGACATGGGCATGGTGATGAACATCTCCGACCACATCATCGTGCTCGACCACGGCGTGGTCATCGCCCGCGGCGGCCCGGAGGAGATTCGCCACAACGACAAGGTCATTGCCGCCTATCTCGGCGCAGACGAAGAGGAGCTGGCATGACGGCGCCGATGTTGGAATTCCGTGATGTGGATGTGTTCTACGGGCCGATCCAGGCGCTGAAGAAAGTCTCGCTGACCGTCAACGAAGGGGAGACCGTGGCGCTGATCGGCGCCAACGGCGCGGGCAAGTCCACGCTGCTGATGTCGATCTTCGGCCAGCCGCGCGCGGCGGGCGGCGCGATCCTCTACAAGGGCCAGGACATCCGCCACAAGTCCGCGCACTACGTGGCCTCCAACGGCATCGCGCAGTCGCCCGAAGGGCGCCGGGTGTTCCCCGACATGACCGTGGAGGAGAACCTGCTGATGGGCACCATCCCCATCGGCATGGACCATGCCCAGGAAGACATGCAGCGCATGTTCGACCTCTTCCCGCGCCTGAAGGAGCGACGCAACCAGCGCGCCATGACCATGTCCGGCGGCGAGCAGCAGATGCTTGCCATCGCCCGCGCGCTGATGAGCCGGCCCAAGCTGCTATTGCTCGACGAACCTTCGCTGGGGCTGGCGCCCATCGTGGTCAAGCAGATCTTCCAGACCCTGCGCGAGCTGGCACAGAGCGGGATGACGCTGTTCCTCGTGGAGCAGAACGCCAACCACGCGCTGAAGCTGTCGGACCGCGGCTACGTGATGGTCAACGGCGAGATCCGCCTGAGCGGCACGGGTGCGGAATTGCTGGGCAATCAGGAGGTTCGCAACGCGTATCTGGGCGGGCATTGACGCAGCCGCCTTTCGTAGGAGCGAGCTTGCTCGCGAACCAACCCCGCTGCGGGGCTGTTCGCGAGCAAGCTCGCTCCTACAAGGGCGTTTCCCGCCATTTTTCAGAGGGGTTTCCATGCAAGACCTCCGCTTCCTCACCAACGCCGACGTCGCCCAGCACCTGGGGTATCCCCAACTGATCGAAGCCCTGCGCATCGGCCTCGCCCATGAGTGCGAAGCCCCGGTGCGCGGCTGCCATGAACTGCCGGACAACGCCTCCCTGCTGACCATGCCGGTGTGGCGGCCGGGGCAGGACATCGGCGTGAAACTGGTCACCGTGTTTCCCGGCAACGGCGCGAAGAACCTGCCGGCGGTGGCCGCGCTGTTCTGTCTCTTCGACGGCACCAGCGGCCGCCCGCTGGCCATGCTCGAAGCCTCGGAACTGACTGCCCGGCGCACCGCCTGCACCTCCGCGCTGGCCGCCGATTACCTGGTGCGTCGCGATGCACGGCGGCTGCTGATCGTCGGTAGCGGCACCCTGGCGCCGCACATGGTCCGCGCCCACTGCTCGGTGCGCGAGTACGAAGACATCGCCCTCTGGGGTCGCCACGAAGACAAGGTACTGGCCCTGGTGAAGCAATTGCCGGACGAAGGCTATCCCGTCCATGCCTGCCCCGACTTGCGCGGCGGAGTCGCGGCGGCGGACTGCATCAGCTGCGTGACCACCTCCCGCGAGCCCATCGTGCTAGGCGAATGGTTGCGCTCGGGCTGCCACCTCGATCTGGTCGGCGCTTTCCTGCCGAGCATGCGTGAGACCGACAGTGAAGCCGTGCGCCGTGCGCGCATCGTCGTCGACACTCGCGAAGGCGCGCTGGAGGAAGCGGGCGACTTGTTGATCCCGATGGGCGAGGGCGTCATCGATAAGAGCGCCATTGCTACCCAATTGAGCGACCTGTTGCAGGGGCGCGGTGCGCGGCGGGACGACAGCGAGATCACCCTATTCAAATCCGTCGGTTATGCACTGGAAGACTTGATCGCCGCGCGCCTGTTGGTGCAGTGAAGTTGTCCCGAAAATCTGTGGGCCGGGCTGTGGATAACGTCTGGGAGAACGCTGCCAGGCCCCGTGGCCACAGGCGCCGTCACGGGCGGTCGATTTCTGTTCGATCACACCGCAACCCCTGTATGGATGGACAGTTACGGCTTCGCGGAAAAGTTCCGGGAAACTGACAGTTGTCCCCGTCAGCCGTTGAAAGACCTGTGGATAACCTTGGGAAGAACTTCTCCAGCGCAACGGCGGCGCGGCCTGCGCTGGTACGCTCGAAAATCGTCCAGCGAAAAGGGCGCTTTCTGTTTGCCCACAGAATCCGTGGAGCAGCCTGTGGAAAAGGTGAGTGCAACTTGCGCCAGGCCCGTGACCACGGGGCTTTCAAGCAGCTGTGCGGGTTTTATCCAGCGCGGCTGTAACGCAAGGCGGGCAGCCCGGGCTGTTATGCTCGACCGACCGACAAGAACGCGCGCGGCACGAATGTCCGGCAGGTACCGGCGACGGCTGCGTCCAGCATCTGGCAAGAGGAACCTGCGATGACCACTCCCACCCTGTTCATTACCGGCGCAACTTCCGGCTTCGGCGAAGCCTGTGCGCGACGTTTCGCCCGTGACGGCTGGTCGCTGGTGATCACCGGCCGCCGTGAGGATCGCCTGAATGCACTGGCCCAGGAGCTTTCCGCCGAGACCGACGTGCTGCCGCTGGTACTCGACGTGCGCGACCGCGCCGGCATGACCGCGGCGGTGGACAGCCTGCCGGAGAAGTTCGCCAGGCTGCGCGGCCTGATCAACAACGCCGGCCTCGCACTGGGCACCGACCCGGCGCAGGAATGCGAGCTGGATGACTGGGACACCATGGTCGACACCAACATCAAGGGCCTGATGTACGCCACCCGCCTGCTGCTGCCGCGCCTGATCGCCCATGGCCCGGGCGCGAGCATCCTCAACCTTGGCTCGGTCGCCGGCCACTGGCCCTATCCGGGCGGCCATGTGTACGGCGCCACCAAGGCCTTCGTCGAGCAGTTCTCGCTGAACCTGCGCTGCGACCTGCAGGGCACCGGCGTGCGCGTCACCAACCTCGAGCCGGGCATGTGCGAGAGCGAGTTCTCCCTGGTGCGCTTCGGCGGTGACCAGGCCAAGTACGACAAGACTTACGCTGGCGCCGAGCCGATCCAGTCGGCGGACATCGCCGAGACCATCCACTGGATCATGAACCAGCCGCCGCACATCAACATCAACACCCTGGAAATCATGCCGGTGAGCCAGGCGTGGGCGGGGTTCTCGGTGCATCGCAAGGTGTGAGGCGAGATCGGCCCCCGGCGGTTTCATCACTTTTGCCTTGGGGCATCTGTGCAGGGGCTTCCCCTCACCCCAGCCCTCTCCCAGAGGGAGAGGGTTAGAGTGCGGGGCTCTTGATCTTGTAGGAGCGAGCTTGCTCGCGAACCATGTCCCGCTGCGGAGGCTTGTCCGCGAGCAAGAACTAGGCGTCCCCCTCGCTCCTACAGGTAAAGCATCAGCCGGCGAGCAACCAGGCACCGGCGCCGGCCGAGGCCAGGCCGGCGGCACGCACCAGCGGTGCCGCCGCTTGTGGCAACAGGCGAACAATCCCGTAACCGGCCGCATGCAACGCGGCAGTTGCTGCGACGAAGCCGGCGGCATACAGCCACGGGCTGCTCAGTGCCGGCAGCTCCAGTCCGTGGGCCACGCCGTGGGCGAGGGCGAACAACGCGGTTGCGCCCATCGCCAGGAACAGCGGCGGGCGCACGGCCAGCGCGACGCACAGCCCCAGCGCGAGCACGGAAGCGGCGATACCGGTCTCCATGAACGGCATCTGCATTCCTTCGAAACCGAGCAGTCCGCCGATCAGCATGGTGCCGACGAAGGTGCAGGGCAGCGCCAGACGCGCCGCGCCTTTCTGCTGCGCGGCCCAGAGGCCGACGGCGAGCATCGCCAGCAGGTGGTCGAGGCCGGTGATGGGGTGGGCGATGCCGGCGACCAGGCCATGGTCGCCATGGCCCGGATGGGCGAAAGCCGCCGCCGGGATGAGGAACAGCGCCAGGCTGTAGAGGGCTTTGCGCAACTGCATGGAAAACTCCCTGGTTCTTGTCATGTGGCGGCCCCGTTTCCGTGGTCGCAGAAAATACATCAGGCCGCGGTCAACAGTCCCTGGCGCTCGATGAAGGCGATGATCTCGGCCAGGCCCTGGCCGGTCTTCTGGTTGCTGAAGACGAAGGGCTTGTCGCCGCGCATGCGCGAGGCGTCCTGGTCCATCACTTCCAGCGAGGCGCCCACCAGCGGGGCGAGGTCGATCTTGTTGATCACCAGCAGGTCGGACTTGCAGATGCCCGGCCCACCCTTGCGCGGAATCTTGTCGCCGGCCGAGACGTCGATCACGTAGAGGGTCAGGTCCGACAGCTCGGGGCTGAAGGTGGCTGAGAGGTTGTCGCCGCCGGATTCCACCAGGATCAGGTCGAGGCCGGGGAAGCGCCGGTTGAGCTGGTCCACCGCCTCCAGGTTGATCGAGGCATCCTCGCGGATTGCCGTGTGCGGGCAGCCGCCGGTTTCCACGCCGATGATCCGCTCCGGCTCCAGCGCCTCGTTGCGCACCAGGAACTGCGCGTCTTCCTGGGTGTAGATGTCGTTGGTGACCACGGCGATGTTGTAGCGCTGGCGCAGGGCGCGGCACAGCGCCAGGGTCAGGGCGGTCTTGCCGGAGCCCACCGGGCCGCCGATGCCGACGCGAAGAGGTTGAGAGTTCATGGCAGTTCTCCTAGGAGCGGAACAGACGGCTGTATTGGGTTTCGTGGTTCATGCAGGCCAGCGCGAGACCGAAGGGCGCGCCGCCGTGGGGCTGATTGGCGAGTGCTGCCTGGCAGGCGTTGTCGAGGTCGGGGAGCAATTGCGAGGTGAGCTTCTGCGCGGCCAGTTGGCCCAGCGGCAGGGTCTTCATCAGTACCGCCAATTGGTTCTCCAGCCAGCTCCACAGCCAGGCACCGAGGGCCTGTTCCGGGGATAAACCCCAGGCGCGGGCGGCCAGAGCCCAGGCGGCGGTGAAGGAGGGTTCGGGTTGCGCGGCGAGCCATTGGCGCGCGGGCTCGTCCAGCTCCGGCAGGGCTTCGAGCAACTGGCGGAGGGAGAAACCCATCTGGCGGTTTTCCAGGCCCAGCTCGCGGGTCTCGCGGCTGGCGCGGTGGCGTTCGGCGGCGTCGCGCAGGGCGGCCCAGTCTTCGGCCTGTGCCGCGCGCAGCAAGTCGGCCAGCAGCGGGCCCTCGAAGCGGGCGAGGTTCAACTGCAGCTGGTCGCTGAGCCAGATGTGCGCCGCTTCGGCGTCTGCCACCAGTCCCTGGTCGATGGCGCTTTCCAGTCCCTGGGAATAGCTGTAGCCGCCGATGGGCAACTGCGGGCTGGCCAGGCGCAGCAGTGACCAGAGGCTGGAAGAGTCACTCATGAACGACGACCTGCCCGCGTACACCGAACAGCCCTCGCTCCCTGAGGGAGAGGGCCGGGGTGTGGGAGAAAGCCCAACGCCGAAACATCACAAGCGAACTCCGAACTGATGCAACTTCGGCGCGTAGTTGAACTGCTCTTCGCCATGGTGAGAGTGATGATGGCCGCCACCATAGGCTCCATGCTCCGGCTGGAACGGCGCCTCGATGGCTTCCACCGTGGCGCCAAGCTGGTCGAGCATGGCCTTGAGCACATAGTCGTCGAGCAGGCGCAGCCAGCCGTCGCCGACCTGCAGGGCGACGTGGCGATTGCCCAGGTGATAGGCCGCGCGATTCAGTTCGCGAGGGTTGGCGCAGGTGACGTGCAGCAGCTTCTCGGGGGCCGCGCAGACACGTACCACCCGGCCATCGTTGGCCAGCAGGAATTCGCCATCCGCCAGCGGCGGCTGTCCTCGTTCGAGGAACAGGCCGACGTCTTCACCGGTGATGCTGAAGCAGCGCAGGCGGCTCTTGCTGCGCGCCTCGTAATTCAGGCGCAGCTCGGCGTCCCAGTGTTCGCGGGGTTCGGTTCGTTGGTGGATGACCAGCATGGCAGTGTCCGGCAGCAGCAATGATCGAGCTACAGCAAGGGGCTTGCCAGCGTGAGCCAACGTCAGCACTGGCGCGGGTTGCAGTGGTTGTCCGATCGATCAGGAATGGCGCGGGCGCTCGATGATGGTGCGCACGAAAACGGTGCGCACCAATACGGGGCGAAGCGAATCTTTGTGGGAGCGAGCCTGCTCGCGAACAAACTCCGCCGTGCAGCGATTCGTGAGCAAGAACTGGGCGTCCCCCTCGCTCCGACAGGTAAACGATGAGCGCGTGCGGGCGATTCAGGGCCGCGAGCCGATCCCGGTCCAGTGCTTGGCGCCGATCATGATGAAGCGCAGCTGTTGGGTGATCTTGGCCTGGGGCGAGAGGTGCGTGGGCAGCGAGTCGGCCGGCGGGTCGATCAGCTCGGGCAGGGTGGCGAATACCGTCTTCACCACCAGGTCGGCGATCACATCGATGTCCTGTGCACCCAGGTGTGGCAGCTTGTTGAGCAATGCCAGGTCGGCGGCGAGG
Organism: Pseudomonas sp. C9-3; assembly: GCF_032392015.1. Taxonomy (NCBI): domain Bacteria; kingdom Pseudomonadati; phylum Pseudomonadota; class Gammaproteobacteria; order Pseudomonadales; family Pseudomonadaceae; genus Pseudomonas; species Pseudomonas sp. C9-3. The sequence goes on along the minus strand of NZ_CP135919.1, from coordinate 5,061,017 downwards.
TCGTCGGTGATGCGCTGGCGCAGGGCGCCGACTGCCTGGCGGATCGGGTGCGAACCACCGTACTGCTCGCGGGCGAGGAAGAGGAACTGGGTGCGATTGGCGGTGACGGCATCGAGGAAGATGCGCACCGAGGCCTCGATCACTCCGCCCAGCTCGAATTCGTTGTGGCGCACCACGCGCAGGGTCTCGCGGAAGGTTTCGTCGACATCGGCGACCAAGGCGAGGCCGAGCTGGTCCATGTCGGTGAAATGCCGGTAGAACCCCGCTGGGACAATCCCAGCCGTCTTCGCCACTTCCCGCAGGCTCAGGCTGCCGAAACCGCGACCGCTGTCCATCAGGCTGCGCGCGGCATCCATCAGGGCCAGGCGGGTCTGCTGCTTCTGTTCGGCGCGGGGAGTGGACATACGGCTATCCATGGTGAGGGCGCAGGCACTCTAACAAATGCCGGTCGTGGCGGGGCAAGTTCTGAGCGAAATAGTGAACAAGTGTTGACTGAAAACTCTTACGCGTGAGATTTTAAGTGAACACCTGTTTACTGTTCGGTATCCATCCATGTCCCTGCTTCCCTTCGCTGGCCTGCGTCTTGTCTCACCGCTGCTGTCGCCGCTGCGTGCCCTGGTGCGCGGCCAGTGGCTGCGCGAGTCGGACGTCGACGCGTTGCTGCGCGCCTGCAACCGCGGCTGGTCGTTGCAGCGGGTGTTCGCGCGGGTCGAGGCGCGGCAGTGGGTGGCCGATGACATGCTCGAACTGCGCCTGCGCCCCAATGCGCACTGGCGCGGTGCACGCCCGGGCCAGCACCTGCAGTTGTTCGTCGAGCGCGACGGCGTGCGACACAGCCGCAGCTACAGCCTGACGCGCATCGCCGCAGATGGCTGCCTGGAGTTCGCCGTGAAGCTGCAGCCGGGCGGCCGGGTATCTTCCTTCCTGCTGCAGCAGTTGTGCGTTGGCGATGTGCTGGAGCTGGGGCAGCCGGGCGGCGACCTGAACTGGCCGGTCGACGGGCAGGGCGTACTGCTGCTGGCGGCGGGGAGCGGGCTGACGCCGTTGCTCGGCCTGCTGCGCGAGGCACTGGCACGTGGCTACAACGGGCCAGTGACGCTTTTGCATTACGTGCGTGAGCGCGGCCAGAAGGCTTTCGTCGCCGGACTGGAAGCGCTGGCGCGACAGTATCCGAACCTTGAGCTGCGCTGGGCGCTGAGCCGCGATGCTGCGCTGGAAGGCGAGCTGGCCGGCCGCTTCCAGCGCGATCACGTTGCCGATCTGGATGGCCGCCATGTGCTGGTGTGCGGTCCCGGCGGGTTCGTCGAAAGCGTACGCCAGGCACTGGGCGCGATCAGCCCCAGCCTGCAGGTGGAAAGCTTCAGCCCTCCGGCCTGGAGCGCAAGCGAGGCGGCGAAGGCTGTGAGCCTGCATTTTGCCCGCAGTGCGCTGCAGGTGACCGGCGACAGCCATCGCAACCTGCTGGAGCAGGCCGAGGCCAGCGGCCTGCGCCCGGTGCATGGCTGCCGCCAGGGCGTCTGTACCCGTTGCACCTGCACCCTGGTCAGCGGTTGCGTGCGTGACCTGCGCAGCGGCGAGCTGTTCAGCGAACCGGGCCAGCCCATCCGTATCTGCGTCAGCGCGCCCCAGGGCGACCTGACGGTCGATCTCTGAGTCAGGACAGCCAACGATGCGCGAAGACCGCAACCTCACTGCCGCCGAGCTGGCGGCCTTCGGTGCCGAACTGGACGCCCTGCGCCAGCGCACCCTGCACGACCTGGGCGAGAAAGACGCCCGCTACATCCGGCGCATCCGCGCGGCAGTGCGCCTGTGCTGCTGGAGCGGCCGCGTGCTGCTGATGGCCGGCTGGTTCCCGCCGACCTGGCTGCTGGGCACCCTGCTGCTCGGGCTGGGCAAGATCCTGGAGAACATGGAGCTGGGCCATAACGTCATGCATGGCCAGTACGACTGGATGAACGATCCGGAACTCTCCGGCCAGCACTACGAGTGGGACATCGTCGGCCCCGCGGATTTCTGGCGGCATACGCACAACCATGTGCACCACACCTACACCAATGTGCTGGGCATGGACGACGACGTCGGTTACGGCGTGGTACGGCTGTTCCCGGAGCAGAGGTGGAAACCCTTCTACCGCTGGCAGCCGCTGTGGGTGACTCTCCAGGCGCTGCTGTTCCAGTACGCCGTGGCGGTTCAGCACCTGCGCCTGGACAAGTACGTGAAGGGGCGGATGAGCAAGGAAGAACTGCGCCCGCTGCTGCGCCAGTTCAATGCCAAGGTCGGGCGCCAGTGGGTAAAGGACTACGTCGTGTTCCCGCTGCTCGGCCTGTTCACCGGCGCCTTCGGCGCGGTGCTGCTGGGCAACGTCGTCGCCAACCTGATGCGCAACCTGTGGACCTTCACCGTGATCTTCTGCGGCCACTTCACCGAGAAGGCCGCGGTGTTCCCCCCCGAGGTACTGCAGGACGAGACGCGCGGCCACTGGTATCTGCGCCAGCTGCGCGGGTCGAGCAACCTGGAAGGCGGGCCGATCTTCCACATCATGACCGGCAACCTCAGCCACCAGATCGAGCACCACCTCTATCCGGACCTGCCCGCGCGGCGTTATGCGGCACTATCGCGGGAGGTCCGCGAAATCGCTGCGCGCTACGGCCAGACCTACAACAGCGGCCGCTTGTCGGCGCAGTTCGCCACGGTGCTCAAGCGCATCTGGATTCATCGCCGGCCCACGGTGCCGGCCGGAGCCTGATCCGGATCAGGCGCGGCGGGAAAGCGGCGAGGCGACTTCTTCGCGCAGGGCGCGCAACTCGGCGGCGTCCTGATTGAGATGATGGATGGCCTTGAGCAGTTTCTGCCGGAGCAGGTCGTCCTGGACCTGTTCGACCGCCCGCATGACCTCAAGGGCCGTGGCCTCGTTGTTGCTGGCGACGGCGTCAAGGGTCTTTCGCAGGCTGCGCGTTGTGTGGTGCACGGTGAGTTCTCCTGAAAACTGCGTGCACCCTACGACCTGATTATTTCCAATAAATTTCAACAAGTTGCTTTCTGATCGGCGGTCACGATGTCGCAGTGGTGGCGCATCGATTCAGGAAAGCATGCACAGCGCCAGCAGCGGCGCCAGGTTGAACAGCAGGACGCCGATCTTGTAGGCCGCCATGCCGCCGTAATGAATGGCGTCGAATTTATCCACCGGCAGGTCGAACCAGCGTGTGTGCAGGCGGTAGACAACGTCGTGGGCGAGGCTGAAGGCGAAGAACCAGGCCAGCAGGATGGCGTAGTTGATCAGGGTGCAGTAGAGCAGGAAGGGCTTGAGATCCTGGAGCAGCATGGCGATTCTCCGGGTACATACTGTTTAGGATCGATCCTACGACGGTATGGTTTCATGCAACTGAAGGCGCGAGGTCTGATAGCCGACGTGGTGTTGGATCACCATAATGCGCGGCTTCGTAAAACCTGTGATCTTTGTTGCGCCAGCACTGTCCGATATCGGGACGGTTTTTTCGTCGCCGCACCCTTTCATCCCATTTGCCTGCCGGACTCGCCATGTTCAGCCCGCTCGTCACCTTTCCTGCGCTCTACACTGCCACGCTGTTGATGCTTGCCGGCTCCGGCCTGTTCACCACCTACATGGGCCTGCGCCTGACCCAGGAGGGCGTCAGCGACCTGTGGGTCGGTGGCCTGATGGCGGCTTACTATTTCGGCCTGGTCTGCGGCGGCAAGTTCGGCCACAAGCTGATCGCCGGCTTCGGCCACATTCGTTCGTACGTGGCCTGTGCGGGCATGGCGACGGTGATCGTGCTGATCCACGCGCTGGTCTCGCAGCTGGAGGTGTGGATTGTCCTGCGCTTCGTGATGGGCGCGGTGATGATGAACCAGTACATGGTGATCGAGAGCTGGCTCAACGAGCAGGCCGAGGGACACCAGCGCGGCAAGGTGTTCGCTGGCTACATGGTGGCGGTGGATGCTGGCCTCGTTGTCGGCCAGGGCTTGCTGGCGCTGAGCCCGGTGCTGGATTACAAGCCGCTGCTGCTGGTCGCCATCTGCTTCTCCTCGTGCCTGATCCCGCTGGCTCTGACCCGCCGCGTCCACCCGGCCAAGCTGGTAGCGGCGCCGCTGGAGATCGGTTTCTTCTGGAAGCGCGTGCCGCAATCGCTAGGCACTATCTTCGTCGCCGGCCTGATGGTCGGCGCCTTCTACGGCCTGGCGCCGGTGTATGCGGCGCGCAACGGTCTGGACACCTCGCAGGCGAGCCTGTTCGTCGGCATGTGCATCGTCGCCGGCTTCTGCGCGCAGTGGCCTTTGGGCTGGTTGTCCGACCGGATGAACCGCAGTTGGCTGATCCGCGCCAATGCCTTGCTGCTGTGCCTGGCTGCGGTGCCGATGTGGGGGTTGATCGAGCTGCCGTACACGCTGTTGCTGGCCAACGGTTTTGTCACCGGCATGCTGCTGTTCACGCTTTATCCGCTGGCAGTGGCCTTGGGCAACGACCACGTCGAGCAGTCGCGCCGCGTGGCTCTCTCGGCGATGCTGCTGACCACCTACGGCGTTGGCGCCTGTATCGGCCCGCTGTTCGCCGGCGCGATGATGCGCCACTTCGGCCCGGGCATGTTCTACATGCTGGTGTCAGCTTATGCGCTGATCCTGATCTTCTGGGTGCAGCCCAAGCGTGTCACCGGCGTGCACCGTGTCGACGAGGCGCCGTTGCATCACGTGGCCATGCCCGACACCGTCAGCCCGATGGCTGCAGCGCTGGACCCGCGTGTCGAGGAAGTGCCGGAAGAGCTGGTGGTGGAAGCACCGGCCAGCATCGGCCGCTCCGATGGCGAGCCGGACGGCGCCGATTCGAAAAGCTGATAGGCCGCCGGATCGAGACCCTGGAAATGAGAAAGCCCGGCAGATGCCGGGCTTTTCTTTCGCCTGTTCGGCGTATTTCGCATCAATCAGGAAACACGCTTCAGGTGGGCATCGAACACGGTGTCACCACCCGACTCGGCGACCATGTTGCTGTGCAGCTTGTCGATGGTGTGCTCGGAGCCGTTCTCGGCAACGCGGGCGTCGTCCATCTGCTTGTGCAGGCGGTCGATGGTGCGCTCGGAACCGTTGTCGGCAACGCGGGCATCGTCCATTTGCTTGTGCAGGCGGTCGATGGTGCGCTCGGAGCCGTTGTCGGCGACGCGGGCTTCATCCATCTGCTTGTGCAGGCGATCGATGGTGCGCTCGGAGCCATTATCGGCAACACGGGCTTGGGCGCTCTGCTGCTGGAATTGGTGCGTGCTGCGCGGGCCGTTGTTGAGGATGGCCGGGGCGGCGAAGACGGCGCTGGCGGTCATCAGGGAGGTGAGTGCAAGGCTGAGGGCGATCTTGGTTTTCATGTTGGGTGGCTCCGAAAGGGGGCGGTTTGTTTTGGCTACAGGGTTATTTTCCCTTCGGATAAATCGATTTAAAAACGATGCCGGGTGATACAGAGCATCAGTGATGTCGATTATTTAGCCGGCTAATTTCAACTATCGCCGCCAATGATGGAACGACAAAAACCGCTCTAGGGCGGTGTTTTAAGGCGTTTCACAGGAGGTTTCAGGCAAGACGCCGTTACAAATCACGGGTGGCCTGGTATCGATGGCGTGCCTTTGCGGCCCTGGAGCGATAAGAAAGCCCGGCGGGGCCGGGCTTTTCTCTCACCTTGCGGTGTACTGCCTGGAGACTTATGCCTTCAGGTGGGCATTGAAGACGGTGTCGCCACCCGACTCGGCAACCATGTTGCTGTGCAGCTGGTCGACGGTGTGCTCGGAGCCGTTTTCGGCCACGTTCATCTCGCTGTGCAGGCGGTCGATGGTTTTGCTCGAACCGTTTTCAGCGACACCCAGTTGCTTGTGCAGGCGGTCGACGGTCTGGCTGGAGCCGTTCTCGGCGACGTTCATCTGCTGGTGCAGGCGGTCAACCGACTTGCTCGAACCATTTTCGGCAACGCTCATCTCGCTGTGCAGACGGTCGATGGTTTTGCTCGAGCCGTTTTCAGCGACGCCCAGTTGCTTGTGCAGACGGTCGACGGTCTGGCTGGAGCCGTTCTCGGCGACGTTCATCTGCTGGTGCAGGCGGTCAACCGACTTGCTCGAGCCGTTTTCGGCAACGCTCATCTCGCTGTGCAGGCGGTCGATGGTTTTGCTCGAACCGTTTTCAGCGACGCCCAGTTGCTTGTGCAGACGGTCGACGGTCTGGCTGGAGCCGTTCTCGGCGACGTTCATTTTCTGGATCAGGCGATCGACCGACTGGCTCGAGCCGTTTTCGGCGATACGGGCCTTGGCGGCGTCCAGTTGTTTCTGTTGTTGATCCAGGGTGCGCTCTGCGCCGTCCTGGACCAGAACCTGAGTCTGGCTGGCGTTGATGACCGGGGATTCCTGCTGGGAGCCGGCGAAAGCGGCATTGGCAGCAAGTACGGAGAGGGCAAAGCCAAGTACGAGGGTGCGTTTCATGATGCGGCTCCAGAAAGAGTGGGGGAGTTCGTTGGACACGGACTCAGTATCTGTTCTGGATTATCGATTGGAAAACGATGCTGGAAGATAGTCGCTATCGATGCCGATGATTGTTGGATAAATTGTTTAAAATCATATAGTTGATTTTGAAAATTGACTTCTATCAATGCCTTCGATTGGCGGTATCGGTGGGATTGTTAGCATCTGATTAATCGATATATTTGGGGCGAAATCTGCGGGCAAGGCTCTGGAACGGGGCTTTACGCTCAGCGGGAGAGGCGCGCCCACGATGCCCGGCCGGAGCCGGGTATCGATGACAGCGGTGGGGGATTGGCTATTTCAGGTCCTGGAGCAGGTCCGCCATGTCGTCGGCGTGTTCTTCTTCCTGGGCGAGGATCTCCTCGAACAGGCGGCGCGTGGTCGGGTCGTCATCGCCCAGGTAGACCACGATCTCGCGGTAGCTGTCGACGGCGATGCGCTCGGCGACCAGGTTCTCGGTGATCATCTCGCGCAGATTCTTGCCGGCCACATACTCGGCGTGGGAGCGCTCGGTCAGGCCGGCCGGGTTGAAGTCCGGTTCGCCGCCCAGTTGCATGATGCGCTCTGCCAGCAGGTCGGCATGTTGCAGTTCCTGGGTGGCATGCTCGAGGAATTCCGCCGCGGCGACGCTCGCCTTCAGGCCCGTGGCCATGAAGTAGTGGCGTTTGTAGCGCAGGTAGCAGACCAGCTCGGTGGCCAGCGACTCGTTGAGCAGACGCAGCACGGTCTTGCGATCGGCATGGTAGCCCTCGGTCACCGCGCCGTCCTCGATGTTCTGGCGCGCCCGCTGGCGCAGGGTCTGGACGTCGGTCAGTTGTGCCTGGTTCATCAGTCATCTCCTTGTGGCAAACCGGCGCTGCGGTGGCGCACGGCTCAAATCGGGTCACTAGGGTGTGAGTCGCCGGTGACGGCGAAAGTTTAAGTTTTCTCGCCATGGCGTCTGCATCGGACCTTCTGCGTACAAATCGGTGGATACAACGCACCGCTATGCTGGTCCAAGTGAACAGGCCAAGGGAGAATGCCGGCCCGGCATGCTCAGGCGGCCGATGATTACCGGCAGCGGCGTGGGGACGTCGCTGCTTCCACCGACGCGGCCAGCAGGGAGTTCAGGTATGACGCGCGGGAAACGAATCTGCCTTTGGAGCTTCACCGGTTTCATTGCGGTGATCGCCGCGCTGGTGGTGTTCATCGCCACGTTCGACTGGAACCGCGTGAAGCCGACCATTAACGAGAAGGTCTCGGCCGAGCTGGGGCGCCCCTTCGCCATCAATGGCGACCTGCAGGTGTTCTGGCGCACGGAACCTGCGGAGGGCGGCTGGCGCGCCTACGTGCCGTGGCCGCACTTCAGCGCGCAGGACATTACCCTGGGCAATCCGGACTGGGCGGCGGGCAAGACGCGCGCGCCGAACTTCGCGAGCCTCGAAAAGGTCGAGTTCCGCCTCGCCCCGCTGCCGCTGTTGTGGCAGACGGTGCGCATTCCGCAGATCGTCCTCACCCGCCCCAGCGCCGACCTGCTGCGCCTGGCCGACGGCCGTGCCACCTGGACCTTCGAGCTGCCGAAGAAGGAAGAAGACCCCAACGCCATGCCCGAGCAATCCTCGTGGAAGCTGGACATCGGCGAGATCGGCTTCGACAAGGGCAGCGTCACCCTCGATGACCAGAGCCTGAAGACCCGCCTTGAGCTGCTGGTGGATCCGCTCGGCAAGCCGGTGCCCTTCGGCCAGTTGGCGGGCAAGGCGCTGGCCGGCGGCGACAAGGCGGCCACCCAGGACTACGTGTTCGGCTGGAAGCTCAAGGGCCAGTACAAGGGCCTGCCGCTCGCGGGCGCGGGCAAGGTCGGTGGCGTGCTGGCGTTGCAGGATGCGGCCAAGCCGTTCCCGGTGCAGGCCGACGTATCCGCCGGGAGCACCCGCGCGAGCATCGTCGGCACCCTGACCGATCCGCTGAACCTTGGCGCGCTGGATTTGCGCCTGCAACTGGCCGGCACCAGCATGGCCAACCTCTTCCCGCTCACCGGCGTGACCCTGCCCGATACGCCGGCCTACGAGACCGACGGCCGCCTGAAGGCCGAGCTGCACGACTCGGGCGGCGCGCAGTTCCACTACGAGAACTTCAACGGCAAGGTCGGCGACAGTGACCTGCATGGCGACCTCGTGTTCGTCAATCGCCAGCCGCGGCCCAAGCTGTCCGGCAAGCTGCGCTCGGACCAGTTGCGCATGGCCGACCTAGGCCCGCTGATCGGCGCCGACTCGAACCAGGAGAAGCAGGCGCGTGGACAGAGCACCCGCCAGCCGGCCGACAAGGTATTGCCAGTGGAAGAGTTCCGCACCGACCGCTGGCGCGCCATGGACGCTGATGTGGAGTTCACCGGCAAGCGCATCGTGCACAGCGACAAGCTGCCGATCAGCGACCTCTATACCCACCTGGTGCTCAACGATGGCCTGCTGACCCTGGAGCCGCTGCGCTTCGGCGTGGCCGGCGGTACGCTGGATTCGCACATCCGCCTGGACGGCGGCAAGACGCCGCTGCAGAGCAAGGTCCAGTTGCAGGCGCGCAGCTTCAAGCTCAAGGAGTTGTTCCCCAGCTTCGCGCCGATGCAGTCGAGCTTCGGCGAGCTCAACGGCGACGCGACCATTGCCGGCACCGGCAATTCGGTGGCGACCATCCTGGCCGGCGCCAATGGCGAGATGAAGCTGCTGATCAATGACGGCCGCATCAGCCGCAGCCTGATGGAGATCGCCGGGCTCAACGTGGGCAACTACGTGGTGAACAAGCTGTTCGGCGATGATGAGGTGAAGATCAACTGCGCCGCCGCCGACGTGGGCATTACCAATGGTTTGGCCAAGCCGCGGGTATTCGCCTTCGATACCGAGAACGCCATCATCACGGTGAATGGCACGGCCAACTTCGCCACCGAACAACTCGACCTGGACATCACCCCGCGGAGCAAGGGCGTGCGCATTTTCTCCCTGCGTTCGCCGCTTTATGTGCAGGGCACCTTCAAGAATCCGAAAGCCGGCGTGCATGTGCTGCCGCTGGCGGCGCGTGGCGCAGGGATGGTCGCTCTCGGCGTGGCGGTGGCTCCGGCGGCGGCGCTGCTGGCGCTGATCGCTCCGAGCAAGCAGGACGACAACCAGTGTGCGGCGCTGCTGCAGCAGATGAAGCAGCCGGCGAAGGCACCGACCACGCGCAAGTGATTAGGAGGCGCCTGTAGGAGCGAGGGGGACGCCTAGTCCTTGCTCGCGAACCGCCTCGCAGCGGGGTTTGTTCGCGAGCAAGCTCGCTCCTACAAGAAGCAAAATGCGAGTGCGGTGCGTCTCAGTAGATCGGCACGTACAGGTCGGTTTCCGAGGCCGGATCTTCCGGCCCCAGGAAGCGCTCGGTGTAGCGCTCCAGGTCCACGCCCTTCTTCGGCTCCAGGCCGTGGCGGGCCAGCAGGCTGGAATAGATGGCCTGGAAGCTGTCGGCGATGGCGGTGACCGGGCCGATGTGGGTGAACACCGCGTACTTCTGCGCAGGAACCTCGTAGCGGGTCATGCCCGCGGGCACGTTCGCGCCGGGCTCCACCGGCAGCCCGGCGATGTAGTGGAACTCGCCGCCCGGCAGCTGCGTGCAGATGCCATAGGCGGCCTTGTCCTGCGCGCTGGCGCTGACTTCCTTTTCACGTGGCAGGAAGCGCTGCCACAACTGGCCGATGCTGTCGCCCGGCGCGCTGCCACGGAAATCCATGCCCACCACGTCGAAGGCGGGCAGTTCGATGATGCGGTATTTCATGGTCGGCTCCTCAGGTGGCTGCTGGGATGATAGACGGCCACCGCATGGCGGGAATATTCCCGCCTGCAGGACTGTGGCGATGTGCCGAACGAAAAAGCCCCCGCCGGCAGGCGAGGGCATGTCGTCACGCTCGGGCGGGCGTTACGGCTGGGCGTCGCGCTCGTGTCGGTCGAGCTCGGAGCAGGTCATGAAGCCCGACCCATCGACTCGGCCACTGCCGTCAAAGCTCACGTAGAAGGGCTGTTGCTGCCCGTCCTTGCTGAGGATGTAGCTGTTGCAGCTGCCCGGTTTCATCAGGCGCTTCTGCGTCGACGACGGCGTGCCGCCGATCTTCAGGACTTCTTCCTGGCTCATCCCCTTTTCGACATTGCGCACCAGCGGCTGGTCGCGGAAGGTGATGTAGTTGACCGGGTTCTGCACCTTGGTGGAAGCACAGCCCGCCACCGAAGCCAGTACCAAGAGCGCCAGCAGTGATCGCTTGTACATGGTGTTCTCCTTGGTTGAGCAACTCACTCGCACAACTTGGAGCCTAGGCCAGGATCAGGCGTTCAAGAAATCTGCAGGGCAGGCTTTTATTCGGCTTCTTTCAGGGCTTTGTCCAGGCGCTGCTGGTTCTGTACGTTGGCGGCATCGATCTGCTGCTTGAGCTGCTCGATCTGCTGCTGGGCCTGTTGCGCCTGCTGGGCTTGCAGCTTGGCGGTGGCGGCCGTGGTCGCGGCGGTTTCGCCGAGGCCGCAGGCCGAAAGGGCGGCGCAAAGCATCAGGAGGCTGCTCAGGTGGAAGAGGCGCATGGCGGGCTCCGGCGCGGGGGAGGAATGACCGCCACACTAGCGCATGGCGGCCCCGGCGTCAGTGCGCGACCGCTCAGCCGTAGCGCTTCATCGCTTCGATGGCCAGGCCGTTGCCGATCCCGCCGAAGCGGTCGCCGTCGACGTGTCGGGCGTTGGGCAACATGGCCGCCACGCTCTGGCGCAGCGCCGGTACGCCGGAGGAGCCGCCGGTGAAGAACACCGTGTCCACGCGTGCCGGGTCCACGTCGGCCGAATTGAGCAGGTTGGTGATGCTGCCGCGCACGCGCTCCAGCAGCGGGGCGATGGCGCCTTCGAACAGGTCACGGCTCAGCTCGGCGACCAGCCCCGGTTCGATGCGCATCAGGTCGATGTCGCGGCGCTCGGTGTCGGACAGCTCGATCTTGCTGGCTTCCACCTGCATCGCCAGCCAGTGGCCGGCGCGTTGCTCGATGAGCTTGAACAGGCGGTCGATGCCGGTGGCGTCGACGATGTCGTAGCGCATGTTCTGCAGCGCCAACTGGGACTTCTGCGCGTACACCGCGTTGATGGTGTGCCAGGTGGCCAGGTTGAGGTGGTAGCTGGTCGGCATGAAGGCGTCGCTCTTCATCTTGCTGCCGTAGCCGAACAGCGGCATCACGCCCTGGATGCTCAGCTGCTTGTCGAAGTCGGTGCCGCCGATGTGCACGCCGCCGGTAGCGAGGATATCGCCCTGGCGGTCGGCCACTTCGCGGCGCTCGGGCGACAGGCGCACCAGCGAGAAGTCCGAGGTACCGCCGCCGATGTCGACGATCAGCACCAGCTCCTCACGCTCGATGCTGCGCTCGTAGTCGAAGGCCGCGGCGAGGGGTTCGTACTGGAAGGAGACATCCTTGAAGCCGAGTTTCTGTGCCACGGCAACCAGGGTGTCCTGGGCTTCCTGGTCGGCCTTGGGATCGTCGTCGACGAAGAACACCGGGCGACCCAGCACGACGGACTCGAACTCGCGCCCGGCAACCGCTTCGGCGCGCTTCTTCAGCTCGCCGATGAACAGCCCCAGCAGGTCCTTGAACGGCATGGCGCTGCCCAGCACGGTGGTCTCGCTTTTCAGCAGCGAGGAACCCAACAGGCTTTTCAGTGAGCGCATCAGGCGGCCTTCGTAGCCTTCCAGGTATTCGTGCAGGGCCAGGCGGCCGTACACCGGGCGGCGTTCCTCGACGTTGAAGAAGATCACCGAGGGCAGGGTGATCTTGTCGTCTTCCAGGGCGATCAGCGGTTCGGTGTCCGGGCGCCACCAGCCGACGGTGGAGTTGGAGGTGCCGAAGTCGATGCCCAGGGCGCGGGCCGCAGTAGTCGGGAACATGGTGCGCGAGTGTCCGGAGAAAAAACGGCCGCGCAGTTTACGCGAGCGCGGAGGGAAAACCAGGGTATCCGTCGGAAGGCTATGGTGGCAAAGAGGGCTTGGGGAGTAGCTTGTAGTTTTGCTACATTGTGTTCCTGTAGTTTTCCTACAAGAGTTTTCGACTATCTGATTTCCGTTCTCCCACCCCGTATTAGCAGTTGGATCCCACCATGCACAGAGCCTCCTTCCACGAATTGCGCAAGGATTTCCGCGCCTTACTGAATTCTTCAGCCTGCTATCACACCGCTTCGGTGTTCGATCCCATGTCGGCGCGCATCGCCGGCGACCTGGGGTTCGAGGTGGGCATCCTGGGCGGTTCTGTAGCTTCACTACAAGTCCTGGCGGCGCCTGACTTCGCGCTGATCACCCTCAGCGAATTCACCGAGCAGGCCACCCGTATCGGTCGCGTTGCCCGTCTGCCGGTGATCGCCGATGCCGACCACGGCTACGGCAACGCGCTGAACACCATGCGCACCATCGTCGAACTGGAACGTGCCGGCGTGGCCGCGCTGACCATCGAGGACACGCTGCTGCCGGCGCAGTTCGGCCGCAAGTCCACCGACCTGATCCCGGTCGAGGAAGGCGTCGGCAAGATCCGCGCCGCGCTGGAAGCGCGTATCGACCCGGAAATGGCGATCATCGCCCGCACCAACGCCGAGGTGCTGGAAGTGGACGATGTGATCCGCCGTACCTTGGCCTACCAGGCCGCTGGCGCCGATGGCATCTGCATGGTCGGTATCCGCGACTTCGACCACCTGGAAGCCATCTCCCGCCACCTGTCCGTACCGCTGATGCTGGTGTCCTACGGCAACCCCGAGCTGCGTGACGACGCGCGACTGGCCGAGCTGGGCGTGCGCATCGTGGTCGACGGCCACGCTGCCTACTTCGCCGCGATCAAGGCCACTTACGACTGCCTGCGCGAGCAGCGTGGCGTGCATGCCTCCGACCTGACCGCTTCGGAACTGGCGAAGAAGTACACGCTGCCTGAGGAGTACCAGATCTGGGCACGCGAATACATGGAAGTCAAAGAGTAGGACAGCCCGTTCTGTCCTGTGCCGCTCAGCTACGCGGCAGATGCGCCAGCAGGTATTCGACCTGGGCGTTGAAGGGATAGAGCAGAGTGCCTTCGGGTTTCTCCGCCTTGCGCAGATAGCTCCAGCGCGAGAGCAGGGAGTCCCGGCTGGCACCGGCGGGTAGTGCCGCCAGACGTTCGCCGATCCGTTCCTGCAACTCCCCGATGCGCTTGGCATCGTCCCCGGTTTCCTTTCCCAGCAAGCGTTCGTTGGCTCGCCGCGCCTCCAGCAGCGCCAACTCGCGCAATTCATTTTCCAGCCCCGGTGTCAGCGTCTCCCGCGCCAGTATGAAACTGTCGAACAGGCCGGCGACTTCCCGTGTCTGCGCCACGGCGTGCTGCAGGTCTACGTCTTTCTGCACGTAAGCCGCGCGCACCTGCTCCAGTGTCTGCCGATAGAGCTGCCAGAGGTCCTGCAGGCTCGCTGCGTTCTTCTGCTGCGCGAGCTGCTGCTCGAAACTTGTGCCGAGATTGTCTAGGCGGGTCAGGAAGCGCTCGTCGCCCGTGGCGCTGTACAGCAGCAGGTAGCGCTCCATGTCGCGCAGGCTGGCATCGGTGGTATCGGCATTGGCGGCGCGGGGCAGCAGGCCGGTGAGCAACAGGCTGGCGATCAGGGCGGAGGCGTAGCGCATGGCGGATTCCCAGGCAGACGGAAGGACCGGCCATTTTCGGCAGCCGCCGGGGCGCGGAACATCAGACGCTTCTGGATTTCCACGCACGACGCACTCGTCGCTTCGTGCGCCAACGCCCTTGCAATCACCGGCTGCGCCCTGCATATCTGCAGGACATGCGAACAATCCACGGGAGGTCGCCATGGCCAGCGGCTGGGCAAACGACGGAGCGGTTCAGGAGCAGATCGACAGCACCATCGAGGATGCCATTGCACGGGCGCGCAGCCAGTTGCCCAAAGGCGAGAGCCTGACCCATTGCGAGGAGTGCGATGCGCTGATTCCCGAAGCGCGGCGCAAGGCCATTCCCGGCGTGCGCCTGTGCGTCAACTGCCAGGCCGAGCATGACAAGGAGCAGTCCGCCCACAGCGGCTACAACCGTCGCGGCAGCAAGGACAGTCAGCTGCGCTGAGCTTTTTTCGTCCACTGAGAACGGCGCCCCGAGGCGCCGTTCTGCATTGTAGGAGCGAGCTTTCCGGTATCAGGGTGTTGGCATGAGCGGCACCAGCACGCTGAAGGTGATGATGCCGTCAGCCTGTTCCACTTCGATGCGGCCGCCATGGGCGCTGACGATGGCCTGGGAAATGTACAGGCCGATGCCCAGCCCGCTCTTGTTGCGGCCATGGCCGCCGGCGTCCTGCTTGAACGGCTCGAAGAGGTTGCCCAGACGCGCCTCGTCCAGCGCTTCGGCCTCGTTGAGGATGCTCAGCCGCGCCAGCTCGCCCTGGCGGCGCAGCTCCACCAGCACCGGGCGGCCGGGGCGGCCGTGGTGGCGGGCGTTGCTCAGCAGGTTGGCGACCACCTGCAGGTAGCGGTCCGGGTCGACCTGGGCCTGCACGTCATCCTCGATGGCGGTCTCGATGGACAGGCCCGGATAGGCCACGTCGGTTTCCTGGACGATATCGCGCACCAGCCGCGAGAGCTCGGCGGCTACCGGCTTGACCGTCATTCCCGCGCCGCTTTGCAGGCGGCTCATCTCGAGAATCTGGCTGATCAGGCGCTCCATGCGGCTGCTGGAGTAGGTGATGTGCTGGCGCAGTTCGGCATTGCGCACGTCGCTGGAGGAGAGCATCGCGGCCGCCATGGAGATGGATTGCAGCGGGTTGCGCAGGTCGTGGCCGAGCACGGCGATCAGGCGCTGGCGCATGCGGTCGATCTCGCCGGCGCGGTTCAGGCACAACTCCACCAATTCGGTGCGCAGCTTGTCGGCGATGCTCAGGTCGATGCCGGTCCAGGGCATCGAGCGCCCACGCACCACTTCCTCCCAGGCTTCGAACGAGCCGCGCGGCGTCAGGCGCGCGCCGGAAGGGCCGGTCTTGACGATCTTCTCCGGCTTGCCACCCCAGCGGATGCGGTGCACCTGCTCCAGGCGCAGCCAGACGATCCAGCCCGACTCCTGGCGATGGAAACGAATCGCCATGACGCCGCAGTAGCGCGGGTCATGCAGGCCCTCGGGCAGATCCAGGCGGCGGTCGCTGTGGAACAGGTCCAGCTCGTCGTCCTGTTGCAGCTGGGCGACGATGGAAACGGCCAGGTCCTCGAAGTCGCCGCCGATGCTGCTGGCGCGCCCGCCGAGCATCACCACCGCGCCATCGCAGGGCAGCAGGTCGGCGATGCTCGCATCGGGGCGGGCCAGGGCGCTGAGCAGGTCGTCGGAGTCGCGGGTGCGGCGCAGCAGTGCCTGCTGGCGCTCGGAAGCCTGGCGCAGGAGTTCGCTGGTGCGGCTCTGTTCCAGGCGCTCGACCATGGCGCTGCAGACCTGGGAGAACACCTGGAAGGACATGCGGATCGGGTAGGGCACCACCTTCGGGCTCATGTGGTGGCAGGAGAACAGCCCCCACAGGCGCCCGCCGACCACGATGGAAATGCTCATCGACGCGCGCACGCCCATGTTCGCCAGGTACTCGCAGTGGATCGGCGAGACGCTGCGCAGGGTGCTGAAACTCAGGTCGAACGGCTTGCCGCTGCCGGGGTTCAGCGTGGGGTGCACGGCCACTGGCTGGTAGGCGGCATCGCCGATCAGCCGCACTGGATTCTGCAGGTACAGGCGGCGCGCCTGGGCGGGAATGTCCGATGCCGGGTAGCGCTGGCCGAGGTAGGTCTCCAGGTCCTCGCGGCGGGATTCGGCGACGACTTCGCCGGAGTCGTCTTCATTGAAGCGGTAGGCCATGACGCGGTCGTAACCGGTCATCCGCCGCACTTCCTCGGTGACGCTGATCAGCAGGCTCTCGACGTCGTTGCGCAGCTGCAACTGGCTGACCAGGCGCTGGGCGTTGAGGGCAAAGGTGGTGAAGGAGGCGGTGCCGGCCGCGCGCCGCTCGAACTCCAGGTAACGCACGCCGTCATGGCTGTGGCCGATCACGTCGAAGAAGCGCCGGTTGATCCGCGCTTCCACGCTGTTGACCCAGGGACCTTGCTCGGCCAGCCCTTCCGCGAGCATCGCCAGCACACCGTGCCCGACGCAGGCCTCGGCCAGCGGCTCGCCCAGCGGCGGGGCGATGCCCAGCAGGGTGCCGAGGTTGTCGCTGAAGCCGAGTACGCGACCCTGCTCGTCGAGTGCGATCAGCGCGCCGTGGGGCTGGATCGCGCCGGGCACATGGATGGGCTCGTCCTCGCAGTTGGCGAGGGTGACAGGCTGATCGCTCATGCCTGGCACGTCCGGTCGGGTGTGGCGTCGATCACCCAGTCGCGGAACGACGTGAAGGCCTGCACGGCGGCCTGTTGCGCAAGGGCGATGTCTTCGGCGGTGCTGACGTGTTCGGCCAGCAGGCGCTGGAAGCTGCCCCAGCGCTCGCCCGTGTGCTCGCCGTAGCCTTGCAGCCAGCGCAGTGGCAGGGGATCGAGGGAGGTTTTGAGGCGCTTGTAGAGTACGCGCCCGCCGAGGGTCGCGCCTTCGGCGACGTAGGCGATGCCGAAGGCTTCGGCCAGGCCATTCGGCGTGGGTACGCAGGGGCAGTCGGCCACGGGCTCTTCGGCGTGAGCGCCGGCCCGCAGGTCGTCTTCCAGCCACCGGCTCTTGCCGCGGCGCAGGGCTGCATCGTCGGCGTCCGGCCAGAGCGGCCAGAGTGCCTGCTCCAGCGGGCGCATCCAGCCGAGCACGCGGGCGGCATGATCGAGATAGTCGGCGCGGGTCAGCGCGGCAGTCAGCGGCGAGCGGCTGTCGAGGTCGGCATGCAGGGCATGGGTGGCTGCGCGCAACGCGGCCAGAGCGGGCGAAATACCCGTGCGGTCGTTTGTCTGCGGAGTCATCGCCGTCATCGCTGGTCCACCTGATTCTTCGAGCAGCAGAGCATAGCAGCCCAGCTGTACGACAGGGCCGACGGATGAAAGCTGATCGAAACGTCAGGTGTTTCCAGGAAGAGGCGAAGTGCAAAAAAAGGCCGCCGCACTCTCGTGCGACGGCCCTCGTTCAGCCTGGGATCAGAAGTTGACCTTCAGCCCCAGCGTCACCGCCTGGTCGCGGTAACCGTTGTCGCCGAACTGCTTGCCCACTTCACCCCAGACGTTGACCCGGCTGTTCACCTTGCTGGTGGCGCCGAGCTTCACTTCGAAGATGTCGCTGGCGCCGTCCATCTCGAACTTGCTGCTGCCCATCTTTGCGCCGAAGTCCTTGGAGTTGTGGATCCAGTTGGTCTCCAGGTACGGCTCCACGCCATAGGTGTTGGCGAAGCCGCCAGCCTCGTTGCTGCGCACGGCAGCGCGGGCGCCCAGGCGGGTCATGATGTTGCCGTCGCCCTTGCCGGTAACCTTGGTACCGTTGGCCTCGCGATGGCTGTCAGCCTTGACGCCCATGTACACCACCTGCGCCTGGGGCTGCACGTAGTAGCTGGCGCTCTCGGTCTTCGCCACTTCGAAGGTCTTGCCGGCCTCGATGGAAGCAGTGATGCCCTTGAGGTCGTAGCTCTCCTTGGCCAACTGGTCGCCTTTCACGTCGGCATCGAATTCGTTGTAGAGAATCCAGCTGTCGACGTACGCACCGTTCTCATCGTCCTTGTTCTCGTACCAGGTGCCATAGACGCCCAGGCTGTAGCCGTCGATCTCGCCGCGCGAGCGGTAGCCGGTGACGCGGGACTTGGTCGTCGAGTTGCCGTTGGCGTAGCCGGCCATCACACCCAGTACCCAGTCGCCGTTGTCGGTTTCCTTGCGGTACAGGTCGCTGCCGATCTGCAGCACGTAGCGGTTGGCTTCGGTCTTGAGCTGGCCGGTGCTGTCTTCCCAGCGGGTCGAGCCATCGACGTTGCGCATCCAGAGCATGGAAGTGACTTCCTTGCCGGTATCCGGATCGACGTAGGTCAGGTTGCCGGTGCGATCATGCAGGCGGTGCAGGAACATGGTGTTGGCCGCCGCGATGTTGGCGGTGTAGCTGCCGCCTTCGGGCTGGCGCACGCGGTCCTTGTCGCTGGGCTTCGGCGCTGGGTCCACGGGGCCTGGTTGCTCCGGCGCGGGATCGACCGGATCGGGGTCTTCCGGGGTCGGGTCGACCGGGCCCGGCGGGTCGACTGGCGGCGGATCAACTGGCGGCGGATCAACCGGTGGCGGATCAACCGGCGGCGGGTCAACGGGTGGCGGATCCTCCGGATCGGGATCGTTCGGCTTGTACGAGGTCAGGTACCAGTCGCTGTCCGCACCGGTGGAGCCGACGAAGCTGCCGCCGCGGCGCAGCACGTATTCATAGCCGCCAGCAGTGACGCGGTCGGATTTGAACTCGCCCGCGGAGGTGCCTCCGACGGTGATCATCTCGATCCCCTGTTCGGTTTCGTCGCCCAGCCCGGTGGTGTTGTTGACCGTGACGCGGGTCTCGCCCGAGGTACTGCCGGTGATGGCCAGCTTGTCGGTTTCCGAGGTGTCGTCGCCCAGGTAGGTGTTCATGACCAGATGGCCGCCACCGCTGAAATCGCCATCCACGGTCAGGGTCTTGTAGGTGTATGCGCCGTGTTCGTCGTGGCGGTCATAGACCAGTTGCGCGCCATTGGTGAGCGTCAGGTTGGTGAGGTTGGAGTTGCCGGTCATGAACCACTGGCTGGCGGCGCCATCCATGGCGAGGTCGATCACGCCATCGGTGGCGGTGCTGGTGGTGCCATTGAGGTAGGAGCCGGCGGCCATTTTCAGGTCCAGCTTGCCCTGGTTCTCGGCATAGAGGGCTACGCCTTTGCGGTTGGCTGTGTCGACTGCGGCACTACTGTCGAGCAGGTAGATCGCCGGGTTGTCCGATACGATGCTGGAGTCTGCGCCGTTGGCGGCCATGGCGCGGTTGCCATCGGTGACGATGACCTGAGTGTCGCCTTGCAGGTGCACCTTGCCGCCGCGCATGCCGTTGAAGTCTTCCAGGGTCTGCGCGTAGATACCATAAGCATTCGCGTCGGTGGTCTTGATCTGGGTACTGCCCAGGTTGATCACGCCACCCCGGTTCGCGAAAACAGCATGGGCTGCCTTGCCGGAGGTGGAGATAGTGCTGTCGTCGCCGATGGTGACTTCGGCATCGCCCTTGAAGGTGGCATACCCGGAATCGCGGTTGCCGGCATAGACGGCGTAGCCGTTGCCATCCGAGCCGTTGCTTCCGGCGCCGGTCGTGTTCAGTGTGGCACCGTTGCCGATGATGATCCGGTTGGTGCCACCGTTCTTCGATGTGTTGGCACGTACAGCCATGCCCGAGGTGTTGATGATGGCATCGTCGCCGACGGTGACGGTGGAGTTATAGGCGTTTTCGGTGACGTTGATACCATCGGCGGAGCTGCCAGTGGTGGAGATGGTCAGTTGGTTGACGGTGATCGTGTTGGTCCCGTTATTGGCCTGGATGGCGTCCGCCATGGCGCCCTTGGTCGTGATCGACAATTCATCGAGCGTATAGCGGCTGCTGTTGCCGTAGATGCCAAATCCCTGCAGCGGCATCCCAAGTGCTGGTATCCCGGTAGTCCCCATCTTGGTGCCGGTGTCGATGATCACGGTCGGGAAGCTGTTAGGGTCGAAACCGCTGGTGTAGTACAGCGTGTTGTCGCAGGACAGGGTCGTGTCATTGACCTTGGTGCAATCGGCCTGTGCCAGGCCCACCTGTCCCATGACAGCAATGGCCAGGGCCACGTGCGTGGCCAGAAGGGTTTTGGTAAAGCGCATTGCAAACCTCCTTGCACCCGCCGCCAGAGGGCGATGCGGGGCGGATTACCAGCGCCTTGAGCCTTTCCTGGCGGGTCTACCGGAGGGGAGGTTTCCGGAGCATTTCCTGTTTCGCTGGACGTTTTGGGGAGGCATGGTCGCGAGCTTGTGCGCCACGCCAGATCCGCGGCCGGTAAGGGCTTTGCTGGATCAGTGGGCACATTGTTCAGCGCGTGTTCAGGCAGCCGAATAAGACGAATCTCAATCGGCGGGCGGCGGGAAAGGAGATGGAGAAAAGCTTGATCTATGGCAGGGGCGGCAACCGGACCGGGCATTGCGCGCCGGTCCGGCAAGCAGGCAGGGCCTTACTTGTTCAGCTTGATCACGTCACCGGAAACGGTGGTGGTGTAGCCGGTGAGGACCCAGGCCCAGAACCAGTTTTCCTGCACCTGGGTGTTGATCAGTGCATCTCCGCCCTTGGTCTTGACTGCAACGTTCTGCGCGCGAACGAAGCGGTCGTTCTGCTGGATCGGAATGAAGCCGAACAGCAGGATCCCGGTGGCCTTGCCTTCGCCGTGTCCGATAACGGTGTACTGCTCGGGGCTGTAGGTCTGGGTCTTCATCGGGGTGCCGGTGCAGCCGGCGAGGATGGCAGTGGCCAGCAGGGTGGCGGCGATACGGGTGAACTTCACGTGACTCTCCTGAGATGTAACCCCCGGGACTCTTTCCCAGGGGGCGCGCAGGGTAGCCATCATCGTGATGTTGTGGAAGCCAGCAAGCTGCCGTTGCTGGGCTTTACCTGCTTCAGAACAGAAAATACCGCTGCGCCATCGGCAGCACATCGGCCGGTTCGCACCACAGCAGTTGTCCATCCGCGCGCACCTGATAGTTCTGCGCGTCCACCTCGATGTGCGGCAGGTAGGCGTTATGGATCAGGTCGGTCTTCTGCACGCTGCGGCAGCCCTTCACCACACCGATGGCCTTGCGCAGGCCGAGCTCGTGGTGCACGCCGAGGTCGAATGCGGCCTGGCTGATGAACGTCAGGCTCGTGGCGTGGCGGCTGCCAGCGTAGCTGGCGAACATCGGCCGGTAGTGCACCGGCTGCGGCGTCGGGATCGAGGCGTTGGCATCGCCCATCAGGCTCGCGGCGATGGCGCCGCCCTTGAGGATCAGGCTCGGCTTCACACCGAAGAAGGCCGGGCGCCAGAGCACCAGGTCGGCCAGTTTGCCCACTTCGATGGAGCCCACTTCATGGGCCACGCCGTGGGTGATCGCCGGGTTGATGGTGTACTTGGCGATGTAGCGCTTGGCGCGGAAGTTGTCGTTGCGCGCGCCGTCGCCCTCCAGCGCGCCGCGCTGCTTCTTCATCTTGTCGGCGGTCTGCCAGGTGCGCGTGATCACTTCGCCGACGCGGCCCATGGCCTGGCTGTCGGAGCTGATCATGCTGAAGGCGCCGAGGTCGTGGAGGATGTCCTCGGCGGCGATGGTCTCGCGGCGGATGCGTGACTCGGCGAAGGCCACGTCCTCGGCGATGCTCGGGTCCAGGTGGTGGCAGACCATCAGCATGTCCAGGTGCTCGTCGATGGTGTTGCGGGTGAAGGGCCGGGTCGGGTTGGTCGAGCTGGGCAGCACATTGGCGAAGCCGCAGGCCTTGATGATGTCCGGTGCGTGGCCGCCACCGGCGCCTTCGGTGTGGTAGGTGTGGATGGTGCGGCCCTTGAAGGCGGCCAGGGTGGTTTCGACGAAGCCGGACTCGTTGAGCGTGTCGGTGTGGATCGCCACCTGCACGTCGAGGCGATCGGCCACGGACAGGCAGTTGTCGATCGCCGCCGGGGTGGTGCCCCAGTCTTCGTGCAGCTTCAGGCCGATGGCGCCGGCGCGCACCTGTTCTTCCAGCGGCAGCGGCAGGCTGGCGTTGCCCTTGCCGGTGAAGCCGATGTTCATCGGGAAGGCGTCGGCGGCCTGGAGCATGCGCGCCATGTGCCAGGGCCCCGAGGTGCAGGTGGTGGCGTTGGTGCCGGTGGCCGGTCCGGTGCCGCCGCCGATCATGGTGGTCACGCCGCTCATCAGCGCCTCTTCGATCTGCTGCGGGCAGATGAAGTGGATGTGCGTGTCGATGCCACCGGCGGTGAGGATCATGCCTTCGCCGGCGATCACTTCGGTGCTGGCGCCCAGGGCGATGCTGACGCCGGGCTGGATGTCCGGGTTTCCGGCCTTGCCGATGGCGGCGATGCGCCCGTGCTTGAGGCCGACGTCGGCCTTGACGATGCCCCAGTGGTCGATGATCAGCGCGTTGGTGATCACCGTGTCGACCACTTCGGCGGCACACCGTTGGCCCTGGCCCATGCCGTCGCGGATGACCTTGCCGCCGCCGAACTTCACTTCCTCGCCGTAGACGGTGAAGTCCTGCTCCACCTCGATCCACAGGTTGGTATCGGCCAGCCGAACGCGGTCGCCGACGGTGGGGCCGAACATGTCGGCGTAGGCTTGTCTGCTGATTTTCATTGGGGCTCCCTGGTCGGTACCTGCGTTGACTCGCCCTCACCCCAACCCTCTCCCGGAGGGAGAGGCGGCGGATCGGCGCACTGCGTTTCTCCCTCTCCCCTTGGGAGAGGGCCGGGGTGGGGGGCTGTCAGAGCGCGCCCATCACCCGTCCGGCAAATCCGTAAACCTTTCTCTCGCCCGCCAGTTCCACCAGTTCCACGTCACGACGCTGCCCCGGCTCGAAGCGCACGGCAGTGCCGGCGGGAATGTTCAGGCGCATGCCGCGAGCCGCGTCACGATCAAATAGCAACGCGTCATTGGTCTCGAAGAAGTGGTAGTGCGAGCCGACCTGGATCGGCCGGTCGCCGCTGTTGGCCACCGTCAGGCCCAACGTGCGGCGGCCGGCGTTGAGTTCGATCTCGCCGGGCTGGATGTCGTATTCGCCTGGGATCATGGAGTGCTCCGTGAGTCGAGGTTGAGTTGCATGAAGGTCAGGTCCAGCCAGCGGCCGAACTTCTGGCCTACCTGCGGCATCTGCCCGGTGGTGACGAAGCCCAGGCGTTCGTGCAGGCGGATCGACGCCGCGTTACCGCTCTCGATGGCTGCAACCATCACATGCAGGCCCTGGGCGCGGGCGCGCTGGATCAGCGCCTGCATCAGGATCGGGCCGAGGCCCTTGCCGCGCTGGTCGGCGCGCACGTAGACCGAATGCTCCACGGTTTCGCGGAAGCCATCGAAGGCCCGCCACGGGCCGTAGCTGGCATAACCCAGCACCTCTGCGCCGTCTTCGGCCACCAGCACCGGGAAGCCTTGCTGCGCGCGCAGCTCCAGCCATTGGCGGCGGTTCTCCAGGTCGATGGCGACCTCGTTCCAGATCGCAGTGGTGTTGAGCACGGCGTCGTTGTAGATGTCGCGCAGACTGCCGAGGTCGGCTTGGCTGGCGTCGCGGATGAGCATGTCGGTTCCTCTGTACTGTGGGCGAATGACGCGTAAGGCTTCATCCGCCATTTTCGCCGCCCCTGGGGTGTGGGACGCGCGCGTTCAGGCGATGGGTTGGTGCACAGTGACCAGTTTGGTCCCGTCGGGGAAGGTCGCTTCTACCTGAATCTCCGGGATCATTTCCGGTACTCCCTCCATCACCTGTTCGCGGGTCAGCAGCGTGGTGCCGTAGTGCATCAGGTCAGCAACCGTCTGGCCATCGCGTGCACCTTCGAGCAGCGCGGCGGAGATCAGTGCGATGGCTTCCGGGTAATTGAGCTTCACACCGCGGGCGAGGCGGCGCTCGGCAACCAGGCCGGCGGTGAAGATCAGCAGCTTGTCTTTCTCGCGAGGGGTCAGGTCCATTTCAGGTACTCCAGATTCGGGGAGGAACGGCCTCGCGGCCGAGCAGCGCTGGCCGTAGCCGGCGCCAGAGTTCGATGAGCCAGGCGCGGGCGTGCAGCGCCTCATGGGCGAGGCAGCGGGCGACCACCAGGCCGGGCAGTTGGGTGAGGTTGCCGCGCCCCTGGCAGGGGATGGCGCGGCAGGCCTGGATGAGTGCAGCGTCGATCTGCCCGCTGGCGATCAGCGTGGCCATTACCGGATGGCCGGCGAGGCCGATGGGCGAGTCGAGCAGGCGGTCGCCGCCGTCCACGCGCTGGCGCTCGTGCCACAGGCGCTGGCCGTCACGATGGATATCCAGGGCGGCGGCGAAGTGGCCGTTGTCGAAGCGCTCGCCGCTGGCCGGGCGACCGAGGGCGACGATGTCCCAGTAGAACAGCCGGGCGTCGTGTTCGAGATCGATGCAGGTAGCCAGCTCCGCCTGGGCGCCGGAATAGACGATGGTTTCCTGCGGTAGCCATTCCAGGGTGGCGCCGGGCGCGACACGCAGTTTCAATTGCTGTTTTGCCGGACACGTGGCGCGGTACCACTTGGCTGCGCCGGGGCTGGTGAGCTGTGCCCAACTGCCGGCGCCGGCGTGGATATCCAGGTCCAGGGTGTCGCCGCCGGCGATGCCGCCGGGCGGGTGCACCACGATGTGCTGGCAGACCTGTGGGCCTTCTGCGTAGAGGTGCTTCTGCACCCGCAACGGGCCGAGATGCCTTCGCGTGACTGGGCGGGTGCAGTCGCCGACGCGGGCATAGGCCAGCTCGAGCTCGGCGTGCCAGGCAGGGTGGAAGAGGGTGGCCGGTGCGTTCATGGGCAGCTTCGAAAACGAAGGATGCACATGACAGTGCAAGCGTCGTGCCGGGGTGCGCCAGGATAGTGCGTGGCCACTGCCTGGCTAGGTGAAGCTCAGGTATGGCGCGGGATTGACGGCGATGGAGGTGATTGTCCGATCGGTCAGGTATTGGCGCGGTTGCGGTGCGTTATCGCCAGGCGTGCACCATGTTGGTGCAATGGCCGTGGGGCGAGCTTGCTCGCGAACAGTTGGTCAGACTAACGCCGGAATCATCGGTTGAATCGGCGGTTCGCGAGCAAGAACTGGGCGTTTCGCTCGCTTCTACTGGGCGAGCTGCTTGCGCATGTACACCCGGCGGAAACCGTTCTCGACCTTGCGCGCGTACTCCTGGTAACCGTTCTTCGCGTACAGCTCGATGTTCTCGGTCATCCGCTCGTTGGTATAGAGGTACAACGACGCGTAGCCCAATTGCGCGGCGGTTTGCTCAGCATGGATCAGCAGGGTGCGGCCGATGCCCTGGCCGGCGCATTCGGGCAGCACGGCGATGTTGTCGAGCAGGAAGCCCTCGTCGGTCTCGCGCATCACCAGCAGGCCGACGGGGACGCCGTCCTGTTCGGCGATGAGCACGCGGTCCTCGGCGATGATGGCGTGGTAGTCATCCAGCATCGGCCCCGGCTTGCGGCCGAGGGTGGGAATCCACTGGGCGTAGGCGGCGGCCACGCAGACTGCGGCGAAGCCGGCGTCGTCATTGACGGCGGGGCGCAGGATGAGGGGCATGACGAACTCCGGAAAGAACAGTACGGGGCCTGGCAGCTTGCCACTGGCCGCCGTCATGCGCCAGTGACAGGTCGTCTCGGCGTCGGGCGTGGTTCGCGAGGCCGAATTCGTTCCCTACGGATAACGGCATTCCCCACATCCCTGTGGGTCACAAGCTCGCTCCTACAAGGAGCATGCAGGCCCGACCTGTAGGAGCGAGCTTGCTCGCGAACCGGCGCAGAATGCCGTCGCCTCAGATGGTCACCAACCCCCGCACGCCCTCGGCTTCCATGTCCACGCCGCGCCCCTGCTGGACGATTTCCCCGCGCGACATCACCAGGTACTGGTCCGCCAGCTCGGCGGCGAAGTCATAGAACTGCTCCACCAGCAGGATGGCCATGTCGCCGCGCTCGGCAAGCTTGCGGATCACCGCGCCGATCTCCTTGATCACCGAGGGCTGGATACCTTCGGTGGGCTCGTCGAGGATCAGCAGGCGCGGCTTGCTGGCCAGGGCGCGACCGATGGCGAGCTGTTGCTGCTGGCCGCCGGAGAGGTCGCCGCCGCGGCGCTGCTTCATTTCCTTGAGCACAGGGAACAGCTCATAAATGTGCTCGGGCACCGTCTTGGCCTCGCTGGCGCCGAAGCGCGACAAGCCCATCAGCAGGTTTTCCTCCACCGTCAGCCGGGGAAAGATTTCCCGCCCCTGCGGCACGTAGGCGATGCCGGCGTGTACGCGCTGGTGCGGCTTGAACCCGGTGATCGGTTTGCCTTCCCAACTGACCTTGCCTTCCTTGGCCGGCACCAGGCCCATCAGGCAGCGCAGCAGCGTGGTCTTGCCCACGCCGTTGCGGCCGAGCAGGCAGGTGACCTCGCCGATCTTCGCGTCGAACGACAGGCCACGGAGGATGTGGCTGCCGCCGTAGTACTGGTGGAGCTTGTCGACTTGCAGCATGTGCGTATTCCTTGGAGTCGGGCTGCGGCGGATAACGCTGCGCGTTATGCGCCCTACGGTTGGCTCTGGCGTGGGGCGAATGAAGCGGAACGCTTCATCCGCCATCGGTCTAGCGCCCCAGATAGACTTCAATGACCTGCTCATTCGCCTGCACTTCCTCCAGCGAACCCTCGGCCAGCACATGCCCCTGGTGCAGCACGCTGACGTGGTCGGCGATGCTGCCGACGAAGCCCATGTCGTGCTCCACCACCATCAGCGAGTGCTTGCCGGCGAGGGACTTGAACAGCTCGGCGGTGAACTCGGTCTCGGCGTCGGTCATGCCTGCCACTGGTTCGTCCAGCAGCAGGAGTTGTGGCTCCTGTACCAGCAGCATGCCGATCTCGAGGAACTGCTTCTGCCCGTGGGAGAGCAGCCCGGCGGGGCGATTGCGCGACTCGCGCAGGCGGATGATGGTGAGGACTTCCTCGATGCGGTCCTTCTGCTCACCGGACAGCTTCGCCCTGAGGCTGGCCCACACCGACTTGTCGGTCTTCTGCGCGAGCTCCAGGTTCTCGAACACCGAAAGCGCCTCGAACACCGTGGGTTTCTGGAACTTGCGGCCGATGCCGGCCTGGGCGATGTCCACCTCGCTCATGCGGGTGAGATCGAGGGTTTCGCCGAAGTAGGCCTTGCCGTTGTCCGGGCGGGTCTTGCCGGTGATCACGTCCATCAGCGTGGTCTTGCCCGCGCCGTTGGGGCCGATGATGCAGCGCAGTTCGCCGACGCCGATGTACAGCGTCAGGTCGCGCAGGGCGCGGAAGCCGTCGAAGCTGACGTTGATGTCTTCCAGGGTGAGGATGGTGCCGTGGCGCACGTCCAGCTGGCCGCTGGCGCTCGAACCGAGGCCGATGGCATCGCGGCTGGCGCCGGGGTCACGGTTGGGATCGTAGGCCGGTTCCAGCATCAGGTGGGGGACCGCTCTCATTGCTCTTTCTCCCGCTTGATCAGGCCGAGGATGCCGCGCGGCAGGTACAGGGTGACGAGGATGAACAGCGCGCCGAGGAAGAACAGCCAGTACTCGGGGAAGGCCACGGTGAACCAGCTCTTCGCGCCGTTCACCACACCGGCGCCAAGCAGCGGGCCGATCAGCGTGCCGCGTCCGCCGAGGGCGACCCAGACGGCGGCTTCGATGGAGTTGGTCGGCGACATCTCGCTGGGGTTGATGATGCCCACCAGCGGCACGAACAGTGCGCCGGCCAAGCCGCAGATCACCGCGGAGAGTGTCCAGACGAACAGCTTGTAGCCGCGCGGGTCGTAGCCGCAGAACATCAGGCGGTTCTCCGCGTCGCGCAGGGCGGTGAGTACCCGGCCGAACTTGCTGCGTGCCAGGGCGAAACCGACCGCGAGGCTGGCCGCCAGCAGCACGACGATGGCGATGAACAGGGCCACTCGCGTGCCCGGCGCGGTGATGGAGAAGCCGAGGATGCTGCGAAAGTTGGTGAAGCCGTTGTTGCCGCCAAAGCCGGTCTCGTTGCGGAAGAACAGCAGCATGCCGGCGAAGGTCAGCGCCTGGGTCATGATCGAGAAGTACACGCCCTTGATCCGCGAACGGAAGGCGAAGAAACCGAACACCAGGGCCAGCAGCCCGGGCGCCAGCACCACCAGGCACAGCGCCCAGAGGAAGTGTTGGGTGCCGGCCCAGTACCAGGGCAGCTCCGTCCAGGAAAGGAAGGTCATGAAAGCGGGCAACTGGTCGCCGGCCGCCTCGCGCATCAGGTACATGCCCATGGCATAGCCGCCCAGGGCGAAGAACAACCCATGGCCCAAGGACAGCAGGCCGGCGTAGCCCCACACCAGGTCCAGCGCCAGCGCGACGATGGCGTAGCAGAGGATCTTGCCGGTGAGCGTCAGCCCGTAGGCGGACAGGTGCAGCGCGTTGCTCTCCGGCAGCAGGTGCAGCAACGGCAGGATCAGCAGCGCGACGAGCGCGGTCCCGACGATGCCGGCGGTGAGTTTCGGGCCGGCCTTCTGCGCGGCCGTGACGGTAAGTGGCTGGTTCACGAGTCAATCTCCCCGGCTTCTTGTAGGAGCGAGCTTGCTCGCGAACAGGTTTCCCGTTGGCTTCGGAGTTGGGCGGGTTCGCGAGCAAGCTCGCTCCTACAAAAGAAGCCTTGTTCGAGCATGGATGTTTTCATCAATCGATGACCCTCCCTTTCAGAGCGAAGAGCCCCTGCGGACGTTTCTGGATGAACAGGATGATCAGCGCGAGGATCAGGATCTTGCCCAGCACCGCGCCGATCTGCGGTTCGAGGATCTTGTTCGCCACGCCCAGGCCGAAGGCGGCGAACACGCTGCCGGCGAGCTGGCCAACACCGCCGAGCACCACCACCAGGAAGGAGTCGATGATGTAGCTCTGGCCCAGGTCCGGGCCGACGTTGCCGACCTGCGACAGCGCCACGCCACCGAGGCCGGCGATGCCCGAGCCGAGGCCGAAGGCGAGCATGTCCACGCGGCCGGTGGGCACGCCGCAGCACGCGGCCATGTTGCGGTTCTGGGTGACGGCGCGCACGTTCAGGCCCAGCCGCGTGCGGTTGAGCAGCAGCCAGGTAAGCGCCAGCACGAACAGCGCGAAGCCGATGATGACGATACGGTTCCACGGCAGCACGAGGTTGGGCAGCACCTGGATGCCACCGGACAGCCAGGCCGGGTTGGCGACCTCGACGTTCTGCGCACCGAACAGCACGCGCACCAGCTGGATCAGCACCAGGCTGATGCCCCAGGTGGCGAGCAGGGTTTCCAGCGGGCGACCGTAGAGATGGCGGATCACCGTGCGCTCCAGGGCCATGCCGACGCACGCGGTGACCAGGAAGGCCACCGGCAAGGCCAGCAACGGGTACAGCTCCAGCACGCCGGGCGCGTAACGCTGGCAGAGCAGCTGCACCACGTAGGTGGAGTAGGCGCCGAGCATCAGCATCTCGCCGTGGGCCATGTTGATCACCCCGAGCAGCCCGTAAGTGATCGCCAGGCCCAGGGCGGCGAGCAGCAGGATCGAGCCCAGCGACAGGCCGCTGAAGGCCTGGCCGAACAGGTCGCCCATCAGCAGCCGGCGCTTCACCTGGCCGAGGCTGGTGGCGGCGGCGGTGCGCACGGACTCATCCGGTTCCACGGCGGGGTCGAGGAGGTTTTCCAGGCGGGTGCGTGCCTGCGGATCGCCGGATTCGCCGAGCAGGCGTACGGCGGACAGGCGCACTGCTGGCGCCGGATCGGCCAGCTGCAGGTTGGCCAGGGCCAGTTGCAGCGCGGCCTTGACGCCGTCGTCGGACTCTTCGTTGAGGCGGTATTCGAGGAGCGTGCGTTGCGCGGGGCGTGCGCTTTTCTGCAACTGCCGTGCGGCTTCCAGGCGCACCTCGGCGTTGTCGGCGACCAACTGGTGGCTGGCCATGGCGGTATTCACCAGGCCGCGCAGGCGATTGTTCAGGCGCAGCTTGTCGGGTTCACCGACCGGTCCCGCGCCACCCTCGGCGGCGTGGTACTGCTGGTCGTCGCCCAGGAGAAAGGCGCGGTTCTGTGCGTCGAGGGCCAGGCGGCCGGACTGGATGGCCTCCAGCAGGGGCAGGCGGTCGGCGTCGGGCGCGGCGGCCCATTGTTCAAGCAGTTTCGCGCGGCCGTCGTTGTCGGCACTGGCGAAGTCCTGTGCGGGGCCGGCGAAAGCCAGCTGTGGAAGCAGCGCGGCCAGTGCAATGGCGAAGTGACGGAAAAGGTGAAGCAAGGCAGTGGGCATTGGCGTATTCCCTGGGCAGCCGTGTGGGCGTTTTGCCCTCTCCCTGTCCCTCTCCCTGAAGGGAGAGGTGACGTTCCGCCGGCCTCGGGAGTGGCCGGTCGCGCCGTGCTATCGGCAACGCGCCGAACGGCTCCCTCTCCCTTCAGGGAGAGGGCTGGGGAGAGGGACTTTGCGGACTGGCACTCAGTTACTACGCACCGCGTAATCCGGCTTCTTGTCGTTGCCCGGAATGAACGGGCTCCACGGTTGGGCGCGGATCGGCTCGGGGGTCTTCCAGACCACGTTGAACTGACCGTTGTCCTCGATCTCGCCGATCATCACCGGCTTGTGCAGGTGGTGGTTGGTCTTGTCCATGGTCAGGGTGAAGCCCGACGGCGCCTTGAAGGTCTGCCCGCCCATGGCCTCGCGGACCTTGTCGACGTCGGTGCTGCCGGCCTTCTGCACGGCCTGCGCCCACATGTGGATGCCGACGTAGGTGGCCTCCATCGGGTCGTTGGTCACGGCGGTGCTGTAGTTGGGCAGGTTCTTGGCTTTGGCGTAGGCCTTCCAGTCAGCGACGAACTTGGTGTTCTCCGGGTTCTTCACCGACTCGAAGTAGTTCCACGCGGCGAGGTTGCCCACCAGCGGCTTGGTGTCGATGCCGCGCAATTCCTCCTCGCCCACGGAGAAGGCCACCACCGGCACTTCGGTGGCTTCCAGGCCCTGGTTGGCCAGTTCCTTGTAGAACGGCACGTTGGAGTCGCCGTTGACGGTGGAGATCACCGCGGTCTTGCCGCCGGCGGAGAACTTCTTGATGTCGGCGACGATGGTCTGGTAGTCGCTGTGGCCGAACGGCGTGTAGACCTCCTGGATGTCCTTGTCGCCCACGCCCTTGCTGTGCAGGAAGGCGCGCAGGATCTTGTTGGTGGTGCGCGGGTAGACGTAGTCGGTGCCGAGCAGGAAGAAGCGCTTGGCGGCGCCGCCATCTTCGCTCATCAGGTATTCCACCGCCGGGATGGCCTGCTGGTTCGGTGCGGCGCCGGTGTAGAAGACGTTGGGCGACATTTCCTCACCCTCGTACTGCACCGGGTAGAACAACAGGCCGTTGAGTTCCTCGAACACCGGCAACACGGACTTGCGCGACACGCTGGTCCAGCAGCCGAAGACCACCGCGACCTTGTCCTGGGTCAGCAGCTGGCGCGCCTTCTCGGCGAACAGCGGCCAGTTGGAGGCCGGGTCGACCACCACCGCTTCGAGCTTCTTGCCGTTCACTCCGCCCTTGGCGTTGATCTCGTCGATGGTCATCAGCGCCATGTCCTTGAGCGAGGTCTCGGAGATCGCCATGGTGCCGGACAGCGAATGCAGGATGCCGACCTTGATGGTCTCGGCAGCCTGGGTGCTGAACGGGAACAGACCGGTGAGCAGCAGGGCACTCACGGCCAGCGTACTTTGCAACAGCGGACGACGTTTCATCGCGGCAGCCTCCTTGGCTATCCAGGGGCGGGGAGTTGCCGTCGGCGGCAGCTTCCCCGGAAATGGGGCGATCCTTGAGCGGGATCGAAGCTGCCATCGCAGCATCCGTGCCAAACAGGCAAAAGCCTCGGCGCAGATGGGCTGAACGCGATTTTCTGTCGTATTGGTGAGGTTTTTCAGTGCGCAGCTTTGGTGCGCCAAACGCCAAATGGTGCGCGGCGCTCCCCAAAGGAGCGCGTCATTGCGGGATGAAGTAGCCGCGCACGCCGGTCATGATGATCTGCGCGGCGAGGGCGCAGACGAACAGCCCCATCAGGCGGCTGACGATCATCAGGCCCTGCTCGCCGAGGACCTTCTCGATCTTGTCGGAGAGGTAGAGCGTCACACCCACGGTCAGGCAGGCCAGGAAGATCGCCGCCAGGGACAGCAGCTTGTGCTCCCAGTCCTGGTTCACGCCCATCACCAGCAACGCACCGATGGTGCCGGGGCCGACGGTGATGGGGATGGTCAGCGGGACGATGGTGACGTCCTGTTGCACGTTGTCCGCCTGCACTGCCGAGCGCCCTTGCGCCATGCCCAGCGCGGAGATGAACAGCACGGAGCCGGCGCCGATGCGGAAGGCGTCGGCGGTGATGCCGAAGAGCGTGAAGATGTAGCGCCCGAACAGATACAGCAGCACGCTGGCGATCAGCGCCGCCAGGGCCACGCGCCAGGCCATGCGCTTGCGGTCGCGGGGGGCGAAGCCGCGGTTCAGGCTGATGAAGCAGGAGAGCACGAAGAAGGGGCTGTAGAGCACCAGCATCTTCAGGTACACGCTGAACATCGCTTGCATGGGAACGACTCGTCCGGATTGAGAGGGCGCGGCTGGGCAAAGCATAGCGGGTGGGACGGCGGGTGGCATTGCGGCGGGGCAATTGCCGCTGGGGCCGTCAGGTTGTGTAGGAGGTGATCCTGAGCCTGTAGGCGCGAGGGGGACGCCATCGTTATTGCTCGCGAACGGATTTGCCGGCGGCATCAGAGTGAGGCGGGTTCGCGAGCAAGCTCGCTCCTACAAGGCCTCCTGGCTGCTCGGCGCAGTGCTTGATCCGCTCCCACCGGGATAAGAAGTGCGGCAGGTCAGGAAGGCAGTGCGTCGCTCTGCTGCTGGCGCAGGCGGCGATCACGTTCGCCGACCCAGTAGGCCACCAGCTCGCGCAGCTGCGACAGCTCCACCGGCTTGGCCATGTGGCCGTCCATGCCTACCAGTCGCGCGCGTTCCTTGTGCTCGCTGAGGATGTGCGCGGTGAGCGCCACCACCGGGGTGTGCGGGCGGTGCTCGCTGGCTTCCCAGGCGCGCAGGCGCTCGGTGGCGGAGAAGCCGTCGAGTACCGGCATCTCGCAGTCCATCAGCACCAGGTCGTACTGGGTGGACTTCATCGCGGCGAGGGCTTCCTCGCCATTGCTGGCGGTATCCGGTTGCAGATTGAGCTTGCTCAGCATGCCGCGGATGACCTTGGTGGAGATGCTGTTGTCCTCGGCGACGAGGATGCGGAAGTCGCTTGGCGGCACGTTGGACACCGGCTCGCTGGTCGGCGAGAGGTAGTTGCTCACGCCGCTCGGGCCGCGCTGCGACAGCTCCTCGGCGAGGGTCGCCTTGAGCGTGTAGCCGGCCACCGGCTTGGCCAGGATGCGCTTGATCCCGGCGTTGCGGGCGATGATCTTGCTCGGCGCGTTGCTGATGCCGGTGAGCATGATCAGCAGGATGTCGTGGTTGAGGTTCGGGTCTTCCTGGATCTTGGTGGCCAGCTGCATGCCGGTCATGCCGGGCATGTCCTGGTCCAGCAGGACCACGTCGAAGTACTCGCGCAGGTGCGCCTTGGTACGCAACTGGGCCAGCGCTTCCTTGCCCGAAGACACCGCGCTGACGTTCATGCCCCAGGCGCTGCACTGCTGCACCACCACCTTGCGGCAGGTCTGGTTGTCGTCCACCACCAGCAGGCGTGCGCCCTGCAGCGGGCTGTCGAGGTCGGCGCCGGCCTGGTCGATCTGCTGTGGGTCCAGTGGCAGGCTGAGCCACAGCAGGTTGCCCGCGCCTTCGGCGCTGTTGCCGCTCTCAATGCCGCTCTCTATTCCAAAGTCGCCCGACATCAGGCGGATCAGCTGGCGCGCGATGATCAGGCCGAGGCGGCTGCTCATGCGGGTGGCGGAGAGGAAGTCGCGGCTATGCAATTCGGCGGTGAGCAGCGCCTGGCGGTCGGCGCTGTCCAGGGGCCTGCCGCTGTCCTGCACGGCGATGCGCAGGCGTGGGCGCTCGGCCGGGCCGTCGAGGGCGACGACGAGAAGGATCTCGCCCTCGTCGGTCTGCTTGAAGGCATTGTCCAGCAGGCTCAGCACGGCCTGGCGCAGGCGCGTCGGGTCGCCACTGATGATGCGTGGCACTTGCGGCTGGGTGAAGCTGATCAGCTCGACCTTCTGCTGTTCGGCCTTGGCGCGGAAGATCGCCAGGCAGTCCTCGATCAGCGCGCCGAGGTCGAACTGCACCTCGTCCAGTTCGATCTGACCGGACTCCAGCTTGGAGATGTCGAGGATCTCGTTGATCAGCGAGAGCAACTCGTTGCCCGCACTGTGGATGGTCTGTACGTAGTCGCGCTGCTTGGCCGAGAGCGGGGTGCCGAGCAGCAGCTCGGTCATGCCCAGCACTCCGTTCATGGGGGTGCGGATCTCGTGGCTGATCTTGGCCAGGAAGTCGCCCTTGGCCTTGAGTTCGGCAACGTTGGCGGCACGCACGCGGCTGGCGGCGAAATGGTCGTTCTGGATCTTCCGCTGGCGTTCGGCCAGGGCCAGGCTGAGCAGGAAGCCGACCACCGCCGAAAGCCCCAGCAGGCCGCTGCCGAGCCATTCGGCGCGGGTCGCCGCATAGCCCAGCAGCGACGGCAGGCACAGGCACCAGATCACGACGAAGAGGCCCATGCCGATAGCGAACAGGCGCGCCGGGCGGTAGGCGTGGATCCAGTAGTAGACCGCGACGCCGAGCATGCCCAGGGTCACCAGGGTGATCAGCCCGTACACCAGGCTGCTGACGGACAGGGAGAACAACAGGTTGAGCGCGATGCCCAGCACCACGAGTGCGGCGGTGCCGCCCAGCAGCAGGCGCCTGAGCGGCAGGCGCGGGCTGAGGCCCGAGAAGAAGCTGGCGGTATAGCCCAGCGCGCAGAACAGCGTCACCACCAGGCAGGCCAGGGCGGCTATTGGCTGCAGCGACTGGCTGTTGCCGTACCAGGGGCTGAGCAGGCCGAACAGGTTGAGGCAGGCCAGCAGCAGGCTGGCGTGTACGCCGGCCAGCCACAGTCCGCTGGCAACGCGGGTGTAGGCGAAGCGCACGAGGTTGTAGGCCAGCAGCATGGCCAGGCAGCCGATCAGCACGCCGAAGTGCAGCGGGCGCTGGTCGTTGCTCGGCTGGCCGGCGGCCTCGATGCTGATGTTCGGCCGCAGTGGCATCGTCGAGGCGAGGCGCAGGTAGAGGTCCAGCGGCTCGGCGGCGGCGCGCAGGGGAATCACCAGGTCACTGTTGAGCAGCGGGCGCTGCACCGGGGAGAGGTTGCCGGCGCTCTTCTGCTCGAGCACCTTCTGCCCGTCGAGAATGAACATCTCGAAGCTGTCCAGGCTCGGCGCGAACAGGCGCAGTTGCTGGGGCTCGTCGCTGGCGGGAAGACGGAAGTGCAGCCAGGTCGCGCCGGGGCCGGCGGGGGCGTGCAGGTCGTTGATGTCGAGGGGGCTGAAGAGGGTGCGGTAGCGCGGGGAGATTACGTCCTGCAGCTGCAGGCGGGCGTCACTGTCGTGGAGCTGGGACCAGCCGGGATCCTGGCTTGCCGCGTAGGTCGGAAGACAGACCAGAGCGGCCAGCAGCAAGCTGACGAGGAGTCCTGTGGCAGTCCAGAGCCGACGCACGGCGAAGTCCCTTCGGTAGTGAGTGGGCGGATTATAGCCAAGTGTGCTGAAGGCCGTAATCCACCCGTGCACGCGGGGACCGGTGCAGCGGAGGCGTCCGACGAAGGACGCCTCCGGCCGTCGGATCAGCCTTCGCCGCGCTCGCGGGCGATGGCGCGATAACCGATGTCGGTGCGGTAGAAACTGCCGTTCCAGCGAATCTTCTCGGCCAGGCGGTAAGCCTGTTGCTGCGCGGAGGAAACGGTCGGGCCAATGGCCGTGGCGCATAGTACGCGGCCGCCGGCGGTGACGATCTGACCGTCCTTGAGCGCGGTGCCGGCGTGGAACACTTTGCCGTCGAGCTTGGCGGCTTCGTCCAGGCCTTCGATGACGTCACCCTTGGCGTAGTCGCCCGGGTAGCCGCCCGCGGCGATCACCACGCCCACGGTGGGACGTGGGTCCCAGGTGGCTTCGACCTTGTCCAGCGCCTTGGCCAGCGCAGCTTCGACCAGCAGGACCAGGGAGCTTTCCAGGCGGACCATGATCGGCTGGGTTTCCGGGTCGCCGAAGCGGCAGTTGAACTCGATGACCTTCGGCTTGCCGCTCTTGTCGATCATCAGGCCGGCATACAGGAAGCCGGTGTAGACATTGCCTTCCTCGGCCATGCCGCGCACGGTCGGGTAGATCACTTCGTCCATCACGCGCTGGTGCACGTCGGCGGTCACCACCGGTGCGGGCGAGTAAGCGCCCATGCCGCCGGTGTTCGGGCCGCTGTCGCCGTCACCGACGCGCTTGTGGTCCTGGCTGGTGGCCATGGGCAGCACGTTCTGGCCGTCGACCATGACGATGAAGCTGGCTTCCTCGCCGTCGAGGAACTCTTCGATCACCACGCGCGAACCGGCGTCACCGAAGGCGTTGCCGGCGAGCATGTCGCGCACGGCTTCTTCGGCTTCGGCCAGGGTCATGGCGACGATCACACCCTTGCCCGCGGCCAGGCCGTCGGCCTTGATGACGATGGGTGCGCCTTTCTCTTTCAGGTAGGCCAGCGCTGGCTCGACTTCGGTGAAGTTCTGGTAGTCGGCGGTGGGGATCTGGTGGCGTGCGAGGAAGTCCTTGGTGAAGGCCTTGGAGCCTTCCAGCTGGGCGGCGCCGGCGGTGGGGCCGAAGATGTCCAGGCCACGGCTGCGGAACAGATCAACCACGCCTTTGACCAGCGGAGCCTCGGGGCCGACGATGGTCAGTTGCACGTTCTTCGCGGCGAAATCAGCCAGTTCTTCCAGGGCCAGTACGTCGATGGCGACGTTCTCGCACTTGGCTTCGGTGGCGGTGCCGGCGTTGCCCGGCGCGACGAAGACCTTCTGCACGCGCGAATCCTGCGCGACCTTCCAGGCCAGCGCGTGCTCGCGACCGCCGCTGCCGATGATGAGTACGTTCATTGGAGTTCTCCTGAACAGTTCCGGCAGTGCCGGATCGTTGGGTATCGCTTCGCTCCACCCAACCTACGAAAGCTTCACGACCGAATCGCGCTTTTAATCAATCGATCTCAAGGGGCGCGATGAAGCGGGTAGATGCAAGGCGCCCGAGCGTTCACCAAGCGGAGTTGCCTTCTGGCAATGAGCATTGGGGAACGTTCGGGCAACGCAGCAGATACCTGCTTCAGCGCGTCCGATCCACCTTAGTGGCGGAAGTGGCGCATGCCGGTGAACACCATGGCAATGCCGGCTTCGTCGGCAGCGGCGATCACTTCGTTGTCACGCATCGAACCACCCGGCTGGATCACCGCGGTGATGCCGGCCTTGGCAGCGTTGTCGATGCCGTCACGGAACGGGAAGAAGGCGTCGGAAGCCATGACTGCACCCTTCACTTCCAGGCCAGCGTGCTCGGCCTTGATGGCGGCGATGCGGGCGGAGTTCACGCGGCTCATCTGGCCGGCGCCGACGCCGACGGTCTGGCGCGCCTTGGCGTAGACGATGGCGTTGGATTTGACGAACTTGGCCACTTTCCAGGCGAAGATCAGGTCATGGATTTCCTGCTCGCTCGGGGCGCGCTGGGTGACGATCTTCAGGTCATCGGCGGTGATCATGCCGATGTCGCGGCTCTGTACCAGCAGGCCACCGTTGACGCGCTTGAAGTCCCAGCCCGGCGCACGCTCGGCCGGCCACTCGCCGCATTCCAGCAGGCGCACGTTGGCCTTGGCGGCGACCACGGCGCGGGCGGCTTCGGAGATTTTCGGGGCGATGATCACTTCGACGAACTGACGCTCGACGATGGCCTGGGCGGTCTCGCCGTCCAGCTCGCGGTTGAAGGCGATGATGCCGCCGAAGGCCGACTCGGTGTCGGTGGCGTAGGCCAGGTCATAGGCCTTGCGGATGCCGCCTTCGTTCTCCGGAACCACGGCCACGCCGCACGGGTTGGCGTGCTTGACGATGACGCAGGCCGGCTTGACGAAGCTCTTCACGCACTCCAGCGCGGCGTCGGTGTCGGCCACGTTGTTGAACGACAGTTCCTTGCCCTGCAGCTGGATGGCGGTGGAGACGCTGGCCTCGCCCTTCTTCGCCTCGACGTAGAACGCCGCGCTCTGGTGCGGGTTCTCGCCGTAGCGCATCTCCTGCGCCTTGATGAACTGGCTGTTGAAGGTTCGCGGGAAGGCGCCGCGGTCGGCGGTGGACAGGGTGTCGCGCGCCTGGTCGATGGTGCCCAGGTAGTTGGCGATCATGCCGTCGTAGGCCGAGGTGTGCTCGAAGGCCTTCAGGGCCAGGTCGAAGCGCTGGGCGTAGGTCAGGCCGCCGGCCTTCAGGGCTTCGACGATGCCGGCGTAGTCACCGGCATTGACCACGATGGCGACGTCCTTGTGGTTCTTCGCCGCAGAACGGACCATGGTCGGGCCGCCGATGTCGATGTTCTCGATGGCGGTCGGCAGGTCGCAGTCGGCCTTGGCCACGGTCGCTTCGAACGGGTAGAGGTTGACCGCCACCAGGTCGATCGGCTTGATGCCGTGCTCTTCCATCACCGCGCCGTCGAGGTCGCGACGGCCGAGGATGCCGCCGTGGATCTTCGGGTGCAGGGTCTTCACGCGGCCGTCCATCATCTCCGGGAAGCCGGTGTAGTCGGCCACTTCCACGGCGGCGATGCCATTGTCCTTGAGCAGCTTGTAGGTGCCGCCGGTGGAGAGGATCTCCACGCCGAGGGCTGCCAGCTCACGGGCGAAATCGACGACGCCGGTCTTGTCGGAAACGCTGATCAGCGCACGGCGGACGGGCAGGCGGGTGGTTTGGTCGGTCATAACGGCTTCCACAAAGGCTTCGGGCTTTTCGCGTGTCAGGCGTGGGCCCGGCTGACCTTGCGGTCGCGGGCCCGCGCCTGCCACCTGTCAGAGAAGATCGTACTGCTTGAGTTTCTTGCGCAGGGTCCCGCGGTTCAGCCCCAGCAGTTCGGAGGCTTTGGTCTGGTTACCCTTCACGTGGTTCATGACGGTTTCCAGCAGCGGCGCTTCGACTTCGCAAAGCACCATGTTGTACACGTCCGTGACCGGCTGCCCTTCGAGATGGGCGAAATAGTTATGCAGTGCCTTTTCCACGCTGTCGCGGAGGGTCTGGCCCTCCTGCGTCGGAGTGGTCAGGTGCTGTTTAAGGTTGGCGTTGTCGCTCACGGGTGTCATTCCACTCACTAATGTCTCGGTCATCGTTGTCATGCGGCCACCCCTTCTCCGTTATTGTGGCGCTCGGCGAAGAACTGCCTGACGCTGGCGCTCTGTGCATCCGTGTCCTGCAAACGATTGAACTGGGCGCGGAACTCCGCCGCGCCCGGTTGGGTTGCGAGGTACCAGCCCACATGCTTGCGGGCAATGCGCACACCCATTTCCTCCCCATAAAACGCATGCAATGCAGCGAGGTGTTCGAGCAGGATGCTCTGCACCTCGTGCAGACTCGGCGCCGGCAATAGCTCGCCGGTGCTCAGGTAATGATCGATCTCGCGGAAGATCCAGGGATTGCCCTGGGCGGCGCGGCCGATCAGCAGGGCATCCACGCCCGTCTGTTCGAATACCTGCCGTGCCTTGCGCGGTGAATCGATATCACCGTTGGCGAAGACCGGAATCGAAACCGCCTGCTTGATCGCCGCGATGGTTTCGTACTCTGCTTCGCCGGTGTAGAGGTCGGCACGGGTCCTGCCGTGTACCGCCAGCGCCTGGATGCCCGACTGCTCGGCGATCCGCGCCACCGTCACACCGTTCTTGTTCGACCGGTCCCAACCGGTGCGAATCTTCAGGGTGACGGGAACCTCTACCGCCGCGACCACCGCCTCGAGGATGTCGGCCACCAGCCGTTCATCCTTCATCAGCGCCGAACCCGCGGCCTTGTTGCACACCTTCTTTGCCGGACAGCCCATGTTGATGTCGATGATCTGGGCGCCGAGCTCCACATTGCGCTGGGCAGCTTCCGCGAGCATCTGCGGGTCGCCGCCGGCGATCTGCACCGAACGCGGCTGATCTTCGTTGTCGTGCTGCAGGCGCAGGCGCGACTTGCGGCTGTTCCACAGGCGGACGTCACTGGTGACCATCTCCGATACCACCATGCCGGCGCCGAGGCGGCGGCACAGCTGGCGGAACGGACGATCGGTGACGCCGGCCATCGGGGCCAGGATCAGTCTGTTGGGCAGTGTGTAGGAGCCGATGCGTACCACCGACTGGATTTCCATGGTCAATGGGGCGGGAACACCGAGGCGCCGCGCGTTGTACCACTCGCGGATGCGTTTCGGGGCCTGCCACCGGTGCTAGCAAAAAAGGGAGGGCATGATACCCGCTCTCGATGACCGGATAAAGGCGATTTTGGATAAATTCTGAACAGCTTCGGGCTTAGCACCCAAGGTAGGAAGACGAGCGGAACTGGCGCTCTCAGGCGCTTTGAGCTACCCGCGGGGTCATTCCGGCGAGTGGAAGCTCAGGCTGTAGTTCACCGCTTTCGGGCCCGGGTCGAGGATGTCCAGGGAGATGTGGATCGGCGTCTGCGGCGGCATCTCGCTCTGCCCGGCCAGCTCGCCGGAGAGGTATTCGCTGGGCTTGAAACGGCGGCTGGCGATCAGTTGGCCGTTGAGGTCGGCGAAGCGCATTTCCAGCAGCGGGAAGGGCTGGGAGAAGTTCGCGCGGTTGTAGATGATCGCGTCCACGACCAGTGCGCCGCTGAAGTCCGGGTGGCTGCGCACCACCAGGTTGCTGCTGCGGATCTGCTCCACGTCGACCTTGGAAGGCAGGGTGCAACCCAGCTCCGGGCAGGCCTGGGCGAACCAGGGACGGTACTGGTCCTGGCGGGCCAGTTCGTCGAAGTGATAGGCGATGTACTGGCCAGCGAGGCCGGCCAGGGCCAGCAGCACCAGCAGCAGCCAGAACAGGCGGCGGCCCCAGCGGCTCTTGGGTTTCTGCCAGTCCAGTTGCAGCGGTTCGTCGCTCAGGTCGTGCAGGCCGTCGCCACCCAGCCCCGGCTCGGCGCGGCGGCTGTCGGCGCGCTGGTCGGCCAGCGGCGGCTCTTCGTCCTCATCGTCGACGGCATCGGGCTCGTCGTCATCGCGGCGGGCGCTGAAGGCAGGGAGCTTCTCGTCGTCGGTCTCGGCGCGCAGGGGGGCGGGGGCGATGCGCGGTTCGTGCGCCGGTTCGTCCTCTGCCTCTTCCGGCTCGGGCTCCTGGTCAGCTACCAGGCGTGCGCTGGCGAGCGACTCCTCCGGCTCATCGGCGGGCAGCTGGCCGAGGCTGGGCTCCTGGCGGGACACACGGCTGGCGCCTTTCTGTTCCTCTTCGATCAGGGCTTCGGCCCAGCGTTCGTCGTGCGGGTCGCGCTTCTCTTCCTGGCGAGTCTGCAGGGCTTCGCTGGGGCGCGGCGCGCGTTCGATGCTGAGAAATTCCTGGGACAGCTCGAACTCGTCGAGCTTCGCCAGCTCCTCGTCGAGATTGAGGCTATCCAGGTCGAGATCGTCGTGGATCCACAGCGTCTCGTCTTTCCTTGCCGTCATCGGGGCGGGCTTGGCTGGCTCGCTGATCACGGTTGCCGCCGGGGCGATCACCGTGGTCGCGGCAATGGTCGGGGCGGGTTCGGGGGCCGGTGTCGGTTTTGTTTCCACCTTCGCTTCAGTGATGGCGGGCTTTTCCGCCACATCGCTGGAGTGCCGCGCGGCGTGGGGCGCCAGCGGCCAGCCAAGGGTGGCGGTGCCGGGAGCGCTCACTGTGGCGGCCTTTTCGGGGGTGAAAGTGCTGAAAGCCGGCGCGGAAATCGGCGCAGAGGCGACCGGCTCCGGAGCTTTGGCTGGAGCCGCTTGCACGACCGGCTCCGGGGCAGATGCCGGTTTGGCGGCTTCGATGGGCGGTGCCGCGGTGGCAGCCACTGCCGGCCCCTGGGGCGGCTCGCCCACCATGTTCTGCGGTGCGCTGAACACTTTCAGGCAGGTTCCGCAGCGCACAGCACCGCTGGCCGCGCCCAATTGCGCCGCGTTGACGCGGAATCGGGTCTGGCAATGGGGGCACTGTGTGATGAAGCTGTCGCTCATGCGGCGGTCCGGCGGAAAAATCTGGCGGTTAGTCTAACTCAAGCCCCGTACAGCGGGCACTCAGCGGCGGCGGCCGCTGATGCGGATCCAGCCATCGCGCTCGGCGGTCGGGTCGAGGTCGAAGGCGCCGGCATAGGCGGCGCGCACTTCCTCGGCCTGCTCGGCGAGGATGCCCGAGAGGGCCAGCAGGCCACCGGACTTCACCAGCCCGGTGAGCTGTTCTGCCAATGTGACCAGCGGGCCGGCCAGAATGTTCGCCACCAGGACGTCCGCTGGTTCCTTCGGCAGATCAGCGGGCAGGTAGACGGGGAATTTCGCCGGGTCGATGCCATTGCGCGAGGCGTTGTCGCGGGAGGCTTCCAGCGCCTGCGGGTCGATGTCGGTACCCACCGCCTGTTCGGCCCCCAGCAGCAGGGCGGCGATGGCGAGGATGCCCGAGCCGCAGCCGAAATCCAGCACCTGCTGGCCGGCCAGTTCCTGGCCGTCGAGCCATTCCAGGCACAGCGCGGTGGTCGGGTGGGTGCCGGTGCCGAAGGCCAGGCCGGGGTCGAGCAGCAGGTTCACCGCTTGCGGTTCCGGGGCGTCGTGCCAGCTGGGGACGATCCACAGGCGGCGGCCGAAACGCATGGGCTTGAAGTTGTCCATCCAGCTGCGTTCCCAGTCCTGGTCCGCGATGTGCTCGATCTGGTGCTGGGGCAGTTCGCCGCCGGTCAGCAGGGTCAGATGGGCGATCAACGAGGTTTCGTCGGTGTCCGCCTCGAACAGCGCGAGCAGGTGGGTGTGGCTCCACAGCGGCGTGGTGCCCAGGTCCGGCTCGAAGATCGGCTGGTCTTCGGCATCCATGAAGGTCACCGATACAGCGCCGACTTCCAGCAGCGCATCTTCATAGGTTTCCGCCTGATCCGGGGTGATGGCGAGTCGGACTTGGAGCCAGGGCATGGGGCGGTACCTCGATCGTGCAGGGATGGCGCTGGAAAAGACAACGGACCGCCTGGGCGGCCCGCAGATAAAGGCGGCAAGCTTACTGCACGGCACCTTGCCATGCCAGCGGGCAGGAGCCGCAAAGCACAAGGGCCGCCCGGAGGCAGCCCTTGTGGTGGAGGCGAAGCAGCTTTCGACAGGCGCTTAGTGCTTGTCCATGCCCAGCTTCTTCTCCAGGTAGTGGATGTTCACGCCACCCTTGCAGAACTCTTTATCGCGGACCAACTCCTTGTGCAGCTCGGTGTTGGTCTTGATGCCATCGACGATCAGCTCGTCCAGCGCGTTGCGCATGCGCGCCATGGCTTCATCGCGATCCTTGCCGTAGGTGATGATCTTGCCCACCAGCGAGTCGTAGTTCGGCGGTACTGCGTAGCCGCTGTACAGGTGCGAATCCACACGCACGCCATTGCCGCCCGGTGCGTGGAAGTGCTTCACCTTGCCGGGGCTTGGCATGAAGG
Source organism: Pseudomonas sp. C9-3 (assembly GCF_032392015.1). Classification (NCBI taxonomy): domain Bacteria; kingdom Pseudomonadati; phylum Pseudomonadota; class Gammaproteobacteria; order Pseudomonadales; family Pseudomonadaceae; genus Pseudomonas; species Pseudomonas sp. C9-3. Next base: position 5,017,300 of record NZ_CP135919.1, on the reverse strand, counting down.
TCTTCGGGTCTTCGGCGTTGATCCGGCATTCCAGCGCATGGCCACGGATGACCACGTCCTCCTGCTTGAACGACAGCTTGTTGCCCGAGGCGATGCTGAGCATCTCCTTGACGATGTCGATGCCGGTGACCATCTCCGACACCGGATGCTCCACCTGGACGCGGGTGTTCATCTCGATGAAGTAGAAGCGGCCGTTCTCGTAGAGGAACTCGAAGGTGCCGGCGCCACGGTAGCCGATTTCCACGCAGGCCTGGACGCAGCGGGCCAGCACTTCGGCGCGGGCCTTCTCGTCGATGCCCGGGGCTGGGGCTTCTTCCAGGACCTTCTGGTGACGACGCTGCAGGGAGCAGTCGCGGTCGCCCAGGTGGATGGCGTTGCCCTGGCCGTCGGAGAGGACCTGGACTTCCACGTGGCGCGGGTTGGTCAGGAACTTCTCCAGGTAGACCATCGAGTTGCCGAAGGCCGCGCCCGCTTCGGTGCGGGTCAGCTTGGCGGACTTGATCAGGTCTTCCTCGTGGTGCACCACGCGCATGCCGCGACCACCACCGCCACCGGCGGCCTTGATGATCACCGGGTAACCCACTTCGCGGGCGATGGCCAGTGCGGTCTCTTCGTCTTCCGGCAGCGGGCCGTCGGAGCCCGGCACGGTCGGCACGCCGGCTTTCTTCATGGCGTCCTTGGCGGACACCTTGTCACCCATCAGGCGGATGACGTCGGCGCTCGGGCCGATGAAGGTGAAGCCGGAGCGTTCGACCTGCTCGGCGAAGTCGGCGTTCTCGGCGAGGAAGCCGTAGCCGGGGTGGATACCCACGGCGCCGGTGACCTCGGCCGCGGCGATGATCGCCGGGATGTGCAGGTAGGACTGCGCGGCCGGGGCCGGACCGATGCAGACCGCTTCGTCGGCCAGCGACAGGTGCATCAGCTCACGGTCGGCGGTCGAGTGCACGGCCACTGTCTTGATGCCCAGCTCCTTGCACGCGCGCAGGATGCGCAGCGCAATTTCGCCGCGGTTGGCGATCAGTACTTTTTCCAACATCGCAGGCTCCCCGCGCTTTAAACGATGGTGAACAGGGGCTGGTCGAACTCGACCGGCTGACCGTTCTCCACGAGGATCTGACCGATCACGCCGCTGGTCTCGGCCTCGATGTGGTTCATCATCTTCATGGCTTCGACGATGCAGAGGATGTCGCCTTTCTTCACGCTCTGGCCGACTTCGACGAAGTTGGCGGAAGTCGGCGAGGCAGCGCGGTAGAAGGTGCCGACCATCGGCGAGCGCACGGCGCCGGCGAGGTTCTGCGCAGCCGGGGCGGCTTCAGCGGCCGGAGCGGCAGCAGCGACCGGAGCTGCGGCAGGCGCCGGGGCGGGGGCGTAGGCAGGAGCGGCGGCATAGATCGGCTGGGCGGCGGTCTTGCTGTGGCGGCTGATGCGTACGGACTCTTCGCCCTCTTTGATCTCCAGTTCGTCGATACCGGATTCTTCGAGCAGTTCGATCAGTTTCTTGACTTTACGGATGTCCATCAGTGTTCGCTCTCCCAGGTGAGGTCACGGGCGTTCAAGTTGTTCGAGGGCGGATTCCAGGGCCAGGCGGTAGCCTGTGGCTCCCAGACCGCAGATCACCCCTACCGCCACGTCGGAGAAGTAGGAGTGATGCCGGAAAGGTTCACGTTTGTGCACGTTGGAGAGGTGCACTTCGATGAATGGGATGCTCACTGCGAGCAATGCGTCACGTAGAGCGACACTTGTATGCGTAAAAGCGGCCGGATTGATCAGGATGAAGTCCACGCCTTCGTTGCGCGCGGCGTGGATCCGGTCGATCAGTTCGTACTCGGCGTTGCTCTGCAGGTGCATCAGGTGGTGGCCGGCCTCGCGGGCGCGGCGCTCCAGGTCCTGGTTGATCTGCTCAAGGGTGACGGAGCCGTACTTGTCGGGCTCGCGGGTGCCCAGCAGGTTGAGGTTGGGCCCGTGCAGTACCAGTAAGGTCGCCATCTGGATGCTGTAGTCCTTGTTCTTGGCGGGATAAAGATAGGGCGGGACTATGCCGGAAAGCCGGCGTGACTGTCCAGTCATGCGGGTTTTGCCGTAGATGTCAGCATGTTGCCAGCCGATTACGGCAAAACCGTTGCAGTCAAACGCTGCTCAGGAGCGCGTTCCCGCCTGTTTGAGACGGTCGGCGAGGGTGGCGGCATCGGTCTCGCCGATGATGCGCAGATCGCTCCATTCGTCGCCTTTTGGCGAGAAGAACAGCAGCGCGGGCGGGCCGAACAGGTTGTAGCGGTCGAGCAGGGCGCGCTGTTCTTCGGTGCTGGCGGTCATGTCGAAACGCAACAGGACGAAGCCGGGCAGCTGCGACTGGACCTCCGGCGCCGGCAGTACCTGGCGCTCGATGATCTTGCAGCTGATGCACCAGTCGGCGTACCAGTCCAGCAGTACCGGGCGGCCGGCGGACCGGGCACTGGCCAGGGCGGCATTGAGCTGCGCGGGGCTGGTGATGTTCTGCCAGTCGCCAGGCGTGGAACTGGGTGGGCCGGCATGGATGCGCTGACCGCTGCGGCCCAGCGGGTGCAGCGGGTCGGACTCACCGCGCAGGGCGCCGGTCCAGGCGGCCACGGCGTAGACCAGCAGCATCAGGCCAAACAGTTGCCCAAGGCGCTGCAGCGGCTTCTTCGGCCCCAGTTCGAGGGTGCCGATGGCCAGGGCGACGCCGCCGGCAAGGGTGCCCCAGAGCGTCAGCGCTACCGGGCCGGAGACCAGTCGTTCGAGCATCCAGATGGCCACTGCCAGCAGCATCACGCCGAAGACGTTGCGCACGCCGTTCATCCAGGCGCCGCTCTTGGGCAGCAGTGCCCCACCGCCGACGGCGAAGATCACCAGCGGCGTGCCCATGCCCAGGCCGAGGGAGAACAGCAGCAGGCCGCCGCCCACTGCATCACCGGTGCTGCTGATATAGAGCAGCAGGCCGGCCAGCGGAGCGGTGACGCAGGGTGATACCAGCAGGCTGGAGAGCACGCCGAGGGTCGCCGCGCCGGCGATGGAGCCGCCTCGGGTGTTGTTGGCCATGTTGTCCAGGCGTTCGCGCAGGAAGCCCGGCAGGCGCATTTCGAACACGCCGAACATGGCGACGGCGAAGACCACGAAGAACGCCGCGAAGGGAATCAGCACCCAGGGCGACTGCAGCATCGCCTGCAGGTTGAGCTTGGCGCCGAACAGGCCCATCAGGGTGCCGAGCACCGCGTAGCAGGCGGCCATCGGCAGCACGTAGGCCAGCGACAGTGCCAGGCCGCGCATGCCGCCCGGACGGCCGCGCAGGACCACGCCGGAGAGGATTGGCAGCATCGGCAGCACGCAGGGGGTGAAGGTCAGCGCCAGGCCCAGCAGGAAGAAGATCACCAGCGCGCGGCCGAGTTTCTTGATCTTGCCCGGCTCGTGGTCGCCCAGCAGGCTGGCCAGCGGGTTGCCCGCGCTGGAGGCGGACTGGGCGGCGGCAGAGGGCGCGGCGCCGGCCACGACGCTGGCGGCCTGGCCGTCGGCGATCTGCAGGCGGGTGGTTTCCGGCGCGTAGCACAGGCCCTTGTCGGCGCAGCCCTGGTAGTTGACGACCAGGGTGAAGGGTTTGTGCTGCGGGTTGACCAGCGGCACGTCGATATCGGTGATGGCGTAGTAGACGACGGTGTCGCCGAAATAATCGTCGTGGTGCTGCTTGCCCGGCGGCAGCTTCACTTCGCCGACGCTCACGCCACTGTCGGCGGGCTCGATCTTGAAGCTGAACCGGTGCTGGTACAGGTAGTAGCCGTCGGCGTTGATGAAGCGCAGTTTCACCTGCTGGCTGTCGCTGTCCTCGACGCTGACGCGGAAGGCCTCGGCCACCGGCAGGAAGTCGCCCTTGGTCGGTTGCCCGACGGCGAAGCCGCCCTTGTCGGCGGGTTTGTCGAACAGGCCGGCGGAGGCGGGCAGGGCGACGAGGAGCAGGAGCAGGGTAAGCAGGCGGCGCATGGACATCTCGCGGACTACAGGGGTGGCGGGCATGATAGCGGAAAGCTTCCGGCGCAGCCCGAGGCGATGCCCGACGAGCTGTCACAAGAAGTGATCGGCCGCTTGGGACTGCGCCAGAGCGGTCGGGTTCCCCTGCTGCTCCTGCGTCAATCCGTCGCGTGCTGGCCGAAGGCTGCCAGCAGGTCGCTGACGAAAGCCTGTTCGGCGTCGCCGGGATGGCGACCGCGATGTCGCGTCAGGCTGAAGGCTACGTCGAAACCCAACTCGCCGGGCAGCAGTTCGCGCAATTGGCCGCGTTCGATCCAGGGCTGGGCGACGTGCCGGGGCAGATAGCCGATGTGCGCGCCGGAGAGGATGAAGGCCAGGCTGCCGTCCACCTGCTCGCAGCGTGCGCTGCTGCGGCTGGTCTGCAACGGTTCGTCGGCGGCGATGAAGCGGTAGGGGTGCAGCACCTGGTCGGCGTCCGCGAGGGAATCACGGGTCGGCTTCCTTTCCTTGAAGGCCGGGTGGCCGGTGCCGCAGTACAGCCCCTGCGGTTCGATGAACAAGGTGCGGTGCTGCAACGCGGCCTGGGTTCCGGCGAAGTAGCCGACCGCCAGGTGCAGCCGGTCCTGCAGGAGCAGGCGCTCCAGTTCGGCGGGCGTGGCGGTGAGCAGGTCGAGGGTGACCGCCTCGTTGCGTTGGCGGAAGCGCCGGATGGCCTCGGACAGTCGCTCCAGCGCGCTCTCTTCGAGGCTTTCCGACAGGCCGATGCGCACCTCGCCGAGCAGTTTGTCGGCCACCCCGCGCGCCTCGTCGCGGAAGTCCTCGATGGACAGGAACAGCCGCCGCGTCGCCTGCAACAGGTGCTCACCCTTGGGCGTCAGGCGGAAGCCGCCCTTGCCGCGTTCGCACAGGCGGTAGCCCAGGCGCGTCTCCAGCTTGGCCATCTGGATGCTGATGCTTGGCTGGCTCAGCCCCAGCTCGCCTTGTGCGGCGCTGAAGCCGCCGCATTCGACCACGGTGACGAACAGGCGCAGCAGCTGCAGGTCGAGATCGCGCAATTGGCTGAGCATGGTTGTCTCCAAACATTGTTATGATGAAATGCCAAAGTAATTAACTTTGTATTTTTGCAAAGTAAAGCCCGGCCCATGCTCGCCGCATAACCACAACAACTCCGAGGCGATGATCATGCGTGTGTTCTTCCGGGCGACTCTCGCGGCGCTGACCGTGGCGCTGGCCGTGCCCCTGCAGGCGCAGGAGCGGGTGCTCAACCTGTACAACTGGGCGGATTATGTCGGCGCGGATGCGCTGCAACGCTTCCAGAAGGAAACCGGCATCCGCGTCAAATACGACACCTTCGACAGCGCCGAGGTGCTCGACAGCAAGCTGATGACCGGCCGCAGCGGCTATGACGTGGTCTTCCCGGCCAGCAGCGGGCTGGCCCGCGCCATCCAGGCCAAGGCCGTGCAGCCGGTGGACGATGGGCAGCTGAAGAACTTCGCCAACCTCGATCCGGAACTGCTGGCGAAACTCGCAACCATCGATCCGGGCAATCGCTTCGGCGTGCCCTACACCTGGGGCACCGTGGGCCTGGCGATCAACAAGGACGCGGTGCTCAAGCGCATTCCCGATGCGCCGCTGGACAGCCTCGACCTGCTGTTCAAGCCCGAGTACGCCAGCCGCCTGGCTGACTGCGGCATCTCGCTGATCGATTCGCCCCAGGAAGTCATCAGCGTGGCGCTGAACTACCTGGGCAAGTCGCCCTACAGCACCGAGCCGGCTGACCTTGCCCAGGTGCGCGAGTTGCTGGCCAAGCTGCAACCCAACGTTCGCTACATCGCCAGCGGCAAGCACATCAATGACCTTGCCAACGGTTCGCTGTGCGTCGCGCTGACCTACACCGGCGACGCGCTGATGGGCGCCGCGCAAGCTAAGCAGGCGAACAAGCCGTTCGAGGTGATCTACCGGATACCCAAGGAGGGCACGCTGATCTGGTTCGACACCATGGCCATCCCGGTGGACGCCCCCCACCCGCAGGAAGCCCGCGCCTTCATCGACTTCATGCTGCGCCCGGAGTCCATCGCCGAGCTGACCAACACCCTGTATTTCGCCAACGCCAACCAGAAGGCCACGCCGCTGCTCAACGCTGACGTGGCAGGCGACCCGGACATCTACCCGCCGGCGGCGATGCGCCAGAAGTTGTTCGGCGAGCAATTGCTGACGCTCAAACAGCAGCGCGACCGCACCCGGTTGTGGTCGGCGTTCCGCACCCGTAGCTGACCTGGAACCTTTTGTCGGGTGCATAACGCGCCAGCGTTATCCGCCGAGCCGAAACAGAGCTGGCGGATAACCTGTTCCAGGTTATGCGCCCTACGTTGTGGACCGTCCCCGAACACCGTGACCCACCGATAACCAAGATGAGGAAGCCATGGATCTCGCTAACGACAACGACCAGGCCATCACCCGCAACAGCCTTTACGGCACCGCTGCCGAATCCACTTATGCCGGCATCACCAGCTTCATGCGCCGCCGCTACAGCCGCGACCTGCGCGGCGTTGACCTGGTGGTCAGCGGTGTGCCCTTCGACACCGCCACCACCAACCGCCCCGGCAGCCGCTTCGGACCGCGCGCGATTCGTGCCGCCTCGGTACAGATGGCGTGGGCCCGGCACTTTCCCTGGGAGTTCGACCCCTTCGACCACCTGGCGGTGATCGACTACGGCGACTGCTCCTTCGACCACGGCGTGCCGCAGGAAACCCCGGAAGTCATCGAAGCCCACGCCGCGCGCATCCTCGATGCCGGTTGCGCGCTGCTGACCCTGGGCGGCGACCACTTCATCAGCTACCCGCTGCTCAAGGCCCACGCGAAGAAGCACGGCCCGCTGTCGCTGATCCACTTCGACGCGCACAGCGACACCTGGCCCGACGAGGACTGCCAGCGCATCGACCACGGCACCATGTTCTACCACGCGGCCCGCGAGGGACTGGTCGACCCGTCGCGCTCGGTGCAGGTCGGCCTGCGCACCACCAACGACGACGTGATGGGCTTCCAGGTGCTGGACGCCCGCGAAGTCCATCGCAACTCGCCGCAAGCCATCGCCGAGCGCATCCGTGCGCGGGTCGGCGACAACCCGGTGTACCTGACCTTCGACATCGACTGCCTTGACCCGGCCTTCGCCCCGGGCACCGGCACGCCGGTGTGCGGCGGGCTGAGCTCGCACCAGGCGCTGGAAATCCTCCGCGCATTGCGTGGCATCAACCTGGTGGGGATGGATGTGGTGGAAGTCGCGCCGCCCTACGATAGCGCCGAGATCACCGCCCTGGCCGGCGCGACCCTGGCGATGGAGATGGTTTGCCTGTACGCGGCACGGCACAAGCTGGGCGAGCGTTGACAGCCCGCGTCCGCAATCACGGGGAAACCTGGACGTAGGATGGCGTGGAGCGCAGCGATACCCATCGATCCTGCCCAGCAGCATGGGTATCGCTGCGCTCCACCCATCCTACGGGTGCCTTTGTTTCAGACCCGGAATGCTCGAACTGCCGTATGCAATGCCCCGCCCAGCTCCTGCAACTGCTCGCCCTGGCTACGCCCCTGGCCGATCAGGCGCAGGTTCTGGCTGCCCAGTTCATGGATGCGTTCGCTGTGCGAGCGAATCTCGCTGACTGCACCGCTCTGTTGCGCGGAGCTTTCGGCAATGCGTTCGGCCATGCTGGCGATGGTGCGGATGGCGCCGACCACTTCGTCCAGCGCGCCCTCGGCGGCGCCAGCCTGGTTGGCGGTGATTTCCGCGTGCTCGACCTGGCTGCGCATTGCGTCCACTGATTGCCGCGCGGCCTGTTGCAGGCGTTTGGTGAGCTGCTGGATTTCCTCGGTGGCGCCGGCGGTGCGCAGGGCCAGCGAGCGCACTTCCTCGGCCACCACGGCGAACCCGCGGCCTTGTTCACCGGCGCGCGCGGCCTCGATGGCGGCGTTGAGCGCCAGCAGGTTGGTCTGCTCGGCGATGGAGCGGATCACCCCCAGCACGTTGCCGATGGTGGCCGATTCTTCCGCCAGGTTCTCGATGGCCTGGGCGTTGCTCTGCACTTCGTCCACCAGTGCGCGCATGCCATTGAGGCTGTTGCCGATAACCTGCTGCCCCTGTTCGACGGCCGTGCCGGCGGCATGGCTGGCCGAGGCCGCCTGGCTGGCGTCGCCGGCCACCTGCTGGATGGCCGCTTCCATGTTGCCCAGCGCGTCGCGGATTTCCCCGGTATCGCTGGCCTGGCGCTCGGCCCCGGCGTGCAGGCCGCCGCTGAGTTCGGCCAGGGCGCGGCTGCTGCCGGCTACTTCCTCGGCGCGCTGGTGGATGGTGCCGACCAGGGTACCGAGGAAGTCGCGCAGGCGGTTCAGCGACTCCTGCAGTTCCACCAGGTCGCGGGTGCGGGTGTTCAGCGCGATGGGCGTGGCGAAGTCCCCGCGCGCCCAGGTCGAGAGCGCCGGGACCAACTGACCGAGCACGCGCGCCAGACGGCGTTGCAGGGTGTCGATGAGCAGCGCGGTGGCGAGGATCAGGGCGATCAGTGCGCCCTGTATGACGCGTACCTGTGCCTGGATCTTCGAGCGCTCTTCGCGCACCTGCGGCTCCAGCGTCGCCAGGGCCTGCTGCACGGCGCCCAGGCGCTGGGCGGTGGCACTGGCCAGCTCCTGGCGCTGGGCGACCAGTTGGCGGGTGCGGTCCAGTTCGTCGGGGTAGCGACGCAAAACACTGGCAAGGTCGCGCTTGAGGGTGATGCCGCGATCCTCACTCTGCGCCTCGGCGGCCGGCTGGGAGTCCAGGCCCATCATCGCGGCGAAGTCGTCGGAGGCGGAGGCCTGCTGCTCCAGCACGCCGAGCAGCGGCAGGGCGTCGATGCGCTCGGCCAGCTGGCGCAGGGTTTCCAGCTCGCGCTGGATATCCTCGGCCAGCGCCGGGTTGCCGCTTTCCACCAGCTTGGCGCGGGCGTGAGCCAGGCGCGTCAGGTGCAGGCCGGCCTGCAGCAGCGGGGTGCGGTACTCGGCGGCGGCAGGGTTCTGGCTGGCGTCGGCGTAGGCGCCGAGCTGGTCCAGCGCGGCCAACAGGTCACGCTCGGCCTGCAGCAGCAGCCCCTGCGGATCTCCCGCCAGCTTGCCGGCGGCGAGCAACTGGGTGCCGCTGAACTGGTGCAGTTCGTCGAGGCTCTGGCCGAGCAATTGGCTGAGGCTGTCCGGCAGTTGCGGCAGCTCCGCGGCCAGTTCGTCCAATGCCTGCTGCGCGGCTTTCTGCTTGAGTGCGTCGCCGCTGGCGAGGTAGGCCTGGATGTTCTGCGCCACCTTGCGCTCGAAGCCCTGGGAGAGTTCCAGGTAGCGGTCCATCAGCGTGAAGGGGCGCTCCAGCGCGCGTTGCGACCACCAAAGGGTGGCGCCCAGCGCGAGGCACACAAGCAGGAGCAGAAAGGTGTTGAGGTTGGTGAGCAGCTTGAGGCGCATGGCAGGTCTCGACCGACAGCGAAAAAACGGCGAGCCCTGAACCTATTGCAGTTTGGTTACTGGCTGATGACACGGTGCCAGCATTTGGTCGGAAAATGGCGCGGCAGAGCGCCGCGCTGCCACTGCTGGGTGTTACTTGAAGACCTCGACGCGATTGCGGCCACCGTGCTTGGCGGTGTACAGCGCCTCGTCGGCCTGCTTGGCGAGGGTCTTGATGTCCATCTCCTCGCCGAGCTCGGCGATGCCGCAGCTGAAGGTGCAGGAGAGGTCATGGGGCTGCGCCGGATAGTGGATCTCGGCGAAGCGCTGGCGGATTTCCTCCAGCACCTTGCGCGCCGACTCGGCGTCGGTGTCCGGCAGCACCACGGCGAATTCCTCGCCGCCGTAGCGGCCGATGTGATCGGTCTTGCGCAGGCGCTGCTTGAGGAACAGCGCCAGGCTCTTGATCACCCGGTCGCCCATGGGGTGGCCGTAGGTGTCGTTGACCCGCTTGAAGTGGTCGATATCGAGCATCGCGAAGGTCAGCGGGCGCTCGTCGCGGCGTGCGCGGAAGCGGGCGTCATCCAGCAGTTGCAGGGTATGGGTGTGGTTGTACAGGCCGGTCAGGCTGTCGCGCACCATCCGCGCCTTGAGGCTGCGGGCGCGGGCGGCGCGGTTGCGCACGGTGGCAATAAGGTGGCGCGGCTTGATCGGCTTGGTGAGGAAGTCGTCGCCGCCTTCGCTCATGGCGTCCAGCTGCTTGTCCAGGTCGTCCTCGGCGGACAGGTAGATGATCGGAACGCTAACATAGCGCTCGTGCTGGCGGATCACCTTGGCCAGCTCGGTGCCCAGGCACTCGGGCATGTACATGTCGAGGATGATCAGGTCCGGCTGGAACTCGGCCAGCTCGGCCATCACCGACAGCGGCGCCGTGAGGGCGCGGGTCACGATGCCGGCGCTGTTGAGGACCATCTCGGTGTGCGCGGCCTGGGCGCGGGAGTCGTCGACGATCAGCACGCGGAACGGCTCGTAGTGCGCCACGCGGGTCAGCGTCTCGATCTTCTCCAGCAGGCCGGAAGCGTCCAGGGCGCCGCTGAAGAAGTCCTGGCCACCGGCGCGGGCGGCAGCCAGGCGGGTCGGGGTGTCGGTTTCCTCATGGCTGAAGAACAGCACCGGCAGCTTCTGCTTGAGGCCGGCCTGGGCTTCGTCGGCCAGGGTCAGGCCCTGGCCGTTGGCAAAGTCGATTTCCATGACAATGGCTGCCGGATGGCGGTCGGCCATGGCGGCACGGAAGGCGTTGGCATGCTCGCAGGGCTGCGCGGCCATGCCGAAGAATTCCAGCTGCTGGGCCAGGCGCTCGGCGCGCTCAAGGTCCTGCAGGGCCAGGTAGACCGGCTTGCGCAGCGGCGGCAGGTGGGTATGTTCGAACTGGTCGCCATGGCGCAGGCCGGTGCGCGACAGGCGCTGCATCAGCCGGTTCAGCTCGGTGATCAGCTCGCTGGACAGGCGTCCGCGGTTGTCCTGCACGGCGCGCAGGCACTGGTCGATGGCCTTGGCGAGGTCGGCGTGCTCGGCCTGCTCGAAGCGTTCGGCATAGCGCTGCAGGCGCAGGCAGGCCTCGGCCAGCTCGGCCATTCCGGCGCTGTTCCACTCCGAGCGCGACAGGCGCTGCCAGACCTCCAGCAGGTGGCGGGCCTGGTGGATCACCCGCTGGGCGAAGTGATGCTTGAGGCGGTCGAGGGATGGATCGTCGAGCTCGGTCATCGCGCGCTTCTTTATAGGGCCGTACCGGCGGCCTGCGGGGCGAATATGTTTCCGCCGTGATACACACTGATGGCCCTATGCTACCAATCCTTGATGGCAATAACAGTGCCTTCGGTCAAACATCTCAAGCTTTGTAATTCGCACCATTACCTAGCACCATGCGCAGGGTAGGCTGCGCTGGCCTGCCCGCGTGCGGCATGCTTGCGCAGCGAGGCCTAAAATCGCGGCACCCTGGGGCCGGTTGTGGGTCCAAGCTATCTTCGAATTCGGGACATCAAGGAACTTGCCATGTGGAACTGGAAGAAACGCGGCTCCGTGCGTGATCGCGTGGATGACACGGTAGACAATGCACGCGCCTACTTCGGCGGCCCCTGGCTGGGTCGCGTACTGGGCGGCCTGCTGGGTGCCTACCTGGTGGTCTGCGGGGTGATCGGCTGGTACTGGAGCCAGGAACCGGCCCTGTTCCCCGTGCAGCAGAACGCCCAGGCCGCCGCCGAGCGCGCCGGCCGGCAGATGGTGGTGGGCTACACCACGGTGGAAACCCTCAAGGAAGTAGTCGCCACCATCCTCAACAAGCCCGGCGGCTACCTGTCCAACGACATCTTCCCGCCGGGCGTCTGGCTGGACAACATGCCCAGCTGGGAATATGGCGCCCTGGTCCAGGTGCGCGACCTGTCCCGCGCGCTGCGCAAGGACTTCGCCCGCTCCCAGTCGCAGTCCACCGAGGATGCCGACCTGGCGCGCGCCGAGCCGCGCTTCAACTTCGACAACAAGAGCTGGGCGCTGCCGTCCTCGGAGTCCGAGTACGCCGAAGGCATCAAGTCCCTGGACCGCTACCTCGGCCGCCTGTCCGCCGATCCGGCCGGCGCGCAGTTCTACGCCCGCGCCGACAGCCTGAACAACTGGCTGGGTGACGTCTCCACCCGCCTGGGCTCGCTGTCCCAGCGCCTCTCGGCCAGCGTTGGCCGGGTCAAGCTGAACACCAACATCACGCCGATGCAGCCGGTCGCGCCCGGCCAGGCGCCGCAGGTCGAGGAAGTGGTCCAGGAAACCCCCTGGATGCAGATCGACAACGTGTTCTACGAAGCCCGTGGCCAGGCCTGGGCGCTGTCGCACATCCTGCGTGCCATCGAGGTGGACTTCGCCGACGTGCTGGCGAAGAAGAACGCCACCGTCAGCGTGCGCCAGATCATCCGCGAGCTGGAGGCCGCCGAGGCGCCGCTGTGGAGCCCGATGGTCCTCAACGGCAGCGGCTTCGGCGTGCTGGCCAACCACTCGCTGGTGATGGCCAACTACATCTCCCGCGCCAACGCCGCGATCATCGACCTGCGCCAACTGCTGGCCCAGGGCTGATCGATGGAAGGCATCAGCCGCAAGGAGGCCGCCCACCGGGCGGCCTCGGACGCCGAGAAGATCGCCTGGGTCGACGATGACGACCAGTTGCTGGGCAGCCTGCCGCGTGCCGAACTGCGCGCGCGCGGGCTGATCGGCCGGGGCACCTTCATCCTGCTGTTCAACTCTGCCGGCGAGCTGTGCGTGCACCGCCGTACCCTTAGCAAGGCGGTCTACCCCGGCTACTGGGACCCGGCTGCCGGCGGCATGGTCCAGGCCGACGAAAGCTACGCCGAGTCCGCCGCCCGCGAGCTGGAAGAAGAGCTGGGCATCGCCGGCGTCGAGTTGCGTCCCCACGGCACGTTCTTCTTCGACCAGCCGGACAATCGCCTGTGGTGCGCGGTGTTCTCCGCCGTTTCCGATGCGCCGCTGACATTGCAGCCCGAGGAAGTGCTGGAAGCGAAATTCATTGACCCGCACCAGGCGCTGGCCGAGGCCAAGGCGGGCACACCTTATTGCCCGGATTCGCTGGCGGCGTTGCGCAAGTACCTGGTCAGCTTCTGACGTCGGGTTGCTTTTCGTAGGAGCGAGCTTGCTCGCGAACTGAGCCCCGCTGCGGTGTTTGTTCGCGAGCAGGCTAGCTCCTACAGGCACCCCAAGACTCCGGTTGGGTTGGCCATGTCGCCAAACCACCGATCAATGACGCATTTTCGCTCTTAGCATTTGCCTCCAATGCTGCTAAATTGCGCGACCTTTCCGGCAGGGTCCTCCGCCGGGAATTGCGCAGCCCCTGCCTGAGTGGGGCGTCGCGGTCGGCACCCGCCGGCCATTCGTTGACCTGGCCCGAAGAGGCCAATCCTGGGGAAACGCCCGGTGGTCAAGAAAGCATCCTCCCTGTCCGCCCTCGGCGGGCTCGTCTACTCCACTGATTCCGGCCGGCATTGCCCGGACTGCAATCAGCCCGTTGGCGCGTGCATCTGCAAGCAGGCCGAGATTCCGGCCGGCGATGGCATCGCTCGCGTGCGTCGTGAAACCAAGGGCCGCGGTGGCAAGACCGTGACCACGGTGACCGGCGTGCCGCTGGCGGCCGATGCGCTGAAAGACCTGGCGACCGCGCTGAAGAAGCGCTGCGGCACGGGTGGCGCGCTGAAGGACGGCATCATCGAAATCCAGGGCGACCACGTCGACCTGCTGCTCGAAGAGCTGACCAAACGCGGCCTCAAGGCGAAGAAATCCGGCGGCTGAGCCGTCTCTCCCGAACGATTCTCCTCTGCAGAGAAGGGGTTCCAGGCGATGCGCGTTGCGTGCATTGCCGGCAAGCCCTTTCCCTAGATGGGAGATTTATCGGCGCGCCCTGGGCGTGTCGTCGGATTTTCCTAAACTTACCGCCAACCCCGGCGGTCAACACGGCAACGTCACGAGGCCCGGCTAGGTTTACACCACCAGGCTTTGACGACTCACCCGCACGCCGGGCGGGCGCCTGCACACATTCGCGCAAATTGAGGAGACCACCCCGCATGGCCGCTAGACGGACCCGCAAAGACGACGGCAGCAACTGGACCGTGGCAGACAGCCGCAGCATCTATGGAATTCGCCACTGGGGCGCTGGTTACTACGCCATCAACGACGCCGGTAACGTGGAAGTTCGCCCGCAGGGCGCCGATGCCCAGCCGATCGATCTGCACGGGCTGGTCGAGCAGCTGCGCGAGGCCGGCCTGTCGCTGCCGCTGCTGGTGCGTTTCCCGGACATCCTGCAGGACCGCGTGCGCAAGCTCACCGGTGCCTTCGATGCCAATATCGCGCGTCTGGAATACACCAGCCGCTACACCGCGCTGTACCCGATCAAGGTGAACCAGCAGGAAGCGGTGGTGGAAAGCATCATCGCCACGCAGAACGTCTCCATCGGCCTGGAGGCCGGCTCCAAGCCCGAGCTGATGGCCGTGCTGGCGCTGGCGCCCAAGGGCGGCACCATCGTCTGCAATGGCTACAAGGACCGCGAGTTCATCAAGCTGGCGCTGATGGGGCAGAAGCTCGGCCACAACGTGTTCATCGTGATCGAGAAGGAATCCGAGGTGCAGCTGGTGATCGAGGAAGCCGCCGTCATCGGCGTGTTGCCCCAGGTCGGCCTGCGCGTGCGCCTGTCCTCGCTGGCATCCTCCAAGTGGGCCGATACCGGTGGCGAGAAGGCCAAGTTCGGCCTGTCCGCCGCGCAGCTGCTGTCGGTGGTCGAGCGCTTCCGCGCTGCCGGCCTGGACCAGGGCGTGCGCCTGCTGCACTTCCACATGGGTTCGCAGATCGCCAACCTGGCCGACTACCAGCACGGCTTCAAGGAAGCCATCCGCTACTACGGCGAACTGCGTGCCCTCGGCCTGCCGGTGGACCACGTGGACGTCGGCGGCGGCCTGGGCGTGGACTACGACGGCACCCACTCGCGCAACGCCAGCTCGATCAACTACGACATCGACGACTACGCCGGTGTGGTGGTGGGCATGCTCAAGGAGTTCTGCGACGCGCAAGGTCTGCCGCACCCGCACATTTTCTCGGAGAGCGGCCGCGCGTTGACTGCGCACCACGCAGTGCTGATCACCCAGGTCACCGACGTCGAGCGCCATAACGACGAAGTGCCGAAGATCACCGACATCGCCGAACAGCCGGAGATTGTCCAGTGGCTGGCCGACCTGCTCGGCCCGACCGATGCCGAGATGGTCACCGAGACCTACTGGCGCGCCACCCACTACATGAGCGACGCCGCCGCACAGTACGCCGAGGGCAAGATCAACCTCGCGCAGAAGGCCCTGGCCGAGCAGTGCTACTTCGCCATCTGCCGTCGCCTGCACAACCAGCTCAAGGCCCGCCAGCGCTCGCACCGCCAGGTGCTGGATGAGCTCAACGACAAGCTCGCCGACAAGTACATCTGCAACTTCTCGGTGTTCCAGAGCCTGCCCGACACCTGGGCCATCGGCCAGGTGCTGCCGATCCTGCCGATCCACCGCCTGGGCGAAGAGCCGGACCGCCGCGCCGTCCTGCAGGACCTGACCTGCGACTCCGACGGCAAGATCACCCAGTACGTCGACGAGCAGAGCATCGAGACCAGCATGCCGGTGCACGATGTGAAGGAAGGCGAGGACTACCTGATCGGCACCTTCCTGGTCGGCGCCTACCAGGAAATCCTCGGCGACATGCACAACCTGTTCGGCGACACCGATTCGGTGAACGTCTACCAGAACGCCGACGGCAGCTACTACCACGCCGGCATCGAGACCCACGACACCATCGAGGACATGCTGCGCTACGTGCACCTGTCGCCCGAGGAACTGATGACCCACTACCGCGACAAGGTCGCCGGGGCCAAGCTCACTGCGCGCGAGCGCACGCAGTTCCTTGACTCCCTGCGCCTGGGGCTGACCCGCTCGGCCTACCTGTCGTCCTGATGGATTGGCGGTACGCGTAAGCAAAAGCCCCGCTTCGGCGGGGCTTTTCTTTGCCTGCGAATTACTAACGCCGCAGGCCCGCTGTAGGAGCGAGCTTGCTCGCGAACCGACGTCCGCAGTGGGGTTCGTTCGCTAGCAAGAACTGGGCGTCCCCCTCGTTCCTACAGAAATTCTGTGCCGCTGCGGGATATTGGCGTTCGGGGTTGCCCTCTCCCTGAGGAAGAGGGCTGGGGTGAGGGGGAAGTGCTCGCCTGGAGCTCCCGGAAATTGACCGTGGTTCCTAGCTGTCCTGGCGCAACTCGAAGTGAGGGAAAAGCGCTTCCAGTTCCCGCCAGAAATCCTCGGCCCCGTGGGGCGCAGGAGTGGCGAGCAACTGCGGATCGAGCTGCCGCCCGTTGCGGGCCAGTTGCACCACGAAGTTTTTCACACCCATTCCGCGCAGGCGCAGGGCCAGGCGCCGGAGTTTATCCAGATCGAACAACTGCCAATGCACGGTCGTCCGGCATTCGTGGTTCACGCCGCTCTCCAGCAACAGTTCCAGGCTGCGCCAGTTGGCCAGCCCGCTGCGCTTCACGCCGGTGATAGCGTCGATGTCTGCGGCCAGTCCCTTTACGTCGAAGCCGACCCAGTCCGCATGGGGCAGTGCACGGGCAAACGACTCCGGGCGGATGCCGGCGCTGTGCAGGCCGACGCGAAAGCCCATCTCGCGGACGGTCGCCATGGCACCGGGCAGGGCGTTCTGCAGCGTCGCTTCGCCGCCGCTGAAGACCACGCCTTGCAGCAGCCCCTGGCGACGACGGAGGAAGGTGAGGATATCGTCCCAACAGATTTCCTCCTCGCCGCGCGGCGCAATCAGCTCCGGGTTGTGGCAGTACCGGCAGCGCCACGCGCAACCCTGGCAGAACAGCACACAGGCGAGCAGGCCGGGATAGTCGAGGGTGGTCAGGGGCACCAGGCCCCCGACCCTGAGCGTGGCACTCATCGCGTCTCGCGGAAGTGGCGGCGCTCGCGGTGCTCGGATTGCTTGCCGGCGTTGAAGGCCGACACCGGGCGGTGATAACCCATCACGCGGGTCCACACCTCGCAGCGCTGGCGCTGGCTTTCGGGCAATTGGTTCGCGGTCATCGGTAGTGCTCCTTTTTGCGGGGATGAAAGTGAACGGAGGATCAGCCGCCACAGCAACTCTTGGGCGCGGCTTTCTGCAGCGCGGCTTCGTCGCACTTCGGGCAGAACTCATGTTCGCCGGCGAGGTAGCCGTGCACGGGGCAGATAGAGAAGGTCGGCGTTACCGTCAGATAGGGCAGGCGGAAGCGTCCGAGGGCGGTGCGCACCAGCGTCTTGCAGGCCTCGGCGCTGGAGATGCGCTCGGCCATGTACAGGTGCAATACGGTGCCGCCGGTGTACTTGCACTGCAGGGCGTCCTGCAGCTCCAGCGCCTCGAACGGATCGTCGGTGAGGCCCACCGGCAACTGCGAGGAGTTGGTGTAGTAGGGCGCGTCCGGCGTGCCGGCCTGGAGGATGTCGGCGTGGCGCTTCTGGTCCTCGCGGGCGAAGCGGTAGGTGGTGCCTTCGGCCGGGGTGGCTTCGAGGTTGTAGAGGTGGCCGCTGTCTTCCTGGAAGCGCACCAGCCGCGCCCGTACATGGTCCAGCAGCTCCAGCGCGATCTGCCGGCCGGCCTCGGTGTGCAGGCCTTCGCGGTCATCGGTGAAGTTGCGCACCATCTCGTGCAGGCCGTTCACGCCGATGGTGGAGAAGTGATTGCGCAGGGTGCCGAGGTAACGTTTGGTGTACGGGTAGAGCCCGGCGTCCATGTGCTGCTGGATGACCTTGCGCTTCACTTCGAGGCTGTCGAAGGCCAGCTCCAGCAGGTAGTCCAGCCGGCGGTGGAGCCCGGCGAGGTCGCCGCGATGGCGGTAGCCCAGGCGCGCGCAGTTGAGGGTCACCACGCCCAGCGAACCGGTCTGCTCCGCCGAGCCGAACAGCCCGTTGCCGCGCTTGAGCAGCTCGCGCACGTCCAGTTGCAGGCGGCAGCACATGGAGCGCACCTGGTTGGGCTGCATGTCCGAATTGAGGAAGTTCTGGAAGTACGGCAGGCCGTAGCGCGCGGTCATCTCGAAGAGGCGCGTGGCGTTGTCGCTGTCCCAGGGGAAGTCGTGGGTGATGTTGTAGGTCGGGATCGGGAAGGTGAACACCCGGCCATGGGCGTCGCCGGCCTGCATCACTTCGATGTAGGCGCGGTTGATCAGGTCCATCTCGGCCTGCAGGTCGCCGTAGGCGAACGGCATCTCCACGCCGCCGACGTAGGGAATCTGCTCGCGCAGGTCCTCCGGGCAGACCCAGTCGAAGGTCAGGTTGGTGAAGGGCGTCTGGGTGCCCCAGCGCGACGGCACGTTGAGGTTGTAGATAAACTCCTGCAGCGCCTGGCGCACCTGTTGATAACTCAGGCCGTCCTTGCGCACATAGGGCGCGAGGTAGGTGTCGAAGGAGCTGAAGGCCTGGGCGCCGGCCCACTCGTTCTGCAGCGTGCCGAGGAAGTTGACCATCTGCCCCAGCGCACTGGAGAGGTGTTTCGGCGGCCCGGCCTCGACCCGCCCCGGTACACCGTTCAGGCCTTCGCTGAGCAGGGTGCGCAGCGACCAACCGGCGCAGTAGCCGGCGAGCATGTCGAGGTCGTGGATGTGCAGGTCCGCCTCGCGGTGGGCGACGGCGATGGCTTCGCTGTACACCTCGTCCAGCCAGTAGTTGGCGGTGACCTTGCCGGACACGTTGAGGATCAGCCCGCCCAGGGAGTAACCCTGGTTGGCGTTGGCGCGCACCCGCCAGTCCTCGCGCGACAGGTATTCGTTCATCGAGGCGGCGACGTCCACCAGCGTCTTGCGCTCGCGGCGCAGGCGCCCGTGGCGTTCGCGGTAGACGATGTAGGCGCGCGCGGTGGGGTAGTGGCCGGCTTCCATCAGGGCGCGCTCGACCACGTCCTGCACCTGTTCCACGTCGAGATCATTCTGTGCCGGCAGGCGCGCCAGCACGCGGCGCGTCAGCTCCTGCGCGTGGGGCGCGGAGAACTCGCCGCTGGCCTCGCCGGCGGCGGCAATGGCGCGTTCGATCTTGCTCGGGTCGAAGTAAGCTTCGCTGCCGTTGCGCTTGCGCAGGCTGGTGGGAAGGGGAGCGGTCCGTGTCAGGGGCATTGGCTGTATTCCACAACATGCTGTGTCTCGATTTATTCAAGACAACAAGATGTTGTGGGAATCTAACGATATTGCCCGTAGGAAAATTGACCTCGGTCAACGTCGCCTGTCAGTCAATTTTTGCCATCGGAGGTATTGACCGTCGCTCGGCGCGACTCCGCCCGGCAAGTGCGCCAGTTGCTCTGTGACAGATGTCAGGGCTGGCTCCAGGCGGTCTGCGGTCGGTTCGCGAGCAAGCTCGCTCCTACAGCCCGGGCCGACCTGCTCTACGTAGGAGCGAGCTTGCTCGCGAACGGGACTGCGCGCCGAACGCGGAGTGCCTTCAGTCCAGCAACGGCGCCAATCGCTCTGCCAGGCGTCCGGCGAGCTTCTCGTCGGTGACGTTGGTGAAGCTCATGAGCAGAGCCGGCTCGCGCCTGGCCTCCACGCACCAGGCGTTCAGCGCTTGCAAACCGAGGCCATCCGCGTGGGCGCGGCGGGCGACGGCGAGGTCATCCTGTTCCAGCGCGCCGATCAGGTGCAGTCCGCCGGGTGTTTCGGCGAAGCGCAGGCGCTCGCCGAGGCGGTCTTCCAGCGCGCTGCGCAACCATTGGCGGCGCTGGGCGTAAAGCGTGCGGGTGCGCTTGATGTGACGGGCGAAATGGCCTTCCTGCATGAAGTCGCAGAGGGTCGCCTGGAGCAGTTCGGCGCAGCCCGAGGTGAATACCTGCTGGGCGCGCACGAAGTCTTCCACCAGCTCCGCCGGTACCACGAGATAGCCCAGGCGCAGCGCCGGGTAGAGCACCTTGCTGAAGGTGCCGGTGTAGAGCACGCGGCCGGCGCGGTCGAGGCTTTTCAGTGCCGGCAGGGGGAAGCCGGCGTAGCGGTATTCGCTGTCGTAGTCGTCCTCGACGATCCAGGCGCCGCTGCTCGCCGCCCAGTCCAGCAGGGCCAGGCGCCGCGGCAGGCTGAGGGCGACGCCGGTGGGGCTTTGCTGCGACGGCGTGATCAGGGCGAAGCGCGCATCCGGCGCGCGGGCGATGCCGTCCTCCACGCGCAGTCCATCTGCATCCACCGAGACCGGCACCGGCACGCCGCCGGCACGGCGCAGCAGCTCGCGCCCGCGCGGGTAGCCGGGGTCCTCGTGCCAGAAGCGCTGGCCGGGCTCCAGCAAAGTGCGGCTGATCAGGTCCAGCGCACCCTGGTAACCCGCGCAGATGAATACCTGTGCCGGGTCGCAGGCGATGCCGCGGGAGATGCCCAGGTAGCCCGCCACCGCCTCGCGCAGTGGGCCGTAGCCGCAGGGTTCCGGATACGCCAGCATCGATGCGCTCTGCTGGCGCAGACGGCGTGCGCACAGGCGCGACCAGAGCGCGCGGGGGAAGGCGTCCAGCGCCGGCACGCCGAGTTGGAACGGCCGTAGGGCCGGGCCGTGGGCGATCAGGCCGGGCAGGCTGCGCTCCACGGTCGCCGGGGCGATGGCCACGGGCGGTGCGCTTTCCGTGCGGCCGGCGAGTTGCGGGGAGACCACCGTGCCGGCCGGACCGCGCGCCAGCAGGTAGCCCTCGCTGGTCAGCAACTGGTAGGCGAGCTCCACCGTGCCGCGCGCCACGCCCAGTTCGCCGGCCAGCCCGCGCACCGGCGGCACGCGCTCGCCCGGTCGCAGTGCGCCACGGGTAATGGCGTCGCGAATGCGCTCATAGAGCTGCCGATAGATCGGTAGCTCATGGCTGGGGTCCAGCGGCTGGCGGAACGAATCGGTGGGCGCGCTCATGGCCTGGAAGGTTTGTGGGGAAGTGAGGAGGGTGACTATGCCATGACCGGTATCAAGTCGTCCCGGCAGACCCGATGCAGGATCAGCGTCTAGGCTTGCAGGCAGTGTTGAAAAACGGGCGCGACGCCTCCATCTGGTAGGTCAGAACCCGCTTTTTCCACCTGTTCGCCTCGCAGTGCGCGCAGTGGCTTCGGCTGCCCGCGCGAATCCCCCGTGTCCCAGGCGCCGACAGGTCC
Organism: Pseudomonas sp. C9-3; assembly: GCF_032392015.1. Lineage (NCBI taxonomy): Bacteria > Pseudomonadati > Pseudomonadota > Gammaproteobacteria > Pseudomonadales > Pseudomonadaceae > Pseudomonas > Pseudomonas sp. C9-3. Next base: position 4,996,164 of record NZ_CP135919.1, on the reverse strand, counting down.
AACGCATGTGAGGAGTGACCGCTACCGATGGAATTCAAGGACTATTACGCGGCGCTCGGGGTTGAACCCGACGCCGACGAGAAGGCGATCAAGACTGCCTACCGCAAGCTCGCGCGCAAGTACCATCCGGACGTCAGCAAGGAGCCGGACGCCGAGGCGCACTTCAAGGAGGTCTCCGAGGCCTACGAAGTGCTGAAGAGCCCGGAAAAGCGCGCCGAGTACGACGAACTGCGCCGCTACGGCCCGCAGGGGCCGCAATTCGAGGCGCCACCCGGCTGGCAGCCGCGTGGCGGCTTCGATGGCCCGCCGCCAGGGCACGAGCAGGACTTCAGCGACTTCTTCGAGCAGATCTTCGGCGGCCGCGCAGGCGGCGCCCAAGGCGGTTTCGGTGGCGCTCGCCAACCGCGTCAGCACCGTGGCCAGGACATCGAGATGGAAGTGCCGCTGTTCCTCGAGGAGACCCTGTCCGGCGAGAGCCGGCCAATCAGCTTCAGCCTGCCCAGCTATGACGAGTACGGTCGCAAGCTGCCACCGCAGAACAAGACGCTGAACGTGAAGATTCCCGTGGGCACCGCCGACGGCGAACGCATCCGCCTCAAGGGGCAGGGCGCGCCAGGCATCAACGGCGGGCCGGCGGGCGACCTGTACCTGGTGATTCGCCTCGTACCGCACCCGGTGTTCGACGTCGATGGCCGCGACCTCATCGTCACCGTCCCGGTGGCGCCCTGGGAAGCGGCGCTCGGCGCCAAGGTGGAAGTGCCCACCCTCGGCGGCCGGATCAACCTCGGCATCCCGGCCAACAGCCAGGCCGGCCAGCGCCTGCGCATCAAGGGCAAGGGTCTGCCGAACAAGGGCGATGCCGCTGCCGGTGATCTCTACGCCGTGCTCAAGGTGGTGATGCCGAAAACGGCGGACGAAGCGACCCGTAAACTCTGGGAAGAACTGGCTGCCAGGGCGGCCTTCGACCCCCGTGCCGAATGGGGTAAACGCGCATGACGACGACAGTGATGGTGGTGGACCTCGACGAGCTCTGCCAGTCGGTGAACCTCCCCCGCGACGTGCTCGTCGAGATCGTCGAGGTGGGCATTGTGGAGCCGCGCGAACAACGCGCCGGGCATTGGCTCTTCGATTACCAGGCAGTCAGCGTGGTGCGCCGTGCCGTGCGCCTGCGCCGCGAGTTCGAACTGGACTGGCCGGGCATCGCCCTGGCACTGCGCCTGCTGGACGAGGTGGACGAATTGCGCGCGGAGAACCGTTACCTGCGCCAGCGCCTCGCACGCCTGCTGGAGGACTAGGCCGCTATTGCGATGCCGCTGCCGTGGCGGCATCCAGCGGGATGAACTGCACCAGGCCGATGATCGGCGCGGCGAGGATGCCTTGCACATAGTTGATGCCGCTGCGCCGCAGGCTTTCATTGGTCATCTGTGCCAGCAGCTCCAGGCGGCCCATCATGCGACCGAGCTCGCGCTCGAAGGACAGGTTGCGCCCCTTCTCGCTGATCTCGTTCGATAGCAGCAGGGGCTGCCCCTGGTCGTCTTCGCGGCTGGCCAGCAACCAGGCGGCCACCTCGATGTTCCAGGCGGCATTGGCGGTCTTCTGCGAATCCAGCCCGCTGAGCAGGTGCTGGGTCGTGGTGCCGCCGTAGAGTTCCATCAGCATGCTGCCCAGCCCGTAGATAAGGGTGCCGGCGCGGTCACCCGCGAAGCTGGCGTCGAAAGCCAGAGGTAGCACGGCGACGGATTTCTGCTCGTTCAGCCCTGCCAGTGGCCTGTTCCCGCTGATGGCGTCCATCACCGCCTTGTGTGCCTCGTCGCGGCTGGCGGCGCCGGTCTTCTTCCATTCCCGTGGGTTGCGCTTGTAGAGCTTGTCCAATAGCAGCGACAGGCTTTCCAGATTGTCACGCATGGCCAGGTTGGCGGCCCGGTTGGCGTCGCTCTGCAGCAACTGGCCGGAGCTGAAATCTTCGCCGCGGACGTCTTTGTCCACCGGCGCAGAGCTGCAGGCAGCGAGCAGGGCGAAGACACAGAGGGCGATGAGGCGCAGCGACATGATCGGTCAAGGCATGGGAGTCGGCCTTGAACCATGGCGCGCGGGGCTGGGGGCAGCCAGTTGAAATGGCGGTTATCGGGGCCGCGCCTGGAAGCCTGCGACCGGTTGCACAGATTGGCGGGAGAGGGCGCCGGCAGGAGCCGGCGCCGTGAACGATCAGCGCGGCTGGTTCTGTTCGATCCAGCCGGCGAAGGCGTCGATGATGCTCTGCAGGAAGGGCTGGGTCTTCTCGGACAGCTTGCCGGATTCGTCGAAGAAGCCACCGGCGCCGCCCAGGTAGGCCTCGGGTTGCTGCAGCACCGGCATGTTGAGGAATACCAGTGACTGGCGCAGGTGGTGGTTGGCGCCGAAGCCGCCGATGGCGCCCGGAGAGGCGCTGACCACGGCGCAGGGCTTGGCGTTCCAGGCGCTCTTGCCGTACGGCCGGGAGCCGACGTCGATGGCGTTCTTCAGCACGCCCGGCACCGAGCGGTTGTACTCGGGGGTGACGAAAAGCACCGCGTCGGCGCGGGCGATGCGCTCGCGGAAGGCGGTGTAGCTGGCGGGCGGGCTGCCCACGTCGATCTCTTCGTTGTACAGCGGCAGGTCGCCGATCTCCACGATTTCCAGCTTCAGGTTGGCCGGCGCCAGCGCGGCGAAGGCCTTGGCGATCTTGCGGTTCAGGGATTCCTTGCGCAGGCTGCCGACGACCACGGCAACATCGAAGACTTGGCTCATGACGACTCCTCGGGAAAGCGGTAGTTGAGCCGTTTGTTATAGACGATGCCGGCGGTCCTGCCCGGACCTGGGTCAACGATCCGCCGGTATGTCCCAGTCATTCTTGATGATCTTGGCTCTGTGGAGTGGGGCATGGCGTCCTTAGAGTGGGCCATGTCCTGAATGCCCGAGTCGAGGTCCACCATGTGCATGAAAGTGTTTTTCGCCGGCGCCAGCGGTGCCATCGGCCAGCGCCTGCTGCCCTTGTTGCTGGAGCGTGGCTACGAGGTGCTGGCGATCAGTCGCTCGCCGGAGCGCGCCGCTCGCATCGAGGCTGCCGGCGCTCGGGCGCTGGTGCTGGATGTCTTTGATGGTGACGGCCTGCGGGACGCCGTGCAGGCGTTCGCGCCGCGCTGGGTGATCCATCAACTGACCGATCTGCCGGCCGGTCTCGATCCGGCGCAGATGCCCGCTGCCCAGCCGCGCAATGCCCGCGTTCGCCGCGAGGGCACTGCCAACCTGGTGGCGGCTGCGCGTGCCGCCGGCGTCGAGCGCATGGTCGCGCAGAGCATTGCCTGGGCCTACCAGGCCGGCGAGCGGCCATTGCACGAGGAGCAAGCGCTGGACCTTGGCGCCGAAGGCCCGCGCGCCATCAGTGTTGGCGGCGTGGCAGCGCTGGAAAATGCCGTGCTCGGCGCCCAACCGATGGAAGGTATCGTGCTGCGCTACGGCCGGCTCTATGGCCCTGGAACAGGAGCCGAAACGGCTGATCCGTGTTTGTCCGTGCATGTCGATGACGCGGCTCGTGCCGCGCTGCTGGCGCTGGAGTGGGGCGCCCATGGCGTCTACAACATCGCCGAGCAGGACGTCGAGGTCAGCTCTGCCAAGGCCCGCCATCGGCTTGGTTGGCAGCCGGGCTTCCGCCTGGCGGGGGCTTCGGCATGAGCCTGGCCGCGGGCCGCGAGTGGCGTATCGGGTTGGCGCTGGCGGCAGCCGTTGCGGCGGGTGCATTGCTCTGGCATCCCGTATCGCGCCCCGTGGTGCTTCTTGCCGAAAGCCATGTCGGGCACTCCGCCGACGTGCGGCCGGCTACGCAGGTGAAGCGCCTTTCCTGCGAGCCCCTGGCGGACATGCCCGGCAAGGTTGTCACCACGTTGCAGGTGGACTTCCCGCCCGGGGGCTTCACGCCCGCTCACCGCCATCCCGGCGCGGTGACTGCCATCGTGCTCAGCGGCCAGGTCCGCTCGCAGATGCAGGGCCTGCCGGCGCAGACTTACGGACCGGGCGAAACCTGGTTCGAGCCCAGCCGCGAGCTGCACCTCTTCGCCGAAAACCCCAGCGCCAGCGAACCCGCGCGGCTGCTGGCGGTGATCGTCAGCGAAGAGAATTGCGGGCCGCTGGTGATTCCCGAACCCGCTGCCCGGAGCACACCTTGATGCTTCGCGAAAGGAGACTCGCATGACCCCGCTCACCCCCTTCGACGCTGCTCAACTCGATGCCACCCTGGCGCGCCTCGGCCTGCCGCCGGAGCGTCCCGCCCCGACCCTGGGAAATCTCGACCGGCTGATCGTTGCAGCACTGCACCGGTTGCCCTTCGAGAACCTCGACGTCCTGCTGGACAAGCCGGTACGGATCGAGCCGGACGCGGTGTTCGAGAAAGTCGTCGAGCGCCATCGCGGCGGCTACTGCTTCGAGCTCAACAGCCTGTTCGCCCGCCTGCTGAGCAGCCTGGATTACCGGGTGACGCTGCTGGTGGCGAGGGTGCGCTGGGGGCTTCCGGCGGATGCGCCGCTGACGCCGCAGACCCACCTGCTGCTGCGAGTCGACCTGGAGGAAGGCGCCCATCTGGTGGATATCGGCTTTGGCGGCCCGGCGTCGCCGCGCGCCCTGCCGTTGCGCGTGGATGAGGAGCTGCCCGGTGGCTGGCGCATCAGCCGCAGCGCGGATGGAGAGCTGGAAATGGCGACGCGCTCTGCATCCGGTTGGCAGACGCTTTACCGCTTCACTCTGGAGGCGCAGCACTGGGCCGATTACGCCATGCGCAACTGGTACACCTCGACCTACCCGCAGAGCGTGTTCCGCAACTCCCTGCGGGTCGCGCTGAGCGAAGAGGGGGCGCGGTTGTCGCTGCTCAACGGGCAGTTCAGCCGGCGCACAGCGGAAGGTGATGTCGAGCAGTCCAGCATCGCTGACGCGGATGACCTGCTGGAAGTCTTGCGCCAGCGTTTCCACCTGCAGCCCGCGCCGGGAGAGATCAAGGCACTGCGCATGCGGCTGGCGCAGTTGCTGCCGCCGAACAGTTGAGAGGGGTTATTGACCGAAGGCGGTGACGGTGGCGGGCACGTCGGGTGCAGAACCTATGGTCAGGCGCACGGTACGCCCCGCCAGGTCACTGCGCCGCAGCGTACCGCCCGGCGTGGCGTCGAACCAGCGGCCTTGCAGGTCCGAGGCGCTGCATTGCAGTTGCCGCTCGACGGCGGTGCCGGCCCCTGTCGGTGGGAGCAGCCAGCGACATTGGCCGTCGAAGATGATTGCCCCCTGGCTCGGTGGTTCCCAGACGCTTGCCGGCAGCTGCTCGCGGAATGTCAGGATGGCGAAGGCCAGGTCCGGCTGCACGGCGTCATTGGGGTGGACGGCGGATTCGCCGTCGAGCTGGATCCGTATGCGGCTGAGCTGGAGGTCGCAACCCTCCGCCCGAGTGCTCAGCGGCACCTGGAAGCTCACGCGCTGCGGCCGCGCTGCATGCCCCGGCGTGTTGAACAGGCGGTGCCTGAGGTTATGTCCCGTCGCACCCTGGCAGCTGTCGCCGGCGGACTGGGTGTACTCGGCATCGCCTGCCAATTGGAAGTCACCGGGCAGGTCGGCCTCCAGGGTGAATTCGTCACTGGCGCAGCCGCCCAGGGCGGTGGCAAGCAGGATGAGGGCCGGTGATGAAACGCGCCGGACGAGCGTGAGAAGCGGACGGAACATGCAAGGGGCCTGCAGCAGTTGCAACTGCACAGGAGCATCCACCGATCAGAACGGCGCCTGAATCGGACTGGTCTCGATTGGTTGTAGGAAATTGGCAGTCAAGGCGGCGCTATCGGCGGCTCAACCGATCATCCCGAAACCGCGCGCCATCAGGCTCGCCAGCAGCGGCAGGATCAGCAGCGCGAGCAGCTCGATGCGGATGGTCATGATCACCAGCTTCGCCTGGCGCTCGCTGGGCACCGGCACGCGCCCGGCCTTGAGCTCGTTGCGCCAGTTGAGGAAGGTCATGGTCGGCAGGATCGACAGCAGCGCCACCAGCACGAACAGGCCGATCTTGGCGTGGAAGATGCTGTTGTGCAGGTAGTACTCGGTGCCCTTGGCGAACCACACCACGCGTGCTGCGCCGGTCAGCAGGACCAGGCCGGCGCAGGCACCGTAGGCGAGGTCGACGATGACCAGGCTGCGCGCCCGCGACAGGTCCAGCGGCAGGCGGAACAACTGGTGCTCCAGCACCAGCAGGGCGAACAGGATGAAGATCGACAGGTAGTGCAGGTACGCGGCAATGGCTTGGGCCATGGAGGCTTCCTCGGATGGGGCCTTCTTTTGGGGATTCAGGCTTGGGCCGATGACGCGTGGAAAACCACCCGGTTGCGTCCGGCCTGCTTGGCACTGTAAAGCGCGGCGTCGGCGCGTTCCAGTGCCTGGTCCACGGCTTCCTCGCCGACCAGCAGGGTGCAGCCGATGCTCAGGCTCACCGGCAGCGGCCCGCTGGCCAACGGGACCGGCTCGTTGCCGATCAACTGGCGCACGCGTTCGGCGACCCGCTGCAATTCCTCGCCATCCTTCACCTTGAGCAGCGCGACGAACTCCTCTCCACCCTGGCGCACCAGCAGATCGTCGGGGCGGAGCGCGGCGCGCAGGCGCCGGGCACATTCGCACAGCACCTGGTCACCGGCAGCATGGCCATGCTGGTCGTTGATCGACTTGAAGAAGTCGAGGTCGGCATACAGCACACCCAGCTGCGCGTGGCTTTCCCGCGCCATCCGGCATTCGCGCTCCTGGAAGGTCTGCAGGCCGCCCCGGTTCCACAGCTGCGTCAGTGGGTCGAGCAGGGCCTTGCGCTGTTCGCGGTCCATCTCCACGCGCAGGTCGCGGTTGTTCTGGATCAGTGTGCGCAGTTGCAGGTAGCCCTCGGCGAGGGTGGCGAGGTCGCGGAAATTGGCCTGTTGCGCCTGGGTCATGCTGCGCGGGCGCGGGTCGACCATGCACAGGGTGCCGATGGCCTGACCATTGCCGGCGCGCAGCGGGCGCCCGGCGTAGAAGCGGATGTAGGGCGGGCCGAGGACCAGCGGGTTGTCGGCGAAGCGCGCGTCGAGGGTGGCGTCGGGTACCAGCAGGGTGTCCTCGCCAAGAATCGCGTAGCCGCAGAAAGACACGTCGCGCGTCGTCTCGTTGGCGTCCAGGCCGACGCGGGCCTTGAACCACTGGCGGTCCTGGTCGATCAGGCTGATCAGAACTGTGTCGACCTTCACCAGATCCTGGGTCAGCTGGACCAGGGTATCCAGGTAGTGCTCGGCCGGGGTGTCGAGCAGGTTCATCTCATCCAGGGTCTGCTGACGCAGGTGTTCGTCAACGGGAATGGGACAAGCCGGCATGGCGTTTCCTCACAGGTTCAGGGGCTGGCAGGCACCTGCCAGGCATCTTGGCGCGTGAGCCTCCAGGCGTAGAGGGCGAGGATCACGCCGCGCAGCAACATGAAGCATAGGAAGGTTAGCCATAAACCGTGATTTCCCCAGCCCTGCAGCGCGATACCCAGCGGCAGGCTGGCGGCGCAGGCGAGCAGCATGGCGTTGCGCATCTCGCGGGCGCGGGTGGCGCCGATGAACAGGCCGTCGAGCAGATAGCTCCACATGCCGATCAGCGGCAGGCAGGCGAGGTAGGGCAGGTATTGGTCGGCGGTGGCGCGTACTTCGGGGATGTCGCTCTGCAGGGCGATGAACAGGTGCCCGGCGAAGGTGAAAAGGGCAACGAACAGCAGGCTGGCGATCAGTGACCAGCCGCAGGCGACCACCAGCGAACGGCGCAGCGCGGTGCGGTCGCGGCCGCCGATGGCGTGCCCGCACAGGGCCTCCACCGCATGGGCGAGGCCGTCGAGGGCGTAGGAGGTGACCATCAGCCCGTTCAGCAACAAGGCGTTGGCGGCCACCGTGGCGTCGCCCAGGCGCGTGCCCTGCACCGTCAGCAGGAAGAACACGCCCTGCAGCGCCAGGCTGCGGATGAAGATGTCGCGGTTGACCATCAGCAGCGGGCGCCAACTGGCCCAGGCGCGCAGGCGAGTCCAGTCCGGCAGGCCGGAGTAGCGCGCCAGGGTCCTGCGGGTCAGCGCCAGGCCGAGCAGGGCGCCACTCCACTCGGCGAGCACGGAGGCCTTCGCCGCACCGGCCACGCCCCAGCCCAGGCCGATCACGAACCAGAGGCTGAGGACGATGTTGATGACGTTGGTGGTCAGCAGGATCGCCAGTGGCGCGCGGGCATTCTGCGTCCCGAGGAACCAGCCGACCAGCGCGTAGGTGGCCAGCGCTGCCGGCAGGCCGAACAGGCGGATGTGGAAGAATTCGCGAGCCAGTGCATCCAGCTCGGCAGACGGACGCATCAGCCCCAGCGCCGGACCCGTCAACGGCACCGCCAGCACGCCGAGCAGCAGCGCCAGGCCCAGTGCGAGCAGCAGGCCCTGGCCGAGAATCCGCCGCAGCGCTCCACCGTCGCCGCGTCCGGCCGCCTGCGCGGAGAAACCGGTGGTGCCCATGCGCAGGAAGCCCAGCACTCCCACCAGCAGCGTGTAGAGCCCGCCGCCGACGGCGACGGCGCCCAGTTGGTGCGCGTGTGGCAGGTGACCGATCACCGCGCTGTCGACCAGGGTGACCAGCGGCACGGAGACGTTGGAGAGGATCATCGGCGCGGCGAGCGCCCAGACGCGACGGTGGGTCGGCGAGTGCCGCCAGGCTTCGAGCAGGGAATTCATTCGGGGCTCCTGAGCAGGCCCGCAGTATAGCGAGCCACCTCAGGGACTGTCGGAGCGAGCAAGGGCTAGGCGCCCCCTCGTTCCTACGAAAAGCAGACAGCGCCCTGGGCGCTCAGGCGGGCTTCTTGCGGTACGCGCAGTAGCCAGGGCGCGGGCCGACCTGCGGGTGGTTGCGGCAGGTGTCCGGGCGCTTGGCGTAGACGCTGCAGAGGCGGGTCTTGCGGTCGAGGAAGTAGCAGTCGCCGTTGCTGGTGCGGGTCAGGGTGAAGATGCCGCTCTTCTGGTTGAAGCGTTCGACGACGCCTTCCTTCAGCAGGCGCTTGGCAATGTTCTTCGCCGGTTCGTCGCGCTCGAATTCGTCGACCACGCCGATCCGGATCAAGTCGTTGACGTTCACTTCCGCCGGCATGGTGCAGCAGGTGGCGTTGCAGTCCTTGCACAGGCCCGAGGTGTACTTGGCCCAGGTTTCCAGGCGGTCCAGTTCGGCGTTGGCGATCAGCGGTGGTTTTCTCATGGGGGCATTCGGCGGGGCGTTGCGAAGGCGCGCATCATAGTGGCGCCGCCGGAGAATTGCGCGGCCTTTCGTCTAACAGCGGGGCTGCGGGACGCCGTGGCGACGAGCAGCAGGGTTCAGTTTGCCGAAAGGCCCTGGAGCTCGCCGTGTTCGCGCAGGTGCTGCCTGAAGGCGGGATAGCAGATCAGGAACCAGGGCGTGAAGCGCTCGGGCTGCGCGGCCATCTCGGTTTCCAGGTCCGCCAGGGCGACGTAGCGGAAGTCGTCAGCCTCGTCGGGATCGGGGTGTGGCGGTTGGTCGTCGATGGCGGCGAAGATATGCCCGTACTCGTTCTCGGTCATCCCACCGGGCAGTTCCAGGCAGTAGCTGAATTCGAACAGCTTGCGCAGTGTCACGCGCACGCCCATTTCCTCGAACAGCCGCCGCTCGGCAGCATGCCTGGCCAGCTCATCCGGATAGGGATGGCCGCAGCAGGTGTTGCTCCATAGCCCGCCGCAGTGGTACTTGCCGGCCGCACGACGCTGCAGCAACAGCTCGCCGGCGCGATTGAGCAGGTAGACGGAGATGGCCCGGTGACGCAGGCCCTGCCGATGTGCCTCGAGCTTCTCCATCGTGCCGGTCGGGTGGTCGTGCTCGTCGACCAGGATCACCTGGATATCGGTCATGCTGTTCTCCTGCGAGAAAGCTTTCCGGGCTGAGCATAGAAGGATGAGGGCCAGACGACGGCGGTTCAGCCCCGGCGGATCATCCAGATACCGATGGCGATGGCGACCATGCCGGCGACCTTCATGGCGCTGACCGGCGCTTCCTTGAAGCCGGCCCAGCCGAAGTGGTCCAGGGCCAGCGCCATGCCCAGTTGCCCGGCGAGCACCAGCACCATGAACATCAGCGCACCGACACGCGGCGCGGCGAAGGCGGCGATGAAGATGAAGAACATCCCCAGGAAACCGCCGCACCATTGCCACCAGGGCATCCCGCGCATCGCTGCGAGGCTGGGGAATTCACGGTTGGCCAGGGTCAGCGCGAGCAGGCCGAGCATGCCGACGAAGAAGGAAATCAGCGCGGCGGCCAGTACGCTGGACACCTGCTTGGCCAGTTGACCGTTGATGCCCGCCTGCAACGGCAGGCAGGCGCCGGCGATCAGCGGCAGGACGAACATCCACCAGGGCGGCGTAGGCATGGGAAACTCCGGAAACGGTTCGCGGGCAGGGCGGCGAAGGGCCGTCCTGCGATCGAACGATGAAATGTAGCCGCGTAGTATGCACCAGACCGGAGTATTGCTCCCGTCCCGATGGAGGTCCCGATCATGGCCACCCGCGCTTCCCGCGTCCTCAGCGTCCGCATCGAGCGGCCTCGGGATGCGGCCTACGACTTCCTCGCCGACCCGAAGAACTTCCCTTACTGGGCTTCCGGGCTGTGCAGCGCCATCGCGCCGCTTGAAGGCGACCTGTGGCTGGCACAGACACCCCAAGGGCCCCTGCGTGTGCGCTTCTCGCCGCGCAACGGGTTCGGCGTGCTGGACCACGACGTGCTGCCCGAGCAGGCGCCGGCCATTCATATCCCGCTGCGGTTGATCCCCAACGGCGATGGCTGCGAGTTGCAGTTGACCCTGCTGCGCCAGCCGCAGATGGACGACGCCACCTTCGAGCGCGACGCGCAGTGGGTGGAGAAGGACTTGCGAGCGATCAAGGTGTTGCTGGAGTCGGCGTGAATCAGCGGGATCAGGCGACGGCTTTCAGCCGAGCGATGGGCGGGTGAGCTTGTTGGCTGACCTGCCAGAGGTCGTATGCGGCCTGCATGGCCAGCCAATGGCGGGCAGTCCCCAGGCCCGCCTGCTCTAGGCGCCAGGCCAGGTCGGCGCTGATCGGCGCGCGGCCATGGAGAACCTTGGACAGGTGCGGGCGGCTTATGTCGAGGTGGGTTGCCAGTGCCGTCACGGACAGGCATAGCTCCGGCAAGACATCCTCGAGCACGATTTCTCCGGGATGAGGCGGATTATGCATCGCCATGCTCTGCTCCTTCGGTCAGTGATAGTCGAGATAGTCCAGCAACTCTGTGTCGCTGTCGATGAAGCGGAAAATCACCCGCCAACTGCCTGAGACATTGACGGCCCAGTAACCGGCCAACGAGCCTTTGAGTCCATGCAGGCGGTAACCGGGCAGGTCCATATCCCTGGGGCCATTGGCTGTATCCAGCGCGGTGAGGATGCGTTGCAGCTTGGGCACGTGGTCAGCCCGCACGCCACGAGGATCACCATGCTGATAAAGGGCGCGCAGCCCTTTGTGGCGGAAGCTCCTGATCATCGCTGGACTGTAATCTAACAGATTACACTCTCCCTAGCTGAGATACTTGTGGGAAGTCTTCACTTGCCGGGCGCACGTCCTACAACCGCGCGGCCAGTTCGGCGCCCTCGCGGATCGCCCGCTTGGCGTCCAGCTCCCGCGCCACGCTGGCGCCGCCGATGACGTGGTAGCGCAGGTTCTCCGCCGCCAGCGTCGGTGGCAGTTCCAGCAGGGGTTCCTGGCCGGCGCAGATCACCACGTTGTCCACGGCCAGGCATTGCTCCTGGCCATCGACACGGAGGTGCAGGCCGTCATCGTCGATGCGCAGGTACTCGACGCCGCCAAGCATTCGTACACCGTGATGCCTGAGGTGTGCGCGGTGCACCCAGCCGCTGGTCTTGCCCAGCCCGGCGCCCGGTTGCCCGGCCTTGCGCTGCAGCAGCCAGAGCTGACGATGTGGTGCGGCGGCAATGGGGGCGATCAGTCCGCCCGCCGTGGCGTTGTCCAGGTCGATCCCCCATTGGCCGAGCCATTCACCGAGCGGCTGCGGCCCCTCGCGTTCGGTGAGCAGGAAACTGGCTACGTCGAAGCCGATGCCGCCGGCGCCGATCAGCGCGACCTTCGCACCCACCGGGGCGCCACGCAGCACGTCGAGGTAGCTGAGCACCTTGCTGTGGGCGATGCCGGGGATAGACGGCGTGCGCGGGCGAATGCCGGTGGCGACCACCACCTCGTCGTACTCGCCCTGCAGCTCTCCGCGGGTAATGCGCCGGCCCAATTGCACGTCGACGCCCAGCTCGCGCAGGCGTACGCCGAAGTAGCGCAATGCCTCGTGGAATTCTTCCTTGCCCGGCACGCGCTTGGCCAGGTTGAACTGCCCGCCGATTTCCTCGCTGGCCTCGAACAGTGTCACTCGATGCCCGCGCTCGGCGGCGACGCAGGCGGCGGACAGCCCGGCAGGCCCCGCGCCGATCACCGCAATGCGCTTGTGTACGCGCGCCTTGCGGTAGCGCAACTCGGTCTCGAATGCTGCGCGCGGGTTGACCAGGCAGCTGGCGCGGCGATTGGCAAAGGCGTGGTCCAGGCAGGCCTGGTTGCAGGCGATGCAGGTGTTGATCGAGTCCGCGCGGCCGGCGGCAGCTTTCTCCACGAGCTGCGGGTCGGCCAGCAGCGGCCGCGCCATGGAGACCAGGTCGGCGTGGCCCTCGGCGAGCAGCCGCTCGGCGACTTCCGGCGTGTTGATGCGGTTGCTGGCGATCACCGGCACGCGCAGTTCGCGGCGCAGGCGTGCGGTGACGTCGGCGAAGGCGGCGCGTGGCACCGAGGTGACGATGGTCGGCACCCGCGATTCGTGCCAGCCGACGCCGGTGTTGAGCAGGTCGATCCCCGCGCCTTCGAGCGCTCGTGCAACGGTGCGGACTTCGTCCCAGCTGTTGCCGCCTTCCACCAGGTCGAGCAGCGACAGGCGGTAGCTGATGACGAAGCGCTCGCCCAGTGCGCGACGCGTGCGGCGCACGATCTCCAGCGGCAGGCGCATGCGGTTGCCCAGGTCGCCGCCCCAGCGGTCCTCGCGCTGGTTGGTGCGCGGGCAGAGGAACTGGTTCAGCAGGTAGCCCTCGCTGCCCATGATCTCCACGCCGTCGTAGCCGGCGGCGTGGGCGAGCTTCGCGCAGCGCACGAAGGCGGCAATGGTGCGCAGGATGCCTCGCTCGGAGAGCTCGCGCGGGGCGAACCAGCTGATTGGCGATTTCAGCGGCGAGGCCGAGACCACCAGCGGGTGATAGCCGTAGCGCCCGGCGTGGAGGATCTGCAGGAGGATGCGCCCGCCCTCGCGGTGCACCGCCTGGGTCAACCGGCGATGGGCAGGCACCTGCAGGCCGCTGGTCAGGCTGCTGCCCAGCGGCAGCAGCCAGCCTTCGCGGTTGGGTGCGAAGCCGCCAGTAATGATCAACCCGACGCCGCCGCGTGCCCGCTCTCGGTAGTAGGCGGCGAGCTTGCCGAAGTCCCAGAGGCGATCTTCCAGCCCGGTATGCATCGAGCCCATCACCACGCGGTTGCGCAGCTGGAGGGCGCCCAGGTCGAGCGGGGCGAGCAGGTGAGGGAAAGGCGAGGCGGCGGGCGGCATGGAAGCACTCATGGGCAGTCAGGTCCTGCCACCCTAATGGGCCAGCGGTGGGTCGGTTAACGGCCCGGCTGCCGTCTCGTTCGGGCATTTCGGTCAAGCGTTTCGATTTGACAGGCTGGCCACAGGTTCCAGACTTGTTCCCATGGCAGGGCTTCGTGCCCCGAACGCTGGCTGAAGTGACGGAGGTCGTCATGAAAGCGATAAGAACAAGACATGCGCGCCATTACCTGCTCGCTGCCTTCATCGGTGTGGCCCTGCTCGGGCTGCACGAAACCCTTCAGCCGGATCGCGCGCAGTCCGCCTGTCGTTCCGATGGTGAAGCTATCTCCTGCGCCTACCCGCCCGTTGCCCATTTAGGGGTACTCGACAGCCCGTTCTGAGTGACGCACTGACGCGCGTCAATGCGCCGCAAAGTCTCCGCGTGCATGGTCAGCGCCCGGCTGAAGACTGGCTTATTGCCTCAGCTTGGCTATCTTTTAAGCAGCAAGGGTCCGGCCATGCACCGGACGTACGCTGCCTGATCAGGAGACGCACGATGGATATGAACCGTCGGCAATTTTTCAAGGTCTGCGCTGTGGGCCTTGGAGGATCGAGCCTGGCGGCACTCGGGATGGCACCCCCGGATGCATTCGCCGACCAGATCCGCCATTTCAAGCTTGCGCGCACCGTCGAGACCCGCAATACCTGCCCGTACTGCTCGGTAGGCTGCGGCATCCTCATGTACAGCCAGGGTGATGCAGCGAAGAACGTTTCGCAGAACATCATCCACATCGAGGGCGACTCGGACCATCCGGTAAACCGCGGCACCCTCTGCCCCAAAGGCGCCGGCCTCTTGGACTTCGTCCACAGCCCGAACCGCCTGAAATACCCGCAGATTCGCGAAGCTGGCTCCGCTGAGTGGAAGCGCATCGGCTGGGACGAGGCGCTCGATCGCATCGCCAAGCTGGTGAAGGACGACCGCGACGCTAACTTCATCGAGAAGAACGCCCAGGGCCAGACGGTGAACCGCTGGCTGACCACCGGCTTCCTGGCCGCGTCGGCGTCTTCCAACGAAGCCGGCTACATCACCCACAAGGTGATGCGTTCCCTCGGACTACTGGCGTTCGATAACCAAGCGCGTGTCTGACACGGCCCGACGGTGGCAAGTCTTGCCCCGACGTTTGGCCGTGGAGCCATGACCAACCATTGGACCGACATCAAGAATGCCGATCTGATTCTGATCATGGGCGGCAACGCCGCTGAAGCGCACCCGTGCGGCTTCAAGTGGGTGACCGAAGCCAAGGCGCACAACAAGGCGCGCCTGCTGGTGGTCGACCCCAGATTCACCCGTTCCGCCTCGGTGGCCGACTATTACGCGCCCATCCGCACCGGCACGGACATCGCCTTCCTCGGCGGCCTGATCAATTTCCTGCTGGAAAACGACCGGTACCAGAAGGAATACGTCCACAACTACACCGACGTCTCGTTCATCGTGAAGGAAGGCTTCGGCTTCGACGACGGCCTGTTCAACGGTTACGACGCCGAGAAGCGCACCTACCCGGACAAGTCATCCTGGCAGTACGAGCTGGGTGAGGATGGCTTCGCCAAGGTCGACCCGACCCTGACGCACCCGCGCTGTGTGTTCAACCTGATGAAGCAGCACTACAGCCGCTATACGCCGGACGTGGTGAGCAACATCTGTGGCACGCCCAAGGACATGATGCTCAAGGTGTGGGAGGAGATTTCCACCACCGCCGCGCCGACCAAGGTCATGACCATCATGTACGCCCTGGGCTGGACCCAGCACTCGGTGGGCGCGCAGATGATCCGTACCGGCGCGATGGTCCAGCTGCTGCTGGGCAACATCGGCATGCCCGGCGGCGGCATGAACGCCCTGCGCGGTCACTCCAACATCCAGGGCCTGACCGACCTCGGGCTGCTGTCCAACTCGCTGCCCGGCTACCTGACCCTGGGCATGGACGCGGAGCAGGACTACAACGCCTACATCACCAAGCGCACGTCCAAACCGCTGCGTCCGGGGCAGTTGTCCTACTGGCAGAACTATCCCAAGTTCCACGTCAGCCTGATGAAGTCCTGGTTCGGCAAGTCCGCGACCAAGGACAACAACTGGTGCTACGACTGGCTGCCCAAGCTGGACATGCCCGGCGCCGGCTACGACGTGCTGCGCTACTTCGACATGATGTACCAGGGCAAGGTCAACGGTTACTTCTGCCAGGGCTTCAACCCCATCGCCTCGTTCCCCAACAAGGCCAAGGTCAGCGCCGCGCTGGCCAAGCTGAAGTGGATGGTGGTAATGGACCCGCTGGCCACCGAGACCTCCGAGTTCTGGCGCAATGCCGGTGAACACAACGACGTCGACACCAAGGCCATCCAGACCACGGTGTTCCGCCTGCCCACCAGTTGTTTCGCAGAGGAGGACGGTTCCATCGTCAACTCCGGCCGCTGGCTGCAATGGCACTGGAAAGGCGCCGAGCCGCCGGGTGAAGCACGCACCGACATCGCCATCATGAGCGGCCTGCTGCATCGCCTGCGCGAGGCTTATCGCAAGGACGGCGGCAAGTTCCCCGACCCGATCCTGGGCCTGGACTGGCCGTACCTGACCCCCGATGAGCCGACTCCGGAGGAGATCGCCAAGGAGTACAACGGCAAGGCGCTGGCCGACCTCGTCGACCCCGCCAACGGCATGGCCCTGGCGAAAGCCGGCGAGCAGCTGCCTGGCTTTGCGCTGCTGCGTGACGACGGCAGCACCGCCAGTGGCTGCTGGATCTTCGCCGGCTCCTGGACGCAGCAGGGCAACCAGATGGGCCGCCGCGACAACAGCGACCCCTACGCCATGGGCCAGACCCTGGGCTGGGCCTGGGCGTGGCCGGCCAACCGGCGCATCCTCTACAACCGCGCCTCGGCCGACGTCAGCGGCAAGCCGTGGGACCCGGTGAAGAAGCGCCTGGTGTGGTGGAACGGCAAGGCCTGGGGCGGCACCGACATCCCGGACTTCAAGCCCGATTCGGCGCCGGAAGCGGGAATGAACCCGTTCATCATGAACCCCGAAGGCGTGGCGCGCTTCTTCGCCGTCGACAAGATGGCCGAGGGGCCGTTCCCGGAACACTACGAGCCGTTCGAAACGCCGATTGGCGTCAACCCGCTGCACAAGAACCCGCAGGCGATCAGCAGCCCGGCGGCGCGGGTGTTCAAGAACGACATGGAGCTGTTCGGCACGGCGAAGGAGTTCCCGTACGCCGCGACCACCTACCGGCTCACCGAGCACTTCCACTTCTGGACCAAGCATTGCCGCCTGAATGCCATCGTCCAGCCGGAGCAGTTCGTCGAGATCGGCGAGGCGCTGGCGAAGGAAATCGGCATCAAGGCCGGCGACCGCGTGAAGGTGTCCTCCAACCGCGGCTTCATCAAGGCGGTGGCGGTGGTGACCAAGCGCATCCGTCCGCTGCAGGTCAATGGCCAGACCGTGCACCACGTGGGCATCCCCCTGCACTGGGGTTTCTCCGGCGTGGCGCGCAACGGCTACCTGACCAACACCCTGACCCCCTTCGTGGGCGACGGGAACACGCAGACGCCGGAGTTCAAGTCCTTCCTCGTCAACGTGGAAAAGGCGTGAGGTGACCCATGAGTAGCCAAGACATCTACGCCCGCTCCGCTACCACCTTGCCGTCGCCCTCGGTGCGGCACGAGGAGGAAGTGGCCAAGCTGATCGACGTGTCCAAGTGCATCGGTTGCAAGGCCTGCCAGGTCGCCTGCTCGGAATGGAACGAGCTGCGCGACGAGGTGGGCCACAACCACGGCACCTACGACAACCCGATCGACCTGACGGACCAGTCCTGGACGGTCATGCGCTTCACCGAGCATGAGAACCCCAACGGCAACCTCGAGTGGCTGATCCGCAAGGACGGCTGCATGCACTGCGAGGAGCCCGGCTGCCTGAAGGCCTGCCCGAGCCCCGGCGCGATCGTGAAGTACGCCAACGGCATCGTCGACTTCAACCAGGACCATTGCATCGGCTGCGGCTATTGCATCACCGGCTGCCCGTTCAACATCCCGCGCATCTCGCAGAAGGACCACAAGGCGTACAAGTGCACCCTGTGTTCCGACCGCGTGGCCGTGGGCATGGAGCCGGCCTGCGTGAAGACCTGCCCGACCGGTGCCATCGTCTTCGGTACCAAGGAGGACATGAAGGAACACGCTGCCGAGCGCATCGTCGACCTGAAGTCCCGTGGCTTCGAGCACGCGGGGCTGTATGACCCCGAAGGCGTCGGCGGCACGCACGTGATGTACGTGCTGCACCATGCCGACCAGCCGTCGCTGTATGCCGGGTTACCCGACAAACCGGCGATCAGCCCGATGGTCAGCCTGTGGAAGGGCCTGACCAAGCCGCTGGGCCTGCTGGCCATGGCCGGCGTGGTGCTGGCCGGGTTCTTCCACTACACCCGCATCGGCCCCAACCGGGTCGAGGAGGACGAGGAAGACGGCCCCGACCCGCAGGCGCCGGTGCACAAGGTCGACCCTTCGGTGCATGGCTATGACCCGCGCGATCCCCGCTGATCGCCCACGCCGTACAGCTCCCTCTCCCTTCAGGGATTGGGTAGGGGAGAGGGCGCTTGCAAGCTCTCCCAGGAGCCGAGCATGAAAAAAGATATCCAGCGTTACAACGCCAACGAACGGAGCAACCACTGGATGGTGGCCATTCTGTTCTTCCTCGCCGGCCTCTCGGGGCTGGCGCTGTTCCACCCGGCCATGTTCTGGCTGACCAACCTGTTCGGCGGCGGGCCGTGGACGCGCATTCTCCATCCCTTCCTCGGGGTGGCGATGTTCCTGTTCTTCCTCGGCCTGGTGATCCGCTTCGCCCACCACAACCTGGTGGAAAAGCGCGATGTGCAGTGGCTGAAACAATGGCGCGACGTGGTGACCAACCGCGAGGAGAACCTCCCCGAGGTCGGGCGCTACAACGCCGGGCAGAAGCTGCTGTTCTGGACCCTGCTGCTGTGCATGCTGGTGCTGCTGGTGACCGGCTTCGTGATGTGGCGGGCGTACTTCAGCCACTTCTTCGGCATCGACATCATCCGCATCGCCTCGCTGCTGCATGCCTTCGCCGCCTTCGTACTCATCTGCAGCATCCTGGTGCACATCTACGCCGGCATCTGGGTGAAGGGTTCGATGGGCGCCATGCTCTACGGCTGGGTCAGCCGCGGCTGGGCGCGCAAGCACCACGCTGCCTGGCTCAAGGACGTGGACAAGGGAAAGGGCCACTGACCCTCGACGTAATCGCCGGCTGAGGCCAGTGCACCCGCCGGCACGAACCATCCCCTCTCCCCTCAGGGAGAGGGCTAGGGAGAGGGGCTATTCAGGCCCCGCTCCGAACCCAACAAGGAGTCCTGCGTGTCAGGCCGAATTCTCGAACCCGGGCAGATCGAAGCTGCCGCAAACATCCCGCCGCTGTTCAATCTACCGCCCCACGACCTGTTCTCCCGCCGCGCCGCACGCCTGCGCGAACTGGCGCCGGGCAATCCGCTGCAGGGCTACCTGGAGCTGATCGCCGGTGTCTGCGCCACCCAGCAGGTGCTGCTGGACCGCAAGCTGTTCCTGCCCACGCCGGATGCCGCCGCGCTGGCCCGCAGCCAGGAACACCGCACGCCGCCGCTGGCCTACGAAGTCCTGGTGCGCGACGGTGCCTGGCTGCCGCTGCTGGATGCTTTCCTCGATGCCTATGAACTCACCGCCAACCCGGCCGTGGTCGAGGCGCTGAAGACACTGCGCAACGCCGAATCCGGCCAGCGCAAGGCCTGGGCGCTGGGCCTGCTCAACGGCCAGTTCGATCTGCTGCCGCCAGCCCTGGTGCCCTTCCTCGGCGCCGTACTGCAGGTCGCCTTCAGCCAGTGGCTGCTGCAACTGCCGGAAGACACCCTGGTGGAAACCGACAGCCAGACCCTCTGCCCGGCCTGCGGCGCGCCGCCGGTGGCCGGGATGATCCGCCACCAGGGCAAGCACGCCGGGCTGCGTTACCTGGCCTGCTCGCTGTGCTCCTGCGAATGGCACTACGTGCGCGTGAAGTGCAGCCACTGCGCCGAGAGCAAGGGGCTGGCCTACTACTCATTGCAGCGCGAAGGCGTGGCCAGCGACCAGGCGCCGCTCAAGGCCGAGACCTGTCCCGGCTGCCAGTCCTATCTCAAGCAGTTCTACCTGCAGCACGACAAGCACGCCGAGGCCCAGGCGGACGACCTGGCCAGCCTCGCGCTGGACATCCGCCTCGCCGAGGACGGCTATTTGCGCAGCGCGCCAAACCTGCTGCTGGCGCCGGGTGGCGGTGGCTGAATCTGCTCTTCGTAGGGCGCATAACGCGGCACGCGTTATCCGCCCTACACTGACTCCAGCCATCGACTCCGCATTAAGGTTCGTCCATGACCTCGGTACGCCTGCCTTCCATCGACCGCCTGCTGCGCAGCCCGGCCTGCCAGCCGCTGCAGCAACGCTATGGCCGCGAGGCCCTGCTCAAGACCCTGCGCGACCTGCTCGACGAACTGCGCGAGCCCGCGCGCCACGGCCAGCTCGCTGCCGTCGAACTGGAAGAAACCGTACTTGCCGGCCGCGCCGGCGAACGCCTTGCCGCGCACCATGCCAGCCGCGTGCGCCGAGTGTTCAACCTGACTGGCACCGTGCTGCACACCAACCTCGGCCGAGCACTGTTGCCGGAGGAAGCCATCGAAGCCATCACGATGGCTGCGCGCTACCCGCTCAACCTCGAATTCGATCTCGCCACCGGCAAGCGTGGCGACCGTGACGACCTCATCACCGGGCTGATTCGCGAACTGACCGGCGCCGAGGCCGTCACCGTGGTCAACAACAACGCCGCTGCCGTGCTGCTGGCGCTCAACAGCCTGGGCGCGCGCAAGGAAGGGATCATTTCCCGTGGCGAGCTGATCGAGATCGGCGGCGCCTTCCGCATCCCCGACATCATGTCCCGCGCCGGGGTGAAGCTGGTCGAGGTCGGCACCACCAACCGCACCCACGCCAAGGATTACGAAGCCGTCATCGGCCCGCGCTCCGGGCTGCTGATGCGCGTGCACACCAGCAACTACAGCGTGCAGGGCTTCACTGCCAGCGTGCCGACGCCGCAACTGGCACAGATTGCCCACGCCCATGGCTTGCCGCTGCTGGAGGATCTGGGCAGCGGCACCCTGGTCGATCTCACACGCTGGGGTCTGCCAAAGGAGCCAACCGTGCAGGAAGCCCTGCGCGACGGCGCCGACATCGTCACCTTCAGTGGCGACAAACTGCTCGGCGGCCCGCAGGCCGGGTTGATCCTCGGCAGCAAGGAGCTGATCGGCAGGATCAAGAAGAACCCGCTCAAGCGTGCCTTGCGCGTGGACAAGCTGACCCTCGCCGCGCTGGAGGCCGTGCTCAATCTCTACCGCGACCCCGACCGCCTCGCCGAGCGCCTTACCAGCCTGCGCTTGCTCAGCCGGCCGCAGGCCGATATCCGCACCCAGGCGCAACGACTTGCGCCGGCCTTCGCTGCGCTGCTTGGCGATCGCTGGAGCGTCAGCGCCGTGGATGCCCTGGGCATGATCGGCAGCGGCGCGCAGCCGGTTGCGCGGCTGCCCAGCGCTGCATTGTGCCTGCGACCGAACCAGCCCAAGCGTCAGCGTGGCCGCGCATTGCTCGACCTCGAAGAGCGCCTGCGCTGCCTGCCCATCCCGGTGCTCGGCCGCATCGACGATGACGCGCTGTGGCTCGACCTGCGTCAGCTCGACGACGAGCCCGGCTTCGTCGCGCAATTGCCGATGCTGGCCGAGGGCGAGGCGTGATCGTCGGCACCGCCGGGCACATCGACCACGGCAAGACGTCCCTGCTGCGCGCCCTCACCGGCGTCGAAGGCGACCGCCGCCCGGCCGAGCGCGAGCGCGGCATCACCATCGATCTGGGTTATGTCTACGCAGAGCTCGGCGACGGTGCGTTGACCGGCTTTATCGATGTGCCGGGGCACGAGCGCTTCGTCCACAACATGCTCGCCGGCGCCAGCGGCATCGACCTGGTGTTGCTGGTGGTCGCCGCCGACGACGGCGTGATGCCGCAGACCCGCGAGCACCTGGCCATTGTCGAACTGCTCGGGATACGCCGCGCCATCGTTGCGCTGACCAAGGCCGACCGCGTGCTGTCCGAGCGGGTGGAGCAGGTCACGGACGATCTGCACGAACTGCTGGCCGCCGGACCCTTTGCCGGTGCACCGGTCATTGCGGTTTCCAGCGTCAATGGCGAGGGCATCGACATCCTGCGCGACGCTCTTCGCGAGGCGGCCCGCGAGACTCGCGAGCTGGCGGCGAACGGTGGATTCCGCCTGGCGGTGGATCGCGCGTTCAGCGTCAGTGGAGCGGGCATCGTCGTCACCGGAACGGCCTTCGCCGGCAGCGTTCAGGTCGGTGACGAACTGCTGCTGGGCACTGCCGGCCGCTGCGTTCGTGTGCGTGGCCTGCATGCACAGAACCGCGAAGCGCAGCAGGCCCACGCCGGCCAGCGGGTGGCGGTGAATATCGCCGGCGAGCGGCTGAGCCTCGACAAGATCCACCGCGGCGACTGGCTGATCGCCCCGGAGCTTCACGCACCCACCACGCGCATCGATATCGACCTGCAGTTGCTACCCAGCGAAAGCCGTGCCTTTGCACACTGGACGCCAGTGCATGTCCACCTTGGCGCGCAGGACGTCACCGCCCGTGTCGCACTACTGGAAGGCGAGCGGCTGCAGCCTGGCGAACGTGCTTTCGCGCAGTTGGTGCTGAATGCGCCCAGCCATGCCGTACACGGCGACCACCTGGTGCTGCGTGACCAGTCCGCGCAACGTACCCTTGGCGGCGGCCGCGTGCTCGACCCGTTTGCCCCGGCGCGCAACCGGCGCAGCCCGGAGCGCCTGGAACAGTTGCGCGCGCTGCAAGGCGACAGCCTCGAAGGTGCCTTGCCGACCCTGCTGGCGCACGCCGGTAGTGGCCTCGATCCGGCGCTCTTGGCGCGCCAGTTCAACCGCCCGCGAGAGGGCTGGCAACTGCCCTCGGCACTGGCCGAGATCAACACGCGGCTTGGTGCTCGGCTATTCGCCGCCGAGTGCTGGTCCGCGCTGCAGCAGCAACTGCTCGATGCCCTGCAACGCTTTCACGCAGAAGCCCCCGACGAACTCGGCCCCGACCGTGATCGCTTGCGCCGCTACGCTTTCTCTTCGCTGGAGCGGCCGGTCTTCATCGCCCTGCTGGAAAGCCTGCTGGCGACCGGGCAGGTCGCCAGCAGCGGTCCCTGGCTGCACTTGCCGGATCACCGGGTACAACTGGTCGAGGCCGACGAGAAGCTGCGCGAACGCCTCTGGCCATTGTTGCTGGCGGGCTCCTTCGACCCGCCCTGGGTGCGCGACCTGGCTCGGGAACTGGGGGAAGAGGAGGCCGACGTGCGCCTGCTGTTGCGCAAGCTCGCTCGCCTGGGCCAACTGCACCAGGTGGTGAAGGACCTGTTCTACCCCGAACAGACCCTGCGCCAACTCGCCGGCCACGCGCTGCAACTGCGCGACGAAGCCGGCATCATCCGTGCCGCCGCCTTCCGCGACCGTATCGGCATCGGCCGCAAGCGCTGCATCCAGTTGCTGGAGTACTTCGACCGCATCGGCTTCACCCGGCGCTTCGGCAATGAGCGACGGATCAGGGAGGATTCGGCGCTGGCGCAGGGCGCGTCTGACGACAATTCCTGACTATTGGTCGGAAGCGGATTCCGCTGAACAGGGGGGAGCGCCTACAGTGAGGCGGGTGTATATGAGGTATATACTTTTTCATCACCAGGTAATTCCCCCATGAGCAAAGAAGCCGTATTCACCATGAAGCTCGAACCCGAGTTGCGCGCCGAGTTCATGGCCGCCGCCGAGGCGGCTCATCGCCCTGCGTCTCAGGTCATGCGCGAACTGATGCGGGATTTCATACGCCAGCAGCGCCAGGCTCAGGACTACGACGAGTACCTGCAGGCCAAGGTCGAGGCGGGGCGTGCTTCGATGGCTGTGGGAGACGGGCGTTCGGACGAAGAAGTCGAGGCGGTATTTGCGGCGCTTCGATCAAGGGCAACCGAGCGTAAATGAAGGTCTTCTGGACGCGGGATGCCCAGCAGGATCGAATACCTTGCCTCCGAAAACCCAGGCGCTGCCGCGCAGATGGACATCCTTTTCAGCACTACCGCCGCCAGGCTCAGGAGCTTCCCGATGATGGGCAAGCCCGGCCGAATTCTCGGCACGCGTGAGCTGATTCTCCATGAGAGCTACCGGCTCGTCTATCAGATCGAGGCCGACGCTCTGTGGGTTCTCGCACTGGTGCACACATCCAGGATGTGGCCTCCATTGAGCGAGGATCGACGCCATCAACAGTGAGCCGCGCGGTTAGCGCCAATGCTTGTTTGGTACCGCCGAAGAGGCCTTCTGAACACTATATCCCCGCGTCCTTCGATAGCCTTGTTCTCTTGCGGGAAGTGGGCCCAATGCGTTCCTGGCTGATTCGACGGTTCATCACCGACAGCTGACTGCCGCCTTGCCGGACATCGGCAAGCGTTAGCGTGATGGCAAAACCTGATCCACCCGTTGCACGAGGTAGTCATAGAACGGGTTGGACGTCACGCGCTGGAACAGGTCCAGCCCGACGATCAGTACGCCCCGTTCACCGCGGGGCGTGAGGGTGCCCAGGTGGATGCCGAAGTCTTCCGATGGGTCCGGGTGCTGGCCATACAGCGCATCGTTGGGCGGGAAGGGCAACGCCACGTGGGACAGGGAGAAGAGGTCCGGCGGGTAGCTCGCCGCCAGCGCCTGACTTTCCTGTTGCTGGCTGTGGGCTGGGGTGTGCAGGGCTGAGGCCTGGCTGGACCGAGGGCTGTTGGAGATTACCGTCACGTCGTAGTTGCGCTGGCGCTCCGGCAGCAGGCGGTCGCTCAGCGTGGCCATTTCCGGGCGCAGTAGCGGGCCGTAGTTCAGCGAGCGGTTAAGGTCGAACAGCACGAGTTCGCTACCGTTGTCCGGCAGGCGGTCGTACAGGTTGCTGATTACCGCGGGGGTGCTGACGGTGCTGTCGGCCAGGGACTGGAAAGTGAGGATCGGTGGCAGGCGAGTGAGGCTACCGCTGCGATTGGCGCCCTCCAGGCTACGTTGTACGGCGTCGGTCAGCTCCACCGTCTGGCGCGCTGCAGCGATGGGGAAGGAGTTGTATTTGAAGGGATTGAACTCCGGCAGTACGTTGAGCCACGCCGCCTTGGCGAAAGCCGGCAACAGCGCGGGCAAACCGGCGAACCCGGCGAACTGGGCGTAACGGGTGACGCCGATCATCGGCGAGATCAGCACCAGTTGCTTCGGCATGGCCAGGCTCGCGTCGTCCAGCGCATCCAGGCTGTACTTCATCGCCAGCGCGCCACCGTTGGAGAAGCCCACCATCAGCAGCGGTGCGTCCTTGGGCAATTGCGCTGAGGCCTCGCGCACGGCCAGTCGGGTGGCGGCCATCCAGTCTTCCCAGTCCGCATCGGTCAGCCCGGCGGGCACCGTGCCGTGGCCCGGCATGCGAATCGCGATGACCACGAAACCCTGCTGCCGCAGGTGCTCGCCCAGATGGCGCAGGCTATAGGGCGAATCGGTCAGCCCGTGCAGCAGCACTGCAGCGCCGCGCACTTCGCCGGCGGGACGCATCTCGTAGGAACGGTTCCAGTCGGTGGCGAAGTGGCCGGGGTAGACCTCGCTCTTATCGAAATAGCGGTTGTAGGCCACCCGCTCGAAGGGCTGCAGGCTGGCCGCCATTTCCTTGTGCATGGCCTGCATGAGCCTGTCTTCGGCGGCCAGGTAACCGGTCCAGTCCAGGTGGTCGATTTCGTTGCTGCGCAGGTCGTTCGGTACCCAGGTATGCCAGGGCTCCAGCGGCGGGATGTTGCGCAGCGCGGCGACCCGCAGCCCCAGCGCCAGTACGGCGATGGCGAGGATGACGATGACTACCCAGAGCAGCGCCCTGGTGAGTTTGGCGTTCAGCATGGAGTTCCCTTGTCAGCGTGCGGGACAAGCATAGAGCCCCAGGTGCCACAAAGTCCGCCAGTGGCTCAAATGGCTGCGATCGCCTCGGCATAAGCGGAGTTGCCGATGCCCACCTGGGCCCAGACGGGGCGCGTCTCGTTGCCCTGGCGGTCGTATTGTTCGTCCGCATCCCACAACGTGATGATCTGGCCGGGGAACAGGTATTCACTGTCGGTGAATTCGTGGGCGCCGGAGTCATCCGTCGAGGCGATCAACGAGAACAGCTCGCCGGCCGACAGCGAAAACACGTCCACACCCTGGTAGCGAGCGAGGTATCGCTCGTTCTGGGAGATACCGATGAACCAGACCAGCCCTTGCTCATCGCATTCGGCCTGGATCGCCGCCTGGCAGAAGTAGTCCGTTGGCCCGTTGGACGAT
Organism: Pseudomonas sp. C9-3; assembly: GCF_032392015.1. Classification (NCBI taxonomy): domain Bacteria; kingdom Pseudomonadati; phylum Pseudomonadota; class Gammaproteobacteria; order Pseudomonadales; family Pseudomonadaceae; genus Pseudomonas; species Pseudomonas sp. C9-3. The sequence goes on along the minus strand of NZ_CP135919.1, from coordinate 4,970,061 downwards.
TCCAGCGGGAAACCGGCGGCAGCCAGCGCGTCGCGCGCCATGGCTCGCGTGTCGCCCAGACAGACCGGGCCGATGCCCTGGTGCGGGGAAATCTCGAGGATGGGTAGAGTGGGCTTCATGCCGTTGTAGCTCCCTGGGTTACTGCTAGCGAGGTTAGAGCACGGGCAGCCAGATTGCCGTCTTTTTCTGGCCAATCAATAGCAATTTGATTGTACTTGGCCATATTTGTACGCAGAACTGTCGGGAATGGCGTCACGCTCCAGCCAGCGCTGCGGCATCACTGCGCTGGCATCCTGCGTGGCAACAATGGCAACATCCGGGCTCCCGCTTTCGTCGCTGCATTCGCGCAGCCGGCTTCTGACCAGGGAAGGCAATCACGCCCGGTGGCGTGGCCGGGCTTCAAACCCGGTGGGGGACGGCAGCCGTTCCTGGGTGAGTTCGACTCTCACTGCCTTCCGCCAATTCCCCCGTCTACAGCCCGCGTGGCTCTAAGTTTCCGGCTCAGCCAGGGAAGTCCCTTCGACGTCGGTGTCGAAGCACGTTCAGTGCGTTTCGCTCTCGCCAGCCTGCATCCAGGATGGGATGTCGTTCATGCCGTGCAGCACGCGCCACACGTCGATGTGATCGCCGCGCTCGACGTAGAACACCTGGTAGGGATAGCGCTTGAGCGGCCAGCAATGCAGCCCCGGCAAATCCAGCTCATGGGCGTAGCGGGATGAACCGCTGGCAGGGTGACGGGCTATATGGGCGTATGCCTTTTCCAGGGCATCGACAAACCCCAGAGCAGCCTGTTCGGCGTCTTCGCTGAGGTAGTAATCGGCAGCTGCTTCAACGTCCTGATTGGCGAGTACACGCGGAATGACTGGCTTGGCCTTCATCCACGAGCCTTGCGCACCCGCGTGCGGAGCGATTCGAAGTAGTCACTGTCGGCAGGTGCCGCAGGCATCGACTCGGCGCCGGCAATCAGCAGGCCTCGCAGACGCTGACGGTCCTGATCCTTGCGAATCAGCTCGCGCACGTATTCGCTGCTGGTGCCGTAACCACGCTGGCTGACCTGCTCATCGACAAAGCTCTTGAGCGTATCCGGCAGGGAAATGTTCATCGTGCTCATGGGACCAGTCTCTCTGGAATGGCAAAATTTGCCAAAACATACTAGCACTCGTGATCCTCCCCGGTATGGAGCAGGTGACGAAAGTCCCTGATCCGCTCCGGCGTCAGCACATCCAGGAGGTGGCCCGGTGCGCATGGTCATGTTGAGCAAGGCGTGGCCGAGCACCCGCTGCAAGATCAGGATGTTCCCGCCACTCATCATGGAGTGGCTCGCGAAGATGTGGTGCAGCACGTGGGTTTTCTGACCCGGCGGCGGCTCCACGCCAGACATCTTCACCGTGAACTCGAAGCGGTCCCGGTTGGAGAGCGGCCCGTGCTCCTGGATGTGGTCGTGAATGCGCTGGAAGAAGCGCGTACCGGTAGTTCAGCAGCCAGAGCTGCCGGAGGAGTTCGCTCCTCTCGGCAATCGGAATCCAGATGATCCATCGGCGCACGCACTTGTCCCGCTTGCCGAGGCCCGTGTGATTGCTTACCTCTCAGGGCGTGAAAGTCGCCTTATGCAATCAGGACCTTCCATGCTTGCGCCGCCGCCACTCATCCACCACCGCACCCATGTCCGCTGGCGCGCCGCTGCGTATCCAGGCCATGAAGGCGCGGTCGAAATGGAAGTCGACGCCGCAGTGCTCGGTCATGAAGCGGCGGACGTTCTGGGTGTTGCGGTAGTGGCTATCCAGCGGGGTCTGCCGGGTGATCGGGTCGCTGTGCCAGTCGAAGGCCATGGCGTCCATTCCTGTGCCTTGGGGGAACTGCCGTTATAGCGCACTCGGCAGCCGCTGGCGCGGTCTGCCGAGGTGTTGCGGCGTCACTGGCCCCACATCATCCGCTGTTGCTGCGCCGAATAATCGTCGCTTTGCAGGCGCACGCGGGTGGGCTGGCGTTCGAGGTTGTCTTCGCCGAAGGATTCGCGCACGGGCGATTCGATGGCACCGAAGTGGTTGTAGTGCGGGGCATCGGCGCAGCCGACCAGAGTGAAGCAGGCGAAGGTGACCACGGAGAGCTTGAGCATGGGACTTCCTCCTGAGGGGGAGCCCCGAGCTTCGGCCGACTGGATTAACGGCGGATTAACGCAGGCTGTCCGGCCCCTGGATTTCGCCGCCGTGGGCTGCGTCGCCGTCACGGTGGTGCTCCGGCGGGTTGAGTGCGCGCCCCAGTATCTGCGCGACGACCTCGTCCTTGCCTTCGGTGTAGGCGTCGCGATCGGTGGGGAAGCGCTGTGCCAGGTCGTGTTTCACCTGCGCGTAGAGCCGGGCGTCTTCGGGGTGGGTGCGCAGCCAGTCGCGGAACAGCAGTCGGCGCGAGGCTTCGTTCAGTTCCATGACGTGGACATGATGGGTGCGCCCGCTGCCCAGCGGCGGCATGCCTTTGACGAAGAACAGTCGCGAGGTGTCGGGATTCTCCGCCCAGTACTGGTAACCCAGCCCTTGCAGCGGTGCGATGAGCCGGTGCGGGTCGCTGCCCGGCGGCGGCAGCAGGAGGATGTCGATGATCGGCTTGGCATCCAGCCCCGGCACGGCGGTGCTGCCGATGTGCTCGATGCCCAGGCCGGGGAGCTCGACCTGCTGGGCGATGGCGGCGGCTTCCTCGGCGAATCGTTGTGGCCAATGGGGATCGGCTGCAACGACTTCGATGCGGTCGTCTTCGGCGTTGCTCCAGCGCTGGCCGTCGAATTCGGGGGCTTGCGGGCTCATGTGGAAACTCCGGCGATAGCGGTGGGAGGGCGAGGATTGGAGGCAGGTCGGGCGGTTGGAGTTCCGAGCAAGTCCGGCAGGAGCATTCCAGGGACGCGATCATGTGGGAGACGCTCGTGGGGCGTGCTCATTGCACCGGAAAATCGAAGTAGGTCTTCGGGTAGGGCTCGGCCTTCAGGATGTAGTGCCACCACTCGGCGCCGTAGGGCTCGAAGCCGTGGCGCAGCATGGCCTGGCGCAGGGTCTCGCGGTTGCGTGTCTGCTGCACGCTGACCAGCGCGGTGCCGTGATGGGAGATGGGCCCGAAAAAGTCGAACGGGCTACCCATATCCAGTTCTTCCCCGGAGCTGGAATCCACCAGCGTGAGGTCGACGGTGCTGCCGCGCGAGTGGCCGGATTGCTTGGCGATGTAGCCGTCGCGGAACAATGCAGGCTTGTCCAGGGCCGGGTAATAGCGGGCCTTCTGGCGAATGTCCTGCGGGTCGGCGGCCCAGCGGCGGAACTCATCTACCGCCCGCTGCGGGCGATAGCCATCGAAGATCTTCAGTCCCAGGCCGCTGAGGGCGACGTCCTTCTCCACCGCTGCCAATGCGCGGGCTGCTTCGCGGGTGAGGATGATCCGCGCCTTCTGGTAGCCGTCGATGGGCTTGCCGACGAAGTTGTCGGCGCCGGCGTAGCGCACCTCATAGCGCGCGGATTTCAGTACCTGGTCGAGATAGACGAAGCCGTCCTGCGCGGGCTGGTCGGCGTACAGCGCCGGGCTGGCGAGCAGGCAGACCAGCAGCGCGAGGCGTCTGCCTGCCGGGCTCATGGGCGCAGCGCCTGGACCCCGTCGTCGTCCGGGTCGAAATTGTCCAGGTACATACGCTGCTCGAAGGCTTTCAGCGCGGCCTCGCCGTGCAGGAAACGGCCACGGGCGCTGGCCCAGTCGTCGGGCTTCAGGCGCACCATCCAGCCCTCGCCGTAGCAGTCCTGGTTGATCAGGCCGGGGCGGCGCACCACGGCTTCGTTGCTGGCGAGGACGGTGCCATCGAGCGGGCTGCGCGCCGAGGAAGCAGCCTTGGCGAACTCCACCACGCCGAAGCTGCGGTCGCAATCGATGTGCCAGCCATCGCGCTTGGGGGTGAAGGCGAAGATCTGCCCGTAGATCGCACAGCCGTAGGCCGTGAGGCCGAGGGTGACGGCGCCGCTTTCTTCCTCGCGCAGCCAGAGGTTGTACTCGGGGGCGTAGAGCAGCTGATCCGGGAATTCGAGGCCGTGCAGCTTCACAGGGTCAGTACCCGGTCACATTCAAGGATCATGCGCGCCATCTCGCCGCCGCTGGCGATCTCGTCGACCTCTTCTATCAATCGGCTCTCGTCGATGCTGATGCCCGGTGCGCGGCACATCAGCAGGCGCGCGCCGGCTTCCTTGGCCTGCTGGATGAAATGGCTGATGGGCTCGCCACCCTCCGCGGCATAAAGGTGATCGGCGATGTCCTGGAAGGCCAGGCGCGTGCCTTCGCCACTGAGGAACAGGGTGACCTGCGCGTCCATGCAGGCCAGCAGCGTGGCGGTGTAGAAGGGCGCGGCGCAGCGCGCCGGAGTACTCGGGCCGCTGCTGACGATGATCAGCACCCGCTGGACTTCAGGCATGGACAAGGGATTTCTCCAGTTGGACCAGGGCGACGCGCCGGCCTTGCGGGTCGGCGCGCTCGACGATGCCCTGCGGCCGGTAGCCCAGGCGTGCGTAGAGCAGCAGGCCGGCGGCGTTGGCATTGAAGCAGGACACTTTCATGACCTGCGCCTTGTACTGGTCGCGGGCGAGATTCTCCATGACCTCGATCAGGTACTGCGCGACGCCGTGACGCCGCGCCGATGGCGCCACCATCATGTTGCCCAGCGCGCAGAAATCGCCCGGCTGCCATTGGTAGAAATTGGCGAAGCCCGCGACGCGATCATCCAGCAGAGCGACCGTGCTGCCACGCCGCTCGGCCATGGCGGCAGCGAGTTGGCCGACGGTCAGTGGCCAGCTCGCCTTGGGGTAGCAGTAGAAAAGCTCATCGGCGTCCTGGGGGAATTCCACCACTTGCCCAAGGTCGTCGGCGAGGGCGGGTCGATGCTGCAGGGCGGGCTGGCTCACGGGGTCTCCTGTCAGTGCGGCGGGTACTGGGCGATGATCTTCTGCACCGTCTCGCGGATTGCCGCTTCGCGCTCGGCAGGCGTCGGTGGGCTGCTGCGCATGATCTGCTCGCCGCTGCCGCGCCAGACCAGCTTGCCGTCCTTGCCGTCGAGCATGTCGACCTGGATGGTGGCGACCTTGTAGGTCACGCTGCGGGTCTCGGCCATGGGCGGCGGGCCCCAGTAGCCACCCCAGTAACCGCCCCAGTAGCCGCCGGTGTAGGTGGTCACCTGGTCCTGGCGCTGGTCGACGATCAGGTAGGCGCGGATCTTCACATCGCCCGGGTTGCCGTCCTGGGCCTTGCGCAGGCCGCGCTGGTCGAACTGGTCGGCTATCGCGTCGCTGATGCGTTGCTCGGTAAGGTCGCTCTTGATGCGTGGGTCATCCGGGCGGTACTCGAACGCCGGCTGCGCCCAGCTCCAGGTCTGGTAGCGCGCGAAGTCGCGGGTGGTGTCGTAATCGCGGCTGACACTGGTGGTTTCGCAGGCGGCGAGGCCAAGCAGCAGGCCCCCGAGCATAAAGCGGCAGAGCAGACGGCGGATCATGGTCGCAGTTCTCCAGTCAGAGATTTCCATCCAAGCGCAAGGCACGGGGAATGGCAAGCACGGAATGTTCAGCGTCTGCGACGGCCCTTCCCGTTGCTAGAGTCGCTGCTTGTCTTTGATCTGGAGAAGGTCATGAAACAGAAGTGGCTGGGCGCTGCATTGGGGCTGGCAGTACTGACGGGATGCAGCCTGGACGGCATACGGCCGACATTGCAGGAACCGCAGGTGGTGGCGCACCGGGGCGGCACGGCGGATGCTCCGGAGAACACCTTGCTGGCGATTCGTCGGGCGCTGGAAAACCACAGTGAGGGGCTCTGGCTGTCGGTGCAGGTGTCTGCCGATGGTGTGGCGGTGCTGTACAGGCCAGCGGACCTGTCGGCGCTGACGGATGCGCAGGGTGCGGTCGCCTCGAAGACGCTGGAGCAACTGCGCGCGGTGAATGCGGGCTATCAGTTCAAGGACGCCGCTGGCGCTTATCCGTATCGCACGGCCCCTCAACCGATCCCGACGCTGGCCGACGCGCTGCGAACGATCCCGGCGCAGGTTCCGTTGTTCCTCGATATCAAGGCGCGACCGGTGGCCGACGTCATCGATGCGGTTGCGCGGACGCTGGATCAGGAGCGGGCCTGGGCGCGGGTGCGCTTCTACTCCACCGAGCGCGATGCCAGCGACTACCTGGCGCAGCACTATGCTGGCCGCGCACTGAATTTCGAAAGCCGCGAAGCGACGCGCAATCGACTGGTCGACCTGGCGCTGGGCGGGCGTTGTGCTCCGCCGACCGCAGGCGCCTGGATGGGCATTGAACTGGACCGCGAGCTGACGGTGACGGAACAGTTCACCCTCGGTTCGTCGTCCCATCCGGTGAAGCCGGCTCGGTTGTGGACTCCAGAGGCGATGGCGTGCGTGCGACGAGCCGGGGGAACCACGGTGATGATGTTCGGCATCAATTCGGCGGCGGCTTATCGGACGGCCCGCGATCTGGGCGCCGATGCGGTGATGGTCGATTCGCCGGCCAGCGTTCCCGACTATCGGCGCGCCGCGGCTCAGCCCGGCGGGTAACCGTCCATGGCCTTGCGCGCGGCTTCGCGCAGCGCGCGGGCCTGGTCGGTCTGGCTGCTGCCGTCTTCGTACTCGGCGCTGCCGCTCCATACCTGCTGGCGACTGTGCGCATCGAAGAGTGCGATGCGCACCACGCTGACGGTGACCACGTAGGTGCGGGTAACCGGGTAGGAGGCGCCGTAGCCGCCATACCACGGGTCGTTCCAGCGGCCGTAGCCGCCGTAGTAACCGCCGTTGTAGTAGTCGGTGGTCTGGCGGGTGCGCTGCTCGCTGGAAAGATGGGCGCTGACGGTCAGGTCCGCCGGCGCATTCGTGCGAGCCGGGCGCAGGCCGCGCTGGTCCAGCGCCTCACTGACGGCATCCTGCAGCGGGCCGCCGAAGCCGGTGCCGTCCATCCAGCTCCATGAGCGGAAGCGCCCGTAGTCCAGCGGCGGCGCGGGATAACTGCCTGGATCGAGGCTTGGATTGGCCGCCTGCGCGGGTGCCGGTGGCATCGGCAGCGAGGTGGCGGTGTAGGGGTTCTGGCCCTGGCAGGCGGCGAGGGCGGCGAACAGTGGCAGGACCAACAGATGACGCGGCATGACAGACTCCCGCACGCTCACTTCGATTGGCGTGCGCAGTGGCAACTATGCACCTAATCCTGCGGCCGGCACAGCCAGTGCAGGTAGCGGCCGAGGCCGGCGAAGGCAGGATGTCGACGGTATTGCAGCTCCATTTCCACCAGGTCCAGCGGCTCGGCCTTGTGCTGGAACTCCACCGGCATGTAGTCGTGGAACACCCGCACGCCGCTGCGCGCTTCGATGCTCCAGTGACCGGCCATGGCGGCCTCCAGTACGCGCGGATCGAGCGGTTCCTGCGGGGTCAGGCTTTGGCCCTCGCCGGCGAAGCGGTTCTTGCGCAGCTTGCGGAAATGCCCCTTGAGCAGGTTGCGGTAGATCAGCGCATCACGGTTGTAGAAGGCCAGGGACAGCCAGCCATCGGCGCGGGTCAGTTGGTGCAGCACGGGGAGGATGGCCAGCGGCTCGGCCAGCCATTCCAGCACGGCGTGGCAGATCACCAGGTCGTAGGGCTCGTTGAGCTGGCCGAGCAGATCCTGCCAGGGCGCCTCGATGAAGGTGGCGTTCAGACCTGCTTCCTCGAAGCGCTGGCGTGCAGCTTCGAGCATCGGTGCGGCAGGTTCGGCGAGGGTCACCTCATGGCCGCGCCCGGCCAGCCACAGCGACATGTGGCCCAGGCCCGCGCCGATGTCGAGTACTCGCAGCGGGCGATCGGGCAAGGCTTCGGCCAGGTCGGCCTGGAGCACGGCGAGGCGGATGGCACCCTTGGCGCCGCCGTAGATCTTCTCGGCAAAGCGTGTAGCCAGTTCGTCGAAGTGACGGTCGCCGGTCTTCGGGGATTCGCTCACTTGGCGCCTCCTTCGATGAAGCGCCGTTCGCTGTCGGCCAGCTTGGCGAGTACCGCCTGGTTCATGTCGATGCCCAGTTCTGCGCACATCAGTAGCAGGTAGAGCACGATATCGCCGACCTCCTGGCCGGCGTGGGCGAGTTTCTCCGGTGGCAACTGGCGCGATTCGTCCTCGCGCAGCCACTGGAAGATTTCCACCAGTTCGGCCATTTCCACGCTGGCCGCCATGGCCAGGTTCTTCGGGCTGTGGAAGCGACTCCAGTCGTTGTGGTCGCGGATGGCGTGCAGGCGTGCGGTGATGGCTTCGAGGTTCATTGCAGATGGGGCTCCAGCGTCAGCCCCATAGCTTCAAGCCTGGCGCTTCAAACGTCCAGCGGGCCCCAACTACCGGCCATATGCGGCAGGTCGTCCTTGCCGCGCAGGCTGAGTTGCCCGACAGGCGCGGGCTCGCTGGCCAGCAGGATGACGGAGGAGGGCAGCAGGACGGGCTTCTGGAAGCGCACATCGACCCGATAACCGGCGGCCGGCAGGCGCTCGCCCAGGGCAGCCAGGCTGCGCGCCTTGTTCCACAGGCCGTGGGCGATGGCGCGAGGAAAGCCGAACAGTTTTGCGCTGGCAGCCGACAGGTGGATCGGGTTGTAGTCACCGGCGACGCGAGCGTAACGCCGGCCGATGTCCGCTGGGCAGTTCCACGCGTCGATCTGCTGCAAAGGCAGCTCGGCCTCTTCGTGGCGCGCCGCTGGCGTGCCGTCCAGGCGCATGCCGCGGAACAGGATGCGGCTGTCACCTTCCCAGAGCAGGCCGAGCTGGTCGTGCAGCTGGGTGATGATGCTGAAGGTCACGCCTTTCTCGTGGGGCTGCAGGTCCGCCACCCGTACGCTGACGTTGAAGGGGCCCAGCCCGCCCAGCGGCCGCAACACGCTGATACGGTTTTCCAGGTGCACCAGGCCCAGCAGCGGGAACGGGAAGCTCGCGTCGGTGAGCAGGCCCATCTGCAGGCCAAAGGCGAGGATGTGCGGATAGGTAGGCGGCAACAGGTGGTTGTCGGTGAAACCGCAGACCTTGCGGTAGCGCTCCAGGTGCTTCGGATCGACCGTGACCGGGCAGCGCACGCCGCGGGTTGGCAGGCTGCGGCCACGCACGCCGCGGCGCAGCGCAGCGCGAACGAACAGGCCGGTGAGGGCGGGTGGGGCGGACAGGTCGAGCCAATCGCGGGACATCGGGTATCTCCTGAGGGGCATTCATTCAGCTTAGCCAGTGCTCGGCCCCAGGCATTGGCCGTGGCAACGCGGCACGCGGCAGGCAAGTCAATCTGACCCGCCATTGCCTGGATATTTCCCTCAACCTGCTTCCTGATTCTCTTGAGAGGCGATAAGAAAGCTGCCTAAGATGGGCCCGCCCCATGGATAACTAGAAAAAACACCATGCGTGATCTGACCGACGATGTGGCGCTGATGCGCCCGGTGATCGACGCCCTGCGCGCCAGCGGCACCGACCCCGACCGTGTGCTGGCCCGCGTCGGCCTGCCCGCCGGCAGCCTGCCTGCCGGACGATTCCCCCACAGCGCTCAGAACCTGTTCTGGAAAGCCGCCGCTGAAGAATGCGGCGAGGAGCATGTCGGCCTCTATCTGGCCGGACACCTGCCCGCATTCCATGGCTTGCTGCTGGAATACCTGTTCCTGTCCAGCGCCACGTTCGGCGAAGGGCTGCGCCATGCCCTGCGCTACGTGCGCCTGCTCTCCGACACCCTCAACGCGCGCCTGGAAGTGGAGGGCGAGAAGGCCGTGCTGCTGCTCGGCCACAGCGCCGGGACCAACCGGCACTTTCCCGAAATGCTGGCCGGTGCGGTCGTGCGCCTGTTCCATGCCCTCACCGAAGGCGACTTCAAGCCCCACGAAGTGCAGCTGATGCACGCGGAAGGCGCGCCGGCCGGGCGTTACCGTGAAGTCTACGGCTGCCCCGCCGTGCTGGGAGCCGAGCGTTATGCGCTGGTCTTCGACGCCGCCGTGCTGGACAAGGCCTCGCGCCATGCCGCCCCCGAGTTGCTGCGCATGCACGAGTCGCTGGCGCGCCGGCAACTGGCGGAAGTGGAACGCTTGGACCTGGTGCGCAAGGTACGCGAGCTGATCGGCGTGCTGCTGGTGGATGGCGGCGCAACGCTGGAGCAGGTCGCCGCGCGGCTGGACATGCCGGCCCGCCGCCTGCGCGAACGCCTGGCCATGGCGGGCGTGCGCTTCAATGACCTGGTGACCGACTACCGCTGTCGCCTGGCCAAGGAGCTGTTGCTCAAGACCGACGAGCGCATCGAGGTGATCGTCGAGCGGACCGGCTTTTCCGAGCCGAGCACCTTCTACCGTGCCTTCAAGCGCTGGGTCGGCGAGACCCCCGTGGAGTTCCGCCGCCGCGGCCGCCCGCAACCGCCGGCGGAGTGATCGAACCCTTTCGAGCCCGCCTGTGGATAGGCTTTACCGGTCAGTCCCACCTTGGAATCACCGATGCAAAGCCGAATCCGCCAAGCCTTCCTGCTGTCTGCCGCTCTGTTGTCCGCGCCCTGCGCCTTCGCGGGAGAAATGGGCGAAACGGCATTCTCCCGCCTGGATGCCAACGGCGACGGTTACATCGAGGCCAGCGACATGGCGCCGATGCGCGTGCGCATGTTCCACCGGCTGGACCGTAATCAGGACGGCTTGCTGACCCGCGAGGAAGTGACGCCGCCGAATCCCAGCGTGCAGGTCTCGCCCAATGCCATCGCCTGGCCGGACCATGACGGTGACGGCAAGGTCAGCCAGGTGGAGTTCATGACCCAGGAGCCGGCGTTGATCGTGCGTGCGGACCGCGATGGCGACCACCGGGTGAGCGCGGAGGAGTTTCGCGAGTTGATCGCCGCGCGACATTGATCGGCCGGCGCGACAGATGACCGGCTTGATGGCCGGATCGAGAGCATGGCGGGGGCAGGGGAGAGAGGCTTTATGTAGGGCGAATAACGCGCCAGCGTTATCCGCCATTAAGGGGCCGGCGCATAACCTGTTCCAGGTTATGCGCCCTACGGCCTGTGGCGTAGTTCGTAGGATGGGTGGAGCCCAAGCGATACCCATGCTGTTGCAGGGATTGATGGGTATCGCTTCGCTCCACGCCATCCTACAGATGGAGTCAATTGGAACGGATCAGGCGCCCAGCAGGCTCTGCCCGCAGACCCGCAGTACCTGGCCGCTCACTGCGCCAGAACCCGGCTGGGCGAACCAGGCCACGGCCTCGGCGACGTCCTGCGGCAGGCCGCCCTGGCCCATGGAGTTCATCCGTCGGCCGGCCTCGCGGATGGTCAACGGGATGGCGGCAGTCATCTGGGTTTCGATGAAGCCCGGCGCCACCGCGTTGATGCTGATGCCCTTCTTGCCCAGCGCCGGCGCCCAGGCCTGCGCCAGGCCGATCAGGCCGGCCTTGCTCACCGCGTAGTTGGTCTGCCCCATGTTGCCGGCGATGCCGCTGATGGAGGCGAGCAGCACCACGCGGCCATCGTCATGCAGCTTGTTCGCGTCCAGCAGGGCCTGGGTCAGCACCTGCGGCGCCTTGAGGTTCACCTCGATCACCGAATTCCAGAACGCTTCGCTCATCTTGGCGACGGTCTTGTCGCGGGTGATGCCGGCGTTGTGCACCACGATATCGACGCCATCGGGCAGTGCCGCCACCAACTGTTCTCCAGCATCAGCGGCGCAGATATCCAGCGCCACGCCACGGCCACCCAGGCGCGCGGCGAGGGCGTCGAGCGCGTCCTTGGCCGGTGGTACATCCAGCAGCACCACCTCGGCACCGTCACGGGCCAGGGTCTCGGCAATGGCTGCACCGATACCGCGAGCAGCGCCGGTCACCAGTGCGCGCTTGCCCACCAGCGGGCGGCTCCAGTCCTGCACCTGCTTGTCGTAGGCAGACAGGCGCACGACCTGCCCGGAGACATACGCGCTCTTGGGCGAAAGGAAGAAGCGCAATGCACCTTCAAGCTGGTCCTCGGCGCCCTTGCCGACATACACCAGTTGCACGTTGCCGCCGCGGCGGATTTCCTTGCCGAGCGAGCGGCTGAAGCCTTCGAGGCTGCGCTGCACGCTGGCGGCGATGGGGTCTTTGATCGATTCCGGCGCGCGGCCGAGGATCACCACGTGCGGGCATTTATCCAGGCCCTTGAGCGCGCCCTGGAAGAAGGTGCGCAATTCGATCGTCTGCTCGAAACGGGTCAGGCCGCTGGCATCGAAGACGATGGCCTTGAGCTTGGGGCCGTGCTCGGCGGTCCAGCGCGGCAGGCCGTACTGGCCGTCGCTGAAGGCGAATATCGAATCGGTCAGGCGCTCGGCGAAGGGCAGCACGGCATCGTTCAGGTTGCCCTCGCCACCGAGCAGCAGCGCCCCGTCCACCGGCCGCGTGCGCCCGGCGCTCCAACGCTCCAGGCGAACCGGCGCAGGCAGGCCGAGGGCGCCGACCAGACGGCGGCCGACGTTGGAGTTGGCGAAGGCAATGTAGCGATCGGTCATGGAACGGGCTCCTGAACGGATTCTCTAAAGTGCTGACCACTCTACGCAGGCAGGGGTTCGACGCAATTGACCGCGCTGACCTGCGCAACGGCGGGGCGGCCAATGCGACACAAGCGGCTAAGGTTAGCCTTGACCGCACTTTAACGCTCATCCATCCAGGAGCTCTGCATGACCCAATTGCGCCGGGTCGCCATCGTCGGCGGCAACCGTATTCCCTTCGCCCGCTCCAACACCGTGTACGCCACGGCGAGCAACCAGGAGATGCTGACCTCCGCGCTGGACGGCCTGATCGAGCGCTACAAGCTGCACGGCGAGCGCCTGGGCGAGGTGGTCGCCGGCGCAGTACTCAAGCATTCGCGCGACTTCAACCTGACCCGCGGATGCGTGCTGGGCACGCGCCTGGCGCCGGAAACCCCGGCCTATGACATCCAGCAGGCCTGCGGTACCGGCCTGGAAGCGGCGATTCTCGTGGCCAACAAGATCGCCCTCGGGCAGATCGACTGCGGCATCGCCGGCGGCGTGGACACCACCTCCGATGCGCCCATCGGCGTCAACGAAGGGCTGCGCAAGATCCTGCTGGAAGCCAACCGCGGCAAGTCCAACGGCGAGAAGATCAAAAGCCTGCTGAAAATCCGCCCGCGCCACCTGATGCCGCACATTCCGAAGAACGGCGAGCCGCGCACCGGGCTGTCGATGGGCGAACACTGCGAGCTGATGGCGCAGACCTGGGCCATCCCGCGCGACGAGCAGGACAAGCTGGCCTACGAGAGCCACCACAAGCTCGCCGCCGCCTACGACGAGGGCTGGCAGAACGACCTGATGACGCCGTTCCGCGGCCTGGTGCGCGACCAGAACCTGCGCCCGGACATCAACCTGGAAAAGATCGGCACCCTCAAGCCGGTGTTCGAGAAGGGCCCGCGCGGCACCCTGACGGCCGCCAACTCCACGCCGCTGACCGATGGCGCTTCCGTGGTGCTGCTGGCCAGCGAGGAGTGGGCGAAGGCGCGTGGCCTGCCGATCCTGGCGTACTTCAAGGATGGCGAAGCAGCGGCGGTGGACTTCGTCGGCGGCCACGAAGGCCTGCTGATGGCGCCGGTTTACGCAGTGCCGCGCCTGCTGGCGCGCAACGGCCTGACCCTGCAGGACTTCGACTTCTATGAAATTCACGAAGCCTTCGCCGCCCAGGTGCTGTGCACCCTCAAGGCCTGGGAAGACGCGGACTACTGCAAGGAGCGCCTGGGGCTGGACGCGCCGCTGGGTTCCATCGACCGCAGCAAGCTCAACGTGAAGGGCAGTTCGCTGGCAGCCGGGCACCCGTTTGCCGCCACTGGCGGGCGCATCGTCGCCAACCTGGCCAAGCTGCTGGATGCCGCCGGCAAGGGGCGCGGGCTGATCTCGATCTGCGCCGCGGGCGGTCAGGGTGTGACCGCGATCATCGAACGGTAATCCAATACAACGGGGCGGCCCTCTTTGCCGCCCCGCGATGTAGCAACTCCGTGACTTCAGGCGGCACCGCGCGAGCGGCGCCGCCTTTTTTTATCCTACGAAGAGCAGAGCGTAGGGCGCATAACCTGGAACAGGTTATCCGCCGATAGGGGAGTGGCGGATAACGCTGGCGCGTTATGCGCCCTACGAAACTGCGAGGGGCTGTAGGAGCGAGCTTGCTCGCGAACACCGGTTACGCCGAAGTCTGGGCTGTTCGCGAGCAAGCTCGCTCCTACAGAAAGCCGGCGGGCGGGCCTCGCCAGGTCGCTTCCGTAGGAGAGATTCTTCCCCTTGCAATTCCCTTCTAGAAAGGTCCTCAGCCACCCTGCAACATCCCCGGATGGATTCGCCGGGAGAAGGGCGTGGAGAGGACCAGTGATGTCTTGCTGGTGCCGAACTGGGCGAGGCGGTCGATCAGCTCTTCCAGTTCCTGGGTGCAGCTCACCGCTACCTTGAGCATCACGCAGGCCTCGCCGGTGATGCGGTAGCAGTCGATGATCTGCGGGATTTCCAGCAGCGGGTCGAGCATGGTCTTGCTGCGGTGGTCGTTCAGGCGCATCTCGATCAGGCACTGGATCGAACGGCCCATCTTCGACAGGTCTACGCTGGCGTGGTAGCCGGTGATCACGCCTTCGGCTTCCAGGCGCGCCACGCGGTCGGCCACGGCGGGAGGCGAGAGGTTGATGCGTCGAGCCAGTTCGGCGAAGGACAGGCGGCCGTCTTCCAGCAGGGCGGCGAGCAGGGCGCGGTCGTATTTGTCCATCAGTCTTGCCTCGGCATTCGGGTTAAAACAGATTCAACGGGAAATGACCGGAAAATCCATCGATTGAAAAGTGTTACGCCGCTATTGGCGTTGTCTGTGCCTTATCCGTGGGTGGATGCCTGCATAAAATGAATCGCCCCACCCGCCTTGTCGAGCCCCTTTCATGACCACCCTGCCCATGCCCAGAGCCCGCGTCTCCCTGACCCTGATCGCCGCGTTTTTCGCCCTCTATTTCATCTGGGGCTCGACCTACCTGGTCATCCGCATTGGTGTCGAATCCTGGCCGCCGATGCTGATGGCCGGCTGCCGCTTCATCATCGCCGGGGCGATCCTGTTCGCCTGGATGCTCTGGCGCGGTGCGCCGCTGCCGAGCCTCAAGCAGTGCTTGTCGGCGGGCGCCATTGGCATCCTGCTGCTCAGCTGCGGCAATGGCGGGGTGACGGTGGCCGAGCACTGGGGAGTGGCTTCGGGTGTGGCGGCGTTGGCCGTGGCAACCGTGCCGCTGTTCACCCTGGTGTTCGGGCGCTTCTTCGGCAACAGGACCAACGCGCTGGAGTGGGCCGGCATCGCCCTGGGCCTGTTCGGCATCGTGCTGCTCAATCTCGGCTCGAACCTGCAGGGCAGCCCGGCGGGCGCGGCGTTGATCATCTTTGCGGCGGCCACCTGGGCCTTCGGCTCGGTGTGGAGCCGGCGCCTGGACCTGCCCGCCGGCGCCATGGCCAGCGCGGTGGAGATGCTGGTGGGTGGCGGCGTGCTGCTGCTGGGCAGCCTGCTCAGCGGCGAGCGCCTGGAGCAGATGCCCACCGCCGCCGGCTGGGGCGCGCTGGCCTACCTGGTGGTCTTCGGCTCGATCATCGCCTTCAGCGCCTACATGTACCTGCTGGCCAATGTGCGCCCGGCGGCGGCGACCAGCTACGCCTACGTCAACCCGGCGGTGGCGGTAATGCTCGGCGTGGTATTCGCCGGCGAGCACATCGGCCTGGCGGAATCCCTGGCGATGGCGGTGATCATCAGCGCGGTGGTCTTGATCGGCCTGCCGCAGTGGCGACGCGGCCCCGCGAACTGATCCCGGAACGCAAAGCGCCCGCCCACAGGAGACTGTCGGCGGGCGCTGTGCTTTTCGGCGCGGGTCAGATCACGAAGAAGCCGTGGGTGCCGTCGCGGCCCAGTTGTTCGACCAGGCCGAACTCCCAGTCCAGGTAGCCCTGCATGGCTTCACGCGGGTTGTCGGTGCCTTCGTACGGGCGGCGGTAGCGATCGATGCGCGGTGCCGCCAGGCGGCTTTCGCCTTCCTCGGTGGGCAGGCCGGCGGCGACCCAGGCGCCGGTGCCGCCATCGAGCAGGAACACCGGCTTGTTGCTCAGGGCTTCCACTTCCGCCACGGCGAAGCGCGCCAGCAGGCTGCTGCCGCAGGTGAGCACATAGCGCTCGGCATTACCCAGCTGCGCCACTGCCTGCTTCAGCTGGCTGCGCAGGGCCCAGGCGGCGCCGGGGATGTGGCGCTTCACGTAGTTGGCGCTGGCGGTGAAGTCGAGCACGGCGGTGCCCGGTTCGCGCAGCCAGTCGGCCAGGGTCTGCGGGCTGATGGTCTCGGCCTGAGGCTTGGGCGGCAGCGGCGCATTCCACGCGCCCTGTTCGCTGAAGTCGGCGGCAGACAGCCCATCCAGCACTGCCACCTGCCAGCCCATCTGGGCCAGCCAGGAGGCGCTCATGTTGGCGCGCACGCCGTCGTCGTCCACCAGCACCAGACGCGCACCGCGCACGCTGGCGACGTGGTCGGTTTCCTGCACCAGCTGGCCGCCGGGAGTCGAGCGCGAACCCGGCAGGTGGCCGGCTTCGTATTCTTCCGGCGTGCGCACGTCGAACAGGTAGGTGGTGCGCTCGGTTTCGCCCTGCCATTGGCGCAGGCCGGCCAGGTCGATACGCGCGACGTTTGCGCGGTCAGCCACGGCGCGGGCGCGCTGGGCGGCGGATTCGCGAGTAGTGGCGGAAACCTCGGCGAAGCGCCGTGCCTGCCCGTGTTCCAGCTGCTGGCCGGCCAGGGTCCAGCCGATGGTGCCGTTGCGCAGCGCCGACACCGGGTTGGGAATGCCGGCGTTCACCAGCGACTGGGTGCCGATGATGCTGCGGGTGCGCCCGGCGCAGTTGACGATGACGCGGGTGGCCGGGTTCGGCGCCAACTCGGCGACGCGCAGCACCAGTTCGGCGCCTGGCACGCTGACGCCGCTGGGGATGCTCATGGTCTGGTATTCGTCGAAGCGGCGGGCGTCGAGCACCACCACGTCGGCCTGGGCGTCGAGCAGCGCCTTCACTTCCTCGGCGGCCAGCGACGGGGTGTGGCGCTCGGCCTCCACCAGTTCGCCGAACGACTTGCTCGGCACGTTCACGTCCTTGAACAGCTCGCCACCGGCCTCGCGCCAGCCGGCGAGCCCGCCGTCGAGAATGGCCACGTCGCTGTAGCCCAGCGCCAGCAGGCCCTGCGCGGCGATCTGCGCCAGGCCTTCTCCGTCGTCATAAACGGTGACCGGCGTATCGCGGCGCGGCACGCGGGCGTAGATCTCCAGCTCCAGCTTGGACAGCGGCACGTTGGCGGCGAACAGCGGGTGTTCCTGGGCGAATGGGTCTTCCTCGCGCACGTCCAGCAATGCCAACTCCTGGCGGGCGAGGAGGGCGGCGCGGATATCGTGGAAGGAACGACGGATGATCTGGCTCATGCAGGGTTCTCTTTCGACAGGTCCCAGATATTGGGCAACTGGCTGTTGGAATAGCCGGAGATGAAGGGTTTCTCTTCACCTTCGGCGCTGAAGACGGCACGCCGCACCGCGCCAATGTTGGCGCCGTAGACGTGGATGCTGATGGAGGGTTGGTCGGCGAAGGCATTGCTGACCTGGTGGATGTCGCCGATACGGGGTGACACCGCCTCCACTTCGCCCGGCTCCAGGCGATGTGGCTCGCCCACGGGTTGCAGGCTGCCATCGGCGGCGAAGGCGAACGGCTGCGAATACTCGGCGCCGCGCAGCATGCCGATCAGGCCCCAGACGCGGTGGTCGTGCACTGGCGTGCGCTGGCCCGGGCCCCAGACGAAGCTGACCACCGAAAAGCGCTGCCGCGAATCGGCGTGCAGCAGGTACTGCTGGTAGCGCTGCGGGTCGGGGCGGGCGTAGTCCTCGGGCAGCCAGTCGTCATGGCGCACCAGTTCGGCGAGCAACGGGCGGGCTTCGGCGAGCAGCGCGGCTTCGTCGGGGGCGGTGTCGATCAGGGCTGCCAGATCGCCGATGAACTGGCGCAGGCGGTCGAGGCGAAGGGGAGCTGACATGCGGGGGATTCACTCCGGAAGGATCTGGCGCTACGGTAGCAAACGCATTTTTATTCCTGAAATGCATTTTGAATCTAAGCTAATATGCGAGAAATGCAATTGGTGCCAGCCCCATGAAGATCGACGACATCGATGCCTTCGTCGCGGTGATCCGCAACGCCTCCCTCAGCCAGGCCGCCGAGAGTCTTGGCCTGACCCAGTCAGCCATCACCCGGCGGGTGCAGAGCCTGGAGGAGTCCCTCGGGGTGGAGCTGCTGGACCGCAACACCAAACCGCTCAAACCCACTGCCGCCGGGCGCCGCGTGTTCGAGCAGTGTTTGCGGGTGATGCGCGAGGTGGACGGCCTGCGTGAGCTGGTGGCCAGCGACAGCGCGCCCAGCGGCGTGTTGCGCCTGGGCGTGCCGCAGAGCATCGGCGAAGTGGTGTTGCTGGAGGCCCTGCGGCGGCTGGCCGGTGAATACCCGGAGCTGCGCGCGCAGGTCAGCAGCGGTTGGGGCAGCCATCTGCTGGCTCGGCTGGAGAATGCTGAGCTGGACGCGGCCGTGGTGCTGTTCCCGCCGAGCAAGGTGTTCCCCGATGACCTCGGCGCCACCGCGCTGGGCCGCATGGAGTTGTGCGTGGTGGCCGCGCGCGACAGTGACGTGAAGGCCCGCCGCCTGCTCGACTGCTACCAGCACGGCTGGGTGCTCAACCCCGACGGCTGTGGCTTCCGCGCCGGCCTGCAACGCGCGCTGGCCGATCAGGGGCTGGGCTTGCAACTGAACCTGGAAACCTTCGGCAGCGAGCTGCAGCTGGGCCTTGTGGCCGAAGGGCGCGGGCTGGGCCTCGTGCCGACGCCGGCCCTGGCGCGCAGTCGCTACCGCGAGCAGTTGCGCGTGCTGCAACTGGACGACTTCCAGCCGCTGATCCAGCTCTGGCTGGTGCGCCCGCGCCTGCTGGGCAATCTCGAATCGCCGGCGCGGCTGTTCGGCCAGGCCGTGGCCGAAGGTCTCGATATCGCGACGAGCTGACTTCGCTGTACCCACTTCCACCTTGTAGGAGCGAGCTTGCTCGCGAACCCCTCAACGCCACGTCTCTCTCGTAGGGCGGATAACCCGGAACGGGTTATCCGCCGATGTACCTCGCGGCGGATAACGCTGGCGCGTTATGCGCCCTACGATCCTGATTGGCTGCACCTGCTGCCCTTGTAGAAACGCGAAAATTCCGCTCTGCAACTTGGTCGCGTCTGAATATGCGTATTTAGCATATTAGGATATGACAAAAATGAATTTCCATCATGAAGAGCTTGCCTATAGCTTCTAAGAACAACGTCTAAACAGACGTTTTTCTTATAACGAAAGCCGCCGACCTTATGCAGCGGCCCAGGCGAGGGCAACACAGTGAGCGTGGAAATTCTCGGCATGATCACCGCCACCCCGAGTTCCGAGGTGGACCAGCCGCTGGGGGAGGCGGTGGATGCCGGATTCGTCCGGCGCTTTGCCCAGGCCCATGAGGACGCTGGTTTCGACCGCGTGCTGGTGGGGTATTTCAGTAATGCCGCCGAAGGAGCGGTGGTCAGTTCCTTCGTCGCTGCCGCTACCCGGCGGCTGGGCATCCTGCTGGCCTATCGACCCGGTGTGATCGCGCCGCCTCTGGCTGCCCGGCAACTTGCCACCCTCGATCAGTTCAGCGATGGCCGCCTGGCCCTCAACGTGGTCAGCGGCGGCAACGACGAAGACCTCGCCCGCGACGGCGACTACCTCGAACACGACCGCCGCTACGCCCGCACCGACGAATACCTGCAAGCGCTGCGCGACATCTGGACCGCTGAAGGCCCGGTGGACTTCGATGGCGAGTTCTACCGCTTCCAGGGCGCTTCGCCCGCCGTACGCCCGCAGCAGAAACCGCACATCCCGATCTACTTCAGCGGCTCCTCGGATGCCGCCATCGACGTCGCGGCGAAGCACGCGGACACCTACATGCTCTGGGGCGAGCCGCTGGCCGCCGTCGACGGCCACATCCGCCGCGTGCGGGCTGCCGCCCATGCCCAGGGGCGTGATCCACGCTTCTCGGTGTCCTTCCGCCCCATCGTCGCCGACACCGAGGAAGCTGCCTGGAAGCGCGCCGCCGAAGTGCTCGAACAGGTGCGGGAGAACCGCAGCCGCCTGGGCCTGCCGCTCAATGACCACCAGCCGGAAAACGTTGGCTCCCAGCGCCTGCTGGCCGCGGCGCAGCAGGGCGAGGTGCTCGACACACGCCTGTGGACCGGCGTGGCCCGGCTTACCGGTGCGCGCTGGAACTCCACTGCGCTGGTCGGCACGCCCGAGCAGGTCGCCGCCGCTCTGGGCGAGTACTACCGCCTGGGCGTTTCCACCTTCCTGATCCGTGGCTTCGACCCGCTCGGTGATGCCGTGCGCTACGGCCAGGGCCTGATTCCCGCCATCCACGACCATATCGCCCGCCTGCCGCAACTGCGGCGCGCCGGCTGAGGAGCTTTTCGATGAACCTGAAGCAACGCCTGCGCGCCACCTTCGCCGCGCTCGTCCTGGGCGCGCCGCTGGCCCAGGCTGCCGACCTGCCGACCCTGCGGGTGGGCGACCAGAACTACTACAACGTGCGCGCATCGATGGAAGCGTCCGGTGTGCTTGAAGGTGCGCCCTACACCGTCGACTGGAAGCACTTCCAGTCCGCCGCGCCGGTGGCCGAAGGCCTGCAGGCCGGCGCGCTGGACCTTGGCTTCCTTGGCGACTCGGGCTTCATCTTCCTCGCCGCCAAGGGTGCGCCGGTGAAGCTGATCGGTATCTCCCGGCAGAACCCGGACACCATTGCGCTGCTGGTGCCCAAGGATTCGCCGGTGAAAACCATCGCTGACCTCAAGGGCAAGAAGGTCGCCTACTGGCCGGGCGCCTGGAGCCAGCAATTAACCCTGCGTGCGCTGGAGAAGGCCGGCTTGCCCAGCGACTACGTGGAGTTCGTCAAGCTGATGCCCATCGACGCCGCCGCCGCATTGCCGCGCGGCAGCATCGATGCCTTCCCGGTGTGGGAGCCCTACATCTCGCAGCAGATCGTATTCTCCGGCGCGCGCCCGATCCTCACTGCCCGCGACCTGATGCCGGGGCTGTCGAGCATCGCTGCCAATGCCAATTCCATCGATCCCAAGCGCGAGCAGATCGCCGATTTCCTTGGCCGCCTGCAGAAGGCCCGCGCCTGGGTCGAGGCGCACAAGGAGCAGTACGCCGATATCTGGGCGAAAAAGGCCAACCTCGACCAGTCCGTGTCGCGCCACTGGATCGGCCAGGCCGCCATGAGCGTCGGCCCGGTGGATAAACAGGCCGCCGCCGATTACCAGGGCACCGCCGACTTCCTCCTGCAGACTGGCGCGCTGCCCAAGGCTTTCGATACCTCCAGCGTGATCGATACCTCCTTCACCACCTCATTCCACTGAGTGGCGGGTTCTCAGCTAAGGCAAAAAGGTTATTTAACCTTGCGGCGGTGCTTGGATATGGTTCTAAGTGCCGCCCCGGCCGCCGGCTCTGCCCGACGGCGTAACGGGGTTGTTCGAGGCTCCGTTTCCGCTTCAGTCCACCCGCGCGCCCAACGCCCAGGCCACTGATCCTCGCGTCTTTCCAGAGGTGTCCATGAGCGTTGTTCCATTCCGGCTGGCTGCGACCCGGCCGGTCGCACCGCCTGTTCCCAGCACGGCCGGAACCTGGGCTCGCGCCCTGCGCGAGTCCGGCCTGTTGCGGCTGTCCCTGCCGGCTCAACTGGGCGGTAGCGCCAGTCCCTGGCAAGACATCCTGCAAACCCTGCGCGATCTCTGCGAGCGGGACGGCGGGCTGGCGCGGCTGTTCGCCGTCCACCACCTGCAGCTGGCGCGGGTCAGCCTGCTGGGCAGCCGCGAGCAGGTGCAGCGCCTGCTCAACCTGACACTGTTGCGCGAGCCGCTGTGGGGTGCGCTGGGGGACGGGCAGTCGCTGCAAGCCGCCGAACATGTGCGCGGTGGTTTCCGCGTCAATGGCGCGGAGTGGGACGCCTTCACCGTCGAAGCCGCCGACTGGCTGGTGCTGCGCGCCTGGTACGAACCCGGTCGCGATTTCCTCCTCGCCGCGCTGCCCGGCGCCCGTGCGGGCCTGGTGCTGCGCGGCGGTGCGCAGTGCAACGAACTGCGTCTGCATCCGGAAGACATCCTCCTGCCGCCGGGGCTGGCGATCACGCCTCGGCGTTCGCTGTGCGATGGCTTGGCCTTGCTGCTGGAAGCCAACGTCGCCCTCGGTCTTGCACTGCATGCGGCAGAGCGGCTGGAACTGGCGCAAAGTTCTGATCTATTGCGGCTCCTCGGGCTGGGACTGGTGCTCAGCGAACAGGCCGCCGCGCAACTGGACGACGACATCGCCGCTGGCGCCGGGCTGAGCTTCAGCCGCAGCAGCCATTTCTCCAACCTGGCCATCCAGGCGCTGGCGGTGGCTCGCGAGGCCGCGCAATCGAGTCTCCGCGCGGAAGGCTTGAGGGCCCGGCTGCTGGGGGCTGCGCACTGATCGGCGGGTAAATCCGTCCGGCATTAGTTAAGAACTAAAAATTATTTATTTTGGATTTTTTATACCTGTAATCTTCGCTCTACCGGACCACCGGACTCATCCAGCATCACCTGACCTGTCCAGTGGTCCGCCTCGCTCTGCGGGCGGCCAACCCGTACCCGAGGAGCCGTATCCATGTCCCGCAGTCATTTCCTGCGCCGTTTCGCCGTTGGCCTCAGCGCGTCGGTCGCCCTGTTCGGCGCCCTGTCCGCCCAGGCCGAGCAGACCCTGCGCATCGGCTTCCAGAAGTCCTCCACGCTGCTGACCGTGGTGAAAGCCCAGGGCAACCTGGAGCGCGAACTGGGCAAGCAGGGCATCAAGGTCACCTGGCATGAGTTCCCCAGCGGCCTGCCGCTGCTCGAATCGCTGAATGTGGGCAACGTCGACCTGTCCGCCGACGTCGCCGATACCGTACCCGTCTTCGCCCAGGCCGCCGGCGCGCAGCTGACCTATTTCGCCCGCGAAACCCCGTCGCCCACCGCGCAGTCGATCCTGGTGCCGCACGATTCGCCGCTCAACTCCCTGGCCGATCTCAAAGGCAAGCGTGTGGCCGTGACCAAGGCCGCCGGCAGCCACTACCTGCTGATCGCCGCCCTGCAGAAGGCCGGGCTGAAGTTCTCCGACATCCAGCCGGCGTACCTCACTCCCGCCGATGGCCGCGCCGCCTTCGAGAACCACAAGGTCGATGCCTGGGTGACCTGGGACCCGTACGTGGCCAGCGCCCAGCGTCAGCAGAATGCCCGCGTGCTGGTCGATGGCAAGGGCCTGGCCAGCTACCAGCGCTACTACCTGGCGTCCACCGAGTACGCCAAGGCTCACCCGGAAGTGCTCAAGCAGGTCTTCGCCGAACTGCAGAAGACCGGCCGCTGGGTGAAGGAACACCCCACCGACGCCGCCAAGGTGCTCGGCCCGCTGTGGGGCAACCTCGATGTCGCCACCGTCGAACAGGCCAATGCCCGCCGCAGCTATGACGTGCAGCCGGTGCGCAAGGACGGCCTCGACGAGCAGCAACGCATTGCCGACGCCTTCTACGCCGAAGGTCTGCTGCCCAAACCTGTCGATGCCCGCGCGGTGCCGGTCTGGCAGCCGGACGTGGCGAGCAACTGATCCGCTATTTCCCGCCGCTCTCCCTAGCGGCCCGTCACGGCCCGGCCGGCCGCCTTTGTACGCATTTCCAGGAGCTCCACATGAAACACATCAGTGCCCCGCGCCGCCTGCTGGCCGCGCTTGCCCTGGTCGGCGTCGCTGGCGCCGCCCAGGCCGATATCACCCTCGGCTACCAGACCGGCATCGACCCGACCAAGGTGCCCCAGGCCGACGGTACCTACGAGAAAGTCATCGGCGAGAAGCTCGACTGGCGCCGCTTCAACAGCGGCCCGGAAGTGGTCGCCGCCATTGCCTCGGGCGACGTGCAACTGGGCAACCTCGGCTCCAGCCCGCTGGCTGCCGCGACTTCCCGTGGCCTGCCGATCGTCGCCTTCATCGTCTCCGCGCAGATCAACGCCGCCGAGGCCCTGGTGGTGCGCAACGGCAGCAAGATCGAGAAGCCCGAGGACCTGGTCGGCAAGACCATCGCCACGCCCTTCGTGTCGACCTCGCACTACAGCCTGCTGGGTGCGCTCAAGCACTGGAACATCGACCCCGGCAAAGTGAAGATCGTCAACCTCAACCCTACCGAGATCGCCGCCGCCTGGCGCCGTGGCGACATCGATGGCGCCTTCGTCTGGTCGCCCGCCCTGGGCGAGATCAAGAAATCCGGCAAGGTACTGACCGACGCCGCCGAAGTCGGCCAGTGGGGCGCACCGACCTTCGAGGTCTGGGTCGCTCGCAAGGACTTCGCCGAGAAGCACCCGGAAGTCATCGCCAAGTTCGCCAAGGTCAGCCTGGACTCCTTCGCCGACTACAACGCCCACAAGGCCGAGTGGACCGCCGATTCCGAGCAGGTGAAGAAGATCGCCAAGCTGACCGGCGCCGACCCGAAGGATGTGCCTGAGCTGCTGGCCGGTTCGGCCTTCCCTGAATCCCAGGCGCAGCTGTCTTCCGCACTGCTGGGTGGTGGCACCGCCAAGGACATCGCTGGCACCGCTGCCTTCCTGAAAGAGCAGAAGCGCGTGCCTTCGGTACTCAAGGACTACTCGCCCTACGTCAGCGCGGAATACGTGCGCCAGGCGGAGAGCGTGCAGGTCGGGCAGCGCTGACGAGTTGCTCTTCGTAGGAGCGAGCTTGCTCGCGAACTCGCCCGAGCTTCGGAGCAGACCTGGGTTCGCGAGCAAGCTCGCTCCTACAGAAAAGCGCTACGTAATCCTTCTCACCCTACGGAGGGCAGAACATGAGCCGTCTGACGGCCGAGGCGGTCAGCCTCACTTTCCAGCAGCGCGGACGCGAGCGCGTCGTGTTGCAGGACCTCACTCTCAGCCTGGCCAAGGGCGAATCCCTGGTGGTGCTCGGCCCGTCCGGCTGCGGCAAGTCCAGCCTGCTCAACGTGCTGGCAGGCTTCCAGGCGCCGGACAGCGGCCGCGTGCAGATCGATGGCCGGACCCTCGAAGGTCCTGGCGGCGAACGCGGCGTGGTGTTCCAGGATGACGCCCTGATGCCCTGGCTCAACGCCCTGGACAACGTGGCCCTGGGCTTGCGCATTCGCGGCGTGGGCGCTGCCGAGCGCAATGCCCGTGCCCACGAGGTGCTGAAACTGGTGGGCCTGGGCGAGCACGCGGACTACCGCATCTCGCAACTTTCCGGCGGCCAGCGGCAGCGACTGGGCCTCGCCCGCGCACTGGCGGTGGAACCGGATTTCCTCCTGCTCGACGAACCCTTCGGCGCGCTCGACGCGCTGACCCGCGAACGCATGCAGGTGCTGACACTCGACCTGTGGCGCAAGACCGGCAAGGGCCTGTTCCTGATTACCCACAGCGTCGACGAAGCGCTGTTCCTCGCCACTGACCTGGTGGTGATGGACGGGCCACCGGCGCGCATCGTCAAGCGCCTGTCGCTGGACTTCGCCCGCCGCTACGCCGCCGACGAGCCGGTGCGCAGCATCAAGTCCGACCCGGAATTCGCGCGACTGCGCCAACTGCTTCTCGATGAGTTCCTCGAAGAACCGGAGGCCGAGCATGCCCACTGAAACCCTCGCCGCCAAACTCCCCGCCGCCGCGCCGAAAGCCCGTAGCGTACCGGGTGATTACCGCCGCTGGGCCGCCGCCGGCAGCATCGTCGGCGTCTTCGTGCTCTGGTGGCTGGCCACGCACCTGGGCTGGGTCGACACCCTGTTCCTGCCGGCCCCGGAGCAACTGGTGGAGGCCTTCCAGCGCGTGCTGGCCGAAGGTTACGTCGACGCCTCGCTGTGGCAACACGTCGGCACCAGCCTGATGCGTGTGCTGCTGGCGCTGGGCGCTGCGGTGCTGACGGCGATTCCGCTGGGCATCCTGATGGGCCTCAATCCGCTGGTCAGCGCGGCGTTCGATCCGCTGGTGGAGTTCTATCGCCCGGTACCGCCGCTGGCGTACCTGCCGCTGATCGTCATCTG
Organism: Pseudomonas sp. C9-3; assembly: GCF_032392015.1. Classification (NCBI taxonomy): domain Bacteria; kingdom Pseudomonadati; phylum Pseudomonadota; class Gammaproteobacteria; order Pseudomonadales; family Pseudomonadaceae; genus Pseudomonas; species Pseudomonas sp. C9-3. The sequence goes on along the minus strand of NZ_CP135919.1, from coordinate 4,943,935 downwards.
GTTCGGTATCGGCGAGCTGTCCAAGGTGCTGCTGATCTATCTCGCCCTGTTCGCGCCGCTGCTGATCGCCACCGCTGCCGGCGTGCGTCGCGTGGACAAGTCGCGCATCCAGGCCGTGCGCTGCCTGGGCGCGAGCCGCCTGCAGGTGGTGCGTCACGTCATCCTCCCCAGCGCGCTGCCGGAAGTCCTGACCGGCCTGCGCATCGCCCTGGGCGTGGGCTGGTCGACCCTGGTCGCCGCCGAACTGATCGCCGCCAACCGCGGCCTGGGCTTCATGGTGCAGTCCGCCGCGCAGTTCCTCGCCACCGACGTGGTGGTGCTGGGCATCCTGCTGATCGCCGCCATTGCGCTGAGCTTCGAGCTGGGGCTGCGCTGGCTGCAGAAGCGCTTTGCTTCCTGGGAATAAATCCACCGATTCGACACCCTCGCCTAGCCGGCGAGGGCAGGGGAGAGAACGCCTCTTCCCGTGAACCTCACGAGAGAACACGAACATGACCACCCTGAACATCGAACCCATCAGCCCGGCCCTGGGCGCCGTCGTTTCCGGCGTGCGCCTGGCCGACCCGCTGGACGACGCGGCGCAGCGACAGATCGAGCAGGCCCTGCTCGATCACCACGTGCTGTTTTTCCGCGACCAGCCGCTGACGCCGAGCCAGCAGGCGAACTTCGCCGCGCGCTTCGGCGACCTGCACATCCACCCGATCTACCCCAGCTCGCCGGAGCAGCGCGAAGTCATCGTCCTCGATACCGCCGTCACCGACGTGCGCGACAACGCCATCTGGCACACCGACGTGACCTTCCTGGAGACCCCGGCCCTGGGCGCCGTACTCGCCGCCAAACAGCTGCCCCCCTACGGTGGCGATACCCTGTGGGCCAGCGGCATCGCGGCGTTCGAGGCGCTGTCGAAACCGCTCCAGCAACTGCTCGACGGCCTTACCGCGACCCACGACATCAGCAAGTCCTTCCCCCAGGAGCGCTTCGGTGCCACCGACGCGGACCTCGCGCGCCTGGAAGAGGCGCGGAGGAAGAACCCGCCGCGCAGCCACCCGGTGATCCGTACGCACCCGGTCACCGGGCGCAAGGCGCTGTTCGTCAGCGACGGCTTCACCACCCGCATCAACGAGCTGGAGCCGGCGGAAAGCCGCGCCATTCTCGACCTGCTGTTCGCCCACTTCGCGCGTCCGGAGTTCACCGTGCGCTGGCGCTGGAAGGAAAACGACGTGGCCTTCTGGGACAACCGCGTGACCCAGCACTACGCGGTGGACGATTACCGCCCGCAGCGGCGCGTGATGCACCGTGCGACGATTCTGGGAGACAAACCGTTCTGAGTTCGCCACACGGATTGGCGGTTTGATTTGTAGGAGCGAGCTTGCTCGCGAACCGCATAACTCCGGAGTCATCCGGGAATCCGTTCGCGAGCAAGCTCGCTCCTACAGACGGCGCGGCGACTCGGAAATTACCGTCATCCCCGTGACTTAAGGCAACAAAGCCGCACGGCAGACCGCATTCGTCGCCATTCTGGGTCGCGGCGGCTGGCGCACTGTCCTACGCTTTGGCAGTTCCGCTTTATGAAGAGACTGCCTACATGCAAGAACGGATTCCCGACGAGTCCAACCTCGCCGAGCTGACGGTTCGCGGCCTGATCCTCGGCGCGCTGATCACCGTGGTGTTCACCGCTTCCAACGTCTACCTCGGCCTCAAGGTCGGCCTGACCTTCGCCTCGTCGATTCCCGCGGCAGTCATTTCCATGGCCGTGCTGCGCTACTTCTCCGGCTCCAACATCCTCGAGAACAACATGGTGCAGACCCAGGCCTCGGCGGCCGGCACCCTGTCCTCGATCATCTTCATCCTTCCGGGCCTCTTGATGATCGGCTACTGGAGCGGCTTCCCGTTCTGGCAGACGGCGGCCATCTGCTCCATCGGCGGCATCCTCGGCGTGCTCTACACCATTCCGCTGCGCCGGGTCATGGTGGTGCAGAGCAGCCTGCCATACCCCGAGGGCGTGGCGGCGGCGGAAATCCTCCGTGTCGGCAGCCAGGACGAGGAAGAGGAGAAGGCCGGCAAGCCTGCGAAAGCCGGCGGCCCGGGCCTGCGCGACATCCTTGCCGGTGGCGTGGTCGCGGCGGCCTTCAGCCTGTTCAGCAGTGGCTTCAAGGTGCTCGCCGAAGGCTTCAGCTTCTGGATCACCGCCGGGCAGGCGGCGTTCCGCTTGTCCACCGGCTTCTCCCTGGCGCTGGTCGGCGCCGGCTACCTGATGGGCATCACCGCCGGCATCGCCATCCTGATCGGCGTGGTCATCGCCTGGGGCGTGGCGGTGCCGCTGCTCTCGGTGAACAGCGTGCTGGCGGCGGGGCAAACTCTGCCGGAGCTGGCCACCAAACTGTGGAGCAGCCAGGTGCGCTTCCTCGGCGCCGGCACCATCGGCATCGCCGCACTGTGGACCCTGGCGACGCTGTTCAAACCCATGGTGCAGGGTGTCTGGTCGTCGCTCAGTGCCGTGCGCGGCCGCGGCGAAGTCAGTGACCTGCGCACCGAGCAGGACCTGTCCGCGAAATGGATAGTCGCCATCGCCGGCTTCCTGCTGGTGGCGCTGTTCGTGGTCTTCTCCTACTTCCTCAGCGACGCGGCGCCAGACCTGAAGGGCGTCGGCTTCTGGGGCCTGGTGGCGGTCTGCGTGATCTTCGCCTTCTTCTTCGGCTTCCTGATCGCCGCCGCCTGCGGCTACATGGCGGGCCTGGTCGGCTCGTCGAGCAGCCCGATCTCCGGCATCGGCATCATCGCGGTGATCCTGGTGTCGCTGCTGATTCTCGGCGTCGGTTCGCTGGAGACCGGCTTCCTCGACCAGCAGGGCGGCAAGCTCGCCATTGCCCTGGCGCTGTTCACCACCTCGGTGGTGATCGCCATCGCGGCGATTTCCAACGACAACCTGCAGGACCTGAAGACCGGTTATCTGGTCGGCGCCACGCCGTGGCGCCAGCAGGTGGCGCTGATTGTCGGCTGCCTGGTCGGCGCGCTGGTGATCCCGCCGGTGCTGGAGCTGCTGTTCAACGCCTATGGCTTCACCGGCGCACTGCCGCGCGAGGGCATGGACCCGAACGCCGCCCTGGCTGCACCGCAGGCGACACTGATGACCGCCATCGCCAGCGGGATTTTCCACAACGCGCTGAACTGGAACATGATCCTCATCGGCGTGGCGCTGGGCATCGCGCTGATCCTCGTGGACATACTGCTGCGCCGTACCGGCAAGGCCAGCCTGCCGGTGCTCGCCGTCGGCCTGGGCATCTACCTGCCGCCGACCATCGGCATGACTTTGGTGGTCGGCGCGGTGATCGGCTGGCTGCTGGAAACCGCGCTGGCCAAGCGCGCGGCAGCCGCCGGCAAGGACGTGGAGAAGTACTCCGACGAGCCCAAGCGCCGTGGCGTGCTGCTGGCTTCGGGCCTGATCGTCGGCGAGAGCCTGATGGGGATCCTGCTGGCCGGCATCATCGGTGCCACCGGTTCTGCCGCGCCCCTGGCCCTGGTCGGAGGGAGTTTCGAGGACACCGCGCAGTGGCTGGGCCTGGTGGTCTTCGTGGCGATCTGCGTGCTGTTCTACCGCAAGGTGCTGAGCGGCACCCGCGGCTGATCCTTCGCCGCGATGTGAAAAAGGCGCCTGCGGGCGCCTTTTTCATTCGGGTTTTTCGTAGGAGCAACTGTCTTTTCCTGGAAAATCCGTGCCTGTGTTTTCCTCCTCACCCCAACCCTCTCCCTCAGGGAGAGGGGGCAGATCGTGCCGGCTGACGACATAGCTTCATCCTGCACCGAACGGTCCCCTCTCCCGCGTGCGGGAGAGGGCTAGGGTGAGGGGCTCTTGATCTTTGCAGGGGGGCTCGCTCCTGCATCTGGTGCGCAAGTCCGAACCTAGCGCACCAGATGCAGGAACTGCAGGTGCCGTTCGTACTGGTCGAGCATGTCGTTGATGATCTGCTCCTTGCTGTAGCCCATCAGGTCGTAGTCCTGGCTGCCTTCGGAGAGGTGCACCTCGGCGCGGAAGTAACGACGGTTCTTCAGGTGCAGGCCACCCATGCCGGCGCGGGCGAAGGACGGAGTGAAGTAGCCGCGCATCGACACCTGGTAGAGGAACGTGTGCTGCTCGCCGTGGCCGATTTCCAGGACCAGCTCCAGGTTGCCCAGGTCGAGGTCGGACTCCACCTGCAGGCCCTTTTCGCGGAATACCTGGGACACCTCGGCAATCGCCGGGCTGACCACGTCGACCATGAAGCGGTACACCTCGTCCCGCGTGGGGAAGTGCACCGCCTGGGAGATGCGCCGCTTCCAGCCGCCGGGCTTGGCCGACGGCGGTGGCGCCAGGGAGTGGGTGCGCGCGCGCTGGCGCTGGGATTCAAGATAGAACGCCTTGTGCAGGCCCCACATCATCAGCAGCAGGATCAGCGAGAAGGGTAGTGACGTCAGCACCACGGCGGACTTCAGCGCATCGATGCTGCCGGCGAACAGCAGGCCGCCGGTGACCAGCGCGGTGGCCACGCCCCAGAACACCCGCAGCCACTTCGGGCCATCGTCGTCGGCGCTGCCGCCGTGGGCGGAGAGTGTGGAGAGCACCACGGTGCCGGAATCCGCCGAGGTAACAAAGAACACGAAGCTGACCAGCACCGTCACCGCGATCACTACACGGCTCGCGGGGTAGTTCTGCAGCATCTGGTACAGCGCCATGGACGGATCGGAAATGGCGACTCGGCCAAGCTCGCTGAAGCCGTGGTTGAGTACCTGATCCAGTGCGCTGTTGCCGAAGATCGACATCCACGCCAGGGTGAAGCCCAGTGGGATGAACAGCACGCCGAAGACGAATTCGCGAATCGTCCGCCCGCGCGAGATGCGCGCGATGAACAGCCCGACGAAGGGCGCCCAGGCGATCCACCAGGCCCAGTAGAACACCGTCCAGCCACCCAGCCAGTCGCTGCCGTCCTTGCCGTAGGCATAGAGGTCGAAGCTCTTGGTCGGCAGGCTGCCGAGGTAGTCGCCGATGTTCTGCACCAGGGTGTTGAGCAGGTGCTGGGTGGGGCCGGCGAACAGCACGAAGAGCAGCAGCGCGCAGGCCAGCAGCATGTTGATGTCAGAGAGCAGGCGGATGCCCTTGTCCACGCCTGAGACGGCGACCAGGATCGCCGCACCCATCATCAGCGCGATCAACGTCATCTGCACCGGATGGCTGTGGGCGATGCCGAACAGGAAGTCCAGCCCGGCGTTGAGTTGCAGCACGCCGAAGCCCATGTCCGCGCCCAGGCCGAACACCGTGGCGATGATGCCGAAGCAGTCCACGGTGTAGCCGATGGGGCCGTTGATGCGCTTGCCGATCAGCGGGTAGAGCGCCGAGCGCAGCGCCAGCGGCAGGTTGTGCCGGTAGGCGAAGTACGCCAGCGCCATCGCCACCAGGGCGAACACGCCCCAGCCGTGCAGGCCCCAGTGCAGGAACAGCAGCTGCATGGCCTGCCGCGCCGCTTCCGGCGTGCCGGCTTCGCCTTGCGGCGGTTGGGCGAAGTGGGTCAGCGGCTCGGACACGCAGAAGAAGAACAGGGTGATGCTGATGCCGGCGGCGAAGAGCATGCCGGCCCAGGACAGGTAGCTGAATTCCGGCTCGTCGTGGTCGGCACCGAGCTTGATCTTTCCGTAGCCGGAAAGCGCGGTGACCACCACGAAGATCAGGTACAGCGTCATCGCCAGCAGGTAGTACCAGCCGACGGTATCGGCGGCCCAGGACTGTGCGGCGAGCAGCCATTCACCGGCCCGTTGGGGCTGGCTGATGACGATCAGGGCGAAGAGAAGGATCAGCGCGGCCGCACCGTAGAAGACCGGTGGGTTCATGCGCATGGAGGGTGGGGGTGTTACGGACGGGGGCGATTGTGCAGCGGACAAAACGGGCGGGGTCCCTCGGATTTTTCCTTGAACAAGCATTCAATGAAAACACGGGAAGGCCCTGGAAAGCCAATCGGCGGGACCGATGGTCCCGCCGCCGGCCCTGTCAAAAGGGCCGAGCGGAGCGGGTACTGCTTACTTGCGGCGGTTCTTTTTGGCCTCACGAATCTCACGGCGCTCCGGATCGGCCTTGACTGGCGCGGTCAGGAAAGCGGTGGCGGCGAAAAAGTTAGCAAGAGCGGCGAAAGTCACGATGATCTCCAATGGCGCCGGGGAAAATGGGTCCCGACTGCCTGATAGCCATTTTCCCTGAACATTGTGACAAAAAGAAGTGAATGGTCTTGATGAGCGGTATTGATGTGGTCGATGAAGCTGCTTTGTTCGGTGTTTGTGGTGAATAGTCCTGATTTTGACTTCCTGCTCAGGATTCCCTCCTGCCGACCTGCAAGTCGGCACGGCCTTTCACTGCGACCATTCGTCGCCAAAGGTGAAACGGTTCAGCGCAGGCTCTGGCTTTGACGCGATAAACGGCTGTCAGCGGCGAGAAACAGGTACTCCCGTAGCACAATCGCCGAAATAGAGCGGCTTCAATTCCGGAAGCTTGAACGAGTGTGCAGTTTTTCGTGAAAAACTTGTGAATCGGCTATGGCGATTGACTTGTTGATTCCGTTAGTCTCCCCCGGCAGGACAAAAACCACCAACAGGGAGCATCTCGAGATGGACTTCAAACGCATCGCCCTTGCCACTGCACTCTTCGCTTCGCTGGCTGGCTGCCAGACCATGACCACCAACCAGGCCATCGTTCCGCTGCAGGCCGCCACCGCCCAGATGATCGGTCTGGCTTCCTCGGACGAGCTGGTCGTCAGCGACGTCAAGGCCGGCCAACCGGACGCCCTGGGTGGCCAGGAACTCTCCTACGTTGCCACCACCACCAAAGGCCGCGTGTTCAACTGCACCTCGCGCATGATGCCGGGCCTGCTGACCGATCCGGCCAAGCTGACCAACCCGTCGTGCACTCCGGTGGTCGCGCACTCCAACACCGCCACCAAGTAAGACTGCCCTGTCGCCCGTGCGCGGCCCTTCGGGTCGCGCTGGCGACTACAGCGCGGTATCAGCCGCGCTCGTGCTCCAGGCGTTGCAGCAGCGCACGTAACTGCGCCTCGACGCCGGGCTGGCGCACCAGGCGCTCCAGCGCCGCTTGGTTCACTTCCGTTTTCCCGCCTGTCCCCGCTATGCCGCCTGACCCGGCCGCGCCCCCTGAAAAATTCAGGTGCTCCGGGCGAATCTCTTCGTCCGGGCTGACCAGCAGGGCGAAGTGGATGACGTTTTCCAGCTCACGGATATTGCCCGGCCAGGAATAGCGTTCCAGCGCACGCTGGGTGTCGCTGGCGATCTGTGGCACCGGCAGTTCCAGGCGTTGTGCGTGCACGCCGAGGAAGTACTCGGCCAGCGGCTGGATATCGCCGATGCGCTCGCGCAGCGGTGGCAGCGTGAGGTTGCCGTCGTGCAGGTATTGCTGCAGTCCTTCGAGGAATTTCCCCGCCTTCACCGCCTGCCCCAGATCGATGCTGGTGGCGGCGACCAGACGCACGTCCACCGGTACCGGCTCGCGTGCGCCGACGCGCAGCACTTCACGCTCCTGCAATACGCGCAGCAGCTTCTGTTGCAGCGACAGCGGCAGGTCGGCGATCTCGTCGAGATAGAGGGTGCCGCCATTGGCCGAGCCGAACCAGCCGGCGCGGCTGCCTACCGGGCCGTTGTGCGCGCCCGGTGCGTAGCCGAACAGCTCGGCGTCGGCGTAGTTGCGGCTCAGCGCGCTGCAACTCACGGCGACGAACAGGCCGGGGCGCTCGCTGGCGCGGTGGATGTGGCGGGCCAGCAGCTCCTTGCCGGTGCCGGTCTCGCCATGGATCAGCACCGGTTGCGGCAACGGCGCCAGGCGCTCCACCTCGTCGCGCACTTCATGGGAGCGCGGGTCGAAGAACACCAGCGCCTTGGCGCGGATGCTCAGCGGGCTCTTGTCGGCGTCGGGGAAGGTCAGCAGCGGTAGCGGCGCGTGGGGTGCGTTCATGGAAAATCTCCTTCTGCTCTTAGAGCGCGTCCAGCGCCTGCAGGAAGTCACTGACGATGTCCTCGCTGTCCTCGATGCCCACCGAGACTCGGATGGTGCCGTCGTGGATGTCCAGCGCGGTCAGGGCCTCGGCGGACAGCGCGCGGTGCGAGGTCTTGCCGGGGTGGGTGATGCTGCTGGCGACACCGGCCAGCGACGGGGCGAAGGCGGCCAGTTGCAGCGCGCCGATCAGCGCGTCGACCTGGTCCAGGCCGCCCTTCAGGGTGAAGCTGAGCATGCCCGAGTGGCCTTTGCGGAACAGGCGTTGCGCCAGTGCGTGGTCCGGGTGCGAGGGCAGGCCGGGATAGTAGACGCGCTCCACCTGCGGGTGCGCCTCGAGGGCCTCGGCCAGTGCCTGGGCGTTCTGCGAATGCGCGCGCATGCGCAGTGCGAGGGTTTTCGCGCCACGGAAATTCAGCCAGCTCTCGAAGGGGCTGGCGCTGCCGCCGGCATTGATCTGGAAACGCCGCGCCGCGGCGATCCATTGTGCGTCGCCGACCAGTGCGCCACCCATGGCGTCGCTGTGGCCGTTCAGGTACTTGGTCGTGCTGTGGATCACCAGGTCGGCACCATCGTGCAGCGGCTGGTAGAGCACCGGCGAGAGGAAGGTGTTGTCCACCAGCAGCTTTAGGCCCTGGCGGTGGGCGAGATCGGCCAGCGCCGGGACATTGCTCACGCGCACCAGCGGGTTGGAGGCGGTCTCGGTGTAGATCAGTTTCGTGGTCGGGGTGATCGCCGCTTTCACCGCGGCCAGGTCGTTGAGGTCGAGCAGGGTGGCCGCGATGCCGAAGCGTGTCAGCTCCTTCTCGATCAGGCTCTGGGTGGTGCCGTACAGCTCGCGGCTGGCGATCAGGTGATCACCGGCGCCGAGCACGCCGAGCAGCGCGGCGGAAATGGCCGCCATGCCGGAGGCGGAGAACAGCGCGTCCTCGCCGCCTTCCAGGTCGCGCAGCAATTCCTCCACGGCGCTGTGATTGGGGTTGCCGATGCGCGTGTACATGTAGTTGTCGGGGTTGCCGGCGAGAAAGTCGTCGACCTGCTCCAGGGAGTCGTAGACGAACACCGAGCTCTGGTAGATCGGCTGGCTCTTGGCACGGGTGACCATGCGCCGGTCGGCGTCGTGGCCGCTGTGTACGGCGCGGGTGGAAGGGCCTTTGGCGTGGTCGCTCATGGCAAGTCCTTGGGAAAGAAAAACGCCGGTGGAACCTGCCCACCGGCGTTGAAGCGGGTGCGCCAAGGGCGCGCCCAGCGTGGGAGTCGTTGCGCCCGGCGGATGGCCGGGCGACGGATCAGAAGGCGGGCACCACGGCGCCGTTGTACTTCTTCTCGATGAAGGCTTTGACTTCCGGGCTGGTCAGGGCGGCGGAGAGCTTCTTCAGCGCATCGCTGTCCTTGTTGTCCGGGCGCGCCACCAGGTAGTTCACGTAGGGCGAGTTGCGGTCCTCGAGGATCAGCGCGTCCTTCACCGGGTTGAGCTTGGCTTCCAGCGCGTAGTTGGTGTTGATCAGGTCCAGGTCGACCTGGTCCAGCACGCGCGGCAGCAGGGCCGATTCCAGCTCCTTGAACTTCAGGTGCTTGGGGTTCTCGGCGATGTCTCGCGGGGTGGCCAGGGCGTTGCTCGGGTCCTTGAGCTTGATCACGCCGGCCTTCTGCAGCAGGAGCAGGGCACGGCCGCTGTTGCTGCCTTCGTTGGGGATGGCGACGGTGGCGCCGTCCGGCAGTTCGTCGATGGACTTGTACTTCTTCGAGTAGCCGCCGAAGGGCTCGACGTGCACGCCGGTCACGGTGACCAGGTTGGTACCCTTGCCCTTGTTGAAGTTGTCCAGGTAGGGCTTGGTCTGGAAGTAGTTGGCGTCCAGGCGCTTCTCGGCGACCTGCACGTTGGGCTGCACGTAGTCGGTGAAGACCTTGATCTCCAGGTCCACACCTTCCTTGGCCAGGGTCGGCTTGATCAGCTCGAGGATCTCGGCGTGGGGGATCGGCGTGGCGGCAACGACCAGCTTCTCGTTGGCGAAGGCGGAAGTGGTGAAGGCAGCGGCGAGGGCGGTCAGAAGCAGCAGCTTTTTCATTGCGATGTCCTTGTGGGGCAGATGACCGCTGGCGTCCGGGCCGGCCGGGATGGGGCCTTCGTACGGGCGGTGGATTCTATTTCCGCAGCTCACTTGGCAGCGGTTGAGGCGAAAGTTATCCGGCTTTTTTATTCCAATAAAATATTAATTTTTCATTTTCATATTCGATTTTGTTCATATCGAACGGGCTGATCGGATGAGACATCCTGTCGCGCGACACCCCGTCGCGCGGCAACCCACCACTCCAGGCTGCGCCGCAGGCACGCGTAAGATCGAGTCGTTTTCTTGAGCGGCGTCAATGCGGATGGCGGTCCATTCTGATTGAGCAGCGAAAGAAACCCGAACCGACAGGAGATCGGTGGCTCGAAAAAGATCCATCAAGCAACACAGACATCACGCAAGAACGCCCTGCGCATGCGCAAGGTACGGTGCCGACCCTCCGTGGGGTGGGCGTCAGCCTGAAGAGGAATCGTCATGTTCGGATTAGAGGCGCTCGACCTGGCTCGGATCCAGTTCGCCTTTACCGTGTCCTTCCACATCATCTTTCCTGCCATCACCATCGGCCTCGCCAGCTACCTGGCAGTGCTCGAAGGCCTGTGGCTGAAGACCCATGAGGAGGTCTACCGCGACCTCTATCACTTCTGGTCGAAGATCTTCGCCGTCAACTTCGGCATGGGCGTGGTCTCCGGCCTCGTCATGGCCTATCAGTTCGGCACCAACTGGAGCGCCTTCTCGGCGTTTGCCGGGAGCGTCACCGGCCCGCTGCTGACCTACGAAGTGCTGACCGCCTTCTTCCTCGAGGCCGGCTTCCTCGGCGTCATGCTCTTTGGCTGGCACCGCGTCGGCCCCGGCCTGCACTTCTTCGCCACGGTGATGGTGGCGATCGGCACGCTGATCTCGACCTTCTGGATCCTCGCTTCCAACAGCTGGATGCAGACCCCGCAGGGCCACGAGATCGTCAATGGCGTGGTGGTGCCGGTGGACTGGGTGGCGATCATCTTCAACCCGTCCTTCCCCTATCGCCTGCTGCACATGGCAATCGCCTCGTTCGTTGCCACCGCCTTCTTCGTTGGCGCCTCGGCGGCCTGGCACCTGCTGCGTGGCCGCGACAACCCGGCGATCCGCAAGATGCTGTCGATGGCGATGTGGATGGCGCTGATCGTCGCGCCGATCCAGGCCATGGTCGGTGACGCCCACGGCCTCAACACGCTGAAGCACCAGCCGGCGAAGATCGCCGCGATGGAAGGCCACTGGGATAACAGCAGCGGCGAACCGACCCCGTTGATCCTGTTCGGCTGGCCGGACATGGAGCGTGAGGAAACCCGCTTCAAGATCGAGATTCCGGTACTCGGCAGCCTGATCCTGAATCACAGCCTGACCGAGCCGATCCCGGCGCTGAAGGACTTCCCGAAGGCCGACCGGCCCAATTCCACCATCGTGTTCTGGTCGTTCCGCATCATGGCCGGCCTGGGGATGCTGATGATCTTCGTCGGCCTGTGGAGCGCCTGGCTGCGCTGGCGCAAGCGGCTGTTCGAGAGTCGCGCCTTCCTCAAGCTGGTGTTGTGGATGGGGCCGTCCGGCCTGATCGCGATCCTTGCCGGCTGGTTCACCACCGAGATCGGTCGCCAGCCGTGGGTGGTCTACGGGCTGATGCGTACCAGTGATGCGGTGTCCAACCACAGCGTGACGCAGATGAGCATCACCCTGGTGATGTTCGTGGTGGTGTACTTCTCGCTGTTCGGCGTGGGCATCGGCTACATGATGCGCCTGGTGCGCAAGGGCCCGATCACCCATGAAGGGCGCGAAACCAGCCAGGGTGGCGCTGGCCAGCAACGTACTCCGGCGCGGCCGCTGTCGGCGACCGCCGAGGGCCTCGACGACGATGAAACCGACAGTCCGGCAGGGAGGAACTGAGCATGGGCATCGACCTTCCGCTGATCTGGGCGATCATCATCATCTTCGGCGTGATGATGTATGTGGTGATGGACGGCTTCGACCTGGGGATCGGCATGCTCTATCCGTTCTGCCAGGACGAGGGCGACCGTGACGTCATGATGAACACCGTGGCGCCGGTCTGGGACGGCAACGAGACCTGGCTGGTATTGGGCGGCGCGGCGTTGTTCGGCGCCTTCCCGGTGGCCTATTCGGCGGTACTCTCGGCGCTGTACCTGCCGCTGATCCTGATGCTGATGGGGCTGATCTTCCGCGGCGTGGCCTTCGAGTTCCGCTTCAAGGCCCGGCCGGCGAAACGGCACATCTGGGACAAGTCGTTCATCGTCGGTTCGCTGGTGGCGACCTTCTTCCAGGGCGTGGCGCTGGGGGCCTTCATCGAGGGCATCCCGGTGGAAAACCGCGCCTTCGCCGGCGGCGCGCTGGACTGGCTGGCACCGTTCCCGCTGTTCTGCGGCCTCGGCCTGGTGGTGGCATACACCCTGCTGGGCTGCACCTGGCTGATCATGAAAACCGAGGGCCCGCTGCAGCAGCGCATGCATGACCTGGCGAAGCCCCTGGCGTTGGTGCTGCTGGCAGTGATCGGCATCGTCAGCCTGTGGACGCCGCTGGCCCACGAGGAAATCGCCCAGCGCTGGTTCAGCCTGCCGAACCTGTTCTGGTTCCTGCCGGTGCCGCTGCTGGTGCTGCTGACCTTCTACAGCCTGCTGCGCTCGGTGGCGCGCAATGACCATGTGAAGCCGTTCCTGCTCACCCTGGCGCTGATCTTCCTCGGCTACAGCGGCCTGGGCATCAGCCTGTGGCCGAACATCATCCCGCCGTCGATGTCGATCTGGGATGCCGCGGCGCCGCCGCAGAGCCTGGGCTTCATGCTGGTGGGCGCGCTGTTCATCATTCCCTTCATCCTCGTCTACACCGCGTGGAGCTACTACGTGTTCCGCGGCAAGGTGAAGCACGGCGACGGCTACCACTAGAGGTGCGCGTGATGACCCATGAAGAGCAGGAGAAGGCGCCGCTGCGCAAGCGGCTCGGCTGGCTGGTACTGATCTGGGCGCTGAGCGTCGCCGGCCTGGGCGTCGCAGCCTGGCTGATGCGCCTGTTCATGAGCGCGGCGGGGCTGGGCACGCCGCACTAGCCGCGCAATCGATCCCATCCGGGCGCCGTCCCCCGGCGCCCGTTCCCACATCCCTCGCCGGTGCTTCCAGCGGGGGATTTTTTTCGCCGGTTATTCGGGGCTGTTTGTAGGAGCGAGGGAGACCCACAGTCCTCGCTCGCGAACCGGCCAATTCCGGAGCCACCGGTGAACCGGCTCGCGAGCAAGCTCGCTCCTACAGAAACATCAGGCTCAGTGCAGCTTGTCGCGCTTGGCCAGCGTGGGGAACAGCTTCATCCATGCGCCGGTGACAATCAGCGTACCGACACCGCCCAGCACCACCGCCGGCACCGTGCCGAGCCAGTGCGCGGTGACGCCGGATTCGAACTCGCCCAGCTGGTTCGAGGCGCCGATGAACAGGCCGTTCACTGCGCTGACCCGGCCGCGCATCTCGTCCGGGGTTTCCAGCTGCACGAAGGCGCCGCGGATGACCATGCTGATCATGTCCGCCGCGCCCAGCACTACCAGCACCGCCAGGGAGAACCAGAAGGACGTCGACAGGCCGAAGGCGATGGTGGTGACCCCGAACACGCCCACGGCAGCGAACATGATCCGCCCGACGTTGCGCTCGATGGGGAAGCGCGCCAACCAGAACGACATCAGCAGCGCACCCACCGCCGGCGCCGAACGCAGCAGGCCCAGGCCCCACGGGCCGGTGAGCAGGATGTCCTTGGCGAACACCGGCAGCAGTGCGGTGGCGCCACCCAGCAGCACGGCGAACAGGTCCAGCGAGATGGCGCCGAAGATGTCCGGGCGGCTGCGGATGAAGCGGATGCCCGCCAGCAGCGATTCCAGTGTCGCCTTGCCCTGCGCCGCCGGCGCCTGGCGCTTGGGCAGGGTCAGCACCAGGGTGCAGGCGATGAAGTAAAGGATTGCGGTCGGCGTATAGACCCAGAACGCGCCGAAGGCATAGAGGAAGCCGCCGAAGGCCGGCGCGGCGATGGTCGCCGCCTGCATGGCCGAGGCGGACGCGGCGACGGCACGGGGGAACAGTGCCGTGGGCACGATGTTCGGCAGCAGCGCCTGGGTGGTCGGCATCTCGAAGGCCCGCGCGGTGCCCAGCAGGAAGGCCATCACGAAGATCATCTCGCGGGTCACGTTGTCGGTGCTGGCGCCCACCACCAGCGCCACGGCGATCAAGCCCTGGCCGACCTGGCAGAGCGAGGCGATGCGGCGGCGGTCGTAGCGGTCGGCGACGTGACCGGTATGCAGCATGAAGAGTACGCGCGGGGTGAATTCCACCAACCCGACCAGGCCCAGGTCGAGCACGTTGTGGGTCAGTTCGTAGATATGCCAGCCGATGGCCACGGTGATCATCTGGAAGGCGCTGGCGGTGCAGACGCGGGCCAGCCAGAAGGCGAGAAAAGGTCGGTGACGCAGCAGGGACGTGGCTTCGGCGGTCATCTTGGAGGCTTTTCTGGAGAGGTCGTTAGGAGGCTAAGCAAGGGGCGTGCAGCGTAGCACGGCGTAACACTTTTCCGCTTGTCGCCGAGGCTTTTTGCTATTGGCGAATAGTCGCGACCTGTCGACTAAAATTTTCATCTCCGCGACAAGCTGTCCGATTGACTTTGCTTCGCACTATTGAGGTGCGCTAAAGTTGACAGAAGAGTCAGGTTTTCCTGCAGGATCTTTCCTCCGGCGCCATCCCCGAGACGCCCGCGATTCCGCGGCCTCCGAACTCTCTCCAGCACAGAAAAAACCACATGGGCGGACCTTCACCGCCCAGAGGATGAACCATGTCCAACCGTGATATTTCCCGGCGCGCCTTCCTGCAAGGCGGGCTGATTGCCGGTGTCAGCGTGACCATGGCGCCGCTCGGCAGCCGGGCCTTCGCTGCCCTGATGGAAAACTCCGTCACCGTCTCGCCCCAGCAGTGGATGGGCCACGACGGCAAGGCGCGCTTCCGTAACGACGCGCTGTCCAAAGTCTGCGGCAACAAGGTGTTCGCCCGCGACATCCGCTCCAAGGACATGCCCGGCTGGCCGCAGCAGCAGGGCCACGCCATGCTGCTCAAGACCATCAAGGCCGACCGCATCTTCGACGGTATCGACCTCGCCTGGCTGGGCGCCGAGTTGCAGCCGGACCGCATCGTCACCGCCGAGGACCTGGACAAGGACGGCATCGTCTTCCCCGAAGCCCATGCCCCGGACCCGCTGCTGCCGCGCGGCAAGGTGCCGATGTTCATCGGCCACCCGGTGGCGATCCTGATCTGGAACGACTTCGAGCGCTTCCGTCAGGCCAAGCTGAAGATGAAGTTCAACGACAAGGCGATCCGCTACGGTGCGCAGGCGCCGCTGTACCAGGGCGACCCCTACGGCAGCTTCCGCTACGTGCGCGTGGGCGGGGCGACTTCGGCCGATCCGGACGAGTTTTCCAGCCTCAAGGACTCGATCCTCTTCCCGATGATCCGCGAGCGCAAACCGGTGTGGAACCAGCAGCCCAACCAGCACGGTGACCTCACCGAGCAGGGCCTGTTCTACGCGCAGAAGATCAAGGACCAGATCGAAAACCCGCCGGAGAACTGGCTGGTCTTCGACGAACGCTACAAGACCCCGTCCATCGAGCCGGCCGCCATGGAGCCGGACAACGGCAACGGCTGGTACGACCCGGCGAGCAAGACCCTGCATTTCGTGGTCGCCACCCAGTGCCCGTTCGAAGCGGCCTACGAGACGGCGCACATGATCGCCCCGTCGCGCTTCGGCCTGGCCAAATTGAACATGCACCCCGGCTACACCGTGGGTTACGGCTCCAAGGACCACAACATCTTCGTCTACTACGCGGCCCTGGCTGCGCTGTACGGCAACGGTGTACCGGTGCGCCTGGCCAACGACCGCTACGAGCAGTTCCAGAGCGGCATCAAGCGCCACCCGTTCGACATCCGCTACCAGCTCGCGGTGGACAAGAAGGACATGACCTTCAAGATCTTCCGCACCGAGATGAGCGTGGACGGCGGCGGCCGCATCAACTACAGCCCGTCCGTGGCCGCCGTGGGCGCGACCGCCGCGCAGTCGATCTACTACATGCCGCAGAACGACCTGCAGGTGACCGCCTACCATTCCCGCGCCGTCGAGGCCGGGTCCATGCGTGGCTACGGCACCCTGCAGAGCATGGCCGCCACCGAGATGATGGTGGATGAGATCGCCGGTCGCCTGGGCGTCGATGCCATCGAACTGCGCCGCGTCAACGCGCTGAAGTCGGGCATGAAGAACACCCAGGGCGCGATCCCTGCCGGTGCGCTGCGCCTGCACGAAATCCTCGACAAGGCCGCCGCCCACGAGTGGTGGAAGACCCGCGACGCGCGCAAGCAGTCGATGGACGCCAAGGACCCGGACCACTGGTACGGCGTCGGCTTCGCCATCTGCCAGAAGGACTTCGGCACCGGCTCGGAAGCGCCCATGGCGAGCATCGAGTTCGATGCCACCGGCAAGGTGCACATGCGCCACATCGGCATCGAGATCGGCACTGGCATGTCGACCTCCCAGGCGCTGGTGGTGGCCGACTTCCTCGGCAAGCCGGCGGACGAGATGAAGACCGCCGAAACCGAGTGGCCGGAACTGCAGCTGATCAGCGGTGAAGACCCCTACACCATGAGCCAGCCGACCCAGGACGAGAAGCTGCGCAACCCGCGCTGGGTCGGCAAATACGCCTCGGCGTCGTCGGCGACCAACTCGGCCTACTACTTCAGCCACGCCACCCGTGAAGCGGCGCGCGTGCTGTTCAACCACGGCCTGTGGCCGGCGGCCCTGGAAATCTGGCGTCGCGGCCCGTTCAACGGCGCTGCCAATCCGCTGGTGGTGCGCCGCGAGGACGCCCACTGGGTCGACGGCAGGCTCACCGCCAACGGCCTGCAGCCGCTGTCGTTCGCCGAGCTGGCGCAGGTCGCTCACGAGAAGGGCCTGGTCACTGGCGCCACCGTCCACGGCTTCAACCGCTGGAGCTGGGCGGAGTGCGATTACGTCATCGACGGCGTGCGCGACCGCCTGCCGCTGGACGCCCTGGCCGTGAAATACGGCGACGGCGCGCCGGGTGTGAAGAAGGCGCAAATGAACAGCGCCGGCTTCCACCTGCTGGATCGCCAGAACGTGGCCTATCCGCCGGTGCAGCTGAACAACGCCGCCGTGACCTACTACAGCCCGGTGGCGACCATCGTCGAGCTGAAGGTGAACAAGGGCAACGGCGAAGTCAGTGTGCTCAACCACCACAGCTGGATCGAGTGTGGCCGCGTGCTGGTGCCTGAACTGGTGAAAGGCCAGATCGAGGGCGGCACCGCGATGGGCATCGGCCACGCATTGCTGGAAGACATGCCGCTGTACGAGGGTGGCCCGGGCGAGGGCGACTGGAACTTCAACCGCTACCGTCTCCCGAAGGCGAAGGACGTGGCCGTCTGGCAGCAGAGCTCGGAAATCCTTCCGCCGCTCTCGCCCAGC
The DNA here is from genome assembly GCF_032392015.1 of Pseudomonas sp. C9-3. NCBI lineage: Bacteria > Pseudomonadati > Pseudomonadota > Gammaproteobacteria > Pseudomonadales > Pseudomonadaceae > Pseudomonas > Pseudomonas sp. C9-3. The sequence continues at coordinate 4,926,316 of NZ_CP135919.1, read as the reverse complement.
GACCCGTCCAAGGGCATCGCCGAAGTGGTGATGATCCCGGTGGTCGGCGCCATCAGCAACGCCGTGGCCCATGCCATCGGCAAGCGCGTCCGCGACCTGCCCATCACCCCCGCTCGCATCAAGGAGGCCCTCAATGGCTAACCGTCCGCTCAACCTGACCTTGAATGGTCAAACCGTCGGTCCGGTCGAGGTTCCCGAGGACCTGCCGATGATCGACTACCTGCACGAATACCAGAACCTCACCGGTTCGCGCCTGGGCTGCGGCCAGGGCATCTGCCATGCCTGCGTGGTGATCGTCGACAACCCCGACGGCACCAGCGAGGAAGTGCGCACCTGCATCACCGGCGCGCACTACTTCGAAGGCAAGAAGGTGCGCACCATCGAGGGCCACGCCAAGCGCGAGGAAGACGGTTCGGTGAAGGAACTGAACCCCATCCAGCAGAAGTTCGTCGACCGCTTCGCCTTCCAGTGCAGCTACTGCGCACCGGGCTTCGTCAACGCCGCCACCGTGCTGGTGGAGAAGGCCCAGCGCCAGCCGTTGAAGAAGAGCGAACTGGAATCGACCATCGAGGCGAGCCTCGGCCACCACATCTGTCGTTGCACCGGGTACGTGCGTTACTACGACGCCACCCGCGAAGTGCTGACCGATCTCGGCCTGGTCAAGGAGGGTTGAGCATGCAGCGCATTCTTTCCGGCCTCGCGCTGGCTGTCGGCCTCGGCCTGGCGCTCAGCGCACAAGCCGCTGACCAGGAGCTGATCAAGCGCGGCGAGTACGTCTCCCGCGCTGCCGACTGCATGGCCTGCCACACCGCCGAGGGCGGCGCGCCGTTCGCCGGCGGCCTGCCGATCCACTCGCCGTTCGGCACCATCTACGGCAGCAACATCACCCCGGACAAGGACTTCGGCATCGGCAACTACAGCGCCGACGAGTTCTTCGCCGCCCTCACCGAGGGCAAGCGCAAGGACGGCGCCAACCTCTATCCGGCCATGCCCTACACCTCGTACCACCTCATTAAGCGCGAGGACAGCGATGCCCTCTACGCCTACCTGATGAGCCAGACGCCGGTGCACCGTGCCGCGCCGGAAACAAGCCTGAGCTTCCCGTTCAACGTACGGATGGGCCTGAGTGGCTGGAACATGCTCTACGGCAAGAGCGTCCAGCTGGAAAACACCGAGGGCAAGAGCGAGCCCTACAAGCGCGGCCAGTACCTGGTGGAAGTGCTCGGCCACTGCGGCGAGTGCCACACCCCGCGCAACCAGATCGGCGCCCTGGAGCAGGACAAGCGCCTGACCGGCGGCCTGCTCAACGGCTACAGCGCCCCGAGCCTGCTGGCCCAGGACCTGGCCGAGCGCGGCTGGACCAGCGCCGACCTGACCGGTTTCCTCAAGCACGGCATGAGCCCGCAGGGCAGCATGTTCAACGAGATGTTCCCGGTGATGCACCTGAGCACCCAGCACCTGGGTGACGAGGACCTCGCCGCCATGTCGACCTACCTGCTCGGCGAACAGCCGCCGCAGGCCAAGGTGGTCAAGGCGGTGGCCGAGGACCAGCTCAGCGACAGCGCCAAGCGTGGCCGCCAGCAGTACCTCAACGTCTGCGCCGGCTGCCACGGCAATGATGGCGAGGGCAAGCCGCACATCGCCGTGGCCATGCAGGGCAACACCACCCTGCGCCTGGCCGATTCGCGCAACCTGGCCAAGGTCATCGTCGAAGGCATCCGCGAGCAGCAGTTCACCGGTTTCGAGCGCATGCAGCCGATGCCGGGCTTTGCCGACAAGCTCAGTGACGAGCAACTCACGGACCTGATCAACTACCTGCGCCAGGCCTGGGGTGGCCTGCCGGGCGACATGGGCGTACAACAGGTCGCTCAACTCAAAGCGGAGTGAGTCGTGCAGCATCTCGATCTGCAAGTAGTCCGGCAGGCGCTCCAGTGGTCCAACGCCGGCCAGCGCGTGTGGCTGTGCAGCGTGCTCTTCACCTACGGCTCGGCGCCCCGCGCGCCGGGCTCGCTGCTGGCGGTCAACGCCAGCGGCCAGTGGGTGGGTTCGCTGTCCGGCGGCTGCGTCGAGGATGACTTTCTCGAACGCGTCGCCGAAGGCGAGTTCAGCGAGCCGGTAGTCGTCGTGCGCTATGGCGACGGCACCGATACCCGCACGAACATCCGCCTGCCCTGCGGCGGCATCCTCGACGTCCTGGTGGAAAACCTCGCGCCCGATTGCGACGTGCAGGCCCACCTGCGCGAGCTGGAGTCGGCGCTGCTTGGCCAGCGCCGCCTGCTGCGTGAAGTGAACCTGCAGGACGGCAGCCGCCGCCTGAGTGACGACCATGAGCACGGCCCGCGCGTGGAGCGGGATGAAGCCAGCGTTCGCCTGCGCGTCGGCGCGGCACAGCGTCTGCTGTTGGCTGGCTACTCCAGCGTCGCGCATTTCTGCGCGGAGTTCGGCAAGGGCCTGGGCTTCGAAGTGATCCTCTGTGATCCCCGCGAAGAGGCGCTGGATGGCGTGGTGCTGGACGGCATCGAAATCCGCCGCGAGTTGCCGTCGATCTTCATCGCCAACGGCGGCTGCCACGCGGACACCGCCGTGGTGGCGCTGACCCACGACCCGAAGATCGACGACCTGGCGATGCTCGAAGCCGTGCGCACCGAAGCGTTCTACATTGGCGTCATGGGTTCGCGCACCACTTCCGACAAGCGCCGCGAACGCCTGCACCGCATCGGTGGCCTGAACGAGACTGAGCTGGCGCGCGTGCACGCGCCCATCGGCCTCAACCTGGGCAGCAAGACCCCGGCGGAAATTGCCCTGGCGGTGCTTGCCGACATCCTGCGCACGCGCAGCGGTGTCGCCCGCGAGGCGCTGTGACAGCCGTTGCGCTGATCCTGGCCGCCGGCCAGGGCTCGCGTTTCGGCGCGGACAAGCGCCGCGCCGTTCTTCCGGATGGGCGCAGCCTGCTCGCGCATAGCGTCGAGCGGGCCCAGGCCGTGTTCAATGACGTGCGGGTGGTGCTGCGTGCTGGCGAGCAGGCGGAGGCCTTCGGTCTGCCGGTTGGCTGCCGCGTTATCCACAGCCCGGACGCAGCGCTTGGCATGGGGCACAGCCTTGCCGCGGGTGCAGCCTCATTGCAGGATTCCGACGCCCAGGCCGCGGCCATTCTGCTTGGCGACATGCCGTGGATCGCAGCGGAAACCCTGCGTGCGCTCGCCGATGCGGCCGGTGCCTCGACCATTCTCTTTCCGCTTCACGATGGCCAGCGTGGCCACCCCGTGCTGTTCGGTCGTGACTTCTGGCCGGAACTGACGCAGCTCACTGGCGATGAAGGCGCCCGCACGGTGGTGCAGGCGCATCGTGCCAGTTGCGTCGTCGTTGAAGTGAAAGACGCGGGTGTCTTGCGAGACGTAGACACCCCGGAAGCCCTGCGCTCCTGACAGGTTCGCGAGCAAGGACTGGGCGTCCCTCTCATTCCTACAGGAGAACTCCAGTGTCGTAGGGCGAATAACGCGCCAGCGTTATCCGCCGAGCAGATGCCGGCGGATAACCTGTGCCAGGTTATGCGCCCTACGGTGCTACAGGTATGCAAGGGCGCGCTCTGTGTAGGAGCGAGCTTGCTCGCGAATCCCGGCAGCACCGAATCTCGCGGTCTCAGCGCTGTTCCAGCCACTGTGCGATACGCGGCCAGATTTCCTGGCTGGCATTGCGCGACAGCAGCAGTCGGTTATGGCTGTAATTCTCTCGCGCGCCGGTCGCCAGGCCGAACAGCTCCAGCTTCGCGTCGTTGCCGCCGAACGCTTCCACCAGGGCTTCGCACCCGGCAACCGGAGCGATGAAGGTATCGCCGCTGCCTGCCACGCCCAGCACCGGTAAATCGACGTTCGCCAGTCCAGCCAGATAGTCGAACCCCGCCAGCGAGTCGAAGCGCCGCCGCAGGTTCCACTGGCACCACTGGCGCATCAGCCGTGCGCTCTCCGCCTCCGGCCCAACGCTCTTCGCCCGGCTCGGCGCGACGCGTCGCCAGCGTAGCAGCCAGTCGTAGCCGAGCACCGCCAGCCGATGAGAAAGACTGGCCCCGGCCGCCGTGGCCTGGGAGCCGATCAGCACCATCGAGCGCAGCCGCCGCTGCGCCAGTTCGGGATGGCGCGCCGCCCACATGGCGACGATCAATCCGCCGCCGGAATGGCCGATCCAGTGCAGCGCCGTTTGCCCGCTGCGCTGGCTCACCGCATCGAGAATCGCCGGCACGTCCTGCTCGGCGACATCATCGAAGCTGTGGATAAAACCGTTGCGCTCACTGTCGCCATGTCCGCGCCATTCGAACAGCCAGCAGGCGAACCCTTGTCCGGCGAGGAAGTTGGCCAGCCCCTGGCAACTTCGATGGTTGGAAAAGGTGCCGTGGGTCAGCACGACGGGCACACCATCCGCAGGGCCCACGAGGCGCAGCGCCAGGTTGACGCCGTCGGCGCTGCGGATCAGTTCCGGTGTAGAGGGGGAGGGCTCTTGTGCGGTCATGGCGTGCGTCCTGGCGAAGGCGATCCATGCTGCTCCGGCGCGCGGGCCGGAGCAATGCCAGTCGCTTATTTGGTCGCTTTCAGCACCACGAATTTCGGATTTGCCGCCACCTGCTCCACGCCGCGGAACAGGCGCTTGAGCTTGGCGTGGTAGCCCAGGTGGCGGTTGCCGACGATCCACAGCTCGCCACCCGTAACAAGCGCCGCGCGGGCCTGCTGGAACATGCGCCAGGCGAGGAAGTCGCCGACCACCTGCTGCTGGTGGAAGGGCGGGTTGCACAGCACCAGATCCAGCGAGTCGGCAGGTTGGCTGGCCAGGCCATCGTCGGGATGGATATCCACAGGTCGGTCGCCGAGGGCCGCTTGCCAGTTCTCGCGGGCCGACTGCACGGCCATGTAGGACTCATCCACCAGGGTCAGCTCGGCCTGCGGATTGAGCACGGCGAAGGCAATGCCCAGCACGCCATTGCCGCAGCCCAGGTCGGCGGCGTGCACGGCGTGATGGATCTGCGGAAGGTGCGGGAGAAAGGCGCGGGTGCCGATGTCCAGGCCGTCGCGGCAGAACACGTTGGCGTGGTTGACCAGCGTGAGTGCCGGTTTGTCCAGGCGGTAGCGGCTGGGGTAGGGCGAGGAGGGCGCGGCGCGCTGTTCGGCGGTCGCGACCAGCAGGCGGGCTTTCTTCACCGCTAGTGAGGCCTGCATTGGGCCGATGTACTTCTCCAGCAGATCACCGGCGGCGCGCGGCAGGTGCTTGATCATGCCGGCGGCGACCACCTTGGCGCCCGGCGCGAGCTGGCCGTGCAGGCGGATCAGTTGTTCCTCCAGCAGCGCCAGGGTCTTGGGCACGCGCACCAGCACGTGGCCGAACGGGCCCTGCGGCGTTTCGCTGGCGGGCACGAAGGTCAGCGGGGCGTCGGTCAGGCCGTTGCGTTCCAGGTTGCGCTGCAGGGCGATGAAACCCAGGTGTGAATCACCGCTGCTGGTCACCTTTACATGGGGCGCGAGGCTGGCGGCGAGTGCGCCGAAACTGTCGTTGAGCACCAGCACCCGGCTGTCCGCGCCAACGCCCTGTTCGTGGAGGTGCGCGAGCAGGTATTCGTCCGCCGCATCGAAGGCCTGCAGCGGGTCTTCGCGCTGTTCGGGGTGGCGGACCAGGTCGAGCTGGGCGAAGGGGCTGGCGAAGACGGGCATGGGACTCTCGAACGAAGAAGGGCTGGAAACAGGTGGAGCTGGAAGTCGCAATGAGACGAGGCTGATTGCAACGAGATTGTCATCAAACTGAGAAGCAGTTGGCCATCATCTGCTTGTGCAGGGCGGCGTTATACCGAAAAATTATGACCTATCCGCCCGCTGTCGTCTTTCCATCGCTGCGCGGCGGCCTCCCAATAATAACCGGGCGCTCCAGGCGACCCGGTAGGGCCCGATCCCGGAGCACGCCTCCGCCGACCGACGGCCACCACTCCAAGTCTTCACGAATCCTCGACACGCGACATTCGTTCGCGCGCCGGGCTATTGCCATTGCATAAGGATGTCGATGTACAAGTCGTTGCTCGGGGTGGCCCTGTCCGCCCTTTTCCTCGTGGCTCAAGCGGCCTTCGCCGATGCGCCCATCGTGATCAAGTTTTCCCACGTCGTTGCCGACGACACGCCCAAGGGCCGCGGGGCGTTGCTGTTCAAGAAGCTGGTGGAAGAGCGCCTGGCCGGCCAGGTGAAGGTCGAGGTATTCCCCAACTCCACGCTGTTCGGCGATGCCGACGAACTGCAGGCCCTGCAGGACGGCAAGGTGCAGATGCTGGCGCCATCGCTGTCGAAGTTCGAGGGCTACACCAAGCAATTGGAAGTCTTCGACCTGCCGTTCCTGTTCGATGACCTGGAGGCGGTGAAGCGCTTCCAGAAGCGCGACAAGAGCCGTGAGCTGCTGCACTCCATGGCGCGCTCGGGCATCTACGGCCTGGCCTACTGGAACAACGGCATGAAGCAGCTTTCCGCCAACCGCGAGCTGCGCGCGCCGGCCGATGCCAAGGGCCTGGCCTTCCGCATCCAGCCGTCCTCGGTGATCAACGCGCAGTTCGGCCTGCTCGATGCCACGGCGGTGAAGATGCCTTTCGCCGAAACCCTCAAGGCGCTGCAGGACGGCAAGGTGCAGGGTACCGAGAACACTTGGTCGAACATCGGCAGCCAGAAGCTCGATACCGTGCAGCCGTTCATCACCGAGACCAACCACGGTGTGCTCAGCTACATGGTGATCAGCAACCAGAAGTTCTGGAACAGCATGCCGTACCCGGTGCGCACCCAGCTGGAAAGCATCATCGAAGAGGTCACCGTCGAGGTGAACAAGGACGCCGAGGCGCTGAACCAGAAGGAGCGTGAGCACGTGGTGGCCAACGGCAAGGCGCGCATTATCGCCCTGACGCCGGCCGAGCGTGATGCCTGGCGCACCGCCATGCAGCCGTTGTGGAAGCAGTTCGAAGGCGAGATCGGCACCGATGTGCTGCGCGCCGCCCAGGTGGTGAACCGCAAGCACTGATCCCCTGGCAGTGATCTGGAGCAAGCTTGTGGCGATCTCCGCGGATAGCCACAAGCCTTGCGGGTGTTTCTATCGCCCTGAATACGGGAAAATGGGCCGTTGCCTGCAAAGGAGCGGACGATGACCGCCAGCGAAGAGAAGTTCACCCGCCAGACCCTGGTGGAGGTGCAGACGCTCACCTCGAGCCTGTTCACCCTGCGCACCACCCGCGACAGCGGCTACCGCTTCCGCGCCGGGCAGTTCGCCCGCCTGGGCGTGTACAAGCCCAGCGGCAGCATCGTCTGGCGCGCCTATTCGATGGTCTCGGCGCCCCACGACGACTTCCTCGAGTTCTTCTCCATCGTCGTTCCCGGCGGTGAGTTCACCAGCGAGCTCAGCCGCCTGCGCGTCGGCGACCAGTTGCTGGTGGATCGTCAGGCTTTCGGTTTCCTCACCCTCGATCGCTTCCCCGATGGTCGCGACTTGTGGCTGCTGTCCACCGGCACCGGCCTGGCGCCGTTCCTGTCGATCCTGCAGGACTTCGAGGTGTGGGAGCGCTTCGAGACCATCAAGCTGGTCTACAGCGCCCGCGAGGAAAAGGAGCTGGCCTACCGCGACCTGATCGCCAGCTTCGGCGCGATGGAGCACCTGGCCGAACATATCCACAAGCTGCAGTTCATTCCGGTGGTCACCCGCGAGCAGGTGCCCGGCTGCCTGAATGCGCGGATCACCACGCTGATCGAGAACGGCGAGCTGGAACGCGCCGCCGGGCTGGAACTCACCCCTGAGCATTCGCGGGTGATGCTCTGCGGCAACCCGCAGATGATCGAGGACACCCGTGCCGTGCTGAAGGCCCGCGGCATGAGCCTGGCGCTGACGCGCAAGCCCGGCCAGATCGCCGTGGAAAACTATTGGTGAGTATCGCTCGATAGATTTTGAAAAGATTGTCCGCTTAGGTCGCCCGGCCTTTGCCCTTAGGATAAGCGTCCGTTTCCCCTTTTTCGGACCTCGATGGACAGTCAAAGTACGAAGCCGACCCCGGTGCCTACCCCCGTAGAGCCCGTGATCGGCGAACCTCCCCCGGCACCCGCGCTCGCGGATGCTGCTTCCCGGCCTGCCATGGCGCGCACCCAGCGAGGTGAGTCGGCATGGAATGGCTGATGGACCCCACGGCCTGGCTTGGCCTGCTCACCCTGATCCTGCTCGAGCTGGTGCTCGGCATCGACAACCTGGTCTTCATCGCGATCCTCGCGGACAAGCTGCCGCCGCACCTGCGCGACCGCGCGCGGCTGATCGGCCTGTCGCTGGCGCTGCTGATGCGCCTGGGCTTGCTGGCGAGCATTTCCTGGCTGGTCACGCTCACCGAGCCGTTGGTCGAAGTATTCGGCAAGAGCTTCTCCGGCCGTGACCTGATCATGCTGTTCGGTGGCCTGTTCCTGTTGTTCAAGGCGACCCTGGAGCTGCACGAGCGCCTGGAGGGCCGCGTGCACACTTCCAATGGCAAGCGCGTCTATGCCGCCTTCTGGCCGGTAGTGGCGCAGATCGTGGTGCTGGACGCGGTGTTCTCCCTCGACGCGGTGATCACCGCCGTGGGCATGGTCGACCAGCTGGAAGTGATGATGATCGCGGTCATCTTCTCCATCGGCCTGATGATGGTCGCCAGCAAGCCGTTGACCCGCTTCGTCAACGAGCACCCGACGGTGATCATGCTCTGCCTGGGCTTCCTGCTGATGATCGGCTTCAGCCTGACCGCAGAAGGCCTGGGCTTCCACATCCCGAAAGGCTACCTGTACGCCGCCATCGGCTTCAGCCTGCTGATCGAGATGGCCAACCAACTGGTGCGCTGGAAGCGCCAGAAGAGCCAGCGCGGGCAACGTGGCCTACGCCAGCGCACCGCGCACGCCGTACTGCGCCTGATGGGTGGCAAGGTGGATGCCGACGAGGTGGGCGAGGAGATCGCTGACCTGGTCGGCCCGGCGGAGGGCAGCGAAGCGCCGTTCGACCGCCGCGAGCGGGTCATGATCAGTGGTGTGCTGGGCCTGGCCGAGCGCCCGGTGAAAGCCGTGATGATCGACCGCCAGCGGGTGCACCGCGTGGACGTCGCCGACAGCCCGGAGAACATCCGCCGCGCGCTGCTGGAGTCGCCGTACTCGCGCCTGCTGGTGATCCGCGAAGGCAATATCGACGAGCCGCTGGGCTATGTGCACAAGAAGGAACTGTTCGCGGACCTGTTGCAGGGCCGAGAGCTGGACATCCTGCCTCTATTGCGCGAGCCGTTGAGCCTGCCGGACAGCAGCACTGTGCTGGGCGCGCTGGAATTGATGCGCGAGGCCTCGACCCACCTGGCCTTTGTGGTCAACGAGTTCGGTGGCTTCGAAGGCATGCTGAGCATGACCGACGTGCTGGAGGCCATCGCCGGCGAGCTGCCTGATGCCAGCGAAGTCTCCGGCACTGATATCGAGCCCGATGCCGCTGGCTACCGGGTGGACGGTGCGGTGACGCTGAGTGCGCTCGCCGAGCGGGTCGGCTTCCACGCCCGCCCGACAGCGGAGTACCAGACCCTCGGCGGGCTGGCGCTCAAGCACCTTGGCCGCTTGCCGGCCAAGGGAGACACGCTGGAGCTGGGGGGCTGGCGCCTGGAAGTGACGGACGTCAGCGAGCGGCGCATAGGCCGCGTGCTGCTGACGCCGCCAGCCTGACCCGGCCGATGATCAGCGATCTGCTCAGGGAGCGCGGTTGTTCTGCTGCTTGAGCAGGTCGCGGATCTCGGTCAGCAGGGTTTCCTCGGGGGTCGGCACCGGCGGAACGCTGGGCTCCACGGCCTCTTCGCGCTTGAGGCGGTTGATCGCCTTCACGCCCATGAAGATGGCGAAGGCGACGATGATGAAGTCCAGGCAGGTCTGAATGAACTTGCCGTAGGCCAGGACCACCGCGGGCACGTCGCCTTCGGCGGCCTTGAGCGTGATCGCCAGGTCGGAGAAGTCCACGCCACCGATCAGCAGGCCAATGGGCGGCATGATCACGTCACCGACGAAGGACGAGACGATCTTGCCGAAGGCGGCGCCGATGATGATACCCACGGCCATGTCGACCACGTTGCCCTTGACGGCGAAGGCCTTGAATTCGCTAAGCAGACTCATGCACAGACTCCTTGTTACGCAATAGATGGGGACAGGCGCAGTTTAGCGGCCCGTCGTCGTCTGAACACCCCGGCAGCGTCCAATTCACACCGTATGACCGGCGGTGCTGGGCGGGTTCACAACCTGGTCTAGGATTACCGGGCAACCCATCACGCCCACGCATCCACAGAAGGAGGCCCGCCATGCCGCTCGAGCATCATCCGCTGTCCCGCGAATTTCCCGAGCAGAAGGCCCTGATGACCCGATTGCACGGGAAAGACGCCAATTTCACCCGCATGGCCGCCAGCTACGAGGAGCTGGACAAGAAGATCTACGACATCGAGGACGGCCGCGAAGCGATGGACGACCTCGCTCTCAACTCCCTCAAGCTGCAACGCGTGACACTGAAGGACGAGATTGCCGACCTGCTCAAGCGATCCGGTTGAGCTTGACCAGAGTCAAGGGTGTTGGGCGGAGCGAGGCGTAGGCTCCTGTCATCCTTTTCCAACTGGTGCCACCGCCATGCGTAAAGCCATTTCGTCCTCTGGCAAGTCCGTCACCAAGCCCTCCAAGCGTAACGTCGAAGCCCTGCGAGCCCAGGAGCGCCTGGTGCGCATGAAGTTGCAGTACGAATTGCTGGACCAGCGTATCGGGCGTGTGGAGGAGGGCATCGAGCGCCCTGATTGCACCCTCGCTTCGCTGCTGATGCGCCGCGAGAGCCTCAAGCACGACATGGAGAGCCAGTACCGCCGCCTGGCGGGCTGAAGCGCCTGGCCCGATTGGCTATGATGCGGGCTTTGTCTTTGACGGAGTCCGCCCATGGCCAAGGCCAAGCGCATGTACGGCTGCACCGAGTGCGGCGCCACCTATCCCAAATGGGCTGGGCAATGCCCTGACTGCGGCGCCTGGAACACCCTGGTCGAGGCCGTCATAGACACCACGCCCACCGGTGGCTCCGGCAGCAGCAGCTCCGGCCGCGGCGGTTGGGCCGGTCAGCAGGCCAACATCAAGACCCTCGCCGAAGTCAGCGTCGAGGAGATGCCGCGCTTCTCCACCGCCTCGGCGGAACTGGACCGTGCCCTGGGCGGCGGCCTGGTCGACGGCTCGGTGGTGCTGATTGGCGGCGACCCCGGTATCGGCAAGTCCACCATCCTTCTGCAAACCCTCTGCAACATCGCCACGCGCCTGCCGGCGCTCTATGTCACCGGCGAGGAATCCCAGCAGCAGGTCGCCATGCGTGCCCGCCGCCTGGGCCTGCCCGAAGACAAGCTCAAGGTCATGACCGAGACCTGCATCGAGACCATCATCGCCACGGCGCGCCAGGAGCAGCCCAAGGTGATGGTGATCGACTCGATCCAGACCATCTTCACCGAGCAGTTGCAATCCGCGCCCGGCGGCGTCGCCCAGGTGCGCGAGAGTGCGGCGCTGCTGGTGCGCTTCGCCAAGCAGAGCGGCACGGCAATCTTCCTGGTTGGTCACGTGACCAAGGAAGGTTCGCTGGCGGGCCCGCGCGTGCTGGAACACATGGTAGACACCGTGCTGTATTTCGAGGGCGAATCCGATGGCCGCCTGCGCCTGCTGCGAGCGGTGAAGAACCGCTTTGGCGCGGTGAACGAGTTGGGTGTTTTCGCCATGACCGACCGCGGGCTGAAGGAAGTATCCAACCCGTCGGCAATCTTCCTCACCCGTGCTCAGGAATCGGTGCCGGGCAGCGTGGTCATGGCTACCTGGGAAGGTTCGCGGCCGATGCTGGTGGAAGTACAGGCGCTGGTCGACACCAGTCACCTGGCCAATCCGCGCCGGGTGACCCTGGGCCTGGACCAGAACCGCCTGGCCATGCTGCTGGCGGTTCTGCACCGCCACGGCGGTATCCCGACCTACGACCAGGACGTATTCCTCAACGTGGTCGGTGGGGTGAAGGTGCTGGAAACCGCATCGGACCTGGCGCTGATGGCGGCGGTGATGTCCAGCCTGCGCAACCGTCCGCTGGATCACCAGTTGCTGGTGTTTGGCGAGGTCGGCCTGTCCGGTGAGGTGCGCCCGGTGCCCAGTGGTCAGGAGCGTCTGAAGGAGGCCGCCAAGCACGGTTTCAAGCGCGCCATCGTGCCCAAGGGCAACGCGCCGAAGGAGTCACCGCCCGGCCTGCAGGTCATCGCCGTTACGCGCCTGGAGCAGGCGCTGGATGCGTTGTTCGAATAGAGGCTCTTTGTAGGAGCGAGCTTGCGCGCGAACTCTCACCGGCGGCTCCGGAGTCAGGCTGTTCGCGAGCAAGCTCGCTCCTACAGGATCGGCTCAATGCTCGCTGAGCAACGTCAGCTCACGCTCCAGCAGCGATTCGTCCCCCAGGTTCAGCTCCACCAGGCGGCGCAGATGGCTGATGGAGTCCAGGTCAATGTGCCGGCAGTTGAACCCCAGCAGGCCTTCACGCTCCCAGGCGAGGTCGGCCTCCATATAGACGTTGACGTCGAAGCCCAGGTAGATGCGCACCTGCACCGGTTCCTGCGCGACTATGTTCCAGTGCTCCGGACGTTGCACCAGCAAGCCTTGCAGGGACAGATCGAGCAGCGTCACCTTCCAGCGCAGGTCGCCCTGGCTGATCTCCGTGCCGGCGTCGAAGGCGATGCGCTGGAAGCGCCGGCGCTCGTCGTGATCGTCAGTCATGTCGTGGCTCTCCGGCCGTTTCTGCTTCGCCTCACTATAGACAGAAGCCACGGGTAATGCGTCGAGCAGCCCTGCCGCCGATGTTTCGTCTGTCAGACACATCCTGCGTCGGTTTGACAGGGTGCCAGGCCTCGCCAAAGCTGCATGAGCGTTAATCCAATACCAACTGCGGAGTGCAGACGATGAATAAGAAGCTCGTGAGCAAGGGTCTGATCATTGGGGTGCTGAGCGCCGCCAGTCTGTTGGCGCAAGCCGATGAGGCGGGGCAGAGCGGCAAGGGATGCGGTTGGGGCAACATGGTCTTCGACGGTCAGCGCGGTCTGTTCCCGCACCTGCTCGCCACCACCACCAACGGCACCTCGGGTAATGCCACCTTCGGCCTGACCTCCGGTACCAACGGTTGCGATGCCAGCCAGCGCATCACTTACGGCGGCCGCTCGATCTTCGCCATGAACGGCATGCTCGACAACATCGCCGAGAACATGGCGCAGGGGCATGGCGAGGCGCTGGATGCCTACGCTGTCCTGCTGGGCATTCCGGCACAGGATCGCGCGCACTTCGCTCAAGTCACCCAGCAGCATTTCGGGGAGATCTTCGCTTCCAAGGACGCCACCGGCGAGCAGGTGCTGAACAACACCCTGGCGGTGATGAGCCGCGATCAGGTGCTGGCGCAGTACGCCAAGCAACCTGCCTGATTCATCGCCACACCACGAAGGGCCCGCCAATTGGCGGGCTTTTTCGTTTCCTGACTGTGCGGTCGGAATTCGATTGACCTCCGGCAATAAGCGCGTAATCGCCCTAGACTAAGGTCGTATGAATGGGTCGCGGGAAAGGACTAGAATTTTTCTGCGAATTCTCGCCTTCAATCTGTCGGAAGCCTCGCTATGACTAATAACAACAACCTGCTACGTCACCTCGCCTGGCTGGCGGTGGCGATAGTTGGTGCATTTGCCTTGGGAGTCGTGGCGCTACGCCGCGGCGAAGCCATCAACGCACTGTGGATCGTCGTCGCGGCCGTCGCCATCTATCTGGTCGCCTACCGCTACTACAGCCTGTTCATCGCCACCAAGGTGATGCAACTGGACCCCAATCGAGCGACCCCAGCGGTGCTCAACAACGACGGCCTGGACTACGTCCCGACCAACAAGCACATCCTCTTCGGTCACCATTTCGCCGCCATCGCCGGCGCCGGCCCGCTGGTCGGCCCCGTACTGGCCGCGCAGATGGGCTACCTGCCCGGCACGCTCTGGCTGATCGCCGGCGTGGTCCTGGCCGGCGCCGTGCAGGATTTCATGGTGCTGTTCATCTCCAGCCGCCGCAATGGGCGCTCGCTGGGTGAGCTGGTACGCGAGGAAATGGGGAAGGTGGCGGGGACCGTCGCCCTGTTCGGCGCGTTCCTGATCATGATCATTATCCTCGCAGTGCTCGCGCTGATCGTGGTGAAGGCCCTGGCCGAAAGCCCGTGGGGCATGTTCACCGTGATGGCGACCATCCCGATCGCGATCCTCATGGGCGTGTACATGCGCTACGTCCGCCCGGGCCGCATTGGCGAGATTTCCGTGGTGGGCATCGTGCTGCTGCTGGGTTCCATCTGGCTCGGTGGCCAGATTGCCGCCAGCCCCGAATGGGCCCCGGTGTTCACCTTCCATGGCGTGCAGATCGTCTGGATGCTGATCGCCTACGGTGCCATCGCCTCGGTGCTGCCGGTCTGGCTGCTGCTGGCGCCGCGTGACTACCTGTCGACCTTCCTCAAGATCGGCACCATCATCGCGCTGGCCATCGGCATCCTGATCGTCATGCCGGAACTGAAGATGCCGGCCCTGACCCAGTTCACCGATGGCACCGGCCCGGTGTGGAAAGGCGGCCTGTTCCCGTTCCTGTTCATCACCATTGCCTGTGGCGCCGTCTCCGGCTTCCACGCGCTGATCTCCTCGGGCACCACGCCCAAGCTGCTCAACCGCGAGCCCGACGCCCGCTACATCGGCTACGGCGGCATGCTGATGGAGTCCTTCGTGGCGATCATGGCGATGGTTGCCGCCTCGGTCATCGAGCCGGGCATCTACTTCGCCATGAACAGCCCGCCGGCCGTGGTCGGCACTGACGTTACCGCGGTGGCCGCGACCGTCAGCAGCTGGGGCTTCACCATCACCCCGGAAGTGCTGGCCCAGACCGCCAAGGACATCGGCGAGACCACCATCCTGGCCCGTGCCGGTGGTGCGCCGACCCTCGCCGTGGGCATCGCGCACATCCTTCACCAGGTGCTGCCGGGTGAGAACACCATGGCCTTCTGGTATCACTTCGCGATTCTCTTTGAGGCGCTGTTCATCCTCACCGCGGTGGACGCCGGTACCCGTGCCGGGCGCTTCATGCTGCAGGACCTGCTGGGCAACTTCGTCCCGGCGCTGAAGAAAACCGACTCCTGGACCGCCAACATCGTCGGCACCGGCGGCTGCGTCGCGCTGTGGGGCTGGCTGTTGTACCAGGGTGTGGTCGATCCGCTGGGTGGCATCAACACCCTGTGGCCGCTGTTTGGCATCTCCAACCAGATGCTCGCCGGCATTGCGCTGATGCTCGCCACCGTCGTGCTGATCAAGATGAAGCGCCAGCAGTACGTCTGGGTGACCGCGCTGCCGGCCGCCTGGCTGCTGATCTGCACCACCACCGCCGGCCTGATCAAGCTGTTCGACAGCAACCCGGCCGTGGGCTTCATCGCCTTGGGCAAGAAGTACTCGGCCGGCCTGGACGCCGGGCAGATCATCGCCCCGGCCAAGGACATTACGCAGATGCAACACGTGATGATGAACGCCTACATCAACGCCGGCCTCACCGTGCTGTTCCTGCTGGTGGTGCTCTGTGTGCTGGTGTATGCCATCAAGGTTGGCGCGGCTGCCTGGACCAAGAAGGAGCGCACCGACAACGAGTCGCCGTTCCAGCCGATCCCGGACGCCTGACGGAGGTTCATCATGTTCAACGACCTCAGCCGCATGGGTAAGTATCTCGGGCAGGCCGCGCGCATGTTGGTCGGCATGCCCGATTACGACACCTACGTTCAGCACATGCAGAACAAGCACCCGGACAAGACTCCGATGACCTACGAGGAGTTCTTCCGCGAGCGCCAGGAAGCGCGCTACGGCGGCGGCAAGGGGAGGCCGATCCGCTGCTGCTGATACGATGAAACTGGCTACGTGGCCGATGCTGCGTTGCCAGCGGCCGGAAAAATGCTCATCTAATGAAGTAGACACCGCTTTTTCCTGCCACTGGCGCCTTGCGTCGCCTGCCTCGTCGACGTTTCATAAAATAGAAATGCGGGCCGCGAGCGATCGCGGCCCGTTTTCTTTTCCGATTGCCTGGATGTTCCCATGACCGATTCCGCAAGCGTGCCGCAGATTCCGGTGACTGTTCTCACCGGCTTCCTCGGGGCCGGCAAGACCACCCTGCTCAAGTACATCCTCAAGGCCGAGCACGGCCTGAAGATCGCCGTGATCGAGAACGAATTCAGCGAGACGCCCATCGATGCCCAATTGCTCGGCGACGATGCGGTGCAGGTGACGACGCTGTCCAACGGCTGCGTCTGCTGCACCATCAATAACGACCTCGAGCGTGCGCTCTACGTCCTGCTGGAGCGCCGCGACAACGGCGAGCTGGATTTCGACCGCCTGGTGATTGAGTGCACCGGCCTGGCCGACCCGGCCCCGGTGGCGCAGACCTTCTTCGTCGACGAGACCCTGCGCGAGCGCTATCTGCTCGACGGCATCATCACCCTGGTGGACGCCGCCAATGCCGACCGCCACCTGCAGGAGGCCATTGCCCAGGCCCAGGTGGGCTTCGGCGACCGCATCCTGGTGAGCAAGCGCGACCTGGTGTCGCCGGAACAATACGACGCGCTGGTCGAGCGCCTGCAGCGCATCAATCGGCGCGCCGAAATCCACGCGGTGGAGCACGGCGCCATCGAACTGGAACGCCTGCTCGACGTGCGCGGTTTCAACCTCAATGCCGACGTTGGCCTGCGCCCGCTGCTGCGCCCGGTGCGCCCGGCGGCAGATACCACCGACCGCATCACCACCCTGGTGCTGCGCAGTGACAATCCGCTGGATATCGAGCGCCTCAGCGAGTTCATGGACGACCTGCTGCAATGGCACGGCAACTCGCTGCTGCGCTACAAGGGCGTGCTGAACATCGCCGGTGAGGAGCGCCGCCTGGTATTTCAGGGCGTGCTGCGGCTCTATGGATTCGACTGGGACACCGAGTGGAAGGGCGACAAACAGCGCGAGAGCGTGATCGTCTTCATCGGCGACAACCTGCCCGAAGAGGAAATCCGCCGGGGCTTCGATCGCATCACCGGCGGCCCGACCGCCTGAATGAAAACGCCCGGCCAATGCCGGGCGTTTTGCTCTCTGTAGGAGCGAGCTTGCTCGCGAATCTAACTCCAGCTTTCAACACTCGCGCCGCACAGCCCCCTATCCCCAGCTCTCTCCCTGAAGGGAGAGGGGGCCGCCCAGTGCGGTGGCGGGCTTCGGCGTAAGCTGGGAGCTGCGGTTCGCGAGCAAGCTCGCTCCTACACAAAAGCGGCGTGGCGTTACTCAGCCGCCAATCAGATGCTTGAGCGGGTGATAGTCCGCCTTCAGGTTCCCCGCCGCCTTGATGATCGCCTGTTCGATGGCGTTCAGGTGCATGCAGGTCAGCTCGATGGCCGCCGCCTGGTTGCCCGCTTCGATGTAGTCGATCAACTTCTGGTGCTCGTTGCCGCGGCAGGTCTCGTGCTGGTCGTCGTCCAGCGTGGTGGCGTAGAGCGAGGCGCGCTCGATCAGCTTGCGGAAGAAATCCAGCAGCACCGGATTGTTCAGCGCTGCCGCGAGCTTGAGATGGAACTCGCCGAGCAGGTGGACGAATCGTGCATGGTCGTGGTCATGGGTTGCCTCTTCCAGCGCCACGTGGTCACGCAGGTCCTGGATGATCGCGCTGTCTGCGCGGCGGCAGAGTTCGCTGACGATGCCGATCTCGATCAGCCGCCGCGTTTCGAACAGCGAGCGGATCTCCTCGTCGCTGGGTAATGACACCCATGCACCCTTGTTGAGCGCGCTGGACACCAGCCCATCCGCTTCCAGATGTTTCAGCGCCGCGCGCACCGAAGTGCGGCTGACCTTGAACAAATCCGCCAATGCCGCCTCGCCGAGCTTCATGCCCGGGCGCAGGCTGCGCTTGCTGATCGCCTCGTAAACCCCTTGGTAGACGCGTTCCACCGTGGATTCGGGGTGCTTCTCCGTCATGAGCGACTCCGCCTCTTGCTTGACCCTTCAAAGGATGCCGCAAAACCGTCCGTGCAAAACCAGTTGCAGAAGAAAAATACATCAGCTATTTCTAGATTGCATTCAAATATTGCATACAAAAACAAGAGGAATGCACCAAAATGAATCACTCGTCGTCAGTCGAGGTGCGTCGGGTCAGCAAGCGCTACACCGATGATCCCAACGTCGCTCCCGCCCTCAACGAAGTGTCGGTCGACATCGCCCACAACGAATTCTTCACCCTGCTGGGGCCGTCCGGCTGCGGCAAGACCACGCTTCTGCGCAGCATCGCCGGCTTCGAGAACGTCACCTCCGGCGACATCCTCGTCGGCGGCGAGCGGGTCAACGACCTGCCGCCCTACCGCCGCCGCATCAACACCGTGTTCCAGAGTTACGCCCTGTTCCCGCACATGTCGGTGAGCGAGAACATCGCCTTCGGCCTGGAGATGCAGGGCCTGCAGCGCTCGGAGATTCCGAAGCGGGTGAAGGAGATGCTCGCGCTGGTGCAGATGGAACACCTGGCGCGACGCAAGCCGGCCGAGCTCTCCGGCGGCCAGCAACAACGTGTGGCCCTGGCCCGTGCGCTGGCGCCCAAGCCTTCGGTCCTGCTGCTCGACGAGCCGCTGTCCGCGCTGGACCTGAAGCTGCGCAAGGAAATGCAGGTCGAGCTCAAGCGTGTTCAGGAAGAGGCGGGCATCACCTTCATTTTCGTCACCCACGACCAGGAAGAAGCGCTGACCCTGTCCGACCGCATTGCCGTGATGTCCCACGGCAACATCATGCAGATCGGCACGCCCAACGAAATCTACGAACGCCCGACGCATCGCTTCGTCGCGCAGTTCATCGGCGACATCAACTTCCTCCCCGGCCAGATGCGCCAGGGCGGCTTCCACCCCAACGCCATGGCCGCGGAAATCCCCTGCGAGCTGCCAGCCGGCCTCAGCAGCGCCAGCGTGCAGCTGGCCTTCCGCCCGGAGCGCTCCAAGCTGGTCGACCCCTCGCAGCCGCACCATCTGCGCGCGGTGATCGAGACGGTGATGTACGTCGGCACCGCCACGCTGTATCGCTGCCGCCTGCCCGATGCCTCGCAGATTACCCTGCGCGAGAGCAACGAGGGCGGCCGCGCCCGTGACGTCGGCGAGGCCGTGGCGGTGCATCTGCCGCCCCAGGCCTGCCTGCTGATGGAGGCTTGAGATGAAGGAGTCGCCCACCACCCGCCGCCTGTTGCTGCTCAGCCCGGTGGCGCTGACGCTGCTCGGGTTGATTGCCATCCCGCTGGCAATAATGGGCTACATCAGCCTGCTGCCGCGCAACCTCTACGGCGGCGTCGACTGGCACGCCGACTGGCAGATCCAGAGCTACGTGCAGCTGTTCTTCCAGGAGGATTTCGACGGCAACCTGGAGCTCAACTGGGTCTATGCCCAGGCGCTGCTGCGCTCGCTGTTCCAGGCCGGCGGCACCACGCTGCTGTGCTTCCTCTTCGGCTTCCCGGTGGCGCTGTGGATGACCAGCCTGAGCGAGCGCTCGCGCAACCTCATGGTGTTGCTGATCACCATCCCGTTCTGGACTAACCTGCTGATCCGCAACTACGCCTGGCTGATCATCCTGCGCGAGCACGGCTGGATCGCCCAGACGGTCAACGCGCTGTTCCCCCAGGCCGGCGGCATCACCCTGCTGTACAACGACTTCGCGGTCTGCGTCGGCCTGGTCTACAGCTTCCTGCCGTTCATGATCCTGCCGATCTACTCGACCCTGGAGAAGCTCGACTGGCGCCTCGTCGAAGCCGCCTACGACCTCGGTGCCAACCGCTGGAAGGCACTGCGTCGGGTGATCCTGCCGCTGTCCATGCCGGGCGTGATCGCCGGCTCCCTGCTGGTGTTCGTGCCGAGCCTGGGCGCCTTCATCACCCCGGCCATCCTCGGCGGCGGCAAGACGCTGATGATCGGCAACCTGATCCAGCAGCAGTTCGGCACCGCGCGCAACTGGCCCCTGGGCGGTTCGCTGTCGTTCCTGCTGCTGGCGATCATGCTGCTCGCGCTGATCGCGTTCGCCCTCTATAGCCGCCGCGCCGCCAAGGCCGTCCACCTGGGAGCTTCCGCATGATCGCCCAGCACCTGAAGAAACTCCCCGGCACCCGCGAGACCAGCCTGTTGGTGCTGGCCTACCTGTACCTGCCGATCTTCGTATTGATCGCCTACAGCTTCAACGCCAACCGTTCGGCCACGGTGTGGACCGAATTCTCCTTCGCCTGGTACGGCAAGATCGTCGCCAACCCGTCGATCCAGGCGGCGGCGTTCAACTCGCTGGTGGTTGCCGGCTTCGCCACCGTGCTGTCCACGGCGATCGCCCTGGCGGCGGCGCTGGCGACCTCGCGGCCGTTCTACGGGCGACGGATGGTCGAGGGCGGGATCAACCTGCCGCTGATCCTGCCGGAGATCGTCATCGCCGTGGCCACGCTGCTGCTGTTCATGTCGCTGGGCATCAAGCTCGGCCTGATGACGGTGATCGTTGCCCATGTCGGCTTCTGCATTCCCTTTGCCTACCTGCCGATCCGCGCGCGCCTGAACGATCTGGACAAGAGCCTGCTGGAAGCCGCCGGTGACCTCTACGCCAGCCCGTACCAGGTGTTCCGCCGGGTGACGCTGCCGCTGTTGTGGCCGGCGGTGCTGTCCGGCGCTGTACTGGCGTTCGTGGTCAGCCTCGACGACTTCATCATGACCTTCTTCGTCGCCGGCCCCGGTTCGACGACGCTGCCGGTCTACATCTTCTCGGCCATCAAGGCCGGGGTAACGCCCGAGATCAACGCCATCTCGACCCTCATGCTGGTGATTTCCATCGTCCTCGTGGTGCTGTCGTACTGGCTCGGCCAGCGCGGCAAACCGGACGCTTGATAACGACTGCCGACCCTGACCTTTAGCTTTTCGGAGAGCCCTATGAAGTTGAATGCCCTGCGTCACGGCCTTGCCGGTTTGTCTCTCGCCCTGCTGGCCGCCGGCGTCGCCCAGGCCGAGGAACCCAAGCAGCTGTTCTTCTACAACTGGACCGACTACTACCCCGTGGAACTGCTGGCCAAGTTCGAGAAGGAGACCGGCATCAAGGTCACCATGGACGGCTACGACAGCAATGAAACCCTGCTGGCGAAACTGCAGGCCGGCGGTGCGGCATACGACGTGATCGTGCCGTCGCACTCGATCATGCAGACGCTGATCAATCAGAACCTGCTGCTGGAAATCGACACGCCGACGCTGGCCAACTTCCAGTTCGTCAAACCGGCCTTCCGCGATCCGGGCTTCGATCCCGGCCGCAAATACTCGGCGCCCTACCTGTGGGGCACCACCGGTTTCTCCTACGACAGCGCGCGGGTGCCGGGCGGCAAGCTGGATGACTCGTGGAAGGAGTTCTTCGAGCCGCGTCCGGAGCTGCAGGGGCAGGTCGCCGCGCTCGACACGCCGAGTAGCCTGATCAACGCCGCCGCACATTACCTCAACGTCGACGAGTGCACCGAGAACCCGCAGGACGCGAAGAAGATTCTCGAACTGCTGCAGAAGCAGAAGCCCTTCCTGAAGATGTACAGCTCGGACAACACCGTGGACCGCATGGCCTCCGGCGAAGTGGTGCTGATGCAGAACTGGAACGGCTCCACCGCGCGCGCCACGTTGCAGAAGAGCACCATCAAGTACGTCTACCCACGCGAGGGCGTGGCCTCCTTCCAGGACAACTTCGCCGTGCCGAAAAGCGCGCCGCACCCGGAGAACGCCAAGGTCTTCATCAACTGGATGATGAAGCCGGAGAACGCCGCCGCGGTGACCAACGCCATCGCCTATTCCAACGGCATCCAGACCGACCAGTTGCTCGACGCCAAGTGGAAGGTGATGGACGCCATCAACATGCCGGAGGAATACGCACAGCGCCTGCGCCTGGAAAAGGAATGCAGCAACAAGTCCCGCGAGCTGCAGGACCGCATCTGGTCCAAGCTCAAGGGCTGACGCACCGCTTTCGCTTTTCGTAGGAGCGAGGGGGACGGCTAGTCCTTGCTCGCGAACCGCTTGATGCCGGCGTCAGGGCGGAATCCGTTCGCGAGCAAGCTCGCTCCTACAGGTTTGAACCCGGAGCACGCGTCGACGAGCTCATCGGCGGATAACCGCAAGCGCTTATCCGCCCTATGTTTTCAACAAGATCGAGGTCCCCATGACCGACAGCTACTGGCTGCGCAACATCCGTCCGCTGGGCAACGCCGCGGAAGACTTCCTCATTCGTGATGGCCGCATCGCCGAGCGCCGCCCCGCAAGCGGTGCCGACATCCAACCGGGTGACATCGACGGCGCCGGCCAGTTGCTCGTGCCGCCACTGGTAGAGAGCCACTGCCATCTGGACAAGACCCTCTGGGGCCAACCCTGGCGCCCCAATAGCGCCGGCTCCACGCTCAAGGACTACATCGCCAACGAGCGCCGCGTACTGCGCGAGATCGAAGCACCGATCTCCGAGCGTGCCGGCGCGCTCCTGGAGCAATGCATCGCCCGCGGCTCGCTGACCTTCCGCTGCCACGTCGACATCGATCCCGAGCTGGGCCTGCGCCACGTCGTCGCCATGCAGGCGCTGCGCGAACGTTACGCCGACCTGATCGACATGGAATTCGTGGTCTTTCCGCAGACTGGCCTGGTCAGCCGCCCCGGCACCGCCGAACTGATGCGCGAGGCCATGCAGCTGGGGGTGGAAAATGTCGGCGGCCTGGATCCCTGCGGCATTGATGACGACCCCATCGCCCAACTGGATATCGTCTTCGGCCTCGCTGTGGAGTTTGGCCGGGGCGTGGACATCCACCTGCACGACAAGGGCGAGCTCGGTCTCTGGCAGATCGCCCGCATCGCCGATTACACCGAGCGCCACGGTCTGCAAGGCAAGGTCATGATCAGCCACGCCTACTGTCTGGGCATGGCGCCCTGGGAGCAGGTCGAGCCGCTCGCCGAGCGACTCTCCGAGCTGGGCATTTCCCTGATGAGCTCCGCCCCGGCCGATACGCCGGTGCCGCCGTTCCTTGCGCTGCGCGACGCCGGTGTGAACCTGTGCCTGGGCAGCGACGGTATCCGCGATGCCTGGTCGCCCATGGGCAATGGTGACATGCTCGAACGCGCCATGCTGCTGGCCTTCCGCTTCGACCTGTGCAAGGACGAAGACCTTGCCGCCGCGTTTGCCGCCGCCACCGCCAACGGTGCGCGAGCGCTGGGCCGTGAGCCTGCACGCATCGAAGTCGGCGCAACAGCAGACTTCCTCCTGCTGCCGGTCCAGACCCTCGGCGAAGCCGTGGTTGCACGCCCTGCGCAGCGCCAGGTATTCAAATCCGGCAGGCTGATCGCCGAGCAGGGTCGCCTGTTGGAGTCGCGTCTGTGAACATCCCTCGTATCGGCCTGAAAGCCAGCTTCGTGGTCGGCTTCGACGGTCGCCGACACGTGCTCTGGCGCCACGGCGAAGTCGTGTTCGAAGGTGGGAAGATTGTCTTCGTCGGCCGCGGTTTTCCCGGCGAAGTCAGCCAGTGGATCGACTACGGCCAGGCGCTGATCGGCCCCGGCTTCATCGATCTCGATGCGCTTGGCGACCTCGACTCCACCGTGCTCACCTTGGACAACGGCGCCGAGTGGAACATGGGTCGCGTCTGGTCCGAGGACTATCTGCGCGCTGGCCCGAGCGAGTGCTACAGCCCGGACGAAGAGCTGTTCAAATACCGCTACGCCTTCACCCAACTGATCCGCAACGGCATCACCACCGCCATGCCGATCACCTCGATGTACTACCGGCGCTGGGCCGAGCATTACGACGAATTCGCCGGGGTTGCTGCGCTGTCGGGCGAACTTGGCCTACGCACCTATCTCGGCCCCTGCTACATGAGCGGCATGACCTACGCCCGCGCCGACGGCAGCGCCGCGCAGCATTGGAACGAAGCTGCCGGCCTCGCCGGATTGAAGGAAGCCGAACGTTTCTTCCGCGACTTCGATGGTGCGCACAACGGTCTGGTGCGCGGTGCACTGCTACCTGACCGCATTGAAACCTGCACACCCGCATTGCTGGAGCGCACCGCCGCCGTGCAGCGCGAACTGGATGCGCCGCTGCGCCTGCATTGCTGCCAGTCGCGCTACGAAGTCGAACTGGTACGCCGGCTGCGCGATACCTCGTCGCTACAGTGGCTCGATAACTACGGCCTGCTCAACCCACGCAGCGTGCTGCCGCACGGCATCCTGCACAGTGGCGAACACGAACTGCAGCGCCTCGCCGATACCGGCGCGAGCCTCGTACATTGCCCCGTCGTGTTCGCTCGCGAAGGCGATGCGCTGGACTCCTTCGGCGCTTACCGCGCACGCGGTATCAACCTCGCCATGGGTACCGACACCTTCCCGGCGGACATGCTCGACAACCTGCGCCAGGGCCTGAACATCGCGCGGGTGAAGGAGGGTGATGCCGAGCACACGCGCATGCTCGACCTCTACAACGCCGCGACACTCGGCGGTGCCCAGGCGCTGGGCCGCGATGACCTCGGCCGCCTCGCTCCAGGCGCCCGCGCAGACATCACGGTGTTCCGCCTCGGTACGTTCCACCAGGGGCCATTCTTCGATCCGCTGAAGAATCTGTTCACCGCGGGGCGGGGCGACGACTGCATTGCCAGCTTCATCGACGGCCGCAGCGTCATGCAGGACGGACTGGTGATCGGCGCCGACTACGCCGACCTGCAACGCCGCGCTGATGCGCTGTTCCAGAAGCAGATGCAGCACCACGCCGAGCGTGCCTTCGGCAACCCGCCGTGGCGCACGCTGTTCCATTCCGCGATTCCCTTTGCCGACTCGTACAGTGCCGATGCACCGCTGCTCGATGCGCGCGCACTGTCTGCCCATTGAAGGACCACCCCATGCTCAGCTTCGACTTCCAGCAGCTGTCCGCCCGCGAGAAATACAAGATCCTCATCGGCAGCGTGGTGCCGCGTCCCATCGCACTGGTCACCACCATCGACGCCGAAGGCCGCCCCAACGCCGCGCCCTTCAGCTTCTTCAATGCGTTGTCGGCCGATCCGCCGATCCTAGCCCTGGGCGTGGAGAACTACAGCGACCTGAGCCCTAAGGACACCACGCTGAACATCCGGCAGAACCAGGAATTCACCGTGAACATCGTTTCCGACGCGTTGGTGGAAGCCATGAACGTCTGCGCCGTGCCCTTCGAGCCGGGCTTCGACGAACTGGTCGCCGCCGGCCTCACCGCCATCCCTGGCACCCGCGTCGGCTGCCCGCGCATCGGCGAGGCGCCGGTGGCGCTGGAGTGCCGGCGGATGATGGCGCTGTCCATCGGCCAGTCGCGGGAAATCATCCTCGGCGAGGTGCTGATGGCCCACGTGCGCGACGACCTGATCGACCCCGCCACGCTCTACATCGACCAACTCGGCCTCGACGCCATCGGCCGCATGGGCGGGCACGGCTATGCGCGCACACGGGAGTATTTCGACCTGCCGACGCGTTCGCTCAAGCAGTGGATGGAATCGCCGGAGGCAGGAGAGCGCCTTTGGGCTTAGTCCAAAGAGTTTGTCTTGCCCTGGCGAGGGTGGGCTATGTCCCAATAGTGGGGAGGTGAGGGGCAGCAGAGACTCAGGGCTATCGTTGAGTGGCCTGCCCCTGCAGCGCTTCGTGCCAAACCTCGCGTCTTCATCGTCTCGGAGATGCTATTGGCTGCCGATCCTTCGTGCAGGCCAGGCTGTCCTGACTCGGCGGTTTTTCTCGTTCAGGTGCGGGAAATGACACGTCGAGGTCGTTCTGCATCGAACTGCACACGCACGGCATTGATACTTGCTATGGGCACCTGCGGGCGCAGTGCCAGTATCAGATTCTTCTGTTAGTCCCACTTCAAAAAGTCAACGCGTGCTGATGTGCCTGCCTATGGCCAGCAAACCAAATAAAAAACCGTTCCGCAGGCTCTGTATCGGGCTTCTAGCGGCTTTTGGATGTTACAAAATATGACTGTTTGATGATGTTTTCCGACAATCAGACGAACGGCTATTGATGTTTTTGTGTTTTTATAAAAATCAATATTGTGTGGTTTTTCCTGATATTCGCGAGCTTTTTGAAGATTTTCAGCTCATTTCTGCTGGTCGCACCCTGCTCGAAATAAAGGCAATTCGACATGCGTTCATTAATGGATCCTTAAGAAATCTATGGGTTCGTGCTAGGCTTCCCGCGTTTTTGTAATGGCCTTTTAGTGGCATTTTCAATTTGCAGGACGCCTCGCCTCGGCGAGTGTCATTCAGGGACGAAGATCAGTGACGGTGCTTTTTCAGCCTCCTGGCGCCGACATCGCGAGCAACCAGGCCTTTTCCCGAGAACTCAGTCTTCCGGGAACCCCCGTTGTCGCCATCCTCATGTGTACCTACAACGGAGCACAGTTCCTCGCCGAGCAACTCGACTCCTTCGAGCAGCAGGCTTATCGCAACTGGGTGCTCCATGTGTCGGACGATGGTTCGAAAGATGGCACGCAGGCGGTGTTGCAGGCTTATGCCGAGATGTGGGGCAGTCGCAGACTGAAGGTGGTACGCGGGCCGCGCGCGGGCTTCGCACGTAATTTCCTGTCTTTGACGTGCCGTGCGGACATCGAGGCCGACTATTTCGCCTGGTCAGATCAGGACGATATCTGGAGCGCCGACAAGCTGCAGGTTGCGCTTGACTGGCTGCGCGGAGTTCCCCCCGATGTGCCGGCGGTCTATTGCGGGCGTACCCAGATCATCTGTGAAGAGGGGGGGCGCCTCGGACTGTCACCGCACTTTTCGTTGGCGCCACATTTCAAGAATGCCCTGGTGCAGAGCATTGGGGGGGGCAACACGATGGTGTTCAACCAGGCTGCACGGGCGCTGATCGTTGAGGCGGGCGCCGAACTGAAGGTGCCTGCCCACGATTGGTGGTGCTACCAGCTGATTACCGGCGCGGGGGGAGTCGTTTATTACGACCCTGAACCTCGCGTGTTTTACCGGCAACATGGCGGAAACGTGATCGGCAGCAACTCTGATTGGTGCGCTCGCTTGCGTCGGTTGGGCATGGTCCTGCAGGGACGCTTCTATGAGTGGAGCGCGCAAAATATTCGTGCCCTCGAGTCGATGAGTCATCGCTTGAGCAAGGACCACCGTACGACTCTCAAGCTGTTCAAGGCAGCGCGCAAACGAAGACTCCCTGGCCGACTTGCCTGCATTCTCAAGGCAGGGCTGCACCGGCAGACACTCCTCGGCAACCTTGGACTGATACTCGCGATACTGCTGAATAAGATCTGATCACATGACAATTCTGGTAACTGGTGGTGCCGGTTTCATCGGCGCCAATTTCGTGCTCGATTGGGTCGCCCAGTCGGGCGAAGCCGTCGTAAACCTGGACAAGCTGACCTACGCTGGCAACCTGGAAAACCTGGCTAGCCTGGAGGGCAACGCCCAGCACATTTTCGTGCGCGGTGACATTGCTGACAGCGAACTGCTGCAGACGCTGCTGGTCAGGCATCGCCCGCGGGCTGTGGTCAATTTCGCGGCTGAATCCCATGTCGATCGTTCCATCCATGGTCCGGAAGATTTCATCCAGACCAACATTGTCGGGACATTCCGCCTGCTCGAGGCGGTGCGTGCCTACTGGAACGGGTTGGAAGGCGATGAAAACGAAAAGTTCCGCTTTCTGCATGTTTCGACCGACGAAGTGTACGGATCGCTGGCCAGCGACGCCCCGGCATTCACCGAGCAGCATCAGTACGAACCCAACAGCCCGTATTCGGCGAGCAAGGCCGCTAGCGACCATCTGGTCCGTGCGTACCACCACACCTACGGCTTGCCTGTACTCACCACCAACTGCTCGAACAACTACGGCCCCTACCACTTCCCGGAGAAGCTCATTCCTCTGACGATCGTCAATGCCCTGGCAGGCAAGGCGCTGCCGGTCTACGGCGATGGCCAGCAGATTCGAGACTGGCTGTACGTAAAGGATCATTGCAGCGCGATCCGCCGGGTGCTTGAGGCTGGCGTCGTAGGCGAGGTCTACAACGTTGGTGGCTGGAACGAAAAGCCCAACCTTGAAATCGTCAGACGTGTCTGTGCGCTGCTGGACGAGCTGCGTCCGCGCGCCGATGGCAAGGACTACTGCGAGCAGATCGCCTATGTCACCGATCGTCCCGGCCACGATCGCCGTTATGCGATTGACGCCCGCAAGCTCGAGCGCGAGCTCGGTTGGGTGCCGGCCGAAACGTTCGAGACCGGTATCCGCAAGACCGTCGAGTGGTACCTGGCTAACCAGGGCTGGGTGGAAAGTGTGCAGTCGGGCAGCTATCGCGAATGGGTAGAGACGAACTACGCCGGACGCAGCGCATGAAGATTCTCCTGCTGGGCAAGAATGGCCAGGTAGGCTGGGAGCTGCAGCGCAGCCTCGCCCCGCTGGGAGAGTTGCTGGCGCTGGACGCCCGCAGTGCGGACTACTGCGGTGACCTGGGGGACCTTGACGGCCTGGCAGAAACTCTGGCGAGCCATGCTCCGGACGTGATCGTCAATGCCGCGGCCTATACCGCGGTGGACAAGGCTGAGGCAGAGCCCCAGCAGGCCCGGCTGGTCAATGCCGAGGCGCTGCGTGTGATGGCTGAGGCCGCCGCACGCAGTGGCGCGCTGTTAGTGCACTACTCGACCGATTATGTGTTCCCTGGCCATGGCCGGACAGCCTGGCGCGAAGTCGATGCCGTAGGGCCGCTCAATGTCTACGGTCAGACCAAGCTGGCAGGCGAGCAGGCCATCCAGGCCAGTGGCTGCCGGCATCTGATCTTCCGGACCAGTTGGGTCTATGCCGCGCGTGGCAACAACTTCGCCAAGACCATGCTGCGGTTGGCGCGGGAACGCGAAACCCTGGGCGTGATCGACGACCAGTTCGGTGCGCCAACCGGTGCTGAGCTGATCGCTGATATTACGGCGCATGCCATTGTCGCAACGCTGCGCGCGCCCACGCTGTGCGGGCTGTATCACTTGGCCGCGGCTGGCGAAACCAGTTGGTATGGCTATGCCCGCTTCGTCCTTGAGTGGGCCGCCGCCGCGGGTGTCGAGCTGAACGTGACGGCCCAGGCAATCGATGCACTGACCACGGATGCCTTCCCGCTTCCGGCCAGGCGCCCGGCCAATTCTCGCCTGAACACCGAAAAACTGCAGAAAGCCTTCTTGCTGAGTCTTCCCGATTGGCAACGCGGGGTAGCACGGATGCTGACAGAAATTATCGAGAAGCAATCATGAGCAAACGTAAGGGAATTATCCTGGCCGGCGGGTCGGGCACTCGGCTGCATCCGGCGACACTGTCGATTTCCAAGCAGCTGCTGCCGGTGTACGACAAGCCGATGATCTACTATCCGCTGACCACGCTCATGCTGGCCGGAATCCGCGACATCCTGATCATCTCCACGCCCCAGGACACGCCGCGCTTCGAACAACTTCTGGGTGATGGCCATCGCTGGGGAGTGAACATCTCCTACGCGGTTCAGGCGTCGCCGGACGGCCTGGCCCAAGCATTCCTGATCGGCGAACAGTTCATCGGTAACGACCTGTCGGCGTTAGTGCTGGGCGACAACATCTTTTACGGCCACCAGTTCAGCGAGTTGCTCGACAGCGCCTCCGCGCGGGAGCAGGGCGCCTCGGTGTTCGCCTATCACGTGAATGATCCCGAGCGCTACGGCGTGGTCGAGTTCGATGGCCATGGCAAGGCTGTGAGCCTGGAAGAAAAACCTTCGCAGCCCAAGTCCAGCTACGCCGTCACTGGCTTGTATTTCTATGACCAGCAGGTCGTGGACATCGCCAAGAGTATCAAGCCATCCGCGCGTGGTGAGCTTGAGATCACCGATGTCAACCGGATCTACCTGGAGCAGGACAGCCTTTCGGTGGAAATCATGGGGCGCGGCTACGCCTGGCTCGACACCGGTACTCATGACTCGCTGTTGGAGGCCAGCCATTACATCGCGACCATCGAACACCGTCAGGGCCTGAAGGTCGCCTGCCCTGAGGAAGTGGCATTCCGTCAGCGATGGATCACGGCCGAGCAACTGGAAGAGCTCGCTGCGCCCATGCTGAAGAACGGTTACGGCCAGTACCTCAAGCGCCTGCTCCAGGAGACTATCTACGGATGAAAGCGACCCCGATGGCCATCCCTGACGTGGTGCTGTTCGAGCCCCGCGTTTTTGGCGACGAGCGCGGTTTTTTCTTTGAGAGCTTCAACCAGAAGGTCTTCGATGAGGTAGTTGGGCGTCCCGTGACCTTCGTCCAGGACAATCACTCGCGCTCGATCAAGGGTGTGCTGCGTGGCCTGCATTATCAGGTGCAGCAACCCCAGGGAAAGCTGGTGCGAGTGGTGCAGGGCGAGGTGTTCGATGTGGCGGTGGATATCCGCCGTGGCTCGCCCACCTTCGGCCAATGGGTCGGTGCTCACCTGTCTGCCGATAACAAACATCAGCTCTGGGTTCCGGAAGGCTTTGCCCATGGCTTCGTGGTGCTCTCAGATACCGCCGAGTTCCTCTACAAGACCACCGATTACTACGCCCCGGCGCATGAGCGCTGCATTGCCTGGAATGATCCGCAGATCGGTATCGAGTGGCCGATTGAGGGTGAGCCGCAGTTGTCGCCCAAGGATCGTGCCGGGTTTTCTCTGGCAGATGCCGAAGTTTTTAAATGACTGTCAGCGCCGTACCCGACACCAAGCCACTGGCCGCCGCCGATGCCTTTGAGCTCGCGCTCAAACCCATGCGAGAAAAACGCTGGGCCGATGCCTCGGCTCTCTGGAAAGTCTTTCGCGAGCAGTACCGGGGGCACCCAGCACCCTGGATACAAGGTGGCATCAGTCTGATGCGCCAAGGCGATATGATCGCAGCCGGAGAGTTGCTTGCCTTCGCGCGCGAGCATTTCGCCAAGCACTCCAGCGCTTGGCTGAGCAGTGCAGAGTGGGCGCGTCTGCAGAAGAACCCGGCTTTGGAGCGAGAGTTGCTGGCGCAGGGCTGCGGTCAATGCCCTGATCACTGGGAGTTGCTAGGCAAATCTGCTGATCTTGAACTGCGAACTGGCAATGTCCGTGAAGCCGAGAGCTTCAACAGTCGAGCCCGTGAGCACGCCCAGGGGCGTATCGAACCCTTGTTGCAGCATGCCGAGATTGCGGAACACTGTGAGGACTGGGAGCAGGCAGAGTCGCGTTGGCGTCGGGTTATAGAGACCAAGCCAGAGTACGCACGGGGTTATACGCAGCTTTCGAATGCCTGCAAGCAGCAGGGGAAGCTGGCGGAAGCGAAGAAGTTTCGCCTGGCCGCGCTGTACGGTGTCGATTGTGTGAGTGCCCCAGCGGCTGCACAGGCTGTGGAACGCAATAGTCAGGCATCTCAGGGGGGGAGGCACTTCATTCAGCTTGTCTTGATTAAGGCGCTGCTCAACCTTAAGTCCGAGTCGTCACGAAACCACCTGAACTATGCATGGGTGGTCATCGAGCCACTGTTGCATCTGGTTATCTACTACTTGCTGTTCTCCCAAGTACTCAATAGCGGCGGTGAGAACTACGGGTTGTTCCTGTTGTGTGGCCTGGTGCCATGGATGTGGTTCTCCAAGGCTATTTCCATGAGCGCGAACAGCATTATTGCCGGCCAGGGCCTGATGCTGAATACCGGCATCCTGCCGTCGTTCTTCCCGCTGGTCGCAATAGTGCAAGCGACAATGAAACAACTGCCGGCGTTGCTTTTCCTGCTGGCGCTAGGGCTTGCAGTTGATGAGAAGAGCTTGAGCCTGAATATTCTGTGGCTACCCGGAGTATTGCTCATCCAGTTTCTTTTGACGCTAGCCTTGGGGTTGTTGCTGGCGGCAGTTATCCCATTTCTCCGGGATCTTGCCAATTTAGTCGCGACTGGCTTGACGTTGCTGATGTTCTTGTCCGGGGTTATTTACGATTATCGCCATATACCTGGCGGCGTCGCCCAGATACTGGAGTACAACCCCATGGCCGTGCTGATCGCCTGTTATCGCGCAGTAGTGCTGGACGGTCGGCCGCCGGAGTGGACGGAATTGATATATGTAGGGTTTGTCGCGTTGGTTGTGATGGCTTTTGATTATGTGTTGTATCGCCATCATCGGCGGACGTTCGTGCGTCGGTGTATGCGTTGATGGCTAACAGGTTTCTATCGCTACGGAATGTAGGTGTACGATTTTCCCTAAGTGGAAAAACTAATCGCAATGGCTTCGTTGAGCCATTGAAAGACATAACCCTAGATGTGTATCGCGGGGAGACACTGGGAGTATTGGGGGGGAACGGAGCTGGTAAGTCGACGTTGCTCAAGGTGATGTCCGGAGCGCTTCGCCCTGATCGCGGAGAGGTGATTAATCATGGAGCCACGATTTCATTACTTGCGTTGCAGGCCGGCTTCGATCTGAACCTGAGCGGACGGGACAACGCACTGTTCGGTGGCATGTTGCTGGGTTACAAGCGCCAGGAAGTCCTCGCCCGTCTGGAGGAGGTCAAGGTCTACTCGGAGTTGGGTAACTTTTTCGACGAGCCGTTACGGACATATTCCAGCGGTATGGCGTCAAGACTGGGGTTCGCAATCAGCACCATCATAAGCCCGGAAGTCTTGTTGGTGGATGAGGTCCTGAGCGTCGGCGATGCACATTTCAAGAAGAAGGCCGAGCGCACCATGATGCAGAAGATCTCTGCTGGCCAGACTGTGGTGTTGGTTTCGCACTCCAGAACTCAAGTAGCCAACCTCTGTGACCGCTGCGTGATCTTGCATCAGGGTACGTTGATTGAATGTGCCTCGGTGGATGAAACATTGAGGCGCTATGACCAAATCATGCAAGTGCAATAGCTCAGGAGCAGTTGGATGTTCAGCAAGAACGTGGGTTTTCTGATTTCTGTGATTTTTCTGATGCTGCTCGCGGGATGCGGTCAGGAAATAGAGCGCAAGGCTGCAGTGCTAAAGAGCCATAAGTGTGCGGTGGACATTATTGCGGGTGAAAGGCGCAGTGTCGTCTGGACTAAGCCGGGTGTCATCGGATTTAGCGGATGGGCGGCGGACAGCGACACTAATACTGTCCCTGCTGCGCTCAATATTGTTATCACTGATCTGAACAGCAATGTCCCGACTACCTACAAGGTATCCGCTAGGCTCGATCGTCCGGATGTCGTGAAGTACTTCAATCAGCCGGCGCTGCTCAAGTCAGGCTTTAAGGCCAACATTGACCTGGGTGGCTTAGCGAAAGGGATATATGGAATTGCGTTGCAGATGCCAGTGAAGCATGGGGTAATCATGTGCTCCACCAAGAAGGCGGTTCGCATTATTTAGGGATTCTTGCTTTGAGCGACGTCTGTTCCCTCCAGTTTTCGGTGGAGTAGAGAGGACGCTTCGTTCAATTAAAAGTCATTAGATACGCACAGGATGGGTGGTGCTTTCGAGGCAGCTGCTTGGTGGGTCGTCTATTTGACTGAGCGCTACATATTTGTAAATTCGAGTTGAACTAGATCAGCATGAAAAAGACTGCAAGGAAAAAGCAAATCAGGCAGCCGAAGCTTGATAGCATCGCTGTATTAGGGAATAGGGACGCCGCGGCCGACAATGACCCGATCGTCCACCTGAACATGCTGCTGCACGACGAACTTGCAGAGCGGAAAAAGGAAAATGCTCTGCTGGAAGCCAAAATGCTTGATTCCGAAGAGAGCATCAAGGCCGAGCGCGAAAAGCTGCGATTGCAGAAAAAACAGGCCGATGACGAAATCATTCGGCTGCGTCACCAAATCGTTTCACGCGAGCGAAAGTATTCAGCGCTGCGCAAGGAGTTCCAGGAGTCGACCAGTTGGCGGCTCACTCGGCCTGTTCGCAAGTTTGGTGCACTGACTCGCCGCGCCCGATTGCTGAAAGCAACTATCACCTCCGTGTTCACCCGTGGCGGTGGGCTGAAGCAGAGCGTTCGCAAGGCTCTGGAGATTTACCGACGGGAAGGTTGGGGCGGTATCCGCTCGCGGCTGCGGCGCCATGCCTCGGAGCAGTCGATTCTTGCCGCTCATAATCTCAGCGGTGTATCGATCAAGCCTGCCCAAAAGGCAGTGAGCGCGCCTCAGGAGCGGAGCGTCTTCCTGTCTCAGGCCGTATCGCCGGAAATTCTCGTGGCCAGTGAGGAGTTCGCACAGGCCGACGCCGGCTTGCGCATCGCTGTCGTCATTCACGTGTTCCACCTGGATGTTCTGCCAGAACTGATCGGGCGTCTGAGCAACATCAAGGTCGAGCACGATGTGATCATGACCGTGGCGCCTGACAACTACGAAGCCCTCGAAGCATGGTTGGCTGATGTGTCTGTCGCTCGGCAGAACATCGAGATCGTGCAAGTCGAGAATGGCGGTTACGACATCTTGCCCTTCATCAAGGTGCTGCCCCGTGTAATCGAAGGCAAGTACGATCTAGTGTGCAAATTGCACACGAAGAAGGGGTTGGCCAATCTCGAAAAGCTTTATCCCGAAGCGGGGAATGTCTGGCTGGATATGCTGCTCAATCCTCTGATGGGCAGTGAAGAGGCTGTGCGTCAGGTGTTGCACGCTTTCGCGACTCGACCAGACCTGGGTATGGTTGGATCGGCTGATTGCTATAAATCAGTGCGCCATCTGATGTATGGCAACGAGGTGGAAGTTTCTCGCTTCGTTCAACTGTTGCAGCCTTCGGCTGACCCAGGACAACGCTGGGGCTTTTTTGCAGGCAGCATATTCTGGTCTCGACCGGTGCTGCTCAAAGGCCTGATCGACCTGATTCCGGCGCTCGAGCAACTGACCGCATCCAACGAGCAGACAGGCAACATCAGTTCCACCTGGCATGCTCTGGAGCGGGTGATGGGGCTGCTGCCCTCGCTGAGTGGTCTACACACTGCGCTCGCCTACAGTGCGAATGAAGCAGGTGAGACGACACGAGTCATGCTCGCGCAAGACAGTCCCCTGGTGAGTGGCAGCCCCTATCCCGTCGGCGCGTCGTTGGCAGGCTATATAAACCTGAAGAAGAACGCCGAGTTTCTTCAGGAACGCGTTGAGTTCAGTCAGCAGTTTTACCTTGAAGCCTATCCGTATGTGCGAACACTGGGCATCGAGCCCATTGTCCATTACCTGCGATATGGGGTCTACGAGCGCTGCAACCCTAGCCCGAATTTCGATTCGGCATGGTACTGGGATGAAAACAAGGACATTCTGAACAATCGTTGCAGCCCTTTGGTTCATTATCTGCAGCATGGCGCCAAAGAAGGTCGCAGTTGCTTCCCGGCCTCTGAAAACATCACGGCGCTCATGGCCCTGATCAGCGCGACTGGATATTTCGATAGCAAGTCCTATCTACAGGCCAATCCTGATGTCGCGCGCTCCAAGATCGAGCCATTAAGGCACTATAGCCAGTACGGTTGGCGCGAGCTTCGCCAACCGACCTCTGCTATCGACTTTGATGCCATTTGGTACGCATCCAAATATCTGGCGCAGTGGCGCAGCCCGATCAATCCATTGCTGCACTATGCAGTCTGCCAACAGCGTCAGAATCTGCTGCGTCGCCCGGTGCAGCGGGTACTAGATATGTCTTCCGGACATCGCTTGGCAACGGAGCGCAAAGCGAGACGTATTTGTCTTTTTGCGGGGTATGATCCTGACGGCTTAGTTGATCAGTATGTTCTGGATTTCATTAAGGAGCTTAAGAAGCACGCCGATGTCTATTACCTTGCGGATGGTGAGCTGCAACCAGGCGAGTTGCAGAAGTTAGCACCTATCACCAAGGGCGCCTGGGCTTTCCGTCATGGCGAATATGACTTTGGCTCTTATTCCCGTTTGGCCCGGGACTTAGTTGGCTGGGAGACGATTCGAGCATACGACGAACTGCTCTTGGTCAATGATAGTAGCTACCTACTTGGCAGCCTCCAACCGCTGTTCGACAAGATGGATTCGAAGTGCTGTGACTGGTGGGGGCTGCAGGCAACCAAAGGACTGACGGATACCCGTCACGTAGCAAGCAGCCGTTTCAATGAAAAGATTGCTATGGAAACTGTACTTCGCCGTCTCTTGCCAAGCTATGAGAGAGACGAATGCTATGACTTCCATATCGGCTCATACTTCCTCGCTTTTCGGGCGCCCGTTCTGAAAGAAAAGGGTGTGCTGCAGCAGTTGCTGGATAGTGTTCGCAAGGAACGGAACAAAAAGAATATTATTCTCCGTTATGAGATTGGCATAACTCGACAACTCTTGTTAGCAGGGCACAAGCCGGCCACCTTCATTGATCATCTATACCCGTTTCATCCGATATATACAAGATATCATTACGACCTGATAGCCGAAGGTTTTCCCTTATTCAAACGGTTCTTCCTGACCGAGAATCACTACCATGTTCCCGAACTGTGGCGCTGGAAACAATGGGTCCAAGAGGTTCTGCCAGGTGCTGATCTGCGTGTGGCTGAACGCAACTTGTTACGTATCGGTAATGCCGACAAGCTCTATCGCAGCCTGCATATCCCGGCAGATGGCAGACAGTGGCCTGAGCCGTTGCTGAGCGACGCGCAGTTCATTAAGGAAGATGCGGCAACGGTCAAGGATGACCGCTGCTGGGCGTTCCCGGTGTGTGCTTACGATCACTCACTGGGTGGTAATGAGCGCATGGTGTTCGAGGCGGTGAAGAATGACCCGAATATTCGCAAGGTAATTCTGACCCGTAGCAAGTCCGTTCTGGCAGATGGCGTCAACGTGGACATTGTGCCGCTCAAGAGCCTTGCCGGGCAGCGCTTGCTGATGCAGTCACGCTATATATTCGTCAAGCATGTACCACGTATCAATACGATTTTCCCTCTGGATGCCAAGCAACATCGTTTCATCAACCTCTGGCATGGCATTCCGTTGAAACGTATTGGTTATGCATCGCTCGATCTGCAGGACAAGTTGCAGTCCGTTTCCGCGGAGCATGCGCGCTGCCACTCGGTCATCGCCTCTTCGAAAATTGATCGCATGGCGATGGCATCGGCGTTCTATCCGCTGAACTTCCACAATATCTGGGTGACCGGTCTACCACGTAACGATGTCATCTTGCGTGAAGAAGCGTTACTGCCCGCTGACTTCCAGGAGCAATTGGTTCGCCTACGCCAAGTGCTGGGGGGGCGTCGACTGGTGCTATTCGCTCCTACATTCCGTAACGCACAGGCTGAGGCTTATTACGCCTTCAGCGAAGCGGAGCGAGAGGCTTTAGCCGAGTGTCTGCGTGCGAACAATGCGGTGTTGGGGATTCGCGAACATATGGCGGACAAGGCTCAGAGTTACTGCAAGGCCTTGGGTGGTGCCGGTGCTCCTGTAATTAGTCTGGATCGACGTTACTTTGTCGATATCGAGCTTCTTTATCGCGAGGCCGATCTGCTAATTACCGATTATTCAAGTTGTTTTATCGACTTCATGCTGACTGGCAAACCGGAAATCTGCTTTGCTTATGATTACGAATCCTATGCGGGCACGGAGCGTGGATTGTTCTACGAGTTGGCGGACGTTTTTCCTGGGCCGGTGTGTCATGACTTCAGTGCGCTGCTGCAGTCTTTGCAGGACACATTGTCCGGACAAAAGCTGGAAAGTCCGATGTCATACGAGTTCAAACGCAAAATATTCTTTGACCATGTAGATGATGGCAATACTCAGCGTGTGCTCGAACATGTTGCAAGAGATATGGAGAGGGGGAGCGTGTGAAAACTGTTATTACTTACGGTACTTTCGATGTCCTTCATGCAGGGCATATCCGTTTGCTGCAACGTGCTAGAGCGTTGGGTGACCGCCTAATCGTTGCCTTGTCCAATGATGAGTTCAACGCCGGAAAACATAAAAGCGCGTTGCTGGACTATAGCAACCGCAAAGCCGTGCTGGAGTCTATTCGATATGTCGACCTGGTCGTGGAAGAGGCGGACTGGGAGCAGAAGGTTGGCGACGTCAGCAAATACTCCGTAGATGTTTTCGTTATCGGTGATGATTGGAAAGGACACTTTGATTTTCTCAAGCCTCATTGCGAGGTCGTTTATTTGCCGCGTACGAGCGGTATCTCCTCGACGGAAATCCGTGACCAACTGAGTGAAGCTGTAGTGTAAAAAGCGCACGATGACAGTCGCCCAGTCAAGCCTCCGCAGGCTGCTTGGGCGTTTACAGGTTCGTGAGTCTGCATTGCCAGTTCTCGGCAAGCTCATGTCGCTGTGTAGAGCAAAAACGCCCGGCATCCTGCCGGGCGTTTTCATTTCACTCCAACACTTACTGCTGATGCAGCTTCCACGCGTCCCCATGGGGCGCGGTGCCCTTGTCGTACGGGCGGAACAGGGCCATGTAGGCCAGGCCCAGCACGATCACGATGCCGCCCACCAGGATGATCCCGTAGTTCAGGTACCAGGGCGCATCCGGCGTGCGCGGCCAGGACATGTTGATGATCGCCAGCACGCCGTAGGTCAGCGCCAGGATGTTCACGATCCAGCCCCAGTTGCCCAGGGTGAAGGCGCCGCTGGGCTTCCAGCCGCGCAGGCGGGCGAACAGGGCGCCACCGACGATCATCTGGAACG
Organism: Pseudomonas sp. C9-3; assembly: GCF_032392015.1. NCBI lineage: Bacteria > Pseudomonadati > Pseudomonadota > Gammaproteobacteria > Pseudomonadales > Pseudomonadaceae > Pseudomonas > Pseudomonas sp. C9-3. Next base: position 4,887,674 of record NZ_CP135919.1, on the reverse strand, counting down.
ACAGGTAGATGCCGATGGCGGCGAAGCTCACCACCATGGCAATGGCGTTCTGCAGGTAGAAGCCGGCGCAGACGATCACGCTTGGGATCACGCCGCAGGCGATCAGCGCCGCGACCGGTACGTGGGTGTTGGGCGACAGGCGTTTGAGCAGGCCGCTGCCCATCACCATTTCGTCGCGGGCGTAGGAGTAGAGCAGGCGGCTGGCGGCGGCCTGCAGGCTGAGCACGCAGGAGACGAAGGAGACGATGATCACGGCCATCACCAGGCGCGCACCGGTCACGCCGAAGGCGTTGTCGAGGATGGTGGTCATCGGGTCCTTGTCGGCGCCGGAAATCACTGCCTGCATGTCCGGTACCGCGAGGATCAGCGCCAGGGCGGCGAAGATGGCTGCGCCGCCGCCGATCCAGATGGTCAGGCGCATGGCCTTGGGAATCCGGCGGCTGGGGTTCGGGGTTTCTTCGGCGACGTCACCGCAGGCCTCGAAGCCGTAGTAGAGGAACATCCCCGCCAGCGAGGCAGTGAGGAAGGCCGGCCAGTAGCTGCCATCGATGCGGATATCGAAGGTGTTGAACAGCACCGAGAACGGCTGGTGGCGCTCGAAGATCAGCAGGTAGGTGCCGATCACCAGGGCGCCGAGCAGTTCGCAGATGAAGCCGAACATCGCCACGCGGGCCAGCAGCTTGGTGCCGGACAGGTTGAGCAGGGTGGCGATCACCGTCAGCGCCAGGGCGACGAAGGTGTTGGTCACCGGCGTGGATTCGAAGCCGAGCAGTGTGGCGATGTACGGGCCCGCGCCAAGTGCCACGGCGGCGATGGTCACGCACAGCGACACGGAGTAGATCCAGCCGACCATCCAGGCCCAGCGCTTGCCCACCAGGCGCCGGGCCCAGGGGTAGACGCCACCGGAGATGGGGAATTGCGAGACGACTTCGCAGAAGATCAGGCACACCAGCATCTGCCCGATACCCACCAGCAGGTAGGACCAGAACATCGGCGGTCCGCCGGCGGCCAGGCACAGGCCGAACAGGGTGTATACGCCGACCACCGGCGAGAGGTAGGTGAAGCCCAGGGCGAAGTTCTGCCAGAGGGTCATGCTGCGTTCGAAATTGGAGGTGTAGCCCAGCGCGCGGAGTTGCTCCGCGTCGCGGTCCAGGGCGGCGCCTGGCTGGATAGAGCTGTTCATCGTGGGGTTCCTGTCTGAGGTTTTCGCGTCGGCAGCCAATCGGGTGCAACGGAAAGCGTTGTTGTTATTGTTCGGCGCGCGGCATTAGCCGCGCGCCGTCTTGCTCCAAACCTCTCGTGTTCCGGATCGCGTTACAGCTTGATCCAGGTCGCCTTCAGCTCGGTGTACTTGTCGAAGGCGTGCAGCGACTTGTCACGCCCGTTGCCCGACTGCTTGAAGCCGCCGAAGGGCGCGGTCATGTCGCCGCCGTCGTACATGTTCACCCACACGCTGCCGGCGCGCAGGGCGCGAGCGGTGAGGTGGGCCTTGGAGATGTCGCGAGTCCACACCGCCGCCGCCAGCCCGTATTGGGTATCGTTGGCGATGCGGATGGCCTCTTCGGCATCCTCGAACTCGATGACCGAGAGCACCGGGCCGAAGATTTCCTCGCGGGCGATCTTCATCGCGTTGCTCACGCCGTCGAACAGGGTCGGCTCGACGTAGGTGCCACCGGTTTCCTCCAGCACGCGTTTGCCGCCGGTGAGGATCTTCGCGCCTTCGTCCTGGCCTGCCTGGATATAGCCGAGCACCTGCTCCAGCTGGCGACCATCGACCAGCGCGCCGACGTTGGTTTCCGGGTCCAGCGGATGGCCGGCTTTCCAACCTTTGAGCGCCTCGACCACCAGCGGCAGGAATTTCGCTTTGATCGACCTCTGCACCAGCAGGCGCGAGCCGGCGGTGCAGACTTCGCCCTGGTTGAAGGCGATGGCGGCGGCGGCAGCTTCGGCGGCGGCCTGCAGGTCCGGGGCATCCTCGAAGACGATGTTCGGACTCTTGCCGCCGGCTTCCAGCCAAACGCGCTTCATGTTCGATTCGCCGGCATAGACCATCAGTTGCTTGGCGATCTTGGTGGAGCCGGTGAAGACCGCGGTATCGACGTCCATGTGCAGCGCCAGGGCCTTGCCGACGGTATGCCCGTAGCCGGGCAGCACGTTCAGCACGCCGGCGGGCAGGCCCGCGTCGATGGCCAGCTGGGCGATGCGGATGGCGGTGAGCGGCGAGCGCTCGGACGGCTTGAGGATCACCGAGTTGCCGGTGGCCAGCGCCGGGCCGAGCTTCCAGGCCGCCATCATCAGCGGGAAGTTCCACGGCACGATGGCGGCGACCACGCCCACCGGCTCGCGGGTGACCAGGCCGAGCTGGTCGTGGGAGGTGGCGGCTACTTCGTCGTAGACCTTGTCGATGGCCTCGCCGCTCCAGCGCAGGGAGTCAGCGGCGCCCGGAAGGTCGACATTCAGCGAGTCGCCGATCGGCTTGCCCATGTCCAGGGTTTCCAGCAGCGCCAGCTCCTCGGCATGTTCTTCCAGCAGGGCGGCGAAGCGGATCATCACGGCCTTGCGGATGGCTGGTGCTTCCCGCGACCAGACGCCGGAGTCAAAGGTGGCGCGGGCGCTCTGCACGGCACGCTCGGCATCGGCTTCATCGCAGCTGGCAACCTTGGCCAGCAGGCGGCCGTCCACCGGGCTGATGCAATCGAAGGTGTCGCCGGAGGCGGCGGCGAGGTACTCGCCCTGGATGAAGGCACGCCCCTCGATCTTCAGGGTCTTGGCGCGGGCTTCCCATTCGGCGCGGGTTGGCTGGCTCATGCGTATCGCTCCTCGTTCTTGCTGTTGTTGGCGGGGGACGGCTGGCTGGCCGTCTCTGGCAAATACATTTGAAACCATATCTTAAGATTTTGCGGTTGCCAATACGGGTCGAAAAACGAGCGTTTCAGAGCGCTTTTCGTAGCGAAATACCTTGCTGAAAGTGCGGAAAGCGATTTAAAAATATGGAGACATAGTTTTGAACGAAGCGGCTGCCAGCCTGCAGATAGACTTCGTCATCACCGCCAGAACAGGAACTTTTCGCGCAGGAAGCGTCCGCCACGAGCGCCCCTCGCACTGCCGCCTATGAATGAATTCAGGAAAGTCCGCCCCGCCAGCTTCATGCGCCTGCGCCAGGAAGGGCGCACCGAGGAAGTCGCGCGCCGTCTGGTGGAGATGGTCGATCTCGGCCTCTACGCCGAGGGCGAGCAACTGCCCAGCGAAAGCGAATTGGCCATGCAGTTCGGCGTCGCTACCGTGACCCTGCGCGATGCGCTGGCGGAACTGCGCGAGCGCGGCGTGATCGAGACCCGTCGCGGGCGCAACGGTGGCAGCTTCGTCTGCTCGCCGCAGCACACTTCGGAAGAGGCGCTGCTCGGTCAGCTGCGCCAGATGAGTGCGCTGGAGCTGCGCGACCTGGGCGACGAGCACGTCGCCATCGCCGGTGCTGCCGCACGGCTGGCTGCCCAGCGCTCCACGTCGGACGAACAGGCGCGCATCGCCCAGTACCTCGATGCCTTGGCCAGCGCCACCACGCGTCAGGAACAGCGCCGCGCCGATGCGCGCTTTCACATTGAGATTGCCGTCGCTGCCCAGTCCGTGCGCCTGACCCATGCGGAAACGCGCTTGCAGGCGGAAATCGGCGAATGGCTTTGGTTGCCGGTGGAAGGCTTCCCGGGGGCCGCGACCATTGAGCAGGAACACCGCGCCATTCTCGAAGCCATCAGCGCCGGTGACTCCAACCTTGCCGGTGCGCTGGCGGAGGCCCATGTCACCCGTGGCATCAAGCGGCTGATCAACCTGCGTCTGAGCCTGCTCGCCGACGATGGCTGACTGGCACAGCGCTTGCTGTCTTCCCGGCAGGCGCCTTCGAGCGTGCGCAGTGATTCACCGAGCAGATACAGCGGGCCGCCCTGGCCCGAGCGATAACAAGAACAGCGAGGCCACCGGTCATGTCCAGCGAACAACACACGGATGAACTCCAGTGCTGCGCCCAGCGCATCGACGCTTCCATCCGTAACGTTTTCCAGCGTCTCGACGAGCTGGCCGGCGAGGTCGTGGCGATCTGGCGCGAGCTGGCCGAGGAGGGCAGGCGGCCGTCGTCGAAGGATCTCGGCGCACTGCGTCCGCGCATCCAGCATGACCTCACCGATGACGGTACGCGCCTGCATGGTACCGGGGTGGTCATCGAGCCGGGCGAGCTGGCCGACCAGGACATGTACCTGGAATGGTGGTATCACGGCCGTGGCGACAAGGTCGTACCCATGAGCCTGAACTTCAACCGGCGCAGCGAAAGCTTCTACAACTACCTCAACATGCCGTGGTTCTCCCGGCCGCGCGCCAGCGGCCAGCCCTCGGTCGTCGGGCCCTTCGTCGACCTTTACGGCACCGATCTGTACATCCTCGCCTTCTCCGTACCGATCCAGGTGGATGGCCGCTTCATCGGCGTCGCCGCCGCAGATATTGCCCTGCATGAGTTCGAAGGCGTGCTGCTGGGCAGCCTGATGCAGATGGGGCACGAGGCCCTGGTGGTCAACGGAGAGGGGCGGGTGGTGGCTGCCAATACCGCCAATTGGTTCACCGGCGACCTCGCCCGGCGCACGCTCGGACGGGACGCGCAGGGGCGCGAACAGGAGCTGGCGGCGTCCTTCTCGCACTGGGCGGTCATCGAGCGCCCGCTGAACCGTCGCCTGGCTGGTGCGGCCTGAGGCTGCCAAACGCCGCGCAATTGGCTAGGCTAGGGCGGTTCCCAACCTGACGGAAACCGCCATGAGCCAGTCGCTCGACACACTGCCCGACTTCGAACCGCTGAGCGCCGTGGATGCTCGCGTACTCGGATGCCTGATCGAAAAGCAGCTCACCACGCCCGAAGCCTACCCGCTCACCCTCAATGCCCTGGTCACTGCCTGCAACCAGAAGACCAGCCGCGACCCGGTGATGAACCTGACTCCCGGCCAGGTCGGTCAATCCCTGCGCCACCTCGAAGGTCGCGAGATGACCCGCCTGGTCATGGGTAGCCGCGCTGACCGCTGGGAGCAGCGTCTGGACAAGGCGCTGGAGCTGGTGAAGCCGCAGGTTATCCTGCTCGGCCTGCTGTTCCTGCGCGGCCCGCAGACCCTCAACGAACTGCTCACCCGCAGCCAGCGCATGCATGACTTCGACGACACCGAGGAAGTCCGCCACCAACTCGAACGCCTCGCCGGCCGCGGCATGGCCATGCAATTGGAACGCCTGGGCGGCCAGCGCGAAGACCGCTATATGCATTTGCTGGGCACCGAGGAAGACCGCGAGGCCGCCATCGCCGCCAGCGGTAGCCGTGCCTCAGGGGAGCGCAGTGATGGCGGCGGTCATGACGAAGGGCGACTGGTTGAACTGGAAGGCCGTATTGCGGCTCTCGAAGAGCGTCTCGCCCTGCTGGAGCTGGGCGTCTCGCGCGACTGATGCAATGCGACGCGCAGGTGGACCCAGGTCAATCTGCGCGACGCTAATTCAGCGTTAAGATTTGCCGCCGATAGTTAAGCTTGACCCTTGCTGCACCCGGAGCTTTCTCATGAGTCAAAAACCCTCCCAAGCCCAGCTGAATGCAGTGCTCAGCCAGCTCACGGAAAGCGACTTCAAATCCATAACCGACCTGAGCGGGCCGCGCGAAGCCAACCTCTTCGCCATTCGTGAACTGTTTCGCCAGGGGTTGATCAAGGGCGTGCTGATTGATGACCCTTTCGGTGCCGAAGACGACGACGGGCCGCTGCTGTGCAATGCCGAACGGTTGAGGTTGCGCAAGCCTTCTGTCCAAACGGTAGGGGAAGAGCATGCCGAGTTGCTAATGCCGCGACTGGGCTTCCTCACACTCTAGGCAAATCGCAGACAAAAAAAAGGCGCTGGGCTTGAGGCTCAGCGCCTTTTTCTTTGGACTTGGTGGAGCCGGGGGGATTTGAACCCCCGTCCGCCAGTTCTCCGCTGTCGGTTCTACATGCTTAGCCATCTCTACTAGGTTAACTCCTCGCGGCCCGAGTGGCAGGGCGCTTGGAGCGAGCTGTATGAGTTTTAGCCGTTACGTCTACAGCGAACTTGGCGGCGATCCTGTTCTATATGACAGACCTAATCTTCGGGTTTACAGGCATCCCCTAGGGTCTGCTAGCGGCACTTAGGCTGCTAGGGCGTAGTTGTCGTCGTTGGCAACTATAAAGTTGTGGCAGCTGATTTACGAGAACTGTCACCTACTCGGCATGCCCCTAGAGTTTTGTTACCGGCGTCGAATCCTAATCGGCCCCAAAACCTGTCAAGGTCGGGATTCATTCTACGGGAAAGCCGCCCCGATAGCCACCGGGGCGGTGTAAAGGCTTGTCAGGCCAGGAATTTCAGGACGGCTTCGGCCACGGCCTCGGACGATGCGGGGTTCTGGCCGGTGATCAGGCCGCGGTCGACCTCCACATGGCTCTGCCAGTCCGGGCCCTTGCTGTAGCGGGCGCCGTTGGCCTTGAGCATGTCCTGGACGAGGAAGGGCACGACGTCGGTGAGGCCGACGGCTTCCTCTTCGCTGTTGGAAAAGCCTGTGACGTGGCGGCCTTGTACCAGCGGTTGGCCGTCCAGCCCACGTGGATGGCGGAACACGGCTGGGGCGTGGCAGACGGCGGAGACGGTCTTGCCGCTGGAGTGGAAGGCTTCGATCAGGGCCACCGAGGCGCGGTCCTCGGCCAGGTCCCAGAGGGGGCCGTGGCCGCCGGGGTAGAAGACGGCATCGAAGTCGTCGGCCTTCACCTCGCTGAGCTTCACGGTGCTGGCCAGCGCAGCCTGGGCTTCGCTGTCCTCGCGGAAGCGCAGGGTGGCCGGGGTCTGCGCGTCTTCCTCGTCGCTCTTGGGGTCCAGCGGTGGCTGGCCGCCCTTGGGCGAGGCCAGCGTCAGGCTGGCGCCGGCATCCTTGAAGACATAGTAGGGCGCGGCGAACTCCTCGAGCCAGAACCCGGTTTTCTTGCCGGTGTTGCCGAGCTGGTCGTGGGAGGTCAGGACTACCAGGATTTTCATGCTCACTCCTTCGGCGTATCGCTAGTCGTGCGGCTGCCGCCGAAGCGGCAGCCCGGACTGTCAGTGTAGGCAATGAGCCGCGCGCGTCAGCGCGACAGGGTGACACCCAGATAGGCGGCATACAGCACGCCATTGAGCAGCAGCACCCAGACCGGCAATCCACTGCTGCGCTGGGCGTTGAGTCGCAGCCAGAACGCGGCGCCCAGCGTGATCAGCACGCCGGTGAGGACCTCGACGCGCGGCTGCCAGGGCGTGAGCAGGATGCCGATGGCGGGCAGCAGGGTGCCCTGGAAAACCATGGCGCCACTGATGTTGCCGAAGGCCAGGGTGTCGCGGCCGCGGCGGACCCAGAGGATGCTGTTGATCTTCTCCGGCAGCTCCGTGGCGATGGGGATGATCAGCAGCGACAGCAGCAGCGCGGAGATGCCTAGCAGGTGCGACAGGCCTTCCACCCCATGGATGAAGCCTTTCGCGCCCAGCACCAGCAGCGCCAGACCCAGCAACAGCTGGAGCAGGATGGTGGCGAGGTTGGTCGGCAGGCCGATGCGCGACAGGTACATGTGGTGGTCGGCTTCGGTGCCGTGGCCGTCGTCCACCAGGCTCCGCGAGGCGCGCAGGGTCAGGGTGATGTAGGCGACGTAGGTGAGTACCAGCAGCACGCTGAGGGCGATGCGCACGGAGCGCAATTCCGCCGGCACGAACATGGCGATGGTGGCGAAGCTGAAGGCGACCAGGAAGAAGTTCAGGTCACGCTGCAGGCCGCTGCGTTCCGGGCGGATGCGCCCGAGCAGGCCGCGGGCGCGCCAGGCGAAGCAGGCCATCAGGCAGGTGGAGAGGGTGGAGAGCATCAGCGGTGCGCCGAGGATGGCGCCGACGCCGACTTCCTCGTTGAGCGTGATGTTGCTGGTGCCGGCGAACAGGGCGAGCAGCGGTATCAGGGTTTCCGGCAGCGCCGTGCCGACGGCGGCGAACAGCGAGCCTGTGACGCCTTCGGAGATACCCAGGCGTTCGCCAAAGTGTTCCAGCGCATTGGTGAAGAGTTCGGCGGCGACCAGGATCACCAGCAGCATGCCGAGCAGTTCGAGGATGAAGGTCAGCATGCGTGCAGCTCCAGACAGGTGGAGCGAAGAATGGGGTGGTGCATCACGGTGAAGCTCCCGGCCGGTGTAGTACCCATGACCACGCATCTCCCCGGCCGTTGCGGAGATCACGTGGTCAAAGGTCTTGCCAGGCAAAGCTGCTGACGACGCCATGGCCTGCGGGCCAAGTGTGTTGACGTCGCCCCCGTTCGCGGAACGGTCGGCTACTCCCCAATGACGCCGCGCATTTTAGCGGATCGGCCGCGCAGCTCAACCCATGGTTTACCAGGTATCGATCAGTGGACGCTTTTTCCCCTGACGCTGCGCCGGACGTGGCGTCGAAGCCAGCCCGCGCAGCAGCCAGCGACGAGTGTCGGCCGGGTCGATGACGTCGTCGATCTCCAGGTAGCTCGCCATGTTCAGCCCCTTGCCGTTGCGGTAGGCCGCGGCGACCAGCTTATCGAACAGCGCCTGGCGCTCCTGCGCATCTTCCACGGCGGCCAGCTCCTTGGCGTAGCCGAGGCGGATCGCGCCTTCCAGGCCCATGGCACCGAATTCGCCGCTGGGCCAGGCCACGGTGAACAGCGCCGCGTGGAAGCTGCCGGCGGCCATGGCTTGCGCGCCGAGGCCGTAGCCCTTGCGCAGCACGACGGTGAAGAAGGGCACCGTAAGGCTGGCGGCGGTAACGAACATGCGCGAGACATGGCGCACGGTGCCGGTCTTTTCCGCCTCCGGGCCGACCATGAAGCCGGGGGTGTCGCACAGCGAGATGATCGGCAGGTCGAAGGCGTCGCACAGCTGCATGAAGCGCGCGGCCTTGTCGCCGGCTTCGGCATCGATGGCGCCGCCCAGGTGCATGGGGTTGTTGGCGATCAGGCCGAAGGGTTTGCCTTCGATGCGCACCAGCGCGGTGATCATGCCGGCGGCGAAGCCACGGCGCAGCTCCAGCACCGAGCCGCTGTCCGCCAATTGTTCGATGACCAGGCGGATGTCGTAGACGCGCAGACGATTCTCCGGCACCGCATGGCGCAGCAGGCGCTGGTCGGCGCACTGCCAGTCGGCGGTGTCGCCCTGGAAGTAGGCAAGGTACTGGCGGGCGATGCGGGTGGCTTCGGCTTCGTCTTCCACCAGCACGTCGATCACGCCGTTGGCGCTCTGCACGTCGCTGGGGCCGACTTCCTCGGGGGCGAACCTGCCCAGGCCGCCACCTTCGATCATGGCCGGGCCGGCCATGCCCAGGCTGGTATCGCGGGTGGCGATGATCACGTCGCAGCAACCGAGCAGCGCGGCGTTGCCGGCGAAGCAGCGACCGGAGACCACGCCCACCAGCGGCACCAGCCCGGAGAGCCGCGCTAGGCCGACGAAGCTCATGTTGTCCAGTCCGGCCACGCCGACGAAGTCGGTATCACCCGGGCGCCCACCGCCACCTTCGGCGTAGAGCACCAGCGGGATGCGCCACTGCTCGGCGAGGTGCAGCATGCGGTCGGTCTTCTTGTGGTTCATCACGCCCTGGGTACCGGCGAACACGGTGTAGTCGTAGGCCAGGACCAGGCAGCGGGCTTTCTCGTCGCCGAACTGCGCGGCGTTGATGCTGCCCAGGCCGCTGACCAGGCCGTCGGCGGGGCTGCTGGTGATCAGTTCCTCGACGCTGCGCCGCCGCCGCTGTGCCGCGATGGCCAATGCGCCGTACTCGATGAAGCTGCCGTCATCCAGCAGGTCGGCGAGGTTTTCGCGAGTCGTGCGCTTGCCGATCCGGTGGCGCTTGGCGACGGCGTCCGGCCGACGTTCGTCGAGGCCGATGGCGTGGCGCTCGAGGACTTCGGCGAGGTCGGTGCGGATGGCGTCCAGGTCAATGGCGGCCTCGCTCTGGTTGTCCTGCGCCTGGATGTCGGCCGGTTCGACGAACAGCAGCGCGTCGCCTTCGCCGAGGCTGTCGCCGGGGGTGGCAGCCAGGCTGTGGACGATGCCGCTGGCGCTGGCCTTCACCTCGAACTCCATCTTCATCGCTTCGACCACTGCAATGGTCTGGCCCTGGGCGACGGCGTCGCCGGGCGCCACGTTCAGGCTGACGAGAACACCTGCACTGGGCGTCGCCAGCGGAACGCAGCCGGTGGGGGATTCGGCGGTGCGCTGGGCTTGCGGCGCAGCGCTGGCGTGGCTGAAGAAGCGGTGCGGGTGGGCGTGGTCCTGCGCACCGAGCAGCGCCGGCAGGTGTTCTTCGATGTAGCGCGTGGTGACCTGGTTGTCCGCCACCGCCGGCTGGCGCAGCAGGTTGAGCAGCAGCGGGATGTTGCTCGCCACGCCTTCCAGGCGGAACTCGCAGAGTGCGCGGTAGGCGCGCTGCACCAGTTGTGGATAACCACCGTTGCCGTGGACGATCAGCTTGGCCAGCAGCGAGTCGTAGCCGGCGCTGTTGCGGTAACCGGCGTAGCCGTAGCCGTCCACGCGCAGGCCGGGGCCGCTGGGTGGTTCGTAGGCGCTGAGGGTGCCGCAGGCCAGATGCGGCGTGCCGTCGCTGGCGAGGCTTTCCAGGTTGATCCGCAGTTGCAGGGCGTAGCCGCGCGGTGCGGGTATTTCGGTCTGGGTCAGGTTCAGGTCAGCGAGGCTGGCGCCGGCGGCGATGCGCAGTTGCGCCTGCACCAGGTCGATGCCGGTCACCGCCTCGGTGACGGTGTGCTCCACCTGCAGGCGCGGGTTGGCTTCCATGAAGACGAAGTCACCGCTGTCTTCGTCCAGCAGGAACTCGAAGGTGCCGAGGCCGCGATAGTTCACCGCCTCGGCCAGGCGTACGGCGGCGGCGAGGATGGCGCCACGCAGGCGTGGGTGGAGGTTGGGGCTGGGGGCGATTTCCAGCAGCTTCTGGTGGCGCCGTTGCAGCGTGCAGTCGCGTTCCCCGAGATGGCTGACGGAGCGGCCATCGCCGACGACTTGCACCTCGATATGGCGGGCGCGCTGGATCAGCCGCTCGACGTAGAGGCGATCATCGCCGAACGCCGCGCGGGCCTCGGCCTGGCAGCGGGCGTAGGCATCGGCGATGTCCTCGGCGCGGCTTACGGCGCGCATGCCGCGTCCACCGCCGCCGGCCAGGGCCTTGATCATCATTCCGGCGCCGGCGGGCAGCTCGCGGAAGAAGCGCTCGGCGTCCTCCTGCGAGGTGGCGCGATTGCTGCCGGCGGCCAGCGCAACACCATGGTCACGAGCCAGGTCGCGGGCGCGGGCCTTGTCACCGAATACATCCAGTACCTCGGCCGCGGGGCCGACGAAGGTCAGACCGGCGGCTTCGCAGCGGCGGGCGAATTCGGCGTTCTCGGAAAGGAAGCCGTAGCCTGGGTGCACGGCGTCGCAGCCGTGCGCCAGGGCGATATCAACGACCTGCTGCTGATCGAGGTAGGCACTGGCGCCACGCCCTTTCAAGGCCGCAGCCTCATCAGCCTGGCGCGTGTGCAGTGAGGCGACGTCGTCTTCGGCGTAGATCGCCAGGCTGTGGATGCCCAGTTCTGCAGCGGCGCGGGCGATACGAATGGCGATCTCGCCACGGTTGGCGATGAGCAGGCGGGACACAGGCATGGCGATTCCGGTTGTGATTCTTGTGGTCGGGAATCGCTACATCTTAGGCGTGTGAGGGGGGCGCGGAATCAACTGCGGGGCTGCGAATGCCAGAGGCTTCGCGAGCCTTATGAACGGCGACCGGCTGGATAGCCGGTCGCCATGCCGGGCATCACCCGTTGGCTCCGCCATCGCCGCTGTTTTTCTTCAGCAGCTGCAGCGCTTTTTCGGTGTGCGCGATGCACTCCTTGGTGTTGCCGGCGGCTTGCGCCTTGGCAGCCTGTTCCTGCAGGCGCATGGCCTGTTCCTGGGCCTGTGTGTTGTTGGTGGTGGTTTTCACCGCGTCATCGAGCTTCTGGATATTGTCGCTGCACAGATCGGCGGCAAAGGCCGGCGATGCCAGCAGGGCGGCGGTAATGAGCAGGGCGGCACGTTTCATGGCAGTACTCCTGTCAAATGTGACCGGTGGTAGCGGACCGTCCGAGCGGACCGTACAGGGTGGACTGCCGTTTTTTTCGTTGCGTTCAGGTTTATTGGTCGACGTTGGTCGGGAGTTCGACGCAGACGCCCAAGCCCGCACCTTCCAGGCCTTCGTGCAGGGAAATACGCCCGTGGTGGATTTCCACGATGCGCTTGACGATGGGCAGCCCCAGCCCGCTGCCGTGGCTGCTGGCAACGTTCGGGCTGCGGTAGAAGCGGGTGAAGATCGCCGCCTGTTCGGCTTGCGCGACGCCGGGGCCGTTGTCGCGCACCCACAGGGTCACCTGGTGATCGCTGGTCTCCAGAGTGACGGCAACGCGGCCGCCTTCAGGGGTGTAGCGCAGGGCGTTGCCGACGAGGTTGGTGAGCATCAGCCCGAGCCATGCTTCCACGCCCAGCAGGTTGGCGTGTTGGCTGTCGAGGGTCAGCTCGATGTGCTTGTCGATGGCTTGCGGGGCAAGGTCGGCGATGGTGTCTTCCGCCAGCAGGCCAAGATCGACGGGGCGGAAGATCTCATGCAATTCGTCGGCGTCCAGGCGGGCGAGCAGGAGGATCTGCTCCATCAGTGCACTGATCCGCTCGACACTGCGGCTGACCTGCTTCAGGCCATGGGCGTGGGCCGCGGGGTCGGAAGAGCGCAGCGCTACCTGGGCGTGGGTGCGCAGACTCGCCAATGGTGTGCGGATTTCGTGGGCGGCATCGCTGGTCAGCCGGCGTTCGGCTTCGATGGCCGAATTCAGCCGCTCCAGCAGCAGGTTCAGTTCGTTGACGAGGCTGTGTACTTCCACTGGCGCCCGACTCAGCGCCAGTGGGTGCAGGCTATGGGCGCTACGCTGGTGCACCTGTTCGATCAGGCCGCGCAACGGCGCGAGGCCCTGGCGCACGCCGAACCACACGAGTACCCCGAACAGTGGTAGGGCCAGCAGCAGCGGGAACAGTGCGCTGAACAGCAACAGGTGGAGCGTCTTGGAGCGGTAGTGCAGGTCCTCGAAGACCCAGATGCGGATTTCGTCGGCGCCAGGGGACTCGATCTGCAAGACGCGATAGTTCACCCCGTCCTGCTCAAGGTCGGAGAAACCCATCGGCTGGCGGTCCAGATGCGGAGGTGGGTTGCTGGTGGTCAGCAGCGGCTCGCCTAGGTACCAGATGGAGTACCCCAGGGTTGCTTCGCGGTGGATCAGCGGCAAGCCTTCGATGGCCTTGCGGCTGCGCGAGAGAATGTCACCGGGCGGCGTCGGCTCGGCGTCGATGGAGTCGGCAATGTCCACCAGGCTCAGTGCGGCCTGGCCGAAGTCGACCATGTCCTGGTCGTAGAGGTGGTTAACCTGTTGACGCGTGAGGTGGTAGGTGAACAGACCGGCTACCAGCCAGAGCAGCGATACGCCGCCGATCAGCGTCAGCAGCAGACGGCGGCTGATAGAGCCGGCGCGGCGCACGGTGCCGCTCAAGATTGTGTCGCGCTGTCGAGGCGGTCGATGCCGTAGCCGATGCCGCGCACGGTGCGGATCAGGCTGTTGCCCAGCTTGCGCCGCAGGTGATGGATGTGAACTTCGATGGCGTTGCTCTCCAGGTCGCCGTCCCAGCCATAGAGGGCTTCCACCAGACGAGCACGGGACAGAACCTTGCCGCGTTGTTCCAGCAGGAGGCGTAGCAGTGCGTACTCGCGCGGGGCCAGGTCGACCGGTGCACCCGCCAGGCTGACCTGGTGGGTGGCCGGGTCCAGTGAGAGCTCACCATGTTTCAGCAGCGGCGCGGCGCGCCCGGTATGGCGGCGGGTGAGGGCGCGGACGCGGGCGAGCAGCTCGTCGAGGTCGAAGGGTTTGGTCAGGTAGTCGTCGGCGCCGGCGTCCAGGCCTGCGACGCGATCGGCCACCTTGTCGCGGGCGGTAAGGATCAGGACGGGGGTCAGATTGCCACGCCGGCGCAGGCTGCGAAGCACTTCCAGGCCGTCCTTACGTGGCAGGCCGAGGTCGAGCACCAGTAGGTCGAACTCGTCGGTTTCCAGCGCCTGCTCGGCGGCTACACCGTCGTTTACCCAGTCCACGGTGTCGCCTTCCAGTCCCAGCCCCGCGCGAATGCCATCGCCCAGCAACTGGTCGTCTTCTGCCAACAGGATTCTCATGGTCGCCCCCTTTTCGTGCAGCTCCGCCGCCGTCTCGAGCAGGATAGCCGCCGCGGCGGTTTTGCGGCAAAGGGTGGCAGCGCTCGCTTAACGTGAAGTTAAGGGGCGAACCTGCAGGAGCGAGCTTGCTCGCGAAAAGCCGTCGGCCGCGTCGGCGTCAGGCGGTTCGCGAGCAAGCTCGCTCCTACGAAAAGCTCCAGGCTCCCGGTATGGTCAGTGCCTAGGCTCTTGCGCGGGTCACGCGGTCCACCAGATAGACCACGCCGCGATAGTCGATGCCGCCGTGGGCAGAGAGGCCGATTTCGCAAGTGCGGCTGGTGGAGACACCTTCCTCGCAGTACTGCACCGCGTCCTTGAGCGTGCGCAGTGAGTGTGCATTGAGCTCCGGCGTGGTGAAGCCCCTGTCGCCGGCGAAGCCGCAGCAGTGGATGCCCTCGGGGATTACTACTTCGCGGGTGCAGCGTTTCACCAGATCAATCAGCGCCTGGCTTTCGCCCAGGTGCTGGGTGCTGCAGGTGACATGCACGGCCACCGGCTTGTCCTGCGGCTGGAAGTCCAGGCGCTCCACCAGGTGCGTGCGGATGAACTTCACCGGGTCGTAGATCTTCAGTCGGTCATCGGCCAGCTCCTGCACCAGGCGCAGGGTGCAGGGGCTGGTGTCGCAATAGATCGGGTCGAGGCCGCCGCGGCTGGCGCGCAGCAACTCCGCGAGCAGCTCGTCGCGCTTGGCGTCAGCCTGCTGCTTGTAGCCCTTGGAGGCGAAAGGCTGACCGCAGCAGAGGTTGTCGGCGTTGTCCGGGAAGATCACCTGATAGCCGGCTTTCTCCAGCAACTGACGGGTCTTGTCGATCAGCGGCATCTGCTCCTCGTCCGCCGCTGCCGGTCCCATGGCGCGGGACACGCAGGCGGTCAGGTAGACCACGCGTGGGCGGCTGTCATCGAGCGTGCGCGGCGCTGCTGCGAGGCGCACCGGCTGCGGCATTGCTGGCGTCCACTGCGGCACACGGCCCTTGCTGGCGTGGCTGAGGGAGGCGCTGAGGCGGGCCAGGCGCGGCGGGCCCAGAATCATGCGCGCGCCGTTGGCCGCGTGGAGCATGAACTTCGCGCCCTTCATAGCGGTTGAGAAATTGCGCGCCAGCCAGGTGGCGGTGCCGGCGTGGTGTGCTTCCTCGCCGCGCAACTTCCTGATCAGCTCGCCGGTGTTGATGTTCACTGGGCAGCGCTGGGCGCACAGGCCGGTGGCGGCGCAGGTGTCGATGCCCTGGTACTGGTAGTCGCGCTCCAGTTCGGTGGTGTCGATGCCGGCGCGGCGCTTGGCCTGGATGTCGCGCCACAGGACGATGCGCTGGCGCGGGCTCAGGGTCAGCCCCTTGGACGGGCAGACCGGCTCGCAGAAGCCGCATTCGATGCACTTGTCGACGATCTCGTCGGCGGCCGGCAGCGGCTTGAGGTTCTTCAGGTGCAGCTGCGGGTCGTCGGTCAGCACCACGCCGGGATTGAGGATGCCGGTGGGGTCGAGCAGGCGCTTGAGTTGCCACATCAGCTGGTAGGCGTCATGGCCCCATTCCAGCTCGACGAAGGGCGCCATGTTGCGTCCGGTGCCGTGTTCGGCCTTGAGCGAGCCGCCGTACTCCACGGCGACCAGGTGCGCGACGTCGTCCATGAAGGCCGAGTAGCGCGCGATCTGTTCCGGCGATTCGAAACCTTGGGTGAAGACGAAGTGCAGGTTCCCTTCCAGCGCGTGGCCGAACAGGATGGCTTCGTCGTAGCCGTGCTTGTCGAACAGCTCGATCAGGCGATTCACGCCTTCGGCGAGTTGTTCGACGGGGAAGGTGACGTCCTCGATGATCACCGTGGTGCCGGTCTCGCGCACCGCACCGACGGCCGGGAAGGTGTCCTTGCGGATGCGCCAGAGCTGGTTGTAGACCACCGGGTCTTCGCTGAAATCGACCTGCTTCTCCACCGGGTAATCGGCGATGGAGGCGCTGATCTGCGCAAGTTGTTCGTGCAGCAGCGATTGGGTCGCTGCGCGGGATTCGATGAGCAGCGCGCAGGCGCCTTCGGAGAGGCTCTTCACCCACACCGGCATACCTTGCATGTTCTCCACCGAGCGCAGGCTGCGGCGGTCCAGCAGCTCGACGGCGGACACCGGTTGCTGCTTGAGCACGGTCACGGCCTTGCAGCAGGTTTCCACGTCGGGGAAGACGATCAGCGCGCTGGCCTTGTGCGGATGGTCCGGCACGGTGTCGTAGGTCACCGCGCTGATGAAGCCCAGGGTGCCCTCGGAGCCGACCATCAGGTGGGTGAGGATATCCAGCGGTTCGTCGTAATCGACCAGCGCATTCAGCGACAGCCCGGTGGTGTTCTTCAGCCGGTACTTGTGGCGGATCTTTGCGGCCAGCTCGGTGTTGGCACGGGTCTGCCGGCCCAGTTCGGCGAGCTGCCCGAGCAGCGCGCCGTGGCTTTCGCGGAAGGCGGCGATGCTTCCGGGCAACTCGCTGTCCAGCAGGGTGCCATCGGCCAGCAGCAGGCGCATGCCGGCCAGGGTGTGGTAGCTGTTCTGCGCGGTGCCGCAGCACATGCCGCTGGCATTGTTGGCGACGATACCGCCGATCTTGCAGGCATTGATCGAGGCCGGGTCCGGGCCGATCTTGCGGCCGAAAGGTGCCAGCCAGGCGTTGGCCTGGGCGCCGATGACGCCGGGCTGCAGGCGGATCTGCGTACCGCCTTCGCGAATGTCGCGGCCGTTCCAGTTGTCACCCAGCACCAGCAGTACCGAGTCGCTCACGGCCTGGCCGGAGAGGCTGGTTCCGGCAGCGCGGAAGGTCACTGCGACCTGGTGGGCGTGGGCGGATTTGAGCAGCGTGGCGACTTCATCCTCGCTCTCGACGCGGATCACCAGCTTGGGGATCAGCCGATAGAAGCTGGCGTCGGTGCCGAAGGCCAGGGTCGAGAGCGGGTCGTCGAAACGGCGTTCGCGGGGAATCAGGTGTTCTACCGTATCGAGGAAGGCGGCGGGGAGGCTCATGGCAGCTCCATTCATCATCGGTGAGCGTGGGCCGCTGGACGGCCCATCGGTGTTCTTTTGGATTCGAACGCACCGAGGTGTGCGTTCACTTGTAGGAGCGAGCTTGCTCGCGAACCGGGTGGGCTCGGGGCTGGGCAGGTTCGCGAGCAAGCTCGCTCCTACAGGAAAAGCTGTTATCGACCGAATTCGCGCACCAGCGAATCGCGGCTGATTTCGCCGATGGACTTGGTGCCGGTCAGCACCATGGCGACGCGCATCTCCTTCTCGAACAGGTCCAGCAGGTTCTTCACGCCGGCCTCGCCGTGAGTGGCCAGGGCGTACACGAAGGCGCGGCCGATGAGCACCGTGTCGGCGCCCAGGGCGATCATGCGCACCACGTCCAGGCCGTTGCGGATGCCGGAGTCGGCGAGGATCTTCAGGTCGCCCTTTACCGCATCGGCGATGGCCGGCAGGGCGCGGGCGCTGGAGAGTACACCGTCGAGCTGGCGGCCGCCGTGGTTGGAGACGACGATGCCATCGGCGCCGAATTTCACCGCATCCCTGGCGTCTTCCGGGTCGAGGATGCCCTTGATGATCATCGGGCCGTCCCAGAATTCGCGGATCCACTCCAGGTCCTTCCAGGAGATGGATGGGTCGAAGTTGGCGCCCAGCCAGCCGATGTAGTCGGCAAGGCCGGTGGGGTTGCCGCGGTACTTGGAGATGTTGCCCAGGTCGTGGGGCTTGCCCAGCAGGCCGACGTCCAGCGCCCAGGCCGGATGGGTCATGGCCTGCCAGACGCGGCGCAGCGGTGCGTTGGGGCCGCTCATGCCGGCGTGGGCGTCACGGTAGCGGGCGCCAGGCACGGGCATGTCGACGGTGAATACGAGGGTCTTCACGCCGGCCGCCTTGGCGCGTTCCAGGGCGTTGCGCATGAAGCCGCGGTCTTTCAGCACATAGAGTTGGAACCACATCGGCCGGTCGATGGCCGGCGCAACTTCTTCGATGGGGCAGACCGACACCGTGGACAGGGTGAAGGGGATGCCTTTCGCGGCGGCCGCGCGGGCAGCCTGCACTTCGCCGCGGCGGGCGTACATGCCGGTCAGGCCGACCGGGGCAAGGGCCATGGGCATGCTCAGGTTCTCGCCGAACAGCGTCGTTTCCAGGCTCAGCTCGGACATGTTCTTCAGCACGCGCTGGCGCAGGGCGATGCCGGCCAGATCGTCGACGTTGTTGCGCAGGGTGCGCTCGGCGTAGGCGCCACCGTCGGCGTAGTGGAAGAGGAACGGCGGCAGCTTGCGCTGGGCGGCGGCGCGGTAGTCGGTAGAGGCAGAAATGATCATGGGCGTCCCATCGGTGAAGGTCTGTCGATTAAGGCGTCACGGTGACGGCAGGAACCCTGAACAAGCTAGACGCTTTGCCGGGCTTGTTGCAGTTATCACGTGGCGCCTGGGCCGGCCGCACCGCCCTTCTGTCTGTGAATGGCGGTGCGGCGATGACTCCCTTAATGCACGAGCATGCCGGTGAAGATGTAGGCCTGCGCGAGGGTGATCAGACCCACCATGGCGGCGAACATCAGGCTGTGCTTGAGGGTGAAGCGGAACAGGTCGGACTCCTTGCCGACCATGCCGGTGGCGGCGCAGGCCACGGCGATGGACTGCGGCGAGATCATCTTGCCGGTCACGCCACCGCTGGTATTGGCCGCGACCAGGAGGGTGTCGTTGACGCCGATCTGGTGCGCGGTGGTGGCTTGCAGCGAGCTGAACAGCGCGTTGGAGGAGGTATCCGAACCGGTGAGGAACACGCCCAGCCAGCCGAGGAAAGGCGAGAAGAACGGGAACGCTGCGCCGGTGCCGGCCAGGACCAGCGCCAGGGTGGTGGACATGCCCGAGTAGTTGGTGACGAAGGCGAAGGCCAGCACCATGCCGATGGAGAGAATCGGCCACTTCAGCTCAAGCAGGGTTTCCTTGAAGGTGGTCAGACCAGTTTTCGCAGTGATCCGCAGAACAAGCATCGAGATCACGGCGGAGAGGAAGATCGCGGTACCGGTAGCGGAGATCGGGTCCAGCTTGAACACGGCGGCAATCGGCGTCGGGTTAGCGACGATGGGAGCGGTTTTCACCACCAGCTGGTCTAGGTGCGGGATGGAGAAGTTGAACACCAGGCTATACAGCGCGCCGCCCGGCGCGAACAACGCCTTGAACGGCTTCAGGGTCCAGATGGTGACCAGTACGGTCAGTACCAGGAAGGGCGACCAGGCTTTGAGGATTTCGCCGAAGCTGTAGGGCGACGGTTCGGTACTGCGAGCGCCGTTGCCGCTACCCATTACCGCCGCGCCACCTGCGGTAGCGACCACTGCACGCTCGCTGGCCGGCTGCCAGACCTTGAGGAACAGGGTCAGGGAAATCAGGCTGACCAGTGCGGAGGTGATGTCCGGCAGCTCCGGGCCGATGAAGTTGGAGGTGAAGTACTGGGTGATGGCGAAGCTGCCGCCGGCGACCAGTGCGGCCGGCCAGGTTTCCTTCACGCCCTTGAAGCCGTCCATCATGAACACCAGCCAGAACGGTACGAGGATCGACAGGAACGGCAGTTGGCGGCCGGTCATGGCGCCAATCTTGAAGGCGTCGATACCGGTGACCTGGCCGGCCACGATGATCGGGATGCCCAGGGCGCCAAAGGCCACCGGCGCGGTGTTGGCGATCAGGCACAGGCCGGCGGCGTACAGCGGGTTGAAGCCCAGGCCGACGAGCAAGGCGGCAGTGATTGCCACCGGTGCGCCGAAGCCCGCCGCACCTTCAAGGAAGGCGCCGAAGGAGAAGCCGATCAGCAGCACCTGCAGGCGCTGGTCGCCGGTGATCGACAGCACCGAGCTGCGGATCACTTCGAACTGGCCGCTCTTGACCGTGAGTTTGTAGAGGAACACCGCCGCGACGATGATCCAGGCGATCGGCCACAGGCCGTAGGCGAAGCCATAGCCGGCAGCGGCGATGGCCATGTCGGCGGGCATGCCGAAGGCGGCAATGGCGATGATGACGGAAAGGGCGAGGGTGATGCTGCCGGCGACGTGGCCCTTGAGGCGGAACACGGCGAGGGCGAGGAAGAAGAACACGATCGGGATGACGGCGACCAGCGCGGACAGGCCGAGGCTGCCGAGCGGGGTATAGATCTGCTGCCAGGTTTGCATCTGTGTTGGCTCCCTAATTGTTTTTGGGTGGAGGGCCTGGTTGCCGGTCGGGCGATTCCGGTGCGCTTGTGGCGCGTGGGCAGACGGTCGACTGATCGCGGCTTTATGTTGTCGTGCAATCCAGCTTGCGGTAAATTGGTATTACCAATTTACAAGGCTGAGCGCTCAGGGTAAAAGCCCTGCTGGCGGCGTGTCAATTTGCTGCTCTGCGACTTTTGTCGAGGGCGTTCGGAAAGGCGCGATGCTCTTGTTGCGCAAGTCCGCGCTGGGTAGGCTGCCGCGCACTGCGCAGATAGCGGCCTGGAGCGCGGCCCAGAGTGATGGAGCGAGGGAGTTCACGAAGATGAGTTTTGGTCAGGTCAAGCAGCGCCGTTTGTCGGACGACATCGTCGAGCGGCTGGAGGCGATGATCCTCGAGGGCACTCTCAAGGCCGGCGAGCGCTTGCCCGCCGAGCGCGTGCTGGCCGAGCAGTTCGGCGTGTCGCGGCCCTCACTGCGCGAGGCGATCCAGAAGCTCGGCGCCAAGGGGTTGCTGGTCAGCCGCCAGGGTGGGGGCAACTATGTCAGCGAGGGATTGGGCTCGATGTTCAGCGACCCGTTGCTGCACCTGCTGGAAAGCAACCCGGAGGCGCAGCGCGACCTGTTGGAATTCCGCCATACCCTCGAAGGTTCCTGCGCCTACTACGCGGCGCAGCGCGCGACCGAGGTGGATCACCAGCGCCTGAAGCAGGCGTTCGATGCCCTGCAGGATTGCTACCAGCGTGTTGGCAAGGTGAGCCGTGCGGAAGAAGGCGCGGCGGACGCAGCCTTCCACCTGGCCATCGCCGAGGCCAGCCATAACGCTGTCCTGCTGCACACCATCCGCGGGCTGTTCGACCTGCTCAAGCGCAACGTGGTGACCAACATCGGCGGGATGTACGCGCAACGCGACGAGACCCGCGAGCAGTTGATGCGCCAGCACCGCGAGTTGTACGAGGCAATTGTCGGCGGGCACGCGGAGGCTGCGCGGGAGATTTCCCAGCGGCATATCGACTACGTGCAGGAAGTGCTGGCCGAGGTACAGGCGAAAGAGTTACGCCTGCAGCGGGCACAGCGACGCCAGGGCGCGGTGGATGCCTGATCTGCAACACGCCCTCGCAGGAGGGCGGGTGGGGCTCAGTCGTCCTTGCCGTGACGGATGGCGCGCTGGATCTCCCGATCGGAGTCGCGCTCCTTCTCGGTGCCACGCTTGTCGTACTCTTTCTTGCCCTTGGCCAGTGCGATCTCGCACTTGATCAGGTGCTTCTTCCAGTACATCGACAGCGCGACGCAGGCGTAGCCTTTCTGCTGCACGGCACCGAACAACTTGCCCAGCTCGCGTTTGTGCAGCAGCAGCTTGCGCGTGCGCACCGGGTCGGCGATGACGTGAGTGCTGGCAGTGGTCAGCGGCGTGATGTGGCTGCCCAGCAGCCAGGCCTCGCCATCCTTGAGCAGCACGTAGCTGTCCACCAGCTGCGCCTTGCCGGCGCGCAGGCTTTTCACTTCCCAGCCGGCCAGGGCGACGCCCGCCTCGAAGCGCTGCTCGATGAAGTAGTCGTGCAGAGCCTTCTTGTTCTGCGCGATAGTCCCCGAAGGGTGTTTCTTCTGTTTAGCCATAGGCCGCGCATTATAGGGAGTCACTCGCCGCGCCGCTATCGGGACAGCATGCGACGGCATGCAAGCTTGAGGGTGCGTGGCTAATCTCGGAGAATGCGCGCTGTTTTTTTGATCAGAGGGCGCGCTGTCCGGTCAGATGCCGGTCAGATGCCCCACAACACAAAGCGAGAAATCTATGAGCACGCATATCCAGCGTTCGGCCCTGCTGCCCTATCCGGCGAAGGCGCTGTACGACCTGGTCAACGATGTGGCGCGCTACCCGGAGTTCCTGCCCTGGTGTTCGGCTTCCACCGTGCTTGCGGAAAGCGATACCGCCATGCGCGCCGAGCTGACCGTGGCCAAGGGCAGCATTACCCAGCGCTTCACCACCCGTAACGTGCTGGTGCCGGGGCAGAGCATCGAGATGAACCTCGAGGAGGGACCGTTCACCCAGCTGCATGGCGTGTGGACCTTCAAGGCGCTGGGCGACAAGGCCTGCAAGATTTCCCTGGACCTTACCTTCGACTACGCCGGGGCGCTGGTGAAAGCCACGCTCGGCCCGCTGTTCACCCAGGCGGCGAACACCATGGTCGACGCCTTCTGCCAGCGCGCCAAGCAGTTGCATGGTTGAATCCGCGAGCATCGCTATCGAGGTGGTCTACGCCTTGCCGGAAAAGCAGATGCTGCTGCGCCTGAGTGTTCCCCGCGGCACTCGGATGCGCGAGGCGGTGGTGCTGTCGGATATTTCCGCTCATTTTCCCGATCTGGATGTGCAGAGCTGTCCGCTGGGCATCTTCGGCAAGGTGGTAGCCAGGCCCGATGAGCGTGTGCTGGAGGAGGGGGAGCGGGTGGAAATCTATCGCCCGCTGATCGCCGACCCCAAGGAAGTACGCAAGCAGCGCGCGGCAAGAGCCAAGGCGGCGCGCGGTTGAATCTCCGGAAGTGAAATCACAGGCAACAAAAAGCCCGGCATTGGCCGGGCTTTTTCGTTGGCGCGAATCCCTTACTGGGGATTCTTGTCCAGCGGTTCCGGAGTCGGGATCGGTACGGTTTCCACCTGATCGACTTCCTTCTGGATCTGTTCTTCCACGGAGCCGGGCTTGGCCGGTTGCTCCTTGGGTTGCTCGGGCTGCTGCTGAGGCGCTTCCGGGGCCAGTGGCGGGGTGACGCCATCCTTGCCGAGGATCGACTCGTCGCGGCTGACGCCGGGCATGAAGTCGCCGTTCAGGCCGACCAGTTGGTCGTTCTGGCCGAAATACAGGCTCATCCGCTCCTGCTGGCGCTGACCGCCGCCGGGCTGGATGCTGTACAGGTAATCCCAGCGATTGGGGTGGAAAGTATCCACGATCAACGGGTTGCCCATGATAAACCGCACTTGGCGTCGGGTCATTCCGGGCTTCAACTGGTCTATCATATCCTGCGTTACAACGTTGCCCTGCTGGATATCGATCTTGTAGACCCCCGGGAACGAGCAACCGGCGAGTGCGGCGAGTCCCAGCCCGAAAGCGAGACTGGTCAGCATGAGCTTGGCGTTTTGCATCAAGGGGTGACTTCCACTATCTTGGCTGAGCGACGAAATCCCGATCATACCTGTATTGAGGGGTGCTGCGAAGCATTCCGCGGCGAGAAAGCACACATGGTTGAAAATAGCGAACTGCGCAAAGCCGGACTCAAGGTCACGCTGCCGCGCGTCAAGATCCTCCAGATGCTCGACTCCGCCGAGCAGCGCCACATGAGCGCAGAGGATGTTTACAAAGCGCTGATGGAGGCGGGTGAAGACGTCGGTCTGGCCACTGTCTACCGCGTCCTGACCCAGTTCGAAGCCGCCGGCCTGGTGGTGCGCCACAACTTCGATGGCGGCCATGCCGTCTTCGAGCTGGCCGACAGCGGTCACCATGACCACATGGTCTGCGTCGATACCGGCGAAGTCATCGAGTTCATGGACTCGGAAATCGAGAAACGCCAGAAAGAGATCGTCAAGGAGCGCGGCTTCGAGCTCGTCGATCACAACCTGGTGCTCTACGTGCGCAAGAAGAAGTAAGCGTACGCAGATGCAGAAACGGCGACCCTCGGGTCGCCGTTTTCGTTTGTGCGGCTCTTTGGTAGGAGTGGGCTTGGTCGCGAACAAGTTTCCCGGTTGTCTCAGTGCCAAGCGGTTCGCGAGCAAGCTCGCTCCTACAAGAGGGCCAAGGTGCTTGGGGGGATCAGCCTTGTACGGCCGAATCCACCATCTTGCGCGCGTGGGCCAGGGATTCCTTGGTCAGGTCGACGCCGCCGAGCATGCGCGCGACTTCCTCGATGCGTTCGGCCTTCTTCAGGTTGGCCACGGCGGTGCGGGTTTCGCTGGTATCACGGTCCTTGTGCACGAACAGGTGCTGGTGGCCCTGCGCGGCAACCTGCGGCAGGTGGGTGACGGTCAGCACCTGGCCGCGATCGCCGAGGCGGCGCAGCAACTGGCCGACCACTTCGGCTGTGGGGCCGCCGATGCCAACGTCCACCTCGTCAAAGACCAGCGTGGGAGTGCGTGATGTCTGTGCGGTAATCACCTGGATCGCCAGGCTGATGCGCGACAATTCGCCGCCGGAGGCAACCTTGGCCAAGCCTTTCAGCGGTTGGCCGGGGTTGGCGCTGACCAGGAATTCCAGTTGTTCGAGGCCATTGATCTGGGGCTCGTCCGAGCTGGATTCGCGCAGGTCGATGGCAAAGCGACCGCCGGGCATGCCCAGGCGCTGCATTTCCACTTCTACGGCCTTGGCCAGTTGTGGCGCGGCGCTCCGACGGATCTGGCTGAGCTCTTCGGCCTTCTCCTGATAATGGCGGGCGTAGGCGGCCAGTTCGTCGCCCAGGCGTTCCACGGCTTCGTCGTCGGCGTTCAGCGCTTCCAGTTCGTCGAGCAGGCG
The DNA here is from genome assembly GCF_032392015.1 of Pseudomonas sp. C9-3. Taxonomy (NCBI): domain Bacteria; kingdom Pseudomonadati; phylum Pseudomonadota; class Gammaproteobacteria; order Pseudomonadales; family Pseudomonadaceae; genus Pseudomonas; species Pseudomonas sp. C9-3. The sequence goes on along the minus strand of NZ_CP135919.1, from coordinate 4,862,698 downwards.
TTGCTGCAGGTCCTGTAGCTCGTGGGGCTGCACGCGGTGCTTGCGGGCGAGGCTATAGATAGCGTCCATGCGCTCTTCCAGTTGCTGCAGGCGCAGAGGGTCGGCGTCGAAGTGGTCGACGAAGCGATTCAGCTCGCCGATGGCTTCCTCGACCTGGATCTGTGCACTCGACAGCAGGTTCACCGCTTCGCTCAGCGCGGCCGGCTGGCTCTGGAAGGCAGTGAGGCGGTTGAGACTGGAGGTCAGTGCGGAGAGGACATTGCCAGCGTCGTTTTCGCTGCACAGTTCGACCACCTGGCGGCAGGCGGCGATCAGGCTGCCGGCGTTGCTCTGGGTCTTGTGTTCGGCTTCCAGGGCCTCCAGTTCGTTGTCACCCAGGCCGAGATTCTCCAGCTCTTCCAGCTGATAGCTGAGCAACTGGTGGCGAGCGCGCTGTTCCTCTCCGTTGCGTGACAGGCGGTCCAGTTCCTGATGGGTCTGCTTCCAGCGCTGTGCGGCGAGGTGTACCTGGCGCGCCAGGTCCTGGCTGCCGGCAAATTCGTCGAGCAGGCGGCGGTGAGTGTCGGCCTTGAGTAGCGACTGGTGCTCGTGCTGGCTGTGGATGTCGATCAGCAGTTCGCCCAGGTGCTTGAGGTCGCCCAGCGGGCAGGGCGTGCCATTGATGTAGGCGCGGGAGCGGCCTTCGGCGGTGATGACCCGGCGCAGGATGCATGGCCCGTCCTGTTCCAGGTCGCGCTCGGCGAGCCAGTCGCGGGCTTCGGCAATCGCGCTGACATCGAAACTGGCGAGAATGTCGGCCTTGTCGGAGTCGGGGCGTACCACGCCGCTGTCGGCACGATCACCCAGGGCGAGGCCGAGGGCGTCGAGCATGATCGACTTGCCGGCGCCGGTTTCGCCGGTGATCACGGTCATGCCGGCGGCGAGCTCGAGATCGAGGTGCTCGACGATGGCGTAATTGTGAACGGACAGATGAACCAGCATGGGCGGCGGCTCCGCAGATAGGTCTGTTTATTTATACAGTATTTTTTGCGGCTGGCAATTCTCCCTCGTCGCCTGCTGGTTGGTCCTTGAAGTCAAAGCCCTTGAAGTAAAAAAAACGCACCCCATATACACGGCAGAGCCGCGGACCATTGGGTTCGCCTTGTTTTCAAAGGCTTATTTTCTTTTTAGGAGAGTGGCATGTCTGACGAACAACAGACTCAGGATTCCCAGTTCAACGAGCAGCCCGAAGCCGGCGCTACCGGGGATCTGAACGCCCGCGTGCTGGAACTGGAAGAACAGGTAGCCGCGGCGAAGGATCAGAGCCTGCGCGCCGTTGCTGAGCTGCAGAACGTCCGCCGCCGTGCCGAGCAGGACGTGGAAAAAGCGCACAAGTTCGCCCTGGAGAAATTTGCCGGCGACCTGCTGCCGATCGTCGATACCCTCGAGCGCGCGCTGGAGATGTCGAACCCGGAAGATGAGGCGATCAAGCCGATGCGCGAAGGCATCGAGCTGACGCTGAAGATGTTCCACGACACACTGGTGCGCTACAACCTCGAGCCTGTCGACCCGCACGGCGAGCCGTTCAACCCTGAGCACCACCAGGCCATGGCCATGGAAGAGAGCATCCGCCTCGAGCCGGGCAGCGTGGTCAAGGTGTTCCAGAAGGGTTACCTGCTCAATGGTCGCCTGCTGCGTCCGGCCATGGTCGTGGTCAGCAAGGCACCGGAACAAACTCCGCCTTCGATCGACGAGAAGGCTTGAAATCCACCACCCGGTCCCCATCTGGGTAATCAACCGAGCCAAAGACCCGCAACAGGGTCAGCGCGGAATCTAATTTCTGGAGAGTGAAATATGGGCAAAATCATTGGTATCGACCTGGGGACCACCAACTCCTGTGTGTCCATCCTGGAGAACGGTAACGTCAAGGTCATCGAGAACGCCGAAGGCGCTCGTACCACCCCGTCGATCATCGGCTATGCCAACGACGGCGAAATCCTGGTAGGTCAGCCGGCCAAGCGCCAGGCTGTGACCAACCCGACCAACACCCTGTACGCCGTCAAGCGCCTGATCGGTCGCCGTTTCGAAGAAGACGTCGTACAGAAAGACATCAAGATGGTTCCGTACAAGATCGTCAAGGCTGATAACGGCGACGCGTGGGTCGAGGCCAAGGGCCAGAAGATGGCTCCGCCGCAGGTCTCCGCCGAAGTCCTGAAGAAGATGAAGAAGACCGCCGAGGACTACCTGGGCGAGCCGGTCACCGAAGCGGTCATCACCGTTCCGGCCTACTTCAACGACAGCCAGCGTCAAGCCACCAAGGACGCCGGCCGCATTGCCGGTCTGGACGTCAAGCGCATCATCAACGAGCCGACCGCGGCTGCGCTGGCTTATGGCCTGGACAAGGCCAAGGGTGACCACACCATCATCGTCTACGACCTGGGCGGCGGTACCTTCGACGTCTCCGTGATCGAGATCGCGGAAGTCGACGGCGAGCATCAGTTCGAAGTACTGGCCACCAACGGCGACACCTTCCTGGGTGGTGAAGACTTCGACCTGCGCCTGATCGACTACCTCGTTGAAGAGTTCAAGAAAGAATCCGGCATGGACCTCAAGGGCGACCCGCTGGCCATGCAGCGCCTGAAGGAAGCTGCCGAGAAGGCCAAGATCGAGCTGTCCTCGACCCAGCAGACCGACGTCAACCTGCCGTACGTCACCGCTGATGCATCCGGCCCGAAACACCTGAACGTCAAGGTTTCCCGTGCCAAGCTTGAATCCCTGGTGGAAGACCTGGTTACCCGTACCATCGAGCCGTGCCGCGTTGCGCTGAAAGACGCCGGCCTGGACGTCTCGAAGATCGACGAAGTGATCCTGGTCGGCGGTCAGACCCGCATGCCGCTGGTGCAGAAGACCGTTGCCGAGTTCTTCGGCAAGGAAGCGCGCAAGGACGTCAACCCGGATGAAGCCGTTGCCATGGGTGCTGCCATCCAGGGCGCCGTGCTGGCCGGCGACGTGAAGGACGTGCTGCTGCTCGACGTCACCCCGCTGACCCTGGGTATCGAAACCCTCGGTGGCGTGATGACCGCGCTGATCGACAAGAACACCACCATCCCGACCAAGAAGTCGCAGGTGTTCTCCACTGCCGATGACAACCAGGGCGCCGTGACCATCCATGTGCTGCAGGGCGAGCGCAAGCAAGCCGGGCAGAACAAGTCGCTGGGCAAGTTCGACCTGGCCGACATCCCGCCGGCTCCGCGCGGCGTGCCGCAGATCGAAGTGACCTTCGACATCGACGCCAACGGCATCCTGCATGTCGGCGCCAAGGACAAGGCCACCGGCAAGCAGCAGTCCATTGTGATCAAGGCCTCCTCCGGTCTGTCCGAGGACGAGATCCAGCAGATGGTCCGCGACGCCGAGGCGAATGCCGAGGAAGACCGCAAGTTCGAGGAACTGGCCGCTGCCCGCAACCAGGGTGACGCGCTGGTCCATGCGACTCGCAAGATGGTCACCGAGGCTGGCGACAAGGCCACTGCCGAGGAGAAGGCTGCCATCGAGAAGGCTCTTGGCGAGCTGGAAGTTGCCGTGAAGGGCGACGACAAGGCCGAGATCGAAGCGAAGATGAACGCGCTGTCCCAGGCGTCCACCCCGCTGGCGCAGAAGATGTACGCCGAACAGCCGCAGCCGGGTGCTGCCGCTCAGGGCGAGGCCGCTGACGACAAGGCAGGCGACGATGTCGTCGATGCCGAGTTCGAAGAGGTCAAGGAGAACAAGTAAGCCGCGTGCTTGCTTCCGCTCCGGCGCACCGACCAGCGTGTCGGTGCGCATGAAACGTCACGCGGGGGCTTGCTCCCGCGTTGGCGTGTCTGGGGGAACGGTTTTCAGAGTGCAGGAAAGTTATGGCCAAACGTGATTTTTACGAGGTACTGGGTGTCGAGCGCGGCGCCAGCGAAGCGGACCTGAAAAAGGCCTATCGCCGGCTCGCCATGAAGTTCCACCCGGACCGCAATCCCGGCGACAAGGAGGCCGAGGATAAATTCAAGGAGGCCAACGAGGCGTACGAGGTCCTGTCCGATGCCAGCAAGCGCGCGGCCTACGATCAGTACGGCCATGCCGGTGTCGATCCGCAGATGGGTGGCGGTGGTGCAGGCTTTGGTGGGGCGAGCTTCTCGGACATCTTCGGTGATGTCTTCAGCGATTTCTTCGGCGGTGCTGGCGGTCGCGGTGGTTCCCGTGGCGGTCCGGCGCGTGGCGCGGACTTGCGCTACACCCTGGACCTGGACCTGGAAGACGCGGTTCGCGGCACTACCGTGACTATCCGTGTTCCGACCCTGGTCGGCTGCAAGACCTGCAGCGGCAGTGGCGCCAAGCCCGGCACTACGCCGGTCACCTGTACCACCTGCGGTGGTATCGGCCAGGTGCGTATGCAGCAGGGTTTCTTCTCGGTGCAGCAGACCTGCCCGCGCTGCCATGGTAGCGGCAAGATGATCACCGACCCTTGTGGCTCCTGCCACGGCCAGGGCCGCGTAGAAGAACACAAGACCCTGTCGGTGAAAGTGCCGGCCGGTGTCGATACCGGTGACCGCATTCGCCTGACCGGCGAGGGCGAGGCCGGCGCCCACGGTGGCCCGGCAGGCGACCTGTACGTGGTGGTGAACGTGCGCGAGCACGATATCTTCCAGCGCGACGGCAAGCATCTGTACTGCGAAGTACCGATCAGCTTCGCCGATGCCGCCCTTGGAGGCGAGCTTGAAGTACCGACGCTCGATGGTCGCGTGAAGCTGAAGATTCCCGAAGGTACCCAGACCGGCAAGCTGTTCCGTCTGCGCGGCAAGGGCGTTGCCCCGGTGCGCGGCGGCGGTGCTGGCGACCTGATGTGTCGCGTGGTGGTGGAGACGCCGGTGCAGCTGGACAAGCGTCAGCGCGAGCTGCTCGAAGAGTTCCGTGGCACCCTGCAGGGCAACTCTTCCAACTCGCCCAAGGCCAGTGGCTGGTTCGAGGGCATGAAGCGCTTCTTCGACGATCTATGATGCAGGGCCCCGGCGGTGCGAATCGCCCGGGGCCTTTTTAGCTTGGAGCTGTTTTATATGCGACGTATAGCCGTAATGGGCGCCGCCGGGCGCATGGGCAAGACCCTGATCGAGGCCGTGCAGCAGACTGGCGGCAGCGCTGGCCTGACTGCTGCGGTGGACCGCCCGGACAGCACCCTGGTGGGCGCCGACGCGGGCGAGCTGGCCGGCCTGGGCCGTATCGGTGTGCCGCTGTCGGGCGATCTCGCCAAGGTGGTCGACGAGTTCGATGTGCTGATCGACTTCACTCACCCGACCGTGACCCTGAAGAACCTGGAAGTCTGCCGCAAGGCCGGCAAGGCCATGGTCATCGGCACCACGGGCTTCTCCGCGGCGGAGAAGGAACTGCTGAACGACGCGGCGAAGGAAATCCCGATCGTCTTCGCGGCCAACTACAGCGTTGGCGTCAATCTCTGTCTGAAGTTGCTCGACACCGCTGCCCGCGTGCTGGGCGACGATGTGGACATCGAGATCCTCGAGGCGCATCACCGCCACAAGGTCGACGCGCCGTCCGGCACCGCGCTGCGAATGGGCGAAGTCGTTGCCAATGCGCTGGGTCGTGATCTGGAGAAGGTCGCTGTCTATGGTCGCGAAGGCCAGACTGGCGCTCGTCCGCGCGAGACCATCGGCTTTGCCACCGTGCGTGCCGGCGACGTGGTGGGCGACCACACCGTGCTGTTCGCCGCGGATGGCGAGCGTGTGGAGATTACCCACAAGGCCTCGAGCCGCATGACCTTTGCTCGTGGCGCCGTGCGTGCCGCGCAATGGCTGGAAGGGCAGGCCAATGGCTTGTACGACATGCAGGACGTACTCGGCCTTCGCTGAGTGGCATGGCCGTACGTCGTGCAAAAGGTGGACCATGATGTCGCATTTCTGTAAACTACAGCTTTAGTGTGTCCACTAAAAGCAGCGCAGCATGAATCACATAAAAAGCGGGATGACTTCTTCTGATGTCATCCCGCTTTTTTACAATCTGCGCACGCCCAGCCAGGCTTGAACTACGGGAGGTCTTCTTGACTAAGCCAGCCATACTTGCACTTGCCGACGGCAGCGTTTTTCGCGGTGAAGCCATCGGCGCCGACGGCCAGACCGTCGGAGAGGTGGTGTTCAACACCGCCATGACCGGCTACCAGGAAATCCTTACCGATCCTTCCTACGCCCAACAGATCGTCACCCTGACCTACCCGCACATCGGCAACACCGGCACCACGCCGGAAGATGCCGAGTCGAACAAGGTCTGGGCCGCCGGCCTGATCATTCGCGATCTGCCGCTGCTCTCCAGCAGCTGGCGCGACAAGCAGTCCCTGCCGGACTACCTGAAAGAGAACGGCACCGTTGCCATCGCCGGCATCGACACCCGCCGCCTGACCCGCATCCTGCGCGAGAAGGGTTCGCAGAACGGCTGCATCCTGGTCGGCGACGATGCCACCGAGGAAAAAGCCCTCGAACTGGCACGCGGCTTCCCGGGGCTGAAGGGCATGGACCTGGCGAAAGTCGTGTCCTCCACCGAGAAGTACGAGTGGCGCTCCAGCGTCTGGAACCTGGAAACCGACAGCCACCCGGAAATCGCCGCCGCCGACCTGCCGTACCACGTAGTCGCCTATGACTTCGGCGTGAAGCTGAACATCCTGCGCATGCTGGTTGCCCGCGGCTGCCGCCTGACCGTGGTGCCGGCGCAGACCCCGGCGAGCGAAGTGCTGGCCCTGAATCCGGACGGCATCTTCCTCTCCAACGGCCCCGGTGACCCCGCTCCGTGCGACTACGCCATCCAGGCCATTCGCGAGTTCCTCGACACCGAGACGCCGATCTTCGGCATCTGCCTGGGTCACCAACTGCTGGCCCTGGCCTCCGGCGCCCAGACCGTGAAGATGGGCCATGGTCACCATGGCGCCAACCACCCGGTGCAGGACCTGGATTCGGGTGTGGTGATGATCACCAGCCAGAACCATGGTTTCGCCGTGGATGAAGCGAGCATGCCGGCCAACCTGCGCGCCACCCACAAGTCGCTGTTCGATGGCACCCTGCAGGGCGTCGAGCGCACCGACAAGGTGGCCTTCAGCTTCCAGGGTCACCCGGAAGCCAGCCCCGGCCCGCACGACGTGGCTCCGCTGTTCGACCGCTTCCTCGCGGCGATGGCCGAGCGCCGCTGAGTCCCGGCTTTCTCGAAAGAGACGGAAGAGGTAGAAGAAGATGATGCCGACCCTGGGAATCACCGACCTCTGGACCTACGTCCTGGGTACGTTGTTCATCGTCCTGTTGCCGGGGCCGAACTCGCTGTTCGTCCTCGCCACCGCCGCCCAGCGCGGTGTGGCTTCGGGCTACCGGGCAGCGAGCGCGGTGTTCCTGGGCGATGCGATCCTGATGTTCCTGTCGGCGCTGGGTATCGCCTCGGTCCTCAAGGCCGAGCCGATGCTGTTCCTGGGCCTGAAGTACGTCGGCGCCGCTTACCTGTTCTACTTAGGGTTAGGCATGCTCCGCGGAGGCTGGCAGAAGCTGCGCCAGCCACTGGATGCGGCCGCCGCGCCGGCCAAGGAAGTGGACGTCAACCAGCCGTTCCGCAAGGCGCTGCTGCTGAGCCTGTCCAATCCCAAGGCGATCCTCTTCTTCATCTCCTTCTTCATCCAGTTCGTCGACCCGGGTTACGCCTATCCCGGCCTGTCGTTCCTGGTACTGGGCACGATCCTCGAGATCATCAGCGCCCTGTACCTCAGCTTCCTGATTTTCTCCGGTGTGCGTCTGGCGGCCTGGTTCCGTCGGCGGCAACGGCTGGCTGCCGGCGCCTCGAGCGGCGTCGGCGCCCTGTTCGTCGGCTTTGGCGTGAAGCTGGCCAGCGCAACCCTTTCCTGAATATTGCAACGAGAGTCCCATGCCCAAGCGTACAGACATCAAGAGCATCCTGATCCTCGGCGCCGGCCCGATCGTCATCGGCCAGGCCTGTGAGTTCGACTACTCCGGCGCGCAGGCCTGCAAGGCCCTGAAGGAAGAAGGCTTCCGTGTCATCCTGGTGAACTCGAACCCGGCCACCATCATGACCGACCCGGCCATGGCCGACGCCACCTACATCGAGCCGATCAAGTGGCAGACCGTCGCCAAGATCATCGAGAAGGAGCGCCCTGACGCGCTGCTGCCGACGATGGGTGGCCAGACCGCTCTGAACTGCGCCCTGGACCTGGAGCGCCACGGCGTTCTGGAACAGTTCGGCGTTGAAATGATCGGCGCCAACGCCGACACCATCGACAAGGCCGAAGACCGTTCGCGCTTCGACAAGGCCATGCGCGACATCGGCCTGGCCTGTCCGCGCTCGGGTATCGCCCACACCATGGAAGAAGCCTACGGCGTGCTGGAGAAGGTCAACTTCCCGTGCATCATCCGTCCGTCCTTCACCATGGGCGGCACCGGCGGCGGCATCGCCTACAACCGCGAAGAATTCGAAGAGATCTGCACCCGTGGTCTGGACCTGTCGCCGACCAACGAGCTGCTGATCGACGAATCGCTGATCGGCTGGAAGGAATACGAGATGGAGGTTGTCCGCGACAAGAAGGACAACTGCATCATCGTCTGCGCCATCGAGAACTTCGACCCGATGGGCGTGCACACCGGTGACTCCATCACCGTCGCGCCGGCACAGACCCTCACCGACAAGGAATACCAGATCATGCGCAACGCCTCGCTGGCGGTGCTGCGTGAGATCGGCGTGGAAACCGGCGGCTCCAACGTGCAGTTCGGCATCTGCCCGAACACCGGCCGCATGGTCGTGATCGAGATGAACCCGCGTGTATCGCGTTCCTCGGCGCTGGCTTCCAAGGCCACCGGCTTCCCGATCGCCAAGATCGCCGCCAAGCTGGCTGTCGGCTACACCCTCGACGAGCTGCAGAACGACATCACCGGCGGCCGCACCCCGGCCTCCTTCGAGCCGGCGATCGACTACGTCGTCACCAAGATCCCGCGTTTCGCCTTCGAGAAATTCCCGAAAGCCGACGCCCGCCTGACCACCCAGATGAAATCCGTGGGTGAAGTCATGGCCATCGGCCGTACCTTCCAGGAGTCCGTGCAGAAAGCCCTGCGCGGCCTGGAAGTCGGCGCCACTGGTTTCGATCCCAAGCTCGACCTGAGCAACCCGGAAGCCGAGAGCATCCTCAAGCGCGAGCTGACCGTGCCCAATGCCGACCGCATCTGGTACGTCGCCGACGCCTTCCGCGCTGGCAAGAGCATTGCCGAAGTCTTCGACCTGACCCGCATCGACGAGTGGTTCCTGGTGCAGATCGAAGACCTGATCAAGGACGAGGAGCGTGTGAAGACCCTGGGTCTGTCTGCCATCGACCGCGACCTGATGCTCAAGCTCAAGCGCAAGGGCTTCTCCGATGCGCGCCTGGCCACCCTGCTGGGTGTGACCGAGAAGAACCTGCGCAACCATCGCCACAAGCTCAAGGTGCTGCCGGTGTACAAGCGCGTGGACACCTGCGCCGCCGAATTCGCCACCGACACCGCCTACATGTACTCGACCTATGAGGAAGAGTGCGAAGCCAATCCGTCGACTCGCGACAAGATCATGATCCTGGGCGGCGGTCCGAACCGTATCGGCCAGGGCATCGAGTTCGACTACTGCTGCGTACACGCAGCGCTGGCCATGCGTGAAGACGGCTTCGAGACCATCATGGTCAACTGCAACCCGGAAACCGTCTCCACCGACTACGACACGTCCGATCGCCTGTACTTCGAGCCGGTGACCCTGGAAGACGTGCTGGAAATCGTCCGCGTCGAGCAGCCCAAGGGCGTCATCGTGCAGTATGGCGGCCAGACCCCGCTGAAACTCTGCCGCGCCCTGGAAGAAGCCGGCGTGCCGATCATCGGCACCAGCCCGGACGCCATCGACCGCGCCGAAGACCGCGAGCGCTTCCAGCAGATGGTCCAGCGCCTGAACCTGCGCCAGCCGGCCAACGCCACCGCGCGCAGCGAAGACCAGGCTCTGGAACTGTCGAAGAACATCGGCTACCCGATGGTGGTGCGCCCGTCCTACGTGCTGGGCGGCCGCGCGATGGAAATCGTCTACCAGGAAGAAGAGCTCAAGCGCTACATGCGCGAAGCCGTGAAGGTCTCCAACGACAGCCCGGTGCTGCTGGACCGCTTCCTGAACTGCGCCATCGAAGTCGACATCGATGCGGTGTGCGACGGCGAGACCGTGGTGATCGGCGCGATCATGCAGCACATCGAACAGGCCGGCGTGCACTCCGGTGACTCCGCCTGCTCGCTGCCTCCGTACTCGCTGCCGCAGCACATCCAGGACGAGATCCGTGAGCAGGTCAAGAAGATGGCCCTGGAGCTCGGCGTGGTCGGCCTGATGAACGTGCAGATGGCCGTGCAGGGCGAAGACATCTACGTGATCGAGGTGAACCCGCGCGCGTCCCGTACCGTGCCGTTCGTCTCCAAGTGCATCGGCGAGTCGCTGGCGAAAGTTGCGGCCCGCGTCATGGCTGGCAAGTCCCTGGCCGAAGTCGGCTTCACCCAGGAGGTGATCCCGCCGTACTATAGCGTCAAGGAAGCGGTGTTCCCGTTCGCCAAGTTCCCCGGCGTCGACCCGATCCTCGGCCCAGAGATGAAGTCCACTGGCGAGGTGATGGGTGTCGGCGACAGCTTCGGTGAGGCATTCGCCAAGGCCCAGCTGGGCGCCAGCGAAATCCTGCCGAACGCCGGTTGCGCCTTCATCAGCGTCCGCGAGGACGACAAGCCGCAAGCCGTTCAGGTCGCCCGCGATCTGGTCGCGCTGGGCTTCGAGGTGGTTGCCACTGCTGGCACCGCCAAGGTGATCGAGGCTGCCGGCCTGCCGGTGCGTCGCGTGAACAAGGTGACCGAGGGCCGTCCTCACGTGGTCGACATGATCAAGAATGACGAAGTCACCCTGATCATCAACACCACCGAAGGTCGTCAGTCCATCGCTGACTCTTACTCCATCCGTCGTAACGCCCTGCAGCACAAGATCTACTGCACCACCACCATTGCGGCGGGTCAGGCGATCTGTGAGGCGCTCAAGTTCGGTCCCGAGAAGACCGTTCGCCGTCTGCAGGATCTCCATGCAGGAATCAACGCATGAGCAAATTTCCAATGACCGTCCAGGGCGCTCGCGCCCTGGAAGAAGAACTGAAGTACCTGAAGACCGTTCTGCGCCCGCAGATCACCCAGGCCATCGCCGAAGCGCGTGAGCTGGGTGACCTGAAGGAAAACGCCGAATACCATGCAGCCCGTGAGCAGCAGGGTATGTCCGAGGCGCGCATCCGCGACATCGAGGCCAAGCTGTCCAACGCGCAGATCATCGACGTGACCACCATCCCGCACAGCGGCAAGGTGATCTTCGGTACGACCGTGGATATCGCCAATGTCGAAACCGACGAGACGGTGACCTACCAGATCGTCGGTGACGACGAGGCGGACATCAAGAACAGCAAGATCTCCGTCAACTCGCCGATCGCCCGAGCGCTGATTGGCAAGACCGAAGGTGATGCCGTTCTGGTGAAGACTCCGGGCGGCGACGTCGAGTACGAGATCGTTGAAGTCCGTCACGCCTGATCGGCAATCCCTGAGCGCAGGCACCATCAGTTGGCTGCTGGCCCAGACATTCTGGGTCGGCGGCCTGTGGTTGCTGCAGTTCGTGGTGTTGCCTGCATTGGACAAGATCGGCCTGGCCCCGCTGCTGGTGGAGTCCGTCTCCGATGCGCTGAAGCCGTTGCTGCTGGGGTTTGCCGGTTTCTGCGTGCTGCTCCAGGCCCTGGTGCTCTGGCAGGCGCGCGGGTTCGCTGCCTTCACCCGTGAAACGCGAGGGCAATTGCTGCTCACCGTGCTGGTGATGGTGGTGGCTTATTTCGTGGTACGCCAGGTAGCGCCGGACGCTCAGCGCTGGCTGCTATTCAACTACCTGGTGGTGGCGCTGTGCGGTCTGCTGCTGGTGCTGCAGCCGGCGCCTGGGCGGGACGAGCGGGTCTGACGCAGCGGAGCCTTGCCGGCTCCGCGTTGCCGGTCTTGACTGTCAGAGGCCGCTGAAGCGGCTGATGTTCGACAGGTTCTTGTTCGGCTTCGGATTGCGGCGATAGATCAGTGCCATCTTGCCGATGGTCTGAACCAGCTCGCAGCTGCCGTTCTGGCAAAGTTCGTCGATCAGCGCGCGACGGTCGTCGCGTTCAGTGATGCGGAACTGCACCTTGATCAGTTCATGATCGTTGAGCGCGCGCTCAAGCTCGGCCATCACGCCTTCCGAAAGACCGTTTTCAGCAACGGTCAATACGGGTTTCAGGTGATGCCCGATAGATTTGAACTGCTTTTTCTGCTCCTGAGAGAGCGCCATAATCTGACCCCTGGTAAAAAAGGCGGATATTCTACCCGAGTTTCGGTACTACCGGGATGCCGCTCAGACGAGGTAATACGTGGCCCGTTCCAAGACTAGCCATCGCTGGCTGAAAGAACATTTCGACGATCCGTACGTGAAGATGGCACAGCGTGACGGTTATCGCTCGCGCGCCAGCTACAAGCTGCTGGAAATCCAGGAGAAGGATCGCATTCTGCGCCCCGGCATGACCGTGGTCGACCTCGGCGCAGCGCCGGGCGGCTGGTCGCAGGTCACCAGTCGGGTGATCGGTGACAAGGGTACCCTGATCGCTTCGGACATCCTGCCGATGGACAGCATCCCGGATGTCACCTTCATCCAGGGTGACTTCACGGAGGACGAGGTCTTCGCCCAGTTGCTCGCGGCCATCGGAGAAAATCCGGTAGACCTTGTGATTTCCGATATGGCCCCCAATATGAGTGGACTGCCCGCCGTGGACATGCCCCGTGCGATGTTCCTCTGCGAGCTGGCCCTGGACCTGTGCACCCGTGTGCTGCGTCCGGGTGGCGATTTCCTGATCAAGATTTTCCAGGGTGAGGGTTTCGACGCTTACCACAAGCAGGTTCGCGAGAACTTCGAGAAGGTGCAGATGCGCAAGCCGCTGTCGTCCCGCGACCGTTCGCGGGAGCAGTATCTGCTCGCACGAGGCTTTCGCGGCGCCTAGACTGGAATGATTGGGCCGGCTTCTGGTCTATGCCTTGCAGGTTTTGCTTGTACCGGTGAAAGCCGGGGTTCATAAAGGGTTACAGACGGCGCCTGCCTGGCGGCGGGCGTTGTGTAGTAATTTTGGCCGGAAGGAGTCTGGCCGTCGTGAGAAGCGGTTTCCAGGGCGGAGCCGGCTTCAGAGGGTAGTCAATTGAACGACATGGCAAAGAACCTGATTCTGTGGCTGATCATCGCGGCGGTACTCGTCACCGTGATGAACAACTTCTCCAGCCCGAGCGAGCCGCAGACGCTCAACTATTCGGACTTCATCCAGCAGGTGAAGGACGGCAAGGTCGAGCGCGTGACCGTGGACGGCGCGGTCATCACTGGCAAGCGCCAGGACGGTGACACCTTCAAGACCATCCGCCCGGCCATCGCCGACAACGGCCTGATTGGCGACCTGGTCAACAACAACGTCGTTGTTGAAGGCAAGCAGCCCGAGCAGCAGAGCATCTGGACTCAGCTCCTGGTGGCCAGCTTCCCGATCCTGGTGATCATCGCCGTCTTCATGTTCTTCATGCGCCAGATGCAGGGCGGCGGCGGTGGCCGCGGCGGCCCGATGAGCTTCGGCAAGAGCAAGGCGCGCCTGCTGTCGGAAGACCAGGTGAAGACCACCTTCGCCGACGTCGCCGGTTGCGACGAGGCCAAGGAAGAAGTCAGCGAACTGGTGGAATTCCTCCGCGATCCGGGCAAGTTCCAGCGCCTGGGCGGTCGTATCCCGCGCGGCGTGCTGATGGTCGGCCCGCCCGGTACCGGTAAGACCTTGCTCGCCAAGGCCATCGCCGGCGAAGCCAAGGTACCGTTCTTCACCATTTCCGGTTCGGACTTCGTGGAAATGTTCGTCGGCGTGGGCGCCTCGCGCGTTCGCGACATGTTCGACCAGGCCAAGAAGCACGCGCCCTGCATCATCTTCATCGACGAGATCGACGCCGTCGGCCGCCATCGTGGTGCCGGCCTGGGTGGCGGTCACGACGAGCGCGAGCAGACCCTCAACCAGTTACTGGTGGAGATGGACGGCTTCGAGATGAATGACGGCATCATCGTCATCGCCGCGACCAACCGTCCGGACGTGCTCGATCCCGCGTTGCTGCGTCCAGGCCGCTTCGACCGCCAGGTAGTGGTTGGCCTGCCGGACATTCGTGGCCGTGAGCAGATTCTCAAAGTACACATGCGCAAGGTCCCGCTGGGCGACAACGTCGATCCGGCCGTGATCGCGCGCGGTACGCCAGGCTTCTCTGGTGCCGACCTGGCCAACCTGGTCAACGAGGCCTCGCTGTTCGCCGCTCGTTCCAACAAGCGCATCGTCGACATGCGCGAGTTCGAACTGGCCAAGGACAAGATCATGATGGGCGCCGAGCGCAAGACCATGGTCATGTCCGAGAAGGAGAAGAAGAACACCGCGTTCCACGAAGCCGGTCACGCTATCGTTGGTCGCCTGGTTCCGGAGCACGATCCGGTCTACAAGGTTTCCATCATTCCGCGCGGCCGCGCCCTGGGCGTGACCATGTTCCTGCCGGAAGAGGATCGTTACAGCCTGTCCAAGCGTGCCCTGGAAAGCCAGATCTGCTCGCTGTTCGGTGGCCGTATCGCCGAAGAGATGACCCTGGGCTTCGAAGGTGTCACCACCGGTGCTTCCAACGACATCATGCGGGCCACTCAACTGGCGCGGAACATGGTGACCAAGTGGGGCCTGTCGGAAAAGCTCGGTCCGCTGATGTACGCGGAAGAAGAGGGCGAGGTCTTCCTCGGCCGTAGCGCCGGCGGCCAGCACTCCAATATCTCGGGTGAAACTGCCAAGCTGATCGACCAGGAAGTGCGCCGCATCATCGACGACTGCTACGGCACCGCCAAGCGATTGCTGGAAGAGAACCGTGACAAGCTCGACATGATGGCCGACGCGCTGATGAAGTACGAAACCATCGATGCCGATCAGATCGACGACATCATGGCCGGCCGCGACCCGCGCGAGCCGCGTGACTGGCAAGGTGGCAACTCCGGCTCTTCCGGCAACGCTGCTGCGCCCCGCGACGAAGGTCGCCAGGAAAACCCCATTGGCGGGCCTGCCGGCGAACACTGAGAACACTGAATGAGTTCGTTGTACCACCCGACCCGGTTGCCTTGCGGCAACCGGGTTCTTGATTTAAGTCGCCCGCACGTCATGGGCATCCTCAATGTCACTCCTGACTCCTTCTCTGACGGTGGGTGCTTCAATCGGCACGACGCTGCATTGCGGCATGCCGCGGAGATGGTCGCGGCCGGCGCCACGCTGATCGATATTGGCGGCGAGTCGACCCGCCCCGGTGCTCGCGTGGTTTCGCCCACCGAGGAGCTGGAGCGCGTCGCGCCGGTGGTCGAGGCCGTTGCCCGCGAACTGGATGTGGTGATCTCGGTAGATACCTCCACCCCGGCGGTGATGCGTGAAACCGCTCGTCTCGGGGCTGGGCTGATCAACGACGTGCGCTCCCTGCAGCGTGATGGGGCCCTGGATGCTGCTGTCGACACGGGGCTTCCGGTTTGCCTGATGCATATGCGCGGCGAGCCGGGGAACATGCAGGATGATCCGCGTTATCCGAATATCCTCGAGGAAGTCCGCGACTTCCTCGAGGAACGCATCGCGGTCTGCGAAGCCGTGGGCATTGCCCGCGAGCGGATCGTCATCGATCCTGGCTTCGGTTTTGCCAAGACTCAGAGTCACAACCTGAATCTGTTCCGGCAGATGGGGAGCCTGATGTCGATGGGCTGCCCATTGCTGGTCGGTGTTTCGCGCAAGAGCATGGTCGGGCGCGCGCTCGGTCGTGAGGTGGGCGAGCGCCTGTACGGTAGCCTAGCCCTTGCGGCTCTGGCGGTCGCCAAGGGAGCCAGCATTATCCGCGTCCATGATGTCGCCGAGACGGTGGATGTGGTCCGAATGATTCACGCAGTGGAAAGTGCAACAGAAGAGGGGATGCCCGCATGAGCAGGAAGTATTTTGGTACCGATGGAATTCGCGGACGCGTAGGCACCCCGCCGATCACCCCAGACTTCGTGCTCAAGCTGGGTTGGGCCGTGGGCATGGCATTCCGTCAGCAGGGCAAGTGTCGCGTCCTGGTGGGCAAGGACACGCGGATTTCCGGCTACATGTTCGAGTCCGCGCTGGAGGCTGGCTTGTCCGCCGCCGGTGCCGACGTGATGCTGCTGGGCCCCATGCCGACCCCGGGAATCGCCTATTTGACCCGTACCTTCCATGCGGAGGCGGGCATCGTTATCAGTGCCTCGCACAATCCGCACGACGACAACGGCATCAAATTCTTCTCCGGCCAGGGCACCAAGCTGCCGGACGAGGTGGAGCTGATCATCGAGGAGCTTCTCGATGCGCCGATGACGGTCGTCGAGTCCGCCCGCCTGGGAAAGGTCTCGCGGATCAACGATGCCGCCGGCCGCTACATCGAGTTCTGCAAGAGCAGCGTGCCATCGAACACCAGTTTCGCCGGTCTGCGTATCGCGCTCGATTGCGCCCATGGTGCGACGTACAAGATCGCTCCCAATGTATTCCGGGAGTTGGGTGCCGAAGTGTTTGTCATCGGTGCGGAGCCCAACGGCCTGAACATCAATGACCAGTGCGGCTCCACCCACATGGGAGCGCTGCAGGAGGCCGTGCTGGCCCATCATGCGGATATCGGTATCGCCTTCGACGGCGACGGCGACCGGGTGATGTTGGTCGATCACACCGGCACCATCGTTGATGGTGATGAGATCCTCTACCTCATTGCGCGCGACATGCTCGATCGCGGCAAGCTGCACGGTGGTGTGGTAGGGACTCTGATGAGCAACCTGGGGCTGGAGTTGGCTCTGCAGGATCTGCACATTCCCTTCGCTCGTGCCAAGGTAGGGGACCGCTATGTGATGTCCGAGTTGCAGTCGCGCAACTGGCAACTGGGTGGAGAGAATTCCGGCCATGTGGTCTGCTGCCAGCACACCACGACCGGTGATGCGATCATCGCCGCGCTGCAGGTGCTGATGGCGCTGAAAACCCGAGGTCAGAACCTGGCCGAGGCGCGCATGGGCATTCGCAAGTGTCCGCAAGTGCTGATCAACGTACGCTTTGCTGGTGGCGGGGTAGACCCGTTGGAGCATCCGGCGGTGAAGGAAGCCTGCGCCAAGGTGACCGAAGAGATGGCCGGCCGTGGTCGCGTGCTGCTGCGCAAGTCCGGCACCGAGCCATTGGTGCGGGTGATGGTCGAGGGCGACGAGGAAGCACGCGTGCGCGCCTATGCCGAGCAGCTGGCAAAAGTGGTTACAGAGGTATGTGCTTGATTTCTCTTGTCAGTTCCAAAAGCGTCGAGTAATATCTGCGCCCACTTTGCTCAGCGAGGTACAGCATGCGTCGACCCTTGGTGGCCGGTAATTGGAAAATGCACGGTACCCGCTCCAGCGTAACGGAGCTGATCAAAGGCCTGCGTCAACTGGCTCTTCCCACGGGTGTCGATGTGGCGGTGTTTCCGCCTTGTCTGTACATCAATCAGGTCGTCCAAGGCCTGAATGGAAAGGCGGTTGCCGTCGGTGCGCAGAATTGCGCGGTTGAGCCGATGCAGGGCGCCCTCACGGGCGAAGTCGCAGCCAGCCAGTTGGCGGATGCGAGTTGCTCCCTGGTGCTGGTCGGTCACTCCGAGCGTCGCCTGATTCTGGGTGAGAGCGATGGTGTGGTCAGTCGCAAGTTTGCGGCGGCTCAATCGTGTGGCCTGATTCCGATCCTGTGCGTGGGTGAAACCCGTGAGCAGCGTGAGGCGGGCAAGACTCTTGAGGTTGTCGGGCGCCAGTTGGGCTCGGTAATCGAAGATCTCGGTGTCGGGGCTTTTTCCCGCGCCGTTGTGGCTTACGAGCCGGTGTGGGCGATTGGGACGGGGCTGACCGCTTCTCCCGAGCAAGCCCAGGAAGTACATGCGGCGATTCGCTCGCAGATCTCGGCGGAAAACGCAGAGGTGGCAAGCGGCCTTCGTCTCCTGTACGGCGGCAGCGTCAAGGCAGCCAGTGCTGCCCAGCTGTTCGCGATGCCGGATATCGATGGGGGGCTCATTGGTGGGGCTTCCCTGAATGCGGATGAGTTCGGTGCGATCTGTCGCGCCGCAGGAAACTGAAGATGTTGGAAACAGTTGTAATCGTGATTCACCTGCTGATGGCGCTGGGTCTGGTTGTGCTGGTCCTGCTTCAGCAAGGCAAGGGTGCTGACGCTGGTGCGTCGTTCGGTGCAGGTGCTTCGGCCACCGTTTTCGGTAGCCAAGGTTCTGCTACCTTCCTGAGCCGCTTTACTGCTATACTCGCTGCGGTTTTTTTCATTACCAGCTTGGGTTTAGCGTATTTTGCTAAAGAAAAAGCTGATATGATTCGTCACGCTGGGCTTCCTGATCCAGCAGTGATGGAGCAGAAGCAGGAACAGGCTCCGGCAGCTAGCGATGTGCCGGGCGCGCAAGGGCAACCTCAAGCCCCTGCAGGCGGTAACGGCGACGTTCCGGCGGCTCCTGAGCAGAAGTAAGCAGGCAAGAGTTTTTGCCGAGGTGGTGGAATTGGTAGACACGCTACCTTGAGGTGGTAGTGGCCATAGGCTGTAGGGGTTCGAGTCCCCTCCTCGGTACCATATACGAAAGGGCCCGCAGTGCGGGCCTTGTCGTTTCGGAGTTTCGGTTGACCTTCAAGGGGCTCAACCGTATAATTTCGCACCAGCTTTGACGCGGGATGGAGCAGTCTGGTAGCTCGTCGGGCTCATAACCCGAAGGTCGTTGGTTCAAATCCAGCTCCCGCAACCAGTTTGGCAGAGCCCCTTTTCAGGGGCTTTTTGCTAGCTGGACAGTCCGCGCCGCCAGTTCAGGGCGGTCCTTAAGGGATGGGCGTTTCGCCCATTTTTTGTTTCTACAGCATACGCGAGGCGATCAGGTGTCGAGCAAGCTAGAACAGTTGCAGGCCTTGTTGGCCCCTGTAGTAGAAGCGCTCGGCTATGAGTGCTGGGGCCTGGAGTTCATTTCCCAAGGTCGCCATTCCCTGCTCCGGGTTTATATCGACCGTGCGGAAGGCATCCTGATCGACGACTGCGAAATCGTCAGTCGTCAGGTCAGTGGCATCCTCGACGTGGAAGACCCGATCAGTGGCGAGTACACCCTGGAGGTGTCGTCGCCCGGTATGGATCGGCCGCTCTTCACACTCGAACAGTTCGCCCGCTATGTCGGCGAGCAGGTGAAGATCAAGCTGCGCACGCCCTTCGAACGGCGGCGCAATTTCCAGGGCATTCTCCGTGGTGTGGAGGAGCAGGATGTGGTGGTCCTGGTGGATGACCATGAATACCTGCTGCCGGTCGACTCGATCGACAAGGCCAACATCATTCCCCGATTTGAGTGAGCCGCCAGAGCGCGGATTCCAATGGATTGAAAGGCGAGGCGTACGATGAGCAAAGAAGTACTGCTGGTTGTTGAGTCGGTATCCAACGAGAAGGGTGTACCGCCTGGCGTGATTTTCGAAGCGCTGGAGCTGGCCCTGGCAACCGCGACCAAAAAGCGTTTCGAGGACGAGGTTGATCTGCGCGTGGAAATCAACCGCGCCAACGGCAACTACGAAACCTTCCGTCGCTGGACCATCGTCGAAGACGAGGACTACTCCAATCCGGCGTCTGAACTGACCGTCGAAGACGTGCAGGAAGAGCACCCCGGCATGAAGGCCGGTGAAGTCATCGAAGAGAAGATCGAATCCATCGAGTTCGGCCGCATCGCCGCACAGACCGCCAAGCAGGTCATCGTGCAGAAGGTGCGCGAAGCCGAGCGCGCTCAGGTGGTCGACGCCTACCGCGAGAAGGTCAACGAGATCATCTCCGGCACCGTCAAGAAGGTCACCCGCGACAACGTGATCGTCGACCTGGGCAACAACGCCGAAGCGCTGTTGGCCCGCGACCAGATCATCCCGCGTGAAACCTTCCGCGTCGGCACCCGCGTGCGTGCCCTGCTGAAGGAAATTCGCAGCGAGAACCGTGGTCCTCAGCTGATCCTGTCGCGTACCGCGCCGGAAATGCTGATCGAGCTGTTCCGCATCGAAGTACCGGAAATCGCCGAGCAGCTGATCGACGTGATGGCCGCCGCCCGTGACCCGGGTTCGCGCGCCAAGATCGCCGTTCGCTCCAAGGACAAGCGTATCGACCCGCAGGGCGCCTGCATCGGTATGCGTGGCTCCCGCGTCCAGGCCGTCTCCGGCGAACTGGGTGGCGAGCGTGTGGACATCGTCCTTTGGGACGACAACCCCGCGCAGTTCGTGATCAATGCCATGGCCCCGGCCGAAGTGGCGGCGATCATCGTCGACGAAGATACCCACACCATGGATATCGCCGTTGCCGAAGACAACCTGGCCCAGGCCATTGGCCGTAGTGGCCAGAACGTACGTCTGGCCAGCCAGCTCACCGGCTGGACCCTGAACGTGATGACCGAGGCCGATATCCAGGCCAAACAGCAGGCTGAAACTGGCGACATCCTGCAGCGCTTTGTCGACGAGCTGGATGTCGACGAAGAGCTCGCCCAGGTACTGGTGGAGGAAGGCTTCACCACCCTGGAAGAAATCGCCTACGTACCGATGGAAGAGATGCTCAGCATCGACGGCTTCGACGAAGACATCGTCAACGAGCTGCGCTCGCGCGCCAAGGATCGCCTGCTGACCAAAGCCATCGCCACTGAAGAAAAACTTGCCGACGCACAACCTGCCGAAGACCTGCTCAGCCTCGATGGCATGACCAAAGAGCTGGCCGTGGACCTGGCGCTGCGCGGTGTAACCACCCGTGAAGATCTTGCCGAGCAATCGATTGACGATCTGCTCGACATCGACGGCATGGATGAAGAGCGTGCTGGCAAGTTGATCATGGCCGCCCGGGCCCATTGGTTCGAGTAAGCATTCGCGGCCTGAGGAGAGAAGTGCATGACGCAAGTCACGGTGAAAGAACTGGCCAAGACGGTCGATACGCCGGTGGAGCGCCTGCTGCAGCAGATGCGCGAAGCGGGTCTGCCCCATAACAATGCCGAGCAGGTGGTGACCGACAGCGAGAAGCAAGCGCTGCTGGCCCACCTGAAAGGCAGCCACGGTGATCGCGCGGATGAGCCGCGCAAGATCACCCTGCAACGCAAGACCACTTCGACCTTGAAAGTCGCTGGCAGCAAGACCGTCAGCGTCGAGGTTCGCAAGAAGAAAACCTACGTCAAGCGCGATCCCGAAGAGCTTGAGGCCGAGCGCCAGCGCGAGCTGGAAGAGCAGCGCGTCGCTGAAGAAGCGGTGCGTCTGAAGGCCGAGGAAGAGGCCCGTCAGCGCGCTGCTGAGGAAGAGGCCCGCCGCCAGGCGGATGCCGCTCGCCAGGCTGCTACTACCTCTGCGCCTGCCGCTGCTGCGGTTGCTGCCGACGCCCCGCGCGCCGCGGCTCCTGCTCCGGCTGTGCCGGCCGCTGCTGCTCCTGCTGCGGATGACCGCAAGAAGGAAGAGCCGCGTCGTGTGCCCAAGCGTGACGAGGAAGACGAGCGCCGCGATCGCAAGCATGCCCAGCATCGCCCGTCGATCAAGGAAAAGGAAAAGACCACCGCGCCGCGCGTCGTGCGCAGTGGTGGTGACGACGACGACAGCTTTGGCCGTCGCGGCGGTGGCCGTGGCAAGGGCAAGCTGAAGAAGCGTAACCAGCACGGGTTCCAGAGCCCGACAGGACCGATTGTGCGTGAAGTAAATATCGGTGAGACCATCACCGTGGCCGAACTGGCTGCGCAGATGTCGGTGAAGGGCGCTGAAGTCGTCAAGTTCATGTTCAAGATGGGCACCCCGGTGACCATCAACCAGGTACTCGACCAGGAGACCGCCCAGCTGATCGCCGAAGAACTTGGCCACAAGGTCAAGCTGGTCAGCGAGAACGCCCTGGAAGAGCAACTGGCCGAGTCGCTGAAGTTCGAAGGTGAGGCGGTTTCCCGTGCGCCGGTCGTGACCGTGATGGGCCACGTCGACCACGGCAAGACCTCGCTGCTCGACTATATCCGTCGTGCGAAGGTTGCAGCGGGCGAAGCCGGCGGCATCACCCAGCACATCGGCGCCTACCACGTGGAAACCGACCGCGGCATGGTCACCTTCCTCGACACCCCTGGCCACGCCGCGTTCACCGCGATGCGTGCCCGTGGTGCCCAGGCGACCGACATCGTCATCCTCGTGGTGGCAGCGGACGACGGCGTGATGCCGCAGACCCAGGAAGCCGTGCAGCACGCGAAAGCGGCTGGCGTGCCGATCGTGGTCGCGGTGAACAAGATCGACAAGCCCGATGCCAACCCGGACAACATCAAGAACGGCCTGGCCGCTCTGGACGTGATCCCGGAAGAGTGGGGCGGCGATGCTCCGTACGTTCACGTTTCCGCGAAGCTGGGTACCGGCGTCGACGAGTTGCTCGAAGCCGTACTGCTGCAGGCTGAAGTACTCGAACTCAAAGCTACTCCGTCGGCCCCGGGCCGTGGCGTGGTGGTCGAGTCCCGTCTGGACAAGGGCCGTGGCCCGGTAGCCACCGTGCTGGTCCAGGATGGCACCCTGCGTCAGGGCGACATGGTGCTGGTCGGCGTCAACTACGGCCGCGTCCGTGCGATGCTCGACGAGAACGGCAAGCCGATCAAGGAAGCCGGCCCGTCGATCCCTGTCGAGATCCTCGGCCTGGACGGCACCCCGGATGCCGGTGACGAGATGACCGTGGTCGCCGACGAGAAGAAGGCCCGCGAAGTCGCTCTGTTCCGTCAGGGCAAGTTCCGCGAAGTGAAACTGGCTCGTGCCCACGCCGGCAAGCTGGAAAACATCTTCGAGAACATGGGCCAGGAAGAGAAGAAGACCCTCAACATCGTCCTCAAGTCCGATGTCCGTGGTTCGCTGGAAGCCCTGCAGGGCTCGCTCAGTGGCCTGGGCAACGACGAGGTGCAGGTTCGCGTGGTCGGTGGCGGCGTCGGTGGTATCACCGAGTCCGATGCCAACCTGGCGCTGGCCTCCAACGCGGTGCTGTTCGGCTTCAACGTCCGTGCTGACGCTGGTGCGCGCAAGATCGTCGAGTCCGAAGGCCTCGACATGCGTTACTACAACGTGATCTACGACATCATCGAAGACGTCAAGAAAGCCCTGACCGGCATGCTCGGCAGCGATGTTCGCGAGAACATCCTGGGTATCGCCGAAGTGCGTGACGTGTTCCGTTCGCCGAAGTTCGGCGCGGTCGCCGGCTGCATGGTCACCGAGGGTCTGGTGCACCGCAACCGTCCGATCCGTGTACTGCGCGACGACGTGGTCATCTTCGAAGGCGAGCTGGAATCCCTGCGTCGCTTCAAGGATGACGTCTCCGAAGTTCGTGCCGGCATGGAGTGCGGTATCGGCGTGAAGAGCTACAACGACGTCCGCGTCGGCGACAAGATCGAAGTGTTCGAGAAGGTCGAAGTCGCTCGTACTCTGTAAGGGTATTCGAGCGTGAACGCAGCGCCCGGGCCAGCTAACCAGCTGCCCCGGGCGTTTGCCGCTTTCAGGCCCGGAGCCTCATGGCCCGGGTAAGTAGGTTAGGAAAATGGCCAAAGAGTACAGCCGTACCCAGCGTATCGGCGACCAGATGCAGCGCGAACTGGCGCTGCTGATCCAGCGTGAAATCAAGGACCCCCGTCTGGGCCTGGTGACCATCACCGGCGTCGACGTGGCGCGTGACCTGTCCCATGCCAAGGTGTACGTCACCGTGATGGGCCAGGACGACAATGCCGAAGTGGTGAAGCAGAACACCAGCATCCTCAACGATGCCGCGGGCTTCCTGCGCATGCAATTGGGCAAGGCGATGAAACTGCGCACCGTGCCGCAACTGCACTTCAGCTATGACGCCAGTATTCGCCGTGGTGCCGAACTGTCGGCGCTGATCGAGCGCGCAGTGGCAGCCGATCGCCGTCATGGCGGCGATTCCGAGGAGTAAAGCGTGGCCCAGGTGAAACGCATTCGCCGCGCGGTCAACGGCGTGCTGATTCTCGACAAGCCGCGTGGCATGAGTTCCAACCAGGCCCTGCAGAAGGTGCGCTGGCTGCTCAATGCCGAGAAGGCCGGCCATACCGGCAGCCTCGACCCGCTGGCCACTGGTGTCCTGCCACTGTGCTTCGGCGAGGCGACCAAGTTCTCCCAGTACCTGCTCGATGCCGACAAGGCCTACGAGACCGTCGCCCAGCTGGGCGTGACCACCACCACCGGCGATGCCGAGGGCGAGGTCCTTGAACAGCGCGAGGTGACCATTGGTCGGGACGCCATCGAGGCCATGCTGCCGCGTTTCCGTGGCGACATAGAGCAGGTGCCGCCGATGTACTCGGCCCTGAAGAAGGATGGTCAGCCGTTGTACAAGCTGGCTCGTGCAGGAGAGGTAGTGGAGCGCGAGGCGCGTTCTGTTACTATTGCGCGCCTGGATTTGCTCGCCTTCGAGTCGCCCTGTGCGACGCTGGCCGTTTCCTGCAGCAAGGGCACCTACATTCGCACCCTGGTCGAAGACCTCGGCGGCGAACTCGGGTGTGGTGCACACGTTGCCGCCCTGCGCCGGACCCAGGCCGGACCTTTCCAGCTGAACCAGTCGGTGACGTTGGAGGAGCTCGAGAAAGTCCATGCCGAGGGTGGCAATGAAGCCCTCGACCGTTTCCTGCTGCCGGTGGATGCCGGGCTGGAACACTGGCCGCTGTTGCAGCTCTCCGAGCACAGCGCCTATTACTGGCTGCATGGTCAGCCAGTGCGCGCTCCCGAGATGCCGAAGTTCGGCATGCTGCGGGTGCAGGATCACGAAGGCCGCTTCATCGGAATCGGTGAAGTGGTCGAAGACGGGCGCCTGGCGCCGCGTCGACTGATTCGGTCGTAAGGCCGAAACCGAGGGTGGCTGTCAGCAGGCACGGTCACTCCTCTTATTATGAACACAGGGAGAAGTCCCTGGCCTGTTACCTCAGAGGAAGCCCCATCATGGCACTGAGCGTCCAAGAAAAAGCCCAGATCGTCAACGAGTACAAGCAAGCTGAAGGCGACACCGGTTCCCCGGAAGTGCAGGTTGCACTGCTGTCCGCCAACATCAACAAGCTGCAGGACCACTTCAAGGCCAACGGCAAAGACCACCACTCCCGTCGTGGCCTGATCCGTATGGTTAACCAGCGTCGTAAGCTGCTGGACTACCTGAAGGGTAAGGACACCTCTCGTTACAGCGCCCTGATCGGTCGCCTGGGCCTGCGTCGCTAAGACGGCAAGCCTGAAGTGGGAAGCTGGGAGTCCGGAGTCGATGGGCGGTTCATACCGCTCATCGGCTCTGGCTCCCGGCTTTCTCGCTTTTATAGGGAATGAATTCGGGTCCGACTCCCGCCATTTCCACAATTTCCCCCAAGGCAACTAAAGAGAAGGTAGAGAAACCGTGAACCCGGTAATCAAGAAATTCCAGTTCGGTCAATCGACCGTAACCCTCGAGACTGGCCGCATCGCCCGCCAGGCCACCGGTGCCGTCCTGGTCACCATGGACGACGTGACCGTGCTCTGCACCGTCGTCGGCGCCAAGCAGGCCGACCCGACCAAGAGCTTCTTCCCGCTCTCCGTGCACTACCAGGAGAAGACCTACGCAGCTGGCCGTATCCCCGGTGGCTTCTTCAAGCGTGAAGGCCGTCCTTCCGAGAAGGAAACCCTGACCTCGCGCCTGATCGACCGTCCGATCCGCCCGCTGTTCCCCGAAGGTTTCATGAACGAAGTGCAGGTTGTCTGCACCGTCGTTTCCACCAACAAGAAGTCCGACCCGGACATCGCTGCCATGATCGGCACCTCCGCCGCCCTGGCGATCTCCGGCATTCCGTTCGCCGGCCCGATCGGCGCAGCCCGCGTTGGTTTCCACCCGGAAATCGGCTACATCCTCAACCCGACCTACGAGCAGCAGCAGAGCTCCAGCCTCGACATGGTCGTGGCCGGCACCTCCGACGCCGTGCTGATGGTTGAATCCGAGGCCGACGAGCTGACCGAAGACCAGATGCTCGGCGCTGTGCTCTACGCACACGAAGAGTTCCAGTCGGTCATCCGCGCCGTTGCCGAGCTGGCTACCGAAGCTGGCAAGCCGACCTGGAACTGGTCCGCTCCGGTCGAAAACACTGCCTTGGTCAACACCATCAAGGCCGAGTTCGGTGCTGCCATCTCCGAAGCCTACACCATCACCATCAAGCAGGACCGTTACGCGGCCCTGGGCGCCCTGCGCGACGAGATCGTCGCCAAGTTCGCCGGTGAAGGCGAAGGCCAGTTCCCGGCCGCTGAAGTCAAGGATGTGTTCGGCCTGCTCGAATACCGCACCGTTCGCGAAAACATCGTCAACGGCAAACCGCGTATCGACGGTCGCGACACCCGCACCGTTCGCCCGCTGCGCATCGAAGTCGGCGTACTGGGCAAGACCCACGGTTCCGCGCTGTTCACCCGCGGCGAAACCCAGGCTCTGGTCGTTGCCACCCTCGGCACCGCCCGTGACGCCCAGCTGCTCGATACCCTCGAAGGCGAGCGCAAAGACCCCTTCATGCTGCACTACAACTTCCCGCCGTTCTCGGTGGGCGAGTGTGGCCGCATGGGTAGCGCGGGCCGTCGTGAAATCGGCCACGGCCGTCTGGCACGTCGCAGCGTCGCTGCCATGCTGCCGACCCAGGATGAGTTCCCCTACACCATTCGCGTTGTTTCCGAGATCACCGAGTCCAACGGTTCCAGCTCCATGGCTTCCGTTTGCGGTGCTTCCCTGGCGCTGATGGACGCCGGTGTTCCGGTCAAGGCGCCGGTTGCCGGTATCGCCATGGGCCTGGTGAAGGAAGGTGACAAGTTCGCCATCCTGACCGACATCCTGGGTGACGAAGACCACCTGGGCGACATGGACTTCAAGGTCGCCGGTACCGACAAGGGCGTGACCGCCCTGCAGATGGACATCAAGATCAACGGCATCACCGAAGAGATCATGGAGATCGCCCTGGGCCAGGCCCTGGAAGCTCGCCTGAACATCCTCGGCCAGATGAACCAGATCATTGCCGCTCCGCGTGCAGAGCTGTCGGAAAACGCTCCGACCATGATCCAGATGAAGATCGACACCGACAAGATCCGCGACGTCATCGGCAAGGGCGGCGCCACCATTCGCAGCATCTGCGAAGAGACCAAGGCTTCGATCGATATCGAAGACGACGGCAGCGTGAAGATCTACGGCGAAACCAAGGAAGCTGCCGAGGCCGCCAAGCAGCGCGTCCTGGGCATCACCGCGGAAGCCGAGATCGGCAAGATCTACGTCGGCAAGGTCGAGCGCATCGTGGACTTCGGTGCCTTCGTCAACATCCTGCCGGGCAAAGACGGTCTGGTGCACATCTCGCAGATCAGCGACAAGCGCATCGACAAGGTCACCGACGTTCTGCAGGAAGGCCAGGAAGTCAAAGTCCTGGTTCTGGACGTGGACAACCGCGGCCGCATCAAGCTGTCCATCAAGGACGTAGCCGCTGCTGAAGCCTCTGGCGTATAAGCAAACGGTGAAATGAAAGAGGGCCCCTTGCGGGCCCTCTTTTTTTGCCTTGAGAATGCGACATTCGCCGATCTCGCTCCAAGGATGCCCCGAGATGGACAAGCGTTACTGTCACTACCACAGTGCCCAGCCCGCGACCTGGCATTGCCAGCCTTGCGAGCGCCATTATGGCGACTGCTGCATTCCGCTCAATGCCGACGCGCCGGAGTACGCGCCGTCGTGTCCGTTGTGCCGGGGCCATCTGCGCTACCTCGGCGCAGCGAATACCGCACAACCTTTCTGGGAGCGCTTGCCGAAGTTCTTCGCCTACGGCTTCCAGGTCGGGCCGTTGGCCTTCTGTGCCTTGCTGGCACTGGCCTGCGTGTTCATGCCGCCGATGTTCGTGCTGTGGATCGCTCTGTTCAGCGTGGCAACCAAATACCTGCATAGCGTGATCGAAACGGCGAGTTTTGGCGGCCAGGAAGCTCCAGGCCTGCTCGAAGCCTTCAGCCCCGACAGCCTGCGGACGTTCTTCCAGCAACTGGCGGTATTCCTGATCGCCCTGGTGCTGCTGTGGCTGGCGGCCGACTTCCATAGCGAGGCGATCTACTGGGCCGCGAACATCGGCATCATGCTGGTACTGCCGGCGAGCATCATCCGGCTGTCCCTGGACAAGAGCCTGGGGGCCGCGCTCAGCCCCAGCGAAGTGGGGCAGGTGATCGCGGCCATGGGCTGGCGCTACCTGATCCTCTGCGTGTTCCTGTTCATCCTCTGGCAGTCGCCCACTTATGTCGCCTGGCTCCTCTCCAATGGGCTGCCGCGGGTGGTGATGGTCCCGGTGGTGGCAGGCCTGACGGGTTATTTCGCCGTGGTGATGTGCGCCATGATGGGCTATGCCGTGTTCCAGTATCAGGGCGAGCTCGGCTACGTCTCCGCCGGAGAGGACGCCCCGGCCGGTTTCGCCGCGCCGGAATGGCACCGCCGCAAGGCACTGGCCGAGGCGGAGGTACGAGTCAAGGAGGGGCAGACCGGCGCGGCGCTGGAGATCCTCGTCGCGGCGCTTCGCGAAGGGCGCCAGGACCTCAAGCTGAACGAGCGCTATCACCAGTTGCTGTTCGCCCTGAACGAGCGTGCGGAATGCCTGAATCACCTGCCGCATTACCTGGGCCTGGCCAGCCGGCTCAACCCGCAGCTGGCTGCTAGCGCATTCCTCAATGCCCGGCAACTGCAGGCGGACTACCTGCCCGAGGACCCGAGCGTCTGCGAACGCATTGCCGAGGTGCTGATCGAGCGCCACAAGGCCCGCGAGGGGCTGAGCCTGCTGCGCAACCTGCACAAGCGCTACCCGGAGTACCCCGGCATTCCCCGCGCCTACCTGATGGCGGCACGGGCGTTTTCGGAGGAGCTGGGGCAGGTCGAACCCGCCCAGCAGTTGCTGGCTTTCATTCGCCAGCGTTATCCGGCGTTCGAGCAGATGGGCGAGGTTGTGCAGCTTGAGGCCGTGCTGGCGAAGTTGGGCAGAAGCTCAGGCACCTGATCGTGCAACCTGCATGGAGCGCAGCGGCAGACTTTGCAAACTGCAAGCGACTACTGTTTGGTATATGTTGATAACTTATTGATTAATAAGGTTTTTGCTGGAATGGAAAAGCTGGCACAGGGCTTGCGATAGTCCTAGTGCAACTGCAGCCAGGAACGGGCCGCAGTTTTCCAATAATTCAGGAGAAACCGCCATGAAACGTTTCAACAAACTGGCCCTTGCCGCTGCCACCGCAACCGCTCTGAGCTTCTCGTTCGCCAACTCGGTGTTCGCCCAGCCGACGACTCTGGCCGCCAATGACACCGTCCAGAAAACTGAAGAGGCGGTTTCCGACACCTGGATCACCAGCAAGGTGAAATCCAGCCTGATCGCCAACAAGGATATCAGCGGTACCAACATCAAGGTCGAAACCAACAAAGGTGTGGTTTCCCTGTCCGGTAACGTGAAAACCGACGCCGAGAAGGAACTGGCCGTCCAGACCGCCAAAGGCATCAAAGGCGTGACCGCTGTATCCGCCGATGGACTGAAGTCGGTCGAGTAAGGCCAAGCCCTTTTCCCACCGATCGCTAGAGGAGGATCGCCATGAACACTGACGTCATCAAAGGCAAGTGGAAGCAGCTGTCCGGCACGCTCAAGGAAAAGTGGGGCAAGCTCACTGACGACGACCTGCAGGCGGCGGACGGACACGCCGAGTACCTGGTAGGCAAACTGCAGGAGCGCTACGGCTGGACCCGCGAAAAAGCGGAAGAGGAAGTCCGCGACTTCAGCCGCCGTCTGTAGCGCCCACACCCAGGGATGACCCAAGCCTCGCCGGCACGCCGGCGGGGCTTTTTCATGGGTGGGATCAGGGGGCCAGGTGTTGCTGGTAGATCGTCAGTTGGCGCGTCGGGTCTGCTTCCGGGTAGTGCTGGCGGAGGAAGCGCGACAGCTCGCGTACAGCCTGCAGGTCACCCTTCTGGCCCACCTGCTTGGCCAGTTGCAGGGTCAGGCCCGGCAGCAGCTCGGGACGTTGGGCGGAGCGCGTCAGGCGGCGCCAACTGCTCAGTGCCTGCACGGACTCGTTGCGTTGCAGCAGCTTGCGCAGCAGGTGTAATTGAATGGTTGGATGGGCAAGCAGCCCGGTATCGCTGGCGGCACTTTCTTCAGCCAGCCTGCGCAGCAGTGCGTCGGCTGCCGGCGAAGGCGGCAGGGCAAACAACTGCTTGAGAGTTTCGCTCATCAAGCCCCGGTCCTGCCTCCCCTTGGCTACGCCGTACAGGCGTTCGACCAGCAAAGGTTGTCCCGGAAACTGCCGCAGCAGCTCCGCACCCCGTGCCGCGGCCTGGTCGAGGGCGAAGCGGCCGATCTGCTCATCCAGCGACGCCAGGGCGCGCTTGAAAGGGGCTTCGGGGTCTTCTTTCGCCAGGTACGCCTCGTCGACCGGCATCCGCCCCAGTTTGCGCGGCAGCCAGACGGCGAGGAAGCCGGAGACCAGCCCGCCGATGTGCGCGTAGTAGTTCACATGATCGGCGGCACGGACCAGCCCGAACAGTTCCTTGCCCAGCCACAGCGGCAGGATCCACAGCGCCGGTGCCTTCAGGTAGCCCATCAACGGCCCGAGCCAGTAGAAGAACTGGATGCGCCGCAGGCCATAGACGCCGATGTACATGCCCATCAGGCCGGAGATGGCGCCGGAGGCGCCGATGCCCGGCACCCAGGACGGATCCAGCGCCCACCACAGCAGGCCCGAGCAGAGGCCACTGAACAGGTAGAGGCCCAGGTACAGGGCACGCCCCAAGGCCGCTTCCAGAGCGAAGCCGAAGATGAACAGGAACACCATGTTGCCGGCCAGGTGCCAGAAGCTGCCATGAAGGAACATCGAGCCGAACAGGCCCTGGACGGTGAACCGCTCGGGGATGAAGCCGAAGCGCAGGCTGCTGGTCAGGTCGCGTGCGGTTTCGGCTTTCAGGCGCGCGGCCTGCCAGGCGCTGTCCTGCTGGAAGGCCGGCAGTGCACGCAGCTCATGGCCGAACTCCAGGTCCGAGAGAACGAGCCAGGCCAGCTGTTGACGCGGCAGGGCCTCCAGGGCGCGCTGCTGGTCGGCTTCCAGGCGGTCGCGGCGCTCCAGCGAGGCGCTGAACAAGGGGCGTTCATGACCCAGCAGGTCCTGGTCGAGATAGACGCGCACGGCCTCTTCGCGCCGGGTGCTGTCGCCCCCCTGGTAGCCGAAGTAGATCAGGACGTTGATGACGATGAGCAGCAGCGTGATAACGGGAGGCTTTTTCCAGTCCAGCGGATGCTCGGCGGGGACGATGACCATGGCGACCGGTCCTTGGCGCAAGTGGCGTGAGTGGCGGCGAGACTAGCACCTCGCCAGCACGGCTGTCAGTTACCGCTGCGCTTGCTCTGGATGTCGCTCAGCCGATTGCCCTCGAAGCGGACGAAATACAACATGCCGCTCCAGGGACCGTAGATCCATTCTTCCACGGCCACTTCCATGGATTCGCCGTAGCGGGGGCCAGGAACCTGCTTGTAGCCCAGGAAGGAGCGGCTGACCGGCTCGCCGCAGCGGCTGAGCACGTCGCTGGTGACGTCGCCGGTGCTGATGAGCATGCTATTGCAGCGCAAGCTGGCGGCCTGCACGTCCAGCGCAATGACAGTGAGCGGTAACACAAGCGCGGCCAGGCGCCGAGCGAAGGTGGTCTTCAATTGCGTTTGAACTCGATGCTTTTGAGTTTGTTGGCCTCGAAGGTGAGGATATAGCTGGTGCCGTTGCGCGGACCGTACACCCACTCCTCGACCCGGTACTCGCGGTGGTCGTAGCCGCTGAGGGTATAGCCGACTTCATCGCGGTGATCCGGCGCGCCGCACTTCTGCTCGACTTCCCAGGCACGGTCGCCGGCGTTGATCAGGGAACTACCGCAGCGCATGCTTTCCGCCTGGGCGCCCGCCGCGCAAAGCAGCAGGGCGCAGGGCATCCAGGTCAGGGCTTTCATCGAACGACTCCTTACTCGCTATCGAGGTGAAGCTGGGTGGCCACGTTGCCACCATTCTCCGCTTCGCCGAAGCTGACGTCGATGAGGTAGATGCGGTCGTCCCCCAGGCCGCCCTTGCTGACCAGATAGTCCTTGATCTGGGTCGCGCGCTCCTGACCGAGCTTGCGCAGCAGCAATTGGCTGTCGCTCCAGGAGTCGAGCACGGCCTGGCGCATCTTCGCCGAACGTTCGTCCTTGCTCAGGTCCTGCCACTCCGCCGGAGGTTGTTTCTTCAGGCGCGCACGGTAGACGCCTTCGAGCAGGATCGGCTGCAGGTCCTCGGGGACTTCCAACTGGCTGGCGTCACTGGGCACCTTGTCGCCGCGGCGCTGCAACATGCTGTAGTAGTTCTTCTGGTATTCCTGTTTCAGGCGCTTGTCGGCCAGCAGCGGGCCGTCGCTGGCTGCGGCGGCGACACCTTCGACTTCCAGCTTCAGGGCCGGGCGCTGCTTGAGCGCGCCGGCCAGTTTGTCGAGGTTGGCCTGGGCGGCGGAATCCAGCTCGCTGGAGCCGGGCGCGAAGGTCACGCTGCCCAGGTCCTCGTCGCCGCCGCCGGCGAGCCCGGCGATGAATTTGAAGGGTGCCTGCACCGCGCGTACCACCAGGTTGCGCAGGGTCTGCCAGACGATGGGCATGACGCTGAACTGCGGGTTGTTCAGGTCGCCTTCCACCGGCAGCTGGATATCGATGTTGCCGTTGGCGTCCTTGAGCAGCGCGATCGCCAGTTTCACCGGCAGGTCCACAGCGTCGGGGCTGTCGACCTTCTCGCCCAGTTGCAGGTGTTCTACCAGCACCTTGTTGTCGGCCTTCAGCTTGCCCTGGGTGATCTGGTAGTGCAGGTCCAGGTTCAGCCGGCCCTTGCGGATGCGATAGCCGGCGAACTTGCCGGAGTAGGGCGTCAGGGTAGTCAGCTCGACGCGCTTGAAGCTGGTGGCGATGTCCAGCTTCTCCAGCGGCGAGAAGGGGTTGAGGCTGCCCTTGATGGTGACCGGGGCGTACTTGTCGACCTTGCCCTTCACGTCCACCGAGGCGGGTGTCGGATTGCGGTTGTCGATGGTGCCGATCTCGCCGCCCAACTGCTGGATGGCGGTGGCGAAGTCCGGGCGCAGGGTCAGGTCGGCGAAGTTGGCCGAACCGTTGTTGATCTTCACCCCGCCGATGCGGATGCCCAGCGGCTTGCTGTTGCCACTGCCGCCTTTGTTCGCGGAGGACGATGCGGATTCCGGCTGCGCGATGATCAGTTCGCTGACGTTGGTGCTGCGGTCCTCGTTGATGATGAAGCGTGCGTAGGGCTCTTCCAGCGACACCGTCTGGATCACCAGGCTGTCGCCATGTTTGTAGGCCAGGCCGTCGAGGGTCAGCTTGGTCCATTTGACGAAGTCGCGGTTCTTGAGGGTGTCCAGGGTGTGCAACTGGGTGACCTGGGCGCTGCCGTTGACGCTGAAAGCCAGCGGCTCGGTGCCCTTGAGGTCGACATCTAGGTCGCTGGCCAGCAGGCCGCTGCGCAGTTCCAGGCGGATGAACGGATCGATGTAGGCCTGGGCGACGCGCAGGTCGATGTCGCGTGTGGAGACCTTGAGCTTCGCGCTGACTGGGTTGGGGATGACCTGGCCGCTGGCCTCGATCTGGCCGCGAGGGCCGAGACCGGTCTTGAGTTTGAGTTGCAGGGGCGAGGTCAGGCCGCTGTCGAGGTTCTGCAGGTCAAGGTCCAGAGGGCCGACTTCGAGATTCACCGGCTTGCTCGGTGCGCGATCGGCCAGGTGGGCCTTGTAGCCGCGCAACTGGGTGTCGCGCAGGACCACGTGCCAGGTCTTCTTCGGCTCAACCGGCGCGGCGGGCTGGGCATCTGCGGGCCGGGGTGCGGTAGCGGCTGCTGGCGGCGCCTTGGCCGTATCGTTGTCCGAAACCGTGGCGGCCTCCGCAGGGGACGTTTGCAGCTGGCCGGCGACAGTCTCGCCGGACGCTGCCTTGGCTTCGCTGGCGGGCTTCTGCTCGGGAGCGGCTTGCGCCTGCGGAGTCGGTTCCTCGGGGCGCTTGTAGGGTTTGAAGTCGGCGAAGAGCTTCTGCCAGTCCAGCTGCCCATCCTTCTCCCGCGCCGCCCAGGCTTCCAGGCCCTGGCTGCGGATCTGGCCAACGATCACTTCCTGCTTGGCGAGGTCCAGCGTAGTTTCGGCGACATCCAGGGTGGCGAGCTTGGCCAGCGGCTTGCCATCCGGCGATGCCAGGTCGAGGTCGCGCAGCTTGATGGCCGCCTTGTCCAGCAGCAACTGGGTGTCTTTCGACAGGTCCAGGTGGTAGTCGGAGGCGACGCTGAGAATGCCGTTGTTAAGGTTGAGCGGAGCGTTGTCACGCACATAGGGCCACCAGGCCTTCAGTGGCACGCCGTCCAGAGTGAAGCTGCCCTTGGAGGTGAAGGGCACGATGCTCAGGTCGCCTTTCCAGTCGAGCTTGCCGCCGTGCGGGCCGGTAGCGACCAAGGTCATTTCGGCGCCGTCGTCGGGCAGCGTGCTGAGGTTGTGCAGCTCGAACCCCAGAGGGTCGAAGACGAACTCCACCGGCTCGCTGGGGCGACGGTCGAGGAAGTGCAGGCTGCCCTCGGCCAGGCGAATGCGGTCGATGCGCAGCGGGAAGGGATCGCTCGGCTCCGCCGGCGGTGGGGTCGGTTCGCTGGGGGGCAGCTTGAACAGCTTGGTGAGATTGAGCGTGCCGTTCTCGGCGAACAGCAACTCGGTGTGCGGCGCATCCAGTTCGACATCCGCCAGGTGCAACTGGCGCTTCCACAGGCTATCGAGTTCGAGGTTGGCGTAGAGGCGGCGGAAACGTACCTGTTCCTGCCCCTCTTCGCCCAGGTGCAATCCCCAGAGGGTGAGTTCCAGGCTGAAAGGATTGAACTCGATACGTTCCAGGCGCGCCGGGCCGGTCGAGTATTGAGCCAGTTGTTGGTTGGCTACACGCAGGCCAATGCCGGGAAGGATGAGAAAACCCAGCAGGCAGTAGAGAGAGACCAGCAACAAGACCGCGCCGATGGCGCGTTTCAATCCTTTGGGCATGGCGAGAGTCGTTTCCGTCGTGACGTGCAGAACCAGTATGGCACGGCTGGGATGGTTCGATTCGAAAGTCGCCTTCGGACGCGGTTTTCAGTGATGTCTGTCAGTCGTTCAAGCGATTGGTGCGGGCGAACTCAACGAGGTCCACGAGGCTTTCGAGGTTCAGCTTCTCCAGAATGCGCGTCTTGTAGGTGCTGACGGTCTTCTGGCTGAGGAAGAGCTCCTCGGCGATGTCCTTGTTGCTCATGCCTCTCACCAGGCTGCGCAGCACCACCAGTTCGCGTGGCGTCAGGCTGGCCACCGGGTCGGCGTTCTTGTCGATGCTCAGTGCCTTTTCCGGGAAGCAGCGATAGCCCGACACCAGCATGCGGGCCGCATTGAGAATGGCGCTGGTGTCCTTGTTCTTGCTGACGAAGCCATGCGCACCCGCGGCTTCGACCTTGCTCGAGTACAGGCGTTCATCCTGCGAGCTCAAGACCAGCAGGCGGATGTTCTCGTCAAAGATGTGGATGCGCGCCAGCAGGTCGAGGCCGTCCATCCCCGGCAGGTTGAGGTCCAGTATCACGAGGTCCGGACGTTCCTTGCGGACAGCGTCCAGGCCGCCATGGCCATCGGCTGCCTCGCGTGTTACTTCGAACTGTGGATCCTGTTCAAGCAGCGAACGGATCGCCAGGCGCATCGCGGGGTGATCCTCGATCAGCACCACACGTTTCTTCATGGTTGACTCCCTGAGTCCAAATGATTGCGCGCATTGATCTTGAAGATAGACCAGTTGTTCAAGCACCTACGGAATATTCCTATGCGTAGGACCGAAAGCATGCGGGAAGTCAACTTGAGAGGGCATGGGCCTGCAAGCGTGCGTGGAGACTTGCTGTGCAGAAGGAATTCTGCTCAGCAAGTCCATGTAGGTCAGCGCTGCAGCGCCAGCGCTACACCTTGGCCACCGCCGATACAGAGCGTGGCGAGGCCCTTTTTCGCGTCGCGTCGTAGCATCTCGTGCAGCAAGGTGACCAGTACGCGGCAGCCCGATGCGCCGACGGGATGGCCAAGGGCGATGGCGCCGCCGTTGACGTTCACCTTCGAGGCATCCCAGCCCAGTTCCTTGCCCACGGACAATGCCTGGGCGGCGAACGCCTCGTTGGCCTCGATCAGGTCCAGTTCGGCGAGCTGCCAGCCGGCTTTCTCCAGGCAGCGGTGGGTAGCCGAGACCGGGCCGATCCCCATGATGGCAGGGTCGACACCGGCGTTGGCATAAGCGGCGATGCGGGCCAGGACCGGTAGGCCCAGTTCCGCAGCCTTGGCCGCGCTCATCAGCAACACGGCGGCTGCGCCGTCATTGAGGGTCGAAGCATTGCCGGCGGTGACGCTGCCGTCTTTCTTGAACGCCGGCTTGAGCTTGGCCAGGGATTCTGCGGTGGTGCCGGCGCGGGGCTGCTCGTCGGTGTCGAAGCGCAGGGCTTCGCCCTTGCGCTGGGGAATCTCGATGGCGGTGATTTCGGCCTTGAAGCGCCCCGCTTCAATGGCCTCGGCGGCCTTGCGTTGCGATTCGGCGGCGAAGGCGTCCTGGTCCTCCCGGCTGATGCCGTACTTCTCCACCAGATTTTCGGCGGTGATGCCCATGTGGTAGTCGTTGAAGGCATCCCACAGGCCGTCCTGAATCATGCTGTCGACCAGTTTGGCGTGGCCCATACGCAGGCCGGTACGGGCGCCAGGCATGACGTAGGGGGCGAGGCTCATGCTTTCCTGGCCACCGGCGATGACGATATCGGCGTCACCACAGCGGATGGCCTGCGCAGCCAGGTGCAAGGCCTTGAGCCCGGAGCCGCAGACCTTGTTCACCGTCATTGCCGGCACCGTGTTGGGCAGGCCTGCGGCAATGGAAGCCTGGCGCGCCGGGTTCTGGCCGGCACCGGCGGTCAGTGTCTGGCCGAGGATGACTTCATCCACCCGGGCCGGATCCAGGCCGGTCTGTTGCAGCAGGCTGCGAATCACCGCGGCGCCCAGTTCATGGGCCGGCAATGTGGCGAGGGAACCCTGGAAGCTGCCGATGGCGGTACGGGTGGCAGCGACGATGACGACTTCTTGCATGACGCGAATCCTCTGGCTGGCGCGGCAACGGCCGCAGCGAAGGAGCATGGTTGCACGCTCGCCGCCGGCTCACCACCCTCCGAACCGAGTGGTCACGCTTCAGCGCAGAGGGGGCAGGCCCATGCGCCGGCGCGCGCGGTGCAGCGAGCCGTTGCGTACCGCCCAGCGCAACAGCGGCACGCTGCGCTTCACGCTGGAACGGATCAGCTGGCGCTGCAAACTGCCGAGGCTCAGGCCGAGCTGGTCTGTCGCCCAGTCCGGGAGCAGGTCGATGCCGGCGCGCATCATCAGCATGCCGAAGGGCTTGGCGAGGAAGCTGGGGGCAGGGGCGTTGAAGAGCACGCTGACCACTTCTCGGGTGCGTTCGTCGTAGCGAAGCTGTGGGCGCATGCGTTGCAGGTAGGCAGCAACCTCCACCCGCGAGCGCGGGACATTGCGTGCACCGAGGCGCTCGGCGATCAGGGCTATCTCGTCGTAGTAGCGGTCCTGTTCTTCGCCGGAAAGATTCGGGTTCAGGTAGCGCAGGTGCGAGGCGAGGAAGCAGCTGACTTCGGCGACGTGCACCCAGGTGAGCAAGTCCGGGTTGCTGGCCGCATACGGGGTGCCGTCGGGAAGGGTGCCGTGGACGCCGTCGTGGATGCGGCGCACACGCTCGATCAGCCTCTCGGCGTCACCGCGCGAACCGTAGGTGGTAGCGGAGATGAACTGCCCGGTGCGGCGCAGGCGGCCGAGCATGTCGGCGCGGAAGTTGGAGTGGTCCCACACTCCACCGAGCGCGGCCGGATGGAGCATCTGCAGGAGCAGGGCGCTGATGCCGCCAATGAGCATCGAGCTGAAGTCGCCATGGACTTTCCAGCTGATGGATTCCGGCCCGAACAGGCCGGGGTCGCCCTTGGGCGACTCGAAGTCGACCCCGCCCAGGGCGAGGCCGGTCAGGCTGAGTACCTGGCTTTCGATATGACGGCGAACGGTTTCCATTGCGGCGGACAGGCCTCAGGGCAAGGACGACAGGTCTGTTCCATAAACCTAGCATCTTTGCGCCCTCGGCCTGTAGCGCAGGTCAACGGTTGAGGCGGTTGTCGATCAGCCCCTGGACCACGCTGGGGTCAGCCAGGGTCGAGGTATCGCCGAGATTTTCCAGTTCGTTGCAGGCGATCTTGCGCAGGATGCGCCGCATGATCTTGCCCGAGCGCGTCTTGGGCAGCCCCGGCGCCCACTGCAGCATTTCCGGCTTGGCGAAGCTGCCGATCTCCTTGCTCACCAGGGCCAGCAGTTCCTGCTTGAGTGCGTCGCTGGGCTCGATGCCGTTCATGGTGGTGACGAAGGCATAGATGCCCTGGCCCTTGAGGTCGTGCGGATAGCCGACCACGGCGGCCTCGGCGACCGAGTCATGCAGCACCAGCGCGCTCTCCACCTCGGCGGTGCCGATGCGATGGCCGGAGACGTTGATCACGTCGTCCACACGGCCGGTGATCCAGTAGTAGCCATCCTCGTCGCGCCGCGCGCCGTCGCCGGTGAAGTAGTAGCCGGGGTAGGGTTTGAAGTAGGTATCGATCATCCGCTGGTGATCACCGTAGACACTGCGGATCTGGCTGGGCCAGCTGGCTTTCACAGCGAGTACGCCGGAGCCGGGACCATCGATTTCCTTGCCCTGCTCATCCAGCAGCACCGGTTGCACGCCGAAGAAGGGGCGGGTCGCCGAGCCGGGCTTGAGGTCGGTGGCGCCGGGCAGCGGAGTGATCAGGATGCTGCCGGTTTCGGTCTGCCACCAGGTGTCGACGATGGGGCAGCGCTTCTCGCCGACGACTTCGTAGTACCACTCCCAGGCTTCCGGGTTGATCGGCTCGCCCACCGAGCCGAGCAGGCGCAGGCTACCGCGGCTGGTCTTCTGCACGGGAGCATCGCCTTCGCGCATCAACGCGCGGATGGCGGTGGGCGCGGTGTAGAAGATGTTCACCTGGTGCTTGTCGATCACCTGCCAGAAGCGCGAGGCGTCCGGGTAGTTCGGCACGCCTTCGAACATCAGCGTGGTGGCGCCGTTGGCCAGCGGGCCGTAGACGATGTAGCTGTGCCCGGTGACCCAGCCCACGTCTGCGGTGCACCAGTAGATGTCGCCATCGTGGTAATCGAATACGTACTTGTGGGTCATCGCCGCGCCCAGCAGGTAGCCGCCGGTGGTGTGCAGCACGCCCTTGGGTTTGCCGGTCGAGCCGGAGGTGTAGAGGATGAACAGCGGATCCTCGGCATCCATCGGCTCGGGTGCGCAGTCCTCGCTGGCCTCGCGGAGGGCCTCGTGGTACCAGAGGTCGCGGCCTTCGACCCATGGGATCTCGCCCTGGGTACGCTCGACCACGACCACGGTGGACACGTTCGGGCAGTCCGCCAGGGCTTTTTCCACGTTCTTCTTCAGCGGGACGTACTTGCCGCCGCGCACGCCTTCGTCGGCGGTGATCACGGTGCGGCAATCGGCATCGTTGATGCGGTCACGCAGGGCGTCCGGGGAGAAGCCGCCGAACACCACCGAATGGATCGCACCGATCCGTGCGCAGGCCAGCATCGCGTAGGCAGCTTCGGGGATCATCGGCATGTAGATGCAGACCCGGTCGCCTTTCCCGACACCGCGGCTCTTGAGCACATTGGCCAGGCGGCAGACATGGCTGTGCAGCTTGCGGTAGGTGATGTTGGCGGATTCAGCCGGGTTGTCGCCTTCCCAGATGATCGCGACCTGCTCGGCGCGCTGTTCGAGGTGGCGGTCGATGCAGTTGTAGGTGACGTTGAGCTCGCCGCCCTTGAACCAGGTCGCCTGGCCCTTCGCGAGGTCACCGTGGTGCACCGAGTGCCAGGGCTTGAACCAGTCGAGGAAGGTCTTGGCCTGCTCGCCCCAGAAAGTATGCGGGTCGTCTACCGACTGCTGGTAGAGGCGCTGGTAGGCATCGTTGTCGAGGTAGGCACGCTTGCGTACGGCCTCCGGCACGGGGTGAAGGCTGATCTCATGCATGGGGAATCCTTGTTGTTGTTTAGCCGAGATGCCCCAAGGGTGCATCCAAGGCAAGGCGGGTTCAAGGGTTGTCCATGCAGTTTCGACGCGCCACGAGACGGGAGCGTTCCCGCGCGGGTGTTCTGATCGGCGTTGCAGAGCGCTATGCGCAGAGGGTGGGGAGGGCGGATGGAGCTGAGGGGGATAGCGAAGAGGACCGTGCCGAGCAAACGGGTGAGCAGGCGCCCACCCGTTCGTAAAGCCATCAGCCGCGGTGACGGCCGCGGAAGAAGTCGATCAGGCCCTGGGTGGAACCGTCCTCGGCGGCGCTTTCTTCGCTGCCGACCAAGCGGCCATAGACCGCCTTGCCCAGCTCCTTGCCCAGTTCCACGCCCCACTGGTCGAAGGCGTTGATGCCCCAGAGGATGCTCTGCACGTAGACCTTGTGCTCGTACATGGCGATCAGTGCGCCCAGGCGGCGAGCGCTGATGCGCTCGAGCACCAGGGTGTTGCTCGGGCGGTTGCCGGGGATCACCTTGTGCGGCGCCAGGCGCTGCACTTCGGCCTCGTCCACGCCCTTGGCGCGCAGTTCGGCCTCGGCTTCGGCGCGGCTCTTGCCGACCATCAGCGCCTGGCTCTGCGACAGGCAGTTGGCGTACAGCCACTGGTGGTGATCGGCGACCGGGTTGTAGCTGGACACCGGGACGATGAAGTCGGCCGGGATCAGGTGGGTGCCCTGGTGCAGCAACTGGTGGTACGCGTGCTGGCCGTTGCAGCCCACGCCGCCCCAGATCACCGGGCCTGTGCCGGCGGACACCGGGGTGCCGTCCTGGCGCACGCTCTTACCGTTGGACTCCATGTCCAACTGCTGCAGGTGGTCGGTGATGTTCCGCAGGTAGTAGTCGTAGGGCAGGATCGCGTGGCTGCGCGCGCCCCAGAAGTCGCCATACCACACGCCGAGCAGGCCCAGCAGCACCGGGATGTTCTTCTCGAACGGCGCGGTGAGGAAGTGCTGGTCCATGCTGTAGGCGCCGGACAGCAGCTCCTTGAAGTTGTTGATACCCACCGACATGGCGATCGGCAGGCCGATGGCTGACCACAGCGAGTAACGGCCACCGACCCAGTCCCACATCGGGAAGACGTTTTCCGGGCGAATGCCGAAGGCGGAAGCGGCTTCCTTGTTGCTGGAAACGGCGATGAAGTGGCGGTACAGCTCCGCCTCGCTGCCGCCCTGGGCCAGGTACCAGGCGCGGGCGGCCTGGGCGTTCTTCAGGGTTTCCAGGGTGCCGAAGGACTTCGACGAGACGATGAACAGCGTGGTCTCGGCGTTGAGCTTGGCGGTCATCTCGCGGAATTCACTGCCGTCGATGTTCGCCAGGTAGTGGCAGCGCACGCCTTTCTGGGCGAAGGGCAGCAGCGCTTCGGAGACCAGCTGCGGGCCGAGGAAGGAGCCACCGATGCCGATGTTCACCACGTCGGTGATCGGCTTCTCGGTGTAGCCGCGCCACAGGCCGTTGTGCACGGCAGCGACCAGTTCGGTCATCTGGTGCAGCACGCGGTGCACCTCGGGCATCACATCGTTGCCGTCCACCAGCACCTTGTCGCCGATAGGACGGCGCAGCGCGGTGTGCAGCACCGGGCGGCGCTCGGAGGCATTGATCACCTCGCCACGGAACATGGACTGGATGGCCTCGCCCAGCTTGGCTTCCTCGGCGAGCTTCACCAGCAGGTCGAGGGTGTCCTGGCGGATCAGGTTCTTCGAGAAGTCGAGGAACAGGCCGCAGGCGCTGAGGGAGAAGCGCTTGAAGCGCTCCGGGTCCTCGGCGAACGCCTCGCGCATGGTGAAGTTCTGCAGATCCTGGCGATGTGCGGCCAACGCCTGCCAGCTCGCCAGTTTGGTGGCATCCAGCGGGGTGAGGTGGTGTTCCATGACGTACCTTCGGGTGAGACGTGCGTGTTTGAGCTTGAGGCTTTCGAACGGGAAAGATGCCCGGTGGTTCCGGGCATCGTCTCTTCGGATCAGGCGA
The DNA here is from genome assembly GCF_032392015.1 of Pseudomonas sp. C9-3. Lineage (NCBI taxonomy): Bacteria > Pseudomonadati > Pseudomonadota > Gammaproteobacteria > Pseudomonadales > Pseudomonadaceae > Pseudomonas > Pseudomonas sp. C9-3. The sequence goes on along the minus strand of NZ_CP135919.1, from coordinate 4,820,404 downwards.
GCTGGACCGGGATCGCGTTGCTGGTATGGCTCAGCTCGTTACCGGGAGCCATGTACAGCATGCGCGGCTTGTAGTCTTCCAGCTCGGCATCGCTGAACTGAGCGTACGCGCAGATGATCACCCGGTCACCCACCTTGGCCTTGTGGGCGGCGGCGCCGTTGACGGAAATCATCCGCGAACCTTCTTCGCCACGGATGGCGTAGGTGGTGAAGCGTTCGCCGTTGTCGACGTTGTAGATCTGGATCTGTTCGTACTCGCGGATTCCGGCGAGATCGAGCCATTCGCCGTCAATCGCGCAGGAGCCTTCATAGTCGAGCACGGCGTGGGTGACTTCGGCGCGGTGCAGTTTGGCTTTGAGCATGATGCTCTGCATGACGTGGCTCCTGTTTTTCTTCTGGTCGAGGAGAGCGGGGCGAGTATGCCCGAGCACCCGAAGTCGCTCAAGGCCGCGGTTGGCGCGGCTTCGAGGCGAAAATTCGGGTGTCGGGCGGGGAATCAGTCGATGTGGAAGGCGAGGTTGTCGATTAGCCGGGTGGTGCCGAGGAAGGCGGCGACCAGGATCACCAACTGATGGTCTTGCGCGCTGGCCGGGTGCAGGCCGGCGGGCTCACGGGCCTCCAGGTAATCGATGCGCAGGCCGGCGTCCTCGATCTGCCGGCGGCCTTCGGCCAGCAGGGCAGGGAAGTCACGCTCGCCCTGGCGGATGCGCTCGGCGAGTTGCTTCAGCGTGCGCTGCAGCACCGGCGCGACGGCGCGTTGCTCTTCGGTCAGGTAACCGTTGCGGGAGGACAGCGCCAGGCCATCCTCCGCACGCACGGTCGGCTCGCCGAAGATCTGCATCGGCAGGTTCAGGTCACGCACCAGCTTGCGGATCACCGCCAACTGCTGGAAGTCCTTCTCACCGAACAGCGCCATGTCGGGCTGGACCATGTTGAACAGCTTGCAGACCACGGTGGCGACGCCATCGAAGTGGCCCGGTCGGCTGCCGCCGCACAGGCCCTCGGAGACACCAGTCACGTGCAGGCGGGTCTGGCCGTCCATGCCGTCCGGGTACATCTCCTCGACGGTGGGGGCGAACAGCAGGTGGCAACCGGCGCTGAGCAGCTTCTCCTGGTCGGCGGCAAGGGTGCGCGGGTACTTGTCCAGGTCTTCGCTGGGGCCGAACTGCAGCGGGTTGACGAAGATGCTGGCGACCACGAAATCGGCGCGCTGGCTGGCCTTGGTCACCAGCGCGGCGTGGCCGGCGTGCAGGTTGCCCATGGTCGGCACCAGCGCGATGCGCTTGCCTTCGCTACGGGCGCGCGCTACAGCGGCACGCAGCTCGCGGACTGTCTTGACTGTGTTCATCAGGCGAAACCGTGCTCCGGGCCAGGGAAGGTACCGTCCTTCACGGCCTTCACATAGGCAGCGAATGCGGACTGGATATCGGGCTGGCCCTCGAGGAAGTTCTTCACGAACTTCGGCGAGCGACCGGACAGCGACAGGCCAAGCATGTCATGCATCACCAGCACCTGGCCGTCGGTGCCGGCACCGGCGCCGATACCGATGACCGGGATCTTCACGGCTTCGGTGATTTCCTTCGCCAGGGCGGACGGTACGCATTCCAGCAGCAACACTGCAGCGCCAGCCTGCTCCAGGGCAATGGCATCGGCACGCAGCTGGCGCGCCTGGTTTTCCTGGCGGCCCTGGACCTTGAAGCCGCCGAACAGGTTGACGGCCTGCGGGGTGAGGCCCAGGTGTGCGCATACGGGGATGCCCATCTGGGCCAGGCGGACGATCGGCTCGGCGAGCCAGGAGCCGCCTTCGAGCTTGACCATATGGGCGCCGGCCTGCATCACCTTGACCGAGTCGCGCAGCAACTGGTCCAGCGAGGTGCCGGATTCGAACGGCAGGTCGGTGACGATCAGTGCGCCCTTGTTACCGCGTTTGACTGCGGCGGTGTGGTAGGCCATGTCTTCGACGGTCACCGGCAGCGTACTGTCGTGACCTTGCAGCACCATACCCAGGGAGTCACCGATCAGCAGCATTTCGGCACCGGCCAGGCTGGCGGTGTGGGCGAAAGTGGCATCGTAGGAGGTCAGCATCGCGATCTTTTCGCCGCTTTGCTTGAGACCTTGCAGGGTGGTCAGGGTGACATCAGGCATGAAAGTGTCCTCGGTTCTGCGCCGGGCAGGGGCAAACGGGGCCCTATAGTCCGGATCGAAAAAGGCGAAGTCAATTGCAGGTGTTACCGGACTGTTACGGCGTTACTGTCAGTGCGCCCCACACCTGGGGCGCAGCATGCCTCAGGACAGGCGCTCGAGGCCGCTGAACGGACAGGCGGCGAGCAGCTCGGGCAGGGTACGACCGTCGGGGAAACGCAGTTGTGGGGCCAGGTCTGCCAGCGGGTAAAGCACGAAGGCGCGGGCGTGCATGTGGTAGTGCGGGACGGTGAGGCGCGGCTCGTCGATCACCCGGTCACCGAACAGCAGGATATCGAGATCGAGGGTGCGTGGCCCCCAGCGCTCGTCCTTGCGTACGCGCCCTTGTTCCAGCTCGATGGTCTGCAGGGCATCCAGCAGGGCGAGTGGGTCCAGGTCGGTATCCAGCGCGGCCACGGCATTGACGTAGCGTGGCTGGTCCGGCGGGCCCAGCGGATCGCTGGCGTACAGCGGGGAAACCACCGCTACCTTGCTGGCGGGAATCTGCGCCATGGCCTTCAGTGCGGCTTCCAACTGCTGGCGCGGCTCGGCGAGATTGCTCCCGAGCCCGATGTACACGCGCTCGCTCATTCGCTGCTGGTGCCTTCGGTGCGTGGGCCGCGGCGGCGGCGGTTGTTGCCGCCACGCCGGCGCTTGCGCGGGGCTGCGCCGGCTTCTTCCTGCTGGCTGGCCAGGTTGCGGATCATGCCGCGACGCTCGCCATCGCTGGCTTCCTGGTAGTCGGTCCACCAGTCGCCGAGACCGCCGGTTTCCTCGCCGGCGCTTTCGCGCAGCAGAAGGAAATCGTAGCCGGCGCGGAAGCGCGGGTTTTCCAGCAGCAGGTCGGCCTTCTTGCCCTGGCGGCGCGGCAGGCGTTCCTGCATGTCCCAGATCTCGCGGATCGGAATGGTGAAACGCTTGGGCACCGCAGTGCGACGGCACTGTTCGAGGATCAGTTCGTGGGCGGCTTCCTGCATCGCCGGGATCGGCGGCATGCCGCGGTCCTGCAGTTTCAGCACGCGGGCGGGCAGGGCCGGCCAGAGCAGCGCGGCAAACAGGAAGGCCGGGGTGACCGGCTTGCCCAGGCGAATGCGCTCGTCGGTGTTGGCCAGGGCCTGGCGCATCAGCTTGCCGGCGTATTCCGGGTCATCCTTCAGCGCCTTGGCGCTCGCCGGGAACAGCGGAGCGAACAGGTCATATTCGTTGAGCAATTCGAAGGTGCGCTCGGCCTTGCCGCTGAGGAACAGCTTGAGCACCTCGTCGAACAGGCGCGCGGACGGAATCTCGTTGAGCAGCGGGGCGAGACGGCGGATCGGCGCAGCACTGTGCTTCTCGATCTCGAAGTCCAGTTTGGCGGCGAAACGCACCGCGCGCAGCATGCGTACCGGGTCTTCGAGGTAACGCTGCTCCGGGTCGCCGATCAGGCGGATCAGGCGGTTGCGGATATCGCGCACGCCGTGGGCGTAGTCGAGGATGCGCTCGCCGGTAACGTCGAAGTACAAGGCGTTGATGGTGAAGTCGCGGCGCTGGGCGTCGTCTTCCAGGGTGCCATAGACGTTGTCGCGCAGGATGCGGCCGGCTTCGTTACGCGAAGCGTGGGCGCTGTCGGTATCGTCTTCGCTGACCGGGTGGTTAGCGCGGAAGGTGGCGACCTCGATGATCTCGCGGCCGAAATGGACATGGACCAGCTTGAAGCGGCGACCGATCACCCGCGCGTTGCGGAATTCGGCGCGCACCTGCTCCGGGGTGGCGCTGGTGGCTACGTCGAAGTCCTTGGGCGGAATGCCGAGCAGCGGGTCTCGTACGCCACCGCCGACGATGTAGGCCTGGTAGCCGGCCTTCGTCAGGCGCTCCACGACGTTCACCGCGTTCCTGCTGAACTGTTCCCGCCGCAGCGAGTGCTGATGATTGCCAACGACTTCCGGAGTAGTGCGGACAGCGCGCGGACGGCGCAATGGGGATCGGATGGACTGGATCAGCTTTTTCAGCATGTGTGCACTATCGGGAATGGGTGTATGGATGGCGTCTGCAGCGCCGCGTGTTCACGGCGTTTCCTGGAGGATGGCGGGTGCCTGCTGCTGCCTGGAAACAATTGGCAGCAAATCGTCTGCCGTCTGCGCCGCGGCGATTCTAGCATTGTGGGGTGGGATGATGAAGAAAACTGGGGAAAGGGACTTGCGGGGAGAAGGGGAGAGGGTGTAGCGAAAGCTACTGGGGGAGCCGAGGCTCCCCCCCAAATAGGTGCGTGCTTTGTTTTTATTATGATTACCGGGCTTGTTGTTTTTGTTTGTAGACCCGACCCTCGAAGCTACCTGCTTCGGGGAACCTTCCACACTTGGAAGGTGTTCAATAGCAAACGGATTGCTTTGGTCGCTGAGTGAGCAATGATCTTGCGATCCAACCAGTTTTGCGTGCTGCCTCAAGACAGTTTTATTCTTCTTGACTGGTTGCGGGACTGCTCCCGACGGCTACCCTTCTCCAAAAGAATCAGTTAGCTGCGCCTCCGCGATTTTGTTTTTGTTGTGCTGGAGTCGTTTCGTCTTGTTCTTATTTTGAGTGGTCGTGCTTGTTATTGTTGTTGTGCCAATAACAAAGCAGATGCCGTGCCAACTTTTGCGAATCCTTATTTTTCAATGGCTTGCGAGGATTCGCCTCCGAACGGCAGGCACAAAAAAGCCGGGTTTCCGTTACCGATGAACCCGGCTTTGTTACGGAGCATGTCTCCGGTAACAGTGTGGTGACCTGTTACGAGTCCGCCGCAGCACCCGATTTGCGGCGTGGGATGCCCAGGCGCTGGCGACGTTCCCACAGGCATTTGCGGCTGATGCCCAGCTTGCGGGCCAGCTCGGTCTCGGTCATGTGGTCCTGGTGTTCGAGGACGAAGTGCTGGAAGTAGTCCTCCAGCGACAGATCCTCGGTGGGCTCGTGATTGCTGGCGCTGCCGTTGGTCGGGCGCAGGTCGCCGTCATCGCCGAAGTCGTCTTCCAGATCGTCCAGCTCGATGTCGATGCCTAGCAGGTCGGCAGGGATTTCCTGGCTTTCGCTGAGGATCACAGCGCGCTCGATGGCGTTCTCCAGTTCGCGTACGTTACCCGGCCACGGGTAGTGACGGATGGCCTGCTCGGCTTCGTGAGAGAAGGTCAGCGCCGGGCGCCCCATCTGGGAGCACTGGCGCGCCAGGAAGGAGCGGGCGATTTCCATGACGTCGGCCCCGCGTTCGCGCAGGGGCGGCAGCTTCAGCGAGATCACGTGCAGGCGGTAATAGAGGTCTTCGCGGAACTGGCCGGTCTTGGCCAGCATTTTCAGGTCGCGGTGGGTGGCAGCGATCAGGCGGACGTCGACCTTCTGCGACTGCACCGAGCCGACCCGGCGGATCTCGCCTTCCTGCAATACGCGCAGCAGGCGCGCCTGGGCTTCCAGCGGCAGTTCGCCGATTTCGTCGAGGAACAGGGTGCCGCCGTCGGCGGCTTCCACGAGGCCCGCACGGCCAGCGCTGGCGCCGGTGAATGCGCCTTTCTCGTGGCCGAACAGTTCGGATTCGATCAGGGTTTCCGGGATCGCGGCGCAGTTCACCGAGATCAGCGGCGCCTTGGTGCGCTTGGACAGGTTGTGCAGCGCACGGGCGACCAGTTCCTTGCCGGTACCGGACTCGCCCTGGATCAGCACGTTGGAATCAGTCGGCGCGACCTTGCGGATCTTGGTGTAGAGCTCCTGCATGGGCGGGCAGGAGCCGATGATGCCGATATCGCCATCCGCGGCGGCGGTGTTACCGCTGCTACGCTCGGCGGCCTTGGCGTTACCGCGGGTTTCGGCGGGAGCGTTACGGTTCTCCTGGCGATCCTTGAGGATGCGCGCCACAGCCTGGAGCATCTCGTCGTGGTCGAACGGCTTGGCGATGTAGTCCACCGCGCCCATCTTCATCGAGTCCACCGCCGAGCGCAGGCTGGCGTAGCTGGTCATGATCAGCACCGGGGTGCCCTGGGCCAGCTTGATCAGTTCGGTGCCGGGGGCGCCGGGCAGGCGCAGGTCGCTGACGATCATGTCGAACGACGGGATGCTGTAGCGCTCCTGTGCCTCCTGCACCGAGCCAGCCTCGCTGACCTGGTACTGGTTCCGCTCGAGCAACCGTCGCAGGGCGGAACGGATGATGGTTTCGTCTTCGACGATGAGGATATGTGCCATGTATTCAGCTCTCTCGACGTGCTCGTTTACTGCTCGGCCGTCGGGCCAGGATGCCGCGGCAAGGTGACGCTGATGCGGGTACCGCATTCGCGTTCCGGGTCTGCCGGGCTGTCTATGGTGATTTGCCCATAATGCTCTTCCACGATCGAATAGACCAGCGCGAGGCCCAGGCCGGTTCCTTTGCCCGGGTCCTTGGTGGTGAAGAACGGCTCGAACAGGCGGTCGATGATCGATTTGGGTATGCCGCTGCCTTCGTCCTCGACGATCAGGTCGACGGTTTGCTCGGAGGCTTCGCTGCGTACGCGGATCGCGCCGTTGGGCGGCGAGGCATCACGAGCGTTGGAGAGCAGGTTGATCAGTACCTGCGCCAGGCGCTGGGAGTCGCCTTCCACCCAGTGTTCCGGGTCGCACAGGTTGAAGAACTGCACATCGACGCTGCGCTTGTTCAGCGAGAGCAGGCCGATGGCTTCCTGGGCGACGTCCGCCAGGCATACCGGCTCGGCCGCAACCTGTTTGCCGCCGGCGTGGGCGAAGCTCATCAGTGACTGCACGATGCGCGAGACGCGCTTGGTCTGCTCGAGGATCTGCCCGCTGATCTCGGTCAGTTCGCTATCGCCCTCGCGCTCTTCCCGCAGGTTCTGCGCCAGGCAGGCGATGCCGGTGATGGGGTTGCCGATCTCGTGGGCGACACCGGCGGCCAGGCGGCCGATGGAAGCCAGGCGCTCGGAGTGGATCAGTTTGTCTTCCAGGGACTGGGTTTCGGTGAGGTCTTCCACCAGCAGTACCAGGCCGCTGTTACCGGGCGCGAGCGGTTCCTCGATCGCCGCCTTGTGCAGGTTCAGCCAGCGGGTCTGGCCCTCGATGGACAGACGCTGCTTGTGCAGGTGCTCGTCCGGCGCATCGATGAAGCCTTCCAGCAGGCCGCGCCACGGGTCGGGCAGGGCGGCCAGGCGGGAGCCGACCACGCGTTGTGCGCTGACACCAGTGAGGTCCTCGATGGCGCGGTTCCACATGAGGATTTCCTGGTCCTTGGCCAGCGAGCAGACGCCCATGGGCAGATCCTGCAGGGTCTGGCGGTGGTAGCGGCGCAGGGTGTCGAGTTCGGCGGCCAGGCCGGTGAGCCGGGAGTGGTAATCCTCCAGGCGGCTCTCGATGAAGTGGATGTCCTCGGTGACATAGGCTTCGCTGCTGGCCTTGTAGGGCAGGAAGGTTTCCACCATGTCCTGCGCCACGCTCGGGCCCATCAGGCCGGAAAGGTTCGCTTCGATGCGGTCGCGCAGACGGCGCAGGGCATAGGGGCGGCGCTCGTCGAAGGGCAGGTGCAGGTCGCGCAGGGCCTGCTCCACCTCGCGCTGTGCAGTCTTTGCGCCCAACGGTTTGGCCAGCTGGCTGGCGAACTCCTGTGGGGAGACTGCGATCAGCTCGCGGCGCTGCGGGCGGCGGACATTGTCCACGGCGCAGGCTTCGGCGGCGCCCTTCTCTTCATCGCTGGCTTCGGTGAACAGCGAGACCAGGGTGAACACCAGCACGTTGGCCGCCAGCGAGGCGAGCGCCGCGAGGTGCCAGGTGGTGTCGTCCAGTACGTAGAGCGAGTTGAACAGCGGCAGATAGATGCTCTGCATGTTCGCGACCAGCGGGGTGAGCATGGTCGCGCCCCACACCAGCATGCCCGCCACCAGGCCGGCGATGAAGCCGCGGCGGTTGGCGGTCGGCCAGTAGAGCACGGCCAGCGCGCCGGGGAGGAACTGCAGGGTGGCGACGAAGGAGACGATGCCGAGGTTGGACAGGTCCTGCTCGGCGCCCAGCAGCAAGTAGAAGGCATAACCGGCCATGATGATCGCGGCGATCAGGGCGCGGCGTGTCCATTTCAGCCAGCGGTAGATGTTGCCCTCGGCTGGCGGCTGGTAGAGCGGCAGCACCAGGTGGTTGAGCACCATGCCCGAGAGCGCCAGGGTCATTACGATAATCAAGCCGCTGGCGGCGGAGATGCCGCCGATGAAGGCGGTCAGCGCCAGCGCCGGGCTGTCCACCGAGATGCCCAGGCCGAGGGTGAAGTATTCCGGGTTGGTCGAGGCGCCCAGGTGCAGGCCGGCCCAGAGGATTGGCGGCACTGCCAGGCTCATCGGCAGCAGGAACAGCGGCAGGCCCCAACTGGCGCTGAGCAGCGAGCGCGGGTTGAGGTTCTCGGTGAAGGTCATGTGGAACATGTGGGGCATCACGATGGCCGCGGCGAAGAACACCAGCAGCAGCGTGCGCCACGGGCCTTCGGCGAGTGGCGTGTGCAGGGTGCTCAGCGCTTCCTGGTTCTGCAGCAGCCAGACTTCCAGGCCGTCGGGGCCGCCGAACACGCCATACAGAGCGAACAGGCCGATGGAGCAGAGCGCCACCAGCTTCACCAGCGACTCGAAGGCGATCGCCATCACCAGCCCTTCGTGGCGCTCGCGGGTGGCGATGTGGCGCGCGCCGAAGAGGATGGCAAACAGTGTGATCAGTGCGCAGAACGCCAACGCCGCGCGGTTGGGCTCGGATTCGCGGGTGAGGATGCTGATCGAGTCGGTCACTGCCTGGATCTGCAGTGCCAGCATCGGCAATACGCCGATCAGCATGAACAGTGTGGTCAGCGCGCCGGCCCAGGTGCTGCGGAAGCGGAAGGCGAACAGGTCGGCCAGCGACGACAACTGGTAGGCCCGCGTGATGCGCAGGATCGGATAGAGCAGCACCGGGGCAAGCAGGAAGGCTCCGGAAACGCCCAGGTAGATCGCCAGGAAGCCGTAGCCGTACTGGTAGGCCAGCCCGACCGTGCCATAGAACGCCCACGCGCTGGCATACACGCCCAGCGACAGGGTGTAGATCAACGGGTGGCGCACCAGCCGGCGCGGGATGAAGCCGCGCTCGGTGATCCAGGCGACACCGAAAAGGACCATCAGGTAAGCGGCGCTGATCAGGATCAGCTGGGTGAGGCTAAAGCTCGTCAGCATCGCGCTGGCTCTGCAGGATGAAGGTGACGACGATCAGGATCAGCCACAGCAGATACGGGCGGTACCAGGCGCCGTGGGGATCGATCCACCAGTCCATGATGGCCGGTGAGAACAGGTAGATGCCCACGACCAGGAGCAACACCAGTCGGTAGATGTACATGTCGTCTCTCTCTTGGTTCGGCGGGCAGGCTACCTGTGCGCACAGTCGCCGGCAAGCCGGCCCGGCTCTTGCCGAAGGGGCGGCAGACCTTGTGGGAGCGAGCTTGCTCGCGAACAAGCCCCCGCAGCGGGATTCGGGTTCGCGAGCAAGGGCTAGGCGCCCCACTCGGTCCTGCGAAGAGCCGCTGCTGTTTACCAGTCTAGAGCTGCGCGTCTTCCAGCGTCAGGCTATGGGGGATGGCTTCGGCATTCCAGTGCCTGATGCCCCAGGTGAGGACATCACCCGGCGCGCTTTGCGCCAGCCCAGCGGGCGGATTCTGACCCAGCGCCTTCAGCGCGCGCACCAGCAGCGGGGCAGCCTGTTCGGCCTCCAGCGGCGGTGAGCGATAGGATTTGCCCAGCTTGTGGCCGTCGGGCTGGATGATCAGCGGGACGTGCAGGTAGCGCGGCGCGGCGATGCCCAGCAGTTCCTGCAGATAGAGCTGGCGCGGGGTGTTGTCCAGCAGGTCGGCGCCGCGGACGATGTCGGTGACACCCTGCCAGGCATCGTCCAGCACCACCGCCAGTTGATAGGCGAACAGCCCGTCGCGGCGGCGGATGATGAAGTCACCCACTTCGCGGCCCAGATGCTGGTGGAATTCGCCCTGCAGGCGGTCGGTGAAGCGATAGTCCAGTTCCGGCACGCGGATGCGGATGGCGACGTCGCCGTGCCAGTCATGCTGGGCGTCGCGGCAGGTGCCGGGATAGATGCCGTTGCTGCCTTCGAGCTGCTTGCGCGAGCAGGTGCAGGCGTAGGCCAGGCCGCTGCGCAGCCATTGTTCGACTTGCGCGGAGTAGGCTGCGTGGCGGTCGCTCTGGCGCTCCACCGGGCCGTCCCACTCGAAGCCGTAGCGTTCCAGGGTTTCCAGGATCGCCGCCTGGGCACCGGGCATTTCCCGTGGCGGGTCGAGGTCCTCCATGCGCACCAGCCACTTTCCACCCACCGAGCGCGCATCCAGGTAGGAAGCGACAGCGGCCACCAGCGAGCCGAAGTGCAGGTAACCGCTGGGCGTGGGGGCGAAGCGTCCGATGTACTGGGTGGCGGGCATGGCGGCTCTTCAGATGGCAGCAGAAACGAAACGGGGCGCCGCAGCGCCCCGTTCGGGATCAACCAGGCTCAGGAGCCCAGCTGCTTTTCCTTGATTTCCGCCAGGGTCTTGCAGTCGATGCACAGGGTGGCGGTGGGGCGGGCTTCCAGACGGCGGATGCCGATCTCGACGCCGCAGGAATCGCACCAGCCGTAGTCGTTGTCTTCGATCAGTTGCAGGGTCTCGTCGATCTTCTTGATCAGCTTGCGCTCGCGGTCGCGGGCGCGCAGTTCGAGGCTGAACTCTTCTTCCTGGCTGGCACGGTCGGCCGGGTCCGGGAAGTTTGCCGCTTCGTCCTGCATGTGGTGCACAGTGCGGTCCACTTCTTCCATCAGCTCAACTTTCCATTTGTTGAGGATGGAGGTGAAGTGCGCGCGCATGCGATCGCTCATGTACTCCTCGCCCTTGGTTTCCTGGTAGGGCTCGAAGCCACGAATCAGTTGGCTGCTCTGTTGTTTTGCTTTGGTGGGCATGGATGACCGCCTCTCACTCTCGCTAATCCTCTCGCGGATGGTCCCTCTCCGGCACCGCCGGCCCCGCGCTCGCAGCGGGCGAACTTACCAGAACGATAACGGGGACGCTACTCCCGGTTGTCGAGGCTGGCAGTGCCCGCACATACCTGACCGCCAGCTTGCCGACCCACTGGTCACGACCAGCGGGTTTCTCGGCAAACCTTTGCAGGATCGCTGGTGTTTGCCAGACGTAGCCTGCAAGTTCCCAGGCGCCGCGCTGTCTGTGCGCGGCTGCCCAGTATTCATCAGTGGCCTGTTAGAATCCCGGCTCTGTCGCAAAGTTCGGAATATTGCATGGCCACCACCTTCAGTGCGCGCAGTCGCGCCATCGAACCCTTCCACGTCATGGCGCTGCTGGCGCGGGCCAACGAGCTGCAGGCCGCGGGCCACGACGTCATCCACCTGGAAATCGGCGAGCCGGACTTCACCACCGCGGCGCCCATCGTCGAGGCCGGGCAGCAGGCCCTGGCAAATGGTCACACGCGCTATACCGCCGCACGTGGCCTGCCGGCTCTGCGCGAAGCCATTGCCGGCTTCTACGCCCAGCGCTACGGCCTGTCGATCGACCCGCAGCGCATCCTCGTCACGCCCGGCGGCTCCGGCGCCCTGTTGCTTGCCAGCAGCCTGCTGGTGGATCCGGGCAAGCACTGGTTGCTGGCCGATCCGGGGTACCCGTGCAATCGTCATTTCCTGCGCCTGGTGGAAGGCGCCGCGCAACTGGTGCCGGTCGGTCCGGAGAGCCGTTACCAGCTCACCCCGGAGCTCGTCGCACGGCACTGGGATCAGGACAGTGTAGGCGCTCTGGCCGCATCGCCGGCGAATCCTACGGGCACCCTGTTGCACAAGGATGAACTCGCCGCGCTGTCGTCCACGCTCAAGGCGCGCGGCGGCCATCTGGTGGTGGACGAGATCTACCACGGCCTGACCTACGGCATTGACGCGTCCAGCGTCCTGGAGGTGGATGACGACGCCTTCGTTCTCAACAGTTTCTCCAAATATTTCGGCATGACCGGCTGGCGCCTGGGCTGGCTGGTGGCGCCGCCGGATGCAGTGGGGGAGCTGGAGAAGCTGGCGCAGAACCTCTACATCAGCGCGCCGAGCATGGCCCAGCACGCCGCGCTGGCCTGCTTCGAGCCGGCCACCCTGGCGATCCTCGAGGAACGCCGCGAAGAGTTCCGCCGCCGCCGCGACTACCTGCTGCCTGCACTGCGCGAGCTGGGCTTCGGCATCGCCGTGGAACCGGAAGGTGCCTTCTATCTTTACGCAGACATCAGCGCCTTCGGCGGTGACGCCTTCGCCTTCTGCCAGCACTTTATCGAGACCGAGCACGTGGCCTTCACGCCTGGCGTCGACTTCGGGCGTTACCAGGCGTCGCACCATGTGCGTTTCGCTTACACGCAGAGCGTCGAGCGCCTGCAGCAGGCGGTGGAACGCATTGCCCGCGGCCTCAAGACCTGGCGCCCCTGATGCGCTTCGAGCCGGCGCTGGAAGAGGCGCGCCTGATCAAACGCTACAAGCGCTTCCTGGCGGACATCGAGACCGCCAGTGGCGAGTTGCTCACCATCCACTGCCCGAACACCGGCTCGATGCTCAACTGCATGAGCGAAGGTTGCCGCGTCTGGTTCAGCCGCTCCGATGATCCCAAGCGCAAGCTGCCCGGTACCTGGGAACTGGTGGAGACGCCGCAGGGTCGCCTGGCTTGCGTTAACACCGGGCGGGCCAATCGGCTGGTGGAAGAGGCGCTGCTGGCCGGTACGGTGACCGAGTTGGCCGGCTTCGATGAGCTGCGCCGCGAGGTTGCCTACGGACAGGAAAACAGCCGCGCGGACTTCCGCCTGATGTACGCCGGCAAGCCGGTGTTCGTGGAGGTGAAGAGCGTGACCCTGGGATTCGACGGCACCACCGTCGCCGCCTTCCCCGACGCCGTTACCCAGCGCGGCGCCAAGCACCTGCGCGAACTGGCGGCGCTGGCGCGCGACGGTATGCGTGCGGTGCTGCTGTATGCGGTGAACCTGTCGGAGATCGAAGCGGTGCGCCCGGCGACGGAGATCGATCCGGCCTATGCGGCGGCGCTGGCCGAGGCGCGTGCTGCCGGAGTGGAAGTGCTGGCGTATGGGGCGCGGATTGATACCCAGGAGATGTTTCTGGATCGGCCGCTGAGGGTGTTGCTCTAGTCGCTCGACTGCTGGTCTGGCGTTGGGCTGCTCGCGAGCCGGCCCGGAACCGTTCCTATCCTTGGTCGCTTTCGTCCAGCCAGATCCCCTGTTCATCCTCCCGGCAGGGCAGCGCTTGCAGAACATCCCCCAGGCACGGCCCCTGGATACACTCGCCGGTCTCGATCAGGAACAGCGCGCCATGATGGCCGCATTGCAGCAGGCGGCCGCTGGCATCGAGAACGTTCTCGGCGTCGTAGCCCAGGGGGATTTCCCGGTGCGGGCAGCGGTTGCGGTAGGCGTACACGCGGCCTTCGCGGCGCACGGCGAAAAGGTTCAGGCCGGCGGCCTTGAAGCCCCGGCTCTGGCCTTCGGCCAGGTCATGCGGGGCGCAGAGCAGGATCATTCGACACGGTCTCCATCAGGGCGGCCATTATCCGCGCGTGGATGGCAGGACCGGAAGAGGGTGCACTTCCGTGTGCTGAAGTCGGTGCTCGCCGGGAGCCAGGCGAAATCGGCGCCGACCTTAAGCCTCTCTGCAATCTAATGCAAATAATTATCAAATAGATTTCCTAATTTTCCTGTGGCAAGGTTCGTTCATGCTGCCGCACCGCGGCAGGCCACCTTTCGAACGAGGAACTCTGCAATGACGACCCTGACTGCGCCGGCCTCAGAGCTGTACCGCGCCTGGCAAGCCCTGCGCGCCGAGAAACCGCGCCTGCGCGCCCGCGATGCGGCGCACCACCTGGCCGTGAGCGAAGCCGAGCTGACGGCCAGCCGCCTGGGCGTAGACGCCGTGCGCCTGCGCACCGACTGGGCCGAGCTGCTGCCGGCACTGGGCGAGCTGGGGCAGATCATGGCGCTGACCCGCAACGAGCATTGTGTGCACGAGCGCAAGGGGCCGTACCGCGACGTGACCGTTTCCGCCAATGGCCAGATGGGCCTGGTGGTCTCCCCGGACATCGACCTGCGCCTGTTCCTCGGCGGCTGGGCCAGCGCCTTCGCCGTCAGCGAGGAGACCGCCCACGGCACCCAGCGCAGCATTCAGGTCTTCGACCGCCAGGGCACCGCCGTGCACAAGGTGTTCCTCACCGAGCAGAGCGACCTCGCCGCCTGGGACCCGTTGGTGCGCAGCTTCACTGCTGCTGAGCAGAGCGCCGATCTGGAGCTGGTACCGCTCGAGCCCAAGGCGGCTGCGCTGGCCGACGGCGAAATCGACGTTGCTGCCTTGCGTGAGGGCTGGTCGGCTCTGAAGGACACCCACCATTTCTTTGCCTTGCTGAAGAAGCACAAGGTCCAGCGCACCCAGGCGCTGCGCCTGGCCGGCCGCGAGTGGGCCGAGCCCCTGGATACTGCCGAGCTGCCGCGCCTGCTGGAAGCGGCCGGTGCAAGCCAGTTGCCGATCATGCTCTTCGTCGGCAACGCCCATTGCATCCAGATCCATACCGGCACCGTGGAAAACCTCAAGTGGATGGACGACTGGTTCAACGTCCTCGATCCGCTGTTCAACCTGCATCTGAAGACGCCGGGCGTGGTCGAGTTGTGGCGCGTGCGCAAGCCGAGCAGCGATGGCGTGATCACCAGCTGGGAAGCCTTCGATGCCCATGGCGAATTGGTGCTGCAAGTGTTTGGCGCACGCAAGCCGGGAGTTCCGGAGTTGCAGGGCTGGCGCGAACTTGCCGAATCCTTCCCGGCACTCTGAGGGCTGACGCGATGAAGAAGGCTTCCATGATTGCCCGTCCGCTGCTGGCCGGGTTGCTCACCGGCCTCTGCCTGACGGCCACCAGCGCGCTGGCCGATACGCTGCCGCAGCGCTGGGTGAGCGCTGGTGGTTCGCTCAGCGAATGGGTGGTTGCCCTGGGGGGCGAGGCCAAGCTGGTCGGCGTCGATACCACCAGCCTGCATCCGGCTTCGCTGCAGGCGTTGCCGAAGATCGGCTACCAGCGACAGCTCGCCGCCGAAGGCATCCTGGCGCTGAAGCCGGATATTCTGCTGGGCAGTGAGGAAATGGGCCCGCCGCCGGTGCTGCAGCAATTGCGTGCCGCGGGCGTGCGGATCGAAACACTGTCGGCCAAGGCTGACGAAAAGACCGTACACGACACCATCCAGCGCCTGGGCGAACTGCTCGGCGCAGTGGATAAGGCGAAGCGGGCCGAGTCGGACTTCGATGCACGCCTTGCCGCGCAGGGCGCCTGGGTGAAGAAGGCCCAGGCCGCACAGGCCGCTCCCGGTGTCGTGCTGCTGGTCGGGCATGCCGGCGGCAACCTGCTGGTGGCCGGGCAGGACACCTCCGGCGACTGGCTGATCCAGCATGCTGGCGGCCGCAACCTCGCGACCCATACCGGCTACAAGACGCTCTCCACCGAGGCGCTCACCGCGCTGAACCCGCAGGTGGTGGTGCTCAGCGACCGCGCCCTGGACGGCGACAAGGCACGTGCTGCATTGACCCAGCAGAACCCCGGCCTCGCTGCGACCAGCGCAGTGCGCGACGGTCGCGTGCTGGTGCTCGACCCGACCCTGCTGGTCGGTGGCCTCGGTCCGCGCATCCCCGACGGGCTGGCTAGCCTCGCTCAGGCCTTTTATCCTTCCGCGCAGGCTCTGAACACGGAAAGTCGTCCTTGACCCGGATCGTTACCGCTCGACCGTTGTTCCTGTTCCTCGGTTTTCTCCTGCTGCTGGTCGTCTGGCTCTCACTGGCCCTCGGGCCGGTGAGCCTGCCGCTGGGCGATACCCTGCGCGCGCTGGCGCACATGCTCGGGCTGCCGGTGTCCGTCGACGGGCTCGGCCAGGCTGAACTGATCGTCGGGCAGATCCGCCTGCCGCGCACCTTGCTGGGCATCGCCACCGGCGGCGTGCTGGCGCTGGCCGGTGTGGCGATGCAGGGCTTGTTCCGCAACCCGCTGGCCGACCCCGGCCTGATCGGGGTTTCCAGCGGTGCCGCGCTGGGGGCCGCCATTGCCATCGTCTTCGGCGCCTCCATCGGCGGGCTGCCGGAAGTCTTTGCTCCTTATTTGTTGTCCGCCTGCGCCTTTGTCGGTGGCCTGCTGGTGACGGCGCTGGTGTATCGGCTGGGTCGCCACAACGGCCAGACCAGTGTGGCAACCATGTTGCTGGCCGGCATCGCGCTGACGGCATTGGCCGGTGCGCTGATCGGGCTGTTCACCTACCTCGCCGACGACGCCACGCTGCGCACGCTGACCTTCTGGAATCTCGGCAGCCTCAATGGTGCGAGCTACCCGCGTCTGTGGCCACTGCTGCTGATCACGTTGCTGGTAGCCTGCTGGTTGCCGCGTCGGGTGAATGCGTTGAATGCGCTGTTGCTGGGCGAGTCCGAGGCGCGCCACCTGGGCTTCGACGTCGAGCGACTGAAAATCGAACTGATCCTCTGCACTGCCCTCGGTGTGGGCGCGGCGGTGGCGGCGGCCGGGATGATCGGCTTCATCGGCCTGGTCGTGCCGCACCTGCTGCGGCTGATCGTCGGCCCGGATCACCGCGTGCTGCTGCCGGCATCGATGTTCGGCGGTGCGATCCTTCTACTATTGGCCGACCTGATCGCTCGCCTGGCGCTGGCGCCGGCGGAGCTCCCGATCGGCATCGTCACTGCGCTGATCGGCGCGCCGTTCTTCCTCTACCTGCTGATCCGGGGGCGCTCCTGATGCTGTGCGCAGACAAGCTGCTGGTGAGTCGCGGCTCCCAGGTCGTCCTGCAGGATGTGAGCGTGACGCTGCAGCCGGGCGAAGTGCTCGGTGTGCTCGGCCCCAACGGCGCGGGCAAGAGCACGCTGCTCGGCGCCTTGAATGGTGAATTGCCGCTTATCAGCGGAGCGGTGAGCCTCGACGGTCGCCCGCTGGAGTCGTGGCAGGGCCCCGAGCGCGCGCGGCGGCTGGCTGTTCTGCCGCAATCGTCTTCGCTGAACTTCGCCTTCTCCGTCGAGGCGGTGGTGGGTTTCGGCCGGCTGCCTCACGACACTGGCCGCCAGCGCGATGAAACGATCATCCGCGAAGCGATGCGCGCCGCGGATGCCTCGCACCTTGCCGGGCGCAGCTACCTGGCGCTGTCCGGCGGCGAGCGCCAGCGCGTGCACCTGGCTCGGGTGCTGGCGCAGCTCTGGCCGGGCGGAGAGGAGCAGATCCTGCTGCTGGACGAACCGACGTCCGCCCTCGACCCGTTGCATCAGCACACCACGCTGCAGGCTGTGCGAGAGTTCGCCGGGCGCGGCGCGGCAGTGCTGGTCATCCTGCACGACCTGAACCTTGCGGCGCGCTACTGTGACCGCCTGTTGCTGCTGCACGAGACGCGTGCACATCTGTTCGGCACGCCGCGTGAGGTGCTTCAGGCCGAGCCCCTGCGCACGGTCTTCGGCCTCGACGTGCTGGTTCAGAAGCACCCGGAGCGCGGCCATCCGCTGATCATCGCGCGCTGATAGGAGTCGCCATGAAGAAGGTCCTGCTCGTCCCACTGCTGGCGTTGCTCGCTGCCTGCCAGGGCCAGGTGGCTGCGCCGCCGCTGCCAGCCTGGCAAAGCCCGGAAGGGCGCGACAGCGCCGAGCTGGGGGTGATCCGCGATCTGCGCAGCGGCGAGCAGCTTTCCACCGCGCAGCTGCTTGATCGACTTGCAGCGGCACCGCGGGTAATCGTTGGTGAGCAGCACGACAATCCGGATCACCATGCCCTTGAGCTCTGGCTGGTGCGCGCCCTGGCCGAGCGCCGCCCGAGTGGCAGCGTGCTGCTGGAAATGCTCGGTCCCGAGCAGCAGAACGCCGTCAGCGCCGCCCAGGCATCCGCCGCGAAGGGCGACATGCCGAGCGACCTGATCGCTGCGCTGCGCTGGCAGCCGGGCTGGGACTGGTCGCAATACGGCTCGCTGGTGACCTGGCTGGTGAAGCAGCCGGCGCCATTACTGGCGGCCAACCTGGATCGTGACGAGATCATGAACATCTACCGGACCAAGCCGCAGCTGCAAGGCTCGGCGTCCACGGCGGCGTCGGTGCGCGATGCCTTGCTGGAGGATATCCGTGCTTCCCACTGTGGCCTGCTGCCCGAGAGCCAGTACCCGGCGATGCTGGCGGTGCAGCAGCAGCGCGACCGGCGCATGGCCGAAAGCTTCAAGGCAGCTCCCGAACCCTCCGTGCTGATCGCCGGCGGCTTTCATGCGCGGCGCGATCTGGGAATGCCGCTGCACCTGAAGGACATCGACGCGGTGCAAGGGCTGCAGGTGGTGATGCTGGCGGAAGTCGGCAAGCCCGTGGAGCCCGGCCAGGCGGATTACCTGTGGTATACGCCGGCCCAGCCCCCCACCGATTACTGCGCGCAGATGCGCGGTAGCCTATGAGCCACACGACGGAGCCGGAAGGCTCCGTTTTTCATTGGCCCGCCGTCAGGCCGAAGAGCAAGAAATCGCGGGCAAAAAAAGACCCGGCAAAGTGCCGGGTCTAAAACCGTGATTAGCCTGATGAGGAGATAATCTGAAGAGTCCGACTGCGTGGTCTCTCTAGCTTATCCAACTGGCCTCGCAGCCAGTTGTTGTAATAATAACCATTATCATTTGAGAGTCAACAGCTTTTCTGCGACTGATGCGAAGTTTTTTTCTGCGGATTGGCGGTGGGGCGGAAAGGTAAAAACCGGGGCAAAAAAAAGACCCGGCAAAGTGCCGGGTCGAAACCGTGATTAGCCTGATGAGGAGATAATCTGAAGAGTCCGACTGCGTGGTCTCTTGAGGTTATCGATCTGGCCTCGCGACCAGATGACTCAATAATAATCATTATCATTTGAGAGTCAACCTCTTTTCTGCAGATTTTTTCTCATCGACGAATTACCTACCGCGGTAACGAAAAAGCCCGGCGCTAGGCCGGGCTTTCTAAAAGGGCTGGGGCTCAGTCCGGTTGGCGCTGCAGGCGCAACTGGGTGACTTCCTTGTTCAGCAGGTCGATGCGGCGTGCCATGCCCTCGATGAGGCTGTGGGCGATGCGCGGGTTGCTCTGCATCAGGCTGAGGAACTGGTCCTTGGGGATCACCATGACGGTGCACGGCTCGCTGGCGATGACCGACGCGCTGCGCTTCTCGCGGGTGAACACGGCCATGGCGCCGAAGATTTCGTCCTTCTGCACGTCACCGACCTTCTGCCCATCGACGAAGGCCTCGGCGTGGCCTTCGATGATGATGAACACGTGCTCGGCGTCATCACCCTGCTGGATCAGCTGCGCGCCGGCGGCGAAGTGCTGGAAGCCGGTAGCCGGGCGGATTTCTGGTTGCTTGAGGTGCGCCAGCGCGTCGGACAGCAGCGCGGTGTGGCCGATCAAGTAGTGCAGGAACTGCTCCTGGCGCTGCTCGTCGCTGTGGATATGGCGGAACACTTCGCTGCGCGAATAGGGGATCAGGCACAGTGGTTCTTCGCTGACGTAACGGCACGGTGGCAGCTCGATACCCTGGCGCAGGCCGACCAGGTCGCCTTCCTGCAGGTAGAACAGCGGGCGCTCATCCACCAGCGCATGGACCAAGCCATTCTCGATGAGGAACAGATGCTTGCCGGGCAGCTCGCCTTCCAGGTCGTCGGATCGCTCCAGGCGGATGGCTTCGCCAGCGGGTTCCAGGCCGGCGAGCAATTGCGCCGGAATGCCCTGCAGGCGATTGATCAGTCGATCGGCGTAGGCAGGTTGTTCACCGAGTAGGTACATGGCCGTAATTCCTTGATATGGCGACGGTCGAGGGCGCACGAAGGGCCCTGAGACCATAAGCGGACAGGCACCTTGCGTAAACATTTTCCCACAGAGCTTGTGAGCTAGCTCTTGTTACGTGCGGGAAATGTCTCAAGCTCGCCGAGAAGGGCTGCCTTGTGCGCGGGAGGAAGGTCGTTCCAGTGCACATCCAGCAGGGCACCCTCGATGGCGTAAAGGAGCACCTTGGAGGCACGGAAGCCCCGGGCGCGCACGGCCCGGTAAGCGCCGACCGCCCCCAGACGGCGCAGGTCGCCAGCGTTGTGGATGCCCACGGCGTGGAGCCACTGGGCAGAGGTCTTGCCGAGGTTCTTCAGGTGCAGCAGTTCGTCGTTCATCGTCGGTCCTTGCGATGGGCACGATGGGTGTCAGGTCTTGAAAAGGCCGAGAACTGCTCGTAGCGGCCGGACACACCCTGGAAAGTGTAGCGGTGGATGAGAAAAGCGTGGCGTTGTGACATCGCCCTGAAAGCGGGGCAGGGCGATGTGGCGCAGGCAGGGCGCGCCGTGCGGCGCTGCCCACCGGCCGGAGTCACCGCGTGGCGGTGATTCCGGCCGACAAACGGTGGATCAGAGGCCCGGCAGGCGCTGGCGGATGCTGGCGACCAGGGCGTCGAGGCTGGCGGCGTCGGGGGTGTCGACGCGCTTGCTGTGTTGCTGCTCTTCGGCGCTGAGGGCGTCGCGACTGGCCTGCTGCGCCTGGATCACTTCCAGGGTCGCATCGGAGGGGTCATTGCCCTCGGCCTGACGCTGGGTCAGCCAACTGCTGATCACCGCTTCCGGCGCCTGGCAGTCGAGGATCAGGAAGGGCACCCCGGTTTCCTCGGCAATTTCCCAGGCAGCGGCACGTTGCTCCTGCTTGAGGAAAGTGGCGTCGAGTACGACCGGGTAGCCGGCACGCAGGATATCCACGGCCAGCTCATTGAGGTGCTGATAGGTTGCGGTGGTGGCGTCGCCAGCATAGATGCCGCCCTTCAGTTGGCCTTGCTGATCAGCCTGCTGTTCGCCGAACAGGCGCTTGCGCTCCACGTCCGAACGCAGGCGAATGGCGCCCAGCGCTTCTACCAGCCGCAGTGCGACCTGGCTCTTGCCCACGGCGGAAACACCGACGGTCACTGCGAGGAAGCGCGAGGGAATGGCGCTGTAGCTCTCCGCCAGGTTGGCGTAGTTGCGATACTGGCGCAGCGTCGCGGCCTTCTGCACGGCGTCGGTCTGGTGTGCCAGGCTGAACAGCGCGATCTTGGCGCGGACCAGAGCGCGGTAGGCCTTGTAGAAGTTCAGCAGGGCCAGCGACTGGTAGTCACCGGTGTATTCCAGGTACTGGCTGACAAAGCGTCGCGACAGACACTTCAGGCCGCGGTCTTCCAGGTCCATGGCAAGGAACGCGTAGTCAGCGGTGACATCGGTGAAGCGGAAGGGCTCGTTGAACTCGATGCAGTCGAACAGCACTACCTTGCTGTCGATGATCGCGGCGTTACCCAGATGGATGTCGCCGTGGCATTCGCGGATGAAGCCATTGGCCTTGCGCTGCTCGAACACGCCGTGCAGGCGCTCGAAGCTGGACTCCGCCCAGGCCTCCAGGGCATCCAGTTGCAGCAGGTCGGCTTTGTCCGAGAGCAGCGGACGGATCTGTTCGAAGTTCTGCCGCACCGGCGCCATGCAGGCATCCGGCGTGCCCAGTGGGTGCTCGGTGGGGACGACCGGGGTGCGCAGGTGGAAGTCGGCGATCTGATGGGCCAGGCCGTCGATATGCTGGGCGCTCAGTTCGCCGCGGGCCTGAACTTCGCTGAGCAACTGGCTCTGCGGGAATTCGCGGCACTGGATCATGTATTCGATGGCCGGGCCGTCGCCGCCAATCTGCGGGGCGGATTCGCTGCCGGTAATGGCGATGACGTCGAGGTACAGGCCTTCGGTCAGACGCTGGTTCAGGCGCAGCTCTTCCTCGCAGAAGTGCTTGCGCTTGGCGAGGTCGGTGAAGTCGAGGAAGCCGAAGTTCACCGGTTTCTTGATCTTGTAGACATGGGAGCCAGTGAGCAGCACCCAGGAAATGTGGGTTTCGATGACCCGGAAGCCGTCGACCGGATGGGGGAAGAGGGCGGGGTTCTGCAGGGCTGCGAGTAGGGTCTGGCTCACGTGATGTCCTTTCCGGTCGAATTTTCTAAAGGCGGGCATTATGGCGGCTGGGTCGGCAGGTGCAAACTCTGCAGCCGGCTGGCAACCAAATGGCCATCGCGGGGTCATAGCTCGGCCACTGCCGTTCTTGTTGGATGCGCGGCAGTTCGCATCAAGCCCGGACGCCCGCTGGAGCGGCGTCTGTCTCCTGTGGACAAAGTACGTATAATGCGCCGCCATGACGCGTCCCCGATCTTCCAAACCTCGTAAAAAAAGCGGCAAATCGTCGCCTGCCATGCGCAAGTGGCTGGGCTGGGCTCTCAAGCTCGGTCTGGTTGGTGTCGTGGTGCTGGCCGGTTTTGCCGTGTACCTCGATGCGGTTGTCCAGGAGAAATTCTCCGGCAAGCGCTGGACCATTCCCGCCAAGGTCTACGCCCGGCCGCTGGAGCTGTTCGTCGGCCTGAAACTGGGCAAGGACGACTTCCTGCGCGAGCTGGATGCGCTGGGCTATCGCCGCGAGACTTCGGTCGCAGGCCCTGGCGCAGTGTCGGTGTCCGGCAACGCTGTCGACCTCAATACCCGTGGCTTCCAGTTCTATGAAGGCGCCGAGCCCGCGCAGCGCATTCGCGTGCGCTTCTCCGGTGACTACGTTGCCGGCCTGAGCCGCGCCAACGGTGGCGACCTCGCCGTCGCGCGCATGGAGCCGCTGCTGATTGGCGGCCTGTACCCGGCACATAACGAAGACCGCATCCTGATCAAGCTGGACCAGGTGCCGCCGTACCTGATCGATACCCTGGTGGCCGTGGAGGACCGCGACTTCTGGACCCACCACGGAGTCTCGATCAAGTCCATCGCCCGTGCGGTCTGGGTCAACGCCAGCGCCGGCCAGCTGCGCCAGGGTGGCAGTACGCTGACCCAGCAGTTGGTGAAGAACTTCTTCCTGACCAACGAGCGCAGCCTGTCGCGCAAGCTCACCGAAGCCATGATGGCGGTGTTGCTGGAACTGCATTACGACAAGCGTGAAATCCTCGAGGGCTACCTCAACGAGGTGTTCCTCGGCCAGGACGGCCAGCGCTCGGTGAATGGCTTCGGCCTCGCCAGCCAGTACTTCTTCAGCCAGCCGCTGTCGGAGCTGAAGCTGCCCCAGGTGGCTTTGCTCGTCGGCATGGTGAAGGGGCCTTCCTATTACAACCCGCGTCGGAATCCGGAACGTGCGCTGGAACGCCGCAACGTGGTGCTCGATGTGCTTGCCGAGCAGGGTGTGATCACCGCCCAGGAAGCGGCTGCCGCCAAACAGGCGCCGCTGGGTGTGACCACCCAGGGCAGCATGGCCAACAGCTCCTACCCGGCCTTCCTCGACCTGGTGAAACGCCAGTTGCGCGAGGACTATCGCGACGAGGACCTGACCGAAGAAGGCCTGCGGATCTTCACCAGCTTCGACCCCATCCTGCAGATGAAGGCCGAGTCCGCCGTCAGCGAAACCTTCAAGCGCCTGGAAGGCCGCAAGGGCGTCGCCGAGACCGAGACCGCGATGGTCGTGACCAACCCGGAAACCGGCGAAATCCAGGCGCTGCTCGGCAGCCGTGACCCGCGCTTCGCCGGCTTCAATCGTGCGGTAGATGCGGTGCGGCCGATCGGTTCGCTGGTCAAGCCGGCGGTCTACCTGACCGCGCTGGAGCGTCCGAGCCAGTACACCCTGACCAGTTACATCCAGGACCAGCCGTTCCAGGTGAAGGGCAAGGATGGTCAGGTGTGGACGCCGAAGAACTATGAAGGCACCGCCAACGGCACCATCTTCCTTTACCAGGGGTTGGCGCGTTCGCTGAACTTGTCCACGGCCAGGCTGGGCCTCGACCTGGGCGTGCCGAACGTCCTGAAGACGCTGGAGCGCCTGGGCGTGTCGCCGAATTGGCCGGCCTATCCGTCGATGCTGTTGGGCGCAGGTGCGCTGAGCCCGATGCAGGTGGCGACCATGTACCAGACCATTGCCAGTGGCGGCTTCAATACCCCGCTGCGCAGCATCCGCAGTGTGCTGGCGGCAGACGGTCAGCCGCTCAAGCGTTATCCGTTCCAGGTCCAGCAGCGTTTCGATCCGGGCGCCATCTACCTGCTGCAGAGCGCCATGCAGCGCGTGATGCGCGAAGGCACCGGGCGCTCGGTCTACAACCAGTTGCCGGCGTCCCTGACCCTGGCGGGCAAGACCGGTACCACCAACGATTCTCGCGACAGCTGGTTCTCCGGTTTCGGCCAGGACTTGCTGGCGGTGGTGTGGATCGGTCGCGACGACAACGGCAAGACGCCGCTCACCGGTGCCACCGGTGCGCTGCAGATCTGGACCAGCTTCATGCGCAAGGCCAATCCTGCGCCGCTGGACATGCCGATGCCGGATAATGTCGTGCAGGCCTGGGTCGATCCGCATACCGGGCAGGGTACTGACGCCAACTGCCCGGGCGCAGTACAGATGCCTTATATTCGTGGAAGCGAACCTGCGCTGGGCGCAGGTTGCGGAAACCAGACGCCAGCCGGCGAAGTCATGGACTGGGTGCGCGGCTGGTTGAACTGATGCAAGAGGATTGGAAGTGAGAAAAGCTTGGTTTGCAGCGTCGGCGACTCTGGCGCTTCTGTCCGGTTGTGCGACCCCACAGCAGGGGGCGATTCCCGTGCAGGACTCCGGTACCTCCGTCTCCAACTCGGAGCGCGTTGGCCGCAGCGGTGGCAACACCCAGGCGCCAGTTCGTGCCGGTGCCGGCCAGAGCATCCCGCAGGGTGACTCCGGCGTTACCGTGATGGTCCCGCAGGACGCCGGCATGGCGCCGATCCAGACCTTCCCGGCGCAGAGCGGCGCCGCGCCGATCAGCACCTCGCCGATGACCACGGCGCCGGGAGCAACGGGATCGAGCTACACGCAGCAGCCAATCTCCACCAGTGGTGGCATCACCTCCATTGGTGGCTTCCAGTCGCAGACCTACCAGCAGCCGATCAATCAGGCTCAGCAGGCTGCACCGATCACCCAGAACTACCAGGGGCCTTCCGGCATCCCGTCGAGCAATTCCGGCCTCTCGGCGGACGAGCAGCTGGATGGGCCGGTGCTGGCGCTGCTCACCTCCGCCTCGCAGCAGCAGGGTGGTGGCGATCTCAACGGCGCTGCCGCCAGCTTGGAGCGCGCCCAGCGCATTGCTCCGCGCGAGCCGCAGGTGCTCTACAAGCTGGCCCAGGTCCGCCTGGCCCAGGGCGATGCCGCGCAGGCCGAACAGGTGGCGCTGCGTGGCCTGTCGCTGGCCAACGGTCGCCCGACCATGCAGGCCAGCCTGTGGGATCTGATCGCCAAGTGCCGTGACCAGCAGGGCAATGCCGCTGGCGCCGCCGAGGCACGGCAGAAAGCCAAGGTGACCCTGTAATGGACGGGCGCGTGCTGGCCGTCGCCGATCAGTTGCTGCTGATCGAGCGGGAGCTGCGTGCAGTCGGTCTGTGGGGAAGCGAAAGCCCGTCGACGGACAGGCTTTCCAGCGTCGAGCCTTTCTGCGTGGATACGCTGGCGCTGGAGGAGTGGCTGCAGTGGATATTTCTGCCGCGGATGAAGCTGATCATCGAGAGCGGCGCGGACCTACCCACTGCCTCGGGCATCCGGGCCATTGCAGAAATGGCTTATGCCAATGAGGGCGCGCGGGTGGCTGGTCTGCTCGATGCGCTAGGCGCCTTCGACCAACTGATCAGCCCGACGCCCTGAGCGGGCGTCAGTTGCAGTTCTCGCGCAGGCTCTTTTCGCTGGCCGCGATACGGTCCTGACGTTCCTCTTCGGTGATGCGGCGAAGTTCGCCCTCACCATTGTCCACGCGGACGCGCGGATTGTTCTTCAACTGGGCCATGTCGCTACGCAGTTTGTCGCACTGCTTGAGGCGTTCGGCTTCCTGCTGCGCGACTTCCTGGCGCACCTTCTCGTCGGCGGCCTTCTGCTTTTCGTCCGCGCTGGGCGCGAGTTTCGGCAGGGCGGCGGCGGGCGGCGGGAAGTTGCTGCTGGCCTTGGGCGGTGCGGTGTTGGTGTTCACGGTGGCAGCATCGGCACCTTGTGGTGGCTGTGCCCCGAAGTGGGTGATGCCCTGGGCATCGACCCATTTGTAGACCTGCGCGGCCATCACGGTCGGGGCCAGTGCGAGCAGCAGGCTGCCCATGAAAATCGTCCGTCGCATGCTTTGTCGATCCTTGGGGTGCGGAGTCTGTCGGTAACTATAACCAAATCGTGGGCTTATTCACTCTGAGAAAGTTCACATCCCCGCTTCATTCAAAGCCATATATGGCTTGACTTGGCCGCTTCGTTTCAGAAGAATCCAAGGTTCGCTGCAGTGGGCCGGCCGCAAGCTGGTTTTACTCGGCAGACAAGAGGTGCTACCCGCGCCGCAAAGTTTCACCCTGTTTCGCGTTACCTCGCGCTGGGTGGAGGCTCTCCGTAACACAAACAGGAGTGTCTCCAGGTTCTGCTCAATCGGCAGTCGACGTAGCCGGCGATTACATTCGCCCATGTCTGCCGGGCAGCCATCCAAGTCGGTCCCCCACGTTGGGGGTTTCCGTATATAGCGTTCTAGAGGTGACAACGTGGAACTTTTATCCGGCGCTGAAATGGTCGTCCGCTCCCTGCGTGACGAAGGCGTTAAGTACATCTACGGGTACCCGGGCGGTGCCCTCCTGCATATCTACGACGCTCTCTTCAAAGAGAACGAAGTAACCCACATCCTGGTTCGCCACGAGCAGGCCGCTACCCACATGGCCGACGGCTATGCGCGCGCCACCGGCAAGCCGGGCGTGGTGCTGGTGACCTCCGGTCCCGGCGCGACCAATGCCGTCACCGGCATCGCCACCGCCTACATGGACTCCATCCCGATGGTGGTGATCTCCGGCCAGGTGGCGAGCAACATGGTCGGCACCGACGCGTTCCAGGAAACCGACATGGTCGGTATCTCCCGCCCGATCGTGAAGCACAGCTTCATCATCAAGCACCCGTCGGAAATCCCGGAGGTCATCAAGAAGGCCTTCTATATCGCCCAGTCCGGCCGTCCCGGCCCGGTGGTGATCGATATTCCGAAGGACATGGGCGACCCGACCCAGAAGTTCGAATACAACTACCCGAAGAAAGTGAAGCTGCGCTCCTACAGCCCCGCGGTCCGTGGCCATTCCGGCCAGATCCGCAAGGCCGCCGAGATGATGCTCGCCGCCAAGCGCCCGATCATCTACGCCGGTGGTGGCGTGATCATGGGCAATGCCGCCGAGCCGCTGACTGAAGTCGCGCGCATGCTCAATGTGCCGGTCACCAATACCTTGATGGGTCTGGGTGGCTATCCGGGTACCGATCGCCAGTTCGTCGGCATGCTTGGCATGCACGGCAGCTACACCGCGAACCTCGCGATGCACCACGCTGACGTGATCTTTGCCGTCGGTGCGCGTTTCGACGATCGCGTGATCAACGGCGAGACCGCAGCCAAGTTCTGCCCGAACGCCAAGATTATCCACGTCGACATCGATCCGGCCTCGATCTCCAAGACCGTCAAGGCCGACATCCCGATCGTCGGTCCGGTGGACAGCGTCCTGACCGAAATGGTCGCGATCCTCAAGGAAATCGGTGAGACCCCGAACAAGGAAGCCCAGGCGGCCTGGTGGAAGCAGATCGAGGAATGGCGTGGCACCCGTGGCCTGTTCCCCTACAGCATGGGCGACGGCAGCATCATCAAGCCGCAGACCGTGATCGAGACCCTCTGCGAAGTCACCAACGGTGATGCCTTCGTCGCTTCCGACGTAGGTCAGCACCAGATGTTCGCGGCGCAGTACTACCGCTTCAACAAGCCCAATCGCTGGATCAACTCCGGTGGCCTGGGAACCATGGGCTTCGGCTTCCCGGCTGCCATGGGTGTGAAGTTGAACTTCCCTGACGCAGACGTTGCGTGCGTGACCGGTGAAGGCAGCATCCAGATGAACATCCAGGAGCTGTCCACCTGCCTGCAGTACGACCTGCCGGTGAAGATCGTCAACCTGAACAACGGTGCGCTGGGCATGGTCCGCCAATGGCAGGACATGCAGTACAACAGCCGCTACTCGCACTCCTACATGGAATCGCTGCCGGACTTCGTCAAGCTGGCTGAAGCGTATGGCCACGTCGGCATGCGCATCACCGACCTGAAGGACCTGAAGCCGATGATGGAAGAAGCCTTTGCGATGAAGAATCGCCTGGTCTTCCTCGACATCCAGGTCGATACCAGCGAGCACGTCTACCCGATGCAGATCCGCGGTGGTGCGATGCGCGACATGTGGCTGAGCAAGACGGAGCGTACCTGATCATGCGACACATCATTTCCCTGCTGCTGGAAAACGAACCCGGCGCGCTGTCCCGCGTCGTCGGCCTGTTCTCCCAGCGCAACTACAACATCGAAAGCCTGACCGTCGCCCCGACCGAGGACCCGACGCTGTCGCGCCTGACCCTGACCACCGCCGGTCAGGACGAAGTCATCGAGCAGATCACCAAGAACCTCAACAAGCTCATCGAGGTGGTAAAACTGGTGAATCTCTCGGAGAGCGCACACATCGAGCGCGAGCTGATGCTGGTGAAAGTGAAGGCCACCGGTGCCCAGCGCGCCGAGGTCAAGCGCACCACCGACATCTTCCGCGGACAGATCGTCGACGTCACCAGCAGCGTCTACACCGTGCAGCTGGCCGGCACCAGCGACAAGCTGGACAGCTTCATCCAGGCCATCGGCACCGCGTCGATCCTTGAAGTTGTCCGCAGCGGCGTCACCGGTATTGCCCGTGGCGACAAGACTCTCAGCATCTGATTTGAAATACGGCCCACGAGGCCAACTGACAGGGGATTACCCAAATGCGCGTTTTCTACGATAAAGACTGTGACCTCTCCATCGTTCAGGGCAAGAAAGTTGCCATCATCGGTTACGGCTCCCAGGGCCATGCCCACGCCTGCAACCTGAAAGACTCCGGCGTCGACGTCACCGTCGGCCTGCGTGCGGGTTCTTCTTCCGTTACCAAGGCTCAGAACCACGGCCTGAAAGTCGCCGAAGTGGCCGAAGCCGTTGCCGCTGCCGACCTGGTCATGATCCTGACTCCGGACGAGTTCCAGGGCCGTCTGTACAAGGACGAGATCGAGCCGAACCTGAAAAAAGGCGCCACCCTGGCTTTCGCCCACGGCTTCTCCATCCATTACAACCAGGTCGTACCGCGCGCTGACCTCGACGTGATCATGATCGCGCCGAAGGCCCCGGGCCACACCGTACGCTCCGAGTTCGTGAAAGGCGGCGGCATCCCCGATCTGATCGCGATCTACCAGGACGCTTCGGGCAATGCCAAGAACGTCGCTCTGTCCTACGCCTGCGGCGTTGGCGGCGGCCGTACCGGCATCATCGAAACCACCTTCAAGGACGAGACCGAAACCGACCTGTTCGGCGAGCAGGCCGTTCTGTGCGGCGGTTGCGTCGAGCTGGTGAAAGCTGGTTTCGAAACCCTGGTCGAAGCCGGTTACGCTCCGGAAATGGCCTACTTCGAGTGCCTGCACGAACTGAAGCTGATCGTTGACCTCATGTACGAAGGCGGCATCGCCAACATGAACTACTCGATCTCGAACAACGCCGAATACGGCGAGTACGTAACCGGTCCGGAAGTGATCAACGCCGAATCCCGTCAGGCCATGCGCAACGCTCTGAAGCGCATCCAGGACGGCGAATACGCCAAGATGTTCATCTCCGAAGGCGCTACCAACTACCCGTCGATGACCGCCAAGCGCCGCAACAACGCCGCTCACGGCATCGAAGTCATCGGCGAGCAACTGCGCGCCATGATGCCGTGGATTGCTGCCAACAAGATCGTCGACAAGACCAAGAACTAAGGTCCTTTCGACAAACGAGGAAACGCGGCGCTTGCCGCGTTTTTTCGTTTAGGGGCGGTGATCTGGTATAAAGCGGGGGTGCCGGACGTGTCCACGCAAAAGCGTGCACCGGCAAATCTCAGCCTCAACGAGTTCTCAAGGAATCGTCCATGAGTGAAGGTCACGAGGAGCCGAACAAGGCTTCCGACACCGAAGAAAGTCTGCTGCCCATCGATGAGCACATCGAAGAGGGCCATGACGCCGAAGGTCGCAAGGTTCGTCATCGCGGCATCTACCTGCTGCCTAACCTGTTCACCACCGCGGCACTGTTTACCGGCCTCTACGCCATCATCAATGCCATGAACGGCGATTTCTCCAACGCCGCCATCGCCATCTTCGTCGCCATGGTCCTCGACGGCCTCGACGGTCGTGTGGCCCGTCTGACCAATACCCAGAGTGCTTTCGGCGCCGAGTACGACTCGCTGTCCGACATGGTCGCTTTCGGTGTCGCTCCGGCGCTGGTCGCTTTCGAGTGGGCGCTGAGCAGCCTGGGCAAGGTCGGCTGGATGGTCGCCTTCATCTATGTTGCTGGTGCCGCCCTGCGTCTGGCGCGCTTCAATACCCAGGTGGGCAAGGCTGACAAGCGCTACTTCATCGGTCTGGCCAGCCCGGCTGCTGCGGCGCTGGTTGCCGGTACGGTGTGGGCGTTCGCCGACTTCGACGTTCAGGGCGCCAAGGTTTCCCTGCTGGTTGCGCTGATGGTCGCTGCCGCCGGCATGCTGATGGTCAGCAATATCAAGTACTACAGCTTCAAGGATCTTGACCTGCGCGGCCGCGTGCCGTTCATGGCAATCCTGGTAGTGGTGCTGGCATTCGCCGTGGTCTTCACCGACCCGCCGCGCATCCTGCTCCTGCTGTTCCTTGCATACGCAACCTCCGGCCCGGTGCAATACTTGTTGCAATTGCGCCGTCGCAAGCAGCCGCCTGCCGTGTAATTTCCAGCGGGCTCCGCAGTCTACTGGCGCATACAGCCAGTTGTTGCGGAGCCCGTCATGCTGATCAAGTCGTCCCGCCTTTCCGATTGCCACGAATCGGAAGTCACGCCCGAATCCCTCTATCTCTCCCGTCGCCACTTTCTCGGTGGTGCGGTGGCGGCTGCGGCTCTATCCGGATTGCCGCGTCTGAGTTTTGCCGAGGGCGGTCGCTATGCCGATGTCGCCGAAGCGGCTGCACCTTCCTGGCTCACGGAAAAGCTCGCCGCTACACGCTGGGATGCCGTCACGGTAAAAGATGAAGCCATCACACCGTTCAAGGACGCGACCACCTACAACAATTTCTACGAATTCGGCCCGGACAAGGGTGATCCTGCTGCCAATGCGGGTGCCCTGAAGACCGAGCCATGGTCCGTAGTGATCGATGGGGAGGTGGGTAAACCCGGCAAGTACGCGCTCGAGGACTTCATCAAACCCTATCAGCTGGAGGAGCGCGTCTACCGATTGCGCTGTGTCGAGGCCTGGTCGATGGTCATTCCGTGGATCGGTTTTCCGATCTCCGAGCTGATCAAGCGGGTCGAACCGACCAGCAAGGCAAAATACCTGCGCTTCGAAACCTTGGTGGATCGCAAGGATATGCCGGGTGTGCAGTCCAACTTCGCCCTGATCGACTGGCCCTATGTGGAAGGGCTGCGTATGGATGAGGCGATGCATCCCCTGGCGATTCTGGCTGTCGGCATGTACGGCCGGGTACTGGCGAACCAGAACGGGGCGCCGCTGCGTCTGGTGGTGCCGTGGAAGTACGGCTTCAAGGGAGCCAAGTCCATCGTGCGGATCAGCTTCGTCGAGGAGCAGCCGAAGACTACCTGGCAGAGTCTGGCCTCGGACGAGTATGGCTTCTATGCCAACGTCAATCCGACGGTGGACCATCCGCGCTGGAGCCAGGCGCGCGAACGTCGTCTGCCAAGTGGACTATTCAGCCCCAATGTTCGTCCTACCCTCATATTCAATGGCTATGCCGATGAGGTCGCTTCGCTTTATGCGGGCATGGATCTGAGGAAGGACTACTGATGCGCTATCCGTTCTGGCGGGCCGGGGTGTTTCTGGCTGCATTGGCGCCGCCGCTCTTCTGGTTGTACCAGGCTTGGATCTTCGACCTGGGGCCGGACCCAGGCAAGGCGCTGGTGGACAGGCTGGGCCAGGGCGGTCTCGTCCTGTTGCTCATTACCCTGGCGATGACGCCTCTGCAGAAAGTTACCCGTTGGGGTGGCTGGGTACAGGTTCGCCGCCAGCTGGGTCTCTGGTGCTTCACCTATATAGTGCTGCACCTGAGTGCCTATGCCGTCTTCATCCTTGGGTTGGACTGGGCCCAATTGGGAGTAGAGCTGAGCAAGCGGCCCTACATCATTGTCGGCTTCGCGGCGTTCCTCGGGTTGCTGGCCCTGGCTATCACTTCCAACCGCTACAGCATGCGAAAGCTGGGGGCGAGCTGGAAGAAACTGCATCGCCTGATATATGTCATCCTCGGTTTGGGGTTGTTGCATATGCTGTGGGTCGTGCGGTCTGATCTGGAGCGCTGGGCGATCTATGCAGTCGTAGGGCTTGTGCTGATGCTCCTGCGCATGCCCCCGATAGCTCGTCAGCTGCCTCGATTGCGCAGTCGACCGACCGCCGGCTGAAGAAAGTTTAAATTAGTCGTTGACGGCCAATTTAAACTCCCTATAATGCGCACCACTCCCAGCGACGAAGCGCTGAAAGAACTTGAAAATCAAGTACTTACAGGGATTCGAGGTTGGGAGTGGTGATCAGGCGGGTGATTCACTTGCCGCTCTTCATTAGCTGCTCCGGCAGCGAGCTGAAAAGAAGGTCGCCGAGGTGCTTGACAGTGAGTTTGATCGCTGTAGAATGCGCCTCCCGCTGATGAGAGGTTTGACTTCTCGGAAGCCCAAGCGATTGAGTAGAAAAGAAATTTTCGAAAAATAAAGCTTGACGAAAGATGAGGTTAGCGTAGAATGCGCGCCTCGGTTGAGATGAAAGCATTAACCAACTGCTCTTTAACAAGTTGAATCAAGCAATTCGTGTGGGTGCTTGTGATGTAAGACTGATGATCGACTGATTATCAGCAACGCAAGTAACACTCGTGAATTCGAGAGTTTTAGCTCATTAAATTGAGCATGCGATTGCTGAGCCAAGTTTAGGGTTTTCTCAAAACCCAAGCAGTATTGAACTGAAGAGTTTGATCATGGCTCAGATTGAACGCTGGCGGCAGGCCTAACACATGCAAGTCGAGCGGATGATGGGAGCTTGCTCCCGGATTCAGCGGCGGACGGGTGAGTAATGCCTAGGAATCTGCCTGGTAGTGGGGGACAACGTTTCGAAAGGAACGCTAATACCGCATACGTCCTACGGGAGAAAGCAGGGGACCTTCGGGCCTTGCGCTATCAGATGAGCCTAGGTCGGATTAGCTAGTTGGTGGGGTAAAGGCCTACCAAGGCGACGATCCGTAACTGGTCTGAGAGGATGATCAGTCACACTGGAACTGAGACACGGTCCAGACTCCTACGGGAGGCAGCAGTGGGGAATATTGGACAATGGGCGAAAGCCTGATCCAGCCATGCCGCGTGTGTGAAGAAGGTCTTCGGATTGTAAAGCACTTTAAGTTGGGAGGAAGGGCAGTAAGTTAATACCTTGCTGTTTTGACGTTACCAACAGAATAAGCACCGGCTAACTTCGTGCCAGCAGCCGCGGTAATACGAAGGGTGCAAGCGTTAATCGGAATTACTGGGCGTAAAGCGCGCGTAGGTGGTTTGGTAAGATGGATGTGAAATCCCCGGGCTCAACCTGGGAACTGCATCCATAACTGCCTGACTAGAGTACGGTAGAGGGTGGTGGAATTTCCTGTGTAGCGGTGAAATGCGTAGATATAGGAAGGAACACCAGTGGCGAAGGCGACCACCTGGACTGATACTGACACTGAGGTGCGAAAGCGTGGGGAGCAAACAGGATTAGATACCCTGGTAGTCCACGCCGTAAACGATGTCGACTAGCCGTTGGGATCCTTGAGATCTTAGTGGCGCAGCTAACGCGATAAGTCGACCGCCTGGGGAGTACGGCCGCAAGGTTAAAACTCAAATGAATTGACGGGGGCCCGCACAAGCGGTGGAGCATGTGGTTTAATTCGAAGCAACGCGAAGAACCTTACCTGGCCTTGACATGTCCGGAATCTTGCAGAGATGCGAGAGTGCCTTCGGGAATCGGAACACAGGTGCTGCATGGCTGTCGTCAGCTCGTGTCGTGAGATGTTGGGTTAAGTCCCGTAACGAGCGCAACCCTTGTCCTTAGTTACCAGCACGTTATGGTGGGCACTCTAAGGAGACTGCCGGTGACAAACCGGAGGAAGGTGGGGATGACGTCAAGTCATCATGGCCCTTACGGCCAGGGCTACACACGTGCTACAATGGTCGGTACAGAGGGTTGCCAAGCCGCGAGGTGGAGCTAATCCCATAAAACCGATCGTAGTCCGGATCGCAGTCTGCAACTCGACTGCGTGAAGTCGGAATCGCTAGTAATCGTGAATCAGAATGTCACGGTGAATACGTTCCCGGGCCTTGTACACACCGCCCGTCACACCATGGGAGTGGGTTGCTCCAGAAGTAGCTAGTCTAACCGCAAGGGGGACGGTTACCACGGAGTGATTCATGACTGGGGTGAAGTCGTAACAAGGTAGCCGTAGGGGAACCTGCGGCTGGATCACCTCCTTAATCGAAGATCTCAGCTTCTTCATAAGCTCCCACACGAATTGCTTGATTCACTGGTTAGACGATTGGGTCTGTAGCTCAGTTGGTTAGA
Source organism: Pseudomonas sp. C9-3 (assembly GCF_032392015.1). Lineage (NCBI taxonomy): Bacteria > Pseudomonadati > Pseudomonadota > Gammaproteobacteria > Pseudomonadales > Pseudomonadaceae > Pseudomonas > Pseudomonas sp. C9-3. Next base: position 4,785,594 of record NZ_CP135919.1, on the reverse strand, counting down.
GCGCACCCCTGATAAGGGTGAGGTCGGCAGTTCGAATCTGCCCAGACCCACCAATTGTTGTGGTGTGCTGCGATCCGATGGGGCCATAGCTCAGCTGGGAGAGCGCCTGCTTTGCACGCAGGAGGTCAGGAGTTCGATCCTCCTTGGCTCCACCATTAAATCGTCGAAAGCTCAGACATGAATGTTCAGGTTGAACGAACATTGATGTCTGGTCTTTGTGCCAGAACTGTTCTTTAAAAATTTGGGTATGTGATAGAAGTAGACTGAATAATCTCTTTCACTGGTGATTATTCAAGTCAAGGTAAAATTTGCGAGTTCAAGCGCGAATTTTCGGCGAATGTCGTCTTCACGTTCGAGACAATAACCAGATTGCTTGGGGTTATATGGTCAAGTGAAGAAGCGCATACGGTGGATGCCTTGGCAGTCAGAGGCGATGAAAGACGTGGTAGCCTGCGATAAGCTTCGGGGAGTCGGCAAACAGACTTTGATCCGGAGATCTCTGAATGGGGAAACCCACCCGGCATAAGCTGGGTATCTTGTACTGAATACATAGGTGCAAGAGGCGAACCAGGGGAACTGAAACATCTAAGTACCCTGAGGAAAAGAAATCAACCGAGATTCCCTTAGTAGTGGCGAGCGAACGGGGACTAGCCCTTAAGCTTCTTTGAATCTAACAGAACGCTCTGGAAAGTGCGGCCATAGTGGGTGATAGCCCCGTATGTGAAAGGTTCTTTGAAGTGAAATCGAGTAGGACGGAGCACGAGAAACTTTGTCTGAATATGGGGGGACCATCCTCCAAGGCTAAATACTACTGACTGACCGATAGTGAACCAGTACCGTGAGGGAAAGGCGAAAAGAACCCCGGAGAGGGGAGTGAAATAGAACCTGAAACCGTATGCGTACAAGCAGTGGGAGCCTACTTTGTTAGGTGACTGCGTACCTTTTGTATAATGGGTCAGCGACTTATATTCAGTGGCGAGCTTAACCGTATAGGGAAGGCGTAGCGAAAGCGAGTCTTAATAGGGCGTTTTAGTCGCTGGGTATAGACCCGAAACCGGGCGATCTATCCATGAGCAGGTTGAAGGTTAGGTAACACTGACTGGAGGACCGAACCCACTCCCGTTGAAAAGGTAGGGGATGACTTGTGGATCGGAGTGAAAGGCTAATCAAGCTCGGAGATAGCTGGTTCTCCTCGAAAGCTATTTAGGTAGCGCCTCACGTATCACTCCAGGGGGTAGAGCACTGTTTCGGCTAGGGGGTCATCCCGACTTACCAAACCGATGCAAACTCCGAATACCTGGAAGTGTCAGCGTGGGAGACACACGGCGGGTGCTAACGTCCGTCGTGAAAAGGGAAACAACCCAGACCGTCAGCTAAGGTCCCAAAGTTATGGTTAAGTGGTAAACGATGTGGGAAGGCTTAGACAGCTAGGAGGTTGGCTTAGAAGCAGCCACCCTTTAAAGAAAGCGTAATAGCTCACTAGTCGAGTCGGCCTGCGCGGAAGATGTAACGGGGCTCAAACCATACACCGAAGCTACGGGTGCATCGCAAGATGCGCGGTAGAGGAGCGTTCTGTAAGCCTGTGAAGGTGAGTTGAGAAGCTTGCTGGAGGTATCAGAAGTGCGAATGCTGACATGAGTAACGACAATGGGAGTGAAAAACTCCCACGCCGAAAGACCAAGGGTTCCTGCGCAACGTTAATCGACGCAGGGTTAGTCGGTCCCTAAGGCGAGGCTGAAGAGCGTAGTCGATGGGAAACAGGTTAATATTCCTGTACTTCTAGTTACTGCGATGGAGGGACGGAGAAGGCTAGGCCAGCTTGGCGTTGGTTGTCCAAGTTTAAGGTGGTAGGCAGAGATCTTAGGTAAATCCGGGGTCTTAATGCCGAGAGCTGATGACGAGTCATCTTTCAGATGATGAAGTGGTTGATGCCATGCTTCCAGGAAAAGCTTCTAAGCTTCAGGTAACTAGGAACCGTACCCCAAACCGACACAGGTGGTTGGGTAGAGAATACCAAGGCGCTTGAGAGAACTCGGGTGAAGGAACTAGGCAAAATGGCACCGTAACTTCGGGAGAAGGTGCGCCGGCGAGGGTTAAGGATTTACTCCGTAAGCCCATGCCGGTCGAAGATACCAGGCCGCTGCGACTGTTTATTAAAAACACAGCACTCTGCAAACACGAAAGTGGACGTATAGGGTGTGACGCCTGCCCGGTGCCGGAAGGTTAATTGATGGGGTTAGCGAAAGCGAAGCTCTTGATCGAAGCCCCGGTAAACGGCGGCCGTAACTATAACGGTCCTAAGGTAGCGAAATTCCTTGTCGGGTAAGTTCCGACCTGCACGAATGGCGTAACGATGGCGGCGCTGTCTCCACCCGAGACTCAGTGAAATTGAAATCGCTGTGAAGATGCAGTGTATCCGCGGCTAGACGGAAAGACCCCGTGAACCTTTACTGTAGCTTTGCACTGGACTTTGAGCCTGCTTGTGTAGGATAGGTGGGAGGCTTTGAAGCGTGGACGCCAGTCTGCGTGGAGCCATCCTTGAAATACCACCCTGGCATGCTTGAGGTTCTAACTCTGGTCCGTTATCCGGATCGAGGACAGTGTATGGTGGGCAGTTTGACTGGGGCGGTCTCCTCCTAAAGAGTAACGGAGGAGTACGAAGGTGCGCTCAGACCGGTCGGAAATCGGTCGTAGAGTATAAAGGCAAAAGCGCGCTTGACTGCGAGACAGACACGTCGAGCAGGTACGAAAGTAGGTCTTAGTGATCCGGTGGTTCTGTATGGAAGGGCCATCGCTCAACGGATAAAAGGTACTCCGGGGATAACAGGCTGATACCGCCCAAGAGTTCATATCGACGGCGGTGTTTGGCACCTCGATGTCGGCTCATCACATCCTGGGGCTGAAGCCGGTCCCAAGGGTATGGCTGTTCGCCATTTAAAGTGGTACGCGAGCTGGGTTTAGAACGTCGTGAGACAGTTCGGTCCCTATCTGCCGTGGACGTTTGAGATTTGAGAGGGGCTGCTCCTAGTACGAGAGGACCGGAGTGGACGAACCTCTGGTGTTCCGGTTGTCACGCCAGTGGCATTGCCGGGTAGCTATGTTCGGAATAGATAACCGCTGAAAGCATCTAAGCGGGAAACTAGCCTCAAGATGAGATCTCACTGGGAACTTGATTCCCCTAAAGGGCCGTCGAAGACTACGACGTTGATAGGTCGGGTGTGTAAGCGCTGTGAGGCGTTGAGCTAACCGATACTAATTGCCCGTGAGGCTTGACCATATAACACCCAAACAATTTGCGTGTTGTACGGTGAAGACGTAACGAACCGAAAGTTCGTGTGAACCGCAAATACCTGTCACATACCCGAATCTGGATGAGCGTGTGCAACTGCCACGAGCGTCCGTAAAGAATTGCTTGACGACCATAGAGCGTTGGAACCACCTGATCCCATCCCGAACTCAGTAGTGAAACGACGCATCGCCGATGGTAGTGTGGAGTTTCTCCATGTGAGAGTAGGTCATCGTCAAGCTCCTATCCCAAGACCCCTGGTCAGCTTCGCTGGCCGGGGGTTTTGCTTTTGCGCGCGGGAACGTCGGGTTCGCCTGGGTTGGCACGGCCGCTCGGTTTCCAGAGTTTTCGAGACAATTTCCGGGCACCGAATCGAGGGTTGGGTCGTCTACAATAGCGACAAATTTTCCCTGAGTGCCTACATGCCCGAAGTCGAAGGACATGCCTTGCAGGATCTGCCTCTGGAGGAGCTGACGGCTTGCCACGAGTGCGACCTGCTGATGCGTCGCGAGCCTGTTCCGTCAGGGCATCGCTCCGTTTGCCCACGCTGCGGCTATGAGCTGGAGATCCACCGTCCCCATATGATCCGGCGTGCGCTGGCCCTGGTGCTGACGGCGCTGTTGCTCTATATCCCGGCGAATTTCCTGCCGATCATGCACATTACCATTCTTGGCCAGACCAGCATGGACACGGTATGGAGCGGCGTAATCGGTCTGTACGAGTCCGATATGAAGGGCGTCGCGGTCCTGGTCTTCCTCTGCAGCATGGTGATCCCTCTGGCCAAGTTGCTGTGCCAGCTGTTTGTCCTGCTGACCATACGTTTCAAGGTCTGGCGCGACCAGGGGATGTTGTTGCTCCGCGGTTACCAGCACCTGCGCGAGTGGGGCATGCTGGAGGTTTACCTGATGGGGATCATCGTTGCTATCGTCAAGCTGATCGACATGGCCGAGTTGCATGTCAGCGTCGGCCTGGCGTGTTTCATCGGGCTGCTGTTCACCCAGGTGTGGCTCGAAGTGACCATGTCCCATCATCAGGTCTGGGGTGAACTGTCCGGGGAGTTCGATGATGCGAGCCATTGATGCCGATATTCTGGTTTGTGGCGAATGCCATCAGCTCAATCGTCGTGAGGTGGATGACGAGACCCATTGCAGCCGCTGCGGTGCGCTGGTGCATGACCGCCGCCCGAACAGCCTGACCCGTACCTGGGCCTTGCTGATCACCGCCGCGGTGCTCTATATCCCGGCCAACCTGCTGCCGATCATGACGGTCAACTTCCTCGGCAACGGTATGCCCGCCACCATCATGGAAGGCGTGGTCGAGCTGATCAATGCGGATATGCTGCCGGTCGCGGCGGTGGTGTTCATCGCCAGCATCCTGGTGCCGACGTTCAAACTGGTGGGCATTGCCCTGCTGCTCTACTCGGTGCAGCGGCACCAGCCGATGTCCGCCAAGCAACGCATCATCATGTACCGCTTTATCGAGTGGATCGGCCGTTGGTCGATGCTCGACATCTTCGTCATCGCGATCCTGGTGACGCTGGTGAACTTCGGCAATCTGGCCAGCATCGAGGCGAACCTCGGTGCAGCCGCCTTTGCCTGCGTGGTGGTGCTTACCATGCTGGCGGCAGTGACTTTCGATCCCCGGCTGATCTGGGATAACACGGACGCGGAAAACGACGATGAGTGATCTCCCCAAACCCAAGATGCGCAAGACCACCAACTGGTCGGCAATCTGGATCCTGCCATTGGTCGCGCTGGCGATCGGTGCCTGGCTGGCCTGGCGTGCATACGACCAGGCGGGGATCGTGATCAACATCCAGTTCGAGAGCGGCGAGGGGATCCAGGCCAACAAGACCGAGGTGATCTTCAAGGGGATCGGCGTCGGCAAAGTGGTCGACCTTCACGTCAACCAGCCCACCCTTGGCGTCACGGCAACCGTGGAGATGCGCAAGGAGGCTGCCGAGTACCTCAGCAAGGGAACGCGTTTCTGGCTGGTGAAGCCACGCGTTTCGATTGCCGGCGTCACCGGGCTGGAGACCCTTGTGTCCGGCAACTACATCGCCATCGATCCGGTGAAGGGCGAGCAACAGAGAGAGTTCTCTGCGCTGAAGGAGCCGCCGCCGCTGTCCGACTCCCTGCCGGGCTTGCACCTGACCTTGAAGGCAGAGCGCCTCGGTTCACTGGAGCAGGGCAGCCCGATCTACTACCGGCAGATCCAGGTTGGCCAGGTGAAGAGCTACCGCCTGGCGGAGGACCAGAAGACCATCGAGGTGAAGGTCCACATCGAGCCAGCCTACGCCAACCTGGTGCGTAAGCACACGCGTTTCTGGAACGCCAGCGGCATCACCCTGTCCGGCAGCCTCAGCGGCCTGAAGCTGCGTACCGAGTCGCTGGCGAGCATCGCGGCCGGCGGTATCGCCTTCTCGACGCCTGACAATTACCCGGACAGCCCGCCCACCGACCCGACCAAGCCGTTCCGCCTGTATGAGGACTTCGACGCGGCTCAGGCCGGCCTCAGCGTCAAGGTGAAGGTCAGCGACGTCAGCGGCCTGACCCCGGGCAGTACGCCGGTGATGTACAACGGCGTGCAGGTCGGCACGGTGAAGAGCATCGACATGGACAAGGATTTCAATGGCGCCACCGCCACCTTGTCCATGGACCCGCGCACCGAGGACTTCCTCAACAGCAAGACCGAGTTCTGGATGGTCAAGCCGAGCATCTCGCTGGCGGGCATCACCGGGCTGGAGGCGCTGGTGAAGGGCAACTATCTGAGTGTGCGATTCGCCAGTGGCGGCGATCCGACCCGTGACTTCGTCATCCGCCCGAAAGCGCCTCCGTTGAATCTCGACTCGCCGGGCCTGCATCTGGTACTGACCACAGATCAACTGGGGTCGCTGGAGGTCGGTACACCGATCCTCTACCGCCAGATGAAAGTGGGCAGCGTGCAGAGTTACCAGCTCTCCCGTCGTGACCCTTCGCGGCTGATCATCGGTGTCCACATCGAGCCGGAGTACGCCAAGCTGGTGAATACCTCTTCGCGCTTCTGGAACATCAGTGGCGTCACCATCAGCGGCGGCCTGGACGGGATCAAGCTGAAGAGCGAGTCGCTGCAGACGCTGATCGCTGGCGGCATCGCCTTCGATACCCCGGACCCGAAGGCGGCTCCGGTGACCAAGGTGCGCCGCTTCGCGCTGTACGACAGCGAGGTCGATGCGCACCTCAAGGGCCAGATCATCGACCTGCGCGCCGATACGGCGGACGGTCTGAAGGAAGGCACTGTCCTGCGCTACAAGGGGCTGGAGGTTGGCCGCATCGAGCAGGTCGATCTGAGCAAGGACCTGCAGTCCGTGCAACTGAAGGCGCGCCTCACCCGGGGGGCGGATCGCATCGCCCGGCAGGGAACGCGTTTCTGGGTAGTGGGCCCGCAGGTCGGTCTTTCCGGCGTGTCCAACCTGAGCACCATCGTCAGTGGCCAGTACATCGAAGTGTTGCCGGCGCCCAAGGCCGGCCAAGCGCAGACCAGCTTCAGCCTGCTGGGCGGCGAACCCAACCGCCTGCTGGATGCTGACGGCCTGCGCCTGACCCTGAGTGCGTCTCGACGGGGTTCGCTCAAGGCTGGGGTTCCGGTGACTTACCGCGAGGTGCAGGTCGGCAAGGTCACTTCCTTCGAGCTGGGCGAGACGGCAGACCGCGTGCTGGTCCACATCCTCATCGAGCCACGCTATGCAGCGCTGGTGCGGACGGGCAGCCGCTTCTGGAATACCAGTGGCGTCGGTGTCGACGCAGGTTTGTTCAAAGGCGTGAAGCTGCGTACGGAGTCGATGGAAACCATCCTCGCCGGCGGCGTGGCCTTCGCGACACCGAACAACGACGAAATGGGCTCGCCGGCCAAACCCGGGCAGACCTTCGCGTTGTTCGACGAGTACGACGAGAAGTGGCTGGACTGGGCGCCGAAGATTCCGCTTGGGAAGGCGAACTGAGTTTCAGCCGTACAGGAAAAGGGCCGCATCAGCGGCCCTTTTCATTCCACGGGCTCGGTGGGTGCACGAGCAGCGTTTGTAGGGGGGCGTGGTGCGCACCGGTACCCATCAGCAATGGGTATCGAATAGGCTTCGGCGTTATGCGGTTCGCGAGCAAGCTCGCTCCTACAAGTGCAGGGTCGCGCAGAGTCGGAAAGGAAAAAGCCCCGCATGGCGGGGCTTTTTCGTTAACGCCGAGAAAGTGTTACGCCGGTTCGGCGCTGGCTTCCACGTCGTTGTGCGCAGCCTTTTCAGTGTCCCGGCGACGGATGTACTTCCAGTCTGCCTCGTCGATATAGATACCGTTCGGACCGCTGCCGCCTTCCAGGTCGATGGCCACCTGGGCTGAGACCTGCGGCTTCACGCTCGCCAGGATCGGCACGAAGCCCAGCTGCAGGCTGGTCTCCAGCAGCGCCGACTGGTTGCGTTCGTCGATGTCCGCCGCCTCGTCGAGGTAGTAGGGCAGACGCACGCGGCCGGCCTGCTCGCGGTCCATCAGGTGCAGCAACAGGTACATGTTGGTCAGCGCCTTGATGGTCATGGTGGTGCCGTTGGATGCCGCACCGTCGATGTCGGTGTGCATGATCGGCTGGCCGCCCATCTTGGTGATCTCGAACGCCAGCTCGAACAGGTCCTTCAGGCCCAACTGGTTGTTGTTCGCCGCCACCAGGCGCGACAGGTAGTCCTTGGCTTCCTCGTTCTTCGCATCCTGCTCGGCGCTCTGGGTCAGGTCGAAGACGGAGAGGTTCTCGCCCTCTTCGTACTGGCCGGCGCTGTGGATGATCTGGTCGATGTGCTTGAGCGCGTCCTTGTTGGGCGCCAGTACGATGCGGAAGCTTTGCAGGTTGGATACCTGGCGCTTGTTGATCTCGCGGTTGAACAGCGCCAATTGGTGTTCCAGGTTGTCGTAGTCGCTGCGGATGTTGCGCAGGGTACGGGCGATGTCGGTGACGGCTGCACGGCGCGCCTTGGCCAGGGTCATGGCTTCGTCAGTGCGGTGTGCGTAAGCGTTGATCAGCAGTTGCAGGCGACGCTCCGGATCATCCTCGCTGTCGAACTTGGCCACGCCCTTGAGGCGCACCTGGGCGTACAGCGCCTCGATCTGACCGTCCACACGCTGCAGCGATTGCCAGGTGTCCTGATAGTCGTTGAGCAGCGGCAGCAGGTTGTCCATGGAGTCGTCGACCGGGTCCATGAACGGGATGCCGAACGGCAGGTTGGCCGGCAGCAGTTGGCGGCGGCGCAGGGCATCGTCGAGGGTGCGTTGCTTGGCTTCCATGTCGGCCAACTGGCGGCCGATCAGCTGCAGTTTGGCGGAGAGCTGCTGGACGCGTTCGGTGAAGGCGTCGGCGGAGCGCTTGAGTTCGTCCTGGGTGGCTTCCAGCTGGGCGAGTTGCTCCAGCTTGGCCGGCTCTTCGGCGTTGAGCGTCTGGCTGCGACGGAAGTCTTCCAGCGCCTTCTGCGCATCGAGCACGTCCTGATAGAACTTGTCCGCTTGCGCCTTGCTGGCATTGCGGTCGGCGGCGACGGCCTGCTGGGTCTTGAGCTGCTTGAGCTCCTTCTCCAGGCGTTCCTTCTGGTCGCGCAGCGCGGCGCGGTCGGCCAGGGCTTGCAGGGCTGGTGGCTCGATGGTGGAGATGTCGATGGAGAGGCCGGGCACTTCGAAGCGCTCGCCCTTGAAGGCATCGAGGATCTTCTCGACGCTGCCGACCCACTGGCCGGCTTCGTCGAGGTCTACGCCTTTTTCGCCCAGCGGCAGGCTGAACAGCGCGCCGTTGAACAGACGCATCAGACGCTCCACGTCCTGCTGGGAGAATTCCTCGCGCAGGCGGGCATAGCTGTTGTTGTCGGCGTGCTCGAGTTGCTGGCGAACGCCTTTCAGGCGTTTTTCCAGATCGCGCATGCGTTCTTCCAGGTCTTCGCTGGAGAACTGCCGGGAGTGTGCCAGGGCGCCGGCCAGTTCGTCGTGGGCGTCCTTGGCGGCGAGCAGTTGCTGTTCCAGGACCTTGACGTCATCGACCAGCGCGAAGCGGTTCTTCAGCACGGCGAGTTCGCCCATCCAGCGCTGGATCTCGCTGATCTCGCGCTCCAGGCGCATCAGCTCGGCGGTGCTGCCGCGCTGCTCGTTCTGCAGGCCGTCCTGCTCGCGCTTGTAGTGCTCGGCCTGGATGACCAGCTCTTCCTTGCGCGCGCCGGAATAGTCTTCCCAGGTACCCAGCAGGTTATCCAGCAGCGGCGAGAGGCGGTGCATCTTGCCGCGCAGCAGTTCGCGCTGCTGCACGCCGTTGGCCAGGGCCTCGACCAGCGGGCCGGCGGCGACCAGGGCCTGGTAGTCACCTTCCATGCGGCGTACGTCGCGGAAGGCTTCCTCGCAGGCGGCGATGTAGTCGACGCTGCCCGAACGCAGGCTGTGCTCGAAGGCATCGAGGAACAGCTGCTTGAGCTTGGCGGCGGTGATCTCGCGCATGTGCAGCAGGTTGATGAACAGCGAGCGGAAGGTCTTCAGGCTCTGTTCGCTGGTGGAGCGCAGCGGGATCAGGGTCAGGTCCAGCGGGATCGAGGTGTGGCCGCCGACCAGCAGGCGACGCAGCTCGTCGGGCTTCAGTTCATAGGACTTGATGCCCTCGCGCTCGAGGTTGGCATACAGCTCGCGCAGGCGCAGGCAGGTGCCGTTCTTCTGGTAGTGCTCAAGGTCCAACTCGCCCTGGTAGGCGAAGAACTGGTGGCCGAAGCCGCCGCCCGGACCGCGGCCGCCGACGCCGATCACATGGCGGCCGTTGGGCAGGTCCAGCTCGATGAGGATGTAGCTGGTGTCGGTGGCGAAGTAGAACTTGCGCGAGGCTTCCAGGCTGTACTTGCCGAAGCTCATGTCGGACATGCGCGCGAGGATCGGGAACTGCAGCGCGTTGATCGACGCCGACTTGCCGAGGTTGTTCGCGCCGTAGACCGACAGTGGCTGTTCCAGCGGGAAGATGCCGAGGCTGTAGCCGGCGGTGTTGAGCAGGGCGAAGCGGCGGATGCCGTAGCGTTCCTGAGTCATGCCTGGGCCTCCTGTTCTTCGGCGATGGCGCGGGCGAGGGCGTCTTCTTCGCTCTCTTCTTCCGCGATGGCAGCGGGTTCGTCGATCACCACGATGGCGTCTTCGCTGTCTTCCAGCGGTTCGTTGGCGTAGGACTCCAGGATCACTACCGGCTCATCGTCCTCTTCCATCAGCGCGGGCGCGGTGAACTGCATTTCGCTGGCGTGCAGGTTGCTGGCCAGGTCGCGGTCCTGCTGGACCGACAGGCAGACGTCGAGGAAGCGGTGGATCGGCGGCAGGAAGCGGTACACGCCGTTGTCCTCGGCGGCGAAACCGAGCTGGGTGAGGCGGCGCATAACCTTCTCTTCCAGTTCTTCCTGGGTGGTCACTTCGGCCTGCAGGAATAGGTCGCGGTACTTCTCCAGCAGTGGCGGCAGCTCGTCGCGGCCGATGCTGCCGCCGTCGAGGACGGCCAGCGGGTCGCGGCCCTGGTCGGCGAGGTGTTCGACCAGGATGAAGGTGAACAGTGCCAGGCGCTGGGCGGTCTTGTTCACCTGGGCGCCGGTCTGCTCGGGGACGAAGTAGTAGAAGCCGCGGGTATCGCAGACCAGTTCGTAGCCCAGGCTGCGGAACAGCGCGCGGTAGGCGTCCTGCTGGTTGGACAGCTGGCTGTACAGCTCCGGATCACGGCGGCTGATGTGGAAGCCCTTGAACAGCTCGCGGAAGATTGGCGCGAGCTGGGTCATTTCGGTGAGATTAATCTGCATGCGATTCGCTCTTGCTGTCCTTGCCAGCGGTCGGGCCGGCGATCAGGGCGAAGGAGCACAGGCTGACGCTGTGCTGGAGAGTGTCGTATTGCGCGCGCTCGAGGCGGTCGCGCTGGAAGCGGGCATCGCGCGACAGGCGCGAGAACCAGTAGAGCAGTTCGTCGGTGGCGCCTTCGGGTTCCTGCTCCAGCAGCCATTGCATCAGGTCCGGCAGGGGCAGCGCGGCCTGGCAGCGGTCGAGCATTTCCCGCGCGGTGCGTGGCGAGCGCTGCGGGCCGTCGCTCTTGCGATTGCCACTGGCCTTGGGGAAATGCGCAGGCTTGGGCTGGAAGTTGGCGAGGGCGAAGACGTAGCTCTCGACCTGCGAGGCGGTGCCGAGGAAGTTGCTCTGCGGCCGGGTGAACATCGGCATCGCCGCCTGGGGCACGGCGTCGATGCCCTTGCGACGGATGACCGACAGCGCCAGGGCGGCGCCACGGGTGATCGCGTTGTGCCGGCGCGCTTCCTCACGCAACGGCAGCAGCAGTTCGCGGGCGCGGCGCAGGGTGAGCTGGGCGGTGGTCTGCATTTCCAGGATGCGCGCGTGGGTGCGCAGCAATTGGTCGTCATCCACCAGTTGGCCGAGGCGCGCCTGTTCGCTGAGCAGGCGCAACAGTACCTGCTCCACGCGGTGCACGCCCTGTTCGAAGGCGCCGTCGGCGGAAACCAGCTGGATCATCGGTTCGACGTATTCGTCCCAGGTCGCCAGGACTTCCGCATAGCGCTGGCGCAGCGGAATCTGCCGGTCCTGGGTCTTGGCCCGATCGGCCACGGCGACCAGCGCCTGTTCGTCGTTGGCGAGCTTCTTCAGCACGTCGCGCACGCGCATGTCGAGCAGGCGCAGTTGCCGGGCCAGGTCGTTGCCGTCGCGCGCCTCGAAAGCCTCGCGGATGTAGCCGGCGAGGCGCTCGAGGTGGCGCAGGTAGGCTTCGATCTCCAGGCACAGGCCCAGGCGGTGTTCCTGGCGCAGGTAGGCGAGGAAGTCGTGGATCTGCGCGTTCAGCTCGAAGCGGTTGGGGCTCTTGGCCACCGGGACGAGGATGTCCAGGCGGACCCACTGGTCGAGCAGGGCGGTGATGTCCACCGGGGTGCTGTCGGGCAACTGGCTGGTGAGCTGGATACGCAGCTCCACCAGGCTCAAGGTGCCGGCGTCGAAGCGCTCGCACAGCGGTTCGAGCAGCACCCAGTGTTCGGCGAGGGCGCGGAGTACGCGTCGTGGGTCGATCATCGGCTTGGTTGGGCCCGGAATGAACAAAGGGGGCGATTGTACTGCAAAGGTCCCCCCCTGGCCGACAGGGTGACGAAACGCGTCAGTTTGCGACGGCGACAGCGCCCCAGGTGTGCGCTGGTTCACGGAAAATCAGGGCTAACTCACTGAATTTTCTGGCAAGTTTTTTGCCATAGCCTGTTATCAGAGCCGGGATATCGAAAGGCTGATCGCTGCCATGACCTACGACGCCGCACTTGCCAAAGCCCGCTGGGCCGAACTGGAACGCCAGAACGACCTCGACTGGGACCTGGATGCGATCACCGATCGCAATGAAGCCATCGCTTTCCTGCAGCGCTTCGAAAATCGCTTGTGCATCTATTCGTCGTACGTCGAGAAGCTCTACAGCAACTACAGCTTCGTGATTCCGGAGAGCCAGGAGGGCGGCATCACCATCCTCCCGGACGAGCAGGCCTGGTTCGATACCTTCCACGACATTCCCGGCGATGCGGTGGAGCCCACCGGCATCCATATCCTGCCCGGCGAGACCATGGGCTACAGCGGCCTGTACCTGAAGATCCCCGGCGAGCACCGGCTGGTAGCGTCGCGGGAGCTGCCCTTCCAGGATGGCCTGAAGCTGCTGATCAACCGTTACCGGATGCGTGGGGACATCTTCCTGCCGGTGCTGGTGAAGGGCGACTTGCGCGAGTACGAGGCGCGCATGCCCTCGCTGCACCTGCATCGGCTGAACACTGCCAAGCTGCAGGCCCATTCGCGGCTGAACCTGGACGCCATCAAGGGCGCGATCGCCGAGCACCTGATCGGCCTGTTCCGCCACCAGTGAGCTTTCGGCCGCCCGAGTCTGTCACCCGGGTGTGACGATGGGTAACAACCGGGCCCGGACTTTCCATTCTTCGTCTATCGTTCGGAGCGATTTACTCGACTATGGGTCGGCCCGCCGTGGCGGGTGAGTTCCTATAGTGGCATCACGGCGCCGAGTCTCGACCTGCTTCCTGACCCGATAAGCCCGACGAATAACAACAGGCTCTCGCGAACAGGGGGCCAGGAAAGGAGAGTGCCATGCGTCAGTCCTCCGGTCCGCTCATGCGTGCCCTTGCCTTGTTCTGCGGCGGCCTGCTGGCCTTTTCCGCCCAGGCGCGCATGCAGTCGATGAACGATGAAGAGCTGTCCGCCATCTCCGGCCAGGGCGCGATGCTCACCGTCGACGCTTCCACCTACCAGAACTACCAGTACACCCGGCTCAACTTCGGCGCCGATATCAGCCTGCTGACCAACATCGATCAGTTGAGCCTGGGCAACTACAGCCGCACCGGTTCCACTACCGTCTCCGGCCAGCCGGCGGATATCCTGATCAACAACTTCGCCCTGGGACGGGTGGACAACGCCAATTCCGCCGATGCCAAGGTGGTGCCGTTCCAGATCCAGGATCCGTACGTCGAGTTCGCCTTCCAGACCAACAACGGCGTGCGCCAACTGGTGGGCGCACGGGTCGGCTTTGGCAAGGCGCAGGGCGATCTCTCCGGTGACATCCTGTCGATCACCGGCAACCTACAGGGGCAGATCTACGGCCCGGCATCCATCGCCTACGACTACTACACCCGCAACGGCTGCCCGAACCTGATCAACTGCCTGGCGCTGGCTGTTGCCGGGGACACGCCGGTATACGCCGACGTGGTTCTGCTCAAGGCCGGCACCGGCGAGGCCACCATCAATGGCCAGCCGATCAACCGTGCGACCCAGATCGGCATCGCCAAGGGCGACTCGCTGCATTCGGACGCCGGCGGCCTGATCGCCTCGCTGATCCCGACCCTGTCCACCACCAGCAATTGCCAGGCGCTGGGGTTGACCACCTGCTTCGACCTGACCAACTACAAGACCATCTACATCGGCAAGCCGGGCTCCACCGACATCAATACCGGCGCCCAGGGCATCTTCTTCTCCCTGCAGAACCAGAACGTGCCCTGGCAGGACCTGGCCAACGCCGGCAATTTCGTCAACACCCAGTCCGGCGCCTTCGCCAACTTCCCGAAAGTGGGTAGCGGCGCGGATGCGGTCTACCCGATCCTGATCAACCTCTACGACGCCCTGCGCGGCCTGCCCCGGCAGTCGACCTGCATGGGCTCGCAAGCGGCGGGTTGCTGACATGAGGAGCGCTGACATGAGCTGGCGCGCGACAGTATTCGCCTGCCTGGCCGGTTGCCTGGTCAGCCTGCCGGCGCTGGGCATGAAGGCGCTGGATGATGATCAGCTCGAAGAGGTCAGCGGCGCGGGCCTGGGCTTCTTCATCGATGGCTTCAGCTACGACCAGGCCGCTGCGACCTCGAAGATCACCGGCGTGAAGAACAGTGCCAACCAGGACGTGCAGGTGGACATCACCGGCGCCTACATCAAGGGCGCCGGCAGCCAGCGCGGCACGCTGGACACCAAGGCCTATCTGGGTACGCCCATGCACCCCTTCACCCTCGGGCCGATCAAGTACAAGGCCGGGCTGAACATCCCGGCCAACCAGGAAGCGCTGCAACTGATGACGCCGACCTGGACCGACCCGATCAACGATACGCACAAGTTCGGTCTCTGGTCCTACTACCAGGGCTGCCTCTACGGTGAGGCCGGTTGCACCAACCCGGCCCAGGCCACGACCAAGATCAACAGCGAGCTGAGCGCACTGAAGACCCAGCGCGACACACTGCTCACGACCTATTCGAACAACATGGTGAGCCTCAAGTCCGGCATCGACGCCGACATGGCGGTGGTCAACCAGCGCGAGACCCAGGTCGATGCGGCCCAGGCGGTGCAGAAGACCAACTACAACACCATGAACACCCGTTACACCTCGGCGCCTGCCCAGGTCTGCGGGCTCTGGTGCGTGGACCGCCCGGCGCTGGGGACGAAGTACGACTGCGGTATCCTCGCCGCCTGCAACAACAACACCGCGGTGAAGAACTACAACGCCTCGGTGGACACCTACAACACCAGCACCAGCGACCTCACGGCTGCCCAGCAGAACCTCAGCGCCGCCTGGTCCGTCAGTCGCAACGGCGTCACCCTCAGCCAGCGCGCCAGCGACTACGACAAGTTCGTCCAGCTCTGCGGTGCGCAAGGCGGCAGCGCCACCACTTGCGTCAGCGGCACCATTACGCGCACCGAGAAGAACGTCTCCACGGTGCAACTGGTGGCCGGCGCCATGCAGACTTCCTCCGGCACGCGTATCCAGGGGCTGGATATCGGCATCGCCACCAAGTTCACCCTGCCCAGCACGGCCTACAACAGCAACGGCTCGGCTGGCGCGACCACCACGCGCACGGACTTCTTCTCCATCGCTCTGGAGAACTTCACCCTCAACGGCTCCTACCTCAACCTGTGGGGCGACGCCGCCGGGCTGAAGGCCTCCATGAGCCTGCAGATGTATGCCGACAAATTGATCATCGCCGGCTGCGAGAACTGCGCCGACAGCAACAAGGTAGTGGCCAAGAACGTCTACTTCGACCTCAACCTGGGCGATGCCAACTACCAGCCGGCAACGCTCTCCGTGGCCAGCAACGGCGACCTGGTACTCAGTGCGCCGGGCGTTACCTGGGCCAACCACGAAGCCTTCTACCAGAACGTGCAGAAGAGCAATATCAGCATCGGCAACCTGAACATCAGCGGCACCGACGTCGGCTCCCAGGCCATCCGTGGCCTGCGTATCGACTACCTGAACGTTCGAACCGTGAACCTGCCGCGCTAGCGCATGAGGAGACTCGCCGTGAAAACTGCACGCCTTTCGAGCCGACTCCTGGCCCCCCTGTTCCTGTTGGCCGCCGCCGCCCACGGCGAGATGCGCGGCCTGGACGACAGCGAAATGGCCGATGTCAGCGGCCAGGACGGCGTCAGCCTGAGCGTCAACTTCAACCTCGCCGCCAACACCGCCGATACCCGCTGCACCGGCGGCTGTGGTGCGCGCCTGGCGATCCAGCCGCTCAACAGCACCGGCTATATCGTGCTGGACAACATCAAGGGCACCTTCAGCTTCGACGGCATGTCCATCGACATGGTGACCATCAACAATGGCTTCAACGGTGACGGCGCGCTGTTCAACCGCCAGGCCATGAAGATCGGCCTGACCAACGCCAGCGCCACCAACCTGCAGTTCACCCTGGGCGGCGCCAACCAGGGCAAGGTTTCCGGCAGCGGCCTGCAGCAGACCAACCTGCTCACCTACCAGGCTACCGGTGCGGTCAAGCTCACCGGCAACGTCTACGTCTTCGGCACTCCGTAAGCGAAACGCACGGGCTCTCCGCCCGCCGGCCTTTCCCCCCAGCGCGTTTCACGCGACAATCCCGCCTCGTCGTGTCGGCCTGCTCGCGCAGGCACCACCCACAGGTAAACGCCCCTTGATCGAAGAAGCCCGTCGCCGCGCCTACCTTGGCGCTATGCAGGTCGCCAGTTGGCTGCCGCGCGTGGTGCTGCCGTTCGCCGCTCCGTCGCGCCCGGAGTTGCTGGAAACGCCTGCGCCCGTCGTAGCCGAGCCGATTGCTCCCGCGTCCGTTGCGGTGGCTCGCGAGGCCATCGCCCCGGTTGCCACCCCCGCGCCTGCTGCACCGGCAATGCCGGCAGAACCCGGCTCGATCGCTGCGCGCCTGCTGCCCAAGGTCGGCGCTGCGGCCAAGCCGGCTGTTGCGGTCAAGGCCGAAGAGCCGGCCGAGGCGGAAGCCGAACCGGCTGTCCGCGCGCCGGTCGCACCGCCGCCACGCTTTGCCCTGCAACTGTTGCGTGCCGGTGAATGCACCTTGCTGGTCGAACTGCCCACCGGCGAGCCACTGACCAGCCGCGACCCGGCCTACCTGCTGCTCAAGGACCTGCTGCGCGCCGCCGGCCTGCCGGACAGCCCGCAACTGATGGGCGAGCCAGTACGCTGGCCGCTGTTCTCCCGCGGCAACATGGACCAGGGCCCGCAAGCCGCCCGCGAGTTCGTCCAGGGTTTCGTCGCCGCGCGGCTGGAGGAGGGCGCCCCGTGTTCCTGCCTGTGGCTGGTCGGCATGCCCGCCGTACGCTTCGCCGGCGAGGGCGATGAAGAGTCCCTGCTGCGCGAGTTGCAGGTCGAAGGCCTGGGCGTAGCCTGGGCACTGCCGGGCCTGGAGCGCCTGGCCGAAGAACCCACTTTGAAAGCCGACCTCTGGCGCGCCATGCGCCGAGTGCGGCAACGCTGGATGAGTCAGGCACCTGCATGAGCGACGCTGTTTCTTTCCGCCCGATGACCGAGGCGGACCTCGATGCCGTACTCAAGATCGAATACGCCGCCTTCAGCCACCCCTGGACGCGCGGCACCTTCGCCGATGGGCTGAAAAGCTATGAATGCTGGGTGATGTTCGAAGGTTCCCAGCAGGTCGGCCATGGCGTGATTCAGCTGATCCTCGATGAAGCGCACCTGCTCAACATCACCGTCAAGCCGGAGAGCCAGGGCCGCGGCCTGGGGCTGGCGCTGCTGGAACACCTGATGAAGCGCGCCCACGAGCGGGGCGGAGTGGAATGCTTCCTCGAAGTCCGCGCCTCCAACGGTCCCGCCTATCGCCTTTACGAGCGCTACGGCTTCAATGAAATCGGTCGCCGCCGCGATTACTACCCGGCAGTCGGCGGCCGTGAAGACGCGCTGGTGATGGCCTGCACGCTGGTCGACTGAACGCCCGCCACGCGGGCTTCTTCGCACTGACCAGGAAGTAGGATGGTGTGGAGCGAAGCGATACCCATCAATCGGTGCGTCTGCGGCATGGGTATCGCTCCGCTCCACCCATCCTACGAGAACTTCCCCAGACTCCCCGCTACCCCGCACGCTGGAATCCAGGACTGCGTGGGAGCGGACTCTGTCCGCGATCATCTCCCCGCCGCACTGTTCGTTCCGACCTGACCAGATCACTTCCATTCCGGGATAGCCCAGGCTAGAGCCCTCGACATTTCAACCCCCGCAAAGCCTGGAAATTTCCCACGAATCGGGTTTCTCCGAGGACGATTCCTGGCTTACGCTTAAGCCCAATAACAACAAGAACATAAGGTCGCAGACATGAATCGCAGCGATGTGATCGTGGTGGGCGCCGGTATTTCGGGGCTGACCGCGGCCTGGCGCCTGGCGCAAGCCGGGCAACGGGTCAAAGTGATCGAAGCCAACAAGCGCGTCGGTGGGCGCACCCTCAACCATCGCTTCGCCAGCGGCGAGGTGGTCGAGGTGGGTGGCCAGTGGGTCGGCCCGACCCAGGAACGCATCCTTTCCCTGCTGGCCGAACTCGGCCTGTCGACCTATCCGCAGTGGAACCAGGGCGACAACCTCACCCTCTTCGGGAATCGCCTGAGGCCCTATCGCGGCGCTATTCCGAAACTTCCTCCCCACGTTCTGCTCGATGTCCTTCAGGCTCATGTACGCCTGGACCGCATGGCGCGGGAAATTCCCCTGAGCGACCCCAGCCTGCACCCCAAGGCCGAGCTCTGGGACAGCCTCACCTTCGCCGAATGGCTGCGGCGCAACGTGCGCACTGCCACCGGGCGCAAGGTGTTCGAGCTGATGAGCGGCGCCGTGCTTGCCGCCAGCCCCCATGACCTCTCTTTCCTCCATGTGTTGTTCTACATCCACAGCGGCACCAACCTCGACACCCTGCTGGGCGTTGAGGGCGGCGCCCAGCAGGACCGCATCCTCGGCGGCTCCCAGCGCATCAGCGAAGCACTCGCCGAGCGTGTCGCAGACGTCATCACCGGCGAGCCGGTGCGCACCGTGCGGCAGAACGGCAGCAGCGTCGAGCTGATCACCGACCGCGGTACGCACCAGGCCGCCCGTGTCATCTTTGCCGTGCCACCCACCCAGCTGCTGCGGATTACCCAGGAGCCGCTGCTGCCCAGTTGGCGCGACCAGCTGCTGCAACGCCTGCCGCAGGGCTCGGTGATCAAGTGCATGGCGCTCTATGACACCCCGTTCTGGCGTGACAAAGGCCTCTCCGGCCAGGCCACCAGCGAGATCGGCCCGGTCCGCCTGACCTTCGACAACAGCGTCCCCGACTCCGGGCGCGGCGTGCTGCTGGGCTTTATCGAAGGCGACGAAGCGCGCCAGTGGAACGCCCGCCTCGCCGACGAGCGCCGCGGCCAGGTGCTGGAGTGCTTCGCCCGCTACTTCGGTGAGAAGGCGCTCCAGCCGATGGACTACGTAGACAAATCCTGGGCCGAGGAACCCTTCGCCCGGGGCTGCTATGCCGCCCTGTTCCCGCCGGGACTGTGGAGCAGCGGCGCGGCGCGCCTGCGCGAACCCTACGGGCGTTTGCACTTCGCCGGCACAGAAACGGCGACGCGCTGGATGGGCTATTTCGACGGGGCCGTGGAGGCCGGGGAGCGTGCGGCGCGGGAAGTGCTGGGCGCGCGGGAAGATCACGGGGAGGAAGACTATGTGCGACACCTTGGTATTGCGTAGCGGCGGGGCCACCTGGTTCGCCAAGAACAGCGACCGCGAGCCTGCCGAAACGCAACGCCTGATCCGCCTGCCCGCTGTGAGCGGCGACAGCACGGCCAAGGTGCGCACCACCTATCTGGAGATCCCCCAGGCTTCCCATCGCCATGGCGTCATCCTCAGCCAGCCGGCCTGGCTTTGGGGCGCCGAGATGGGTGTCAACGACAAGGGCGTGGCCATCGGCAACGAAGCCGTGTTCACCAGACTGACCCAGCGCGACGGCGAAGCCCTGCTCGGCATGGACCTGCTTCGCCTGGGGCTGGAGCGCGGCAGCAGCGCCCGCGAGGCGCTGTCGGTCATCACCGGACTGCTGGAACGCCATGGGCAGGGTGGCCCCGCCGGCTATCGCAACAAACGCATGCGCTACGACAACAGCTACCTGATCGCCGACCGCGACGAAGCCTGGGTGCTGGAAACCGCCGGGCGTCTGTGGGCGGCGAAGAAGGTCGAGCGCTGGGCCATCTCCAACGCCCTGACCCTGGGCCATGACTACGACCTCGCCAGCCCCGACCTGGAAACCCAGGCGCGCCGCTTCGGCTGCTGGAACGGCCGTGGCGATTTCCACTTCGCCCGCGCATTCGATGGCCGCGTGCTGCCCTGGGTCGCCGGCGCCCACCAGCGCCGCCAGCTCAACGAAGACTTCCTCGCCCACTGCCCGGCACAGGTCGACTGGCTGGCGCTGGTCGTTGCCCTGCGCAGCCACGGTCACCGCGGGCACCGCTTCAACCTGCACGACAATCGGCAGATCTGCCTGCATGCCGGCAGCTTCTGGCGCCCCTCGCAGACCACCGCCAGCCTCATCGCCCGGCTCGACGGTGAATCTCCGCGCCTGGCCGCCACTGGTACTTCTGCACCCTGCCTGTCCATGTTCCAGCCGCTGGGTTTCGACGAGCGCGCCGGCGAAGGGCTGCTCAGCCGCGAAACCGACGCCGTGGAGGACTCGCTCTGGTGGCGCTTCGAGACCGTGCACCAGCGCGCCCTCGCCGATCCCGGTTTCGCCGATGCATTGCGCGCCGGCCACGGCTGGCTGGAAACCGAGTTGCTCAGCGCCCTGGATCGGCGCACGCTGGAATGGCCGCGCCTCGCTGCCGAAGGCCAGGCCTGGCATGACGCCTGGCACCAATTGGCGCTGCAGCAGGCACCGCGTCCACCGCGCTGGTGGCGGCTCAACGCCGTGCACTGATGCCGCTTGTCAGTCACGCCCGCGCTGCGTAAGGTGCCGCCAGCCAATGATGAGGAGCCGGACATGAGCGATCTGCAGGAACTGTTCGACAACAACGCCCGCTGGGCCGAAGCCATCAAGGAGGAGGACCCCGAGTTCTTCGCCAAACTGGCCCGCCAGCAGACTCCCGAATACCTGTGGATCGGCTGCTCCGATGCACGCGTGCCGTCGAACCAGATCGTCGGCCTGCTGCCGGGCGACCTGTTCGTCCATCGAAACGTCGCCAACGTCGTGCTGCACACCGACCTCAACTGCCTGTCGGTCATCCAGTTCGCCGTCGACGTGCTCAAGGTCAAGCACATCCTAGTCACCGGTCACTATGGTTGCGGCGGCGTGCGCGCCGCGCTGCAGCATACCCAGTTCGGCCTGATCGACGGCTGGCTGCGGACCATCCGCGACCTTGCCTACGAATACCGCGACCACCTCGGCCAGTTCGAGAAGGAAGAAGAGCGCGTCGACCGTCTCTGCGAGCTCAACGTCATCCAGCAGGTGGCCAACGTCAGCCACACCAGCATCGTCCAGAACGCCTGGCACCGTGGTCAGAAGCTCTCCGTGCACGGCTGCATCTACGGGATCAAGGACGGTATCTGGAAGGACCTCAACGTCACCGTCAGCGGCCTCGACCAACTGCCGCCGCAATACCGCCTGCGCCCGCTCGGCCAGTCTTGAGCCGACGCCTGTGTGTCATTCCCGGTGACGGCATTGGCCGCGAGGTCGTGCCCGCCGCCGTGGAAGTCCTGCGACGCCTGCTGCCTGACCTGCAGGTAGAAGCAGCCGAAGCCGGCTGGGACTGCTTCCAGCGCCACCGCACCTCGGTGCCCGACACTACCTATGACCGCCTGCGCGCCTGCGGCGCCGGATTGTTCGGCGCCGTTTCCTCGCCCAGCCACAAGGTCGAAGGCTACCGCAGCGCCATCCTCAGCCTGCGCCAAGCGCTGGCGCTGAACCTCAACCTGCGCCCCGTACGCTCGCGCCCATTCGTCTCGCCGCGCGCAGGCATCGACTTGCTGATCCTGCGGGAGAACAGCGAAGGCCTCTACAGCGGCCGTGAGCACTGGGAGGCGGAAGGCGTCGCCATCGCCGAACGGGTCATCAGCCGCACCGCCTGCGCACGCCTCGCCGCTGGCGCCGCCGAGCTTGCTCGCCTGCGCAACGCACGGCGCATCACCCTCGTGCACAAAGCCAACGTCCTGCCGCTCACCTGCGGCCTGTTCCGCGACACCTGCCGCGACCGCTTGGCCGAAGACGGCTGGAGCGACGTGCTCGACGAACGCCTGGTCGATGTGGCCGCCCTGCAACTGGTCGAGCGCCCGGAGTCTTTCGACCTGATCGTCACCACCAACCTCTTCGGCGACATCCTCTCCGACCTCGCCAGCCACTGGGGCGGCGGCCTGGGCCTTGCACCTTCGCTCAACCTAGGCGCCGGCATTGCCCTCGCCGAACCCGTCCACGGCAGCGCCCCGGACATCGCCGGCACTGGCCGCGCCAACCCGCTCGCGGCCATTCTCAGTGCCGGCATGTTGCTGCGGCATCACTGGCAGTTACCGGAATTGGCGGATTGCATCGATGGGGCGGTGGATGCATTCCTGCGGGAGGAGGGGAGTGTGGATTTCGGGGGCGAGACGACGCGAGTGATCGGGCGGGGGGTGTTGGAGCGGTTGGGCTGATTGAGCGATCTTGCCGGTCGCCGTGACCTTCGCTGACTTTCAGCCCAAACTACGCTGAAAGCACCACTCTCCTGAGGTGCGCGGCATGTGCGGACGCTACGTCAGTCCCGAAGAGGCTGCCATCGAACGCTATTGGCACATCGGTGCGCGCACACCGCCGCGCTGGTTGGAGGCCTGCTACAACGTCGCCCCAACTATGACCGTGCCCATCCTGCGCCACGACGAAAGTGGCCAGCTCGAACTGCTGCCTGCCCGCTGGAGTTTGATCCCCTCCTGGTGGAAAGACCCCGCGCCGCCGCGCTTCTCTTTCAATGCCCGCAGCGAAGAAGCCGCCGGCAAACCCTTATGGCGACAAGCCCTGCGCAGCACTCGCTGCCTGATGCCCGCGCTGGGCTGGTATGAGTGGAACGAGAAGGAAAACCTGCGCAACCCGGCGGGCCGGAAAGTCCACCAGCCGTACTTCATCTACAGCCCCACCGATCCCATCATCGCAATCGCAGGCCTCTGGTCCCAGTGGATGAACCCCGACGGCGAGCCGGTTCTCTCCTGCGCCCTACTCACCAGATCCGCTGCGCCGAGCATCGAAAACATCCATCACCGTATGCCGGTGGTGCTGGCGCCGGAAAGCTTCGAGGAATGGCTGTCTACTGCCACCCGTAACGAGGCGGTGGACGACCTGATTCAACACGCGCGGGAGGACTTTGCGGGACACCGGGTTTCGTTGCGGGTAAATGACATCCGGAATGATGAAGATGGCTTGCTGGCCGAGGCTGAGTAGCCGGGGGGAAGGAATGACTTTTCGCAGACAAAGAAAAAGGAGTTTAGCTTTCGCTAAACCCCTTTTAAGAGATGGTGGCTACACCGGGACTTGAACCTGGGACATCAGCATTATGAATCGCATGAGAGGCAGCCCGCGTACCCTCAAAGTCTTCTAAATCAGGCCTTTCAAAGGTGAAAGAACCTCACCGAAACAGGCTATTTCTGACAATTCGCCTTATGTAGTCACCCTAGACTCTTTACGGGTACTAGCTTCTCGCGCTAGCTTTCCGTTAGTGGCAATGTGCCAAGAGCTGCAGGCTGTGTCTGTTGAGCGCTACCGAAACACTCCCTCTGACGCTAGGTGCTGTATGGAAATACAGTTCTGACCTGACTGAGTCTTAGGAAGTCTCCCAATACATGGAAGGTAAAGGTTGTGGATGGAGTCTCTTTCAAGGAATTCGATCAATTTGCGCTCTGCTGTGTGGAGGATTTTTCTGATGAGCTAAAGGGCTCATTAAGGAAGAATTTGTCGAGGATATGCCACGGATTTAGTCAAGCTAGCCGTGACCGAGATATGTATAAATATGCGGCTACCATCCGCGCATTTTGGGATAGATACAGTAGCAAAGCACCCTTAACTAAGAAGGGTATGCTTGGTGAGCTGCTTTCTCATGTCATAATCCTTGAATTGTTTCCTCGCTTCGAGGTTGTTTCGCCGTTTTTCAATTTAGAAGAAAGAAATATCAAGAAGGGTTTTGACTTATTACTATATGAAAATGCAGGGCAGGCAATCTGGATTACAGAGGTTAAATCCGGTGAGCTGCATGCAGGAAAGGACCAAACTGGTACTGCGTGCGATTTGCTTACGACTGCTCAGAATGATTTAAAGAAAAGATTGGCTGAGCAGCAGCTTAATCACTGGCAAAACGCAATTCATGCGGCTCGAATTGCAATTGACTCTAAGTCTGATTACAAAGATGTTGTGATAGATATATTGGAGTCAGAAGGTGATTTAGTAGTTGGCGGGAAAGCGGTTAGTCAAGATAATAATGCCTTTTTGGTTTCGGCTCTGTTTAGTGACGTTTCTAACAAAGTGGCAGAGGCAGCTCTGGTAGATTTTGTAGATAGTCTTAATGATGAATCGCTATTTAAGTCCTTCTTTGCTCTTTCATTGCATAAAGGAACGCTGAGTAAGGTCGAGGCTTTCTTGAAAGTTGAGGCAGGGGCGTGACTATGAAAGAGCTGACAATGAGACGTCTGCTAAATACTTCCTTCAAGTCCCTATATTTAGATTTTATCAAAGGTAGCCAACTTTCTGATTCCCAACTGGTAAAGCTTTTAGCAGTTGCTGTTTTGTTGCTAAATCAATCAGCGGTTGAGTTGAGGCGGTTAGGCTACCGAATTGCATTGCTCTATGGGAATAGAACAGGACGCTATGATGCTCTCTATGATATTGCCATTAATAGTGGGTTAATGCCTGTTTCCGCAGTTATTAATGCGGATCGATTTGGCGATGGAGAGGAGTTCGTCGATTCGTTTATTTTGAATTATGCCGATAGTTATGTTGATACGTTTCGACGTGATGGTCTTGTGATGACCGAGCAGCAAGACTTGCTGCAAGACTTCATTCAGGATCAATATTCCGAGTCTGTGGTGGTGGTTGCGCCAACTTCTTATGGTAAGTCTGAACTTATTATATCGTCTGTTAGGGGCAATCCTAAGAGTCGAATTTGCGTGGTTGTGCCGTCCAAAGCACTGCTGGCTCAAACCAAGAAGCGCTTGGTTGACGCAGATATAGATGGTGTTGGGAAGATAATTACACACCCGGAAATGTATTCTGAGGGGAAATCAAATAGGGTATTTGTTTTAACCCAGGAGCGATTGACGAGGCTACTGAGCGAACACGTTTCCCTGTCTTTTGATATGGTTTTTGTCGATGAGGCCCATAATTTATTAAGTGGCGATTATCGTAACGAGCTGCTGGCATCTGTTATATGTATGGTTGGGGCGCGAAATAGGTCGGCGTCATTTAAGTTTCTTACTCCTTTTATTTGTGAGGAGCTGAACCTTAGAGTTCGTTACTTGAAGATTGGAATGTCTGGCTTCCGAATTGATGAGTATGTGAAGTCAGAGTTGTTTCACATGTGTGATTATAGGCTGTCAAAGGGAGATGGGATTCTTAGGCTTTATGATCATTTTGTGAATGACTGGGTAAATGTAGAGATGTCTTACAAGGATTGCTTTGATCTTGTGTTGGGCGAGTCTTTGTCCAAAAACATTGTTTACGGAAATAAGCCAAAAAATATTGAAGTATTTGCTTGGACATTAGCTCAACGGTTGCCGTTGGTAAAATGTCCCATAATTAGCAAGGCATGTGATGAGCTTGCTGAAAACTTCGATAGCCAGTACTTGATTATTGATTGCCTGCGACGGGGGGTTATGTATCATCACGGCTCTATTGCAGATACCGTTCGTCTCTATCTGGAGAGCACCTTTTCTAAGTCGAAAGAGCTTAAGTATTTGGTTTGCAGTGCCACCCTGCTGGAAGGCGTGAATCTTCCCATTGAAAGGCTCTTCCTGATCGACAATAGAAAGGGAGGGAGCAATTTGACATCGTCTCAGTTCAAAAATCTAGTTGGCCGAGTCAATAGGTTTAGTGAGGTGTTTTCAAAAAAGGGGGGCGAATCTCTGAAACGCTTAGAGTCAAATGTTTATTTGGTAGGGGTGGATGGGTTTACAACACAGAAAGCTGACTTGATGGGGTATTACGAACGTGTCGTCAATGTCTCAAAGGGAGATAAGGATGACCTTAGTAACGTAATGCTAGAGGCGACTGAGATTGTTGATGGCGTTAACCTGGATAGATATGAGGACGTAATAGAGCGTTTGGAGAATCTGCAGCCTGGTGTTGTAGATGATTTTGAATGTAAATATGTTAAGACAGAAGTTGGTAGGCTTATTCTTGCGAATGGTATTGGCGAGATCGATGTTTTCGAAGTTGAGGAGCTTATCGAACAGGAGCTAACGGATTTCGTTGATTCCAATGGGGTCGTCACAGACCCTGATAGCCTAATGCTTGCAGTCAAACAATGTTTTATTGATTTCTTTGACGAATCCCGCGGCTACAGTGCCCTTTCTCGTCTGGAAGAGGCTGCAGCTCGTAGATTCTATGCGATGATGCTTGATTGGAAAATCAAGAAATATACCATGAAGCAAATTATATCTCAGTTTATAAAGTACTGGGATGAGCGAGTTCCTCAAGGTTCTTCGAATTTGGTATTTGTCGGAAAGTGGGGGGATAGGAAATTTGAGGATAGCTTCAGTGAGCATTGGGTTGATATGTCTGAGAAGACTCGTAAGGAGAAAATTAATTTAGCTATAGTTCGAGTAAAGGAGGAAGATGATTTCTTTGATTATAATATATTTAGATTCGTTGAGGTTATGAATGGGGTTGGCTGTGTTGATGTGGATTTTTATAAGAAGATAAAATACGGGACTACTGATGACGTTAAGATTAAAATGATTAGAGATGGATTCAGTCGGGGCCTGTCTGATCTAATTTTGAGCAAATACCCTCAGCAGGTTAGGATGACTGATGATGGTGAGGTTGATATTAACCCTGCCTTGGTAGGAGAGATGAGACTGAACGATGAAAGTGATCTGATGCTTTTTGAAGCGCAGATGAACTTGAAGTTTGTTTAATGGGTAGGCGTAGAGATTCAACTTGGCTACGTTCTTACGTAACCCAGCAAAAATAAGAAATTACTGAAAATAGCGCGTAGTGCCTTAAACGTCCGTCATATCCGTACCCATTCAATGTGATGCACGAGCGACCTGCTGTCTCGGCCTCACTCCCTCCTGGCGGATTTCCCTCGGGCGAACCAACGGCTAGCGACCTTTTGAGTAATCTCTATCCCGCGTCTTGTCCGACCAAGTTTCGGTGGGCCTCATCGTATTCAGGGCTGGTTTGGCCGCTTTCAGGCGCGACCTCTCCAGTCACCAGCCAAAGGGCGTAATGGGGAAAAAGGGCTATCACGGCCTCGATTTCCGCATCGGTGATACGTGCCTTTCCGTTGCGCACGTTTCCCCACCGGTAACGATCAATACCGGTTTCTTTCTCGAACCAGACGCTTGTCCGCTCCTTGTTGAACAAGGTTATAAGGCGGTCTTTTATCATGCCCAAATATTCTACTTAGTAGATTGTACTTAGTAGCAATCTAGATGTATGGTTGTCTTACTTAGTAGATATTACTCAGTAAGTGTGATTTTTATTATAGGGCAAAACCATGGAAGAGTCTGGAATAGTGGGGTTCACCGTCACAGGCGCTATGGAAAAGGTCACGGACTTCCGTACCGCTCCGTTCTGCTCCCAGGCGGTATTCGCTCAGATGCTGGGCCTGGAGGACATCACGGAAGACGTGGTGCGTGGCTGGGTCGAAACCAAGACCGTGCCAACTGCCAAGATCGGCCGCCGTCGCGTCATCAACCTCCACAAAATCCGCCGCGACCTGGACCGGGGAAAGTCGATCTTCTGCCAAGGGGATTACGACGATGAATGACGTCCGGTCCTTCTCCCAGTTCAAGCTGCGCATGCCCCCAGCCCTGCGCTCCCAGGTTGAGCAAGCCGCTGAAGCTTCCCTGCGCTCCCTGAACGCCGAACTGGTCTTCCGCCTTCAACAGAGCTTCGAAGGGGAGGTGCCCGCCGATGCTTCTGAGCAAGTACCTGCATCAACCTCATCCCGAGTCCTGTACCTGCTCTGTATGCGAAGCGGATCGTATCCTTCGGGCTCAACCGGATCTGGACGGCTCCAGCCGATTCACTCGTTGCAGCCAGTGCCGCCCTACGCGGGTATTCACGGTCGTTGGGACCATGAGTCTGGTATCCGGTGTCTGGAGGCTGGTCTCCAGTACCTATCGTGTGGAGCCGGGATTTACCTGCGTGAAGCACCAACCCGCGCGCCATCCGCCGAAGTACTGGCACGTTATCTACGACAGCGGCAGACCGACGCCCTTCGTCCCCGTGCGCGAACCGTTCGAGCTGGAGGGCTGAGCCATGGTCTCTAACCCGATCCCGCACCTGATCTTCTGGCTCGTGCTGCTGGCAGTTGGCGCTGTGGTCGGCCGCTACCACGCTCGCCACACCATCCCCACCTGGGCCAATCAGGTCCAGGGCCGCCGCACCGGCTTGTCCGAACGCGCTTTCCCGTTCGGACAAACGGAGCGCCGGGCGAAGCGCACCCTTGACCGTCCCCCTCCCTGAATAGCCTCCGCTCGGGAGTGAGGGGCAGCACCACCGCCCCGCGCTCCTGAGCCCTCGGCGGCAAGAGCGGGATGACAAGGGCAGAGCCCTTGGTGTTATTCGAACATGAGTAATCTGCACTTTAGAGAACTTCTAATTGCTCACTATTGCAGAGTATTACTTGCTAGAAGGACTCACTTGATAAATTCGCACAAACGGTTTTAACCGGCTTTTTTGTGTTGATATAGAGCTGTTGCAAGGCAATTTAGCCAAAGAAATTTGGCTCTTAAATCCTAAAGAAAACAACCCCGCTGAATTAACGGCAAATGAGCCGAATTGCAGCAGCGGGCCAACTCATGCCCGAAAAAGGCAAAAGGAGCTTCAGATGAACATGTTTGCAACCACTGGCGGCGTAGTCGAACTCTGGGTCACCAAGACCGACACCTACACCTCCACCAAGTCCGGCGAGATCTTCGCCAGCGTCCAGGCCATTTCCCCGATCCCGGAAACCGCTCGCGGTAACGCCAAGGGTTTCGAGATCAGCGAATACAACGTTGAGCCAACCCTGCTCGACTCCATCGTCTTCGAAGGCGCTCCGGTGCTCTGCAAGTTCGCCAGCGTGGTCCGCCCCACCCAGGACCGTTTCGGTCGCACCACCAATACCCAGGTGCTGACCGAACTCCTGGCAGTGGGTAAGGAAGCCAGCGCGCCGACTCCGGCTGCCCGCCCCGCTGCTCAGCCGCAAGCCCAGCGCCCGACTCAGCCCGCCGCTGAGAAGCCTACCGACAGCAGCAAGTCGTGACGGCGGGGGTAGGTAGATGAAAGCGCCGCTCCGCTTCGCCTTCGGCTGGGTTCTGTACGTGGCAATCCTCTGCGCCGTATCGCCTGCCGTGCGTGCGGTGCGCGAGTTCCTCGAACCCTACCCGCTGGATTCCGTGATCGCTGTGGTCGCGGCTGCGTTCGCCTTCTTCGCCCTGTGGTGGTTCGTCCTGCGCTCCTTCTGGAGCTGGTGCGACCGCCCACGCAAGGAGGCTCGCTGACATGTCAGGCGTTGTTGCCATTCAGGTCTGCACCAGCTGGGCGTCCACAGCGGACGGCCTGATGCGCTGCCAGCAGATCGAGTGGCAACAGGCCTATCTGATTCCGCCCGAGGCCGCTGGAGCAATTGAAATCCTGGTCAACGGCGGGTTCTCCCTGGAGGCCTTCAGCATCGGCGCTGCGGGCGTTCTCGGGGCATTCGTGACGGGGCTTTTGACTGGCTGGGTCGCGTCACTTCTTCGTAAAGCCAAGTAGAGAGGAAACACCCATGAAAGCACTGCAAAAACTCAACCCGGTAACCGCGCTCCGCAACCTGTGCATCGCCGGCACCGTCACCGCCGTGACGTCGGTCCCGGCCTTCGCCGCCAGCGTCATCGACACCAGCTCGGTCGAGCAGGCCATCACTGACGGCAAGGGCGACATGTCCAACATCGGCGGCTACATCGTCGGTGCCCTGGTCATCCTGGCCGTCGCCGGCCTGATCTACAGCATGTTGCGCAAGGCGTAAGTGCTCTGGTCGGTGTGGTTGGGGGCGTTCTTCGCCGGCGCCTTCATCACCGGGTACCGATGCGGCGAATTCTTCTGACTCGCTGACGACAGCGGAAGCCCCTCCGGTTCATCCGCAGGGGCTTTTTTCATGTCTGGAGTGGATATGTGGCGGGTTCTTTTACTGTTGGTGGCGCTGGCTTTCTTGCCGGTTGCTGCACAAGCCGAGACGGATCGCGGGAGCTTCTGGTGCAACCAGACGCAAGCGTCCAGTTGCTATTCCCCTGACCCGCCTGAAAGTAGCTGGAGCTCCGGCCAGTTCAAGCGCTTCAGCTTGGCGGAGTGGAAGGCTCGGGCCGACTACATATACGGCAACGTGAATGGCAACCGGACCAACTATCACGCCGAGTCCGTGATCGTTGCCACGACTGATTCGGCCGCGCTCTACACCTACTTCATCAAACGCGCGGACGGGTCCACCTACGGAGGCCCGTACAAGATCAACGTCTACCGCCATGGCAGTTGTGCGGCGAGCACCACCTACAACCATGAAACCGGCCGCTGCGATCCGCCCAGTGATGCCGAGTGCAAGACACGCGGCAACTACACCAAGACGATCCAGTTCTCGTACACCGATGGCGGTGCCGTCCTTGAGCTGGACCCGGAAATCAAAGACGGCTGCATCTACGAGCCGGGCTCGCCCGACAGCTGCAATGACAACGTCTGCACCGTGGACATGATCCCGGTGGGCAACGACGACATGTCGGATAACCCGGACAACCCCGATCAGCAGTTGCAGGACTACCTCGACGAACTCGCCAAGAAATTCGAGTGCAAGAAGACCGCGAACGGCACGGTGGGTTGTACCGGTGCCGAGACTACACCTCCCGATATCGATCCCGACGACAAATGCCCGCCCGGCTATTCGTGGTCGGGTTCTGCCTGCTTCCCCACCTCGGGTGGCGGCAACGAAAACCCCGACAACCCCGGCGGCAATACCGGCGGTGGCAATGGCGGAAACAACGGAGGCGATGGCGGCAGCAACCCAGGCACGGGCGGTGGCGAGGGAGAGGGCGACGGCGGTAACAACGGCGGTGGCGGCGGCAATGACGGCACCAGCGGCGGCGACGGCCCGAAAGAGTCCCTGGAGCAACCCAAGCAAGGCAGCTGGGACGAAGCCTTGGAGACATGGTCCGGCAAGGTCGAGGAAGCCAAAAAGGAGTTCTCCGAAAAGATCAAAGAGAACGCCGACCAGCTCAGGGGCGTGTTCGATCTCAACCTCGGCGAGGGCGGCGGCAAGCTCCCCTGCGACACCTTCGTGGTCTGGAAAAAGACCGTCAGCCTCTGCTTCACCGAGTACGAGGAAAAGCTCTCCTACCTGCGCTACGCGCTGATGTTCATGGCATCGGTGCTGGCCGCCTTCGTCATTCTGAAGGAGT
Source organism: Pseudomonas sp. C9-3 (assembly GCF_032392015.1). NCBI lineage: Bacteria > Pseudomonadati > Pseudomonadota > Gammaproteobacteria > Pseudomonadales > Pseudomonadaceae > Pseudomonas > Pseudomonas sp. C9-3. The sequence continues at coordinate 4,753,925 of NZ_CP135919.1, read as the reverse complement.
GACCTCATGGAATGGCTATCCAGCTCTTTCGACCAGATTGTCCTGTTCTTCCAATGGCTCTGGGAGTTCATGACCCAAGGTATCTACGACTTCATCAAGGACGGCTTCGTGGTCGCCACTCAGTGGGCCATGTACAGCGCGCTCCAGGGTTTCCTGTTCCTGCTCGATGTCAGCTACACCGTCGCCCGCGAGCTGATCGACAGCCTCGGCGTGTCCAACATGGTCCGCTCGATGTACGCCACGCTTCCGGGTCCGCTCGCGGCGGCGCTGCAATTCCTCGGCGTCCCGCAGGCGCTGAACATCATGTTCTCCGCCCTGGCGACGCGCTTCTGCATGCGCTTCGTGCCGTTCATAGGGAGGTGAGTGAATCATGTCGATCAAGATTCACCACGGCCCCAACGGCTCCTACAAAACGAGTGGAGCGATCCAAGACGATGCCGTCCCCGCGCTGAAGGACGGCCGCGTCATTATCACCAACGTCCGGGGCTTCACCCTGGAGCGGGCCTACACCGTGTTTCCTGATCTGCCCAACACGGCGCAGATCATCAACCTCGATCTCGAATCCCTGGCCGATCTGGAAAAGATGCGCACGTGGTTCCAGTGGGCACCGCGGGGCGCGTTCCTGATCTTCGACGAAACCCAGCTGCTGTTCCCCAAGTCCTGGCGCGAGCGCGACCTAGAGAAGTTCGATTTCCCAGGCGGTCCCGAGGCAGCGCATGAAGCGGACCGGCCCATGGGCTGGCTCGATGCCTGGACCCGGCACCGTCACTTCAACTGGGACATCGTCCTGACGACGCCGAACATCAGCTACATCCGCGACGACATCCGCATGACCTGCGAGATGGCCTACAAGCATTCCAACCTCGCGGTCATCGGCATCCCAGGCCGGTACAAGGAGGCCCAGCATGACGCCCAGCTCAACCGACCACCCGCTGACGGCACCATCGTCGAATACAAGCGAATCAAGAAGCAGACCTTCCGCCTCTACCAGTCCACCGCCACCGGCAAAACCCAGGACACCAAAGCCGGCAAGAGTCTCTTCCGGTCGCCTAAGTTGGTTCTTCTACTGGCACTGCTGGCCGGCACTATTGGCTTTGTCAGCTATATGGGACCTCTCAAGGTCGTCGGCGGTGGGTCTCAGCCGAAGCCTGATCCTGCCCATCCTCACCAAGACAGCGAGCCTCATCCTCAAGGGAGTGCTCTACCTGCTCAAGCGCCTACTGCTGCGAATCGCGCTCTTCCTGCTGGTGCTGTTTTTGGCCAATCAGGTGTTCCGACTCTTCCACTAGCTGAGCATCCCTTCGCGGGCCGGCAGATCGCCGTGGCGGCCCGCGTGAAAGGGCTGGTGAAGGGCATGCAGCGCGAGATGTACATGTTCGTCATCACCGATGCCGAAGGGCGCCGGCTGATGCTCAATTCGTGGCAGATGGGCGAGTCCGGCTACGGCGTAAAGGCCCGCTCCGAATGCGTGGCCGAACTCACATACGGCGAGTACCACGAAACTATCGTGTGCGCCGGGTCCTTCCCCAGGCCGGCGCAGATGCCTACTACCGCGCCCGCAATGGCCGCCGCTCCAGCAGCACCCGCACAACCCACGCTCACCATCGTTCCCGATTCCGAATACCCCGCACGCCCCTGGAGGACCCAATGACCCTGCAGGCCTGATCAACGCCCTTGGGCTGCTCGCGCTCGCGTATGCGCTCGGTTTCCTTACCGCCCTGCAGGTGATGCAGCCGGTCGGGGCGTTTCCGTTTTGAGTCGGCGAGACGCGCCGCCGGCCGGGAGCGCCAGGCACGAGCGGTAGGCCGAAGGCGCGGCCGACGACCCTGTAACACGTCGGATAGCTAACGAGTAAGCACCTCAATAAACCTCATTGAAGGTACGAAAGAATGAAAAAGGCAGTTCACCCCCTCCGCCTGATCCTCAAGGAGAACGGGGATTTTTATGAGTCGTCCGAAGGACGGATTTTCATGGACCCGAGCAACGGCAGATTCGCCGACCTGTCGGGTGTTCGCCTGCTGCGCTGTGGCATCGATACCGTGCGGCAGCTGTACAACGGCATGATCCGCCCGGAAGTGATGGCGTTGTTCGATGAGCCTGAGGATCTCGTCAACTTCGCCGGCTACAAGTGGGCCAAGGGTCGCATCGGTCGGGACTCGGGTTACCAGTATCGCCTGCAGAACGCCGATATGGGACTGATCCTGCTGATCAAGAACCACAACGTGAAGCTGGAGAACATCGGCCCGCACCTCAAGATTGAAGTATCGCCACATGCCCTGGATGGTGCCGATCCGAAGATCCTGCAGGGCGTAATGGATGACCTGGCCGCAGGTGTGCTCTCGGCCTGCGAGGTGAACCAGTGTGCTGTCCATATCGCCCTCGACGTGCAGGGCTGGACCCCACCAGTGGACTTCGTGGACCGCATGCATTGCCGGTCCCGGCGTGTCCGCCAGATCAGCGGCATCGACCGCATCGAGTACGACGGCAACGCCTCAGTCTATGGGCGTGGTGAGACGTTCATGTTCGGCTCGGCCAACGGCCTGCAGATGTGCCTCTACAACAAGACGCTGCAGGCGAGAGCGACAGACAAGCTCGACTATTGGGAATCGGTGTGGGCTTCTCTGAATGGCGATCCCTTCGGCGATGGCGAACCCGCCTTCAACCCGCTGGAAACCGTGTGGCGCATCGAGTTCCGCTATCACCACTCCATCGTCCAGCAGTTCTCCGAAGGCTCCACGATGTCCTCGGGCGAGGTGATCGGCTGCCGGACCTACGAGGGCCTTTGCCCGCACCTGCAAGGCCTCTGGCAGTACGCCTGCGACAACTACAAGCTCATTTCCCGGGAAGGGATCTTCGACGCCTTCTGGTCGCTAATCAGCCTCGACACCAAGGTCCAGGTTGAAGCCGATCCACTCATCGAGCGCACCGAGTACCGCCGTTACTACAAGACGGCTCAGGGCTTCTCGGGGAAGAACTGCGAGATGTTCCTGGGCCAGTTCGCCAGTCTCATCGCACGGGAGCGCATCCCGCCAAAAAAAGCCTTAGAGGTCGGGCGTACTTTGCCCTTTTGGCACGTGATCGAGGATCACTACACCGCCAAGGGCTACAGCACTCGCGACCTCGAAAAGCACGTCATTGGACTCATAAATGATCGCTACATCAGGCGGGGCTACGCGATATGACCGCGCGCAAGGATGGGAAAACGTGGACGGCTGACTTTTACGATAACGGTCGCTCTGGTCGCAGGATCCGAAAGAAGGGCTTCGCCACCAAGTCCGCAGCCATTCGCTACGAACAGGACTTCTTTACCGTTCTGGGCGAGACCGGCCGCCCGCTGGATGACCGCCTCTCTGATCTGGTGAGGGTCTGGTACGACCTCCACGGCTGCACCCTGAAGGACGGCAAACAGCGCCTAGCTCGCTGCCAAGCATTGGCCGAACGCCTCGGCGATCCGCAGGCCTTCGAGTTCGATTCGCTGGCGTGGGCACGTTACCGACAACGCCGCCTGACTGAGGTGAAACCGGAAACGGTCAACCATGAGCAACGCTACCTGTCGGCCATCTTCTCCGAGCTGATCCGCCTCGGCTCATGGCACAAGGCAAACCCGCTGGCCAACGTCCGGCAGATCAAGACCGATCAGGTCGAACTGACCTTCCTCACCCTGGATCAGGTCGCCCAGCTCCTCGAGGAGTGCAAGGCCAGCACGAACAACCACACATACCCGGTCGCTCTCCTGTGCCTCGCCACAGGTGCCCGCTGGGAAGAGGCTGAGAGCATCGCACGTGGGGCCGTGCATGGGGGAAAGGTTCATTACCATCGCACCAAGAACCGCCAGAGCCGTTCAGTGCCGATCCCGGCCGAGCTGGAGCAACTGATGTTCAAGGTGGGCATGCCCGGAACCGGCCGCCTGTTCATGTCCTGCCGTGCCGCTTTCCGTTGCGCCTATGAGCGCTGTGGATTTCAGACGCCGGGCCAGCTGACCCACATCCTCCGCCACACCTTCGCGAGCCATTACATGATGGGAGGAGGGGACATCCTTACCTTGCAGCGGATTCTGGGGCACTCGTCGATCACGATGACCATGCGGTATGCGCACTTGTCTCCGGAGCATTTGGAGTCAGCGATGCGTTTGTCACCAATCGCGCAAGCCGATATCAGGTTGAACAGCTTGGGCTAGGCAGCTTGAGCAGCTTGGTGAAAGGGTTTCGCTTTTAGTATGTGTGATAAGGGAAACGAATGATCTATTTTATACGGAAGTATTTTCATGGAGTTAGTGCAAGAAAAAATTATCCCCAATCTCTTCTCTGCTAAGTGATGCACTAGGAGTATGAGTCGTATGTGCCGTCGTATCCTCCGATGCTGGGAGCAGGGAGGCAGCTACCCAGTAATAGCTGCCTTTAAGTATATTCAAATTATTGCTTGTAAATAATCACTCGGAGAATATTTTCTCATGCTCCTTGATTGCTTTAGTAAGCGAATTATGCCAAGTGCAACGTGTTTCTGGAGACTCCTCAATGAACAGTTCAATTGCTTGCTGCTCAGACTCGGAAAGCTGTTTTTGCTCCGAGTCGCTATCAAAATAATCTGAGCTTTGAACGGCGTACAGATTTGTCGATATGTCCTTGAAGCAACGATATTTAACCAATCGGCCATCAATGGTTTTAGCCCAGACAATAACTTCTTCGAAAAGTTTCATTCTCACTCCTTTACAGTGGGATCCACCTGCCGGATCTGACTCTAGAGTTTGTATTAGCACGGGTATTCTTGAAGCGAGTGATTTCCTTGCCCGACGAACTAGTTACTACCACCCGGTCACCTTGCACATGGACCGTGTGACCGGAGTCAGTATCGAGGTATTTCTTGCCATTTTCTATGACCTTGTTCTTATCGCCGATTTGTCGGTGAGCATCCGTTTTTCCCTCCTCCGCCCGTTGGTCTGCATGCTCGGTGGATTCCCCCCCTGCATCGGTAATAGGGCAGTTTGCTGGCTTTTCTTCATTGGCTACGCAAGTTCCAGTAAGAACGCACCAAATACCGATCCCCCCGGTGTTTGCCGCCGCGTTCGGGATACCGCCGATTGGAGTTGCCTTGGCTCCGCCACCAGGACAGCCCGCAGTCATGAACTCTAGGCCTAGGTTGACGCGAGTGCAGAGAATTGCAGTTTGCAGCCCTTCAGGGTCGGTAGCACTGATGGGATTCGCGCTGACGTATCCGAAGGTGTTCAGGCCTGCTTCGAGCCCAATCGGATCGCTTTCGACGTACCGCCCAGTTGCTGGGTCATAATCTCGAAAGAAGTTGTAATGCAAGCCACTTTCACTGTCGTAGTACTGACCTGCGAACCGCAGATTGAGTACTGTCTGTTGTCCGCTTGCCAGCGGATTTTGGTTAGGTACGCCGTTGCCGAAGGCATCCGACTCCCACTGCCACACTAGATCCCGAGTCCCTGAGGTTGCCAGTCGAGGCGTATTCAGGTGGTCGCTGTGCAGATAGATCACGCGAGGTGTGGCGCTAGCCAGCTTTTCGACACTGGCCAGAGGCATGCTGTCCAGCCAGAGATAAGCTTGTCTGCGTTGCTGGGCTCCGGCGCTGCTGTAGTCGGTCTCTGCCAGCAGTTGGCCGTCCGGACCGTACAGGTAGGTGGTGAAACCTTGGCCGGTGAGCTTGGCGATGCGCTGACCGAGGCTGTTGTAGCGATACTCCGCCACCTGCTGGCCGTTGATCTTCACGGTAGCCAGACGGTTCTGTGCGTCGTAACCGAGCAGTCGGCTGGAACGGTCCTGGGTCAGGTTGCCGGCGGCGTCGGTGCTGACGGACTGTCCGTCGATGGCAGTCAGACGGTTGCTGTCGCTGGCGTACAGGTAGGCAGTGGTCGCTGTTGCGCCATTCTCGGTGACTTGGCGCTGTGTGCGGTTGCCTACGTCATCGTAGCTGTAGCTGCCTTGCTTGCTGGCCGTGTTCTCACTGGTCAGGCGGTCTAGCGCGTCGTAGCCGTAGCTCAGCGTGCCCCAGATGTTGGTGGCCAGTTCGGTGATGTTGCCGTTGGCATCACGCTGGTAGTCGTTACGCCAAATGCCGACGTCCTGGCGGGTGAGTTGGTAGTCCTGGTCATATTGGCGGTTGAGCTGGATGCCATTGGCCCAGGTCAGTTGCTGCAGCGGGCCGAAGGGCAGGTAGCTGATGCCGCTGGCCACATTGGTGGTTGTGCCGCCATCGAGGGCAAGAGTCACGCTGGCGACCTGTCCGCCCGCATTGCGTGGATAACCCACTTGCACAGCGCCTGGATACCCGATACCCACCAGTTGGTCAGCGGCGTCGTACTGGAAGGTCACGGTGTCTGCCAGCGTCTGGCCGTTGATACTCAGGCTGCGAGCCTGCTCGATCAGATTGCCGCGAGAGTCGTAGCGGTAGGCGAGGGTGCCGCTACCGTCCTGGATCGCGGTCAAGCGGCCGATGCCAACGTTGCCACCCACTGTGGCGTCGTAGCTGTAGCTGGCGTCCAGTGCCGGTGTGGCCGGATAGTGACGGGCTGTTAGTCGGTTCAGCGCGTCGTAACTAAAGGTCACGACTACACCACGTGCATCTGTCTGTTTGGTGATGTTGCCGGCGGCATCGTACTCGAAGGTGCTGGTACCGCTGTCCGGGCTGATCAGCTTGGTCAAGTTGCCCAGGCCGTCATATTCGTAGCGCGTGGTGACACCGCGCGGATCCTGCACCTTGGTCAGGTTGTCCTGGGCGTCGTAGCCCAGTTGGGTGACGCCATTCAGGGCATCGGTCTGGTTGACCAGTCGATCCAGGGAATCGAAGCTGCTGGAGCTGCTGAACTGGCGCGGGTTGGTATGGCCAGTTGGGTTGTCGTTCAGGTCGTACTGGTAGTGATCGGTTTGCGCGCCGGCGCCGACCGAACGCAGCAGGCGGCCCAGTTCGTCGTAGACCCAGCTCTGTTGCTGCTTCAGTGTGCCGGTGGCGTCTTTCAGGCGCTGTGCCGTGCGCTTGCCGGCCACGTCGACGTCGTACTCCACACGCTCGCCAAGGTTATTGGTGATCGCGGTCAGTCGGCGCGCCGGGTCGTAGGTGTACTGCAGCCAACTACCGTCAGCACGGGTGATCTTGGTCAGTTGCCCGACCGCATCGTGCTCGAAGCTGGTGGTGCTGCTGGCGGTGGTGATACTCGCAAGCTTGGGATCGACGCCGCTGTAGGTCAGGGTGCTGACCACGCCGTTGGCGTCGGTGATGGTGCCGGGGTTGCCACGATCATCGTAATTGCCCAGCAGGGTCTCCTGACCCAGAGCGTTGGTGACCTTGGTGAGGTTGCCTTTGGCGTCGTAGGTGTAGTGGGTGACGTCCTGCACGTCGGTGCGTGGGCCGTCAGCGGTTTCGATCAGTCCCTGGGCGGTGTAGGTGTAGTTCCAGCTACGCTCTGCCGCTGTCGCGGACATAGCGATGCCGCAGGCAAGGGCGAGCGCGCCCAGCCTGTACATGGGATGTACCTGCATGATGACTTCCTTGGTGTTTAGCGGGGAGTAACGATCTGGCCGGTCTGGCGGCCTTGGGCGTCGTACTGGTAGGTGGTGATTCGGTCGGGTTCGGTGACCTTGGTTTTCAGGAACAGCGTTGGGTGCCACTCGGTGGTGGTGGTACGTGCCTGCGGAGTGCCGGAGGCTTCGGTGCGGCTGGTTTCCAGGCCGCGATCGTTGTAGTCGTAAGTGGTGAGGTTGCCCTTGGCGTCGGTATTGGTTTTTAGCAGACCGCGAGTATTGTAGGTAAAGCTGGAGTTGCTGGACGGGCAGTTCGGCGTGGGCTCGCCTTCGATGGCAACTACCTTCCGGATGCCGTTAATGGCCTGGAGGCGATAGGTTGTCTGCCGCCCATACTCGTTTTTGACAGATGTGGAGCCATCAGCGTTGTAGACTAGGCTGACTTTCTCAGCTCCGTTAGCGTGCTCACTGGTGATTGCTCGGCCTTGGTCATCATATTGCCAAGTTGCAAATCGGATTCCATTTTCGTCGATGATTCCAGTTAGAAGTTTGTCATTTCTGGAGTCTTCATAGAGATAACTCTGATGAAGAGAAACGCTGCCAACTGTTTTGTCCACGGATGTTAATCTGCCCTGCGGCGAGTAGTTATATACAACCCCCATGGTTGGCGTGGCGAGAGATTTTGGCTGGTGTTCGAAATCCTCTGAAAATACGATGCGGTTTCCACGCTCATCTACAGCTGTGACAGTGAACTCTACGTAAGAGAATTCTATGGATTTGCTATTTTCGTATAGCTTCGTGACTCTTCCAGTCTCATCAAAGTTGAGAGAGGAGCCATCCGGCTTACTTAGTGAGAAACCGACGGTGGTCTTTGTCAGTATCCCTCGATTTGCAGTAATTGGTGTGATGGTTGTACCGCTCCACCTGTAGTAGGACTCGTTTCCATCTGGAGATACATAGGATATGAACCCTCCTGCGATCCGAAGGAAATGGGCGTAACTGTGACGCCAGAACCCGTCAGAACTGTTGTAGCTTCTCGTGAATTCAAGAGGTGAGCTTCCTTGGGGTGGGTAGTCCAGAGCCACTTCGTACTTTGCGCCGGTGGCGGAGTTTACCGGATTGCCCGCGCAGCTCAATTTGTCAGGTTTACCTTTTTCTTCGTCTATGGAGCATTCACCAGTTGACTCGTTATAGGTAGTGCCTGCTGTACAGCCGGGGCCGCCTCGGAAAACCTTTGGGCTGAAGTTATGGAAGTACTTATTATCAAAGGAGGTCATCTTTATTTTGCATCTAAAGCTCCAGTAGTCGATGCGCTCTACCGTTCTTGCTGTTATTCGGTAAAGCGGCTCTGTAGTGGTGTAGTATTTATCATAGTAAGTGCATGCGGCTTGTGCGGTTGGGTATTTTCTAAGAGTGAAGCCATCCTCATATGGCGGTACATTTTCGTTGGTGTTGTACCAATAATAGGCTTGACTAGCGCTGGAAAATAAAAGTAAGCATGATGTAATGGTGCAAAGTAGTACCTTGGGAAATGTCAATTTGAAATTTTCCATGATAGATCCTTCTCATAGAGAATGGCTTATCGCTCCGGTGTTACGGCCTTGAGCGTCGTATTGGTAGGTGGTGATACGGTTGGGTTCGGTCACTTTGGTTTTCAGATAAAGCGTCGGGTGCCACTCGGTGGTGATGGTGCGTGCCTGCGGAGTACCTGCCGCTTCGGTACGACTGGTTTCTAGTCCGCGGTCGTTGTAGTCGTAGGTGGTGATGCTGCCCTTGGCGTCTGTCTTGGCTTTCAGCAGCCCCTGGGCGTCGTAGGTGAAGCTTGAGTTGGCCGCGGGACAGTTAGGGGTCGGTTCGCCTTCGATCGAGGTGATGTAGCTGGTGCCGTTGATGACCCGGAAGCGATAGGTCGCGCTTTTGCCATACCCATTGGTTACAGTCCGGCTACCATCGGAGTTGTAGGCAATTGCAACGTGCTCGGCGCCCCCAGCGTGTTCGCTAGTGAGGCCGCGGCCCTGATCGTCATAGGTCCAGGAAGCAAAAGTGACTCCGTTTTCGTCTTTGATCGATGTCAGGTAGCTGGGGAAGCGTGTATCTGCATAAAAAAGTGTTTGGCTTGGAGTAGGCGAATTGTTTTTGATGACAGAAACTAGCCTGCGCAGAGCGTCGTAGCTGAATTTCAAGTTATATGTTTGCGTAGAGAAGCCTAATGGCTGGCCGAACTGGTCCTCAGTGATCGTATAGATTTCACCTAAAGGGCCAGTGACAGTGGTTCCGGATTGACTTTTTTGAACTGTGTAAGTGGCTCCGTTAGGCGAAACCTTTCCTGTCATAGTGCCAGCTGAGTTGAATGATATTTTCCAGCCGTCTTTAGAGGAGTAGACGTATCCTTGGCTATTTCGCGTCAGAGTTCCTTGGTCAATTGAGTCTGGTAATATGGAAGATCCAGAAACTGTGAAGGATATTTGCTGGCCATTACCGCGCTCTACTACCAGCGAAACATCGGAAGCAACTAGTCGATCGGAGTAGTTGTGAGACCATGTTTTGTTGGTAGTGCTGTAAAATCTTTTGAACCCGAGCCCTATTTTAGGGGGATAATCCAAAAACTCCTGATACTTGGCTCCATTAGCGATAACGACGGGATTGCCAGCGGTCTTTCCCGTGCACGCAGAGTCTGTGTCGGGTTGGGGGAGTTCTTTCTTTGGTTGTGAGATTTCCGTAGATTCACATCCGCCTGTGGATGCGTTGTACTGGAGATCTGTAGCGCAACCATTGCCCCCGCGATGAATATTCCAAGTGAAATCCATCAAGATGCTTCCATTCGTTTTGTGCACGCTTAGCATGTTCACATAGGACAATTTTCCACTAGTTCCTCGTATCGTTGCTTTGCTGGTATAGCTTCCGTACATGCTCGTGTAGTCGGCTTCAAGTCGGGCTCGTAGTGCTTCTAGATTTGGGTATTTCAACATCGATGAGTATTTGGACGAATCAAGGCAGGAGTTCGATGTCCTTTCGGGATCGTTGAAACACCAGTAATATGGCTCTGCGAAAGCCTTATTGGATAGCCAGGTTAGAATAATTGTCGCGATTGGGAGTAGGGGCTTGAGATTCATTCGCGTGAGCCTCTCGATATAAATAAAAAAGCCCGGCGTTTGGCCGGGCTTCTCTTTAGGTGATTCTGACGCTTTAATTTGTAGTGTGATTAATTTATATCGGCCAATTCCTAACCGAGCAACCCGAACTCACTAATGCACGATAATAAGCAGCCAATGCACCGTCGATATGGGAGCAACCCACGGCTTTGTGATAGCCGAGGCGACTAGCTATGAGGCTCTTCCTACCTACCTAACCAGCCGTAAAGCTCAGCTGTAGCGACCTGCAGGACCGAAAGCCAACTGTGCATGGATTGATACTGCTCGTGGACGAAGGGCGTGTTCTCTTCGAAATGAGCTATGGCCAACTCGCACCCGGCTGTGGTGCTCAGGTCGAACATCGCTGTGAAGTGATGAGCAAGGTCGTTCCGAATTTGCACGAGCTGTCGGATGTCCTGATCGAGCATTTCGAGGATCGGCCCTTCCGATTGAATCCTGAATCTGAACCCGAAGTGGACTTCAGGAGGCTCTTCATCAAGGGCATCGTTGGTCGCCATCGTTCCCGTAGTGAATTCCCGGGCCAGCATGCCTAGGGTCATTTTTGAAACTCGGCTGCGCGATGGCTCGAAAGGGTCGCCAGGATGATCGGGGAGGAAGTGAACGTTGGAGCTGCTGACCAAGGTCTTCAGCATGCGCTCGTAGTTCTGGAGGTTCACGATCATCTTGCCCAGGAGGCGGAAGACCTCTGTGCGTAGCTGATCGCAGTCTGGAGGCAAACCCATTCAAGCGATCCCTGCTGTAGGTATCGCGCCAGTTTGACGGAGGGTTTGTTGGGTAGACAGGGTGTAGTCACTTCGTAGTCACTACCCCAGAAAGCACAAAGGGCTAGCTTTCGCTAACCCTTTGTTTTGTATGGTGGCTACACCGGGACTTGAACCTGGGACATCAGCATTATGAATGCTGCGCTCTAACCGACTGAGCTATGTAGCCGAGTGGCGCGCATTTTCCGCAGATCGGGGGGGGGTGTCAACCCCTTTTCTTGAATATTGTTCTGATCTATCAATCGTTTAGCCGGTCGTGCGGGATTTTCGCGATGAGCGGCGGGGCGGGGCGACCATAAGAAAAAGCCCCGGCTTATGGCCGGGGCTTTTTCGTGTCTGGCTGGCGCTTAGACGTTGAAGCGGAAGTGCATTACGTCGCCATCCTTGACGATGTAGTCCTTGCCTTCCAGGCGCCATTTGCCGGCTTCCTTTGCGCCCTGTTCGCCCTTGAACTGGATGAAGTCGTCGTAGGCGACGACTTCGGCGCGGATAAAGCCTTTTTCGAAGTCGGTGTGGATCACGGCAGCGGCCTGCGGGGCGGTGGCGCCGACGCGGACGGTCCAGGCGCGGACTTCCTTCACACCGGCGGTGAAGTAGGTCTGCAGGTGCAGCAGTTCGTAGCCGGCGCGGATCACGCGGTTCAGGCCGGGTTCTTCGAGGCCGAGGGATTCGAGGAACATGTCCTTCTCTTCGCCGTCGTCGAGTTCGGCGATCTCGGCTTCGATCTTGTTGCACACCGGTACGACCATGGCGCCTTCTTCTTCGGCGATGGCGCGGACGACGTCCAGGTGCGGGTTGTTCTCGAAGCCATCTTCGGCGACGTTGGCGATGTACATCACCGGCTTGCTGGTCAGCAGGTGGAAGCTGCGCACGAGGCGCTTCTCGTCATCGCCCATATTCTTCATCAGCGAGCGGGCGGGTTTACCTTCGCTGAAGTGGGGGATGAGCTTTTCCAGCAGGGCTTTCTGGACCAGCGCGTCCTTGTCGCCGCCCTTGGCGTTACGCGCGACCTTCTGCAGTTGCTTCTCGCAGCTGTCGAGGTCGGCGAAGATCAGTTCGAGGTCGATGATCTCGATGTCGCGCTTGGGGTCGACGCTGTTGGAGACGTGGATGACGTTCTCGTCTTCGAAGCAGCGCACGACGTGGGCGATGGCGTCGGTCTCGCGGATGTTGGCGAGGAACTTGTTGCCCAGGCCTTCACCCTTGGACGCGCCGGCAACCAGGCCGGCGATGTCGACGAATTCCATGGTGGTCGGGATCACGCGCTCAGGCTTGACGATCTCGGCCAGTGCATCGAGGCGGGCATCGGGCATCGGCACGATGCCGCTGTTCGGCTCGATGGTGCAGAAGGGGAAGTTTTCCGCCGCGATGCCGGATTTGGTCAGGGCGTTGAACAGGGTGGACTTGCCGACGTTGGGCAGGCCGACGATGCCGCAGTTGAATCCCATGCTAGGTCCCTCGCGCCACGTGGCGGAAATAGAGGTGTAATCAGGCCTTCTGGCTGTGCAGCTTCTGCATCGCGCGGGTCCAATCCCCGTCGAGCATTTCCGGCAGCACGCCGAGGGCGAAGTCGATGCTGGTGTCGAGCAGTTCCTGTTCGGCGCGCGGGGCGCGGCCAAGAACGAAACCGGAAACCAGGCTGCTGTGCCCCGGATGGCCTATGCCAAGCCGCAGGCGATGGAAACCGTTCTGGTTGCCGAGCTGGGCGATGATGTCGCGCAGCCCGTTATGCCCGCCGTGTCCGCCGCCCTTCTTGAGCTTGGCGACGCCGGGAGGCATGTCGAGTTCGTCGTGGGCCACCAGGATGGCTTCGACCGGAATGCGGAAGAATCCGGCGAGCGCCGCCACGGCTTGGCCGCTGCGGTTCATGTAGGTGGTGGGAATCAGCAGACGAACATCACGGCCCTTGTGGCTGAACTTGCCGACCAGGCCGAAGTACTTCTTGTCGAGAGACAGGTTCGCGCGTTGCGCGTCCGCCAGTCGCTCAACGAAAAGGGCCCCCGCGTTATGCCGGGTCTGGTCGTATTCAGGGCCTGGATTTCCCAGGCCAACGATCAGTTGTACGGCAGTCACGACGGGGGCCCCTTCCTTAAAGGCAATGGTGCGCGCGATTACTCGGCAGCAGCTTCGCCTTCACCTTCTTCTTTCACTACGCGGGAAGCGTGGATGTTGGCGACGGCCAGGTCGTTACCGTGGGCCAGTTGCACCAGCTCTACGCCTTTCGGCAGTTTCAGGTCGGACAGGTGAACGATCTGACCCAGGGCTACCTGAGCGAGGTCGACTTCGATGAATTCCGGCAGGTCTTTCGGCAGGCAGGAAACTTCGACTTCGGAGATCACGTGGGAGATCTCGCCGCCGCCAGTCTTGACGCCAACAGCGGTGGCTTCGTTCAGGAAGTGCAGCGGAACGTGAGCGGACAGCTTCTGGCCGGCAACGACGCGCTGGAAGTCAGCGTGCATGACGAAGCCTTTGGACGGGTGGCGCTGCAGAGCCTTGATCAGTACGGTTTCCTTGGCGGAACCGACGTTCAGGCTGATCACGTGGCTGAAGGCAGCCTCGTTTTCCAGCAGTTTGGTGATTTCGCGCAGTTCCAGGGTGACGGATTGCGGGGCTTTGTCGCCACCGTAGATCACAGCCGGGAGCAGGCCAGCGTTACGACGCAGGCGGCGGCTCGCACCTTTCCCCAGGTCGGAACGCTCTTGAGCATTGAGTACAAAGTCAACCATTTCACTATCTCCAAAATGACAAGATCGCCCGGACGCTTGCGACCAGCGTTCGGGCGATTTTGCTGATGCTTCGCCAGCATGGCGAAGCGCTTTACGTCAGGCCTGTCCCGCCTTAGCGGAACATGGCGCTGATCGATTCTTCATTGCTGATGCGGCGCATGGCTTCAGCGACAACCGGAGCGATGTCCAGTTGGCGGATGCGGCCACAGGCTTGTGCAGCAGCGGACAGCGGGATGGTGTTGGTCACCACCAGCTCGTCCAGTACGGAATTCTCGATGTTCTCGATGGCGCGGCCGGACAGCACCGGGTGGGTGCAGTAGGCGATGACCTTGGCGGCGCCATGCTCTTTCAGGGCCTTGGCGGCGTGGCCGAGGGTGCCAGCGGTATCGACCATATCGTCGACCAGTACGCAGGTACGGCCTTCGACATCACCGATGATGTGCATGACTTCGGACTGGTTGGCCTTCGGACGACGCTTGTCGATGATGGCCAGGTCGACGCCCAGGGACTTGGCGACGGCGCGCGCACGCACCACGCCACCGATGTCCGGGGAGACGATCATCAGGTTCTCGAAGCGCTGGTCTTCGATGTCGTCGACCAGTACGGGCGAGCCGTAGATGTTGTCGACGGGGATATCGAAGAAGCCCTGGATCTGGTCGGCGTGCAGGTCAACGGTGAGAACACGGTTGACGCCTACGACGGTCAGCATGTCGGCAACGACTTTGGCGCTGATGGCCACGCGAGCGGAACGCGGACGGCGATCCTGGCGGGCGTAACCGAAGTAGGGGATGACTGCCGTGATACGAGTCGCCGAGGAGCGGCGGAAGGCATCGGCCATCACTACCAGTTCCATCAGGTTGTCGTTGGTCGGTGCGCAGGTCGGTTGAATCAGGAAGACGTCCTTACCACGAACGTTTTCGTTGATTTCAACGCTGATCTCACCGTCGGAGAACTTGCCGACAGAAACGTCACCGAGAGGGATGTGCAGCTGCCGTACGACACGGCGTGCCAGATCGGGGTTGGCGTTCCCCGTGAAAACCATCATTTTGGACACGCTGCGGTACCTGTGTCGGCTTGAGGGTAGGCCCGGTTGAGCCAGAAGAAAATGGCAGGGGCGGCTGGATTCGAACCAACGCATGGCAGGATCAAAACCTGCTGCCTTACCGCTTGGCGACGCCCCTGTAGCTTACAACTTGCGGAGCAATGTGTTCGTTGACGCTGTACGTATAACCCTTTGGGTTAATGGCAGGGGCGGCTGGATTCGAACCAACGCATGGCAGGATCAAAACCTGCTGCCTTACCGCTTGGCGACGCCCCTGTATCGTACAACCGATTACATTACTGCTTCTCAGGCCTTGCCTTGCAGCTTTCGGTGCAACATCGAGATGTTACGGCCCTGGGCAACAAAACTCGGCAGAGTGGCCGGAAGTTGGCGGCGAACTTTATCAGCATCGCCCTTGTTTGGGAAGCTCCCAAACACACAAGCTCCGGTGCCGGTCAATCTCGCTTCGGTAAATTTACCTAGCTGGATCAGTGCGTTACGTACATCTGGGTAACGCTTCTCGACGACCGGCTGGCAGTCGTTATGACCGTCCACCCCGAGAAGGCTGCGAACTTTAATGGGCGGAGTATCCCGTGTCAACTCGGGATCGGAGAAAACTTCTGCTGTGGAGACAAAGACTTGCGGCACAACGACGAGGAACCAGGGCTCTTCCAGTTCAACCGGCGTGAGCTGTTCGCCAACGCCTTCGGCGAATGCGGCGTGGCCACGCACGAATACCGGGACGTCTGCGCCCAGGCTCAGGCCCAGTGCGGCAAGGCGGTCTTCGTCCCAGCCCAGTGACCACAAATGATTCAGTGCCAGCAGGGTAGTGGCGGCGTCGGAGCTGCCGCCGCCGATGCCACCGCCCATGGGCAGGCGCTTGTCCAGCCAGATATCGGCGCCCAGCGTCGTGCCGGATTGTTCCTGCAGCCGGCGCGCGGCTTTCACGATCAGGTTGCTGTCGTGGGGAACACCTTCGATCTCGGTGTTCAGGCGGATTTCGCCATCCTCGCGGACGGCGAACTGGAGCTCGTCGCCGTGATCGAGAAATTGGAACAGGGTCTGCAGCTCGTGGTAGCCGTCGGCGCGGCGACCGGTGATGTGCAGGAACAGGTTGAGCTTGGCCGGTGCCGGCAGGGTCAGGCGGTCTTGCATGTCACTGTTGGCTCGCCTGGCCCAGCTGGCGCGGTTGCCAGGTTTTTACCACCAGGGTGACGTCCAGATCCTGGCCGTGCAGCTTCAGGCGCTCGGGCAGCCAGTAGCCGTTCTGTTCGCTGTAGCGGGTGTATTCCACGTCCCAGCCGTCCTGTTGCAGCCTGGCCAGGCGGCTGTCGCTGTCGAGGGTCAGGCGGCTCTTGCTGTCCGGAGCGGGCAGGCCGCGAATCCACCAGAGCAGGTGGGAAACCGGCAGGCGCCAGCCCATCTGCTGTTCCAGCAGCTCTTCGGGGGAGGCGGCTTCATAGCGGCCCTGGCCGGCGACTTCGAGGGTCACGGCGCCTTCGCGGCCGGTCAGCCGCGCGGCTCCACGGCCGAGCGGGCCGGACAGGCGGATATCGTAGTAGTCCTGGCGCTGCAGCCAGAACAGGGTGCCGCTGCCCGAATCCTTGGGCGCGCGGATGCCGACCTTGCCGTCGATCTGCCAGCCGTCGAGGGTGGCGATGCGGGCCTTGTGGGCATTCCAGGCGGTGGCGTTGCCCTGGCCTTCCAGGGCTTCGTGGGTGCCGAAGCTGGAGCAGCCGGCCAGCAGGGCCAGCGCGGCAGCGCCGATCAGATGACGTAAACGCATAAATCAGAGGGTTCCGGAGCCGGTCAGGCGCAACATGGTGTCGCGCAGGACGGCGCTGTCAGGCTGGCTTTGCAGGGCAGTGGCCCAGACCTTGCGGGCTTCGCTCTGCTTGCCCTGGGCCCAGAGTACTTCGCCCAGGTGTGCAGCCACTTCGTGGTCGGGGAAGCGTTCCAGCGCCTTGCGCAGGTAGGTTTCCGCTTCGCTGAGGTTGCCCAGGCGGTAATTCACCCAGCCCAGGCTGTCGAGGATCGCAGGGTCG
The DNA here is from genome assembly GCF_032392015.1 of Pseudomonas sp. C9-3. Classification (NCBI taxonomy): domain Bacteria; kingdom Pseudomonadati; phylum Pseudomonadota; class Gammaproteobacteria; order Pseudomonadales; family Pseudomonadaceae; genus Pseudomonas; species Pseudomonas sp. C9-3. Next base: position 4,736,724 of record NZ_CP135919.1, on the reverse strand, counting down.
TCCGGGTTCAGCGAGTGGGCCTTCTGGATCAGGTCGCGTGCTTCGCTGTAGCGGGTGGTGCGGTCGGCCAGGGTGTAGCCCAGCGCGTTGAGCGCCATGGCGTTGTCCGGCTCGCGCTGGATGATCAGGCGCAGGTCCTGCTCCATCTGTGCGAGATCGTTGCGCTTCTCGGCGAGCATGGAACGGGTGTAGAGCAGGTTGAGGTCGTCCGGGAACTGCTTGAGGCCTTGCTGGATGACGCTCCAGGCGCGATCGACCTGGTCGCGGTTGGACAGGCCTTCGGCTTCGATCAGGTACAGCTGGATGGCGTAGTCCGGTTGGCGGTCGCGGGTTTCGGCGAGGCGTCGCGAGGCGTCGTCGTAGCGTTTCTGGTCCAGCAGGATCTCGGTGGATCGCAGCTGGGCCGGGAGGAAGTCGTTGCCCGGGCCGACCAGGGCGTACTCCTTGAGCGCGGTTTCCGGGTCCTTCTGCTCCTCGGCCAGGCGGCCCAGGTTGAAGTGGGCGGAGTCGACGTGGCTGTCGCGCTCTACCAGTTCCTGCAGGTAGACCTTGGCCTCGTCCCAGGCCTGGGCTTCAAGGCAGACCAGGGCCAGGGAGAAGCGCAGGTCGTCGTCATCGGGGAATTGCTCGACCAGCGCAGAGAACTCGGCCTTTGCGTCTTCCAGGCGGTTCTGCTCCACCAGCAGGCGGGCGTAGGCGAGGTGGACGCGCTTGTCGTCCGGGTGTTCCTTGATGCCGGCCTTGAGCAGTGGCAGCGCTTCATCGCTGCGCTTCATGCTCTGCAGCAGGCGGGCGCGCAGCAGCAGCGGGGCGACGTCGTGTTTGCTGGCGGAATTGTCTTCGAGCAGGTGCAGGGCTTCCTGCGGGCGGCCGTCCTGTTGCAGCAGCAGGGCCTTGCCGAACAGCAACTGGCCGTTGTCCGGGTACTTCTTCAACAGGCGATCGAAGCTCTGCAGCAGGCCGGCGCGGGTATCCGGGTCGGTCTCGGCGGCGGACAGCGCGAGGAAGTCGAAGTGGGTGTCGCCCTGGCCGTTGAGGACCTTCTCCATGTACACCATGGATTCGTCGTACTGCCCGGTGCGCGCCAGCTGGATGGCGGCAGCGCGCTGGGCGTCGAGGTTGTCCGGCGCGGCCTTGGCCCAGATCAGCGAGGTGTCCAGGGCTTCCTGATCTGCGCCCAGGTATTCGGCGATGCGGAACGCGCGCTCGGCGACGCCCGGATCGCGGGTTTCCTTGGCCTGCTCGACATAGTTGGCGAGGGCGATGTCGAAGCGGTTGCGCTGGCCGGCCAGTTCGGCGGTCAGCAGCGAGAACATGGTGTCCTCGCTGAAGGAGCCGTACTTCTGGTCCTTCTGGGCAGCCGCGGCCTTGTCCTTCTCCGCGGAAGCACTGTCGGAATTTTTCTGTGTAAGAGACTGGCAGCCGCCGAGCAGCAGCAGAGCAGTCAGCAGCGCAAGAGACTTGTTCATAGAGGAAGGACGAGGGCCTGACCTGCGAAATGGGACCATCATGACATAAGGAAAGTGCCAATCCCATGGGCAAGCGCCGCCGGATGGCCTGTATACGATTTGCAGTGTGCGATACGTCGCGGGTGGTTGTCCTTCACTGGCCTAAGTAGGACAATTGCGGGCTTTCCGATCAGCATCAGCGATTCTGCATGGCCTTCATTGCCCTCGGCATCAACCACAAGACCGCGTCCGTGGCCGTGCGCGAGCGCGTGGCTTTTACTCCCGAGCAGATGGTCGAGGCCCTGCAGCTGCTGTGCAGGCTGACCTCCAGCCGCGAAGCCGCGATCCTCTCCACCTGCAACCGCAGCGAGCTCTACCTGGAGATCGAACACCCGGATGCCGGCGACGTGCTGGCCTGGCTGGCCGATTACCACAACCTGGGCATCGATGACCTGCGCGCCTGCGCCTACGTTCACCAGGACGAGGAAGCCGTGCGCCACATGATGCGCGTGGCTGCCGGCCTGGATTCCATGGTGCTGGGCGAGCCGCAGATCCTCGGGCAGATGAAGTCCGCCTACGCGGTAGCCCGCGAGGCCGGCACCGTCGGGCCGATGCTCGGTCGCCTGTTCCAGGCAACGTTCAGCACCGCCAAGACCGTGCGCACCGACACCGCCATCGGCGAGAACCCAGTGTCCGTGGCCTTTGCGGCGGTGAGCCTGGCCCGGCAGATATTCAGCGACCTGAGCCGCAGCCAGGCGTTGCTGATCGGCGCTGGCGAGACCATCACGCTGGTTGCCCGCCACCTGCACGAGCAGGGCGTGAAGCGCATCGTGGTCGCCAACCGCACCCTGGAGCGCGCCAGCCAACTGGCCGAACAGTTTGGCGCCCGTGCCATCCTGCTGGCAGACATGCCGGACGAACTGGTCAACAGCGACATCGTCATCAGTTCCACCGCCAGCCAGTTGCCCATCCTCGGCAAGGGCGCGGTGGAGCGAGCCTTGAAGCAGCGCCGGCACAAGCCAATGTTCATGGTCGACATCGCAGTCCCGCGCGATATCGAACCGGAAGTCGGCGAGCTGGAAGACGTCTACCTCTATAGCGTCGACGATCTCCACGAAGTGGTCGCCGAGAACCTCAAGAGCCGCCAGGGCGCCGCCCAGGCCGCCGAGGAGCTTGTCGGCGATGGCGTCGTCGAGTTCATGCAGCGCCTGCGCGAACTGGCCGCGGTCGACGTGCTGCGCGCCTATCGTCAGCAGGCCGAGCGCCTGCGCGACGAGGAAACCCAGAAGGCCCAGCGTCTGCTGGCCAATGGTGCCGACCCGATGGAAGTCATCGCCCAGCTCAGCCGTGGCCTGACCAATAAATTGCTGCATGCTCCCAGCGTGCAGATGAAGAAACTCTCCGCCGAGGGCCGCATCGATGCGCTGGCCGTCGCGCAGGAACTGTTCGCCCTCGAGGAGGGCACTGACAAGCGATGAAAGCGTCCCTCCTGAAAAAGCTGGATATCCTCAGCGATCGCTTCGAAGAGCTCACTGCGCTCCTGGGCGACGCCGAGGTGATCAGCGACCAGACCAAGTTCCGCGCCTACTCCCGTGAGTACGCCGAGGTGGAGCCGGTGATCCTTGCCTTCCGCGAGTTCCGCAAGGTGCAGTCCGATCTTGAAGGCGCCCAGGCGTTGCTCAAGGACAGCGACCCGGACCTGCGCGAAATGGCCGAGGAAGAAGTCGCCGAAGCGAAGACCGCGCTGGTTGGCCTGGAGGATCGCCTGCAGCGCATGCTGCTGCCCAAGGACCCCAACGACGGCCGCAACGTCTTCCTGGAAATCCGCGCCGGCACCGGCGGCGACGAAGCCGCGATCTTCTCCGGCGACCTGTTCCGCATGTACTCGCGCTACGCCGAGAAGCAGGGTTGGCGTGTGGAAGTCATGTCCGAGAACGAGGGAGAGCACGGCGGCTATAAGGAAGTGATTGCCCGCGTCGAGGGCGAGAGCGTCTTCGCAAAGCTCAAGTTCGAGTCCGGCGCGCACCGTGTGCAGCGTGTGCCGGCGACCGAGTCCCAGGGCCGTATCCACACGTCGGCGTGCACCGTGGCGGTGCTGCCCGAGCCGGACGAACAGGCTGCCATCGAGATCAACCCGGCCGACCTGCGCGTGGACACCTACCGCTCCTCCGGCGCCGGCGGCCAGCACGTGAACAAGACCGACTCGGCGGTGCGCATCACGCACATCCCCTCGGGCATCGTGGTCGAGTGCCAGGAAGAACGCTCGCAGCACAAGAACCGCGCCAAGGCCATGGCCTGGCTGGCGGCCAAGCTCAACGACCAGCAACAGGCCGCGGCCCAGCAGGCGATCGCCAGCACGCGCAAGCTGCTGGTCGGTTCGGGTGATCGCTCCGAGCGCATCCGCACCTACAATTTCCCTCAGGGGCGCGTCACCGATCACCGCATCAACCTCACCCTCTATTCCCTGGGGGAAGTGATGGAAGGCGCGGTGGAGCAGGTGATCGAGCCCTTGCTGCAAGAGTTCCAGGCCGACCAGCTGGCCGCGCTCGGCGATTAAGAGAGCGACAGACCATGGCTACGATCATGACCCTGCTCAACGAGGCGCAATTGCCGGACTCGCCCAGTGCGCGCCTGGATGCCGAGCTGTTGCTCGCCGCCGCGTTGGGCAAACCGCGCAGCTTCCTGCGCACCTGGCCCGAACGCGTGGTCAGCCGCGAGGCGCACGACCTCTTCGACCGCTACCTGGCACGCCGCGTGGCCGGCGAGCCGGTCGCCTATATCCTTGGCCGCCAGGGCTTCTGGAGCCTGGACCTGGAAGTCGCGCCGCATACCCTGATCCCGCGCCCGGACACCGAGCTGCTGGTGGAGACCGCGCTGGCGCTGCTGCCGGCCTCGCCTTCCCGCGTGCTCGACCTGGGGACCGGCACTGGCGCCATTGCGCTTGCGCTGGCCTGCGAGCGCCTGAGCTGGCAGGTGCTGGGCGTGGACCGCATTCCCGAGGCCGTGGCCCTGGCCGAGCGCAACCGCGAGCGGCTGCGCCTGGCCAACGTCGCCTTCCGTGCCAGTCACTGGTTTTCTGCGGTCAATGGCGAGCGCTTCTCGCTGATCGTCAGCAACCCACCCTACATTCCCAGTACCGACCCGCACCTGAAGCAGGGCGACGTGCGCTTCGAGCCGTCGAGTGCTTTGGTCTCCGGCCAGGACGGGCTGGACGACATCCGCCTGATCATCAACCAGGCGCCGAACCATCTGGAAAATGGCGGTTGGCTGATGCTCGAACATGGCTTCGACCAGCCCGACGCCGTGCGCGACCTGCTGCTGGGCCGCGGCTTCACTGCCGTGGAAAGCCGCCGTGACCTGGGCGGCCACGAACGCATCAGCCTGGGGCGCTGGACATGCTGACCGACAACGAACTGCTGCGTTACAGCCGGCAGATTCTCCTGCCGCAGATCGATGTGGATGGCCAGCTACGCCTGAAAGACAGCCGTGTGCTGATCGTCGGCCTTGGTGGCCTTGGTGCGCCGGTGGCGCTGTATCTGGCCGCGGCCGGTGTCGGCGAGCTGCACCTGGCGGACTTCGATACGGTCGACCTGACCAACCTGCAGCGGCAGATCATCCATGACAGCCAGAGTGTCGGCGTGAGCAAGGTGGATTCCGCCATTGCCCGCCTCACGGCGATCAATCCGGACGTGAAACTGGTCGCTCATCGCCAGGCGCTGGACGCCGACTCCCTCGACGCTGCGGTTGCTGCCGTCGATCTCGTACTGGATTGCTGCGATAACTTCGGTACCCGCGAGGCGGTCAACGCCGCCTGCGTTGCCGCGAAGAAGCCGCTGGTGAGTGGCGCCGCCATTCGCCTGGAAGGGCAGCTTTCGGTGTTCGACCCGCGCCGGGAGGAAAGCCCCTGCTACCACTGCCTCTACGGTCACGGCAGCGAAGCCGAGCTGACCTGCAGCGAGGCCGGCGTGGTCGGCCCGCTGGTGGGTATGGTGGGCAGCCTGCAGGCGTTGGAAGCGCTGAAGCTGCTGGCCGGTTTCGGCGAGCCGCTGGTGGGCCGCCTGCTGCTGATCGATGCCCTGGGCTCGCGCTTCCGCGAGCTGCGGGTCAAGCGCGATCCGCAGTGCGCCGTGTGCGGAGCTGCGCATGGCTGATGCCGCGCCGGTCGGTGTGTTCGACTCCGGCGTGGGCGGCCTGAGCGTCCTCCACGAAATCCGCGCGCGGCTTCCCCATGAATCGCTGATCTACCTCGCCGATTGCGGCCATGTGCCCTACGGCGAGAAGACTCCCGAGTACATCCGCGCGCGTTGCCGTGCCATCGCCGAATTCCTTCTGGGCCGTGGCGCCAAGGCGTTGGTGCTGGCGTGCAACACCGCAACGGCCGCCGCGGCCGCCGACCTGCGCGAGCTTTATCCACAGCTGCCCATCATTGCCATGGAGCCGGCGGTCAAGCCAGCCGCCGAGGCGACCCGCAGCGGTGTGGTGGGCGTGCTCGCCACCACCGGCACGCTGAAGAGTGCGCGGTTCGCCGCGCTGCTGGATCGCTTCGCCAGCGATGTGCGGGTCATCACCCAGCCTTGTCCGGGGTTGGTGGAGCGCATCGAGCTGGGTGATCTGAACGGGCCGCTGACCCGTGAACTGCTGCAGAGTTATGTTGCGCCGTTGCTGGCTGAAGGCTGCGACACGCTGATCCTGGGCTGCACGCATTATCCTTTTTTGCGCCCGCTGCTGCGCCAACTGGTGCCGGCAGACGTTTCGCTGATCGATACGGGGGCCGCCGTAGCTCGCCAGCTTGAGCGGGTGCTGCAGGTGCGGGGAATGCTGGCTGAAGGCCACGCAAAAAAAATTGAGCTATGGACCAGCGGCGCAGTCGAAGCCTTTGAACCTGTATTGCCAGTGCTCTGGGGAACTGACGAACCTGTCAGGCACTTCCCTGGCTGATGGAAAAATAGCTAGCTACCCACTTTGGTCTGTCAGTAATTGCTGACAAATGGCCTTATAATTGCCAGCTATTCGCGGGGATTTTTCATTCAGCTTTCTAATAAAGGATGTTTCGATGAAGAAACTGCTCTCGCTTGCCACTGTGGCAGCTCTGACTCTCGGACACATGGTCTCTTCCCAGGCTGCCAGCCTGACCGGCGCTGTCGGTTTCACCGGGCAGAACGACATGACCTACCGACTGGGCCTGGGTTTCGACTGGGACAAGAGTTGGTGGGAAACTTCGACGGGCCGCCTCACCGGATACTGGGACGCCGGCTACACCTACTGGGAAGGCGGTGACGAAGCCAGTGGCCGCCACTCGCTGTCCTTCAGCCCGGTATTCGTCTATGAGTTTTCCGGCGAGAAGGTCAAACCCTTTGTCGAGGCAGGTATCGGCGTAGCCGTATTCAGCGGTTCCCGTGTCGGCGACCAGAACCTGGGTGGCGCCTTCAACTTCGAGGATCGCCTGGGCGTCGGCCTGCGTTTCGGCGAGGGCCAAGCCTTGGGTGTCCGGGCCATGCACTACTCCAACGCCGGCATCAGCCAGCCGAACGATGGCATCGAATCCTACAGCCTCTATTACACGCATCCGCTGTAACAGATCGCTGACAAAGAAAGCCGGGCCCAGCGCCCGGCTTTTTTGTGCGTGCTATATCGAGGCTCCTACGCCAAGGGACGCTTCAACGTGAGGCGGAGAGGTTCTTGAATGCCTCCAGCGCCCGCTCCCGCGTGGCCGAGAGGTCGCACATTGGCTGTGGATAACCGTCAGGCCCGAACAGGCCCTGCTTCGACGGATCGTGCAGCGCGCCCCCCTGCAGCCCGGCCAGCTCCGGCACCCAGCGGCGGATGAAGCGGCCGTCCGGGTCGAAGCGCTCGGATTGCGAGATAGGGTTGAAGATGCGGAAGTAGGGCGCCGCATCGGTCCCGGTGGAGGCGCTCCACTGCCAGCCGCCGTTGTTCGCCGCCAGGTCGCCGTCGATCAGGTGGCGCATGAACCAGCGTTCCCCCTCGCGCCAGTCGATCAGCAGGTTCTTGGTCAGGAACATCGCCACCACCATGCGCAGGCGGTTGTGCATCCAGCCGGTGGCGAGCAGCTGGCGCATGGCGGCATCGATGATGGGGAAGCCAGTGCGCCCTTGCTGCCAGTCCTCCAGGTCCTTCTGGTCGTAACGCCACTTCAGCTTCTCGGTGTCCTCGCGGAAGGCGCGGTGCCGGCTCACGCGCGGGAAGCCGACCAGGATGTGCTTGTAGAACTCGCGCCAGAGCAGCTCGTTGATCCAGCTGACCGCACCGCTGTTGCCGGTCTCGAACTCGCCATGGTTATTCGCCAGCGCCGCATGCAGGCATTGTCGTGGCGAGACCACGCCAGCGGCCAGGTACGGCGATAGACGGCTGGTGCCGTCGCGGGCGGGCAGATCGCGGGTGTCCTGGTAGGTCTTGAGGATTTCGTCGGCGAACAGCTCGATGCGCTCGTGCGCGGCGTCTTCGCCGGCGGGCCATTCCTCACGCAATGGCAGCGGCGGTGGTTCGAAGCCTTCTACCTGCTCCGGCACTTCGTCGCTGGGGATATCCAGCTTCTGCTGCGCGCAGGGCGCTGGCAGCAGACTGGGCACGCCCAGGTTCAGGCGTTCGTAGCAGACCTTGCGGAACTGGCTGTAGACCTGGAAGTAGGTGCCGCCCTTGGTAAGGATGGTGCCGGGTGTGAAGAACAGCTGGTCAAGGTGGCTGCGCAAGCGGACGCCTCCCTGCTCCAGCGCCCTCTCCACAGCGGCGTCGCGGGCCGCTTCGTTGACGCCGTACTCCTCGTTGACGTGCAGCGTCTCGATGTCCAGCTCGCGGCAGAGTTGCGCGATGACTTTCGGCGCCTCGTCCCAGTGGTCCGCGGTGCGGATCAGCAGCGGAATGTGCAGTTCGTCGAGGCCGGTGCGCAGTTCGCGCAGGTTGCGCAGCCAGAAGTCGACCTTGCTCGGTGCATCATCGTGGCGTTGCCATTGGCCGGGGCTGAGCAGGTAAAGGGCTATTACCGGGCCGCGCTCGGCCGCGGCGTGCAGGGCGCTGTTGTCGCGCAGGCGCAGGTCGGTGCGCAGCCAGACGAGTTGGCGTTTCATGCCGTCTCCCCGTTGAGCAGGTGCAGTTCGCGCAGCAGATCGAACGCGGCAACCGGATCGCTCGCCAGGTGCAGCGGCGGTTCGGCGATGGCCAGTTCCTGTAGCGCGTCGGGGTGGATGGCAGTGGCGGGGCCGGCCAGCAGGCGCGGGCAGTCGACGCCGGCCAGCAGCCGGGGCAGCTGCAGCAGGTTCAGCGTGCGGCTGGAGTAGAGCAGCACGGCGCGTGGCTGCAGGCGCTCCACCGCCAGTGCCAACTCGCCTGGCGGCAGCGGCCAGTCGAATATTTCCAGCGGGCAGCCGGCGCTGCTGGCCAGCCAGGCGGTGAGCCACAGGCCCGGCTCCAGCGGCAGGCCCGACTGGTTGACCAGCAGCAGCGGGGCGCCGCGTTGCTGGCGGTTGTGGTGGTACAGGCGGGTGCCGAACTTGGTGCGCAGCCAGGTATGGAAAAACACTCGCTCCAGCTGCGCACCGAACTGGCCCTGCCAGCGCCGTTCCAGTTCGTCCAGCAGCGGTAGCATCAGTTGTTCGCAGAGGGTCTGCGCGGGGTAGATCGCCAGCGCGCCGTTGAACAGCTCGTCCAGCTGGCGCTCGTTGATCCGGCCGATGGCGGCGATGCACTGCTGGCGCAGGTCGTCCCAGGGAGAGGCGGTGGCGTCCACCGGAAGCGGCGCGTTTTCGTCGAGTAGCGTGCGGATCTTGCTCACGGCCACGCCTCGGCCGAGCCAGGTGAGGATGGCCTGGATGCGCGAGACCTGCGCTTCGGAGTAGAGGCGGTGGCCCTTGGGTGTGCGCTGGGGTACGACCAAGCCGTAGCGGCGCTCCCAGGCGCGCAGGGTGACTGGGTTGACGCCGGTGTGCCGCGATACTTCACGGATCGGCAGCCAGCCTTCGGCCAGGGCCTGGCGATAGTCGTCGTCCGAGTCGCGGTGGGGGTGGTCGGGATTCATGGGGTTCCTGTCTGGACGTCAGATGGCATTGCGCAGGCTCAGGTCTTCGGGGTGCGGTTGCAGGTAGGCCTGGGCGTCGATGTAAGGGTGCGGATGGAGGCGGAAGTGATGCTTGAGCAGCGTCAGCGGCACGACCAGCGGGATCACGCCTTCGCGGTACTGGTTGATCAGATGCTGCATCTCGGCCTTCTCGGAGCCGGGCAGGTCGTGCTTGAGGTAGCCGGCCAGGTGCTGCAGCACGTTACTGTGCGTACCTCGGGTGGCGCAGGTGCCCAGCGCCTGCATGAAGTCGCGGAAGTAGTCCGGGGCGAACTCTTCCAGCGGCTGATCGCTGATCTTCGCCAGGCGCTGGCCGAGGGCACTGTACTGGCGCGGGTTGTGCGCCATCAGCTGGTACTTGTAGCGCGAGTGGAAAGTGATCACTGCGTGGCGCGTCAGGCCCTGTGCGCAAAGCTGCTGCCAGGCGCCGTAGGCGAACACGCGGGTAAGGAAATTCTCGCGGATCACTGGATCGTTGAGCCGGCCTTCCTCTTCCACCGGCAGTTCCGGGCGCGCGGCGCAGAAAGTGTCGGCGTAGAGCCCGCGCACGCCCGGCGGGCGCAGCTGCCCGTCGAAACGGTAAAGCTTCACGCGCTGCAGGCCGCAGGAAGGCGATTGCTGCATGAAAATGTAGCCGCAGATGTCCTGTTGCAGGCTGGCCTGTTTGCGGCCGAAGTCGCGCAGCGCTTCGCTGACGTCGCGGCCGCCTTCGCGCTGGATCAGCGCGCGCGGATCATCGCGGTCGCCCACCAGGCGCAGGGTCGGGCGTGGCACGCCGAGGCCGATGGCGACTTCGGGGCACAGCGGGACGAAGTCGAAATAACGGCTGAGTACGTCCAGGCACAGGCGCGAGGCCTTGTGCCCGCCGTTGTAGCGCACCGGTTCGCCCAGCAGGCAGGCGCTGATGCCGAGCTTGGGACGTGGCGGGATGCTGGACATGGTTTTGACCGTTTTCTTGTACAGATGGATTTATTTGTACAACTATCGGTCAGGATAGACGCAGGCCTGTACAAGTGCAAAGCCTTGTACAGGGGCGGGACGCCAGCGTGGAGGCTCCGCGGCCCTCCCCGGAAGGAGAGGGCCGTGCGCGATCAGAGGTGTTCGAGCAGGCGGCGGGCGGCTTCCAGGCCGCTCAGCCAGGCGCCTTCGACGCGACCGGAAAGGCACCAGTCGCCGCAGGCGTAAATGCCCAGGTCAGCATCGGCCAAGGCGCCGAACTGATGGGCTTCCATGGGCCGCGCGTAGAGCCAGCGGTGGGCGAGTGCAAAGTCGGGGGCGTGCACGGCGCAACCGATCAGCTCGGCGAAGGCCCCGCGCAGGTGTTCGATCACGCTTTCCTTGGGCAGGTCGATGTGCTGCTTGCTCCAGCCGCTGGCGGCATGCAGCACCCAGGTGTCCAGTTGCTCGTCGCGCCCCGGCTTGGAGTGGTTGCTGGCCAGCCAGGACAGCGCACCTTCGTGCACGAAGCAGCCTTGCACCGGCGTATCCAGCGGTTCACGGAAGGCCAGGGCAACGGCCCAGGTCGGCTCCATGGGAATGCTCGCGGCGGCCGCCGCCAGCTTCGGCGCGCTGGCCAGCAGGGCGGCGGCCTGCGGTGCAGGGGTCGCGACCAGCACACGGCTGAACGGCCCGTGCGTCTGGCCCTCGGAGTCCTGCAGGTGCCAGTGCTCCTCGCCGCGGTACACCTCGGTGATGCGGCAGGCGAAGGTGACGACCTGGTCCTGCAGCAGCGCGCGGGTGATCGCACTCATGCGCGGGGTGCCGACCCAGCGTGGCTGCTCGTCGGGAGAGGGGCTCAGTTCGCCGTCGCGGTACTGGTAGAGGGCCGGGTCCCATTCGGCGACCCAGCCATGCTCGCGCCATTGCTGAATGGCGTCGAGGAAGCGTCGGTCGCGGGCGGTGAAGTACTGTGCGCCGAGGTCCAGCGCACCGGCCTCGCTGCGCTTGCTGGCCATCCGGCCGCCGCTGCCGTGGCCCTTGTCGAACAGTTGCACGTCCTGTCCGGCATCACGCAGCGCGTGGGCGGCCGAGAGTCCGGCGATACCGGTGCCAATGATGGCAATGGGGGCGCTCATGACATGCCTCGTAATCTGTTTGCATTGAAGCGTAACGAGCGGGAGGTTCTTGTACAAACAAAACTATCTGTACAATTGCGTTTCAGCTGTCCGCGCTCGTCATCGATAGGAATCCGATCATCGGAACCTTCGGCGCCGCATCGGTTCATTCAGAGATGAGCCCGGCTCGGGTTCCGGCACTTACAGCGTAGACCTCGCCGCAGAGGGAGTGTCAATGCAATCGCCTCCCTCTCGTCCAGACTGATGGAAGGTGGAACAACGCAACAAGGAGTTCGCCATGCATATTCTCTTGACCGGCGGCACCGGCCTGATCGGCCGCCGCCTCTGCCGCCAGTGGAGCGCCGAGGGGCACCAGCTCACCGTGCTCAGCCGCCAGCCGCAGCGCGTTCCGTCGCTGTGCGGCGAGACGGTGCGCGGCATCGCCGACTTCGAAGCCTATGGCGACGGGCCGCTGGACGCAGTGGTCAACCTGGCCGGCGAACCGATTGCCGACAAGCCGTGGAGTGCCCGGCGCAAGGCCTTGCTGTGGGACAGCCGGGTGCGCCTGACCGAGCGCCTGGTGGCCTGGCTGGAAAGCCGCAGCCAGCGCCCGGCGGTGCTGATCAACGGCTCGGCGGTTGGCTGGTATGGCGATGCCGGTGAGCGCCCGCTGGAGGAGAACAGCGCAGCGGCCGGCGAGGACTTCGCCAGCGAGCTGTGCCTGGCCTGGGAGCAGATTGCCCGCGAGGCCGAGGCACTGGGCATCCGCGTGGTCCTAGTGCGCACCGGGTTGGTGCTGGCGCCCGAAGGCGGTTTCCTCAAGCGCCTGTTGCCGCCGTTCCGCCTGGGTGCGGGCGGGCGATTGGGGGACGGTCGCCAGTGGATGTCCTGGATCCATATAGAGGACCAGATCGCCCTGATCGATTTTCTTTTGCGCAAGGCCGATGCCGAGGGTCCCTATAATGCGTGCGCGCCGCAGCCGGCGCGCAACCGCGACTTCACCCAGGAACTGGGCCAGGCGCTGCACCGGCCGACGCTGATGCCCATGCCTGGATTCGCCCTGCGCCTGCTGCTGGGGGAAATGTCGACCCTGCTGCTGGGCGGCCAGCGCATCGTGCCGCGACGCCTGCTGGACGCCGGCTTCGAGTTTCGTTTCCCGGAGCTGAAGGAGGCCCTGGCCGACGTGCTTCGCGAGGCCCGCTGAACCCCGACCTGCCGAGGCCCTGCGACATCGGTGACAGCCTCGGGGCCTCTTGATGGAGCGAGCTGCGTGTAAACTGCCCAGCCCGCACGATGACCGCCTACCGCACCGGTTTAAGGACACTGCATGACCCAAAACGCCCTCCTGCTGGTCAACCTGGGATCGCCGGCTTCCACCCGGGTCGAGGACGTGCGCCGCTACCTCGATCAATTCCTCATGGACCCTTACGTGATCGACCTGCCCTGGCCGATCCGCCGGCTGCTGGTTTCGCTGGTGCTGCGCAAGCGCCCGGAGGAGTCCGCCCATGCCTATGCGTCGATCTGGTGGGACGAAGGCTCGCCGCTGGTCGTGCTGAGTCGTCGCCTGCAGGAGGCCGTCCGGCCGTTCTGGCCGCATGGCCCGGTGGAGCTGGGCATGCGTTATGGCGAACCTTCCATCGAGGGCGCGCTGCTGCGCCTGAGCCAGCAGGGCATTACCCAGGTGACCTTCGCGCCGCTCTACCCGCAGTTCGCCGACAGCACCACCACCACCGCCATCGAGGAAGCCCGCCGCGTCATGCGTGAGCATGGCCTCAAACTGGAGCTGAAGGTGCTGCCGCCGTTCTACGCGGAGCCTGAGTACCGCCAGGCGCTGGTGGATAGCGTGAAGCCCTATCTGGACAAACCTTACGATCACCTGCTGCTGAGCTTCCACGGCCTGCCCGAGTCGCACATCCGCAAGCTGGTGAAGGACAAGAGCCACGACCTCACGGCCAGTTCCAGCCGGGGCGTGCACGAGGACGTCATGGCTGTCTGTTACCGCAGCCAGTGCCTGCGCACGGCGGAGGACTTCGCCGCGGGTGCCGGGCTGGAGGACGGGCGTTGGTCGGTATCCTTCCAGTCGCGCCTGGGGCGCAACAAGTGGATCGAACCCTACACCGAAGCGCAGCTGGAAAAGCTCGGCAAGCAGGGCGTGAAGCGCCTGCTGGTGATGTGCCCGGCCTTCGTCGCCGATTGCATCGAGACGCTGGAAGAAATCGGCCAGCGCGGCAACGAGCAGTTCCGCGCGGCAGGTGGCGAGGAGCTGGTGCTGGTGCCTTGCCTGAATGACCAGGAGTTGTGGGCGCGGGCGCTGGCCAAGCTGTGTGAGCGGACGCCTGCCGCGATCTGATCGGCTTCGGCGCTCGGGCCTTTCCTCACCTTGACCCTCTCCCTTTGGGAGAGGGCTGGGGTGAGGGTATCTCCGGCACTTGCCTGCTCTTCGTAGGAGCGAGCTTGCTCGCGAACCAGTTATCCGACAGCTCTGGCGTCAAGCGTGTTCGCGAGCAAGCTCGCTCCTACAGGACGTCCCCGCTGAAACCCAGCAGCCAGCCTCTGACCACCCATTCATCAGCCAACGGCCGACGCACGCATTCAGAGACCTGATAGTGCGCGCGCTGTGTGTTCGCAATGCCTACTCTGCGGGTCTCCCCTTCGCCTTCGCCGCGATTGGCGGCGCATCAGGAGCCCGGCATGAACAACAACAATAACGGCTACCCCTCCAGTGCCGTGGCCTGGTCCACGGTTGCGATCCTCATGGTCGCCTACGTGCTTTCCTTCATCGACCGACAGATTCTCAACCTGCTGGTCGGCCCCATCCGCCGCGACCTGGAGATCAGCGACACGCAGATGAGCCTGCTGATGGGCCTGTCCTTCGCGCTGTTCTACACCCTTTGCGGCATTCCGCTCGGGCGCATGGCGGACAGCCGCAGCCGCCGCGGGCTGATCACCGTCGGCGTGCTGATCTGGAGCGCCATGACCGCCGCCTGCGGCCTGGCCAAGCAGTACTGGCACTTCCTGCTGTTCCGCGTTGGTGTCGGCGTGGGCGAGGCGGCATTGTCGCCGGCAGCCTATTCGCTGATCGCCGACAGCTTTCCGGCCAATCGCCGCGCCACCGCCATCAGCGTCTACTCCATGGGCATCTACCTCGGTTCGGGCCTGGCTTTCCTGCTCGGCGGGCTGGTGATCAAGTTCGCCTCGGCCCAGGGCGACGTGCACCTGCCGGTCCTCGGTGAAGTGCGCCCCTGGCAGCTGATCTTCCTGATTCTCGGCGCGGCCGGCGTGCTGTTCACCCTGCTGATGCTCGCGGTGAAGGAGCCGACCCGCCGTGGCGTGGGCGCCGGTGTGGTGGTGCCGATGAGCGAGGTGGGCGCCTACCTGCGCGCCAACCGCAAGACGGTGATCTGCCACAACTTCGGCTTCGCCTGCATCTCCTTCGCCAGCTACGGCAGCGGCGCCTGGGTGCCGACCTTCTTCGTCCGCACCTATGGCTGGGACGCCGGCCACGTGGGCGTGGTGTACGGCAGCATCGTCGCCGTGTTCGGCTGCCTGGGCATCGTCTGCGGTGGCCGCCTGGCTGACTACTGGGCCAAGCGCGGGCGCACCGACGCCAACATGCGCGTGGGCCTGCTGGCGGCCTGCCTGGCCATCCCGCTGAGCCTGGTCTACCCGTTGCTGGACAGCGCCAATGCGGCTGCCGCGATGATGGCGCCCATCGTGTTCTTCCTCAGCATGCCCTTCGGTGTCGCCCCGGCGGCGATCCAGGAAATCATGCCCAACTCCATGCGCGGCCAGGCCTCGGCCATCTACCTGTTCGTGGTCACGCTGCTGGGCCTGGGCGTCGGTCCGACCGCCATCGCCCTGGTCACCGACTACGTGTTCGCCGACGACATGGCGCTGCGCTATTCGCTGTTGATCGTTAGTGCCGTGGCCCTGCTGGCGGGCGCGCTGTTCCTGGCCAACGGCCTGAAGCCGTATCGGGCCAGCCTCGAACACCTCAAGAGCTGGAGCCTGAAAGGCGAGAGCAGCAGTGGCGCGATGCAACGCCAGCCGGCCTGATACTGCCTGTTCCGCACCGAGCCCCCGCGCAGCGATGCGCGGGGGCTTTTCTTTGTGCGTGGCACAATGCGGCGGAACATGGATTCGATGGGGGATTTCCAGCTTGGAAGGGAACAGTATTCGTGCAGGGCTGCTTGCCCTGGGGGTTCTGGCGCTGAGCGCTCCGGCAGGGGCGGACGAGCCTTGGGCGGCGTTCACGCAGAACGACCTCATCGGCTTCAAGGATGCGCAGGGTACGGTGAAGGTTGCGCCCAGGCTCAGCCCGATGTTCACGATAGCCCGGCGTTTCGAGCACATCATCGCCGCCGGCGAGGAAACCGCCGACGGTTACCGCACCTACTACCTGCTGCGCGATGGTCGCCAGGTGGCGCCGGAGGCGGTCTACTTCTTCGACAACGCGCCGGTCTGCGAGAGTGAGAACAGCATCCGCTTCCGCGATCGCCAGCGTGACAAGGTCGGGTTCCTCGATGGCCATGGTCAGGTGCTGATCCCGGCCGAGCTGAACGACGCCAGTGCCATGCGTAACGGCATGGTCGTGGCGCTGACGGGGGCCAGCCGAACCTGCGCCGATCCGGGCACCAGCCTGGAGCAGTGCGAACACCGAGGCTGGAAGGGCGGCACCGAGTTGCTGCTCGACCGCCACGGCAAGACGCTGGTGTCGAACTTCGACAGCACCCGTGCTGGCGCGCTGGACTGGTTCTCGCAGCAGGCCAGCGAGCAACCTTCCAATGACCCGCGCCGCGTTTCCTTCCAGGGAGTCGACGGGCGTTACATCAGCTTCGTT
The DNA here is from genome assembly GCF_032392015.1 of Pseudomonas sp. C9-3. Lineage (NCBI taxonomy): Bacteria > Pseudomonadati > Pseudomonadota > Gammaproteobacteria > Pseudomonadales > Pseudomonadaceae > Pseudomonas > Pseudomonas sp. C9-3. The sequence goes on along the minus strand of NZ_CP135919.1, from coordinate 4,720,311 downwards.
GACATCGAGAAGGACTTCGCCCTCTGGTTCAGGGACGTTTTTCTCGCGCAACTCGATGATGATTCACTGAAGGCCCACAGCTACTCGCGAGTCTGGCACGGTCAGGGCCGCGAGCCGCTGGATGACTGGCAGGCCGCTCCGGTGGACGATGTGGTGCGCCAACACGCGGCCGAGCTGCGCAAGCGCCTGGAAACCCTGCGTGCGTCAGGTGGCTATGGCGTGCGCCAGGACGACATGGGCTGGCCGTTCGACCCCGAGAGCGACCTGCAGTACTTCGACAACTGCGGCAACTTCGCCCAGTGGATGACGCCCAAGGTCTCGGCCGTGGAGCACTGGGAGCAGGGCTCGTTCGAGCCGGCCAAGCATGCGAGCTTCGATTTCATCCGCACTGCCGACGGATATCGCCTGGTGGCGTTCTCGATTCCAAAGCAGTGACCTACCAGTTGTATCGGAACTGTAGGAGCGAGCTTGCTCGCGAACGCGGTTTCGCCAGGGACATTGGCATCAGGCGGTTCGCGAGCAAGCTCGCTCCTGGACGGACTGCGTGTCGCAGGGGGCTCAATGCCAGCAATCGCTGACGCTGCCGGTGCCGCTGCTGCCTTTTTCGCCCTGGGCTGTCAGGGTCAGGCGGGTGCACTTGCTGTCGGTGAAGGTCGGGTTGGCCGTCAGCGTGTAGCCGCCGTCGCTGCTGCCTCCGCCGACGGTCAGGGTATACAGCCCGGTGGTCGAGGTGACGGTGCTGCCGCTGGTGCCGGATAGCTTCAGGTTCGACACCGACGACTGGTCGGTGATGTAGCCCGAGGTGGAATTGAGCGCGTACCAGCGCTCTTCCTGCGAGGCGGCCTGGTTGAGCAGGGCCTGGCCTTCCGCACGTTTGCCGCGTAGCACGTACTCCTGATAGCTGGGGTAGGCAATGGCGGCGAGGATGGCCACGATCACCGTCACCACCATGACTTCCAGCAGGGTGAAACCTCTTTGCCGGTGCTGCCTGTTCATTCCTGCTCCTTGATGTTCAGCCAATTCTGTCGTCCGGAACTGGAACCACTGGTTGCCACGCTCACGCAGCCATCGCTACCGCAGGCGTTGATGTTGCTGCTGCTGGCGCTGGTGCTGCCGACGGTGAAGCCGCCCTTGAGGCCGGACATCTGCAAAGCCGAGACGACGCCGCCGCTGTAAAGGTCGTTGTCGTCCACTACGCCGTCGTTGTTCAGGTCCAGCGTGGCGAACTCGGTGGCGCCTCCGGTGTATGGGTTGAGCGCCATCAGCCAGGTGGTGACGCCGTCGGCGCAGGGGTCTTCGTTGGGTGTCAGGGTGCTGGCGAGCAGCACGCCCGAGGTGGCGTAGGGGTTGTTGACGACCATTTCGCCGGTGGCTGGCAGGTCCAGGTACCAGCCGTACGTCGACACGTTGCCGCTGCTGTCGTACCAGGTCACGGCATTGTCGCTGACGGTGCGGATGGTCTGGGTCACGGCCGTGCCGCTGTTGTCGAAGGACGTGCTGACCTCGCTCTGAGTGATGGTCTGCTGCTGCAGCTTGCTGCGGCTCAGTGTCGGCGTGCTGCCGGCGGCTTCGCCCGCGGTCTGCCTGTCCCAGATGCCGTAGAGGCCCATGATCTGGGTGGTGTTGGGGGCGGCGTCATCGGATTCGATGTACTTGCCGGTGCCGAAGATCACCAGGTAACCAGTGCCGGAGCTGTGCTTGACCAGGTAGGGCGCGCTGGTGATTGGCTGGGCCTGACCGGCTGTGGTGGTCGCGGTGTACAGCGGCGCGCCTCCGAAGCCGACGCGGAAGCTGCTGGCGGTGGTGCTGGAGGTGAGGCTGCCGGAGCTGGTCAGGTCGAAACGCCAGAGGTTGCCGTGCAGATCGCCGGCGTAGACGTAGTCGGTAATCAGGTCGCCGTTGATGTCGGCGGCGCGTGGAGTGGCCAGACCGTTGGCAGTGGTCTTGCCGTCGCTGACGGTGAGGGCCTTGATCAGGCTGCCGTCCTTGACGTTCATCAGGTAGAGCACGGCCTTGTCGTTGGTGCCGTTGTAGCCGTTGCCCAGAATGACCGCCCAGTTGCCGTTGTGCAGCAGGCTGATGGTCGGCCGCGAGTAGGTGAAGCCCAGTTCGCTGTAGTCGCTGTCGCTGTAGCTCTTCTCCCAGAGCAGCTTGATGTTGGCCGGGTCGGTGATGTCCAGGGCGAACAGCGCACGGCCGCCGCCGCGCAGGGTGCCGACCAGCACGGTGTGCCAGGCGTTGTCGTAGTAGACGTCGGCGGTGACCGGCGAGCCGTCCACGTAGTACTGGTGGGTGGCGCTGGTGTAGTCGCTGTCGGTGAGCCTGTAGAGGTTGCCGATCACCGCACTGGGTACGTAGGCGAAGACTTCCTTACCGTCGGCATCGAAGGCATGCAGCATGCCGTCGTTGGCGCCGACGTAGAGGCGTGTGGGGCGTGCGCTCCAGGTGCTCTTGAAGGTGGTGTAGGAGGTATCGGTGCTGCTGATGGTGGCGTTCATCAGCGAGGCCAGGCGGCTGGGTGGCCCGACCAGTACCGGCGAGGAATCGATGATGTCGCCCAGCACGGTGCTGCGGGTGCGAAACAGCGTGCCTTCGTTGCTGCGGTCGCCGCGCAGGTAGGCCACGCGTTTCTCACCGTTGCTGTCGGTGACGCTGGCGAGGGTCTTGTTGAGGGTGGTCTGCTGGGCGCTGCTGAGGTTGCTCCAGGTGAAGTCCTTGAGCGTACCGGCGGTGCTGCCGGCCATCTTCACGGTACGTGTGGACCAGGCGCTGTTGCCGCTGCCATAGGTGCTGTCCATCAGGTTCTGGGCGCTCCAGACCGAGGTCTGGCTGCCGTTGGCGGTGTTCTGCAGGTACTTGATCAGGTCACCGCTCCAGTCGGTGCTGGCGAACTTTGGGGTATAGCTGTACAGCTCGCTGTCGGCGGTGCTGCTGTCGGCATTGAGCAGCGGCGAGCTGACCAGTGCCGGTGCGGCGCCGGAGTCCTCGCGCTGGGAGATGCGGTTGACCACGTTCTGCAGGGCCGACACCAGGTCGTCGGGTGAGTCGACACTGAAGAACTCGCCACGGGAGTCGATCGCTGCGTGCCACAGGTCGTAGACGTTGTTGGCGCTGCCGGAAGAGGCCGCCGGCCAGCTCAGGGTGCCGGCAGCCAGCTTGCTGTAGTCGCCGGAGTAGGTGTCGCCGCCCCAGGCCGGATTGGTCAGGCTGGTGGTCAGGCCAAGGCCGACGAAGTAGCTGACCATGTGCTGCCAGGTGGCCGGGTCGTTCTTCGGGTTCCAGTACTGGGTGGTGGCGTTGCTGTTGCTCTCGGCGATGTAGGTGCTGACGTTGTTGGCGATGTTCGGTTGGGCGTCGGTGGCCCAGTACTTGAACGCCAGGTCGGCGAGGGTGTTGGAGGCGCTGTCCTTGTAGGGGGCGCGCGCGCTGTAGGTCTGCCCGTCGGGAAGAGTACGGCTGGTGCTGTCCCAGTCGCCGTGGCTGCCGGCGGTGTTCCAGATACCGTCGGTCAGGGTGATGCTGTAGCTCGCCCGGCAGCTGTACAGCGGCGTTTCGCTGCTGCCGATGGCGTAGGCGTAAGGGCTGTATTTGCCGGTGACGCTGAGCAGCGACCCGACGCGGTCGACGGCGTCCAGCAGCGGCGTGCCCTGGTTGAAGTAGATGTCGCCGAGCCATTCGAAGAACTTGGCCCGGTGCGCACCGGAGAAGGTGCCGAGGCGGTTGTCATAGTAGCTGGTGCTGGTATTGCTCAGGCCGCGGCAGTTGTAGCTCGACAGGTAGGAACTGCTGGTGATGCAGGTATCGCTGGTGCCCAGGGCCTGCCAACTGAGCCGGGTGTTCTCCGGCAGCGAGACGAAGGCGAGGTTTGCGCCGGACTGGGTCGCCAACTCGCGGTTGCGATAGAAGCTGTACCAGTTGGCGAAGTTCTGCCGCTCGTCGCTACCGTTGCTGCCGGAGGTGGAGGACACCGTTACCAGCTTGTAGCAGTTGTCGTCGTTGACGTTGCTGCTGCAGCCGCTGAGCGCGGTGTTGTAGACGTAGTAGTACGCCGGCACCGCCGCCTTGGTGCGATCCGGATAGGTGGTGGTCGTCGTGAGGGTCGTGGTCGCGGTCGACGTCACCGTGTACGTAGTGGTCTTGCCGCTGGTGGTGTAGGAGCAGTTGGCGCTGGAGTAGCTGACGGCGGTGGTGGTGCTGGAAGTGCTGCCGTCGCTGTTGGTGGTGGTCGAGCCGGTACTGGATTTCGGGTTGGTGATGGTCGCCGTGCAACTGTTGCTCTTGGCGGTGACTGTGTAGGTGCCGCCGCCAGTCAGCGAGGCTGACTTGCCGGTGGAGGTGGTCGAGCCGCTGACACTGGTCGAGCTGCTGGTGCTGGAGGTGGTGCTGCTCGAGCTGAAGTCAGAGGAGGGGTTCGCCGCGAGGTAGTAGACCTTGTCCGGGCTGCTGTATGACGTATAGCCGGTATAGGTCCAGTAGGTACTGTCGGTGGTTGCCCGTGCTGTGTCGTACTCCCAGGAAACCTTGTACGCCGAGCTCAGGTCCAGGCTGCCCTTGGCGCTCTTGAAACCGTTCACGTAGGCCGCCGTGAAACTGGTGGTCAGCGGTGTGTAGGTGGTGACGGCGTTGCTGTAGAGGACGTTGTAGGGGGCCTGGTAGGTAACGTTGGGGTTGTAGTACAGCGGGTTGAAGGTCGACGACTTGGCGCGCCGGCTGGTACGAACCTGGTCGGCGCTGTAGCCGTTGTAGGTGGCGCCGGTGGTGGGGTTCATGCCATCGGGGGCGAAGCTCCAGCGCATGCTGTTTGAGTTGTCGATGGTCACCATGATATTCGGCGCCACGCCTTCGGTGAGGAACAGCGGCTGCTGGCTCAGGGTCAGCGTCGCGGCATCGGTGGGCAGCGCAGTGGCGAGCAGCAGGCCGCCGAACAGGAACAGCAGGAAGGGTTGGGCGGGACGTCGGCTCACGTCAGGCTCCTCAGTAGTAACGGCGGATGGTGACGGTCTGCAGCACGCTGATCAGGCGCTGTCCGTCGGCGCGGGCGGCGGCACTCACCCGGTAGTAGTGCGGACCGCGCCCCTGGGAGCGCTCGTCGGGATCGGTGATCTGCACGTTGCCGTTGGAGTCGGCGGGGTCGAAGGCGATGTAGGCGGTGTTCCAGCGCGGTACCGGATCGAAGGTGGAGCTGCCATCCATGCCCAGGTAGGCGATGGAGGTGGCGTCGCTGCTCCACCAGTCGACGCTGGCCTTGGCGTTGGAGGAGTACTTGTCGCTGACCAGGATGCACAGGTTGGCGTGCTGCGCGACGCTGGAGGTGCAGTTCGCCGAGCCCTGGTCCAGGCTGGTCTGCGCTGCCAGTCGGCGTTCGCCTTCGCGCAGCGCTGACTCGGCGGCGGCCCGTGAATGCTGCTGTTCGGCGAGGTTGCCGATGATGCGCGTCTCGGTGGTGGTGCTGCGCATACTGCTCAGGGCGATCAAGGTGCCGAGCAGCAGCATCACCAGGGCAATGACCAGGGTGGCGCCACGTTGCGCGCGCAGGTTATGTCGTGGGCTCATGGCATCAGGTTCCTTAGCATCACGCTGCCTTGGGCGATCTGGTAGACGTAGGCAGTGTTCTCAGTGAGCGTCGCGCCGCTGAGGGTTTTCCAGCGGCTGGCGATGTCGCTGCTCATGCTGCCGCGCGTTGAGGTGCCGGTGGCGAGCAGCGCCGCGTAGCTGATTGCCTGGCTGTCATCGGTGCTGCCTGGCAGGGTGAACAGGGCAAAACCCGCTACGCCCTTGATCAGCGTCTGCTCGCCGGCACCTTGCGCCGCGCAGGTCAGGGTTCCGTCGTCTGGCGTGCTGCCGGCGATATAGCTGATGCGGGTGAGGACGCGCGTGCCACGCGGGATGAATGTTCCAAGGCAGTCGTACTGGTTGCCATTGGAACCGGCGACTTCTGTGGTGCTGTCGCTGGCGCCCTGGTAACGCAGGCAGACGCCCTTGCCATCGCTGCTGGACTGGTAGGTCTGGCCAGCTTTGAACGATGGGCAACCGTTGCCACTGGCCAGCGCCGGGAACGCCACTTCCAGGCTGTCCTGCGGCAGGTAGCGATAGCCGGTGCGGGCCAATTGCTGGTCCAGCAGCAGGAGCGTGTAGCGAGCGTTCTCCTGGTTGCCCAGCTGCCCTTGCTGGAACTGGAAGTGCGCCTTGTTGTTGATGTACAGCGAGGTCGCACCAAGGATCAGCAGGCTGCCGATGGCCAGGGCGACCATCAGTTCGACCAGTGACAGGCCCGCCTGGCGAGCCAAGGGAATTCGTGCGGACATGCCGGACCTCAGAGTTCGCCGCGCAGGCGGTAGATACACAGGTTGTTGTCGCACTGGCCGCTCGGGTCCTTCCAGGCCAGCTGGATCAGCACGGCGGAACTGGCGTTGTTGCTGCAGGCGCCATCGGACTGGCTGGGACAGATGGTGAAGTTGGTACTGAGGATCGAGTTGGTCACCGGCAGCGTCGCCTGCACCGCTTGCAGCCAGCACGTGAGGTCGGCCTTGGCTACTTCGGAGCCGCCATCGCCGCGCTCGCGGGTGGCGCAATCGCTGCGCGAAGACGTGCCGAACGCGGTGCCGGCGACCTTGTAGTAGGCGGAGCTGCTGCTGAACTGGTGGGTGGCGCCAAGGGCGTCCTTGGGGTTGCTGCGCATCTGCTCCAGCAACTGCTGGGCGAGCATGATCGCCTCGTTGCGTTGTACCGCATCCTGGGTGAAGCGCAGGCTCTTGCCCTGCAATGCGGCCATGCCCAGGGCGCCGACGCTGACCAGCAGCAGGCTGATCAGCACTTCCAGCAGGCTGAACCCGCGATGTTGGTGCGTCATGACGAACACGCCGTGCTGGTGCTGGTGATCTGCCCGCTGCTGGAAATGCTCAGCAGGCGGCCGCTGCTGGTGCCGCTGCTTGGACACAGGCGGATGCTCTGCGCAGCACCGTTGAGCGTACCGGCTGCGCGGAAGGTCAGGCTGCTGGCGCTACCGGTCGCGGTCACTGCGCTGCCGCCATTGATGCCATCGCTACCGTAGCGGCGCAGGGTTTCGCCACTGGTGGCGACGCTCAGCGCACCGACCCAGTTGCCATCTCCGGCGCTGACAGTTACTGCGCTGGCGCGGGTGATGGCCTCGCTGCGGGCGTACTGCAGCAGATGAGTCAGTTCACCGCTCGCGGCATCGACCTTGGTGCGCTGGAGCAGGTCGCCGAACATTGGCGCAGCCAGGCTCGCCAGAATAGTCAGGACGGTCAGGGTGACCATCAGTTCGATCAGGGTGAAGCCTGGGCTTGGGGCATTGGCCGGCATGGAGGATCCCGACGTGGGGCCGGAAATCCCGGCGAATGCCGCGCAGGGATACGCGATGCGTGTATGGGGAATTTAGAGGCTTTGTATCAACGCCGAGATAAAGGAGTGGACGGTCGAAATGCGTGTGTGAATGGTCTGTCAGGTGATGCTGAAGGGAGCGCTTTTGTAGAAGCGGACTTCGCCTTTGATGGCATCCGGTGCGAGACGAACCTATCGCGGACGGCGTCTGCGACCTCGTGGGGGTATGGCGTCGGTATTCTCCGGGAAGATCGCCGGGCTTCCCGGTAGGAGCGAGCTTGCTCGCGAACGCGGTTTCGCCAGGGACATTGGCATCAGGCGGTTCGCGAGCAAGCTCGCTCCTACAGGGGCTGGTCGCGCGGATTAAACAGAGAAAAAAGCCCCGCGGATGCGGGGCTTTTTCGTTCAGTGCGCCGTGGCTGGCGTGCCGGCTTCAGCAGGCTTCTTGTCCGGTTTGGCCAGCAGCGTGTACACGCAGGGCAGGACGAACAGGGTGAACAGGGTACCGACGCTCATGCCCGTGGCGATCACCACGCCGATGTCGAAGCGGCTCACCGCGCCGGCGCCGCTGGCGAACAGCAGCGGGGTCACGCCCAGCACCATCGCTGCGGTGGTCATCAGTACCGGGCGCAGGCGGATCGCCGCGGCTTCTTCGACCGCCTCGCGCACCGACAGGCCGCGCTCATGGCGCAACTGGTTGGCAAACTCGACGATGAGGATGCCGTGCTTGCTGATCAGGCCGATCAGCGTCACCAGGCCCACCTGGGTGTAGATGTTCAGGCTCGACAGGCCGAGGAACAGCGGGATCAGCGCGCCACAGATCGACAGCGGTACCGTGACCATGATCACCAGCGGGTCGCGGAAGCTCTCGAACTGTGCCGCCAGCACCAGGAAGATCACCGCCAGTGCCAGGGCGAAGGTGATCATCAGCGCGCTGCCTTCCTGCACGAACTGCCGCGAGGCGCCTGCGTAGTCGAAGGAGAAGCCGCGCGGCGATTCCTCTTCGGCGAAACCGCGCACCGTCTCGATGGCCTCGCCCATGCTGACCATGGGCACGCCGGAGATGATCGCCGAGTTCAACTGCTGGAACTGGTTGAGCTGGCGCGGGCGGGCGCGTTCATGGAAGGTCACCAGGGTCGACAGCGAGATCAGCTGGCCGCTCTGGCTCTTCACGTAGTAGTTGTTCAGCCAGCTCGGGTTGTCGCGGTAGGCGCGCTCGACCTGGGCGATCACCTTGTAGCTGCGCCCGTCGATAGTGAAGCGGTTGATCTCGCCCTCGCCCAGCAGCGCGCCCAGGGACACGCCCAGGTCCTGCATGCTGACGCCCATCTGCGCGGCCTTGGCGCGGTCGATGTCGACCACCAGTTCGGGCTTGTCGAAGGCCAGGTCGAGGTCGAGGAAGGCGAACTTGCCCGACTCCTCTGCGCGCTTCTTCACCCGCTCGGCCACCTGCAGCAGCGACTGGTAGTCGCTGGCGGTGTTGATCACGAACTGGAACGGCAGGCCCTCGCCGGTACCCGGCAGCGACGGCAGGTTGAAGCCGAAGATCTGCAGGCCGGGAATCTTGTCCAGCTCGCCCTGCACTGCATGGAGCAACTCCATCTGGCTACGGTCGCGCTCGTCCCAGGGCTTGAGCAGCATGCCGCCGATGCCGGTCTGCACGCCGTTGTAGCCATTGATCTGGAACGCCGAATAGTACTCGGGGAACTTGCGGAAGATGCCCTCGAACTCGGCGGTGTACTTCGACAGGTAATCCAGGTTCGCCGTCTGCGGTGCGTTGGCCATGATGAAGACGATGCCCTGGTCTTCCTCCGGCGCCAGTTCCTTGTGGGTGAACATCAGCAGCAGCGGGATGATCGCCAGCACCAGCAGGGCGAAGACGATTACCACCGGACGGCTGTTCAGCGTGCCATGCAGGGCGCGCTGATAACGCTGCTTGAGACCCTCGAAGATCAGGTCCAGGCGATGCGCCAGGCCGCTGGGGTTTTCGTCGTGGCGCAGCAGGCGCGAGCACATCATCGGCGACAGCGTCAGGGCGACGATGCCGGAGATGATCACGGCGCCGGCCAGGGTGAAGGCGAACTCCTTGAACAGCGCGCCGGTCAGGCCGCTGAGGAAGCCGATGGGCGCATACACGGCGGCCAGGGTGATGGTCATGGTCACCACCGGCACGGCGATTTCCCGCGCGCCCTCGATGGCGCCCTGGAACGGCGACTTGCCCTCCTCGATGTGGCGGTGGATGTTCTCCACCACGACGATGGCGTCGTCCACCACCAGGCCGATGGCGAGCACCATCGCCAGCAGCGTCAGCAGGTTGATCGAGTAGCCCATCATCTGCATGAAGAACAGCACGCCGATCATCGACAGCGGGATGGTCACCACCGGGATGATCACCGAGCGGAACGCACCGAGGAACAGGAAGACCACGACGATGACGATCAGGATCGCCTCGGCCAGGGTCTTCACCACTTCGTCGATGGATGCCTGGATGAAGCGCGTGGCATCGTAGGCGATGGAGACTTTCAGGCCCGGCGGCAACTGCTCTTCCAGCTCCGGCATCTTGGCGCGGACTTCCTTGATCACGTCCAGCGGGTTGGAGCTGGGCGTGCCCTTGATGCCGATGTACACCGACGGGATGCCGTTGAACGAACTGACCGCGTCATAGCTCGCGGCACCCAGTTCGATACGTGCGACGTCACCCATCAGCACGCGGCGGTCACCCGCGGTCTTCAGCGGGATGGCGGCGAAGGCTTCCGGGGATTTCAGGTCGGTGGTGGCGTTCACCGAGGTGACCACCAGCTCGCCCTTCACCTCGCCGGCGGCGGAGAGAAAGTTGTACTCGCGCACCGCGCTGGCCACGTCGCCGGCGGTGATGCCGTAGGCGGCCATCTTCACCGGGTCCAGCCACAGGCGCATGGCGAATACCTGGTTGCCGAGGATCTCGGCTTCGGCGATGCCCGGCAGGGTGGCGAGCTTGGGCTGGATCACCCGCGACAGGTAGTCGGTGATCTGCGGGTTGTTCATCTGCTCGCTGAAGAAGCTGATGTACATCAGCGCCGAGGCGTCGGCCGCTTCCTTGTCGAGGATCGGGTCCTCGGCATCCGGCGGCAGCTGGGTCTTCACTTCGCCGATCTTCGACAGCAGTTCGGTGACCAGGCGATCGGTGTTGGCGCCGATATGCGCGTAGATCGAGATCACTGAGTAGTTCTGCCGGCTCACCGAGGTCATGTAGTCGATGCCTTCGGCGCTGGCGAGGCTCTGCTGCAGCGGCTGGGTGATGTAGCCCTGGATGGTCTCGGCGTTGGCGCCGGCATAGAAGGTGGTGACGGTGATCAGCGCGTTTTCCATCTGCGGATATTCGCGGATCACCAGCTTGCTGAAGGCCTGCATACCGAGCAGGACGATCAGCAGGCTGACCACGGTCGCCAGCACGGGGCGACGGATAAAGGGATCGGTGAACATAGCTCAATCCTTTAATGCGGACCCTGCCGGATGACGGCGGGGTCTGTTGGCGCGCAGCATCGAGCGACGCGCCGGCTATGCGATTACTGCGGGTCTTTGACGATGGCCACGGCGGTACCGTTGTCCAGCTTGAGCTGGCCGGAGGTCACCACTTCTTCGCCGGCCTTCAGGCCCTCGAGGATCACCACGTTGCCTTCGCGGCGCTCGCCGGTCTTCACGAAGCGGCGTTCGACGTCCAGCTTCGGCGCGTCACCGGCCTTGGCTTCTTCGGCTTTCTCGCCGTCCTTGGGCTTGTGCGGCACCACCACGTACACCGAGTTGCCGTACAGGGTGAAGGCCACGGCGGTTTCCGGGACGATCACGCGCGGGGCGCTGTCCGGCAGCTGTACTTCGAGGTTGGCGAACATGCCCGGCAGCAGCTTGCCCTCGGGGTTGGCCATGCTGGCGCGGACCAGCAGGTTGCGCGTCTGGTTGTCCACGCGCGGGCTGATGGCGTCGATCTGCGCGTCGAAGCTCTGGCCTGGATAGGCTGCCACGCGCACCACGACCTTCTGCCCGCGCTTGAGCAGCGGGAAGTCCTGTTCGGGCAGGAAGAAGTCCACCTGCAGGGTGGAAAGGTCCTGCAGGGTGACGATCTCGGTGCCGGGGGAAACGTAGTCGCCCACGTCTACCTGACGGATGCCGATGGTGCCGGAGAAGGGCGCGAGGATGCGCTTCTTCGCCAGGGCCGCCTTGAGCTGGGCAACGGTGGCAGTGGAGCGGTTCAACTGGGCGGCGAGGCGGTCGTACTCGCTCTTGGAGATAGCCTGGCGGCCCACCAGGCTCTTGCCGCGCTCGTACTCGACCTGGGCCAGCCCGAGGTCTGCCTCGGCGGTGCGCAGGGTAGCCTGCTCGACGTCGGATTCCAGTTGCACGACCGGCTGGCCGACCTTGACCTTTTCGCCGGAGACGAACTGCACGGCACTCACCGTGCCGGAGACTTCCGCAGTCAGGGTTACGCCCTGGATAGCGCGCAGGGTGCCGATGGCCGCCAGGCGGCTCTGCCAGTCGCGTTCTTCGGCCAGGGTCGCGTTCACGCTCACCGGCGGGCGGGGAGCCGAGAACATGGCGATCTGTTTGGTGATGGAGAGGTATTTCGAGCCGGCGAGCACCGCAACGATGACGGCAACTACGCCCAGCATGATCAGCATGCGGCGCAACATCTTCCTGTTCCTTGGTACGTGCCTGGCAGCTATCGAGCGCGATCGCTCGCCCACTATTTGCCGGGCGGCCTTCCGTTCGCGCAGATGTCGATCAGGCTCTGAAGCCTATACGTGGGACGCCCCATTGCGGGGCGGAATTGCGCACCTTATTCCTGAATCGACGGCGAGTCAAAGGGCCGGGTTTACAAGACGTTTCCCGCAGGATTTGAAGGGATTACGAGAAATAGGCGCTGAATCGGTGCAGCAGGAACTGTCGGAGGAGGGGGCCACTTCCGTGTGGCCGGAGCGGGTCAGGCGCTGAGCTTGCGGGTGACGTCGGCGATCTCGCCGGAGAGGCCGTGCAAGTGGCGGCTGGCGCCCTGGGTGCGCACCACGTTTTCCTCGTTGGTGGCGCCGATGGCAGTGATCTCGGTGAGGTTGCGCGAGATGTCCTCGGCGACCGAGGTCTGTTCTTCGGCGGCGGTAGCGATCTGCCGGTTCATGTCGCGGATCGCCTCCACGGCCAGGGTGATGCTGCGCAGCACTTCGCCGGCCTGGGTGACGCGCTCCACGCCCTGCTCGCTGCGGGTCTGGCCGTTTTCGATAGCGCGCAGGGCGTTCACCGAACCGGTCTGCACGGTGTCGATGATCTGGTGGATCTCGGCGGTGGATTCGGCGGTGCGCTGCGCCAGGGTGCGGACTTCGTCGGCGACCACGGCAAAGCCACGGCCGGCCTCACCGGCGCGGGCGGCTTCGATGGCGGCGTTGAGGGCCAGCAGGTTGGTCTGGTCAGCGATGCCGCGGATCACTTCGAGCACCTTGCCGATGCGGCCGCTGTCGCTTTCCAGGCGGCGGATCACTTCGGCGGTGTTGGCGATCTCGTTGCTCATCTCGGTGATGGTGACGATGGTGGTCTTCATCACCTCGCCGCCTTGCTGGGCGTGCTGGTCTGCGTCATCGGCAGCGCGCGCGGCGTCGGAGGCGTGGCGCGCGACTTCCTGCGCGGTGGCGGACATTTCGTGCATCGCCGTGGCCACCTGGTCGGTGCGCGAGAACTGCTCGCGGGTACCTTCGGCCATCAGCGTGGCGATGGCGTTCAGCTCACCGCTGGCGGTATCCAGTTCATGGGTGCTGTGCTTGAGGCGGGTGAAGGTTTCGGCGAGGAAGTCGCGCAGGGTGTTGGCGGCGCGCGCCAGGCGGCCCAGTTCGTCGCGACGCGTGGCGTCGACGCGTTCGCCGAAGTTGCCTTCGCTGAGCTGGGCAATGTGCTCGATCAGGCGCGCAATCGGGCCGATCAGGTTGCGATTGACCAGCCACAAGCTGAGCAGGCCCAGGGCGAGGCCGGAGACCAGCAGGATCAGGCTGCCGCTGATGACGGTGCTGTGGGCGCTGTCGGAAATCATCTGGGATTGCTCATGGGCTTCGCGGTGCAGGCTGTCGACCAGGGCGGCCATCTGGTCGCTGGCGGCGCGGTCGATGCCCTTCACGGCAGCATCACCGGCGCGCGGGTCGCTGCCGGCGGCAAGGTAGGCGTCGCGGCCCTTGCGGTAAGCCTGGCCGAGCTGGCGGTGCTCGTCGCGCAGGCGGGTTACCTGTGACTTGAGCTGCGGTTCGTCGCCGGCGTTCTGTTCCAGTCGGCCGAGGATGTCCTGCACCGCGCGTTCCTGGTCCTCGAACTGGCCCCAGTATTTGTTCAGGTCGGCCGGCTGCTGGCCGCGCAGCAGGACGTTCTTCCACTCCTGGACCTGGATCTTGAAGGCGAGGTTGGCCTGGTCGACCAGTTGTGAGGATCGCAACGGGCCGTCGAGCAGACGCTGGTAGGCCGTGACGCTGCCGGAGAGGAAGTGGAAGCAGGCGAGGGCGATCAGCAGCACGAGCAGCAGGCTGCCGCCCAGCAGCGAAAGGATCTGGGTACGCAAGGAAGTGTTGGGGGACATCGTGGGTACGCCTCTAAGACGCAAGGTGGGAATCGGTCAGTCTTTGCATCGGCCGGGCGCGCGCGTTTGTGAGGCCGGGCAGATGAGCGGTAGTGCTTTGGAACGCTCTGGGACGGGCGTTCAGCTTGATGCCTTGGTCTGTTGATCGCATAAGAGCGACTGTCTTCTGCGGGGAAGTCCGTGCCACTAGTTTTCCCTCATCCCAGCCCTCTCCCAAGGGGAGAAGGGCTGGCATGGCATCCAGAGAACACGGCACGTCCCGGCAACGCCAAACGGCGCCCTCTCCCTTCGGGAGAGGGCTGGGGGGAGGGCATGTCGTGCTGAGGACTCGCAGTCCGCTGGTGTGTTTGCCGGAAGCTTCACGCCAGGTGCAGGTGGTTGTCCCAGAAGGCCGGCGGCAGGTCCAGCGGCGTGCCGGCAATCCGTTCGCTGCGGCAGTCATAGACGCGGCAGCGGCCCTGGCCGGAGGTAACGACAAAGCCGTCCTTCACCGCGCCGACGCCGGCGCAATCGGGCAGCGGCGCGTCCAGGCGCACGGCGCCGCTGTCCAGGTCCCAGATGAAGAAGCGGTTGCCGCGCGGGGCGGTCAAGGCGACCAGGCGCAGCTCGTCATGGATGGCGACGCTGGCGGTGTACTGGGTCATCGCCAGGCGCTGCTCGTCCGCCAGCGGGAAGGCTTCGAATGGTTGGCCGGGGCGCTTGATGGCGAGCAGGTCGGCACGGTCGTGGCTGTCGCCCATGTATTGCTGGCCGGCGACGATGGTGCCGTCCTTCGCGATCGCCAGGTGGCGCACGCTGTTCATCTGCTGCGGCAGGGTTTCCTTGGAGATCAGCGAGCCGTCGCGGCGCATCAGCACCAGGCTCGGTTCCATGGCGTCGAGGTTCATTTCCACACGGCTTTCGGCTTCGGTGCGGATGCCGCCGTTGGCGACCACCAGGGTCTCGCCGTCAGGCATCCAGGACACCTGGTGCGGGCCGAGGCCGTGGGTGGAAATCTCGCCGGTGTGGCTCAGGCGCTCACCGTCGAAGCGGTACACACCGAGCATCCCGCGGCCCGGATCGGTGGTGTCGTTCTCGGTGGCGTAGAGCCACCCGCCGTCCTTGTGCCACACGCCGTGGCCGTAGAAGTGGCGGTCGGCCTGCGAGTCGAGGGTCTGCAGCAGGTGGCCGTCGTTCAGGTCGATCAGGTAGCTCTGCCGGCCCGGACGCCGGGCGACGAACAGCGCCAGTGGCAGTTCGGGATGCTGCACGACGTCATGGCAGCGCAGGCCGACTTCGGTGGCGAAGGCGCAGCTGCCATCCAGGCGATAGCCCACGGCGTAGTGTTTGCCATCCGCGTCGTCACGGGCGGACAGCACCAGGGGCTCCTTGCCCTTGCGTGACAGCGTCCAGCCGCCGAAGGTCAGGGCGCCGAGCAGCAGGCTGCCCAGGCCGATCACGTGACGTCGCAACATGGCGTTCACCTCGTTCGCTTTCTATCAGTCGCCGTCGTTGGCGTTGAACCCCAGCTGCACACCGAGGGCTTTCGCCAGGTCGCTTTCATGCAGGCGGTGGACGACGTTGAGGCTGTCGTACAGCTCGTTCAGTTGCTTGATGCCGGCATCGTCCTTAAGCAGTTCGCTGAGCGGGGTGTTGATCGCCTTCAGCTTGCCGTGAACGTCGGCGTAGGCCGCGTCGATCTTGCCGGCCAGCTCTTTCTGCTCGGCCGGCAGCAGGGCGCGCAGGCCCTTCTTGTCGGTGCCGTCCCACAGCGCCTGGGCGCCGGTCAGGCTGGAGTCCAGGCTCGCCAGCGACATGTCGCTGCGCCAGCCTTCGGCCTGGAACGGCTGCGGGATGCCCTTGCTCTGGCGGCCCAGCGGGGTGCCGAGCTTCTTCTTCAGCATGTCCAGCGCGGTGACCTGGACGCGCAGCAGCTCGGCGATGGCCTCGTGGGCATCAGCGTAGCGCTCGTTGGGGAACTTGGAGAGCTGGGCGAGCATGCCGCCGTCCTGCTTCCACTGCGCCAGGATGCCCTCCGCCAGGGCTTGCTGGTGGCTGCCGATGGCCTCCAGCAGCGGGCAGTAGCGCGCCTTGGTCTCGGCGTTGGCGAGGTCGATCTTGGCGTCGTAGAGGATGTATTCGTAGGCGGTCAGGCCCTGGACCACGACGCTGGATTTATCCAGGGTCGCCGGGGAAATCGCGTTGCCGCTGTTGAGCAGTTGCTCGACCTGACGCGCCACGAGGTTCTTCTTGTCCGGCCAGAACTGTACCTGCCAGGAACGATTGCCTTCGGCCAGAGGGCCGACCAGCAGCGGCTGCAGCTCGGCCCAGGCCTTCTGCGCGGCCATGAAGTCGGCACGGGCCTTGGTCAGGTCTTCCTTGCCCTGGCAGTAGGCCAGGGCGCTGGCGGCGAGCGCGCGGTCGGCGTCGACCCAGCGGCTGTAGGTCGGCAGGATCACCTGCTGGGCCAGCGTGGCGCTGGTGGTCGCCTGCGGGTCGGTGGGCGAGCAGGCGCCCAGGGCGATGGCGAGGCTGGTGATCAGAAGTCGGGGGCGGAACATGGTGGGCTCGGCTCCTTAGAGTGAGTTCAGGAACGCCAGCAGGGCGTCGCGCTGCCCGGCGTCGAAGTTCAGTACGCGTTGCTTGGCCGCTTCGGCTTCGCCGCCGTGCCAGAGCACGGCTTCGAGCAGGTTGCGGGCGCGGCCGTCATGCAGGAACTGGGTGTGGCCGTTGACCGTTTCGGTCAGGCCGATGCCCCACAACGGCGCGGTGCGCCAATCGCGGCCGCTGGCGAGAAATTCCGGGCGATTGTCCGCTAGTCCCTCGCCCATGTCATGCAGCAGCAGGTCGCTGTACGGGCGGATGATCTGGTTGGCCAGTTCGGGCTCGGCGGCGTTCGGCCCGGTGGTGAATTTGGGCGTGTGGCAACTGGCGCAGCCGGTGTCGAAGAACAGGCCCTTGCCGGTCAGCACCTGTGGGTCGTCGACCTTGCGCCGCGCCGGTACCGCGAGGTTGCGGGCGTAGAAGGCGACCTGGTTGAAGATGTGCTGGCTGACTTCCGGCTTGCCGCCGTCGATAGCGTTCTTGCAGGCGGTCTGCGCTGCCGTGCAGTCGTCGCTGGGCAGCAAATCACTGGTCAGGCCCATGTCGCCGGAGAAGGCGTGGGCGTTCTGCTGGGCGACGTTGGGCTGCCCGGCCTTCCAGCCGAAGCGGCCGAGGACGGTCTGTTGCGTGGCATCGTCCCAGACCCGGTTCGGTCGGCCGTGGATGCCGTCGCCATTTTTGGCTTGGAGTTCCGCGTTGGTGAGGATGTCCGCCTCGCTGATGGACTCCAGCAGGCCCAGGCCGATCATCGGCGGGGCGATGCGCGCGGAGAACATCGTGTCCGCGTGCATCGGGCCGTAGCCCAGGTCGCTGATGCGCAGTTTCGGCTTGCGCAGCTCGACCACGGTGCCGTCCTTGAAGGTCACCGGCACCGCGTCGTACTCCACGCGGACCTTGCCTTCGGGCGCCACGCCGGGGATCGCCGAGTCCTGGAACTGGCCGCCGTACACCGGCTCGGGCACCACGCCCAGGCGCTTGATGGTTTCGACGTCGGCGGAGCCGGCGGGGATCGACAGGCGTACCAGCATCGATACGGCGTTGACGTCGTTCAACTCCGGCGGATGGCCGCGGCCGTCCTTGATGTGGCAGTTCTGGCAGGCGTTGGTGTTGAACAGCGGGCCGAGGCCGTCGCGCGCGGTGGTGGTGGTCGGCGCGATCACCCAGGGATTGCGGAAGAAGCTGTTGCCCACGGCGAAGTCCAGGCGGCGGCTCGGCGTGAGGTTGGCCGAGGGCATGGAATAGGCGTTGCGGTCGCTCTGCCTGACCGTGGTGGCGCCGCCGGAAAGCGCTTCGCCAGGTTCGCTCACGGCGTGCTGGGAGGTCTCCGGCTTGCACGCGGCAAGGGCGAGGGCAGTCAGCAGCGGCACGAGGTGCAGGGCGGTACGGCGGTGGAGCATCGACGGGTTCCAGAGCGGTGACATGGCAGCGCGCCATGTTATCAGGGGCGTCAAATGCAAATATGAAAAATTTGTATTTGCGAACGACATCGTTTGCCGTCCGGAAACGACAAAGCCCCGCAGTGCGGGGCTTTGCCTTTGCCACTTCAGCAGCTGCGGCCTGGAGCCGCAGTCACTTCAGGACGCGCGGATCAGAACTGGTGATCGGCGTTGTCCGGCTTCAGGTCCTGCACGCCGACCGCGGTAGCGGCCTTCTCGATGGCGCCGGTCTGCTTGACCAGCGAGGCGATGGCGTCGCGGATCTTCTGCTGATCGTCCTTGTCTTCCGGAGCGATCATCTGGTCGAAGTGCACACCGTCCTTCTCGGCACGGTCGACGATGACCTGCATCTTGGCTTCGGTGTTGGCCAGGTCATTCTTCAGGTCGGTATCGGCGGCGGCGTCAGCCTTGGCGACCAGGTCGGACAGGCTCGGGCCCTTCACGACGCTGCCGTCGGTGCGCTTGTACTCGCCCAGGTAGATGTTGCGGATGGACTTGGCGTTGAAGAACAGGGTGTTGTGGGTGTTGTCGCTAAAGCAGTCGTGCTCGTCTTCGGTGGAGTTGGCTTCCAGCGCGACCTTCATGCGCTCGCCGGCCAGCTCGCCCAGGGACAGGGAACCCATGCCGAAGAACATCTTGCGCAGGTTGTTCTCGGCGGTGTCGGCCTCGACCTTGGCGCGGTAGTTGTCGGCGACGCCGGACTTGAAGTTGCCGTGCATTTCTTCCAGGTCGGAGACCAGCAGGTCGGTGACGGCCTTCAGGTAGGCAGCGCGACGGTCGCAATGACCGTTGGTGCAGTCCTTGCCCTGGGCGTAGTCGGTGTACTTGCGATCACCGGCGCCCGGCTTGGTGCCGTTCAGGTCCTGGCCCCAGAGCAGGAACTCGATGGCGTGATAGCCGGTGGCGACGTTGGCTTCGGAACCGCCCAGCTCGTTCAGGCCCTTGAGCTTCTCGCCGGTGATTTCCTTGACGTCGATCTTGTCTTCGCCGACCTGGATCTCGGTGTTGGCAATGATGTTGGCGGTGGCGCCGGCGTTGCCTTCGGCGTGCTGGTAGTCCTTGGCGACGTAGTCGATCAGGCCTTCGTCCAGCGGCCAGGCGTTAACCGCGCCTTCCCAGTCGTCGATGATCGAGTTGCCGAAGCGGAAGGCTTCGCTCTGCGAGTAGGACGGGCGGGAAGCGATCCAGGCTTCGCGGGCGGCCTTCAGGGTTTCTTCGCTGGGCTTGGCGATCAGCGCGTCGACGGCGGTCTGCAGCGCCTTGGCGGTGGTCAGGGCGTCGCCGTAGGTGGCCTCGGCGATGTCCAGGTAGTTTTTCACTACGGCCTTGACCGCGGCCTCGTCGACCTTGGCGGTCGCTGCCGGGGCAGTGCTCTGGGTGCTGGCAGCCGGCGCGGCGGCGGGGGCTTCGGCTTTCTTGTCATCGCCGCAGCCGGCGAGGGAGATGGCGATGGCGAGCAGGCTGGCAGTGGCCCAGGGCATACGAGTCATGACGGGTTCCTTTGCATGGAGAAGAGGCGCACGAAAAAGGACTGCGCAAGAAAATCCGCAACATAATGCGAAAGATTTGCATTTTTGAAAAGAGAGATCGGTGGCGCTGTTTGGTCACGGGGCCAGCAAGTCGCCAGCAGCCAAGGATTTACGTGTAGGGGCAACGGTCTTTCTCTGACAGGCCCAGCTCGGGATCGCCTTCTCCCTAACCCTGGCTGCGCGCCCCGCTCCGAAGGGAGAGGGGACTGGTTCAGCGCCGGCTGAAACCTCAGCGTCAGCTGGCACGGATTGCTCCCTCTCCCTTCGGAGCGGGGCGCGCAGCCAGGGCGGGGGAGAGGGGCACGGCGCAATATTTCAGGTAGGGGCGGGTGTCAGTGGCGCTCGACGGACCCGCCGGGATTGCCGCCGGCCGCTTCGGCCAGGCGCCGTGCCTGCTTGAGGTAGAGCGTCAGCTCGCGCGCCGGCAGCGGCTTGCTGTAGAGGTAGCCCTGACCTTCGTGGCAGCCCTGGGCGATGATGTAGGCCTCCTGCTCGACGGTCTCCACGCCCTCGGCGATCACCTGCATGCCCAGGCTCTTGCCCAGCTGGATGATGGCGCGAACGATGGTGGCGTCGTCGTCGTCCAGCAGCAGGTCCTGGACGAAGCTCTTGTCGATCTTGATCTTGTCCAGCGGCAGGCTCTTCAGGTAGCTCAGCGAGGAGTAGCCGGTGCCGAAGTCGTCGATGGCGATCAGCGCGCCGGCGCGGCGCAGGCTGAGCAGGTGCTGGGCGGCGGTGGAGATGTCCTCCATCAGGCCGGTCTCGGTGACCTCCAGTTCCAGCGAGCGCGGCGGCAGGCGGTGCATCTGCAGCAGGTTGCTGACCACGCGCGGCAGGGCGTTGTGGCGTAACTGCACGGTGGAGAGGTTGACCGCCAGGCGCAGGTCATCGAAGCCCTGGTCGTGCCATTCGCGCAGTTGGCGGCAGGACTGGTCGAGCACCCATTCGCCGATGCTGAAGATGCTGCCGTTCTGCTCCGCCAGCGGGATGAACAGGTCCGGCGCGACCCAGCCCTGGGTCGGGTGCTGCCAGCGCAGCAGCGCCTCGACGCCGACCACACGGTGATCGCGGTAATCCACCTGCGGCTGGTACACGAGGTGCAGTTCGTTGCGCGCCAGGGCTTCGCGCAGGTCCTTCTCCAGTTCGCGGCGGCGGCGCATCTCGCTGTCGACGCTGGCGATGTAGAACTGGTAGCGGTTGCGCGAGCGGCTCTTGGCCAGGGTCATGGTCTGTTCGGCTTTCTGCAGCAGCTTCTCGGTGGTCTCGCCGTCCTCGGGGAACAGGGTGATGCCGATGGTGGCGCGCAGGTGTACCAGGTGCTGGTCCAGCTCGAAGGGTGCTTCGAGGTCGTCGAGGATCTGCTGGGCGAGTTCCGCAGCTTCGTACGGCTGCTCGATGTCGGCCTGGACCAGGGCGAACTGGTCGCCACCCAGCCGCGCCAGGGCGCCCAGGTGCGCGCTGCGGGTGCGCAGGCGGTCGGCGAGGGCGATCAGCAACTGGTCGCCGAACTGGTAGCTGTATTGCTCGTTGATGCCCTTGAAGTCATCCAGGCCCAGGCAGAGCACGGCAACGCGGCGCTGCAGGCGCGAGGCGCCTTCGAGGATCTGGTCCAGGCGTTGTTGCAGCAGCTTGCGGTTGGGCAGGCCGGTGAGGAAGTCGTACTGGGAGATGCGCAGCAGGCTGTCTTCGGCCTCTCGGCGCAAATGGCCGTTGCGCTCGATGGAGGCCAGCAACTGGTTGGCGGTATTCACCCACAGGCCCAGTTCGTCCTTCTCGTGGCCGTCGGGCATCGGCAGCTTGTGCTGGCTGGGGCGGTCCGGGTTGATCGAGGCCAGGTGCTCGATGATCTTCGACAGCGGCTTGGTCAGCAGCCAGTGGTAGACCATGAACAGCACCAGGCTCAGGGCCATGGCGCGGAGGATGCCGGAGATGAAGATGATCACCGAGGTGGCGACGAAGTCGTCGCCGTAGGGCGCGGTGTCGAGGGTGATCTTCAGGTCGCCGTAGTATTCGTTGGAGCCGCCGCGGCCGGCGAGGCGTATGGAGTAGTTCTGCTCGGCGCCGAGGATCGGGTCGGTCAGCCAGCGGGTGTTGGAGTCCAGCAGCGGGCGGGATTTCTCCGCCAGCATGGGTTCGTCGGGGTGGCCGATGGCGGCGTAGCGCACGGCTTCGTGCTGGAACAGGCCTTCGAGGACCTGCATCGCCATGTCGCGGTCCAGGCTGTAGACGGCCTGGGTAGACGGGTCGCGAACCATCGCCAGGATGCGCTGGGCGTCGTTGTGTACGTTCTGGCGCGCCTTGTGGGCGTCATAGACGATCTGGGCACAGCTGAGTACCACCCCGACCACGAGGGCCGCGAGCAATACCATTCGCAGCAGCTTGAGGGAGAGGCTGTGCCGGGGATCCAGTTTCAAGGTCTTTCCTTGTTTCTCGCCAGGGGCGAACGACTGGGGCTGAGTATTGGCAATTGGCGCAATGACGTCAAAGGGCCATCGTTGTGTTTCGTGACTGTACCGGCCTTTCAGGTTAGCCGACACGAAGGTGTTACGCGCCCCTTACGAAAAAACCCGGCACGGGGCCGGGTTTTTTCAGATCAAGCGGGGTGCGATCAAGCAGCGAACTGCTCGGCCACGAAGTCCCAGTTGACCAGGTTCCAGAACGCCTCGACGTACTTCGGACGCAGGTTGCGGTAGTCGATGTAGTAGGCGTGCTCCCAGACGTCGCAGGTCAGCAGCGGGGTGTCGCCGCTGGTCAGCGGACAGCCGGCACCGATGGTGCTGGCCAGGGCCAGGGAACCGTCGGCTTTCTTCACCAGCCAGCCCCAGCCGGAGCCGAAGGTGCCGATGGAGGTCTTGCTGAACTCTTCCTTGAACTTGTCGAAGGAACCGAAGGCAGCGTTGATGGCGTCAGCCAGGGCGCCGGTGGGCTGGCCACCGCCGTTGGGGCTCAGGCAGTTCCAGTAGAAGGTGTGGTTCCACACCTGGGCTGCGTTGTTGAAGATGCCGCCGGAAGAGGTCTTGACGATGTCTTCCAGGCTTTTGCCTTCGAACTCGGTACCCGGAACCAGGTTGTTCAGGTTCACGACGTAGGTGTTGTGGTGCTTGTCGTGGTGGAATTCCAGAGTCTCCGCGGAAATGTGCGGCTCAAGGGCATTCTTCGCGTAGGGCAGCGGAGGCAATTCGAAAGCCATGGTGTCTCTCCTATCTCACTCAGTCTGGGCTAGCGCGGCGAACGCGCGACCGGTACACGGGGCCGGTATCGTAGGTGTCGCGGCATCCGGGCGTAGCTGCAAGACGTCCCGCAAGGGGACAGGCAGCGCGCCAGTTGCGTCTGGCAGCCTTGGCCGCCAGCGCCGCGAAGGTCGGATCATAGCACCCGACCTGTGGCATATCCACGCAGCAACTGTAGGGGCAAAGGCCCTGGGAGGCGGCCTGCGCTGGTATCCGGCCCTCACCCTACACAGACCGTGATGACGGAACGTCGTTCGGACTGATTCCGCGCCGCCAGCAGATCAGGCGGCGAACACCAGCTGCGCGGCCATCCCCAGCATCATGACCGCGACCATCAGGTCCACCAGGCGCCACGTCGCCGGCCGTGCCAGCCAGGGCGCGAGCCACGCGGCACCGAAGGCCAGGGTGAAGAACCAGATCAGCGAGGCACTGGCCGCGCCCATGGCGTAGGCGCCGGGGGCGGCCTGCTGGGCGCCGAGGGAACCGATCAGCAACACGGTGTCGAGGTACACATGGGGGTTGAGCAGGGTGACCGCCAGCGCAGCCATCAGCACGGTGCGGCGCGAGCGCGGGCCGGTTTCTCCGGCGTTGGCCATGGCTTCGGGTGCGACTGCGCGACGCAGCGCCTTGAGGCCGTACCAGACCAGGAAGGTGACACCGCCCCAGCGGGCAACGGCCAGCAGTGTCGGGTTCTCGGCGAGGATCTTCGCCAGGCCGAATACCCCGGCGCTGACCAGGATGGCGTCACAGGCCACGCACAGCGCGGCGACCGACAGGTGATGCTCGCGGCGCAGGCTCTGGGCGAGGACGAAGGCGTTCTGCGCGCCGATGGCGATGATCAGCCCGGCGGCGACCAGGATGCCGTTGAGATAGCTCTGCCACATGATTCAGATCCCCTCTTTATTGATGGCGGGGGGGGGGAGCGTGAGCGCGTGCAGGACGTCCAGAGCGCGCGGGCCGTCGGCGTGGGCGACGAACAGATGGTCGTGGTACCAGGCGGCGACCACGTTGCAGCTGATCCCGGCCTTGGCCAGGGCCGTCGCGACGGCGGCGGTGAGGCCCACCGCCTGCAATGCCGAGTGCACTTCGAGGGTCAGCCACGCAGCGACGTAGTCGAAGGCAAGCCCGGCCTGTTCTGCCTCGGCGCGGGGCAGGATCAGCGTCAGCCCTTCGCTTTCACGGAAGCTGCCCAGCGGCTGCAGGCCGGCGGGCATTTGCCCGTCGGGCAAGGTGCAGTAGACGTATTCGCCGTCATTGAGCACCGGGGTCATGTCGCGCAGCAGCGCGGCCAGGGAGGTTTCGCCAGCCATGGTGGGCAATCCATTTAATCGAGTGGGAATGCTGGCGATTGTCCGGCTTTGGCCTGTATAAGAAAAACCAATACTGCTGATATCTCATTAGGGAAATTGATCATGTTCGACTACAAGCTGCTTGCCGCCCTGGCCGCCGTGGTGGAGCAGGGCGGTTTCGAGCGTGGTGCCCAGGTGCTGGGGCTGTCGCAATCGGCGATTTCCCAGCGGATCAAGCTGCTGGAGGCGCGGGTCGGGCAGCCGGTGCTGGTGCGTGCGGCGCGACCGCAGCCGACCGATCTCGGGCAGCGCCTGCTCAACCATGTGCAGCAGGTGCGCCTGCTGGAGGGCGACCTGCAGCAATGGGTGCCTGCGCTGGACGACGGCGCTGCGCCCGAGCGCCTGCGCCTGGCGCTGAACGCCGACAGCCTGGCGACCTGGTGGGCGCAGGCGGTCGGGGACTTCTGTGGCGAGCGCCATGTGTTGCTGGACCTTGTCGTCGAGGACCAGGAAGTCGGCCTCAAGCGCATGCGCGCCGGCGAGGTGGCCGGTTGTGTCTGTGCCAGCCCGCGTCCGGTGGCCGGCGGGCGCTGCGAGCCATTGGGCGCCATGCGCTATCGCGGGCTGGCCAGCCCGGAATTCATTGCCCGGCATTTTCCCAAGGGAGTGAAGCCGGAAGGGCTGGTGCGCGCCCCGGCCATCGTCTATGGGCCGGACGATCAACTGCAGCACCGCTACCTGAAGGACCTGGGCGTCGACGGCCACTTCAGCTATCACTTGTGCCCATCTTCCGAGGGCTTCGTACGCATGACCAGCGGCGGTCTCGGCTGGGGCCTGGTGCCCGAGCAGCAGGTGCGCGGCGAGCTGGAACGCGGTGAGCTGGTGGACATGCTGCCGGGGCGGGTGATCGACGTACCGCTTTACTGGCACCACTGGCGCAACGGCGGCGAACTGCTCGCTGCGCTGACCCGGCACCTGCTGGCGAAGGCGCCGGGGCTGATGGTGCCGATCAGCCGCGAATGACGATGCTGCCGCTGCCCGGCAACTGCTCGACGCAGCGCGCGCCGAAGAGCTTCGACGGTGTGAAGTAGCCGACGCTGGTGGGATTGGCCAGCAGATGGCGCACCGCGAAGAGTACGCCGTGGATGGTCACGTCATAGCCGTTGGCCGTTTCCAGGCGCGCCGTGCAGCGTTCGCCACGGGCATTGCGCACTTCGCCCCAGACCCAGGTGCGCAGCTTGCCGCGCGCTACTTCGTCCGGGCCGTGGACGCGCTTGTCCACCTGCTCCTTGAGCCAGTCCTGCACGCGGTCGCGGCCCAGCAGTGGGCGGAAACTGTCCATCACGCGCATGCCGATGGCGGCGGCGGGCGGCACCGGCAGGTACACCTCGATGTCGCCGATGCCGGTGGAGTAATAGGCTGTCGCCACGTCGCCCCAGGGAATGGTCACGGCACGCTTGAGGCCGCGGCCGAAGTCGATGTCGCGGCGCTTGTAGCCCAACGGCACGTCGCGCAGGCGGCCGGCTTCGCGCACCTTGCCGCCCAGCTTGAGGCCTTCGACGGTGGTCTTGGCGGTACCCGGTGAGAGGCCGCTGCCGCTGTCGAAGCCCAGCGCCAGGGACGTGGCGTCGGGCATGGCTTCCTTGAGGCAGGCGGCGACGCAGTCGGTGGGGATCACGTCGAAGCCGACGCCGGGGCAGATCGCTACGCCTGCCGTGCGCGCCACTTCGTCGAGGCCGTGGGCGTATTCGAAGACGGATATCTCCCCGGTGATGTCGACGTAATGGGCGCCGCTGGCGATGCACGCCTCGATCATCGGCGCGGCGGTGGCGGAGAAAGGGCCCGCGCAGTTGGCGACCACGGCGATATCTTCCAGCGCGGCCAGGGCGGCGGCGCTGTCGTTCAGGTCGAACACCCGGCACTCCAGTCCCAGCGAACTGCCCAGCGCATGCAGGCTGGCCGGGTTGCGGCCGCCGAGGATCGGCGTCAGGCCTTCGCGTTGCGCCTGCTCGGCCACCAGCCGGCCGGTGTAGCCGTTGGCGCCGTAGATCATCCAGTGCGTCTTGCTCATGATGTGGCCTCGTGGATACGCGTCAGTGCCTCAAGGGTAGTCGCAACCACCCCCGGCATGTCGCCGATCTCAAGTCGTGCAACCCTGCCGGCTCGCTGCGGTCTGCAAGGATTCGTTTCTGGCGTGCAAGGCCAGAGTGGTAGCGTGCGGCGGCTGATAGAGTCGCCGGAAATAAAAACAGGAGTGGCGTGCATGAAGATTCTGGTCACCGGAGCCAGCGGGTTCATTGGCGGGCGTTTCGCTCGCTTCGCCCTGGAGCAGGGCCTGGCGGTACGGGTGAACGGACGCCGCGAGGAAGCGCTGCAGCCGCTGGTGGCGCGTGGTGCGGAGTTCATGGCCGGCGACCTGTCGGACCCGGCGCTGGTGCGGGCGCTGTGCAGCGACGTCGACGCCGTGGTCCATTGCGCTGGTGCGGTCGGTGTGTGGGGCAGCCACGAGTACTTCCACCAGGCCAACGTGGTGATGACCGAGGCCATCGTCGAGGCGTGCCTGAAGCAGAAGGTTCGCCGTCTGGTGCACCTGTCCTCGCCATCGATCTACTTCGACGGCCAGTCCCATGTCGGCATCAATGAAGAACAGGTGCCCAAGCGCTTCGCCAACCATTACGGCTCGACCAAGTACCAGTCGGAACTGGTTGCCCTCGGCGCCCAGGAGTTCGGTCTGGAAGTGTTGGCGCTGCGCCCGCGCTTCGTCACCGGGGCCGGCGACACCAGCATCTTCCCGCGGATGATCGGCGCGCACCGCAAGGGCCGCCTGCGCATCATCGGCCAGGGCCTGAACAAGGTGGACTTCACCAGCATCCAGAACCTCAACGACGCGTTGTTCTCCAGCCTGATGGTGGGCGATGCGGCGCTCGGCCAGGCCTACAACATCAGCAACGGGCAGCCGCTGCCGTTGTGGGACGTGGTGAACTACGTGCTGCGCCGACTGGACATGCAGCCGGTGGAGCGGCACATGCCGTACGGGTTGGCGTACAACCTAGCGCTGATCAACGAGGGCGTGTGCAAGGTCCTGCCCGGTCGCCCGGAGCCGACCCTGCATCGCCTGGGCATGGCGGTGATGGCCAAGGACTTCTCCCTGGATATCTCCCGCGCTCGCCAGTACCTCGACTACGACCCGCAGAACAGCCTGTGGGATGCGCTGGACGAGTTCTGTGAGTGGTGGAAGGTGCGCGGTGCCTGAGGGCTCGCTCCTATGAGATGCCTCTGAGCTTGGGTCGGCCCTCACCCTAACCCTCTCCCGGAGGGAGAGGGGACCAGTTGGTGCAGGGTGAAACCATGGCGTCAGTTGGCACGGTCTGCCCCCTCTCCCTTTGGGAGAGGGCTGGGGTGAGGGGAATGCAGTGGCACAGAGTGACCGAAGAAGACAGTTGCTCGTACTAGAACATTCCCAATCTAGCGTGCGCTGCGGGCACCGCCACGCAGCGGGCCGGAATACTGTTGCTCACCGCCGCCCTGCATCGGCAGGAAGCTCGGCTCCTGCACCACGCGCGGCAGCTTCACGCCGCTCAGCTCGCTCAGGCGCTCCCCCATCTGACGGGTTTCTTCCCGCGCGGAATCGGCACAGGCGCGCAGCATCCGCTCGATGGCGTCGCTCTGCTGGTACTGGATCTCCAGTGCCTGTTCTTCACGCAGACGGCGGCGCAATTCGCGCATGCAATCCAGGATGGCCTTGTTGAGTTCGATCACCCGACTTCCTCCCCCGCGAAGGGCGCCAAAGCGGCGCCAAGTATCGGGAGCAGGAGCAAGGGGCGTGCCACGATGTCGCAAAGCCACTATTGGCGGGTCGCCTGGGGAACTGCGCCCTTCATCACAGGTCTTCTGTGCGCCGACGAGGTGCGTGACGCCCTGTGATGGCACGCTGCTCTCAGGCTGCTCTCAGAGTCATGCGAACGGATATACTGCGCCCTGCGCAGGCAACACGCCGCTTTATCCCCACAGGTTCATTCCATGCGTAATGACACGTTCGACGAATTCGATGATGTGCCCCATCTTTCCACCGACGCCGCCGACCGCGACGAATTCGGCCATCACCCGCGCCGTGTGGTCGAGCCCAGCGGACGCCCGCTGCCCCCGCCGGTGAAGCGTGGCGGCGGGACCGGTGCGCTGTGGGCGCTGGTCGCGGCCATGGCCATCGCCCTGGCCGGCGTGGGCTGGTGGAGCCACCAGCAACTGCTGCTGATGGAGCAGCAACTGATCGCCACCCAGGAAAGCTTCGCCAAGATCAGCGAGGAGGCCGCCGGTCGCCTGGACGATATCCGCGGCAAGTTCGTCGCCAACGAATCCAATGGCATGAGCGACCGCGAGGCGCTGAAGCTGCAGGTCAAGCAGCTGCAGGGCCGCCTGGCCGAGCAGGCCAAGGCGCAGCAGACTTCCCTGTCGGAGTTCGACGGCGCCCAGGGCAAGCGTCTGGCGCAGATCAGCGACGACCTCAAGGCGCAACAGGAAAGCGCCGCGCAACTGGTGGCCCAGCTGGACGCCAAGCTCAAGACCATTTCCGACGAGCAGGCCAAGTTCAAGAACGTGCAGACCGACCTTGCCGCCGCCAACCAGCAGATCCAGGCGCTCAACACGGAAATCGCCAACCTGAAGAAGGACGGCAGCCAGGCCAAGGCGATCAAGAGCATCCAGGACGATCTGTTCGTGCTGCGCTCCGAGGTCGACGGCCGCCAGGGCCAGGCCAACAGCGATACCAAGGAGTTCGATGTGTTCCGCATCCAGGTGATGCGCAACATCAACACCTTGCAGCAGCAGATGCAGAACCTCCAGCAGCAGATCAGCACACGCTGAGCCGCGGCATTAAAAAAGCCCCCGCGCCGAAAGGTCCGGGGGCTTTTCATTGGCCATCCCTCTTTGGGGGTAGTCACGGCAATTCTTGTCTTGAATCAGTTTCAGGGCCGGCTTCGAGGCGAATAATCGCTAACAAATGAGAGTCATTCTGATTATCCCCTTGTTCGATCATTCGCCCGGAGGCTTCCCATGCACGATCTTCAAGCGCAACGCCGGTACCGCATCGCGGGTTACCGGCCCGGGATCGGCGCCGCCTTCCGCCAGCGTCTGTTCTCCATGGGGCTGCTGCCAGGCGCCGAGCTGAAGGTTCGCCGCGTGGCGCCGCTGGGCGATCCGGTGCAGGTGGATACCCGCCAGTGCAGCCTGGTCCTGCGCCGCCGCGATCTGGCCTTCCTCCAGCTCGAAGCGCAGGACTGATCGACCATGGATGAACTGCGCATCGGCCTGATCGGCAACCCCAACGCGGGCAAGACCACCCTGTTCAACCAGCTCACCGGCTCGCGCCAGCGCGTGGGCAACTGGGCCGGGGTGACCGTGGAACGCAAGGAGGGCAGCTTCCACACCGCGCGGCACAGCGTGCGCCTGGTGGACCTGCCCGGCACCTATTCGCTGACCACCTTGTCGACCCAGGCCTCGCTGGACGAGCAGATCGCCCGGCGCTGCATCGTCGATAGCGAGGTGGATGTGCTGGTCAACGTGGTGGACGCCACCAACCTCGAACGCAACCTCTACCTCACCGTGCAGCTGCGCGAGATGGGGCTGCCCTGCGTGGTGGCGCTGAACATGCTCGACATCGCCCGTACCCAGGGCGTGAACATCGACCGCGAGGCGCTGGCGCGGGAATTGGGCTGCCCGGTGGTGCCGCTGGTATCGACCCGCGGCGAAGGCATCGATGCGCTGAAGGAGGCCATCGACAGCCTGGGTGTACAGCAACCGCTGCAGGTGCCCTATCCCGCGGCCCTGCGTAACGCCATCACCCAACTGCTGCCCGCCGATGCACCGCCGGCCCAGGCCTGGATGGCGCTGCTCGCGTTGGAGGGCGACCTGCATTGCGCTCGCCAGCTCAAGCTCGACCCCGCCCGCCTGCTCGCCGCCCGCGATGCCATCCGCTGTGCCTGCGGCGAAGATCCGGAGCTGCTGCTGGTGGACGCGCGCTATCAATTGATCGGCGAGCTCTGCGAGCGCGCCAGCAACCATCGCCAGGCCGCGCCGCATCGCCTGACCCAGGTGCTCGACAGCATCGCGCTGAACCGCTGGTTGGGCATCCCGGTGTTCCTCTTCGTGATGTACCTGATGTTCTTCTTCGCCATCACCCTGGGGGGAGCGCTGCAACCGATCTTCGACCAGGGCTCCTCGGCGCTGTTCATCGACGGCATCCAGTGGCTGGGCGCGCGCACCGGCGCGCCGGACTGGCTGACCGCGCTGCTGGCCCAGGGCCTGGGCGGCGGCATCAACGCGGTGCTGCCGCTGATCCCGCAGATCGGCCTGATGTACCTGTTCCTCGCGCTGCTGGAAGACTCCGGCTACATGGCTCGCGCGGCCTTCGTCATGGACCGCCTGATGCAGGCCCTCGGCCTGCCGGGTAAATCCTTCGTGCCGCTGATCGTCGGCTTCGGCTGCAATGTGCCGTCGATCATGGGCACCCGCACCCTGGATAACCCGCGCGAGCGCCTGATGACCTCGATGATGGCGCCGTTCATGTCCTGCGGTGCGCGGCTGGCGATCTTCGCCGTGTTCGCCGCGGCCTTCTTTGGCCAGAATGGCGCGTTGGCGATCTTCTCGCTGTACCTGCTGGGCATCGTCGTGGCGGTGCTCACCGGGCTGCTGCTCAAGCACACACTGATGCGCGGCGAGGCCTCGCCCTTCGTCATGGAACTGCCGCTGTACCACGTGCCGCACCTGCGCAGCCTGCTGCTGCAGACCTGGATGCGCCTGCGCGCCTTCATCGTCCGCGCCGGCACCGTGATCATCCTGGTCAGCCTGGTGATCGGCGGGCTGAACAGCGTCACCCTCGATGGCCGCCCGGTGCAGGGCGACATCGCCGACTCGGCGCTGTCGAGTCTCAGCCACAAGGTCACGCCGCTGCTGGCGCCCATGGGCGTGCACCCGGACAACTGGCAGGCCACCGTTGGCCTGGTCACGGGCGCGCTGGCCAAGGAAGTGGTGGTCGGAACACTCAACACGCTCTACACCGCCGAGCACATCCAGGGCGAAGCGTTCGATGCCGATGCCTACGACCTCTGGGGCCAACTGAAACAGGCCGGGGCGGATACGCTGGACGGCCTGCGCGACTCGTTCAGCCTCAGCGTGCTGGCCAACCCGGTGGCCGCGAGCATGGCGGACGGCGAGATGGAGGAGGGCTCCATGGGCACCTTCGCCGCCAAGTTCGGCAGCCCCTTGGCCGCCTACAGCTACCTAGTCTTCGTGCTGCTCTACGTGCCCTGCGTGGCGACCCTTGGGGCGCTGACCCGCGAAAGCGGCCGCGGCTGGATGACCTTCTCGGTGCTCTGGGGCCTGAACGTCGCCTACTCGCTGGCGACCCTCTGCTACCAGGTATTCAGCTTCGCCGAACATCCGCAGTACAGCGCGGTGGCGATTGGGGTGGTGTTGGCATTCAACCTCGTGCTGTTCCTGATCCTGCGCTGGGTTGGCAGGCGCGGGCTGGAGCTGGATGGCGAGCGCGAGCTGCGCGCGGCCCCGGCGGGGAGCTGCCACTGATGGCCACGGTAATCGCAGTGCGCAACCTGCTGGGCGAGCTGGGCGAGGCGGATGTGCCGGCCCTGGCCCAGCGTCTCGGCGCCTCCAAGGCGCTGCTGGAAGCTTTGCTGGAAAGGCTGCTGGCGATGGGCGTGGTGGAAAAGGTCGCGCCCGAGCCGGCGGCCTGCGGGAGTTGCAAGGGCTGCGCGGAAGCGACGCGATGCGCGACGACGGGGTATCGGTTGTCGTCGAGAAGCACTGTTGCGCCGCTGCGCTGGCTCACGCCCTGACCCCGGACCGTAGGATGGCGTGGAGCGAAGCGATACCCATCACGCATCGCTTCGACAGCATGGGTATCGCTGCGCTCCACCCGTCCTACAAAGAGCTCCGACGCAGAACCTGACGCGCTTTTTGTAGGAGCGAGCTTGCTCGCGAACAACACCGGCCTCGGTGCCGAGCGGTTCGCGAGCAAGCTCGCTCCTACAGAGGTTTTCCGGTTTTCGCATGGCGAATAGAAAAAGGGCGCCTTCGCAGGAAGGCGCCCTTTTTGGTTAGCGTTGGAGTCCAGTACCTTACAGGCGCGGGTAGTCCAGGTAGCCGACCGGGCCCTTGCCGTAGAAGGTTTCCGGATGCGGCTCGTTCCAGGCGGCGCCTTTCTGCAGGCGGGTCACCAGGTCCGGGTTGGCGATGAACGGGATGCCGAAGGCGACCGCGTCGGCCTTGCCGCTTTCCAGCCACTCGCTGGCGGTTTCCTTGGTGAAGCGCTCGTTGGCGATGTACACGCCGCCGAAGATTTCCTTCAGTTTCGGGCCAATGCTGTCGTCAGCGGCCTTCTCGCGGGTGCAGATGAACGCCACGCCGCGCTTGCCCAGCTCGCGGGCCACATAGCCGAAGGTGGCCAGCGGGTCGGCATCGCCCATGTCGTGGGAGTCCATGCGCGGAGCCAGGTGGACGCCAACACGGCCGGCGCCCCACACGCCGATCACGGCGTCGGTGACTTCCAGTAGCAGGCGCGCGCGGTTCTCCACGGAGCCGCCGTACTGGTCGGTGCGCTGGTTGGTGCTGCTCTGCAGGAACTGGTCGAGCAGGTAGCCGTTGGCGCCGTGTACTTCCACGCCATCGAAACCGGCGGCCTTGGCGTTCTCGGCACCGATGCGGTAGGCCTCGACGATGTCGGCGATCTCTTCGGTTTCCAGGGCGCGCGGGGTGACGAATTCCTTGATCGGACGTACCAGGCTGACATGGCCGGCCGGCTTGAGGGCGCTCGGTGCCACTGGGGTTTCGCCGTTCAGGTACAGCGGGTCGGAAATACGGCCCACGTGCCACAGCTGCAGCATGATGCGCCCGCCATTGGCATGCACGGCCTTGGTGATGTTGGTCCAGCCGCGAACCTGGTCGTCGGACCAGATGCCGGGAGTATCCGGGTAGCCCACGCCCATCGGGGTCACCGAGGTGGCTTCGCTGAGGATCAGGCCGGCGTCGGCGCGCTGGGTGTAGTACTCGGCCATCAGTGCGTTGGGCACGCGGCCTTCGTCGGCGCGGCAGCGGGTCAGCGGGGCCATGATGATGCGGTTGGGCAGTTCCAGGTCACCGATGACGATGGGATCGAAAAGCGTAGTCATTGCATTACTCCGGGGCGTGAGGGTGGAGGTTCAATCGAGGACGGTTTGTGTCTGGTTGGGCTTGCCGCTGAAGGCGATCATCACCGCGATCAGCGCGAGTACGGAGAGCACTGCGCCGGCCAGGGGCACGCGGGTCAGGCCCAGGCCGTGGTCGATGACGCTGCCGCCGACCCAGGCGCCGATGGCGTTGCCGACGTTGAAGGCGCCGATGTTCAGGGTGGCGACGAGGTTGGGCGCGGCGCCGCCGACGCGGACCACGTTGACCTGCAGGGCGGGCACCGCGGCGAAGGCGGCAGCGGCCCAGATGAACAGGGTGATTTCGGCCGGGATCAGTGCGGCGCTGGTCCAGCTCAGCACAGTGGAAACCACCGCCATGGTGGCGAACACGCCGGCCAGGGTGGTGCCCAGGCGCCAGTCGGCGAGGCGGCCACCGATGATGTTGCCCAGGGTCAGGCCGAGGCCAATCAGTACCAGGCTCCAGGTGATACCGCGCGGCGAGACCTGGGTGACTTCGCCGAGCAGCGGCGCGACGTAGGTGAACAACGCGAAGACCGCGGCGGAGAACAGTACGGTGGTGCCCAGCGCCAGCCACAGCGGGCCGTTGCGCAGCGCGGAGACTTCCTTGCGCATGTCCACCGCTTCTTCATCGTGTTGCTTGGGCAGCACACGCCACAGGCTGATCAATGCGATGACGCCGATCAGCGTGACTGCCCAGAACGGCGAGCGCCAGCCGGCGACCTGGCCCAGCGCAGTGCCGGCCGGAACGCCGAGCACGTTGGCCAGGGTCAGCCCGGTGAACATCAGCGCCACGGCGGAAGCCTTGCGGTTGGCCGGCACCAGGCTGGCGGCGACCACCGAGCCAATGCCGAAGAAAGCGCCGTGACACAGCGCGGTGATGACCCGCGCCAGCATCAGCAGGCCGTAGTTGGCGGCCACGGCGCAGAGCAGGTTGCCGAGGATGAAGATGCTCATGAGCATCAGCAGGGCGGTCTTGCGCGGCAGGCGGGCCGTGAGCAGCGCCATGATCGGCGCGCCGATGGCGACGCTGAAGGCATAGCCGCTGACCAGCCAGCCGGCGGCCGGGATAGAGACGGACAGGTCGCCCGCGACCTCGGGCAACAGGCCCATGATCACGAATTCCGTGGTGCCGATGGCAAACGCGGACAAAGCGAGGACGAGAAGCGAAGTGGGCATGCGCCTGCTCCTGGAAAGTTGAAATTGTCTTGGCTGGCAGTAGCCGGTCAAACCCGTCCTGAATCTGCTGCGCGTCGGCATAGCTGCGTTGAAAACAGACTCGGAATGCTCATTTACCGCTTGTAAACTGCGCTTCCTCGTCTGTTTTCGCCTTGCTCTGCTCTAGCTCGCAAGATTCTGAACGGGTTTGTTACAGCGCTTCGCTGAGGTGGCGAACAAAGGCCTGGATGGTTTCTTCATTGCGTTTGAAGAAATTCCACTGGCCGACTTTTCGACTGGTCACCAGACCCGCGCGCTGGAGGGCGGCCAGATGCGCGGAGACGGTGGATTGCGACAGACCGGTACGCTGGTCGAACTTGCCGGCACAGACGCCGATCTCGAAGGATTGGTGCTCCTGTTCGACGAAGAATTTCTCCGGGTCCTTGAGCCAGTGCAGGATGTCGCGTCGCACCGGGTGGGCCAGGGCCTTGAAGATTTCGTCGAGGTCCAGAGTGTGTTGTTCAGTCATGGGCGTATCGGTCTATCGCGTTGGGACGAACTATATATCGGTCAAAAACGATATGAATTCGTTTGGCGCGATAGTAATGATCACCACCCGTGATAATAGGGCGTTCAACCGTGGGAGCGGGCCCTGTCCGCGATGGTTCCGCCTCTGCTCCGTGTCAAGAAGTTCGCGAGCAAGCTCGCTCCTACAGCAGAGCATCGGTACGCGCTAAGCTCATCTCATGAACTACCTCGCGCATCTCCACCTGGGCGGCGACCGGCCCGCCCAACTGCTCGGCAGCCTTTACGGCGATTTCGTCAAAGGCCCCCTGGCCGGGCAGTGGCCCGCCGAAATCGAGGCGGGCATCCGCCTGCACCGGCGCATCGACGCCTTCACCGACAGTCATCCCTTGATACACAGTGCCAAGTCGCGCTTCCCCAGTGAGCGCCGGCGCATGGCCGGCGTGCTCTTGGACGTGTTCTACGACCACTGCCTGGCCCGCGACTGGGGGCGTTTCTCCGGCGAGCCGCTGGAGCACTTCACCCAACGGGTCTACGGTGTACTGGGCCGCACGCCCGGCCTGCCGGAGCGTCTGGCGCGCATTGCACCGCGCATGGCCGCGCAGGACTGGCTGGGCAGCTATCGGCAGTTCGAGGTATTGCAGGACGTGGTCGCCGGCATGTCCCGGCGCCTGTCGCGGCCGTCCCTGCTGGATGGCGCCTGGGAGGAGCTGGATCGTCTTTACGAGCCGCTGAGCGACGACTTTCGTGAGTTCTATCCCGAACTTCAGGAGTTCGTCAGAAATCCGCCGAAATCGATGGACGGTCCGGCCTGACTTGATATGCGTCAACCGCCCGGCGGCCCATAGCGTGTGCAATAGACACATCTGAAGGACGACGAGAGGAGCAGCATGATGAAGTCGCTAATGGTCGCAACGGATCTTTCCGGCCGTTCCGAAAAGGCTTTGCACCGTGCGGCAGCGCTTGCCAAGCGCTACGCCTGCCCCTGGACCGTGCTTTACGTGGTCGATGAGGACCAACCGTCGGCACTGGTCGAACAGGAAGTCACCCAGGTGCGCATGATGCTCGAAGCGCGCCTGGTCGAACTCACCGAAATGGGTGGTACCTGCCCGAAACTGCTGGTGGAGCGCGGCGATCCGAACCAGAAGATCCTCGCCGCAGCGAAGAACCTCAACTGCGAAATGCTGGTGATGGGTGCGCACCGCAAGAGCGTGCTGCGCGACATCTTCGTCGGCACCACCGTCGAGCGAGTGCTGCGCGCCGGGCAACTGCCGGTGCTGGTGGTCAACCAGCCGGCCGGCGGGCAATACCGCGACCTGCTGATCGCCCTGGACACCTCGCCGGCTTCGGCCCACGCGGTGGAAGTGGCCAATGACCTGGGCCTGCTGGACGGCGCCGTGCGCCGGGGCGTCTACGCCTTCAGTCCGCTGGCCAAGGGCATGATGCAGTACTCCGGAGTGAGCGAGGAGCGCATCGACGAATTCGTCAGCAGTGAATCGCGCCAGGCGGTGGAGGAGCTGAAGACGTTCCTCCACGACCAGCACCTGGAAGAACGCATCGATGAACAACTGGTGGCCGTCGGGCTGCCGGGCAACGTGTTGCAGCGGATGGTCGACAAGCATCGGCCGGATCTGCTGGTCATGGGTACTCGGGGTATGGGCGGAATCAAGCGTGCCCTGATCGGCAGTGTTGCCGACTACGCTCTGCGCGAACTGGATTGTGACATCCTGGTCGTGCCGCCGGAGGCTTGAGCCTGCGGCGTCTGGAGACTGTTTTCAGGCTGCGTCGGGCGACTCGAGGGTGCCGCCCGGCGCAGTTTGAAAGCCGTTTCGTCAGAGTGGGAACCCGTCGGCCGTAGGTTACGGCGGGCTCCAATCCCTTCGCTTGTCAGCGAACCTCAGGCCGCAATAGCCGCCTCTTCCTGCTCATCACACACCACCGCACGGATTGCCGCGTGTGCTTGCCTGGCCAGCAGGTTGCGGTCCTGGTGGGCGCTGGACAGCGCCGGCAAGAGGTGGATTTCCACGACTCCCCGATCATTGTCGAACAGACGCTTCAAGTGGCTGACCAGATCGTCGTCACCGATGAAGGGCGCCAGCTCACACGCCTGCCCGTTGCGTCGGTAGCGCAGCGCCACCGGCTGCACCGGCACGCCGGCCTCGATGGCGCTGGCCATAAGCCGGCCGTGGAAGGTGCGCAGGCCCTGCCCGTCGGTGGTGGTGCCCTCGGGGAAGACCAGCAGCGAACGGCCGCGCGACAGGTGCGTGGCCAGTTGCGCGTTGATCATCCGCGAATCGCCAGAACCCCGGCGGATGAACAGCGTGCCGGCCTTTTCCGCCAGCCAACCGGCGACCGGCCACTGGCGCACTTCGGCCTTGGACAGGAAGGTCAGCGGCAGCAGCGCACCGAGCAGCGGGATATCGACCCAGGACACATGGTTGGACACCCACAGCATCGGCTGGCCGGGTAGCTCGCCGTGCACCTTCACTTCGAAGGGCAGGGCAGCCGTCAGGCGCGCCAGGTACCAGCAGGTGAGGCGCTGGCGCAGGGGCATCCAGTCGCGGCCGGGCAGGCGCTCCAGCAGGCTGACGAAGGCGGCCAGCGCGAGGCCCACCGTCAACACCAGCAGCAGGCGGGCAACGCGCAGCCAGGCGCGCAGGCTACGCATCAGACCGCGGCCTTGAAGTGGCGGGCGTAGCGCGGGCAGAGCTCGTCGCGCTTGAGCAGGATGAACACGTCGGCGACGCCGAAGTCCGGGTCCCAGCAGGGCTCGCCGCAGATCTTCGCACCCAGGCGCATGTAGGCCTTGAGCAGCGGCGGCAGCTCGGCGGTGAGGTTTTCCGGCACGTCCAGTTGCGGCAACGGGGTCTTCGGTTCGGCGCGCAGGTTCTGCTGGCACAGGTAGCGGTCGCGCAGGCGCTGCATTACCGCGCGGGCCTGGATGCCGCCGTCGCGCATGGGGATGCTGGCGCAGCCCATCAGGTAACGGTAGCCGCCTTCATTCAGCACTTCGGCCAGCTCGCTCCAGAGCACGGCGATGGTGCCGCCATTGCGGTAGTCCGGGTCGACGCAGGTACGGCCGATTTCCAGCACCGGGCCCTGCAGGTTGTCCAGGCCATCGAGGGCGAATTCCTCTTCGCTGTAGAAGCGGCCCAGGCGCTGCGCGGCGCGGTGGTCGAGCAGGCGGGTGGTGGCCACCAGCGCGCCGGTGTTGAGGTCGCGCACGCCGATGTGGGCGCAGTGGCGGTCGTAGTCGTCCATGTCCAGCCCCTGGTCCGCGCCCTTGAGCTGGGCATCGAACTCGCTGCTGAACACGCGGTAACGCAGGGCCTGGGCTTCGCGAAGGGCGCGGGCGCCGCGCAGACGCACGGCCTTGAGACGGCGTTCTGCCGGGGTGTCACAGGAGAGGGCGATCTGACTCATGCGAGTGCCTCCGTGAACCGGCCATGCGGGTTGCGGCCGGTCGGCTTTGTTGTGCAAGCTCAGGCTAGGAATGACCGGTGTCACGCCCATGACGGTGCGGTGATGCTTGTATGACAAGAACAACGACCTCGAAGGAAGGAGCGCCGCGATGCCCTGGAAATGCCTGCTCGGCCCGCAGGACCGATTGCCGCCCGGCCTGGCCCTGGACGACTGGTACGCCGAACTGCTGGCGCGCGCCGGCCATAGCGGCAGCTTCGAGCTGGCTGTGCTCGGCGGCCGCCTGGCGACCTCACCGGGGCTGGCCTTCCTCGCCGGCTATCAGGCCGCCCTGCGCGCGCTCTGGCCGGCGGCCCCGCTCAGCCTCGGCGCGCTCTGCGTGACCGAGAAGAAGAGCGTGCGCCCCGCCGACCTGCAGACCCGCCTCGACGGTCTGGTGCTGCACGGTCGCAAGGACTTCGCCACTGCCGCCGACAGCGCCGCCTGGTGGCTGGTCGCCGCGCGTGACGAGGACGAGGGACAGCCTCCGCGCATCGCCATGACCGTCGTCCAGTCCGGTGCGCCAGGCGCGAAGCTCGAGTCGCTGCCGGCCCTGCCGCTGATGCCGGACATCCCCCACGCCCGCCTGCTGCTCGACGGCGCCCACTGCGAGCGCCTGCCCGGTGATGGCTGGGCGGCCTACAGCAAGCCTTTCCGCACCTTGGAGGACACCCATGTGCTGGCGGCGGTCTGCGCCTGGCTCTATGGCCTGGCGCTGGAGTACCAGTGGCCGGCGGAGCTGGCGCTGCGCCTGACCGGTGTGCTGGCCGGCTGTGCGGAAGTCAGCCGGCAGCCGGCTTCGCAGCCGGAAACACACCTGCTGCTGGCCGGCGTGTTCAGCCAGTTCGAAAGCCTCGCTGCGACGCTGGATGCCGCCTTCGCCTCGGGTGACCCGGAGCTGGCGGCGGTCTGGAGACGCGACAAGGGTGTGCTCGCCATCGCCGGCGCCGCACGGGCCAAGCGCCTGGAGAAAGCGAGGGTGGCAATAGGCCTTGACCCACGTCAGTGAGGGCCTGGGGAGGGGACGTTAGCCTTACAGATGTTTCTGAGATACCAAGAAATTTCCGCAGGGCTACCCACTGTTTTCCCTCCCACTGCTTTAGGAAATCCCCTCATGCGACGCGAACCCATCGTGCTGTTCGACGACGGTAAACACCAATGCCTATGTTTCGACGATCTGGTCAGCGGCGACGGTGTGCAATCCAACCAGTTCCTCATCGTCGACCACGACAAGCGCCTGCTGCTCGATCCGGGCGGCGATCTGACCTATACGCCGTTGTCCCTGGAACTCTCGAAACTGTTCTCGTTGCAGGACCTGGACTACATCTTCGCCTCGCACCAGGACCCGGACATCATCGCCGCGCTGGACAAGTGGCTGCTGCACACCCGCGCCAAGGTCATCTGCTCCAAGCTCTGGGCGCGCTTCCTGCCGCACCTGACGGCCAACTACCTGGCGGTCAGCCATGGCATCTCCACCTATGACCGGGTGATTCCGCTGCCGGACCGCGGCGAGTCGGTGCAGCTGGGCCGCTGCCAACTGAAGATGATCCCCGCGCACTTCCTCCACTCGGTGGGCAACTTCCAGATCTACGATCCGGTCAGCAAGATCCTCTTCTCCGGCGACATGGGCGCCTCCCTGGTGGACGACGCCAGCCCGGTGCAGGATTTCGCTGCGCATGTACCGCACATGGAAGGCTTCCACCGTCGCTACATGGCGTCGAACAAGGTCGCGCGGCTCTGGGCATCGATGGTGCGCGGCATGGACATCGAGATGATCGTCCCGCAGCACGGCCGGCCCTTCGTGGGCAAGGCCATGATCGGAGCCTTCCTCGACTGGATCAGCGACCTGCAATGCGGCATGGACCTGATGGGGCCGGAGGATTACCAGGTGCCACGCTGACAGGCCCCATGCTGACCGATTGCGCCAATCGTCCTTGATTACGGCACGATCGGCGCTTAATTCGTCATCTTCACCGTGCTAGGGTGCGGGCCGACCTGATAACAAGAGGCCCGCCGATGCCCTTCACTTCCTACAGGCCAGCGCTGCGCGCATTGGCCCTGGCCACCTGCCTGCTCAGCAGCCATGCCCACGGAGCCGACACCTGGCCCGAGGCCGACTGGCCCCACGGCGCCACGCCCAGTGGCGCTGCTGTCGAAGCCTTCGAAAGCTACGCCTTCCCCAGCCGCGACGACGCCACCCGCAAGGGCGTGCGCACCGATGCGGTGGTGGTGATTCGCGACGGCCAACTGATCTACGAACGCTACGCCGGCCCGACCAGCGCGCAGACGCCGCACCTGGCCTGGTCGATGAGCAAGAGCGTGATGGCCAGCGTCCTCGGTGTGGCCTTCGGCGAGGGCAAGTTCCAGCTCGACGACCCGGTCGCCAAGCATTACCCGGCCTTCGCCGACCATCCCGATATCAAGATGCGCGACCTGCTGCACTGGGCCTCCGGCTTGGCCTGGCAGGAAGAGTACGAATACGCGCCGGTGCGCTCCTCGGTGGTGGCGATGCTCTACACCCGTGGCCGCGACGACATGGCGAAGTTCACCGCCGGCTTCGCTGCCGATGCCGAGCCGGGCAAGCGCTTCCGTTACTCCAGCGGCGACAGCAACGTGCTTTCCGCCACGCTCAAGCAGATGGTCGGCAAGGACTACGCGAACTACCCCTGGACCGCGCTGTTCGAGCCGCTGGGCATCCAGTCCGCGGTCTGGGAGCGCGATGCCAGCGGTACCTTCGTCGGCTCGTCCTATGCCTACATGACTGCCCGCGACATGGCGCGCATCGGCCTGCTGATGGAGCGCGACGGGCGCTGGAAGGATCGCCAGTTGCTGCCGCAGGACTGGATGAAATTCGTTCTCGCGCCGTTCCCCGAGTACCAGCCTGATCCGAAGAAACCCAACGAAGCGGTGCCCGGTGGCCAGTGGTGGCTCAACCGCCCGGTGGCCGGCGCGCCGGTACCCTGGCCGGATGCGCCCGAAGACACCTTCGCCGCGCTCGGCCACTGGGGCCAGGCGCTCTACGTGATCCCCGAACAGAAACTGGTGATCGTCCGCTACGCCGACGACCGCGACGGCAGCTACCAGCACGACGCCTTCCTCAAACTCGCCCAGGCGGCCTTCGCCCACGGGGAGGTGCAGCCATGATCCGCCGCCATCCAATCCTCAGCGTTCTCGCCCTGCTGCTCGTCGCGCTGGCCGTGGTGAGCTGGCAGAACCGCATCCACCTTGCCGCGTTCCCCGGCATCATCGGCGCCTATACCGCCAAGGAGTACTGCTCCTGCCGTTACGTTATGGGGAACTCGGCGGACTATTGCCGGGCCTATACCAAGCAGTACGTGCCGACCAGCGGCTTCCTCGACGACGAAGCGCGCAAGCGGGTGACCGCCCGCGGCCTTGGCAGTACGCAGACAGCCGCCTGGCTCGGTGCGCGCGAGGGATGCCAACTGATGCCCCAGGCGGATGATTTGCCCGAATCGGGCAACCACTGAGAACGCGATTACGATCTGCTGCGCGTCGGCAGAACGGCGTTAAAAACAGGCTCGGACTGCTCATTTACCGCTTTTAAACTGCGCATCCTCGCCTGTTTTTGCCTTGTTCTGCTCTAGCTCGCGAGATCGTAATCACGTTCTGACGGGCGCGTTCCACGGAGCGGGGCGACCCGCTTTGGAGGATCAATGCATTCTTTTGTAACAGGAGCCGTGTGCGCATTGCTGGTGCTGGCCAGCCCCCTGGCGATGGCCGAATGGCAACTGGACGGCGACACCTCGCGGATCAGCTTCGTGTCGGTCAAGCGCGGCAAGATGGCAGAAGTGCAGCGCTTCGACCGTCTTTCCGGGCAGATCGACGACCAGGGCGCGGTGCGCGTCGTGGTGCCGCTGGAGTCCATCGACAGCGGCCTGGCGCTGCGCGACGAGCGCATGCGCAACTCCTTCTTCGAGATCGAGCGCTTCCCCGAGGCGATCGTCAGCAGCCAGCTGGACCTGAGCCGTTACGACGACCTGCAGGTCGGCCAGTCGCGCCAGGAAACCGTGGACTTCAACCTCGACCTGCACGGCCAGCAGCGCCGGCTGAAGTCACAGGTGCTGGTCAGCCGCCCCAGCGAGAGCCGCATCGAGGTGACGACCCTGGAGCCGCTGGTGCTCAAGCTGATCGACTTCGACCTGGAAGAGAAACTCGAGCCGCTCAAGGAAGTCGCCAACGTGCCTTCGATCACGCCCGAAGTGCCGGTGTTCGCGGTGCTGGGGTTCAGCCAGGTGATCAAGCAGGCGCCGTGACCTTGATGGATCGGCACCTTTGCCGGTGCCGATCTCATCGGCGATCCGTCGGCAAGGCCAGCGTTGGGCGGTTCGCGAGCAAGCTCGCTCCTACAGGTCAGCTGCGATGTGCTCTTCGTAGGAGCGAGCTTGCTCGCGAACCGCACGGCACAGTGTCAATCGCGAAAACAGCCAGCCTTAAGCCCGCGCCGCAATTGCCGGCAAGTCTGGCTGGAAGCGAAAGCCGGAGCCCACGCTGCAACTGGAAGCGCTGATGAACACGAAGGCGAGCAGCAGGATGGTTTTCATGGCGGTGTTCCTGTCAGTCAGGATCGGGCCACCTCCAGTGTAGGTCGTGCCGCCCGGCGCGCGCCGAAGGTCACGAAACTGCCTGCTGCGAACAGCCACGCGCTGACCCCACCGTAGCCCAACACCCAGCCGAAGCCCTGCACCAGTGCCGCCCGCGCGTTGGCCGGGGCATCGGGGCCCAACTGGCCGGCAGCGATGCTGGCGGCCTGTTGCAGCTTCTCGCTGCCGTTCACGCCGTGCAGCCCGGTAGCGACGCCCCAGAGCAGGATCAACCCCATCACCGCGATATTGATCGCCAGGGAAATCATCCGCGCGCTCATGTCGATGCCCGAAGCCATCCCCGCGCGGGCGGCGGGCACGGCGGCGGTGGAGGTATTGGTCACCGTGGTGTTGGTCATGCCCAGCCCGATGCCGGCCAGCACGCAGCCGGGCAGCAGGGTCAGCCAGCTGGCGTGATCCACGGCGCTACCCCAGAGCATCAGGAAGAAGCCGGCGCCGATCACGAACATCCCGCCGGGGATCACCCAGCCGGGGTGGAAGCGGTGCGCCAGGCGCTCGGCGATGGGCGGCACCAGCAGCGTCGG
Organism: Pseudomonas sp. C9-3; assembly: GCF_032392015.1. Classification (NCBI taxonomy): domain Bacteria; kingdom Pseudomonadati; phylum Pseudomonadota; class Gammaproteobacteria; order Pseudomonadales; family Pseudomonadaceae; genus Pseudomonas; species Pseudomonas sp. C9-3. The sequence goes on along the minus strand of NZ_CP135919.1, from coordinate 4,676,841 downwards.
CAGTGTGTACGCCAGCAACGACCAGCCGGCCTTCACGTCGCCGTAACCGAGCACGCCGTGGTAGTAGACCGGCAGGTAGATCATCAGGGGCCAGAAGCTTGCGTTCATTCCCGCCGAGGCGAACATCGCGCCGGAAAACGCGCGGATGCGCAGCACGGAGAAGTCGAACATCGGGTGGGCGGCGCGGCGCTCGATCAGGACAAAGGCGGCGAGGCTGGTCAGGCTGAGCAACAGGATCACCAGCGCGGCCGGGCTGGTGAAACCCATGCCGGCGCCCTGGGTGATGTAGAACACGATGCCGAGCACGGCCAGTGACAGCGTGAGCATGCCGCCGATATCCAGCCGCTCGGCTTGCGGATCGCGCGACTCCACCGCGCCGTACTGCGCCAGCGCGAGGGTCAGCAGGGCGAGCGGCCCGTGTACCAGGAACACCCACTGCCAGTTGGCCAGGGCGACGATGGCGCTGCCGATGATCGGCCCGAAGCCCAGGCCGATGCCGAACACCACGCCCCAGGCGGCGAAGGCGCGCACGCGCTCAGCCGGGTCGCTGAACTGGCTGGTCAGCACCGCCACTTGGCAGATCAGCATGACGCCGCCGGCGGCGCCCTGCAGGAAGCGCCCGGCGATCATGGTCGGCATGTCGCCCGCCAGCCCGCAGAGCAGCGAAGTGAGGCCGAACAGCGCCAGGCTGATGACGAACAGGTGCTTGCGGCCGAAGCGGTCAGCCAGGGTACCGGCGGCCATCAGTACGCTGGTGACGGCGATGGTGTAGGCGTTCATCACCCATTGCAGGTCCTGGAAGTCGCCGTGCAGTACCCGCTCAAGGGCCGGCAGGCTCGCCGGTACGCTGGAGATTTCCAGGCCAAACATCATCGAGGACAGGCACACCGCAGCCAGGGCGATGAGGTTTCTGGGGTTATGGAGGGCAGTCATGAGGATGGCTCCGTGGGGCGAACCACTATTCTGAAAAAGAACAGGGTTCCCCATTGGCTCCATTTCGTCCCATCATTGGGTCTCTTGAGGATTCAAAAGGGGCTGCCTGATGGATGACCGGCTCGATGGCATCGCCACCTTCGTCCAGGTGGTGGACGCCGGCAGCTTCGCCGTGGCCGCTGAGCGCCTGAACCTCACTCGCTCGGCGGTAGGCAAGGCCATCGCCCGGCTGGAGGCGCGCTTGGGTGTGCGCTTGCTGCAGCGGACCACGCGCAGCCAGAACCTCACCGACGATGGCCAGGTGTTCTACGACAGTTGCGTGCGCGCGCTGGCCGAACTGGACGCCGCGCATACCGCGCTGGAAGGCGGGCGCATGGAGCCGCGCGGGCGCCTGCGGGTCAGCGTGCCGATCTCCTTCGGCCACCTCTGCGTGGTGCCGCTGATGCTGGCGCTGGCGCGGCAGTATCCGTCGCTGAAGATCGACCTGTCGTTCACCGACCGCCGTGTCGACCTGGTGGAGGAGGGCTTCGACCTCGCCGTGCGCATCGGCCCGCTGGGCGATAGCGCCACGCTCGCCGCGCGCAAGCTGGGCGTGCAGTACACCAGCATCGGCGCGGCGCCCTCGTACATCGCCGAGCACGGCATGCCCGAAGGCCTGGACGACCTCGCCGGCCACTCGGCCATCAGCTACTCGGTTGCCGGTGTCACCTCGCCCTGGGACCTGCGCGACGACGATGGCCAGGCGAAACGCATCGACATCGACCCACAGCTGAGCATGGATGACCTGCAAGCCATCACCGCCGCCGCCGTGGCCGGCTTCGGTCTGGCTCGGCTGCCGTCCTGGCTGCTGGCGCGGCACGTGAAGCTGGGCGAACTGGTGGTGGTGAAGGGCCGCTGCAACCTGCCGCCACTGGATATCCATGCGGTGTGGCCGAAGACCCGCTACATGCCGTCGAAGATCCGCTGTGCCATCGATGCGCTGGTGGCCGGGATTCCGGCGCTGCTGGCCGACTGAACCATTGGCGCCGGCGCCTGCCCAAAGGGCTCGCCGGTCGGCTGGTTTGCAAGCCGACGGCGGGCCGCTATCGTTGGCCGTTGGTCCATCCGTTTCCATGTAAGGGATTCCATGCGCTCGCTGTTCGCCTTCCTTTTCGCGGCCTGCTTCGCCGCTTCCGCCCAGGCGGCCTGGTACCTCGACTACGAGTCCTCGCGGCTGACCTTCGTCACCACCAAGAACGCCGATATCGCCGAGGTAAACCGCTTCCTGGTGATGCACGGCAAGGTGGAGGAGCAGGGCCAGGTGGAGCTGCGCATCGAGATGGATTCGGTGAGCAGTGGCATTCCGCTGCGCGATGAGCGCCTGCGCGACAAACTGTTCGATACCGAGAAGTTTCCCGAGGCGCGCATCACCTCGCGCATCGACCTGCGCCCCATTACCGAACTGGCCAGTGGCGTGCAACTGGAGATGCGCCTGCCACTGCGCCTGGAGCTCAACGGCCAGGCGAAGGACTACCGCACCGACGTGCTGATCACCCGCCTGGACGAGCACCGCTTCCAGGTGGTGACCCTCTCGCCGCTGGTGATCAACGCCGCCGACTTCGGCCTCGCGCCGGGCGTGGCGCAGCTGCGCAAACTGGCCGGGCTGAAGAGTATCGGCCTGTCGGTGCCGGTGGGCGCCGTGCTGATCTTCGCCTCGCGGTGAGCGGCCCGATATTCCCCTGGCGAACGGGCAACCGCTTCGCCCTGCTCTGCGACGGAGAGCGCTTCTTTCCGCGCATGTTCGAAGCCATCGACAGCGCCGAGCGGCAGATCGAACTGGAACTCTACCTGGTGGAAAGCGGCAGCTGCGCCGAGGCGCTGCTGGATCGCCTGCTGGCCGCCCGAGCGCGGGGCGTCAAGGTGCGCTGCCTGTTCGATGCCTTCGGCAGCCTGAAGCTTTCCAGCACCTGGACGCGGCAACTGCTGGAGGCGGGCGGTGAACTGCGCCACTACAACCCGCTGAACTGGAAGGCCGGCCTGCGCAATCTGTACCGTGATCACCGCAAGCTGCTGCTGGTGGATGAGCGCATCGCCTATGTCGGCGGCACCGGCGCTACCGACGAATTCTGGTCCGCGCGTGAGAACCGCAGCGACTGGCACGAAGTGATGGTGGAGCTGACCGGCCACATCGTTGCCGACTGGCAGCGGCTGTTCGAGCGGCAGTGGAATGCCTGCCTTGGCCTACGGGCCTGGAAACCGCGGGAGGAAGTCCTGCTGACCCGCCTGCCGCCGATCCCCAACTACGGCGAAGGCCTGGCGCGGGTGGCCTATGCGGACGCCGGCCAGCATCGCGACATCCTCCAGGCGCTGGTGCGCTCGCTGCGCGGTGCGCACCAGCGGGTGTGGCTGGCGACGCCGTACTTCCTGCCGACCTGGAAGGTCCGCCGGGCGCTGCGCAAGGCCGCACAACGTGGTGTCGATGTGCGCCTGCTGCTCACTGGCCGGCTGACTGACCACGCGCCGGTGCGCTACGCTGGCCAACGCTATTATCCCGGCCTGCTGCGCGCCGGGGTGAAGATCTTCGAGTACCAGCCGCGCTTTCTTCACCTGAAGATGGTACTGGTCGATGACTGGGTCAGCGTCGGCTCGTGCAACTTCGATCATTGGAACCTTCGGTTCAATCTGGAGGCCAATGTAGAAGCGTTCGATCCGCAGTTCACGGCGGCAGTGGCCGACTGCCTGGCCGCCGACTTCGCGCAGAGCCGCGAGATCGACCTGGGCTTCTGGCGCGCGCGCCCTTGGTGGAAGCTTCTGCGCGAGCGGCTGTGGGGCTCGCTGGACCGACTGGTGGTGAACTTCCTCGACCGCCGCCGCTGACGTCGTTGTTGTCTGTCGAGAAGGAGAGAGGCGTGGAGACCAATCGCAAGGAACGATTCATCGGGCTGGAATGGCTGCGCTTCCTGATGGGCTTGTACGTGGTGATCTACCACACGTTGCACAGCTACCCCGCCGAGCAGAAGTTCGCCGGCCTCGATGACCTCACCGCCCTGGGCTTCTTCGCCACCAGCACCTTCTTCGTGCTTTCCGGCTTCCTGCTGTGCCACGTCTACGTCACCGACGGACAGCTCCGTGAGAGCCCGCGCAGCTTCTTCACCAAGCGCCTGTCCAACCTCTACCCGCTGCACATCTTCTCGATCCTGCTGACCATTGCCGTGCTGCTGGTGGTCAGTGGGCTGGGCATCGGCCCGGACCTGGACCAGGCCACGCCGCGCTTCGTCATTTACGACACCAACGAGGCCATCGGCCGGCTGCAGCCGGAGCTGTTCCACCACTGGATGAGCGACCGCGAACTGCTGTTCAACAGCATCCTGCAGCTGACCATGCTGCAGGCGTGGAACCCGTATTACCTGACCTTCAACGCGCCGCTGTGGTCGTTGTCGACGCTGTTCTTCTTCTACCTCTGCTTCCCCTTCGTCGCCCCGCGCCTGGCGCGGCTGCAGCACAAATGGCGCTGGCTGCTGGTGCTCTGGGGCGTGTACCTGATCCCGCCGCTGCTGGTGGTCGCGAGCGAACAGTACGGCATGCCCTGGACCGGGCTGTTGCACCGCAACCCACTGCTGCGCCTGCCGGAGTTCCTCAGCGGGATCCTCGCCTATGGGCTGTTCCGCGAGTACAAGGATGCCGGCCGCCTGCCCGGCCGCGGAACGCTGGTGGCGATGGGCGCGTTCGTGCTGGCCAACTTCCTGGCCGCCGATTACCTCTACACCCATGGCGCCAAGTTCTGGTACTTCCTGCTGCACAACGGCCTGCTGTTGCCGGCGCAACTGATGCTGGTCTACATGAGCGCCTTGCCGCGCGACCCGAAGAGCAACCTGGTGCGGCACTGGTCGCCACGGCTGGGGGCGGCGTCACTGTCGTTGTTCGCTCTGCACGTGCCGTTGTTCACGCTGTTCTCGCGGACGGAGAAACTGATTCGCGCACCGGGAGACTGCCTCGCGGACTGGGCCTTCTGCGTCGAGTCGGCGACTCACCAGCAGTTGTCGATCTGGCTGTATCCGCTGTTCCTGCTGTTCATGGTCACCAGCTGCGTGCTGGTACAGGAGCGCTGCGTGGTGCCGGTGCGCAAATGGCTGGTGCGCCACCTGTTGCCGGCGCCGCCCACACCGCCAGCCCCGCGGCGACGGGTGGTTACCGAGTCGTAATCCATCGTTGGGCCGTTCGCGAGCAAGGACTCGGCGTCCCCCTCGGTCCTGCAGGTTGCGCTCTTCGTAGGAGCGAGCTTGCTCGCGAACCAGATACTCCCCCGCCCCTCACCAGCTCCGCCGACCTGCGCTACCCGTGCTAGGTTTTCTGCAGCGCCGCCGCTGCGGCCCTTTGCGGAAGAAAACCACCATGCCCGTCGAGTTTCGCCTGCTCAGCGGCGACGCCCTTCGCCCGTTCATCGATGATCTGGCGCGACTGCGCATCACCGTGTTCCGCGAGTATCCGTACCTCTACGACGGCAGTCCGGAATATGAAGCCGGGTACCTCGACGGCCATGTGCGATCGGCCTGGAGCCTGTGCCTGCTGGTGATCGATGAGGGCAGGGTAGTGGGAGCTTCGACAGGGCTGCCGCTGCTGGACGAGGCCGAGACTTTCCAGCAGCCGTTCCTGGCGCAGGGCTGGAACCCGGAGCGAATCTTCTATTTTGGCGAGTCAGTGGTTCTGCCGGAGTACCGCAGCGCCGCTCTCTACCTGCGTTTCTTCGAGGAACGCGAGCGCTTTGCACGTGGCCTGGGGCGCTTCGATTGGGCGGCCTTCTGCGCCCTTCGGCGGCCGCCGGAGCACTCCGCACGCCCCGTCAGCTACCGCTCGCCGGACGCCTTCTGGCTGCAGCGCGGCTTCACTCCGCAACCTTCCCTGCAGACCGAATACCACTGGCGCGATATCGGCGAGCAACGGGAGACTGCCAAGTCGATGATGTTCTGGCTCAAGGAACTCACCTGACTCGGGTTCAGTAACCGGCTTCGCGCTGGTGGCGGATCGCGAGGATGACCAGTGTTTCCCCATCGATGTGGTAACGGGCTATGTAGCCGCTGTCACCGAAGTCGATGGGCCATTCGCGGAATTCGATCGGCAGGTCATCGATCAGTCGTCCCATCTGCGGATAGGCCCCCAGCGCCTGGGTGGCCTGGAGAATGATCTGGCCGGCACGGCGGGCGGCGGTGGGATTGGTTTCCCGGAGGAATCGGCGCAGGCGGTCGAGGTCGCGAAGCGCCGCGGGCGCGTAGATCACTCGCATTTCGGTGCGGCTTGCTCGTCCTCATCGCCCCAGCTGTTCAGCCAGCTCTCCACCGCTTCGGCAGTGACGTGCTGGCCGGTCGCCTGGAATTCTTCCCAGGCCTGCTCGGTGTCGCGCTTGAGCTTCTCGCGCTGCTCTTCACGCACGACGTATTGGCCGATGGCTTCGCGCATGATCCAGTGCGGCGAGCGCTGGCGCAGTTCGGCCAGCTCGCGGACGCGGGCGAGCATTTCCTCGTCGAGTTTGACTGAAGTGGCCATGGCGGCACCTGTGTAGTTAAAGGTAATACCGGGTAATACTTCGCCCTGGGTGCGGCAGTGTCAAACAGGTTGGGATGAGCGGGGCTCGCCCTGGCGTTTGTGTGAACTCTTCGACCCGGACTTTCGACGGGTGGCAAGCCCCGGCGCGGTGGTTATGCTCCGGGCATAACCATAAGAGGGACTTTCCATGCTCCGATCGGCCCTGTGCGCCTTTCTCCTGATGCTGGCCGGCTGCAGTTCGCCCGGCGCCTTCTTCGGCGCGGTGGATGGGCCGCCGTACAGTGCGCAGCCCGCGGATTCGCAGCAGGCCACGGTGTACCTCTACCGGCCGCAGAACCAGTGGTCCGATGAAGAACTGGAAGCGCCGGGGCTGTTCCTCAACAACGAGCTGATCGGCAGCCTGCCGAGCAACGGCTACTTCACCCTGCACTTCGCCCCCGGCAGTTATCCACTGCAGATGCGCCGCCCGCTGCTGGGCAGCTTCTGGACCTTCTTCGCCGGTGGCAGCCTGGACTTCACCCTGATCGCCGGTTTCACCCTGGAGGCCCGCGCTGGCGAGGTTTATTACCTGCGCTACGACGAAACCCACACCCCACCCAAATACGAGCACACCGCCGGCCAGGGCGCCGGCCCGCTGCAACTGGTGGGCAAGGAACTGGGCTCGCGGGAAATCCCCGCCACGCGCCAGGTGCAGGAGCCGGTGAGCATCGCCGCCAGTGGCAAGGAAGTCGAAGGGCCGGGCTTCTTCGAACGTATCGGTTTGTGAGATTCACGCCCCTCTGGAGTTATGAGGGCAACTCATAGCTCCTTGAGTTTTTGTGGTTACCGGGCCGCTCGGGCCCGGTGCTAAAAATCGTCGCACCAGCTCATCGACAACAACAAAGAGCGACGCGACATGACTTCCTTCCTGCTTTCCCCGCCCTCGAACCGTCCTCTGCACTCCGGCCTGGCCGGTGCCTTCGCGCACCCGTCCCATTGGCCCGTCGATAGCTGATCCCGTCTCGTTTTCCCCCGGCGTCCTCCGCCGGTTTTGCCACGGGCCGCCCGAGCGTGCCCGGGCTTTCTTACACCCCACGTTTGCATGAGGTACCCCATGAAAAAACTCGACCTGTACATCGGTGAAGGTTTCGAAGGCCCCGGCGTCAATGCCGCGCACATCAACATCCTGCTCGGCCCGCGCAGCGGCCCGGCCGGCCAGGCGTTTTCCAACAGCCTTGCATCGCCCAGCCAGGGGCACTGCCCGTTCATGGTGATCGCCCAGCCGAACGTCCCGGTCAAGCCGATGACCCTCTACGTGAACAAGGCCGAGATCAACGGTGACCTGCACGCCAACGCCACCTGGGGTGCGTCCCAGGCCGGTATCGCCAAGGCCGTTACCGAAGCGCTGCTGGACGGCACCCTGCCGCCCGAAGCCGAGGACGAGTGGGCCATCGTCACCGCCAACTGGGTCAACCCAGGCTGCGACGACCTCGATGCCGTCTACCTGAACAACTACAACGCCTGCCGCACCGCGATCCGCGCGGCGCTGAGCTGCAAGCCCGAGCGTGCGCAACTGGCCGACGTGGTCAACGCCATCGCCAACCCCTTCTACACCCCCAAGGCCTGAGGTGCGCGCCATGCAATACATCCGTCTCGGCAACTCCGGCCTGCAGGTTTCCAAGCTGTGCCTGGGCACCATGAACATGGGCACCCCGGACTGGAAGCCGTGGATCTTCGATGAACAGAAAAGCGAGCCGATCGTGAAGCACGCGCTGGATGCCGGCGTGAACTTCATCGACCTCGCCGACTTCTATTCCGCCGGCGTCGGCGAGGAAGTGGTCTGCCGCATCCTCAAGCGCCTGGTGCGCCGCGAGGATGTGGTGATCACCACCAAGGTCGGCTATGGCACCCGCCCGGGCATCAATGCCAGCGGCCATTCGCGCAAGCACATCATGGATGGCATCGACGCCTCCCTGAAGCGCATGGGCATGGATTACGTCGACCTGTACATGCTGCACTTCTACGATGTGAACACGCCGGTGGAAGAGGTCATGGGCGCGATGAACGACATCGTCCGCGCCGGCAAGGCCCGCTACATCGGCGTGTCCACCATGCTCACCGGCCAGCTGGCGAAGATCCTCATGGCCTGCGAGCGCAACGGCTGGGTCAAGCCAATCAACATGCAGCTGCAGCTCAACTGCGCCTACCGCGAGGAAGAACGCGAGATGATCCCGTTCTGCCGCGACCAGGGCCTCGGCGTTTCGGTGTTCAGCCCGCTGGCGCGCGGCCTGCTGACCGGCGATGCGAACTCCACGCGCAACCAGACCGACTTCTTTACTCAGCAGATGTACGCCGACGAGGCGTCCTTCGAGATTGCCCGTTCCGTGCAGCGCGTCGCACAGCGCCGTGGCGTGTCCAATGCGCAGATCGCCCAGGCCTGGGTGCTGCAGCATTCCGGTGTGGATTGCATGCTGGTTGGCGCCGACACCACCGCGCAGTTCGACAGCGCCCTGGCCGCGCTGGAGACTCGTCTCGACGATGAGGAAATCTACGAGCTGGAGCGCAACTACACACCCTGTGACGTGATCAACGACTACACCGCCGGCAAGCGCATCCTGCGTGCCGCCCGGCCCATGCGCGAAGCCTTCGCGCTGACGGAGGCGGTGGCATGAGCGCGCTGCTGAAAACCGGCCACTACATCGATGGAAAATGGGTGACGGGTGGCGCGACCTACCCGGTGCGCAACCCGGCCACTGGCGCGCTGATCGTCGACGTAGCCCGTGGTGGCGCCGAGGAAACCGACGCCGCCATCGCTTCCGCCGAACGTGCGCTGCCGGCCTGGCGCGCCCTGACCGCCAAGGAGCGCAGCGCGCGCATCCGCCGCTGGGGCGAGCTGATGCTGCAGCGCCAGGACGACCTCGCGCGCCTGCTCAGCACCGAGCAGGGCAAGCCGCTGGCCGAGGCCAAGGGTGAAGTCGCCTACGCGGCGAGCTTCCTCGAGTGGTTCGCCGAGGAAGCCAAGCGCGTCTACGGCGATGTGATTCCCTCGCACAAGGGCGATGCGCGCATCGTGGTGATCAAGCAGGCCATCGGCGTGGTCGCCGCGATCACGCCGTGGAACTTCCCGCTGGCGATGGTCACCCGCAAGGTTGGTCCGGCGCTGGCGGCAGGCTGCACCATGATTCTCAAACCCTCGGAAGAAACACCGCTTTCCGCCTTCGCCCTTGCGGTGCTGGCGGAAGAAGCGGGCATTCCGGCGGGCGTGTTCAACATCGTCTCCGGAGACGCGCCTGCCATTGGTGGTGCGATCCAGGCGTCCGGCGCGGTGCGTAAGCTGTCCTTCACCGGCTCGACCCGCACCGGCAAGCTGCTGATGCGCCAGGCGGCGGAGACGCTGAAGAAAGTCTCGCTGGAGCTGGGTGGCAACGCTCCCTTCATCGTCTTCGACGACGCCGACATCGACGCCGCCGTGCGCGGCGCCATGGCCTCGAAGTTCCGCAACACCGGGCAGACCTGTGTGTGCGTCAACCGCTTCTATATCCAGGAGCGCGTCTACGAAGCGTTCGTCTCGCGCCTGACCAAGGCAGTCAGCGAGATGCGTGTGGGCAACGCGCTGGATGGCGAAACCGAGCAGGGCCCGCTGATCAACGAGGCGGCACTGGCCAAGGTCGAGCAGCATGTCGGCGACGCACTGGAGAACGGCGCGAAGCTGATGTGTGGTGGTCGTCGCCACGCCCTCGGCGGCACGTTCTACGAGCCGACCGTGCTGGCCGAGGCGAATGCGCAGATGCTGATTGCCAGTGAGGAAACCTTCGGCCCAGTCGCCGCCTGTTTCCGCTTCCGCGACGAGTCTGAAGTCCTGGGTCTGGCGAACGATACGCCCTACGGGCTCTCCGCTTATTTCTACAGCCGCGATATCGGCCGCGTCTGGCGCATGGCCGAAGGGCTGGAGGCCGGCATGGTCGGCATCAACGAAGGCATCATTTCCACCGAAGTCGCGCCCTTTGGCGGCATCAAGGAATCGGGCCTGGGTCGCGAAGGTTCCCGGTACGGCATCGAGGACTACGTGGAGATCAAGTACCTGCTCATGGGCGGCCTGTCCGCCTGACGACTCACCAAGGAGTTCTGCCACAGCCGCCGCGCCACTGTTCATGGCACGGCGGCCCAACCTCGCTGTGTTTCCAATAACAAAAAATCGGAGACGATCATGTCGGGTCAAACAGTCAAAATCGATGACCTGCCCATCGGCAGGTTCCACATCAAGATCGCCGGCCTAACGTTCGGCGCCCACTTCACCGATGGCTACATCCTCGGCCTCATCGGCATCGCCTTCACCCTGATCAACCCGCAGATGGCGCTGACACCCTTCTGGCAGGGCCTGATCGGCAGCTCCGCCCTGCTCGGCCTGTTCATGGGCAGCCTGTTCTTCGGCTGGGTTTCCGACCACCTGGGGCGGCAGAAGATCTTTCTCATCAGCTTCGTGCTGATCACCATTGCCTCGGTGATGCAGTTCTACGTCGAATCCGCGCTGCAGCTGTTCCTCTGCCGGGTGCTGATCGGCATTGGCCTGGGCGGCGACTTCAGCGTCGGCCATGCGATGCTCGCCGAATTCTCCCCGCGCAAGCATCGAGGCGTACTGCTGGGCTCGTTCAGTGTGATCTGGACCTTCGGCTACGTCGCCGCCACTTTCGTCGGCACCGCCATGCTGCCATTGGGCGACGATGCCTGGCGCTGGATGCTGGCATCCTCGGCGATCCCCGCCGCGATGATCCTGATCGCCCGCATCGGCACGCCGGAGTCGCCGCGCTGGCTGGTCTACAAGGGCCGGATCGAAGAAGCGCGCGCCATCGTGCACAAGCACCTGGGCGCCAACGTGGAGATCGACGAGGAAGTCATCAACCGCAAGCACAGCGGCTACAAGGCACTGTTCAGCCGCGAATACCGCAAGCGCACCGCCTTCAACTGCCTGTTCTTCATCTGCATCGTCATGCCGTACTTCGCCATCTACACCTTCCTGCCGTCGATCCTGCAGAGGATGGGGCTGGCCGAAGGCTTCGGCACCGAGATGATGCTCAACGCACTGCTGATCATCGGCGCGCTGCTGGGCATCTGGTGCACCATCAAGTTCAGCCGCCGCGGCTTCCTGATCAACTCCTTCCTGATCCTCGCTGCCTCGCTGTTCCTGCTGGTGTTGCTGCCCGGCAGCATGGCCTGGCTGATGGTGGCGTGCTTCGGCCTGTTCACCCTGGTGCTGTCGGCGGTGAGCAACCTGGTGGGCGTCTATCCGGCGGAGAGTTTCCCCACCGAAGTGCGCGCTGGCGGCATCGGCCTTGCCACTGCGGCGAGCCGCCTGGGCTCGGCCCTGAGCACCTTCCTGCTGCCGGTCAGCGTGGCGGGCATCGGGCTCAACCCGACCATGGCGATCCTCGCCGGCATCCTCCTGTTCGGCGCGATCATCTCCATCGCCTGGGCGCCGGAAACCAAGTACCTCACGCTCACCGATTGCGGTCGTGGGGAGGCGGATGGCGCCGATCAGGCCGTGACGACCAAGGTCGCCACAGTCTGATCGGCGCAGGCAGTTCCTGGGCGCGGAGTGCGCTCAGGGGTTGCTGACCAGGTTCAGCCAGTCCTGAAAGCGCTGCACTTTCGACAGGCCGCATTTGTCCGTCGCAATGTCCAGCCAGTAGCCATAGGGGCCGATCACCTCGATTGGGGTGATCGGCAGCAGGCTGCCTGCCGCCAGTTCACGCTCGATCATCTGCCGGTCGATCACCGCGAGCCCGCCGCCGGCCAGCGCGGTATGGATCACCTGGTCAAGGGTGCTGAACTCGATGCCACTGCTGGCATCCACGTCCGTCCTGCCGACCGCCTCCAGCCAGTTTTCCCAGACCTTCAGGCGTTTGCCTTCGTGGAGGATGTGCAGCAGCGGGTGAGCGTTGAGCTCCGGCGGTTGCTCGTCGTCGAACAGCTCCGGGCTGGCGACTGCGATGTGGCGTTCCATCACCAGCAGTTCGCTGTGGCAATGCGTGGCTTGTTGCAGGCCGAAGCGAATGCGGCAGTCCAGCTCGCCGGCACTTTCTCCGTCCGGGTGATTGGTAACGCTCAGGCTGATATCCGGGTAGCGCTGCAGGAAGGTCCGCAGCCGCGGCGACAGCCAGCGGGTGCCCCAGGTGGGTGGCGCGAGGATGCGCAGGCGCTGGCGCAGATTGGGCACGCGCACGGCCTGCAGGGCACGCTCCATCTGATCGAAGGCATCGCTCAGGTGAGGGGCGAGGGCGCTCCCGGCTTCGGTGAGCGTCAGGCCGCGTGGCGTTCGCAGGAAAAGGCTGATCCCGAGGTATTCCTCCAGCTGCTTGATCTGCCGGCTGACAGCTCCCTGGGTGACGTTCAATGCATCGGCCGCACGATTGAAACTGCGATGGTGGGCCACTTCTTCGAAGACGCGGAGCATGGTCAGGGGCGGCAGGTTGCGCATGGCGGGGCCATCCGGAGATGCGCTCGTGAGCGCGGGCTTTTCTCGCCGATTCTAGCCGCGGCGGTGCCTTCGGAATATGTGTTTTTCCTGGGTGGGCACCGCGATTCCGTCGTTTGTCGGATGGGTTTGCCAGCAGCTGATTTTGGCGCGCTCACGCACATCGCAGTGGATGCACGACAGCATCGTCTGCTGCTGCCGATCAGTGTGTGGCTCGCCCAGCGCATGGCGGTGTAGTAGCGGCGTATTACCCCGCCGCCAGCGTGACTGTCTAAGCTCTCCCGCATGCCCCGCCGCCACGGCCGGGCCCTGCCGGGAGGATGCCCAAGATGGCCGCGAAGAAGATCCTGATGCTGGTCGGCGACTACGCTGAAGACTACGAAACCATGGTGCCGTTCCAGGCACTGCTGATGGTCGGGCACACCGTCCACGCCGTCTGCCCGGACAAGAAGGCCGGCCAGAGCATCCGCACTGCGATCCACGATTTCGAGGGCGACCAGACCTACAGCGAGAAGCCCGGTCACAACTTCGCCCTCAATGCCAACTTCGCCGAGGTAAGTGCCGACGACTACGACGCGCTGCTGATCCCTGGCGGTCGCGCCCCGGAATACCTGCGCCTGAACGCGAAGGTGATCGAGCTGGTGAAAGCCTTCGACGCCGCGAAGAAGCCCATCGCTGCCGTCTGCCACGGCGCCCAGCTGCTGGCCGCTGCCGGTGTGCTCAAGGGCCGTGCATGCAGCGCCTATCCGGCTTGCGGTCCGGAAGTGACGTTGGCCGGTGGTGAGTACGTGGACATCCCGGTGGATGCCGCGCACGTCGATGGCAACCTGGTCACCGCGCCCGCGTGGCCGGCTCATCCTGCGTGGCTGGCAAAGTTCCTCGATGTGCTGGGCACCAGGATCAGCCTGTAAACTGGCACGACATCGAAGCTGGAGAAGCCGTCCATGTGCGAACTCTATGTAAAGGCCGACCCGATCCTCTATGAGTCGCGCTCCCGCTCGCTGCGCATCCGTGGCGTGGTCACCACACTGCGCCTGGAGAACCAGTTCTGGGACATCCTGCGGGAGATCGCCGAGGTGGACGGCATGACCACCAACCAGCTGATCGCCAAGCTCTATGACGAGGTGATGGACTATCGCGGGGAGGTGGTGAACTTCGCTTCCTTCCTGCGGGTGAGCTGTACGCGCTTCCTCGCCCAGCGCCGTGACAACGTCGTGGAGCTGAACCGGGTGCCGCGCAGCGCCTGATATCCGCTGCGTGCTTTTTTGTAGGGGCGAGGGGGACGCCCTGCCCCGGTGCCGCCGGGAACTCTGTTCGCGAGCAAGCTCGCTCCTACAGGGGAACGCAGTGGCGTAGTTATCCGCGATGGGTCCGCCCATACGCCGATGCCAAAAAATTCCCGCCCATGAAAAAGCCCGGCACATGGCCGGGCTTTTTCATGGGGCGGTCATGCAGTGATCACTGCACTTCCACCGCCAGGTTCTCGGCGATCTTCTTCTGCCAGATGGCCGGGCCGGTGATGTGCACCGACTCGCCATTGGTGTCGACCGCGACGGTCACCGGCATGTCCTTCACTTCGAACTCGTAGATCGCTTCCATGCCCAGTTCGGCGAAGGCCAGGACCTTGGACTTCTTGATCGCCTGGGCGACCAGGTAGGCGGCGCCGCCCACGGCCATCAGGTAGACGGCCTTGTTGTCCTTGATCGCTTCGATGGCGATGGGGCCGCGCTCGGACTTGCCGATCATGCCCAGCAGACCGGTCTGCTCGAGGATCTGGCGGGTGAACTTGTCCATGCGGGTCGCGGTGGTCGGGCCTGCCGGGCCAACCACTTCGTCACCGACCGGATCAACCGGGCCGACGTAGTAGATGAAGCGGCCTTTCAGGTCCACCGGCAGTTCTTCGCCCTTGTTGAGCATGTCGACCATGCGCTTGTGCGCAGCGTCGCGGCCGGTGAGCATCTTGCCGTTGAGCAGAATGGTCTCGCCCGGCTTCCAGCTCTGCACTTCTTCCGGGGTGATGCTGTCGAGGTTGACGCGGCGCGCGGACGGACCGGCTTCCCAGACGATTTCCGGGTAGGCGTCCAGCGACGGCGCTTCCAGTTCGGCCGGGCCCGAGCCGTCGAGCACGAAGTGTGCGTGGCGGGTGGCGGCGCAGTTGGGGATCATGCAGACCGGCAGCGAGGCGGCGTGGGTCGGGTAGTCCATGATCTTCACGTCGAGCACGGTGGTCAGGCCGCCCAGGCCCTGGGCACCGATGCCCAACTGGTTGACCTTCTCGAACAGCTCGAGGCGCATTTCCTCGATCTTGTTCTGCGGGCCGCGGGCCTTCAGCTCGTGGATGTCGATCTCGTCCATCAGGACTTCCTTCGCCATCACCGCGGCCTTCTCGGCGGTACCGCCGATGCCGATGCCGAGCATGCCCGGCGGGCACCAGCCGGCGCCCATGGTCGGAACGGTCTTCAGCACCCAGTCGACGATGGAGTCGGACGGGTTGAGCATGGCCATCTTCGACTTGTTCTCGGAGCCGCCGCCCTTGGCCGCGACGTCCACTTCCACGGTGTTGCCGGGAACGATGGAGTAGTGGATCACCGCCGGGGTGTTGTCCTTGGTGTTCTTACGCGCACCGGCCGGGTCGGCCAGGATGGAGGCGCGCAGGACGTTCTCCGGCAGGTTGTAGGCACGACGCACGCCTTCGTTGATCATGTCGTCGACGCTCATGGTGGCGCCGGCCCAGCTCACGTCCATGCCGACGCGGACGAACACGGTGACGATACCGGTGTCCTGGCAGATCGGGCGATGACCGGTGGCGCACATGCGCGAGTTGATCAGGATCTGCGCCATCGAGTCCCGGGCGGCCGGCGATTCTTCGCGCAGGTAGGCCTCATGCATGGCCTGGATGAAATCAACCGGGTGGTAGTAGGAGATGAACTGCAGGGCATCGGCGACGCTCTGGATCAGGTCGTCTTGCTTGATCACGGCCATGGAGCACGGTCCTCTTCAGGCAGGAAAGTCAGGCGGGTAGTACAGGCTCTCGCCTGTTACATCGGGAATTCGCCGACACGGCTGCGGCGAAAAAAGGCGCCGTAGTATACCGCCGCGGCTGCTTGCCGCGCACCCGCCAGCGATCCGACCTTGGTCCCAGATGGACTCTGAACCTTGCCAGGGCCGCCCACATTCCGATCGGCTAGGCACTGGGGCGCTTTGATAGTAGAGTGAGGGCAAGGTGCCATTACGGGACGGAGCCCCATGAGCACGCTGAAACCACCTCTGAAGCAGCACGCCTTACAAAAACTACTCATCAGGCGATTCGGCATGGCCCTCGGGACCTATGCCCTGGCGCTGCTGTTGTTGTGGTTGGCCGTGTTCGGCGAGTTCTACCGTGCGCCCGTCAGCTTTGCCCTGACCTGCACCCTGCTGGTCGCCGGCAGTCAGCTGGTGTTCGGCTGGCTGTTCCTCACCGGGCGCAACCAGCGCTTCACCGACCCGAGCATGACCGAGCCGCAGGTATTGGTGGCGGTGGTCTGGCACACCCTGTTCCTGGCCAACGTGGATACCGCGCGCGGCACGCTGATGGTGCTCTACGTGCTGATCCTGCTGTTCGGCGTCTTCCAATTGCAGCCCAGGGTGTTCGCCCGTTGTGCGGCGCTGGCCTTCATCGCCTTCGCCGGGCTGAACCTCCACGAAGCCTTCCAGCAACGCCTGCAACTGCCGGCGCAGGCCGTGTTGCAGTTGCTGGTGCTGTTCATCGTGCTCACCTGGCTGAGCCTGTTCGCCGGCTACGTGCAGTCGTTGCGCCAACGCATGCGCCAGCGCCGGTATGCGCTGCAGGCGCACCAGGACACGTTGCGCGGCATGATGCGTCAGCTCGAAGACCTGGTGGCCACCGACGAACTCACCGGGCTGTTCAACCGCCGACATTTCCTCCGTCTGGCCGGCCGCGCGCTGGAAGAAATGCGTGAGGGTCAGCGCCACGGCCTGGCGCTGATCGACCTGGACCACTTCAAGCGCATCAACGATGTCCATGGCCACGCAGCCGGCGACCGTGTGCTGCAGACCTTTGCTGCCGTGGCGCGGGCCTGCCTGCGGGAAGGCGACGTGCTGGCACGCTACGGCGGCGAGGAATTCGTCCTGCTGCTGCCCAACGCCGATGCCGACCGCCTGACCACCTGCTGCGAACGCCTGCGGATGGCCTATGCCGCGGCAGAGCCGGTGGGCGTGAATATCGAAAGCCTGAGCCTGTCGGCGGGCATGACGCTGCTCGACGCCAACGATGACCTCGACGAGGCCTTGCAACGGGCCGACCAGGCGCTCTACCGTGCGAAACGCAGCGGACGCAACCGCTGCGATGCCGCATGGGAGTGGACGCGTGCCTGAGATACAGGCCGGATCGCAACGCTTTTCGGTAAGCCCCGGAGTCAACCTGCTCGATGCCCTGCGCGGGGCGGGCATCGCCGTGCCCTACAGTTGCCGGGCCGGCAGCTGCCATGCCTGCCTGGTGCGTTGCACGCAGGGCGAAGTCCTCGATGCCCTGCCCGACGCCCTCGATGCTGCACGGCGAGACCAGGGCTGGCGGTTGTCCTGCCAGTGCCGGGTGATCGACGACATTGCAGTGGAAACCTTTGATCCGCAGCGCGACGGGCTGCCTGCCAGTGTTGCCGAGTTGGACTGGCCAGCACCGGATACCCTGCGTCTTCGGCTCATCCCGCAACGACCGCTGCGCTACAGCGCCGGGCAACACCTGATTCTCTGGAGCGCCGACGGTGTGGCGCGGCCTTATTCACTGGCCAGCGTGCCGGGGCTCGATCCCTGGCTGGAGTTCCACATTGACTGTCGCGAGCGCGGCGCCTTCGCCGATTTCGCCCGTGAGCTGAAGATCGGTGACGCTGTACGCCTGGGCGAACTGCGCGGAGGCGCGCTGCACTACGATCCGGAATGGCACGAACGACCCTTGCTGCTGATGGCCTCCGGCACCGGCCTGGCGCCGCTCTGGGGCATCCTGCGCGAGGCACTGCGCCAGCATCACAGCGGGCCGATCCGCGTCATTCACCAGGCCCATGATCGCGCTGGCCACTACCTCGCCGAACCCCTGCAAACCCTGGCCGCCAGCCAGCCCGAGCTGGATGTGACGCTGATGACCACGGCCGAGTCGACCGAGGTTTTGGCGCAACTCCGGCTTGTTTCGCGGCGAACCCTCGCCTTACTCTGCGGCCATCCCGCCAGCGTCGATGCCTTCGCTCGCCGCCTTTACCTCTGCGGCGTGCCCCGTGGCCAGACGCTGGCCGACCTGTTCCTGCCCCACGCCTGAACCGGTCCTCTCACTTCAATAAGAACAAGGAATTGCCATGAGCGAACAGATTCTCGTCGAGCGCGAAGAGGGACTGCTGACCCTGCGCCTGAACCGTCCGGACAAGATGAACGCGCTGACCCGCACCATGTATGCGGGGCTCGCCGATGCCCTGGAAGCGGCACAGGAGGATCGTTCGGTGCGCGTGGTGCTGATCACCGGCAACGCCGAGTGCTTCACCAGCGGCAACGATATCGTCGACTTCCTCCAGGAACCGCCCAGCGGCCCGGACAGCGCGGTGTTCCGCTTCATGCGCGCGCTGATGGAGTTCACCAAACCGGTGGTCGCTGCCGTCGCTGGCCCGGCCGTGGGCATCGGCACGACGCTGCTGCTGCATTGCGACCAGGTGTTCATCGCCAAGGGCGCCAAGCTGAAGATGCCTTTCGTCAACCTCGGCCTGTGCCCGGAGTTCGGTTCCAGCTTCCTGGTGCCGCGCCTGGTTGGCCCGGTGAAGGCTTCCAGCCTGTTGCTGCGCGGTGAAGGTTTTACCGGCGAGCAGGCCGTGGCCTACGGCATCGCCAATGAGGCACTGGACGATGGCGCGGCTGCGTTGGAGCGTGCCCGCGAGGTCTGCCAGGCCTTCCAGCAACTACCTCCGGCGGCGGTGGCGCTGAGCAAGCGCCTGCTGAAAGCGCCCTTCATCGAAGAGCTGCGCCGCGTCGTGGCGGAGGAGGGCCAGCATTTCGTCCAGCGCCTGCATTCGCCCGAAGCCCACGAGGCGCTGAGCGCCTTCACCCAGCGGCGCCAGCCGGATTTCTCGAAGTTCCTGTAAGCGCTGCCTGTCGGCGTACAGATTGGCATCGGTGCCGTTGGGCAGGATGTTCGCGAGCAAGCTCGCTCCTACAGGGAGCACCAACCGGATTCCCCGGTGGCGCAGGAGCGCGCTGGTCTGCATCGCCAGGAAAGTTTGCCCACACAATCTGTGGAACGCGTTGTGGATAAGCTCTGGGGCAACCTGCAGAACCCACGCCGCGCATGGCCTGCAGGGGATTGAGCGGTATTTGAGCGATGCCGTGCAGGTTGCCCACAGTAGATGTGGAAGGCGTTGTGGATAAGCTCTGGTGCAACCGCTGCAAGCCAGGCGCCATAGGCCTTGGCGCGGATTGAGCAGGAATTGAGCAGCGCGAGCTTTTGCTCTTTGTAGGACCGAGGGGCACGTCCAGTGCTTGCTCGCGAACAAGCCCCCGCTGCGATCCTGGTTCGCGGGCAAACCCGCTCCCACAAGGTCCCCGCAACGGAAATGAAAAGGCCGCCCAGAAGGGCGGCCTTTTTTTGCTCCGAACGCAGGATCAGGCCAGCAGGTCGCCCACGTGCAGCACCTTCATGGTGTTGGTGCCGCCCTGGGTGGTGTAGCTGTCGCCCTTGGTCAGGATCACCCAGTCACCCTTGGTCACCACGCCACGCTGCAGCAGCGCGTCGACGGCCTCCTGGCTGACACGTTCCGGCGGCAGGGCGGCCGGGTCGAACGGGATGGTCTCCACGCCGCGGAACAGCGCCACGCGGGCCTGGGTTTCGCGGTGCGGGGAGTAGGCGAAGATCGGTACCGAGGAACGGATGCGCGACATGATCAGCGGGGTGTAGCCGCTTTCGGTCAGGCAGATGATCGCCTTGATGCCCGGGAAGTGGTTGGCGGTGTACATGGTGGCCAGGGCGATGCTCTCGTCGCAGCGCTCGAAGGTCTGGCCGATGCGGTGGCTGGACTTCTTGGTGGTCGGGTGCTTCTCGGCGCCGGCGCAGATGCGCGCCATGGCCTTGACCGCTTCCACCGGGTACTCGCCGGCGGCGGATTCGGCGGAGAGCATCACGGCGTCGGTGTAGTCGAGCACGGCGTTGGCCACGTCGGAGACTTCCGCGCGGGTCGGCATCGGGTTGTGGATCATCGACTCCATCATCTGGGTCGCGGTGATCACGGCCTTGTTGTAGCGGCGTGCGTGCAGAATGATCTTCTTCTGGATACCCACCAGCTCGGCGTCGCCGATTTCCACGCCGAGGTCGCCACGGGCCACCATCACGGCGTCGCTGGCGCGGATCAGGCCGTCCAGGGCTTCGTCGTCGGCGACGGCTTCGGCGCGCTCGATCTTGGCCACCAGCCAGGCGGTGCCACCGGCTTCGGTAAGCAGGCTGCGGGCGTATTCCATGTCCTTGGCGTCACGCGGGAAGGACACGGCGACGTAGTCCAGGTCCATGCTCGCGGCCAGCTTGATGTCGGCCTTGTCCTTCTCGGTCAGGGCCGGCGCGGTGAGGCCGCCGCCACGACGGTTGATGCCCTTGTGGTCGGACAGCGGGCCGCCGATCAGGACTTCGCAGACCAGTTCGTCTGCCTTCACTTCTTTCACCACCATGACTACGCGGCCATCGTCCAGCAGCAGCTCATCGCCGATGCCGCAGTCCTTGACCAGATCCGGGTAGTCGATGCCCACGACCTGCTGGTTGCCTTCGGTGCGCGGGTGGCTGGTGGAGAAGCGGAAGGTGTCGCCGACCGCCAGTTCGATGCGCTTGTTGGCGAATTTCGCAATACGGATCTTCGGACCCTGCAGGTCGCCCAGCAGCGCCACGAAGCGACCGTGCTTGGCGGCGATATCGCGTACCAGCTGGGCGCGGGCGCGGTGTTCGTCGGGAGTTCCGTGGGAGAAGTTCAGGCGGGCGACGTCGATCCCGGCGAGGATCAGCTGTTCCAGTACTTCGGGGGAATTGCTGGCTGGGCCGAGGGTGGCGACGATCTTGGTGCGGCGAAGGGACATGCGGGACTCCAAGGGGAAAGCAGCGGTCAGGTTGCCCCGCGAGCGGGTCCGAGGCAGCCACGGCGCCATCTTACTCTCTTTCAGATGACTCTTTCAGGTGGCTCTCTCAGGGGCCGGGTCTGATCACCAGCAGATCGCATTCGACCTCCTCGAAGACCCGCTCGGCGGTCTGGCCGATCAGTGCGTTGTCGAGCTGTCCGCGGGCGACAGCGCCCATCAGCAGCAGGTCGATGCCGTGTTCCTTCACGTAGGTGGGGATGACTTCCTCGGCGAAGCCTTGGCCCAGGTGAGTACGTGTGCGGTCGATCTGTGGATAACCGGCCAGCAGGGCATCGAAGGCTTTGCGGTGATGCGCCTCGGTGCGCAGCACATAGTCATCGTAGTCGGCCAGCAGCTCGGCGTTGAACGCCAGGGTGTGCGGCAGGGCCATATAGGCGTGCAGGTAATGGGCGTCGAGTTGCAGGCGCTGCTCCAGTTCGCGGGCCACCGTGATCAGCCGGTGGTCCAGCGCGGCCGGGGCGTCGCCGGCGTGCAGCGGGTCGACGGCGGCGCAAAGGTTCCTGCCGGCCCACTCGCCATGCTGCACCAGCCATAGCGGCTGTGGGCAGTGGCGGATCAGCTGCCAGTCGTTGTTGGTGAGGAACAGGCGCTTGAGCAGGCTGTGGTGGTGCGCGGACTTGAGTACCAGGTCGGGCGTGGTCTGCTCGCAGTGGAGGACGACCTGATGGTGCAGGGACTTGCCCCAGCGTACCTGGCAGTGCACATCGAGGCCGCCGTCGCGCAGCGGTTCGGCCAGCGCTTGCAGCCAGGCCAGGCGTTCGTCCAGCAGGTTGCGCTGGGCGGCGTCGAGGTCGCCGCGCTCCAGTAGCAGTGCGTTGTCCAGCGCCGGGTTGTATTCGCAGGCCAGCAGTTCCAGGCGCGCGCCGCAGCGCTGGGCGATCCAGCGGGCGCGGGTGAGGGCGGGCTGGTCCTCGCGGGTCGGGTCGATGATGACGAGCAGGTGCTGCAGCTTCATGGCGGAGTCCTCGCTTGCTCTGCGCTCAATGCAGAGCAAGCGTAGACACTGGCGCCTGCCGCGCGCCTTGATGTGGCTCAGCGGCGCGCCGGGTTTGCCATCAGCTGCGTGGCGAGGTCTGGTTCAGCGCACGATCCAGATGGCGGGCGCCCTTGTCGGCCAGCTCACCGTTGGGGAATTCGGCGAGCTGGCGGCGCAGGTAGGCGATGGCCTTCTCGCGGTCCGGGTGGGGGTTATCCGGCGCCATGTACATCAATCCCAGCTGGTACAGCGCCTTCTCGCGGATGTCCGGCGGGATGGCTGGATCGTTGGCGCCCAGCAGGTAGAGTTGCGCGGCCTCGTCAACACGGTCCTTGAGGACGGCACGGCGCGACAGCAGGGTCATGTCCGGATCGAGGGTCGGTTTGTTCAGGTCCAGGTTGTACTGCGGCTGCCAATCGGCCAACAGTTGTTTCGCGGTTTTCTGCACCGGGTCCTTGGCGCGCTGGCGGATGATCAGCTCTCGCGCGTCGGCATGTTCGGCAGCCTTGGTGCCGGGGAACTCGCGGTCGATGCGCTGGAAGTAGTCCATGGCCTTCTGGTCATCGCGCTGGTCGTTGTAGCGGCTCATGTAGATCAGGCCGATCTGGTACAGGGCGATCGCCCGCACTTCGGGGCTGTAGCGGGTGTTGTCGTAGCCGGTGAGATAGAGCTTCTCGGCCTCGGCGCTCTTGCCATCGCGGATGGCCTGGGCGCTGTAGGTCAGCAGGTCGCCTTCTTCTTCCACCGCGGCGGTCATGCGCTTGTTCTTGAGCTGTTTGTACTCCGCGACTTCACCGGTGGTGATCTGCGCGACGAACAACGGCGTGGTAGGGGCGCAGGCGGCGAGCCAGGGCAGCAGCATGACGAGGGGCAGGGCATGGACGAAACGCATGGCAACTCCTTTGCGCCAGGGCGAGGTCCACGTGAGTCTAGTGGCGGGCTACAGTACGGCCAAGACGGGCCGATACACTTCCCAACGGAGGATATGCCCATGCGAACCCTTTTCCTCGCGCTGCTGGCGCTGAGTGTTACCGGCTGCACCAGCTGGTCGATGAACTATCACCTGAACAACGCCTACCGCGCGTACAAGAGCGGCGACTGCCAGCGCGTGCAGCTGGAGCTGTCCGAGACCGAGCGCAAGGCCCGCGCGCGGCCGTGGATCCAGCCGGAAATCTCCATGCTGCGCGGGCAGTGCCTGGAGCGTGAGAAGTTCTACGTCGACGCGGCGCAGACCTACCAGTTCATCATCGCCCGCTACCCCACCAGCGAGTATGCTTACCGGGCCAAGGCACGCCTGGAGACACTGCGTCTCAACGGTCGGCTGCCCGGCGATTCGCGTACCTACCCGGCTACCCCCTGACCGCCGGTCGGTGGCGAACTTGAGCCAAGCCGCTAGCTGGCTAATCTTTTGAGTGCTTTGTGCAAGGAGGTACGAATGCGCGCCCTGTGGCTTTGCGCCTGGTGTTTCCCCCTGCTCGCTTCGGCGGATATCTACCGCTGGACCGACGCTCAGGGAAAGGTGCACTTCAGCGAAACACCACCGCCAGGGGCGCAACGCGTCGAGGTCAAGCCGCAGGTCGTCGAGCGTGACGCGGCGACCCGCGAGCGGGAGGAACGCACCCGCCGCTTCTACGATGCGCGTCGAGATGAAAGCGCGGCCGCGCAGAGCCAGGCGGCGCAGCAGCAGGCCAAGCTGGACCAGCAGTGTGCGAAGTGGCGTCATGACCTGGAGTCGCTCAGTCATGGCGGGCGCTACTTCTCGCAGGACGGCAGTGGCGACAGGACTTACTACAGCGATGCACAGATCGACGCCGCTCGTCAGGCGCTTAGCGCACGACTGGCGGAAGGTTGTCGTTAGGACTGGCCCCCGGCGGGCAGCATCGTCATACTGGACGATATCTCATAGCGAAACGCCATTATGCGTCATCAACGACATATCGAGCGCCATCAGCTGCCCTACTACCTGAAGGTGTTCAACAGCATCACCGACAAACCGATGGGTTACCTGGGCAACGTGTCGCTGGACGGGCTGCTCCTCATCAGCCAGCTGCCGATGCTGGTGGGTGGCCGCTTCGAAATGCGCCTGAAGATCCCCGGGCATGACGGCAAGCTGCAGTTGATCGAGTTCGCCGCCACCTGCCAGTGGTGCCGCGAGGACGTCAATCCGGGCAACTACGATTCGGGCTTCAGCCTGGCGGCGGCACCGACGGAGTACGTCGAACTGGTCGATGCGCTGCGCCGTTATTTCAGTTTTCGCCGGCAGGTGGAGTCGGTCTGAAGCGCAGGACGCGCTGACCGATCTGCTCGGTGTGGGACGCCAGGGAGTTGGTGTCCGGTCGTGGCGCGCTGTTACAGCGCGCCAGCCTTCTTCCAGCCCAGGTAACGGCTGATCAGTTCCGGCCCCAGCTGGCTCGGCCGCGCGTCGAGCACCGGCACGCCATGGGCTGCCAGCTTTTCGTGCAGGCCGGCGCGGGCGTTCAGGTAATCCACCGCACCGCAGTACGCCAGGGCTTCCTCGAAACCTTCCACCGGCGCCTGGCGCAGGCGGTCCAGCACTTCCTCGCGCAGGCTCGCGACGAGTACACGGTGCTGGCGTCCGAGGCGTTTCACCGCGGCCACCAGTTCCTCGTCGTCCTCGTCGCGCAGGTTGGTCACTATCACCACCAGCGCGCGGCGGCGCTGGTGCGTCAGCACGGCTTGCACGGCCGCCGGGTAGTCCGCCGGGCGCTGGCTGCTGCGCAGGTCGTAGACGCTGTTGAGCAGGGCGGTGAGCTGGGCGCTGCCCTTGGCCGGCGGCAGGTGGCGCGGTTGATCGCCTGCGAAGGTCATCAGGCCTACGGCGTCGCCCTGGCGCAGGGCGACGTAGGCCAGCAGCAGGCTGGCATTGAGCGAATGGTCGAAGTGCGAGAGGTCGCCGTCGTGGCTGCGCATGCGCCGGCCGCAGTCGAGCAGGAAGAGAATCTGCTGGTCGCGCTCGTCCTGGTATTCGCGGGCGATGGGCGTGCGCTTGCGTGCGGTGGCCTTCCAGTCGATCTGCCGCAGGGTGTCGCCGTCGCGAAACTCGCGCAGTTGGTGGAAATCCAGGCCCAGGCCACGCCGCTGCCCGGAGCGCACGCCGATGCGGTTGAGCCAGTGGTCCACGGCCATCAGCTCTGCGCCGTAGAGGCGGGCGAAGTCCGGGTAGACGCGGGTTTCGTCGCGCTGTTCCAGGTAGCGCCGGCCCTTCCACAGACGCAGTGGGCTGGACAACTCGATCTCGCAGCGCTGGAAGACGAAATGCCCACGGGACAGCGGGCGCACGCGGTAGCCCAGTTCAGTCTGTTCGCCGGGGTGCAGCTCCACGGTCTGCGGCAGGTATTCGAACTCCATGCCGGCCGGCAGGTGGTCGAACACCGTGACGCGTTGCGGCTGGGCGTAGCGGTGATGGAATTGCAGGCGTATCTCGCTCCAGCGGCCCAGCGGCAGATTGCCGCTCAGCTGGCGGCGTAGCTCGGGCGAGGGCGTGCGGCGCAGCCAGAGCGCATCGGCCAGCGCCAGCAGGAGCAGCGCGCAGAGCGCCCCCCACCAGAGGCGGCCGAGCAGGGCCGATCCCGAGTCCAGGGCCTCGGCCGCGCCCAGGGCGATGGCAATCGCCAGCAGGACGCCGAGCAACGCGAGGAGCGCGCGCGATGGCTTCATACGCGCGGCGCCGGTACCTGGTCGAGCAGTTGTTGCAGCACCTGGTCCACCGACAGGCCTTCGATCTCCAGTTCCGGCGACAGGCGCACGCGATGGCGCAGCACGGCCAGGGCGCTGCCTTTCACGTCGTCCGGAACGACGAAGTCGCCGCTGCGCAGCAGGGCGCGAGCGCGGGCGCAACGCACCAGGGCGATGGACGCACGTGGGCCGGCGCCCAGTGCCAGGCCCGGCCAGTTGCGGGTGGTACGGGCGATGCGTACGGCGTAGTCGAGCACCTGGTCATCGATGGGCAGGTCGGCAGCGATCTTCTGCAGCGCCAGCACGTCCTTGTCCTTGAGCAGGGCGCGCATGGGCGCCACGTCGAGCATGTCGCTGCGCGCCGAGCGGGTGACCTGGCGCACCAGGGTCTGCTCCTCGGCCTCCAGCGGATAGTCGATACGCAGTTTGAGCATGAAGCGGTCGAGCTCGGCTTCGGGCAGCGGGTAGGTGCCTTCCTGCTCGATGGGGTTCTGCGTGGCCAGCACCATGAACGGCTGCGGCACCGGCAGGGCGCGGCCTTCGAGGGTGACCTGGCGCTCCTGCATCACTTCCAGCAACGCGGCCTGGGTCTTGGCCGGGGCGCGGTTGATTTCGTCGGCCAGCAGCAGGTGGGTGAACACCGGTCCCTTGCGCAGCTTGAACTGCTCGGTGGCGAGGTCGTACACGGCGTGGCCGGTGACGTCGCTGGGCATCAGGTCGGGGGTGAACTGGATCCGCGCGAAGCCGCCGTCGAAGCAGCGGGCGAGGGCGCGCACCAGCAGCGTCTTGCCCAGGCCGGGCACACCTTCGATGAGCACATGGCCGCCGGCGAGCAGGGCGGTGAGCACGTCGTCGATCACGGCCTGCTGGCCGATCAGGGCCTTCTGCAGTTCGTGGCGCAGCGCCTGGGCCAGCTGGCTGGCGCGCTGGCGCTGGGCGGCGGCATTGGGAGCGGTGGTGCTGGTGGGTTCAGGCGTCTGTTCGCTCATAGGGCATTCCTGAGGCTTTGCAGGTGCGCGACCTGGCGGGTGAATTCGGCGACGGCCATGCGCTGTTGCGGATAGGGGCGCATGGCCTGGCTGATGGCGCTGACCGACATGCGCGTCATGCGGCCCAGAGCTTGCCATTGTTCGGCGACCGGCAGGCGGTCGAAGCCGGGCTGGCGCTGCCGCGCCCGGCGCATCACATCTCGTTGCAGGCCTTGCAGCAGGGCAAGCTGGCCGCGCTGGCGGAGGATGAAGTCGGCGCCGGCGCGCAGGTGTTCTTCCAGTTGCCGACGGCTGCGGTCCGGATTGGGCTGCAGCGGGCCCTGGCGCAGGCCATTGCGCCAGAGCACCAGTACCAGCAACAGGGCGGCGGCCAGCAGTGCCTGCGGGAAATAGCGCATCAGCAGGGTCATGAGGCTGGTGCCGTCGGCGCGGTAGACCAGGGTAACGGCGCTGTCCTGGGCCAGGTACCAGAGCAGCCAGGCGTTGTCGTAGGCGTCGAGTTCGCCGTTCTGCCAGATCCAGTTGTCGGTGAGCACGGTGATCAAGCCCTGGCCCCGCTGCAGCTGCAGCAGGTGGGTGGAGTCGCCGCTGTTGGCCCAGGCGTAGGCGAGGTTCTTCGAATCGAACAGGTGATAGTCGGTGTCGAAGTCGATATAGGCCGGGGCCTTCTCGTTCTCCAGGTAGAGCTTGGTCAGGTTCGGGTAGGGATCGGCTTCTGCCTCGGCCTTGTCGGTAGCGCCGGAGGCCTGGTCCGGGTGCTCGTGTTCCACTTCTGCCTTGCCGGTATCGTCGTCCGCGCGGCCCTCGGATGGGGCTGCAGCCTGCTCGTCGGACTGAGTGGATTTCTCCTCCTCCTTGTCCTTCAGGTCGGCCGTGAGGAACTGCTGGACGCCCAGTTGATCCAGCAACAGATCGCCACTCTTGCCTTCGTCCTCGTCCCACAGGCTTTCGGCGGTGACGATGAGGTGGCCGCCGCGGTTGGCCCAGTCCAGCAGGCGGGCGTTCTGGGTCGGCGTGACGTTCTCGCGGGTACCCAGCAGGATCAGGGTCTGGCCCTTGCTCGGCAACTGGTCCAGCACTTCCATGCCGCGGGCGGTGGTGACGCGGATGCCGCGGCCACGCAGGTACATCTCGGCGGCCAGGTAGGGGGTGGCGCGGGCTTCCGGGGAGGCGCCGTGTTCGATGGTCTCGGTGTAGGGCTCGAGGTTGCGGTACAGGTAGTAGCCGATGCCGCCGAGCACCAGCAGGACGAGCAGTACCAGCAGAGCGAGGTTGCCGCGCTTCATGCCCGCACCTCGTTACCGAACAGGTGGCGCCATTCGCCGCACAGTTGCTGCTTGAGTTCGGCTTGCGGCGTGCGGTGCCCGTAGGCGAGCGCCTGCCACTGCTGGGTCAGGCTGCGGGCGAAATTGTCCAGCGGCGGGTCGTTGAGGTCGGCCACGCGTACAAGGACTTCACCTTCGGTGGTGGACTCGCGCAGCGGCACGCGAAAATCGTGCAGCAGGCGGCTGAGCAGGGCGCGGTAGAGCAGGCCAAGGGCGGCGCGCGGTTGCTCGTCCCACAGGCGCTCGGCCTCGCTGGCGACGTCACTGGGCAGGGTTTCCGGCGCCAGGTCCAGCCCGAACAGCACGCTGGGGGCTTCGCGGCGCGGCTTCTGCGGCAGGCCGATACGCCCGACGAACAATCGCAGCCATTGCCGATAACGCCAGATGACCAGGGCGATGACGGTGAACAGCAGGCCCCAGAGCAGTACCTCGATGCCTTGCGCAGCGAACTTGAAGGCTTTCCAGTTCTCCAGTGCCTCGAAGAAGCTCTTCAGGCGTTTGGCGTCATTGGGGTCTGCCGGCTTTTCCTCTTTCTTGTCTTCGCTCAGTCGCCAGCCGGTGACCTTCTCGCTGTTCTTGAAGGGCGGCGCGGCGAGGATCCTTTCCGCGGCGCTGCGCGAGTCCTCGCTGTTGAGTTTCTGCTGGGTCAGCCGCGCACCCTGCGGGCCGTCGGGGTTCTGGTCGGGCAACGGGCAACTCTGGCTGGCCTTGCCGCCGGCTTCCGCGCCGGCCGCCAGCGCGTCATGGGCCGGCAGTAGCGCGAAGGCGCCGGCCACCACCAGCAGCAGGGCATAGGCGCTGCCGATCAGGCGCTGGCGCAGGCGACGGAACACCAGTTCGATGTCCCAGGCTTCCAGTTCGGTGCGGCGGTTGAGGTAAAGGGTGAAGCCGCAGGCGACGTACACCGGTTCCCAGACAATCAGCAGCAGGGCGTAGACCAGGTTGCTGATGTGCTCGAGCCACACCCAGTCGCCTTCGGCGGCGCTGATCAGCGACTTCCACTCCCAGTCTTCCACCCACTGGTTCGGCAGCATCAGGTACATCAGCGTGGTCAGCCCCAGCCACAGCGCCAGTTCGAAATGCATGCCGACGATGGTGAGCCAGGTGGCCCCGCCCGCATTGCGCTGGCCGAGCACCACCAGACGCTGGCTGCGTGCCTGGCCCTTGAGGCCTTCGAGCTGCAGCACCGGCAGGTCGAAACTGCGGGTCGGGCTCAGCCGTCGCCAGAGCAGGCTGGGCAGCAGCTGTGACTTGAGCAGGCCGGGGAAGGCCCTGAGCGCTTCCTTGAGCGTCGGCGTGTCGCCGAACAGCGAGCGCGAGAGGATGTACAGCGGCAGGCGTTCGAAGGCGGGCTTGAGCCACCAGAAGATCAGTATTGCCCAGCTGGAGTAGTTCCACAGCAGTACGGAGAGCAGCACGAACACCGGCAGGGTGACGATGGCCCAACTGGCCATCAGCACACCGGCGTGGCGGCGCGCCAGGAGAATGCCCAGGTCCAGTGCCTCCCAGGCGCTGCGCGGGCGAATGGCGACGCTGGCGTCAGTCAGGCGCATGACGCCTCCGTCCGGCAAGGAGGAAGTAGCTGCCCACCAGCAGCCACAGGCAGGCGCCGACGATGTACTTCACGGTGGCGGAGAAATGCGTGACGGAGGACCAGTAGCCCTCGACGAAAGCGGCGATCAGCAGCATCAGGATCACCCCGCCGATCAACTGCACGGCGCGGGCGGCGGCCTGGCGCAGAGCTTCCAGGCGGCTCAGGCGGCCGGGGGCGAGCAGCGCCCAGCCGAGCTTGAGGCCGGCACCGCCGGCGAAGGTGATGGCGGTCAGTTCGAAGGCGCCGTGGCCAATGACGAAGGACCAGAACGTCTCGATGTAGCCGACCTGGGTCAGGTGGCCGGCCACCGTGCCGATGATCAGGCCGTTGAACAGCAGGAAGAACAGGCTGCCGACGCAGAACAGCAGGCCGCTGGCAAAGGTCTGAAAGGCGATGCCGATGTTGTTCATGATGTAGTGGCCGAACATTTTCCAGTCATCGCCGGCGTCGCGCGTGCTCATGGGGCCCAGGCGCGTGGTGTCCGGCGAGTACATCGACTCCATCTCGGCCACTCGCTCCGGTGCCATGACGCTGTAGACCAGATCGGGGAAGTGGTAGACGAGCACGCCCATCAGCAGCAGGCTGCCGTAGAACAGCAGGCTGGCGATGGCGATGCAGCGCCACTCCTCGCGCACCAGGCGCGGGAAGCCGGCGACCAGGAAACCGAGGATGCGCGCACCCAGATGGCTGCGGTGCCGATAGAACTGCTGGTGGCCACGCATGGCGAGCTGCTGCAACTGGTCGATCAGGTGGCTGCTGTAGCCGCGCTCCTGGGCCAGGGCGAGCTGCTGGCAGATGCGCCGGTAATCGGCGGCGAACTCTTCGGGCTTCTCGCTCGGTTCCTGGCGCTTGCCGCTTTCCAGTTGTTCCAGGCGCTTGGCGAAGCGTTTCCAGCTGCCCTGGTGGCGTTGTTCGAAGAAGGCTTGCTTCATGGGTGGCCCGTCCCGTTACCGAGCAGGCCGCTGGCGATGCGATTCAGGCGGGCCTCCGCCTGTTCCGGGGCGATACCCAGCGGTTGCGCCAGAATGCCGGCCAGTTCCTCGCGGCGGGCGGCGGAGAGTTGCGTGCCGCGTTCGGCAAAGCTCATCAGTGCGCGTTGCTCTTCCAGCTTCAGCGGCCAGGGCGCCAGCTCGGGCGCAGCCTCCGAGACCTGCGGGCGGCTTGGCGGCGGGTCGCGGTAGATCACCAGGGTACCGGCGGCGAGATCGCCCAGGCGCTTGAAGGCCGAGTTGGACAGGCAACTGAGCAGCCCGAGCGTGTAGGCGAACGGCAGGATATCGGCGAAGCGCAGCAGGTTGCGCAGCAGCGAGGCGGACCAGCCGATCGGCGTGCCGTCGTCGTGTACCACGCGCAGGCCCATCATCTGCTTGCCGGGCGAGCGGCCCTGGTTGAGCACTTCGAACAGCACCATGTACCACCAGGTCATGACGAAGGTGAGGATCAGCCCGAGGCCGGTGCCCAGTTCGCCGAGGAAGGCCAGCAGCATGAACAGCGCCAGCATCAGCAGGATGCGGATACCCAGGTCGATCAGGTAGGCGAGGGCGCGGGGGACGACACCGGCGGGACGCAGCAGCAGATCGATGCCTTCCGGAGTCTCCACGTGGTAGCGGGTGTCCAGGACGGGGGCGTGGGAAGACGCTTGGGATAAAAGGTCTGCTGGGCTCAAGGGAAACCGCTGTCGATGGCTGAGAGCCAGATGCTAGCCAGCGCGGTGCGGCGAGGCAACCGCGCTGGCAGGCTCAGGCCGAATTGATTACTTGGCCGGTGGCAGCACGCCGAAGATGGTGCGATACAGCACGCCGATGGTGACGATCAGCCATGGCATCACCCAGATCAGCGCGATACCGAGGGTCAGGGTGCTGAGCATGAACAGCAGGCCGAACACCAGCAGCAGGCCGAAGACCTTGAACCAGTGCTGGCTGATGGCCTTGCGCGAAGCTTCCAGCGCTGCCCAGGGCGACAGGCCACGCTCGACCACCAGCGGGATGGCGAGCATGTAGGCGATGCTCAGGTAGATGCCCGGCAGCACGAAGAGGAAGTAGCCGACGCAGATCAGGAGGGTGCTGAGCAGCACGCAGACGACCACCTGGAAGGTACGGCCGAAGTGGCTGAAGACTTCGTTGAAGCGCAGCGGCTGGTCGGCGGCGCGGCGGATACCGAGCATGTTCACACCCGCCAGCAGCGGGTAGCACACGGCGGTGGCAACGAAGCTCAGGACGATGGAACCGATGAAGAAGGCCACCAGCGCACCGACCGCCATGCCGCCGGCGGCTTCGCTATCGCCGAGCAGGCCCATCCCGGCAATGCCGGCGACGCCGACCACGGTGAGGAACAGGCTGAGCAGGTTGACCAGGGCGAAGATCGCCGCATAGAAGACCACGAAGCCACCGATGATCAGGCCCTTGGTGCCTTTGGTGCGGCGCCAGGATTCGCCCAGCAGTTCGTTGATGCTGAAGTTGTAGCGGCGGCTCAGCGCCTCGGCGACGGAGGGCACGGTGCCCTGGGCTGCGCCCGGTTCGAGGTTGCTCAGTGGAGCGCTGTAGGGATTCTGTGCTGCGAGGTCTTGCATGAGGAAAGTCCTTTCCAGTGGGGTGTCCTTGCGACGGCCATCATAAAGGCGAGGGCTGGCTAGGTGCCAGCGAGGCGTTTTGGAAGTGTGGTCGGCAGCACTGTTAGACTGCGACGCACTCGCTTGCAGGCAAGGAAAAACGATGAACGCCAGCATCTTCTGGTACGACTACGAAACCACCGGCATCGACCCGCGCCGCGACCGTCCGCTGCAGGTGGCCGGCATTCGCACGGACGAGGACCTCAACGAGGTCGGTGAATCGCTGAACCTCTACTGCCGGCCCAGCGATGACATCCTCCCGCATCCGGCCGCCTGCCTGGTCACCGGCATCACCCCGGATCGCCTGGAGGAACGCGGCCTGGGCGAAGCCGAATTCATGACCCGCCTGTACGCCGAACTGGCGCAGCCGGGCACCTGCGTAGCGGGCTACAACACCCTGCGTTTCGATGACGAGGTCACGCGCTACAGCCTGTACCGCAACTTCTTCGATCCCTACGCCCGCGAGTGGCAGGGCGGCAACAGCCGCTGGGACCTGATCGACATGGTGCGCACCGCCTACGCGCTGCGCCCGGAGGGCATCGTCTGGCCCGAACAGGATGGCGTCGTCAGCCTCAAGCTGGAACGCCTCACCGCGGCCAATGGAATCGACCATGGGCAGGCGCACGATGCGCTGTCCGACGTGCGCGCCACCATTGCCCTGGCCCGGCTGGTGCGCGACCGCCAGCCGAAACTCTATGACTACCTCTATCGCCTGCGCGGCAAGCAGGGCGTGCTGGATCAGGTTCGTGTGCTGCAACCGATGGTGCACATCTCCGGCATGTTCTCCGCGGCGCGGCACTACCTGTCCGTGGTGCTGCCGCTGGGGTGGCATCCACGCAACCGCAACGCGTTGATCGTCTGCGACCTGGGCGTGGATGTTTCGCCGTTGCTGGAGCTCGATGCGGAAACGTTGCGCAAGCGCCTCTATACGCGCCGCGATGAGTTGGCCGAAGGCGAGTTGCCGGTGCCGCTGAAACTGCTGCACATCAACCGCTGCCCGGTGGTGGCGCCGTTGTCCGTACTGCGCCCGCAGGATCGCGAGCGCATCGGTGTGAATCTCGATGCCTGCCTGGCCGCTGCGCAAACCCTGACCCAGGCGAAAGCGATCTGGCAGGACAAACTGGCGCCCTTGTATGCCGAGGAAAGTTTCGCCGGCAGCGAAGATCCCGAGCAGCAGTTGTATGACGGTTTTATCGGTGACCGTGATCGCAGATTGTGCGAACAGGTGCGTCAGGCTGATCCCGCGCGGCTGGCGAAAGAACAATGGCCATTCGATGATGCGCGACTTCCCGAACTTCTCTTCCGTTATCGGGCACGCAATTTCCCGGAAACTTTGAGTGCCACGCAACAGCAACAATGGCAGGACTTCTGCCGTACGCGCCTGAGTCAGGCCGAATACGGCGCACCGAATACTCTGGATAACTTTGCCGCGGCAATGAGCGAGCAGCTGGTCAATGCCACGCCGGCCGGCCGTTTGGTGCTGGAAGAGTGGGAGAAGTATGCGCAGGTGTTGCGCGCGCGCTATCGCCTGTAGCGCCGCGCACTTTTCGGCAGGCAATAAAAAACGCCAGCGCGAAGCTGGCGTTTTTCATGTCCGCAAGGCTCAGCCCAGCAGTGTGGCCCAGCCTTCAACGGCTTCGGCGCCCCACTTGGCTTTCCATTCCTTGAGGGTCTTGTGGTTGCCGCCCTTGGTCTCGATGACTTCACCGGTGTGCGGGTTCTTGTATTGCTTGACCTTGCGAGCGCGCTTGGTCACGGTGGCTTTTGCGGTGCGCGGCGATTTGCTCAGCTTCGCGTCCGGATCGAGCAGGGCGATGACGTCACGCAGGGACTTGCCATAGCTGGCCATCAGCGCGCGAAGTTTCTCTTCGAACTCAAGCTCTTTCTTCAGCTTGTCGTCCTGCTCCAGGGATTTCAGGCGCTCCTGAAGTTCCTTGATGGCTTCTTCGGTAGCGCGGTACTCGTTGATCAGCGACATGTTGGGTACCTTGTTCTGGGTCCAGCGGTGGCGGATAGTTTGTAGCAGACATAATAGTCAGCGAAGTTGTTCAAGTAAATGCTTGTGGAAAGTTTTGTCGTTAATTGTCGACTTATTTAACTAATTCATTCTCTGGTAATTAATCGACGCACTCGCAATGCACCGAACTGGCTCTCGTCGGCGCACTGCGGCAATGGCTGATCTTTTCCCCGGCAGCCGCTAGAATGGCGGCCTTCGCGATGTATCTGGAGTACACCCATGCGCACTTTCCGACTGGTGATCGCCTGCCCCGACGGGGTCGGCATCGTCGCCAAGGTGAGTAATTTCCTGGCCACTTACAACGGCTGGATCACCGAGGCCAGTCACCATTCCGACAACGACAACGGCTGGTTCTTCATGCGGCATGAGATTCGTGCCGACTCCCTGCCGTTCGATATCGACGGTTTCCGCCAGGCCTTCGCCCCCATCGCCCGCGAGTTCTCCATGGAGTGGCGGATCACCGACTCCTCGGTGAAGAAGCGCGTCGTGCTGATGGCCAGCCGCGAATCGCATTGCCTGGCCGACCTGCTGCACCGCTGGCACAGCGGCGAGCTGGACTGCGAGATTCCCTGCGTGATCGCCAACCACGATGACCTGCGCAGCATGGTGGAGTGGCACGGCATTCCTTACTTCCACGTCCCGGTGGACCCGAAGAACAAGCAGCCGGCCTTCGAGCAGGTCTCGCGCCTGATCGACGAGCACCAGGCCGATAACGTGGTGCTGGCGCGCTACATGCAGATCCTGCCGCCGGACCTGTGCCAGAAGTACCGCCACCAGGTGATCAACATCCACCACAGCTTCCTGCCGTCCTTCGTCGGCGCCAAGCCGTACCACCAGGCCTCGCTGCGCGGCGTCAAGCTGATCGGCGCGACCTGCCACTACGTCACCGAGGAGCTGGACGCCGGCCCGATCATCGAGCAGGACGTGGTGCGCATCAGCCACCGCGACAACATCGAGGACCTGGTGCGCCTGGGCAAGGACGTCGAGAAGCTGGTGCTGGCCCGCGGCCTGCGCTATCACCTGGAAGACCGCGTGCTGGTGCACGACAACAAGACCGTGGTGTTCGACTGATCCACGCGGTCTCGTTCTAGACTGGGTACTCCGCATGCTCTCGCCGTCCACCGACGGCGAGCGCTGCGCCCAACGGAGACGCCGCCATGAGCGACCCGAAGAACCCCGGCACCGCCACCCCACCGCCCACCCTGGGTGAAGGCTGCACCAGCCGCTACGATCCCGACGCGCTGAGCGAAGAGGACGGCACCGAGTTTCCCGGCGCCGCCGAGCTCTGGGATTCGCTCAAGCCTGAGCAGAAGCAAGACAAGCCCGCCAGCGGCTGAGCTTCAGGCGCGTTCGCGCATCCCTATCAGCTTGCGCAGCAGCGGACGCCCCGCCATGAGGGCGAACACCGGCGCGCCCATCACCAGGTAGAAGTAGTAGGTCACCACGCGCCAGATCAGGATGGCCGCCGCCGCCGTGGATTTGCCCACCAGCGGGGCGAGCAACGCGGCGCTGGTCAGCTCGGTACCGCCCGCGCCACCGGGCAGCAGCGTGGCCAGGCCTGCCGCCAGCGACAGCAGCTGGATAAGGAAGGCCCAGGCCCAGTGCAGGTCCACGCCCAGCGCCTTGAGGGTGATGTAGAGCACCGAGAAGCGCAGGATCCAGTGGCAGCAGGTGAAGAAGAAGATCAGTGCCAGCCGGCGCTTGGGTTGGCGCAGGCAACTGACCAGGGTGTCGCGGAAGTGCAGCGCCTTGCGCGCCCAGTGCAGGCGCGTGCGCGGCTTCATTCCCAGACGCTTGAACAGCCGGCCGTTGGCCTTGATGACCCGGCGCTGGAAGCGCGCCAGCAGGACCACGCCGAAGAAGATTCCGCCCAGCAGCACGCCGCTGGTGATCAGCGAGGTTTCCAGGTTCGGGCTGACGCTGTGGGACAGCGCCCAGACCAGCACCGCCGCCAGCGCGCAGAGGAAGAACAGCAGGTCGCTCAACTGGTCCACAGCGAAGATCGCGCTGCTGTGCGCCGGGCGCATACCGTGGCGCGCGAGCAATGCCATCAGCGTCAGCGGGCCGCCGGTGCCGCCGGGGGTCGCATAGAAAGCGAACTCCGAGGCCATGATGATGCCCACCGAGCGCACCTTGCCGATCTCCCCGGCGCGACCATTGAGCAGCACGCGGAGCTTCTGCGCGTTGATCAGCCAGCACAGGCAGATCATGCCGAACATGATCAGCAGCTTGTCGAGGGGAAAGGCGAGGACGTGATCGAGCATTTCCCGGCCGCCGAGGGCGAGCGGGATCAGCGAGGCGCCGATCAGGCCGAGCAGCAGCCACCAGGCACGGCTCACGGGCGCACCTTCGGCGGCGGGAGGGGCAGGAGCGAGGCGGAGCGGATAACCAGAGCCTCCTGTCGAAATCGAACTGTCATGCTGAATGGACCGTCAACGGCATGCTGCGTTCGCCGAACTTTACGTGGGCAAGGGCGCCGCGATCAGTCGGCGCCCGTGCCAATCACTCGGCGGATTTTCCGTCGTCGGCGCCTTGTTCCAGTGCCTTGTTCTCCCAGCCTTCTTCGCCGGGGAGGATCAGGTTCAGGAGGATCGCGACGATGGCGCACAGAGCGATGCCCTTCAGGCCGAAGTCGTCCGGGCCGGTCCCGGTGCCGATCAGCACACCGCCGATGCCGAACACCAGGGTGACCGAGACGATGCACAGGTTGCGCGCCTGGGACAGGTCGACCTTGTGGCGGATCAGGGTGTTCATGCCCACCGAGGCGATGGTGCCGAACAGCAGGCAGAGAATGCCGCCCATTACCGGTACCGGGATGCTCTGCAGGATGGCGCCGAACTTGCCGACGAAGGCCAGGCTGATGGCGAACACCGCCGCCCAGGTCATGATCTTCGGGTTGTAGTTCTTGGTCAGCATCACCGCGCCGGTCACTTCCGCGTAGGTCGTGTTCGGTGGGCCGCCGAACAGGCCGGCGGCGGAGGTGGCGATGCCGTCGCCCAACAGGGTGCGGTGCAGGCCCGGGGTCTTCAGGTAGTTCTTGCCGGTCACGCCGCCCACGGCGATGACGCCGCCGATGTGTTCGATGGCCGGGGCCAGCGCCACCGGAACGATGAACAGGATGGCCTGCCAGTTGAATTCCGGTGCGGTGAACTTCGGCAGTTCCAGCCAGGGTGCGGCGACGATCTTCGCCACGTCGACCACGCCGAAGGCGAAGGACAGGCCATAGCCCACCAGCACGCCGGCGATGATCGGCACCAGGCGCAGCATGCCCTTGCCGAACACCGCGACGATCAGCGTGGTCAGCAGCGCCGGCATGGAGATGAACATGGCGGTCTTGTAGGGGATCAGCTCGGTGCCGTCACCCGCCTTGCCCATGGCCATGTTGGCGGCGATCGGCGCCATGGCCAGGCCGATGGAAATGATCACCGGGCCGATCACCACCGGTGGCAGCAGGCGGTCGATGAAGCCGGTGCCTTTGACCTTCACCGCGAGGCCCAGGAAGGTGTAGACGAAGCCTGCCGCCACCACGCCGCCCATGGTCGCGGCCAGGCCGAACTGGCCCTTGGCGAGGATGATCGGGGTGATGAAGGCGAAGCTCGACGCCAGGAACACCGGTACCTGGCGGCCAGTGACGATCTGGAACATCAGGGTGCCGAAGCCGGCGGTGAACAGCGCGACGTTCGGATCGAGCCCGGTGATCAGCGGCATCAGCACCAACGCGCCGAAGGCCACGAAGAGCATCTGTGCGCCAGAGATGATCTGGCGCCACAGAGGTTCGTTGAATTCATCGGCCATGAATCAGGTTTCCTTCTGCTTGGTGCCGAAGATCTTGTCACCGG
Source organism: Pseudomonas sp. C9-3 (assembly GCF_032392015.1). Taxonomy (NCBI): domain Bacteria; kingdom Pseudomonadati; phylum Pseudomonadota; class Gammaproteobacteria; order Pseudomonadales; family Pseudomonadaceae; genus Pseudomonas; species Pseudomonas sp. C9-3. The sequence goes on along the minus strand of NZ_CP135919.1, from coordinate 4,638,748 downwards.
CATCGCCCAGGCCCGGCATGATGTAGCCGTTCTCGTTCAGGCACTGGTCGATGGAGGCGGTATAGATGAGCACGTCCGGATGCGCATCGTTGACTGCCTTGATCCCTTCCGGCGCCGCCACCAGCACCATGGCGCGGATATCCTTGCTGCCGGCTTTCTTGAGCAGGTTGATGGTGGCAACCATGGAGCCGCCGGTAGCCAGCATCGGGTCGATGATCAGCGAGCGGCGCTCGGCGATGTCCGGCGCGAGCTTTTCCAGGTAGGTGTGCGCTTCGAGGGTTTCCTCGTTGCGCGCGACCCCGACGGCACTGACCTTGGCGCCCGGAATCAGGCTGAGCACGCCGTCGAGCATGCCGATGCCGGCGCGCAGGATCGGCACCACGGTGATCTTCTTGCCGGCGATCTTCTCGACCAGCACCGGGCCGGCCCAGCCTTCGATCTCGTAGTTCTCCAGCGGCAGGTCCTTGGTCGCCTCGTAGGTCAGCAGGGCGCCCACTTCCTGGGCCAGCTCGCGGAAATTCTTGGTACTGATATCGTGACGGCGCATCAGTCCGATCTTGTGGCGGATCAGGGGATGGCGAATCTCGAGTACGGGCATGGACGGGTTCTCCGGACGGGCTGGCAAAAAAATTGCGGTAGCGTAATGCATCCTAGCTACCTTGGGCCACGATTGTCGGCGACATTCGTCCGCTGACCCTTGCTCCGTGGCACGCCGATAGGTACCTTTGCGCACTTTTTCACGGGAGAACCCCCATGTCCGTCGATCTCGCGCACATCCGCCAAGTTATGGCCGAAGCCGACTGTCTGTACACCAACGCCGAGGTAGAGGCCGCCATCGCCCGTGTGGCAGAGGCCATCAACGGCTCGCTGGCCGACACCAACCCGGTGGTGTTCTGCGTGATGAACGGCGGCCTGATCTTCTCCGGCAAGCTGCTCCCGCTGCTGAATTTCCCGCTGGAAGCCTCCTACCTGCATGCGACCCGTTACCGCAACGAGACCACCGGTGGCGAGCTGTTCTGGAAGGCCAAGCCGGAAATCTCCTTCATCGACCGTGAAGTGCTGATCATCGACGACATCCTCGACGAAGGGCACACCCTCTCGGCGATCATGGACTTCTGCAAGCACGCCGGCGCCAAGCGCGTGCACACCGCCGTGCTGATCGACAAGGACCACGACCGCAAGGCCCGCCCGGACCTGAAGGCCGACTACGTGGGCCTGTCCTGCATCGACCGCTACATCTTCGGCTACGGCATGGACTACAAGGGCTACTGGCGCAACGCCGCCGGCATCTTTGCCGTCAAGGGCCTCTGACGATGAGCGGGCCGCGTTTCCTCGACAGTGCGTTGTTCGACGAGGTTGCGGCCCGTGCCGCCGCCAGCCCCCGGCGTCGGCAGAATCACAACTTCCATGAGCAGACCGAGCCCTGTCACCGTCTGCTCAATGCGCTGCAGCCCGACAGCTATATCCCGCCGCATTGCCATCGCCACCCGGACAAGGCCGAAAGCCTGCTGGTAGTGAAGGGCACGCTGGGCCTGCTGATCTTCTCCGACTCCGGTGAGCTATTGACCACGCGCGAACTGCGCGCGGGCGGTGAGTGCGTCGGCGCAGACCTGCCGCCGGGCACCTTCCACGCCATCGTCGCGCTGGAGCCGGACAGCATCATGTTCGAAGCCAAGGCCGGGCCGTTCGTGCCGCTGGGCGAGGATGAGCGCGGGCAATGGGCACCACGCGAAGGCGAACCGGGCGCCGCCGAGTACCTGGCCTGGATGCGCTCCCACTTCGCCTGAGCCGCCTGCTTTTCGTAGGAGCGAGCTTGCTCGCGAACCGCTGCGCACCAAATCTTCCCATCGGTGCCGTGATGTTCGCGAGCAAGGACTGGGCGTCCCCCCTCGGTCCTGCAGCAAATTGATACATCGCATAGTGTCGATGTATGCATGGTTAAGCAGGCATTTTTGCCGATGAATGCCCCGCCTATCCTGCGACCCTCACAAGACAACCGCCCGAGGTTCGCATGTCCCGTCTCCTTTATATCGATGGCCAATGGCAGGCCGCCGACAGCGGCGCCGTCCTGCGCCCGATCGCTCCCGCTACCCGTGAGGCCCTGCCGGAAGTTGCCTGCGCCGGTGTGTCCGACGTAGAGCGCGCCGTCGCTGCCGCCAAGCGCGCCTTCGCCGGCTGGAAGCTGACCAGCGCCGCCCAGCGCGCCGGTTACCTGCGAGCTTTCGCCGAGCAGCTCGAAGCCCGCAGCGAAGCGCTGATCACCCTGCAGATGCAGGCCAGCGGCAAGCCGCGCCTGGAAGCGGAAATCGATATCGGCGACGCCATCGCGACCTTCGCCTACTACGCCGAGCTAGCCGAGCAACTGGATGCCCGGCAGAACGCCGAAGTGGCCCTGCCCGACGCTGGCTACCGCTCGCAGACCCGCTTCGAGCCCATCGGCGTGGTTGGCCTGATCGTGCCGTGGAACTTCCCGCTGGTGACCAGCGCCTGGAAGGTCGCACCGGCCCTGGCGGCGGGCTGCACCGTGGTGCTCAAGCCCTCGGAAATCACCCCGCTGATCGAGCTGGTGCTGGGCGAGATCGCCGACGCCATCGGCCTGCCGGCTGGCGTGCTGAACCTGGTGCCGGGCCTGGCCGATGCTGGCGCTGCGCTGTGCAGCCATGCCGGCATCGCCAAGCTGTCCTTCACCGGCAGCAACGTCGTCGGCCGCAAGGTCATGGAAGCGGCTGCCGCGCGCACCCTGCCGGTGGGCCTGGAGCTGGGCGGCAAGTCGCCGATCCTGGTGTTCGAGGACTGCGACCTGGACGAAGCCGTGCAGTGGATCATCGCCGGCGTCTACTGGAACGCCGGGCAGATGTGCTCCGCCACCTCGCGCCTGCTGGTGCAGGAATCCATCGCCGCACCGCTGCTGGCGAAGCTGAAGGTCGCGGTGGAAGGCCTGCGCGTTGGCGACTCGCTGCTGGGCGAGACCGACATGGGCCCGATGACCAGCGAAGCGCAGTACCGCAAGGTACTCGACTACTTCGCCGTGGCCCGCGACGAAGGCCTGGCCTGCCTGACCGGTGGCGAAGTGGCCGAGGGCTGGTTCATCCAGCCGACCGTGTACACCGACGTGCCGGTGGACAGCCGCCTGTGGCGTGAGGAAATCTTCGGCCCGGTGCTGTGCGTACGTACCTTCAGCGATGAAGCCGATGCCCTGCGTCAGGCCAACGACAGCGATTTCGCCCTGGCCGCCACCGTGTGCAGCGCCGACCTCGAGCGTGCCCAGCGTGTCGCCGAGAAACTGGAGGCCGGCAACGTCTGGCTGAACTCGCCGCAAGTCGTCTTCCCGCAGACTTCCTGGGGCGGCGGCAAGCGCAGCGGCATCGGTCGCGAGCTGGGACCGTGGGGTCTGTCGGCATTCTTCGACATCAAGCACATCACCGCGCCGCGCTGATCGGCGTCACCCGGTGCTCCAGGCGCAGGTCTTCGACCAGCGCCTGGAGCGCTTCGTTGTGCCCCGGCTCGTCGCGCACCACCAGGCTATGGGTGATGCCATAGCCGAGGCTGTCCGGCAGCAACGCGCGCATCTCGCCCTGTTCGACCCAGCGCTCGGCGTAGTGCGTCGGCAGGTAGCCCAGGTGGGTCCCGGCGCGCACCGCGTGCAGTACCGCTTCCATGTGCTGGGCGAATGCCGTGCTGCGCTGTGGGTCGGCGGGCAGTTGCACGTCCGCCACCGCATAGCCGTGCTGGATCCAGTTGCAGGTTTCCAGTTCGGCGGCGTCGCGCACGTCCTTGTCGAACAGCGGATGCTCGCGCCCGCAGAACACCGCCACGCGCTCGTGGTAAAGCGGCTCATAGCGCAGGTTCGGCAGGCGCCGGCTGAAGCAGGCGATGGCCAGGTGCAGGCGACCGCTGAGTACCAGGCGCTCCAGTTCGCTGGAGGATTCGATGAGGAAGTGCAGGCGCACGTCCTGGTCGCGCCGGTTGAAGCGCGCCAGGGTGTGGTGGATGCGTGCGTCGGGCAGCGTGGCGATATTGTCGGCCAGGCCCAGGTGCAACTCGCCGACCAGGCGCCCGGCCAGTGACTGCACCTGATCACGGAAGTCCCCCAGCGCAGCGAACAGGTTCTGCGCGTAGTCCAGTACTCGCTCGCCTTTCTCGGTCAGTCGGAAGCCGCTCTTGCCACGTTCGCACAGGCGGTAGCCCAGGCGCGTCTCCAGGCTGGCGATGTGCGTGCTGATGGTCGACTGGCCCATGCCCAGTTCGCCCTGCGCGGCAGAGAAGCCGCCGCAGCGCACCACGCAGGCGAAGATGCGCAGCAGGCGCAGGTCGAGGTCGGAGACGTTGTGCAGCATGGCTGTTTCGATCTGTGGCTGGCGATGTATTGAGTTGGTAACTTCGAAGGCTATCAATGTATCAGCGGGCTTGCCATGCGTGCCTGTCGTCCTGCTCGGCGTGCGTGCTAGAGTGCCCGGCCCTGTCCCGCGGAGGTGATGATGTCCGTTCGCATGCCGGGCGCCATGCTGGCGCTGCTGTTCTGCATTCCTCTCGGCTTTGCTGGTGCAGCCCTTGCCGCGCCGATGCACGGCCAATTTCTGCCGCCGGACGATGCCGGCCTGCGCCAGGGCGAGCCGGAGCAGCAACAATTGCTGCAGGTCACCGAATACAGCGTGGTGCTGGGCAACCAGCGCCAGTCCAACCAGCAGCCGATCCCTATTACCACGCCGTCGCTGCTGCGCCTCAAGGGCAAGCCGCTGAACAAGGGCGCGCAGATCAGCCAGGTGTTGATCAGCTTCGATGCCGAGGGCAAGAGCCTGAAGAAGCCGGCCTACGATGAGAAGACTCGCGTGCTCAGCCTGTATTACCCGCAGGCGGCTTATCCACAACTGCTGGACCTGCTGCGCAACGGTACCGTCTATGTGCAGTTCCTCACCTACGGCAATGGCCATATCTGGGCCGACCTGCATACCGGCGCCGTGCGTGCGCGTTGAGCCGCGCCCGGCGCGGGGGTAAACTGCCCGACCCGTGGTGCCCGGCCAGCCGTTGCCGGCCGCGATCCCCGAGACAGCCGTAGAGAGAAGCGAGCGATGCGTAAAGACAAGAAGCAGGTGATTGGCGAAGAGATCGACGACGCCGAGATCAAGCTGTTCCTCGACGTGGAACCGGCCGACGACACCCCGGCGTCCCTGCACAAGCTGGTCAAGGCCTACCGTGGCCTGCGCATCGACGACTTCGAGCGCTTCGTCGGCTTCTTCGTTGAAGCTGGCTACGACCTGTCCGCCAAGGATGTCCAGGGCAAGGACTTCGTCGCCCTGATCCAGGACCAGCGCCAGGCCGAGCCCTACATCGAAGTGATCAAGGCCGCCCGCGGCTGATTGCATCGATGCGCTGAAAAGCCCGCCTTTTGCGGGCTTTTTTGTTTGCGAATCGAGCAGGGAAAACTCCTTGTAGGATGGCGTGGAGCGCAGCGATATCCATCACTTCCGAGTCGCGAACCGCATGGGTATCGCTGCGCTCCACCCATCCTACGGGCAGACTCGCCGGACCCTCCTCGAATCCCCGCCTAGACTTCTCCGAAGAACGATAACGACAAGGCGAGGACGAAGCCGTGCAAGTACAGCCCTATCTGTTTTTCCATGGTCGCGCCGATGAGGCCATTGCCTTCTACCAGCACGCGGTGGGTGCCCAGCTCGGGGCGCTGATGCGCTTCGAAGATGCGCCGGGACCCTCGCCGGTGCCCGATGGCTGGCTGGACAAGGTGATGCACGCCAGCCTGCAGATCGGCGAGACCGAAGTCTTGCTGTCCGATGGGCGCGGTGAACACAACGCCGCCTTCAATGGCTTTTCCCTGCACCTGACGCTGCGCAGCGTGGTGGCGGCGGAACAGGCGTTTGCCGCCCTGGCGGAGGAGGGGCGGGTGGAGATGCCGCTGGAAAAGACCTTCTGGGCCCAGCGCTTCGGCATGCTCACCGATCGCTTCGGCGTTGGCTGGATGGTCAGCTGCCACGGCTAGGTCGCCGACATGAAAAAGCCCGCCAGGAGGCGGGCTTTTTCACGAGTGCAGCACTCAGGACGCGGCGACGATCTGCAGACGGTCGGCGGTCATCTGGTTGACCTCGCGGTACACCGCGGCGTCGGTTTCCAGCTGCTTCTCGCGGGCCGGGAAGATCTCCTTGAGCTTCGCGGTCCACTCAGCCGATTTGTAGCGATCGGGGAAGCAGCGCTCCAGCAGGCCCAGCATGATCGACACGGTGACCGAGGCGCCCGGGGAGGCGCCGAGCAGGGCGGCGATGCTGCCGTCCTGGGCCGCCACCAGTTCGGTACCGAACTGCAGGATGCCGCCTTTCTTCGGGTCCTTCTTGATGATCTGCACGCGCTGGCCGGCGGTTTCGAGGCGCCAGTCGGCCGGGTTCAGCTCCGGGTAGAATTTGCGCAGGGCTTCGATGCGCTGGTCCATGGACTGCATGACTTCCTTCACCAGGTAGCGGGTGAGGTCCATGTTGTCGCGGGCCACGGCGAGCATCGGCAGCAGGTTGCTGGTGCGCACCGAGAGCGGCAGGTCGAGGAACGAGCCATGACGCAGGAACTTGGTGGAGAAGCCGGCGTACGGGCCGAACAGCAGGGAAGTCTTGCCCTCGACCACGCGGGTGTCCAGGTGCGGCACGGACATCGGCGGGGCGCCCACTTCGGCCTGGCTGTAGACCTTGGCCTGGTGATGCTTGACCACTTCCGGGTTGTCGCAGCGCAGCCACTGGCCGCTCACGGGGAAGCCGCCGAAGCCTTTGCTTTCCGGGATGCCGGACATCTGCAGCAGCGGCAGTGCGCCACCGCCGGCGCCGAGGAAGACGAACTTCGCCCTGACCTTGCGGGCATCGCCGGTCTGGGTGTTCTTGATGTCCACCAGCCAGCCGTCGCCGCTGCGCTCAAGGCCGACTACTTTCTGGAAGTAGCGGACTTCGCTGCCTTCGCGGCTGGAGAGGTAGCCCAGCAACTGGTTGGTCAGGGCGCCGAAGTTCACGTCGGTGCCGCTTTCCACGCGGGTCATGGCGACCTGCTCGTCGGCCGGACGGCCGGGAATGGTCAGCGGGGCCCACTCGGCAATCTTCGCGCGGTCCTCGGTGTATTCCATCGAGGAGAAGGCGTGATGCTGGCTGAGCATCTCGTGGCGCTTCTTCAGGAAGGGAATGTCCTTGCCACGCACGAAGCTCATGTGCGGAACGGGGTTGATGAAGTTGCGCGGCGCGCCGAAGGCGTCCTTCCCGGTCAGGTAGGCCCAGAACTGCTTGGACACCTCGAACTGGGCGTTGATGTTCACCGCCTTCTTGATGTCGATCGAGCCGTCGGCCGCCTGCGGGGTGTAGTTCAGCTCGCAGAGGCCGGCGTGACCGGTGCCGGCGTTGTTCCACGGGTTGGAACTCTCGATGGCCCCGGATTCCTGCAGCTCGACGATCTCGAGCCTGACGCCCGGATCGACTTCCTTGAGAAGGACAGCCAGGGTTGCGCTCATGATGCCGGCGCCTACCAGCAGCACGTCCATCGATTCGATTTCGTTCTGCGCCATTAACGCGTCTCCAAAACTATCAGCAGCCAGTTGTGACAGAGGTTTCGCGTCCAGTGCGCAAAACAAATGTCCGAATTCTTCTCAGGTCAATGGACCTATCGCGAATGTCTCGGGCCGGGATCGGAGGAGGGGAAATGCGCACCTTCTCGGCAGTCCACGGCGGACGAGTTCATCCGCAAGTGCATCCGGGTGCGGCGCTTATGCGCGGCTTCCGGTGCCGAAAAAGCGATTCAGTGCTGCGGGGTCAGACGTCAATGGTGCTACCAACGCAAAACTCTTCATTGCTCGCCACACTCTCGTGAAGTAGTGAAAAACCTTCGATCACGCTCTTTTGGAGGCGTGAAGCTCAAAGGGGATCGTCGTCGCGGGCCGGTCCGGTCTCCGTGCGGAGGGGGCGGCTGCATCCTTGCCAAGTTCTGCGCAACGAACGTACAAAGCGCGACGGCCAGTGACCGAGGCGAATGGCGACTCTCTTTGAGGGGTGGCAGAGGCTAGACACGGTGTGTCGGCATCGTGCGGGGCCCGACCAGGAGGCGTCCTTATAATCGGGGGGCGATTATAACGGCGAAACACAAAAAAAAGCTCTGCACCTTAGACTTTTTTCCTAGTGTGCTCCCCTTGATTTGCCATTTGTGCCCCGTCCCGGTGCGTCTTGCCTGCAGCTGGGTCAAGGCGGCCTAACGACGCGTGGCGAGGGAACCCTGAGAACGGCTTCCGCGTCCAATGGCCAAGCGCTATCTGACTGCGCTGCCCGCCGGTATACTGCCGGCCATCGCTTACCCCATGGAGAGATGAGCATGCTGCCTCGCCTGTTGCTCGGCTTTATCGCTGCCGCCAGCCTGACCTTGACCGGCTGCGCCCTCAGCCCGCAACAACTCAACCCGACGCCCGAGTTCAAGGGGCCGGTCGCCGCCGTTGGCCAGGGCCAGCCGGTAGTGGTGAAAGTCGTCGACGGTCGCCCGAGCACCGCGCTGGGCACCCGTGGCGGCCTGTATTCGGAAACCAGCCAGCTCACCGTGCGCAGCGAGGACGTGATTCCCAAGCTGCAGCTGCAGGCTGAAACCGCCGTGCGCCTGCTGGGCTTCACCCCGTCGGCCAACGCCTACAACGCACCGCAACTGACCCTGACCCTGGCCGAGCTGAAGTACCAGTCGCCCAAGGAAGGCATGTACGTGACCGAGGCGGACATCGGCGCCACCTTCCGCGCTGACGTGCAGAGCGGCACCCGTCGCTACAGTGGCCGTTATGGCGCTTCGACCAACCAGCGTTTCGGCATGGCGCCCAATGAGGCGACCAACACCAAGCTGGTGAGCGAAGTGCTCAGCGACGCGCTGACCCGCGTGTTCAAGGACCCGACCATCGGCCAGACGCTGAACCAGCGCTGATCGGGGCGGCAATGAAAAAGCCCGGCAGATGCCGGGCTTTTTCGTGGGCGGCCGATCGACGGATCAGGCGGCCTGGCGGTACGGGTCGACCTCGACCAGGCGCATGCGCTCATCGGCTTCCGGCAGGTCCAGGTGCTCGTGGCCACAGGCCTGGGTGTAGACCAGCCAATGGTCATCCTGGACGTTGAACGAGAGTTCGGTGACGACGGCTTCGATTTCTTCCAGGTGTTCGATCAGGTAGGCGTTTTCGTGGGGGACGATTTCGAGCATGGCGAATCTCCTTGGCGAAAGACTTCGAGTGGCAGAATTCGGTAAAGCCAGCAACGTGCCAATGCGCGGGAGAGGTCTTAGACCATTTCTCGATAATTCTTACGCTCGTCGTAAATAAGCGTTGCGCGCTGGCTGCGAAGCATGGCCAGCGGATAAAATGCGCGACGATTGTTTCTCATCCATGACGGGCCATGCCCGTTCGTCCAGACTGACCCCGCTTTGCTTCGAAGTCGATGGCGTGCAGTTCTGAAGCGGAGGTTGTGATGTCGCTGCAGGCGTTCTGGAGTCTCTTCCAGGCCCATCCCGGTCGTATCGTGAACGACCTGGCCCTGTTCTTCGCCCTGGCCGGAGGCTGGCTGCTGCTGGCAACCCGTCGCCGTGAACGCCTCGCCCTGGCGCGCCTGGCTGCCGAAAGCGAAGTCGCACCGGTCCCCCTGGACAGCGTCGAGCCGACTGCGCGGATGAATCGCTTCTTCTACCGTTTCGGCTTTGCCTGCATGACGCTGGCGCTGGCCGTGAGCTGGTACAGCACGCAGCTCAGCCAGTAACGAGCGAAAGCAAAAAGGCGCCCGAGGGCGCCTTTTTTCATGCCTGCGGCTTGAGCCGGTATTGGTTCAACACCGGGTTGGCGTACTGCAGGATCAGGTGGCCGCGCTGCTCCACGGGGCATTCGCCCAGGCGACGCTCCCATTCGGTGCGCGCCCGCTGCAGTTCCTCGGCCTTGAACAGGGTCTCGGCGCACGGGACTTCCAGCGCGGCATCGCGCAGCTCGGAGGCCTCGTAGGCGAGGTAATGCACCGGGAACAGCCGGTAGTTGCCGAGGATCTGCCGGTCCAGCTCGGCGGCGAGCTGCTTGGCGTCGGCGAAATCGCCGGTGATCTCCTCGCCGAAGTTGATGTGCACCCGGCCCTTGTAGCCGGTGATGCCCTGCACGATGCTGCGGTCGTCCTCTCCCGGCGCCTTCCTGTACTCGCCGGTGGTGGCGCGGGTGTACAGCTCGCGGGCCTTGGCGGCGTCGCAGGGGTCGTATTCGTAGCTGATGGACACCGGGATCAGGTGCAGCTGGCGGATCACCTCGGCGAACGGCTCGTCCTTGCGGCTCATGTGGAACATCTTGAGGATCGCCGAATCGGTGCGGTCGTCACCGTCCTTGGCGCGGCCTTCGGCCTGGGCGATCCAGATCGACTGGACGTCCTGGCAGATCGAGTGATTGATGTAGGCCGACAGGTTCTGGTACGCCGCCAGCTTTTCGCGCCGGCCGCTGATGGAACGGTGCACGATGAAGCTCTTGTTCAGGCGCATCAGGTCGCTGACGAAGGGCTTCTGCAGCAGGTTGTCGCCAATGGCGATGCGCGGCGTTGGCAACTTGGCGTGGAAGATCGCGTAGTTGCAGAAGGCCGGGTCCATCACGATGTCGCGGTGGTTGGCGATGAACAGGTAGGCGCGGCCGGACTTCAGGCGCTCGACGCCCGAATAGGTGACGCCGTCGGTGGCATGCTCGATGGTCCGGTCGACGTAGGGCTCGAACTTGTCCTGCAGCGCGACGACGCTGCGGATACCGGTGACTTCGCGGGCCAGCCGATGGGCTATAAGTGGTCTGAGCAGCCAGCCGAATGGACCGGACAGACGCGGGAAACGGTAACGCGCCAGCGCGCCGAGGAAGGCGTCATCGCTCAGCAGGCGCTGCAGGACAGCCGGGACTTCGGCGTCGTTGTACGGTCGGATGGCTTCGAACTCGCCCATCATGCTCTCTAATGAATGCTCGGGGGTATCACGGGTCGGGCCGCGATGTAGACGGTCCGGAAGGGTATGCCGCCGACTCATCGGTCAGGCGGGCGCCCAAAAAGACCGCGCGATTATAAACGGAAGTCACGGGGGAACCAGCGATGCTCGAAAGTCAGGCCTATTCCTGCCCTTATTGCGGCGAGCCGGCGGAGGCTGTACTCGACCTCTCCGGGGGCGACCAGAGCTACTATGAAGATTGCCCGGTGTGTTGCCGGCCGATCCTGTTCCAGCTCCACACCGATGGGGTGGAATGGTCCCTGGAAGTCCAGCGCGAGGACGATTGATGCAGCGAATCTACGCACCTGCCGACCTGATCGAAGCCGAACTGCTGGGTGGCATGCTGGCCAACGAGGGCATTTCGTCGCACCTGGGTGGGCGCCACCTGGTCGGCGGCATCGGCGAGCTGCCGGGCATGGGGCTGCTGCACCTCTGGGTCGAGGATGAGATGGCCGAGCAGGCGCGCGAACTGATCGCCGCGTACAATGCCGCGCAACCCCTGCCGGGGCCCGCTGACGATCACGAAGGCGGCCCGGGCGTCCTGCTTTGCTGAATCCCTTCAACGAGTCCCGATGACCAGCCGCTACGCCCTGTTCCGCTGGAACCGCGAGCTGGCCGACAGCGCCGGCTTCCCTGCCGACCTGCAGCCGCAGTGGAGCCTCGCGCCCGGCGCGCGCGTGCTGATGCTGCGCGAGGAGAACGGCACGCGCCATGCCGACCTCGCGCGCTGGGGCCTGACGCCTGCCTGGTTGAAGGACCTGTCGCGCACTCCCGCCCACGCCCGTGTCGAAACCATCGCCGAACAGCCGATGTTCCGCGATGCCTTTGCCCTGCGCCGCTGCCTGCTGCCGGCCAACGGCTTCTACGAGTGGCGCGGCGTGCGCAAGCGGCCGCACTGGGTTTCCGGCGGCGGACTGATCTGCTTCGCAGGCGTGTGGGAGGCGTATCCGGTGGAAGGCCACACCTATTACAGCGTGGCGATGCTGACCCAGGAAGCGGGCGGCATGCGTCGGCCACTGGTTCTGGATGTCGCCGAGCAGGCGCAGTGGCTGTCGAGCGAAACTGAAACGGCGCGCTTGAAGGAGTTGCTGCTGTTGCCCCAGGCGCGGTTGCGCGAGCAGGCGCTGGCGAACTTCATCAACGACCCCACCTGCAATGGGCCGGAGTGCCTGACGCCGGCCTGACGTTGATCTGTCCCTGCTCCTGCAGGATCAAGAGCCCCTCTCCCGCAAGCGGGAGAGGGGACCGTTCGGTGCAGGATGTAACCTAGGTATCAGCCGGCACGGGCAGCTCCCTCTCCCTTCAGGGATAGGGTTGCGGTGAGGGAATAAGCCCAGCACCAGGGCTTCAGAAAAAGACAGTTGCTCCTACGGGTCCGCGCCGGCGCTGGGTTTGCCGGAAGCGCGGGGCGCGCACGAGCTAGCCCCTTTAGACCTTGAACTGATTTACCAGCCGGCGCTGTTGCTCGGCCAGCTTGGTCAGCTCGGCGCTGGCCTGGGAGGCTTCGTCGGCGCCACCGGCCACCTGGTTGGCGACCATGCCGATGTTGCTGACGTTGCGGTTGATGTCCTCGGCCACCGCGCTCTGCTCCTCGGCGGCGCTGGCGATCTGGGTATTCATGTCGTTGATCACCGATACCGCCTGGGTGATCGACTCCAGTGCCTGGGCCGCTTCGCCGGCATGCCGCACGCTGTCTTCGGTCTTGTCCTGGCTCTGCTGCATCACCTGCACCACTTCGCGGGTGCCGTTCTGCAACTGCTGGATCATCGACTGGATTTCCTCGGTGGCCTGCTGGGTCTTCTGCGCCAGGTTGCGTACTTCGTCGGCGACCACGGCGAAGCCGCGGCCCTGCTCACCGGCGCGGGCGGCCTCGATGGCGGCGTTGAGCGCCAGCAGGTTGGTCTGCTCGGCGATGCCGCGGATGGCCACCAGGATCGCGTTGATGTTCTCGCTGTCGCGGGCCAGCGACTGCACCACTCCTACTGCCCGGCCGATCTCGCTGGCCAGCGCCTGGATCGCCGTGGAGCTGCTCTCGACGATGCGCTTGCCGTGGTGTGCGGCCTGGTCCGCGTGGTTGGCCGCTTCCGCCGCGTGAGTGGCGTTGCGCGCCACGTCCTGGGCGGTGGCGGTCATCTCGTGGACCGCGGTGGCCACCAGTTCGATTTCCGCCAGTTGCTTCTGCACGCCCTGGTTGGTGCGGATGGCGATGTCGGCGGTGTGCTCGGAGGAATCGCTGACGTGCTGCACCGAGGTCACCACCTGGCCGATCATGCCCTGCAGCTTGACCAGGAAAGTGTTGAAGCCCTTGGCGATGGAACCCAGTTCGTCGGCGCGGTCGCTGGTCAGGCGGCGGGTCAGGTCACCTTCGCCCTGGGCGATGTCGTCGAGCATGCCGACCAGTTGGCGCAGCGGGCGGGCGATGCCGTGGCCGACCAGCCAGATCACGGCCAGGCCGATGGCAGCGATCAGCAGGCCGACCAGGGTCATGCCCAGGGTGTCGCTGTCGCGCTGTGCCTTCAGGTCGCTCTGCAGCTGGTTCAGATCGCCCAGCACGGCTTCCTGCGGCAATTGCAGCATCAACGTCCAGCGCGCGCCGGAGTCGGCGATGGTGAAGGGCAGGAACAGCTCGATATGGCCGTGCTCCTTGTCCAGTGAGGTCAGCGGCTGGTCGAGAGTGAGCTTGGCCAGGTTGGCCACTTCGTTGGCGTCCAGCACGCTGCTGGCGGATTCGCCGAGCTTGGCCGGGTCCTTGGTGTACGCGACCAGGCGACCGTTGGTGGAGATCAGCGCCATCTCGCCGGCGCCGTTGTAGAGCTGGCTGTCGGCGGTCTTGAGCAGGTCCTGGATGAAGTCCAGCGACAGGTCCACACCGACGGTGCCCTTGAACTGGCCCTTGACCATGATCGGTGCGTTGAAGGAGGACATCAGCACCATCTTGCCGCCCATTTCGTAGGGCGCCGGGTCAATGATGCACGGCTGGTGCTTCTCTTTCGGGCACAGGTAGTACTCGCCTTCGCGCACGCCGGTGGGCTGCATCTTCTGGCTTTCCAGGGTGTCGCCCATGGCCTCGACGGTGAGGCCGCCGTCCTTGCGGTACCACCAGGGCATGAAGCGGCCGCTGGCGTCATAGCCGGGCAGGCCCGAGTACTGGCTGTCGTTGCCGGCGAAGGCGTTGGGTTCCCAGCCGGCGAAGGCGTCGAGCAGCTTGGGGTTCTGCGCCACGGTCTGGCGCAGCAGGTTGGACATGCCGGCGCGGCCGATGCCCAGCAGCGGCTGGCCATTGGCGTCGGTCTCGTCGAGCAGGGCGTTGGTGTTGGCCAGGTCGCGGGCGACCGTCAGGGGGTACTCCAGCTCGCGCTGGATCTGGGCGACCTGGCCGCGCGCCATGGCCACCAGGCGTTCATTGATCACCTGTTCGAGCAGCGCCTGGGTGCGCTCCTGCACCAGCGCCTGGGTCCGAGAGCCGGCGAACAATGCGTACAGCACCAACGCCGCGACCACTGCCAGAACGCTGGCACCGGCCAGCGCCACCACGGAAAACTGGATCGACTTGAATTTCATACGGGTACCCGGAATGCGCCAGAAGCCTGCGTGTCTATCTGTATCGGCAGGACCGGGGAAATTCCTTAGGCGGCCGTTGTAATGGGTTGTAACGCGGCTGTTCACCGCCTGTCGCAGGATTGTCGGCGCTGGCCGGGAGGTCTAGCATGTGATGTCAAAATGAAATTACTCGGCCGCGCCGAGCGCCCAGGGCCTGTACTTGAACGGGTGACGAGGGCGCCGCCGACGGTTGACCCGTGGTGGCGGCGCGCACCTGCGATGGCCCCTGCCGCGTATGTCACGACAGATGGCTCCAGGTCCCTTCCGATCAGCCGGTCCGGTTTCGTAAGTCACTGCTGCGCCGGCTGTTTCCTGGCAGTTGCCGGGCACCGGGGGTGGGCCTACCATGCGCGCTGTCCGTGGGAGATTGCATTGTTTCGGGAGAGCAACATGCCCAGAGTTTTCCGTATCGCCGGCCTGGCCGCCGCGCTGATGCTTACTGCCTGCCAGCAGGTGAACACCACCAGCGGCGGCGTCGTCGGCGTCGAGCGCAAACAGACCATGTTCAGCATGCTGTCCAGCGCGCAGGTCGACCAGATGTACGCGCAGTCCTACCAGCAGACCCTCAGCGAGGCCTCCAAGGCCGGCAAGCTGGATGCCAGCAGCAGCGTCGCCAAGCGCGTGAAGGCCATTGCCGACCGGCTGATTCCGCAGACCGGCGCATTCCGCCCGGATGCGCCGTCGTGGAAGTGGGAAGTCAACGTGATCCAGAGCGACGAGCTCAACGCCAACTGCGGTCCCGGCGGCAAGATCATCGTCTACACCGGGCTGATCGATAAGCTGAAGCTGACCGACGACGAACTCGCCGCGGTGATGGGCCACGAAATCGCCCACGCCCTGCGCGAGCACGGCCGCGAGGCCATGTCCCGCGCCTACGCCGAACAGGTCGGCCTCGGCCTGGGCGGCCAGTTGCTGGGCCTGGGCCAGACCAGCGTGGACCTCGCCCACCAGGTCGTCGAATACAGCATGACCCTGCCCAACAGTCGGCAGAACGAAAACGAGGCCGACCTGATTGGCCTGGAATTGGCGGCGCGAGCCGGTTATAACCCCAACGCCGCTATCACCTTGTGGCAGAAGATGGGGCAAGCCGGGGGCGACGCCCCGCCGGAAATCCTCAGCACTCACCCTGCGGATAGCACGCGGATGGCCAACCTGCAGGCCGCCATCCCGAAGGTCATGCCGCTCTACGAGCAGGCCAAGACTCGCTGAGCAGTGTTTTTGCAGCAGGGGTTCGTGATTCTCTCGAACGGCCAGGAGCGGCGTAAGGTTGCGCCGCTTTATCCAGTGAACAGGGAGCACCCGTGAAAATCGCTGTACTCGGAGCCACCGGGCTCCTGGGCCACCACGCCGCACGCGCGATCAAGGCGGCCGGCCACCAGCTGGTGCTGATCCATCGACCCTCGTCGCAGATCCAGCGCCTGGCCTACCTGGAGCCTGAGTGCCGGGTAGCCGAACTCTTCGATCACCAGGGCATGGCTCGCGCGCTGAGCGGCCTAGACGCGGTGATCTTCAGCGCCGGCTACTACCCGGTGCGGCCGCGCCGCTGGCAGGAGGAAGTCGCCAGTGCGCTGGACCTGACCAACCATTTCTATGCGGCCTGCCTGCAGGCCAAGGTGCCGCGCATCCTCTACGTCGGCTCGGCGTTCGCCATGCCTTCGCATCCGCAAGGGTTGCCGGGGCACGAAGGGCTGTTCTACGAAGGGCTGCCCACCGGCAAGAGCGCCTACGTGATGTGCAAGTGGGCGCTCGACGAGCAGGCTCGTGAACAGGCTCGCGGCGGGCTGCCGGTGGTGATCGGGATTCCCGGCATGGTGCTGGGCGAGCTGGACATCGGCCCGACCACCGGCCGCCTGATCACCGCCATCGGCCGCGACGAGATGCTGCATTACGTGCCGGGGCGACGAAATGTCATCGATGCTTCCGAAGCCGGGCGCGGTCTGCTCAAGGCCCTGGAGCGCGGCCGGGTAGGGGAGCGCTACCTGCTCACCGGGCACAACATCGAAATGGCCGAGCTGACCGCGACCATCGCCAGGTTGCAGGGCAAGCCGGCGCCAACGCCGATGCCGCTGCACCGCGCCCGCGCGCTGGCGACCCTGGGGCGCTGGCGCTATCGCCTGACCGGCAAGATGCCGTTGCTCGACGACACCGCCATCGAGGTGATGGCCGGCGGGCAGTTCCTCGACGGCCGCAAGGCGCGCGAAGAGCTGGGCTTCGAGTCGCATGTGCCGCTGCAGGATACGCTGGAGCGGGCCATTTCCTGGTTCCACGCCAACGATTACCTCTGAGCTCGAGGCTCGGGCCCTGTAGGAGCGAGCTTGCTCGCGAACCGCATAACACCGAGCGGTTCCTGTTCGCGAGCTAGCTCGCTCCTACAAGAGCAGCACCGGGAGCGAGGAAGAAAAAAGCCCGGCGGATGCCGGGCTTTTTCTTTGTCAGGGCAGCGCCTTCTCGGCAAACGGCCGGTTGGGCAGCCCCATCTGTGCGCGGAAGCTCTCCATGTCGAACAGCGTGCACAACTCCTGCACCTGGTCCTGGCTGTTGAACACCCAGAAACCCATGGCCGAGATGCTGACGATGCGGTCGCTGGCCGGGTAACCCAGCACAGGCCTGACGATGCAGCCCATCAACGTGCTCCAGGTGAAGACCTTGTTGCCCTCGCGAATGCATTCCTCGACGGCCACTTCCAGGTCATCCATGCCGCCACGGATTTCCTCTACCAGCGCTCGGTAGCCGGCGTTGTCCAGCGGCTGGGCGGTGAAGGCGCTCTTGTAGATGAAGTCCGGGCTGTGCAGTTGTTCCACCAGCGCCAGGTGCCCCTTGTTCCAGGCCAGGTCGATGTGATGGCGGGCGACTTTCTTCAGGTCTTTTTCCGGCATGGCGACATCCTTTGTCGTAGGAGGCGGAAACGCCACTGTGTATCGCAGGCGATACACAGGCATTGGCCGGCGCGCCAGCCTCCCCTCGAAAAGCTGTCGGTCAGAACACGCCGCCCAGTTTCAGCGCGTGGTACACGGCGGCCAGGCCGAGGACGGCGAAGGCTGCGGCAGCCAGGCGGCGGATCAGGTTCAGTGGCAGGCGCTCGGCGGCGAAGTTGCCGGCCAGGACCACCGGCACGTTGGCGATCAGCATGCCCAGGGTGGTACCGATCACCACGAGCCAGAAGTGCGGGTACTGCGCGGCCAGCATCACGGTGGCGACCTGGGTCTTGTCGCCCATCTCGGCGAGGAAGAAGGCGATCAGGGTGGTGAGGAAGGGGCCGAATTTCTTCAGCGAACCTTCTTCGTCGTCATCCAGTTTGTCCGGGATCAGAGTCCAGCCGGCAACGGCCAGGAAGGACACGGCCAGTACCCAGCTCAGCGTGGCTTCGGAGAAGAAGCTGGCGACCCAGCTGCCGACAGCGCCGGCGGCGAAGTGGTTGGCCAGGGTGGCGGCGATGATCCCGGCGATGATCGGCCAGGGCTTGCGGAAACGCGCGGCGAGGACGAGCGCGAGCAGTTGCGTCTTGTCGCCGATTTCCGCGAGGGCAACGATCAGGGTGGGGACGAAGAGGGATTCCATCAGGCGTTCCTAAAGGGGGCGGGTCGACTAATCACCATGACACGCGCCACCTGCCCGCCCCGGGTCAGGTTGCTCGTGTCATAGGTCTTGTCAAACCCGGGCCTGAACGCTGCAGGCCTGGATCGTACGCGCCATGGTCTGCGGACCAAGTGTGTTGACGCGTACCGGGCGAGCCGGTTGCTCGCGGGAGACTACTCCCCTAGGACGGGGCGCATTCTGCCCAAGTCCTAGGACTTGGGCAAGCCTGCGTGTCGGATCATTCGCGGGTGGGACGAATGTCCATGTCTTCGTAGCGGATGAAGCGGGTCTTGTTCTTGAAGCGGTAGCCCAGCCAGATGGCGAGGAACAGCGGGATGGTGATGTAGGTGGCGACCAGCCCGGCCCAGTCCACGTGTTCGCCGACGAAGGCCTGGTAGTTCTGCCCCAGGGTGATGACCAGGCAGAGGACGAAGGCGAACAGCGGGCCGAAGGGGAACCACTTGGCGCGGTAGGGCAGGTCGTCGAGGTTGCCGCCCTGCAGCACGAAGCCCTTGCGGAAGCGGTAGTGCGACACGGCGATGCCCAGCCAGACGATGAAGCCGCACATGCCCGACGCGTTGAGCAGCCAGGTGTAGACGGTCTTGTCGCCGATGAAGCTGGTGAGGAAGCACAGCGCGCCGATCAGCGTGGTGGCGTACAGCGCGTAGCGCGGCACACCGCTCTCGGACACCTGGGTGAACAGGCGCGGCGCCTTGCCTTGGGTGGCCATGGTGTAGAGCATCCGGGTGGAAGCGTACATGCCCGAGTTGCCAGCGGAGAGGATCGCCGAGAGGATCACCGCGTTCATCACGCCGGCCGCGGCGGCGAGGCCCGCCCGCTCGAACAGCAGGGTGAAGGGCGAGGTGCTGATGTCGCTGCTGTCGGTCTTGAGCAGGTTCGGATCGGTGTAGGGAATCAGCATGCCGATGACGAAGATCGACAGGATGTAGAACATCAGGATTCGCCAGAACACCTGGCGGATGGCGATGGGAATGGACTTCTGCGGGTTCTCCGATTCGCCTGCGGCGACGCCGATCAGCTCGGTGCCCTGGAACGAGAACCCGGCGATCATCGCCACCCCGATCATCGCCTGCAGGCCGCCGACGAAGGGCGCGTCACCGGTGGTGAAGTTGCTGAAGCCGGGGCTGTCGATGCCGTGCATGATGCCGATGATGCTCGCCAGGCCGATGCCGATGAAGACCACCACGGCGACCACCTTGATCAGCGCGAACCAGAACTCGCTCTCGCCGAAACCCTTCACCGAGAAGAAGTTGAGCATGAACATGATGCCCAGGAAGCCGGCGCTCCAGTACATGCCGGAGACTTCCGGGAACCAGAACTTCATCACCAGCTGCGCCGCCACCAGCTCGGCGGCAATGGTCACCGCCCAGTTGTACCAGTAGTTCCAGCCCATGGCGAAGCCGAAGCCATCGTCGATGAAACGACTGCCATAGGTGCAGAACGAGCCGGAATCGGGAATGTAGGCCGCCAGTTCGCCGAGGCTGGTCATGAGGAAGAACACCATCAGCCCGATCAGCGCATAGGCCAGCAGTGCGCCGCCGGGGCCTGCGGTGGCGATGGTGCTGCCGGAGGCGACGAACAACCCGGTGCCGATGGAGCCGCCGATGGCGATCATATTCAGGTGGCGTGGCTTGAGAGAGCGCTTGAGGTGATGCGGCTTCTCTTTGGGCCCCATGGCGAATGTCAGTTCGACGTCATCTTTGATTCTGCGATTCACGGGTGTCCTCGATATTTCAGGGCGAGCGGCGATGCGCCGATCCGGGCAGGCTCGGTGGAGTGTAGTGCGAGCCTGGGATCAGCGCCGGGCGCTGTAGAGTCGGAAGCCGTCGGCCTCGGCCAGGGTACGGCAGGGGCCCAGGTGCTGTTCGATCAGCGGCGGGTATTTCAGGAAGCTGTTGGCCACCAGGCGCAGCTCGCCGCCGGGCGCCAGGTGGCGCGCCGACTGGCGCAGCAGGTGTTCGGTGGTGGCGTAGCTGGTGTGCACGCCCTGGTGGAAGGGCGGGTTGGTGACGATGGCGGCCAACTCGCTTGGCGCGGCGTCGATGCCGTCGCCGGCGATCACGTCGCCTTCCAGTCCGTTGGCAGCCAGGGTCAGGCGGCTGCTTTCGACGGCGAAGGCGTCGACGTCCAGCAGGGTCAGCCGGCTTTGTGGATAACGTCGCTTGAGCGTCGCGCCGAGCACGCCGGCGCCACAGCCGAAGTCCAGCAGGTGGCCGACGGGCAGCTTGTCCAGGTGCTCCAGCAGCAGGGCGCTGCCGCGATCCAGGCGGCCATGGCTGAACACGCCCGGCAGGGTAATGACGTGCAGCGGGCCGTCCGCCAGCGGCAGTTCATAGCGTTGCGCGAGGGCATGCAGGTCAGGCGCTGCCGGGGCGCCGTCGATGTGCGTGTGCCACAGCTGGCAGTGGCGAGCGCTGTCGAGCTTGCTGGCGCGGCCGAATTCGCCGAGCTGCTTGCTGGCGCGCTCGACGCCGGCACGCTTCTCACCGACCAGGTACAGCTCGCCGTCCGGCACGCAACTGGCCAGCGCGGCCAGCAGGTAATCGGTCAGTTCGCGGGACTTGGGCAGGAACAGCACCGCGGCGTCGAACTGGCCTTCGGGCGGTGTGGCGCCGAAGTGGCAGCGGTCGGCGTAGCGGGCTTCGAGCTGCCGGGCCTCGCCGGCGTGCCAACTCCAGCCTTGCGCCTGCGGCAGGTCGCCAAGCAGGGCGTCGGCGGGCAGGCCGGCGAGCAGGACGCGGCCCTGGAAGCGCTCGATCTGGCGCAGCAGCACTTCACTGGTGGGGGCGTTGGACATGCGGCCTCCTCGAAAAAAGGGCGCGAGTTTAGCAGGGCTGCCGCGGCCGAGCCTAGGCGAGCCGCACCTCGGCGTTCTTCCAGAAGTCCTCGCCACGCAGTTCCAGCGCGCCGGCCGCGACTTGTGCGCGCAGGCGCCAGGCGGCCAGCAGGTCGCTGACGAACAGGCCGTCGACGTAGGCCATGGTCGGCCCGATCAGCGATTGCACCGGGCGCCAGGACTCGCTGGCGCTGTCCAGCAGGATGCGGTCGATATGTGCGTAACCGGTGCCGCTCAACTGGCCATCGAGCCACAGGCGCAACTCGGCGTTTTCAAGCAGCGCACGCTGCCAGTCCGCGCCCAGGCGCTGGCGTTCCGCGGCTTCCAGTTCATGACTGCCGGCCAGGGCGTTGGCCAGTTCTTCGGGTTTGAGCATGGCGATGGCGTGGCGGTCCTCGCTGCGGCACTGGCCGCTGCCGGCGCCAACGCTGCGCAGGGTGACGTGTGCGGGTAGCAGCGCGCAGACGCGCCGCAGCAGCAATTGCTCGCTGGCGCTGTCGCCGTGCCAGAGGGTGACGGCGGGTACGTCGGGGCTGCGCAGCCAGTTCACTTCGGTGGCCAGTTCGAGGGCGATTTCCCTGTCCTGCAGGGCCTCGCCGCCCAGTTCGTGCCAGAACGCGGCGCGTTGCTGGCAGGGCGGGGTGTCGACGTCACTCAGCGGGCCGACGGCCAGGTCGTCCGGCATCACACGGATTTTTTTCTCGGTCAGCACGCCTGCTTCGACCGCGCGGCGCAGGGCATCGGCGGCGCCGTCGCCGCAAACCAGGTGCAGGCTCATGGCGCCACCACCCGGCGCGGCTCGCCGGCAAAGAAGCCGGCGGCGTTTTCGCTCAACTGGCCGACGATGCGCTGCCGGGCCTCGCGGCTGCCCCAGGCGCTGTGCGGGGTAAGGATGAAGCGCGGGATATCGCCGGCCAGCAGCGGGTTGCCGTCCTTCGGCGGTTCCACGCTGAGCACGTCGAACGCGGCACCGCCCAGGTGGCCGCGGCGCAGGGTGCCGGCCAGCGCCTGCTCGTCGACCAGCCCGCCGCGGGCGGTGTTGATCAGGAAGGCGTTGGGTTTCATCAGGTCCAGTTCGCGCTGGCCGATCAGGTTGCGCGTGGCGTCGGTCAACGGGCAGTGCAAGGTGAGGGCATCCACCTGTGGTAGCAGTTCGTCCAGCGCCAGGCGATCGGCGCGCGGCGGGCGGCCGGGCAGGGCGCCGAGCAGCACGCGCATGCCGAAGGCTTCGGCCAGCTTCGCCACCGCGCCGCCCAGTTCGCCGTGGCCGAGCAGGCCGAGGGTCTTGCCCTCCAGTTCGACGATGGGGAAGTCCAGCAGGCAGAACTGCGGTGCCTTCTGCCAACGGCCTTCGCGAATGGCTGCCTGGTAGTCAGGCAGGCGGGTGGCCAGGGCGAGCAGCAGCATCAGGGTGTGCTGGGCCACTGACGGGGTGCCGTAGCCCTGGCAGTTGCTCACGGTCACGCAGTGCTGGCGTGCGGCTTCGAGGTCGACGTTGTTGGTGCCGGTGGCGGCCACCAGGATCAGCTTGAGGTCCGGGCATTGCGCGAACACCTCGGCGCCGATGCGCACCTTGTTGCTGATCGCCACCTGTGCGCCCTGCAGCCGCTCGGCCACCTGCTGCGCGTCGCTGCGCCCGTGCAGGACCAGTTCGCCGAAGGGCGCGCGCAGCGGCGCGAGGTCGAGGTCACCGAGGTCGAGGGAGGCATGGTCGAGGAAGACGGCGCGAGCAGGATTCATGAGCGATGACACCTTGATCGGAAGGGCGGGATGAAGGGGATTCTCGGCACAACCGCCGCCGCGGACAACCCTGGCTTCCCGCGAGCACACGGCTGGGCTGCCTTGCACTTATGGTAGATGTTTGATTGAAAAATCTGACAGGCGTTTCAGTTTTCCCTCATCCGCTATCCGCCAACGGCTTCGTAGATTGCACCGATCGAAATATTGAGGTGCGTCGTGATGATGGGATGGATTCTTTCCAGCCTCACAGCCATTCGGGCAGGGCTGCGCGGTGCTGCGCAGCCCCCTGACCCACGGGCGCGGCGACGCCGGCCGAGCCCTTCGGCTGGCCCCGAGGCCCTGCTGTGCTTCGGCGCACTGATGGCTGCCTGTAATGGGGCGGTTGGTCACTCGCTGGTTCGCGAGCGCTCTGAGGTCGCGGCCGCTCTGGCCAGGGAACTGGGGGAATGCTGGGGCATCGGCGATGCCGGTTCGGCTCGCAGCACCTTGCAGAACATGTTGCTCGAAGCCCATGGCCAGCAACTGGACGGCGACTTTCAGCGCCTGCAGCGCAACGAGTCCAGCGCCTTCGACGGTGAGCAGCGGCTGCGTTGGCTGCGGGCGAAGCAGGCCTGGGGCAAGGCCGGCCTGACGTTGCCGTGCCACGTGTCGATGGCCGCCCATGATTACGAACGAATCGCCTGGCTGGCGCGGCGCTGCCGTGCCTGTGGATACCTCACCGAAGCCGAGGCCTGGCTGACCCTGGCCTGGGTTGCCGATGCGGCGATCCGCACCTTCGCCGACTGGCAGGCCTACGCCGCCTCTTTCGTGCTGGGACGGGCAACCCTGCTGCGCGGCGGGCAACACACATCGCTGGCGATCCGCGCGTTCAGGGAACTCATGGGGGGCAAGCGCGGAGGCGTTGCGGTGGCTGGCCTGTGGTGGGCACATCCGCTGGCGGGCATACAGGTGGCCGAGGTGGTCCTGCACTCGGAACACGCGGTCGAAGGGCTTGGCCTTCCTGCGCGACAGGCGCTGCTGGCCTTCGGCGCGCTGATCGCCACCAGCGGCGGCGTGCGTGCCGATGCCCTGGCAATTGCGGACCATGAACGGGAACTGAACCGGGCCTGGCTCGCCGAACGGTGGAACGCCACCGACCGGAATGGGGTTCTCCAGCGCATGGAGTGGCTGATGGGCCATGGCAGCCGACGGAAGCTGGACCCCTTGCTTGGGCAATCCGGCACCGTGGGCGGTAAGCGGCAATCTGGCGGAGTGGCCCGTGGGGCGCGCTTCGAGCAGGCGCGGCGGGCACTGCTCAAGGCCGGGCACGATCCGGAGTTGATCGAGGGCTGCCAGACCCTGCTGGCCTACGATCTGGAACGTGCAGCCTTCGGTGCACGGCTGGCCTTCAGCGCCGGGTTGCTGGACGAAGAGGCGCTCTGGAATGCCTTGCGCCACATGGCTCGTCAGGCCCGTGCGGCGTTCGATTGCTGGGAGCAATACCTGATCTCGATGGTGCTCGGCCATGCCCTGGCCAACGAGAATTGGGAGGTCGGCAAGCGCCTCATCCGCAGTGGCATGGAGTTGCTCGACGGAATCAGCCCTTTCGCCGACTATCTCTCGCCCTGGCAGGCCTGCCCGCTGCGTCAGCTTCCGCTGCTGCACGGTCTTGGTCACGCCGGCGCGCACTAGCTTCCGTGTGCCCTGCCAGCGGCTTGTCGGTGGCCCGTCGATTCGTATAGAAGATGAGCTTTTCTCGGCGGTTGTTTGGAGGTGCGATGTACTGGGCGGAATTTCTCACGGTGGCGTTCATTCACCTGCTGGCAGTGGCCAGCCCCGGCCCGGATTTCGCCGTGGTGGTACGCGAGAGCGTGACCCACGGCCGCCGCGCCGGCACCTGGACGGCATTGGGCGTGGGCAGTGCGATCTTTCTCCACGTCACCTATTCGCTGCTCGGCATCGGCCTGATCGTGTCGCAGTCGATCGTGCTGTTCAACGCGCTGAAATGGCTGGCGGCAGCCTATCTGCTGTACATCGGCTTCAAGGCGCTGCGGGCGCGCCCGGCTGACCCGGCGACAGAGACTATTGCGGCTCCGGTCGCTCGTACGGCTCGCGGTGCCTATGTCGCCGGTTTCGTCACCAACGGCCTGAATCCCAAGGCCACGCTGTTCTTCCTTTCGCTGTTCACCGTGGTGATCAACCCGCATACGCCGCTGCTGGTCCAGGCCGGTTATGGCGTGTACCTGGCCTGCGCCACGGCAGTGTGGTTCTGCCTGGTGGCGCTGCTGTTCAGCCAGCAACGCGTGCGCGCCGGTTTCGCCCGCATGGGCCACTGGTTCGACCGGGTGATGGGCGTGGTTCTGATCGGCCTGGGGATCAAGCTGGCCTTCACCGAGTTGCGCTGAACGCGGCTTTTCGTAGGCGCGAGCCTGCTCGCGAACCAAATTCACGTCGAAGCGGTTCGCGAGCAAGCTCGCTTTTACAGGAATGCTTTGTTCCAAATGAAAAAGGGGCGCCGAGGCGCCCCTTTTTCATTTGGAGTAACGATCAGACCAGTTCGATCGCCACCGCGGTAGCTTCGCCGCCACCGATGCAGAGCGAGGCGACGCCACGCTTGCCGCCCTTCTTCTGCAGGGCGTTGATCAGGGTGACGATGATCCGCGAGCCGGTGGAACCGACCGGGTGGCCCTGGGCGCAGGCGCCGCCGTAGACGTTGACCTTGGCGTGGTCCAGGCCGTGTTCGCGCATGGCGAGCATGGTGACCATGGCAAAGGCTTCGTTGATCTCGAACAGGTCAACGTCGTCCTTGCTCCAGCCCGCCTTCTTGAACAGATTGGTCATGGCGCCGATCGGAGCCAGGGTGAACTCGGCCGGGTCCTGGCTCTGGGTGGCGTGGGCGACGATCTTCGCCAGCGGCTTGAGGCCGCGGCGGGCGGCTTCTTCGGCGGTCATCAGGACCAGCGCGGAGGCGCCATCGGAGATGGAGCTGGCGTTGGCCGCGGTGATGGTGCCGTCCTGGCGGAAGGCCGGGCGCAGGCCGGGGATCTTGTCCAGGTTGGCGGTCAGCGGCTGCTCGTCGTCCTTCACCACGGTCTCGCCCTTGCGGGTGGTGACGGTGACCGGGACGATTTCCGAAGCCAGCGAGCCGTCCTTGATGGCGGCCTGGGCGCGCTGCAGGGATTCGATGGCGTAGGCGTCCATCTCTTCGCGGGTCACGTTGTACTTGTCGGCGGTTTCCTGGGCGAAGGAGCCCATCAGGCGGCCGGTGCGGGCGTCTTCCAGGCCGTCGAGGAACATGTGGTCCTTGATCTCGCCATGGCCCATGCGCAGGCCGGTGCGGGCCTTCTCGATCACGTAGGGGGCGTTGGACATGCTTTCCATGCCGCCGGCGACCATTACGCTGTTGCTGCCAGCCTTGAGCAGGTCGTGGGCCAGCATGACGGCCTTCATGCCCGAGCCGCAGAGCTTGTTGATGGTGGTGCAACCGGTGGCGGCAGGCAGGCCGGCGTTCAGCGACGCCTGGCGGGCCGGGCCCTGTTTCAGACCGGCGGGCAGCACGTTGCCCATGATCACTTCCTGCACGTCTTCGGGCTGGATGCCGGCACGGGAAATGGCTTCGCGGATGGCGATGGCGCCCAGGTCGACGGCGGAAACGCCGGACAGGCTGCCCTGGAAGCCGCCCATGGGAGTACGGGCGCCGCTGACGATGACGATCTCGGACATGAATAACCTCTTCGCTCTTGTTGTGATGCGCTATCTGGGTACCGGCCGTGAACGGCCGGGCGTCAGGATTCTACCGCGTGACCGGATGTCGCCAAAGAGTCATCGGCAAATCACTCTTTTGACTGATGAATGGCTCGGCGCAGCGCTCTAGAGTCGGTCTCATCCTGATGAGACTCAACTCGAAATCCAGCCTTGAGAGTGCGCACGCCATGCTGAAAACCCGCGTCATCCCTGCTGCCCAGAACGCCTATCAGTATCCGTTGTTGATCAAGAGCCTGCTGCTGTCCGGCAGCCGTTATGAAAAGGGCAGGGAGATCGTCTACCGCGACAGCGTGCGTTACACCTACGCCACGTTCAACGAGCGCGTGGCGCGGCTGGCCAACGTACTGACCGAGGCCGGTGTGAAGGCCGGTGACACCGTGGCGGTGATGGACTGGGACAGCCACCGTTACCTGGAGTGCATGTTCGCCATCCCGATGATCGGTGCGGTGCTGCACACCATCAATATCCGTCTTTCGCCGGACCAGATCCTCTACACCATGAACCACGCCGACGACCGCTTCGTGCTGGTCAACAGCGAGTTCGCCGCGCTCTACCAGGGCATCGCCGGGCAACTGACCACGGTGGAAAAGACCCTGCTGATCACCGACGGCGCGGACAAGACCAGCACGCTGCCCAACTGTGTCGGCGAGTACGAGACGCTGCTGGCTGCCGCCAGCCCGCGCTACGCGTTCCCCGATTTCGACGAGAACTCGGTGGCGACCACCTTCTACACCACCGGCACCACCGGTAACCCCAAGGGTGTGTACTTCACCCACCGCCAACTGGTGCTGCACACCCTGGCCATGGCGGCGACCATCGGCAGCCTGGACAGCATCCGCCTGATGGGCACGGATGATGTGTACATGCCGATCACCCCGATGTTCCACGTCCATGCCTGGGGCGTGCCCTACGTGGCGACCATGCTGGGGGTGAAGCAGGTGTATCCGGGGCGTTACGAGCCGGAGTTGCTGTGCAAGCTGATCCGCGAGGAGAAGGTGACCTTCTCCCACTGCGTGCCGACCATCCTGCAGATGATGCTCAACACCGCCAGCGCCAAGGACCACGACTTCGGCGGACTGAAGATCATCATCGGCGGCAGCGCGCTGAACCACGCGCTGTACGACGCCGCCAAGGCCCGTGGCATCCAGCTCACCGCCGCCTATGGGATGTCCGAGACCTGCCCGCTGATTTCCTGCGGTTACCTCAACCAGGAACTGTGCGCCGGTAGCGAGGATGAGCGCACCACCTACCGCATCAAGGCCGGTGTGCCGGTGCCACTGGTGGAAGCGGCGATCATGGACGAGCACGGCCAGTTGCTCCCGGCCGACGGCGAGTCCCAGGGCGAGCTGGTGCTGCGCGCGCCCTGGCTGACGCAGGGCTACTTCCGTGAGCCGGAGAAGGGCGAAGACCTCTGGGCTGGCGGCTGGATGCATACCGGTGACGTGGCGACTCTCGACGGCATGGGCTTCATCGATATCCGCGACCGTATCAAGGATGTGATCAAGACCGGCGGCGAATGGCTGTCCTCCCTGGAGCTGGAAGACCTCATCAGCCGTCATCCGGCGGTGCGCGAGGTTGCGGTGGTCGGCGTGCCCGATCCGCAGTGGGGCGAGCGCCCGTTCGCCCTGCTGGTGCTGCGCGAGGGGCAGGCGCTGGACGCCAAGGCGCTGCGCGAGCACCTCAAGCCTTTCGTCGAGCAGGGAAACATCAACAAGTGGGCGATTCCCTCGCAGATCGCCATTGTTACTGAAGTTCCCAAGACCAGCGTCGGCAAGCTCGACAAGAAGCGTATCCGGGTAGACATCGCCCAATGGCAGGAGGCCGGCAGCGCCTTCCTCTCCACGGTGTGACCGACGACCGGCAAGTCACGGTTTGCGGGCGGCCGTGCCAAGCAAGCGCTTGGCACGGCGCAGCCCAGTGACCACGCCATCTCGGGCTCTGCGCAAGCGTCTAGTCAGGGCCTTTGTAAGACAAATCACACTTTCGAGCGATCAAGCACCGTAGGACGCTGGATATAGTCGCCGCTACTCATAACAAAAAACACATGGAGTAGCGTCGATGAAAACCATGCAACATATCTGGCGCCTGGCACGGTTGCCGCTGGCAGTCAGCCTGGCTTCTTCACTGGCGGCTCCCGCTTCCGCTGTCAGCTTCAACATCGGGGAAATCGAAGGCTCGTTCGACTCGACGCTGTCCGTGGGGGCCAGTTGGTCGACTGAGAATCCGAACAGCAACCTCATCGGCGTGAACAACGGCGGCAAGGGCCTGTCCCAGACCTCCGACGATGGTCACCTGAACTACAAGGCCGGCAAGACCTTCTCGAAGATCTTCAAGGGCATCCACGACCTTGAACTCAAGTACGGCGACACCGGCGTGTTCGTACGTGGCAAGTACTGGTATGACTTCGAGCAGAAGGACGAAAATACCGAGTTCAAGCCGCTCTCCGACCATAACCGCAAGGAAGCCGCCCAGGCATCCGGCGGTGAGATTCTCGACGCCTTCATCTATCACAACTACAACATCGCCGACCTGCCGGGCACCGTGCGCCTGGGCAAGCAGGTGGTGAACTGGGGTGAAAGTACCTTCATCCAGAACGGCATCAGCGTGATCAACCCGTTCGACGTCACCGCCTTCCGCCGCCCGGGCTCCGAGATCAAGGAAGCCCTGGTGCCGGTGAACATGTTCTACCTGTCGCAGAACCTCACCGAGAACCTCTCCGCCGAAGGCTTCTACCAGTTGGAGTGGGACCAGACGGCGGTCGACAACTGCGGCACCTTCTTCTCGCAGCCTGACGTGGTGGCTGACGGTTGCACACAGAACCTGGCGGTGCTGACCAACAACCCGGCCTCGATCAACACCCTGAACTCCCTGCTCGGCCCGAGCCTGGCCCTGACCCCGTCGCCGTGGAACGAAGGTATCGTGGTCAAACGCGGTCCGGACCGCGACGCCCGCGACAGCGGCCAGTACGGCTTCTCGCTGAAGTACTTCGCCGACAGCCTGAACACAGAATTCGGCGGCTACTACATGAACTACCACAGCCGCCTGCCGATCTTCAGCGGCCGTGGCGCCGACACCGCCAAGGTGGCGCAGATCAACCAGTTGATCACCAACATCGCGGCGATCAGCCCGTCCCTGGCGGCCCAGGCCGGCGCGGCGGCGATGGCGGGCAATTCCAGCTACTTCATCGAGTACCCCGAAGACATCCGCCTGTACGGCCTGAGCTTCTCCACCACACTGCCCACCGGTACCGCCTGGCAGGGCGAGATCAGCTACCGCCCGAACGCACCGGTGCAGCTGAACACCACCGACATCCTGTATTCCGGCCTCGACCCGGTGTCCATCGGCGGCAACCACGTCTACGACAACGCCTCCGTGCTGACCGGCACCGCCGGCCAGGACCTGCATGGCTACCGCCGCAAGGAAGTCACCCAACTGCAGACCACCTTCACCCACTTCTTCGACCAGGTCATGGGCGCCGAGCGTCTGACCCTGGTGGGTGAAGTCGGCTGGACCCACGTGGGTGGCCTGGAAAGCCAGAACGATGCACGCTACGGCCGTGACCCCGTGTTCGGCCCGGGCCCGCTGAACGGCAGCCTCAACGGCCGCCCGACCTGCGAGGCGCTCAACGCGTCCACCCTGGGCTCCGGTCCGCAGAACAACCTGTCGCGCAAGTGCGAAAGCGACGGCTTCACCACCGCTGACTCCTGGGGCTACCGCGCCCGTGCGATCTGGGACTACAACGACGTCTTCGCCGGTGTGAACCTCAAGCCCAACGTGGCCTGGTCCCACGACGTGGACGGTTACTCCCCCGGCCCCGGCGGCAACTTCGAGGAAGGCCGCAAGGCAGTCAGCCTGGGTATCGACGCCGACTACCTGAACACCTACACCGCCAGCCTGGCCTACACCAACTACTTCGACGGCAAGTACTCCACCGTCGACGATCGCGACTTCGTCAGCCTCAGCTTCGGTGTGACCTTCTAAGCCGGCCGTTCAACCGGCAACCGGCCCGCCCGCGCGGCGGGCCATTCGCGTGGGCGGGGTGACCCGTCCCGCGCGAGCAGCAGACAAGACCCGCGAACCGCGTTTGCAAGCGCGGCCACCGCGGTGGGCAAAGACTCAACGAGGACGATAAACGAATGAGAACAACAAAGATCCTGCTGCACACGGGCGCCCTGGCGCTCAGCCTCATCGCCTCCCAGGTGATGGCGGCCGTCTCTGCCGATGAAGCGGCGAAGCTGGGCACCACCCTGACTCCGATGGGCGCAGAAAAGGCCGGCAACGCCGACGGCAGCATCCCGGCCTGGACCGGCGGCTTGCCCAAGAACGCCGGCACTGCCGACAGCAAGGGCTTCCTCAGTGATCCGTTCGCCAGCGAGAAGCCGCTGTTCACCATCACCGCGCAGAACATGGACCAGTACAAGGACAAGCTGACCCCCGGCCAGCAGGCCATGTTCAAGCGCTACCCCGATACCTACAAGATGCCGGTGTACACCACGCACCGCACCGCCACCGTGCCGGCCAACGTGCTCGAGGCGACCAAGAAGAACGCCACCAGCACCAAGCTGCTGCAGGGCGGCAACGGCCTGGAGAACTTCCAGGTGGCCAACCCCTTCCCGATTCCGAAGGACGGCCTGGAAGTCATCTGGAACCACATCACCCGCTACCGTGGCGGCCACGTGCGTCGTCTGGTGACCCAGGCCACGCCGCAGGTCAACGGTTCGTACTCGCTGGTGTACTTCCAGGATGAATTCGTCTTCCGCACCGACCTGAAGGACTACGACGCCAGCAAGCCGAGCAACGTGCTCTTCTACTTCAAGCAACGCGTCACCGCTCCGGCGCGCCTGGCCGGTAACGTGCTGCTGGTGCACGAGACCCTCGACCAGGTGAAGGAACCGCGCCTGGCGTGGCTGTACAACGCCGGTCAGCGCCGCGTACGCCGCGCCCCGCAGGTTTCCTACGACGGCCCGGGTACCGCCGCCGACGGCCTGCGTACTTCCGACAACCTGGACATGTACAACGGCGCGCCGGACCGCTACGACTGGAAACTGGTGGGCAAGCAGGAGCTGTACATCCCGTACAACAACTACAAGATGGACGATCCGAAGCTGAAGTATTCGGACATCATCAAGCCCGGCCACCTGAACCAGGACCTGGCCCGCTACGAGCTGCACCGCGTATGGCACGTGACCGCCACCCTGAAGCCGGGCGAGCGCCACATCTACGCCAAGCGTGACTTCTTCATCGACGAAGACACCTGGCAGGCCGTGGAGATCGACCACTACGACGGTCGCGGCACCCTGTGGCGCGTCGCCGAGGCGTTCAACCAGTACTACTACAACTACCAGGTACCGTGGTACACCGCGGAAACCCTGTATGACCTGCTGTCC
The DNA here is from genome assembly GCF_032392015.1 of Pseudomonas sp. C9-3. NCBI lineage: Bacteria > Pseudomonadati > Pseudomonadota > Gammaproteobacteria > Pseudomonadales > Pseudomonadaceae > Pseudomonas > Pseudomonas sp. C9-3. The sequence continues at coordinate 4,606,864 of NZ_CP135919.1, read as the reverse complement.
GGTCGTTACCTGGTGCTGGGCCTGAAGAACGAGGAGAAATCCGCCTACGACTTCAACTACAGCGCCTCGGAAAGCGACTTCACCCCGGCAGCGCTTCGCCAGGAAGGCGTGCGCTGATCCCCCGATCCCCACGGGTGGTTCCGCGGTGAAAAAAAGACCGGCCTTCGGGCCGGTTTTTTTATGGGGCATCATCTGTCAGATGAATGGAGGCGGGAATGTCGGACGCCTTCCAGTCATCTTGTGAGCAAAGGTAACAAAATCGGCTTCAATTCCCGCCCGCAAGGGGCTAGGCTCCGTCCTCAGTGTGACCTCCGTCGACATAGCGATAAGAGCTAGAGCAAGAGCCAGGCCGATGACCGACTTCTCGACTCTGCCAAGACTGACCGATGTTCCCCCCAGCACGGCCGGCAGCCGCTTCTTCCGGCCGCCGCTGCCGCATGGCCATGTTGCTCGTTCGCGCCTTTGCCAGCGCATGGTCGCAGGGCTGGAGGGACGGCTGATACTGGTGTCTGCGCCGGCGGGGTTCGGCAAGAGCTCCCTCGCCATCGAGTTCTGCCAGACGCTGGAAAGCCAATGGCACAGTCTATGGCTGGGGCTCAGTGCCAGGGACAGCGACCCCGGGCGTTTCCTCGAACGCCTGCTCGAAGGCCTGCGCCTGCATTTCCCCACGCTCGGCGAAGAAGCCCTGGCCCTGCTGAAGATGCGCCAGCGCCACCAGCCCTTTGCCTTCGAAGCCTGGCTCGATGACCTGCTCGATGAACTGGTGGACAGCCTGTCCGTCGAGCGCCCGCTGCTGCTGGTGCTGGACGACTATCACCTGGCCCAGGGCGCAGTACTCGACCGTTGCCTGCAATTCCTGCTCAACCACCAGCCCCCCGGCCTGGTCGTGCTGGTCACCAGCCGTCAACGTCCGGACTGGCACCTGGCGCGCCTGCGCCTGTCGCGGCAATTGCTGGAGTTCACCGAGCAGGACCTGCGCCTGACCGTGGAGGAAACCGCCCAGCTGGTCTCCGCCAACGGCGCGCAGCTCGACGACAATGCCCTGGACAACCTGGTCGAGCGCAGCGAAGGCTGGATCGCCGGCCTGCGCCTGTGGCTGCTGGCCCACGGCGACGAATTGGCGGCCAACGTGCCGGACCTGTCCGTGCATGGCGCCGAGGAGCTTATCCGTGACTACCTGCTGGAAGAAGTGATCGACAAGCAGTCGCCGGAAGTCCAGGTATTCCTGGCGCAGACCGCGCGCTTCGAGCGCTTTTCCGCCGAACTGTGTGATTCCCTCCGCGACTCCCATGACAGCGCCTCCATCCTGCGCCACCTGCAGCAGCATCAGGTGTTCCTGGTGCCGCTGGACGAACAGGGCCAGTGGTTCCGCTATCACCACCTGTTCTCCGACCTGCTGCTGGCGCGCCCGCTGCCCGGTTCCGGGCCGTCCGCAGCCGCGCTGCACCTGCGCGCGTGCCGCTGGTTCAGTGCCCAGGGGCTGTTCGACGACGCGGTGGAGCAGGCCCTGCGCGCCGGCCACCCGGAAGTGGCGGCGAGCCTGGTGCAGAGCCTGTCCGAAGAACAACTGCTGGCCGAACAGAACGTCGCCACGCTGCTGCGCTGGAAGATGGACCTGCCCGATAGCCTGCTGGCCAGCACGCCGCGCCTGATCGTGCTGTACAGCTGGGCGCTGGCGCTGGCCTGCCAGCTGGATGCGGCCGAGGAGCTGGCAGCGCAGCTGTCGCGTTTCCTGCCCGCCGCCGATGCCACTGCCCAGCGCGATCTGCTCGCGCAATGGCAGGCTCTGGCCGGGGTAATTGCCCGTGGCCGCGGCGAGATCGATGCGGCCGAGCGTCACTGCGAAGAGGCCATGCACGGCCTTGGCCCGGAACGCTTCGGCCCGCGCCTGTTGTGCCTGTCCACGCTGAGCAACCTGGCCATCGTGCGCGACGATCTGTGGCGCGCGCGCGGCCTCAATCGAGAAGCGCTGGAGCTGGCGCAGCGCTTCGGCAATCCGCTGTTCGAAGCCATGGTGCATTACGACCGTGCGCGCGTCCTGCAAGCGCGCGGCGAAGTGCTGCGTGCCGAGGACGAAGTGCGCCAGGGGTTGGCGCGGCTTTCCGGTCTGTCCTCGCAGCGGCGCTACGCGGTGCGCGGCCGATTGATGCTCTACCAGGGTTATCTGCGCAGCCTCGCACTGCAACCGGACGAGGCGCGCAAGTGCCTCAAGGCCGGTATCGAGGAAGCCCGCGCCTGCCGCGACATCAGCCTGGTGATCGGCTTCTGCGTGCTGGCCAGCCTGGAAGGGCGGCTGGGCAACTACACCCGTGCCTTCGCTCACCTCGCCGAGGTCGAGCGGATGATGCACGTCTGGGACGTGCCGCCGGTCTACTACCTGTCGGCCATTACCCTGATCAAGTGCGAGCTCTGGCTTGGCCAGGGCCAGGTCGAACTGGCCAGCGCCTGGCTGGAGCGTCTGCGCGACACCTACACCGGCGCCGAGCCGGCCACGCCGCCGGAATGCTCGCCGCAGCTGCCGCGCAATGTGGAAATGCTCCAGGCCCTACTGGAGCGCCGCGAAGGCCGCATGGCCGAGGCCGAGGCACGCCTGCGAGCCGTGGCCAGCGGCGCCCTGCAAGGTGGTGCGCAGTTGCAGGCGCGCTTTGCCCAGGGCCAACTGGTTGCCTTGCTGCTGCAGGATGGCCGCGAGCGCGAGGCGTCCTTCGAGTTGGGCGAGTGCCTGAGCGGCCTGGCCGCCGGCCTGACGATCCCGCTTCAGGAAGCGCTGCAGCAACATCCGGAATGGCTGCGCGAGCAACTGGCCGTGCGGGTCACCTCGCCAGCCATCGAGGCCCTGCGTGAACGCTTGCCAGCGGCGCCGGAGCGCAGCGCGACGCTCACCGATTGCCTCAGCGGCCGTGAGCTGGCCGTACTGGAACTGATCGCCCAGGGCTGCTCGAACCAGGAGATCAGCGATCGCCTGTTCATTTCCCTGCATACCGTGAAGAGCCACGCCCGGCACATCAACGACAAGCTTGGCGTGGAACGTCGTACCCAGGCGGTGGCGCGAGCGAAGGAGATGGGGTTGCTGCGGTAGGGGAGATGGTGCAGGTCGTTGATTTCGGCTTGTCGGCTGGCCGCGCTCCCGCTCCCTGGCCTACCCCCGCAAGCGGGAGAGGGGACTGACCCTCTGTCCGCCCTGCCTCCACTGCCTCCCTGATGTTCCCCAGAGTTGCATCAGGGCCGCGATCCTCCCTGTATTTCCGAACAACCCCCTCGCCCTTCAGGGAGAGGTGCGATGCCAGACTGGGCTTCAGCTCTCCAGGTGCACACTCGCGCCCTGTGGAACTACATCCCCTTCTTCTCTCCCTCCACCGGCGCGCTCAGATCCAGCCCTTTTGGCGCCGGCTGGCCCTTGGCCGGTGGTGCCAGTTGCTTCTGCACATCCGCCTGGATCGCCTGCAGCACCGGCAGCAGGTCGCGCATGTTCTCGCGCACCTCCGGGTAGGCGTGCTTCTGCGCCAGTTCATCCACGCGCATCAGCAGCTGCACGCGCACTTCCGGCGGCAGGTGGATGAACAGCTCGGGCAGTTGCTTGGCCAGTTCGGCGCTGTAGAGCACCAGGTCCTGGCGATCGAACTGGGCAGTCAGGCCGAGGTAGTCCAGGGCGCTGCTGGTGAGCATCGAGGCGGCGGCCTTGGCTTCCTGCATGCCCTGCAGGCGCACCGGGTTGCGCTGCTCGCTCTGCGCCAGGGTCATCCAGAACTCCACCGTCAGGTTGAACAGGATCGCCTGTTCGCGCAGCGAGTAGCTCATCAGGCCCAACGCCTCGGCGCCATAGGGCTGCTTGGCAGCGCGGAAGTTGAAGTACAGGCGCATCAGCTCCTTGAGCTTGAACAGCACCTCGCGTGCCTCGTTCTGCCGCAGCTCCAGTGGCGCGTAGATGTTCAGCTGCGGGCGGAAATTTTCCTCGCTGACCATGCGCTGGTAGATCGGCCCGGTGAACTCGCCGCTGCGCCGGGGCAGGCCGTTGACCTGGGTCTCGTCGATCTTCTTCAGCGCGTCGATCAGCACCTGGTAGTCGGCGCTGGTCCAGTTGCGCTGGATGTCGGGAATCTTCTGGCCCAGGTAATAGAGGTCGGCGGACAGGGCCGGGCGGCACAGGAGCAGCAACAGCACGGCCAGCGGCCATAGCGAGCGGCGAGTCAGGATCGGCACGAACGGGCTTTCCTTGCGCGAGGGCGGGTCGGGCTAGGTTAGCGGGGTGAGCGGGCTGCGTCATCCCGTGACGGGCCTCGACACTACCTAGGTTGGGCGCGGCGACGTGGGCGCTGTGGTGTGATTCGGGCTTGAGAACAACAAGCACGGGAGTCACTCGTCCATGACCGCCACATTGTCTGTGCAACCGCCGCTGGCCGAGGGCCTGGCCCGCTATGGTTTCGGCCCCCTGCCGCTGGCTGCGCTGAAGGCACGCTACGCTTCGCCCGAGTCCGGTTCGAAGTTCATCCACGTCGACGGCTTCGACATCCATTACCGCGACGAAGGCAGCCCCGAGAAACCGGTGCTGGTGATGGTCCACGGCGTGATGGCCTCGCTGCATACCTGGGACGGCTGGGTCGCCGAGTTGTCCGAGCACTTCCGCATCATCCGCCTCGACGTTCCCGGCTTCGGCCTCACTGGTGGCGGCCAGGACCGCGAGTACGACGGCGAGCGCCTGGTGAAGGTGTTCGGCCTGTTCCTCGACCGCCTGGACCTCAAGCAGGTGTCCATCGCCGGCAACTCGCTAGGCGGCTACATCGCCTGGAATTACGCGCTGGCCAACGCCCACCGCGTCGAGCGGCTGATCCTTATCGACCCGGCCGGCTACTACATGCAGAAGGTGCCGTTGATGATCGCCAGCGCCGTGCTGCCCGGCGCCGGCATCATGATGCCGATGTGGATGCCGCGCGCCCTGGTGGCCCAGGGCATCAAGGAAGTCTACGGCGATGCGCGCAAGATCAAACCGGGCGTGATCGATCGCTACTACGACATCAGCCGCCGGCCGGGTAACCGCCGCGCGATGATCGACATCTTCCGCGTGCTGGTGAAGGCGAACCGCGAGGAGCTGCCCACCACCCCCAACCGCGTGGCCGCGTTGAAGGTGCCGACCCTGCTGATGTGGGGTGAGCGCGACCGCTGGATTTCGCCGCGCCATGTTCCGATGTGGCAGCGCGACGTACCGGGGATCGAGGTGAAGGTCTATCCCGGCGTGGGGCATATCCCGATGGAGGAAATCCCCGAGGAGTCGGCAGCGGACGCGCTGCGCTTCCTGCATGCCTGACTGTTGATTGCTCAATGAAAAGCCCGGCCAAGCGCCGGGCTTTTCGTTCTGCCGAATTGCTTTTCGTAGGATGAATAACGCGTCAGCGTTATCCGCCATGCAACGGCCGGTGGATAACCTGTTCCAGGTTATGCGCCCTACGGTCCTGCCCAAGCGCTTTTCGTAGGATGGCGTGGAGCGAAGCGATACCCATCAGCTCCCGCGCGCCGACAGCATGGGTATCGCTTCGCTCCACCCATCCTACGGGGAAGTCCGCGGTCAGCACTGGAAACAAAACCGCCCCGACAGGGCGGGGCGGTGTTCGAAGCGAGGCGCGGATCAGCCAGCGTGCGCCAGCGGCTGCGGGTCGTATTCCTTGCGCACCTCGTAGAGCACATCGAGGTTGTTGTGCTGCCACGGGTGGAAGTCGGACTTGAAGAAGTCCAGGTACTCGCGCAGCAGCGGGCGGAACACGCCGTGCTTGCCCCAGGTCCACTTGATGCCGTCGCGCCAGACGCGCCAGTTCCACAGCAGGCCGTCCACCTTGAGCATGTGCACCAGGCCGCGGAAGGTATCCAGCACGAAGAAGAAGGTCGCCATGCGCATCGCCCGGCGCAGCAGCTTGCGGCTGCCGCAGACCTGGTTGTAGACGTCGAAGGCCACCGCCTTGTGCTCGGTTTCTTCCAGTGCATGCCAGCGCCACAGGCGCTGCATCACCGGGTCGGCGCCTTCCATGGTGCGCGGGTCGGTCAGCAGCCCGTTGGCCATGATCGCGGTGATGTGCTCCAGCGCTGCTGTCGCGGCCAACTGGCGCTTGGCAGGGAACTTCTTCTGGGTGAAGCGGATGCGCGCCTGGGCGCGTTTCTCGATGGCGGTGACGTCGTAGCCCAGGTCGCGCAGGCGCTGGCTGTAGGTCAGGTGCTCGCGGCTGTGGTGACCTTCCTGGCCGATGAAGCCGCGGATCTGCTCTTTCAGCACCGGGTCGCTGATCTGGTCGCGGAACTGCCGCACCGAGTCGATGAAGAAGCGCTCGCCGTCGGGGAAGAGCACCGACATGGCGTCGAACAGATGGGACTTGAAGGCGTCTCCGCCGTGCCAGTGACGCGGCAGCGGATCGGGCAGATCGAAGTCCATGTGCCGGGGCTTGATCTCCAGTCCTGCGGGGGTGGTGCTGGCCATGGCGGCTCCAGTGTGGTGGTTGTCCATGTTCATTACTCTGGGCTTGTAGCGGAAGCGTCACAAGGTTATTGTCTGCCAACTTTCCGGTCATATCCGGCCAGCGGTCAACATAAGAAGAACGATGAAGCAACCGCTCAATTTCACCGCCGAACTGGTACCGGTCGCCTATGCGCAGGCGCTCCTGGACCTTGCCGAAGAGCTCGGTGTGCCGCGCGCGCGCCTGTTCGAACTGGCCCGCGTGCGCCCCGAGGTACTGCAGAGCCCCAACGGTCGGTTGTCCTTCGTCGATTTCCACCAGTTGTCCAGCGCTGCCCTGGCGCACTGCAACGAACCTGCCTTCGGCCTGCTGCTGGGGCAGCGGCTGAACGTCTCCACCCACGGCATCCTTGGCTACGCGGTGCTGTCCAGCGCCAATCTCGAGCGTGCCATCGCCTTCGCCCTGAAGTACTACCGCGTGCTGGGCCTGGCCTACGACCTGGAGATGGTGGAAGACGGCGGCGTGTCCTACCTGCGTGCCAGCGAGTCGATTCCGCTCGGGCCGACGAGCCGCTTCGCCGCCGAAGGCCTGATGACCAGCCTGCACACCATCGCCCGCTTCCTGGTGGGCGAGCCGCTGCAGGGCGTCAGCGTTGGCTTCGCCTACGCCGAACCGGACTACGCCGAGCGCTACGCCGAGGTATTCGGCGGGGAAGTGCTGTTCGACCAGCCGTTCCACTTCATCGGCCTGCCCAGCGAATACCTGGCGCGGCCCATGGCGCTGGCCAACCCGGCCACGGTGCAGATGTGCGAGCAGCAGTGCGAGGCGCTGCTGGCCACGCTGGACGTGCAGGAAGGCCTGCTGACCCGCATCCGCCGCCTGCTGCTGGCGCGGCCCGGCGAGTTTCCCGACCTGGAGGCGGTGGCGGCGGACCTGCACACCAGCGGCCGCAGCCTGCGTCGACATCTTTCGAACCTGGGCACCACCTACCAGGAAGTGCTCGACGACGTGCGCAAGCGCCTGGCCCTGCAATACCTCACCACGACCCACCTGCCGCTCTACGAGATCGCGCTGCTGCTGGGCTTCAACGACCCGTCGAACTTCCGCCGGGCGTTCCGCAAGTGGACCGGCAAGCTGCCCACGGATTACCGCCAGGGCGACTGAACCGTCGACCGGGCCGGCTCGCCAGGGCTGGGCGAATCAGCGAAAATGGGCGTCGTGTACTTCCGCAACCCAGCGAGTCCCCGATGAGCGAACAGCCTGCCCTGATCCGCGAAACCTTCCCTGTCGGCCCCTTGCAGTGCAACTGCACCATCATCGGTGATCCCGTGACGAAGAAGGCCATCGTCGTCGATCCGGGTGGCAACCACGAGCTCATCCTGCAACGCCTCGACGCGCTGGGGCTCAAGGTGGTCAGCATTATCCATACCCATGCGCACCTGGATCACTTCCTCGCCTCCGGGCAGATGAAGGAAAAGACCGGCGCGACCCTGCACCTGCACAAGGACGACCAGTTCCTCTGGGATAACCTGGAAATGCAGTGCCGCATGTTCGGCGTGCCCTATACGCCCGTCCCGTCGCCCGACCAGTGGTTGGCCGATGACGAGGAGCTGGCCTGTGGCTGCGGCGTGGCGCTGCACACACCGGGGCATACGCCGGGTTCGATGAGTTTCTGGTTCCCCAGGGACAAGCTGCTGATCGCCGGCGATACGCTGTTCCGCCGCAGCATCGGCCGCACCGACCTGTGGGGCGGGGATTACGCCACCATCGAGCGTTCGATCCGCGAGCGTCTCTATGCACTGGACGAAGAAGCTACCGTAGTCACAGGCCACGGGCCCGATACCAATCTGGGCGATGAGATGCGGGAAAATCCCTTCATCCGTGCTTAAGGTTGCTCGGGAATTATTTGCACGTCCTAAGCTCTAACTTGCCGCCCGATACCGGGTGTTTCGCTATTCGAGGAGTCATCCGTCATGTTCACCGCACGTAGTCTGTCCATGGTCGCGGCTGCCACCGCCTTTGCTCTCATGGCCGGTTGCGCCTCCCAGAATCCCTATGATCCCAACACCCAGGTGCCCGCCGAGGGCGGCGTCAGCAAGACCGCCAAGTACGGCGGCCTGGGCGCGCTGGCCGGTGCCGTGGCCGGCGCCGCGATCAACCACAACAACCGTGGCAAGGGCGCGCTGATCGGCGCTGCCGCCGTGGGCGCCGCGGCCGCAGGCTACGGCTACTACGCCGACAAGCAGGAAGCCAAGCTGCGCCAGCAGATGCAGGGCACCGGGGTGCAGGTCGAGCGCCAGGGTGACGACATCAAGCTGATCATGCCGGGCAACATCACCTTCGCCACCGACTCGGCGAACATTGCGCCGTCCTTCTATACCCCGCTGAACAACCTGGCCAACTCCTTCAAGGAGTTCAACCAGAACAGCATCGAGATCGTCGGCTACACCGACAGCACCGGCAGCCGCCAGCACAACATGGACCTGTCCCAGCGCCGTGCGCAGTCGGTCGCGAGCTACCTGACCTCCCAGGGCGTCGATGGCTCCCGCGTCAGCACCCGTGGCATGGGCCCGGACCAGCCGGTGGCCTCCAACGCCGACGTCAATGGCCGCGCCCAGAACCGCCGCGTGGAAGTGAACCTGAAGGCCCTGCCGGGGGCGCAGACCCAGCAGTACCAGCAGTAAGCACCGCCCATGAAAAAGCCCGCCGATTGGCGGGCTTTTTCGTTCTTGCTCTTCTGTAGGAGCGAGCTTGCTCGCGAACCGCATGGCACCGAGCGGTTCCTGTTCGCGAGCAAGCTCGCTCCTACAAAAGCCGGCTCACGCCTTGGCAGCAGCCGGGAATTCCCGGTGCAGCTGGGCCAGCAACTGGTCCTTGCGCTCCCACAGCTGGTTCACCCACAGCTGGAACTCGGCGCGGTAGCCCTCGTCCTGGTCGTAGCTCTTGCCGATGAACTGGCGCGGGATCTCCAGCTCTTCGAAGCGCACTACCACCGAGCGCAGCTTGCCGGACATCAGGCACCAGAAGGTCGGGCGGCCATCGGGGTAATGGATGGTGACGTTCACCAGGGTCTTGAGCTGCTCGCCCATGGCGTCGAGGACGAAGGCAATGCCGCCGGCCTTGGGCTTGAGCAGGTGCTGGAACGGCGACTGCTGTTCGTCATGCTTGGCCTGGGTGAAGCGGGTGCCTTCGAGGAAGTTGAAGATCGACACCGGGATGCGGCTGAACTTGGCGCACGCCTTGCGGGTGGTCTCCAGGTCCTTGCCTTTCTTCTCCGGGTACTTGGCCAGGTAGGCCTTGGTGTAGCGCTTCATGAAGGGGAAATCGAGCGCCCACCAGCACAGGCCGATGATCGGGACCCAGATCAGCTCCTGCTTGAGGAAGAAGCGCAGCAGCGGCACGCGGCGGTTCAGCTGGTACTGCAGGACGAGAATATCGACCCAGCTCTGGTGGTTGCTGGTGACCAGGTAGGAGTGGTCGTAAACCAGACCCTGCAGGCCCTCGACGTTCCAGTGAGTGCTGCGCACCAGGTTCATCCAGCCTTTGTTGCAGGCGATCCAGCTTTCGGCGATCAGGCTCATGATCTTGCTGCAAGCGCTCTGCGCCGCGGCGAACGGCAGGACGATCTTGACCAGCGTCATGCCGAGCAGCAGCGTGGCCCAGCAAACGGTATTGAGGAACAGCAGCAGGCTCGCGATCACGCCGCGAACGATCGGGGGGAGGAAACTCAACATCGAGGAATGGTCCTTGTACGTAGGCGCCCGGTTGGCCGGGCGCGTGATGCGTTCGTGGGCACATCCCTCGTGCCTTGGGTTATCAGCCGTCCTTGCCGCTGTCCGCCTGGATCGCCGTCAGCGCGATGGTGTAGACGATGTCGTCCACCAGCGCCCCGCGTGACAGGTCGTTCACTGGTTTGCGCAGGCCCTGCAGCATCGGGCCGATGCTGACGCAGTCGGCGCTGCGCTGGACGGCCTTGTAGGTGGTGTTCCCGGTGTTCAGATCGGGGAACACGAATACGTTGGCGCGTCCTGCCACCTGGCTCTCGGGGGCCTTCAGGCGACCCACGCTGGCGATGGCGGCGGCATCATACTGCAAGGGGCCGTCGATCAACAGATCGGGGCGTTTTTCCCGCGCGATGCGTGTTGCTTCGCGCACTTTCTCGACATCTGCGCCCGTTCCCGACTCGCCGGTGGAGTAGCTGATCATCGCCACCCGCGGGGTGATGCCGAAGGATTGCGCCGAGGCGGCACTCTGCAGGGCGATCTCCGCCAGGTCACTGGCCGAAGGATCGGGATTCACCGCGCAGTCGCCATAGACCACCACCTGGTCGGGCAGCAGCATGAAGAACACCGAGGACACCAGGTTGTAGCCCGGTGCCGTCTTGATCAGCTGCAGGGCCGGGCGGATGGTGTTGGCGGTGGTGTGGATGGCACCGGAAACCAGCCCGTCCACCTCGTCCAGGGCAAGCATCATGGTGCCCAGCACGACGTTGTCTTCGAGTTGCTGCTCGGCCATCGGCGCATTCAGGCTTTTGCCCTTGCGCAGCTCGACCATCGGGTCGACGTAGCGGCTGCGTACCAGGTCCGGGTCGACGATCTCCAGGTCCGCGGGGAGCACGATGCCCAGCATCTGGGCCACGGCCTGTACGTCATCGGGCTTGGCCAGCAGCACGCAGCGGGCAATGCCGCGGGCGTGGCAGATGGCGGCGGCCTGCACGGTGCGCGGTTCGCTGCCCTCGGGCAGGACGATGCGCTTGCCCGCACGATTCGCGCGCCGGGTCAGCTGGTAGCGGAATACCGGCGGCGACAGGCGCAGCTCGTGGGGGGCGCCGCAGCGCTCCTTGAGCCACTCGAAGTCGATGTGTTCGGCAACGAATTCGGTGACACGCTCGGCGCGCTCGCGGTCGTCCACCGGGATTTCCTTGTTCATCCGCGACAGGTCGCCGGCGGTGTCGAAGGAGCCGGTCTTCACGGTGAGCACCGGCAGACCGCTCTGCAGCGCGCTGCGGCACAGCTCCATGATCCGCGCGTCCGGCGCCAGGCCCGAGCACAGCAGCAGGCCGGCCAGCGGCACGCCGTTCATGGCGGCGAGGCAGGCAGCGAGGATGATGTCGTCGCGGTCGCCCGGCACCACCACCAGCACGCCGGGCTTGAGCAGGTGCACGGTATTCGGCGCGGAGGGTGCGCAGAGGATGATCTTCTGCACGCGGCGTTGTTCATAGTCGCCGGCGTTGAGCACGCTGGCATCCAGCAGGTCGGCGACGTCGCGGGTGCGCGGGGCGTTCATCTCGTCCTGCCAGGGGATGCAGCCGAGCAGGCGGACGTCACCATCGCGCAGCAGCGGCGAATGTTCCTTCAGGCGCTCGCCGAACAGCCGCGCCGCGGCCTCGGCATCGCGGGGCATATCGTCGCTCTCGCCGCCGCGCACCTTGTTCACGATCAGGCCGGCCAGGTGCGGGTCGCGCGGGCCGCCGAACAGCTGGGCAAGAATCTCGATGCGGTCGGACAGCTCGCTCACGGTCTCGTTGTCCGGCGCGGAGACGAGGATCACTTCGGCATCCACGCTGCGCGCCAGGTGTGCGTTGATGCGTGCGGCGTAGCTGGCGTGCTTGGTCGGCACCATGCCTTCGACGATCATCACGTCCTTGTCCACGGCGGCGTTGTTGTACATGCCGACTATGTCTTCGAGCAGCTCGTCGAGCAGGCCGTCGCCGAGCATGCGCTCGACCTTGGAGAGCGACAGCGGGGTGGGTGCATTGAGGCCGTGGGTGCGTGCGACCAGTTCGCTGGAGCGCTCCGGGCCGTCGTCCCCGGCATGGGGCTGGGCGATGGGCTTGAAGAAGCCGACCTTCAGGCCGGCGCGTTGCAGGGCGCGGATCAGCCCCAGGCTGGTGGACGTCAGGCCAACACCGAAACCGGTCGGTGCGAGGAAGAAGGTGTGCATCCGGGCTCCTTAAGCCGTGCGGAGAGAGGAGGTGCCCTTGTGGGGCGCAACCCGTGGATCTTCAGTCGAGTACGGCCAGGGTGTCGAGAGCGATCTGCCGTTCTTCGTTGGTGGGGATCACCAGTACGCGCGGATGGCCGGCCAGGTGGATCGGCCCGCCGACACCGCGCACGCAGCGGGCGTTGGCTTCTCCGTCGAGTTCGAGGTTGAGCACGTGCAGGTGCTTGACCGTGAGGTTGCGCACCAGCGCGGAGTTCTCGCCGATGCCGCCGGTGAAGATGATGCCGTCCAGGCGCGGCAGCGCACAGGTCAGCGAGGCCAGCGACTTGGCCAATCGGTAACAGAATACTTCGATGGCCAGCGCCGCATTGGCGTGGCCCTGCTCGCGGGCATGCTCCAGGGTGCGCATGTCGTTGGACAGCCCCGACAGGCCGAGCAGGCCGCTGTCGTGGTTGAGCATGTGGTCGATCTTCTCCAGGCTCCAGCCCAGGGTGCGCGCCAGGTGGCTGTGCAGGTTCGGGTCGACGTCGCCCGAGCGGGTCCCCATCATCAGGCCTTCCAGCGGGGTCAGGCCCATGCTGGTGTCGCGGCTCTGGCCGTTGGCGATGGCGCAGGTGGAGCTGCCGTTGCCCAGGTGCGCGGACAGCCAGTAGCTGTCACCTACCGCCAGCCCGCTCATCTCGGCCGCCTTGTGGCTGACGTAGCGGTGGCTGGTGCCGTGGAAGCCGTAGCGGCGTACGTGCTGCTCGCGGTACAGCGGCTCGGGGATGGCGTAACGGTAGGCGCGCTCGGGCAGGCTCTGGTGGAAGGCGGTATCGAACACGGCGATGTGCGGGAGGGCGGGGTAGAGCGCCATGGCGGCGTCGATGCCCACCAGGTTGGCCGGGTTGTGCAGCGGCGCCAGGGGCGAGGTCTCGCGGATGGCGCTGAGCACTTCATCGGTCAGGCGCGAAGCCTGGGTGAAGCGCTCGCCGCCGTGTACGACGCGGTGGCCGATGGCGTGCAACTCGCCTTGTGCAGCCTGGGCCACCAGCGGTAGCAGGCGGGCGAGGGCGGCCTTGTGGTCGCCACCGGGCAGCTCCAGGGTCTGCGGCTGCTCGTCGGTCTCGCCCTGCCAGCGCAGGCTGGCGCCGTTGGAGCCAAGGCGCTCGGCCAGGCCGTGGAGGATGAAGTCTTCGCGCCCCTCTCGAACCAGGGCGAACTTGATCGAAGAACTGCCGCAGTTGATCACCAGGATATTGCGAGCCGGCATGCCTACTCCTTGTTGCTGTCGGAATCCTTGGCGCACCAGCCGCAGGGGAACCAGCGGCCGATCTGCGCCTTGCGTTGCTGCGGGTCCAGCACCCAGGGCCGCGACTGCCAGGGCGGCTGGTGGCGCAGGTGCTGGGTGTGGCCGCAGGACAAGACTGCCATCCAGTGGCCGTCTTCGTCCTGATGAAAGTCAAGCAGGCGCGGCGGACCCGCGTTGTCCCGTCCGTCCGTCTTCGGGTCGCATTCGGGGGCGTCGCCGCGTAAACTTACGCGCTCAACTTCTATATCAGATAGGTTTCGAACCATGCAGATCGCGGCCAACAAGGCGGTTTCCATCGACTATACCCTGACCAACGACGCAGGTGAGGTCATCGACAGCTCCGCCGGCGGCGCTCCGCTGGTCTACCTGCACGGTGCCCACAACATCATTGGCGGCCTGGAAAAAGCCCTCGAAGGCAAGCAGGTTGGTGATGAACTGGACGTGACCGTCGAGCCGGCCGATGCCTATGGCGAGTACAGCGCCGAACTGGTCGCCACCCTGACCCGCGAGATGTTCGAAGGCGTGGACGAGCTGGAAGTCGGCATGCAGTTCCACGCCTCCGCTCCGGACGGCGGCATGCAGATCGTCACCATCCGCGACATCGATGGCGACGACGTGACTGTCGACGGCAACCACCCGCTGGCCGGCCAGCGCCTGAACTTCAAGGTGAAAGTGGTCGACATCCGTGACGCTTCGGCTGAAGAAGTCGCCCACGGCCACGTCCACGGCGAAGGTGGTCATCACCACTGATCGCTGCCACCCGGTCGCTCATCGAGATCGGGTGGAGCCATCATTGAGCTGCTAAGCTCAATCGGGAAAGGCGCCTTCGGGCGCCTTTCTCATGCAATCGGCTTCAACTGCAAAGAATGCCAGGGCATTTTTCCCGCATCGACTGGGATTGCGCAGCACGTCGGACACATTGTCCGCCCCTGCGCGGGCACTTCGTGCCTACTTCTTCAAGGAGCAAGCAATGAGCGCTTTTCACGATCTGACGCTGCATGGTCTCGACGGCCAGGATCTGCCGCTGGCCCCGCTCAAGGGCAAGGTCGTGCTGGTGGTCAACGTCGCCTCGAAGTGCGGCCTGACTCCGCAGTACGCCGGTCTGGAGAAGCTCTACCAGCAATACAAGGATCAGGGGTTCGTGGTACTGGGGCTGCCTTGCAACCAGTTCGCCGGGCAGGAGCCGGGCAGCGAATCCGAGATCCAGTCGTTCTGCTCGCTGAACTATGGGGTCAGCTTCCCCATGTCGGGCAAGCTGGACGTCAACGGCTCGGAACGTCATCCGCTGTACCGCCTGCTGGCGGGCGAGGGCGCCGAGTTCCCCGGCGACATCACCTGGAATTTCGAGAAGTTCCTGCTCGGCCCGGACGGCCGCGTGCTGGCGCGCTTCAGCCCGCGCACCGCACCGGATGATCCGGCGCTGATCCAGGCCATCGAGAAGGCGCTGGGCGCCTGACCGCTGCTGGCGGGAGAGGGCGCTTGCGCCAATCCCGCTGGCATTTCTTCCTTTGCGTTGTTTCGCGCAGCGCGCGGCGGCTTAATCGGGCGACCTGCTTCCGGAGCCCGCCATGAGCCGTTTCGCCGCCGAGTCCGCCTGCTTGCCCGCCACGCCTGATGCCCTGCGCGCCTTGATCGAGCAGCGTCGTTCGGTTCGTCGCTTCCTCGACGAGCCTGTGCCCGATGCAGTGCTGCGCGATTGCCTGGAGCTGGCGGTGCTCGCTCCCAATGCCTGCAACCTGCAGCCCTGGAGCTTCCAGGTGATCCGCGATGCCCAGCTGCGGCGCCAACTGGTGCCGGTCTGCCTGGGGCAGAACGCAGCGCGCACGGCGCCGGTGCTGATCGCCGTGCTGGCGCGGCCGGATACCTGGCGCGAGTCCTGCGCCGACATCCTCGAGCAATGGCCCGAACCGCAGGTGCCGGAGAAGGTCCGGCGCTTCTATGAGCACACCGCGCCTTTCCAGTACGACCAGGGTGCATTGGGCTTGCGCGGGTTGTTCAAGCGCGCGCTGTATTCGGTCGTCGGGTTGCGCCGTGCCCTGATGCGGCAGCCCAACAGCCACGCCGAAATGCGCCTGTGGGCGGTGAAATCCACCGCGCTGGCGGCGCAGAACCTGATGCTCGCCCTGCAGAGCCACGGCTTCGCCAGTTGCCCCATGGAAGGCTTCGACGAGGTGCGGCTGCGCAAGGTGCTGCAGATTCCCCGTCGCGCGGTGCCGATCATGTTGCTGGCAGCAGGACGGGCTGCGGACAACGGCGTCTACAACCCGCGCCTGCGCTTCCCGCTGGAGCAGCGCGTCAGCTGGCACTGACCGCATCGGGGCGCGTCAGCACACCCATGCGCCCGCCGCCGAAGGACCAGTCGTCCGCCTCGCTGGTGGTGATCTGCACCATCACGTCCTCGCTGGCGACTCCCAGGCGTTCGCCCAGCAATGCATTGAGTCGGCGGTAGAACGCCTGCCTGGTCTGCGAGTCGCGCGGGCGGCCGATGGTGATGGCGATGAGCACGAAGTCGTCGCTGCGCGGGCCGCCGAGGTAATCGCGGTTGTAGACGAATTCCTCCGCTTCATGCTGGTGGATCATCACGAACTGGTCGCCTTCCGGGACGTTGAAAGCCTCGTGCATGGCGTCGTATACGGTGTCGGCCAGTTGGCGCAGGTACTGCGGTTGCTTGCCTTTGCGCAGGGAGATGCGGACGGTGGGCATGGTGTCACTCCTCGTCGAGACGGTTGAGAGCGGAAGCGGCCGTCGGCCAGCCGCCGTAGAAGGCCAGGTGGGTGATCAGCTCGACCAGCTCCTCGCGGGTCAGGCCGTTGTCCCTGGCCAGTTCGAAATGGAACGGCAGTTGTTTCTGCCGGCCCTGCACCACCAGCGCGGCGACGGTTGCCAGGCTGCGCTCGCGCGGACTCAACTGCGGGCGTTGCCAGACATCCCCGAACAGCACCTGCTCGGTGATCTGCGCCAGCTTCGGTGCCTGCTGTTGCAGGGCAGGGGAGACCTGGGGTGGACGAGACATGCTGCCGTTCCTCTTCTGTGGCTTGACGGAATCAGGCTAGCGCGGCAGGTTTGTTCTGAAAATCAGGAAATATTTGACTGATAGTTCGATTAATCAGGATGGTTGCCATGGCCCGCATCAACTTCGATCTCGACGTGCTGCGCACCTTCGTCACCGGCATCGAGCTGGGCAGCTTCGCCCGTGCGGCGGACCGCCTGGGGCGCTCCACGTCTGCCGTCAGCGCGCAGCTGAAGAAGCTGGAAGAGCAGGCCGGCACCCCGGTGTTGCGCCGCGAAGGACGTGGCATGGCACTGACCGAGGCGGGTGAGACGCTGTTGGCCTACGCCCGCCGCCTGCTGGATTTGAACGACGAGGCGGCCGGCGCCTTGCGTGGCGGCTCGCTGGAGGGCCGGGTGCGCCTCGGCCTGCAGGAGGACTTCGGCGAAACCCTGTTGCCCGCCGTGCTCGCGCGCTTCGCCCGTGCTCATCCCAGGGTGCGCATCGAGGTGCGCACCTCGCGCAATCAACAACTCATCGAAGGGGTGCGCAGCGGCGAACTGGACCTGGCGCTGGCGTGGGAAACCGGTGAGCGCACGCCCTACATGGAGCGCCTGGGGGCGGTGGCGCAGTGCTGGATCGGCGCCCCGGATGCGCCCTTGTTTCCCGCGGCCCAAGCGCTGCCGCTGGTCATGCTGGAGGCGCCCTGCCTGCTGCGCAGCGCGGCAACGGCGGCCCTGGACAGGGCCGGCGTGCCTTGGCGCGTGGCCTTCACCAGTGCCGGGCTGTCCGGCATCTGGGCCGCCGTCGGCGCGGGGTTGGGGATCGGCCTGCGTACTCCCATCGGCTTGCCGGCCGGCGTCGAGCGGCTGGATGCCGGGCGCGCCGGGCTGCCGACCATGGAGCCGCTGGGCCTGTGCCTGCATTGCA
This sequence comes from Pseudomonas sp. C9-3, assembly GCF_032392015.1. Lineage (NCBI taxonomy): Bacteria > Pseudomonadati > Pseudomonadota > Gammaproteobacteria > Pseudomonadales > Pseudomonadaceae > Pseudomonas > Pseudomonas sp. C9-3. The sequence continues at coordinate 4,589,274 of NZ_CP135919.1, read as the reverse complement.
GCGAAGCCGAACCTGAAGCCGTGGTGGAGCGCCTGCGTGAATTGCTGAAGGAAGGCGTGGCGGAGTTGCTGGAAAGCCCGGCGGTTCGCTGATCCGCTTCTGAAGGAAAATCACTGCGATCAATGGTGCTGGCAAAAGCGAGACGACCGGTCATATTCTTGCCGCCATGAACAGCATCCGACTCGACAAGCGTGACCTGATCCTCGCCAAGGGCTCCCTGGCGATGACCCGCAGCGGCTACCACGGCACCGGCGTGCAGGACATCGTCCAGGCCGCGGGGATTCCCAAGGGCTCCTTCTATCACTACTTCGACAGCAAGGAAGACTTCGCCCTGCAGGCGCTGGAGCACCTGTATGCACCACGCCTGGCGCGCTACGCCGAGGCGCTGGGTAATCCGGCACTGGGGCCGCGCGCACGCATCCTCACCTATTACCGCGAGCTGTTGGCGCACTTCGCCCGTCAGGAGAAGCTGCAGTACCACTGCTTCATCGGCAGCCTGAGCTTCGAGATGGCTGAGCTGTCGCCGCCGATCGCCGAGCGTGTCGACGGCATCCTTCAGCAGTCCATCGATACCCTGCGCGACTGCCTGGCTGACGCCCAGCGCGCCGGGGAATTGCCCGCCTCGGAGAACGTCGAGCAACTGGCCGAGTTCATCGGCAATGCCTGGCAGGGCGTGCTGGCGCGCATGAAAGTCAGCGCTTCGCTCAAGCCGGTGGAACGCTTTATCGAGCGCCTGGAGCACTTGCTACAGGCCTGATCTGCCTGAGTCATCACTCATTTTTCCAGCCCCACTCAAAAACGAGACGACCGGTCGCCTGGCCGTCATGGAGACTTCAATGACTGCATCCGTAGATACCCTGTTCTCGCCCTTCCGCCTGGGCGATCTGGAACTGCCCACGCGCATCGTGATGGCGCCGATGACCCGTAACTTCACGCCGGGCGGCGTACCCCACGCCCAGGTCGTCGAGTACTACCGTCGCCGCGCCGCTGCCGGCGTCGGCCTGATCGTTACCGAAGGCACCACGGTCAACCACAAGGCCGCCAACGGCTACCCGAACGTGCCGCGCTTCCATGGTGAAGATGCCCTGGCAGGCTGGAAGCAGGTGGTCGACGCCGTGCACGCCGAAGGCGGCAAGATCGTCCCGCAACTGTGGCACGTCGGCGCCGTGCGCCGCCTGGGCACCGAGCCGGACGCCAGCGTTCCGGGCTATGGCCCCAGCGGCAAGGAAAAGGACGGCACCGTGCTGGTCCATGAGATGACCAAGGACGACATCCAGGAAGTCATCGCCGCCTTCGCCCAGGCCGCTCGCGACGCCAAGGCCATCGGCATGGATGGTGTGGAAATCCACGGCGCCCACGGCTACCTGATCGACCAGTTCTTCTGGGACGGCAGCAACAAGCGCACCGACGAATACGGCGGCAGCCTGGCCAACCGTTCGCGCTTTGCGATCGAACTGATCCAGGCCGTGCGCGCGGCCGTCGGCCCCGACTACCCGATCATCTTCCGCTTCTCCCAGTGGAAGCAGCAGGACTACAGCGCCCGCCTGGTGCAGACGCCCGAGGAGCTGGCAGCCTTCCTCAAGCCGCTGTCGGATGCCGGCGTGGACATCTTCCACTGCTCCACCCGCCGCTTCTGGATTCCGGAATTCGAAGGCTCCGACCTCAACCTCGCCGGCTGGACCCGCCAGCTCACCGGCAAGCCGACCATCACCGTCGGCAACGTCGGCCTGGATGGCAGCGAATTCCTGGCGTTCTTCGGCAACACCGAGGAAGTCGCCCAGCCGTCGGGCATCGACGGCTTGCTGGAGCGTCTGAACAAGGAAGAGTTCGACCTGGTCGCCGTCGGCCGTGCCCTGCTGGTGGACCCGGACTGGGCGCTGAAAGTGCGCGACGGTCGCCTTGCCGACATCAAGCCGTTCAGCCGTGATGCGCTGATGTCGCTGGCCTGATTCGTCCGCGTCTGATCCTCAAAAGCCCCTGGCACCCACGGTGCCAGGGGCTTTCGCATTTCTGTAGGAGCGAGCTTGCTCGCGAACAGAGTCCGCCGTGCAACCGGTTCGCGAGCAAGGACTAGGCGTCCCTCTCGCTCCTACCAGTGATGCCTTGTTTATGGCGGGTTATTGATTGCCTGAATGGTCTGAAAACACCGGCCCAGGCGTTTACAAATCTTTTCCGAGACCCACCTTTCCGCATGCTGACTTCCCAGTCCGAAACGGGCAGAGTATGAACGCGTTCACACAACAATAGGCCGGGAGACGGCCATAGGAGTAAGTCATGCGGATCGGCTTGGTAGTCGATGCAACCTGCGACCTTCCCCCCGAATTCCTTGCTGCCCACAACATTCGCGTCCTCCCCATCGGTATCCGTGTGGGCGAGCGTCGCATCGTCGATGATCGCGATCCCGACACCACCCTGACGTTCTATTCCCAGGACCTGCCCAAGGTCGGCCCCGAGGACGGCAGCGAGCCGCTGACTCCGGCGCAGACTCACGACTGGTTCCTGGAAAAGCTGGTCACCGATTTCGACTACGTGATCTGCCTGACCGTCAGCAGCCAGCGCAGCCCGATCTTCGACAACGCCACCCAGGCCTCCTTCAGCCTCCTGCAGAGCTACAAGGAACGCCGCGCCGCCGCTGGTATCGCCGGGCCCTTCGCGCTGCGGGTGATCGATAGCCAGACCGTGTTCGCCGGCCTGGCCGTGCTGGCCGCCGAAGGCGTGCGCCTGCTCGGCGAAGATCAGCATCCCAATGCCGTGCGCACCCGCCTGGAGCAGCTCAGCCAGCAGATGAACACCTTCCTGGTCGCCAGCGACCTGGGGCACATCCGCCGCCGTGGCTTCCAGAAGGGCGACCGCAGCAGCATCGGCGACCGCCTGCGTGGCGCCTTCCTTGGCCTGGGTTCGATGCTCGACATGAAGCCGGTGCTGAGCCTGGTACAGGGCGAGGACAAGCCCGTGTCGGTGTCGCCGAACTACGAGAAATCCGCCGAGCGCCTGCTCAACTTCGCCCGCGCGCGGGTCGAGGCGGGCGAGTTGCTGGCGCCGCAGATGAGCCTGAGTTACGCCGGCGATCCTTCCGCGCTGCGTGACCTGCCAGGCTTCGCCGCGCTGGAAGCGGCCTGCCAGGCCAAGGGCGTGCAGGTGCACCTGGCGATGCTCAGCCCCACCGGCGGCATCAACCTCGGCGCCGGCGCCATGAGCCTGTCCTTTGCCGCCGAGCCCAAGCCTTTCGCCTGATCGCTACTTGTGGGTTTCAGGGTGGCCCAGGCCGCCGGGGTTCTTCCCCGGCAGGCCCGCGCGGCAGGCTTCCTGCAGATAGCCCTCGAAGCGCTCGACCACCGTGTCCCACGCCTGGTGGATGGCGTGGTGACGAGCGTTGAGGCGCACCCGGCGCAAACGCTCCGGGTCCTCCAGCAGCCAGCTCGCCGCTTCGAAGAAGCTCTGGCTCTCGCCCGGAACGCCGAGCACGCCGTTGTGCCCGTGGCGGATGTGCTGGCCGGCGGCCGCCTGGTCGAAGGCCACCACCGCCAGCCCTGAGGCCAGCGCCTCCAGCACCACATTGCCAAAGGTTTCCGACAGGCTGGGGAACAGGAACAGGTCGCCGCTGGCGTAGTGCCGGGCCAGTTCCTCGCCACGCTGCAGGCCGCAGAACAGCGCTTCGGGCAGTTCCTTCTGCAGGTGCGCGCGCTGCGGGCCGTCACCGACTATCACCAGGCGCAGTTTCAGCTGCGGGTGTTCCGCGCACAGGGCGCGGAAGCTGCTGCCCAGCAGCGACAGGTTTTTCTCCGCTGCCAGCCGGCCGACATGCAACACAGCGATATCCCGTTCGCCCAGGCCCCATTCGCGACGCAGCGCTTCGTCGCGGCGGGCGGGGTTGAACAGTTGGCTGTCGACGCCGCGCGAGAGCTGCGCCAGGCGCTCGAAGCCGCGCCGCTGCAGCTCCATGGACTGGCTGGCGCTGGGCACCAGGGTCTGCTGGGTGCGGTTGTGGAACCAGCGCAGGTACAGGGTCACCAGGCGCATCAGCGGGCCGAAACCGTAGTGCGCGCTGTACTGCTGGAAATTGGTGTGGAAGCCGCTGATCACCGGGATCCGCAGGCGCCGGGCGGCGCGCAGAGCGGCGAGGCCGAGGGGGCCTTCGGTGGCGATGTAGAGCACATCCGGGCGGGTGCGTTTCCAGTGGCGCATCAGCTTGTGCAGGCACGACTGGCCCCATTGCAGGCCGGGGTAGCCGGGCAGCGGCCAACCACGGGTCAGCACCAGCTGGCCATCGCTGTGTCGGCCTTCGTCGCTCTGCTGGCGCGGGCGGACGACCTGGATCTGGTGTCCGAGATGCAGCAGCCCTGAGGCCAGCCGGCCGAGGGTGTTGGCCACGCCGTTGATTTCCGGCGGAAAGGTTTCGCTGATCAGCGCGATGCGCAGGGGAATCGTGGTCATGCTCGCAGTGTCCCGGCGCGCGGTGGCGCGCCGATGACAATGCGATGATCGATAGGTGACAGCCGCTCAGGCGCGGCGGCGGGTTACTTCACCAGCGCCTTTTCACCACCCTCGCGCACCCAGAACAGCACGGCGCCGGCCACGGCGGCGGGCATGGCGACCAGGTTGACCACCGGGATCAGCAGCGCGAGGTAGGTGATGCCACCGAAGCCCATGCAGGCCCAGCGCTTGCTGCGCAGCCAGGCGAGCATCTCGTTCCAGCCCAGTTTGTGGTTGTCCGCCGGGTAGTCGATGTACTGCACCGCCATCATCCACACGCCGAAGATCAGCCACAGCGGTGCAGCGATCAGGTTCAGGCCGGGGATCAGGCTGAGGATGAACAGCGCGATGGCGCGTGGCAGGAAATAGCCGAGCTTGCGCAGCTCGCGGCCGATGGTTCGCGGCACCATGGCCATCAGCTCGCCCCAGCTGAATTCGGGGAAGTCGTCGGTGCCGCGCACCACGACTTCCACCTTCTCCGCCAGGAAGCCGTTGAAGGGCGCGGCGATGATGTTGGCGATCATGGTGAAGGTGAAGAACACGATCAGCAGGACCAGCGCGACGAACAGCGGCCAGAGGATGAACTGCAGGAAGCTCAGCCAGTCCGGCAGGGTCGGCATCAGCCAGTCGACCCAGTGGCTGAACTGGTTGATGGCGAAGCCGATCAGGCCGACGAACAGCAGGATGTTGATGCTCAGGGGCAGCAGGACGAACAGCCGCAGGCCGGGGCGCATCATCAGTTTCAGGCCTTCGCTGAGGTATTGCGGGCCGCTCAGGGTGGACATCGGACTCTCCAGGGTTGAACCGTAGGCGACCTTAGCAGACCCGGCGAAGGCCCGGCGAGCCGTCTGTTTTGCCGGGTATGTGCATCGCAGCCGCGCGTTCAGGCGACCGTGTAGCGATAACAGCGGTTGCGTTCCTGCTTGGCCTGGTACATGGCGATGTCGGCGGCGCGGGTCAGGGCGTCGGCATCGGCGGCGTCCTGCGGGTAGAAGGCGATGCCGATGCTGGGGGTGACGAAGTCGATGACCTGGCCGTCCAGGCGGTACTCGGCGCCGAGTACGCCCAGCAGGCGCATGCCCAGGGCTTCGGCCTGATCCGGCTGGGCATTTTCCAGCAGCACGGCGAATTCGTCGCCGCCCAGGCGGAAGGCCTGGTCCGGCTGGCGCAGGCTGCCGCGCATGCGCTCGCCGACGGTGCTGAGCAGCGCATCGCCGATGGCATGGCCGAAGCGGTCATTGACCTGCTTGAAGCGGTCCAGGTCGATGTACAGCAGGGCCACCCGATTGCTGTGCACGATGGCGCGCTGCAATTGCTCATTGAAGGCCTTGCGGTTGCCCAGTGCGGTCAGCGTGTCTCGGTACGCGAGGTCGATCAGTTGTTTCTGGTAGGCCACCTGATCGCTGATGTCGCGCAGGATGCCGCGGAAGCCCTGGAATTCACCCTGGCCATCACGGATCGCCGAGAGCCGTGTTTCGCAGCTCACCAGCCGACCATCGCGGCGCTTGAACGGGGCGGAGAAGGTAGTTTCCTGCTCGTCGTCGCGGACCTTGTCGTACAGGCTCTGGGCGCGGTGATAGTCCTCCTCCTGCAGGAGGATGCCGAAGTGCTGGCCGCTGAGCTGGTCGGCGGCGTAGTCGAGCATCCGGCACAGTGCCGGGTTGACGGTGCGGATGATGCCCCGGGTGTCCATCTCGAAGTAGCCATCGCGGATGGCATCGAGGATGGCCCGATCGCGCGCTTCGCTCTGCGCCAGGCGATCGAGGGTACGGTTCATCTCGTTGGCCAGCTGGCCCAGTTCGTCCGTCCCCTGTGGGCTCAGGCGCAAGGCGGTGCGGTCCTGCCCGATGACTGCTACCTCGCGGTTCATGCTGCTGACCCGGCGAATGATGCGCAGCTCCAGGGCCACGTAGGCGAGCAGGATGGCGCCGCCGAGCAGGGCCAGGGTCAGGTAGAGGAACAGGCTGACCGACTGCTGGCCTTGCTGGTACAGCGGCCGGGGGCTGGTCAGTTCCAGGCGCAGTTGCGGCCGGCCGTGGGAGTCGAGATAGAGCAGCGACATCTGCTGGCTGTTCTCGTCCAGCAGATGCCGCGAGCTGAGCAGGGTGGCGCCGCGCCCGGTGGGGATGTTCAGGGTACGCCAGTCCTTGCCCTGTACCGGGTCCCGGGCCAGGCGCAGGCTCGCGCCCATCTGGGTCTGCAGGTTGTACATGCGCGCGCTGTCGAGCAGCACGCCGGCGATGACCACGCCGGCCGGCTCGGCGGTGCCCGCGGTATTGCTGATGGGATAGCTGAGCAGCAGCTGCGGCACGCCTTCGATCTGCAGCAGCTGGTCGAGGCTGTGGCGCGGGTCGCCATCGATATCCAGGGCGCCCAGCTCCAGTGCGGTGCGCAGGATGCCGTCGCGCAGCCGGGCGGCTTCGGGCACCTGCTGGCCGGGGAAACGCTGGGCCAGTTCGTCGAGTTTCCATTGCTGGGCGAGGATGTGCCCGTCGCGGTCGACGAACAGCACATAGTCGAAGCCGAGGATGCCCAGCAGGTCCTGGTCCAGGTTGTCCTCGATGAAGCGCGCCTGCGGCAGGCGCATGAACTGGTAGCTGGCATCCCACCAGGCGTAGCTGTGGACGATGTCGAGGTTGCGCTGTTTTTCGTAAGCGACGCGGTTGTGGACGATGCGTACCTCGTCGGCCAGGTGCTGGCGGTCCCCGCGGTCGAAGCGGTCGAGCAGGATCATGTCCGACAGCAGCCAGACCCCTGTGAGGCTCGCGACGAACAGGGGCAGGCACAGCCAAAGCAGGCGGGCGCGAAGGTTCATGGTGGTCCGGGTGACCTCTGGTTTGCTTGAGTCTAGACACAGGTGCAGTGGCTGCCCGCTACATAGGGGCAGCCTATGGGGGGCATTGAGATTGGGCATTTCAGCAGGACGCGGCGGCGGCGGTAAGCTGCGCGCCATCTGGTATCGAACGAGTTCGAGGGTCGATCCGACACTCCCTGACTTATCTCAAGGAGCGCAGGACGACCGCGGAAATCCCTGACTTATCTCAAGGGTTTTCCGGAGTTCTGCGGGACAATGCGATCCGTGACTCAGGTCACACCGCATTGTCCTCAGTCTCCGGACCGTGCGGTCCGCGCAAGAAACCTTTCAGTGGAGCTGCCGCCCTCCCAACCTTCCCCCTGGTGCTTTGGCAGCTCCCTTTTCTTTTGCACCCCGCTCTTCACCCGAGCACTGGAGGCTGTCATGTCCGATCGTCACGCGCGCGTCATCATTCTGGGTTCGGGGCCTGCGGGTTACAGCGCTGCGGTCTACGCCGCCCGCGCCAACCTCAAGCCGCTGCTGATCACTGGCATGCAGGCCGGCGGCCAACTGACCACCACCACCGAAGTCGACAACTGGCCGGGTGACCCCCATGGCCTGACCGGCCCGGCGCTGATGCAGCGCATGCAGGAACACGCCGAGCGCTTCGAGACCGAGATCGTCTTCGACCATATCCATGGCGTCGACCTGGCCGGCAAGCCGTTCGTGCTCAAGGGCGACAGCGGCACCTACACCGCGGATGCCCTGATCATCGCCACCGGTGCCAGTGCGCGTTATCTCGGCCTGCCGTCGGAAGAGGCGTTCATGGGCAAGGGCGTGTCCGCCTGCGCCACCTGCGACGGCTTCTTCTACCGCAACCGCGAAGTGGCGGTGGTGGGCGGCGGCAATACTGCCGTGGAAGAGGCGCTGTACCTGGCCAATATCGCCAGCAAGGTGACCCTGGTGCACCGCCGCGACAGCTTCCGTTCCGAGAAGATCCTGCAGGACAAGCTGCGTGCCCGCGTCGCCGAGGGCAAGATCGAACTGCGCCTGAATGCCCGGGTGGAAGAGGTGCTGGGCGATGCCATGGGCGTCACCGGCGTGCGCCTGCGCCATAACGATGGCCAGGCTTCGGAACTGAAGGTGGACGGCCTGTTCGTCGCCATCGGCCACACGCCGAACACCTCGTTGTTCGAAGGTCAGCTTGAGCTGAAGGACGGCTACCTGGTGGTCAACGGCGGCCGCGAAGGCAATGCCACGGCGACCAGCATCCCCGGCGTGTTCGCCGCCGGCGACGTGGCCGACCATGTCTACCGCCTGGCGATCACGTCCGCCGGCGCCGGCTGCATGGCCGCGCTGGACGTCGAGCGCTACCTGGATTCCCTGTAACGGCCCGAAGAGCCGGCGTGCAGGAAGGGGCCCCGCTTTGCGGGGCCTTTTTCTTTGTCGGGCTCAGAGGCATTCGAACAGCGCTGCTGCACCCTGCCCGCCGCCAATGCACATGCTGACCACGATGTAGCGCGCATTGCGCCGACGACCTTCGAGCAGCGCGTGACCTACCAGGCGTGTGCCGCTCATGCCGTAGGGATGGCCGAGGGCGATGGCGCCGCCGTTGACGTTCAGCCGCTCCGCCGGGATGCCCAGGGTTTGCGCGCTGTACAGCACCTGCGAGGCGAAGGCTTCGTTGATTTCCCACAGGTCGATGTCATCGATGTTCAGCCGGCAGCGCTGCAGCAGCTTGCGGATCGCCGGCACCGGGCCGATGCCCATTTCATCGGGCGCGCAGCCTTCCACCACGCAACTGACCAGGCGCCCCAGCGGTTGCAGGCCGTGACGCTGCAACTGCGCCTCGGAAACCACCAGGCAAGCGGCGGAACCATCGGACAGCGGGCAGGCGTTACCGGCGCTGACTGAGCCTTGGGTAAACACCGGCGACAGCGCTGCCAGGCCTTCGGCGCTGGTGGCGGGACGTGGGCATTCGTCGCGCGCCACGTCGATCTCGACGAAGGACTGTTCGCCGCTGTTGCGATCTTCGATGCGCTGAACGGTGCGGACCGCTGCGATCTCCGTTTCGAACAGACCCTGGGCCTGTGCCGTGGCGGCGCGTCGCTGGCTCTCCAGTGCGTAGGTGTCCTGTGCTTCGCGGCTGACGCCATAGCGCGTGGCGACCACTTCGGCGGTCTCGACCATTGGCATGTAGGCGGCGGGCAGGACTTCCAGCAACTGGCGGTCCTGACGTCGGTAGGTGTTCATGTGCTGGTTCTGCACCAGGCTGATGGATTCCACGCCGCCGGCGAGGATCAGCTCGGCGTCGCCGGCCTGGATGCGCTGGCTGGCGATGGCCACCGACATCAGGCCGGAGGCGCACTGGCGGTCCACGGTCATGCCGGGGGTGCGCACCGGCAACTGCGCCGCCAGTGCCGCCATGCGGCCGATGTTGTAGTACTGCGAACCCTCGGGCAGGGCGCATCCGAGGATCACATCGTCGATGGCGTGCGGGTCGAGGTCGTGCCGTTGCAGGAGCGCGCGCAGGGCAAAGGCGGCCAGTGTCGGAGCATCGGTGTCGTTGAACGCACCGCGATAGGCCCGGCCGATGGGCGTACGGGCGTAACCGGCGATGTAAGCCGGGAAGGCAGTCGAAGTCATGGTGGCAGTCCGGGTCAGTGGCGGGCGTCGCGGAAGGGCGCGGTGATCGCTTGCAGTTGGGCCAGGCTCAGGTCGCCGAGGATTTCCCGCAGCAGCAGGCCCTCGTCCTCGATATCGAAGACCGCGTGTTCGGTGATGATTCGCGTCACGCAGCGGCGCGCGGTGAGCGGCAGCTCGCAGCGTTCGACGATCTTGGCGCGGCCGTCCTTGTCGCAGTGCGGCATGGTGACGATCACCTGGCGGGCCTTCTGCGCCAGCTCCGCGCCGCCGCCGATGCCGGCGACGATCTTGCCCGGCACCAGCCAGTTGGCCAGGTCGCCGTGCTGCGAAACCTGCAGCGCGCCAAGGAAGGTGATGTCGAGCAGGCCGCGGCGGATGATGCCGAAGGAGGTGGCGCTGTCGACGATGGCGCCGCCCGGCACCACGGTGACGTAGCCGCCGCCAGCGTCGATCAGTTCGGCGTCGAGGTTGTGCGCGTCAGCCTGCGGGCCAACGCCGACGATGCCGTTCTCCGAGTGGATCCACACCTGGATGTGCGCCGGCACGTAGCCGGGGATCAGGGTCGGCAGGCCGATGCCGAGGTTCACCAACTGGCCGTCGCGGATATCCCGGGCGGCCCGGCGGGCGATGATTTCCCGCGGGTCAGCGAGGGATGGGCTGGTACTCATGGGAGCTCCTTGTGACGGCGACCAGGTGGTGCACGAAGATGCCGGGGGTGTGGATGCTGTCGGCCGCCAGGGCCTGCTCGCTGAGGTCGTAGACCTCGGCGATCACGCGGTCGGCGGCCATCGCCATCAGCGGGCCGAAGTTGCGCGCGCTGCCGTGGTATTGCAGGTTGCCGGCATGGTCGGCACGGTGCCCGGCGATGAAGGCGTAGTCGGCGCGCAGCGCCGTTTCGACGTACAGCTGGCGGCCTTCGAGCGTCACCGTCTGGCGCTGCTCGCCGAGCTCCTCGGGAATCTCGATGTCGCTGAGGAAAGCCGGCAGGCCGACGCCGGCACAGCGGATACGCTCGGCGAACAGGCCCTGGGAAACGAACTCCACTTCCAGTTGCCCGGCGGTGTAGGCCTTGCGCGCGGCGCCACTCAGGCCGAGGTGGGTGGTGACCATCTTGCGAATGGCGCCGGCCTCGATCAGCCGCGACACGCCGTAACCGTCCTGGTTGGCGTCATTCTTGATGATGGTCAGGTCACGCTTGCCCTGCCGCATGAGTTCTTCCAGCAGAGAAAACGGCGTGCCGGGCGAACCGAAGCCGCCGACCATGATGCTGCTGCCGTCGGCGATGTCGGCGATGGCCTGTTCCAGCGTGCACTGCTTGTTCATCGGCCGGCCTGCTGCGCCTGGAAGGCGTCGAAGGTGGCGCCGAGCAGTTCGACGATTTCGTCGCACTGTTCGCGGGTAGTGATCAGCGGCGGCGAGATCAGCGTGTGGTCGCCCTGTTCACCCATCAACGAACGGCGCGGGTAGATGATCAGGCCGCGCTCGCGAGCCAGGCGGGTGATGCTGTCGCTGACGTTGGCGGCCAGCGGGAAGGGCGTCTTGCTGTCGCGGTCGGCGACGTACTCGATGGCCTGCAGGTATCCGCGGCCACGCACATCGCCGATGAACTCGTAGCGTGCGCCAAGGGCCTTGAGGCGCTCCAGCAGGTAGGCGCCGTTCTCGGCGACCTTGCTTACCAGGCCTTCGTCCTCGATGGCCTGGATCACCGCCAGTGCGGTGGCGCTGGCCAGCGGGTTGCCGGCGTAGGTGTAGCCATGCTGGAAGCCGCCCGATGCGAGGATCGGGTCGGTCAGTTCGGCGCGGGTCAGCACTGCCGACACCGGGTAGTAGCCGGCGCCCAGGCCCTTGGCCAGGCAGAGGATGTCGGCCTGCACGTCCCAGTGTTCGTAGCCGAACCAGCGGCCGGTGCGGCCGATGCCGGTCATCACTTCGTCGAGGATCAGCAGGATGCCGTGGCGCTTGCAGATCGCCTGGATGCGCGGGAAGTACGCGTCGTGCGGCACTTCCGCGCCGGTACTGGCGCCGCCGATGGGTTCGGCGATGAAGGCGGCGACGTTCTGCGCGCCGATTTCCAGGATGGCCGCTTCCAGTTCGTCGGCGCAGGCAATCGCGTGGGCCTCGGCGCTCAGGCCGGCGGGTACGCGGTACTGGGTCGGCGAGGCGATCTTCGGGTAGTGCTGGAACATCGGCTCGAAGGGTTGGGTCAGCGGCGTGTAGCTGGTCATCGCCAGTGCGCCCATGGTCGAGCCGTGGTAGGCCGGCTTGCGGCTGATGAACACCCGGCGCTGCGCTTCGCCCTTGGCATACCAGTACTGGCGGGCGATCTTCAGCGCCGACTCGACCGACTCGGATCCGCCCGAGGAGAAGAACACCCGGTCGAAGCGCTGGCCGGTGAGGTTGACCAGGCGCTCGGCGAGGTCCAGCGCCGGCTGGTTCTCGAACTGGGTGCGGTAGGCGAAGGCGACCTTGTCCAGTTGCGCCAGCATCGCCTCGCGCACTGCCGGATGGCCATGGCCGAGCTGCGCGACGATGGCCCCGGAGCAGGCGTCCAGGTAGCGCTGGCCGTGCTCGTCCCAGGCGTAGATACCCTGGGCGTGGGAGACGGTCGGCAGGCGCACCGCGGATTGGTAGAACAGGTAGTCGGACATGCGAATCCCCTGATTGTCGGCGCCCGCCGTGGCGTGCGCGCTGGATTGGGCGTATCAGCCGATGTCGGCGAGGAACGCGCGGGTGCGTTGCTGTTGTGGCGCGCGGAACACTTCCTGCGGGGTACCCTGCTCGACGATGTTGCCGTCGGCCATGAACACCACGCGATCGGCGACCTTCTCGGCGAAGCGCATTTCGTGGGTGACCACCATCATGGTCATGCCGCTGCGGGCCAGGCTCTCCATCACGTTGAGCACGCCGCCGACCATTTCCGGGTCGAGCGCCGATGTCGGCTCGTCGAACAGCATCGCGTCGGGTTTCAGCGCCAGGGCGCGGGCAATCGCCACGCGTTGCTTCTGACCGCCGGAGAGGTTGCCGGGGTAGACGTCGCGCTTGTCCAGCACGCCGACCTTTTCCAGCAGCTCCTCGGCCTCGGCTCGCGCCTGGCGCGGGTCGATGCCCTGCAACTGGGTCGGGGCGATGGTGATGTTCTCCAGCACGGTCAGGTGCGGGAACAGGTTGAAGTGCTGGAACACCATGCCGACTTTCATGCGCAGGCTGTTGAGGTACTTTTCCTGCGCGCGATGGCTGCGCTGGCGGTCGTTGATCAACTGGTCCTGAAAGAGGATTTCGCCGCGCGTCGGCTGTTCGAGCATGTTCACGCAGCGCAGCAGGGTGCTCTTGCCCGAGCCGCTGGGGCCGATCAGCACCATCACCTCGCCCTTGTGCACGTCCAGGTCGATGCCCTTGAGCACCTCCAGCGGGCCGTAGTGCTTGTGGATATCTTTCAGCTGGATTTGTACGTCGGCGCGGCTCATGCCCGTCCTCCCTTGAGCAGCAGGCGCCGCTCGAACAGTTGCAGCAGCAGGCTGGTGATGGTGGTCAGCAGCGCGTAGATCAGCGCGCAGGCGAAATACAGCTCGAACGGCTTGAACGTTGCGCCGACCAGTTGCTGGGTGCGCATGAACAGCTCGGCCAGGGTGATGGTGGACACCAGCGAGGTGTCCTTGATCAGGATGATCAGGTTGTTGCCCAGCGGCGGGACGATCAGCTTGAACGCTTGCGGCAGGATGATCAGCCGCATGGTCCGCGCGGTGCCGAAGCCCAGCGAGCGCGAGGCTTCGACCTGGCCGAGAGGAATCGCCTGGATGCCGGCGCGGATAGTCTCGGCGTTGTAGGCGCCGACGTTCAGCGCCAGGCCTATCACGCCCGACGTGAAGGGCGACAGTTCGAAGCCGAACTGCGGCAGGCCGAAGTAGATGATGAACAACTGGACCAGCAGCGGCGTCGAGCGGATCAGCCAGATGTAGCCGGCGGCGGTCCAGCGCAGGGCGCGGTGCCGGGACAGGCGGGCGAGGGCGGCGAGCAGGCCGATCAGCAGGCCGAAGACGATGGCCAGCAAGGTCAGCTCGACGGTAACGCCGGCTGCCTTGAGCAGCATCGGCAGGTAATGGAGCACAAGGTTGAAGTCGAACATTCTTATTCTCGGGATGGGTGTCGGGAGCCAAACGCGGGGAACGAATGGTGATTCCTACAAATTATTTTAATACCCAGGTGTTCGGTCAAAGACCCCTGTTCTGAAAGGGTTTCGGTTGTTCGAGAACACGTGGCGAGTCTTGCATTGACAAAAAACAGCGTCAATTTATGATCTTTTTTCATCATTTGACCGGCCAGGGTGTTCCCGACCATGCGTACCGAGTTCAGCCTGCGCGATCTGGAAATCTTCCACGCCATCGCCACCACCGGTTCGACGCGCCAGGCGGCGGTGCAGCTGGGGCTTACCCAGTCGGCTGTCAGCCATGCGCTGGCGCGGCTGGAGGAGTCGCTGAAGATTCGCCTGTTCGCCCGTGAGAACCAGCGCCTGCAGATCACTGCCGCAGGGCGCTACATGCTCAACGAGGCGATCCTGCTGATGGGCAACCTGGCGCGTATCGAGGAGGACTTGTTCGTCCTCCAGGACAGCGGCGTGGCGTCGCTGAAACTGGGTTGCGCGCCGGGACTGGGGCATCGCTTCGGGCCGGCCCTGGTGCAGCGTTACCTGCAGGCACACCCGGGGATCGCGGTGTCACTGGATGTGGCGGCCAGCGGCCGGCTGATTGCTGATGTGGAGGCTGGAAGGCTGGACATGGCGCTGGTGTCCTATGAGGTGCACGAGCCCAACCTGCTGTTCGCGCCGATGGTGGCGGCACGCATGCGCGTGCTGATGCCGTCGGCGAGTGCGCTGGCAGAAAAGGCCGAGCTGGAACTGACCGACCTCGATGGGCAGACGCTGATCAAGCCGATCCAGTCGGACCACCTGATCTACCGCGACAACAGCCTGCGCCGTCTGCTGCGCCACGAGTTGCAGTCGAGCCTGTCGAGCATGGGCGCAATGATCGAGATGACCGGCGGGCTGAGCCTGGTCAACGCCATCACCGCCGCGGACCTGTGCGAAAACCCCAAGCTGGTCAGCCGCCCCTTCGCGCTGGAGCAGTGGTTCAACTTCTACCTGGTGTACAAGCAGGAGCTGAAGAGCAACCGGCTGATCGGCGATGTGCGCCTAGCGCTGGCGCAGGTGGTCGAGGCGATGCAGCAGCGCGAGGACTGTGCCGGGGCGTTGCGCCTGCCGGCGGCGTGAGAACTTGTCTACGATCTGCTGCGCGTCGACATAACTGCGTTGAAATCGGTCTCGGGATGCTCATTTACTGCAAGTAAACTCCGCTCCCTCAACCGATTTCGCCTTGTTCTGCTCTAGCTCGCGAGATCGTAAACAGGTTCTGAAGCGGGCGGCCGGGGCCGCCCGCTGCGGCTTCATGCAGTGCGCCGGGGTGCGAGGAAGCCGTTGAAGAACTGCTCGGCGTTCTCCTGCAGGCTCTCCAGGTGGTAGCCGCCTTCCTGCACGATCAGCGTGGGCAGGCCCAGTTCGCCGATGGCCTGGCCGAGACGATTGAAGCCCTCGCTGGTCACCGCGACCTGGGACTGCGGGTCGAGCTCGTAGATATCGAAGCCCAGTGACAGCACCAGTACCTCGGGTTCGAACCGGCGCAGGGCCGCGATGGCCTCGCGCAGCCGCTCGAAGAACACCGACTCGGGCGAGCCGTGGGGCATGCTCAGGTTGACGTTGTAGCCGTGGCCGGCTCCAGTGCCGCGCTCGTCCTCGTAGCCGGCAACCACCGGGTAGAAGTTGGTCGGGTCGCCATGGATCGACACGTACAGCACGTCGTCCCGCTCGTAGAATATTTCCTGGATGCCCTGGCCGTGGTGCATGTCGGTATCCAGCACGGCGACGCGCGCATGGCCCTTGCGCAATTCCTGGGCGGCGATGGCGGCGTTGTTCAGGTAGCAGAAGCCACCAGCGGCATCGCGGCGTGCATGGTGTCCCGGTGGACGACACAGTGCATAGGCCTCGGGCTGGCCGTCGAGCAGGGCGCGTGCGCCGGCCACTGCGCTTTGTGCCGACCAGTAGGCGCCGCGCCAGGTCTGCTCGCCGACCGGGCAACTGCCATCGGCCAGGTAGCGTGCGGCTTTGGCGAGAATCCCGCGCAGCGGGTTGGGCTCGCGGACGAAGACGTTGGAGATCACTTCGTCGCCCCAGTCCTGGCCGGTAGCCTTCCACTCGCTGTGGGCTTCTTCGAGGAAGCGCAGGTACTCCGGGCTGTGCACGGCGCTCAGCGGTTGCATACCGTGGTCATCCGGCTGGCGCAGCTCGAAGCCGAGCCGTTCCACGGCCTGCAGCAGGCGCCGCGGGCGCTCGGGGATTTCCTGCGGTACGCGCATCTGCCCACGGGACAGGTAGGTGCGGGGGTGGTGCAGGTACTGGTCGGGGTGGAAGTAAGTCAACATTGCGCGATGTCCTTCAACGGATGTCGGTGCCCAGCCATTTCTCGCTGATGCCCTTGTAGCTGCCGTCCTTGTCGAGATCGGCGAGTGCCGCGTTGATCGCCGCCTTCAGCTCCGGGTTGTCCTTGCGTACGGCGATGCCCATCTTTTCAGGGTAGAGCAGCTCGCCGGCCGGCCGGGCGTTGAGGTTGCGATCGCGGATGGTCAGCAGGCCGGCGATCTTGTCGGTGACGAAGCCGTCGATGCGCTTGTTCTGCAGGTCCAGGAGGATGTCCGGCAGGCCCTTGTAGGTTTTCAGCGTGACGTTGGGCTTGTGCTCGCGCAGCCAGCTTTCGTAGGTCTCGCCCAGGGTAATGCCGATGACCTTGCCGTCCATCTCGTCGATGCTCTGCAGCGGGCTGTCCTTGCGCACGAACAACTGCGCGCCGGAGAGGTAGTAGGGCTCGGAGAAGTCGACGGCCTTCAGGCGTTCGTCGGTGATCGCCAGGCTGCCGATGATGGCGTCGTACTTGCCGGCGAGCAGGCCGCCGACAATGCCGTCCCAGGCGGTGGTCACCGGCTTGGCCGTCACGCCCAGGCGCCGGGCGATGCCATCGCCGATGTCGACGTCGAAGCCCTGCAGCTTGCCGTCGATGTCGATGAAGCTGAAGGGCGGGTACTTGCCGGTGAGGGCGAAGCTGAGTTCGCCTTTCTGCTTGATGCCATCGAGGTCGCCGGCCTGGGCGGCAAGCGGGGTGAGACAGGCGGATGCCAGCAGCAGGCAACCGGCCAGGGCGCGCATTGTTCTTGTCATTGGCGGAGCTCCCGGTAGTCAAGTGAAGTCGCCGGGGAGTGTTCCAATCGCCTGTTTTCGCGTCAATCTATGTTGTTTTTCAATCACATGAGTCGTTTGGCTAAGCACCCGCGGTGTTGAGTCGCTGCGTTCTTCCCGGCCAAGAAAAAGCCCCGCATCGGCGGGGCTTTTTCATCGAGCGAGTCGCCTCAGCCGCGGCGCGACAGCGGCTGGCGCTCGAAGTTGACGCCGGCCAGGCCAGTCACCTGCAGGGCGCGGATGTTGGCGTGATCGGTGCCTTCGGGGTGCTCGCGCACGGCGCGGTAGTGCTCACCGAACGCCAGCAGGCTCTCTTCCTGGCTCAGGCCTTCGAGAATGGCGAAGCCCAGGGTCTTGCAGGAGCCCTCGTTCTGCCCGGCGGGGTTTTCCACGCTGCCGTTGGTGAAGGCGCTGGGGCTGTAGCTGTAGTGCTCGGCGATGTACGCCAGGGTGTCGGTGAACAGGTGCTGCTCGCTGCGCAGGCGCACACGAAAATCGGTGAGGGTCATCAAGGCAAACTCTTAGTGTTTCTTCGCGTTATCGAAGGCCGTCTGCTGGGCAGGGGTCGCTTCCGTCTGGTACTTGGCCTTCCATTCGGCGTAAGGCATGCCGTAGA
Organism: Pseudomonas sp. C9-3; assembly: GCF_032392015.1. Taxonomy (NCBI): domain Bacteria; kingdom Pseudomonadati; phylum Pseudomonadota; class Gammaproteobacteria; order Pseudomonadales; family Pseudomonadaceae; genus Pseudomonas; species Pseudomonas sp. C9-3. The sequence goes on along the minus strand of NZ_CP135919.1, from coordinate 4,571,469 downwards.
TCTCTTCGCGGGCCTGGTCCGGGCTGACTTCCAGGCCCATGTCGTCGGCCGCTGCCTTGTACCACTTGGACAGGCAGTTGCGACAGAACCCGGCAAGATTCATCAGATCGATGTTCTGCACGTCCTTGCGGGTACGCAGGTGCTGCACCAGGGTGCGGAACGCGGCGGCTTCGAGCGCCGTGCGTTGCTCGTCGGTCAGGTTCATCGGCTCGGTCATGGCAGGTCTCTCAACAAAGGCGCTTCAGAGGCGCATGGCGGGGCTGGCGAGATTCTAAGAGGCGGGCGATCTGCCAGCAACGCCCGTTGGCCGACTGGCACGGGCGTGCAGGTGCTTGGGCGGCCTTCAGCGTTGCGCGGCGAGGGCGATGGACACAGATTCGGCGAAGCGCAGGGCGTGGGGCTTGTCCACTTCCACCTCGGCATAGCGTACCGCCGGGTTGGCCATGACCAGGTCGAGCAGCTCCTGGGTCAGGCGCTCGAGCAGGGCGAAGCGGTTTTCCTCGACGTGGGCGATGATCGCCTTGGTGATGGTGCGGTAGTTCAGCGCGTGGTCGATGTCGTTGACCTGCACCGCGTCGCCGGCCGGGTAGAGGATGGTGAGGTTGATCAGCACATCCTGCTTGTTGAGGATTTCCTCTTCCTTGATGCCGATGTAGGTGCGTACGCGCAGGTCCTTGACCCGGATCCGCGCCATGCCCGGCTGCAGTTGCGTCATTTCACTTGCTCCGTCCGATCAGTTGCAGGAATTCCTGGCGGGTATTGGTCGATTCGCGGAAGGCGCCGAGCATCACCGAGGTGTTCATCACCGAGTTCTGCTTCTCCACCCCGCGCATCATCATGCACATGTGCTGCGCCTCGATCACCACCGCCACGCCAGCGGCGCTGGTGACCTGCTGGACGGCCTCGGCGATCTGCCGGGTCAGGCTTTCCTGGATCTGAAGGCGACGCGCGAACATGTCGACGATGCGCGCCACTTTCGACAGGCCCAGCACCTTGCCGGTGGGAATGTACGCCACATGGGCCTTGCCGATGAAGGGCAGCAGGTGATGTTCGCACAGCGAGTAGAGCTCGATGTCCTTGACGATGACCATTTCGTCATTGTCCGAGGCGAACAGCGCGCCGTTGACGATCTCGTCCAGCGTCTGTGCGTAGCCGTGGCAGAGGTACTGCATGGCCTTGGCCGCGCGCTTGGGGGTGTCCAGCAGGCCCTCGCGGGTCGGGTCTTCGCCGAGCCCGAGGAGAATCTCACGGTAGTGGTGAGACAGGTCTTCGATCATGGTGGGAGTTCCTCGTGCCCGCGCCGGGCGGGTCATTTGAGGTGCCGGCCGCCGTTGACGGTCAGGGTGGTGCCGGTCACGTAGGGGCTGTCGAGCAGGTAGCGCACGCTCTGGTAGATCACGTCCGGGCCGGGCTCGATGCCCATGGCGGATTTCGCCAGGGTGCGGGCGCGGTACTCGGCGTCGTCGCCGGGATTGAACATGATCAGTGCCGGCGCGATGCCGTTGACCTTGATGCGCGGTGCGAGGCTGGCGGCGAAGGACAGGGTGAGGTTGTCCAGGCCGGCCTTGCTGGCGCAGTAGGCGATGCGGTTGGCGCTGCCCTTGCGGGCGACGTCGTCGCTGAGGTGAATGATGTCGGCTGGGGCGCTGCGCCCGGCGGCGTCGCGCTCGAGCAGTTCGGCGCAGCGCAGGTTGATCAGGTAGGGCGCGAGCATGTGCACGCGGAACAGCGACTCGAAGGCCTGCGCCTCTTCGTCGGGCTGCTCGGAGATCCACGCCGAGGCGTTGTGGATGATCGCGCGTAGCCGGTTGGTGCGGGACTTCAGCTCGTCGATGAAGGCCAGGATGCCGGCCTCGTCGGCCAGTTCGGCGTGCAGGCAGGTGGCACCCAGTTCGCGCAGTTCGGCGATGCCGGGTTTTTCCTGGCGATAGGTCGCGATGACCGGCTGGCCGTCTTGCAGCAGGCGTTTCGCGCAATGCAGGCCGATGCGCTGGCTGGCGCCGGTGATCAGGATGGGGGCTGGGGTCTGGCCCATGCACGCCTCGCGAAAATCCACAGGGGAAGCGCCGCGATGGACAATGTCCGAGCGGCCGGGTAGGGCAAAACTATACCAGCCCCGGCGCGGTGCGGCACGGATGGGGCATAATGGGCGGCCTTGTATTGCCTTGTGGGAGTGAACATGAAAGTCGCCATCCTGTCCGGATCGGTCTACGGCACCGCCGAAGAAGTCGCCCGTCACGCCAAGCGCCTGCTCGAGGCCGCCGGCTTCGAGGCCTGGTTCGACCCGCGCGCCACCCTGGATGCGGTGATCGATTTTTCTCCCGAGGCCTTCCTGGTGGTGACTTCCACCACTGGCATGGGCGATCTGCCGGACAGCTTCCAGCCGCTGTTCCATGCCATCCGTGATCGCCTGCCCGCGCAATGGCGCGGTTGCCCCGGCGGCGTGCTGGCGCTGGGCGATTCCAGCTATGGCGACACCTACTGCGGTGGTGGCGAGCAGGTGCGTGAACTGTTCGTCGAGCTGGGCGTACGGGAAGTGGTGCCGATGCTGCGCCTGGACGGCAGCGAGACGGTGGACCAGGAGACCGACTCCGAGCCGTGGCTGGGCGAATTCATCGCCGCGCTGAAGGCCTGATGCATCCCCGCGCCCGCCAGCTGATCGACACGCTGCAGCTCGCCCCGCACCCCGAGGGCGGCTTCTACCGACGTGTGTTCGAGTCGCGGCTGAAGGGTACCGATGGCCGGCCGCAATCGTCGGCCATCCTGTTCCTCCTGCCGGCGGGAACCGTCAGCCGCTGGCACCGCGTGGATGCCGACGAGCTCTGGCACTTCCACGAGGGCTCGCCGCTGGAGTTGCTGATCGCCGACGCTCCGGAGTCTGCCGTACGCATCGAAACCCTCGGCCCGGTGGGCGAGGGCAGCTTGCCGCAACGCGCCGTGCCCGCCCATGCCTGGCAGGCGGCGCGCTGCCTGGGAGACTACGTGCTGGTGGGGTGTACCGTGTCGCCGGCATTCGAGTTCGCCGGGTTCCAGCTGCTGGCCGATGATGAGCAGGCGCAGCGGGAATGGCCGAAGCTGGCCGGCGAGTTTCCGCAGCTGCTCTGAAGAGCTTCGCGAGCAAGCTCGCTCCGACAGGTATGTGCCGCGCGCTCTTCGTAGGAGCGAGCTTGCTCGCGAACCGGTTTCACTCCGGATGCAACGGCATCTCGACCATCAACGCCAACCAGGCCTTCGCCGCATTCGACAGGTAGGCGTCGCGCCGCCAGATGAAACTGATGTCCCAGCGCAGGTCCGGCTGGCTCAGCAGCACGCGCACCAGGCCCGGCCGCTCCAGGTCCTTCGCTACCACGCGGGGCAGCAGCACCGCGCCCTGGCCGGCAGCGACCAATGCGCCGAGGAAGTCAGCCTGTCCGCTGCGCCCGCCCTCCTTGGGTTCGAAGCCGGCTTCGCGGCAGGCGCGCAGCAGGCGGTCGTTGAGGGTGAAGCTCTGCTGGTAGAGCAGGAAAGGCGTGTCGGACAGTTCCACCAGTTCCAGGTTTCCCCGCGATGCCAGCGGATGATCGGCCGGCAACAGGACGTCCAGCGGCTCGTTGCAGAACGGCTGCCAGTCGAAGCCAGGCTCGTCCGGCGTGAGGCCGCCGCCCAGTTCCAGTTCGCCGCTGCGGACCATTTCCTCCATGGTCTTGCTGCCGCCCTCGATCAGGTGCACGTCGATGTTCGGGTAGCGCCGCCGGTACTCGGCGAAGCGCCCGGCAAACAGCGCGTCGGCGCCCAGCAGCGGTAAGCCAAGGCGCAGTTCGCCGCGGTGCAGGTGGGTGAGGTCGTCCAGTTCGGTATGCAACTCGCGGCGCAGACGCAACATGTCTTCGGCGCGGCGCAGTACCACTTCGCCGGCGGCCGTCAGGCGGATGTGCGGGCCGCTGCGCTCCAGCAGTTGTACGCGCAGGCTCTGCTCCAGCTGCGCAACCTGCTTGCTCACCGCCGACTGGCTGGCGTTCAGGTGCACTGCTGCCTGGGTGAAACTGCCGTGGCGCACTACCTCGGCGAAGGTACGCAGCTGCTTGAATTCCATTCTGGAATGGCTCCGATTCGATCTATTCGCTTTGGGGATGATAGGCGCGGGAGTAGGCTTTGCGCCATTCCCAACCGATTTATTCACCCACTCAACGCATCGAGATCGCCGCCATGTTTCGCCGCGCCGCCCGCCTGATTTTCGAACTCGCCGTCCTGGTCGCCTTCTGGTGGATCGGCGGCTGGGTTGCCACGCTCACCGGGCTGCCGCTGCCGGGCGGGGTGATCGGCCTGGCGCTGCTGCTGGTGCTGTTCGCCTGCGGGGCGATCCGCCCAGCGCTGTTGCAAGGCGGCGCTGGCCTGTTGCTGGCGGAGATGCTGCTGTTCTTCATCCCCGCCCTGATGAGCCTGCTGGACTACGGCCCGCTGCTGCGCAGCGAAGGCTGGAAGATTCTGCTGGTGATCACCGCCAGTACTGTGATGGTGATGCTCTCCACTGCCCTGGCGGTGGAATGGATGTGCAACAGGAGTTCGCGCCATGAGCCTCGATAAGCAAGCACTGTTCTGGTTGGCCGTGACCCTGGGCGGCTACCTGCTCAGCCGTACCCTCTACCGCCGTTTCCAGCAGTACTGGTTGTCGCCCATCGTTTTCGTGCCGGTGCTGCTGTTCGCCCTGGCGATCCCGATGCAGGCCCGTTACGCCGACTACGCCCGCGACACCAGCTGGCTGGTGGCGCTGCTCGGCCCGGCTACTGTGGCGTTCGCCATTCCGATCTGGCAGCAGCGCGCCTTGCTTGCGCGCCACTGGCCGGCGCTGTTGACCGGCATGCTGGCCGGCTCGACCATGGCCATCGGCAGTTCCTGGGCCCTGGCCCATGCGCTGGCGCTGGATGGCCAGGTGACCCTGTCGCTGATTCCGCGCTCGATCACCACGCCCTTTGCCATGGAGATGTCCCACGACCTGGGCGGCGTGCCGGCGCTCACGGCGGCTTTCGTGATGATCACCGGGGTATTTGGCGCGTTGATCGGCGGCGTGCTGATGAAAATGCTGCACCTGCGCTCCGCCCTGGCCCGTGGCGCGCTGCTGGGCGTTGGCGCCCACGGCGCGGGTACCAGTCGGGCTTATGAGTTCGGCGGTGAGGAAGGTTCGGCGGCGGGGCTGCTGATGGTGCTGACCGGGCTGTTCAACCTGCTGATGGCCCCGGTCCTGGCCTGGTGCCTGTAAGGCTCAGCTGAGCTCGTAGGCATCGAGCATGCGCGAGGTGTCGGCGGGGGAGTTGAACATCATCACGTCGATGATCGACAGGCCGGCCTCGAAGGTCGGCCGCTTCTGCTCGTAGGGCACCAGCTTGGGCTCCTGGAAGCGCAGCGTCAGCCCGGCAGCGTCGTACTTGCGGCGGTCGAAGAAGCTCTGGCCGCCCGGCGGGTTCCAGTATTCCTCCACGCTGCCCAGTGCCTTGCAGATGTTCAGTGCCCATTCGTCCGGCGCTTTCGGGCGCTCCATCGGCAGGTCCATGCGCGAAAGCACCGGCATCTGCCGGGGGAAGCCCAGGTAGGCGCAGGTTGCCTCCAGGGTGGTCTTGTTCAGCGAGACAATGTCCTCGAACGGATGGTCCAGGGAGGCGGCGATCATCTCCCGTACGTCGCGGTAGTAAGGGGCCACCTTGCGGTACACGTCGAGCTGCGAGAACAGGCTGCGCCGCCAGTCCTGGCGGTTGTCCAGTCGCACGTCCTTGATCAGTGTCTCGCGGTGGTGCTTGATCCGCGGCACGCGGATGTACAGCCAGCCGTCCTGCTGCTTGAGGATGCGGTTGCGCTCGATCCAGCCGTGGTGGATGTACTGCACGGTATCGAACAGGACGAACAGGTCGGTGTGCTTGATCAGGCTGAAGTAGCCCAGGTAAGGAAAGAAGTAGGGCTGCATGATGGCGGTTCGTTTCACGTCGGCTGCCTCGTTGGCCGAACTGGAGTCTCCTCCCGACTCCCAGGTACTACTGCGGAATGGTGCCAAAGATATTGCGAAATGTTTCCAGGTGGACCGAAAGCGCCGGATCAGGCGTCGGGGGCAGGGCGGCAAACGGGCACGCTTCCGCCAGCCCGGACCTGCGATCTGGCTGCCGCACTGTCTGGATTGCGCTTTTGGAAGGAGTTGCCGGCGCGCCGGGTCCCGCTGGCGCCGCTCAGTGCAACTTCGCCCACTATAGGTGGTGAGACTCGCCGCGCAAGGCGGCTCATCGGTCCGCGCTTATGGGGGAACATTCGCCAGACAGTGACAGAGCCAACTGTCAGTTCCGTGACAGTCGCTTCGCCGCGCTGCTGACTAGACTGCGCCATCGAACAACAACAACGAAGAGGCTACCGACCATGCACGCCGCTCATCCGCTGCCCACCGTGAACGTCAAGGACCAGGTCTCCGCCGCCGAATGGCAGACCCGCGTGGACCTCGCCGCCTGCTACCGGCTGATCGCCCTGCAGGGCTGGGACGACCTGATCTTCACCCATATCTCGGCCAAGGTCCCCGGCACCGAGGATTTCCTGATCAACCCCTACGGCATGATGTTCCACGAGATCACCGCGTCGAGCCTGGTGAAAGTGGATGCCTCGGGCAAGAAGCTGATGGACAGCCCCTACGACATCAACCCCGCCGGCTACACCATCCACAGCGCCATCCATGATGTACGTCACGACGTCGCCTGTGTCCTGCACACCCACACAGCCGCCGGCATCGCCGTCTCGGCGCAGAAGCAGGGCCTGCTGCCGATTTCCCAGCAGTCGCTGTTCGTCCTTTCCAGCCTGGCCTACCACGGCTACGAAGGTGTTGCGCTGAACCATGACGAGAAGGCGCGGCTGCAGGCCGACCTGGGCGAAGCCAACTTCATGATCCTGCCCAACCATGGCCTGCTGACCTGCTCCGCGACCATTGCCGACACCTTCCTGATGATGTTCACCCTGCAGCGCGCCTGCGAGATCCAGGTGCTGGCCCAGGGCGGCGGCGCCGAGCTGATCATGATTCCGCAGCAGATCCTCGATGGCGCCCGCGCCATGGCTGCAGCCGTCACCAAGAGCAAGCAGGGCATGGGGGGCGCGCTGGCCTGGCCGGCACTGCTGCGCAAGCTGGACCTGCAGAACCCCGGCTACCGCGACTGATGGCGCTGGCCGGCATCACCCTGCGCGACTGGCGCGCGCAGGGCTGCGACTTCACCTTCCGTGGCCACCCGATTAGGTACTGGAGCGCCGGCAGCGGTGCTCCGCTGCTGTTGATCCACGGATTTCCCACGGCATCCTGGGACTGGCACTTCCTCTGGCAGCCACTGGCCGAGCGCTACCGGGTTATCGCCTGCGACATGCTCGGCTTCGGCGACTCCGCCAAACCCACGGGGCACGACTACCGCATCCTCGAACAGGCCGACCTGCAGCAGTCGCTGCTGGAACACCTGGGTGTGCAGGAACCGGTGCACCTGCTGGTGCACGATTACGGCAACAGCGTCGGCCAGGAGCTGCTGGCGCGGCACGAAGAGGGGGCTTTCAAGCTGGCTTCGCTGGCCTTCCTTAATGGCGGGCTGTTCCCGGAGACTCATCGAGCGGTGCTGTCGCAGAAACTCCTGCTCAGCCCGCTGGGTGGCTTCTTCGGCAAACTCTTCGATCGCCGGCGACTGGCGCAGAACTTCGCCAAGGTGTTCGGCCCAGGTACGCAACCGTCCGAAGCGGAGCTGGATACCTTCTGGGAACTGATCCGCCACAACGACGGGCCGAAGGTCATGCACCGGCTCATCCACTACATCCTCGACCGTCGCGAGCATCGTGAGCGTTGGGTCGGGGCGATGCAGCGCACCGACGTGCCGCTGCGGCTGATCGACGGACCGGAGGACCCGATCTCCGGCGCGCACATGGTGGTGCGCTATCGCGAACTGATACCGCATCCCGATACGGTGGAGTTGCCCGGGATCGGCCATTACCCGCAGGTCGAGGCGCCGGAGCAGGTACTGCAGCACTATCTGGCCTTCCGACAGGATCGTGCCGAGCAGGTACGGACTGATCCGCCCGTAGATTAGGAACTGGCTGATAGGCACACTCTGAGTGGCAGCGGTAGCTTCCCCGGCTTTGTTCCGCCGGAGGCCGCTGCCATGCCACTCAGATCCGTCATTCCCGTCCGCCAGCCGCAAGGCTCGCTGCGCTACCGGGTGTTGTTGCACATGCGCCAGGACTTCGTCTGGATCGCCATTCCGCTGCTGTTGCTGCTGCTGGCGGCCAGCGCGGCCGGTTGTTACTACGCCTGGCTCCTGCAGCACTGGGCGCCTGCCGCTGGCGCTGCGTTGGCGATGCTTGCGGCGGTGGGGCTGGTGCTGTTCTGGAGCGAGTACGACTGGTGGCTGTTCAAGCTCGGCCCGCGTGGCAACCTGAACATGCCCATGCGCTGACGGATCATCCCCTGGCCTTATCGGGCACCATTCAGCCGCGGTCGTCTTGGTTGTGACCGGATCGTGACTGCCGGACACTTGATGAAAAACCATCCTGTCTGGAGCCCCAATCATGAGTGATGCCCTGCACTTCGACGGAAAAGTCGTGATCGTTACCGGAGCCGGTGGCGGCATCGGCCGTGCCCACGCCCTGCTGTTCGCCAAGTACGGCGCCAAGGTGGTGGTGAACGACCTGGGCGGCAGCACCCATGGCGAAGGCGCCAATGCCTCGGCCGCCGACCGCGTGGTCGCCGAAATCCGCGAAGCCGGTGGCATCGCCATCGCCAACCACGACTCGGTGACCGACGGCGAGAAGATCGTTCGCCAGGCCGTCGAGGAATTCGGCCGCATCGACGTGGTGGTGAACAACGCCGGCATCCTGCGCGACAAGACCTTCCACAAGATGGAAGACGCGGACTGGGACCTGGTTTACAAGGTCCATGTCGAGGGCGCCTACAAGGTGACCCGTGCCGCCTGGCCGTTCATGCGCGAGCAGGGCTATGGCCGTGTGATCTTCACCTCGTCGACCTCCGGCATCTACGGCAACTTCGGCCAGAGCAACTACGGCATGGCCAAGCTCGGCCTCTACGGCCTGACCCGCAACCTGGCCATCGAAGGCCGCAAGAACAACATCTTCGTCAACGCCATCGCCCCCACAGGCGGCACCCGCATGACCGAAGGCCTGATCCCGCCGCAGGTATTCGAGCAGCTCAAGCCCGAGCTGGTCAGCCCGCTGGTGGTGTACCTGGGCAGCGAGGCCTGCCAGGAAACCTCCGGCCTGTTCGAAGTGGGTGGCGGCTGGATCGGCAAGGTGCGTTGGGAGCGCAGCCTGGGCGTGGGCTTCGACCCGCGCAAGGGCTTCAGCGTCGAGGACGTGGCGGCCAACTTCGCGCAGATCTGCGACTTCGAGAATGCCGCGCATCCGAAGGACAACGTCGAGGCGCTGCGCGAAATGATGGCGAACCTGCAGAAATACGTCAGCTGATCCGGTCAGCCTGACCGGCGGAACCGCCAGCGGGGCTGTTCCGGGGCGGTGAACGCAGTAAGGTGAAAGGGCCGGCTGAATGCCGGCCCTTCGCTTTTCCGCTTCCAGGCTCGAGGAGTTCGCCATGAGCGTGATAATCCAGAAGAACGGCCCGGTGACCACCCTGGTCATCGCCCGCCCTGCGGTGCGTAACGCTGTGGACCTGCCCACTGCCCAGGCGTTGGCCGATGCCCTGCGCGAGTTCGAGCAGGACGAGGAAGCCCGCGTCGCCGTGCTCACCGGTGCCGGCGGAACATTCTGCGCAGGTGCCGACCTTGGGGCGCTGGCGGAGGATGGCGAGCGACGCAACCGACTGGAAACCGAAGGCGACGCTCCCATGGGGCCGAGCCGGATGCAGCTCTCCAAGCCATTGATTGCCGCCATCGAGGGCTACGCCGTGGCTGGCGGCCTGGAGCTGGCGCTGCTGGCGGACTTGCGGGTGATGGCCGAGGACGCCGTTTGCGGGGTGTTCTGCCGGCGCTTCGGCGTGCCGCTGATCGATGGCGGCACTGTGCGTTTGCCACGGATCGTCGGCCAGGGCAGGGCGTTGGACCTGATTCTCACCGGCCGCCCGGTGGGCGCCCAGGAAGCCTTCGCCATGGGCCTGGCCAACCGCGTGGTGGCCAGCGGCACGGCGCTGGAGGCGGCGGAAGAGCTGGCGCGGGAGATCGCCGACTTTCCGCAGCGTTGCATGCTGGCCGATCGGGCGAGCGTGTTCGCGCAATGGGAGCTGTCGTTCGACGTGGCGTTGGCCAACGAATTCCAGGGTGGAATGGCGGTGATCGAAAGCGGCGAGACGGCGGACGGGGCGAAGCGCTTTGCCGGCGGAGCGGGGCGGCACGGGGAGTTCGGATAGGGATTCTGACGGTAGGAGCGAGCTTGCTCGCGAACCCGATCAGCTGTGGTGCTGCCGGTAAATCCGTTCGCGAGCAAGCTCGCTCCTACAGATACCGGCTGATACCGCGTTGCGCATTGATCCAGGCAGATGGGGCGACGGAAAGCCCGTGCACCGGCCCTCCCATCGCACCAACAGGCCGATCAGTCGCGCTCGATGATCACGTAGGTCTTGCGCGTGGTTTCCTGGATGTCCCAGATACCGAGGCTGTTCTGCGGCAGCAGGAAGGCGTCGCCGGCCTGGAAGGCGATCGGCTCGCCGCCGTCCGGGGTGAAGGTGCCGCGGCCGGAGATGAAGTGGCAGAACTCCTGCTCGACGATCTGGCGGCGCCAGCGGCCGGGGGTGCATTCCCAGATGCCGGTTTCCACGCCGTCCGGACGCTCGATGGACTCCACGCGGGTCTCCGAAATCGGCTCGCCCAGGGGTACGGCGACCGGGTTCGCCTCACCGAGTTGAGCGTGCAGGGTGTTTTTCAGGTGGGTCAGTTTCATACGGGGCTCCAGTGGGGGCTTTCTATCCAGGGGTGAGGCCGGCGGATCAGCCGACCTTCCAGGTCATCAGGTTTTCCATGGTCGCGGCGACCTTCTCCGCCAGCCGGCGGCGCCAGGGCGCGCTGTTCGGGTTGGCCAGCACGTCATCCTCGTGCACGAAGCTGCGGATGATGGCGTTGTAGCCCAGCCAGCGGCAGGGTTCCGGCTCCCAGCCGCGCAGGCCGTCCTGCACGCTGCGGTCGTTGATGACCCAGGGCTGGCGGGTGAGGGCGCTGTCCTGGCCGAGGATCAGGTCGGCCAGCGTGCGGCCGCCCAGGTTGGTGGCGCCGACGCCTTCACCGCCGTAGCCGCCGGCGAGGGCGATGCCGTTGCGGCGGTCGATCAGCATGTGCGGGTGGAAGCGCCGCGACATGCCCAGGTTGCCGCCCCAGGTGTGGGTGATGCGCACGTCCTTCAATTGCGGGAACAGTTCGCTGAACAGGTAGCGGCGCAGCTCCACTTCATCATTGGTCAGGCTGAAGTCGTTGCGCAGCTTGCCGCCGAAGCGGTAGCCGCCACGGGCGCCAAAGGCCAGGCGGTTATCCGGGGTGCGCTGGCCGTAGGTGACCTGGCGGCTGAACTCGCTGAAGGCCTGGCCCTTGTCGAGGCCGATCTCCGCCCAGACCGATTCGGGCAGCTGCTCGGTGGCCACCAGCAGGCTCTGCACCGGTAGCTGGTAGTTGCCCAGCGGGGGCAGGTCGGCAGCGTAGCCTTCGATGGCCGGCACCACCCATTGCGCTTTCAGTTCACCCTGCTCGGTGCGCAGCAGGCCGGGTGCCCAATGCGTGACGCGGCTCTTCTCGAAAATCTGCGTACCCTGGCGTTCAACCGCGCGGGCCAGGCCGCGCACCAGCTTGGCCGGGTCGATGGTGGCGCAGTGCGGGGTGTGGATGGCGCCCAGCGCGCTGGGAATGCGCAGCTGTTCGGCCAGCTCGCTCTTGCTCAGCCAGCGGTAGTCGTCCTCGGTCAGGCCTTCGCTGTGCAGATGCTTGAGGTAGTCGCGCAGGCGGGTTTCCTGCTCCGGGTAGCGCGCGGCGGTGTAGAGCACACCAGCCTTGCGGTAGTCGCAGTCGATGCCTTCGCGGTCGAGGACGCGGGCCACTTCATCGGGGATGTCGTGCAGCAGGTCGTAGGACGCGCGGCGCTGCTCGGGCGACAGGCCGGCGAGCAGGCGGTCTTCGCCGAGCATGTTGCCCATCAGCCAGCCGCCGTTACGACCGGATGCGCCGAAGCCGGCGGTCTCGGCCTCGACGATGGCGATCTTCAGCTGCGGCGCGCGCAGCTTCAGGTAATAGGCGGTCCACAAACCGGTGTAGCCGGCGCCGGCGATGGCCACATCGACGTCCAGGGTGCCCTGCAGGGATGGCCGCGGGACGAGATCATCGTCCAGCTGGTTCATCCACAGACTGATATGACGCCATGCCGACATAGACGACTCCAAAAGGAAGAAGGGGGAATGTCGGCAAGCCTAGATTTGGCGCGGGGTTCTGTCGTGCGCGCGGGTACGCGAGGATTGCTCGCGTACCCGCCGGCAGGGGCGCATCAGGCCTCTGCCTGTTCCTCGCGCAGGCGTTTGAGGTACTCGCGGGGGGACTGGCCGGTCTGCTGGCGGAAGCAGCGATAGAAGGCCGAGAGCGAGTTGAAGCCGGCGGAGAAGGCCAGTTCGTCGATGCGCGAAGGTAGCGGCGGGCGCAACTGGCTGAGCAGGTGGGTCAGGCGGGTCTGGTTGACGTACTGGTAGAAGCTCAGGCCCATCACCTGGTTGAGCAGGTAGGAAATCTGGTTGCGCGTGTAGCCGGTGGCCGTGGCCACCTGGGTCAGGTCCAGGTCCGGTGCCAGGTAAGGCTGGCTCTTGCTGAAGTAATCCTCCAGGTCGCTGGCCAACTGGCTGAGCTGGCGCGGCGAGAGGCCCAGGCGGCTGGTGGCCGGACGCGGGTCGATGGCCTGTGGACGGCTTTCGCCGCCTTCGCGCACGACCGAAGCATATTCGTTGATGCGCCAGATCAGGCCGTCGCGCACGGTGATCGCTTCGCTGGAGTGGAAGGTCGCCAGGCGGCCGCTCAGGGTGACCGCGATGCGGTACTGGATGAAGGCGGTGTCGCCGTCCACGCGGATGCGGTCGATGTGGTCGAGGAACTCTTCCGGGCGGCTGGGCATGGTGGCCTGCACGTAGTCGCGCAGGTCGGTGTAGCCCAGGGTGCGGTTCTGGAAGAAGTCGTTGTACTGCACCTGCGGGTGATACAGCGCGAGCACCGCTTCGAGGTCGCGGTGCTTCCAGCACTGGTGGTAGCGCAGCACCACCTCGCGGGTCTGCTCGGTGAGGTGGCTGTCGGTCGGGCGTTGGTCGATGGCATGCATAGGGGGCTAAGAATGCCCCAGACGGCGCTTCTCGGGTAGTGGCAAAGCACCTGCCGGGTGCAACGCACTATCCATCGTCTCGATGATCCGTCATCGCCTGCGCCAATATCGCCCGCCAGAGCCCATGGCAGAGGGGGGATTCACTCTTTCGGGCGACACGCCAAATACCACCTTGGAGCGCTTACTCCCCGTCAGGTCGCTCAGTAGGGTAAGGCCACCTAGACACCGTCAGGAGAGCCGCATGACAACAAAAACAAGGCGCGGATTCTTCCAACCGCAACTTCTCGCCACCGCTGTCGCCCTGGGATGCGCCACCCAGGCTCAGGCAATCAACTTCAATATCGGGGAAATCGAGGGTCAGTTCGATTCCAGTCTGTCCGTGGGGGCCAGCTGGAGTACCCAGAGTCCGAAAGAGGATCTGATCGGGGCTGCCAATGGCGGCCACGGCATGACCCAGACCAACGACGATGGCCGGCAGAACTTCCGCAAGGGCCATACCTTCTCGAAGATCTTCAAGGGCATCCACGACCTGGAGCTGAAGTACGGGGACTTCGGCGTCTTCACTCGGGGCAAGTACTGGTATGACTTCCGTCTGAAGGATGAAGGCGTCGCCTTCAAGGACCTTTCGGACGACGGCCGCAAGGAAGGCGCCAAGGCTTCCGGCGCCCAGTTGCTCGACGCCTTCGGCTACTACAACTACGCGATCGCCGACATGCCCGGCACCGTGCGCCTGGGCAAGCAGGTGGTGAGCTGGGGTGAGAGCACCTTCATCGGTAACAGCATCAACACCATCAACCCCATCGACGTCTCCGCCTTCCGCCGTCCCGGTTCGGAAATCAAGGAAGGCCTGATCCCGGTGAACATGCTCTATCTGTCGCAGAGCCTGACCGACAGCCTGTCCGTCGAAGGTTTCTACCAGTTGGAGTGGGACCAGACGGTGCTCGACAACTGCGGCACCTTCTTCTCCACCACCGACGTGGCGGCCGACGGCTGCAAGACCAACTACAACATTCTCGACCCGGCCACGGTCAACTCGTTGAACGCACCGGCGACCAAGGCGCTGCTCAATTCCCTGGGCGTCACCGTCACCCCTGAAGGCCTGATGGTGCCGCGCGGCGCTGACCACGATGCACGCGACTCCGGCCAATGGGGCCTGGCCCTGCGCTGGCTGGGCAGCGATGTGGAGTACGGCGCCTACGCCATGAACTACCACAGCCGCACGCCCATCGTGAGCATGAAGAATGCCGGCACCGCCGACATCGGCAACGTGCTCCGCGCGCTGTCCGTGCCGGGTGGTGCAGCACTCGCACAACCGCTGCTGCTCGGTCGCGGCAATTACTTCCTCGAGTACCCGGAGGACATCCGCCTCTACGGCCTGAGCTTCTCCACCACCCTGCCCACCGGCACCGCGTGGAACGGCGAGATCAGCTACCGGCCGAACATGCCGCTGCAGCTCAACACCACCGACATGACGCCGTTGCTCGCCACTACCGTGGTCGGCGGTTTCACCTCCGGTGGGGCGGCTGGTGCGCTGGCCCAGGCCAACCAGATCAGCCACGGCTACGTACGCAAGGAAGTGACCCAGGCGCAGACCACCTTCACCCACTTCTTTGACCAGACCATGGGCGCGGACCGCGTCACCCTGGTGGGCGAAGTCGGCATGACCTACGTTGGTGGCATGACCGACGAAGTCGGCGAGCGCTATGGTCGCGACTCCGTCTATGGCGTCCCGGAGAACGCCACCGCGCGTAACGAGTACGGCAGCGGCGGCTTCTACACCTCCTCCTCCTGGGGTTATCGCGCCCGCGCCATCTGGGACTACAACAACGTCTTCGCCGGGGTGAACCTCAAGCCGAACATCGCCTGGTCCCACGACGTGCACGGTTACGGCCCGGTCTTCAACGAAGGCAGCAAGGCGGCCAGCGTCGGCATCGATGCGGACTACCAGAACACCTACACCGCGAGTCTGAACTACACGAACTTCTTCGGCGGCGATTACAACACCATCGTCGACCGGGACTTCCTGTCGCTCAGCTTCGGCGTGAACTTCTGACCTGCCTGCTCAAGGAATCGACATGAGAACGACAAGAATCCTCCAATGCGGCGCGCTGGCCCTGAGCCTGCTGTCCTGTGGCGTGATGGCGGCGGTGTCCGCCGACGAAGTGGCCAAGCTGGGCACGACCCTGACGCCCATGGGCTCGCAGAAGGAAGGCAACGCCGACGGCAGCATCCCGGCCTGGACCGGCGGCATCTCCCGCACCGCCGGCAAGCTCGACGGCAAGGGCTTCCTTTCCAACCCCTTCGCCGATGAGAAGCCGCTGTTCACCATCACCGCGCAGAACGCCGACCAGTACAAGGACAAGCTTTCCGCCGGCCAGTTGGCGATGTTCAAGCGCTACCCGGATACCTACAAAATCCCGGTATACAAGACCCACCGCACCTTCGCGCTGCCTGACGACATCTACGCCGCCATCAAGCGCAGCGCCGAATTCGTCCAGCCGATCAATGACGGCAACGGTCTGGAGAACTTCGAGAAGAGCCGCTACTACGCCTTCCCGCTGCCCAAGAACGGCGTGCAGGCGCTGTGGAACCACCTGACCCGCTACCACGGCGGCAACATCTCCCGCTCGGTGGTACAGGTTGTGCCGCAGACCAACGGCAGCTACACGCCGATCCGCTTCGAGGAATCGATTGCGGTGCCGCAGAACATGGGTGACCAGGATGTCAGCAAGACCGGCAACATCCTCACCTACTTCAAGCAGCAGGTAACGGCGCCGGCGCGCCTGGCCGGTAACGTCCTGCTGGTGCACGAGACCCTGGACCAGGTGAAGGAGCCGCGCCTGGCGTGGATCTACAACGCCGGCCAGCGCCGCGTTCGCCGCGCCCCGCAGGTTGCGTACGACGGCCCGGGCACCGCCTCGGACGGCCTGCGCACCTCGGACAACTACGACATGTTCTCCGGCGCACCGGACCGTTACGACTGGAAACTGGTGGGCAAGCGCGAGATGTACATTCCGTACAACAGTTACCGCCTGAACTCGCCGGAGCTCAAGTACGACGACATCGTCAAGCCGGGCCACATCAACCAGGACCTGACCCGTTACGAACTGCACCGTGTGTGGGAAGTGGTGGGCACCCTGAAGTCCGGCGAGCGCAACATCTACGGCCAGCGCCACTTCTACCTCGACGAGGACAGCTGGCAGATCGCGGTGTCCGAGCTGTATGACGGTCGCGGGCAACTCTGGCGTGTCGGCGAAGGCCACGAGATGACCTTCTACACCGAACTCGCCACCGGCTACGCCGCCGAATCGCTGTACGACATCCTCGCCGGCCGCTACGTGACCTTCGGCCTGAACAACGAAGAGAAGCGTGGCTACCAGTTCGGCCAGAAGGCCAGCATGGCCGACTTCACGCCGGCGGCACTGCGTAACACCGGCGTTCGCTGAAGTAACACTCCGCTCCTTGGCCCCGGCATCCCTAGTGGATGCCGGGTTTCTTTTTTGTGCTCCGGCCAAGCGGCGCGCCTCTACTTCGGGCCTGAGCGCAGTCTGCGCTATACCGTCCCATGAATCTGGCTGATGGTCCTTTGCCCGCTCTGCCCAGCGGCATAGTCTGGCCTGCAAATGGCCGGAAGAAGCCCATGTCGACAATCGCCCAGCACAGCGCGGCGCTGCCTCGCCTGCCCCGCCAGCACCTGCCCCGCGAACGGCTGCATGCCAGCCTGAGTGCCACCGAGTGCCGCCTGCGCCTGCTGGTGGCGCCGCCCGGTTGCGGCAAAACGGTGCTGATGAGCGAATGTGCACGCCTGGCACCGGCGGGAACTCGCGTGGTCTGGCTGGGGCTTGGGGGCCGGGCGTTGCAGCCGGAGCAGTTCTGCGAGCGGCTGGGCGAGGCACTGGGCGTGCCCTGGGCCGGCGAGGCGGCACTGGCGAGCTGGCTGGAAAACGCCAGCGAGCCGGTCTGGCTGATGCTCGATGACTATCCCCGCGCACCCGATCCCGCTCTCGACGACTGCTTCGACCGCCTGCTTGCTGTCGCTTCTCCGCTGATCGGCTGGTGGCTGGCCAGCCGCCGTCGCCCGGCCTGCAACCTGACCCGCCTGCTGCTCGAAGGCGAGCTGCTGGAGCTGGGTGCCAGCACCCTGGCCCTGACCCAGGGCGAGCTGGACGCCTACCTGCAGACCGCCGGCCTGGAATGGCCCCAGGCCCAGCGCCAGGCGCTGCAGGACGCGACCCATGG
This sequence comes from Pseudomonas sp. C9-3, assembly GCF_032392015.1. NCBI lineage: Bacteria > Pseudomonadati > Pseudomonadota > Gammaproteobacteria > Pseudomonadales > Pseudomonadaceae > Pseudomonas > Pseudomonas sp. C9-3. The sequence continues at coordinate 4,553,955 of NZ_CP135919.1, read as the reverse complement.
CTGGTTCGCCGGCGTGCGCCTTCGCCTGCTCAGCCTGGGCAATGAGCCCATCGCGCCTTGCGCTACCCAGGTCGCCGAGACCGGCAATGGCTTGCTGCAGGATTACCTGCAACGCGAAGTCCTCGCGAGCCTGCCGGCGGAGCTGGCGGAGACGCTTTGTGGCCTCGCGCAGATTGCCCGCTTCAACCGCGAACTCTGCGATTACCTGTTCGATGAGCCCGGCCTTGGCCTGGACGGTCTGCAAGCCTGGGGCGTGCTGATCGAAGTGGTGGACAACACCCAGCACTGGTTCCAGGTGGCGCCCATGCTCGCCACGGCGCTGGCCAGCCTGTCCCGCTGGCCGGCGGCGACCCTGCACCGGCGCGCCTGCCAGTGGTTCACCCAGTGCGGGGAGATCCACTCGGCGTTCGAGCACTCCCTGTACGCCGAGCAGCCGGATGTCTCCGCCAGCCTGCTGCAGCGCCTGACCGAAGAGCAGCTCTTGCACGGTCGCAATGTCGAGCGTGTGCTGCAACTGCGTGAGTCGCTGCCCGAGGAACTGCTGTGCAGCACCCCGCGCCTGCTTATCCTCAATGCTTGGACGCTGTTGTTCGTCGGTCGGCTGGATGATGTGGAAGCGCTGCTGACCGGTTTCGATCGTTTCCTGCCGATGCCCGGCGAGCACCGCCAGCGTGCGCTGATCGCCCAATGGCAAGGGCTCAACGGCATGCTTACCCACGCCCGAGGCCTGCGTGGCTCCCGCGAGCAACTGCGCGAGGCGTTGGCGCACCTGCCGGAGGAGGCCTGGGCGCAGACCCTGATCTGCCTCTCCGCGCTGACCCAGCAGGCCCAGGCCGAAGGGCGCCTGGCCGAGGCACGGCTGATCAACCGCGAGGCGCTGCGGCGGGCGCGCCTGCAAGGCAGCACCACGTTCGAAGCGCTGCTGGAACTGGACCGCGCCCAATGGCTGGAGCAACGCGGCGAACTGCAGCGCGCCGATGCGCTGCTGGCGCGGGTGCAGGAATACCTCGACGAGATGCGCATCACCTGCAACGCCATGGCCGGCCGTGTCGCGCTGCGCCGCGGCTGGCTGTGCCTGCGCCAGGGGCGTGACGACGAGGCCCGCGAACTGTTCATTGCCGGGTTGAACGAAACCCGCCGCAGCCAGGACCCGAGCTCGATATACGGCTTCACTGGCATGGCCTGGCTGGATGCACTGGACGGCGACACCGACGGCGCCTTCAGTCGCCTGCTCGAGGTCGAGCGGCTGATGCAGCTGCAGCATGTGCCGGAACCCATCTACCGTGGCCCGCTGCTGCTCGCCAGCGGCGCGTTGAACCTGCGGCAGAACCGGGCGGGCCCGGCGCGGGAAGTCCTGCAACGCGTGGCCGCGCGCTACCGTACCGACTCCCTCTGCCCGCCGGCGGCGGCGCCGGACCAGATCCTGCGGGTCGAACACCACCTGGCGCTGGCCGAGCTCTACGACGGCGACGTGGATGCCGCGCAGCAGAGGCTGCTGGCAATGCTGCCGGACCTGCTGCGCCAGGGACGCAACACCCTGGCCTGCGACGTCTGGCTGGCGCTGGCCGAAGTCCATTTCATCGCCGGCTGCCTGGACCAGGCGCGCGGCGCGCTGGACGAGGGCGTTGCCCTGGCCCAGCGTTTCGGCCTGCTCTCCACCCTGCGCGACACCCAGCGCCGCCAGCCGGGCCTGTTCGGTCTGCGCCCGCATGCCGGCGAGATGGCCCCGCACAACCTGCTGAGCCTGCGTGAGCTGTCGGTACTGGAATTGATCGCCCGAGGGTGTTCGAACCTGGAAATCGGCGAGCGGCTGTACATCTCCCTGCACACGGTGAAGACCCATGCACGCCGGATCAACGGCAAGCTCGGCGTGGAGCGGCGCACCCAGGCGGTGGCGCGGGCGAAGGAACTGGGGCTGCTGAAGGTCTGAGGCGTCAGTGCAGTGCCTTGGGCGGCACGCTGATGTCGGCCAGACGCTGGGCCAGGCGCATCTGCTCGGCGGCATCGTCGCTGAGCAGCATGGCCCGTTCGAGGTCGTAGCGTTCCGCCTGCGGGCAGTCCAGTACATGGTAGAGGTCGGCGCGCGCGAGGTGGTCGCTGGCGCTGGGTGGCCCCAGTTCCAGCACACGCTGGGCATCCTTCAATGCCGCCAGTGGTTCCCCGGCGGCGAGGTGTAGTTGACGCAGATTGCGTGACAGGCGCTGCAGCATATCGGTAGCGCTGGCCGTGCGCAGGTGCTCGGCGGACAGCTCGACATGGGCGCCCATCTGGCGAGCCAGCAGGTCGCGGCAGTCGCGGGTATAAAGACGGCGGCCGGTGGCCGGGTCGAGCAGGTGGTCGGCGCCGGGCACCCGCAGCAGGAAGCGACCGGGGAAGTTCACGCCGACCAGGGTGATGCCGTTGCGGCGTGCCATCTCCAGGGCGATCAGCGCCAATGACAGCGGTTGGCCGTGGCGGCGTTGCAGAACCTGGGGGAGCAGGGCGGCGCGCGGGTGCAATGGGTACGCGTCATCCTCGGCAAAGCCCAGTTCGCTCAACCGGCGCAGCAGGAACTGCGCGCGTTCCGCATCGCCGGTGCCCTGCGGCAGCGCCACCGCGACCTGGTGCGCGAGCGAGTCGAAGAGCCGCAGCGCATGTTCCGGCGGCAGGTGCGGCTCGTGCTCGGTGGCGATCCACAGGGCTGCTTCGAACAGGGCTGGCGGGTCCTGGGCAAGACAGGCAAGGCAGGCTTGACGCGGGTCCATGGCGTTCTCCGGCTGACCCTGCGGTTGTAACCGGAGCAATGGGCGCTCGTCCAGTGGTGCGGTCGTCGCCCGTGAAGGTGATGTGACAGGCGCTGCCTATACTCAGGAAGGTCCGTCTACGGACCGTTGTCCACCCACAGCAAGGGAGCGCCGCCATGTTCGACATGATGGAAGCCACCCGGCTCGAGTCGCTGCATCTCTTCCAGGACCCGGCCACGGGACTCAAGGCCATCATCGCCATCCACAACTCCCGGCTCGGGCCGGCCCTGGGTGGCTGTCGCTACCTGCCCTATCCCAGCCAGGATGCCGCATTGCGTGATGCCGCACGCCTGGCTCAGGGCATGAGCTACAAGGCGGCGCTGGCCGGCCTGCGCCAGGGCGGCGGCAAGGCGGTGATCCTGCGTGCGCCTCACGTCAACAACCGTGGCGAACTCTTCGAAGCCTTCGGCCGCATGATCGACACCCTCGGCGGCGCCTACATCACGGCGGTGGACAGCGGCACTTCCAGCGCCGACATGGACTGCATCGCCCAGTTCACCCGCCATGTCACCAGCACCACCAGCGGCGGCGATCCCTCTCCGCATACCGCTCTGGGTGTGTTCGCCGGCATCCGCGCCAGCGCCCAGGCGCGCCTGGGCAGTGATGACCTCGATGGGTTGCGCATAGCGATCCAGGGGCTGGGGAACGTGGGCTTTGCGCTGGCCGAACATCTGTCAGCGGCGGGCGCCGAACTGCTGGTCAGCGATATCGACGCGGGCAAGGTTCAGCTCGCCGTGGAGCAACTGGGGGCGCGCCCGGTGCCCAATGAAGCGTTGCTCACCACCCCTTGCGACATCCTTGCGCCCTGTGGGCTGGGCGGTGTGCTGACGTCGCAGGTGGTCGGCCACCTGCGCTGCGCTGCCGTCGCCGGGGCGGCCAATAATCAGCTGGCGCACCCTGAGGTGTCCGATGAACTGGAGGGCAGGGGCATCCTCTATGCACCGGACTACGTGATCAACTCCGGCGGCTTGATCTACGTGGCCCTGCAGCACCAGGGCGAGTCACTGCCGACCATTACCGCGCACCTGTCTCGTATCGCCGAGCGCCTGACCGAAGTCTATGCCCACGCACAGGCCGATCACCTGTCGCCGGCCCGGGTGGCCGACAAGCTGGCTGAGCGGATTCTCTACGGGGAATATTCGGGGCACTGAGCTTCGTGCCGCCGTGCGTCACTCCTCGGCGGCGCCCTCGCTGAAGATGTCGTTGAGCGCATCGGGCTGGTTCTTGAAGGCCCGGGCGAAGGCGTCGCGATTCTTGGCCATGAAGATGCCGATCTCCTCGAGCTGATCTTCCTTGAGCGAAGGCACCGCCTTCTCCAGTACCTCGGCCAGCGTTTCCGCCAGTTCCAGCATCTTGTCGTGCCGGTCGGCTTCTGCCTTATCCATGAACAGACGCTCCGGATCGCGGCTGCTGCGGTACACCACTTCGACGGCCATTCATCACCTCTGTGCCTTCTCTTTGATTGGGGGGAGCAAATTTACTGGTTGTTTATACAGTAAAATGATTGCGCAATGCTACTGCTGGTGTGCGAATCGTTGTCAGCAGCGTAGACGCAGGAAGGGGAAGTGCCTGTATCTGGCCACCATCGGTCGGCGGCCCAAAGCGGTGCGCACGCCCTGTTGGCGCGCGCCAGCGAGCCAGGTGACTGGCGCAATGAATCGTCAGTCAGATGGCTCTGAGGGAAGGAATTCTTGCAGAGGGGAACGTCAGGACGCGATCGGCAGGCCGTTATCGCCGCGCGTCATGGCAGCCAGCAGCTGCGGCGCTGTGCCGCCTTGCTCGATGGCGATGCCGAACCGGATGCTCTGGATGAAGCGCTGGAGCTGTTCCGGGTCCTGCAACTGTGGGGTGCGGATCAGCCGGCGCGCGGTCACACCCTCTTCGGTGGAGAGGGTAAGGACGATGCTGCCGTCGGGCCGTTCAACGCTGAAGTTGACGCGGTATTGGTCCTGAAAGGCGTCGGTCAGTGTCTGAAAGGGACTATCCATCACTCGTTCCTGCCTGTTGTGGGGCGTGCCTCTGGATGGACCGGGGCGCAGCCGAAAAAGTTCGCAGTCATATTCGCGCAGTCGATCTGTGCCATGACTGCGCAAGATCAATGGCGTAGCACTTGCAGGCTTCACGCCAACCAAGCCTTGTATTGCGGAGAACCGACGAATGAAACAGAACTGGGCCGAGCGCCTGAGCGAACGGATGCACGGCTGTGCCGAATCCCTGGGCAATCTGCTGGTGGAGGGCTTCCACTACCTGGCGCTGTTCGCCATCGGGGGCACGGTGTTCTGGTCGGCAGCGGTGGCCTTCGGCGAGATGGTCGGCAAGGGCCATGCGAGCATCGACGACATCCTGCTGCTGTTCATTTACCTCGAACTGGGTGCGATGGTCGGCATCTACTTCAAGACCAACCACATGCCGGTGCGCTTCCTGATCTACGTGGCGATGACCGCGCTGACCCGCCTGATGATCGCCGACATCCAGCACAACCACGTGCCCGACGACGGCATCATCCTGGTTTCGGTGGCATTGCTGCTGCTGGCGCTGGCGATCCTCGTGGTGCGCTACGCCTCCTCGCGCTTCCCCTCGCCGAGCTCCTCGCAACGGGGTGGCGGTGAACGCGATCTGATCAGCGACGACGAGCGCTGATCGCCCGCCGGCTTGATCCAGAGCCGCCGCTCGGGCGGCGGATGCACTACCATCGGTGCATCCGCCGCCTGAGAAGACCACTCCATGAAGGGATGGAAGCTGTTCGCACCCCTGCTGATCCTGGTGATCATTGCCATCACCCTTTACCTGCGCCTGCATACCCAGCCGCTGTTGCTGCAGGGTGAAGCGGACGCCACCAACGTCATTGTCGCCTCCAAGGCCAAGGGGCGGGTCGAAGTGCTGCATGTGCGGCGTGGCGACGACGTGAAGCAGGGCCAGGTGCTGATTTCCCTCAGCAGCCCGGAGCTGCAGGCCCAGCTGGACTCCCTGCGTGCTGCACGCAATCAGGTGCAGGCCAATCTCGACGAATCTCTCCATGGCACCCGCGAGGAAACCCTGCGCGCCCTGCAGGCCAGCCTGTCCCAGGCCCAGGCCGAGCTGCGCAATGCCGAGTTGGAGTACCAGCGCAATGAAGAACTGGCCGGGCGCGGCTTCGTTTCCCAGGCGCAGATGGACCTCTCCCGTCGCGGCCGCGACGTGGCGCGCAACCGCGTCGCCGAGGCCCAGGCCAATCTCGACCAGGGCAACCAGGGCGACCGCGAGGAGCGCCGGCAGGCGCTGGAAGCTGCCGTGCGCCGGGCCGACGCGCAGATCCTCGAGCTGCAGGCCCAGACCGACGACCTCAACGTGGTGGCACCGGTGGATGGCGAAGTCGGGCCGATCCCGGCGGAACAGGGCGAGCTGGTCAATGCCTACAGCCCGTTGCTCACGCTGGTGCGCCTGTCCGACAGTTATTTCGTTTTCAACCTGCGGGAAGACATCCTCGCGGATGTGAAGAAAGGCGATGAAGTGGCCATCCAGGTTCCGGCATTGAAGGGCGCCGAGGTGAAGGCCAAGGTCAGCTATATCGCACCTTTGGGCGACTTCGCGACCAAGCGTGCCACCCGTGCCACCGGTGACTTCGACCTGAAGACCTTCGAGGTCCGCCTTTATCCGGAGCAACCGGTGCCAGGCCTGAGGCCCGGGATGAGCGCGCTGTGGCAGTGGAAGCAGTAAGAAGCAACCTGCGGCGCTTCGCCCAGGCCTTCGGTAGCGAGACGCGGGTCGCCCTGCGCAGCTGGACCATCCACTGGCTCGGCTGGCTCTGGCCGTTGCTGCTGTTCGTGGTGATCAGCGGCGTGTACCAGGCGGGCACCTTGCTGGACATGCCGGTGGCGGTGGTCGATGCCGACCACAGCAGCCTGTCGCGACGCATCGTGCGTGAGCTGGATGCCGGCTCCCACGCCAAGGTCGAGGTGCTCGGCGGCGGCCTGCAGGAAGGCCTGCGCCGCCTGCGCATGGCCGACGACTATGCGCTGCTGTATATCCCCCGCGACTTCGAGGCGGATGCGCTGTCGGGCCGCCAGCCGGTTGCCGAGCTCTACTACAACTCGCTGTTCTATTCCGCCGGCTTCTACTCGACCCAGGATTTCAGCGGCCTGATGAGCTCGGTCAACGCCGAGTTGCGCCCACGCCTGGCCGTGGGCATGGATCGCAGCATGCCGGCGCTGGCCAGCATCAGCGTGTCCTATGAAAGCCTGTTCAATGCCAGCGGCAACTACATCTACTTCCAGCAGTTCGCCGCCATCGTGCATCTGCTGCAGCTGTTCGTGATCGTCGCCACGGTACATGTGCTGGCCCGGGAGGCACCGGAGCTGCGCGCGTCCTCGCCACACATCCTGCGGGCCAAGGCTCTTGGGGCGCGTCTACTGGGCAAGATGGCGCCCTACACGTTGCTGTTCAGTACGTTGCTGATGGTCGAGCTGTTCCTGCTGGTGGAGATCAATGGCGCGCGGATCAACGGCAATCCGTGGTGGATGCTGGCGATCACCGTCTGCTATGTGGCTGCGGCGCAGAGCGTGGGACTGATGTTGTTCATCTTTACCGCCAACCGATTCAGCGCCTATTCGCTGATCGGCCTGCTGATCGGTGTGGCGCAGACCTATTCCGGCGTATTGCTGCCGGAGCTGGCGATGCCGCAGATCGCCCGCATCATCTCCGAGGCCGAGCCGCTGACCCATACCCTGCACGGCCTGTTCGACCAGTTCCTGCGCAGAGCACCGGCCGAATCCGGGCTCTATACCTGCTGCAAGCTGCTGCTCTACCCGCTGATCGCCTACATGATCGCCAAGATGCGCCTGCGTCGGCGCCTCGACCTGAGCCCGGCGTAAGGAACCGCCATGCAGAACTTCTGGACCGTCTTCCGCCAGTCCCTGGGCAACATGCTCGGCAAGCCGCTGTGGCTGTTGATGGTGTTGTCGGTGACGCTGACCACCCTGCCATACGCCCATCGCACCATGGACGACCTGCCGGTGGCGGTGATCGACATGGATCATAGCTCGGTGTCCCGCGAGCTGATCCGCCAGCTCGACGCCGCGCCGAAGATCGCCGTGCGTGCCTACGACCAATTGCCTGAAGCCCAACGCGATCTCGCCTGGCGCGAACTGTTCGGGATCGTGGTGATTCCCGTGGACTTCGAGAAGCGCGTGCTGCGTGGCGAGGCGGTCACCGTGCCGATCTTCGGCGATGCCACCAACCGCATGGCCAACGGGCAGATCCAGCAGGATATCAGCGCCACCTACACCGAACTGTCGCTGCGCTACAACCGCGAACGGCTGATGCGCGAGGGCTTCTCCGAGCAGCAGTCGAACGTCCTGCTGCAACCGGCCATCGGCCAGCTCACCGACCTGTTCAACCCTGGCACCAGCTTCGCGGCCATTGTGCTGCCGGGGCTGGTGACGCTGATCCTGCAGCACAGCCTGTTGCTCTCCTGCACGCGGGTGAATCTCAACCTGCGCGGCGGCACACCGCGTTCGTTACGCCAGCCAGCGTCCACGCGTTTTGGCCGGTACGCCGCCCAGCTGTCGATCTGGACGGTGCTGGCGATGCTCTTCTACGTGATCTGGCCGTGGATGATGGGTTACCGGCAGACCGCGTCGTTCTTCATGCTGATGGGGCTGGTGTTGCCGTTCCTGCTGGCGGTGATCGCCATGAGCGAATTCATCGCCGAAGTGCTGCCCTCGGAAGAGGCGGTCTACCTGACCATGACCTTCATCACCCTGCCGCTGTTCTACATGGCCGGCTTCACCTGGCCGCCCCAGGCCATGCCGCAGTGGGTGCAACTGCTGGCCGACGCGATACCGTCCACCTGGGCGATTCGCGCAGTGGTGGAAATGAACCAGATGAACCTGCCGCTCTCTGCCGTTGCCGACAGGATTCTCATCCTGTTCGCCATGGCGGCGGCCTACGGTTTACTGGGTACACTGGTCTACCAGTACCGCAACTGGCGCTGGGACCAGCTCAAGGGCTGGTAAGCTTTCGCTGTCGAGAAGGAGTTTCAATATGACGCTGTGCCGTGCCTGCCTTATGCTCGGTGCCGCTCTGCTCAGCGGTTGCGGTTCCTACCACACCCTGCGCAGCGATGACGTGGTGGACGCCAGCGACCTGAAGCTCAAGGGGACCTACTGCGGCGCCATCCCGCACATCTACGGTGGCGTGGTCTGGGATGCCTGCCAACTGTACGGCGAGCCCCCGGCCGATACCGGCACTACGCAACCCTCAACACCGGCCAACTACACCTTTGGCCCGCCGATCCTGCCCGTGCTGGACATGGCATTTTCCGGCGTCGTCGACACCCTGGCCCTGCCTTACACCGTCTATCGGCAGAATCGCGATGGCAGCATCGAATTGCGACGTGACTGAGTAAAGGAGTCCAATCATGCTGTTTCGTTTACTTGGCCTGCTGCTTGTTGGATGTGTCGCTGGTTGTGGTTCGGTACGAGCGCTTTCCAGTGACAATGTTGTGCAAACGTCCGATCTGAAGCTCAAGGGCACTGGCTGCGGCGATACCTTGCCGCGAGTTTACGGGGGGGTGATCTATAACCTCTGCGTGATGAGTGGCGATGGCCAGCAGCGTGGCGGCGCGCTTTACCGCGTCCAGCCGATGCCGATCTTCGACATGGGCCTGTCAGCGGTGGCCGACACGCTTGCGCTGCCCTATACCCTGTACCGCCAGGATCGCGACGGTGACATTCAATTGCTGCGCGACTGATCCGTCTAGAGTGAGAGTTCCTACCTCTGCGGGAGCTCTGTGATGAATGCATTGAACGGCAAGGTTGCGGTGGTCACCGGCGCGGCCAGTGGCATCGGTAGGCAGATCGCGCTGACGCTGGCACAGGCGGGCGCGGCCGTGGCCGTTGCCGACCTGCAGCAGGACGCCGCCCAGCGTGTGGTGGATGAGATCGGGGCAGCCGGCGGAAAGGCCCTGGCGGTGGTCATGGACGTCACCGACGAGCAGGCGGTGGACAATGGCATCGATCAGGTGGCCGCCACTTTCGGCGGCATCGACATCCTGGTCTCCAACGCCGGCATCCAGATCGTCAACCCGATCCAGGACTTTGCCTTCACTGACTGGAAGAAGATGCTCGCCATCCACCTGGACGGCGCCTTCCTCACCACCCGCGCCGTGCTGCGCCATATGTACCCGGCCAAGCGTGGTGGTGTGGTGATCTACATGGGCTCGGTGCACTCCCATGAAGCTTCGCCGCTGAAATCCGCCTACGTCACCGCCAAGCACGGCCTGCTCGGGCTGGCCCGTACCCTGGCCAAGGAGGGCGGGCCGCAGGGCGTGCGCTCCCATGTGGTTTGCCCCGGCTTCGTGCGCACGCCGCTGGTGGAGAAGCAGATTCCCGAGCAGGCGAAGGAACTGGGCATCAGCGAGGAAGCGGTGGTCAAGCAGGTGATGCTCGGCGGCACCGTGGATGGCGAGTTCACCACCGTGGAGGATGTGGCGCAGACGGTACTGTTCCTGGCCAGCTTCCCCTCGGCGGCGCTCACCGGGCAGTCGGTGCTGGTCAGCCATGGCTGGGGGATGCGCTGAAGCGCAGGTATAGCGCCAGAAAAAAGCCCCGGCTCAATCGATAGGCGAGCCAGGGCTTGGGGACAACATCTGCGCCGGCAAGCGCTCCGGTTCTCCTGGAATTTCTGCCTGTTCCGGGGTCGGGGCTGGTTGATTCGGCGCAGCAGTAGATTCCCCTGGATCGGGGCCGAGCGATGTAGTGGGTTTACCGTTCGGTCTGTCAGGCAATTCTCCATCGGCTGGCACGTCCGATTTGCCGTCGGGCGATTGCCGCTGGCTCGTCGTCCCCGGTGGCGACAAATGGCACTTCCGTCCCTGCCGATGATCGTCACGACACACATGGTGCTTGCCGTGGCGGGGCCGCCATGGCATCTTTCGCGCAAATGATAAGTTTTCGCATTTGAGGTGCGGTTTCAGCTGCACCTCGATGCCTGGCGTTCGCGCGCAGGGGGCACTCGTGACGTCGTCCACACACCACTCGCAGATCGGCGAACTCTATGCCGGCCATCACTCCTGGCTGCTCGGCTGGCTCTATCGCCGGCTGGAGTGCCGCCACCAGGCGGCCGACCTGGCGCAGGATACCTTCGTGCGTCTGCTCGGGCGCCAGGAACTCAGGGGCCTGCGCGAGCCGCGCGCCTTCCTTGCCGCCGTTGCCCGCGGGTTGATGATCGATCACTTCCGCCGCCAGACCCTGGAACGCGCCTGGCTCGACAGTCTGGCGCAGCAGCCGGAGGCCGAGGCGCCGTCCGCCGAGGAGCGGGCCATCGTGCTGGAAACCCTGATGGAGATCGACCGCCTGCTGGATGGCCTGCGGCCGGTGGTGCGCAGCGCCTTCCTGCTGTCGCAGCTCGATGGCCTGACCTACCCGCAGATCGCCGAGCGCCTGGGCGTTTCCCTCAGCTCGGTGCAGCAATACATGACCCAGGCTTTCGGCCACTGCTACAAGGCGCTTTACTCATGAACCGCGTTGGCGCCCTGGACGCGGCCCAGCGTCTGGATCACTCGGTGGTGGAACAGGCGATTGGCTGGCGTGTACGCCTGGCCTCGGGGCTGGCCGCCGCCGACGAGCTCGCTGCCTGCCAGCAATGGCGCGCATCCGACCCGGCCCACGAACAGGCCTGGCAACGCCTGGAGTTCTTCGACGGGCGCCTGGGCGGCATGGCGCCGGCCATGGCCAGCCGTTCGCTGCGCCAGGCCGCCGCCGACCCGGCGCGCCGCCGCGCCCTGAAAAGCTTGCTGCTGCTCGCCGGTACCGCGGCGGTGGTGGGCAGCGGCAGCCTGGGCCTGCGCGACTCGCCCTGGCTGGCGCAGCAGCGCACCTCGGTGGGCGAGCGCCGACGCATCGCCCTGCCGGATGGTGGCTGGCTGCAACTCAACACCGACAGCGCCGTGGATATAGCCTACGACGCCCACACTCGACGCGTGCGCCTGTACGCCGGCGAGATGCTGGTACAGACCGCTCCGGACAGCGCCGGCCGTGCCTTCTGGGTCGATACGCCGCTGGGGCGTCTGCAGGCGCTGGGCACGCGATTCGCCGTGCGCCTGGACGGCAGCGATGCGCGGCTTTCGGTGCAGGAAGGCGCGGTAGCGGTCATGCCCGCGCTGCGCCATGAGTCGGCCGGTGTCATCGAGGCCGGCCGCCAGGCCCGTTTCGACCGCAAGGGGCTGTACGGTGAAACGACGCTGGAGGCAGATTCGCTGGCGTGGAGCGAGGGTTACCTGGTGGCGCGGCAGTGGACGCTCGGCCGCCTGTGTGCCGAACTGGCGCGCTATCGCCCCGGCGTGCTGCGCTGCGATCCGGCGGTCGCCAACCTGGCCATTTCTGGCGTGTTCCCCCTGGACCAGCCCGAGCAGGCCATTGCCGCGCTGCAACGCAGCCTGCCAGTGCGCGCGCAGTACCGTACGCGCTGGTGGGTGACGCTGGTGCCGTTGGCCTGAGGCCAATGTCCAAGGCTCCCGAGGCGTTTTCCGCAGGAGCCTGTTCGTTTGCGCAACGCTCCGCTGGCAATCACACCGCCTTGGGCAGCGGTGCGAAAAGTGCGTCGATATCCGCGTCGTCCAGTTGCCAGTCGGCGCCGGTACCTTCGAGGATGCCGGCGGCCAGCGCGGCCTTGTCGCGCTGCAGCCGCTGGATCTTCTCTTCCACCGTGCCGCGGGCGATCAGCTTGTAGACGAATACCGGCTTGTCCTGGCCGATGCGGTAGGCACGGTCGCTGGCCTGGTTTTCCGCGGCCGGGTTCCACCAGGGGTCGTAGTGGATCACGGTATCGGCGGCGGTAAGGTTCAGGCCCACACCACCGGCCTTCAGGCTGATCAGGAACAGCGGCACGCGACCTTCCTGGAAATCCTTCACCGGCGCGCGGCGGTCGCGGGTGTCGCCGGTGAGCAGGGCGTATTCCAGGTTGCGTTCGGCCAGCGCCTCGCCGATCAACGCGAGCATCGAGGTGAACTGCGAGAACACCAGTACGCGGCGGCCTTCGGCGAGCAGCTCTTCGAGCATGTCCAGCAGATAGACCAGCTTGCCCGAGGTCACCGCGCGGGCGGATTTGCCGGTGGGCGGCGGCGCTTCCTTGTTCACCAGGCGGATGTCGCAGCAGACCTGGCGCAGCTTGAGCAGCGCCTCGAGGATGATGATGCGGCTGCGCGCCAGGCCTCGGCGGGCGATCTCGTCGCGGACCTTGCGATCCAGCGCCAGGCGCACGGTTTCGTAGAGGTCGCGTTGCGCCTCGCTGAGTTCGATGTGCTGGATGAATTCGCTCTTGGGCGGCAGCTCCGAGGCGACCTGTTCCTTGGTGCGGCGCAGCAGGAACGGGCGGATGCGCGCGGCCAGGTGCGCCAGGCGGCCCTGGTCGCCGTGGCGCTCGATGGGCGTGCGATAGTCCACGGCGAACTGCCGGGCGTCGCCCAGCCAGCCCGGCAGCAGGAAGTGGAACAGCGACCACAGCTCGCCCAGGTGATTCTCCAGCGGCGTGCCGGTCAGGCACAGGCGATTGCGCGCGCGCAGGTGGCGCGCGGCCTGGGCCGCCTTGGTGGTGGCGTTCTTGATGTTCTGCGCCTCGTCGAGGATCAGCAGGTGATACTCGTGCTGCCCGAGCTTCTCGGCATCGCGCGGCAGCAGGGCATAGGTGGTGAGAATCAGGTCGTGCTCGGCGATCTTCGCGAACGCCTTGCGCCGGCCGGCGCCGTGCAGCGCGAGTACGCGCAGCTCCGGAGTGAAGCGCTCGGCTTCGTCGAGCCAGTTGGGGATCAGGCTGGTGGGCATGATCACCAGCGCCGGGCTGGTCAGGCGCCCGGCCTGCTTTTCCAGCAGCACGTGGGCGAGGGACTGCAGCGTCTTGCCCAGGCCCATGTCGTCGGCGAGGATGCCGCTGGCGCCAACTTCGCGCAGCGTCTGCATCCAGCTCAGGCCCTCGTGCTGGTAGGCGCGCAGTTCGGCGTTGAGGCCGGCGGGGATCTGCGCCGGTTGCGCGCGGTAGTCGCGTAGGCGATGCGCTATTTCGCGCAATTGCTCGCCGCCCTGCCAGGTCAGCGGCAGTTCTTCCAGTTCGGTCAGGCGCGCGGCGTCCGGCGCGCCCATGCGCAGGCGGCGTACCGGCAGCTGTTCGCCGAGGTAGAACTCGGACAGCGTGCCGAGCATCGGCTTGAGCTTGCCGAAGGGTAGTGAGACGCGCAGCGGTCGGTCGGAGGCGGTCTGCCAGGTGTGGATCGGGTTGCGCCCGGCATCCAGGCGCAGCACCAGTTGTTCATCGTCGGCATGGCGGGCGAGGGCGACCGGGTCGAGCAGTGCCGGCATGCGCCGGATCAGTTCGATCAGCGCCGGCAGCAGGCTGATGCGCCGGCCTTCCACCTCGATGCCCAGTTCCAGGTCGAACCACTGGCGGTCGTCGGTTTCCTCGATCTCGGCGTACCAGTTCTCCACCGGTGTCAGGTCGAAGACGAACTCCGGGCGGATGTCGATTTCCCAGCCCTGCTCGCGCAGCCGGGGCAGGCCCTCGCGCATGAATTCCTGCCAGGCACTGTCGTCGGGCAGTTCGAACATTTCCCCGGCGCTGTCTTCCAGGGCGTCGCTGCGGCGCATCGCCGGCTTGAAACCGAGTTCGCGCAGGTCCAGGCGCCAGGCATGCTCCAGTTCCAGTTCGCGGCTGACACGGACGATCTGGTCATCGCGGAATACCCGGATCTCGCGGCCCGAGCGCGGAGTGACGCTGCCCGAGACCGGCATGTCGCCATACAGGAAGGCCAGCGCGGCGCGGTGCCGGGAGATGTTCTGCATGCGCCCGCTGCGCAGGTCGAAGCCGCTGTGCACGTGGCTGCCCAGGGTCAGCCGTGGCCGGGGCGCGAGTTCGTCGCGCTCCACGGCAGGCAGTGGAGATTCGGCGGGTGGCTTCATCCGAGTGTCCTTCCGGCAGTCCAGCCGAGTACGCAAACGCCCGATGATACCGCGATTTTTCTCGGGCGGGACGCGGAAGGAAACCGGCGGTCAGCGGGCGAAGCGTTTCGCCCCGGCGACGCACAGCACCACGGCGACGGTGGCGCCGGCCATCAGTGGGCTGATCTGCTCGTGCAGCAGCAGGCCGGCCAGCGCCAGGCCGAAGAACGGCTGCAGCAGTTGAAGCTGGCCGACCGCGGCGATGCCGCCGGTGGCCAGGCCGTGGTACCAGAAGAAGAAGCCGATCAGCATGCTGAACAGCGACACGTAGCCCAGGCTCAGCCAGGCCGGCCAACTGGCGCCGCTGAAGGTCTGCGGCTGGGTATACCAGGCCAGCGGCAGCATCAGCGGCAGAGACAGCACCAGCACCCAGCAGATCACCTGCCAGCTGCCCAGGTGACGGGCGATGCGGCCACCTTCGGCGTAGCCCAGGCCGCAGACGACGACGGCGGCCAGCATCAGCAGGTCGCCGGTGAAGTTGCCCGCGCCGCTCTGCGACAGGGCGAAGCCGGCCACCACGGCGCTGCCCAGCAGCGAGCAGATCCAGAACGCCGGGCGCGGCTGCTCGCCGGCGCGGATCACGCCGAACAGCGCGGTAGCCAGGGGCAGCAGGCCGACGAAGACGATGGCGTGGGCCGAGTTGACGTGCTTGAGCGCGAGCGCGGTGAGCAGCGGGAAACCCACCACCACGCCGCCGGCAACCACCAGCAGGGGAATCAGGTCCTTGCGCGCCGGCAGCTTCTGCCGCAGCAGGATGAGGATCGCCGCCGCCAGCAGGCCGGCGATGCTGGCGCGGGCCAGGGTGAGGAAGGTCGGATCGAAGTCGGCCACCGCTACCCGCGTTGCCGGGAGCGAGCCGCTGAAGATGAGTACGCCGAGGAAGCCACTGAGCCAGCCGCCGAGGTGGCTGTTCGAGGCGGCAGTGTGGGAGTTGTTCATGGGGAGCATCCGGCAGGAGAGCGAGCTTGGAGGATGCGCGCAGAGCCGCCGGGCGGCCAGTGACAGAAAGGTACAATTTGCACAAACTGTCTGTAAATTATACCGGTACAAATTGCCTCGGTACAAAATCCAGGGGCGGGCGAGGGCGACATGGGCAGGCCAAAGAGCACACGGGTCGATTCGGTGATGCAGCATGTGCGCGAGCGCCTGGCGGCGCGGGCGCTGGTGCCGGGTGAACGGCTGCCGTCGATTCGCCAGCTGGCCGAGCAGCTGGAGGTGTCCAAGACCACCGTCGTGGAGGCCTACGACCGGCTGGCCGCCGACGGTGTGATCGCTGCGCGGCGTGGCTCCGGTTTCTATGTGGCCGGCCATGCGCCGCCGCTGTCCCTGGCCGACGTCGGCCCGACGCTGGACCGCAGCATCGACCCGCTGTGGATTTCCCGGCAATCCCTGGAGGCCGCGGATACCTCGCTCAAGCCCGGTTGCGGTTGGCTGCCGCCGTCCTGGCTGCCGGAAGAGGAACTGCGCCGCGCGTTGCGGCAGATTGCCCGCGCGCCGCAATCCAGCCTGCTGGAATATGGTCGCCCCTACGGTCACTCTGGCCTGCGCGAACAGCTGGCGCGGCGGCTGGGTGATTACGGCGTACCGGTGGGCCCGCAGCAGATAGTGCTGACCGATAACGGCACCCAGGCCATCGACCTGATTTGCCGCTTCCTGCTGGAGCCCGGCGACTGCGTGCTGGTGGACGACCCGGGCTACTTCAACTTCCAGGCACTGTTGCGTGCCCATCGGGTGCAGGTCGTCGGTGTGCCCTATACGCCGACCGGGCCGGACGTCGCCGCCATGGCTGGCCTGCTGGAGCAGCACCGTCCGCGCCTGTACATCACCAACTCGGCCTTCCATAACCCCACCGGCGCAGTGCTCTCGCCGCTGGTCGCCCATCGCCTGCTGAAGCTGGCCGAGGCCCATGACCTGCTGATCGTCGAGGACGATATCTTCGGCGACTTCGAGCACGAAAGTGCGCCGCGCCTGTCGGCCTTCGACGGGCTGGAGCGGGTGATCCAGGTCGGCAGCTTCTCCAAGACGCTGTCGGCTTCGGTGCGCTGCGGCTACATCGCCACCCAGCCGGAATGGTGCGAGCGCCTGGTGGACCTGAAGCTGGCGACCAGCTTCGGCAACAGCCCGTTCAGTGCCGAGATGCTCTTCGAACTGCTGCGCAAGGGCAGCTACCGCCGCCACCTGGACAGCTTGCGCGGGCGCCTGGCCGACGCGATGGGCGAGACGCTGCTGCGCTTGCGCGCGCTGGATATCCAGCCCTGGCTGGAGCCGCGCGGCGGGGTGTTCGTCTGGGCCTGCCTGCCGGGAGGGCTGGACGCCGCCGAAGTCTCGCGCGCGGCCCTGGCGGACAACCTGGTGCTGGCGCCGGGCAACGTTTTCAGCCTGAGCCAGAGCGCCACCGGTTACCTGCGCTTCAACGTCGCGCAGTGCCTCTCGCCACGCGTTTTCCAGGGGCTGGAAAGAGCCATGGAGCAGGCGCGCGGCCGCTGACAGAAAATATTTTCAGATCGGCCTGCAGGTTTCCTTTCGTCGTACGGCCTCTGTGCAGTCCCGCTTCTCTGCACAAGGAATCTTCATGCCTGCCGTTCCCACCGCGCCCCTGCTGCCGCTGGCTCGCGCGTTACGCATCGCCGCTTTCGGCCTGGTCGCCAGCCTGCCGCTGCAGCCGCACTCCACCGCGTTTGCGGCCTCGGCCGCGCAACATTTCAGCGTACCCGCCGGCAGTCTGGAAGATGCTCTCAATGCCTACGCCCGCCAAGCGGGGGTGCTGCTGACCTTCGACCCGGCGCTGACCCGGAATCAGCGCAGCACTGGCCTGAACGGCGACTATTCGGTGAGCGCCGGCTTTGCCGTGCTGCTGTCCGGCAGTGGCCTGGCGGCCGAAGCCAGCGAGGACGGCAGCTATCGCCTGCAGCCCAGCGCTACCGAGGGCGCGCTGGAAATGAAGGCGCAGACCATCACCGGGCAGGCCGGGGAAGATCCCAAGGGCCCGGTGCACGGGTACGTGGCCAGGCGCAGCGTCACCGCGACCAAGACCGATACGCCGATCCACGAGACGCCGCAGTCGATCTCCGTGGTGACCCGCGACCGCATGGAGGCCCAGGGCGTGCAGTCGGTGAACGAGGCGTTGCGCTATACCCCCGGCGTGTCCTCTTACGGCTCGAACAACCGTTCCGACTGGTACACGGTGATCCGTGGCTTCTCGCCGACCACTTACCAGGACGGGCTGCAACTGCCCAGCACCATCAACCTCGCCAGCTGGATGGTCGATCCCTACATGCTCGAACGCGTGGAAGTGCTGCGCGGCCCGGCGGGTGTGCTGTATGGCCAGGGCGACCCGGGCGGGGTGATCAACCAGGTATCGAAGCGGCCGAGCACCGTCGCCAGCCATGAAGTCCAGGTGCAATACGGCAGCGATGCGCGCAAGCAACTGGGCATCGACACGACCGGCCCGCTGGATGATGCCGGCGTGTGGAGCTACCGCGTGGTGATGGTTGGCCATGAGGGCGATATTCGCGACACGCCCTGGGAGGAAAAGCGCCTGGCCCTGGCGCCGTCACTGACCTGGCAGCCGGATGAGGACACCCATCTGACCGTCATGGCGAGCTATCTGAAGGACGATACCAACGCCCAGGACAATTTCCTTCCGGCAGACGGGAGCCTTCACCGCAGCGTCTACGGCAAGATCCACCGCAGCTACTTCACCGGCGATGAGCACTTCTCCAAGTACGAGAAGACCCAGTACGGCATCGGCTACGAGTTCGAGACACGCCTGAACGATGTCTGGCAGGTCCGCCAGAACCTGCGCTATGCCCATCTGGATCTCAACGACAACATGGTCTATGGCGCCGGAACCACCGGCTACTGGGGCATGGACGGTGGTGACGACCGCACCTTGCTGCGCTTCGCCGGCATCGAGAATCCCAAGTACGAACGCTGGACTCTGGACAACCAGGCCCAGGCCGACTTCAGCACCGGCTGGCTGCGTCACACCCTGCTGCTCGGCCTGGACTGGCAGCGGCAGACGACCGAGGACCCGCAGGCCTACATCATGACCACGCCGCTGGACCTGTATGGCGGCCCGTCCTACGGCCCTGTGGACAAGTCCGCCTTCACCGCGGACGACTGGACCTACACCGACCAGACCCAGCGTCAGACCGGCGTGTACCTGCAGGACCAACTGCACTTCGACGAACACTGGGTGCTCTCCCTGGGCGGGCGCTACGACTGGGCCAACTCCAGCACCGATAACAGCAGCACCGCGGGCAGCACCCATGCCAGCCAGAAGGACGAGGCCTTCAGTGGCCGGGTGGGGCTGGTCTACCTCGCCGATAACGGCCTGGCGCCATACTTCAGCTACAGCGAGGGCTTCACGCCCAACGCCGGCACCGACTACGCAGGCAAGCCCTTCGACCCGACGAAGGCCAAGCAGTACGAAGTGGGCGTGAAGTTCCAGCCCAAGGGCTCGGACAGTTCGCTGACCGCCGCCGTGTTCGAGATCACCCAGCGTGACGTGCTGACCCTCGATCCGGACCCGACCCATCCCAACAGCAGCGTGCAGACCGGCGAAATCCGCTCCCGTGGCCTGGAACTCGAAGGCGTCGCCAGCCTGACCGACGAGTTGAACCTGATCGCCACCTACACCTATCAGGACGTGAAGAACACCAAGGCCAACGACGAGAGCGATGGCAAGACCCCGATCAGCATTCCCACGCCGCGCAACCTGGCTTCGTTATGGGCCGACTACACCCTGCGTGACGGTGAGCTGAAAGGTTTCGGCTTCGGCGGCGGCGTACGCTACAACGGCCGCAGCCCAGGCGCCCCGGACAACTCGCTGAATGTGCCCAGCTACACCATGCTCGACGCTGCCGTGCATTACCAGACGGGCCCCTGGCGCTTCGCAGTCAACGCCAACAACCTTACCGATCGCGAGTACATCGCCGGTTGCTACGACGCTACCCGTTGCATCTACGGCAACGGCCGGATCGTCACGGGCTCGGCGACCTACCGCTGGTAGGCCCGTCGCCAGGGAGGGCGATTGCTCCGGGGTGGGCGGAAATGCCTGAGGAAAATTGAACGGTTGTACAGGGGTATCGGAAGGATACGACTTCACAGTCGAAAAGGGCGGGCGAAACCCGGTCGAGGTGAACCTCTAGGATTATCGATTCAGCTTCACAGGGCGCGGTGAGCATCCCGAGGCGAATCGGTGGATCAGAAGAAGAGGAAATCCTATGGCCGAACCATGCCAGTTGTACCTGAAGGTCTCCATCAGTCGCTCCAGGCTCGAGGAATTCCTTTCCCGGGAAGCAGGCTCTGCGGCCTGTTTCAAGGATCTCGAGCAGTGGCTGGAGGGAAATCGCCAACGACAAGGCGGCCTCACCTGGAGCGAACTCTGCGAACTGGGGCAGGGCACCACCGCGGCGGCCTGGGTGGCGGGCTGGAGCCGGCACCTGCGCTCGCCGGCCTGGAACCACTACGACGATGCGACCCAGACCTGGAGCCTGGGCGTGCTGGAGTTCACCGAAAGCCGGGACTGGATCATCGGCGCGATCAACGTGTTGCGCAGAGTCGCGGAGTACAAGGACCAGCCGGACACGGACTACCTGCTGATCTACGAATACCTGTTCGGCAAGGGCACGGTGGTGGCTGCCGTCGAGCTGACCCCCGGCGCTTCCTGGATCCTGCCGGGGCCGCCGCCCCTGCATGTCACGGGCGAAGCCGACCTGATGATGAACAGCCTCTTGCGTGCCATGGATGTGACCGCGACCTATGCCGTTCAGCGAATTTTCGACACAGATACTCACAAACGGCGCTGCTGAGTTCTTTTAATTGAGAACCAATATCATATAATTTCGCTTTTCAATCGCGCGCCCGGGCAGTGTCCGGGTCGCCTCGCAGGATTCACCTCGATGTGCGTTTCCCCGCGCCCGACCCGTTCGAGCATCCAACCATGAGCGCAACCCAGGCCGGCGCCATCGCTGCCCGTATCCTCAGCGCCGTGGTCGGCGGCTATGCCCTGGCCTACACCGCCACGGCCTTCTTCAGCGTCTACCTGCCGATGTCGCGTTCGGACCGCGTGTCGCTGGCCAGCCTGGCCTGCTTCATTGTCTGGGTCGCGGCGATCCTCTACGCCTTCGGCGCGAAAAGCCCGTGGCGGGCGGTGTGGGCACCGGTGGCGCTGAGCGTCGTGCTGGGCCTGGCCGCCTTCCTGCCGACCGCCTACGGGGTGCGCCCATGAGCCTGCGCCAATCCATGTCCGGCCTGCACACCTGGAGCGGGTTGCTGGTCAGCTGGATTCTCTTTGTCGTGCTGTTCTCCGGCACCGTCGCGGTGTTCGACAAGGAGCTCACCCGCTGGATGACACCGCAGCTGCACAAGCTGGAAGAGGTGAAAGTCGGTGCCGACCAGGTGCGTGAGCTGATCGTCGAGCGCGCGCCCAAGGCCCACGGCTACTGGATGCACCCGCCCACCGAACGCATGCCGTACTGGACGGCTGGCTGGGAGCCGGCGGACTTCAGCGAGTTCCAGTCCTTCCTGGTGGACGCCCAGAGCGGCGAGGTATTGCCCAGGACCGTCGGCGGCAACTTCTTCCTCGAACTGCACTACGAGCTGCATGGCGGGATGATCGGCCTCTACGTGGTCGGCGTGGCCGGAGTGTTCATGCTGGTGGCGCTGGTCAGCGGGGTGATCGTCCACCGGCGCATCTTCAAGGACTTCTTCACCCTGCGCCCGAAGGCGGCGAAGCAGCGCGCCTGGCTGGATGCGCACAACGTGCTGGGCGTGCTTGGCCTGCCGTTCCATCTGCTGATGGCGTACACGGGGCTGGCGATCTTCATCACCTTCTATATGACCGCCGGCATCAAGGTGGCTTACAAGAACGACATGGAGCATTTCTTCCATGACGTGCAGGGCGCCTTCGACCGTGAAGCGCTGGGCAAGCCGGCGAAGGCGACCAAGTCCATCGACAACATGATCCTCAAGGCCCGCGAAGCCTGGGGTGACGACAGCCAGGTCGGCTGGATCAACATCGAGAATCCGGGCGATGCAGCGGCGATGGTGCAGATCCGCAAGGCGGTGGACAAGGGCATGGTCAACGACCAGCGCACCGTGTCCTTCGACTCCGGCAGCGGCGCGCTGCTGCATGTGCAGAAACCCTACAAGCCGGGCTACAAGACCTACGCCTGGTTGACGGGCCTGCACATGGCGCAGTTCGGCAACGACCTGCTGCGGGTGATGTATTTCGTACTCGGCCTGGTGGGCTGCGTGATGGTCTTCGGCGGCCTGCAAGTCTGGGTGAGCAAGCGTGAATCCCGTGGCCACCGGGGCGTGGCGCTGGTGCGTACGCTCAACGGCGCGGTGTGCGGCGGGCTCCCGATCGCGTCGCTCGGCCTGCTCGCGGCTTCGCGGCTGTTGCCGGCCGACCTGCTCCAGCGCACTCGTTGGGAGGCCACCGCCTTCGTGGTGATCTGGCTGCTGGCGCTGCTCCACGCGCTGCTGCGCCGGGGCAGCCGGGCCATGGCTCGCGAGCAGTTCGTCGCCCTGGCGGCGCTGGCGTTGCTGTTGCCGGTGCTGAGCCTGTTCGGCCCCGAGCCGGGACGGGTATCGACGCATTTCGCCAATGGCGACTGGATGATGGTCGGCATCGATCTCGGCCTGCTGCTGATCGGCGGGTTGTGCGCCTTCCTCGGCTGGCGATTGGGCCAGGAGCGCGCCGAGCCCGCGCGTGCACGTCGTGCCCGTAACGAGGAGTTCGCCTGATGCTGCTGGTGTTCGGTCTCAACCTGCTGGCGCTGGCGGCGGCCTGCCTGTCGCTGTCGCGCCATCACCGCGATCTGTTCGGTAATGCGCCCTCCGAGTCCCGTGTGCGTCTGCTGCGTATCGTGGCGTTGGTGGATGGTGCGCTGGCGCTGGCTTATGCGATCCACGTCATCGGCATGGAACTGGGCATCGTCTATTGGGCGTGCCTGTTGATGATCGCGGGGGCTGTGCTGGTCCTGCTGCTGGCCTGGCGGCCGCGCTGGGCGCTGCCGACGGCGGCAGCGATGCCGGTAATTGGTGGTGTGTTGGCCGTACTCGGCTGACGCTTCGGGCTCTTGTAGGAGCGAGCTTGCTCGCGAACAGATTTCCCGATTGATCCGGTGGTGTGCGGTTCGCGAGCAAGCTCGCTCCTACAGGTCGGGTGTTCGCGCAGGATCGGCCAGCGGACTACTCCTCGAACGCCTGCCGATATTCCCCCGGCGTGCCACCCACCACCGACCTGAACCGATTGGCGAAATGGCTGGCGCTGGAGAACCCGCACGCCAGCGCCACCTGGCTCAGCGGCTGGCGCGTATCGCGCAGCAGGCGCTGCGCCAGTGCTACGCGGCGGGCCAGCACATACTGGTGCGGCGGCATGCCGAAGCTCTCGCGGAACATCCGCGCGAAGTGGTATTCCGATAGCGCCGTCTGCATCGCCAGCTCGCCCAGCGACAGTGGCTGGTCCAGGCGCTGCTCGATGTATTCGGCAACGCGCCGGCGCATCACCGGTGCCAATCCGCCCTTGAGCTTCAAGCCTTCCCGCAGGCCGACCTGATTGAGCAACAGATGATCGATCAGGTCATGAGCCAGGGTACTGGTGCGGATGCGTTCGCCCGGCTCGTGCCAGTCCAGCTTCACCAACTGGCGGAAGCGCGCGGCCTGTTGTGGGTCGTCGAGGAAGGTGCGCTCGTGGAGCTGCAGTTCACGCGGTTCGCGGTCGAGCAGGCGGATGCAGCCGAGGGCGAACTGCTCCTGGCCGATGTAGAGGTGGGCCAGGCGGATGTCGCCGTTGACGATCCACGCCGACTCGGCGCCGGCCGGCATCACGCACAACTTGTCCGGCGCACCCTTGCTGCCCGGCGCGCCGCGGCGGAAGGTGCCGGTACCGTCGTTCAGGTAGCACGACAGCGTGTGGTGGCTGGGGGCGTGGTAATCGCGGGCGTCGTGGCTGTTGCTCCAGATCGCCGCGGACAGCCCGTCGCCCAGCTCCGCGCAACGCTCCAGGCGGGCGTTGGGCGAGGCGTTCATCGACTGGAAGACTTCGAGCTGCGAAATGGCTGACATGGGTGTTCCTCTGCTGCCTTCACTCTACCCGCGCGGGCGCGCCTTGCCAGCCCGGTTGTCGCAATAAGCGCAAGAATCTGCAAGCCGGCGCCGGGGCAGGGCGGGAGACTGTTTCTCCAGTCATCCGGAGATCGCCATGAACCTCTCGCTCTACCTGCTCACGGTGCTCATCTGGGGCACCACCTGGATCGCCATCAAGCTGCAGGTCGGCGCCGTCGCCATTCCCCTGTCCATTGCCTACCGCTTCAGCCTGGCAGCGCTGGTGCTGTTCGCCCTGCTGCTGGTGTCGCGGCGGCTGCAACCGCTGGGCCGGCGCGGGCAGGCGATCTGCTTCGCCCAGGGGTTGTGCCTGTTCTGCGTGAACTTCCTGTGCTTCTACACCGCCAGCCAATGGGTGCCGAGTGGCCTGATCGCCGTGGTGTTCTCCACGGCGACGCTCTGGAATGCGCTGAATGCGCGAATCTTCTTCGGCCAGCGGATCGCGCCCAACGTGCTGGGCGGCGGTGCGTTCGGGCTGGTCGGCCTGGCGCTGTTGTTCTGGCCGGAGTTGTCCGGGCACCAGGCGACGCGGGAGACCTTCTACGGCCTGGGCCTGGCGCTGCTCGGCACCTTGTGTTTCTCGGCGGGCAACCTGTTGTCGAGCCTGCAGCAGAAGGCCGGGCTGCGGCCGCTGTCTACCAATGCCTGGGGCATGCTCTACGGCTCGCTGATCCTGCTGGGCATCTGCCTGGTACGGGGCGTCCCGCTGACCTTCGACAGCAGCCCGCAGTACGTCTGGTCGCTGCTGTACCTGGCGATTCCCGGCTCGGTGATCGGCTTTACCGCCTACCTGACACTGGTCGGGCGCATGGGCCCGGAGCGCGCGGCCTATTGCACCGTGCTGTTCCCGGTGGTGGCGCTGAACGTCTCGGCCTTCGCCGAAGGTTACCAGTGGAGCCTGCCGGCGTTGGCCGGGCTGGGGCTGGTGATGGCCGGCAACGTACTGGTGTTCCGCAAGCCGAGGCCGGTGCTGCAGCCGGCGCGGGCGTGATGGTTCATGATCGTGGCGGGCCCCGTTTGACCGCTAACGGGAAGCGCTGACGTAGGATGGGTGGAGCTTGCGATACCCATCAACGGTGTCCGCACGTTGATCGATGGGTATCGCTTCGCTCCACCCATCCTACGAAGAGCTTCGCTGAGTCAGGCCTTCCACGACTGTGGATTGACCAGGTTCTTCGGTCGTTCGCCACGCAGCGCCGCCTCGAAGTTGTCCAGCGCGCACTCGGCCATGGCCTGTCGGGTTTCGTGGGTCGCCGAGCCGATGTGCGGCAGGGTCACGGCGTTGGGCAGGGTGAACAGCGGCGACTCGGCCAGCGGTTCCTTCTCGTAGACGTCCAGGCCGGCGGCGAGGATGCGTTTTTCCTGCAGCGCTTCCACCAGCGCGGCTTCGTCGATCACCTGGCCACGGGCGATGTTGACCAGGATGCCGGTGGGTTTCATCAGCTCCAGTTCGCGCTTGCCGATCAGCTTGCGGGTCTTGTCCGACAGCGGCACCACCACGCAGACGAAATCCGCCTCGCCCAGCAGTTCATCGAAGCCGCAGAAGCGGGCATTGAACTCCTGCTCCAGCTCCGGCTTGCGGCTGTTGCCGTGGTAGAGGATGTCCATGTTGAAGCCGAAGTGGCCGCGGCGGGCGATGGCTGCGCCGATGCGGCCCAGGCCGAGGATGCCGAGCTTCTTGCCGTGCACGTCGACGCCGAAGTGCTGGGCGTCCACGGTACGCTTCCACTGCCCGGCCTTGGTCCAGGCATCCAGTTCTGCGGTGCGTCGGGCGGCGGCCATGATCAGGGCGAAGCCGAGGTCGGCGGTGGTTTCGGTGAGCACGTCCGGGGTGTTGGTCAGCGGGATGCCGCGCTGGTTCAGGTAATCCAGGTCGTAGTTGTCGTAGCCCACCGAGACGCTGGAGATGACTTCCAGCTGCGTGGCCTGGGCCAGTTGCTTCTCGCCCAGCGGCCGACCGACGCCGATCATGCCGTGGGTTTCCGGCAGGGCCGCGGCAAGCTGCGCGTCGACGTCGCCCTGCTTGGGATCGAGCACGGTGACGTTGAACTGGCTGCGCAGGCGGTCGAGGTGTTCCGGGGCGAGGCGGCTGAAGACGAAGACGTTCTTTTTCATGGCGGTCGGACGGCTGGGAAGCGGAAAGGGGCTTTACCCTAACACTGGCGGACCAGAGCGGCGCAAGGCTTGCGTGCGTGGTGGGCGGCTATCGAACGAGGCTCTTCGCAGGAGCGAGCTTGCTCGCGAATCGCGTACTGCCGAAGCCACCGGGAAATCTGTTCGCGAGCCAGAACTGGGCGTCCCCCTCGCTCCTATAGGAGCAGGGCAGGTCGGCACGGGGGAAGAAGATGGGTTCGCGGGCAAGCTCACTGAACACCGGGGTAGGGAGTTACACAGTGAGCTTGCCCGCGAAACACGACGAAAAGGGTGGTCAGGGTCCCACATCGGCGAGGCCGGCGCCATCCGCCTGGAGCACGCCAGGGAGGTTCTCGCGCAGGTAGGCTACCCAGGTCTTGATCTTCGCGTCCAGGTACTGCCGCGACGGATACAGCGCGTAGACGTTGAGGATTTGCAGCTTGTAGTGCGGCAGCACGCGCACCAGCGAGCCATCGCGCAGGCCGTCGATCGCCGAGTAGACGGGCAGGGCGCTGATGCCCATGCCGGAGCCGATGGCCTCGGTCATGGCGTCGCCGACATTCACCTGGAAGGGCGAGGGGCCGAGGGTGATCATTTCCTGGCCATTGGGGCCGTCGAACAGCCATTTGTCCAGCGGCAGTACCGGGCTGATCAGGCGCAGGCAGTCGTGCTCCATCAGTTCGGTGGGCGTTTTCGGCGTGCCGCGTCGGGCCAGGTAGTCGGGCGAGGCACAGAGGATGCTGTAGGTCTCGCCGATGCGCTGGGACACCAGGCCCGAATCGGGCAGTTCCGAGGCGACCACGATGGCCACGTCGAAGCCTTCGTCGAGCAGGTCCGGCACGCGGTTGGCCATGGTCAGCTCGAAGGTCACGTCCGGATGCAACTGGCGATAGTTGGCGATGGCGCGGATCACGTAGTGCTGGCCGATGCCGGTCATCGAATGCACGCGCAGGCGGCCGGCGGGGCGGGCGTGGGCGTCGCTGGCTTCGGCCTCGGCTTCCTCGACGTAGGCGAGGATCTGCTCGCAGCGCAGCAGGTAGCGCTGGCCGGCCTCGGTCAGGGCGATGCGCCGGGTGGTGCGGTTGAGCAGGCGGGTCCGCAGGTGGGACTCCAGATTGGCGACCGCGCGGGATACGTAGGCGGTGGTGGTGTTCAACTGCTGCGCGGCGGCGGTGAAACTGCCGGTTTCCGCGACACAGGCGAACGCACGCATGGTCTGCAGTGTGTCCATTGGGGCCTCGTCAGTGGGGCGTCTGTCCCGGGTGGCGACGTCGATGCAGCGATACGTCGCCGCCGCCGGCATGTCCTTGATGGGTGGCAATGCGCGGAGCAGAGCGGGGGCGGCCTATTGTCACATGGATGGCGACACACATTGTTTCATTATCGGTAATAAACAATCACAAAACAGCCGGCTTATCCGTTCCCTTTCCCGTCCCTAGAATTCAATCGCCGCAACTGGCTTTGCCGGCTCTCCACGCTTAAAAGCCCCACGCTGAAAAGCTAGACCACTTCCAGGACCTCCACCGTGTCGCGTCACCTCGTGAAAGGACTGACGTTCGTCGGCTCCTTTGTCATTTTTTCAACAATCGCCGGATGTATCAGCACCAACGGCATCGCCCCGCAGGAACAACGCCTGGGCGACACCGAGCTGGCCACCGACGCCGCCATCGCGCACGCCAACCAGGAAGCTGGCTGGCCCGCCGAGCAGTGGTGGCGCGCCTATGGCGATCCGCAGTTGAATAGCTGGGTGCAGACTGCGCTGGACGGCAGCCCGACCCTGGCCCAGGCCGAGGCGCGGGTGCGCATGGCCATGGCCATGGCTGGCGTCGCCGAGTCCGCCGAGTCGCCGCAGATCAGTGGCGATGCCTCGCTGACCCGCCACCGCTGGCCGACCGACTATTTCTACGGCCCGGGCGAACTGGCCGATACCACCACCTGGAACAACAACGCCGCACTGGGCCTGAGCTACTCGCTCGACCTCTGGGGCCGCGAGCGCAGCAACACCGAGCGCTACGTCGACATCGCCAAGATGACCGCCGCCGAGGCGCGCGTGGCCCAGCTGGAGCTGGAGAGCAATATCGTCCGCGCCTACATCCAGCTGTCGCTGCAATACGCCGAGCTGGACATCGGCAAGGCCATGCTGGCCCAGCAACAGGGCATCCTCGCCCTGGCCCAGCGCCGCCTCGATGGCGGCATCGGCACGCATTTCGAAGTCAGCCAGGCGGAAGTCCCGCTGCCGGAGACCGAACGCAAGATCGAAGCGGTGGACGAGGAAATCCAGCTGACGCGCAACCAGCTCGCCGCCCTGGCCGGCAAAGGCCCCGGCGCCGGCGCCTCGATCCAGCGCCCGAGCCTGAAGCTCGCCGAAGGCCCCGGCCTGCCCAGCAAGCTGCCGATGGAGCTGCTCGGCCATCGCCCGGACGTGGTCGCCAGCCGCTGGAAAGTCGCCGCCCAGGCCAAGGGCGTGGACGTCGCCCGCGCCGAGTTCTACCCCAACGTCGACCTGGTCGCGAGCATCGGCTACAGCGCGGTCGGTGGCGGCATGCTGGAATTCCTCAATGCCGAGAAATTCACCTACGGCGTCGGCCCGGCCATCTCCCTGCCGATCTTCGACGGCGGTCGCCGCCGCTCGCAGCTGAGCCAGGAATCGGCGGGCTACGACGCCGCCGTGGCGCAGTACAACCAGACGCTGATCAACGCGCTCAAGGGCATTTCCGATCACCTGATCCGCATGCACTCCATGGAGCTGCAGCAAGGGTTCGCCGAGAAGTCCGTGGCGTCGGCCCAGCGCACCTACGACATCGCCACCAAGGCGTACCGTGGCGGTCTGACCGACTACCTCAACGTGCTCAACGCGCAGACCCGCCTGTTCCAGCAGCAACTGGTCGAACAGCAGGTTCGCGCCGCACGCCTGGCCACCCATGCCGGCCTTGTCGTCGCCCTTGGCGGCGGCCTGATGGACAAGCAGGAAGGCCCGAAAGAACAGAAGATGGTCCCGGAAACCGTCGACGTCCGCGCGGCTCAGGGAGCCGGGCGCTGATATGGCGGCGAACGACTTCAGCGCCCATCCGACACCGCTCGACGCCCTGCGTCGCGCGCTGCTGGAGTGGGGCCGCAGCGACGGCGTCACCTGGGTGTACATCGCCAAGGTGCTGCTCGCCGCGCTGCTGACGCTGTGGCTGGCGATGCGCCTGGAACTGCCGCAGCCAAGCACGGCGACCATCACCGTGTTCATCGTCATGCAGCCGCAAAGCGGCCAGGTGTTCGCCAAGAGCTTCTACCGGATTCTCGGCAGCGTCGTCGGGTTGACCGTGATGGTCGCGCTGATCGCGATCTTCGCCCAGCAGCGCGAGCTGTTCCTGCTGGTCTCGGCGCTGTGGATCGGCCTGTGCACCGTCGGCGCCGCGCGCTACCGCGACTTCCGCTCCTACGCCTGCGTGCTCGCCGGCTACACCGCCACGCTGATCGGCCTGCCCGCCACCCTGCACCCGGAAGCCGCGTTCATGTCGGCCATCTGGCGCGTGCTGGAAATCAGCCTGGGGATTCTCTGCTCCATGGTGGTCAGCGCCACGCTGTTCCCGCAGACCTCCAGCACGGCCATGCGCAGCGCGCTGTACCAGCGTTTCGGCGCCTTCGCCGGCTTCGTCCTGGACAACCTTGGCGGCGGTGATCGGAGCAGGTTCGAGGCATCCAACGTCGCCTTCGCTTCCCAGGCCGTGGGCCTGGAGGCGCTGCGCAGCGTTACCCGTTTCGAAGACCCGCACATGCGCCTGCGTTCCGGCCGCCTGTCGCGCCTGAACAACGAGTTCATGGTCCTCACCACCCGCTACCACGCACTGCACCAGTTGCTGGCGCGGCTGCGGGCACAACAGGCGGATGCGGTGCTGCTCGCCTTGCAGCCGTGCCTGGACGAACTGGCCCAGGTACTCGCCCCGTGGCGCGGCCAGTCGGTCACCGACCGCGACGCCGAGCGCCTCGCCGCGCAGCTGGAAAGCCACCGCACGCGGATGATGCAACGTATCCGTTCCGGCCGCGCGCAGCTGCTGGAGGAGCAGGATGATCCTGCCGCGCTGCTGGACTACAACACCGCCGGCGAGCTGCTCTACCGCCTGGCCGACGACCTCTACAACTACGCCCTGACCCACGCCTCCCTGGCCGCGCACAAGCACGAGCGGGAGAACTGGAAGCACGGCTTCTCGCCCAAGGCCAACCTGGTCGCCTCGCTGGTGGCGGGCGGCCGTACCGCGCTGATGGTGCTGGTGTTCGGCCTGTTCTGGATCGAGACCGCCTGGCCCAGCGGCAGCACCTTCGTGCTCAACGCCGCCGCCGTCGCCGCGCTGGTATCGGCCGCGCCGGACCCGGCGAAGATGGCCATGCAGATGGCCGTGGGTACCTTCTTCGCGGCGATTCTCGGCTTCTCGGAAACCTTCTTCGTGTTCCCGCACCTGGACGGCTTCGCCCTGCTGGCCTTCGCCCTGGCGCCGGTGTTCGCGGTGGGCGCGTTCTTCTCGATCAAGCCCAAATACGCCGGCTACGGCCTGGGCCTGCTGGTGTTCTTCAGCTTCGGCGCGATCCCGGCGAACCTCACCGTCTACGATCCGGGCCGCATGCTCAACGAGTACATCGCCCTGGTGCTGTCGCAGAGCCTGGCCGCCGTGGTCGCCGCAGTGATCATGCCGCCCACCAGTGCCTGGCTGTGGCGGCGCCTGGAGAAGGACCTGCGCCTGCGCGTGGTGGAAGCCATCAGCGGCAAGCTCGACGGCCTCGTTTCGTCCTTCGAAAGCGGCACCCGCGACCTGCTCAACCAGGCCTACGGCGTGGCCGCGCGCAGCCCGCAGATGCAGCGCCGTCTGCTGCGCTGGACCTTCGTGGTGCTGGAAATCGGCCACTCGATCATCGAACTGCGCGTCGAGCAGGAGAACCTGCCGAGCGAGCCCTGCTATGCCGAATCGACGCCCTGGCGGCAGTCGATCCGCGCCATGGGCCGTGCGCTGATCCGCCTGTTCGTCAAACCCTGCGAGGCCAACCGCGAGCGCGCCCTGGCTGCCGTGGAACAGGCCATCGATTGCGTGAAGACCACCGACGAGCCGCGCGCACCGGACTTCGAAAGCTCGCCGCTGCGCCGCGTACTCAGCTACCTGCACTTCATCCGCAGCAGCCTGCTCGACCCGCAGTCGCCGCTGCGCGATGGCGAAACCACTTCTGGAAGAACCACCCATGTTGCCTGACCTGCCCCGCGAGATCGCGTTCCACGGGGTCTACATGCCGACCCTGACCCTGATGTTCCTCGTTGCCGCAGTGATCTGCTGGGGCATCGACCGCATCCTCGCTTCCGTCGGCCTGTACCGCTACACCTGGCACCCGGCGCTGTTCCGCGTGTGCCTGTTCGCCTGCCTGTTCGGCGGGCTGTCCCTCACTATCTATAAGTAACGAGCGTGCACCCATGACTCTCAAATCCATCATCAGCCTGCTGGCGACCCTGATCATCCTGGCGGTCGCCGCGTTGATCGGCCGCGCCCTCTGGGTGAACTACATGGATACGCCCTGGACCCGCGACGGCCGGGTGCGCGCCGATATCATCAACGTCGCCGCCGACGTCTCCGGCGTGGTGGTCGACGTACCGGTGCGCGACAACCAGCAGGTGAAGAAAGGCGACCTGCTGATGCAGATCGACCCGGACCATTACCAGATCGCCGTGAAGCAGGCTGAAGCCCTGGTCGCCTCGCGCAAGGCCACCCTGCAGATGCGCCAGCTCAACGCCAAGCGCCGCCGCGCCATGGACGAGGAAGTGGTCTCCCGCGAGAGCCTGGACGACGCCAGCAACACCGCCGCCGCCTCCGAGGCCGACTACCAGCAGGCCCTGGCTGCGCTGGACGCGGCCAAGCTGAACCTGGAGCGCACCCATGTGCGCGCCTCGGTGGACGGCTACGTGACTAACCTCAATGTGCACCGTGGCGACTACGCCCGTGTCGGCGAGGCGAAGATGGCGGTAGTCGACGAGAACTCCTACTGGATCTACGGCTACTTCGAAGAGACCAAGCTGCCGCACATCCGCGTCGGCGACCCGGCCGAGCTGCAACTGATGAGCGGCGAGCGCCTGAAGGGCCACGTCGAAAGCATCGCCCGTGCCATCTACGACCGCGATAACCCCGAGAGCCGCGAGCTGGTGGCCGACGTCAACCCGACCTTCAACTGGGTGCGCCTGGCCCAGCGCGTGCCGGTGCGCATCCACATCGATGACGTGCCGGATGGCGTGCTGCTGGCGGCGGGCATCACCGCCACCGTGATCGTCAACCCGCAGAGCCGCAACGCGGAACATTCCGACGGCGCGGCTGCGCCGGCGCAGTGATCTGATCCAATGAACGACAACGGGAGCTTCGGCTCCCGTTTTCGTTGGCGGCCAGATCGCGGCGCTCATACGGCGGCATGCATGTCGCGTAGGGCAGAGCCCAGGGGCTCTTCGTAGGAGCGAGCTTGCTCGCGAACGCCCCAACTCCGGTGCCATGCGGTTCGCGAGCAAGCTCGCTCCTACAAATGGTTCAGCCCTCGGCGTGCTCGCCCTGGCGGTTCTTGTAGCTGCCACGGATGTTCATGGCTGCCAGGCACAGCTGCAGGAGCACCAGCGCGTAGGCGTGGGCCGGCAGGCCCCAGGCGATCCATAGCGCGTTGCTGGCGAGGAATACCCAGAAGCCCACCTTGCGCCGCTTGCGGTCGCGGGAGCCGACCAGCCA
The DNA here is from genome assembly GCF_032392015.1 of Pseudomonas sp. C9-3. Taxonomy (NCBI): domain Bacteria; kingdom Pseudomonadati; phylum Pseudomonadota; class Gammaproteobacteria; order Pseudomonadales; family Pseudomonadaceae; genus Pseudomonas; species Pseudomonas sp. C9-3. The sequence goes on along the minus strand of NZ_CP135919.1, from coordinate 4,521,225 downwards.
GGCAGCGAGGACGGTGACCAGCATGGCGGGCCATTGCAGCAGGTCGATCAGTTCGTTCATGGCAGGTCGGATTCAGGCCGGTGTCCTGACGTCAGACCAGCCCCGGTGCGGCAAAGTGCGGACGAACTGGGTAGCCATCGAGCAATGCGTTGGTCTTTTCCGGGTCCAGTTCGCCATTGAACGGCACGCCCAGCGCCTGGCGGTGGATGCCGGTGGCAGCAAGCCAGAGGGTGTCGATACGCGCGGCCAGGGCGCCGGGAACGTCGGTCACCAGGGAGTCGCCGACGAACAGGATGTGTTTCGCGCCGCGCGCCTCCAACTGTCGCTGGGCGATGCGGAACGCGGAGGGATCGGGTTTGCCGTACCAGTGAACCTTGCCGCCTTCTTCCGCGAAGGCTTCGGCCAGGCGGCCGGCGCCGAACACCGTCTGGCCGCCGGAGACCACCACACGGTCGGGGTTCGCGCACAGGAACGGCTTTTCGGTGGCGCCACGCAGCGGGGCGAAGCGCTCTTCCAGTTCGTCCTGCGGGAAGCTGCCGACGCCGAGGATCATCGACGCAGCGTGGATGTCGTCGCAGAAACGTTCGCGGATGTCTGCCGGCCAGGTGGTCAGCGCATCGCCTACGCCGACGGTGTAGATGCCGCCGCGCTGGAATTCGCGTTCATGGGTGAAAGCGTCGATGGCCAGTTGGCCGGAGGTGGTGATGCCGGCGAACAGTTCGCGGGAGACACCCAGCCGTACCAGGGTGTCGGCCATCTCCGGGACGCTGCGCGAGGCGTTGCTGAGGAACCACACCGGCTTGCCTTCGGCGGCGCGGCGGCCGAGCCAGGCGAGGGCGCCGGGGAAGACATCGACGCCGTCGATCAGCACGCCCCAGAGGTCGAGCAGGAAGCCGTCGTAGTCGGCGCAGAAGGCATCCAGGCCGGCGTGGTCGATATAGCGGGTGTGGGTGACGGCGCTGAAACGGGAAACGGTCATGGCGAGCCTGTGAAACGGTAAAGGTGCGGATAAGCTACCGCACTCTCGCCGATTCGGTGTGACAGGCCGCCGATCAGTGCGCCGGATGCGGCGACCGCTCCTCGCCGAAGGTGTCCGCCAGCCAGCCCTTGAGCTGGCAGCCAGCAAAGGCCGAGGTGCTGCACTCGCCACTGGCCAGGGCCTGCTGCAACTGGCCGATGTCGGCCTTCTGCACATAGGCGATGGCATCCTGCATGTCATCCTCGGTGCCGAAGCCGCCCTGGGTCATTTCCTTGAGTGCGTCTTCCTTGCTCCAGCCCTGGATCACCGTGCGGTACATGGCCGCGAACAGGCCGGTACGATCGCGCCCGTGCTTGCAGTGCATCAGCACAGGGCCCTTTTGTTCGGCGCTCTGCAGGATACGCAGGACTTTCAGCACGTCGGCGTCATCGACGCGGTCGGCATGGGTCGGGAAGCTCACTGCCTCGATGTTCTGCTGGCCGATCCATTCACGGTCGTCGTCCTTGATGAAGCTCACCACGGTCTTCACCTGCAGGCGCTGCAATTCAGGCAGGTCGGTACTGCTGGGCAATGCGCTGCGGTAGAGCGTCGGCGACATCTGGTAGAGGTTGAACGACTGGTCCACAGGCTTCGCCCAGTCGGCCGGCGTTTCGCCGGCGGCCAGGGCGAGCGGGCCGAAAGTCAGCAGGGCGGCGGCGATGGCGCCACGAAGGGTGCGGGGCAGGGACATAGGGACTCCTCCAAGGTCTGCGTCACCTTAGGCGGGGTCGGGTCGTGCCCGGATGAAATGCAGGTGAAGAAAGCGTGAAGCCCGCTCAGCGTCTGTCGGACGGCAGAAAGCGCACCAGCACGCCGGGGCGGAAGAACCACCAGACGCACAGCGGATAGCACAGGTAATTGAGGAAATAGAGCAGCAGTGCTGCCGGGCTGGGCGTGTTCTTCCATGCCGCCATGCCCACCAGGATGGCGTAGAGCAGGGCCAGGCCGCCGCCATACAGGGCGGTCAGTCGCCAGCGTTCGCCGGTTTCCGCCAGTCGCTTGTGTCGGCGGGCGAACCAGAAGGCCATGGCGGCGGCAATCAGGGCTGCCACCAGCAGTGTCGCCGGCACGCCACCAACCCGCAGCAGGGCGCGCGCAACGACGTTGAGGAAGAAGGCAGCGAGTATGCCGGCGAGGGCGAGGTAGCGAACCTGATGGACCATCAGAGTTGCCCGTCGAGGCCGAAACGCTTTTTCAGGACCTTGTCCAGCAGGCCGCTGGGCACCCAGCGCGAGAGCAGCGGCAGGGCGCGGCTGCCGTTACCGATGCGGACCAGGCGCGGACGTGGCGAGCGCTGTGCCGCGGCCAGCAGTTCACGGGCGAAATCGACGGCCGGGGTGGGCTTGTCCTGGGACGCGGCGGCGCGCGCCTGGATGAATTGGCGCAGCGGCCACCAGGCGGATTCCTCGCTGACCACCGCGGCCATCTCGCGGCTGGCGTTGGCGCCGAAGTTGGAAGCGATGGCGCCGGGCTGCACTTCCATCACCTCGACGCCGAAGGGCGCAAGCTCCAGGCGCAGTGCGTCATTCAGGGCATGGACGGCAGCTTTCGATGCGCAGTACGCGCCAGCGAAGGGCGTGACTAGCACGCCGGACACGCTGCCGATGTTCACCACCAGCCCGCGCCGGGCGCGCAGGGCGGGGAACAGCGCGCGGGTGACGCCGACCACGGCGAACACGTTGGTCTCGAACTGCCGGCGGATCGCCTGGCTGCCGCCGTCCAGCAACGGGCCCATGGCGCCGTAGCCGGCGTTGTTGATCAATACGTCCAGCCCTCCGGCTTCGCGCAGCATTTGCTCGGCAAGGCGCTCCACGGCAGGTTCGTCGTTGACGTCCAGGAGCACGCCACGAAAGCCCGCCTGGCCGAGGGCGGCGACGTCTTCATCGCGGCGGGCGGTGGCCCAGACCTGGTACCCGGCGGTCTGGAAGGCATCGGCAAGGGCGCGGCCGATACCGCTGGAGCAACCGGTGATGAGGGCGACGGGCTGGGGCATGGTCTGGCAGTCCTTGGGCTGTGGGCGGGACTACCGTACCGGATTGTGCGGGGCAGGTGAATCAGTTGCCGAAGCGGCCGTTCACCCGCTCGGCGCGGAACTCCAGGGTGCTGGCGCGATAGCCGGGTCGCAGCGGCGGCAGCGGCAGGCAGTCGTTCCAGCTGTCGCCGGCAAGCAGGGCGCCAGGGCCGCGATAGCGGGGAGCTTCGTAGAGGTTTTCGGCGAGGTCGGTGGTGTCGCCGGGGCGGTAGGCAGCGACCTTCCAGCGCAGTTCCAGGAGTGGATGGTTCGACCCGTTCTTCAGGCTCACGGCCAGGGGGCGATCGGTCGGGCACTGGTCGGGCTGGTAGGCGATGCGCAGTTCCAGGTGCTGCAGTTGGCGGGCTTCGCTGTTGTCCTGCCAGATGGCGAAAGCGATCACACAGGCCAGCCCGACCAGGCCGGCGCCGGAGATCGGCAGGGCGCGGGAAGGGTAGCGGATCAGCAGGATGATCCAGGTGACGATCAGCAGGATGCCGTACAGCATGGAGTGCTCCGCAGGGATATCGAGCATTACCTTAGCAGGGTGTGAGACGACTCGGATTGATGCCGATCGGATCTTCGCAAGGGTGATCGGCCCGCTGCCGGCCGTGGCGAAGGGGGCGCTGCTGCGCCCCGCGCATTTCCCCGTATCAGTCCTAGTCCTGCTGGGTCAGCAGGTCCGGGCTCAGATGCGCTGCAAGCCAGGTACTCGAGGAGTTGTATGCGTTGGCTGCCCGATCACCGGTTTCCACGTTCTGCTGCGCGGCGGTGGAGGCCTGCCAGGGCAGGTCGTCCTGCGCATGCACCAGCACGTCCGCCAGCGATAGTTTCGAGGTGTTGCTGCTGTCGGCATTCTCCAGCAGGGCGCTGTCGACTTCCTGGGATGGCTGTGGCTCCACGATGGGAGTATCGATGATGGTGATTACAAAGGCAGCGGTTGGTTGGCTGGAATGGCCATCGGCGTTCGTGGCGACGGCGGTGATGCTGTGGGTGTCTAGCGTCAGCGCTTGTGCAGGGGTGAAGCTCCAGGTGCCGTCGGGCTGGACTACGGTGGTGCCAAGAGTGTCCGTGCCGTCATGGAGGGTGATGGTGGCATTGACCGTGCCGGTGCCGATGATCTCGGGGTGGGTATCATGGGTCGTACCATCAGGTTCGATGTCCCCTTGCAGGGGATAGACGTCATTGACCAGCCGGCTGATGGCGACCTGGGGGGCTTCGTCCGGGAGCGGCTCGACGATTGGCGCATCGAGGATGACGATCACGAAGGCAGCGGTTGACTGGCTGGAGTGGCCGTCGGCGTTCGTGGCGGTGGCGGTAATGCTGTGGGTGTCCAGCGTCAGCGCTTGTGTGGGGGTGAAGCTCCAGGTGCCGTCGGGCAGGACTACGGTGGTGCCAAGAGTGTCCGCACCGTCATGGAGGGTGATGGTGGCGTTGACCGTTCCGGTGCCGCGGATTTCCGGGGTGGTGTCCGTGGTGGCGCCATTGGGCACGATATCGCCGGCGTCAGTACCGGAGTCGCTGACCAGCCGGGTGATGGCCACCTGTGGCGCTGCAGCCGTGTCGTTTCCCGAGTGGCCCGAACCGCCCGAACCGCCCGAGGAGTGCAGCGAGGTGGCCAGCACGCCCAGCGCGCCCGCACCGGCGAGGATCGGCCAGGTGATGAACCCGGCGCTGTAGTCCTGTGATGCGGTGATAACCGGGGTATCGCTCAGGACGGGACCGTTCAGGGCGATGTGCGTCGACTCTCCGTCCAGCAGTGTCAGGTGGCCGCTGATGGCTCCACCATCGGTAGGTATATAGGCACGTGGCTGGCCGTCGTCATCGAGGCCGTAGAGCTGCGCATTCATGCCGGGGTCGAAGTAGCCCAGAAGGGTCAGCTCGGGCGTGCTGTCGTCCTTGAGGAAGACCAGCAGGTCCTGGCCTTCGCGCTTTACCTCGATGGGATCGACCAGGGTACTGGCGGTAGCGGTTCTGAAAATGTATCGGGTGCCCCGCTCTACTTTCACGCCACCGCCACCCTCGACGATCATGCGAGTGGCTGAGTCTTCTTTGGCGGCGATGAGGACGATCTGTCCCATGGGTTGTTCTCCGGATGTCGATAGAGTGGGAAAGCCGCCCAGTATTGACTCGCCATTTCTACCCCGATATCCGAATTCGCCGGGATAGTTGGCGTAGAAGCCCATGGCTGCGTAGGAAATGGCAGGATTGTTTGCCCCGCATGGGGCGCGACGCAAACCCGCCGCCGGAGGGGCACGGGCGGGGAAGGCAGTTATGCCGTTGGCCGACGCCACCCATAAAAAAGCCCCCGCACCATGAGGTGCGGGGGCGTCGGCGCCGATGGGGGAAAGCGCCAGGTCCAGTGACCCTCAGCTCAGCGAACCACCGCCTGTACTTCAACGTTCTCGGTGGTACGGCCGTAGACGTCTTCCAGACGCTCGATGTCGTCCTCTCCCAGGTAGCTGCCCGATTGCACTTCGATGATTTCCAGCGGGATCTTGCCGGGGTTGGCGAGGCGGTGGACCGAGGCGATCGGGATGTAGGTGGACTGGTTTTCGGTCAGCAGGAAGGTCTTGTCGTCGCAGGTCACCTGGGCGGTGCCGGACACGACGATCCAGTGCTCGGCGCGGTGGTGGTGCATCTGCAGTGACAGGCGCGCGCCGGGCTTGACCGAGATGTGCTTGACCTGGAAGCGGCCGCCCATGTCCACCGAGTCGTAGGAGCCCCACGGACGGTAGACCTGGCAGTGGTTCTGGGTCTCGCTGCGGCCGGCGGCGTCGAGCTGGTTGACCACCTTCTTGACGTCCTGCACGCGGTCCTTGTGGGCGATCATCATGGCGTCCTTGGTCTCGACGACCACGATGTCTTCCAGGCCGATCACCGACACCAGCTTGCCGTTGCCGTGCACCAGGCAGTTGTGGCTGTCGTGGACCATCACGTCGCCCATGGTGACGTTGCCGTCGTCGTCCTTGTCATGCACTTCCCAGATCGACGACCAGCTGCCGACATCGTTCCAGCCGGCGGACAGCGGCACCACGCAGGCGCGGCGGGTCTTTTCCATCACGGCGTAGTCGATGGAGTTGTCCGGGCAGCATTCGAAGGTGGCGGCGTCGATGCTGATCAGGTCGCCGTCGTGCTGGCTGCGCTCCAGGGCCAGCAGGCAGGTGTCGTAGATGTCGGCGTCGTGCTTCTTCAGCTCCTCGAGGAAGCGGCTGGCGCGGAACAGGAACATGCCGCTGTTCCAGAAGTAGCCGCCGTCCTCGACGAACTGCTGGGCGCGGGTTTCGTCGGGTTTTTCGATGAAGCGCTCGACGCGGATAACGCCGTCCGGCAGGCCGCGCTCGTCACCGGCCTTGATGTAGCCGTAGCCGGTTTCCGGGCGATTGGCGGGGACGCCGAAGAGCACCATCTCGCCCTTTTCGGCGGCGTTGGTGGCCAGCGCCAGGGCGCGCTGGAAGGCACGCTGGTCTTCGATCACGTGGTCGGCCGGGAGGATCAGCAGCAGCTCGTCGCGGCCCTCGGCCATGAGCTTCATGGCGGCGATGGCGACCGCCGGAGCGGTGTTGCGGCCGAAGGGTTCGAGGAGGATCGACTGGGTTTTTAGGTCCAGCGCTTCGAGCTGTTCCTGGACGATGAAACGGTGCTCCTGGTTGCTCACCACGACGGGGGCTTCCATGCCGTCGAAGATCAATCGCGACAGGGTCTGCTGGAACAGGGTGTGTTCGCCGGTCAGTGCCAGGAACTGCTTGGGATACTGTTTGCGCGAAAGAGGCCAGAGTCGCGAGCCGCTGCCACCGGAAAGAATTACTGGGATCATCGGGGTTTCTCCTTAAGCGTTTGCGTTCTGTCTGCCGAGCCGCGTCGTGCGGTCCGGCTTGCGGTTTGGGTGACCTCTCCAGTGCTGGCCGTCGCTGCGGTGCACGGGTCTTGCCGCCGGTGTGGGGCCGGTCTTGTTGTTTTGCATCGTTGTTTGGGAGCGGGGTGTAGCACCCTCTCCCCAGCCCTCTCCCTGAAGGGAGAGGGAGTTGTTCGTGCCGACTGATGCCATGGTTTCCACCTGCGCCAATCCAGTCCCCTCTCCCTTCAGGGAGAGGGTTAGGGAGAGGGCGAGTGGTACGCGTTGGCACGTCATCGCCGACCTACTCAGTCCGCCTTCACCGGACGCTTGACCCACACCGGGTTCAGCTTGCTGTCGCCGGTGACATAGAGGCAGACCACTTCGCCACGCTCGAGGGTGACGGGCTTGAGGTCGCTGACCTTCTTGGCGCCGTCGAACAGCGCGAGGTTGACTTTCACCGGGTTGATCTCGCGGTCGCCGTGGCTTTGCGGGGCGACGTTGCTGACCACTTCGGTCTTGCCATCGGCGGTCTTCAGGGTGAGGGCCTTGCCGCTGAGGTTCTGCACGCGGACCAGGGCCTTCTGCTTGTTCTTGAACGGCGGCTCGGGCACCAGGCGCGGCTGGCCGCCAGGCTGGCTGACGAGGGTGTAGTAGGCGTCCGGATCGAGTTTCACCGGCAGGCTCTGGGAGCCGACCTTGGCGGTGTAGTTGCCCGGCGGGAGGAACTTGAAGTCGCTGGAGCCCAGCGGTGAGATGTCGTTGAGGGTGGCGTTGCCGACGCTGACGGACAGCTCCGAGCTGCCGGCGTTGTAAGCCCGCACGAAGGTGGAGCCCTTGGGTGCCTGCGGGCCGTAGAGCGCGCCTTCACCGCCGGCGAAGGCGCCGAAGGAAGCGGCGCCCAGGGCGAGGGCGAGGGCGGACGACTTCAGGGTGCGAATGCTCAGTCGGTTCATGGGGTGTACCTCCGTCTTTCTCTCTTGGGGGGCACAAGAGGTGCCCAGTTCCAGCGCTTGATGCGCCGTGGGTGTTCGGGTCAGTGAGCGGCCTGGTTGGAAGCCAGGCGTTCGTCGCGGTTACCGTCCGCACGCAGTTGCGCCAGCCAGTCCTGGTTGAACTGGCTGAGGTCGCTGTGCATCGGCAGGTAGCGTTCGGGGAATTCCCAGACCAGCAGCTTGGCCGGGGCTTTCTTGAAGCCTTCGTCCTGCAGCAGTTCGAGCATCGGTTCCAGGGGGCCCTTGCCCTCCTTGGCGTAGTTGATGACGTCCGCCGACAGCGCCTGCTTCAGCGCGCCAGCGAAGTTCCAGCGCGGGTTGGCGCTGTAGCTGGTGCCGACCAGGGCGATCTGCGGCTGGGCGCTGTCGCCGAACAGGTCGCCGCCACCTTCGGATGCCGCCGTGGCGTCGTCGGCCGGATGGGTCTGGCGCTGTTCCAGCTGGTCTTCGGGCGGCAGCAGTTCGGTGAACAGCGGGTCCAGCGGCAGGAAGGTGAGCAGGTCGCCCTTGTGCGCGCCGCTCTTGCCGGCTTCGGTGACGAAGGTCTGGGTCCGCAGGTCGGCGCCCTGGCCCTGGCGGATGCTTTCACCCAGGCGCTGGGCCACGGCTTCGGCGCCCAGCGGGGTCCAGTGGGTGTCGGTACGCAGGAATACCTGGCCGTTGTCCTTGGCTTTCTCCAGCGTCCCCAGCAGCTCGGGCGCGGCCATGCCGGCCTGGCGGGCACGCTGCAGGAAGTCGGTGTAGAGCGAGGTGTGCAGGGCGGCCGGTTGCTCCTTGCCGACGAACTCGGGATACAGGCGTGTCTTGGCCGGAATAATCGCCAGCACCAGCTTCACGCCGCGGCGTTCCAGCTCCTGCTGCACACCGCGCACCAGCGCCCAGTTGTCGTCCAGCTGCTGCTGGGTCGGCGCGGGCTTGAACTCTTCATCGGTGAACAGCCAGCCGTCCTTGCCGATCACCACGCCGGGGCGGCCCTCGTCAAAAACGGTGTAGTCCAGCGCGGCCCAGAGGTTGGTGCCCAGGCGCTTGATGGGGAATTCGTCGTCGTAGTGGCCTTCGAAGGCGTGGGCCAGCTTGCCGTTGAGCACGGTGGTGCCTTCGGCGGCGGAGAAGCTCGGGAAGGCCTTCAGCGACCAGCCGGCCAGGCCCAGCAGCATGCCGCCGAAGGCGGCGATGTAGGCGTACTGCAGGGGTTTGCTGATCTTGGGTTGAGTGGTCGATTGCATGATCCGGCCTCGCTCAGAACTGGAAGTAGAGGAACGGCGAGTAGCTCTGCGCCGAAAGCTTGAGCACCGAAGCGGCGAACAGCAGGAGCAGGGCGAGTCGGGTGGCCAGCACCGGCAGCTGGGTCATCCAGTGCGGCTGGTAGACGGCGGCGCCGCTGGGCGAATAGGCGATGGCGGCCGGGTCCTGCCGTGCCATGGCCGGGGTACGCGGCTGGGCGCTGGCCGGACCGTCGGCGTTGACCTGTTCAGTCTTCGCGGCGGCCTTGGGTGCCTTGTCCTGCATCGGCTGGTTGTAGAACTGGCGGATGCCGAAGAAAGCCAGCACGAGGTAGGCGATCACCAGGGTGCCGACCTGCAGGCCGGTGAGGCTGGCGCGGTTGAGCTCGGAGAGCTTCCAGTCGCCGAAGCTGAACATGGCTTCGTACATGCGCCAGGCCACGTGCAGGTTCTCGGCGCGGAAGATCACCCAGCCGACGATCACCAGCAGGAAGGTGAAGGCCCACTTCAGCGGATGGAGCACGCGCGGCGCGGCGTTCACGCCCAGGGCGCGCTCGATGGCCAGCCACACGCCGTGCCAGGCGCCCCAGATGATGTAGGTGACGTTGGCGCCGTGCCACAGGCCGCCCAGCAGCATGGTGAGGATGAGGTTGCGGTAGGTCTGGAAGGTGGTGCCGCGGTTGCCGCCCAGGCTGATGTACAGGTAGTCGCGCAGCCAGGTGGACAGGCTGATGTGCCAGCGCCGCCAGAACTCGGTGATCGACTGGCTGATATAGGGCTGGTTGAAGTTCTCCATGAAGCGGAAGCCCATCATCAGGCCCAGGCCGATGGCCATGTCGCTGTAGCCGGAGAAGTCGAAGTACAGCTGCGCGGTGTAGGCCAGCGCGCCGAGCCAGGCGTCACCCGTGGTGGGGTTCTGCAGGGCGAAGCAGTGGTCGGCTACCGCGGCCAGGGTGTCGGCGATGAACACCTTCTTGACGAAGCCCTGCATGAAGCGGGTGCAGCCTTCGGCGAACTTGTCGACGGTGTGGGTGCGGTGGTTGAACTGGTCGACCAGGTCCTTGAAGCGCAGCACCGGGCCGGCGATCAGGTGCGGGAAGATCGCCACGAATGCCGCGAAGTCGATCAGGTTGTGCGTGGCCGGTGTGTCGCCGCGGTACACGTCGATGATGTAGCTGATCGATTCGAAGGTGTAGAAGCTGATGCCGATGGGCAGCAGGATGTGGGTCAGCACGAAGGGCTGCATGCCGAACGAGGTGATGATCTCGTTGAGGCTCTCCACGCCGAAGTTGGCGTACTTGAAGTAGCCCAGCACGCAGAGGTCGACCACCACGCCGAGCAGCAGCCAGCGCTGGGCAGCCTTGGTGCGTACGCCGGCGGCGCCGATGCGCAGGCCGATCCAGTAGTTGAATACGGTGACGCCGGCGAACAGCAGGAGGAAGTCCACCCGCCACCAGGCGTAGAAGATGTAGCTGGCGACCAGCAGCAGGAGGTTCCGGTAGCGGTTCCCGCTCAGGTAATACAAGCCGAGGAAGACCGGCAGGAACAGGAACAGGAACACGTTGGAAGAAAAGACCATTCCGCGTCTCTCTCTGGAGCTTCAAACCTTGAGTCGCTCCGGACCTTCCGGCGTCGTTTCGACGCCTTGAGGAAAGGCCGGGGCAACCCGCCAATTCCTCCCCATGTGGTGCTCAATCTGCTGCGCCCGCCCGCGTCTTTGGTTGCGTGGGTCGGGTGGTGTAGCTGTTGCATCGGAGCGTGGGCTTGCCCTCACCCCAGCCCTCTTCCAGAGGGAGAGGGGGTATTCGTGCTGGCTGCTGTTTTCGTGCATGCCGGCTGACTCAGTGCTTCCCGATCACTCGGAAAGCTCCCTCTCCCTTCAGGGAGAGGGCGGGGGAGAGGGGCTCTTGCCTTTCGGCCTCAGCTCCCTGCCCCCTGACGGTTGAAAACCTTGGTCACTTCACCCCCCAGGCGGAAGCTGTTGAACGGCTCCATCTTCTTCTTCCAGTCCTGGGTCTTCGGCGCGCAGCTGTAGAGCGCGCAGTAGGGTTCCAGCCAGGCGAACTTGCTGTTCTCCTTCAGGTCGGCCATGTCCTGGTCGTTGCCGGTTTTCTGGTCGAATGCGTTCTGGTCATCCACGCCTTGCATCACGCGGTTGGCCAGGCGCTGCAGGGCGCCGTTGTTTTCCTGGCGCAGGTCGACGCCGTTCACCTGGGCGAAGGCGGCGATCATGGTCAGCGGTGGCAGCGAGTAGTTGTGGTACGACAGCGCACGCTGGCGGCGCTTGAGTTCGTTGGGCAGGTAGCCGTCGTTGTCCACCTGGTTGGCGGCAACCTTGAATTCCTGCACCGACCAGTCGAACAGGTCGCGGCGGTTGGTCACCACGGCGGTGGACATCACCGACCAGGCGGCCCAGTAGGAGTGGTTGTTGATCTTCTTCAGCGGCAGGTCGCTCCAGTCGCGCACCACCTGGCTGCCCAGGGTGCTGAACCAGTTCTCGATCTCTTTCGATTGCTCGGAGTAGGCCGCCAGCGGGCGGCTGCTGGAGAATTTCAGGCGCATGTAGGAGGACGACAGGCTGCCCAGCGCCCATTTGCGCATGGATTTGCCGGTGTGGTTGAAGTCGGTGCTTTCCAGCGCGCCGGCCTTCGCCCAGCTGTCGAGCCAGTTCATCGCGCAGTCCAGGTCGCCCTTGTTGCCGCTGCGCATGTACTGGGTGATGAGCTTGGTGGCGCCGCGCTCCATGTCGGTGATGTCCTTGATCTGGGTGCGGAACTCCTTGTCCGCATCCGCGTTGAAGGTGGCGCGCGCCGAGTCCGAACCCTTGTACTTGCTGGTGAACTGCAGGCTGCCGGTGTAGGGCGTCGGGGCGGTGGGGCAACTGTCCGCGTCCTTCTTGCTGCCCTTGTCGCCGACGGCGGAGAAGTAGCCCGGCGGTGGCATCAGGTCGGCGGCATAGGTGGTGCTCTCGCCGAACAGCGCGCTGAGCACCGCGATGGTCAGGCCGATGCGGGCGACAACGGGTGTCTTGATCTTGTGGAGGCTGGGCATGGTGCTTGTCCCTCGCTTCAGTTGGCGGCCACGTCGGCCGACTTGGCTTTGGGCGTCTGACAGAACTTGGCCTCGACTTCCAGGCCCGCCGGCATGTCGTCCGGCGCCTCGATCTCCAGGGAGAGGAACTGCTGGTTCGACCAGTCTTCGTCGTTGCGCAGCTCGAAGACGTAGCGTCCGCCGGTATCCACGGCCTTGGACTGCTCGATCTTCAGCTGCTCGCGACGACCGTTCATGTACCAGATGGTGTTCTTGAGTTCGTGCACGCCGGGGTCGGAGTAGGTGACGTCGGCGGTGTAGCTGCCCGAGCGGATCGGCAGGGCGCCGCTGTTGAGCAGCACCTCGTTGCTGCCCGCGTGCAGCTTGACCTTGCGGCTGATGGCCGGCTTGCCGTCGGCGCAGCCGTTGTCCACCAGCGGCATGGCCTGGCGGTAGAAGCTCTTCTGCGCCATGTCGTAGTGGGTGGCGAATTCCCAGATGAGGATCTTCGGCGGCTTGTCGTGGAATTCCTTGCTGGTCATGTAGGCCAGCAGGGAGCTGTCGAAGCCGCCGCCGGACACGGCGTTGTTGAGGATGTCGACCTTGCCGTATTGCTCCAGGAAGCCGGCGAAGTTGTAGGCCGGGCCGCTGTTGGACGTACCCACCAGCGCAACCTGGGCATCGCCACCTTCACCGAACAGGTCACCGCCGCCCGAATCGCCCACCGGCTCGGTCTCGAAGCGGTCGACGTACTGCGGGGCGTAGCTGCTGCCGCACAGTTGTGCGGCAGCCTTGTGGAAGGTGCCGAGCTTGGACAGCAGGCCTACGCGCTTGCTTTCGAATTCCTTCTTGGGAATGTCGTTGTAGGCGGGGATTTCCTTCAGGGTATCGGCGACGATCTTCGCGCTGCGCATCGCGCCGTACGGCGTCCAGTGGTGGTCGCCCTTGAAGTAGTAAGGGTGCTCCTGCTTCTCGTCGAACAGCGGCGAGAAGTCCGGGGTGTAGATGCCGGCCTTGCGGAACTGGGCGATAGCCGCCTGGTAGTTCTTTTTCGCCAGGTCGTAGTTGAAGCTGGCCTTTTCCTGCGGGTTGAGCTTCTCGCGGTTCACCAGGCCACGGGTGGGCTGGTAGACCACGACCAGGTCGATGCCCTTGCGCTTGAGTTCGTCGCGCAGTTGCTTGAGCTCGCGCCAGCCTTCGGCGCTGGTGCCGAAGTCGGTGCGCAGGTCGTAGGTGGTGCGGAACAGCCAGTCTTCCTGGGCCGGCACCAGGTGGGTGAAGAAGCCTAGGTACTTGGTGTTGTACGCCGCGTCGTTGGACGCGGTGGGGCACAGGCCTGCGGCCGGTTGAGCGGTGTAGCTCGGCGCATCGGCGGCGTTGGCCTGGTGGGCGAGCAGCAGGGCAGCGGAGAGGCCCGACAGGCGCAGCAGGTTGATGGTCAGTCGTTTCATGTGTCGGGTCCTCAATTTTGCAGTTCGGCCTGGCTTTCGACGGGGTCGATCAGCACCGCGCGTTGCTGGCGCACCAGCAGGTCCAGGATCTGGTCCTGCTTCTCGCCGAGCACGCCGTTGAAGGAGATGCCGGAAGATTTGGTCGGGCCGAGCATGGCCACCTTGTAGAGCTCCAGCGACAGCGGCGAATCCACCGACAGCGGGCCCGAGCCATTGCCGGCCAGCTTGCCGCCGACCACGATCAGCGAGACCTTGGTGTCGAAGGGGTCGAGGTCGATGTTGCGGTCGGTGTCGGTCAGGTCCTTGATGTGGCCGTAGACGCCGATGAGCTTGTTGCCGGCCGCGAGGTTCTCGTACAGGCGGATGTTCACGCTGTTACGGATGCGGATGCCGTGGCGCAGGTTGGCCAGCACCTGGTTGCCGTAGATGAGGTTGTCGCCCGACTCGTAGAGCGTGATGCCGTCGGAGTGGTTGCGGTACACCTCGTTGTAGGCCACCAGGTTGCGCTCGGAATTACGGTCGAGGACGATCCCGGAGAGGTGGTTGTCGTAGGTCTTGTTGTGGATGATCCAGCTGTCGTTGACCTCACGGGAGACGATGATGCCGTGCTTCTTCTTCGTCCCGTAGACGGTGTTCTCGGCAATGATCAGGCGGTGCGAGCGGTCATGCGGGTCGATGCCGTAGACGATGTTGTTCTTGTAGGTGTTGCCGCGTACCACCAGGTCGTCGGCTTCGTAGCAGTAGAAGCCGTACCAGGCGTCCTCGAAGGTCGAGCCGATCACCCAGCCCTTCGGGCGCGGGCGCTTCATGGTCTTGTCCATGCCCGGGCTGTACTGCGAGATGGAGATGCCGTAGGCCTTGGAAGCGTTGTAACCGAAGCTGGTGAAGTGGCTGTTCACCAGGTAGGCCTCGGCGCCGCCCCAGGAGATCAGGAAGGGGCGGAATTCGTTGGGGGTCTTGAACCAGGCGGGTTCCTTCTTCGCTTCGTTCCAGGCGGTGACCTTGGTGTCGCGCACGAACAGCTTGCCGTCGTTGACCAGGAACGAGCCGCGGTCCTGGGACAGGCGAAGTTCCTTGACCTTGCCGTCGATCTCCAGGGTCGCGCCCTGGCTGACGACGATGGGCAGGCGGGCGATGTAGACGCCCGGTTCGACCTGCTCCAGTGCGGTCTTCGGCAGCTTGCCGACGAGCTCGGCAAGGTTGACGTAGCCGCCGTCGATGAAGATTGCCTGGGGCATCTGGCGCTGGCGCTTCACCCACTCGGCGAGACGGTTCTTGCCGCCGGTGAATTCCTTCAGCGGCTGCTGCTGGACCATTCGCTCGATGTGGGCGCGGCCGGGCTTCTTGCGCTCGATCTTCTTCTCCACCGCTTCGGCGGTGTAGCCGGTGAGGTCGGGCAGCTTGGGCGGTTCCAGGTGCAGTGGTTCGCTGGGGGCGGCGGTCACGGTGTAGTTGCCGGACTCCTTCAGCGTCTGGGTCTTGCCGGGCTCGGCGCCGGGATGTTCCTCGGCGGTTTTCTCTTCGCTGCCTTTCGCGGCGGCCTTGGCACTGCTCTCGGCCTTGGCCGCGGGCTGCGCCGCCCAGACCGGTGCGCCGGCGCTGAGCAGGCCGCCGAGCAGCAGCGCGGTCAGCGGCAGGGCGTGTAACGGATGGCGGTTCATGGCCATGTCTCCTTGCGCGCGGTCATCCGCCAGGTACCCGGCTACGCGCCGGGAACGGCGGAGTGCGAGTGCGGGTAGCTGACGGATGTTCATCGCTACAGTCCTCAGAAGCGCCAGATCACATCGACGAAGGCGTGGTGCATGGTCGAGTCGACGTGGCTGCCGTAGGCATCGCCGGGCTTGAACACGCCGCCACGGAAGCGGATCAGTGCCGACGGCTCGTCGATCGCCTGGCTCATCGAGGCCGGCAGCAGGCCCTGCTTGAAGTACTTGGTGACGACCAGGTCGACTTCCTGGCCGATGTCCTTGGAGTCATTGACCAGCGGTGCGGTGATGCCGCTGTTGCCGATGTCCGAATCGCTGTCCACGCGGCGGAACTTGTTGTAGATGACGCTGGCGTCATAGTCGTCGCGCAGCTGCCAGGAACCGAACAGCGTGGCGGCCTCAAGGTTCGACAGCTCACCGCGGAAGGCTTCGCCGAAGCGGTGTGCGCGGGCCCGGGTGCCGGTGAAGTTGGAGCGGTTGCTCTCCAGGCCCGTCTGTTCGAACTGGTCTTCGCCGTTCTTGCCGCCGCCGCTGCCACGGGCGTAGGCGCCACCGACGCGCCACTGCTCGTCGATGTTCCAGCGCAGGCCCAGGTCCGCGCCGTAGGCATCCACATCGCCACTCTGCTTGCCGGCGGCGACACGCTCGCCGTTTACCGGGACGGTGGTCAGGCGGTCGCGGTTACCGGTGAGCCAGGTGGCGCTGGCCCAATAGTTGATGGGCATCTGCGAGCGCCAGTTGTAGCCGTCGCCGTTGGCCTCGATGCCAACCCAGGTGAGGTCGCCGGTGGAGCGCTTGTCCAGCGAGTCGACGGTTTCACCCGGGTCCGGCAGGCTGCCGCTGTCGTCGGCGTGGTGCACGCGCAGGCCGACCCAGTGGTGGGGCATCCACTGCGTGGAGATGTCGCCGAAGACGTGGGTGCGGTCCTTGTCGTCCGGCGCCAGGTCAGTGATGTCGGTACGGTAGTCGGAGAAGCGCTGGGCGGCGCCAAGGTGGGCGCGCAGCAGGGTGGTGTCGAAGGTCCAGTTCAGGGCCTCGATGTTGGTGTCCTGCCACATGCCGCTGTCTTCGCGCAGGCGCTGGCGACCGAAGCGCAGGTGCTCGCCGGGGTACTGAGTGAGGCCGGCGTAGTCCACCCAGAATTCGCGCAGGGCGAGGTAGGCGTCGTCCGGCTCACGCTTGTTGTCGCTGCGACCGCTGCTGTCGTTGTTGACGTCGTCGTTCTGCAGGGTGTCGGTCTGAATGGTGTCGGTAGCGGCAACTGCCTGGCCCATCACATAGGCGCTCCAGTTGCCCCACTGGCCGAAGGCCCAGGGGCGCAGGTCCAGGCCGATGCCGTTGAGGTCGCCGCCGTGGGCGGTGCCCAGGTCGCGATCATCCTCGGATTCGGCGGTGACCTTGATGTCGATGCCGAAATTCTTCGGCGGCTCTTCTGCCGCGTGGGCGAGGCTGCCGAACAGGGTGCCGGCGAGGCTCAGGCCGACGCCGAACATGGCAGGGAACAGGCGGGCGCGGCGAACAGCGGTAGCCAGAGCTCGCGGCTTAATCCCTTCGATAAGAGCAAACGGCGGGGTGGTCATCGGGTCGATGCGCTTCATAGGTTTTCTTGTTCCTGGTTGTTCTGCAGAAGGCTGACGGTGGCTTGCCAGTTGGCGCCGCGAGCCTGTTCTTCACGCTTGAGCAGTTGCTGCGCGGCGCTGCGGTCGGCCGGCTGGATCTGCGGTTCGAGCTGCGCCATCAGGTCGCTGGCGGTGGGCACCTGCTGGCGCTGGGCGAGTTCGCCGAAGACGTAGGCGTTGACCAGGTTCGGGCGCACGCCACGGCCCTGCGAATACAGCTGGGCGAGGGCCATGTCGGCGCTGGCCTGGCCGGCGCGGGCGGCGATCAGCAGGTGATCCACGGCCTTCTGCGGGTAGACCTGGCCGAGGAAGCCGCGGCGGTAGATCTGGCCCAGGTAGTAGTGCGCCTGGGGTTCGCTGGCGGCGGCCTTGAGCAGGTGCTGCTCGGCTTTCTGCGGTTCCTGCGGGGCCCACTTGCCGTCGTAGTAGAGGCGCCCGAGCAGCAGCTCGGCGCGGGGCTGGGCGGCGTCCTGGGCTTTCTTCAGGTAGTCGAGCATCTGGTCGAGGTCGCCCAGGTCGGGGTTGTCGTACTGCAGCTTGGCGAGGCTGACCCAGGCGGCCGGGTAGGTCGGCGCGATCTCGGTAAGCAGCGCCTGCGCGGCCTGCGGGTCGGCGGTGCCGATGTTCGGATCGGCCAGCACGCCGGCCACCGATTCGACGCGCTCGGAGGGCACGCGGCCGGCCTTCCAGCCTGCCTTCAGCGCTTCGATATGGGCTTTCTGCTTATCCGCGTTGCCCTGCTTCTGGTACACGGTGGCCAGTTCCATCCAGCACACGTCCATGCGGTTCAGCCAGCGCTGGCAGACCTGCTCGACTTCGGTGAGGTGCTGGTCGTAGGTGCCCTGGGTGCGGTACAGGATGATCTGCGCCAGATCGGCCTGCGGCAGTCCCTGGGCGCGCCACTGGTCGATGCGCTGCTGCGGGTTCACGTTCGGCCAGGCCTGCGGGTACTGCAGGTAGAGGACCACCAGCGGCACCAGCGCGCTGTCCTCGCCTTCGTTGAAGGCACGGGTCAGCAGTTGCTCGGCTTCGCGGTGTTCGGCGTCGGTGCCGCCGGGCTTGGCTGCCAGCCACTTGCCCAGGCGGGCGCGGGCGCGCGGCGAGCTCTCGGCGGCTTCGCGGTAGAGCTTTTCGGCGCGGGCCTGCTCGTCGGGGTCGCCGGTGGCGGCCTGCATGTCGGCCAGTCCGACCTGTGCGTCGGCGTAACCCATGGTCGCCAGGGCCTGGAAGTTGGCCTGGGCGGTGGCGATGTCGCCGCGCTCCAGGGCTTCCTGGGCCAGTCGCTGGTCGGGCAGGCCGGCGCAACCGGCGGCTGCGGCGATGGCCAGCGCCAATCCAAGGTGTCGGGCCAGGTCCGGGGCGTGTCGCAAGACAGGTCGATTCATGCGGGCAGTCCTCTTAGCGAGCGGTGGCCAGGGCCATCGCCTTGTTCAGCAGGGTGCGGCCCGGCAGGCCGCCGATGCTGACTTCAGTCGGGCGGCCAGCCATCTGGCTGTCGAGCGGCTGGTCGGGGGTGATCTGCACACGGATTTCCGAGGACAGGTCACCGTCCACCGGTGCGGTGCGCAGGATGCGGCCGCCGCGTACTTCGCTGTCGCCGGCGACCTGGAAGTTCACGTGGGTGCCAGGGGACAGCTCGGCGGCGTTGCGGTAGGGGAAGCGCGCCTCGACGGTGGCGGTGCTGTCACGCGGGGTCAGGGTGAAGATCACGTCACCCTTGTTGGCGAACTGGCCGTTGGCGACGCGCTGCTCGACCACGCGGCAATCGCACGGGCTGGTCAGGGTGCCTTTCATCTGGTGGCCGAAGAGCTTCTCGATGTTGCTCGGGTTGAGCTGTTCTTCGGTCAGGTTGCCCTTGAGCAGGTCCAGCAGGTTGGCGGAGAAGGAGGCGATCGGCGCGCCCTTGGCGACTTCCGCGCCCGGCTCCACCAGGCTTTCCACGGTGCCTTCGCGGGGCATGGTGATCTGCTGGTTGGCCACGCTGACCACGCCCGAATCGGCATGGGTGACGAAGTACAGGTTGTAGATCTGGTTGAGGATCACCGCGAAGGCGCCGACGCCGACCACGAAGATCGCGGTGCTCACGGTGACGGCGCGGAAGCGCCCGAAGAAGCCCATGCCGCCCGAACCTGCGCCGTGCTTGCGGGCCTTGGTGAAGTTCTCGCGCTGCAGGGTGTTGAGCATGTCGCCCACGCTGATCACTTCGCCTGCCAGGTAGGAGGTGATCAGGTAGCGCAGGGCAGCGATCTCGCGCGGCTTCAGGTGCTGGAATTCACACCCCACGCGGCCGCTGTCGCGGTCATAGGAGCGCACCTGGAATTCCACCTCCAGGGAGAAGCTGATGCTGTCGATCTGGAAAAGCAGCTTGCCCTTGTGCAGGTCGCCGACCTGGACCGGGGTGTTGTTCGCCGAGCTGAAGGCGAAACCGCCGGCGGACAGGTCCAGCAGGCGCGCATCGACGCCTTCGCGGTTGCCACCGATGTAGCGGATGCGCGCGGGCAGCTTGACCCGTGCGTGCTGGCGCTGGGCTTCGGATTCATGCACGACATTGACGTTGACGGCGGTATTCATGGGGTCGAGTCCTGTTCGTAGCTAAAAGGGGCGTGGCTAAAGAGAGCCTTCAGACGATGGTCAGCAGTACGGCGACGAAAACGCTGGCCGCGGAAAAGGTCATGGCGCGCGAGGACCAGGTGTTGAACCAGCGCTGGAAGCTGGCCAGGCCGCGGTCGAGCTTGGTGTTCTGGCGGGTCCAGGACTGCTGGTCGAGGCGGAAGAACACGTAGATCTTCACCAGGGCGCCGACGATCTGGTTGTAATAGAGAATCGCCGGGTAGGCCGGCCCGATGTGGTGGCCCGACAGCGACAGCAGCAGGGTCAGCACGAAGCGGGTGATGCCGATCCACAGCAGGTAGATGAGCAGGAAGGCGATGCTGTACTTGATGCTGGCGATGATCGCGGCGACCAGGCCGAGCAGGCAGGTCCACATCGACAGGCGCTGGTCGAACAGCACCACGCTGGTGAACCAGCCCAGGCGTTGCGGACCGAGGGCCAGGGCGCGGGAGTTCTGCCGAAGGTTGTTGCCGTACCAGCGGAACATCAGCTTGCGGCTGGCCTTGATGAAGCTCTTCTCCGGCGGGTGCTCGACCGTGTTGATCGCCGCGTCCGGCACGTAGAAGGTGTCGTAGCCCAGGCGCATCAGGCTGTACCAGCTGGACTTGTCGTCACCGGTGAGGAACTGGAAGCGGCCCAGGCGCCAGTGGTCGAGGTGGTCGCTTTCGACGTCGGTGATGAAGTCCGGGTCGGTGACCACGGCAGCACGGAATACCGACATGCGCCCGGTCATGGTCAGCACGCGCTTGGACAGGGCCATGGAGCACATGTTGATGTGGCGCTGGGCGAAGCGCAGCTTGTGCCACTCGCTCATCACGTAGCTGCCGCGCACTTCGCAGAATTCGTTGGTGGTCAGGCCGCCGACGTTGGGGAAGAGCTTGAACCAGGGCACGGTCTTTTTCACCACGCCGGGTTCGAGCACGGTGTCGCCATCGATCACCGCGACCACCGCGTGCTCATCCGGCAGGTGGCGGGAGATGGCACGGAAGCCGTGGGCCAGGCCGTCGCGCTTGCCGGTGCCGGGGATACGCACGAAGTCGAGCTTGACGTGGTCCGGCGGGTTGAGCTTCTGCCACTGCTGCTTGATCAGCACCTCGTCGGACATCTCGACGATGGAGCACACCACGGTGGTGGGGTAGCCGCAGGCAATGGCTTCTTCGATGACCGAGCGATAGACCATGGAGGTGGTCAGCGCGTCGATGCGGAAACTGGTGACCATCAGGTAAACGTGCGACGGGTCGGCTGCGTCGCCGAGCTTGCGGACCTTGCGCCGGTAGTGCGGGTAGACCAGGTAGAGGAACAGCATGCCGCGCAGGAAGTGCAGGCCACCCATGGAATAGCGCCAGATACCGACCGCGCCGATCAGCAGCAGGAAGTCCTTGGACTCGGCGTCGAATACGGTCGGTGGCACCAGCAGCGCCAGCAGCATCAGCAGGCTGAGAAAGACCAGCCAGCCCGTGGCTTCACCGATCACTCGTTTGTAGGTTTCCATCGTCGTCTATCCGTCTGGTGGGGCTTGGTTACCGGCCCGCTGGGCGGGTCGGTAACCGGCGCTTTTGGTTTCTGAAGGCATGGACTCGATTGAGCGAGCTAGAGTCCGGTTAGGCAGCGCCCGCTCCCGGCGGGCCTGCTGCATTCACCACATCCATGTGGATCGCGGAGAGGGACGAGGAAGCGGAGTTCACTGAAGTGAATGAGCATTTCCGAGTTCCTCTCCAACGACACCGGGCCGACGCGCGCGCAGCCAATCGAAACCCAATTACCAGCAGATGCCTTCGGCGCGGTCGTCGGTGACGCTCGGCATGAAGCCGATCAGGTCGACGACCTTCTTGCCCTCGGGCGCCTGCTTGACGACGTCGACGAACAGCTCGTCGCCGTTGCCCAGCACCAGCACGTCGGAGGACTTCACGACCGCGTCCAGGTCCGAGACCAGCAGCGAGGAAACGTGCGGGATCTTCGATTCGATGTACTCCTTGTTCGCGCCATGGACGCGGGCGTACTCGACGTTGCGGTCGAAGATCTGCAGCTCGTAGCCCTTGCCGATGAGCATCTCGGCCAGTTCCACCAGCGGGCTCTCGCGCAGGTCGTCGGTGCCGGACTTGAACGACAGGCCGAGCAGGCCGACCTTGCGGCTGCCGTGGGCGGCGATGATGTCGAAGGCCTTCTGCACCTGGTGCTGGTTGCTGCGCATGATCGAGCCGAGCATCGGGTGTTCGATGTCCAGCTGGCTGGCGCGGTAGGTGAGGGCGCGGACATCCTTGGGCAGGCAGGAGCCGCCGAAGGCGAAGCCGGGCTTCATGTAGTAGCGCGAGAGGTTCAGCTTGCGGTCCTGGCAGATCACGTCCATCACCTCGCGGCCGTCGACGCCGACTGCCTTGGCGATGTTGCCGATCTCGTTGGCGAAGGTGACCTTGGCGGCGTGCCAGACGTTGCAGGTGTACTTGATCATCTCCGCGACCTCGATGGTCTTGCGGATGATCGGCGCGTCCAGTTCGCGGTAGATTTCTTCCAGCAGGTCGCCGGTCTGGGCGTCCAGCTCACCGATGACGGTCATGGGCGGGAAGTCGTAGTCCTTGATCGCGGTGGATTCGCGCAGGAACTCCGGGTTGGTGCCCACGCCGAAGTCGGCGCCGGCCTTCTTGCCCGAGCAGTCCTCGATGATCGGGATCACCACGTTGTTCACGGTGCCCGGCAGCACGGTGCTGCGCACGACCACGGTGTGGCGCGCTTTCTTCTCGCGGATGGCGTAGCCGATCTCGCGGCACACGGACTCGATGTAGCCCAGGTCCAGGTCGCCGTTCTTCTTGCTCGGGGTGCCGACGCAGATGAACGACACGTCGGTGTCCAGTACGGCCTTCTTGAAGTCGGTGGTGCCCGACAGGCGACCGGTGCGGATGCCTTGCTCCAGCAGAGGCTCCAGACCCGGTTCGACGATGGGCGACTTCCCGTTGTTGATCAGATCGATCTTGGTGGTGGAGACATCCACCCCAACGACTTCATGGCCTCGTGCGGACAGGCAGCCGGCACATACTGCGCCAACATACCCAAGACCAAAGATGCTGATACGCATCGCATTCACCTCTTCAATGGTCGAACTGTTTAAGTTGCCCCGTGGGCGTTTTTAAAAGGGTGCAAGAACCCTCGGAAGATGCTCTTTCGAGTTCTTCCGTACTTCCTTCCAGGCAGGCATGGGAATCGAGTGCTAAACTTTCGAGCACAGTCTTGGGGCGAACTTTTAATAGTTGCCCTGTTATGTTTCAGGCGGATTGCAAAGTTGGTGCGTTCTCCGTCCTGGCGTGCTCAAGTCTGGTTAGATGATTGCCTCGTCATCTGAAAAGTTCAGTTTTTTCATTGGGTTAGGTGCTTAGTTCAATCGCTGATTGCCAATCGAAATAACCTTGGAACCTAATCTCCAATTTCTCACCGAGGCACTTTCTGGTCGCCATCGATGATCGTTGCGCAAATAGGATTTATCTCAAATGCGGTTAGTTCCTTCCGCTCATCCCGCCTCGGAAATGATTTGAAATATCCAATTGATATCACTTGATGCTGGATTAATGGCCATTCGCGACTTGGCCTTTCCAGTGCAAAGTGCATGGTCGGAAAAAGTTCCATTGAATTTTTCGTTAAAAACGACCGTGTATCGTCGGTAAGACATTCGTTCAGCTGCCGTTCAGCTTTCTCTCTTGCAAAGTGCAATCGTGAAATGCATGTCATGGCCAAGGGCTGTTAATGGCCAATGGATTACAAGGGCAGGAGCGAATCGGGACGATTTCCATCCATCCGGTCGGTTCGGATGGCGGAAAAAATTTCTCACGATTAATCCCGAAGCAGACGAACGGTCATTTTGACCATTTTCACTGTGTGGGAATTAGGGGGTGTTTTGAGCAGTAAACGTACAGTTCAGGCCCCCGTGACCGCGCAGTTCCATGGTCAATGGCTTACAGGCCACTTGGTATCAGGCAGGTTTTTGCGGGGCGTGCGGGCTCAGTAACCGGTGTCACCGCACCATCGAGGCGCCCCACCGAAGCTCGCGCGCCCGACAGGAAGGGGGGATCGAAACGAAAACGGGAGCCTCAGGGCTCCCGTTCGGTGCAGCAGGTGGGGCAGCTTAGTCGTCGGCGTGGTCGCGCAGGAACACCAGCTGGTCCGCCTTGGAGTGCTCGGCACTGTAGGCGTAACCCGCGTAGTTGAAGTCCTTCAGGCCTTCGGGGTTGCTCAGGCGCTCCTTGATCACGTAGCGCGCCATCATCCCGCGGGCCTTCTTGGCGTAGAAGCTGATGATCTTGTACTGGCCGTTCTTCAGGTCCTTGAACTCGGTGTCGATCACCCGCGCGTTCAGCGCCTTGCGCTTCACCGCGCCGAAATACTCGTTGGAGGCCAGGTTGAGCAGCACATCGTCGCCCTGTTCGGCCAGGGACTCGTTCAGCCAGCCGCTGATGCGCTCGCCCCAGAAGGCGTAGAGGTCCTTGCCGCGGGCGTTGGCCAGCTTGGTGCCCATCTCCAGGCGGTAGGGCTGCATCAGGTCCAGCGGCCGCAGCACGCCGTAAAGGCCGGAAAGCATGCGCAAGTGCTGCTGGGCGAAATCGAAGTCGTCTTCGCTGAAGTCCTCGGCCTGCATGCCGGTGTAGACGTCGCCCTTGAAGGCCAGCAGCGCCTGCTTGGCATTGGCCTGGGTGAACTCCGGGTGCCAGCTGCCGAAGCGCGCGGCATTCAGGCCGGCCAGCTTGTCCGACAGGTGCATCAGTTCGGCGATCTGTGCCGGGGCCAGTTCCCGCAGGATGCCGATCAGCTCCTGTGCGTCGTCCAGGTGCTCGGGCAGGGTGAAGCGCTGTGTCACCGGCGCGGTGTCGTAGTCCAGGGTCTTGGCGGGGGAAATCACCATCAGCATCGTGCGGTCTCCTACAAGCGAGCGGCGATTGTAAGGAGTCGCGAGCGTTGGCTCCACCTATGGGGACGATTAGCTTCTCTATAGAGGAAGGCGCAGGGCGCAGAGGCTGGGCCTGGCGCGGCGCCAGCTGCCGGAGCGCTGGGCTAAGGGACTGATCCGTCGAGGGAAAGACTGGGAAACACGGGAGGTGGGACCCCTAAAACTAGCGCTGTCCGAGGCCCTCGCCAAGGTATTTCGTCGTACGACGAAAAAAACCTTCTTAGGAAGGAAAAAGACTTTTTATCGTCATGTTTTTTCCTGTATTTGTTGAGACGTAGACCGCCGAACCCTGCAGACAGGTGGCGGCCCCGGCCCGGCCCGTCCTCTTCATGCAGTTCTCTCGATTCCTGCCCTGATCCCAGGCTTCGAGAGCAGGTGGTTCGCAGCACGGCGGAGCGCTGTAGCGGCATTCCGTCGAACGCCCCCACAAGAGGTGACCCGCGTATGGATGACCACGGACGCTCCCGCCCCACCCAGCCCACCCTGTACGTCCTCGACACCAACGTCCTGATCCACGATCCCAACGCCTTGCTGAATTTCCAGGAGCACCACGTCGCCATCCCGATGACGGTGCTGGAGGAACTGGACAAGCTCAAGACCGGCAAACACACCGTGGCCGCGGAATGTCGCCAGGCGATCCGTCTGATCGACTCGGTACTGGGCGAAGCCTCGCCCGAGCAGGTCGAGGATGGCGTGCCCATCCAGCGCGGCAAGAGCGGCCCCTGCGGCAGCCTGTCGATCCTCATGAGCAAGCGCGCCGAGCCGATCACCTGGCTGCCCGAGCACCTCAATGACAACAAGATCATCAACCAGCTGGTGGAGCTGAAGAGTCGTCATAGCAGCAAGCGCGTGGTGCTGGTCACCAAGGACATCAACATGCGCCTGAAGGCGCGTGCCTGCGGGGTATTTGCCGAGGACTACCACACCGACCAACTGGTCGATGACATCAACCTGCTGTCGCGTGGCTACCACTCGCTGAGCGGATCGTTCTGGGACCGCGTCAGCAAGGTGGAGACCCGCCAGGACCGCGGTCGGACCTGGCACCGCGTGCAACTCACCGACAACCTGCCGGCGGTCCACATCAACGAGTTCATCGTCGATGAGCAGGGGTTCGTCGGCTGGATCAAGGGGATCGACCAGGACGAGCTGACCATCCTCGACCTGCACCAGGAGCCGCTGCTGCACCAGGAAGCCTGGGGCCTGCGTCCGCGCGATGTGTACCAGTCGCTGGCGCTGTACGCGCTGCTGGACCCGGACATCCACCTGGTCAACCTGTCCGGCGCTGCCGGCTCGGGCAAGACCATCCTCGCGCTGGCTGCCGCCATCGAGCAGACCATGGTCACCAAACGCTACAAGCGCATCATCGCGACTCGCAGCGTGCAGGGCCTGGACGAGGACATCGGCTTCCTGCCCGGCACCGAGGCGGAGAAGATGGAGCCCTGGCTCGGCGCAATCACCGACAACCTCGAAGCCCTGCATTCGGACGACGAGTGCACCCACGGCAGCGTCGACTACATCCTCAGCAAGGTGCCGCTGCAGTTCAAATCGCTGAACTACATCCGCGGCCGCAGCTTCCAGCAGAGCCTGATCCTGATCGACGAGTGCCAGAACCTCACCCCGCACCAGATGAAGACCATCATCACCCGGGCGGGCAACGGTTCGAAGGTGATCTGCCTGGGCAACCTGGCGCAGATCGACACCCCCTACCTGTCGGCCACCAGCTCCGGCCTGACCTACCTGACCGAACGCTTCAAGGACTTCCCCCACGGCGTGCACGTGACCCTGCAAGGGGTGCCGCGCTCGGTGCTGGCGGAGTTCGCCGAAGCGCACATGTAGGCCACTTCCACTCACTCAGCAGGGCCCGCCATTTGGCGGGCCTCTTTATTCCTGCTTCCAGGTTGTTCGCGAGCACACTCGCTCCCCAAGGTCCGGCGCGACATGCTCTTGTAGGAGCGAGCTTGCTCGCGAACCCTGGCGACGCCGGCGGTAGCCCGCGCATACATCTTCTTGTATACAATCCTCCCCCCAACGCGCCGCTCGCCGGTCTGCCAGCCCCGCGTGTCGGGGTTAAACTGTTCCCCTGATTCTCCGGAGAGTGCCCACCCGTGCTGACCCATCTCGATTCCCAGGGCCGCGCCAACATGGTCGATGTCACCGAAAAAGCCGTGACGTCCCGTGAAGCCGTGGCCGAAGCCCGGGTGCGCATGCTCCCGGCGACCCTGCAACTGATCCAGGACGGCGGCCACCCCAAGGGCGACGTCTTCGCCGTGGCGCGCATCGCCGGCATCCAGGCGGCGAAGAAGACCCATGAGCTGATCCCGCTGTGCCACCCGCTGCTGCTCACCAGCGTCAAGGTCGAGTTGGCCGCCGAGGGCGAAGACACCGTGCACATCGTTGCCCGCTGCAAGCTGGCCGGGCAGACCGGTGTCGAGATGGAAGCGCTGACCGCCGCCAGCGTCGCCGCGCTGACCATCTACGACATGTGCAAGGCCGTGGACCGTGGCATGACCATCGACAGCGTGCGGGTGCTGGAGAAGCTCGGCGGCAAGAGCGGCCATTACGTGGCGACAGACAGTTCTGCAGGAGACACCCCATGATCCGCGTGCAGTACTTCGCCCGCTACCGCGAAGCCCTCGGTCTGGATGGCGAGCAACTGAACTGGAGCGCTTCCCTGGCCAGCCTCGACGACCTGCGGCGCGTGCTGCTGGAGCGCGGCGGCGCCTGGGACGTGCTCGGCGAGCAGAACCTGATGTGCGCACGCAACCAGGAGCTGTGCTCCCTGGACGAGCCCCTCGCCGATGGCGACGAGGTGGCGTTCTTCCCCACCGTTACCGGAGGCTGAGCCCATGGCGATCCGCGTCCAGCCCGCGGCGTTCGATCCGGGCGCCGAACTCAACGCGATGCACGCCGCCAACGTCGGCGTGGGCGCGGTGGTCGGCTTCGTCGGCTACGTGCGCGATTTCAACGATGGGCGCGAAGTGGGCGGCATGTTCCTCGAGCACTACGCCGGCATGACCGAGAAGGCGCTGGAAAAGATCGAAGTGGAAGCCAACCAGCGCTGGCCGCTGTTGCGCCTGGAAATCCTCCATCGCATCGGCCGCCTGGAACCGGGCGAGCCCATCGTCTTCGTCGGCGCCGCCAGTGCCCACCGCCAGGCAGCGTTCGATGCCTGCAACTTCGTCATGGACTACCTCAAGACCCGCGCGCCGTTCTGGAAGAAGGAAGACACCAGCGACGGCCCGCGGTGGGTCGAAGGCCGTTGCAGCGATCAGACTGCCGCCGATCGCTGGAAGAGCTGAGCCGTTATCCCCGCGGCGACTGTTGGCGGATAACGCCGTAGGCGTTATGCGCCCTACGGTTTGTCCGGAAGCTACGAAAGCGCTCAACGTAGGGCGGATAAAGCGGAACGCTTTATCCGCCGTCTCTGCTGAGCGGCGATGCCCCGCACGCGCCGGGGCAGTACCTCCGAGGAGGAATGGGCGGCAGGGGAGAAGGGGCGCAGGCTGGCGCCAGCCCTTTTTGCTCCGAATCGGAGAGCCCCCTCATGAGCCATCTCAGCACCCCGGAATTCCAGCCGCTGGAGATCGCTGTCCTCACCGTCAGCGATACCCGCAGCCTGCACAACGATACCTCCGGCCAGGCCCTGGTCACCTCCCTGCAGCGTGCCGGCCACGCCCTCGCCGAGCGTCGGCTGGTGATCGACGACATCTACCAGATTCGTGCTGTGGTCTCGGCCTGGATTGCCGATCCCAAAGTCCAGGTCGGCCTGATCACCGGCGGCACCGGCTTCACCCTGCGTGACAACACCCCGCAGGCCGTGGCTCCCCTGCTGGAGCGCACCGTGGACGGCTTCGGTGAACTGTTCCGGCAGATTTCCCGCGAAGAGATCGGCACTTCCACCATCCAGTCCCGCGCCATCGCCGGCATCACCAATGGCACGCTGATCTGCTGCCTGCCCGGTTCCACCGGCGCCTGCCTGACGGCCTGGGAAAAAATCCTCGTCCAGCAGTTGGATAGCCGCACCAAGCCCTGCAATTTCGTTCCCCATCTCAAGCGCCTGCCCGAGCGCCCGGTGCTGGCCTGCGGTACCCGCTCGTGAGCGGCTGCGGCTGTTCCGGCGCCGGCCTGCGCCCGGTGGATGAGGCCATCGCCGCGCTGATGGATTTCGCTCCCGTGGCGCCGCCGACCGTACACGTCGACCTGGAAAGTGCCCTGGGTCGCGTCCTCGCGCAGGACATCCGCTCACCCATCGATCTGCCCCTGTGGGACAACAGCGCGATGGACGGCTACGCCCTGCGCAGCGACGACACGGGAGAAGCCGGCGCGCGGCTGAAGATCGCCGGCTACATCGCCGCGGGCGATGCCGCCGACGTTGTGCTGCAACCGGGCCAGGCCATGCGCATCTTCACCGGCGCGCCGCTACCACCGGGTGCCGACAGCGTGATCGCCCAGGAGGACTGCGAGGTCGAGGGCGAGCGTTTGCTGGTTCCCCAGGTAGCCCTCGGCAGCCATGTGCGCCGGCGTGGTGAAGAGCTCCGCAGCGGTGAGGCCCTGCTCAGTGCCGGACAGAAACTGCGCGCCCAGGACATCGGCCTGCTGGCCAGCGTCGGGCTGGATCGCGTCGCGGTTTGCCGGCCCTTGCGTGTCTGCCTGCTGAGCAGCGGCGACGAGCTGCGCGAGCCCGGCGAGCCGCTGGCGCCGGGGCAGATCTACAACGCCAACCGCTTCAGCATCGGCGCACTGCTGCGCGGTTGGGGCATCGAAGTGCATGACTACGGCGTGCTCGCCGACACCCTGGCGGCCAGCCGCGATGCACTGAGCCTCGCTGCGTCCGAATGGGACGTGCTGATCACCAGCGGCGGCGTCTCCGTGGGGGACCGCGATTACCTCAAGCAGGCGATCCGCGAACTGGGCGAGCTGCACCTGTGGAAGTTGAAAATGCAGCCGGGCAAGCCACTGGCTTTTGGCAGTGTTTCGGGCAAGCCGTGGATCGGTCTGCCGGGCAACCCGGCCGCTGCCCTGGTCACCGCCCTGGTCGTCGCGCGGCCTTTCCTCTGGCGCGCCCAGGGACGCAGCGATGTGCAGACGCTGCCGGTGACGTTGCCGGCAGGCTTCGACTGGCCCGCTGCCAACTCGCGCCGCCAGTACCTGCGCGCGCGTTTGGAACTCGATGCCAGCGGCGTGGCGCGCATTTGCCTGCACCCGCAGCAGGGCTCGGCCATGCTGCGCGCGGCCAGTTGGGCCGATGGCCTGGCGGTGGTGGAGGCCGGGCGCACCCTGCACGCTGGCGAGCCGCTGCCGTTCCTGTCTTTCAGCGAACTCGGCGCCTGACGCCGTTCCCGGCTGCCGGCGGGGGCCGGCGGCCTCCGTAGTGCCAGGGGGAAACATGCAACTGGTCTGCCCGGCGGGAAGTCTGCCCGCCTTGAAATCGGCCCTGCGCGAAGGCGCCGACGCCATCTACGTCGGCTTTCGCGACGACACCAATGCCCGGCACTTTGCCGGCCTCAACCTCGATGATCGCCAACTGCGCCAGGGCGTGGACCTGATCCACGACGCCGGCAAGCAGATGTACGTGGCGGTCAACACCTATCCCGGCGCGGCTGGCTGGGCCCGCTGGCAACGCGCCGTGGACCACGCCGCCGACCTGGGCGTGGATGCGCTGATCGCCGCCGACTGCGCGGTGCTCGGCTATGCCGCCAAGCGCCATCCGAACCTCGCGCTGCACCTCTCGGTGCAGGGTTCGGCCACCAATGTGGCGGCGCTGGCGTTCTACCACGAGCGCTACGGCATCCGCCGCGCCGTGCTGCCGCGCGTGCTGTCGCTGGCGCAGGTGCGCCAGGTGGCGGCGAACAGCCCGGTGCCCATCGAAGTCTTCGCTTTCGGCAGCCTGTGCATCATGGCCGAGGGGCGCTGCCACCTGTCGTCCTATGTCACCGGCGAGTCGCCGAATCTGTGCGGGGTCTGTTCGCCGGCCAAGGCGGTGCGCTGGAGCGAGGAGCCCGAAGGCCTGACCTCGCGCCTCAACGACGTGCTGATCGACCGCTACGCGCCGGATGAGCCGGCCGGCTACCCGACCCTGTGCAAGGGCCGCTTCGTGGTCAACGGCGAGCGCTTCCATGCGCTGGAAGAGCCCACCAGCCTGAACACCATCGACCTGATTCCGCAGTTGGCGGAGATCGGTGTGGCGGCGGTGAAGATCGAGGGCCGGCAGCGCAGCCCGGCCTATGTCGAGCAGGTCACCCGCGTCTGGCGCCAGGCGCTGGATGCGTGGCAACGCGCACCGGAGAACTACCGTGCGCTGACGCAGTGGCAGGATGCCCTGGACAAGCTTTCCGAAGGCCACCAGACGACCCTGGGCGCCTACCATCGCTCCTGGCAGTGAGGACATCGAGATGAAACTCAGCCTGGGACCGGTGCTGTTCTACTGGGACCGCCGGACACTCCTGGATTTCTATGCGCAGATGGCGGAGCAGCCGCTGGACGCCATCACTATCGGCGAGACCGTCTGCTCCAAACGCCGGGCGCTGTCGCTGGACGACTGGCTCGGACTGGGACGTGAGCTGCAGCAGCAGAGCGGGGCGCAGATTCTCATCGCGGGGCTGGCGCTGATCGAGGCGGCTTCGGAGCTGTCCGCGCTGCGCCGCCTGTGCGCCAACGGCGAGCTGCGGGTCGAGGCCAACGACATGGGCGCGGTGCAGATTCTCTCCGGCCTGGGTGTCGAGTTCGTCGGCGGGCCGGCGTTGAATGTCTACAACGGCCATACGCTGGCGGAGCTGCATGCCGCTGGCCTGCGCCGCTGGGTGCCGCCGGTGGAGTGCTCCGGCGAGCAGGTCCACGCAGTCATCGAGCAGGCGCGCGAGCTGGGCATCAATGATGTGGAGACCGAGGTGTTTGCCTACGGCCATCTGCCTTTGGCCTACTCGGCGCGCTGCTTCACCGCGCGAGCGGAGAACCGGCCCAAGGACGATTGCCAGTTCTGCTGCCTCAACTACCCCGAAGGCATGTCGATGCTCAGCCAGGAGGGTTTCCCTTTGTTCACCCTCAACGGCATCCAGACCCTGTCCGGCGAGTCCAGCAACCTGCTGGCGGACTACGCCTCGCTGCGTGATTGCGGCGCCGACCTGCTGCGCCTGAGCCCGCGCGCGGAAGGCATGGTGGAGATCGTGCAGGCCTTCGACCGCGTGCGCAAGGGCGCCACGCCGCCGCTGGCGGTGGAAGGTTGCAACGGATACTGGCATGGCCGACCGGGCATGCTGCGCAGTGATGAGGTGAACCTGTGCTGACTCTTGAAACCGGTGCCCTGCGCGCCGCCGACCGACTCCTGCCGCTGGCCGCGCGCGTCCCGTCGGGATTGCAGCGCGCGGTGCTGCAGCGTGCCGCCAATCGCCTGTTCGCCGAGGCGCTGGCCGACGGAGCCTTCGATATCCTCGACGGCCACTGGCTGCGGCTGGAAGTGAGCGATCTCGGCCTGGCCTGGAGTTTCACCCACGACCGCAAGGGCCTGCGTTTCGCCGATGCCTGCGTGCCCAGCGTGACCATTCGCGGCAGCTGGCGTGACTTCCTGTTGCTGGCGGGCCGCCAGGAGGACCCGGACACGTTGTTCTTCCGCCGCCGCCTGGTGATCGAGGGCGATACCGAGCTGGGGCTGGCGGTGAAGAACCTGATCGACAGCCTCGATCCGGACAGCCTGCCAGCCTGGCTGTGGCGCGCCATGCGTCGCGCCAGCCGGGCCGTACAGGAAAACACCTGACCGGCATCTCGTAGGATGGGTGGAGCTTGCGATACCCATGCTGTCCTGGCACGCCAATCGATGGGTATCGCTTCGCTCCACCCATCCTACGTCGGCGCCTGTTCTTTCGCCTTGAGCAGTGGTGGTTCAGGCCGGCGTGCGTACGAGGAACTGCAGTTCCTCGTAGAGCATCTCGAAATCCTGCACCGGCGCGTCCTGGCCATAGCGTTTCTTCAGGCCGTACTCGGTCAGGGTGACCTCGTGCGCGGCCTTCACGCCATGGCGCGCCAGGCAGTTCTGCACGCAGTGCAGGTGACAGCCGTCCACGGCGATGATCGGCCGGCCGGAGCAGGCTTTCTTCACCAGCGCCGGTACGTCGCCGCCCACGCCGGCGATGCAGGACATCTCCGCCAGGCCGTCACGGTCCAGGCGCAGGGCGAGGTCGTTGGCCAATTGCGCAAGATTGGAGCAGCCGGAGCAGGAGTACACGAGGGGCAGGTTCGGCGAGGGCGGCATGGGGACCTCCTGGGTGAGTCCCGCAGTGTCCTGCCGCCGTGGGCTGGCGCGACATGATCTGAATCAAGTCGGCGATCGGACAGTTAGGTAGGGCGGATAAAGCGGAACGCTTTATCCGCCGTCAGACCCGATGGCGGATAACGCCGTTGGCGTTATGCGCCCTACAAATTGCGTTTGGCGTCGAGGTCAGACCAGATGGTTCTCCACCGCCCACACCGCTGCTTCCACCCGTGAGCGCATGCCCAGCTTGTGCAGCACGCGCTTCACGTGGACCTTCACGGTGCCTTCGGTGATGTCGAGTTTGCGCGCGATCATCTTGTTGCTGTAGCCGTGGGCGAGTTGGCGGAGGATCTGCCGCTCGCGATCGGTCAGCTCCTCGATGCCCTTGGGCCGGTCATCGCCGCGCAGGGCCTGGGCCAGTACCTGGGTCAACTGCGGGCTGATGGTGAGCTGGCCGGTGGCCGCCTGGCGGATGTGTTCGAGCAGGCGCTCGGGTTCCATGTCCTTGAGCAGGTAGCCGTCGGCGCCAGCGCGCAGCACGTTGATCACGTCGTTGCGGTCATCGGAGACGGTGAACACCACGATGCGCGCGTCCTCGCCGTTCTCGCGCAGGGCGCGCAGAGTGTCCAGGCCGGTCATGCCCTTCATGTTGAGGTCGAGCAGGATCATGTCCGGTTCCAGCTCCGCCGCCATGCGCAGCGCTTCCTCGCCGCTGCCGGCTTCGCCCACCACTTGCAGGTCGTCCTCGAACTCCAGCAACTGGATCACGCCCTTGCGCATCATCGGGTGGTCGTCGACAAGCAGGATGCGCGCGCGGTCATCGGTGGGGGTGGCCGTCATGGGTGGGTCTCCGGGTACTGCGACAGGGGTTTGTGGGTGAAGCGCACGCTGACGCGGGTGCCCTGCGGCTCGCGCGGGGCGATGCTGAAGTTGGCTTCCAGGGTCTGGCTGCGCTCACGCATGATGCTAAGCCCGTAGTGCCCGTTGCGGCTCTGCGCTGGGTCAAAGCCGACGCCGTCATCGTCCACGGTGATGCATACCTGCTCATCCGCATCTTCGCCCAGGATCACCTTCGCGTGGCTGGCGCCGGCGTGGCGAACCACGTTTGACAGCGCCTCGCGGACGATCTGCAGGATGTGGATTTCCTCGTTGGGGTTGAGCGGGATGTGCGCCAGGCGATTGTCCAGTTCGATGCCCAGGTTGCCGCGCTCGGCGAACTCTTCCACGGTCTTCACCAGCGCCGCTTCCAGGCTCGACTGCTCCAGGCTCAGGCGGAAGGTGGTGAGCAGTTCGCGCAGCTGGCGGTAGGCGCTGTTGAGGCCTTCGCGCAGTTCGTCGAGGGTCTCGTCGATCTTCTCGGCCGGCACATCGCGCTTGAGCAGGGTGGCCAGGCGGCTGACCTGGATCTTCAGGTAGGACAGCGACTGCGCCAGCGAATCGTGCAGCTCGCGGGCGATGGTGCTGCGCTCGGCGAACAGGGCCAGGCGGTTCTCCTGTTCCTGCTGCAGGGACAGCGCGAAGGTGCGCGCGATGTTGTCGCAGAAGCCCTCGATGAATTGCTGCTGCCAGTCTTCCAGGCGGCCGCTGGCGGTCTCGATGAACAGCTCGCCGAAGCGGTGTTCGCCGATGGAAAGGGGCTGCATCAGCAGCGGATTGATGCCCTGGCTTGGCTCGCCGCAATGGTCGGCCTGGGCGCGGCAGTCGCCGCAGTTGCCCTGCAGGCAGAAGCTGCCGGTGATGCCGTCGGTGGTCAGCGAGGAATAGGCGCGCTCGACGCCGTCCTTGTTCAGGCAGAGGGTCACCTTGCCGGCCTGCAGCACGCGCTCCAGCTGGTTCAGCAGCGGTTGCAGGGAGCGCTCGTCATACGGGTCCTGGCCCAGGCGGCGGGCGCTGTCGTAGAGCAGCTCCAGGCGCTGGTGGCTGTTGGAGAGGGCGCGGGTCTTCTCTTCCACCCGTGCTTCGAGCTCGCGGTAGCTGGCCTGGAGTTCCTCGGCCATCTGGTTGAAGCGCTCGCCCAGCTGGCTCAACTCGTCCTCGCCGCTGCTGCTGACCCGTGCATCGAGGTCGCCTTCGCCCAGGCGGCGCGCGGTCGTGGTGAGTTCGCGCAGTGGGCCGACCACGTGGTAGCTCAGGTCATAGAGGCTGATGAACACCACCAGCAGGCTGAGGAACAGGCACAGCCCCTGCACCGTGCTGAGCATCTGCGAGCGGTATTCGGCATTGCTCTGCAGGGTGCCGACGAAGCCGTCGATGTGGCTGACGAAGGTGTCGAGGGTCGCCAGCGCCGGTGCTTCGGAAAGGTCGAGGTTCTGCAGCTCCTTGCGCAATTGCGCGTGCTGCTGGCGGATCGGCGCGTCGGCATCCGAGCGGCGCAGCAAGCGGGTGATCTCGTCGTTGTCCAGGCGTGCGGCGAGGGTTGCCTGCAGAGCCTGGCGGTTGATCGGCGAGGGGTCCAGCGCCAGGCGGTAGGTGAGCATGCGCAGCGAACCGGCCTGGTTGATCACCGCCGCATCCTGGTGCGAATAGTCGGCGAACAGCAGTGCGCTGAACATGCCGGCCAGGGCCAGGGATACCAGCAGGGTGAGGTAGCAGCCGAAGCGCACGACGATGGATTTGCGCAGGGAAGGGCGTCCGGCGGGGGGACTACCCACAAAGAATCGGTCGCTGGCGGAGGGCTCGGGTCGGGACGCCGTATTCATATTAAATGCCTTTAAAAACAACGACTTATATGTTCGTTTCAGAGATACCCACTAAGGAGTAGCGGCGCGCATCTGCTCACGAATCGCCCTTTCGCTCATTGATGACGATCAAGAGAAGGGCGCGAGTCCTTACCTAACGTGCGGGCAAAGGCTGTCAGGAAGTGAGCTTAGCCATGTTGTCCCACCGTCAGAAACAGTACTCCGTGCTCGGCATGAGCACACTGGCGTTCGCCGTGAACTTCGCGGTCTGGACGATGTTTTCGATCATCGGTATTCGCATCAAGGAAGAGCTGGGGCTGTCCGAAGCCCAGTTCGGCCTGATGGTCGCGTTGCCGATCCTTACCGGTTCGCTGGTGCGTCTGCCGCTGGGGTTGATCACCGACCGCTTCGGCGGTCGCCGGGTGTTCTTCATCCACATGCTGCTGGTGGCCATCCCGATCTACGGCCTGGCCTTCGCCACCCTCTACTGGCACTACCTGGTGCTGGGCCTGTTCGTCGGCCTGGCTGGCGGCTCCTTCGCCGTGGGCATCGCCTACACCTCGTCGTGGTTCGAGAAGGAACGCCAGGGCACCGCCATGGGCATCTTCGGTGCCGGCAATGCGGGCGCGGCGATCACCAACCTGGTGGCGCCGATGATCGTCTTCGCCTTCGGTTGGCGCATGGTTCCGCAGATCTACTCGGTGGCCATGCTGGTCACCGCGCTGCTGTTCTGGTTCTGCACCTGGACCGACCCGGCCCACACCAAGGGCGGCGACGCCGACCCGAGCCGCCCGCGGCCGACCCTGGCCAAGCAGCTGGCGCCGCTGGGTGAACTGCGCGTCTGGCGCTTCGGCCTGTACTACTTCTTCGTCTTCGGCGGCTTCGTAGCCCTGGCCCTGTGGCTGCCCAAGTACTACATCGCCGAGTACGGCCTGGACCTGCGCACCGCCTCCTTCATCACCATGCTGTTCACCCTGCCGTCGGGTCTGATCCGCGCCCTGGGCGGCTGGTTCAGCGACCACTACGGCGCCCGTGCGGTGAACTGGGGAGTGTTCTGGATCTGCCTGGTCTGCCTGTTCTTCCTCTCCTACCCGCCGACCACCATGACCATTCACGGCATCAAGGGTGACGTCAGCCTCGGCATCGGCCTGAACGTCTGGCTGTTCACCTTCCTGGTGTTCGTCGTCGGCATCGCCCAGGGCTTCGGCAAAGCCAGCGTGTACCGGATCATCCACGACTACTACCCGCAGAACATGGGCACCGTCGGCGGCATGGTCGGGGTTATCGGCGGCCTCGGCGGCTTCTGCCTGCCGATCCTGTTCGGCTTCGCCGCCGACCGCATCGGCGTGCGCTCCTCCTGCTTCATGTTGCTGTTCGGCCTGACCGTGGTGTGCATGGTCTGGATGCACTACGCGATCAAGCAGCAACAGCGCCTCGACGGCCAGCCCAGCGCGGCCGATGTCGACGCCTCTCCCATTCCTTCCAGCCACTCCTGAGGTAATGCCGTCATGGGCATGATCGCCAACCCCCAACTCAAAGCCGCCAGAGGCCCGCTGCTGGTCGACTGGCGCCCAGAGGACCCCGAGTTCTGGGCGCATAGCGGCAAGCGCATCGCCGCGCGCAACCTGTGGATCTCGATTCCCGCACTGTTGCTCGCCTTCGCCGTGTGGATGATCTGGAGCACCGTCACCGTGCGCCTGAACGCCGCCGGCTTCAGCTTCAGCAACGACCAGCTGTTCCTGCTCGCCGCGCTGCCGTCGATCTCCGGCGCCACGCTGCGCATCTTCTACTCCTTCATGGTGCCGATCTTCGGCGGCCGTCGCTGGACCGCGCTGTCCACCGCCTCGCTGCTGATCCCCTGCCTGTGGCTGGGCTTCGCCGTGCAAGACCCGACCACGCCGTACTGGGTGTTCGCGACCATCGCGCTGCTGTGCGGCTTCGGCGGCGGCAACTTCGCCTCCAGCATGTCCAACATCAGCTTCTTCTATCCGAAGAACCAGCAGGGCACCGCCCTGGGCCTGAACGCCGGCCTGGGCAATCTCGGTGTGTCGGTGATGCAGTTCGCCGTGCCGCTGGCCGTGGCCGGCGGGCTGTTCGGTGCCTTCGGTGGCGAACCGGAAACCCTCTCCGATGGCAGCCGCCTGTGGCTGCAGAACGCCGGCTGGATCTGGGTGCCCTTCATCGCCGTGGTGTCCGTCGCCGCGTGGTTCGGCATGAACGACATCGCCGATGCCAAGGCCTCGTTCCGCGACCAGTCGGTGATCTTCAAGCGCAAGCACAACTGGCTGATGTGCTGGCTGTACGTGGCCACCTTCGGCTCGTTCATCGGTTTCTCCGCCGGCTTCGCCATGCTCAGCAAGACCCAGTTCCCGGATATCAACCCGCTGCAGTACGCCTTCCTCGGCCCGCTGGTAGGCGCCCTGAGCCGGCCGCTGGGCGGCTGGCTGGCAGACAAGTTCGGCGGCGCACGGATCACCCTGTGGAACTACGCGGCAATGATCGCCGGCGTATTCGCGGTGATCAGCTTCCTGCCCGGCGCCAACGGTGCCGGCAGCTTCTTCGGCTTCCTCGGCTCCTTCATCGCGCTGTTCTTCTTCGCCGGCATCGGCAACGGCAGCACCTTCCGCATGATCCCGGTGATCTTCCGCAACGAGTGGGCCGCGCGCCTGAAAAAAGGCGGCTTCACCGAGGCCCAGGCCGCCAAGGGCGCGAGCATGGAATCGGCCGCGGTGATCGGCTTCTCCGCCGCCATCGGCGCCTTCGGCGGCTTCTTCATTCCCAAGGCGTTCGGCACTTCGCTGGCCATGACCGGCAGCGCCGAGGGCGCCCTCTACGTCTTCGTCGCCTACTACCTGACCTGCATCGTCGCCACCTGGTGGTGGTACGCGCGCAAGGGTGCCGAGAGCCCCTGCTGAGTTTCGCGGCGGACAGCGCTGTGCGTTGCCCTCCCCATGTGATTCGCAAGTCCTGATTTGAGATTGAACGCCCGGCGCAGACCGGGTGAGGAGATACAGATGAGTTACCTGCTCGACCGCCTGCAGTTCTTCAAGAAGAAGCAGGGTGAATTTGCCGATGGTCACGGCGAAGTCTCCAACGAAAGCCGTGCCTGGGAAAACAGCTACCGGCAGCGCTGGCAGCACGACAAGATCGTTCGCTCTACCCACGGGGTGAACTGCACTGGCTCGTGCTCCTGGAAGATCTACGTGAAGAACGGCCTGATCACCTGGGAAACCCAGCAGACCGATTACCCGCGTACCCGCCCGGACCTGCCCAACCACGAGCCGCGTGGCTGCCCCCGTGGCGCCAGCTACTCCTGGTACATGTACAGCGCCAACCGCCTGAAATACCCCAAGGTGCGCAAGCCGCTGCTCAAGCTCTGGCGTGAAGCCCGCGCCGCCCACAACGACCCGGTGGACGCCTGGGCCAGCATCGTCGAGGACTCCGCCAAGGCCAAGAGCTACAAGAGCGAGCGCGGCCTGGGCGGTTTCATCCGTTCGAGCTGGAGCGAAGTCACCGAGATCATCGCCGCCGCCAACGTCTACACCGCCAAGACCTACGGCCCGGATCGCGTCATCGGCTTCTCGCCGATCCCGGCCATGTCGATGGTCAGCTACGCCGCCGGCGCTCGTTACCTGTCGCTGATCGGCGGCGTGTGCCTGAGCTTCTACGACTGGTATTGCGACCTTCCTCCCGCTTCGCCGCAGATCTGGGGCGAGCAGACCGACGTGCCGGAATCGGCCGACTGGTACAACTCCAGCTACATCATCGCCTGGGGCTCCAACGTCCCGCAGACCCGTACCCCTGACGCGCACTTCTTCACCGAAGTCCGCTACAAGGGCACCAAGACCGTGGCCGTCACCCCGGACTACTCCGAAGTGGCCAAGCTCACCGACCTCTGGCTCAACCCCAAGCAGGGCACCGACGCCGCACTGGGCATGGCTTTTGGTCACGTCATCCTCAAGGAATTCCACCTCGAGAAGCCCAGCGCCTACTTCGTCGACTACTGCCGCCAGTACACCGACATGCCGATGCTGGTGCTGCTCGAACCGCACACCGAAGGCGTGCTCAAGCCGACCCGCTACCTGCGCGCGGCGGACCTCGCCGGCAACCTCGGCCAGCAAAACAACCCCGAGTGGAAGACCATCGGCCTCGACGAAATCAGCGGCGAACTGGTCTCGCCCACCGGCGCCATCGGCTACCGCTGGGGCGAGTCGGGCAAGTGGAACATCGAGGAGAAAGAGGGCGGCGCGCAACGTGAAACACGCCTGGCGCTGAGCCTGATCGATGGCCCGGAAAACGCCTGCGACGTCGGCTTCCCGTACTTCGCCGGGCAGGAACACCCGCACTTCAAGGGCGTGGACAACGACGAGGTGCTGGTGCGCCGCGTACCGTTCCGCGAGTTCACTGGCGCCGATGGCCAGACCCTGCGCGTCGCCACCGTGTATGACCTGCAGATGGCCAACTACAGCGTCGACCGTGGCCTGGGTGGCCGCAACGTCGCCGCCTCCTACACCGACGCTGACGTGCCCTACACCCCGGCCTGGCAGGCGCGCATCACCGGCGTCCCGGCCGCCCGTGCCATCCAGGTGGCCCGCGAGTTCGCCGACAGCGCCGACAAGACCCACGGCAAGGCCATGGTCATCATCGGCGCCGCGATGAACCACTGGTACCACATGGACATGAACTACCGCGCGGTCATCAACATGCTGATGATGTGCGGCTGCATCGGCCAGAGTGGTGGCGGCTGGGCGCACTACGTGGGCCAGGAAAAACTCCGCCCGCAGACCGGCTGGGTCCCGCTGGCGTTCGGCACCGACTGGAGCCGCCCGCCGCGGCAGATGAACGGCACCAGCTTCTTCTACCTGCACAGCTCGCAGTGGCGCCACGAGAAGATCTCGATGCACGAGGTGCTCTCGCCGCTGGCCGACACCAAGCAGTTCCCCGAGCACGCGCTGGACTACAACATCCGCGCCGAGCGCATGGGCTGGCTGCCGTCCGCCCCGCAGCTCAACCGCAACCCGCTGCACATCGCCGCCGACGCCGAGCGCGCTGGCATCCCGGTGCAGGACTATGTGGTGCGTGAACTCAAGGCCGGCAACCTGCGCGTGGCCAGCGAGCAGCCGGACGACCCGCAGAACTTCCCGCGCAACATGTTCATCTGGCGCTCCAACCTGCTCGGCTCCTCGGGCAAGGGCCACGAGTACATGCTCAAGTACCTGCTGGGCGCGAAGAACGGCGTGATGAACGACGACCTCGGCAAGGCCGGCGGCCCCTGCCCGGGCGAAGTCGACTGGGTCGATGAAGGCGCCGAAGGCAAGCTGGACCTGGTCACCACCCTGGACTTCCGCATGTCCTCCACCTGCATGTACTCGGACATCGTCCTGCCGACCGCGACCTGGTACGAAAAGGACGACCTCAACACCTCCGACATGCACCCCTTCATCCACCCGCTGTCGGCCGCCACCGACCCGGCCTGGGAAGCCAAGAGCGACTGGGAAATCTACAAGGCCATCGCCAAGAAGTTCTCCGAAGTTTCCGTTGGCCACCTGGGCGTGGAGAAGGACCTGGTCACCGTGCCGCTGCTGCACGACACCGCCAACGAACTCGCGCAGCCCTTCGGCGGCACCGACTGGAAGACGGGCGAGTGCGAACCTGTCCCTGGCCGCACCATGCCGACCCTGCATGTGGTCGAGCGTGATTACCCGAACACCTACAAGAAGTTCACCTCCCTCGGCCCGCTGCTGGACAAGCTGGGCAACGGCGGCAAGGGCATCGGCTGGAACACCGAGAAGGAAATCAAACTGCTCGGCGAGCTGAACCACAAGGTCACCGAAACCGGCATCAGCGAAGGCCGCCCGCGCATCGAAAGCGCCATCGACGCCGCCGAGGTGATCCTCGCCCTGGCGCCGGAAACCAACGGCCAGGTGGCCGTGAAGGCCTGGGAAGCGCTGTCGAAGTTCACCGGCCGCGACCACACCCACCTGGCGCTGCCCAAGGAAGAAGAGAAGATCCGCTTCCGCGACGTCCAGGCGCAGCCGCGCAAGATCATCTCCAGCCCCACCTGGTCGGGCCTGGAAGATGAACACGTGAGCTACAACGCCTGCTACACCAACGTCCACGAGATGATCCCGTGGCGCACCATCACCGGTCGCCAGCAGTTCTACCAGGATCACCCCTGGATGCAGGCCTTCGGCGAGGGTTTCGTCAGCTACCGGCCGCCGGTCAACACCCGCAGCACCGACAAGCTGTTCAACAAGAAGCCCAACGGCAATACCGAGATCACCCTGAACTGGATCACCCCGCACCAGAAGTGGGGCATCCACTCCACCTACAGCGACAACCTGCTGATGCTCACCCTGTCGCGCGGTGGCCCGATCATCTGGATGAGCGAGAACGACGCGAAACGCGCCGGCATCGAGGACAACGACTGGGTCGAAGTCTTCAACGCCAACGGCGCCGCGACCTGCCGCGCGGTGGTCAGCCAGCGCGTGAAGGACGGCATGGTGATGATGTACCACGCCCAGGAACGCATCGTGAACCTGCCGGGCAGCGAGACCACCAAGACCCGCGGCGGCCACCACAACTCGGTGACCCGCGTGGTCCTCAAGCCTACCCATATGATCGGCGGCTACGCCCAGCAGGCGTGGGGCTTCAACTACTACGGCACGGTCGGCTGCAACCGCGATGAGTTCGTCGTGGTGCGCAAGATGAACAAGGTCGACTGGCTCGACGAGCCAGAGCAGGGCGGGCTGGGCGGTGACGCTCTGCCGCAACCGCTGCCCCAGGACATTTGAGGATTACTGCCATGAAAATTCGT
Source organism: Pseudomonas sp. C9-3 (assembly GCF_032392015.1). Lineage (NCBI taxonomy): Bacteria > Pseudomonadati > Pseudomonadota > Gammaproteobacteria > Pseudomonadales > Pseudomonadaceae > Pseudomonas > Pseudomonas sp. C9-3. The sequence continues at coordinate 4,479,057 of NZ_CP135919.1, read as the reverse complement.
TCGCAAGTCGGCATGGTGCTGAACCTCGACAAATGCATCGGTTGCCACACCTGCTCCATCACCTGCAAGAACGTCTGGACCAGCCGCGAAGGCGTCGAGTACGCCTGGTTCAACAACGTCGAAACCAAGCCCGGCATCGGTTACCCGAAAGAGTGGGAGAACCAGGAGAAGTGGAAGGGCGGCTGGAAGCGTAACGCCGACGGCTCCATCGTCCCGCGCATCGGCGGCAAGTTCCGCGTGCTGGCGAACATCTTCGCCAACCCGGACCTGCCGGAAATCGATGATTACTACGAGCCCTTCGACTTCGACTACCAGCACCTGCACACCGCGCCCAAGGCCCAGCACCAGCCGGTGGCCCGCCCGCGCTCGCTGGTCTCCGGCAAGCGTATGGAGAAGATCGAGTGGGGCCCGAACTGGGAAGAAATCCTCGGTACCGAATTCGCCAAGCGCCGCAAGGACAAGAACTTCGACCAGATCCAGGCAGACATCTACGGCGAGTACGAAAACACCTTCATGATGTACCTGCCGCGCCTGTGCGAGCACTGCCTGAACCCGGCGTGCGTGGCATCGTGCCCGAGCGGTGCGATCTACAAGCGCGAGGAGGACGGCATCGTCCTGATCGACCAGGACAAGTGCCGCGGCTGGCGCATGTGCATCAGCGGCTGCCCGTACAAGAAGATCTACTTCAACTGGAAGAGCGGCAAATCCGAGAAGTGCATCTTCTGCTACCCGCGCATCGAGGCCGGCCAGCCGACTGTCTGCTCGGAAACCTGCGTGGGCCGCATCCGCTACCTCGGCGTGCTGCTGTATGACGCCGACCGCATCCACGAAGTGGCCACCTGCGAGAACGAGCGCGAGCTGTACCAGAAGCAGCTGGAAATCTTCCTCGATCCGTTCGACCCGAAAGTGATCGAGCAGGCCCGCAAGGACGGTGTGCCGGACAGCGTCATCGAGTCCGCGCAGAAGTCGCCGGTGTACAAGCTGGCGATGGACTGGAAGCTGGCCCTGCCGCTGCACCCGGAATACCGCACGCTGCCGATGGTGTGGTACGTGCCGCCGCTGTCGCCGATCCAGAACGCCGCTTCCGAAGGCCACATCGGCAGCGACGGGGTGATCCCGGACGTCGAGTCCCTGCGTATCCCCGTGCAGTACCTGGCCAACCTGCTGACCGCCGGCGATACCGCGCCGGTGCTGCTGGCCCTCAAGCGCCTGCTGGCCATGCGCGCCTACAAGCGTGCCGAGCACGTCGAAGGCAAGCAGGACCTGGCGGTACTGGAGAAGGTCGGCCTGTCGGTCAACCAGGTGGAAGAGATGTACCGCTACCTGGCGATCGCCAACTACGAAGACCGTTTCGTCATCCCGACTGCCCACCGTGAGGAAGCGCTGTCGGATGCCTTCGCCGAGCGTTCGGGTTGCGGCTTCAGCTTCGGCAACGGTTGCTCCAGCAGCTCTGGCAGCAATTCTGGCGTGAACCTGTTCGGCGGCAAGGCCGTGGACAAGCGCAACGTCATCCAGACCGTGCAGATACAGGAGTGACGACCATGGCCATCTCAATGGAAAGTCACAGCCAACTGCTCAAGCTCAGCGCCCTGATGCTGGACTACCCGCGCGTTGAACTGCGTGAGGAAAGCCTGGCCCTGCATGCCCTGATCCGCACCTGCAACCTGCCCGAACAGCAGCGCGACGGCCTCGCTGCGCTGCTCAACGAGCTCTGCAAGGGCGACATCCTCGATGTGCAGGCGAGCTACGACGGCCTGTTCGAGCGCGGTCGCTCGGTCTCGCTGCTGCTCTTTGAACACGTGCATGGCGAAAGCCGTGACCGCGGCCAGGCGATGGTCGACCTGATGGACCGCTACACCCAGGCGGGCCTGGCCATCGACGTCAACGAGCTGCCGGATTACCTGCCGCTGTACCTGGAGTTTCTCGCCCTGCAGGACGCCGAGTCGGCCCGTGCCGGCCTGGCCGAGGTCGCGCACATCCTCGCGCTGATCGCCCTGCGCCTGGAAGAGCGCGGCAGCAGCTATGCGGCGGTCTTCCGCAGCCTGCTGGAACTGTCCGGCGAGCAGCCCGACCTCGGTGCGCTCAAGCGCGACCGCGAGCAGGAAGTGCGCGACGACAGCCTGGAGGCCATCGACAAGGCCTGGGAGGAAACCCCGGTGAGCTTCACCGAGCCCGCCGTTGGTTGCCCGTCCACCAGCGCTCGCCGCGTCTCCACGTCCGCCGAACAACCCATGCAGTGGGTCGCCCAGCCGGTGCCGCAGATGCAGTACCGGGCGGCCAGAGAAGGAGTCTGAACATGTCCCTCGATCTTCTAGCGTTCGGGATCTACCCCTACGTCGCGCTCGCCATCTGCCTGATCGGCAGCTGGGCGCGCTTCGACCTCTCGCAATACACCTGGAAAGCCGGCTCCAGCCAGATGCTGAGCAAGAAGGGCATGCGGGTCTACAGCAACCTGTTCCACGTCGGTGTGCTGTTCATCCTCGCCGGCCATTTCGTCGGCCTGCTGACCCCGCACTCGGTCTACGAGCACCTGATCAGCACCGAGCAGAAGCAACTGCTGGCGATGGTCTCCGGCGGCTTCTTCGGCATCCTCTGCTTCATCGGCCTGACCGGCCTCATCCTGCGCCGCCTGACCAACGAGCGCGTGCGCGCCACGGGTAATGCGTCGGACCTGATGATCCTGCTGGTGCTCTATGTCCAGCTGATCCTCGGCCTGTCGACCATCGTCGCCTCCACCCATCACCTGGATGGTTCGGTGATGGTCATGCTCGCCAACTGGGCGCAGTCCATCGTCACCTTCCAGCCGCTGGCCGCGGCCGAAGCCATCGCTCCGGTCTCGCTGGTCTACAAGCTGCACGTGACCCTCGGCCTGACCCTGTTCGTACTGTTCCCCTTCACCCGCCTGGTGCACATCGTCAGCGCCCCGGTGTGGTACTTCGGCCGCCGCTACCAGGTGGTCCGTACCAAGCGTCGCGCCGTGTGATGAAGCGGCGGATAACGCTGGCGCGTTATTCGCCCTACCCGAACCTCGAACCGTAGGGCGGATAACGCCACCAGCGTTATCCGCCATCCGGAGGTAATCGAAATGAGTTGCTCCCACTACGAAGCCAAGGTCGAACACGTCGACCTGCCTGCCATCTCCGTCAACGGCGTCACCATCGCCGAGGACGAACTGGCCCGCGAGCTGCAATACCATCCTGCCGCCAGCCACGCCGAGGCGCTGTACTCCGCCTGCCGTGCCCTGGTGGTGCGCCAACTGCTGGTGCAACGCGCCGCAGAGCTTGGTGTGACGGGGCAGGTCGAGGAGGGCGAGGCCGCCGAAGAGGCGAACATCCGCGCCCTGATCGATCGTGAAGTCGGCGTACCCGAGGCCGACGAAGCCAGCTGCCGGCAATGGTACGAAGCCAACCCGACTCGCCTGACCTCGCCCTGGCGCATGCGTCTGCGCCATGTGTTGCTCGGTTGCGCGCCGGATGACCTGGAAGGCCGCGCCAAGGCCCGCGAACAGGCCGAGGAACTGCTCGCCGAACTGCGCGAGCATCCCGAACGCTTCGCCGAAAAAGCCATGCGCTTCTCCGACTGCCCGTCGAAAGACGAGGGCGGTGAACTGGGCTGGATCGAACCGGGACAGACCGTTCCCGAGTTCGAGAAACGCCTGCTGCAACAGCAACCCGGCCTGCTCGGCCATCCGCTGGAAAGCCGCTATGGCCTGCACGTGGTCGAGTTGATCGAGCGTGAAGGCGGCGAGCCGCTGGACTTCGCCGAGGCCCGCCCGCGCATCGCTGGCTACCTGCGTGCCCAGGTGCTGCAGCGCGCCGTCAGCCAGTACATCAGCGTGCTGGCCGGCGAGGCGCGGATCGATGGTTTCGTCTTCGACGGTGCCGAGAGTCCGCTGGTGCAGTGAACCGGTTCCGGACCCCTCTCCCCCAATTCCTCCCCCGGAGGGGAGGGGGGCTTCGGAAACGGCCATGAATATCGGCTTCCCCGCGAACGCGGACGAGGCTGGCCGGAGTGAAACACGATGTCCGAATGGATCGACGGCCAGGGCCGCAAGATCGACTACCTGCGCCTGTCCGTAACCGACCGCTGCGACTTCCGCTGCGTCTACTGCATGTCGGAAAACATGCGCTTCCTGCCGCGCCAGCAAGTACTGACCCTGGAAGAGATCGAACGGGTAGCTCGGCTCTTCGTCGAGCGCGGCGTGAAGAAGCTGCGCCTTACCGGCGGCGAACCGCTGGTGCGCCCCGGCATCGTCCACCTCTGCGAACGTCTTGCTGTGCTGCCCGGCCTGCGCGAACTGTGCTTGACCAGCAACGGCTCGCAGCTCACCCGCTTGGCCGGCGATCTGAAGGCGGCCGGTCTTTCCCGCCTCAACATCAGCCTCGACACCCTCGATCCGCAGCGCTTCGCCGCCATCACCCGCACCGGGCGGCTGGAGCAGGTACTGCGCGGTATCGACGCCGCCCAACAGGTCGGCTTCGAGCGCATCAAGCTCAACTGCGTGGTGATGAAAGGCCGCAACGCCGACGAGGTACCGGCGCTGGTGGACTACGCCATCGCCCATGGGCTGGACATCAGCTTCATCGAGGAAATGCCGCTGGGACAGGTGGGCCGCGAGCGTGAGGAAAGCTTCTGCTCCAGCGATGAAGTCCGCGCGCTGATCGCCGAACACCACGAGCTGCTGGACAGCGCCGAACACAGCGGTGGCCCCGCGCGCTATGTGCGCCTGGCCCAGCATCCGGGCACGCGTATCGGCTTCATCTCGCCGCATTCGCATAACTTCTGCTCGACCTGCAATCGCCTGCGACTGACCGCCGAAGGTCGCCTGCTCCTGTGCCTGGGTCATGAAAACTCCCTGGACCTGCGCGGCCTGCTGCGCCGCCATCCACTGCACGACGAGCCCATCCTCGAAGCCTTGCGCGGTGCCCTGCAGCGCAAGCCGGCACGCCACGAGTTCAGCGTTGGCGACGTGCAGGTACTGCGCTTCATGAACCTCAGCGGCGGCTGAACCTTCCTCCCTTGGCGGGCAGGATGTCCGCCGCGTGCCTTGCGTTCCTGTATGCACCCGTAGGGCGAATAACGCGCAGCGTTATCCGCCGTTTCGGTGCGCGCTTACCGAATCCCTGCGCTTCATTAAACGCGCGGACGCCCGCTTTTCGTAGGAGCGAGCTTGCTCGCGAACAACCCCCGACTTCGGAGTCAGGCGGTTCGCGAGCAAGCTCGCTCCTACAAGCCCCTGCGTTCTTCCCTGGAAACGAGCACAAAAAAGCCCCGGCGACATGAGCGTATCGCGGGGGCTTCGGGCATCTGCCAAAGGTATAACCGTGGAAGCTACGGTAAATCATGCGAAAGAATCGTTTCGAATCCTCCTCGGATCGCCTTGGAACGCTTCCCAGACTAAGGCTGTAGCCCAGCGCGTGACATTCCTCCGAAGGAGTAGGGCTGCGGTCGCAAAAGGGAGTGTGCCGTGCGGTCGCAGGGCGATTGACGTTGTGTACTTTTTAGTCCAGATTGGATTTTAAGTTTACGCGCCAGCGCGCGTGGACGAACGATAACAAGCTGGTCGCCTGGGTCAGGGCAAGGCAATGCCGCTGCGACGTGCCACGTCGCGCCCCTGGACGAATCACAAGATGCCGATACTTCTCTGCCAAGACGCAGCGGCCGGCCGCCCGGCCCTGTCACCGAACATGCCACGGAGTTCATCGATGAATCGCAAAGCCCTGCTGGGCGGCCTGATGCTGGCCGCTTTCGCCTCCTTCTCCCACGCCGACGACAAGCCGCTGCGCATCGGCATCGAGGCGGCGTACCCGCCCTTCGCCTACAAGACCCCGGAAGGCGGCATCGCCGGCTTCGACTACGACATCGGCAACGCGCTGTGCGCAGAGATGAAGCGCAAGTGCCAATGGGTCGAGCAGGAATATGACGGCCTGATCCCCTCGCTGAAGGTGCGCAAGATCGACGCCGCGCTGTCGTCCATCACCATCACCGAAGAGCGCAAGCACTCGGTGGACTTCACCCACAAGTACTACTTCACTCCGGGCCGCCTGGTGATGAAGGAAGGCTCGCAGCTGGACGAGCAGTTCAGCCAGCTCAAGGGCAAGAACATCGGCGTGCAGCGCGGCTCCACCGCCGACCGCTTCGCCACCGAAGTGCTGGGCAAGGCCGGCGCCAACGTGGTGCGCTACACCAGCCAGGACGAGATTTACCTGGACCTGCTGGCGGGTCGCCTGGACGGCACCTTCGCGGACTCCATCCCGCTGGAAATCGGCTTCCTGGAAACCCCGCGCGGCAAGGGCTTCGCCTTCATCGGTCCGGAGTTCAAGGACCCGAAATACTTCGGCGAAGGCGCCGGCATCGCGGTGCGCAAGGGCAATACCGAACTGGTCGGCCAACTGAACGCCGCCATCGACGCACTGCGCGCCAACGGCAAGTACAAGGAAATCGAAGGCAAGTACTTCAAGAGCGATATCTACGGGGATTGATCTTCCCGCCGCGTTGCAGCAAAGGCCGCCTTCGGGCGGCCTTTTTGCTTTTCGTAGGAGCGAGCTTGCTCGCGAACTGCACTCTGCCGTCCCTACCGATGAATGCTTGCGCAGGATGGGGCGGGCGGCGTTCTGCGAGCTTGCGATACCCATGCTGGCTATGCGCTGGTTGGCTTGGGCATTTTTGCGCCGCTTTGGCGTGTTCGGTTACTTCTTGTTTCGCCCCCTCGGGCGAGTCACTTTCTCAAACGCCAGAAAGTAACCAAAGGGCTTGCCCCGGACATCCGGTTTTTCGCTTGGGGCGAAAAATACCCTCGTTGAATCGAAGTTTCACGGGCACGCCACGACGGGCCATCCCTGGCCCATCGTGGCTCTCGCGACATCCATGTCGCTCACCCCTGAAACTCCGCTTCAACGAGGCCTCCTGAACGGGGCATTCGGCGTGTGCGGACGTTTCTCTGGAAGATTTTTAAAAGCCAAAGCCAAAGCCAAAGTTGGATTGGAAGCAGGCTCTCGTGGGGGCGGACTCCGACCGCGATTGGTGTCGCGCTATGCCGTGAGGTTCGCGAGCAAGCTCGCTCCTACGAAAAGTGCACGGCGCGTTCCGGCAACCTGTAGGAGCGAGCTTGCTCGCGAACCGGAGCGAAAAACGCGGGAAGGAGTCGGCTCACACCTCCTCCTTCAACTCCTTCAGGTGCTTGTACACCGTCGCCCGGCCCATGTTCAGTACGTTGGCCACATAGTTCGCCGCGCTTTTGCCCTTGAATGCGCCTTCGGCGTGCAGGGCCAGGACCAGCTCGCGCTTGTGGTCGCGGCTGAGGGTGGAGAGGCTCAGCTGACGCTGCTGCAGCCAGCCATGCAGGAAGGTGTTGATGCGCTCCTGCCAGTCGTCGCGGAACAGGGCGTCCGGCTGCGGGATGACCTTGCTGGAGGAGAGGAACAGGTCCAGCGCCGCCTTGGCGGTCTCGAACAGCGTGATGTTGAGGTTGATGCACAGCACCGCCAGCGGCTCGCCCTTGGCGTCGCGCAGCACGGTGCTGATGGAGCGGATCTTCTGGCCGTCCCAGTTGAGCTTCTCGTAGGGGCCGATGTTGCGTTCGTCGTGGCCGCCTTCGAGCATGTCTTCCAGGGCCGAGTCGTCGCCGATCTCGCGCTTAGAGATGTTGTTCGCCAGGTACGCCACGCGCTGGTTGCGCAGGTCGTGGAGGACCACCTCGGCGTGGGGGAAGAACAGCGCAGCGATGGCGTCGGCGATGGCCTTGTAGTTGTCCAGCGGATCAGCGGCGGTCATGGGCAAGGCTCTCGAAGGCGATGAAGCGGGCGCTGGCGAGTGTGCCGCAAGCGCCCGCGGGCTGTCACGACTGGTGGCTCACTTGGCCAGCAGGCGCGCCGGGGAGAGCATCTCGGCGCTCAGGCCGTGACGGGTCAGGTGCTCGGGCAGGGCTTCATGGCGGATCAGCGCGGCGCTGGCTTCGCCCATCGCGGCCGAAGTCTGGATGCCATAGCCGCCCTGGCCGGCGACCCAGTACAAGCCGGGCGTGGCCGGGTCGTAGCCGGAAACCAGGTCGCCGTCGGCGAAGAACGAACGCAGCCCCGCCCAGGTGTGACTCGGGCGGCGGATGCTGAGGGTGGTGTGTTCTTCGATCTGGTAGATGCCCAGGGCGATGTCCAGTTCTTCGGGCTGCACGTCGTGGGGCTCCACCGGGTCGGCGTTGGCCGGCGAGCCGAGCAGCATGCCGGCGTCGGGCTTGAAGTAGAAGGACTCGTCCAGGCTGACCAATACCGGCCAGGCATGGCTGTCCACGCCTTCCGGTGGGCTGAACAGGAAGGCGGCGCGGCGCTTGGGTGTCAGGCCCAGCGGCGCGGCACCGGCCAGTTCGGCGATCTTGTCCGACCAACTGCCAGCGGCGTTGACCAGCACCGGCGCACGGTAGGTTTGCTGCGCGCAGCGTACTTCCCAGGCGCTGTCGATGCGCTTGATTTCCAGGGCTTCGCTGTCCAGTTGCACGCTGCCGCCGTTGCGACGGATGCCGCGCAGATAGCCCTGCAGCAGGCCATCGGTGTCGATGTCGGCGGCGCTGGGGTCGAGCATCGCGCCGTGGACTTTCTCGCGGCGCAGCACCGGGACGACGGCGCAGGCTTCGTCGGCATCCAGCAGGCGCATTTCCGGCACGCTGGCGAGGGCACTCTGGTACTGACGCTGGAGCTCTTCCGGGTTGCCTTCGAAGTCCACGGTCATCTCGCCGCGCGGGGTGAGGATCGGGTGTTCGACGAAGCCTTCCGGCGGATTGTCGAAGAAGGCACGGCTGGCGGCGGTCAGCGCACGTACCTGCGGCGTGCCGTAGGCGACGGTATAGAGCGCTGCCGAGCGGCCGGTGGAGTGGTAGCCGGCGTGGGATTCGCGCTCCAGCACGGCGACTTTGCCGTGGCGGGAGAGGAAGTAGCCGGTAGAGGCGCCGGCGATGCCGCCGCCGATGATGAGGAAGTCGACTTCGATCATGTTCGTCTCCGGCTCAGGCGTTCTTCAGTTGCAGATGGTAGAGCACATTGGCCAGGGCGACGTCTTCCAGGCCCAGGCCGATGGAGCGGAAGAAGGCGTGGCGCTGGTAGTCCGGCTTGGCCGCGCGAGCGCTGACCAGCTCCGGCAGGTCGCCGCGGATGTTGCCATCCCAGCCGTGCTCGTCGCGGGCCAGGCGCATTTCGCCGGCGGAGGCCGGCGTGGTGGCGCGGTAGTCGCAGTACACGTCCATCTGCGACAGCGACTGCGGCGGGACTTCGTGGGCGCGGGCGACGTTGGTGCTGATGGAGGTGATCAGCGCGGGTTTGCTGAGGATCGCCGGATCGAGCACCGGGGTGCCGGAAGAGGTGCACAGCAGCACCACATCGGCGTCGGCAACGGCGGCTTCGACACTGGTGGCGGGTTCCGCGCGGGAATCGATGGCGCCGAACTGGGCCAGCACGCCGGCGTTCAGGTTCGGCGAGTAGACGCGGATGCTCTGCCAGTCGCGCAGGCCGGCGACGTAGCGCAGGTGCGCACGAGCGACCGGGCCGCTGCCGATGATGGCCAGGCGCTTGGCGTCCGCGCGAGCCAGTTCCAGCACCGCCAGGGCGGTGGTGGCGGCGGTGCGCGCGGTGGTCAGGCTGCCGGCGTCGCACAGCAGCAGCGGCTGGCCGCTCTCCATGGACATCAGCAGGCTCCACGCGGTCACCAGCGACTTGGGCTGGCGCACGATGTATGGCGAGGTCTTCACGCCGTAGACCTTCTGCGAGGCCAGCACGCCGAGGTAGTTGATGAAGTCGCCGCCGCCGTTGGGGAATTCCACCAGTTGCTGCGCGGGTTGCACGGCGCTGCCAGCGGCCAGTTCGACGAACATGTCGCGCATTGCCTGGAGCACGTCGACCTGTTCCAGCAGGCGTTCGGCGTCAGCCTGGTTGAGGGTGAAAGGCGTGGCGGCGGACATGGCGAGGCTCCAGATATGGATTTATTTTTCCATTCTGGACTCTATTGTCTTCATCGACAAGCGCGGGTGGTCGGGTTGGGTTTACTGTAGGAGCGAGGGGGACGCCCAGTCCTTGCTCGCGAACGCATTTCGCCGGAGGTTCCGGTGCCGCGCGGTTCGCGAGCGAGCTCGCTCCTACAAGGGAAGACGCTCTGGTTTACAGCTTGAACTGCGCCACCAGCTCTTCCTGGCTACCCGCCACACGGCGCAGGTGCTCGCCGCAGTCGCGGGTGTGCGCGGCAGTCTTGCGGTTCTCCACGGTCATGTCGCTCAGGCGGTGCATGTGCTGGTTCACTTCCTGGGTCGTGGCGGCCTGCTGTTCGGCGGCGGCGGCGATCTGGAAGGCCATGGCGTGCACGCCCTGCAGGGACTCGTCCAGCGCGCCGAGGGCTTCGATCACCGCCTGGGTGTCGTGCTCCAGGGTGTGGGCCTGTTCGCTGGCGCCGCTCATGCTCGACTGCGCCTGGACGGAAGAATCGCCCAGGCTGCCGACGATGGCGACGATCTCGTCGGTGGCGCTGCGGGTGCGCTGGGCGAGGCTGCGCACTTCGTCGGCGACCACGGCGAAACCACGACCCGCCTCGCCGGCACGGGCGGCTTCGATGGCGGCGTTGAGGGCGAGCAGGTTGGTCTGTTCGGCGATGGAGCGGATCACATCGAGCACCGAGCCGATCTGCTGGCTCTCGCCGGCCAGGGTCTGCACCACGCCGTCGGCCTGGCGCAGGCCGACGAGCAACTGGTCCTGGCGGCCGATCATGTGCTGCAGGGTGCCCTGCATGGCGACGAAGGCCTGGCGCGCGGCGGCGCTGCCGTCGGCACTGCGGCTGGCGCTGCCGGCGATTTCCTGCACGGTGGCGGCCATCTGGTCGACGGCACTGACCACCATTTCCAGCGCTTCCTGCTGCTGGTCGAGGTGGTTGCTGGTGCGCCCGGCGGCGTCGAGGATGTCGCCGCTGGCATCGCCCACGGCTTCGCTGGCCTGGCGCAGGCGCTCGACCACCTGGCGCCAGGCCGTGGTCATTTCACGCAGTGCCTGCATCAGGCCACTGCTGGCGCTGGCATCGTCGCTCAGGCGCAACTCGCCGTTGGCCAGTCGCTGGGCCAGCGCGGCCATGTTGGCCGGCTCGCCGCCTAGCGGGCGCATCACGCTGCGGCTGACCAGCCAGGTGCCGGCGGCGACGCCGAGCAGGGTCAGGACGCCGAGCACGAGGATCTGCCACATCAGCTTGCGCACCGGGGCGAAGGCCTGGGCCTGATCCATCTCCGCCACCAGTGCCCAGTGCACACCGTCGAGGTTCAGCGGGACGAAGGACTTCAGTGCCGGTTCGTTGCTCAGGCCAACCTCGGCGAGCCGACCCTGTTCGCCGGCCAGGGCTTTGGCGATAGCCTCGCCGGGCAGGCTGGTGGGTGTCTCCTGGTCGCGGCGCACGTGGTGATCGGCGAAGCGCGCGGAGTCCGAGCGCAGGCTGCCGTCGCCGCCCACCAGATAGGTTTCCCCGGCTTCGCCCAGGCCCTGGCGGTTCTGCATCACCTCGTTGATCGCCGCCAGCGGCAGCTCCAGCACCAGCAGCAGTTGCAGCTTGCCGTTGTCCTTGATCGGCGCGGCCAGCCATTGCACCGGCTGCTGGTCGTTGGGCGCCTGCTCCAGGTCACTGATGCTGGCCTTGCCGCTGTCCAGCGCGGTGCGGATGAACTTGCCGAACGGGGTGTCGCGCCATTGCGGATCACCGATGTTCTGCTGGTAGTCGACGCCACGACCGAGGCTGAACACCACCTTGCCGTCGCCGGCCACCAGGCGCAGTTCACGGTAGCCGAAGGTCTTGATGAAGTTCTCGAACACCGGGCGGTCGTAGTTGGCGGTGGTGACCAGGGATTCGCTGTCCAGCCCCGCGTAGTTGCTGCCCAGGTTGGTGGCGAGGCTGCTGAGCTGGTCGTTGCGGGCCTTCCAGGCGTCCATCAGCTGCCGCTGCTTGATACTGGCGACCGCCTCCAGGGCGTTGAGGCTTTGTTCTTCGAGGGCTCGGCTGGCCTGGAGATAGACCACGATGGCCATCACCAGTACGGGGATCAGGCCGACCGAGAGGAAACTCAGAGCAAGTTTGGCGCGCAAGGGCATGGGAGGATTCCGACGAGTTCTTGGAATTGTTCTCGCGTGCTTTGCAAGAAGCGTGCGAATTTTTTTACGTCTGTAAATAAAACTGAGCAGAAATGGCCGGGGCGGGGCTGATTTCGTGACAGGGATGGCGCGGTGCCATTGTTTGCGGGGAATCCCGTACGGTCGTCCCAGCGGGTCCGGCGGGAAAAACGCGAGGCTCTGGCGCGGGGACCGGCGCTTATTTCAGCGGAGGAGAGGGGCAGGCGTCACCGGACGTAACGCCGGTGGAAACAAAAAAGGCGAAGCCGGGTGGCTTCGCCTTGTTTTGGAGCAGAAAGCGGGTGCAGCGGCGGATCAGTGCTTGCGCGGAACCGGCTTGAGCAGCTCGGTGGGCGGCATCTCGCAGTTGATCTTGCGGCCCAGCAGTTCCTCGATCGGCGGCAGGGCGAAGGCATCGTCCTCGCCGGCGAAGCTGATCGAGGTACCGGTGCTGCCGGCGCGGCCGGTACGGCCGATGCGGTGCACGTAGTCGTCCGGATCTTCGGGCAGGGTGAAGTTGATCACGTGGCTGATGCCGTCGACGTGGATGCCGCGGCCGGCGACGTCGGTGGCGACCAGGACGCGGATCTTGCCCTCGCGGAAGCCTTCCAGGACCTTGATGCGCTTGTGCTGCGGCACGTCGCCGGACATCTGGGCGGCGCTGATGCCGTCCTTGGTCAGGCGCTCCTCGATGCGGCGCACCTCATCCTTGCGGTTGGCGAAGACCATCACGCGGGTCCAGTCGTTCTGCGCGATGAGGTTGTACAGCAGCTTGTACTTGTCGCTGCCGGCAACGGCATAGACGTGCTGCTCGACGGTATCGCTGGCGACGTTCTCCGGCTCGATCTCGACGATGGCCGGGTCGACGGTCCACTGCTTGGCCAGGTTCATCACGTCGTCGGTGAAGGTGGCGGAGAACAGCAGGGTCTGGCGCTCGCCCTTGTACGGGGTCTGGCGGATGATCTGGCGGACCTGCGGGATGAAGCCCATGTCGAGCATGCGGTCGGCTTCGTCCAGCACCATCACCTCGACCATGTCCAGGTGCACCTCGCCGCGCTGGTTGAAGTCCAGCAGACGGCCCGGAGTGGCGACCAGGATGTCGCAGAAGCGCGATTCCAGGGTCTTGAGTTGCTTGTCGAAGTCCATGCCGCCAACGAAGCTCATCACGTTCAGGCCGGTGTACTTGGCCAGGCCGATGGCATCGTTGGCGATCTGCACCACCAGCTCGCGGGTCGGCGCGATGATCAGCGCACGCGGCTCGCCCATGTAGCGCTCTTTCGGCGGCGGGGTCTGCAGCAACTGGGTGATGATCGAGATGAGGAACGCGGCGGTCTTGCCGGTGCCGGTCTGGGCGCGGCCGATGGCGTCCTGGCCGCGCAGGGTGAAGCCCAGTACCTGCGCCTGGATCGGTGTGCAGTAGGGGAAGCCCAGGTCATGGATGGCGTGCATCAGACGCGGGTCGAGGTTGAAGTCGTGGAAACGGGTCTTGCCTTCGGCCGGCTCGACGACGAAGTCTTCCAGCTTCCAGTTGTCGACTACCGGCGGGCGCGGCTTGCGTTCGCGGCGCGGCTTGTCGGCCCTGGGCTCGCGGGGCTTGTCGGCGCCTTCGGTCTTTGCGGGCTCGGCCTTGGCTGCCTGGTCGCGTTTTTCGCCACGTTCACCTTTGTCGGAACGCTCGGCGCGGGGTTTGTCGCTCTTCGGGCCGCGGGCCGGTTTCTCGGCGGATTCGCCTTCCGGGCGCGGGTTGCGCGGTTTGCGCGGACGTCTTTCACCGCTCTGGGCGGGCTTTTCTGCGGCGGGAGCGGGGGCCGCTGGCGTGGCCACGGGTTGCTCGCCGTCGCCCTTGCTGAAGATTTTCTTGAGTGCTTTAAGCACGGCTGTCTCGTGTTGGTTAAGGAATGAACGGCCGCCAGTGTAATGCAAGATGCCCGCAGGGCGAAGTGCCACGGGCATCCAAGGGCTTGACTTGGCCTACGGAAGGTTCTCCAGCAGCAGCCGGCGCACGTTGCCGCCCATGATCGCGGCAATGTCCTGGTTGCTGAAACCGGCCTTCGCCAGGCCCTGGGTCAGCTGTGCCAGGCCGGTGGTGTCGAAGGGCGCGTTCACCGCACCGTCAAAATCAGAGCCCAGCGCGATGTGCTCGACGCCGACTTTATCGGCCGCGTAGCGCATCGCCTTGACGATGGCGTCCACGGATGTCTCGCAGACCGCGCCGTCCCAGTAGCCGATGCCGATCACTCCGCCGGTGTTGGCGATGCCGCGCAGGTGCGCGTCGGTCAGGTTGCGCGGGCCGGGACAGGTGCCTGCGACACCGGTGTGGGAGACGATCACCGGGCGCTTGGCGATAGCCAGCACGTCGTCGATCAGCGGACGCGAGGCGTGGGCCAGGTCGATCAGCATTTTCTTTTCTTCCAGGCGCGGGACGACCTGGCGGCCGAACTCGGTCAGCCCGCCTTTCTTCAGGCCATGGGCGGAGCCGCCGACCTCGTTATCGAAGAAGTGGGTCAGGCCCATGATGCGGAAGCCCGCGTCGTACATGCGGTCGATGTTCTCCAGCTTGCCTTCCAGCGGGTGCAGGCCTTCGGTGGCGAGTACGCCGGCGAGGCGTTTCGGGTCCTTCTGCCAGGCGGCGAGGTAGCGGGTCAGGTCGTCGCGGCTGCGGATCAGGGTGAGCTTGCCCTGGCTGTCGGCGGCGGCCTTGTCGAGGAGTTCGCCCTGATACAGGGCGCGTTCGAGCAGGCTGTTCCAGGTGCGCGCCGGCCAGCGCTGGGCGATGACCAGCGGGGTGATGTTGTCGCTGTCGGCGCTGTTGCTCTCGTAGTTCAGGCCGCGCGGGGTCTTGGTGACGGTGGAGAACACCTGCAGGCCGACATGGCCTTCGAGCAGGCGCGGCACGTCGGTGTGGCCGTGGTCGTGGCGGTCGAGCAGGTTGCGGTCCCAGAGCAGGGCGTCGTCGTGCAGGTCGGCGACGAACAGCGTCTGGTGCAGCGCCTGGGCCTCAGGCGAGGCGGGGTAGGGCGGCGGGCTGGCCACGGTGTTCATCTTCCGGTCCATATAGCCCGGCAGGTTGAAGAAGATCCCCAGGCCAACGGCCAGCAGGATGAGCAGGACGATCAGCAGTTTGCGCATGTCAGCTTCCCAGCTTTGTTGTTATTGGTGTTTTCGCTGGGGGAATCTAACAGACGGGCCAGTGCGGTGGGAGGTTAGCCGCAGAGGCAGTTGCGGCCCTTCTGCTTGGCCTGGTAGAGGGCACCATCGGCGCGCAGGATCAGGCTCGGCAGGTTTTCCTGGATGTCCATCTCGGCCAGGCCCAGGGACACGGTGACGCCGGGCAGTACGCCCACCGGCGAATAGAAGGAGGCAACCTGTTCCAGGCTCTGGCGCAGGCGGTTGCCGATACGCCGGGCTTCGTCGATGGCGATTTCCGGCAGCAGGATGACGAACTCCTCGCCGCCATAGCGGGCCATGCTGTCCTTGGGGCGTAGCTGGCTGCGCAGGGTGTGGGCGACCAGGCAGAGGGCATAGTCGCCGGCCAGGTGGCCGTGTTCGTCGTTGTAGTTCTTGAAGTGGTCGACATCGAGCATGAGCATGCACATGGGCTGTTCGTTGAACGCGCAGCGCGTACTCTCGCGGTCGTAGATGTGCTCCAGCCAGCGGCGATTGAACAGCCCGGTGAGGGTATCGATGTTGGCGTTCTGCTCGGTGTCGAGAATGATCCGGTTGCCCTCGCGGACCCGTTCGCAAAGTACCGAGAGCAGGTTCTGCATCACCTGCGGGGAGTGCTCGAACAGGCCGATCAACGCCTCGCGGTGCAGGCGCAGCACGGTGGTCGGTTCGCTGGCGACGACGTAGGCGGAGGGATGGTCGCTGTCGATGAAGCTGATCTCGCCAGCGCAGTCGCCCGGATGCAGGGTGCTGACCGGCTGGTTGTCGAGCGAACCCAGGTACACCGTCAGGTGCCCGGTGAGGACCATATAAAGGAAGTGGTTGCGGTTGAATGGCGACAGCAGGATTTCCCCGCGCTCCAGTTCACAGGCGCGGAAATCCTTGAGCAACTGCTCCAGATTGGCCGCGGCCACGTTCTGGAACAGGCGCAGGTGCTGGAGTTGGCGAATGTCCTCTTTCCACTGCGCGGCTTTCATGACGCAGCGGAAGTCGGATGGCGACTGATGATGTGCACGACTGACTCTCCCTGTAGTCCTCTTCGCACATTGAGCCATCAGTATTAGTCAGATTTGACTACTGGCAATTCGCAGGCAGCCCCGGCCGACCGGCGGTCGGCCGGGTGTTTCATCAACTTTCCAGCCACTCCACGTGCACGGCGTAACCACCCAGTCGCTCGGCCAGTGCGGCGCGCGAGTCAAGGCTGAGGGCGCCGACGAACAAGCGAGCTTTCTGACCCAGGCGGTCATCGGCGACCACCTCGATGCGCGGTGCCGGGGCGAGGTGGCGGGTCTCGTCCTCGAACACGCGACGAATGGCATCCAGGCGCAGGGCGGGCTTGAAGGTCTTGCCGACCGCGGTGACGGGAATGGCGTCCAGCAGCCAGACATCCTTGGGCACCGCTGCTCGCTCGGGCACGTGCTGGGCGGCGTGCGCCAGCAGTTCCGCCTCGCTCACCTGCGCGCCGGGCTTGAGCTGGATGTACACCACCGGCAGCTCGCCGGCCTTCAGGCACGGTTTGCCGACGGCGGCAGCCATGGCCACGGCGGGATGGCGGTGCAGGGCTTCCTCGATCATCTGCGGGTCGATGTTGTGCCCGCCGCGGATGATCAGGTCCTTGCTGCGCCCGGTGAGCCAGATGTAGCCGTCGGCGTCGATGCGGCCCAGGTCGCCGGTGTTGAACCAGTCGCCGTCGACCCAGATGTCCTTGTTCTTGCTGGCCTGCAGGTAGCCCTTGAAGACGGTCGGCCCACGCAGGCAGATGTTGCCGATCTCGTCCACTTCGGCGTCGCGCAGGTAGTGGCCGTCGCCGTCGAGGATCACCGACTTCAGTTCGCAGTAGGGCAGGCGCAGGCCAATGGAACCGGGGCGGCGCTCGCCGCCGCGCGGGTTGCAGCTGGTGCCGCAGGTGCCCTCGGTCATGCCGTAGCCTTCGATGATCGCCAGGCCCGTCTTCGCCTCGAACTGGCGGATCAGCTCCACCGGCATGGGCGCCGCGCCACACAGGGCGAAGCGCAGGCTGGAGAGGTCGCGCCCTTCACTGGGCACTTGCAGCAGGGCCGCGTAGATAGTCGGCACGCCGCTGAAGCTGGTGACCTTGTAGCGTTCCACCAGCTTCCAGAAATCCTGGATCAGCGTCGGGTTGCGATAGCCCTGCGGGCCGGCCAGCAGGACGTGGCCGCCGCGCATGAAGGGCGCGAGCCCGCTGACCATCACGCCGTTGACGTGGAACAGCGGCAGGCCGCAGAGCAGTACGTCGTGGCCGTCGTAGTCGGAGTTCAGGCCCATGATCTCGGCCATCGCCACTTCGTTGAAATGGCTGTGCGGAGCGAGCTTGGGGGTGCCGGTGGTGCCACCGGTGTGGAAGTAGGAGGCGACCTCGTCAGGGCCGATGACCCGGCCGCTTTCCAGGTGGTCGTCGGGGCACTGGGCGAGCAGCTCGTCGAAGTCCAGCACGCCGTCGGGCAGCGCACCGCGCTGGGCCTTGATCGCCGAGCGCTGCGGCTCCGCCAGCAGGTTGGCGAGGTCGACGGTGACGATGGCGCTGAGTTCGGGCAGGTGGTCGCGCAGCGCTGCGACCTTGTCCCAGAGATCGGTGCCGGGGAAGGGGGCCAGGGTGACCAGTACACGGGAATCGGCGGCACGCACGAGCTCGGCGATGTGCCCCGGATCGAGCAGCGGGTTGATCGCGTTGACGATCCCCGCCGCTTCGCCGCCCCAGATCACGTAGTGGGTCTGCGGCAGGTTGGGCAGCAGGAACGACACCGAGGTGCCCGGTCGCACGCCCAGGCGATGGAAGGCGTTGGCCGCCTGGGTGACGCGGGAGAACAGTTCGGCGTAGCTGACCTGGATCGGCTCCTCGGCCGCCGAACCCTGCAGCAGGAAGCTCAGGGCGGTGGACGGGCCGAACTGCTGCGCCGAGCGGCGCAGCAGTTCGTAGGTGTTCGGCGGCAGGTCGCGGTCCTGCAGCGGGACCTGTTCCAGGGCTTGTACGTCACGCAGGCTGCTGATCGGGGCGTTCATGCTTCTTCTTGTTCTCCGCAGGGTCAGGGGATCACAGGCGCTCCCGCAGCCAGGCGCCGATATCGCCGAGTTCCTCGTTGCTCACTTCATGGCTCATCGGGTAGGTGCGCCACTGGGCGGGCACCTCGTTGGCCTGCAGGAAGTCATAAGCGGCGCGGCCCATGGCAGGCAGCACCACGTCATCGAAAGTGCCATGCAGGCAGAGCGCGGACAGTTGTCTTTTTGTAGCCGGCAGGCTTATGTCTTCGCTGAATGTCGGGCCATAGGTGGAGAGCGCCATGACCCCGCCCAGTTCGCCGTCCCAGCGCAGGTAGCCGGTGTGCAGCACCACGGCGCCGCCCTGGGAGAAACCGGCGAGGATGATGCGTTTGGGCGCGATGCCCTGGTCGATCTGCCCCTGGATCAGCGCGATCACGCTGTCGGCCGAGGCCTCCAGCTGCGCTTCGTCGATGGCGCGCGCCGGGGCCATGGCGAGGATGTCGTACCAGCTCGGCGCGGGCATGCCGTTGAACACGGTGACCGGACGGGTCGGCGCCTGGGGCAGGATGAAGCGTGTCGAGGCGAAGCTGCGCTGCAGCATCTGTGCTACCGGTTCGAAGTCGTAACGGTCGGCGCCCAGGCCGTGCAACCAAATGACGCAGGAGTCGGCGTTTTGGGCGGGTTCGAGGATCAGGGGCTGGGTCATGGAGGCTCCAGGATGGGGCAGGCGCTCTAGGATGGAGCGCCGCGTTCGGAATAGGGTGGAGAGGCGATGCAAGAAGATGTCGCATGGCCATAACTTGTGGGACTTGACTGCGCGAATTTGCAGGAACGTTCCTAGGCTGGTACGCCCCTTGCTATCACTGTTTCCAGGCTGTGCGGCCCCACTTCCGGTAACACTCTACCGACCCCATCCGGAAAGCTGTACCGGAAGTGGCGCCACCAAAGCCTTGGGCTGCTTCAGGGCCCGTCGTGCCGGCTGCGGTCAACAGTCGGTGCGGCGGGCCTTCGCCTTCACGCAATGATCCCTTGATAACCCGTTCCAGCGCGCAAGACCTGCGCGCTCGAAGGTGTGTTCGCGGCTTGGCGAAGGATTTTTCGCAGGCCGTCTAGACTCACTTTCAGGTCTCCATCCCGTTTGTTGTCTTGCTGGTGCCTCACGAGGGTACGGCGGTGGAACCGGGACTCCAAAACACTAAAAAAGCAACGGAGAAGATCGATGAAGATGGTGAAATCCACCCTGGCAGTGCTGACCACCGCCGCTGTGTTCGGTGTCAGCGGGCTTGCCCACGCCGGCGCCACCCTGGATGCCGTGAAGAAGAAAGGCTACGTGCAGTGCGGTATCAGTGACGGTCTTCCCGGCTTCTCCTACGCCGACGCCAAGGGCCAGTACAAGGGCATCGACGTCGATGTCTGCCGCGCCGTGGCGGCTGCGGTGTTCGGTGATGCGACCAAGGTCAAGTACAGCCCGCTGACCGCCAAGGAGCGCTTCACCGCGTTGCAGTCCGGCGAGATCGACATCCTCTCGCGCAACACCACCTGGACCAGCTCCCGCGACAGCGCCATGGGCCTGAACTTCGTCGGCGTGACCTACTACGACGGCCAGGGCTTCCTGGTGAACAAGAAGCTCGGCGTCTCCAGCGCCAAGGAACTCGATGGCGCCACCGTGTGCATCCAGGCCGGCACCACCACCGAGCTCAACCTGTCCGACTACTTCCGCTCCAACAACCTGAAATACACCCCCATCACCTACGACACCTCCGACGAAAGCGCCAAGTCGCTGGAATCCGGCCGTTGCGACGTGCTGACCTCCGACCAGTCGCAGCTCTACGCCCAGCGCATCAAGCTGGCCGCGCCGGATGACTACGTGGTGCTGCCCGAAGTGATCTCCAAGGAGCCCCTCGGCCCGGCCGTGCGCCAGGGTGACGAGGAGTGGTTCGACATCGCCCGCTGGACGCTCTTCGCGATGCTCAACGCCGAAGAACTGGGCATCAACTCGAAGAACGTCGAGGAACAGGCCAAGAGCACCAAGAACCCGGACGTCGCGCGCCTGCTCGGCGGCGAGGGTGACTATGGCAAGGACCTCAAGCTGCCCAAGGACTGGGCGGTGCAGATCGTCAAGCAAGTGGGTAACTACGGCGAGATCTTCGACCGCAACGTCGGCGACGGCAGCGAGCTGAAGATCAAGCGTGGCCTCAATGCCCAGTGGAACAAGGGTGGTCTGCAGTACGCACCGCCGGTGCGCTGACCTGACCCAATCCGGCGCCCGGAGTCTGGGCGCCGGACTGTTTCGAACGACGTGAAGCCCACCGGGCGGTCGCGGGCGTAGCCCCGTGGTCGCCCGGCGGCCTTCCGAGAGGGCTTACATGCAGAATTCCATCAAGGCCCAGCGCCCGCGGGGGGTATCGCTCAACGATCCCGTCGTGCGCGGCTGGGCGTTCCAGATCATCGCCGTCATCTGTGTGGTGGCGGTCGGCTGGTTTCTTTTCGACAACACGCAGACCAACCTGGCCCACCGCGGCATCCAGTCCGGTTTCGGTTTCCTCGACCACAGCGCCGGCTTCGGCATTTCCCAGCACCTGATCGACTACAGCGAAAGCGACACCTACGGACGGGTGTTCATGGTCGGCCTGCTGAACACGCTGCTGGTCACGGTGGTGGGGATATTCTTCGCTACCATCCTGGGCTTCATCCTCGGTGTGGCGCGGCTGTCGCCCAACTGGCTGATCCGCAAGCTGGCGACGCTGTACATCGAGACCTTCCGCAACATCCCGCCGTTGCTGCAGATATTCTTCTGGTACTTCGCCGTGCTCGGCCCGCTACCCGGGCCCAGGCAGAGCATCAGCTTCGGCGACCTGTTCTTCGTCAACAACCGTGGCCTGCAGATGCCCGCGCCGGTCGCTGCGGATGGCCTCGGCCCGTTCATCGTCGCGGTGATCCTGGCACTGGTTGGCTGGGTGGTGATCTGGAAGTGGGCCAAGGCCCGCCGCCATGCCACTGGCAAGGATTTCCCGGTATTCCTCAGCGGCGTGGCGCTGCTGGTGGTGTTGCCGGGGCTGGTGTCCCTGGTGGCCGGCGCGCCATTCCACTGGGACGTGCCGGTGCTGCAGGGCTTCAACTTCCGCGGCGGCTGGGTGGTGATCCCTGAACTGGTGTCGATCGTCCTTGCCCTGTCGGTCTACACCGCCGCCTTCATCGGCGAGACGGTCCGCGCCGGCATCCAGGCGGTCAGCCACGGTCAGACCGAGGCCGCCGGTTCCCTTGGGCTGCGCCCCGGCCAGACCCTGCGCCTGGTGATCATCCCGCAGGCGCTGCGCGTGATCATCCCGCCGCTGACCAGCCAGTACCTGAACCTGGCGAAGAACTCCTCGCTGGCAGCCGCCATCGGCTATCCGGATATGGTCTCGCTGTTCGCCGGCACGGTGCTCAACCAGACCGGCCAGGCCATCGAGACCATGGCGATCACCATGAGCGTGTACCTGGCCATCAGCATCAGCATTTCGCTGCTGATGAACTGGTACAACAAGCACATCGCGCTGGTCGAGCGCTGATCCGTATAGAGAGCAGAGAACTTCATGACTACTCATACTTTCAAGCCCGACCTGCCGCCACCGTCGACGAGCGTGGGCGTACTCGCCTGGCTGCGTGCCAACCTGTTCTCCAGCTGGTTCAACACGCTGCTGACATTGGTCGGCATCTACCTGGTCTACCTGATCGTACCGCCGCTGCTGGAGTGGGCGATCATCAAGGCCGACTGGACCGGCACCACCCGCGCCGACTGTTCCCGCGAGGGCGCCTGCTGGGTGTTCATCGGTTCGCGCTTTGGCCAGTTCATGTACGGCTTCTACCCTGAGGAACTGCGCTGGCGCGTGGACCTCACCGTGCTGTTCGTGGTGTTCGGCGCGGCGCCGCTGTTCCTCAAGCGCTTCCAGTACAAGGTGAAGTACGGCCTGGGCTTCCTCGTGGCGCTGCCGATCGTGGCCTACTGGCTGCTGCATGGCGGCTTCCTCGGCCTGGAAACCGTGCCCACCAGCGCCTGGGGTGGCCTGATGCTCACCGTGGTGATTGCCGCGGTCGGCATCTGCGGGGCGATGCCGCTGGGCATCCTGCTGGCGCTGGGGCGGCGTTCGAAGATGCCGGCGATCAAGGTCATCTGCGTGACCACCATCGAGTTCTGGCGCGGCGTGCCGCTGATCACCGTGCTGTTCATGTCCTCGGTGATGCTGCCGTTGTTCCTGCCCGAAGGCATGAACCTCGACAAGCTGCTGCGGGCCATGGTGATGGTGGTGCTGTTCGAGGCTGCCTACATCGCCGAGGTGGTTCGCGGCGGCATGCAGGCCATTCCCAAGGGGCAGTACGAAGCCGCGGCTGCCATGGGCCTGGGTTACTGGCGGACCATGGGCCTGGTGATCCTGCCGCAGGCGCTCAAGCTGGTGATTCCCGGCATCGTTAATACCTTCATCGCGCTGTTCAAGGACACCAGCCTGGTGATCATCATCGGCCTGTTCGACTTCCTGAATAGCATCAAGCGCGCCACCGCGGACCCGGCCTGGCTGGGCATGGCCACCGAAGGCTATGTCTTCGCGGCAGTCGTCTACTGGATTTTCTGTTTCAGCATGTCCCGCTACTCCATGCACCTGGAGCACAAGCTGGACACCGGCCACAAGCGTTAGGAGTTCATCATGTCTGAAGCCACCAACAAGACCGCGCAGCCGGCCATCGGCGATCACGTGATGATCACCATGAAGGGTGTGAACAAGTGGTACGGCCAGTTCCACGTGCTCAAGGACATCAACCTGGAGGTCAAGCAGGGCGAGCGCATCGTGCTCTGCGGGCCGTCCGGTTCGGGCAAGTCCACCACCATCCGCTGCATCAACCGCCTGGAGGAGCACCAGCAGGGCAGCATCGTCGTCGATGGCACCGAGCTGACCAACGACCTCAAGCAGATCGAGGCGATCCGCAGCGAAGTCGGCATGGTGTTCCAGCACTTCAACCTGTTCCCGCACCTGACCGTGCTGCAGAACTGCATCCTCGCGCCCATGTGGGTGCGCAAGATGCCCAAGCGCCAGGCCGAGGAAGTCGCCATGCATTACCTGGAGCGCGTGCGCATCCCGGAGCAGGCCCACAAGTTCCCCGGCCAGCTCTCCGGCGGCCAGCAGCAGCGCGTGGCGATCGCCCGGGCGCTGTGCATGAAGCCGAAGATCATGCTGTTCGACGAACCGACCTCGGCACTCGACCCGGAGATGGTCAAGGAGGTGCTCGACACCATGATCGGCCTGGCGCAGAGCGGCATGACCATGCTCTGCGTGACCCACGAGATGGGCTTCGCCCGTACCGTGGCGAACCGGGTGATCTTCATGGACAAGGGCGAGATCGTGGAGCAGGCGCCGCCGGACCAGTTCTTCGACAACCCGCAGTCGGACCGCACCAAGCTGTTCCTCAGCCAGATCCTGCATTGACTTCGGAGCAAGTGAACCCTCTCCCCAGCCCTTTCCCTGAAGGGAGAGGGTGCCGTTCGGCGCGCGTGGCGAGAGCGGTGTCATCCTGACGTTCTGCAACGTTTCCGGCGGAAACTGGAGTTCGCTCCCGCTCGGATAATCCCCTGTCCCTTCGGAGCGGGACGCGCAGCCAGGGGCAGGGAAAGGACAACCGCACGCCATAGTCCGCTACTTGTTCGCACGCTCGTCTCCCGCGATGGCGAGCCCCCGGCGCAACGGCGTATGCTGCCGATTCCACCGCCACAAGGTGCGCATCGCGAAACCGGCTGAACTCGGCCGCCCCATCGGTGTTCCCATGTGCAGTGGTTTGTCAGGGATGGGCTAACGTTTGAAGTAGCTCGCCTGCATCCGCCGTTAAAGGAAGAGAGCCGACGTGAACCTGATCCTATCGCCAATGAACCTCAGCAAAGCCAAGGCCTGGGGCGCCCACGCGGTGACCTCCAGCGGTGTCATCCTCGCGCTGCTCGCGCTCCTGGCGCTGGTCGACAACAGGCCGCAGGCCTGCCTTCTCTGGCTGGGCGTGGCGCTGCTGGTGGATGGCCTGGACGGCACTCTGGCACGCAAGTTCGACGTCAAGGCGGTGCTGCCACACTTCGATGGCTCGACCCTGGACCTGGTGATCGACTACCTCACCTACGTCTTCATCCCCGCGATCTTCATCTACCGCTACGTGCCGCTGCCGGTGCACACCGAGCTGCTGGCGGTCGGGGTGATCCTGGTGTCCTCGCTGTTCTGCTTCTGCAACGTCAACATGAAGAGCAAGGACAACTACTTCGTCGGCTTCCCGGCCGCGTGGAACGTGGTGGCGGTGTACTTCTTCGTGCTCGAGCTGCACCCCTGGGTCAGCTTCGTCACCGTGCTGGTGCTGGCTGCGTTGACCCTGACCCGCATGAAGTTCCTGCACCCCTTCCGCGTACGCCAGTTCATGCCGCTGAACATCGCCGTGACCTTCGTCTGGATGCTCAGCAGCGCGCTGCTGATCCTCCAGCAGCCGATCGACCAACCCTGGTTGCTGGGCCTGTGGTTCGCGGCTTCGGCTTACTTTGTCGGCGTTTGCGTGTGGCGTACGGCGATGGAATGGTTCCACTGAGATACCACGTGTAGGAGCGAGCTTGCTCGCGAACCGCCCGGCACTGAAGCTGCCGGAAGATGGTTCGCGAGCAAGAACTAGGCGTCCCCCTCGCTCCTACAGCTCCCGCAAGTCCTAAGCCTGCCGCCCCAGCATCCGCTGCCGGAAAGCCCCCGGCGTCTCCCCGCATACTTGCTTGAACAGCCGCGCGAAGCTCGCCCGGTCGGCGTAGCCGACATCACTGGCGATGCGCTCCAAAGAGCGTCCCGGATCGCCCAGCGCTTCCTGTGCCGAAGCGATACGCAGGCGCTGCACGTAATCGTTCGGTGACATTCCCACCTGCTCGCGAAAGCGCCGCAACAGCGTGCGCGTGGAGCAGTGCACGCGCTGCGCCAGGCTGGAGAGGTCGAAGGGTTGCGCATAGTTGTCTTCCAGCCAGGCCAGCAGCGGCTCCAGTGGCGAACCGGCCGGCAGCGGGTCGGGTAAGAGGGGAGTAAAGCGCCGCTGACGGCCTCGCCCGTGCTCGAACACCAGGGTCGCCGCCGCGCGCCGCGCCAGGGCGGCGCCGGCATGGCGCTCGATCAGGAACAGGCACAGGTCCAGCCCGGCCTGGGCGCCCCCGGAACAGAGGCGGCCGTTGTCGTCGGTGCACAGGGCGTCGATGTCCAGCCGCACCTGTGGATAGCGCTCCCGGAATGCCGTCTCCAGCGCCCAATGCGTGGTGGCGCGACGACCATCCAGCAGGCCGGCTTCGGCCAGCAGGAAAGCGCTGCTGCACAGGCTGCCAAGCTGCACGCTGGCAGGGGTGCGACGTAGCCAGGCAAGCAATGGCTGATTGGCGGTGAATGTGGCGTCGATATCCGCGCCGGTGGCGGGAATCAGCAGCAGGTCGCAGCCGGCGGCGAGATCGAGCCCGCCCTCCACCGCCACGCGGCCGAAGGACAGGTCCACCGGCTCACCCTCGGCACTGACCCGCAGTACCTCGAAGTGGCGCTCGCCCGCCAGGCGGTTGGCGAGGTGGAAGCTGTCCATGGCCAGGCCAAGGCTGGAACACAGGGTTTGCGGGCAGACGAACAGGGCTATCCTGAACATGGCGTCTCACTGTGCTCGTGTAAGAAACTTGGCGCTATTGATCATAATGTTGTCCATAACGCCAATCGTGTCCAGTCGAGTCTCTGTGGATACTGCGTCCATTGCCCACCGACACGAGCGCACCATGGCCCATCCCAACGCCCAGTTGATCGAACGTTTCTACCAGGCCTTCCAGCGCCGCGACGGCGAAGCCATGGCCGCCTGCTACAGCGTCGATGTGCAATTCAGCGACCCGGTCTTCACCGACTTGCACGGCGCCGAGGCCGGGGACATGTGGCGCATGCTCACCGCTCGCGCCCAGGACTTCTCGCTGACCTATGAGGGCGTCGAGGCGGATGGGCAGCGGGGTTCGGCTCGTTGGGTGGCGTCCTACACCTTCACCCAGACCGGTCGGAAAGTGACTAATCACATCCGGGCACATTTCCACTTTCGCGACGGATTGATCTGTCAGCACGTAGACAGCTTCGACCTCTGGAGGTGGTCGCGCCAGGCCCTCGGCGCCAAGGGAGCCCTGCTGGGCTGGGCGCCGCCGGTGCAGGCGGCGATCCGCGCGCAAGCCGCGAAAGGCCTCGCGGCCTACCGCGCACAACGAGCAGGGAAAGCCTGATAGAGGGCTTTCGGGCTCGCCCGTGGCGGCGGGATAGGCTTAAATGACAGGCGACTGAGAACCGGACGCCGCCATGATCACTCTTTTCCAGTTCCCGCCCGCCTTCAACGTGCCCAACGTCAGCCCCTTCTGCCTGAAGCTGGAGACCTTCCTGCGCCTCGCCGGACTGGAGTATCAGGTCAAGCCTGTGATGGACCCGCGCAAGGGGCCCAAGGGCAAGCTGCCGTTCATAACGCTGGACGGCAAGGCCATCGCCGATACGGCGATCATCATGCGTACGCTGCAGCAGTACTACGAATTCGACCTGGACGCGGGGCTTGACGCCCGTGGCCGCGGTTGGGCGGTATCGATCACCCGTCTGTGCGACGAGCACCTGGTGCCGCTGCTGGTGTACTTCCGCTGGCTCGACGAGCAAGGCTTCCGCCAGGTGAAAGACGTGATGTTCCGCGGCATTCCCGCACCGCTGCGCCCGGCAGTGGGCATGCTGATGCAACGCAAGATCCGTGGCGACCTGAAGGGCCGCGGCCTGATGCGCCATAGCCGCGACGAGTTGCTGGGCTTCGCTCGCGATGACCTCGAAGCCCTGGATGGCATGCTCGGCGACCTTCCGTACTTCGGCGGCGCCCAGCCGTGCAGCGCCGACGCCGCCACCTACGGCGTGCTGGCCAACCTGATCCTCAGCACCCTGGAAACGCCGCTCAACGACATGGCGCGCAGCTACGAACGCCTGGTCGGCTACTGCGACCGAATGCAGGCGCGGGTCTGGGCGTCGTGACCGCGGCCGAACCCAAACCCTGGTTCGTCTACCTGGTGCGCGCCGAGAATGGCGCGCTCTACTGCGGCATCAGCGACGACGCCCAACGCCGATTTGAAACCCATCGCACCGGCAAGGGCGCGCGCTTCTTCCACTCCAGCCCGGCCCAGGCGCTGGTCTACGTCGAGGCCTGCCCCGGCAAGGGTGACGCCCTGCGCCGTGAGCGCGCGATCAAGGCGCTGTCCAAGAAAGCCAAGGAACACCTGGTGCTGGCCAATCCGTTCGCCATCAACGCCGTGGATGTCGTCCCATCCGAGGGATGAGGTAGGACTCGCGCGAAGCACGGGTTAAGCTGCCGGACCACTTTGCGGCCGCTGGAGCCCACCATGTCCGAGCTGATCCTGCACCACTACCCGACTTCGCCGTTCGCCGAAAAGGCGCGCCTGATGCTGGGCTTCAAGCAGCTGCCCTGGCGCTCGGTGACCATCCCGCCGCTGATGCCCAAGCCGGACCTGATGCCGCTTACCGGTGGCTACCGCAAGACGCCGGTGCTGCAGGTCGGCGCCGATATCTATTGCGACACCGCGCTGATCGCCCGCCGCCTGGACCAGGAAAAGGCCGTGCCCGCCCTGTTCCCGGAAGGCCACGAATTCACCGTTGCGAGCTTCTCGCTGTGGGTCGATTCGGTGGTGTTCCAGCACGCGGTCAGCCTGGTGTTCCAGCCCGAATCCATTGCCATGCGCTTCGGCAAGCTGCCGCCGGAATTTCTCAAGGCCTTCGTCGCCGACCGCAGCCAGCTGTTCAGTGGCGGCACGGCCAGCAAGCTGTCGGCCGAGCAGGCCAAGCACCAGTGGCCGACCTTCATGGCGCGGGTCGAGGAGCAACTGGCCCGTGAAGACGGCGATTTCCTGTTCGGCGAACCTTCGGTAGCCGATCTGTCCCTCGCCCACTGCCTGTGGTTCGTCAAGGCCACGCCGGTCACCTCACCGCTGGTGGACGCCTACCCGGCAGTCAGTGCCTGGCTCGCTCGTGTATTGGGCTTTGGCCATGGTGCGCCGAGCGAAATGAGCAGCGAAGAAGCCATCGCCGTGGCGCGCGACAGCCAGCCCGCTGCAGTGCCCCAGGAAGACTTCGTCGATCCCAACGGCTTCACACCCGGCCAGCGCGTGGTGATCGCCGCCACCGACTACGGCTGCGATCCGGTGGAAGGCGAACTGGTGCACGCCGGGCTGGAAAGCCTGATCCTGCGTCGCGAAGACCCGCGCGCAGGCATCGTTCACGTGCACTTCCCGCGTATCGGTTTCAGCATCCGCCCGGCCTGAGCCCGGCGGGACCGGGGCACTGCCGCGTCACCGGGGTGCGCAGGCGTGGCAGGTTCTCGGCCATTTCGCGGAAGTGCTGCAGGCGCTCGTAGCAGAGCGCCATTTCCCCGCTGTTGCTGTTGTACCAGGCATCCGGTGCGCCGCAGCTGACCAGTTGGATCGTCAGCGGACGCGGCGGGCGGAACAGGCGGAACACCTCGTCCACCATCCGTTGCAGATGATCGCCGTCACGTAGCAGGGCGATCAGCGGCAGCGTCGCATCGCGGTCCACTGCCGGCGCGTCGTAGTTCAGACGCAGCGCGGCGCGGTGCTGGATCGACGAATGCCGTCGCGCGTGGCGAATCCACTCGAACGCCTTGCTGGCCTGCTGGAACTCCTGGTCGCAGTACACGGCACGTTCGTAGGGCAGCCCGGTCAGGGGTGGCAGCCAGTCCAGGCGCGCCATGTCGCTGCCGTAGAGCAGGCAGGCGATGTTGTAGTAGCGCTGTTCGTCCAGCGGATGGCTGTCCCAGGCCAGCACCTGGTCCGGCGGCGGCTTGGGGGTCTGCCATTCCAGGCGCCAGTAATCGGCGATGTCCAGCAGGCGCGCGTCCACCTCGTCGCGCGGCAGCTTCGCGTAAAGGCGGAACAGCAGGATGAAGCCGAGCTGGTCCGCCGCGTCCTCCTCGCGTCCGAGCACCGGAAGGTCGTACTCGGCGATCAGCATGTGCCCCATCTCGTGCATCACGCTGAATTCGGCGTTGGCCAGCACGAAGCGCGCGACGTTGGGCGGGAGCGGCTGCGGCGTCGGGTCAGCGAAAAGGAGGTTGGCGCAGAGCAGCAACAGCAACGCGAGGTACGAGCAGTGCATCCGGGGATGCCCGGAGAGCGGGGACGCTACGACAGTGACGGCGTACAAGGCGGGCATGGCGGCCACCGCGAGCGAGAGGCGCCTGACTTGACTCTAGCAGCCGCACCGCGCGGGCTGCGGGGCGTTTTGTCGGAAGTCCGTGCAGCGCTCGTTTGAGCCCTCTGCCCTGCAGGTTCGCGAGCAAGAACTGGGCGTCCCCCTCGCTCCTGCAGCTCGCCGGAGTGCCCAGTGGGCTTTTTGCAGGAGCGAGCTTGCTCGCGAACCGCCCTGTGCCCAATCGTCACCCACAAAAAAGCCCATCGCGAGATGGGCTTTTTTGTGGGTGAAAAACCGTCAGTCCTTGCGGCGCTTGAGCTGGTCCTGCAACTGCGTCGGCAGGCCGCGGATGATCAGCATGTCGCGCTCCTCGTCGTACTCCACCTTGCTGCCCAGCAGGTGCGCCTCGAAGCTGATCGACAACCCCTCGGCACGGCCGGTGAAGCGGCGGAACTGGTTGAGGGTGCGCTTGTCCGCCGGGATTTCCGGCGACAGGCCGTAATCCTTGTTGCGAATGTAGTCGTAGAAGGCGCGCGGCGCCTGGTCGTCCATCAGCTCGGAGAGCGCGTCCAGGGCCATCGGCTCGCCGATCTTCGCCTGGCTGGTGGCGTAGTCCACCAGTACGTCGGTCTTCTCGCGGGCCTGCTCTTCGGGCAGGTCTTCGCTTTCCACGAAGTCGCTGAAGGCCTTGAGCAGGGTGCGAGTCTCGCTCGGCCCGTCGACGCCCTCGGTGCAGCCGATGAAGTCGCGGAAGTAGTCCGAGACCTTCTTGCCGCCCTTGCCCTTGATGAACGAGATGTACTGCTTGGACGTCTTGTTGTTGCGCCACTCGGAGATGTTGATCCGCGCAGCCATGTGCAACTGGCCCAGGTCCAGATGGCGCGACGGGGTGACTTCCAGCGCCTCGGTGACCGCCACGCCTTCGCTGTGGTGCAGCAGGGCGATGGACAGGTAATCGGTCATGCCCTGCTGGTAATGGCAGAACAGCACGTGGCCGCCGGTGGAGAGGTTGGACTCCTCCATCAGCGTCTTCAGGTGTTCCACCGCCTGCTTGGAGAAGGCGACGAAGTCCTTGCCGTTGTCCAGGTACTCGCCCAGCCAACCGCTGAACGGGTAGGCGCCGGACTCGCCCTGGAACAGGCCCCAGGCCTTGTTCGGCTTGGCGTTGTAGCTCTCGTTGAGGTCGGCCATCAGGTTCTCGATGGCCTGGGAGTCGCCCAGCTCGGCATCGCGCGCATGCAGCGTCGCGGGGTTGCCGTCGGGCTTCTTGTCGATCAGGTGGACGATGGCGTGGCGAATCGGCATGGCGGACCCGGATGTTCAGTGCCGGCGCCGCCGCACGCATCGAAGCGGCGGCGGGGCGGGCGGATTGGAAAACGCCAGAGTTTACCCGACAAGGCGCCGGGATGCGCGACGCCGATCAGTCCGCCGCCGGTGCCAGCCCCTCGTCGCGCTCGCGCCGATTGCGGCGCAGCTGGCGCAGGCGGCGGATCACGTAGTTCAGGTGCAGGTGCAGCTCGTACAGCTCGTTGTAGTAGGACAGCGGCACCTCGACCTTGGCCAGCTCGGCTTCCAGTTGTTCCAGGCGTTCGATTTCGGTGCTCAGCTCGGCGCTGCCGGTACGTTCGTCCAGGCGTCGGTCGATTTCGCGCAGGTAACGGTACCAGCGGTAGATGCGCGCGCGGATGCGCCAGCGGTACAGCGGGCCGATGGATTTGAGCAGCGGGATAAGGATGGCGATGAAGGGAATCAGCAGGATGATGTAGCGGTCCGCCAGCGAGGCGATGCGGAACGGCAAGAAGCGCTGCAGCAGCGGCGGACCATTCTTGTAGTAGCGCTCGGCGTCTTCCTGCAGCGCCAGGGTGCGCGGCTCGGCGCTGGGGAAGGCGCCGGCCGGGTCGAGCAGGGTGCCGCTCTTCATCACGGCTCGCGCGGCTTCCAGGATCAGCGGAGTGAGCGCCGGGTGGAAGTCGCCATTGACCACCAGGGTGGCAACCGGCGAAAGCGTAGCGAGGTTCTGGTCGGGCACGTTCTGCGCGAGGTTCAGCAGGCCCTCGCTGACATCGACGCGCTTGAGAAAGGGAATCCGCGCCTCGTACGCGTGGGCACGGCGAAAGCCGGTGAGCGTGAGCTCGGGGCTGGCCGCCAGGCGCTGCACCAGCGGGTTCTCCGCCGGGCCGACGAAGAAGGCCGCGTCCAGCTGGCCGGCCAGCAGTTCGTTGGCCACCGCATTGCCGCCGCGCGCCTGCCAGCCTGCCGGCAGGGGCTCGGTGGGAATCTCGTTGGCCTTGAGGATGGCCTGGGTCACCGCTTCGGTGCCGCTGCCTTCGCCACCGATGGCGACGCGCAAGGCGAGCAGGTCGGCCAGGCGGTCGATCTTTGCCTCGCGGCGCTGGAACAGCCATAGCGGCTCCTGGAACATCGCGCCGAGGGTTTGCAGGTGCTCGCGCTGCTTGGGCTCAAGCTGCTGCTCCTGGCCGCTCTGCACCAGTGCCAGGTCCACACCGCTCTTGCCGTCCAGCAGCTTGCCCAGGTTCTCCCGCGAGCCGGCAGTGCGCACCAGTTGCAGGTCGAAGCCCTGTTTGGCCAGTTCCTCCTTCAGGCGCTGGCCGAACACCGCGTAGCCGCCGCCCGGCGCACCGGTGGCCAGGGTCGCGCTCATCGGCGGCGGCGGGGCGACGAAGTAGAAGACGGCGGCGACCAGTGCGGCCAGCACCGGCACCAGCCAGAGGTTGGCGCGGACCAGGATGGCGAGGTCCTTGAGCATGTTCAGAAGGCGTTGCATGGGAAGTCCTTGTGACGACGTGCTGTCCTGAAAAGATAGCCAGCCTGTGCGGCGGCGGCCGGCGAATACGCCCTCGATGGAGCTTGAACCGCTATCATCCCCAGCTTCGAAATACGGCTGCGGACTTCACGGCATGCGCATTCTCCATACCTCCGACTGGCACCTGGGCCAGCATTTCATGGGCAAGAGCCGCGAGGCCGAGCACCAGGCGTTCTGCTCCTGGCTGGTCGAACAGGTGCGCGAGCAGGCCGTGGATGCGGTGATCATCGCCGGTGACATATTCGATACCGGCGCGCCGCCCAGTTATGCGCGCGAACAGTACAACCGCTTCATCGTCGAGCTGCGGGACACTGGCGCGCGCCTGGTGGTATTGGGTGGAAACCACGACTCGGTGGCGATGCTGGAGGAGTCCCGCGACCTGCTCGCCTGCCTCGAAACGGAGGTGATCGCCGCGGTCGGCACCGACCTCGAGCGCCAGTTGCTGGTGCTGCCGCAACGTGACGGCCAGCCCGGCGCGATTCTCTGCGCGATCCCCTTCATTCGCCCACGCGACGTGCTCACCAGCCTGGCCGGGCAGAGTGCGCAGGACAAGCAACTGGCGCTGCAGCAGGCGATCCAGGCGCACTACCGCGAGTTGTTCGAGCGCGCCGAGGCGCAGCGCGACGCCCTCGGCCGGCACCTGCCGATCATCGCCACCGGTCATCTCACCACCGTGGGCGCGAGCGCCAGCGAGTCGGTGCGGGAAATCTATGTCGGTACGCTGGAAGCCTTTCCCACCAGCGCCTTCCCGGCGGCGGACTACATCGCCCTTGGCCACATCCACCGGCCGCAGAAGGTCGGCGGCCTGGAACACATCCGCTACAGCGGATCGCCCATTGCGCTGAGCTTCGACGAGGCCACACAGGGCAAGGAAGTACTGCTGGTGGACCTGGATGACAGTGGCCTGCGCAGCGTCACCGCGCTGCCGGTGCCGCGCTTCCAGCCGCTGAAATCGGTGTCCGGCAGCCTTGCCGAACTGCCCGCCGAACTGGCCCGCGTCGCCCGCGAAGGCAGTGCGGAGCAACCCGTCTGGCTGGAAGTCATGGTGCACACCGATGACTACCTGACCGATATCCAGCTACGCGTCGAGAAGCTTTGCGAAGAGCTGCCGGTGATCGTCCTGCGCACCCGCCGCGAGCGCGGCACCGCGCAGGCGGCGCTGTTCAGCGAAGCGAAGGAAACCCTCGACGAGCTGAGCCCCGAGGATGTGTTTCGCCAGCGGCTGGACGCCGAGGACCTGGACGCACCGCTGCGCGAACGGCTGACCGGGCTCTACCGACAGGTCGTCGCCGACCTGCAGGAGGAGCGCTCGTGAGAATCCTCAGCCTGCGTCTGAAGAACCTCAATTCGCTGAAGGGCGAATGGAAGATCGATTTCACTGCCGAACCTTTCGCCGGCAACGGCCTGTTCGCCATCACCGGGCCGACCGGAGCGGGCAAGACTACCTTGCTCGATGCCATCTGCCTGGCGCTGTACCACCGTACGCCACGCATGAGCGTGCTGTCGCAGAGCGGCAACGAGCTGATGACCCGGCATACCGCCGACTGTCTCGCCGAAGTCGAGTTCGACGTGAAGGGACAGCCCTATCGCGCCTTCTGGAGCCAGCGTCGCGCCCGCGACAAGGCCGAGGGCGCGCTGCAGGCGCCGAAGGTGGAGCTGGTGCGCATCGACCGCGCCACCGGCGCGGGGCAGATCCTCACCGACAAGATCAACGACAAGCTCAAGCAGACCGAGATCCTCACCGGCCTCGACTTCGAACGCTTCACCAAATCCATGCTGCTGGCCCAGGGCGGGTTCGCCGCCTTCCTCGAGGCCAACGCCAACCAGCGCGCGGAGTTGCTGGAGGAACTGACCGGGACGGAAATCTACGGCCTGATTTCCCAGCGCGTCTTCGAGCGCACCCGTGAGGTTCGCGGAGCGCTGGACCAACTGCGCGCCCGCGCCGATGGCTTTGAACTGCTCAGCGCCGAACAGCGCAGCGAGTTGGAGCTGCAGGGCCGCGATGCTGCGGTGCAGGAAGCGGCTTTGCAGGCGCAGCAGTCGGCTCTCCAGGCGCAGCGTCGCTGGCGCGAAGACCTCAGCCGCGCGCGGCAGCAGGTCGAGCAGGCCGGCGCAAAAGAATCCGCTGCTCGCGAGGCGCTGGAGCAGGCGCGACCCGATCTGCAGCGCCTGGCGGACAGCGAGCCCGCTGCGCGTCTGCAGCCATTGCACCAGGCCTGGCGAAGCACTCGGGAGAATGTCGAACAGGGCCGCACGGCGCTGGAGGACAACCTCGCTCAGCAGGCGCTCCGGCGCGAAGAGATCGCCCAGGCGCTGTGGGCGGCGAACCAATATGCTCAGCAGGCGCTGGATGCCTGCGAGGGCGAGCGCAAGGCCCTTGGCGAGCAGCGGCAGGAGCTGCAGGCGCGCCTGGCGCAGTACCCGCAGCGAGCGAAGCTCGGTGAGCTGCTCGGCGGCTGGCGGGCACAGTTCGCCCAGCGTTCGCGCCTGGCCCAGGCCATTGCCGACTTGCAGCGGCAGGCGCAGACGGCCGACCAGGCATTGCAGGGCGCGACGACACAGCGACAGACCCTGCAAGGCAACGTCGCTTTCATGCAGCAGCAGGTCGAGTCGGCAGGCGCACAGGAGGGCCAGCATCAGCAGCAGCTCTCGGCGTTGCTGGGTGGAGCTACCGACGGTGAGCTGCGTGAGCGGCTGCAGCAGGGGCAATTGCACAGCCGTGGGCTGGACCGCCTGGAGCAACTGGCCCGGGCCCGCGCCGAGGCCGCCGCGCAACTGGCGCGCTGCCAGCCGGAGCTGGAGGCGCTGCATCAGCGAAAGGCCGAGCGCGAAACGGTTATCGTCGCGTTGCGCGAGCGTTATCAGACGACCAAGCAGCAGGTTGCCGACAAGGAAAAGCTCCTGCAGCAGGAACAGCGCATTCACCAACTGGAACACCTGCGTGCGCAGTTGCAGCCCGGCGAGGCGTGCCCATTGTGCGGCTCACAGGAACACCCGGCGGTGGCGGCCTACCAGGCGCTGGATGTGTCCTCGACACAGGCGGCGCTGGAGCAGGCGCGCCAGCAATTGGCCGAGCTGGAAAGCGAGGGCATTGCCCTGCGTGGTGAGCTGGCCGGGCTGGACGCACAACTGCAGCAGGGACAGCGCCAGCTGGACGACGCGCGAGCCGCGCTGGCACAGCATCAGCAGGCATGGCAGCAGCAGTGCACGGAGCAAGGAATCGCGCTGGACGACGACCAGCAGCTCCGCGCCGAACGTGAGCGCCACGAGGCCGCGCTGACGGCATTGCAGCAGCAGCTGAAAACCCTGGAAGAGCACCGGCACCAGCTCCAGCAGGCACAACAGCAACGCCAGCGCGCCGAGCGCGATCACGCCGAGGCCGTGCAGCAACTGGCGCTGTTCGACCAGCAACAGACTCATGAACGCCAGCGCCAGGAAGAGCGCGCGCAGCAGCTCGCGACCCAGCGCGCGGACCTGTTACAGCAGGACCAGGCGTTGGCCGCCACACTCGGCGAGCTGGGCTACAGCGTGCCGGAAGACGGCGAGCAGTGGCTGACCGAGCGCTCGGCCGAGTGGCAGCAATGGCAGCAGGACCAGCAGCGCAGCCAGGAACTGGCAGCGGCTGAGCGTGATGCCGAACAGGCTGCCCGCATGGCGCAACAGCTCGCAGCGCAATGGCAGCAGCGCTGGCAGGCCGCCGGCTTCGATGCGCGCCAGCCGCTGGTGATACAGGCGGCGCCGCAGCAGGCTCTGATGCAGGCGGAGGAGCAACTGGCCGCCGCACAGCGCCAGGCCGACGCCTTGCAGGGCCGTGAGCAGTCGCTGAGCGAGCGGCAGGAGCAGGAGCAGGCACGTCTCGCCGAGCACCTGGCAAGCTGGCAGCAGGCTCTGGCGGCGAGCCCCTTTGCCGACGAGTCGACCTATCTTGCCGCGCTGCTGGACGATGCCCAGCGCAGCGAGCTCAGCCAACTGCGCCAGCACCTGGAAACGGCAATTACCGAAGCCGTCACCCTGCGTGCCGCTGCTGCGCAGGATGTCGAGCGCTTGCAGGCAGAACCCCACGGCGAACTGCCGCTGGAGGAACTCGACCTGCAATTGCAGGCGCTCGCTGCGCAGTTGCGCGAGCTGGGTCAGCGCCAGGGCGAAATCCGCGCCCAGTTGCAGGGCGACGACAACCGTCGCGCCAGCCAGCAGAGCCTGTTCGCGGATATCGCGCGGCAGGAGGAGGAGCACGTCCTCTGGCAGCGCCTCAACAGCCTGATCGGCGCCTCCGACGGCGCGCGCTACCGGCGCTTCGCCCAGGGCCTCACCCTCGATCACCTGGTGCACCTTGCCAACCGCCAGTTGCAGCGCCTGCATGGACGCTACCAACTGGCTCGGCGCAGCGATGGCGAGCTGGAGCTGGAGGTGATGGATACCTGGCAGGGCGACACGGCGCGCGACTGCAAGACGCTGTCCGGGGGCGAGAGCTTCCTGGTCAGCCTCGCGCTGGCGCTGGCGCTGTCCGACCTGGTCAGCCACAAGACCAGCATCGACTCGCTGTTCCTCGACGAAGGTTTCGGCACCCTCGATGGCGAGACCCTGGAGGTCGCGCTGGATGCCCTCGACAGCCTCAACGCCACGGGCAAGACCATTGGCGTGATCAGCCACGTCGAGGCACTGAAGGAGCGCATTCCGGTGCAGCTCAAGGTGCACAAGGGCGTTGGCATGGGCTACAGCCAGCTCGACCAGCAGTTCCGATTCGACCCGGAGAAAGCCTGATGGGCCTCTCCGTGCGCTACTGCGAAGAACCGGATCTGCCTGACTGGATCGAGCTGCGCCTGCAACTCTGGCCGGGCGATCATGCAGACGCGTTCGTTGCGGAGGCGCGGGACATTCTCGCGCAGCCGCAACGCCACGGCGCCTGGCTGGCCCGCGACGAAAAGGGCAGGGCGCTGGGGCTGGCGGAGGCTTCGGTGCGCAGCGAATACGTGAACGGTACGGAAGGCTCGCCGGTGTTGTTTCTGGAGGGCATCTACGTCCGTGAAGACGCCCGCCGGCAAGGCGTGGCGCGGGCTCTGGTAGGCGTGGTGCAGGCTTGGGGCTGTGCCCGCGGCTGCGCGGATTTCGCTTCCGATGCGGCGCTCGACAATACCGACAGCCATGCTCTTCATCTCGCCCTGGGCTTCATCGAAACCGAGCGTGTCGTGTACTTCAGAAAGCCGCTGCGGGGTTGATCCACATCAGGCGGAACGCGAGCGCGGCACTGCGGTCAACTTGCAATCGACGTCAGGCGAGATAGGCTCAAGACCGCGTAAGTCAGCCGCTCCCGCCTGGGTCGGCATCCACAGGTATCGTGATCTTTCGTAGAGGTGATTGGTGATGAAGAAATCCGCATCGGCTCCGAAGAAACCCGCAGCGGCCAAACCCGCCGCGAAGCCGGCTGCGAAAGCGGCCAGCAAACCTGCCGCAAAACCGGCCGCTGCCAAGCCGGCCGCCAAGCCCGCTGCCAGCAAACCCGCTGCCGCGAAGACGGCTGCTGCCAAGCCTGCCGCCTCAAAACCGGCTGCTGCCAAGGCCGTCCCGCGCCGTGCGCCCGCGCTGGCCACGCCGTCTGACCTGAGCAAGAACGCTACCCGCGATTTGTCTGCGGCGCTCAATCGCCTGCTGGCGGATGTCTTCGCGCTGTACCTGAAGACCAAGAACTTCCACTGGCACGTGAGCGGTCCGCACTTCCGCGACTACCACCTGCTGCTGGATGACCACGCCACCGAGATTTTCGCGATGACCGACGCGATTGCCGAGCGCAACCGCAAGATCGGCGGCAACACCATCCGCTCCATCGGTCACATCGCGCGCCTCAAGCGCATCCTCGACAACGATGCCGAGTTCGTGCAACCGCTGGACATGCTGGCCGAGCTGCAGGAGGACAACAAATCGCTGACCTCCTACATGCGCGAGGTCCATGGCCTGTGCGACGAGTACCACGACATCGCCACTGCCAGCCTGATCGAGAACTGGATCGACGAGACCGAGCAGCGCACCTGGTTCCTCTTCGAGACCAGTCGCCGTGGTGATAACACCGGGCACTGATCGGTACGACAAGAAATACCAAGGCCGCCTTCGGGCGGCCTTGTTCTTTGTGGGAGCGAGCTTGCTCGCGAACCGAGTCACATCGGGCTCACCGGCAGGATTGTTCGCGAGCAAGCTCGCTCCTACAGGTCAGGGCTGGCTCTGCCAGAAGGTCGAGAATTCCTCGAAGGGATAGCGCTCGCCGTCGAAGCTGACGGTCTTGCGTACAGCCCTTGAGGCGCCGACATTCTCACCCGCCGACTCGCGCTGCACCTTCGAGGTGACGATCAGGTCGGCATAGCCGTGATGGACTTCCTGGCCCATCGACAGGGTGAGTTGCGAGCGTTCGATGATCGTGCGCCGATCGCTGCAAGTCTGGCCCTCCAACGTCGTCCACTGCCGCAGGTAGGTGCGGAAGACTTCCTTGAGCTTGGCGCCCTGCGGCGCGTAGAGGCTGAAGTCGTCGTAGGACCAGGCGTCCGGGCAGCTCGCGCCGCGCGCCACGCTGCCAATGACCAGGCCGAAACCGCGCACATCCGGCGCCAGGCGATAGCGGGCGGTGTCGAGCCACAGGCTGGAGCTGTCGATCTCCACCATGGCGTCCTCGCCGATGCTGTCGTCGACGCGCGTCACCAGCTTGCCGCTGGCCGTGTCGAACTGGCCGACCAGCAGGTTCAGGTTGCGCTCGCCGGGCTCGCTCTTGTCGTCCGCCGTGCTGTAGGCGACTGCGACCACTTCGAGCTTCGGATCATCCGGCCAGGCCTTGCAGGCAGCAGCGACCACCGGCGTTGCCGCACCGGGCTCCGGCGCCTGCCAGCCCTGCTGGCCGAGCAGCCCGGCCAGGGTCTGCAGGGTGGCGTCGTCGCAGGGCTGTGCGGTGCGCTCCGCTGCGCCAACGCTACCGGCAAGTACCAGCAGCGCGGCGCAGGTCCATTTCCCTATGGGGTACATCAGTGGCTCCTTGTGCGGGCGGAGGATCAGCGACCTTCGCTGTCCTTCCACTTGTTCATCAGGGTGTTGGAAACCTGGCTTTCGTCAAGCAGCTTCTTCGCCGTCTCCACGCCGGCCACCGGCAGGCCGGCAGGGTCGAGCAGGCCGATCTGTACCAGTACGCTGGCCTGGTCCCAGTAGATGTGTTCGTGGCACAGCTTGTCGCCGCGGAAGCGGATCACGCCGAGCATGGGGATTTCCACGTACTTGCCGGTAGGCGGCACGCCGGGGAGCATCCAGTCGATCTCGGTGGAGTGGGTGAAGCACATGACGAACTCGTCCACCACCTGCAGCGCGCCAACGGTGCGGGAGATCGGCACCAGCTTCATGTCCGGCGGATTGCCGTGGACGAAGTGGTTGCGGTAGAAGCGCGCCAGTTCGTCCTGGCCGACGCCGCCGGTCATGGTGGGAATGTGGTTGACGTAGGGTTGGGCGACCATGGTTGCCATGGTGGCGGGCACGTCGCGGGCGGCGAATTCGTGGTGGATGTGGTCTTCCCAGAGTTTCGACAGGTCGAAGTCCGGGCCGATCTCGCGCTTGAGCGCGCCGATGCTGCGCTCGTGGGCCATCAGCGCGGCGGGCTTGTCGAAGTGCATGCCGTTGGGGCGGGCGAAGGCGTGGTCGACGCCGGGGTAGCTGTAGATCTCCGCCTTCGGCAGTTTGCCCAGCACCTCGCCGATGGCCGCGCGGGCGTTGGCGTCGCAATACACGTCCTGCTCGGCGAAGTGCAGCACCAGGCGACCCCGGATGTTCTGCGCCTCGTCCAGCATGTGCTCGATGCCCATGCCGTAGTAGCCGACCGAGCAAGCCGCGTCGGTGCGCGCGGCGGTGAGGTAGGCGAGCTTGCCGCCCAGGCAGAAGCCGACGTAGCCGATGCCGCGATCTTCCACTTCCGGCAGTGCGCGCAGGGCGTCCATGGCGGCGGCGATGTCGTCCACGCCCTTGTCCACGTCGAAGCGCTGGAACAGGCCGATGGCCTGGCCGAACTCGGCCTCGCTGTAGCCCAGTTCGAGGTTGGGCTGCAGGCGCCAGAACAGGTCGGGTACCAGGGCGACGTAGCCTTCCTCGGCGTAGTTGTCGGCGATGCTGCGCATGTTGGCGTTGACGCCGAAGATCTCCTGGCCGATCACCACGCCGGGGCCACGCCCGCTGGCCGGTACTGCGAGATAACCGCTGAAGCTGCCGCTGCCGTCACGCGCGGCGATGCTGATGCTCTTGCCCATGTTCCTTGTCTCCCAGGCTCGTTGTTGTGTTGTTCTGGCGCGGCATAGGGTGCGTGCTGACGCGCCTTCTGCCAAGTGGCCGATGGTGCGATGGCGGTTGACAGCATGCCGCTGCGGGACCACAACTCGGGTTCGGATCTCGCGTTCCCATGCAAAGGAGGACACCCACGATGCTGCTGCGCGCCCAGGCTTCGACCCTGCTGATCATCGACATCCAGGAACGCCTGTTCCCGGCCATTCACGCCAACGAGTCGGTGCTGGAACAGAGCGCCTGGTTGCTGGCCATCGCGCGGCGGCTGGGCGTGCCGGTGCTGGCCACCGAGCAGTATCCGCAAGGGCTCGGGCCGACGC
Organism: Pseudomonas sp. C9-3; assembly: GCF_032392015.1. Taxonomy (NCBI): domain Bacteria; kingdom Pseudomonadati; phylum Pseudomonadota; class Gammaproteobacteria; order Pseudomonadales; family Pseudomonadaceae; genus Pseudomonas; species Pseudomonas sp. C9-3. Next base: position 4,438,109 of record NZ_CP135919.1, on the reverse strand, counting down.
TGCCGGCGCTGCGCGACGAGCTGAGCGAGGGCGAAGTGCTGGAAAAGATCGCCTTCTCCGCCGTCACCGATCCTGGCCTGTTGCAGATGCCTGGCGGCGATCGCCGGCAGTTCGTGGTGTGCGGCACCGAGGCGCATGTCTGTGTGCTGCAGACGGTCCTCGGCCTGTTGGCGGAAGATCGCGAAGTGTTCGTGGTGGAGGAGGCGCTCGGCTCGCGTCGTCCGCAGGACAAGGCGCTGGCGCTGGAGCGCATGCGTCAGGCCGGTGCGGTGGTCGTCTCGCGGGAGATGGTCGCCTTCGAGTGGCTGGAGCGTGCTGGGACAGAGATCTTCCGCGAGATCAGCAGGCAGTTCATCCGCTGACCTCCTTCAACGGCTGACGAACAGGCGGTCGCCAAGGAAGTCGAGGAACACCCGCAGCTTGAGCGGCATGCGCCGGCCTGCCGGCCACAGCGCGTGGAAGCTGCCCTGGTGCGCGGTGTGCTCGGCGAGCACCTGCACCAGCCTGCCGTCGTTCAGCGCACTGCGCACGGCGAAGTCGGGCAGGCAGGCGATGCCCATGCCCTGGCAGGCGACGTTGATCAGCATGTCGGCGGTATTGCAGATCAGCCCGCCTTCCAGGCGCGGCTCCGACTCACCCGGCGCAAGGTTCAGCGGCCAGCGCTGCACCAGCCCGCTGCTGTGGTAGCGGTAGTGCAGGCACAGATGCTGGTTCAGGTCGGCCGGCCGGCGAGGCGTACCGTATTGGCGCAGGTAGGCCGGCGCGGCTACCAGCAGCAGGCTGAAATCGCCCAGCTTGCGCGCCTTGAGCCGTGAGTCGCGCAGTTCGCCGCCGCGTACTACCAGGTCGAAACCTTCCTCGATGACGTCGACCAGGCGGTCGGTGAAGTCGATGTCCAGCTGGATGCGCGGATAGCAGCGCAGGAACTCCGGTAGCACCTGGGGCAGCAGGCCGGCCACCAGCGGCATGCTGATCTTCAGCCGACCACGGGCCTGCTGGGTGGACAGCGCCAGTTCCTGCTCTGCCGCCTCCAGCTCGTCGAGGATGCGCCGGCAGCGTTCGAGGAACAGCTGCCCCTCGTTGCTCAGGCTGAGGCTGCGCGTACTGCGATGGAACAGGCGCACGCCCAGGCGCTCTTCCAGGCGCGCAATGCTCTTGCCCACCGCCGAGGCGGAGAGGCCGAGCAGTCGCGCGGCCTGGGCGAAGCTCAGGGTGTCGGCGACCTGAAGGAAGACCCGGAGCCCGTTGAGGCTGTCCATGTGGATGTATCCGTGTGGGCAGGCGGCCATTGTGCCGCTTGGCAGGGTATGAATTGCGGACAGAGGTGTCCGTTATGTTCGGAATCCTAGCCTGTTTTTCCGCAATGCCGGGTTGTTTAGGGTGCAGCGGGTCTTCTTCGGATCATCACGGACCCACCATGAATCCCTCCCACGACACTCGACAAGACGGCAATGACGTTTCGCGCTGGTTGCTGTTGCTCGCCGCCAGCCTGACGGCGGTGCTGATTCCCCTGTGCTTCACCGGCCCGGCCGTGGTGTTGCCGGCCATTGCCCATGAACTGGGCGGTTCGGCGGTGGCGCTGAACTGGATCGTCAACGGCTACGTACTCGCCTACGGCGCGGCGATGATGGCGGCGGGCAGCCTGGCCGACGTCTACGGGCGCAAGCGCATCTGGCTGGTCGGCCTGGCGCTGTTCTGCGCGACTACCCTGGCAATTCCCCTGGCACCTTCGGTGGTGGCCATCGATGGGCTGCGCCTGCTGCAGGGCGCCGGTGGTTCGGCTGCTTTTGCCGCCGCCATGGCGGCGCTGGCGCAGGAGTTCGACGGGCCGATCCGCACGCGGGTATTCAGCCTGCTGGGGACGACCTTCGGCGTTGGCCTGGCCTTCGGCCCATTGCTGGCCGGCTGGCTCACCGATGGGCCGGGCTGGCGCTGGGTGTTTCTGGTGCCGGCAGTCTGTGCGCTGGCTTCGGTGCCGGTAGTCGTGTACTTCTGCCGCGAGACCCGCGACCCACAGGCGCGTGGCCTGGACTGGCCCGGTGCGCTGAGCTTCACCGCCGCGCTCAGCCTGTTCACCTACGGTCTGTTGCTGGCACCGGAACAGGGCTGGAGCAGCGTTGCGGTCATCGTCACGCTGGCGGCGAGTGCCGTGCTCCTGGCGGCGTTCATCGCCATCGAGCGTCGTGTCCAGCGGCCGCTGCTGGACCTCTCGCTGTTCAACCACTGGCGTTTCGTCGGCGTGCAATTGTTGGGTGCGTCGCCGGCCTTTGCCTACGTGGTGCTGATCGTGCTGTTGCCGGGACGCTTCATCGGCGTTGAGGGGCAGGGCGCGCTGCAGGCCGGCTGGACCATGCTGGCACTGTCGGCGCCGTTGTTGGTGGTGCCCTTTGTCGCAGCGCTTCTGGCAAAGCACTTCAGCGCTGGCAGCCTGTCGGCAATCGGCCTGCTGATCGTCGCGGGCGGGCTACTCTGGCTGGCGCGCAACCTGGCGGAAGGCGTCGCGCCGGATGCGCCGCTGCTGATGATCGGCATCGGTATCGGCCTGCCCTGGGGGTTGATGGACGGGTTGGCAGTGAGTGTCGTGGAGCGCGAGCGCGCAGGCATGGCGACCGGCATCTTCAACACGGTGCGGGTGTCCGCCGATGCAGTGGCGATCGCGGTGGTTGGTGCCTTGCTGGCAACCTTGATCGCCGCGCAGCTGGAGCCGCTGGGATTGGCCCCGGCGGAGCGCCTGATGAGCGCCAACCAGTTGGCCATCGGCAACCTGGCGGCGGTGGTCGAGCAGCTTCCGCAAGTGCCGGTGGAGCAACTGCGCAGCGATTACACGGCAGTGTTCAGCCGCGTGCTGGAGCTGCTCGCCGGGATCACGTTCATTGTGGCAGGGCTGGTGTTCGTGCTGCTGGGCCGCGAGCGCATACCGGCCATGGCGGCCGAGGCCTGACGGACCATGCCGTGCGCTGGCTGACGGCGGATAACGCGTGCCGCGTTATGCGCCCTACGGCGAAGTTCGACGGTGCTCCGGCTCCAGGAAGGTCCAGGCGACGAAGCGACTCTGCTTCTGGCCCTGGGCCATGTCCACGGTGCGAATCGTGATGGCCCCGGCCTTCTTCAGGGCGCGGCGGAAGTCGTCGAGGTTGCCGGCCTTGGACACCAGGGAGCTGAACCAACGCACCTGCTGGCCGACTGTCGCGCTTTCCATCGCCAGCTTGCGCAGGAAAGCGATTTCGCCGCCTTCGCACCACAGCTCGTTGCTCTGCCCGCCGAAGTTCAGCTTGGGCAGTTGGCGTGATGGGTCGAGCTTGCCGAGGTTCTTCCATTTGCGCCGGCTGCCGCTGCTGGCCTCTTCCGGTGAGGAGTGGAAGGGCGGGTTGCAGAGGGTCGCGGCAAAGCGCTCATCGGCGGCCAGCAGCCCCTGGAAGATGTGCTTCGGATCGTGCTGCTGGCGCAGTTCGATGGCCTCGCCCAGGCCGGGATTGCCATTGACGATGGCGCGGGCCGAGGCCAGGGCGGCCGGCTCGATGTCCGAGCCGAGGAAGCTCCAGCCGTAGTCGCGGTGGCCGATCAGCGGGTAGATGCAGTTGGCGCCGACGCCGATATCCAGCACGCGCACGTTCGGCCCGCGCGGCACGCTGCCCGAGTTGTCCTCGGCGAGCAGGTCGGCGAGGTAGTGCACATAGTCGGCGCGGCCGGGAATCGGCGGGCAGAGGAAGCCGGCGGGGATGTCCCACTGGCCGATGCCGTACTGCGCCTTGAGCAGCGCGCGGTTGAACACGCGCACGGCCTCCGGGCTGGCGAAGTCGATGCTCGGCTTGCCGTAGGGGTTGGTGATGACGAAGCGGCCCAGCTCCGGGCAACCCTCGATCAGCGCCGGGAAGTCGTAGTGCCCCTGGTGGCGGTTGCGCGGGTGCAGCAGGTTCGGCCGCTTCGCGGCAGGGTCGCGCAGGGGCTCGGGTTTGGCGGCAGGGCGTTTCGGCGGTTTCGGCATGGCGGGCGTGGGGCTGGAAAGCGGAGGGCGATTTTCCCACAGATGCGCTCGCCGCGCCTCAGCCGATCAGCAGGCTGCCCAGGCGGTCGAACAGCAGGCAGCACAGCAGCAGCGGAATCGGCAGGCCGAGCGCCGTACCGAGCATGTAGGGCCCGAAGCCGATGCCGGAGAGGGCCAGGCTGTAGTTCAGCGTCGGCGAGGTGATGAAGGCGTGGCGCAGGAGAAACACGCTGGTCGCCGGGCGCTGGTCGAGGTGGCTGAAGATGGCGCGGGTCATCTTGTTGTTCAGTAGCCGCAGGCCATTGCCGCCCACGGCGCGCACGATGAGGAAGGTGAATCCGCAGGAAAACAGGGCGGCGGCATAGGTGGTCAAGCCGCCCCAGAGCTTGCCCATGGCCAGCACGGCGGCGGCGAGGAACAGCAGGCCGGGGATGTGCAACAGGTTGCCCAGGGCGAACAGGCCGACGAACAGCAGCAGGCCGCGCAGGCGGTTGTCGGCCAGTTCGTTGCGCAGGTAATCGAGGCTGAATTCCTCGTGCAGGCCGCTGGCGCGGTAGAGCAGGACCAGCACCACGGCGAAGGCCAGCAGCAGGATCAGTCGGCGAAAGCGCCAGAGGGCGGGCGGGACGGCAAGCATGATGGCGGCTCAGGGGTACTGCAGGATGTCCTTGATCTTAGGCAGGTGCGCGGCAATCCAGCGCGGATCGATGGCGCCCCAGTCGCGGATGCGGTAATGGCCGGCGTTGTTGCGCTCGCCGTCGTGCTGCTCGAAGGCGCAGTCGATGTCCAGGTCGGCCAGCGCAGCCAGGGTGTCCTGGGCGGTGCGCCGGGGCATGCCGGTGGCTTCCATCAGCGCCGGGACGCTGGTGGCGGTGCCGCTGTCGATCAGCCAGGCGACGTACAGGCGGCGGTAGAAACTGCTCTTGGTCTTGCTCACTTCCATCGTGACGTTTCCTTGGTGATCTTGTAGTCGGCGGCTACAGCGGCAGCAGCCAGGGTACCAGCACAACGCTGACGATCATCACCAGAATGGTGAAGGGTACGCCAACCTTGACGAAATCTCCGAAGCGATAGCGGCCGGGGCCGAGCACCAGAGTATTGACCGGCGAAGAGATCGGCGTCATGAAGGCGGCCGACGCGGCCAGCGCGACGATCATCGCGAATGACTCGGGCGAGGCGCCCAGCGCCTTGGCCGTGGCGATGGCGACCGGGGCCATGAGCACGGCGGTGGCGGTGTTGGAGATGAACAGGCCGATCATCGCGGTGAGTGCGAACAGGCTGGCGAGGATTGCGTAGGGGCCTGCACCGCCCAGCGCGCCCACCAGCCCATTGACCGCCAGGGTGATGCCGCCGGTCTTCTGCAGCGCCAGGGCGAAGGGCAGCATGCCGACGATCAGCAGCAGGCTCTGCCAGTGGATGGCGCGGTAGGCGCTGTCCATGTCGATGCAGCGGAAGGCGCCCATCAGCAGGCAGGCGATCAGTGCGGCCATGACGTTGGGCACCAGGCCGCTGACCATCAGGATCACCATCACCGCCAGGCTGAACAGCGCATGGGGCGCCTGGCTGGCGGCGGGCGCCGCCTCGTCGACTTCGGCCGGCAGGCTGAGCACCAGGAAGTCGCGGCTGCGCGCCTGCAGCTGGCGTATTTCCTTCCAGTCGCCGATCACCAGCAGGGTGTCGCCGACCTTCAGCTTGGCCTCCAGCAGTCCCTCCACCAGCGCCTCGCGGTTGCGCCGCAGGCCGACCACGTTGAGACCGAACTGGCTGCGGAACTCCAGGTCGCGCACGCTCCTGCCCAGCAACCCGGACTCCGGCGGCAGGGTGACTTCGGCCATACCCACCTCGTGGGCACGTTCGGTGAAATAGTCGCCCTGCAGGCTCAGCGGCTCCAGGCCGTATTCGTGGTACATGCCGAGCAGGTCGTTGCGTTCGCCGGAGATATCCACCAGCAACACGTCACCGGCGTGCAGCACGATGTTGGCGCTGGGCGTCAGGATCTTCAGGCGGAAGTGCACCATGCGCTCGATGGCTACCACGTTGGTCCCGGCGCGGGCGCGCAGCTCCACGTCGGCCAGGCTCATGCCCACCAGTTGCGAGTCGGCGCGGATGCGCAGGCGGCGCTCGCGGCCGGCCAGCTGGTAGTCGCGGATCAGGTCGCTGAGGGTGCGGCGCTTGACGCTCTGCTTGTCGTCGCCGGCGTCATCGCCCAGCCAGCGCCGCGCCACCAGCATGTAGCCGACGCCGAGCACCAGCACGACCAGGCCGAACGGCGTGAAGCTGAAGAAGCTGAAACCTTTCGAACCTTCACGCACCAGCTCGCTGTGCACCACCACGTTGGGTGCGGTGGCGACCAGCGTGAGCATGCCGCTGATCAGCCCGGCGAAGCTCAGCGGCATCATCAGCCGGCGTGGCGACACGTGCAGGCGCGCGGCGATGCTCAGCACCACGGGAATGAAGATGGCGACCACGCCGGTTGAACTCATCACCGAACCGAGGCCGGCAACGGCGAGCATCAGCAGTACCAGCAGGCGCGTCTCGCTGGAGCCGGCGCGGCGGGTCAGCCATTCGCCGATGCGGTAGGCCACGCCGGTGCGCACCAGGCCTTCGCCGATGACGAACAGCGCGGCGATCAGGATGACGTTGGGATCGGCGAAGCCGGCCAGCGACTCCTGCACGCTGAGCACACCGGACAACGGCAGGGCGACCATCACCAGCAGGGCGACCACGTCCATCCGCGGGCGGTTGGCGACGAACAGCCCGACCGCGGTGGCGAGGAGGGCGAGGACCCAGATCAGTTGCAGACTCATGCGCTTCCCTAGCTTTATTTCGGCGCGCCATTGTGCCCGTTGTGGCAGGCACGTTGCGTTGATCCGATGCAGCTTAGCGAAGCGTGACGCCCCGCGCGCGGGGCGTTCGCCGGGTCATGGCAGCCGCGAAACCGGGGTGATCTGCTGCGGATCGGTGCGCAACTCGATCAGCGCCGGCTTGCCGCTGGCCTGGGCACGCTCGAAGGCGGCGGCGAAGTCCTCGGTACGTTCGACCAGCTCGCCATGGGCGCCGAAAGCGCGGGCGAGGGCGACGAAGTCCGGGTTGCGCAGCTGCGTGGCACTGATGCGGCCGGGGTATTCGCGTTCCTGGTGCATGCGGATGGTGCCGAGCATGCCGTTGTTGACCACGATGACGGTCAGCGCGGCGCCGTACTGCACGGCGGTGGCCAGCTCCTGCGGGTACATCATGAAGCAGCCGTCACCGGCGAAGCACACCACGCTGCGCTGCGGGTGGCGCAGCTTGGCAGCGATGGCGGCGGGGAAGCCGTAGCCCATGGCGCCGTTGGTGGGGGCGAGCTGGCTGCGCGGCGTGCGATAGCGGTAGAAACGGTGCACCCAGACGGCGTAATTGCCGGCGCCGTTGCTGATCACCGCATCGTCCGGGAGCGTTTCGTTGAGGTGCTGGACGACTTGCGTAAGGTCTACGCCTTGCGGTGGTTCGGCTTGCTTGGGTGGAGTGACGTAGCTCAGATAGTCGGCGCGGGCCGCGGCGGTCCACTCCGCCCAGGGTGTTTCGCGCAGGGGCGCGAGGCCGGCCAGGGCAGAGGCGATCTCCGGCATGCCGGCCTCGATCATCTGGTCGGCCTGGTAGACGCGGCCCAGCTCGCTGGCATCGGCGTATACGTGGATCATGCTCTGCAGCGGGCGGGGACTCCGGGTCAGGGTGTAGCCGGCGCTGGGCGTTTCGCTCAGGCGCGAGCCGAGTACCAGCAGCAGGTCTGCTTCCTGCACCCGCGCGGTGAGCTTGGGCGAGGCGCCGAAGCCGAGCTGGCCGGCGTACTGCTCGTCGCGGTTGTCGATCAGGTCCTGGCGGCGGAACGAGGCCACCAGCGGCAGGCGGTTGGCGCGGGCGAAGGCGCGTACCTGCTCGCAGGCCTCGGAGGTCCAGCCGGTGCCGCCGACGATCAGCAGCGGGCGCCGGGCCTGGCTCAGCCGTTCATGCAGTTCGGCCAGCGCGCTGGACGTCGGCGCGGCGCGGGTGATGGGCGACGGCGCCACATCGGCGACCTGTGCCGAGCCGAACAGCACCTCCTCCGGCAGCCCGATCACCACCGGACCGGGCCGCCCTGACTGGGCGACGCGGAAGGCGCGGGCGACGATCTCGGGAATGCGGCGGATGTCGTCGACTTCGGTGGCCCATTTGGCCAGGCCGCCGAACATCTGCCGATAGTCCACTTCCTGGAAGGCTTCGCGGCCCTTGAAGGCGCTTTCCACCTGGCCGATGAACAGGATCATCGGCGTCGAGTCCTGCATCGCCGTGTGCACGCCGTTGGCCGCATGGGTCGCGCCCGGCCCGCGGGTGACGAAGCAGATACCGGGGCGGCCGGTGAGCTTGCCGTAGGCATCGGCCATGTTCGAGGCGGCGCCCTCATGGCGGGTGACGATGGTCTGGATGCTGCTGGCATCGTGCAGGGCATCGAGCACCGGCAGGTAGCTTTCGCCGGGGATGCAGTAGACGGTATCCACCGCGTGGCGCAGCAGGGCTTCGACGAGGACCTGGCCGCCGTTGCGGGCCGGAAGATCGGACATGGGCATGGGGTTCCTGGAAGGGGCAGGGTGGGCTGATCTTCGGGCAACTGCCTCGGCGATCCAAGCGAGCATTCTTCGCAAGGTCATTCCTCCGAGGAATGCATGGGCCGCCGTAGAGCGGGCGCGACGACGAACCGCGCTGGCAATTCCCCAGGGTTGACTATGGTTGATGCACGGACGCACCTGCGCCCGCAGGACGTTTTGCTGCAGAAGGAGAACCTCCCATGTACCACCTCTCGTCCCGAGCGCTGCTCGCCGGCCTCTTCGCCACCTCCAGCCTGCCCCTCTACGCCGCCCTGCCTTCGGCGCCGGGGTATGTCGATGACAGCGGCTACAGCGCCGCGGCCAAGACCCGCATCCTGCCGGCGATGTTCGAGCAGAAGCTCGCCAGTACGAAGTACATCGCCAAGTCTGACAATCCGCTGGTCACCCTGGCCGAGTCCAGCGGCTTCAAGGAAACCTCCGACTATCACCAGACCCGCGCCTGGCTGCAGAAGCTGGCGGATGCATCCGGCGGCGCCATCACCCTGAGCGACCTGCCGGAGAACAGCGCCACCGGCGAGCCGATGCTGTTGGTCACGGCCAGCCGCGAGGCGGACAAGTCGGCGGCGGGGCTGAACAAGTCCGGCAAACCGACCATCTTCGTCGAGGCGGAAATCCACCCCGGTGAGGCCAACGGCAAGGACGCGATGTTCATGCTGCTGCGCGACATGACCACCGGCGACAAGCCACTGGCGGGGCTGCTGGACAAGGTCAACATCCTCTTCATACCCACCGTGAACATCGACGGCGACCTGCGCCGCAGCCCCTACGGGCGGATCAACCAGAACGGCCCGGAAGTGACCGGCTGGCGGGTCAACGGCCTGAACTACAACCTTAACCGCGACTTCACCAAGCTCGACAGCGCGGAAATCCGCAACGTCGCCTCGGTGTTCAACCAGTACGACCTGAGCTTCTTCGCCGACACCCACTCCACCGACGGCGCCATGTACCCCTACGACAGCTCCTATTGCCACAACGGCAATGGTTGGTCGCCGGCCTCCAGCGAGTGGATGGACAAGGTCATGCGGCCGCCGGTCTACAAGGAGCTGGAAGGCGACGGCCACGTGGTCCACGAGTGCATCAGCTTCAACGACAACCAGGACCCGACCAAGGGTTACTACCCCTATCGCACCGACCTGGCGCGGTTCTCCAACCAGTACGGCGACATCCGCAACGTGCCGTCGATCCTCATCGAACAGCACGCGCTGCATCCCTACGAAACCCAGGTACTGGGCAACTACGTGATGCTCAAGGCGATGTTCCAGGTGATCGGTGATAACGCCGACTCGCTCAAGCAGGCCATCACCAAGGACCGCGAGCGCCTGGCCGAGCAGAAGGACGTGATCCTCACCTGGAAGCCCGGCAAAGAGCAGCACACGCCGTTCACCGTGGGTGACTACCGCTACGAGGAATCGCCGATCACCGGCAAGAAGACCATCGTCTGGAGCAACAAGCCCAAGCAACTCAGTGTGCCGATCAGCGACAACTCGGTGCCGGACCTGGTGGTGAAACGACCGAAGCAGTTCGTGGTGCCGGTGCAGTGGAGCGAAGTGATTGCGCGCCTGAAGTCCCACGGCATCCAGATGAAGACCCTGGACAAGGCCACGCCCATCGAGGTGACCCTGAACCGTATGGACGATATCAAGCTGGCCGGCGGCTTCGAGCCGGACCGCGCTGCCACCAACGAGATTCCCGGCTACGAGGGGCACCTGCTGGTCAGTGGCGTGGGCAAGCCGTTCCAGCGCCTGCAGACCTATCCGGCAGGCTCGGTGGTGATCGACACCGACCAGCCGTTGGGCGTGCTGGCGATCAACCTGCTGACGGCGGAAAGCCCGGACTCGTTCTGGTCCTGGGGCTTCTTCAACTCGACGCTGGTGGTTGCCGAGGAGCCGGAGGAGTACGTGATGGAACCGATGGCGCGCAAGATGCTCGCCGAGGACCCGAAGCTCAAGGCCGAGTTCGAGAAGAAACTCAAGGACGACAAGGCCTTCGCCAAGGACGCCCAGGCGCGCCTGCAGTGGTTTTACCAGCGCACGCCGTTCTATGACGTGAATGCCTACGTGTATCCGGTGGGGACGGTGTACTGAAGCCAGACCCGCAGAAATGACAACGGCGCCCGCGGGCGCCGTTGTTTTTACCTTTCCAGAACTTACAGGCTGGCGATCTTCTCGCGCTGCTGGATCAGGTTGGTCACCGCCTGTTCCGCTTCAGCCAGTTTGGCGCGTTCCTTCTCGATCACATCCGCCGGGGCCTTGGCGACGAAGCCTTCGTTGGCGAGCTTGCCGCCGACGCGTTTGACTTCGCCTTCCAGACGCTGGATTTCCTTGTCCAGGCGGGCCATTTCGGCGGCCTTGTCGATCAGGCCGGCCATCGGCACCAGCACCTGCAGGTCGCCGACCAGCGCGGTGGCGGACATCGGCGGCTCTTCGCCTTCGTCCAGCACGCGGATGGTCTCGAGCTTGGCCAGCTTCATCAGCAGCGGCTCGTTGTCGGCCAGGCGGCGGTGGTCTTCGGGCGATGCGTTGTTCAGCACCAGGTCGATGCGCTTGGCCATGGAGATGTTCATCTCACCGCGGATCTGGCGGATGCCCAGCATCAGCGCCTTGACCCACTCGATGTCGCCTTCGGCGGCGTCGTCGATCTTTGCCTCGTCGGCAATCGGCCAGGGTTGCAGCATCAGGGTGTCACCGGATTTGCCAGCGGCGGTCTTGATGCGCTGCCAGATTTCCTCGGTGATGAACGGCATGAACGGGTGCGCCAGGCGCAGTGCGGTTTCCAGCACGCGCGCCAGGGTGCGACGGGTACCGCGCTGGCGTTCGATCGGCGCGTTCTCGTCCCACAGCACCGGCTTGACCAGTTCCAGGTACCAGGCACAGTACTCGTCCCAGATGAACTCGTAGAGGGCCTGGGTGGCCAGGTCGAAGCGGAAGGCATCGAGCTGACGGGCGACTTCGATCTCGGTGCGCTGCAGGGCGGAGATGATCCAGCGGTCCACCGAGGACAGCTCGACCGGCTCGCCATTCACGCCAGTGTCCTTGCCATCGGTGTTCTCGATGACGAAGTTGGCGGCGTTCCACAGCTTGTTGCAGAAGTTGCGGTAGCCCTCGACGCGGCCCATGTCGAACTTGATGTCACGACCGGTGGACGCCAGCGAGCAGAAGGTGAAGCGCAGGGCGTCGGTGCCGTAGCTGGCGATACCTTCGGGGAACTCGGCCTTGGTCTGCTTGGCGATCTTCTCGGCAAGCTTGGGCTGCATCATGCCGCTGGTGCGTTTCTCCAGCAGCTCGTCGAGGGTGATGCCGTCGACGATGTCCAGCGGGTCGAGGACGTTGCCCTTGGACTTGGACATCTTCTGGCCCTGGCCATCGCGCACCAGACCGTGGACATAGACAGTCTTGAACGGAATCTGCGCGGTGCTATCGCCATTCTTGATCAGGTGCATGGTCAGCATGATCATGCGCGCCACCCAGAAGAAGATGATGTCGAAGCCGGTCACCAGCACGTCGGTGGGGTGGAAGGTCTTCAGGTATTCGGTCTGTTCCGGCCAGCCGAGGGTGGAGAAGGTCCACAGGCCCGAGCTGAACCAGGTGTCCAGTACGTCTTCGTCCTGGCGCAGGTTGGCGTCGCCCAGGTTGTGCTTGGCGCGGACTTCGGCCTCGTTGCGGCCGACGTAGACGTTGCCAGCATCGTCGTACCAGGCCGGGATGCGGTGGCCCCACCACAGCTGACGGCTGATGCACCAGTCCTGGATGTCGCGCATCCAGCTGAAGTACATGTTTTCGTACTGCTTGGGCACGAACTGGATGCGGCCGTCTTCCACGGCGGCGATGGCGGGTTCGGCCAGCGGCTTGGTGGAGACGTACCACTGGTCGGTCAGCCACGGCTCGATGACGGTGCCGGAGCGGTCGCCCTTGGGCACTTTCAGCGCGTGGTCGTCGATCTTCTCGAGCAGGCCGGCGGCTTCGAAGTCGGCGACGATCTGCTTGCGTGCGACGAAGCGGTCGAGGCCGGCATAGGCGGCGGGCAGGCTGGCATCGAACTCGGCGTTGACGCTGCCGTCGAGCTGGAACACCTGGGCGGTGCCGAGCACGGCGGCGTTCTTGTCGAAGATGTTGATCAGCGGCAGGTTGTGGCGCTTGCCGACTTCATAGTCGTTGAAGTCGTGGGCCGGGGTGATCTTCACGCAGCCGGTGCCGAACTCGCGGTCGACGTAGTCGTCGGCGATGATCGGGATGCGGCGGCCCACCAGCGGCAGGTCGATGAAGGTGCCGATCAGGGCGGCGTAACGCTCGTCTTCCGGGTGCACGGCGACCGCGCTGTCACCCAGCATGGTTTCCGGACGGGTGGTGGCGACGATCAGGTGGTCCTTGCCGTCGGCGGTCTTGTTGCCGTCGGCCAGCGGGTAGCGCAGGTGCCAGAGGTGGCCCTTCTCGTCGTGGTTCTCCACTTCCAGGTCGGAAATGGCGGTGTGGAACTTGGTGTCCCAGTTGACCAGACGCTTGCCGCGGTAGATCAGGCCGTCGTCGTGCAGGCGCACGAAGGCTTCCTTGACTGCTTCGGAGAGGCCGTCGTCCATGGTGAAGCGCTCGCGCGACCAGTCCACGGAGGAGCCCAGGCGACGAATCTGGCGGGTAATGGTGCCGCCGGACTGGTCCTTCCATTCCCAGACCTTCTCCAGGAACTTCTCGCGGCCCAGGTCATGGCGGGCGATGCCCTGCGCGGCAAGCTGGCGCTCCACCACCATCTGGGTGGCGATGCCGGCGTGGTCGGTACCCGGCTGCCATAGGGTGTTGCGGCCCTGCATGCGGCGGTAGCGGATCAGCGCGTCCATGATGGCGTTGTTGAAGCCGTGACCCATGTGCAGGCTGCCGGTGACGTTCGGCGGCGGGATCATGATGGTGTACGGCTCGCCGGAACCTTGCGGGGCGAAGTAGTTCTCTTTCTCCCACAGGGGGTACCAGTGGGATTCGATGGCGTGGGGCTGGTAGGTCTTGTCCATGAGCGCGGCGGGACCCTGATAAGGCTAGACGGAAAACCGCTGAGTATAACGGGAGGCGGGGCGCTCAGGCCACCGGCGCGGATGGCCGTGTGCCCGCAAAGAGGCATGTAGGAGCGAGCTGGCTCGCGAACCGCCCGCACTGCGAGCTTGCAGAAGAGCGTTCGCGAGCAAGGGCCAGGCGCCCCCTCGTTCCTACAGCAAAGGTATAGGGTGCAGCGGTCAAGGCTTGCGCTGGGCCAGCAGGCGCTGCATCCGCGCTTCCAGGCGGCGCTGCAGTTCGGCTTCGATCTGCGGGGCGAAGTCGTCGATGACATCCTGCAGGATCAGTTGAGCGGCGGCGCGCAGCTCCAGGTCCAGGCGATTCAGCTCGCTGGACGGGGGCACGGCGTTCGGCTCGACCGGTTGGATGGCAGGCGGCGCCGGAGCCTGGGGCGCGGGCGTGACGACGTCGGAGAGCAACGGGATGTTGTCCGGCTCGAAGGATTCGGTGAGCAGGGGCGGCTCGGCCCCCGATTCGTCCAGCAGGTCCTGGATCTTCTTCAGGTCTTCCAGCAGGTGGTCGGGGTCGTGCGGGGGCTTGCGGTTGTCCATGGTCTTGGCGGTGACGCTCTCAAGGGCGCGGCAGGCGATGGTCCTGCAAAGGATAGCCCTGCTCGCGGTAGCGACGGAAATTCTCCCGCGCGGCCTGACGAATCGCCGGTTCCTCGATCACCAGTTCGGCGACCCGGTTGAAGCGGTCGACGAAGGCGGGAATGGCCAGGGTCAGGTTGATCAGCAGGTCCCGGTGGCTCTCCGGCGGCTCGCCCAGGGCCAGCACGATGGGCGAGTCGGCGTCTTCTTCCACCGCGTTGTGTGGGATGAAGGTTTCCCCACGGAAGTTCCACAGCCGGGCATCCAGCGCGTCGCGCTGGGCCTCGTCGCTGCACAGCACGAAGATGCGCATGCCTTGCCGCCAGGCCTTTTCGGCCAGGCGGCAGGCGATGGTCAGGCGTGCGTCGGGATCGGCGCTGGGGATGACGTAGAAATCCACACGTGTCATGCGCTCGATCCCATCGGCAGATTGCACTGTGCCATTACTTGGCGCGGTCCAGCAGGTACTGGGTCAGCAGTGGAACCGGGCGGCCAGTGGCGCCCTTGTCCTTGCCGCCGCTGATCCAGGCGGTGCCGGCGATGTCCAGGTGCGCCCAGTGGAACTTCTTGGCGAAGCGCGACAGGAAGCAGCCGGCAGTGATGGTGCCGGCCTTCGGCCCGCCGATGTTGGCGATGTCGGCGAAGGGGCTGTCCAGCTGCTCCTGGTACTCGTCGAACAGCGGCAGTTGCCAGGCGCGGTCGTCGGCGACTTCGCCGGCCTTCAGCAGTTGCTTGATCAGCGCGTCGTTGTTGCCCATCAGGCCCGAAGTGTTGGAGCCCAGGGCGACGATGCAGGCGCCGGTCAGGGTGGCGATGTCCACCACCGATTGCGGCTTGAAGCGCTCGACGTAGGTCAGCGCGTCGCACAGCACCAGGCGGCCTTCGGCGTCGGTGTTGAGGATCTCGACGGTCTGGCCGCTCATGGTGGTGACGATGTCGCCCGGACGGGTGGCGCCGCCGCTGGGCATGTTCTCGGCGCAGGCCATCACGCCGACCAGGTTGATCGGCAGCTGCAGCTCCAGCACGGCGCGGAAGGTGCCGAACACGGAGGCGGCGCCGCACATGTCGAACTTCATCTCGTCCATGCCCAGGCCGGGCTTGAGGCTGATACCGCCGGTGTCGAAGGTGATGCCCTTGCCGACCAGGACGTGCGGGGCTTCGTCCTTCTTCTTCGCGCCGTTGTACTGCAGCACGATCAGGCGCGGCGGCTGGTCGCTGCCCTGGGCGACGGCGAGGAACGAGCCCATGCCCAGCTCGCGGAGTTTCTTCTCGTCGAGGACCTCGACTTTGAGACCCTTGTATTCCTTGCCCAGCGCCTTGGCCTGTTCGCCGAGGAAGGTCGGGTGGCAGAGGTTCGGCGGCAGGTTGCCCAGGTCGCGGGTCAGCGCCATGCCGTTGGCGATGGCCTGGGCTTCCTTGGCGCCCTGTTCGACAGCGGCGGCGTCGGCCTTGTCGGCGAGCAGGGTGATCTTCTTCAGCTTCGGCGCTTCGGCCTTCTGGCTCTTGAAGCGGTCGAAGACGTAGGTGCCGTCGGCCAGGGTTTCCACCTGCAGGCGGGCCTTGCCGTGGGCATTGCGGCCTTTCACGGCCAGGTCGCCCAGGGCCAGCACGGCGTCGGCGCCGCCCAGGTTCTTCAGATTACCGAGGACGGCGGAAACCAGTTTGCGGTAGGCGCGGTCGGAGAGTTCGCGCTCTTTGCCGGCGCCGACTAGCAGCACGCGCTCGGCCTTAAGGTTGGGTAAATCTTGCAACAGTAGAGTCTGGCCCACCTTGCCTGCCAGGTCGCCGCGCTTGAGCAGGTTGGCGATGGCACCGCCGGTGGCTTCGTCGACGGCCTTGGCGCTGGCGCCGAGCTTGCGGCCTTCGCCCACGGCGATGACCAGGGTGGCGGTCTTCAGGGTTTCCGGACGTACGCTTTTTACAAGGAATTCCATGGCTGAGTGTCCCCGGGACAAAGAGCAGAAGGGTCTGCGAATGAAGATGGACTGCGCAGTGACAGGCCTGGCGAATCGCAGGATAATGCCGGCTATTTGCGCTGGGTCGCGTCCGCGCGCACCCGGCAATGCTTCACGGCGGCTAGTTTGAGCGTAGCCGCCTGAGCGTGACAACCCTGGAGTGTCCGGTTTGATTGTCTTCCGTTACCTGTCCCGTGAAGTGCTGATCACCATGAGCGCGGTGAGCGCCGTGCTGCTGGTCATCATCATGAGCGGCCGTTTCATCAAGTACCTGGCGCAGGCGGCCCAAGGCCTGCTCGATCCGGGTTCGCTGTTCATGATCATGGGCGTGCGCCTGCCGGGCTTCCTGCAGCTGATCCTGCCGCTGGGCCTGTTCCTCGGTATCTTGCTGGCCTATGGCCGCCTGTACCTGGACAGCGAGATGACCGTGCTCACCGCCACCGGCATGAGTCAGCAGCGCCTGCTCGCCATCACCCTGGCGCCGGCACTGTTCATCGCCCTGCTGGTGGCCTGGCTGAGCCTGTGGCTGGCGCCCCAGGGCATCACCCAGATGCAGCTGCTGCTGAACAAGCAGGATGCGATGACCGAATTCGACACCCTGGCACCGGGGCGCTTCCAGTCGATGCGCGACGGTACGCGGGTGACCTATACCGAGACCCTGGCCAACGAACGCACCGAGCTGGGCGGGGTGTTCATCTCGGACAAGAACCGCCCGCGCAACGGCAAGGACGGCGGCACTTCGGTGCTGGTCGGCGCCACTGGCGTGCAGGAAATCCATGCCGACGGCAGCCGCTACCTGATCCTCAAGGACGGCTACCGCTACGACGGCACGCCTGGCCAGGCCGATTACCGCGAGATCAAGTACGACACCTACGCCGCTTTGCTACCCAAGCCGGAAGTGAGCAGCGAGATCGACGACCGCGATGCCATTCCCACGTCCGACCTGCTGGGCAGCGATGATCCGCGCATGAAGTCCGAGCTGCAGTGGCGCCTGTCCATCCCGCTGCTGGTGTTCGTGGTGACTGTGCTGGCGGTGCCGCTGTCGCGCGTGAACCCGCGCCAGGGCCGCTTCCTCAAGCTGCTGCCGGCGGTGCTGCTGTACATGGCCTACCTGGCGCTGCTGATTGCCGGGCGCGGCATGCTCGACAAGGGCAAGATCCCCATGGCCCTCGGCCTGTGGTGGATCCACGGGATATTCCTGGCCATCGGCCTGCTGTTGTTGTACTGGGAGCCGCTGCGTCTGAAGCTGGCCGCCAAGCGAGCGAAGTCGGGCGGGGAGCTGAAGCATGCGTAAGCTGGATCGTTACATCGGCACGACTGTCTTCGTTTCCATTCTCGCGGTACTCGGGGTGATCCTCGGCCTGGCCGAACTGTTCGCCTTCGTCGACCAGTTGGGACAGATCGATGACAGCTATACGCTGACCGAGGCCCTCAAGTTCGTATTGCTCACGGGGCCGAGCCGGGCCTACGACATGCTCCCCATGGCGGCGCTGATCGGCTGCCTGGTGGGGCTGGGTACCCTGGCCAGCAACAGCGAACTGACCATCATGCGCGCCGCCGGCGTATCGCTGCAGCGCATCGTCTGGGCGGTCATGAAGCCGATGCTGGTGCTGATGTTCGCCGGCATCCTGGTGGGCGAGTATGTGATTCCTTACACCGAAACCGCCGCCCAGAGCGGACGCGCCCTGGCGCAGAGCGGCAACGGCTCGCAGAGTTCCAAGTCTGGCTTGTGGCACCGCCAGGGGCATGAGTTCATCCACATCAACGTGGTGCGCCCGGATGGCGTGCTGCTGGGGGTGACGCGTTACGACTTCGACGAGAACCGTCGCCTGCAGACCGCGAGTTTCGCCCGCCAGGCGGTCTTCGAGAACAACCAGTGGCAGTTGCAGGACGTGACCACCACGGTGCTGCATGCTGCGGAAAAACGCAGTGAGGTCGTGAGCAAGCCCAGCGAGGCCTGGAATATCCAGCTCAGCCCGCAACTGCTCAATACGGTGGTGATGGAGCCCGAAGCGCTGTCGATCACCGGCCTGTGGAGCTATATCCACTACCTCCAGGACCAGGGCCTGAGCTCCAACCGCTACTGGCTGGCGTTCTGGACCAAGATCCTGCAGCCGCTGGTGACGGCGGCGCTGGTGCTGATGGCGATCTCGTTCATCTTCGGCCCGCTGCGTAGCGTGACCCTCGGCCAGCGCGTGTTCACCGGCGTGCTGGTGGGCTTCACCTTCCGTATTGCCCAGGACCTGCTCGGCCCGTCCAGCCAGGTCTTCAACTTCCCGCCGCTGCTGGCGGTGCTGGTACCGGCGGCGATCTGTGCTTTCCTCGGCACCTTGCTGTTGAAGCGGGCCGGATAAGCCTTGCAGGAGCGAGCTTGCTCGCGAACCTCTCGGCTCCGAGTGGATTTTGTTCGCGAGCAAGCTCGCTCCTAGGCAAAACAAAAAGCCGGCAATCGCCGGCTTTTTTGTGTGTCGAGGTCAGCCTCGGCCTTGTGTTGCCTTGCGCACCGCCTTGGGGATCTGGATCACCACGCTTTCCGAGTAGCGGTCCTGCCAGGTGCGCTTGTCCTTGTCCCAGAGCATCCAGAGGAAGCCCAGGCCGACGCAGCCCCAGGAAGCAATGGCAATGACGAAGCGCAGCAGTGCCTGCATCAGGCTGATGCGCGTCCCGTCCGCGTTCTGCACGCGCACGCCCCAGACCTGCATGCCCAGGGTCTGGCCACTATGGGTCCAGAACTTCGCAAAGAAGGCGAACACGCTGATGAACAGCAGGCTGGACAGCAACGGGTCGCCGGTCAGCGCGCCCTGGTCGGCCAGCATGCGGAGTTTCTCGCTGCCATAGATCAGGCGCAGGAAGCCTTGCTGGTAGATGAGCGTCACCACCATCAGCAAGGCCACGCAGAGCAGGAAGTCGTAGAACATCGCGGCAAAGCGACGGACGAGCGTGGCGGGCGGAAAATCTCCCACGGGCTGGAGCTGCTGCTTGGGCATGAGCGTCTTCTATGGAGGCTGGGATCGATGGGGCCGGGATTATACGGATTCCTTCGCACGGCGCCCTGCGGCGGAGGCTGTTCTAAGCTCAAACCACGTCGCTGCCCATGGGGGAGTGGCAATGCGCCGCAGGTCGCGGTGCCGTCGAGCAAGGATCAAGGATGCCGCTACGCAGCTACACCCGGCGCAGGCTGCTGCCTCGCCTGGTCTTTTCACTTTCCATGGCGCTGCTGCCGCTGCTGTTGGGCAGCGCCATCATCTACTGGCAGGCCTTGCGCAGCCTGACCGTCGAGGCCAGTACTGCTGCGAACGAAGCCGTGCGCCTGTTCGATGTGATGCTCGGCAATGCCAATGGCGCGGCCCGCGTGGCGCTACTGCATGCCGATGAGTCCTGCGACGAGGCGACCCTGGTGCTCAGGGAGCAGGTCGCCGTGGTGCCGTTCGTCCGCTCGGTCAACCTGGCCCGCGACGACGACATCTACTGCACGTCGCTGTTTGGCGAGTTCGACGAGCTGCTGGACCCTTCTCTCTATGCACAGGGGCAGTTGCGGATGATGGCTGGGAACCGGGTCACGCCGGACTCTGCCCTGTTGATCCTGCGTCGACCCCAGGGCAGCTACGCAGCGCTAGCCACCGTGGATGGCCGCTACCTGAGCAATACCCTGCAACTGGTCGATCAGCGCAGTGACCTGCAACTGCAGGTCGGACGGCAGTGGATGGACGAGGAGGGCGCGGTACGCGACGGCGAGCCGTTACCGTTGCCCCTGGGGCACGTCGAGCGGCGCTCGGAGCAGTTTCCGTATGCGGTGATCGGTGGCTTCCCTGCCGGAGCGCAGTGGCGGCATATCCGCGAAGACTCGCTGCCGCTGGTGGCGCTGATGCTCATGCTGGGCGGTGTCTCCGGCCTTGCCTGTTTCTGGCTCTGGGGGCGTTCCGCTACCCCGAGCCTGGAGCTGGAGAGAGCCTTGCTGGCGGGGGAGTTCGTCCCTTACCTGCAGCCGCTGGTGGACGCACAGGACGGCCGTTGGATCGGTGCAGAGGTACTGATGCGCTGGATTCACCCGCGCGAAGGGATGGTCGGGCCGGATCTGTTCATTCCCATGGCCGAACGCTCCGGGCTCATCGTGCCGATGACCCGCGACCTGATGCACCAGGTTGCCGATGGCCTGGCGCCACACGGCGAGTTGCTGGGTGATGGCTTCCACCTGGGCTTCAACATCAGCGCTCGGCACCTTGCCGAACCGGGGTTGTTCGAGGAGTGCCAGGAGTTCCAGGCGCGATTCCTGCCGCATCGTCCTGAGTTGACTCTGGAGCTGACCGAACGTGAGCTGATCGTCTCCAGCGCGGCCATCGATGAGCTGTTCGACAATCTCCATGCCCAGGGGGTCTGCCTGGCGATCGACGACTTCGGCACCGGTAACTCCAGCCTGGCCTATCTGCACCGCTTCAAGGTGGATGCGCTGAAGATCGACCGCAGTTTCGTCGCAATGATCGGAGTGGATGCACTGTCCTCGCACATCCTCGACAGCATCGTCGAACTGTGCGGCAAGCTGAATCTGCGGATCGTTGCCGAAGGCGTGGAGACCGAGGAGCAGTGGCGCTACCTGGCGCAATGCGAGGTGGACGTGCTGCAGGGCTATCTGTTCGGCAAGCCGATGGCGCTGGCGGCCTTCATCGAAGTGCTGAAGGCCAGAAACGAAAAAGCCCGCTGAATGAGCGGGCTTTCAAGTGTTCCCTCCACTGAGGAGAGGGAGGATGGTGCCCCGGGAGAGACTCGAACTCTCACTCTGTCGCCAGAAACGGATTTTGAATCCGCCGCGTCTACCATTCCGCCACCGAGGCAATGGGCGCGCAGTATAGGGAGCCGCTCTGCGCCGGTCAATCGGCTCGAATGGTCAGAATTTGGCATTTCCAGTAAGATACGCGCCCCTTCGAGATAGCTCTTCCCATGCGCGTCGCTGACTTTCATTTCGACCTGCCCGAGGCGTTGATCGCCCGCCATCCGCTTCCCGAGCGCCGCTCCAGCCGTCTGCTGGTGCTGGACGGTCCGAGCGGCGAGCTCAGCCATCGGCAATTCGCTGACGTCCTCGGCTTCCTCCAGCCGGGTGACCTGATGGTGTTCAACAACACCCGGGTGATTCCTGCCCGCCTGTTTGGCCAGAAAGCTTCTGGCGGCAAGCTGGAAATTCTCGTGGAGCGCGTGCTGGACAGCCATCGCGTGCTGGCCCACGTGCGTTCCAGCAAATCCCCCAAGCCGGGCTCGAAGATCCTCATCGACGGCGGTGGCGAGGCTGAAATGCTGCAACGCCATGATGCGCTGTTCGAGCTGGGCTTCAGCGAAGATGTGCTGCCGCTGCTGGAGCGCGTCGGTCACATGCCGTTGCCGCCCTATATCGACCGCCCCGACGAGGACGCCGACCGCGAGCGTTACCAGACCGTCTACGCCGAGCGCGCGGGCGCTGTTGCTGCGCCGACTGCCGGCCTGCACTTCGATGAGGCGCTGCTGGAGTCCATCCGCGCCAAGGGCGTGGAAACTGCGTTCGTGACCCTGCACGTCGGCGCCGGTACCTTCCAGCCGGTGCGCGTGGAGCGCATCGAAGATCACCACATGCACAACGAATGGCTGGAAGTCAGCCAGGACGTGGTCGACGCCGTGGCCGCCTGCAAGGCGCGTGGCGGCCGGGTGGTCGCCGTCGGCACCACCAGCGTGCGCTCGCTGGAAAGCGCCGCCCGTGACGGCGTGCTCAAGCCGTTCAGCGGCGACACCGACATCTTCATCTTCCCGGGCCGGCCGTTCCACGTGGTCGACGCCCTGGTGACCAATTTCCACTTGCCCGAATCCACCCTGCTGATGCTGGTCTCCGCCTTCGCCGGCTATCCCGAGACCATGGCTGCCTATGCGGCGGCAGTGGAGCAGGGCTATCGCTTCTTCAGCTACGGCGATGCCATGTTCATTACCCGCAACCCGGCACCGCGCGGCCCCGAGGACTGATCCATGAGTTTCATGAAATTCGAACTGCTGGCCACTGAGGGCAAGGCCCGTCGCGGTCGCCTGACCTTCCCCCGTGGCGTGGTGGAAACCCCGGCCTTCATGCCGGTGGGCACCTACGGCACCGTGAAGGGCATGCTCCCGCACGACATCGAGGGTATCGGCGCGCAGATCATCCTCGGCAATACCTTCCACCTGTGGCTGCGCCCGGGCACCGAGGTGATCCAGAAGCACGGCGACCTGCATGACTTCATGCAGTGGAAAGGCCCGATTCTCACCGATTCCGGCGGCTTCCAGGTGTTCAGCCTGGGCGCGCTGCGCAAGATCAAGGAAGAGGGCGTGTACTTCGCCTCGCCGGTAGACGGCGCCAAGGTCTTCATGGGCCCGGAAGAGTCCATGGCCGTGCAGCGCGCACTGGGCTCGGACATCGTGATGATCTTCGACGAGTGCACCCCGTACCCGGCCGAGTTCGACGTGGCCAAGCGCTCCATGGAGCTGTCGCTGCGCTGGGCCAAGCGCTCGAAAGCTGCTCACGGCGACAGCCCGTCGGCGCTGTTCGGTATCGTCCAGGGCGGCATGCACGAGGAACTGCGCATGCGCTCGCTCGAGGGCCTGCAGGAAATCGGCTTCGACGGCCTGGCCATCGGCGGCCTGTCGGTGGGCGAGCCCAAGGAAGAGATGATCCGCGTGCTGGACTTCCTGCCCCAGCACATGCCGGCTGACAAACCTCGTTACCTGATGGGTGTGGGCAAACCCGAGGACCTCGTGGAAGGTGTGCGCCGGGGCGTCGACATGTTCGACTGCGTCATGCCCACCCGCAATGCGCGCAATGGCCACCTTTTCGTTGACACCGGGGTGATCAAGATCCGCAACGCGGTGCACAAGCACGACGAATCTCCGCTGGACCCGACCTGCGATTGCTACACCTGCAAGCACTTCTCCCGCGCCTACCTCTACCACCTGGACAAGTGCGGCGAAATGCTCGGCAGCATGCTCAATACCATCCACAACTTGCGGCATTATCAGCGGCTTATGGCTGGTTTGCGCGAGGCAATCCAACAGGGTACATTGGCGAACTTTGTCGACGCCTTCTACGCCAAGCGCGGCCTACCCGTGCCGCCGCTGGCGGACTGACCTTATTCATCGAAAAAGCTTTGAGACAGGAGTTTCCAATGAGTTTTCTGATCCCCGCTGCCTACGCTGACGCCGCAGCCCCGGCCGCTGCAGCTGGCCCGGCCGGTACCGGCTTCGAGTGGATTTTCCTGGTCGGTTTCCTGGTCATCTTCTACCTGATGATCTGGCGTCCCCAGGCCAAGCGCTCCAAGGAGCACAAGAACCTGCTGTCCGGCCTGCAGAAGGGCGATGAAGTCGTCACTTCCGCCGGTATCGCCGGCAAGGTGACCAAAGTGGCCGATGACTTCGTCGTCGTCGAGGTTTCCGACAACGTCGAGCTGAAGTTCCAGAAGGCCGCGATCGCCGCGACCCTGCCGAAAGGCACCCTGAAGGCGATCTGATCCACCTCTTAGAAACCCAACCGACGGGGCGCAAGATGCGCCCCGCGTCATAACGGGCGGTGTCATGCTCAACAAGTATCCCCTGTGGAAGTATCTGCTGATCCTGGCGGTCCTGGCCGTCGGTTTCATCTATTCCGCACCCAACCTCTATCCTGACGATCCGGCCGTCCAGATCAGCGGCGCGAGCACTGCGCTGCAGGTCACCCAGGCCGACGTGGACAAGGCCAGCAAGGCGCTCGCCGACGCCGGTATCGCCGTGAAGGCGGGCTCGCTGGGCAAGAACAGCGGCCTGATCCGCCTGGTCAAGCAGGAAGACCAGTTGCCGGCCAAGGACATCGTCCGCCGTGCGCTGGGTGACGACTACGTAGTCGCCCTGAACCTGGCCCAGACCACGCCGAACTGGCTGCGCAACATCGCCGCCCACCCGATGAAGCTGGGTCTGGACCTGTCCGGTGGTGTGCATTTCCTGCTGGAAGTGGACATGGACAAGGCCGTCGACGCTCGTATGAAGGTCTACGAGAACGAGGTCAAGAGCGCCCTGCGTAAAGAGCGCGTGCGCTACCGGAGCCTGCCGGTACAGGACGGCGGCATCCAGCTGGGCTTCACTGAAGAAGCCGACCTGGACAAGGCCAAGTCGATCATCGCCAAGGATTTCCGCGATTTCGAAACCGCCCAGAGCGAGCGCAATGGCATGCAGGTCCTGCGCCTGGCCATGACCGCCACCAAGCTGGCCGAAATCCGCGAATACTCGATCAAGCAGAACCTCACCACCGTCCGCAACCGTGTGAACGAGCTGGGCGTGTCCGAGCCGCTGGTACAGCGCCAGGGCGCCAACCGCATCGTCGTCGAGCTGCCGGGCGTGCAGGACACTGCCGAAGCCAAGCGTATCCTCGGCAAGACCGCGAACCTTGAGTTCCGCCTGGCCGCCGAGCTGGACGCGATCAAGTCCTCCACTGAAACCTTCGATTTCCGCGAGCCGCGTCGCCCGCCGGCGACCCTGGAGCGTGGCGTGATCATCACCGGTGACCAGGTCACCGACGCCAGCGCCAGCTTCGACGAGAACGGCCGTCCGCAGGTGAACATCCGTCTGGATGGCCACGGCGGCGAGCTGATGAACCGCGCGACCCGCAACAACGTCGGCCGCAGCATGGCGGTGGTATTCATCGAGCAGAAGCCGATCACCCGCTATACCAAGCAGGTCGTCGACGGCGTCGAGCAGGAAGTCGCCGTACAGGCGTTCAAGGAAGAGAAGCAGATCATCAGCCTGGCGACCATCCAGTCGCCGCTGGGTAACCAGTTCCGCATCACTGGCCTGGACGCTCCGGGCGAGTCCTCGGAACTGGCCCTGCTGCTGCGCGCCGGTGGCCTGGCTGCGCCGATGTACTTCGCTGAAGAACGCACCATCGGCCCGAGCCTGGGTGCCGACAACATCGCCAAGGGTATCGACGCCTCCCTGTGGGGCATGGTCTTCGTTTCCCTGTTCATCATCGTCATCTACCGCTTCTTCGGCGTGATCGCCACCGTCGCCCTGGCCTTCAACATGGTCATGCTGGTGGCGCTGATGTCGATCCTCGGTGCGACCCTGACCCTGCCGGGTATCGCGGGTATCGTGCTGACCATGGGCATGGCGGTGGACGCCAACGTGCTGATCTTCTCGCGGATACGCGAGGAGCTGGCGGCGGGCATGTCGACGCAGCGGGCGATCCACGAGGGCTTCAACCGTGCCTTCACCGCGATCATCGACGCCAACCTGACCTCGCTGCTGGTCGGCGGCATCCTCTACGCCATGGGCACCGGCCCGGTGAAGGGCTTCGCCGTCACCATGTCCCTGGGTATTCTCACCTCGATGTTCACTGCCATTCTGGTCACCCGCGCAATGGTGAACCTGATCTACGGCGGCCGCGACGTTAAGAAGCTGTGGATCTAAGGGGCCAGAGATGAATATCAAGATCGGTACTATCAACTTCATGGGCGTGCGCAACATTGCGTTCGCCGCGACCCTGATCCTGACCCTGATCGCCCTCGGCAGCTGGGTCTTCAAAGGCATCAACTTCGGCCTGGACTTCACCGGCGGTACGTCGATCAAGCTGAACTACGAGCAGCCTGCCGACCTGTCCAAGGTGCGTGAGCAACTGGTCGCCGCTGGTTACAGCGAAGCCGTGGTGCAGAGCTTCGGTGACACCCGCGACGTTCTGGTGCGCATGCCCAGCGAAGACCCGGAACTGGGCAAGAAGGTCGCCACTGCGCTGCAGAAGGCCGACGCTTCCAACCCGGCCAAGGTCAACGGCGTCGAGTACGTCGGTCCGCAGGTGGGTGAAGAGCTGCGCGACCAGGGCGGCCTTGGCATGCTCCTGGCGCTGGGCGGCATCCTCCTGTACGTGGGCTTCCGCTTCCAATGGAAGTTCGCCCTGGGGGCGATCCTCTCGCTGATCCACGACGCCATCATCGTGATGGGCGTGCTGTCGTTCTTCCAGATCACCTTCGACCTGACCGTGCTGGCTGCGGTGCTGGCGGTGGTGGGCTACTCGCTGAACGACACCATCGTGATCTTCGACCGGGTGCGCGAGAACTTCCGCGTGCTGCGCAAGGCCAGCCTGATCGAGAACATCAATATCTCGACCAGCCAGACCCTGCTGCGGACCATCGCCACCTCGGTATCGACCCTGCTGGCTATCTCCGCCCTGCTGTTCTTCGGCGGCGACAACCTGTTCGGTTTCTCCATCGCCCTGTTCGTCGGCGTAATGGCGGGTACCTACTCGTCGATCTATATCGCCAACGTGGTACTGATCTGGCTGAACCTGTCCAGCGAGGACCTGATTCCTCCGCCGAGCAAGGAAGTCGACGAGCGCCCGTAATAGAGCGTTCCGCGCCTTCGACAGAACTCCCGCTTCGGCGGGAGTTTTTGTTTGTGGGCAGTGGCTCACGGATTTGTTGGAACTTTCTTACAAAACCGCCGCTCCAAGGCAGGGTAAAGGGCAAGGCCCGAATGAGAAGAAAGACCAGGAGAATCCTATGAACAAGTCGTTGCTAATCGGTACCGTGCTGGGCGCTGTAGGCGTGACTGCCGGTGGCGCCGTGGCTACCTACAGTCTGGTGGACCGTGCGCCGCAATACGCCGAGGTGCTCGCCGTTCAGCCGGTCAAGGAAACCATCAAGAATCCGCGCCAGGTCTGCAAGGACGTGGCAGTGACCCATCAGCGCCCGGTCAAGGACCAGCATCAGATCGCCGGTACCGCCATCGGTGCCATTGCTGGCGGCCTGCTCGGCAACCAGATCGGCGGCGGCAACGGCAAGAAGATCGCTACCGTGGCGGGTGCCATCGGCGGCGGCTACGCGGGTAACAAGGTGCAGGAAGGCATGCAGGAGCGTGATACCTACACCACCACCGAAACCCGCTGCAGCACGGTCAACGACACCAGCGAGAAGGTCGTCGGCTACGACGTGAAGTACCTGCTCGATGGCAAGGCTGGTCAGGTCCGCATGGACCGTGATCCGGGCTCGCAGATTCCGGTCGACAAGAGCGGTCGGCTGGTCCTGGGGCAGCAGTAAATCGTCGCCAGGTTTCAGTGAGAGAGGCGCCCATCGGGCGCCTTTTCTTTTGGCGCTCTTTCTAGGCGCGAGCTTGCTCGCGAACAGCCCGGCATCACGGCGCCAGAATGAAAAGGGCGAAAGCTTCGCGAGCACGCTCGCTCCTGCAATGAAGTGCGTTCTCGCAGGCACAAAAAAGCCCGGCATTGCCGGGCTTTTTCTCGCGTCACCCAGGCTCAGCGCTTGAGCGAGGCCGGCAGGTGCGGCTGGATGCTGGTCAGCAGCGCCTTGAAGCACTTGGTGTTGCCGGCGACGATCTGGCCCTTCTCGAGGAACTCGTGACCGCCGGTGAAATCGCTCACCAGGCCGCCTGCTTCCTGGATCAGCAGGGCGCCGGCTGCCATGTCCCACTCGGACAGGCCGAATTCCCAGAAGGCGTCGTAGCGGCCGGCGGCGACGTAGGCCAGATCCAGGCTGGCGGCGCCGGCGCGGCGGATGCCGGCGGTCTGGCCGACCAGGCTGCGGAACATGCCCAGGTAGGCATCCAGGTTGTCCATCTGGCTGTCGCGGAACGGGAAGCCGGTGCCGAGGAGGGCGCCTTCCAGGCTCTTGCGGTTGCTGACGCGCAGGCGACGGCCGTTCAGCGCGGCGCCACGGCCACGGCTGGCGGTGAACTCTTCCTGGCGGACCGGGTCGAGGACCACGGCGTGCTCAAGGCGACCGCGGTATTTGCAGGCGATGCTGACGGCGTAGTGCGGAACGCCGTGAATGAAGTTGGTGGTGCCGTCCAGTGGGTCGATGATCCACAGATAGTCGGCGCCTTCGCCACTGCCTTCGAGCATGCCGCCTTCTTCGCCCATGATCCCGTGGTTCGGGTAGGCCTTGCGCAGGGCGGTGACGATGGAGAGTTCGGCTGCGCGATCGACTTCGGTCACGTAGTCCTTGGCTTCTTTCTCGTTGACCGACAGGGTATCCAGGCGTTCGATGGAGCGGAAGATCAGTTCACCGGCGCTGCGAGCGGCGCGCAGGGCGATATTCAGCATAGGCTGCATGGAGAGGTCACCTGGGTCGTTAAAGAAAGCCGAACATTCTAGCAGAAAGCGCTGACGTTCATAGAGCGACCTGTCGCCTGCGTGGCGCAAGACCCACTGCTGCGGTAGGATTCCCTCCCTTTTCGCTTTATGTGTGGAGTCGCGCGTTGCTCGACAAAATTCGCGTGGTGCTGGTCAACACCAGCCATCCCGGCAATATCGGCGGTACGGCCCGTGCGATGAAGAACATGGGCCTGTCGCGCCTCGTGCTGGTGGATCCGATGGATTTCCCCAGCGG
The DNA here is from genome assembly GCF_032392015.1 of Pseudomonas sp. C9-3. Lineage (NCBI taxonomy): Bacteria > Pseudomonadati > Pseudomonadota > Gammaproteobacteria > Pseudomonadales > Pseudomonadaceae > Pseudomonas > Pseudomonas sp. C9-3. The sequence goes on along the minus strand of NZ_CP135919.1, from coordinate 4,409,574 downwards.
TGAAGCCCGTGCCCGCGCATCCGGCGCCGATGACATTCTCGACGCGGCCGTGGTCGTTCCTACCCTGGAAGATGCCCTGGCGGGTTGCAGCCTGGTGCTGGGCACCAGCGCGCGCGATCGCCGCATTCCCTGGCCGCTGCTGGATCCCCGTGAGTGCGCCACCACCAGCCTGGAGCACGTCCAGCAGGGTGGTGAGGTCGCGCTGGTGTTCGGTCGCGAATATGCCGGCCTGACCAATGAAGAGCTGCAGCGATGTCAGTTCCATGTGCATATCCCGGCCAATCCCGAGTTCAGCTCGCTGAACCTGGCGACGGCGGTGCAGGTGCTGGTCTACGAGGTGCGTATGGCGTGGCTGGCTGCTGAAGGTCAGCCGACCAAGCACGAGAAGGTCGAGTCCACGGCGATGCTCAACAGCGTCCCGGTGACGTCGGATGAGCTGGAACGCTTCTATGCGCACCTGGAGTCGACCCTGGTGGATATCCAGTTCCTCGACCCGCAGAAGCCGCGCCACCTGATGTCTCGCCTGCGTCGCCTGTACGGCCGCAGCGGCGTCAGCAAGCTGGAGATGAATATCCTGCGGGGTATTCTCACCGAGACACAGAAGGCTGCCCGCGGGGAGCTTTCCAAGCGGAGTGATGAAGATGTTTGAGCGTGTACGCGAGGATATCCAGAGCGTATTTCATCGTGACCCGGCGGCACGCAACGCCTTCGAGGTGCTGACCTGCTATCCGGGGCTGCATGCCGTCTGGCTGCATCGCCTGGCCCATGGCTTGTGGACTTCCGGCTGGAAGTGGCTGGCGCGCATGGTGTCGAACTTCGGTCGCTGGATGACCGGCATCGAGATCCATCCGGGTGCGAAGATCGGTCGCCGGTTCTTCATTGACCACGGCCTGGGCATTGTCATCGGCGAAACCGCCGAAATTGGCGATGACGTGACCATTTATCAGGGGGTGACCCTGGGTGGCACCAGCTGGAACAAGGGCAAGCGCCATCCGACCCTGGCCGATGGCGTTGTGGTGGGAGCGGGTGCCAAGGTGCTCGGTCCTTTCACGGTGGGTGCTGGCGCCAAGGTCGGTTCCAATGCCGTGGTGACCAAGGAGGTACCGCCTGGGGCGACCGTCGTGGGTATTCCGGGTCGCATCATCGTCAAGGATGACGCGGATCAGGCGGCCAAGCGCCAGGCCATGGCAGAAAAGCTCGGGTTTGATGCCTATGGCGTCAGCCAGGACATGCCCGACCCGGTAGCGCGCGCCATCGGTCAGCTGCTTGATCACCTGCAGGCGGTCGATGGGCGCCTGGAGGGCATGTGCAAGGCCCTGACGGCCTTGGGCAGTGACTACTGTGCCAAGGATCTTCCGGTCCTGCGGGAAGAGGACTTTGCCGGGGTCAAGGACCAGGAGAGCAGCCAGTCGGCGCAGTGATGCGCCGACGCCGGTATTGCTGTTAGAATACGGCGCCGTTCGCTGGCTAAATCCGACTAAAGTAATAGGTCTTATAGTTGACTTAAATAGTCGGAAAAGAGCATACTCCCGCCATACCAGCGATTCTTCCGGATTTCCCCATGCGATTGACCACCAAAGGCCGCTATGCCGTCACCGCCATGCTCGACCTGGCGTTGCACGCCCAGCGTGGCCCGGTTTCTCTCGCCGATATCTCCGAACGCCAGGGTATCTCCCTGTCCTACCTGGAACAGCTGTTCGCCAAGTTGCGCCGTGGCAACCTGGTGGTCAGCGTGCGCGGTCCGGGCGGCGGCTACCAGTTGTCCCGCGACATGACCGGCATCCACGTCGCCCAGGTGATCGATGCGGTCAATGAGTCGGTCGACGCCACTCGCTGTCAGGGTCAGGGCGACTGCCACTCCGGCGACACCTGCCTGACCCACCACCTGTGGTGCGACCTCAGTCAGCAGATTCACGAGTTTCTCAGCGGCATCAGCCTGGCCGACCTGGTCGAGCGCCGCGAAGTTCAAGAGGTCGCCCAGCGCCAGGATGAGCGTCGCTGCTCCGGCAGCAAGTCGCTGCGCCTCGACAAGATTGAAGCGTCCGCCATCGATTGAGCGAACGCCCGCCTGTAGGAGTTACCTGATGAAATTGCCGATTTACCTCGACTACTCCGCCACCACCCCGGTGGATCCGCGTGTCGCTCAGAAAATGGCCGACTGCCTGCTGGTTGACGGCAATTTCGGCAACCCGGCCTCGCGCTCCCACGTCTTCGGCTGGAAGGCCGAGGAAGCGGCTGAGAATGCCCGTCGCCAGGTCGCTGAACTGGTCAATGCCGACCCCCGCGAGATCGTCTGGACGTCCGGTGCCACCGAGTCCGACAACCTCGCCATCAAGGGTGTCGCGCACTTCTACGCGACCAAGGGCAAGCACATCATCACCTCGAAGATCGAGCACAAGGCGGTCCTGGATACCTGCCGCCAGCTGGAGCGCGAAGGTTTCGAAGTGACCTACCTGGAGCCGACTCCCGAGGGCATCATCACCCCGGCGATGGTCGAGGCCGCCCTGCGTGACGACACCATCCTGGTTTCGGTCATGCACGTGAACAACGAAGTCGGCAGCATCAACGACATCGCCGCCATCGGCGAGCTGACCCGCGCGCGTGGCATTCTGCTGCACGTCGATGCCGCCCAGTCCGCCGGTAAAGTCGACATCGACCTGGAGAAACTCAAGGTCGACCTGATGTCCTTCTCCGCCCACAAGGTCTACGGTCCCAAAGGCATGGGCGCTCTGTACGTGCGCCGCAAGCCGCGTGTACGTCTGGAAGCCCAGATGCACGGTGGCGGCCACGAGCGTGGCATGCGTTCGGGCACCCTGGCGACCCACCAGATCGTCGGCATGGGCGAAGCCTTCCGCATCGCCAAGGAAGAAATGCACCAGGAAATGGCCCGCATCGAAGGTCTGCGCAAGCGCTTCTTCGATCAGGTGCAGGACCTGGAAGAGCTGTACCTCAATGGCAGCCCGGTTTCCTACGCGCCGAACATCCTCAATGTCAGCTTCAACTACGTCGAAGGCGAGTCGCTGATGATGTCGCTCAAGGACCTGGCCGTTTCGTCCGGTTCCGCCTGCACCTCGGCCTCGCTGGAGCCGTCCTACGTGCTCCGCGCCCTGGGTCGCAACGACGAGCTGGCGCACAGCTCCATCCGTTTCAGCTTCGGCCGCTTCACCACTGAAGAAGAGGTCGATTACGCCGCCAAGAAGGTGGTGGAAGCCGTTTCCAAGCTGCGTGAACTCTCGCCGCTGTGGGATATGTTCAAAGAGGGTGTCGACCTGTCCAAGGTCGAATGGCAGGCCCACTGACCCGCCCCATAGAAGTGAGGATTAGCCATGGCTTACAGTGACAAGGTCATCGACCACTACGAAAACCCGCGCAACGTCGGCAAGCTCAACGCCGAAGATCCGGATGTTGGCACCGGCATGGTCGGTGCTCCCGCTTGCGGCGACGTGATGCGCCTGCAGATCAAGGTCAACGAGCAGGGCGTCATCGAAGACGCCAAGTTCAAGACCTACGGCTGCGGTTCGGCCATTGCCTCCAGCTCCCTCGCCACCGAGTGGATGAAGGGCAAGACCCTGGACGAGGCCGAATCGATCAAGAACACCACCATCGCCGAAGAACTGGCCCTGCCGCCGGTGAAGATCCACTGCTCGGTACTCGCCGAGGACGCCATCAAGGCGGCCGTGCGCGACTACAAGCAGAAGAAAGGTCTGCTCTGAAGCGATTCGTTGAGTAAGGAGTTCCCATGGCCATCAGCATGACCGAAGCCGCCGCCAACCACGTTCGCCGCTCCCTCGAAGGGCGCGGCAAGGGCGAGGGCATTCGTCTTGGCGTGCGTACCACCGGCTGTTCGGGCCTTGCCTACGTGCTGGAGTTCGTCGACGAACTGGCAGCCGAGGACGAGGTGTTCGAGAGCCACGGCGTGAAGGTCATCATCGACCCGAAAAGCCTGGTCTATCTCGACGGCACGGAGTTGGACTTCACCAAGGAAGGCCTCAACGAGGGCTTCAAGTTCAACAACCCGAACGTGCGCGGTGAGTGTGGCTGCGGCGAAAGCTTCAACGTCTGAGGCTGGGTGTGGGTAGTCCCTGTCACTTCGCGCTGTTCGACCTGCAGCCGGGCTTCCGGATCGATCTGGAAGCCCTCGGCAATCGCTATCGGGAGCTGGTGCGAACCGTCCATCCGGACCGTTTCGCCGATGCTTCCGAGCGCGAGCAACGACTGGCGCAGTCCAAGGCCGCCGAGCTCAACGATGCCTACCAGACGCTGAAGAGCGTCCCGCGTCGCGCGCTGTACCTGCTGGCCCTGCGTGGCGATGCGATGCCGCTGGAAGCCACGGTGCAGGATCCGGAGTTTCTGCTGCAGCAGATGCAGCTGCGCGAGGATCTGGAAGATCTGCAGGACAGCGCCGATCTCGATGGCGTGGCGCAGTTCAAGCGTCAGCTGAAATCCGCCCAGCAGCGTCTGGAAGAGGATTTCGCCGATTGCTGGGATGATGCCGCCCGTCGTGAGTTGGCCGAGCGTCTGGTTCGCCGCATGCAGTTCCTCGACAAGCTGGCGCAGGAAGTGCGGCAGCTCGAAGAGCGACTCGACGATTAATCCGCGCGGCCCGCGCCGCGCCCGATAGCCTGATTAGAAACCGCATGGCCCTACTGCAGATCGCCGAGCCCGGACAAAGTCCCCAGCCACACCAGCGTCGCCTGGCGGTAGGGATTGACCTGGGCACCACGAATTCCCTGGTCGCTGCTGTGCGCAGCGGCGTCGCAGCACCCTTGCCCGATGATCGCGGCGAAGTGATCCTGCCGTCTGCGGTGCGCTATCTCGCCGATCGCATCGAGGTGGGTGAGAGCGTTCGCGCCAACGCCTCGCAGGACCCATTGAACTCCATCATCTCGGTCAAGCGCTTCATGGGGCGCGGCCTGGAGGATGTGAAGCAACTGGGCGGTCAACTGCCGTACCGCTTCACCCAGGGCGAATCGCACATGCCCTTCATCGAGACTGTCCAGGGTGCCAAGAGCCCGGTGGAAGTCTCGGCTGAGATCCTCCGCGTCCTGCGTCAACGCGCCGAGTCCACCCTGGGTGGCGAACTGGTCGGCGCGGTGATCACCGTTCCCGCCTATTTCGACGACGCCCAGCGTCAGGCCACCAAGGATGCTGCGCGTCTGGCTGGCCTGCACGTTCTGCGTCTGCTCAATGAGCCGACCGCGGCGGCCGTGGCCTATGGCCTGGACAAGAACGCCGAGGGCGTGGTCGCCATCTATGACCTGGGTGGCGGTACCTTCGATATTTCCATCCTGCGCCTGACCCGTGGCGTCTTCGAGGTCCTGGCCACTGGCGGCGATACCGCCCTGGGCGGCGATGACTTCGACCATGCCATTGCCGGTTGGATCATCGAGCAGGCCGGTCTCTCGGCCGACCTCGATCCGGGTGCCCAGCGCCGCCTGCTGCAGACTGCCTGCGCCGCCAAGGAAGCGCTGACCGACAGCGCCAGCGTGGCCGTTGCTTATGACGGCTGGTCTGGTGAACTGACCCGCGCCCAGCTTGAGGCCCTGATCGATCCGCTGATCCAGCGCAGCCTCAAGTCCTGCCGTCGCGCAGTCCGTGATTCCGGTGTCGAGCTGGAAGAAGTCAGTGCCGTCGTCATGGTGGGCGGCTCGACCCGCGTACCTCGTGTACGCGAACTGGTGGGCGACCTGTTCGCTCGCGACCCGCTGACCGACATCGATCCGGACCAGGTCGTCGCCATCGGCGCAGCCATCCAGGCTGACGCTCTGGCCGGCAACAAGCGCGGCGAAGAGCTGCTGCTGCTTGACGTGATTCCCCTGTCGCTCGGCCTGGAAACCATGGGCGGGCTGATGGAGAAGGTGATTCCGCGCAATACCACCATACCGGTGGCCCGCGCCCAGGAATTCACCACCTACAAGGATGGCCAGACGGCCATGATGATCCACGTGCTGCAAGGCGAGCGCGAGCTGGTCAAGGACTGTCGGTCCCTGGCGCGCTTCGAGCTGCGCGGCATTCCGCCGATGGTGGCTGGCGCGGCGAAGATTCGCGTCAGCTTCCAGGTCGACGCCGACGGGTTGCTGGGCGTTTCCGCCCGCGAATTATCCTCGGGCGTCGAGGCGAGCATTCAGGTCAAGCCTTCCTACGGCCTGACCGATGGCGAAATCGCCCGCATGCTGCAGGACTCCTTCCAGTATGCCGGCGATGACCTTGCTGCCCGCGCCCTGCGTGAACAGCAGGTCGAGGCCCAGCGTCTGCTGGAGGCCGTGCAGTCGGCTCTGGACGCTGACGGCGAGCGCCTGCTGGACGCCGACGAGCGCCTGGTCATCGATGCCGGCATGGACTCGCTGCGCGAGCTGGCCACCGGCAGCGATACCGTCGCCATCGAACAACAGATCAAGCGTCTGTCCCAGCTGACCGACGCCTTTGCCGCGCGCCGTATGGACGCCACCGTCAAAGCCGCACTGGCCGGTCGCCGGCTCAACGAAATCGAGGAATAAGCGAAGATGCCGCAGATTGTCTTTCTGCCCCACGCCGAACACTGCCCTGAAGGCGCGGTGATCGAAGCCCAGCCGGGCGAAACCATCATGAAGGCAGCGCTGCGCAATGGCATCGAGATCGAGCATGCCTGCGAGATGTCCTGCGCCTGCACCACCTGCCACGTGATCGTGCGCGAGGGCTTCAGTTCGATGGAAGCCTCCGACGAACTGGAAGACGACATGCTGGACAAGGCCTGGGGTCTGGAAGCAGATTCGCGCCTGTCCTGCCAGGCGGTGGTCGGCGAGACGGACCTGGTGGTGGAGATTCCGAAGTACACCATCAACCAGGTGTCCGAAGGTCACTGAGGCGGAGCGTTCACATGAGTCTGAAATGGGTTGATGTGCTCGAAATCGCTATCCAGCTGGCCGAGTCCAAGCCGGATGTCGATCCGCGCTACGTGAATTTCGTCGATCTGCACCGCTGGGTGCTGGCATTGCCGGAGTTCAGCGACGATCCGTCCCGCGGCGGGGAAAAAGTCCTGGAGGCCATTCAGGCCGCCTGGATCGACGAAGCCGACTGAGGGGGCGGCTCACCAGAGCCGCGTACCCATTTGTCATGAACCCGCGTATAATTCGCGGGTTTTATCTTTAGGTGAGCTGTTGAAAATTTCCCCAGGGGAATTTTCCAGTCGCCGGCCCTGTCGCAGTCGGGCCGGTTTCGCGGCTGCCGCCCAACGGGCGTGGCGCGCGGCAAACCCTAGAATCGCAGGAGCTCCTGGCCACGCCAGGGGCTTCTTGGCATTACCAACCTTGCTTTTCGGAGTTATTTCCATGGCCCTGCAACGTACCTTCTCCATCATCAAGCCCGACGCCGTTTCCAAGAACGTCATCGGCGAAATCCTGACCCGCTTCGAGAAAGCCGGTCTGCGCGTTGTCGCTTCGAAGATGGTTCAGCTGTCCGAGCGCGAAGCTGGCGGTTTCTACGCCGAGCACAAAGAGCGTCCCTTCTTCAAGGACCTGGTTTCCTTCATGACCTCCGGCCCGGTCGTCGTTCAGGTTCTGGAAGGCGAAGACGCCATCCTGCGCAACCGTGAGCTGATGGGCGCCACCGATCCGAAGAAAGCCGACGCCGGCACCATCCGCGCCGACTTCGCTGTTTCCATCGACGAGAACGCCGTACACGGTTCCGACTCGGAAGCTTCGGCTGCCCGCGAAATCGCTTACTTCTTCTCCAGCACCGAGGTGTGCGAGCGCATTCGCTGATCCGTCAGTGAATGAGCGAGGGTGAATCCATGACTGATACCGCTGTAAAGGCCAACCTGCTGGGCATGACCAAGCCCCAGCTCGAGGAATTCTTCGAGTCCATCGGTGAAAAGCGCTTCCGCGCCGGCCAGGTGATGCAATGGATTCACCACTTTGGCGCCGTCGATTTCGACGCCATGACGAACGTCGGCAAGGCCTTGCGCGAAAAGCTCAAGGCCGTTGCCGAAATTCGTCCGCCGGAAATCGTCAGCCAGGACATTTCCTCTGACGGTACCCGCAAGTGGGTCGTGCGCGTGGCCTCGGGCAGTTGCGTCGAGACCGTGTACATCCCGCAGGGCGGCCGCGGCACTTTGTGCGTGTCGTCCCAGGCCGGTTGCGCGCTGGACTGCAGCTTCTGCTCCACCGGCAAGCAAGGCTTCAACAGCGACCTGACCTCCGCCGAGATCATCGGCCAGGTGTGGATCGCCAACCAATCGTTCGGGACCATCCCGGGCAAGATCGACCGTGCCATCACCAACGTGGTGATGATGGGCATGGGCGAGCCGCTGCTGAACTTCGATAACGTCGTGACTGCCATGAGCATCATGATGGAGGACCTCGGCTACGGCATTTCCAAGCGCAAGGTGACCCTGTCCACCTCCGGCGTGGTACCGATGATCGACAAGCTCGCCGAGGTGACCGACGTGTCCCTGGCCCTGTCGCTGCACGCGCCCAACGACGAACTGCGCAACAAGCTGGTGCCGATCAACAAGAAGTACCCGCTCGAGATGCTGCTCGACTCCTGCTACCGCTACATCACGCGCCTGGGCAAGGAGCGCGTGCTGACAATCGAGTACACCCTGCTGGCCGGCGTCAACGACCAGCCCGAGCATGCCGAGCAGTTGATCGCATTGCTCAAGGATTTCCCTTGCAAGATCAACCTGATTCCGTTTAATCCGTTCCCGCATTCCGGCTACGAGCGGCCGAGCAACAATGCCATCCGCCGTTTTCAGGACATGCTGCACAAAAGCGGCTTCAACGTTACGGTTCGCACCACTCGCGGAGACGACATCGATGCCGCCTGTGGTCAGCTGGTAGGCCAGGTGATGGACCGCACCCGCCGCAGCGAACGCTATATCGCCGTACGACAGTTGGCCGCGGAAGCCGAACAGGCTCCGACCAACGCCAATCGAAACTGAACTAGGGAGGATTCCGATGACCCTGCGCGCCGCGCTGTTCTTACTGTTGGCAACCGTGCTGACGGGTTGCGTGACGACTGGTAAACAGGATCCTCTGAAAACCGACAAGGGCCGGAACGAGGCGCGTGACGCCTACATCCAGCTCGGCATCGGTTACCTGCAGATGGGCAATACCGAGCAGGCCAAGGTGCCGCTGCGCCAGGCCCTCGACCTCGATTCCTCCAGCGCCGACGCCCACGCCGCGTTGGCGGTGGTGTACCAGGTCGAGAAAGAGCCCAAGCTCGCCGAGAGTGAATTCCGCAAGGCGCTGTCCTCGCGCTCGGGTGACGCGCGCATCCTGAACAACTACGCCGGTTTCCTGTTCGACGAGAAGCGCTACCAGGAATCCTACGACACCTACATGAAGGCCACCGAAGACGGCCTTTATTCCGAGCGCTCACGTATCTTCGAGAACCTCGGGCTGGTCAGCCTGAAGCTGAATGAGCGCGCCAAGGCCAAGGAATTCTTCGAGAAAGCCATTCGCCTGAATCGCAACTCGACAGGGGCGCTGCTGGAGCTGGCTGACCTGAATTACCAGGATCGCGAGTACGTGCCGGCTCGCGCCTACTATGAGGAATACCTCAAGCGGGGCCCGCAGACCGCGCGCAGCCTGCTGCTGGGGATTCGACTGGCAAAGATCTACGACGACCGGGATACCGCTGCCAGCTACGGGCTGCAACTCAAGCGCCTGTATCCCGCTTCTCCTGAATACCAGGCATACCAGGCGGATAAATGATGAATACGTCGCAGTCCGATGTCATCGGCACGACCCGCGCCAATCCTGGCGAGACCCTGCGCCAGGCGCGTGAGAACAAGGGCTGGAGTACCGCTCAGGTCGCCGGTCAGCTGAATCTCACCGAGAATGCGCTGCGCCAGCTGGAACAGGGCTCCTTTGACCAGTTGCCGGGCCACACCTTCGCCCGTGGCTATATCCGCGCCTACGCCAAGCTGCTGGGCATGGACCAGGCCCAGATGGTCACTGCCTTCGATCAGTACACCGGCACCGATGCCAGCGGCAGCAACGTCCAGGCGCTCGGCCGCGTGGTCGAGCCGGTGCGCCTGTCGCGCAACTTGTTGCGTCTGTTCAGCCTGGCTCTGTTGGCCGTGCTGATCGGCTTCGGTTACTTCTGGTGGCAGGAACGCTCCGCGCGTCCGGCCGAGACCGGCAGCCTGAATATGGAGCACGTCGAGGTAGAGAGCGCCGACGGCACCACTGAAATTCACACCCTCGACGAGCCGGAAGACCAGGCCGTCGCCGAGGACCAGGCCAATACTCCGCCGGTTCCGTCCGAACCCGCTGGCGACAGCGGCAATGCCGAGGCTCCGGCCGAAGGTATCCCGCCGGCCGCTGCCGCTCCGGGCGTACCCACCGCTCCTGAAGCTGTACCGGCTCCCGCACCGGCAGCTCCAGCCCTGGCACAACCGCCGGCTGCGCAGCAGCCCGCCGTACCGGCGAACCCCGCTGCACCGGCCGAGGCGCCGGCTGCTCCTGTGGTCGCGGCCGCCGGGCAGGGCGTGGTCAAGGTTCAATTCATCGCCGATTGCTGGACCCAGGTGACCGATGCCGACGGCAAGGTCATCCTCGAGGGCCTCAAGCGCAAGGGTGATTCGCTCGAAATCGCCGCCAAGGCGCCGGTCCAACTGCGCCTTGGCTTTGCCCAGGGGGCACAGGTCAGCTACAACGGCCAGCCAGTCGAAGTCACGCCAGCGCGCGGTGGTACCGCTCGCCTGAAGTTGGGTGGACAGTAAGATGCATTGCGAGTCTCCGATCAAACGTCGCCTGTCCCGGAAAATCTGGGTAGGTAACGTGCCGGTAGGTGGGGATGCCCCCATTGCCGTGCAGAGCATGACCAACACCGACACCCTGGATGTGGCGGCCACCGTGGCCCAGATCCGCCGTCTGGAGGACGCCGGCGCAGACATCGTCCGCGTCTCCGTGCCGGACATGGACGCCGCCGAGGCGTTCGGCAAGATCAAGCAGCAGGTGAACGTCCCGCTGGTGGCCGATATCCACTTCGACTACAAGATCGCCCTGCGCGTGGCCGAACTGGGTGTTGACTGCCTGCGCATCAACCCCGGCAACATCGGTCGCGAAGATCGGGTCAAGGCCGTGGTCGATGCCGCCCGCGAGCGCAATATCCCGATCCGCATCGGCGTCAACGCTGGCTCGCTGGAAAAGGATCTGCAGAAGAAATACGGCGAACCGACTCCCGAAGCACTGCTGGAATCGGCCCTGCGCCATGTCGATCACCTCGATCGCCTGGACTTCCAGAACTTCAAGGTCAGCGTGAAGGCCTCCGACGTGTTCATGGCCGTCGCCGCCTACCGCCTGCTGGCGAAAGAGATCGAGCAACCCCTGCACCTGGGCATCACCGAAGCCGGTGGCCTGCGTTCGGGTACCGTGAAGTCGGCCGTGGGCCTGGGCATGCTGCTCGCCGAAGGCATTGGCGACACCATCCGCATTTCCCTCGCTGCCGACCCGGTGGAAGAGATCAAGGTCGGCTTCGACATCCTCAAGTCGCTGCGCCTGCGCTCCCGTGGCATCAACTTCATCGCCTGCCCGAGCTGCTCGCGGCAGAACTTCGATGTGGTGAAGACCATGAATGAGCTGGAAGGCCGCCTGGAGGACCTGCTGGTTCCGCTGGACGTCGCCGTGATCGGCTGCGTGGTCAACGGCCCGGGCGAAGCCAAGGAGGCCCATATCGGCCTTACCGGTGGTACGCCGAACCTGATCTACATCGACGGCAAGCCGGCGCAGAAGCTGCAGAACGATAACCTGGTGGATGAGCTGGAACGGCTGATCCGCGAAAAAGCGGCCGAGAAGGCCGAGGCCGACGCCGCACTCATCGTGCGCGGCTGACCGCAACAAGGATCCTAAGTGAGCAAGTCCCTGCAAGCCATCCGTGGCATGAACGACATCCTGCCGGACCAGACCCCGGCCTGGCGCTATCTGGAGCGCACCTTTGCCGATCTGCTGGACGCCTATGGCTACAGCGAGATCCGCATGCCGATCCTGGAATTCACCGAACTCTTCGCCCGCGGCATCGGCGAAGGCACCGACGTGGTCGACAAGGAGATGTACACCTTCCTCGACCGCAACGGCGAATCCCTGACCATGCGTCCGGAAGGTACTGCCGGTTGCGTGCGCGCCGTGCTGGAGCACGGTCTGTCCGGTGGCGGCCAGGTACAGAAACTCTGGTACACCGGCCCGATGTTCCGCTACGAGAAGCCGCAGAAGGGCCGCTACCGCCAGTTCCACCAGATTGGCGTGGAAGTCTTCAACCTGCCCGGCCCGGACATCGACGCCGAGCTGATCATCCTCACCTGGCGCCTGTGGCAGAAGCTGGGCATGGCCGACGCCGTGACCCTGCAATTGAACACCCTGGGCTCCAGCGAAGCTCGGGCGCGTTTTCGCGAGGACCTGGTGGCCTACCTGCAGGAGCGCTTCGACCAGCTCGACGAAGACAGCCAGCGCCGTATGACCACCAACCCGCTGCGTATCCTCGACAGCAAGGTGGAGGCCACCCAGGCCCTGCTGGTCGGTGCACCGAGCCTGCACGATTACCTGGACGAAGAGTCCATCGCCCACTTCGAGGGCCTGAAGGCCCGCCTGGACGCGGTCGGCCTGCGCTACGAAATCAACCAGAAACTCGTGCGTGGCCTCGACTACTACTGCCGCACCGCTTTCGAGTGGGTTACCGACAAGCTCGGCGCCCAGGGCACCGTTTGCGGCGGGGGCCGCTACGACGGCCTGGTCAGCCAGTTCGGCGGCAAGCCGACGCCGGGTGTGGGCTTCGCCATGGGCGTGGAGCGCCTGGTGCTGCTGCTGGAAACCCTGGGCGTGGTCCCGTCCGAACTCAACCGCCCGGCCGACCTCTACGTCTGCGCCTTCGGCGAGCCGGCAGAGCTGGCTGCGCTGACCCTGGCCGAAAAGCTGCGTGAGGCCATTCCGGGCCTGCGCCTGCTGGTCAACGCCGGTGCCGGCAGTTTCAAGAGCCAGTTCAAGAAGGCCGACAAGAGCGGCGCACAGTTCGCAATGATTCTGGGTGACGACGAACTGGCCAACCGCGTGGTAGGTTTCAAGCCCCTGCGTGGCGAGGGCGAACAACAGAATATCGCCTGGGATGCTCTGCCCGAGCACCTGGCTGCCTGCCTCCAGCAGGCCTGAATCGAGCGGATAGGAGTATTGGGGTGAGTAACCGTACCGAAGAAGAACAGATCGCTGACATCAAGGACTGGTGGCAGCGTAACGGCATGCCCCTGCTGACCGGCGCCGCTCTGGCGTTGATCGTGGTGTTCGGCTGGCAAGCCTGGAAAAAGTACCAGACCAATCAGTCCCAGGGCGCTTCCATCATTTACCAGGCCCTGCTGGAAACCGCGCTGAACCCGGCCGGCAAGCCCGACACCGCCAAGGTCGCCGAGCTGGCCGGTAAGCTGACCACCGAGTACCCCGGCACTCCGTATGCCCAGTACGGCCGCCTGTTCGTCGCCAAGGTCGCGGTGGACAACGGCAAGCTGGACGACGCCGCTCTCGAACTCAAGGCTGTGGTCGACAAGCCGGTCGACGCTACACTCGGCGAGCTGGCGCGTCAGCGCCTGGCTCGTGTCCTGGCTGCCCAGGGCAAGGCCGAAGACGGTCTCAAGCTGCTCGACGGCAACGTCGACAAGGCCTATGTAGCCACTCGCGAAGAACTGCGCGGCGACCTGCTGCTGCAACTCAAGCGCAATGATGACGCCCGTGTCGCCTACGAGAAGGCCAAGGCTGCCCTGCCGGAAGATGCCGCCGTTGGCGCCCTGCAGATGAAACTCGACGACCTGGCCAAGGGAGACGCCTGAGATGTTGCGTTGGAAACACGTTGCACTGCTGGCACTGACCCTGATGGCTGTGGGTTGCAGCAGCAATAGCAAGAAAGAACTGCCGCCGGCCGAACTGACCGATTTCAAGGAAGAGGTTCGCCTGGAGAAGCAGTGGAGCCGTTCGGTCGGTGACGGCCAGGGCGACCTGTACAACCTGCTCGAACCCGCCGTGGATGGCCAGACCATCTATGCCGCGTCTGCCGAAGGTCGTGTCATGGCCATGCAGCGCGAGAGCGGCGAAGTACTGTGGAAGAAAGACCTCGACCTGCCGATTTCCGGCGCCGTTGGCGTGGGTAACGGCATGGTCCTGCTGGGCACCCTGCGCGGTGACGTGATCGCCCTGGATTCCGGTTCGGGCGAGCAGAAGTGGCGCGCCAAGGTCAGCAGCGAAGTACTGGCTGCCCCGGCCACCAACGGTGACGTGGTGGTCGTGCAGACCCAGGACGACAAACTGATCGGCTTCGATGCCGCTACCGGCAACCAGCGCTGGATCTACGAAGGTACCGTGCCGGTGCTGACCCTGCGTGGTACCGGCGCTCCGCTGATCGCTGGTCGCCTGGCCCTGGCCGGCCTGGCCAGCGGCAAGGTCGTCGCTGTGGACGTCGAGCGCGGCCTGCCGGTCTGGGAACAGCGCGTTGCCATTCCGCAAGGTCGTTCCGAGCTGGATCGTGTCGTCGACATCGACGGCGGCCTGCTGCTGGTCGACAACGTTCTCTACGTCGCCAGCTACCAGGGCCGCGCCGCGGCACTGGACGTCGGCACCGGCCGCGTACTCTGGCAGCGTGAAGCTTCCAGCTACGTCGGCGTCGCCGAAGGGACTGGCAGCGTGTTCATCAGCCAGGCCAGCGGCACCGTGGAAAGCCTCGATTCCCGTGGTTCGTCCTCGCTGTGGAGCAACGACGCCCTGGCTCGCCGCCAGCTGTCCGCTCCGGCCGTGCTGTCGAGCAACGTGGTTGTCGGTGACCTGGAAGGTTATGTGCACCTGCTGAGCCAGGTGGACGGTCGTTTCGTTGGCCGCGAGAAGGTCGACGGTGACGGCGTGCGGGTTCGCCCGCTGGTAGTCGGCAGCTGGATGTACGTGTTCGGCAACAGCGGTAAGCTGGCCGCCTACACGATTCGCTAAGCTGAGTGTTACTGCCGGCCGCTGCCGTGAAAAACGGCAGCGGCCGTCGTGTTTTCTGAAAATCAAATTTCCTGGAGAGCCGCATGGTTCCCGTTATAGCCCTGGTGGGCCGCCCGAACGTCGGCAAGTCCACCCTGTTCAACCGCCTGACCCGCACCCGTGACGCCATCGTCGCCGAGTACGCAGGTCTGACCCGAGACCGCCAGTACGGCGAGGCCAAGTGGCAGGGCAAGAAATTCATCGTCATCGATACCGGTGGTATCTCCGGTGACGAAGAGGGTATCGACGCCAAGATGGCCGAGCAGTCGCTGCAGGCCATCGAAGAGGCCGATGCCGTCCTGTTCATGGTCGACTCCCGCGCCGGCCTTACCGCTGCCGACGAGATGATCGGCGAGCACCTGCGCAAGAAGAACAAGCGCACCTATCTGGTGGCCAACAAGGTCGATACCGTCGATCCGGACATCGCCCGCGCCGAGTTCAGCCCGCTGGCTCTGGGGCATGCGATCCCGATCGCCGCCGCCCACGGCCGTGGCATCACCCAGATGCTCCAGGAAGCCCTGGGCGAGATGTTCGCTCCGGAGCCCGAGGCGCCTGAAGACAACGACCTGCCCAGCGAGCTGGAAGAGGTCGCCGAGGGCGAGGAAGCCAAGCGCATCCCCGGCCCGAGCGAGAAGGATGGCATCAAGATCGCCATCATCGGTCGCCCCAACGTCGGCAAGTCCACCCTGGTCAACCGCATGCTCGGTGAAGAGCGGGTGATCGTGTACGACCAGGCCGGCACCACCCGCGACAGCATCTACATCCCCTTCGAGCGCAACGAAGAGAAGTACACCCTGATCGACACCGCTGGCGTGCGTCGCCGCGGCAAGATCTTCGAGGCGGTGGAAAAATTCTCGGTGGTGAAGACCCTGCAGGCGATCCAGGACGCCAACGTGGTCATCTTCGTCATGGACGCCCGCGAAGGTGTGGTCGAGCACGACCTCAACCTGCTCGGCTTCGTGCTGGAGACCGGCCGCGCGCTGGTCATTGCGCTGAACAAGTGGGATGGCATGGAGTCGGCCGAGCGCGACTACGTGAAGACCGAGCTTGAGCGCCGGCTGATGTTCGCCGACTTCGCAGACATCCACTTCATCTCCGCGCTGCACGGCACTGGCGTTGGGCACTTGTACAAGTCGGTACAGGATTCCTTCCGCTCCGCCGTGACCCGCTGGCCCACCAGCAAGCTGACGCAGATCCTCGAGGACGCCATCCAGGTTCACCAGCCGCCGATGGTCAACGGCCGCCGCATCAAGCTGCGCTATGCGCACCTGGGTGGCGCCAACCCGCCGTTGATCGTGATCCACGGCAACCAGGTGGATGCGGTGCCCAAGGCCTACACGCGCTATCTGGAGAAGACCTTCCGCCGCGTGCTGAAGCTGGTCGGTACGCCGATCCGCATCGAGTACAAGGGCGGCGACAACCCGTTCGAGGGCAAGAAGACCCAGCTCACCGATCGCCAGGTCAACAAGAAGCGCCGCCTCATGTCGCACCACAAGAAGGCCGAGAAGAAGAAAAAGGACAAACGTAAATAACGTCTGTCAGGCTTTAGACCGCAAGCCGCAGGCGATAGAGTAGGGGCCTCCCTCTCATCGCCTGCAGCCTGTAGTCACGCCATGCTTACCAGCAAACTGCCGAATGTCGGCACCACCATCTTCACCCGCATGTCCCAGCTCGCCGCCGAAAGCGGGGCGCTGAACCTCTCCCAGGGTTTCCCGGACTTCCCCGGCCCTGCGCCGCTGCTCGAAGCGGTCGCCCGCCATGTCTTGGCCGGAAACAACCAGTACAGCCCGATGACCGGCCTGCCGGCACTGCGCGAACAGGTAGCGATCAAGGTCGCCAGCCTGTATGGGCGTAGCGTCAGCGCCGACACCGAGGTGACCATTGTTCCCGGAGCGACAGAAGGGATCTTCTGCGCGGTGCAGGCGCTGATCCGCGCCGGCGATGAAGCCATCGTCCTGGACCCCTGCTATGACAGCTACGAGCCTTCGGTCGAACTGGCCGGTGGCCGCTGCGTGCACGTCGCGCTGAGCCAGCCGGGCTTCCGCATCGACTGGCAGCGCCTGGCCGAGGCCATCACCCCGCGCACGCGCCTGATCTTCCTCAACAGCCCGCACAATCCCAGCGGCGCGCTGATCGACCGCACCGACCTTGATCGCCTGGCTGATCTGATTCGCGACCGCGAGATCTACATCATCAGCGACGAGGTCTACGAGCACCTGATCTACGACGGCGTGCAGCATGCCAGCGTGCTGGCCCATGACGAACTGTATCCGCGCGCCTTTGTCATCAGCTCCTTCGGCAAGACTTACCACGTCACCGGCTGGAAGACCGGCTATGTCGTAGCGCCGCCGGCGCTGTCGGCGGAGATGCGCAAGATCCACCAGTACGTGAACTTCTGCGGCGTGACCCCGCTGCAATGGGCGCTGGCCGATTTCATGGCCGCGCATCCGGATCACCTGCGCGAGCTGCCGGGTTTCTACCAGGCCAAGCGCGACCTGTTCTGCGACCTGCTGGAGGGCTCGCGCTTCACGTTCCAGCGGGCTGCCGGCACTTACTTCCAGGTGGTGGACTACTCGGCGATCCGCCCGGACCTCGATGACGTCGCCATGTCCGAATGGCTGACGCGCGAGCACGGCGTGGCCGCCATTCCGGTCTCGGTGTTCTACCAGCAGGCCCCGGCGGACATGCGCCTGGTGCGCTTCTGCTTCGCCAAGAAAGAGGAGACGCTGCGTCAGGCAGCGGAACGACTATGCGCGATCTGAGCCAATTGCCCGACCTAAAGCTTGCCCTCGTGCAGACCACCCTGGTCTGGCACGACGCCAAGGCCAATCGCGAGCGTTTCGACGCGCTGCTGGAGGGCGCTCGCGGTGCGGATCTGGTGATCCTTCCGGAAATGTTCACCACGGGCTTCTCCATGGACTCCGAAGCGTTGGCCGAGGCGGAGGAGGGCGAAACCTACGCTTGGCTGCGCGAACAGGCGGCGAAGCTTGAAGCGGTGGTCTGCGGCAGCGTGATCATCCGTGCCGCCGACGGCAGCCATCGCAACCGCCTGCTCTGGGCGCGCCCGGATGGCGAGATGCAGCACTACGACAAGCGCCACCTGTTCCGCATGGCCGGCGAGCACAAGCACTACACGCCGGGCGAGCAGCAGGTGCTGCTGGAATGGAAGGGCTGGCGGATTCGCCCGCTGGTTTGCTACGACCTGCGCTTCCCGGTGTGGAGCCGCGATGCCCAGGACACCGACCTGCTGCTCTATACCGCCAACTGGCCGGCCGCACGCCGCCAGCACTGGAACCGCCTGCTGCCCGCACGGGCCATCGAAAACCTCTGCTATGTCGCCGCGGTCAACCGTGTCGGCGAAGACGGCAAGGGCCACGCCTATTCCGGCGACAGCCAGGTGCTGGATTTCCAGGGTGACAACCTGCTGGCGGCGGGCAGTGCCGACGGGGTGTTCCAGATCGCCCTGAATGCGGCGGAACTGGCGGCCTACCGGGAACGCTTTCCGGCCAATCTCGACGCGGATGAGTTCGACATCCGTCTCTGACGTTGTGGCTCGCTGCAATCGATCGCGGACGAAGTCCGCTCCTACGAAACATGACCCCGCGTAGGAGCGGACTTCGTCCGCGATGTTTCCGCCCTGCTCAATACGCGCTGGCGGTGTTCAAGCGCTGGATCACTTCGTCACTGAGCTTCAGGTCCACCGCCGCGATCAGGTCCGGCAACTGCTCCAGCCTCGACGCACTGGCGATGGGAGCCGTGATGCTCGGGCGGGCCATCAGCCAGGCCAGGGCGACTTGTGCCGGGGTGGCGTTGAGTTCGCTGGCCACGTCTTCAAGTGCATCGAGAATGGCGAAGCCGCGCTCGTTCATGAAGTTCTTCACTTTGTAGCCGCGCACGCTGCTCTTGCCCAGGTCCGCGTCGCTGCGGTACTTGCCGGTGAGGAAGCCCGCCGCCAGCGAATAGAAGCTGATGACGCCAATGCCCAACTGCTGAACCGTGGGCTCCAGGGTGGTCTCGTAGTTGGCGCGATCATAAAGGTTGTAGTTGGGCTGCAGGCTCTGGTAGTTCGGCAGCTTCAGCCGGTCGCAGACTTCGCGGGCTTCGCGCAGGCGCTTGGCGTCCAGGTTGGAGGCTCCGATCACGCGGACCTTGCCTTGTTCCACCGCTTCGGCGAAGGCGCCCATGGTTTCCTCCATGGAGGTATGCGGGTCGTCGCAGTGGGACTGGTAGAGGTCGATGTAGTCGGTCTGCAGGCGCTTCAGCGAGCGCCCCAGCGCCTGCTCGATGTACACGGCCGACAGGCCCTTGTGGCCGTTGCCCATGTCCATGCCGACCTTCGTGGCGATCTGCACCTGGTTGCGCTTGCCGGTCTTCTTCAGCCATTTGCCGATCAGTGCTTCCGACTCGCCACCTTCGTGGCCGGGAGCCCAGCGCGAGTAGACATCTGCGGTGTCGATGCAGTTGAGCCCGGCGTCGAGCAGGGCGTCGAGCAGGCGGAAGGAGGTCGCTTCATCGGCGGACCAGCCGAACACATTGCCGCCGAAGACCAGCGCGGGAATCTTCAGGCCCGATTGTCCGAGTTCGCGTGTACGCATCTGCTTTGCCTCCTCAGGGGTGTGCGAGAACCCTCAGTGTAGACGCCGCCTCTGCCCGCGCCGGGCGGAATAACCGGCAGCCGGCACCCAGCTGGTCTATCATGGCGGCCAGCCCAATTGCCGAGTGCCAAAGATGACCACGACTCCCTACCTGCTGGACCAGCTGGAAACCGCCGATATGCTCTTGATCGACGGCCTGCATGCCTGGCAGTTCGAGCTCAACGAGGCACTGCTGGACCAGGCGGACGCCGCCGCCAACGCCGGGCAACCCTTCGCCAGCGAAGACGTGGTGCTGCAGATCGAATCCATCGACGGTCGTGACCGTCGCGAATGGCGCTTCAGCTACAATCAGGTGATGGAGGCCAGCTACCAGGCCGAGGACGAGAGCTGGTTGCTGCAGGGTGGTGAACAGCAGCATCGTCTGTGTTGCCTGGGCGCTGTGACGGCCAGTGGCGACGACGAATGAATGAAGAAGGCCCCGAAAGGGGCCTTCTGCATTTCTGGGCCTTCAGAATGCCAGCGGATAGCTGGTGATGAAGCGCACCTCGTCGTAGTCGCTGGAATAACTGCTGCGCACGGTGGAGGTGCGCATCAGGAATGACAGCGTCTTCAACGGTCCGCCCTGGATCGTGTAGCCGATATCCGTATCGCGCTCGTACTCATGGCCGTCTTCCTGCCCCGGTCGCGAGATATCGGTGCCCTTGGTGTAGCGCGTCATCAGTGTCAGGCCCGGCAGCCCGAGGCTGGCGAAGTCGTAGTCGTAGCGCAACTGATAGGAGCGCTCCTGTGCCCAGAAGAACCCGCCATTGGTAACCCAGTTGACCAGGTAGGGCTGCGGCGTGTTGCCCAGCAGCATGGGGAACATGTCTTCGCCCAACATGCGCTGGTAGGTGGCCGATAACATGTGTCCGCCGTGCTTCACGCCCAGCCGGGCCCCGTAGGCGCGGTTGTCGATACGACCGGACAACGCCTGTCCGGACTCCTCATTGTGGAAGTAACTCAGGGTGCCGAGCAGCGCGGTGTTCTCGCCAACCGGTTGCTTGAAGTTGGCGCCGACATAGTGCTGGTCGTAGATGTCCTGAAGCTGGGCGAAGTAGTAGCTGGTGGACAGGCCGGGCGCCCACTGCGCATCGACACCGCCCAGGTTCAGCTTGTTGCTGTCCTGACTGGCGGGACGGGTGGCGAGGTAGAACGACTCGCGGTCGCTGGAGGCGCGGGTGCTGGTGTTCCACAACTGGGCCGCGGTGAACTTGAAGCGCTCCGACTCCTTTGACTCCAGCATCACGCCCTGGAACGTCTGCGGCAGTACGCGCACATCGTCCTGGAATATCACCGGCAGGCGCGGTTCCAGCAGGCCGACCTTCAGCGTGGTCTTCGAATAGCGCAGCTTGAGCGTGGCGCCGCCACGGCTGAAGTCATCCACCGGCTCGCCGGTCGAGCGGTCATAGGGCAGGTTGCTGTCGTTGCTGGTGCCAGCGCCGCCGTCGAGCTTCAGGGCGTAGAAACCAGTGAAATCCACACCGACACCGATGGTGCCTTCGGTAAAGCCCGAGCTGAAGCGTGCCAGCACGGCTTGGGACCAGCTACCCGCCTGGGACTGCGGAGCGTTGTCCTGGCGGTAGTCGCGCAACATGTAGAAGTTGCGCAGGGTGGTGTCCAGGCGACTGTCGTCGATCAGGTCAGCCTGGGCGCAGAGGGGCAACAGCGCGCTGGAAAGCAGCGCACTGGCAAAGCGATTACGCAACATCGTCATCTCCTGGGCACGGTTCGCCGGGGCGCGGGGCGACCCACCGGCGAACGGTCCTTTGTCTTGGCGGGCGCGGTCAGTTCGCAGCGGCGGTGGTGCTGTTCAGCGGCGCGGCGGCTCCGGGCCGGGCCCGTTGCTCTTCGCCCAGGCTGCGGCGGAAGTGCTTGCGCCCGCTGCCCAGCAGCCACAGGCAGAGCAGCCCGGCGAGGGTGACAATGATGCCGATGGAGGAGCCGACGGCCTTCGGATCCTTGAAGTAGTGGTCGGTGATCAGTGCAACGAGGGTGGTGCCGACGCCCAGGCCGATCAGGTTGGAGACCAGCAGGAACAGCGCCGACACCTGCGCGCGCAGGCGGTTGGGCGTGAGCACCTGCATGGCGGCCGCCGAGGTGGAGATGCAGAAGGCGCAGAAGAACATCGCCGGGCCCATCAGCAGCACCGACAGCTGCAGGCTGCCGGCTGTCACGGAGCCGATAACGAAGGGAATGGTGCAGGCGGCGCCGAGCATGCCGCTGATCAGCGCGGCGTCGCTGCGCCCACGCTTCTGCAGCACGTCCACCAACCAGCCGGCGCAGAACACCCCCGCGGTGTTGAGCACCAGCAGGATGCCGCCAAGGATGTAGCCCACCTCCAGCGGCGACAGGCCGTACTGGCGGATGTACATGGCCGGTGCCCAGCCCATCAGCGCGTACTGGCACATGGCGAAGAAGGAGAAGCCCAGGTAGTGGCAGGCGAAGGTGGCGCGATGGCGGCGCAGGAAACGCAGCCCGTCACGAACCGTTGCCTTTTGTTCCCGATCGCCCAGCTTGCGCGCCGGATCGCGGATGGTCAGCGCGATCAGCAGCGCCACCAGCACGCCGGGCAGGCCAACGATGAAGAAGGCGATCTGCCAGGAACGCACCTGGCCCAGCCAGCCCAGGTCGATGGCCGGTACGTCGCGCAGCGCCTCGATCACATAGCCACCGACCAGGAAGGCCAGGCCGCCACCGAGGAAGGCACCCATGGAGTACAGCCCCAGCGCGCGGCCGAGTTTTTCCTTGGGGAACAGGTCGCTGAGCATCGAATAGGTCGCCGGAGTCAGCGCGGCCTCGCCGACGCCCACGCTCATGCGCGCCAGGAACATCTGCAGGAAGTTCTTCGACAGCCCGCACGCGGCGGTAGCGATGCTCCAGAAGGCCACGCCAATGGCGATGATCCTGACCCGCGAGGAGCGGTCGGCGAGGTAGGCAATGGGCAGGCCCATGAAGGCATAGAACAGCGAGAAGGCCAGCCCGCTGAGCAGGCTGAACTGGGTGTCGCTGATCTGCAGGTCGGCTTTGATCGGCTCGATCATCAGCGAGAGGATCTGCCGGTCAACGAAGGAGAAGATATAGGCCACCATGCACAGCACGACGACATACCAGGAATAACGGGAAGCACGGACGGATTGCGGGTGGGGAGATTGCGGGTTCACGGTTACTGGCTCCTGAAGCGGGTGAAGGCAGATGGCCAAGCACGTCGAGCTCGTTGTTGTTGTAGGTAACCAGGCGCCTCTGAACGCAAGGCAGGGGCGGCCGAAAGTGTCTGATTGCGTGACACGGTTTTTTGTTTGCCTGCCGCTTTTGCGGCAGTGCACGCAAGACTAGGGAAGGGGGGAGCGGGGAGTAATCGGGGCGAGCCCCAGCATTGCGGAGACTTCCCCCTAGGGGGCTAGGGGGAATCTTTAGGTGATGTGCAGAGGGTGATTCAGATCAGCCCGAACAGAGCCAGGACAAAGGCACCGCCGAAGACTACGGCCATGACGGCGAGCAGGAACAGCAGGCTGACGCCGAAAGCGCGCCAGTTGGAGGCGAACTGGCCACCCTGGGCCGCATGCTGCTCGACAGCGGCACCGGTGTGCTGCTTGGCGTAGTGATACATGCCGAAGACGGCGGCAATGTTGATGGGAGTGGCGGGGACGCTATCCGGTAGGAACATGCCCAGCAGGAAGATCGCGAGGAGGGCTCCAATGCCGGTGATCCAGGCGTTGCGCACTTGGACGTGGCGGCCCAGACGTTTGAGGTTCTGCGCGATGACCCAGGCTCCGGCGACCGGGGTGCCGAAGAAGGTGGCGATGCCCACGGCGCCGAGACGGTAGAGCGCTTCGCCCGTGGCGACGGCGGGGCCGTCCTGAAGTGCGGCGGCGGGCGTCTGGAAGGGGTTGTCCTGCGGTGTATCGGTCATGTTTTCACTCCGTTGAAAACAGCCCCGGACGCACGAGGCGTCCGGGGCAAAGGGGGACTACGGTTGAGCCAGACTTACGCGGCTTTCGCGTGGCCCAGCGTCACCGCACGGTTCAGGGCGCTGAACAGCGCGCGGAAACTGGCGGTGGTGATGTTTTCATCGATGCCGATGCCGTGCAGCGAACGACCACCCTCGACGCGCAGTTCGATGTAGGCGGCCGCGCGGGCGTTGGTGCCGGCGCCGATGGCGTGTTCGTTGTAGTCCATGATCTCGACATCCACCGGCAGCGAGGCGACCAGGGCTTCCAGGGTGCCCTTGCCCTTGCCGTGCCAGCGATGCTGCTCGCCCTTGTGGGTCACGTCGATGTCGATGGCGCAGATACCGTTCTCTTCCTGCAGGCGGTAGTTCTTCAGGCCGAACGGAGAAACGGCCTGCAGGTACTCGGTCTGCAGCAGGGTGTAGATCTGCTCGGCGGTCATTTCCAGGCCGAGGCGGTCGGTCTCGTTCTGCACGACCTGGCTGAACTCGATCTGCATGCGGCGCGGCAGGCTGATGCCGTATTCCTGTTCGAGCAGGAAGGTGATGCCGCCCTTGCCGGACTGGCTGTTCACACGAATCACTGCCTCGTAGCTGCGGCCGATGTCCGCCGGGTCGATCGGCAGGTACGGCACTTCCCACACGGCGTCTTCCTTCTGCTGGGCGAAGCCCTTGCGGATGGCATCCTGGTGGGAGCCGGAGAAGGCGGTGTGGACCAGGTCGCCGACGTACGGGTGACGCGGGTGCACCGGAATCTGGTTGCACTCTTCCACCACCTTGCGCACGGCGTCGATGTCGGAGAAGTCCAGCTCGGGGTCGATGCCCTGGGTGTACATGTTCAGCGCCATGGTCACCAGGCACAGGTTGCCGGTACGCTCGCCGTTGCCGAACAGGCAGCCTTCGACGCGGTCGGCACCGGCCATCAGGGCCAGTTCCGAAGCGGCCACGCCAGTGCCACGGTCGTTGTGGGTGTGCAGGCTGAGCAGCACGCTGTCGCGCTTGTTGATCTGGCGGCCGAACCACTCGATCTGGTCGGCGTAGTTGTTCGGCGTGGCGCACTCGACGGTGGCCGGCAGGTTGAGGATCAGGCGGTTCGCCGGGGTCGGCTGGAACACGTCGATCACCGCGTTGCACACCTCGACGGCGAAATCGGTCTCGGTGGAGCTGAACACTTCCGGCGAGTACTCGAAGCCCCATTGGGTTTCCGGCGCGGCTTCGGCCAGGCGCTTGATAGTCTGGCCAGCGGCCACGGCGATGGCTTTCACACCGGCCTTGTCCTGGTTGAAGACGATCTTGCGGAAGCTCGGTGCGCAGGCGTTGTAGTAGTGGACGATGGCTTTCTTCGCGCCCTTCAGGGACTCGAAGGTGCGCTCGATGAGGTCGTCGCGGGCCTGGGTCAGCACCTGGATGGTGACGTCATCGGGAATGTGGTCGTTCTCGATCAGCTCACGGACGAAGTCGAAGTCGGTCTGCGAGGCGGACGGGAAGCCCACTTCGATTTCCTTCAGGCCGACCTGCACCAGGCACTTGAAGAAACGCATCTTCTTCTCGGCGTCCATCGGCTCGATCAGCGACTGGTTGCCGTCGCGCAGGTCGGTGGACAACCAGATCGGCGCCTTGTCGATGATCTTGTCCGGCCAGGTACGGTCGGGCAGGGTGATCTGGGTGAAGGCGCGGTATTTCTTCGACGGGTCTTTCAACATGCTCATGAGCGGAATCCTTGTTCTCTGCGGCCTGCGGGGCCTGCGCATAAAAATCTGAATGAGGCGAAACCGGGGGAGGGGGGGCTCAGCCACGCAGTCGCGGGCTGACCAGGCGCAGGCAGGCGTGTTGGCGAAGCAGGATGAGGGTGTGTGCGGTTTTCATGAGTGCCAAGCTAAAGGCCTGGAAGACCAATGGCAAGCATTTGAGGAAATTTGGTAGAAATAGTCTCTGGAGAATGTCTTGTGAGATTAAATTGTTTGAATAATTGATTTCTAGCAATTTTTCATAACGCTTAACGCTGTGCTTAACTGATTCTGCGTCTACTTGCCGCAGCGGAGCTTTGTAACTCCGTGCGATCATTGCGCACCCCCGCCGCAGGTGGGGCATACCCTGCTCAAGGACATTTCGTGACCCGTCGTACTCGACAAGGCGTAGGCACCTGGCTGGCGTTGTTCGCCATGCTGATGATCTATGTCGGCCCGCTGGTTTCCCAGTCGATGCCGATGGATCACGCCATGCCCATGGATCACGTCATGCCGATGGAGCATGGCAAGGCCATGGACCATGGTGCGGCGATCGCCGCCATGGACGAAATGGCCTGTTCGGATGGGCACCGGGCTGCTGCACAACACGCGGCACCGACTTCCCACGGCGAGCAACCGCTCACTGCCGACGCCTTCATGGAGAAGTGCGGCTACTGCAGCCTGCTGATCCACAGCCCGCCGCTGACACCACCGCCGGTCCTGCTCGATCACAGCCTGCCTGCCGTCGGCGCGCCGGGCGCCCAGTTCGTCTCCTCCCGTATTCCCGCCTCGCCGGTCTTCCCCGGCGCACGCTCGCGCGCACCTCCTGCCCTGATCGGCTGACCCGCAATCCCGACTCCCCGACCCCGGCGCGGATGCCTGCATTCGCTTGCGCGCCGTGCGAGTACGCGTGGAGCGGGCGTCATCACCGATCATGGAATTAATGGAATGTCCCGCATGCAAATGCGCCGTCGGCAACGTGCCGTCGGCTTGCGCGCCCTGTGCGCGCTGACCGCCCTTGGCGGTTTCACTGCCGCCCCGGCGATGGCCGAAGAGGAAGATCACTCTTCGCATGTCACCGAACTGTCGCCCAGCGTCATCACTGCTGTGGCGCAGAGTTCACCGCTGACCATCGTCACCGACCCCAAGCAGCCGCGCCAACCGATCCCTGCCAGCGACGGTGCCGATTACCTCAAGACCATCCCCGGCTTCTCCGCCATCCGCAACGGCGGCACCAACGGTGACCCGGTGCTGCGCGGCATGTTCGGCTCGCGCCTGAACATCCTCACCAACGGCACCACCATGCTCGGCGCCTGCCCGGCGCGGATGGACGCGCCGACTTCCTATATCTCGCCGGAAACCTACGACAAGCTCACCGTGGTGAAAGGCCCGGAAACCGTAATCTGGGGCCCAGGCGCCTCGGCCGGCACCATCCGCTTCGACCGTGAGCCGGAGCGCTTCGGCGAACTGGGTACGCGGGTCAACGGCAGCATCGTCGCCGGCTCCAATGGCCGCTTCGACCGCGTGCTGGACGCCGCCGCCGGCGGACCGCTGGGTTACGTGCGGGTCACCGGCAACAAGTCGCAGTCCGATGACTACGAGGACGGCAGCGGCAACACCGTGCCCTCGCGCTGGAACAAGTGGAATGGCGACGTGGCCGTGGGCTGGACGCCGGACGCCGACACCCTGGTCGAACTCACCGCCGGCAAGGGCGATGGTGAAGCGCGTTACGCCGGACGCGGCATGGACGGCTCGCAGTTCAAGCGCGAGAGCCTCGGCCTGCGCTTCGAGAAGTCCAACATCGGCGAAGTGCTCGACAAGCTGGAGGCGCAGGTCTACTACAACTACGCCGACCACGTGATGGACAACTACAGCCTGCGCACGCCCTCGGGCATGGGCATGATGGCCGGCCCCATGGCTTCCAACGTCGACCGCCGGACCCTCGGCGGGCGCCTGGCCGCCACCTGGCGCTGGGACGATTTCAAGCTGATCACCGGCGTCGATGCCCAGACCAACGAGCACCGCGAGCGTAGCGGCATGGGCATCGGCACCTACGACGAAGTGCCGTGGGACAAGGACGCGGTCTTCCACAACTATGGCGCCTTCGGTGAGCTGACCTGGTACGCCGCCGACCGTGACCGCGTGATCACCGGTGCGCGCCTGGACCGCGCCTCGGTCAAGGATTATCGGCAGAGTACCGGCTCGGGGATGATGGCGATGCCCAACCCCACCGCCGACGACACCCGCGCCGACACGCTGCCCAGCGGCTTCGCGCGCTACGAGCACGACCTGGCCGACACGCCGACCACGCTCTATGTCGGCCTTGGCCACGTGCAGCGCTTCCCCGACTACTGGGAGCTGTTCTCCCCGGACAAGGGACCGACCGGTTCGGTCAACGCCTTCGACAGCATCAAGCCGGAGAAAACCACCCAGCTGGACTTCGGCGCGCAGTACGAGGACGAGAAGCTCAAGGCCTGGGCGTCCGGCTACGTCGGCGTGATCCGCGACTACATCCTGTTCGACTACATGCCCGGCGGCATGATGGGCCGCACCTCCCAGGCGCGGAACGTCGATGCACGGATCATGGGTGGCGAACTGGGCGCGGCCTACGCGTTGACCAGCAACTGGACCGCCGACGGCACCCTGGCCTACGCCTGGGGCAAGAACACCACCGACGATACTGCGCTGCCGCAGATGCCACCGCTGGAGGCGCGTTTCGGCCTGAGCTACGAGGAAGGCGACTGGAGCGCCGGCGGTCTCTGGCGCGTGGTCGCGCACCAGGGACGCATCGCCGAGAACCAGGGCAACGTGGTCGGCTACGACTTCGACGAAAGCCCCGGCTTCGCGGTGTTCTCGCTCAACGGCGCGTACAAGCTGAGCAAGAACCTCAAGGTCAGCACCGGCGTCGACAACCTGTTCGACAAGGACTACGCCGAGCACCTGAACCTGGCGGGCAACGCCGGCTTCGGCTACCCGGCCAACGACCCCGAATCGATCCACGAGCCGGGACGTACGTTCTGGACCAAAGTGGACTTCTCGTTCTAATGCCCGACCGGCCCCCGCTGGTCGGGGGCCTCCTTGCGTGAGGAGATCAACGAATGCAGAAGAAGACATTCGATTTCTACAACCTGGCCTGGCGCTGGCACTTCTATGCCGGGCTGTTCGTCGCGCCGTTCATGATCCTGCTGTCGCTGACCGGGATCATCTACCTGTTCAAGCCGCAGCTCGACCCGCTGATGTACAGCGACCTGCTGCAGGTGACGCCGGGTGAGGTGCGGCTGTCCGCCGACGAGCAACTGATGCACCTGCATCACCAGAACCCGCAACTGCTGGTCAGCCAGTATTTGCCGGCACCGGCCGCTGACCGTAGCGCACAGTTCGTCGCCCAGCTCGATGGGCGCGAGGTAAATGCCTTCGTCGATCCTTACAGCGGCAAGCTGCTCGGCGTGCAGGACGCGAAGTCCAATCTGCAGGCCATGGCCCGTGCGCTGCACGGCGAGCTGATGATTGGCACTGTTGGCGACCGACTGATCGAGCTGGCCGCCGGCTGGGGCATCGTATTGGTGGTGTCTGGCCTGTACCTGTGGTGGCCGCGCAAGCGCTCTCTGCGCGTGCTGCTCTGGCCGGACCTGTCGCGCCGCGGCCGTGCGCTGTGGCGCGATGTGCACATGGTGGTTGGTTTCTGGGGCTCGCTGCTGATGCTGTTCATGCTGCTCACCGGCATGACCTGGACCGGATTCTGGGGCAAATCCTTCGCCGATGTCTGGAACCGCTTCCCGGTGGCCATGTGGAACGACGTGCCCAAATCGGACCTGGAGGCGCGCACGCTCAACGAGGCGCACCGCCAGACCATCCCCTGGGCGATGGAAAACACCCCGATGCCGATGTCCGGCGGCGCCCACGCCGAACACATGGCCCATGGTTCCGGCGGTATGGCGATGCCGCAGATCAGCCTGCAGCAGGTGGTCGATACTGCCGACAAGGCCGGCGTGGTGCCGGGCTATGCCATTGCGCTACCCAAGGGCGAGCAGGGCGTGTTCACCGTCTCGGTGTTCGCCGACGACTCGCGTAACGACGCCACCCTGCACATCGATCAGTACACCGGCAAGGTGCTCGCCGACGTGCGCTGGAAGGACTACGGGCTGGTGGCCAAGGGTGTCGAATCCGGCGTGATGCTGCACGAAGGCAAGATGTTCGGCCTGTTCAACCAACTGCTGATGCTCGGCGTCTGCCTGATGATCCTGCTCAGCGCCGTCAGCGGCCTGTGGATCTGGTGGAAGCGCCGTCCGCAGGGCCGCCTCGGCGTGCCGCCGATGCCGCACGCGCTGCCGGTATGGAAGGGCGGGGTGGCACTCATGATCATCCTCGGTGTCGCCTTCCCGCTGGTGGGCGCGTCGCTGCTGCTGGTGTGGGCGCTGGACTGGGCGGTGCTGTCGCGCCTCAAGTCGCGCAGCCCTGCGCTGGGTTGATGCGTGCGCTGTTCAACCCTGACGCCTGCCGCGAGGCAGGCTATGCTGCGGCGCGATCGTTTCGTCCGCAGCCCGATGTTTTGCCGCCGATCTGGCGGAACCGATCACAAGCCAACTGGAGTCTCGAACATGCGTAAAACCCTGCTCGCTTTCGCTGTCCTGCTGGGCTTCTCCGGGGCCGCCATGGCCCACGAATACGAGGCTGGCAACCTGCACATCGACCATCCCTGGTCGCTGTTGCTGCCGGCCAACTCGGTGAACGGCGCGGCCTACTTCATCGTGCAGAACCACGGCAAGGACGCGGATCGCCTGCTCGGCGCCGACACCGACCGCGCCGCCAGCGCCGAAATCCACCAGCACGTGGAGAGGGACGGCATGATGAAGATGCAGAAGGTCGAGGGCGTGGATATTCCCGCCGGCGGCAAGGTCATCTTCGCGCCGGGCCAGTACCACCTGATGCTGTTCGGCCTGAAGAAGCCGCTCACCGATGGCGAGCGCTTCCCGCTGACCCTGCACTTCCAGAAGGCCGGTGACGTGAAGGTCGAGATCGCCGTGCAGAAGGACGCGCCGAAAGGCACCGACATGGGCCACGACATGCACGGCATGAAGATGAACTGATGAGCGACCGGCTCCTGCGCCCGCTGGTGTGGGCGCAAGACGGCGAGTGGCTGCTGGGTTTCGACGGCAGCTACTCGAGCGACTCGATCCTGCGTGTCGAGAGCGCCGCCGATGGTTTCATCCTGCGCGAGGAGCGACTGGCCGAGACGCAGACCAAGCGCTATCCCTTCGCTGATCTGAAAGATGACGTCACGGCGGCCGACTGGACCGCCGTGGTCGTCGACGAAGAAGGCGAACGCCTGGGCTTCGCTATCGCCCGCTACGAAATCTGGAATCGCCGCGCGGTACTGGACGACCTGTTCGTCCTCCCCGAGGCCCGCGGGTTGGGCGTAGGCAAGCAACTGCTGGATGGCTGCCTGGACTGGGCGCGCGGCACCGAGGCGCGCCACCTGTGGCTGGAAACCCAGAACCTCAACCTGCCGGCGGTAGGCTTCTACCGCTCCCGCGGCTTCTCCCTCAGCGGGCTTTCCACCGACCTCTACGACCCGGCGCAGGTGCTGCCCGGGGAGATGGCGCTGTTCTTCAGTTACCCGCTGGCCTGAGAGCCAATCGGGTCTGCCGCGCCGCGAGAATCAGCGCGAAGCCGATGCAGTAGGCCAGCACGTCCAGCCAGTCCGGCGTGGCGCCCAGCACGATGCGCAGTGCGCGGTTGCCGATCTGCCAGTGGAAGGTCGCGGCGAGGAACTGGCCGAATTCGATCAGCAGCCCGCAGGCCAGCGCCGTGCCGGCGAGCCAGTGCGCCGGTGCATCCAGCGCGGCGCGGAGCAGGCAGTACAGCCAGATCACCGCCAGCACGTCGCCGCCGAAGCCGCGCAGCCAGCCGAGGTGCGCGCCGGCCGTGGCCAGCCAGACCAGCACGGCGAACCAGAGCAGCGCGAACAGCGCACTGCGTCCATCGAAACGAAGTTGCATCAGGGCTTGAACGCGCCGATGAAGATCGCCGGGTCGACGCGGGCGTCGTTCAGGCTGACGTTCCAGTGCATGTGCGGCCCGGTGGCGCGTCCGGTGGCGCCGACACGGCCGACCACGCCACCGCGCGAGAGCTGATCGCCGAGTTTCACGTCGATCTTCGACATATGGCAGAACATGCTGATGAAGCCCTGGCCGTGGTCGACAAACACGGTGTTGCCGTTGAAGAAGTAGTTGCCGATCAGGATTACCTTGCCGGCGGCCGGTGTCTTGATCGGCGTGCCGGCGGGCACGGCGAAGTCGAGGCCCGAATGCGGGTTGCGCTCCTCGCCATTGAAGAAGCGGCGCAGGCCGAAGGGGCTGGAGAGCGGGCCGTTGACCGGCTTGTCGAGTACCAGGTTGCTCGGTGTGCCGGGGCTGAAGCTGCGGTACGCGGCGGTCTGCTCGGCCAACTCGCGGTTGATGCGCTTGAGGTCTTCGGGCAGCGGGTTCACCTGGCGGGTGTTCTTCAGGGTGATGCGCTGCTCTTTATAGTGCTTGGCGCCAACGGTGAAACCGAGGTTGCGGCTCGCGCCTGCCTGCTTCACGGCGATCTGCTGGTTGCCGGTCTTGGCGGTCAGCGGGATGCCGACGATGGCGATCCAGTCGCGGCCCTCCTCACGCACCACCAGCACCGGCTTGCCCTGGAAGGTGGCGGTGGGCACGGCGGCATCCTGGCCCAGTTGCACCACGGCGACACCGCCGGGCACCGGCTTGTTCAGGGTACGGCTGATGAAGCCTTCGGCGTGGGCGGGCAGGGCGAGGAGGGTGGCGGCGAGCAGGCAGAAGAGTCGGAACATGGCGCAATCCGTGGACGTGTCGGCGGATGAAGCGGGCAGTCTACACGGCGCTCTTCGGCGAGCGGGACGATTTCGTCGAAAGCGGAACGTCGTGGCAGGGCGCTTTATGTAGGAGCGAGCTTGCTCGCGAACCACCCTCGCAGCGAAGCCGTTCGCGAGCAAACTCGCTCCTTCAGGTCCGGGCTCCCCGGCAGAGGAGAAAGCTAGCGGTGCAGGCCCTCGAGCTGCTGGCGCCACAGCTGTTCCAGCGGCAGCACCTGCGCCGGGCCATAGATGGCGTGGGGCTTGCCCAGGTGCGCGGCCCACAGCTGGTCGCCGTAGTCGTAGTGCCACCATTCGCTGGACAGGTTGCTGAACCCCGCAGCGCTCATGGCGTTGAACAGGATCCGGCGGTTGTCGCGGATGCGCCGCTGCTGCTCGTCCGGCGCGGCGATCTCTTCGTAATGGCGGGTATAGGAGCGCGGCGTGGCTTCGTCGAACAGGCTGCCCATGTCCAGCCAGCGGCCTTCGCTGTCGCACAGGGTCAGGTCGATGGCGCCGCCGGTCAGGTGCGGGCTGGGCGATTCGGCGCGGATGCTGGGCGGCGCGACGAATTCGCGGGTGCGCCGGGTCAGCTCGGCTGGGTCGGCGTCTGGCTGGTGCTGGCGGAGGATGTCGTAAAGCGTGTCGTACAGGTGTTGCTGCACGGCGAACGGCCGCCAGGCGTCGAGGATGACCAGACGCAGGCCGTCGGGCAGCAGGCTGGCAGCGTGCAACAGGCGCTCGAATACTCCCGTTCGGGCATAGCACTCCGGTTGCGCGTTGGGCACGCCGAGGCGGTGATAGGCCGGCCATACCGCGAAGCCCGTGGCTATACCCATGGCCTGCAGCGGCTGGTCGCACTCGACGATAGGCACGCGGAAGGCCTCGGCCCAGTCAGGATCGGGTTGCGGCAGGATCGGCGCGAGCAGGTCGGTCATCAGTTCTCAGTCCAGCAGCGACAGGGTGACGGGCGCCTGGTGATTGTCTTCCACGCGCACTTCCAGCTCGCCGTCGCCCAGCTTGGCCTTGAGGCGCTGGCCGTTCTTCGTCTGCGCGGCGCTGCGGATGGCTTGGCCCTTGTCGTCCAGCAGGATGCTGTAGCCGCGCCCCAGAGTGGCCAGCGGGCTGACGATGTGCAGCGTCTGCATCAGGCCGTCCAGGCGCTGGCGCTGTTCGCGCAGGATCGCGTTGGTGGCGCGGGGCAGGCGGGCGCTGAGGTTGTCCAGGCGCTGGCGCAACAGGGCCAGGTTGCGACCAGTGTGTTGGGCGGCGAGGCGAGTATCCAGGCGTGCCACACGCTCCTGGCGGATCTGCAACTGGCGCTCGAAGGCGCGGCGCAGGCGCATGTCCAGATCGTCCAGGCGCTGGGACTGCTGGCGCAGGCGCTCGCCGGGGTGGCGCAGGCGCCGCGCGGTGCCTTCCAGGCGCAGGCGTTCGCGGGTCAGACGGTCCTGAATGCGCAGGATCAGCCGGCGGCGCAGGCTGTCCAGGCGCTGTTGCAGGTCGCCGCTGTGGGGAGCCAGCAGCTCGGCGGCGGCCGAGGGCGTCGGTGCGCGCACGTCGGCGACGAAATCGCTGATGGATACGTCGGTTTCGTGGCCCACGGCGCTGACGATGGGCGTCACGCAAGCGGCGATGGCGCGGGCCACCGGTTCCTCGTTGAAGCACCAGAGGTCTTCCAGCGAGCCGCCGCCACGGGCCAGGATCAGCGCGTCGAAGCTCTGCGCGTCGGCCAGCTTGAGCGCGCGGACGATCTGCCCGATGGCTTCGCGACCCTGTACGGCGGTGGGGACCAGGGTCAGCTCGACCTGCGGCGCGCGGCGGCGGAACACGCTGATGATGTCGCGGATCACCGCGCCGGTGGGCGAGCTGACGATACCGATGCGCCGGGGATGAGCCGGAAGTTCGCGCTTGCGCTCGGCGGCGAACAGGCCTTCGGCGGCAAGTTTCTCTTTCAGCGCCTCGAAGGCCAGTCGTAACGCGCCATCGCCGGCGGGTTCGACGGTGTCGGCGATCAATTGGTAGTCGCCGCGTCCTTCGAACAGCGAAATCTTGCCGCGCACCCGCACGGCCAGGCCGTCGCGCAGGGCCTGGCGCACCCGCAGGGCGTTCTGCCGGAACAGCGCACAACGCACCTGGGCGTTGCTGTCCTTGAGGGTGAAGTACATGTGACCGGACGCGGGCCGCGCGAGGTTGGAGATCTCGCCCTCGACCCAGACCTGCGGGAATACGTCCTCCAGCAGGTGGCGGGCGCGCTGGTTGAGCTGGCTGACGGTCAGAACCTCGCGGTCGAGGCCCAGCCGTTGGAAGGGATCTTTCTGCATGGCGAAGGATGATAAGCGGGCCTGTGGAACGGGGCCAGCGCGCAAGCCGGATAAAGACTGCATCCAGATCGTCTGGTTACGTTGAGCCGCACCCCCCAGCTGGGATATAATGCCGCGCTTCCATTTTTCCCGATCGGGAGCCCCCGCCATGCTGCGCATCAGCCAAGAAGCCCTCACTTTCGACGACGTCCTCCTGATCCCAGGTTATTCGGAAGTCCTGCCCAAGGACGTGAGTCTGAAGACTCGCCTGACCCGTGGCATCGAACTGAACATCCCGCTGGTGTCCGCCGCGATGGATACCGTGACCGAAGCCCGCCTGGCCATCGCCATGGCGCAGGAAGGCGGCATCGGCATCATCCACAAGAACATGAGCATCGAGCAGCAGGCCGCCGAGGTCCGCAAGGTCAAGAAGCACGAGACCGCGATTGTTCGCGACCCGGTCACCGTGACCCCGTCGACCAAGATCATCGAGCTGCTGCAGATCGCCCGCGAGTACGGCTTCTCCGGCTTCCCGGTGGTGGAAGAGGGTGAGCTGGTCGGTATCGTCACCGGCCGCGACCTGCGCGTGAAGCCGAACATCGGCGACAGCGTGGCCGCGATCATGACCCCGAAGGACAAGCTGGTCACTGCCCGCGAGAACACCCCGCTGGAAGAGATCAAGGCCGCGCTCTACGAGAACCGCATCGAGAAGATGCTGATCGTCGACGAGAACTTCTACCTCACTGGCCTGGTGACCTTCCGCGACATCGAGAAGGCCAAGACCTACCCGCTGGCGTCCAAGGATGACCTGGGCCGCCTGCGCGTCGGCGCTGCCGTCGGCACTGGTGCCGATACCGGCGAGCGTGTTTCCGCCCTGGTCGCCGCCGGCGTTGACGTAGTTGTTGTCGACACCGCCCACGGCCACTCCAAAGGCGTGATCGATCGCGTCCGCTGGGTCAAGGAAACCTTCCCGCAAGTCCAGGTCATCGGCGGCAACATCGCCACCGGCGAGGCTGCCAAGGCACTGGCTGACGCTGGCGCCGACGCCGTCAAGGTCGGCATCGGCCCGGGCTCCATCTGCACCACCCGTATCGTCGCTGGCGTCGGCGTGCCGCAGATCTCCGCCATCGCCAACGTCGCCGCTGCCCTGGAAGGCACCGGCGTTCCGCTGATCGCCGACGGCGGCATCCGCTTCTCCGGCGACCTGGCCAAAGCCATGGTGGCTGGCGCCTACTGCGTGATGATGGGTTCGATGTTCGCCGGTACCGAAGAAGCGCCGGGCGAGATCGAGCTGTTCCAGGGTCGTTCCTACAAGTCCTACCGTGGCATGGGCTCCCTGGGCGCCATGGCCGGTTCCACCGGTTCCTCCGACCGCTACTTCCAGGACGCCTCCGCCGGCGCCGAGAAGCTGGTACCCGAAGGCATCGAAGGCCGCGTGCCCTATAAGGGCCAGCTGACCGCCATCGTTCACCAGCTGATGGGCGGCCTGCGCGCTGCCATGGGCTACACCGGCAGCGCCGATATCCAGGACATGCGCACCAAGCCGCAGTTCGTGCGCATCACCGGCGCCGGCATGGCCGAGTCCCACGTCCACGATGTACAGATCACCAAGGAAGCCCCGAACTACCGCGTAGGTTAAGGGTTTCAGGTTAATGAGTCGGACACGGGGCTGCTTGATACAGCCCCGTGTCGTTTAAGAATTTCGCTACGAGAGATGGCCATGGCCCAAGACATTCACGCTCACCGGATCCTGATCCTCGACTTCGGCTCCCAGTACACCCAGCTGATCGCCCGCCGCGTTCGCGAGATCGGCGTGTACTGCGAGATCCACCCGTTCGACATGAGCGACGACGAGGTTCGTGCCTTCGCCCCGCGCGGCGTCATCCTGGCCGGCGGCCCGGAGTCGGTGCACGAAGCCAACAGCCCGCGCGCGCCGCAGGCGGTGTTCGATCTCAAGGTGCCGCTGTTCGGCATCTGCTACGGCATGCAGACCATGGCCGAGCAGATGGGCGGCAAGGTGTTGGGTTCGGACCTGCGCGAGTTCGGCTACGCCCGCGTTGATGTGGTCGGCAAGGCCCGCCTGCTCGACGGCATCGAAGATTGCGTCAGCGAAGACGGCGTGTTCGGTCTCGACGTGTGGATGAGCCACGGCGACAAGGTCACCGAGATTCCTGAAGGCTTCCACATCCTCGCCAGCACCCCGAGCTGCCCGATCGCCGCCATGGCCGACGATGCCCGCGGTTACTACGGCGTGCAGTTCCACCCGGAAGTGACCCACACCAAGCAGGGCGGTCGCATCCTCTCGCGCTTCGTGCTGGACATCTGCGGCTGCGAAGCCCTGTGGACCCCGTCCAACATCGTCAACGACGCCATCGCCACTGTTCGCGCCCAGGTGGGCTCGTCCAAGGTGCTGCTGGGCCTGTCCGGCGGTGTGGATTCCTCGGTGGTCGCGGCCCTGCTGCACAAGGCCATCGGCGACCAGCTGACCTGCGTCTTCGTCGACAACGGCCTGCTGCGCCTGCACGAGGGTGACCAGGTGATGGCCATGTTCGCCGAGAACATGGGCGTCAAGGTGATCCGCGCCAACGCCGAAGAGAAGTTCCTCAGCCGTCTGGCCGGCGTCAGTGACCCGGAGCAGAAGCGCAAGATCATTGGCGGCAGCTTCATCGAAGTCTTCGATGAGGAAGCCACCAAGCTGAAGGACGTGAAGTTCCTCGCCCAGGGCACCATCTACCCCGACGTGATCGAGTCGGCCGGCGCCAAGACCGGCAAGGCCCACGTGATCAAGTCGCACCACAACGTCGGCGGTCTGCCCGACGACATGCAGTTCGAACTGGTCGAGCCGCTGCGCGAGCTGTTCAAGGACGAAGTCCGCAAGATCGGCCTGGAGCTGGGCCTGCCCTACGACATGGTCTACCGTCACCCGTTCCCGGGCCCGGGCCTGGGCGTGCGCATCCTTGGCGAAGTGAAGAAAGAGTACGCCGACCTGCTGCGTCGCGCGGACCACATCTTCATCGAAGAGCTGCGCAACTTCGACTGGTACCACAAGACCAGCCAGGCCTTCGTGGTGTTCCAGCCGGTGAAATCCGTCGGCGTGGTCGGCGATGGCCGCCGTTACGCCTGGGTCGTTGCGCTGCGCGCCGTGGAAACCATCGACTTCATGACCGCTCGCTGGGCGCACCTGCCGTACGAGCTGCTGGAGAAGGTCTCGAACCGCATCATCAACGAGATCGAAGGCATCTCCCGCGTCACCTATGACGTGTCGAGCAAGCCGCCGGCAACCATCGAGTGGGAATGATCGGAGACGTTTAACGTTTCCTTAACGAGGAAAGCGGCAATCTCGCCGCTTTCTTCGACAGGCGAGGACGGGGATACCTGTCCTTGACCTGGCGCATGAGAGGCGTTTGCGCCTTCATGCACAGTTGCCTTCTGCTTCCTATGTGGGAAGCAGAGCAATGCAGCCGGCCGCAAGAGCCTGGCGCCGGGCGCGAACGCGCCAACCTCCGTGAAAGCCGATGGGGTCGCAAGTCCCTTGTTTGAGGAGTCTGGACCCATGTCGTTTACCCGTAGACAAGTACTCGGTGGCCTCGCTGGCCTGGCCGTCGTCGGCCTGGGCGCCGGTGGCGCGCGCATCTGGCTGGCGCGCCCGCAGGTAGCCGCCGAGCACGATTACGAACTGATCGCCGCGCCGCTCGACCTGGAGCTGGTGCCCGGCCACAAGACCCCTGGCCTGGGCTATGGCGGCCAGGCTCCCGGTGTGGAAATCCGCGCGCGCCAGGGCGACTGGCTGCGCGTGCGCTTCACCAACAAGCTGGACGAGCCGACGACCATCCACTGGCACGGTATCCGCCTGCCCATCGAGATGGACGGCGTGCCCTACATCTCGCAGCCGCCGGTGCAGCCGGGCGAGAGCTTCATCTACCAGTTCAAGACGCCGGACGCCGGCAGCTACTGGTACCACCCGCACCTGATGAGCAGCGAGCAACTGGGCCGCGGCCTGGTCGGGCCGCTGATCATCGACGAGCGCGAGCCCACCGAGTTCACCAGCGAAAAGGTCCTCAACCTGAAGACCTGGCACGTGGACGAGGAGGGCAACTTCACGCCCTTCAGCGTGCCGCGCGAGGCCGCGCGCGAAGGGACTCGCGGACGCCTGTCGACCATCAACGGCGAACGCACCCCGGTGATCGAATTACCGGCCGGCGAGATCGTCCGCGTGCGTATCCTCAACGTCGACAACACCGTGACCTACCGCCTCAACCTGCCGGACGCCGAGGCGAAGATCTACGCCATCGATGGCCACCCGGTGGAGCCGCGCGATTTCGGCAAGGGGCCGAATGACCAGTATTGGATCGGCCCGGGCATGCGCCTGGAGCTGGGCATCCGCGGCCCGGCGGAAGGCGCCGAGCTGTCGCTGCGCAATGGCCCGGTGCGTCTGGCGACCATCCGTGGCGTCGCCAACCCGAAAGCGCCCACCGCCAAGTGGCCGGCGCCGCTGCCGCACAATCCGGTAGCCGAGCCGGACCTGAAGAACGCCGAGACCATCAACTTCAAGTTCGAGTGGGTCGGCGCCATGTCCGACTACTCCAAGGGGCAGTCGGCGCCGTCGCTGTGGCAGATCAACGGCGTGGCCTGGCAGGGCGGTGAGGAGCACAAGCACAACGCGCCGCCGCTGGCCAAGCTCAAGGAAGGCAACAGCTATATCTTCGTGCTGCGCAACATGACCCAGTACCAGCATCCGATCCACCTGCACGGCATGGCCTTCAAGGTGCTGGATTCGGATCGCCGCGACATCATCCCGTACTTCACCGACACCTACCTGCTGGGCAAGAATGAGACGGCACGCGTGGCGCTGGTGGCGGATAACCCCGGCCTGTGGATGTTCCACTGCCACGTGATCGATCACATGGAAACCGGGCTGATGGGAACCATCGCGGTGGGCGAGGCATGGTGCGGCTGACCAACAGCAAGGGGCATCCGACGGTGAAGGGGCTGGCGCCGGTCATCGACCGCAGCCAGGACATCCCCTTCATGCGTGAAGCCATGGCCCTTGCCGAGCAGGGCGCGGCGCTGGGCGAAGTGCCCGTGGGCGCCGTGCTGGTGCTGGACGGCCAGGTCATCGGCCGAGGCTTCAACCGCCCGATCACCTCGCACGACCCCAGCGCCCACGCGGAAATGGTCGCCATCCGCGAGGCCGCTGCCGCCGCGCAGAACTACCGCCTGCCCGGCAGCACCCTCTACGTCACCCTCGAGCCCTGCAGCATGTGCGCCGGCCTGCTGGTGCATTCGCGCATCCAGCGCGTGGTGTTCGGCACCACCGAGCCCAAGTCTGGCGTGGTGGTCAGCCGGGGCAACTTCTTTGAACAGGACTTCCTCAACCACCGGGTGCTGGTGGAAGGCGGGGTGCTGGGGGAGGAGTGCAGCGCGATGCTCTCGGCCTTCTTCAAGGCGCGCCGGGTGAAGTCCTGAACGGCAATTCCCTGCGCTCTGATCGCTCGTAACTTATTGAAAAGATTGAGACATGCTTCCTGCGGCTAAAGTCGTAGAAGCCTGGCCGATTAGCCGTTGGTCCTGTGCTACTTTGCACGCCCGCCCCCGTGGCGGAGCTGACAGGCGCGCAAGTCCAAGAACAAAAGCCAGGACGCCTGCGGCACTCCATCGATTCATGCTGCCCATGAACGAGCCGGAGGCGCCCTTGTTCCTCGCTGCAATGCCGTTGTCCAGAAAGGCCATCAGCACGCTGAAGCTGGTCGCTCCGGATCTCGTCATTACACGTAGAGGACTTGTTATGAGCCAATCCGGGAACCCTTCGTTCCAGGACTCCACCGCCAGCGAAGCAGTGGATTCGTCGGGACTCGAGGTCAAACGCCTGAGCTTCCTGGAAGCCGTGGCGATGATCGTCGGCACCAATATCGGCGCCGGTGTACTTTCCATGGCCTATGCCAGCCGCAAGGCCGGCTTCATGCCGTTGTTGCTATGGCTGGCGGTTGCTGGCGTGTTCACCACCATCTCCATGCTCTACGTCTCCGAGACGGCACTGCGTACCCGCACGCACAACCAGTTGAGCGGCCTTGCGCAGCGCTACGTCGGCTCCTTCGGTGCCTGGGCGATCTTCCTCTCGGTGGCGGTCAACAGTATTGGCGCGTTGATCGCCTACATGAGCGGTAGCGGCAAGATCCTCGCAGCCTTCTTCGGCATCAGCCCGGCATTGGGCAGCCTGCTGTTCTTCATTCCGGCAGCTGCTGTGCTCTACATGGGGCTGGGCGCAATCGGCAAGGGTGAGAAGTTCATCAGCATCGGCATGGTCAGCATGATCGTGATCCTCGTCGCCGCGACCTTGCTGAACGAGAACACCGAGTTCGTCCGCCTGCTCGAGGGTGACTGGATCTACATGGTGCCGGTGTTCAACATCGCGGTGTTCTGCTTCTCCGCCCAGTACATCGTGCCGGAGATGGCGCGCGGATTCAGCCATGCGCCCCGGCAGCTGCCCAAGGCAGTGATCACCGGGATGCTGACAACGTTCGTACTGTTGAGCGTGGTGCCGATGTCGGTCATTGCGCTGACCGGACTGGAGAATCAGTCGGAAGTGGCGACCCTGGCCTGGGGCCAGGCTCTGGGGCAGTGGGCTTTCTTCACCGCCAACACCTTCGCCCTGTGCGCCATGCTGACCTCCTACTGGGGGTTGGGTGGCAGCTTCCTGACCAACATCTTCGACAAGTTCCACAAGCTCGGTCCGGAGAACCGCCCCAAGACTCGCCTGATGGTCCTGGCGGTCGTTGCGCTGCCGCCCTTCGTACTGGCGTACAGCGGCCTGGTGGGCTTCGTCAACGCGCTGTATTTCGCCGGTGCCTTCAGTGGCGTGATCCTGTCGATCATGCCGATCCTGATGTTGCGCTCGGCACGCCGCAACGGTGACTTCGAGCCAGCCTGGAAGTGTGGCTGGATCGCCCACCCGGCGATTCAGGTGGTGATCGTGATGATCTACCTGGCCAGCGCCATCTATGCAATCTGCAGTGCGTTCAACCTGCTGCCTTCGGGCTGGTGAGTCGAAGCGGAAGTGAATGTAAAAAGCCCGGATGATTCCGGGCTTTTTCATGTCTGGGTTCGTGTCGTTGGGGCGGTCAGAGCTTCTGATCCCGCCCGTCGTCGTCATCGTCGGGCTTGGTCTTGTTGACGCCCGGCAGGTGCAGGCCGCTCTCGGCGAGCTGGCCGCCTTCCATCTGCGGCTGGGTTACCCAGGTGAGGATGTCGTAGTAGCGGCGCACGTTCTGCACGAAGTGCACCGTCTCGCCGCCGCGCGCGTAGCCGTAGCGGGTCTTGCGGTAGTACTGCTTCTGCGACAGGCGCGGCAGCATCTTCTTCACATCCAGCCACTTGTTCGGGTTGAGGCCCTGCTGCTCGGCCATCTTGCGCGCGTCGTCGAGGTGCGCGCCGCCGATGTTGTAGGCGGCCAGGGCAAACCACATGCGGTCCGGGTCCTTGATGCTGTCGGGCAGCTCGTCCTTGATCTGCACGTAGTACTTGCTGCCACCCTGGATGCTCTGCTTGGGGTCCAGGCGATTGGCCACGCCCATGGCCTGGGCGGTGCGGTTGGTCAGCATCATCAGGCCGCGCACGCCGGTCTTGGAGGTCGCGTCGGGCTGCCACATCGACTCCTGGTAGCCGATGGCCGCCAGCAGGCGCCAGTCGGCTTCGAGCTTGGTACCGCTCTGGCGGAAGTGCTGTTCGTACTTGGGCAGGCGTTGCTGCAGGTGCTGGGCGAAGGTGTAGGCGCCGACATAACCGAGTACGTCCACATGGCCGTAATAGCGGTCTTTCAGGCGCTGCAGCAGGCCATCCTGCTTGGCCTTGTCGAGGAAGGCGTTGACCTTCTCCAGCAGGCTGTTGTCATCACCGGCCGGCAGCGCCCAGGCCAGCCCCTTGGCGTCGCCGAGGTCGAAGGCGACGCGCACATTGGGGAAATACACCTGGTTCATTGCCAGTTCGTTCGAGTCGACCAGGGTCAGGTCGATCTCGCCGACGTCCACCATGCGCAGCAGGTCGACCATTTCGTCGGCATCGGATTCGCGGTACTCCAGCTTGGGGTACTGCTTCTTCAGTTCGGCCAGTTGGGCTGCGTGGCTGCTGCCTTTCAGGACGACGATGCGCTTGCCTACCAGATCGTCCGGGCGGGTAGGGCGCTGGGCGCCGTTGCGGTAGACAACCTGCGGGGTGACGTCGAGGTAGGAGTGCGAGTAGCGCACCTGGCTATCGCGTTCGCCGCCCGGCGTCAGGCCGGCGGCAGCCAGGTTCGGCCCGCCGTCGCGGCCGATGCGATCATAGAGGTCGTCGATGTTGTCGGCGGTTTCGATCTGCAGTTGTACGCCCAGGCTGTCGGCAAAGCGCTTGGCCAGCTCGTACTCGAAGCCGGTGTCGCCGTTGCGGTCCTGGAAGTAGGTGGCCGGACTGTTGCGGGTGATCACGCGCAGCACGCCGTCCTTCTGCACGCGCTCGAGGGCCGTCGGGGCTTTCGCCTCGCTACAGCCGGAAAGCAGCAGAAAGATACAGGTCGCCAAGATCCAGGCGGTGCAGCGCACACGGGACACAGTCAGGGCAAGCATCAGGGCAGTATACGCAAAGGCAGTTGTGCGCCATATCTCGACAGCCGACGGCTTCTCTGCTAGCTGGCGCGCCGTTCGTCGGCCTGTCGGACACGGAGGGCCGGACGCAAGCGCTCGCGCGGCCGTCGCTCGAAGGCATTCGAAGATGAATGGCGATTTTCGCGGGAGCAACGGCAAGGAAGGCGCTTGAGAGCTGCCGCCACGCAGCGCTTTACGGTAGAATGCACGGCCTCTGTGGGCCGGCCCGTCCGGCCCCACACACTTCCCCGTCTCCAGAGGCTGTTCCGACAATGCTGATCCTGCGCGGTGCTCCCGCCCTTTCCGCTTTCCGCCACGGCAAACTGCTCGACCTGCTGACCCAGCATGTGCCCGCCGTCACCGGGCTGTATGCCGAGTTTGCGCACTTCGCCGAGGTCACCGGAGCCCTCAACGCCGAGGAAGAACAAGTCCTGGCGCGCCTGCTGAAATACGGCCCGAGCGTCCCGGTGCAGGAGCCCGCCGGCCGTCTGTTCCTGGTGGTGCCGCGCTTCGGCACCATCTCGCCCTGGTCGAGCAAGGCCTCGGACATCGCCCGCAACTGCGGCCTGGCCAAGATCGAGCGCATCGAGCGCGGCATCGCCTACTACGTCAGCGGTGAGCTGAGCGAGGCCGACGTACAAGCCGTTGCCGCCCGCCTGCACGACCGCATGACCCAACTCGTGCTCAACGAGCTGGAGCAGGCTTCCGCCCTGTTCAGCCACGCCCAGCCGAAGCCGCTGACCGTGGTGGACATCCTCGCCGGTGGTCGCGCCGCGCTGGAGAAGGCCAACCTCGAGCTGGGCCTGGCCCTGGCCGATGACGAGATCGATTACCTGGTGAAAAGCTTCGTCGAGATGGGCCGCAACCCGCACGACGTCGAGCTGATGATGTTCGCCCAGGCCAACTCCGAGCACTGCCGCCACAAGATCTTCAACGCCAGTTGGGACATCGATGGCCAGTCGCAGGACAAGAGCCTGTTCGGCATGATCAAGAACACCTATGAAATGCACCGCGAAGGCGTGCTGTCCGCGTACAAGGACAACGCTGCGGTCATGAAAGGCTACGTCGCCGGCCGCTTCTACCCGAACGCGGAAACCCGCGAGTACGCGGCGAGCGAAGAGCCCGTGCACATCCTGATGAAGGTGGAGACCCACAACCACCCGACCGCCATCGCCCCGTTCCCCGGCGCCTCCACCGGCTCCGGCGGCGAGATCCGCGACGAAGGCGCAACCGGCCGCGGCGCCAAGCCGAAGGCCGGCCTGGTCGGCTTCACCGTCTCCAACCTGAACATTCCCGGCTTCGAGCAGCCTTGGGAAGTGCCCTACGGCAAGCCCGAGCGCATCGTCACTCCGCTGGACATCATGATCGAAGGCCCGCTGGGCGGCGCCGCGTTCAACAACGAATTCGGCCGTCCGAACCTGGCCGGCTATTTCCGTACCTTCGAGCAGGCCATCGCCACTCCGCGTGGCGAGGAAGTCCGTGGTTACCACAAGCCGATCATGATCGCCGGCGGTCTGGGCAACATCCGCGAAGACCACGTGCAGAAGGGCGAGATTTCGGTCGGTGCCAAGCTGATCGTGCTCGGCGGCCCGGCCATGCTGATCGGCCTGGGCGGCGGTGCCGCGTCCTCCATGGCCACCGGCGCTTCCGCCGCTGACCTGGACTTCGCCTCGGTACAGCGCGAGAACCCGGAAATGGAGCGCCGTTGCCAGGAGGTCATCGACCGCTGCTGGCAGATGGGCGAGAACAACCCGATCAAGTTCATCCACGACGTGGGCGCAGGCGGCATCTCCAACGCCCT
This sequence comes from Pseudomonas sp. C9-3, assembly GCF_032392015.1. Lineage (NCBI taxonomy): Bacteria > Pseudomonadati > Pseudomonadota > Gammaproteobacteria > Pseudomonadales > Pseudomonadaceae > Pseudomonas > Pseudomonas sp. C9-3. Next base: position 4,364,717 of record NZ_CP135919.1, on the reverse strand, counting down.
GCCGGAACTGATCAACGACGGTGGCCGTGGCGGCCGCTTCGAGCTGCGCGCCGTGCCCAACGACGAGCCGGGCATGAGCCCGCTGGAAATCTGGTGCAACGAGTCGCAGGAACGCTATGTGATGTCGGTCGACGCCGCCGACTTCGAGACCTTCAAAGCCATCTGCGAGCGCGAGCGCTGCCCGTTTGCCGTGGTCGGTGAAGCCACCGAAGAGAAGCAGCTGACCGTCGCCGACAGTCACTTCGGCAACAACCCGGTGGACATGCCGCTGGAAGTGCTGCTGGGCAAGCCGCCGCGCATGCACCGTTCGGTCACCCGCGAAGCCGAACTGGGCGATGACTTCGCCACTGTCGGCCTGGACCTGACCGAGTCCACCCAGCGTGTGCTGCGTCACCCTGCCGTGGCCAGCAAGAACTTCCTGATCACCATCGGCGACCGCACCATCACCGGCCTCGTGGCGCGCGACCAGCTGGTCGGCCCGTGGCAGGTGCCGGTGGCTGACTGCGCCGTTACCGCCACCAGCTTCGACGTCTACACCGGTGAAGCCATGGCCATGGGCGAGCGCACTCCGCTGGCCCTGATCGACGCCCCGGCCTCCGGCCGCATGGCGATCGGTGAGACCATCACCAACCTGGCTGCCGCGAGCATCGACAAGATCTCCGAGATCAAGCTCTCCGCGAACTGGATGGCCGCTGCCGGCCACCCGGGCGAAGACGCGCGCCTGTACGACACCGTCAAGGCTGTCGGTATGGAACTGTGCCCGGCGCTGGGCATCACCATCCCGGTGGGCAAGGACTCCATGTCCATGAAGACCCGCTGGCAGGATGGCGACGCCGAAAAGAGCGTTACCTCGCCGATGTCGCTGATCATCTCCGGCTTTGCCCCGGTCAACGACGTACGCAAGACCCTGACCCCGCAACTGCGCCTGGACAAGGGCGAGACCGACCTGATCGCCATCGACCTCGGCCGCGGCAAGAACCGCATGGGCGGCTCCATCCTGGCCCAGGTCAACGGCCAGATCGGCCGCGCCGCTCCGGACGTCGACGATGCCGAAGACCTGAAAGCTTTCTTCGCGGTCATCCAGGGCCTAAACGCCGACGGCCACCTGCTGGCCTACCACGACCGTTCCGACGGTGGCCTGATGGCCACCGTGGTGGAAATGGCCTTCGCCGGCAAATGTGGCCTCGACCTGAGCCTCGACGCACTGGCCGACAGCCGTGACGAGCTCACCGCTGCCCTGTTCAACGAAGAGCTTGGTGCGGTCATCCAGGTTCGCAGCGGCGCCACGCCGGAAGTGCTGGCCCAGTTCAGCGCCGCCGGTCTGGAAGACTGTGTCGCCGTCATCGGCCAGCCGGTCAACGGCGCCGAGATCAACCTGGACTTCAATGGCGAGCGCGTCTTCAACGACCAGCGCCGCAACCTGCAGCGTATCTGGAGCGAAACCAGCTACCGCATCCAGCGCATGCGCGACAACGCCGACTGCGCCGACCAGGAATTCGACGGCCTGCTGGACGAGGACAACCCCGGCCTGTCGGTGAAGCTGAGCTTCGACGTCAACGACAACATCGCCGCGCCCTATATCAAGAAAGGCGTGCGCCCGCAGATTGCCATCCTGCGCGAGCAGGGCGTCAATGGCCAGGTCGAGATGGCGGCTGCCTTCGACCGCGCCGGCTTCGCCGCAGTCGACGTGCACATGAGCGATATCCTCTCCGGCCGCATCAGCCTGGAGCAGTTCAAGGGCCTGGTGGCCTGCGGCGGCTTCTCCTACGGCGACGTGCTGGGCGCCGGCGAAGGCTGGGCCAAGTCGATCCTGTTCAACGCCCGTGCCCGCGATGGCTTCCAGGCCTTCTTCGAGCGTAAGGACAGCTTCGCACTGGGCGTGTGCAACGGTTGCCAGATGATGTCCAACCTGCACGAGCTGATCCCCGGCACCGAGTTCTGGCCGCACTTCGTGCGCAACCGCTCCGAGCAGTTCGAGGCGCGCGTGGCGATGGTCCAGGTCCAGGAGTCGCAGTCGATCTTCCTGCAGGGCATGGCCGGTTCGCGCCTGCCGATCGCCATCGCCCACGGTGAAGGCCATGCGGAGTTCGAAAGCGAGGAAGCCCTGCTCGAAGCCGACCTGTCCGGTACCGTGGCCATGCGCTTCGTCGACAACCTGGGCAAGGTCACTGAGACCTACCCGGCCAACCCGAACGGCTCGCCCCGTGGTATCACCGGCCTGACCAGTCGCGACGGCCGCGTCACCATCATGATGCCGCACCCGGAGCGCGTGTTCCGCGCCGTGCAGAACTCCTGGCGTCCGGACGAGTGGGAAGAGGACGGCGGCTGGATGCGCATGTTCCGCAATGCCCGCGTTTGGGTCGGCTGAGTTCGGCCTTCATGCGTGACGAAAAAGGGGAAAGCTTCGGCTTTCCCCTTTTTCTTTGCCTGGTCATTGATGGAGGCTGCCTTGGCTGACGACCCCGTCCTTCCCGAAGTTCGCCCGGTAACGTCGGGACAGGTGCTGCGCCTGTGTCGCTGCGGACATTGCGCGAGTCTGCCGGATGCTAACGAGCAATGCCCGGATGCGCTGGAACTCACGGTGAAGCGCGAGCGCTACCTGCTGCTCTGCCGCTGCGGCCGGTCTGCCGAACTACCCTACTGCGATGGCCAGCATTCAAGGCGCCGGGAGCTTCGCTAGCGGCGCAGAATGGCTGAAGATCGGTGGCGAGTGGCCTGTGCCAACGGATCAACTCATCAGGTCCGCAGTGGTGGTCTGGCTGTTCCTGGCTTCAATCACTTTGCTCAGGTCGGGGAAGTGACGGGGCATCTTGTGCACCGCGTCGGCGCCGAGCTTGTCGTAGACCAGCATGGCGTGATCCCGGTAGTTGGCCAGGAATACCGCATAAGGGTTGAAGCGCCGCAAGAACGGCTGGGCCGCGCGGAAGACCGCTTGTACTTCGTCCCTATTCATACCGCTGACCGTTTCATGGTGCCAGCGCCCGCCCAGGGGCGTGGGACGGGCCATCCAGGCGCGGGTAACGCCGAAGCGTTCCTGCTCTTTATGGATGGGGGAGCCAGGCTCCAGCGAGAAGGTGCCGCGGTGAATCGAGTAGATGTAGTCGCGGTTGCGGTCCAGGAAGCGCAGCGTGTTGTGGAATTCTTCCTCGGTTTCGGTTGGGAAACCGCAGATCATGTAGACGTGGTTGGCAATCCCCGCGGCGTGGGCATTGCGCAACACCTGTTCGACATCTTCGATTTTCGTGCCCTTGTCCATCAGGTCGAGAATGCGTTGTGTGCCGCTTTCCAGGCCCCAGAGCAGGTACTTGCAGCCGGAGCGCGCCATCTTGGCGAGAATCTCGGGGGTGAAGGTGCGGTTGGGCTTGCTCAGGGCGTAGTAGGAAATATCCAGGCCAGACTCGATGATGGCATCCGCCAACTTGGCAAAATGGCCGGGAGCGATCATTTCATCGACGAACGAGAAGTGCCGGATGCCCTTTTCGACAAAGCCTCGGAGCATGTCGATGACCATTTCCAGGCCATGCAGGCGATAAGTCAGCCCGGCGGACATGTAATGCACGCAGAAAGTACAGCGGCGCCAGTAGCAGCCGCGTGACAGCAGCAAAGGGATGACGGGAGTGGGGGAGTAATAGCGGTCAAGCGTCAGGTCGCCGAAGTCCGGCTTGCCGTAGGCGTCGATATCGCGACGGTACTCTGAGGTATTGCGCTTGACCTCGCCGTTTTCGAAGAATACTGCGCCAGGGACGTTTTCCGCCGAGCCACTTTGCAGGAGGAGTTGCTTGAGTGGCTCTTCGCCGTCGCCGTCGATGATGACGTCTGCCGAATGGGGGTACCAGCGGAGGAAGTCTTCGGCGCCCGCGGTGAAACAGCTGCCGCCAAAGAAGACCTTGCGCCCGGTGACTTGCCGCACCAGGCGTCCGAACGCCGCACCGATGGGCAGTTGCTGGCTGAAGATCATGGAGAAGCCATAGCAGTCAGCCTGCTCCTTGATAATGAGGTCGAAGGCTTCTGAGAGCAGCGGAGTGAGGTGGGCGCCCTGGTGCAGGTCATCGGCCTCGCGCCCGAGTATTTCGCTCATCATGTGCGTGAGGGTGAGCAGCAATTCACCGTATTGATCGTAGGCGGCCGGGTCGCCGTAGAAGTCCTTCATCGATTTGCCACGGAAGAAGTCTGGCGTTTCCAGCAGTGCAGCGAGGCTGCTGGGGCTTGTCCCGGGTATCTGCAGGAATCCGCTGCGCAACATCTCGAACAATCGTTCGTAGCACCACAGGTTCAGGTCCAGCACCTTCACGTCCCAATTGGGCAGCTCCCGCTCGATGTAGCCCTTGAGCATCGGAGCACCCAGCGGCGGCGAGGTGGGGGTGGTCATCGGTGGGTAGATCAGTAGAAGTTTCTGGCGGCGTGTGGAGCCGTCGGGGTTGGAGCGGGCGATGAGGTCGTTCATGGCGCAGTACCGTGCGAGTGGGAAGAACCCTGCAGTTATCGCCTCATCCCACGGCGGATGCTGTGACCAGAGCACCCAAAAAATCTCTTAGAGATTTGCCTTACGCAGTAAGAAGAATTTTCGCTCGATAAACCTCATCAAATGCTCAGCGATCCGGGTCGGTTGTGTGGAATCGTCTGACGGCTCGTGCTTTCGGATTCGGCAGCGCGGAGCTCGAAGTCGGTCACAGATTTCATACAAAGGGCTTCCCCGACGAACCAGCAGGGAACCGGACGGTCGAACTTGGACGACGACTTGTCGGTCGCAAGAGGCAAAGTGCCACTATTTGTGGCAGCATTTGTCACCCGTGGCGCGCCTTGCCACGGTCGTGTCCCCGTTTCGGTCGGAGTCTCCGATGTACAAACTGTGTTTCTACGTTCCGGAAAGCCATCTGGAATCGGTCAAGAAAGCGGTGTTCGCCGCCGGTGCAGGACGCATCGGTGCCTATGACAGCTGTAGCTGGCAGGCACTCGGACAGGGACAGTTCCGCCCCTTGCAGGGCAGCAATCCGTTCATCGGTCAGGCCGGCAGCATCGAGCAGGTCGCCGAATGGAAGGTGGAGATGGTGGTCGCCGACGAGTTGATCCATGACTCGGTCAAGGCCCTCAAGCAGGCCCATCCTTATGAGACGCCGGCCTTCGAGGTCTGGCGGCTGTCGGACATGGTGTTCTGAGCCATACGAAAAAGGCGCCCGCGGGCGCCTTTTTCATGCTGCTGCCCTTACGGGCGAATCTCGATCAGCGTGCCGTCCTTGACCAGGCTCCAGACCTCGCGCATGTCGGCATTGGTCATGGCGATGCAGCCGTTGGTCCAGTCCAGGGTCGAGAAGTACCACTCGGGGTATTCGTCATCCATCGGGGTGCCGTGGATCATGATCATGCCGCCCGGCTGCAGGCTCTTCTCCCGCGCCTTGGCCACGTCGCGCGCGTTGGGGTAGGAGATGTGCATGGAGAGGTTGTACTTGTCGCTGGTCTTGCGCCAGTCGACCCAGTAGAAACCCTCCGGCGTGCGGTTGTCGCCCTCGGCCAGCTTCGGCCCCTGCGGGCGCTTGCCCAGGGACACGCGGTAGCTCTTGAGCACCTTGCCGTTGCTCATGAGGTGCAGTTTGCGCTCGGACTTGAGCACGAGAATCTTGTCGATGTGACCGTCGAGCGTGGGCGTCGCGTTGGCATGCGAGAACGCTGCGAAGGTCAGACAAAGTACGGCAATCAACCAGCGCATCGAGTGGTGTTCCCCGGTAGTTCCTAAAGCCTTAGAGGCGGTAAATGAGCTTATAAGTTCTTTTTCTGTGCAAGCATTGGGAGAATCCCTTCATTGCGTATCGGGAAGTTCTGAATGATCCGATCCGCCAGGAAATATTCTAAGGTACGGCCCACGGTGGGGAAAGCCAGCTCACCCCACGGAATGTCGGATTCTTCGAAGAGCTGCACTTCCAGGCTTTCGTCGCCGGCACAGAAGTCGAGGTCGGTGAGTTCGGCGCGGAAGAAGATATAAACCTGGCTGATATGCGGCAGATCAAAGACCGTATAAAGCTGCAGGTCGTGGACGCGGGCGTTGGCTTCTTCGAGCGTTTCGCGGGCGGCGGCCTGCTCCAGGGTTTCGCCGTTCTCCATGAAGCCCGCCGGTAGCGTCCAGTACCCTCTGCGCGGCTCGATGGCGCGGCGACAGAGAAGCATTTTCCCCTCCCAGACCGGCAGGCAGCCGGCAACGATGCGCGGGTTCTGGTAATGCACGGTCTGGCACTGGTCGCAGATGAAGCGCGGGCGGTTGTCGCCGCTGGGGATGCGCAGGCTCACGCTGGCGCCGCACTGGCTGCAGAATTTCATGCCGCTTCCTTGTTATTGAATGGGGCAATCTTGCGCGCTGCGCGGTGCACCCAGCAAGGGGCGGGGGTTGGGCAGGGGCGTCTTTCGTGCCATGATCCTTCAATTAGAAGAATCGGCCCCCGCAGGATGTTCGGCATGCTGGACCAGCTGCGCCAACGCATACAGACGCACACCCCAAGCGACCTTGAAACGGACCACAGCTTTCCCGAGGCGGCGGTCCTGCTCCCCATCACTCCCCAGGAAGAGCTCGTGCTCACCCTGCGCGCGACCGGGCTTTCGACCCATAGCGGCGAGGTGGCCTTCCCCGGCGGACGCCGTGATCCGGAGGACGTCGACCTGATCCATACCGCCCTGCGCGAGGCGCAGGAGGAAATCGCCCTGCCGCCGGGGCTGGTGGAGGTCGTTGGTCCGTTGAGCACCCTGGTCTCGCGGCACGGTATCCTGGTCAAGCCATTCGTCGGCTTCGTCCCCGATTTCGTGGAGTACCGTCCCAACGACGGCGAGATCGACGCGGTGTTCAAGGTGCCGCTGGAATTCTTCCGTGGCGACCCGCGGGAAACCACCCATCGTATCGATTACTTCGGCCGCAGCTGGTACGTCCCGAGCTACCTGTTCGAGGGCTACAAGATCTGGGGCCTGTCCGCGATCATGCTGGTCGAACTGCTGAACCTGCTGTATGACGCCCGTATCGACCTGCACCAGCCGCCATCGAAGTTCATCAAGCTGAGCTGAGACCCGATAATAAAGAGCGGCCACCGCCTGAGGAGAAACCATGAAGTACCGCCTGGGCTCGTCCCGAGTCGAAACCCATCCGGAAAGCTGGATCGCCCCCAACGCCACGGTGGTCGGCAAGGTGCGCCTCGACGCCGGCGCCAGCGTCTGGTTCAACGCCGTGCTGCGCGGCGACAACGAACTGATCCACATCGGAGAGCACAGCAACGTGCAGGACGGCACCGTCATGCACACCGACATGGGCTTCCCGCTGACCCTGGGCAAAGGTGTGACCATCGGCCACAACGCCATGCTGCATGGCTGCCAGGTGGGCGACTACAGCCTCGTCGGTATCAACGCGGTGATCCTCAACGGCGCGAAGATCGGCAAGTACTGCATCATCGGCGCCAACGCGCTGATCCCCGAGGGCAAGGAAATCCCCGACGGCTCCCTGGTCATGGGCTCCCCCGGCAAGGTGGTGCGCGAGCTGACAGAGCCGCAGAAGAAGATGCTCGAAGCCAGCGCCGCCCACTACGTGCACAACGCCCAGCGCTACGCCCGCGATTTGGCCGAGCAGGAAGATGACTGAAGAACGCCCCGTCGCCTCGCCCTGCGTGCACGTCTGCGCGTTGGACGATGCTGACATCTGCCTGGGTTGCCAGCGCAGCGCCGCCGAAATCACCCGCTGGGGCCTGATGGACAATGCCGAGCGCCGCGAGGTGCTCCAGCGTTGCGAACAGCGTGCCCGCGAGCTGGGCGTGCTGGCCTAGCGCATCGAGCGCTAGCCGCTTACGAGCAATTTCGTTTCGAATTTTCCCTTCCCGAGGTTTCCCGCAATGCCCCGTATTGGAACTCCCCTGTCGCCAAGCGCGACCCGCGTACTGCTCTGTGGCTCCGGCGAGCTGGGTAAGGAAGTGGCGATCGAGCTGCAGCGCCTGGGCTGCGAAGTCATCGCCGTCGACCGCTACGCGAACGCGCCGGCCATGCAGGTCGCGCATCGCAGCCATGTGATCAGCATGCTCGACGGCGTCGCCCTGCGCGCGGTGATCGAGCAGGAGAAGCCGCACTACATCGTGCCGGAAATCGAAGCCATCGCCACTGCGACCCTGGTCGAGTTGGAGAGCGAAGGCTACACGGTCATCCCTACCGCCCGTGCCGCGCAGCTGACCATGAACCGCGAGGGTATCCGCCGACTGGCCGCCGAAGAGCTGGGCCTGCCGACCTCGCCCTACCACTTCGCCGACACCTACGAGGACTACGCCGCTGGCGTTGCCGCCGTGGGCTACCCGTGCGTCGTGAAGCCGATCATGAGTTCCTCCGGCAAGGGCCAGAGCGTGCTCAAGTCCGACGCCGACCTGAAGACTGCCTGGGACTACGCCCAGGAAGGCGGCCGCGCCGGCAAGGGCCGGGTGATCGTCGAGGGCTTCATCGACTTCGACTACGAGATCACCCTGCTCACCGTGCGCCACATCGGCGGCACTACCTTCTGCGCGCCCATCGGCCACCGCCAGGTGAAGGGCGACTACCACGAGTCCTGGCAGCCGCAGGCGATGAGCCCGAAGGCGCTGGCCGAGTCCGAGCGCGTGGCCAAGGCGGTCACCGAAGCGCTGGGCGGCCGCGGTCTGTTCGGTGTGGAGCTGTTCGTCAAAGGTGACGAGGTGTGGTTCAGCGAAGTTTCGCCACGCCCGCACGACACCGGCCTGGTCACGCTGATTTCCCAGGACCTCTCCGAGTTCGCCCTGCATGCCCGCGCCATCCTCGGCCTGCCGATTCCGGTGATCCGCCAGTTGGGCGATTCCGCTTCGGCGGTGATCCTGGTGGAAGGCAAGTCGCAGCAGGTTTCCTTCGGTAACCTCGGCGCCGCGCTGAGCGAGCCGGACACCGCGCTGCGCCTGTTCGGCAAGCCGGAGGTGGATGGCCAGCGCCGCATGGGCGTTGCCCTGGCGCGCGACGAGTCGATCGATGCTGCCCGCGCCAAGGCCACCCGTTCGGCCCAGGCGGTCAAAGTCGAGCTGTGAGCCGTTGGGCGGGGCTGATGTGGTGGGCGGCGGCATTGCCGCTGTTGCCGTTGGCCCTGCCCATGGCCGTGCGTACCAGGCGCACGGCCTTGCGCCTGGCTCCCGCCGCGGGTGTCTGCGAAGGCGTTGCGGGCGCAGAGTTTCCTGGCGAACCTTTTCGTCTTCTCCTGCTGGGTGAATCCACGGTCGCCGGCGTTGGTGCGTCCTGCCTGGACTTTGCGCTGGCCGGACGGCTGGCGTTGGCGCTATCGAGCCACTTGGAGCGTCCTGTTGCCTGGCGTGCGGTCGGGGAGAACGGCATTACTGCCGCAGAGGCCTGCGAGCGCCTGCTGCCGGTGGCGACTGATCAGGATTACGAGCTGGTGGCGCTGGTCTTCGGCGTCAACGACACCACGCATTTCAGCTCCGGCCAGCGTTGGCTGGGGGCTCTTGAGCAGCTGATCGCGCATTTCCGTGGTCGCGGCGCACGGGTCGTCTGCACGGCGGTACCGCCATTGCAGCATTTCACGGCGTTACCCTGGTTGTTGCGCCGGCTGCTCGGCTGGCGCGCAGCGCTGCTGGATCGTCAGCTCAGCAGCCTGGTGCTGGCGCAGGGGGCGGGGTATTGCGGCGTCAGCCTGGAGATGCAGCCGAAGTTCCTCGCCATCGATGGCTATCACCCGTCGGCGCTGGGTTATCAGGTCTGGGGTGAACACCTGGCCCAATGGCTGGTTTCCCAGGATCGAACCCTTCTGTAGGAGCGAGCAAGCTCGCTCCTACAGGCAAGTCTCAGCGGATATCGTTCAGGTCGTCCCCGCGCGTCTCGCGCAGGCACAGCACCGCCAGCAGGCTGAGTGCCGCCGCAACCGACACATAGCCGCCCACCCAGCTCAGGCCACCCATGCCCACCAGCTTCTGCGCGATGTACGGCGCCACTGAGGCACCAAGGATGCCACCCAGGTTGTAGGCCGCCGAGGCGCCGGTGTAGCGCACGTGGGTGGGGAACAGCTCCGGCAGCAGCGCGCCCATGGGGGCGAAGGTTACGCCCATGAGGAACAGTTCCAGGGACAGGAAGACCGCCACTTCCACCGACGAGCCTTGGCTCAGCAGCGGTTCCATGGCGAAGCCCGAGGCGATGGCGGCGATGCAGCCGACGATCAGCACCGGCTTGCGCCCGAAGCGGTCGCTCAGCCAGGCGGACACCGGTGTTGCTGCCGCCATGAAGAGCACCGCGATGCACAGTAGGCCGAGGAAGTCTTCACGACTGTAGCCCAGGGTGCTGACGCCATAGCTCAGCGAGAACACCGTGGAGATATAGAAGAGGGCGTAGCACACCACCATCGCCAGGGCGCCCAGCAGGGTGGGCCGCCAGTGCTTGGCGAACAGCTCGGCGATCGGCAGGCTGGAACGCTCGTGGCGCTCCATGGCCTTGGCGAACACCGGGGTTTCGACCAGTTTGAGGCGGACGTAGAGGCCGACGATGACCAGCACCGCGCTGAGCACGAACGGGATGCGCCAGCCCCAGGCGCGGAACTGCTCTTCGCTCAGCAGCATGGCGAGGCAGAGGAACAGGCCGTTGGCAGCGAGGAAGCCGATGGATGGGCCCATCTGCGGGAACATGCCGAACCAGGCGCGGCGGCCCTTGGGCGCGTTCTCCGTGGCCAGCAGTGCGGCGCCGCCCCATTCGCCACCCAGCCCAAGGCCTTGGCCGAAGCGCAGCACGCAGAGCAGGATCGGCGCCCACGCGCCAATGCTGTCGTAGCCTGGCAGCAGGCCGATCAGGGTGGTGGAGATGCCCATCAGCAGCAGGGAGGCCACCAGGGTCGACTTGCGCCCGATGCGGTCGCCGAAGTGGCCGAACAGTGCTGAGCCCAGCGGGCGAGCGAGGAAGGCGATGCCGAAGGTAATGAAGGCGCTGAGCGCCTGGGCGGTACCGGAGGTCTGCGGGAAGAACACCGGGCCGATCACCAGCGCGGCGGCGGTGGCGTAGACGTAGAAGTCGTAGAACTCGATGGCGGTGCCGATGAAGCTGGCGACCGCGACGCGGGTGGTGGAGTTGGTCTGTGCGGCCGGTTGTGCGGCTTCGAGGGTGGCGCTGGTCATACGGGGAATATCCCTGGCAGTCAGGCGCGGCGACGACTCTGGTGGTCGTGTCCGACGTTTCTTGAGGCATCGCCATGGCGCGAGTGCGAGCGCGGCCCGGTGTCGGGGCAGGGTGGGCGCGGCTCGCGGCGGGTCGGGGCGAGGCCGGCTGCTTCGCAAGGCAACGACGCAGGGTCGAGGCTCGGCGGGGCGTGCGATTGACTGGCCGGCGCTGCGTCGCGGGTAACGGCGGGCGTCGGCGGGAGGCTGGGTAAGCCGTCCGGATTATAGGGGCGGGCGGGGCGGCTCAGGCAAGCTCGTCGGCGTAAGGCTCTCTTGGCGGAGCGCCAGGCAGCCACGCGCGCACACTTTTCACCCGGTTTTCGCCCGACTGGAGGATTTCCAGGCGATAGCGGCCGATCTTCAGGCACACGGCGCAGTCGGGAATCTGCTCCAGCGCTTCGGTGACCAGGCCGTTGAGGGTCTTGGGCCCGTCACTGGGCAGTTGCCAGCCGAGCGCGCGGTTGACGTCCCGCAGGTTGGCCGAGCCGTCGATGACATAGGTGCCGTCGGCCTGGGGGTGAATATCCGGGTTGCGCAGGGTGTTCTGGTTGCTGAACTCACCGACGATCTCTTCCAGGATGTCTTCCAGGGTGATGATGCCGATCACCTCGCCGTATTCGTCGACGACGATGCCGATGCGGCGCTTCTGCTTCTGGAAGTTCACCAGCTGGGTCGACAGCGGCGTGCTCTCGGGCACGAAGTAGGGCTCCAGGCAGGCGGCCTTGAGGCTGTCCTTGGTCAACTGGTTATGGGTCAGCAGACGGGCGATCTGGCGCATGTGCACCACGCCCTCGACCTGGTTGATGTCGTTGCGGAACACCGGCAGCCGGGTATGGGTGGTGTTGCGCAGCTGGCCGATGATGGTTTCCAGCTCGTCGTCCAGGTCGATGCCCTGGACTTCGTTGCGCGGCACCATCAGGTCGTTCACCGTGATCTTTTCCAGGTCGAGGATGCTCAGCAGCATGTCCTGGCGGTTATGGGTGAGCTTTTCGCTGGAGTCGGTGACCACGCTGCGCAGTTCGTCGTTGCTCAGCGGCTTGCCGCCTCGCTGGGTCGGGTCGAGGCCGCCCAGGCGCAGCAGGAGATTGCTGATGCCGGTCATCAGCCAGAGCAGCGGGCTGAACAGCTTCTGCATCCAGATCAGCGGAAGGCTGGCGGGGAAGGCCACGCGCTCGGGGCGCAGGGCGGCGTAGGTCTTGGGCGTGATCTCGCCGAAGATCAGCAGGATCAGCGTCAGCGCCACGGTGGCGATGGCCACGCCCGCTTCGCCCCAGAGACGCAGGGCCAGCAGGGTCGCCAGGGACGAGGCGATGATGTTGACGAAGTTGTTGCCGATCAGGATGGTGCCCAGCAGCCGGTCGGTGCGCAGCAGCAGCCAACTGGTGCGGCGCGCCCCGCGGTTGCCCTGCTTGGACAGGTGGCGCAGACGGTAGCGGTCGAGGCTGAGCATGCCGGTCTCGACGCTGGAGAAGAACGCCGAGCAGAGGATCAGGAAGACCAGCAGGCCGATCAGGTAGCCGGGGTGGATCTCTTCCATGCGCGCATATCCTTCAGCGGCGCTCAGGCGCCGCCGTTAGCCTCAGATGTGCAGGATGAATTCCTTGACCAGCTTGCTGCCGAAGTAGGCCAGCATCAGCAGGCAGAAACCCGCGAGGGTCCAGCGGATCGCCTTGTGGCCGCGCCAGCCGAGCTGGTGGCGGCCCCACAGCAGCACGCCGAACACCACCCAGGCGAAGCACGACAGGATGGTCTTGTGCGCCAGGTGCTGGGCGAACAGGTTGTCGACGAACAGCCAGCCGGAGATCAGCGACAGCGAGAGCAGCGACCAGCCGCCCCAGAGGAAGCCGAACAGCAGGCTTTCCATGGTCTGCAGCGGCGGGAAGTTGCGGATCAGGCCCGACGGGTGCTTGTGCTTGAGCTGATGGTCCTGGACCAGTAGCAGCAGCGCCTGGACCACGGCGATGGTCAGCAGGCCATAGGCCAGGATCGACAGCAGGATATGGGCGAGGATGCCGGGTTGCTCGTTGATCGGCTCGATGGTGCCGTGGGGCATCAGCACGGCCAGCAGGGTGGTCAGCGCGCCGAGCGGGTAAAGGAAGAGCAGCAGGTTCTGCACCGGGATGCGCAGGCAGGCCAGCAGGGTCAGGGCGGTGACCGCGGCGGAGATCAGGCTGGCGGCGTTGAAGAAGTCCAGCGCCAGGCCCGCAGGCGTCAGCAGCTCCTGGCTCAGGCTGTAGGCCTGGCAGAGCAGGGCGATGAGGCCCAGCAGGAGGAGCAGCGGTTTCTGCGGCGGGGTGCGGCGGGCCAGGCTTGCGCCCTGGTAGACGGTTGTGCCGATATAAAGGACGGCGGCGATCAGGCTGGGCAGCAGAGGTTGCATAAGTCCTTGGAACAGTCCTTCGACGGGGGACCCGAAAGGTGCTGAGTTTGGCACAGATCGCCCGCGCCTAGAAGCCGCTGAGAACAGTTCGCTTCTGGCCTGCGAAGCGCTCCGTCACATCGGGATCATCGGCGGTGTTGGCGCTGGCCGCACTTCGCTATAATCGGCGGCTTGCTGACAAGCCAAACCCAGGCCCGACCGGGCTGATTAGGAACGCGCATGTTCGAAAACCTTACAGATCGCCTCTCGCAAACGCTGCGCCACGTCACTGGCAAGGCCAAGCTGACCGAGGACAACATCAAGGACACGCTCCGCGAAGTGCGGATGGCCCTGCTGGAGGCCGACGTGGCCCTGCCGGTGGTCAAGGACTTCGTCGCCAAGATCAAGGATCGCGCGGTCGGCACCGAAGTTTCCAAGAGCCTGACCCCGGGCCAGGCCTTCGTGAAGATCGTCCAGGCCGAACTGGTCGAGCTGATGGGCGCGGCCAACGAGGACCTCGACCTCAACGCCGCTCCGCCGGCGGTCATCCTGATGGCCGGCCTGCAGGGCGCGGGCAAGACCACTACCGCCGGCAAGCTGGCGCGCTTCCTCAAGGAGCGCAAGAAGAAGTCGGTACTGGTGGTGTCCGCCGACGTCTACCGCCCGGCAGCGATCAAACAGCTGGAAACCCTGGCCAGCGACATCGGCGTGACCTTCTTCCCGTCCGATACCAGCCAGAAGCCGGTAGCGATCGCCGAAGCGGCGATCCGCGAAGCCAAGCTGAAGTTCATTGACGTGGTCATCGTCGACACCGCCGGCCGTCTGCACATCGACGCCGACATGATGGACGAGATCAAGCAGGTCCATGCGGCGATCAAGCCAGTGGAAACCCTGTTCGTGGTCGACGCCATGACCGGCCAGGACGCCGCCAACACCGCCAAGGCCTTCAATGATGCGCTGCCGCTGACCGGCGTGGTGCTGACCAAGGTCGACGGTGACGCCCGTGGCGGTGCCGCGCTGTCCGTGCGCGCCATCACCGGCAAGCCGATCAAGTTCCTCGGCATGGGCGAGAAGAGCGAAGCGCTCGATCCGTTCCACCCCGACCGTGTCGCCTCGCGCATCCTCGGCATGGGCGACGTGCTCAGCCTGATCGAGCAGGCCGAGCAGAGCATGGACCGCGAGAAGGCCGAGAAGCTCGCGAAGAAGATCAAGAAGGGCAAGGGCTTCGACCTGGAAGACTTCCGCGATCAGCTGCAACAGATGAAGAACATGGGCGGCCTGGGCAGCCTGATGGACAAGCTGCCGATGCTCGGCGGCGTCAACCTGTCGCAGATGGGCAACGCGCAGAACGCGGCGGAGAAGCAGTTCAAGCAGATGGAGGCGATCATCAACTCCATGACCCCCGCCGAGCGCCGTGATCCGGAAGTGATCAGTGGCTCGCGCAAGCGCCGCATCGCCATGGGTTCGGGTACCCAGGTGCAGGACGTTGGTCGCCTCATCAAGCAGCACAAGCAGATGCAGAAGATGATGAAGAAGGTCACCGCCAAGGGCGGCATGGCCAAGATGATGCGCGGCATGGGGAGCATGTTCCCCGGCGGCATGCCCAAGATGTAAGCCCAGACGGCTCGCCGCCCGGCGGGCCGGACGCGCTGCGGCTTGCGGCGCGGGGTTTTAGCTCATAGAATATGCGGCCTTTCGGGCTATGTGCCCGAGGGCTGCATTTCTTTTTTGCAAGCAAACCATAGGAACAACGTACGCATGGTAACCATTCGTCTGGCTCGTGGCGGCTCCAAGAAGCGCCCGTTCTATCACCTGACCGTGACCAACAGCCGCAACGCTCGTGACGGCCGTTTCGTCGAGCGCGTCGGCTTCTTCAACCCTGTCGCCACTGGTGCTGAGCTCAAGCTCTCGGTCAACCAGGAGCGTCTGAACTACTGGCTGAGCCAAGGCGCTCAACCGTCTGAGCGTGTTGCTCAGCTGATCAAGGAAGCCGCCAAGGCTGCCTGAGATCTATGAACACGAATCCTGCTCCCGCCGAGGAGATGGTAGTTCTCGGCAAGATCGTATCGGTGCACGGTATTCGTGGTGAGGTGAAGGTGTATTCCTTTACCGATCCGTTGGACAACCTGCTGGACTACCGTCGCTGGACGCTCAAGCGTGGCAACGAGGTTCGACAGGCTGAACTGGTCCAAGGTCGCGTGCAGGGCAATGTCCTGGTCGCGAAGCTGAAGGGACTGGATGATCGCGAGATCGCCCGCACCTTCGCCGAATTCGAAATCCTGGTTCCGCGCAGCGAGCTGCCGGTGCTGGACGATGGCGAGTTCTACTGGAGCCAGTTGGAAGGTCTCAAGGTGATTGACCAGAACGGGCAACTGTTCGGGATTCTCGACCACTTGCTGGAGACCGGCGCCAACGATGTGATGGTAGTCAAGCCCTGCGCAGGCAGCCTGGACGACCGCGAACGCCTGCTTCCGTATACGGATCAGTGCGTACAGGCGGTGGACCTGGAAGCCGGTGAGATTCGGGTGGACTGGGACGCGGACTTCTAACCCATGTGGATGAGAGCCCTCAGCCGATGTGGATAGGAGTAATCAGCATCTTTCCGGAGATGTTTCGCGCCATCAGCGACTATGGCATCACGAGTCGCGCGGTCAAGCAGGAGCTGATTCAGCTTCAGTGCTTCAACCCGCGAAGCAACACCGAGGACCGTCACCAGACGGTGGACGACCGGCCTTTCGGCGGTGGTCCCGGCATGGTGATGAAAATCAAGCCGCTCGAAGGCGCACTGGGCGATGCCCGGCAAGCCGCAGGCGGACCGGTGAAGGTGATCTACCTCTCGCCGCAAGGTCGCAAGCTGACGCAGGCGGCCGTGAAAGAACTGGCGAACGAGGAACGTCTGATCCTGATCGCCGGGCGTTACGAAGGCATCGACGAGCGCTTCATTGAAGAGCATGTCGATGAGGAATGGTCAGTCGGCGATTATGTCCTGTCCGGGGGTGAGCTTCCGGCCATGGTGCTGATTGACGCGGTCACGCGATTGTTGCCCGGTGCATTGGGCCACGTGGACTCCGCCGAGGAGGACTCCTTCACAGATGGCCTGCTCGACTGTCCGCACTACACCCGACCCGAGGTGTACGCAGACAAACGTGTTCCGGAGGTGCTGCTCAGCGGCAACCACGAACACATCCGGCGCTGGCGTTTACAGCAGTCCTTAGGCAGGACCTGGGAACGACGTGCCGATCTTCTGGATTGCCGCTCGCTTTCTGGAGAAGAGAAAAAGCTGCTGGAGGAATACATCCGCCAGCGGAACGATAGTTAACGTATCGATGGCGAGCGCCGAGCGCTTGTCTTAGGAGCACGAAATGACCAACAAGATCATTCAGCAGATCGAAGCTGAACAGATGAGCAAAGAGATTCCGGCGTTCGCCCCCGGCGACACCGTAATCGTCCAGGTTAAAGTGAAGGAAGGCGACCGTCAGCGTCTGCAGGCCTTCGAAGGCGTTGTCATCGGCAAGCGTAACCGCGGCCTGAACAGTGCTTTCACCGTTCGCAAGATCTCCAACGGCGTTGGCGTAGAGCGTACCTTCCAGACCTACAGCCCGCTGGTTGACAGCATCTCCGTCAAGCGTCGCGGCGACGTGCGCAAGGCCAAGCTGTACTACCTCCGCGAACTGTCCGGCAAGGCAGCACGCATCAAGGAAAAACTGGCCTAATTCGCCGGTTGTTCCCGAAAAAAGCAGCCCACGGGCTGCTTTTTTCTTGCCTGTAGTTTTTCGCCGTTCAATCCGGCGTCCCATCTGCCCCCGGCAGCGCATTAGAAGTACAAGACCCCGCAGCACCGGCAGCCACCCTCATTGCATCAGGTAGCAGTGGCATGAGCCCCAGAGAGCAAGAAATCCTCCGTCGTACCGAGTTGTCCGAAACCCGCGTGACCAAGGCGGTTTTCCCGCCCACCACCAACCACCACAACACCCTGTTCGGCGGTACCGCGCTGGCCTGGATGGATGAGGTCTCGTTCATCGCCGCGACCCGCTTCTGCCGCCTGCCGCTGGTGACCGTGTCCACCGATCGCATCGACTTCAAGCACCCGATCGCCGCCGGCTCCATCGTCGAATTGATCGGCCGGGTGGTGAAGGTCGGCAATACCAGCCTCAAGGTCGAGGTCGAGGTCTTCGTCGAGAGCATGTCCGCCGATGGCCGCGAGAAGGCTATCCACGGGCTGTTCAGCTTCGTCGCCATCGACGATGAGAAGCGCCCGGTGCCGGTCCTGCCCGGCTTCGAGGCCTGAAATGAAAGAAGGCGCCCTTGGGCGCCTTCTTGCTTCATGCCTGTCCGCTTTCTGTCGAAGCGAGCTTGCGCGCGAAGCTTTTCGCCGGCCAATTCGGCGCTGGACTGTTCGCGAGCAGGCTCGTTCCTACAAGGAGAGCGCGTCAGTGGCGCAGGCTGATCTTCAGCGAGGCCTGGGACAGGTCGATGTTCTGCAGGCTCAGGCTGCCCATGCTCTGAGTCTTCGGCGCACCGGCGACGCGGATGTTGTCGAAGCGCACCTCGCCGATGGAGCTGGGCAGACGCACGTTGATCGAGCCATCGGCATTCAGGCTGGAGGAGGCGTGCAGCGTGTCGTACTGGACGTCGTGCAGGGAGGTTTCGGCGTCGAGGCTGTCCACGACGGGCATTACCAGGCGCGACAGTTGCTTGATGGCGCCGACGCCATCGCCGCTTTCGGCGCTGACCAGCAGGCTCTGCAGGGTGTCATCGAAACCCTGGGCACTGACGTCGCTCATCTCGCGGTCGCTCAGTGGCTTCAAGCCCTTGGGCGCCTCGTGGCGGGTGATGCTTGTCGGTGCCTGGCGCTGCACATCGGCGCTGGCCAGTTGGAACGGGCTGAGCAGCGCGGCGACCAGCGTCGCGGCCAGGCGCAGATTGTTCTGCTTCTTCAGCGCACGGCCGAGCTGGCGTTCGCTGATCCAGCCCTGCTGGATCAGGGTCTCGCCCAGGCGCAGGCCGTTGGTGAGCTGGAGCTGGATGGCCTTGTCCAGCTGTTGGGAGGTAATCAGGCCCTTGCTGACAAGGATCTGGCCGAGACGAGAGTTCTGTTGACTGGGCATGGCGTGGGCTTCGTGGGGCGCAATGATGGCGTGGTGCAATCATTGTCTGTCAGACATATTCTGTCACCAACCGTAAGATAGGGTGACGTAGCCAGTCGTCAGGTTCTTGCGACTTGTGCCGTTTCATTCCTACTCGACGACCCTTCAGCTACTTCCTCGATCAGCGAAATCACCGTCCACCCCGTGTCGGGCGTCAGCGGACGCTCGGGGCTGGCAATGTGCAGGCGGCCATTCGGGTCCTTGGCGAACAGCAGAAGCGCACGGCCTTCGTGCAGCGCCTGATAGTCCTCCCAGCCAAAGTTCTCGCTCAGTAGCGTCGAGCGGATTTCCGCGCCGCGAGCGATAAGGCCTGCCATCTGTGGATAAGTGATCGTCGATTGCCCCAGCGGCCGGCCGCGATGGCGGTCGCTGACCCGATGCTTCTCGCTGCGCCTGCTGTCCTGGCTGCTGGGCAGGATGAAGCGCTGGCGCGGGTTGAACTCGTGGCGGAAGCTCATGCACATCAGCGCATTGAGTTCGGCATTGGGCGACAAGGCCAGCAGGTGCCCCAGGCCGATCAGGTCCAGGTGCGCCTCGGCGTGCTGCGAGGCCGGGTTGCCGAAGTAGGTGGGCAGGTTGTCCATGCGCGCGGCGCGGGTGTTCTCCCAGCTCGAGTCGGTGAGCAGTACCTCCACGCCGGCGTTCTGCAGGCCGGTGCCGATGGCGCGGGCCACCGGGTTGGCGCCGATGATGAGGAAGCCGGTGGGCACCGGCTCGGCAACTTTCAGCAGACGGGCCAGCGGTCGTGCGGTGGCGCTTTGCAGGATCACCGTGCCGATGATCACCAGGAAGGTCAGTGGCACCAGCACGCCGGCCTGGGCATGGCCGGCTTCCTGCAGGCGGATGGCGAAGATCGCCGAGACCGCCGCGGCGACGATTCCCCTTGGTGCAATCCAACTCAGCAGCGCCCGTTCCCGCCAGTTCAGTGTTGACCCGGCCGTGGCGATCAGCACGTTCAGCGGCCGTGCGACGAACTGGATCAGCACCAGCACCAGCAGCGCGATCGGCCCGAGGCCGAGCAGGGCGGGCAGGTCCAGCCGCGCGGCAAGCAGCACGAACAGGCCGGAAATCAGCAGGACACTGAGGTTCTCCTTGAAGTGCAGGATGTGCCGCACGTCGACGCCCTGCATGTTGGCCATGCGCAGGCCCATCACGGTGACGGCGAGCAATCCTGACTCGGACATCACGGTGTTGGACAGGACGAACACGCCAAGGACGACCGACAGCGATGCCAGGTTGTGCAGGTAGTCCGGCAGCCAGTGGCGACGCAGCGCTACGCCCAGCGCCTGGCCGCCGAGCAGGCCGAAGAGGATGCCGCAACCGATCACGCTGATGAAGGTCAGCAGGCTGTCCGTCCACCCGGAGCCTGCGTCGCTCGCGGCGATGAAGGTGTAGACCACCACGGCGAGGATGGCGCCGATGGGGTCGATGACGATGCCCTCCCAGCGCAGGATGTTGGCGATGGTGGCGTTGGGGCGGACCACACGCAGCATCGGCACGATCACGGTGGGGCCGGTCACCAGGGTGAGTGTGCCGAACAGCAGCGCCATCTCCCAGGTGAAGTCCAGCAGGTAGTGGGTGGCCAGGGCGATCACGCCCCAGGTGACCAGGGCGCCGATGGTCACCATGCGGCGTACCACGGTGCCGATTTCCTTCCACTCGTCCAGGTGCAGCGTCAGGCTGCCCTCGAACAGCACCAGGGCTACCGCGAGGGAGACCACGGGGAACAACAGCGGGCCGAACAACGCTTCGGGCGACAGCACGTGCAGGATCGGGCCAACCAGTATGCCGCTCAACAGCAGGAAGAGAATCGCCGGCAGACGCAGGCGCCAGGCCAGCCATTGGCTGAGGAGGGCGGCGATACCGATACCGGCGAAGGCGTAATAGGTGCTGTGTTCGTCCATGGACCGTCCGAGGCTGTGCAGCAGTGGTGAGGGGGATGGTGTCTATGAAAGACTACCGGCGCCGCTTTTTCCTTTGTACTGGCTTGAAATGACTCCGATTGCTCATCCCCTGATCGACCGCTTTCTCGATGCCCTCTGGCTGGAGAAGGGGCTCTCCGACAACACCCGCAGTGCGTATGGGAGCGATCTCGCCCTGTTCAACGGCTGGCTGGACCAGCGCGGCGTGGTGCTGGAGGCGGCTGGTCGCGACGTGATCCTCGATCATCTGGCCTGGCGCCTGGGCGAGGGCTACAAGGCGCGCTCCACGGCACGCTTCCTGTCGGGCCTGCGTGGCTTCTACCGCTACTACCTGCGCGAGGGCCTGATCGCCGAAGACCCGACGCTGCTGGTGGACCTGCCGCAACTGGGCAAGCCGCTGCCCAAATCGCTGTCGGAGGCGGATGTGGAGGCATTGCTGGCGGCGCCGGAGACCGATGATCCGCTCGGGCTGCGTGATCGCACCATGCTCGAGGTGCTGTATGCCTGCGGCCTGCGGGTCAGTGAGCTGGTTGGCCTGACCCTGGAGCAGGTGAACTTGCGCCAGGGGGTGGTGCGTGTGCTCGGCAAAGGCAGCAAGGAGCGCCTGGTGCCGCTGGGTGAAGAGGCGATCCGCTGGATTGAGCGCTATGTCCGCGAGGCCCGCGGTGATCTGCTGGCCGGACGGCCCAGCGACGTGCTGTTCCCCAGCCTGCGTGGCGAGCAGATGACCCGGCAGACCTTCTGGCACCGTATCAAGCTGCACGCGAGGGTGGCCGGCATCGGCAAGAGCCTGTCGCCGCACACCTTGCGCCACGCGTTTGCCACCCATCTGCTCAATCACGGCGCTGACCTGCGCGTGGTACAGATGCTGCTGGGGCATAGCGATCTGTCGACCACGCAGATCTACACGCACATTGCCCGTGCACGTCTGCAGGACCTGCACGCCCAGCATCACCCCCGTGGATGAGCTTCTCCAGCGCTGCTAGACATCCTTCGAACTGTGCGGCCTCACGCCAGTGTCCAGGGTGATCTTGTAGGAGCGAGCTTGCTCGCGAACAGCCGGAAGCGGTACGGGCCAGTAAGGTTCGCGAGCAAGCTCGCTCCTACAGAAAAGCCACGGAAGCCGATAAGACCGCCGAAGCTTCCCGCTACAGCCTTTGGCTCGGTCTTGCCGGCCCGGTGTGATAGTCTTCGCCGACTGACATCAGGAGTTTTCCATGCGTTTGTCTCGACTTCTGGCTGGTATGGCTATCGGCCTCGCCAGCACTCTCGCCCTGGCCGCCGAACCGGACCAGGCGATCCGCACCACCCTGCAATCCCTGCAGCCTGACCTGCCCATCGAGAATATCTCCAAGGGTCCCCTGGATGGCATCTACCAGGTGCAACTCAAGGGCGGCCGTATTCTTTACGCCAGCGCCGACGGCCAGTTCGTCGTCCAGGGCAATATTTACCAGGTGAAGGACGGCAAGCCGACCAATCTGACCGAGAAGGCCGAGAGCGCCGGCGTGGCCAAGACCATCAACGCCATCGCCGCCAAGGACATGGTCGTGTTCCCGGCCAAGGGCGAGACCAAGGCGCACATCACCGTCTTCACCGACACCACCTGCCCCTACTGCCAGAAGCTGCACGCCGAAGTGCCGGAACTGCAGAAGCGCGGTATCGAGGTGCGTTACCTGGCCTTCCCGCGCCAGGGGCCGAACTCGCCAGGCGATGCGCAGCTGCAGGCCGTGTGGTGTTCGAAGGACCGCCAGTCCGCCATGAGCGACATGTTCCACGAGAAGGAAGTGAAGGCCGCCAAGTGCGATAACCCGGTGGATGCGCAGTTCGCCCTGGGCCAGATGGTCGGTGTGCAGGGCACCCCGGCGATCATCCTCGCTGATGGCACCATGCTGCCGGGCTACCAGCCGGCTGGCCAGATCGCCAAGCTGGCGCTGGAAGCCAAGTAAGCCGCGGCTTGCGCTCTGATTGACTAATGCGGAACCGCTTCGTAATGTTCGGTTCCTTTTGACTAGGGAACAGGCGCCTCGCCTGTTTTGACTTGGTGCCTGCTGCCGTGCCCGCCTCGTTGCGGGCATCGGCGTCTCAGGTACCCCGATGCTGTAATCATGGGGAGTTTCAGCGTGAAACCGGTGAAAGTGGGAATCTGTGGGTTGGGGACCGTCGGTGGCGGTACCTTCAATGTACTCAAACGCAACGCCGAGGAGATTGCCCGCCGTGCCGGGCGTGGTATCGAGGTTGCGCAGATTGCCGCCCGTCGCCCCAATCCGAAGTGTGAAACCGGCAGTACCCCCATTACCGCCGATATCTTCGACGTGGCAAACAACCCGGAAATCGACGTCGTCATCGAGCTGATCGGTGGCTACACCCTGGCCCATGAGCTGGTGCTCAAGGCCATCGAGAACGGCAAGCACGTGGTCACCGCCAACAAGGCGCTGATCGCCGTGCACGGCAACGAGATCTTTGCCAAGGCCCGCGAGAAGGGCGTCATCGTCGCCTTCGAAGCCGCCGTGGCCGGTGGCATCCCGGTGATCAAGGCGATCCGCGAGGGCCTGGCCGCCAACCGCATCAACTGGCTGGCCGGCATCATCAACGGCACCGGCAACTTCATCCTCACCGAGATGCGCGAGAAAGGCCGTGCCTTCGCCGACGTGCTGAAGGAAGCCCAGGCGCTGGGTTATGCCGAAGCCGATCCGACCTTCGACGTCGAAGGCATCGACGCCGCGCACAAGCTGACCATCCTGGCGTCCATCGCCTTCGGCATCCCGCTGCAGTTCGACAAGGCCTACACCGAAGGCATCACCCAACTCACCACCGCCGACGTGAACTACGCCGAGGCGCTGGGCTACCGCATCAAGCACCTGGGCGTCGCCCGCCGTACCGACAAGGGTATCGAGCTGCGCGTCCACCCGACCCTGATCCCGGCCGACCGCCTGATCGCCAATGTGAATGGCGTGATGAACGCGGTCATGGTCAACGGCGATGCCGCCGGTTCCACGCTGTTCTACGGCGCCGGCGCCGGCATGGAGCCCACCGCTTCCTCGGTGGTCGCCGACCTGGTGGACGTGGTTCGCGCCATGACCGCCGACCCGGAGAACCGCGTGCCGCACCTGGCCTTCCAGCCGGACTCGCTCTCCGACCACCCGATCCTGCCGATCGACGCCTGCGAAAGCGCCTACTACCTGCGCATCCAGGCCAAGGACCATCCGGGCGTACTGGCCCAGGTGGCGACCATCCTCTCCGAGCGCGGCATCAACATCGAATCGATCATGCAGATGGAAGTCGAAGAGCATGACGGTCTGGTGCCGATGATCCTGGTTACCCACCGCGTGCTCGAGTCCCGCATCATCGAAGCCATCGCCGCGCTGGAAGCGCTGGATGACGTCGTCGGCAATGTCGTACGCATCCGCGTCGAACAACTGAACTGAATCGACTGCGGCGGCGCCTGCGCGCCGCCGCCAACCCGAAGGTTTCACACCATGCGTTACATCAGTACCCGCGGCCAGGCGCCTGCGCTGAACTTCGAAGACGTGCTGCTGGCTGGCCTGGCCAGCGACGGCGGCCTCTACGTGCCGGAAAACCTGCCGCGCTTCACCGTCGAGGAGATTGCCTCCTGGGCCGGCCTGCCTTACCACGAGCTGGCCTTCCGCGTGATGCGCCCGTTTGTTGCCGGCAGCATTTCCGATGCCGACTTCAAGAAGATCCTCGAGGAGACCTACGGCGTCTTCGCCCACAACGCCGTGGCGCCGCTGCGCCAGCTCAACGGCAACGAGTGGGTGCTGGAGCTGTTCCACGGCCCGACCCTGGCCTTCAAGGACTTCGCCCTGCAACTGCTCGGCCGCCTGCTCGACCACGTGCTGACCAAGCGCGGCGAGCGTGTGGTGATCATGGGCGCCACCTCCGGCGACACCGGCTCGGCCGCCATCGAGGGCTGCAAGGCCTGCGAGAACGTCGATATCTTCATCATGCACCCGCACAACCGTGTGTCCGAGGTGCAGCGCCGGCAGATGACCACCATCCTCGGCGAGAACATCCACAACATCGCCATCGAAGGCAACTTCGACGACTGCCAGGAAATGGTCAAGGCCAGCTTCGCCGACCAGGGCTTCCTGAAAGGCACTCGCCTGGTGGCGGTGAACTCGATCAACTGGGCGCGGATCATGGCCCAGATCGTCTACTACTTCCACGCCGCCCTGCAGCTCGGTGCGCCGGCACGTTCCGTGGCCTTCTCGGTGCCCACCGGCAACTTCGGCGACATCTTCGCCGGCTACCTGGCGCGCAACATGGGCCTGCCGGTCAGTCAGCTGATCGTCGCGACCAACCGCAACGACATCCTGCACCGCTTCATGTCCGGCAACCGCTACGACAAGGACACCCTGCACGCGTCGCTGTCGCCGTCCATGGACATCATGGTCTCGTCCAACTTCGAGCGCCTGCTGTTCGACCTGCACGGCCGCAACGGCAAGGCTGTCGCCGAGCTGATGGACAACTTCAAGGCCACCGGCAAGCTGGCGGTCGAGGATGACCGCTGGACCGAAGCCCGCCGCCTGTTCGATTCGCTGGCGGTGAGCGACGAGGAAACCTGCGAGACCATCGCCCAGGTCTACGCCGAGTCCGGCGAGTTGCTGGACCCGCACACCGCCATCGGCGTGCGCGCCGCTCGCGAGTGCCGTCGTAGCTTGGCGGTGCCCATGGTCACCCTGGGCACCGCGCATCCGGTCAAGTTCCCGGAAGCGGTGGAGAAGGCCGGCATCGAGGCCGTCCCGGCGCTGCCGGCGCACCTGACCGACCTGTTCCAGCGCGAAGAGCGTTGCACCGTTCTGCCGAACGAGCTGGCCAAGGTTCAGGCCTTCGTCAGCGCCCACGGCAACCGCGGCAAGCCGCTCTAAAACGCGGCTCGCTGTCCGGAAAAGCCCGCCAATCGGCGGGCTTTTTCTTGCCCGCATGAACGGGCTGTGAAACATGCCGTCATGACCAACGGTACTGAAACTCGCGAACTTTATCGCCGAACGTGCGGTCTTCTTCCTGTGTTTTTTCATTTCGCAACAAGGAGATACGACATGGACCGGCTAAGCGCCCTGCTGACCGAGACCTTCGCTCCCTACGCTCCCTCCCTGGGCCCGGCACGCCCCGACGGCGGCCGAATTCTGACCCTCACCAACGACGAAGGAGACGTGGTACTGCGGCGAGTCATCGAGGGTCAGCATCTGGCCGACCATGACCAGAGTGCAGAAGCGGTGCAGACCATCCGCCGCGACCTGCTGATCTCCGAGGGCCGGATGGAGGACGACGTGGTCTCCCAATTGCGCCAGCGCGCACAGGTGCTGAGCTACGGCACCTGATCGCCAGTCAACGAAAACGCCGCCCACTGGGCGGCGTTTTCGTTTCTGCAGCTCGGCTCGTCCAGGTTAGTGAGGCGAGGGTGGCTGAATCGGCAGGGGAGTGGCAGGAGCGAGCTTGCTCGCGAATGGATTCCCCTTCAGCGCCGTTGTTGGGGGTGATTCGCGAGCAAACTCGCTACGACAGGCTCCATTCAGGCCGCCATAAAAAAACGGCCCCGAAGGGCCGTTTTCCTGGCAGCGCGAGGATCAGCCGCCGAGGTACGCGTCGCGCACCTTGGGGTTCACCAGCAGGTTGGCGCCGGTGTCCTGCATGACGATGCGACCATTCTCCAGCACGTAGCCGCGGTCGGCGAGCTTGAGCGCCTGGTTGGCGTTCTGCTCGACGAGGAAGACGGTCACGCCTTCCTGGCGCAGCTGTTCGACGATGTCGAAGATCTGCTGGATGATGATCGGCGCCAGGCCCAGCGACGGCTCGTCGAGCAGCAGCAGCTTGGGCTTGCTCATCAGCGCACGGCCGATGGCGAGCATCTGCTGTTCGCCGCCGGACATGGTGCCGCCGCGCTGGTTGAAGCGTTCCTTCAGGCGCGGGAACAGGGCCAGGACCTTGTCCATCTGCTCCTGGTAATCACCCTTGCTGGTGAAGAAACCGCCCATGGCGAGGTTCTCTTCCACGGTCAGGCGGGCGAACACGCGGCGGCCTTCCGGCACGACGGCGATGCTCTTGCGCATGATCACGGAGGATTCCTTGCCGACCAGCTCCTCGCCCATGTAGGTGATGCTGCCTGAGGAGGCGCGCGGCGAGCCGCACAGGGTCATCAGCAGGGTCGACTTGCCGGCGCCGTTGGCGCCGATCAGGGTGACGATCTCGCCCTGCTGGACTTCCATGCTGACGTCGTGCAGCGCCTGGATCTTGCCGTAGAAGGTGGAAACCTTGTCGAACTTCAGCATGACTCAGGACTCCCCCAGATAGGCTTTGATCACATCCGGGTTGCCGCGGATTTCCTCCGGGGTGCCGTCCGCCAGGGGAGTGCCCTGGTTGATCACGTAGATATGGTCGGAAATGCTCATCACCAGCTTCATGTCGTGCTCGATGAGCAGGACGGTGACGCCGTGCTCGGAGCGCAACATGGCGATCAGCGCCTTGAGGTCCTCGGTTTCCCGCGGGTTCAGGCCGGCCGCCGGCTCGTCCAGCATCAACAGCTGCGGGCGGGTCATCATGCAGCGGGCGATCTCCAGGCGGCGCTGCTGGCCGTAGGCGAGGGTGCCCGCCGGGCGGTTGGCGATGTCCTTGAGATTGACGATTTCCAGCCAGTGCGAGGCGTAGTCCAGGGCCTCGGCTTCCGCGCGACGGAAGGCCGGGGTCTTGAGCAGGCCGGCGAGGAAGTTGGTGTTGATGTGCCGGTGTTGCGCCACCAGCAGGTTCTCCACCGCGGTCATTTCCTTGAACAGGCGTACGTTCTGGAAGGTCCGCACCACGCCCTTGTGGGCGATCTTGTGGCCCGGCAGGCCCTGGATGGGCTCGCCGTGCAGCAGGATCTCGCCACCGGTGGGGGCGTAGAAGCCGGTCAGGCAGTTGAACACGGTGGTCTTGCCGGCGCCGTTGGGGCCGATCATCGAGATCACCTGTTTTTCCTGGACCTTCAGGGCCACGTTGTTGACGGCCAGCAGCCCGCCGAAGCGCATGGTGAGGCCGGATACTTCAAGAATCGGTCGGCTCATTTGCGCAACTCCAGGTGCGGGCGCTGCATGGGCAGAAGCCCCTGCGGACGCCAGATCATCATCAGCACCATGAGGGCGCCGAACATCAGCATGCGGTACTCGCTGAACTCACGCATCAGTTCGGGCAGCAGGATCATCACTACGGCGGCCAGGATGACGCCGAGCTGGGAACCCATGCCACCCAGCACCACGATGGCGAGGATGATGGCCGATTCGATGAAGGTGAACGACTCCGGGGTGACCAGGCCCTGGCGCGCGGCGAAGAAGCTGCCGGCAAAACCGGCGAAGCAGGCGCCGAGGGTGAAGGCGGAGAGCTTGATCAGCGTCGGGTTGAGGCCCAGCGCACGGCAAGCGATCTCGTCTTCGCGCAAGGCTTCCCAGGCACGGCCCAGGGGCATGCGCAGCAGGCGGTTGATGACGAACAGCACCAGCAGCACCAGCAGCAACGCGACCAGGTAGAGGAACACGACCTTGTAGTTCGAGTTGTAGGCGATGCCGAAGAACTCGTGGAAGGTCTGCATGCCCTCGGGGGCGCGGCGCTCGAAGGTCAGGCCGAACAGGGTCGGCTTGTCGATGTTGCTGATGCCGTTGGGGCCGCCGGTCAACTCGGTCATGTTGCGCAGCAGGATGCGGATGATCTCGCCGAAGCCCAGGGTCACGATCGCCAGGTAGTCCCCGCGCAATCTCAACACCGGGAAGCCGAGGATGAAGCCGAAGAACGCAGCCATCAGGCCGGCAATCGGCAGGCACACCCAGAAGCCCAGGCCGTAGTAGTGCGACAGCAGCGCGTAGCTGTAGGCGCCCACGGCATAGAAGCCGACGTAGCCGAGGTCGAGCAGGCCAGCCAGGCCCACCACGATGTTCAGGCCCAGGCCCAGCAGCACGTAGATCAGGATCAGGGTGGCGATGTCCACCGCGCCGCGCGAGCCGAAGAACGGCCAGGCGAGGGCGACGACGATCAGGCCCATGATGATCTTGCGTTGCACGGAGGCGTGGGTCAGGCGTTCGGCCAGACGGGTATGCGGATGCGACAGGGCTTGCTTGACGCTGCCGCCGAAGGCGAAGCGGTCACGCACCAGCTGCCAGACGAACATCAGCACGGCACAGGCGGCGATGGTCCACAACCGGGTGGGGCTGACGTTCTCCAGTTGCAGGCCGATGCCGATCACGCTGAGCTTCAGGCCCAGCACCGGGTAGGCCACGGCCATCACCAGCAGGGCGCTGAAGAAGGCGGTCTTGAGTTTCCGAGTCATACCTTTTCCACCTCCGGGCGACCGAGCAGGCCAGTGGGGCGGAAGAGCAGCACGAGCACCAGCAGGGTGAAGGCCACCACGTCCTTGTACTGGTCACCGAACACGTCGGCGCCAAAGGCTTCGGCCACGCCCAGCACCAGGCCGCCGAGCATGGCGCCCGGGATGCTGCCGATGCCGCCCAGCACCGCGGCAGTGAATGCCTTGATGCCGGCGAGGAAGCCGATGTGCGGGTTGATCACGCCGTATTGCAGGCCCAGCAGCACCGCGGCCACGGCGGCCAGGGTGGCGCCGATGACGAAGGTCAGGGCGATGATGTTGTTGGTGTTGATGCCCAGCAGGTTGGCCATCTTCAGGTCCTCGGCGCAGGCGCGGCAGGCGCGGCCCAGGCGGGAGCGGGAGATGAACATGGACAGGCCGTACATGGTCAGCAGGGTGACGATGAAGATCAGCACCTGCATGTACGAGATGGTCACGCCGGTCATTTCGTCGGCGCCGATCACGAAGTTGCCCGGCAGCAGGTTGGGGATTGCCTTGTCCTTGGAATCCTGGGCGAGCAGCACTTCGTTCTGCAGGAAGATCGACATGCCGATCGCGGAGATCAGCGGAATCAGCCGGTTACTTCCGCGCAGGGGCCGATAGGCGATCCGCTCGATGCTGTAGCCGTAGGCGCTGGTGACGATGATCGCCGCGGCGAAGGTGCAGATGATGACGACAGGAAGACTCACGATTCCCATCATCGCCAGCCCCGTGATCACGATGAAGGCCACGTACGAGCCAATCATGTACACCTCGCCATGGGCGAAGTTGATCATGCCGATGATGCCGTAGACCATGGTGTAGCCGATGGCAATCAGGGCATAGGTGCTGCCGACGGTGAGGCCGTTGATCAGCTGTTGCAGGTAGTGATAGAGCTCAGGCATTACCTAACTCCTCGGGCGTCGCGTGAAGCGGCGCTTGTGGCGCGACGGACCCCCGGAATACTCGGATAAACAAAGCCCACTGCGTGGGCAGTGGGCTTTGTGTGGCGGCGGGTGGCTTACTTGGCTTCGGTCTTGGTGCCGTCCTTGTGCCACTGGTAGACCACGAAGTTGAAGTTCTTCAGGTCGCCCTTCTCGTCGAAGGCCAGGTCACCGGTCGGGGTCGCGAAGGTATTGGCGCGCAGAGCGGCGGCTACCTTGTCGGTGTCCTCGCTGCCGGCTTTCTTGATGCCTTCGGCGATGACCTGGACCGCGGCGTAGGCCGGGAACACGAACGGACCGCTCGGGTCTTCGTTCTTGGCCTTGAAGGCGTCAACCAGGGCCTGGTTCTTCGGATCCTGGTCGAAGGACTTCGGCAGGGTCACGTACAGGCCTTCGGAAGCCGGACCGGCGATGGCGGAGATTTCCTTGTTACCCACGCCTTCCGGGCCCATGAAGCCGACTTTCAGGCCTTTCTCGGCAGCCTGGCGCAGGATCAGGCCCAGCTCCGGGTGGTAGCCGCCGTAGTAGACGAAGTCGACCTTGGCCTGCTTGAGCTTGGCGATCATCGCGGAGAAGTCCTTGTCGCCGGCGTTGATGCCTTCGAACAGGGCGACCTTGATGCCGGCGCCTTCCAGGGTCTTCTTCACGGCAGTGGCGATGCCTTCGCCGTACTGCTGCTTGTCGTGGATCACGGCCACGGTCTTGGGCTTGATGTGCTCGGCGATGAACTTGCCGGCGGTCGGGCCCTGCAGGCTGTCCAGACCGATGGTGCGGAAGATCAGCTTGTAGCCGCGGGAAGTGATGTCCGGGCTGGTGGACGCGGCGGTGATCATCAGCACGCCTTCGTCTTCGTAGATGTCCGAAGCCGGTTGAGTGGAGCTGGAGCACAGGTGGCCAACGACGAACTTGACGCCATCGTTGACGATCTTGTTGGCAACGGCCACGGCTTGTTTCGGGTCGCAAGCGTCGTCGTAGACCACGCCTTCGAGTTGCTTGCCGTCGACGCCGCCGGCCTTGTTGATCTGCTCAATGGCCATTTTCGCGCCAATGAACTGCATCTCCCCATACTGGGCGACTGCGCCGGTCACCGGGCCGGCCAGAGCGATCTTGATGGTGTCGGCGGCCATGGAGAAGCTGGCAACGCCGGCCAGAGCCATGGCGGTGAACAGCTGGGAAAGACGCTGAGTACCCTTTTTCATAGTGCTCCACTCTTCTTGTGTTTTCGTTTTTGTAGTCCTGGTGGCCGAAGGGCTACCGGACCGGGATTGCCCCGGACAGGCCCACCGGCAACTGTACCGGTACAGTGTAGAGTGCCGCCGGACCGCTTGAAAAGCGGGGGGCGGACAGCCGATTGTGGGCATGTCGCAAGATTGAAACAAACGTACAGAAAAACGGCGCCTTCCGACTTATCCCCATGGGTTTTCCGTCACCATGGAAAACGCCGTCCGAACCTTGCCTGGCGCGGTCTCGGCGCTATCATGGCGCCGTTCGTTTACCAGGTGAGATCCATGACAGAAGAAGCTAGCACCCTCTATGCCAAGTTGCTTGGCGAAACCGCGAAGATTTCCTGGCAGGAGCTCGCGCCCTTCTTTGCCCGCGGCAACCTGCTCAAGGTCGCGGGTTCTGCCGATCTGGTGGAGGTCGCGATGGGCGTGGCCGAGGACGACAGGGCGAAGGTGTCGGCCTGGCTGGCCAGTGGTGAGCTGAGCAAGGTCGACGAAAAACTGGCGCAGGATTTTCTCGACCGTGACCCGGAGCTCTGGGCGGTAGTGATCGCCCCCTGGGTGCTGGTACAAGAAAGAGTTCGAAAAGAGTCCGTGCACTGACACAGGGCGATTTCCAATTCGCAAAGGCCGGCTAGACTGTCGGGATTCCATAGAAGGAGATTCGCCATGTTCGAACCGGGCCATCTGCATCTCCAGTCCCTGCCGGGGCTGGGGCAGCAGGAGATCGACGCTCACATCAACTATGAAGTCCGCAAGGATGTGGAAAAAGGCACCATCGTTCACTTCGTCATGAAGGGCGAAATCGACGGCAATGCCTTCACCGAAGAATGGGACATGCCCAAGGAACAGGCCTTCAATTTCGCCAGCGATGCCACCCGCATCGCGCAGAAGCATGGCCTGCACCCGCGATTCGGCTCGATGGTGCGCAACCACAAGGAATACGACGCGATGTTCGAGGACATCCGTCAGAAGCTCGGCACCCAGCCCGGCGACCCGATCGACCTGGACAAGGTGATCCACGGCGACTCGTAACCCACGTACGCAATAAAAAGCCCGGCCTGTGTGCCGGGCTTTTTATTGCGTGCAGTTCAGTCCCGCCAGGCGCCGGCGGTTTACCGGTAGGAGCGAGCTTGCTCGCGAACGGATTCACCGGTGACTTGGTCGTGAGGCGGTTCGCGAGCAAGAACCGGGCGTCCCACTCGCTTCTACCAGCGCTAATGGCTCACCCAGTGCTGCCGCGCCCAGGCGCTGAGCGAATCCACACACAGCACCAGAAGCAGCATGGCGAGGATCACGGTCGCCGCCTGGGCCTGCTGGAACAGGCTGAGGCTGAAATACAGCATCTGCCCCAGCCCGCCCGCGCCGACGAAGCCAAGCACGCTGGCCATGCGGATGTTGTTCTCCCAGCGGTAGAGCATGTACGCCACCAGTTGCGGCCAGACGGCCGGCAGGGTGCCGTAGGCGAATGCAGCGACGCGTCCGCCACCGCCCAGGCGCACGGCCTCTGCCGGGGCGCTCGGGGTATTCTCCAGCGCCTCGGCGAACAGCCGACCGAGCACGCCGCCGGTGTGCAGGGCCAGTGCGAGCGTGCCAGCGTTCGGGCCCAGGCCGGCGGCCAGCACCATCAGCGCACCCCAGACCAGCTCTGGCACCGCGCGCAGGGCGTTGAGCAGCAGCCGCGAGAGGCTCTGCGCAATACGCCCGAAGCGCCCGGCCGCGGGCAGCGCCAGCAGCATGCCCAGCAGCGCTGCGAGCAGGGTGCCGATGGCCGACATGGCCAGGGTCTCCAGGGCGCCGCGCCCGACTGCCGCGAGGTGCGTTGCGCTCAGGTCCGGCGAGAGGAAATCGCGCCCGTAATCGAGCATCTGGCCCAGGCCGCGCGCGTCGAACAGGCCGCCGCTGTCCATCTCCAGGTAGGCGAAGGACGCGCCGATGGCGAGCAGGATCAGCAGCAGCCAGCCCAGGCTGCGCAGCAGGCCGGTCATTCGAGCCTCCCGCGCAGGAAGCGGCTGAGCAGGTCGGCACCCAGCACCAGGACCAGGAAGGTCAGCAGGATGCTCGCCACTTCGCCGCCGGCGAACATGCGCAGCGACAGGTCGATCTGCTGGCCGAGGCCGCCGGCGCCGACGAAGCCCATCACCACCGAGGCGCGGATCGCGCACTCCCAGCGGTAGACGGTGTAGGAAATCAGTTCCGCCGCCGCCGAGGGCAGTACGCCGTAGGCGAAGGCCTGCAACCGCGAGCCGCCGCCCAGCAGCACGGCGCGCGTCGGTCGCGGGTCCACCGATTCGAAGATTTCCGCGTAGACCTTGCCGAGCATGCCGCCGTAGGTGATGGCGATGGCCAGCACGCCAGCGGTGGGGCCCAGGCCCACGGCGCGGACGAACAGCAGCGCCCAGACGATCTCCGGCACGCTGCGCAGCACGATCAGCAGGCCGCGCACCGGCCAGCGCAGCGCGCGCGCCCACCAGGCCGGCAGTCCGCCGCGGGGCAGGGCGGAGATCGACAGCGCGCGGGTTGCCAGCAACGCGGCGGGGAAGGCGATCAACCAGGCCAGGGCCATGCCGGCGGTGGCGATGGCCAGGGTTTCCAGGGTGGCTCGGCCGAGCAGGGCGAGGAATTCCTCGTCATGGGCCGGCGGCCAGAAGCCTGCGAGGAAGTTCGCCATGGTCCGCGCGTTGTCGCCGCTGAACAGGCCGGCGATATCCAGTTCGGACAGGCGCACTCCAGGCCACAGCAGGGCGAGGGCGAGCAGGGTGAGCAGCAGGCGCGGCAGCGCCGCCGGATCGCGGGGCGAAGTCTTCGACAGAGCAGGGTTCAGCATCGCGGGATCTGCACCACCACAGGCCTGCCTTCCGGCGAGGAAACGCCCTGCTGGCCGAGCTGCTCGTTGGCGTAGAGGGTGCGCAGGTCATCGGGAGTGATGTGCTGTGCTGCCTTGTCGAAGGCGATGCGACCGTCGCGTATTCCGACTATGCGCGGGAAGTGCTGCAGGGCGAGCTCGACCGCATGGAGGCTGGCCAGCAGGGTTACGCCACGGTCCTGCGCTTCGCGGGTAAGCACGCCGAGGGTGTGGCCGGCGAGCACGGGGTCCATGGCCGAGACGGGTTCATCCGCCAGCAGCACTTCAGCCTGCTGGTACAGCGCACGGGCGATGCCGACGCGTTGCAACTGGCCGCCGGAAAGCTTGTCGCAACGTTCGAAGAGCTTGTCGCCCAGGTCCAGGCGCTGCAATTCGCTGCGGGCGCCGGCGCTGTCGATGGGGTAGAGCAGGCTGGCCAGGCTCTTCCACAACGGCCACTGGCCGAGACGGCCAGCGAGCACGGCGGTGACCACGCGCTGGCGCGGCGGCAGCGGCGGGGCCTGGTGAATCAGCGCGATGCGGGCACGCAGGCGCTGGCGCGCGCCGGCACCCAGCGTCCAGGGCTGGGCGTCGAGCAGCTCGTAGCGCCCCGCCGAGGGATGCAGGGCGGTAGCCAGGATGCGCAGCAGGGTGGTCTTGCCGGCGCCCGAAGGGCCGATGATCGCCACCCGTTCACCGGTATCGACACTGAGGTCGATACCGGCGAGCGAGCGCTGGCCATTGGCGTGGATGTGCTCCACGCCGGTCAGTTTCAGGGTCACTTCAGCAGGCCGGCGGCGCGCGCCGATTCCTCGATGCCCTTGTAGTTGTCAGGCTGGGTCTCGATGAAGCGGCTGGCCGCCTGCAGGTCGAGGATTTCCTTGTCGCGCGGCTTGCTCGGGTCGAGGGCGAGGAAGGCTTTCTTGATCTTCTCGGCCAGGGCCGGATCGAGGTTGCCGCGCACGGTCCAGTTGTAGTCGTAGTAGGTCGGTGTAGTGGCGAAGACCTTCACCTTGCTGGTGTCGACCTTGCCGCTGTCCACCAGCTTCTGCCAGACCGAAGCGTTGAGCACGCCAGCGTCGACCTTGCCGGCCTGGACCCAGGCAACGGTGGCGTCGTGGGCGCCGGAATAGGCGACGCGGGAGAAGAACTGCTCGGGCACCACGCCGTCCTTCTGCATGAAGTAGCGCGGCATCAGGCTGCCGGAGGTGGACGATACCGAGCCGAAGGCGAAGGTCTTGCCCTTGAGGTCCTGGATCGATTTCACATTCGGGTCGGCGGTGATGAATTTGCTGGTGAACTGCTGGTCCTGCTCGCGCTGCACCAGCGGGATGGCGTTGCCGGTCTTCAGGCGCGCCTGGACGAAGGTGAAGCCGCCCAGCCAGGCCATGTCCAGGCGATCCGAAGCCAGGGCTTCGACCACGCCGGCGTAGTCGGACACCGGGATGAACTTCACCGGCATGCCCAGTTGCTCTTCAAGGTAGGCGCCCAGCGGCTTGAACTTGCGCAGCAGCTCGGTCGGGGCTTCGTCGGGGATGGCGGAGACCTTGAGTTCCTTCGGTGTATCGGCGTGGGCGAGAACAGCGGACAGGGACAGAGCGAAACCGGCGGCGAGCGCCAGGGTGCGTTTGAGCATGGGGAGAGTTCTCCGGGTCAATGGCGGAAAAAACTCCGGGAGTATAGTGGCGGCGCGACTGTTTGGCTGCCCTGCGGTTTCGTCGCGGCGCCTTCGGCCGGCAGTGACCGGCGCCTGTTAGAATGCCGATCCCCGTACTTTTCCCGCCTCTGTACTGGAGATTGTCCATGTCGTCCGCCATTCCCTCCCTTGCCTTCGCCGGCCTCGGCCTGATGGGCGTGCCCATGTCGCGACGCCTGCTCGCTGCCGGCTATCCGTTGACCGTGTGGAATCGCTCCGCTGGCAAGCGTGAGCTGCTTGCGGCAGAGGGCGCCAGGGCCGTGGAAAGGCCTGCGGACCTGTGCGCGGATGCCGAGGTGGTGATGCTCTGCCTGGCCGATACTGCCGCCGTGCGCGAAGTGGTGTTCGGTGCTGGCGGCATCGTCGAAGGCGCTCGTGCAGGCCAGGTGCTGGTGGACTTCTCCAGCCTGGAACCGGCCGCCACCCGCGAGATGGCCGCCGAGCTGGAAGCGCACACCGGCATGCGCTGGGTCGACGCGCCGGTCTCCGGCGGTACGCCGGGCGCCGAAGCCGGTACGCTGGCAATCATGGCGGGCGGGCGCGTCGAGGACATCGAGCGCGTGCGGCCGATCCTGGCCCATCTCGGCCAGCGCCTGACGCGCATGGGCGATGTCGGCGCCGGGCAGGTGACCAAGGTGTGCAACCAGATGATCGTCGCCTGTAATGCGCTGGTGATCGCCGAAGTGGTGGCGCTGGCGGAGAAGTCTGGCGTCGATGCCAGCCTGATCGCGCCCGCCCTGGCCGGCGGTTTCGCCGATTCCAAACCCTTGCAGATCCTGGCTCCGCAGATGGCGCAGAGCCAGTTCGAGCCGGTGAAGTGGCACGTGCGCACGCTGCTCAAGGACCTAGACACTGCCGTGAAGCTTTCCCGCGAGGAAGGCTCGGCCACGCCCATGAGCGGCCTCGCCGCGCAACTGATGCGCCTGCACGGCAGCCAGGGCAATCTTGAACGCGACCCGGCTACCCTGGTCGAGCAATACCGTCTTTCGAAGGAATTTCCCGCATGAAACTCTGCGCCAACCTGTCCCTGCTGTTTACCGAAGTCCCGCTGCTGCAGCGTATCGACGCCGCCGCCAAGGCCGGTTTCGAGGGCGTGGAGATCCAGTTCCCGTACGACGTCCCCGCGCAGGACCTGAAAGCCGCGCTGGACGACGCCGGCCTGCCGCTGATCCTCATCAACCTGCCGGCCGGCGACCTGATGCAGGGCGGCCCGGGCATTGCCGCTGTGCCGGAGCGCGCGGCGGAGTTCGAGGCGGCGCTGGCCAAGGCGCTGGACTACGCGCGCATCGTCAAGCCGCAGCACGTCAACGTGCTGGCCGGCCGGCTGGTCGAGGGGCAGGAGCGCGAGGTTGCTCTGCAGACCCTGGCCGAGCGCCTGCGCAGCACCTGCGATGCCTTCGCCGGCACGGGCACCGACGTGCTGATGGAAGCCATCAACTGCCATGACATGAAGGATTTCCTGCTCAATACCCCGGAGCACCTGCAGGACATGCTCGAGCGCGTGGCGCGGGAAAACCTGCGTGCGCAGCTGGACCTCTACCACATGGCGCGCATGGGCCTGGAGCTGGTGGATTGCATCTACGCGCTGATGGGCCAGATCGGCCACGTGCAGTTCGCCGACTACCCCGAGCGCGGCGAACCGGGCTCGGGCGAGATGGAATTCGAAGTACCGCTGCAGGTGCTCGACGACGTCGGCTACGACGGCTGGCTGGGCGCGGAGTACCGCCCCACCGGCACCACCGCCGACTCCCTGCGCTGGCTGCCGCGCTGGCGTGCGGGGAAATTCGACTTCTGAGTAACCCCGCAGTTAGGCCTGATTGCGCAGCAAGGCTGTGTCGCTGTCTTCGCGGTAGGCCTCGAGGAATTCCACCAGCGCGGAGAGGGGCAGCGGGCGGCTGAACAGGTAACCCTGGGCCAGCTCGCAATGGTTGTCGCGCAGGAACGCCAGTTGCTGCGCGTGCTCTACGCCCTCGGCGATCACCTTCAGGTGCAGCTTCTGCGCCATGGCGATGATCGCCTGGGCGATCTCGCTATCGCGGCGCGACTGCGGCACGTCGCGGATGAAGGAGCGGTCCACCTTCAGCGCATCCAGCGGCAGCTGGCGCAGGTAGGACAGCGATGAGTAACCGGTGCCGAAATCGTCGATGGAAAGGCTCACACCCAGCTCGCGCAGGCGGTTGAGCAAGGGAACGGCCTGGCTGATATTGGACATCACGGCGTTTTCGGTGACCTCCATCTCCAGGTAGCGCGCGGCAAGGCCGGTGTCTTCGAGCGTCTGCTGGACTTCATCGACCAACCCTTCGCGGCCGAGGTTGCTGGCGCAGCAGTTCACCGCTACCCGCAGGTCCTTGTAGCCCAGGTCGTGCAGGCGTCGCAGGTCCTCGCAGGCGCGGCGCAGTACCCAGGCGTCGAGCGCACCGATCAGGCCATTGGCGGTCGCCAGGCCGATGAAGCGGTCCGGCGCCAGCAGGC
This sequence comes from Pseudomonas sp. C9-3, assembly GCF_032392015.1. Taxonomy (NCBI): domain Bacteria; kingdom Pseudomonadati; phylum Pseudomonadota; class Gammaproteobacteria; order Pseudomonadales; family Pseudomonadaceae; genus Pseudomonas; species Pseudomonas sp. C9-3. The sequence continues at coordinate 4,326,621 of NZ_CP135919.1, read as the reverse complement.
CGTGGGTAGGGTGCTTCCAGCGCACCAGCGCTTCGAGCTGTTCCACTTCGCCATGATCGATACGCAGGATCGGCTGGTAGTAAAGCACCAGCTCGTCGTCCCACAACGCCTTGCGCAGTTCTTCCTCCAGCTGCAGTTCCTGGGTCGCCTTGGTCTTCAGGTGCGGGCTGAAGAAGTGCGTGGCGTTGCGGCCGTTGCCCTTGGACTGATAGAGCGCCAGGTCCGCGTGCTTGAGCAGTTCTTCGGGTTGATCGCCGTCGTTGGGGAACAGGCTGATGCCCACGCTCATGGTCATCACCAGGTTGCGCCCGGCCGTGCTGATCGGCTCCTTCATGCGCTGCATCAGGCGTTGGGCGAGGATGCGCGCCTCGTGGTCCTCCCCCAGGTCGGCGAGGATGCAGAACTCGTCGCCGCCAAAGCGCGCCAGCAGGTCGGTGCTGCGCAGCGCACTGCGCAGGCGCTCGGAAACGATGCACAGCAACTCGTCCCCGGCGGCATGGCCAAGGGAATCGTTGACCCGCTTGAAGTGATCGACGTCCAGCAGGATGACCGCCATGCCCTGGCCCTTCTGCCGATTGCGCTGCAAGCGGGCGGTGAATTCCTCGTTGAGCGCGTTGCGGTTATGCAGGCCGGTGAGGCCGTCGAAGCGAGCCAATTGCTGCAGCGAGGCATTGGCGTGGTCCAGTTGGCTGAGCAGGGCGTTGACCCGGCTCAACTCGCTTTCCTTGCTTTCCAGGCTGTCTTCGATCCAGGCCGCCCAGAGCCCGGCGAGCACCACGGCGAGGGCCAGCAGGCCGACCATCAGGCCGAGCTGGATGGCGTTGTTGCGCCCCAGGTCCGCCACCGGCGCTACCCAGGTGGGCAGGGTCAGGGTCAGGGCGGCCATGCCGGTGAAGTGCATGCTGGCGATGGCGCCACCCAGCAGCAGGCTGGCGAAAACCTGGTAGAGCCACTGGCGGCCCGCCGGCTGGCGATTGAGCACCGGTGCCAGCACCAGCGCGACGAAAGCTACCAGTACGGCCATCAGCACCGACAGGGTGACCAGCAGCGGGTCGTAGTGTTGCATCGGCGGCGACTCGATGGCAGCCATGCCGGTGTAGTGCATGCCGGCGATGCTCGCGCCGATGCAGCAGGCGGCCAGCAGGTATTGCAGGGGGCTCAGGCCTGCATGGGCGAGCAGGCGCATGGCGATTACGCAGATGGCGATGGCGATGAGCAGGGAGATCAGTGTCAGGCCGCCGGTGAAGTGCAGCGGCACGGAGGAGTGGAAGGCCAGCATGGCGACGAAGTGCATCGACCAGATGCCACTGCCCAGGCAGATGCCGCCGACCCACTGCCAACGGTGCGCGTGTTGCGGCGCGCGGACCATCCGCGCGGCGATGCTCAGCGCGACGAAGCTGGCGACGCAGGCAATGAGGATGGCCAGCAGGACCAGGCCGGAATTGTGAGAGCACTCCAACAGCACAGCATCGGGTAAGGCGTCCTTCTGCCAGTCCATGGGCGGGATGCTCCAGATGTCGAGGGAGGTAGTTGGCGAATTGATATCACTTTGATGTGAGTCTAGGAAGCTGTCTGCGGCTCGCAAGGTCTGACGGTCTTTTCCGACAAACTGGTTAATACGAAACGACGTACGGTAGTGCCAGGTTCTGCTTTGATATTGTCCAGATTCTGAAGGACGGGCAGTGTTTCGAAATTGACACTTTTTTGACTAATTGCCCGCTAGAGTTGCGCCGCCGGCCGGCAGCGTCGGCCATCCCATTTTCTATCCGACTATCGATGTAAGGAGTGCGCTCGATGTCCGAGGGCAAGCGCCGCCTCTTCCCCCAGGTCAGCTCTGCAAGGCTGGTCCTGCTGTTCTCGCTGGCACTGGTGTTGTTCTACAACTTCGCCACCTGGCGGGCCCTGAACAGCCTGGTGCCCATGGAGGGCCTGTGGGGCGTGGCGTTCTTCGCCTCGTTCGCCTTGTTCCTCTGGGCCGCCTTCACGCTGTTGCTGACCCTGGTGTCCTTCCGCCCCTTGCTCAAGCCTGCGTTGACCCTGGTGGCGCTGGTTTCGGCGGCGGCGGCGTACTTCATGAACTCCTACGGTGTCGTGATCGATACCGTGATGGTGCAGAACGTCATCGAGACCAACCCCGGCGAGGCTGCCGCGCTGTTCAGTGCGCGCATGGTCGGCTACCTGCTTCTGCTGGGCGTGCTGCCGGCGGTGATCATCTGGTTGACGCCGGTACGCTACAGCTCATTCTTCCGCGGGCTGCTGAACAAGGTGCTGGTCATCTTCGGTTGCCTGGTGGTGGTCGCCGTGTGCGTCGGTTCGTTCTATTCCACCTACGCCCCGGTATTCCGCCAGGAAGAGAAGCTGACGCACTTCATCAACCCGACCAACTACATCTATGCGGTGAGCAAGTTCACCAAGCAGCGCCTGGGCATCAAGGAAAACCTGGTGGTGCAGCCCATCGGCGAGGACGCGGTGATGCCGCGCAAGGTGAATGCCGACGGCAAGAAATCGCTGATGATCTTCGTGGTCGGCGAAACCGCCCGTGCGGACCATTTCTCACTCAACGGCTATGAGCGCGAGACCAACCCGGAGTTGAAGAAGCTCGATATCCTCAACTTCACCAACGTCAGCTCCTGCGGTACGTCGACGGCGGTTTCCGTGCCCTGCATGTTCTCGAAGTTCCCTCGCGAGGACTACAGCGACAAGAAAGGCAAGACCAACCAGGGGCTGCTGGACATCCTCCAGCGAGTCGGCGTGTCGGTGCTCTGGCTGGACAACAACAGCGATTGCAAGGGCACCTGCCTGCGCGTGCCCAGCCGCGATATCTCGAAGAATCAGCCGGGCCCGTTCTGCGACGGCAATCGCTGCCTTGACGAAGCCATGCTGCAGGACCTGCAGGCCTACATAGATGGCCTGAAGGACAACGCGATCATCGTCCTGCACGCCGACGGCAGCCATGGCCCGGAGTACTACGACCGCTATCCGAAGACCATGGAGCGCTTCACCCCGGTCTGCCATACCAACCAGTTGGGCAGCTGCAGCAAGGAAGAGCTGGTGAACGTCTACGACAACACCATCCTCTACACCGACTACTTCCTGTCCAAGGTCGTGGAGCTGCTCAAGCACAACGAGGGACGCTTCGATACCTCGATGCTCTACGTCTCCGACCACGGTGAGTCGCTGGGCGAGAACGGCGTATATCTGCACGCCGCGCCCTATGCCATCGCGCCGAAAGCACAGACCCACGTGCCGATGGTGATGTGGTTCGGCAACGGAGCGCTGGGTGGAATGGGCGTCGATCGCGGCTGCCTGGAGAAGAAAGCCGGCGGCGACGAGCTGAGCCATGACAACCTGTTCCATTCGGTGCTCGGGCTTTACGGTGTGCAGACCAGCCTGTACCAGCCGGACCTGGACATCTTCCACACCTGCAAACGCGCCATGACCGCTTCGCAATGACTGAAGCGCCGACCTGAACGGCGGCCATGAAAAAGGCCCTGCGGCAAAAGCCGCAGGGCCTTTTGTTTGCCGGGGCTGTTACTTCTCGCGAACCAGCAGCACCGGGCGGTTGCTGACGCGCAGCAGGCCTTCGGCCACGCTGCCCAGCATCAGGCGGCGTACGCCACGACGGCCGTGGGTGCCCATGACGATGACATCGGCCTTGGAGGCTTCGGCCTCGATCTCGATGCGCTCGGCGATTTCCTCGCTGGCGCGCTCCTGGCAGACCCGCTCGAAGCTGGTTTTCACCGGGAACTCAGCGATCTTCTCCTTCGCCTTGCCGAGGATGTCATCGGCGGCCTTCAGCGCGGCTTCGCGCAGCGGCTCCGGGTTGTAGTACACCGCGTAGTCGGGCAGATGGCGCAGCGGGCTGTCGACGATGGTGATAACGCGCAGCTCGCCGCCGCTCAGTTGGGCCAGCTTGGCCGCTTCGACCAGGGCTCGGTCGGAAACCGGGCTGCCGTCCACCGCTACCAGAATGCGCTCGTACATGATGTGTTCCCTCAATGAGTGGCTTGGTAGGGAAACTCTATCCCCCCATGGGCGAGAATCCCTTGCGCAGCGTCAATGGTAGTCGGTGTGCCCGAATGTGCCGGGAATAGAGCGGCGTAACGCGGTGTTTCGGTGGTGCGGGGCGTGGGAGCAGACTCTGTCCGCGATCGTGTCGTCCATGCGCCTGTCTTGCCCACGGAGCCGCCGATTCGACATCGCGGACGGAGCCCGCTCTGACACAGGCCAGCATGGACAGGTGCCCATGAAAAAAGCCGCCACCGGTTGTCCGGTGGCGGCTTCTTCATTTCAGCGTTGCCGCGATCAGCCGGCGACCAGCACGCGGATCGCCTCCAGGCGCAGCGAGGCCTTGTCCAGCATCGCCAGGCTGTCGTCACGCTGCTTGCGCAGGGCATCCAGCTCGCTGTCACGCACGCTGGGGTTGACGGCCTTGAGCGCGGTCAGGCGCGCCAGCTCTTCGTCCAGGGTCGCTTTCAACTGCTGGCGAGCCAGCTCCACGCGCTCGGCATGGCGCGGGGTGATCTTGGTCTCGGCCACGGAGAATTGCTTCGCCAGCACGTCGCGCTGGGCCTGCACGAACTTGTTGGCGCTGGCGCGCGGCACGCTTTCCAGCTGGTCGTTCAGGGTGTCGAAGGACACGCGCGAGGACAGGTCGTTGCCGTTGGCGTCCATCAGGCAGCGCAGCGCCACTGGCGGCAGGAAGCGGCCGAGCTGCAGCTTGCGCGGTGCCACGGCCTCGCTGACGAACAGCAGTTCCAGCAGCACGGTACCGGGCTTGAGTGCCTTGTTCTTGATCAGCGCCACCGAGGTATTGCCCAGCGAGCCGGACAGCACCAGGTCCATGCCGCCCTGCACCATGGGGTGTTCCCAGGTGAGGAACTGCATGTCTTCGCGGGCCAGGGCCTGGCCGCGGTCGTAGGTGACGGTCACGCCTTCGTCGTCGCCCAGCGGGAAGCTGGCGTCGAGCATCTTCTCGCTCGGACGCAGGATCAGGGCGTTCTCGGAATGGTCCTCGCTGTCGATGCCATAGGTGTCGAACAGGCGCTCCATGTAGATCGGCAGGGCGAACTGGTCGTCCTGTTCCTCGATCTCCGCCACCAGCGCCTCGCCTTCGCCGGCGCCACCGGAGTTGAGCTCCAGCAGGCGGTCGCGGCCGTTGTGCATCTCGGCTTCCAGCGCCTCGCGAGCAGCGGTGCCTTCGGTCAGCAGGGCCTCGAAGGCGTCATCGTCGCCGCCGTCCAGCAGTTCCACCAGGCGCGGGCCGAAGCGGTGCTGCAGGGCGTTGCCGGTGGGGCAGGTGTTGAGGAAGGCGTTCAGCGCCTGGTGGTACCACTGGAACAGACGTTCCTGCGGGCTGTTTTCCAGGTGCGGGACGTGGATCTGGATGGTGTGCTTCTGGCCGATCCGGTCCAGGCGGCCGATGCGCTGTTCCAGCTGGTCCGGGTGGGCCGGCAGGTCGAACAGCACCAGGTGATGGGCGAACTGGAAGTTGCGGCCTTCGCTGCCGATTTCCGAGCAGACCAGCACCTGGGCGCCGAACTCTTCATCGGCGAAGTAGGCGGCGGCGCGGTCGCGTTCGAGGATGCTCATGCCTTCGTGGAACACGGTGGCCGGGATGCCGGACTTCAGGCGCAGGGCGTCGCCCAGGTCCATGGCGGTCTCGGCGTGGGCGCAGATCACCAGCACCTTGTACTGCTTGAGCATCTTCAGGGTGTCGATCAGCCACTCGACGCGCGGGTCGAAGCGCCACCAGCGGTTGTTCTCGTCGCCGTCGTCGGCCTGGGCCTGGAAGCTGACTTCCGGGTAGAGGTCCGGGTGCTCGCCCAGCGGCAGTTCCATGTACTCGATCGGGTTGGTCAGTACGTAAGGATGCAGTTGGCGCTCCGGGAAACCCTGCACGGCGGCACGGGTGTTGCGGAACAGCACGCGGCCGGTGCCGTGGCGGTCGAGCAGCTCGCGCACCAGGCGGGCGCGGGATTCTTCGTTGCCGCCCTCGACGCTGGCCAGCAGTTCGTCACCCTCGCTGCCGAGGAAGCCGTGGATGGCCTGGCGCGCGGCAGGGGAGAGGGTGCCCTGGTCGACCAGCTCCTGCACCGCTTCGGCCACCGGGCGGTACTGGCTGCTTTCGCTGCGGAAGGCTTCCAGGTCGTGGAAACGGTCCGGGTCGAGCAGGCGCAGGCGGGCGAAGTGGCTGTCCAGGCCGAGCTGTTCCGGGGTCGCGGTGAGCAGCAGCACGCCGGGGATGACCTGAGAGAGTTGCTCGACCAACTGGTATTCCGGGCTGGCCTGTTCCGGGTGCCACACGAGGTGGTGGGCCTCGTCGACCACCAGCAGGTCCCATTCGGCGGCGAACAGCGCGTCCTGGGCCTTCTCGTCCTCGCGCAGCCATTCCAGCGCCACCAGCGCCAACTGGGTGTCCTCGAAGGGATTGCTGGCATCGCTCTCGACGAAACGCTCGCGGTCGAACAGCGCGACTTCCAGGTTGAAGCGCCGGCGCATTTCCACCAGCCACTGGTGCTGCAGGTTCTCCGGCACCAGGATCAGCACGCGGCTGGCGCGGCCGGAGAGCAGTTGGCGGTGAATCACCAGGCCCGCTTCGATGGTCTTGCCCAGGCCCACTTCGTCGGCCAGCAGAACGCGCGGCGCCATGCGGTCGGCGACTTCGCGGGCGATGTGCAACTGGTGGGCGATGGGTTGCGCGCGGGCGCCGCCCAGGCCCCAGAGCGAGGATTGCAGCAGGCGGGTGCGGTGTTCCAGGGTGTGATAGCGCAGGCCGAACCAGGACATCGGGTCGATCTGCCCGGCGAACAGGCGGTCGCTGGCCAGGCGGAACTGGATGAAGTTCGACAGCTGGGTTTCCGGGACGGTGTGCTGCTCGTTCTGCGCGGTCAGGCCGTGGTAGATCAGCAGGCCGTCGATCTCGTCCACTTCGCGGACGGTCATCTTCCAGCCTTCGAAATGGGTGATCTCATCGCCCGGTGCGAAGCGCACGCGGGTCAGCGGCGCATTGCGCTCGGCGTACTGGCGGGTATCACCGGTAGCCGGATAGAGCACCGTGAGCATGCGGCCGTCCAGAGCGAGGATGGTCCCCAGCCCAAGTTCCGCTTCACTGTCACTGATCCAGCGTTGACCGGGTTGATACTGCGCCATGGACACCTCCCAAAAAAAGCCGGCTATGGTACCGGAACGCGCAGCGTTCAGCGATGGCGATCGACGCCTCCGGTCGTCCGAAATGTCGCTGGTGCCGCCGGCAGGTGCCGGGTTTCACGGCAGATTCATCGCGAATCGAAGAAAGTGTAGCGAGGCGGGCTCAAGTCTCTAGCGCTTGCGCCGATAGCCTGACCAGAGGACTTCCCACCGAGCTTCGGCGCAGGAGCATCCCGATGCTGCCACTTGTACCGACCCATTTTGCCCCCGTCACTGCCCAGCAGGACGTGCCCAGGCCGCGACCGGATGTCACCCCGGTGACCCCACCTGCGCCCAGTGCCGGCAACGCTGGCGTGGAGCTGGAGCGCCGGCCGGACGAGCAGGCGCTCAAGGACGAGTACCAGCGCCGACGCAAGCGTCGCGAACAGGCCGACGGCACGCCCGAGGGCGAGGCGCTGGAGGAGCTGGAAGAAGTCGAAGAGTTGGGTGAAGGCGTGCAGGCCGCGCCGCGCAAGGGACTGTGGATCGATGTCGAGGTCTGACTTCCCGGGGGAGTAGACTCTGCCCATTGCTGAATCCCCGAGCCTTCCATGCTGTTCGACGACGCCCCCATCCTGCTGCCCGATGCAGAGCTGCGCCTGACCCCCGACTGGTGCCCGCCGCCGCGTGCTGCCCGCTGGCTGGCGCAGTTGCTGGCCGAGACGCCCTGGGAGCAACCGCTCGTCCATCTGCACGGCCGCGACTACCCGGTGCCGCGCCTGGTCAATTGGTACGGCGATCCCGATGCCTTCTATACCTACTCCGGCCTGACTCATGCGCCGCTTCCCTGGACGCCGCTACTGGCGGAGATTCGTGCCGCGGTGGAGGCGGCGGCCGGGCAGCGCTTCAATGGTGTGCTGCTCAACTACTACCGCGACGGCCAGGATTCCATGGGCTGGCACAGCGACGACGAGCCCGAACTCGGGCGTAATCCAGTGGTGGCCTCGTTGAACCTGGGAGGCACGCGGCGCTTCGACCTGCGGCGCAAGGGACGAAACACAATCGAACATTCCATCGCACTGTCCGACGGTTCGCTGCTGGTCATGTCCGGCGCGACACAGCATTATTGGCAACATCAGGTCGCCAAGACGCGCCGTCCGGTCGCGCCGCGCCTGAATCTGACTTTCCGCCTGGTGCATGCCCTGCCATGAGCAACGACGACAAGCTGATCGATTTCACCGCCGAGCGCGACAAGCGCATTCACGACGTGCACGAAAAGCGCCTGCAGGATGTACGCAAGGCCTTCGAGCAGGCGCTGCCGCTGGGCAAGTCGCGCAAAAAGGGCAAGAGCAAGCCGAAGAAGCGCTGAGTTTCGTCGCCACCAATCCCCCGCTTTACCCGCAAACCCCCGCCCTGCGCGGCTTCCCGCCGCACCCTGTCCCCTCCGAATCTTGACCTGCGTCAGTGCTCCGGGCCTCCCCGGAAAGCGCCTTGTCGACCATTGATCCAGGTCAATTGGCCCCGCCCGGCCGCCGGTAATCTGCACACATCCCCAGACGATGTGAGGCAACAGGAGGCCAGCATCATGTTCATCGACGAAGTGGTTCTAGCAGGCATCCTTACCGTCGGACTGATGGTTGTTTTCTTCGGTGGGGTCGGAATTTTCATCTGGAAGGACAGCCACAAGAAGAGCTGATCCTTACAGATACACAGAGCACGCAAGGCACTTCGGGCGACTTAGGTCGCCCGTTTTTTTGCCTCGACGAAAGTCGGGATGATATATTGTTAGCTTGCTAATAATATGATCAGCAACGATTCCGTCATCCTCTTTGCCGGCTATCTTTAAGCGATAGACCCGGACCCTTTCGAGAGACCGCGTGCGACCTACGCTGCAGGCATTCCTCGCGCCGGATACGCTGGCGCTGAAATTCGCGATCAAGACCCTCCTGGCCGGTGGCCTGGCGCTCTGGTGCGCCTTCCGCTTCGACCTTGAACAGCCGCAGTGGGCGCTGATGACCGTGTTCATCGTCTCCCAGCCGCTGTCGGGCATGGTGGTGGCCAAAGGGTTGTTCCGCCTGATCGGTACCCTGGTCGGCACCGCCATGTCGGTGGTGATGATGGCATTGTTCGCGCAGACGCCCTGGCTGTTCCTGCTGGCCATCTCGCTCTGGCTCGGGCTCTGCACTGCCGCCTCCACCAGCCTGCGCAACCATGTGTCCTATGCCTTCGTGCTGTCGGGCTACACCGTGGCGATCATCTGCCTGCCGGCGATCAGCCATCCCCTGGAAGTGTTCGACCAGGCGGTGGCGCGCAGCACGGAAATCTGCCTGGGGATCCTCTGCGCCTCGGCGATCAGCGCCATCCTCTGGCCGCGCCGCGTCGAGGCCAACCTGGACAAGCAGGCCCACGCTACCTGGCTCACCGGCATGCAGGCCGCGCGTAGCGAGATCGATGCGGACGCGCGGCAGATCAAGGGCCTGCTGCAGGCACTGGGCAAGATCGTCGAGGTCGATGTGCAACGCGACCATGCCTGGTTCGAAGGCTACCGCGGGCGGATGCGTTCGCGTGCGCTGCGGATTCTTTCCCGCGACCTGCTCAGCCTGCTGCGCACCGCACGGGGCGTGGCCCGGCAGCGCAGCGTGCTGGACGCCGAGGACCGTGCGCGGCTGCAACCCTGGTTCGAGGAGTTGCGTGCCACCCTGGAAAACCCGCAGGTCGACACCATGCGCTCGCTGCAGGAACGCCTGCAGGAGGCCGGGCTGGATGAAAACTACTCCAACGACCTGCGTTACTGCCTGACTCGCTGCTCCTTGCTGCTGCTCAAGGCGCTGAACTCGGAAATGACCATGCGTGCGGTGGCCGACGGTCGGGTCGACGACGTTGCAACCGGCACCCTGTCCTGGCACCGCGACGGGCTGATGGCGCTGTTCTACGGCTTGCGCAGTGCGCTGGCGCTGCTGGGCATGTCGGCATTCTGGATGGCCACGGCCTGGCCGGCGGCGACCGGTGGCATGCTGCTGGCGGCGGTGATCTGCAGCCTGTTCGCCAACCGCGACAACGCCGTCACCATCGGCCTGGGCTTCCTGCGCGGCATCCTTTACGCGATCCCCGCGGCGGCCGTCGTCAGCCAGTGGCTGTTGCCGCAGTGGAACGGCTTTCCGCTGCTCTGCCTGGCACTGGGCGTGCCGCTGTTCTTCGCTTTGCTGGGCATGGCCACGCCGGCGCTGGCGGGCACGGCGACATCCTTTTCGATCCACTTCATCACCCTGGTGGCGCCGAGCAACGTGATGAAGTACGACCTGGCCAACCTGCTCAATTCCGCCCAGGGCATCGTCATCGGCGTGGGCTTTGCGGTGCTGGTGTTCCGCCTGCTGACCTTGCCGGCGGACTGGCTCAATCGCCGCTTGATCCAGGCCACCTGCGAGGACCTCGGGCGCCTGACCCGGCGGCCGCTGGCGGAAGCCGAGAACTGGTTCGGCGGGCGCATGGCCGACCGTCTGATCCGCCTGGCGCGGCACTACACCCTGTTGCCCAGGGAAGAGCAGAAGCGCTGGCAGGATGGCTTGCTGGCGCTGGACCTGGGCAATGAGCTGATCCACATGCGCGCTTGTCTCAACGGTGCCCAGGGGCAATTGCGCAAGCGTCGCGATCAGTTCTTCGGCGCCCTGGGCAGTGTGCTGGAAAAGGGCCCGGGTGCGGGGCGCGAGCAGCGCCTGGAAAGCCTTTGCCCGCCGCTGGAGGAGGCCCTGGCTCACGATCTTGAAGGCGACAACGAACCCAACCGCCTGGCCCGTGCGGCGCTCGCCCAATTGCGTCATACCTGGCGCCAGTGGTGCCGTCTGGAGGACGCCAATGGGACTGCATGAGATCGGCTGGGGCGGCGTCTACATCAGCCCGCTGTTCATCTATGCACTGATGGCCCTGGGCCTGACTGCGCTGTTGCGCCTGCTGTTGCAGGCCACCCCCTTCGGGCGTTGGATCTGGCACGAGGCGCTGTTCGACTGCGCGTTGTTCGTGCTGATTCTTTGTGCCATTACCTGGGTGCTGAGTACGGCGCCTTGAGAGGAGAAGCTGTATGCGCGGATACCTTCGCGTAGCTGTCACCATCGTCCTGGTCATTGGCGCCGTCATGGCCGGCACCTGGCTATGGCGCTACTACATGCTCTCGCCCTGGACCCGCGATGCGCGGGTGCGCGCGGATGTAGTGGTGATCGCCCCGGACGTTTCCGGCTGGGTCACCGACCTCGCCGTGCAGGACAACCAGCAGGTCAAGGCCGGCGACCTGATCATGCGCATCGACCACGAGCGCTACGCCGCCAATCTGGAGCAGGCCAAGGCCGTGGCCGAGACGCGCCAGCAGCAATATCGCCTGCGCCTGAGCGAAGCCTCGCGGCGCAACAAGCTGGGCATCGCTGCCATCAGTGCCGAGGACAAGGAAACCGCGCAGATCAACGCCGCCATCGCCAAGAGCGAGTTCGACGAGGCCCAGGCCCAGGTGCGGCTGGCGCAGCTCAACCTGACCCGCAGCGAGATGCGCGCCCCGCGTGATGACCAGGTCACCAACCTGCGCCTGGCCCAGGGCAACTACGCCCAGGCCGGCCAGCCGGTGATGGCGCTGGTGGATCAGAAATCCTTCTACGTCACCGCCTACTTCGAAGAAACCAAGCTGCCCGGCATCGGTGTCGGCCAGCCGGCGCAGGTGGTGCTGATGAGCGGCGACATCGCCATCGACGGCACCGTGGAAAGCATCAGCAGTGGCATCACCGACCGCAACGCGATTCCCGACAGCCAATTGCTGGCCAACGTCGAGCCGACCTTCAACTGGGTGCGCCTGGCCCAGCGCATCCCGGTGCGCATCCGCCTGGACAAGGTGCCCGAAGGCGTACACCTGAGTGCCGGGATGACCGCCAGCGTCACCGTGAAGGAGCGCTGAGCCCCAGCGCCTGCGGTTCGCGCCCGAACCAGCAGGAAAGCGTCGCGCACAGCACCGACGCGGCCACCAGGCTGACGCCGACCCAGGGCGTCCAGGCGATGCCGGCCAGGCTGATCACCGCGCCGCCCAGCGCCGCGCCGAGGGCAACGCCCAGGTGCATGGCCGAGGTATTCAGCGCCACGCCGGCGCTGCCGCTGGCCGGGTCGCTGGCCAGCAGGTAGCTCTGCACCGCTGGCGAAATCATCCAGCTGATAGTGCTCCAGACCATCAGTGCCCCGAGCAACAGCCACGGATGCCCGAGGCTTAGCGGGATTGCCGTCATCGCCAGGGCGAACAGCACCGGCACCACGATCAGCGCGCGGCGCTGGCCGAGCCGGTCGCTCAGCCAGCCACCCAGATAACCGCCACCGATGGCCGCAAGGCCGATCAGTAACAGGGTCAGCGCAATGCTCTGGCTGTCAGTGATCCCGGCGACCTGCTGGAACCACGGCGTAATGTAGGCGAACAGGGTGAAGTGACCGCCCAACAGAAGAATCGACACCAGTTGCGCGAGGTTCAGCGCCGGCCTGCCCAGCTGGCGCCTGTATGCCGTGCCATTGGCCGGGCTCTCCAGCGTGCGGCGGGGCAGGGCGAGCAGCAGCAGGGCGGCCAGCGGCAGCGAGTAAAGGGCGATGGCGGCGAAGATCCAGCGCCAGCCGAACCAGTCGTTGACCAGTACGCCGGCTGGTACGCCGAACACCAGCGAGCCGCTGATGCCCATGAAGATCAGGCCAATGGCGCGCCCGCGCTGGCCCGGCGGCGCCAGCTCCACCGCCAGCAGGCTGGCCTGCATGATCAGCAACCCACAGCACGCGGCCATGCCGATGCGCATCAGCAGCAGCGAGACGTAGCCGGGACTCAGCGCGGCGCCAGCATTGAACGCGGCAAATACCAGCAGGGTGATGAACAACAGCCGCCGGCAATCGGCGCCACGGGTCAGCCAGCCGAGCAAGGGGGCGGCGATGGCGAAACTCAGGGAAAACAGGCTGGTGAGCTGGCCGGCGAGGCTGAGGGAGACGTGCAGGTCGTCGGCGAGAGAGGGCAGGATGCCGGTGAGGATGGCCTCGGCGAGGCCCGCGGCGAAGGTGCAAAGGGACAGCAATAGCAGTCGAAGGTCCATGGCGGCTCCGATTCCCGGTGAGGGGTTTCGGGCACGAAGCCTTCGGTTATCCCGGATGGATGTGAGGTGACGGGGGCAGGGTAGTCGAGGGGGAAACTGTATACAAGTTTCCGGGGCCGGATGGCCGGCCCCGGAATTTGCATCAGCCGATGGTGATCGGCGGCAGGGCGGGCAGTTCGATGTCGAGTTTCTCGGTCGGCGCCATCACTTCGGCCTCGCCTTTCACCACGGCCTTGCCGTCCTGGTTGAGTACCACGGTGCCGATGCGCACGCGGTTCTTCGGCAGCTTTTCCAGCACTTCCAGTTCCACCGTCAGTTCGTCACCGAGCTTCACCGGGCGGGTGAAGGTCAGGTTCTGGCCGAGGTAGATGGTGCCCGGGCCGGGCAGGGTGGTGGCGATCGCCGCGCTGATCAGCGCGCCGGTGAGCATGCCGTGGGCGATGCGCTCCTTGAACTGGGTGGTGGCGGCGTATTCGGCGTCCAGGTGCACCGGGTTGCGGTCGCCGGAGACCTCGGCGAACAGCTGGATGTCGCGCTCGCCGACGCTGCGCTTGAAGTTGGCCTTCTGGCCGACTTCGAGTTCTTCATAGGGGACGTTCTGCACGGAAGTCATAGGGGCTCCTCGGATTTCTCGACCTGCGGGACCGGGCACTGCACGCCCAGCCAGTCGATCAGGTTGTGGATGACCTCGTCGCGGTTGCTCTCGTTGAACAACTCGTGGCGAGCGTCGGGATAAATCTTCAGTTGGACGTCGCGAACCCCGGCGTGGGTCATCGCCTGGGCGAGATCGCGCAGGCGCTTGCCCTGGCTGACCGGGTCGCGTTCGCCGCCGATCACCAGCACGGGCAGGTCGTTGCGGATGCGCGACAGATGCTCCACGGGTGTTATATCCGCCAGGCCGCCGAGCAGATCCACCCACAGCTGGTTGCTGCAGCGGAAGCCGCAGAGCGGGTCGGCGACATACTTGTCGACTTCGACGGGGTCGCGGCTGAGCCAGTCGAAGGCCGTACGGTTTGGCTTGAAGGCCTTGTTGAACGAGCCGAAGGACAGGAAGTCGATCAGCGCGCTTTGCCCCAGCGGGCCCTGGCGCCAGCGCTCGAAGCGGGCGATGGCGCGAGCGCTTTTGTACAGTGCGACCGGCTGGTAATTGGAGCCGGACAGCACCGCCGCATTCACGCTGGCACTGTGCTGCAGCAGGTAGGCGCTGCCAATGTAGCTGCCCATGCTGTGGCCTAGCAGGATGATCGGCAGGTCCGGGTGTTCCTCGCGCACATGCTGGTTGAGCGTGTGCAGGTCGCCGATCACCTTGCCCCAGCCGCCGCGGTCGGCGTAATGGCCCAGCTCGCCGTTCTCGGCGGTGCGGCCGTGGCCGCGCTGGTCGATGGCATAGAGGTGATAGCCGGCGGCGTTCAGCGCCAGGGCCAGGCGCTCGTAGCGGCCGGCATGCTCGGCCATGCCGTGGGACAGCATCAGGGCCCCGCGGGACGGGCCTTCCGGCGCCCAGTGGCGGGTGTAGAGCGGTGTCTCGTCGCTGGCGGCGAGCCAGTAGGCGGCGTAGGGCATGGGGTCCATCCTGCTTCTTGTTCGTCGATTCTTATTGGAATGGGGCCATGGAGCGGGCCAGACGGGGCGATTCTGCCACGCCGGGACATCTTCTGTATGGATTGCCGATAGCTCCCGGCCATTGTCGTGCAAGTCCCGTCCCAGGCGGCCGCCGGCTCTATCCCGCGCCGTGCCGGGATGGTGGAGCAAGATTCACGCAGTCTATGACGCCGCCTGGAGTCTTTGCGATGACCAAAGGAACTGCTAGCTTCCGTCGAATGACCGCAATGACGGTTCGGTTTCGTTCAGGTACGAGGACAAGAATAAATGCAACCTGATTTCTGGAACGACAAACGCCCGGCCGGCGTGCCCAGCGACATTGACCTGACCGCCTACAAGTCGGTGGTGGAAGTCTTCGAACGCTCCTGCAAGAAGTTCGCCGACCGCCCGGCCTTCAGCAACATGGGCGTGACCCTGACCTACGCCGAGCTGGATCGCCTGTCCGCCGCCTTCGGCGCGTACCTGCAGAAGCACACAGACCTCAAGCCCGGCGACCGTATCGCCGTGCAGATGCCGAACATCCTGCAATACCCCATCGCCGTGTTCGGCGCCCTGCGCGCCGGCCTCATCGTGGTCAACACCAACCCGCTCTACACCGCCCGCGAGATGCGCCACCAGTTCAAGGATTCCGGCGCCCGCGCGCTGGTCTACGTGAACCTGTTCGGCAAGCTGGTGCAGGAAGTGCTGCCCGACACGGGCATCGAGTACCTGATCGAAGCGCAGATGGGCGACCTGCAGCCGACGCTCAAGGGCCTGCTGGTCAACACCGTGGTCAAGCACGTGAAGAAGATGGTGCCGGAGTACAACCTGCCCCAGGCCGTCTCCTTCAAATCGGCCTTGCGCCAGGGCCGCGGCCATGGCCTGCAACCGGTCAAGGTCGGCCTGGAAGACATCGCGGTGCTGCAGTACACCGGCGGTACCACCGGCGTGGCCAAGGGCGCCATGCTCACCCACGGCAACCTGGTGGCGAACATGCAGCAGGTGCATGCCTGTCTGCAGCAGCACGGGCCGGACGGCAAGCCGCTGATGCAGGTCGGCAACGAGGTGATGATCGCGCCGCTGCCGCTGTACCACATCTACGCCTTCACCGCGAACTGCATGTGCATGATGGTCAACGGCAACCACAACGTGCTGATCAGCAACCCGCGCGACATCCCCGGCTTCATCAAGGAACTGAAGAAGTGGCGCTTCTCCGCGCTGCTGGGCCTGAACACCCTGTTCGTCGCCCTGATGGACCGCCCCGAATTCAAGGAGCTGGACTTCTCCAACCTGAAGGTCACCAACTCCGGCGGCACTGCGCTGGTTACCGCCACCGCCGAGCGCTGGAAGGCCATGACCGGTTGCACCGTGGTCGAAGGCTACGGCCTCACCGAGACCTCCCCGGTGGTCAGCACCAACCCCTATGGCGACCAGGCCCGCCTGGGCACCGTCGGCATCCCGGTGCCGGGCACCGCGCTGAAGGTGATCGACGACGACGGCAACGACCTCGGCCTGGGCCAGCGTGGCGAGCTGTGCGTGAAGGGCCCGCAGGTGATGAAAGGCTACTGGCAGCGCGAAGAGGCCACCGCCGAGGTGCTGGACGCCGACGGCTGGCTGCGCACTGGCGACATCGCCGTGATCGACCCGGACGGCTTCACCCGCATCGTCGACCGCAAGAAGGACCTGATCATCGTCTCCGGCTTCAACGTCTACCCCAACGAGATCGAGGACGTGGTCATGGCCCACCCGAAAGTCGCCAATTGCGCGGCGGTCGGCGTGCCGGACGAGAAATCCGGCGAGGCGGTGAAGCTGTTCGTCGTCGCCCGCGAAGGCGGTGTGACCGTCGAGGAGCTCAAGGCCTACTGCAAGGAAAACTTCACCGGCTACAAGGTGCCCAAGCACATCGTGCTCAAGGACGCCCTGCCGATGACCCCGGTGGGCAAGATCCTGCGCCGCGAGCTGCGCGAAACCGCCTGAGACGGGCGTGAATGAAAAAGGGGGCTGATCCAGGATCAGCCCCCTTTTTTATGGCTGGTTGTCGGCCAGTGCTAGTCAACCACCACAGCCGCCACAGCAGCCGTCCTTCTTGCGCAGAATCTCGTAGAGATCGTCCTTGAGCTGCAGCTTCTGCTTCTTCAGCGACTCGATGGTGTCGTGCGATGCAGGGGTGATGCCGGCTTCCATGTTCTTGATCTCCTGGTCGAGATCGTTGTGGCTATGGAAGAGCTTTGCAAAGTGCGGGTCTTCGGCCTTGAGGCGGGTAATTTTTTCGCGGTATTCGGGAAACATGAGGGTTCTCCAGGAGAGTGCAAAAGCACTTTGCGGGAACCGCAAGGGGCCGGTGTTGAGGTAGATCACTGAAGACTGCGCAGCAAGGGCGCCCCGAGTGAGACCTAGTTCACAGCAGCAGGTGGCCGCAAATCACTTCCGGCGTACGAATTCGCGAAAAACCATCCGATCCGCAACGGCTGTTCCAGCCTTCCAGGCATAGGGTGGCTGAGCTCTCGTCACCGTTCTTTTTTCCGGTTTCATTTCCCTGAAATCTACTTTGTCAGACAATCCAACAAGGCTGCGAGCCTTCTGGGACGGGCTTTTCCGACGAAAGGGTGGTTGGTGACCGGAAAGCCTGTCTTCGGTCATTTTTCTTACGGACAAGGCTGTGTTTGGTGCTGGTCGCTGTTTCCCAAAGCTGATAATCTCGGCCCGCTTTTCGCTCCCCGAGCCGGGGGAAAGCGACATAAACACAACAAAGAACCGCGCACGCGGTAAAGATGAGCTGTTGCTTAGGAGTGGGCTTCCATGACCGACAATTTCTGGAAGGACAAATACCCAGTGGGGATCGCTGCCGAGATCAACGCTGACCAGTACCCGAACATCCTCGCGGTACTCAAAGAATCCTGCCAACGTTTTGCAGACAAGCCTGCCTTCAGCAACCTGGGCAAGACCCTGACCTACGGCGAGATGTACAAGCTCTCCGGGGACTTCGCCGCCTACCTGCAACAGAACACCGATCTCAAGCCCGGCGACCGCATCGCCGTGCAACTGCCCAACGTGCTCCAGTATCCGGTCGTGGTCTTCGGCGCCATGCGCGCGGGCCTGGTCGTGGTCAACACCAACCCGCTGTACACCGCGCGGGAAATGGAGCACCAGTTCAACGACTCCGGCGCCAAGGCGCTGGTGTGCCTGGCGAACATGGCCCATCTGGCCGAGGAAGTGCTGCCCAAGACCGGCATCCGCAATGTCATCGTCACCGAAGTGGGTGACATGCTGCCGCCGCTCAAGCGCTTCATCGTCAATTTCGTGGTTCGCAACATCAAGAAGATGGTGCCGGCCTACAACATCCCCAACGCGCAGAAGCTCACCGACGTCCTGGCCAAGGGCCGTGGCAAGGCGGTGAAGGAAGTCTCGCCGCACAACGACGACGTTGCCGTGCTGCAGTACACCGGTGGCACCACCGGCGTGGCCAAGGGCGCGATGCTGACCCACCGCAACCTGGTCGCCAACATGCTGCAGTGCAAGGCACTGATGGGCGCCAACCTCAATGAAGGTTGCGAGATCCTCATCACCCCGCTGCCGCTGTACCACATCTACGCCTTCACCTTCCATTGCATGGCGATGATGCTTACCGGCAACCACAACATCCTGGTGACCAACCCGCGCGACCTGGCCAGCATGGTCAAGGAGCTGTCGCAGTGGAAGTTCACCGGCTTCGTCGGCCTGAACACCCTGTTCGTCGGCCTGTGCAACAACGAAGGCTTCCGCAAGCTGGACTTCTCCGCGCTGAAGCTGACCCTCTCCGGCGGCATGGCCCTGCAACAGGCCGCTGCCGAGCGCTGGAAGGACGTCACCGGCTGCGCCATCTGCGAAGGCTACGGTATGACCGAGACCAGCCCGGTGGTGTCGGTGAACCCGTTCCAGAACATCCAGATCGGCACCATCGGCATCCCGGTTCCGTCGACCCAGTGCAAGGTCATCAGCGATGATGGCCAGGACCTGCCGCTGGGCGAGCGTGGCGAACTGTGCGTCAAGGGCCCGCAGGTGATGAAGGGCTACTGGCAGCGCCAGGAAGCCACCGACGAGATCCTCGACAAGGATGGCTGGCTGCGTACCGGCGACATCGCGATCATCCAGGAAGACGGCTACATGCGTATCGTCGACCGCAAGAAGGACATGATCCTGGTGTCGGGTTTCAACGTGTACCCCAACGAGCTGGAAGACGTGCTCGCCACCCTGCCGGGCGTGCTGCAGTGCGCCGCCATCGGTATCCCGGACGAGAAATCCGGCGAGGCGATCAAGGTCTTCGTGGTGTCCAAGCCGGGCGTCACGCTGACCAAGGAGCAGGTCATGCAGCACATGCACGACAACCTCACCGGCTACAAGCGTCCCAAGTCCGTGGAATTCCGCGACAGCCTGCCGACCACCAACGTCGGCAAGATCCTGCGTCGCGAATTGCGCGACGAAGAGCTCAAGAAACTCAAGGCTTGAGCCGATAAACAAGAAACCCGCCGCAAGGCGGGTTTTTTGATGGGGCAAGGAAGCCATGTCCCTTATCCGCCTGAGGTGAACGCCTTGAATACTGCCCTCCGTTTGCGCGCCAAGGTCCTGCTCCTGGCCATCGTGCCGATCCTGATCCTCACTCTGCTGTTGTGCGCCATCGCCACCGTCGCACTGAAGCAGTTGGCGACGCAGCAGGAAGCGCAGATTCGCGAGAACCTCACCCAGGACCGCGAAGCGCAGCTGAAGAACTTCGTCGACGTCGCCCTGGCGGCCGTCGGCCCGGTTTACCAGGCCGCCGCTGACGGCGATGCCCAGGCGCGCGCGCAGGGAATTGCGATCCTCAAGCGCCTCGAATACGGCAAGGGCGGCTACTTCTGGGGTTACGACACCCGCTCCATCCGCGTCTTCCAGGGCACCAGCGACGAGCGCCTGGGCGAAGACTTCAGCGGTTACCGCGACCCCAATGGCGTCTACGCCATCCGCGAACTGGTAGCGGCGGGGCAGAGCGGCCAGCACTACGTGCGCTACAGCTTCACCCTGCCGGGCGGCAATACCATCGTGCCGAAGATCGGCTACGCGCATTACCTGCCCAAGTGGAACCTGGTGTTCGGTACTTCGCTCAACCTCGACGACGTCGAGCGCGAAGTGAAGCAGGCCGGTGCCACCTTCGACGCCAAGATCGACAACCTGCTGCTGCTCATGGGCGGCGCCGCGCTGGCGCTGCTGGTGGTGATCGGCCTGCTCGCCGGGCTGTTCAGCCGCACCATCGTCCAGCCCATCGTCCAGGTGCGCGATAACCTCGACGACATGGCCGCCGGCGACGGCAACCTGACTCATCGCCTGAACCTTGGCCGCCATGACGAACTGGGCGAACTGGCCGGCTCGTTCAATCGTTTCGTCGAGAAGATCCATGTACTGGTGCAACAGGTCGCTGGCACCACGAACCAGCTGTCGGGTCTGGTGGGTGATGTGGCCCAGCAGGCGCAGCGCTCCGAGCGCGCGATGGACGGCCAGCGTCACGAGACCGACCAGGTTGCCACCGCCATCAACGAGATGACCGCGGCTGCCCAGGAAGTTGCGCGCAGCGCACAGCAGGCCGCCGATGCGGCGCAGCAGACCGACCGCGAGGGCCAGGCCGCCAAGCGCGAGGTGGACCTCTGCGTGGCGCAGATCAACGACCTGGCCGGCGAGGTGCGCAGCAGCAGCGACTCCCTCGACACCTTGCGCCAGGACGTGCAGGGCATCGTTGGTGTGCTCGAAGTGATCCGCTCCATCGCCGAACAGACCAACTTGCTGGCGCTCAACGCCGCCATCGAAGCGGCCCGCGCCGGTGAGGCCGGGCGTGGCTTTGCCGTGGTCGCCGACGAAGTTCGCGCCCTGGCCAGCCGCACCCAGCAGAGCACCGGGGAAATCCAGCAGATGATCGACCGCCTGCGCGGCACCACGGAGGGCTCGGTGAGCGCCATGCAGCGCGCCAGCGACATGGCCGAGCGCACCCGTGGCCAGGCCAACCAGGCTGGCCAGTCGCTGGATGCCATCGCCCAACTGATCGGCACCATCAACTCGATGAACGCGCAGATCGCCAGCGCCGCCGAGGAGCAGACCGCGGTGGCCGAGGAGATCAACCGCAGCGTGCACCAGATCGCCGGCGGCGTGGAAAGCGTGGCGGACGACGCAGCCAAGGGCGCGCGTACGGCGACTGAGCTGAACGGCCTGGGCGAGCGCCTGCGCCAGCTCGTGGGGCAGTTCCGCATCTGAGCGGAGCCGCGCGTTGGCGGCGTCGCAGTGGTTGCGAATCGGAAGCGCCCATGGAAGGGAGCTTGCGTTCCGCTGAGCGTGCCAAGCCGGTAGCGCATTCAGTGGCAGCCCGAACAACCGGCTGCCCGGCCGATCGCAAGCCTGTCCCCCTCAAGGACCCTCCACCGGCGCCTCCGCGTTGGAGAGAGTCAACATTCCCCGCGGTACTTTCGGAAATCACCGATATCTCCATGGCACTGCCGCTCGTAGCCTCGGCCGGCGTTTCCACTGTCACGGAGTTCTAGCGCCATGCACCTCATCTGGACAATCTGTATCGGCTTCGTTGCGGGGCTTGTAGCGCGGTGGTTGGCGCCTGGGAGCAATTCCCTGGGGCTCTTCATCACCGCCGCCCTGGGTATTGCTGGCGCGCTGCTGGCGACCTTCGCGGGGCAGGCCTTGCACTTCTACCAACCCGGCGAGTCCACGGGCTTCATTGGCGCGGTCATCGGCGCCGTTGCCCTGCTCGTCCTCTACCACTTGCTGTTCGCCAAAAAGAGCTGAGGAAATTCGCCATGAGTTTGATGGATTCGTTGTTGCAGCAAGTGGTTGGTGCCGTCGGTGGCAATCTGGACGAGCACCTTGAAAATGCGCCCGCCGGTGCACTGGGGCAGAGCCTCACCGCCATGTTCCATTCCGATCAGACGCCGCCTTTCGCCAACACGGTGAGCCAGTTGTTCGGCCAGTCCAGCGATGTGCAGCGTGCGGGCATGCTGAATCAGTTGCTGGCTGCCGCTGGCCCGGCACTGCTCGCCCAGATGATGAGCGGCGGCCTGGGCAAGGTGCTGCAGCCAGGCGCGACGCAGCTGACGCCGGACCAGGCCGGACAGTTGAGCGCGTCGGAGGTGGAGGTGATGGCTGCCCAGGCGGAAAAGGCCAACCCCGGCGTAGTCGAAAGCATCGGCAACTTCTATGCCCAGCATCCCACGCTGATCAAGACCCTCGGCGGCGCGGCACTGGCCATCGCCCTGGCCAAACTGCGCGAGCACCAGCAGGCCTGACTTCCGGCGGGGCGCGACGCCCCGCCAATACGGGCCGCAACGCATTCGGCGTGGCGGCCCTTGCCGGTCCTCTGCGACAATCCACGGATTGTCGCCATGACAGCCCACTTTCCGGGACCGGCCTCGCTCGTTTGCGCTGCGCCGCTTCCCGCGCATACGCCAGCGAAGCCGATGACCCCAGAAACCACGCCGACTCCCGAACAGCTCCTGCAGCGCATGGACCATGCGCTGATCCGCGACCGCCATCGCCTGCGCCGGCAGCTCCACGAACTGCGCAAGCACCCGGACGACGCCAAGCTCGCCCAGTGGGCCGAGCGTTTCCAGGCCTCCTGCGCCAAGGTCGAGGCGCGCCGTGCGAGCATTCCGAAGATTCGCTACGACGACAGCCTGCCCATCGCCGCCAAGCGCGACGAGATCAAGGCCGCGCTGGAAAAGAGCCAGGTGGTGGTGATCGCCGGCGAAACTGGTTCGGGCAAGACTACCCAGCTGCCGAAAATCTGCCTGGAGCTGGGCCGCGGCACCCACGGCCTGATCGGCCACACCCAGCCGCGCCGGCTGGCCGCGCGCAGCGTGGCGACCCGCGTCGCCGAGGAAATCGGCACGCCACTGGGCTCGCTGGTCGGCTACCAGGTGCGCTTCGAGGACCAGAGCGACGAAAGCACGCTGATCAAGCTGATGACCGACGGCATCCTGCTGGCCGAGACCCAGCACGACCGCTACCTGGAACGCTACGACACGATTATCGTCGACGAAGCCCACGAACGCAGCCTGAACATCGACTTCCTGCTCGGCTTCCTGAAGACGCTGCTGCCGCGCCGTCCCGACCTGAAGCTGATCATCACCTCGGCGACCATCGACCTCGAACGCTTCTCCAAGCATTTCGGCGATGCACCCATCGTCGAGGTCTCGGGCCGCACTTACCCGGTGGACACCTGGTACCGACCGCTCGCCGCGGAAGTGGACGAGGACGGCGAGGCACTGTTCGACGACCTGTCCGTGGACCAGGGCATCCTTCGTGCGCTGGACGAGATCGCCGCCCACGAACGCGAGATCGGCAAGCGCCCCGGCGATGTGCTGGTGTTCCTCCCCGGCGAGCGCGAGATCCGCGACGCCGCCGACATGCTGCGCAAGGCCAACCTGCGCCATACCGAGGTGTTACCGCTGTATGCGCGCCTGACGCCGGCCGAGCAGCAGAAGATTTTCGCGCCCATGCCGGGGCGCAAGATCGTGCTCGCCACCAACGTCGCCGAGACCTCGCTGACCGTGCCGGGCATCCGCTACGTGATCGACAGCGGCACCGCGCGCATCAGCCGCTACAGCTACCGCGCCAAGGTCCAGCGCTTGCCCATCGAAGCCGTCTCGCAGGCCAGCGCCAACCAGCGCAAGGGCCGTTGCGGCCGGGTCGAGCCGGGCATCTGCGTGCGCCTGTACAGCGAGGAAGACTTCAACGGCCGCCCGGCCTTCACCGATCCGGAAATCCTGCGCACCAACCTCGCGGCGGTGATCCTGCAGATGCTCCATCTGCGCTTGGGCGACATCGAGGCCTTCCCCTTCATCGAGCCGCCGGATGGCAAGGCGATCAACGACGGCTTCACTCTGCTGCAGGAGCTCTCGGCAGTGAACCGCGAGGGCCAGCTCACGCCGCTGGGCCGCCAGCTCGCGCGCCTGCCCATCGATCCGCGCCTGGGCCGCATGCTGCTGGAGGCCGCACAACTGGGCAGCCTGCCGGAAGTCCTCACCGTGGCCAGCGCGCTGTCGGTGCAGGACCCGCGCGAGCGGCCGATGGATCGCCAGCAGGCCGCCGACCAGGCCCACGCACAGTGGAAGGACCCGGACTCGGACTTCGCCGCCCTGATCAACCTCTGGCGCGGCTTCGAGGAGCAGCGCCAGGCGCTGGGCTCCAACCCGTTGCGCAACTGGTGCCGGAAGAATTTCCTGAACTACCTGCGCCTGCGCGAGTGGCGCGATGCGCACCGCCAGCTGACGCTGATCTGCCGCGAATTGCAGCTGCCTTTCGGCTCGAAGTCTGACGGTGCCCCGCGCAAGAGCGAACCCGTCCGCGAGCAGGCCAAGCCGCACGACAACCGTGGCCGCCAGCCGGTCGCCAAGGCGGATGAGCCGAAGGCCCGCGACATCGACTATGCCGCCGTGCACAAGGCGATCCTCTCCGGCCTGCTCAGCCAGATCGGCCAGAAGGCGGAGGAGGGCGATTACCTCGGCGCGCGCCAGCGGCGCTTCTGGATTCATCCCTCCAGCGTCATCGGCCGCAAGAAGCCGCAGTGGATCATGGCCGCCGAGCTGGTGGAGACCACCAAGCTGTTCGCCCGCATGGTCGCGAAAATCGAGCCGGACTGGCTGGAACCGCTGGCCGGGCACCTGGTGAAGAAGAACTACCTGGAACCGCACTGGGAGAAGCGCCGCGGCCAGGTGGTGGCCTACGAGCAGGTCACCCTGTACGGCCTGATCATCATCGGCCGCCGCGCCGTGCACTACGGCCCGATCGATGCGCCGGTGTCCCGCGAGATGTTCATCCGCGAGGCGCTGGTGCGCGGCGAGATCAACAGCCGCGCCAAGTGCCTGTCGGCCAACCGCCAGTTGCTGGAGAAGCTCGACGAGCTGGAAGCCAAGGCGCGCCGGCGCGACATCCTCGCCGACGAGGAAACCCTGTTCGCCTACTACGACGAACGACTGCCGGCGGATATCTACCAGTCTGCCAGCTTCGAGAAATGGTACGAGCGCGAGCACAAGGCAAAACCGGACCTGCTGATCATGCGCGAGGAAGATGTCCTCGCCCGCGATGCCAGTGAAGTCACTGCCGGTCTTTACCCGGATCGCCTGCAGCTGGGTGAGTTGCAGTTGCCGCTCACCTACCATTTCGAACCGGGCCACGTGCGTGACGGCGTGACCCTGCGCGTGCCGGCGCCACTGTTGCCGCAACTGCCTGCCGAACGCCTCGAATGGCTGGTGCCGGGCCTGCTGGAAGCCAAGTGCATCGAGCTGGTGCGCAGCCTGCCCAAGGCCATCCGCAAGAACTTCGTGCCGGTGCCGGACTTCGTCCGGGCGGCGCTGGGCAAGATGGTCTTCGCCGAGGGCGCTCTGTCCGAATCCCTCGGCCGCGAGCTGCAGCGCATGACCGGCAGCCGCGTGCCGGAAGAGGCCTGGGCGGAAGCCGAGACCCAGGTGGAAAGCCACCTGCGCATGAACATCGAAGTGGTCGACGCCCGTGGCAAGTTCCTTGGCGAAGGTCGCGATCTGGCGGAGCTCACCGCGCGTTTCGCCGAGGCCAGCCAGGCTGCGTTGGCGATTCCGCAGGCCGACAAGCCGCAGAAACCGGTGGAAGCCAAGGGCTTCGCCGGGGTGGCGGAAAAGGTCCAGCAGAAGGTCGCCGGGCTGTCGATGACGGTCTATCCGGCGCTGGTGGAAGAGGCCGGCGTGGTCAAGGAAAACCGCTTCCCGACCCAGGCCGAGGCCGACTACCAGCACCGCCGCGCCCTGCAGCGGCTGCTCCTGCAACAGCTCGCCGAGCCGGCCAAGTTCCTGCGCAGCAAGCTGCCGGGGCAGACCGACATGGGCCTGCTCTACCGCGAGCTGGGCCGCGTCGAGTCGCTGGTGGAAGACATCCTGCTGGCCAGCCTGGACAGCGCCATTCTCGACGGTGAAGCCAACCTGCCGCGCGATGGCGCCGGGCTCGCGTCACTGGCCGAGAAGAAGCGCGGCGCCTGGACCGAACACGCCGAGCGCATCGCTCGCCTGACCCTGGAAATCCTCAAGCTCTGGCATGGCTTGCAGAAGCGCTTCAAGGGTAAGGTCGATCTGGCCATGACGGTGCCGCTCAACGATGTGAAGGGGCAACTGGCCAGGCTGGTCTACCCCGGCTTCGTGCGTGACACGCCGCTGGAATGGCTGAAGGAAATCCCGCGCTATCTGAAGGCTGTGGAACAGCGTCTGGACAAGGTCGCCGGTCAGGTCCAGCGCGACCGCGTGTGGAGCGGTGAGATGGCCGGCTACTGGGAGCAGTACTCGGCGCGCCTGGCCAAGCACGCCCAGGAAGGCAAGCGCGACCCGGAGCTGGTGCTCTATCGCTGGATGCTGGAGGAATACCGCGTCTCGCTGTTCGCCCAGCAGCTGGGAACGAAGATTCCGGTGTCGGACAAGCGCTTGTCGAAGCAGTGGAGCCAGGTCGAGCCCTGACGCTCAGGCTTTTTGTAGGAGCGAACTTGCTCGCGAACCCGCCCAGCTTTAGAAGTGTCGGGAAATGGTTCGCGAGCAAGCTCGCTCCTACAGGAAGTGAACCGTTAATCCCGTTTCGGAATGTTCAGCCCGCGCTGCACCGCAGGCCGCGCCAGGAAACGCTCCAGCACGCGCTTCACGTTCTGGAAGTTCTCGAAACCGACCAGATCACCCGCCTCGTAGAAACCGACCAGGTTGCGGATCCACGGGAAGGTGGCGATGTCGGCGATGGTGTAGCGCTCGCCCATGATCCAGTCGCGGCCTTCCAGGCGCTGGTCGAGCACGGCCAGCAGGCGCTTGGCTTCGTCGACGTAGCGCTGCAGCGGGCGCTTGTCCTCGTAGTCCTTGCCGGCGAATTTGTTGAAGAAGCCGATCTGGCCGAACATCGGGCCAATCCCGCCCATCTGGAACATCAGCCACTGCAGCGTCTCGTAGCGACCGCTGGCACCGGGGGCGATCAGCGAGTCGGTCTTGTCGGCGAGGTAGACCAGGATCGCGCCGGACTCGAACAGCGCCAGCGGTTGGCCGTCCGGCCCGTTGGGGTCGAGGATCGCCGGAATCTTGTTGTTCGGGTTCAGCGAAAGGAATTCCGGGCTCATCTGGTCGTTGCGCTCGAAGCTGACCAGGTGCGGCTCGTAGGGCAGGCCGAGCTCTTCCAGCATGATCGACACCTTTACGCCATTGGGCGTGGGCAGCGAGTACAGCTGCAGGCGGTCAGGGTGTTCGGCGGGCCATTTGCGGGTGATGGGGAACGCGGAAAGGTCTGACATGCATACTCCGGTCAGGTCACTGGGAAAAGCAGCGGAAGGCCTGAGGATAGACCTCCGGAAGCAGCCGGTCATGACCCGTGCGCGACAAAAAGGTAAGGTGCGGCCCCATAGTCAACGGAGAAGGAACCCACCATGAGCCTGCACGGCACCTACGACCCGCAGAACATCTTCGCCCAGATCATTCGCGGCGAAGCCCCCTGCTACAAGCTGTACGAGGACGACGACGTGCTCGCCTTCCTCGACCTGTTCCCGCAGTCCTACGGCCATGCGCTGGTGATTCCGAAGAATTCGCCGGCGCGCAACATCCTCGAAGTCGACCCTGACGCCTTGGCCAAGGTGATGCGGGTGGTGCAGCGCCTGACCGGCGTGATCGTCGAAGAGCTCAATCCCGATGGTGTGCAGGTCGCCCAGTTCAACGGCGCGCCCGCCGGGCAGACGGTGTTCCACATCCACGTGCACATCGTCCCGCGCTATGCCGGCGAGGGCCTGGGCATCCACGCGGCGAACAAGGCCGAGGCGGCTGAACTGGAGAAGCTGCAGGCGCGCCTCGTTGCCCGTCTGAACGGCTGAGGCGCGCCAGGCGGTTATTCGACGGCGGGCTTGATGTCGAAACCGGTGCGGTTGTCGCTGACGATGCGGAAGGCGTTGTTGCCGCCCGGCTCGAGCGGCACCAGCAGTTCGCGGCGCAGCATGGCCTTGCTGCACAGGCCTTCGCCATCCTTGTCGCCGATGATGCCGACCACGTGCTTGCCCGCCGGCACGTGGAAGCTGGCCGACTCGCCCTTGCCGATGCGCGCGGCTATTTCGTGGTCGATGGTGATGGCAACGTAGCAGCCTCCACCGAGATAGCCGACGTCGCGGGTGACGTCGACCTTGACGCTGTCCTTGCCGGGTTGCTGGTAGGCCAGCAGGCGGTCGGTGGGGACGGGATGGACCTCGTCGTTCTGGTACGAGGCACAACCGGAAAGCGCGAGCACGGACAGGACGGCAAGAATCGAACGCATAGATTTCCTCCATGGACAATGCAGCCTAGGCTAGCCCATCCGGCTGGTTTCCGTCGGCTTGGCAACGCGCTGTAGGAATTTGGAGTAGTCTTCAGCAAACGTGAGCCGGGCTGGAGCGCTCGGCCGCCGCCATCGAGGCCGACCCGCCGGGCGGTTGAGCCAAGGAGCAGGGCGATGCACCGCAACAGCGATCCTGACCATCTGTTCGAGTCCAGCGCCGGACCGACCGGCCTGGAGGAGGCAGACCATCGTCTGCTGATGCGGTTGATCTTTACCTGTACCGGCGCGACGCTGGGATTGTTCTCGATTCTCCAGTTCTTCGCCGGCAACTACTGGCTGGCCGGTGCCGAACTGGCCACCTGCGGCCTGCTGCTGTGGGCCACGCAGCGGCTCAAGCGGGTAACGCGCCTGGTGCCCTGGATCATCGCCTACCTGCTGCCGACCTTCTGCTTCATCCTCTACATCATCGTCATGCCCAACGCTTCGGCATCGGCCTTTGTCTGGGTCTACCTGATGCCCGTGATGGCTTACCTGCTGCTGGGCAAGTGGCGCGGCTTCCTGCTTGCCGTGCCGTTCATGCTGATCGCCACGGTCATGTACCTGCACGCCAATCACCTGCGCCTGGATGCCCCGGGGTTGATCGACATCGGCAATGGCATCTTTTGTGGCGTCCTAGTGATCGCCTTCATGCACGTGTACGAGGAGCGGCGTGCGGCCGCCTACAAGCAGCTGCGGAACCTGGCGCTGACCGACGCGCTGACTGGGGTGGCCAGCCGCGAGAGTTTTCAGCGCACGTTGCGCCGTTGCATCCAGGAGGCTGCGCGCTACGAGACGCGGCTTGTGTTGGTGGTGCTGGACGTCGACCATTTCAAGAACATCAACGACCAGTGGGGCCACGATGCCGGCGACAAGGCCCTGCAGCACCTGTGCAATCGCCTGCGCCACCGCCTGCGCCACCGCCTGCGCCACCGCCTGCGCGCCACCGACCTGATCGGCCGGCTGGGCGGCGAGGAATTCGGCCTGTTGCTGCCCTTCACCGACCGCTTCGACGCCAAGCCGCTGGTGGAGTCCCTGCGCCGGGATATCGACGAGGCGCCGCTGATGTACCACGGCCAGCGTATCCCGATCTCCGCCACCTTCGGCCTCGCCGAATGGCCGGGCGACGGGCTGGATGCGGACGAACTGTACCGCTGCACCGACCGTCGCCTGTATCGCGGCAAGGCCGAGGGGCGCAACCGCCTGGTCTACAGCGATCCGGTCTGAGTGCGCCTGGCGGCCAGCGGCTCGGCCAGGCGCGCATAGGCCGTGCGCACCTGGCGGGCCATCTTCCGCTCAACCCATTCGTAGCTCAGCCAGGACAGCAACAGGATGGCTGGCACGCTGATGCCCAGCGTCTGGTAGGGCGTCAGGCCCAGCCGTTCATGCAGCCAGTACGCGGCCAGCCAGAGCACGATCACGTGCAGCAGGTAGACCGAATAGGACCAGTCGCCCAGCGCATGCAGCACCCGGTTGCGCTCGAACAGCGGTTCCAGCGCCACGCAGGCGGCGAGCAGCGCGGCGGCGGGCAGGCCCCAGGTCAGCAGGCGCCAGGGATGGTCGGCAGGGAACAGCGCGATGGTCGCCACTGCCATCGCGGCTGTCGCCAGCGCCAGCGGTCGCGGCCAGTCCAGCCAGCCGCGCCGGTACAGCGCCGCGAGGCCCAGGCCGAGGAGGAACTCGAAGATGATCGGGTTGCGGTAGAAGTTGCTGACCCATGGCTCGCGCGCCAGTACCTGCGCCACCAGCAGCACCAGTGCGGTCACCAGCCAGGGACGCCAGCGTTCGGCAACCAGGAAGGAGAGGGCGAACAGGCCGTAGAAGAGCATCTCGAAGTTCAACGTCCAGCCCACCGGTAGCACCGGATACTTGCCGAAGCCGCCGGGGTTCTCGCTGGGGATGAACAGCATGGACAGCAGCAGCGACTTGCCGCCGACGCCGTAGACCGGCATCACGTCGGCGAAGGCATAGATGATCAACGCGGTGATCGCCGTGTATAGCCAGTAGGCCGGGGCGACGCGGGCCAGGCGCTGGACCAGGAAGGTCACCGGCGACATCGGTCGGCCGGCGCTGGAAAGGTGGATCACGAAGCCGCTGAGGACGAAGAAGATGTCGACGCCGACCTGGCCACGGGTGGAGAGCAATCTGCCGCCGAGGCTGTCGGCGCGGAAATCGAAGAACACCTGCATGAAGTGATGGAACACCACCAGCCAGGCGGCCAGTGCCCGCAGTGCCTGAAGCGAAACCAGCATGGGTGGGCGAGCCCTCCGTCTGTGGGAAAAAAAAAGGGGCGCGACAGTGCGCGCCCCTTTCCTCGACAGTGCGGATTCGCCGATCGTTCACCGGGCCTGCTGGACGGTGCCCGCCGGCAACGCCGGTTCGCGCTCCAGGCGCAGGCAGATCAGCGCCGTGGCGATGGCTGCGAGCGGCAGCAGGGCGCCGACCCAGGGCAGTGCGGCGAGGCCTGGGCCGTGGTCGATGGTCATGCCGCCGAGCCAGGCACCCAGGGCATTGCCCAGGTTGAACGCGGCGATGTTGAAGCTGGCTGCCACGCTCTGGCCGGCGCCATGGGCTTTCTCCAGCACCCACATCTGCAGCGGTGGCACGGTGGCGAAGCCGGCGGCGCCGAGCAGGGCAATGAAGACGACCACGGCGATCTGGTTCTGCAGCGCAAAACTCATCAACCCCATGACCACCGCCAGCGCCACCAGGCTGCCAAGCAGGGCGGGCACCAGCTTGCGGTCGGCCAGCTTGCCGCCGAGCAGGTTGCCCAGCACCAGCCCGCCGCCGAATACCAGCAGCACTGGCGACACGGCGCTTTCGGAGAAGCCGGCGAGTCGGGTCAGCAGCGGCGACACGTAGCTGAACACGGTGAACACGCCGCCGAAGCCGAGCACGGTGGTCAGCAGGCCAAGCAGCACGGCCGGGCGCTTCAGCACGCGGAAGTCGTCGCGCAGGTTGCCGGCCGCCGGCGGAGCGCCGTTGCGCGGCAGGTAGATCGCCAGGATCGCCAGGGCCAGCACACCGATGCCGGTCACCACCCAGAAGGCCGCACGCCAGCCATACAGTTGGCCGAGCCAGGTGCCCAGCGGGACGCCGAGGATGGTGGCGACGGTCAGGCCGGTGAACATCAGGGCGATGGCCGAGGCGCGGCGTTCGGCCGGCACCAGGCTGGTGGCGACCACCGAGCCGACGCCGAAGAAGGTGCCGTGGGCGAAGGAGGTCAGCACCCGCGCGGCCATCAGCGTGGCGTAGTCCGGTGCCAGGGCACAGGCGAGGTTGCCGAGGGTGAAGATCACCATCAGCCCCAGCAGCGTGCGGCGCTGCGGCCAGCGCGCGGTAAGGGCGGTGAGCAACGGCGCGCCGAGCACCACGCCGAGGGCGTAGCCGGAGATCAGCAGGCCCGCAGCGGAGATCGACACGCCGAAGTCCTGGCCGACCTCCAGCAGCAATCCCATGATCACGAATTCGGTAACGCCGATGCCAAAGGCACCGGCGGTCAAGGCATACAAGGCAATGGGCACGATGGCTCTCCCTAGTGATTCGTAGAATGGGCGCCACCTTATCTCCGCGCGTATTGCTGATATAGACTGCCTTTGAGCAAATCACCTGTGAATTGAATTCAACATGGCGCGCCCTGACGTCAACCGCTTCGGCGAAATGGAAGTCTTCATCCGCGTGGTGGAAACCGGCGGTTTCACCGCCGCCGCGCAGCAGTGCGGGATGACACCCTCGGCAGTGAGCAAGCTGGTGGCGCGCCTGGAGGATCGCCTCGGCGCGCGGCTGTTCAACCGTTCAACCCGACGCCAGCAGCTCACGGCCGAGGGCGCGGCCTTCTACCAGCGCAGCCTGCGCATCCTCGCCGACCTGGACGAAGCTGAGCGCGAAGCCTCGGCCAGCGCCGAGCCCCAGGGCCGGGTACGCATCAGTTGCAACCTGCCAGTGGGGCGGCAATTCCTCATTCCGGCGCTCCCGCTGTTCTTCGAGCGCTACCCCGGCGTCAGCCTGGACCTGCAACTGACCGATGAAGTGGTGGACCTGCTGGAAGTGCGTGCAGACGTCGCCGTACGCAGCGGACCGCTGCGGGATTCGCGGCTGGTGGCGCGTTCACTGGGGGAGTCCGGGCACAAGATTGTCGCCGCACCCGAGTACCTGGCGCGACACGGTACGCCACAGCATCCGCGTGAGTTGCGCGCATACAACTGCCTGGGCTTCAGCTACCGGCGCGTCGAGCCGGACTGGCCATTCCTCGGCAAGCAGGCGGACGATCCCGAGCCCAATGGCAACCTTTTGGCCAGTGACGGCGACAGCGTGCGCCACCTGGCTTTGGCGGGACTAGGGCTGGCGCGACTGGCGGAGTTCCAGGTGCGCGGGGATCTTGCTGCCGGACGGCTGGTGGAGGTGCTGGCGGACTTCAACCCCGGCGATCGCAAGCCCATGCATGCGCTCTATCTGGGCAAGCCGGGGCACTTGCCCGCACGGGTACGCGCGGTGCTCGACTTCCTCGCCGAGCACGTGCGCATCGACTGACTCAGGCGGCTTCGAGCAGCGCCAGGGTGTCGGTTGCACCCATCATTCTTGCCGCGGCCAGCGGAGTCAGGCCGCTGGCGTCGCGAGCATCGCGGTTCGCGCCGTGCTCCAGCAGGCAGCGGACGATTTCCGGGCGGTTGAACATCGCGGCCATCATCAGCGCGGTCTTGCCGTCGGGCGAGGCGCCTTCCACCTGGGCGCCGCGGCCGAGCAGCAGGCGGACCATCTCCAGGTCGCCCTTGAAGGCGGCGCCGGCCAGCGGTGTCTGGCCTGCATTGTTGCGCAGGTCCGGGTCGGCGCCGTGCTCCAGCAGCACGGCCACGGTGTCGTGGTGGCCGTAGTAGCTGGCCAGCATCAGCAGGCTGTCGCCCTTGTGGTTGCGCAGGTTGGCCGGCAGGCCCTGGCCCAGCAGGCTGGCCAGGCGCTCGGTGTCGCCCTGGCGGGCGAGGTCGATCACCTGATTGGCGAATTCCAGGGTCTGTTCGTCCATTTCCGGGCGATTCGCAGCATTCATCCTGAAGTCTCCTTGGCAATGTCGGGAATGGTTCGCAGGATAAGGATTCGCGCGCTCTGGCGCGCTAACGCCGTGCCTATGGTGCCGGTGGAAAAAATCAATCCCTTGCTTCAGGGCAGGCATGGCGTGATTTGCGTCTGTAATCTTGCGTAAATGCCGTCCTCGCACGGCGGCTTTTCGGCGAATTTTGCAGCATAATCAGCGACCAGCGGTCGCACCTGAGGTGAAACCGCAAACCGCCGGGCGGGCAAAGGTGCCGCCCCGGCAAGGGAGTGGCACACTGCCCGGTTGCAGGGATTGCCATCCCAGAGGCTTCGCGCAGGGCGCGCAAGCCCATGAATATTCGGTGCCGGCCAATGCGCGGGCACCTTGCTGCCTAACCCAGCCGCCCGGCCCGGCGGCTTTGAGAATTGAAGAGGATTGACCGTGCATAAAGTCGTGATCAGCGGAACCGGCCTGTATACCCCGCCGTTCAGCATCTCCAACGATGAACTGGTGGAATCCTTCAACAGCTACGTCCGCAGTTACAACGACCAGCACGCCGACGCCATTGCCAAGGGCGAAGTGGAAGCCCTCTCCGAGTCCAGCTCGGCGTTCATCGAGAAGGCTTCGGGCATCAAGAGCCGCTTCGTGGTGAACAAGGAAGGCATCCTCGACCCGCAGCGCATGGCACCGCGCATCCCGGAGCGCTCCAACGACGACTGGGGCATCCTCTGCGAGATGGCCGCTGCCGCTGCCAAACAGGCGCTGGAACGCGCCGGCCGCAAGCCCGAGGACATCGACGGCGTGATCGTCGCCTGCTCCAACCTGCAGCGCGCCTACCCGGCTGTGGCCATCGAAGTGCAGGCTGCCCTGGGCATCCAGGGCTTCGGCTACGACATGAATGTCGCCTGCTCCTCGGCCACCTTCGGCATCCAGGCCGCGGTGAACAGCGTGCAGCTGGGCCAGGCCCGCGCGATTCTGATGGTCAACCCGGAAATCTGCACCGGCCACCTGAATTTCCGCGACCGCGACAGCCACTTCATTTTCGGTGACGCCGCTACCGCCGTGATCATCGAGCGCGCCGACCAGGCGACTTCCAAGCACCAGTTCGACGTAGTCAGCACCAAGCTGCTGACCCAGTTCTCCAACAACATCCGCAACAACTTCGGCTTCCTCAACCGCGCGGCGGAAGAGGGCATCGGCACTCGCGACAAGCTGTTCGTGCAGGAAGGCCGCAAGGTGTTCAAGGACGTCTGCCCGATGGTTGCCGAGCTGATTGGCGAGCACCTGGCGCAGAACGACATCCCGGTCAGCGACGTGAAGCGCTTCTGGCTGCACCAGGCCAACCTGAACATGAACCTGCTGATCACCCGCAAGCTGATCGGCCGCGACGCCGAGCCGCACGAGGCGCCGGTGATCCTCGACACCTACGCCAATACCAGCTCGGCTGGCTCGGTGATCGCCCTGCACAAGTACCAGGACGACCTGCCCGCCGGTTCCATCGGCGTGCTGAGCTCTTTCGGCGCCGGTTACTCCATCGGCAGCGTGATCCTGCGCAAGCGCTGATCGTGCCCGCCGACGACAACGAGCTGTTGTCGCGCCTGCTGGCCGGTGACCAGCAGGCCTTCC
Source organism: Pseudomonas sp. C9-3 (assembly GCF_032392015.1). NCBI lineage: Bacteria > Pseudomonadati > Pseudomonadota > Gammaproteobacteria > Pseudomonadales > Pseudomonadaceae > Pseudomonas > Pseudomonas sp. C9-3. Next base: position 4,291,833 of record NZ_CP135919.1, on the reverse strand, counting down.
GCACCCTGGTCGCGACCTACCAGGGTGCGATGCGCGCCGTCGCCATCGCCATTCTCGGCAGCGCCCATGCCGACGAGGTGGTGCAGGACGCCTGGCTTGCCGCTGTGCGCAACCTCGATGGTTTCCAGGGCCGCTCCAGCCTCAAGACCTGGCTGCTAACCATCACTGCCAACACCGCCAAATCCCGCCTGCGCAAGGTTCGTCGCGACGTTTCGCTGGACGAGCTGCCTGCGCCTCACGGCAGCATCGACGATTCCCGCTTCGCCGCCGACGGCCACTGGAGCCCGGCGCCGTTGGCGTGGCACGAGGACTCGCCCGAGGCCCTGCTGGCCGAGGACGAGCTGCGCCAATGCCTGGAAAAGACCCTGCTCAGCCTCTCCGAATTGCAGCGCAGCGTGTTGCTGCTGCGTGAGCGCCAGGGCCTGGAATTGGAGGAGATCTGTAATCTGCTGGAGGTTTCGCTCTCCAATGCCAGGGTGCTGCTGCACCGTGCGCGGCTGAAGGTGTTCGCCACCGTGGAGCACTTCGAGGAGACCGGGGAATGCTGACCTGCAAGGAACTGGTGGCGCGCTCCAGCGACCTGCTGGACGAACAGTTGGGCTGGCGCGAGAAGATCGCGTTGCGCCGGCACCTGCTGCTGTGCCGCCACTGCCGGCGCTACCTGCGGCAGATGCGCCTGACCCAGGCGACCCTGCGCCTGCTGCCAGAACCGCCTCGCCCGGACTCGGAGCGTCTGGCTGACCATCTCGCCGAGCTTCGCCGGGACAGCGCACGGCGCTAAGAGCTTTCTGTAGGAGCGCGCTTGCTCGCGAACTGGCGTTCCCAGCAGCGCCGTAGGATGGCGTTTGCCGGAGACGTCCGGGTGATGCCGATGCCTGCGGTCGTGCGCATGGCGCGCTCCTGCAGGCGACTCCTCAGCTCAGGCTTTGCGCCCGCCACGCATCCAATCCCCCCGACAGGGCCCAGGTACGCGGATGCCCAAAAGCCTGCAGCCGCTCCGCCAGCATCGCTGCGGAAAGCTCGTGGGGGCAGGCGCAGTAGATCACCACGTCCTTGTCCTCCAGGCTGTCGCGCAGCTCGTCCAGCTTCCCGTCCAGGCTGAAGGCGATGGAGCCGGGAATGGCCTCGTCATCGAATTGCGCGCGCACATCGAGGATCAGCGGTGGCTGGCCTGCGTCCAGGCGTGCGCGCAGCTCATCGACGCTGATGCGTGGAATCCGCGCGGTGCGCTTGAGCAGGCTGAAGCGCTGCCAGAGCTTCCAGGCGATGAACAGCGCGAAGGCGCCCAGCAGCACCGCTATACCAAGGCTCGCGTACTCGGTGAGCCAACCCAGGACACGGTCCACGGCATCGCTGAAGATGCTCCCGAGCATCAGCGCCGAGCCCGCCCAGAGCGCGGCGCCGGCACAGTCGTACGCAAGGAAGCGTGGCAGCGGCGTGCGGGTCATGCCGGCCATGGTGGTGGTCAGCGCGCTGGCACCGGGGAGGAATCGCGAGATCAGCAGCGCCCGCGGCCCGATGCGCAGGTACAGGCTCTGGCTCTGGCGGATGCAACTGTCAGGCGACAGCGAAACCTTGCACACGCTGCGCAGCATGAAGCCGCCATAGCGTCGCCCGGCGCTGAACCAGATCAAATCGGCAATCAGGCAGGCGCACACGGCCACGGCCAGCGCCTGCCCCAATGGAACGCCGCTTCCCTGCAGGGCAAGTGCTCCGGCGACGATCAATGCCGGATAGGCGGGAATCGGCAAGCCGAGTTGTTCCAGCAGGACGTTGAAGAACAGCAGCGTCAGGCCGTGCTGCTGGATCAAGGGTTGCAGTTCATGCATGGGTAAGCCTGAAGGCGCTGTCTTTCAGATGTGAGGTCGGAGCATACCGCCAAAGAGGCCGACAGAAACGGCTGAAAGCCTAGTCGGGCGTGGTCCTGAGCCTTTATGCCATAAGGAAATCAAAAGTTCCTTTGTAATAAAAGTTTTATCTACGAGCAACCGATCTGAAATAACCCCTCGCCAAGATTCCCAGCAACACAAACGGGGGCCGCCAGAACGGCCTGTGCGAGTCCTTGGGGGGCGCGCAGCAGCCAGGCACTCGGCGTGTTCAACGCAAATACCATTAAGGGGAATCTTCGATGATCCGTAAGCACTTCGCCGGTTACGCCGCCACTGCCCTGGCACTGGCCGTTTCCGCCCAGGCTTTCGCAGGCACAGTCACCACCGATGGCGCCGATATCGTGATCAAGACCAAGGGCGGTCTTGAAGTTGGCACCACCGACAAGGAATTCAGCTTCAAGCTCGGTGGCCGTCTGCAAGCGGATTACAGCCGCTTCGATGGTTTCTACACCAAGAACGGCAACAACGGTGACGGCGCCTACTTCCGCCGCGCCTACCTGGAACTGGGCGGCACTGTCTACAAAGACTGGAAATACCAGATCAACTACGACATGTCCCACAACTCCGGTAACGCTGACAACGGTTACTTCGACGAGGCTTCCTTCAGCTACACCGGCTTCAGCCCGGTAACCCTGAAGTTCGGCCGCTTCGACCCGGACTTCGGTCTGGAAAAAGCCACCAGCTCCAAGTGGGTCACCGCCACCGAGCGTACCACTGCCTACGAACTGGCTGACTGGATCAACACCCACCAGGACGGCATGGGTGCCCAGGTTGGCGGCGTCGTCGCCAACATGGCTTACCTGGACGCCGGCGTATACGCCAAGGATGCCGACGACACCGACGGCGACAGCGTCAAGCAGTTCAACTTCCGTGGCGTGTTCGCTCCGCTGAACACCGACGGCAACGTCCTGCACATTGGTGTGGACTACGCCTACCGTGACCTGGACGACGTAGCCTTCGACTCCCGCATCCGTCCGCGTCTGGGCATGCGTGGTATCGCCACCAACGGCGGTAACGATGCTGGCGACAACGGCAACCGCGCTACCTTCGGCGGCGCCACCCTGAGCCCGGCCGGTTCCTACAAGGACGACTCCACCTGGGGTGCTGAATTCGCCTACGCCTTCGGCCCGTTCTCCGCTCAGGCCGAATACCTGAAGCGCAAGCTGAAGGCTGATGCCGACGCTTACGAAGACATCAAGGCTGACGGCTACTACGGCCAACTGGCTTACACCATCACCGGTGAATCCCGCGTGTACAAGCTCGATGGCGCCAAGTTCGACACCATCAAGCCGTCCAACAAGGAAATCGGTGCCTGGGAAGTCTTCTACCGTTACGACCACATCAAGGTCGATGACCCGAACGTGGTTGTGGCTACCGCTACCCGCGACGTGGGCGACACCAAGGCCAGCACCAACACCATCGGTGTGAACTGGTACGCCAACGAAGCCGTGAAGGTCTCCCTGGACTACGTCCACGTCAGCACCGACGGCATCCGCAATGCCAACGGCGACGACGACGGCAACGGTGTCGTGACCCGTCTGCAGTACGTGTTCTAAGAACTACAGCAATACCGTTTGACTCCTTTGTGTGAACCCCCGCCTCGGCGGGGGTTTTTTTATGGGAGTCGGAAAGCTTTTCTGTAGGATCGAGGGGGACGCCATCGTTATTGCTCGCGAACCTGCTGCATGCCGGAGCAGTCTGAAGCCTCGTTCGCGAGCAAGCTCGCTCCTGCACGGTTTGCCTCAGCGAAAGCCGGGCCTCGCCGGGCGCTGGCGGAATTCGAATTCGAGCAGTTCATCGAACGGATTGCCCATTTCCAGCCGCGTCCAGCCCAGCTTGATGAGGAAGGCCAGCGCCCCCTGGTTGTCGGGCCTCACGCTGGCGCGCCACAAGGGGCTGCTCTGCAGTTCCGCTCGGCTCATCACCAGCGCCATCACTGCGCGCCCTACGCCTGAGCCGCGCAACTCCGGGCGCACGGCGAGATCAGTGACGAAATAGTACGGATGCTCGGGGTTGGGCAGGCAAATACCCACTACCGCCACCAGCAGATCGCCACGCAGGATGCTGTACAGGACTCTGTCCGGAGAGGTCAGCAGCTGTTCCAGCCAGTCACGGTCCATCGGGCCAAGCTGCGCAAAGAGCACGGGGTCGGCGAACCAGCTTTCGTACGGCGGGAAGTCTTCCGCCTGGAAAGGGCGAATCTGCATGCGGGCGCTCTCCGGTGCAGCTTTGGGAAGTTTCACACTCGCATCTGCTGGGCGATTGCGTCAATCGACCCTGAGCGCTCGCGTCATTGAGGCCGCGCGCGGCCAGCACCTACCCTGCGGGCACTCAACCCACCGGGAGTCGATCATGCTGCGCAATCACTTCGAGACCGAACACAACCTGTTCCGCGATGCATTCCGTTCCTTCCTCGACAAGGAAGTGGTGCCCCACCAGGACGAATGGGAAGAAGCCGGCGTGGTGGACCGCAGCGTCTGGCGCAAGGCGGGGGAGATGGGCTTCCTGTTGCCCTGGGCAGAAGAGGAGTACGGCGGAACCGCTCTGAAGGATTTCCGCTACGAACAGATCATGTGCGAGGAACTGGCCGCCATCAACGAGCCGGGTTTCATGATCCCGCTACATTCGGCGCTGTGCGGCCCCTACATCGCCGAGTATGGCAACGCTGAGCAGAAAGCCCGCTGGCTGCCCGGGATCATCCGTGGCGAGAGCATCCTGGCGGTGGCGATGACCGAGCCTTCCGCCGGGTCTGACCTGGCTGGCATGCGCACCACGGCGGTGGACAAGGGCGATCACTACGTCCTAAACGGCTCCAAGGTGTTCATCTCCAACGGCCTGCTGGCGGACCTGGTGATAGTCGCGGCCAAGACCGACCCGGCGAACAAGCACGCCATGGGCCTGTTCGTGGTCGAGCGCGGCATGCAGGGCTTCGAGCGCGGGCGCAATCTGAAGAAGCTGGGCATGAAGAGCCAGGATACCGCCGAGCTGTTCTTCAACGACGTGAAGGTGCCCAAGGAAAACCTGCTGGGCGACGCCAAGGGCGGCTTCCTCTACCTGATGAACATGCTGGCGCAGGAGCGACTGACCAACGCCTGTGGCGCGGTGGCTGGCGCCGAGGCCGCGCTGAACGCGACCGTCGACTACGTGAAGGAGCGCAAGGCGTTCGACCGTCCGATTGCGCATTTCCAGAACACCCGCTTCAAGCTCGCCGAGATGCGTACGCAGATCGACGTGGCGCAGGTCTTCACCGACCGCTGCGTGATGGACCACAACCAGAAGAAGCTCACCCCCGAAGTGGCCGCCGAAGCCAAGCTGTTCACCACCGAGCTGCTCTGCAAGGTGGTCGATGAAGGCGTGCAACTGCACGGCGGCTGGGGTTACATGTGGGAGTATCCGATCTGCAAGATGTACGCGAATGCGCGCATCCAGCGCATCTTCGCCGGTACTTCGGAGATCATGAAAGAGATCATCAGCCGCGGCATGAAGCTCTGAGGCGCGGCGCCCACGCATCGATTGAGCGAAACAGGAGTGCCCATGAACGGCCCGCTCGCTTCCCTGAAGATCCTCGACTTCTCCACCCTGCTGCCGGGGCCGTTCGCCTCGTTGCTGCTGGCCGACATGGGTGCCCAGGTGTTGCGCGTGGAATCGCCCACGCGCATGGATCTGGTGCGTGTGCTGCCGCCGCACGTGGACGGCACCTCCGCCAGCCACGCCTACCTCAACCGCAACAAACGCTGCATTGCTCTGGATCTCAAGCAAGCCGAGGCGGTGGAGGTGGTGAAGCAACTGGTGCAGGAATACGACATCGTGCTGGAGCAGTTCCGCCCCGGCGTGATGGACAAGCTCGGCGTCGGTTACGAGGCGCTCAAGGCGATCAACCCGAAGCTGATCTACGTATCGATCACCGGCTACGGCCAGACCGGGCCGCTGCGCGACCGCGCCGGGCATGACATCAACTACTTGGCCCTGGCCGGCGTGGCCAGCTATACCGGCCGCCGCGAGACCGGCCCATTGCCGCTGGGCGTGCAACTGGCGGACATTGGCGGTGGTTCGCTGCATGGTGTGATGGGCCTGCTGGCGGCAGTCATCCATCGGCTACAGACGGGTGAGGGGCAGCAGGTCGACGTGAGCATGACCGACTGTGCCTTCAGCCTGCACGGCATGGCTGGCGCCGGCTATCTCGCGGCGGGAGTGGAGCCGGAGATGGAAGGCCTCGCGCTCAACGGTGGCAGCTTCTACGACTACTACCGCACCCGCGATGGCCGCTGGTTCTCGGTAGGCAGCCTGGAACCGCAGTTCATGCAACAGTTCTGCGCCGCCATCGGCCGCCCGGAGCTGGCCGCGCGCGGGCTGTCGCCCAAGCCGGAAGAGCAGCAGGCGCTCAAGCGTGAAATCGCCATCGAGTTCGAGAAGCAGGACTTCGCTCACTGGCAGGAGCGCTTTGCCGCGCTGGACGCCTGTGTCGAGCCGATGTTGTCCCTGGCCGAGGCGGTGGAACATCCGCAGTTACGTGAGCGGGGTGTGGTCACGCAGGTGCCCAACGGCAAAGGCGGGGCGCAACGGCAGGTGGCCTGCCCGATCCGTTTCTCCGCCGGCCTGCCCGAGCCACGCCATATCGGCGCTGCGCTGGGAGCACACACGGCGCAGGTGATGGCGGAACTGGGTTACACCGACGAACAGGTTGCAGCGCTGAAGGCGGCCAAGGTCATCGCCTGAGCAGCATCACTCGCGGCGGGTTTCGCCGGTGAATACCAGGGTGGCGCGGCACCGCCGGCAATAGTAGCGGCGGCCCTGGGTGACCAGGTTGTGACGCTGGGAGGAGAAGGGGAATTCGTTTCCCTCTCCACAGTGGCAGCGATACAGGTAGCGGGTGGAGCGGCGACGCTTGATCTCGTAGGTGTGGCAGCGGTCCGGCGGCAAGCCGTAGATGCCACGCATGATCAGTTGCCACTCCTCGCCGTGGGGGCGAATGCGCGGACCGAACATCTGGTGGGCGATCAGGTGCGCCACTTCATGGGCCACGGTTTGCTGCAGGAAGTGTTCGTGGTTTTCCCGGTACAACTGCGGGTTGAAACGCAGCAGGTTTTCATCCAGGTGGGCGACGCCGGCCTTCTGGCCGCGTAGCCGGAAGCTCACTTCCGGGCGGGGAAAGCGCCGCTGGAAGAAGGCTTCGGCCTGCTGGTAGCAGGCTTCGACGCGAGCGTTGAGCTGTTCAGGCATACAGTGGTTCTCCGACGGGGCAAGATTATGCCGCAGTCGGCGCGCCGGTGGAGGATTTCTCGCGGCCGCTCGTCCGGGGTGCAGCTTCAGGCAAGCCGCACGAGTTTCAGGCAAGTGCCGCTCGCTCCTGCGAGGAGCCCAAAAGAAACCGGGCCACAAGGGCCCGGTTTCTTTTGCAGAAAGTGAAATCAGGTGTATTCCGGGCCGACGCCGCTGCCCCAGAGGATGACCGACAGGGCCATCATCGCCACCAGCACCACCAGTCCTACCGCCAGCACGGAGCTGGAGAACAGGAAACCTTCATCCTTGGGAATGTTCATGAAGGTCGGGATGCCGACATAGAGCAGGTAGACCGTGTAGCAGATCGCGGCGGTGCCGATGATCATGCCCAGCCACAGGTGCGGATAGAGCGCCGCCAGGCCGCCGATGAACAGCGGAGTCGCGGTGTACGCAGCGAAGACGATGCATTGGGTCAGCGATGGCGACGCGTCGTACGTACGAGCCATCCAGTGGATGAAGGCGCCCATCACGGCGACGCCGGCGAGCATGGCGATGTAAGTCATGATGGTCAGCTGGATCGCGCTGGCGGCCGTCAGCTTGACCGGTCCCGCATTACCCAATACCCAGCCGACCTGCGTGGTGCCGATGTAGGCGGAAATGACCGGGATGGCAGCGAGGATCAGGACGTGGGTCAGGTACATGTGGCTGATGGATTCTTCCTCGCCACGGATGTCTTGCCATTCCTGATCGGGATGGGTGAAGAGCCCCCACACATGATGGATCATGTCAGCATTCTCCTCTTCTTATAGAAGGTCGCCCCCCAGCGAGGCGCCAGGTACGCGTAGCCAGCGTCATCCGGTGCCCGGCCGACCTATGCGACCTTAAGTCGCAGTATAGGAATGGCTGCAAGCCACGTCGTCCGCGGGTTTAGAGCAAATGGAAGTTTCACGGGCGGCTGTAATAGCGCTCCAGAATTTCCATCGCCTTGTTGATCGACTGCAACCGAGTGGTGCTGCCGCCGCGATCAGGGTGGTGCTGGCTCACCAGTTGGCGGTAGCGCAGCTTGATCAGCGCGTAATCCACCGGGCCGTCTTCCAGCTCGAAGAGTGCCAATGCCGCGGCTTTTTCCTCGTTGCCCTGCATGCGCGTCCAGAAGCTTTCCAGCAACTTCTCCACATCGCGCTCGGTGGTTTCCTTCAAGTGTTTTTCATCGAGGTAATAGGCGCGTAGCGCGTCCTGTTCGCCGAGAGCCTGCACACCCTGCATATAAGGAGAGAGGCGAATCTGCAGCGGACCGATCTCCAGATGCGCGGCGCCTTCTCCCCAGAGTTGGTCACGCAGTCGATACAGCGCGTTGAACACCATGAAATGGGTGCGGAACAACACCAGCTTGTCGGTCAGCGGCAGGTTGGGCACGCGGGTGGAGTGCCGAGCCTTCAATTGCTGGATCAGCTGGAATTCGGAGATTCCTTCAGGCGCTTCCCGTAGCAACTGCAGGAGCTGGTCCGTCAGTTCGAGGGAAGGATCGAGATCGTGCGTCATGCTGTCAGATTAGCAGCAGCCCGATAGAGGGGCTGGGGTACGCGTCGCTTTGCGCGTAAAATGACCGGCTTTTCGTCTTGCCCTTTGGATTCCAGAGCACCATGGCCAGCACCCTTTCGGTCAATCAGAACAAACTGCAGAAACGCCTGCGCCGCCAGGTTGGCGAAGCGGTCACCGACTTCAACATGATCGAGGACGGCGACAAGGTGATGGTCTGCCTGTCCGGCGGCAAGGACAGCTACACCCTGCTGGACATCCTGCTGTACCTGCAGAAGGTCGCCCCGATCCAGTTCGAGATCGTCGCGGTGAACATGGACCAGAAGCAGCCCGGCTTCCCCGAGCACGTGTTACCGGCGTACCTGGAGTCCGTCGGGGTGCAGTACCACATCATCGAGAAGGACACCTACTCGGTGGTGAAGGAGAAGATCCCGGAGGGCAAGACTACCTGCTCGCTGTGCTCGCGCCTGCGCCGTGGCACCCTCTACACCTACGCCGATGAGATCGGTGCAACAAAGATGGCGCTGGGGCATCACCGCGACGACATCCTGGAAACTTTCTTCCTTAATATGTTCTACGGCGGCACCCTCAAGGCCATGCCGCCCAAGCTGCTCTCCGACGACGGCCGCAACGTGGTGATCCGCCCGCTGGCGTACTGCAACGAGAAGGACATCGAAGCCTACTCGGTGCTCAAGGAATTCCCCATCATTCCGTGCAACCTGTGTGGTTCGCAGGAGAACCTGCAGCGCCAGGTGGTCAAGGAGATGCTGCTGGATTGGGAGCGCAAGTCGCCGGGCCGCACCGAGATCATGTTCCGCGCCCTGCAGAACGTGGTGCCGTCGCAACTGGCGGACCGCAACCTGTTCGACTTCAACAGCCTGCGCATCGACGAGAGTGCCACTCCGCGCTTCCTCGACGTGATGAACCTCTGATCTCCGTAAAGAACGAAAGCCCGCAAGGACGCCCGATGCGCGACTACCAGTGGTTGTACGAATACTGTCTGAACCGCTTTGGCTCGGTCGAGGCGCTGGAAGCACGCTTGCCCCAGGCCAGGTCGCCGGCGGAACTGGTGGAGGTCGGTGATGATCGCTACCTGTCGCTGATCAGCCTGCGCATCTTCCGCGCCGGGCTCAAGCACAGCCTGGTGGACGCCAAGTGGCCGGCCTTCGAGGAGGTCTTCTTTGGTTTCGACCCGGAGAAGGTCGTGCTGATGGGCGGCGAGCGCTTGGAAAACCTGATGCAGGACGCCCGGCTGATTCGTCACCTGGGCAAGCTCAAGAGCGTGCCGCGCAACGCCCAGTTCGTCCTGGACATTGCTCGTGAATACGGCAGTTTCGGCAAACTCCTGGCCAGTTGGCCGTCCAGTGACATCGTCGGTCTCTGGAAGCTGCTGGCCAAGCGTGGTAGTCAGTTGGGCGGCATGTCTGCGCCGCGTTTCCTGCGCATGGCCGGCAAGGATACGTTCGTCCTCGGCGACGATGTGGTTGCCGCGCTCAAGGCTCAGGAGATAGTCGACAAGGCGCCCACCAGCCAGAAGGATCTGGCGTTGGTGCAGGCTGCCTTTAATCAATGGCAGGAACAAAGCGGCCGTCCGCTGTGCCAGATTTCCATGATGCTGGCTTTCACGGTCAACCACTGATACGCGGTCCCGCCGCGGAGGAGGGCGCATGGACTCGGCGATCGAACGTACTGGCGCGGCGCTGGCTCGCGCAGAACGCATCCTGGTGATTACCGGTGCCGGGCTCTCCGCCGACTCCGGGATGCCTACCTATCGCGGCCTGGGCGGCCTGTACAACGGCCGGACGGCAGAAGGTGTGCCCATCGAAGTGGCGATCTCCGGGCCGATGCTGCAGAAGGACCCGGCGCTGTGCTGGAAGTACCTGGCGGAACTGGGCAAGGCCTGCCTGGGCGCGCAGCCCAACGCTGGTCATGAGGCCATTGCTGAATTGCAGAGGCTCAAGCCGGAATGCTGGGTGCTCACCCAGAACATCGATGGTTTCCACCGGCGCGCTGGGTCGCCGGCCGAGCGACTGATCGAGATCCATGGCGAACTGGCGCCGCTGTACTGCCAGTCGTGTGGGTTGGAAAGCGCCGAGCTGGCAGGGCACCTGGATGGCCCGCTACCACCGAAGTGCGCGCGCTGTGCAGGTGTGCTGCGCCCGCCGGTAGTGCTGTTCGAGGAGATGTTGCCGGAAGAGGCCATCGATACGCTCTATGCGCAACTGCGCAAGGGTTTCGATGCTGTTCTGCTGGTCGGGACCACCGCGAGCTTCCCGTACATCATCGAGCCCGTGCTGCGAACTCGGGATGCTGGAGGCTTCACCGCCGAGGTGAATCCGGGGCTGACCGACCTGAGTTCGGTGGTCGAAGAAAGAATGGTGGGTCGAGCCTTAGACATTATGCCGCGCCTGCTGAGTCACATTCCGCGATAAAAAACTTGCATTGGTCCCATTGAGCGGGCAAATTAGCCCGCTAATAAATGGAGCTAATGAGACACGGTCGTGCCCATGCTTAAACGCTTAGCACCCCTCGTGCCCATGAGTTTCGTTCTGCTGCTGGCAGCTTGCGCCAGCCATTCGCCGGAATCGCAGCCGAACCAGGTCGCTTCAGCACCTGCCACTCGAGCCGCCTTCCAGGTCAATCAGCACAAGATAGTGCTGGAGAATGAGTCGCAGGACGAGGGGGCCAAAAACGATAACGGCAGTTCGACTGCCCATGTATCCGACATTCTGGACCGCGCTTTCTCGCTGATCGGTACGCCGTACCGCTTTGGTGGAAAGTCGGAGCGGACCGGCTTCGATTGCAGCGGCTTCGTGGGCTATCTGTTCCGCGAAGAAGCGGGCATCAGCCTGCCGCGTTCCACGCGTGAGATGATCAACATGGATGTCCCGCTGGTCTCGAAAGAAGACCTGCAGCCGGGCGACCTGATCTTCTTCAACAACCGTGGTCGCGGTCGGGTCAGCCATGCCGGCATCTATATCGGTGACGGACAGTTCATCCACTCTGCCAGCCGCCGTGGCGGCGGTGTGCGCGTGGACAGCCTGGACGAGAGCTACTGGCGCCTGAGCTACATGGAAGCCAAGCGCGTGCTCGAACCGGGTTACGAGCCGAAGACGGTGACGCGCTAAACTTAAAGTTTTACTTTAAGTATTGCGCTCAAGTCACTGTTGGTACAAAGTGATGGCACTCCTTGACGGGATGCCATCACATGCTCGTTCCTCAGCGCATCATTCTCCTCGCTATTCTTGCCTCGCTGGCTGCCTGCGCCAGTCGCACTCCGCCTGCACCCCCTCCCGTAGTGCGCGCTAACGCTGCTCCCGTCTACAACACCCAGGCTGCCGACGATGTTCTGATCCGTGCCATTGCCCTGGTCGGCACGCCATATCGCTGGGGCGGTAATACGCCGGATAGCGGATTCGATTGCAGCGGCCTGATCGGCTACGTCTATCGCGATGCCACCGGCCTGATGCTGCCGCGTTCCACTCGCGAGATGATTTCCATGCGCGCGCCGACCGTTGGCCGCGAATCCTTGCAGAGTGGTGACCTGGTGTTCTTCGCTACCAGCGGTGGACGTGGCGTCAGTCATGCGGGTATCTATGTCGGGGAAGGGCGCTTCGTTCACGCGCCCAGAACGGGCGGGACCGTGCGCCTGGACAGCCTTGACAGTGCCTATTGGCAGAAAGCCTTCCTGGAAGCCAAGCGCGTCCTCGCCGTGCAGAGTCTCGCCCTCCATCCCTGACACTCAGGAGGGCCCATGACCACCCGCACGCTGAACCTCGACGACTCGCTTTATCAGTACCTGCTCGACGTTTCCCTGCGCGATACGCCAGTGAAGGCACGATTGCGCGCCGAGACGGCCAGGTTACCGATGTTTCGCTGGCAGGTCGCTCCGGAGCAGGGGCAGTTCCTCGCGCTGCTGGTCGGGCTGACCGGCGCGAAACGAATCCTCGAGATCGGCACCTTCACTGGCTATAGCGCCCTGTGCATGGCCGAGGCGCTGCCCGAAGGCGGCCATATCCTCTGCTGCGACCTGCCGGGTGAGTACAACGACATTGCACGCAGCTACTGGCACGACGCTGGCGTCGACTCGCGCATCGAGCTGCGGCTCGGACCTGCACTGGCCACCTTGGAAGCCCTGGTTGCAGGCGATCAGCACGGTGCTTTCGACCTGGTCTTCATCGACGCCGACAAGGCGAATTACCTCACCTACCTGGAGCACGCGCTGGCTCTGCTGCGTGTGGGCGGGCTGGCGGTCTTCGACAACGTACTGTGGAGTGGACGAGTGTTGGAGGCCAACCCGGAGAGTGCGGATACCCGCGCGATCCAGCAACTCAACCTGGCCTTGAAGTTGGATGAGCGAGTGGACTATTCGCTGGTGCCGATTGGCGATGGCATGAGCCTTTGTCGCAAGCGTTGAAAAACCTTGGGCCAAAAAAGGCACGCCGTGAGGCGTGCCTTTTTTCGTTACTGCGGCCTGGGTCAGGCAACATCCACCAGAATCACTTCGCTGTCTTCGAGTGCGGTGACCTTCACCACGGCCTCATCGGCGATTGCGGCGCCGTCACGGGCCAGTAGCTCGATACCGTTGACCTCGACCTTGCCCACCGCCGGAACCAGGTAGCCCCGGCGATTGCCGCCAAGCTCGTACTTGGCAGTCTGGCCTGCCTTCAGGGTGGCGGCGACCAGGCGGCCTTCGGCGCGGATGCGCAGGGCGTCGGCGTCGTTTTCATAGCCGCTGGCCAGGGTTACGAAGCGCCCGGCGCGATCGCCCTTCGGGAAGGGCTTGGCGCCCCAGGACGGTGTGCCGCCGCGTACCGAAGGGATGATCCAGATCTGGAAGATCTTGGTGACATCCTTCTCCAGGTTGTACTCGGAGTGCACGATGCCCGAGCCCGCGCTCATCACCTGTACGTCACCCGCTTCGGTGCGGCCCTTGTTGCCCAGGCTGTCCTGGTGGGTGATCGCGCCCTGGCGGACGTAGGTGATGATTTCCATCTCGCGGTGCGGGTGCGGTGGGAAGCCGGTGCCCGCGGCGATTTCGTCATCGTTCCAGACGCGGAGGTTGCCCCAGTCCATACGCTCGGCGTCGTAGTACTCGGCGAAGGAGAAGTGGTGCTTGGCGTTGAGCCAGCCGTGGTTGGCACCGCCGAGTTGCTGGAAGGGTCTGCGTTCGATCATGACTTAGTCCTCGTGGGGCGCGGCTGGCCGGTGGGCCAGTCCGCGCGGTTCATGGGACTATCTTCTCTCGCAGATGATCGATAAAAAAGCGCAAATATCGGCAGATATAGATCGATTAATTCGATTCTATTCGGCAGCGCGCTTGTCGCCCTGATCGAGGAATTTGCTGAGGAACTGGCGGGTGCGCTCTTCCTTCGGGTGGGCGAACAGCGCTTTGGCATCGCCCTGTTCGACGATCACGCCTTTGTCGATGAAGATCGCCCGGTTGGCGACGTCGCGGGCGAAGCTCATCTCATGGGTGACGATGACCATGGTGCGCTTTTCCTGGGCCAGGCCGCGGATGGTCGCCAGGACCTCTCCGACCAGCTCCGGGTCCAGTGCCGAAGTCGGTTCGTCGAAGAGGATCACGTCCGGCTGCATGGCCAGGGCGCGGGCGATGGCGACGCGCTGCTGCTGCCCGCCGGAGAGGCGCTTGGGATAGGAATCTTCCTTGCCGGCCAGCCCGACTTTCGCCAGTAACTGGCGAGCGCGCTCAATGGCCTGGGCGCGCGGCTCCTTCTTCACGATGATCGGGCCTTCCACCACGTTTTCCAGCGCGGTGCGGTGGGGGAACAGATTGAAGTTTTGGAAGACGAAGCCCACGTGCTGTCGCAGCTTGCGGATCAGCCCCTGCTGGCCGCTGAGCGGCCGCGAGGCGTCAATGAGGATGTCGCCGACCTGGATGGTCCCGCCGTTGGGCACCTCCAGCAGGTTCAGGCAGCGCAGCAGGGTGGTCTTGCCCGAGCCACTGGGGCCGATGATCGCGACCACTTCGCCGGGCTGGACGGTCAGGTCGATGCCCTTGAGCACCTCCTGGCCGCGGAACTGCTTGGTCAGCTGGCGGACTTCGATCATGCGTCTTGCTCCCGGTCGTGGCGGTTGACCCGGTCTTCCAGGCGGTTCTGCAGGTGCGACAGGATGCTCGCGAGGATCCAGTAGATCAGCGCCGCGGCGAGGTACATGGTGAAGACCTCGAAGGTGCGCGCGGTGATCAACTGGGCCTGGCGGAACAGTTCCGGGACCTGGATGGTGGCGGCCAGGGCGGTGTCCTTGACCAGCGAGATGAAGCTGTTACCGAGCGGCGGCAGGGCGGTGCGGGCAGCCTGCGGCAGGATGACCCGGCGTAGAGTCTCGGCGCGGGTCATGCCGATGCTGGCGGCGGCTTCCCACTGGCCCTTGTCGATGGAGCCGATGGCGGCACGGAGGATTTCGCAGACATAGGCGGCCATGTTCAGCGAGAAGCCGATCAGCGCCGCCGGCAGCGGATCGAGTTCGATGCCGGCCTGGGGCAGGCCGTAATAGATCATGAATAACTGGACCAGCAACGGCGTGCCGCGGAAGAACGACACGTAGATGCGCGCCAGCCAGCGCACGGCAGTGAATCCGTACAGGCGCATCAGCGCCAGTACGAATCCGAGCAGTAGTCCGAAAAACATGCCGCCTACGCTGAGGACTACCGTGAAGATCGCGCCCTTGAGTAGGAAGGGCGCGGAATCCAGCGCAAGCTGCAGGCTTTCTTCGATCATTGGGTGACGTCAGCCTGGAACCATTTCTCCGAGAGTTTCTTCAGCGTGCCGTCGGCGCGAAATTTCTCGATGGCCTTGTTCAGCGCTGCGAGCAATTCCGGGTTGCCCTTGCGCAGGGCGATGCCGGCCTCCTGGCGGGCGAAGGGCGCGCCAGTGAGGGCCATGGCGCCCTTGGTCTTGTTGACCATGTCGAAGGCGGCCAGACGGTCCACCAGGATCACGTCGATGCGGCCGCTGCGTAGGTCCTGGAATTTGGTCGGGTCGTCCTCGTAAGTACGCACGTCGGCTTGGGGCACATGCTCGCGCAGCCATTGCTCGTAATTGGTGCCCAGGCCCACGCCGACTTTCACGCCGGCGAGTTTTTCCGGCGCGTCGTATTTGCCTTCGTCACCCTTGCGCACCAGCGCCTGGATGCCGGAAACGGTGTACGCCTCGGAGAAGTCGTACTTCTTCTTGCGCTCTTCCGAGATGGTCACCTGGTTGATCACCAGGTCAAGGCGCTTGGATTCCAGCGCGGCGAGGATGCCGTCCCACTTGGTCGGCTGCAGCTTGGCGGTGACGCCCAGTTCCTTGGCGATCAGCTCGGAGAAGTCGACTTCGAAACCGGCGAGCTTGCCGTTTTCGTCCTGGAAGCTGAAGGGTGGGTAGGTGCCTTCCAGGCCCACGCGCACCTGGCCTTTTTCCTTGATCTGGGCGAGCAGGTCGTCGGCGGCCTGGGCTTGGCCGAAGAGGCCGGCGCCGAGGGTGAGGGTCAGGCTGGCAAGCAGGAAATGGCGTCGCAGTGCGGAGAAGGTCATGGTGGTCCCCGTTTTTGGTGTTTTAAGCAGGTTAGTCAACGCGTGGCGACTATAGGGTCGGAATCGTTATGCAATAAAATAATAAAAAATTACATGCCTAGTTCTGGTTGGCATGTAGGTCAAGTCGCCGAATGATAGGCGAACAATGCCGGCGAACCGCCGGTGTGCAGGAAGAGGAGAGGTCCGGGTTTTACGAAGCGATCCCGGCGGATGCCGTCGAGCAATCCCGCCATCGCCTTGCCGGTGTACACGGGGTCCAGCAACAGGCCTTCCTGGCTCGCCAGCAGGCGGATCGCATCGAGCGTCCCGGCATTGGCTTCGCCGTAGCGCGGGCCAAAGTACTGGTCCCACAAGTGCACGGTCGGCACCGCCTGCACTTCGTGGCCGAGCAGTTGCAGCGTGCGCTCAACCAGTCCTTCCACCTTTGGCCTTTGTGCCGCATCGGTGCGCGAAACGGTCACGCCGATCACGTCCAGCTGCGGCAGCACATCGGCCAGTGCGATCGCAAGGCCTGCATGGGTACCGGCGCTTCCCGAGGCGAGTACCACGGCGGAGAACTCCTGGCCGCTGGCCTGAACCTGCTCGGCCAGCTCCAGCCCGGCGCGTACGTAGCCCAGGGCGCCCAGCGCGTTGGAGCCGCCAATGGGTACGATGTAAGGCTTGCGACCCTCGCTGAGCAGGCGTTCACCGGTGTGTGCCAGCAGCTCGTCCGCGCTATCGAGGTTGGGCACGAGTTCGATGTCGGTGCCGAACAGGTCCAGCAGCAGGCGGTTGCCGTTGCTCAGGTAATTGCGATCCTCGGTGCCGATGGGGTTTTCCAGCAACGCCACGCAGCGCAGACCGAGCTTCGCCGCAACGGCGGCGGTCTGGCGCACATGGTTGGACTGGATCGCGCCAGCGGTGACCAGCGTATCGGCGCCGGCCTTCAGTGCATCGGCGGCGAGGAATTCCAGCTTGCGCACCTTGTTGCCGCCCAGGGCGAAGGGTGTGGTGTCGTCACGCTTCACATACAGTTCGCGGCCCAGGGATGTGGACAGGCGTTCAAGCTTTTCCAGCGGCGTCGGGCTGCCGGCCAGGTCGAGGCGGGGAAAACGGGCGAGGGCTTCGCGAAGGGCGCTCATGAAGGATTCTCGATATGGCAGCGGAGTCGTCACGATAGAGCGCGGAAACTCCTCTCGCAATCTGCTGAGCGGCCGCTTGACGCCGGGCTGCATGGGAATGTCGCGTGACGACCCGCCATCTCGCCCTGGGAATCTCCGGAGGCTGTGAATCAATGTGCGGACAGCGGCTCGGCGAACCGCTACGCTCCACGCTCAGATCCGGAGTCTTCAACCGGGCGATAACGAAAGCAGGAAAACCAGGGCGGGAAATCCGATGACTTCAGCAGTACCTTCACGCGCTTCGATGCAACGCTGGACTTTCCGGTTGCTCGGCGCACTGGCCCTGATGCTGGGGCTGAGCAGCCCGGCGCTGGCCGACCGGGTGATTCCCTCGGGGATGATGGTGGGCTTCGTCGACAGTGCGGTGTATCCGGTGATCACCCTGAAGCGACCGAAACCGAGCCTGCTGCGCCGGGTCATCACCATCGGCCTGTATGAGAAGACCATCAGCTATCCGCTGTCGGTGTCCATCCGTATCCGCGACGAGACCAATCGCTTCATGGTTTACGGCATGCTGCCGAATATCACCGGGAAGTTCGTCGGCATCAAGATGGGCCTGGATAGCCGGATCAGCCAGATCTGGGTGATGACCGAGGCGGAAGCGACCGAGTACGTGACCCGCCCGGACACGCTCTTCCCACCGAGCTGATGGCATCTCCTGCCGAACTGAACACTCTGCCTGCACCACTCGTGCGGGCAGGCAGCCGGAAGAGGGCGACATCGGCTATCATGTGCGCCGTTTCGACACTTTCAGAACCGGTCTACCCATGACGTCCTCCCAGCAACCACCCCGCGACGACAGCGCCGATAACGCGCAGGAACAACCCAAACTTTCCCTGGCCGAGCTGGCCAAGGCTGCGCTTGCTGCACAGAAGCAGGCTGCGTCCGCCTATCAGCACCGCAAGGCTCACGACAAGGCCGAGTTCCGCCCGCCGCACCCGCGCGGTTCGCGTCGCTCGATGGGCAAGCGCTGAGGCAGCCTCTCATCTGAAACTCCGTCAACCAGCGCTCTTGCGGGGAGCGCTGGCTGAACTGCGACGACCGTTTCAGGTCGTATTCGCATCTGCCGGGCCAGGTCGGCTGGCAATTTCCCGCTCTCGCGAACACGTCAAGGATCGACAGCTGCGCACCCCCTATGCCATGGCTGGAGAGGCGCCTCGCGTCAAAGGAGAATCAATGAAAGTCCTCGTTCCCATTTTCTCGCTGCTGGCGCTCGCCGGCTGCATCACCATGACCGGCAACTACGAGGTCACCGCTCACGATGAGTCGGGCAAGGAGCTGAGCAAGGGCAAGTTCCTCGCCCACGGCAGCGGCATCTACACCGTGCGCAACTCACTGTGCTCGGTCTACCCGAAGGCTATCGTCACCATCAGGGACGTGGAGTCGGACCAGGAACTGGAAGGTGAAAGTCCCTATCACTGCCATTGAATCAAGAGCCCGGCGGATGCCGGGCTCTTGTCGATTGCAGTGCGGCTAGTCGCCGGTCAGAGCGGCGATTGCTCCGCCTTCCGGGGCGAGGCGGCATGTCCTTCACCGGCAAGACGCTCCGCGAAGATCGGCTGGAACATCGGCACTAGCAGGCGATTGCCGAATTCGCTCAGGTGATCGTCGTCGTAGTACAGCGGGCGGCCATCGCGGCTGGCCGAGCACTGCTGGCCATCGCACAGGTAAGGTATCGGGTCCAGAAGATGGGCGCCGCACTGCTTGCCCGCAAGATCCTGTACCTGACTGACGAAGGCGTTGCGCTGCCGGTAGGTCTGCTGGCTCACGGACAGCTTGCGCTCACGCTTGAGCAGCATGGCTCGGCCCATGGCCTCCGGCACCCGCACGCCCATTTCCGGGGTCGGACGCACCAGGTACAGCGGATGATTCGCCGCCAGCGCGCAGGCGGTGGCCACGTAGTGCTCGCGGTATTCGGCCAACAGCGCCTTACTGGCGGTGTCCTCGGGTTCGTCGAAATACAGCTTGGGTTTGTTCGGTGTCTCGTCCGCCTCACCTACCAGGCCACCGAAGAGGTAATAGGACGCCCGGTTGATCACGATCACCGGGGTGCCCGGCAGGAGACCGGCCTGGCGTTGTTGCAGGCGGCCGAGAATCTTCTGGCAGATTTCCTGTTTGGGCGTGTCCAGTTGGGCGCCGAAGATGATCGGGCAGCCGCTGGTGCCGATGAACAGTACGCCGTCGTTGGGGGATGGCAGGCTGGCGACGATGGCGTTCACGATGGCCTGGGCGTGGCTGTCGCCCAGTACGATGGCACGGGTGTTCGGGCCGCCGTACTGGCATTCGGTCTTGGCGTCGCATTCGTCCAGGCGCGGGTTGCGGTTATCGCGCTCGTCGTCCACGCGTTGCACGGCTTCGGGCAGGCGATTCACAAAGTCCGCCTTGCGCACCACCTTTGCCGGCCCTATCACCACCAGCATGGCGCCGACCACAGCGGCAGTTGCTGCCATTGGCCGCAGGTTGCCGAGGCGGCGGCCGCTGGGCTGCTCCACCCAGTGATAGGACAGGTGCCCCAGTATCAGCGTCAGCGCCAGGCCGGCGGCGATTGCCATTGGCTGTCGGGACAGCTCCAGGTAGGCCAGGGCCACTACTACCGGCCAATGCCAGAGATAGATCGAGTAAGAGCGGATTCCCAGCCATTGCGCTATGCCATTGGCGGTCAGCCTGGCATCGTCACGCCGTGCCAGCAGCACCAGCGCGGCGCCGCTGACCGGGATCAGGCTCAGCAGGCCAGGCCAGCTCATCTCCGGTGTGATGAGCAGCAGCGAGCCGATGATCAATCCCATGCCGGCACGCTCTATCCATACGCTTTGGCGTGCGCTGAGTTGCCAGCGTGCCTGGATCAGGAAGATGACACCGCCGGCCAGCAGCTCCCAGGCACGGGAGGGGAAGAAGTAGAACGCCTGTGAAGGGTTCTTGTCGGCCAGCAGGACGCAGTAGCCCAGAGAGGCCAACGCCACCGAACCGAGCAGCGCCAGCAACCAGCGGTGCCCGCCGAGCCATCGCCACGCGGCCACCAGCAGCAGTGGGAATAGCAGGTAGAACTGCCACTCCACGGACAGTGACCAGGTGTGCAGCAGCCACTTGTCATGGGAGGCCACATCGAAATAGCCGGCCTCCTTCATGAACATGCGGTTGGAGGTGAACAGCACGCTGCCCCACACATGCTTGCCCAGTCGCTGGTAATCCGAGGGCAACAGGAAGAACCAGCCCAGGGCCAACAGCACCGCACAGAGTGCCAGTAGCGCCGGCAGGATGCGGCGCGCACGGGCGAGGTAGAAGTTCCAGAAGGAGAAACCGGCTGGGGCAGCCAGCGCACCAAGGATGATGCCGGTCATCAGGTAGCCGGAGATGACGAAGAAGACATCCACGCCGACGAAGCCGCCGGTAAAGCCGCTGATACCAAAGTGATACAAGACCACCGCGACAACCGCCCAGGCCCGCAGGCCGTTGATGTCGTGGCGGAAACTGCCTGGACTGCGCAACGAAGATTCCTCGAACTGCAAATCGGGCGCTGCAAGTCGGACAGCACCACGCGAGAAAATTGGACACCGCCGCCGGCTGGCCCGGCGGGGCGCGGAAATGTATCTTGCCTGATACGTAAATGCTATCCGCGGGGCACTGATGCTCCGACAGATGTTGTGCAGATTTTGTACAAAATATGAGCGGATTTCGTAAAGGAAGGTTCCGCCGGATTCGGCTATCCCTGGGGGCCATCAAAAAGGCCGACTTTCGCCGGCCTTTTTGATCAGGGAGTGGAGGGTGATGTGGTGTGTTGCCGCTGCCCTTGTTGCAGTGTCCACTCCACTACCTGCGCGGAAAGCTGATCGGCGGCCTTGCCGAAGGCGCTGACCACTTCGGGCACCTGCTTGCCATCCACCGGCTGGCTGACCTCGAAGCTGCGCGAGGCGACGATGCGCTGGCCGAGCGTGCGCACCAGGCGG
Source organism: Pseudomonas sp. C9-3 (assembly GCF_032392015.1). Taxonomy (NCBI): domain Bacteria; kingdom Pseudomonadati; phylum Pseudomonadota; class Gammaproteobacteria; order Pseudomonadales; family Pseudomonadaceae; genus Pseudomonas; species Pseudomonas sp. C9-3. The sequence goes on along the minus strand of NZ_CP135919.1, from coordinate 4,270,541 downwards.
GCGTCGTAGCGGATGTGGATCACCGGTTTACCGCTCTGGTACTCGCTCTGGAAGGCGCGTAGCTCGCCCGTCAGGTCGAGGTCGGCTTGCAGGCTGGTTTCGTCGCTACTCAGGGCGCGGATGCTGCCGTTGGCGGTGAAGGCGTCGAGCAGGCGGTCACGCAACAGGCCCGGCGCACGGTTGCTCCAGCGTGCCCCCTGGTAGCTGCTCAGCTGGTTGCCCTGCGGGACCACGGCGATGCGGTTGCTGTCCAGCGCCAGGCTGGCGGTAGGCGCGCTGACCCGCAGCGACCAGTTCACCGCCGCGCTGCCGCGCGCGGGTTGCTGGGTGGCCGGCAGCAGGTAGAAGTCCGGGCTTTCCGCTTTCGGCAGGATCGAGCAGGCGCCCAGCAGACCAACCAGAGTGGCGACGCCGAGCAGGCGGGGAAGGGCGGTCATGGCTGGAACTCCTTGTTGCGCTCGCGGCCGAGCAGGTAGCCGGTGGGGTTCTCCTGCAGGCGACGGGTGACGCCGCGCAGGTCTTCCAGGGTGGAGCGCAGTTCACGGATCGCCGGGCCGATCTCGCCCAGGCCATTGAGGCCGCCGTTCACCGAGTCGTAGTTGCTGTTCAGCAATTGCTCTACCCGTTCGCTGCTGGCGCGCAGGGACGCAAGGGTCTTCTGGGTGTCGTCGAGAATCGTCTGGCCCTTGCCGCCCAGGGTCTGGTTCGCGCGGTCGAGCAACTGGCTGGCATTGGCCAGGGTGACGCGCGCCTGCTCGCTGGCGGCGGCCAGTTCCTTGAAGGTCCGACGGATGTCGTCGCGCTGTTCGGCGACCACGCCGGTGGCCTGGTCGATGTGGTCCAGGGTGCGGCTGATGCGGTCGACGTTCTCCTGGGAGAACATGCGGTTCACGTTGTTGATCAGGTTGTTGATGTTGGTGGCGATGTCCTCGCCGTTGGCCAGAAGCTTGGCGAAGGGCGACGGGATGGTCTTGATCACCGGGATTTCGCCATCCTTGGCCTCCAGTGGCGGGCTGTCCTGGCCGGCGCTGGAGAGCTGGATGATGGCCTGGCCGGTGACGCCGGTAAGGGCCAGCTTGGCGCGCGTGTCCTCGCGGATCGGCGTGCTGTCGTAGACGCGGATGCGCGCGCGGACCTTGCGCGGGTCATTCGGGTCCAGGCGCAGCGAGACCACGTCGCCGACGCGGATGCCGCTGTACTGGACGGTGCCGCCTTCGGACAGGCCGGTCACCGCCTCGCTGAAGATCACGTCGTAGATCTTGTAGCGCTGGTCGTTGCTCGATTGCGCCAGCCAGAGCGCGAAGAGCAGCGCACCGATAGATACCACGAGCGTGAACAGGCCGATCAGCACGTGATGGGCACGGGTTTCCATTCAGCTTTCCTCCCGCAGGTGTTCGGTGGCCTGCAGCGCGGCACGGCCGCGTGGGCCGTGGAAATAATCCTGTACCCAGGCGTCGTCGGTCTGGGCGACCTGGTCCAGCGGGCCGACCACCAGCACCCGCTTCTGCGAGAGCACGGCGACGCGGTCGCAGATGGTGTAGAGGGTGTCCAGGTCGTGGGTGACCAGGAACACGGTGAGACCGAAGGCGTCGCGCAGGGTCAGGATGAGTTGGTCGAAGGCCGCCGCGCCGATGGGGTCGAGGCCGGCGGTGGGTTCGTCGAGGAACAGGATGTCCGGGTCCAGCGCCAGGGCGCGGGCCAGGGCGGCGCGCTTGACCATCCCGCCGGACAGTTCGGCGGGATACTTGGCCCCTGCGTCCGGCGGCAGGCCGGCAAGGGAAATCTTCACCTTGGCCATGAACTCGGCGTCGCTGCGCGACAGGCCGGCGTGCTCGATCAGTGGCAGGCAGATGTTCTCGCTCACGGTCAGCGAGGAGAACAGCGCGCCGTTCTGGAACAGCACGCCAAAGCGTCGTTCGAGCTTCGAGCGCTCCAGCGGCGGCAGCGCCGGCAGGTTCTGCCCGAACACGTGGACGCTGCCTTCGCTGGGCTGGCGCAGGCCGATGATACTGCGTAGCAGTACTGACTTGCCGGTGCCCGAGCCGCCGACCACGCCGAGTATCTCGCCCTTCATCACATCGAGGTCGAGATGCTCGTGCACGGCGTGGGTGCCGAAGCGGTTGGCCAGGTCGCGGACGACAATGATCGGTTCGCTCACCAGCCCATCTCCATGAAGAACAGCGCGAACATCGCATCCAGCAGGATTACCACGAAGATCGACTGGACCACGCTGGAAGTCGTGTGCTCGCCCACCGACTGGGCGCTGCCGCTGACGCGGAAGCCTTCCAGGCAGCCAATCACGGCGATGATGAAGGCAAATACCGGGGCTTTGACGATACCGACCAGGAAGTGCTGTACGGCGATGTCGTTCTGCAGCATGTAGAGGAACATGCGTGGCGAGATGTCCAGGCTCAGCGCGCAGACCACGCCGCCGCCGAAGATGCCGGAAATCATCGCCAGGAAGGTCAGCATCGGCAGGGTCAGCAGCAGCGCCAGCACGCGCGGCAGCACCAGCAGCTCCACGGGGTCGAGGCCCAGGGCCTGGATGGCGTCGATCTCCTGGTTGGCCTTCATCGAGCCGATCTGCGCGGTGAAGGCGCTGGCGGTGCGGCCAGCGAGCAGGATCGCGGTGAGCAGCACGCCGAATTCACGCAGGAAGGAGAAGCCCACCAGGTCGACGGTATAGATCTGCGCGCCGAATTTCTGCAGCACCGTGGCGCCGAGGAAGGCCACCACCGCGCCGACCATGAAGGTGAGCAGGGCGACGATGGGCACGGCGTCCAGGCCGGTTTCTTCCATATGCGCGGCCAGTGCGGTCAGTCGCCAGCGACGCGGCCGGAACAGGTTGCGCACCAGGGTTTGCAGGGTCAGGCCGATGAAGCCGAGTACGCCGATCAGGTGGTCCTTGAACGTCAGGGTGGCGACGCCGATGCGCTCCAGCACGTCGACTAGCGCGTTGCCCGGTGCCGGGCCCTTCTCGTCCAGCCGGCACTGGGTAATGGCGCTGCCCACCGTGCGCAGCAGCGCCTGGCGCTCGGCGGGGAGGTTGCGGGCAATCTGATCGAGCTGGCTCATGCGCGCGCCGCCGATGATCTCGGCGAGCAGTGCGGCGCCGGCGGTATCCAGCGCGCCAAGGCCGGCGAAATCCAGCTCGGCGGGGGACTCGGCGTTGCGCTGGGCGGCGACCTGGGCTTGCAGCGTGGTGAAGTGCGCGAGTGTCCAGTCGCCGCTGATGTGCATCAGGGACGGGGTCGCGGAGGTGTCGAGCTGAAGCTGGCCGGGTTGGGCAGTCGTCGTCATGATTCGCATTCTAGCGAAGTTGAGCGGCCTGACCACTTGACTTGTGTGACCCTTTTTAGAGCCCTGGCGGTTCTACGGGTGGGCCCCGGCGACAGTCTGTTCAATTGACGCCCCAGCCCGCCAGCCACTAAGCTGCGCGCCTGCTTCAGGTGCCCGCGGCGCAAGTCGAGGGTGAAACAGGGAAGCCGGTGAATTCGATGATCAATCGAGCATTCCGGCGCTGCCCCCGCAACGGTAAGCGAGCTTCGAACCGCATCCGCCACTGTGCCACTGGCATGGGAAGGCGCGGTTCTTTCGGAAACGCCAGGCGCTTCCACTCGCAAGCCCGGAGACCGGCCTGCTGCATCGCATGGCATCGCGGGAGGCGCTGCCGATCGTCGTGGCGCTCCCTGGCGCCGCGCGTTCGATGTCCTCCGCCTGCCCCGACTGGTCAGTGCCGCGCGGGTGAGAGCGGCGGAGAATCCTTCAGGTGAATTCCCTGTTTCCCAAGCCGACGGCTTTCGCGCCGAGCGGCTTTTACCGCATGGCGCCGACGCATGCCGGCGGTTCGTTCCTGCCCATCCCATTCTCCGCTCGCTGCCGCCCGGCCAGCGAGCTGGCGCCTGCGCGCTCCCTTTCTAGAGGCAAACCCCATGACTGAATCCCCTGAAAAGGACGAACGCCACCGTTCGCGCATGCAGCGCAAGAAATCGGTGATCGACGAGAAGATCGCCCAGGCCCAGGGCGAACGCGGTGTGTTCCTGGTCAACAGCGGCAACGGCAAGGGCAAGAGCAGCTCGGCCTTCGGCATGGTCGCCCGCGCGCTGGGCCACGGCATGAAGGTCGGGGTGGTGCAGTTCATCAAGGGGGCTGCGACCACCGGCGAGGAGGCGTTCTTCCGCCGCTTCCCCGAGGAAGTCAGCTTCCATGTCATGGGCGAAGGCTTTACCTGGGAAACCCAGGATCGCCAGCGCGACATCGCCAAGGCACAGGCTGCCTGGGATGTGGCACGCCAACTGCTGAGCGACCCGCAAGTCGGCCTGGTGGTGCTGGACGAGGTGAACATCGCCCTCAAGCACGGCTATCTGGAGCTGGACACCGTGCTCGCCGACATTGCCGCCCGCCCGCCGATGCAGCATGTGGTCGCCACCGGCCGTGGCGTGCAACCGGCCATGGTCGAGGCCGCCGATACCGTGACCGAGATGGGCCTGGTGAAACATGCCTTCAAGGCTGGCATCAAGGCGCAGAAAGGGGTGGAGTTCTGATGCATCCCGTTGTGGCGGAGCGCGCCCGATGACCTCTCGCCAATGCCCTGCACTGCTGATCGCCGCTCCCGCCTCCGGGCAGGGCAAGACCACCGTGACCGCTGCCCTGGCGCGCCTGCACACGCGCCTCGGGCGCAAGGTGCGGGTGTTCAAGTGCGGCCCGGACTTCCTCGACCCGATGATCCTCGCCCGCGCCAGCGGCGCGCCGGTCTATCAGTTGGACCTGTGGATGGTCGGCGAGGGCGAAAGCCGCCGGTTGCTCTGGGAGGCGGCCGGTGAGGCCGACCTGATTCTCATCGAAGGCGTGATGGGCCTGTTCGATGGCTCGCCCTCGGCCGCCGATCTTGCGCGGCGCTTCAACGTGCCGGTGATGGCGGTGATCAATGGCCAGTCCATGGCCCAGACCTTCGGCGCGATGGCCGTCGGCATGGCCACCTACCAGAGCGACCTGCCGTTCTCCGGCGTGCTCGCCAACCGCATCGGCAGCCAGCGCCACCGCGACCTGGTGCGTGACAGCCTGCCGGAATGGATTCGCTGGTATGGCGCGCTGCCGCGCGACACCGAGGTCGAGTTGCCCAGCCGTCATCTCGGGCTGGTGCAGGCCGACGAACTGGCCGACCTCGACGCACGCCTGGACGCCGCCGCCGATGCCCTGGCCGCCAGTGCCAGCACCGAGTTGCCGGCGCCGGTGAGCTTCGCCGCGCCCGAACCTCGTAGCGAGTCTTCCCGCCTCGACGGCGTGCGCATTGGCGTGGCGCGAGACAACGCCTTTGCCTTCCTCTATCAGGCCAACCTCGATCTGTTGCGCGAGCTGGGCGCCGAACTGGTGTTCTTTTCGCCGCTGCGTGACGAATTACTGCCGGAGGTGGACAGCCTCTATCTGCCCGGCGGCTACCCGGAGCTGCACTTGCAAGCGCTGGCCGACAACCGCGCCATGGCCCAGGCGATTCACGCCCACCACGAGATGGGCAAGCCGATCCTCGCCGAGTGCGGCGGCATGCTCTATCTGCTCGATGCCCTGACCGACGTAGCTGGCGAGCGTGCGGAGCTGCTGGGCCTGCTGCCGGGTGAGGCGCGCATGCAGAAGCGATTGGCCGCGCTGGCGTTGCAGGCCGTGACGCTGCTCGAAGGTACCCTGCACGGACACACCTTCCACCATTCGTTGCTCGACAGCACTGAAGTACCGCTGGCCCGTGGCGTCTGCCCCAACGACAAGCCGGTGGCCGAAGCCGTGTTCCGACGTGGCCGTCTCACGGCGTCCTATATCCACTTCTACCTGCCATCCGACCCGGACGCCGCAGCGGCACTCTTCAGACCATGACCGACCACGCCTACAGCCCCGAGGAACGCGCCGCGCTCTACCGCGCCATCGCCGAGCGCCGCGACATGCGTCATTTCAGCGGTGGCGAGGTGGCGCCCGAATTGCTCGCGCGCCTGCTGGAAGCTGCCCACCAGGCGCCGAGCGTCGGCCTGATGCAGCCTTGGCGCTTCATCCGCGTGACGTCCAGAGACGTGCGCCAGTCGATCCACCAATTGGTGGAAGAGGAACGCATTCGTACCGCCGAAGCGCTGGGTGAGCGCTCCGATGAGTTCATGAAGCTGAAGGTCGAGGGCGTGCTCGACTGTGCCGAGGTGCTGGTGGCCGCGCTGATGGATGGCCGCGAGGCGCATGTCTTCGGTCGCCGCACGTTGCCGAACATGGACCTTGCATCGCTGTCCTGCGCCATCCAGAACCTCTGGCTGGCTTCCCGTGCGGAAGGGCTGGGCATGGGCTGGGTGTCGCTGTTCGACCCTGCCGCGCTCGGTGACCTGCTTGGCCTGCCAGACGGTGCCGAGGCGGTGGCAGTGATCTGTCTGGGGCCGGTCAGCGAGTTCTATCCCGCCCCGATGCTGGCCCTGGAGGGCTGGCGCCAGCCGCGCTCGCTGGACGAGTTGGTGTTCGAAAACCGCTGGGGAGAGAAGGCATGAGCCTGGCCTTGCTGAGCGTCCTTGGCGTGGCGCTGGACGCCCTGCTGGGCGAGCCGAAACGCTGGCATCCGCTAGTGGCCTTCGGGCGGTTGGCGGATCGGCTGGAACGAAGGTTCAATCGTTCTCGAGTGGCCGACAGCGCCGAAAAGCTCCCTTTCCCTAACCCTGGCTGCGCGCCCCGCTCCGAAGGGAGAGGGGATCGATCGGAGCAGGCGGACACGGTGGTGTCAGCCGGCACATTCAACTCCCTGTCCCTTCAGGGAGAGGGAGTATCAGCGAGCACCATTACGCCCAAGAGCGACACCCCCGGCCTCGGCTGGCGCAGCCATGGTGTCACCGCGTGGATCATCGCAGTCATTCCGCTGACTCTCATCGCGCTGTTGCTGAGTCTTTTGCCCTACGTCGGCTGGATCGTCCAGGTGCTGGCGCTCTACGCCGCGCTGGGCCTGCGCAGTCTGGGCGAACACGCCGATCCGGTGGTGCTGGCGCTGCGTAGTGGCGACCTCAACGAGGCGCGCCTGCGCGTGGGTTACGTGGTCAGCCGCGAAACTGCCGAGCTGGACGAAACCGCGGTGGCCCGCGCGGCCACCGAGTCGGTGCTGGAGAATGGCAGCGACGCGGTCTTCGCGGCGCTGTTCTGGTTCGCCGTGGCGGGTGCTCCGGGCGTGGTGCTCTACCGCCTGAGCAACACCCTCGATGCCATGTGGGGCTACCGCAATGCGCGCTTCGAACGGTTCGGCTGGGCCGCGGCGAAGATCGACGATGTGCTCAACTACATTCCCGCCCGGCTGGTGGCGCTGACTTACGCACTGCTGGGCCACACCCGGCTGGCCCTGCGCTGCTGGCGCACGCAGGCGCCAAAATGGGACAGCCCCAACGCCGGCCCGGTGATGGCGGCCGGCGCGGGGGCTCTGGGCGTTTCGCTCGGCGGCTCCGCCCGCTACCACGGCGAACTCCACGAACGCCCGCAGCTGGGCGAAGGCCCGGCGCCGACTGCCGTGGATATCTGGCGCGCGCTTGCCCTGGTGCGTCAGGGCGTGTTGTTGTGGTTGCTGATCATCCTGATTCTGGGAGTGCTCTGATGCTCGAACATGGCGGCCGGTTGCGCAAAGCGGCGCAGCAGTACGGAATTCCGCTCTCCGAGTGGCTCGACCTGTCCACCGGCATTTCGCCCTGGCCGTGGGCGTTGCCCAGCGTGCCGACGGCAGCCTGGATGCGCCTGCCCGAAGACAGCGACGGCCTCGAAGCCGCGGCGCGGCGCTACTACGGTGCCGAGAAGCTGCTGGCGCTACCCGGCAGCCAGGCGGCGATCCAGCTGCTGCCGCGCTTGCGCCGGCCGGGCAAGGTCGGCGTGGTCTCGCCCTGTTACGCCGAGCACGCCGAATCCTGGCGTGCCGCCGGGCACATCCTGCGCGAAGTCAGCGACCAGGAAGTTCCTCATCACCTGGAGCGATTCGACGTGCTGGTGGTGGTCAATCCGAACAACCCCACGGGGAAGCGCATCGAGGTTGGCGTACTGCTGGAATGGCACGCGCGCCTTCAGGAGCGCGGCGGCTGGCTGGTGGTGGACGAAGCATTCATGGACTGCACGCCCGAGCACAGCCTGACGCCCAGTTGCGCCAGCCGTCCGGGGCTGATCGTGCTGCGCTCCTTCGGCAAATTCTTCGGCCTAGCTGGCGCAAGGCTCGGCTTCGCCTTCGCCGAGCCGCGCCTGCTGGAAAGCCTGGCGAAACTGCTCGGCCCCTGGGCGGTGAACGGCCCTACGCGCTGGGTTGCCCAGGCGGTGCTGGGCGAGTTTCAGGAGCAGATCCAGCGGCGCCGCGATCTCAATGAAGCGAGTCGGCGCCTGGCTGGCCTCCTGGGCGAGCACGGCTTCGCGCCCCAGGGCGGCACGGCGCTGTTCCAGTGGGTGGTGTCCATGCGTGCTCACGCGCTGCGCGACCATCTGGCGCGCCAGGGCATTCTCGTGCGCCTGTTCGAGACGCCCGGCAGCCTGCGCTTCGGCCTGCCGCCGGACGAGAAGGGCTGGGAGCGCCTGGAACATGGCCTGCGTACCTTCAACCAGATGGAGAGCCTGCGGTGACGTCGCCCAGCGCACACAGCGCGACCTTGATGGTGCAGGGCACCACTTCGGATGCCGGCAAGAGCACGCTGGTGACGGCGCTGTGCCGCTGGCTGCGCCGCCAGGGCGTGGCGGTGGTGCCGTTCAAGCCGCAGAACATGGCGCTCAACAGTGCGGTGACCGCCGACGGCGGCGAAATCGGCCGTGCCCAGGCGGTGCAGGCGCAGGCCTGCCACCTGGCACCGCACACCGACATGAACCCGGTGCTGCTCAAGCCCAACAGCGACACCGGCGCCCAGGTGATCATCCATGGCCGCGCGGTCACCAGCATGAACGCGGTGGCCTATCACGACTACAAGCGCGTGGCGATGCAGGCGGTGCTCGAGTCCCATCAGCGCCTGAGCGCGCAGTACCCGGTGGTGATGGTGGAAGGCGCGGGCTCGCCGGCGGAGATCAACCTGCGCGCCAACGACATCGCCAACATGGGCTTCGCCGAGGCAGTGGACTGCCCGGTGATCCTGATCGCCGATATCGATCGTGGCGGCGTGTTCGCCCACCTCGTGGGCACCCTGGAGCTGCTCTCCGAGAGCGAGCGGGCGCGGGTGAAGGGCTTCGTCATCAACCGTTTCCGTGGCGATATCGCGTTGCTGCAGAACGGCCTCGACTGGCTGGAAGAGCGCACCGGCGTGCCCGTACTGGGCGTGCTCCCGTACCTGATGGACTTCCATCTGGAAGCCGAGGATGCCATCGACACCCGCCAGGCCGCCAAGACCGGCGAGCGACTGCGTGTCGTCGTGCCGGTGCTGCCGCGCATCAGCAACCACACCGATTTTGATCCGCTGCGCCTGCACCCGCAGGTGGAGCTGACTTTCGTCGGCCCCGGCCAGCCGATCCCACCGGCGGACCTGATCATCCTGCCTGGCTCCAAGAGCGTGCGGCCGGACCTGGCCTTTCTCCGTGAGCACGGCTGGGGCGTGGCGATCCAGCGCCACCTGCGCTACGGCGGCAAGGTGCTGGGTATCTGCGGTGGCCTGCAGATGCTCGGCCGTACCCTGGCCGATCCGCATGGGCTGGAAGGTGCGGCGGGGGAGAGCGAGGGGCTCGGCCTGCTGGACCTGCGCACCGTGCTGGAACCGGAGAAGCAACTGCGCAACGTCAACGGCCGGCTGGCGCTGGAAGACGCGCCGGTGAGCGGCTACGAGATTCACGCCGGCGTCACCGAAGGCCCGGCGCTGGCCAATCCCGCCGTGCGCCTGAGCGATGGCCGTGCCGACGGTGCGTTGAGCGACGATGGCCAGGTGATGGGCACCTATCTGCACGGGCTGTTCGAGTCCTCCGCCTCCAGTGCCGCGCTGCTGCGCTGGGCGGGGCTGCGCGAGGTGCAGCAGATCGATTACCACGCCCTGCGCGAACGCGACATCGAGCGCCTGGCCGACCAGGTCGAGGCGCATCTGGATACCGAAAAACTGAGGGCGTTATGCGGACTGCAGGGCGCATGACCGTTCGCGGTTATCCCCCATCCCGCCTAGCCGTGAAGTCGACGAATAACGCCGGAGACACGCTTTCTTGTAGGAGCGAGCTTGCTCGCGAACCGCATGACTCCGGCGTGACCGGAAACCTCTGTTCGCGAGCAAGCTCGCTCCCACAGGGGCTGACCTACTGGAAGAACCCATGCTTGAACTGATCCTCGGCGGCGCCCGCTCGGGCAAGAGCCGCCTGGCCGAGCGCCTGGCGCAGGACAGCGGCCTGCCGGTCACCTACGTCGCCACGGCCCAGGCCGGCGACGGCGAGATGTCCGCGCGCATCCTCCAGCACCGCGAGCGCCGCCCGGAACACTGGGGCCTGGTGGAAGAACCGCTGGCCCTGGCCGACGCACTGGAGCGCCTGGCCGCCCCCGGCCACTGCGTGCTGGTGGATTGCCTGACCCTGTGGGTTACCAACCTGCTGATCCATGAAGACGGCTGGCGCCTGCGCGGCGAGATCGACGCGCTGCTGGAAACGCTGCCGCAACTGCCGGGGCGCATCCTCCTGGTCAGCAACGAAACCGGGCTGGGCGTGGTGCCGATGGGCGAGCTCAGCCGCCGATATGTCGACGAGGCCGGCTGGTTGCACCAGTCCCTGGCCGAGGTCAGCGAGCGCGTGGTGTTCACCGTCGCCGGCCTGCCCATGGTGTTGAAGGGGGAAGCGTTATGAGTCTGCAATGGTGGCTGCAAGGCACCCAACCGATCGACCGCGTGGCGCAGGACAAAGCCGCCGCGCGTCAGGACCAACTGACCAAGCCGCGTGGCGCACTGGGCCGGCTGGAAGAGGAAACCATCCGCCTGGCCGGCCTGCAAGGCCGCGAGCGGCCGGGCCTGGAGCATGTCTGGATCGCCCTGTTCGCCGGTGACCACGGGGTGGTGGCGGAGGGCGTATCGGCCTATCCGCAGGCGGTGACCGTCGAGATGCTGCGCAACTTCGTGCGCGGCGGCGCGGCAATCAGCGTGCTGGCGCGCGACCTCGATGCGCGCCTGGAGGTCATCGACCTCGGCACGGCAACGCCGCTGGAGCCGCTGCCGGGTGTGCTGCACGTGATGGTCGGCGCCGGTACGGCGAACTTCACCAAGGAGCCGGCGATGACCGCCGCGCAATGCCTGATCGCCCTGGAAGCCGGCCGCGAGTCCGTGCGCCGCGCGCAACAGGCCGGCGCCGAGCTGTTCATCGGCGGCGAGATGGGCATCGGCAACACCAGTGCCGCCGCTGCGCTGGCCTGCGCGCTGCTCGACGAACCGGCCCGCGCGCTGGTCGGCCCCGGCACGGGGCTGGACTCGCAGGGGGTCGCCCGCAAGGTCGAGGTGATCGACCGCGCGCTGGCGCTGCACCGCGCCCACTGCGACGAGCCATTCGAAGCGCTGTGCCGCCTGGGCGGCTTCGAGATTGCCGCACTGGTCGGCGCCTACCTGGCATGTGCGCAGAAGGGCATTGCCGTGCTGGTGGACGGCTTCATCTGCAGCACTGCCGCGCTGTGCGCGATTCATCTGAATCCGGCCTGTCGCGACTGGCTGCTGTTCGCCCATGCCGGTGCCGAGCCGGGGCACAACCGTGTGCTGGCCGCGCTCAACGCGCAGCCGTTGCTGGACCTTGGCCTGCGCCTGGGCGAGGGCAGTGGCGCGGCGCTGGCAGTGCCGCTGCTGCGCCAGGCCTGCCGGCTGCACAGCGAGATGGCGACCTTCGCCGAGGCGGCGGTATCGGATCGCCCGGCATGACGCTGCGGCTGGAATTGCTGCGCCACGGCGAGACCGAGCGCGGCGGTGGCTTTCGCGGACGGCTGGACGACGCGCTGACCGAGAGCGGTTGGGCGCAGATGCGCGCGGCGGTGGGCGGCGAGTGCCGCTGGGCGGCGCTGGTCAGCTCGCCGTTGCAGCGTTGCGCGGCCTTCGCCCAGGAACTTGCGGCGCGCCACGGCCTGCCGCTGGGCTTCGAGGCGGGCTTGCAGGAGCTGGACTTCGGCCAGTGGGAAGGCATTTCGCCAGCTAAGCTGATGGAGACGGATGCGCAGGCGCTCGGACGCTTCTGGGACGATCCCTACGCTTTCCCTCCACCTGGCGGCGAGGCCATGGGCGACTTCGAATCCCGCGTCTTTGCAGCGCTGGAGCGGCTCTACCAGGCCCATGCCGGATCTTCCGTACTGGTTGTCACCCATGGCGGTGTGATGCGCCTGTTCGGCGCCCTGGCCAGCGGCCTGCCGGCGAAGCGTCTGCTGGAAGTGGTGGTGGCCCACGGCGAATGCATGGTGCTGGACGTGACCCGCGAGGGCGACGGCTGGCACATCCAGAAAGCGCAATCACAAGTCGAGCCCTGATGAGCAACCTGCACCCGGAACGCGACCAGGAAGCCCCCGAGCCGCCCGCTGAAGCGAGTGGCGAAGACGCGCGCGCCGCCCAGCTCAGTGACTGGTCCCTGCCGCTGGTGGCGATGCAGTTCCTGACCCGCCTGCCGGTGCGCCTGGGGCACATGCCGACGCCGCAGCAGTTCGGTCGCGCGACGCTGTATTACCCGCTGGTGGGGCTGCTGATCGGGGCGGTGCTGTTCGCCATGGGCGAGTTGCTCAGCGGCGTGCACCTGCTGTTGCAGGCGGCACTCATCCTTCTGGTGTGGGTGGCCTTCACCGGCGCGCTGCACCTCGACGGCCTGGCCGACACGGCGGATGCCTGGATCGGCGGGCTGGGCGATCGCGAACGTACGCTGGCGATCATGAAGGACCCACGCTGCGGCCCGGCCGCGGTGGTCGCCCTGGTGCTGTTGCTGCTGCTGAAGTTCGCGGCGATCACCGCCATTCTCGGCAACCACCAGCACTGGGGTTTGCTGCTGGCGCCCTGGCTGGGTCGCTGCGCGTTGCCGCTGCTGTTCTACACCACCGATTACGCGCGCAAGGGCGGCCTGGGCCAGGCGCTGGCCGATCACCTGCCGCGCCGCGCGATGCCCTGGATGCTGGCGGCCAACGCCGCGCTGATGGTGCTGGTGGGCCTGACCGGCATGCTGGCGTTGGCGGTCGCGCTGGTGATGTTCGTCTGGCTGCGCAGCCGCTTCATCGCCCGCCTGGGCGGCACCACCGGGGATACCGCCGGGGCGATGCTGGAGATGATCGAGTGCGCGGTGCTGGTGGCGTTGGCACTCTAAAAGGCACGCCGGCATTACGCGGGAATTTCGTCGCGGCGCTTGAGTTCTTTCCCTCTCCCTAACCCTGGCTACGCGTCCCGCTCCGAAGGGAGAGGGGACTGTACGGCGTCAAGCGAAACACCTTGGCAGCCGACAACTCCGAATGGCGCCCCCAAAGCTGTAAGGCATCGAGCGAAGCACCTTCCTCGCCGGCAACTCCGAACGGCTCCCTCTCCCTTCAGGGAGAGGGTTGGGGAGAGGGCGAGGGCAAAGCCCCGTGCTGAACCCTCAATCGAACGCAAAATGCTCCGTCTTCAACCCCATGATCGACCGCACCGGCTTGGCCATCGCTGACGCGTGCCCCTTGGCGCGGGGTAGCAGGCGGGCGAAGTAGAAGTCACTGGTGGCGAGCTTGGCCTTGTAGAAGTCGCTCGATTCGCTGCCGCCCTGGCGCAGGCGCTTGCGTGCGGCGGCTTCCTGCAGTGCCCAGGAGTACGCCAGCGCGGCATAGCCGGAAAACATCAGGTAATCGTGGCTGGCGGTGCTCACCAGGTCGCGCTGTTTGCGCGCGGTGAGGGCGATGCGCAGCGTGAGGATGTTCCACTGCGCGCAGAGCTTGAGCAGCGTGAGGGCGCGGCCACGCATGGCCGGTTCCTGCTTGAGCAGGTCGACGGCGAACTTCGCCACCTGGCGGGTGAAGTCGCGCACGGCCTTGCCCTGGGTCATCAGCAGCACCTTGCGGCCGAGCAGGTCCAGCGCCTGGATGCCGGTGGTGCCCTCGTAGAGCGTGGCGATCCGCGCGTCGCGGACGATCTGCTCCATGCCGTGTTCCTTGATGTAGCCGTGGCCGCCGAACACCTGCATGCCGAGGTTGGCGCTCTCCAGGCCCAGTTCAGTCAAGCAGCCCTTGAGGATCGGGGTGAGGAAGCCGAGCTTGTCGTCCCAGCGGTCGTACTCGGCATTATCGTTGGTCAGTAGGCCCTGGATCATCTTGTCGGCGTACTGGGTGGCCAGGTAGATCAGCGCGCGGCCGCCCTCGGCCACGGCCTTCTGGGTCAGCAGCATGCGGCGCACATCGCCGTGGTGCATCAGGCTATCGGCGATCTCCCCCGGCTCCTTGGTGCCGGAAAGGGCACGCATGGAGCGGCGTTCGCGGGCATAGGCCAGCGCGCCCTGGTAGGCCAGCTCGGCGGTGGCCACGCCCTGGATGGCGGTGCCGATGCGCGCGCTGTTCATGAAGGTGAACATGCACTCCAGGCCCTTGTTCGGCTCGCCGATCAGGTAGCCGGTGGCGCCGTCGAAGTTCATCACGCAGGTGGCCGAGGCCTTGATGCCCATCTTCTTTTCCAGCGCGCCGCAGGTCACGCCGTTGCGCGGGCCGAGGCTGCCCCCGTCGCCCGGCAGAAACTTCGGCACGATGAACAGCGAGATGCCGCGCGTGCCCTTGGGCGCGTCAGGCAGGCGGGCGAGGACGATGTGCACGATGTTCTCGGTGAGGTCATGTTCGCCCGAGGAGATGAAGATCTTGGTGCCGGTGATGGCGTAGCTGCCGTCGGCGTTGGTTTCCGCGCGGGTCTTCACCTGGCCCAGGTCGGTGCCGCACTGCGGCTCGGTGAGGCACATGGTGCCGCCCCAGCGGCCTTCAGTGAGCGGGGTGAGGTAGGTGTGTTTCTGCTCCTCGGTGCCGTGCTGCATCACGGTGTTCATCGCGCCCAGCGACAGGCCCGGGTACATGGAGAACGGCCAGTTGGCGGTGCCCAGCATTTCCTGCTTGAGCGCGCCCAGGCTCATCGGCAGGCCCTGGCCGCCATATTCCACCGGGTGCGACAGGCCCTGCCAGCCGCCGGCCACGTAGGCGTCGTAGGCTTCCTTGAAACCCTTGGGCGTGCGGACTTCGCCGTTCTCCAGTTGGCAGCCTTCCTCGTCGCCGCTGTGGTAGAGCGGGGCGATCACCTCTTCGCAGAGCTTGGCGCATTCGCCGAGGATGGCATCGACCATGTCCGGCGTGGCTTCGCCGCCATTCACCAGGTTCTGGTAGTGGCCGGGGAAATCGAAGACTTCGTTGAGCAGGAAGCGGGTGTCGCGCAGCGGAGCTTTGTAGACGGGCATCGGGGACCTCGGACCGTGATGCGCCCCGCCGAAAGCGCGGGACTGGATGGCCGCAGTTATACGGCTGGTGCGATGCGGTGCCCTTGGCTGCGTCAACGCCGGGCGCTGGCAGATGGGACAATCGGTCGCATCGGCCATTGCGCTTGAACGATTGCGGGTATATACACGTATCCCATGCTGACCACCCAATGTCTCTGTACCAAACTGCGCCGCTCGGCCCGTGCCGTGACCCGCGTCTACGACGATGCCTTGAAAGGCGTCGGGCTGACGACTGCGCAGTTTTCCCTGTTGCGGCATCTGTCGCGGCTGGAGCAGCCGAGCATCTCCGACCTGGCCGAGGCCATGGGTCTGGACCGCAGTACGCTGGGGCGCAACCTCAAGCCGCTGGAAGCCGACGGCCTGGTGAAGCTGGAAGAGGGGGAGGACCTGCGCAACCGCATCGTCGCGCTGACTCCCGCAGGGTTGGAACGCATTGTCCGCGGCGGTGAAGCGTGGGACGCGGCGCAGGACGATGTAGCGGCCCACCTGGGCGATGAAAAGCGTCGGCAACTGGAAGCCCTGCTGGATGAACTGGCCGCGTTGGAGAGCTAGCGCGGGCCTGCGTGCACTGGATACGAACGATTAGAAGCGGGTATATACCCGTGTAGGAGCAAGTGATGTCGAAGCTGTCGCGTACGGGGTTCTGGATACTGCTATCCGGCGCCCTGATCCTCGCCCTGTCCCTGGGCACCCGCCACGGCTTCGGCCTGTTCCTGGCGCCGATGAGCGCCGAATTCGGCTGGGGGCGCGAGACCTTCGCCTTCGCCATCGCCCTGCAGAACCTGATCTGGGGCATCGCCCAGCCGTTCACCGGCGCCATTGCCGACCGCTTCGGCGCGATGCGTGCGGTGGTGGTGGGTGGCATCCTCTATGCCATCGGCCTGGTGCTGATGGGCTATTCCGATTCGGCCTTCAGCCTGTCCATGAGCGCCGGCCTGCTGATCGGCATCGGCCTGTCTGGCACCTCGTTCTCGGTGATTCTCGGTGCGGTCGGCCGCGCGGTGCCGCTGGAGCAGCGCAGCATGGCGATGGGTATCTCGGCGGCGGCGGGCTCGTTCGGCCAGTTCGCCATGCTGCCCGGCACGCTCGGGCTGATCAGTTGGCTCGGCTGGTCTGCCGCGCTGCTCGCCCTCGGCCTGATGGTGGCGCTGATCGTGCCGCTGGCCGCGTTGATGAAGGACAAGCCGCTGCCGATGCAGGGGCATGAACAGACACTGGGCGAGGCGCTGCGCGAAGCCGTCGGGCATTCCGGCTTCTGGTTGCTGTCCCTGGGCTTCTTCGTCTGTGGCTTCCAGGTGGTATTCATCGGTGTGCACCTGCCGGCTTATCTGGTGGACCGCCACCTGCCGGCCACCGTCGGTACCACGGTGCTGGCGCTGGTGGGGTTGTTCAACGTGTTCGGCACCTATATCGCCGGCTGGCTCGGCGGGCGAATGAGCAAGCCCAAGTTGCTCACCGGCCTGTACCTGCTGCGCGGTGTGGTGATCATCGCCTTCCTTTGGGCGCCGTTGACGGTCTGGACTGCTTACCTGTTCGGCATCGCCATGGGCCTGCTGTGGCTGTCCACGGTGCCGCTCACCAACGGCACGGTGGCCACGCTGTTCGGCGTACGCAACCTGTCGATGCTCGGCGGCATCACCTTCCTGTTCCACCAGATCGGCGCCTTCCTCGGCGGTTGGCTGGGCGGCTACGTGTATGACCACACCGGCAACTACGACCTGGTCTGGCAGATTTCCATCCTCCTCAGCCTGCTGGCCGGCCTGCTCAACTGGCCGGTGCGCGAGCGTCCTGTCGAGCGCGCCGCGCTGGGGACAGCGTGAAGCGCCCAGTGGTGATCGGGCTGGTGCTGGGCCTCGGCCTGGCGCTGGCGGGCCTGGCGTGGTGGGGCTGGCAACGTGGTGGCCTCGCGTTGATGCAACTGGGCATGGGCAGTTGCTGATGCCCGTCGTGCGGGGTAGCGTGACGGGATAATTCGAGGATCACTGCCATGCGTCTCTCCCTGCTCGCCCTTTCTCTCATCTTGCCGCTGGCGGCCCAGGCCGCCGATTGTCCGGCGCTGCTCAAGACCCAGGGCGAACTGCCCAAACTGCGTTCCAAGGATGTGCTCGACCTGTGCGAGCTGTACGCCGGCAAGCCGCTGGTGATTGTGAATACCGCCAGCCACTGCGGCTTCACCCCGCAATTCAAAGGGCTCGAAGCCGTCTACCAGAAGTACAAGGGCCAGGGCCTGGAAGTACTCGGCGTGCCATCCGACGATTTCAAGCAGGAAGACGCGGACGCCGCCGAGACCGCGAAGATCTGCTACGGCAACTACGGTGTGACCTTCAACATGACCTCGGTGCAGCACGTCAGCGGCGACGAGGCGATCCCGCTGTTCAAGGACCTCGCCCAGCAGGCCGACCAGGTGCCGCGCTGGAATTTCTTCAAGTACGTAGTGGACCGCCAGGGCAAGGTGGTGGCGGAGTTTTCCAGCCTGACCAAGCCGGATGATCCGGAGCTGCAAGCGGCAATCGAAAAGGCCATCGCCAGCCAGCCGTGAGCGTGCGAATGAGCTCTTTGTAGGAGCGAGCTTGCTCGCGAACCTTTTGGCACAGGCCCTGCCGGCTGATTTGTTCGCGAGCAAGCTCGCTCCTGCGGGTGAATACTGGCTCCGTGCCCGAATGCAGAAATTTCCTGTTACAGACCGACTGGGTCAGTGAGACAATCCGCGCCCGGCGCCACCACCGGTGGCCGCCGATGTCATGGATTCGATTCAGGAGATTCACCCCTATGGATGGCAAAGCCCTCTTCCTCGTTGCCTTGCTCGCCCAGGCCGTGGCCGCCCCGGCGTTCGCTGCACCCGCTACCTCCAACCAGAGCGAAGCCCCCGCGGCTGCCGCTGCTCCCGCCGCCGAGTCGGACGAGGAGATGTCGCCCGAGACCTTCGTCGCCAGCCTGCACTTCCAGAAGGGCAAGGTGGTAGTGGGCGACAACCTCGCCACCTTCGATCTGCCGGACAACTTCGTCTTCCTCGACAGCAAGGATGCCGAGCGCGTACTGGAAGCCTGGGGCAACCCGCCCAGCTCCGAGCCGCCGCTGGGCATGTTGATGCCGGCCGGTGTCTCGCCCTTCGAAGCTGCCTCCTGGGCAGTGACCGTTCAATACGAAGAGAGTGGCTACGTGTCCGACGAGGACGCGGCGAAGATCGATTACGCCGAGATGCTCAAGGACATGCAGGACGACCTCAAGCAGGCCAATCCGCAGCGCGAGCAGCAGGGTTTCGAGGCCATCCAGCTGATTGGCTGGGCCGCGCCGCCGCGTTACGACGCCGCCGAGAAGAAGCTCTACTGGGCCAAGGAGTTGCAGTTCGGCGACGCCAAGGAGCACACGCTGAACTACAACATCCGCGCGCTGGGCCGCAAAGGCGTGCTGGTGCTGAATTTTGTCGCGGGCATGGAGCAGCTGCCGGAAATCGAGAAGAACGTCGGCAAGGTATTGGCGATGACCGAGTTCAACCCGGGCAACCGCTACGTCGACTTCAACCCCAGCGTCGACAAGGTCGCAGCCTACGGCTTGGGCGCGCTGATCGCCGGCAAGGTTGCCGCCAAGGTCGGCCTGTTCGCCACCCTGCTGGTCCTGCTGAAGAAGCTGTGGATCGTCCCGGCCCTGGCTATCGGCTGGATCGCCCGGCGATTCAAGCGCAAGCCGTCGAACGAAGGCTGATACGCAGCCGATGAACAGCCGGGCAGATGCCCGGGTTTTTGGGCTCTTCGTAGGACCGAGGGGGACGCCCAGTCCTTGCTCGCGAACCACTTGATGCCGGAGCCGCCTGGAACTCTGTTCGCGAGCAAGCTCGCTCCTACAGGGTCATGGCAACAGCGCAAGCGGACAAGAAAAAGCCGGGCAGATGCCCGGCTTTTTCTTGGTGCGGAAGGATCAGCCTTTCTCGCCCTGAACCGCCTTGCCGTTCACGGTGCCTTCCTTGAGCATGATCTGGTACTCCTTGCCGTCGGACTCCTGCTGGTACAGGCGCACGAGGAGGAAGTCCCAATCCTTGGCGAACCAGAGGATGGTCTTGCGGTTGCTCTTGGTGGGGTCACGCACGCGCTCTACCTTGATCGCGGTGATCAGGCCGGCCTGGGTACGCACCTTCTCTTCGCCGAGAACACGGAAGTCGTAGGTATCGACGTCGGTCCCCTCGATGACCTGGTAGCTCATGGCTTTCTTGCCAACGGCCACGTCATGCTGCAGCGCGAGCTGGTAGGTGGACTTGTCCAGCTGGCCCTTGTTCAGCGGCTGGCGTACCTGGTCGCCACGGTCGCTGCCCAGCACCTGCTTCTCGGCCCAGTCGAAATCGAGCTCGGTCTGCTTGTTCTTGCCCAGGCCTTCGCGGGCCCAGCGGTAGGTCAGCGGCAGGTAGGTGTCGTTCTCGACCTTGAACGTGCTGTTCTCGGTCAGGCTGGCCAGCAGCATGGAGGCCTTGAAATTCAGCTCCCAGCGGCCGCCGTCGCCTTGCTTGAGGCTGCGGGAGGCGGTGCCGCTGATGGGCATCTGCTTCCAGTCGGCGGTGTAGCTGGCGTCGAACGGTTCCAGCTCATAAGCCTGGGCCGGCAGGGTCAGCACGGCCATCAGGAATAACAGAGCTCTACGCATCGCGAATCTCCTAGGTTCGGTACGAATGGCCGGATGCGGGCAGAAGCTCCCCATCCAGCATGGCGCCATGTTCGCCCAGCCTGACTCGGCCTTCGGCGAACCAGCGCATGGCCAGCGGATAAATCACATGTTCCTGCACGTGCACGCGCTGGGCCAGCGTTTCCGGCGTGTCGTCAGACTCTACCGGGATTGCCGCCTGTACGACCAGAGGCCCGCCATCAAGTTCCTCGGTAACGAAGTGTACGCTACAGCCGTGCTCGGCATCGCCAGCCTCCAGCGCCCGCTGGTGCGTGTGCAGGCCCTTGTACTTGGGCAACAGGGACGGATGGATGTTCAGCAGGCGGCCCTGGTAGTGACGCACGAAGTCGGCGCTGAGGATGCGCATGAAGCCGGCGAGCAACACCAGGTCGGCGTCAAAGCCATCGATTGCCTGGATCAGCGCGGCATCGAAGCTTTCGCGGTCGGCGTAGGCCTTGTGGTCGAGGAAACGGGTCTCGATGTGGGCCTGGCGCGCGCGCTCCAGGCCGTAAGCGTCGGCGCGGTTGGAGATCACCGCGCGGATCACTGCCGGCGTGTCGGCGCCGGCGAGACTGTCGATCAGGGCTTGCAGGTTGCTGCCGGAGCCGGAAATCAGCACCACGACATTGCAAGGTGTGGACATCAGTGGCCTTTCAGGTTGTTCAGGACCACGCGCTCGGCGTCGGCGGCGCAAGCCTCGATGCGGCCGATGACCCAAGGCTGCTCGCCGGCGTCACGCAGGGCCTTCAGGGAAGCCTCGACCTGATCCTGGGCGACGCAGATGACCATGCCGACGCCGCAGTTCAGCACGCGGTGCATCTCGGTCTCGTCGACGTTGCCTTTTTCCTGCAGCCAGTCGAAGACCGCCGGGCGCTGCCAGCTGGCTACATCGACCACGGCCTGGGCGTTGTCCGGCAGTACGCGCGGGATGTTGTCCAGCAGGCCGCCGCCGGTGATGTGGGCCATGGCCTTGACCGCGCCGGTCTGCTTGATCAGTTGCAGCAGCGGCTTGACGTAGATGCGGGTCGGGGCCATCAGCAGGTCGGCCAGGGGCTTGCCGTTCAGCTGGGTGGATTCGATGTCGGCACCGGAGACTTCGATGATCTTGCGGATCAGCGAGTAGCCATTGGAGTGCGGGCCGGAGGAGGGCAGGGCGATCAGGGCGTCGCCGGCAACCACTTTCGAGCCGTCGATGATTTCCGATTTTTCCACCACGCCGACGCAGAAGCCGGCCAGGTCGTAGTCTTCGCCTTCGTACATGCCCGGCATTTCGGCGGTTTCACCACCGACCAGGGAGCAGCCGGCCAGCTCGCAGCCGGCGCCGATGCCGGTGACCACGGTGGCGGCCACGTCGACATTGAGTTTGCCGGTGGCGTAGTAGTCGAGGAAGAACAGCGGTTCGGCGCCGCAGACGACCAGGTCGTTCACGCACATGGCGACCAGGTCCTGGCCGATGCTGTCGTGCTTGTTCAGGTTCAGCGCCAGGCGCAGCTTGGTGCCGACGCCATCGGTGCCGGAGACCAGCACGGGTTGCTTGTAGCCAGCCGGGATTTCGCACAGAGCGCCAAAGCCACCCAGGCCTCCCATCACTTCAGGACGTGCGGTGCGCTTGGCGACGCCTTTGATGCGTTCGACCAGGGCTTCGCCGGCGTCGATGTCCACACCGGCGTCCTTGTAGCTCAACGAGGGTTGCTTGCTGCTCATAAATCCAGGCCTATAGAAGGGATGATTCGTCTTGCCGCCGGGTGCGCCGTTTGCGCTTCCCGGCCTGCGCGGGAGGCGCGGGATTTTATCAGGCTTGCCCGGCAGCGGCCATCTCGCGCTGTTGCCGCTGGCCGGACGGCTGTTTAAGGTATAGGCCTTCATTGCCAGCTCGTTGCGTGCTGGCATCTTCGTTTTCGCCGCGAGAGCCCGCCATGCGCCTGACCGCCCGCCTGTTGATCCTCTGCCTGACGCTGTTCAGCCTGCCGTCCTTCGCTGAAACGCTGGGCAACCTGTACCAGGTGCACGAACCGGTCGCCTCCCAGCAACCGGATGAGCGCAACGCCGGCCTGACCCGCGCCCTGCAGACCCTGGTGCTGCGCCTGACCGGTAACGCCGGCGCCGCGCAGAACCCGGCGCTGGCCGGTTACTTCAAGGATCCGCAGCAGCTGATCAGCCAGTACGGCTTCGAGAACGGCCCGCCCATGGCGCTGGTGGTGGACTTCGACCCGACTGCCACCGACAACGCCTTGCGCCAGGCCGGCCTGCCGGTCTGGGGCGCCAGCCGCCCGAGCGTGCTGGCCTGGTGGCTGAACGAAAGCGCCAACGGCAGCAGCCTGGTCGGCGACAGCCAGGAAGCCTCCGCCCCGCTGAACCGCGCCGCCCAGCGCCGCGGCCTGCCGCTGCGCCTGCCGATAGCCGATCTCAGCGAACAGCAGGTCGGTACTGCCGAAAACCTCAACGCTGCGCAGCCCGACGCGCTGAAATCCGCTTCCGAGCGCTACGGCGCCGACGCCCTGCTGGCGGTGGACGCCAAGGAAGCCGATGGCAAATGGACTGCCACCTGGCGCGTGTGGATGGGTGACAGCCACGAGCAGGGACAGGCCCAGGGCGATACCCCGGATGCGCTGGCCGATGCAGTGATGCTGGGCGTGTCCCAGCGCCTGTCGCAGCGTTTCGTCGGTTCCGCCGGCTCGGCTTCGGCCCAGGTCCTGCAGATCGAGGGCGCCGACCTGGCCCGTTACGCCGAAGTCTCGCGCCTTCTGGAGCCCATGGGCGCCAAGTTGGTGGAGGTACAGGGCAACCGTCTCGTCTACCGCGTCACCGCCAGCCCCGAACAACTGCGTGCACAACTGGCCCTGGCACGTCTGCAGGAAGCCCCGGCCGAGCCGGCGCAACCGGCGGTCGACGCCAATGGCCAAGCGGTGCCGAACGCGGCCGTGCCGGCGCAGAACACCCTGCGCTTCCACTGGTAATGAGCCCTGCGGAGGCGGGCAAAGTCCCGCTTCCCGGCGCCGGTGGCTCTGAGTCGCACGTGGTAGCTGCGTTATCCTTCTGATTTGGATAAACTTTCAGTCACCAAGGCCCACCCCAAGCGATTGAAGAAACGCCCGGCCCGGCATGACTCCTATGCAGCTCCCACTCAGCGTACGTCTGCGCGATGACGCAACGTTCGCCAACTACTACCCCGGTGCCAATGCCGCGGCGCTCGGCTATGTCGAGCGTCTGTGCGAGCCCGAGGCGGGGTGGACGGAAAGCCTGATCTATCTCTGGGGCGCCGAAGGCGTGGGCCGCAGCCACCTGCTGCAGGCCGCCTGCATTCGCTCCGAGCAACTGGGCGAGCCGTCTGTCTACCTGCCGATGGCCGATCTGGTGGCCTACGGTCCGGAAATCTTCGACAACCTCGAACAGCGCGAGCTGGTGTGCCTGGACGATCTCGACGCCCTGGCCGGCAAGCGCGAATGGGAAGAGGCGCTGTTCCACCTGTTCAACCGCCTGCGCGATTCCGGCCGCAAGCTGCTGTTGTCGGCCTCGGTGTCGCCGCGCGAGTTGGGGGTGAAGTTGCCGGACCTGAAATCCCGCCTGACGCTTTCGCTGATCTTCCAGCTGCACCCGCTGACCGACGACGAGAAGCTGCGCGCCCTTCAGCTGCGCGCCTCGCGCCGTGGCCTGCACCTGACCGACGAAGTGGGGCGCTTCATCCTCACCCGCGGCGCGCGCAGCATGCAGTTCCTCTTCGACCTGCTGGACGAACTGGACAAGGCCTCGCTGCAGGCGCAGCGCAAGCTGACCATTCCCTTCCTCAAGGAAACCATGGGCTGGTAAGCCCCGGTTTCCCTGACTCCCTTATCAGGCGCTCGTCGCTTCCTGCTGCGGTTCCTGGCCTTCACCAGCCAGCTTGCGGTCGTACTGGAAGCGCCAGCGCGTGTACATCAGCGCCGAGCAGAACAGCGACACGCTGAGGATGATCTCCGCCCAGCCGAAGATGGCGTGGTTGGGATCGAAGGCATTCAGCACGCCGAGGATGAAGTACAGGTTGATCACGTAGCACGCCCAGGCATGGCCGCGAGCGCTGCCGATCAGGATGCCTGGCGCTACCACCAGCAGCGGCAGCAGCTTGAAGCCGAGGAACACCCAGGGGACCCAGCGCGCGCCGCCGTGGGCGTCGGCGAACAGCAGGTCCCAGATGACGATGAGCAGGATCAGCCCGATGAAGCTGCCGAGGGCGACCGCGCGGCTGGCGGCCAGCCGGGGTTTGAGCCAGTCCATGGACGGCAGCGGTTTGTTCTTGCGGGCCATTCAACTCTCCAGTTTGCGGGCAACTTCGGCCAGACGCTTTCCGAGCGCGCGGCACAGGGTGATCTCGTGTTCGTCCAGGCTGCGCTTGCCATCGGCGCCGGCGAAATGGCTGGCGCCGTAGGGCGTGCCGCCGCCGCGGGTTTCCAGCAGGGCGGGCTCGCTGTAGGGAATGCCGGTGACGATCATGCCGTGGTGCAGCAGTGGCAGCAGCATCGACAGCTGGGTGGTTTCCTGGCCGCCATGCAGGCTGGCGGTCGAGGTGAAGACTGCCGCCGGCTTGCCTACCAGGCCACCGGTCAGCCACAGGCTACTGGTGCCGTCGAGGAAGTACTTGAGCGGCGCGGCCATGTTGCCGAAGCGGGTCGGACTGCCGAGGACCAGGCCGGAGCAACACTTCAGGTCATCCAGGGTGGCGTAGAGCGCGCCTTCTGCCGGAATGTCCGGGGCGACGGCTTCGCACTCGGTGGACACCGCCGGCACCGTGCGCACGCGCGCTTCCAGGCCGCCGGCCTCGACGCCGCGGGCAATCTGCCGGGCCATTTCGGCGGTGGCGCCGTGGCGGCTGTAGTAGAGGACCAGGACGTAAGGCGTGCTCAAGGCAGGATCTCCAGTACCTTCTCCGGCGGACGGCCGATCACCGCCTTGTCGCCGACGAT
This sequence comes from Pseudomonas sp. C9-3, assembly GCF_032392015.1. Classification (NCBI taxonomy): domain Bacteria; kingdom Pseudomonadati; phylum Pseudomonadota; class Gammaproteobacteria; order Pseudomonadales; family Pseudomonadaceae; genus Pseudomonas; species Pseudomonas sp. C9-3. The sequence goes on along the minus strand of NZ_CP135919.1, from coordinate 4,245,594 downwards.
GAGGATCGGCCGCTCGATCAGCTTGGGATGGCTGGCCATCGCCTCGATCAGTTGGTCGTCGCCCAGTGCTGGGTTGGCCAGGTTCAGCTCCTTGTATTCGTCCTCGCCGGTGCGCAGCAGTTGGTGCGCGCCGATGCCCAGCTTGCCGAGCAGTGCCTTGAGTTCGGCCGCGCTGGGCGGAGTTTCCAGGTAGCGGATGATCTCGGGCTGGATGCCGCGTTCCTCGAGCAGTTCGAGGGCGCCGCGGGATTTGGAGCAGCGCGGATTATGAAAAAGTGAAATCTGGCTCATGTGCCGGGACTCGCAAGGCCGATGAAGTGGCGGCTATTCTAACCGCCTCCTCGGACTGGACTGAACCGCTGTCGTTCGCCGCGATCTACGAGGACGGTTTTTTCAGTGCAGCCAAAGGACACTTCATGCACGAACGCTTGCAGGGCCTGGTCGAATTCGGCCGTTATCTGGTCCAGCGCTTCCTGGCCGACAAGGCGCCCAACAGCGCCGCGGCCCTGACCTACACCACGCTGTTCGCGGTCGTCCCGATGATGACGGTGACCTTCGCCATGCTCTCGGCCGTACCGGCCTTCGAGGGTATGGGGGAGCGCATCCAGCTGTTCGTGTTCCGCAACTTCGTGCCCTCTACCGGCGAGGCGGTGGAGGCCTACCTGCGTAACTTCACCGTGCAGGCGCGCCATCTGACCTGGCTGGGCGTGGCCTTCCTGGCGGTGACTGCGTTCACCATGCTGGTGACCATCGAGAAGGCCTTCAACGCCATCTGGCGTGTACGTCAGCCGCGCCGGGGCGTAACGCGCTTCCTGCTGTACTGGGCGATCCTCAGCCTGGGCCCGTTGCTGCTGGGGACCGGTTTCGCCGTGTCCACCTACATCACCTCGCTGTCGCTGCTCTCCGGCCCCCACGCGCTGCCGGGCGCGGCGATGCTGCTGAAGTTCATGCCGCTGCTGGCCAGCGTGGCGGCCTTCACCCTGATCTATGCGGCGGTACCCAACGCTCGGGTGCCGTTCCTGCACGCACTGGCCGGCGGGGTGTTCACCTCGATCCTGTTCGAAGCGGCGAAGTCGCTGTTCGGCTTCTATGTGAGTTTCTTCCCCGGCTACAAGCTGATCTACGGCGCCTTCGCCACGGTGCCGCTGTTCCTGCTGTGGATCTACCTGTCGTGGCTGATCGTGCTATTCGGTGCGGAACTGGTCTGCAACCTGTCGTCGACCCGTCTCTGGCGTCGACGCGCCATGCCGCGTCTGCTGGTGATCCTCGGCGTACTGCGGGTGTTCTTCGACCGCCAGCGCCATGGCTTGCCGACGCGTCTGGCGCATTTGCATCGGGCGGGCTGGTTGTTGCCGGAAGACGAGTGGGAAGAGGTGCTGGATTTCCTGGAGGGCGAGCAACTGGTCTGCCGTGCCGGTTCGACCACCGCGGCCTGGGTGCTGTGCCGCGACCTGGGCAGCTACAGCCTGCACCACCTGCTCAACCGCAGCCCCTGGCCATTGCCGTGCCTGGAGGCCTTGCCGGCGACTCTGGATGAGCCGTGGTACCCGCACTTGCGGGAAACGCTGGCGCGCTATCAGGCCGACCGGCAGGAGCTGTTCGGCGATAGCCTGGCGAAATGGTTGAAGCCGTCACATTCCGAGTGACGCAAAACGTCAGTTTGCGGCGAATCTGATTCTGTCGCGGCTTTGTACCACTTCAGAAATGCGCCAATTCTCGCTATTTCAGAATTGGCACAGTTCTGGCTATGGAGGTTTCAGGACATAGGAGTCCTTCAGAAGTTCCTCCAAGGCCAGCGAATCCATGAAAAAAGACCAGAACAACGTAGTGCACCTGCATCAGCGCGATCTGACGAGCGCCCTGGAGCGGTTGAATCGAATCACTGGTCTGCAATTCAGCAGCTGGCCTGAGTCGCTCCTGCCGTCCGTCCCGCACGACAGCGCCGAGACCGTTGCGGCCGAGCCGTCGGATGAAACCCTGGTGCGGCAGCTGGGCTGATTCTTCAGAGGCTGGTGGCTACTGGACGCGCGGCGCCTGCCTGCTGCTCCACCGCCTGCATGAAGACTTCCTCGGCAATCACCCGCGACAAGGGAATGGCCGCGCGAAGCTTGATCTGCGCATCCTCGATCCGCAGGGAAAACGGCAGTCGAGCCACACCCGAGAGCAGGATGCGACTCTGTTTATTGACCGTGCCATGGTCGATCACCACTTCCCGGCTGCGCTCCCCATCGCGGTAGCTGAGCAACAGCGTCACCGGCAGGTCCGCCACGCCGGGCAGATGTAGCCAGACCGCGACATTGAAGTCGGCCAGCCGTCCTCCATTCGCCGCATTGGCCGGCCGGGCGCTGGCGACAATATGGCTGGGAACCTTGCTGACAAGCTGGTCTGTAGGCTGCATCTGGCTGTCCTGTCGCTGGAGGCTGGCGTGCATGGCGCCAGTCGCATTCTGAAGGCCGCTGAGTTATCGGCGAGCGAGAATCGTCCCGAGAGTCAGAACGAACGTTCGAATTATAAGGAGGCAGATGCCTGGCATATCGGGCCTACTGCCGATCTTGCCTGTGACATCTCTCCCAAAATCGACAATCAGGCCAGGCGCAGCGGGTGCCGAGCTACCAGTGGCGTGCTGAGGTTGGCTGCCGGCAGGGGCAGGATGGTCTGGTTGTCGAAGCTGGCCAGTTGCAGCCAGAGGTTCTCGCCTTCGACGAATTGCCCCTGGGCGACCCAAAGCCCGTGATACCAGCCGTTGCCCGGTTCCGGAGTGCTCTGCAGCACGCCGGGGTGACGCTGCGCGTCAGGTGCACGGCGCAGCCAGACCGGGCGGGGAAGCCCTTTGAGATAACGCAGGCCCAGGTGCAGCCCGTCACTGTTGAGGTGTCGCCAGCGCACCACGGCCAGGGTAGGAGTGCCGCCATTGCTGGGGATCAGGAGGAGTTGGCCCACCGGAAGCTGCCCGGCCTGCTGGCCGGAACAGAGAATGCGCGCGCCGCCCGCGCTGGCGTCCATCAGAGTGGCTTCCCGGCAAGGGCTGGCTGAGCTGTCCAGCAGGTGCTGCTGGATGGCCGGGAGGCCGACCACCACGCGGCAGTTGCCGGTTTGTTCTGCACGTTCATGGCGGCGGGTCTGGTGGCCCAGCCAGTGGTGGCGGACGCGGTCCAGCAGTGCGCCTTGCTCCAGTCGACGCAGCGGCGCGGGATCGTGCAGGGCGATCAGCAGGGCGCCCAGTTCCAGGCGGCGCAGTTGCTCCTTCGGGGCATCGCTTGCCTGCTCTGCAGCCAGGCAAGGTTGATCGGAGCCCTGGTCGACCACGAAGCCTTCCTGTTCCTCATCGTCCCAGGGCAGCAGTCGACCCAGCGCGGCCAGTGGTGCCAGCGCGCTGAACAGTTGCGGGGCTTCCCCTTCGGTCAGGTGGAAGGGATTGCTCAGGGCCAGCAGCAGGATCTGCTGGTACAGCCCGCGCAAGGTGCCTGCGGGCACCGGGTCGAAAGCGGCGGCAACCGGCTCGTCCAGGCACTCCTGATGCTCGCCGATCCAGTAGAGCAGGTGGCTGTCACGCCAGAGGCTGCCGGGCGGCTGCTGGTATTGCTGGTAATGGCGCAGCAGGGCCTGGGCGAGGAAATGCTGGGCCATGTACAAGCACCAGGCCATGTGCGGCCGCGAAGGCTTGTGGCCGTGCAGGATCTGCAGCAACAGGCGCTTGAAGCCGGCGGCCAGCTCGCTGCAGAAGTGCACGAACAATGCCGGCGGCGTCTTTTCCTGGCGGATCAGCCGTTCGTAATGCCGGTATTCTTCGCTGAGGCTTTGCAGGGCGCGCTGCCTTTCCAGTAAGGTCAGCGCGCATCGGTTGAGGCGGAACAGCGTGCCCAGGGCCTTCTGCAAACCTTCCTGCAGGGGCTGCTGCCGCGATTCCTGGAGCCCGGCCGCCAGGTTGCTCATTGCCTCGGTGTCTTCTTCGAGGATGTCCGGCACCTCCAGGCGCAGGGCATTGAGCATCATGACCACCCCGCATACACGAGGATTGAAGGCATGGGAGTGCGGCTCCGTATTGTGATGGGCTTGATGGCCGGCCTGATCCTGGCCGGCTGCTCGGCGGACTATGGCACCGATCAGCATGGACAGAAAGTACCCGCTGCCGGCGTGGATGGCCAGTGGCTAGTTATCAATTACTGGGCCGAGTGGTGTGCGCCCTGTCGCAAGGAGATTCCCGAGCTGAATCACCTGGCGGAGGAGGGCAAGGCCAAGAGCTTCCGGGTGCTGGGGGTGAACTTCGATGGGCTGCGCGATGCGGACCTGGCAAAGGCTTCACAGGCGCTGGGTGTGCAATACACCGTGCTGGCTGATGACCCTGCGCCGCGGTTCAGCCTGCCGCGCAGTGAAGCCTTGCCTGTAACCTACATCGTCGACCCTGAGGGCAAGCTGCGCGAGCAGTTGCTCGGCGAGCAGACCGCCGCCGGCGTGCTGGCGCGCCTTGGCGCGTTGCGTGAGGAGAAGCAGTAATGGCCAGGATCTGTCTGCACGGCTACATCAGTGGCAAGGTACAGGGTGTTTATTACCGCCAGAGCACCCAGGAACAGGCCGAGCGCCTGGAACTCGACGGCTGGGTACGCAACCTCGACGACGGGCGCGTCGAGCTGTTGGTCGAAGGCGAGGAGGATGCGGTGCGCGAGCTGGAGAAATGGTTGGCCCGCGGACCGGTGAAGGCGAAGGTGGCGGCGGTGGAGCTGCAGCCGATGACACCCCAGGGCATCACCGGCTTCATCGTTCGCCGCTAGGCGTCAGTTGCTGACGCCGGGGTCCGCTGCCAGGCGACCGGCGTCGGTCATCAGGCTGTGGAGGAACTCCTTCTGCAGCTCCGGATCGTTGCGGGTCAGCTCGATCAGGCTCTGTTCCAGTTCGCTGGCTTCCTCTTCCAGGCCCAGGTCGGAGAGGCGTTTCACCCGGTGTACCCAGTGGTGCACATCGTCACCTTCCAGGTCATCGTAAATCAGCGCGTGGGCTTCCTGCAGCTTGCCGCGCAGAGAGCGGCTGACCAGCAGGCTGGCATCGGCGCGGGTATCGTCCGAAGGGTCCTGGGCGCTGAACTGCAGGCGGCCGATGCGGCTGACCTCGTCGTCGCTGAACGGGCCTTCCAGCAGGTTCAGGCGCAGCACGCCGTGACGGTCGGTCAGCAGCTCCTGGGAGTTCTTGCCGGCGGTGACGGTCACCGGGCGCTCCGACCAGGGCAGGCTGGAGTACTCGGTGCGCTTGTCGCGCTGCTTCTCGTCGATCGAGGCCAGGTTCTGCTCGGCACGGCCGTTGGATTCGACGTTCATGAACGGATTCATGCCGTCGATGCCGTAGCGGATCCAGCCACGGGTGACGCTCTCGGGCAGGTTGCCCAGGGCGAACACGTTGACCACGTTGGCGCCGATACCGCCAACGAAGGCCACGACGCCCAACGGCATTTCGTAGACCTTGCGCCAGCCCTGGTACGGCGTGTAGCGGTCGTAGCGGCGGGTGACCTCGAACTCGGTGACTTCGAAGGTCTTCTGTTCCTGCACGCGAATACGGCGCTGCGGCAGTTCCAGCGTGCCCGGGGTGCCCACGTCGATCTGCAGGCTGTGGTCGAGCAATTTGCGCTCGACACGCTCTTCATGCTCGCTGCGTTGCGGCAGCTGGTTGGCGCAGCCGCTCAGCAGAAGGCTGCCGCACAGGGCGGCAGCCACGAGGCTTGAGGTACTTCGGGTGGACATCGCTCTGCTCAGTTGCCGATCTTGGCCGTGATGAAAGCTTGCAGGTCGGACAGGGCGACAGGCTGCGACTCGGCGTCACGGCGACCCTTGTACTCCAGGGTGCCTTCGTCCAGGCCGCGCTCGCTGACCACGATGCGGTGCGGGATGCCGATCAGCTCCATGTCAGCGAACTTCACGCCGGGGCTGGTCTTCTTGTCGCGGTCGTCCAGCAGCACTTCGAAGCCAGCGGCGGTGAGGTTCGCGTAGAGCTTGTCAGTGGCGGCGCGCACGGCCTCGTTCTCGTACTTCATCGGCACGATGGCGATCTGGAAGGGCGCCAGGGCGGCCGGCCAGAGGATGCCGCGGTCGTCGTAGTTCTGCTCGATGGCGGCGGCGACCACACGGGATACACCGATGCCGTAGCAGCCCATGATCAGGGTGACCGGCTTGCCGTTCTCGCCCAGTACGGAAAGCTTCATGGCTTCGCTGTACTTGGTGCCGAGCTGGAAGATGTGGCCGACTTCGATGCCGCGGCGGATGATCAGGGTGCCCTTGCCGTCCGGGCTCGGGTCGCCTTCCACGACGTTACGCAGGTCGGCGACTTCCGGTACCGGCAGGTCGCGTTCCCAGTTCACGCCGAAGTAGTGCTTGTCGTCGACGTTGGCGCCGGCGGCGAAGTCGCTCATCAGTGCCACGGAGCGGTCGATGATGCAGGGCAGCGGCAGGTTCAGCGGGCCGAGGGAGCCGGGCGCGGCGCCGATGGCGGCCTTGATGTCCGCTTCACTGGCCATCTGCAGGGGGCTGGCCACCAGCGGGTGGTTGCCGGCCTTGATTTCGTTGAGCTCGTGGTCGCCACGGACGATCAGGGCGATCAGCTTGCCTTCCTCGGCGGCGTGCACCACCAGGGTCTTGATGGTTTTCTCGATCGGCAGGCCGAACTTCTCCACCAGGGCGGCGATGGTCTTGGTCTCGGGAGTATCGACCAGGCGCAGTTCTTCGCTGGCAGCGCCACGAGCGGTCTCGCGGGGCAGGGCCTCGGCTTTCTCGATGTTGGCGGCGTAGTCGGTGGACTCGCCGAAGACGATATCGTCTTCACCGGAGCCGGCCAGTACGTGGAATTCGTGGGAACCACTGCCGCCGATGGAGCCGTTGTCCGCCTGCACGGCACGGAAATCCAGGCCGAGGCGGGTGAATATCTTGCTGTACGCGCCGTACATGACGTCGTAGGTCGCCTGCAGCGAGTCCTGGCTGGCGTGGAAGGAGTAGGCATCCTTCATGATGAACTCGCGGCCACGCATCAGGCCGAAGCGCGGACGGATCTCGTCACGGAACTTGGTCTGGATCTGGTACATGTTGATCGGCAGCTGCTTGTAGCTGTTCAGCTCGTTGCGCGCCAGATCGGTGATCACTTCCTCGTGCGTCGGGCCGACACAGAAGTCGCGGTCATGGCGATCCTTCAGGCGCAGCAACTCGGGGCCGTACTGCTGCCAGCGACCGGATTCCTGCCACAGTTCGGCGGGCTGGATGGCCGGCATCAGCACTTCCAGGGCACCGGCGGCGTTCATCTCTTCGCGAACGATGGTCTCCACCTTGCGCAGCACCCGCAGACCCATTGGCAGCCAGGTGTACAGACCGGACGCCAGCTTGCGGATCATGCCGGCGCGCAGCATCAGCTGATGGCTGATCACGACCGCATCGGAAGGGGTTTCTTTCAGGGTGGACAGCAGGTACTGACTGGTACGCATCTTTGGCCGTTTTGTCGGTTGCGAAGGGGAATATAGGCTGGGCATTGTACGGTGCAGGTCTGGCTGCGTACAGGGCGCGGCGGACGGAGAGGGAGGAGTGGCGTGAGTCGTTTAACTGCGGCGCAGGTACAGGCGTTCATTCGCGCGGGATTGCCCATGGCGGACGACATGGATCTGCGCATCGATGCACTGGAAGGACGCAGCGCCTTCGTACGGGTTCCGTTCCACGGGCGGATGGTGCGTCCGGGGGGCACGGTCTCCGGGCCGACCATCATGTCACTGGCGGATGCGGCGATGTACGCAGTGATTCTGGCGCAGCTGGATAACGTCGAGATGGCTGTTACTTCCAACCTCAATATCAACTTCTTGAGCAAACCCAAGCCGGAAGACTTGTTGGCGGAAGCCAAGATATTGAAGCTGGGGCGTCGGCAGGTGGTTTGCGAGGTATCTGTCTATTCGGTCAGCAATCCCGAGGAGTTGGTTGCCCATGTGACCGGGACCTATGTTTTACCGATGTAACAGATACGTTCGAAGTTGTAGGTAAGTTGCAATAAAAAAGCCCGGCAGAAGCCGGGCTTTTTAATACCAGCGCGTCGTCGTGAATTACATCACGGACAGCGGGTAGTCGACGATCAGACGGAACTCGTCCACATCGCCTTCGCCCTGGTCGGAGTTGCCGCGGTGCCAGGCTTGGCGAATGCGGAAGGACAGGTCCTTCGCGGCGCCTTCCTGAATCACGTACTTGGCTTCCAGGTTGGTTTCGTGGTGTTTGCCGTCTTCGCCGTACAGGCCATCGTAAGCGGTGCCAACAGCCTTGGTGCCGTCGATGTCCTTACCGTTGATGTAGCGGCCCATGAAGGTCAGGCCAGGCACACCGTACTCTTTCATGTTCAGGTCGTAACGAGCCTGCCAGGATTTTTCGCCCGGGCCGTTGAAGTCGGAGTACTGAACGGAGTTGGCGAGGAAGATCGAGTCGCCGCCCTTGTTGTTGTCGCCGATACCGATGTAGTCGAACGGGGTATCGCCATTCACTTTCTGGAAGGCCAGGGTGAAGGTATGCGCGCTCAGGGTGTAGGCGGCTGCCAGCGAGAAGGCATTGTTGCTGATGTCGCCAGCTTTGGCCGAACCGGTATCGCTGGTGCGGTAGTAGTTGAAGTCGAAGCCCAGGGACTGGTCGTCGGCGATCGGCAGGGTGTAGTTCAGGTTGGTGTAGTACTGGTTCCAGACGTCTTCCAGCTTGGCGCCGTACAGCGATGCGCTGAAGTTGTCGGAGAAGGCGTACTTGCCGCCAACGAAGTCTGCGGTCTTGCCGGTTACGCCAGCGTAGTTGGCCCAGATTTCACCGTCGTGGCTGGTGTCGTTCTGGCTGGTGCCGGAGTAGTAGTGGCCGCCCTCGACGTCCAGGCCGTCGATTTCGCTGCTCATGATGGCCAGGCCGCTAGCGGTCTGGGGCAGCAGGCGGGTGCCGCCTACGGCGAATACCGGTGCGGTCGGCTGCATGTCACCGGCTTTCAGCTCGGTCTTGGAAACGCGAACCTTGATAGCGCCGCCAGCTTTGCCGAAGGAATCCTGCGGGGTGCCGTCGTCGCTGATTGCCAGGTTCTCGGTGCCGGTACGACCACGGCCGGAATCCAGCTTCAGGCCGAGGTAGCCGAAGGCGTCAACGCCGAAGCCTACAGTGCCCTGGGTGAAGCCAGAGTTGTAGTTGGCCCAGAAGCCCTGGGTCCATTCTTCGCGGTAGCCGTTCTTGTAGCCACTGGCTTTGGAGGCGTCGGCAACGTTACCGCCGCCATTGCGCTGATCGCGATTGAAGTAGTAGTTGCGAACCAGGAAGTTCAGGCTGCTGTCTTCGACAAAGCCTTTAGCGTCAGCCTGATTACCTACGAAGGGTTCGGCCATTGCCAGTTGTGTGCTGCCTGCAGAAACCGCCAGGGCGATGGCGCTCCACTTCATCACTTTCATTGTGATTGCTCCTTTGGTTTTGAAATTATCTGCCATCACAGTGCCGCGGTGACGGCTCATTCTTTTTGTCGGCGCTAACTTATAGCACGCGTGTTCAGTTGGCGATAGTTGCCCAAATAAACACACGGAAACGTTACGGGACTGTCGCAAAGCTGCATGAAGCATGTCGCATTCAAGCAGTTTCGATGTTGCAAAAAGAGGTTGTCCCCCCATTGCTCCAATGTTGCTTCAGTCTTGTGGTTTTATTCTCCCTCAACCACTTCATGCTTTCTCACGCTTTCGCGTCCACTTTCTGAAAGGGGTGGCCGTCGGAGCGATGTCCTTGCCTCTAGCAACAACCGTGCACAAATGCCCGGAGCCGCTTTCACAGTGCGCGTCTTGCGACGTGTTGGCGCATTTCACGGCTTCTGTTGGGGATTTGCAACATGGAAGCGCGCCGATGTCGTTTTCCGACATCCCGCAGATCCCGCTGTTTAAACGATTTTTCAGCGCTGATGGGCGGGATTGCCGTGTGGTTTCCTGCACGCGCCTGTTGTCGGGATATGCCAATTCGCGTCATGCCCGATCCTGGGGCAAGGCCCTGGCCAGCTTGCTCCGGGATGGGGCTGCGCCTGAGCATGTTCGCCGCAACGGCTCTCTAGTATTCTTCGCGCCCTTCGGCTCCTTCGCGGAGCTAGGCTAAAACAAGGCTCGTCGAGCAGGAGAAGTCTTATGTTCGCCCTGGATTCCCGTCTCCAGCAGGACACCGTTGCACTGGGGGATTTCCCACTGAGCAGCCTGCTGCTGATGAATGACTCACAGTACCCCTGGTTCATCCTGGTGCCGCGCCGCGAGGATGTCAGCGAAATATTCCAGCTGGACGTCGCTGACCAGCAGCAGCTTTGGCGCGAGGCGACCCAACTGGCCGAAGTGCTCAAGGACACTTTCGATGCGGACAAGATGAACGTCGCCAACCTGGGCAACGTCGTTAGTCAACTGCACGTGCACGTCATTGTGCGCAAGACGAGCGATGCCGCCTGGCCGGGCCCGGTTTGGGGCAAGCACCCGGCTGTGCCTTATAAAGAAGAAGAGCTGGCTCGCATACGCGAGAGGTTGCGCATGGTGCTGGGCGATGGTTTTCGCTTCAGCCAGGAGTAAGTGATGGATCTGGAAAAACGAATGGCCGATCTGGAGAGCCGACTGGCCTTCCAGGATGACGCGCTACAGACAATGAGTGATGTGGTCTATGAGCAGGAGCGGGTGATCGAGCGCCTGCGCCTGCAGATGCAAGCATTGCTCAAGCGCTTGGAAGACTTGCAGGGGCAGGTTGGCGTCTCGGAAGACGAGGCACCTCCTCCCCATTATTGAGCAGCAAGCGCCCGGTATTAAAAGGGCATCCTGGTGTGCGCGAATCCTTCTCCCGGCAATTGCTGCTCGTGCCGAAACCGTGACAATCGGACGCACAGGTAAATGCTACTTGTGCGGAATGTCTCCCGGAAAATGGGAAACAACCTACATTTCATCGGGATAATGGCCTAAGGGCATCATGTATCAAATATGATCCAATCCGTCTTTTGGGATGGACTGGCCGTGTGGCCAGAAGACAGGGATCGTAAGGATGCGTGTTCTCTACCGTGGCTGGATGCCGGCCCTGGCATTCTGCTGTGCTTCGGCAAGCTTTGCTGCACCACTGCCCACACCGGGTGACAACGACCTCCAGCGTCAACGCCAGGAGCAACTCCTGCGTGAGCAGCAGAAGCGCCTGGAGGAGCTCCAGCAGCTCCCTGGCAAGGCGCCCAGCGAGGCGCCGCCGACCACGGCGCCGGACACTCGTTTGTCCTGTCCAAGTGTCCAAACTGATTTCCCCGCCAGTTGGCGGGGTAGTTTTCGTGGATGAGCCGTCGAAATGCTCCTCCGTTACCTCCTGCCTGTCAGTTTTTCGGCTGACTGTCCCGCTGTAAACCTCCCAATTTCCTGTGTTTCTCGCTGTTGGCTCAGGCGAATCCTCCTGCTCCGTGGACAGGTGCTTTCCCAGGCGCGAATGCACAGTCGCCGCTACCCGCTCAGATAGAAACCATTTAGCAAACCGTTCCAGGCTTCAAACCATTCCACCCGCTTCGGCACGTGCTGATACGGATCGATGCCAGTCCAGGCCTCCAGCGGCGTTCGTCCGTCCAGGTTCTGGTGCGGCCGAACCGCGTTGTACCAGAAGGTGAAAGTTTTCAGGGCGGACTGAAGTTGTTCTCCATCCAGCACTCGCCATTGGTCGAGATTGCGTTTCAGCGTGCCGAACAAGCGTTCAATCCGCCCGTTCTGCCAGGGGCAACCCACCTCGCTGCGTTGATGGCGAATGCCGGCCCACTGCAATATTTTGGGAAATACCCAACCCGTGAATATCCGCTCGTTATCGGTCCGCAAGGCTCGTGGTTTTCCATAACGTCCAATTGCCAGAAACAGATAGCCCAGCAGCGTCCAGGCGGATTTGTTCGGCACGGCTTTCAGTTCGAGCAAGTATCGTGTGCCGTGATCGATCACGCCGAGCAGGGTGTGCTGTTGTCCGTGGATATCCTGCTTGCCGGTCAGGTCCATCGCCCACACAGCATTTTTATTTGGTGAGTGAGGCTTACGTCTGCGCAGTTTTCGCCGCTTGCATACCACCGCGTAGCGTTCTCGACGCAAGGTGTAAGCCACGAACGACTTGCTCACCGTCATCTGTCGCCGCTGGGCATGCAAGCGATTGAAGCTATCGGCGATGCGCCGATAGCCCGCCTTTGGCATCAAAGCCTTGAGGCGAACCAGTTCATCCACGACCCACTCAGGTTTACGCGGCGAGCGTGCTGGTGTGCCGCGTCGGGTTCGCTGCCAACCTGATTTCGGTGCGGAGAATTGCCGAGGAAAAAGACTTGCCAACCACCGCCAAATTGCGTGCCACCATCTGAGTGAAACCATTGCGCGTTCCTGGCAAAAAGGACGCTTGATACCGGCCAGGCGGAAGAGATGACATCGACCTGCGCGGATTGGATCTGGATAGTTCAGGTGCTGTGCGTTCTTTAACAACTCAAGTCAAAACACATGCAGGTAGAGCGGAGCCGACATCCCTGTCGCCACTCCGTCGCTCTCCTGCACCCCCGGCCCCGCCATCCCTGGCGGGTCGCTCGCCGGGGCAACGCATGCGTTGCCAATTCCCGGCTCGCCCTACAAGGACAGCCTGCAGCTCTCCGTCGGCGTCGGCCTTTCCGCAGAACAGGTCGCGGCCCTGACCCACGACATTGTCTGGCTCGAAGAAGCCGAGGTGAACGGCGAGAAGGTCCTCGTCCCGGTGCTCTACCTCGCCCAGGCGGAAAACCGCCTCGGCCCCACCGGTGCGCTGATCATGGGCCAGGACGTCAGCCTCATCAGCGGCGGCGAGCTCAACAACGCCGGCACCCTGCGTGCCAGCAACAACCTCAGCGCCAGTGCCGGCAACCTGAGCAACAGCGGGTTGATCCAGGCCGGCAACCGCCTCGACCTGCTCGCCGACGACAGCATCCGCAACGCCGCCGGCGGCATCATCGCCGGGCGCGACGTCAGCCTCACCGCGCTCACCGGCGATGTGATCAACGAACGCAGCGTCACCCGCATCGACAGCGCCCAGAGCGCCAACCGCACCTGGACCACCAGCTTCGCCGACAGCGCCGCGCGCATCGAGGCCGCCAACAGCCTCGACATCAGCGCCGGCCGCGACGTCAGCAACCTCGGTGGCGTGCTGCAGAGCCGGGGCGACCTGTTCATCGGCGCCGACCGCGACGTCAACATTGCCTCGGTGGAAGTCACCAACGGCCAGCTCAACGGCCGCCGCTACTACAGCGAAACCACCACCCAGCTGGGCGCCGAAGCCAGCGCCGGGCGTGACCTCGACATCAGCGCCGGGCGCGACCTCAACGCCGTTGCCAGCCGCCTCGACGCCGCGCGCGACGCGGCGCTGAGCGCCGGCCGCGATGTCACCCTCGCCTCGGCGGCGGATGAGAGCCATAGCTATAGCAACACCCGCAAGATCAGCAGCCAGAAGGATCACGTCGAACAGCAGGGCACCGCGCTGACCGCCGGCGGTGACGTCAGCATCGCCGCCGGGCAGGACCTGGCCCTCAAGGCCAGCAGCGTCAGCGCCTCCGGCGAGGCCTACCTGTACGCCGGGCGCGACGTCAGCCTGGTCTCCGAGCAGGACAGCGACTACAGCTACTACCGCAAGACCAAGACCAGCAGCTCCGGGCTCTCCAGCACCACCAAGACCCGCGTCGACAGCAGCAGTAGCACCACCCAGGTCGGCTCTCTGGTCAGCGCCGACAAGATCGCCATCCGCGCCGGCCAGGACATTGCCGTACAAGGCAGCGACGTTGCCTCCACCAACGGCACCAGCCTGTTGGCCGGGCGCAACGTGCTGATCGATGGCGCGACCGAAAGCTTCGAGACCAGCCACGCAGAGTCCAAGAAGAAATCCGGTCTCATGAGCAGCGGCGGGATCGGCGTGACCCTCGGCTCCAGCAGCCTGAAGACCACCCAGGACGACCACACCGAACAGACCCGCGGCAGCACCATTGGCAGCGTGCTCGGCAACGTCGACATCCAGGCCGGCAAGGACCTCACCATCCGTGGTTCCGATCTCGTCGCCGGCAAGGACATCAACCTCATCGGGCAGAACGTAAGCATCCTCGAGGCGCAGAACCGCAACCGCAGCGAGGAAACCCGCGAGCAGAAGAAAAGCGGCCTGACCCTGGCCCTGTCCGGCAGTGTCGGCAGCGCGGTGAACACCGCCTATGAATCTTCGAAGGAGGCGCGCCACGAAGACGACAGCCGCCTGGCCGCCCTCAAGGGCATCCAGGCCGGCCTGACCGGCTACCAGGCCTGGCAGGCCTCTCAGCAAGGCGGCGGTATGAGTGCTGATACCGCCGGGCAATTCGTCGGTATCGCCATCTCCTTGGGTTCGCAGCAATCCAAGTCGAAAACCGTTCAGGAGCAGAGCATTGCCCAGGGCAGCACCCTGACCGCCGGCAACAACCTGAACATCCTCGCCACTGGCGCGGGCAAGGTCGGTGAAGACGGCGACATCCGCATCCAGGGCAGCCAGCTCAAGGCTGGCCAGGACGTCATGCTCGCGGCCAACCGCGACCTCCTCCTCGAAGCCGCTTCCAACACCCAGAAGCTCGACGGCAAGAACAGCAGCAGTGGCGGCAATATCGGCGCGAGCATTGGTTTCGGGTCCGGCGGTGCTGGCATCAGCATCTTCGCCAACGGCAACAAGGGCACCGGCTTCGAGCACGGCAACGGCACCACCTGGACCGAATCCACCGTCGATGCCGGCCGCCAGGTCACCTTGATCAGTGGCCGCGACACCAGCCTCATCGGTGCCCAGGTCAACGGTGAGCAGATCACTGCAAAGGTCGGCCGCGACCTCACCCTGCGCAGCCTGCAGGACACCGACGAGTACAGGTCCGAGCAGAAGAACGTCAGCGGCGGCGCCAGCTTCACCTTCGGCACCATGACCGGCAGCGGCTACGTCTCGGTCGACAAGAGCAAGATCCACTCCAACTACGACAGTGTGCAGGAGCAGACCGGGCTCTACGCCGGCAAGGGCGGCTATGACATCGAAGTGGGCAAGCACACCCAGCTCGACGGCGCCGTCATCTCCAGCACCGCCAACGCCGACAAGAACCGCCTGAGCACCGACACCCTCGGCTGGCGCGACATCCGCAACGAGGCCGACTACAAGACTCAGCAACAAGGCATCAGCGCGAGCACCGGCGGCAACGAAGGCAGCGCCTTCTTCGGCAACATGCCCAACGGCATGGTCACCGCCTACACCCACGGCGACAGCGACAGCGGCACCACCCACTCCGCCATCAGCGCCGGCACCATCGACATCCGCAATGGCGAAGCCCAGCAGCAGGACGTCGCCAGCCTGAGCCGCGACGTCGAACACGCCAACGGCAGCATCAGCCCCATCTTCGACAAGGAGAAGGAACAGCGCCGCCTGCAGGAAGTGCAACTGATCGCCCAGATCGGCAGCCAGTCGATGGACATCATCCGCACCAATGGCGAGATGAAGGCGAACGAAGAAGGGCGCAAGGCGCTGGAGAAAGACGGCAAGTACCCGCCGGGGGAAGGCGCCTCGGCCGAGGAGATCAAGAAGTACAACGAGGCCCTGGTCAACTCCAAGGCCTATCAGGATGTGATGCGAGAGTACGGCACGGGCAGCAATTACCAGCAGGCTGCCCAGGCTGTCACCGCAGCGCTACAGTACCTTGCCGGTGGTGATATCGGTGGGGCCGTGGCCGGAGCCTCAGCGCCTTATGTGGCTAACATCATCAAGCAGCAGGCCGGCGACAACGACACCGCCCGCATCATGGCCCAGGCGGTACTCGGGGCCGTTGTGGCCAACGCTCAGGGCAACTCCGGCGTGGCCGGTGCAGCGGGGGCGGCCACGGGTGAGCTGATTGCGGCGAGTCTGTATCCCAATAAGAGCGCTAAAGACTTGACGGAGAGTGAGCGGCAGATCGTCTCTGCGCTTTCCACTCTCGCAGCGGGGATGGCGGGTGGATTGGCGACGGGGGATAGCGCTGGGGTTGTGGCAGCGGCCGGGGCGGGTAAGACGGCGGTTGAGAACAACTTCCTGAGCGGAAACCAGGTCAAAGCGTTTGATCAAGAAATGCAGGAGTGCACGAAGGCCGGCGACTGTGGAAAAGTAATCGATAAGTACGTTGCATTGAATGAGGAAAATCGCCAGAAGTTGCGGTCGACCTGTGCTGAGAAGCCCTGGGTTTGTGCAGACCACATGAAAGACTTGATTATGACTGGCCTGTACACCGCTGATCCTTCGAGGCCAGTGTTCTTCGGTGGCATAGAGAACGAGAACGTCAGGATGATGGTTCAGTATGAAAATGGGTTGGACCTGAACTATATAAATACCAATACAGATACCCTATCAAAGACTTTGGTCTTCGCGTCTCAGACTGAAAATGTCATGCTTTTCTTCGGGGGAGTGGCAAATTTGACCAGCGCGTCGAGTAAATCTATAGCCACTGGCGCCGGGTTGGGAATGACTGCAAATGGTAGCATTCAGCTTGCGACTGGGAACACGGGAGATAAATTTGATTGGGTAGGATTTATGACTTCCGGTGTGACTGGTGGAATGTCGGCAGGCCAAAGACTTCTTCCCAATGTTCAGACTAATATTGGTGGAGCATATATCGCCAGCCAGATTAGTGGGCAGAACTCCGTTGATGCGATGATGGGGGCGATGGCAGGTTCCATGCTTGGCTATGGCATAGGTGCGTCGATTACAGGGCAAATGGAGAAGAGCTTTGTTAATAGGGTAATCGGCCTGTCTACTAGCAGTACTAATGCCCTAAAATATACCGAAATCCCGTTCTATCCAGGGGCATACCTGCTTAGAGAAACGCCGATGAGTGCAGTTCCTGGGATAGCAGGCGGTGCGGTTGGCGGGATGGGGTCTGAGATTTCTAATAGCTTGCTATTAAAGGAAATGAATAAGTGAAAAGGGTGCTTTGGCTATTTAAGCTTTGGTTGTGGATGTTTGTTAAGTTTTTTTCGGGAATGTTGCTCTTGGTCGGTTTTCTTCAGGTCGTTCATAAGCTGTCTTCCAATGGGGTTTTTGAGTACTCAGGTGAAGATCTTGCATATTTACTGAAGGTGAGCCTTGTTGGGGGGGGGTCATTAGGGATATGGGCGTTTGTGGTCTCTGAAATTAAGAATGGAATTGATTAGCAGTATGGCGCAATGATCTGAAATGCGAAAAAATTGAGGCCAAAAAGGGGATAGGTTTATTTTTCTACTCTAAAACTATGCGCGGAGTCAGGATTAGAGTACGTAAAATAAATCTGTCCCCTTTTTCTCTGTCCCCCTTTTCTGCTATTGGGATATTCCCGAAAACGGATAGTGTCTCTGACTTAATTGGGGGTAATTCAAAGTACTCGGAAGACTCCATTTCACGCACAATTGGAGCGATTTTGAGCTTTGGCTCCCTGTTTGGGGCGAGTAGTCCGCACTCGAATTATTTGTGCCAGACGCCGGCTTGTCGGGATGGTGGCGGCTCGGAGTCTCAAAAGCAATTTGTGGATAGTCGTAAGTACATAGTGCCGACCTTTATTGATGATAAAGGTGTTGGTAATAACGGGGCTGAGCAGTGAGCTACAAAAGATGGATTGTTGCTTTTCTTACTGTTTCTCTTACAGGGTGCTTCTCCTCTGGAAAAAAAGTCTATGAAACCGAGCGGCAGCGTTCATTGATGCTGTGTGATGTTGGTAAAAATAGAATAACCATGATGCGGCGCTTTTCGTTCGATATTCCAACGATATTTCAGCAGGCTCCTTGTGGCGTAGTATCCAGTGGATTTACCTACGATAAATTAGCAGATGCAGTTTATATTGGATCTGCTGGTGGATATTCTTATGGGGGGGGCTCTGTTGATGCTGCTCAGTACTCTATGTCATTTAGAGGTTTCAATGGTCGAGCTGTTGAGCTGTTTATGCCGATGGAAGATTTTTCTGAGTATATGTTAGCTAAGGAGAAGTTTTCTCCTGTTAGTGGTTATCCAGACAAAGTAAGCTCTGTGCGTGTTGGGGCTAACGAATGCAAAAGGTATTACTATCTGCGCAACCAATCTCATATCAGTATGTGGAATGAAGAAATACATTATTGGTGCTGGGAGAAGCAGAGTGGTTTGAGTATCCCATTTCATATAACCACTTTTCAGCGACAGAGACAGGGGGTGCCGGGTGTTGACATGGAAAAGGAGTTTATTAAACCGTTCTTCGATAGCTTGGCAATCAATCATTTGGCCAGCGCTGAGATTGAATTGATTCAGAGGAATAGATTAGAAGTATGCGAAAATCAGAAAGAACGCTTCGATGAAAATAAAATATACGGATCTGACTATCCAGATAGACGTTTCTTCAAAGCTCGTCTGCATTATTGTGGCTACGACATTCCTTTGCCAAATTTGGAAACGGGGTTGTGAGTATTGTGTTATTGAAAATCGGCAGGTTAATGAGGTGTAAAATAGTTCTTGCTGTGCCGCTGTTGAGTGCCTTGGCGGGTTGCGCAAACACACCGCGCGATGATGTGCGTGATTCTGGAATAAAAGTCGAGCAGTCCATTGGGGATGTTTTAAAGTCTCTTGGTTCATTGGGCTATCAATGCGGTTCAGCCTCATCTCCGTTGATAAATGGTTCCGAGCGAGAGCATTATGGCGTGTACGATAATAATTCCGAAAAATACACTTGCAATAAGCAGAGGTCAGGAGTCTTTTGTGTCGATAATTTATTCGTTGATTTAATATTCGTCGATGGAAGGCTTAAAAATGCAGGTGTGCAAACTGTACCTGTCTGTATCTGGACTCAATGAATTGATGTGCGATTGGGCACCGGAAAGGGGCGGCACCGGAAAGGCGGAAAGGGGACAGATTTATTTTTCTACCCTATAGCCGTCCTGCGGGGCGGATGAGAGTAAGGAAAATAAATCTGTCCTCTTTTTCTTGCTAGATCTGGATGAGAGTTTATAGATAAATATATGTTGAGGTTGAATGGGTGATGCTTACGAAGAGACTGTGCTTGCTTGGTGTTGGTTCGGCGCTGTTTGCAGGTTGCATGACACTGTCTGGTTACTATCAGTTAACGGCCTACAACGCAAATGGTGACGTGGTGATGGGGAATAGGAAGAATATTGCCGAAGGTTCGGGTATATATACTGTCCGAAATGCCTTGTGCGGAATTCCTTCTGTAGCGGTTGTCGTTATCCGAGATAACAAAACTGGTGAAGAGTTGAAAAGCGAAAGTCCTTATCAGTGTCGCTGAGGTGAAGAGAAAAAGAGAAAAGGGGACAGATTTATTTTTCTACTCTAAAACTAGGCTCGGAGTCAGGATTAGAGTATGGAAAATAAATCTGTCCCCTTTTTCTAATACCTATGAATATGGTCCCGGGTATGGCTCCAAGGGGAAGGAGACGAGGGTGAACAATGATTAAAATTTTTGAATTGAATAAGTTGCTTGTTGCTCACAGCTGCTTGCGTGCCATGAGCATTAGCTTGAGTGATGATGGGTCGGCCTATGATTTATATTTGTCAATATCTGATTCTGAAAAGGCTGGGGCTGATGTCTTGTGTGTAAAATTTAGTGATGTCAGCCATTTTGCAACTCGTGATTTTGGCGGTGGATTGACTCAATTGATGCATATGAACGTGAGTAAGCTGGAGTCTGGCTTTGACAGAATGCGTTATCAATTGAGCGATCTTGAGGATGAAAAGTTGTCATTTTTCTTTTCATCATTTTCGGTTGATTAGACGTTCCCCCGGAGACTGCCCCCAATCTGAATCTGACAAGACTGTAGATGTAGATGTAGATGGTGGGGAAAAAAGGGGACAGATTTATTTTTCTACTCTAAACGATCTGGCGGGTCAGGATTGGAGTGAAGAAAATAAATCTGTCCCCTTTTTCTCTTGTCCCCTTTTTTCTCTTGTCCCCTTTTTTCTCTTAATGAGCTTCCATGTACTTCAGTGGGGCGAGAAATGAATCGAGAGGTTGTGAAGAGTTGGATCGCTGCTGGAATAGTCTTGGCTAAAGATTCCAACGAAGATGTTGATTGCCCTGTGTGTGGAATGGCAAAGCTGTTAGTGAGGGATATCAGGAGAAGTGCGGGCTCTTCCGAGTTTGAGCGCCTGTTGAAATGCCCGTCTTGTGGAGCCAGAAACGCGCTCAGGATGAGTGACGAAGCACCCTGGTAATCGCAAAACAGGGCTTAGGGGCAGAGAATGTCTTAGGTGGACAGTCAGAGCCCGCGCGCTCCGGAATAAAAAAGCCCGCCATTCGGCGGGCTTTTTCATGGGCGTAACGCTCAGCGCCGATTAGGCAGCGCAGCAATCACATCCTCTGCCTGCAATCCTTTGTCACGCTGGACAACGGAGAACTCCACCCGCTGACCTTCGATCAGGATGCGGTGGCCTTCGCCGCGGATGGCGCGGAAGTGGACGAAGATATCCTCGCCCGAGTCGCGGGAGATGAAACCGAAGCCCTTGGAGGTGTTGAACCACTTCACGGTGCCGGTTTCGCGGTCGACGCCGGCGAAGGTTTCGATGGCAACGCTGGCGCTGGGTTTGTTGAGGCTGGCGATCCATTGCAGGACGACGGCGCCGGCCAGGCTCAGCAGCGGCAGCACGATGGCCGGCTGGTCGCCGATGAAGGGCAGCGGGGCGAGCAGGATCAGGATCTGCAGGACCACGGCCAGCACGACCAGGGCGGTGGCGAGGCTCTGCAGGGCGGAGGGGTGTTTCAGGTTGCTGCTCGGGGCGAGCAGGAGGCTGGTCAGACCGAGCAGTGCCAGGTAGATGGCATCGCTCTGTTGCAGGTAGGGCAGGGCATCACTACGCAGACTCGGGATCAAGGACAGCAAGAGTGCGGCGACGCCCGTCACGAGATGGACGATCTTCAACATGGCTACGGATTCACCTTGAGCGGGTAACGAAATAAAGAAGCAGCCAGCCTCGGGTGCGACGCCAGAAAGGAAAAATGAAAGCGTGCCGGGCGGCCTATGCGAGAAACGCACGGCGGGTATTTAACCGCAATCCAGTTGCCTTCTCAAATCAACCGCTTAGGCCATTCGTAGGGGGAGGCAGCCGGCTTTCGGGCCGGCTGCTTATATAAGGACGGAGTTACTCGGCGAGCAGGCTGCGCAGCATCCAGGCAGTCTTTTCGTGGACCTGCATGCGCTGGGTCAGCAGGTCGGCGGTCGGCTCATCCGCCACCTTGTCGGCCAGCGGGAAGATGCTGCGGGCGGTGCGCACCACGGCTTCCTGGCCCTGAACCAGCAGGCGGATCATTTCCTGGGCATCCGGTACGCCTTCTTCTTCCTTGATGGAGGACAGACGGGCGTAGGCGGCGTAGGTGCCGGGCGCCGGGAAGCCCAGGGCGCGGATGCGTTCGGCGATGCTGTCCACGGCCAGCGCCAGTTCGTTGTACTGCCCTTCGAACATCAGGTGCAGGGTGTTGAACATCGGCCCGGTGACGTTCCAGTGGAAGTTGTGGGTCTTCAGGTACAGCGTGTAGGTGTCGGCCAGCAGGCGGGACAGGCCGTCGGCGATGGCGGCGCGATCTTCTTTGGCGATTCCGATATCGATGTCCATGGCGATCTCCTCATCGTGCATGAATGATTTAAAACGCTGGATTCGAGGCTATCACCGGGACAGGTGCGAAGCTCTTGGTCTATATCAAGGCAATCGATTGAGGTTTTCTATTAAAAGGCTGTGCGCCCGGCAGGCTTTTCCGCCACCGGAGCCCGGCTGCAACCTGCGGATTTTTCAGGCTATAATCGGCCTCTTTGCCGCGGGACGCGGACCCGTGGCGTTACACAGCCAAGGTGTTCCATGCCGATTTACGAGTACCAGTGCCAGTCCTGCGCGCATCAGCTGGAATCGCTGCAGAAGATCAGCGATGCGCCGTTGGTCGATTGTCCGGCCTGCAAGGCTCCCGAATTGAAGAAGATGTTGTCGGCTCCGGGCTTCCGCCTGGGCGGCAGCGGTTGGTACGAGACCGACTTCAAGACCGGAGCGAAGAAGAACCTGGCCTCCGGCGATGCCCCAGCGGCCTGTCCGGCCACCGGTTGCGGTGCCGGCGCCTGCTCCGCCAGCGAATGAGCGGTTCCCTAGAATTCAAGACTTTCGAGAAGCGAAACACACCATGATGCGCAGCCACTATTGCGGCCAGTTGAACGAGAGCCTGGACGGCCAGGTAGTCACTCTTTGCGGTTGGGTACACCGTCGCCGCGACCACGGCGGGGTGATCTTCCTCGACGTGCGTGATCGTGAAGGTCTGGCCCAGGTGGTGTTCGACCCGGATCGCGTCGAGACCTTCGCCAAGGCCGACCGCGTGCGCAGCGAGTACGTAGTGAAGATCACCGGCAAGGTGCGCCTGCGCCCCGAAGGCGCTCGCAACTCGAACATGGCTTCGGGCGCCATCGAAGTGCTGGGTCACGAACTCGAAGTGCTGAACCAGGCTGAAACCCCGCCGTTCCCGCTGGACGAATACTCCGACGTGGGCGAGGAAACCCGCCTGCGCTACCGCTTCATCGACCTGCGTCGCCCGGAAATGGCCGCCAAGCTGAAGCTGCGCGCGCGCATCACCAGCAGCATCCGCCGCTACCTGGATGAGAACGGCTTCCTGGACGTGGAAACCCCGATCCTCGGTCGCCCGACGCCGGAAGGCGCGCGTGACTACCTGGTGCCGAGCCGCACCTATCCGGGCCACTTCTTCGCCCTGCCGCAGTCGCCCCAGCTGTTCAAGCAACTGCTGATGGTGGCCGGCTTCGACCGTTACTACCAGATCGCCAAGTGCTTCCGCGACGAAGACCTGCGTGCCGACCGCCAGCCGGAATTCACCCAGATCGACATCGAGACCAGCTTCCTGGAAGAAAGCGACATCATCGAGATCACCGAGAAGATGGTGCGCCAGCTGTTCAAGGAAGTGCTGAACGTCGAGTTCGACGAGTTCCCGCACATGCCGTTCGAAGAGGCCATGCGCCGCTACGGTTCGGACAAGCCTGACCTGCGTATCCCGCTGGAACTGGTCGACGTCGCCGATCAACTGAAGGACGTCGAGTTCAAGGTCTTCTCCGGCCCGGCCAACGATCCGAAGGGCCGCGTTGCCGCCCTGCGCGTTCCCGGCGGTGCGAGCATGCCGCGCAAGCAGATCGACGACTACACCAAGTTCGTCGGCATCTACGGCGCCAAGGGCCTGGCCTATATCAAGGTCAACGAGCGCGCCAAGGGCGTGGAAGGCCTGCAGTCGCCGATCGTGAAGAACATCGCCGAGCCGAACCTGAACGAGATCCTCGATCGCGTCGGTGCGGTCGATGGCGACATCGTGTTCTTCGGCGCGGACAAGGCCAAGATCGTCTGCGACGCCCTGGGTGCGCTGCGCATCAAGGTCGGCCATGACCTCAACCTGCTCACCAAGGAGTGGGCGCCGATGTGGGTCGTGGACTTCCCGATGTTCGAAGAGAACGACGACGGCAGCCTGACCTCGCTGCACCACCCGTTCACCGCGCCCAAGTGCACCCCGGAAGAGCTGGAGGCCAACCCGGCCGGCAAGCTGTCCCGTGCCTACGACATGGTGCTCAACGGCACCGAGCTGGGCGGTGGTTCCATCCGTATCCACGACAAGGCCATGCAGCAGGCGGTCTTCCGCGTGCTGGGCATCGACGATGCGGAGCAGGAAGAGAAGTTCGGCTTCCTGCTGGACGCCCTGAAGTACGGCGCACCGCCGCACGGTGGCCTGGCCTTCGGCCTGGACCGTCTGGTGATGCTGATGACCGGCGCGGCCTCGATCCGCGAAGTCATCGCCTTCCCGAAAACCCAGAGCGCCGGCGACGTCATGACCCAGGCTCCGGGCACTGTGGATGCCAAGGCTCTGCGTGAGCTGAACATCCGCCTGCGCGAGCAGCAGAAGGCCGCCGAGTAAGTCGATTCGGATCACAGTGGCGCCCGCAAACCGGGCGCCGCGTGCGAAGCAAACAAGCGATACGGAGTGAGTTATGGCTGGTCATTCCAAATGGGCCAACATCAAGCACCGCAAGGAACGTCAGGACGCCAAGAAGGGCAAGATCTTCACCAAGCTCATTCGTGAGCTGACCGTTGCTGCCAAGCAGGGCGGCGGGGTGCCGGCGGACAATCCGCGCCTGCGCCTGGCCGTGGACAAGGCGCTGACTGCCAACATGACCCGCGACACCATCGACCGTGCCATCCAGCGCGGCGTGGGTTCCAGCGAAGCGGACAACATGGCTGAGCTGACCTACGAAGGTTACGCGCCCAGCGGCGTGGCGATCATCGTCGAGGCCATGACCGACAACCGCAACCGCACCGCGGCCGAAGTGCGCCATGCCTTCAGCAAGTGTGGCGGCAACCTGGGTACCGATGGTTCGGTGGCCTACATGTTCGAGCGCAAGGGGCAGATCAGCTATGCGCCGGGCGTGAACGAAGAGGCCCTGATGGATGCCGCGCTGGAAGCCGGCGCCGACGATGTAGTGGTCAACGACGACGGTTCCATCGACGTCTTCACCACCTTCGCCGATTTCATCTCGGTCAACGAAGCACTGACCGAAGCGGGCTTCAAGGGCGAGGACGCGGAGATCACCATGATCCCGTCGACCGTGGCGACCCTGGACCTGGACACCGCGCAGAAGGTCCTCAAGCTGATCGACATGCTGGAAGACCTGGACGACGTGCAGAACGTCTACTCGAATGCGGACATCCCGGACGAGGTGATGGCCCAGCTGGGCTGATCCCACCACCGGCGATGTGCTGAAGCCGGAAGCGGGAGTGGTCGTCAGCGGCGCCTCCCGCTTCCGGTTTTTGTTATCTGAAATGCGCGTTGCAGACTAGGTGTGATCGAACAGACATGACCCTGATTCTCGGCATCGACCCAGGTTCACGAATTACCGGCTTCGGCGTGGTGCGTGACACCGGCCGTGGTTGTGAATACGTGGCCTCGGGCTGCATCCGCACCGGCAATGGCGAGCTGTTCGAGCGCCTGCAGATCGTCTTCCGTGGTGTGCGCGAGGTCATCCAGACCTACCAGCCGACCATGATGGGCATCGAGCAGGTGTTCATGGCGCGTAACGCCGACTCGGCGCTGAAGCTGGGGCAGGCGCGCGGCGCGGCCATAGTCGCGGCGGCGGAAGAGGGATTGCAGATCGCCGAGTACACCGCCAGCCAGGTCAAGCAGGCGATTGCCGGCACCGGTGGTGCGGACAAGCAGCAGGTGCAGATGATGGTCATGCACCTGCTCAAACTGGTGCAGAAGCCGCAGATCGACGCCTCCGACGCCCTGGCCATCGCCCTGTGCCACGCGCACACCCGGCAAAGCCTGGTGCCGCATGGTCTGATGGGCGCCCGCCGTCGCGGCGGACGTCTGCGCCTGTGATATCCGGAAAAACTTTGAGCAAGGACAAACACCCGTGATTGGACGCCTGCGTGGCACCCTGGCGGAAAAGCAGCCGCCGCACCTGATCGTCGATGTGAACGGCGTGGGCTACGAGCTGGAAGTGCCGATGACCACCCTGTACCGCCTGCCGAGCCTGGGCGAGCCGGTGACCCTGCACACCCATCTGGTGGTGCGCGAGGATGCCCACCTGCTCTACGGCTTCGCCGAGAAGCGCGAGCGCGAGCTGTTCCGCGAGCTGATCCGCCTCAACGGCGTGGGGCCGAAGCTGGCGCTGGCGCTGATGTCGGGGCTGGAGGTCGATGAACTGGTGCGCTGCGTGCAGGCGCAGGATACTTCGACCCTGGTGAAGATTCCCGGCGTCGGCAAGAAAACTGCCGAGCGCTTGCTGGTGGAGCTGAAGGATCGCTTCAAGGCGTGGGAGAATATTCCTTCCATCGCGCCGCTGGTGGTGGAACCCATGCGGGTTGCCGCAGTCTCAAGCGCCGAGTCCGATGCGGTCAGCGCGCTGATCGCCCTGGGTTTCAAACCTCAGGAGGCGAGCCGCGCCGTGGCCGCCGTGCAGGAGGAAGGCTTGTCCAGCGAAGAACTCATCCGCCGTTCCCTCAAGGGCATGGTCTAGGTAGATATTGATGATCGAAGCCGATCGCCTGATTTCCTCAGCCTCCAGTCGCGACCGCGAAGAGCAGTTCGACCGCGCCATCCGCCCGCTCAAGCTGGCGGACTATGTCGGTCAGCCTGTGGTGCGCGAGCAGATGGAGCTGTTCATCCAGGCGGCCCGTGGGCGTCAGGAAGCGCTGGATCACACGCTGATCTTCGGCCCGCCCGGCCTGGGCAAGACCACCCTGGCGAACATCATCGCCCAGGAGATGGGGGTTTCGATCAAGAGCACCTCCGGGCCGGTGCTGGAACGCCCTGGCGACCTGGCGGCGATCCTGACCAACCTCGAGCCCAACGACGTGCTGTTCGTGGACGAGATCCATCGCCTGTCGCCCATCGTCGAGGAAGTGCTGTACCCGGCCATGGAAGACTTCCAGCTGGACATCATGATCGGCGAGGGCCCGGCCGCGCGCTCGATCAAGCTCGACCTGCCGCCCTTCACCCTGGTCGGCGCGACGACTCGCGCCGGCATGCTGACCAATCCGCTGCGTGACCGCTTCGGTATCGTGCAGCGTCTTGAGTTCTACGGTGTGGACGACCTGTCCAGCATCGTCGCCCGCTCAGCGGGGATCCTCGGCCTGGAGATCGAGCCGGCGGGTGCCTTCGAGATCGCCCGACGCGCCCGTGGCACGCCGCGGATCGCCAACCGGCTGCTGCGCCGTGTGCGGGATTTCGCCGAGGTGCGTGGCACCGGGCACATCAGCCGCGACATCGCCGACAAAGCGCTGAACCTGCTGGACGTGGACGAAAGGGGCTTCGATCACCAGGATCGCCGCCTGTTGCTGACCATGATCGACAAGTTCGACGGTGGGCCGGTGGGTGTCGACAACCTGGCAGCAGCCATCAGTGAAGAAAGACACACGATTGAAGATGTGCTGGAGCCCTATCTGATCCAGCAAGGCTATATCATGCGCACACCGCGCGGCCGTGTAGTGACCCGGCATGCGTACCTGCATTTCGGCCTGAATGTGCCGAAGCGGATGGGGGAGGGGGCGACGCCGGATCTGTTCGCCCCTGAAGATGGTAATTAATTGCATTTGTAGGCGATTGCCGATTGGCAAAGCCAGGACTTGGTTTTAGAGTATGCGCGCGCAACACGGGGGTCAGCCGTTCCAGCAGCGGTATCGGGTCTATTACGAGGACACCGATGCCGGCGGCATCGTCTACTACGTCAACTACCTCAAGTTCATGGAGCGGGCTCGTACCGAGCGGCTGCGTGATCTGGGCTTTGCCCAGTCGCAGCTGGCGGGGGAGAACCTGCTTTTCGTCGTTCATTCGGCCGAGGCGCGCTATCACGCGCCTGCCCGTCTGGACGACGAGCTGCTCGTCAGCGCCGAAGTGGAGGAGTTGAACCGTGCGAGCCTGAAGTTTCGTCAACAGGTTCGACGGGCGTCGGATTCGACCTTGCTCTGCGAGGGGCGATTCCTGGTGGCGTGCGTGCGGGCGGACACCCTGAAACCCCGCGCTATCCCAGATGTGTTGCGTGCGGCATTTGCCGGCAGTCCGGACACCCTTTCAGCAGGAGATTAACGTGGAACCGAACGTCGTCGACCATACTTCCATGTGGAGCTTGATCAGTAACGCCAGCGTCGTGGTACAGCTGGTGATGCTGACCCTGGTGGCCGCATCGGTCACTTCCTGGATCATGATTTTCCAGCGCAGCAACATGATGCGCTCGGCGAAGAAGGCCCTGGATACTTTCGAAGAGCGCTTCTGGTCGGGCATCGACCTGTCCAAGCTCTATCGTCAGGCGGGCAGCAACCCCGATCCGGATTCGGGGGTCGAGCAGATCTTCCGTGCCGGCTTCAAGGAATTCTCCCGTCTGCGCCAGCAGGCCGGCGTTGACCCGGATGCAGTGATGGAAGGCGTTTCCCGCGCCATGCGCGTCGCCATTTCCCGTGAGGAAGAGAAGCTGGAAACCAGCCTGCCGTTCCTTGCTACCGTCGGTTCCACCAGCCCGTACATCGGTCTGTTCGGCACCGTGTGGGGCATCATGAACTCCTTCCGTGGCCTGGCCACCGTGCAGCAGGCCACCCTCGCCACCGTGGCGCCGGGTATCGCCGAAGCGCTTATCGCCACCGCCATCGGCCTGTTCGCGGCCATCCCCGCGGTCATCGCCTACAACCGTTTCGCCGCTCGCTCGGAAATGCTCATCGGCCGCTACTACACCTTCGCCGACGAGTTCCAGGCCATCCTGCACCGCAAAGTGCACACCAGCGACGATTGAAGACGACCAAGAGGTAAGCCGTCATGGCAAGAGTTCGTCACAAGCGCAAGCCGGTCGCGGAAATGAACGTGGTGCCTTACATCGACGTGATGTTGGTACTGCTGGTCATTTTCATGGTGACCGCGCCCATGCTCAACCAGGGGGTCAAGGTCGACTTGCCCAAGGTTTCCAGCGAAGCGCTGCCGCAGGATAACGATTCCCGCGTGCTCACCATCTCCATCAAGGCCGACAAGACCTACTACTGGAACATGGGCTCGGAAGTGGACCCGGATCAGGGCAAGGGCAGCCAGACTGCCGTGGACCTCGATCAGCTGGTCAACGCTGCCACCGGCATCATGGCCGAGAACAGCCGCCAGGGTAAGAAAGTCCAGGTCTTCGTCCGTGGGGACAAGGCAGTCGACTATGGCTCGGTCATGGCCGTCATGGGCGGTCTGCAGAAAGCCGGAGTCGGCAACGTCGGTCTGATTACCGAGGCACCAGGTAGTTGATGCACCAGCTCGAGCGCTCTCAATCGGAAGGCTACTTCTGGCCAACGGTCCTGGCCGTGGCCCTGCATGTGCTGATTTTTGCCATGTTGTTCGTCAGCTGGGCCAGTACGCCTGAACTGCCGCCTTCGCGGCCGATCGTCCAGGCTACGCTGTACCAGCTGAAGTCCAAGAGCCAGGCGACCCAGCAGACCAACCAGAAGATTGCCGGCGAGGCGAAGAAAACCTCGGCCAAGCAATACGAGCAGGAGCAGCTCGAGCAGAAGAAGGCTGAGCAGCAGGCATTGGCTGCTGCGAAAGCCGAGGAACAAAAGAAGGCCGACGCGGCTCAAAAGGCTGCAGATGCAGCTCAGAAAGCCGCCGATGCCAAGAAGGCCGACGACGCCAAGAAGGTTGCCGATGCTGCCGCCGCCGCGAAGAAAGCGGCTGAAGCCAAGGCTGCCGAGCAGAAACAGCAGGCGGATATAGCCAAGAAGAAAGCCGAGGAAGAGGCCAAGAAAGAGGCCGCTGACGAGGCGAAGAAGAAAGCTGCCGAGGAGGCCAAGAAGAAGGCCGCCGAGGACGCGAAGAAAAAAGCCGCCGCGGATGAAGCCAAGAAGAAGGCTGCCGCGGTCGAGGCTGCGAAGAAGAAGGCTGCTGCCGCAGCCGCTGCCGCAGCTCGCAAGGCGACGGAAGACAAGAAGGCCCAGGCTCTGGCCGAACTGCTGTCGGATGACACGCAGCGGCAGCAGGCCCTGGCCGACGAGCAAGGTAATGAGGTGGCGGGCAACTTTGACGATCTGATCGTCAGCCTGGTGAGCCAGCAGTGGAGCCGTCCTCCTTCAGCTCGTAACGGAATGAGCGTAGAAGTGCTGATTCAGATGCTGCCGAGCGGTGCCATTACCAATGTGAGTGTGACTCGCTCCAGTGGTGACAAGCCGTTCGACGATTCGGCGGTGGCGGCGGTCAAAAACGTTGGCCGTATTCCCGAACTGCAAAATCTGGATCGCGCCACTTTCGATAGCCTGTATCGTCAGCGCCGAATGGTCTTCAAACCGGAGGATTTAGATCTGTGAGTACCCTGATTCGCTTCGCGCTCTTCGCCCTGGCCCTGGTGGCAGGCGCAGCGCAGGCCGCCGACCCGCTGGTGATCTCCAGCGGTCGTGACTCGGCTGTCCCGATCGCCGTGGTTCCGTTCGGCTGGCAGGGCGGCAATGTGCTGCCCGAAGACATGTCGAACATTATCGGCAACGACCTGCGCAATTCCGGTTACTTCGAGCCGATCCCGCGCCAGAACATGATCAGCCAGCCGGCCCAGGCCAGCGAAGTGATCTACCGTGACTGGCAGGCCCTCGGCGCGCAGTACGTGCTGGTCGGCAGCATCGTGCCCAACGGTGGCCGCCTGCAGATCCAGTACGCCCTGCTCAACGTGGCGACCCAGCAGCAGGTCCTGACCGGCAGCGTGGGCGGCACTACCGACCAGTTGCGCGACATGTCGCACTACATCGCCGACCAGTCGTTCGAGAAGCTCACCGGCATCAAGGGTGCGTTCTCCACCCGGCTGCTCTACGTGACTGCCGAGCGCTTCTCGGTGGACAACACCCGCTACACCCTGCAGCGCTCCGACTATGACGGCGCTCGCCCGGTGACCCTGCTGCAATCGCGCGAGCCGATCCTTTCGCCGCGCTTCTCGCCCGATGGTCGTCGTATCGCCTACGTGTCCTTCGAGCAGAAGCGTCCGCGCATCTTCATGCAGTACGTCGATACTGGCCGCCGCGAGCAGATCTCCAACTTCGAAGGCCTCAACGGCGCCCCGGCCTTCTCGCCGGACGGCAACCGCCTGGCCTTCGTGCTGTCGCGCGACGGCAACCCGGAGATCTACGTGATGGACCTGGGCAGCCGCCAGCTGCGTCGCCTGACCAACAACTCGGCGATCGACACCGAACCCTTCTGGGGCGCAGACGGCTCGACCCTGTACTTCACCTCGGACCGTGGCGGCAAGCCGCAGATCTACAAGATGAACGTGAACTCGGGCGCTACCGACCGCGTGACCTTCATCGGCAACTACAACGCCAACCCGAAACTCTCGGCGGATGAGAAGACCCTGGTGATGGTTCACCGCCAGGACGGTTTCACCAACTTCCAGATCGCAGCGCAGGACCTTCAGCGCGGTAATCTCCGGGTACTTTCCAACACCAATCTGGACGATTCGCCCACTGTTGCGCCAAATGGCACGATGCTAATATACGCCACCCGCCAGCAGGACCGGGGCGTGTTGATGCTCGTGAGCATCAACGGACGTGTTCGGTTACCGCTACCCACCGCTCAAGGCGACGTGCGCGAGCCTTCCTGGTCCCCTTACCTGAACTGACGGTTGCCAACTGTTTCAAACTTATACACTGGGGTTCATTAGGAGTTACATGATGGAAATGCTGAAATTCGGCAAATTTGCCGTTATCGCCCTCGCCATGGCCGTAGCCGTTGGTTGCTCGTCCAAGAAAGGCGATGCAACTGGTGAAGGCGCCAATGGCGGCGTTGACCCGAACGCTGGCTACGGCGCCAACAGCGGTGCCGTTGACGGCTCCCTGAGCGACGAAGCCGCTCTGCGCGCTATCACCACCTTCTACTTCGAGTACGACAGCTCCGACCTGAAGCCGGAAGCCATGCGTGCCCTGGACGTACACGCCAAGGACCTGAAAGGTTCCGGCCAGCGCGTAGTCCTGGAAGGTCACACTGACGAGCGCGGCACCCGCGAGTACAACATGGCTCTGGGCGAGCGTCGCGCCAAGGCCGTTCAGCGCTACCTGGTACTGCAGGGCGTTTCCCCGGCTCAGCTGGAACTGGTTTCCTACGGCAAAGAGCGTCCGGTTGCCACTGGCCACGACGAGCAGTCCTGGGCCCAGAACCGTCGCGTTGAGCTGAAGAAGTAAGACGTGATGCCGATGCGCCTGCGTTTTCTGACCTTGATCGTATGCGGACTGCCCCTCATGGCGGCAGCCGCGGTTCCGGTACAGGACGGCAATGGTGGCTATGCCAGCACGCCGCCCTCGGGTTATGGCACCGCAGGCGCTGATGGCGCCTACGCCGGAGGCGGGATGACAACTCCCGTCTCCGGTCAGGCTCAGCTGTTCATGCAGCTGCAGCAGATGCAGGACGAAATGTCCCGCCTGCGCGGCATGCTCGAAGAGCAGCAGAACCAGATCCAGCAAATGAAGCAGGAGAACCAGGAGCGCTTCCAGGACATCGACAGCCGCCTTTCCAGCGGTGCAGGTGCAGGAGCGGCCGGTGCTGCTGTTCAACAGAATTCCCCCGCTGCCGGCGCCAGTGCCGGAGCTGCCGCCGGAGCAGGTGTTGCCGCCGCCCAGCAACAGCAGCCCGCCGCCAGCAGCGAGCCGGGTGACCCGGCAAAAGAGAAGCTCTACTACGACGCTGCCTTCGACTTGATCAAGGCCAAGGACTTCGACAAGGCCAGCCAGGCCTTTGGTGCCTTCCTGCGCAAATACCCGAACAGCCAGTACGCGGGTAACGCGCAATATTGGCTGGGTGAAGTGAACCTCGCGAAAGGCGACCTGCAGGGCGCCGGCCAGGCTTTCGCCCGCGTCAGCCAGGCCTACCCGAGCAGCGCCAAGGTGCCGGACTCGCTGTATAAGCTTGCCGATGTCGAGCGCCGCCTGGGTAACAATGACAAGGCTCGCGGTATCCTGCAGCAGGTGGTCGCGCAGTATCCGGGCACTTCCGCTGCCCAGTTGTCCCAGCGTGATCTGAAGAACCTGAAGTAGGCTTCCTATCTCGCAGTCTGAAAACCCGCGCCCGTCGCGGGTTTTTTCGTTAGAATTCCCGCCCCCGGAAAAGCCAGTGGTTTCAGCTGCGCTGATGTCTGCTGTGTTCCGGGATTGCCGGGCGCCTCTCCAGTGCGCCCACGACTCCAACGCAACGGAGGCGGATGGCCTGTATAGCCGTCACGCCCGTGGCTGATATGCAACAGACCCTGCGCATTACCGAGATTTTCTACTCGTTGCAGGGGGAAACGCGCACCGCCGGCTTGCCGACCGTGTTCGTACGCCTGACCGGCTGTCCCCTGCGCTGCAACTACTGCGATACCGCCTATGCCTTCAGTGGCGGCGAAATCCAGAGCCTCGACGCCATCCTCGACCAGGTTGCCCGGTATCGCCCGCGCTACGTCTGTGTGACCGGCGGCGAGCCGCTGGCGCAGCCCAACTGTATCCCGCTGCTCGAACGGTTGTGCCATGCCGGCTATGAAGTATCGCTGGAAACCAGCGGCGCGCTGGACATCTCGGCCACCGACCGCCGCGTCAGCCGTATCCTTGATCTGAAGACCCCCGGTTCCGGCGAAGTGGCGCGCAATCGTTACGAGAACATCGGCGAGTTGACGCTCAACGATCAGGTCAAGTTCGTCATCTGTTCCCGCGAGGACTATGACTGGGCGGTGTCCAAGCTGATCGAGTACCGCCTGGAGGAGCGCGCCGGCGAGGTTCTGTTCTCGCCCAGCCACCGCCAGGTGGACGCGCGCGCGCTGGCCGACTGGATCGTCAGCGACAACCTGCCGGTCCGCCTGCAGCTGCAATTGCACAAGATTCTCTGGAACGATGAGCCGGGCCACTGAGCGCGGAGGAGCCCCTGTTTATGTCCGACAAGAACGCTACGAACGACAAGAAAGCCGTGATCCTGCTCTCCGGTGGCCTGGATTCCGCGACGGTGGTTGCCATGGCCAAGGCCGAGGGCTACGCCTGCTACAGCATGAGCTTCGACTACGGCCAGCGTCACCGCGCCGAGTTGCAGGCAGCCGAGCGCGTCGCCCGCCAATTGGGCGTGGTCGAGCACAAGGTGATCGGCCTCGACCTGAATGGTATCGGCGGCTCCGCGCTGACCGACAGCAGCATCGATGTTCCCCAAGCCCCCAGTGAAGGCATTCCGGTGACCTATGTGCCGGCGCGCAATACCGTGTTCCTTTCTCTGGCGCTGGGCTGGGCGGAAGTGCTGGGCGCACGGGACATTTTCATCGGCGTGAACGCCGTGGATTATTCCGGCTACCCGGATTGTCGCCCGGAGTTCGTCGAGGCCTTCGAGCGTATGGCGAACCTGGCGACCAAGGCAGGAGTGGAGGGCGACGGCTTCCGTATCCAGGCGCCGCTGCAGTTCCTTTCCAAGGCGCAGATCATCGAGGCAGGCGTCGCTCGGGGCGTCGATTACGGCCTCACCGTTTCCTGCTATCAGGCTGATGATGAGGGGCGTGCTTGCCGCAAATGTGACAGCTGCCGACTGCGCTCCGAGGGCTTTTCCGCCGCTGGAATTTCCGACCCTACGCGATATTTCTGAAAAAAGTTTTCTCGGGGTGTTGTTTTTACGTTAGAAATCAGTATTATACGCACCACGTCGGGTCGTTAGCTCAGTCGGTAGAGCAGTTGGCTTTTAACCAATTGGTCGTAGGTTCGAATCCTACACGACCCACCATCAAATCCTGTGAAAGCCCCGTGATCGAAAGGTCACGGGGCTTTTGCCATGTGCCGGAAAAAGTCCGCCGCGCGGCACTCCTCGGCCCGCCGCGACGAGGGGTGGTGGTGATAAAATCGCCGGCATAATCAGACCGTGCCTGTTGAGGTTTCCACACGATGTCCCAGATTTCCGAACGCCTTCTGGTCCAGGCCCATCTGGCGGCGAAACAGCCGCGGGTGCTGAGCGCAGAGGAAGAGGCCGACTACCGTGCGGCCATCGCTGCCGAATTGAAGGCGCAGAATGCTGTGCTCGTCGCGCACTATTACTGCGATCCGGTGATCCAGGCGCTGGCTGAAGAGACCGGCGGTTGCGTTTCCGATTCGCTGGAAATGGCCCGCTTCGGCAACCAGCACTCGGCGCAGACCGTGGTGGTGGCTGGTGTTCGCTTCATGGGCGAGACCGCGAAGATCCTCAACCCGGAAAAGCGTGTGTTGATGCCCACGCTGGAGGCGACCTGCTCGCTGGACCTGGGGTGCCCGGTGGAAGAGTTCTCGGCGTTCTGCGACAAGCATCCGGAGCGCACCGTGGTTGTCTACGCGAACACCTCGGCGGCGGTGAAGGCTCGTGCGGACTGGGTGGTGACCTCCAGCTGCGCCGTGGAGATCGTCGAGCACCTGATGGACAACGGCGAGCCGATCCTCTGGGCGCCGGACCAGCACCTGGGGCGCTACATCCAGCGCGAAACTGGTGCGGACATGCTGCTCTGGGACGGTGCCTGCATCGTTCACGAGGAGTTCAAGGCCAAGCAGCTGGAAGACCTCAAAGCGGTCTATCCGGACGCCGCGATCCTGGTGCACCCGGAGTCACCGGAAGCGGTGGTTGAGCTGGCCGATGCGGTGGGCTCCACCAGCCAATTGATCAAGGCCGCGCAGACGATGCCGAACAAGCGCTTCATCGTCGCCACCGACCGCGGCATCTTCTACAAGATGCAGCAGCTGTGTCCGGATAAGGAGTTCATCGAGGCGCCCACCGCCGGCAACGGCGCGGCCTGCCGCAGCTGTGCACACTGCCCGTGGATGGCCATGAACACCCTGGAGCGCACCCTGGCATGCCTGAAGGAAGGCTCGGGCGAAATCTTCGTCGACCCGGCGCTGATTCCCAAGGCGATCAAGCCGCTCAAGCGCATGCTCGACTTCACCCAGGCGGCGAAGCTGAAACTGGCGGGCAACGCCTGACTCTCTCGGCACCATGAAAAAGCCCGGCAGATGCCGGGCTTTTTCTTTGAGGCTTTTGTCGGAGCGAGCTTGCTCGCGAACCCACCACGGGAATCAGTGGCATCAGGCTGTTCGCGAGCACAGGTAAGGGCTGCGTGGTTGCTCAGCGCCCCATCATCTCCTTGAGGATGCGTTCCTGGTCGCGGAACTCCTGCTGGCGTGCATCCAGGCGCGCAGCCAGGGTGAAGTTGCCGCCGGCGCGACGCTTGGCAAAGTCCAGTTGCTCGATCGCCTGCTTGTAGTCGCCGGTGAGCGCGTAGTACTCCGCGCGGGCCTGGTATACGCCGATGGCGTTGCCGCTCAGGGTGCAGGCATCGGCCAGGCGGTTCCACACGTCCGGGTCCAGCGGGCGGCGCTGGGACAGCTTGAACAGCGTCTTCTCGGCGTCGGCGGCGCGGTTGGTCTTCATCATCAGGTCGGCGTTGGCCTGGATCAGCGGATAGCTGTCCGGGTACTGGGTGAGCATCTTCTGCACGCGGGCCTGGGCATCGGGTAGCTTGTTGGCGGTGATGTCCAGGTCGGACATCGCCAGGTTGTAGCTGATGTCGTTGGGTGCCTTGGCCAGCAGTTGCTGGAGGTTGCTGCGGGCGTCGTTGAGCTGGCCGATCTTGGTCTGCGACAGCGCCAGGCCATAGCGGGCAGCATCGTTCTTCGGGTCTTCATCGAGCTGCGCGCGGAACTGTTTGCTGGCCATGCCCGGGGTGTCCTCGAACATCTGCTGGACGCGGGCGCGCATCAGTTCGTAGCGCAGCGAGTCTTCCTTGCCGCCCTTGGGGTATTGCTCGGCGCGGTTGCGGGTGTCGGCGATACGCGATTCGGTCACCGGGTGAGTCAGCAGGAACTCCGGCGGCTTGCCCTCGTAGCGGTACTGGCGCGCCAGGCGCTCGAACATGTTGGGCATGGAGCGCGGGTCGTAGCCGGCGCGGACCATGGTGGCGACGCCGACGCGGTCGGCCTCCTGCTCGTTCTGCCGGGAGAAGCGCAACTGGTTCTGGATCGCTGCGGCCTGGGTGCCGGCGATGGCAGCGATACCGGCGTCACCGGCACCCGCTGCGGCGGCAATAATGCCGGCCAGCATGGCGGCCATCACCGGTACCTGCATGCGCTGTTGCGCCTCGATGCCACGGGCGAAGTGGCGTTGGCTCAGGTGGCCGAGTTCGTGCGCCAGTACTGCGATGTATTCGCCTTCGGTCTGGGCATAGATGAACAGGCCGCCATTGACGCCGACCACGCCGCCAGGGGCGGCAAAGGCGTTGATCTGTTTGTCGCGGATCAGGATGAAGGCCAGGCGGTGGTCTTGCAGTTCACTGGACTCCGCCAGGCGGTAAACGCTGGACTCGACGTAATCCTTGAGTTGCGGGTCGTTGAGCGTATCGACCTGGTTGCGCAGCATGCTCAGCCAGGCGCGGCCAAGCTGGAACTCCTGCTCCGGAGAGACGATGGACGAGCTGGCATCGCCCAGGGACGGCAAGTCGTCCGCCAGGGCCGGCGTGGCGAGGGCGACAGCGAGCGACAGCAGGGCAGGGCGGAGTACTTTCATGTACACGAGGCTCGTTCCGAGAAAGGCTCTACTTTAGCCGCACGCTAACGCCTATGCCTAGTTTGCAGGGCGGAAGTGCGGCGCAATTCGAAATGGGTATTTTCGCTTGGTCTTCCTTTTAGGCCCTGATGCTGACGGCTTGATTAATGAACACCGTCTTGCCTGGGCCTGGTTACTTTTCCAAAGCTTTCGGTATTCTTGGGCGCCCTGACCGGAGTTCGTTTCGATGTCCGATTCCATGCCGTCCGTCCCCGCCTGTGACGCGGAGCTGGACGCCAGCGGTCTCAATTGTCCGTTGCCGCTGCTCAAGGCCAAGCTCGAGCTGAACAAGCTGCCCAGCGGAGCGGTGCTCAAGGTGATAGCCACCGACGCTGGCTCCCAGCGCGACTTCCGCGTTTTTGCCGATCTTGCCGGGCACTCGCTGGTGCATGAAGAGGTCGAAGGCGGCGTCTATCGCTACTGGCTTCGCAAGAAGTAGCTCTGAAGTTTCCGGGTAACCGGGACGTTACCCTTTGTCGTTTCGTAGGTCCTTACATGCTCAAGGTTTTGCAGGACTGGATGCAGCGCTATTTCTCCGACGAGGAGGCGATAGTGCTGGCGGTCATTCTCGGGCTCGGATTTACCGTCATCCTGGCTTTCGGCGGGATGCTCGCTCCGGTGCTGGCGGCGATGGTCATCGCCTTCCTGATCCAGGGCATGGTCGGTGTACTGGAGCGCCTGCGCGTGCCGCACCTGTTCGCGGTGTGGCTGGTGTATTCGCTGTTCCTCGGCCTGCTCGCGGTGTTCCTGCTGGTGCTGGTGCCGCTGCTGTGGAAGCAGCTCTTCACCCTGTTCAACGAGCTGCCCGGCATGCTCGGCGAGTGGCAGGCGACGCTGCTGATGCTGCCTGAGCGCTACCCGGACATGGTGACCGAGGAACAGGTGCTGCGCACCGTCGAGGCGGCGCGCAACGAGCTGGGGCAGCTTGGCCAGTGGGCGCTGACCTTCTCCCTGTCGGGCCTGCCGGTGGTGGTCAACATCATGATCTACCTGGTGCTGGTACCGATCCTGGTGTTCTTCTTCCTCAAGGATCGCCGGCGCTTCTACCACTGGTTCCGTCGCTACCTGCCGCGCGAGCGCGGGCTGATGAAGCAGGTGTGGAACGAGATGAACCAGCAGATTGCGAACTACATTCGCGGCAAGGTCATCGAGATCTTCATTACCGGCGTGGTGACCTACATCGCCTTCGCCGTGCTCGGCCTGAACTACGCGGCGCTCCTCGCCCTGCTGGTTGGTCTGTCGGTGGTAGTGCCCTACATCGGCGCAGTCGTGGTCACGGTGCCGGTCGCGATGATCGCGCTGTTCCAGTGGGGCTGGAGCGACCAGTTCATCTACCTGATGGCAGCCCACGCGATCATCCAGGCGCTGGATGGCAACGTGCTGGTGCCACTGCTGTTCTCCGAGGCAGTCAACCTGCATCCGGTGGCGATCATCTGTGCGGTGCTGTTGTTCGGCGGGCTGTGGGGCTTCTGGGGAGTGTTCTTCGCCATTCCGCTGGCGACTCTGGTGAAGGCTGTCCTGGATGCCTGGCCGCGCCAATCGGCGGTGCAGCCGCAGGTCAGCCCGATGATGTGACGCCGGGAAAGGAAAAAGGCCGCTGATCAGCGGCCTTTTTCATGGAGCTGGCTGAGTGGCTTACTGGTTCAGCGCCTGGGCGGCGGCGAGCACGGCATCCACGTGACCGGGCACTTTCACACCGCGCCACTCATGACGCAGCACGCCCTTGGCGTCGATCAGGAAGGTGCTGCGGTCAACACCCATGTACTCCTTGCCGTAGAGCTTCTTCAGCTTGATCACGTCGAACAGCTGGCAGACGGCTTCGTCCTTGTCGCTGATCAGCTCGAAGGGGAAGCACTGCTTGGCCTTGAAGTTCTCGTGGGACTTGATGCCATCGCGGGAAACGCCGAACACGAGGGTGTTGGCCTTGGCGAAGTCCTCGATCTTGTCGCGGAAGCCCTGGCCCTCGGTGGTGCAGCCAGGCGTGCTGTCCTTGGGGTAGAAGTACAGGACGACCTGCTTGCCCTTGAGCTCGGACAGGCGAAATTCGACACTGCTGGTGGCCGGGGCGTGGAAATCGGCGACGGGTTTGTTCAGTTCGACTGCCATTGGGCTCTCTCCTTACGGATGCTGCGGACGCCAGGGTTCGATCAGCGCGTCCAGGTTCAGCGCATCGGCGAAGTCTAGGAACTGATCGCGCAGCCAGCTGATCTGGGTGCCGGCCGGCAGCGTCACGGTGAGGGTGGCGTTGAGCATGCTGGTGTTGGTGTGCGGCGCCTGGTAGGTGTCACAGGTGAGGTTCTCCAGCTCGATATTGTGATCGATGAAGAACTGGCACAGCTCGTTGAGGATGTCCGGGCGATAGACGGCGCTGACATAGGCCACGTAGGGCAGGGCCTGGGCGCGGGTAACGTGGACATTGCTGCGGGTGACGCTGAGGGTGAAGCCATGGCGCTTGGCCAGCGGCGGCAGGCCGCCCTCCAGGCGGGCCAGGGCGTCCCAGCTGCCAGAGATCTGCAGGATGAGCGCGCTGAACTCGCCATGACGGGTCAGGCGGCTGCTGACCACCGAGCAACGGTTGTCGACGCAGGTGCGGCACAGCACGCTGGTCAACTCCATCGGGTTCGGGCCCAGAGCGCTGATCAGGAGGAATTGTTCACGAGGGTGAGAGGCGGACATGCAGCTTTCCTGGAGTGGCGGCCAAGCGGGCCGCATCGACAAAGGAGGAAGGGTAGCGAAAAGCGCCGATGAGGGGAATGTCTGGTCGTTCGCGGGTCGCTGCGTCACCTTGTGCGTGGCCGGTGGCGACAGTACCATTACGGCTTTCTTTTTCCGGCAGGAGCGGTTGCATGATTGCGGGCAGTATGGTGGCGCTGGTCACCCCCTTCGATGCTCAGGGTCGACTGGATTGGGACAGCCTCGCTAAGCTGGTGGACTTCCACCTGCAGGAAGGCACCAACGCCATCGTAGCGGTCGGCACCACTGGTGAATCGGCCACCCTGGACGTGAACGAACACCTGGAAGTCATCCGTCGCGTAGTCGACCAGGTCAACGGCCGCATCCCGGTCATCGCCGGCACCGGCGCCAACTCCACCCGCGAAGCCGTCGAGCTGACCGAGGCCGCCAAGTCCGGCGGCGCCGACGCCTGCCTGCTGGTGACTCCGTATTACAACAAGCCGACCCAGGAAGGCCTGTACCAGCATTTCCGCCACATCGCCGAAGCCGTGGCCATCCCGCAGATCCTCTACAACGTGCCGGGCCGTACCGCCTGCGACATGCTGCCCGAGACCGTCGAGCGCCTGTCCAAGGTG
Organism: Pseudomonas sp. C9-3; assembly: GCF_032392015.1. Classification (NCBI taxonomy): domain Bacteria; kingdom Pseudomonadati; phylum Pseudomonadota; class Gammaproteobacteria; order Pseudomonadales; family Pseudomonadaceae; genus Pseudomonas; species Pseudomonas sp. C9-3. The sequence continues at coordinate 4,205,254 of NZ_CP135919.1, read as the reverse complement.
CCGAACATCATCGGCATCAAGGAAGCCACCGGCGACCTGCAGCGCGGCAAGGAAGTACTGGACCGCGTCGGCAAGGATTTCCTCGTCTACTCCGGTGACGACGCCACTGCCGTCGAGTTGATGCTGATGGGCGGCAAGGGCAACATCTCGGTGACCGCCAACGTCGCGCCGCGTGCCATGAGCGATCTCTGCGCTGCCGCCATGCGTGGCGATGCCGCCGCTGCCCGCGCCATCAACGATCGCCTGGTGCCGCTGCACAAGACCCTGTTCATTGAATCCAACCCCATCCCGGTCAAGTTCGCCCTGCACGAAATGGGGCTGATTCCAGAGGGCATCCGCCTGCCTCTGACCTGGCTCAGCCCGCGTTGCCACGAACCGCTGCGTCAGGCCATGCGCCAGACCGGCGTCCTGGCTTAAGGAGCTCCCTCGCATGAAGCGACTGGCAGGACTGACTGCGCTCGCCCTGGTTATCGGCAACACCTCCGGCTGCGGCTGGTTGTGGGGCCCGGAAGGCTACTTCCGTGACCGTGGCGACGATTATTTGAACGCCCGCGAAACGGCACCGATGAAGGTGCCCGAAGGCATGCAGAGCAAGCCGCTCGACCCGCTGCTGCCGATCCCGATGAACGTCGCCACCAGCACCGAGAAGGAAGGCGAGTTCGAAGTGCCACGTCCGCAGCCGCTGTCCGGCGCTGGTGAAGTCAGCGATTTCAGCCTGCAGAAGAGCGGTGATTCGCGCTGGCTGGTCGCCCAGCGCCCGCCGGCGGAAGTCTGGCCGGTTGCCCACCAGTTCTTCCAGGACAACGGCTTCTCCATCACCAACGAGCGTCCGCAGACTGGCGAGTTCAGCACCAACTGGCACCCGCTGTCGCAGCTCTCCGCGCCCCTGGCGCGTCGGCTGAGCAGCCGTGTATCGGGCGTCGAGCCTGACAGCGAAGCGCGCGTTCGCGTTCGCATCGAGCCGGGCGTGCAGACCAACACCAGTGAAGTCTACGTGCTGAGCGAAACCCGCCCGGCCGGCAGCACCGCCAGCGGTGATTGGCCGACCAAGCCGGCGGTGCCGAGCCTGGATGCTGCGCTGCTCGACGAGATGATCGCCAGCATGGCCACCAGTGCCGAGAAGGGCGGCTCCGTCTCCCTGCTCGCCGCCCACTCGGATTACGACACCCCCGGCGCCGTCCAGCTGAACAAGGACGGTAGCGGCAACCCGGTGCTGACCGTGGATTCCGACTTCGACCGCGCCTGGGTCAGCGTAGGCCGCGCCCTGGATCGTGCCGACATCCGTGTCGACGACCTCAACCGCAGCCTGGGCGTGTACTACGTCAACATCGCCGAAGGCGCGAAGAAGAAGGACGAAGACAAGCCTGGCTTCTTCAGCCGTCTGTTCGGCGGTGGCGAGAAGACCAAGGAAGAGGAAGACGCCAAGGCCCAGCGCTACCAGGTTCGCCTGACCAGCGTGAGCAATACCGTCCAGATCACCGTCGACAAAGACATCAACACTTCCGCACCGGCTGACGTGGCGCAGGGCGTGTTGGAAAAACTCCAGGAGAGTATGCGGAATGCACTTCGCGGTCCTGGGGAGCGGAAGCCGGGGCAATTCGGCCTTGGTGAGCAGTTCTGACACCCGGATACTGATCGATTGCGGTTTCCCGCTGCGTGAAACCATCCGCCGTCTGGCGCGCCTGGGCGTAGAGCCCGGGCAGCTGGACGCGGTGCTGGTCACGCACGAGCATTCCGATCACATCAACGGCGTCGAACTGCTGGCCCGGCACCATCGAATACCCGTGTATCTCAGCGCCGGCACCCTGCAGGGAATGCGCAAGCCGGTGACACCGGCGGGGCTGCTCAGATGCGGCGACCGACTGGTACTGAAAGACCTGGAAGTCACTGCAGTGAGCGTCTCCCACGATGCGCGGGAGCCCCTGCAGTACGTGTTTTCCGATGGCCGGAAGCGCTTTGGCCAGCTCACCGATCTGGGGGCCGCCACGGCGCAGGTGCTGGAATGCTATCGTGGCCTCGATGCGTTGATCATCGAGGCAAATCACGATACCGACATGCTGGCCCGCGGTCCGTATCCCTACCCACTCAAAGCCCGTGTTGGCGGCCAGTGGGGACATTTGAACAACCGGCAGGCTGCTGAACTCGTGGCCCAGCTGGGCTGGGAAAGCTTGCAGCACCTCGTGCTGGCGCATCTCAGCGAAAAGAACAACTCGCCGCAGCTGGCCCGGCAATGTTTCGTCGACACCCTCGGGTGCGACCCGGACTGGCTGCAGGTAGCCGATCAGCATTCTGGACTCGACTGGCGCACCATCGCCTGAGCCCACCCCCTAAGCAAGCGGAGCCCATCATGGAAAAACGCGAAGAACTCTATCGCGGCAAGGCCAAGTCGGTTTACACCACCGATGACGCCGACCGCCTCGTCCTGCTGTTCCGCAACGACACCTCGGCGTTCGACGGCAAGCGCATCGAGCAGCTTGATCGCAAAGGCATGGTGAACAACAAGTTCAACGCCTTCATCATGCAAAAGCTCGAAGCCGCTGGCATCCCGACCCAGTTCGACGCCCTGCTGTCGGACAACGAAGTGCTGGTCAAGAAGCTCGCCATGATCCCGGTCGAGTGCGTGGTGCGTAACTACGCCGCCGGCAGCCTGGTGCGCCGCCTGGGCGTGGAAGAGGGCCTGCAGCTCACCCCGCCGACCTTCGAACTGTTCCTGAAGAACGACGCCCTGGGCGACCCGTTCATCAACGAATCCCACGTCCAGGCCTTCGGCTGGGCGACCCTGGAGCAACTGGCCGAAATGAAGGCCTACTCCTTCAAGGTCAACGAAGTACTGAGCAAGCTGTTCGACGACGCCGGCCTGCTGCTGGTGGACTTCAAGCTCGAGTTCGGCCTGTTCCACGGCAAGATCGTCCTGGGCGACGAATTCAGCCCGGACGGCTGCCGCCTGTGGGACAAGGAAACCCGCAAGAAGATGGACAAGGACCGCTTCCGCCAAGGCTTGGGCGACGTCATCGAAGCCTACGAAGAAGTGGCCCACCGCCTGGGCGTGCCGCTGTAAACCGGCGAAATCACGCAAGCGCCTGATACCACGCAAAAAAATCCGAAAACAAAGCTTCGCGTTCGGACTTCAAGCTGGTATCATGCGCGCCGCACGGAGAGATGCCGGAGTGGTCGAACGGGACGGATTCGAAATCCGTTGAACCAGCAATGGTTCCTAGGGTTCAAATCCCTATCTCTCCGCCATTACAGATGGCCAGAACCCCTGAAATGCCTAGCGTTTCAGGGGTTTTGTCTTTTCCACGTCATGAAAGTCTCCACCCTGAGCTCCATCACCCGCAATACCCATCCATCTTCTCTCGATTCTTCTGTGTCGGATCCGCTTGATACTGCTGCAGCCAGAACTGACATGGCGCGCTGTTGAAGCGTTTGTCCCGTTCCGCTTTTTCGATCTCACGATTCTGCTGCTCCTGCGTAGCCTGCTGGCGTTGCAGGAATTGCTGGAACATTTCTTCGTTGCTGCGGGTTGGCGGGGGCGCCGTGGGTGTTGGCGTTGATGATGGAGCGAGGTGGGGGGCGAGAGCGAGCGGAGTGTTGCACCAGACCAGCCAAGCGGTGGCGGCGACGGCCAGGCAGCCGAGCCAGATGCCGACGGCGATGGCTAGGGTGAGTTTCCAGAAGCTGAGGGTAGGCTGGGGCATGGGCAACGGCTTTGGTTGGCTGAGCAGCACAGATAACCCATCGCACCCCTCAAGGGAAAGAGGCAGTCCCGCGGCGCCGAAGCGCCACGGGTGCAGGGCTCATTTCGGCGCGGCGGCAGACTCGTAGGCTTCGAGGGCGCGCAGGGAGTAGATGTAGGCGGCGCCGGCATTGAGCGAGATGGCGGTGGCCAGGGTCTGGGCGATCTCGGCTTCGGTGGCGCCAGCCTTGCGGGCAGCCTCGGCGTGAACGCCGATGCAGCCGTCGCAGCGGGTTGTGATGGCCACGGCGATGGCAATCAGTTCGCGGGTCTTGGCATCCAGGGCGTCGCCGTCAGCGGCGGCGGCTTCCAGGGCCTGGTAGGCGGCGATCATTTTCGGGTGTTTCTTGCCCAGGGCGCCGAAGGCTTTTTTCACGGCGGGGACGTACTCGGACCAGTTGAACAGCATGATGCTTCTCCTTGAGGCCGGGAGTGGGTGTGGCCTTGAAGCTTAGTCTGCGTCAGTTCGCGTGCCGGGTATTGTCTGTTCCGCTCAGATTTTTCATCGATGCGCTTGACTGCTGCTGCTTTACAGGGCGCAAGCGTCAACAGACGTCGAGGATTTCATAGCGCTGGCGTGCGCTGCCGGTTCCCACTTCGACTTCATCGCCGGGGTGACGCTGAAGCAGGGCGCTGCCCAGTGGGGCGCGGGTGGTGATGACCAGGATTTCGGTGCCTTCGTGCTGCACCTTGAGGCCGGCTCCGTCCGGGCCGAGGAATACCCAGCGCTGCTGGTCGCGCTCGTTGATCAGCTGAACCAGGGCGCTGGTCTGGATGCCCTGTTCCTCGTCGAAATCGCGCAATTGAAGGTTCTCGAACAGCGACAGGGCCTGGCGGATCTCTTCCACGCGCCGTGATTGGCCGGCAGCGAGGTAGGCCGCTTCCAGACCGAGGGTGTCGTACTTGTTCTCGGCGATGTTTTCCTCGTGGGTCGCGGTCTCGTGGGCCGTCTGGGCGGCGCGCATGGCGACCTCCAGGTCTTCGGCGAGGCGGGCGAGGATCAGTTGGTAGGCGCGTTTCTTGTCCATGGCGGCGGGCTGGAAATAAAGCCGCATATCCTAGGGCCTTTGCCCAGCCCTGCGAAGGCGCTTTCAAGATTTTCCGGCAGCAGCCGATAGAGCGGCTGAATTCCCGGTACAAAGGACATCCGGCATGAGCCTTTCGATTACCTCGGCGAACCAGGCTTTCGCCAGTCAGCTACGCGTTGCTACCTCAGCCACCACGGGTACGCAGGCCGACAGCGCCAATGAAGGCTCCGGCAGCCCGCGTCTGCAGGCCGGCGGAACGGCGCAAAGCGAGAAGAGCAGCAGCTCCGCCAGTTCCGGCAAGGCCAGCACCACCGTTGAGCAATTGCAGAAGCGCCTGAAGGAATTGCAGAAGCAGTTGCAGCAGGAGCAGCGGGAGCTGGCCGACGCACAGAAGCGTCACTATTCCTCGGATGCCGAGCGCACCGCGGCGCTGATGGCCCTGCAGAGCCGCATCGCCAGTACCAGTGCGGCCATGCAGCAGACCGCCGCGGCCTTGGCCGAGGCGATCCGCAGGGCTGGTGGCAGTGGCGCCGGCTCGATGCTCAGCGCCAGCGCCTGACGTGGATTAATAGCCGGCCAGGATGTTGACGATCAACCCGCTGGCGATGGCCACCAGGATGTAATCGCCGTTGACGTACAGCCAGCGATGGTCGCGCGGCGGTGCGTACAGGTGGCGCGCTTGCCAGTCGGTGACCCAATAGCGGTCGCCGCGATAGTTCGGCTCCACGATCACGCCGCGGCGCCAGTCACGGTGGGGCACGGGCATGCCGGCCTGAGGGCGGTAGTCCGGGTTCCTGTAGTAGCGCGGATCCGCGTGGCCATTGCGCCCCTGGTTGTAGTTGCCGTGAGGCTGCTGTTGGGGCCGTTGTTGATAGTGCTGTTGCTGGTCCGGCCGTTGCTGTTGCTGCTGGGGCGGCCGCTGCTGTTGTTGCGGCGGTCGATTATCCGGATGGTTCGGACCATAGTCCGGGCCGCCCCCCGGCTGGGCGAAACTCGCCAGCGGGCTGCCGAGCATCAGGGCGGCACAGAACAGGGCGACAGACTTCTTCATGGTGTTTCTCCTGGCGCAGCCGGCGTTGCCGGTGCGTGATTCCTGCTTTCATCTCCCGGACGATCCGGGTACTTCATGAGACCGCGTCGTCGGGTCAATGAATGCCAAGCCTAAGTAAATGTTCGGTAAAGAAATTCTCTGCTTTGTCAGCGCTTTGATACGGGGCTGCTGGGGGAGGGCAGCAGGTGGCTTTTCGAGCACTGCAGTCTTTGTGTGGTTACAGCATTTGGTGATATGTTTGCAGCAAATGCACTTGTTGGAGCTTTGCCATGAGCGCACTGCTGAAGGAAAACCCGGCTGCCGATACTGTCCTCGCGAAGGCGGTGTTGACTGCCCGCGAGCACCTGGCGATGACACAGCAGGAGCTGGCTGCCATCGTCGGTGTGGACCGCAGCGCGGTGAGCCGCTGGAAGCAGAATGGCCTGCGCGTGGACAGCAAGACCGGCGAGCTGGCGTTGCTGCTGGTGCGCATCTACCGCGCGCTGTTCGCTCTGTTCGGCGGTAATCATGAGGACATGCGCCACTTCCTGCGCACCGAGAACCGCCACCTGGGCGGTGTGCCGCTGCAGTTGATGGAGCGGGTGCAGGGGCTGGTCGCAGTGGTCGAGTACCTGGACGCCATCCGGGGCAAGGTCTGAATGTCCTTCGAAGCCGGCGCTCGTCTGTGGGCGAAGTATGAGGACTCGGTTGTTGCGCCCATCCGTGGGCGCCTGGTCCGACTGGTGGAGAGCCAGGGCCAGGTGGCGACGTTGCAACTGGTGGACACTCTGGAAGAGCAGGCTCTGCTGGAGGAGTTGCTGGAAACCAGCAAACCGCGCATGCCGTCCAGCGCTGAGCCACTGCATTACCTGCTGAAGACACCGTTCCGCTACCCGCCGCTGCGGTGGGGCTCGCGCTTTGGTCGGCGCCATGAGCCGAGCCTGTTCTACGGCGCGCTCAAGCTGGAAACGGCGATGGCGGAATCGGCGTTCTACCGCTTCGTGCTGTGGGAGGGGATGGCCACGCCGCCGCCCAGTGGACGGATCCTTTCCGAGCACGCTTCCTTCGAGGCGCGCTTCCAGGTACAGAAGGGCGTGCGGCTGCACCTGCCGCCGTTCCGCGAGCACGCGGCCCTGCTCGATCCACAGGATTACAGCGTGACTCAGGGGATGGGCAGTGCGATGCGCGATGCGGGGGTGGAGGCTTTCGAATATCGTTCGGCGCGTTGTCCGCAGGGAGGCATCAATGTGGCGTTGTTCGTGCCCTCGGCCTTTACCGAGAAGCGCCCGCGCAACCTGATGCCCTGGCTCTGCGAGACGACTTCGGAGTATGTCGCCTTCAAGCATGCCCAGGTGCCCGACAGCCCACGCATTTACCGCCGCGAGCAGTACCTGGTGGACGACAGGCTGCCCCATCCGGCCTGACCGTTCATCGTTTCGCCACTTACGCGTCATGTTGTGCGGTGTATGTTGCGGGATGGCCAAGCAGGGAGTGCCAGACCATGGATATACGGATAGCTGTCCATCCCAGCGACGATCGTCGCTGGCGTGTGTACCTCAATCAATTCTTCTATGACTGCAAGAGCCGCAGTTCGGCCGAGCGTATTTATGCGCGGGTCTGCGCCGCGGAGCAGTTGGCGATTCAGCTTCCCGAACCACCTCGCATCGTCCGGCCGCAGCGTGTGCCACGGCGCCAGGTTCAGATCGCCTGAAGTTTGCCGGGCATCGGCGTCGGAAAACGGAACTTCCGACCCGTGCATTGCCCGGCAGCAAGCACTACCTGCCTGAGAACACTTCTTATCCACTGCCCTGAAACGGGGCGGTCGGCTGCTGCGTGGCGCGCACTTGTGCACAATGCTGACGCACTCTGTCAAGCCCCCGAAACATTGCACTTGGCCACCCTCTGAATTTCCTTGCGTTTTTTAACTTATTGAAAAATAAAGAGAATTTTGATTGGTGAAAAAATCACCAATCTGTCACACGGCCCCAGTTCACTGGGGGTATGGGCGGTTTTCAGCAAGTTCTCCACCGAGTTATCCACAGCTTCTGTGGATTGTCCCGAGCGCTTGCTCAGGAGCCTTGTGCCAGGGCCTTTACGGCGGACGAGGCCGCTCCCGGCGAGCGGCTGGTAGACTGGCGCGATCCTTTGCCACACCTCGGAGTCCTGCATGCCCCTTGATCTGTCCGCCCTGTTGATCGGTGCGCTCGCCGGATTGCTGCCCATGGCTGCGCTTGCCTGGCGTCTGCAAGCGCAAAGGGTGGAGGTGGAGCAGGAGGCGACCCTGCTGCGCGAGCGGCTGGCGACGGCGCAACTGGCGCAGGACGGGCTGTCCGCGCGGGCTGAGGCGGATCGTGATGCTTTCCAGCGCTTGAGTGGCCGGCACGGCGAGCTCTCCGCCGAGGCGGCGGCGCTACGCCGCGAAGTTGAACTGGGCAAGGAGGAGCGGGCCCGCCTGGGTAACGCCGAGCAAGACTGGCAGGCCGAGCGCGCCGACAAGGAAACCGAGCTGCGCCGTCTTTCCGCTGAGCACGCGGCGCTCTCCGCCGAGCTGCGCGAGCAGCAGGACAATCACCAGCTACGACTGGGCGACCTGCAATCGGCGCGAGACGATCTGCGGGCGCAGTTCGCCGAGCTGGCCGGGAAGATCTTCGACGAGCGCGAGCAGCGTTTTGCCGAGTCGAGCCAGCAGCGCCTGGGGCAGTTGCTCGACCCGCTCAAGGAGCGCATCCAGTCCTTCGAGAAGCGCGTGGAAGAGAGCTATCAGGCCGAGGCCCGTGAGCGCTTCTCGCTGACCAAGGAGCTGGAGCGCCTGCAGCAGTTGAACCTGCGCCTGGGCGAGGAAGCCACCAACCTGACGCGCGCACTCAAGGGTCAGAAGACCCAGGGCAACTGGGGTGAGCTGGTGCTCGAACGCGTGCTGGAACACGCCGGCCTGGAGAAGGGCCGCGAGTATGAAACCCAGGTCAGCCTGCGTGCGCCGGATGGCGAGCGCTTCCAGCCGGACGTGCTGATCCGCCTGCCCGGCGACAAGCAGGTGGTGGTGGACGCCAAGGTCAGCCTGACGGCTTACCAGCAGTTCATTGCCGCCGAGGACGAGGTGATCCGCCAGCAGGCGCTCAAGGCCCATGTGCTGTCACTGCGCAACCATGTGAAGGGGTTGTCCGGCAAGGATTACCGACGCCTGGAAGGGCTGCACAGCCTCGACTTCGTGCTGCTGTTCATGCCGATCGAAGCGGCTTTCTCGGCGGCACTGCAGGCCGAGCCGAATCTGTTCCAGGAGGCCTTCGAACGCAACATCGTGATCGTCAGCCCGACCACCCTGCTGGCCACGCTGCGGGTGATCGACAGCCTGTGGCGCCAGGAGCGGCAGAACCAGAACGCCCGCGAGATCGCCGAGCGCGCCGGGGCGCTGTACGACAAGTTCGTGCTCTTCGTGCAGGACCTGGATGAGATGGGGACCCGCCTGCAGCAGTTGGACAAGACCTACGCCGCTGCGCGCAACAAGCTCTGCGAAGGGCGCGGCAACCTGATCAGCCGCGCCGAGCAGGTAAAACTGCTGGGGGCGCGGGCGAGCAAGAACCTGCCGACGGAGTGGCTGGAGCGGGCATTGAGTGACGATGCGCCGCTGGTGGAAGAGGGCGAGTAGGCCCGGCTTGCAAACGGACCTGTAGGAGCGAGCTTGCTCGCGAACCCCTATCTCTCGTACACATCCATGTGGCCGACGGGTCCTGTTCGCGAGCAAGCTCGCTCCTACGAAGAGCCCGGCGTTGTTTCCGCGGTGGGGCGTATGCGCTCTGTCAGAACAGCGAGTAAGGCTTGCCCGCCGTGCCATCGGCGAATCGCTGCAGCCGGAAGGCGTGCAGGTCCACTCCCGGATCGCCTTTGTGTATCCACTGGCTCATCAGTTGGCCGACGATCGGCCCCATGGCGAAGCCGTGGCCGCAGAAGCCCGTGGCGATCAGCAGTCCGGGTACTTGCGCGGGTGCATCGAGCACCGGAATGCCATCGGGCAGCACGTCGATCAGTCCCGCCCAGCTTTCCACGACTTTCACATCGCGTAGTGCCGGGAAGGCTTTCGCCAGATTCTGCTGTGCCGTGAAGACACGCGCGGTGTTTGCCTTTACCTGCGGATCGCGCTCGCCGAGTACCGGGCCGTTCACGCTCCTTTCCGAACCGGGCAGGCGCTGGCGCAAATCGTGGAACAACGCGCCGTTGAGCTTGAAGGAGAAGCCCGCGCGGTGCTCCGGCAGGTGCGGCAGGTAGTGTCTGGCACCGCGCAGGTAGTCGAGGTTCAGGTCGATGTCGGCCTGGGTTTCGTCAGCGAGGTTGATGCTGCCATCGGCACGCTGGCGGAAGCCGATGCCGTGGCCGATGAAGCTTTGAGCGCCCACGTCCGGGCCGGGGCTGGTGCGCGAAACGGTGCAACGTACGGCCTGTTGCGGCAGTTCCAGGCCGAGGCTCTGCACCAGGCGCCAACTGCTGGCGCCCGCGCAGATCAGCAGGTGTCGGGTTTTCACATAGCCGCGTTCGGTCTGTACGCCGCAGACGGCGCCGGCGGCGCGGTCGATGCCGGTGACGCCGCAGCCTTCGACGAACACGGCGCCACGCTCAATGGCACGCAGCGCATAGCCGGGCGCCACGCGGCGCGGCTCGGCCTGGCCGTCATTGGCGGTGTAGAGGGCGCCCAGTGCCGGGTCGCTCAGGGTCGGCATCAACTGCGCGACTTCCGCGCGGCTCAGAAGCCGTGTCCCGAGGTCGAAGTTGGCGGCGACCTTCAGCCAGTCTTCGTACTTGCGCTGCTGCTCGGGTGTTTCGGCCAGGTACAGGCAGCCGCCCTGGCGCCATTCCAGCGGCAGTTGCAGTTCTTCTTCCAGGCGCTCCCACAGCGGAATCGCCGCCATCATCAACGGCACTTCCGCCGGATCGCGCGCCTGCTGGCGGACGAAGCCCCAGGCGCGGGTGGATTGCTGGCTGGCGATCCCGGCCTTGTCCAGCACCAGTACACTCAGGCCCCGGCCGGCGAGCTGCCAGGCGGTGGCGCAGCCCATGATGCCGCTGCCAGCGATGACCACGTCCACCTGCTCTGGCAGGCGCTCCACGCGGGAGGAAAGGGCGGGGTGAAGCGGATAGGTTCCCATCGGCATACGGCGGCATCCCTGAGTCGAATAACGGATGCCGCAGTATGCGATTGACGTGCGCCGCGCATCCACTGCGCGGGCGCGCCGACAGGCGCTACGAGGCGCGCGCGGCCCGGCTGGCGGCCGGCGAACGGGCCAGGTAGTCCAGCGCTTCCTGGGTGTTGGCCTCGTGGTCCGGGTGGTACCAGGGCTTGAAGTAGCGCAGGAAGCTGGTGGTCAGGGAGCTGATCTTAGGCAGCACGCCGGACTTCGAGCCATCGCGCCAGATCGTGGCGAAGGAGCGTGGTTTGGCGATGGTCGGGTCCTGTCGCGACAGGGTGCGGGTGCCGAAGGCGAACAGATAGATGATCAGTGGCCACACCACGAACATCCACAACTGCCGGCTGACGAAGGTGCCGCCCAGATGGACGTGCAGGTCATGGGCGACGTTGCGGTGCTCCACTTCCTCGGCGCCGTGCCAGCGGAACAGGTCGAGCAGCACCGGGTCGGCCTTGGCGCGGTCCAGCGCATCGGCTTCGAGAATCCACTTGCCGAGGATGCAGGTGAAGTGCTCCACCGCGGCGACGATGGCGCAGCGCTGGCCGATCCACCAGCGCTTGAGCCAGGGTGTGCGGTTGAACAGTTCAGTGCCCAGCGGCGTGTCGCTGAGCAGTTGTTCGAACAGGTAGTCCATGACCTTCAGATAGCGTGTGGAGTCGATGCCGTGGTGGCTCAGGTAGCGCTCCAAGGCACCCGAGTGGGCGCGGGCGTGCATGGCTTCCTGGCGGATGAAACCCTGCACGTCTTCGCGCAGCCGGCCTTCCTTCACGAAGGGCAGTGCCTTGTTGTAGAGGCGGCAGAACCACAGCTCGCCCGCCGGCAGCATCATGTGGATGACGTTGATCGCGTGGGACGCTTCGGGCTCGCCGGGAATCCAGTGCAGCGGCGAATCGGTGTAGTCGAACTGCACCTTGCGTTGCACGAGCTTGTGATGATGGTCGTTCATGGCAGTTCTCAGGCAGTGAGATTGAGGCGGGCGAACAGGCGCGACAGCCAGGGCATGAAGCGCCATTGCAGGGCGCCCAGGTGCACTTCGCTGCCGACTTTCACCACCGGCTGGTTGCGTTCCACCGCGCGGGCGATGCGTTCGCCGACGGTGTCCGGGCTGAGCCGGCGCCGGCGGTAGAAGCGCTGCACCTTGGCACGGTGTTTCGCCTGTTGTTCGTCATCCAGGCCGGCGAAGCGCGTGGCCTGGACGATGCCGGTATCGACGAAGCCCGGGCAGGCGGCGCTGACGCCGATGCCATTGCCCGCCAATTCGGCGCGCAGGCATTCGCTGAGCATCAGTACCGCGGCCTTGCTGGTGGCGTAGGCCGGGTAGTTGCGTGACGGCGCGAAAGCCACGCCGGAGGCGACGTTGACCAGATGCCCCGGCTTCCCGGCCTCGACCATCTGCTTGCCGAACAACCGGCAACCGTCGATCACGCTCCACAGGTTGATGCGCAGCAGGCGCTCCCATTCCTGCGGGGTGGTCTTGAGCATCGGCCCGGCCATGCCGATGCCGGCGTTACTGACCACCACGTCGGGCACGCCGAGGCTGCTCTTCACCCACTGCGCGAAGCGCTCCATGGCGGCGCTGTCGCCCACGTCCACGCAATAGCTGTGAGCCGTGGCGCCGACCGCGCGGGCCAGCTCGGCACTACGTTCGGCAGCGGCCGGGTCGATGTCCGCGGCCAGCACGCTGGCGCCGCGTTCGGCGAAGCTCAGCAGGGTCGAGCGGCCGATACCGCCGCCCGCGCCAGTGACCACCACCAGCTTGCCGGCAAAGGGGCCGGCGCCGGGCTTCAGTGCCGCGCGCTGCAGCTCCGGCGGGGCTTCGCCGCCCTCGATATGGCTGACGAATTCGTCGATCCACTTGCCCAGTCGGGCCGGTTCGGCGAGCAGTTGCCAGTGGCCGGCAGTGACATCGCGGCGCCACAGGCGCGGCGCCCACAGCGAGAGCTGCTGGAAGAGTTGCTGGCCGACGTAGCGGTCGCGGGTGGGCACGATGAGTTGCACCGGTACCTCGGTGTGGCGCTTGCGCGGCTTGAAGATCGAGGTGATGAAGTTGGCCCGGTAGAGCTTCACGCCGTGCTCGCCATCGCTGGCCTGGTGCGGGTTGCGCACCGGGTTGCGGATGCCTTCGACCTTGCGCAGGTACTGCGGCCACGCCTTCGCCGCGCCGAACCGCCAGGACAGCGATGGCAGCAGCGGCAGGTGGAAGTAGTAGATGTACCAGGAATGCAGCAGCTGGCTGGCCATCTGCAGCAGGGCGCGTGGGGTCTTGCGGCGCAGACGGTCGCGCATCCAGAAACCGACGTGGTCCAGGCAGGGACCGGAGACACTGGTATAGGACGCGATGCGGGCGCGCAGTTGTGGATCGGTGACGCTTTCCCAGGTCTGGATCGAGCCCCAGTCGTGGGCCACCAGATGCACCGCGCGCTGTGGGCTGACGGCATCGAGCACGGCCTTGAGGTCCTGGCTGAGCAGTTCCAGGCGGTAGTCGCGGGTCTTGCGCGGCTTGTCCGATTCGCCGGCGCCGCGCACGTCATAGGCCACCAGTTGGAAGCGCCCCGAGAGGTGGCGGATCAGCGGCAGCCAGGTTTCATGGTTGTCCGGGTAGCCGTGGACGAACAGCACCATCGGCAGGTGCGCCTCGCCCCAGCGCCAGACGGCCAGGCGTACGTTGCCGGACTGCACGTCCAGCCGTTCCGGCGCCGGCAGGGTCTTCTCCAGCATGGCGTTCATGCCACCTCCCGCCGCGCCGGGGCGCTGATCAGGCCGCGCTCGGTCCAGCGGCGCACGTGGGGCAGGTCGTCGTCGAGCCAATAGGCGTCATCCTCGGTGACTACCAGCAGCTCCTCGAACTTGGCGCCCACGCCGCGCAGCCCCAGGTGCGGCTCGACGGCCCAGAGGCCGGGCGTGGGCGCATGTTGCGAACGATCATTGCTCGACCACAGCGGCGACCAGCCCTCGCGGCGGCCGGTGATCAGGGCGTTCTTCATCAGCGTGGCGATGTTGCGCACGCCAAAGCGCGCGACCGACGGGCCGGTGTTGCGCGCGCCAAGTTTTTCCACGCGGTGCGCCAGCACTTCGAAGGGATAGGCCTTGTGCCGCGGCAGGGTGCCCTGGCGGTGGCAGAGGCGGTCCACCGACTGGCTGACCTCGGCCAGCGGCAGGCGCTGGCGCACTTGTTCGACGATCAGGTTGCGGTGTGCCAGCAGGTCGTCCATCAGGCGCTCCACCAGCAGGTTGTGGCCCAGTGCGCCGGAGTAGCCGACGTCGGCGGTGTAGGCGCCCAGGGTCGGCGCGCAGTCGAGGATGAAGGGCATGCCTTCCTCCAGACGTTGCTTGCCGGGGTAGAAGGCCAGGTTGAAGCCGCCCAGGTGGCGCAGGCCGTCGAAGCCCTTGAAGGAGGTGCGGCTGCCGAACCAGGCGAAGGGCTGGTGGAACCAGTCGCGCACGCCGTGATCGAGCAGCCAGGTCTTCATCAGCGCGGCGGTCTCGCGCTCGCTGATGCCCGGGCGCAGTTCGCCGGCAATGGTTTCGCAGCAGCGGTAGGCCAGTTGCTGAATCTCGCGGAAGTGCCGCAGGTCTTCGGGGGTGGGCACCCAGGCGCCTTGGGACATGACTTTCTCCAGGCTGGTTGTTGTTATCGTTACATCGGGCGATGTCACGATCGATGCTGACCCATCGGTTGCCATTGCGCCATGCGTGCGTCGCGGGCCTGGAGTGTTACCGGAGCGGGGAGCCGCTGATGGCGCGGGTTGTGGGCGGGAGCGGGGAATCCGGTGGGTGCAGTTCCCGTCTTTGGTTGGGCCTCGGGGATGAGAAGGGGATCACCGAAGGATTAATCCTTCCGATTGTTCCGCGGGCATGTCGATGGCTATCATCCGGCCATGAGCACACCCCTGAACCTCCTGCAGCGCCTGCTGCAGCGCCCGGACGACGCGCCTTCCGCACTGGAAGACGAGCGCGAGTATTCCGTGGATGAACTGGCCCGCGAGGGCGGCACCACGGTACGCAACCTGCGCGCCTACCAGGATCGTGGCCTGCTGCCGCCGCCCGAGCGCCGGGGCCGCGCCGGGGTGTATTTCGCCAGCCACCTGCGCCGCCTGCGGCTGATCAATCGACTGCTGGAGCGCGGCTACAACATCGCCAATATCAAGGAGCTGCTGCAGAGCTGGGAAAGCGGCCATGACCTGGACCATGTGCTCGGCCTCGACGAAGCCATCGTCGGGCCATGGAACCTGGAGTCGCCCGGCAGCATCGAGTTCAGCGACCTGCAGGCGTTGTTTGGCGATGAGCTGAACGACGCCGTGATCGACCAGGCGCTGGCGCAAGGGCTGCTCGCTTTCGATGGGGAGCGCATCAGCATTCCCAGTCCGCGTCTGTTCAATGCCGGTGTCGAGCTCTATCGTGCGGGTATTCCGCTGGCGTCGTTGCTGGATCATCTGGCTGTATTGCGCAGCGATACGGAACACCTCGCCGCCGGCATCGTGCGCCTGGTGGTGACCCACCTGGTGGACAAGCCCGGTGCCGACCTGCTGCCCGGCGCGGCCGATCTGGAGCGCCTTGCCGAAGTCTTCCAGCGTCTGCGTCCCGTGGCCGAACAGGTGGTGCTGGTGGAGCTGGCGCGAGGCCTGAAGCGCTCGGCCAACGAGATGCTCGGCGAGCGCGTCGGGGAAATCCTCCGTCGCCTGGAAACCCCGGAATAGGCGGTCAGCTGGCTGCCTGGGCCAGCTTGCCACGCAGCCAGCGCCGCGCCGGGTCGTCCTCGCTGGCCTCCGACCAGATCTGCACGAAATCGAACGGTGCCAGTTTCAGCGGCGGCTCGAAGCTGGCCAGGCCGTGGCTTTCGAGATCGTCCGGCAGCATCCGCGCGGCGATCGTCAGCACCAGGTCGGTGCCTGCCAACAGGCTGGGAGCCACGCTGAAATGCGGCACGGTGGAGGCCACCTGACGGCGCCGGCCGAGTTTTTCCAGATGGCTGTCGATCTCTTCCGCTGGGCTCTGCTGCAGGGCGACCCGCAGGTGCGAGGCGGCGAGGTAGTCGTCCAGGTCCAGGTGCTTGCGGCCGCCCAGGGTTTCGCGCGAGCACAGGCAGACAAAGCGTTCCTCGAACAGGCGTTGCACGCGCAGCCCTTCCGGCAGCATCGGGAAGACCCCGAGGGCGCCATCCAACTCGCCACTCGCCACCTGCTCGGCCATGCCCCCGCGCGAAGCCTGGCGGACGTCCAGGTGAATGCCCGGCGCCTCGCGACGCAGGACCGGCAACAGCCTCGGCAACACCACCCAGGCGCCGTAGTCGGACATGCCCAGGCGTAGCTCCAGCTCGGCGTGGGCCGGATCGAAATCATCGCCCAGTACCAGCCGACGGACGCCACCGAGGATTTCCCGCAGCGGGCCAGCCAGCTCGAAGGCGCGGCGGGTCAGCTGCATCTGGTTGCCGGCGCGCACCAACAGCGGGTCATCCAGCAGGTCGCGCAGGCGGTTCAGCGCGTGGCTCACCGCCGGCTGGGTCATGGCCAGCCGCTCGGCGGCGCGGGAGACGTGGCGCTCTTCCAGCAGGGCGTCGAGGATCACCAGCAGGTTGAGATCGATGCGGCGCAAGTCATGAATCGAGTGCATTCCGGTTGTACCAATCATTCATTTCCATGCGCTGGATAGATAGCAGAAGCTGAGCCCCATCGACAAGCCATGGAGAATCTTCGATGTCGAAACTGCTTCTGTTATTGCCTGCCATCGCTGTGGGTGCGCTGGTTGCATTGCAGGCGGGCAGCAACTCGTTGCTGGGGCGCCAGTTGGGTCATCCGCTGAGTGCCAGCCTGACCTCGCTGGGTGTCAGCCTGGCGGCGGTGATCATTGCGCTGCTGGCGTTTCGCGTGCCGCTCCCGGCCGCCGCCGGAATTGCCGCCACGCCTTGGTGGGGCTGGCTCGGCGGTCTGTTCGGTGCGGCGTATCTGACGGTGGCGGTGATGCTGGCGCCGCAGCTGGGCGCGGCAACCTTCCTCGCCTGCGTGGTCGCGGGGCAGATGCTGATGTCGGCGCTGTGCGACCAGTTCGGCTGGGCGGGATTTGCGGTGCGACGGTTGTCGCCGGAAGGTTATCTGGCCATCGGGTTGATCATTGCCGGGGTGGTGTTGTTGCAGTGGCGGGGGAGGGTGGCGTGAAGTATCGCTGGCTGCTGGCTTTGGGCGGGTTCGCGAGCAAGCTCGCTCCTACAAAAAGCCACTTGAAGTTAGGGCTGACTGTAGGAGCGAGCTTGCTCGCGAACCGACGCCGCTGCCAAGGCGCGGCTAGACGAATTATCTCAGGCTCAGATGTCGACTCAACAACGCCCGCAGCGCCGCCGGCTTCACCGGCTTGGGCAGGAAGTCCAGCCCGGCCGCGTGGATCTGCGCCACCAGTTCGGGGCGGGCGTCCGCGCTGATCACCACGCCCGGCACCGGCTCGCCCAGGCGGGTGCGCAGCCAGGCCATGAGGTCGGTGCCCAGCTCGCCGTCGTCCAGGTGGTAGTCGATCAGCGCCAGTTGCGGGCGCGCATCGCCGTCCAGCAGGGCCTGGCATTCCTCGCGGCTGCGCGCCGTGAGCACGCGGCAGCCCCAGCGGGTCAGCAGGCTGTTCATGCCGGTGAGGATGCTGTCTTCGTTGTCGACGCAGAGCACCTGCGCGCCGTTGAGCTGTTCCGGGGTTTCCACCTTGTGCCCGTTCAGTGGCGCCGGGGCGGGTTGGCGAGCCAGTGGCACGCTGACGCTGAACACGCTGCCCTTGCCCGGCCAGGAGCGCACTTGCAGGCGGTGGCCGAGTACCTTGCACAGCCGGTCGGCGATGGCCAGGCCCAGACCCAGGCCCTTCTCGGCGCGGGTCTGGTGGCTGTCCAGGCGTTTGAATTCCTCGAAGATCACCTGCAGTTTGTCCGGCGGAATGCCTGGACCGTGGTCCCAGACTTCCAGGCGCAGATGGCCAGCCTCACGGCGTACACCGAGCAGCACGTGGCCCTTGGCGTAGCGGAAGGCATTGGTGAGGAAGTTCTGCAGCACGCGGCGCAGCAATTTGATGTCGCTCTCCACGCGCAGCTTGCTGCCGCGCACGTGGAAGTCGATGCCGTGCTCCTGGGCCAGCACGCGGAATTCCACGCCGAGGGTGTCGTACAGGTTGCTCAGCGGGAAGGCCGCGACGTCGGCGCTGACGCGGCCGCCTTCCAGCCGCGAGATGTCCAGCAGGTCGGTGATCAGGTCTTCCGCCGAGCGCAGCGACGAGTCCAGGTGGCGCACCAGTTCGGTGGCCTCCTCGGGCAGTTTTTCCTGATGGGCGAGGGCGGCGGAGAACAGCCGCGCGGCATTCAGCGGTTGCATCAGGTCGTGGCTGACCGCGGCGAGGAAGCGCGATTTCGACTGGTTCGCCGCCTCGGCCGTGCCCTTGGCCTCGGTGAGCGCCTGATTCAGCTGCGATAGCTCGAAGGTGCGCTCCTGCACGCGCTGCTCCAGGCCTTCGTTGGCGTCCTTCAGGCCTTGCTCGGCATCGCGGTAATTGGTGATGTCGGTGAAGCTCATGACGAAACCGCCGCCGGGCATCGGGTTGCCGATCAGCTCGATCACCCGGCCGTTGGGGAACAGCCGCTCGGAGGTGTGCGGCGTGCCCTGGCGCATCCAGTACAGGCGCTTGGCGACGTGCAGGTCCGGGTCGCCCGGCCCGCACAGGCCGCGCTCGGCGTTGTAGCGGATGATGTCGGCGATGGGCCGGCCGACGTAGATCAGCCCGTCCGGGTACTCGAACAGTTCGATATAGCGGTGGTTCCAGGCGACCAGACGCAGCGACTGGTCGACCACGCTGATGCCTTGAGTGATGTTCTCGATCGCGCCCTGCAGCAGCGCGCGGTTGAACTGCAGTACTTCGGAGGCTTCGTCGGCGATCTTCACGACGTCCTCCACCTGCATCTCGCGACCTTCGATGGCGGCCTTCACCACGGCGCGTGCGGACGAGGCGCCGAGCACGCCGGCGAGCAGGCGTTCGGTGTGGGCGATCCACTCATCGTTGGCGTTCTGGCTGGGGGTGAAGCCCTTGCCCTGGCGGTAGGCGAAGCGGATGAAACTCTGCCGCGCACGCTCCTCGCCGACGAAGCGCGCGGCGAGCATCAGCAGGTCTTCCAGTTGCACCGCGAGCATCGAGCGCGAGCTGAGCTTCTGCGAGATTTCCTGGCCGATGAAGCGGCTGGCCTGCCAGTGCTCGGAAACACGGGTGCGGGAGAACA
The DNA here is from genome assembly GCF_032392015.1 of Pseudomonas sp. C9-3. Taxonomy (NCBI): domain Bacteria; kingdom Pseudomonadati; phylum Pseudomonadota; class Gammaproteobacteria; order Pseudomonadales; family Pseudomonadaceae; genus Pseudomonas; species Pseudomonas sp. C9-3. The sequence continues at coordinate 4,186,050 of NZ_CP135919.1, read as the reverse complement.
CCGAGACCAGCCCGAACAGCGCGAAGTTGCCGATCAGCGAGAGCAGCACACCCAGGGTCAGCGGCTCGATGGACAGGCCGAACGGGCGGCCGGCGAGCCAGGCCAGGCCGGGGAAGGTTTCCAGCGGCCAGCCCAGGCCCTTGGCGACCACCGGCAGCACCAGGGTATAGGCCCAGAGGAAGGAACCGGCGGCCAGACCGGCGAATACGCCGCGGCGATTGGCCTGCTTCCAGTACAGCGCACCAATCATCGCCGGGCCGAGCTGGGCGATGGCGGCGAAGGCGATCTGGCCGATGGTGGCCAGGCTCGCGGTGGAGCCCAGCAGTCGATAGCTGACATAGGCCAGCAGGAGGATCAGCGCGATGCTCACCCGGCGCACGGTCAGCAGCCAGTGGCGGAACACCTCGAAGGGCTGCTCGGCTTCACCTTTGCGGCGCAGCAGCCACGGCAGCAGCATGTCGTTGGAGACCATGGTAGACAGCGCCACGCTGGCGACGATGACCATACCGGTGGCCGCCGAGGCGCCGCCGATGAAGGCCAGCAGCGCCAGTGCCGGGTGGGCTTCGGCCAGCGGCAGGCTGATCACGAAGGAGTCCGGCATCACGCCCGCCGGCAGGTGCATCTGCCCGGCCAGGGCGATCGGCACCACGAACAGGGCGGCCAGCACCAGGTAGATCGGGAACACCCAGCGCGCCAGGTTCAGGTCGCGCGGCTCGATGTTCTCAACTACCAGCACGTGGAACTGCCGTGGCAGGCACATGATCGCGGTCATCGCCACGCCGGTCTGCAGCAGCATCGCCGGCCAGTGCACGGTTTCCTTCCAGTATTCGTTGAGCTGCGGGGCGACGCGGGCCTTGTCCACCAGGTCGCCGAAGCCATCGTAGAGGCCGTAGGTGACGAAGATGCCGACGGCGAGGAAGGCGGTCAGCTTGACCAGCGACTCGAAGGCGATGGCCAGCACCATGCCGCGGTGGTGCTCGGTGACGTCCAGGTTGCGGGTACCGAAGACGATGGTGAACAGCGCGAGGATCAACGAGACGATCAGCGCTGTGTCCTGGGCGCGAATGCCGGTGGAGTCGGGGCCGGCGCCGATCAGCAGGTTCACCCCGAGGACGATGCCCTTGAGTTGCAGGGCGATGTAGGGCAGCACGCAGACCACGCAGATCAGCGCCACCACCACCGCCAGCGCCTGGGACTTGCCGTAGCGTGCGGCGATGAAGTCGGCGATGGAGGTGATGTTCTCCTGCTTGCTGATCATGATCATCTTCTGCAGCACCCAGGGCGCGAAGAGCATCAGCAGCACGGGGCCGACATAGATCGGCAGGAACGACCACAGCTGGTCGGCGGCCTGGCCGACGGCGCCGAAGAAGGTCCAGCTGGTGCAGTACACCGCCAGCGAGAGGCTGTAGACCCAGGCGCGGACACGCGGCGAAAGTGGGGCGCGACGGCGGTCGCCATAGAACGCGATGGCGAACAGGACCGCCATGTAGAGCAGGGCGACCGTTGCGATCAACCCACTGGACAACGACATGCTGACTCCGGAAATGAACTGGCTCCCCCGCAGGAGCGCTGGCAGCAGTTTCGCACCAAAGTCCGGAACTGTCAGACGCCTGCTACCAATGTCTCAGTGGCGCTGTGTCGCGCTTCTCACTTGAGGGGCAGGCGCGGTACTGGTAGCTTGCCGGGCTTTTCGCGGTCCGTCCGTCGCGCCCGGCTGGGTACGCGGCACTTCGCCGGGCCGCTACGCTCTGATGTGAGCGATGATTTCGCGTCGTGTTTCGAGGAGGGCGCCATGTTCAGACCGTTACCCATCACCTTGCAGCGCGGGGCCCTGCGCCTGGAGCCGATGGTGGAGGCCGACGTGCCGGACCTGGTGACGCTGGCGGAGCAGAACCGCGATGTCCTGCAGTTCATGAGCGCTCCGGGGCGCCCGGACTGGTACCGCCAGGGCCTGGCCGACCAGCGCGAGGGCCGGGCGCTGCCACTGGTGGTGCGCCTGGGCAACCAGATCGTCGGCACCACGCGCTTCATGGACTTCCTCCCGGCGCTGCCGGCCTGCGAGATCGGCGCTACCTGGCTGGACCAGGGCCAGCATGGCAGCGGCCTCAACGCCACCATGAAGTACCTGATGCTGCGCCACGCCTTCGACAGCTGGAAGATGGTCCGCGTGCAGTTCAAGACCGCCGCCAGTAACGAGCGCTCCCAGCGCGCCATCGAGAAACTCGGGGCGGTGCGTGAGGGGGTGTTGCGCAACCATCGGCGCCTGGCCGGCGGCCGGCTCGACGACACCATTCTCTACAGCATCACCGACCAGGAATGGCCGCAGGTGAAGGCTGCGCTGGAAGCCGGTTTCGTCGGCTGAGTGGTACTCTGCACCGCTTGCCCCCTCACCCTAACCCTCTCCCCAAGGGAGAGGGGACTGTTCGGCGCAGGAGGAAACTATCGTGTCAGCCGGCACAGACGGCTCCCTCTCCCTCTGGGAGAGGGCGGGGGTGAGGGAAAGCCCGGACGCCATTTTCCAGTAATGGCTGATATGCCTGCAGGGCACGGCATACGAAGAGTCCCTTGACGGGAGTGGTAGATGGCAGAAGACCACGCAAGCGGCGAACGCACCCGCTTCTGGCGCGCCCAGGAGCTGGGCGGCGTCGAGCTGCTGCACGCGCGCTACATCGAGCAGGTGTTCTCGCCCCACGTCCATGAAGGCTTCGCCTTCGTCATGATCGAGCAGGGCGCGCAGCGCTTCCACCATCGCGGCGCCGAGCACTTCGCCCCGGCCGGCAGCGTGGTGCTGATCAACCCCGACGAGGTCCACACCGGCTCCAAGGCCGACGAGGCCGGCTGGCGCTACCGCGGTTTCTACCCGGAGCTGGGGCAGGTTTCCGGCGTGCTGGAGGAGCTTGAACTGGGCAAGGGTGGCACGCCGTCTTTCGATGCCAGTGTGGTGAATGATCCGGAACTGGTGCAGGCGCTGTTCGCTGCTCACCGCCTGGTGGATTCCGACGCTACTGTGCTGCAGCGTCAGACCTGCTGGCGCGAGGCGCTGCTGTTGCTGTTCCAGCGCCACGGGCGGATTCCCGAGGCGCCGCTCGCGGGCAATGAACCGCTGGCCGTGGCGCGCGCCCGCGAGCTGCTCGGCTCGCGGCTGATGGAGCCGCCGTCGCTGGAGGAACTGGCTGCCGCCGTCGGACTGTCGCCCTTCCATTTCGCTCGAGTGTTCCGCAAGGCCACTGGCCTGCCGCCTCATGCCTGGCTCAAACAGCGCCGGCTGGAGCAGGCGCGTGCCCTGCTCAAGCAGGGCTGCATGCCGGTGAACGTGGCGATGCAACTGGGCTTCGCCGACCAGAGCCATCTCAGCAGGCAGTTCAAGCAGGCCTACGGTGTCGGCCCTGGCGAATATCGCCAGGCTTGTGCACGGTCGTTCCGCCAGGCCTGACGTTTCCGCTGTATTCCCCTGAAGAACCTTGCCCTTGATGGGGTGCCGACTTTTTATCGACACGCCATTGAGCGATCGTTCGATACGACGGAAAGAGAATCTGAGTCAATCGGAATATTTTTTCATTTGCGATACATTTGCATTTACAAAATTTACAATCGGCTTTAATTTGCCGCCCCTTCACGAAGTACCCGGGGAGGGGGAAGCATGTCGCACGTTCGTTCGTGGTCGCGCCTGGCGATCGCCGTTGCCCTGGCCACGCCGCTGCTGCCGGCGCAGGCCGAAGAAGACACCAAGGAACTGGAGACCGTCACCGTCGTCGGTGACTGGCTCGGCGAGGCTGATCAGCAGGTAGTGCAGAACCACCCCGGCGCGCGCACCGTGGTGCGTCGCGAGCAGATGATCGAAGAGGGCGCGCAGAACGTGCGCGACGTGCTGCGCAGTATTCCCGGCGTGCAGGTGCAGGACAACAACGGCACCGGCGGCAGCGATGTTTCCCTCAACGTCGGCGTACGCGGCCTGACCTCGCGCCTGTCGCCACGCTCCACCGTACTCATCGATGGCGTCCCGGCCGCCGTGGCGCCCTATGGCCAGCCGCAGCTGTCGATGTTCCCGCTGTCGGTGGGCAACCTCGACAGCGTCGATGTCGTGCGTGGCGCCGGTTCTGTGCGCTATGGACCGCAGAACGTCGGCGGGGTGATCAACTTCGTCACCCGGGCGATTCCCAAGGAGTTCTCCGGCGACGTCGGCAGCACCGTGGAAACGGCTTCCCACGGTGGCTGGAAGAAGCTCTACAACGCCTTCCTCGGCGGCACCGCCGACAACGGCATGGGCGCTGCGCTGCTGTATTCGGGCGTGAAGGGCGCGGGCTACCGCGACAGCAACGACGCCACCGACATCGACGACGTGATGTTCAAGACCCACTGGGCACCCACCGACGTCGACGAGTTCTCCGCCAACTTCCACTACTACGACGGCAGCGCCGACATGCCCGGTGGCCTGACCCAGGCGCAGTTCGACAAGGACCCGTACCAGTCGGTGCGCGACTACGACAACTTCACCGGTCGTCGCAAGGACGTCTCGCTCAAGTACAAGCGGCAGATCGACGACCTCACCCAGGTCGAAGTGCTGACCTACTACAGCGACAGCTTCCGTGGCAGCAACATCGCCAACCGCGACCTCAAGACCCTGGCGTCCTATCCGCGCGACTACCATACCTTCGGCATCGAGCCGCGCGTGTCGAAGATCTTCATGGTCGGCCCGACCACCCAGGAAGCCAGCATCGGCTATCGCTACCTGAAGGAGGCGATGCACGAGCGCGCCAGCCAGGTCGGCCTGGTGAACAACATCCCGACGCCGATTCCCGGCGCCGACGGCCACACCTATCAGGACCGCACCGGCGGTACCGAGGCGAACTCCATCTACCTCGACGACAAGATCGATGTGGGCAACTGGACCGTCACCCCGGGCATCCGCTTCGAGCGTATCTCCACCGACTGGCACGAGCGCCCCGTGCTCGACAACAAGGGCAAGCCGGTCCAGGAGAAGAGCCGCAGCAAGGACTACAACGAGCCGCTGCCGGCGCTGGCGGTGATGTATCACCTGTCGGACGAGTGGAAGCTGTTCGCCAACTACGAGACCTCCTTCGGCAGCCTGCAGTACTTCCAGCTCGGCCAGGGCGGCAGCGGCAACGACACCGCCAGCGGCCTGCAGCCGGAAAAGGCGAAGACCTACGAAGTGGGCACCCGCTACGACAACGGCACCTGGGGTGGCGAAGTCACGCTGTTCTACATCGACTTCGACGACGAGCTGCAGTACATCAGCAACGACGTGGGCTGGACCAACCTGGGCGCCACCAAGCACCAGGGCATCGAGACCTCCGCGCACTACGACATGGCTGCGCTGGACCCGGTGCTCGCCGGCCTGACTGCCTACGGCACCTTCACCTATACTCGCGCTACCTACGAAGGTGAGATCCCGTCGTTCAAGGGCCGCGACCTGCCGCTCTACTCGCGCCAGGTGGCGACCATCGGCCTGCGCTACGAGCACGACCGCTGGACCTATAACGTCGACGGCTTCGCCCAGTCGGGGCAGCGCGCTCCCGGCCCGACCACCAACTCCAACGGCAGCTTCACCGGCAACTACATCACCGAGCCGAGCGCCGATGGCCAGTACGGCGACATCCCCGGCTACGTGCTGTGGAACGCCCGCGTGGGCTACGACTTCGGCCCGCAGGCGTCGAACCTGAAAGTCGCCGCCGGGGTGAAAAACATCTTCGACCAGATGAACTACACCCGTTCCAGCGACAACAACGCCGGTATCTACCTCGGCGAGCCGCGCACCTTTTACGTGCAGGGCAGCGTCGGTTTCTGACGTCGCCTACGGCCAGGAAAAGCCCGTCCCGCGTGACGGGCTTTTTCTTGCCGGAATTTCGTCACTGGAATGGATTTGTGCGGAAAATGTGGCTTTTCTTCACGCTGTTGCCGTCATATCCGTGCTGTTATTCCGGCTCAAGGCCGCTACGCAGGTAAACAAGGACGATGTCTCAACACTCGCAATTCGCCCTGCTGGGCACCAAGCGATTCCTGCCCTTCTTCATCACCCAGCTGCTGGGTGCCTTCAACGACAACATCTTCAAACAGTCGCTGATCCTGGCGATCCTCTACCATCTCACCGTCGGCGGTGACCGCAACCTGTTGGTCAACCTCTGCGCGCTGTTGTTCATCCTGCCGTTCTTCCTGTTCTCCGCCCTGGGCGGCCAGTTCGGCGAGAAGTTCAACAAGGACGCGCTAATGCGCGCGCTGAAGCTGGCCGAGATTGTGATCATGGCAGTGGGCGCTGCGGGCTTCGTGTTCGGCAGCCTGCCGTTGCTGTTCCTCGCGCTGTTCGCCATGGGCACGCACTCGGCGCTGTTCGGACCGGTGAAGTACTCGATCCTGCCGCAACACCTGCGCGAAGACGAACTGGTTGGCGGCAACGCCCTGGTGGAAATGGGCACCTTCCTCGCCATCCTCTGCGGCACCATTGGCGCCGGCGTGCTGATGTCGCGGCAGGACTATGCGGCCGGCGTCGGCATCGCCGTGGTGCTGGTGGCTGTCTGCGGTTTCCTCGCCAGCCGCAACATTCCCCGTGCGGCGGCCGCGCTGCCGGACCTGAAGGTCGACTGGAACATCTTCCGCCAGTCCTGGAGCATCCTCCTGCTCGGCCTGCGCCAGCGCCCGGCGGTGTCGCGCTCGCTGGTGGGCAACTCCTGGTTCTGGTTCCTCGGCGCGGTTTATCTGACGCAGATCCCGACTTACGCCAAGGAGCTGCTGCACGGCGACGAGAGCGTGGTGACGCTGATTCTCACCGTGTTCTCGGTGGGCATCGCGCTGGGCTCGATGCTCTGCGAAAAGCTTTCCGGCAAGAAGGTGGAAATCGGCCTGGTGCCCTTCGGCTCCATCGGCCTGAGCCTGTTCGGCATCCTCCTGTGGTGGCATTCGGGCGGCTTCCCGCAGGGCGTGCAGCCCTACAACTGGTTGGCGGTGCTGGAGCACTCGCAGTCCTGGGCAGTGCTGGCGGATATCCTCGGCATCGGCATCTTCGGCGGCTTCTACATCGTGCCGCTGTATGCGCTGATCCAGGCGCGCACCGAGGAAGACAAGCGCGCGCGGGTGATCGCGGCGAACAATATCCTCAACGCGCTGTTCATGGTGGTGGCGGCGATTGTCTCGATCCTGCTGCTGTCGGTAGCGAAGCTGTCGATCCCCGAGCTGTTCCTCGTTCTGTCGCTGATGAACGTCGCGGTGAACGTGTACATCTTCAAGATCGTGCCCGAGTTCACCATGCGCTTCCTGGTATGGCTGCTGACCCACTCGATGTACCGGGTCGACCATCGCAACCTTGAAGCCATCCCCGACGAAGGCCCGGCGGTGCTGGTGTGCAACCATGTGTCCTTCGTCGACGCGCTGCTGATCGCCGGCTCCGTGCGGCGCCCAGTGCGTTTCGTCATGTACTACAAGATCTTCCGCATTCCGGTGCTCAACTTCATTTTCCGTACCGCGGGCGCGGTGCCGATCGCCGGGCGTAACGAGGAGCCGGAGACCTACGAAAAGGCTTTCGCCAGAGTCGCCGAGTACCTGCGCGAGGGAGAGTTGGTGTGCATCTTCCCCGAGGGTATGCTGACCCTGGACGGCGAGATGAACGAATTCCGCGGCGGCGTGGAGCGCATCATCGAGGAGACGCCGGTGCCGGTGATCCCGATGGCGTTGCAGGGGTTGTGGGGCAGCTTCTTCAGCCGTGATCCGCAGAAGGGTTTCTTCCGCCGGCTGTGGTCGCGGGTCTGCCTGGTGGCCGGTCAGCCGGTGGCGCCAGAGGAGGCCAGGCGCCTGATGCTGCAGGAGCAGGTCGCGGCCTTGCGCGGCGCGGCGCGCTGACTTTATTGGCAGCAAAGAAAAAGCCCCGGCAATGCCGGGGCTTTTTCATGGGCGTGTCGCGGTTCAGATGACCTGAACTTCGTCAGCCTGCAGGCCCTTCTGGCCTTCAACCACGATGAAGGAGACCTTCTGGCCTTCCTGCAGCGACTTGAAGCCGGTGCCCTGGATGGAGCGGAAGTGCACGAAGACATCGTTGCCGCTTTCCGGAGTGATGAAGCCGAAGCCCTTGGCGTCATTGAACCACTTGACGGTGCCGGTCTGACGATTCGACATGGAGATACACCTTGAACAATTGAATATTGTTTTGCGGAAAGGTCCGCGCTCGTCCTGAGTTGCAAGGTGCAGTCGAAGCCGGGTGGTGGGGAATGGCCCCACCAGGTCACGAGCCACAGTGACCCAAGCAAACACAGTGGCCCGCAGCATACCGACAAATTTTCGGGAAAGCGACAGCCCGCCGGTATCGAGAACCGATACAGCGTCAGTGGCTCATTTTCAGTCCGACCAGTCCGCACAGGATCAGCGCAACGCTGAGCAGGCGTACCGGCGCCATGGACTCGCCGAACAGCACGATCCCGACGATGACAGTGCCGACGGCGCCGACACCGGTCCAGATGGCGTAGGCGGTGCCCAGGGGCAGATTCCTCATGGCCACGCCAAGCAGGCCCATGCTGGTGATGATCGCCAGCACGGTGAGGATGGTCGGTATCGGTCGGGTGAAACCTTCGGTGTATTTCAGGCCGACGGCCCAGCCCACTTCGAACAGGCCGGCGACGAACAGAATGATCCAGGACATGGAGCTCTCCAGACGGTGGATGGAATGGAGGGCCGTCCCCGCTGGAGCACCGGAAGGTGGTGAGGTCGTCCTCACAATGTGCATTATTTTGCACAAAAGCGGTGCGCCGGGCAACCCGGCGCCGGATGGTTGCCCTATTGCGGGGCTTCTTTCTGGACGGGTGGCTCATCGGTCATGCGTCGGAACCACGTGGAAAGCGTAGCGCCGGAAATGTTGTGCCAGACGCTGAACAGCGCGCTGGGTACGGCTGCCAGCGGCGAGAAGTGCGCGCTGGCCAGCGCGGCGCCGAGCCCGGAGTTCTGCATGCCGACTTCCAGTGCCAGCGATTTGCGCTGCGCCAGCGGCAGCCCGAAGACCTTGGCGGTGAAGTAGCCGAGCAGGAAGCCGAAACCGTTGTGCAGGATCACCACAGCCATGATCAGCAGGCCGGATTCGGCGATCTTCGCCTGGCTGGCCGCGACCACGGCGGCGACGATGATCACGATGGAGACCACCGAGACCAGTGGCAGCACGTCAACCACATGGCCTACTCGTGCGCCAAGCACGCGCTGGGCGACCAGGCCGAGCACGATGGGGACCACGACGACCTGCAGGATCGACCAGAACAGCGCGCCGAAAGAGACCGGCAGCCAGGCCGAGGCCAGCAGCCAGATCAGCGCCGGTGTCAGCAGCGGGGCGAGGAGGGTGGTCACGCCGGCGATGGCCACGGAAAGCGCCAGGTCGCCGCGCGAGAGCCAGGTCATCACGTTGGAAGCGGTTCCGCTGGGGCAGCAGCCGACCAGGATCACGCCCACGGCGATTTCCGGCGGCAGGTGCATCAGTTGGCAGAGCAGCCAGGCCATGCCGGGCATGATCACGAAGTGGGCGATGACGCCGAGGGTGACGCGCCAGGGATGCCGGGCGACTTCGGCGAAGTCCTCGACCTTGAGTGTGAGGCCCATGCCGAACATCACTACGCCGAGCATGGGGACGATGGCGACGGTGAGCGGAGTGAAGAGAGAGGGGATGAGGAACGCCAGGATGGCGAAGAGCAGCACCCAGAGGGCGAAGGTGTTGCCCATGAAGCGGCTGAGCAGGATGAGAGCACGCATGGGCCGTCCTTCTTTATGTGGGCCTTATTGTCAGGACAGGCGCCGCGAGGGCGCGGCGCCTGTCACGGCATCAGATGCCTTCGGGCATCGCCTCGCCACCGAGCGCTTCGATCAGCGCCGGAAGGAATTCGGCGAAGGTCAGCATCATCAGGGTGAAGCTGGCGTCGAGCTGGCCGAGGGCGTCTTCGCCGCCGTCCTGCTCTGCCTTCTCCTGCAGCATGTCTTCGAAGCGCAGTCGCTTGATCGCGACCTTGTCGTCGAGGACGAAGGACAGCTTGTCCGACCAGGCAAGGGACAGTTGGGTGACCAGCTTGCCGGCAGTCAGGTGCAACTGGATTTCCTCGCTGGTCAGGTCCTGGCGCTTGCAGCGCACCACGCCGCCGTCTTCGTGGGTATCACGCAGTTCGCACTCGTCGAGGACGAAGAAGTCGCCGGCGGCTTCCTGGGTTTTCACCCATTCGGTCAGGGTGGCGGTCGGTGCGGTCTTCACGGTCAGCGGGCGTACCGGCAGCGAGCCCAGCGCTTCGCGCAGGGTGGACAGCAGGTCTTCGGCCTTCTTCGCGCTGGAGGTATCGACCAGGATCAGGCCGAGGCTCGGGGCGATGGCGGCGAAGGTCGCCGAACGACGGATGAAGGCGCGCGGCAGCAGGGTCTGGACGATTTCGTCCTTGAGCTGGTCGCGTTCCTTCTTGTAGACCTTGCGCATCTGCGTGGCTTCGATCTCGTCGACCTTCTCCTTGAGCGCGTCACGCACCACGCTGCCGGGGAGAATGCGCTCTTCCTTGCGGGCGCTGATCAGGAAGAATCCCTCGCTGGCGTGAACCAGCGGCGCGTCCGGGCCCTTGCCGAAAGGAGCGGAGAAACCATAGGTAGTCAGCTCCTGGCTGGCGCAGGAGCGCGCCGGTTTGCTGGCCAGGGCCTTTTCCAGGGCATCGGCGTCGATCTGCAGATCCTGGGTGAGGCGATATACGAGCAGATTGCGGAACCACATGAGGGGCTAACTCCTGGACACAAAGGAGCCATTATTCCGTTCGGCGCGGTTCAGGCCAACCCCGTTTCGTCATTCGCCCTCTTCATCTAAGCCTTTGGAACATCTAAAAATTTTTTTCATCGAGGGGCTTGCCAGGTGCAAATGTCCTCCGTAGAATGCGCCCCACTTCGAGACGAAGGGTGATTAGCTCAGCCGGGAGAGCATCTGCCTTACAAGCAGAGGGTCGGCGGTTCGATCCCGTCATCACCCACCACTCGAGGTCCGACGCAGCGGTAGTTCAGTCGGTTAGAATACCGGCCTGTCACGCCGGGGGTCGCGGGTTCGAGTCCCGTCCGCTGCGCCACATTTTGAAAAGCCCTCAGGTAGCGATACCTGGGGGCTTTTTCTTTTCCTTCCTTTTCTTGTCTGCAAAAGCCTTTCCTGCGAAAGCTTCCCGTCAAAGTTGCCCGCTTCGATCACAGTGATTGCGTGCTGGCCGTCTGTCTTATCCTGTTAATTTTCTTATAAGTTTGCTGTGGGAACTTCTCTCTCGGCAGTGGTTCCTATTGCCCATAGCCACTGGCCACGAGCGCCTGATAAGCTCGCGGCTTCATTACTTAAGCCATGACGGCGCAAAGACAAGGATTCAGCATGAAACAACATCGGTTGGCGGCAGCGATCGCGCTGGTCGGCCTGGTTCTCGCGGGCTGTGACAAACAGGCCGCCGAAGTGGAACTCAAGACCCCTGCGCAGAAAGCTTCCTATGGCATCGGCCTGAACATGGGCAAGAGCCTCGCCCAGGAAGGCATGAATGACCTGGATTCGAAAGCCGTCGCCCTGGGTATCGAAGATGCCGTCGGCAAGCAGAAGCAGAAGCTGACCGACGAAGAGCTGACCGAAGCCTTCACCGCCCTGCAGAAGCGCACTGAAGAGCAGGTTGCCAAGAAGAATGCCGAGGCTCTGGAAGCCGGCAAGAAGTTCCTCGAGGAAAACGGCAAGCGTGATGGCGTGGTCACCACCAAGTCCGGCCTGCAGTACGAGGTCGTGAAGAAAGCCGATGGTGCGCAGCCCAAGGCTACCGATGTCGTCACCGTTCACTACGAAGGCAAGCTGGTCGATGGTACTGTCTTCGACAGCTCCATCCAGCGTGGCAGCCCGATCGACCTGCCGGTCGGCGGCGTGATCCCTGGTTGGGTCGAAGCCCTGCAACTGATGCACGTCGGCGAGAAGATCAAGCTCTTCATCCCGAGCGAACTGGCCTACGGCGCGCAGAGCCCGAGCCCGACCATCCCGGCCAACTCGGTTCTGGTGTTCGACCTCGAACTGCTGGCCATCAAGGACCCGAATCAGCCTGACGCGGCTGAGGCTCCGGCCGCTTCGGCAGAGCAGCCCAAGAAGTAACTGAGTACCTTCGTACCAGTGGAAACGCCCCGTAACCTGCGGGGCGTTTTCGTTTGTGCGGGGAACGCTCTGGAACGGCGCGCTGACCGTCGGGTCTGAATGGGAGTAACCTTCAGCTCGGTGTTACCCTTATGCACATATTTGACGCAGTTGAAACAATCTCCTCCCCTTGACATTGTCGGGCCCTTCGCTTAGCCGCAACTGCATGATTTTTAACGCATTTGTAGGGGTGAACAAAAAATCGCCGATCTGTCTCCAGCCCTCGTGGCGCGGGCGTTTGGGCGGCATCGAGGGTGTCTTTCAACAGAGTTATCCACAGGAAAGGTGGATAACCTGAACCTGCTCTGTACGAATCTTCCTATCGAGGTAAATCGATGAAAAAGCCTCCGGGATTTGACCGTTTCCTCAAGCTCGCCAGTCGTTTCATCGCGGGTGGGCGAGTGCCTGCGCTGCTGTTCGCCGTCGCTCGCAAGAGTGGCCGGGTGAAGCTGGCCAGGACCGATCTGAAGCTGCTGCAGGAATTGCTGGTGGCCTGGGTGCGCGGCGATTACCGCGGCATCAGTTCCCAGGCGCTGGTTTCCGTGGTGGCGGCGCTGCTGTATTTCCTTTCACCCGTGGACCTGGTGCCCGACTGGCTGCTGGGCGTCGGCTTCCTTGACGACCTGGCGGTGCTGGCCTGGGTGGTACGTCGCTGGCAATCGGAGATCGATGCCTTCAAGGTCTGGCGCGACGCGCAGGGCGTGGAAACCCGCGAAGCCCTGAAGCAATTGCCGCCGCCGGAAGCGATTCAGCGTCTCTGACGCAGCCGTGCGCTCTGCTCGCCGAGCAGGCGCTGGATGGAGCCGTCGCTCACCATTGCCTGCAGCACGGCATCCAGTCGTTCGGCGGGTAGTGGCAGCGTTGGGCTATATGAGCAGTAGATCGAGTAGCGCTGGACGTTGTTGCTGTGGACCGCCACTGGCAATTGGTGGTGCTGGGCAAGGAGAAACTCCAGCGGTCGGCGCATCTCGATCAATGCATCCAGGCGGCCGGCTTCCAGCATGTGCAGGCGTGTATCGAGGTCGCGTACATCGGCACGCTTCACCCTTCCTTCGGCGAAGGCCTGCATCAGCGGGGCGGGGTAGACGTAGCCCAGGCTGGTGCCGATGCGGATGTCGTGCAGCTGCGCGAGGTTCTCCACAGGCGGTGCATCCGCCCGTTGGGCCAGGGCATCTTCTTCCTCGAACAGGCTGGGAGACCAGTGCAACTTCTCCGGCGCCTTCATCCACTGCGGATTGTTGATGCACAGCAGGTGGATTGCGCCCTGGGCGAGGGCAGGTTCGGCGCGCTTGTCCGGCATTTCCACGAAGCGAATCTCGAGCCCCAGGCGCTGCCCGACGGTTTCACCCAGATCGCGGATGAAGCCAGGTGCCAATTCATGGTCGATACTTTCCGCATAGGGCATGCCGTTGCTTGGCGAATAGCCCCAGCGCAATTCTTCGGCGCCACACAGGGCACTGGCCAGGCATAGGCAGAGTGGAATCAGGCGCTGCAAATCGTTCCCCCGATTTGTGGGCGTGACGGCGAGCGCAGTATAGCCGGCACAGCCCGGCGCCAGGCTGTTAAGATGGCCGCCTGCAAGGAGTGTTGTCATGAACGTTCAAGTCATCATGCGTGACGGCGAAGCGGAGTACGCCGTGGTTCCCTGGGCTGAGTACCAGGCGCTGCTGGCGGCTGCCGGCCGAGGCGCCGCTCAGCTCGTCAAGCCGGATGCGACCCCGGCATTCGACGAGAAGCCGGACTGGAAAGCCCTACGGGAAGCCCGTGGCATCGCCATCGAAACGCTGGCGCGTGCGGTGGGCATCAGCCCGTCCTACCTGGAGCTGATAGAGAACGGCGAGCGCGAAGCCAGCGACGCCATCCAGCATGGCCTGCGTCGTGCCCTGGGCACTGGGGAGTCTGCTTCTTGAGCGTGCAGATCAGTCGCAAGCATTGGGAAGGCCTGCTCGGCGAGCTGGAAGATGCCCGCCGCCAGCGCCACCTGCTCACCTACCGGGCGCTGATCGAGCGCCTGCAATTGCCGACTCCGGCCATGACCGTGCTGACCGCCGCGCTGGAACACCTGGCTGCGCTGGATGCCCGTGCGGGTCGGCCGATACGCAGTTCGCTGGTGATCAGCCAGGGTGCCAGCCGCCTGCCCAGAACCGGCTTCTTCGAGCATGTCGAACGCCTGGGCCGATTCTCCGGTGCGCCGGATGGTCCTGCTGCTGCCGGCTGGCATGCGGCGGAAGTGGTCCGCGTGTTCGAGTTCGAGTACCCCGAGGAGCTCTGACGTGGTGACGCCTCGCGAGCTGTTCTGGCGTCTGCGTGCACGGCTGAGCTATGCCGTGGCGCGGCGCCTGATGGGATGGCCGTGGATGGTCCGCCAGCCGCGTTCCTGGGCCTGGATGCAGGGCCAGTTCGCACGCATGGCCGCGCTGGGGGACGTCGGCGCACAGAGCTTCTACGGACACCTGCTGTTGTTCCGCGGGCAGGGCTTCGGCGCCCGCGAGGAAGGCTTGCGTCTGTTGCGCCTGGCTGCCACGGCAGGCGACCACAAGGCGGCGTACCAGTTGGGCGTGCAATCCCTCAAGGGCGATACCCGCCATGCCGGCGATGCGCAGGAAGCGGCGCGCTACTGGGGGCAGGCCGCCGAGGCGGGGCATCCGCTGGCGGCACGCAAGCTTGGCGAGTTGTACCGCAGCGGCGGCCCCGGTCTCGAGCCCGATGAGGCCCAGGCCGAACGCTACGAGACGCGCGCCCGCCAGTTGGGGCTCTGAGTCATTCTGCCGTGAGAATGTGCAGGCTGTAGCCAGACATGTTCTTCGCGTGGCGCTTGGCCTCCGAGGCCAGCCCGGCCAATTGGCTGGCATCCAGGCGCTGGCCGGCGCCACTCTTCACGTGCACCACGCCGATCGACAGGGATAGCAGCGGATATTCCTCGCGCCGCCCCTGGCGGTTGTGCGCGACGAAGCAGCCCGCGTCCAGGTGCTCGCGGCTGTAGAAGCGCCGGCACTGGCCCTGGAAATCCTCCAGCAGGTGGTTGAGCCGCTCGCGCCAGTCCTGCGTCCCCAGCACCAGCATGAAATCGTCGCCGCCGATATGGCCGACGAAGTCCCGCGTCGGGTCCACGCGCTCGCCCAGGCACTGCGCCAGGCACAGCAGAACTTCATCGCCACGGGCATAGCCGTAGAGGTCGTTGAAGGGCTTGAAGCTATCGATGTCGACATAGCACACCACCGCTTCGCGCCCCTGTTGCAGCAGGCGCGACAGGCATTGCTGGATCGGCACGTTGCCCGGTAGCAGCGTCAGTGGGTTTGCATGCCGGGCCTGGCGGATCTTCAGTTCGGTGATCAGCTTGAGCACGTCGATCACCCGGCCCAGTCCCAGGTAGCGACCGTTCAGGGTGATGATGAAGTCTTCCTCGATGCGCTGCCGCGCGCGGCTGGTGAGCAGCCGACTGACCTGCTGCAGCGACTGGCTGCGCTCCACTGCGAGGAAGTCTTCGCTCATCAGCCGGCTGATCGGCTTGCGCGCATACAGCTCCGGCGCGAACGGCTTGAGCAGGGTGTCCGAGAGTGCATGGCGATGGACGATGCCGACCGGTTGATCGTGGCTGTCGAGCACCGCCAGGGAGTTGAGGTTGGCCTGGGCGCGGAAGGCTTCCAGCACATCAGCGATCGGCGTGCTGTCGCGCACCGC
Source organism: Pseudomonas sp. C9-3 (assembly GCF_032392015.1). Taxonomy (NCBI): domain Bacteria; kingdom Pseudomonadati; phylum Pseudomonadota; class Gammaproteobacteria; order Pseudomonadales; family Pseudomonadaceae; genus Pseudomonas; species Pseudomonas sp. C9-3. Next base: position 4,170,227 of record NZ_CP135919.1, on the reverse strand, counting down.
CGGTTGCTCCAGCAGCAGGGGCTCGAGGTCCGCTTGATCTTCGGCCAGCAGCGCACCAGCGCTGTCCACTTCCGGTAGCAGGGCGCGGGCGTCGCGGGGCGGAGTTTCGTTGGGACGGCCAAGCAGGTAGCCCTGTACCAGGTCCACGCCCATCTCGGAAAGCACGGCCAGCTCTTCGGGAATCTCGATGCCTTCGGCGATCACCTGGGCGCGGGAGGCGTGGGCCATCTTCAGGATCGAGCCGACGAACTCGCGCTTCACCGCATCCAGGTGGATGCCTCCGATGAAGTGGCGGTCGATCTTCACGTAGTCAGGCCGCAGCTCGGACCACAGACGCAGGCTGGAGTAGCCAGCGCCCAGGTCATCCAGGGCGATGGAAAAGCCCATGGCGCGGTAGTGGTGCAGTGCGGTGTCGAGGAGGGTGAAATCCTCGATGGGCGTCTGCTCGGTCAACTCGATCACCACGTCGCTCGGCGAAATGCCGAAAGTCTGCAGCAACTGCAGTGTGCGGCCGGGCTGGTGGGTCGGTTCCAACAGGGATTCGGGCGACACGTTGAGGAACAGCTTGCCCTCGAGCTTGAGGTCGCGGAAGCGCGCGCAGGCCTTGCGCCGGCAGAGCAGCTCCAGTTGGCTCAGGCGACCGCTGCTGCGGGCGATGCTGAACAGTGGCAGGGGCGAGTGCAGGGGGCCGTTGGACGGGCCGCGCGTAAGGGCTTCGTAGCCCACCAGGCGCCTTTCCGAAAGCGACAGGATGGGCTGGAACAGGCAGTGCAGGTCGCCGTGAGCGAGGATCTGGTCCAGCGCGCTCAACTGCTCGGTGACGGTCATGACGGTTCTCGGTGGCTGGAAAAGCAAAGGGCCGGTTTCCCGGCCCTGTGCATTTCACGACAGTGTCATGACTGTTTGATGTCATCCGATCAGTGTTTGGCTACCTGGGAGTCCAGATTCAGGTAGTCGATCAGGATATGCCCGGACTCGGTAAGGTAGGCGTCGTCCTGCGGTTTGGTCTTGTCCTCTTCCGGCAGGGCGTTCTCGTCTTCCTTCTTCAGCTCCTTGAGCGGCTCCTGGCCCTTGGATTTGCGCAGGGCGTTCTCCATGGCCAGTTGGCGGTTCTCGATGCTGGTCTGCTGGGCGCGACGCTTGGCTTCGTTGAGGCTGACGGTCTTCTCCTTCATCAGCTCCTGGGCCAGGGCGAGGCGCTCGCGGGCGTAGACGAAGTCCGCGTTGTGCTCGGTGCGCGCGTCGTGGCGGGCGCGCAGCTGGTCGAGGAACGGCTTGAACGGATCGGCCTGGGCCTTCAGTACCGGCTTGATGGTGTCCCACGGCATCGAGTCGGGCAGGGCGCTTTCGCCGATTTCCTTGTCGTCGACGATGGACGGGTAGCCGATGTCCGGGATCACGCCCTGGTGCTGGGTGCTCTGGCCGGAGACGCGGTAGAACTTGGCCAGGGTCAGCTTCAGCTCGCCGTGATTGAGCGGCTGGATGGTCTGCACTGTGCCCTTGCCGAAGGTCTGGCCACCGACGATGAGCGCGCGGTGGTAGTCCTGCATGGCGCCGGCGAAGATCTCCGAGGCTGAGGCAGACAGGCGGTTGACCAGCACGGTCATCGGGCCGGTGTAGAACGCCTTGCCCTCGTCATCGTTGAGCACGTCGACGCGGCCGTCGCTGTTGCGCACCAGCACGGTCGGACCCTGGTCGATGAACAGGCCGGTCAGCTCGGTGGCTTCCTGCAGGGAGCCGCCGCCGTTGTTGCGCAGGTCGATGACGATGCCGTCGACCTTGTCCTTCTGCAGTTCGGCGATGAGCTTCTTCACGTCACGGGTGGTGGACTTGTAGTCCGGATCGCCGGCGCGATAGGCCTTGAAGTCGAGGTAGAACGCGGGCACGTCGATGATGCCCAGCTTGTAGTTCTTGCCTTCGTGGTCGATGGTGATTTCCGACTTCTTCGCCGCCTGGTCTTCCAGCTTCACCGCCTCGCGGGTGATGGTGACGATCTTGCTGGTCTGGTCGTTTGGCGCGTTGGTGGACGGAATCACTTCCAGGCGGACCTGCGAGCCTTTCGGGCCCCGGATCAGCTTGACCACTTCATCCAGACGCCAGCCGACCACGTCGACCATCTCGCCCTTGCCCTGGGCGACGCCGATGATCTTGTCGGAAGTGGCGATCTGCTTGCTCTTCTCGGCGGGGCCGGCCGGTACCAGACGCACGACCTTCACATAGTCGTTGTCGCTCTGCAGTACGGCGCCGATGCCCTCGAGCGAGAGGCTCATGTTGATGTCGAAGTTTTCCGCGCTGTCCGGCGACAGGTACTGGGTGTGCGGGTCGTAGGTCTGCGCGAAGGCGTTGATGTAGGCCTGGAAGATGTCTTCGCTGCGGGTCTGCTCCAGGCGCATCAGCTGGTTCTTGTAGCGCTTGGTCAGCTGTTCCTGGATGGCCTTGTTGTCCTTGCCGGCGATCTTCAGGCGCAGGACTTCGTCCTTCACCTTCTTGCGCCACAGGTCGTCGAGCGCCGCGCTGTCTTTCGCCCAGGGCGATTTCTCGCGGTCGATTTCCAGCGACTCGTCGGTCTTGAAGTCCATCTTGTCGACGCCCTTGTTCAGGGTGGCCAGGGCGAAGTCCAGGCGCTCCTTCAGGCGGTCGAGGTGACGCTTGTAGATGGTGAAGCCCGGCTCCAGTTCGCCGCTCTTGAGGAAGTCGTCGAACTGGGTGCGCCAGGGGGCGAACTGGTCGATATCGGCCTGGGTGAAGTACATCCGCGCCGGATCGAGCGTCTTCAGGTAGCTGTCATAGATCTTCGCCGAGCGCTCGTCGTTCAGCGGCGGCTTGTTGTAGTGATGGCGCTTGAGCAGCTCAACGATGTTGAGGCTGGCGATCACTTGATCCCGGTCAGGCTGCAGGCCGTCCCAGACGTTCGGGCTGGTGGTTGCCGCGAACGAGGAAAAGGCGGTTGCGCCGAGGATGAACAACAGGGCGGTACGGGGCAAAAATCGCTTCATGCTGATTCGACTGATCGCGGAGTTATGACGCATATTAGGCCTTAATTGGCGGCGCCGGGTTCAATCGCAGGTGAATTCGGCGCGAAGAAAGGGCCCGACCTTTCGGATCGGGCCCTGCAGGATCACTATGGAGGCAGCGTGAACGCATTGCAAGGCATCGAAGGGCGAGTGGAGTGGGCCGAGCGCCCGAACCCTGCTTGCGCACAAGGACAGATCCGCATCCAGGTCGCCGCCGCGGGACTCAACCGCGCCGACCTGCTGCAAGTGGCCGGGCTCTACCCGCCACCGCCGGGGGCTAGCGACGTCATCGGCCTGGAATGTGCCGGCGTGGTGACCGAAGTCGGTGCCGGCAGTACCTGGCAGGTGGGCGACCGCGTCTGCGCCCTGCTGGCCGGCGGCGGCATGGCCGAGGAAGTGGTGGTGGACCAGCGTCATGCGCTACCGGTGCCTGCCGGCTTGAGCCTTGCTGAAGCCGCTGCGCTGCCCGAGGTCTACGCCACCGCGTGGCTGAACCTGTTCATGCTCGGCGCGCTGCAGCCGGGGGAGAAGGTGCTGCTGCACGCGGGCGCCAGCGGCGTCGGCTCGGCCGGTATCCAGCTGTGCAAGGCCTTCGGCAGCCCTTGCTGGGTCAGCGTCGGCTCCGCTGATCGCCTGGCCTACTGCGAGGCTTTGGGCGCCGAGGGCGGCGCGCTGCGTGGCAAGAGCCTCGAATCGCTTCGGGATTTCGCTCCCTTCGATGTGATCCTCGACCCGGTGGGCGCCAACTACGCCAAGCTGGACCTGGAAATCCTCGCCCGTGACGGTCGATGGGTGGTTATCGGCCTGATGGGCGGTCGCAAGGCCGAACTGGACCTGGCCCTGCTGCTGGGCAAGCGCATTCAACTGATCGGCTCGACCCTGCGTTCGCGCGATGCCGACTTCAAGGCGCAGCTGATCGCCGAGCTCGGGCAGAAGGTCTGGCCATTGTTCGAAACCGGCAAGCTGAGCCCGCAGCTGGAGCGCACCTTCCCGGTCCGAGATGCGCAGAGCGCGTTCGATGCGCTGGCGAGCAACCAGGTGCAGGGCAAGGTAGTGGTCGTGATCGATGAGAGCCTGAGCTAAGGGTCGCGAGCAAGCTCGCTCCTACAGGAGCCGCCAATGAAAAGGGCCGCATCAGCGACCCTTTTTTCGGGTGCAAACGTCACTTCCAGTTCAGAACGTCCCAACCCATCTTCTGTGCGTGCTCCAGCAGTACCGGGTCAGCATTCACCACGTGCGGGTTGCCCACCAGCTTGAGCAGCGGGAGGTCGTTGCGCGAGTCGGAGTAGAAGTGCGCGTCGGCCAGTTGGCTGTCGTCGCCTTCGAGCAGGTCGAGCAGGCGCAGCACCTTGCCTTCGCGGTAGGTGAGGGTGCCGACAGTACGGCCGGTGTAGTGCCCGTTCAGCACTTCCAGGTCGATGGCCAGCACTTCGTCGATGCCGATACGTGCGGCGATGGGTTTGACCAGGTGCACGCCAGAGGCGGAGATCACCAGCGGGCGGTCGCCGGCTTCGCGGTGGCGGGCGAGGGTGGCGCACGCGTCGCTGTGGATCAGCGGCTCGATCACGTCCTCGACGAAGGCTTCGACATCGCGCTCGATTTCTTCCACGCTGCGCCCGGCCATCGGTTCCAGGGCGAAGGCCATGTAGTCCTCCATGGGCAGTTTGCCCTGCGCGTACAGCGCCATCAGTTCGGCGTCGCGCTTGAGGAACGACTCCGCGTCGACCCAGCCGAGATCGGCCATGCGCTTGCTCCACAGGCTCGCGCAGTCGCCGTCGATCAGGGTGTCGTCGAGGTCGAATATCACCAGGGCCATCAGGCCACCTCCCGAATGCTTTCAATGTCTACGTGCAGGCCGAGCGTGGTGCCGGCTGGGTACAGGCGCTCGGCGCTGCGGTTGAGGACGTCCACGGTCAGCTCGACGCCGTTGGCGTCCACCCGGTAGCGGATCACGTTGCCCAGCAGGCTGTGGGAGAGTACCCGAACCGGAATGCCCTCGCTCGCTTCGGCGCTCAGGCGCAGGGATTCGGGGCGGATCGCCACCTGTTGGCGGAAGGGGCGGTCGAGCAACCGGGTCGCCTGGGCCGCATCGAGCAGGTTGTAGTTGCCGATGAAGCCGGCAGCAAAGGCGTTTTCCGGCGCGGTGTAGAGGGTTTCCGCGTCGCCGCTCTGGACGATGCGCCCGGCGTTCATCAGCACGATGCGGTCGGACAGCGTCAGCGCCTCTTCCTGGTCGTGGGTGACAAAGACCGTAGTCAGTTTCAGTTCCTGCTGGATGCGCCGGATCTGCTCGCGCAGGTGCTTGCGGATGCGTGCGTCCAGTGCCGACAGCGGCTCGTCGAGCAGCAGCAGGCGCGGGCGGGTGACCAGTGAGCGGGCCAGGGCGACGCGCTGGCACTGGCCGCCGGAGAGCTGGTGCGGATAGCGTGCGGCGAGCGGGCCGAGTTCGACCATTTCCAGCACCTCGGCCACACGCTGGGCCGATTCCGCTGCCGGCACCTTGTGCATGCGCAAACCGAAGCCGACGTTCTGCTCCACGGTCATGTTGGGGAACAGCGCGTAGCTCTGGAACACCATGGCGATGCCGCGCTTCTGCGGGCTCTTGGGCACGATGTCCTCGCCGTCCAGCAGGATGCGCCCGCTGTCCACCGCGGTGAGGCCGGCGATGCAGCGCAACAGGGTGGACTTGCCGCAGCCGCTGGGGCCGAGCAGGGTGACGAACTCGCCGCTCTCGGCGGCGAAGTCGATGTCCTGGAACACCGTGGTGCTGCCGTAGCTCTTGTTCAGTGTCTCGACGCTGAGGAAGCTCATGCCTTGTCCTTGCTTAAACGGTTCGCCGCCCAGGTGAGCAGCAGGACGAAGAGGAAGTACGAAACCACCACCGCGCTGGTGTAGTGGCCACTGCTGTTGCGCATGTTGTTGAGGAACACCTGCAGGGTTTCGTAGCGGGTGCCCACCAGCAGGTTGGCGAAGACGAACTCGCCGATGAGGAAGCTGAAGGACAGGAACAGCGCCACCATCAGGCCCTTGCGCAGGTTCGGCAGCACCACCAGCAGGGCGGCCTGCCAGGTGCTGGCGCCGAGCAGGTGGGCGGCGTCCATCAGGTCGTGCAGATTGATCGCCTGCAGGTTGTTGCTGATCGCCCGGTACATGAAGGGCAGCGCGATGGTGAAGTAGCAGCCGATGAGGATCCATGGCGTGCCCACGATGGGTACCGGGCCCGAGGCGTAGAGCTGAAGCAGGCCGACCGACGAGACCACCGGCGGCACCGCGAAGGGCAGCAGGATCAGCACGTTCATCAGCGCGTCCAGGCGCGGGAAGTAGTAGTGGATGACGAACATCAGCGGCAGCACCAGCGCCACGCTCAGGATCAGCGCGCCGAAGCACACCAGCAGCGACTGGCCGAAGGCGACGAGGAAGCGCGGGTCGCTCCACAGGGTCAGGAACCACTTCAGGGTCAGCCCGTCCGGCAGCACGCTGGCGCTCCAGGAGGTGGCCAGCGAATAGAGCAGGGTGGCGGCCAGCGGCACCAGCAGGATCAGGAACAGTGCGTAGACCACCACGCGGTGGTACAGCGCGTTAGCGTTTCTCGACATGGTAGCTCCGGCGCAGCAGCCACTGGTGGGCCAGGGTAATGATGCTCATCAGGCCGACCAGCACCATCGCCAGGGCGCTGGCCATGTTCGGGTCGAGGAACACGTCGCCCGAGACCAGCCCAGCGATGCGGATCGGCACCACGTTGAAGTTGCCAGTGGTCAGCGAGTAGACCGTGGCATAGGCGCCCAGCGCGTTGGCCAGCAGGATGACGAAGGTGCCCAGCAGCGCCGGCGTCAGCACCGGGATGCCGATGTGCCGCCAGAACGCCCACTGGCTGGCGCCCAGTAGTGCGGCGGATTCGCGCCAGTCTTCGCGCAGGGCGTCGAAGGCCGGGTAGAGCAGCATCACGCCCAGGGGAATCTGGAAGTAGGTGTAGAGGATGATCAGGCCGGTCTTCGAATAGAGGTTGAAGTCCTCGATGATCCCCGCCTGTTTCAGCAGCAGCGTGATGGCGCCGTTGAAGCCCAGGATGATGATGAAGGCGAAGGCCAGCGGCACCCCGGCGAAGTTGCTGGTCATGTTGGCGAAGGCCATCACGAAGTCGCGCAGCTTGCTGTCCACCTGGCGCAGCGAGTAGCTGCCAAGGATGGCGATGAACAGGCCGATCAGGCTCGACCACAGCGAGATTTCCAGGCTGTAGCGGATCGCCTGCAGGTAGAAGGGCGAGCCGAAGATCTCGCTGAAATTGCCCAGGCCCCAACCGTCGCCGGTGCGCACGCTGTTGATCATCACCCATAGCAGCGGCGCGAGCTGGAAGGCGAAGAAGAACAGCGCGAAAGGCAGCAGGCAGAGCAGGGCGAAGAGTTTTCCGGTGTTCGATCTCATGCCTTGAGCAGCTCCCGGCAGACCGGTTTGTCGTGGGGCGCGCCGAGGATCTCGCACAGCGTGCCGCAGAGTTCGACCTGGCGCGGGCGTGCCTGGTCGTCGAGGCTGAATGCCTCGCCGAAGACGAACAGCGGCACTTCGCGCTCCTCGGGGAGGATGCCGCCGTGGCTGCGGTCGTCGTTCATGCCGTGGTCGGCGGTGACCATCACTTGGTAGCCGGCGGCCAGCCACTGGTGCAGGTATTCGGAAAGAATGATGTCGGCATGCCGCGCGCTGTTGCGGTACTGCGGCGTGCCGAGGCCGTGCTTGTGGCCGGTGTCGTCGATGTTCATCGGGTGCACCAGTAGGCAGTTGGGCGCGTGCCGGCGGCGCAGCGACTCGGCATCGGTGAACAGGTGCGAGTCGGGGTAGTGGTCGGTCCAGTAGAAGTGGCCGTGCTGGATCGGCAGGGATTCATCGGCGGTATGACGGTCACGCGCCGGGTCGAAGGGCGTGCGGTTGTACAGCTCGCTGACCCAGTGATAGGCAGCCGCGGCGGTGGTCAGGCCGGCGTCGCGGGCATAGTGGAACAGGCTGCGCTGGTTCGACAGACGCGATACATCGTTGTGCAGGATGCCGCTATCGATGGGGCGCACGCCGGTGAGGATGCATTCATAGAGCGGGCGGGACAGCGATGGCAGCTCGCATTCGAGCCGATAGAGCTGGCCGCGGCCGGCGTAGCACAGGGCTTGCAGGTGGCCCATGCAGTCGTGGGCGACGCTGTAGTTGAGGCCGTCGAGAACGACCAGGATGACGTCGTGGCGCATGGGCGGGGCCTTGGTCAGACGCGGCCGCCCCGGCGCGAACCGGGGCGGCTGGGCGTCACTGCATGTTGATGATGACGTTTTCCTGCCACTGGCGCGGCAGGCGCTTGGAGGTTTCTTCCCAGGCCTTGGGATCCTTGATCGGCTGGGCCTTGGCGTACTGCTCGTTGGGCAGCAGCTTGGCCTTCACCTCGGCCGGCAGGGTCAGGTGCTCGGCGCGGATCGGACGGGCATTGCCCTTGGCCAGGTTGATCTGGCCGGCGTCGCTGAAGATGTATTCGCGGGCCAGCTTGGCGGCGTTCGGGTTCTTCGCGTACTTGTTGATGATGGTGGTGTAGCCGGAGATCACCGAGCCGTCGGAGGGGATCAGCACCTCGAAGCGTGACGGGTCGATCTGGTCGCGGTAGCTCAGGCCGTTGAAGTCCCAGACGATGCCGACTTCCACTTCACCCTTCTCCAGGGTGTTGATCACCGGGTTGGTCAGCGACAGGCGGCCCTGCTTGGCCAACTGGGCGAAGAACTCCAGGCCCGGCTTGATGTTCTTTTCGTCACCGCCGTTGGCGATGCTGGCGGCCAGCACGCCGTTGACGGCCTGGGCGGCAGCGCTGACGTCACCGATGGTGACCTTGTACTTGCCCTTGAGCAGGTCGGCCCAGCTGTGCGGAACGTCCTTCACCAGCTGCTTGTTGACGATGAAGGCGATGGTGCCGGTGTAGGCGAGTGCCCAGTGGCCGTCCTTGTCCTTGGCCCATTCCGGGACCTGGTCCCAGGTACTGGGCTTGTAGGGCTGGCTGACGTCCATCTGCATCGCGATGGGCCCGAAGGCGGCGCCGACGTCGCCGATGTCGGCGCTGGCGTTTTCCTTCTCGGCCTTGAACTTGGCCAGCTCCTGGGCCGAGCTCATGTCGGTGTCCATGTGCTTCAAGCCGTACTTGCTTTCCAGGTCCTTCCAGGTGTCCTTCCAGTTCGCCCAGCTGTCGGGCATGCCCACGCTGTTGACCTGGGCTTCCTTGCGGGCAGCGGCTTCCAGCGATTGCAGATCGGCGTTGGCCGCCATGGCGAGGCCGCTGCCGAAGGCAATGGCCGATCCCAGCAGTGAAGCAAGCAAGCGTTTCATTCGGTGCTCCTTCGGTTCAGTGTTTTCAAGCGTGGTCTAGATCAGCAAGACGCAGGCCAATCTAAGCGGGGCGGATGACAGTTTGATGTATGCCCCAGGCTCGCCGGCCCGGCCTCGAGCGCCCAGCGGGGTATCGGGGAAAAGCGTAGACCATGGCCAATGCCTTGATCCGCCTGGGCTACGCTGATGTCGTTAACTGGCATGGGCGCTGCTTGCAAAGGCACTGTCACGGGACGGTCATCGGGCTTTCCTAGGATGACGACACCCCATCGGGGGTAAGAAATGCCCTGTTCTGGGGCTGGACTAGTCCAAAAGAGGGAATCGAATGCGCGATACGGCGCTACCCACGGTCACGACGATCTGCCGCGCACTCATCGAACAGATCGACAGCGGCCTGCTCAGCGCGGGCGGCAAGCTGCCGGCCGAGCGCAAGCTGAGCGAGCTGTTCGATACCACGCGCATCACATTGCGCGAGGCGCTGGGGCAACTCGAGGCGCAAGGCCTGATCTACCGCGAGGAGCGTCGCGGCTGGTTCGTCTCACCGCCGCGCCTGCTGTACAACCCGCTGGTGCGCAGCCACTACCACGCCATGGTGGAAGGGCAGGGGCGCGTGCCGGCGACCGAGGTGCTGTCGGCGCGGCAGGTGCCCGCCAGCGCGGCCATCTGCGAGCTACTGGAGCTGCCGGCGCTGTCCAGCGTGTACCAGATTCGTCGCGTGCGACGTGTGGATGGGCGGCTGGTGCTCTACGTCGAGCACTACCTCAACCCGGCTTACTTCCCCGGCATCCTCGACAGCGACCTGACCTGCTCACTGACTGAGCTGTATGCCAGCCGCTACGACATTCGCTATGGCCGCGTGCGCTTCGACATGGTGCCCACCGCGTTGCACGGTGAAGCCGCCAGCGTACTGCGAGTCGCCGAGGGCAGCCCGGCGCTGCGCATCGCCCGCATCAACGGTGATCAGCACGGGCGCATCATCGATTGCGACCTGGAGTTCTGGCGACACGATGCCATTCACGTGAGTGTGGAAGTGCCGGATTGATCGCCTGCCGTCGAGCCTGAGTTGTAGGAGCGTGCTTGCTCGCGAACGGAGTCAGCCGATGGCACCGGAGTTGGGTGGTTCGCGAGCAAGCTCGCTCCTACAGGATCAACGGCCGATTCAGCGGTCCGGATTCCACTCCGGATAGGCCGGAATCCCATCCTGCGCCAGCCAGGGCCGGTCGTGGGACACCCAGATATGCCGCGCCGGCCGAGAGCCCGGATCCTCGTCCAGGCTGGCTACCCGCACGATGACGTGAGGTTGGCCGTCGCGCTCGGCGATCAGCTGCGTGCCGCAGCGCGGGCAGAACTTACGCAGCTTGCCGGGCGAGGATTCATAAGCTGCCAGCTTGTCCGCGCCGCGGGTCCAGCGAAAGTGCTCGCGCATGACCCCCGCCGTACTGGCAAAGGCCGCCGCGTGCGCCTTCTGGCAGGTCCGGCAGTGGCAATGGCCGATAGGCATGTCCAGGCCGTCGATCTCGTAGGCGATGTCGCCGCACAGGCAGCTCCCGCTGAAGGGCATGGCTGGCTCTCCTCGAAGACTCTTCATACAAAAACGCCCGGCGGGGCCGGGCGTTCGGGTCAGGGCAGGTCGGCGCTGTCGTAGAAGGCGCTGAGGACCTTGGCCAGGTAGTGCAGGTCCTGGCTGCCGGCCAGTTCGCGGATGGAGTGCATGGCGAAGGTCGGCAGGCCGATGTCCACGGTACGCACGCCGATCTGGCTGGCGGTGATCGGGCCGATGGTGGAGCCGCAACCCATGTCGCTGCGGGTCACGAAGCTCTGCACCGGCACTTCGTTTTCCAGGCACAGGTGGCGGAAGAAGCCGGCGGTCTCGCTGTTGGTGGCGTAACGCTGGTTGCTGTTGATCTTGATCACCGGCCCGCCGTTGAGCTTCGGGCCGTGGTTGCCGTCGTGCTTGTCGGCGTAGTTCGGGTGTACGCCGTGCGCGTTGTCGGCGGAGACCAGCAGCGAGCGCTGTACGGTACGGGTGAAGGCGTCGCCTTCGGGCAGCAGCCGGCGCAGCACTTGCTCCAGGAACGGACCATCGGCGCCGCAGGCAGAGCAGGAGCCCACTTCCTCATGGTCGGTGCAGACCAGCACGCCGCTCTGCTCGTCACTGCTGCCCAGCAGCGCCTGCAGGCCGGCGTAGCAGGACAGCAGGTTGTCCAGGCGGGCACCGGCGATGAACGCCTGGTCGAGGCCGATCACGGCCGCGCGCTGGGTATCGTAGAAGCTCAGCTCGTAGTCGAGGATGGCGTCGGCGGTGATGCCGTGCTCCAGTTGCAGCTGTTCGCCGAGCAGGTCGCGGAAGTCGCGGGTCTCGCCAGCGGCGACCTGGGCGAGGATCGGCGGCAGCTCGGTCTGCGCGTTGATCGACCAGCCGAGGTTGGCTTCGCGGTTGAGGTGGATCGCCAGGTTGGGGATCACCGCAATGGGCGCCCTGAAGTCGATCAGCTTGCTTTCGACCTTGCCGGCCAAGCGGAAGGTGACGCGGCCGGCCAGGGACAGGTCGCGGTCGAACCAGGGCGCGAACAGCGCGCCGCCGTAGACCTCGACGCCCAGTTGCCAGTAGCCGTTACGCACCAGCTCGGGGTTCGGCTTGACGCGCAGGCACGGGCTGTCGGTGTGGGCGCCGACCAGGCGCAGGCCGTTCTCCAGCAGCGGCGCGGTGCCGAGCTTGAAGGCGATTAGCGAGGAGTCGTTGCGGGTGACGTAATAGCGGCCACCAGCTTCGGTGCGCCAGGCATCGCGCTCGTCCAGGCGCTGGTAGCCGGCCTCTTCAAGGCGGAGGGCGAGGGCCTGGGTGGCGTGGAAGGGGGTGGGGGAGGCCGCGAGGAAATCGATCAGGCCCTGGTTGAGTTCTGCACGCATGGGTAACTCCGGACAGCGAATGGCCGGAAGTTTAACGTAAATGCGCAAATCTGCGGCCAGGGGAGGACGTTGTAGGAGCGAGCTTGCTCGCGAACCGTCCTGGCTCCGACTTCAACCTCGGTTCGCGAGCAAGCTCGCTCCTGCAGTTCGGTGATGCAGGTAGAGCGAATACAGGCGATCAGAACGGTGCGGGCGACTCGAAGCGCAGGCGCTCGCCGGTCTGCGGGTGGGTCAGGGCCAGCATGCTGGCGTGCAGGCACAGGCGGTCGCGCAGGGTCAGGGCCTCGCCTTCGGCGTACAGGCGGTCACCCAGCAGCGGGTGGCCGATGGTCAGCATGTGCACGCGCAGCTGGTGCGAGCGACCGGTGATTGGCGTGAGTTCGACGCGGCTCCAGTTGCCGTGGCGCTCCATGACCCGCCAGAAGGTCAGCGCATGACGGCCCTGTTCGAAGTCCACCACGTGGCGCGGCTTGGTTGGCGGGTCGTAGCGCAGCGGTGCCTCGATGCGGCCACTGTCCAGTTCCGGCTCACCCCAGCACAGGGCGGTGTAGGCCTTCTCGGTCTCGCGGTCGTGGAACTGGCGGGACAGCTCGCGGTGGCTGTCGGCATCACGGGCCAGCACGATCAGCCCGGAGGTCTCCCAGTCCAGCCGGTGGACGATGCGCGCTTCCGGATAGCCGTTCTCCTGCAGGCGGGTGATCAGGCAGTCCTTGTTGTCGTCCGCGCGGCCGGGCACGGAGAGCAGCAGGGTGGGCTTGTTCACCACCAGCAGGGCGGCGTCCTCATGGACGAATTCGATCTGGGAAAGCGGCATGGAAGCTCTTGCGCGAATAAGAATGACGAAAACGACTGCGGCGGCCGAAGCCGCCGCAGGTTCACCACAGCCGGATCAACGCTCCGGCAGGGTGATGTTGAGTTCCAGGATCGAACAGCTGCCCTGGTTGGCCAGCTCGACCTGGACTTGTTCCTGGTCAATGGGCACGTATTTGCGGATCACTTCCAGCAGGTCTTTCTGCAACTGCGGGAGGTAGTCCGGTTGCGAACGGTTGCCGCGCTCGTGGGCGACGATGATCTGGAGTCTTTCTTTCGCGATGGATGCGCTGTTTTGCGCCTTCCGGCTGCGGAAGAAATCTAAAAGGCTCATTCACGTCCTCCGAACAGTCGTTGCAGGAATCCTTTCTTCTGGACATCAAGGAACCGATGGGGCATTTCCTTGCCCAGCAGTCGCTCGACGGCGTCGCTGTACGCCTGGCCAGCATCGCTCTCTTCATCGAGGATGACCGGTACGCCCTGGTTGGATGCCTTCAGCACGGCCTGGGATTCCGGGATCACGCCGAGCAGACGGATGGCCAGGATTTCCTCGACGTCCTCGACGCCGAGCATTTCGCCTTTGGTGACGCGCTCGGGGTTGTAGCGGGTCAGCAGCAGGTGTTCCTTGATCGCGTCCTCGCCTTTCTCGGCGCGGGCGGACTTGCTGGCCAGCAGGCCGAGCATGCGGTCGGAGTCGCGGACCGAGGAGACTTCCGGGTTGGTCACGACGATCGCCTCGTCGGCGTAGTACATGGCCAGGTGGGCACCTTTCTCGATGCCGGCCGGGGAGTCGCAGATCACGTAGTCGAAGGACTGCTTGAGTTCTTCGATGACCTTGCCGACGCCTTCCTGGGTGAGGGCGTCCTTGTCGCGGGTCTGGCTGGCAGCCAGTACGAACAGGTTCTCGAGGCGCTTGTCCTTGATCAGGGCCTGGGTCAGGGTGGCTTCGCCGTTGATGACGTTGACGAAGTCGTAAACCACGCGGCGTTCGCAGCCCATGATCAGGTCGAGGTTACGCAGGCCCACGTCGAAGTCGACGATGACGGTCTTGTGGCCGCGCAGGGCCAGGCCGGTGCCGATGGCTGCGCTGGTGGTGGTTTTACCGACGCCACCCTTACCGGAAGTGACTACGAGGATCTTGGCCAAGGTGATTCACCCCAAAGAAAAAACGAAGAATTCTGGTCCCTGAAAGTCGCGGCAGTATCCGTTAAAGGCGGGTGATGTTCAACACGTCACCCGACAGGCTGACGTGCACCGCCTGCCCCCATTGCGGACTGCGTCGAAGGTCTTCGGCGACCTTGTAATTACCAGCGATGGACACGAGTTCCGCGGCCAGCTGCTGGCAGAAAATACGTGCGCTGGTATCGCCCTTGACACCTGCCAGGGCGCGTCCGCGCATCGGACCGTACACATGGATATTTCCGTCGGCGAGAAGTTCCGCACCCGGGCTGACGGGGGCGAGCACGATCAGGTCGCCGCCGGCGGCGTAGATCTGCACGCCGCCGCGGACCGGAGTGGTCACCAGCTTGGTCGGGCGGACGACCGGTGCCGGCGGTTCGGCGGGCTTTTGCTCAGCGGCTTCCTTGGCCGGCTCCAGCGTTTCGGCAGTTGCCTCGGCGGGCGCTTCTGCGGCGATCTCCGGCTTGGCCTCGGTGGGCTGCTCGGCCGGCTTCTCGGCCTGCACGCCAGCGCCGGCGGCCTGCTCGACCACCTTTTCCGAGAGCTTTTCGCCGCGCGGGCGACGTACCGGCGCAGCGCCGGTCACCTGCGGGACGGCGTCCTTGGGTTCGACCGGGCGCTCGCGGGACGAGCCCGACGGCGGCAGCACGGGGATGTCGAACATGGTGGCCAGGCGGATGTCTTCCTCGCGGCTGGCGCGAATGGCCAGGGTGCGCAGGCCGTGGCGGCGGCAGATGTCCAGCACGCCCTGCAAGTCGAGCTGGCCTTCGCCGTCGGGCAGCTTGTCTAGCGCCAGCACCAGCGGGGTGTCGCGGAAGAAGTTGGGGGCCTGGGCGACCTTGTCGGCGAGCTGGCGGTCCAGGCGCGGCAGGTCATTGTGGGCCAGTTCCAGAACGGTGACGGCCAGCATGCTGCCCTTGAGCTGGAATACGGGATCGTGGTCGAGAAGGTCGGCTTGGCTCATGGTCAGGCTGCATCACTAAATGGTGTGGACTTATAACGGAGCGCCCCGGCAGCCGCAAGCGTGGCGCACGGCCAGGGCCTGAAGGCGGGCGCGGTGTGCGCCGGCAAGGTAGAATGTCGGGCTTTGACCTAGCCGGAAAGTTCCATGGACCGCCCCACCTTTCGCCGTGAGTTCCTCCATCCCCGCCACTGGCCGCTCTGGCTCGGCCTCGGCGTGCTGTGGCTGGTGGTGCAGCTGCCGTACCCGGCGCTACTGGGCCTGGGCCGCGGACTGGGGGCGCTGATGTACCGCGTGGTCGGCAGCCGCCGGGCGATCGCCGCACGCAATCTGGAGTTGTGTTTCCCGGAACTGTCCGCCGCCGAGCGCAAGCGTCTGCTCAAGGAAAACTTCGCATCCACCGGCATCGCCTTCTTCGAGATGGCCATGAGCTGGTGGTGGCCCAAGGCCCGTCTGGCCAAGCTCGCCCACATCGAAGGCATCGAGCACCTGAAGACGGCCGAGGCCGAAGGCAAGGGCGTGATCCTCATGGCCATGCACTTCACCACCCTGGAGATCGGCGCGGCGCTGCTGGGCCAGGTGCAGACCATCGACGGCATGTATCGCGAGCACGACAACCCGGTGTTCGACTTCGTCCAGCGTACCGGCCGCGAGCGGCATAACGCCGACGCTACCGCCATCGAGCGCGAGGACGTGCGCGCCATGCTCAAGGTGCTGCGCGCCGGCCGGGCCATCTGGTACGCGCCGGACCAGGATTACGGCGCCAAGCAGAGCCTGTTCGTGCCGTTGTTCGGCATCCAGGCGGCGACTGTCACCGCCACCACCAAGTTCGCCCGCCTGGGCCGCGCGCTGGTGCTGCCCTTTACCCAGTCGCGCCTAGCCGACGGCTCGGGCTACCGCCTGACCATCCATCCGCCGCTGGAAGACTTCCCCGGCGAGAGCGAAGAGGCCGACTGCCTGCGTATCAACCAATGGGTGGAAAGCGAGATTCGCCGTCAGCCCGAGCAGTACCTCTGGGCGCATCGGCGCTTCAAGAGCCGCCCCGAGGGCGAGCCGAAGCTCTACGACAAGAAGTAGGCCGGGGCGGTCTACGCTGGTAACGACGCGACAAGGACTTCAGCTGTGACCGACTCCGCCACTGCACCGACTTCCCCGGCCGTCACTGGCCTCATACTTTCCGGCGGCGGCGCGCGGGCGGCCTACCAGGTCGGCGTGCTGGCCGCCATCGCCGAGCTGCTGCCCGAGGGGGCGGAGAATCCCTTCCCGGTGATCGTCGGCACTTCAGCTGGCGCCATCAATGCCGTCGGCCTCGCCTGCGGTGCGCTGTCCTTCACCGGCGCGGTGGAGCGCCTGACCAAGGTCTGGAAGGGTTTTCGCACCGGGCAGGTGTACCGTTCCGACTGGCCGGGCGTGTTCAGCCAGGCCTTCAAGTTTCTCGGCCACAGCCTGCTCGGGCTGGGAAAACGCGAGCCGGTAGCGCTGCTGGACAGCACGCCGTTGCGCTATCTCCTGGAGCGTGAGCTGGACCTGTCCGGCATCGCCGCCGCCGTGCGCCGCCGCAATCTGCGCGCAGTGGCAGTCACCGCATTCGGCTACGAGTCCGGGCAGGCGGTGACCTTCTACCAGGGCCGCGCCACCATCGATCCGTGGCTGCGTCACCGGCGTATCGGCGTGCCGACGCGTCTGCAGATCGAGCATTTGCTGGCCAGTTCGGCGATTCCGTTGCTGTTCCGCCCGGTGAAGATTCTCCGCGAGTTCTTCGGCGACGGTGCGGTTCGGCAGCAGGCACCGATCAGCCCGGCGTTGCATCTGGGCGCCAACCGCGTTCTGGTGATTGGTGTGAGCGGCAATCCCACCGTCGGCAGTGCCAACGAGTCCGTGGCGAACTACCGTACCGGCCAGCCGCCGAGCCTGGCGCAGGTGGGTATCCATCTTCTCAACAGCACCTTCATCGACAGCCTGGAAGGCGATATCGAGTTGCTGCACCGCATCAACTTCCTCAGTTCACTGGTGCCCGAAGAGGCGCGCCGCTCGACGCTGGGGCTGGCGCCGGTGGACGTGCTGCTGATTTCGCCAAGCCGGCCGCTGGACGAGATCGCCGCGCAGTATCGCCACGAACTGCCACGCGCGTTGCGCCTGTTCCTGCGCGGGCCGGGGGCGACCAAGGCGAGCGGGGCGGGCGTGCTCAGCTACCTGCTGTTCGAGCCGGGCTACTGCAATGCGCTGATCGATCTGGGGTATCGCGATGCCATGGAAAAGCGCGCGGAGATCGCGCGCTTTCTGGGGATGGAGGAGTGGTCGCTGTAGGAACCCTTCGTAGGATGGCGTGGAGCGAAGCGATACCCATCATTTTTCCGGCCGCTCCGGACGATGGGTATCGCAAGCTCCACCCATCCTACGAAAGCTCATCGGGCTTCAGTCAGACCGCGAAAACGCCATCGCGGTAGTCGCGCAGGGCCTGCTCGATTTCCTCGCGGCTGTTCATCACGAACGGGCCGTACTGCACGATGGGCTCATTGAGCGGCTTGCCGGCCAGCAGCAGGACGCGCGCGCCCTGGTCGCTGGACAGCTGGATCTCGTCGCCCTGGCCCAGGCGCACCAGGCGGTTGGTGGCGATGTTCTCGTTGCCGCGCTCGCCCGGTACCTGCAGCGAACCCTCATAGACGTACAGCATCACCCGATGGCCCGCCGGAATCTGCGGAGCCACCGAAGTGCCCGCCGGCAGGACCAGATCGTAATAGTGCGGTTCGGTGCCCGGACGCTGCACCGCGCCATCGACGGCGGTCTCGCCGTCGTCGAAGCGCCCGGCGATCACGGTCACGCCCACACCTTGCCCGGTGGTCACGCGCGGCACGTCTTCCGGCTCGATATCGCGGTAGCCGGCCGGGGACAGCTTGTCCTTCGCCGGCAGGTTCAGCCACAGCTGGAAGCCACGCATGGCGCCTTCCACCTGCTCGGGCATCTCGCTGTGGATGATGCCGTGGGCCGCCGTCATCCACTGCACGCCGCCGGGCTTGAGCAGGCCGGTATTGCCCAGGTGGTCTTCGTGGCGCATGCGCCCTTCGAGCATGTAGGTGACGGTCTCGAAGCCGCGGTGCGGGTGCGAGGGGAAGCCGGCGATGTAGTCGTCGGGGTTCTGTGTGTCGAACTGGTCGAGCATCAGGAACGGATCGAAGCGTTCGATGCCCGCACCGCCAATGACGCGGGTCAGGCGCACGCCGGCGCCGTCGGAGGCCGGGTGGCCGATGTGCTGGTCGATCACGGTACGTAAACGGGTCATGGGGACCTCCTTGATCTGTGAATGGAGATCATCCTAGTCCCAATCGATGGATCAATGGTTGCGAGTTTTTCAGCTTACCAATCGATAAAATAGATGTATTAATGAAAAGAAAACCGCCGCCCAAGGGCGACGGTTCCGATTCACTCCTGAATCTGCAGGCGCCGGGCTTCGGTATAGAAGTAGCGCAGCTTCTCGTACTCGAAGGGCGTGTTCATCTGCCCGTAGCGGAAGCCATTGCTGTAGCGCTTGTCGATGATCTCCAGCACCGGCAGTTCCCAGTACTCGCGGCTGATCTCGGAGTAGTCCAGGTAGTTCACTTCGCGGGCGGCGACGAAGTCGGTGACCAGCCCGCCGGTGTCGCGCAGGTTGGACGGGCCAAGGATCGGCAGCATCAGGTAGGGGCCATCGGGGACGCCCCAGTAGCCCAGGGTCTGGCCGAAGTCCTCGCTGAGCTTGGGCAGGCCCATGGCGGTGGCCGGGTCCCACAGGCCGCCGATGCCGAAGATGGTGTTGAACAGCAGCCGCGCGGTGCTGTTCGCCGCGCGCTGGGGCTTGAGCTGGGCAACGCTGTTGAGCAGCGTCGGCACTTCGCCCAGGTTGCTGAAGAAGTTGCTCACGCCAGTACGCACGAAGTGCGGGGTGACGTACTCGTAGCCATGCACCACGGGCAGGAAGACCCACTCGTCGAAGCGGTAGTTGAAGTGATAGACCCGACGGTTCCACGACTCCCAGGGGTCGTAGACGTTGAGCGCGTCGAAGGTGGCGCGCTCGAACTCGCGCTGGTCCAGGCCGGGGTTGAACTTCAGCGCGTCGAGCGGGTGCTTGAAGCCGTCGTCGTCCGGCGCCATGTCGAACTTGGTGGTGATGGGCGTCTGTACCGGTTGCGCGGTCTCGGCCTGGGCGACGCCGCAGGCCAGCAGCAGGGCAAGAGTCCAGGAATGGCGGAGTGGCATGGAGTCAGTTCCCTGTCTGCGCGGTGGCCAGGCCGTCGGCCGGGGCACCCTGTCCCTTGAAGAAGCCCAGCATGTCCTGGGCGTTCACGCGGTAATTGAGGTTGCCGCAGTGGCCGCCGCGCGGGTAGAGCGTCAGGCGATCACCAAAGGTGCGGCGCAGGAAGCCGATATCGCCCGGGCCAAGGATGACGTCGTCGGCGTTGTGCATGACGGCGATCTTCGGGCTCTGCTTCAGGTAGTCCTGGACCCCATACAGGCTGACCTGGTCGACCAGCTGCGGGAGGCTGCCGCCGTCGTACTTGGCGCGCCATAGCGGCATCAACTGGTCGGTCATGTAGCACTCGAAGTCGCACTGCATGGCGCGCTTGAAGAACGGCGTCAGGCTGGTGCCTTCGGTGATCGGGTACTTGGGCGGAGTGATCAGGCCGCGGCGGTTGATCAGGTCGGAGGTGAAGGCGATGTCGGCGGAGGAGAAGCGGAACACCGCGCCGATCAGCATCGCCATCTCTTCATTGGAGAGGTGTTGCTTGGACTGCTGCAGGTCGAAGAGGAAGGCGTCGTTGAGGTCGACGTAGCCCTTCTGGTTGAAGTAGCGGGTCAGCTTGGCCAGGATCACCTGGTAGAAGGTGTTGGTGTCGTTGATGCCCTTGACCTGGGTCTGCACCAGCTTGTCGAGGTTGCTCACCGAGGTGTAGAGGTTCACCGGCGGGTTGAGCAGCAACACACGCTTGAAGTTGAAGCTGCGGCGGGTTTCGTCGAGCTTGCTGACAAAGGCTGCGTGCAGCGCGCCCAGGCTGTAGCCGGTCAGGTAGTAGTCGCTGACAGGCAGGTCCGGATGCTGCGCGCGCACCGCCTGCATGACTCTGTACAGGTCGTCGGCATCGTCGGGCGTGTAGCCGGGAGTGGCGACGTGGGAAGCGCCGACCATGAAGTCCCAGCTGGTCGGCGAGGACAGTTGCACCACGTGGTAGCCGGCGCCGTAGAAGAGGCGCTTGAGGTACTCCGGCGTCGTGCTGGCATAGTTGGCGCCGGTGCCGGCAATGATGAATACCAGCGGCGCCTTGTGGTTCTGCCAGGCCAGGCGGTAGTGCAGCTTCTTCACTGGCCAGAAGTTGCTCGGTAGCTCGTACTCGCGCTCGGGGCGCAGCTTGAGTGCGTAGTCCGACTGGCGGATGTCCTCGTCCGCCGGCAGTTGCGGGCGCAGCTCCGGCGGGGTGGTGGCGATGGTCGCCTCGAACGGGTTGATCAATGGGTAGCCGTAGCTGGCCTGATCCACATCGCGGGCAAATGCCGGCCCGGCGAGTCCCAGTGCGAGGCAACCGATCAGGGCAGCCACGCGGTCAAGAAATGTCATGGTTCGGAGTCCTTTCAAGAGGAGGCCAACTCAAAGGTGACCGGCGATTAAGACCAGCACATTTCCGACAAGTGCAACTTGCTTGTCAGCCTTTGCGCGCGAGGTCCCCGAGTGCGTCACCGGTTAGACGATAGACGCTCCATTCGTCCTGTGGGCGCGCGCCCAGGCTGCGATAGAAACCAATGGCCGGTTCGTTCCAGTCCAGCACCGACCATTCCAGCCGGCCACAGCCACGTTCCACCGCCAGCCGCGCCAGCTCCGTGAGCAGCGCCTTGCCCAGGCCGGCGCCACGCGCGGCGGGGCGCACGTAGAGGTCTTCGAGGTAGATGCCGGGCTGGCTCAGCCAGGTGGAGTAGTTGTGGAAGAACAGCGCAAAACCCTGGGGCGTGCCGTCCACCTCGCCGATCAGCACCTCGGCGTAGGGGCGCGGGCCGAACAGGTGGTCGTGCATGCGCTGGGCGTCGGCCTTCACCTCGTGGACCAGCTTTTCATAGTCGGCCAGCTCGCGGATGAGGTCGAGAATCAGCGGGATGTCGTCGGGGACGGCAGGGCGCAGGGTGGCACGAGGCATCGGTAATTCCTTGCAGGGCGGGATCGCAGCGAGGATGCCCAAAGGCAGGCGCGGCTGGCAACCGGGCACTTCAGTAATGCTCCAGGCTTTCCACCCAGACCAGCTCGCAGGCGCCGGCGCCGGTGTCCTCGCGGGTCAGCGAACTGATCCAGCGCCAACCATCATCGCCCTCCACGCGTACCAGCTTGCCGGAGAGGCGAATGTGCTCGCCGGCGCTGACCTGGGCCAGGGTGCGCGCCACGTCGTCATTGGCCGGGATCATATGCATGTTGGCGGCATGGGTCTCCAGCTCCCGGCGGGGAATCGGCAGCTTGTCGGCGTGCCAGTAGAACCAGCGGTTGCCCTGGGTGATACGGATATCGGCCAGCACGCGCGGATCATCCATCGGCCCCCAGCCCAGGGCGAGATCGGTGGGCGACAACTCCGCCTCGCGACCCAGGCGGTAATCCTCGCGGCCCAGCACGCGCGCCTCGATGCTGAAATCCTCCAGCGGATAGATGGAATAGCGCTCCAGGCGGAAACCGCCATTGGCCAGTGTCTGGCTTTGCTGCTGCGGCGCCTGGGGACGCTCGGTCGGCCAGAGCCACCAGAAGCTGCCCGCCAGGCAGGCCAGCAGGAACAGGGTCGATCGTTTCATCGAAGGCTCCATTACTGGGCGAAGTCTAGGCTGCAACCGGCCCCCCTTGCATCGGCCCTTGCGCTGGTTATGCTGGGCGCCGATTTCCCGCCTGCCCGGAGTAGTGGCGCCATGTCCCGTCGTTTGCCCCTGATCCTCCTGCTGCTCGCCCTGGCCCTGTGGCTGGCCGCCAGTTATGGCGTACGTTTCGGGCTGATGGAGGATGGCCGCTGGGTCGGCATCTGCGCCGACGAGGCCGCGCGCTGGGAGTGCGGCGTGCGTTCGCAGCTGGGTTGGGCGATCCACTTCGGCGTATTCGGCAAGCTGGCCCTGGGGCTTTCGCTGCTGGCCTTCTTCGTGCCGCGTCAGGCCGGCTGGTGGCTGGCGGTGCTGGCGATGCTGGTCACGCTGCCGGCGCTGGTGCTGTACAACGCCGGGCTCGCGGTGTTCGCGGTGGTATTGGCCGGGTTGCGCCTGGTGCGGGCAGCAGGACCCTGATTCAGGCCTTTTGCGGCGCCAGCCGTCCGCGTAACAGTGCGCCGAGCAGGAGCAGGCTCACCGCTGCCCAGCCCAGTGCCTGGAGATTGCTCAAGCCTTCCAGCGCCAGCTGTGCGGGAATCCCGGCGGCAATGATCAATGCCAGCAATAGTGCTTCTCGACGTGGTGTCGCAACCGGCCGGCACAGATAGACCAGCGCCGGGAACAGCAGTGCCGCGCTGGGGAAGCTGCGGTAGCGCGCGTCGAAGACCATCCCGAGCATCAGTACCGCGCCAGCGAAACCGGCCGCCGCCAGCCACAGGCCGGCGTGGCGCTGCAGCCAGCCGAACGCCTTCGACCGCCAACCCGCGCGGGCTGACAGCGCCAGGCTGATGTGCAGCAGCACCAGCAGGTTGAGGCCCACCAGTGCCGCCGACCAGAGCCACTCGCCCCAGAAGCGGCTGGTGATCACCGACAGCTCCAGCCACAGGCCGATGCAGCCGGCGCCGAGTGCGCCAGCCAGCGGCAACAGGAAGGCATGGCGGGCAGAGGCGGGGCGGCCGCCGACCAGCAATCCAGCGAGCAGGATCACGCCGGAAAGTCCCAGCCAAAGCGGCCAGCCCGGCAGGTTGCTGACCGGCCCGGCGAGCACGCCTTTCTCCTCGCGGTCGGCGCTGAACACGCCCCAGTAACCGCCCACCGCGCCTTCGCTCTGGCGTTTCCAGGGCTGGTCGAAGGCTTCGATCAGGTTGTAGCGCCAGCCTTTCTCCTCCGCCATGTGCACGAAGCCGCGGATGAAGCGCGCCTCGTTGACGCGACTGGGCAGGGCGGTTTCGCGCTGGCGGCCTTCGCTGGGCCAACCGGTTTCGCCGATCAGGATGTCCTTGGGGGCGAACTCGCGGCCGAAGTCTTCGCGGATCTTCGCCACGTGGGTGAGTGCATCGTCGATCCCGCTGGGATTGTCTTCCCAGTACGGCAACAGGTGGATGGTGACGAAGTCTACCGCCGGGGCGATCTCCGGGTGCTGGTGCCAGAAGTCCCAGACGTCGGCGTAGGTCACCGGTTGGCGCACACGAGCCTTCACCTTGTGGATCAGCCCGGCGAGGTAGCGCCCGGTAACTTCCTTGCGCAACAGGGTCTCGTTGCCGACGATCACCGCCTGTACCACGTCCGGGTACTGGTTGGCCGCCTTGATCAGCGCCTCGACTTCCCTATCGGTATCCACCGGGTTGGCATTGACCCAGGCGCCGAGCATTAGCTTCAGGCCGTGCTTGCGCGCCAGCGCCGGGATGCCTTCCAGGCCGGTCATGGAATAGGTGCGCACGCACTCGAAGCGCGTTGCCAGCAGCGCCAGGTCGGCGTCCATCTGCTCAGGGCGCAGGACGAAGGGCTGGTCGAAGGGCGACTGGTCCTTGGCGAACGGGCTGTAGGACGCGCATTGCAGCTTGTGTGTGGGCGTGGCCGCGTCGGGCAGGGCCACCGGTTTGCCCAGGCCGTACCAAAGGCCGCCGAGGGCGATCAGGGCAAGCAGCAGGGCGAGAAGGTAGGGGAGAAGCGGAAAGCGCGAGGACTGGGGCATGGGGGCACGCGAACCGTGGCGAGGCGCGCATCTTAGCAACGCCGCTCGCCGCCGTCAGTGCCCGTGCGAGGCGTTCACGCGTGGCGGTGAATCCAGTTGTGCGTCGGCTGGGCCGCGTTGCCCTCGATACGCTTCCAGAACTTCTCGTGGAAGTGGAAGCCCACCGCGTTGCACAGCGGCTCGACGATCGCCACCAGGCCGCCCACGGTGATGCTGCCGGTCAGCGCGTAGGCGACGCTGAAGGCGATGGCGAAGTGCATCAGGGTGAAGGTGACGGTCTTGAGCATGGTGGCAATCCTCCAGTCGAGAATGATTCTCCGTTGCTGAAAGACTACTGCGCGGGAACCCCGCCGGGTAATCGAGCCTCTGTATGGAGGCGATAGGCCGGCACCTTCGTCGCGGATGGAATGGCGCGGTCGTGGATGGACGGATTCTGTCGTGGATCGGACCGTTTGGCGTCGTTCTCAGAGCAGTTCGCCAGCAGCGGGCGCCGATCATGAAAGGGCGGCCAAGACCGCGAATGGCGCCGGGTCCACTCGGACGCCGCAACGAAAAATCACGGGGAGAAAACCATGTCTATGATGCGACGCCTGTTGGGCCTTGGCGCAGGGCTGGTGCTGTCGGCAGCGGCCGGGCTGGCCGGTGCGGCGGCCAAGCCGGAAATCACCATCGGTTACGTGGACGGCTGGTCGGACAGCGTGGCCACCACGCACGTGGCCGCCGAGATCATGCGCGAGAAGCTCGGCTACCAGGTCAAGCTGATGCCGGTTGCCGCCGGGATCATGTGGCAGGGCGTGGCGCGCGGCAAGCTCGACGCCATGCTCTCTGCCTGGCTGCCGGTCACCCACGGCGCCTACTACGAGAAGATGAAGGACAAGGTCACCAACCTGGGCGTGAACTACCCGGGTGCGAAGATCGGCCTGATCGTGCCCGAATACGTGAAAGCCAACAGCATCGAGGACCTCAAGGCGCAGAAGGATGACTTCGGCGGCCGCATCGTTGGCATCGACGCCGGCGCCGGGGTGATGCTCAAGACCGACCAGGCGATCAAGGACTACGGCCTGGACTACAAGCTGGTAGCCAGTTCCGGCAGCGGCATGATCGCCGAGCTGACCCGCGCGGAGAACGACAAGAAGGCCATCGCCGTCACCGGCTGGATTCCGCACTGGATGTTCGCCAAGTGGAAGCTGAAGTTCCTCGAAGACCCGAAAAAGGTCTACGGCGAAGAGGAGCATGTCGACAGCGTCGCCAACCCGGCGCTGGAGAAGAAGGCGCCGGAAGTCTGGGCCTTCCTGAAGAAATTCCAGTGGAAGGACGGCCAGGAAATCGGCGAAGTCATGCTCGCGGTGCAGAACGGCGAGAAGCCGGAAGTGGCCGCCAAGAAATGGGTCGAAGCGCATCCGGATCGCGTGAAAGAGTGGCTGTGATCTTCTAGGCCGAACTGACGCGAGCAACAGAAGAATCCCCCGCGAACGCCATCGTTCGCGGGGGATTTTTTTATTCCGAGGCGTCTATTCCGGGCTTGTTCGCAAGAGAGGGCAAATCGCTACGACTAAAGTCGTCTGGAGCGCTTGCAGCGGACACATAAATTAGGGATCGACGACATCCGCGTCATCCCCGCTGTGAGGACAAGAACAAAATGAACGACAGCATCTACCAGCGGATTGATACCAATCCGCGCTTCAAAGAGTTGGTGGCCAAGCGCGAGCGATTCGCCTGGCTGCTCTCCCTGATCATGTTGGGCCTGTACGTGGTCTTCATCCTGCTCATCGCCTTCCAGCCGCAGCTGCTCGGCGCGAAGATCAGTGCCGATTCGTCCGTCACCTGGGGCATCCCCATGGGCGTCGGGCTGATCCTCTCGGCCTTCGTGCTCACCGGTATCTACGTGCGCCGGGCGAACGGTGAATTCGACCGCCTCAACCAGGAAATCCTCAAGGAGGCCCAGCAATGAAAGGCCGTATCGCCGCGGCCCTCGCGCTGGCCGCATTCGCTCCCGCACTCTGGGCTGACGCCCTCACCGGCGAGGTACAGCGCCAGCCGCTGAACGTTTCCGCCATCGTCATGTTCGTCGCTTTCGTCGGCCTGACCCTTTGCATCACCTACTGGGCCTCCAAACGCAGCAAATCCGCCGCTGACTTCTACACCGCCGGCGGTAGCATCACCGGCTTCCAGAACGGCCTGGCGATCGCCGGCGACTACATGTCCGCCGCCTCCTTCCTCGGCATTTCCGCGCTGGTGTTCACCTCCGGCTACGACGGCCTGATCTACTCCATCGGCTTCCTCGTCGGTTGGCCGATCATCCTTTTCCTGATCGCCGAACGCCTGCGCAACCTGGGCAAGTACACCTTCGCCGACGTGGCGTCCTACCGCCTCAAGCAGAAGGACATCCGCACCCTGTCCGCCTGCGGCTCGCTGGTGGTCGTGGCCTTCTACCTGATCGCGCAGATGGTCGGCGCCGGCAAGCTCATCGAGCTGCTGTTCGGCCTGAACTACCACGTCGCCGTGGTCCTGGTCGGCATCCTGATGGTGCTGTACGTGCTGTTCGGCGGCATGCTCGCCACTACCTGGGTACAGATCATCAAGGCCGTGCTGCTGCTCTCGGGCGCTACCTTCATGGCGATCATGGTGCTCAAGCACGTCAACTTCGACATCAGCACCCTGTTCTCCGAAGCCATCAAGGTCCACCCGAAAGGCGAGGGCATCATGAGCCCCGGCGGCCTGGTGAAGGACCCGATCTCCGCGTTCTCCCTGGGCTTCGCGCTGATGTTCGGCACTGCCGGCCTGCCGCACATCCTGATGCGCTTCTTCACCGTCAGTGACGCCAAGGAAGCCCGCAAGTCGGTGTTCTTCGCTACCGGCTTCATCGGCTACTTCTACATCCTAACCTTCATCATCGGCTTCGGCGCGATCCTGCTGGTCAGCACCAACCCGGACTTCAAGGACGCCACCGGCGCCCTGCTGGGCGGCAACAACATGGCCGCCGTGCACCTGGCCGACGCCGTGGGTGGCAGCCTGTTCCTCGGCTTCATCTCCGCTGTGGCCTTCGCCACCATCCTCGCGGTGGTTGCCGGCCTGACCCTGGCCGGTGCCTCGGCGGTTTCCCACGACCTGTACGCCAGCGTGCTCAAAGGTGGCAAGGCCAACGAGAAGGATGAGCTGCGCGTGTCGAAGATCACCACTATCTGCCTCGGCGTGGTGGCCATCGTCCTCGGCATCCTGTTCGAGAAGCAGAACATCGCCTTCATGGTCGGCCTGGCCTTCTCCATCGCTGCCAGCTGCAACTTCCCGGTACTGCTGCTCTCCATGTACTGGAAGAAACTGACCACCCGTGGCGCGAAGATCGGCGGCTGGCTCGGCCTGATCACCGCGGTGACCCTGATGATCCTCGGCCCGACCATCTGGGTACAGATCCTCGGCCACGAGAAAGCCATCTACCCGTACGAGTACCCGGCGCTGTTCTCCATGGCCGTGGCCTTCATCGGCATCTGGTTCTTCTCCATCACCGACAAGTCCGCCGCTGCCGACGAGGAGCGTGCACGCTTCTTCCCGCAATTCATTCGCTCGCAGACCGGCCTGGGTGCCACTGGCGCCGTTGCCCACTGATCGCTTGAGCTAACCTGCCGGGGCCGGAGGTGGAAACACCTCCGGCCCTGCTTTTTTGACAGGGATGGATAACGGATGTCCGACGATTTCAACTTCACCTCGCCTCCCTTCGATCAGCTTCGCGCGCTGGAGCGCGAGCAGCTGCGCGATGCATTGAGCGTGGGTTACTACACGGTCGACGAAGTACTGCTCGAGGCCGGTGCGCCGGTGCCCTGCCTGTTCGTCCTGCTGAAGGGTGTGATCGAAGAGCGCGGCGAGGACGGCAGGCTGTTCGCGCAATACGGCGCCGAAGACCTGTTCGATGTTCGCGGATTGCTCTCCGGCAGCAGCAAGCACCGATACCAGGCAGTGGAAGAAAGCATCGTCTACGAACTGCCCGCCGCGGTATTTCATCAGCTCTGCGCGGACAATCCCGAGTTCGCGCGATTCTTCCGCGCGGACCTGGCCAGCAAACGCCAGCTGGAGCGTCGCGACGGACAGAACCTGGCCGAATTCATCCTCACCCGCATCGCCCCCGAACACCTGTTGCCGGCCATCGAAGTCGAGCCCACATTGCCGCTGGGCGATGCGGCGCGCCTGCAGCTGAGCCGCGGTGCCGATGCCTTGCTGGTGCGCGAGGACGGTGCGCTGGGCATCGTTACCCGCACCGACCTGATGACCGCACATTTCCGCGATGGCTTCAGCGAGGCGCAACCCATCGGCCCGCTGGCGCACCGACCGCTGAGCCATGTCGAGCTGGGTGACTTTCTCTTCGACGCGATGATCGTCATGACCCGCCAGCGCATCGAGCGCGTGGCGGTGTGCGAGGCGGGCAGGGTGGTTGGCCTGCTCCACCTGACCCAGGTGCTCAGCCTGTTCTCCACCCATTCCCATGTGCTGGCGCTGCGCATCGCCCGCGCTGAAAGCGAAGCCGAATTGCGCGCCGCTGCGCAAACCCTGCACACCCTGATCGCCACGCTGGCCGGCAATGGCATCCGCCTGCGCTTCATCATGCAACTGGTCAGCGCGCTCAACGAACAACTGCTCGAACGCCTCTTCGAACTGCAGGTACCGCCGGTGCTACGCGGTCGTTGCTGCCTGCTGGTGATGGGCAGCGAAGGGCGCGCGGAACAGCTGCTGAAGACCGACCAGGACAACGCCCTGATCCTCGACGACGGCCTGCCGGTGGAGCAGGGGCTGTTGCTGATGCAGCGTTTCTCCGCCGCGTTGCTGGAGTTCGGCTATCCGCCGTGCCCCGGCGGCGTGATGGCTAGCCGGCCGGAGTGGTGCAAACCCTTGTCGGAGTGGCAGCGCGAGTTGCGCGAGTTGCCGTTGCAGGGGCGCCCGGAGCAACTGCTGCGCCTGTCGATTCTTGCCGATGCCTGGCCGGTGGCGGGCAACCGACGGCTGTTCGACAGCCTGCGCGAAAGCCTGGGTGAGCTGGCTGGCGACAGCGGCCGCTGGATGAGCGACCTCGCCTTGCCGGCGCTGCAATTCGACACACCACTGACCTTCCTTGGCCAACTCAAGACCCAGGATGCGCAACTCGACGTGAAGCGCGGCGGCATCTTCCCCATCGTCCACGGCGCCCGCGTGCTGACCGTGCGCGAAGGCCTGGAGGAGCGCGGCACGCTGGGCCGGCTGACTGCGCTGAAGGCGCTCGGCGTGCTGGACGAGTCGCTGGTGGACAACCTGGTCGAGTCCTTCGAGCTGTTCCTTCAACTGCGCCTGCGCCAGCAATTGGACGGCAAGCGTGACGGTCGCGAGCAGGGGCTCGATGTTTCTCGGCTGAGCCGCCACGAGCGCGACCTGCTGCGCTTCGGCTTGCACACGGTGAAGAAGTTCAAGCAGAGCCTGACCCGCCAATTCCATCTGGAGACCCGATGAACGCCTGCGTCGCCGCCCCCGATCCGCATTGGTCCGCCTGGCGCCGTCGCCTCTACTGGTGGCGGCATGATCCGGCCGAGGCGGAGGAACTGGTGTCGCTGGACCTGGAAACCACCAGCCTCGATCCGCGCAAGGCCGACATCCTCAGCATCGGCGCCGTGGTGATCCGCCGTGGCAAGCTGATCCTCGGCGAACGCCTGGAGCTGCTGGTGGAACCGCCGCCATCGCTGGACGGCGAGTCGATCCGCATCCACAAACTGCGCCGCGCTGACCTCGAAGGCCAACTGCCGCTGGCGGAGGCGCTGAAACGGGTACAGGCGTTCATCGGCGACCGCCCGCTGCTGGGTTACTACCTGTCCTTCGACGTCGCCGTGCTGCGCCGGCATCTGCGCGAGCAACTCGGCGCGCGGCTGGACAATCCCCGTGTCGAGGTCTCCGAGATCTACCACCGCAAGATGAGCCGGCGTTTTCCTGACCTGCACCTGGACCTGCGTTTCGACACCCTGGCACGCAACCTGGAAATCCCCATCGAAGGCCGCCACACCGCCATCGGCGATGCGCGCACTGCCGCGCTGATGTTCCTGCGCCTGCGCAAGGGCTCATTACCCCGCGATTTGAGCTGATCCCGGCGGCGCGCAGATTCTTTGAATCTTCCGCGCAGCTGCCCGGTCGGAACTCATAAGCGCTGGCCAATCGCATCCCGCGAGCCATCGCCCCTCGTCGACTGAAAGAGGAGAGACGATATGGGACTCGGGACTATTCTGTTGATCATCCTGATCTTGATGCTGATCGGTGGTTTGCCGGTCTTCCCCCACTCGCGCAACTGGGGTTACGGCCCCTCGGGCGTCATCGGTGTCGTACTGGTCGTCCTGCTGGTGCTGTTGTTGCTCGGACGAATCTGACCGAGCGGATCGGCGTGAACCATTAAACCCCTCACCCTAGCCCTCTCCCCAGGGGATTAAGGGAACGTTCGGCACAGGATGAAGCCGAGGCGTCAGCCGGCAAGAGCGGCTCCCTCTCCCCGGGGAGAGGGCTGGAGTGAGGGGAATGACCCGGCGCGGTGGCACCAGGCAAGTCGTTTTTTGTCACCGCGCTGATACGCCACAGGGTGATTCGTCGCACAGCCCGTTGGGGTGGCCTGTACTAACATACTGGGCCTTTGCCATCAGGGAGTCGTAGGGATGCTGGGCGTTGTACTGGTTGTGCTGGGCGTGGTGTGGTTGCTCGTCCAGTGCGGGCTGGGCCTGCCACCGCTGGCCGAAGCCATGACCCTGGACCCGGTGGTCGACCCCGACCGCTATTGGCAGTTCGCCTTCCTCGGCCCGGCCCTTCCCGTGGCGCTGGGCATCTTCATCCTCCGCTACCGTATCCGGGGCTTTGCCCAGCTCAAGCGCGAGCGCATCAACTGCGCTGCCCACCTGCTCGTCTCCGCCGGCATCGCCCTGGTGCTGGGCAAGCTCTGCGTGCTCGTCCAGGCCTGACCCGGCAACCCGTGAAGCGCTAGTGCGCCGGCGGTTTGCCAGGGGCATTCAGCGCCCTGATTTCACCGCTGGTGGTCGAAAGCCTTGGTTACACTTCGGGCCACAGTCGTCGACAAATCCTCGTCGACCACCCGTCCCGAACAAGACAAGAAAAGGCAGACCTCCCTTATGCAAAATCGCATCATGATCACCGGCGCCGGTTCCGGCCTCGGACGCGAAATCGCCCTGCGCTGGGCCCGCGAGGGCTGGAAGCTGGCGCTGGCCGACGTCAACGAAGCAGGCCTGCAGGAAACTCTCAAGCTGGTGCGTGAAGCCGGCGGTGACGGCTTTACCCAGCGTTGCGACGTGCGCGACTACAGCCAGCTGACCCAGCTGGCGCAGAACTGCGAAGAGAAATTCGGCGGCATCGACATCATCGTCAACAACGCCGGCGTCGCTTCTGGCGGCTTCTTCAGCGAACTGTCGCTGGAGGACTGGGACTGGCAGATCTCGATCAACCTGATGGGCGTGGTCAAGGGCTGCAAGGCCTTCCTGCCGCTGCTGGAAAAGAGCAAGGGTCGCATCATCAACATCGCCTCCATGGCCGCGCTGATGCAGGGCCCGGCGATGAGCAACTACAACGTGGCCAAGGCCGGCGTGGTGGCACTGTCGGAAAGCCTGCTGGCCGACCTCAGCCTGGTGGACGTGAAGGTCCACGTGGTCTGCCCGTCGTTCTTCCAGACCAACCTGCTGGACTCCTTCCGCGGCCCGAGCCCGGAAATGAAGACCCAGGTCGGCAAACTGCTGGAAAGCTCGCCAATCAGCGCCGCTGACATCGCCGATTACATCCACCAGGAAGTGGGTCGCGATGTCTTCATGATCCTGCCCCACGAGCAGGGCCGTATGGCCTGGCAGATCAAGCAGCAGAACCCGCAGGCGATCTACGACGAGATGGCGAAGATGGCGGAGAAGATGCAAGCCAAGCGCCGCAGTCTTTCGTAATCGAAGGGCTTTTTCGCCCCCTTTCGGTGCAATGAAAGACAGGGCTTGCCCAGGCCGGTGCAAAGGTTTAGTTTTAGTCACCGGCCTGCCTGGCTGATGTACGTTGGACCCCGGTGAAAGCCCCGCTCATGTCGCGGGGCTTTTGCTTTTTCGGGCTACCGCCCAGCTCTTGGGGTTCGTGCTTTGCGCATCGTCGGGCCTGTGTTAGAAGGCTCCGGTGTCATTGAAGGAAGAACCCGCTTGCACTGTGAATCCATCGTCTATGGCTGCATCCGCGACTGGCCCGGCGACTCGATGGAGCGCCGCCTGCGCCGCGCCGCCAACCGCAAGGTGCTCGACAGCCTGCCCATGGGCGAGGCATGGCCGTTCCTCGGCCGCGAGATGTTCAGCCGCTGCGAGACTGAAGGCGCGGGCCTGTACCAGTCCCAGGTGATCCATTTCGGCGCCAGCTACCAGACCATCGAGTACGAGTGGAAACTCTGGGTCGAACAGTTCGAAGCGCTGCTGCGCCGGCTTTACTGGGCCAGTGCGGTGGTGCACCTGGAAACCGAAGTCAACGGCAGCCACACCTTCCGCTGGGAGTCCGAGAACGGCTTCCACAGCCCGCGCGAAGGTGAACTGAAAGTGCGTTGCGCCTGGGAGCGCGAAGGCGGCCTGCGCGGCTGATCGCGCGCCTCCCGTTACGGAAAGAATCCATGATCAATTACCTCTGGTTCGTCCTCGCCGCGTTCTGCGAGATCGCTGGCTGCTACGCCTTCTACCTCTGGCTGCGCCTGGACAAGAGCGCCCTGTGGATCATTCCCGGGTTGCTCAGCCTGACGGTGTTCGCCCTGCTGCTCACCCGTGTCGAGGCAAACTACGCCGGGCGTGCGTATGCCGCGTACGGCGGCATCTACGTCGCCGCATCGCTGTTCTGGCTGGCCTTCGTGGAAAAGAGTCGCCCGCTGTGGAGCGACTGGG
Organism: Pseudomonas sp. C9-3; assembly: GCF_032392015.1. Lineage (NCBI taxonomy): Bacteria > Pseudomonadati > Pseudomonadota > Gammaproteobacteria > Pseudomonadales > Pseudomonadaceae > Pseudomonas > Pseudomonas sp. C9-3. Next base: position 4,137,290 of record NZ_CP135919.1, on the reverse strand, counting down.
TGGGCGTGGCGCTCTGCGTGATCGGCGCCAGCGTGGTGTTGCTCGGGCCTCGTCTCGCGCCCTGAGCCAAGCGACTACTGAATGGCGTTATCCGGTCTACATCTGAAAGGGACCGGTACCTGTAGGAGCGAGCTTGCTCGCGAACCCGGCGCTCGCCGATTGCTCCGGCGCCGCCGGGTTATCCGTTCGCGAGCAAGCTCGCTCCTACAAGAGCAGGTGTTCCTGACACGCGATCAGTCCTCCAACCACTCCCTCGGCACTTCGCTTTTCAGCATCAGCTGGCACTGCTGGCTTTCCGGGTCGAAGACGATCACCGCCTCGCCGCGCTTGAGCGCATGGCGCGCGCGCTCCACGCGCACGTCCAGCGGCGTGTCGTCGCCGTTGTCGGTGCCTTCGCGGGTGACGAAGTCTTCCAGCAGGTTGTTGAGGGTGTCGGCTTCGATCAGGTCGTAAGGAATCAGCATGGCGGGGTACTCGAAAGCGCAGCGCGGGATTGTAGTCCCGCGCTGCCGCGAGTGCAGCTTCCGTTCTAACGGCGGTTGGGTTCCTTGCCCTTGTCCTTGCTCTTGTCGGGAGCGTCGCCGCTGTCGATCAGGTCGTCCACCGGCGGTACATGGGTGGTGCTTTCCATGTGCACCGGATGCTCCAGTTGCTTGCTGAAGCGCTCCAGCGTGCCCTCGCTGGGTTCCGCGTCGCTGTCGAACACCGGCGGGCTGAGCAGGTAGGCGGTGAGCAGTTTCGACAGTGCGGCCAGGCTGTCGATATGAGTGCGCTCATAACCGTGGGTGGCATCGCAGCCAAAGGCCAGCAAGGCCGTGCGGATGTCGTGGCCGGCGGTGATCGCCGATTGCGCATCGCTGTGGTAGTAGCGGAACAGGTCCCGGCGCACGGCGATCTCGTGGCGCTCACCCAGCCGCAGCAGGTGCCGGGACAGGTGGAAATCGTAAGGCCCGCCGGAGTCCTGCAGCGCCACGCTGACCGCATGTTCGCTGGAGTTCTGCCCCTCGGCCACCGGCGCGATGTCGATGCCGACGAACTCGCTCACATCCCAGGGCAGCGCGCCGGCGGCGCCGGAGCCGATCTCCTCGGTGATGGTGAACAGCGGGTGGCAGTCGATCGGCGGCACCTGGCCGGCCTCGACGATGGCCTTGAGCGAGGCCAGCAGCGCGGCCACGCCGGCCTTGTCGTCGAGGTGGCGGGCGCTGATATGGCCGCTCTCGGTGAACTCGGGCAGCGGGTCGAAGGCGACGAAATCGCCGATGGCCACGCCGATGGATTCGCTGTCGGCACGGCTGGCGGTGTAGGTGTCCAGGCGCAGCTCGACGTGATCCCAGCTGATCGGCAGCGTATCCACCGCGGTGTTGAAGGCGTGCCCGGAGGCCATCAGCGGCAGCACGCTGCCGCGGAATACGCCGTTCTCGCAGAACACCGTGACCCGGCTGCCCTCGGCGAAGCGGCTCGACCAGCAGCCCACCGGCGCCAGGGCCAGGCGGCCGTTGGGCTTGATCTCGCGGACGATGGCGCCAATGGTGTCCAGATGCGCCGAGACGGCGCGGTCCGGGCTCTTGCGCCGCCCCAGCAGGGTGGCGCGGATGGTCCCGCGGCGGGTCATCTCGAAGGGCACGCCGATCTCTTCCAGCCGTTCGGCGACGTAGCGCACGATGGTGTCGGTGAAACCGGTGGGGCTGGGGATGGCGAGCATTTCCAGCAGCACGCGCTGCAGGTAGTTGAGGTCGGGTTGTGGCAGTTGGGTCATGCCGGGGCCTCTTCGTTGGGGTGAGGCTGATCACGGTTGTCGCGATGCAGGAGTTCGCGGCTCAGCGGGAAGAGCAGGTCGACGAAGCGTTCGGCGGTCGGCTGCGGCTCGTGGTTGGCCAGGCCGGGGCGCTCGTTGGCTTCGATGATCACGTAGTCCGCCTGGTCGGCCTCGGTGACCAGCAGGTCGAGGCCGGTGACCGGGATTTCCAGCGCTCGCGCCGCGCGGATGGCGGCGTCGGCCAGGGCCGGGTGCAGGCGCTCGGTGACGTCCTCCAGGGTGCCGCCGGTGTGCAGGTTGGCCGTGCGGCGTACGGCCAGGCGTTGGCCGCTGGGCAGCACGTCGTCGTAGCTGAAGCCGGCGGCGGCCAGGGTGCGTTCGGTCTCGCCGTCCAGCGGGATGCGGCTTTCGCCACCGGTCGCGGCCTGGCGCCGGCGGCTCTGCGCCTCGATCAGCTTGCGGATGCTGTGCCGACCATCGCCGATCACCTCGGCGGGTCGGCGAATGGCGGCGGCCACCACCTCGTAGCCGATCACCACGATGCGCAGGTCATTGCCGGGGTGGTAGCTCTCGAGGATGACGCGGGTGTCGAACTGCTTCGCGTGGGCTATGGCGCTCTCCACTTCCTCGGCCGTGCGCAGGTCCACGGCGACCCCCTGGCCCTGTTCGCCGTCCACAGGCTTGACCACCAGCGCGCCGTGTTCTTCGAGGAATGCGGCGTTGTCTTCGGTGCTAGCGGCCAGGCGCTGCTGCGGCTGGCGCAGGCCGGCGCGGTCGAGGGCGCGGTGGGTGAGGGTCTTGTCCTGGCACAGGCTCATGCTGACGGCGCTGGTGAGGTCGCACAGCGACTCGCGGCAGCGGATGCGCCGACCGCCCTGGGTGAGAGTGAAGAGGCCGGCGTCGGCGTCCTGCACCTGCACCTCGATGCCGCGTCGATGGGCTTCGTCGACGATGATCTTCGCGTAGGGATTGAGTCCCTTTTCCGGGCCGGGGCCAAGGAACAGCGACTGGTTGATGCCGTTCTTGCACTTCACTGCGAAGGTCGGCAGTTCGCGGAAGCGCAGCTTGCGGTACAGCGACTTGGCCTGCTGGTTGCCGTGCAGCACCGACAGGTCCAGGTACGCCAGGCCGCGGCTCATGAAGTGCTCGATCAGGTGGCGCACCAGCGCTTCGCCGACGCCGGGCCGGCTGGACTGCGGGTCCACGGCCAGGCACCAGAGGCTGGAGCCGCCTTCCGGGTCGCGGAAGGCCTTGGCGTGGTTGATGCCCATGACGGTGCCGATCACCGTGCCGGTCTCGGCGTCTTCCGCCAGCCAGTAGGCCGGGCCGCCCTGGTGGCGCGGGGTGACGTTGGAGGGATCGACCGGCAGCATGCCGCGCGACAGGTAGAGGCGGTTGATCGCCGTCCAGTCGTCGTCGCTGTGCACGCGGCGGATGCGGAAGCCACGGAAGGGGCGGCGCGCCGGGCGGTAATCGGTGAACCACAGGCGCAGCGCGTCCGAGGGGTCGAGGAAGAGTTGCTGCGGGGCGTGGGACAGCACCTGCTGTGGCGCGGCGACGTAGAGGGCAATGTCGCGCTCGCCGGGTTGTTCGTTGAGCAACTCGGCGGCCAGCTTGTCCGGGCTGGAGAAGGTATGGCCGATCAGCAGGCGGCCCCAGCCGCATTGCAGGATCAGCGGGCCGTGGCTTTCCGCGTGGTCACCGGCGAAGCGCGCCTGCAGGCGCTCGTAGGTCGGCGTCTGGCCGCGCAGCAGCCTCTGGTTGTGGGGATGGGGCAGGTTGGAATGGGGTTTCATCGTGCGCTCCCTGATAAGCATCTGTCCTGGGCTGTGGGGAAGGCGGCGCCACGCACGGCGCCGCCGGGCTCTAGAGGCCTTGTTCCGTCAGCCAGAGATTGAGGGCCGCCAACTGCCACAACTTGGAACCGCGCAGCGGAGTGAGGTCGCTCGCCGGGTCGCTGAGCAGACGGTCGAACATCGCCGTCTCGAACAGTCCACGGTCCTGGCTCGGGTCCAGCAGCAATTCGCTGACCCAGGCGCGGGTATTGCCTTGCAGGTGCTTGAGGCCGGGCACCGGGAAGTAACCCTTGGGCCGGTCGATCACCTCGCTGGGGATGACCTTGCGCGCGGCGGCCTTGAGCACCTGCTTGCCACCGTCGCCAAGCTTGAAGCGCGACGGGATGCGTGCCGACAGTTCCGCGACGCGGTAGTCGAGGAACGGCACGCGGGCTTCCAGGCCCCAGGCCATGGTCATGTTGTCCACGCGCTTGACCGGGTCGTCCACCAGCATGATGGTGCTGTCCAGGCGCAACGCCTTGTCCACCGGGTCTTCTGCGCCGGGTTGGGCGAAGTGGTCGCGGACGAACTCGCTGGCCACGTCCTCGACCCGCATCGCCTCGCGCACGGTGTCCAGGTACTCGCCATGGCTGCGGTCGAAGAAGGCCGCGCGGTAGGCCTGCAGCGGGTCCTTCGCGCCGGCCACTTTCGGGTACCAGTGGTAGCCGGCGAACAGCTCGTCGGCGCCCTGGCCGCTCTGCACCACCTTGCAGTGCTTGGAGACTTCCCGCGAGAGCAGGTAGAAGGCGATGCAATCGTGGCTGACCATCGGCTCGCTCATGGCGCGGAAGGCCGCCGGCAACTGCGAGATGACTTCGTTCTCGTCGATGCGCAGTTGGTGGTGGCGGGTGCCGTAGCGTCGAGCGATCAGGTCCGAGTACTGGAACTCGTCGCCGCGCTCGCCGCCGGCATCCTCGAAGCCGATGGAGAAGGTCAGCAGGTCTTCGACGCCGGCTTCGTGCAACAGGCCGACCAGCAGGCTGGAATCGACGCCGCCGGAGAGCAGCACACCGACTTCGCGGGCAGCGCGCTGGCGCACGCTCACGGCGTCGCGCAGGCTGATCAGCAGGCGGTCTTCCCAGTCGTCCAGGGTCAGCTCGCGCTCATCCGGCAGCGGGCCGTAGTCCAGCGTCCACCAGCGCTGGCGCTCGGTGTGGCCGTCGGCGTCGATGGTCATCCAGGTGGCCGGCGGCAGCTTCTGCACTTCGGCCAGCAGGGTGCGTGGCGCGGGCACCACGGCGTGGAAGTTCAGGTAGTGGTTGAGTGCCACCGGGTCCAGCGCCGGGTCGATATCGCCGCCCTTGAGCAACGCCGGCAGGCTGGAGGCGAAGCGCAGGCGCTTGCCGGTCTGCGACAGGTACAGCGGCTTGATGCCGAGACGGTCGCGGGCGATGAACAGGCGCCGTTTGTCGCGTTCCCAGATGGCGAAAGCGAACATGCCATTGAGGCGTGGCAATAGTTCTTCACCCCAGGCGTGGTATCCCTTGAGAAGGACCTCGGTGTCGCCACCGGAGAAGAAGCGGTAGCCCAGGGCTTCGAGTTCCTGGCGCAGCTCCGGGTAGTTGTAGATGGCGCCATTGAAGACCAGTGACAGGCCCAGGGCGGTATCGATCATCGGCTGACCGGAAGCTTCCGCCAGGTCCATGATCTTCAGCCGTCGATGGCCCAGCGCCAGGGGACCTTCGCTATGGAAACCCCAGGCATCGGGGCCTCGCGGTGCGAGGTGATGAGTGATGCGTTCGACTGCGGCAAGGTCCGCAGCCTGGTTATCGAAACGTAGTTCTCCTGCAATTCCGCACATAGTGCTGTGGGCCCAGTAAAATCAGGGCCTCAGTCCTCCTTAGCGATTCTCCGTACCAATTTCGTACCAGTTTTTAGCTTTTCCATCTCACTCCAGTCCGACGTCGAGTTGAGCCACTTGGCGTAAGTGGAAAGCAGAACCGGCACGCTGTGGCCGAGCTGCGAGGCGATGAAGGCGGGATTCATCCCGGCCATCAAACACATCGTCGCGTAGGTGTGGCGAGTGTCATACGTCCTGCGCTGGCGCATGCGCAGCTTCTTCAAGGCATCACGCCAGTAGCGCTTCGGGCCCGTCTCCGACTTGATGTAAAGGTCGGAGCGTTCTGCCTTCAGGCTGGGAGCAAACACGTAATCCGATCTCGCCGCAGTCAGCGGCCTAGCTTGTTCGAGGGCATGCATCGCGCGATCGTTCAACAAAACTTCCCGAACGGTCTTCGTTTTGGTGCGCTCGTAGATTTTCCCGCGCTGCTGGATTCGGCAGACCTTGGCCTTGCGGCTGCGGGTGTCGACTTCCTCCCAGCGCAGGGCCATCGCCTCGCCCGGGCGCATGCCGGTGTAGAAGAGAAACTCGAACAAGCAGGCGTAAATGCGCTGCAGGCCGGTGGCCAGTTCGTACAGCTTGTCGATGATGGCGTCTGCCTCCTCTCGGGTGAGCGGGTCAATCTCCCGCTTTGGTACTCGGGCTTTCGGAATGGAGAGGGTGGGATCGCGCTGCACCAGCTCCTCCTTCAATGCCAGCTTGAACAGGCAGGCCAATACCCGAACGGCGTACTTCCGCCGGCCGGGTGACGGCCATTTCGTCTGCGTGGTGATCCGGCGCAGCATCTGCGGCGGGATCTGGTCCATGGGCAACTTTGCCAGGTGAGGAACCCAGTAGATCTGCAGTGCGATCCGATAGCCCTTGCGGGTGCTGTCCACGATCTCGAGCGAGTCCAGCCATTCCTGGGCGTACTCGAAGAAGGTGGGGCATGCGGTTGAGGGGAGTTGCGCGCGGGAGGAGGGGAACAGCTCCAGGTACTTCTCGTGGGTCAGGGCGCCCAGCTTGTTGAGCTGGACTACCTGAGTACGTAGAGCGTCTGCTGCTGCGATCCCTTTCGGGGTCGGGGGGTAGGCAAGCGTCTCGCACCGCCTGCGCTTTCCCCACTGGAATCGAATGCGGACTGACTTGCCGACGACTTCGACGCCGGTCGGCAGGTCCAGAGGCTTTCTAGCCACGCGTCGTACCTCCTTTTGCTGTAGATAATGCGGCCGTCGATCTTCATCCAGATTGTGGTCGGGATGATGCCCCGCTCTCGCTTGCGCTTCAGGGCTTTGTCTGTTGTCCCGATCAGCTCGGCCATCTTCTTCTCGGTGACTTTGTCCACCTCGTCGATGAGGTTTTCAGCGGCGCCCATGGCGTTACCTCTCTGCGCCGGCCTGGGCCGACAAGGATGCAAGTCGTTGCTGGCGCTTCTGCCGCACCAGCTCCGCGGTCTGCCGGGCCTCGATCTCGACTGCGCCGGCAGCGACTGCGAGCGCGCGTTTGCTCAAGCAGATGTCGAAGTGGCTCTTATCGGCGCCGGGGTACTGGTGCCAGCGCCTGGCCACTCCGATCCTGTCGGCCATGGCCAGCAGCTCTTCCTCGGTGTCCGCCACCATGTGGCACATGATCAGGCGCCCGAACGGCGCCCGCATGTCGTCGACGTAGACCGGCATCACTCACCGCCCTGCGCCACTGCTGCGGCGCGGTCGAGGCGTTCCAATTCGGCGAAGATCAGTGCGCCGGCGCGGATGAGGGTTTCGCGAGGTGTCTTTGGCTTCCACCAGCCCTTGTCCCAAGGCCAGAACAGCGCAGAGCCGTTGCCGATCCCTTCCGGCCAGCGAGTGCCAACGCCACCAGCATGCAGGGCGTAGCAGCCGGCAGCGCGCGCGAGCTGACCTCGCGTTGCACAGTCATCGTGGCTGGGGTCGAAAGCCTCTTCCTCAACTTGGCGGCGGCGTTCGGCGTGAACATCGAGCCAAGCCTGCGGGAGTTGTCCCGCCAGGGCCTGGTCGCGCTCCCGGCGCAGCCGTGCCATGGTCTCGCTCTGGATTCGGGAGCTGGTGAGCGCGCCCTGTTCGAAGCTGCGAACCTTCTCGCAGATGTGCTCCACGTCGGCGCGGGCGGCATCACGCTCGGCACGCATGCGTTCGAAGTCTTCCGCCAGTACGAACTCCCCGAGAGGAGGCTGGCCTTCAACCAACACCGAGAAGCGTCGGCCGTTTTCCTTGATGTCCTGCATCAGAGCATCCCAACCTGGGCCCACCTTGATATCGCCCAGGTCTACAGAGGTCGTTGCCTGAAGCCGGCAGCGGCTACACACGCCGCAGCCGCTGCCCAATGCCAGGTCTCCCTTGCATACGGGCTGTCCGGCAGTATCGCTGCCAGTATTCTGGTCGGTCATGGCTCATGCCTCGCCGGTGGGGTGGCTGTTGTTTTTGCTGGCCTGCGCGTTCTCAAGCTCAAACACGCCAAAGCCTTTGCCCTCAAGCTCTCGCAATAACAGAAGGCCACGGTCAATCCAGTCGCCCGCGGAGGCCAGCGAGGCGGAGATGCATGCCGCGCCAAGCCTTACAGCCTCCAGGTTGCCGGGCTGATCGGTGTATGAGTAGGCACGCCTGGCTTCAGGGGCGTCGTAGGCCTTTCCGCAGTTGCCCAGCTTGCAAACCTGGACCGTGCGTACGATGTCCTTTGCCGGCATCGCCGCGTCGCAGTCCGGGCACATGCCGGAGCCTTCGATGAAGCCCGCGCCATAGCTCTCCTTGGCATACACGGAACCGCAGCGGTGCGGGCATTCCACAGGTGGCTCGGGCACTAAGGGCTCCCCCCATTCCTGCACCGGGGTTTCAAAGCGGTCGCCCGCCACGTCAAGACCGCCCTGCAGTACCGGTGGCTGAATGGGATGCGCCAGGGCTTGCTCGAGCGTTCGGCTCAGCCAACGGATGCGCTCCTTCGCAGCAGTGAGCAGCGCAATCGGTGAGTGGTAGGTGGGGTCTTTCGCCAAGAGGCGTTCGATGTTCAGTGGCTCGTTGCCGCCCATGTACACCGCGTTCGCCAACTCATCGTCGGTGAGCTGGCCGAGAGCAAGCGCAGCTCGCTCGCCGTCGTACTGGCCCGCGTGTGGGTCTTGCTCGCCGGAGGCGCGCCAGTTGGCGGCCGGGGTAGTGTCGGTCATGGCTCAGCCCTCTACGGGATATTGGATGGTGCCGGTGGCGCCCTGGTCGGCGTCGTTGGCGATCTCGTTCAGCTGGCGGGCCAGTTGGCGCATCTGCGCCGGCTGGAGGAGGGCGCCCAGCCTGGGCAGCCCGTCGATGTCAGCCACTCGGTTACCCGCCTGGTCCTCGCGGTGTTCCGCGGTCAGTTGGATGGCTTGCATGGTTCTCGCTCCTGGAGGGCAGGCCTGCAGCGCAGGCAGTCGCATTTTTCAGATGGGCGGCCGGTGCCACGGCAGAAGGTGGGGCGGGTCACTGCGGCACCTCCACGTCGAAGAAGCCGAGGCGGCCCTTCAACCGTTGGAACGGGAGGGGCTGCGGATCGCGCAGGACGAAGGCCTTCTTGCCCATGTACCAGGGGGAGTCGCTGGCTTCGGCGCTGTCCACCAGTTCGACGGAGCCGATGATCCCGCCGCGCTGCAACTGATCGAACTTCGGGAAGGCCCGCAGCAGGCCGGGCGAGCCGATGCTTTCAACGAAGTCCAGGGTCTCGATGTACTCGGCTCGAGTCATGGCCTGTGCGGCATGAACGAGGAACCGGCCGCGATGCTTGGTGTGCCAGGAGCGGTTCTCGACGTCCTTCCAGCCATAGACGATCAGCCAGGCCCAGGGCTGGCGGATGCTCAAGGCCTTCATGCCGCGGTCCTCGCGGGCTCGGTGATCTGACTGGCGGTGTGTGCCTGCATGCCCAGCTTGCTGGCGACGTGGTACTCGAGGCAGGCGCCTTCGGAGTTGTGCCAGCCCGGCAGCATGGCGATCGAGTCGCAGGTGATCAGCTGGGCTAGGGCCAAGCGCAGGTAGCCGGACCAGGTGGTGTCGGCTGGCGCGTTGTTCTCGGCCGGGTTCTCGACGTGGTAGCCGAGTTGGCGCAGGCGCGCGGCCTCGGCGTGGAAGGCCGGGTAGTTGAACTCCGGCAGGCCGGTCATGGGGCCGGCAAGGTAGATTCGCTCCATGATCACTCCCAGCCCGCCAGGTAGCCGGGCTCCGTCTGCTCGGCCAGTTCTTGGCGCAACGTCTTGTCCAGGGTGACCACTTCGCCTTCGTCCTGGTCGTAGGCCTGCGGGTTGTCCAGCACGGCGTCACTGACCAGCTTCACGTCGTCCAGGGAGTAGCCGTAGTGGTTGTCGACGTCGCCTTGCTGCTCCAGCAGCGCTTGAATGGCGCCGGCCTCGTCGTAGGCAGCCACGATGTCGTAGTCGCCTACCTGGTAGGCCTTGAGGGTTTGTTCGGGCATGACGAATCCTTGCGCCTGCTGGCGCGGAAAAGAGTTACCGGGAAAGGGCAATGTGTTGCGGAGGGTCAGGCTGCGGCGGCTTGCTTCTGCGCCAGGATGGCGAGGGCGGCGTGGCGGATCATGTAGAGCTCGCGCATCAGCGACTGGGAAGGATTGGTGACACTGATCTCCCACCAGTCAGGGCCCAGGCCCAGCGTTTCGCAATGCTCGTTCATGAACGCGCCTGCCTGGTGCTCGTCGCCGATGTCGGTTGCTTCGGCGAGCAAGTCGCCCCACTCGTCCCATTCGTCGGCAGCGTCATCCTTCTTGGCCTCGGCCTCGACCAGGTCGCGCAAGTCTTTCCAGAGACTGCCGTCTGCGCCGCGCTTGGCTTCTTCAAGGACCCACTTCGGGAGCGCCTCGCACTCGTCGTCACCGAGGACCTCTTCCGCGATCCGCTGGCACACGCCAGCGATTAGCGCTCGCCGGAATGCGGCTTCGTCGAACTCGCGTGTTTTGCACTTCTCATCGAGCTTCGAATGGATGTAGTAGCCGACATCGTCGCCGGCCAGGAAGTCGAGGCCGTAGCTCAGGCCAACACCGAAGGTCAGGTTGGCGATGTCGCCCACGACGGCGATGCCGTAGCGGGTGAGCATGATGTCGAAGGCATAGGCGCTGGTGCCCGGTTGCTGACAGCGCCAGACCTTCACGTCCGCTGCATCTACCAAGGGGCGGTACTGGTGATTCTTCAGGTACTCGGCGGCCTCGTCCCGGCGCTCGGCCCGCAGTTGTTCATAGGTCTTCATTTGGGGATTCCTCGGCCTGGTCCTTGTTCTCTGCCTTGAGCCAGCCTGCGCGCAGGCGGTCAGACTCTTCGCGCTCCTGCTCGGCGAGCAGTTCGAAGTGCTCGGCGGGCGCCCAGGGCGAGGGGATAAGGTTGATGACCGGATCAATCCAATCGCCTTTGTTGCCCATGGCGACCCAGCGCTCATGCGATCGCCGGCAGGCCTCGATGATGTCGCGGGCCATGCGCTCGCCGTCCTCCTTGCTGAAGGCGGGGTGGACCTCTCCCGGGCCAACACAGTGGATGGCCCAGAGCGGAACGAGCGGCGCCCCAAGCAGGCCACGAAGTTCGGCTACCTCCGAACTGGCCGGGTCGATACCTTCCAGCTTGGCCAGAATGCGTTCGGCGAGCCCTTCCTGGATGGTGATGACAGGCTTCGCCGGGTCCGGCGGTGCCGTCATGAAGCTGATGATGTGCTCAATGCTCACGCTGGCTGCCTCCGTACCGTGCTCTTGATCACTTCGCGGCCGCCGTTGGTGTTCATCGGGGTAACGATTCCCGCCATCTCCATTTCCTCGATGAAGCGCGCGGCGCGGTTGTAGCCGATCTTCAGCTTGCGCTGCACGGCCGAGATGGAGGCGCGGCTGGTCTCGGTGACGTAGCGAACGGCCTCGCCGTAGAGCGGGTCATCGGCGGCCCCCGGGTAGCCGGTGGCGTCGGCCGCTGGTGCGCTGGCTGGCGCCGCCGCGACCTTGCTCATCTGGTTCTTGAGCTGGGTGGGCACGCCATGGATCAGCAGGGTGTCGCGCGCCTGGTCAAACTCGACCTTGGAGCCGAGCAGGTGCGGGGCGAAGCTGATCGAGATGCCGTCCGCCTTCGCGGTGAAGCGGCGGAAGCTGTTCAGCGTGCGCTTGTCGGCGGGAATCTCCGGCGACAGGCCGTAGTCCTTGTTGCGGATGAAGTCGGCGAAGGCCTGCGGCGCCAGGTCGTCCATCAGCTCGGACAGGGCGTCCAGGGTCATGGGCTCGCCGATCTTCGCCTGGCTGATGGCGTAGTCGATCAGCGTGGTGGTCTTCTCGCGGGCCTGTTCCTCCGGCAGGTCCTCGCTCTCCACGAAGTCGCTGAAGGCCTTGAGCAGGGTGCGGGTCTCGCTCGGCGAGTCGACGCCCTCGGTGCAGCCGATGAAGTCGCGGAAGTGGTCCTGGCGCTTGCGCCCGCCCTTCGCCGTGAGGAAAGACACGTACTGGCGCGACTTCGGGTTGGTGCGCCACTCGGTGAGGTTGATGCGCGCTGCCATGTGCAGCTGGCTCAGGTCCAAGTGCCGGCACGGGACCACCTCCAGGTGCTCGTTCACCGCGACCGCCTCGGTGGTCTGCAGCACGGCCACGAATAGGTAGTCGGTCAGGCCCTGCTGGTAGTGGCTGATCAGCAGGTGGCCGCCGGTGCTCAGGTTCGACTCTTCCAGCAGCGCTTTCAGGTGCTCGGCCGCCAGCTCGCTGAACTCGCCGAAGTCCTTGGTGCCATCGAGGAACTCCGCCAGCCAGCCGCTGAAGGGGTAGGCGCCGGACTCGCCCTGGAACAGGCCCCAGGATTTCGAGGGCTTCGCGTTGTATGCCACGTTCAGGTCGTGCGCCAGGTTCTCCAGCGCCTGCGAGTCGGTCAGAGGGTGGCGGGCGACGTGCAGCATCGCCGGGTTGCCGTCCGGCTTCTTGTCGATGTGGTGGATGATCGCATTGCGAATGGGCATGGCTAGTCCTCGCGCCACTGGCGCGCCAAGAAAGACAGGGGTAGGGTGGTTTCTCTTAAAACAATGCCAAGGAAGCTGTCATGGTCGGAGTTGCGAAGGTCGCCCAGTATCACGAAGCGTATAAGGCGGCCCTTAATATCAATCGGGAGTTTCCGCACCTTGATGCTCCCGCGCTTTTGATTTTGTTCAATAACTTCGAACGGCTGATAGTTCCGCTAGTTAATGAGGTTTCTCCTGAATGGCACAATTGCGGCAGCCTCGGGCGTCACATGACATTCTTGAAGCGATACCTTGAGCACGGGCAGAAAGGCGCGTGTGCGAGCGACGCTTCTGACATCGTTCATTACGATTTGCCTATCCTCGGAGACTTCTTAATTGCTGGTGCCGCGGGGCCTGGTGAAACCGACCCACGTTTGTTCGAGGCCACGAATAGACTCTTTGAAATAGGGGAGCTTGCTTCAGTTATTCGAGCTGCGTTCCCGGTCCTATCCGCGAGATTGCGGCGGCTATTTGGTATTCCGAATGGGACAGATGGCGAGAACTTGATTAACTTGATTTTTAGCAGGGGAGAAGGAACTAACCCCGTGCGCCTTGATGAGTCTGAAAAAACTGCATACAGAAACTTGCTGGCCGGATTCTACGCAGCTTATCGGAACCGGCTAAGTCATGATGATTTTCAGCCGACGCTATCTCAAGCGAGGGGCGTTGTTGAAATGACAAACTTGCTAATTAAGGATTTAGAAGAAGTAGCGGAACAGTCAGCAATGCAGAACCTTATCGACTGATCATGCTACGGCCAGCATCGCTTCGATGACCTTCTGGCCGGCTACCGGAGGAACCGCGTTGCCGGCCATGTGCACCGTCAGGCGGTGGTTTTCCGGTCGTCGGGTGTTGGCTGGGAATGACATCGCCGCCAAGCATTCATCGGCTGTGATCATGCGCATCCGGTTGCCGTCCACCAGCGCCCAGCGATCACGTGTTGTGATGGTCCCGATGGGGCGGTCCAGACTGCGGCCAGTCAGGCCTGAGCCGGAACCGTAGTAAGGCATCAGGAAGCGGTCGCCGAACTGCCGGCGGCCATTCCGGACCCGTTCCAGGGTTGCCGCCGCGCGGCCTGGCCGATCGATCTCCGTCCAACTGCCGGCGTTGAAGTCGATGAAGCTCGACGCTGGAACAAGCTGATGCTGCTGCAGGTTGAGCAGCAACGGCGCGCGGCTGCGACTGAGCACGATGAAGATCCGCACGCGATGCTGCGGCACGCCAAGGTCTGCGCAATCCACGATGTGCGGGCTGATCTGGTAGCCCAGCGCACGCACCGCCATCTCCCACGCCGGGTACAGCTCCCACTGCACGAACTCCGGGGTATTCTCGATCACGCCGAACTCTGGGCGGTGGTGTTCCAGGCAGGACACTGGGGCCCAGGCAGTCGAGCGTGAGGCGTCGTGCTGTGGATTGCCCGACGCCTTGCCGCGCGCTTTGCTGTGCCCCTGGCAGCAGGGGGAGGCCAGCATCAGGTCGTGCTCTGGCACTTTCGACCAGTCGCACTGGTGCAGGTCCTGGCAGACGTGTATGGCTTCGGGGTGGTTCTGGCTGTGCCAGTGCACCGCGTCGGGCCAGTGGTTCGCAGCCCAAACGACGGTGGCGCCTGCGTCTCGCGCGCCGGTGGACCAGCCGCCCAGGCCAGCGAATTGATCGATCGCCCTCATGCGGCGGGCTCCTTGGTGTCGTTGAAGATGTCGAGTTGGGCAGCGCTGGCGCCTGTCGCTTCTGCTTCGGCGCTGGCGCGGGCCAGTTCGTGGGAAATGCGAGCGGCGGAAATCGCTAGGTAGGGCGGCTCGCGCTCGATGCCGACGAACTTGAAGCCCTCGCGCATGCAGGCCTTGCCGGTGCTGCCGCTGCCCATGAATGGGTCGAGCACCACGCCGCCAGGGCGCGTTACCAGCCGGCACAGGTAGGCCATCAACTCGGTGGGCTTCACCGTCGGGTGATGGTTCTGGCTGGTCTTGTCGGTGCCAGGCGATTGGAAGCTGCCCGGGTTCGCATCGCCGCTCGACCAATGCAGCGGACGACGCTCCATCTCTTCGCAGCCTTCGTTGCGGTCTCGGCGGCTGGTCTTGGCGCAGTAGAAGAAGCGAGCAGCGCTGCCGGTGTCCGCGTGAAACGCTCCGGCCACTCGATCGCGCATGCCACTGTAGGCCACCGAGCCGCTGAATCCGTTCGCCGTGGGCTCCGTGCCGCGCACGGGGGAGACAGCGCCTGCATCTGCCGGAAACAGGGCTACGACCTCTGCGCTGCCGTCATGCAGGAGATTCGCCGGCCATCGCCCACCAGGGTGCGGCTGGCTCAGAGCTCCTGGGCCTCTCTGTTCGTCGTCGCGTCGCCGGGGCATGCCGCCGGCACCAGTATTCGGCGGCATGGCTTCGGAAGGAACTCGGCAGCTGTCGATATGCAGTGCGCCCGTGCCGTGCTCCTCCGCGTTCTGGGTCACGGTGCCGGCCAGCGGCTTGCGCGCCATGGTGATCGGCTCCAGAGCAGGCTTCAGGGCGGTGCCCCATCCCTGCCAGTCGCCGTCGAGGTTTTTCGACTTTGGGAAGCCTGATCCGTAGACCCACGCGATCATGTCGCGCAGCTCGAATCCCGCGTCCTCGATCCGGCAGGCCATGCGGTGCTGTGTGCGGGTACCGGCAAAGGCGAGCAGGTGGCCGCCCGGCTTGAGCACCCGCAAGCATTCCTCCCAGACCTCGACGCTGGGCACGTCGTAATCCCACCGCTTGCCCATGAAGGACAGGCCGTAGGGCGGGTCGGTCACCACGCTGTCGATGCTGTTGTCGGGAATGGTGCGCAGCACCTGCAGGCAGTCGCCGAGGTGCAGCGTGTAGGGCAGGGACATGCGTTTCTCCTGGGGAGTACTTCCGCCGCTGGCGTCGATCAGGCTGGGCGGACGCTGCGGGAAATCTCGGGCGTGTGATGGATCAGTCCCTTCTTCTTCAGGGCCATCAGGCGCTCGTGCACCGCGTTCGGGTTGACGCCGGCCAGTGCGGCCAGCTCGGCGACGGTGGGGGAGTAGCCTTTATCGGCGATGAAGGTGCGGATATGGCCGAGCGTCTCGGCCTGCTTGGGGCTGGCGGTGCTCAAGGCTCCTCCTCCTTGTCGAGTTTGGCGGCCTCTTTGCGGCCGTCCTTCTGGAGCTTCCGCTCCACGTTTTTGCTGATCCGGATTTCGTGGCGCGGCGGCGTGAGCAGCGCGGCGGATTCCTCACGGCCGAGGCCGAAGGTGTTCCGGACCAGGCGCTCGGCCGCGTCCGCCTCGGTGTCGATACCGTGCCAGCGCATCAGCTCGCGGAAGTGGTCGAGCGGACCAGGGCGAAGCCGATGGCGCAGCACCTCGGAGATGCTCTGCTCACCACCGACACTGAGGCGGGCCGCGAAGAGCGGCGCCGATCCCTGCTTGCCCAAGGCGTGGGCGTTGAGGATCAGCAGCTGCATGGCCTCGGCCTGCTGGGTGATGCTGTGCCAGCGCATCAGCTTGCGGAGCAGGTCCCGCGTGCCGCGCGGCACGTTGTGGCGCAGCTCCACTTCGCCCAGGCGCTCGCGCTTGTCGGCGGCGGCCTTGCTGCGTTCCTGCTGGCTCTTCGCGGTCATGCGGCGTTCCTGTGCTGGCGGCGCGCTGCCTGCTCTCCAGCCCGGCAGGCGCGGCAGCGGTTGTGGAAGTGGCCCCTGGTGGTGATGAAGGAGAAGAACTCCCCGTCCTGGGGCCACCAGGTGTCGCAGCCTGGACATAGCTTCTCGGGGCCCAGGTCGGTCACTCTGGTGACCAGCTCGCGCCAGGGGCGGCGGAGCAGGTCACGATCGCGGCGCCTCACTTGCTCGCGCGGCACTCCAGGCGTTCGCAGGCCTGCAGCGCTTCGCGTTTGGTCCGGCGCAGGGCGACTGCGCGGCTGGAGCCGGGGGCGACAACCTTCCAGCGGAACTCACCGGCGCCGTCGACGCGCTCGATGCGGTAGGCGATCTTTTCGGCCGGGCGGCGGAGACGCTCGAAGGTCTCGCGGGCCTTGGCGGTGAGCCGGAGCAGAGCCGGCAGCGACGGGTTGCTGTGCATGGTTGCCTGCATGGTGCGTTCCTCGGTTGGGTGGCTTCCTTTGGGCAGCACTCGATCGCGCGGCTGTGCGCCGGTGGGCGTCGCGGGGAGTGCTCTCGAAAGGATTCAGGGGGAAGGTGGAAAGGCCCGTCCGACAGGGCCTTTCCGGGTCTCACATCCGCCTCCGTATGTGAGCGTTTCGCGGCTCGCCCGGCTTGTTGCCGAACTACCAGGGCTGTCAGTTACATGGCTGCGGCCTCCATTCACTGTTCGGCCGGAAGCGCCGGCCGGCGCAAGGAATAGGGGGCGGGCAGGGCGCCCGCAAAAAGCCCGCGCGCAGCGGGCAAAGGTGACCACCCTCTGGGGGATGGGGTGGCATCCCGCTGCCGCCTCGATGAAGCGGCAGAAGTGATGCCTCACTGCATGACGCGCAGTTCGTTGCGGGGAATCCACTGCTGGTCGACCCGCACCATGCAGCCGATGAAGGCTGCATAGCGGGTGTCGCGGTTGGTCTGGTAGCCGTACCAGGAGCAAGAGCCCCAGGCGATCAGGCGCAGCACCAGCCAGGCCAGCAGGATGACCACCGCCGCGCCCGCGAGCCCGGCGATGGCCTTCCGGCGGGCCGCGCGCATTACAGGTAATCCTTCAGGCGCAGGTTCAGCTTGCCGGCTGCGCGCTCGAGCACTTCCACTTCGGCGGGCTCGATTTCACCGTCCGACTCGGCGATGGTCAGCATGAAGTTGATCACCGTTTCCGCATCGCCCGGAGCGTGGGCCAGGTCGCCCAGTTCGCGCTCGGCGTTCATGCGGATGATGCGCGGTCCGCCCTCGTTGAAATCGGCCTTGGCCTTGTCGATCAGGTTGCCCAGCTCGGCGCCGAAGCCCTGCAACTTGGGCTCGTTTCGCAGCAGGCGGTCGATCTTGTCCAGCTCCTGCGGCTCGATCTCGCCGTCGGCGGCGGCTACATAGAAGCAGCCGTAAACGATCGCCTGGAGCAGGTCGCGGTTTTCCAGCTTGGCCATCGCGGCGCGGGCTTCCCGGCCCTTACCGAACAGCTTTTTCAGTCCGAACATGGTGCATCCTCGAAGAGTCGTTGGGGGTCGATGCTCTGCGCATCGGGGAGTGATCTGGCCTGTGCTGAGTCTCTGTCCGGGTCTCCGGCGGATGGCTCTGAACTGAATCAGGTAGCTCCCGCGCACGCGCTACCCCTCGCGCATGGAAACCAGATCACTCTCCGATGCGCCCTGGCGGAGCCGTGAAGAGCCGCCAGGGTCATCGGTGTTACTCCCGCGTTCGCCTAAATTCCGGGCTTCTCCAACCCGCGGGTGTCGCTTCTGGCTGTCAGGTGAACCGTGGCGCCGGCATCCGTACGCTGCAGTCGTGTTGCGGCCGGGGTTACGAGGCCACCACCGGCAAGGCTCGAACAATCAACGCAAGCGCTTTTGGCGCCTGTCCGCTGTACCAGGTAAAGAGCCCCGTTCTGAAGAGCCCTGGCAGGGAGCGTTAGCGAAGCAACCCTCGGCGCGTCGCCTCCAGAAGGACGTCGCAGCTTCGAGCAGGCCGGTGACCAGAGCCGGCGTGGTTGTTCCAGGTTGTGAAAGAGCGCTTGGCCCGCAGGCCGTTCGCCGATGTGCTGGCGTTGAATGAAATTTAGAAAACTAAACACGAGAGGTCAAGAGAAATTTAGAGAACTAAACAGAGTGGAAATTGTCTGAGAGGCACTTGCCGACCTCTTTGCTTGAAATTACTGTATACGCATACAGTAATTTCTCAGGGAGGAAGTCGAGATGGGGTTGATGGATGAAGGGGTGGTGCAGCAGGGGGAGATGGGGGTGTCGGGATTGGATCGCCTGCGCCTCAGGCTGGCGGCGATGATTAACAGTCCAAAGGCGCAGGCTGATCGTCGGGCCACGATCTGGCGCCTCGATCGCGATACCGATCTGGAGTGGAACCAGGTGCTGGAGGAGTTGGCCGAAACGGACGGGTTAGAAATGACCGCCAATGACGATGGCACTGTGTTGCTGGAGTGGGAGGCGGAGATGAATGACGAGCAGCCAGAGGAGACAGAGGCGCCGGCAGATTTAGTCGTCCAGCGGTTGTTCGACGTTCCCGCGCCTTTCTGATTGCAGAAACAAACAGCCCCGCGAAGGCGGGGCTACTTGACTAAGCTTCGACCTCGGGCGCTGGCTCGTAATTGATGGCGTGTTGGCGGAGGTCGTCGGGAATTTCTAACTCGGCGATCGCCTTACAAGTCAAGCCGGAGCGGACCGCCTCGAGTTGCATATCGCCATCGTTCGTGAGCAGCAGACGAGCGCGGTGGAGCTTGCCAATAGCGATGATTTGCCAGTCGACTTTTACTGCCTGGCGTTCGCGTTTCTTGCCCTTAGTGGCCTTCCTGGCATCTCGTCCTGACCTGGAAACCTCGACGGTTTCCATCGCTGCGCGAAGGTCATATGGAAGCAGACGGAAAGCACTGGTTTTGAATATGTCTTGGCTGTGCGCGAGTTCTTCAGGACTGGCCGCGTCCAGAAACTCCGCCCACACCTGGGCCGGGATTCCAATTGGTTCCCGCTTGCGCTTGAGCTCAGCAACGAGGCCAGCCATTCGAAGTTGATCGTCCTGACCAAGCCTTTTCCCGAAGTACAGCGCCAGGATATTGGTGTCCCAAATTACCAATTAGTGCCCCTTACGGATGTTTGCACACCGGTCTTCGATATCGGGCACGTTGTGCCAACCCGAAGCGAGATTTCCCATTGCCTCGTACGCTGCATCCCAATCGTTCGAGAGCGGTGTCCAGGACTTGACGGTCATCTGATCGAGGATCCACTCACCGTCAGGGCTGCGGCGCCATTTCCCCCGGCCGCTGACTTCAATCGGGTCACGAAGGTAATAAGCGGAAATTTCCCTGGCGAGTTCTTCGCCCTTGACCGTGCAGTGGTACTCAATGCCGTCGGCGTCTCGAAGCAATAGCGGAATGGTGTCGTCCTTTCCGCCAATCTTTATGACCTGGCCGGACACACTGCAGTCTTCGTCAATAATGAGGTCTTTCACGGGGGGCGCTTTCTGCCCGCCAGGGAACGGGCAGATGACAGCGCCGCTAGGGTTTTTCAGTTCGGCTCGCTTGCCGTCCTGAACTAGCAGGCCGTTGATGTTCTCCAGGGCTTTCGACGCATCACGAGCGCTCTCAGGGCTTTTGGCCACTGCAAGAGCGACCCGTCTTGCAACGGCCGGAGCGGCCTGAGGCTCGGCCCACACCTTGAGCGCCGCACTTCCTCGGCTCACCTTATCGAAATGGATGTGCTCATTCTCTCCGAGCAGCTTTGCCATTTCTGCCAGGTACAAGGCCAGCCGATCAAGCGGAAGCTTGTTGGGCGCGGATCCTATGATCCTGAGGGTGTAGGTGTAGGGCTTTTTCATGTCGTCGATTCTATTCCTTGAACCGGGATGCGACTAGCTGCCTAAGGGTAACTCATCATTGCTCCGCGTGCGTCGCCCAGAGAGCGGCGCTTGACGGAGGCCCCAGACGATGCGTGTCAAAGCCTGCGGAAGTTCCAAGTCCCGAGTACTTTCGCGTGGAAGTGCATGTCTTCCATACGCGCCTTTTGTGGCTCGAAGACCTTATTGTCGGACACCAGTTGGAAGTGTTCTGCATCCAAGAGCTGCACGCGCTTGATAAACAGATGCTGCAGCCATGTGAAGACGTAGACGCCTTCCTCGACGAAGTCTGTGACGCCGATATCGACAATCAGCGGTGACTTGTCATCGATGGT
Organism: Pseudomonas sp. C9-3; assembly: GCF_032392015.1. NCBI lineage: Bacteria > Pseudomonadati > Pseudomonadota > Gammaproteobacteria > Pseudomonadales > Pseudomonadaceae > Pseudomonas > Pseudomonas sp. C9-3. The sequence goes on along the minus strand of NZ_CP135919.1, from coordinate 4,117,078 downwards.
GCCCAGCATGCTCTGGCCCCAGCCGGTGATGATCTTGAGGTTTGTCGGAGCGGTGTATTTGATCCCCAAGTCATCGAGTTGGACCTTATCCACAACCAGATTCCGAACAAACTCGCGGTACTCGGCTGGAACCTGTCCGGCGCCCATTGCTCCGCGTACGTCGTACTGAGCAATCGAGATGGTGTCACCTCTCACGACAGTGGATCGGGAGAAGTCAGCGACGATGACATTGCCGCTGTTCTCCGGCGCCGGAGCCTCGGCGAGACTGTCAGCTACCGCCTGGGCGATGCGCTGCTGGGCAGCGCTATTGAGGCTCTTGCCGGCGTGTTTCTTGAGCATGTCCAACACCATGCCGGCTGCCGCCGACTTGGCAGGTTTTGGCTGTTCCTCTCGAGGCCCACTCGCTGGGCTTGGTGCCTGCGACTCGCCGGTCGCCAGCCACTCTGCCGAGCACTCCAAGGCGCTCGCTAAAGCAATGAGTCGCTTACCACTGGCCTGGTTGGTTCCATTCGTCCAGTGCGTTACGGAGCCTTTGGAAACGCCAACAAGCTGAGCCACCTCAATAGAGGTGAGCTTTAGCGCCTTCATGCGTTCTTTCACGCGATCTGAGAAGTCCATGTTTAGAAGGCTAAACATTTCCATGTTTAGTTTCCTTGCTCGTTGTGGTTTATTTTTCTAAACTGCGCTCACGAGCCCGGAGACACCTCATGACCTTCGACCAAGCCCTGAAATATTTCCGTACCGGTAGCGCGATCGCCCTAGCCCTGGGGGTTTCCCGTGGCAGGGCATCTCAGATGCGCGCTGCTGGAGGCTTTTCATTTGCGCAGCAGTGCGTGTTGGAGAAGGCCTCTTCAGGCCGGCTCAAGGCCGCCGAGGCTGATGTGCCGGGACGGACCGATGACGACGAATCCCCAAAAACACAAGCCAAGGAGGGCGCGAAGTGACAACTGCGCCCGCCCAGGACTCGCCCCATGAAGACCGCCTGCGCGCTCTTGAAGAGCGACTGTTGGAGCTGGTCGAGGACCTTCACCAACTGCGTGAAGAGATGGGCGCCCAGCGACGCGAAGAAGGCGAGGAGTAAGAAGGTGCTCACGCGGACACCTGTTCCAACTGAGCTTCGAAACCCGGCATCACCGGCCCCGACCACTCGGTGCTGATGATGTCGACCCGGGCCAGATCGGCCTGGCGCTGTAGGTGCTCCTGAACCTCTTCAAGGATCACCGGAGGCAGCGAAGCGAACAACGCATTGAGTTGTGCCTGTAGGGCGAGCAGTTGGCCCTGGAGGAGATGAATAGATGGCTGGCGCATGGAGCGATTCCCTCCGCTGGCCCCCGATAAGAAGGCCTCGTTGATGGGGCCAGAGTAGGACCAGGAGCGCAACATGACTATGTCCAGCACGCGACACCCCTTCACCCGCGACCAGGTCCTCCTGGCGTACGCCAACTCCCAAATCATCCGTTCCTCTGCCAAGACGCCCGCTTTCGCCGCGGCGCTCAGCCGCTCCCTGCACGCCAAGTGCCACGAGAAGGCGATCGAGATGGCGGTGCCGGACTTCGAGTGCGACGAGCTGAAGAACGACGGGACCGCGTACCTCTCTGCCTCGGCCGCTTGGCTGAAGCGGGTGCAGCGCTGGGTTGCCGGCACCGTCGAGTTGCCGGCCTGGGTTGAAGAGTCCTGGGTGGCCGCTTTGGAGCCCGAATGGCGGGACCGCTGCATCAACGAACTGGCGGCGCGTTACGACCTGGCTGGCGCGCGGATGCCCCAGGCCGACTTCTGCCCGGTGAGCGCCTTCGGGCGAATGGTGAAGCACCTGGGCGGCGCCGTGGAGGCCTGCAGCAACGTGCTCGCCGATGGCGAGGTGAACGAGAAGGACAGAGGGGAGCTGCCGCCCGCGATTCACCACCTGCGCGGTGTTATCGCGCGGAGCAGCGAGTTGCTCTCGAAGATGGAGCAGGAGGCGCTGGCGATGGGCCTGGACGTCCACGAAACCGGGCGTCCGATCCACTAAAAAACAAACCCCGGCGAAGTGTGGGGACACGGGCCGGGGTTCTGATCAACGGGAGGTAGTATGCAACTCCAAAGCAATACCGACAACACTGCGCCACGTTTTCCGGTTCTGCAAAACGTGGCGCGCGCAACCATGAGCACGGTGGAAATCTCGCAGCTCACGGCCAAGGCGCACAAGAACATCATCCGCGACGTCCGCAAGATGATCGCCGTCCTGACTGCTGATGGCTCAGATTTGAGCCATGTACGTGAGGAGCGCGACAGCCGCGGCTACACCACCGCTTACCACCTGGACCGCGAATTGACGGAGACGCTGATCACCGGCTACGACGTCGCGTTGCGGCATCGGGTGATCCGCCGGCTGCATGAGCTGGAAGGCCAGGTAATCAGTCGTATCGCCATCCCGAGCACACTGCCCGAGGCGCTGCGCCTTGCCGCTGAATTGGCGGAACAGGTGGCCGAGCAGGCGCCCAAGCTTGCGGCCTATGAGCTGCTGCAGGGGGCGGGCGGAACGCTGAACCTCACCGAAGCTGCGGCCCACCTCGGCATCGAGCGTTATCGCGTGATTCGCTGGTTGTCCGAAAATCGCTGGATGTATCGGCCCGCGAACAGCAAGCGCTGGCTCGCATACCGCCGGCGCATCCAGCAGGGCGTTGTGGTCAACAAGGTGTCGGTCATCGGTACCACTGATGAAGGGGATTCTCGCTGCGCCTCGCAGTTCCGCATCACCGCCAAGGGGATGACCATCCTGGCGACCAAGGTGACGGAGGGCGAGCTGTGAAACGCCCTGCATTCCAATTCTACCCGGCCGACTGGCGCAACAACGCCAAGCTGCGCCGTTGCTCCTGGGAGGCGCGCGGCGTCTGGCTGGAAGTGATGGGGCTGATGCACGACAGCGACAGTTACGGCGTCCTGCATTGGTCCTTGAAGGAGATCGCCCAGGCCCTTGGCGCCCCGATAAAGGCACTGAAGGAGCTTGTCGACAAAGGGGTGATGTACGGCGTTGAGAAAGGCGCTTGTGAGGCCCTGGTCTACACCCCGGTCAGCGGTCGCCGCGCAGGCCCTTCAGTTGAGCTGCTCGCGGTCCAACAGGGGCCGGTCTGGTACTCGCCCCGCATGGTGCGCGATGAGTACGTGCGCAACCACAAGGGCAACTCTTCCCGCTTTGGTGCCAGCACTGATGATGCACCCCAACCACCACCAAAGGGGGGCATTGGTGAAAGGCAGAGTGATGCACCCGAGCCGTCACCAAGCGCCCCGCAAGGTGACGGCTCTACAGCTTCTCCTTCTTCTTCATCTTCTACTTCGGTAGCTAGCGCTACCTCCGTAGACGCGCGGCGCCGGTTCGAGATGTTCGATGGGTGGGAGCCGGACGAGGTCAACCTGAAGACCCATCTGCGCCTGATGGCCGTCGCTGCCAGCGACATCACCCCGCAGCTGCTCGCTGAGTTCGTGAGCTACTGGCTGACCCGCAGCTACGCCGACACCCATCCCGGCTGGTGCCGGGCGCTGGTGAAGCGCGCCGCCGACCTGAAAACCAAATCTGCTGGAGCTACCGCCCATGGCACTGCGCCCCGTCAAAGCCGTCCTGCCGGCGGCATCTCGCTTGCTGACAACGTCCAGAATGACGACTGGGCCGACGGCCTCGACCCCCTGTGATGAAGACCAGTTCAAGGCCCTGCTGAAGGCGCGTGTGACGATGGTGTTTGCCGCCTTCCAGGTGCAGTTCCCCGATCAGTTCAGCTGGAACTACCCAGCGAGCGATGAAGCCAAGTTGAAGGCCGGCAAGCGGTCTTGGTTCCGCAACGAGCTCGGAGCGCTACCGCAGGGTCTGTTCGATCTCGGACTCCGCCGGATGGGGCTGGCCTGCAAGAAGATCCCGTCGCTGGCGGCCTTCCTCGAGCTGTGCCGGCCGACGCCGGACGATCTGGGTATGCCCACCGTTGAGGCGGCCTACAACGAGGCAGTGCGGCACGCGAAGAACCCGCAGCACCGTTGGCGCCATCCAGCCGTGCACCTGGCGGCAGCGGCCACTGGCATGCACGACCTGCACTGTGCCGAGGGCTTGGCGATCGAGCGCATTCGGAAATCGTTCGAGTACCACTACTCGGTCCTGGTGCGGCAAGTGGGTTGCGGCGAGCCGCTGACCATGCCGATGCAGGCCATTGCCCACGACAGCCAGCGCTCCTACGCCGAGGTACAGCAGGAGCACTCCGAACAAGAGGCCCAACGCCTGGTCGAGCACTACGGATTGTCAGGCAGTGGTCTGGCGGCGCGCGATCTGCTGTTGGCGAAACTGCGAATCACCCGAGGTGAAAAATGACTGACTTCCCCCGGCCGATGTGGCTCGCCAAGCAAGGCGCCGCTGGCAACGTTATCCGGAACTGCTGGCAGCACTTCTCGGGCTACACCGCCTCGCTGACCGGCCGCCCTGGCCCGCTCCGGTATGCGGTAACGCGGCCCGGAGACCGTGACCCTTTCGCTTACCTCGGCACGCCAGAAGAGATCGAGCTGGTTATCGGCGTCGACCGCACTTTCAACTCGAAGCCTCTATCCGCAGAAGACTTCAAGAAACTGGAGCTGCAGCCATGACGCCCGCCAAGCAGGAGGCCCTGATGCAGGGGCAGACAGGAATCGCCAAGAAGGTCTTCGAGTGCGTCCCGATCGCCGAGGCCTGGAGTTCGTTCCAGGTGATGACCCAACTGCGCAACCTCACCGGCAGTACCCCAGACACCCGCATCGTTTCCGGATGCCTCACGTCGCTGGCGGACGCCGGCCTGATCAAAAAGACCGGCCGCGACGCCTACCAGCGCCTCCCGGTCGAGCAGAAGCAAAAGCCCAAGGAGCAGAAGATGACCGTCCCAGCGACCAAGCCCGCGCCGCAACTCGAAGCCAAACCCACGGCCTCGCCGCTGGACCTGCTCGGTGAGCTGGCGAGCGCCATCGCCGCGGCTGGGGAGAGCCTGAAGCAACTGGCGAAGCGCGCCGAGGACGTCGCTCTGATGGTCGAGCAGGATCGCGAGGCCAACGCCAGCGCGATGGAAGGTTACCGCCGGCTGAAGGCGGTGCTGAAGGACCTGCAGGGAGACGGCGTGTGATGAAGCCCCTGAAGAGCAAGCCCCTTGGCAGCGCGCTCCGTACGGTGCGCCGCAAGCCCATCGACTGGGAGGGGAAGGAGCAGGCTCTGCTGATGAGCATCCTGAAGGTGAAGCATCCGGAAGCCTACCGCCTGATTTACCACATCCCCAATGGAGGCCACCGGCACCCGGTGGTCGCCGCCAAGCTGACCGGTCAGGGCGTGAAGGCTGGCGTCAGCGACCTCAATCTGCCGATCGCGCGTGGTGGCTGGTTCGGTCTGTTCATCGAGTTCAAGGCTTCGCCGCCGCACGACTCGGCAGTGACCGAAGCCCAGACCGCCTTCCTGCTGCGCGTCGAGCAGCAGGGCTACTACGCGACGGTGTGCCGCGGCGTGGACGACGCTCTGCGAGTGATCGAGGACTACCTGCGGCAGCCACGTACCCAGGTGATGCGCGCATGACCACCATCGCATCTATCGCTTTCAGCGACGCCGAGATCCGCCGGCAGGCCCTGGGTGCCGCGCGCGACCTGAAGGACCCTCGCCACCAGGGGCTGCGCCTGCGCTTCGGCATCCAGCGCGAGCGTGGCAGCTGGTTCCTGATTGTCCGCCGGGTCTGGCACAAGATCGGCACCTTCCCCGAGATGAGCGCCAAGGACGTCCTGGCCACGCTCCCGGAGCACCGCCAGCGCCTATCGAAGAACCCCGAGGCCGTGATCGGCCAGGCTGGCTGGGTGAGCGTTGAGCAGGTGCTGGTGTGGCACCGGGACCGAGTGATGCGCGACCGGTCGCTGTCGGAGAAGCGCAAGACGCAGGTTCGCTCGGCCATCGACTGCCACCTGGTGCCGCGCCTGGGTGCGCTGCTGATCACTCAACTGAACCGGGCACAGATCGACGAGCGCCTCATGTGGCCCCTGCAGCAGGAGTTCAGCCTGGGCTACGTCCGTCTGATCCTGCGGGTGCTGATGATGGCCTTCGCCAACGCCCTGCGCCTGCACATGCTCGACAGCAACCCGATGGCGGCCATCAAGTTCGGCGACTTCGTCCAGGCGAAGATCAAGCCAAAGGCGGCCCACCTGCACGGCATGCACGCCGAGCCGCTGCTGGCCGCGCTGGCGGAGCGCTTCGAGGATGCACCGGCCGAAGGGATGCTGGCCCTGATGATGCTGGCCCACGGCAGCCGCATCGGTGAGACCCGGCAGGCTCGGTGGCGCGACATCAGCCTGGCTGAGCGCGTCTGGTTGATCCCGGCCGCCAACACCAAGACCCGCGTGCAGCATGAGCTGCCGCTGACCGAACAGGTGTGCGCGCTGCTGCAGCGGTATCGGGAGCAGCAGGTGGCGGCCGGCGGCGAGCAGCTCTACCTGTTCCCGGGCACCGGCAGCAAGCCCATGGGCGAGAAGCAGGCTAGCGCGGTGTTCGCCAAGCTGGGGGCCGGCGAGTGGACCAGCCACGACCTACGCAAGCTGGCGCGCACCACCTGGGCCGACCTGGGCGTCGACTACCTGATCGGGGAGCTGCTGCTGAACCACTCCATGGGCTACTCGGCCAAGACCTACATCCACACCACCGCCGAGGAGTTGAAGCGGGAGGCCCTGGAGAAGTGGCACGGATGGTTAGACGCCCGTGGCTTCGACCGGATTCACCGTCAGATAGGTGCAGGATCGGCGGTTATCGAAATCGAGGCAGACGCCAGCAGCGGCGCACCTCTCCGGGCTTCTCGGGAATTTTCACAGGAGAGGCTGAACGTAACGGGTTGGGAGGGCGCGGAGTGATCCAGGGACACCGCCGGCCGGACATGACGGCCCGCATCAAGCCCCTGCCGGCGTGCACCGGATGCACCGGGTCAGGGGTCGAGGACGGACTTTTCGGGAAGCGGGTATGCGGCCTTTGTCACGGCGCGGGGATGACCACCGCAACGGGGGACCCGTTACCGCTCGAGGAGGCGCTGCTGCAACTGCGCCTGCGGCTGAGCCAGGCGCTGCTCGAGAAAGGCCTGATGAGCCGTGAGCAGGCTACCGAGTACTACATCGAGAACCGCCGCGGGGCCGGCGGATCGAACTTTGTCGGGGATTGAGGGGGAGCACATGATCTATTCGGGAGCACGGAGCGCCGTCGTAGCGGTGATGGCGGCGGAATGCATCGACAACACAGCGAAGCAGGCCTGGCAGCGGCTCTACTCGGCGACGGAGATTGTCTCCAAGGGCTCGGGGGTGAGTGCGGAGGATCGCATGGAGGCGGATTGCTGGGTGCATGCCCGCCTGCATTCGGAGCTGAAGCCGCGGTACTGGAATGTCCTGATGGCTCGCTACAGCACCCATGGCCCCCGCAAGGTGCTGGCCATCAGCGCCATCGCGCCACTGGTGGCCTCGCACGCGCCCCAACTGTTCATCTACAAGGCCGTGACCGCCTGGGCGATCCCGGCACTGCCGGGCGCCAAGGTGGAGCGCCGGGTGCACGACGCGGGGGTGGCCAGCCGCAGTGCCAAGGAGGCGGCGGTGAATCGCGCTATGAGCGACTTTATCCGGGGGAAGGTGGAAGGGGAGGATGAAGGCGAGTACGTCGCACCGGAGCGTGATGAGTACGTGGTGTCCGCGCCGGGGATGATCCTGCTGCCGGACAGCTTCTACAACATGAACACCTGGGACCCGGACGCGAATCATGAGCGCACTCGCCGCCGGTGGCGCAAGGGCATCTACGACAAGCTGGACGAGATGGCGGACGAGGCGCTGGTGGCCGCTGAAGCGGTCCTGCGGTCCGAGGGGCTGCTGATCCCGATCGCTGCTTGACTCTCGTGTCCGCGTGTCCGAATATATCCCCATCCTGCCGTCCTTGCGCGTTGCGCTGATGGCAGACAGAAACCCGGCCCTCGTGCCGGGTTTTTTGTTGCCCAAATTTTAGGTGCGCGCTCCTGCGCCTTAGCCCGCAGCACGCGCGGGCCTTTTATTCATGTAGTGCCAGGGCGGGCCAAGCCTGGAGACACCCTTATGAGGACACACACCATGACCGAGCCGGCCTCGACTGCAGTTGGCGGGATCGCGCTCTACAAGCTCGGCGCCTTTGGCTTCTTCGCCATTCTCGCCGCCATCCTGGTAATGGCTATGACCCTGCCCAAGACAGTGCGGGAGTTCGTTGTGGCAATGACCTGCACGGTGGTGGCCAGCGTATGCGGTGGGGCTTTCGTCGTCCGGTGGTTCGATCTCGGCAGTTGGGTGCAGGACGATGTGGGAATGATCGCCATCTGCGGCATCATCTTCGTCTGCGGTCTGCCAGCCTGGGTGATTGTTCGCGCCTGGTTCGCCTGGAGCGAGGCACGCAAGGGTGTCGGCCTGCCGGAGCTGGCCCGCGAGTTCCGCGACGGCACTGGCATCTGACATGAGGGGCAGCATCAGCGCCAAGGACCTGGACGACGCTGTCGCCTCGCTGCAGGTGCTGGGTGGAGACCTGCCCGACAAGGCGCTGGCCGACGCGCTCAACCACACTGCGAACCAGGCGAACCGCGCACTGGTTGATGAGATCGACGAGGTGTTCGACAACCCGACGTCGTTCACCCGCAACGCCGTCCGCGTCTTTCACGCGAAGCCCAACAACCTGGAGGCCTCGCTGTGGGTGAAGGACGAGAAGGACGGCGCGTCGAAGGGGGCCGCGCCCGAGGACTGGGTAGCGCCACAGGTGTTCGGCGGCCCGCGGGTGGACAAGGCGTCGGAACGTAATCTGCGCGCCAAAGGCATCTTGCCGGCCGGGAAGTTCCTCGTGCCTGGCGCCGGAGCCACGCTGGACAAGTACGGCAACATGAGTCGCGGCCAGATGATCCAGATCCTGTCCGGGCTGGGTGCGCTGGAGTACAAGGCCGGCTTCAAAGGCAATGCCACCGACAGCGCTCGGTCGATCCGCAAGGGACACCAGCGCGCCTACTTCGTGATGAAGCGGGGCAGTGTACCGATCGGCATCGGTGAGCGCCGCGACGGCACCATGGTGATGGTGCTGGCCTTCGTCAGCCAGCCCCAGTACAGCGTCCGCTTCAAGTTTCACGATGTGGTCAGGGCCATAGCCGAGGACGACAGCAGGCTCGAAGCGAACATCGAGCTGGCCTTGGCGAAGGCGATGCAGGCGAAGGGCGGGCGCTGACCCTGCCGCGGGGGTAGGGTTGATGCACGCCACTGGCGTGCTTCATTCTGAGCGGGCAACCTGTGGGGCAATGGCGTGCCACACGAACCGGCCCCCCGGGGGCCCCTGGCACATCCGAAAGGCGTGAGGGTAATTCGAGCCCCGCCTTTCCACTATGTATGGCCCAAATTCAGAGGTTGGTTGTTGTGTTGTTATGAGCAAATCAGACATCACTCGGCAGCCTCACTGGCTCAACAAAAGCCGGATGGCGGCGAGCCTCGGCATTAGCACGCAAGCCTTTGATAAATGGGGCGTTGAGCCGGTCGCAAGGATTGGCCGCGAGGCCTTCTATGACGTCCGGTCGGTACTGGAAAACCGCCTCGACTTCGCGGAGCGGAAACACCAACCAGACGGTGACGTTCCGCAAGGGATCGACCCGCTGGCCGAACACAAGCTGACGCAGGAGCGTCTGCGCCTCACCTCGGCCCAGGCCGACGCCCAGGAGAAGAAGAACCTGGTCGCCGACAAGCACCTGGTGCCTACCGAATTTGCGGTCTTTGCCTTGGGCAAGATCGCTGCCCAGATCGGTTCAATTCTCGACACGGTGCCATTGAAGTTGCGCCGCAAGCACCCGGACCTCGACGTGCGACACGTCGAGGCGCTGCAGCGAGAGATCGCCCTGGCGCGCAACCGCGCTTCCGAGTTGGGCGACCTACTACCGGGGATGCTGGATGAATATGTCGAGTCCTTGGCTGAATGACCTGCAGAAGCAAGTCCGCCTCGGCCTCGAATCCCTTTTCCGTGAACCCCCACTGACCGCGGTCGAGTGGGCGGACAAGCATTTCTATCTATCGTCCGAGTCCTCCTATCAGGAGGGGAAGTGGGAGACGGCTGCGTTCCAGGTCGGAATCCTCAACGCGATGGGCAACGACCTGATCCGCGTGGTCAACCTGATCAAGTCGGCGCGGGTCGGCTACACCAAGATGCTGATGGCGAACATCGGCTACAAGCTCCAGCACAAGAAGCGCAATGTGTTGAGCTACTGCCCGACGGACCCTGACGCTGAAGAGCTGATGAAGCGGCACGTCGAGTCGTTCATCCGCGACGTGCCGGTCCTGCTCGCTCTGGCGCCCTGGTACGGCAAGAAGCACCGGGACAACACCCTCGCCGCGAAGAAGTTCAGCCACCAGAAGATGCTCTGGTGCCTGGGCGGCAAGGCCGCGCGCAACTACCGCGAGAAGTCGCCCGACGAGGTCATCTACGACGAACTGTCAAAGTTCGACGCCGACGTGGAGGGCGAGGGTTCGCCGACCTTCCTCGGCGACAAGCGCCTGGAAGGGGCCACCTTCAAGAAGTCGATCCGCGGCTCCACTCCGGGGACGGCGGGCGAGTGCCAAGTCACCAAGGCCGGTGAAGAGTCGCCGCACTTCATGCGCTTCCACATCCGCTGCCCGCATTGCAACGGTGAGCAGTTCCTGAAGTGGGGCGGCAAGGATTGCGCGTTCGGCATCAAGTACGATACCAACGCGCTCGGCGAGGCTGAAAAGGCCTGGTACCTCTGCGAGCACAACGCATGTGTGATTGAGTACCACGAGGCGGTCGAGGCGGCGAACGATGGCCGCTGGATTTGCGAGCGGACCGGGATCTGGACGCGCGACTCCATGGACTGGTTCAAGGCCGACGGCGAGCCGGCGCGCACGCCGCGCTCGGTCACCTTCCACATCTGGACCGCGTACAGCGTCTTTACCACCTGGCTGGACATGGTCGGCGACTGGCTGAACGTGAAGGGCGACCGCGAGAAGCTGATCACCTTCGTCAACACCACCTTGGGCGAGACCTGGGAGGGCGACCAGGGCGAGAAGTTGGAGTGGGAGAATCTCTACGGCCGGCGCGAAATCTGGCAGCACATGCCCGCGCGCGTGGCTGCGCTGACCGGCTTCATCGACACCCAGGATGACCGCTACGAGGCGCGCATCTGGGCGTGGGCTGCGGGGGAGGAAGGCTGGTTGGTAGACCGCTGGATTCTGCAGGGCGACCCGGGCAGCGTTGAGCTGCGGCGGAAGGTCGGGCTCAAGCTCCACCAGCAGTACCAGCGCGAGGACGGCGTGAGCATGCGCGTTGCGCTCTGGGGCTGGGACTCCGGCGGCCACTACACCGACGAGGTCTACGAGGAGAGCAAGAAGCACGGCCTGTTCTGGGTCATCCCGACCAAGGGGCACAACGTCTACGGCAAGCCCATTGCGATGTTCCCCGACAACAAAAGCAAGGCCGGCGTCTACCTGACGATGATCGGCACGGACAACGCCAAGGAGCTGATCTACAGCCGCCTGAAGCTGCAGCCCGAGCCGGGCAAGGTTCTCCCTGGAGTGATGCACCTGCCGGCCAACGACGCGATCTGCGACGAGAACGAGCTGAAGCAGCTCACCGCCGAAACCAAGGTGATGAAGATCGAGAAGGGCCAGCGGGTGTATCGCTGGGATGCGAAGGGGCGCCGCAACGAGGCACTGGACTGTGCTGTCGGCGCCTTGGCGATGCTGCGCGTTGCCCAGCAGCGCTTCGGCCTGGTCCTCGATGCGCCGCCCACCACGTCCTCGGCACCTTCGGCTCCGGCCACCAAGCGCCGCAGCTCCGGCAGCGGCTACCTGAAACAACGTCGATAACCACGCGAGGCGGATATGACCGAGGCGCAGCAACGGCTGGCGGATGTGCGCGCGGCCATCCACGACATTCTCACCAAGGGACAGGCCATCACCAAGGACGGCCGCAAGCTGGAGCGCGCCCAGCTCTCCAGCTTGCGGATGCTGGAAAGCCAGTACGTCGCCGATGTTGATATGGAGACCGCGCGCAATGTTCGCCGGTCGCGGGCGTTCCGGCTTTACTCGGGCGGGAAGGGGGTGTGATGAAAGAGTTTCCTCGTCGCGCCCTGGCGGGCTCCCGCCTTCCTGGTCGCATCAAGAACAGCTATGACGGCGCCGGCACTGGCCGTAGGGCGAAGAACTGGGACGCGCCGCCCGGCTCCATCAACACCTTGTCTCTGCCGGCGCTACCCATGCTCCGGAAGCGCTCCAGGGCAGCGGTCAGCAATGATCCTTATGCCGGCGGCGCCATTGACGCCCGTGTCAGCAACCTGATCGGTACCGGCATCACGCCGATGCCCACCACGCGGGACAAGGAGCTTCGCCGCGCACTGCTCGACCTCTGGGCGGATTGGACCGACGAGTCTGACGCCGACGAGCGAACGGACTTCTACGGCCAGCAGGCGCTGGCAGCTCGCATGGTGGAGGAAAGCGGCGAGTGCTTCGTGCGTCTGCGCCCGCGGCGCCTCGAGGACGGCCTGGCTGTGCCGCTGCAGGTGCAACTGCTGCCGGCCGAATTCGTGCCGGTTGAGAAGAACGAAACGACCCGAAACGGCAACCTGATCAGGGCGGGTATCGAGTTCAACGCCCTGGGCAAGCGCGTCGCTTACTGGATGTACCGCCGGCACCCGGGCGACAGCACCGTGACCGGCGCGGGCTACAACCAGTTGGTGCGAGTTCCGGCCAGCGAGGTGTTGCACATCTATGAACTGCGCGAGGCGGGCCAGCTCCGCGGGGTGCCGCGGCTGTCGCGCGTCCTGCTGCGCCTGCGCTCGCTGGATAACTTCGACGACGCTGTACTGTTCCGGCAGGAGGTCTCGAACCTCTTCGCCGGCTTCATCACGCGCCCGTCGCCGACGGACATGCCGCAGATCGACCCCATCAACGGCGGCCCCGCACAGTTGGACACGGACGGCTTTACCCCGATGGTGGGGCTTGAGCCGGGGACCATGCAGGAGCTGCTGCCGGGCGAGAAGGTGGAGTTCTCGAAGCCGCCGGAGGCGGGCAACAACTACCCGGACTTCATGCGGCAGCAACTGCAGGCGTCTGCGGTCGGGGCCAGCGTTCCCTACGAGCTGATGACGGGTGACCTCCGGCAGGTCAACGACCGCGTCATCCGTGTGGTGCTCAACGAGTTCCGGCGCCGCTTGGAGCAGCTCCAGTTCAGCGTCTACGTCCACCAGTTCTGCCGGCCGATCCGGGCCGCCTGGCTGGACATGGCGTACCTCTCCGGCGCGATCGACTTGCCTGACTTCGCGCGCAGGCGCCGCGAGTACCTGCGCACGCGCTGGGTTCCGCAGGGCTGGGCCTACATCCATCCGGTGCAGGACATCCAGGGCAAGCTCATGGAAATCAACGGTGGCGTCACGTCGCGCAGCGAAGTGGTGCTGCGCAATGGCTACGACGCCGAAACCATCGACGAAGAGAACGCAGCCGACCAGGCCCGGGCACGGAGCTTCGGGCTTTCCTACACCACGGGCGGCGAAGCGCCGCTCAAAGACGACGAGGGCGAAACCCCATGATCAGCTTTTCCAGCCTGAAGGCGCTGGCCGTCCAGCTCGGACTGGTCATCTTCAACAAGACCCCGGCACCGCCGGCTCCCCAGGATGGCACCTGGTACCAGATCAAGGCCGCGGCCGAAGGCGCCGAGGAAGGCGGGGCCGAAGGTGGCCAGGCGATCGAGGTCTACATCTACGGCGAGATTGGCGTGTGGGGCGTCACGGCGAACCAGTTCATCAAGGACCTGAAGGCGGTCGACGACGGCACGTCGCCGGTGCTGGTCGCCTTCAACACCATCGGCGGCGACCTGTTCGAGGGCCTGGCCATCCACAACGCGCTGAGCCGGCTGGGTGAGCGCTGCACCGCGCGCGTGGATGCGCTGGCCGCCAGTGCGGGCAGTGTCGCAGCTTGCGGCGCACACCGCCTGGAGATGGCGTCCAACGCCATGCTGATGATCCATAACCCGTGGACCTGGGCGAGCGGCGATGCGGATGACTTTCGCAAGGTCGCCGACATGCTCGACCAGACCCTGGAGGCGATTGTCGCCTCGTACAAGCGCAAGGCCCCCGAGGTCGACGATGCCGAACTGCGTCGGCTGATCAACGAGGAAACCTGGCTGACCGCTACCGAGGCCAAGAATCTGGGCCTCTGCGATGAGGTCATCGACGGTGTGACGGTCAAGGCCATGGTCGGCGATGGCGGTGCACTGCGCCGCTATCACAAGGCACCGCTGGCTCTTCTGGCATCGCTGGAAGAGCCGGAGCAGCCACCGGCTGCGGTGGTGCCGCCGGCCGATGAACCACCGGCCACTCCTGTTCCCCAACCCAACGCCGCCGCCCTGGTCAGCCGCATCATCAAAGGCTGCGCGGACGCTGGCATCAGCAATCTCGTGGAGGTCCTGTCCATGTCTGGAGACCTGAAAGACGAGGCGAGCGTCGACGCAGCGATCGCACGGGCCAAAGCGGTCCGTGAACTATGTGTCAGCGCCCGCCTACCTGAACTCGCCGCGGACTACGTGAAAGCCGGCCTTGAGCCGGAAGCCGTGCGCGCGCGTCTGTTCGACAAGCTGGCCGGCAACGGCTTCGGCGAAATCATCAACACCCCGCCGCTGGATGACCAGCCGGCACCCACCACCCCGAAGGCTGCTTCGCCCGCGAAGGTTTACGCGAACCGCAAGCAAGCTCGCACCGCCAAACCCAAGGCTTCGTAAGGAGAAGCAGATGAACAAGACCGAAGGCTTCCACGCTGGTGAGTTCCTCCTGTCGGAGGGCACCGGTGCCATCTCGCGCGAGCAGGTCACCCTCGCGGCAACCGCTGTCGACCTGCCCGCGGGCCAACTCCTGGGCATCGTCACCGCATCCAGCGAATACGCACCGTATGACAACGCCGCCACCAATGGCACCGAGGTCGTCGCCGGCATTCTCTACTCGCCGAAACCGGCCTCTACCGAGCCGCAGGCGGCGACCATCGTCGCGCGCCTCGCCGAGGTGGTGGACGTAGCGCTGACCGGTCTCGACTCTGCCGCCCGCGCCGACCTCAAGGCCCGCAACATCATCGTCCGCGTCGGCACGCCGTACTGATCCGCGCCGCTCACCCACAACCCCTTCAAACCCCGCTTCGGCGGGGTTTTCCATTTTTGGAGCATGCCAATGGCTGAGATCAATATTTTCGAAGACGAAGCGTTCGGCGTCGGCGCCCTGACTGCCGCGATCAACGAAACCCCCGAAGTACCCGGCCGCCTGGCCGCGCTTGGCCTCTTCGAAGAAGATGGCAGCACCACCATCACCCAGCAGATCGAGAAGGACGGCGACTCCCTGCACCTGGTACCGGCCGCAGACCGCGGTGCCCCGGGCCTGGTTGTCCAAGGCAACAAGCGCCTGCTGATCCCCTTCAACAACGTGCACCTGCCGCAGACCTTCAGCATCATGGCTGACGAAATCCAGGGCATTCGCGCCTTCGGCGAGCAGACCGAGTTGCAGGCGGTGCAGGACGTGGTGAACCGTCGCCTGGAGAAGATGCGCCGCGCGCTCGACGCCACCCACGAACACCAGCGCATGGGTGCGGTGCTCGGCACCATCCTCGATGCCGACGGCACCACCGTGCTGCTCGACCTGTACGACCGCTTCGGTATCAGCCCGCAGGTCGTCCAGATGGAGCTGGGCACCGCCACCACCAAGGTGCGCCTGAAGGCCGGCGAGGCGCTCGATGCGCAAGAAGATGCGCTGGGCAACATCTCCAGCAGCGGCTCGCGCGCACTGTGCGGCAAGAACTTCTGGAATGCGCTGATCACCCACAAGTCGGTCGAAGAGACCTACCTGAACACCCAGCAGGCCGCCCAGCTGCGCGGCGACGCCCGCGAGGAGTTCGAGTTCGGCGGCATCGTCTGGGAACGCTACCGCGGCAAGGTCGGCGGTCGTTCCTTCATCCCGGATGACGAAGCCCGCCTGGTGCCGCTGGGTGTTCCGGAGCTGTTCCTGAGCATCTTCGCTCCGGCGAACTACATGGAAACCGTCAACACCCTGGGTCTGCCGTACTACGCCAAGCAGGAGGCCATGCCATTCAACAAGGGCATTGCCGGCGAGGCGCAGTCCAACCCGCTGCACATCTGCACCCGCCCGCGCGCGGTCATCAAGCTGGTGAAGTAATGGCCGGCTTCGGCGACCTGGTCGACGAGATGGACGACACCATCCTCGAGGTTCTCGGGGATGGTGAGTTCGCCCTGGTCGACCGCAACGGCCATGTGCAGGTCGACGTGCTCCACGGTCTCGTCGAAGACGGCGTGGAGCGCATCGATAGTGGGGCGGTGGATCGCTTCAGGACCATCGAGGTCCGCAAGGCGCTGCTCGGCTCCTACGACCGGCGCGGGGGCTTCGTTGACGCCGAGGGCAACCGCTGGACGATCGACGGCATCCACCTGGATGACGGCCATCTCATCACCTTCTACGTGGTGCCCGAATGAGCCTTGAACGAAACATGCAGGCCGAGATCATCGGCCAGCTCCAGGCCTTGCTGGCTGGCGTGCCGCAATTCGGTGCTTCTGTCGTCGAGGACTCGGTGGCGCGCGTGCTGGACGCGGAAGATAGCGACCTGTCAGACGAGATGATCGTCCTGCAGGAAGGTGACACTGTCGAACTCGACCGCACGCCGAGTAACTGCAGGGAGCAGTGGACCGTCAACCTGGTGGCGATGTCGCGTAACCGAGACGCGCCGCAGGCCTTGCGCACGGCCCGCCTCGCCATCAAGCGAGCCTTGAAGGGGGCGAAAGCCGGCCTCGAGGTGCCGGGGCTGGTCGCTGTCGAGTTTCCCGCCTCGTCGGTTCGCTTGCCTGAGCCAGGGCGGCGGTGGAGCTATCGCGTCCTGCCCATCACCTTCACCTACAACCAGCCGCTGTAACTCACCCACCAGGCCGCCTTCGGGCGGCCTTGCCATTTCTGGAGGGCGTATGCCCGAGATCGTCATCACCAAGGCCTTCAACCACCGCGAGGGGTCGCAGGTCACCCATTACCCGAAGTCGGAGAAGGCCGTCGCGGTCTCTCAGGCTGTCGCCGACCACGCGCTGGCTCGCGGCTTCACTCCCAAGCCGGAAGAGAAGGCACAGAAGCCAGCCGCCAAACCTGCTGCGCCGGTCCCCGCAGCGACCACTGAAACCAGCGCAGGCAAGTAAGCCGCGCGGCCTCCCATCAGGAGATCCCAATGCTCAAGACGATTGATCGCTCCTTCATCGGTGAGGGTCAGGTATTTGCCCGGCTCTACGGTTCCCAGGATGCGCTGTTGCCGTTCGGTAACTGCGATGCCTTCAGCGTCAGCTATGCCACTGATCGCAAGGCGCTGCCCGACTTCCAGGGCGGCGGTGGTAACCGCAACGTGCGTACCCGTCCCACCGACGTGACCGGTTCTATCGGCATGTACGACATCACTTCCGACAACCTGGCTCGCATCACCCGTGGTTCCATCAAGGTGGCCCCGAGCGCGGCAATAACCGACGAGCTCCACACCTCGGCGGGCGTGGTGTTCGAGTTGATCCCGTTCAAGTACCTGCCGGACATGACGAAAACCGTCATCGTTAAAACGGCCGCTGACGCCGAGTTGGTCGCTGGCACCGACTACCTGCTCACGCCGCACGGCATTCAGGTGCTGACCGATAGCGACATCGACGCCACGGGCGTGAAGGTCAGCTACACCCCGCGCAAGAGTTCGGTGGTGCACATGCTCAATGCTTCCGAGCGTGAATACGAAATGCTCATCGCCGGCCTCAACGACGCCCAATCCGGCGAGCCGTACGCGCTGCGCATCCGCCGTGCCAAGTTCGGCATGCTCCAGGAGCTGGCTGTGCTCGGCCAGGACTACCTGAAGCTGACCGGCCCCATCGAGCTGCTGTCCGACCCGACCGTGGTCGCCGACGACATCTCGAAGTTCTGCCAGATGGACCTCGCGGCCTGAGCCGCCCGGCCACGGATGGCCACCCCATGAACAAAGCCCGCCACCCGGCGGGCTTTTTATTGCCCGGAGTTTTTCATGGCAAACCCGATCCAGCGCCTGATTCAGTTCGTGCTGCGCGGCAAGGACGATCTGTCCGATCCCGCCAAGAAAGCCACCGAAGCCATGGAGGCGCTGCGCGCCAAGACTGGCGAGCTGAATCAGGCATTGGACTCGGCGAAGGATGCCCGCGGCATGGTTGTTGGCCTAGCCAACACCGAGCGGGCGATCGCGCAGACCAAGACCTCCATCGAGCGGGCGGAAAGCACCGTCCAGGCTCTGCGCGAAGCACTCGACAAGAACCCCGACAGCAAGGGCTTCGAGACCTCGCTGAAGGCGGCCGAGCGCGATGCGGCGAACCTGCGCCGCACCCTGGACACGCTGAGCACCAAGCACGCCGAGCAACAGCGTGCGGCCAGAGAGGCCGGCGTCGACACCAGCAAACTGGCCGACGAAGAAAAGCGTCTGGCGGCCGAGGTCTCCAAGGCGAAGGACGGCATCAGCCAGAACGCCAAGGCACTGCGCGATCTTGAGCGCGACCAGGCCCGTGCGGCGCGCGAGGCGGCCAACCACGTCTCCCGCGTGACCGCGCTGCGCCAAGCCATGGCCTCGGGCGTCCGGCAGGCTGCTGGCTATGCCGCGGCCTTCTTCGGCATCCAGGCGGCATTTGGTCTGGTGGGCAGGGGAGTTGACGCGGTGCGCACCGGCATCCTCGAGATGCTCAGCACCGGCGACATGTTCGAGAACCTGCAGAACCGCCTGACCTCGCTCATGGGGTCGGTCGAAGGCGGCGAACAGGCGACGGCTTGGATCAAGCGCTTCGCCAAGGACACGCCGCTACAGCTGTCTGACGTCACTGACGCCTTCGCCTTGCTGAAGGCTTACGGCGTCGACCCTATGAACGGGTCGCTGAAGGCAATCGAGGACCAGTCCGAGAAACTTGGCGGCGGCCTGGAGCGCCTGGAGGGCATTTCCACTGCCCTCGGCCAGGCATGGGCGAAGGAGAAGCTGCAGACCGAAGAGATTCTGCAACTGATCGAACGCGGCGTGCCGGTCTGGGACATGCTGGGCAAGGTGACCGGCAAGACCACCAGCCAGCTGCAGGACTTGGCCACCAAGGGTAAGTTGGGCCGGGACGTTATCCAGGCCCTGATCGATGAGATGGGCCGCAGTTCGGAGGGCGCCGCGGCCAAGGCCATGGGCACCCTGACCGGCCTGGTCAGCAACCTGGCTGACACCGCGACCGACTTCCTCGGCCGTATCGCCAACAGCGGCGCCCTGGACTACGCGAAGAACAAGCTCAAGGAACTGGGCCAGACCATCGCCCAGATGGACGCCGACGGGCGCCTGGACAGGCTGGCCAAGGGGCTGTCGGATGCCTTTGTGCAGGGCGCCGAGTGGATCGGTAACTTCATCAAGCGCATGGCCGAAGTGGATTTCGGCACGCTGGTGGACAAGACCTCTGCTTGGCTCAGCGACTTCAGCACCTCGCTCGACGACATGGCCACCAAGGTCAAGCTGTTCGTGGCCCCGTTCCGCACGTTGTTCAACGGCCTGACCACCGGCCTGAGCGGCATCGCCCTGGCGTTCACCAGCAACATGGGGCTGATGGTCTCGGCCATCGAAGCGATCGCCGCGAAGATTCCCGAGGCGCTGGGCGGTGAAGAAATCCGGCGCTCGGTCGCGGGCGTCAGCGAGATGCTCGCCGGCATGAGCGAGGGCTTCAAGAATCAGATCCAGCAGGACGCCAAGGACATCGCCGACGCCTGGAAGACCGGCGCTGACGAGAGCGAAGGCGCGGTGCAGCAGCAGGCCCAAGCGGTTACCGAGCACTTCGGTGACATCAAGGCGAGCGCCCAGGACGCTTCGGCGGCATCCGTCCAGGCAGTTACCAGCCTGCAGAACGCCCTCGACCAAATCAGCTCGGCCACCTCGGTGGCGCAGCTGACCAAGCTGCAGGAGGAAATGCGCAAGGCCTACTCGGAAGGGATTCTCACCCAGCAGGAGTACGCCAACGGCGCCGGGGTCCTCAACGGCAAGTTGAAGGAGCTGAAGACCTCCGCCGGCTCGGCTGCCCTTGGCGTGTCGGACCTCAGTACTGGGCTGGAGAACCTGAAGCAGGTTCAGGACGCCATCAGCAACGCGCGCACCACGGCGGACATCCAGAACATCCGCACCGCCCTGAACAAGCTGTACAACGACGGCACGATCAAGGCGCAGGATTTCAACCGGGAACAGCAGCGCCTTGAAGACAAGCTGAAGGAGCTGAAGAACGCCGGAGACACTGGCGCGCAGGGCATGGACCAGTTGGCCGAGTCCACCGACAAGGCCACCCAGTCGCTGGAGGAGCAGCGCAAGGCTATCGGCGATTCGATGGAGGCCACCCGCAAGTCTGTCGGCAGCACCGAAGAGGATATGTCCGACTTCGCCAACTTTTTCTCCGGAGTGATCAGCAGCGCGCGCACTCCGCTGGCCCAGCTCAGCGAGGAGGCCCTGGCCACCTTCGACCAGCTGCGCGGCATCTCCAACGCCAATATCCAGATCGACACCAGTTCCCTGGAAAGCACCACCGCGGCGCTGGAGCGCATGCGGGAGGAGTTGGCCCAGGTCGATGCTGCCTCGTCCATGCCTGGCGTCTCCAACCTCGGCCGCTGGGCGCTTTCGATGAAGGCGGACAGTGATCGGGTAGCAGTGTCGTTCCTTGAGCAGAAGCGACAACTGCTGAGCCTGCTGGACGGCTACGAGTCCGGTGAAATTGTGGTCGGCGATTTCCTCGAACAGGCCAAGGCCGCGCGCAATGGCATGAATCTGCTGAACGACTCGGACCTCCGACAACTGGAGAGCACTATCGAGTCAGCCAAGCAGCGGATGCAGCAGTTGTCTGAGGGTTCACGCGATACCTTCGCGAGCCTGCAGGAAGAACTGGCCGGCCTACGCGGCGAACAGGAGGCAGTGGACCGCAGCAAGTTCGCCAGTCGTCAGCGTGAACTCCAGCAGCAGCTGGCAGAGGCCCAGGCGGCGGGCGATCTCAATGCGGTGGAGAACTACATGAAGGCCATCGGCACTCTTCAGCAGATCGAAACCGAAACGAATAGCCAGCGGCAACTCGCCGAGCAGAAGGCGAGAGTGGAGGCGCAGAACGCCGCGCAGCCTGCCGCGGCTCCTGCGCCTGAGCCGGCCGCCCCTACACCGCAACAGCCGATGAAGATCATCCGGCTTGAGGCCGGCGGGCGTAGTGCTGACATCGGTGTCGCCGACGACGGAACGCAGTTGCTCGGTGTGCTCGACCTTTATGCGAAGAGGACAAGCTGATGATGCTCGACAGCATCGAGCTGGATGACCAGTTCGAATGGGCGGATGAGTTCGAGTGGGACGCGGTGGCGCAGGAGCAGGAGCGCTCGCTGACTGGGGCGCTTCTGGTGCAGGAGGGCGTCAAACTGCATGGGCGGTCGGTCACCCTCAAGTCAGGCGGCGGCGTGTGGACGCCTCTGGCTATCGTGCGGCAACTGGAGGTCCTGCGCGACCAGCGGCTGAAGGTGATGGACCTGGTGTTGCCGGATGGTCGCGCGTTTTCGGTGATCTTCAACCGTAGTAACGGCGCGCCACTGAAGGCCACGCCAATCTTCCGCGAGGTGAATCCCTCACTGGATGCCATCTACGACGTCGAGATAAGCCTGATCACGGTGGCCCCGGTGGCTGCCCCCTGATGGAGAACAACATGGAACTGACCGGGTATTGGGTCGGCGGCAGCGTCGTGGCTGCGCGCACGGAACAGGGCGCCATCGCCGTGATGGAGCAGCACGAGCCTGCCGGCCTCTACAGCCTCGACGACGTGCTGGTGATGCCGGAGAGCCAGCTGGATCAGCAGGTAACGCCGGACGCGCCTGAGACTTTCCGGGAAGCGCTGGCCCGCTGTCAGGCCGAGTCACCCAGCGGTCGCCCTGGTTCGCGCCTTGCCCAGGCTCAGGCCGGTATGGGCCGCCCGCAGCTCATCTACTGGGATTTCCCCAGCGCATAACGCGACCACAACCATACCTCTCTACAGACCCCGCTTCGGCGGGGTTTCTCGTTTCTGGCTGGAGTGCCCATGGCTATCAGCAACGACAACATCAAGCTGCTCAAATCCCAGCGTCTGACCGACGAGGAAGACGGCGGCGGGCGCGCCACTGGCACCGCTGTGGTCGACAGCGAGATCAACAATCTTTTCCCGGATATCTCGCGCCTGGACCGCACCATTGGCCGCATCAACCTGCGCAAGGCCTTTGCCGGCGTGGTGTCGACCAACGACAACCCGTACCTGGGTGCGCACTGCATCCTGACCAAGGCCCCGGCCGACCCTCGCGTTTCCGTCGTGCTGTTCAACACCGGCAGCCAGACCGACGAGCGCGCCGATGCGCGGGACGCCATCGAGTCGTTCGTGGTGCCGGCGGTCGCTGCATCCTTCGAGCTGTTGGGTAACCAGCTGCAGGGACAGCGCGCCATCGCCTGCGTGCAGCGCGAGGAGCAGCGCCTGCCGGAGATCAGCGAGGTGTACCAGCTGGTCAACCAGGGTTACTCGCAGTACGTGCGCTTTACCGCGGTGGAGGCCTCACTGGAGACGTTCACCTACGACTACGGTAACGGCAACTTCTCGACCTTCACCCGACGCCGCCTGGATATCTCCATCAGTTCGCCGCTGCTGGCCCCGTATGCGGGCGGTTCGCCGACGCCGGCCGGCACATCCGCCACCAACATCGCCAACCAGCCCAAGACCCAGGTGCTGTCGACCCAGGTCGCCGACGCGGCTCGCTATTACGGCATCAGCCCGCTGGCTCAAGCAGTTTCGGCCGGCGCACTCAGCGTCACGGTGAAGTCGGTCTATGCCCAGTTGGTGCCCAGCACCACCCGTGAAAATGCGCTGATCGACAAGCTGGCCGGCTACCAGAAGCGCCTGATCCTGGCCACCGGCCCGGCACGCACCGTGGCGATCACCTTCGCCCTGGTCAGCGGCGGGCAGTCGCGCAGCTTCGTCGGCACCGGCATTGCCCCTGGCACTCTGACCCTTACCGTCAACAACGGCGTGTTCGCCGACGACAGCACTGGCAAGCTGCGCTATGTCTCGGGCAGCAACTGGATCACCAGCGGCACCGTTGATTACGAGACCGGCGAGATCAACCTGGTGCGCGCCACGGCCGGCTACACCGGCGCGGCCACTGCCACGATGCAGCCGGGGGCGGCAGCCACTGGCGAGATGGTGACCGGGGAAATCCCCATCGACCTGTCCAACCGTGGCTATGTGTACACCCTGAGTCTGTCCGAGGCGCCGCCTCTGCCCGGAACGCTGGAGGTCAGCTACATGGCCCTGGGCAAGTGGCAGACGCTGCGCGATCCGGGCAATGGCGAGCTGACAGGGCAGGGCAGCGGGACGATCACCTTCGCCACCGGCTCGGTCGCACTGACCCTCAGTGCGCTGCCCGACGTCGGCAGTTCGGTGATTTGGGCGTATGTCGGCCAGAACACCGCGGCCTTCACCCAGCGCACCGGCTCAGCGGCGCAGGCCAAGGCTAAGGTGAGCCGCACGCTGCCGCACCAGGGCATCCTGCCGGGCAGCTACAGCGCGACCTTCAAGGTCGGTGGGGTGACCAAGACCATCACCGACAGTGGCACCGGCACGCTCAGCGGCACCGGTGGCTCGGGCGTGATCAATTACGCCGCCGGCACGGTCTCGATGGAACTGACCGCCACGCCGGATGCCGGGACCGCGATCACCCATGCCTACCAGCAGGGCTCGGTCACCGATACCCCGCTGGCCGTGACGTCGGATAGCTCGGGGATGGCGACCTTCACCATTCCGGGGGCACCGCTCAAGCCGGGCAGCGTGCAGATCAGCTGGCTGACGCGGCGTCGCCAGGCGGTTCCGGCAATCGACAAGAGCATTACCGAGAGTGGCAGCACGCTGCCGGTTTACGAATCCGAGGTGCAAGTCAGCAACGCCCTGACCGACAACACGGCAGGGGGATGGAGCGACGGCCGCGCCGGTAGCATCAACTACTCGACCGGTGCGTGCTCGATGCAGGTGGCCAAGCAGTACGTGTATGTCCAATACACCTACGCCACGCAGAAGAACGGCTTCAAGCCGGACACCCTGGAGTTGGTGAAAACCAACACCAACATGCTGGAGGCCTTCGGTGGCACCCTGACGGTTCGCGCGCAGGCCAGCGGCCAGAGCTACGGCGCGCAGACCGATGTGCAATCGGTGGTGCCGGTGACCCTGGACCTGCTGCCCGGCGTGTCGGAAGCGATCCTGCCGGGCTCGCTGTTGTTCACCTGGGGCGGCGAGACCTACGTCGACCGCTCGGGCATGTTGTACAAGGGCATCAGCTCGGCCACTAACGCCGGCACGGCAGTGGGCTCGGTCGATTACGCCGGGCGCACCGCCACCCTCAGTACCTACAACGCGGGCGCGGGCTCCACCGTGACGGTGCTGGCCTGTCTGACCACCAATGCTGGGTTCAGCGTCAACGCGATGACCTTCCGCACGCCGGGGGCGCCGCTGCGCGCCGGAAGCCTGCAGGTCACGGCGGTGCGCGTCGACACGGCGGCGGTCGTCATGGCCACCGCTGACGCCAACGGCGTGTTCAACCATGCGGTGATCAAGGGCGCGGTGGACATCGACACGGGCATCGTCCGGCTGCGCTTCACCAGCGATCTGAACGACCAGACCGGGGCCAGCGACATTCCGGTGATTCCGCTGCTGCTGCGCTACAACGGGGTGATTTTCTCGACCCTGCCGCTGGACGCCAGCCTGATCGGCCTGGACCCGGTGCGGCTGCCATCGGATGGCCGCGTGCCGCAGTACCGCGAGGCCGACGTGCTGGTGATCCGTCACGTCGCCGAGACTACTGTGGCCAGCCCGATAGCAGGCAGCACACTGCAGTTGGATCGGCAGCAACAGGCCGCCATCGAGGTGGTGGACGCCAATGGCGTGGCACTGGCGCCAACCAGTTACACCGTTAACCGTGAGCTGGGCCGGGTGACCTGGGGCAACCCTCTGGTGCTGAAGAACGCCGCCGGTGACCCGCTCAGCCTGCCGCTGGTGATTCAGGATCGCGTCGAGCACATGACCTTGTGCACCGAGGTGCAGATCAGCGGTGACATCGGCTTTTCCTCGCCGCTGCCGTGGGATCTGCCGGCGGATGAAACGACGGTGTCCAGCGCGGTGAGCTGGGGCGATCTGCAGTCGCGCTATCACCACTGGTTCACCCAAAAGGCCTGGAACACCGGGGCGCCCAACTGGACCGACGCGCCTATCGGCGAGACCACCACGGCGAACTACAACACGCTCAGTTACCCGCCGATCATCACCAACCAGGGCGCAATCGACGGCAAGTGGGCGTTGGTGTTCACCTCGCCGACCACCTACCAGGTCGTCGAGGAAAAGCTGGGGGTGATCACCACCGGCAACACCACGACCGACTGCGCGCCGATCAACCCGGAGAACACGATGCCGTATTTCACCATCCGCAAAGAAGGCTGGGGCAGCGGCTGGGCGGCGGCCAACGCCGTGCGCTTCAACACCGACTCCGCGCTGGGGCCGCTGTGGATCGCGCGCACGGTGCTGAGCGGTCAGGGCACGGTCGAGGACGACAAGTTCGCGCTGCAGATTCGAGGGGATGCTGACTGATGGCAACCGTCTATCACCGCGACGACGCGGGGGCTCCGACGTACTCGATGGGGTCCGTTGTGCCGAGCAACACGATGCACTTCGAGGCTGTCCGCACCATCCTCAAGGCCTGCCTGGTAAGTGGGTATGGCGCGAAACCCGCCGCCGGCTGGACGCTGGTGGCGGAGTCGACCAACTACATCGTGCTGCGCAATGGCTCCATGAGTGGCTATGTGTGCCTGACATGGTCGGGCGCCGGGACCGCCTACATCGATGTCTACGTGGCTGAGACCTTTACCGGCATGTCCGGCAACTACATGACGGGCGACGGGCTCAAGTCCGGCATCGCTGCCAACAATGCGACGCCCCAGCGCATTGCGCTGTCGTCGTTTGTGTACAACACCTCGGTGCACACCTGGACGCTGATCGCTGACAGTCGAACCTTTGTGATCAACCTTTGCTCGATGCAAAGCTCTTCTGCCGGGGAAATCACGAACACTTCGGTCGGCAACTTCTGTTCTGTCCTATATGTCGGAGAGGACAGTGCAGGCAACTTCATCTCCACCGGCGGGCAGAACACCACCGCGACGTCCCCCGTGAATTACTTCGGTTTGGCCGGGGGGACGGCGCTTAAGGACCCGCGCTCGGGCCTGCTGATCGGCGCTGGTGCGTTGCCTGGCTTTACAGTGTTCAGCTCCGGTGTAACGCAGGGCTGGAGCGAAGTGGTGCCGATCCTCAAGACGTCCTTGGCGCGTTCGATTTGGGGCTTTAACGGTGGGCTGGGCGGCTATCTGCGAGGCGTTGCATTTCCGGTGGATGTGTTTGCGCACTTTCCATCGAAAGCGGCGCAGTGCCTTGGTCTGCCCGTAGCGCTCACCACGCGTAATGTGAATACGCCGATTGATCTTGGCGATGGGTTTACCTACTTCGCCACCGCCCACAACTATCAGTCGGCCTTTCGGCTGATCACCAACAACCCGGAGTTCTGGTGATGGCGACCCTTCGTAGCGTGTACCCAGTGCAGGCCGCCAGGGTTGATTCGCCTAAGGTCACGCTGCGTTTCCGCTTGCTGCGTGAAGGGGAGGTGACGACCGGGGAGAAGTTCCTGCGGCTCTTCCGGGGTTGGGACACCATCAGCCAGCTCTGCATGGCGTTTCATGCAGAGCCAGGGCAGGGCGAGTTCACGCAGACCTACGTTGTCGACCAGGCCACGCTGCTTGCTCAGGGGCAGTGGCTGGCGGCGGGTATGGATGATGCGGCGCCGCGCCTGACTCGCGCGGTGTACCTGAGCCTCAACGACTCCAAGACCTACACCTTCAACATCACCAGCGGTGAGGGTTCGGCCGGCGGCGATGCGGCGGAGTTCAACGCGCGGGTGCGGGTCGACGGCGCCCTGGCGGAGCGCGAAGTGGTGTTCATCGAGAAGCCCTCGAACGGGCAGTACCGCGTGGCCGGCTACGGTCCCGCAGAGGGTGGCGATGGCGTCATCGACCTGAAGGTGACAGACGGCGTGGTGTACGCCCTCGCCATGGATGACTGGGGAACGCTGTTCCAGCCAAACCTCGATGTCGTAGAGGACCAGGTGATCAGGCCGTCGCTGATGCTGGGGTGGCTGTACCGCGTGACCCAAGCCGGCCGCCTACCGGCTGCCGAGCCCGACTGGTGGGACGAGACCCTGGTCGGACCGCAGCCGCTGGGCACGGCTCGGGCAGAGGCGATCCGCTATTACCGCCCGCTGGCCCATGGGCCGCAAGCTGTGGAGAAGACCTGATGTTGACCCATGACGCCGTGGCCGGCTGGAGCAAGGCCCGCCATCAGTTCGATCTTGCGCGCCATTCGGAATGGGGAGCAGTGTCGCGCAGGGACGCGAAGGCGACCGGAAGCTGGGGCGAGGGAACGCCCCAGGATGCCAGCATGTCCGGGGCCTGGGATGAGGTGCCGTGGCGCGATCAGCAACGTGGCTCGGCTTGGGAATGGGCAACTGATCTGGACGCCGCCACCGGCAGCCGATGGGACACGGTGGCGCCCAAGGACATGTCGATGTTGTCCGCGTGGGATCGGTCCATCCGGGCCAGGGACACCCGCCTGCGGCTGATCTACAACCCTCGGCCGGCCTGGCGAGACACGACCGTTGAGCAAGTCTGGAACCGCTGCGATGAGTTCGGCCCTCGCTTCGATGCGGCAGCCGCGCGAGCCGCGAGCCTGTACGTGCCTACGCCAGGACTGGTGGATTTCAGCTTTGGCGGGGCGCGCTACGTGCCGGGCGGCGCGGGCGTGGTCTTCTTCGAGTTCAGCTACCAGGCGCCGCACCATGCCATCCAGCCGGTGGACAGCGGGGCGGTGGTGCGCTTCACCCCGGCGCGCATCGTGGACGCCATGCGCACCCTGCCATGGGGCTGGGGCACGCCCACCGACCCGAAGCCAACCGGCATCGTTTACCCGGACTATCCGGGGCCAGTGATCGTGATCGATCCGCCCCAGGAACCCGACATTCTGGAGACCTACATGATCGCCAACACGGTCACGCTGGTGGACGTGGCCACCGGCACGCCGCTGGATGCCAGCAGCATCGACATCGGCCTGGATATCGACAGCTTCGCGTGGACCTTCAGCGCCGAACTGTTCGGACGTACCTCGCTGAACCTGGTGAAGCAGGACGCTGCCGGGCCGAAAACGGTAGAGCTGACCATCAACGGCTGGGTCTGGCGCTTCCTGGTGGAGCGCTACAGCGGCAGCGGCAAACACGGCAGCGAGCGCTACAGCATCAGCGGCAGCAGCCGCACTCAGCTGCTCGCCGCACCCTACGCGCCCGCGCGCAGCGGCATGAACACTGCCGCGCTCAACGCACGCAACGTCGTGGACGATCAGCTCGAGTTCACCGGCTTTACCGCCAACTGGGACGCCGTGGCAATGGGGCCGCCGGATTGGTCGCTGCCGGCCGGCGCCTTCAGCTATTCCGAGATGACGCCGATGGAGGTGGTCCACCGCCTGGCCGAGGTGGCTGGCGGAATCGTGCGGCCTTCGCTGGCGGGAGATTCCTTCACCATCCTGCCGCGCTACCGCGAGGCGACCTGGTACTGGCACCAGGCAGTCCCCGATTGCATCGTGCCGGCGGAGATCGTGGCCGAATGGGGCAGCGAGTGGAGCCCGCAGACCGCCTGGAATTTCGTGTATGTGAGCGGCATCAACTACGGCGTGTCGGTGCAGGTCCGGCGTGCCGGTACGGCAGGCGATGAGCCGGCACCGGACGTCATGGAGGAGTGGATGACCGGCACCGATCCGGCGCGCACGCGTGGCATCTGCGAACTGAGCAAGGGCGGCAACCAAGCCATCGAGACCCGACGCATTCCGCTGTTCGAGAACGGCGGCAGCGCGCCAGGCCTGGTGCAGCCGGGCATGCTGGTGGAGTTCCGCGACCCCGGCGACATCTGGCGCGGCCTATGCCTGGGCGTGAGCATTCGCGCCGAAGGCATCGGCGCCGCCAAGGTCTGGCAGACCCTGAAGATCGAACGCCACTACGACGAGGGCAGCAGCTGATGGCAACCGTGAACCCGTGGAAAAAGTTCATCGGCCTGCTGCCTGGAGGCGCCAAGACGGTGGGGGAGGTAGTCAGCGTCAACACCTCGGCCGGCACCTGCGTGGTGGAGTTGCGCAACGGCAACCATGTGGTTGCCCGCGGCACCACCGTGTCGGCCGGACAGAATGCCTTCATCAGCGATGGGCAGGTGATGGGGCAGGCGCCGAGCCTGCCCCAGTACGACTTCGAGGTATAGCGGCAGGGCGCGTGGTGGGTTACATTTCTCGGACCTGCTCCAGAGTGAGCAGGCTGGGGTGTTTTTAGGCACTCCTGGCCATGTCTTTTCAGGCTGGTCACCGTTCGGATCGTTTTCTTCGTACGACGGACTTCCTTTCACAAGGGGGCCGCCGTGCCCCAGGAAAACGACATGACCATCAGCAAAACCCGCGCTAAAGCCTTTCAACGCCAGTCCGGCCGCTGCACCTACTGCGGCTGCCCCATGTGGCAATCCTCCCCCGAGCAGTTCGCCCACCAGCATCAGGTCACGCGAAAGCAGGCCAGCGCATTCCGCTGCACTGCTGAGCATTTGCGCGCCCGCTGTGATGGTGGGGGCAATACCGCGAGCAACATTGCCGCGGCCTGCCAGTTTTGCAACTCACAACGCCATAGAGCGGCGAAGCCGCTGGAGCCGGACGCCTACCGCGCGAAGGTGCGAAAGCGCATGGCAAAGGGTGGCTGGCATACGGCCCATCCGGCCTGAATGCAGATACACCAACCAAGCCCGCCACCTGGCGGGCTTTTTCATGCCTGGAGAAAAGCATGAGCGATCGTGAAGTGGATGTGCTGGCGCGGACCCTCTGGGGGGAAGCGCGCGGCGAAGGGTTCGCCGGCATGGTTGCCGTCGGGTTCACCATCAAGAACCGCGCTGCCCGTCCGGGCTGGTGGGGCAAGGACATCATCAGTGTGTGCCAGCACCCCTGGCAGTACAGCTGCTGGAACGTGAAGGACCCGAACTATCCGTACCTGAGTGGCTCCCGGCCGATCCCTTCGGCCGAGTACGTGAAGGCGCGAGAGGCGGCCCTGGTCGTAATCGCCGGCCGACAGTCCGACCCAACGGGCGGCGCCACACATTACTACTCGACCAGCATGAAAACGCCGCCGGCGTGGTCGGTGAAGGCCAAACAGACGGTGCAGATCGGTCGGCACCGCTTCTTCCGTGACGTGCCGTAGGAGGTGGCCATGCCGACTTTCTCCTGGGGCAACGGTGTCCGTGTGCTGATTGTGGCCCTGCTGCTGGCGCTGGGCGTGGCGCTTACCTGGTGGGGGCTGGCGCCACGCATCGACTTGGAGGCGCAGCGCGCCGATCGAGCGGAGGCAGCTGCCAGTGATGCGCAACAAATGGTGGACCTGCAGGCCCGAGTCCTGGCCGAGCAGCAACGCCAGATAGGTGCTGTCACCGAGATATTCCAACGCATGCGGCAGCTGGAGCAGGCCGTTTCAACCAATACCAGGGCGCAGAGCGCCGCCTTCGAGGAGCTTCGACGAAATGACCAGGCCGTTGCTGAGTATCTCGGGTTGCCTGTTCCTGCTGACCTTGGCCGGCTGTACGAGCGTCCCGCCACAACCGACCCCGCCGCCTACCGTAGCCCAGCAGTTTTGCCCGTTGGTGGCGTGCCAGCTACCGGCGCGGCCGGCAGTTCTGGTCAATGACCAGTGGCGCCAGGCACTGGATATGACCGAAGCCGCGCTGGTCAGTTGCGCGAGCCAGGTCCTCGAGTGCATCCAGGTCCAGGACGCCCAGCGCCAGAAATGAAAGGAGCGACCGGTGCGGTGCTGCAACACCTCGCCGGCCGCCGAACCTGCAGAACATCCCTGCAAGCCCAGCCCAGGCTCCCGCCTCGTGCACGAAGCGAGGCGAGTCTAACACCTGTTTATCCATACAGTATAGGCTTGCAAAATGACCAACCCGATTTTCCCCTGGATGGGCGGCAAACGCCGCCTTGCCGACCGCCTTATCCCGCTGTTCCCACCTCACGAGTGCTATGTCGAGGTCTTTGCCGGCGGCGCCGCGCTCTTCTTCCTGCGCCCGGTGCCGGCCAAGACCGAGGTGCTCAATGATCTCAACGGCGACATCGTCTGCCTCTACCGCGTGGTGAAAAATCACCTCGAGGAGTTCGTCCGCCAGTTCAAGTGGGCGATTTCCAGCCGCCAGGTCTTCGAGTGGCAGAAGCTCACCCGGCCCGAAGTGCTCACCGACATCCAGCGCGCGGCGCGCTTCTTCTACCTGCAACACCACGCCTTCGGCGGCAAGGTGTCTGGTCAGACTTTCGGCACCGCCACGACTGGACCTGCGATCAACCTACTGCGCATCGAGGAGAACCTTTCCTCGGCTTGGCAGCGCCTGGCTGGCACCTATGTGGAAAACCTGCCTTGGCTTGAGTGCGCTGAGCGCTACGACCGCGAGCACACCTTTCACTACATGGACCCACCGTACTGGCAGACCGAGGGCTATGGCGTCGACTTCCCGTTCAGCCAGTACGAACTGATGGCCGACTTCATGCGTCGCTGCAAGGGCAAGGTCATGGTCAGCATCAACGACCATCCCGATATCCGCCGGGTGTTCGCGGGCTTCCACATGGAGCGCCTGGATATCCGCTACTCCAACACGAACCAGCGGCAGGGCACGGCCGAGGTGACGGGCGAGCTGGTGATCATGAACTGGGAACCAGGTGCGTTCGGCGGACTGTTCTGAGGCTACAATGCCGGCCTCGATCACAGGAGGTCGGCATGCTCAGAATTCGATCCAACGGCGGCACGCGGCTAAGCCTTGAGCGGCTGGTCACCAAAACTGGCCAGTACGGCGTCTGGGAGTTCCACGTTGCGGCCAACTCCGAGATGTTTCCCGGACTCCAGGCTGGGCGTCATGCAGCACTGCTGCCGGCAGAGCCAAAGGAAGGACAGGAAGTGGAGCTCTTCGCCATGCTGTCGACGAACTCTCCTCAGGAAGAGTGGAAGCCCATCGGAAAGGGTGTGGCGCACTACCTCTAGATCGGCTCGATCAACTGCGCGCCCTGGTTCCTGACGCTCCCGACGTCCGTCGAGATGCGGTAGGCCTCGAAGTCCCGCCGCGCCAGGGCGATGGTGTCGTAGGCCAACTCCAGCGAGGTCTCGGGCGATAGCCAGGTCTTCCACTGCTCCGGCGCCAGGATCACCGGCATCCGGTGGTGGATGGCTGATACCAGCCCCTGGGCCTCCTTGGTCAGCAGCGCGCAGGATGTGATCGGCTCACCCTCCGGCGGCGCCCAGGTCGACCAGATCCCGGCGATCGCCAGCACGTCGCCGTCGATGGCGTGATGGTAGTAGGGCTGGTGCGTGTCTTTGCCGGCCTTGTTCCTCGCCGGCTCCTTCTCGTTCCACTCATACCAACCGGCTGCCGGCATCAGGCAGCGCCGGTGCCGAATCGCATCCCGCCACATAGGCTTCGTCGGCGCTTCCTCGCTTCGTGCGTTGAAGGTCAGCGCCGGCGGCTTCTCCTTCTTCCACCAGAACGGGATCAGCCCCCAGCGGGCGGCCACCACTTCCTGTTCTCCCGCCTCGTTCAGGAGCACCATCGGCACCTGGCTGGTCGGCGCGACATTGTACGCGCGATCAATCCAGCGCCCGGAGTTCCCCCTTCCTATATGCCAGTACCGCTCCATTGCGGCTTCTTCTGGCGTCACGTATCTCCCGCACATTCCCAGATCCTCAAACCGTAACCCGAATGAAGCCTAGCCCGGTGCACTGGTCGCAGTCCTCCCGCCCGTCGAAGCGGTCCCGGCAGGCAGGGCAGACCCTGAAAGGACTTACGCCTGCGCGCTCGCTGAGGTGACCCGCCCCGTCGGTGTCGCCAGCCTCGCGAGCCGCCTCGATCGCATCCAGCGCCAAGCGAAAGCAGTCTGGGTCGGTTATGGCCTCGACATACTCGCCGCCCTTCAGGTAGCGGCCTGCCTCGACCAGAGTGAAGCGCCGGCCGTTCTCCATGATCAGCGCTAGCCCCTGCAGCGATCCGGCGAGAAACGTGAAACCAGTCCCGCTGAATGCCTGTAGTTGCCCCTGGTCTCCATGCTGGATTAGTAGCGGCCACTTCGCCCCGGTGAACAGCAGGACTCCCCGCGTGGCAGTTCCGACCTTGCACCAGTTGGAGTCGAAGACGTCGTACGCGGACGATTGGTGAAACAGTTCGGAGGCCCGCTGCTCGATCGCGAAGGAGTAGGCGCCGGTGATGAGGTCGCACAGCTCGAGCCATTCGTCGGCGGTCACCACGCCGCGGACACGGAGAGCCTGGGCACTATCGCTTAGTGCTCGACGATGTTCCTCTGGGTGCGCCATCAGGTCACGCCGGCTGTTCAGCTTGGCGTGCCACTCTGTCAGTTCGGGGTGCACGGTGATGTATTCAGTGTGCTGTATGGATATACAGTTTAAGTGGAGCTTGGGATGGAATGAAAGGGGTGCCCAGGACGGGCGAGGCGGGGGCGTGCTCGTACCACTTTTTGTACCAAAACGATGATCTAAAGGGGGATTCAGGGGCTGGAGAAGGCCCTAGAATCCCCTCTAGGGCGCATGTTTAGTCCTCCTGCTATTCCGCACATGTCCTTACCGGATCTCCGTTGGGGATGAAGTGGGTGGCGTCTCATGGACGCCTGTGGGGCGCGACAGCGTCGAGGTGCGACGCCTTCTTACGCGGCCCATAGGGGATGACCCGTCGATCTGGCGAGAGTTCTATTTGATTTCATTGAGGAAAAATGACGGAGCAGCAGGTGGACTGACATGGCCGACAGCAAGACTTCGATGCGCAACGCCCACGCACTCTCGATGTTGCAGGCCCTGCGGCGCCTGCAACAGGCGGCGGAGGTGCACTCCAAGAGCCTGGGCCGGGATGGCGAACTGACACCGCTGCAGTTGCTGATCCTGCAGGTGGTGGAGTTGGAGGGGGAGATAACCGCTGGTCAGTTGGCGCGGCATGTGGCGCTGTCCCAGTCATCGCTTTCCGGTGCGCTGGCCCGGTTGGAAAGCAAGGGGCTGCTGACGCGGCGGCGCGACGATGATGACCGTCGCAAGCAATGGATGAGCCTTGAAGCCGATGGCCGCAAAGCGCTGAAACACAGCCCGGCGCTACTGCCCGAGCACGCCCTGGAACGCTTCGCCGGTTTACCCGAATGGGAGCAGCACGCGATTCTCGCCGGGCTGTTGCGCGCGGCCGAGCTGTTCGAGACGCCGGGGAGCGGCGTCGAGGAAGAAGAAGAGGAAGAAGAGGAAGAAGAGTTCTGAGCGTCAGCTCATCAGTTTCTGTGCCGCCAGGGACAGGCTGACCGCCACCAGCATCAGCGCGAACAGGCGCTGCAACGTCGCGCCGCCAAGGCGCACCGCCAGGCGATTGCCGAACAGCACGCCCAGTGCACCGCCCGCCGCCAGGCACGCCAGCAAGGGCAGCGGTGGCTGTGCGTGGGTCAGGTAGAGCAGGAACCCGCCGCCGGACACCAGCGCGATCACCGCCATGGACGTCGCGGTTGCCGCCATCATCGACAGCGGCGTGAACCACAGCAGCCCCGGCACGATCAGGAAGCCGCCGCCGACACCCATCAGGCCGGACAGCATTCCCACCGCCAACCCCACCGCAAGCAGCGGACCGTTGCGCGTCGGCTGGTCGGACACGCGCGGCTGGCTGGAGCCCTGCCACATGCGCCAGGCCGACCACAGCACCAGCACGCAGAAGCCAATGATCAGCCAGCCATCGGGCACGAACTTGCCCAGCCACTGGCCGATGGCGTTGCCCGGCCAGCCGGTGATCACCAGCCAGAACAGCGGCTTCCACGCCACCTGGCCTTGCCGCGCGCGCGGCACCGCGCCGATGGCGGCCGAAAGCGCCACCGCGCCCAGGCTGACGCCAATGGCATCGTGCAACGGCAGGTGCAGGCTGAGCAGCAGCGGCAGCGCCACCAGCGAGCCGCCGGCGCCGGTCAGGCCCAGCAGCAGCCCGAGGATCAGGCCGATGGCGGAGGATTCAAGCAGCAGTGCATCCATGTCGGTGGTCCGCTCTGGAAGCTGGTCGCGGTCCTGTCGCTGGACCGCGAGATGATCAGGCGTTCTTCTGGCCGCGCACGATGTCGCGCAGGAAGAAACGGTTCGGGTGGCAGGCCTCGGCCACGGCACGGGGCAAGGGTAGCGGTTCGTCGTCGATCCAGGCAGCGAGCAACTCGCCAGCCAGCGGCGCGGTGACCAGCCCGCGGGAGCCGTGGGCGCTGTTCAGGTACAGGCCGTCGAGCCACGGGCACGGAGTTTCCGGCACCTGGCGCGCATCCTTGCCCAGTACAGCGTAGGCGCTGGCGAAGGCTTCGCGGTCGGCCAGCGGGCCCACCAGTGGCAGGTAGTCCGGCGTGGTGCAGCGGAAGGCGGCGCGGCCCTGCAGCGTTGCCGGGTCCAGTTGGGCGATGTGCATGCGTTCGCTCAGGTCTGTGGATATTTCCGCCAGCAGGTCGAGGTTGCCCAGGTGTTCTTCCAATGATGGCTCAGTGTCGTCTCGCTTGAATTCGAAACTGGCGCCTAGGGTGTGCTCGCCGTGACGCGGCGGGGCGACGTAGCCTTCGGCGCAGACCACGGTGCTCAATGCAGCGCTTTCGGCGGTGGCCGGCACACGGGTGATCTGCCCGCGAATGCGCTTCATCGGCAGGCTCGATGCGCCTTCGAAGCGGCGCACCTCGGCGGCGGTGGCAAGGATGGCGACGGGCGCGCTGGCAAGTTTCGCGTCGCCGCTCCAGGCGCTCCAGCCATCGGCTTCGCGTTGCAGGCGGACTTCCTCGCCGGCCAGCACGCGGATGTTCGGATGTTGCGCCAGGTGCCGGCACAAGGCCGGCGGATGTACCCAGCCACCTTCGGGATAGAACAGCCCGCCGGCGGGCAGGCCGACGCCGGCGAGGTTTTCCGCCTCGGCCTTGTCCAGCAGGCGCAGCAGCGAGCCGGGGAAGGCTTCGGCGAGCTTCGCCTGGCGGCCGGCCTCGGCTTCATCAAAGCCCAGTTGCAGCACGCCACAGTCGGACCATTCCTCGCCTTTCTGCAGACGCTGGATCAGCCGCCGGGTATGCCCGAAGCCGCTGACGATCAGCCGCGACAGTGCGGTGCCGTGGGCGGACAGCTTGAGGTAGAGCACGCCCTGGGGATTGCCCGAGGCTTCCTCGGCAAGGCCGGCATGACGCTCGATCAGGGTCACCTGCCAGCCGCGTGCGGCGAGACTCGCGGCGCTGGCGCAACCGGCCATGCCGCCGCCGATCACCAGGGCTTCGCGCGCTCCTTTCGCGCGAGCAGGGCGGGCGTACCAGGGCTTGCCGGCGGGCTGTTCGAGGCCGATGAATTCGCCCTGGGACATCTCCCATTTCTTGCCGAAGCCCAGGGTACGGCGAATCTTGAAGCCGGCTGCGCCCAGTCCGCGGCGGACGAAACCGGCGCTGGTAAAGGTGGCGAGGGTCGTGCCCGGTGCCGAAAGACGGGCCAGCTGCGCGTAGAGCGCGTCGTTCCACATCTGTGGGTTCTTCGCCGGAGAGAAACCGTCGAGGAACCAGGCGTCGATGCGTGCGTCCAGCTCCGGCAGCGTGTCCAGTACATCGCCAATCAGCAGGCTCAGCACCACGCGGCCGCCCGCGAAGACGAAGCGCTGGAAGCCGGGATTGATCGCCACGTACTGCTCCAGCACCTGCCCCGACAGGTGCGCCAGCTCCGGCCAGAGGGCGAAGGCGCGGCGCAGGTCTTCAGGGGCTACCGGGTACTTCTCGGTGGTGACGAAGTGCAGCCGTGCACCGCCAGGTGCCAGTGCTTCGAACAATTGCCAGGCACAGAGGAAGTTCAGCCCGGTGCCGAATCCGGTCTCGCCAATGCACAGGCGCCCGCCCGCTGGTAGCGCCGCGAAGCGCTCTGGCAGACGGTTGCCGTCGATGAACACGTGGTGCGTTTCGGCAATGCCCGAGTCGCGGGAGAAATACACGTCGCCATAGACGCGGGAAGTGGGCTGGCCGTTCTCGTCCCAGTCGATCTGGGCGCTGCTGATATCTGGCATGAAGGAATGCAGGGCAGGGAAGCGAAGGCGGCAGTTTAGCCGATCCATTCCGAGGACAGGCTGCGTCACTTCCGCTACCTTCTATTCACTTCGAAACAAGGAGAGCTGCATGTTCGAATCCGCCGAGATCGGTCATTCCATCGACAAGGAAACCTACGAGAAGGAAGTCGCTGTGCTGCGCGAGGCCTTGCTCGAGGCACAGTACGAGCTCAAGCAGCAGGCGCGTTTCCCGGTGATCGTCCTGATCAATGGTATCGAGGGGGCCGGCAAGGGCGAGACGGTGAAGCTGCTGAACGAGTGGATGGACCCGCGTCTGATCCGCGTGGAAAGCTTCCTCCTGCCCACCGATGAGGAGCTTTCCCGTCCACCACAGTGGCGCTTCTGGCGCCGCCTGCCGCCCAAGGGCACGACCGGGATTTTCTTCGGCAACTGGTACAGCCAGATGCTTTACGCGCGGGTTACCGGCGAGATCAAGGACAGCCAGCTCGACGGCCTGATCAACGACGCCGAGCGCTTCGAGCGCATGTACTCCGACGAGGGTGCGCTGATCTTCAAGTTCTGGTTCCACCTCTCCAAGAAGCAGCTCAAGGAGCGCCTCAAGGCGCTGGAGAACGACCCGACGCGCAGTTGGCAGCTCAGCGACGTGGACTGGAAGCAGAGCGAGGTCTACGACAAGTTCGTGCGCTACGGCGAGCGCGTGTTGCGCCGCACCAGCCGCGACTACGCGCCCTGGTACGTGGTGGAGGGTTCCGATGAGCGCTACCGCAGCCTGACGGTGGGTCGCACCATCCTCGAAAGCCTGCAGGCCGCACTCAAGCGCAAGGACCGCCCGACGCCGCAACCGCATGCCGCGCCATTGGTCTCCAGCCTCGACAACAAGGGGCTGCTGGACGCGCTGGACCTGAGCCTGAAGCTGGACAAGGACCAGTACAAGGAACAACTGGCCAAGGAGCAGGCGCGCCTGGCCACGCTGATGCGCGACAAGCGTTTCCGCAGCCACTCGCTGATTGCCGTGTTCGAGGGCAACGACGCGGCCGGCAAGGGCGGCGCGATTCGCCGTGTCACCGACGCGCTGGACCCGCGCCAGTACCGTATCGTGCCGATTGCCGCGCCCACCGAAGAGGAGCGTGCGCAACCCTACCTGTGGCGCTTCTGGCGGCACATTCCGGCGCGCCGGCAGTTCACCATCTTCGACCGATCCTGGTATGGCCGCGTGCTGGTGGAGCGGGTCGAAGGCTTCGCCACCGATGCCGATTGGCTGCGCGCCTATGCGGAGATCAACGATTTCGAGGAGCAACTGGTGGACTACGGCATCGTGCTGGTGAAGTTCTGGCTCTCCATTGACCAGGACACCCAGCTGGAGCGCTTCAAGGAGCGCGAGTCGATTCCCTTCAAGCGCTTCAAGATCACCGAGGAGGACTGGCGCAACCGCGACAAGTGGGACCAGTACGTGGATGCGGTGGGGGATATGGTCGATCGCACCAGCACCGAGATTGCGCCCTGGACGCTGATCGAGGCCAACGACAAGCGTTATGCGCGGGTGAAGGTGCTCAAGACGATCAATGATGCGTTGGAGGCGGCTTACGGAAGCGCGAAGAAGGGCAAGAAGGACTAACGTTTCGTGTAGGAGCGAGCTTGCTCGCGAATGCGGCCTTCAAGGCCTGCTCCGGCGTTTGCCCTTGTGTAAGAGCGGGCTTTGTTCGCGATGTGTCTGCCTAGCTTTGAGGTTTCCAGCGCCGCTTCAGCGTGCGCTGTGACTTCTCGTTTCGCCCCCTCGGGCGACCCACTTTGGCAAACGCCCCAAAGTGGGCAAAGGTCTTGCCCCGGACATCCGGTTTTTCGCTTAGGCGAAAAATTCCCTCGTCGAATCGAAGTTTCAGGGGCACGAACTAGGCGTCCCCCCACGACGGGCCATCCCTGGCCCATCGTGGCTCTCGCGACATCCATGTCGCTCAACTCCTGAAACTCCGCTTCAACGAGGCCTCCTGAACGGGGCATCCGGAGTGCTCGGATGTTTTTCTGGAAGTCTGTAAGAGCCGGAACGTGACGCAGGTTTTCATGTAGGAGCGAGCTTGCTCGCGAACAGGCCCCGTCGCGGGGATGGTTCGCGAGCAAGGGCTAGGCGCCCCCCTCGGTCCTGCAAGGACATCAGGAACCGTTCTTCTGCGACGGCTTCGGCGCGCCAATGAGCCGGCCCATCGCCCCGGCAATCCCCATCTCCCGCAGCACCTGCAGCTCGCCCTCGGTCTCGACCATCTCCGCGATCAGCGGCAGGTCGATACTGTTGGACGCGCGGTACATGGCCTCGATGAACAGGCGCTTGTCGTTGTCCTGGTCGATGGCGCGGATGTAGCTGCCGTCGATCTTCAGGTACGCAAGCCCCAGGCGGGTGAGGTTGCCGATCAGGCTGAAGCGCCCGCCGAAGTGCTGCAGGCCGAGCTTGGCGCCGACTTCCTGGACAGACTGGGCGAGCTTCTCCAACTCGGCCGGCGGCGGCAGGTAGCGTTCGTCCACTTCCAGCGTCATCAGCTGCGCTTCCTGTGGGTGGGCACGCAGGATTTCGAAGAGCTGGCGCAGAGGCTCGGCGCTGCGCACGGTTTCCGCCGAGAGCGACAGGGCCAGTGGCGCCGGTTGCTGGGCGAGGTGGGCGAGGGCGTGTTCGAGCATCGCCAGGTCGAAGCGCGCCGACCAGCCGAAGCGCTCGATCCAGGGCAGGAATTGCCCGGCGGCCACGGCCTCGCCCTTGGGATCGAGCAGCCGCGCGAGAACCTTCTGGTGCAGCAACTCGCCATTCTTGACGCAGGCGCGCACGGGCTGGAACCACAGCTGCAGCTTGCCCTTCTGCAGGGCGTCGTCGAGCCAGTCGCGCCAGGCGCGGGAGTCCTGGGCGGGCTGGCTGCCGGAGCTGTCCAGGCGTTGCCAGGTGCGGTCCGGGGTGGCCTGCGCCTGGGCCAGTGCCTGGTCGGCGCGCGACAGCACGCCAGCGGAGGGCTCGCCCGGTCGGAAGGCCGCCAGGCCCAGGTGCGCCACCGGCGTGCAATCGCTGGCGCCCGTGCCGCGCAGATTTTCCAGGGCGGCACTGAGTTCGTCCGCCAGGTGCTCGGCACTGGCGCTGTCCAGGCCGGGCGCGAGCAGGGTGAATTCGCCGCCGCGGCTGCGCGCGGCCAGCCAGTCCGGGGTGCCGTGCTGCTCGCGCTCACGTTCCAGCAGTTCGGCGACGTCGCGGATCAGCGCGTCGGTGCGTTGCCCGCCGAGGCGCTGGTTGAGCCCGGCCAGGTCGTTCAGGCGCAGCAGCAGCAGGTAGCCGGCGGCGTTCTGCTCGCTGGGCGAGAGCTGCGCGTCCAGCCGTGCGTCGAACAGGCGACGGTTGGCCAGGCCGGAAAGGCTGTCCTGGTAGGCTTCCTCGCGCAGTTTCTCGCTGCGGCTGGCTTCCTCGGCGAACAGGGCCTTGAGCTTGTCGACCATCTGGTTCATCGCCTGTACCACGCGCCGCAGCTCCGGAGTACGCGGTTCCTTGGGCAGGGTGAGGAATTCGCGGCGGGTAATGGCGTGGGCTTGCTGCACCATCTGGTCCAGCGGCTTCAATTGGGTACGCAGCAGCCAGCCGCCAAGGATGGCGCTGACCAGCCCGCAGGCCAGCAGCCAGGCGAGGCTGCCCAGCGCGCCGTCCCACAGCTTGGCCAGGGCGAACTGCGGATGGCTGACCACCTCGACCCGCGCGGCCTGTTCCCAGCCGCGCATGATCAGCGCGTCGCCGCCCTGGGCCTTGAGGTTGACCAGCTTGGCGAACCAGGCGGGCACCTGCTGGTTCTGCGTGTCGCTGTCGCGCTCGACGATGACCTTGCCCTCGGGAATGCTCACCACGCGGATGGTGGCGAAGTAGCCGGAGTCGAAGATCGAGCTGACCATCAACTCGATCATCGCCGGGTCGTCCACGTGCGGGGTGAGCGACAGGCCCAGCGCGGTCGCTGCGTCCTGGGCATGGGAGCGCAACTGGCCGATCAGTTGCTCGCGGGAGCTTTCCAGGCTGGCGGCGAAGCTGCCGGCGAAGGCCACCACGAGGAACAGGCAGATCGCCAGGAACAGTTGCTTGAGCAATGACATGCCGGGTTCTCCTATCGCGTCTCGTCGAGGTCCAGGCCCTCGGCGCGCATCTTGGTCAACAGGTCCTGCCAGCGCGACAGCTTCTTGCTGTCGCCGGTGCGTTTGCCGCCGCCGGGGCCAGGCAGCCACAGCCCCTCGGCGTTGAAGGCGTAGACGGGCAGGAGGTCCTTGCGCTGGGAGGCGGGCTTGATCTGCGGGATCAGGTTGTCCAGCACCAGCGGCTCGGCAGTGGGGGAGGCGTAGTAGGTGAGCACCATGTGCGCCTGGTTCTGCTGCAGCGCCTTGACGTAGGTGATGCGCAGCTTGTCGCTGGCGACTCCGAGGCGGCGCAGGGTGACGAACTTGGCGATGGAGTAGTCCTCGCAGTCGCCGGCGCCCTTGTAGAGCGACTCCACCGGGGTGGCCCAGTAGTCCTCCTGGTGCCAGACGGTGCGGTCGTCGGTGAACACCAGCGCGCCATTGAAGAAGGCGTTGACGGCCTTGAGCTTGGCCATCTCGTCGAGATTCTCGCTGTCGTCGATCAGGCGACCCCAGGATTCGATGCGGGTCTTGGCGGTGCCGAGGTTGCCGTAGCGCTGCTCGGCGTTCTTCAGGATGGTGTCGAAGTTCCAGGCGGCGCCGGCGCTCAGCGTGAGGAGCGCGAGCAGCAGCACGCCGGCCCGCAGACGCAGCGGGCTGGCGAACAGCCAGAGGGCTCCTCGGGGTGGCTGCATCGCCAGCGCTCCATGTGGGATGTGTGGAGTCTAGGCGGTCTTCGAGAACTTGCGCCGGCCTATCGCCATTAGGCGCAAAGCCCCGTTGTACGGGCCTTGAAGACGAAACTGACAGGATTGTCATTTAAGGGTCAGCGTCCGGTCCCGGCTGCTGGCTTATAACCCCAGGATGCGGCCGCTGTGGCCGATCCAGACGCAGGAGAGCGGGATGCAGGGGCAACGGCGGGTTTGGCTGGCGGCAGGGTTGCTGGGGGTGACGGCGCTGGGAGCAGGCATCTGGGGCTTTGCCGGCCGGCACGAGGCACCGCAGGCCGCAGCCCAGCCAGCCGGCATACCGGTAACCCTGGCGCGAGTGGCCCGCGAGGACCTGGCGCAGAACCTCGACGGCGTCGGCACCGTTACCTCGCTGGCCAGCGTGCTGGTCCGCCCGCAAGTGGAAGGCCAGCTCACCGCGTTGCTCGTCGAAGAGGGGCAGATGGTCAAGCAGGGCGAGCTGCTGGCGACCATCGACGACCGCGCGATCAAGGCTGCGCTGGAGCAGGCTGAGGCGACCAAGCAGAGCAACCAGGCGCAGCTGCGCATCGTCGAGCAGGACCTAGCGCGCTACCAGACGCTGATCCAGCGCGGCTCGATTTCCCGGCAGACGGTGGAGCAGAGCGAGGCCGAAGCCGCCCGCCTGCGTGCCACCCTGCGCGGCAACGACGCCACCATCGACGCCGAGCGCGTGCGCCTGTCCTACACCCGGATCACCTCTCCGGTTGCCGGCCGTGTCGGCATTCGCAACGTGGATGTCGGCAACCTGCTGCGCACCAATGACAGCAGCGGCCTGTTCACCGTCACGCAGATGTCGCCGATCTCGGTGGTCTTCGCCCTGCCGCAGGAAAGCCTGCCAAAGTTGCAACCGCTGATGAGCAGCGATTCCCCGGTCGTGGCGCGCAGCCGTGACGGCGGCCAGTTGCTCGGCGAAGGCCACCTGCGCAGCATCGACAACCAGGTGGCCGCCAGCACCGGCACCATCCGTGTCCGTGCGGTTTTCGACAACAAGGACGGCCAGCTCTGGCCGGGGCAGTTCGTCGCCATCGACCTGCAGTCCGGCGTGCTGCACAACGGCCTGGTGCTGGACAGCCGGGCCGTGCGCCGTGGCCTGGACGGTGCCTTCGTGTTCCGCATCGAGGACGGCAAGGCGCAGAAGGTGCCGGTGCGCATCGTCGCGGAAGTGGACGGGCGCACCATAGTCGAGGGCCTGGCGGTGGACGATGAGGTCGTCCTCGACGGCCATTCCCGCCTGACGCCCGGCGCACGCGTCGAGGTGCAGGGCGACGTGCAGGCCCTGGCCCGCCGGAGCGAGCCGTGAGTGTGCGCGCCGGCATGTCCGGCTGGTGCGTGCGCCATCCCATCGCCACCTGCCTGCTGACCATCGCCTCGCTGCTGCTCGGGCTGCTGGCGTTCTTCCGGCTCGGCGTCGCGCCGTTGCCGCAGGTGGACTTCCCGACCATCCAGGTCCAGGCCCTGCTGCCCGGCGGCAGCCCGGAGACCATGGCGTCGTCGGTGGCGACCCCGCTGGAAGTGCAATTCAGCGCCATTCCCGGCATCACCCAGATGCTTTCAACCAGCGCCCTGGGCTCGACCACCCTGACCCTGCAGTTCGACCTGGACAAGAACATCGACGTCGCCGCCCAGGAGGTCACCGCCGCGATCAACGCCGCCGCCGGCCGGCTGCCGGCAGACATGCCGAACCTGCCGACCTGGCGCAAGATCAACCCGGCGGACAGCCCGATCATGATCGTGCGGGTGAACTCCGAGCTGATGCCGCTGATCGAGTTGAGCGACCTGGCCGAAGTGCTGCTGTCGCGGCAGCTCAGCCAGATCGCCGGGGTGGGGCAGATCTTCGTGGTTGGCCAGCAGCGCCCGGCGATCCGCATCCAGGCTCAGCCGGAGAAGCTCGCCGCGTACCGCCTGACCCTGGCCGACCTGCGCCAGTCGCTGCAATCGGCGAGCATCAACCTGGCCAAGGGCGCGCTGTTCGGCGACGGCCGCGTGTCCACCCTGGCGGCCAACGACCAGTTGTTCAGCCCTGACGAGTACGGCGATCTCGTCGTCGCTTACCGAGCGGGCGCGCCGGTGTTCCTGCGCGACCTGGCGAAGGTGGTGAAGGCGCCGGAAGACGACTACGTGCAGGCCTGGCCGGATGGCCGGCCGGGCGTTGCGCTGGTGATCCTGCGCCAGCCCGGCGCGAACATCGTCGAGACCTCCGATGCCATCCAGGCCGAGTTGCCACGCCTGCGCGAAATGCTGCCGGCGGGCGTCGAGGTGGAAGTGCTCAACGACCGCACCCGCACCATTCGTGCCTCGCTGCACGAAGTCGAACTGACCCTGCTGTTGACCATGGGCCTGGTGGTGCTGGTGATGGGGCTGTTCCTGCGCCAGCTGTCGGCGACCCTGATCGTCGCGACGGTTCTGGCGGTGTCGCTCAGCGCGAGTTTCGCGGCGATGTACCTGCTGGGCTTCACGCTGAACAACCTGACCCTAGTAGCGCTGATCATCGCGGTGGGCTTCATCGTCGATGACGCCATCGTCGTGGTGGAAAACATCCACCGCCACCTGGAGCAGGGCAAGGATCGGGTCGAGGCGGCGCTGGCCGGCGCCTCGGAGATCAGC
Source organism: Pseudomonas sp. C9-3 (assembly GCF_032392015.1). Lineage (NCBI taxonomy): Bacteria > Pseudomonadati > Pseudomonadota > Gammaproteobacteria > Pseudomonadales > Pseudomonadaceae > Pseudomonas > Pseudomonas sp. C9-3. The sequence goes on along the minus strand of NZ_CP135919.1, from coordinate 4,072,340 downwards.
TTCACCGTGGTCTCGATCAGCTTCTCGCTGATCGCTGCGTTCATTCCCCTGCTGTTCATGGGCGGCATCGTCGGCCGGCTGTTCCGTGAGTTCGCAGTGAGCGTCACGGCCGCCATCCTGATCTCGGTGCTGGCCTCGCTGACCGTGGCGCCGATGCTCGCCTCGCGCTTCATGGGCAAGCCGAAGCATGGACATGATGACGGCGGCATCGCCGGCTGGCTGCTGGCGCGCTACGCCAGGGGACTGGACTGGTCGCTCAAGCACCAGCGTACGGTGCTCGCCGGCTTCGTGGTCTGCGTGGCCATCGCGGTGGCCGGCTATGTCGGGATTCCCAAGGGCTTCTTCCCGTCCCAGGACACCGCCTTCATCTTCGGTACCACCCAGGCCGCCGAGGACATCTCCTATGCCGACATGGCCGAGAAGCACAAGCAACTGGCGGACATCATCGCCGCCGACCCTGCGGTGCAAAGCTACAACCATGCCATCGGCATCACCGGCGGTAGCCAGAGCCTGTCGAACGGGCGCTTCTGGATCGTGCTCAAGGATCGCGGCGACCGCGACGTGTCGGTGGACGAGTTCATCAACCGCATACGGCCCAAGCTGGCCAAGGTGCCGGGCATCGTTCTCTACCTGCGTTCGGCCCAGGACATCAACCTTGCCACCGGCCCGGTGCGCACCCAGTACCAGTACGCCCTGCGCAGCAACGACAGCGCGGCGCTGGCACTCTGGGCGGACCGGCTGACCCAGCGGCTGAAGGAGGAGGGCGGCCTGCAGGACGTCTCCAACGACCTGCAGATGGGTGCCAGCGTCACCTCGCTGCAGATCGACCGAGTGGCGGCGGCGCGTTTCGGACTGTCCGCCGAGGATGTCAGCCAGACGCTCTACGATGCCTTCGGCCAGCGCCAGGTGGGTGAGTTCCAGACCGAGGTCAACCAGTACAAGGTCATTCTCGAACTGGATTCCCGGCAGCGTGGTCGCGCTGACAGCCTGGCGTGGTTCCACCTGCGCTCGCCGCTGACTGGCGAGATGGTCCCGCTGGCGGCGCTGGCGCGGGTCGTGCCGGACAAGTCCGGGCCACTGCAGATCAACCACAACGGCATGTTCCCGGCGGTGACCCTGTCCTTCAACCTGTCGCCGGGCGTGGCCCTGGGCGATGCCGTGAGTCTCGTCCAGCGCGCGCAGCAGGAGATCGGCATGCCGTCGAGCATCAGCGGCGAATTCCAGGGGGCGGCGGCAGCCTTCCAGAGCTCGCTGGCCAGCCAGCCGTTGCTGATCCTGGCTGCGCTGTTCGCGGTCTACGTGATCCTCGGCGTGCTCTACGAGAGCTTCGTGCACCCGCTGACGATTCTCTCCACCTTGCCTTCGGCGGGTATCGGCGCGGTGTTCCTGCTCTGGGGCTGGGGTCTGGAGTTCTCGGTGATGGCGCTGATCGGCCTGGTGCTGCTGATCGGCATCGTCAAGAAGAACGGCATCCTGATGGTCGACTTCGCCCTGGCTGCACAACGCCAGCGTGGGCTGTCACCCTACGATGCCATCCGCGAGGCGTGCCTGGCGCGCTTCCGGCCGATCATGATGACCACGCTGGCCGCGCTGCTCGGCGCGATCCCGCTGATGATCGGCTTCGGCACCGGCTCGGAACTGCGCCAGCCGCTGGGCGTGGCGGTGGTGGGCGGGCTGATCTTCAGCCAGGCGCTGACCCTGTTCAGCACCCCGGTGGTGTACCTGGCGCTGGACCGCGTCTTCCACCGCCCGCAGCCTGCGCCGGTAATCGCCGGAGGTGCGGCATGAAGCGCGGCTGGGTAGCATGGCTGGACGCTGCGAACGGAGGGCCGGCATGCGCGTACTGATTGTCGAAGACGAGAGCAAGACCGCCGATTACCTGCAGCGCGGCCTGAGCGAGCAGGGCTTCACCGTGGACGTCGCGGCCAACGGCATCGACGGCCGGCACCTGGCGCTCAACGGCGAATACGACGTCATCGTGCTCGACGTGATGCTTCCCGGTATCGACGGCTACGGCGTACTGCGCGCGTTGCGCGAGCAGCGGCAGACGCCGGTGATCATGCTCACCGCCCGCGAGCGTGTGGAAGACCGCGTGCGCGGCCTGCGCGAGGGTGCCGACGACTACCTGATCAAGCCGTTCTCCTTCCTCGAACTGGTGGCGCGCCTGCAAGCGCTGACCCGCCGTGGCGCGCACCTGGAAAGCGCCACGCAGATGCGCATCGCCGACCTGGCCATCGACCTGGTCAGCCGCCGCGTGCAGCGCGGCGGCACGCGCCTGGAACTGACCGCCAAGGAATACTCGCTGCTCTGCGTGCTGGCCCAGCGCAGCGGCGAAATCCTCTCCAAGACGGCCATCGCCGAGCTGGTCTGGGACATCAATTTCGACACCGATACCAATGTCGTCGAGGTCGCCATCAAGCGCCTGCGGGCCAAGCTCGACGGGCCGTTCGACACCAAGCTGCTGCACACCATACGCGGCATGGGCTACGTGCTGGAGAGCCGCACCGTGCAGGAGCGCGAAGCGTGAAAGGCCTGTCGCTGTCGACGCGCCTGGCCGGCATGTTCGCCGTCGCCGCGCTGGGCATCTTCCTGCTCATCGGTTCGGCCATCTATTGCGTACTCGACGCGCAGATCGAGCGCCTGCAACGCTCGGAGCTGGACACCCGCTTCAACATGGTTGCGCGCATGCTCGACAAGCCCGACCTCGCCGAGCGCTGGCCGCACATGCAGCTCAAGCTCAACACCCTGAGCCAGGAGTACCAGCTGATCCGCTTCTGGATCGACAGCGACGACGCGCGCTTCCGCTACGGAAAACCCAACGAGACGGTCAACCGGATGCTCGGCACCGGCAACGGTTATGCCGAGCTTGAGCTGCCCGAACACGACGCACCGCTCTCCGCCCGGGTCGGCCGCCTGCCGGCCAGCGATGGACGACCGGCGCTGGTGCTGCTGGCGGCGATCGACAGCGTGGCATTCAAGCACGCCCGCGAGGCGACGCTGATGACGCTGTTCGTGCTCTCCGCGCTGGGGATCGCGCTGGCGACCTTGTGCGGCCACTGGATTGCCCGCGTCGGTTTGCGGCCGCTGCACGAACTATCTGCCGAAGCGAGGCAGATCAGCCCCCGCCAGCTGTCCCAGCGGTTGCGCCTGGCCGGCTTGCCGGCGGAGCTGTCGGCGCTGGCCGGTGCCTTCAACGAAGCACTGGACAGGCTGGAGCAGGCTTATCTGCGTCTGGAGTCGTTCAACGCCGACGTCGCCCACGAGTTGCGCACGCCGTTGGCCAACCTGATCGGCCAGAGCCAGGTCGCGTTGTCCCGCGAGCGCAGCGCACAGGATTACGAGGAGGTGCTGCAGTCCAACCTGGAGGAGCTGGAGCGCCTGCGTGCCATCGTCAACGACATGCTGTTCCTCGCCCGTGTCGACCAGGGCGGGCTGGCTGCCGAAAGGGTGGAAACCTCTCTGGCGGCCGAGGTATCGACGACGCTGGACTTCCTCGAAGTAATCTTCGACGAACAGGGCGTGCAGGTGAATCTGCGCGGCGATGCGCGGGCCTGCGTCGAGCGCGCGCTATTCCAGCGCGCGGTAACCAACCTGCTCTACAACGCCGCCCAGCACACCGCACCGGGCGGGCGCATCGACGTACGCCTGAGCGGCGAGCGCGGCGCCGCGCTGGTGGAAGTCAGCAACCCTGGCGAGCCGATCACCGCCGAGCAACGCGCGCGGCTGTTCGAGCGCTTCTATCGCGCCGACATGGCCCGCGCCAACAGCCAGAGCAACCATGGGCTGGGGTTGTCCATCGTCAAGGCGGTGGCAAGCATGCACGGCGGCTCGGTGTTCGTGCGCAGCGAAGGCGGGGTGAATACCTTCGGCTTTACGGTGGATGGGGTGGGGCCAGTCGGGCCGGCGCAGGATGATCAGCAGGATGTGAATGGCGAAGTGGTGCCAGTCTGAGGGCTTCAGTGCTTGGGCAATACCCCTCTCCCTAACCCTCTCCCTGAAGGGAGAGGGGACTGGATCGGCATCAGGCGACTCACCGAGTTGGCAGGGCGCCGTCAATGGCCCGCTCTCCCTTCAGAGAGGGGCTGGATTGGCATCAGGCGGGCTGGGCGCCGTCAATGGCCCGCTCTCCCTTCAGAGAAAGGGGCTGGATTGGCATCAGGTGAATTGCCGAGTTGGCCGGGCGCTGTGAACGGCTCCCTCTCCCTTCAGGGAGAGGGCTGGGGAGAGGGTATTCGAGCCCGCAGCGGACTCAATCCAATCGCCGTGTCTTTGTCCGAATCAGGTAGATGCTCACCAGCGTCGCACTGGTCAGCATGAACGCCCAGGCCCAGGGCCGCTGCACGATGAATCCTGAAATCAGGATGCTGCACCACATCAGGCCGATGGCGTAGACCTTGCCCTTGAGCGGGATGCCTTCGCCGTCGAGGTAGCCGCGAATCCACGGGCCGAGTTTCGGGTGGTTCACCAGCCAGTCATAGAAGCGCTGGGAGCTGCGCATGAAGCAGGCGGCGGCGAGCAGCAGGAAGGGCGTGGTGGGCAGCACCGGCAGGAAGATGCCGATCACGCCCAGTGCCACGCTGAGCCAGCCGATGCCCAGCAGGCAGTAGCGAACCCAGGCGTGACGGCTTTGGCGGATTTCTCGTGGCATCGACGTACGCGTAGCGAATCCGGAGCCGCGTTGCGCGGCTCCGGCAGTGGATCAGTGGGTGCGGGGCTTGAGCAGGGCCGGTTTTTCTTCCGGGGCCTGGCACAGCAGGAACAGGTTGGTCAGCAGTTCCGGGATCTGCGCGACCATGTCGTCCACCAGCCCGCGGTCGCTGGCGATCTCGTCGAACTCGGGTTGTTCGTCGAACAGGCCGGAACCGACCATGATCGGCAGCAGCAGCTCGCTGACTTCTTCCTCGGCCTGCTCGAACCACACCGCTTCACGCAGGAACACGCCTTCCATGAAGCCGATGCACCAGCCGCGGATGTCGGAGTCGTCCGGCTCGTCACCCAGGTAGGGTTCGCAGGGCAGCTCCAGCTCTTCGTCACCGGCCATCTGGCGGATGATGTGCGCCTTGAGCTGGGCCAGGGTCGACTCGATTTCGCTGCGCTCTTCCTCGCTGCGGTAGTGCGGCGGCTCGGCGAACAGGGCGTCGATCCACTCGCGCTCCGGCACTTCCTCCGGGCAGATCGCCAGGGCGGTCAGGTAGCCGTGTGCCGCCACGTAGTCCAAGGCTTCCTCGTGCAGGTCATCGGCATCGAGAAAGGCTTGCAGGCGGGACAATTGGTCGGCGAAGGACATCGGGTACTACCTCGGAGGTGATCGGTCCCGAATTGTAGTCCTTCCGGGGGCCCGCGGCAAAAGCCAAATGCCCGTGCAGCCTGAGCCGACGCGGGGTTCGGACGCATGTGACGGATTTTTCCGCAGTTTCCCGGACAAGGTGCCGGCCGTGGGCGGACGGCTTGCGTATAATGCGCGGCTTCATTCGGAGTCCCCCATGCTCGATCAGGCACTGCGCATCCTCAAAGACGTTTTCGGTTACGACGCCTTCCGCGGCAATCAGGCGCGGATCATCGAGCGCGTGGCCAGCGGCGGCGATGCCCTGGTGCTGATGCCCACCGGCGGCGGCAAGTCGCTGTGCTTTCAGGTCCCGGCGCTGCTGCGCGACGGCCTGACGGTGGTGGTCTCGCCGCTGATCGCGCTGATGGAAGACCAGGTCGCCACCCTCGACGAACTGGGCGTGCCGGTGGCGGCGCTGAACTCCTCGCTGAGCCCCGAGGCCCAGCGCGAGATCGCCGCTCGCCTTCAGCGTGGCGAAATCAAGCTGCTTTATCTGGCGCCCGAGCGCCTGGTGCAGCCGCGCATGCTGGACTTCCTGCAACGCCTGGAGATCGGCCTGTTCGCCATCGACGAGGCGCACTGCGTGTCGCAGTGGGGCCATGACTTCCGCCCCGAATACCTGCAGCTGGGCCAGCTCGCCGAACTGTTCCCGCACGTGCCGCGCATCGCCCTGACCGCCACGGCGGACATGCGGACCCGCGAGGAGATGACCCAGCGCCTGCACCTGCAGGACGCCGAGCAGTTCCTCTCCAGTTTCGACCGACCGAACATCTTCTACCGCATCGTGCCCAAGGAGCAGCCGCGCAAGCAGTTGCTGGGCTTTCTGGCCGAGCGCCGGGGCGATGCCGGAATCGTCTATTGCATGTCGCGCAAGAAGGTCGAGGAAGTCGCCGAGTTCCTCTCCGCCCAGGGCTTCCCGGCGCTGCCTTACCACGCCGGGCTGTCCAACGACCTGCGCGCCTATCACCAGAAGCGCTTCCTCAACGAGGAAGGGCTGATCATGGTCGCCACCATCGCCTTCGGCATGGGCATCGACAAACCCAACGTGCGCTTCGTCGCGCACCTGGACCTGCCGAAAAGCCTCGAGGCGTATTACCAGGAAACCGGCCGCGCCGGCCGTGACGGTCTGCCCGCCGATGCCTGGATGGCCTACGGCCTGCAGGACGTCTTGCTGCTGCGGCAGATGATGCAGAACTCCGAGGGCGACGAGCGTCACAAGCGCGTCGAGCGGCACAAGCTCGAAGCCATGCTGGCGCTCTGCGAGGAAACCCGCTGCCGCCGCCAGGCGCTGCTGGCCTACTTCGACGAGGTGATGCCCAACCCCTGCGGCCATTGCGACATCTGCGTCGATGGCGTGGAGACCTGGGACGCCACCGAGCCCGCGCGCCAGGCGTTGTCGGCCATCTACCGCAGCGGCCAGCGCTACGGCGTCGGCCATCTGGTGGACGTGCTGCTGGGCAAGGACACCGAGAAGGTGCGCAGCGTCGGCCACCAGCACCTGGCGGTGTTCGGCATCGGCAAATCCCGCGCCGAGGACGAATGGCGCACGCTGTTCCGCCAACTGGTCGCCCGTGGCTTCGCCGATGTGGACGTCGACGGCTTCAATGGCCTGCGCCTGACCGAAGCCTGCCGTCCGTTGCTGCGCGGCGAAGAGACGCTGGCCCTGCGCCGCGATCCGAAGCCGCAGCGCAACAAGTCGTCCTCTTCCGGCGGGGCCAGTTCGGCCAGCCAGCTGGTGCGCCAGGAAGAGCGCGAGATGTGGGAAGCCCTGCGCACCCTGCGGCGCAAGCTGGCACAGGAGCACTCGGTGCCGCCCTACGTCATCTTCCCCGATGCGACGCTGCTGGAGATGCTGCGCAGCCAGCCGCGCTCGCTGGTGGAAATGGCCCAGGTCAGCGGCGTCGGCGCGCGCAAGCTGGAGCGCTACGGCCAGGCCTTCCTCGATGTGCTCACCGAATCCGAGGCGGCGCCCGCCACTCCGGCACCGATGGCCGACCTCAGCCACGAACTGGTCACCCTGGCCCGCGCCGGCATGACCCCGGCGCAGATCGCCCGCCAGCTCGATTGCAGCGAGAAGAACGTCTACAGCCTGCTGGCCGAGGCCATCGGCAAGCAGCAGCTGGGCCTGGAACAGGCGCTGGACCTGCCCGAGGAACTGCTCGGCGAAATCCAGGACGCCTTCCTCGACGAGGACGGTGAGCTGCCGCCGGTGACGGCGATTGCCGAGCTGTTCGAAGGCCGCGTCCCGCTGGGCGTTCTGCATTGTGTGCGCGCCGCCCTGCAGGCCGAGCTGGAAGTCTGATCGCGCCGAAATACGGCGTTACAGATGAAATATCAATGTGCCAGCAACGGCGCTTTTTGCCACCAGTCCTATCTGTCAGTATGGAACACTATCGGAGTGACAGATGGCGAGCTGGGTGCGGGTAGTGGCGGGGCTGCTGGTCGTTGGGCAACTCAGCGGATGTGCCAGTGGTGGCGGGCTGACCGAAGGTGGCAAGAACGCCTTGATCGGCGTTGCGGCGGTCGCGCTGGTAGCAGGGCTGGTCATCATGTCCAAGGACGATGACGATGACGATCGAGACTGCCGCAAGCATCACAATCGCTCCGAGCGCCGCTATTGCAATGACTCCTACTACAACCACGACCGCTACTGGAACTCCCGCGACGATCGCTGGTGATTGCAATGCTCCGTCAGTTTCGTGACGTAGCAAAACGACAAACTTGTGACGCACGTCCCGAACAGCTATGGTGGCACTTAGACCTCCACGAGAAGAGGTGAGCGTGCCACAACAACAAAGCTGGCTGGACGACGTCCGCTCCAATGCCTATGCCGAACAGCTCTCCCGGGGCTTTCGCCGCCTGCGTTTCGAGCCCGACCTCGAGACCCAGTACCGTCATTACCTGCTCGAAGACAGCTTCGACCTCAAGCGCACCGCGCTGACCATCGGCGTGCTGATCTGGCTGGCGCTGGCAGCCATCGATTTCCTTCTCATCCGTGGTCCCGAACACTGGCAGATGCTTGCCGTGCGCATCGGCGTGCTGGTGCTGCTGACCGTCTGCGGCGGGTTGATCCTGCAGCGTCGCCATATCCACCTGCTGGTGCCGCTGAGCCTGGCCTGCATCCTCAGCGTCGGCATCGGCGCGGCGGCAGTCGCGGGCATCGCCCACACCGTCGACCAGAGCTATCCCTACGAAGGGCTGTTGCTGGTCAGCATGGCTGCGTACTTCCTGATCGGCCTGCGCTTCGCCGAGGCGGTGGGCAGTGCTTCCGTGATCCTGCTGGCCTACGTGGGCTTCGAACTGTATGCCGGGCTGCCGCTGCCCAAGCTGGTCAGCAACGTGGTCTTCCTGCTGTTCGGCAACCTGGTCGGCGCGGTGGGCTGCTACCTGTTGGACTACAAGTCCCGCCAGCATTTCCTGATCAGCCGCCTGCTCAAGGTGATGGCCGAGCATGACGCGCTGACCGGCCTGCACAATCGCCGCAGCTTCAACCGCCAGCTGGAGCGCCTGTGGCGCCAGGCACAGCGTGAGAGCGTGGGGCTGGCACTGCTGCTCTGCGATGTCGACCACTTCAAGGCCTACAACGACCGCTACGGCCACCAGGCCGGCGATGGTGTGTTGCAGCGTATCGGCGAGGTGCTGATGGCCAGTGCCCGGCGCCCGCTGGACATGGCTGTGCGCCTGGGCGGCGAGGAGTTCGCCGTGCTGCTCTATGGCGCCAGCGAGCGGGAAGCCAAGGAGCGGGCCGAGGTGCTGCGCGAGGCAGTACAGGGGCTGGGGATAACCCACGAGGGATCGCTGACAGCGGATGAGGTGACGCTGTCCATCGGCGTCTCCTGCCTCTGGCCGGAGACCGGGCATCCACTGCGCAGCATCTACGAGCACGCCGACCGCGCGCTCTACGAGGCTAAGGCGTTCGGGCGCAACCAGGTCGTTGCCTGATGGCCCATTCCGTCCCCCGAGCTGGCGCCGTGCGTGACTGCGGCGTGCGCAGGCGCGGTGCTAGGATTCGCCGCACCTTGCCTCCGAGCCCGCGCCCATGCAGCAGCTGATCCAGCCCAACGGCCAACCGCACTACGGCATCTTCCCCGGCACCCCGGCGACCATCAATCACCGCGACTTTGACTTCCGCTCGCCCATGGGGCGCCGCCTCGGCGCGTTGAGCAAGTGGCGCAGCTTCCACCAGTTCCAGTACTTCGGCCTGATCAGCCCGACGCTGATCGGCGGCTGCGCGCTGGCGGACCTCAGCCTGCTATCCATCGGTTTCGTCTACCTCTACCACCCCGAGAGCGGGCGGATGATCGAGCGCCAGTTCAAGTGCCCGCTGGGCATGGGCTCGAGTTTCTCGCAGACGCCGAACGACGGTGTCTGTGAACTGCGCCAGGGGCGCAACCTGCTGCGCCTGGAGAATGGTTCCTCGCCCCTGGAAAAGCGCCTCCTGGTGGAGCTGGACGACGGTACCCGCATCGACGCCCGTTTCAGCGAGGAGCAGCCAGCGTTCGAACCCATGAGTATCTGCACACCGACGGCGGTCAACGGCTGGGTCTACGCCCGCAAGGTGGCCGGCGTGCATTGCCATGGCGAGGTGCGTAGCGCGCTGGGCGACTACGACCTGCGGGAGCTGGATGCCTACGCCCACCACGACTGGTCCGCCGGCTACATGCGCCGCGAGACGTTCTGGAACTGGGCGTGCCTGTCCGGCGAGACGCAGGGGCGGCGTGTCGGCCTGAATCTGTCCTGCGGGGTCAACGAGACCAGCTTCACCGAGAACTGCTACTGGCTCGACGGCCAATTGGTGAAGGTCGATACGGTGCGTTTCGAGTTCGACCGCGATCATCCGCTGCAGCCCTGGACCATCCGTTCCTATGACGGCCAGGTCGAGTTGCGTTTCGAAGCCCACGGCCTGCACCAGGAACGCCTGAACCTCGGCGTGCTGGCGAGCAACTTCAAGCAGATCTTCGGGCGCTTCAGTGGCGTGCTGAAACCGGCAGGGCAGGCCGAGGTGCGTATCGACAATCTGTGGGGCTTCGTCGAAGACCAATATGCGAAATGGTGAGGCCCGAGGTCACACCCTGCGACAATCTGTCATTGTACGGGCTTGATTAGCTGGCTAATAATTAGTCAAATCAACTTAGCCGACTCATCCTCGATTCTCTCAGTAGAAAGCCCGACGCAATGTCAGATAACGATAAGCACTACTTCGGTACCCAATTGGCCCAGGCTTCGCGTGCATGGCGGGCTGAACTCGACCGCCGTCTCAGTCATCTCGGACTTTCCCAGGCGCGCTGGCTGGTGCTGCTGCACCTGGCGCGCCACTCGGCCGCCCCCACCCAGCGCGAGCTCGCGCAATCGGTCGGGGTCGAAGGTCCGACGCTGGCCCGGCTGCTGGACGGCCTCGAAGCCCAAGGTCTGGTCCGGCGGCAAGCCGTGGCCGAAGACCGTCGCGCCAAGCGTATCGCCCTGACCCCCAAGGCAGATGTGCTGATCACCGACATCGAGAACATCGCCGCCGCGGTTCGCAACGAAGTGCTGGCGGGGATTACCGAAGATGAAATCGCCCTGTGCCAGAAAACGCTCAGTCGGATTCTCGGCAATCTCGAGCGGAATTGAGCAATTCATCACGTTATTCGGGTAAAGTAGCCATTTTTCTGGCGGTCCTTTGCAGGGCCGCTGGCCATTCGCTATCCACTCCCTAACCATTCGCCGGTTTTTCGACGATTTATCTTGACCAAATCCAGCGCACCACCTAATCCGTGATATCAGACGGCCTGTACTCTGCAAGGTACAGTGGGTAGTGCGTGACGGTCTGTAGTCCGGCATGGCTTCAAGTGTGTGGACAGGTTCAGCCTGCTGCTTTCGAGTGGTCAGGGAATGGCGTGCAGACCCGGACAATGGGATGGGGTTATGGCTCGAATAAATAGAATTCCGCTGACGCTTGCCGCACTTTCGGTTTTTGTCTCCGCTCACGCGAATGCCCTCGGTCTGGGGGATATCACGTTGCATTCCGGCCTGAACCAGCCCCTGGATGCCGAGATCGCTCTGCTGCAGACCGGAGACATGACGTCCGACGAACTGGTGGCCAAGCTCGCCAGCCCCGCGGACTACGAGAATGCCGGGGTCGACCGCTTCGTGTTCCTGCAGAACCTGCGCTTCACCCCGGTGATTCGCAACGGTCGTGGCTACATCAAGGTGGTGTCCACGCAGCCGGTACACGAGCCTTACCTGAATTTCCTGATCGCCGTGGAGCGCCCCAACGGTCGCCTGCTGCGCGAGTACACCGTGCTCATCGATCCGCCGGAGTACAGCGCCAACCGCAGCCTGGCCGCCAATCTGGCGAGCAGCGTGCCGGCGCCTTCGCGGGCTTCCGGCTATCGCACGGAACCTGTACACCGGGCTCCGGCGCAACCTTCGTTGCCGGCTGGCGATGGCCGCTACACCACGGTGCGCAATGACACCCTGTGGAAGATCAGTTCGCGCCTGAGCGGCACTGGCGTATCGCGCTCGCAACTGATGGACAGCATCGTCGCGCTGAATCCGCAGGCCTTCGTCAATGGCGATCCGCATCGACTGAAGGTCGGCCAGACGCTGATCCTGCCGCAGGGCCAGCAGCTCGCCGGCAATACTGCCGCGCCCGCTCCGCAGGCCGCTTCAACAGAAGCATCCACGCCTGCCGCGCCCGCAGCCGCTGCCCCGACCCAGGCACCGGGCAACACCGCTGCGTCGACTGCGCCGGCCGGTGGAGCCGATGTCGCCAAGGTCGAGGCCGACCTGCTCCTGGCCAACGCCCAGCGCGACCAGTTGAACCAGCGCATGGACGACATGCAGAAGCAGCTGGAGTCCCTGCAGCAGGCGTTGCAGAGCCGCGACCAGCAGGTGCAAACGCTGCAGGCCGAGCTGGATCGTCGCCAGGGCGAAGCCGCCTCCGGTAATGCTCCGGCAGCCGATGCTCCCACGGCCAATGCGCCAACCAATGCCATTCCCGCTGCCCCCAATGCGGTGGCGCCGGCGCAGCAGGACGCCCCGGCTGCGAGCGTTGCCCAGCCGGCGACTCCGGTGCAGGACGCGCAGGACACCGGTTTCAACTACTGGCCATGGCTGGGCGCTGGTGCTCTCGGCGCACTGTTGGTCGGCCTGCTGTTCGCCCGCCGCAAGCGCGAGGAAAAACCGGTCGAGATGCCGCCCCTGCAGGCGGCTGCCGAGCCGGTCAGACCGCTTCCGCCGGCCAAGCCGCTGGCCGCTGCCGTCGTGGCCCCGGTACCGGTTCCGCATCCGGTGGTGATCGCCACTCCGGAACCGGGCGTCGCCCGGTTGCCGGCCGCCAGCGCGGACAGCCTGGAAGGTGCGGACATCTATATCGCTTACGGCCGCTTCAACCAGGCCCGCGACATGCTGCGCAAGGCCGTCAATGCCGAGCCGAACCGCCGCGAGCTGCGCATGAAGCTGCTGCTGGTGCTGGCCGAACTGGGAGATGTGGCGGGCTTCCATGAGGAAGAGCGCGCCCTGGCGGCAGTCGGCGGCGACCAGAAACAGATCGACCAGCTCAAGTCGCGTTACCCGGCGATGCTGATCCGCCCGGAAGACACCCTCCAGGCGCCCACCGGGGAGACGCTGACCGATTGGGACGATCTCGAGCTGGGCGAACCGGTAGCTGCCCCCGTGGAGCAGCCCAAGGCGGCGCAGGACCAGCCGGACTTCGCCATGAACCTCAGCGACCTGTCGCTGGACCTGGACTGGGACAAGCTCGACAACCCCTTCGAGTCACCCAAGCAGGGCAAGGCTGCTTCCAAGGCCGCCCAGGAAGTGCCATCGGACTTCCGCAGCAACCTGCATGAACTGCCGGAAATCACCGAGCTGGATCTGGGCGAACATGGCGAGATGTTCGGTCATGGCAGCAAGGCCCAGGTTGAGGACGACCTGACCTTCGACCTGCCCGACGACATCGGCCACGAGCATGACGAGTTGCTGGCTAGCCTCGACCGTGCGCGCAAATGCATCGACCAGGGCAACCTGGAAGAAGCCTACGGCATCCTCAAGCAGGTGATCGCCAGCGGCGACTCCAAGGCCAAGGCCGAAGCGCGCGAGCTGCTGGCGCTGATTGCCTGATCCGCTGTCTGAATGAAGAAGCCCGGCACTTGCCGGGCTTTTTCATTTGCGAGAGGCCGATATTGCTTACCTCCCGAGGATCGGGCCGCGAAGGCTATTGCAGTAGCGAGTTTGCTCGCGAACAACGTTTTCCGGCGGGTTTGCCGGTGGGCAGTTCGCGAGCAAGCTCGCTCCTACAAGACCGGCTCAGAAGTTACGGCCCAGGTTGATGTACACCGCGTGCTCGCTGGCATCGTTCAGGCCGTAGCTGAAGGACAGCGGACCCAGCGGTGTCTCGAAGCCCATGAGGATGCTGCCAGCGTTGACGTAGCCGGTGTCGTAGCTGTTGTCGTTGTTCCATACCCGCCCGCGTTCCAGGCTGCCGCCGAGGTAGAAGGGGAAGTCCAGCGGCAGGAACGATCGCTCGGTCATGCGCCGGTAGTAGATGACCCGGCCCAGGCTGTAGTTCTGCCCGGCGAGGGCGTCCTGGCGGTAGCCGGAGAGTTGCCGCGCGCCGCCGAGCAGGAAGCTCGAGACCACCACCTCGGCGTCATCGATAGTGCGTCCGTAGCCGCCGCCCAGCACCCAGGTGTTCGGCCCGCTGCTCAGCGCCTTGTCCAGGCGCAAATCCCATTGCCGGTAGCGGTCGTCGTCGCCCAGGGACGGCGTGTGTTCGCGGAAGGAGGTCTGGATATTCTCGCCTTCGCGCGGGAAGTCGACGTTGTCCATGGTGTCGAAGGAGTATTTGAGCTCGGCGTAGCCTTCGGTGAAGTGGAAGTCCGGCAGGTCCTGTTCGCCGACCCGCACATCCGCCTTGCCGAACGCCTGGGCCACGCCGAGGCGGATCTCGCCGTTGTTGGCGATCTGCCGGCCAAGGTTCAACCCGTAGCCGTAGCGCTCCAGGCGGTACTCGGCGATGGGGTCGTCGTTGTCGGTGGCCTCGACGTTCTGCGCCTCGTTGAACAGGTAGGGCGCGACGAAGTAGCGCGAGCCCACGTCCAGCGGCTGGTAGAACTCGCTGTAGAGCTCCTGCTGGTCGCCGATCTGCAGGCGCGTCAGCCATTCCGCGCCGAGGCGGTTGATACCGTTCATGCGGTAGCTGCCGCCGACGTTGAAGGTGCTGTCGCCGCGCAGGTCGTCGGAGAGGTTCAGGCCCAGGCGCAGGTAGTCGGTGCCGCCGCGCTTGCCATAGGCGTGGATCACCAGCGCGTTGCCATCCTTGCGGTGCACGACCCGGTACTGAACCTGGTCGAAATAATCCAGGCCGTAGAGGGTGCTCATGTCGCGCTGCAGGCGTTCCAGGTCCAGGTGCTCGCCCAGTGGTTGGCGAATGTAATGGAGGATGACGTCGTCGCTGACCTTGGAGTTGTTCTCCACCTCGATGCGGTCGATCACCGGTTGGCGCTCGCCCGGTGTGCGCGCCTCGTTCAGCGCCACTGCCTGGGCGTCGGCGGGTTTGCGCAGCGCTGCCAGGCGCGGGGCGAGGATGCTGGTGGCGCGGTAGCCGGCGTCGATCAGCTGCGGCACGCGGCCAAAGTCGGTGGAGCTGTAGCCGCTGAGCGGCGGCTGCACCAGGATGTCGCTGGATTTCAGGGTGGCCAGCTGTGCTTCAGAGTTCTTACGGGTCATCAGGGTGATGGACTGGTTGAGCATGTCCACCACGGTGGCCAGCTGCTTGCGATCCAGCAGCGGGTTGCCGATGTCGACCACGATGACCACGTCGACGCCCATCTGCCGGGCCACGTCCACCGGGATGTTGTCGACCATGCCGCCGTCCACCAGCAGCTTGCCGTTGACCTCCACGGGCGCGAACACTGCCGGGATCGACATGCTGGCGCGGATCGCCTGAGGCAGGTGGCCCTTGCTGAACACCACTTTCTCGCCGGTGGAGATATCGGTGGCCACTGCGCGGAAGGGAATCGCCAACTGATCGAAGTCGCGGGTATCGCTGGTGTGCACCAGCAGGCTTTCCAGCAGCATCGACAGGTTCTGCCCCTGGATGGCCCCCAGCGGCAGGCCGAGGGTGCCGTCGTCGCGGAAGCTGAGCTTCTGCTTCACCAGGAAGTCACGGTCGTCCTGCTTGCGGCGGAAGGGCACGTCGACCCTCGGCGGCGAGTCGGAGAGCGCTTCCTTCCAATCCAGCCCCAGGGCCAATTGTTCCAGCTCCTTGGGCGTGTAGCCCGCTGCATACAGGCCGCCGATCACTGCGCCCATGCTGGTGCCGGCGATGGCGTCGACGTGGATGCCCTGTTCGTCCAGCGCCTTCAGCACGCCGATGTGCGCCAGGCCGCGCGCTGCGCCGCCGGAGAGGACCAGGCCGATCTTCGGCGGAGTGTTCGCCGCCAGGGCGCCGAGGGGAAGGAGCAGGAGGAGGGCGAACAGCAGTCGGCGCATGAAGAGAAGAGTCCGGTAGGGCATTTCAGAGCGGTATTATAGGTTCGCGTCCTACTGCAGAGTCTGATTCATGTCCGAAGCCAAAGCCGAAATCGTCATCACCTATTGCACCCAGTGCCAGTGGCTGCTGCGCGCCGCCTGGCTGGCCCAGGAACTGCTGAGCACCTTCGCTGACGACCTGGGCAAGGTCAGCCTGGTGCCGGGCACGGGCGGGGTCTTCCACATCACCTGCGACGCCGAGCAGATCTGGGAGCGCAAGGCCGACGGCGGTTTCCCCGAGGCCAAGGTGCTCAAGCAGCGCGTGCGCGACCGCATCGATCCGCAGCGCGACCTGGGCCATAACGATCGTTCCTGAAGCGTCGCGGTACCGGTCGGCGGAACCATTCGATAGCTGGCTAACTTCCTTGCTTCATATCAACGGGGTACGCGCGTACCACTCTTAGTCTGAGAGCACCCATTCTCCACAGGAGGTGCCCTCATGAGCATCATTGTCACAGGCGCCGCCGGCTTCATCGGCAGCAATCTCGTCAAGGCGCTGAACCAGCGCGGCGAGACCGACATCATCGCGGTCGATGATCTGACCGAGGGTGACAAGTTCGCCAACCTCGCCGACTGCGACATCAGCGACTACCTCGACAAGGGCGATTTCATCGCGCGTTACGCCCGCGGACGCTTCGGCGTGGTGCGTGCGCTGCTGCACCAGGGCGCCTGCTCCAGCACCATGGAGCGCGACGGGCGCTACATGATGGACAACAACTACCGCTACAGCTGCGAGTTGCTGGACGCCAGCCTGTCCCTGGGTGTGCCGTTCCTCTATGCCTCGTCGGCGGCGGTCTATGGCGGCGGCCAGGAGTTCCGCGAGACGCGCTCCTGCGAGCGGCCGCTGAACGTCTACGGCTACTCGAAGTTCCTCTTCGACCAGCGCGTGCGCAAGGTGCTGCCCACGGCGCGTACCCAGGTGGCCGGCTTCCGCTACTTCAACGTCTACGGCCCGCGCGAGCAGCACAAGGGGCGCATGGCCTCGGTGGCCTTCCACTGCTTCAACCAGTTCCGCGAGACCGGCAAGGTGAAGCTGTTCGGCGAGTACGGCGACTACCCGGCCGGCGGCCACCTGCGCGATTTCGTCTCGGTGGAGGATGTGGCCAGGGTCAACCTGCATTTCCTCGACAACCCCGAGCGCAGCGGCATCTTCAACCTCGGCAGCGGCCGTGCCCAGCCGTTCAACGACGTGGCGCTGGCGGTGATCAATACCCTGCGCGAACAGCAGGACCTGCAGCCGCTGACCCTGGACGCGGCGATCCGCGATGGACTGCTGGAGTACACCGAGTTCCCGGACGAGTTGCGCGGCAAGTACCAGTGCTACACCTGCGCCGATATCGCCTTCCTCCGCGAGGCGGGCTACCGCGCGCCGATGATGGGTGTGGAGGAAGGGGTGCAGCGTTACTGCCGGTGGTTGCTGCAACAGGCTTGATACCCCGTGTATCGGGCTTTTTACCCAGTCTTTACCCAGTGCTGACACTCGGCGCAGGGGCGGCGCGAGACAATGTTCACCACGAACGGCGGGCGGTGGATCGCCCGTGACTGGAGGTGAAATGAAGCTGTCCTCGCGCATCGCGCTCAAATCCGTCGCCACCCTGCTGGCCCTGAGCCTGTCGGCGAGTGTGCTGGCGGGGCCGCATGGCGGACCCGGCGGGCCGGGCGGCCCAGGGCCAGGTCCGTACCATGGCTGGGGCCCAGGCCACGGCTATGGGCTGCCGGATTACGCGCGGGAAGTGTGGATCGGCAGCATGCTCTACTTCGTCGCCGCCGGGACCTACTACCTGTGGAATGCCGACCGTCGCCAGTATGTGGCGGTGGAAACACCGCCTGCCGTGCAGGCGGCGCCGACCACCAGCTATGAGGTGATCGCCTATCCCGCCAGCGGCCAATCGCCGGAGCAGCAGAGCCGCGATCGCTACGAATGCCACACCTGGGCGGTCGGCCAGAGCGGCTTCGACCCGGCCGCCGCCAGCCAGGCGCCGCCGGCCGGCATGTCCGATACCTACCGCCGCGCATTGGGCGCCTGCCTGAGCGGGCGCGGGTACAGCATCAACTGATTCCCGGCGCCTTATCCAGAGGCGCCACACCGAACAGGCCGCCTCGCAGGCTGTCGTGCGATGAATCCTTGGCACTCCCTCCCCGGGGCAAGGTTCGAGATACGCACGCTGCGGGGCGGCCTTCTTTTTGTCTCACGCACTGCTTTGGCTCTTTGTAGGAGCGAGCTTGCTCGCAAACAAGCTCCGCTCCAGAACCAAGCGGTACAGGTCGTCAATGCGAGCCGCGTGCGCTGAGGAAGGTTGCGAAGATGATCAGCGCGCCGCCCGCCAGCATCCGCAGACTCGGCTCTTCCCCAAACAGCACGGCGGCGAAGGCGATGCCGTAGACCGGCTCCAGGGCAAAGATCACCGCCGCCGTGCGTGCCTTGATCAGCCGCAGGCTGGCGACGAACAGGCTGTGGGCGACACCGGTGCAAAGGACGCCCAGCGCCACCAGCCACAACCAGTCCATGCCGCGAATCGCCGGCAACTCGAAGAGCACCAGCGGCAGCAGGCAGGCGATGATCGTCAGGTTCTGGCACAGCGCCGCCTGGATTGGGTCGATCCCGCGCACGCTGACCCGGTTGGCCAGCGACAGCAGGGCGAACAGCAGCCCGGAGAGGGTTCCCCAGAGCAGCCCGGCAGTAGCGCCGTCGCGCAGGTCCAGTGTCGGGGTGACCATCACCAGGCCGATGCACACCAGCGCCACCACTAGGTATTCACCCTTGCGAATGCGTTCGCGGAACAGCAGGCCTTCCAGCAGCACGGTGAAGGCGGGGAAGCTGGCAAAGCCGAGGGTGGCGACCGCTACGTTGCCGACTTTCACGGCGAGGAAGAACGTCAGCCAGTGGGTGCACAGCAGCACGCCGCCACCCAGCAGCATGGCGGCCTGTTTCAGCGTAGGTCGCTTCTGCTGCCGCAGATGCCCGGCGAAAACCGCTGCCAGCGACAGCGAGCCGAACAGCGCGCGGCCGAAGACGATGACCAGGGGGCCGGCGAGGATGAGTTTGCCGAAGATGCCGGACAGCCCGAACATCAGGGCGCCGATGTGCAGGCCGATCAGGGCGCCGCGGGGTGTGAGTTGGGTAATGCAATTCATGCCTGAGCTCCCGCCGATTGCTGTGGCGGGGCCTTGTCGGGAAAGAGGCAAGCGCGCCGGGTTGGCTGGCGCGCGGTGAGTCGAAGATCAGGCCAGCCGCGCGCCATTGGGCAGCGGCTTGTCGAAACCGGCGAGAACCACCTTGTCGTCGCTGTCGTAGGCGCCGGTGACCAGCACTTCCGAGCGCACACCGGCGATGGACTTGGGTTCGAAGTTGCACACGCAGAGCACCTGGCGGCCGATCAGCTCATTGGCTTCATAGTGTGCGGTGATCTGTGCGCTGGAGGTCTTGATCCCCAGCGGACCGAGGTCGACCTGGAGGATGTAGGCGGGCTTGCGCGCCTTCACGTTGGGTTCGGCCTGGACGATGGTGCCCACGCGCAGTTCGACGCGCTCGAAATCCTGCCACTCGATGGTGTCTGCCGACATCGCTGCTCCCGTTGGGTTATTGGGTTCGATGGCCGGCAGTCTAGGCCCTGGGCGCGCGTCTGTCTGTCGCGCGGCTAGCGGGAATTGTCGCGCGCCTCCTGGCGAAGCTGGCGCGCGGTGGTGCCGAACTGGCGCACCAGCGCGGCGGTGAAGGCGCTCTGCGAGGCATAGCCGACCTGCGCGGCGATCTCGCCGACCGATTGGTGCGAACCGCGCAGCAGGTCGCGGCCCAATTGCAGGCGGCGCTGGCGCACGTAGTCCATGGGCGTCTGCCCCGTCTCGGCGAGGAAGCGGGCATGGAAGCGCGCGGCGGAAAGCCCGGCGAGCCGCGCCAGGTCGGCCACCTGCAACGGATGCGCAGCGTGGCGATCGATGTAGCTGTCGAGGCTGGCCAACGGCAATTGCGTAGGCTCCTCCACGCGCTGCTGGCCAGCGGCGAGGCTGGCGAGCAGGAGGATCGCACCCTGGCGCGCCAGTACCGGGTCATGCAGGGGGCTGCCGGCCAACCAGTGCACCAGTTGCGCCTGGTCGTTGTTGAGCAGGCGCTGGCCGGGGGTTTCCAGCAGGCGGCGGCCGGCGTCGCTGTGCAGGCCCAGGCCACCGAGCAGGTCTTCCTCGTCTTCCAGGTCCACCACCAGGCAGCGGCTGCCGTCCGGGCTGGCGCAGGCGTGGTGGGCCTCGCGCGGTACCACGGCGAAGGTCTGCCGGGTCACCAGGCTGCCGCGTCCGCCCACTTCGAAATCCAGGCTGCCGGACAGCCCAAGCACCAGCTGCGCATGGCTGTGGCTATGGGCGAGATGGTCGTGGCTGTAGTGGCGCAGGGAGAGGATCGGGTTCATGCGAACTGCTTTCCGAAGCTGGCGGGCAGGTGGACAGTCTAGCGCGCCGCGGCTTGTCACGGGACTGTCGCCAGTCGGTCATGTTCGCTTCACCGCTGCGGCCGACACTCGGAGAAACCCCTCTGGAGGTCGCCGACGATGAGCAGCGCGCAACGCATGACGCCGACGAAGAAACAACGGGTGCGAACCCTGTGGATATCCGATGTCCACCTTGGCACCCGCGACTGCCAGGCCGAGCATCTGGCCGGCTTCCTCAAGCGCTACCACGCCGACCGCATCTACCTGGTGGGCGACATCATCGACGGCTGGAAGCTGCGTGGCGGCATCTACTGGCCGCAGGCGCACACCAACGTGATCCGCCGCCTGCTGACCATGAGCAAGCGGGGCACCGAGGTGATCTACGTCACCGGCAACCACGACGAGTTCCTGCGCCGCTATTCCTCGCTGCTGCTGGGCAACATCCGCCTGGTCGACGAGATCGTTCACACCACCGCCGACGGTCGCCAGTTGCTGGTGATCCACGGTGACCAGTTCGACGTCATCACGCGCTACCACAAGTGGCTGGCCTTCCTCGGCGACTCCGCCTACGAGTTCACCCTGACGCTTAACCGCTGGCTGAATCACTGGCGCAGCCGCTATGGCTACGGCTACTGGTCGCTGTCGGCGTACCTCAAGCACAAGGTGAAGACGGCGGTGAACTTCATCAGCGATTTCGAGGAAGCCATTGCCCACGAGGTGCACAAGCGCGGCCTCAACGGCGTGGTCTGCGGGCACATCCACCACGCGGAAATCCGCCAGATCGGCGAGGTGGAATACCTCAATTGCGGTGACTGGGTGGAATCCTGCTCGGCGCTGATCGAGCACTGGGATGGCAGCATCGAGCTCTACCGCCTGGCCGAGGAACCGGTACGCACCGAGGCGCCTGCGGTGGTCGAGTCGGCGGCATGAGGCTGCTGATCGTCACTGATGCCTGGCTGCCGCAGGTCAACGGCGTGGTCACCAGCCTCCGGGCACTGGTGGCCGAGTTGGAGGAAATGGGGCACACGGTCGGGCTGATCACCCCGCAGGATTTTCGTCACCGGCCTTGCCCGAGCTACCCGGAAATCCCCCTGGCGTGGAACCTGTGGACAGTCGGCGAGAAGATCGCCGACTTCGCCCCGGACTGCGTCCACCTCGCCACGGAAGGCCCGCTGGGCTGGGCTGCACGGCGCTGGCTGGTGCGCCGCGGGATGAAGTTCAGCAGCGCCATCCATACGCGCTTTCCCGAATACGTGAACACTCGCTGGCCCTGGCTGCCGCTGGCCTGGGGCTACGCCTTCCTGCGCCGCTTCCATGCACCGAGCCACGCCGTGCTGGTGAGCAGCGAGCGCATGCGCGGAGCTTTCACCGATCACGCTTTCGACAATCTGGCGCTGTGGCGCAAGGGCGTGGATCTCCAGCGCTTTCAGCTGGGGGAGGGCGCACCGCCCCAGGAGCCGGTATTCCTCTATGTCGGCCGGCTGGCGCGGGAGAAGAATCTCGAAGCCTTCCTTGCGCTCGACCTGCCGGGACGCAAGCGCGTGGTGGGCGACGGCCCGCAGCGCGCGGAGCTGCAAGCGGCTTATCCACAGGCGGAGTTCCTCGGCTATCGCCACGGCGACGAACTGGCGGAGGCCTATCGCAGCGCCAGTGTGCTGGCCTTCCCATCGCTGACCGACACCCTCGGCCTGGTGATGGTCGAGGCGCTGGCGTGCGGTACGCCAGTGGCGGCGTTCCCGGTGACGGGGCCGCTGGATGTCCTCGAGGACGGCGTCACCGGGGTGATGGACGTGGATTTGCGCAGCGCCTGCCTGCGGGCGCTGGAGCTGGATCGCCAGGCCTGCGCGCAGTGGGCACGCGGGCAGACCTGGCGGGCATCCGCGCAGGAGTTCCTGGCGCTTCAGGTGAGCCTGACGCCATTGCCAGTCAGTGCGCCGGTCAGCGAAGAACCGGGCTATGTGAGCAGCTAGAGATCAGAACAGCCGACGGTCGTGGTCCAGGTTCTGGTCCACCAGCCATTTGCCGTGGGCGATGGAAGCGTGCTGGGCCTTCTGCAGATCCGACATGAAGGCAAACTCCACCGGTAGCGTCTTGCGTTTGGTGGTCTGCCCGTCCGGGGCGGTGATGTGGCAACCGCCGGCCCAGGGAGTGGGCAGGCCGGGATGCTCGACGACATCGGCGGTGATGGTGTACTTGCGGTACTCGCATTGCATCAGGCTCATGGGGCGTCCTCCTGGCTGGTCGCCAACGGCCCGCGAAGGGCGGGTGGCGAGCGGAACGGTGCTGGCGTCGTGCGCCGGCAAGCCTTGCTAACCCCCAACATAGACCACTCTGCCGGCCTCTCCGGCGGATACCGACGAACGTGAATGTCACCGGCGTGCGAGTTTTCCCGCTTGAATCTTCCCTTCGCTCGCGCCTCGCGCCAGACTGTCGGCCATGCCTATCCAGACCCTTTCCCGCCTTGCCGAAGTCGACGCCCGCCAGTGGGACGCCCTGCTGCCGGACGACCAGCCGTTCCTGCGCCATGGCTTTCTCTCCGCCCTGGAGGAAAGCGGCAGCGTCGGCGGCCGCAGCGGCTGGAAGCCTTCCCACCGGGTGCTGCTGGCCGACGATGGCCGCCTGCTCGCCGCGGCGCCGGCCTATCTGAAAAGCCACTCCTACGGCGAGTACGTGTTTGACTGGAGCTGGGCGGATGCCTGCCTGCGCGCCGGCATTCCCTACTACCCCAAGCTGCTGGTGGGGATTCCCTTCACCCCGGTCGGCGGCGCTCGCCTGCTCGGCGCGCCGGACGCGGCGCTGAGCCTGGTCGGCGCGCTGGCGGGCGAAGTGGACGAGGGGCATTGCTCCGGCGTACACGTGAATTTCACCGATGCTGCCGCCGATGCCCTGCTGGGCGCTGCAGACGGTTGGCTGGAACGCCTGGGTTGCCAGTACCACTGGAGCAATCGCGGCTACCGCGACTTCCAGGACTTTCTCGACGCTCTCAGCTCACGCAAGCGTAAGCAGATCCGCAAGGAGCGCGAGCAGGTCGCTGGGCTGGGGCTGGATTTCGTCTGGATGGAAGGGCGCGAGCTGTCCGAAGCGCACTGGGACTTCGTCTATGCCTGCTACAGCAGCACCTATGAGGTCCGCGGGCAGGCGCCCTACCTGAGCCGAGCGTTCTTCAGCCTGATCGGCGAGCGTATGCCGGAGGCGATCCGCGTGGTCTTCGCTCACCAGAATGGCCGGCCTGTGGCCATGGCTTTCAGTCTGCTCGGCGGCGATACGTTGTACGGTCGCTACTGGGGCTGCCTGGCGGAGTTCGACCGCCTGCACTTCGAGACCTGTTTCTACCAGGGCCTGGACTTCGCCATCGGCCACGGCCTCCAGCGCTTCGACGCTGGAGCGCAGGGCGAGCACAAGCTGATCCGTGGCTTCGAGCCGGTGATCACCCGATCCTGGCACCGCCTCGGTCATCCCGGACTGCGCGAGGCGGTGCAGGAATTCCTGATAGGGGAGAGGGCGGGCATCCTGGCTTATGCCGAGGAGGCGCGTGCTGCGCTGCCTTACCGTCAGGACTGCACTTCGTAGGAGCGAGCAAGCTTGCTCCTACGAAGTGCAGCTTTCCCTGCAGGAGCAGACCTTGTCCACGGCTGGTCGGCGCTGCAGGGCGGGGAAATTACTCCGGCTTTGCCTCGCCCTTGCCCGGCAGCATGCGCACCAGGGTGTTGTCGCGGCTGATGTAGTGATGGAACAGCGCGGCCAGTGCGTGGATACCGATCAGCCAGTAGCCGAGCACGGCGATGGTTTCATGCCAGTACTTCACCTGCTTGGCCAGGTCCGGGTTCTTGCCCACCAGGTGCGGCAGCTCCATGCCCCAGAACGGCACCGGCTTGTCGGCGGCGCTGAGGATGATCCAGCCGGCCAGCGGCAGGCCGATCATCAGGCCGTACAGTGCCAGGTGCGCGAGCTTGGCCAGGATCATCTGCCAGGCCGGCGGTGCCGGAACGATGGGCGGGGTGGGGTAGATGAAGCGGCCGATCAGGCGCAGCCAGACCAGCACGAACACACTCAGGCCGAGCATGAAGTGCCATTGGGAGAACAGCGCGCGGGTGTCGCTGCCTTTGGGGAAATTGGTGCGATATTCCATGCAGAAGTACACGGCGGCGATCAGCACCAGCATGATCCAGTGCATGGCAATGGACAGGCTGCCGTAGCGGGACGGGGTCTTGGACAGGCTCATGACGGTTCCTTGTTTGGCTCGGTTATCGTGACGCCCCGTTCTGGCGACGGGCTTGTCAGTCTGAGCATAGAGCCTTAAGCGTGCCTGAAACACCATGAAGGCAAAGTGAAAGGGCCGCGATGTGCGGCCCTTTTGATGTCGGTCAGCCTTCGTCGTCGGCTGACTGGCGGGAGCGGATGGCGTTCACCAGCCTTTTGGCCAAGGCCGGGTAGTCCTCGTCGAAGTGGTGTCCGCCGGGCAACTGCAGGTTCTCGCCCACGGCCTGGGGCTGGGTGCAGCCGCTCTCGTCCTTCTCTTCCACG
Source organism: Pseudomonas sp. C9-3 (assembly GCF_032392015.1). Classification (NCBI taxonomy): domain Bacteria; kingdom Pseudomonadati; phylum Pseudomonadota; class Gammaproteobacteria; order Pseudomonadales; family Pseudomonadaceae; genus Pseudomonas; species Pseudomonas sp. C9-3. Next base: position 4,047,554 of record NZ_CP135919.1, on the reverse strand, counting down.
CCGTACACGCAGAGCACCTTCGGTCCGGGCAGGCGCGCCATTTCCGGGCCGGTGGAAGCTTCCTGACCGGCCTTGCCGAGCCAGCCCTGCACCTCGATCTCGAAGCTGCCACTGCGGGCGAAGGCCAGCAGGATCACCGAGCTGACGTCCTTCTTGGCGTCCGCCGGCAGGCGGTTGTAGATCGCCGGCAGCACGTCGGCGCCAAAGGAGTAGCCGGCCAGCACGAAGTGCTTGGCTCCCCACTTCTCGCGGTAGTGCTGCATCAGCAGGGCGAGGTCGGCGGCGCTCTGCTCCGGGGTCTTGTGCTCCCAGAAGTAGCGCAGGGCATCGACACCCACCACCGGATAGCCCAGCTCGGCCATCTGCGCGGCAACGTCGCGGTCGAGATCGCGCCAGCCGCCGTCGCCGGAATAGAACAGGGTGACGGTTTCCGAGGGCTTGGCGGCCGGGACTTCCACCACCGGTACGTTATCGCCGCCGCCTTGCAGCTGCTGGCGCAGTTGATCGGCAAGGACCTTGGGCAGCGGCGTGTCGTAATCGGTGATCACCGTTTCGGCGTTTTTCAAACCACGGGCGAAGCGCGCGCTGGCATCGTCCGGGTTGTCGTTCCAGGCAGCCAGCCAGTGGCCGTGGGGAGCGGTCTGCGGCAGAGGGGTGGCGGCGCAGTCGGGTTTCTCCAGGGAGAAGCCCACGGACAGCGCCTTGGCCTTGTCGTCGGTCTGCCCGGCGAGCCAGCGGAAGGCCCAGGCGCTGCCCGGACCGATGCCGGCGACCAGGGTCGGCTGGCCGTCGAGCAGCTCACCAGCGGCCTGGATGCGAGCCTGCTGGGCCTTGCAGTCGGTCTCCGGGAAGACGAACTGCACCACACGGGCGCCGCTGTCGTGGGCCAGGGCCAGCAACTGGGCGTCGTCCAGTTTCTGGTCGGCCTGCACGGCCAGCAGCACGCGTGCATTGGGCTGCTTGCCGGGGTTGGCCAGGCTGGCGGCGCTGCCGTCGGGCAACTGGCGGTGGTCCAGGGAGGCCTGCGGGGCCGGGCGGCTCCACAGCAGCAGGCCGACGGCAATGACGATCAGCAGGAGAAGGGCGAGCAGGTGTCGCCAGCGTCGTTTCAACATATCAGCGTTTTACCAATCCACTCAGGCCGCCCGCGATGAGGGCGGCTGTGTCGGCCAGGGCCACCAGCGGATCCAGTCCGGCGGGCACGGCCAGGTAACGGGGTTCCCAGTCGGGCTGGAACTTGTCCTTGAAGCGACGCAGCCCCTGGAAGTTGTAGAACTGCTCACCCCGGCGAAAGACCAGCGCGCCGAGACGTTGGGTCAGCGGGGCGCCGCGGCGCGGCTGCAAGCCGGCCAGGGGTACCATGCCGAGGCTGAAGCGGGTGTGCCCGCTCTCCTTGTAATGCAGGATCAGGCCGAGCATGAGGAACTCCATGGTCAGCTTGGGCGCATCGGGGACGACGCGCATCAGGTCAATGCTCGCCAGTTCCTTGCCGGACGTTTCCAGCAGGTTGGCGAAAGCCACGGCGCGGCCCTGGAATCGGACCACGACGACGCGGAAATAGTGCAGGTATTCAGGGGTGAAGCGGCCGAGGGAGAAGCCTTTCTCACGGACGTTCTTGCCGCCCAGCCAGGCATCGGAGATGGCGCGCAGCTCGTCCATCGGCGCCTGCCCGGCATCATGGAACTCCAGGCTCAGGCCATCGCGCTGGCCGCGGTTCCAGGTGTAGCGCAGGTCCTTCATCTCCTTGCCCTTGCTCTCCAGGTCGAAGCGGCGCAGGTCGACCCGCGCTTCTTCGCCGAGCTTGAGCGCGGTCAGGCCGATGTCCATGTACAGCGGCAGGTTCTCCGCGCGCACCTGGTAGAACACCGGGCGGGCGTGGTGCAGGTCGCAGAGGTCGCGGAACTGCCAGATCAGCTCCGCGCGGGCCTGTGCCGGGCCGATCGGATCGAACAGCGCGACCAGGCTGCGGCCGCGGCGGGCATACATCAGGAAGGCGTCGTTGCCCTCGTGGAACAGCAGCGCCTTGTCGCCGGAAAGGGCCAGGCCGCCGTCGGGCTGAGCGGAGTTGGAGAGGATGCCGGCTGCGCTGTCCAGCTCCTCGCGTGTGGGCGCGTGGATCGCCGGCGGTGCGGTGCGCAGCAGCCAGTACAGCGCCAGGGCGGCCAGCAACAGGCAACTGCCCAGGGCGGCGCGCAGGCCGCGCGGGGCATCGGCGTCCAGGGCGAACTGCCACCAGAGCTCATGGCTGTAGGGCACGTCCTGGTAAGCGAACAGCAGCAGCCAGATGGACGCGGCGATGACGCACGCGGCTGCGCCCAGGTACAGCGGCGAGAAGGGCAGGTCCATCAGGCGGCTGCGACGGTAGAAGGCGCTGCGGAAGATCACCAGCAGGGCGGCGGTGAAGCTGAGGATCAGGGCTTCTTCCCAGTCGAAGCCCTTGAGGAGCGACAAGGCAGCGCCGGCGATCAGCAGGCCGAGGGTCAGCGCCCAGGCAGCGGAGAGGCGCCGGCGCAGACCATAGGCGAGCAGCAGGCAGAGCACGCCGATCAGGCTGGCGGCCAGGTGCGAGGCGTCGATCAGGCGGTGCGGGACGAGGAAGCCGACCTCGTCGAGGCGGGTATCGATGGACGGGGTGGCGCCGGAGAACAGCAGCACGATGCCGGAGATGAACACCAGCAGCGAGAGGATCTGCGCGGCAAAGCCGGAGGTGATCCGCACCGCCTGCTTGGCCACCAGGATGCGGCGTGCCTCGAGGAACAGCAGCAGCAGGCAGGCGACGATCAACGGCAGTACGACATAGATCAGGCGGTAGAGCAGCAGCGCCGCGGCGAGCGGTGCGGCACCCAGTTGTCCGGCGAAGGCAGCCAGCAGCACGGCCTCGAACACGCCGACACCACCGGGGACGTGGCTGAGCACGCCAGCCGCCAGGGCGATCAGGTAGACCAGCAGGAAGGCGCCGAAGGGCGGGGCCTCGGGCAGCAGCAGATAGAGCACGGTGGCAGCAGCGGCAACGTCCAGCGCAGTGATCAGCAGTTGCAGCAGCGACAGCCGCAGGCCGGGCAGGCGCAGGGTGCGGCGGCCGACGCGAACCAGGTGGCTGTCCGGCGAAGGTTGCTCGGGCAGGCGGCGACGTTCGATACCGACCACCAGCAGCAGGCAGAAGGCGATGATGCCCAGCGCGAGGACCGCCACCAGCCACTGTGGCAGGTGCAGGGCCAGCGATGCGTCCGCGAGGTCGCTCAGTGCGGCCACGGCCGCCAGCACTGGCAAGGCGCAGCCCAGCGAGAGGCTGGCAAACAGGGTCATCAGCGCGACATCGCCGGCACCCAGTCCCAGCCGGGCATACAGGCGATAGCGCACCGAACCGCCGGACAGCATCGACAACCCGACGGCATTACCGATGGCAAAGGCGGAGAAGCCGCCAGTCAGCAGTGCCGGGGTGGGTAGTTTCACACCGGCGAAGCGGCTGGCCGACCATTCATAGCCGAGCAGGAAGATGAAGCCCACGACGGTGGCCGCGAACGCGCCGGTCAGCGCGGTGGTCGGCACATCGAGCAGGGCGTCGTGCAGGGAATAGGCGTCGATGTCGCGCAGCAGGTGGTAGCAGGCGATCAACGCCAGGCTGAACAGCACCAGAGTTACGCCCAGGCCGAGTGCCTGGCGGTTGGCGTTGATCCAGTCGAGCCATGCCGCTCGTGGCGTGGCTTCGTCGGGGGCAGGTGTATCGGGTGTGGCAGGGTTGGCGCTCATCGGGCACCTCTAACGATCCTGCGCGACAGAGTAGGGGCACTGTCGCGAATTCCCAAGTCCTTGGAGAGTATTTTCGTCATTCGGCTGGCGCCACCCGTACGTGGTTTTTCTGCGCACAACGAAAAAAGCCACTCCTAAGAGTGGCTTTCTTCTTGATGTCTGGTTGCGGGAGCAGGATTTGAACCTACGACCTTCGGGTTATGAGCCCGACGAGCTACCAGACTGCTCCATCCCGCGGCGGCAATTCTACGGATATGAAGCCTCGTGTCAAACGATATTTCGTTTTCGATCAATAATTTAAATCGCGTGCAAACGAAAAAGGCCACTCCGAAGAGTGGCCTTTTCCTGTGTCTGGTTGCGGGAGCAGGATTTGAACCTACGACCTTCGGGTTATGAGCCCGACGAGCTACCAGACTGCTCCATCCCGCGCCGGCCATTCTACGTAAATGAAAGTCTCTGTCAATCGATATTTGTTCTGCGATCAAAAATTTAAATGACGCGCAAACGAAAAAGGCCACTCCGAAGAGTGGCCTTTTTCTGTATCTGGTTGCGGGAGCAGGATTTGAACCTACGACCTTCGGGTTATGAGCCCGACGAGCTACCAGACTGCTCCATCCCGCGACGCCCATTCTACGCCGGTGCGCCCGGGTGTCAATGAAAAAAGGGAAAAAGTGATTTTCTATCAGATATTTAGCCGCCAGGAATGGAATCGTCGCAGGGATCGACAAGGGTGATTTACACGGCTGTGGATAACCGGGACGGCAGGTTTTTGCATTACCATGGGCGGGTTTTCCGTCTTCTATAAAGGCGTTTCCGTTGGTGATGCAGGCGCCTCCTTCGTGACTCGGCAGAGAAAGATCATCCACATCGATTGCGATTGCTTCTATGCCGCCATCGAGATGCGCGACGACCCCAGCCTCGTGGGCAAGCCGCTGGCCGTGGGCGGGTCGCCGGACAAGCGGGGCGTGGTCGCGACCTGCAATTACGAGGCGCGTGCCTACGGCCTGCATTCGGCTATGGCCATGCGCACGGCAGTCAAGCTGTGCCCGGACCTGACCATCGTCCGCCCGCGGATGGACGTCTATCGCGAGACCTCGCGGGACATTCACGCGATCTTCCGCGACTACACCGACCAGATCGAGCCGCTGTCCTTGGACGAGGCCTACCTCGACGTCAGCGACAGCGAGCGTTGCGGCGGCAGCGCCACGCGCATTGCCCAGGAGATTCGCCAGCGCGTCTGGGAGACCTTGCACATCACCGTGTCTGCCGGGGTGGCGCCGAACAAGTTCATTGCCAAGATCGCCAGCGATTGGCGCAAGCCCAACGGCCTGTTCGTGGTCACACCCGATGAGGTCGACGGTTTTGTCGCCGATTTGCCGGTGAAGAAGCTGCATGGCGTGGGCAAGGTCACTGCCGAAAAGCTGGCGCGCCTGGGTATCCGTACCTGCGCGGACCTGCGCGACTGGTCGCGGATCCAGTTGGCCAAGGAGTTCGGCAGTTTCGGTGAGCGGCTCTGGGGACTGTCGCGGGGCATCGACGAGCGTCCGGTGCAGGTGGACAGCCGGCGGCAATCGATCAGCGTGGAGAACACTTTCGACCAGGACCTGCCGGACCTGGCAGCCTGCCAGGAAGAGCTGCCGTCACTGCTGGGCGAGCTGGAGCGGCGCATGACGCGCCTGGACGCCAGCTATCGGCCGGGTAAGCCGTTCATCAAGCTGAAGTTCCACGACTTCACCCAGACCACCCTGGAGCAGGCCGGCGCCGCGCGGGATCTGGAAAGCTATCGGCTGCTGCTGGGGCAGGCCTTCCAGCGCGGCAACAAGGCGGTTCGGCTGATCGGCGTAGGCGTGCGCCTGGTCGATCTGCGCGGCGCCCACGAGCAATTGACGCTCTTCTAGACCTGCCCGGAAGAGCCTCAGCCTTCCGGCCACATGCGCATGGCGCGACCGCTGGCCGGCCACAGGCGCAGCTCGCCTTCGTCGGTGATGTCCCAGCGCTGCACCTGGCCGAGCATCTTGAGGAACTGCTGTTCCTGCTCCATCACCAGGTCGGCGCAGAGCTTGCGGGTGGCGCCCGGCTGGCCGAAGGTCAACTGGTCGCCCTCGAGCTTGTAGCTGGCGAACCAGTGGTTGCAGCCGGCGCTGCCATAGGCGCGGCCATTGCCGTCCAGGGTCAGGCTGATGTGGGTGTAGTCGATCAGCGGGCGTTCGCCGATCCATTCCACGCGGTAGTTCTGCTCGGCTTCGGGCACCGGCTTGCTGGCGCAGCCGGCCAGGGCCAGCGCGGTGCAAGCGCTGGCGATCAGGGTTTTCATGCAGTCTCCTTGCTCTGGCAATCCGGGCAAAGGTGGCGCTTGCCGGCCTTGGCCCATCCGAGTTCGGCGATGCGCGCTTCGGCGGCCGGCTGTTGGGCGGCCTTGCCGAGGGTGGCATCGACGGCGAATTCGAAGTCCAGTGTAGCCGCGCAACCGTCGCAGTTGACCGTCCATTCGTGGATACCCAGTTCACGGAATGCCGGCCCCTTGGCCACGGCCATCCACTGCCCGGGCGGGTTGATCAGGTGGCGGACCTTTTCCACCTCCAGGGTCATGCTCAGGCTCTTGCTGCCCTTGAGGCTGACCAGCAGGGTGTCGCCGGCCTTGATCGAACCGCCGATGCCGGTGACCTGGTAGCGGCCCGGGGTCAGCGCGCGGCACTCGTTGAGGGTGAATTGCGGGTTGAGCAGGGTGTAGCGGAAATCGTGCTGGGCCATGGGTCCTCCGGGAAAGCGCGGCATTCTAGGTGGCACAGCGCCGGGATGCGAGGGGCAACTGATCAACCTTCGACCAGATTGACCGGCCGGCCCGCCTGCCAGGCGGCGATGTTGGACAGGGTGGTCTGGGCGATCCCGGCCAGGGCTTCACGGGTCAGGAAAGCCTGGTGCGCGGTGATGATCACGTTGGGGAAGGTCAGCAGGCGCGCCAGCACATCGTCCTGCAGCGGCTGGTCGGAGCGGTCGGCGAAGAAGATGTCGGCTTCCTCTTCATAGACGTCCAGGCCGAGGTAGCCGAGCTGGCCGCTTTTCAGCGCCTCGATCAGCGCCGGGGTGTCCACCAGCGCGCCGCGGCCGGTGTTGATCAGCATCGAGCCGCGCTTCATGCGCGCGAGGCTCTGGGCATTGATCAGGTGTTTGGTGGCGTCGTTGAGCGGGCAATGCAGGCTGATGATGTCGGACCGCGCGAGCAGTTCGTCCAGCTCGACGAAGTGCCCGCCCAGGGCCTCGATGGCCTGGTTGGGATAGGGGTCGTAGGCCAGGATGTGGCAGCCGAAGCCGCTCATGATGCGGGCGAAGACCTCGCCGATCTGCCCGCTGCCGATCACACCCACGGTGCGCCCGTGCAGGTCGAAGCCGGTCAGGCCATGCAGGGAGAAGTCGCCTTCGCGGGTACGGTTGTAGGCGCGGTGCAGGTGCCGACATAGCGCCAGGACCAATCCCACGCCATGTTCAGCCACGGCGTGGGGCGAATAGGCTGGTACGCGCACCACGGCCAGCCCCAGCGCGTGGGCAGCGGCCAGGTCGACATGGTTGTAGCCGGCCGAGCGCAGGGCGATCAGTTTCGTGCCGCCGGCGGCCAGGTGCTCCAGCACCGGGCGCGACAGGTCGTCGTTGACGAAGGGGCAGACCACCTCGAAGCCCATGGCCAGGGCGACGGTGTCCAGGCGCAGCTGGGTCTGCTGGAAGTGCAACTCGAAGCCAAGGCCGTGGTTGGCGGCGAGGAAGCTGTCGCGGTCGTAGGTCTGGTTGCTGAACAGGATGATGCGCATCGCTTGGATTCCGTCCTCAGTGCGGCTGGCCGGCCTCTGCTTCCAGGTGGCCCTCAGTCGCTTGTGCCAGTTCGGCCATCGCCATGTCGAGTTCATCCAGCGCGGCGGGGGCGTCCGGTTCGTTCTGTTTGAGCAGGGTTTCGGCGCGCTGACAGGCGGCGCGCAGCATTGGCACGCCGCAGTAGCGGGTGGCGCCGTGCAGGCGGTGGATGCGCTCGAGCAGGGTATTGCGGTCGTTGCGCTCGCGGGCCTGGCGAATCACCTGGCGGTCGGCGGACAGCGAGGCGAGCAGCATGCCGAGCATGTCGGCAGCCAGTTCCGCTTTGCCGGCGGCCAGGCGCAGGCCTTCCTCCGGGTCCAGGACGCTGAGCCCGTCAAGCTTGGATTCGGTGTGGCGCGGGCGTTCGTCACGTGGCTCGCCCAGCGCCAGGCCGGTCCACTTGAGGATCACCTGGACCAGTTGCCGCTCGTCGATCGGCTTGGTCAGGTAGTCGTCCATGCCGCCCTGCAGCAGGGCGCGTTTCTCGTTCGCGAGGGCATGGGCGGTGAGGGCGATGATCGGTACCGGGCTGACCTCGCGGTCGCCTTCCCACTGGCGGATCGCCTCGGTGGCCTGGCGGCCGTCCATGATCGGCATCTGCACGTCCATGAAGACCAGGTCGAAGCGCTCGCGCTGCACGGCCTCGACGGCGGCGAGGCCGCTGTCCACGGCAGTCACTTCTGCGCCCATGTCGGTCAGCAGGGTCTTCACCAGCAACAGGTTGGCCGGGTTGTCATCGACGCAGAGCAGGTGCGGGGTGCGCTCGAGCCGGCCGTTGGCCGATTTGTCCTTGCGCAGGGGGCGCAGGTGCAGCAGTTCGTTCATCGCCTGTTGCAGCTTGCGCGTGCAGGCGGGTTTGCTCTGCACCTGGGCGTCGGGCAGCACGTCGTTGTAGTGCGCCTGCTCGATGGTCGGGCATAGCACGAGGCTCTTGCAGCCATGCTGTTCCAACTCGCGGATGGACTGGCGCAGCGCCTCGGGCGGGTGTTCGGCGGCGGTCACGCCCAGCAGCGCCAGGGTGATCGGCGCCTTGTCCGACGGCCCGGCCAACAGCGCCTTTTCCAGTGTGGCGAGGTCGGGAAACTCGGTGACTTCCAGGCCGCAGTCTTCCAACTGGTGGTGCAGCGCGGTGCGGGTCAGTTCATGGGGCTCGTACAGTGCCACGCGCAGGCCGCCGGCCATGGCGGGCGGCAGGTCGTCGCCGTCGTCGCGGGCCTTGGGCAGGTTGAGGCTGATCCAGAATTCCGAACCGTCGCCGGCGCTGCTTTCCACGCCGATCTCGCCACCCATCTGCTCGATCAGGCGCTTGGAGATCACCAGCCCCAGGCCAGTGCCGCCGGCCTGGCGTGAGAGCGAGTTGTCGGCCTGGCTGAAGGCCTGGAACAACGCGCGCAGGTCGGCGTCGGTCAGCCCCACGCCGGTGTCCTGCACGCTGATGCGCAGTTGCGCGCGGTCGTCGCTTTCGTCCTCGAGCATGGCGCGTACGGCGATGCTGCCGTCGTGGGTGAACTTGATGGCGTTGCTCACCAGGTTGGTCAGCACCTGCTTCAGGCGCTGTGGGTCGCCCACCAACTGCAGCGGGGTGTCGCGGTAGATCAGGCTGACCAGCTCCAGGTGCTTCTCGTGGGCGGCGGGGGCGAGGATGGTCAGGGTGTCCTGGATCAGCTCGCGCAGGTTGAACGGGATGTTCTCCAGCACCAGCTTGCCGGCCTCGATCTTCGAGAAGTCGAGGATCTCGTTGATGATCCCCAGCAGGCTTTCGGCGGACTTGTGGATGGTGCCCAGGTAGTCCTGCTGGCGCGTGGTCATCTCGCTCTTCTGCAGCAGGTTGGTGAAGCCGAGGATGCCATTGAGCGGGGTGCGGATCTCGTGGCTCATGTTGGCGAGGAACTCGGACTTGATCCGGCTCGCCTCCAGGGCTTCCTTGCGCGCCAGGTCCAGTTCGATGTTCTGGATCTCGATGGTCTCCAGGTTCTGCCGGACGTCCTCGGTGGCCTGGTCGATGTTGTGCTGCATTTCTTCCTGGGCGCTCTGCAGCGCCTCGGCCATGCGGTTAATGCCGCCGGCCAGCTCATCCAGTTCGTGGCTGCCCAAGGCGGGCAGGCGGGTTTCCAGACGGCCTTCCTTGAGCTGGGCGACGCCCTGGGCGATCTGCCCCAGCGGCGCATTGATCGCGCGGCTCATGCGCAGGGCGAGCAGGGCGGTGACGGCAAGCCCGGCGCCGATCAGCAGCAGGCTGGTGAACAGGCTGCGGTAGCCGCGTAGCAGGGTGCCGTGGTGCGACAACTCCAGCTCGACCCAGCCCAGCAGCTTCTCGGCGTCATCGTCGGGGTCGCCGGAGAGGCTGCGGTGCTTGCCCAGCACCGGCAGGAGGAAGTGGGTGGTGTCCAGGTTGCTGGACATGCTCAGGTGCGAGCCGTCGCCGGAAGGAATGGGGGTGAGGATGCTGGGGCCGGCGTGGACCAGTTTTTCCCGGTCCGGGTTGAGGAAGGTCACGGCGCGTACGTCAGGCTGGTCCAGCGCCTCGTTGGCGATGCGTTCGAGCAGCTCGTTGTTGTGGTGGGCCATGGCCGGGGCCGACAGCGGTGCCAGTTGCTCGGCGATCAGTTGCCCGCGCTCGATCAATTGGGCATGCATGTCCGCCAGCTGCACCCAGGTGAAATAGCCGCCCAGCACCAGCGCCAGCAGGCTGGTGGGCAGCAGGGTGAGCAGCAGTACCCGTCCCTTGATGCCGAGATCCTTGAACACGCGCTTCCTCCGATGCGTTTATCCCCGGCAGTGTAGCGGTTCGGCCCCTGCTCGGAAGCCCTTTGCCTTGCCGAGACGACGCGGAATCGTGAATACTTCACGCAATTGCTAATCACTCTTATTTGATATGAATGCCATTGCTTCGTCCGGCCTGCGCCTGTTGACCATTGAGGACGACCCGACCTTGGGCGCCCACCTGTCCTCCCACTTGAGCGAGCGCGGCTTCGAGGTCACCTGGTGCCTGGATGGTGACGAGGGCCTGGCCCAGGCGCTCGGCGGTGACTACGACCTGGTGCTGATGGACATCATGCTGCCCGGCACCAGTGGCCTGGATATCCTTCGTACATTGCGTCGTGAGCGCGCGGTGCCCGTGATCCTGATGTCCGCCCTGGGCGCCGAGCAGGACCGCATCGCCGGCTTTTCCCAGGGCGCCGACGACTACCTGCCCAAGCCCTTCAGCCTCGCCGAGCTGAGCGTGCGCGTGGATGCAGTGCTGCGCCGTGTCGCGCTGGAACGCGGCAGCCAGTCCCTTGGCAGTACGGTGACCGGCCTGCAGATGGACCCACAGAAGGACGACGTCGGCCTCGACGGCCAGTGGGCCGGTCTGACCGGCACCGAGTACCGCCTGCTGGAGACCTTCCTGGGCAGCCAGGGCGAGACTCTCAGCAAACCCTTCCTTTATCAGCACGTGCTGCACCGCGCCTTCACTGCCCACGACCGTAGCCTGGACATGCATGTCAGCCACCTGCGCCGCAAGCTGCAGGCTATAGGCTACGTCCGTCACCAGTTGCACACCGTGTGGGGCAAAGGCTACGTCTTTGCCGAGGCCGAGGACTGACATGCCCGGCCGCCACTCGCTGTTCTGGAAGCTCGCCTTTGCCCTGGTAGTGCTGTGCCTGTCGGTGATCTGGCTGTCCTGGAACTGGGGCAAGCAGATGGAGCGCGACAGTTACAACCTCTCCGAGGAGGCGCGGCATGTCCTGGGTGGCTATGCCGAAGAGGCACAGCAGGCCTGGCGTACCGGCGGGGCGGCGGGCGTCGACAGCTGGCTGGCAGGGATGAGGCAGCGCGAGCCGGTGTGGATGGTGGTGGTGGACGGTCGCCTGCAGTCGCTGAGCACGCAGCCGCTGCCGATGGCCGATGTGGCGCACCTGACCTTCCAGCGCGGGCTGGACTGGCCGGTTAGCTCGCGCTCGGTCAACCTGCCCTACATCGGCATATCGTTTCCCGACGACCCGACTGCCGGCCGCCTGGTGCTGCAGCTGCCGCAGCGCTTCCTCCCCGGCGGCCTGAGTTTCCTGCGCCAGTCCGTCAGCCATGCACTGGTGCCAGCGATCCTCGCGCTGCTGCTCTGTGGGCTGATCTACCGGCGCCTGGTGCGCCCGTTGGGGCGTCTGCGCGAGCACGCCAATTCCTTGCAGGCGGATAACCTGGGCTCGGTCGCCGGCCCCGAACTCGTCACCCGTCGCGATGAACTGGGCGAGCTGGGCCGCGCGCTGGACCACATGGCCGAGCGCCTGCGCGGCCATGTCAGCCTGCAGCGCCAACTGTTGCGCGACCTGTCTCACGAACTGCGCACGCCACTGAGCCGCCTGCGTGTGGCAGGAGACAGTCCGATCAGCGAAACCGCGCTGCGTCAGCGCGTGGAGCGTGAGGTGGACGTGATGCAGCGACTGGTCGCCGATACGTTGGAACTGGCCTGGCTGGATACAGAGCGCCCGCGCGTGGAGCTGGAAGAGATCGACCTGCGTTCGCTGTGGGATCTGCTGGTGGACGATGCGCGCTTCGAGGCGGGCTGGAGTTCGGAGCGCTTTCTTTATCAGGTGCCGGCGGACTGCCGCGTGCGCGGTCATCTGAACGGGCTGGCCCAGGCGCTGGAAAATCTGTTGCGCAATGCCATCCGCCACTCCCCGGAGGAGGGTCGTATCCGCTTGAGTGGCCGGCGCGAACCGAGCGGCTGGCACCTGTGGCTGGAGGACGATGGCCCAGGCGTGGCGGAAAGCGACCTGGAGCGTATCTTCCTGCCCTTCACCCGGCTCTCCGATGCCCGCACCGGCGAAGGTTTCGGCCTGGGCCTGAGCATCGCCCGCAGCTCGCTGCGCATGCAGGGGGGCGAACTCTGGGCGGATTGCGCCGACGCTGGCCTGCGCGTTCACCTGCGCCTGCCGGACGCGGCGGCGGCCTGAGGCGCGCATCGGCCCCCGAACACGGCTTGTTAGGAAGTTTCGTATGGCAGGGCGTCTTTTGCCGGTATCATAGGGCGCCCTGTTCCAGATCCGAGTGCCTCCATGACCGTGCAGTACCCGACTATCGCCGATTGCGTCGGCAATACCCCGCTGGTGCGCCTGCAGCGCCTGGCCGGGGAAACCTCCAACACCCTGCTGGTGAAACTCGAGGGTAACAACCCCGCGGGTTCGGTGAAGGATCGCCCGGCGCTGTCGATGATCGCCCGTGCCGAACTGCGCGGCGACATCAAGCCCGGCGACACGCTGATCGAGGCCACTTCCGGCAACACCGGCATCGCCCTGGCGATGGCCGCGGCGATCAAGGGTTACCGCATGATCCTGATCATGCCCGACAACTCCACCGCCGAGCGCAAGGCCGCGATGACCGCCTACGGCGCCGAGCTGATCCTGGTGACCAAGGAGCAGGGCATGGAAGGCGCCCGCGACCTCGCCGACCAGATGGCGCGCGAAGGGCAGGGGAAGGTGCTCGACCAGTTCGCCAACGGCGACAACCCGATCGCCCACTACCATTCCACCGGCCCGGAAATCTGGCAGCAGACCGGCGGTGAGATCACCCATTTCGTCAGCTCCATGGGCACCACCGGCACCATCATGGGCGTGTCGCGCTACCTCAAGGAGCAGAACCCAAACGTGCAGATCGTCGGCCTGCAGCCGATGGAAGGCTCGGCCATCCCCGGCATCCGTCGCTGGCCGCAGGAATACCTGCCGAAGATCTTCGACGCCACCCGCGTCGACCGCGTCGTCGACATGCAGCAAACCGAAGCTGAGGACGTGATGCGTCGCCTGGCTCGCGAAGAGGGTATCTTCTGCGGCGTGTCTTCCGGCGGTGCGGTGGCGGCCATGCTGCGACTCTCGCGCGAACTGGAAAACGCGACCCTGGTGGCGATCATCTGCGACCGTGGCGACCGTTACCTGTCCTCGGGCGTGTTCGACGCCAACTGACATGGCCAAACAAAGATCCGGCCTGCGTTTCCAGCCCAGCGGCGGAGCGCGCAGCCCCGCGGTACCCGTGGGCAAGAAGCAGCGCCTGAACATCGAGCGCCTGGCCCACGACGGCCGCGGCATTGCCCACGCCGACGGGCGCACCTGGTTCGTCGCCGGCGCCTTGCCGGGCGAAGCGGTGGAAGCCCGCGTGCTGTCGGCACGCGCGCAGATCGTCGACGCCCGCAGCGAACGCCTCTTCAGCACCGCCGCCAACCGTCGCACCGAGCCTTGCCCGGTAGCCGGCACCTGCGGCGGCTGCAGCCTGCAGCACCTGCCCCACGCCGATCAGCTGGCGCTCAAGCAGCGCACACTGGCCGAGCAGCTGGAGCGCTTCTCCGGCCTGGTTCCGCAAGAGTGGGCCGCGCCGCTGGTCGGGCCGGAATTCGGCTACCGTCGCCGCGCTCGCCTCGCCGTGCGCTGGGACGTCAAGGCCAAGCGCCTGGATGTCGGCTTCCGCGCGGCTGCCAGCCAGGCCATCGTCGCCTTCGACGACTGCCTGGTGCTGGTGCCCGAGCTGCAGGTCCTCGCCCGCGAGCTGCCGGAGCTGCTGCGCGGCTTCACCAAACCGCAGTCGCTGGGCCATGTCGAGCTGTTCCATGGCACTTCCAGCGCGCTCCTGCTTCGGCATATCGAACCTTTGTCCGATAGCGACCGCGCGCGACTGCTGGAATTCTGTTCGGCACGGGATGTGCAACTGTGGTTGCAGGGCGACGGCGAGCCGACGCTTTGTTCCAGCGGCGCAGAAAACAGCGGGAACCGGGAGCTCGGCTTCCGGCTCGAAGCCTGGAATCTGACCCTGGCCTACCGGCCCGGCGACTTCGTTCAGGTGAACGCGCCGGTGAACGAGGCGATGGTCGCCCAGGCGCTGGACTGGCTGAAGCCCGGCAGCGACGAGCGCGTGCTGGACCTGTTCTGTGGCCTGGGCAACTTTGCCCTGCCGCTGGCGCGCCAGGTGCGCGAAGTAGTGGGCGTGGAAGGTGTGCAGACCATGGTCGAGCGCGCCGCCGCCAATGCCCATGCCAACGGCCTGGCCAACACCCGGTTCCATCAAGCGGACCTGACGAAACCGCTTGCCGAAGCCCCCTGGGCGGCGGAGGATTTCACCGCCGTGCTGCTCGACCCTCCGCGTGACGGAGCCTTCGAGCCGGCACGGCAGATGCGTTCACTGGGCGCGGAGCGGGTACTCTATGTGTCCTGCAACCCGGCGACCCTGGCGCGCGACGCTGGCGAACTGGCCCGACAGGGCTATCGCCTGAAGCGCGCCGGCATCCTCGACATGTTCCCGCAGACGGCCCATGTCGAGGCCATGGCTTTGTTCGAGGCAGGCTAGGAAGGCCTGCGCAATCCGACCGGCTCAAGCAAGAAGAAAGGCCGGCGCAGTGAGCGGTGTGTTGTGGCGCACCGTGGGGAAGGGTAGACACGATGGTACAGGTGAGAGCGCATCAGCCGGTCAACACGGACGGCAGCATCAATCTCGAGGCCTGGCTGGACCATGTCCAGACCCTGGTCCCGGGCCTGGATCGCCAGGTCCTGCTGGAAGCCTGCGAGTTCGCTCGCGAGGTGGAAGACAGGGCTGTCAGCACGGCTGACAACTCCTGGGCGGATGGCACCTCCAGCTTCCAGACGGGACTGGAGATCGCCGAGATCCTGGCGGACCTGAAGCTCGACCAGGAGTCCCTGGTCGCCGCGGTGATCTACCGTGGCGTGCGCGAGGGCAAGGTCAAGCTCGAGGACGTGGCGCAGCGCTTCGGCCCTGTCGTCGCCAAGCTGATCGAAGGCGTGCTGCGCATGGCTGCGATCAGTACCAGCCTCAGCCCTCGGCAGTCGCTGGTGCTCGGCACCCAGGCGCAGATCGAGAACCTGCGCAAGATGCTGGTGGCCATGGTCGACGACGTGCGCGTCGCGCTGATCAAGCTGGCCGAGCGCACCTGCGCGATCCGCGCGGTGAAGAACGGCGACGATGAAAAGCGCATGCGCGTCGCCCGCGAGGTGTTCGACATCTACGCGCCGCTGGCCCACCGCCTCGGCATCGGCCATATCAAGTGGGAGCTGGAGGACCTGTCCTTCCGCTACCTGGAGCCCGACCAGTACAAGCAGATCGCCAAGCTGCTGCACGAGCGCCGGCTGGACCGCGAGCAGTACATCGCTACCGTGATGCAGCAGCTCAAGGACGCCCTGGCTGCCACCGGCATCAAGGCCGACCTGTCCGGCCGCGCCAAGCACATCTATTCCATCTGGCGGAAGATGCAGCGCAAGGGTCTGGACTTCAGCCAGATCTACGATGTGCGCGCCGTGCGCGTGCTGGTGCCGGAAATGCGCGACTGCTATACCGCGCTGGGCATCGTGCACACCCTGTGGCGGCACATCCCCAAGGAATTCGACGACTACATCGCCAACCCCAAGGAAAACGGCTATCGCTCGCTGCACACCGCGGTGATCGGCCCCGAGGGCAAGGTGCTGGAAGTGCAGATCCGCACCCACGCCATGCACGAGGAAGCCGAACTGGGCGTCTGCGCGCACTGGCGCTACAAGGGTACCGACGTCAAGGCCAGCTCCAACCACTACGAAGAGAAAATTTCCTGGCTGCGCCAGGTGCTCGAGTGGCACGAGGAGCTGGGCGACATCGGCGGCCTGGCCGAACAGCTGCGGGTGGATATCGAGCCCGACCGGGTCTACGTCTTCACGCCCGACGGCCATGCCATCGACCTGCCCAAGGGCTCGACGCCGCTGGACTTCGCCTACCGCGTGCATACCGAGGTCGGCCACAACTGCCGCGGCGCCAAGATCAACGGCCGTATCGTGCCGCTCAACTACAGCCTGCAGACCGGCGAGCAGGTGGAGATCATCACCGGCAAGCAGAGCGGGCCGAGCCGTGACTGGCTGAACCAGAACCTGGGCTACGTCACTACCTCGCGGGCGCGGGCGAAGATCGTCCACTGGTTCAAGCTGCAGGCGCGTGACCAGAACGTCGCCGCCGGCAAGGCCATGCTCGAACGCGAACTCGGCCGCCTGGCGCTGCCGCCGGTGGACTTCGAGAAGCTCGCCGAGAAGGCCAACTACAAGACCGGCGAAGACCTCTTCGCCGCGCTGGGCGCCGGCGACTTGCGCCTGGCCCACGTGGTCAACTACGCGCAGCAACTGGTGGAGCCCGAGCGCGGCACCGAGCAGCTCGAACTCATTCCGCGCAAGCCGAGCAAGATCGGCCATGGCAAGCGCGGCGACATCCAGATCCAGGGCGTCGGCAACCTGCTCACGCAGATGGCCGGCTGCTGCCAGCCGCTGCCGGGCGACCCGATTGTCGGCTACATCACCCTCGGTCGCGGCGTGACCATCCACCGCCAGGACTGCGCCACCGCGCTGCAACTGGCCGGGCGCGAGCCGGAGCGGATCATCCAGGTCAGCTGGGGTCCGGTGCCGGTCAGCACTTATCCGGTGGATATCGTCATCCGCGCCTACGACCGTTCCGGCCTGTTGCGCGACGTCTCGCAGATGCTGCTCAACGAGCGCATCAACGTGCTGGCGGTGAACACCCGTTCGGACAAGGAAGACAACACCGCGATCATGCGCCTGACCATCGAGATCCCCGGTCTCGATTCGCTGGGCCGCCTGCTGGCGCGCATCTCCCAGTTGCCCAACATCATCGAGGCGCGGCGTGATCGCGCGGGTGCCAAGGATGCATAAGCTCGAAGATCTGCTGTACCTCATGGCCCGCCTGCGTGACCCGCAGAACGGTTGCCCCTGGGACCTCAAGCAGAGCTACGCGACCATCGTCCCCTACACCCTCGAGGAAGCCTACGAGGTCGCCGATGCCATCGAGCGCGGCGACTTCGACCACCTGCGCGAGGAGCTCGGCGACCTGCTGTTCCAGGTCGTCTACTACGCGCAGTTGGCTCGGGAAGAGGGCCGCTTCGAGTTCGACGCCGTGGTCGACGGCATTACCACCAAGCTGATTCGCCGCCATCCCCATGTCTTCCCTGATGGCGACCTCTACGGCGAGCCGGACCCGGCGAAGCTGGAGGAAGCGGCGGTCAAGCAGCGTTGGGAAGAACTCAAGGCCGAGGAGCGTGCCGCCAAGGCCGCCGAGCCGGTGCAGTTGTCGCTGCTGGACGATGTGCCCAACGCGCTGCCAGCGTTGAGCCGCGCTGCCAAGCTGCAGAAGCGCGCCTCCCAGGTGGGCTTCGACTGGGCCGACGCGCTGCCGGTGGTGGACAAGGTTCGCGAGGAGCTGGATGAGGTACTCGAAGCCATGGCCGGCGGCGACACCGAGGGCCAGGCGGAGGAGGTGGGCGACCTGCTGTTCGTGGTGGTCAACCTGGCGCGCAAGCTCAAGGTCGACCCGGAAACTGCCCTGCGCGCTGCCAATGCCAAGTTCGAACGCCGCTTCCGCTATATCGAGACGGCCCTGCGTGACCAGGGACGCACGCTGGAAGACAGCAACCTGGAAGAGATGGACGAGCTGTGGGGCGCTGCCAAGCGTGACGAGAAGAACCCGCTCAGCTGTGGATAAGTGCTGCCACCGTTGAATTGGCGCCCATGAAAAAGCCCCGCGATTGCGGGGCTTTTTATTTCTCTTCGTAGGAGCGAGCAAGCTCGCTCCTACAAGATGCTGTTGGCGCGTGGTGTCTGCTCGTCAGCCGAACAGCCAGCGCAGGATCAGCACCAGCAGCACCACCGCCAGCACCGGCCGGCCGATGCGGTAGGCCTTGGGATAGGCGCGCTTGAACACCTTCACCTTGCTGCCCACGGCGTCGCCGAGGCGAATCAATACCGAGTAGGCCTGGTTGATCCCGCCGACGCGTTCGCCCTCGACGTTCTGCGGCGCCGTGGCGCGGCCGAGGAAGGCACTGACGCGGCGGTTGATGCGGGTCAGCAGTGGTGACTTGAGCGGGCGCTCGATGTCGCAGAAGAGGATCAGGCGCGATTCGTCCGTCTCGTTCTTCACCCAGTGGACGAAGGTCTCGTCGAACATCACGTCCTGGCCGTCGCGCCAGGCGTAGGGCTGGCCGTCGACGAAGATACGGCATTCATCGGAGTTCGGCGTGGCGAGGCCCAGGTGGTAGCGCAGCGAGCCACCGTAGGGGTCGCGGTGCTTGTTCAGGTGGCTGCGCGGCGGCAGGCGGGTGAACATCGCGCCCTTGACGTTGGGGATGCTGCTCACCAGTTCCACGGTCTTCGGGCACAGCTGCTGCGCCGAGGGCAGCGGGCCGTCGTACCAGGTCAGGTAGAAGCGCGTCCAGCCCTTCTTGAAGAAGGAGCCGAAGCCGGCCTCGTTGTTGTTCAGGGCGTCGCGGATGTAGCCCTCGTCGAACAGTTTCTCGGCTTCCTCGCGGATCATCTGCCAGTTGTCGCGCAGCTTGTCGAGTTCGGGGAAGCGCTCGCGGTCCAGGTACGGCTTGGACGGCACGCTGGAGTTCAGGTACATCAGTGAGTTGTAGGGGGCGAACCACGCGGAGTGGTTCACCACCTGGCGGAGGAAGGGCAGGCGCACCTTGCCGCGCAGGTGTACGTAGAGGATGGCGATGAGGAAAATGGCCAGTATCGCTAGAACAATGAGCTTCAGCATGGAGGTAACGAGTCCGCTCCAGATGAGTGAATTCGAGCCAGGCACTTGCGCTGCGCTGGCACAGGCCCGAGGATTATACCCCCTGAGGACAGTCCCGCAGCACCTATGCGTTGGTCTGGGATTTGTCCGGCATCAATTGGGCTGTTGGAGAGCCTTGATTCATGAGCATGTCATTGCGTGATCAGTTGCTGAAGGCCGGGCTGGTCAACGAGAAGCAGGCCAAGCAGGCCGGCAAGCAGAAGCAGAAACAGCAGCGCCTGGAGCACAAGAACCAGGTAGCGAAGGACGACAGCCAGCGCCAGGCGGCCCTGCAGGCCCAGGCCGAGAAGCAGGCCCGTGATGCCGAGCTGAACCGCCAGCAGCAGGAGAAATCCGAGAAGAAGGCCAAGGCCGCACAGATCAAGCAATTGATCGAGGGCACGCGCCTTCCGAAGCTGGAGTCGGACGACTACTACAACTTCGTCGACAACAAGAAGGTCAAGCGTATCGCAGTCAACGACCTGATCCGCGACAAGCTCAGCCGCGGCAGCCTGGCCATCGTCAGCTATGACGGTCGCTACGAGATCGTCCCGCGCGATGCCGCGCTGCGCATCCAGGAGCGCGATGAGCGCCGTATCATCGTCCTCAGCGAGCCCAGTGGCGAGCCGGACGAAAACGATCCGTACAAGGATTACGTGGTGCCCGACGACCTCATGTGGTGAGGTTCCGCTGGCCCGGTTTCAGGCCGGGCCCAGCATCACCCTGCCGAACCGCGCCTGCGCCGACAGCGGCGTGATGGCGTGCAGACGGTCCAGCCGGAACTCCCGGCTGGCGTCGTCCACTCGCACTTCCAGATATTCCTCCAGCGATCCGTCCACGGTTCGCCGCGTGTGCGTGGTGAAGGCCTGGGCGTCGAACGCCAGGCCGTCACGCAGTTCGATACGCAGCCAGTAGCGGTAGAGGCAGGCGATTTCCAGGTAGTCATGGAGATCGCAATGCAATGGCTGGTAGTCGCTCATCTCGCCAGGCCTTATTTCAGGTCGGCCAGGGCCGCGCCGAAGTTCAGGTGCAGCACCTGCCCATCGACCACCAGCGCCGGTACGGATCTCACTCCCACCGCCTCGGCTTCGGCCACGCGCGGCGACTGCTCGCCCAGGTGCACGACTTCGACTTCGCGGTTCAGCAATGGCAGCAGCGCCCGCTCGGCTTCGACGCAGACAGGGCAACCGGCATGGTAGTAAACGGCGTTGTTCATGATCCTTCTCCTGATCAGTTATGTATCGATTCGATACCATTTCAGTCTGCAAGCGAAATTGACCTTCTGTCAAACTGGTTTTTGATCGATACTATCTATCGGGAGGATTAGCCCATGACCGATACGACCCTGTACGACTACCTCGAACGCATCGCCAGCCTGATGCGCGCATGGGCTCGTGAGCAGCCGCTGATGGCGGAGCTGCAGCCGATCCAGCTGAGTGCGCTCAATTACCTGGCGCGCTGCAACCGCTATTCGAATACGCCGCTGGGGGTGACGGATTTCCTCGGGCTGACCAAGGGCACGGTGTCCCAGTCGCTCAAGGCATTGGAGGCCAAGGGGCTGATCGAGAAACGCCCGGATGCCCTGGATCGCCGTAGTGTGCACCTGGAGCTGACTCGGGAGGGCAGGGGGCTGATCGATGCACTGGTGCCGCCGGCTTTTCTGCGGCGCGCAGAGGAAACGCTGGGGGAGCGCGGTGAGTTGCTGGTCGAACTGCTGCGGGAGTTGCTGACGACTGTGCAGCGCCAGGAGAACGTGCCGGGCTTTGGCCTGTGTCGCACCTGCCGCTTCCACCAGCCACTGGATGACGGCGCCCTTTGTGGTCTGACGGGAGAGCGGCTGGGCGCGCACGAAGGCGCACTGATCTGCCGCGAGCATGCCGCACCTGACGAAGTGGCTTGAGCCGAAACGACCGCCTTTGTAGGAGCGAGCTTGCTCGCGCCGAAGTCGCCTGGGAAAACCTGTTCGCGAGCAAGCTCGCTCCTACAGGGTTTCGCGGGGCGGAAATGAAAAAGCCGGGCATCAGCCCGGCTTTTTCATTGCGCGGAAGCTATCAGAAGCGATAGGTCATCTGCGCGGTCAGGCCGTGGGCACTGTTGTCGTACTTGGCGCTGTAGGCCGGCTGCAGTTGCAGGCCGGACAGCTCCTGGCCGTCCGGCTGGTTCACGCCGGCAGTGGATTCCCACAGGTAGGCGTAGGCCACGTCGATGGTCATGTCGGCGTTGGGCGAGTAACCGGCACCCAGGGTGAAGATCTTGCGATCGCCCACCGGGATACGCACGGTGCGGTGCTCGTTGGTGGTTGGCGACGGGTCGTAGGCGAAGCCGGTACGCAGCACCCACTGGTCGTTCCACTGATAGGAGGTACCGATGGCGGCCGACCAGGTGTCGTGCCAGCTCAGGTCTTCGCCGATGGTGTCGAAGGAAGAGATCGGGGCGCCGCTGTTCTGCACCTCGATGGACTTCAGACGGCTCCAGCGCGTCCAGGTGGTGCCGCCGTAGACGGTCCAGCGGTCATCCAGCTTCTGGGTGACGGACAGGTCCAGGGACTCGGGCAGGGTGATGTCCAGGCTGGCGTCCATGCGCGAGTCGAACAGGCCGGCCGGGGAGTTGGAGACGGTGGTGTGACCTTCCAGCTCGTACTTGACCTTGGAGTGGTAGGTGGCGCCGATGGAGGTGCTCTCGGTCGGGGTGATCAGCAGGCCGACGTTGAAGCCGGTGGCGGTGTCGTCGCCCTTGATGCTGATCTTGGTGTCGCCGCCGTTACCGCCCAGGGCGCTGTTCAGGCCGCCGGTGTCCAGGTAGTTCTCCAGCTTGCCGTCGATGCGGTTGATGGTCGGACCGAAGCCGACGGACACCACGTCGTTGAACTTGTAGCTGATGGTCGGCTGGACGGTGATCACCTGGACTTTGCTGTAGGAACCGTGGGAACGGCCCTGGAAGCCACTTTCGTAGTCGTTGATGATGCCGTAGGGCACATAGATGCCGAGGCCGACGCTGACCTTGTCATCCAGCGGAGTAGCGAAGTAGCCGAAGGGCACGGCGGCCAGTGGGACGGAGTCGCCCTTGTTGGAGCCGGAGGCAGTGCTGTGTGCGTCACTGATGTCGTCCTTGGCGGAAACAACGGCGAGACCGCCGCTGACTTCAGTGCGCTTGAGCTTGGACAGGCCGGCCGGGTTGCCGTAGATGGTGCTGGCGTCCAATGCCGAAGAAGCACGACCCGCGTAAGCGGTGCCGGCGCCGCTGGCGCTCTGCTCGTTGATGGCGATGCCGTTGGCAAGAGCCTGGGCAGAGGCAGCGCTAATGGTCAGGGCTAGTGTGGTCTTGAGCCATGTTGTTTTCATTGTAAGAGCAACTCCTGTGTTTATCGGCGCGCAAGCTACCAAGATTCCCGGGTCTTGGGTAGTGGTTGGCAGGCGCTCTACCTTGGGCTTCAGGGCTCAAACGAGCGTTCCATCTGAATGATGGCCGTTCGTCGCTGTATATAAATATTTTCTGACCGATCGGTCACGGTTCGGGTACGAAAGTACTAGGCAACGCGACTGAAATTGCCAACATAGCTGTGCCAGGCGTCGACGAAATCGTGGAGTCGTCCGTGAGGGTGGAACACCTGGCGCCAGATCCGGGCCAGTTCCATGGGGTCGTCCGACAGTGGCAAGGGCAGTTGTTCCGCCTCGACCAGCATCCAGGCGATGGCAGTGCTGTAACGCAGGTTGACCGTCAGTTCGAGGTGCGGCGCGTCGAGGAATGCATGCTGGCTGGCCAGCCCTCGGACGCGGCTGGCCAGCTCGGGGTCCAGCGCCAGGAATCCATCCCACAGCGTCTGGTGCCGTTGTTCACCAATGCGATACAGCCCGTGGCCATGGCTGTCATCCAGAGCGCTCCCCAGCGCCGACTGACAGGCCGCTGCCCCCAGCAGCAGCGATTCGGCCGCGATACTGTGGCGCCCCAGGTAGTGCAGGGTGGGGCGGATCACATACTGGCAGAGATCGTTCGCGGCGATTCCCATGACATCCTCGTCATCAATGACCGGCGGGGCTGGGCGTCTTGGCAGCTTCTGATGATTATCCTCGGCCCCGCCGGAAGCGGACTTAGCCGCTCGAATTGAAGTGTAGTGCGATGAATGTGATGTAAAGGACTGTTTTTAAATTGTTTCGTCGGCGCCGCTTTCCTTCATATTCCTTCTGGCGATTAGATGCTCGGCGGTAACTCCGGCATCGCAGCCAGCTTTTCCGCTGCCTCTTCGTGGCCCTGTTCCGCCGCCTTCTGGTACCAGGAGCGCGCCTGGGCCGGGTTCTTCGCCACGCCGCGGCCCTTGGCGTAGCTCTCCGCTACCTGGAACTCGGCGTCTACATCTCCCTGTTCGGCCGACTGTAGATAGAGAGCGAAAGCCTTCTTGTAGCTGCGGGTCACGCCGGTGCCGTTCTCGTACATGATTGCCAGGTTGAACTGGGCGTCCTTGTCGCCCTGGTCGACGGCTTTCTGATACCAGTACACCGCTTTGGCCGAGTCCTGCTCGACGCCGTCGCCGTTGTCGTAGGCATTGCCCAGGTTGTACTGGGCACAGGCATGGCCTTGCCTGGCGGCCTTTTCGTACCAGTAGGCGGCCTTCTCGTAATCCTGGTCGTACTCGTCGCTACCGGAGTCGTATTCCAGGCCGAGCGTGTACTGCGCACTGGCGTGGCCGGCCTTGGCGGCTTTCACCAAGTCGTCGCCATAGAGGTCGGACCACTGGTCCTGGATTTCACAGGGGGTGGCTTCGAGCTCGGTGGCGAAGGCCGGGGCAGTGCTGCACAGGCCAAGCAGCAGGCTGGCGAGCAGGGTCTGGCGGATGCGCGAGGGCATGGGGATCACTCCGTTGAAGATTGGGCACGAGTCTGACGGATGCCCTTACACCTATCCATGAGAACGGAAGACGCTGGTGTGACGCGTCTTCCGCTTTTATTGCCGGAAGGAGGCAGTCAGTCGCCTGTGGCCACCGGGCGTCGCGCATCGGTGATCCATTCACTCCAGGAGCCCGCATAGAGGCGGCCCAGCGGGTAGCCAGCAAGGCTCAGGGCGAACAGGTTGTGGCAGGCGGTGACGCCGGAGCCGCAGTAGGCCACCAAATCCTCGGCCGGGCGGCCGCGTAGCAGCCCGGCGAAGCGCTGGTGCAGGTGCTCGGGGCGCAGGAAGCGGCCGTCATTGCCGAGGTTGTCGGTGAAGGCCGCGCACTGGGCGCCGGGAATGTGCCCGGCCACCGGGTCGATGGGCTCCACCTCGCCACGGAAGCGCGGCAGGCCGCGGGCGTCGATCAGCGGCAGCTCGGCGTCGCCGAGTTTTGCGGCCAGTTCGCTGGCACTGATCAGCAGGCTGTTGTCCGGCTCGCCCTTGAAGTCGCCGGGGCGCAGCGGCGTTTCGGCGGTGGTCAGGCGCTGGCCGGCGTTGCGCCAGGCGGTCAGGCCGCCATCGAGCAGATAGACGCCCTCGCTCTTGCCCAGCCACAGCAATAGCCACCAGGCGCGGGCGGCGAAGGCGCCGGGGCCATCGTCATACAGCACCACTTCGCTGTCGGCATTCAGCCCCCAGCCACGCAGCTTCTCCAGCAGGTGCTGCGGGTCGGGCAACGGATGGCGGCCCGTTACACCCGGCCGCACCGGGGCGGAGAGGTCGCGGTTGAGATCGGCGAAATGCGCGCCGGGAATATGATTCTCCTGGTAGCTGCGTGCGCCGTAGGCCGGGTCTTCGAGGGCGAAGCGGCAGTCGAGCAGGACGAGATTCGGATCATCGAGGCGGGCGGCCAGTTGCTCCGGAGTGAGCAGGCGGGCTTGGGTCATGGGCGCGTTCCTGTGTCGTGACGGGGCCGAAACGCATCATAAGGCTTGTATGAAGAAAAGTTGGTGGGGAGTTGGCGAACATGCTCAACCTGCAATCGGCGCCGCGCAAGGCCGGCCCGCTGCGAGTCGCCCTGGTGGGGCTTGCGACCGTTCTGATCACCCTGGGCTATAGCGTCCGGGTTCTGGTGCTGGGCGCCATTGGCCGGCTTCGCCGCAGCAAGGTCGACGGCTTCACCCGTGACTGGTCCGGCAGCCTGTTGCGCCTGACTGGCGCGCGCCTGAGCCGCCATGGCGAGGTACCGGACTTCGGCGATGGCCGCCGCTACATGATCCTCTGCACCCACTCCAGCTTCTATGACATCCCGGCGATCTTCGTGACCATGCCCGGCTCGATCCGCATGCTGGCCAAGCGTGAGCTGTTTGCCGTGCCGGTGTGGGGCGCGGCCATGCGGGCGGCGGAGTTTCCCTCCATTGACCGGCATAACCGCCACCAGGCCATGGCGGACCTTGCCAGGGCGCGCACGATGATGGAGAGCGGCATCGTGCTCTGGGCTGCGCCGGAGGGCACGCGTTCCAAGGACGGCAGGCTGCAGCCGTTCAAGAAAGGGTGCTTCCGCCTGGCACAGCAGACCGACGCGATCATCATTCCGGTGGCGATTCGCGGCATCCAGCAATTGCTCCCGGCCGGTGGCCTGAAGCTGAATCTTGGCATGCCGGTGGAAGTGCACGTCGGCGCGCCGATCGACTCCACCCAGTTCACCGAGCATGGTGTCGATGCGTTGATGAGTGAGGTGCGCGAGCGAATGCTGGAATTGCTGGAGCCCTCCACAGTGCCCGCACCGGCGCCTGCCCTGAAGGAGCAGACGCCGGCCTGAGGCGTCAGTGAATCTGGAGACGTCCGATGCGATCGTTCTCCAGGCTGCCCAGGTAGAGCACGCCGTTCACCGGTTTAGCCGACGTCACCATGCGCAGGTGCTGGCCGCTGGTGTCATGCAGGCTGCGCACGATCTCGCCTTTCTCGTTCACCTGGATCACCAGGCCATAGGGCACCGGCTTGGGCAGGACCGCGCGCGGCAGCTTGGTGAGCTGGCGTTTCAGCCAGGGCATCTGCTGGATCAAATCGGCGTCTGCCTTGCGCGGCGAGGGCAGGGCGACCCAGAAGGTGCCGCTGCGATCGCTGGCGAGGTTGTCCGGCAGGCCCGGCAGGTTGTCGATGAACACGTCGTGTTGCCCGGCCTTCTCGCCCTTGAGCCAGAAACGCGTGATGCGGTAGCGGTAGGTCTCGTTGACCAGCACGAAGTCCTCGTGCTGCGACAGCGCTACGCCGTTGGCGAAATACAGGTCCTTGAGCAGCGTCTCGGTCTTGCCGGTGGCCGGGTCGTAGCGCAGCAGGCGGCCATGGGGGCGGGCTTCGAGCAGGTCGAGGACGTAGTCGGGCTGGTGGAAGCGGCTGGAAGCGTCGCTGAAATAGATGCGTCCGTCGCTGGCGATGTCCAGGTCGTCGGTGAAGGCGAAGGGAACGCCATCGGCCGAATCGGTCAGTACGCGGATCATGCCTTGCGGGTCGACCTGCAGCAGGCCTTTCCAGGCATCGGCGACGATCAGGTTTCCGGCCTTGTCGAATGCCAGCCCGAGCGGGCGTCCGCCGGTTTCGACGAAGGTTTGTGCCTTGCCGTCGGCGCCGATGCGCACGATGCGCCCGTCGTCCAGCCCGGCAAACACCTGGCCCTGGCTGTCCACGGCCGTGTCCTCGGGACCGACGATCTGGCCCTGGGCAAGCAGTTCGGCCTTCATCAGCGTGTCGTTGGGTTCCATCACGCCGGTCATCGGCGGCGCCTTGGGCGGCGTCCAGGCCAGCGGATCGATGGGGCTGGGCGTGACGGCCAGGTAAACGGCGAGGGCGGCGACCAGCAGGACGACCAACCCGAGAAGCTTCTTCATGTAAAGCTGCCTTATTGTTGTTGTGGGCGGGGCAAAGCGTAGAGACCGCTGGCCGATCGTCACAGACCGATGGCCGAGTGGAATGCTCGCACATCATGCATCTCTATATACTGCGCGCACCGAAACGAAGGAGATGTTCGTGACCGCCCTCGATATACAGTGGATTCGCGACGATGCCACCCTGGAGCGCAAGTGCCAGGACTGGAAAGAACTGCCGTACCTCGCGCTCGATACCGAGTTCATGCGTGTCGATACCTTCTACCCGGAAGCCGGACTGGTGCAGGTGGGCGACGGCAGCGGCGTGTGGCTGATCGACCCGCTGCTGATCCGCGACTGGTCGCCGTTTGCCGCGTTGCTCGAATCGCCGCTGGTGGTCAAGGTGTTCCATGCCTGCGGCGAAGACCTGGAAGTATTCCAGCGCCTGACCGGCAGCCTGCCGCAGCCGCTGTTCGATACCCAGTTGGCCGCCGCCTACCTGGGCATGCCGCACTCCATGGGCTACTCCAAGCTGGTGCTGGAAATCCTCGGCCTCGACCTGCCCAAGGATGAAACCCGCTCCGACTGGTTGCAGCGCCCGTTGACCGATATGCAGGTACGCTACGCCGCCGAGGACGTGCAGCACCTGGCCGAGGTCTATGTGAAACTGGCGCCGCGCCTGAGCGACGAGAAGTTGCAGTGGCTGCTGGCCGATGGTGCCGACCTGACCCAGAACCAGAGCCGTGTCAGCGACCCGCAGCAGGCTTACCTCGACGTCAAGCTGGCGTGGAAGCTCAATCCCCAGCAGCTGGCCGTGCTGCGCGAACTGTGTGTCTGGCGCGAGGAGCAGGCGCGCTTGCGCAACAAGCCGCGCAACCATGTGCTGCGCGAACACACCCTGTGGCCGCTGTCGCGCTTCCAGCCCGGCGACAAGGTTGCACTGGCGCGCATCGACGACATGCACCCGCGTACCGTGCGCCAGGACGGCGATACTCTGATCGCCTTGATCGCCCATGCGGCGAAGCTGCCCGAGGCCGATCGCCCGCAGACCCTGCCGGAGCCGCTACCGCGCGAGATCACCCCGGTACTGAAGAAGCTGCGCGAAGTCGGCCAGAAGGAGGCCGAGCGCCTGGACATGGCGCCCGAGCTGATGCTGCGCAAGAAGATTCTCGAAGCCCTGCTCAAGACCGGCTGGCCCAATGGCCCCTACCAACTGCCCGATTCGCTGCAAGGCTGGCGCCGCGAGCTGATGGGGCAGGCCCTGCTGGACAGCCTGGCTGCCCCGACTGCCGAATAACGCGGCCCACTCCATCACGCAGAAAGAACCGACATGAAACGCATCTGCTCCATCTACAAGAGTCCGCGCAAGAACGAGATGTACCTGTACGTCGACAAGCGCGAAGCCCTCAGCCGCGTGCCCGAGGCGCTGCTCGCGGCCTTTGGCGCGCCGAAGCACACCTTCGATCTGGTCCTGAGCCCCGAGCGCCAGCTCGCTCGCGAAGACATCAACGTGGTGCTGGAAAACATCGAGAAACAAGGTTTCCACCTGCAGATGCCACCGGCCGAAGACGAGTACATCGAGCACCTGCCCGAAGAGCTGCTGCGGCGAAACGATCCAGTCTGATCCCGACTGGCTCGTCACTGCGCTCAGGCCGCGGATTTGCCCAGTGCTGGCACTGTGCAAGTTCGCGGCTTGAGCGCATTATGCGCTCAGAAATAGGGTTCAACGGAGCGGAACGCTTGGTCTCTGGCTGTGTCTATAGCCGCCTGACTTCCCTAGAACTGACCACGTTTTATCCCAGGGAAGCTCCCTTGAAGCGAGTCCAGATGCGCCAGCCGGAAATGCACCACCGCTCGAAGCGAAAGGCCTGACCATGCGCCTGCTCGTACTCGATCGCGAACACTCCCTCTACGCTGCCCTGCTGATGGCGGCCGAACCCCGGTTGACGGTGATCTCCGGCAACAATCCCGATGCCCTGGTGGAAGCGGCGGCGGAGTGCCCGGTTTGGCTCGGCGAGCCGACCCTGGCCGCGCAGCTGTTGCGCCATGGCGTGCACCCGGTGTGGATCCAGTCCAGTTGGGCGGGCATCACCCCGCTGCTGGCCGACGACTTGCCCAAGGACTACGCGCTGACCCGCGCCGTCGGTATCTTCGGCCAGGTCATGACCGAATACCTGCTCACCTACATGCTTGCCCACGAGCGCCAGTTCCTTGGTCGCCTGGCCAGCCAGGTCGGCGTGCAGTGGGACGATCGTTCGCCGGGCAGCCTGAGCGGCCGGCAGATCCTCATCGTCGGCACGGGCGAAATTGGCCAGGCCGTAGCGCACATGCTCGCGCCGTTCGGCGTCGAACTGGTCGGCGTGGCGAAGAACCCACGCGCGCTGGTGCCGTTTGGCCGCATGGGCGGGCTGGATGACCTGCCGCGTCTGGCCGAGACCGCCGACTACGTGATCAACCTGTTGCCCGATACGCCGGAAACTGCCGATATCTACAACCTGGCGCTGTTTCAGCGGATGAAGCCCACCGCGCTGTTCCTCAACGCCGGGCGCGGTACTTCGGTGGTGGACGAGGATCTGGTCGCGGCGCTGGAAGCCAACCAACTGGCCGGCGCAGTGATCGACGTCTGCCGCCAGGAGCCGTTGCCGACGTCGCACCCGTTCTGGCACACGCCGCGCCTGCTGCTGACCGGGCATACGGCCGCGCCGACCTTGCCTGGCCTGCTGATCGAACTGTTCCGCGACAACCTGACCCGTTTCTGGGCGGGGCAGGCGATGCGTGGCGAGGTGGATTTCTCCCGCGGTTACTGATCGCCGTCGCACCCATGAAAAAGGCCCCAATCGGGGCCTTTTCTTTTGCTCTGCTGTAGGAGCGAGCTTGCTCGCGAACCTGCACGGCACGGGACTGTGCGGTTCGCGAGCAAGGACTAGGCGTCCCCCTCGGTCCTACAAAGGGCGGGAGCAGCCGCGCTGGGCGTCAGAGCGAGAAGTCGCCCTCGGCCACGATTTCCGCCAGCGGGCGGCGGGCGTTCGGTACTTCGCGGGCCTGCAGGCTCTCGGAGAGAATCGACTTGTCGCCCAGCTTGCCGATGGCGATTACCGCATGGATTTCGTGGTCCGTCGGGACTTTCAGTTCGGTACGCGCCAGTTCGCGGTCGAAACCGGCCATGCCGTGGGTGTGCCAGCCAGCCAGGCTCGCCTGCAGGGCGAGGAAGCCCCAGGCGGAGCCGGTGTCGAAGCTGTGCCACAGCGCAGGCTTTTCTTCGCTGGAGCCGGGCGGGGCGAAGGTGGTCTTGGACAACACGACGACCAGCGCCGAGGCGTGCTGCGCCCAGCCGCGATTGAACTCGCCCAGCAGGTTCAGGTAGCGCTGCCAGTTCGGCGTGTCGCGCAGGGCGAAGAGGAAGCGCCAGGGCTGCGAGTTGAAGGAGGACGGTGCCCAGCGTGCGGCTTCGATGAAGCTCAGCAGGGTCTCCTGGGGAATGGCTTCGCCGTTGAAAGCGCGGGGCGACCAGCGATTGATGAACTGCGGGTCGATGGGGTGCTCGGAAACGCGAGGGTTGGCGCTCATGGTGGCTCCTTGAAGGGCGTGGAATCTGCCGATGGTGCCGTGGTCGGCCGGGCATCGCGGTGGGATCGGGCGGCGCGGCTGCGGGAAGCGGCTGGCGAGTCCAGCCTGATGTATCGGCGGACCGGGCCCGTGGGGCGATCAAACTAACCAGCACGGCCCGCTCTGGCAAGCGCCGCGCGGTCAATGGTCGCCTGCGCTTGGCCTGCGAGCGCGGCGGGCTTAGACTTTGCGCCCCGTGAAATTGCCCCTGTACAAAAAATGGCCGCCAAAGTAGAGCCCTTCTGGAAACGCAAGACCCTTGACCAGCTCGACCAGGAAGAGTGGGAGTCGCTGTGCGACGGCTGCGGCCTGTGCTGCCTGC
Source organism: Pseudomonas sp. C9-3 (assembly GCF_032392015.1). Classification (NCBI taxonomy): domain Bacteria; kingdom Pseudomonadati; phylum Pseudomonadota; class Gammaproteobacteria; order Pseudomonadales; family Pseudomonadaceae; genus Pseudomonas; species Pseudomonas sp. C9-3. The sequence continues at coordinate 4,016,744 of NZ_CP135919.1, read as the reverse complement.
AGAAGCTGGAAGACGAGGACGACGGCACCGTCTACTACACACGCATCGCCTGCAAGCTGCTGGACCTGAAGACCTGCCGCTGCACCGACTACGCCAATCGCCGCGCCAGCGTGCCCGACTGCATCCAGCTCACCCCGGCCCAGGCCGACGAATTCCAGTGGCTGCCGCCGACCTGCGGCTACCGCCTGGTGGCCGAGGGCAAGGACCTGCCGTTGTGGCACCACCTCGTCTGCGGTGATCCGGATGCCGTGCACCATGAGCGCATCTCGCAGTCCGGCCGCATGCTCGCCGAGGGTTCGGTGCCCGAGGACGACTGGGAAGAGCACCTGATCTTCCGCGCCGGCTGAGTCAGCCCGGCGTCGGCGTGCGCAACCAATAGCAGGCTTCCTCACCGGTCAGTGGGGCCTCGCCATCCGGCAGGTCCACGCGCTTTTCCCAGAGCGGAAACCAGCGCTCGTCCTTCTCGTCGTCGATGGTCGCCGGGCGCACCTGCGCGCGGAAGCGCCGCTCGCACGCGCCCCATTGCACGAAGTTGACCTGTGCTTCGATCAGGCTCACGGCGTTGGCCCCGCCGCGGGCGTCGGGGAAGCAGAGTTGCAGGTGATCGTCTTCCCAGAGGCAGATCTCGCAGATTTCGTACGACCCCGGAGGGTCGCCGAAACTGAAATAGCCGCAGCAGGGGCAGGTGTAGAGCATCAGGCGTTGCCTTCGATGCCGAGCACCTTGAACAGGAAGGCGTATTCCAGCGCTACGTCCTTCAGGCCCTGGTAGCGACCGCTCATGCCGCCGTGGCCGGCGCCCAGGTCGGTCTTGAGCAGCAGCAGGCGGTCGTCGGTCTTGCTGACGCGCAGCTTGGCCACCCACTTGGCGGCTTCCCAGTACTGCACGCGGCTGTCGTTGTAGCCGGCCACCACCAGCAGTGCGGGGTAGTCCTGGGCGCTGACGTTCTCGTAGGGCGCGTAGGCCTTGATCCGTGCGTAGACCTCCGGCTCCTGCGGGTTGCCCCACTCGTCGTACTCGGTGACGGTCAGCGGCAGGTCCGGATTGAGCATGCTGTTGAGCACATCGACGAAAGGCACTTCGGCGATGGCCGCGGCGAACAGCTGCGGGCGCTGGTTGAGCACCGCGCCGATCAGCAGGCCGCCGGCGCTGCCACCGCTGATGGCCAGTTGCGCCGGGGTGCTGTAGCCGTGGCCGAGCAGATGTTCGGCACAGGCGATGAAGTCGCTGAAGGTGTTCTGCTTGTGCGCCAGCTTGCCGGAGCGGTACCAGGCTTCGCCCAGCTCGCCGCCGCCGCGTACGTGGGCAATGGCGAAGACGAAGCCACGCTCCAGCAGGCTCAGGCGGGCGTGGGAGAACCAGGGGTCGAGGCTCTCGCCATAGGCGCCGTAGCCATAGAGATAGAGCGGGGCGGGCTTGCCGCGGGCGACGTCTTCCAGCACGTCGCGACGGCCGACCAGGCTGATCGGCACCTGCACGCCGTCAGCGGCATCGGCCCAGAGGCGGCGGCTTTCGTATGCGTCGGCGTCGAACGGGCCTTCCACCGGGGTTTGCTTGAGTACTTTCTGTTCCCCGCTCGAAAGCTCCAGCTGGCGGATCTGCGCCGGGCGGTTGAGGGCCTCGTAGCGCAGGCGGATCGCGGCGCTGTCGAACTCCAGGCTGTCCTGCACGTAGAGGTTATAGGCGGCGTCCGGCAGGTCTACCCGGTGCGGCGGTTGTCCATGGGGATGGACTTCGACGATCGGCAGGCCGCCTTCGCGCAGGCTCAGGGTGAGGGCGCTGGCGTTCAGGGTGAGGCCTTCCAGCATCACGTCGTCACGGTGCGCCACCAGTTCCTGCCAGTGGGCGCGGGTGGGTTGCGTCTCGCTGGCGTGGTAGAGGGCGAAGTTGATGCCGGTCTGGTTGCTGCGGATCATCCAGGCCCAGTCGCCGTTCAGGCGACCGTGGTCCGGGTAGTACTCGTGGTCCTCCTCCCGTGGTGCCAGGCAGACGAACTCGCCCTCGGGCGTATTGGCATCCAGTACCCAGGCTTCACTGGTGGTCTTGCTGTTGAGCAGCAGGATCAGCTGGCGTTCGGAACTGGCGCGGTAGCAGTTGAGGAAGAAGCGCCCGTCGGGCTCCTCGAAGATCAGCTGCGCGCCGTTCTCGCCCAGGCTGTGGCGGTAGAGCTTGTGCGGGCGGTGGGTGTCGTCCAGCTCACCGAAGAACAGGGTGCGGTTGTCGTTGGCCCAGGTCAGGCTGCCATCGCAGTCCTCGAAGGGCAGGGTGGTGACGCTGCCGTCAGCCAGTTCCTTCACGTACAGGGTGTAGATCTCGTCGCCGCTGGTATCCAGGCTGTAGGCCAGCTTCGAATGATCGGGGCTGATGCTGAAGGCGCCCACGGACAGGAAGCCCTCGCCGGCCAGGGCGTTGGGGTCCAGCAGCAACTCCTCGGCGCTCGCGTCGACGGTGAGCGAGCCGTCGGCCGGGCGGGGGCTGCGGTAATGGCGCGGGTACTCGTCGCCGGCGGTAGTGCGCTGGTAGTAGAGCCAGGGGCCCCAGGGCGTGGGAAGCGACAGGTCGGTTTCGCGGATGCGGCCCTTGATCTCCTGGAACAGGGTTTCGCGTAGTTTCGTCTGAGGAAGAAGCTGATCTTCCAGGTAGGCATTTTCTGCTTTCAGGTAGTCGAGGACGTCCTCGGCGTCACGGTTTTCCAGCCAGGAATAGGGATCGGCGGCGGCCTCGCGGCGGGCGATGGGGGGCTGGCGGTCGGTCATGGCGAATCCTCGGCGGCGGCAATGGATGACGCCTGGCTGCGCACCCACGGGGAAAAGGAGCTATCATACGCACCCCTCTGTCGACACCGCACGTACGCACGCGCATGAACGAACACGATTACACGCTTGCCTGGGGCGCCTATATCGCCGCCGGCCTTGGCCTGACCCTGGTCTGGTTCCTGATGACCGGCTGGATGTGGCGCTGGCTGCGCGAGCCGCTGCGGGTGATCGTCATCGTCCTGCTGTTCACCCCGACCCCGGTGGACCCGGCGAACAACCTGTACGCCCCGGCTATCGCGATCACCGCGCTGGACGTGGTGTTCAAGGTTGGCAATAACGCCTGGCGCGCCGTCTCCGATCTTGCCCTGGTGCTGCTGGCCGCATTCGGTGTGTACCTGCTGTTCGTGCTCATTCGCTGGCCGCTGGAGCGCTCGCTGAAGAAGCGCCGCCAGGAAAAGGTCGACGAAGACGAGCCGACCCTGCGCCAGCTGATGCAACCGCAGCTGATGCCCGACGTTGACAGCCGCACCGACGATCACGGCGAGCGCCGCATGCGGATCGAACCACGCCTGTAGTCCGGCCTTGCGTACTGCCCCGCACGCGTCCAGCATGAACTGAACGGCCTTTCGAGGAGTTCCCATGGACTGCGTGTTCTGCGCCATCGCGGCCGGTCGCGTGCCGGCCCGTATCCTCTACGAAGACGACCATTTCATTGTGCTGCTGGACATCTATCCGCTGCGCCCCGCGCACCTGCTGCTGGTCGCCCGCGAGCACGCGGCCTTCCTGCACCAGCTCTCCGAGGCTGCGCAGCAGGACCTGATCCCGTTGGCCGAACGCATGGAGCGGGTGCTGCGTCGCGCCGGCTACGGGCGAGTCGGCATCAACCTGCTGGTCAACGACGGCCCCGCGGCCAACCAGCACGTGGCACATTTTCATCTGCACCTTATCCCGCGTGAGTTGAACGACCTGCCGGCCCTGCTGCTGCGCGCGCTGACGCGGTTCCTGCCACTGGGGCGGAAAAGGATGCAGAATCGCCTGGAACGCGAGCTGCATCAGCTGCGCGAGGCACTGATGGAGGAGAACTGATTCATGTGCGAGTTGCTCGGCATGAGCGCCAACGTCCCGACGGACATCGTCTTCAGCTTCACCGGGCTGATGCAGCGCGGCGGCGGCACCGGCCCGCACCGTGACGGTTGGGGCATCGCCTTTTATGAGGGGCGTGGTGTGCGGCTGTTCCAGGACCCGTCCGCCAGCGTCGACTCGGAAGTCGCGCGGCTGGTGCAGCGCTACCCGATCAAGAGCGAAGCGGTGATCGGCCACATCCGCCAGGCCAACGTCGGCAAGGTCTGCCTGGCCAACACCCATCCGTTCGTGCGCGAGATGGGCGGCCGCTACTGGACCTTTGCCCACAACGGCCAGCTCGCCGACTTCCATCCCGAACCCGGTCTCTACCGCGCGGTGGGCGACACCGACAGCGAAGCGGCCTTCTGCGACCTGCTCAACCGCGTGCGGCGTGCCTTCCCCGAACCCGTACCGGTGGAGGTGCTGTTGCCCACGCTGGTGACTGCCTGCGCGTCCTATCGCGAGAAGGGGGTGTTCAACTGCCTGCTCAGCGACGGTGACTGGCTGTTCACCTTCTGTTCCACCAAGCTGGCGTGGATCACCCGCCGTGCGCCCTTTGGGCCTGCGCGCCTGAAGGACGCCGATGTCACTGTGGACTTCCAGTCGGAAACCACACCCAACGACGTGGTCACGGTGATCGCCACCGAGCCGCTGACCGACAACGAGAGCTGGACCCTGATGCAGGGCGGCGAGTGGATGCTCTGGTGGCGTGGCGAGATCGTCACCCAGGGGCGCATCTGAGCGGGACGTGAAGCATTCCCGGAACGTGGACGCGGCAAGCGGGAGAATCCCGCGTCGCCTTGCACATCATAAGAACGAAAGGGGGAAAGAATGCTGCGCAGCTATATACGCATGGTGCTGTTCGCACTGGGGCTGATGGTCGCGGTCCAGGTTCCGGGCTTCATCAAGGACTACGCGCAACGCGTCGATGCCCATCGCATCGAGGCAACGCAGGCGCTGCAGGGCTTCAAGGACACCTCGGGGCAGTTCTTCAAGGGCGACCTGAGCGCCCTGGTGGCGCATTATCGCGGCAGCGCCGACCCGGTATTCCAGCGCGACGCCGACAATATCGAGCGGTTGATGCGTCGCGCCCAGTTGTTCGACAACGAGTGGCAGGCGTTGCAGGGCACCTGGTACCAGCGCGCACTGCACATGCTCACCTCGCCGAATCACGAACTGCTGCAGGAAACCTACGAGAACTACCGCTACCAGGTGATGCTGGAGCCCGAGGCAATTGGCTGGGCGCTGGCCGGTGGTCTGTTGCTGGCATGGATCGCCGAGGTACTGATGGCCTCGGTGGCGGCGCTGGTCGGCCTGGGGGACAACCGTCGCGCTTCGCGGCGGCATTGGAACTGAGCGACATCACCTGGCGGCGGGCCACTCATCAGGATCGCCCCCCGGTCGCCACCACTGGCTCGCGGGGTTTGGCCAAGACGGCCGGAGGGCGATGCTAGGTAAGGCTCAGCCCTGGCTGGTGCTGCCGCCCCATTCGAGGAAGCGGACCTTGTGGGTCTGGCCTTCGTGATCCTGGTAGACCATGTACGCCGGCACGATGCCGACCTTGCCGGAGTTGTCGGTGCGGTGCAGGACCTTGTCGACGTCCAGGGACATGCCGTAGTGGTATTCGGTGACCGGCAGGTCGGCGCCGGGGTTCTTGATTGCGTCCTGGGCAAAAGCCATCGGGGCGAGGCTGGAGATGACAGCCGACACGACAGAGGCAAGCTTCATTCTTTATTTCCTCGGTGAAGGACCCGGTCAGGGATCCTTGAGTGGGATGGAAAGCCCCACCGGGGAGCACTGGCATCGATGATGTCTGTCCTGGGGTCCAGACAGGGCAGGGGACGATGCTGCAGGCGTCCATCAGGTGGCGGGGCACGGAAGTGATATTCCGCCTCCGCACGCCCGCCGGGAAATTGATGTGCTTGCTAATGAAAATTGATGAAGGTGATGTGGCGCTCTGTCGCAGGCATGCCCGCAAACTGGCGCGCTAGGGCTGCCAGTCGCGCCAGTGCTCGCAGTCGCCCCTGCACTGGCCGGGGCAGCCGCAACCGGTGCGACTGCGCCCGGTGGCTTTTTCCATGCGCCGGGCCACTTCCTCGTCATCGGCGAAGGGCAGCATGCTGGCCTCCTCGATACCGCGCTGGCGGTGCGCCCGCAGGCTCCAGCCGACGCCGAAATACAGCGCCAGCAGGCCGATCAACCCTAGCCACAGCGTCATCTCAGGCCATCCGCTCGGCGACGCGCATCGCCTCGGGGCGCGCCTGGCGCACGGTGACCCAGGTATTCCAGGCCATCAGCAACATGCCGCTGAGGAACATCAGCCCGCCGGTCATGCGCACCACGAAGCCGGGGTGGCTGGCCTGCAGCGCTTCGACGAAGGAGTAGGTGAGCGTGCCGTCGGCGTTCACCGCCCGCCACATCAGGCCCTGGGTGATGCCGTTGACCCACATCGAGGCGATGTAGAGCACCGTGCCGATGGTGGCCAGCCAGAAGTGAGCGTTGATCAGACCGATGCTGTGCATCTGTTCGCGACCGAAGACCTTGGGAATCAGGTGATAGAGCGAGCCGATGGAAATCATCGCTACCCAGCCCAGCGCGCCGGCATGGACGTGGCCGATGGTCCAGTCAGTGTAGTGAGACAGGGCGTTGACGGTCTTGATCGCCATCATGGGGCCCTCGAAGGTCGACATCCCATAGAACGCCAGGGAGACCACGAGGAAGCGCAGGATCGGGTCGGTGCGCAACTTATGCCAGGCGCCGGAGAGGGTCATCATGCCGTTGATCATCCCGCCCCAGCTCGGCGCCAGGAGGATCAGCGACATCACCATGCCCAGGCTCTGCGCCCAGTCAGGCAGGGCGGTGTAGTGCAGGTGGTGCGGGCCGGCCCAGATGTACAGGGTGATCAGCGCCCAGAAGTGGACGATGGACAGCCGGTAGGAATACACCGGGCGCCCGGCCTGCTTGGGTACGAAGTAGTACATCATCCCGAGGAAGCCGGTGGTGAGGAAGAAGCCCACCGCGTTGTGCCCGTACCACCACTGCACCATGGCGTCGGTGGCGCCGGAGTAGACCGGGTAGGACTTGAACCAGTCCACCGGAATGGCCAGGTGGTTGACGATGTGCAGCATCGCCGTGACCAGGATGAAGGCGGCGAAGAACCAGTTGCCCACATAGATGTGCGGCGTCTTGCGCTTCATCAGCGTGCCGAAGAACACCACCGCGTAGGCGACCCAGACGATGGCCATCCACACGGCGCCGGTGAATTCGATCTCGGCGTATTCCTTGGTGGTCGTGTAGCCCAGCGGCAGGCTGATCATCATTACCACGATCAGTGCCTGCCAGCCCCAGAAGGTGAAGGCCGCGAGGCTGTCGGAAAACAGCCGCGTCTGGCAGGTGCGTTGCACCGTGTAGTAGCTGGTGGCGAATAGCGCGCAACCGCCGAAGGCGAAGATCACCAGGCTGGTGTGCAGCGGGCGCAGGCGCCCGAAACTGGTCCACGGCAGGTCCAGGTTCAGTTGCGGCCAGACCAGTTGGGAGGCGATCAGTACCCCCATGGCCATGCCGACGACGCCCCAGACCACCGTCATGATGGCGAATTGGCGAACCACCTTGTAGTTGTACGCCTGCTCCGTGCTTCTCGTGTTCATGCTTGATTCCCGCTTGTGACAGAACGTCCGGGCGCACCACTGGTGGAAAACCAGGGCGCTCCGGTGAGCGGGCAATCTAGGAAAATGCGGGCGGGGGAAACAGATTCAGATGGGCCGCTCAAATGCATATCAGCGGCCCGGCGCGCGGATTCAGGCGATGTCCATGCGCCCTGCGAGGAAATGCCGCAGGCGTTCCTGCAGGTAGCCCACCGCCTGTTCCTCGGCGAGGTATTCGCTGACGCGCATCAGCCGCCAGTACTGGCCTTCATCGCCGAAACGGATGGCCTCGAACTCGTTCTGTTGCAGCCGCGCCACCAGGAACCAGGCCCAGGGCGCGGGGCCGTGCGTAGCAGGGTAGCGGCGCTGCCATTCGATGCGTTGCTCGCCCAGGCGTAGGCCAAACTCTTCTTCCAATTCGCGCAGCGCGCATTGCGCCGGGTTCTCGTCGCCTTCGCGGCCGCCGCCGGGAAAGTCCCAGCAGCCGGGGTAGGGGATTCCCGGCTTGTCGTCGCGCTTGTAGACCACCAGTTGGCCCGCATGGAACAGCGCCAGCTTGGCCCCGGTGAAGTCGTCTTCGTGCTGCATGGCTTCATTCCCCTGTAAGTCGACTAGTCTTTCCCGACTGCGGGCGGTGCTTTGCCGCGCACAAGCGCGTATGATGCGCGACCTTTTTCTTCGTTGCACGACACACCGGGAGGTGCCGAGATGAACGACCAGCACGAAAACACCGAACTGACCCCCGCTCCGGAAGGCGAGAAGCTGCAGAAGGTCCTGGCCCGCATGGGCGTGGGCTCGCGCCGCGACGTCGAGGCCTGGATCGAGGAAGGCCGGGTCAAGGTCAATGGCGCCGTCGCCACCCTTGGCCAGCGCGTGGGCGACCGTGATGCCATCGCCGTCGATGACCGCCTGCTCAAGCGCGAGAAGATCGAAGAGCATGTGCGCCGCGTCCTGATCTACAACAAGCCCGAAGGCGAAGTCTGCACCCGCGACGATCCGGAAGGCCGTCCGACCGTGTTCGACCGCCTGCCGCGCCTGCGCAGCGGCCGCTGGATCAACGTCGGCCGCCTGGACATCAACACCACCGGCCTGCTGATGTTCACCACCGACGGCGAACTGGCCAACCGCCTGATGCACCCCTCCTACGAGATGGACCGCGAGTACGCCGTACGCGTGCGCGGTGAAGTCGACGAAGAGATGATCGAACGCCTGAAAGCCGGCGTGATGCTCGAAGACGGCCCCGCCAAGTTCAGCGACATCCAGGAAGCGCCCGGCGGCGAAGGCTTCAACCACTGGTACCACGTGGTGGTGATGGAAGGCCGTAACCGCGAAGTTCGCCGCCTGTGGGAATCCCAGGGCGTAATCGTCAGCCGCCTGAAGCGCGTGCGCTTCGGACCGGTGTTCCTGACCTCCGAACTGACCATGGGCCGCTACCGCGAAATGGGCCAGCGCGAGCTGGACATTCTCAGCGAGGAAGTCGGCCTGACCCCGGTTGCCCTGCCAGCCGTATCGACCAAGACCAAAGAGAAGGTCGAGCGCCAGGAGCGCAAGCTCGGCAAGAAACTTGCGCCCAGCGAGCGTCCGGGCCGTGGCTCGCGTACCCGCACCGAGCGCGCCGAAGGCGAGCGTCCGCAGCGTGCTCCGCGCCCGGCGGTTGGCGAGCGCCCGGCTCGTGCTTCGCGTGATGGCGACGAGCGTCCGGCGCGCGCACCGCGCGACAGTGCTGACCGCCCGGCGCGCGCTCCGCGTGATGCCGGTGATCGTCCGGCCCGTGGCCCGCGCAGCGATTCCGCTGACAGCCGTGCCCCGCGCAAGCCGCGTGATGCCGGTGGTGATCGTCCCGCTCGCGCTCCGCGTGATGCCGGTGACCGCCCGGCCCGTGGCCCGCGTAGCGATTCGGCCGACAGCCGCGCCCCGCGCAAGCCGCGTGATGCCGGTGGTGATCGTCCTGCTCGCGCACCGCGCGACGGCGCTGATCGTCCGGCCCGTGGCCCGCGTAGCGATGCCGGTGAGAACCGTGCGCCGCGCAAGGCTCCGAGCGACCGTCCGGCGCGTGAAAAAGGCGCCCCGCTGGCCGAGCGTCCCGGCAAGCCGGCGCGCAAGCCGATCGCCAAGCGCCGTCCACAGGCTGCCGGTGACGGCATGCGTCCGGGCTTCAAGCGCTAAGCGTCAGCGGTAAATGGAAAAGGGCTCCTCGGAGCCCTTTTTTCTTGCCTGTGATTTACCGGAAGTCTTCTGCAGGAGCGAGCTTGCTCGCGAACCCGCTTGACGCCAGAGCTGCCGGGAAATCCGTTCGCGAGCAAACTCGCTCCTACAGGGGGCTCTCGCTGAGTCAGCTGGCGCAGGCCAGGCGGTTGCGGCCGTCGCGCTTGGCTTCGTAAAGCGCGCTGTCGGCGCGGCGCAGCAGATCATCCACCGACTCGCCGCCATTGAGGGTGGCGCAGCCCAGGCTGATGGACAGCGGCAAGCGCTTGCCGCCGGCGGCCAGGTTCAGCTCCTCCACGGCAGCGCGCAGCCGTTCGCCCACCTGCGCGGCGGCGACGCCGGGGGTGTTGGACAGCAGCACGAGGAATTCCTCGCCGCCGAAGCGGAACACCATGTCGACATTGCGCAGGCTGTTCTTCAGCGCCGTTGCCACGGCGCGCAAGGCGTCGTCGCCGACGCTGTGGCCGTGCTCGTCGTTGATCTGCTTGAAGTGGTCCAGGTCGAGCATGAGGATCGACAGTGGCAGCAGGTGGCGCCGTGCTACCTCGACCTCGCGCCCCAGGGTCTGGTCCATGGCAATGCGGTTGCCAGTGCCGGTCAGCGCATCGCGGAGCGCCGATTGCACGGCGGCGCGGTAGAGCAGGGCGTTGCGCAGGGGATAGAGCAGGCAGGCCATCAGTGATTCCAGCTGCGCCAGCTCGGCCTCGGAGAAGCGCCGGGCACGACGGAAGCTGATCTCGCCGAGGTATTCACTGGCGTGGGTCAGGCGGTAGTCGGCGCTGTGCCGGGCCGCTTCGCCGATCTCCAGGCGCAGGTCGGCGCCGGCGTGGTAGTACGCCAGGTAGGCCACTGGCAGCAACTGCTGGATCTCGCGGAAGAACACCGCGAGGATGCGGTCAGCCTCCAGGCTCACCTGCAATTGCAGGTTCAGCTGCTGGCGCAGTTCCAGCAGCTCCAGCGGACGCCGCGAGGGTGTGCGGATGTCCTGGCTGGCCGCGCGCTGGAGCTTGGCAGCATCGAAATCGATGGTATTGGAGTGCTTGGGAGGAACCATGGCGGCGACCATTTTTACGGCGTTTGCAGGGACAGAGCGATTTCCGTGCCAGGGCGCGGAAAGGCCTGAAAAGACGCCGTATTGACCGACCGGTGGTGGTCAGGGTTCCCGGTCGGGGAAAGGTTTCGCCAGAAGTCTGGCGAAATAGTGGCACTTTGCTGGAGGGGAGAGCGGGGCGGAGCCAGAAAAATGGCGGGAGGCGGCGTGGTTGCTGGGCTGCAGACCGACGCCGTTGGTACGCCAGTACCGATTGTGCAGGGCCGGATCTCAGTCCTGGGCGTCGAAGGCCTGGCCGTTCACGCCCTTGCTGTCCGGGCCCATCAGGTACAGGTAGACCGGCATGATGTCTTCGGGCGCCGGGTTGTTGTAAGCGTTCTCGCCCGGGTAGGCGTGAGCGCGCATCGCGGTGCGGGTGGCGCCCGGGTTGACGCTGTTGGCGCGCACGCTGGTGATGTCCTCGCACTCGTCCGCCAGCACCTGCATCAGGCCCTCGGTGGCGAACTTCGACACCGCGTAGGCGCCCCAGTAGGCGCGGCCCTTGCGGCCGACGCTGCTGGAGGTGAAGACCACCGAGGCATCCTCGGAGAGCTTGAGCAGCGGCAGCAGGGTGTGGGTGAGGCTGAACATGGCGTTGACGTTCACCTGCATGACGCGAGTGAAGTTGTCGGTGGAAATCTGCTCGATGGGCGAGCGCAGGCCGAGGATCGAGGCGTTGTGCAGCAGGCCGTCGAGCTTGCCGAACTCGTTCTCGATCATGGCCGCCAACTCGTCGTACTGGTGCGGCAGGGTGGTTTCCAGGTTCAGCGGGATCACCACCGGTTCCGGGTGGCCGGCGGCAACGATCTGGTCATAGACCTCGTTGAGGTAGTCCTCGGTCTTGCCCAGCAGCAGCACGGTGGCACCGTGGGCGGCGAAGGCGAGCGAGGCGGCCCGGCCGATGCCGCGGCCAGCACCGGTCACGAGGATCACGCGGCCCTTGAGCAGGTCGGGGCGGGCGGAATAGTCGAACATGGTTTCTCCTTGGCGGAACCCGTCAGCGCGCTGGCGGGCTCGCGAGGTTCGGTTCAGCAGGAGCAGAGGGCGCGGTCGAGAACCGCCAGCAGGTCGCGGGGATGGTCGACGATGACGTCGGCGCCCCAGTGCGCGGGGTTGTCGTCCGGGTGGATGTAGCCGTAGCGCACGGCTGCGGTCTTGGTCCCGGCGGCGCGGCCGGACTCGATATCGCGCAGGTCGTCACCGATGAACAGCACTTCGGACGGGTCGATGTTCAGCTGGCTGCAGGCCAGCAGGAGCATTTCCGGGTCCGGCTTGCTGTTCTTCACGTGATCCGGGCAGACCAGCACCGCGGAGCGCTCGGCCAGGCCCAGCTGTTCCATGATCGGCGCGGCGAAGCGCACCGGCTTGTTGGTCACCACACCCCAGATCAGGCGGGAGCGCTCGATGCTCTCCAGCAGTTCCGCCATGCCCTCGTACGGACGGGTGAAGACGGCGCAATGCTCCTGGTAGCGGTCGAGGAATTCCTGGCGCAGGGTCTCGAAGCCGGGCGCTTCCGGGTCCATGTCGAAGGTCGCGGCGACCATGGCGCGGGCGCCGCCGGACACTACGTCCTGGATGCGCTGGTCGTCGATCGGCGCGCGGCCATGGGCGACGAGCATCGCCTGGCACACGGCGATGAAGTCCGGCGCGGTGTCCAGCAGGGTGCCGTCCATGTCGAAGAGAACCGCTCTGAGCATGCGATTCACTCCTCCCGCAGGGTCTGGATCATGTAGTTGACGTCGACATCGTTGGCCAGCTTGTAGTGCTTGGTCAGCGGGTTGTAGGTCAGGCCGATGATGTCCTTGACTGCCAGGCCGGCGTCGCGCGACCAGGCGCCCAGCTCGGAGGGGCGGATGAACTTCTTGAAGTCATGGGTACCGCGCGGCAGCAGGCGCATCACGTATTCCGCACCGACGATGGCGAACAGGTAGGCCTTCGGGTTGCGGTTGATGGTGGAGAAGAACACCTGGCCGCCGGGCTTGACCATCTTGTGGCAGGCGCGGATCACCGACGCCGGGTCGGGCACGTGTTCGAGCATTTCCAGGCAGGTCACCACGTCGAACTGTTCGGGCATTTCCTCGGCCAGCTCTTCGGCGGTGATGCGGCGGTATTCCACCGGCACGCCGGACTCCAGTTGGTGCAGCTGGGCGACTGCCAGGGGCGCTTCGCCCATGTCGATGCCGGTGACGGTAGCGCCGCGCTGGGCCATGGCTTCGCTGAGGATGCCGCCGCCGCAGCCGACGTCGAGGACCTTCTTGCCGGCGAGGCTGACGCGCTCGTCGATCCAGTTGACCCGCAGTGGGTTGATGTCGTGCAGGGGCTTGAACTCGCTTTCGCGGTCCCACCAGCGGTGGGCGAGGGCCTCGAATTTGGCGATCTCGGCGTGGTCGACGTTGCTCATGGTGTCCCTATTGATCAAAAAGCTGGAAACGAAGACTGGCTATGATGCCAGCTTCGTCGAATGGATGGGGCGCGGCATGACAGATTGTCGCAGTGGCGCCTTGCTGGGCGCGTGTGGCAATCAGCAGGATGCGAGCTTGAAGTGGCCTACCGTGGCCCGCCGTGGCTTTGAAGTGCTGGTGCTGGGCGTTACCCTCTCCCCAGCCCTCTCCCCAGCCCTCTCCCTGAAGGGAGAGGGAGCGTTCTGGGCAGCGTGAAGGATTCTGCGCTTCCAGCTGCCATAGTATCAGGCGACCTTCAGACTCAACTTTCGCGCCGATCCAGTCCCCTCTCCCTTCAGGGAGAGGGACTCTTCCTGAGCGGAGTCTCTATCAGGCCCCGGCGATCTTCCTGCCCCACTCGCCTGCTACGGCGATCAGGCGCTCTTCGTCCAGGCGGGTGAGCTTGCCGGCTTCGAGCAGTTGCTTGCCGCCGACCCAGACGTGGCGCACGCAGTCGCGGCCGCTGGCGTAGATCAGTTGGGAAACCGGCTCGTACACCGGCTGCTGGGCCAGTCCGGAAAGGTCGAAGGCCGTGATATCGGCCGCCTTGCCCAACTCCAGGCTGCCGGTCTCCTGCTCCATGCCCAGCGCGCGGGCGCCGTTCAGGGTGGCCATGCGCAGGGCGCGGTGGGCGTCCAGCGCGGTGGCCTGGCCGGCCACGGCCTTCGCCAGCAGGGCGGCCGTACGGGTTTCGCCGAGCAGGTCGAGGTCATTGTTGCTGGCCGCGCCGTCGGTGCCGATGGCGACGTTGACGCCGGCCTGCCACAGGCGCTCCACCGGGCAGAAGCCGCTGGCCAGCTTGAGGTTGGATTCGGGGCAGTGCACCACCGAACTGTTGGTTTCCACCAGCATGGCCAGGTCTTCGTCGTTCAACTGGGTCATGTGCACGGCCTGGAAGCGCGGGCCGAGCAGCCCCAGGCGATGCAGGCGGGCCAGCGGGCGCTCGCCGTGCTTCTCCAGCGCCTGCTGGACTTCGAAGGCAGTCTCATGGACGTGCATATGAATGCCGGCGTCCAGTTCCTCGGCGAGCATCAGGATGTTTTCCAGCTTGTCGTCGCTGACCGTGTAGGGCGCGTGCGGGCCGAAGGCGACCTTGATGCGTGGGTGATGCTTGAGATCGTCGCGCAGTGCCAGGCCCTGGCGGATGGCGTCGTCGGCGTCGCGGGCGCCGGGGACCGGGAAATCCAGTACCGGCACGCTGATCTGCGCGCGAACGCCGGCCTTGTGCACCACCTCGCAGGCCACCTGCGGCAGGAAATACATGTCGGAGAAGCAGGTGATGCCGCCCTTGAGTTGCTCGGCGATGGCCAGTTCCGTGCCATCACGGACGAAGTCCTCGCTGACCCACTTGGCTTCTGCCGGCCAGATGTGCTCCTGCAGCCAGGTCATCAGTGCCAGGTCGTCCGCCAGGCCGCGGAACAGGCTCATCGCCGCATGGCCGTGGGCGTTGATCAGGCCGGGGGAGAGCAGCATGCCCGGCAGTTCGCGGGTTTCCGCCGCCGGATGGCGCAGCGCCTCGGCGCGCGGCGCGAGCAGGGCGATGCGACCGTCGCGGATGCCCAGGCCATGGTCACGCAGGACGATGCCGGCGGGCTCCACGGGGACAATCCAGGTGGGGAAGAGCAGCAGGTCGAGCGGGACTTTGGTGGTGGGCATATGGCGCATCCTGGGCGCGATAATAAAGCGCCCGAGTATAGCCGAGCGCCACCGCCGCAGGCTCGGTATACTCGGCGCTTTTACCCGCCTGCGCGGGAAGATTCCTGGGGGCCGGGAAAGGCCCGCGATTCCATTGAATTGAAGAGGTGTTCCATGCGTGAGCGACTGTTGGCGGCCGAACGGGTCACGGCCATTGATTGGCGCAAGGGCACACTCCGACTGCTGGACCAGCGCCTGCTGCCGCTGGAGGAAACCTGGCTGTCCTTTGAGACCGCCGAAGGCGTGGCCGAGGCCATCCGCCAGATGGTCGTGCGTGGCGCACCTGCCATCGGCATTGCCGCAGCCTATGGCCTGGCGCTGGGCCTGCGCGCCCGCCTGGCCGCCGGCGGCGACTGGCGTACGGCGCTGGAAGAAGATTTCACCGTGCTCGCCGAATCGCGTCCCACCGCGGTCAACCTGTTCTGGGCGCTGAACCGCATGCGCGACCGCCTGGAGCGCCTGAAGCCGGGCGAGGACCCGCTGGCGCTGCTGGAAGCCGAGGCGGTGGCGATCCATGAAAGCGACCGCGAGGCGAACCTGACCATGGCCCAACTGGGCGTGGAGCTGATCCGCAAACACCACGGCGGCCCGCAGAAGATCCTCACTCACTGCAATACCGGCGCCCTGGCCACTGGAGGCTTCGGCACCGCGCTGGGCGTGCTGCGTGCGGCGCACCTGGAAGGGCTGATCGAGCGCGTCTACGCCGACGAAACCCGCCCCTGGCTGCAGGGCGCGCGTCTGACCGCCTGGGAACTGGCGAACGAAGGCGTGCCGGTCACCTTGAACGCAGATGCCGCTGCGGCGCACCTGATGAAGACCGAAAGTATCACCTGGGTCATCGTCGGTGCTGACCGCATCACTGCCAACGGCGACGTCGCCAACAAGATCGGCACCTACCAGCTGGCGGTCACCGCCATGCACCACGGCGTGCGCTTCATGGTGGTGGCTCCAAGCTCGACCATCGACATGGGGCTGGAAAGTGGCGAGGACATCCCGATCGAGGAGCGCGACGGTCGCGAACTCCTGGAAATCGGCGGCAAACGTGTCGCCGCTGACGTGGATGCCTACAACCCGGTGTTCGATGTGACCCCGGCGGACCTGATCGATGCCATCGTGACCGAGCGCGGCGTCGTCGAACGTCCGGATACCGAGCGGATGGCCCAGTTGATGAGCCGCAAGCGCCTGCATTGACGGGGCCTGCGGCAATTCATCGAGGGGCTTGGGCGAGGGTAGGGTTTGACCCTGGCTTGTGGTAAGCTCCGACGGTTCTTGATGGGGCATTTTTACGGCCCCCACAGCATCGCGGATCAACGGCCAAGTCGTTGATTTGTAGAGAGTCGGTGGCGCTTTGATAGCGCACCGCGCTCCGCCAGGCCCAGGACGGGCATGACGGAGACCCATTTGAAAAAGGAACCAGGCTTCTCATGGGCGAACTGGCCAAAGAAATCCTCCCGGTCAACATCGAAGACGAACTCCGACAGTCCTACCTCGATTACGCCATGAGCGTGATCGTCGGTCGTGCCCTGCCCGATGCACGCGATGGCTTGAAGCCCGTGCACCGCCGCGTCCTGTACGCCATGAGCGAACTGGGCAACGACTGGAACAAGCCCTACAAGAAATCCGCCCGTGTGGTCGGTGACGTGATCGGTAAGTACCACCCGCACGGCGACACCGCGGTGTACGACACCATCGTCCGCATGGCCCAGCCCTTCTCGCTGCGCTACATGCTGGTCGACGGCCAGGGCAACTTCGGTTCGGTGGACGGCGACAACGCCGCGGCCATGCGATACACCGAAGTGCGCATGTCCAAGCTGGCCCACGAGCTGCTGGCCGACCTGGACAAGGAAACCGTCGACTGGGTGCCCAACTACGACGGCACCGAGCAGATCCCGGCGGTCATGCCGACCAAGATCCCGAACCTGCTGGTCAACGGTTCCAGCGGTATTGCCGTGGGTATGGCGACCAACATCCCGCCGCACAACCTCACCGAGGTGATCGACGGCTGCCTGGCGCTGATGGACAACCCCGAGCTGTCCGTCGACGACCTGATGCAGTACATCCCCGGTCCGGACTTCCCGACCGCCGGCATCATCAACGGTCGTGCGGGCATCATCGAGGCCTACCGTACCGGCCGTGGCCGCATCTATATCCGTGCCCGCGCCACCATCGAGGACATGGAGAAGGGCGGCAACCGCCAGCAGATCATCATCACCGAGCTGCCCTACCAGCTGAACAAGGCTCGCCTGATCGAGAAGATCGCCGAGCTGGTGAAAGAGAAGAAGATCGAAGGCATCACCGAGCTGCGCGACGAGTCCGACAAGGACGGCATGCGCGTGGTCATCGAGCTGCGCCGCGGCGAAGTGGGCGAGGTCGTGCTGAACAACCTCTACGCCCAGACCCAGTTGCAGAGCGTCTTCGGCATCAACGTGGTGGCCCTGGTCGACGGCCAGCCGCGCACGATGAACCTCAAGGACATGCTCGAGGTCTTCGTCCGCCACCGCCGTGAAGTGGTGACCCGCCGGACCGTCTACGAACTGCGCAAGGCCCGCGAACGCGGCCACATCCTTGAAGGCCAGGCGGTCGCCCTGTCGAACATCGACCCGGTGATCGAGCTGATCAAGACTTCGCCGACCCCGGCCGAAGCCAAGGAACGCCTGATCGCCACTGCCTGGGAATCCAGCGCCGTGGAAGCCATGGTCGAGCGCGCCGGCGCCGATTCCTGCCGTCCGGAAGACCTGGATGAGCAGTACGGTCTGCGCGAAGGCAAGTACTACCTGTCGCCGGAGCAGGCCCAGGCCATCCTGGAACTGCGCCTGCACCGCCTGACCGGCCTGGAGCACGAGAAGCTCCTGTCCGAGTACCAGGAAATCCTCACCCTGATCGGCGAGCTGATCCGCATCCTGACCAACCCCGAGCGCCTGATGGAAGTCATCCGCGAGGAGCTGGAGAAGGTCAAGGCCGAGTTCGGCGATGCCCGCCGTACCGAGATCGTCGCGTCGCAGATGGACCTGACCATCGCCGACCTGATCACCGAAGAAGAGCGCGTGGTCACCATCTCCCACGGCGGCTACGCCAAGTCCCAGCCGCTGGCCGCCTACGAGGCCCAGCGTCGCGGTGGCAAGGGCAAGTCGGCCAGTGGCGTGAAGGACGAGGACTACATCGAACACCTGCTGGTCGCCAACAGCCACGCCACCCTGCTGCTGTTCTCCAGCAAGGGCAAGGTCTACTGGCTGCGCACCTTCGAGATCCCGGAAGCCTCGCGTACCGCCCGTGGCCGTCCGCTGGTGAACCTGTTGCCGCTGGACGAAGGCGAGCGCATTACCGCGATGCTGCAGATCGACCTGGAAGCCGTGCGCGCCCAGTTCGCCGGTGACGAGAACGACGATGACGACGTGGTCGCCGAGCAGGTCGCCGAAGTGGTGGAAGCCGAAGAAGGCGAAGAGGGCGACGACGCCGACTTCAGCCAGGACGAGCCGACCGGCGCGTACATCTTCATGGCCACCATGAAAGGCACCGTGAAGAAGACCCCGCTGATCCAGTTCACCAAGCCGCGTTCCAATGGCCTCATCGCCCTGAAGCTGGAAGAGGGCGATTCGCTGATCGCCGCCGCCATCACCGACGGCTCGAAGGACGTGATGATGTTCTCCGACGCCGGCAAGGTGATCCGCTTCAAGGAAAGCAAGGTGCGCATCATGGGCCGTAACGCCCGTGGCGTGCGCGGCATGCGCCTGGGCGAAGGCCAGCGGATCATTTCCATGCTGATCCCCGAGTGCCGTGAAGCGCAGATCCTCAGCGCCTCCGAGCACGGTTACGGCAAGCGCACCCCGCTGGCCGACTACCCGCGTCGCGGTCGTGGTGGCCAGGGCGTGATCGCCATGGTGATCAACGAGCGTAACGGCAACCTGGTAGGCGCCGTGCAGGTGCTGGACGGCGAGGAGATCATGCTGATCTCCGACCAGGGCACCCTGGTGCGTACCCGTGTCGACGAAGTTCGCGGTGCTGGCCGTAACACCCAGGGCGTGATCCTCATCAAACTGGCCGCTGACGAAACCGTCGTAGGCCTGGAACGGGTGCAGGAACCGACCGTCGTCGAAGGCGAAGAGATCGAAGGCGAGATCGTCGACGGCGAGATCGTCGAAGGTGAAGTAGCGGACGAGAACCAAGAAGCAGGCGAAGTCGCGGCTGAAGAAGCCCCGCAAGCCAGCGAAGACTGATAGCGAGAGTGGATGTGAGCAAGCGAGCCTTTAACTTCTGCGCCGGTCCCGCGGCGCTTCCCACCGAGGTGCTGGAACGCGCCCGTGCCGAGCTGCTGGATTGGCAGGGCAAGGGCCTGTCGGTCATGGAGATGAGCCATCGTAGCGACGACTACGTGGCCATCGCCGAGAAGGCCGAGCAGGACCTGCGCGACCTGATGGCGATCCCGTCGAACTACAAGGTGCTGTTCCTGCAGGGCGGCGCCAGCCAGCAGTTCGCCGAGATTCCGCTGAACCTGCTGCCCGAAGACGGCGTGGCGGACTACGTGGAAACCGGCATCTGGTCGAAGAAGGCCATCGAAGAGGCTCGTCGCTACGGCAACGTCAACGTCGCCGCCAGCGCATCCAAGTACGACTACTTCGCGATCCCCGGCCAGAACGAGTGGAGCCTGTCCAAGGACGCGGCCTACCTGCACTACGCGTCCAACGAGACCATCGGCGGCCTGGAATTCGACTGGATTCCGGAAGTCGGTGATGTCCCGCTGGTGGTGGACATGTCCTCGGACATCCTCTCCCGCCCGATCGATGTGTCGAAGTTCGGCCTGATCTACGCCGGCGCGCAGAAGAACATCGGCCCGTCCGGCCTGGTGGTCGTGATCGTGCGCGAAGACCTGCTGGGCCGCGCCCGCAGCATCTGCCCGACCATGCTCAACTACAAGGTCGCCGCCGATAACGGCTCCATGTACAACACGCCCGCCACGTACTCCTGGTACCTCTCCGGCTTGGTCTTCCAGTGGCTGAAGGAGCAGGGCGGCGTCGACGCCATGGAACAGCGCAACCGCGCCAAGAAGGACATGCTGTACGGCTTCATCGACCGCAGCGACTTCTACACCAACCCGATCCAGCCCAGCGCCCGCTCCTGGATGAACGTGCCGTTCCGCCTGGCCGACGAGAAGCTCGACAAGGCCTTCCTCGCCGGTGCCGACGCGCGCGGCTTGCTCAACCTGAAGGGCCACCGTTCGGTGGGCGGCATGCGTGCCTCCATCTATAACGCCCTGGGGCTGGACGCCATCGAAGCCCTGGTTGGCTACATGGCCGAGTTCGAGAAGGAGCACGGCTGATGAGCGACGCTGACCAGCTCAAGGCGTTGCGCGTACGCATCGACAGCCTCGACGAGAAGATCCTCGAGCTGATCAGCGAACGCGCCCGCTGCGCCACCGATGTGGCGCGCGTGAAATTGGCCTCCCTGCCCGAAGGCGAGAAGCCGGTGTTCTACCGGCCCGAGCGCGAGGCGTGGGTGCTCAAGCACATCATGGAGCTGAACAAGGGCCCGCTGGACAACGAGGAAGTCGCTCGTCTGTTCCGCGAGATCATGTCCTCCTGCCTGGCCCTGGAGCAGCCACTGAAAGTGGCCTACCTCGGCCCGGAAGGCACCTTCACCCAGGCTGCCGCGCTCAAACACTTCGGCCACGCGGTGATCAGCACGCCGATGGCGGCCATCGACGAAGTGTTCCGCGAAGTTGCCGCCGGTGCGGTGAACTTCGGCGTGGTGCCTGTGGAAAACTCCACCGAGGGCGCGGTCAACCACACCCTCGACAGCTTCCTCGAGCACGACCTGGTGATCTGCGGCGAGGTGGAACTGCGTATCCACCACCACCTGCTGGTCGGCGAGAACACCAAGACCAACAACATCACCCGCATCTATTCCCACGCCCAGTCCCTGGCCCAGTGCCGCAAGTGGCTGGATGCGCACTACCCGAACGTCGAGCGCGTGGCGGTTTCCAGCAATGCCGACGCCGCCAAGCGGGTGAAGAGCGAGTGGAACAGCGCGGCGATTGCCGGCGACATGGCGGCCAGCCTGTACGGCCTGGACAAGCTGCACGAGAAGATCGAGGACCGCCCGGACAACTCCACGCGCTTCCTCATGATCGGCAATCAGGAAGTGCCGCCCACGGGCGATGACAAGACTTCCATCATCGTCTCCATGCGCAACAAGCCGGGCGCGCTGCACGAGCTGTTGGTGCCGTTCCACAGCAACGGTGTTGACCTGACGCGCATCGAGACCCGCCCGTCGCGCAGCGGCAAGTGGACCTACGTGTTCTTCATCGACTTCGTCGGCCACCACAAGGACCCGCTGATCAAGGACGTGCTGGAAAAGATCAACAGCGAAGCCGTTGCCCTGAAGGTGCTGGGTTCGTACCCCAAGGCCGTGCTTTGACATGGGGCGAAGTGCCCATTGGCCGTCGCAGACGGTCGATTGTGCAGGGCGCGCCGGCCTCAAGGCCCAGCGCCCCTGCCTGGTCTGGCTGACTGGGCTGAGCGGTTCCGGCAAGTCGACGCTGGCCGATGCCCTCGAGCAGCGACTGCATGCGTCCGGGCGGCACACCTACCTGCTCGATGGCGATCATCTCCGTCAGGGCTTGAATCGGGACCTCGGCTTCAGCGCCGAAGACCGCTGTGAAAATATTCGCCGCGTTGGTGAGGTGGGGGCGCTGATGGTGGATGCTGGCCTGATCACCATCGCCGCGTTCATTTCTCCGTTTCGTGCGGATCGCGACAGAGTTCGCAAGCTGTTACCCGAGCGTTTCGTGGAAGTGCATGTCTCCACGCCGCTGAAAGTGTGCGAGGAGCGCGATCCCAAAGGGCTCTACCGCAAAGCGCGAGCCGGCGAACTCAAGGAGTTCACCGGCATCGACTCTCCGTTCGAGGCGCCGCTGGCCGCCCACGTGAGCATCGATACGTCCGTGCTGTCGGTAGAGGAATCTGTTGACCGTATCTGCGATTACATGGCTGCCGCCGGCTATATCGAGTCAGTCTGTGCGGCCCCAGTCGAGAGAGATGTCCATGAGCTGTGATTTCCTTGCCCTGGCCCAGCCGGGCGTGCAGAAACTTTCTCCCTACGTTCCCGGCAAGCCAGTCGAGGAACTGGCCCGCGAGCTGAAGCTCGACCCCGCCGGCATCGTCAAACTGGCCAGCAACGAGAACCCGCTGGGCCCGAGCCCCAAGGTCCTCGACGCCATTCGCGCCGAATTGGCCGAACTGACCCGCTACCCCGACGGCAACGGCTTCGAGCTGAAGTCCCGCCTGGCCGCCCGCTGCGGCGTCGACACCGCGCAGGTCACCCTGGGCAACGGCTCCAACGACATTCTCGACCTGGTCGCCCGCGCCTATCTGGCGCCTGGCCTGAACGCCGTGTTCAGCCAGTACGCCTTCGCCGTCTACCCGATCTCCACCCAGGCCGTCGGCGCCCAGGGCAAGGTCGTACCGGCGAAAGACTGGGGCCATGACCTGGAAGCCATGCTGGCGGCCATCGACGCCAACACCCGCGTGGTCTTCGTCGCCAACCCGAACAACCCCACCGGTACCTGGTTCGGCCCGGACGCGCTGGAGCGCTTCCTCTCGCAGGTGCCGGAGAGCGTCCTGGTGGTGCTCGACGAGGCCTACATCGAGTATGCCGAAGGCGAGGAACTGCCGGACGGCTTGAAGTACCTGGCCCGCTACCCGAACCTGCTGGTCTCCCGCACCTTCTCCAAGGCCTACGGCCTGGCCTCGCTGCGCGTCGGTTACGCGATCTCCTCGGTGCAGGTCGCCGACGTGCTCAACCGCGTTCGCCAGCCGTTCAACGTCAACAGCCTGGCCCTGGCCGCCGCCTGTGTGGCGCTGGACGATGCCGACTACCTGGCCCAAGGCAAGCGCATCAACGACGAAGGCATGGCGCAGCTGGAAAACGGCCTGCGCGCCCTGGACCTGCAATGGATTCCCTCCAAGGGCAACTTCGTCGCCGTGGACCTCAAGCGTGACGCCGGCCCTGTCTACCAGGCGCTGCTCGCCGAAGGCGTGATCGTCCGTCCGGTGGGTGGCTACGGCATGCCGCAGCACCTGCGCATCTCCATCGGCCTGCCGGCCGAGAACGCCCGCTTCCTCGAAGCGCTGGCCAAGGTGCTCGCCCGTGCCTGATGTTGTTCAGCGCAAGCGCCTGGTGGTGGTGGGGCTCGGCCTGATCGGCGGCTCCTTCGCCAAGGGCATCCGCGAAAAGGGCCTGTTCGAGGAAGTGGTCGGCGTCGACCGTGACCCGCAAACCCGCCGCCTGGCGGTGGAACTGGGAGTGGTCGACCGCTGCGAGGAAAACCTTGCTGCCGGTTGCCGCGAGGCTGACGTGATCCAGCTTGCGGTGCCGATCCTGGCCATGGAGAAGGTCCTCGGCGAACTCGCCACCCTCGATATCGGCAATGCCATCCTCACCGACGTGGGCAGCGCCAAGGGCAATGTGGTGCGCGCTGCGAAAGCCGTGTTCGGTGGCATGCCGGCGCGCTTCGTTCCCGGCCATCCCATCGCCGGTTCCGAGCAGAGCGGGGTGGAAGCGGCCAACGCGAAATTGTTCCGCCGTCATAAAGTCATCCTCACCCCGCTGGATAATGCCGACGCGGACGCGATCCAGTGCGTCGAGAGCCTCTGGCGCGAGTTGGGCGCTGATGTCGAGCAGATGGCCGTCGAGCATCACGACGAAGTCCTCGCCGCCACCAGCCACCTGCCGCACCTGCTGGCCTTCACGCTGGTCGACTCGCTGGCCAAACGCAGTGAGAATCTGGAAATCTTCCGTTATGCCGCTGGCGGCTTCCGCGATTTCACGCGGATCGCCGGCAGCGACCCGGTGATGTGGCACGACATCTTCCTCGCCAACCGCGAGGCGGTGCTGCGCATCCTCGACGTATTCCGTGACGACCTCGACGATCTGCGCGAGGCCGTCGACCATGGGGACGGGCAACAACTGATGGGTGTTTTCACCCGCGCCCGCGTTGCCCGCGAGCATTTCAGCAAAATCCTGGCCCGCCGGGCCTATGTGGACGCCATGCACAACGATGACCTGATTTTCCTGGCCCAGCCGGGTGGCCGCCTCTCCGGACGTGTTCGCGTACCGGGCGACAAGTCCATTTCCCACCGCTCGATCATGCTCGGCTCGCTGGCCGAAGGCACGACCGAGGTACAAGGTTTCCTCGAGGGTGAAGACGCCCTCGCCACCATCCAGGCCTTCCGCGACATGGGCGTGGTCATCGAAGGCCCGCACCACGGCCGCGTGACCGTGCATGGCGTCGGCCTGCATGGCTTGAAGACGCCGCCCGGCCCGATCTACCTGGGCAACTCCGGCACTTCCATGCGCCTGCTCAGTGGCCTGCTGGCCGCCCAGCCGTTCGACACCACCCTGACCGGCGATGCGTCGCTGTCCAAGCGCCCGATGAATCGCGTCGCCAAGCCGCTGCGCGAGATGGGCGCAGTGATCGAGACTGGCCCCGAAGGCCGTCCGCCGCTGACCATCCGTGGTGGCCAGAAGCTCACCGGCATGCACTACGACATGCCCATGGCCAGCGCCCAGGTGAAATCCTGCCTGCTGCTTGCCGGCCTCTACGCAGCCGGTGAAACCTCCACCACCGAGCCGGCCCCGACCCGCGACCATACCGAGCGCATGCTGCGCGGCTTCGGCTACCCGGTCGACGTCGAAGGCGCCACCGCTCGCGTCGAGTCCGGCCACAAGCTCACCGCCACCTCGATCGAAGTCCCGGCCGATATCTCCTCCGCCGCCTTCTTCCTGGTTGCCGCGAGCATCGCCGAAGGTTCCGACCTGACCCTGGAACATGTCGGCATCAACCCGACCCGTACCGGCGTCATCGACATCCTCAAGCTCATGGGCGCCGACATCACCCTGGAAAACCAGCGTGAAGTGGGTGGCGAACCGGTTGCCGACATTCGCGTGCGCTCGGCGCAGCTGAAAGGCATCGACATCCCCGAAGACCTGGTGCCGCTGGCCATCGACGAGTTCCCCGTGCTCTTCGTTGCCGCCGCCTCTGCCTCCGGCCGCACTGTGCTGCGCGGCGCGGAAGAACTGCGGGTGAAGGAATCCGACCGCATCCAGGTCATGGCCGACGGCCTGCTGGCCCTGGGCGTGAAGTGCGAGCCGACCCCGGACGGCATCATCATCGACGGCGGCAGCTACGGCGGCGGCGAAGTCTGGAGCCACGGCGACCACCGTATCGCCATGTCCTTCAGCGTGGCTTCCCTGCGTGCCGGTGCGCCTATCCGTATCCACGACTGCGCCAACGTCGCGACCTCCTTCCCGAACTTCCTCGGGCTGGCGTCCGGCGCGGGTATTCGCGTCGCCGAGGAGAAAAACTGATGAACGGCGAATGGCCGGTCCTCGCCATCGATGGCCCCAGCGGCTCGGGCAAGGGCACCGTCGCCGGTCTGCTGGCCAAGCGCCTGGGCTGGAACCTGCTGGACTCCGGCGCGCTGTATCGCCTGCTGGCGTTCGCTGCCGGTAACCACGGCATCGACCTGACCAATGAGGAAGCCCTCAAGGTTCTCGCCGCACACCTGGACGTGCAGTTCACCCATGCCAAGGGCGGACAGGGTCAGCACATCATCCTCGAAGGCGAAGATGTCACCGATACCATCCGGACGGAGCAGGTCGGCGCTGGCGCCTCGCAAGTCGCCGCACTGCCGGCGGTGCGCGATGCGCTGCTGCAACGCCAGCGCGCCTTCCTCGAAGCGCCCGGCCTTGTCGCCGACGGTCGCGACATGGGCACCGTGGTCTTCCCCAGCGCGCCGCTGAAGATCTTCCTGACAGCGTCGGCCGAAGAGCGCGCCCGTCGCCGTTACCTGCAGCTCAAGGGCAAGGGTATCGACAGCGATCAGGCGCAACTGGCGGAGGAAATCAGCGCCCGCGACGAGCGTGACAGCCAGCGTGCCGTGGCTCCGCTCAAGCCCGCCGAAGGCGCCATCCTGGTGGACTCCACCTCGATGAGCATCGAAGAGGTCGTGGACAGTATCCTCGCCGAGGTTTCTCGTCGCGGCCTGGCGGACTAGTCGAACGGCTCACGAAAATCCCCGGCCAGCCGGGGATTTTTCTTTCCCGGGGCGAGTGCGTCGCAGGACGGATCTGACAGGCGGTCCTCCCGTCTTCCGAGGCTGGGCGAAAATGAAGGAATGAGGCTGGAGTCGTGAAGGACATCGGAAACCGGGGGCGCCGATTGACGCAATCGACATCCGTTGCTACCATTCCAGACCTTGTATCGGGAGGGTTTCGCCCATATTGAGCGAAGCGTTCCCTTAAAATCTGAATGTGGAGCATCCGTTTCGGCGGGTGCAACAGGGGGCCGGCAGGATACCAGTCTTGATCCTGCTGGCTTCTTTTTCATCACTTGACCGTGTTCGCTGGTGGCGCGGAATCGGGCTTACAAGCCTTTGACTACAGGTATAGACATGAGCGAAAGCTTCGCAGAACTCTTTGAAGAAAGTCTTAAATCCCTCGACATGCAGCCGGGTGCAATCATCACCGGCATCGTGGTCGACATCGATGGTGACTGGGTCACCGTCCATGCCGGTCTGAAATCCGAGGGCGTCATCCCGGTCGAGCAGTTCTACAACGAACAGGGCGAGCTGACCATCAATGTGGGTGACGAAGTCCACGTTGCGCTTGACGCGGTAGAAGACGGCTTTGGTGAAACCAAGCTGTCCCGCGAAAAAGCCAAGCGTGCCGAGAGCTGGATCGTTCTGGAAGCTGCTTTCTCTGCCGACGAAGTGGTCAAAGGCGTCATCAACGGCAAGGTCAAGGGTGGCTTCACCGTCGACGTCAACGGCATCCGTGCGTTCCTGCCGGGTTCGCTGGTCGACGTGCGTCCGGTGCGCGACACCACTCACCTGGAAGGCAAAGAGCTCGAGTTCAAGGTCATCAAGCTGGACCAGAAGCGCAACAACGTTGTCGTTTCCCGCCGCAGCGTGCTGGAAGCCGAGAACAGCGCCGAGCGCGAAGCTCTGCTGGAATCCCTGCAGGAAGGCCAGCAGGTCAAAGGTATCGTCAAGAACCTCACCGACTACGGTGCGTTCGTTGACCTGGGCGGCGTCGATGGTCTGCTGCACATCACCGACATGGCCTGGAAGCGTATCAAGCATCCGTCGGAAATCGTCAACGTTGGCGACGAGATCGATGTCAAGGTTCTGAAGTTCGACCGCGAGCGCAACCGCGTATCCCTGGGCCTGAAGCAACTGGGCGAAGACCCATGGGTTGCCATCAAAGCCCGTTACCCGGAAGGCACCCGCGTTACCGCGCGCGTCACCAACCTCACCGACTACGGCTGCTTCGCCGAGCTGGAAGAGGGCGTGGAAGGCCTGGTACACGTCTCCGAAATGGACTGGACCAACAAGAACATCCACCCGTCGAAAGTCGTTCAGGTTGGCGACGAAGTGGAAGTTCAGGTTCTGGACATCGACGAAGAGCGTCGTCGTATCTCCCTGGGCATCAAGCAGTGCAAGTCCAACCCGTGGGAAGACTTCTCCAGCCGCTTCAACAAGGGCGACAAGATCTCCGGCACCATCAAGTCGATCACCGATTTCGGTATCTTCATCGGCCTGGAAGGCGGCATCGACGGTCTGGTTCACCTGTCCGACATCTCCTGGAACGAAGTTGGCGAAGAAGCCGTTCGCCGCTTCAAGAAGGGCGACGAGCTGGAAACCGTCATCCTCTCCGTTGATCCGGAGCGTGAGCGCATCTCCCTGGGCATCAAGCAGCTGGAAGACGATCCGTTCTCCAACTATGCATCGCTCAACGAGAAAGGCACCATCGTTCGCGGCACCGTGAAGGAAGTGGACGCCAAAGGCGCTGTCATCAGCCTGGGCGGCGAAATCGAAGGCATCCTGAAAGCCTCCGAAATCAGCCGTGACCGCGTTGAAGACGCTCGCAACGTTCTGAAAGAAGGCGAAGAAGTCGAAGCCAAGATCATCAGCATCGACCGTAAGAGCCGCGTCATCTCCCTCTCCATCAAGTCGAAAGACGTTGATGACGAGAAAGATGCGATGAAAGAACTGCGTCACAAGCAAGACGTAGAAGCCACTGGTCCGACCACCATCGGTGATCTGATCCGTGCTCAGATGGAGAACCAGGGCTAATCCCTGATTCACCATCCAAGGAAAAGGGCGACTTCGGTCGCCCTTTTTCGTTTCTGCCTTTCGCAGGGCGCGGGCGTACAGCGCTTTTCCTGTGCTGAGACTGACGCTATGTTGCCTGCCCCGTTCCGGTCTTCCTTTCCATGCCTTACCTGCTTTTCGTCACCGTCCTCTGGGCGTTCTCCTTCAGCCTGATCGGCGAATACCTCGCCGGGCAGGTCGACAGCTATTTCGCCGTGCTGACCCGCGTGGTGCTCGCCGGCCTGGTGTTCCTGCCACTGACCCGCTGGCGCGGAGTCGATCCTCGTTTCATTGGCGGGGTGATGCTGGCAGGCGCGCTGCAGTTCGGCATTACCTACGTTTGCCTGTACCAGAGTTTCCGGGTGCTGACGGTCCCGGAGGTGCTGCTGTTCACCGTGCTGACGCCGTTGCACGTGGCGCTGATCGATGACGCGTTGAACCGGCGCTTCAATGCCTGGGCGCTGCTGGCGGCCGCGGTGGCGGTGCTGGGCGCCGGGATCATTCGCTACGACGGCGTTAGCGGCGACTACATACAGGGCTTCCTCCTGTTGCAGGTGGCCAACGCGACCTTCGCAGCGGGGCAGGTGTTCTACAAGCACCTGGTGCGACGCTATCCCTCGGACATCCCGCAATACCGCCGCTTCGGCTATTTCTTCGTCGGTGCGCTGCTGGTCGCGCTGCCGGGCTGGTTGCTGTTCGGCAATCCGCAGAAGCTGCCGACCACCGACCTGCAATGGGGCGTGCTGATCTGGATGGGGCTGCTGGCCACCGCGCTCGGGCAGTTCTGGTGGAACAAGGGGGGCACCATGGTGGATGCCGGCACCCTGGCGGTGATGAACAACCTGCATGTACCGGTGGGGCTGCTCATCAACCTGCTGATCTGGAACGAGGCCGCTGACTTGCCGCGCCTGGCGCTGGGTGGTGCGGTGATCGTTGCTTCGCTGGGCGTCAATCGCCTTGGCCTGCGCCGTCGCAAGGAGCGCTTCGCATGAATATCTCCGGACGTGGCGTAGCGCTGTCCCTGGCGTCTTCCGTGCTGTTCGTGACCTTGCCGGGTTACATCCATTCGCTGGCGCCGCTGACCAGCATCCAGGTGATCGCCCACCGGGTGGTCTGGTCGATTCCCATGGTCCTGCTGCTGGTGCTGTTCACCCGCCAGGGCGGAGTGCTGCGTGAGGCGGGCCGCCGTCTGTTGCGCGAGCCATGGCTGCTGGCATGCTTCCCGTTGACGGCGGCGATGATGCTGATCCAGTGGGGTGTGTTCATCTGGGCGCCCATGGTTGGGCGCACGCTGGAGCTGTCGCTGGGCTACTTCCTGCTGCCGCTGACCATGGTGCTCTGCGGCCGGGTGTTCTATGGCGAGCGTCTGACCACGTTGCAGGGCATTGCCGTCGCCTTCGCGCTGGCGGGCGTGCTGCACGAGTTGTGGCTGACCCGCGCGTTCTCCTGGTTCACCCTGATCACTGCGCTGGGCTATCCGCCGTATTTCATGCTGCGCCGCAAGATGGCGGTGGATTCGCTGTCCGGCTTCGTCTTCGAGATGATCGTGCTGCTGCCGTTCGCCCTGGCCGCCTTGTGGATAACTGATAGTGCCAAGGTGCTGGAAGAGGTGCCGCGCCTGTGGGCGCTGCTGCCGCTGCTGGGCCTGATCAGCGCGCTGGCGTTCGGCGCGATGATGGCGGCCAGCCGGCTGTTGCCCATGGGGCTGTTCGGGATTCTGAGTTATGTCGAGCCGGTGCTGCTGTTTGCCATCGCCGTGCTGTTCCTGGGCGAGGCATTCAACCCGGCCCAGATCTGGACCTACGGGCCGATCTGGATTGCCGTGCTGCTGACCGGTTGGGATAGCGCGCGACTGCTGCGCCGGCAGGCGCGTCGCGGCCTATAAGAGTTGAGCGCTCTCCCGCAAGGGGAGAGCGCCCCAATCAGTCGTAACGACCGCCGACGTCGGCTTTCGCCAGGGTTTCCGGCAGGATGCGGCGGGCAGCGGTGTAGTGCTTCTTCCAGTAGTCGCCACTGAGGTCGGAGACACGAACCTTCTGGCCGCGGCGCGGCGCATGGACGAACTGGTTGTCTCCGACGTAGATGCCGACATGGTCGACATTGCGACGGTTGTGGATGCGGAAGAACACCAGGTCGCCGGGCTGCAGATCGCCACGCGCCACTTTCGAGTTGCCGCGCATGCTGTACATCTGCTGCGCGGTACGCGGCAGGTCGACTTCGTCGACGTTCTGGAACACGTAGTTCACCAGGCCGCTGCAATCGAAGCCGCGCTTGGGCGAAGTGCCGCCCCAGCGGTATGGCGTGCCGATCATGCTGTAGGCACGCTGGGTGACCTGGTGCGCCTCGCTCTTGGTCGGCTTGACCGGCTTGGCATTGAAGGTCAGTAGGGCACTGCCCTGGACCGGGACTCGCAGATCAACCGGTGCAGGTTGATAGGTGCGCGTGATCTTGGAGGAGGCGGTTGCCTCGGTGGCGGCCAAGAGGGTCGCCAAGCCTATGGAAAGGCATGTCAAAAGGGTACTTCGCATTCGGCATGTCTTCTTGCTGGTTGATATCGCCCAGACTCCGCTGGATCGCCATTGTTGTCGGCGTGGTTTCCTTTGGTCCGCTCAAAAATTCCACGCATTCTGAACGACTTTTCATGACAGTTCGTACCGTCTGTCGACTCTGATATTTCCCCTGTGACTTGTAGGACGCTGCGTGACATGTGTTCGGACGCATCAGTCACGGCCTGACCTTATAGCCGGAAGCCCTATAAAACGGGGTTTTCGGCCGCGCGACGGAAAGCCGGCGGGTTAATGGCCAAAAGCCAGGCGCTTAAGGTTTCTTAAGGAAAAACCCGACGAAATGCAGGTAATTGTTCTGAACGAATCAGCCCAGATGGGCGAGCAGGGCGGGAAGAACCTGTTCGCTCAGCAGCGGGGCAAGGTTCTGTGGGTATTCGCCGGTCGGGTCCAGCCAGGCGAGCTCTTCCAGCTCGGCGGCGGCCTGGACGGCATGGGGCAGGGCGGCGACGAAGACCTGGGCGTCCACGCGCATGTTCGCCTCGTTGGCGGCCTTGGCCTGGAAGTGGCCGAGCGGGGTCAGTGCGGAAGTCACAAGGCGCAGGTCGAGTTCTTCGCCCAGCTCGCGCAGCAGGGCCTGGACCGACGTCTCGCCGGGTTCGTGCTTGCCGCCCGGCAGCATGAAGGCCTGGGTGCCACGCTTTCGTACCAGCAGCAGGCGTCCGGCGTCATCGAGCAGGCAGGCGGCGGCGATACGAATGGTGGAGGTCATGGCGAGGGCGTTTCCTTCAGAACCTGGTAGCGCATCTGCACGATGCCGCTGGGAAAGCTGCGCTGCTCCAGCAGCTGCAGGCGTTGCTCGAGCCCGATGCTGAACAGCGGAATGCCGGCACCGAGCAGGTGCGGAATGATGCTGACGATCACTTCGTCGAGCAAGCCTGCGGCGAGGAAATTGCCCGCCAGGCTACCGCCGCCCACCAGCCAGATGCGCTGGCAGCCGCGTGCCTCCAGCGAGGCGAGGGCGTCTACCGGTGCGTAATGCTCAAGTTCCACCTGCGGCGCGGCCCTGGACAGGTGATTGGAGCGGGTCATGACCAAGGCGGGCTTGTCGGGGTACGGCCATTCGCCTTGGCTCAGGTAGAACAGATAGGTGGCGCGCCCCATGAGCAGGCCGTCGATGCTGGCATAGAAGGCGCTGTAGCCGTGGTCATCAGTCTGGCTGCCGTGGCCTTCGAGCCAGTCCACGCTGCCATCAGGGCGGGCGATGTAGCCGTCGAGGCTGGCGGACACGTAATAAATGAGCGTCGATGGCACCTGCGTTCTCCTTTTTGTCAGGCCCATCAGAGCATGGCATCGCGCTTCGCCAAGTGACGGTACGTTTGTCGGATTATTGACGCGACGGTGCGCCGCAAGCGGCCGCCGGCAATATTTCCAGCGCGCAGGCTCGGCAAACATTAAGCTATGCAGCTATTTGGTCTTTACGTGATATCGAGGTCTGCCTTGTTCTCCCAATTCGCCCTCCACGAACGCCTGCTCAAGGCGCTCGATTCGTTGTCCTTCACCGAACCGACCCCGGTCCAGGCCGCGGCTATTCCGAAGGCCCTGGAGGGACGCGACCTGCGGGTGACGGCGCAGACCGGCAGCGGCAAGACCGCTGCCTTCGTGCTGCCGCTGCTGCATCGCCTGCTCAGCGAAGAGAAGCCCAAGAGCGGCGCCCGCGCGCTGATCCTGCTGCCGACCCGTGAGCTGGCCCAGCAGACCCTCAAGGAAGTCGAGCGCTTCGCCCAGTTCACCTACATCAAGGGCTGCCTGATCACCGGCGGCGAAGACTTCAAGGTGCAGGGGGCGCGCCTGCGCAAGAACCCGGAAATCATCATCGGCACGCCCGGCCGCCTGAACGAGCAATTCAACGCCGGCAACCTGCCGCTGGGCGATGTGGAAGTGCTGATCCTCGACGAAGCCGACCGCATGCTCGACATGGGCTTCTCCGAGGACGTGCTCAAGCTCGCGGCGCAGTGCCCGGCCGAGCGCCAGACCCTGCTGTTCTCCGCCACCAGCGGCAGCGGCCTGCACGAGATGGTCGAAAAGGTCCTGCGCGAGCCGGAAACTCTCCAGCTCAACCGCGTCAGCGAGCTGAACGAGGATGTCAGCCAGCAGGTGATCCTTACCGACCACACCGGGCACAAGGAAGAACTGTTGCAGTGGCTGCTGGCCAACGAGACCTATGAGAAGGCCATCGTCTTCACCAACACCCGCGTCGCTGCCGACCGCCTGACCGGCCGTCTGATCGCTGCCGGCCACAAGGTCTTCGTGCTGCACGGCGAGAAGGACCAGAAGGACCGCAAGCTGGCCATCGAGCGCCTGAAGCAGGGGGCGGTGAAGATCCTCGTCGCCACCGACGTGGCTGCCCGTGGCCTGGACGTCGACGGCCTGGACCTGGTGATCAACTTCGACATCCCGCGCCGTGGCGACGAATACGTGCACCGCATCGGCCGCACCGGCCGTGCCGGCGCCGGCGGCACCGCGATCTCGCTGGTCGGCCATGGCGACTGGAACCTGATGTCGAGCATCGAGCGCTACCTCAAGCTGCGCTTCGAGCTGCGCACCATCAAGGAACTCAAAGGCACCTACAAGGGGCCGAAAAAGGTCAAGGCGTCCGGCAAGGCTGCTGGCACCAAGAAGAAAAAGGACGATGCGAAGAAGACCGGCAGCAAGTCGCCGGCGAAGAAGAAGCCCGCCGCCAAGCCGAAATCCGGCCCCTCGAAGGTGGTGAGCCAGGACGGCCTGGCGCCGCTCAAGCGCAAGAAGCCGGCGGCGGAGTAAAACTCCAGCGTCACCCTAAACGCCTCTCCTGACCGAGAGGCGTTTTTATTTGTGCGCGGTTAACCCAGGGTTTCCGGCGGCGCTTCGTAGCTGCCGGACTCGTAGCTCACGCCGTGACGGATCACCGGCGGCGCGTCGCCATCATGGAGGCTGGTCACGTTGTCGATGATGGTCTTGTCCTCGAGGGTGAGGCGATCGAGCATGCGCAGGTGGCCGATCCAGTTGTCCACCAGGAACAGCTCCTGCCAGACCTCGGGATTGCTCACGTCGCGGTACAGCGCCCAGCGTTCCGCGCCGTTACGCAGGCGCAGGCGGCGCAAGAGTTTGGCGGCGCGGACGAAGTCGCGCGTGCGCTCGGCGGGAATCCGATACTCGATGGAGACCATCACCGAGCCGCGCTCGGGGTTGAACACGAAGGTCGGCTGGCCCGGTACGCCGCCCGGTGCACGGGCGATGCTGGCGGAGTTCAGCTCCGGCAGGCGCGAGTTGTAGAGCAGCGCCACGGAGATCAGCAGCAGGCAGCCGGCGGCGATCAATGCGCCTTGCACGCCCATGGTTTCGGCAAAGTGGCCCCAGAGGAAGGAGCCTGCCGCCAGCCCGCCGTAGATCGCCGTCTGGTAGAGCGCCAGGGCACGCGCCTTGACCCAGTCGGGCACGAGAATCTGCACCGCTGAGTTGTAGGTGGCGACAGCGGCGATCCAGCAGGCGCCGCCCAGCACCAGCGCGGGGAAGATCACCCAGAGGTTGTCGACCCAGCCCAGGGTCAGCATGACCAGCGCCAGGGTGGCGGCGGCGAAGCTGATCAACCGGCTGCTGCCCAGCCACTGGCGAGCCTTGCTGACGATGGTGCTGGCGACAATGGCGCCAAGCCCGAGTGCCCCCAGCATGTAGCCGTAGACCGAGGCGCTGCCGTCCGGATTACGGTGCGCCAGCAGCGGCAGGAGTGCCCAGATGGCGCTGGCGGAGAGGCCGAACACCGCCGAGCGCAGCATCACCAGGCGGGTGACGCTGGAGTACTGGGTGAAACGCAGCGCGGCGATCACGCCCTCGAAGATGTGTTCCGGCGGCAGGGTGCGCTTGGGCACGTCGCGGCGCCATTGCCAGATCGCCCAGATCAGCGCGGCGTAGCAGATGCAGTTGAACAGGAACACCCAGGACGCGCCGGTGGCCGACAGCAGAAGGCCGCCGATGGCCGGGCCGACGGCGCGGGCAACGTTGTAGTTGACGCTGTTGAGCAGCACTGCGTCGCCGAGCATGCGCGGGGGCACCTGCTCGTTCACCGCCGCCTGCCAGGCGGGAATGGTGATGGAGCTGCCCAGCGACAGCCAGAGGATCGACACGATCAGCATCAGCGGGTCGAGATAGCCCATGAAGGCCAGCACCGTCACCAGTGCGGCACCGGAGAGCTCCACCGTCAGGCCGACCAGCATGATCTTGCGACGGTCGTGGTTGTCGGCCAGCACGCCGGACATGATCGACAGCAGCACCAGCGGCAATGCCGAGGCGACCTGGATCATCGCAACCATCAGTGGGCTGGCGTGGGCCTCGGTGACCACCCAGGCGGCGGCGACCGACTGCGCCCAGGTGCCCAGGTTAGCGAACAGGTTGCAGATCCAGATGATGCGGAACGCGGCGATGCTGAAGGGGGCGAGTACGCCACTGCGAGGTTCGGCTGGATCGGGCTTGAGGGGGAGGTCGTGCTTGGGTGAAACGGACTGCAGCATGGGGACGCCCTTATTTCAAGTGGTCGGCACGCGTGTGGAACCGGTGCCTGTCCATGCCGGGCAAGTGTAGTGGCTGGGGCCGTATGCGCCATTGATGATGGTCAGGCGTGGCGTTATCGGTGACTTGTGCTGGCAAGCTTCGACAGTGCCGGCAGGGCTTTGTGTTGTTAGTCTGCGTCGGAATTTTCCGCATTGCATTGCCAAATAAGAGCGAAAAGCCGATGAAGCGTCTTTCCACCTGCCTACTGGCTGGCCTGCTGGTCCTGCCGCAAAGTCTCTGGGCTTGGTCCAATCACACCCTGGGCAGCTACATCGCCCTGCAGCAGTTGCCGGCCGTCGTCCAGGCGCCGGACGTCGAGGTCGAGCCGCTGGAGAGCTTCATCAGCCAGCAGCGTGCCGGCCTGGTGAAGCTGTTGGACGAGCAGGAAGCCTATGCGCGCGAACATTTCCGCGAGTATCCGCCGCGTCCGGATGACCTGCGCTTCACCGAGGATGGCCGCGACGATCTGCGCAAGGCCTTCCTCATGGCGCTGCGCCTGAATCCGGAGATCAAACTGGCCACCGCCGTGCAGCCTCCGCCTGGTGGTGAGTTGCCGAATCATGTGGCGTTGCAGCCGGCCGAGGTGCTGGTGTTCCGCAACCTGTCCGGCTGGAACCAGTGGCGTTTCGTGCAGTTGCAGGCTGGCGAGAAGATTCCGGCCATCGACGTGCTGGCCAGCGCTGCCGACGAGCCGGACTTCGGTCACGACATCAATCTGTTCAGCGACAACCCCGGCGAAGCCGGCCAGCGCTACGGCTTCGGTACCCAGCCGTTCGGCGACCCGCGCTACGAGTTCAGCTCCCAGGCGCCGTTCCACATGGGCTTCTACCATGAGGACGCGATTATCTTCACCGGCGCACCGTACCTGGAGCGCAATTGGCCGGAGTGGCGCGCGTACCAGTTCTTCGGCCTGGCACGTTTTGCCTTCGACAAGGGGCACCCGTACTGGGGCTACCGCTTCCTCGGCTGGGCGATGCATTACATCCAGGACATGACGCAGCCCTATCACTCGACGCCGCTGCCGGGCGAGACCACCGCCAGCATGCTGTGGACGGCGGGCAAGTCCATGGCGGGCTTTGATGCCGACAAGCAGGCGGCGATCCAGCGCGTGGCGGACCGGCATACGGGCGTGGAGCGTTATCAGGTGGACTGGCTGCGCGAGACGCTGCGCCTGGGCGGGCAGTCGCCGTTGCTGACGGCCTATGCGGATGTGAGTACTGACGGCACTTATCCACCGTACTCGACGCAATACCTGCGTGAGGTGGTAGCGAGCGAATCTCATGCCCATGCGGCGGCGTTCGATGCGGCGATCGGCCATTGGCTGGAAAACGAGAAGGCGCCAGCGGGGGACTTCAGCGCGGGGAACTCACCGGAGCCGTTCCGGCACGATGAGGCGTTGGATGAGCAGATTCTGCAATTGATCCGGCACTTCGGCGCGCACAGTCGCAATATTGCGAAGGCGGCCCTGCAGCCGTAAAAGAGGGCTGGCGGTTGCGCCGGGGCTGCGTGGGCCTCGGCGCAACTGCACAAGTCGCTTAGCCGCCGGAGCAGCCGTTGCCCCACACCTGGTATTCGACGGTGTGGCGCTGACCCTGGGTATCTTCGTAGGTCATGCGCGCCGGCACGATGCCGCACTCGTTGGACACGTCGGTGGTCGAGATCACGTGGGCGACGTCCAGTTTCATGTCGTAGGTGTACTGCTCCACGGCCGCGCTTGGCGCCTGGTCGGCGGCGTTCACCTGCTCGGCCAGGGCGAGCGAAGAGAAGCCCAGCATGGCCAGGATGACTACAGCTTTCATGAATTTACCTGCCTTGTTCCCGGTGTCCGGACATGACGGGTCCGTGACGTTCAGCGGATGGCTGCGTCGGGAATCGTTGGGGTTGATTACGGGTCTTGGGTGGTGTTGCGGCGCGCGCTGTAACAGCACGGAAATAATAGGATTTGCCTGACCTGAGTCATATATCCAGGCGCCAACAAGACTTCGTACTCAGAGGCAACAATCCAGGATTGACGCGGGTTTCAAGGGTGTTCTTGCGGCGGGTTGTCGCAGGCTCTGGCAATTTCGGGACGCAGTTGCAGGGGGGCGTAGGAGCGGACTTCGTCCGCGATCGATTCCGCATCGCACCCCAGGCCAATCGCGGACGGAGTCCGCTCCCACGAAACGATCTGAAGTTCGGTGCCGTGTGGTTCGCGAGCAAGCTCGCTCCTACAGGTGGGCGTCGGCTTTTGTGTAGGAGCGAGCTTGCTCGCGAACCCGACCCGCTCAATCGCGCAGGGGCGACTGTGGATCGAGCAGCGAGGTGCGGATGAAGTGCAGGTAGCTGCACACGCGGCGCAAGGGCGAGGAATCGAAGTGCGGCGGGCGGCGATCGTCGGTAGTGCGGGTCGCGTGGATCGCGTGCTCCACGGCAGCCAGCGCACGCTGGCGGTTGCTCTCGCTGGGCTGGATGAACAGCCGGATCAGCGCCCGGCCCAGCGCGCGGATGGCCCGGCGCCAGGGCATGCGCTCGGCGTACCAGGGCTCTTTCGGCAGGGCCTCCTGCTCGCGGCGCAACTCGATGATCGACAGGCCGATCTCCTGCACCTGGAAGGTCCAGCGCAGCAGCCGGCGTTGCACGTCCGGGCGGCCTGTGGATAACCCATACGCCTGGTTCAGCAGGTCGCGGGTGCCACTCTCGAAATTGGACGACAGGCCCTTCAGAGGATCGCTGATCACCCGTACTACGCGCAGGCGCAGCTCGGCTTCCAGGCGCTCCCACAACCATGGCCGGTTGGGTGGCAGGATGACGATCGCCGCGACCACTGCCATGCCCATCGACAGCAGCATCGCCAGGTATTCGTTGATGAAGGTGTAGGCATCGTAGCGCGCCAGGTTCGCCGGCAGCGAGGCGATGCAGAACCACACCAGCAGGCCGACGCCGTAGCCGCTCCATTTCGGCCGGGTGATCAGGAAGGCGCCGAGGGCGAACACCGGGGCGAGCACGAAGCACAGCAGCGGGAAGCCGTCGATATGCGGTAGCACGCGGAAGGTGAGGATGAAGCCCAACGTGGCGCCCAGCAGCGTGCCGAGGGTCAGTTGCAGCGACAGGCGCTTGGGATTGGGTGAGGCGGAGGAGAGCGCTGCGATCAGTACCGAGGTCAGCGCGAAGGTGGCGCCGCTGAGCCAGGACGTTTCGATCCAGAACACACCGCCGACGATTACCAACAGCGCGCAACGGAAGCCCGCGACGGCGGCGGCAAGCGCATTCGCCTTGGGCGTGAAGCGCTCCTTCCACTGCTCGCGCTCGTGCTTGTGCGCGGCGAGCGAGGCGTGGGTCTGCGCATAGTTGTGCATGTCGTCGACGAAGCGGAACAGCAGCTCGGCGGCGGTCTCGAAATCCAACTGGTCGGCCTCTCGCGGGCAGGTGTGGCCGAGGCTGGCACGGGCTTCGCGGATGCGCGGCATCAGGTGATGCTTGCACAGTTCGAGCTGCACGCTCAGGCGCTCGGCATCCGCTTCGGCGAGTGGCCGGCCGTGCCAGCTGGCGAGCAATTCGCTGACATCGATCAGGCAGGGCATCAGCACTTCCAGTACATTGCTGGCCTGCCGCTCGCGCAGGCGGTCGAGCAGGCGCTGCAAGGCGTGGAAGCGCGTCGTCAGCTGCATGAACTCGCTGTTCAGCCGCGCCAGGCGGCCGCTGCGCAGGCGCATGTGCGGGTCTTCGAAGGCGGTGACGTTGCGCAGGCTTTCCAGGCCCACGACCTCGGCGGCGATGCGCGCGCTGGCCTGTTCGAAGCGCTCGCGTTCCAGCGTGCCGTTGAGGCCGGCGCTGGCGAGGCCGGCGAAGTCACCGAAGCGAGTGTTCAGCGCATTGCGCAGGGCGGCGGTGCTGGTCTGCGGTAGCACGACGGCGCTGACCACCCCGGTGCAGAGAATCCCCAGGGTGATCTCGATCACCCGCCACAGCGCCTGCATGAAGGCGCCTTCGGGGTGCAGCGTGGCGGGAATGCCGATCATCACGGCGGTGTAGCCGGCCAGCAGGCAGGCATAGGCGCGGAAGTCGCGATAGCGTGCCGCACCGGCGGTGCACAGGCCGACCCAGATCGCCACGCAGAGCAGGAACAGCACGCGCTCCTGGGCGAACAGGGCGATGAAGGTGACCATCACCGTGAGCCCGGCCAGCGTGCCGAGGATGCGGTAGAAACTCTTTGCCAGCACCTGGCCGCTCTGCGGCTGCAGCACGATGAAGGCGCTGACCAGCACGGTATTGGGCTGCGGCAGCTCCAGACGGTAGGCCAGCCACAACGCCGTGAAGGCAGTGATCAGCGTCTTGAGGATGAACATCCAGGTAACGCCATCGGTGTGCGCCCAGTCGGACAGGGCGAAACGCACCG
Source organism: Pseudomonas sp. C9-3 (assembly GCF_032392015.1). NCBI lineage: Bacteria > Pseudomonadati > Pseudomonadota > Gammaproteobacteria > Pseudomonadales > Pseudomonadaceae > Pseudomonas > Pseudomonas sp. C9-3. The sequence continues at coordinate 3,977,177 of NZ_CP135919.1, read as the reverse complement.
CGGCGGCCTTGGGCAGGCGCACGGACAGACTGCTCATCAGGCTTATCTCGGCAGGCGGTGGTCGGGCTGGATCGGGCCTTGAGGACCCTGTAGTTCGAGGTGCAGAGGAGTGGGAGGCACGTTGCACGAAAGGCGGAGCACGGGTGCGAATCCTGGGGTGTCGCGGTAGACCGCGTTGGGGACGGCGATTCTAGAAGTGCGCCGGGGGGCAGGATAAGCTGACGGTTGGATGAATTATTGTTGCCTGAAAGGACAATAATCCCGTCGCGACAGGTATGCGACAATTCGCCGCCTGTCATGAATCTGTAACAAGGCGTTGCTCGTCCGAGCGCCGTTGCAGAGGCCGCCCGCCGTGGCGTGGACAGGCTCTCAGGAGAAATGATGGACCTGCTGCACAACATGCGTGCTTTTGTCTGTGTCGCCGAGACCGGCAGCTTCACTGCTGCCGCCCAGCGCATGGACCTCACCACCGCGTACGTCTCGCGGACGGTGGCCAAACTCGAAGCGCACCTGCGTACCCGCCTGCTGCACCGTACTACCCGCCGCATCGCCCTCACCGAAGCCGGCCAGCGCTACCTGCAGCGCTGCCAGCAGATCCTCGGTTACATCGAGGAAGCCGAGGCCGAAGCAGGCGATGCCCACGCCCGGCCCCACGGCAAGGTGAAGGTGCATGCCATGACCGGCATCGGCCAGCACTATCTGATCCGTGCGATCTCGCAGTACTGCGAGATCTACCCGGAGGTCACCTTCGACCTGACCCTGGCGAACCGCATCACCGACATCCTCGACGAGGGCTACGACATCTCCGTGGTTATCGCCCAGGAGTTGCCGGACTCGGGCTTCGTCTCCAAGCGTATCGGCAAGACCTACAGCGTGCTCTGCGCATCCCCCGAGTACGTGGCGCGCCAGGGCATGCCCAAGAAGCTTGCAGAGCTCACCGATCACCGTTGCCTGCGTCTGGTGAACTCGGTGATGTCGCTGGACAAGTGGCTGTTCGACGGCCCCGATGGCCAGGAAATGGTCGGCATCAACCACAGCCACTTCCAGGTCAACACCGCCGACGCCATGACCGAAGCGGTACGCGCCGGCATGGGCATCGGCGCGCTGCCGGTGTATTCCGCCGTGCAAGGGCTCAAGGATGGCAGCCTGGTGCGCGTGCTGCCCGACTACAGCCTGTTCCACCTGAATGTCTACGCGCTGTACCCGTCGCGCCAGTACCTCGACGCGAAGATCCGTACCTGGGTGGAGTTCCTCCGTGACTGTGTGCCCGGCATGCTCGAGGAACACGAGCGGATGATGCTCGAGCACCGTACGCGGGTGCCGGGCTGACGCGCCATCCCGCAGCCTTGAGCCGCTGATCCTTTCCGCGCCCGGCCCCTGCCGGGCGTTTCTTTTCGTATCTGGCGTTCCGTTTTTTCGAACGCGGCTTTGGGAAAAGATGAATTCTCCGAACGCCAGCATTTGCGTCAGTCTCCCTGCGAGCCTGTTCCCAGGCTCACCTCGCAAGCACAAGAACAAATTGAGGGTGACGCGATGTTTGGATCGAGGCTCGGATCGACAGGGCGGGCGTTGCTCGCCGTCCTGGCGTTGGCCTGCGCTACTGCCACACAGGCTGCCGATGAACCGCAGGCTGCCAAAGAACCGACTGTTCATGAACCCATAGTGATCAAGTTCGCCCACGTGGTCGCCGAGAACACGCCCAAGGGGCAGGGCGCGCTGATGTTCAAGCGCCTGGCCGAAGAGCGCCTGCCCGGCCGGGTGCGCGTGGAGGTCTACCCGAACTCCTCGCTGTTCGGTGACGGCAAGGAAATGGAAGCCCTGCTGCTGGGCGACGTGCAGATGCTTGCGCCGTCCCTGGCCAAGTTCGAGCAGTACACCAAGAAGGTGCAGATCTTCGACCTGCCGTTCCTCTTCGACGACATCCAGGCCGTCGACAACTTCCAGCGCAGCCCACAGGGCCAGAGCCTGCTGACCAGCATGCAGGGCAAGGGCATCCTCGGCCTGGCGTACTGGCACAACGGGATGAAGCAGCTGTCGGCCAACCGCCTGCTGCTGGAGCCAAGCGATGCGCGGGGGCTGAAGTTCCGCGTGCAGGCCTCGGATGTGCTCAACGAGCAGTTCCGCACGCTGCGCGCCATCTCCCGCAAGATGTCCTTCGCCGAGGTCTACCAGGGCCTGCAGACCGGCGTGGTGAATGGCACCGAGAACACCTGGTCGAACTACGAGAGCCAGAAGGTCAACGAGGTGCAGAAGTACTTCACCGAGTCCAACCACGGGCTGGTGGACTACATGGTGATCACCAACGCGAAGTTCTGGAACGGCCTGCCGCCGGACATCCGCGACGAGCTGCAGAAGATCATGGCCGAGGTCACCGTGCAGGTGAACCTGGAAGCCGAGCGCCTGAACCGTGACGCCCGCCAGCGCATCCTCGCCAGCGGCGGCAGTGAGATCCACGCGCTCACCGCGCAGCAGCGCGCCGAGTGGCGCGAGGCGATGCAGCCGGTGTGGCAGAAATTCCGCGACAACGTCGGCGCCGATTTCCTCCAGGCCGCCGAAGCCTCCAATCGTCCCCATTGATCCGTCCGGCCCCGCCGGATGGCGGGGCTTTCTGGAGCTTATTCCATGAATCGACTCGTGCGCGTCTGGAACCACTTCGAGGAGGGCGCCATCGCCTTCCTGCTGGCGACCATGACGCTGGTGACCTTCGTCTACGTGGTGATGACCAACGTCTTCACCCTGTTCTATGACCTGGGTGATCGCCTGCCCGCCGTGCAGGCACCGTTCTATGCCATCGGCGATGCGATCCTCGGCGTCGCCCAGGACATGTCCTGGAGCAACGCGCTGACCAAGGCCCTGTTCGGCTGGCTGATCTTCTTCGGCATCGCCTACGGCGTGCGTACTGCCGGCCACCTGGGCGTGGACGCGCTGGTGAAGCTGGCGCCGCGCCCGGTGCAACGTTTCATCGGTGTGCTCGCCTGCCTCTGCTGCCTGGGCTACGCCTGGCTGTTCATGGTCGCCAGCTTCGACTGGGTGAAGACGTTGTTCATCGCCGGCATCGGTGCGGAAGACCTCGACCACTTCGGCATCCTCCAGGCCTACATCGCGGTGATCGTGCCCATCGGCTTCGGTCTGGTGCTCCTGCGTTACTTGGAAATCCTCGTCAACCTGTTGCGCGGCCGCCAGCTCGGCCTGGGCCTTGCCGACGAGGCTGCGGAGGCCTCGAAACTGGCTGGCGAAGAAGCCGCGGAGAACCGTCCATGACCGTGATGATGCTGTTCCTCCTGCTGTTCGTCTTCATGTTCATCGGCGTGCCCATCGCCATTTCCCTGGGGCTTTCCGGCGCACTGACGATCCTGCTGTTCAGCCCGGACTCGGTGCGCTCGCTGGCGATCAAACTGTTCGAGACCTCCGAGGCCTACACGCTGCTGGCGATCCCGTTCTTCCTGCTTTCCGGCGCGTTCATGACCACCGGTGGCGTGGCGCGCCGGCTGATCGATTTCGCCAACGCCTGCGTCGGCCACATCCGTGGCGGCCTGGCGATTGCCGCGGTGCTGGCGTGCATGCTGTTCGCCGCGTTGTCTGGTTCGTCGCCGGCAACGGTGGCGGCGGTGGGCTCGATTGCGGTAGCCGGTATGGTGCGCTCGGGTTACCCGCGCGAGTTCGGCGCCGGGATCATCTGCAACGCCGGGACCCTGGGCATCCTGATCCCGCCGTCGATCGTCATGGTGGTGTACTCCGCCGCCACCGAGACTTCGGTGGGCAAGCTGTTCGTCGCTGGCGTGGTGCCGGGCCTGCTGCTGGGCGTGATCCTGATGGTGGTGATCTACATCGTCGCGCGGGTGAAGAATCTTCCGGCACAGCCGCGCGCCAGCCTGCGCGAGTGGCTGTCTGCTGCACGCCGTGCCGGCTGGGGGTTGCTGCTGCTGGTGATCATCCTCGGTGGCATCTACTCCGGGCTGTTCACGCCGACCGAAGCGGCGGCGGTGGCGGCGGTCTATTCGGCCTTCGTCGCGCTGTTCGTCTACAAGGACATGCGCCTGCGCGACTGCCCCAAGGTGCTGGTGGAGTCGGGGCGGTTGAGCATCATGCTGATGTTCATCATCGCCAACGCCATGCTCTTCGCCCACGTGCTGACCACCGAGCAGATTCCCCAGCAGATCACCGAGTGGGTGATGCAGGAAGGGCTGACGCCGATCGGCTTCCTGCTGATGGTCAACGTGGTGCTGCTGGTGGCCGGCAGCTTCATGGAGCCCTCGGCCATCGTGCTGATCCTGGCGCCGATCTTCTTCCCCATCGCCATGCGCCTGGGGATCGACCCGATCCACCTGGGGATAGTCATGGTGGTGAACATGGAGATCGGCCTGGTCCATCCGCCGGTGGGGCTCAATCTGTTCGTCACCTCCGCAGTCACCGGGTTGCCGCTGGGCTCGACCATCCGCGCGGCGCTGCCGTGGCTGATGATCCTGCTGCTGTTCCTGATCCTGGTGACCTACGTGCCCTACATCTCGCTGGCGTTGCCGCACGCGCTGGGCATGTGACAGGTTGTCGCGGCCCCATGGCAGTAGGAGTTATGGGGCTCATCACTACGACTAAGGATTGGTAAGACCATGGTCGTATGGTTCGGGGAAGGGTGTCGCCGTTACAACTTAGGGCAACAAAAACAACACTCTTCACCGAGGTAAAACGCCATGACAGCGGCATCCGTGTACCCCGTGCGTCCCGAAGTGGCCGCGACCACTCTGACTGACGAGGCCACCTACAAGAAGCTGTACCAGCAGTCGGTGGTCAATCCCGACGGCTTCTGGCGCGAACAGGCCCAGCGCATCGACTGGATCAAGCCGTTCACCAAGGTCAAGCAGACCTCGTTCGATGACCACCACGTGGACATCAAGTGGTTTGCCGACGGCACCCTGAACCTCTCCTACAACTGCCTCGACCGCCACCTGGCCGAACGCGGCGACCAGCTCGCTATCATCTGGGAAGGCGACGATCCTTCCGAACACAAGGAAATCACCTACCGCGAGCTGCACGAGCAAGTCTGCAAGTTCGCCAACGCCCTGCGCGGCCAGGACGTGCACCGTGGTGACGTGGTGACCATCTACATGCCGATGATCCCGGAAGCCGTGGTCGCCATGCTGGCCTGCGCCCGCATTGGCGCGATCCACTCCGTGGTGTTCGGTGGCTTCTCTCCCGAAGCGCTGGCCGGCCGCATCATCGACTGCCGTTCCAAGGTGGTGATCACCGCCGACGAAGGTCTGCGCGGCGGCAAGAAGACCCCGCTCAAGGCCAACGTCGACGACGCGCTGACCAATCCGGAAACCAACAGCGTGCAGAAGATCATCGTCTGCAAGCGCACCGGCTCGAACATCAAGTGGAACCAGCACCGCGACGTGTGGTTCGAGGACCTGATGAAGGTCGCCGGCTCCACCTGCGCGCCGAAGGAAATGGGCGCCGAGGACCCGCTGTTCATCCTCTACACCTCCGGCTCCACCGGCAAACCCAAGGGCGTGCTGCACACCACCGGCGGCTACCTGGTCTATGCCTCGCTGACCCACGAGCGCGTGTTCGACTACCGTCCGGGCGAAGTCTTCTGGTGCACCGCCGACATCGGCTGGGTCACCGGCCACACCTATGTCGTCTACGGCCCGCTGGCCAATGGCGCGACCACCGTGCTGTTCGAGGGCGTACCGAACTACCCGGACATCTCCCGCGTTGCGAAGATCGTCGACAAGCACAAGGTCAACATCCTCTACACCGCACCGACCGCCATCCGCGCCATGATGGCCGAGGGCAAGGCCGCAGTCGAAGGCGCCGACGGTTCCAGCCTGCGCCTGCTGGGTTCGGTCGGCGAGCCGATCAACCCGGAAGCCTGGCAGTGGTACTACGAGACGGTCGGCCAATCGCGCTGCCCGATCGTCGACACCTGGTGGCAGACCGAGACCGGCGCCTGCCTGATGACCCCGCTGCCGGGCGCCCACGGCCTGAAGCCGGGCTCCGCCGCCAAGCCGTTCTTTGGCGTGGTGCCGGCGCTGGTGGACAACCTGGGCAACATCCTGGAAGGGGCTACCGAGGGCAACCTAGTGATCCTGGACTCCTGGCCGGGTCAGGCGCGCACCCTGTACGGCGACCACGACCGCTACGTGGACACCTACTTCAAGACCTTCAAGGGCATGTACTTCACTGGCGACGGTGCCCGTCGTGACGAGGACGGCTACTACTGGATCACCGGCCGCGTCGATGACGTGCTGAACGTCTCCGGCCACCGCATGGGTACCGCCGAGATCGAGAGCGCCCTGGTGGCCCACCCGAAAGTCGCCGAGGCGGCGGTGGTTGGCGTACCGCACGACATCAAGGGGCAGGGCATCTATGTCTACGTCACCCTGAATGCCGGTGAGGAAACCAACGAGCAACTGCGTCAGGAACTGCGTGCCTGGGTGCGCAAGGAAATCGGCCCTATCGCCACTCCGGACGTGATCCAGTGGGCGCCCGGCCTGCCGAAGACCCGCTCGGGCAAGATCATGCGCCGCATCCTGCGCAAGATCGCCACGGCCGAGTACGACACCCTGGGTGACATCTCCACCCTGGCCGATCCGGGTGTGGTTCAGCACCTCATCGACACGCACCAGGCCATGCGCGCGGCCTGATCTGCGGCTCCATGAAAAACGCCCCGCTTGCCGGGGCGTTTTTCATTTCTGCGTTTTGGCTTTTCGTAGGAGCGAGCTTGCTCGCGAACGCATGACGCCGAGCCAATCCGGTTCGCGCGCAAGCTCGCTCCTACAGTGTGCTTCCTGCCCACCGGTAACATTTCCCTGCGACAAAATGAGGCGCCAGGAAACAATTCGCACAGCTTCGGTGCGACTTTTCTGTCTCCGCGGAATGAGTCAATATCGCGCACCCCGCGCAGGACCTGGAGTCGGGTGCTTGTGGCCCAATTTCTGCAAGTAAATTGGGTTTTACTACTCGCTTTCAGATCACGTAAAATCCGCGCCGTCAAGCCGCCGGGGCTCTGTCTCCGGCGCTTCTATAATTACTTGTCGCATTGAAGAAATAACCGCTCCGGGGCTGTCGCTAGAATGCCGCTCACCCCGGTAGGCGCGCTTTTCACAAGAATCGCGCCGGCAATGCGCAGACGAACAATAACCTTCACTTCTGCACGGGCAGCCTGGGCCAACCCCTTTCTCCTGCCAATCGAAGTCCTACCCTCGAAGGAGTTACTGATGAAGAAGTTTGCACTTCTCGGTGCGCTGGCCCTGTCCGCGCTTTCCCTGGTTGCCCACGCTGACGACAAGCCGGTCCGCATCGGCATCGAAGCCGGTTATCCGCCTTTCTCCTTCAAGACTCCTGACGGCAAGCTCGCCGGTTTCGACGTGGATATCGGCAACGCACTGTGCGAAGAGATGAAGGTCAAGTGCACCTGGGTCGAGCAGGAGTTCGATGGCCTGATCCCGGCGCTGAAGGTCCGCAAGATCGACGCCATTCTCTCGTCCATGACCATCACCGACGAGCGCAAGAAGTCCGTCGACTTCACCAACAAGTACTACCACACCCCCGCGCGCTTCGTGATGAAGGAAGGCGTGACCCTGAACGACCCGCTGGTCGACCTGAAGGGCAAGAAGGTCGGTGTGCTGCGCGCTTCGACCCATGACCGCTACGCCACCGATGTCCTGGCCCCGGCCGGCATCGAAGTGGTGCGCTACAACTCGCAGAACGAAGCCAACATGGACCTGGTCTCTGGCCGCATCGACGCGACCATGGCCGACTCGGTCAACCTCGACGACGGTTTCCTGAAAACCGACGCCGGCAAGGGCTACGCCTTCGTAGGTCCGGAATACAACGATCCGAAGTACTTCGGTGGTGGCGCCGGTATCGCCGTGCGCAAGGGCGATACCGCCCTGGCCGAGAAATTCAACGCGGCCATCGCCGGCATCCGTGCCAACGGCAAGTACAAGGAAGTACAGGACAAGTACTTCAAGTTCGACGTCTACGGCGAGAACTGATCCACGTCCAGAAGTGGCACAGACCCAGGCCCGGTCCTGATGTTTGTGCCACTTTTTTATTGGGGGTGATCCGTCAGGTGGCGGGCGCCCTGCAGCGTCCGTGCGGTTGCGGGCGGCTTCCGGTCTAGAGGTGCGAAACTATGTTCAATGGCTACGGAGCCACCATCGTCGATGGTGCCTGGCTGACGCTTCAGCTGTCCCTGCTGTCGATGGCCCTGGCAATCGCGTTGGGCCTGCTCGGCGCGGCCATCCGCCTGTCGCCGGTGAAGTGGCTGGCCTGGTGCGGCGACCTCTATTCCACCGTGATCCGCGGCGTGCCGGACCTGGTGCTGATCCTGCTGATCTTCTACGGCGGCCAGGCTGCGGTGAACTGGGTCGCGCCGATGGTCGGCTATGACGACTACATCGATCTCAACCCGTTCGCCTCTGGCGTCGGCACCCTGGGCTTCATCTTCGGCGCCTACCTGTCCGAAACCTTCCGTGGCGCCTTCATGGCGATCCCCAAAGGGCAGGGCGAGGCCGGCTTCGCCTATGGCATGAGCCCGCTACAGGTGTTCTTCCGCATCCAGGTGCCGCAGATGATCCGCCTGGCCATTCCGGGCTTCACCAACAACTGGCTGGTGCTGGTCAAGGCCACCGCGCTGATCTCCGTGGTCGGCCTGCAGGACATGATGTTCAAGGCCAAGCAAGCCTCGGACGCCACCCGCGAACCCTTTACCTATTTCCTCGCCGTGGCGGCGCTGTACCTGGTGGTGACCAGCGTTTCCCTGGTGCTGCTGCGCATGCTCGAACGCCGCTATTCGGTCGGCGTGAAAGTCGCCGAGCTTTGAGACCGGGAGCCTGATCATGATCTTCGACTTCTCCGTCATCTGGGACAGCCTGCCGCTCTACTTCAGCGGCCTGCTGGTGACCCTCAAGCTGTTGGCCATCTCGCTGTTCTTCGGCCTGCTCGCGGCGGTGCCGCTGGCGCTGATGCGCTGTTCGAAGAACCCGGCGGTGAACCTGCCCGCCTGGCTCTACACCTACGTGATCCGCGGCACCCCGATGCTGGTGCAGCTGTTCCTCATCTATTACGGCCTGGCGCAGTTCGCCGTGGTGCGCGAAAGCTTCCTCTGGCCGTGGCTGTCCAACGCCACCTTCTGCGCCTGCGCCGCATTCGCCATCAACACCAGCGCCTACACCGCCGAGATCCTCGCCGGCAGCATTCGCGCCACGCCGCATGGCGAAATCGAAGCGGCCAAGGCCATGGGCATGTCGCGCCTGAAGATGTATCGCCGCATCCTGCTGCCCTCGGCCCTGCGCCGCGCGCTGCCGCAGTACAGCAACGAAGTGATCATGATGCTGCAGACCACCAGCCTGGCGTCCATCGTCACCCTGGTGGATATCACCGGCGCCGCGCGCACCGTGTACTCGCAGTACTACCTGCCGTTCGAGGCGTTCATTACCGCCGGCATCTTCTACCTGATCATGACCTTCACCCTGGTGCGCCTGTTCAAGCTGGCCGAGCGCCGCTGGCTGGCCTATCTCGCGCCGCGCAAGCACTGAGGAAACGACCATGGAACGTATCGATCATCTGCTGCCGTGGAGCAGCCTGGGCAGCGAACGTCGCCTGAGCGTATTCCGCTACGGCAAGGGCCCGCGCAAGGTCTATATCCAGTCCAGCCTGCACGCCGACGAGTTGCCGGGCATGCGCACTGCCTGGGAGCTCAAGCAGCGCCTGGCCGACCTCGAGTCGCGCGGGCAACTGAACTGCGTTGTCGAACTGGTGCCGGTGGCCAACCCCATCGGCCTGGGCCAGACCCTGCAGGCCAGCCATCTGGGCCGTTTCGAGTTCGCCAGCGGGAAGAACTTCAACCGCGATTTCGTCGAGCTGAGCGCTCTGGTTGCCGAGCGTGTCGGCGAAAAGCTGGGCGCTGACGAAGCCGCCAACGTCGAGCTGATCCGCCAGGCCATGCGCGACAGCCTCGATGCACTGCCGCCGGCCTCGTCCGAGCTGCAGGGCATGCAGCGCATCCTGCTGCGCCACGCCTGTGATGCCGAGGTCGTACTCGACCTGCACTGCGACTTCGACGCCGCTATCCATGTCTACGCGATCCCGCAGCACTGGCCGCGCTGGAAGTCCCTGGCCGCGCGCCTGAAGGCGGGCGTGGCGCTGCTCGCCGAAGATTCCGGCGGCAGCTCCTTCGACGAGTCCTGCTCGCTGCCCTGGCTGCGCCTGGCGCAAGCGTTCCCGCAGGCAGCGATTCCGCTGGCGTGCCTGGCGACTACCGTTGAGCTGGGCGGCGTAGGCGATACCCGCGTCGACCAGGCGCAGGACAATTGCGAAGCCATCCTCGGCTTCCTGGCCGAGCAGGGCCTGATCGCCGGCGACTGGCCGGCGGCTCCGGCCGAGTGCTGCGAAGGCATGCCCTTCGAAGGTACCGAATACCTCTACGCGCCCCACGTCGGTGTCGTGAGCTACCTGCGCAAGGCGGGGGAGTGGGTGGAGAAGGGCGACGCGCTGTTCGAAGTGGTCGACCCGCTGAACGACAAGGTCAGCACCGTACGCGCCGGGACCTCCGGCGTGCTGTTCGCCATCGAGCGTGGGCGCTACGCCCAGCCAGGGCTTTGGCTGGCCAAGGTGGCCGGGCGTGAGCCGTTCCGCAAGGGCCGGCTGATCAACGACTGAATTCGAGAACCGACACCATGTACAAACTTGAAATCCAGGACCTGCACAAGCGCTACGGCACCCACGAGGTGCTCAAGGGCGTCTCCATGGCGGCCAAGGCAGGCGACGTGATCAGCATCATCGGCTCCTCCGGCTCGGGCAAGAGCACCTTCCTGCGCTGCATCAACCTGCTGGAGCAGCCCCACGCCGGCAAGATCCTGCTCAACGGCGAAGAGCTCAAGCTCACCCCGAACAAGGACGGTGCGCTCAAGGCCGCCGATGCCAAGCAGCTGCAGCGCATGCGCTCGCGCCTGTCGATGGTGTTCCAGCACTTCAACCTGTGGTCGCACATGAGCGCCCTGGAGAACGTCATCGAAGCGCCGGTCCATGTGCTTGGCGTGTCGAAGAAAGAGGCGCTGGAGAAGGCCGAGCACTACCTGGCGAAAGTTGGTGTGGCGCACCGCAAGGACGCCTATCCCGCACACATGTCCGGCGGCGAGCAGCAGCGCGTGGCGATTGCCCGTGCGCTGGCGGTCGAGCCGGAAGTGATGCTGTTCGACGAGCCGACTTCGGCGCTCGACCCCGAGCTGGTCGGCGAAGTGCTGAAGGTCATGCAGGACCTGGCGCAGGAAGGCCGCACCATGGTGGTGGTGACCCACGAGATGGGCTTCGCTCGCGAGGTCTCCAATCAGCTGGTGTTCCTGCACAAGGGTCTGGTGGAAGAGACGGGCTGCCCGAGGGAAGTCCTCGCCAATCCGCAATCGGAACGCCTCAAGCAGTTCCTTTCCGGCAGCTTGAAGTAAGCTGTCTGTCATTCGCACCGTTGGGTAAACCTGCCGCATGACCGCACAACGCATCGGATTCCTGCTCTGGCCGCACACGCGGGCGCTGACCCTCGCGCTGGCCGAGGAGGCCCTGCGGGTCGCCCGCCGGCTGCACCCTGAAGCGCTCTACGAACCGGTGTTCATGAGCGCCGAGCCGGTGGCCGAAGCGGATGGCTGGCGCCTGCCGGGGCAGTCCTGGAACGGTGTGCTGGAACAGTGCCAGCGTATCTTCCTGGTCGCCGACGAGATTCCCCAGACGGTCTCCGCGCCGCTGGGCGCCGTGCTCAAGCAGCTGTCGCGCAGTGGCGTGAGCATTGGCGCGCTGTCCGCCGGCATCTACCCGCTGGCGCAGCTCGGCCTGCTCGATGGTTACCGCGCCGCCGTGCACTGGCGCTGGCACGACGACTTCACCGAGCGTTACCCCAAGGTCATCGCCACCAACCACCTGTTCGAGTGGGATCGCGACCGCCTGAGCGCCTGTGGCGGCATGGCGGTGCTCGACCTGCTGCTGGCCGTGCTGTCCCGCGACCACGGCGCGGAACTGGCTGGCGCGGTATCGGAAGAGTTGGTGGTGGAGCGCATCCGCGAAGGCTCCGAACGCCAGCGCATCCCGCTGAAGAACCGCCTCGGTTCCAGCCACCCGAAGCTCACCCAGGCGGTGCTGCTGATGGAGGCGAACATCGAAGAGCCGCTGACCACCGACGAGATCGCCCAGCATGTGTGCGTCTCGCGCCGCCAGCTGGAGCGCATCTTCAAGCAATACCTGACCCGCGTGCCGAGCCAGTACTACCTGGAACTGCGCCTGAACCGCGCGCGGCAGATGCTCATGCAGACCAGCAAGTCGATCATCCAGATCGGCCTGTCCTGCGGCTTCTCCAGCGGCCCGCACTTCTCCAGCGCCTACCGCAACTTCTTCGGCGTGACCCCGCGCGAAGACCGCAACCAGCGCCGCGGGCAGGGCGTTGCCGAAGCCGCACCGGTCGCCGCTGAACGCGGCTGACTTTCTTACTCCTGTAGGGCGAGTAACCTGGAACAGGTTATCCGCCGTTCTTGGCACGGCGGATAACGCTGGCGCGTCATTCGCCCTACAGACCTACGGTAGGAAATCGCCCAATTCTGCCCGTGCCGTGGGGATGAGGGCTTCGAGGACTTCCAGCGGAACATCTTGCTGAAACAGGTTCACGACGTATCGTTTGTTTTCGTCGTCCCGGAATATTTCCAGAATCGGCACATTGTTGATGCAGCACTCCAGTCCCAGCCCGTCTCGTGGGTTCATGTCGGAGGCGAATTGAATCCCGTATTCGATTCCATTGATCAGCATGGTTCTTCCATCCATTGGTAGTAAGTGCTAGCGCCGTGGGGCAAATAGCCTGGGGTAGGTTAGCCGCCGTTCGCTGCACGGTTTATAGCTGTGATTCGCCTTTATGTAGGAGCGAGCTTGCTCGCGAACCGCCTGACGCCGGTGTGGCCGGTAAGAGCGTTCGCGAGCAAGCTCGCTCCTACATGAAAAGCCGCTCCCGTCTTATTCCCGTTTCGCTCCTTCGCCGAGCGAACAAATTCCACGCGCGTTGGTACCCGCAGCAGTTCGCAGGCCTTACACTGCGCCTTCCCGACGCTTTCTGTCGCATTTCCGTAAGCCTCGGCAATTCGCGGGTTGGCGCTATAACAAGTTGTCGCATGGCGGCAATGACGGCCCGCTGATCGTCCCTACAATCCATTCATCGATAGCCGCCTCACCAGGCAGGAGAACACCGATGTCCGCTCCGCAAGCTCAGGTCCAACGCTCCGACTTCGACCAGGTCATGGTTCCCAACTATTCGCCGGCGGCTTTCATTCCGGTGCGTGGCGAAGGCTCGCGAGTCTGGGATCAGAGCGGCCGAGAGCTGGTGGACTTCGCGGGTGGTATTGCGGTGAGCTCGCTGGGTCACACCCACCCGGCGCTGATGCAGGCGCTGACCGAGCAGGCCGGCAAGATCTGGCACGTCTCCAACGTGTTCACCAACGAGCCGGCCCTGCGCCTGGCCAAGAAGCTGATCGACGCCACCTTCGCCGAGCGCGTGTTCTTCGCCAACTCCGGCGCCGAGGCCAACGAGGCCGCGCTGAAACTGGCTCGCCGTTACGCCCATGACGTCCATGGCCCCGAGAAGTACGAGATCATCTCGATGGTCAACAGCTTCCATGGCCGCACCCTGTTCACCGTCAACGTCGGCGGCCAGGCCAAGTATTCCGATGGTTTCGGCCCGAAGGTCGAAGGCATCACCCACATTCCGTTCAACGACCTGGAAGCCCTCAAGGCAGCCATCTCCGACAAGACCTGCGCCGTGATCATCGAACCGGTGCAGGGCGAGAGCGGCGTGCTGCCGGCCGACCAAGCCTACCTGGAAGGCGTGCGCAAGCTGTGCGACGAGAACAATGCGCTGCTGATCTTCGATGAAGTGCAGAGCGGCTTCGGTCGTATCGGCTACCTCTACGCCCACCAGTACTACGGCGTGAACCCGGACATCCTCTCCAGCGCCAAGGGCCTGGGCGGCGGCTTCCCGATCGGCGCCATGCTGACCACCGCGAAGATCGCCGAGCACCTGGTCGTCGGCACCCACGGCACCACCTACGGCGGCAACCCGCTGGCGTGTGCGGTCGCTGGCGCCGCCTTCGACGTGATCAACACCCCGGAAGTGCTCGAAGGCGTAAAGGCCAAGCACGAGCGCTTCAAGGTCCGCCTGGAGAAGATCGCCGCCGAGTACGGCATCTTCACCCAGGTGCGCGGCATGGGCATGCTGATCGGCGCGGTGCTCAACGACGCCTTCAAGGGCAAGGCCAAGGACGTGCTCAACGCCGCCGAGAAGGAAGGCGTGATGGTCCTGCAGGCCGGCCCGGACGTGGTGCGCTTCGCGCCCAGCCTGGTGATCCCGGACGCCGACATCGACGAAGGCCTGGATCGCCTCGAGCGTGCCATCGCCAAGCTGACCCGCGGCTGATCCCCCGGCTACGCTGAATCGGCGGGGCCTGCGCCTCGCCGTTTAGCCGGCCGGATCGTCCCGGCTGGTGCTTTCGAATGCCCTGATGAGTGCGGCACGGGTTGTGTCGCGCCTGCCAATCACGAATTTTGTCTGGTTAGAGGAGTGACGCCATGCTGGTGATGCGCCCCGCCCAAGTGGCCGACCTGCAGCAAGTGCAGCGTCTCGCCGCGGACAGCCCGGTCGGCGTCACGTCGCTGCCGGACGACGCGGAACGCCTGCGCGAGAAGATCCTCGCCTCGGAGGCCTCGTTTGCCGCCGAAGTGAGCTTCAACGGTGAAGAAAGCTATTTCTTCGTGCTGGAAGACACCGACACCGGCCGGCTGGTCGGCTGCTCGGCCATCGTCGCCTCGGCGGGTTTCTCCGAGCCGTTCTACAGCTTCCGCAACGAGACCTTCGTGCACGCTTCCCGCGAGCTGAAGATCCACAACAAGATCCACGTCCTCTCGCTGTGCCACGACCTTACTGGCAACAGCCTGCTGACCAGCTTCTACGTCGAGCGCGAGCTGGTGAACACGCCGATCGCCGAGCTCAACTCCCGTGGCCGCCTGCTGTTCATGGCCAGCCACCCGGAGCGCTTCGCCGACGCGGTGGTGGTGGAGATCGTCGGCTACAGCGACGAGCAGGGCCAGTCGCCGTTCTGGAACGCCATCGGGCGCAACTTCTTCGACCTCGACTACACCGAGGCCGAGAAGCTCTCGGGGCTGAAGAGCCGCACCTTCCTCGCCGAACTGATGCCGCATTACCCGATCTATGTGCCGCTGCTGCCGGATGACGCGCAGGAGGCCATGGGCCAGGTGCATCCGCGCGCGCAGATCACCTTCGACATCCTGATGCGCGACGGCTTCGAATCCGACAACTACGTCGACATCTTCGACGGCGGCCCGGCACTGCACGCGCGCACCTCGGGCATCCGTTCCATCGCTCAGAGCCGCCAGGTGCCAGTGCGCATCGGTGAAGGTGGCAAGGGCAATCGCGGTTACCTGGTGACCAACGGTCAGTTGCAGGATTTCCGCGCCATCGTCGTCGAACTCGATTGGGTACCGGGCAAGCCCGTGACTCTGAACCAGCAAGCCGCCGAAGCCCTGGGCATCGGCGAGGGCGCCAGCGTGCGCCTGGTTGCGATCTGAGGGGAGAGAGCATGATCGTCCGTCCCGTAACCAGCGCCGACCTGCCGGCTCTTTTCGATCTGGCGCGCAGCACCGGCACCGGCCTGACCACACTGCCGGCCAATGAACAACGCCTGCAGCACCGCGTGAACTGGGCCGAAAAAGCCTTCCGCGGCGAGGCCGAGCGCGCCGATGCCGACTACCTGTTCGTCCTCGAAAACGACGACGGCAAGGTGGTGGGGATTTCCGCCGTCGCCGGTGCTGTTGGCCTGCGCGAGCCCTGGTACAACTACCGCGTCGGCCTGACCGTCAGCGCCTCGCAAGAGCTGGGTATCCACCGCGAAATTCCCACGCTGTTCCTGGCCAACGACCTCACCGGCCAGTCCGAGCTGTGCTCGCTGTTCCTGCATGCTGACCATCGCGCCGGCCTGAACGGTCGTCTGCTGTCCAAGGCGCGCTTCCTGTTCATTGCCGAGTTCCGCGAGCTGTTCGGCGACAAGGTGATCGCCGAGATGCGCGGCATGTCCGACTCGGCTGGCCGTTCGCCGTTCTGGGAAAGCCTGGGCCGGCATTTCTTCAAGATGGAATTCAGCCAGGCCGACTACCTGACCGGGGTGGGCAACAAGGCCTTCATCGCCGAGCTGATGCCCAAGTTCCCGCTCTACAGCTGCTTCCTCTCCGAGGATGCGCGTGAAGTGATCGGCCGCGTCCACCCGGACACCGAGCCTGCGCTGGCCATGCTCAAGGCCGAGGGCTTCAGCTACCAGGGTTACGTCGACATCTTCGACGCCGGCCCCGCCATCGAGGCGCCGACCGAGAAAATCCGCGCCATCGCCGACAGCCAGAACCTGGTGCTGGCCATCGGCACGCCGGGCGATGACGCCGAGCCCTTCCTGATCCACAACCGCAAGCGCGAGGAGTGCCGCATCACCGCCGCGCCCGCGCGCCTGGCCGCTGGTTCGCTGGTGGTCGACGCGCAGACTGCCAAGCGCCTGCGCCTGTCCGCCGGGGCCTCGGTCCGCGCGGTGCCTCTCTCCGGAAAACGCAACTGACGCCGCCCGGCGTCAGGGGAGCCTGATGATGAATACCCACTACATTGCCGGCCAGTGGCTGGCGGGCGAAGGCGAGCCGCTGGAATCGCTCTGCCCGGTCAGCCAGGCCGTGGTCTGGTCCGGCCGTGCCGCCTCCGAGCAGCAGGTCGCCGCTGCTGTCGCTGCCGCACGCAACGCCTTCCCGGCCTGGGCGCGCTGCCCGGTGGAAGAGCGCATCGCCGTGCTGGAGGGCTTCGCTGCTGCGCTGAAAGGCCGTTCCGAGGAACTGGCCCGCGCCATCGGCGAGGAAACCGGCAAGCCGCTGTGGGAAGCCGCCACCGAAGTGACCAGCATGGTCAACAAGGTCGCCATCTCGGTCCAGGCCTTCCGTGAGCGTACTGGCGAGAAGAGCGGCCCGCTGGCCGACGCCACCGCCGTGCTGCGCCACAAGCCGCACGGCGTGGTTACTGTGTTCGGCCCGTACAACTTCCCCGGCCACCTGCCCAACGGCCATATCGTGCCGGCGCTGCTGGCGGGCAACGCCGTGGTGTTCAAGCCCAGTGAGCTGACTCCGAAAGTGGCCGAGCTGACCCTGCAGGCCTGGATCGAGGCGGGTATTCCCGCTGGCGTGATCAACCTGGTCCAGGGCGCCCGCAATACCGGCGTGGCGCTGGCAAGCAACGACGACATCGACGGCCTGTTCTTCACCGGCTCCAGCCGCACCGGCAACCTGCTGCACAGCCAGTTCGGCGGTCGCCCGCAGAAGATCCTCGCGCTGGAAATGGGCGGCAACAACCCGCTGGTGGTCGACGAAGTGAAAGACGTCGACGCCGCCGTCTACACCATCATCCAGTCCGCCTTCATTTCCGCCGGCCAGCGCTGCACCTGCGCCCGCCGCCTGCTGGTGCCGCAGGGCGCCTGGGGTGACGCGCTGCTGGAGCGCCTGGTGGCCGTGGCCTCGACCATCAAGGTCGGCCGCTTCGACGAGCAGCCGGCGCCCTTCATGGGTTCGGTGATCTCCCTCGCGGCCGCCGAACACCTGATCAAGGCCCAGGACAATCTGCTGGCCAAGGGCGCCAAGCCGCTGCTGGCGATGACCCAGCCGTTGGCTACTGCTGCGTTGCTGACCCCCGGCATTCTCGATGTGACTGCCGTGGCCGAGCGCCCGGACGAAGAGTTCTTCGGCCCGCTGCTGCAGGTGATCCGCTACGCCGACTTCGACGCGGCTGTGCGCGAAGCCAACGCTACCCAATACGGTCTGGCCGCCGGCTTGCTGTCGGATTCCCGCGAGCGCTATGAGGACTTCCTCATCGAGAGCCGCGCCGGCATCGTCAACTGGAACAAGCAGCTGACCGGCGCCGCCAGCAGCGCGCCATTCGGCGGCATCGGCGCCTCCGGTAACCACCGCCCGAGCGCCTACTACGCAGCCGACTACTGCGCGTACCCGGTCGCCTCGCTGGAGAGCGACAGCCTGAGCCTGCCTGCAACCCTGACTCCGGGAGTGAGCCTGTGATGACCGCCTATGAAATGAACTTTGACGGCCTGGTCGGACCGACGCACAACTACGGCGGCCTGTCCTACGGCAACGTCGCTTCGCAGAGCAACAGCCAGGCGGCGTCCAGCCCGCGCGAAGCGGCGAAACAGGGCCTGTCGAAGATGAAGGCGCTGATGGAACTGGGCTTCAAGCAGGGCGTGTTCGCCCCGCAGGAGCGCCCGGCCGTCGCCTCGCTGCGCGCCCTGGGTTTCTCCGGTACTGATGCGGAAGTCATCGCCAAGGCTGCCAAGGAGGCCATGCCGCTGCTGGCCGCGGTCAGCTCGGCGTCCTGCATGTGGACCGCAAACGCCGCCACCGTCAGCCCCAGTGCCGACACCGCCGATGGCCGCGTGCACTTCACCGCGGCGAACCTGAACTGCAAGTTCCATCGATCCATCGAGCATCCGCAGACCAGCCGCATCCTCGCGGCGATGTTCAACGACGAGCAGCGCTTCGCCCACCACGCCGCGCTGCCGGCGGTCGCCCAGTTCGGCGACGAGGGTGCGGCCAACCACACGCGCTTCTGCAAGTCCTACGGCGAAGCCGGCGTGGAGTTCTTCGTGTTCGGCCGCAGCGCTTTCGACAGCCGCTTCCCGGCGCCGCAGCGCTACCCGGCACGGCAGACCCTGGAAGCCTGCCAGGCGGTCGCCCGCCTGCACGGCCTGGGCGATGACGGCGTGGTGTACGCCCAGCAGAACCCGGCAGTGATCGACCAGGGCGTGTTCCACAACGATGTGATTGCCGTG
This sequence comes from Pseudomonas sp. C9-3, assembly GCF_032392015.1. Taxonomy (NCBI): domain Bacteria; kingdom Pseudomonadati; phylum Pseudomonadota; class Gammaproteobacteria; order Pseudomonadales; family Pseudomonadaceae; genus Pseudomonas; species Pseudomonas sp. C9-3. The sequence continues at coordinate 3,958,275 of NZ_CP135919.1, read as the reverse complement.
GGCAACGGCGAAGTGCTGTTCCACCACGAAGACGCCTTCCTCGACACCGAGCGTGTCCTCGCCGAACTGCACGACAAGCTGGGCCGCCGTGGCGGCCGCTTCCGGGCCGTGTGCGTGCCGCGCGATCAGGTCACGGTCGAGGACGCGGTGAAGTCCTACCTGTTCAACAGCCAGCTGCTCACCCGTGCCGACGGCAATATGCTGCTGATCGTCCCGGAGGAGTGCCGCAAGAACGAGCGCGTGTGGAACTACCTGTCGCGCCTGACGGCCGAGGACGGCCCGATCCGCGAGGTGAAGGTGTTCGACCTCAAGCAGAGCATGCAGAACGGCGGCGGCCCCGCTTGTCTGCGGCTGCGCGTGGCGCTGAACGACACCGAACTGGCGGCGGTCAATCCCGGCGTGATCATGACCCCGACCCTGCACGACACCCTGGTCACCTGGGTCGACAAGCATTACCGCGATCGCCTGGCCGAGTCCGACCTGGCCGACCCGCAACTGCTGGTCGAGTGCCGGACGGCGTTGGATGAATTGAGCCAGATCCTTAAACTGGGCTCGGTTTATCCCTTCCAGCAGAACTGAGTGAACGACATGACCGAAAGCCTCCCGCTGATTCTCGAAGACAATAAGGGCGAACGCCGCGAGACCCACACCGCGCGCCTGGCCATCCGCCTGGAAGGCCGCGAGCTGTGGCTGGAGGCCGACGGCAAGGGCGGCCTGGTGATCTACGCCGACTCCCATGAGGATGATGCCGAGATCCCGCTGCTGGTGGTGCGCCCGCAGGCGGTGAACCAGTTGGGCCTGAGCCTGGAGCTGGAAGCCGCCGAAGTCCACGAACATGGTCCAGACTGTGGATGTGACCACCACCACTGACCGCGGAGTCCACGGCCGGCCAGGCCGCAGGACATGATGGAGGCGTCCGCATGCTAGCCCTGGGCAAACTGCTCGAACTGACCCTCGCCGGCCGTGAGCCGACGGAAAAGATTCAGCTCACCGCAGACGGCACCCGTTTGCACTGGCTGGCCGAAGGCGCCCTTGAAATCACTCCGCCGGTGGCGCGGGACAATGGCCGCGACCTGCTGCTCTCGGCCGGTATCCATGGTAACGAGACCGCGCCCATCGAGCTGCTCGACCGCCTGGTGCACCGCGTCGCCCGCGGCGAGCTGAAGCCGGCGTCGCGGGTGCTGTTCCTGCTTGGCAACCCCGAGGCCATGCGCCGTGGCGAGCGCTACCTGGAACAGGACATCAACCGCCTGTTCTGCGGTCGCCATGAAGAGGGCAGCGGCAACGAGGCCCTGCGCGCAGCCGAGCTCGAGCGCCTGGCCGCCGCGTTCTTCGCCCGCGAAGGCCGCCCGCGCCTGCACTACGACCTGCACACCGCGATCCGCGGCTCGAAGATCGAGCAGTTCGCGCTCTATCCCTGGGCCAGCGGCCGCGAACATTCCCGCGAAGAGCTGGCGCGCCTGCGTAGTGCCGGCATCGACGCCGTGCTGCTGCAGAGCAAGCCGGGCATCACCTTCAGCGCCTACACCTACAGCCACCTGGGCGCCGAGGCCTTTACCCTGGAGCTGGGCAAGGCGCGGCCGTTCGGGCAGAACCAGGCGGTGAACCTGGATCGCCTGGAAGCCATGCTCGAAGGCGTGATCAGCGGCCAGGAGGCAGACGGTGCGCAGCTCGACGGCCTGCAGCTGTTCGCCGTTTCCCGCGAAGTGATCAAGCACAGCGACCACTTCCGCCTGCACCTGGACGACGCGGTGGACAACTTCACCGAGCTGGACCACGGCTTCCTGCTCGCCGAGGACATCGGCGGGACGCGCTGGATCGTGGAAGAGCAGGGCGCGCGGATCATCTTCCCCAACCCGCGGGTAAAGAACGGCCTGCGCGCCGGCATCCTCGTGGTGCCCACCGAGCTCTGATTTGCCATTCTTCCCGGCTGGCTTCGCGGTTTCCCTTCACGCCGAACGGCTCCCTCTCCCTTCGGAGCGGGGCGCGTAGCCAGGGCTGGGGAGAGGGGAGCGGGCTACGGGGATACTTCGGCGTAGACTTGGCACCATTCTCCCTCCCTGACCCTCCCCCTGAAGGGAGAGGGGAGCATCCGGCGTGGCTGCAGGTGATGCTGCTCGCCGACGAGGCTCTATTAATAATCCGCGCCTTGTTCCTCTGCCTCCAAGCCCTTAGCATCGGCCCTTTCCGCCTGATGCCCGAGGAGCCTTGCCATGTCCATCATCGACCTTCGCAGCGACACCGTGACCCTGCCCACTGCCGGCATGCGCGAGGCGATGGCGCGGGCCGAGCTGGGCGATGACGTCTACGGCGAAGACCCGACGGTCAATCGCCTGGAAGCGACCCTGGCCGAGCGCCTGGGATTCGCTGCCGCGCTGTTCGTCCCCACCGGCACCATGAGCAACCTGCTCGGCCTGATGGCCCATTGCGGCCGCGGCGACGAATACATCGTCGGCCAGCAAGCGCACACCTATAAATATGAAGGTGGCGGCGCCGCCGTGCTGGGCTCGATCCAGCCGCAGCCCATCGATGGCGAAGCCGATGGTTCGCTGGATCTGACCAAGGTCGAGGCAGCGATCAAGCAGGACGATTTCCACTTCGCCCGCACCCGCCTGCTGGCGCTGGAAAACACCATGCAGGGCAAGGTCCTGCCGCTGACCTACCTGGCGGCTGCGCGCGAAATGACCCACCGTCGCGGCCTGGCGCTGCACCTGGACGGCGCGCGCCTGTACAACGCGGCGGTGAAGCTGGGCGTGGACGCCCGTGAGATCACCCGCCACTTCGACTCCGTTTCGGTCTGCCTGTCCAAGGGCCTTGGTGCGCCGGTGGGCTCGGTGCTCTGCGGCGATGCCGAGCTGATCGGCCGCGCGCGCCGCCTGCGCAAGATGGTCGGTGGTGGCATGCGCCAGGCCGGCGGCCTGGCAGCGGCTGCGATTTACGCGCTGGACCATCAGGTCGAGCGACTGGCCGATGACCATGCCAATGCCGAAGCGCTGGGCCGTGGCCTCGCTGAGCTGGGCTACAACATCGAGCCGGTACAGACCAACATGGTCTACGTTGGCATTGGCGAGCAGGCCGGTGTGCTGGGCGAGCACCTGGCCGAGCGCGGCATCCGCGTCAGCCCGGCAGCGCGCTTGCGCCTGGTCACCCACCTCGATGTGAAAAGCGCCGATATCCCGCGTATCGTCGAAGCTTTTGCCGCCTTTCGTCGTTCCTGACAGAAATTATTGCGCGATAGGGGTTAACTATCGCGCAAAGACACTACAACCTTGATGCGGGGCCGATATAATGCGGCCCTTTGCCGGCGATTCGTGGCCGCATTTTTCCGTGGAAGAACCTATGAAAAGCGCTGAAATCCGTGAAGCCTTCCTCCGCTTCTTCGAAGAGAAGGGGCACACCCGCGTAGCGTCCAGTTCGCTGATCCCCGCGAACGACCCAACCCTGCTGTTCACCAACGCAGGTATGAACCAGTTCAAGGACTGCTTCCTGGGCCTGGAAAAGCGCGCCTACACCCGCGCCACCACCAGCCAGAAGTGCGTGCGTGCCGGCGGCAAGCACAACGACCTGGAAAACGTCGGCTACACCGCGCGCCACCACACCTTCTTCGAAATGCTGGGCAACTTCAGCTTCGGCGACTATTTCAAGCGCGATGCCATTACCTATGCCTGGGAATTCCTCACCTCGGACAAGTGGCTGAACCTGCCCAAGGACAAGCTCTGGGTCACCGTCTACGCCACCGATGACGAGGCCTACGATATCTGGACCAAGGAAGTCGGCATTCCCGCCGAACGCATGGTCCGTATCGGCGACAACAAGGGCGCTCCCTACGCGTCGGACAACTTCTGGGCGATGGGCGACACCGGTCCGTGCGGCCCGTGCACCGAGATCTTCTTCGACCATGGCGCCGACATCTGGGGCGGCCCGCCTGGCTCGCCAGAAGAAGACGGCGACCGCTACATCGAGATCTGGAACAACGTCTTCATGCAGTTCAACCGCACCGCGGACGGCGTCATGCACGCGCTGCCGGCGCCGAGCGTGGACACCGGCATGGGCCTTGAGCGCATCAGCGCCGTGCTGCAGCACGTCCACTCGAACTACGAGATCGACCTGTTCCAGAGCCTGCTGAAGGCGTCGGCCGACGCCATCGGCTGCGCCAACGACGACGCACCGTCGCTGAAAGTGGTCGCCGACCACATCCGTTCCTGCGGCTTCCTGATCGCCGATGGCGTGCTGCCGTCCAACGAAGGCCGCGGCTACGTGCTGCGCCGCATCATCCGTCGCGCCTGCCGCCACGGTAACAAGCTGGGCGCCAAGGGCACCTTCTTCCACAAGATCGTGGCCGCGCTGGTCGGCGAGATGGGCGAAGCCTTCCCCGAGCTCAAGCAGCAGCAGGCGCACATCGAGCGCGTGCTGAAGACCGAGGAAGAGCAGTTCGCCAAGACCCTGGAGCAGGGCCTGAAGATCCTCGAGCAGGACCTGTCCGAGCTCAAGGGCAGCGTCATCCCCGGCAACGTGGTGTTCAAGCTGTACGACACCTACGGCTTCCCGGTGGACCTTACCAACGACATCGCCCGCGAGCGCAGCCTGACCCTCGACGAGGAAGGCTTCGAGCGCGAGATGGAGGCTCAGCGCGAGCGTGCTCGCTCCGCCAGCGCCTTCGGCATGGACTACAACAGCCTGGTGAAAGTGGATGGCGACACTCGCTTCCTCGGCTACCAGGGCGTTTCCGGCGCTGGCCAGATCGTCGCCCTGTTCAAGGATGGCAAGGCCGTCGAGCAGCTGAACGAAGGCGAAGAGGGCGTCGTCGTCCTTGACCAGACCCCATTCTACGCTGAGTCCGGCGGCCAGGTCGGTGACAGCGGCTACCTGCAGGGTGCCGGCATGCGCTTCGACGTGCGCGACACCACCAAGGCCGGTGGTGCGCACCTGCACCACGGTGTGGTTGCCCAGGGCAGCCTGAGCGTTGGCGCGGCTGTCAAAGCCGAAGTCGACGCCTCCGTGCGCCAGGCCACCGCGCTGAACCACTCCGCTACCCACCTGCTGCACGCCGCGCTGCGCCAGGTGCTGGGCGATCACGTCCAGCAGAAAGGCTCGCTGGTCGACAGCCAGCGCCTGCGCTTCGACTTCAGCCACTTCGAGGCGATCAAGCCCGAGCAGCTGAAGCAGCTGGAAGACATCGTCAACACCGAGATCCGCAAGAACTCCGAGGTCGAGACCGAAGAGACCGACATCGAATCCGCCAAGAACAAGGGCGCCATGGCGCTGTTCGGCGAGAAGTACGGTGATCAGGTGCGCGTGCTGAGCATGGGCGGCAGCTTCTCCGTCGAGCTGTGCGGCGGTACGCACGTTTCCCGTACCGGCGACATCGGCCTGTTCAAGATCACCAGCGAAGGCGGTGTGGCCTCCGGCGTGCGCCGTATCGAAGCGGTCACCGGCGCTGCTGCGCTGGCGTACCTGAATGGCGCCGAAGAGCAACTCAAGGAAGCGGCCGGCCTGGTCAAGGGCAGCCGCGACAACCTGCTGGACAAGCTGTCTGGCTTGATCGAGCGCAACCGTCAGCTGGAGAAGGAGCTGGAGCAGCTCAAGGCCAAGGCCGCCAGCGCAGCCGGTGACGACCTGGCGGGTTCCGCCGTGGACGTCGGTGGCGTGAAGGTGCTGTCCTCGCGTCTCGACGGCCTCGATGGCAAGGCGCTGCTGTCGCTGGTCGACCAACTGAAGAACAAGCTGGGCAGCGGCGTGATCCTGCTGGGCGGCGTGTTCGAAGAGAAGGTCGTGCTGGTCGCCGGCGTGACCCAGGACCTGACCGCCAAGCTCAAGGCTGGCGATCTGATGAAGCAGGCCGCTGCGGCCGTGGGCGGGAAGGGCGGTGGTCGCCCGGACATGGCCCAGGGCGGTGGCGTGGATGCCGGCAAGCTGGACGAAGCTCTGGCGCTGGCAGTGACATTTGTCGAACAGGGCCTCTAAAGGCCCTGAAATACGGGGCCCGCAGCGCGTCCGGCGGGCCTTGGCAGCATGCGGTGATGCATGTTTAATGGGCGCCCTTCAGGAATCAGGCGGCTTTTGAAATGGCTTTGATCGTACAGAAGTTTGGAGGGACCTCCGTCGGCACCGTCGAGAGAATCGAGCAGGTAGCCGAGAAGGTGAAGAAATTCCGTGAAGCGGGCGACGACATCGTCGTGGTGGTGTCCGCCATGAGCGGCGAGACCAACCGCCTGATTGGTCTGGCCAAACAGATCATGGACCAGCCGATCCCGCGCGAGCTGGACGTCATGGTCTCCACCGGCGAGCAGGTGACCATCGCCCTGCTGAGCATGGCGCTGATAAAGCGCGGCGTGCCGGCGGTGTCCTATACCGGTAACCAGGTTCGTATCCTGACCGACAGTTCCCACACCAAGGCGCGTATCCTGAGCATCGACGATGCGAACATTCGCGCAGATCTGAAGGCTGGCCGCGTGGTCGTGGTCGCCGGCTTCCAGGGTGTGGACGAGCACGGCAATATCACCACCCTCGGTCGTGGCGGCTCCGACACCACGGGTGTGGCCCTGGCGGCGGCGCTGAAGGCCGATGAGTGCCAGATCTACACCGACGTCGATGGCGTCTACACCACCGATCCGCGCGTCGTGCCGCAGGCGCGCCGCCTGGACAAGATCACCTTCGAAGAGATGCTGGAAATGGCCAGCCTCGGTTCCAAGGTGCTGCAGATCCGTTCGGTGGAATTCGCCGGCAAGTACAACGTCCCGCTGCGCGTGCTGCACAGCTTCCAGGAGGGTCCGGGCACCCTCATTACCCTTGATGAAGAGGAATCCATGGAACAGCCGATCATCTCCGGCATCGCCTTCAACCGCGACGAAGCCAAGCTGACCATCCGTGGCGTACCGGATACCCCCGGCGTTGCTTTCAAGATTCTCGGCCCGATCAGTGCCGCCAATGTAGAAGTCGACATGATCGTGCAGAACGTCGCGCACGATAACACCACCGACTTCACCTTCACCGTGCACCGCAACGACTACCAGGCCGCCCTGGAAATCCTCAAGCAGACCGCCACCAGCATCGGTGCGCGCGAAGCCACCGGCGACACCAACATCGCCAAGGTTTCCATCGTCGGCGTCGGCATGCGTTCCCACGCTGGTGTGGCCAGCCGCATGTTCGAAGCCCTGGCCAAGGAGACCATCAACATCCAGATGATCTCCACCTCGGAAATCAAGGTTTCCGTGGTCATCGAAGAGAAGTACCTCGAGTTGGCGGTCCGTGCCCTGCACACCGCTTTCGAACTCGACGCCCCGGCCCGACAGGGCGAGTAAGGCGAGAACTACCGAAAGGCGCGGCTACCCCGCGCCTTTTGTCGTTTTTGACTGTCTGACAGGAACTTTCTTTCCGGCAGGACTGGTCAATACTTGGGTGAAGGATTCGTGCACTTGATCTATACGAATCTGCCACCATTTCTTTTTTTGCAGACTGCTTATCCCGTAACACGTAAGGAGAAAGGAATGCTGATTCTGACTCGCCGGGTCGGAGAGACCCTGATGGTCGGTGATGACGTCACCGTGACTGTACTGGGCGTCAAAGGAAATCAGGTGCGTATCGGTGTGAATGCGCCGAAGGAAGTTGCTGTGCACCGTGAGGAAATCTACCAGCGCATCCAGAAAGAGAAAGACCAAGAACCAAACCATTAATTTTTCTAAAATTTTTCTTTGCAAACGGGGAAAACATGGATATCATGCGCCCCGTGTTGCGGAGAGGTGGCCGAGTGGCCGAAGGCGCTCCCCTGCTAAGGGAGTACACCTCAAAAGGGTGTCGGGGGTTCGAATCCCCCCCTCTCCGCCATTGCATCCTCTGGTGCGATGGTTTGTCAGGTAACGTAAGTTACTGAAAAGATTGAAAAATCTTGTTGACGAATCAGAAAAATCGCTCTAGAATTTGCGCCCTCATCAGCGCACTCATAGCTCAGCTGGATAGAGTACTCGGCTACGAACCGAGCGGTCGGAGGTTCGAATCCTCCTGAGTGCGCCATATACGAGGCAACGCGAAAGCGGGGCTTCAGTGGCGAAAGGGCTGAAAAGCCGCTAGCTGCAACCAGTTGGTGAATCTGGTTAAACTTTACCGACGACGCACTCATAGCTCAGCTGGATAGAGTACTCGGCTACGAACCGAGCGGTCGGAGGTTCGAATCCTCCTGAGTGCGCCATATATGAAAGGGCCTGCAGAAATGCAGGCCCTTTTTCTTTGCCTTCGAAAAATAGCGACAGTGCTTTCAGCGCTTCGCCTTGCCCATTACGCAACCGTCTTCGTCGAAGGTCACGGTTTGCGCGCCGCGCTTCTTGTCCGCGTTGTAATGGTAGCGCAGCGTTTCATTGTGCTGGCTGACCTTGTCGGGCCTTCCCAGGGTGCTCTCCACGTCGTTGCGGGTCATACCTGTCCTGATCCTGCCTTCGATGATTGCCTTGCGCCGCGCGCTGCCTGTGACGCGGTTGCCGCAGCCGTTCTGCTGCTCGCCGACCACCACCACGGAGCGATCGTCGGCCTCCTTGTCCTTGCCTTTGCTTCGCGCCTGCGAGGCCTTCTGTGGTGCGGATTCCTGTGCTCTCGCCATGGGCACCGGCTTTCCGCTACCCGGTGTGGGATTGCTCGCTTCCTGGATTTTCTGCTGCCGTTCTTCGGGGCAGCCATACTGACTGAATAGCACGTTGCCATCGGCGGCAGTGCAACGGAACACCGAGGCCGCTTGGGTGGTCGGTACCCATGAGGTCAGGAGTGCACAGAGCAGGGCAGGCAGGCGCATGGTTTCCTCCGTGTTGGCGGGCCTGCCTGCAGCCTAGGAGTGGAATTTGTCAGTCGGAGCCGGGTGTCCTGGGGGAGCTTTCGGGCGTCGAACCGGGCAGTGATTCGGCAGTGAACTTTCGCCCGCAAGCGATTGTTCTAGCCGCCATTTTGTAACGCCTAATGCACCTTGGAGTGTTATCATTTCCCGCATCTGCCCTCGATGGGCGCATGGGACACCACCATGGACTTACCCAGTAGTTACTCAGAACCCCGATTGCGTAAACACGACCTGATGTATTGATCCCCTCTGGCCCGTTCTGCCACTGGGGGTGGAGCGTGCTATGACCGAAGTAGAAGCCAAGAAGCCGCAGGAAAGCCTGCAGGACCGCCTCAACCAGGTGGTCGACCTGCTGCACAAGCACAAGCTGGTTGAAGACCTGACGCACCGTCAGGAAGGCCAGCATCAAGACCTCGTCGAAAACCTCGTGCACCGCCAGAACCTTGCCGAATTGCAGCGCAAGATGGACGAGTTGCACCCGGCCGACATCGCCCACATCCTCGAATCGCTGCCGCTGGACGACCGCCTGACGGTCTGGCAGCTGGTCAAGGCCGAGCGCGACGGCGACATCCTCCTCGAAGTCTCCGACTCGGTGCGGGAAACCCTGATCGCCGACATGGACGATCACGAGATTCTCGCCGCCGCCCGCGACATGGACGCGGACGAGCTCGCGGACCTGGCGCCGGAACTGCCGCGCGATGTCGTCCACGAGCTGATGGAAACCCTCGACCAGCAGCAGCGCGAGCGTGTGCGCTCGGCGCTGTCCTACGAGGAAGACCAGGTCGGCGCGCTGATGGACTTCGAGATGGTCACCATTCGCGACGATGTCAGCCTGGAAGTGGTATTGCGCTACCTGCGCCGCCTTAAGGAGCTGCCGGGGCACACCGACAAACTCTTCGTGGTCGACTATGACGGCGTGCTCAAGGGCGTGCTGCCGATCAAGCGCCTGCTGGTGAACGATCCGGACAAGGACGTGGCAGAAGTCATGGCCACCGATCCTGTGACCTTCAGCCCTGACGAGGATGGCTACGATGCCGCCCAGGCGTTCGAGCGTTACGACCTGATTTCCGCCCCTGTGGTGGACAAGAACGGCAAACTGATCGGCCGTCTGACCATCGACGAGATGGTCGACCTGATCCGTGAGGAAAGCGAAAGCGAAGTCCTGAACATGGCTGGTCTGCGTGAAGAGGAAGACATCTTCGCCTCGGTCTGGAAGTCGGTCGGCAACCGCTGGGCCTGGCTGGCCACCAACCTGGTCACCGCCTTCATCGCCTCGCGGGTGATCGGCCTGTTCGAAGGCTCCATCGAGAAGCTGGTGGCACTGGCGGCGCTGATGCCCATCGTGGCCGGCATCGGCGGCAACTCCGGTAACCAGACCATCACCATGATCGTCCGCGCCATGGCCCTGGATCAGATCCAGACCAGCAGCGCGAACCGCCTGCTGCGCAAGGAGCTGGGCGTAGCGTTGGTGAACGGCCTGGTGTGGGGCGGGGTGATCGGCCTGGTCGCCTTCTATCTGTACGGCAACTGGGAGCTGGGCGCCGTGATGACCGGCGCCATGACGCTGAACCTGCTGCTTGCTGCGTTGATGGGGGTGCTGATTCCGATGACGCTGTTGCGCCTGGGGCGCGACCCTGCGATGGGCTCCAGCGTGATGATTACCGCCATGACCGACAGTGGTGGCTTCTTCATCTTCCTCGGGCTGGCCACGCTGTTCCTGATGTAGCGCCCATCCCGCCGAAAAGGCCGCCCGTGAGGCGGCTTTTTTGTGCCCGCCATGCGGACCTGGAGGGCATGAAAACGCGCGCATGAAAAAGCCGGCTCGAGGCCGGCTGTTTCGGGTGTCGCGAGCGAATCAGGCTTCGTTCTGCGCCATCTCGGCATCGTGCGCGATCAGGGCGATCAAAGCGTTCTGCTGACGGTGGGTCAGCTGGCGGAAGCGCTGCAGCAGTTCGCGTTCGTGCAGGCTGAGTTCCGGGCTGTCCAGGCGGATGCCCAGGTTGTCCTGCAGGGCACCTTCCTGCAGCAGGCTCTGTTCGAGACGCGCGATGATCTCGGAGTTCATGCTGCGGTGGTGGCTGCGGGCGACGTCGGCGATACGCTCACGCATGCCTTCGGGCAGACGTACGACGAATTTGTCAGCAGTACGGCTGGAGTAGGTGGGGGTTGCCTGTTTCAATGGGCGCATACTTTAAACCTGTAAGTCAGGGAGGCCGATGCCATGGGTCAGCGTTCGTTCAGGCCCTTTGACAGCGATTTCCAATGGCCGTTCAGCGCGTCGTCAAAGCTTTTGTGAAAATATCCAATAACTTGACGTCAAACCTTCGGCATATTGTGTCTTGGGTGAAGGCTAAATGCCAGCACCAATCGTCCGAAATGAGACCGCCTAGGCAGACCTTTCTTTAGATGGGAGTTAAGGGGGAAAGCTGGCGATGTGCCCATATCCGTCAGCGTAGTCGATATGTCATCCGTGGCAGCCTGCCGTTGGGCAGCCCGATGGGTTCGCTTCGGAGCAGGCTGCATGATGGCATAGCGCCCAGCGACGAGTCAGCGGATGCCGCTTCAGCGGTCTTTCATGATGAGTTTTCACTGATATCGCACAAGGCTCAGCGTATTATCCGGCCTGCGGATCAGAATTGAAGTAGCACCGAGCCGCCGGTGTACCGAGAGTCTTATGACCCCAGGCAGACTGATTTTCCTGATGGGCCCTTCGGGATCCGGCAAGGACAGCGTATTGCAGGCAGCCAGCGCTCCCCTGGCCGCGATGGATTGCCGGATTGTCCGACGCGTCATCACTCGCTCCGCTGAAGCGCGTGGCGAGGAAGCGCTTTCGGTGAGCGTCGAGGAGTTCAGCCGCCTGGAGCGTTCCGGTGCTTTCGCCATGAGCTGGCGTGCCAATGGCCTGCACTACGGAATTCCCCGCGAGATTGATGACTGGCTTGCCGCCGGTCACGACGTGCTGGTCAATGGTTCACGCAAATACCTGCCTGAAGCCCGCCGTCGCTATCCACAGTTGATCGCGGTGCTGCTGAAGGTCGACACCGATGTGCTGCGCCAGCGTCTGCTCAAGCGTGGGCGAGAGACACCGACGGAAATCGAGGAGCGCCTGGCACGCAATGCGCACTTCGCCGATGGCCTGCCGGGCCCGCTGGTGGAGTTGGACAACTCGGTGTCCCTGGAGGTGACAGTTGGCCATCTGCTGGACCTGCTCGCCCCTCCGGATGCCCAGGCCAGCTGAGGTCAGTCCAGGCTCAGCGACAGGCTGACACCGTGGGGCGCAAAGCCCATCGCTGCGTAGAAACGGTGTGCCATTTCCCGGTCCTGGTGGCTGGAGAGCGCCAGCTTGTAACACTTCCAGTCCCGCGCCCACTCTACGGCCCGGCCGATCAGCGCCTGACCGATACCCTGGCCACGCGCACGGCTGTCCACCACCATATCTTCGAGGATTGCCGAGCGGGCGAAGCCATGGGCGATGTGTTCGATCAGGTGCAGGGTGCAGGTGCCCAGCAAGGCTCCATCACGCTCGGCGATGAGTGTCACTCGTGACGGTAGCTGGTTGCCCAGGGCCAGCGCGAGCAGCGCGGTGTCGGGCAGCGGGTCGCGGGGTCCCAGTTGCTGCAGTAGCGGAGCGAGGGCAGCAGCGTCCTCGACCGTGGCGACGCGTACATCGAAGGTGGCGAAGGGGGAGTCGGGCAGGGCGCCGTCTACTGAGGTCATGGTGATTCTCCGGCTGACGGCAAAATTATGGACCGGGCCGGTGGCGGTGGCATGACAAATCGCTTGTCGGTGGTTAACATGCCGACCCGATTGTCCCGGTAGCTCAATTGGATAGAGCGTCCCCCTCCTAAGGGGAAGGTTGGAGGTTCGACCCCTCTCCGGGACACCAGTATGAAAAGGCCCGCTTGCGCGGGCCTTTTTCGTTTCACTCAGGGCGAATAGGTCGTTCGATTGCGGCCATTGTGCTTGGAGCTGTAGAGCGCCTTGTCTGCCTTGATCAGTGCTTCGCTGAGGTTTCCCTCCAGGCTCAGGTGCGCGAGGCCGAGGCTGATGGTGACGCTGGGGTGGCCGGGAAGGTCGGCGGTGGCCTCGCGCAGTTGCTCGAGCCGTGCCTGTGCCTGGTCGGCATCCAGGCCCCATAGGTAGAGGCCGAACTCCTCGCCGCCCAGCCGGGCGAACTCGAAGTCGCCCATCTGTTGCTTGATCGCCAGTGCGACGCGGGTCAGCACTTCGTCGCCGATGTCGTGCCCGTAGGTGTCGTTGACTCGTTTGAAATGGTCGATGTCGATCATCGCCAGGTAGCGTTGCTCGCCGTCCTCCACCAGGCGCTTGCCCACTCGCGCCATGAAGGAACGACGATTGGGGATCCCGGTCAGGGTGTCGATGTAGGCCTGATCCAGCAGCAGGCGGGCCATGGCGTAGTTGTGCAGCTTGGCCTGGCTGAGGTGGTGGAAGATGTACACCGTGAGGGCGCTGATGAAGACCGGATAGCAGATCAGCATGCTGTGTCGCACGTTGAACTCGGGCACGTTGCCCAGGAACGGGTTGAGCAGCAACCAGGTGATGGCCAGTACTGCGAAGAAGGCCGGGCGGTTCAGTGGTAGCACCGTCGCGCTGTAGAGCACGGTGGAGGCGCAGATCACCAGCCAGGCCTGGCGGACGTCACTGGGAATACCTTCGATCAGCAGGCGCGCGCCCCAGGCGAAGGTCACGACGAAGGCGAAGTTGATCAGGTAGAAATGCACTGCGCGGCGGGCCACTGCGGTCAGGGCAAAAAGGATGACGAAGGCTGCGAGGAACAGCAGCGAGATGTAGCTGAAGCCCTGGCCGGTCTGGAAGCTGACGATCAGGTCGAAGAGAAGCCAGATGCCGATGCTGACGCCGAATACCAGCAGGCTGAAGCCTTTGAGCCGCTCGAAGTCATGCTGGAGAAACTCGGCGCGCAGTTCAGGTGAAACGTGTTGCTTCACGACTTCCGATTCGATGGTCTTGAACATGAACGGTCCTGTACGGGTGCGGGATCGCTCGCGCGAGAATAGACGAACTCGGTTGCCCCCGCGCGGTGTCCGGCAGGTCGCGCGCGGGGGCTGGTCTCAAGGGTGCAGGGTGGTGCCGGCTCGCGCCCGCTGGTTGTCCAGCAGGAGTTTGCCCCAGGGCCGATAACGCACTTCGAAGACGGCACTGGCGTGACAGCCTGTGGAGACGCTGGACGGTGCGGCAGGCTCGGCGCGGAAGGCCTGGCCGGCTGCACTGGTCTGGCGGAAGGCTTCGCGGACGATGCCAACCGAGCAGGGTAGAGCGGCAGCGTACGCCTGGCGTACTCGCTCGGGCAGCGCGCCGGTGCCGGCGCCGTCCTGCCACCAGACCTGTACACCGAGGCTGGCGATTTCGCCCAGCCAGTCGCCGTATACCTGCGGCGCGAGCTTGCCGCCGGAGAATGCGCTCAGTTGCAGGGGGGCCTTCAGCTGAGCGGCGAAGTCCTTGAGCTGGCGTTGCAGGGCTTGTCGGCGTTCGGCGGCCTGGAAGTGCCAGTCGTCCAGTTCCATCGGCAGGTACCAGGCGGTAACGGGGAGTTTCCATTGCTCGCTCACTTGCCGTTGTTGCGCCAGGGAGCGGCCGAGCTGGTGCTGCCAGTAGGCCTCCAGGCCGGGTGTGTCCAGTTCGCTCTGGCGCTGGTAGTAGGCCGTGTCCATGTACAGGCCGAGGACCAGTTGCAGGCCGTTGTCGTGGGCGCTTTTCAGGGCATGTGCGAGCCAGCCGGTGGCGCCGCCGAAGTCGGAGTCGCCATAGGCGGTCCACTGCACGATCAGCGTCTTCGCGCCCTGGGCTGCGCTGGCGCGCCAGATCTGTTGCCACTGCGTCTCGCTGAGTGACGCATCGACGTTCAGCGGCTGATAGAACAGGCGATCGTCGGCCTGGGCAGCGAAGGCGGAGAGGAGCAGGGCGAGGGAGAGAATCAGGCGGCGCATCAGAAGTTCACCTCGAGTCCCACCAGCCAGCCGTTGGCCTTTTCGTAGAGATTGCCGGCCATGCCCAACTGGTATTCGGTGCGCACGGTGACGTGGGCGCGGTAGGTGTTGTAGCGATCCTCGCCGTACCAGTATTGCCAGCGCAGGCCAACGCCGCTGCGCAGGTCCTGGCGCCAGTCGTTGCTCGGGTCCTGCGTGGAGAACTCGGCAAAGCCGTAGGGCATGATCGTTTGCGGCGAATCCACCGGCAGTTTCCAGGTGTGGCCCTGCTGGTAGCGCGAGACCCACTGGTGGTCGCCGGCGTGGGTCCACCAGGCGAAGTCGGTGTAGAGGAAGCGTTCGTCCCAGTCGCTCTCGTCCACGCGCCAGTCGTTGCGGTACTCGCCCTGGTCGAGGAAGGAGGCCGTGGCACGCAGCAGGAAGTCGGTGGAGGTCTGGCCGTACTTGTCACGCTGGCGGGCGTAGCGCTCGAACTTCTCGGGAGTGCCGATCTCGTGCCAGCGGATGCCTTCGAAAGCGTCTTCGGCATCGCCGTCGTTCTTGATGGTGTTCTGCTTGTACAGCTCGCTGTAGAGATTGAGGTTGTAGTCGCCGAAGGGTTTGTAGCGCAGGCCGAAACCGGCGGCGAGGGTCTGCGTGTATTCCTTGCGCCCCTCGTTGCCGGCGATCGCCCGGCCATAGACCGAGAGGGTGCTGCCGTTGCGGGTCGGTTCATCGCCCAGCGCGTGGTCCCAGATGAAGGTCTGCAGGTTCTGCGATTGGGCGCGGCGTTTGTTGCCAACCTTGTTTTCGCCGATGGGTACGGCCACGGTGGTGATTCCTGCCGGCGACCAGGTACTGGCGATGGTCAGGTTGTCGCGCTGGGACAACGTCTGATGCGCACGGCGCTGACGGAAGCGACGGGCTTCGAGGCTGCCGTATTCGTCGTCGGCGGCCACCGGGTCCTGCTCCAGGTCGATGACCCGGCGCAACTCGCGGCGGGCGGCGAAGCTGTCCTCGGCCTCGTCGTAGCGCCAGGCCAGGGTTTCGCCCAGACGGAAGTCTTCCGGGTAGTCGCGGGTGGCGCGTTCCAGGTAGGGAATCGCAGTGCGCCGCTCTTGCGGCGTATCGGTGCCGGCCAGGCGCATGCCGTAGTCGGCGCGGAAGCGCGGGTTGTTCGGCTCGCGGCGTACCGCCTCGGCCAGCCAGAGTTTGCTCTGCTGCTTGTCGCCGGCCTTCTGGGCGCTGCCGGCGGCATTGTAGTAGTGCTGGCCGTTGGGCTCGTGTTGCAGGGCCTCGCGGTGCCGGGTGAGGCCCAGGGGATAGTCGCCACGGGCGTCGGCGATGTTGGCGCCCAGTGCCCAATCGTCCGCGCTGCCTTTCTTCGCCTGCTGCCAGTAGCGTTCGGCGCCGGCATTGTCGTTGGTGAGCAGGGCGGCGCGGCTGGCGGTGAGGCGGGCGTTGTCGTTGAGTTCGCTGGCGGGCAGGGCATTGAAAATGCGCAGGGCGCCGGCCGGGTCGCCGGCGGCTTCCAGTGCATAGGCCAGCGGCAGTTGGCTGTCCTTGTCGCCGTGGGCGATGGCGGCCTGGTAGTAGACCACCGCTTCGCCGGGGCGCGCGGGCATGGCGCAGCGGCCCAGGGCGCGCAGTTCGCCGGGGGTGTTGGAATCCGGGCTCAGGTAGCGTTGCAGGGCATCACAGCGCCCGGCTTCGGCCAGGCGACCGAGCAGGTAGCCGCGCGAGACCGGGTCGGCCTTGGGCAGCAGGGCCTCGATGCGGGCGATGTCCAGCGGCGTATCACTGCGCGCATGGATGCCGGCCAGGCGCTGCAGCAGCGTGGGCGGCAAGTTGCCGCCGCGTCGGTCGTAGGCGCTTTCCAGCAGTTGCTTGGCGCGTTCGGTGCGCCCGGCGTTGAGCGCCAGATAGCTGGCCTGGTCCAGCGCCTTGAGGTCGCCGGTCTGGCGGTAGCGCTGCTCCCACAGTGCGGCCGCTTCGCCGGTGCGGCCGCGGGCCTGCAGCAGCTCGGCGCGCTGGCGCACGGTATCGGGTGTCTGCGGCTGGCGGGATAGCCAGGCCAGGGCCAGGTCGGTGCGCCCCTGGCGTCGCCAGGAGTCCACCAGTTGGTCGCGGCGAGCGGTGTCCCAGGGTTCGGGCAGCCGGGTGTTTTCCAGCAGGTCGGTGGCCTCCAGGCGTTGGGCCAGGACCAGCCAGGTCTTCGGATCGTCAGTGGGCTTGCATTGCTGCAGCTTCGCCAGTGCCGCTGCCTGGTCGTGGCGTGACAACCATTCGGTGGTTTCCAGGCAGGGGCGGTTCTGCGCGTCGCTGAGCTGCGTTACCAGGGCCGCGTCACTGCTGTCGCGCGCGACTTCCAGTAGCTGTGCCTGGCGCGTCGGGTCGCGGCGGTCCTGCTCGGGCAGGGTGAGCAGCCAGCGCTTGGCCACTTCGGTCTGCTCGACGGCGATGGCGCGGTCGATGATCGCCAGCCGGGCCTTGCGTGCCGACTCCGCGTCCGGGGCCTGCTGGATTAGTTGCTCCAGCGGCTTTTCGTCCAGGCGCTGGGCATAGGCGTTGGCCAGCCGGTTCCAGTCCACGGCGGAGAGCTGGTGGGCAGCGGCCAGCGGCGCCAGCTGGGCGATGGTGGTATCCCAGTCACGCAGCTGTTCGGCCCAGTTCGCCCGCGCTTCGCGCAGTACTCGGCCGTCACTCCCCGGCGGCAAGGTGCCGAGCCATTCCAGCGCCTTGGCCGCGCCCTGGGTCTGGCCGAGCTTGAGGCTGTAGGCCTGCCACAGGCGCACACGCTCATTGGCATCGGCATGGGCCAGCCACTGGTTGACCTGCACTTCGGGCGGTGGGCCGTTCTCGATCAGGTCCAGGCGCAGGTTGGTCAGCGCCTCGGCGCCGGCATCGGTGCCGGCCAGGGCCTGGGCTTCCTTTTCCGCATCGGCATAGCGCTGTTGCTTGGCCAGGGACTGGATCAGCAGGGAACGCGCTTCGGTGTTGTTGGGTACGCGGTCGAGCAGGTGGCGCATCAGGCGTTCGACTTCCGCCCAGTTGTTCTTCTTCGCTTCCTTGTAGCCCTTGTCCAGGTAAGGGAAGCTGCGGAAGCGCTGGAATTCGCTGAGCTGGTCGTCGGCGGCCTGCGCCAGCGGAGCGGCGATGCTCGCCAGGATCAGGCCGTAAAGCAGGGTTTGTTGCGGTTTCACACGGCCTCCCGGGCAATGCGATAGGCCTCGTGCTGTTCGCTGGCCTGTTCCTCGAGTGCTTCTTCGAGCACCTGCTGGGTGATGATGCCGCGCTTGATCAGATGTTCGCCGAGGGAGTCCTGCTCGGGTTCGAAATCGATCAGGGCCTGGTTGAACAGGCTCGGCGGGACCATCCCGCGGACCTGCAGCAGGGTGCCGAACATCACCACATGTCCACAGAGGCGCTCCATCAGGGTTTCATCGCCGTTGCGCTGGCGGAGCGCGTCGACGATGGCGCGGGTTTCGTCGCTCTGGTGGCGCCCGCCATACCAGTGGCGCAGGCCGAGAGTGACGCGGCCCTGGGGAGCCAGACGCCCGCGCACCGGACGCTTGAGCTGGCGGCTGATGGCACCGAGGGATACCTGGCTGATCTGCTGTTCGCTGGCCAGCACCAGGGTGTCGCCCTCCAGGGCTACCGGCAGCACGGCATAGCGCAGCGCCAGCTTGCGCGGCAACGCTTCAATCAGCTTCGCATCGAGGGTGAAGGGGTTGAGCGGAGCCCATTCCTCGCCCAGTTCCTCGGCCAGGGTTTCCACCAGTTGCGTGCTGGTGATCAGCTCGCGCAGCAGCAGCTCGCGGCCCAGGCGCCGGCGCACGGGACTGGTGAGCGCCGATTGCAGCTGCTCCTCGGTGATCAGGCCTTTTTCCTTCAGGCGCTGGCCCAGCGGTGTGCGTTGCGGGCCGGCGAGGGCGGGGAACTCGTGGGTGGTCTTGTCCCACGCCACGCGGCGCGAGTCGCCCATTTCCATCACCTGCTTGAGCGCGCGCAGGTTGGCAAAGAAGTTGACGAAGTTGCTCCACATCATCCGCGGCGCCGACAGCAGCCCCTCGAAGATGCCGTAGAAACGGGTGACGAACCAGAAGCGCTGGAACAGCCGGTTGAGCAGCATCAGGCCGTTGAGGAACAGCAGCACCACCAGTAGCTGGCTGCCCTCGAGGATCGACGGGAAGCGCCAGGCGTTGGGCGACAGGGTGGTGATCAGCCACATGGTGATCAGCACCAGGAACAGCAGGTTGACCAGGAAACTCAGCAGGTAGGCGATCAGCCCCCGGCGGTCGCGCCAGAGGAAGTAGTTGAGCATCCCCTTGCTGCTCCAGCCCAGGTTGCGCGTGCCCTGGAAGACAATCCCGGTGATCCACCGGGACTTCTGGCGGATGGCGTGCTGCCAGGTGCGCGGGAAGTGTTCGCGCACGCAGATGACCTGGGAGAAGCGCCGGTCCATGCCCGGCACCCAGGTGCTTTTCAGCGCCAGCTGCGGGTCGGTGATGGAGTAGCGGGCGAAGATGCACTTCATGCCCTTCTGCTTGAGGCGGAAACCGATGTCGTAGTCCTCGGTGAGACTCTGCACATCGAAGGCGATGCCGTCGCCGTCTTCCAGCAGCGCGGCAATGGCGCGGCGGCTGAAGCAGGTACCGACGCCGGCGCTGGGCACCTGGCCGCTCAGCGCCTCGCGCACCGGCACATCCTTGCCGTGGTTCTCGGCGAACTCGTCGACATAGTGGCCGGCGGTGAAGCCGGTCCATTCCGGGGCGTAGGGGTAGACCGGGATCTGGATCAGGTCCTTGGCCGGCAGCAGGTAGTTGAACAGGCGCAGTTCCAGCGGCGAGATCACGTCCTCGGCGTCGTGCAGGATGAAGCCGGCGAACTCGATCTTCGCATCGGCCTCGAAGCGCAGGATGGCGTCGATGATGTTGTTCAGGCAGTCGGCCTTGCTGGTGGGGCCGGGGCGCGCGCAGACCACCTTGTGCACGTTGGGGTAGTGCAGGCAGACGGCATCCACGTCCGCCTGGGTCTGCGGATCGTTGGGGTAGGTGCCGACGAAGATCTGGTAGTTCTCGTAGTCCAGCGTCGAGGCCGCCAGGCGTGCCATCTCGCCGACCACGCCGACCTCGTTCCAGGCCGGCACCATGATTGCCAGAGGCTTCTCCGCGGCGGCGAAGAGGCGTTCCTCGTCGGCCCGGTCGAAGCGGTTGTAGATGCGGAAGCGCCGCACCAGCACACGGCCCCAATACACCAGGTCGATGAACAGGTCATCCAGGCCGAGCAGGAACATCAGCGCGGCCAGGATGATCGCCAGGTACTTCAGGGCATACAGGACGTAGGTGAGGATATCGACCAGTTCGAGGCTCATTCGAACTCGCTTGGCGTGCGTGATTCACCGAACCAGGACAGCAGCCGGGCGACGATCTTCTCGCTGGCGTGGCCATCCCCATAGGGGCTGAAGACCCGGCTCATCTGTTCGTAGACTTCTTCGTCGCGCAGCAGGTGGCTGGCTTCGCTGACGATGCGTCCGGTGTTGGTCCCCACCAGCACCACGGTGCCACCTTCCAGCACGGCAGGACGCTCGGTGACGCGGCGCAGTACCAGCAGCGGTTTGCCCAGTGCCGGGGCTTCTTCCTGGATGCCGCCCGAGTCGGTGAGGATGATGTAGGCGCGGTCCATCAGCCAGACGAAGTTCTGGTAGTCCTGCGGGGCGATCAGGTGGATGTTCGCCTTGTCCGAGAGCAGGCCGTAGACGGCGTTCTGCACCTGCGGGTTGAGGTGCACCGGGTAGACGAAGTCGACGTCGGGGAAGCGCTGGGCCAGCTCCGCCAGGGCCTGGCAGATGCGCTCGAAACCCTTGCCGAAGTTCTCCCGGCGGTGGCCGGTGATCAACACCACGCGGCGGTCGCCGGTGAACCTGGCCAGCGGTGAGTCGGGCGCGGGTTTCCAGTCGGTCTCGTGCAGGTGTTCGCGCATCCACAGCAGGGCGTCGATCACGGTGTTGCCGGTGACCTCGATCTGGTCGATGTTCACCCCTTCGCGCAGCAGGTTGTCGCGCGAGGCCTTGGTTGGCGGGAAGTGCAGGTCGGCGATCACCGCGGTGAGGCGGCGGTTGGCCTCTTCCGGCCACGGCTGGTGGATGTTGCCGGTGCGCAGGCCGGCCTCGACGTGGCCTACCGGAATCTGCCGGTTGAAGGCGGTGAGGGCGGCGATGAAGCTGGTGGTGGTATCGCCGTGCACCAGCACGATGTCCGGGCGGTGGCGGTCGTAGCTGTCGTCCAGCTTGCCCATCATCTGCAGGGACAGGCTGTTCAGGGTCTGGCCCTGGGTCATGACGTCGAGGTCTTCGTCGACCTCCAGTTCGAAGGAGTTCAGCACTTGCTGTAGCATCTCGCGATGCTGGCCGGTGGAGCAGATGCGCAGCTCGATTTCCGGGGTACGGCGGAGGACGCGGGCGAGGGGGGCCATCTTGATGGCTTCCGGACGGGTGCCGAAAACCATGGTGACTTTGTACTTCATCAATTGCTCCTTGGGCGCACCCTTGTGAGGCCGCCTTCGGTTTCCAGGTGGGATTTTTCCAAGGGCAATGAAAGTCGCTCAACTCCGGGCTGTCCAGCGCCAACTGGTGTTGCCAGTGATACAGGTCAGGTACATTGACCTTTTCAGGGCTTTTGTCGCTCGGCTGAAGGCCGCGTCGCCATTGGGCTGGCGCCGGTTTGCCGGCAGCGTTGAGAAAAACTGTTGATGAATTTTTCGAAGAGGCGGGTCGGCCGATGCTCAGCGCTGAACTGAAGGCGTTCTACCGGGTTGCCAGGCTGGGCAGCATCACCCAGGCGGCGAAGAAGCTCGGCCTCAGCCAGCCGACCGTGACCACCCAGATCCGCAACCTGGAAAGCCAGTACGCGGTGGAGCTGTTCTATCGCGGCGGCCGGCGCCTGACCCTGAGCGACGAGGGCGCGCGCCTGTTGCCGATGGTCGAGGCGCTGCTGCAGCAGGAAGCCGACATCGAGTTCTACCTGCGCAACTGCGGGCAGATGCAGGGCGCCCTGCGGATCGGCGCCACCTCTCCTTATTATGTGCTCGGGCTGATCAAGGACTTCCGCGAGCGCTTCCCGCAGATCGAGGTGTCGGTGGAGATCGGCAATTCCCAGCAGGTGCTCGAATCGCTCATCGAATGCCGGGTCGACCTGGCCGCCTCTTCGCAACAGGTGGATGACGCGCGCCTGACCCGCGTGGTGCTGGGCAGCGATCCGCTGGTGCTGGCAGTGCACCGCAGCCATCCGCTGGCGGCCATGCAGTCGGTGAACCTCGGCGACCTGCGCCAGCATTGCCTGCTGATGCGCGAGGCGGGTTCGACCACCCGCCAACTGACCGAGGCGATGTTGCAGCAGGCCGGAGTGGTACCCGCCTCGGTGCTGGAAATCGGCAGCCGTGAATCGATTCGCGAGGCAGTGATCCGCAACCTGGGCGTAAGCATCATTGCCCGCCAGGAAGTGCCCGATAACCCCCAGCTGTGCGTACTGGAGATCAAGGGCGCGAGCCTGATCGACGAGTACCTGTATTGCCTGAAGGACCGGCGGCAGGCGCGGTTGCCGAGCGCGTTCCTGGCGTTGGCGCAAGCGTAGGAACCTTTCGCTGGAGCGAGCCGGCTTGTTGCCGTGTGATGCGTCGAGCGGCAACGGCGGGAGGGGGCGGCAAGGAAATCGGTTGCCGCTTTGCCGCCTTTTGCCGCTCCTTGCCGCCCTTGATGGCTGCTCAAGCCATTGAATATAAAAGAAATAGATGTTTGGCACGCACCTTGCTGAAGTGTTGGCAAGCCCACACCGGCAAACAGGTTCGCGACCATGAGCATCAGCTTCGACAAAGCCCTCGGCATCCACCAGCAAGCACTGAGCTTCCGCTCCCAGCGCGCTGAAGTGCTGGCCAACAACCTGGCCAACGCCGACACGCCCAACTACAAGGCGCGTGACCTGGACTTCGCCTCGGTGCTCGCGGCGCAGTCCGACAAGCTGAAGAACGGCACCTTCAGCACCGCCCTGACCAACGCTCGCCACATCGAGGCGGATGGCCTGGCCATGGGTGACGAATCGCTGAAGTACCGCATTCCGAACCAGCCCTCGATCGACCAGAACACCGTGGATGCGCAGATCGAGCAGGCCAACTATGCGGAGAACTCCGTGCAGTTCCAGGCCTCCTTCACCTTCCTCAACAGCAAGTTCAAAGGGCTGATGAACGCCCTGCGCGGAGAGTAATCATGTCCCTCGCCAGTGTCTTCAACATCGCCGGTACCGGCATGAGTGCCCAGACTACCCGTCTGAACACCACCGCTTCGAACCTTGCCAACGCCGAGAGCGTGTCCTCGAGCATCGACCAGACCTACCGTGCCCGCCATCCGGTGTTCTCGGCGATGCTCAACCAGGCGCAGGGCGGCAGCGACCAGGGTTCGCTGTTCGGCGAGACCGACCAGGCGGGTTCCGGCGTGCAGGTGCTGGGCGTGGTCGAGGACCAGAGCCCGCTGGTGCCGCGCTACGAGCCGAACCATCCGGCGGCCGACAAGGACGGCTACGTCTATTACCCGAACGTGAACGTGGTGCAGGAGATGGCCGACATGATCTCCGCCAGCCGTTCCTTCCAGAGCAACGCGGAAATGATGAACACCGCCAAGCAGATGATGCAGAAGGTCCTGACCCTGGGTCAGTAAGCGCAGAGGACGCCCCATGAGCATCAATACCGACAACAGCACGAGCTCGATCCTGTCTTCGCTGAACGCAGGGTCCAAGAACTCGTCGTCCACCACCGAGACCGGCACCAGTGCGCTGGGCAAGGATTCGTTCCTGCAACTGCTGGTCACCCAGCTGAACAACCAGAACCCGCTGGACCCGCAGGACAACACCGAGTTCGTCTCCCAGCTGGCGCAGTTCAGCAGCCTGGAGAGCATGCAGAACCTCGACACCACCCTGGGCACCTTCTACTCCTCGTTCCAGTCCTCGCAGGCGCTGCAGGCCTCGTCGCTGGTCGGCCGCTCGGTGATCGTCAACTCCAGCAAGGTGCAGGTCGACGACCCGTCCGCTGGCGTCAAGGGTTCGCTGGTGATGCCGTCCAAAGGCGATGGCGTCACGCTGAAGATCTACGACGACTCCGGCGACCTGGTCCGCACCGTCGACATGGGCAGCCAGAAGGCCGGCAACATCGATTTCACCTGGGATGGCAAGGACGACAGCGGCGAGCTGGTGGGGGCTGGTTCCTACACCGTCAAGGCCACCGCGACCCTGGACGGCACCAGCACCGCCCTGACCACTTACCTGCCGGCCACGGTCAACAGCGTCACGCTGGGCCAGAACGGCGGGGAAATGACCCTGAACCTGGCGGGCATCGGCGCCGTTTCCGCCTCCAGCATTCAGACCATCGGAAAATAACGCCGCGTTTCGGCACAGGAGCAACACATGTCTTTCAACACCGCCCTGAGTGGACTCAACGCCGCGTCGATGGACCTGAACGTCACCGGCAACAACATCGCCAACGTCGGCACCACCGGCTTCAAGTCGTCGCGCACCGAGTTCGCCGACCTCTATGCCTCCTCGATGCTCGGCACCGGCCGCATCGCCGTGGGTAACGGGGTGGTCACCCAGTCCGTCTCGCAGCAGTTCACCCAGGGCAACCTGAGCACCACCGGGCGCAGCCTGGACCTGGCGGTGAGCGGCAACGGCTTCTTCATGACCAGCGACAACGGCAGCCGCGTCTATACCCGCAACGGCACCTTCAACACCGACGCCAGCGGTTACATCGTCGATGGCTCGGGCAACCGCCTGCAGGGTTATGGCGTCAACGCCAACGGCAGTATCGTCAATGGCGTGATCACCGACCTGAAGGTCGATACCGCCAACCAGCCGCCGAGCCCGACTTCGAAGATCACCTCGACCCTGAGCCTGAACTCCAACGCCACCACGCCCAAGACCACGCCGTTCGATGCCACCGACTCGGACAGCTACAACTGGTCGACCTCCGTGGACATCTACGACTCCCAGGGCAACTCGCACACCATGACGAACTACTTCGTCAAGGACGCCGCCAACAACTGGAGCATGTACACCCTGGTCGACGGCCGTAACCCGCAGACGCCGACCAGCACTACGCCGCTGAGCAGCGACATCACCTTCAATAGCGCCGGCCAACTGACGGGCATCACCTCCACCGGCATGACCGTCAACGCCGACAAGACCATGACCCTGACGGGCTGGACGCCGGCAGCTGTCACCGACTCCACCACCAGCCCGGTGACCTGGGGCGCCAACGGCGCGGCGGGGGCGACCGGCGGCATCAGCATCGACCTGACCAAGACCACCCAGACCAACGGCTCCTTCGCCGTGACCGCGGTGACCCAGGACGGCTACGCCACCGGCCAGATGTCCGGCCTGTCTTTCGCCCAGGACGGCCAGATGTACGCCACCTACACCAACGGCCAGTCCAAGGTGATCGGCCAGGTGGTCCTGGCCAACTTCGCCAACACCCAGGGCCTTACCCCGGTAGGCAACACCGGCTGGAAGCAGTCGCTGGCCTCGGGCGAGGCGGTGATCGGCACGCCGACCTCCGGCACCCTCGGCGCGGTGGGCTCGGGCACGCTGGAGGAATCCAACGTCGACCTGACGGCGCAGCTGGTGAACCTGATCGTTGCGCAGCGCAACTACCAGGCCAACGCCAAGACCGTACAGACCGAGAGCACCATCTCCGACACCATCATCAACCTGCGTTGATCCGTGCTTTGTGGTCGACGGTCAATTCGGTGCTGGGTGAGGCGGAGGCTGCGAGTGCTTGGGTCATGCCCCTGGCTAGGTGCTCATGGGAAGAAAGCCCTCATCGCGGAGATAGCTGACATAGCGCTCGACTAGCCGGACGGAATCGACGGTCAGGCTGACACCGAGACTTTCGAGTCTGTCGAGGGTGCGGCACTGCTGTACCGGTGTGTCGTGCCAGGTCAGGTCGCCCGTGTAGAAGTCGCGCAGCAGCGCCAGGCCATTGGAGGGATCGATGGTGGCCAGGCGCTTCTGCCACTGCCCTGGTGGTTCCGCTCTAGCCACCAGACCCTGGTTGCCGAGCATGGCGAACCAGTCGGCTTGTGGTATCACCTGTGGACTCTGCAGGTTGAAGACCTCCAGCCCTTCACGGGGATGCAGCGCGAGCGCGCTGATTGCCCGAGCAAGCACATCGACCGGCGTCATCTCGATGACCTGGCCGGTGGCCGGGTAGGCACCGAGCTGAATACAGCCCTGGTTGAACAACCAGAAATGATTGTTCCGGTAATTGCTGTAGCCGCTGTGACTATCTCCGGTGACATTGCCGACCCGTAAGATGGAGGCGGGCAGCCCATGCTGTTGCGCGCACGCGGCAATTCGTTGCTCGCCGACCCACTTGCCCAGCAGGTAACCGTTGTCCGTTGCTGGGGGAGCGTTGACGATACTTTCGTCGACCTGTTGCACGCCTTCGAGGAACAGGGGGACGGACATGGTCGAGAGGAAGCAGATCGGCTTCATGCGGACCGCAAGGGCCAGGCGTAGCAACTCCTGCGTGCTCCCCACGTTGGTTGCCTTGAGGCTGTCATAGCTATGCAGATGATGAACCTGCGCTCCGCAGTGCAGGATCGCCTCGGCGTCACTGGCCAGGCGCTGCCAGATGGATGCATGCAGACCCAGGCCAGGCAGCGACAAATCGGCCGGCAATACCTCGACGCGGGAGAAGTCGATGGCAAGATTGGCCATGCGGGCTTCGTGCTTCAGACGGTCCAGGCCCGCGGCCGGTGTTTTACAGCGTTGCAGGCAGAAGACACGCCGAACGCGCCGAGCCAGTTCGTTCAGCAGGTGGATGCCGACGAAGCCACTACTACCGGTGAGCAGCACGGAATCGATCGCAGCCGCCTCGACCTCCCGCCAGATCGGCAAGCGCTCGGGTGGGGCGGGCAGCGGTTCGACGGCATCGGCGATGGCGCGTTCGATATCGCTCTTGCCGCCGCCGCTGACCAGGCCCTCGATAGTCGGCGAGTGATAGAAGGCCGGTAGGGTGAAGTCGAGGCCGGTTTCGCAGCGAACCCGCTCGTGCATTCGTATGACGAGAATCGAGTTGCCGCCGAGGTGGAAGAAGTTGTCCTCGCGGCTGACATCCTGCAGTTGCAACAACTCGCACCAGATGGCGGCGATAGTCGTCTCGATTCCCGCGCGTGGCGGCTCGCCTCTGCACTCGCTCATGGGAGTGGGCAAGGCTGAGCGGTCGACTTTGCCCGAACCCGACAGCGGCAGGGCTTCCAGTCGGACATAGCGGGCCGGGAGCATGTAGCCCGGCAACCCAGCTTCCATGTGTCGTCGTAGCGTTTCTTCGTCGAGGGCCGCATCGGGCTCCGCTATATAGTATGCGGCCAGGTAACGCTGCTCGTTGGCGCCGCAGACCGTGCACACGGCACTCCGTATGCCGGGTTGCGCGGCCAGCCGGCCTTCGATTTCGCCCAGTTCGATACGGAAACCGCGTAGCTTGATCTGCGCATCATTGCGACCCAGGTACTCAATGCTACCGTCTGGAAGATAGCGGCCTAGGTCGCCGGTCCGGTACATGCGCGCATAAGGCTTTCCGGCGAATGGGTCGTCGGTGAAACGGCGCAGGCTGAGTTCGGTGTCGCTCTGATAGCCACGCGCCAGGTTATCCGAGCCGATGTACAACTCACCGACGGCGCCGAGCGGGACGGGTTGCTGCTGAGCGTTAAGCAGGTACACCCGATACTCCGGCAGGGGCTTGCCTAGAATCCGTACGGGGCCATCGGCTTCGATCTGCCCGCAGGTTGCCATGACGGTAATCTCTGTCGGGCCATACAGCGATAACAGTCTTGTCCGTGCCGCCCACCAGCGGGCGCAGCCTTCCTCCAGCGTATCGCCGCCGAATGCCAGTATTCGCAGATCGGGCAGGGCTTGTTGCGGCAAGCCTTGCAGCAGTACCGGGGCGAGAATGGCATGGGTGACTTTCTCGTTCACCAGCAACCGATGCAGCGCCGCCGCTTTCTGCCGCGTTGCCTCCGGAACTATGACCAACGTGCCGCCGTGCAGAAGGGCAAGGAAAATCTCCAGCACGCTGGCGTCGAAGTTGATGGACGCCACCAAGGTACTGATGCAGGGTGGCCCGTATTCGAGCGGTCCGGCCGCACCATCGATCATGCGCACCACGCTGTGGTGTTCGACCAGCACCCCTTTGGGCTTGCCGGTCGAGCCCGAGGTATGGATGACGTAGGCGAGCGTTCCCGGCTCGACCTCAGGAAGCGGCCGTGGCGCTGCGGTGGCGAGCTCGGTAGGGTTGAGGATGCGTAGATGCTGCAGGTTCGCCGCGGTGAGCCCGGCCTTCCCTTGAGCATCGGCAATGCAGGCGCTAAGCGAGCAATTACTGGCGAAGTGTTGCAGTCGCTGCGCTGGGTACGAGGCGTCGAGCGGAACATAGGCACAGCCGGCCTTCAGCACTCCCAGGATGGCGGCCACGAGATAGGGGCCCTTGACCATGGAGAGGCCGACGCAGGCGCCCGGTGAGATATGTTCCAGCAGGCCGCTGGCGATCCTGTCGCTGATGCGGTGCAGTTCGACATAGCTCAGGGGTTCATTGTCGAAGCGCAGCGCGACGCGGTCGCCGAAGCGGGCGACGACCGCAGCGAAACGATGGGGAATGGAGGCCGGCATAGCGTTCATCGGAAGGCCGCGGGCGAGCTCCGTCAGGCGTGAACGCTGCCCTTCATTCAGATAGGGCAGTTCCCCGACCAGGGCGTCAGGCGTACTGGCGGCGGCTTCGATGAGCGCCTCGAACACTTCCTTCATGGCTTGCATCGAACGTTCCGTGAAGAGCGAAGAGTCGTATTCGATGCGACCGTCGATTGCGCCGTTGGCGTTCTGGTAGAGGATGGTCGAGAGGTCGGTTTTGGAGGTCTTTGACGGCAGTTCCTCGATCTCGACGCAACCCTCGCCGATGCGTCCGTTCAACTCGATGCCGCTTTGCAGGCTGAACAGCACATTGACCGCGCCGATATCGCCGATGCCGGCTTCGTAAGGCGTGGCGAGCAGGTGTTCGCGGTCTTCGAGCATCTGTACATGCACGGCTTTAACCAGGTCACTCAAACGCTGGCGAGGGTCGATCGGTTGGCGCATCACGGCCATCGACACGAGCATGCCGTAGAGTGTTTCGCTGCCCGGCACATCGCGACCGGCCTGGGGGTATCCGCTGACGGATATGGCTTGCCCGGTCAGGCGCCAGAGCCACAGCAGGTGCAGTGCGAAGAGCACTGGGGACAACGTGGTTCCTTGTTCCCGCGCGATAGCTTGCAGGGCTCGGCTGTGGTCGGGTGTGATGTGCAGCGCGAGCGTGTGGTTGGCATCCGCCTGGCGCGTGTTGCTGTCCTGCGGGAAGTCGGTTCGCAGCGGTACGCTGTCGAGCTTGTGGAGCCAGTAGGCTTCGGCGCGGGCGTAGAGCGGCGACTGCTTCGAGCGTGCCTGCCAGGCGCAGTAGTCGAACCAGTTCAAGGGTTGCTCCGAAACCGCTCGGCCCTCGTAGAGCGCAGTTAGCTCTTCCCGAAGCAGCTTGAGAGACCAGCCATCGAAGAGTGCGTGATGAATGCCGAAGAGCACGGTGCAGGTACCGCTCTCGATGTTCAGCAGCAGCCGGGCGCGCCAGGCTGGCGCCGTATCGGGGGCAATGGGGATGCTGCGCCAGGCTTCAAGCTGCGTGGCGATGCTTTGCGTCGTGGCGCTTTCGATGGCAATGATCGGCCGCTCAGTTGCGCCAACTACCAGACGGAGCTCGCCGCTCACGTCCGTGAGCCGTGCCTTGAACAGAGGGTCGCGGTCGAACAGCCGGATCAGCGCCGTGTGCAACGCCAGCGGGTTCACCTCGCGGCTGAAGTTCAGGCGCACGATGATGTTGTAACTATTGTCCGAGGGGCAATGCCGTGTGCGATGCCAGATCGCCTGGACGATGCCGCTTGCCACGTCCACGCCCTGCAGGGCGTGGACGTCGGAGAGCAGCGTGGGCAGGCGGTCGCTTCCCGGGTGCGCATCGCGCAGTGTCTGGCAGAAAGCTGCAAAGCCGGGGTGGCTGAGCAGCAGTCCCGGTTTGACGTTCGTGCCCAGCGTGGCACCGAGCCGGCTGCAGGCGAGGGTGGCGAGCAGGGAGTGTCCGCCCGCCTCAAGGAAGTGGCTGCGTTCATCGATGGCCTGTTCCTCAAGTCCGAGCGTGGCTGCCCACACCGAGCGGACGGTACTTTCGAGCGGGTCCATATCAGGCACCGCCGTTTGCGTGACGGGGACGCCGGGTGCGGGCAGGCGTGCGCGATCGATCTTGCCGTTCAGGGTTAGCGGCCAGATTGGAACGGGAATCAGGAACGCGGGGATCATATAGCTCGGCAGGAGAGTTTCGATGCTTCGACGCAACTGGGCCGGGGTGAGTCCTTCGGCCGTGTACCAGGCGACGAGTGCCAGGCTGCCTTGATGTTCCTGCGTGCCAATGTACACCGCGCTGACTTCGGGCAGGGCCGCGATCACATGTTCGACTTCGGCGATTTCGATGCGGTAGCCGCGCACTTTCACCTGGAAGTCGCCGCGCCCGAGAAACTCGATATCGCCATTGGGCAAGAAGCGTCCCAGGTCGCCGGAGCGGTACAGGCGTCCGCGGGCATCGGGAGTATTCAGGAACTTCTGTGCACTCAGCTCGGGACGTCCGAGGTAGCTGCGGGCGACCGAGGCGCCGCCAATGCAGATTTCACCGATGCCACCCAGCGGTACCGGTTGTCCGTGGTCATCGAGCAGATGAATGGCATAGCCGGGCAGGGGGCGTCCCAGTTGATTGGCCAGCTTGTGGTTGCCGAAGGTGTTTTCGGTCGCCATCACGGTGGTTTCGGTCGGGCCATAGATATTCGACAGCCGCAGAACGGAGGACCAGAAGCGCACGGTGTCGTCGTCGCAGGCTTCGCCCCCGCAGAGGATGGTGTTCAGCTCCGGCAGTGGCCGTCGCGGCAGGAGTCGGAGCACGGCGGGCGGTAGAAAGGTGTGGCTGATGTGTTCGTCGCCGAGGAAGGCGAACAGCGCGGCCGGATCGGATCGGATCTGCTCCGGGGCGATGATCAAGGTGCCGCCGTGGGTCAGCGGGTTGAAGATTTCCAGCACACTGGCATCGAAGTTGACCGAAGCGAATTGCAGCCAGCGTGTGCCGGGGCCTCGCTCGTAACGCGAGTGCGGCCAGAAGATGGGCAAGCATACCGCGCTCGATTACTACACCCTTAGGGCGTCCGGTAGTACCCGAGGTGTAGATGACGTAAGCGGCGAGCGAGGTTGCGGTGGTGGGGTTGAACAACGAAGGGCGCAGTTCGGATGCTGGCATCGCACCGTCGAGCAGGTCTTCGATCAGCAACACCGGGCAGTCGAAGGTCGCCCGCACGTGGGGCGCGGTGGCTGCGTCGGCGATGACGGCATCCAGCTGCGCGTCTGTGGCCATGAAGCGCAAGCGTTCCTCGGGCATCAGTGGGTCCAGCGGTACGTAACCTGCACCGGAGGCCAGCGTACCCAGTATGGCCGGGATGACTCGCGCTCCCCGGTTCAGGCAGATGCCGACCAACCCCGTCGACATCGTGTTCGCCGCAAGGCGTTCGGCAATATGCGCCGCTCCGATTGCCAGCTCGGCATAGGTGAAGTGGACATCCTCGTCTTTCACCGCGAGGTGCTCGGGATGTCGTTGGCTGATTTCATCGAAGCAGGCGAGCACATCGCGCGGTTCGTGGGGCAGCGCTGCGCCCAGGGACCAGGTCTGGCGTAGGGCGTCGAGGGCGTCGGTGTCGAAGCACAATTGGCCGATTTCGATGTCGAGTTGCTCATCCAAGCGGGACAGGAAGGCGACGTAGTGTTCCAGGGCGATGCTCAAGCCCTGCGCGGCCTGAGGATGACGAAGATGAACGTCGAGCCCGATGTTCTCTTCCAGGCGCAGGAGGATGGCCGTGTCCTGGTATTCGAGGTGGTGGCACAGCGACGTGATCAGTTGGCCTTGCAGGTCATCCAGGTGCAGGGCGTTGTGGGGCAGGTAATCGCGTTCGCACAGGATGGTGGTGGCAATGCTGTAGTCCGGATGCAGGCGTTTGAGCTCTTCGAGTATGTCGCCCGCGGGAATGTTGGCGTGAAAATCGGCCATAGCGGAGCGAGCTGCGGCGTGCAAAAGGAACTGGCGTAGAGGTATGGAATCATCGAAATCGCTGCGAACGAAGCGCAGCCTCTCGTCATGGCCAATCTGCCCCAGGGTCTTTTGCCTGCCCCGTATGTTGTGTGCGGTGATCACCACGGACTGCCGTGCCAGCTTCTGCAGCAGCACGTGCAGGCAGGCCTGCAGGAGGAACTCGATGCTGACTCCGAGCGCCTGTGCCCGATTGCGCAGCGAGTTGCTCAAGGCAGACCCCAGCGGCACGAAGAAGCTGGCGTCGCCGGCGGTGCCTTCCAAGCGGGGAGGTTGCCACACGAAGGCTCCGTCGCCGAGTTCGCGTACCCAGAATGCCAGATCGCTACGCCATTGTTCCGGTTCCAGGGAGGTGCCTTCGGCCTCCAGCAGGGCTTGCTGATCCAGGCCAAGCTCGCCATCGAGCGTGGCGCCGGCGTAGACCTGCGATAGGGCGACGAACAGCGGCTCCAGGGAACAACGGTCCAACAGTCCCGGGTGGCAGACGAACACGAGATGACTCGTCGTCTCGCCGCGTAGCAGGGTCATTGACCAGGGGGCTCCCACATCCATGCGCAGTGGCTGTGAGCAGAGCGTGTTGATCATGCTCAGAATGCTCGCTTCGTCGGTGCTGCCCACCTCGATTACGTCTAGCTGTGCCAGGGCTTGGTCATGCAGGAGATAGCGCGAGCCGGCTTCGGCATGGAGGATTCGCCAGCGCAATGGCCGACAGTGTCGGGCGAGCAGCGCCAGCGAGTGTTCAAGACGCCGAGCGTCGGGGCGGCCGGCCAAGCGATAGACGACGCAGCGATTGCAGTGAGCGATAGAGTCCCGGGCCGCTCGCACCTGCGTGCGGGTGAGTGGCAATACATCAAGTGTCATGACGACTAACCTCGTTGTTTCATGAGATCGGCACGAGTGAGTCCAGTGTGCGAGGTGACTCTTCTGGCCTCCGTGCTTCAGCTCAGCCAATATCAGGGATCGCGTGCGCAGATGCCTTGGTATCTCTGGGAATAAATGAGCGGAATTCGCAAACTGGACAATGCGTCGGACTTCGGACGGACGCTGGGGGGGCGGGGGAGAGTTGGCGAACCGACACGCTGACCGGCAGTCATAGGCCGCGCTCGGAGGGGGGGCAGACATCGAGCTGCGATGCCAGGCCGAGGCGGCGGCAAAGGCTCGTTGCCGGAGGTGGCAGATCGTCGCCGCTGTCGGTCTGAATGCTGGCTCGGCAGAAACGTTTTATTCAGTAAAGTCTTTTATATCAGCTTCTTATAGGTTTAATTCGTTCATGGCATAGGGTTTGCTAGATCCATTCCAGCACCGCCGGGAATCCGACCCGGCACTGGAGGAATGCCTTGGACAGAATGCTGTATGTCGCCATGAGCGGAGCGAGCCAGAACACCCTGGCCATGCAGGCTCACGCCAACAACCTGGCGAACATTTCCACGAGCGGTTTTCGTCGCGACTTCGAACAGGCGCGCGCGATGCCGGTCTTCGGTGACAGCTTTCCGGCGCGCGTCTACGCCATGAGCGAGCGCCCGGCCACCGACTTCACCGCCGGCGCCCTGCAGGAAACCGGCCGTGACCTCGATGTCGCCGCCAAGGGCGATGCCTGGATCGCCGTGCAGGCGCCCGATGGCGGCGAAGCCTACGTGCGCACCGGCAGCTTGGAAATCGACGCCCTCGGCCAGCTGCGCACCGGCAACGGCATGCCGGTGATCGGCAATGGCGGGCCGATTGCCGTGCCGCCGGAAGAGAAGATCGAGATCGGCGACGACGGCACCATCACCGTCCGGGGCCTGGGCAACCAGCCCAATGCACTGGCCACCGTCGACCGCATCAAGCTGGTCACTCCCGATCCCAAGCAACTGGAGAAGGGCGCCGATGGCCTGATCCGCCTGAAGGCCGGGCAACCCGCGCCGCAGGCCGATGCCAACGCCAGCCTGCAGTCCGGCGTGCTGGAAGCCAGCAACGTCAATGCCGTCGAAGAGATGACCTCGATCCTGGCGCTGTCCCGCCAGTTCGAACTGCACGTAAAGATGATGCGCACCGCCGAGGATGACTCCCAGGCCATGGCGCGTGTTTTGCAATTCAGCTGATAACACCTGATTACCCGTTCGAGGCGCCATGAATCCGGCGCCCGAGGAGAGAAAACATGCTTCCGGCACTTTGGGTCAGCAAGACCGGTCTGTCCGCCCAGGACATGAACCTGACGACCATCTCGAACAACCTGGCGAACGTGTCCACCACGGGCTTCAAGCGTGACCGCGCGGAGTTCCAGGACCTGCTCTACCAGATCAAGCGGCAGCCCGGCGCCAACACCACCCAGGACAACCAGTTGCCCTCGGGCCTGCAACTGGGTACCGGTGTGCGCATCGTCGGCACCCAGAAGAACTTCACCGCCGGCAGCCTGCAGACCACCGACAACCCGCTGGACATGGCCATCAACGGCCGTGGCTTCCTGCAGGTGCTGACCCCGGACGGCACCGTCGCGTACACCCGTGACGGCAGCTTCCACTTGAACTCCGACGGCCAGATCGTCACCTCCAACGGCAACGCCCTGGAGCCGGCCATCGTCGTCCCGGCGGAAACCCAGACCTTCACCGTCGGCAACGACGGCACCGTCTCGGTCACCGTCGCTGGCAACGCCACGCCGCAGATCATCGGCAACATCCAGACCGCCGACTTCATCAACCCGGCGGGCCTGCAGGCCACCGGCAACAACCTGTTCCTGGAGACCGCCGCCAGCGGCGCGCCGCAGGTTGGCACCCCCGGCCTGAACGGCCTGGGCACCGTGCTGCAGAACACCCTGGAGAACTCCAACGTCAGCGTGGTGGAGGAGATGGTGAACATGATCACCACCCAGCGCGCCTACGAGATGAACTCCAAGGTGATCTCGACCGCCGACCAGATGCTCTCGTTCGTCACCCAGAACCTTTAACGACCGGCTGCGCGTCGGCCATGCGGCGTTGAAATCGAATTAGGAATGCTCATTGGCTGGAGCCAACTCCGCTTCCAAATTCGATTTCGCCTTGCCTGACCTAGCTCGCGCGGTCGTGAGACAAACCGGCCCTTGGGCCAACACGTAGTCGCTCTCCCCGAGAGGTAGCTGTAGATGAACCGTTCCCACCTCCTTCCGCTGCTGGCCATCGCCGCGTTGGCAGGGTGCGTGAGCCCGCCGCCCAAACCGGACGACCCCTATTACGCGCCGGTGCTGCCGCGCACGCCCGCGCCGGCTGCGCAGAACAACGGGTCGATCTACCAGGCCGGGTTCGAGAACAACCTCTACGGCGACCGCAAGGCCTTCCGCGTGGGTGACATCATCACCATTACCCTCAACGAGAAGACCCAGGCGAGCAAGAAGGCCAGTTCGGACATCTCCAAGGACAGCAAGAACAAGCTCGGCCTGACCTCGATGTTCGGCAGCAGCCTGACCACCAACAACCCGGTGGGCAGCGGTGACCTGAGCCTCTCCGCCGAGTATTCGGGCAACCGCGAGAGCAAGGGCGACAGCCAGGCCGGGCAGAGCAACAGCCTGACCGGTTCGATCACCGTCACCGTCGCCGACGTCATGCCCAACGGCATCATCGCCGTGCGCGGCGAAAAGTGGATGACCCTGAACACCGGCAACGAGCTGGTGCGCATCGCCGGCCTGGTCCGCGCCGACGACATCGCCACCGACAACACCGTGCCGTCCACCCGCGTGGCCGACGCGCGCATCACCTACTCGGGCACCGGTGCGTTCGCCGATGCGAGCCAGCCGGGCTGGTTCGATCGCTTCTTCCTCAGCCCGCTGTTCCCGTTCTGAGGGTGATGACGATGATGGCCTCTGGAAAAACGTTGGTAGCGATCGCGGACAAAGTCCGCTCCTACGTCATGGTGGTGTTCTGTGTAGTGGTCATGGTGCCGGTTGCTCACGCCGAGCGGCTGAAAGACATCGCCACCATCCAGGGCGTGCGCAACAACCAGCTGATCGGCTACGGCCTGGTCGTCGGCCTCAATGGCACGGGCGACCAGACCACCCAGACGCCCTTCACCCTGCAGACCTTCAACAACATGCTGGCGCAGTTCGGCATCAAGGTCCCGGCCGGTTCGGGCAACGTGCAGCTGAAGAACGTCGCGGCGGTGTCCATCCATGCCGACCTGCCGCCGTTCGCCAAGCCGGGCCAGGCCATCGACGTCACCGTCTCCTCCATCGGCAACGCCAAGAGCCTGCGCGGCGGCAGCCTGCTGATGACCCAGCTCAAGGGTATCGACGGCCAGACCTACGCCATCGCCCAGGGCAACCTCGTGGTCGGCGGCTTCGATGCCGAGGGCCGCGATGGCTCCAAGATCACCGTCAACGTTCCGTCGGCCGGCCGCATACCGGCGGGCGCCACGGTTGAACGTGCCGTGCCGAGCGGCTTCGACCAGGGCAACAGCCTGACCCTGAACCTCAACCGCCCGGACTTCACCACCGCCAAGCACATCGTCGACCGCATCAACGAACTGCTCGGCCCGGGCGTCGCCCAGGCGGTGGACGGCGGCTCGGTGCGCGTGAGTGCGCCGCTGGATCCGAACCAGCGCGTGGACTACATGTCGGTGCTGGAAAACCTCGACGTGCAGGCCGGCGAAGCCGTAGCCAAGGTCATCATCAACTCGCGTACCGGCACCATCGTGATCGGCCAGAACGTGCGCGTGTCGCCGGCCGCCGTGACCCACGGCAGCCTGACCGTGACCATCACCGAAGACCCCATCGTCAGCCAGCCCGGCCCGTTCTCCAACGGCCAGACCGCCGTGGTCCCGCGTTCGCGGGTGAACGCCGACCAGGAAGCCAAGCCGATGTTCAAGTTCGGCCCGGGCACCACGCTGGATGAAATCGTCCGCGCCGTTAACCAGGTGGGCGCCGCGCCCAGCGACCTGATGGCGATCCTCGAAGCCCTGAAACAGGCCGGCGCACTGCAAGCCGACCTGATCGTGATCTGAGGACGCCGACGTGGACGCCAGACTGCTTTCCTCCAGCACTTCCAGCACCGACAGCGGGTCCTACACCGACCTCAATCGCCTGTCGGCGATGAAGACCGGTTCGGCCCGCGACAGTGCCGGCAACATCCGCAAGGTCGCCCAGGAATTCGAATCGCTGTTCATGAACGAGATGCTCAAGTCCATGCGCTCGGCCAACGAGGTGTTCGCCAAGGACAACCCGATGAACAGCGAGGCCTCCAAGCAGTACCAGGACATGTACGACCACCAGCTGTCGGTGTCGCTGGCCACCCAGGGCCATGGCATCGGCCTGGCCGACGTGCTGGTCAAGCAGATGGAAAAGATGCAGGGCGTGCGCCACACCGGCAACAACCCGTTCGCCCAGGCAGGCGCCCAGGCCTCTGCCGACGCGACGCCGAGCGCGACGGCCACCGCAGCCGCCTCCGACCGCCAGAAAACCCGCAGCCTGTGGTCGTCCAACGGCAAGGACCTGCCCCAGCCCGAAGCCGGCCGCGATGATCGCCAGGCCCTGAACTCGCGTCGCCTGGCACTGCCGGGCAAGCTCGCCCAGCGCATCGCCGCCGGTATCGTGCCGGGCGCCGACAGCGGCAACGTCGTGGCTTCCAGCGCCGGCCAGCCGGCGCAGCTGGCCAGCAACGACTGGCGTGCCAACCGCGCCTACACGCAGCAGATCGACACCCGCGTGCCGGTCGCAGACGTCGACACCTCGGCCATCTCCACCAAGCCGGGCAAGTCGATGTTCGCCTCCGCCGACGACTTCATCAGCACCATGCTGCCCATGGCCGAGCGCGCCGCCAAGCGCATCGGCGTCGACCCGCGCTACCTGGTGGCCCAGGCCGCGCTGGAAACCGGCTGGGGCAAGAAGATGATCGCCCAGCGCGACGGCAGCAGCAGCCACAACCTGTTCGGCATCAAGAGCGGCTCCAGCTGGAAGGGCGATTCCGCCCGCGCCACCACGACCGAATTCGAGAACGGCAAGCAGGTCCGGGAGGTGGCGTCGTTCCGCGCCTACAACTCCTTCGAGCAGAGCTTCCAGGATTACGTGAGCTTCCTGCAGAACAACGACCGCTACCAGGGCGCGCTGGATTCCGCCGCGCGCCCGGACCAATTCATGAAGGAGTTGCAACGCGCCGGCTACGCCACCGACCCGCAGTACGCACGGAAGGTGAACCAGATCGCCAAGCAGATGCAGGTCTACCAGACCGTGGCGATGGCCGACGCCCCGACCCGCGCCCTTTGATGCCCACCTCAAGGGAACGCTCTAAGGAAAGCCCATGAGCCTACTATCCATCGGACTGTCCGGACTCAATGCCTCGCAAGCGGCACTGAGCACCACCGGCAACAACATCACCAACGTCAACACGGCCGGCTACACCCGCCAGTCGACGTCGCAGGTGACCTCTGCCGAGCAGTTCGCCGGGCAGTACTACGTCGGCACCGGCACCACGGTGCAGGACGTGCGCCGGATGTACAGCGAGTTCCTGGCCAACCAGTTGCGCGGCGCCACCTCGGTGGACAGCGATGCGCAGACCTACCTGTCCCAGGTCAACCAGATCGACTCGCTGCTGTCGGACAGCACCACCGGCCTGTCCAAGGTCATGCAGAATTTCTTCGCCTCGCTGCAGACCGCCTCGGCCACGCCGACCGACGCCGCGTCGCGCCAACTGGTGCTGACCCAGGCCAGTAACCTGGCGCAGCGTTTCAACTCGATCTCCACCCAGCTGGGCACCCAGAACAGCTACGTCAACACGCAGATGGACAGTCTGGCCGGGCAGGTCAGCGACCTGGCCAAGACCATCGCCCAGTACAACCAGGCGATCATCGCGGCCGAGGCCGGTGGCGCCAGCGCCAACGACCTGCAGGACAAGCGCGACCAGGCGGTGCTGCAGCTCTCGGGCATGATCGGCGTCAGCGTGGTCAAGCAGGGCAGCAGCCTCAACCTTTACCTGGGCTCCGGGCAGCCGCTGGTGGTGGGCGCCAATTCCTCCACCCTGACGGCCGGCCCGAGCGCCAACAACCCGTCGCAGTTCAGCCTGAGCCTGAGTTCCGGCAGCTCGACCATGGACGTCACCTCGGTGGTTACCGGCGGCCAGATGGGCGGCCTGCTGCGCTACCGCAGCGATGTGCTGGACAGCACCCAGAACGAACTGGGGCGCATGGCGATCGTTCTCGCCGATACCTTCAACAGCCAACTGGCCCAGGGCCTGGACCTCAATGGCAACTTCGGCGCGCAGCTGTTCAAGGACATCAACGACGCCAGCGTGATCGGCAACCGCAGCCTGGCCAACACCCACAACACCGGCACCGGCAACCTCAACGTCAACATCACCGACAGCGGCGCGCTGACCACCAGTGACTACGAGGTGACCTTCACCTCCGCCACCGGCTATACCATCAAGCGTTCCTCCGATGGCACGGTGCTGGGCAGCGGTGACCTGACCGACAACCCGCCGAAGGAATTCGACGGCTTCAGCATCAGCCAGCAGAGCGTCGGCACGGTGCAGGCTGGCGACCGCTTCACCGTGATCCCGACCCGCACCGCCGCGGCGGACATCTCGGTCACCATGACCGACTCCAACCGCCTGGCCTTCGCCTCGGCGGTGAGCGTCAGCACCACCACCGGCAACAAAGGCAGCGGCACCATCAGCGGCACCAGCCTGACCTCGCAGCTGGACTCGACCAACAGCGCGGCCATGTCGGCGGCAATCAAGGCTGGCCTGCCGGTCAAGCTGGTGTTCGACGCCGCCAGCGGCGGCACCCAGGGCTATACCATCTACGACTCGGCCGGCAATCCGCTGGGCACCGGCAACATCGTGCCGGGGCAGAGCAACGACCTCAGCATCACCGTGCCGGGCACGCCGTCGTTCACCTTCGAGACCACCATCGCCGGTTATCCGGGGCAGGGCGACAGCTTCTCCGTGGCCTTCAACAGCGACGGCGACGCCGACAACACCAACGCGCAGAAGCTGATTGACCTGCAGAGTGCCAAGACCGTTGGCAGCGGTACCGGCAGTGGTAGCGGCATGAGCCTGACCGGCGCATACAGCAGCCTGACGGAGACCGTTGGCGCCACCGCCAACCAGGCCAAGCTCGACGCCACCGCTACCGAGGCGGTGCTGACCCAGGCACAAGGCACGCGCGATTCGCTGTCGGCGGTGAACCTCGATGAGGAAGCGGCCAACCTGGTCAAGTT
This sequence comes from Pseudomonas sp. C9-3, assembly GCF_032392015.1. NCBI lineage: Bacteria > Pseudomonadati > Pseudomonadota > Gammaproteobacteria > Pseudomonadales > Pseudomonadaceae > Pseudomonas > Pseudomonas sp. C9-3. The sequence continues at coordinate 3,918,122 of NZ_CP135919.1, read as the reverse complement.
CCAGCAGTACTACACGGCCTCCGCGCAGGTCATCAAGACCGCGCAGACGCTCTTCGACACTTTGATCAACAACATCTGAGGAGGCCGAAATGGTAGTGCGAATTTCCACCCCGCAGATCTTCAACTCCAATATCGACAACTACAACCGCGGCTATGCAACCCTGTCCAAGCTGCAGGAGCAGATCTCCAGCGGCACGCGCATCCAGACGCCCGCCGACGACCCCGTCGGCGCCGCGCGCCTGCTGCAACTGGAACAGCAGCAGGCGCTGCTGACCCAGTACAGCGGCAACATGACCAGCGCGACCAACAGCCTGAACCAGGAACAGAGCGTCCTCGACTCCATCACCACTGCCTTGCAGCGCGCCCGCGAACTGACGCTGCGCGCCGGCGACGGCTCGATGACCGACGAAGACCGCGGCGCCATCAGCGATGAACTGGGCGCGATCCAGAACCAGCTGCTGACCCTGATGAACAGCAAGGACGCCAGCGGCAACTACCTGTTCTCCGGCAGCAAGAGCACCGTGCAGCCGTTCGTGCAGAACGCCGACGGCAGCTTCAGCTACCAGGGCGACCAGAGCACGCTCAAGCTGCAGATATCCGACAGCCTGCAGATGTCGACCAACGACAATGGCTGGAGCATCTTCGAGATGGCCGCCAACGCCAGTCGCACCATCAGCTCGGTGACCAGCAACCCGAGCACCGACGGCACCCAGCGCGTGTTCCTGTCCCAGGGGACCGTCACCAGCGACAGCCAGTACAACGCCAGCTTCCGCGACGGCGCGCCGTACACCCTGAAAGTGCTCAGCGGCACGCAGTACCAGATCCTCGACAAGGACGGCAACGACGTCACCAGCGAGGCCACCACCAACGGTACCTACGACGCCACGTCCACCGACAGCAACGCCATCAACTTCCGTGGCTCGCAGTTCCAGCTCGACGTTTCGCTGCCTTCCAGCGACGACGCCAGCAACATGGACAGCCTGGTCGGCGGCTACAGCTTCAGCTTCGGCACAGCGCCGGACAGCCTGTCGATCAAGCGCAATGCCACCAACACTTCGACCGCGCAGATCACCTCGGCCGCGGTGAGCAACAACACCGCCTATACCACGCAGTTCCCCAGCAGCGGCGTGCAGCTCAAGTTCACCAGCGCCACCGCCTACGAGGTCTATGCGCTGCCCACCAGCCAGGGCGCCACGCCTTTGTCCACCGGCACGCTGGGCGCGACCTTCCCGCAGACCGTGACCGTCGCCGGCGTGGACATGAGCATCAGCGCGGCCCCCGCAGCCGGAGACCAGTTCAGCGTCACCGCCAGCTCGCCGGAGCGGCAGAACATCCTCAACACCATCGGCGACCTGCGCAAGGCGCTGGATACCTCGACGGCCGGCGACCCGCAGGCGCAGCTGAACATCCGCAACATGGTGGCCACTGCACTGACCAACCTGGACAAGGCGAGCGACCAGGTGCTCGCGACCCAGTCGTCGATCGGCGCACGGCTCAACACCATCGACGTGCTGACCCAGGAAAACCAGAGCCTGGCCCTGACCAACACCACCACCCAATCCTCGATCCGCGACACCGACATGGCCGCGGCGACGTCGCAGCTGGTGTTGCAGCAGACCATGCTCGAAGCGGCCCAGGCCGCGTTTGCGCGGATCAGCCAGCTCAGCCTGTTCAACAAACTCTGATTCATCCGGCCCGCCGATAAAGGCGGGCACTCACTTCGGAAGACATGCACATGGGCGATATCGACTTCAGTTCCAAGGGCCGCCAGTTGATCGAGATGTACGGGCAGATGGCCCGCGAAGGCTACGATCGCAGCGATGAGCAGCACGTCGAGGTGGCCTTCAGCGACTTCGAGTTGCGCCCGTTCCGCCCGCAGATCCGCGAGATTCTGCAGGGGCACGGCATCCGCAATGTCCTGGACTACGGCTGCGGCGGTTCGGACTGGACCATGCCCGGCTTCGACGACAATGGCCAGTCGGCGGTGCAGTACTTCAATCTCGAATCGGTCTTCCGCTACGAGCCGGCGCGCGGCATCGACGAGCGTCGGAAAGTCGACTGCGTGGTGTCCTTCGACGTGCTCGAACACATCTTCGTCGCCGATGTGCCCAAGGTGCTGCGCGACATCTACTCCTGTGCAGACCGGCTGGTAATCCTCAACGTCGCCTGCTATCCGGCGCAGGCGCTGCTGCCCAACGGCGAGAACGCCCATATCACCGTACGCCAGCCGCTGTGGTGGAAGGGCATGGTCGATTGCATCACGCCTGAATTCCCCAACGTGACCACCTGCCTGATCTGCTCCACCGCCTGGCGCCAGGCCACCGGTTTCCCGCAATGGAGCGGCAACGGCTGGCAAGCCAGCGAGACGTTCGTCATCGCCAACTGATCGGCTCCTGATCGACAAGAAAAAGCCTCCCTTGCGGAGGCTTTTCATGTCAGTGCGAGCGGCTCCGGCAGGAGAAAGGGGACGCCCGGCCCTTGTCCGCGAAATCCTTCGCGGAGGATTGCTGATCCTTCGGCAGATACTCGAGCTCGCCGCATCCCCCTGTGGGAGCGAGCTTGCTCGCGAACAGATTTCGGCGGCAAAGGAACTGGGCGGTTCGCGAGCAAGCTCGCTCCTACAAACACCCCCAAAGGCCAAAGAAAAAGCCCGGCAAACGCCGGACTTTTTTTATCACAGCGATGAGTCAGTCCAGTCGCTTGAACACGCAGAAGCCACGGTGATGGACCTTGTCGTCCAGCAGTTGGCCCTGGTACAGCAGGAAGAAGCCCTGCTCGTAGAAGTGCCGCACGTTGGCGAAGAACTTGGTGTCGTTCATCTTCAGGTCGTTGCTCTCGATGACCACGATGCCGCCGGGCTTGAGCAGGCTTTTCAGGTCGGCAACATAGTCGGGCATCGGCTTGCCGATCCACACGTGCACGGCGAATGAGAAGATCACGTCGAACAGGTCCGGTTCGCTGGCGCGCAGGTCTTCATAGGTGCAAGTGCGGAATTCGCAGTTCTTCACCTCATGGTATTGCGCCAGGCGCTCGGCGATACGGATCAGCGAGTCGTTGTTGTCGAAGCCCAGGTAGCTGCCGACTTTCTGTGCCACTTCAATACCGAAGCAGCCGATGTTGCAGCCGATGTCCAGCACACGGTCGGTGGGCGAGAGCCATTTTTCCAGCGCATAGCGCTCCATCCGGAACAGCGTCGGGCGGGCGCCGGGCAGGTCCCAGCCTTCGTGGCCCTGGTACAGCTCCTTGTTGGCGCCGAATACCTGGGACTGCGAGAAGAAGTTCTCGTGCACGTCCAGCTTGCAGTCGCGCCATTGGCTGTCTTCCGGCGCGGCGTCGGGGCTGCGCAGGTAGCAGAGCACGTCGTTGCCATCCACCAGGTTGAGCTGTTCGCGCAGGTTGTGCTCGGCCCAGACTTCCAGCACATCCGGCGAGGAAGGCACGGCGGCGCGGCGGATCAGCACCGGCGCATGGCGGCCCTCGAACTGCAGGAAGCCCTGGTAGTAGAAGTAGCCCATGCGGATATAAGGCACCTGCTCGTATGGCGCGGGGTAAACGATGCCGTTGCCGGACTCGAAGAACAGGGGGGCGATCTTCTGCACCAGGTCCTTCGGATCGAACAGCGCCTGCAGGTTCAGGGTGCCGGACTCGATACGCTGCCAGCCGGTGACCGCCAGCAGGTCGTCACGCTGGCTCGGGTTCTGCTCCATGATCGCCTTGGCGCCGGGCGGGCCGCCGGCGGTGGCGGCGTTGCTCGAGCGGGCGAAGACACGGGCCTTGCCGAAGAAGCTGCTGGCCTCGGCCTGGCGCATGCCCTGGAGCATTTCCAGCTGGGCCAGCAGGTCGGCGGTGTCGGCGCGCTTCTCGTAGGTGGAGAGGCTGGCCAGCCAGTGATAGGCCTCTTCCAGGTGACCCTGGAACAGCGCCAGGGTGGCCAGGGTGTTGCGCACTTCGAAGTCTTCCGCGTCGATTTGCACGGCGAGGTGCAGGTACGGATGGGCTTCGTCGTAACGGCGCAGGCGCACCAGCAGGCGGCCGAGCAGGCTGTTCACTGCGGCGTTGTCCGGCACGGCACGCTGGATGTGCAGCAGGTGTTCGAGCGCTTCATCGTTGTGCTGGCCGAGCTCGCCCAGGGCGATGGCCAGGCTCAGGCGCACCGGCAGGTCGTCCGGGCGTTCGCCGTGCAACTCGCGGAAGGCGGCGACGGCCTGTTCACGCTGACCGCTTTGTTGCAGTTGCTGAGCCTGGGCAATGCGGGCTTCAAAAGGTTGGGACACTGTGGTTCTCCTCCAAGCGGAGTCGCTGGCGATCAGGGATGGCGGGCGCCACACGGGCGGGCCGGTTGAAAGAAGTTGGCGGCAGCGGTGTTCATATCACCCCGCTTCCGCGCATGCGTTGCACGGCCTGCTCCAGGGCTTCGCCCCAGCGGCCCAGCTCGCGGTTGCGGATCAGTTGTACGGACGGATACCAATAGCTGGTTGCATCGTCGACACCCCAGCGCCAGTTCGGGTTGAGCTGGAGCAGCACGAAGGTCGGCACGCCCAGCGCGCCGGCCAGGTGGACAGTGGTGTTGTCGATGCTCAGCACGGCGTCCAGCGCGGCAAGCTGGCTGGCCTGGGCATCCATGTCCTTGAGTGGATTGACGGCGGCGTCATGGTGGATGTGCAGGCCGAGGCTTTCGGCCTCGGCACGTTCCGGATCGGTATTGCCGTACTGCAGGTTGATGAGCTGGACGTTGTCCAGCTTCGCCAGTTGTGCCAGCTCCTGCATCTCGATGCGACGGCTCTGCATGTCGTTGGCCGTGTCGGTGCCGCCACGCCAGGAAATCCCTACCAGGCGCTTGCCGGGGAACAGTTGCTGGTACTCGGCACGCTTGGCCCGGGTCAGTTGCTCGTCGGCCTTGAGGTAGGCGCGGGTGCCGGCGAAGGAAGCGAGGGTAGGGCGCAGGAATTCGCCCAGGCTGCCCATGGGAATCTGGTAGTCGCTGCGCGGCCAGGTCTGCCGGTGCATCATGCGTTGGCCGTTGTGGACCTGGCCGGTGCTTTCGCGCTGGATGATGGAGAGGCCCGGCAGGCTGCGGTGCAGCAGGGGGTAGAGACGGTCATAGGTCTCGACATGCACCTGGCCGCCCAGCTTGAGCAGGTCCGGCAGCATGCTGGCGAACATGACGTGATCGCCGATGCCCTGTTCGGCCCAGACCAGAAGCGTCTTGCCCTCCAGTGGCTCGCCACGCCAGCGCGGCGTGTTGAACTCCTGGTGATGCTCCTTCAGTGAGGTCTTCCAGCGCGCATCGTAGTTTGGCCAGGCCACATCGAATTGCTTGAAGCGCAGCTGCAGCAGCGACAGGTTGTTATGCGTGCCCGAATGCTCCGGTGCTTTCTGCAGCATCTGTTCATAGAGGCGGTAGGCCTCCTGATAACGGCCTACCTGCTCCAGGGACAGGGCGAGGTTGAACGGGCCGTAATAGTAGTTGGGCGTCAGTTCTACCGTCAGTTGATGGCAGGCGACGCTGTCGTGGTAGCGGCCGCATTCGAAGTACAACGTGCCCAGCAGGCCAAGCAGGCTGCTCTGCTGCCATGGCTCCAGCGGCTTCTCCAGTGCCTGGGTATAGAGGGCTTCCGCTTCGTCGAAGCGTTTGCGCAGGCTCAGCGCAGCGCCGTACAGCGCCATGCGCGGCAAACTTGGCGAGGCCTTGTACCAGCGCTCGGCGCGCTCGAGATTCTTGATGAACAGCCGATGGGTTCGCATCGTGTCGAGCAGCTCTTCATCGACCTTGGGGTCTGTGCTCATGTCCAGCGCTCGCTCGGCCCAGGGCTCCGCCGATTGCGGGTCCTGCAGTTCCAGGTGCAGGCGGGCGATCTTCGCGTGGACCATCGCCGTGTTCGGCGCCAGTTTCGCCAGGGCTTCATACAGACGGATCTGCTCGCCGCGATCTTCACGGTCTTCGGCAACCTGCAGCGCCTGGCTGAGGCGCTGGATCTCGGATTGGAGCTTGTGGTTGGACATGCGGAACCTGCTGGTGACGGAGCTTTGGCGCGTGCGAGGGGGCTTTGCAAGAACGAGGCCAGCCGGGGGCTGCAGAGCGTTCTGAAGAAAACTCGAAAAAAAAGTTAAAGCCCATCCGACTTGGGACGATAACCCTAACGAAGGTTCTCCACGCCATTTCGAATCAATCGGGCAGGGAGGCCACTTAGCCCTAACACGAGGAATTCGTCATGGCTCTTACCGTCAACACCAACATCGCCTCGCTGTCGGTTCAAAAGAACCTGACCAAGGCCGCCAACAACCTGAACACTTCGATGACCCGTCTGTCCACCGGCCTGCGTATCAACAGCGCCAAGGACGACGCCGCCGGCTCGCAGATCTCCAACCGTCTGACCAGCCAGGTCAACGGCCTGAACGTAGCTGTGAAGAACGCCCAGGATGCTAACTCCATCGCCCAGGCCGCCGAAGGCGCCCTGCAGGAGTCCACCAACATCCTGCAGCGTATGCGTGAACTGTCCCTGCAGTCCGCCAACGGCTCCAACAGCAGCGAAGACCAGACCTCGCTGAACCAGGAGTTCAAGTCGCTGACCGCTGAACTGACCCGTATCTCCAAGACCACCACCTTCGGTGGCGGCACCTCCGGTATCAAGCTGCTCGACGGCACCGCCGGCACCAACGGCACCCTGACCTTCCAGGTCGGCGCCAACGCCAACGAAACCGTCAGCTTCACCCTGAGCGACATGAGCGCCACCGCGCTGAAAGGCTCCTCGCAACTGGCTTCCGCCAGCCTGGACCTGTCCACCGTGCTTTCCGGCACCGGTGGCGTTGCAGCCACCGCCGGCTCGATCACCGTCAACGGTACCCAGGTCAGCTACGCCAAGGGCGCCAGCGCCAACGACATCGTCTCGGCGATCAACACCAACATCAGCGGCGTAGCGGCAGTAGCCGGCGCGGCTGGCAGCGGCGGCACCACCACCTCCATCTCGCTGACTTCCGGCAAGGACTTCACCGCAGGTGTGGGCACTGGCGCCGGCAGCGCGCACGCCGTGGTCACCTCGAACTCCACCATCCAGGCGCTGGACATCGCGACCGCCAAAGGTGCCCAATCGGCCACCCAGGTGATCGACGCCGCCCTGAAGCAGATCGACAGCCAGCGTTCCTCGCTGGGTGCCATCCAGAACCGTCTGGACAGCACCATCTCGAACCTGCAGAACGTGTCCGAGAACGCCACCGCTGCACGCAGCACCATCCAGGACGTGGACTTCGCCGCAGAAACCGCGGAGATGACCAAGCAGCAGACCCTGCAACAGGCCGCCACCGCGGTTCTGGCCCAGGCCAACCAGCTGCCTTCCGCTGTCCTGAAGCTGCTCCAGTAAGGGGTTGCCGAAAGGCAAAAAACGGAAAGGAAGGGCGCCCGGCGCCCTTCCTTGCTTTGCATTCGGAGGGTAACACCTGATGGATACCAGCCTCGGAATCAACAACCCGCGTCCGGTCGACAGCGCCGTCGCAGGCAGCAAGCCGGTCAGCGGCAACAGCTTGCCGCAGGGCGCCAAGGAATCGCCGGCCAGCAACAAGGCTCGCAGCCTGAACGAAGCCGTCAGCCGGCTGCGTGAACAGGCCCAGTCGGTGCAACGCAACCTGGAGTTTTCGGTGGACGACGCCAGCGGCGAAACCGTCGTGAAGGTCGTGGCCTCCGATACTGGCGAGGTCATACGCCAGATTCCTTCGGAAGTTGCACTCAAGTTGGCAGAAAGCCTGAAGGAAGCGGGTAATCTGTTGTTCAGCGAACGCGCCTGATCTCTTTAGATTAGAGATCCTTGGCGCGATTCTTGAATGAAGCGTTACCAGACGCAGGCGGCACTCTGAGAACCGCCAGAAAATTGGACAGGAGGGTAGGCAAATGGCCGGGACTTCGATCAACGGTGTAGGGTCGGGATACGACATCGACTCCATCGTGACCGCTTTGGTCAATGCGCAGAAGGCGCCAAAGTCGAATCAGATCGCCAACCAGAAGACCGCCACCAACACCACGCTCTCCGGTGTCGGTTCGCTCAAGAGCGCCCTGTCGACTTTCCAGACCGCCCTGGGCAAGCTCAACGACCCCGACTCCAATGCCTTCGCCGGCCTCGCCGTCAAAAGCTCCAATACCGACGCGCTGACCGCGACCCTGGGCACCGGCGCTTCCGCCGGCACCTACAACATCGAAGTACAGAACCTGGCGACCAGCTCCAAGGTGGCTACCCAGTACGTCGACAAGTCCGCTTCCTTCGGGGCCGGCAGCCTGACCATCAGCCAGGGCAGCAGCACCTACAAGGTCAACGTCAAGGCCGGCGCCAGCCTTACGGACATTCGCGACAGCATCAACAGCCAGCTCAAGGACAGCGGTTTCACCGCCAACATCATCACCGACTCGAACGGCCCGCGCCTGGTGCTGGGCTCCAGCGTCACCGGTGCTGGCAGTGACATCAGCGTCACGACCACCGGCGATAGCAGCCTGTCGGTCCTGGCTATCGACGGTGCCAACACCAAGGCTTCCGCCACGGCCGGCGGCTACGTCGACAAACCGGCGATGAATGCCAACTACACCATCGACGGGCTGGAAATGAGCAGCTCGGTGAACAAGATTTCCAGCGCCATCAGCGGCGTGGAATTCAGCCTGGTGGCCGAGGGCAAATCCACCCTCAGCGTCAATACCAACACCGACGGCCTGAAGAGTTCCGTGCAGTCGTTCGTCGATGCCTACAACGCGTTGATGACCAGCATCAACTCGCTGACCAAGGTCACCACCACCACGGATTCCAGCGGCAATCCGACCACGTCGGCTGCCTCGCTGGCCAGTGACTCGATGACCCGCAATCTGCTCAACACCCTGCGCACCCAACTGGTTGGTTCCTCCACTGATGGTGGCAGCATCAAGCTGCTCTCCCAGTTGGGCGTCACCACCAAGAACGACGGTACGCTGGAGGTCGATAGCGAGAAGCTCGACAAGGCCCTGGAGAAAAACTTCTCCTCGGTGCAGGGCTTCTTCACCGGTGATGGCGGCCTGCTCTCGCGCATGAGCAACAGCATGGACCTGTACACCAAGACCAACGGCCTGATCGACCAGCGCCAGTCTGCGCTCAACGACACCCTGAGCGACCTGGCTGACCAGTCCACCAAGCTGGATACCCGCATGACCAAGCTGACCGAAACGCTCATGGCCAAGTACACCGCCATGGACACCCTGGTCGCCCAGCTCAATGCCACCAAGTCCAGTGTGCTGACCACGCTCAACGCGCTGAACAAGACCAGCAGCTCCGACAGCTGATTCCTGAGCAACCCGCCGCTCTGCGGCGGGTTGCGGGGCCGTACGCCCGTGCAGATTTTTGCCTAAAGGTTTTCCCGCCAGCGCCGATACTTTGAATATCGACGATTTGATCGTTCAGCGAATCAAGGGGAAATCAGATGAACGCTTCGGCAGCGCTGCGCCAGTACCAGAATGTGAACAACCAGTCGCAGGTGCACGACGCCTCTCCCCATCGTCTGATCCAGATGCTGATGGAAGGTGGCCTGAGCCGCATCGCCCAGGCGCGCGGCTCGATGGAGCGCGAGCAGTTCGCCCAGAAGGGCATGCTGATCGCCAAGGCCACTGCGATCATCGCCGGCCTGCGCGAAGCGCTGAACTTCGAGGCGGGTGGCGAGGTGGCGGAAAACTATGCCAACCTTTACGACTACATGAGCCGTCGCCTGGGCGACGCCAACCGCAGCAACGAAGTGCAAGTGCTCGACGAAGTCTCGGGTCTGCTGCGCACCATCAAGGAAGGCTGGGACGCCATCGCTCCGTGATTGCGGCCTGCCAGGAGATACCGAACATGACTCTCGCCGTCCAGCAGATCGAACAGACCCGCCTCGCTCTCGGGGCCGCACTGGCCCAGGAAGACTGGGAAGCGGTCGCCCAGCTCGACCTTCAGTGTCGCGAGCACGTCGATGCCGCGATGGTCGAGCCGATGGACGATGACAGCGAGCTCAAGCGCAGCCTGGAAGGATTGCTGGTGCTCTACCGCGAACTGGTCCAGGCTGTCACCCGGCAGCGCGAAGACGTGGCCAGCGAGATCGTCCGCGTCAACCGCTCCCACCAGGGCGCCAAGGTCTACCAGATGTTCGGCTGATCCATTCGGATCGGCTTTCTTCAGGCGGTGATCGGTCAGGTACCGGTGGCCGCCTTCTGCGCTTCGAACTACCCTCCAGTTCGATTGCCATGACAAGGATCAACACCCTTCGTCGGGCTGCATCAAAAAAAACACGCCATAAATTTGACTCGAGCCACAATTTTGACTTAACTAGTGGCCAAATGCTGGCTAGCACGAGGAATTTGTGCTGTGGCCAGATCGTGTCAGCCGCCGTACGACGGCCTTCAAGCCCGGGATGACAAGCTAAGATGTGGCGCGAAACGAAAATCCTCGTGATCGATGACAACCAGGACCGCTGCCGGGACCTCTCGGTGATCATCAGCTTCCTGGGTGAAGACCAGCTCTCCTGCAGCAGCCGTGACTGGCGGCAGACCGTCGACCCGCTGCCCAACGGCAGCCGCGACGTGCTCTGCGTGCTGGTTGGTGCCGTGGAAAGCAAGGGCGGGGCGCTGGAGCTGCTCAAGCAGTTAGCCGCCTGGGACGAATACCTGCCCGTGCTGCTGATGGGCGAGCCGGTGCCCAACGAATGGCCCGAGGAACTGCGCCGCCGCGTGCTGGCCAGCCTCGAGATGCCGCCCAGCTACAACAAGCTGCTCGACTCCCTGCACCGCGCCCAGGTCTATCGCGAGATGTACGACCAGGCCCGTGAACGCGGTCGTCAGCGCGAACCCAATCTGTTCCGCAGCCTGGTGGGCACCAGCCGTGCCATCCAGCAGGTGCGGCAGATGATGCAGCAGGTCGCCGATACCGATGCCAGCGTGCTGATTCTCGGCGAATCCGGCACCGGCAAGGAGGTGGTGGCGCGCAACCTGCACTACCACTCCAAGCGTCGTGATGCGCCATTCGTGCCGGTCAACTGCGGCGCGATTCCGGCGGAGTTGCTGGAAAGCGAACTGTTCGGCCACGAGAAGGGCGCGTTCACCGGCGCCATCACCACGCGTGCGGGCCGCTTCGAGCTGGCCAACGGCGGCACGCTGTTCCTCGACGAGATCGGCGACATGCCGCTGCCGATGCAGGTCAAGCTGCTGCGTGTGTTGCAGGAGCGCACCTTCGAGCGCGTGGGCAGCAACAAGACGCAGAACGTGGACGTGCGCATCATCGCCGCGACCCACAAGAACCTCGAGAAGATGATCGAGGACGGCAGCTTCCGCGAGGACCTGTACTACCGCCTCAACGTCTTCCCCATCGAGATGGCCCCGCTGCGCGAGCGCGTCGAGGACATCCCGCTGCTGATGAACGAGCTCATCTCGCGCATGGAGCACGAGAAGCGCGGTTCGATCCGCTTCAACTCGGCCGCCATCATGTCGCTCTGCCGTCACGACTGGCCGGGCAACGTGCGCGAGCTCGCCAACCTCGTCGAGCGTCTGGCGATCATGCATCCCTACGGCGTGATCGGAGTGGGCGAGCTGCCGAAGAAATTCCGTCACGTCGACGACGAGGACGAGCAACTGGCGACCAGCCTGCGCGAGGAACTGGAAGAGCGCGCGGCGATCACCGCCGGCCTGCCGGGCCTGGACTCGCCGGCCATGCTGCCGGCCGAGGGCATCGACCTGAAGGACTACCTGGCCAACCTGGAACAGGGATTGATCCAGCAGGCGCTGGACGACGCCAGTGGTGTAGTCGCCCGTGCCGCCGAACGCCTGCGCATCCGCCGGACCACCCTGGTGGAGAAAATGCGCAAGTACGGCATGAGCCGCCGCGAAGAGGAAATGGCGGAGGATTGACGCCTCCGTCACACTCGTTTTTTCAAGTCATTGAAATATAACGAGTAATTTTTAGGCACGCGGTTTGCTAAGACTCATCCGACCGACAGATTCACGCCGTCGGACGGATGAGGAAAAACCGCATGATGCCCGCCACCAATCGCCAGACTGAAGTCGCTTCCCGGCCCTCCGAACAGGTGCCGGTGGAGCAGCAGAGCCGCGCCCATCTGGAGCAGACCTTCGAGCTGTTCAGCCAGATGTCCAGCCAGCTCAACCAGTCCTACAGCCTGCTGGAAGCCCGCGTCACCGAGCTCAAGGGCGAACTGGCCCTGGTCAGCGCGCAGCGCATGCAGGAGCTGGCGGAGAAGGAGCGCCAGGCCAACCGCCTGCAGAGCCTGCTCGACGTATTGCCCGGCGGCGTCATCATGATCGACGGCCAAGGCGTGGTACGCGACGCCAATCCGGTGGCGGTCGCCTTGCTCGGCAAGCCGCTGGTGGGCATGCTCTGGCGCGAGGTCATCGCCCGCAGCTTCGCCCCGCGCGCCGACGACGGCCACGAAGTTTCCCTGCGCGATGGTCGCCGTGTGTCCATCGCTATCCGCCCGCTGAACGGCGAGCCCGGCCAGCTCATCCTGCTCAACGACTTGACGGAAACCCGTCGTCTGCAGGACCAGCTTGCCCGTCACGAGCGCCTGTCCGCCCTCGGCCGCATGGTTGCTTCCCTGGCTCACCAGATCCGTACCCCGCTGTCCGCCGCCATGCTTTACGCCGGCCACCTGAGCGAAGGCGAGCTGCCGGTCGAGCAGCAGCAACGCTTTGCCGGCCGCATCAAGGAGCGCCTGCACGAACTGGAAAGCCAGGTGCGCGACATGCTGGTATTCGCCCGCGGCGAGCTGCCATTGCCGGACCGCCTCGCCCCCAACCAACTGTTCAGCAGCCTTCGCGCGGCGGCCGAATCCCACGTCGTCGGACTCAATCTGCGTTGGCAGTGCGATGCACGCGTGGGCGAGTTGTTGTGCAACCGCGACACGCTGGTCGGCACCGTACTCAACCTGGTGGAGAACGCCATCCAGGCCGCTGGCCGCGAAGTGCGCCTGAAGGTGCACCTCTACCAGCGCGGCAACAGCCTGCGCCTGAGCGTCAGCGACAACGGTCCGGGCATGAGCGCCGAAACCCTGGCGCGTCTCGGCGAACCCTTCTTCACCACCAAGACCACCGGCACCGGCCTCGGCCTCGCGGTGGTGAAAGCTGTCGCCAAGGCTCACCAGGGTGAACTGCTTCTGCGCTCGCGGCCGGGTGTCGGTACCTGCGCCACCCTGGTCCTGCCGCTGATCCTGGCTCAATCCGCCGTCCACGAGGAGTGATTTCCATGGCCGCCAAAGTCCTGCTGGTCGAAGACGACCGCGCCCTTCGTGAAGCCCTCTGCGACACCCTGTCGCTCGGCGGGCACGACTTCATTGCCGTCGATTGCGCCGAGGCCGCGTTGCCGGCGCTGGAGAAGGACGCCTTCAGCCTGGTGATCAGCGACGTCAACATGCCGGGCATGGACGGGCACCAGTTGCTCGGCCTGATCCGCAAGCGCTACCCGCAATTGCCGGTGCTGCTGATGACCGCCTATGGCGCCGTCGACCGCGCCGTGGATGCCATGCGCCAGGGCGCTGCCGACTATCTGGTCAAACCGTTCGAGCCGCGTGCGCTGCTGGAGTTGGTGGCCCGTCATGCGCTGGGGGCCGTGCCGACCAGCGCTGGCGAAGGCCCGGTAGCCCTGGAGCCTGCCAGCCAGCAATTGCTGGAGCTGGCTGCCCGTGTCGCGCGCAGCGATTCCACCGTGCTGATCTCCGGCGAGTCCGGTACCGGCAAGGAGGTGCTGGCGCAGTACATCCACCAGCAGTCGCCCCGCGTCGGCAAGCCGTTCGTTGCGATCAACTGCGCGGCGATTCCGGACAACATGCTCGAGGCCACTCTGTTCGGCCACGAGAAGGGCGCCTTCACCGGCGCCATCGCCGCCCAGCCGGGCAAGTTCGAACTGGCTGACGGGGGCACCATCCTGCTCGACGAAATTTCCGAGATGCCGTTGGCCCTGCAAGCCAAGCTGCTGCGCGTGCTGCAGGAACGCGAGGTGGAACGTGTCGGCGCGCGCAAGCCGATCAGCCTGGATATCCGCGTGCTCGCCACCACCAACCGCGACCTGCTCGGCGAGGTGGCTGCCGGCCGATTCCGCGAGGACCTCTACTATCGCCTGTCGGTGTTCCCGCTGGCGTGGCGCCCGCTGCGCGAGCGTCCTGCCGATATCCTGCCGCTGGCCGAACGCTTGCTGGCCAAGTACGCACGCAAGATGAACCACGCACCCGTCACCCTGGCCGATTGCGCCCGCGCCGCTTTGCTGACGCACCCCTGGCCGGGCAACGTGCGCGAGTTGGACAACGCCATCCAGCGCTCGCTGATCCTGCAGCAGGGCGGCCAGGTGCTGGCCGCTGATCTGTGCCTGACCTCGCCCATCGGCCTGGCACCGCGCCCGATGTTGTCGGCAGTGCCGGCATCGACGCCGCCGGCTTCGGCCAGCGTCGACATTCCGTCAGTCGCCTCCACCGAGGCCGGGCAACTGGGCGAAGACCTCAAGCGCCGCGAGTTCCAGATGATCATCGACACCCTGCGCAGCGAGCGCGGCCGCCGCAAGGAAGCCGCCGAGCGCCTGGGCATCAGCCCGCGCACCCTGCGCTACAAGCTCGCGCAGATGCGTGACGCCGGCATGGATGTGGAGGCTTATCTCTACGCCAGCTGAGCCGCCGACACATAACCCCTCTTGGCCCGCATTCGTGCGGGCCTTTTCTTGGCGCTCTGCCGGCCAGGTAGGGCGCGCTTTTCGTAGGAGCGAGCTTGCTCGCGAACCGACATTGCAGCGGGGTTGTTCGCGAGCAGGCTCGCTCCTACAGGCAAGTCCTGTCCCTGCGTCGAAACAGCTGCCATCCGCGTATTTGCCTTTCCCCTGAAAGGCCCTGCCCAGAGCCTCCTTCTTCGATTTTTCTGCGCCTTGAAAACCTGGCACCCAAGTTGCAATCACCTCTGCAAAGCGCCGCGCAGTGTCAAAAAACCGCGGCCGGTCGGAGGGGTAAGTGATGAGTCAGGGTATCGAGTTCAATCGTCTGCTGCTGGAAATGCGCTCCATGCAAATGGAGGCCATGGCCAAGGCGAAGACGACGCAGGCGGCGCCGGTCGAAGCGGGGGCGCCGAGCTTCTCGCAGATGCTCGGCCAGGCCGTGGACAAGGTGAACGGTACCCAGCAGGCCGCCTCCGACATGGCCTCCGCCTTCGAGATGGGGCAGAAAGGGGTCGATCTCACCGACGTGATGATCGCCTCGCAGAAGGCCAGTGTTTCTTTCCAGGCGATGACCCAGGTACGCAACAAGCTCGTGCAGGCGTACCAGGACATCATGCAGATGCCGGTTTGATCGGCGAGGATCGTAGGTAATGTCCCAAGCCTCCGTTGTTGATAGCCAGATTCCGGCCAAGGTCGGCGCCGAAGCGCCGAAAAAGCCGCTGCTGGGCCTGGCCTTCCTCGAGAACCTCGCGGACATGCCGGTGCTGCGCCAGGTCGGCCTGCTGGTCGGCCTTGCCGCGAGCATCGCCATCGGCTTCGGCATGGTCCTGTGGTCGCAGCAGCCGGACTACAAGCCGCTCTACGGCAGCCTCAATGGCGTCGACGCGAACAAGGTGGTCGAGGCGCTGTCCGCCGCCGATATCGGCTACAAGATCGAGCCCAACTCCGGCGCGCTGCTGGTGAAGGCCGACGACCTCGGCCGTGCGCGCATGAAGGTGGCCGGTGCCGGCCTGGCGCCGACCGACAGCAACGTCGGCTTCGAGATCCTCGACAAGGAGCAGGCGCTGGGCACCAGCCAGTTCATGGAAGCGACCAACTACCGTCGCGGCCTGGAAGGCGAGCTGGCGCGCACCGTCGCCAGCCTGAACAACGTCAAGGGCGCCCGCGTGCACCTGGCGATCCCGAAGAGCTCGGTGTTCGTCCGTGACGACCGCAAGCCCAGCGCCTCGGTGCTGGTCGAGCTGTACCCGGGCCGCAGCCTGGAGCCGAGCCAGGTGCTGGCTATCGTCAACCTGGTCGCCACCAGCGTGCCGGAGCTGGACAAGTCCCAGGTCACCGTGGTCGACCAGAAGGGCAATCTGCTTTCCGACCAGCAGGAGCTCTCCGAGCTGACCATGGCCGGCAAGCAGTTCGACTTCACCCGCCGCATGGAAAGCAACTTCACCCAGCGCGTGCACAGCATCCTCGCGCCGGTCCTGGGCAATGGCCGCTACAAGGCCGAAGTGTCCGCCGACGTCGACTTCAGCGCGGTGGAATCCACTTCCGAGTCGTTCAACCCGGACCAGCCGGCCCTGCGCAGCGAACAGGTGAACAACGAGGAACGGCAGAACAGCAACGGCCCGCAGGGCGTGCCGGGTGCGCTGTCGAACCAGCCGCCGAACCCGGCCAGCGCGCCGCAGACCACCGGTCAGAACGCCGGCGCGGATTTCGTCGCTCCGGGTCAACCGCTCAAGGACGCCAACGGCCAGACGATCATCGATCCGAAGACCGGCAAGCCGGAGCTGGCTCCGTACCCGACCGACAAGCGCCAGCAGAACACCCGTAACTACGAGCTGGATCGCTCGGTGAGCTACACCAAGCAGCAGCAGGGCCGCCTGCGCCGGCTTTCCGTCGCGGTGGTGCTGGATGACCGCGTGATCGCCGATCCGAAGACCGGCGAAGTCAGCCACCAGCCCTGGACCGCCGACGAACTGGGGCGCTTCACCCGCCTGGTGCAGGACGCGGTAGGCTACGACGCTAGCCGTGGCGACAGCGTCAGCGTGATCAACGCGCCGTTCGCCCCGGAACTGGGTGATGAAATTGCCTCGCCGCCGTTCTACTCGCAGCCCTGGTTCTGGGATGTGGTCAAGCAGGTGCTGGGCATCGTCTTCATCCTGGTGCTGGTGCTGGGCGTGCTGCGCCCGGTGTTGAACAACCTGTCGGGCAACAAGAGCAAGGCACTGGTGGCCGGCGGCGCAGGCGAAGGCGGCCTGGGCGAGCTGGGTGGTCTGGAGGGCGAGCTGTCCGAAGACCGCGTGAGCCTCGGCGGCCCGGCCAGCATCCTGCTGCCGAGCCCCTCCGAGGGGTACGATGCACAATTGAATGCGATCAAGAGTCTGGTCGCCCAGGACCCGGGGCGCGTAGCCCAGGTAGTGAAGGACTGGATCAATTCCGATGAGTGAAGCCCGCATGAGCGCCAAACTGAACAAGGTCGACAAGGCTGCCATTCTCCTGCTCTCCCTGGGTGAGACCGATGCCGCGCAGGTGCTGCGCCACATGGGCCCGAAGGAAGTGCAGAAGGTCGGCGTGGCCATGGCGCAGATGCGCAATGTGCACCGCGAGCAGGTCGAGCAGGTGATGGGCGAGTTCGTCGAGATCGTCGGCGACCAGACCAGCCTGGGCGTGGGCGCCGACAGCTACATCCGCAAGATGCTCACCCAGGCCCTGGGCGAGGACAAGGCGAACAACCTCATCGACCGTATCCTGCTGGGCGGCAATACCAGCGGCCTGGACAGCCTGAAGTGGATGGAGCCGCGTGCCGTGGCCGACGTGATCCGCTACGAGCACCCGCAGATCCAGGCCATCGTGGTCGCCTACCTCGACCCGGACCAGGCCGGCGAAGTGCTCAGCCACTTCGACCACAAGGTGCGCCTGGACATCATCCTGCGCGTGTCCTCGCTGAACACCGTGCAGCCGTCCGCGCTCAAGGAACTGAACCTGATCCTGGAGAAACAGTTCGCCGGCAACGCCAACTCCACCCGCACCACCATGGGCGGCGTGAAGCGCGCGGCAGACATCATGAACTACCTCGACAGCTCGGTCGAAGGCGCGCTGATGGACGCCATCCGCGAAGTCGACGAGGACCTGTCGGGCCAGATCGAAGACCTGATGTTCGTCTTTGACAACCTCGCCGACGTCGACGACCGCGGCATCCAGGCGCTGCTGCGCGAGGTCTCCTCGGACGTGCTGGTGCTGGCCCTCAAGGGCTCGGACGAGGCGATCCGCGAGAAGATCTTCCGCAACATGTCCAAGCGTGCCGCCGAGCTGCTGCGCGACGACCTGGAGGCCAAGGGCCCGGTGCGCGTCAGCGAAGTGGAAGGCGCGCAGAAGGAAATCCTCACCATTGCCCGGCGTATGGCCGAGTCCGGCGAGATCGTGCTCGGCGGCAAGGGCGGCGAGGAGATGATCTAAGTTGGTCAAGGACGAGGACAAGCTCAGCGAGCTGATCCGGGCCCGCGATACCGTGGGGTTCGATCGTTGGTCGCTGCCCAGTTTCGACCCGGCCCGGCCGGCCCCGGAACCCGAACCCGAACCCGAGCCGGTGCTCGACGAACCGCCGCAGATCGAAGAGGTGCCGGAGGAAGAGGTCAAGCCACTGACGCTGGACGAGCTCGAGGCGATTCGCCAGGAGGCGTACAACGAGGGCTTTTCCACCGGCGAGAAAGACGGCTTCCACGCCGGCCAGCTGAAGGCGCGCCAGGAAGCCGACGCGGCGCTGCAACCGCGCCTGCAGAATCTCGAAACCCTGATGTCGCACCTGCTCGACCCCATCGCCGAGCAGGACCAGATGCTCGAACAAGGCATGCTCAACCTGGTGACCCACGTGGTGCGCCAGGTGGTGCAGCGCGAACTGGCCACCGATTCCAGCCAGATCCGTCTGGTGCTGCGCGAGGCACTCAAGCTGCTGCCCATGGGTGCCAGCAACATCCGTATCCAGGTCAACCCGCAGGACTTCGAACTGGTGAAAGCGCTGCGCGACCGCCACGAGGAAAGCTGGAAGATCATCGAGGACGATGGCCTGCTGCCCGGCGGTTGCCGTATCGAGACCGAACATTCGCGCATCGACGCCTCTGTCGAGACGCGCCTGGCCCAGGCCGTGAAGCAACTCTTCGAGCAGCAGCGCGACCAGGCGACCCATGCGCTGGAGCCTGACCTGCATGTGGACCTCGACGCTGGCCAAGGCGACCCCGATGCGTCTTGATCGCGTCAGCTTTGCCCGCCGCCTGCAGGGCTACAGCGACGCCGTGAGCCTGCCGACCCAGCCGGTGGTGGAAGGCCGCCTGCTGCGCATGGTCGGCCTGACGCTGGAGGCCGAAGGCCTGCAGGCCGCCGTCGGCAGCCGTTGCCAGGTGATCAACGACGGCGGCTATCACCCCGTGCAGGTGGAAGCCGAAGTCATGGGCTTTGCCGGCAGCAAGATCTACCTGATGCCGGTGGGCAGCCTCGTCGGCATCGCGCCCGGCGCCCGCGTGGTGCCGCTGCCGGACTCCGGCCGCCTGCCCATGGGCATGTCGATGCTCGGCCGCGTGCTCGATGGCGTCGGCCGCGCGCTGGACGGCAAGGGCGGCATGCGCGCCGAGGACTGGGTGCCGATGGATGGCCCGATCATCAACCCGCTGGCACGCGACCCGATCCACGAGCCGATGGACGTCGGTATCCGTTCGATCAACTCGCTGCTCACCGTCGGCCGCGGCCAGCGTCTGGGCCTGTTCGCCGGTACCGGCGTCGGTAAATCCGTGCTGCTGGGCATGATGACCAAGTTCACCAAGGCCGACATCATCGTGGTCGGGCTGATCGGTGAACGGGGCCGCGAGGTGAAGGAGTTCATCGAGCACATCCTCGGCGAGGAAGGCCTCAAGCGTTCCGTGGTCGTCGCCTCGCCGGCGGACGACGCGCCGCTGATGCGCTTGCGCGCCGCGCAGTATTGCACCCGTATCGCCGAGTACTTCCGCGACAAGGGCAAGAACGTCCTGTTGCTGATGGATTCCCTGACCCGTTACGCCCAGGCCCAGCGCGAGATCGCCCTGGCCATCGGCGAACCACCGGCGACCAAGGGCTATCCGCCGTCGGTATTCGCCAAGCTGCCGCGTCTCGTTGAGCGCGCCGGTAATGGCGAAAAGGGCGGCGGTTCGATCACCGCGTTCTACACCGTGCTCAGCGAAGGCGACGACCAGCAGGACCCGATCGCCGACGCCGCGCGGGGTGTGCTCGACGGCCACTTCGTGCTGTCGCGCCGGCTGGCCGAGGAAGGCCATTACCCGGCCATCGACATCGAAGCCTCCATCAGCCGGGTGATGCCGCAGGTCACCTCGCCGGAACACCTGCGCGATGCCCAGCGTTTCAAGCAACTGTGGTCGCGCTACCAGCAGAGCCGCGACCTGATCAGCGTTGGCGCCTACGTGGCCGGTGGCGATCCGGAAACCGACCTGGCCATCCAGCGCTTCCCGATCATGCGCCAGTTCCTCCGCCAGGGACTGGACGAAAGCCAGAACCTCGACGACAGCCGCCTGCTGCTCGACGCGGTCGTCAGCGGCAAGGCCGGCTGATGCCCGGCCTGCAAGCTGCTCGTAGGATGGGTGGAGCGCAGCGATACCCATGCTGTCTCGCGCCGATTTTCACCTGGAACACCGCTGCATCGGATCGATGGGTATCGCAAGCTCCACCCATCCTACGGCATGGGGCGAGCCGGTGAACCGCCGCGCCGAACGCCTGGCTCCGGTGGTCGAGATGGCGCTCAAGGCTGAGCGCGAAGCCGCGCGCCAGCTCGGTCTGGTGCAGGGTCAGCTACAGCAGGCGCAGCGCAAGCTCGCCGAGCTGGAACGCTACCGCTTCGACTACCAGCAGCAGTGGATCCGCAATGGCCAGCAGGGCGTCAGTGGCCAGTGGCTGATCAACTACCAGCGCTTCCTCTCCCAGCTCGAAGGTGCGGTGGAGCAGCAGAACCGCTCCGTGAGCTGGCACCAGGAAATCGTCGACAAGGCACGAGCCGTCTGGCAGGAGAAGTACGCGCGCCTGGAAGGACTGCGCAAACTGGTGGAGCGTTATCGCGAGGAAGCGCGCCTGGCCGCCGACAAGTACGAGCAGAAGCAGCTCGATGAGTTTGCCCAGCGTCTGAAACCCTCCGTCGACTGACTGCGCCAGCGGCGCGGCGCGGCGGCGTGCTAGGCTCCACGGAGTCCTCCCAGCGGAAGCCTTTCATGCCTCTCCCCACGCCTGTTCCTGTGGATTTCCAGCGCGTCCTGGACCTGTGGCAACTCACTCCCGAAGGCGAGCCCATCGTCACCCCCAGCAGCCACCTGTTGCCGGTGCGCTGGCGCGGCCGGGCAGCGATGGTCAAGCGTGCGCTGGACATCGACGAGCAGGTCGGCGCGCAGGTGATGAACTGGTGGAATGGCGAGGGCGCCGCGCTGATCTACGCCTTTGACGGTGACACCCTCCTGATGGAGCGTGCCGAGGGCACTCGATCGCTGATGCACATGGCGCTCAACGGCGAGGACGACCAGGCCAGCCGCATCGTTTGTGATGTCGTGCGCCGCCTGCACTGGCCACAGGAACAACCGCTGCCGCCACTGCTAGGGCTGCGCGAATGGTTCCGCGACCTCGCGCCTGCGGCGGCGCGTTACGGTGGCCTGTTCCCGCGCTGCCTGGAAACCGCCGAAGCGTTGCTGGCCAGCGAGCATGACCGGGGCGTGCTGCACGGCGACGTCCATCACGACAACATCCTGGATTTCGGCGCGCGCGGCTGGCGCGCCATCGATCCCAAGCGCCTGTATGGCGAGCGTCTGTTCGACTACGCCAACCTGCTGTGCAACCCGGACCTGCCCACCTCTCGCGAGCGTGCGCGCTTTCTCCGCCAGCTGGATGTGATCGTCGAGCACGCCCGTGTCGATCGGCGGCGCCTGCTGGAGTGGGTGCTGGCTTTCGCCGGTCTTTCCGCCGCCTGGTTCCTCGACGATGGCATGGCCGCAGAGAGCGATCTCACCGTCGCGCAACTGGCGGCCGCCGAACTGGACCGCACCGCATGCTGCGCGTGAATCGCACGTTGCTGCGGGCGCATCCACGCCTGCTGGGGGCCGGGTTGTTCGGCGTGCTGGCGGGGCTGGCCTGCTACTGGCTGTCACCCATGACGCGGGTGCTGGTGGGGTGGAACGGCATGGCCTGGCTGTACGTGCTGCTGATCGGCTGGCTGGCCTGGCGGGCCGACGCCGCTCAGGTGAAGCGCGTGGCGAGCATCGAGGACGAGAACGCCGAAGCAGTGCTGGTGTTGATCATCGTGGCGGCGCTGGCGAGCCTGGGGGCGATCATCGTCGAACTGGCCACCGCATCCCACGCCGGTGACCGCGAGAAGCTGGTGCGTTATGCCTTCACGGCCAGCACCGTGCTCGGTTCCTGGTTCCTCATCGGCACCATGTTCAGCATGCATTACGCGCGGATGTTCTATGCCGCCCACGAGAGCAAGCCGGTGCTGCGCTTTCCCGAAGGCGAACAGCATCCGGACCTGTGGGACTTCCTCTACTTCTCCTTCACCCTCAGCGTGGCGGTGCAGACCTCCGATGTGGAAGTCGCCTCGCGCTCGATGCGCAAGGTGGTGCTGGCGCACTCGGTGATCGGCTTCCTGTTCAATACCGCGATCCTGGGGTTGGCGATCAACATGGGCGCCGGCTTGGTCGGCTAGGCGGGCGGCAGCGTCTCGGCGGCCAGGCGCAGCGCAAGCACGACGAAGGCCAGCGAGAAGCCCCAGCGAATCCCTTTCATTACGGCGGGTCGACCGATCACGTGGTCGCGCACCCGGGCTGCCAGCAGCCCATAGCCGATGAACACGAGGAAGGTCATCAGTGCGAATGCCAGGCCAAGCACCAGGAACAGGGCCTTGGCGTCCGCGCTGCCGGTCGGCACGAACTGCGGCAGGAAGGCCAGGAAGAACAACCCGAGCTTGGGGTTGAGCAGGTTGAGCCAGAGCCCGGTGCCCACCAACTGAGTGGTGCTGCGCGGGCTGCCGGCCGAGTCCAGTGCCAGGGCGCCGTTGCCGCGCAATACCTGCCAGGCGATGAACAGCAGGTAGGCGGTGCCCAGCCATCTGATGACCTGGAAGCTGGCCGCGCTGGCCTGCAGGATCAGCGACAGGCCGAAGGTCGCGAGCAGCAATTGCGGGACCATGCCCAGTGTGCAGCCCAGTGCCGCAAGGGTGGCCGCGCGGGCACCGAGTCCGAGGCCGACGGCCAGGGTGTAGAGCACACCGGTGCCGGGCAGCAAAACGACGACGAACGCCGTCAGCAGGAATTCTGCGTTCATTCCCGTGGGTTTCCTGTCTGGAATAAGTGAGGCCGTGAGGCCGGCGAACTCAGGGTGCTGGTAGTGGTGCCCTGAGCGAGGAGCGCCATTGTCCTGGCGTCGGCCCGAGCTGGCGGGCGAAGGCGCGGGTCATGTGGGACTGGTCGGCGAACCCGGCGAGCAGGCTCGCTTCGGCCAGCGAGCGGCCCTCGCCGATGGCCTTGTGGGCCACTCGCACGCGGTACTGCAGCAGGTACGCATGGGGCGTGGTGCCCAGTTCGCGGCGGAAGCGGCGCAGGGCCGCAAAGGGGGTCAGCCCGGCAAGGCTGGCGAGCTCGGCCAGTGTGGGAGCATGGCGCGGGTCATCGTGAATCCGTTCGAGCATGCGCGCCACGCTCCGGGAGGGCAGGGCGGCCGCTGTCGTGGCGGTACGCCAGTCGAGCAGATCGCCGAACAGGTCGAGCAGGCCTTCGCTGGCTTCATCGGCGCAAGCGTCCGGCAGGCGCTGCAACAGGCTGGCGATGCGTCGGGCGAGTCGCGGGTCGGCCAGCGTCGGCAGCGGAAATTCCCGGCCTGCCATCTCGCTGCCGGCCAGTCGTGCAATCAGCGCCGGCTCGACGTACAGCATCCACCAGCGACGGGGCGCGCTGCGCAGGGGAATGCCGTCGTGCAGTTCGTTGGGGCTCACGGTGATGATGTCGCTCGGCCCGGCCTCGACCTGGCCGCGGCCGCTCCACGAACGATGGCAGCCCTCGAGCATCACGCCGATGCCGTACTCGTCGTGGGCATGACGCGGGAAGCTGCGCTGGGTGAGGATCTCGACGGTGCGCAGGCCGGGCAGGGCAGTGGAAGTGCAGTTCACTCGGTGCAGCATGGGTCAGAGCCTGCGGGCGTGGTGTGGTGACTGGCAGAGTAGCCCCTTGTGCAGCGATGCTCTTGAATGAAATTGACTCTTTCGCCGCTGCCGACCGTCGGTACTCGGTTTGCCCCTCACCCCAACTCTCTCCCGAGGGAAAGGGGGCCGTTCGGTGTGTGCGGGGAACTGCTCTCTGCGGGAATCGATGGTGCAGGAAAAACGGTGGATTCAGCCCTGGCACGGACTACCCCCTCTCCCTCAGGAGCGGGGCGCGCAGCCAGGGCTGGGGTGAGGATGCTCCGGGGACTGAGAATGTCCAGGCTCAGAAGAACGGCCGTGACGCCTTGAACATGAATGCCGAGTCGCAATAGGCGTTGTGCCCGGAGTAGGCACTGCAGTCGCCGCCGGTGAGGCTGCTGCCGCTGTAGGAGAAGTTCAGGTCGATGCCTTTCCATGGTCGGCTGAAGTTCAACGACCAGTCGCCGTACTCGCTGACGCTGCCGCCGCTGCTCAGGCTCACGGGGGAGGCGAGACTGTAGGCGGAGTACTTGAAGGTCACGTCGAAGCCGAGGTCGGACTGTACGCCCAGGTCGGTGA
Organism: Pseudomonas sp. C9-3; assembly: GCF_032392015.1. Classification (NCBI taxonomy): domain Bacteria; kingdom Pseudomonadati; phylum Pseudomonadota; class Gammaproteobacteria; order Pseudomonadales; family Pseudomonadaceae; genus Pseudomonas; species Pseudomonas sp. C9-3. Next base: position 3,893,687 of record NZ_CP135919.1, on the reverse strand, counting down.
ACAGCGTCGCGGTGCTGCGCCCGGCCTGGGCACTGTAGGCCGCGCCGAGGCGGCTGCCGAACACCGAGAGGCCACCGTACAGCGCCTGGCTGTCGTAGTCGGGTTGCTCCGGGCGGCTGTAGCGCAGGGTGCCTACTTCGTAGCCCAGCTTGCCGTCACCCAGCGGGTGCTTGAAGCCGGCGTAGCTGTCGATCTCCAGGGGCTTCTCCTGCTCCAGGTTCGATGTCCAGCTGCCCACATACCACCCACTGTCGTGGGTGATGTCGAGGCCACCCTGGGCGCTGCTGGCCTGGCCCGGCTGGACCAGCCCCTGGGCCATGCTGCGCGTCGGCGAGTTGGCGAACTTGAGTTCGAAGTCACCCAGCTCGCGCTGCATCACCTGGGCGGCGGCATACGGCGCTGCACACAACATGCAGGCCGCGATGAGAATGGACTTGGTCATGCTCCCCCCTTCTTGCGGCTGCGACCCTTACAAGGCTTCTTGCGAGCCTTCACCCCGCGTCGCACGCGTAAAAGGGTAAAGGCATTCGCCATGCCTGTGTCGACCGGTGGTCCATTAATCGACTCCCGCGGCGAAGGCCAGATGGGCCTGGCCCGGCGGTTTCCCATCGCTCGCCGAGGTTGCCGCTGTCATCGCTAACTGCTACATCTTCAAGCTCGTGCGCGACCATCGATCGATAAGGAGAATCCCATGGCCATCACTTCCGTTCCCTCCGCTGACGGGCAGGAGCTCACCATCGTGGTCCAGGGGCGTTTCGATTTCGGCGCACACCAGGAGTTCCGCAACGCCTACGAGCGCGTCGAGACCACTCCCAAGCGCTACGTGGTGGACCTGAAGGGCGCCACCTATCTGGACAGCTCGGCGCTGGGGATGCTCCTGCTGCTGCGCGACCATGCCGGTGGCGAGAGCGCGCAGATCAGCCTGGTGCACTGCAACCCCGATGTGCGCAAGGTGCTGGCCATTTCCAACTTCGAGCAGCTGTTCAAGATCAGCTGACGCGGCCCGGTCCGCAGTGGCAACGGCCATGTCCGAACTCCTCACGGTACTGATCGCCGACGACAACGCCGCCGACCGCCTGCTGCTGTCGACCATCGTCAGCCGCCAGGGTCATCGGGTGCTCACCGCCGCCAACGGGTTGGAAGCCCTGGCGCTGTTCGCCCAGGAGCGCCCGCAACTGGTGCTGATGGACGCACTGATGCCGGTGATGGACGGCTTCGAGGCGGCGCGGCGGATTCGCCGGCAGGCCGGCGAAGAGCTGGTGCCGATCATCTTCCTCACCTCGCTGAGCGAGCCCGAGGCGCTGGTACAGAGCCTGGAGGCGGGCGGCGACGACTTCCTCTCCAAGCCCTACAACCGCATCATCCTCGAAGCCAAGATCCGCGCCATGGGGCGCCTGCATCACCTGCAGCGGATGGTGCTGGAACAGCGCGACCTGATCGCCCGGCACAACGAACACCTGCTCAACGAGCAGCGGGTGGCCAAGGCGGTGTTCGACAAGGTGGCGCATTCGGGTTGCCTGAATGCGGCGAATATCCGCTATCTGCAATCACCCTTTGCCTTGTTCAACGGTGACCTGCTGCTGGCGGCCTTCAAGCCTTCCGGCGGCATGCACGTGCTGCTCGGTGACTTCACCGGCCATGGCTTGCCGGCGGCCATCGGTGCCATGCCGCTGGCCGAGGTGTTCTACGGCATGACCGCCAAGGGCTACCCGATGGCGGACATCCTTCGGGAGATGAATGCCAAGCTCAAGCGCATCCTCCCGGTAGGGGTGTTCTGCTGCGCCGCGGTGCTCAACCTGAGTTTCCAGCGCGGCCTGGTGGAGGTGTGGAACGGCGGCCTGCCCAATGGCTACCTGCTGCGTCAGCAGCCGCGCGAGATCGTGCCGCTGGTTTCGCGGCACTTGCCGCTGGGGATACTCGAGGCGTCTGCCTTCAGCGACCACTGCGAGGTCTACGCCATGGAGGAGGGCGACCGTGTGTTTCTCTTCTCCGACGGAGTGCTGGAAGCGCGCAATGCCGCCGGCGAAGTGTTCGGGGAACAGCGCCTGCGCGAGGTCTACGACAGCGAGCCAAGCTCCGCGCGCCTGTTCGATGGTATCCAGGCCGCCCTGGCGCGCTTCCGTGGCGAGGCCCAGGATGACGTCAGCATGCTGGAGGTCGCGCTGGTCCCCGAGGACTCGCTGCAGCGCCCGCCGCTGGCGTTCTCCGACAATGGCCTGAGCAGCCCGCTGGACTGGTCCGCCAGCTTCGAGTTCCGTGCGCCGACCCTGCGCAATTTCAATCCCCTGCCTTTCCTGCTGCAGCTGCTGATGGAAGTGCACGACCTGCGCCCGCGCGGCGGCGCGCTCTACACCGTACTCGCCGAGCTGTACTCCAACGCTTTGGAGCACGGCGTGATGGGCCTGGACTCCACGCTCAAGTGCGATGCCGCCGGCTTCGCCCGCTATTACCAGGAGCGCAGCCAGCGTCTCCACGAGCTGCACGACGGCTTCGTGCGTTTCCACCTCGACCTCGCGCCCCACGGCGATGGCGGGCGGTTGCTGATGCGGGTGGAAGACAGCGGCGACGGTTTCGACGTCGGCGCGGTGCTCGCTTCCCAGCAGGCTGCCGGTAGTCTCTGCGGGCGCGGCCTCACGCTGGTCCGGCAACTGGCCGACCGCTGCCAATGGTCGAGCGACGGCAAGACCGTGGCCGTGGAGTTCTTCTGGTCGGCTCAGGCATAATCGGGGCCTTCTTGTCCCCCCGCAGGGTGGCGAGCCGTCCTCCAGGGAGTGCCCCATGTCCGAGCCGCATCTCGATGGCGCCGTGCTGAGCAATTTGCTGTCGATCATGGAAGACGAGTACCCGCTCCTGGTGGAGACCTTCCTCAGCGACTCCGAAGAGCGCCTGCGCAGCATCCGCGAGGCATCCGCCGTCAGCGATGCGCCGGCCCTGCGCCATGCTGCGCACAGCTTCAAGGGCAGCTGCGGCAACATGGGCGCTTCCGTACTGAGCAGCCTGTGCAAGCGCCTGGAAGAGGCCGCACGGCAGAATGACCTGGCCAGCGCCCAGAGCCTGATCGGCAAGGTCGAGCACGAATTCTCCATCGTCCGTACCCTGCTGGTGCCCGGTCGCTCCTGAGTTTTCCGAGTTGGCCCGCGCCTTGCTATCTCCGTGTTGGATATTCACATCAACGGAGAACTCCGATGGCTGTCGCCCCGGATATGTTATTGACGTCGACGCCTGACACCAGGCCCAAGGCGGCGCTCTCCAAGTCTGCCCAGAATTCGTCGAACAGCAGCAACGACAAGGGTTCCAGCTTCGCCGACGTCTATGCCAAGGAGCAGCGTCCGGCGGCCAGCGAGCGCCCGGACAAGCCCGTCAAGGCGAAGACCGACAAGCCTCGGGACACTGCCGACAAGGGCACTGCGAGCAAGGATTCTGCTGCGCCGGCTGCCGCCGACCAGCCAAAGGTTGCCGAGGACGGCAAGGCCTTGCCGGCCGATGGCGCCAGCAAGGCGCAGGACAGCACGGTAGCCGATACCGAAGCCAAGACCGACGCGACCCTCGACCCGCTGCTGATGCTGGGCATGACCGGGCAACTGCCGGAGCCCGAGGCGCCACCGTTGGTGGTCAGCAGCGGGGCCAGCCAGCTGACGGATGCCAGCAGCGATGGCGACTTGCAGAAGCTCAACGAGATCCCTGGCGTGAGCCTGGCCCTGGGGCTGGGTGGCGAGGACCAGGCACCGCAGGTTCAGCAGACGCAGTTGGCCGGCCACCTGGCAGCCAAGGCCGACGGCAAGGCGAACGTCGACGCGAAGAACGACTTGTCCGCTGCCCTGGCCGCGCTGAACCCGGATTCGGCCGCCAAGGGCGGTGAAGCGAAGCTCGGCGAAGGCGCGCTGAAGGATGGAGCGGACCTGACCCAGCAATTGGCGGATGTGCAGACCGACGCCAAGCCGGAGATGCCGCGCAACGAGACCTTCGCTGCGCGTCTGGAGTCCCTGACCCAGGCGCTGAACACACCACAGGCCATGACCACTCGCCCGGTGAACCCGCTGGTGCCCGGCCAGGCGGTGTCGATGCAGCAGAATGGCTGGACCGACCAGGTAGTGGACCGGGTGATGTGGATGTCCTCCCAGAACCTCAAGTCCGCCGAGATCCAGATGGACCCGGCCGACCTCGGTCGCCTGGAGGTGCGCATCCACATGACCGCCGACCAGACCCAGGTGAACTTCGTCAGCGCCAACGCCGGCGTGCGTGAGGCGCTGGACAGCCAGCAGCACCGCTTGCGCGAAATGTTCAGCCAGCAGGGCATGGGCCAGCTGGACGTCAACGTCTCGGACCAGTCCGCCCGTGGCTGGCAGCAACAGCAGCAGGGCGATGAGCGCGGCGGTTCGCGGCGCGTGGCCGGTTCAGAGGGCGACGACGAGCCGATGATCAGCGGCGTGTCGGAGATCCGCCCGGCATCGACGGCGCAGGGCAGGGGGCTGGTGGATTACTACGCGTGACTTGCTGGTTGCTCTACGGGAAATGGTGCGTTGTTTGAAAGCCCCCTCTCCCTGAAGGGAGAGGGGACTGAGCATCATCAAGCGAATACTGAGCTGACTGGCAACTCCGGGCTGCTCCCTCTCCCTTCAGGGAGAGGGCTGGGGAGAGGGAAAACGCCCAGGTGCCGAACCTGCCCTGTTCGGCAAACGCCCAGCCTGTGGATACACAGGAAAATTCTTACGCTCCCCGTGACATCCTCCGTCTAGCCTGTAATATCCGCGGCGGCGCCAGTCGAACTGGCACAGCCCTTGCTGATACCCCCTGTATCAGCGCATTGCGCCGGAATAGTGACGGATATTTGGCATGGCCAAGAAAGAACAGCCTCCGCTTCCCGATGGACAAGCGCCCGCCAAGGGCAAGCTGAAACTCATCATCATCATCGTGCTGGCCTTCCTGCTGGCAGTCGGTGCTTCGGTGGGCGGCACCTGGTTCTTCCTGCACAAGAGCGCCAAGCCCGAGGAAGCCGAAGCCAAGAGCGCCGAGCACGCGGAGCCGACCAAGAAGCAGGCGGTCTACGAGATTCTCGCGCCCGCCTTCGTGGTCAACTTCAATCAGAACGGTCGCCAGCGTTACCTGCAGGTGGCCGTCGCCCTGATGGGCCGCGACCAGGCGCAGATGGACGCGCTGCGCGAGCAGATGCCGCTGGTGCGCAACCAGCTGGTGATGCTCTTCTCCAGTCAGAATTTCGACACGCTGGTGACGCCGGTGGGCAAGGAAATGCTGCGTCAGCAGGCGACTTCCAGTCTTCAGGAACTGGCGAAGAAGGCGACCGGTCAGTTGACCGTGGAGCAAGTGCTTTTCACCAACTTCGTATTGCAGTAGGTACCCGCCATGGCCATGCAGGATCTACTTTCCCAGGACGAGATCGACGCGCTGTTGCACGGCGTGGACGATGGCCTGGTGGAAACCGAGTCCGACGTCGAGCCGGGGGCGATCAAGTCCTACGACCTGACCAGTCAGGACCGCATCGTCCGGGGCCGCATGCCGACCCTGGAGATGATCAACGAGCGGTTCGCCCGCTACACCCGCATCAGCATGTTCAACCTGCTGCGCCGCTCGGCGGACGTCGCCGTGGGCGGCGTGCAGGTGATGAAATTCGGCGAGTACGTGCATTCGCTGTACGTGCCCACCAGCCTCAACCTGGTGAAGATGAAACCCCTGCGCGGCACCGCGCTGTTCATCCTCGACGCCAAGCTGGTGTTCAAGCTGGTGGACAACTTCTTCGGCGGTGACGGGCGCCACGCCAAGATCGAAGGCCGCGAGTTCACTCCCACCGAGCTGCGCGTGGTGCGGATGGTCATCGAGCAGGCCTTCGTCGACCTCGCCGAAGCCTGGCACGCGGTGATGCCGATCACCTTCGAGTACGTGAACTCCGAGGTGAACCCGGCGATGGCCAACATCGTCAGCCCCAGCGAAGTGGTGGTGGTCTCCACCTTCCACATCGAACTGGACGGCGGCGGCGGCGACCTGCACATCACCCTGCCGTACGCGATGATCGAGCCGATCCGCGAGATGCTCGACGCCGGCTTCCAGTCCGACGTGGACGACCAGGACGAGCGCTGGATCAACGCCCTGCGCGAAGACATCCTCGACGTCAGCGTGCCGCTGGGCGCCACCGTCGTGCGTCGCCAGCTCAAGCTACGGGACATCCTGCACATGCAGCCGGGCGACGTGATCCCGGTGGAGCTGCCCGAGCACATGATCATGCGCGCCAACGGCGTGCCTTCCTTCAAGGTCAAGCTGGGTTCGCACAAGGGCAACCTGGCCTTGCAGATTCTCGATCCGCTCGTGCGCCCGCGCTGAGCGAATCCCAAGAGGACCCACCATGTCAGACGAAGAAAACGTGACTCCCGAAGAACAGGCACTGGCCGACGAATGGGCCGCGGCGCTCTCCGAATCGGGTGACGCCAACCAGGACGACATCGATGCGATGATGGCCGGCGCCGCCGCTCCGGCCGTGCCCGCCGCGCCGCGCGCGCCGATGGAAGAGTTCGGCATGGCGCCCAAGGCGCCGACCATTGCCGGCCTCGAAGGCCCCAACCTGGATGTGATCCTGGATATTCCGGTGACCATTTCCATGGAGGTCGGCCACACCGACATCAGCATCCGCAACCTGCTGCAGCTCAACCAGGGCTCGGTGATCGAACTCGATCGCCTGGCCGGCGAGCCGCTGGACGTGCTGGTCAACGGCACACTGATCGCCCACGGCGAAGTGGTGGTGGTGAACGAGAAGTTCGGCATCCGCCTCACCGACGTGATCAGCCCCAGCGAACGCATCAAGAAGCTGCGCTGACATGGCCCGCCTGCTCGCGAAACTGTCCGCCCTGCCGCTGGCGGGGCTGTCCCTCCTGGCGATGGCCGACGAGGGCGCCAAGGTTCCGGCATCCAACCCGGCCATCGTCCATGCCAGCTCCACGCCGAGCCTGATCACCGGCAGCGCCGGCGCGCAGCTGATGCAGCTGTTGCTGGGCCTGGTGCTGGTGGTCGGCCTGATCTTCCTGCTCGCCTGGCTGGTGCGCCGCGTGCAGCAGGTGGTGCCGCGCGGTAACCAGGCGATCCGCCTGATTTCCAGCCAGGCACTTGGCCCGCGCGATCGCCTGGTGCTGGTGCAGGTGGGCGAGGAGCAGGTGCTGCTGGGCCTGACTCCTGGCCGTATCACGCCGCTGCACGTCATGCGCCAGCCGGTGCACGCCGCCGAGACGGAGCCCGCGCAGCCGGAATTCGCCCAGCGCCTGCTGGAATTGCTGAACAAGGACAAGGGCCGCCCGCAGTGACCCGTTCGCCGACTTCTTCCGTGCTGATCGGCGCGCTCAAGCGTTTCGCGCCGCTGCTCCTGGCCCTGCTGGCGCTGGCCGCGCCGCAGGCCTTCGCCGCCGATCCGACGCAGCTGACGGCGATCACCGTGACCACCAACCCGCAGGGGCAGCAGGAGTATTCGGTCAGCCTGCAGATCCTGCTGATCATGACCGCGCTGAGCTTCATCCCGGCGTTCGTCATGCTGATGACCAGCTTCACCCGGATCATCATCGTCTTCTCCATCCTTCGCCAGGCGCTGGGCCTGCAGAGCACGCCGTCGAACCAGGTGCTGATCGGCCTGGCCATGTTCCTGACGCTGTTCGTGATGGCGCCGGTGTTCGACAAGATCAACAGCACCGCGCTGCAGCCCTATCTGAACGAGCAGATCCCGGCACAGGAAGCGATCACCCGCGCCGAGGTGCCGCTCAAGGCCTTCATGCTGGCGCAGACCCGGCAATCGGACCTGGAGCTGTTCGTGCGGCTGTCCAAACGCACTGACATCGCCAGCGCCGACGCCACGCCCCTGACCATCCTGGTGCCGGCGTTCGTCACTTCGGAGTTGAAGACGGCGTTCCAGATCGGTTTCATGATCTTCATTCCGTTCCTGATCATCGACCTGGTGGTGTCCAGCGTGCTGATGGCGATGGGCATGATGATGCTCTCGCCGCTGATCATCTCGTTGCCGTTCAAGATCATGCTGTTCGTCCTGGTGGACGGCTGGGCGCTGATCATCGGTACGCTCGCCGGCAGTTTCGGGACGGTCTAGCGATGTCCATTCCTGTCGGCGCAACGCTATCCGATGGCACTGTAGGATGGCGTGGAGCGAAGCGATACCCATCGATTTCCGGGTCAAGCCCACTGATGGATATCGCAAGCTCCACCCATCCTACGAATGAGCTTTCCATTGAGGCCGCCGCGCAAGAGGAGCAACCATGACCCCCGAAGTCGCTGTCGACCTGTTCCGTGAAGCGCTCTGGCTGACCGCCGTGATGGTCGGCATCCTGGTGCTGCCCAGCTTGCTGGTGGGCCTGATCGTGGCGATGTTCCAGGCCGCCACGCAGATCAACGAGCAGACCCTGAGCTTCCTGCCGCGCCTGCTGGTGGTATTGATGACCCTGATCGTGCTGGGGCCCTGGCTGCTGCGGCAGCTGATGGAGTACACCCAGTCGCTGATCACCAGCATCCCGACGCTGATCGGCTGATGCTCGAGCTCAGCAACGCGCAGATCGGCGGCTGGATCGGGGCCTTCCTGTTCCCGCTGTTCCGCATCGCCGCGATGTTGATGGTGATGCCGATCATCGGCACCCAACTGGTGCCCACCCGCGTGCGTCTCTACCTGTCCGTGGCGATCGCCGTGGCCCTGGTGCCGAACCTGCCGCCGATGCCGCAGGTGGACGCGCTGAGCCTCAAGGCGATGGTCTACATCGCCCAGGAAATCCTCGTCGGCGCCATGCTCGGCTTCGTCCTGCAGCTGATGTTCCATGCCTTCGTCATCTCCGGGCAGATCATCTCCATGCAGATGGGCCTGGGATTCGCCTCCATGGTCGACCCCACCAACGGCATTTCCGTGCCGGTGCTGGGGCAGTTCTTCACCATGCTGGTGACGCTGCTGTTTCTCTCCATGAACGGCCACCTGGTGGTGTTCGAGGTGCTGGCGGAAAGCTTCAACACGCTGCCGGTGGGTGAGGGGCTGTCGAGCAACCATTTCATCACCGTGGCCGGGAAGCTCGGCTGGGTCCTGGGTGCCGGCCTGATGATCGCCTTGCCGGCGATCACCGCGCTGCTGGTGGTCAACCTCGCGTTTGGCGCCATGACCCGCGCGGCGCCGCAGCTGAACATCTTCTCCATCGGTTTCCCCCTGACCCTGGTCATGGGGTTCGTCATTGTCTGGATTGGCAGTGCCGACATTCTGACTCAGTACCAGGCACTGGCCAGTGAAGGCCTGCGCCTGCTTCGCGAACTCGTGGGGGCCCGCTGATGGCCGAGAACGACAGTAGCGAAGACAAGACAGAGGAACCTACAGAGAAACGGCGCCGCGACGCGCGCGAGAAAGGGCAGCTACCCAGGTCCAAGGAGCTGAACACCCTGGCCGTGCTGCTCGCCGGCGCCGGTGGTCTGCTGATGTTCGGCGCCAGCCTTGCCGACGCGCTGCTGCGCCTGATGCGCGGCAGCTTCGAGTTCGATCGCGCCACGGCGATGAACAGCGAGAGCATGCTCAACCTGCTGATCGCCGGTGCGAAGATCGGCGCCGACGGCGTCTGGCCGATCCTCGCCGTGCTGCTGCTGGCTGCGCTGATCGGGCCGGTAGCCCTGGGCGGCTGGCTGTTTTCCGCCGAGGCGCTGGCGCCCAAGTTCAGCCGGATGAACCCGCTGGCGGGGCTCAAGCGCATGTTCTCGCTGCGTTCGCTGACCGAGTTGCTCAAGGCGCTGGCCAAGTTCGTGCTGGTGCTGATCGTGGCGATTCTGGTGCTCAAGTCCGACCAGGACGACCTGCTGGCGATGTCCCACGAGCCGCTGGAGCAGGCCATGGTGCACAGCGCCAAGGTCGTGGGCTGGAGCGCCTTCTGGCTGGCCTGCAGCATCATCTTCATCGCCGCCGCGGACGTTCCGTTCCAGCTCTGGGACAACCGCAAGAAGCTGATGATGACCAAGCAGGAGGTCAAGGACGAGTACAAGGACTCCGAGGGCAAGCCGGAGGTCAAGGCCAAGGTCCGCCAGATGCAGCGCGAGATGGCCAACCGCCGCATGATGCAGGCGGTGCCCCAGGCCGACGTGGTGATCACCAACCCGACCCACTTCGCCGTGGCCCTGCAGTACGACGCCGAGAAGGGCGGCGCGCCGCGCCTGCTGGCCAAGGGCAACGACTTCATGGCGCTGAAGATTCGCGAGATTGCCCAGGAGCACAAGGTCACCGTGCTCGAATCCCCGGCGCTGGCGCGGGCGGTGTACTACTCCACCGAACTCGATCACGAGATTCCCGCCGGCCTCTACCTGGCGGTCGCCCAGGTGCTGGCCTATGTCTACCAGCTCAAGCAGTACCGCGCCGGCAAGGGCAAACGCCCGGGGCCGATGCCGGACCTGCCGATCCCGCCGGATCTGCGTCGCGACGAGTGATGTAGGACCGCGTCCGCTATATCTCGCCCCTCCGACCGCAGTAGCATGGGCGGTTCATGGCCGGGTCGCATGCTCTGGCTGCAAGGATCGCGAAGGGACACTTCGATGCTTCATGGATTCTCCGCCGGCTGGCGCTCGACGTTCTGGTTTCTGCTCTGCCTGTTCTGCTCCCAGTACACCTGGGCGGCTTCGGATGCCGAGGGCGGGGTCCTGCTGCCGCTGGGCGAACGCGTGGTCGACGTCACCGGCACTCTCGACCCCTCCGCCAAGGCCCGCCTGATCGACAAGCTCAAGGCCCTGGAGGAGCGGCGCGGTGCGCAGATCGCCGTGGTGATGCTGCCCTCGGTCGGCAAGATGGGCATCGAGGCGTTTTCCAACAAACTGTTCAGCCTGTGGAAGCTCGGCCGCAAGGGCATTGATGATGGCGTGCTGGTGGTGGTGGCCAAGGACGACCACCTGATGCGCATCGAGGTGGGCTACGGCCTGGAAGGCGCGATTACCGATGTGCTGGCCGGGCGCATCATCCGCGAGCGCATGGCGCCGGCGTTCCGCGAAGGGGATTACGTCGGCGGTATCGACGCGGCGGTGGATGCGCTGATCGGCCTGATCGACGGCGAACCGCTGGCCGCGCCCGCCCCGTTGCGGGTGCCGCTGGAAGCCTGGCTGCTACTGGTGGCGTTCGTGGCGGGTGGGATTGGCAGTGTGTTGCTGGCCGCCCATCGCCTGCGTTGGCGTGGTGCCCTGATGATCGGCATCGCAATCGTCGCGCTGGTGGCGGTACTGGCCAGCGGCACCGATGCCCTGGTGACCGTGGCGATTTCGCCGCTCTGCTTGCTGATTGGTGGCGCTACCTTCGGCGCACTGTGGACGGTTCGCGTGGTGTTCTACGGTGTGCTGGGATTGATCGCCTACTGCATCCTGCTCGGCTTCCTGACGCCGCGCTTTGGCGGCGTCCTGTGGATTTATGCGCTGGCCGCGCCGGTGGGCCTGCTGTTCGTGCTTGGCCTCTGGTGGCTGGTTATCTCGATGATGCGCGATACCTGGCGCAAGGGTCGCCAGGGCTTCTATCTGCGTTTGCTGATCCTGGCGGGGCTCTACCTGGTGGTGGCGTTCTTCGCGGGCGCACCGGCCGTGCCGCTGAATTGGCTGGCGGTGCTGCCGTTCATGGCGCTCCCCGGGCTGCTGATATTCGGTTCGGGCAAGGGGGCTGGTGGCTCCGGCTCGGGCAGCGGCTCGTCCCGTGGCGGCTCCAGCGGTGGCGGTTTCTCCGGCGGTGGCGGGTCGAGCGGCGGCGGTGGTGCCTCCGGCAGCTGGTAGCGCAGCGCCCCGCGGCTTTGCGCGTTGAGCGCATTCAACTAGCATCTCGACACCCATTTGCCAGGAGGCACCGAGCACGCCATGGACAGCACCGTTCGCGACCGCCGCATTGCGGCCGTCATTCCCCTTGTCACGCTACCGGTGATTTACGTTTCGCTGTGGCTCATCCCCTTGCTGGTGCTGGGCTATCTGCTGCTGGGGCGCAGGGCTCCGCCGCTGGTCCGTGAAGTGACGCTGAGAGTGCTGGACCTGTACTTGTCCCTGGCGCTGATCTTCGTGGCTGTCGTGCTGTTGATCGGTTCGCTGGGCGTGGTTGCCAACAATGGCGAGATCAAGCTCTGGCCTCAGATCAAGTCCGTGCTGGTGGTTGTGTTCAGTCTGCTGATCACGGGATACGTCCTCGTCAGCTCTGCCTTCAGCGTCGTTCGTGCCTGGCGCGGCCAGTTGCACGATCCGAAGCTGTCCATGGGGATTCTGCAGGCCCTGCGCGGACGGCCGAGGGCGGCTGCCTGATGAGAACCTGGATTCTCGGCCTCCTGTGCCTGTTCCTCCTGTCGGGCGTGCCGCTCACGCAGGCTGTCCAGGCTGATAGGGCTGCGGCCAGCGTAGATGTCGCCGATGCGCTGCAGGAGCAGGCGCCTGCCGCGGTGGCCGTGCCTCGGCTGGAGAGCCCGGTCACCGACCTCACCGGCACCCTGGATAGCGACTGGATCGCCTCTATGCGCCAGCGCCTGCTGGCGCTGCAGCAGCGCAAGGGCTCGCAGATCGCCATTCTGATGCTACCCAGCACCGGCGAGGACAGCATCGAGCTGTACGCCACCCGCGTCTTCGAGCAATGGCGCCTGGGGCGGCAGGGGGTGGATGATGGCCTGCTGGTGCTGGTGGCCAAGGACGACCGGACTATGCGCATCGAGGTCGGCTATGGGCTGGAAGGCGCGATTCCGGATGTCAGTGCCGCGCGGATCATCCGGGAATACATGGTTCCGTCTTTCCGCGACGGTGACTTCGCCGGCGGCATCCAGCAGGCGGTCGAGGTCCTGGAGCGTCTGATCGATGGCGAGACACTGCCGGAGGAACGCCAGCAGGGCGGCCTGACGCTCGAGGGCTGGCTGCTGCTGATCGGCCTGGGCGCCGGCGCCGTAGCAGGCATTGCCTTGCGTCGACGCTGGTTCAGCGTTCGCGCCGTGCTGCTCGCATCGGTGGCCCTGGCGCTACTTCTGGCCTTCAGTTCCGGATTGAAAGCCGCGCCGATGCTGCTCTTCGTCCTGCCGTTCTGCCTGTTCACCGGTGGCGGCATCGGCGCCCTGGCTGCTTCTTCGCGCAAGGCGGCCTGGGTGGTGTGCGGGATCATCGGTTACCTGGTGGCGCTGATGCTGCTCGCCTCGCATTTCGACGGGGGAGACGTCGCGCTCTACGGCCTGGCGGCGCCCATTGGTGGGACCGTCGCGCTGATCTTCCTGTGCCTGCCGTTCTTCCTCGCCTACGGCACCTGGAAGCGCAGCCGGCTGGAATTCTGCATTCGCCTGGCGCTGGCCGGCGGCATCGCCGGGTTCGTGGTCTATGCGACGGGAATCCCACTGTGGCCCTGGGTGCTTCCCGATTCGCTGGCGCTGATTCCGATGCTGTACGTGCCGATGCTGGTTGCTTTCCTGGCCGGCGGCAGCACCGGTTCCGGGTCCGGCTCGGATTCAAGCTCCGGCGGCAGCAGTTCGTCGTCCAGCGGCGGCAGCAGTTACTCCGGCGGTGGCGGTTCCAGCGGCGGTGGCGGCGCTTCCGGAAGCTGGTGATCCGGCCGCTCTGAGTCGGGCATTTATCGCGGTTCGAAGAAGTTGGAACGCTTCCTGCAAAACCCTGTGCGGATGCCGGTCTCGGCGTCAAAAGTTTGATCCGGTGGCTGCCTCGGCCACCCACGCGCAGGGGAAATTCGGGTGGATCGTACGCAACTGATCGGCACTGTTCGCAGCAACCTGGTAGGGCTCAGCCGAGGCAACCTCGGCGTGCCGCTGCTGCTGCTGGCGATGCTGGCGATGATGACCCTGCCCATCCCGCCGTTCCTGCTGGATGTGCTGTTCACCTTCAACATCGCGCTGTCCATCGTCGTCCTGCTGGTCAGCGTGTATGCCCTGCGCCCGCTGGATTTCGCCGTCTTCCCGACCATCCTGCTGGTCGCCACCCTGCTGCGCCTGGCGCTGAACGTCGCGTCCACCCGCGTCGTGCTGCTGCACGGCCACGACGGCCATGCGGCCGCGGGCAAGGTGATCCAGGCCTTCGGCGAGGTGGTGATCGGCGGCAACTACGTCGTCGGCATCGTGGTCTTCGCGATCCTCATGATCATCAACTTCGTGGTGGTCACCAAGGGCGCCGGGCGTATCTCCGAGGTGAGTGCGCGTTTCACCCTCGACGCCATGCCCGGCAAGCAGATGGCCATCGATGCCGACCTCAATGCCGGCCTGATCGAGCAGGCGGAAGCCAAGAAGCGCCGCGCCGAAGTAGCCCAGGAAGCCGACTTCTACGGCTCCATGGACGGTGCCAGCAAGTTCGTCCGCGGCGACGCCGTTGCCGGCCTGCTGATCCTGTTCATCAACCTCATCGGTGGCGTGGCCATCGGTGTGATCCAGCACTCGATGAGCTTCGGTGATGCCGGCAAGGTCTACGCCCTGCTGACCATCGGTGACGGTCTGGTGGCGCAGTTGCCCTCGCTGCTGCTGTCCACCGCTGCCGCGATCATGGTGACCCGTGTGTCCAGCTCCGAGGACATGGGGGCCCAGGTCAACCGCCAGATGTTCGCCTCGCCCAAGGCGCTGGCCATCTCTGCCGCCATCCTCATCGCCATGGGCCTGGTGCCCGGCATGCCGCACGTTTCCTTCGTTGGCCTGGGCGCCCTGGCTGCCGGTGGCGCCTGGATGATCTGGAACCGCCAGCGCCAGGCTACCCAGAAGGCCGAACAGGAAGCCCAGACGCAGCAGGAACTGCTGCCCGCCCAGCGCGCCGAGCAGACCAAGGAGCTGGGCTGGGATGACGTGACCCCGGTGGACATGGTCGGCCTGGAAGTGGGCTACCGCCTGATTCCGCTGGTGGACCGCAATCAGGGCGGCCAGCTGCTGGCGCGGATCAAGGGCGTGCGCAAGAAGCTGTCCCAGGACCTGGGCTTCCTGATGCCGTCGGTGCATATCCGCGACAACCTCGACCTGCTGCCCAATGCCTACCGCCTGACGCTGATGGGCGTCAGCGTGGCCGAAGCCGAGATCTATCCGGACCGCGACCTGGCGATCAACCCTGGCCAGGTGTTCGGCACCCTCAACGGCATCGCCGGCAAGGACCCGGCCTTCGGTCTGGAAGCCGTATGGATCGAGGCCTCGCAGCGCGACCAGGCGCAGTCCCTGGGCTACACGGTGGTGGATGCCAGCACCGTGGTTGCCACCCACCTGAACCAGGTGCTGCACAAGCACGCCCATGAGCTGCTCGGCCACGAGGAAGTCCAGCAACTGATGCAGCTGCTGGCCAAGACTTCGCCCAAGCTCGCCGAAGAGCTGGTGCCGGGGCTGATTTCCCTGTCGACCCTGCTCAAGGTGCTGCAGGCGCTGCTGCAGGAACAGGTGCCGGTACGCGATATCCGCACCATCGCCGAGGCCATCGCCAACGTGGCGGCGAAGAGTCAAGATCCCGCCGCGATGGTAGCGGCGGTTCGCGTAGCGCTGTCCCGCGCAATCGTGCAAACCATTGTGGGACTAGAGCCGGAGCTGCCTGTGATCACTCTGGAACCCAGGTTGGAACAGATATTGCTCAATAGTCTTCAGAAGGCCGGACAGGGCTCCGAAGACGGCATGTTGCTGGAACCCGGAATGGCCGAAAAGCTGCAACGCTCGATGGTTGAAGCGGCGCAGCGTCAGGAGATGCTCGGCAAGCCGGCGATTCTGCTGGTGGCAGGTCCCATCCGCGCGATGATGTCGCGATTCGCCCGGATGGCGGTTCCCACCATGAACGTGCTGGCTTACCAGGAAATCCCGGACAACAAACAAGTCACGATTGTCGCCACTGTTGGGCAGAACTGATTGAGGTCCAAGGCCATGCAGGTAAAACGCTTCTTCGCCGCCGATATGCGTCAGGCCATGAAACTGGTCCGTGACGAGCTGGGCCCGGATGCCTCGATCATCGGCAACCGCCGTGTCGCCGGCGGCGTGGAGCTGACCGCCGCGCTGGATTACCAGGCGCCGGTGGCCGCCAGCAAGCCGAACCCGGCGCTGGAAGCCGAACTGCGCAAGACCCAGGCGAAGATCGCCCAGGCCAAGGCGGACCTGTCGGCCCCGACCCGCGCAACCGATGGCGTGCGCAAGGACCGTCAAATGTACGGCACCGAAGCGCCGCGCCGCAGTGCTGCCGAGACCCTGGCCGAAGCCATGGCCGCGCCGGCCGCCCCGACGCCGGCTGCCGCCGGCCAGCAGGCGCTGGAAGCCATGCGCTTCGAGCTCAACGGCCTGCGTGAACTGATTGAAGTGCAACTGGGCTCCATCGCCTGGAACCAGCTGCAGAACCAGCGCCCGAAGCAGGCCAACCTGTGGCGTCGCCTGCAGCGCATGGGCCTGCCGGCCGACCTGTCGCGCAGCCTGCTGGAGCGCGTAGCCTCCATCGCCGATCCGAAGCAGGCCTGGCGTATGCTGCTGGCGCACCTGGCGCGCTCGATCAACACCCCGGAAACCGACCTGCTGGAGCAGGGCGGCGTGATCGCCCTGGTCGGCCCGGCCGGCATGGGCAAGACCACCACCTTGGCCAAGCTGGCTGCCCGCTACGTACTCAAGTACGGCGCGCAGAGCATTGCCCTGGTGTCCATGGACAGCTTCCGCATCGGTGCTCAGGAGCAGATCAAGACCCTGGGCCGTATCCTCAATGTGCCGGTGACCCTGGTCGATCCTGGCCAGTCGCTGATCCAGGCCATGGCGCCGCTGGCGCGCAAGCGTCTGGTGCTGATCGACACCGCCGGCCTGCCGGCCAATGATCCGGCGCTGCGCATGCAGCTCGAAGCGCTGTCGTCGCTGAGCCTGAACGTGAAGAATTACCTCGTGCTGGCCGCGACCAGCCAGAGCCAGGTGCTCAAGTCCGCCTGGCAGAACTATCGTTCCTGTGGGCTGGCCGGGTGCATCCTGACCAAGCTGGACGAAGCGGGAAGCCTCGGCGAAGCTCTGGCTCTGGCTATCAGCCAGCATCTCCCGGTAGCCTATCTGGCTGACGGGCCGAAGATCCCGGATGACCTGCATGTGGCACGCGCGCACCAACTGGTCAGCCGTGCGGTGAGCCTGCAGTCGCCGGAAGAGCCCAGCGAGGACGCCATGGCCGACATGTTCGCCGGCCTTTACCAGCAGCCGGTGCGTCGCGCCAGCTGAGGATTGTGAGCCCCGGGTGGGGCGTGGGGCGGCCGGTTGGGCCGCCCAAGCGATGCGGATGCTCTGCAAGATGATCCGCGAGCACCGGAAGCGGTGGAGCACCGCAGCCGGATTAGCCGAAACGCCAGAAGCGTGACGGTCGAATGACGAGACAAGGTATTGATATGGGCATGCATCCCGTTCAGGTAATCGCAGTCACCGGTGGCAAGGGTGGCGTGGGCAAGACCAACGTGTCGGTGAATCTGTCGCTGGCGCTGGCCGATCTTGGTCGCCGCGTCATGCTGCTGGACGCCGACCTTGGCCTGGCCAACGTCGACGTGCTGCTGGGCCTGTCGCCCAAGCGCACGCTGGCCGACGTGATCGAAGGCGAATGCGACCTGCGCGACGTGATCCTCCAGGGGCCCGGCGGCATCCGCATCGTCCCGGCGGCCTCGGGCACCCAGAGCATGGTGCACCTCACGCCGATGCAGCATGCCGGCCTGATCCAGGCTTTCAGCGACATCAGCGACAACATCGACGTGCTGGTGGTGGACACCGCCGCCGGTATCGGCGACTCGGTGGTGAGCTTCGTTCGCGCGGCCCAGGAAGTACTGCTGGTCGTCTGCGATGAACCCACGTCCATCACCGATGCCTATGCTTTGATCAAGCTGCTCAACCGCGACTACGGCATGACCCGTTTCCGCGTGCTGGCGAACATGGCCCACAGCCCCCAGGAGGGCCGCAACCTGTTCGCCAAGCTGACCAAGGTCACCGACCGTTTCCTCGACGTGGCGCTGCAGTACGTCGGCGCCATTCCTTACGACGAGTCGGTGCGCAAGGCGGTGCAGAAGCAGCGTTCGGTGTATGAGGCGTTCCCGCGCAGCAAGGCTTCCCTGGCCTTCCGGGCGGTGGCGCAGAAGGTCGACAGCTGGCCGCTGCCGGCCAACCCACGAGGGCACCTGGAGTTCTTCGTCGAGCGCCTGGTGCAACATCCCACGGGTTCGGCCGTATGACCGCGGCCTCCGGAGCGCGTATGTACAGCAAGGCACAGGCGCATAACTCCCAGGAACTGCTGATCCAGAAACACGCACCACTGGTGAAGCGCATCGCCTACCACCTGCTGGGCCGCCTGCCGGCCAGCGTGCAGGTGGAGGACCTGATGCAGGCCGGGATGATCGGCCTGCTGGAGGCGGCGAAGAAGTACGACGCGGGCAAGGGCGCGAGCTTCGAGACCTATGCCGGCATCCGTATCCGTGGCGCCATGCTCGACGAGGTGCGCAAGGGCGATTGGGCGCCCCGTTCGGTGCACCGCAACACCCGTATGGTCAGCGACGCCATCCGCGCCGTCGAGGCGCGCACCGGACGCGACGCTAAAGATCAGGAGGTTGCTGCCGAACTCAATATGAGCCTCGAAGATTATTACGGCATCCTCAGCGACACCCAGGGCAGCCGGCTGTACAGCTTCGATGACATGTTGCAGGACGGTGAACAGGGCGGTGGCCTTGCCGAAGACGCTTCGCATCACGACAACGAGCCGTCCCACGGCCTGGAAGACGAACGCTTCCAGGCGGCGCTGGCCGACGCCATTACCAAGCTGCCCGAGCGCGAGCGGCTGGTCCTGGCGCTGTACTACGACGAGGAGCTCAACCTCAAGGAGATCGGCGAAGTACTGGGCGTCAGCGAGTCCCGCGTCAGCCAGCTGCACAGCCAGTGCGCCGCGCGCCTGCGCTCGCGACTGGCGGAGTGGCGCGCGCGCTGAGCATCGGGTAGTTTCGCGGCTGCTTGTTCTGAGCGTAAAGCCTGAAAGGAATTTCCTTAGGCAAGTTATAGGCTTACGAATTTTTGGGTGACGTTCCTTTGACGCATCCACCCCAAAGAGCGCACGGCGCTCAATGAATTGACGGCACGCCCGCCAGGGCGCGTTTGGTATCGATGGAGGCAGGTTTGGACAAGAACATGAAAATTCTCATCGTGGACGACTTTTCCACGATGAGGCGCATCATCAAGAACCTCCTGCGAGACCTGGGGTTCACCAACACCGCAGAAGCCGACGACGGCACCACTGCGCTGCCGATGCTGCACAGCGGCAACTTCGATTTCCTCGTGACCGACTGGAACATGCCCGGCATGACCGGCATCGACCTGCTTCGTGCGGTCCGCGCCGACGAGCGCCTCAAGCACCTGCCGGTGCTGATGGTCACCGCCGAAGCCAAGCGCGACCAGATCATCGAAGCGGCCCAGGCCGGGGTCAACGGCTATGTGGTCAAGCCTTTCACCGCTCAGGTGCTGAAAGAAAAGATCGAGAAGATTTTCGAGCGGGTCGGCAGCTAAGGCCGGCATAGAGGGCGTCATGGATTTCAACGAATCCGCGGGTGACTTCGAGTCGACCCTGAAAAAACACGCGCGCGAATTGGTCGACTGCCTCGAACGCGGCGACGTTCAGACCGCCGTGCAACTGATCTCCGAGCTCAACCAGGCGCGCGACCGAGGCCTCTACCAGGAGGTCGGCAAGCTCACCCGCGAGCTGCACAACGCCATCGTCAACTTCCAGATCGATCCCAACTCCCGGCACGCCGAGGAGATGTCGCAGATCGCCGACGCGACCGACCGCCTGTCCTACGTGGTGACGATGACCGAGAAAGCGGCCAATCGCACCATGGACCTGGTGGAGGAGTGCACCCCGGTGGTCATGCACATCGAGACCCAGGCCAAGGAGCTGCAGGAAGACTGGTCGCGCTTCATGCGCCGCGAGCTGGGCGCCGACGCCTTCCGCGACCTGGCCAAGCGCGTCGAGCAGTTCCTCTACATCAGCGCCCAGGACAGCCGCAAGCTCTCCGCCCACCTGAACGACATCCTGCTGGCGCAGGACTTCCAGGACCTTACCGGGCAGGTGATCAAGCGCGTCACCAAGCTGGTGACCGAGGTCGAGTCGAACCTGGTCAAGCTGGTCTGGATGGCGGGTCAGGTCGATCGCTACGCCGGTATCGAGCATGACCACGACGGCATGCGCGACGCGGTGGAAAAAGAAAGATCGTCCAAGGGTGAAGGTCCGCAGATTGCTGCCGATACAAGAAAGGACGTCGTGTCCGGTCAGGACGATGTCGACGACCTGTTGTCCAGCCTTGGTTTTTAAGCGTCGCCTGACGCTGTAGAGGGAGCACCGAATGAGCTTCGACGCCGATGACGAAATCCTCCAGGACTTCCTGGTGGAGGCCGGCGAGATTCTCGAGCTACTGTCCGAGCAACTGGTCGAGCTGGAAAGCCGCCCGGAAGACATGGACCTGCTCAATGCCATCTTCCGTGGGTTCCACACCGTCAAGGGTGGTGCCGGCTTCCTCCAGCTGAACGCGCTGGTGGAGTGCTGCCACATCGCCGAAAACGTGTTCGACATGCTGCGCAAGGGCGAACGCCGCGTGGATGCCGAGCTGATGGACGTGATGCTGCAGGCGCTGGATACCGTCAACGTCATGTTCCAGCAGGTGCGTGACGCGCAGGAGCCGACTCCGGCGACGCCCGAGCTGCTCGCTGCCCTGTCGCGCCTGGCCGACCCGAACGCCGCCCCGGCCGAAGCTCCCGCTCCGGCCGTGGTCGAGCCTGTTGCGGAAGAAGCTCCGGCGGCCTACGGCGACATCACCGACGCCGAGTTCGAGCAACTGATGGATGCCCTCGAACCCACCGCTGACGCGCCTGCCGCACCGGTTGGCGCGGGTGGCGACGACATCACCGACGACGAATTCGAAGCACTCCTCGACCAATTGCACGGCAAGGGCCAGTTTAGTGCTGGCGCCAAGGAAGCCGCCAAGGCCGCCCCGGCTCCGCTGGCCGAGGCGCCGGCTGCCAGTGGTGGTGACGAGATCAGCGACGATGAGTTCGAAGCGCTGCTCGACCAGTTGCACGGCAAGGGCCAGTTCACCGGCGCGAAGGAAGAAGCCGCCGCTCCCGTCGAGGCTGCTGCCGCGACCAAGGCGGAGGAAGCTCCGGCGGCCTCCGGCGACGACAACATCACCGACGACGAATTCGAGAAGCTGCTCGACGAACTGCACGGCAAGGGCCAGTTCACCGGCGCGAAGGAAGAGCCGGTTGCGGCCGCCAAGCCGGCTGTCCAGCCTGCTGCGCCGGCGCCCAAGCCCGCCGCCGCGCCCGCGCCGGCTGCTGCCAAGCCTGCCGCGGCCAAGCCCAGCGCGGCCGCCGCCGCAGAGAAGCCGGCCAACGAAGCGGAAACCACCGTGCGCGTGGACACCGCCCGCCTGGACGAGATCATGAACATGGTCGGCGAACTGGTGCTGGTGCGTAACCGCCTGGTGCGCCTGGGCCTGAACAGCGGCGACGAGGCGATGGCCAAGGCCGTTTCCAACCTCGACGTGGTCACCGCCGACCTGCAGTCGTCGGTCATGAAGACCCGCATGCAGCCGATCAAGAAGGTCTTCGGCCGCTTCCCGCGGCAGGTCCGCGACCTGGCGCGCAACCTGAAGAAAGAGATCAACCTCGAGCTGATCGGCGAAGAAACCGACCTGGACAAGAACCTGGTCGAAGCCCTGGCCGACCCGCTGGTGCACCTGGTGCGCAACGCGGTCGACCACGGCATCGAAGGCCCGGACGAGCGCGAAGCCGCCGGCAAGTCCCGCTCGGGCAAGGTGGTGCTGTCCGCCGAGCAGGAAGGCGACCATATCCTGCTGTCGATCTCCGACGACGGCAAAGGCATGGACCCGGATGTGCTGCGCGCCAAGGCCGTGGAGAAGGGCCTGCTGGACAAGGACGCGGCCGATCGCCTGTCCGAGTCGGACTGCTACAACCTGATCTTCGCGCCGGGCTTCTCGACCAAGACCGAGATTTCCGACGTCTCCGGCCGCGGTGTCGGCATGGACGTGGTGAAGACCAAGATTTCCCAGCTCAACGGCATCATCAACATCTACTCGACCAAGGGCCAGGGCTCGAAGATCGTCATCAAGGTCCCGCTGACCCTGGCGATCATGCCGACCCTGATGGTGATGCTGGGCAACCAGGCCTTCGCCTTCCCGCTGGTCAACGTCAACGAGATCTTCCACCTCGACCTGTCGAACACCAACGTGGTCGATGGCCAGGAAGTGGTGATCGTTCGCGACAAGGCCCTGCCGTTGTTCTACCTCAAGCGCTGGCTGGTGCCGGGCGCGCAGCATGACGAGCCGGGCGAGGGCCACGTGGTGATCCTCTCCGTGGGCACCCAGCGCATCGGCTTCGTGGTCGACCAACTGGTGGGCCAGGAAGAGGTGGTGATCAAGCCGCTGGGCAAGATGCTGCAAGGCACGCCGGGCATGGCCGGAGCGACCATCACCGGGGACGGGCGCATCGCGCTGATCCTCGACGTGCCGAGCATGCTCAAGCGCTACGCCCGTCGTATCTGACCGCCGTGCGCGGGCCGCGAGGCCCGCGCCCGTGATGGAAGAAGTTTTTTTCAGGAGTGTCTATGGCTGTCAAAGTCCTGGTGGTGGACGATTCGGGGTTCTTCCGCCGCCGCGTCTCGGAGATTCTTTCGGCTGACCCGCAGATCCAGGTGGTCGGCACGGCGACCAACGGCCGCGAGGCGATCGATCAGGCGCTGGCGCTCAAGCCCGACGTGATCACCATGGACTACGAGATGCCGCTGATGGATGGCATCACCGCCGTGCGGACCATCATGCAGCGCTGCCCGACGCCGGTCCTGATGTTCTCCTCGCTGACCCACGAGGGCGCGCGGGTGACCCTGGACGCGCTGGACGCCGGCGCCGTCGATTACCTGCCGAAGAACTTCGAGGACATCTCGCGCAACCCGGACAAGGTCCGCCAGTTGCTGTGCGAGAAGGTTCACACCATCGCCAAGAGCAATCGCCGCTTTGCCGCGTACTCGTCCTATTCCTCCAGCACGCCGACTTCAGCCGCACCGGCGGCCAGCAGCGCCGCGCGCCATGCCGCTCCCGCTTCCTCGGGCAGCAGCCAGGCGCCAGCGACTCCGGCGCCGACGACTTCCGCCGCCCCAAAGCGTAAGCCCTACCGGCTGGTAGCCATCGGTACGTCCACCGGTGGGCCGGTGGCGCTGCAGCGGGTCCTGACCCAGCTGCCTGCCAACTTCCCTGCGCCGCTGGTGCTGATCCAGCACATGCCGGCGGCCTTCACCAAGGCCTTCGCCGAGCGCCTGGACAAGCTGTGCAAGATCACCGTCAAGGAAGCCGAGGATGGCGACATCCTGCGTCCTGGCGTGGCGTTGCTGGCTCCCGGCGGCAAGCAGATGATGGTCGACGCTCGCGGCGCGATCCGCATTCTCCCCGGCGACGAGCGCCTGAACTACAAGCCTTGTGTCGACGTGACCTTCGGTTCCGCGTCCAAGGCCTATGGCGACAAGGTGCTGGCGGTGGTCCTCACCGGCATGGGCGCCGATGGCCGCGAAGGTGCGCGCATGCTCAAGCAGGGCGGTGCCCAGGTCTGGGCGCAGGATGAGGCCAGCTGCGTGATCTACGGCATGCCCATGGCGATCGCCAAGGCCGGCCTGGCCGATGCGGTGTACAGCCTGGACGACATCGGTCGCCACCTGACCGAGGCCTGCGGCTGATGGATGTCCTCAGCCTGGTCGGCCTGATCCTTGCGCTGGTTGCCATCATCGGTGGCAACTTCCTCGAGGGTGGGCATGTCGGTGCCCTGGCCAACGGCCCGGCGGCGCTGATCGTGGTCGGCGGCACCCTGGCCGCCGCGCTGCTGCAGACCCCGGTGGCAGTGCTCAAGCGGGCGCTGACCATGCTGCGCTGGATGGTCCTGCCGCCCAAGGTGGACCTGGTCGGCGGCATCAACCATGTGGTCGGCTGGAGCATGACGGCGCGCAAGGAAGGCCTGCTGGGCCTGGAAACCGTCGCCGACGCCGAGCGTGACCCCTATGCGCGCAAGGGCCTGCAACTGCTGGTGGACGGCACCGAGCCCGAGGCCATCCGCAGCATCCTCGAAGTCGACCTGTACAACCAGGAAAGCCGCGACCTCGCGGCGGCCAAAGTGTTCGAAGCCATGGGCGGCTATTCGCCGACCATCGGCATCATCGGCGCGGTGATGGGCCTGATCCACGTGATGGGCAACCTCGCCGACCCCAGCCAGTTGGGCAACGGCATTGCCGTGGCCTTCGTCGCCACCATCTATGGCGTCGGCCTGGCCAACCTCCTGCTGCTGCCCATCGGCAACAAGCTCAAGAGCATCGTGCTGCGCCAGTCGTGTTACCGCGAAATGTTGATGGAGGGCCTGCTGTCCATCGCTGAAGGCGAGAACCCGCGCTCCATCGAGCTGAAGCTGCAAGGCTTCGTCGGCTGAGGGGGAGGGGATGCGCATGCCTCGCCGCAGACGCCATGAGGAACACGAGAATCACGAACGCTGGCTGGTGTCCTACGCGGACTTCATCACCCTGCTGTTCGCCTTCTTCGTGGTGATGTACTCGATCTCCTCGATCAACGAGGGCAAGTACAAGATCCTCTCGGAAACCCTGACCGGCGTGTTCAACCAGCCGGACCGTTCGATCCGCCCGATTCCTGTGGGCGAGGAGCGCCCGCGCACCCAGCAGCCGGACCAGTCGATCACCGAGCCGCAGGACGAGGGGCAGGCCCAGGGCAGCCCCGATACCCTGCAGCAGATCAGCGACAGCGTGCGCCAGGCGTTCGGCGACCTGATCTCCAGCGAACAGCTGTCGGTGCGCGGCAACGAGTTCTGGATCGAGATCACCCTCAATTCCAGCCTGCTGTTCCCCAGCGGCGACGCGATCCCCAATGACGCTGCCTTCGCCATCATCGAGAAGGTCGCCAGGATTCTGGCGCCTTACCGCAACCCGGTGCATGTCGAAGGCTTCACCGACAACGTGCCGATCCATAATTCGCAGTACCCGACCAACTGGGAGTTGTCCGCGGCCCGTGCCGCCAGCATTGTCCGCATGCTCGCCCAGGACGGCCTCGACGCCGGTCGGCTGGCAGCGGTGGGCTATGGCGAATTCCAGCCAGTGGCGGACAATGCCACGGCGGATGGCCGCGCACGCAACCGCCGGGTGGTACTGGTGATTTCCCGCAACCTGGAAGTGCGCCGCAGCATCAGCGGTGTCGGCAGCGGCAAGGCGCAGCCCGATCCGGCCTTGCGACATGCTGGCACGCAATCTGCACCAGTGGTTGCCAGCGAGGCGCCCGCCAGTGGCGCCGTCAATTCTTCGTCATCGGCTACAGGGCAATGAGAACTATGACTACGATCCTGAGCCGATGCTGTGCCACCGGGGAGCGCGCACTATGAAAGTCTGGGCGGTAGCCAACCAGAAAGGTGGCGTCGGCAAGACCACTTCCTCCATCGCCTTGGCGGGCCTGCTGGCGGATGCCGGCAAGCGCGTGCTGATCGTCGACCTGGACCCCCACGGCTCGATGACCAGCTATTTCGGCCATGACCCGGACAGCCTGGAGCACAGCGTTTTCGACCTGTTCCTGCACCAGGGCAACGTGCCTGAGGGACTGCCCGAGTCGCTGCTGCTGCCCACCAGCCACGAGAACATCCGCCTGCTGCCCTCGAGCACCGCGCTGGCCACCCTGGAGCGCCAGTCGCCGGGGCAGAACGGCCTGGGCCTGGTGATCGCCAAGAGCCTGGCGCAGCTGTGGAACGAGTTCGATCACGCGATCATCGACAGCCCGCCGCTGCTGGGCGTGCTGATGGTCAACGCCATGGCGGCCAGCCAGCACCTGGTGATCCCGGTGCAGACCGAGTTCCTCGCCCTCAAGGGTCTGGAGCGCATGGTCAACACCCTGAAGATGGTCAACCGCTCGCGCAAGCAGGCGCTGCCGTTCACCATCGTGCCGACCCTGTTCGACCGCCGCACCCAGGCTTCCCTGGGCACCCTGCGGGTATTGCGCGATACCTACCCGGACACGCTGTGGCAAGCCTTCATCCCGGTGGACACCAAGCTGCGCGACGCCAGCCGCCTGGGCATGGTGCCGTCGCGCAACGACAGCAACAGCCGGGGCGTGATCGCCTACCGTGCGTTGCTCAAGCATCTGCTGGCCCATGTGCCGGCGAGCCAGGTAGCCTGAGCATGGCTGGCACCCACAGAAGAATCCGACGGATGCGTTCAAGTCCTGCGCATTCGCTGCCGATAGGCTGGACAGTTACCTTGCGCGGTTATCCATCATGAGTCGTTCCGCTACCGCCACTCGCCCCCAGCTCGCGCTGCAGTCCTACCTGGACGCGCTGCTGCAGGAGGCCACTTTCGAAGACTTCGCCGTGGAACCGCTGGCGCAGCCCGTTGCCGCACCCGTTGCACCGGTCCCGGTTGCCGCGGTGGCACTGGTGGTCAGCGAGCCGGTGGAGCCACTCACCGCCGAACCTCAGGTAGCGGTGATGCAGGCGCCGGAAACCAGCGTCAGCCTCGACGAATTCGAAGCGGCCGTGCTCGAAGAGCAGGTTCGTGATGCTCGCCTGATCGGCGTTGCCCGCGCGCCAGTTGCTGAACCCAAGGTCATCGAAGCCCTGCTGCCCGAACCGGTCGCCCCGGTCATCGAGGCGCCGATCGCCGACGAGCCGCCGGCGCAGATCGGCCAGGTCATCGACCTGCACCAGCCCGGCAGCGCCGAGATGCCTGCCGCGCCGCTGAAGCTGCTCGACGATGGTCGTCCGGTATGGGCTGCCGAGCCCTTCGAATGCCTGCTGTTCGACGTCGCCGGCCTGACCCTGGCGGTGCCGCTGGTCTGCCTGGGTTCGATCTATCCGCTGGCGGGGCACGACCTGACCCCGCTGTTCGGCCAGCCGGACTGGTTCCTTGGCATCCTGCCGGGGCAGAACGGCAACCTCAAGGTGCTCGACACCGCGCGCTGGGTGATGCCCGAGCGTTACCGCGACGACTACCGCGAGGGGCTGCAATACGTGATTTCCGTGCAGGGCTACGAGTGGGGGCTGGCCGTGCACCAGGTCAGCCGCTCGGTGCGCCTCGACCCGTCCGAGGTGAAGTGGCGCAGCCAGCGCCAGCAGCGCCCGTGGCTGGCCGGCACGGTGATCGACCAGATGTGCGCGCTGCTGGATGTCTCGGCCCTGGCCGAACTGATCGCCAGCGGCGCGGCGAAGCACCTGAAGCCCTGAGGCCGGGCGCTACCTTATTGAAAGACAACCATCGCGCCGCAGGCGGCGCGGTACCAGAAGAGGCGAGGGGATATGAAGAAAACGTCAGCGCAAGGTGCCGAAGATCCGATTCTGCAGTGGGTCACCTTCCGCCTGGACAACGAGACCTACGGCATCAACGTGATGCAGGTCCAGGAAGTGCTGCGCTACACCGAGATCGCGCCGGTCCCCGGTGCCCCGAGCTACGTGCTGGGCATCATCAACCTGCGCGGCAACGTGGTCACCGTGATCGACACCCGCCAGCGTTTCGGCCTGGACCCGGCGCCGGTCTCGGACAACACCCGCATCGTCATCATCGAGGCCGACAAGCAGGTCGTGGGCATCCTGGTCGACAGCGTTGCCGAGGTCGTCTACCTGCGCCAGTCCGAGATCGAGACCGCGCCGAACGTCGGTAACGAGGAATCGGCCAAGTTCATCCAGGGCGTCTGCAACAAGAACGGCGAGCTGCTGATCCTGGTCGAGCTGGACAAGATGATGACCGAGGAAGAGTGGTCGGAGCTGGAGAGCATCTGAGGTGCTGATCGCCCTGGTGGTACTCGGTATCGTCTGCGCCGGTTTGGCGCTGGCCTGCGTCTGGCTGTCCGGCCGGCAGCGCGACCAGCAGGCGCAGGCCGCCGAACTGGCCAAGCAGCTGGCAGTGTTCGAGCAGCGCCTGAAAGAGCAGGGCAAGCGCATCGAGTCGTACCAGCAGATCAATATCCGCATGGGCGAAGAGCTGCGCGAGCTGACCAAACAGGTCGCGCCGCTGCCGGAGCGCCTGGTGCGCATCGAGCAGCGCGACCCCACCAGCCTGTCCTTCAGCCAGGCCGCGCGCCTGGTCGGCATGGGCGCCAGCCCCGAAGACCTGACCCAGAGCTGCGGCCTGTCCCAGGCCGAGGCCGAGCTGGTCGCCCGCCTGCATCAGGGCAAGGCGCGCGATTAGCACAGGCTGCCTCGGTCAGCGGTCGTAGGACTCGTAGCGCTGCCTGACCTTCGACTTGCTGCTGCTCAAACGGCTCATATGCCCGCAAGTCGGGCACCATCTGCCTGAGCGAATATTGGTGAACGTGCTATGCCAGCTATGGCCCTTATGGCAGAGCCAATGCAGCTTCTGCTGGCACCGTACATACTCCTTGGAAAGGCACTGCCCGCCGCGCTCCGTGGCTATGCGCTGCGCATCTTCGAGTGTGAGCCGCTGTGAAAGCGTCAGGCAGACCTTGCACCAGGTGCCCGCCAGGACGTGGGTGGCCTTGGTTTCCCACTCGTGCCCCTTGGCGCAGCGGAAGCGGTAGCCAGGATTGGCGCCCAGATACTCATCGGCCAGGCATATGCCGCCATGCCGTGCTGCAGCCTCGCGCAGTCTGGCCAAACCGTCCGCTTGCCATACCGCACGGTCGATAGGCCAGTTGTGACAACGGGGGCACCAGCTGTCATTTTTCATGACGGATGCGCCACGGGCTTGCCAGGTATGCCCCTTGGCGCAACGAAACTCATGTTTCCTCATCAGTCCGTGGTACTCGGGAGATAGACATTCGCCGCCATGGCGTCTCGCTGCTTCCTGCAGGCGCTCCAGGCCATCGGGTAGCAGATCGGCCTGTCGAGGGCGGCCACGGGTGCATTCCGGGCAACTGATGTTATTCAGTGCGGTGCGGCCGGTTCGCTCCCAGCTGTGCCCCTGGGCACAAGCAAAGTGATGAAGCGCCTTGTCCCCCAGCCACTGCTTGCTCAGCAGCGTGATGCCTTCCTTCCTGGCCTTGGCGCGGAGTGATTGCAGTCGATGCTTCGTCAGGCATACCTGGCATTCGGGTAGCTTCGATTGTCGGGTAAAAGGCCCCATGTAGCGTTTGATCTCGTGCCCCAGGCGGCAGCGGAACCAGTAGGTCGCCTGGAACCCCTTCCAGTCCCCCTGTCGCTCCATCCCCACGCGAGCAGCCTCGGTGCGCAGATGCTCGTATCGGGCTTGCTCGCTTGCTTCGTCCCGGGGTGACTGAACCTGATTCATCACACTGCAACCTCTTCGCTCGCTGAAAGCCCGGCGCTTTCAACCGGGAGTGGGTCTTCAAGGAGGCGCGACGGTAGCGCAAATGGACGGGAGCGAGCGGCCGAGACGGCGGGATAAGGATGCGTCAGACGACAAGTCGGGAAGCTGCTGACTCGGCTGTTTTGTGACCAATCGTTAGTGTTCGCGCCCCGGTTTCCCGTGACGAGACACTCGAAATGGATATTCGCCACCCTGCGTGCAAGCTGATTGCCAGCGTCCTGTCCGGCCTGTTGATCCTCAACCCCATTGTCGCGGCCGCGGCAGAGCTGGCGGTGGATGCAGCAGCGGGTGGAAATACCAGCATCGGCGCGGCCGGTAATGGGGTGCCCGTCATCAATATCGCCACCCCCAACGGCGCCGGGCTTTCGCATAACAAGTTCTCATCCTATGGCGTCGGCTCCGAGGGCCTGATCCTCAACAACAGTACCCAGAGGACCCAGGCCACCGAGCTGGGCGGCATCGTTGTCGGAAATCCGAACCTGCGCGGGCAGGCGGCGCAAAAGATCCTCAACGAAGTCACCAGCAACAACCTCGCGAAACTGCAGGGCTACACCGAGGTGGCCGGGCAGGCGGCCCATGTGATCGTCGCCGCGCCAGGGGGGGGTGTATTGCAATGGCTGTGGTTTCATCAATACGCCTAGAGCCACGCTCACCACTGGCAAGCCGCTGATGGATGGCGAACGCCTGCGCGGTTACGACATCGATGGCGGCAGCATCACGATAGACGGCAAAGGCCTGAACGCTTCCAACGTCGACCGTTTCGAGATTCTGACCCGCAGCGCCAAGCTCAATGCCGATCTGTACGCCAACCAACTGACAGTGGTAACCGGCCGCAACCAGGTGGATGCCGATTCTCTGGCTGCCACTGCCAAGCCGGACGACGGGAGCTCCAAGCCGCAATTGGCCATCGACAGCTCCGCGCTGGGCGGTATGTACGCTGGCGTCATCCGCCTGGTGGGTACCGAGCAGGGCGTAGGGGTGAAGCTGGCCGGCAACATGGCTGCCAGTGCCGGTGATATCCAGATCGACGCCAACGGCCAGTTGTCTCTAGCGCAAACCAGCGCTGCCGGCAGCCTGCGCGCCAAAGCGCAGTACATCGCCCTCACGGGCTCGGCCTATGCCAGCACCACGGCAAACCTGCGGGCCGATGGCCAACTGACGGTGGACAAGAGCCTCGCCTCCGGTGGGCAAGTCCAGCTCAACGCCGCGCACCTGAGTAATACCGGCCAGATCGTCAGCGGGATCGACGGCGAGCGCCGTATTGCCGGGCAGGCTCTCGACATCACGGTCGATAGCCTCAATAACCGTGGCCGCCTGGATGCCACCGGAGCCGCAAACGTCATTGCCCGCGTTATGGATAACAGCGGGCAGGTCTATGCCGACCGCATTGCACTCACCGCACGGGACTCTGTGGATAACCGCGGCACCCTGCAAGGACGCGAAGTTACGCTCACGACCGCGCAGCTGAACAACCTGGGAGCCAGCGCCCAAGTGGTCGCCGAGCAGGCCCTGCTCCTAGATGCTCCGGGCATCGCCAACCTGGGCGGTCTCGTGCGCTTTGGCGACGGGCAAGCCGTGGCGCTGAGCTTCATCAACCTGGATAACCGTGGTGGGCGCCTGGAGGTGAATGGCGGAAGCCTGACGCTCAACGGCGGCACGCTGGGCAACCAGCACGGCACTATCGTTGGTGGCACTGCACGCATCGACGCACAGCGTATCGATAACCAGGGCGGGCTGATCGGTAGCAGCCATGGCGACCTGACGCTGGCCAGCCAGGGCGAGCTGAACAATGACGGCGGCAAGCTCCAGGCCGCGCGTGACTTGAAGGTCGACGCGAATGCGGTGGGTAACCGCGCCGGCACGCTGGTCGGCAATCACCTGGGCATTACCGCGGGCAGCCTGGATAACCGCGACCAGGGTGTGCTCAGTGCCGAGCAGGGCGACCTCACGCTGCAACTGGGCGGTGCGCTCAACAACAGCAACGGCATCGTTCAGGCCAGTGGGGCGCTGTCGCTGGGCGCAGGCAGCGTCAACAACGTTTCTGGGAAGTTGCTGGCCGACTCGCTGACCCTCATCGTCAAGGGCGACGTAAACAACAATGGCGGCACCCTGGTTGCCGAGCAACTGAACGTTTCCGCACGCAGCGTCGACAACGAGAACGGGCGAATGCAGGCGAAAGCCTTGCTGAAACTCACCGCCGATGACCTGGAGAACAGCCAGGGTTTACTGCTGGGCGGCGCGCTTGACGTCAAACTGGGCGACCTCAGCGACAACACCAATGGCACGCTCAGCGCAGACGGCCTGCTGAAACTTGTCGTGCGCAACGCCCTCGACAACACCCTGGGTCGCCTGCAGTCCGTGCAAGGCAACCTCGATATCCACACCGGCAGACTGGACAACCGCCAGGGTGCGCTGGTCGGATCTCAACTGCTGCTGACTGCTAAGGGGCAACTGGACAACCGGGGTGGTCGCATCGCCGCTGATGGCATCCAGGCCAGCGCCGGCGTCATCGACAACAGCGATCAGGGCCAGATGGTGGCCGGCAAAGGTGGGGTGAGCCTGATCGCTGCGCAGCGCCTGTCAAACAACCATGGGCGCATCCAGAGCGAGGGCAGCCTCGAACTTCAGGCTCCACAGTTGGAAAACCGTGGTGGTACGGCCCTGGGCAAACGTATCGAAGTGAGCGGTAGTCACCTAGACAACAGCCAGGGTGGCGCGCTGGTCGGCGACGGCGACGAGGTTCTCCTGAACCTCGACGGCGTACTGAACAACGCCACCGGCCTGATCGATGCCGGCAACCAGGCACTGATCTTCACCCGCGCCGTCGCCAGCCTGGGGAACCAGGGCGGCACGCTGCGCGGTGAGCGCATTGACCTGCTGGCCGACAAGCTTGACAACTCTGCGGCCGGACGCGTTCTGGCCGGCGCCAGCGGTCTGTCGCTGAAAACCGCCGCGGCGAACAACCAGCAGGGCCTCCTCTATGCCCAGGGCGGTGTGGTGACCGTCGAACTGGGAGCCGGCACTCTGCAGAACCAGGCCGGCACCGTGCAGGGCGACACGGTGAAGATCACCGCTGCCAGCCTGGATAACAGTAGGGCCAACGGTGAAGCCGGGATCATCGCCAGCCTGCTGGGCAAACTCGAACTGTTGGTAGGGGAGCTGACCAACCGAGGCGGCCAGCTATTCGCCAAGGGCGACCTGAAGCTGGTCGGCCACACCCTGGACAACGGCGCAGGCCAGATCAGCGGTGCCAGCGTAACCCTGACCAACAGCGGCGCGCTGGGCAACCAGAACGGCCTGATCGAATCGTCCGGCTCGCTTGCCCTGGACAGCAACACTCTGGACAACAGCCAGGGCGGCCGCCTGCGCGCGCTTGGCGGGGATAGCAGCCATATCCGCAGCGACGGCCAACTGAACAACCAGGGCGGCAGCATCGGTGTCGCCAGCCAGGGCTTCGAGCTGTCCAGCGGCGCCATGTTGCTCAACGGCCTGGGCGAAATCCAACATGCTGGCAGCGGCCTCTTCCGCCTAGGCGCGGCCGACCTCGTCGGGGCCGGTACCCTTACTGGCCTGGGCAGTGGATGGTGGCAACTGGGCAGCCTGTCCAACGTTGGGCAGATTCACCTCAACGGCGCTCTCAACCTGCACATAGACCATGGCCTGGGCATCGGTGCCGGTGAGCGCATTGCCAGTGCCAGCGACCTGACACTCACCGCCGCGTCCCTCAACAACCAGGGCGAACTGCTCAGCGACGGCGACCTCAGCCTTACCCTGGATGGCGACGCCTACAACACCGGTACCCTGTCCGCTCAACGCGGCCTGGCGCTCAATGCAGCCAACCTCACCCAGCGCGGAGGACGCCTGGCCAGTGGGCAGGACACCCAGCTCAATCTCACCGGCAACCTGGATAACCAGGGTTGGCTGATCGCCAACCAGGCCCTGCGTGGCAGCGCCGCGCAGATCATCAACAATGGCACCCTGGGTGCCCTTGGCGCCCTCAGTTTCAACAGCGCAAGCATCGCCAACGGCCCGGACAGCCTGCTGTTCAGCGGGGGCGACATGACCCTGCGCACGGCCAGCCTGAGCAACCGCTACGGCGATCTCTACAGCCAGGGCAGCCTCGACTTCGCCGGCCAGGACGGTGGCCGCGCGCAAAGCCTCAGCAACCGCTCCGGCATCCTCGAAGCGCAAGGTGACATCTACCTGAATGTTGCCAGCCTGGAAAACGTGCGGGATATCTTCGACTTCGAACAGACCACCAGTGCTGCTCAATACGACGTGCGATGCGGCCAGCACTGCGGTGGCCACGACTCCTACAAGCGCGGCAAGGTCAACCTCAATGAAACCATCGAAGAACGCATCACCCAGAACAGCCCCGCTGCCTGGCTGACCGCCGGGCGTAACCTGACCATCGATGCCGGCTCGGCGGAAAACCGCAACAGCACCCTCGCCGCCAACGGCGACCTGACCATCAACGCCGGCTATCTGCTCAACCAGGGCAACACCTCACGCACCGGCGAGAAAACCCAAATCATCAACACCGTCGCCAGCGACTACGGCGATATTCCCACCGGTCAATGGGACACCATGGCGCGCCTGGCCAACCAGTTCAACGCCAAGATGGCCCAGGGCATCTTCGACCAGAGCCTCTACGACCAACTGTGGGCCATCTACAACAACGGCCGCTGGGTTATCGGCACGCCCGTCATCACCTGGAGCCAGGACGACGCCCAATCCGCGCCCGCCACCCTCCAGGCCGGCAACCGCGTCACCCTCAACGTCACCAACACCCTGCAGAACGGCACCGTCGCCGACTACAGCTACGCCCAACTGACCGGCGAACTGGCCGGCAGCCTGCTCGGGCAGCAGACCGGCACCGTCAACCTGACCATCAACAAGGCCTCCAGCGATGCCCAGGCGCGCGGCCCGCAAACCGTCGAAACCGTCACCCGCACTGCGCCCGACGGCAGCCAGCAGATCAGCTTCATCCCGGTCGACTACACCGGCGTACCCTTCGCTGCCGTCGACCCCACCGCTGCCGACACTTTCCGTCTGCCGCAAGGCCAGTACGGCCTGTTCATTCGCAACAGCGATCCGGGCAGTCACTACCTCATCGAAACCAACCCCGCACTCACCGACCAGGGACGCTTCCTGAGCTCCGACTACCTCCTTGGCCAGCTCGGCTACGACGCCGACAAAGCCTGGAAGCGCCTGGGCGATGGCGCCTACGAAACGCGCCTGATCCGCGAGGCCATCCAGGCCAAGACCGGCCAGCGCTTCCTCGACGGCCTGGCCAGCGACTACGACCTCTACCAATACCTCATGGACAACGCCCTGGCCGCCAAGAGCGCCCTGCAGCTCTCGGTCGGTGTCGGTCTTTCCGCCGAACAGGTCGCCGCGCTCACTCACGACATCGTCTGGCTGGAAAGCCGCGTCATCGACGGCCAGCAAGTCCTGGTCCCGGTGGTCTACTTGGCCCAGACCGACGAGCGCAACATGCGTGGCGGCAGCCTTATCCAAGGCCGTGACCTCAACCTCATCAGCGGCGGCAACTTGATCAACGTTGGCACACTGCGCGCCAGCAACGACCTCAACGTCGTCGCCGGCGGCAGCATCCTCCAGGGCGGCCTGATCGATGCCGGACAGCGGATCAGCCTGCTCGCCGGCGACAGCATCCGCAACGCCCTCGCCGGGCAGATTCGCGGCGACCAGATCGACCTCACCGCCTTGCGCGGCGACATCGTCAACGACCGCACCGCCGTTACCGGCGGCATTGGTGGCAGTGAATACCGCAGCTTCCTCGATAGCGGCTCCAGCATCAGTGCGCGCAGCAAACTGAGACTGGACGCCGGCCGCGACATCACCAACCGCGGCGCCCTGAGCAGCGGCGGCGATGCCTACCTTAGCGCCGGCCGTGA
Source organism: Pseudomonas sp. C9-3 (assembly GCF_032392015.1). Taxonomy (NCBI): domain Bacteria; kingdom Pseudomonadati; phylum Pseudomonadota; class Gammaproteobacteria; order Pseudomonadales; family Pseudomonadaceae; genus Pseudomonas; species Pseudomonas sp. C9-3. The sequence continues at coordinate 3,858,510 of NZ_CP135919.1, read as the reverse complement.
CATCAACCTCGAAGCCGTCACCGACGCCAGCCGCCTGCGCGACGTGCAGCAGGGCGGCCATCACGTCACCACCACTACGATCGAGCAGAACCACGCATCCAGCCTCACGGCCGGCGGCAACCTGAGTCTCGAAGCGGGGCGTGATCTGAACGTGGTGGGGAGCAAGGCCACGGCTGGGCAGGACCTTGCTGTCAGCGCCGGGCGTGACGTGAATGTGGTGTCCACCGCCGACTACCAGGATGTCGACGTCCGCAGCAAGGACGGCAAGGAGCGCATCCACGAACAGGACACCCAGACCCGCCAACAAGCCTCCGAACTGGCAGCCGGTGGCGACTTACTGGTCAGCGCCGGCCAGGACATCACACTCGCCGCCAGCAAGATCGCTGCTGGCAACGAAGCCTACCTGGTGGCCGGTGACAAGATCGAACTGCTCGCCGCCAACGATAACGACTACTCGCTGTACGACAGCAAGGAGAAGGGCTCCTGGGGCAAGAAGAAAACCCAGCGCGACGAAGTCACCGACGTCCGCGCCGTGGGCAGCGAAATCAGCGCCGGTTCCGACATCACCCTGCTTAGCAACGGCGACCAGAAATACCAGGGCGCCAAGCTGGAAGCGGGCAATGACATCGCCATCCTCAGCGGCGGCGAAGTGACCTTCGAAGCGGTGAAGGACCTGCACCAGGAAGCCCACGAAAAGACCGACAACAGCGTCACGTGGAACAGCTCCAAGGGCAAAGGCTCTACCGACGAAGCCGTGCGCCAAAGCGAACTGATCGCCCAGGGCAGCGTGGCCATCCACGCGGTCGATGGCCTGAATATCGACTACAAGCACATCGATAAACAGTCCGTCAGCCAGGCCGTCGATGCGATGGTACAGGCCGATCCGAGCTTGGGCTGGCTGAAGGAAGCCGAGGCACGCGGGGATGTGGATTGGCGTGCCGTGAAGGAGATGCACGACAGCTACAAGTACAGCCATTCGGGGATGAGCCAGGCCGCCATGCTGGCGGTCATCATCGTGGTGACCGTGCTCACCGCCGGTGCGGCCAGCGGGGCTATCGGCGCAGCGGCGGTCGGCACCAGTGCCGGCACCGTCGGAGCTGGCTCCCTGGCAGCGGCAGGGACAGTCACCACCACGGTTGCCGGGGTAACCACCACCACCGCCGTATCGGCTGGCTGGGCCAACATTGCCTTGTCCATGGGGGCCGCGTCGCTGGCTTCCACCGGGGCCGTCAGCGCCATCAATAACAAAGGCAACATTGGCACAGCGCTGAGTGACACGTTCAGCAGCGACAGCCTCAAGCAAGCCATGATCTCCGCAGGTGTAGCGGGCACTATGGCTGCCTATGGGCCCGAATGGTTTGGCACCAAAACCGATCCGGTCAATGGCACCACCACCGTTGCCAGCGAAACAACAACCAGTGCAGCGACCGGAGCGAAGATCGTGAAGGACCTGGAAACCTGGACTCGCTTCGCCGGATCTCAGGTGACCCAGGGTGCGCTGACCGGTGCAGCCAACGAAGCCTTGGGGCAAGGCAAGTTCAGCGATGCCATGCAGGGCGCGCTGTACAACATCCTGCAAGGCAGCGCGTTCGACTACGTTGGGAGCCAGGGATTCGAAGGTGGCAGCGCTCAGAACGTCGCCGCTCACGCCCTTACCGGCGGTCTGCTGGCCGAAGCCATGGGCGGCGACTTCCGCACCGGTGCCATCGCGGCTGGGGCTAGCGAGGCCTTGGTCAACGAACTGCAAAGTGGCTTCCTGTCCGGCACCGACGAGCAAGCCAGGCGCCTGCAACAGGCGGCGGCGCAAATCGTCGGCATTGCTGCTGCGGCAAGCGTCAACGGCGATGTGCAGATGGGCGGGGACATTGCCAGGAGTGGCATGGCTTACAACTCGCAATTGCACGAAGGCTCGAAGAAACTGGCCAAAGCGCTTGCCGAGGAAAGTGACGGCCGCTTTACGCCGGAACAGATCGAAGCTGCAATGAGGATTGCCTCTATCGATGGCACTAACATCACCCCGTCAACCGATATGGTGGCAGCACTGCCGGGCATATACGACGCCGGCGGAAATTGGATGCCACTCGGAGACAGTGGCCTGTATGTCCAGACCTTTGACAAGGCAGACCCTGCGGTCATCGCCTATATCAAAGAAAACGTCGCAGGTTATACCTGGACGAGCGAGGCGGAGACGGGCTTTTCGAAGACGTTCCCTAATAGTGGTTTGGGCGTTGGGCTCGAGTCGAAGCCAACCTACTCGGACCTCTGTGTAGCCTGTGCAGCAGGTCTGTCCTACGGTCTGCCGTTGGATTTGCGCAGTGACCAGCAAATGCAACTCGATCAACGAGCTTTCACATTGGGATTGAGCTCCTTGGCGGGGGTACCTTTCGCAATGCCGGTTGTCTCCAGCTATGGAGTGGGTTCCGTGGCAACGGGAGCCGGCTTGGGGGCAGGCTTTGATGCCCTTGGGCAGACACTGGGTGGCCAGGAGTATCGCCCTGGACAAACTGTCATAGCGGGAATGACGGGTGGTCTGGCCTATCCGTTAGCGGGGGTAGGAGTTGTGACCAATACTGTGGCAGGCGCGGCGCTCGGTGGGACGAATATGGTGCTAAATAATTATATTTATGATGAGAGTAACTCGATTTCCCGAGCCGTGGCGTTAGGCTCTTTTGCAGGATTCATAGGAAGTTCTACAGACAAAGCGGTGACATTTGGGTTGGAGAGTATATTGCCTGGCCGAATTGGTGGTTCAATTATTGATCCTAATAAGGCTATTCTTCTTCAAAATATTGGAATTCCAAACCTATACCCTGGCTATATTGGTTGGGGAAGCGGTCAGGCTGTCACCGGAGGACTGCCCTTGGTTGTTGGGGGAGCTGATAATGGAGGTAAACGTTAATGTTAATGCGAACTCCCAAGGAAATGCGGCCTGGCGGACCTCTGGAAATGGATACATTGAAAGGGTGTGTTAGATGGTTTTTTTTAGGGTGGATTTGCTTCTTTGGTATGTGGTATGTGGATTGTATAGGCTATTGGATAGATAATGTTTTTGGGGTTGTTAGTGATCCGCCTACTATAGGTCAGATAAGATTTCAACGGTTCTTAGCAATATCTCTAGCTGGTACCACAATAGTTGGCTCATTCTTCATGGGGCTTAATATTTACATCAAGCAAAAGAGTGCAAAAAAAGCGGCACGAGGCCAGTGGTACGACAAAGAAAACCTGACCCGAGAAGATTTATACGGAGATAAAGAGAAGTTGGAAGAGTCTGCCGAATCTCCCGACGACCGTCCTCCACATTGATAGACGAAAATCGAAAAGTCGACCGAATAGGGGAATCTCAAAAGGAGCAGATTTATTTTTCTGCTCTAAAACTATCTAGCGGGTCAGGATTAGAGTGAAGAAAATAAATCTGTCCCCTTTTCAGGGGCCTCTTTTCAGGTCTTACTTCGGCTGGGTTATCGGTCAAGCTGTTAATGGAGTTCTGCCAATTGCTGGCGGTGTGATGACGGATGGGGATAAACGCTAATGCTATTGCCAACCCCCAAAGAGATGCGCCCGGGTGGATCGTTAGACTTAGGTACATTAAAGGGGTGCGTCAGATGTTTCTTTTTAGGATGGATCTGTTTTTTCTGTCTTTGGTATGCTGATGATTTCTTCCTTTGGGTTGATCAAGTAAGAGGCATTGTGCGTAATTATCCGCCATATAAAGATCAAAGGTTCCATAGGTTTTTGGCTATTTCTTTATCTGGAGCTGTTATAGTAAGTTCATTTGTTATAGGTATAACTATCTATATAAAGAGAGAAAGTTCCAGAAAAGCCGCCCGAGGCCAGTGGTACGACAAAGAAAACTTGACCCGCGAAGATTTATACGGAGATAAAGAGAAGTTGGAAGAGTCTGCCGAATCTCCCGACGACCGTCCTCCACATTGATAGACGAAAATCGAAAAGTCGCCCGAAAAGGGGAGTCTCAAAAGGAGCAGAAAAGGCGGCAGATTTATTTTTCTGTTCTAAAGCCAGGTGTGGAGTCAGGGTTAGAGTACGAAAGATAAATATTTCCACTTTTTATTTCCCATTTTTTCTTTTTCCATGAGAATAAGAGTGCTCTTACAAGTATGTGGGTGGGGTCTTTTGCTGGTTTTGCAGGAGGCCTTACAGATAGGTTTGTAATTTCTGGGTTAGCAAATATATTGCCGTCTCGTATAGGTGGCTCAGTAGTTGATCCTAATAAATCAATTCTTCTGCAAAATATCGAAATATCAAATTCCTACCCTGGGTTCATCGGCTGGGGCGCCGGTCAAACAGCTGGCGGAATGACTCCCTTCGTGTTGGATAGTATTGCTGGTGGAGAGAAGCGCTAATGTTATTGCCAACGCCTAAAGAGATGCGCCCTGGAGGCGCATTAGATATATTTACTTTGAAAGGCAATATTAGGTGCTTTTTTTTAGGGTGGATTTGCTTTTTTGGAATGTGGTATGCCATTGAGATTTTTGGTGGGCTTGAATACTTACTAGGGATAGTTAGTGATCCACCGACTGTCGGTCAAAGGAAGTTTTATCGCTTTTTAGCAATTTCTTTAGCGGGGCCAATAATATTTGGTTCGTTGTTGATGGGTGTCAAGATTTTTATCAAACAGAATCGCGCAAAAAAATCTGCGAATGGTCAGTGGTACGACAGGGGAAATTTGACCCGCGAAGAGTTATATGGGCAGAAAGAGAGCTCGAAAGACTGAGGTGAGAGGAAGATTTATTTTTCGACTCTAAAACGATCTGGCGGGTCAGGATTAGAGTGAAGAAAATAAAACTGTCCCCTTTTTAGCTTATTTTTAGCTAATTTATGTTAATGGAGTTTCTGGTAAGATTATCGAATTTAAAGGCTCGCTAAATGAAGGGAGATAAATAGTGAATTGGCAGAGGCTTTACGCTGTCGTCCAGATTTTCCTAGTTCATGCTATCTCTTGGGTTCTTTCGGTTGTGTTCTTTGCATATGTAATCTCAGCTTTGGCTGAATTAATTTTTGGTATCGAGGAGGAGAAGTCGTATTTTTATTGTGGTGTGCCAGCATTGCTTGTTTTTAGTGTGATGTATTTTTTCTATATGTCAGCATCTTTACGTAAGGCGGGGGTTCTTAGTGATGAACCGCGTAAGTTTGGGTCTTGGTTTAAATAGGTTGGTTTGTCCCGATGCCTGTCCCGTCCAAGCGTCCAGTTCAATTTCCCTGCTTAATTAGCCCGAAAAGGGGACAGATTTATTTGTCTACTCTAAAGCTATCTGGTGGGGCAGGACTAGAGTGAAGAAAATAAATCTGTCCCCTTTTTCCATTATTTATAGTGTCCTGGATCTTAGAATATATATTGATATGTAGGGGAAAAAAGTGACGCAAAAATATATTTTGCTAAACAAACTGGATGAGCGATTAAAGATCTCATTCTTTGTAATTCTGGCGATAGTAGTTTTGTGTTGAGTGGGATTGTCGCTAATTCAGCTCTTGATGGAGTTGTGAGGGTGGTTTTGCAAAGTGTATTTCTGGTTAATGTTTTTGCATATTTATATGACATGACTATGTATGGTCCGCATCTTTATTTGAAGTACGCTGGTGATGCAGGGGGAGAGCAGATAGGACGGTTTGTTTTTATGGTTTTTTGCATAGGTTTGTGTGTGGTTTGTATTTTGTACTGATATTTCTGCGTCTGATATTTATCTCGCCCGAGGAAAGGGGGAGGATTGATTTTTCTACTCTAATCTCGGTCGCTGTGAAGGCGACTAGGTGCAGCCAGGCGTAGCAGCCTCTCTCCAGAGCCAGCGGCTACCTTTCTGACCTTTGCGAACTGAAAGATGTCTTTCAGAGAATATTGCGCAGATTAATTTTCCCTACTTTGAGTCTGTGTGCGGAGTCAGGATTAGAGTGCGTAGAATATATCTGTCTCCTTTGGGGGCCCTGGCGCTGGCCTGCGTCTGGTTGTTTGACCAGCAGGCGCAGGCAGCAGAGCAGGCCAATCGACTGGCGATGTTCGAGTAGCGCCTGAAAGTGCAGGGCAAGCGCATCGAGTCGTACCTGCAGATCAACATCCGCATGGGCGAAGAGCTGCGCGAGCTGGGTAAGTAGGTCACGCCGCTGCCCGAACGTCTGGCGCGCATCGAACAGCGCGCCCCCACCAGCTTGTCCTTCAGCCAGGCCGCCCGCCTGCATGAGGGCAAGGCCCGCGACTGAGTGCGCACCGCCCCTTGTCCGCACGACTTTTCCGCGATCTCAGCCGTTTGTCGGGATTCCTGGTTTGTAGGAGTTTCACTACGTGCGATTAGGACTCGTCTGATAAGAAAGGCGGCAAATCGTCGCTAAATTGGCCTCGTCAAAAATTTCTCCCGAGGCCATCGATATGGCGACCATTTCCCGACGTGCCATGGTGCTGTGCTCGCATCCCGGTCGGCTGCTGAACTACAGCGTGCTGCTCAATCGTCTGGAGTTCTATCACCTGAGCCTGTGCCTGAACCTGGACGAAGTACGCAAGGCGCTTGCCACCCGGCAACGCTACAGCCTGTTCATTCATGACGACTTCCGCCCGGGCCCCAGCGAGCTGCTGAGCCTCAAGGCGCTGAGCCAGAGCAATACCTTCCGCCAGTTCCTGCTGGTCGGGCACTACAGTGCCGAGGAAAAGCGCGGGCTGATGCAATGGGCCTGGGCCAACCGCGTGCCGCTGCTGGATGTTCTGGACAAGCCGTTGTCGCTGGCGCAGTTGCGCGAAGTGACCAGCGGCATGGTGCTTTATCACAGCGAGGACCGGCAGCCGATCCGTCAATCGGTGCGTGAGTTCTGCGACTTCGCTCCGGCAGGCGATCTTCCGCCGGCAAAGTCCGGCTGCGAGTGCCGCGGCTGAGGCAGGTCACTGGCGCCGGGAGTCCGGTCCTTCCAGCAACAGGGGCATCGCGTCCGGCGGCGCCCCTGGCGTGTCGTTCAGCGGGCTCTTGCCCTTGAGATACCAGGCGAAGGCGATGATTTCGGCGATGGTGCGGTAGAGCGCCTCGGGAATCGCGTCGCCCAACTCCAGGCGCGCCAGCAGGCGCACCAGTTCGCCGTTCTCGTAGATCGGCACCTCATGGTGGCGGGCGATGGCGAGGATGGTTTCCGCCAGTTCGTCGTCACCCTTGGCGGTGAGGGTCGGCGCGCTCTGCCCGTCATAGTTGAGCGCGATGACCTGGCGCGGGGCTTTCCTGGCCTTCTTCATGCGGTCTCATCCACCCAGCGCTGTTCCACTGCCGTCCGCGCCCCCTGGGGCGGCTTGCCCTGGCGGCAGCTCAGCTCGCCCACGGTCAGGCCGGCGTCGCTCAGGCGTTGGCGCAGGGTGCCCAGTTCGCCATCGATGAGGTTGGCGGTGGTGCCGCGCTCGGCCCACAGCTGGGTGCCGATGCTGCCGTGGGCCAGGGTGGCCTGGACCTGCAGCGGGCCGAGGCTGTCCAGGTCGAATGCGAGGTCGACGCGCCAGAGCATGTCGCGGGTCTGCTGCTCGCGCTCGCTGGCCTGGCTGTCCTTTTCTTCCTGCTGGATACGCACCTGGATCGGCACCATCTGATGTTGATGGCGCAGGGGGATTTCCAGTTGCCAGGTATTCACCACGGTGCCGTCGGGGAGAACGTCGCTTTGCGCCAGGCTGCCCAGCTGGTGTGTCTGCAGACGCGAAACCGCGGCCGCGGCGAGCTTGAGCAGCGATTCGAGATCACCTTCCTGCTCCAGCTCACTGGCAAGCCGGCTGGGGAGCGGAAAGCTGATCGGTGACGGCGTGCGCCCGCTGGTCTGGCCGATGACACCCAGGGCGTTGCGCACAAAGGCCGGCATGGCCTGCGCCAGATTGCTGGCACCGGCCATGGCGTTGCCCGGCAGATTGTTCAGCACGGCCGCCGCCGTGCCGCCTTGTACGGCAGGCAGCAACTGGGCGATCAGCCGCAGCAGGTTGGCCTTGAGGTCCAGGGGAAGGCTTTCGACACCGCGCAGCATCTGCCCTTCGAGGAACGCGCCGCTCTGCTGGAAGGCCTGGGCCACGCCCTTGGCGTCACTGAGCTGGCGAATGTCCGGCAGTGCGCCGAGCAACTTATCTACCGACTGACGCAGCTCGGGGCTCACGTCCGGGTTGCTGCCGGCGCCCTGCAGCGCCTTGAGCAGCCCGTCCAGCGGGCCCTGGCGGCTCTGCTGGGCGCTGAGTTGCAGGCTCAGGTCGAGCTGTTCCAGACGGGCATTCATCGGCAGGAACTGCAAGGCCTGCTGGTCCTGCACACGGGCGCTGAGCAGGCTGTTGAGCGGTAGCGGGTTGGGCGATTCGATGCTCAGCTGGCGCCCGGCCAGCGGAGTGTTGAGCAGCGTCACCAGGACCTTGTAAACCACTTGTTCGGCCTTGCCGAGGGCGACCAACTGGCTGGCATCGACCTTGCCCTGGATCAGCGTGCCGACCGGCAATACGTCGAGGTCGAGGCTGCCCAGCGGCGTCTGGCTGGCGCCGCCCAGGCTCAGCGAGCCCAGGCTTGGCTGGGTCAGCAGGGTGGCGGCGAGGCTGGTCTGGTTCAGTGTCGACAACTGAAGGGTGCTGCCCTTGGGCAGCGCCTGGGAGCTTTCCGCCACCACCAGCGCCTGCTGGCCGCTGGCCATGGTCAGGCGCAGCAGCAACTGGAAACTCACCTGCCCGTCACGTACCGCCAGCACTTCCGCATGGGCCTTGTCCCCCGGCGGCAGCAGATCGCCCAGGCTTTGCGCGAGCTTGAGCGTCAGCTCGGCGGCGTTCTGCGTGCTGCGCAGCGACGGCGTAGGCGGTAGCGGGCGGGAAGCGCCAATTTCGCTCGGCATCGGGGACCTGTGGGCGGCGTGACGGGATTACGGCCAGTGTATCGGCGGCGACCGTGGACACTTTAGACCGGCGGTCCGGATGGGCGATCCTCAACAGGGCGACAAAGTTCGCAGGCTGTCAAAGCGTTAAGACTGGCTTAAGCGAGACGACGGCAAAATGTTGCCGTAAATCTCGAAAATGTTCTCAAGGCGCTCAGTTTCGCGGCTTTTACGCCATTGTTACCTGACCCGGAAGGCTGCTTTGCTTTGAGACATGGCCCACTATCGGCGTAATATTACGTTTTCATTGCCGCACGGAGCGCTGGCTGTATCAGGTGGAATGCAGTAATGACCTTTGCGGAACTGAAGCGTTTTTGGCGAATCGAGATGTTGGGCGGCGAGCAACGCCACTTCAGCTGGTCGCGCCTGTGGCGGCGCTACCGTCAGCGCTCCCGCTACCGTTACATGTTCTGGTTTCGTCTTGCCCAGTTCCTCCATTCGAGCCCCTATCGTTTTTGGCAGAAGCGCGCCGAGCGCATGGGCGATCGCCTGGCGGAGCGCTTCGGTATCGAGATCCCGGTGACCATCCCGGTCGGTGAGGGCCTGTACATTCCGCATCTGGTGGGCATCGTCATCACCCGCAAGGCGGTGATCGGCAAGAACTTCAGCATCTTCCAGAACACCACCATCGGCCAGAAGAACGATGGCAGCCAGCCCATCGTCATTGGTGACAACGTGAGTATTGGCGCCAATGTCTGCATCGTCGGCGATGGCCTGCACATCGGCGATAACGTCACCATCGGTGCCTCGGCGTTCGTCAACCGCGATATCCCGGCCGACCACGCCTATATCTCCCGGCACACCCACAGCCTGATCAAGCAGCAGCACGGGCGCTCACCGATCAGCTCCATGCACACCCGCAACGCCCGCGACGAAGAGGCGCAGTCGGGCGAGCCGGGTGGTTCAGAGGCCAGACGCCGCGCCTGAGGGCGTTACAACCTGTCGAAAAACCTGACGTCGGGTGTAAGAACGGCTGTGTATAATGCGCCGCCCGAGGCCGTGCTTGGCGGCCCGCGCGGCATGGCCGCGTTTTTGCACCACTGACTGTTTTCTGCCCGACGGTTGCCGATGCCCTTGAACCATCCCCTCCTCGAAACCGTGGCGCTCGCCTGCGAGCGGGACTGGCGCATGCTGTTCGAGCGTCTCGATTTGCGACTGGGCGCGGGCGAAATGCTACAGATCGTCGGCCCTAATGGCAGCGGCAAGACCAGCCTGCTGCGCTTGCTCAGCGGGCTGATGCAGCCCACCGCCGGTGAGGTGCTGCTCAACGGCAAGCCGCTTACCGAGCAACGCCACGAACTGGCCCGGTTGCTGTTGTGGATCGGCCACGCCGCCGGCATCAAGGGCCTGCTCACCGCCGAAGAGAATCTCGCCTGGCTCTGTGCGCTGCACCAGCCGGCCAACCGCGATGCCATCTGGCAAGCGCTGGAGGCCGTCGGCCTGCGCGGTTTCGAGGACGTTCCCTGCCATACCCTGTCCGCCGGCCAGCAGCGCCGCGTGGCCCTGGCGCGCTTGTACCTCGACGCGCCGCCGCTGTGGATCCTCGACGAACCCTTCACCGCCCTGGACAAACAGGGCGTGGCGCAGCTCGAAGAACACCTTGCCGGCCATTGCGAGCGCGGCGGGCTGGTGGTGCTGACCACCCACCACACGCTGGAGCGCATGCCTTCAGGCTATCGCGCCCTCGACCTGGGTCAGCACGCACGGGAGGCGGCGCGATGAGCAACGTCTTCACCCTGCTGCTCGCCCGCGAAGCACGCCTGCTGTTCCGCCGTCCGGCGGAGCTGGCTAATCCTTTGGTGTTCTTCGCCATCGTCATCGCGCTGTTCCCGCTGGCGGTCGGCCCCGAATCGGAAATGCTCAAGAACCTTTCGCCCGGCCTCGTCTGGGTCGCGGCATTGCTGGCGGTGCTGCTGTCGCTGGACGGCCTGTTCCGCAGCGATTTCGAGGATGGTTCCCTGGAACAGTGGGTCCTTTCGCCGCACCCCCTGCCACTACTGGTCCTGGCCAAAGTGCTGGCACACTGGCTGGTTTCAGGGCTGGCCCTGGTGCTGCTTTCGCCACTGTTCGCCCTGATGCTGGGCCTGCCGGCGCGCTGCCTGCCGGACCTGCTGCTGTCGCTGCTGCTGGGTACGCCGGTGCTGAGCCTGCTGGGTGCCGTGGGCGCTGCACTCACCGTCGGGCTCAAGCGTGGCGGCCTGCTGCTGGCCTTGCTGATTCTGCCGCTCTACATTCCGGTGCTGATCCTGGGCAGCGGAGCGCTTCAGGCGTCGCTGCAGGGGCTGCCCACCGCCGGGCACCTGTTGTGGCTGGCCAGCCTGACGGCGTTAGCATTGACGCTGACGCCCTTTGCCATCGCCGCCGGGCTGAAGATCAGCGTCGGCGAGTGAACGAACGATCGCCGGGCTGGGAAGCGGCACCGGCGGCAGACTAGAGCTTTGAAATACAGAGCCTGATGATGAACTGGACTTGGTTTCACAAACTTGGCTCGCCCAAGTGGTTCTACGAGATCAGCGGACGCTGGCTGCCGTGGTTCGCCGTTGCTGCAATCGTGCTGATGGCTGCCGGCACCGTCTGGGGCCTGGCCTTCGCACCGCCGGACTACCAGCAGGGCAACAGCTTCCGGATCATCTATATCCACGTGCCGGCGGCGTTCCTCGCCCAGTCCTGCTACGTCATGCTCGCCGTGGCCGGCGCCATCGGCCTGATCTGGAAAATGAAGATTGCCGACGTCGCCGTGCAGTGCGCCGCGCCCATCGGTGCCTGGATGACCTTCGTCGCGCTGGTCACCGGGGCCATCTGGGGCAAGCCGACCTGGGGCGCCTGGTGGGTCTGGGATGCACGCCTGACCTCGATGCTGATCCTGCTGTTCCTGTATTTCGGCATCATCGCCCTGGGCCAGGCCATCACCAACCGCGACAGCGCCGCCAAGGCCTGCGCCGTGCTGGCCATCGTCGGCGTGGTGAACATCCCGATCATCAAGTACTCGGTGGACTGGTGGAATACCCTGCACCAGCCGGCCACCTTCACCCTGACCGAAAAGCCGCCGATGCCGCCGGAGATGTGGATTCCGCTGCTGATGATGGTCGCCGGTTTCTACTGCTTCTTCGCCGTGGTGCTGATGATGCGCATGCGCCTGGAAGTGCTCAAGCGCGAAGCCCGCGCGAGCTGGGTGAAGGCCGAGGTGGAGCGCGTGCTATGAGTTTCGAGTCTTTCTCCGATTTCCTCGCCATGGGTCACCATGGCCCTTACGTGTGGTCCGCCTACGCCATCTGCGCGGTGGTCCTGGCGATCAACGTCGTCTCGCCCATCGTGGCGCGCCGGCGTTACCTGCAAGAAGAGGCGCGTCGTCTGCGCCGGGAGGCCAGCAAGTGAATCCGGTCCGCAAGAAGCGTCTGTACATCGTTCTCGCCATCGTTGCCGGTGTCGGTGTCGCCGTCAGCCTGGCGCTGTCGGCCCTGCAGGAAAATATCAACCTGTTCTACACCCCGACCCAGATCGCCAACGGCGAGGCGCCCCATGACACGCGCATCCGCGCCGGTGGCATGGTGGAGAAAGGCTCGCTCAAGCGTTCGGCGGATTCGCTGGACGTGGAATTCGTGGTCACCGACTTCGCCAAGGAAGTCACAGTGAAGTACCGCGGCATCCTCCCGGACCTGTTCCGCGAAGGGCAGGGCATCGTCGCCCTCGGCAAGATCAACGAGGCCGGCGTGCTGACCGCCGATGAAGTGCTGGCCAAGCACGACGAGAAATACATGCCGCCGGAAGTCACCAAGGCGCTCAAGGACAGCGGCAAGCTGGAGCACTACGAAGCCAGCCAGAACGGTAATGCCGCGCCGCAACAAGGGAGCAACTGACGATGGTCCCAGAACTCGGCCACCTCTCGCTGATCCTCGCGCTGTGCATGGCGCTGGTGATGTCGTTCTTCCCGCTGATCGGCGCCTGGCGCGGCGATCGCCAGTGGATGAGCCTGGCGCGCCCGGCAGCCTGGGGGCAGTTCGCCTTCCTGCTGTTCTCCTTCGGCTGCCTGACCTGGGCCTTCCTCCACGATGATTTCTCGGTGGCCTACGTCGCCAGCAACTCCAACAGCGCGCTGCCCTGGTACTACAAGTTCAGCGCCGTGTGGGGCGCCCACGAAGGCTCGCTGCTGCTCTGGGCGCTGATCCTCGGCGGCTGGACCTTCGCTGTCTCGGTGTTCTCCCGCCAGTTGCCGGAAGTGATGCTGGCCCGCGTGCTGGCCGTGATGGGCATGATCAGCACCGGTTTCCTGCTGTTCCTGATCATCACCTCCAACCCCTTCAGCCGCCTCCTGCCGCAGGTGCCGGCCGATGGCAACGACCTCAACCCGCTGCTGCAGGACCCGGGCCTGATCATCCACCCGCCGATGCTCTACATGGGCTACGTGGGCTTCTCGGTGGCCTTCGCCTTCGCTATTGCCGCGCTGCTCGGCGGTCGCCTTGACGCCGCCTGGGCGCGCTGGTCGCGGCCCTGGACGCTGGTGGCCTGGACCTTCCTCGGCGTCGGTATCGTGCTGGGCTCCTGGTGGGCCTACTACGAACTGGGCTGGGGCGGCTGGTGGTTCTGGGACCCGGTGGAAAACGCCTCGTTCATGCCCTGGCTGGTGGGCACCGCGCTGATCCACTCGCTGGCGGTGACCGAGAAGCGCGGCGTGTTCAAGAGCTGGACGGTGCTGCTGGCCATCGCGGCCTTCTCGCTGAGCCTGCTGGGCACGTTCCTGGTCCGTTCCGGTGTACTGACCTCGGTGCACGCCTTCGCCTCGGACCCCGAGCGCGGCGTGTTCATCCTGGCCTTCCTGCTGGTGGTGGTCGGTGGCTCGCTGACGTTGTTCGCCTTGCGTGCGCCGGTGGTCAAGAGCCAGGTCGGCTTCGCCCTGTGGTCCCGCGAGACCCTGCTGCTGCTGAACAACCTGATCCTGGTGGTCACCGCCTCGATGATCCTGCTGGGCACCCTCTACCCGCTGGTGCTCGATGCCATCAGCGGCGCCAAGCTGTCCGTCGGCCCTCCGTACTTCAACGCGCTGTTCGTGCCGCTGATTGCCATCCTCATGCTGGCCCTGGCGGTCGGTGTGCTGGTGCGCTGGAAGGACACTCCGACCCGCTGGCTGCGCAACATGCTCACCCCGGTGCTTATCGGCACCGTGGTGCTGGGTGGCCTCGGCAGCTTCCTGTATGGCGAGCTGCACTGGGAAGTGCTGACCGTGTTCATGCTGGCGGCCTGGGTGGTGTTGGCCGGTGTGCGTGACTTCTTCGACAAGGTCCGCCACAAGGGCGTGATCGCCGGTGCCGCGGGCCTGAACCGCAGCTACTGGGGCATGCAGCTGGCGCACTTCGGTATCGCCATCTGTGCCATCGGCGTGGTGCTGACCAGCCAGTTCAGCGCCCAGCGCGACCTGCGCATGGCGCCGGGCGAGTCGGTTGAGCTGGCGGGTTACCAGTTCCGCTTCGAAGGCACCCACCATTTCGAAGGTCCGAACTTCACCTCCGACAAGGGCACCATCCGCGTCACCCGCAAGGGCTCGGAAGTGGCCGTGCTGCACCCGGAGAAGCGCCTGTACAGCGTGCAGAACTCGATGATGACCGAGGCCGGTATCCACGGCAGCCTGACCCGCGACCTCTACGTCGCCCTGGGTGAGCCGCTGGACGACGGTGCCTGGGCCGTGCGCGTGCACATCAAGCCCTTCGTGCGCTTCATCTGGCTCGGCGGCCTGCTGATGGCCCTGGGCGGCGTGCTGGCGGCGCTCGACCGTCGCTACCGGCTGAAAGTGAAAACGCGTGTACGCGAGGCCCTGGGCCTCGCCGGACAGGGAGCCTGAGTGTGAAGCGTGCGATCCTGCTGTTGCCCCTGGCGATCTTCCTGGTCGTCGCGGTATTCCTCTTCCGTGGCCTGTGGCTGGACCCCAGCGAGCTGCCCTCGGCGCTGATCGGCAAGCCGTTCCCGGCGTTCTCCCTGCCCAGCGTCACCGAGCCGGGCAAGACCTACACCGAGGCCGATATCAAGGGCAAGCCGGCGCTGGTCAACGTCTGGGGCACCTGGTGCCCGACCTGCCGCTTCGAGCATCCGGTGTTGACCGACCTCGCCGCCAAGGGCGTGGTGATCTACGGCATCAACTACAAGGATGACGGCGCCGCCGCGCAGAAGTGGCTCAAGGAGCTGCACAACCCCTACCTGCTGAACATCGCCGACGCACAGGGCACCCTCGGCCTGGACCTGGGCGTCTACGGCGCGCCGGAGACCTACATCATCGACAAGGACGGCATCATCCGCCACAAGCTGGTTGGCGCCGTCGACGAGAAGGTCTGGCGCGAGCAGTTGGCGCCGATCTACCAGGGGCTGGTCGACGAGGCGCAAGGTAAATGAAGCGACTTCTTGCCGCCGCAGCGCTGGGCCTGGCTCTCACTGGTATCGCCCACGCGGCCATCGACACCTACGAGTTCGCCAACGACGCCGAGCGCGAACGTTTCCGCGACCTGACCACCGAGCTGCGTTGCCCCAAGTGCCAGAACCAGGACATCGCCGACTCCAACGCGCCGATCGCCGCCGACCTGCGCAAGCAGATCTACACCCAGATGGCGGCCGGCAAGAGCAACCAGCAGATCGTCGACTACATGGTCGACCGCTACGGCGAGTTCGTGCGCTACAAGCCCGAAGTCAGCGAGCGCACCTGGCTGCTCTGGTTCGGCCCCGCCGCGCTGCTGGGGCTGGGCGTGATCATCATCGGGGCCATCGTCGTGCGCCGCCGTCGCCCGGCCGCTGCCACTTCCACCACGCTGTCCGCCGAGGAGCAGGCGCGTCTCGACCAATTGCTGGATAACCAAGACAAATGATCGATTTCTGGCTCGCCGCCGGCCTGCTGTTGCTGGTAGCCCTGGCATTTCTCCTCGTCCCTCTGCTGCGTGGCCGCAAGGCCCAGGCCGAGGAAGACCGCACCGCCCTCAACGTCGCCCTGTACCAGGAACGCCTGGCAGAGCTGACCGCCCAGCGTGACGCCGGGACTCTCGACGACGCCCAGCTCGAAGCCGGCCGCGCCGAAGCGGCCCGCGAGCTGCTCTCCGATACCGAAGGTGCCAGCGAGGACCGTCGCTCGCGCCTGGGCCGTGCGGCGCCGATGATCGTCGCGCTGGTCCTGCCATTCCTTGCCCTGGGCCTGTATCTGCACTGGGGCGCCAGCGACAAGGTCGCCCTGGCCCGCGAATTCGCCACCGCGCCGCATTCCATGGAAGAAATGACCACTCGCCTGGAGCGCGCGGTGCAGGCCCAGCCGGATTCCGCCGAGGGCTGGTACTTCCTCGGCCGCACCTACATGACCCAGAACCGCGCCGGCGACGCTGCCAAGGCCTTCGAGCAGGCCGCGCGCCTCTCCGGTCGCCAGCCGGAAGTGCTCGGCCAGTGGGCCCAGGCGCTGTACTTCGCCGGTGACAAGGCGCTGACCCAGCAGGTCCGCGAGCTGGCCGACGAAGCCCTGAAGAAGGACCCACAGGAAGTCACCACCCTCGGTCTGCTCGGCATCGCCGCCTTCGAGGACGAGAAGTACGCCGACGCCATCGACTACTGGGGCCGCCTGGTTGCCGTGCTGCCGCAGGACGATCCGTCCCGCAGCGCCATTGCCGGTGGCATCGAGCGCGCCCGCCAGCGCATGGTCGAGAAGGGCGAGACCCCGCCGGAGGCTCCTGCCGCAGCGCAGGCCGCCGGTGTAACCCTGAAGGTGAAGGTCGACCTGACCGCCGCCGTGAAGGGCCAGGTCAAGCCGGACGACAGCGTGTTCGTCTTCGCCCGCGCTGTGAGCGGCCCGCCGATGCCGCTGGCGGTGAAGCGCCTGAAGGTCTCCGACCTGCCCAGCGAGGTTTCCCTCAGCGATGCCGACGCGATGATGCCGCAGCTAAAGCTCTCGCAGCATCCGCAGGTGCAGCTCGTCGCGCGGATCTCCCGTGCCGGCAATGCCATTACCGGCGAATGGATCGGACGCAGCGAAGCGTTGTCTACTGCCAACGCGGGCGAGCAGAGCGTCACCATCGACAGCCCGGATCAGAAGTAAGACGAACAAGAGAGGGTTGAGCGATGAAGGGCAGAGTGCTGGCGCTGGGCGCCATGCTGGTATTGGGTGGTTGTGTGGTGCAGCCGCAGCAACCTGAGCAGCCGCCACAACAGACGCCTCCGCCCGCGCATCCGACCACTCCGACACCGCCGCCCAAGCAGTCGTCTTCGCCGATCACCCCGCAGCCGAGCTCCGCACCGGCTGCCAAGCGCCCGACCCAGTTCGCCCCGCCGCCCGGTGGCAAGGGGCGCTGGGATGCCAGCCTGGGCGTCTACGTGATCCAGGGCCAGAAGGACCTCTACTACCGCCAGCGGACCTATTACCACTGGGACAACGGCTGGTACTGGGGCGTCGGCCCGCAAGGCCCGTGGACCGAGACCGACAGCAGCGGCGTGCCGCCGGGGCTGACGCGCAAGTACGCGCAATAACGCGGGCTTTTCGTAGGAGCGAGCTTGCTCGCGAACCGCTTGACGCCGGTGTCGCCGGGAGTCTCGTTCGCGAGCAAGCTCGCTCCTACAGGTTCCACCGAGGCGGCGCTCAATCGAACGTCCCCATCTCCGTCCCCAGCTCTATCACTTCCACCCGGTTGCGCCCACTGGCCTTGGCCTTGTACAGCGCCTTGTCCGCCGCCGCGTAGAGGCCCTCGTAGGTTCCCGGCATGCCGGCTTCCAGGCAGGCAATGCCGAAGCTGGCGGTGAGATAGAGCAAGCCGTCCTTCATCGGCAAGGGAGTTTCCTCCAGCAGGCGGCGCACCTTTTCGGCGATGGTGCGCGCCTGCGGCTGCGAGGTGTCGGGCAACAGCAGCAGGAACTCCTCGCCACCCAGGCGCGCCACGCTGTCGCCGGTGCGTGTGTAGTTGCGCAGGAGCGTGGCGGTGTGGCGGATGACTTCATCGCCCAGTGGATGGCCATAGCGGTCGTTGATGAACTTGAAATGATCCAGGTCCACCATGAGCAGGCTGATGGGCGCCGGCTGGCGCGCGGCGCGGGACAGCTCCATGCCCACCAGCTGGTCGAACTGGCGGCGGTTGAACAACCCGGTCAGCGGGTCGTGGCCGGCGAGGTATTCCAGCTGGCGGTTCTTTTCCTCCAGTTCCAGCCGCTGTTGGCGGAGGAACTCGCGTTGGCGCAGGTTGCGCACATGGCCGTGCCAGAGGATCAGCGAAAGGATCACGCCGATGCCACAGATGGTCAGCCCGCCCATCTGATTGGACAGGCGCAACTGCGGATCGGCCTGGGTCAGGCCGATCGTCAGTTCGAAGGCGGCGAAGGCGAGAATGTAGAGGGTGACCGCCAGTCGGGGGCGCATCAGCAGGATCAGGGCGGCGGCCACCGAGGCCATCAGGAAGGGCGTGATGCTGCTGGTGACCTGTTGGTCTGCGCCGGTTATGGCGACGCCGAAGCCCAGCAGCAAGGCGCTGCCCAGGATGGTCAGCAGTTGCATGTACCACAGCGGCGCGCTGCGCCTGGGTGGTAAGGCGAGCCATGCCAGCAGCCCGAGCAGGGAGAAGAGTACCGCGACCGTGGCATGCACGCGGATGATGTCCATCCTCCAGCCGTCGTGCGCCGCGCTCGCCCCTTGCAGATTGAGCTTGAACACGATGATGTGGATCAGATCGAAGAGCACGGCCAGCGGTGCCGACAGATACAGCCGCCTGAGGTTTTCCCGGGCGATCGGCAGCGCCAGCGCGTCGTTGACCGCGATGGCGTGGTGCAGTCGCTGGAGCAACGTCCTGGACACGGGCTCTGGCCTCCTGCGCAAAGTGCCGGGCAGTTGCAGAATAGTCAGCCGCTGCCACGCTGTCGTGGCGATCGAGCCTGACGTGACCAGGCCTTGCATTGAGGGAGTCACAGGCCGCTATCGATAAATTTCCGACCCTGGCAACGAATTGGCCTGGAACATTGTCGGATAAGCCCTCTGCGGGCATAGTCCGCAACCCGGATCGCTCAAGGATATGCGTCATGAATAGAGTGCAAAGACTGCCGACGGAGCAGGGCCTGGATGCCGAGCGCGCCCTGCTGGACGCCACCTTTGCCGGCCAGCGTGACAGCGGCCTGCTGTTCTGGCGCCCACTGGAGCAGTCCCTGGTGATGCCGCGCCGGCTGAGCCGACTGGAAGGCTTTTCTGCCGCCGAGGCCGCGTGTGCCGGCCTGGGGTGGCCGATCGCCCTGCGCGACACCGGTGGCGAACCGGTACCGCAGTCCCCAGGCGTGCTCAATGTCGCACTGGTCTATGCGATCCCGCCGGGCGATAACGAGCAGACGCGTATTGAAACCGCCTATCTGCGCCTGTGCCAGCCGCTGTGCGACTGGTTGGCCGCCCTCGGACTCGATCCGGGCCTGGGGGAAGTGGATGGCGCCTTCTGCGATGGCCGCTACAACGTCAACCTGGGTGGTCGCAAGCTGGTGGGCACCGCCCAGCGCTGGCGCCGCCGGCCCAGCGACGGGCGCTATGTGGTCCTGGCCCACGGCGCGATCCTGATGGAAAACCAGCGCGAGCCGATGGTCGATGCGGTGAATGCCTTCTACGAGAATTGTGGGCTCGACGCGCGCGTGCGCGCCACCAGCCACGTGGCGCTGGATGAGCGGTACGAACAGCCCTGGGACCAGGTTGACGCCCTGGCCGGGCAGTTCCAGCGGCACTTGCTGGCCGAGGGTGTGGCGCTGGATGTGTGATACGAACGACGTGGGTGGATATTCGCTTCGCCCCAACCCTTCCAAGGAGTCTTGATACATGGAACATGGGACGAATTACCTGCAATCCACGGTGGTCTTCCTGATCGCCGCGGTGTTCATGGTGCCGTTGGCCAAGCGCCTGCAGCTCGGCGCTGTGCTGGGTTACTTGCTCGCTGGGGTGATCATCGGGCCGTACCTGCTGGGCCTGATCGACAACCCGGAAAGCGTCGCCAGCCTTTCCGAGCTGGGTGTGGTGCTGCTGCTCTTCATCATCGGCCTGGAGCTGTCGCCCAAGCGCCTCTGGGTGATGCGCAAGCAGGTATTCGGCGTGGGCCTGGCGCAGGTGCTGCTGACCGCCCTGGCACTGGGCAGCCTCGCCGTGCTGGTGTTCGAGCTGCCGGTGAATACCGCCGTGGTGATCGGTGGCGGCCTGGCGCTGTCGTCCACCGCCTTCGGCCTGCAGATTCTCGCGGAGCGCAAGGAACTCAACAGTCCCTATGGACGCCTGGCGTTCGCCATCCTGTTGTTCCAGGACATCGCCGCGATCCCGCTGATCGCCATGATCCCTCTGCTGGGCGCCCGCGCCGACACCCTCGCTCCCGGTGGCGATGTCGCCCATGTGATCGAAGTGGTGGGCAGCATCGCCGTGGTGGTGATCGGCGGGCGCTTCCTGCTGCGCCCGGTGTTCCGCTCGGTGGCGCGCACCGGTCAGGCTGACCTGTCCACCGCCACTGCCTTGCTGGTCGTGGTCGGTACGGCGTGGTTGATGGAGGAGGCCGGTGTATCCATGGGGTTGGGCGCCTTCCTCGCCGGCCTGTTGCTGGCGGATTCCGAGTACCGCCATGAACTGGAAGCGCAGATCGAACCCTTCAAGGGGCTGTTGCTGGGGCTGTTCTTCATCAGCGTGGGCATGAGTGCTGACCTCGGCCTGCTCAAGAACGAGCCGTTCCGGGTCATCGGCCTGACCCTGCTGCTGGTGGCGATCAAGCTGCCGCTGTTGTTCGTCATCGGCCGTCTGGCCGGTGGCCTGGACAAGGTATCGGCGCTGCGCCTGGGCGTGCTGCTCGGTGCCGGTGGCGAGTTCGCCTTCGTGGTGTTCAAGCTGGCGGCGGCGCAGGGTCTGATGGATGCCGACATGCATTCGCTGCTGGTGCTGGGCATCACCCTGTCCATGGCGATGACGCCGCTGATGGTGCTGGCCCTCGCACGCAGCATCAAACCCAAGCCCGAGGTACTGCGAGAGCCGCCGCCGGAGTACAGCCAACTGCCGGACGACGCGCCGCGCGTGGTGATCGCCGGTATGGGCCGGATGGGCCAGGTGGTTGCCCGTATCATGCGCGCCCAGGGCGTGCCCTTCGTCGCGCTGGACACCTCGGTGGACACCATCGAACTGACCCGCAGCTACGGCAATATCCCGATCTTCTACGGCGACCCGCTGCGCCCGGAAATCCTCCGGGCAGCCCAGGTGGAGAAGGCCGAGTTCTTCGTCGTCGCCACCGACGATCCGCAGACCAACATCGAGACCGCGCGCCTGGTGCGCAAGCTCTATCCGCACATCAAGGTCATCGGCCGGGCGCGTAACCGCCAGCACGTCTATCACCTGCTGGACGCCGACGCGACGCCGGTGCGCGAAACCTTCCACTCGAGCCTGGAAATGAGCCGCCTGCTGCTCACCGGCCTGGGCCTGAACGAAGAGCAGGTCGGCGCGCGCATCCGCCGCTTCAAGCGCCACGACGAGGCGGTGCTGATGGCCCAGTACCGCGTCTACGACGACGAGAAAGCCGTGGTCCAGACTGCCCGCGAGGCACGCAAGGAACTGGAAACCCTGTTCGAGGCCGACCACCTGGAAGACCAGGGTATCGGCCACCACTGACGGGCCATTCCGCGCATCGATAGTGCTGGGGCGGGCTGCCCGCCCCGGCGCATCCTCGGGTCTTCGCAACGGAGGCCCCATCGATGAGCGACTACCGCACCTTTATCCGGGAGGACCGCGACGGCGTAGCCGTGGTGAGCTTCCGTCACCCGCCGATCAACCTGATCGACCGCGCCATGGTCATCGACCTGCTGCACCTGGCCGATGAGCTCGAGCGCAATGCCGATATCCGCGTGGTGTTGTTTCGTAGCAGCAACCCGGACTTCTTCCTTGCTCATTACGACCTCGGCAGCCAGCTCGACACGCCGCCGATGAAGCTGCCCGCCGGCATGGCCAGCCCGCTCAGTGCGCTGTTCAGCCGCTTCAGCCGGCTGCCGCAGGTGACCATTGGCGAGTTGCGCGGCCGCGCGCGTGGCGCCGGCAGCGAATTCCTCCTGGCGCTGGACATGCGCTTCGCCTCTCGGGAGCGCGCTCTGCTCGGCCAGCCGGAGGTCGCGGTTGGTTTGTTGCCTGGCGCGGGCGGTACGGTGCGCCTGGCACAGATGCTCGGGCGGGGCAGGGCGCTGGAGGTCTGCCTGGGTGGCGAGGACTTCGATGCGGACACGGCAGAGCGCTACGGCTGGATCAACCGGGCACTGGCGGACGCGGAACTGGAAGGATTCTGCGAGGCCCTGGCGCGACGGATCGCGGCCTTCCCGGCGGCGGGCATCGCCCATGTGAAGGCGGTGGTGGATCAGGTGACGGCGGCGGATCAGGCGGCGCTGGCGGAGGAATCGCAGCGCTTCGTCGGTGACATGTCTGCACCCGGAACGGTGGAGCGGGTGCGCTGGATGATGGACAACGGTGGCCAGCGGGACGGGGAACTCGAACGCGACCTGGGGGCAGCGCTCGGGCGCTACCCGGGCTGAACCGCTGGCGAGGACGGCGTCACGCGGTCTTCGCCAGGATCGGCTCGTTCGCCACGGCGACCAGTATCGGCCGGGCCAATTGATGCTTGACCGCCGGACGCGGCTGGCGGCTGACTGAGGGGCGACCGTCGGGGATGACCACAGCCGAGCCCGGCGAGCGCAGGGTCAGCACGGCAATGACGCTGAGCAGCACCACAGCGGCGAGCACGATACTGGCCAGGGCGACGTAAAGCAGCAGCTCCACCAGGGAGCCAACGAGCAGCAGGAAATCGAGAATGACTTGCATGGTGGTGTCCTCTTGACGATCCGTTGGGGGCGTCTCGCGAGTAGCTCGTTCGCCCCTGCGGCCCGACTGCGGGGCCGGCGAATCTCCTGCCAGCGAGTTGATGGGGCAAAGATGCCGCGCACGGACTATCAAGAGAACTGAATGCGTCGACTGGTGACTATCGACGTTATCGATAACGGCTGGAAGCCGCAGTTTAGAGAGGCACCCTGGCTAATTTCGGGCGCCTGCGACCTTGGTCTCGTAGACGCTCAGAACTTCTCGCCCGGCTGCAGGAAGCGCCACTGGCCGGCGGGCAGCTTGCCCATGGCCACGCCGCCCAGGCGCAGGCGGCGGATCGACAGGGCATGCAGGCCTACGGCGCGGCACATGGCGCCGATCTGGCCGGGGCGGAACTGCTTGCCGGCGAAGCGCAGGCGGTTCTCGCTCTGCCAGCTGACCTTCAGCGGCGGCAGCTCGCGGCCGTCGATGACCAGGCCACGGCACAGGCGCTTCAGGCCATTGTCGGCAATCTGCCCGCTGACCTCGACCACGTACTCGTGCTCGATGTTGTCCGCCTCGTCCACCAGCCGGCGCTGCACGCCGCGGCTCTGGGTGTAGACGAGCAGGCCGCTGGCGTCGGTCTCCAGCACCGTGGTGTTGAACTGGTGGCCGAAGTGCTTGCGCAGCAGGCGTTGCTGCAGGTTGTCCTCGGCCCAGCGCTTGTCCGGCGTCAGCAGTTGCTGGGCGGAGTTGGCGCCGTTGCCGCTGCCCAGGCCGACCGGCTTGTGCACCAGGATGGTCACCGGCGGAATCGGGTCGGCGGAGGCACCCGGCAGCAGTTCGATGCGCTGGGCGTCGACCTTGAATTGCGGTTCTTCCACGCGCTGGCCGTCCACCGTGACCCAGCCGCCCTCGATGTACAGCTCGGCTTCGCGGCGCGAACAGGGCAGCAGCTCGGCGAGGCGCTTGGACAGGCGGATGGCTTCGGACATTTCGGGTAACCAGGCAGGGGGAAAGCGATCATTGTAACCGCAAGCCAGCGGAATGATCCGCGCGGCTTCCGGTCACAACTCCAGAGCAAGCAATGAGGAAGCGCGATGCGGATCACCCTGATCGACGGCCTGGGCTGGGACCTGGACGAACACGGCAGCGGCGGCCTGATCAACAAGCGTGGTGAGAAGGTGCACCTGCGCCAGGGCGACATGGACGGCGCGTGCGGGCCGTACTGCCTGGTGATGGCGATGCTGGCGCGCAACCAGCTCGGCCGGCGCGCGGCCAAGGGCCTGGCGCCGGTGGATTCGCGCACCCGCTACGGGCGGCTGATGGAGGCGTTGAACGCGCACGAGACCCTGGTGCGCGTTGGCACCACCGGCGCGGATCTGCTGGAGCTGCTCAAGGTCATCAGCGACAAGGAATACCGCGTCGAACGCGGCAACGGTACGCGGATGGTCGAGCTGACCCGGCGGCACCTCGACGAGAAT
The DNA here is from genome assembly GCF_032392015.1 of Pseudomonas sp. C9-3. Classification (NCBI taxonomy): domain Bacteria; kingdom Pseudomonadati; phylum Pseudomonadota; class Gammaproteobacteria; order Pseudomonadales; family Pseudomonadaceae; genus Pseudomonas; species Pseudomonas sp. C9-3. Next base: position 3,834,387 of record NZ_CP135919.1, on the reverse strand, counting down.
ATCCCGGTGGTGCTGGGCTTCCACGGCCGCAAGGACAGCGATATCCGCCACTGGTGCCTGGCGGTGGGGATGAGCGACGACGCCTTTTTCCTTCTCGACCCGGCGCACGACCTGCAGCGCGGGCTGGCCTGGAACGCGGTGCTCACCACCCAGGCCAATGGTTCGCGCTTCGGTTATCGCTACCTCAACGCGAAAGGTACCTGGGCGGTGACGCTCAAGGAAATGGTGGCGCTGCTCTAGGCCTTTGCTGGTGTGGCAGGGCTCAGCGAGAGAAGCGGAACAGGTTGTAGCCACCCAGTTGCTCGGGCACCAGCAGCACGAAGCCGTCGTGCGAGTTGCGCACCACGCCGACCACGTCGGTCTCGCGCGCCGCCGCCTGCTCCAGGCCGCTGTAGCCCACCTGCGGGTCGTCGTTCACCGAAGCGCCGCCGACGAATACCAGCTGCTTGTCGTCCAGGCGTTGCAGATAGCCGCTGATGCGCTGCGAACCGCTGGTCTTCTCCAGGTACAGGCCCTTTGGCGTTTGCCGCACCGAGCACTTGAAGTTCGGGTAGCCGTACAGCGCTTCCGTTTCGATCTGCACCGAGCGGCATTTCCAGTTCCCGGTCAGGGCCGCGTCGGCCAGTGGTTCGGGATCTTCCAGCACGATGCGGTACAGATTCAGCGCTTCGTTGCGGGTGGTCTCGTCTTCGCTCTGCTGGAGCTGGTCGAGCAGGCGCTTGACCTCGCCATCGAGGGTCGTCAGGCGCTGCTGGTCGGCAGCGTTGACCACGGCGGGCCAGACGATCGCGGTGTCGTCGGCGAAGGCCAACGGGGAGAGCAGCAGGCCGGCGGCGAGCAGGGCAGCGGTGAGGGAGCAGCGTTTCGACATCTTGTGCATTCCATTGCGGGGGAAATCCCGCGGCGCGCGCCGCGGGCGAGAGGTTTCAGGGGGTGTCCTGAACTGGCGGCTCGATGGGCGGAGCGACGGGCGCCTCGCGCTCGTGGACCCAGGACATGAACAGCTCGTAGCCCAGCGCCAGTACCACCGGGCCGACGAACAGGCCGATGATGCCATTGCTGAGCATGCCGCCCAGGGCGCCGATCAGGATCACCGGCATCGGCACCTTGCCGCCGCGCCCGAACATCAGCGGCTTGAGGACGTTGTCGGAGAGGCCGCCGGCCATGGTCCAGATCGTGAACAGGATGGCGACCAGCAGCGAATCGTTGGTCATGAACACATAGATGATCGCCGGGATGGTGATCAGCACCACCGGCAACTGGGTGATGCCCAGCAACAGGACGCCCAGGGCCAGCAGGCCGGCGCCGGGAATGCCCATGACGACGAAGCCCAGGCCGAGGATCATGGTCTGGATGAAGGCCACGCCGACTACGCCCTGGGCTACCGCTCGGATGGTGCCGGTGCACAACTCGGCCAGCCCCGGCCCGCGGTCCGGGCCGGAGATACGGATGGCGATATCGCAGGAGGTTCGGCTGCCCAGTTCGCCGTAGGCCATGATCACCCCGGCAATGACGAACGCGGCGAGGAACTGCATCAGGCCCATGCCCGCACCCGCCGCCTGACCCGCCAGGGTCTTGGCGACGCCCTGCAGGTGCGGGGCCATCTGGTGGACCACACCCATGAAGTCGGTGGCCACGCGTGTCCAGAAGGGATAGACGTACTGACCGATCACCGGCCAGGTCTGCACCGAGTCGGGCGGCAGAGGTATCTGCAGGGTTCGGTTCTGGATCGCGTGCACCAGGTCGCGTACCGAATCGGCCATCGACATGCCGATCACCACCACCGGCACCAGCAGGATTACCAGGCCGAGGATCACGATCAGCGTTGCCGCGCTGTTGGGCCGTCCGCCCAGCCAGCCGCTGAGCAACTGATGCAGCGGGTAGAGGGTGATGGCGAGGATCACCGACCAGAGCATGAGGTCGAGGAAGGGATGGAAGATGCGGAAGCAGAACAGCGCCAGCAACAGGATCAGGCCGGCGCGGATCAGCACATCGAGCAGGTTGCGCGACAGCAGCTTTTCCGGGGAGGGCAGCATGGGGTGCTCCTTGCAGCGGGCGCGACGTGGCCCAGTCCTTAACTATTGGCGGACTCTGCCCGAGTGCAAGGTGTTCAGGCAATAAAGGAAGTTCGGTATTGCGGGGAGGATCGTGAAAAGCGCGGAGGTGAAGCGGGGGAGGCGGGCAGCCTGCCGAGGTTCGGCAGGCTTGCCAGCGGGTATTACTTCTTGCCGAGGCTGATGTGGCGGCTCGGTGCGCCGTAGTTCTGACCGGTCACGCCCTTGGCGATCTGCTGGATCTCACCGCCGGAGTTCAGGAAGGCGGCGATCTGGGCTTCCAGGGCTTCGCTGGTCGCGGTAGCGGCGGGAGCCTTGGGGGCGGCTTTCTGGCGGGTGGAGGGCTTGGTAGTCATATCTGCCATACCTGTCTGCGCAAATTGGCCGCCCATTGTACATCAAACGAGCAGCTTTCGGGGCGGTCATGGAACGAACGGTCCCATTCGGCTGCCTGAATCGTCCTTCGCGCGCGATGTGGCGGCAGTGCTACCCTCTGCGCACTCCGGCCTTTCAGAGCCTGCCATGTCCCTGCTGTCGTCCCGCCAGCGCAATGCCTTGCGCCTGGCTCGCTCGTTCCTCGCACCTTACCGCTGGCGTGCCCTTGGCGCGCTGCTGGCGCTGCTGTTCACCGCCGCCATCACCCTGTCCCTGGGGCAGGGCATCCGCCTGCTGGTGGACCAGGGCTTCATCACCCAGTCCGAACAGTTGCTCACCCGCGCCATCGGTATCTTCTTCGCCCTGGTGCTGTGCCTGGCAGTGGGCACCTTCGTGCGCTTCTACCTGGTGTCGTGGATTGGCGAGCGGTTCGTCGCGGACATCCGCCAGCGCGTGTTCGACCACCTGATCGAGTTGCATCCCGGCTTCTACGAGAACAACCGCGCCTCGGAAATCCAGTCGCGGCTGACCGCCGACACCACGCTGCTGCAGTCGGTGATCGGCTCCTCGCTGTCGATGGCGCTGCGCAATGTGCTGATGCTGCTGGGCGGGGTGATCCTGATGTTCTTCACCAACGCCAAGCTGACCAGCATCGTGGTTGCATCGCTGCCGCTGGTGATCGCGCCGATCCTGCTGTTCGGCCGCCGCGTGCGCAGCCTGTCGCGGCTCAGCCAGGATCGCGTGGCGGACGTCGGCAGTTACGTCGGCGAGTCCCTCGGCCAGATCAAGACGGTGCAGGCCTACAACCACCAGGCGCAGGACCGCGCACGCTTCGGGCGCACGGTGGAAGACGCCTTCGACACCGCGCGCAAGCGCATCATGCAGCGCTCCTGGCTGGTCAGCGTGGTGATCCTGCTGGTGCTTGGCGCAGTGGGGGTGATGCTCTGGGTCGGCGGCATGGACGTGATCGCCGGGCGCATCAGCCCCGGCGACCTCGCTGCCTTCGTGTTCTACAGCCTGATCGTCGGCATGGCCTTCGGCACGCTGAGCGAGGTGATTGGAGAGTTGCAGCGCGCCGCCGGTGCGGCCGAGCGCATCGCCGAGCTATTGCGGGCGCGCAGTGAAATCCACGCACCGGCCAGCGACCTGCTGCGTTTGCCCGAGCGCATTGTCGGCAGCATCGATCTGCAGGGCGTGCATTTCGCCTATTCGTCGCGCCCGGAGCAATGGGCCATCGATGGCATCGACCTGCGTGTGGAACCGGGCGAAACCCTGGCGCTGGTGGGGCCGTCGGGCGCGGGCAAGTCCACCCTGTTCGATCTGCTGCTGCGCTTCTACGACCCGCAGCAGGGGCGCATCCTGATCGACGGGCAGCCGATCGCACGGCTCGATCCGGCGGACCTGCGCCGAAGCTTCGCGCTGGTTTCGCAGAACCCGGCGCTGTTCTTCGGCACGGTGGAGGAGAACATCCGCTACGGCCGCCCCGGCGCCAGCGATGCCGAAGTGGTGGCTGCCGCCCGTGCAGCCCACGCCCACGAATTTATCCTGCGTCTGCCTGAGGGTTATCAGACTCATCTGGGGGAGAGCGGCCAGGGGCTTTCCGGCGGGCAGCGCCAGCGCCTGGCGATTGCCCGCGCGTTGCTGGTGGACGCGCCTATCCTGTTGCTGGACGAAGCCACCAGCGCGCTGGACGCCGAGAGCGAACACCTGATCCAGCAGGCGTTGCCGGGACTGATGCGTGACCGCACCACGCTGGTGATCGCCCACCGCCTGGCCACGGTGCTCAATGCCGACCGCATCGCGGTGATCGAGCACGGCCGCCTGGTGGCGTTGGGGCGACACGCCGAGTTGGTGGCGAGCAACCCCTTGTATGCGCGCCTGGCCGAACTCCAGTTCGGCCAGGCGGAACAGAACCTGTAGGAGCGAGCTTGCTCGCGAACTGCTTAAATGCGGAACTGCCGCAAAGCATGGTTCGCGAGCAAGGGCTGGGCGCCCCCTCGGTCCTACATAAAGCCGGCGTTCGGCGGCTTGAGGCGCATCCTTGCGCCAATGCGCGTAGAATGCTCGCCCCGTTCACGAGGTAAGCGTCATGGCAGTCATAGGTCGGTTCAATTCGTTGCAGGTGGCCAAGCACACCGATTTCGGTCTCTACCTGGATGGCGAGAGCCACGGCGAAATCCTGCTGCCCAAGCGCTATGTGCCGAAGAACGAACCCACCGAGGTGGGCGACTGGCTGAACGTGTTCATCTACCTGGACAGCGAAGACCGTCTGATCGCCACCACCCAGAAGCCCAAGGTGCAGGTCGGCGGTTTTGCCAGCCTCAAGGTGGTGGAGGTCAATCGCATTGGCCTGTTCCTCGACTGGGGGCTGCCCAAGGACCTGCTCCTGCCGCACTCGGAAGAGAAACGTCCGCTGCAGGTTGGCGATTACTGCGTGGTCTACGTCTACCTCGACGAGCGCAGCCGCCGCATCACCGCCACCGCGCGCCTGGACCGCTACCTGGACAACACCCCGGCGAACTACAAGGCCGGCCAGGAAGTCGACCTGCTGGTCGTCGAGCGCACCGACCTGGGCTACAAGGCGATCATCGAAGGCAAGCACTGGGGGCTGATCCACAAGAACGAAGCGTTCAAGTTCCTGCGTGGCGGCCTGCGTGAGAAGGGCTACATCAAGGAAATGCGCGCCGACGGCAAGATCAGCCTGAGCCTGCAGCCGGCCGGCGCGGGGCTCTCGGATGCCCTGAGCGAGAAGATCCTCCAGGCTCTGCGCGATGCCGGCGGCAAGCTGGCGATCAGCGACAAGAGCCCGCCAGAGCTGATCGCGCAGCAGTTCGGCGTCAGCAAGGGCAACTTCAAGAAGGCCATCGGCGGCCTGTTCAAGCAGGGCCTGATCGTCATCCACGACGATCGCATCGAGCTGGCCTGACGGCTCAGCCGCGCCCGCGGACGATGGACTCGGCCACCGCGCAACGCGGCTCGGCCGGGGCCAGCGAGCCCATGCGCTGCAGGTCGACCGGCGTGCCCGGCTCGGCCTTCAGCTGGCGACGCAGGTCGTCGAACACCCGGTCATGCTCCTTGCGAAAGCGCAGTACCGGCCCGCTGCAGACCCGCAGGCCGTGCCGTCGCAAAATGCGCGTGGCGCTGCCGGCGAAGTTGAAGGCGAGATCGCCGGGGAGTTCGAAGCCGTCATTGAAGGGCTGGCCGTCGATTTCGCCATCCAGCTCGAATTTCACTGTCGCATCACGGCTGGTGGCATTTTCCACGACGTAGCTCATGCGAATACGGTACTGCTGCCGATCGAGGCCGGCGGTGGAGTGGATGGTGACCTGAGCGGGAACGGTCATTTTTTCTCCTGGTAACGCCAGCCCGCGACCGAAGCCGCGGGCGTTCGATATTGGGCTCAGAGGCTCAGCTGTCCGGAATAGAGACCGTAGCCGGCGCCCAGTGTTGCGGCCAGCAGGACGGCAAAGATCAGCCCTTCCGCCTTGCTGAACACGCGTTCGCCGCGCTCGCGCTTGGCCATGATGAACAGCACCACGCCCGGGGTGTAGAGCAGCGCCGAGAGCAGCAGGTGATCCATGCCGCCGGCATACACCAGCCACAGGCTGTAGATGAGGGCGATGGCGCCGATTACCAGGTCCTTGCGGCGCTCGCGCAGCAGACCTTCATAGCTTTCCCCGCGCAGGCACAGCAGCACGGCGTAGCCGGCGGAGAACAGGTAAGGCAGCAGCGCCATGGATGCGGCCAGGTACACCAGGCTGGTGTAGGTGCTGGCGGCGAACAGGGTGACGATCAGGAATACCTGCACCGTGGCGTTGCTCAGCCACAGCGCGTTGACCGGCACGTCCGCTTTGCTCTCCTGGGCGAGGAACCTGGGCATGGTGTGGTCCTGGGCAGCGGCGAACATGATTTCCGCGCTCAGCAGAATCCACGCCAGTAGCGCGCCGAACAGCGAGACGACCAGCCCGGCGATGATCAGCACGGCGCCCCAGTGACCGACCACGTGTTCCAGTACGTAGGCCATGGACGGGTTGGGCAAGCCGGCCAGTTGCGCCTGGTTCATCATGCCCATGGACAGCACGTTCACCAGCACCAGCAGCGCCATCACCGAGACGAAGCCGATCACCGTGGCGGTGCCGACATCCGAGCGCTTCTTCGCGTGGCCTGAGTACAGGTTGGCGCCCTCGATGCCGATGAACACCCAGACGGTGATCAGCATCATGTTGCGTACCTGGCTCATCACGCTGTCGAAATCGACATGACCGTGGCCCCAGAAATCGGCAGTGAACAGGTCCATGTCGAACGCCACCAGGCCGATCAGGATGAACAGGACGATGGGTACGACCTTGGCGACCGTGGTGATCTGGTTGATGAAGGCCGCTTGCTTGATCCCGCGCAGGATCAGGAAGTGCAGGCTCCACAGCAGCAGGGATGAGCAGACGAAGGCAATGGCGGTATTGCCCTCGCCGAACACCGGGAAGAAGTAGCCCAGCGCGCTGAAGATCAGCACGAAGTAGCTGACATTGCCGAGCATGGAACTGAGCCAGTAGCCCCATGCCGAATTGAAGCCGATGTAGTCGCCAAAGCCGGCCTTGGCGTAGGCGTAGACGCCGGCATCGAGTTCCGGCTTGCGGTTGGACAGGCTCTGGAAGACGAAGGCGAGCATCAGCATGCCGATACCGCTGATGGCCCAGCCGATGAGAACAGCGCCGGGGCTGGCGCTTTTCGCGACGTTCTGCGGCAGCGAGAAGATGCCGCCACCGATCATGGAGCCGACCACCAGGGCGGTGAGTGCAGCCAGGCCGAGTTTCTGGTTGGGCGATGTGGGCATTTCCCAGCCTCCTGAATGTGAATGGATTCGCATATTTTCGAATCCGCTCGGAGGCACTCGGCTGATGTATATCAATAGCAAGCTAACGGTTTCTGAACCGACCCTGAACGAGTTCTGTTGCGGTTCAACAGCGCGCAGGGCTAAGGCCGCGGGTCACCAGAGCCGCGGAGAAGAGACTGGCGCTTGCCGCTACATCATGTGGCGGAAGCGATTCCAGGCCTGCTCGACGGAGAGCCACCAGGCCGGCATGGCGCTGCCGAAGCCGGCGATCTCCAGGCGCGGGTGGTGGCGCACCACCATGTCCAGCACCGGTTCCTGCTCGGGCTTCACGTCGACGAAGAACACGTGGCGGCCTTGCTGCAGGTTGCCCTGGAAGCGGCGCACGTCGCCACTGGGGCGTTGCAGGCCGAAGAAGCTGCTTTCCCACAGGCTGAAGCCCAGCAGCACCGCGGCGAGGAAGACCACAGGGATCCAGCCGGCCGCCGTCTGCGTCCAGCCACTCAGGTAGCCGACCACCAGTACCAGCACGGCCAGTGCGGCACCGATCACCAGGCCGATCTTGCCCCAGTGCACCACGTCTTTCTTCATCACCGACGGCACTTCATGCAGGCGGTGCTCTTCCAGTTCTGCGTCGCTGTCACTGAGCACATGCATCTGCTCGATGCCGATGCCGCTTTCGGAAAGCTCCTGCTCGACCTGTTCCAGGTCGTCCAGGTTGTCGCTGATGTAGTAATGCCTGTTCATGACGAACCTCGCGCCCCTCGGAAATAAAAGATCCCCCCAGGGTTTCGTCCGTGATCTGCCGCGTTTCCCGGCAAATCTCCGGCGTTCGAAGAATGTCGTCGTGCACCAGTCTAACACCGGGGTGGCGTGGCTCGCGGGGCGCTGCCGGGCGGTCGCGGGCTTGCCGGGCGGTCGCGGGCTTGCCAGGCGGCGTGGGAGGGCAGAGGATGCCGGTCTCACTCCCTGGCGACGAGGCCAAGATGATCCGCGAGATTCTCAGGATGGGCGACGAGCGCCTGCTGCGCATCGCCCCGCCAGTGCCCGAGTCGATGATCGGTAGCGCCGAGCTGCAGCAACTGATCGACGACATGTTCGAGACGATGCATCACGTTGGTGGCGTTGGCCTGGCCGCGCCGCAGATCGGCGTGGACCTGCAGTTGGTGATCTTCGGTTTCGAGCGCAGCGAGCGCTATCCGGATGCACCGGCGGTACCACCGACCATCCTGCTCAACCCGCTGATCACGCCTATCGGCGACGAGCTGGAGGAGGGCTGGGAAGGCTGCCTCTCGGTCCCCGGCCTGCGTGGTGCGGTGGACCGTTACCGGGCTATCCGCTACCAGGGCGTCGATCCCCAGGGCCAGCCCATCGACCGTACGGTGGAGGGCTTCCATGCGCGGGTGGTGCAGCACGAATGCGACCACCTGATCGGCCGGCTGTATCCGTCGCGCATCACCGATTTCAGCAAGTTCGGCTTTACCGAGGTGCTATTCCCCGGGCTCGATCCGAATTCGGATGACTGACAGCAGCTTGAACTGTTCTCCGTAGGAGCGAACTTACTCCTACAGCAGGTGATGGTTCTGCGCGCGTTTGCAGGAGCGGGCTTTTCCAGAGCCGAGGGCGGCGCCGCCCTCAACTTTCCTCGTCGAGCTGGTAACGGGTCGGCACCAGGCTCTCCTTGATCTTGCGCAGGTGTGGCTGGAAATCCACGCCACGGCGCAGGGTCACGCCGGTGGCGAGCACGTCGAGCACGGTGAGCTGGATGATCCTTGAGGTCATCGGCATATAGATGTCGGTGTCCTCGGGCAGCGGGATGTCCAGGCTCAAGGTGCTGGCGCGGGCCAGCGGCGAGTCCGCGGCGGTCAGGCCGAGCACCGAGGCGCCGTTCTGTCGCGCCAGGTGGGCCACGTCCACCAGCTCGCGGGTGCGCCCGGTGTAGGAAATCACCACGAACAGGTCGCCGGTGTGTGCTACCGAGGCGATCATCCGCTGCATCAGCACATCGCTCTGCGCTGACACCGCCAGGTTGAAGCGAAAGAACTTGTGCTGCGCGTCGAGGGCCACCGAGCTGGACGCGCCAAGGCCGAAGAAGTGGATCTGTCGGGCCTGGATCAACAGGTCCACGGCGCGGTCGATCACCTTCGGGTCGAGCAGCTTGTGGGCACTGTCCAGCGAGGCGATGGTGTTGCTGAATATCTTGCGCGTGTAGGCCTCGGGGCCGTCGTCGGCCGCCACGGCCTGGGTCACGAAGGCTGCGCCGCTAGCGAGGCTTTGTGCCAGCTGGATCTTCAGCTCCGGGTAGCCACTCATGCCGAAGGAGCGGCAGAAGCGATTCACCGTCGGCTCGCTGACACTCGATGCCTGGGCCAGCGCGGCGATGCTGAAGCGCGTGGCCTGCTGCGGGTCGTGCAGGATCACCTGGGCGACCTTGCGCTCGGCCTTGTTCAGCTCTTCCAGACGGCTCTGGATCTGCTCCAGCAGGTTTTTCATCCGTGCTCCTTGGGGCAATCGACGGTTGACCGGGTAGGTGCGGCCAGCGGCGCTATCCTAACGTCAGGCTGGCAAGCGACCAACAACGGCGCGAGATGGCAGAAATATGTTGTTTAATTACTACATATTTGTCTTAATGCCGGCGTAGAAGGCTAACTATCGTTCAAAATTTGGTTGGTAACAACAAATGCCTGAAGTCCGCGTTCTGCCCTGCACCCTTGCGCTGTTCGGCGCCCTGGGTGATCTCGCCCTGCGTAAACTGCTGCCGGCGCTCTACCAGCTCGACCGCGAAGACCTGCTGCACCGCGATACCCGCATTCTCGCCCTGGCCCGCGATGACGGCGCCACGGAAGCGCCATTGGCAACCATTGAACGCCGTCTGCGCCAGTATGTCCCGGCGAAAGAGTGGGATGAACAGGTCTGGGCCCGCTTCCAGGCGCGCCTGCATCACCTGAGCATGGACTTCCTCGATGCCGGCTCCTACCAGGCGCTGGCCGAGCTGGTGGGCGACGAGAAGACCCTGGTTGCCTACTTCGCCACCGCCGCCTCGGTGTTCGGCGGCATCTGCGAGAACCTTGCCGCTGCCGGCCTTGCCGAACGCACCCGGGTGGTGCTGGAGAAGCCCATCGGCCACGACCTGGAATCGTCCCGTGCGGTGAATGACGCCGTGGCACGTTTCTTCCCGGAAAACCGCATCTACCGGATCGACCACTACCTGGGCAAGGAGACGGTGCAGAACCTCATCGCGCTGCGCTTCGCCAACAGCCTGTTCGAGACCCAGTGGAACCAGAACCACATCTCCCACGTGGAGATCACCGTGGCCGAGAAGGTCGGTATCGAGGGTCGGTGGGGCTACTTCGACAAGGCCGGCCAGCTGCGCGACATGGTGCAGAACCACCTGCTGCAACTGCTCTGCCTGATCGCCATGGACCCGCCGGCCAACCTCACCGCCGACAGCATCCGCGACGAGAAGGTGAAGGTGTTGCGCGCGCTGGAGCCCATCGCTCCCGAGCAACTGGCGACCCGCGTGGTGCGCGGCCAGTACACCGCCGGCTACATCGACGGCAAGCCCGTACCGGGCTACCTCGCCGAGGAAAATGCCAACCCCAACAGCGACGCCGAGACCTTCGTCGCCCTGCGCGTGGATATCCGCAACTGGCGCTGGTCCGGCGTGCCGTTCTACCTGCGCACCGGCAAGCGCATGCCGCAGAAGCACTCGCAGATCGTCATCCACTTCAAGGAACCGCCGCACTACATCTTCGCCCCGGAGCAGCGCTCGCTGATCAGCAACCGGCTGATCATCCGCCTGCAACCGGACGAGGGCATTTCCCTGCAGGTGATGACCAAGGACCAGGGCCTGGGCAAGGGCATGCAACTGCGCACCGGCCCGCTGCAACTGAATTTCTCCGAAACCTTCCAGACCGCCCGTACGCCGGATGCCTATGAGCGACTGTTGCTGGAAGTCACTCAGGGCAATCAGAACCTGTTTGTCCGCAAGGACGAGATCGAGGCCGCCTGGACATGGTGCGATGGCCTGATCGACGGCTGGGGCCGACTGGGCGAGGAGCCCAAGCCTTACCCGGCTGGAAGCTGGGGACCGCAGGCCTCGGTTGCCCTGATCGCTCGCGACGGGAGGGACTGGTATGGCGATCTTTGAACCGACACTGAAAGAAGGCATGGCCTGGAAGACCTGGAACAATGCCGCCGAGCAGGCCCGCGGCCTCGCCGAAGCGGTAGCCGACGCGCTGCGCGAGGCGCTGATCGAACGTGGCCGCGCATTGCTGGTGGTGTCCGGCGGGCGCAGTCCGGTGGCTTTCCTCGAGGCCCTGAGCGGCGCGGTGCTGGACTGGTCGAAAGTGGCCGTCAGCCTCGCCGACGAGCGCTGGGTGCCCGAGTCGCACCCTGACAGCAATGCAGGCCTGCTGCGCCGCCATCTGCTCAAGGGGGCGGCAGGCAAGGCGCAGTTCATCGGCCTGTATCAGCCGGCGAGCAGCCTTGAGGAGGCGGCCGACAAGACCGATCGCTTCCTCCACGAGCTGACGCTGCCGATCGATGTGCTGGTGCTGGGCATGGGTGACGACGGCCACACGGCTTCGCTGTTCCCAGGCAGCACCAACCTGGTCGAGGCGCTCGACCCGGCCGGCACACGCCGATGCCTGCCGATGTGGGCGCCGACCGTGCCGCACCAGCGCCTGACCCTCACCCGAGCCGTGTTGCAGGGCGCGCGGGTGCAGATCCTGGCCATCCAGGGCGAGTCCAAGCTGGCCACGCTGAGTCAGGCGCTCAGCGATAACGACGACCAGCGCATGCCGGTCAATGCGTTCCTGCGTTCACCTCTTTCGATCCACTGGTGCCCCTGAAGCACGGAGTTACCGCTATGCCTGAACAACACATCCAGCAGATCGATGCCCTGGCGCAGCGTGCGCGCATCCTGCCGGTGATCACCATCGACCGCGAGGCAGACATCCTGCCCATGGCGGATGCTCTGGCAGCCGGCGGCATTACCGTTCTGGAAGTGACCTTGCGGACGGCGCTGGGTCTCACCGCGATCCGCCAGTTGAGCGAGCAACGCCCGGAGCTGATCGTTGGCGCCGGCACCGTGCTCGACCCGGAAACTTTCGCCCAGGCGGAAGAGGCGGGGGCGAAGTTCATCGTCACGCCCGGCTGCACCGAGGAGTTGCTGCAGTACGCGGTGACTCGCCCGGTGCCGTTGCTGCCGGGGGTGGCCACCGCTTCGGAAATCATGGCGGCATACCGTCATGGCCTGCGTCGTTTCAAGCTGTTCCCGGCGAAGGTCGCCGGCGGCGTGGAGGCGCTCAAGGCTTTCGGCGGGCCGTTCCCGGACATCCGTTTCTGCCCCACTGGCGGCGTCGGCCCGGACAACCTGAATGACTATTACCGCCTGGCCAACGTGATGTGCGTGGGCGGCAGCTGGATGCTGCCCAAGGCCGCCGTCGACAGCGGCGACTGGGCTACGGTCGAACGCCTGAGTCGCGAGGCGCTGGCGTTACTGGACACACACTGAGCTGTCCTGAATTTGGACGTGCCCGGCCTTGTGCCGGGCTTTTTTATGGGTGCTTCTGCGGTTGAACAGGTTTGCCGTGCGGGTTCGCGAGCAAGCTCGCTCCTACAGAAAAACGAGCCCGGTGCAGGACTGCTCCCTGCAGGAGCGAGCTTGCTCGCGAACAAACCCCGACGCGGGGCTGTTCGCGAAAGGATCGCGCGTGACCCTCGGGCTTCAATCCACCCCTACGAACCCGCCCGTCTGGTGCCGCCACAGCCGCGCGTAGAGTCCGCCATGGGCAAGCAACTCGGCATGGCTGCCGCTCTCGACCACGCGGCCGTGCTCCAGCACTACCAGCCGGTCCATGCGCGCGATAGTGGAAAGCCGGTGGGCGATGGCGATTACCGTCTTGCCCTGCATGAGGGTCTCCAGGCTTTCCTGGATCGCCGCTTCCACCTCGGAGTCCAGCGCCGAGGTGGCCTCGTCGAGGATCAGGATCGGCGCGTCCTTGAGTAGCACGCGGGTGATCGCGATGCGCTGGCGTTGGCCGCCGGAGAGCTTCACGCCGCGCTCGCCGACGTGGGCGTCAAGGCCGAAGCGACCCTCGGCGTCGCTCAGTTGCGGAATGAACTCCGAGGCGCGCGCTTTCTGGATGGCGTCCTGCAAATCCGCCTCGCTGGCGTCCGGGCGACCATAGAGCAGGTTGTCGCGGATCGAACGGTGCAGCAGCGAAGTGTCCTGGGTGACCATGCCGATCTGCGCGCGCAGGCTTTCCTGGGTCACGTGGGCGATGTCCTGGCCGTCGATCAGGATGCGCCCGCCCTCGAGGTCGTACAGGCGCAGCAGCAGGTTCACCAGGGTGGATTTGCCGGCGCCGGACGGCCCGACCAGGCCGATCTTCTCGCCGGGGCGTACGGTCAGGTCCAGCCCACTGATCAGCCCGCCGCCCTTGCCGTAGCTGAAATCCACCTGGTCGAAGCGCACTTCGCCATGGCTCACCACCAACGGCTTGGCGCCGGGCTGGTCGTTCACCTGGCGGGGCAGGGCGATGGTCTGCATGCCGTCCTGCACCTGGCCGACGTTCTCGAAGATGCCGCCGACCACCCACATGATCCAGCCGGACATGTTGTTGATGCGGATGACCAGGCCAGTGGCCAGGGCGATGGCGCCGACCGAGATCAGCGACTGGGTCCACAGCCACAGGGCAAGGCCGGTGGTACCGGCGATCAGCAGGCCGTTGAAGACGGTGATGGTGACGTCCATGGAGGTCACCACGCGTCCGGCCTGCTGGGCCTTGCGGGTCTGGTCGTCGATGGCTTCGCGGGCGTAGTCCTCTTCCTGGCGCGTGTGGGCGAACAGCTTGAGGGTGGTGATGTTGGTGTAGCCGTCGACGATCCGGCCCATCAGTTTGGAGCGCGAGTCCGAGGCGACCACCGAGCGATGCTTCACCTGGGGAATGAAGTAGCCCAGCGCGCCGACGTAGCCGACGACCCACAGCAGCAGCGGGATCATCAGGCGCCAATCGGCCTCGGCAAACAGCACCAGAGCGCTGACGGTGTAGATCACCACGTGCCAGATGGCATCCACCACCTGCACGGCGGAGTCGCGCAGGGAGTTGCCGGTCTGCATGATGCGCTGGGCGATGCGCCCGGCGAAGTCGTTCTGGAAGAAGCCCAGGCTCTGCTTGAGCACGTAGCGATGGTTCTGCCAGCGGATCAGGTTGGTCATGCTGGGATTGATGCTCTGGTGCACCAGCATGTCGTGCAGGCCGTTGAACACCGGGCGCAGGATGAGCGCGACGACGGCCATCCAGATCAGCTCGCGGCCGTGCAGGGTGAAGAAGTCCGCGGGCGCGGTGCCTTGCGCGAGGTCGACGATGCGCCCCAGGTAGCTGAACAGCGCGACTTCGATCAGGGCGACGATCAGGCCGACGAAGAGCAGGGCGAGGAATACCGGCCAGACCTGGCGCAGGTAATAGACGTAGAAGCGGATGACATCGGACGGCGGCATGCGCTCGGGGACGTCGCGGAAGGGATCGATCAGACGCTCGAAACGACGGTAAAGCATGATAGGTCTCGGGTTGTCGGCGGGGCCGTCCTGGCCCCGCCTTGAATGGCCTCCGTCAGCCGTGATTGCGCAGAATCACAGACGCTTGGCGGAGAGGATGACCACCGGGGTGGTCGGTACGTCCTGGAACATGCCGCGGTTGCCGGTCTTCACTCCGGCGATCTGGTCGACCACGCCCATGCCGCGTACGACCTTGCCAAATACGGCGTAGCCGAAGTCACGGGCGCCGTGGTTGAGGAAGTCGTTGCCGGTCAGGTTGATGAAGAACTGGCTGGTGGCGGAGTTCACGTCGCTGGTGCGTGCCATGGCCAGGGTGCCGCGCTCGTTGAGCAGGCCGTTGTCGGCCTCGTTCTTGATCGGCGCCTGGGTGTCCTTCTCCTTCATGGCCTCGGTGAAACCGCCGCCCTGGATCATGAAGTTGGGGATGACGCGGTGGAAGATGGTTCCGTTGTAGAAACCGCTGTCGACGTAGGACAGGTAGTTCTTCACAGAAATCGGCGCTTTATCGGCGTACAGCTCGATTTCTATTTCGCCAGAGGTGGTGGACAGCAGCACATGCGGGTTCTTGCTGTCGGCGGCGAACACCGAGCCGGCCAGGACCAGGGAGCAGGCAGCGAGCAGGAAGCGTTTGAACAGGGTCATTTGGTGGATGTTTCCTGAGGTTCTAGGGATGGTCGACCTGCTCGATGAAGTCGAGCAGGGTGGTGTTGAAGCGTTCGGGCTGGTCCAGCGGCGTCGCGTGGCGCGAATCCTCGATTACCACCAGGCGTGCGTTGGGCATCTGCCCGACATAGGCCTGCTTGAGAGAAACCGGGGTGTAGTCGCGGTCGGCGCTGATCACCAGGGTTGGACAGGTTATGCGCGCCAGGCGTTCCTGCACACCCCAGCCGATGATGGCATGCAGGCTGGACAGATAGGCGCGCTTGTCGTTCTGCGGCCAGCGCTGCTGGATCTTGCGGCGCAGATCGCCCTGTTCTGGCTTGGGGAAGAGCATCTTGCCCAGTGCCTTGCCCACGGTATCCAGGCCCAGCACATGGGCGAGGAATAGCCGACGCGCCACTTCGAGGTACTCGCGAGGGCTGCGTGGCTTTACCTCTGGCGCGCTGTTGACGATGGTCAGGCTGTTCAGCCGCTCCGGCCAGCGGGTGGCGAGTTCGAAGCCAATCATGCCGCCCATGCTGATGCCCACCAGGTGCACGCGGCCCAGGCTCAAGTGGTCGAGCAGGGCAATCACGTCCTCGGCGAAGGCGCCGATGCTGTAGCGCTGGCGCGGCTTGTCAGACTGGCCATGGCCGCGTACATCGAGGGCAATTACCCGGTGGTGCTTTTCCAGTTCCGGCACCTGGAACTCCCAGTCGCGGGTGCTGGAGCCGAGCCCGTGCACCAGCAGGACCGGCGTTCCAAAACCGCTTTCCTCATAGTGCAGACGGTGGCCGGCGTGGTCGAAGAACGGCATGACGGGCTCCTTTTCCGTGCGGCCTGTGTATTCAGACCGGGCTTTCGGGGGCGGCGAAATGGGCGTCGAGTGGCACGTTGGCGAAGGTGGTCAGCAGCTCCACGAGGATCTGCGTGGCCGGGCCCAGGGGCTTTTCCTTGTTCGGGTAAAGATAGAAGCGGCTCTCGCGCACGCCGCCCTGTTTCATCGGCAGTGGCTTGACCTGGCCGTCGCGCAGCTCGCGCTCGATCATGTGCCGCGGCAGCCAGGCGAAGCCCAGGCCGTTGCTGACAAAGGTGGCGGCGGTGGCCAGGCTGCCCACCGTCCAGCGTTGCTCGGCACCGAGCCAGCCGACGTCGCGCGGCTGCAGGCGACCGGAATCGCGGATCACCACCTGCATCTGGGTTTCCAGGTCCTGGTGGGTGACTTCGCGTTGCAGGCGGTGCAGCGGGTGATCGGGATGGGCGACGGCGACGAAGTCGACGATGGAGAGGTCGGCGCCCAGGTGGCCGGGGATGTTCAGGCCGCTGATGGCGAGGTCGGCGTGACCTTGCACCAGCGCTTCTTCCACGCCGGACAACACTTCCTCGCGTAACAGCACGCGGCAGCCGCGGCTCTGCGGCATAAAGGCGGAGAGGGCGCGCACCAGGCGCACGGTGGGGTAGGCGGCGTCGACCACCAGGCGTACTTCTGGCTCCCAGCCCTGCTCCATGTGATGGGCGAGCTCTTCCAGCTGGCCTGCTGATTTCACCAACTGCCGCGAGCGACGCAGCAGCACTTCACCGGCCTCGGTGAGCACGGCCTTGCGCCCGTCGATGCGCAACAACGGTACGCCGAGCTGCTCCTGCATGCGCGCCACGGTATAGCTGATCGACGACTGCGAACGATGCAGGGCTTCCGCCGCCTGGGCGAAGCCGCCGTGATCGACCACGGCCTGCAGGGTTCTCCACTGATCCAGGGTAACGCGGGGCGCTTTCATCCTCGCTTCCTCTTGTCTAATCTGGCGGTCCGCAGAAGACCAACAAGAGACCGCCATGAAAAAATTCTGTTGTGCCGTTCTGGCACTGTTGCCGCTGACCGCCCTGGCCTATCCCATCGAAGTGGAGAAATCCCTCAAGGGCACCCAGGTGGACTATGACACCCAGGACATAGGCGACCAGATGGGTGCCATCATGCTGCGCAACAATGGTCAGGAACAGGCGACCTGCACCGCAGTCTTCGTCAATGGCCCGGAAACTCCGCATGTCCGCAAGGCTTCCATCGCGCCGGGCAAGGAAGCCAACCTGACTTCCAGCTTCAGTCGCGCGGTAATCAAGCTGCGCATCAAGCTCACCTGCGTGCCGGGTTGAGTATTCTGCCGGACAAGACTAGAAGCAGTTTTGTGAGAAATCAATTTATTCGATAATTAGAAGCGATTATTTGCGCTTTTTTATCGATTTGTTCATCTCTAGGATGGCCTCCATCGACACATTCAATGACCGATGGAGGTCCAGTCCATGTCCCGCGTTCTTGTCATCGAAAGCAGTGCCCGCCAGGAAGGTTCCGTTTCCCGCCAGCTGACCCGCGATTTCATCACGCAGTGGCAGGCTGCGCACCCGGCCGACGAGATCCAGGTTCGCGACCTGGCCATTGAACAGGTGCCGCACCTGGATGCCCACCTGCTGGGTGGCTGGATGAAGCCGGCCCAGGAGCACAGCGAGATCGAGCGCATCGCGCTGGAGCGCTCCAACCAACTGACGGCCGAACTGCAAGCCGCCGATGTGCTGGTGCTGGCCGCGCCGATGTACAACTTCGCCATCCCCAGCACGCTGAAGTCCTGGCTCGACCATGTGCTGCGCGCTGGCGTTACCTTCAAATACACCGAGACCGGCCCGCAGGGCCTGCTCACCGGCAAGCGCGCCTTCGTCCTGACCAGCCGTGGCGGCGTGTACGCCGGCGGCGCGCTGGATCACCAGGAACCCTACCTGCGCCAGGCGCTGGGCTTCGTCGGTATCCATGACGTGACCTTCATCCACGCCGAAGGCCTGAACATGGGCGGTGAATTCGCCGAGAAAGGCCTGGCCAAGGCCAAGGCGCAGCTCGCCGCCATC
Organism: Pseudomonas sp. C9-3; assembly: GCF_032392015.1. Lineage (NCBI taxonomy): Bacteria > Pseudomonadati > Pseudomonadota > Gammaproteobacteria > Pseudomonadales > Pseudomonadaceae > Pseudomonas > Pseudomonas sp. C9-3. The sequence goes on along the minus strand of NZ_CP135919.1, from coordinate 3,816,041 downwards.
GCCTGACCCGCTTTCCGCTTGCGCGTCCTCCCGCTCCTGGACGCGACCGTGGCCGATTCCCTGCCTGGGAGTCGGCCATTTTTTATTCGCCGGCTACTTGACCGACAGAAAACACATCCTTTCCGTTCGGGCTGTTCAAAGCATGATCAGCATGCTAAAAGAACCTAGAGCTGATCTAGCCGCTTGAAAAAGAAGGGAAAACCATGACCAAGTCGGAGTTGATCGAGAGAATCGTCACCCATCAGGGGCAGCTTTCCGCAAAGGATGTGGAGCTGGCGATCAAGACCATGCTTGAGCAAATGTCCCAGGCTCTGGCGACGGGGGATCGTATCGAAATCCGGGGGTTCGGCAGCTTCTCTCTGCACTACCGCGCACCGCGCGTGGGGCGTAATCCGAAAACCGGCGAGTCCGTGCGCCTGGACGGCAAGTTCGTCCCGCACTTCAAGCCCGGCAAGGAGCTGCGCGACCGCGTCAACGAACCCGAGTGACCCCGGGGTATCCGTCTTCAAGAAGGAGTGTCCATGCTTCGGGCAAAACGTTTCCTGCTGATTCTGGCGTTGGTCGTCCTGGCCGCCATCGTTGTGGTTTTCGTCCTGGAGAACCTGCAGTCCGCGCAGCTGACCTTCCTTGGCTGGCAGTCGCCGCAGTGGCCGCTGGTGGTCTTCATCTCCCTCGCCTTCATCGTTGGTGGCGTGATCGGCCTGCTGCTGAGCATCCCCTTCCGGGCGAAGGCGCATGCCCGCATGAGCGGCCTTCGCTCCGAAGTCACTCGTTTCCGCAAGGAGAATGACGCGCTGCGTGAAAAGTCGCTGACGGACCATGCCTAGCGTCATCGCCACGCTGTTCTTCTTCTGCGCCCTGGCCATCGGCTGGTGGATGGGGCGTCGTTCTCTTTCCCGGCCCCGGGAAGCCTCCGAAACCCATCTGCGGAGCCGTGTCCACAGCATGCACAACCTGCTGGAGCGACACTCCGACGATGCACTGGAAAGCCTGTCCCAGGGCTTGGTCGTCAGTCCGGAGACTCTCGAAAGCCACCTGCACGTCGGCAACCTGTTTCGCCGTCGTGGCGATATCGAGAAAGCCATCCACATTCACCAGGAACTGCTGGGCCGTGCCGGCGAGGATGGTTCGCTGGTCGCACAGGTGCGCCTGGAGCTGGCGCGCGATTTCATCGCTGGCGGCCTGTTGGGTAGCGCCGAGGAGCTGCTGGACGAGCTGACGCAGCAGCGCGATGAACCCATCTCCCTCGAAGCGCTGGATGAACAACGGCTGATCTGCGAGCGCGAGAAGAACTGGTCGCGCGCCATCGAGTTGGCCTCTCGCCTGGTCGCAAGTCGCCCCGAGCTGAGCGCGGCGTTGGCCAACTACTACTGCGAACTCGCCCAGGAGAAGGGCAGGACCGGCGATCGCAGTGCCATGCAGGAGCTGCTGCGTGAGGCTCGCCGTGTGGACAAGCGCTGCGTCCGCGCTCTGCTGATGCGGCTGGACTGCGAGTTGTGGCGCAAGGATCAGGTCGCTGCCGTGGCTACCGTCGGTGAGTTGGCGAGCGATGCCAAAGCCTTCCTCGGCGAGATCGTGCCGCTATTGCGTCGCCATGATGGCCTTGCCCGGCCCGAGTTGCTCGCCTGCCTGCGGGGGCTGGCCACCGGCGAGGAAGTGCCGCCGGCAATCCTCGCGCTACTGGCGCAAAGCGAGCAGCCGGTGGGGGCGTCCGGCTGGCGCGAGAGCCTGCTGGAGCGGGTGGAGCGTCATCCTTCCTGGCAAGGAGTCGGCGAGTACCTTGAAGTAGTCGGAAACGATGGCGAAAAAGACTCGGCAGCCGGAAAAATCGCTCCAATAATCATCGGTTTGTATAAGACAATGCCGCGCTATCGATGCGGCAAGTGTGGTTTCGCCGGCCGCGAACTGCACTGGCAATGCCCCAGCTGTCACGCTTGGAATGCGCTGCGACCGGTCATTTCGCCGCTCTGACGCGTTCGCTCAAACATGGAAGACGCCGCTGGCGTCAGGTTCTGCAGGTGCTGGATTGAAGGTTCTACTCACGGGCGCGACCGGTTTTGTCGGCCGAGGCGTGCTGGCTCGCTTGTGCCAGGAAGATGATGTGCAGGTTCGCGCCGCCCAGCGGAGCGCCAGCGTGCAACTCCCGGAAGATGTCGAGGTGGCGCTCATCGATGGGTTGAGTGTGGCGCAATCCTGGACGCAGGCCCTGCAAGGGATCGATGCAGTGATTCATTGCGCTGCCCGGGTTCACGTCATGGACGAGCGGGCTGCCGATCCGCTCGCCGAGTTTCGCGCAGTGAACGTCGAGGCGACCCGGCATCTGGCGCAGCAGGCCGCGGCGGCTGGCGTGAGGCGTTTTGTCTTTGTCAGTTCGATCAAGGTCAATGGCGAGGAAACGGCGCCAGGTCGGCCGTTCACGGCCGATGCCGAGCCGCAACCGCAGGACCCTTACGGGCAATCCAAGCTCGAGGCCGAGCAGGCCTTGTTCGAGGTTGCCCGGCAGACAGGGCTGGAGGTCGTGGTGGTGCGCCCGCCACTGGTCTACGGCCCAGGGGTCAAGGCCAACTTCGCCAGCCTGATGCGCGCCTTGCAGCGCCGTCTGCCGTTACCCTTCGGCGCTATCGACAATCGCCGCAGCCTGGTGGCCCGGGATAATCTGGTCGACCTGTTGGTGCTGTGCGCGCGCCATCCTGCGGCGGCAGGGCAGATGTTCCTGGTCAGTGATGGGGAGGACCTGTCTACGGCCCGGCTGTGTCGCAGCCTGAGCAGGGCCATGGGCGTACACCCTCGTCTGCTGCCGGTTCCGGCGGGGTTGCTGCGCCTGCTGGGGCTGCTGACCGGGCGAGGCCAACAGGTTCAGCGCCTGCTGGGATCCCTGCAGGTGGATATTTCCGCAACTCGCAGCCGGCTGGGCTGGGCTCCTCCCGTCAGTGTCGAACAGGCCCTGCTGGAAACGGTGCAGGAGCGCGGTCAGGAGCAAGGACGATGAGTGCGGCATTGCTGCTTCTGGCTGTGTTCATTGCGTCCTGGGCCATGACGGCGGGGGTTCGTCGCTACGCGCTGGTGCGCAGCATCATGGATATTCCGAACGCCCGCAGTTCGCACCGGATTCCCACGCCGCGTGGTGGCGGTGTTGCAATTGTGCTGGGCTTTCTCGGCGGCCTGCCCTTGGCTGCCGTGCTCGGGATGATCGGCGGGGCCAGCCTGGTGGCTCTTCTGCCGGCCGGCGCCCTGGTTGCGGCCATTGGCTTCCTCGATGATCACCGCCATATTCCGGCACGCTGGCGGCTGCTAGGGCATTTTGTCGCTGCGCTGTGGCTGCTCTGCTGGCTGGGTGGCGTGCCTGTGTTGCCGCTCCCCTGGGGCGCGCTGGACCTGGGCCTGGCAGGCGACCTACTGGGACTGGTGTTCCTGGTGTGGCTGCTCAACCTGTACAACTTCATGGACGGCATCGACGGTATTGCCGGCCTGGAGGCCATCAGCGTCTGTTTGGGCGGAGCCCTCTGCGGCTGGGCCTTCGGGGCTGCGGAGCTGGTCTGGCTGCCGTTGCTGCTGGGCTTGGCGGCGGCGGGTTTCCTGGTCTGGAATTTCCCTCCCGCGCGAATTTTCATGGGCGATGCCGGCAGTGGTTTCCTCGGGTTGATCCTCGGCGGTCTGGCGCTGCAGGCCTCCTCGGTGGCCCCACCGCTGATCTGGAGCTGGTTGATTCTCCTGGGTGTTTTCATCGTTGACGCGACGTTCACCCTGATTCATCGGCTGATGCGCGGCGAACGCGTCTACGAAGCGCATCGCAGCCATGCCTACCAGCGCGCTTCGCGGCGCTACGGCAGCCACCTGCGAGTATCGCTGGCGGTAACCGCGATCAACGTATTCTGGCTCCTGCCGCTGGCATTGCTGGTCGCGCTGGGGCATGTTTCAGGCTTGCTGGCGCTGATTGTGGCCTATGCTCCTTTGGTGCTTGTCGTAGCTCATCTGGGTGCAGGTCGTCCGGATGAACAGGATGTGAGCTGAACTCCGCCGGATTGGGTGGTCAATGTAGCGGGTGGAAAATTTCCTCTGCTCGGGAAAAGGACAAGCGCTGATGCTTCGAGAACGCCTGCTGAGGCTTCCGAGACGAAACAAACGGTTACTGCAGGTCACCACCGATATTTGCCTGGTGTGGTTTTCGCTGTGGCTCGCGTTCATCGTGCGACTGGGTACGGATGATCTGGAGTACCCGTTCCGCGTGCACGGCTGGTTGTTCTTCGCCGCCCCCGCAGTGGCAATTCCGCTGTTCATCCGCTTCGGCATGTACCGCGCGGTCATGCGCTATCTCGGCAACGACGCGCTGATCGCGATCTGGAAGGCGGTGACCATCTCGGCACTGCTGTTGTCGCTGGTGGTTTACTGGAACCGCTCGGTAATCGAGGCGGTTCCACGTTCGCTGGTCCTGAACTACTGGTGGCTGAGTCTGCTGATGATCGGCGGATTGCGCCTGGCCATGCGCCAGTATTTCATGGGGGACTGGTACAGCACCGTGCAGGCCGTTCCGTTCCTCAAGCAACAGGATGGCTTGCCGAAGGTTGCCGTCTATGGTGCGGGCTCTGCCGGCAACCAACTGGTGGCCGCCTTGCGCCTCGGTCGCGCGATGCGCCCGGTAGCTTTCATCGATGACGATGACGAGATCGCCAACCGTGTCATTGCCGGCCTGCGCGTCTACAAGCCCAAGCATATCCAGCAGATGATCGACGAAACCGGCGTGCAGGAAGTGCTGCTGGCGGTTCCCTCTGCGACGCGCGCCCGCCGCCGCGAAATTCTCGGCTTGCTCGAGCCCTACCCGGTCCATGTGCGAAGCGTGCCGGGATTCATCGAACTGGCCAACGGCCGGGTGCGGGTGGATGACATCCAGGAAGTGGATATCGCCGACCTGCTCGGGCGTGACCCGGTCGAGCCGCGCAAGGAGTTGTTCGAACACTGTATCCGTGGCGAAGTGGTGATGGTCACTGGCGCGGGCGGCTCTATCGGCTCCGAACTTTGCCGACAGATCCTGGGTTCGTCGCCTACCGTGCTGGTGCTGTTCGAACACAGCGAATACAACCTCTATCGGGTGCACCAGGAGCTGGAGAGCCGCGTCAAGCGCGAGTCCCTCGCGGTGCAGCTGGTGCCGATCCTCGGCTCCGTGCGCAGTGCTGAGCGTCTGCTCGATGTCATGCGCACCTGGAAGGTCGCAACGGTCTATCACGCCGCGGCCTACAAGCATGTGCCCATCGTTGAGCACAATATTTCCGAAGGCGTGCTGAACAATGTGATAGGCACCTTGCATACCGCCCAGGTGGCGGTGCAGGCCGGTGTCGAGCACTTCGTGCTGATTTCCACCGACAAGGCAGTGCGCCCGACCAATGTGATGGGCAGCACCAAGCGCCTGGCGGAGATGATTCTGCAGGCCTTGAGCCAGGAATCCGCACCGGTGCTGTTCGGCGACAAGTCCGGCGTGCACCAGGTCAACAAGACCCGGTTCACCATGGTTCGCTTCGGTAATGTGCTGGGGTCCTCCGGTTCGGTCATTCCGCTGTTCCGCGAGCAGATCAAGCGCGGGGGGCCGGTTACCGTGACCCATCCCGGCATCACCCGCTACTTCATGACCATCCCGGAAGCGGCCCAACTGGTGATCCAGGCGGGCTCCATGGGGCGTGGTGGTGACGTCTTCGTGCTGGACATGGGGCAGCCGGTGAAGATTCTCGAGCTGGCCGAGCGGATGATCCACCTGTCCGGCCTGAGCGTCCGTTCCGAGCGCAATCCGCACGGTGACATTTCCATCGAGTTCAGCGGCTTGCGGCCCGGCGAAAAGCTCTACGAGGAGCTGTTGATCGGCGACAACGTCAGCGCCACCGAACACCCGATGATCATGAAGGCCAACGAGGAGCTGATGCACTGGGAGGGCTTCAAGCTCGTCCTGGCTGATCTGCTCAAGGCGGTAGACCAGGGCAATTACGCACGTGTGCGGCAGTTGCTGCGGGAAACCGTCAGCGGCTATTGCCCCGAGGGCGAGATCGTCGACCTGATCCATCAGCAGCGGCGGATGGAACCCTGAGTCGGGGTACTACCTAGCAGACAGCGCCGCTGCTGCGTCTGCGAGTCATGTCAGTCCTTTCTTGGTGAGCTGTCGGCGGCGCCGGAATCTGCCGCCGACTCTCTAAACCGGCGTTTTCATCAGTGTTCCTGGCGATATGTTTTCCAGGCGGCGCAATCGCGCCTGCCTTGAAACCTGTTGCATCAAGGAACGATCCATGAAGAAGAGTCTGCTTTCCGTTGCGCGTCTGATTCTGTTGGCGGGCCTCTCGTTCGGTGGCGCCGCTCTGGCGGCCACCAATGGGGCCCCGGCCGTTAAACCTCCAGCCGAAACCACTGCTTCAGCCGAGAAGGCACCTGTTGCCCAGGTGGCGGCCGTGAATATCAACAGCGCATCGGCTGAAGAGTTGCAGCATTCCCTGAAAGGTATTGGCAAGGTGAAAGCCCAGGCCATCGTTGACTACCGTACAACCAACGGGCCGTTCACCACGGTCGATCAATTGCTGGAAGTGAAGGGCATCGGCAAGGGGACGCTGGACAAGAATCGCGACAAGATTTCGCTCTGAGCATTGCCAGGTGGAATGAAAAGGCCGGTCGTCGACCGGCTTTTTCAATGGGGGCTCTTTCGAATCCAAAGAAAAAGCCCCCGGCGTGTGCCAAGGGCTTTGAATTTTGGCTCCGCAACCTGGACTCGACGGCGTCAGCCGAACGCGCTTCAGCGCGGCCCCGAAGGGGGAATTACCTGGGGCGCAGTCCCTGGCGAGAGTCCAGAGGCCCAATAAAAAAGCCCCCGGCGTGTGCCGAGGGCTTTGAATTTGGCTCCGCGACCTGGACTCGACGGCGTCAGCCGAACGCGCTTCAGCGCGGCCCCGAAGGGGGAATCACCTGGGACGTAGTCCCTGGAGAGAGTCCAGCGCCCAATAAAAAAGCCCCCGGCGTGTGCCGAGGGCTTCGAATTTGGCTCCGCGATCTGGACTCGACGGCGTCAGCCGAACGCGCTTAAGCGCGGCCCCGAAGGGGGAATCACCTGGGACGTAGTCCCTGGAGAGAGTCCAGCGCCCAATAAAAAAGCCCCCGGCGTGCGCCGAGGGCTTCGAATTTGGCTCCGCGACCTGGACTCGAACCAGGGACCCAATGATTAACAGTCATTTGCTCTACCGACTGAGCTATCGCGGAACAACGGTGCGTATCTTACTGATTAAGAAGGGGAAGTCAACAATCAGGCGATGACTTCCCCTTAATTTTTTACAGCACCTGGACGATGGCGCGGGTGACGGTGTCCAGGTTGCCGTTGTTCAGCGCGGCCACGCAGATGCGGCCGGTGCCGACGGCGTAGATGCCGAATTCGTTCTTCAGGCGTTCAACCTGCTCGGCGGTGAGGCCGGAGTAGGAGAACATGCCGCGCTGCTGGGCAACGAAGCCGAAGTCGCGCTTGGCACCCTGGGCTGCCAGTTGGGCGACCATGGCTTCGCGCATGGCACGAATGCGGGTACGCATCTCGCCCAGTTCTTCTTCCCATACCGCACGCAGTTCCGGGCTGTTCAGCACGGAAGCGACGACGCTGGCGCCGTGGGTCGGCGGGTTGGAGTAGTTGGTGCGGATCACGCGCTTGACCTGAGACAGGACGCGGGCGGACTCCTCGCGGCTGTCGGTCACGACCGACAGGGCGCCAACGCGCTCGCCGTACAGCGAGAACGATTTGGAGAAGGAGCTGGAGACGAAGAAGTTCAGGCCGGACTGGGCGAACAGGCGCACAGCGGAGGCGTCTTCGTCGATGCCGTCACCGAAGCCCTGATAGGCGATGTCGAGGAACGGCACATGGCCCTTGGCCTTGAGCACGTCCAGCACCTGCTTCCAGTCGTCCATGGTCAGGTCGACGCCGGTCGGGTTGTGGCAGCAGGCGTGCAGAACGACAATGGACTGCGAGGGCAGGGCATTGAGGTCTTCCAGCAGGCCGGCACGGTTCACGCCGTGGGTGGCTGCGTCGTAGTAACGGTAGTTCTGCACCGGGAAGCCGGCGGCTTCGAACAGGGCGCGGTGGTTTTCCCAGCTTGGGTCGCTGATGGCGACGGTGGCGTTGGGCAGCAGGCGCTTGAGGAAGTCGGCGCCGGTTTTCAGCGCGCCGGTGCCGCCTACGGCCTGGGTGGTGACCACGCGGCCTTCGGCCAGCAGCTCGGAATCAGCGCCGAACAGCAGCTTCTGCACGCCCGAATCGTAGGCGGCGATGCCTTCGATCGGCAGGTAGCCGCGCGGAGCGTGGGCTTCGATGCGGGCCTTCTCCGCGGCCTGGACGGCGCGCAGCAACGGGAGGCGACCTTCCTCGTTGTAATACACGCCAACGCCCAGGTTGATCTTGCCCGGACGGGTATCGGCGTTGAAAGCTTCGTTCAGGCCCAGGATCGGGTCGCGGGGGGCCATTTCGACAGCGGAGAACAGACTCATTTTGGCAGCAGCTCTAAGGCGGGAGTGAAGTGCAATTGCAACCCACCCGCTCACGGCGCTGGGGGTTGCGTCGACGGGCCGGTATTATATAGGCCTCTATGGCAGGCGGCGAGTTGTCGCGCATGCTTTTCGACTGGTATGACGCTTTGGCGACCGAAGCGTCACACGTCAAAGCGAGGTTCCCATGTCGTTATTCCAGCTGGATTCGCGCTTCAAGCCCGCTGGCGATCAGCCAGAAGCCATCCGACAGATGGTTGAGGGGCTGGAAGCGGGCCTGTCGCACCAGACTCTGTTGGGGGTGACCGGCTCCGGCAAGACCTTCAGCATCGCCAACGTCATTTCCCAGGTTCAGCGCCCGACCATGGTCCTGGCGCCGAACAAGACTCTGGCCGCGCAATTGTACGGCGAGTTCAAGACCTTCTTCCCGAACAACGCGGTGGAGTATTTCGTCTCCTACTACGACTATTACCAGCCCGAGGCCTATGTGCCGTCCTCGGACACTTACATCGAGAAGGACTCCTCGATCAACGACCACATCGAGCAGATGCGGCTGTCGGCGACCAAGGCGCTGCTGGAGCGCGATGACGCGATCATCGTCTGCACCGTGTCGTCGATCTACGGCCTGGGCGACCCGGCGTCCTACCTGAAGATGGTCCTGCACCTGGACCGCGGCGACAAGATGGACCAGCGCGAGCTGCTACGCCGCCTGACCAGTCTTCAGTACACCCGCAACGACATGGATTTCGCCCGCGCCACCTTCCGCGTGCGCGGCGACGTGATCGATATCTTCCCGGCGGAATCGGACCTGGAGGCCATCCGCGTCGAGCTGTTCGACGACGAAGTGGAGAACATCGCCGCCTTCGATCCGCTGACCGGTGAGGTGCTGACTAAGCTGCCGCGCTTCACCTTCTATCCCAAGAGCCACTACGTGACCCCGCGGGAAACGCTGCTGGAGGCGGTGGAGCACATCAAGGCCGAGCTGAAGGTGCGCCTGGAATACCTGCGCAACAACAACAAGCTGGTGGAAGCCCAGCGGCTGGAGCAGCGCACCCGCTTCGACCTGGAGATGATCCTCGAACTGGGCTACTGCAACGGCATCGAGAACTACTCGCGCTACCTCTCCGGGCGTGGTCCCGGCGAGCCGCCGCCGACCCTCTACGACTACCTGCCGGCCAACTCGCTGCTGGTGATCGACGAATCCCACGTCAGCGTTCCCCAGGTCGGCGCCATGTACAAGGGCGACCGCTCGCGCAAGGAAACCCTGGTGGAGTACGGCTTCCGCCTGCCCTCAGCGCTGGACAACCGGCCGCTGCGATTCGAGGAGTGGGAGGCGATCAGCCCGCAGACCATCTTCGTTTCGGCGACTCCCGGCCCGTATGAAGAACAGCACGCCGGTCGTGTGATCGAGCAGGTGGTGCGCCCCACCGGCCTGGTCGATCCGGAGGTGGAAATCCGCCCGGCGACCACCCAGGTGGACGACCTGCTCTCGGAGATCGGCAAGCGCGTGGCGCTGGATCAGCGCGTACTGGTCACCACCCTGACCAAGCGCATGGCCGAGGACCTGACCGACTACCTGGGCGACCACGACGTGCGCGTGCGCTACCTGCACTCGGACATCGACACCGTGGAGCGGGTGGAAATCATCCGCGACCTGCGCCTGGGCAAGTTCGACGTACTGGTGGGCATCAACCTGCTGCGTGAGGGCCTGGACATGCCGGAAGTGGCGCTGGTGGCTATCCTCGATGCGGACAAGGAGGGCTTCCTGCGTTCCGAGCGCTCGCTGATCCAGACCATCGGCCGCGCCGCGCGGAACCTGCACGGCAAGGCGATCCTCTACGCCGACAACATCACCGGTTCGATGCAGCGGGCGATCAACGAGACCGAGCGCCGCCGCACCAAGCAGGTGGCCTTCAACGAAGCGAACGGCATCGTGCCCAAGGGCGTCACCAAGGATATCAAGGACATCCTCGAGGGTGCCGTGGTGCCGGGCGCCAAGGGCAAGCGCCGCAGCCTGGCGAAAGTGGCGGAGGAGAGCGGCCGCTACGACAACGAGCCGCGCACGCCGGACGAGATCGGCAAGCGCATCAAGCAGCTGGAAGAGCGCATGTACCAGTTGGCCCGCGACCTGGAGTTCGAGGCCGCGGCCGGCGTGCGCGACGAGATCGGCAAGTTGCGCGACCGCATCGTGTCGATGGGCTGATCGACTCTTTGTAGGAGCGAGCTTGCTCGCGAATTGCCTGATGCCGGTGTGGCCGGCTGATTGAGCGTTCGCGAGCAAGCTCGCTCCTACAGCGTTTTGCGAGGCCAGGGACTCAATGCGCCCCGGCCGCCGCACCAGCCCCCACGCCCACCGGCAGCGGCCGCGTCAGCAACACCGCCACCATGCTGACTGCCAGCACAATGCCGATGGCATGGAAGGCGTCGTTGTAGGCCATGATCGCCGCCTGCTGGTGGACGATCTCGCTGATCTTGCCCAGTGCCGCCTGCTGTGTTCCCAACTGCGAAGTCAGCTGCGCCAGGCGTTCATCCACGGCGCCATTCACCGGCACCACCGCTTCGCGCAGGTAGTCGTAATAGACCTTGGCGCGGCTATCCAGCAGCGTGGCGAGTAGCGCGATGCCGATGGCGCCGCCCAGGTTGCGCAGAATGTTGAACAGGCTCGAAGCCGAGCCCGCGTCCTGCGGCTGCAGGTAGACGGTGGCGATCAGCGAGATGGTGACCATCACCATCGGTTGGCCAAGGGCGCGCAGCAGCTGGATCTGATTGAACTGCGGGCCGGCGAAGTCCGGATTGAGCACGCCGGAGAAGAAGCTCGCCATGCCGAACAGGCCAAAACCTACGGCGCACAGCAATCGCGGCTCGATGATCTTCATCAGCTTGGGGATCAGCGGGATGAGGAACAACTGCGGCACACCCATCCACATGATCACCTCGCCGATCTGCATGGCGTTGTAGCCCTGGATCTGTGCGAGATACAGCGGCAGCACGTAGATCGAACCGTACAGTCCCATGCCCAGGCCGATGCTGGAAATGCTCGACAGGCCGAAGTTGCGGTTGCGCAGGATGCCCAGGTTGATCAGCGGGTTGGGCCGCGAGGTCTGCAGGATCACGAAGAGGATCAGGCTGACCAGGGCGATACTGCCCAGGCTGACGATCAGGTTCGATTCCAGCCAATCCTTGCGGTGGCCTTCTTCCAGGAACACCTGCAGGCAGCCCAGGCCGATGGCCATGGTGACGATGCCGGCGTAGTCGGTGCTTTTCAGCAGCTCCCAGTGCGGCGGCTTCTTTTCCAGGCCGTAGAGCAGCCCGGCGATCATCAGCAGGCCCGGCGGGATGTTGATGTAGAAGATGTACTCCCAGCCGAAGTTCTCGGTCAGCCAGCCGCCCAGGGTCGGGCCGATGGAGGGCGCGAAAGTGGCGGTGATGGCGAACAGCGCCATGCCCTTGGGGCGGTGGTGCTCCGGCAGCTTGATCAGCGCCAGGGTGAACGCCAGGGGAATCAGCGCGCCGCCGGTGAAGCCCTGCATGGCGCGGAACACGATCATGCTCTCCAGGTTCCAGGCGAACGAGCAGAGCAGCGAGGAGAACAGGAAACCGACCGAGATCATCCACGCCAGCCGGCGTGCCGAGAGCAGCTGCACCAGCCAGGCGGTGAGCGGGATCATGATGATTTCCGCCACCAGGTAGGAGGTGGAAATCCACGAGCCTTCCTCCAGGGTGGCGGCCAGCGCGCCCTGGATATCCTTCAGCGAGGAGTTGGTGATCTGGATGTCGAGAACCGCCATGAACGCGCCGAGCATGGCGCTGAACACGGCGATCCAGTCGCGGCGGGTCGGTTCCCCGACCGGCCGCACCAGGGCATCAGCGGACACGCAGCTCGACCTCGGCCTCGACGGACATGCCCGGGCGGATCAGGCCCTTGAGCGGGTTGTCGTCGGCGAAGGTGATCTTGACCGGGATGCGCTGCACCACCTTGGTGAAGTTGCCGGTGGCGTTGTCCGGCGGCAGCAGGCTGAACTGTGCGCCGGAGGCGGCGAACAGGCTCTGCACCTTGCCTTCGATGGGGGTGTCGGGGAAGGAGTCGAACACCAGTCGGGTGGTCTGGCCGGGGCGCATCTTGCCGATCTGGGTTTCCTTGAAGTTGGCCTGTACCCAGATGCCGTCGTCCGGCACCAGCGACAGCAACTGGCTGCCGACCTGTACGTATTGGCCGACGCGGGCGCCGCGCTGGCCGACCAGGCCGCTGACCGGCGCGTGGATCTCGGTGCGGGCGAGGTTGATCTCGGCCTGGGTGATGTCGGCGCGGGCGCTCTCGATCTGCGCCTGCAGGCGCTGGATGTCGGTACCCAGGGTTTCGCGCTGTACGCGCTGGGCCTGCAGATCAGCCTGGGCCTTGGCCACCTGGGAGCGGGCGACGTTGGAGTCGGCGGCCAGGGTGGTGACGCGCTCTTCCGACACATAGCCGGGCTTGCGCAGCGCTTGGGCGCGGCCGAGATCGACTTCGGTGCGGCCGAGGGTGGCCTGGCTGGCGTTCACGTCGGCCGCGCTGGCGGCGATCATGCTGGTCTGGCCCTTGAGCTTGCTGCGCGCCTGCTCCAGCTCTGCCTCGCGGGTGGCCAGGGTGGCCTTGGCGCGGTCCAGCGCGAGCTGGAAGTCAGCGGCCTCCAGTTTTACCAGCAACTGGCCTTTCTCCACGTGCTGGTTGTCCTGCACCAGCACCTCGTCGACGCGGGCGCCGAGCTGGCTGGCAATGCGGGTGATCTCGCCCTGCACGTAAGCGTTATCGGTGGTCTCGACGAAGCGGCCGATGAAGTACCAGCGCGCCAGGAAGGCGAGGGCGACCACGGCGAGGATGACGAAGAACACGGTCAGGCGGCGTTGTAATTGTGCGGGCATAGGTAAACGAGCGTTTGGTTGGCCAAAAAAATGTTTGCCAATGTAACAGTGTTCCGTGGCGGCACGTAGCCGCTACACTTCGGAAACTTTGTTGCTTATAGGGAACAATCATGGGGCTGGATGATGCGCTGATCTTCACCCGCGTCGTGGAGCTGCACAGTTTCACCCAGGCGGCGCAAAGCCTGGGCATGCAGAAATCGACAGTGAGCCGGCGTATCGCTTTGCTGGAAGAGCGCCTGGGCGTGCGGTTGCTCAACCGCACCACGCGCAAGCTGCGCCTGACCGAAGTGGGGCAGGCGTACTACGACCGTTGCCGGCAGATCATGCATGACTTCGCCGAGGCCGAGCAGGCGGTGATGCAGTTGCAGCAGGCGCCCTCGGGATTGTTGCGGATCAGCGCGCCCATCGAGTTCGGCCAGATGTACCTGGCCAAGGTGCTGGGCGATTTCATGAACCTTTATCCACAGATCACCGCCGAAGTCGAACTGACCTCGCGCAACGTCGATCCGCTGGAGGAAGGTGTGGATATCGTCATCATGGTCGGCCAGCCGGAAGACTCGACCCTGATCGCCCGGCGCATGCTCACCACCAACCGCTGCCTGTGCGCCAGCCCGGACTACCTGGCGCTGCATGGCCGACCCGAGACGGTCGAGGAGCTGGCCGGCCATCGCGCGGTATTGTTGCAGGCCGATTCCCAGCGCTACTGGCCGCTGCGTGGGGAGACCGTGCCATGCCACCGGGTGCTCTCGTGCAACAACATCACCTTCGCCCGCGAGACAGTGCTGGCGGGGGCGGGAATCGCCTCGCTGCCGGAACTCATCGTTGACGAAGAACTGGCCAGCGGCCGCCTGGTCCGGGTGCTGCCACACATTCAGCTGCCGGTGGGCGAGCTCTACGCGGTCTACCCGTCGCGACGCTTCCAGGCGATGAAGGTGAAGGCCTTCCTCGACTTCCTGATCAACAACCTGCCTATCGATCCCGGTCGCTGGCTGGAGCCGAAGGCGGCCCGCCTGATACCATCGCACCCATGAGCGCGCGCGCCGTCGCGCGCTGTCGCCGCTTCACACGAAGAATTGCTTCACACGAGAGCCTTCATGACCACAGTCCGCACCCGTATCGCGCCGTCTCCCACCGGTGACCCGCACGTCGGCACCGCGTATATCGCGCTGTTCAACCTCTGCTTCGCCCGCCAGCACGGCGGTCAGTTCATCCTGCGTATCGAGGACACCGACCAGGTGCGCTCGACCCGCGAGTCGGAACAGCAGATCTTCGACGCACTGCGCTGGCTGGGTATCGAGTGGGATGAGGGCCCGGACGTTGGCGGCCCGCACGGCCCGTATCGGCAGAGCGAGCGTGGCGCCATCTATAAGCAGTACAGCGACGAGCTGGTCGAGAAGGGGCACGCCTTCCCCTGCTTCTGCTCTTCCGAGCGCCTCGACGCGCTGCGTGCCGAGCAGCAGGCGCGCAAGGAAACCCCGCGCTACGACGGCCATTGCATGCACATCCCGAAAGAGGAGTCGGCCAAGCGCATTGCCGCTGGCGAATCCCACGTCGTGCGCATGAAGGTGCCGACCGAGGGTGTCTGCGTGGTGCCGGACATGCTCCGTGGCGACGTGGAAATCCCGTGGGACCGCATGGACATGCAGGTGCTGATGAAGGCCGACGGCCTGCCCACGTACTTCCTCGCCAACGTGGTCGACGACCACCTGATGGGCATCACCCACGTCCTCCGCGGCGAAGAG
Source organism: Pseudomonas sp. C9-3 (assembly GCF_032392015.1). NCBI lineage: Bacteria > Pseudomonadati > Pseudomonadota > Gammaproteobacteria > Pseudomonadales > Pseudomonadaceae > Pseudomonas > Pseudomonas sp. C9-3. The sequence continues at coordinate 3,800,913 of NZ_CP135919.1, read as the reverse complement.
TGGCTGCCTTCGGCGCCCAAGCTGATCAAGCTGTACGAGTACTTCGGCTGGGAGCAGCCGGTGCTGTGCTACATGCCGCTGCTGCGCAACCCGGACAAGAGCAAGCTGTCCAAGCGCAAGAATCCCACCTCCATCACCTTCTACGAGCGCATGGGCCTGCTGCCCCAGGCGCTGTTGAACTACCTCGGCCGCATGGGCTGGTCCATGCCTGACGAGCGCGAGAAGTTCAGCCTGGCGGAGATGATCGAGCATTTCGACCTGTCCCGCGTGTCGCTGGGCGGGCCGATCTTCGATATCGAGAAGCTCTCCTGGCTGAACGGCCAGTGGATCCGCGAGCTGTCCGTCGAGGACTTCGCGAAGGAAGTACAGAAGTGGGCGCTCAACCCCGAGTACCTGATGAAGATCGCCCCGCACGTGCAAGGCCGCGTGGAGAACTTCAGCCAGATCGCTCCGCTGGCCGGTTTCTTCTTCAGCGGCGGCGTGCAGCTGGACGCCAAGCTGTTCGAGCACAAGAAACTCGATGCCACCCAGGTTCGCCAGGTGCTGCAACTGGTCCTGTGGAAGCTCGAAGCGCTGCGCCAGTGGGAGAAGGATCGCATCACCGCGACCATCCAGGCTGTGGCCGAACACCTGGGTCTCAAGCTGCGTGACGTGATGCCGCTGATGTTCCCGGCGATCACCGGCGCGGCCAGTTCAGTGTCGGTGCTCGACGCCATGGAAATCCTCGGTGCCGACCTGTCGCGCTATCGCCTGCGCCAGGCCCTGGAACTGCTGGGTGGTGCGTCGAAGAAAGAAGCCAAGGAGTGGGAAAAGATTCGCGACGCCATCGGCTCCTGAGTTCTTTCCTACACTGAAAAAGGCCGGACGCTGCAAAGCACCGGCCTTTTTCATACCGGCATCGTTGATTGCGGACGTACCGGGGGAGGGCAGCCGAGCCGCGGATTTCGCCGGCCGGAAACCGCGGTGGTCACTTAAGTGATTGTTCTGTGGGAGAAAAAAATAAGAAATCTGAAAAAATGTTGTTGACAGGGGTTCGCCTCGCCCCTAAGATGCGCCCCGTTCCAGCGACGAACTGAACTGACAGGGCGAAGCGGAACGGTAGATCCAGCGGTACTTTGGGGCTATAGCTCAGCTGGGAGAGCGCTTGCATGGCATGCAAGAGGTCGACGGTTCGATCCCGTCTAGCTCCACCAAATTACCAGTAGGTCTTGCCTGGTCCGGGCAAGGCTGAAATCGAAGGTTTTGCGTCCCCTTCGTCTAGTGGCCTAGGACACCGCCCTTTCACGGCGGTAACAGGGGTTCGAGTCCCCTAGGGGACGCCACTATTCCAGCGACGATGCGTTCGCGTCGTCAGCCAGAGTCATCTGGGGCTATAGCTCAGCTGGGAGAGCGCTTGCATGGCATGCAAGAGGTCGACGGTTCGATCCCGTCTAGCTCCACCAAATTCCCATACGGGATGAAGCCAGAATCCACCGCCTGGTGGGTTTCTTCGAAGGATATGTCCCCTTCGTCTAGTGGCCTAGGACACCGCCCTTTCACGGCGGTAACAGGGGTTCGAGTCCCCTAGGGGACGCCATTTTTATCGCTCTGCGATGCCTATAGGGCCACTGAGACTTTCAGTGGCCCTTTTGTTTTTATCCCTCCCGAAAATTTTCTCCCGACCGGCGGTCGCAATTTCTGCTTGCCGATTTTTATTATGAGAATAATATTCTATCCATAATATTTCAGCCGGAGGCCGCCATGAGCGACAAGAAAGCCCAGACCCGCGAACGCATCCTGTCTGCTGCCACCAGCGCGCTGCTGCAGCGCGGCCCGGTCGGCCCGAGCGTGGGCGAGGTGATGTCGGCGGCGGGGCTGACGGTGGGCGGCTTTTATTCGCACTTCGAGAGCAAGGATGCGCTGATGCTGGAAGCCTTCCGCGAACTGCTCGCCAAGCGTCGCGAAGGGCTCAAGCGCTTCGATCCGAGGTTGAGCTTCGCCGAGCGCCGCGCGCTGACGGCGCAGTTCTACCTGTCGCGCAAGCATCGCGATACCGAGGAGGAGGGTTGCCCGATTCCCAGTTCGCTCAACGAGGTGGCCAACCTGCCGGAAGCTTTCCGCCAGACCCTGGAAGAGCACGTGGAATTGATGGTCGCGGCTTTGGCCGGGCGTCCTGAAGAGATCGACACGGTGCTCAGCGACATGGCCCTGATGATTGGTGGCTTGGCGCTGGCACGGGCCCTGGGCGACGGCGACCTGTCCGATCGCGTCCTGCGTGCCGCGAAGAAAGCGGTGATCTGAGGAGGTGCGAAAAAATGAATAGCCTGAGCTGGGTTCGAGGCATCAATGCCACCCTGGGGCGCGTGGCGCCGCAATGGGCGGCGGGGCGCATGCGTGAGCTGTTCGTGACGCCTAATGAACATGCGCCGCGTGATTGGGAGCTGCCGCTGCTGGCCAGCTCGGAGCGCGTGACCCTGCGCTTCGGCTTGTCCGCGTTGCGCTGGGGAGAAGGGCCGGCTGTGTTGCTGATGCACGGTTGGGAAGGGCGGCCCACCCAGTTCGCCACCCTGATCGAGAATCTGGTGGGCGCCGGCTACGGCGTGATCGCCCTGGACGGACCGGGCCATGGGCGCTCGCCCGGTCGGGAAGCGGATATCGTGCTGTTCGCCCGTGCGCTCCTTGAGGCGGCTGGCGAGCTGCCTCCGCTGCGCGCCGTGATCGGCCATTCCATGGGCGGCGCCAGCGCCTTGCTGGCCACCCAGATGGGCTTGCGTACCGAAACGCTGGTCACCATCGGTGCGCCCAGCAACGTGCTCGGCGTCCTGCGGGGCTTCTCCAAAGTCGTCGGCTTGCCGCCGGTAGCGCGCTCGCGTTTCATCCGGATGATCGAAAGCCGCGCGGGGATCGCCGCCAGGCAGTTGGATGTGGCGCGCTATCAGCTGGACTTTCCTGGCCTGGTGGTTCACGCCGAGGATGACCGCTACGTGCGCGTGAGCGAGGCGGCGGCTATTCATGAAGCCTGGCCGCAAAGCCGGCTGCTGCGCCTGCCCGCTGGTGGACATCACCGGGTGATGGCGGACGCAGCTGTCATCGACGCGATTCTCGAGTTGCTGGAAGCGGTCGAGGAGCCGCTGCCCCTGGCCCTGGTTTCCTGAGTCATTCACCCAGGTGATGACGGCGGCTACAGGCCGCCGTTTTCGTTTCGTGATGGCCCCTTGCGGGTCGTCAGGCCCGGCGCGCTGGCGTAGACTTTCGGGCATTTCCGGCCGCCCCGGCCTGGGCGCGACGTCTTGCGCACGTGGGTGGTCGATTGGGGGGAATGCATGAATCTGTCGCTGGATTGGGTACTGCAGAAGGCGCGCCCTGTCATGCCGGTGCTGGTGATCGACGATGTGGCGCTGGCCACTGACCTGGCGCGCGCACTGTATGACGGGGGTGTGCGGGTGCTGGAAGTGACCCTGCGCACGCCGCAGGCGCTGGATGCGGTCGCGGAGATCCGTCGCGAGCTGCCGGAGATGATCGTCGGTGCCGGTACCCTGATCCACACCGAGCAATTCCAGGAAGCCCGCGACGCTGGTGCCCAGTTCGCCGTCAGCCCCGGCTGCACGCCGCGCCTGGTGGCTGCTGCCGATGACGCGAAGTTGCCATTCCTGCCGGGTGTGATGACGCCTTCGGAAGTGTTGGTGGCGCTGGAGTACGGCTATCGCTCGCTGAAGCTCTTCCCCGCCGACGGCAACGCCGCGATCAAGATGCTCAAGAGCCTCAAGGCACCTTTCGCCGGCATCCGCTTCTGCCCGACCGGCGGCATCACCCAGGAAAACCTGCTCAACGTGTTGCGCCTGCCTAATGTCGCCTGTGTCGGTGGCACCTGGATCGCACCGCCCAGCCTGGTACGCGCCCGCGCCTGGGATCAGATCACCCAATTGGCCAGTGAGGCGCGCGCGCTGTCTGCAAGCCTGGAGCATGCTTCATGAGTTGGCGGTTACCCGATCCGTTCGTCATCGATATCGAGGTCAAGTCCGAGGACATCGACGGCCTCGGCCACGCCAATAACGCGGTGTACGTCAGTTGGCTGGAGCGCTGCGCCTGGCGGCATTCGCAGAAACTCGGGCTGGACCTGGCCGAGTATCGCCGGCTGGACCGTGCCATGGCTGTGGTCCGTCACGAAGTGGACTACCTGGCCGCCGCCTACGAAGGTGATCAGTTGCAGTTGGCGACCTGGATCGTCGAGTCGGACCAGCGCCTGAAGATGACCCGCTATTTCCAGTTGGTGCGCCCGGCGGATGCCCTGACCCTGCTGCGCGCGCAGACCACCTTCGTCTGCATCGAGCTATCTACCGGCAAACCCAAGCGCATGCCAGCGGAGTTCATCGAAGGTTACGGCCGCGCTCTGCTCTCCCCGGACACTGTGGCCGCCGGCGCGTGATCCGTCGTGCCGCGCTTTTCCCGGCACGGCGCATTCCCTACAATCCGCGGCCTTCGCCACAGCCCGAGATTTCCCCGTGCAGATCGCCCTGGCCCCGATGGAGGGGCTGGTAGATGACATCCTCCGCGATGTGCTGACCCGCGTCGGCGGCATCGACTGGTGCGTCACCGAATTCATCCGCATCAATGACCGATTGCTGCCGCCGTCGTCCTTCCTGGCGCTCGCCCCGGAACTGGCGCACGGCAGCAAGACGCGCGCCGGCGTGCCGATGCGCGTGCAACTGCTCGGCTCCGATCCGCAGCTGCTGGCGGAGAACGCCGTGCAGGCCTGCGAACTGGGTGCGCCGGTGATCGACCTGAATTTCGGCTGCCCGGCCAAGACAGTGAACCGCTCCCGTGGCGGCGCGGTGCTGCTCAAGGAGCCCGAGCTGATGTTCAGCATCATCGAGGCTGTGCGCCGCGCGGTGCCTGCGCACATTCCGGTGACCTCGAAGATGCGCCTGGGCTACGACAGCCCAGACGGCGCCATCGATTGCGCCCGCGCCCTGGCCGACGCCGGTTCCGCCCATGTGGTGGTGCACGCGCGGACCAAGGCCGATGGTTACAAGCCGCCTGCGCATTGGGAGTGGGTGGCGAAAGTATCGGATGCGGTGAAGGTGCCGGTGTTCGCCAATGGCGAAGTCTGGACGCTCGAGGATTACCATCGCTGCCGTTCCATCAGCGGCGTGGCGGACATCATGCTCGGCCGTGGGCTGGTTTCGCGCCCTGATCTGGCCCGGCAGATCGCCGCGTGGCGTGACGGCCGCGAGGTTGTGCCGATGCCCTGGTCGGAAGTGCGCGTGCTGCTCGACGACTTCTGGCGCCAGGCCCGGCGCAAGCTGGCACCGCGCTATGCGCCGGGGCGCCTGAAGCAGTGGCTGGGGATGCTTACCCGCAGTTATCCCGAGGCCGTGGAGCTATTCGCCCAGGTACGCCGCGAGCACGATTGCGACGTGCTGGATCGGATGCTGCAGGTCGAGATCGAAGCAGCCGCCTGATCTGCTCTTCGAAGGAGCGAGCTTGCTCGCGAGCGCGGTTCCTCTCAACGCATCGGTGTTGGGCGGTTCGCGAGCAAGCTCGCTCCTACAAAAGCGTGCGCCACGATTACACCGAATCAGCGCCCACCGCTGACGTCGACGAAACTGCCGGTGGAATAACTGGACTCGTCCGAGGCGAGGAACAGGATCGCCCGCGCCACTTCCTCAGCCTCACCGCCACGTCCCAGCGGAATCGCCGCTTGCAGGCGCTCCACGCGCCCGGGTTCGCCGCCACTGGCATGGATTTCGGTCTTGATCAGCCCAGGCCGCACGGCATTCACGCGGATGCCTTCTGCCGCCACTTCCTTGGCCAGGCCGATGGTCAGGCTGTCCACGGCGCCCTTGGCGGCGGCGTAGTCGATGTACTCGTTGGGCGAGCCCAGGCGCGAGGCCATGGACGAGACGTTGACGATGCTGCCGCCGTTGCCGCCGTGCTTGCGCGCCATGCGTTTGATCGCCTCGCGGCAGCAGAGGAAAGTGCCGGTGACATTCACCGCGAAGACCCGCTGCAGGCGCTCCACGTCCATGTCTTCCAGGCGCATCTGGCGCTCGAGGATGCCGGCGTTGTTCACCAGCACGTCCACGTGGCCGAAGGCTTCGTCTACTTCTCGGAACAGTTGCAGCACATCGCCTTCGTTCGCCACGTCGGCGGCGAAGGCGCGTGCCTTGCCGCCAGCCCCTGTGATTTGTGTTACCAGCGCCTCGGCGGCCTCGCGCTCGCGACGATAGTTGATCGCCACGGCGTAGCCGCGCTCGGCGGCGAGCAGGGCGGTGGCGGCGCCGATGCCGCGACTGGCGCCGGTGATCAGCATGACCTTGTCCATGGAAAATCGTCCTGTGGCGAAGGGGGCTTGAAATGGATTCGAGCAGCCCAATCTATGTTCCTGCGGGAGGCCGAAGACGGGTCCCGCACCGGAGTTCTGAAGACAGGCTCCCGATCATACCTTGCTGAAATTTTCAGGAGATTCGCAATGAGCAACGTCCTTTCCCTCGCCCCGCTGTTCCGCCAGTCCGTCGGCTTCGATCGTTTCAACGATCTGTTCGAATCCGCCCTGCGCAGTGAAAGCGGCAGTTCCTACCCGCCCTACAACGTCGAGAAGCATGGTGACGACCAGTACCGCATCGTCATCGCCGCTGCCGGCCTGCAGGAGGAAGACCTGGAGCTGCAAGTGGAGCGCGGTGTGCTGACCGTCAACGGCGGCAAGCGCGAAAAGGCTTCCGAGAGCGTCACCTACCTGCACCAGGGCATCGCCCAGCGCGCCTTCAAGCTGTCGTTCCGCCTCGCCGACCATATCGAGGTTCAGGGTGCGTCGCTGAAGAACGGCCTGCTCAGCGTCGAGCTGGTGCGTATCGTTCCGGAAGAAGCCAAGCCCAAGCGGATCGCCATCAACGGCCAGCGCCCGGCCATCGAAGGCTGAGCAACGCCACGGCGCTAGTCGGTTCGTAGCCGCAAAGCAAAACGCCCGTCTCGACAGAGACGGGCGTTTTCGTTCGTGCCTCGATCAGGCATTTTGCTCCAGCGGCGCCGAGCGATTGCGCCACCAGGCGATGACGATGGCTGCCATCAGCACGAAGCCCAGGTAACCCATGGCCGGGTAGACCAGCCCCACCAACCTGACGAAGCCGACCTGGCTGGCGATGAAGGCGAGCACCACCGCAACCACGGTCGCCACGCGGAAGGGCACGCCGTAGGCAGCGCAGCGCGCGGCCAGGGTGTAGGCGAAACCGCTGGTGGTGCAATACAGCTTCACCAGCAGCAGGGCGAGCATCACGTCGCCGAACCAGGGTGCGATGTTGTTGCTCAGCAGCAGGGTGGGAATGGCGCTGCCGCCGATCACGTCGATCTGCACCAGCATGACCAGCGCCATGGCGAGGATCAGCACGCCGACGCCGATACCACCGAACACGCCGCCCAGCGCGGCAGTGCGCAAGTTCGCCACGCTGCCCCCCATCACCACCACGGCGGCCGCGGTGGCGGCTACGTTGTAGGAGACGTAGAGCAACGCGCCGAGCAGCCAGTTGGGCGCCGGGTGCGGCACGGCCAGGGCGATCTGCTCCAGCTCTGCCAGCGGCTTCTGGATGTGAGTCAGCGCGTAGATGGCGATGATCGCCACAATGATCATCAGTACCGGGGTAATCAGGCTCATCAGGGTGATCACCCGCTTCAGGCCCATGCACACGGTGATGATGGTCAGCACGCCGAGGACGATCCCGCCGATGGAATGACCGATGCCCAGTTGCTGCTCGAAGGACGAGTTCGCCCCGGCGAACATGACCACCATGGTGCCGAACAGGAAGAAGGTCAGCATCAGGTCGACGACACGGCCCAGCGGCTTGCCACAGATGAACTCCATGGCTTCCTTGTGCGACTGGGTCTGCAGGCGGCTGCCGATCTGGTAGAGGTTCATCAGCAGGAAGGCGAACAGCGCCAGCGCCACCAGGCCGCCGGCAAGACCCATGATGCCGAAGCCGCCGAAGAACTGGAGGATCTCCTGGCCAGAGGCGAAGCCGACGCCCACCACCAGGCCGATGTACGCACCGCCCAGCTTGAGACTGGTTTTCATGATCGAGACTCTGTTGTTGTTATGGGGCGGCCCGGTTCAGCGCCGGACCGCAAAAAGGGCTTACGCCTGGCCGACGTAGGCCTGGATTTCCACCTCGACGTCCACGCCCAGCGCCAGTGCGGACGCCACGCAGGAACGTACCGGCAGGCCCTGGTCGAAGTAGCGCTTGTACACCTCGTTGAAACCGGCGAAGTGGGACATGTCCGACAGCCACACGGTGGCCTTTACCACTTGGGAGAAGTTCGCGCCGCAGGCTTCCAGGCTCTCGGCGATGCGGGTCATCACTGCCTCGGTCTGGGTCTGGATGTCGCCTTTCACCACCTGGCCGTCGGCGGTCATCGGCACCTGGCCGGAGAGGAACAGGAAGCCGCCGGCTTTCACCGCGCGGGAGAAGGGGAAGGGCAGGGTGCTGGGGTAACGCTGGATATCGCTCATGGGTAAGTCTCCGGGGGAATTCAACGCAGGCGCGCCGGGTCCAGGCGCTGGGGATCGACGCCTTCCTGGCGCAGGGATTCGGGGAGCTGCTGGCCGAGCAGCAGCGATTGGGCCAGACGCGAAACGCCGTCAGCGGACTGGATGCCATAGCCGCCCTGGGCGGCCAGCCAGAAGAACGCCGGGTTCTGTGCATCCGCACCAATCACCAGGTCGCCATCGGCGACGAACGAGCGCAGGCCGGCCCAGCTGTGGTTCGGCCGCCGGATCGCCAGGGTGGTGTGCTCCTCGATGTGGTACACGCCCAGGGCGATATCGAGTTCCTCGGGCTGCACGTCCTGCGCTTCCACTGGGTCGGCGTTGGCGGGGGAACCGAGCAACTGGCCGGCATCGGGCTTGAAGTAGAAGCTTTCGTCGATGCCGATCACCGTCGGCCACTGGCTGATGTCCGCGCCGTCGGGCGCCGGGAAGGTAAAGGCGGTACGGCGGCAGGGTTGCAGGCCGATCGGGCGGATGCCGCAGCGCTTGGCCAGGTGATCGGCCCAGGCGCCGGCGGCATTGACCAGTTGCGCGGCCTGTATGACTTCGCCATGGCTGAGTTCCAGCGCCCAGCGGCCATTGGCGTATCGAGCTGAGAGCAACTCGCGGTTGCAGCGCAATTCGCCGCCGCGCTGGCGCAGCGCGCGCAGATAGCCCTGGTGCAGGGCGTGTACGTCGAGATCGCGGGCGTCAGGCTCGTAAAGCGCGCCGATGATGGCGTCCGCGCGAAGGCAGGGGAGGAACTGCAGCGCCTCTTCGGTGCTGATGCGTTCCACGCCGGGCGTGGCTTCGGCCTGGTTCAGCAACTCGATGTGCTCGGGGCCGCCGACGTACAGGCAGCCGCGCGGGGTGAGGATCGGATGCTCGCTGAAGCCGGCCGGCGGGTTCTCGTAGAAGGCGCGGCTGGCACGGGTAAGCGCCTGGATCTGCGGTGTGCCGTAGGCCTCCATGAACATGGCGGCCGAACGCCCGGTAGAGTGGTAGCCGGGCTGCTCTTCGCGTTCCAGTACCAGCACTTTGTGCGTCTCGCTCAGGCGGTAGGCGAGGGAAGCTCCGGCAATGCCGGCGCCGATGATGACGAAATCGAAATGGCTCACTGCAAGGGCCTTCTGAGAGATTTCTCTTATGTGAGAAATCTAAGATATGAGAATTTTTGCGACAAAGGCAAGGCCCGGTAAACTTTCGTCGGCCCCCTCACGAGAAGTCCCATGAGCGAAACCGCCCAAGCACTACCCAAGCCCCAGCAGCTGGATCGAGACGAAGTCGGAGCGCGCCTGCGGGCAGTTCGAAAGCAACAGAAGCTGACCCTGAAACAGCTCTCCGACCTGTCTGGCGTAGCGGTTTCCACCTTGTCGAAGATGGAGCTGGCGCAGGTCGCGGTGAGCTACGACAAGCTGGCCGCCGCCGCCCGGGCGCTGCAGGTGGATATTGCGCAATTGTTCCGCCCATTGCCGCCTGTCGGCGGGCTGATGGGGTTGAAGACTTTCGTGAAGACCCGTGTGGATGATGCTGCCGGCTACGACACTGGTGGTTACGAGTACTACCCGATTGCCGGCGATTTCCCTCAACGCAATATGACGCCGCTGTACGCGCGCATCTTTGCCCGCGAGGTCGGCGAATTCGACGACTACGTTCGCCACCCTGGTCAGGAGTTCGCCATGGTGGTGGCCGGCCGCGTGCGGATCCAGTTCGAGACGGGCGAGTCGGTGAGCATCGGCCTGCGCGAGACGGCCTATTTCGACAGCAGCGTCGGCCATCTTTATCTCAACGATGGCGAGGCCGACGAGGCGCAGGTGATGGTGGTGATGTCGGAGTCGCGGCCCGCCGAGTAGCGAGCTTCAGGTCGCCTGTTGCTCGCGGCCGGGCAGCAGCGCGATGAACTCCTCCAGCGGTACCGGGCGGCTGAACAGGTAGCCCTGGTACAGGTGGCAACCCTGCTCGGCCAGCAGCGCCAGTTGCTCCGGGGTTTCCACCCCTTCAGCCACCAGTTCCAGGCCGAGGCTATGGCCCATGGCAATGATGGCGCGGACGATTTCCGCGTCGTTGCTGTCGTTGGGCGCGTCGCGCACGAAGCTCTGGTCGATCTTCAGGCTGTCCACCGGCAGGCGCTTGAGGTAGGTGAGCGATGAGTAGCCGGTGCCGAAGTCATCCATGGCGAATCGAACGCCGGCCTCGCGCAGGCGCTCCATGCGCGCGATGGTGTCGTCCAGTTGCTGGATCACGATGCCCTCGGTGATCTCCAGCTTGAGCAGGCTGGGCGGCAGCCTGGTCTTGTGCAGCAGCGCCAGCAGGCGCTCGACGAAATCGCTCTGGCGGAACTGCCGCGGGCTGATGTTCACGCTCAGGCTGAAATTCTCGATGTCGATGCGGCCTTCGGCGAGCAGCTGTGCGCCGGTACGGCAGGCTTCCTCGATGACCCACTGGCCGACTTCGACGATCAGCCCGCTGTCCTCCAGTACGCGGATGAAACTGGCCGGCGATTGCGGGCCGAGAGTCGGGTGGCGCCAGCGCAGCAATGCTTCGGCGCCGACGATGCGTGAATCGCGGGTGTCCACCTGCGGCTGGTAGTGCAGGTTGAATTCACGCCGGGCGAGGGCCATGCGCAGGCCGTTCTCCAGGCGCAGGCGCTCGCTGGCTGCCTGCTGCATGGATTCGTGGAACAGCTGCACGGTATTGCGGCCGGCGTCCTTGGCGCGGTACATGGCGATGTCGGCGCGCTTGAGCAGGTCGTCCGGGGTCGCGCCGTCGTCGGGTATCAGCGCGATGCCGATGCTCGGGGTGATCTGCAGGCGGTGGCCGTCCAGCAGCATCGGCTCGGCCAGCAGGTCACGGAGTTTTTCTGCCAGCTGGCGCACCTGCTGGGCGGTTTCCAGTCGGCTGCCTTCGATACCGGTGATCAGCACCACGAACTCGTCGCCGCCCAGGCGGGCCACGGTGTCTTCCTGGCGCACGCTGGCCTCCAGGCGCGCGGTAACCATCTGCAGGATGGAGTCGCCGACGGAGTGGCCGAGGGAATCGTTGATGTGCTTGAAGTGGTCGAGGTCGAGGAACAGCAGCGCACCGCGCAGGCTGTGGCGCTGCAGCAGGGCGATCTGCTGCTTGAGGCGATCCATCAGCAGGGCGCGATTGGGCAGGTCGGTCAGGGCGTCATGGTAGGCGAGGTGCTGGATGCGCGCCTCGGCCTCGCGCAGCTCGCTGGTGTCGCGGGCGGTGAGCAGCAGGCAATTCACGCCGCCCAGTTCGATCGGCTCCACCGACACGTCGACCGTCTTGATCGTGCCGTCACGGTGGCGGCCACGCATTTCCAGGTGGTGGACGAAGCCGTCGCGGTTGAGCGCGGCGATCATGTTCAGGCGCTCGTCCGGGTCGGCCCAGATATTGATACCCAGTGCCGTCTGCCCGATTACCTCGTCGGTACGGTAGCCGGTGAGGCGGTGGAAGCCTTCGTTGACCTCTATGTAGCGGCCGGTGTCGCGCTCGGTGATGGTGATGGCGTCGGGGCTGGAGTGGAACGCCTTGGCGAACTTCTCCTGGCTGGCCTTGAGCGCGGCCTCGGCCTGCAGGCGCCGGGTGACGTCACGGAAGCTGGAGAGGATGCACAGCTGGCGGTCGACCCAGATCAGCCGGCTGGCGACCATGCAGGTGATGGTCTGGCCTTCGCGAGTGAGGAACTGCACTTCGACGTTCTGCAGCGCGTGGTCGCGCATCAGTTGCTCGAACAGGCGCGAGCGCTGGTGATGATCGGCCCAGAAGGTGACCTGGTGGGACGAGCGGCCGATGATGTCCTCGGCGAGCCAGCCGAAAGTGCTGCAGAAGCTCGGGTTCACTTCCACGAATTCGCCGTCGCGCACTCGTGAGACGCAGATCGGGTCCGGGCTGCCCTGGAACAGGCTGGCGAACTTCTCCTCCGAGGCTTGCAGGCTGCGCTCGCGGAGCACGCGTTCGGTGATGTCGAGCAGGGTGCCGGCCATGCGCAGTGGCTTGCCGCTGGTATTGCGGTAGAGGCGGGCGCGGCTCTCCAGGTAGCGGACTTCGCCGGAGTCGAGCTGGGCGCGGTAGGTGAACTGGTAGTCGTTCTCCGGGCCGCGGGCGAGGCGGGCGTAGGCCTGGCGCATGCGCGCGCGGTCGGTCTTGTCGACGCAGGCGAAGAATTCGCCGAAGGGCCCGTGGAAATCCCGGTCAGGCAATTCGTGCAGAACGGCGGCGCGGGCAGAGCCGTAGAGCAGGCCGCTGGGGATATGCCAGTCCCAGATGCCCAGTTGTGCGGAGTCCAGCGCCAGGTCGAGGCGCTCCTGGCTGTCGCGCAGGGCCTGTTCCTGGGCGCGCACACGGGTGATGTCGCGTACGGTCAGGACCAGGCAGGGATGGTCGTCCAGTTCGATCTGGCAGCCGTAGACGCGGGCACTGCGGACTTCACCGGTGCGGGTCAGCAGGGTGACTTCGAAGCCGTCGAGCTGTTGCTCGGTGGCGATCCTGTCGAGCATCCGCTGGCGCTCGTCGAGGCTGCGCCACAGGCCGAGCTGCACCGAGGTGCGGCCAAGCGCTTCCTCGCGGCTCCAGCCGAAGTGGTCGACAAAACTGGCGTTGAGTTCGAGAAATTTTCCGCTGTCCCGGTCGGTGATGACCATGGCGTCGGGCGCGGTGTGAAAGGCTTTGGCGAACTGGTCCTGGCCGTCGGTAGCGAACGGGGGCGTGCGCGGAACGCGGCTCATGCTGCGCTTCCCCGGCAACTGGCGGCACCGGCCAAGTGGGGCCGGCTAACGCATGGTGGCGTGCGGACGGGCATTCGGGCCCCTTCTTCTAATTCTGTCAGAACAATAGAGGTTAGGCCGCGACAGGTGCAAGCCCCGCCGCCTGGGCGTCGAGCAGGCGCATGAAGGCCCGCGCGGCGTTGGACAGGGTGCGCTCGGTATGCAGGATATAGCCGAGCTGGCGGCTGAGCTGGATGTCCTGCAGTGGCAGGCGTACCACGCTGTCATCCAGCATCGTACGCGGCAGTACGCTCCAGGCCAGGCCGATGGAGACCATCATCTTGATGGTCTCCATGTAGTTGGTGCTCATGCCGATGTTCGGCGTCAGGCCCTCGGCTTCGAACATGCGCCGCACGATGTGGTGGGTGAAGGTGTTGCCGCCGGGGAATACCGCCGGGTGCCGCGCCACGTCGGCGAGGAATACCGGGCCCTGTACCGACAGCGGGTGCTCGGGGGCGGCGACAAAGTCCAGCGGGTCATCCCAGACCGGCACGGCGCGCACCGGCTCGGCGGTTTCCGGCGCCAGGGTGATCACGGCCAGCTCGGCGCGGCCATGGAGAATCTCTTCGTAGGCCACTTCCGAGTCGCAGAACTGGATATCCAGCGCGACCTGCGGGTGGGCCTTGGTGAAGGCGCGCAGCAGCGGCGGCAGGCGGTGCAGGCCGATGTGGTGACTGGTGGCCAGGACCAGCCGGCCGCTCACCTCGCCGTTGAGGTTGGTCAGGGCGCGGCGGGTGTCGTCCAGCACATTGAGGATCTGGTAGGCACGGGGCAGCAGGGCGCGACCGGACTCGGTCAGGGTCACCTCGCGGCCTACGCGGTCGAACAGGCGCACCCCCAACTGGTTCTCCAGGGCGGCGATGCGCTTGCTGATCGCGGGCTGCGTCAGGTGCAGGCGCTCGCCGGCTTCGGAGAAGCTGCCGGACTCGGCGATGGCGAGGAAGGTGTTGAGGCTGGTCAGGTCCATGTCGACTCCCTGCGCTCTGGATGCGGCGCCAGACTTTTATATCGCACCGTATTCCTCGTGGGAATCCTTTGGATAAAAAATATGAATTTGAGTTATTCGACGACAACCCATAGCATCATCCTCACAAGCCCTAGGGGCATAGAAAGACGCTGATGAGGACTCTCTGATGGCCGGCAAGACGCTCTACGACAAACTCTGGGAAATGCACGAGGTGAAGCGCCGTGACGATGGTTCGTCGCTCATCTACATCGACCGCCACATCCTTCACGAAGTGACTTCCCCGCAGGCCTTCGAAGGCCTGCGCCTGGCGGGTCGCAAGCCGTGGCGCATCGACGCGAACATCGCCACCCCGGACCACAACGTGCCGACCACCCAGGCCGAGCGCAAGGGCGGCCTCCAGGCCATCGCCGACGAAGTGTCGCGTATCCAGGTCCAGACCCTGGACGAGAACTGCGATGACTTCGGCATCCTCGAATTCAAGATGAACGACGTCCGCCAGGGCATCGTCCACGTGGTCGGCCCGGAGCAGGGCGCGACCCTGCCGGGCATGACCGTGGTCTGCGGCGACTCGCACACCTCGACCCACGGCGCCTTCGGTGCGCTGGCCCACGGCATCGGCACCTCCGAGGTGGAGCATGTGCTCGCCACCCAGTGCCTGGTTGCCAAGAAGATGAAGAACATGCAGGTCCGCGTGGAGGGCAAGTTGCCCTTCGGTGTGACCGCGAAGGACATCGTTCTCGCGGTGATCGGCAAGATCGGCACCGCGGGCGGCAACGGCCATGCCCTGGAGTTCGCCGGCAGCGCCATCCGCGACCTGTCCATGGAAGGCCGCATGACCATCTGCAACATGTCCATCGAGGCGGGCGCCCGCGTCGGCATGGTGGCGTGCGACGAGAAGACCATTGAGTACGTGAAGGGCCGTCCGTTCTCGCCGCAGGGCGGTGATTGGGACAAGGCCGTGGAGGCCTGGAGCGACCTGGTTTCCGATGCCGATGCGCACTTCGACACCATCGTCGAGTTGCGTGCCGAGGACATCAAGCCGCAGGTCAGCTGGGGCACCTCGCCCGAGATGGTCCTGGCTGTCGACCAGAACGTGCCGGACCCGGCTGCCGAAGCCGATGCGGTCAAGCGCGACTCCATCACCCGTGCCCTCAAGTACATGGGCCTGAACGCCAACCAGGCGATCACCGATATCCAGCTGGACCGCGTGTTCATCGGCTCCTGCACCAACTCGCGCATCGAAGACCTGCGCGCCGCCGCCGCCGTGGCCAAGGGCCGCAAGGTTGCCTCCACCGTGAAGCAGGCGCTGGTCGTGCCAGGCTCTGGCCTGGTGAAAGCCCAGGCCGAGCAGGAAGGCCTGGACAAGATCTTCATCGAAGCAGGCTTCGAATGGCGTGAGCCGGGCTGCTCCATGTGCCTGGCGATGAACCCGGACCGCCTGGAAAGTGGCGAGCATTGCGCTTCCACCTCCAACCGCAACTTCGAAGGCCGCCAGGGTGCCGGCGGTCGTACTCACCTGGTGAGCCCGGCGATGGCCGCTGCCGCCGCGGTGACCGGTCGTTTCATCGACGTACGTGAATTGATGCAGGCCTGAGGAGACCGAACATGAAAGCCTTTACCCAGCACACCGGTCTCGTTGCGCCGCTCGACCGCGCCAACGTCGACACCGACCAGATCATTCCCAAGCAATTCCTCAAGTCGATCAAGCGCACCGGCTTCGGCCCGAACCTGTTCGACGAGTGGCGCTACCTGGACGTCGGCCAGCCGAACCAGGACAACTCCAAGCGTCCGGTGAACAAGGACTTCGTCCTCAACTTCCCGCGCTTCCAGGGCGCCAGCGTGCTGCTGGCCCGTGAGAACTTCGGCTGCGGCTCCTCCCGTGAGCACGCGCCGTGGGCGCTGGACGAGTACGGCTTCCGCACCGTGATCGCGCCGAGCTTTGCTGACATCTTCTTCAACAACAGCTTCAAGAACGGCCTGCTGCCG
Organism: Pseudomonas sp. C9-3; assembly: GCF_032392015.1. NCBI lineage: Bacteria > Pseudomonadati > Pseudomonadota > Gammaproteobacteria > Pseudomonadales > Pseudomonadaceae > Pseudomonas > Pseudomonas sp. C9-3. The sequence goes on along the minus strand of NZ_CP135919.1, from coordinate 3,784,694 downwards.
ATCATTCTGAAGGATGAAGAAGTGGACGAGCTGTTCGCCCAGTGCGAATCCACCGAGGGTTACCAACTGACCGTCGACCTGGCCGCACAGACCGTGACCCGTCCGGATGGCAAGCAGTACAGCTTCGAAGTGGACGCGTTCCGCAAGCACTGCCTGCTCAACGGCCTGGACGACATCGGCCTGACCCTGCAGGACGCCGACGCCATCCGCAGTTTCGAAGGTGGCTATAAACAGCAGCAACCCTGGTTGTTCCGCGACGCCTGATGGCGCCGTAGCAACCGCAAGCCAAGGAGAAAGCCATGACCCAGAGTCGCCACGAGCAAGTGGTCCAGCGCCAGTTCGGCGCCCAGGCCAACGCTTACCTGACTAGTGCCGTCCACGCCCAGGGCGAAGAATTCGCCCAACTGCGCGAGCGACTGTCGGCGACTACCGGTGCGCGTGTGCTGGATCTGGGTTGCGGGGCAGGGCACGTAAGCTTCAACGTCGCGCCACTGGCTGGCGAGGTTGTGGCTTACGACCTGTCCCAGCAGATGCTCGACGTGGTGGCTTCTGCCGCCGCCGAGCGCGGCCTGGGCAACATCTCCACGCGTTGTGGCGGCGCCGAGCAGTTGCCGTTCGAAGAGGGTGAGTTCGACTTCGTCTTCAGCCGCTATTCCGCGCACCACTGGCGGGATGTTGGCCAGGCGCTGCGCGAAGTGCGCCGGGTGCTCAAGCCGGGCGGCGTGGCCTGCTTCATCGATGTCGCGGCGCCGGGCTTGCCTCTGCTGGACACCTATCTGCAGACTGTCGAGGTTCTGCGCGACACCAGCCACGTGCGTGACTACTCGCCGTCGGAGTGGGCGCGCCTGGTGGGCGAGGCTGGGCTTGCGGTGACCGCTGCCAAGCGCCAGCGACTGCGCCTGGAGTTCACCTCCTGGGTCGAGCGCATGCGTACGCCCGACGTGATGCGCCAGGCCATTCGTGCCCTGCAGCTTTCGATGGGCGACGAGGTGCGCGAGTATTTCGAGATCGACGCCGAGGGCTCTTTCAGCACTGACGTGCTGGTGCTCTGGGCCGAGCGCTGATTTCAGCTTTTTGACCGCTCCGGGTGGCGCGAGCCGCCCGGAGCGTTACGTTTTTTGCCAAGCGACTTTTATAAAGTGAGCAGAGAGATGAGCAAACAGATTCTGGTTCTCCCCGGCGACGGTATCGGCCCGGAAATCATGGCCGAAGCGGTCAAGGTGCTGGAGCTGGCCAACGACAAGTTCGCCCTGGGCTTCGAGCTGACCGAAGACGTGATCGGCGGCGCCGCCATCGACAAGCACGGCGTACCGCTGGCCGACGAGACCCTGGAGCGTGCGCGCAACTCCGACGCCGTCCTGCTGGGCGCCGTGGGCGGCCCGAAGTGGGACAAGATCGAGCGTGACATCCGCCCTGAGCGCGGCTTGCTGAAAATCCGTTCGCAACTGGGCCTGTTCGGCAACCTGCGCCCGGCCATCCTCTACCCGCAGCTGGCTGATGCCTCCAGCCTGAAGCCCGAAGTGGTCGCCGGCCTGGACATCCTCATCGTCCGCGAGCTGACCGGCGGCATCTACTTCGGCCAACCGCGCGAGCAGCGCGTACTGGAGAACGGCGAGCGCCAGGCGTACGACACTCTGCCGTACAGCGAAAGCGAAATCCGCCGCATCGCCCGCGTCGGCTTCGACATGGCCCGCGTGCGCAACAAGAAGCTGTGCTCGGTGGACAAGGCCAACGTCCTGGCTTCCAGCCAGCTGTGGCGCGAAGTGGTCGAGGAAGTCGCCAAGGACTACCCGGACATCGAGCTGTCGCACATGTACGTGGACAACGCTGCAATGCAGCTGGTCCGTGCGCCCAAGCAGTTCGACGTGATGGTGACCGACAACATGTTCGGCGACATCCTGTCGGATGAGGCTTCCATGCTCACCGGTTCCATCGGCATGCTGCCTTCTGCCTCGCTGGATTCGAACAACAAGGGCATGTACGAGCCTTGCCACGGTTCCGCGCCGGACATCGCCGGCAAGGGCATCGCCAACCCGCTGGCGACCATCCTCTCGGTCTCGATGATGCTGCGTTACACCTTCAACGAAGGCGCCGCCGCCGACGCCATCGAGAAGGCCGTGAGCCTGGTCCTCGACCAGGGCCTGCGCACCGGTGACATCTGGTCCGAAGGCTGCACCAAGGTCGGTACCCGCGAAATGGGCGATGCGGTAGTCGCGGCTCTGCGGAATCTGTAATCTGTCCGGCTCGCTCGTTCCCGCGCTCTTGTAGGAAAGCGGGAACGACGGCCCTCTAAATATTTGAAGGTGTAGTAGCGATGAAGCGTGTAGGTCTGATCGGTTGGCGTGGCATGGTGGGTTCGGTGCTCATGCAGCGGATGCTGGAAGAGCGGGACTTCGACCTGATCGAGCCGGTGTTCTTCACCACCTCCAATGTGGGTGGCGAAGGCCCGTCCATTGGCAAGGACATTGCCCCCCTCAAGGACGCCTACAGCATCGAGGAACTGAAAACCCTCGACGTCATCCTGACCTGCCAGGGCGGCGACTACACCAGCGAAGTCTTCCCCAAGCTGCGCGAAGCCGGCTGGCAGGGCTACTGGATCGACGCCGCCTCCAGCCTGCGCATGCAGGATGACGCGGTCATCGTCCTCGACCCGGTCAACCGCAAGGTCATCGACAACTCGCTGGATGCCGGCACCAAGAACTACATCGGCGGCAACTGCACCGTCAGCCTGATGCTGATGGCCCTGGGCGGCCTGTTCGAAGCCGGCCTGGTCGAGTGGATGTCCGCCATGACCTACCAGGCGGCCTCCGGCGCCGGCGCGCAGAACATGCGCGAGCTGATCAAGCAGATGGGCGCCATCAACGCCTCCGTTGCCGATGACCTGGCCAACCCGTCCAGCGCCATCCTCGACATCGACCGCAAGGTCGCTGAGGCCATCCGCAGCGACGCCATGCCGACCGAGAACTTCGGCGCACCGCTGGCCGGCAGCCTGATCCCGTGGATCGACAAGGAACTGCCCAACGGCCAGAGCCGCGAAGAGTGGAAAGGCCAGGCGGAAACCAACAAGATCCTCGGTCGCTTCAAGAACCCGATCCCGGTCGACGGCATCTGCGTGCGCATCGGCGCCATGCGCTGCCACAGCCAGGCGCTGACCATCAAGCTGAACAAGGATGTCCCCATCGCGGACATCGAAGGCATGATCAGCCAGCACAATCCCTGGGTGAAACTGATCCCCAACCAGCGCGAGATCAGCATGCGCGAACTGACTCCGGCGGCCGTTACCGGCACCCTGAGTGTTCCGGTGGGCCGTCTGCGCAAGCTCAACATGGGCTCGCAGTACATCGGTGCCTTCACCGTCGGCGACCAGTTGCTGTGGGGCGCTGCCGAGCCGCTGCGCCGTATGCTGCGCATCCTGCTCGAGCGTTGATCCGCTCTGCGTGACCTCACGACGCCGGCCCAGTGCCGGCGTTGTGCTTTCTGGAACACGAGAAGTTCCCCTTGTGTAGGTGAACCGCCGCACAAAAACGCCAGCCCGTGTCACTGCCGGCTCTTTGGCGCCAGTTTCTGTGACGCACCCGCAAAAGCCACCGGGAACCAGTCGCTATCCTCGCAGCCCGTCCATGGGGACAGGTTCTGGCGCGCCCTTTCGCGCCGGCCGACGGCAAGCAAGCAGCGGGGGAGAGGATGGCTCGGTTACACAGATTGTGGTTGGCAACGGCGGTGGCGGCGGCTTTCCTGCCGGGCATGGCGGGCGCCCTTGAGCTGGGCGACATTTCCTCGCGGGCGGCGCTGGGGCAGAACCTTTCGGCCAATATCGATCTGCGCGGTGCGGCTGACATGAGCTCCGAAGACGTCGTGGTGAGCCTGGCCTCGGCCGAGGACTTCGAGCGCCTCGGGGTGGACCGCAACGTGGTCACCAGCGGGCTGAAATTCACCCCTGATATCGGCAAGAACGGCCGTGGCGTCATTCATGTCAGCTCGAACAGGCCGATTCGCGAGCCGTACGTGAACTTTGTCCTGCAGGTCGTCTGGCCGCAGGGGCGCCTGGTTCGTGAGTTCACCCTGTTGCTGGACCCGCCGTCCTATGTAGCCAGCCCCGTGACGCCGCCGGCCATTGCGCCGGTTGCTGCTGTTCGTGCGCCGCAAGCGCAACCGTTGGCGCCTTCTGTGGCCAATGCGCCGGCTGACAGCTATCGCATCCAGCGCAACGACGCGCTGTGGGACATCGCCTCGCGCAATCGCCCATCCGGCGGCGTCTCGGTCATGCAGACCATGGCGGCGATGCAGCGGATGAACCCCGATGCCTTCGTCGACGGCAACATCAATCGCCTGAAGGTCGGCCAGGTACTGCGTCTGCCCAGCGAACAACAGGTTCGCGAGCAGAGCCATGCCCAGGCAGTGGCCCACGTGGAAACCCAGAATTCTCAGTGGAAGGCCAAGCGCAATCCGCAACTGGCGCAGCAGGAGCGCCAACTGGACGCGACCCACAAGGCAGAGGCTGGCAGTGCGCCGGCGAAGGCCGATGAGCGCGACAACCTGCGTCTGGTCTCCGGTCAGCCGGGTAAAGATAAAGGCAAGGTGGAGGCCGAGCAGTTGGCCGTTGCCCAGGAAGGCCTGGACAGCGCACGCCGTGAAGGCGAGGAACTGCGCAGCCGGATTTCCGACCTGGAAAGCCAGACCCAGAAGTTGAACAAGCTGATCGAGTTGAAAGACTCGCAGATCGCCGGCCTGATCGCGCGACTGGCCGAGCAGGATCGCGCCAAGGCCCAGGCCGCCTCGCCAGCGGGCAATCCCCAGGCAGCGGCAGGCGAGGTCGCCCAGGCATCCGCAGGGTTGACCGCTCAGGCCGCCGGGGGCGAGCCGCGCCCCTGAGCTGCGGCGATAGGCGGCGGGGCGCTCGATTGCTTCGCCGCCGGTGGGGGCAGTAAAGTGCTGCGCTACTTTTCCCACCGATTGTGAGACCCCGATGCCTGAAACACTCGACATCGCCGTAGTTGGCGCCACAGGACTCGTTGGCGAGGCTTTGGTCGAACTGCTGGAAGAGCGCGACTTCCCCGTCGCCAACCTGTATCTGCTGGCCAGCGGCGAATCCGCCGGCAAGTCGATAGGCTTCCGTGGGCGCAACATCCGGGTCGGCAAGCTCGATGATTTCGACTTCGCCAAGGTGCGCCTGGCGTTCCTCTCCGTGGGCGCCGAAGCTGCTGCCGACTGCGCCGCCCGCGCCAGCGAGGCTGGCTGCAGTGTGATCGACCTCAGTGGTGCCTCGCTGAACAATGCCGCCGCGCTGCTGGCCCAGGCCTGCGTGAATGGCGATGCCATCGAAACCCTGCAGCTCCCCGCCCTGATTGCGGCGCCGGCAGCGCCCGCCGCCGAGGTGGCCGAGGTGCTCGCGGCGCTGCGCGGCGTGCTGGAGCTTCGCCAGGTCAATGTGGCTGCCTGCCTGTCCGCCTCTGCGCTGGGGCGCGAGGGGGTACAGGAGCTGGCGCGGCAGACTGCCGAGCTGCTCAATGCGCGCCCGCTGGAGCCGCGCCTGGTGGATCGCCAGTTCGCCTTCAACATGCTCGCGCAGTTGGGTGGCGTCGACGAGCGGGGCCATTCCGCGGTGGAGCGTCGCATCGCGGCGGAGCTCGCAAGGCTGTTCCCCGAGCTGGAGCATGGCCTGAGCGTGACCTGCAGCGTGGCCCCGGTTTTCTTCGGTGATGCCCTGATGCTGACCATCAAGGCTGCGGCCCCGGTTTCCCTGCCCGATGTCAGCGCAGCTCTCGAGGCGGCTGACGGCATTGAGCTGGTGGAAGACGATTACCCGACTGTCATCGGCGATGCACAGGGGCAGGATACGGTTTACGTCGGTCGCCTACGGACCGGTCTGACAGATTCGTGCGAACTGAATTTGTGGATTGCGTCAGATAATGTGAGAAAAGGCGCAGCCCTAAATGCTGTGAACTTGGGCGAATTGTTGATAAAACACTATCTGTAAAAGATACTTACCGAATATTTGAAGAAGTATTCTAGCTTGGCAATACTGGCCGGGAACGTCGCTGACAGGGGAAGCACTGCCGTGAAAACGGCGGGTGTAGTGGGCAGCGGCGCCCGATAGACGTTGTTCTAATCCAGAAAAAAGCTATTAAAACAAGGGATTACTATATGGTCCGGCTTCGCAAACTGGTGCAGGCAATCGCAGCTGCTTCGGCACTGACCTCGGGCATGGCGCATGCGCTGGGGTTGGGAGACATCCACCTGCGTTCGGCGCTGAACCAGCCGCTGGATGCCGAAATCGAGCTGGTCGAAGTTCGTGACCTGTCCGCGGCCGAGGTGATCCCGAAGCTGGCTTCTCCGGAAGACTTCAACAAGGCCGGCGTCGACCGTCAGTACTTCCTGACCGGGCTGAAGTTCACCCCCATCGTCAAGCCCAACGGCAAGAGTGTCATTCGCGTGACCTCCGACCGGCCGGTGCAGGAACCCTACCTGAACTTCCTCGTGGAAGTGCTCTGGCCCAATGGTCGACTGCTGCGCGAATACACCGTGCTGCTGGACCCGCCGCTGTATTCCCCGCAAACCGCCGCTGCCGTGCCGCGCGCGCCGATGGCCGTCCCTGCCCCGGTGGTGCGCCCGTCCGCCACGGCTGCGCCCCGACTTGCCGCCGCTCCCGCCCGCAGCGCCGCTCCGGCCCCGGCCCCGGCCCCGGCTGCCGCGTCGCGCCGCCTGGAAGGCAACGAATACCGCACCGGCAAGAATGACACCCTCTGGGACATCGCTGCCCGTGCGCGCCCGGACGGCAGCGTATCCGTCCAGCAGACCATGCTGGCGATCCAGGACCTCAATCCCGACGCCTTCCTCGGCGGCAACATCAACCGCCTGAAGAGTGGCCAGGTGCTGCGCCTGCCCGATGCGGAGCAGATCAAGGCCCGCACCCAGCCGACCGCCGAGACCGAAGTCAAACAGCAGTACACCGCCTGGCGCGAGGGCCGCAGCCTGCCCACCGGCGGTACCCGTCAGCTGGACGCCACTCCCCGCGCCAACGCCGGTAACGCTCCGGCCCAGGCCGAAACCAAGGACAGCCTGCGCCTGCTCTCCGGCGAGAACGGCAAGGCCAAGGGTGGCGACAAGGGCAGCAAGGATGGTCAGGCCGTCGCCGACAAGCTGGCCGTCACCAAGGAAAGTCTCGACAGCACCCGTCGCGAGAATGACGAGCTGAGCAGTCGCATGACCGACCTGCAGAGCCAGATGGACAAGCTGCAGAAGCTGATTGCGCTGAAGGATGCGCAGCTGGCGAAGCTGCAGAACGAATTGGGCAATGACAAGAGTGCCGCCAACGGCGCCGCTGTCGTGCCGGCTCCGGTGCCGGGCGCCGAACCGTCTGCTCAGCCCGCAACTCCGCCGGCTCCGGCGGTTGCAGAACAACCGGTCGCCCCGGCTCCCGCTGGCGACGCAGGCACTCCGCCAGCCCCGGCCGCCGAGGCCCAGCCGCAACCCGCACCGACGCCCGCTCCGGTCGCCCCTGCACCCGAAGCGCAGAAGCCCAAGCCGGCGCCTGCTCCGGTGGCTGCTCCGGTTGAGCAGGCCCAGACCAGCATCGTCGACGAGATCCTCGCCAATCCGATCTGGCTGGGTGCCATTGCCGGTAGCGCGCTGCTCGCCCTGCTGGTCCTGCTGATGATCATTTCCCGCCGTCGCGCCGCCAAGGAGCAGGAAAGCCTCGCTGCCTACGCCGGTGACGACGAGCCGCACCTGGACGATGACCTGGCTCTCGCCGGCAGCGAGCTGGATACCCTCGATGTGCCGCAGGCCGCCGAAGTCGCTGCCCCGACACAAGCTGCGCCCGAGCGCGTTGCCGCACAGACCAGCGATGCGCTGGGCGAGGCGGACATCTACATCGCCTACGGCCGCTTCAACCAGGCTGCCGAACTGCTGCAGGGCGCCATCTACGATGAGCCGCAGCGCGCCGACCTGCGCCTGAAGCTGATGGAGGTCTATGCCGAGATCGGTGATCGAGAAGGCTTCGCCCGCCAGGAAAACGAGCTGCGCGAGATCGGCGGTGCCGAACCGCAAGTGGAACAACTGAAATCCCGCTACCCGGGCATGGTCACCCTGGCAGCAGTGGGTGGCGGCCTGGCCGCAGCGGCGGCGGCTTCCGACGATGGACTCGACGGATTCAGCCTGGACGACTTCACCATCGATTCCCCGGCTGCCGCCGCGGAGCCCGCTGCGCAGCCCCATGGTGGCCTGGACGATGCCTTCGACCTGGCGCTCGACGACCTTGACCTGGGCGAAGACAAACCTGCCGCTCCGGCCGCCCAGCAGAACGACGATCTGTCCTTCGGCAGTTTCGACCTGGATGACGACCTGAGCCTGGGCGGTTCGCCGGCCCAGGCGCCGAGCGCCAAGGCCGAGGACGACTTCGCCTTCGACCTGGACCTGCCGGAAGAGTCGGTAGCCAAGGTCGAGGCTCCGTCGCTGGCGGACGATCTGGGCGACTTCTCCCTGGACCTGGACAAGGATCTGGAGAAAGACACCCGTGCTACCCTGGCATCGGCGGAAGACGACTTCCTGCTGGGCCTGGACGACGACACCGCTTCGCTGTCCGGCGTGAGCCCCGAGGAGTTCAGCCTGGATATCGACAGCAAGGCGCCGCAGGCCGACGACCTGCCGGACGACTTCGACCTGTCCCTGGCGGATGACGAACCGGCGCCGGCCAAGGCCGATGACAGTTTCGCCGCACAGCTGGACGAGGTCAGCGCCGAACTGGATCGCCTGTCGTCGCAGAACGACGAGCCGCAGGCTCCCGTTGCCGCGCCGCTGGCCGAAGACAGCTTCGCCGCCAGCGACCTCGACCTGCCGGGCGAGGGTGCCGATGACGAAGACGATTTCGACTTCCTCTCCGGCGCCGACGAAGCGGCCACCAAGCTCGACCTGGCGCGTGCCTACATCGACATGGGCGACACTGAAGGCGCCCGCGACATCCTCGATGAAGTGCTCACCGAGGGTAACGACAACCAGCAGCAGGAAGCTCGCGAACTGCTCGGGCGTATCGCCTGAGCCGGAAGGCTCCAGATAGATGATTGAAGCAGTACCCTCAGCGGCGGCCGAATCGGCCGCCGTTGGCGTTTCCAGGATTGCCCTGGGCGTCGAATTCAAAGGCTCGCGATATCGCGGTTGGCAGCGCCAGGAAAATGGTGTGCCGACCGTGCAGGGCGCGCTGGAAAAAGCCCTGTCCCGGGTGGCGGATCACCCGGTCTCGCTGATGTGTGCTGGCCGTACCGATGCGCTGGTGCACGCGAGCGGGCAGGTGGTGCATTTCGATACCACCGCCGAGCGCTCGCTCATCGCCTGGGTCATGGGCACCAATGCCAACCTGCCCAACGATATCAGCGTGACCTGGGCCAAGGTGATGCCGGCACATTTCCATGCGCGCTTCACCGCTATGGCAAGGCGCTACCGCTATGTGATCTACAACGACCAGATCCGCCCGGCACACATGGCCGAGGAGGTCACCTGGAACCACCGTCCGCTGGATGTCTCGCGCATGCGCGAGGCAGCCAAGGCGCTGGTCGGCACCCACGACTTCACCTCGTTCCGCGCGGTGCAGTGCCAGGCCAAGTCGGCGATCAAGACCGTGCATCACCTGGAGGTGATCGAGCACGGGCGCTTCATCGTGCTGGATGTCCGCGCCAACGCCTTCCTGCATCACATGGTGCGTAATTTTGCCGGCATGCTGATGACTATTGGCGCCGGCGAGCGCCCGGTGGAGTGGGCAGCTGAGGCGCTGGCTGCGCGCGACCGGCGCGCCAGCGGCATCACCGCGCATCCGTACGGACTGTACCTGGTGAGTGTGGAATACCCGGAAGAGTTCGTGTTGCCCGAGCGCTACCTGGGGCCACATTTCCTTTCAAGTTTGCCGGATGTCGTTGGCTGACGTTGCCAGGGTCATTTGCTACCATCGATCGATCACTTGCCTGAAGGTTGCTGCATCTTGTCTGCCGTTCGCATCAAAATCTGCGGTATTACCCGAGTCGAGGATGCCCTGGCAGCCGCCGAGGCGGGCGCTGACGCCATCGGCCTGGTGTTCTACGCCAGGAGTCCGCGTGCGGTGAGCATCCAGCAGGCCAGGGCAATCGTTGCGGCGTTGCCGCCCTTCGTCAGCACCGTCGGCCTGTTCGTCGATGCCAGCCGTTGCGAATTGGGGGAAATCCTCGATGCGGTGCCTCTGGACGTACTGCAGTTCCACGGTGACGAAACGCCCGAAGCCTGCTCTGGCTGGCACAAGCGTTATCTCAAGGCCCTGCGGGTAAAGCCGGGCGACGACGTGGCGGCGCAGATCGCCAGCTATCCGCAGGCCAGTGGTTTCCTCCTCGATACCTACGTGGAGGGCGTCCCTGGTGGAACCGGGCAGGCTTTCGACTGGTCCCTGGTGCCGAAGGATGTGGGGCGCCCACTGATCCTGGCGGGTGGCCTGACGGTTGCCAACGTGGCCGAAGCCATCGCCCAGGTGCGGCCATACGCCGTGGATGTGAGCGGCGGGGTGGAGGCGAGCAAGGGGATCAAGGATGCGCAGAAGATCCGCGATTTCATCGCCCAGTGTCGGTCGGTGGCTTGACGCGGAATCTTCATGTGACGACGAGCGGCCCGCCGCCGTCCACTACCCAATCGCTGCACGGCAGCGTTGGGACTCGTTGGCGGCTACCGTCGGCGACCCAGTGGTGTATTCATGGCGACGCCTCGGCGGCGCCTTTGTTTGCGAGGGGTTCCGGCCTTGAGGTCGGTACCGCGACGATGAATTTGCTCAGGGGCAGGCGCCGTCCATCGCACCGCGCCCCTGCACTGGAGATGTAAGCATGAGCAACTGGCTGGTAGACAAGCTGATCCCTTCCATCATGCGTTCCGAGGCTAAGAAGAGCTCGGTACCGGAAGGCCTGTGGCACAAGTGCCCGTCCTGCGAAGCGGTGCTGTACCGTCCGGAGCTGGAAAAGACCCTCGATGTCTGCCCCAAGTGCGATCACCACATGCGTATCGGCGCGCGCGCGCGCATCGACATCTTCCTCGATGAGGAAGGTCGCGAGGAGCTGGGTGCCGAGCTGGAGCCGGTGGACCGCCTGAAATTCCGCGACAGCAAGAAGTACAAGGACCGCCTGACCGCTGCGCAGAAGGATACCGGCGAGAAGGACGCGCTGATCTCCATGAGCGGCAAGCTGATGGGCATGCCGGTGGTGGTCAGTGCCTTCGAGTTCTCCTTCATGGGCGGCTCCATGGGCTCCGTCGTCGGCGAGCGCTTCGTGCGCGCCGCCAACTACGCACTGGAAAACCGCTGCCCGATGATCTGCTTCTCCGCCTCGGGTGGCGCGCGCATGCAGGAAGCGCTGATCTCCCTGATGCAGATGGCCAAGACCTCCGCCGCGCTGGCCCGGCTGCGCGAAGAGGGCATCCCGTTCATCTCCGTGCTGACCGACCCGGTTTACGGCGGTGTTTCCGCCAGCCTGGCGATGCTCGGCGACGTGATCGTCGGCGAGCCGCGCGCCCTGATCGGCTTCGCCGGTCCGCGCGTGATCGAGCAGACCGTGCGCGAGAAGCTGCCCGAAGGCTTCCAGCGCAGCGAGTTCCTGCTGGAGCACGGCGCCATCGACATGATCGTTCACCGTGCCGAGCTGCGTCCGCGCCTGGCCAAGGTGCTCGCCAAGTTCACCCACACTCCAAGTACCGCACTCGCAGGATGACCCAACGTACCCTTGCCGACTGGCTCAGCTACCTCGAACAACTCCACCCCACGGCAATCGACATGGGGCTGGACCGCTCCCGTGAAGTAGCCGGCCGGCTTGGCCTGGGGCGCCCAGCACCCCGCGTGGTGACCGTCACCGGCACCAACGGCAAGGGTTCCACCTGCGCCTTCCTCGCCGCCATGCTCGGCGAGCAGGGCCAGCGGGTCGGCGTGTACAGCTCGCCGCACCTGCTGCGTTACAACGAGCGCGTGCTCATCGATGGCGCCGAAGCCAGCGATGAAGCGCTGTGCGAAGCCTTCGCCGCCGTCGAGGCGGCGCGCGGCGAAATCTCCCTGACCTACTTCGAGATGGGCACTCTCGCGGCCTTCTGGCTGTTCGAGCGCGCCAACCTCGATGCCGTGGTCCTGGAAGTCGGCCTGGGCGGCCGCCTGGATGCGGTCAACCTGATCGACTCCGATGTTGCCGTGGTCACCAGCATCGGCATCGACCATGTCGACTGGCTGGGCGATACCCGCGAAAGCGTGGCCTTCGAGAAAGCCGGCATCTTCCGCACCGGCAAGCCTGCCGTGTGTGGCGACCTGGAACCGCCGGCGCCGATTCTGGAGCAGGCTCGCCAGCTGGGCTCGCCGCTGGTCCTTCGTGGTCGCGATTTCGACCTGGCGATGGGCGAGGGCGATTGGCACTGGCGTGGCCGCTCCGCTTCGGGTGAAGCGCTGAGTCTGCACAACCTGCCGCTGCTCGACCTGCCGATGGAGAACGCGGCGCTGGCGCTGCAGGTCTATGCCTTGCTGGACCTGCCATGGCAGCCCGATTCACTGGCCGCCGCGCTGCTACGTACCCGGGTCACCGGGCGCCTGGATCGGCGCACCGTGCAGTGGCACGGCGAGGAGCGACACTTGCTGCTCGACGTCGGGCATAATCCGCACGCCTCGCAATACCTGGCCAGTCGCCTGCGCGCGACGCCGCCCAAGGGCGTGCGCCACGCGGTATTTGGCCTGCTGGCGGACAAGGATCTCGACGGCGTACTGGAACCCGTGCTCGGCTTGGTGCAGGATTGGGCCGTCGCACCGTTGCCCACCGGTCGCAGCCGTCCGGCGCAGGAGCTGGAGGCAGCACTACAGGCGCGCGGGGCGCAGGTCAGTTGTCATGGCGATATCGCCGCGGCGCTGGTAGCGCAGTGCGATGCAGCAAGCACCGATGACGAGATTCTGGTGTTCGGTTCGTTCTACAGCGTGGCGGATGCCCTGGAGTGGCTCGCCAAGGCTGCTCAATAAGAGACCAAAGGGGAGTTGTTGCATGGCGTTGCTCGATAAGGGGCTCAAGCAGCGGGTAGTCGGAGCGCTGGTGCTGCTGGCGCTGGCGGTGATCTTCCTGCCGATGCTGTTCTCCCGCGAGGATGAAGTACGCCAGGTCGTGGTCGAGGCGCCGGTGATGCCCAAGCCGCCGGCCATGCCGACGGTCGAGGTGCAGCCCACCGAGGTTCCCGAGCCGCAGGCCGAAGACGCCGACAACGGTGTGCCGCCTGCCGATACGGCGGCTGCGCAGGCGCCTTCCGCGCCGATTGCCAGCTTGCCGGCCCAGCAGTCCCAGCCCGCCCAGCCCAAGGCTCCGGCTCCGCAGCCAGTTGCGCCCAAGCCTGCTGCCCCCGCTCAGCAGCCCGCCCAGGCCAGTGTCGCTCCGGCCGCGCCGGCGCAACAGCCGGCCCAGCGCCTGGACAGCAACAACCTGCCGGTGAGCTGGTCGGTGCAGTTGGCCAGCCTGTCCAACCGCGCCCGCGCCGACGAGCTGCAGAAGTCCCTGCGCAGCCAGGGCTATAACGCCTACGTGCGCAGCTTTGATGGCATGAACCGGGTGTTCGTCGGTCCGGTGGTCGAGCGCGCCGAGGCGGACCGCCTGCGCGACCAGCTCGGCAAGCAGCAGAAGCTCAATGGCTTCGTGGTGCGTTTCCAGCCTGAACGTGGCTGAGTTGGTTCGTTAGCTTCTCTCAATCAGCCCCATGGCAAACTGGGGCTCTTCTAAATCGAAGGCCTCTGCTAAAATGCGGGGCCTTTCCGTTTCTGGGCCGCAACGTGGCATTTACCTGGGTCGATTGGACGATGATCGGCATCATCGTCATTTCCAGCCTGATCAGCTTGAGCCGTGGTTTCGTCAAGGAAGCCCTGTCGCTGGTCACCTGGATCGTAGCCGGTGCGGTCGCCTGGATGTTCGGCGGCGCGCTGGCCGAGCATCTCGCACCCTATATTCAGCTGCCCTCGGGGCGCGTCATCGCCGCTTGCGCTCTTCTTTTCGTCGTCACGCTGTTGCTGGGCGCACTCGTCAATTTCCTCATCAGCGAGCTGGTGCGGGTGACCGGCATGTCCGGCACCGACCGAGTGCTCGGCATGGTGTTCGGCGGCGCCCGAGGCGTGCTGCTGGTGGTTCTGCTGGTGGGCCTGCTGAGCCTTGCACCGGTGCAACAGGATCCGTGGTGGCAGCAATCGGTGCTGATGCCGCATTTCCTGATGGTCGCCGATTGGTCGAAGAACTTCATCCTGACTTTTGCCGGGCAGTGGATGTCCGGCGTGACCATCACTCCGCCATCGGGAGTGGGGTCTTTGCTGCCGGCCCAATGACGGGCGGGCAGAGGCGACGGGTAGCCGTCGCCGCTATGGCAGGTCCGGTGGATACTGCCGAATACGGAATTGTTTTAGCCTGAACACCAACTAGGGGTTGCGTCGCATGTGTGGCATCGTCGGTATCGTGGGCAAGTCGAACGTCAATCAGGCGCTGTATGACGCCCTCACCGTTCTCCAGCATCGTGGCCAGGACGCTGCGGGGATCGTCACCTGTCAGGACGACCGTCTGTACCTGCGCAAGGACAACGGCCTGGTCCGTGACGTCTTCCAGCAGCGCCACATGCAGCGCCTGGTCGGCAAGATCGGCATCGGCCACGTGCGCTACCCCACAGCGGGCAGCTCCAGTTCCGCCGAGGCCCAGCCGTTCTACGTCAACTCGCCGTACGGCATCACCCTGGCGCACAACGGCAACCTGACCAACGTCGAGCAGTTGGCCAAGGAAATCTACGAGTCCGACCTGCGCCACGTGAACACCAACTCCGACTCGGAAGTGCTGCTCAACGTGTTCGCCCATGAGCTGGCGGTGCGCAACAAGCTGCAGCCCACCGAGGAAGACGTCTTCGCCGCCGTTGCCGGCGTGCATGCGCGTTGCGTTGGCGGCTACGCCGTGGTGGCGATGATCACCGGCCACGGCGTCGTCGGTTTCCGCGATCCGCATGCCATCCGCCCGATCGTCTTCGGCCAGCGCCACACCGAAAACGGCGTGGAATACATGATTGCGTCGGAAAGCGTGGCGCTGGACGTCCTCGGCTTCACCCTGATCCGCGATCTCGCGCCGGGCGAAGCGGTGTACATCACCGAGGAAGGCAAGCTCTATACCCGCCAGTGCGCGGCCAACCCGCAGTACTCGCCGTGCATCTTCGAGCACGTCTACCTGGCACGTCCGGACTCCATCATCGATGGCATCTCGGTCTACAAGGCACGCCTGCGCATGGGCGAGAAGCTGGCCGACAAGATCCTTCGCGAGCGTCCGGACCACGACATCGACGTGGTCATCCCGATCCCGGATACCAGCCGCACCGCCGCGCTGGAGCTGGCCAACCGTCTGGGTGTGAAGTTCCGCGAAGGCTTCGTGAAGAACCGCTACATCGGCCGTACCTTCATCATGCCCGGCCAGGCCGCGCGCAAGAAATCGGTGCGCCAGAAGCTCAATGCCATCGAGCTGGAATTCCGCGGCAAGAACGTGATGCTGGTGGACGACTCCATCGTGCGCGGCACCACCTGCAAGCAGATCATCCAGATGGCCCGCGAGGCCGGCGCGAAGAACGTCTACTTCTGCTCCGCCGCTCCCGCCGTACGCTACCCCAACGTCTACGGCATCGACATGCCGAGCGCCCACGAACTGATCGCGCACAACCGCAGCACCGAGGAAGTCGGCGAGCTGATCGGCGCCGATTGGCTGGTGTACCAGGACCTGCCGGACCTGATCGAATCCACCGAGGGCGGCAAGATCAAGATCGAGCACTTCGACTGTGCCGTGTTCAACGGTGAGTACGTTACCGGCGACGTCGACGAGGCCTATCTGAACAAGATCGAGCAGGCGCGCAACGATGCGACCAAGACCAAGGTCGCCGCAGTCAGCGCCATCATCGATCTGTATAACGACTAAGGAGAGCAGGCATGGCTCAGGATTGGGAAGCCGGCCGGCTGGACAGCGACCTCGAGGGTGTCGGTTTCGACACCCTGGCGGTGCGTGCCGGCCAGCGCCGCACCCCGGAAGGTGAGCATGGCGAGGGCCTGTTCACCACTTCCAGCTACGTGTTCCGCAGCGCCGCCGACGCGGCCGCGCGTTTTGCCGGCGAAGTGCCGGGCAACGTCTATTCGCGCTACACCAACCCTACGGTGCGTACCTTCGAGGAGCGCATCGCTGCGCTGGAAGGCGCCGAGCAGGCGGTGGCGACGTCCACCGGTATGTCGGCGATCCTTTCCCTGGTGATGAGCCTGTGCAGTGCCGGCGACCACGTGTTGGTCTCGCGCAGCGTGTTTGGCTCGACCATCAGCCTGTTCGAGAAGTACTTCAAGCGTTTCGGCATCGAGGTGGACTACCCGCCGCTGAGCGACCTGAAAGCCTGGGAAGCGGCGTGCAAGCCGAACACCAAGCTGTTCTTCGTCGAATCGCCGTCCAACCCGTTGGCCGAGCTGGTGGACATCGCCGCGCTGGCCGAGATCGCGCATGCCAAGGGAGCGCTGCTGGCAGTGGACAACTGCTTCTGCACCCCAGCGTTGCAGCAACCGCTGAAACTGGGCGCGGAT
Organism: Pseudomonas sp. C9-3; assembly: GCF_032392015.1. Lineage (NCBI taxonomy): Bacteria > Pseudomonadati > Pseudomonadota > Gammaproteobacteria > Pseudomonadales > Pseudomonadaceae > Pseudomonas > Pseudomonas sp. C9-3. The sequence goes on along the minus strand of NZ_CP135919.1, from coordinate 3,768,115 downwards.
GTGGTGATCCACTCGGCGACCAAGTACATCGACGGCCAGGGCCGCACCATGGGCGGCGTGGTGGCTGGTCGCCGCGCGCAGATGGAGCCCGTCGTCGGTTTCCTGCGCACCGCCGGCCCGACCCTCAGCCCGTTCAACGCCTGGATCTTCATCAAGGGCCTGGAAACACTGCGTGTGCGCATGCAGGCCCACAGTGCCTCGGCCCAGCAAGTCGCCGAATGGCTGGAGCAACAGCCGGGCGTCGAGCGCGTCTACTACTCCGGCCTGCCCAGTCATCCGCAGCATGAGCTGGCCAAGCGTCAGCAGAAGGGCTTCGGCGCGGTGGTGAGCTTCGAGGTGAAAGGTGGCAAGGACGCGGCGTGGCGCTGCATCGACGCTACCCGAATGATCTCCATCACCACCAACCTGGGCGACACCAAGACCACCATCGCCCACCCGGCTACCACCTCCCACGGTCGCCTTTCGCCGGCCGAGCGCGAGAACGCCGGCATCCGCGACAACCTGATCCGCGTTGCCGTTGGCCTGGAGGATGTCGACGACATCAAGGCCGATCTGGCGCGAGGCCTGGCGGCACTGTGAGCATGGCTGACATCCTCGGCAACGGGCGTGTCGTCCTGGTCACCGGGGCGGCGCACGGCATCGGCCTGGGCATCGCCGCCTGGCTGGTCGCCGAGGGCTGGCAGGTGGTGCTGGCGGATATCGATCGTGAGCGCGGGCCGAAAGTGGCCGCAGCGCTCGGCGAGCGCGCCAGCTTCATCGCCCTGGACGTGGCCAATGAAGGGCAGGTTGCAGCAGCGGTGGCCGAGTTGATCGGCCAGTTCGGTCGTCTCGACGCGCTGGTGAGCAATGCCGCTATCGCGCGGCCACATAATACGGCGCTCGAAAGCCTGGGCCTGAACGAGTGGAACCGCACGCTGGCGGTGAATCTCACGGGGCCGATGCTGCTGGCCAAGCACTGTGCGCCCTATCTGCGTGGGCACAGCGGTGTCATCGTTAACATCGCTTCCACCCGCGCGCACCAGTCCGAGCCGAATTCCGAAGCCTATGCGGCGAGCAAGGGCGGGTTGCTGTCGCTGACCCACGCCCTGGCCAGCAGCCTGGGTCCGGAGATTCGCGTCAACGCGATTTCCCCCGGCTGGATCGACGCTCGCGACCTGCGCGAGCGCGAAGCCGAGCCTCTGACCGAGCTGGACCATGATCAGCATCTGGTCGGCCGCGTCGGTACGGTGGAAGACATCGCTGCGGCAGTGTCCTGGCTGGTCAATGGCGATGCCGGTTTCGTTACCGGCCAGGAGCTGGTGATCGACGGCGGCATGACGCGCAAGATGATCTACCTCGACTGAGTGTCGGGTGTGGAAGAGGAGGGCGGCCCGCGGGTCGCCCTTTTTCTTTTGTGGCTCTCCGACTCCGAGCGAGGGCTGTTCGCGAGCAAGCCCGCTCCTACAGGGTCAACCTCGCGAGCGCTCTTGTAGGAGCGAGCTTGCGCACGAACCTGGAGCCGCGCCGGGGGCGCTAACCGCACGCTGAACTTTTTTTGCGGAAAATGAAAAAAAGTTCAATCAGGGCATTGACTTAGGATTCGTCGGCTGTAGAATGCGCCCACTTCGAGACGAAGGGTGATTAGCTCAGCCGGGAGAGCATCTGCCTTACAAGCAGAGGGTCGGCGGTTCGATCCCGTCATCACCCACCACTCTCGCAGTTACGCGCAGCGGTAGTTCAGTCGGTTAGAATACCGGCCTGTCACGCCGGGGGTCGCGGGTTCGAGTCCCGTCCGCTGCGCCATTTCCCCCTCCTTGGTTCCTACCCCGAACCGGCTTGTCGAGTGATTCACTCCAGGCGCAAGGAGGTTGCTGTACCGGACGAAAGTCCAACCGACACGCAGCGGTAGTTCAGTCGGTTAGAATACCGGCCTGTCACGCCGGGGGTCGCGGGTTCGAGTCCCGTCCGCTGCGCCATATTCGAAAGCCCTCAGGTAGCGATACCTGAGGGCTTTTTCGTTTCTGTCCGAAAAGTCCTGACGTTGTCCTGTAAAACGCTGTCACAGGTCGTTCACCTTTGGCGTCTAGCTTTTTTCCCGTGGTCTTTGCTAAAACCGGATCGAACGGTCAGGAGAAAAGCCAATGGACGACTATCAGGAAGAACTGCTGGAGCTGCATGCCGTGGAACAGGATTTGCCGGAGCCGGCCGACGACGCCACGGAGATGTGATCAGGCGCTGTGGCGCTGGGCGCGGCGGAACTCTCCCGGCGTTTGCCCGCTCCAGCGCTTGAAGGCGCGCTGGAAGGCCTCTGCGGAGGCGAAGCCGAGCAGGTAGGCGATTTCGCCGAAAGCCAGGTCGGTGTCGCGGATGTAGATCATCGCGAGGTCGCGACGGGTGTCGTTGAGGATGCTGCGGAACTGCGTGCCTTCCTCCGCCAGCTTGCGGCGTAGCGTCCAGGTCGGCAGCTTCAGGCGGGCGGCGACTTCCTCCAGGTCCGGCTCGCGTCCGTTAAGCATCGGCCCCAGCAACTGGGCGACGCGCTCGCGCAGGCTGCGTGTGCGGGTCAGTTGCTCCAGTTCCTTCTCGCAGATTTCCAGCAACTGCCGCCAGGTGCTCGGGCAGTGGTCCGGGTTGCCGCGTGCCAGGGTCGACAGGTCCAGGCGCAACTGGTTGTGCGCCGCACCGAACTCCACCGGGCAACCCAGCAGCTCCTCGAAGCGCGGGGCCCAGGCGGGTGCCGGATATTCGATCTCGATTTTCTCCGGGCGCAGAGCCTGCGCGCCGATGCTGCCGAGCATGCTCACCCAGCCGGCGAGCACCGAATCCACCACGAAGCGGTTGTAGGCGTTGTACGGGCTGATGGAATAGAAGCGCAGCCAGGCGCCGCTGGCGTCCTCGATGAAGCTGCTCTGGCCGCGGTAGTTCTGTGCGTACAGCGGCTCGAAGCGGATCAGCGCACGTGCCGCCGCACGCAGGTTGGGCGCTTGCGCGGCGGTGACACCGGCCAGGCCGCTCTGGCTCGGTCGACTCAGCTGGCCCATGCGCAGGCCGAGGGCGGGGTTGCCGCTCTGCTGGATAGCCGCATGGCCCAGGCGCATGTAGCGTGGGATCGACAGGCGAGCGCCCGGTTCGCCCAGGCGCGCGGCGTCCAGCCCGTATTGTTGAAGCAGTGGCTGCGGCGCGATACCGCTTTCCGCGAGAGCGTCGGCGAGGCTGTGGACAAAGCCGACCGACAGATCGCCCAGCCGCATGGTTGGGCGGCTCATAGCCAGAGGTTGATCAGGCGCGCGCCGGGCCCGTCGGGCGCCAGGGTGTGGCTGTCGCCGCTGACCACCAGGCTGCGGCCGTCGCTGCCCAGGTCCCACAAGTGGCCGCGCATGAACACGGTGATGCCGGCATGGGCGCCGCTTTCGCCGAGGCGGCCGGCCAGGGCAAGGCGCTCCCAGGCTTGGCCTTCGGTCAGTTCGCCGGGCTTGAGCGTCACATCGCTCGGTGTCGGCGCGCCGTTGTAGCCCTTCCAGGGCTTGCTCCAGTTGCCGTTGCCGGTGAGGAAAGCAGGCACGGCGACGATATCGGGCTTGTTCGTCGCCAACGCCTCGTAGCTCGCCGGGAACCAGCTGTCGGCGCAGACCAGCACGCCCAGGCGTCCGGCCGGAGTCTGCAGGACCTGCAGGTCGTCGGGATCGCCGCCGCGGGTGAAGCCTTTCTCGTCGTCGATGGGGAAGAGTTTGCGCTGCGGCTTGCCCAGCGGCAGGCCGTCGCTACCGAAGACCTGGCTGACGTTGTAGAGGCGGCCGTTGCCGGTACGGATCTGCCCTTCGACGATGCGCGGGTTGGGCAGCACGATGGACCCGGCGACGATGGTCACGCCGAATTCCTTGGCCAGCCCGCCAAACAGTGTCTGGTAGTCATGTGCCATGTCTACCGCCTTCATGCGGAACAGGGCGTCCGCCATGCGGTCCTCGCCCTTGGCGCCGAGCCAGCCGCGCGCGAGCTTGAGCGGGTTGCTGGCGGCCATCCATTCCATGGCCTCGGTCAGGTGCTCGGTCTGGTAGACCTCGGGCTTCTCGCCAGCGGCCACCAGCCAGGTGCCGATGTGCTCGGGGAACACCACGACGGTACGCGAGTTGATCAGCCCTTCGTCGCGGGCCTTGGCCAGGTAGGCACGGAATTTCAGACGCAGGCGTTCGGCGCTCTGGTAGTCCTGGGTGAAGAGTTCCGGCTGGACACCCAGCAGGTTGCCGCGCTCGGACGGCTGGCCCTGGTTGATTACCACCTGGCTGCGCAGGTCGGACAGGTAGTGGCCCACCGGGCGACGCTCCGCCCAGCCGGCATAACCGGCGAAGAGGATGACCAGAACGAGGAAGATCAGCTTGCGCATAAAGGACGGGTACTCATGGGGTGCCCCACAGGGTAGGGGCTGCGCCGGGTATTGCCAAGACGGCGTGTCATCTTTGGTCAGTAACTTGTCATTTTCGATCATTGAGCGGCGGGTGCGCGCTGCCTAAAGTCTGCCCCATACCGACCGCGCCCCATGCCTCGCCGTTCCGCAGGCTGAGGGCGCGGCATCATCGTGAATGCCGGAGGAACCATGACCGCCACTTATCCGCACCTGCTCGCGCCGCTGGACCTGGGTTTCACTACCCTGCGCAACCGCACCCTGATGGGCTCCATGCACACCGGCCTGGAAGAGAAGCCCCAGGGCTTCGAGCGCATGGCGGCCTACTTCGCCGAGCGCGCCCGCGGCGGCGTCGGCCTGATGGTCACCGGCGGCATCGGCCCGAACGAAGAAGGTGGCGTCTATTCCGGTGCAGCCAAGCTGAGCACGCCGGAAGAAGCCGAGAAGCACAAGATCGTCACCCAGGCCGTGCACGAGGCGGGCGGCAAGATCTGCATGCAGATCCTCCACGCCGGCCGCTACGCCTACAGCCCCAAGTCCGTCGCGCCCAGTGCCATCCAGGCGCCGATCAACCCGTTCAAGCCGCGCGAGCTGGATGAAGAGGGCATCGAGAAGCAGATTGCCGACTTCGTCAATTGCTCGAGCCTGGCCCAGGTGGCCGGCTATGACGGCGTTGAGATCATGGGTTCGGAAGGCTACTTCATCAATCAGTTCCTCGCCGCCCACACCAACCACCGCACCGACCGTTGGGGTGGCAGCTACGAGAACCGCATGCGCCTGCCGGTGGAAATCGTCCGCCGCGTGCGTGAGGCCGTCGGCCCGAACTTCATCATCATCTATCGCCTGTCGATGCTCGACCTGGTGGAAGGCGGCAGCACCTGGGACGAGATCGTCCTGCTGGCCAAGGCCATCGAGAAGGCCGGCGCGACCATCATCAACACCGGCATCGGCTGGCACGAAGCGCGTATCCCGACCATCGCCACCAAGGTGCCGCGCGCGGCTTTCACCAAGGTCACCGCCAAGCTGCGCGGCGAGATCGGCATCCCGCTGGTCACCACCAACCGCATCAACACCCCGGAAGTCGCCGAGCAGGTACTGGCCGAAGGCGATGCCGACATGGTCTCCATGGCCCGTCCGTTCCTCGCTGATCCGGACTTCGTCAACAAGGCCGCCGAAGGCCGTGCCGACGAGATCAACACCTGCATCGGCTGCAACCAGGCATGCCTGGACCACACCTTCGGCGGCAAGCTGACCAGCTGCCTGGTCAACCCGCGTGCCTGCCACGAGACCGAGCTGAACTACATCCCGACCACCCACGTGAAGAAGATCGCCGTGGTCGGCGCCGGCCCGGCGGGCCTGTCCGCCGCTACCGTGGCGGCCGAGCGTGGCCATGAAGTGACCCTGTTCGACGCCGCCGGCGAGATCGGTGGCCAGTTCAACGTCGCCAAGCGCGTACCGGGCAAGGAAGAGTTCTACGAGACCCTGCGCTACTTCAAGCGCAAGGTGGAAACCACCGGCGTCGACCTGCGCCTGAATACCCGCGTCAGTGTCGATGACCTGGTCAAGGGCGGCTTCGACGAGATCATCCTGGCCACCGGCATCGTACCGCGCACCCCGGCGATTCCGGGCATCGAGAATGCCAAGGTGATCAGCTACCTGGATGCCATCCTCGAACGCAAGCCGGTGGGCAGGACTGCCGCGGTGATCGGCGCCGGCGGCATCGGCTTCGACGTCTCCGAATACATCACCCATGCCGGCGAATCCACCAGCCTGGACCGCCACGCTTTCTGGCAGGAATGGGGTATCGACGAGAAGCTGGAAGCCCGTGGCGGCATCGCCGGTATCCAGGCGCACCCGCATGCGGCGGCGCGCCAGGTGTTCCTGCTGCAGCGCAAGAAGTCCAAGGTCGGTGACGGCCTGGGCAAGACCACCGGCTGGATCCACCGCACCGGGCTGAAGAACAAGCAGGTGCAGATGCTCAACAGCGTCGAGTACCTCAAGGTCGACAACGACGGCCTGCACATCAGCATCGCCGGCGGCGAACCGCAGGTGCTGCCGGTGGACACCGTGGTCGTCTGCGCCGGCCAGGACCCGCTGCGCGAGCTGCATGACGGCCTGGTCGCTGCCGGCCAGAGCGTGCACCTGATCGGCGGCGCCGACGTGGCTGCCGAGCTGGACGCCAAGCGCGCCATCAACCAGGGCTCGCGCCTCGCTGCCGAGATCTGAAGCGCCTGAGACCTGAGTCGGTTGAGATTCAGGTCTCAAAACCGGGCCCGGAAAAGTTCCCTTCCGGGCCCGGATATCCTCTCGAAAATCCAACCGCGTCACAGAATTATCCAACCGGTTAACCGCCCGGCCAGACCGCCGGGTCGGGTGCCAACCGAGTCACATTGCCTGCGACATTAATTCCCCTAGACTTGCTCGGATGTCGGGATTTTCCCGCTGTCTGGGTGCTGCATTTCTGACAGACCCTTTTTCCAGACTTCCTCCCGCACGAGCCCAGAGGTCAATCGATGAGCATGCAGAAGAAGCCTCAAATGGTGGAAGCCGTGGTCTTCTTCAATGACCGTGGCGTCTGCAGGGAAATGCTCTACCCCGAATTCGAGGCGCTGCTCGACAACGTCGTGCAGATGCCGGAGTACGCCGATCAGCAGATGCAGCTCGCCTATGTGCTGATCAACCCGCGCCTGCTGGTCAAGGCGGTGGTGTTCTTCTATCTGGACTTCGACGAGAAGGGCGAGGCCGACCGCGGCTGGAACCTGCCGCTGCGCAATCTCGCCGACCGCGCAGGCCGCGGCCCCGACATGGGGGCCGGTCCCATTCGCCTGGCCTGCCGCAGCCAGTGCCCGGTGTCCTGGCATCAGATGCATCTGTGGGACCCGAACCTGGACGCCAGCCAGAATCATCTGGTGCAACTGCGGGAATCGATCAAGCGCAACAACCTTGGCGTGCTGGTGGAAGAAGAACCCGCCGCCGTAGAGCTGGCGCGCCTGCAAATGGCCGACGAGCACCAGTGGTATGCGCCCGCCGAAGAGTCCCGCGAGGAGGCCGAGAAGCTGGCCCGCGCGATGCTCGAGGAGCACCAGCAGAAGACTGCTGAGCTGCTCGGCCAGCATGAGGCCCGCCTGTCCCAGGTCAGCCAGCAGCACGAGCAGGAGCTCAGCCGCCTGAAGCTCGGTGCGCAGGAGCAGGTCAAGGTGTTGCAGGCCGAACTCGCCGCGCTGCGCGAAGGCCTCAAGCGCGAGGAAGAGATTAACGCCGGCCTGCGCCGCGAGCTGGATGGCCAGGCCAATGGTTTCCAGCGCGGCCGCGAGGAACTGACCGCGCAACTGCGCCATATCGAGCAGAGCGGCCGCGACGAGCTGGAGCAACTGCGCCAGCAGATCGAGGAGGAGTCCCGCACCCGCATGGCCAGCCTGGAGGCTCGCTACAAGGAGCAGATTTCCGTCCGCGATGTCGAGCTGGGCTACCGCAACGAGCTGGACCAGCAGCTGCAGCAGGAGAATCAGCAACTGCGCCACGAAGCCGAGCAGCTGCGCGAGGAAACCGCCCAGTTGCGCCAGGTTGCCACGCAGCTGCAGCAGGGCGCCGAAGGCCTGCGTCAGGAGCTCGACGCACTGTCGGCCAAGGCGGTAGACGGCTCGGTGCTGGAGCGTCTGGCCGGCTTGGGGGTGATCTTCGTGGTGTACCATCCGGGCGCCGGTCATCTGACCCTGTCGCTGCAGGATGTCGCCCGTTACCAGGAAAACCCCATGGCTTACGCCGCTGCCAAGTGCTTCGTCGCTGAAGACCAGTACCGCAGCTGGCTTGCCCATTACCAGCAACCCGCCTGTGAAGGACGGCTGTCCAACGGCGAGCGCTGCGCCATGCCCATCGACCGCGTGGAAACCCCCGGCCGTTTTGTCGAAGGCGACAGCAACTGCTGCTCCCGGCACAAGACCGCGGGCCGTCTGCGCAGCGTCACCACCGGCTGACCGGGGCGCCTTGCTGTTTCCCGACTGGCGCCCGGAAGCACCGCTGCAACGCATTCACCTGGAATGGCTGGATCGCGCTGGCGTCGAGCTGGCGTTGTTGCGCCTGGATCTGGTGGATTCGCTGGTCTCCGGCAACAAGTGGTTCAAGCTCGCGCCTTACCTCCAGCAGGCCGCCGATCTCGGCCTGAACGGTGTGATAACCCTGGGCGGCGCCCATTCCAATCACCTCCACGCGGTCGCGGCGGCCGGTGCACGATTTGGTTTCCAAACCGTGGGATTGCTGCGCGGCGAAGAGCAGGACAACCCGACGGTGGCCGACCTGCGCCGGCTCGGCATGCAGCTCCACTGGCTCGGCTACGGCGGTTATCGCCGGCGCCACGAAGCCGATTTCTGGACGCCCTGGCGCGAGCGCTACCCCCAGTTGCTCGCGGTAGGCGAGGGCGGCGGCGGGCTCGCCGGCGCACAGGGCTGCTCACCCCTGGTCGGGGTGATTCGCCAGCAGCTCGGCGACCTGGGCTGGAAGGACTATCAGCAGCTCTGGGTTGCCTGCGGTACCGGCACGACCCTGGCCGGCCTTGTGCTCGGCGAGCAGGGCGAGCATTGCGTTGTCGGTGCCCTGGCGGTGCCGCCGGGGCATGGCGTCGAAACGCAGGTGCCTGAGTTGCTGAGAGCGGGCGGTGTGCCCGATGCCGGCTACCGTCTGATCGACGCCAGCCGTGGTGGCTTTGCGCGGGTCGACGCGACGCTGGCGCGCTTCATTCTGGCGACCGAGGCGGAGTGCGGCGTACCGCTGGAGCCGCTGTATACCGGCAAGCTGCTGCTGGCGCTGCACGATGAGATTGCAGCGGGGCGCATTGACCGTGGTGCTCGTATCGTCGCCGTCCACAGTGGTGGCTTGCAGGGGCGCCGAGCGCTGGACGATAAGCTGACGGCGCTGGCCACTCAGCGCGAATAACCGCTGTGCACCCGCGGCCAGCGGTCACCCACCAGGAACAGGCGCTCCTGCTCCCGCCAGCGCCCTTCGCGGAACTCCAAGCGCACCAGCATTTGCGGGAAGCCGTCTTCCGGTAACTCCTCCAGCCAGGCGGCGAAGCGCTCGGCGCTCCAGCATTCGTCCTCGGCGGCCGGGGAGAGCCAGCCCTTGCGCGACAACGCCTGCCAACCCTGCGGATGCTGTGCCTGGTAGGCCGGCCAGGCGCGTCGGTGCAGCCAGCGACCACGCTGGTGGTTGTCACTGGCGCCGGTGGGCGGCGGGCAGGGCGTGGGCCAGGAGTAGAACAGATAGCCGCCCAGCCAGAGGCCGGGGGATGGCGTGGCGTCGCTGTGCTCGCGGACCACGGCCAGCCCTTGCGCGGTGGCCGAGAGCGGCAATTGGTGTTGGTAGAAGTGCTCGATCTTGCGCAGCAGATGGTCCTCGGCCCCCGGCCCGAGCCAGGAGTCGGGGCCGTCGTCGCTGGGGCCGAGGTAGAGCTTGATGGCCAGCTCCAGGTGATGCAGCCCGGCGTCGTCTTCCACCAGCAGGTCGAGCTCGCCCAGGGTCTGGCCGTTGTCGCGCACCGGCAGGTTGGCGGCGAGCAGGCGCAGATCCGGTGCGCGCTCCAGGGCGAACTGCCAGAGGCGTTCGTAGTAGCGTCCCAGGCGCTGGTGCGGCGCGGCTTCGAGCTGGGCCAGCAGCTCGCCCGGCGAGTGTTCCTGGCTGCGCAGCCAGTCGGCCAGCAGCCGAGGCTGCGAGTGCCAGCGACTGGCGCTGAGCGGATGGCGCAGGGCGGGGCTGCCAGGTTGCAGCAGGGGCGGGGAGAGCAGCGTCCAGGCGAGGTCGCGGACCTGCGGCTGGCGCAGGTCGATCAGCAGCTCGTCGAGCAGGGCGGTGAAGTCGGTCATGCCCCAAGCCTAGCCGTTATGCCCGCGCTGCGGTTTGCCGCTGCCTGAGCCTTTCGCCCATAATTCCGACATTCGAGTACCCGCAACGCCGTCCGGAGTCCCATGGAACCCTTTCGCAATATCGGCATCATCGGCCGCCTGGGCAGCACCCAGGTCCTGGAAACCATCCGTCGGCTGAAGAAGTTCCTCACCGAGCGACACCTGCATGTGATCCTCGAGGACACCATCGCCGAGGTCCTGCCGGGCCACGGCCTGCAGACCTGCTCGCGGAAGATCATGGGCGAGATCTGCGACCTGGTGATAGTGGTCGGCGGCGACGGCAGCATGCTCGGCGCTGCGCGCGCCCTGGCACGGCACAAGGTGCCGGTGCTGGGAATCAACCGCGGGAGCCTGGGCTTCCTCACGGATATCCGCCCCGACGAGCTGGAGACCAAGGTCGCCGAAGTGCTCGGCGGCCAGTACATAGTCGAGAGCCGCTTCCTGCTCGATGCGCTGGTGCGCCGGCATGGCGAGTCCATCGGCCAGGGCGACGCGCTGAACGACGTGGTGCTGCACCCCGGCAAGTCCACGCGGATGATCGAATTCGAGCTGTACATCGATGGCCAGTTCGTCTGCAGCCAGAAGGCCGACGGCCTGATCGTCGCCACGCCGACCGGCTCCACTGCTTACGCGCTGTCCGCCGGTGGGCCGATCATGCATCCCAAGCTGGATGCCATCGTGGTCGTGCCGATGTACCCGCACATGCTGTCGAGTCGGCCCATCGTGGTCGACGGCAACAGCGAGCTGAAGATCGTCGTCTCGCCGAACATGCAGATCTACCCGCAGGTTTCCTGTGACGGGCAGAACCACTTCACCTGTGCACCGGGCGACACCGTCACGGTGAGCAAGAAGCCGCAGAAGCTGCGCCTGATCCATCCCATCGACCACAACTACTACGAGGTCTGCCGGACCAAGCTGGGTTGGGGCAGCCGCCTGGGGAGCAGCGAGTGATGGAACTCGACCCTGCACGCGGCTATGACCTGATCGGCGATATCCACGGCTGCGCGCACACCCTCGATCACCTGCTGGAGCGCCTCGGCTATCGCGCCCAGGGTGGCGTCTGGCGACATGCGCGGCGGCAGGCGCTGTTCCTCGGCGACATCATCGACCGTGGCCCGCGTATCCGCGAGGCGCTGCACCGGGTGCACGACATGGTCGCCGCCGGCGAGGCGCTGTGCATCATGGGCAACCACGAATTCAATGCTCTCGGCTGGTCGACTCCCGCTGCGCCCGGTAGCGGCCGGCAGTACGTGCGCGAACACACGCCACGCCATGCCCGGCTGATCAAGGAGACCCTGGAGCAGTTCGAAGGCCACCCGGCGGACTGGCGTGACTTCCTCGGCTGGTTCCAGGAGATGCCGCTGTTCCTCGATGCCGGGCGCTTCCGTATGGTCCACGCCTGCTGGGATCACGATGTGATCGATACGCTGCGCCAGCAATTCTCCAGCGGGCGCATCGACGAGGCCTTCCTCAAGGCCAGCGCCGAGCCCGGCAGCTTCGCCCAGCAAGCCTGTGACCGCCTGCTGCGCGGCACCGACATGCGCCTGCCTAACGGCATGACCCTGACCGGCAGCGACGGCTTCACCCGCTCGGCCTTCCGTACCAAGTTCTGGGAAGAGGACCGTGCGCCGGAGACCTACGGCGACATCGTGTTCCAGCCCGACGCGCTGCCCGACGAAGTGGCCAGCGAACGCCTCAGCGAGGAGCAGAAGTCGCGCCTGCTGACCTACGGTGCCGACGAGCCGCTGTTGTTCGTCGGCCACTACTGGCGGCGCGGCACGCCGGCGCCGATCCGCCCGAACCTCGCCTGCCTGGACTACAGCGCGGTGATGTACGGCAAGCTCGCGGCCTACCGGCTGGACGAGGAAACGCGGCTGGACCGCAATAAGTTCGTGTGGGTGGACGTCAAGCGTCCGGAGGGCGATGAGTGAGTGCCATTGAAGCGATGCGGTTGCCGGCGGCAGTCGACCTGGGGGAGTTCGTTGGCTTGCTGCGCCGACTGAACGTGCCGTTCCGGGTCAGCGAGGAGGCCGGCGAACAGGTGCTCTGGGTGCCCAATTCGCAGCTGGCCGAGCAGGTTCGCAGCCTCTACCAGCGCTACCCGCAGGGCGACCCGGAGTTCACCGTGCAGGCCGAACCCCAGCGCCGCGGGCCGGGGTTCGTGCAGCAACTGAAGATGAGCCGGATGACGGCGGCGGTGTTGCTGGTGACCTTCGTGGTTGCGGCTGTCACCCTGCTGGGTACCTCGCCGGAGACGCTGCGCTGGTTCACCTTCCAGAACTTCCAGCTGGTCGGCGAGGATCGCGCGCTGTTCTATCCGCTGTCCGACTCGCTGGCGCAGGGGCAATGGTGGCGCCTGTTCACGCCCATGCTGATCCACTTCGGCTGGCTGCACCTGGCGATGAACGCCATGTGGTACTGGGAGCTGGGGCGGCGCATCGAGTACCGCCAGGGGCCGTGGCTGTTGCTGGGGCTGAGCCTGGGCTTTGGCCTGATCTCCAACGTCGTGCAGTACGGCGTCAGTGGGCCGAGCCTGTTCGGCGGGCTGTCCGGCGTGCTCTACGGGTTGCTGGGGCACTGCTGGATCTTCCAGCGCATGGCGCCGACGCCGGCCTACAACCTGCCCAAGGGCGTGGTGGCGATGATGCTGATCTGGCTGCTGGTGTGCCTCTCGGGCGTGATCGACCTGCTCGGCTTCGGCTCCATCGCCAATGGGGCGCATGTGGGCGGGTTGGTGGCGGGTTGCCTGAGCGGCTTGATCGGTGGACTGCTGGCGCGTCGTCGCGTGGCCTGACCCTGAACCTGTAGGAGCGAGCTTGCTCGCGAACTGCTTAGCTCCGCAGCATCCCGTGGGGCCCGTTCGCGAGCAAGCTCGCTCCTACACAAGAGCAATCACTTACCGCCTGACCTCTGTTCGTGCGCCCGGGCGCTCGGCCCGGTAGAATGCCCGCTTCGTTTTCCCCTGCAGGAGCCGGCCCATGTCGTCCTTCGCCGAAATGATCCAGAACATCACCCCCGAAATCTACGAGAGCCTCAAGCTGGCCGTGGAAATTGGCAAGTGGCCGGACGGCCGCAAACTGTCCCAGGAGCAGAAAGAGCTGTCGCTGCAGGCCATGATCGCCTGGGAGATGGACAACCTGCCCGAGGACCAGCGCACCGGCTACATGGGCCCGCAGGAATGCGCCTCCCACGCTGAGCCGATCCCGAACATGATCTTCTCCTCCAACTCCCTGCACTGATGCAAGAGATTGGACGCGGCGCCCTGGACAAGATGTCGGCGCGCCTGGAAAGCCCCGTGCAGTATGCCTTCCGCCTCGGCGAGGCGCAGGTCCCGGTCAACCCGCTGATCGGCAAGACGGTGCGCCTGGAGTACCTGGGCGAAATCTTCTGCAGCCATTGCGGCCGCAAGACCAAGAAGAGCTTCGCACAGGGCTACTGCTACCCGTGCTTCACCAAGCTGGCGCAATGCGACAGCTGCATCATGAGCCCGGAGAAGTGCCACTTCGAGGACGGTTCCTGCCGTGATCCGGAGTGGGGCGAGCGTTTCTGCATGACCGACCACGTGGTCTACCTAGCCAACTCCTCGGGCGTGAAGGTGGGCATCACCCGCGCCACCCAGGTGCCGACCCGCTGGATCGACCAGGGCGCGCGCCAGGCGCTGCCGATCATGCGCGTGGCGACCCGCCAGCAGTCCGGTTTCGTCGAAGACCTGCTGCGCAGCCAGGTCGCCGACCGCACCAACTGGCGCGCGCTGCTCAAGGGCGAGGCCGAGCCACTGGACCTAGTGGCGATTCGCGAGCAGGTCTTCGACGCCTGTGCCGAGGGTATCGTCGGGCTGCAGCAGCGCTTCGGCCTGCAGGCGATCCAGCCGGTGATCGACATGGAGCCCATCGAGATCCGCTATCCGGTGGAGGCCTACCTGGCCAAGATCACCAGCTTCGATCTGGACAAGACGCCGGTGGTCGAGGGTACCCTGCAGGGTATCAAGGGCCAGTACCTGATCTTCGATACCGGCGTGATCAACGTGCGCAAGTTCACCGCGTACCAGCTGGCCATTAGCGCCTGATCGACATCGTATTGAATTTCCGGCTCGTGGCACGCATCTAGGGATAGATGCGTGCGCGACTCGCCCGCTTCGCTCTAGCTCGCTAGAGTCAGTACCAGATTCCTCCGGCCGGCCCATCGCGCCGGCCGCCTGCCAAGGGGCCAAAAGCCATGCGTACCGAGCAACCGAAAGTCATCTACCTCAAGGATTATCAGGCGCCCGAGTACCTGATCGACGAGACCAACCTGACCTTCGAGCTGTACGAGGACCACACCCTGGTCCACGCCCAGCTGGTGATGCGCCGCAACCCGGATCGTGCGGCCGGCGCTCCGGGCGAAAGCCTGCCGCCCCTGGTGCTCGACGGCCAGCAGCTGGAGCTGCTGTCGGTGGCGCTGGATGACCAGGCCCTTGAGGCCGGCCAGTACCAGCTCGACGAGAACCACCTGACCCTGCAGCCGACGGCGACGACCTTCACCGTCGACAGCACCGTGCGCATCCACCCGGAAAGCAACACCGCGCTGGAAGGCCTGTACAAGTCCGGCAAGATGTTCTGCACCCAGTGCGAGGCCGAAGGCTTCCGCAAGATCACCTTCTACCTCGACCGCCCGGACGTGATGAGCAGCTTCACCACCACGCTGTCGGCCGAGCAGCACCAGTACCCGGTGCTCCTCTCCAACGGCAACCCGGTCGCCAGCGGCTCGGAAGAGGGCGGTCGCCACTGGGCGACCTGGCAGGACCCGTTCAAGAAGCCGGCCTACCTGTTCGCCCTGGTCGCCGGTGATCTCTGGTGTGTGGAAGACCAGTTCACCACCATGAGCGAGCGCGAAGTCACCCTGCGCATCTATGTCGAGCCGGAGAACATCGACAAGTGCCAGCACGCCATGGACAGCCTGAAGAACTCCATGCGCTGGGACGAGAAGGTCTACGGGCGCGAGTACGACCTGGATATCTTCATGATCGTCGCGGTCAACGACTTCAACATGGGCGCCATGGAGAACAAGGGCCTCAACATCTTCAACTCCAGCTGCGTGCTGGCCAAGGCCGAGACCGCCACTGACGCTGCGCACCAGCGGGTCGAAGGCGTGGTCGCCCACGAATACTTCCACAACTGGTCGGGCAACCGCGTGACCTGCCGCGACTGGTTCCAGCTGTCGCTCAAGGAAGGCTTCACCGTATTCCGCGACAGCGAGTTCTCCGCTGACATGAACTCGCGCACCGTCAAGCGCGTCGAGGACGTGGCCTTCCTCCGTACCAATCAGTTCGCCGAGGACGCCGGCCCGATGGCGCACCCGGTGCGCCCGGATTCCTTCATCGAGATTTCCAACTTCTACACCCTGACCGTCTACGAGAAGGGTTCGGAAGTGGTGCGCATGATCCACACCCTGCTGGGCGCCGATGGCTTCCGCAAGGGTACCGACCTGTACTTCGAGCGCCACGACGGCCAGGCCGTGACCTGCGACGATTTCGTCAAGGCCATGGAAGACGCCAACGGCGTCGACCTGACCCAGTTCAAGCGCTGGTACAGCCAGTCCGGTACTCCGCGCCTGGCGGTGGAGGAGAGCTATGACGCCGCCGCGCAGAGCTACACCCTGACCTTCCGCCAGAGCTGCCCGGCGACGCCGGGGCAGAGCGAGAAGCTGCCCTTCGTCATCCCGGTGCAGATGGGCCTGATCGACAAGCTGGGCAACGCCCTGTCGCTGCGCCTCAAGGGGGAAGAGCACGCCCATGGCAGCGACCGTGTGCTGCAGGTGACCGAGGCGGAGCAGTCCTTCACCTTCGTCGGCCTCGCCGAGAAGCCGCTGCCGTCGCTGCTGCGTGGTTTCTCCGCGCCGGTGAAGCTGAGCTTCCCCTACGACCGCGACCAACTGATGTTCCTCATGCAGTTTGATGAGGACGGCTTCAATCGCTGGGAAGCCGGCCAGCAGTTGTCCGTGCAGGTCCTGCAGGAATTGATCGGCCAGCACCAGCGTGGCGAGAAGCTGGTACTCGACCAGCGTCTGATCACCGCCTTCCGCACCTTGCTGCTGGACACCGGCCTGGACCAGGCCATGGTCGCCGAGATGCTTTCGCTGCCCAGCGAGGCCTACCTCACCGAGATCAGCGAAGTGGCTGATGTCGAGGCGATCCATGCGGCCCGTGAGTTCGCCCGCCAGCAGATCGGCGCGGCGCTGCACGAACAGCTGTGGGAGCGTTACCAGGCCAACCGCACGCAATCCCGCGAGACCGCCTACGTTGCCGAGGCCTCGCACATTGCCCGCCGCAGCCTGCAGAACATCGCGCTGTCCTACCTGATCCAGAGCGGCAAGGCCGAAGTGCTCGCCGCTTGCCAGGAGCAGTACAAGGATTGCGACAACATGACTGAGCGCCTGACCGCGCTGGCGGTGCTGGTCAACTCTTCCTTCGAGAAGGAGAAGGCCGAGGCGCTGGCGATGTTCGCCGACTACTTCAAGGATGACCCGCTGGTGATGGACCAGTGGTTCAGCGTCCAGGCCGGCTGCACCCTGCCGGGTGGGCTGGAGCGCGTGCAGGCGCTGATGGGCCATCCGGCCTTCACCCTGAAGAACCCGAACAAGATCCGCGCCCTGATCGGCGCCTTCGCCAACCAGAACGCGATCAACTTCCACCGCGCGGATGGCGCCGGCTACCGCTTCCTCGCGGACCAGATCATCACCCTCAACGCACTCAACCCGCAGATCGCCTCGCGCCTGCTCACGCCGCTGACCCGCTGGCGCAAGTACGCGCCCGAGCGCCAGGCGCTGATGAAGGCCGAGCTGGAACGCATCCTGGCGTCGGGCGAGCTGTCCAGCGATGTCTACGAAGTGGTGAGCAAGAGCGTCGCGTAATACACCCACCGCGCCCCGTTCCAGGGGCGCATGCCGCAGTCGAAAAGGTGTTACCAACTTTTGTTGGTAACACCTTTTTGTTACCTATCGAAATTAATCGATATCGTTCTTATCGCTGTGCGGTATTGGGCAGAAATGTCCGAAGTGTCTGCGTCGCGCCTTCAGGGGCGGATTGCGCCAGGGGAGGGAGCAAATGGCGCAATCGGTCCGTGAATTTGATCAGTGAATGACCAGTCACAAAAAGTAGCGAGCTGATTCTTTATTTTTTGTAAGCAGAACGGGATACAGACGTGCTCTTGGCATTGGGGTTGCACCGGCGGACCCCGCTTAGCCTTTGCCCGTCCATTGGGTCGGGAGGCGTGTCGAGCACCTTGGGGGAGTTTCCTTCAGATCGACGACAACAAGGCCGTGGAATAACGGCTGACAAGGCGTACCGCGCACTGGCGGCGCCGCTAAAGAATGATCAGTCCATGGAGTGAGTCCTAATGGAAATCCCAGTTCGCAAGCCTGTCTTGCGTTATGCGCCTGCTCGTGCCGGTTTCGCCCTGGCCGGCATCCTGCCCCTGCTGATGTCTGCCCAGGCAACGGCGGTCGAGTTCAGCTTCCTCGATAACGAAGTCACCGGCTCGCTGGACAGCACCGTGTCCTACGGCGCCCTGTGGCGCGTGCAAGGCCAGGACAAGACCAACAACGACATCAACGGCAACGACGGCAACCGCAACTTCGACACTGGCCTGGTTTCCGAGGTGTACAAGATCACTTCCGACCTGGAAGCGACCTACAAGAACTACGGCTTGTTCGTGCGTGGCTCGGCTTTCTATGACACCCAGATCATGGACAAGCGCAACGACTACTACGACAACAACCACCCGGCGCAACCGAGCCAGACCTATCCGAACAGCGATCGCTTCACCAGCGAGACCCGCGACGCCGCCGGCAACCGCGCCGAGATCCTCGATGCCTACGTCTATGGCAACTGGGACGTGGCCGATCACCCGCTGACCGCGCGCCTGGGTCGTCAGGTATTCAACTGGGGCGAAGGCATCTTCTACCGCGGTGGCGTGAACACCACCAACCCGGTGGACGCCGCCAAGTTCCGCCTGCCGGGCTCGGAGCTGAAGGAAGTGCTGATGCCGGTGGAGGCCGCGAGCTTCAACATCGGCCTGACCGACAACCTGTCGATGGACGCCTTCTACCAGTGGAACTGGAAAGAGACCCGCATCGACCCGGTCGGCACCTTCTTCTCCGAGACCGACCTGTTCGCCGATGGCGGCAACACTGCCTACACCACCGTGGGCGCGCTTTCCAACCCGCTGTTCCAGAGCCTCTACCCGCAGCTGTCCGCAGCCCATGTGGGCGGCCTGCAGGGTACTCAGTACCTGGACTCCAACGGTGTGTTCAAGGTCGCCAATGTCGGCAAGGACATCAACGCCAAGAACGATGGTCAGTTCGGTGTGGCCTTCCACTACGTGGCTGAAGAACTGAACTCCACCGAGTTCGGCTTCTACTTCGTCAACTACCACTCCAAAGAGCCGACCATCTACGCCGACCTGAACAGCGACTACGCTGGCGTGGATCTCGACCAGCTCGCCGGCGTTGGTGGCTTCACCTCCTACGACCAATTGGTGAGCGCCGCAGGCAGCGGCAATGCCATGGCCGGTCAGGTGCTGAGCCTGGTCAATGGCGCGACCTCCGTGGACGTCGCCAACCAGGTCAACGCCCGCCGTGAATATGTGGAAAACATTCGCATGTACGGCTTCAGCTTCAACACCACCGTGGGCGACGCCTCGGTGTTCGGTGAGCTGGCCTACCGCCCGAACCTGCCGATCGGCATCGCCACCACCAACGACCTGCTCGGCGACCTGCTGGTCCAGGCCCCGGCGCTGGCCAGCGGCAAGACCGTGAACATCGGCGGCGGTGATGTCTCGATTCGCGACCAGATCCACAACTACGAGCGCGTCGAGGCCTTCAACACCTCGCTGGGTACCATCTACAACTTCGGCCCGTCGCTGTCCTTCGACTCGCTGATGGGCGTGGCGGAACTGGCCTCCGAGCACCTGCGCGGCAGCGACCTGAAGTACACCGCCTACGACGGCAGCACCCGTTACTACTCCGGCCGTGGCAACGGCGCCTACATCTCCGGTTACGACCGCGACGATCAGGTGAACAAGAACGCCTACGGCTACACCCTGCTGCTATCCGGTACCTGGAACGACGTCTTCGCCGGCGTGAACATCTCGCCCTACGCCGTCTACAAGGACGACTTCGAAGGCAACTCCTACCAGACCGGCAACTTCATCGAAGGCCGCAAGGCCTACACCCTGGGCGTCAAGGCTACCTACCTGAACGCCCTGGAAGCCGAACTGCAGTACACCGAGTTCTACGGCGCCGGGCAGAACAACGCCAGCCGCGACCGCGACAACGTCGGCTTCAACGTCAAGTACTCCTTCTAACGACAAGCTCGCGTCGGCCCACTTGGGCCGGCGCGTGAACTTCACGGAGAATCACCATGCGCAACATGCGTACCCTGGTCGGCGCCGCAGTGGCCCTGGCCCTGTCCGCCGGCAGCGCCCTGGCGGCGGTTTCCCCGCAGGACGCGGCCAAGCTGCAGTCGAGCCTGACCCCGCTGGGCGCGGAAAAGGCCGGCAACGCCGCCGGCACCATTCCGGCCTGGACCGGTGGCATCACCCAGGCACCGGCCGGCTACAAGCCGGGCCAGCACCACATCGACCCGTTCGCCGCCGACAAGCCGCTGTATACCATCACCAAGGCCAACCTTGACCAGTACAAGGCCAACCTGACTCCGGGCACCCTGGCGCTGTTCGCCACCTACCCGGACACCTTCCAGATGCCGGTGTACCCGAGCCGCCGCAGCGGTTCGGCGCCGCAGTGGGTGTATGACAACACCCTGAAGAACGCCACCAGCGCCAAGCTGGCCGAAGGCGGCAACGGCTTCGTCGATGCCTTCGGCGGCATCCCGTTCCCGATCCCGCAGAGCGGCGTGGAAGCGGTGTGGAACCACATCGCTCGCTACCGCGGCACCTACGTCGTGCGTCGCGCGTCCGAAGTGGCTGTGCAGCGCAACGGCGACTACTCGCTGGTGACCTCGCAGCAGGAAGCACTGTTCAAGTACTACATCCAGGGCAAGAGCTTCGCCGACCTGAACAACCTGCTGTTCTACTACCTGTCGTTCACCAAGAGCCCGGCTCGCCTGGCCGGTGGTGCCGCACTGGTCCACGAGACCCTCGATCAGGTGAAGGAGCCGCGTCAGGCCTGGGGCTACAACGCCGGCCAGCGCCGCGTGCGCCGTGCGCCGAACCTGGCCTACGACACCCCGATCGCCGCCGCCGACGGCCTGCGTACCGCCGACGACACCGACATGTTCAACGGCTCGCCGGACCGCTACGACTGGAAGCTGATCGGCAAGAAGGAAATGTACATCCCGTACAACAACTACAAGGTTTCCAGCCCTGAGGTTAAGTACAAGGATCTGCTGACCCCCAACCACCTGAACCCGAAATACACCCGCTATGAACTGCACCGCGTGTGGATCGTGGAAGGCACCCTGAAGCCGGGCGCACGCCACATCTATTCCAAGCGCGTACTGTTCCTCGACGAGGACAGCTGGGGCGCCGCCGAAGTCGACCAGTACGACGGTCGCGGCGAACTGTGGCGCGTATCGCTGGCGTACCTGAAGAACTACTACGAGCTGCCCACCACCTGGACTGCTCTGGATACCTTCCACGACCTGCAGGCGCGTCGCTACCACGTACAGAACCTGGACAACGAAGAGCCGACCACCATCGACTTCAGCCAGGCCGTACCGGACGACTCCTACTTCAGCCCGTCCGCACTGCGTCGCCGCGGCACCCGCTGAGTTCGCTTCGTGCGTGAAAGAGCCCGCCCCATGGCGGGCTTTTTTATACCTGCGCGAAAGCGTGAAGGCGTGAAAGTGTTACCGCTCCACCCGCGGGAAGCCGCCACCCGCGCGCCTTTCGGGCGAGATGGCAAAATGCACTCATCCTTTCGAGTGAGGCGCCCGGGGCTTAACAAAAGATAACGTGCCGTTAATTGTCAGCCCCGGAAAAGGCTGGCTATATAGCTCCAAACTACATACCGCCTGCATAAGAAAAAGAGGTAAAGGCATATGCGTGAGCCCCAGTGGCGCACTTCGAGCGAGCAGCCCGTATCGGGAGTGCGAAGCTCCTTCCCGATGTCGCGCAAGTCGATTTCCCTGCTCGGCGCGTTTTCCTTCCTGATGATGTCCCTGGCTCCGCTGCATGCCGTTGCCGCAACGGACGCCGCCAGTGATTCCAACTCGATCATGTCCGCCAAGGCCTCCAGCAGCTTGCTGCTGAGCATCGCCCATGCCGGCAAGCGGCTGGTCGCGGTGGGGGACCACGGGCACATCCTCTATTCCGACGACGCAGGCAAGAGCTGGACCCAGGCCATCGTGCCGACCCGCCAGTTGCTGACCTCGGTGTTCTTCGTCAACGACAAGAAGGGCTGGGCCGTCGGCCACGACGCCCAGGTCCTGGCCACCACCGATGGCGGCACCACCTGGGTGCGCCAGTTCGAGGACCTCAAGCGCGAAGCGCCGCTGCTGGACATCTGGTTCCAGGACGAGAACCACGGTGTGGCCGTGGGCGCCTATGGCGCGCTGCTGGAAACCACCGATGGCGGCAAGAGCTGGGAAGACGTCAGCGATCGCCTGGACAACGAAGACCAGTACCACCTCAACGCCATCACGGCGGTGAAGGACTCCGGCCTGTTCGTGGTCGGCGAGGCGGGCAGCATGTTCCGCTCCAAGGACTGGGGCCAGACCTGGGAAAAACTCCAGGGCCCCTACGAGGGCTCGCTGTTCGGCGCCACCGGCACCACCCAGGCCGGCACCGTCCTGGCCTACGGCCTGCGCGGCCACCTGTTCCGTTCCACCGATTTCGGCAGCACCTGGCAGCAGGTCAGCCTGCCCACCGCCAATGGCGGCGAGCTGGAGTTCGGCCTCTCCGAAGGCAGCCTGCTGGATGACGGCACCATCGTCGTCGTCGGCCACGGCGGCAGCGTGCTGGAGAGCAAGGACGACGGCGTCAGCTTCAGCGTCGTCAACCGTCCGGATCGCCTGTCCCTCGCGGGCGTGAGCGCTGCCGGCAATGGCAACCTGGTGCTGGTCGGCCAGGGCGGTATCCACCTGGCTTCGGCGACCGGCGCCGAGCTGACAGAACAACAATAAGCCGGGGAGCCGCAATGAACGCTCTGAACAAGCATCAACAGGACAAGGCGACTTTCCTGGAACGCATCATCTTCACCCACCGGCCGTTCGTGATCATCGCGTGCCTGCTGGTGACCGTCTTCCTCGCCTGGTCGGCCACGCAAGTGCGCCCGTCCACCAGTTTCGAGAAGATGATCCCGCTGCAGCACCCGTTCATCCAGAACATGCTGGAGCACCGCAACGACCTGGCCAACCTCGGCAACACCGTGCGCATCTCGGTGGAAGCGGTGAACGGCGACATCTTCACCAAGGAATACATGGAGACGCTGCGGCAGATCCATGACGAGGTCTTCTACATCCCCGGCGTCGACCGCTCCGGCATGAAGTCGCTGTGGAGCCCGAGCGTACGCTGGACCGAAGTGACCGAGGAAGGCTTCGCCGGCGGCGAGGTTATCCCGCAGACCTACGACGGTTCCGCCAAGGCCCTGGACCTGCTGCGCAACAACGTGCTCAAGTCCGGCCAGATCGGCCGCCTGGTGGCCAACAACTTCAAGTCGAGCATCGTCGACGTGCCGCTGCTGGAGGTCTACCCGGACCCGAAAGACCAGGGCAAGCTGATGAAGCTGGATTACCGCCAGTTCTCCCATGAGCTGGAAGAGAAGATCCGCGACAAGTACCAGCTGCAGAACCCCAACGTGAAGATCCACATCACCGGCTTCGCCAAGAAGGTCGGTGACCTGATCGACGGCCTGCTGATGGTGGTCGGCTTCTTCGGCATCTGCTTCGTCATCACCCTGGTGCTGCTGCTGTGGTTCACCAAGTGCGTGCGCTCCACCATTGCGGTGCTGTCCACCACCCTGGTGGCGGTGATCTGGCAGTTGGGCCTGCTG
This sequence comes from Pseudomonas sp. C9-3, assembly GCF_032392015.1. Taxonomy (NCBI): domain Bacteria; kingdom Pseudomonadati; phylum Pseudomonadota; class Gammaproteobacteria; order Pseudomonadales; family Pseudomonadaceae; genus Pseudomonas; species Pseudomonas sp. C9-3. Next base: position 3,744,856 of record NZ_CP135919.1, on the reverse strand, counting down.
CACATCATCGGCTTCGGGCTGGACCCGTATTCGATGCTGGTGCCGTTCCTGATCTTCGCCATCGGTATTTCCCACGGCGTGCAGAAGATCAACGGTATCGCCCTGCAGTCCAGTGACGCGGAAACCCCGCTGCTGGCCGCTCGCCGCACCTTCCGCCAACTGTTCCTGCCGGGCATGATCGCCATCCTCGCGGACGCCGTAGGCTTCATCACCCTGCTGGTGATCGACATCGGCGTGATCCGCGAACTGGCCATCGGCGCCTCCATCGGCGTGGCGGTGATCGTGTTCACCAACCTGATCCTGCTGCCGGTCGCCATTTCCTACATCGGCATCAGCAAGAAGGCGGTGCAGCGCAGCAAGGAAGACGCCGTGCGCGACCATCCCTTCTGGCGCGCGCTGTCCAACTTCGCCAGCCCGTCCGTGGCACCGATCTCCGTGGTCATCGCCCTGGCGATGTTCGCCGGCGGCATGTGGCAGGGCCATCACCTGAAGATCGGTGACCTTGACCAGGGTGCGCCGGAACTGCGTCCGGACTCGCGCTACAACCTGGACAACGACTTCATCATCCGCAACTACTCGACCAGCTCCGACGTGCTGGTGGTGATGGTGGCGTCCGAGGCCGAAGGCTGCTCCACCCACAAGACCCTGTCCGCCATCGATGAGCTGGCCTGGCGCCTGGAGAACACCCAGGGCGTGCAGTCGGCCATCTCCCTGGTCACCGTCTCCAAGCAGATGATCAAGGGCATGAACGAAGGCAACCTGAAGTGGGAGTCGCTGTCGCGCAACCAGGACGTGCTGAACAACTCCATCAGCCGCGCCGAAGGTCTGTTCAACAGCAACTGCTCGCTGGCACCCCTGCTGGTGTTCCTCAACGACCACAAGGCCGAGACTCTCGACCGCGCCGTGGCTGTCGTGCAGGACTTCGCCAAGGCCAACGAGAAGGACGACCTGAAGTTCAAGCTCGCCGCCGGTAACGCCGGTATCGAGGCCGCCACCAACGACGTGATCAAGCACTCGGAACTGACCATCCTGATCCTGGTGTACATCTGCGTGGCGGTGATGTGCCTGATCACTTTCCGCTCCTTCGCCGCGACCCTGTGCATCGTGCTGCCGCTGATCCTCACCTCGGTGCTGGGCAACGCGCTGATGGCTACCCTGGGCATCGGCGTGAAGGTAGCGACCCTGCCGGTGATCGCGCTGGGCGTGGGTATCGGCGTGGACTACGGCATCTACATCTACACCCGCCTGGAGTCCTTCCTGCGCCAGGGCCTGTCCCTGCAGGAGGCCTACTACGAGACGCTGAAGTCCACGGGTAAAGCCGTGCTGTTCACCGGCCTGTGCCTGGCCATCGGCGTGGCTACCTGGATCTTCTCGGCGATCAAGTTCCAGGCCGACATGGGCCTGATGCTGACCTTCATGCTCCTCTGGAACATGTTCGGCGCCCTCTGGCTGCTGCCGGCGCTGGCGCGCTTCCTGATCAACCCGGAGAAGGTGCGTCAGAAGAAGGCTTCGATCCTGGTTCACTGATCGACGCTCGAGCAATAAAAAACGCGGCCCTCGGGCCGCGTTTTTTTATGCTCTTCGTAGGAGCGAGTTTGCTTGCGAATCAACGTCCGCGAGGGGGCTGTTCGCGAGCAAGCTCGCTCCTACAGACAGGGCGGATCACGGCAGGATGGCGAAGACCCGCGCCGGGAAGCCTGTGCCTTGGGCGATCTTCGGGAAGCTCACCACCGCCAGCGCGCCGGCCTCGGGCACCTTGTCGAGGTTGGCGAGCAATTCGATCTGGTAGTGGTTGGTGCCCAGGATGTACGACTCCAGCGAATAGTCGTCCTTGCTGGTGGCGACGCCGGGATCGGTATCCGTGGTCTCGTGGCCGGACGCAGTGATCTTGCGCGTCTCGTAGAGGTACACCAGCGCCTCCTTGCTCCATCCCGGATAGTGCGCGACACCCTTGGCGTCCTGGTTCTGCATCTTCGCCTGGTCCGGCCAGCGCTGGGACCAGTCGGTGCGCAGCGCCGCGAAGGAGCCTTGCGGTACCGGGCCATGCTTGGCTTCCCAGGCCTTCACATCGGCCAGGGTCAGCACGTAGTCGGGGTTCTTCGCCACCTGCTCGTGGATATCGAACACCACCAGCGGCAGGAACTGCTCCTTCACGTCGAGTTGATCGACGCTGCGCAGGCCCTTGTGGAAGTGCACCGGCGGATCGACGTGGGTGCCCCACTGGCCAACGTGGCTGTACAGCTCCACCTGGAAACCGTCCTTGTCCACGGTGTAGAGCGTCTTGCGGCCCATGGGCTCGAAGCCTTTCCAGTGCGGTGTATTGCTGTCGAACGAGTGGGTCAGGTCGACCCAGTCGTGCTGCCTGAGGCTGGCGTAGGTGTCCCACAGGCCCGCCTGGGCGGCCTGGGCCGACTGGACGAGAAGCGGTAGCAGGGCGACGGCGAAGAACAGGGCGGGGCGGCGTTGCATGGGTCTGATTCCTTGACGGGGATGGGAGAGAACGCCTTATCTTTCTCCATCGCTTGTCCAGTCATCCAATTCTGAATTCTGCTTTTCTTATTCCAAAACTTATAGGGAGCCATCATGTCCTTTCAATTGATCGAGTACGCCGACGCCAGCCCTGAAGTCCGCGCCGTCTACGACGACATCATGGCGACCCGCAGGGTCGACTGGGTGAACAACTTCTGGAAGGCCCTGGCCAATCACCCGCAGACGCTCAAGCGCACCTGGGAGAGTCTCAAGGAGGTGATGGGGCCGGGTCAGCTCGATCCGCTGGTGAAGGAGTTGATCTACGTCGCCGTCAGCGTCACCAACAACTGCAACTACTGCATCGGCTCCCACGGCGCGGCGGCGCGCAAGGCCGGGATGGACGACGCCATGCTCGGCGAGCTGATGGCCGTGGTGGCCATGGCCAACGAGACCAACCGTCTTGCCATTGGCTACCAGGTGCCGCTGGACGATGTGTTCAAGGGGGCGGTGATGGAGCACAGCGGCAGTTGAGATTGTTCGCGAACCCAGGCCGGCGATGGATGCTCAGGGTACTGGTGCCGACAACCGCTGCATCGCCTTCACCGGTGTGCCATCGCTCCAGCGCCCCATGGACAGCTGCGCCGGCCCACCGCCCAGCGCGTAATCGCGGTCCTGGCCGTAGAAGGCCGCATCGCACAATGCATCGAACAGCTTCCACGGCCCGAACCAGTCCATCGCATCGGTCGCCAGGGCGTTGTGGGCTGAGGGTTGCCCTTGTTTCAGACGCTGCTTCACGCGCTCCTGCACGCGGTTGAGCAACCAGCTGGAGGAGTCGCTGGGCGGGTAGCGCGGATCGAAGCGCGGTGCGGTCGGCGCCGCATGGTTGGCCAGCAGGGGCGGGCTGCCGTGGCGATCGCTGCGCAGCAGGAGCAGGTCCTTGTTGCGCGGCGCGACCTGGGTGCTTTCCGAGTAGATGCGCTGAGCGTCATCGCAGGCAACGCGCTCGTCCTCATCACCACAAAGCGCCAGCAGCATGGTGCCGGCGGGGATGTTGGCCAGCGGTTCCAGTGGCACCTGGCGCCAGCGTGGGCCACTGCTCTTGCCCGGCTCCACCGCCATCAGCACACGCGGCTCCGGTATGCCCAGCCGTTGCCAGGAGGCGGCGAGCCCGCTGGCGATCAGGCCACCCGCCGAATGGCCGACGTAGGCGACGTGCTCCAGCTCCGGCTTCACTCCCAGCTTGCCTGCCTGCAGATCGGCGATGGCGCGGCGCACGGAGTCGGCTGCGTTGGGCAGGAACTCCGCCGCTGGCGTCTTCAGCGTCGCCTGGTAGCGCGGGTAGATGAGGATGGCGCCACGCCGGACGATGTGCTCGATCCAGGCGCGATAGAGGTCCGGCTGCATGACGCTCCAGCCGTGGGTGAAGACCACCACAGGCGAGCTGGCGGGGGCGGGCCGCTCCGGAGTGAACACCCAGTATTCGTTGCCCTCGGCCGAGAAGTGCCACTGGTGCACGTCGGCATGGGCGTAGTTCGAACCGCCGGGGCCCTGCAACGGCTGGGTCGGTGGCAGGGCCTCGGCTGCCTGCAGCGGGCCGGCCACGAGGAGGTTGCAGATCAGCAGCAGGCCGGCGGCCAGCGCCGGAATCAGCCGGTGGGCGGGCATGGACGCACCTCTGGCGGGGATGCCACCAGCATAGCCGTCAGCGCGGATAGAGCGGCGGCAGGCTGCTGGCCTCCGGCGCCGGCGGTGCGTCCGGGTCGGCACCGGGCAGGGTGCGGATGGCGCGCCAGAGGTCTTCGCCCTGCCAGTTGCGGCCGCCTTCGCTGTCGCTGTAGAGCGCGCCGTTGAGGCCATCCAGCGCATCGGACAACGGCACGAAGCGCGCTGCCATGTCGGCCAGGGTTTCCGGCTGCTGCCGGGCCCAGGCATCCAGCGCCTGGCGGGTGGCATGCGAGTCGTTGGCCTGGCAGGCGCGGCGCAGTTCGTCCAGCAGGGTGCGGGTGTTCGGGCCGGCCTGCGCCACGCGAATGACCGCCGGCTGGCTGCGGGCGCGCCACCACAGGGCGAAACCGAGCAGGGTGGTCAGGCTGAGCAGCGCGCAGGCGAGCTGCCAGGGCCAGAGCAGCGTGTCGCTGACTGCTGCTTCGCTGGGGGCAGCGGGGGCCTCGGTGTGTTCTTCCAGTTGCGCATTGGCGGCGACTTGCAGCGTGCGCGCCGGCAGGCTGGTGCGCTCGACCCGGCGCTCCTGGGTATTCCACCAGACCACCTCCACCGGCGGCAGCTCGACCGGGCCGGCCTTGTCGGCGATCAGCGCTTCGCGTTCCTCGCGGCTGCCGATCATGCCCTGGTCACTGCTTTCGTTGGCCAGCTGCGGCTGGTCCGGGTAATGGCGCAGGCCTTCGGGCAGGGTGACCGGCAGCGGCGGCAACTGGGCGCCGGACAGGCCTTCCACGCGCAGCATGATGTTGCGGGTCAGCGATTCGCCGGCCTTGGCTTCCTCGGGCTGCGGGCTCCAGGTCTCGCTCAGGCTGAGCGAGCGTGCCGGCAGCCAGGGTGCGTCCTTCGGGTAGTCCGCGGTCTTGGGGTCGATCTGCAACGGGATGCTCGGCGAGGTGACCAGCACCTGCTTGCCCGGCTGCGGGCCGAACGGGTTGTAGTCATCGTCGTTGCGGCGCTGGGCAACCTGAGTGGCCTTGAAGGTCTGGCCGGGGATCTCCAGGGTGCCGCTCTTCTGCGGGAAGATCGCGTAGCGCACTTCGATCACGCCATGGCGAACGCCGTTGATGTCCTTCTCGTAGGTGCGTGGCTCGCCCAGTTGCTCGACGCGGGCGTCGTTCATGCGCAGCGGGCTGAGGCTGCTGTCGTCGTACAACGACACCGAGTGGTAGATGCGCAGGGTGAGGATGACCTGGGCCTGCACCCAGCTTTCCTCGCGGTCGACGCTGGCGTCGATGAACACCGGCGCGAGCTTCTGTCCCTCGGCGCTGTCTTCGGCCTTGAGCACATCGAGGCTGATCGGCTCGCTGGCGTTGCCGCCCAGGTGGATCGGCGGGATTTCCACCTTGCCTTCGCTGCGTGGCTGCAGGGTGATGATCCAGCGCGTGGTGGCCTGGGCCTTGCCGTTGAGCGTGGTGAGGCGGTTGACCTGGCGGGTGCCCAGGACCACGAAGTGCTCGTCCAGCGGTTTCAGGTCGGGCTTGCCGAACAGCGTCGGGTCATCGGACTCCAGCGTCAGCTCGACGCTCTCGCCCTGGTTCAGGCGCGCACGGTCGACGCTGGCGGTAAAGCTGGCCTCGGCGCGGAAGGCGGCGAGGCAGAGCAGGGTCAGGCAGATCAGCCTTTTCATGGGTTGGGTTCCTGGCGCTGCTGCTGTTGCTGGTACCAGAACTTGCGACGCAACAGTTCGGACGGATCGTCGGGAATCTGCCGCAGCCACTGTTCCAGGGCCTGACGGCGCTCGTCTCCCAGTGGACCGGCATCTTCCGGGTTGGTTTCCTGATCTTCGCGAACGTCGCCGTCGGGCTTGTCGGCCTGGCTGGCGGTGGGTTTGTCGGCTTCCTGCGATGGGTTCTTCGCCGCGGGTGCCGGTTGCGAGTCACGCTCGCTGGCGTTGTCTTCCTCGTGCTGCTGATCCTGAGGCTGGGCGGCCTGGGGATCGCTGCTCTGCCCGGCGTCGTGGTTTTCTTCGGGAGGCTGGTCGGTGCCGTCGCCGGGCGGATTGTCCTTGCGTTGGCGCAAGAGGTCTTCGAGGAGGGCTTTGTTGCGCTTGGCGGCCTCCAGGTCGGGGTTGCGTTCAAGTGCCTGGTCGTAGGCGTCGATCGCGGCTTCCAGCTCGTTCTGTTTCGCCAGGGCGTTGCCGCGGTTGTAGTGGTCGGCGGCCTCGTCACCCTGGGCGAAGGCCTGGGCGGCGTCGACATAATCGCCGGCTCGATACAGGGCGAGCCCCTTCCAGCGGAAGTCAGCGAAGCGCTCGGCCGCCTCGGCCGGCTTGCCGGCGTCGAGCAGGCGCTGGCCCTGCTGGTCGGGGCGCAACCAGAGATCGTTCAACTCGAAGGCGTTGGCGTCCTGCGGCGGCGCCCAGAGCAGCGGCAGCAACAGCGGCAGGCTGAACAGCCAGCCGCGCCGCCCGGCACAGGCGGCGAGCAGGAGCAGTGGCAACAGCAGCCAGTAGCCCTGGTCGGCCCAGCGCTGCAGGCGTAGCAGTGCATCTTCCTCGCTGACCTGCAGCCCCTGGGTGTTATCCAGCAGGCCGAGGGAGCGCAGGTCGCCGCTGCTGGCGCGCAGGCGCTGGAAGCGGCCGCCCATGTCGGTGGCGAAGACGCGCAACCCATTCTCGTCCAGGCGTGGCACCAGGATGTTGCCCTGGTCGTCCTTGAGGAAGGTGCCGTCTTCCTGGGCGATGGGTGCGCCGCCGGGCGTGCCTACGGCGAGCAGTAGCAGGTCCTTGCCCTTGCCCTTGAGCGCCTGGCGAATGCCCTGGCGTTCGCGGGCGTCCAGTGCACTGGTGAGCAGCAGGATCCGGCCGTTGCCCTCGGCGCCGTTGTCGAGCAGGCGTCGCGCCTGGGCGACGGCAAGGTCGGCGCGCTGGCCGGGCTCGGGCATGATCGAGGGTTTGAGGGCGTCGAGCAGGTTGCGTGCGGTGCCCAGGTCATTGGACAGCGGCACCAGCGTGTGGGCGCTGCCGGCGTAGACGACGATGGCGGTCTGCGCGTCGCTGCGTGCCTGCAGGAGGTCGAGCAGCTTGCGCCGGGCCTGTTCCAGGCGTGTCGGCTTGAGGTCGGTGGCGAGCATCTGCGGTGTGAGTTCCAGCACCACCACCAGCGGGTCGCTGCGCTCCATGGTCGGTTGCTCCACCTGCTGCCAGCTCGGGCCGAGCAGGGCAAGCACCGCCAGCAGCCAGGCGATGCCCAGGTAGATCCACGGGCGGCGTTCATGACGGCCGTTTCCGCCGGCCAGCAGCCAGGGGTGGAAGGCCTGGGGCAGCAGCAGCTGCCAGCGGCCGGCGCGGCGCTCACGGTGCCAGAGCTTCCACAGCAGCCAGCCGAGCGGCAGCAGCAGGATCAGCCACAGCGGGTGCAGCAGGTGCGGCCAAAGGTTGCTCATGGCCGGCGCTCCTTCTGCAGGCGCGCCATCCAGGCCGGCCAGCGCCAGTCCTCGGGCGGCCAAAGCGTGCCCACCACCAGCGCTGCGCTGATCAGCAGTGCCAGCAGCAGCGGCCAGCGGTACAGCGCAATGGCCGGGCGCGCCTGGGTTGGCTTCTGTTCCACCGGCTCGAGTCGGTCGAGGCTGTCGGAGATGCGCTGCAACTCTTCGCCGTTGCGTGCGCGGAAGTACTCGCCGCCGGTGCTTTCGGCGATGGCCTTGAGCGCCGGCTCGTCCAGGTCCAACCCCGGGTTGAGGCCGAACAGTCCGGCGACGCCGCCCTGCTTGGGATCGGCGCCGATGCCGATGGTGTAGACCTTCACGTGCTCCTCGGCGGCCAGGCGTGCGGCGGTCTGCGGGGATATCTCGCCGGCGGTGTTGGCGCCATCGGTGATCAGCACCAGCACGCGGCTTTCGGTCGGGCGCTGGCGCAGGCGCTTGACCGCCAGGCCGATGGAGTCGCCCAGGGCGGTGTCCTTGCCGGCGATGCCGATCAGCGCTTCGTCCAGCCAGATGCGCACGGTGTGGCGGTCGAAGGTCAGCGGCGCCTGCAGGTAGGCGCGAGTGCCGAACAGGATCAGCCCGACGCGGTCACCCCGACGACCTTCGATGAAATCACCGAACAGTTTCTGCACGGCGTGCAGGCGGCTGACTTCCGCGCCGTCCCAGGTCATGTCGGCGTAGTCCATGGAGCCGGAGACATCCACCGCTACCAGCAGGTCGCGGCCGGTGGCGGGGATCGGCAGTGGCTCGCCGACCCACTGCGGGCGCGCCGCGGCCAGCAGCAGGCAGAGCCAGAGCAGGGCGAAGGGCGCCTGCTGGCGCCAGGCCGGCAAGCGCGCGCGGGCACGGCGGCCGGCGAGCCCTTCGAGTTCCTTGAGGAAGCTGACCTTGAGCGCCGCCTCGCCATTGTCGGCCGGCGGCAGGATGAAGCGCATCACCCAGGGCAGCGGGGCGAGCAGGAATACCCACGGCCAGGCGAGCTCAAACATGCTTGCGCACCCAGGTTTCCACGGCGGCGGCAAGGCCGTCGATGGCCTTGTCGTCCAGCTTGCACTCGGCGCGGTAGCCGCCTTCCACCAGGATCATCCAGCGGGTCAGGCCGGCGGCCGGGCAACGGGTGTCGAGGAAGGCCAGCCAGGCACGGCCGCTCAGGGTATGGCTGTGGCTGTCCGGCCAGCGGGCGCGCGACAGGCGTTTGAGCAGGCCATTGAGCGATTGCAGCCAGGGCCCGGCCGGCGCGCGGTCATAGGGGCGCGGCAGGCGCTTGAGTTCTTCCAGGGCGGCTTCGCGCAGCGGGTCCAGCGGGGCTTCCGTGACCACCTTGGCCTTGCGCCTGGGCAGCCAGCGCTGGCGATTGCGCCACAGCAGCCAGAGCAGAAGCGGCAGCAGCGCGGCGAGCAGCCACCAGCCCGGTGCCGGGGGCCACCAGGGCACCGTCGCCGGTTCGATCAGCGGTTGCAGTTGGTCGAGGGGATTCATTTGGCATAACCCGGCTGATGCTGTTCCAGCAGGTTGCGCAGCTGCTCCACCAGTTCTTCCTGGGTGGTCAGCGGCAGCAGCGGCACGCCAAGGCGCAGTGCAAGGCGCTGCCAGCGCTCGCGGCGGGCCTCGCCGAGAGCGCGGTAGGCCAGGCGCTGCTCGTCGATGTGGGTGTCCAGTTCCAGTTGTGCCTGGCCCTCGGCGAACCTCAGCAATCCGGCAGCGGGCAGGGCGTGGTCGAGCGGGTCGGATACCGGCAGCATCACCAGGTCGGTGTGCCGCGCCAGCAGGGACAATTGCTGCTCGGCCACGTCGCTGAGCGCGCGCTCGTCGCACATCACCATGATCAGGCTGCCGGGACGCAGCACCTCGCGGGCGCGGCGCAGGGCCATGCCGAAACCGTCGCCGGTGTGGCTGAGGTTGGAGCCGGCGAGCAGGGCGTTGTTGGCGCGCACGATCAGGTTGAACAACTGCAGCAGGCTCTGTTTGCTGCGCCGCGGCTTGATCTCGTGGCATTCGCTGTCGGTGAACACCAGCCCGCCGATGCGGTCGTTGTGTGCCAGCGCGGCCCAGCCGACGAAGGCCGCGGCACGGGCGGCGAGCACGGACTTGAACGACTGCCCGGAGCCGAAGAACATCCGCGCGCTCTGTTCCACCAGGACGTACACCGGGCGCTCGCGCTCTTCATGGAACAGCTTGGTGTGCGGCTCCTGGGTGCGCGCGGTGACGCGCCAGTCGATGGTGCGCACGTCGTCGCCGGCCTGGTACACGCGCACCTGGTCGAAGTCCACGCCACGGCCGCGCAGGCGCGAGTGGTGCAGGCCGATCAACGGGCTGCGCCGCGAGGGCGTGGAAAACAGCTGGACTTCGTGCAGGCGGTGGCGGATCTCGATCAGCTCGCCAAGGGAAATCGCGACGCCAGGCGCCAGGACATTGTGCATGTCAGGCGACGGCGACTACGTCGAGGATGCGCTGGACCACGCGGTCCTGGTCGATCCCGGCGGCTTCCGCCTCGAAGGTGAGGATCAGGCGGTGGCGTAGCACATCGAAGAGCATCGCCTGGATGTCCTCGGGGCTGACGAAATCGCGGCCGGCCAGCCAGGCGTGGGCACGCGCGCAACGGTCCAGCGCGATGGAGCCCCGCGGGCTGGCGCCGTAGGACAGCCATTCGGCCAGTTCGGCGTCGTACTTGGCCGGGGTGCGCGTGGCCATGATCAGCTGGACCAGGTATTCCTCCACGGCGTCGGCCATGTACAGGCCAAGGATTTCATGGCGTGCGGCGAAGATGGCTTCCTGGGTGACCCGGCGCTCGGGCTTGGTTTCGCCATTCAGCGCTTCGCCTCGGGCCTGCTGGAGGATGCGGCGCTCCACGGAGGCTTCCGGATAGCCGATCTTCACGTGCATCAGGAAGCGGTCGAGTTGGGCCTCGGGCAGCGGGTAGGTGCCTTCCTGCTCGATGGGGTTCTGCGTGGCCATCACCAGGAACAGCGGTGGCAGGTCGTAGGTGCTGCGGCCCACGCTGACCTGGCGCTCGGCCATGGCTTCGAGCAGCGCGGACTGCACCTTGGCCGGCGCGCGGTTGATTTCGTCGGCCAGCACCAGGTGGTGGAAGATCGGCCCCTGCTGGAACACGAAGCTGCCGTTCTCCGGCCGATAGATCTCGGTGCCGGTGATGTCCGCCGGGAGCAGGTCGGGGGTGAACTGGATGCGGTGGAACTCGGCCTCCAGGCCTTCGGCCAAGTCCTTGATCGCCTTGGTCTTGGCCAGGCCCGGTGCGCCTTCCACCAGCAGGTGGCCGTCGGCGATCAGGGCGATGAGCAGCCGCTCGATGAGCTTTTCCTGGCCGAGGATCTGGCTGGAGAGATACTGGCGCAGTGCAAGGAGCGACTCACGATGTTCCATCGCGTGGATTTCCTGGACGAAGGGTGGGGCTGTCGGGCCGCCTACTTTACTGCATCGGCCGTCACTCTTGCAGCGCTGCGCTTCGAGCCTTGTGCGGCGCTAGTGGTTCCTGAGTTGCCCGGCCGCCGGGCAGCGGGGTCAGCAGGCGCAGGGAAGTATTGGGGTTGAGCTGGCGGCGCATGTCGCGTGCGCCGCCGTGGACCACTGCGAAGCGGTAGACCCAGGCGACCAGGCGCGGCATGCCGGCGTCCAGCAGCATGCGGTGGAACAGCTCGTCCGCCTCGGCCTTGGTCACCGGGGCGACATTGAGGAACTGATAGAGCGCGTCATGTACCAGGCTGGCGTGGTGCGCCACCGGCCAGAACATCACGCGCTCCTGCTGCTGGCCGTGGCGCAGGCACTGCACGCTTTCCAGGTGCTCCCACCAGTCCGGCGTGCCAAGGGTCGCCATCCAGAAGAACGGCACTTTCGGCGAGCAGCCGTCCCAGGCATAGGTACGGGTGCAGCCGAAGTCGTAGCTCACGGTGCCGGCGTTCAGATCGACATGGGCGGGGCCGGGATTGATGACGATGCGCCCGTCGTGCACCACCAGCCATTCGCTATAGAAGTAGCGGCCTCTGAACAGCGGATCTTCGCGGACCAGCGGGAAATCGATGTAGTTGATCCACGGGCCGTTGCGGTCGCGGCTGCAGAAACCCCACTCGTCCACCGAGCGTTCCCGCGCAGCCTGCACCCGGCGCAGGCGTTCGTCCCGGCCGACGATGCGCGGCAGCAGCACGCCGAGATAGACCGGGACCGCGCCGATCAGCAGCGGCCGCACGGCTTCATCGAGGAACAGCCAGGCCAGCACGAGCAGCGCCGCGCCCAGCAGGGTGACCAGCAGGTTGTCCAGGTGGCGCAGCAGCGGGCGGCGCAGGGGAGGGTGGCGTTGCATGGCGTCCGTTCCAGGCGAGGGACCGCCATGATAGCGCTTTGATATTTCCTCGGGCAGTTGCGGAACGATCGTGCCGCAAATTCTGTCGTTTCCCCAGAGCGTGGTGGCTGCATGCCGTTGAACGAATATGTCGCAGCCCCGTAAGCCAGCGGCGGCCCAGTCCCGATAAGCTCGGTGGGATCGGTGACCGCCCGGTCGGGGCTGTCAATCGAGGGTCACACTGCCCGGCTATACCTGTGGCCCGACACAAGACGATATGCGTTCTACGCTCAATCCAATAATTCGAGCCCAGCGGAGTAACAACATGGCGTTCTTCACCGCAGCCAGCAAAGCCGACTTCCAGCAACAACTGAAAGCGGCCCTGGCGCAGCACGTCGACGACAAGGGTCTGCCACAAGTGGCCCTGTTCGCCGAGCAGTTCTTCGGCTTCATCTCCCTCGACGAACTGACCCAGCGCAGGCTGTCCGATCTGGTCGGCTGCACCTTGTCTTCCTGGCGCCTGTTGGAACGCTTCAACCCCGCCCAGCCGGAAGTGGCGGTGTACAACCCCGACTATGAAAAGCACGGCTGGCAGTCGACCCACACCGCCGTGCAGGTACTGCACCCGGACCAGCCGTTCCTGGTCGACTCGGTGCGCATGGAGCTGAATCGCCGCGGCTACAGCATCCACACCCTGCAGACCAACGTGCTCAGCGTGCGCCGCAATGCCAAGGGCGAGTTGCTGGAGATCCTGCCCAAGAACAGCACCGGCAAGGACGTGCACCAGGAATCGCTGATGTACCTGGAGATCGACCGCGTCTCCCAGACCGGCGAATTGCGCACCCTGGAGAAGGCCCTGCTGGAAGTGCTCGGCGAAGTCCGCCTGGCCGTCGCCGACTTCCCGGCCATGCGCAGCAAGGCCGAGGAGCTGCTGGCCTGGCTGGGCAAGTCCAAGGTCAAGGCCCGCGCGGAAGAGACCGCCGAAGTGCGGGCCTTCCTCGAATGGCTGCTGGACAACCACTTCACCTTCCTCGGCTATGAAGAATTCACCGTGCAGGAGGAGGCCGATGGCGGCCACCTGGTGTACGACGACAAGGCTTTCCTCGGCCTGACCAAGCTGCTGCGCGCCGGCCTTAACAAGGAAGACCTGCACATCGAGGACTACGCGGTGGCCTACCTGCGCGAGCCGGTGCTGCTGTCCTTCGCCAAGGCCTCCCAGCCCAGCCGCGTGCACCGCCCGGCCTACCCGGACTACGTATCGATCCGCGAGATCGATGCCAAGGGTAAGGTCGTCCGCGAGTTCCGCTTCCTCGGCCTGTACACCTCGGCTGTCTACGCCGAGAGCGTGTTCGACATCCCGTTCATCCGCGGCAAGGTTGCTGCCGTCCTGAAGAACTCCGGCTTCGACAGCAAGGCGCACCTGGGCAAGGAACTGGCGCAGATTCTCGAAGTGCTGCCCCGCGACGACCTGTTCCAGACCCCGGTGGATGAGCTGTACAACACCGCCATGTCCATCGTGCAGATCCAGGAACGCAACAAGATCCGCCTGTTCCTGCGCAAGGACCCGTACGGCCGTTTCGCCTACTGCCTGGCCTACGTGCCGCGCGACATCTATTCCACCGAAACGCGGATGAAGATCCAGCAGGTGCTGATGGAGCGCCTGAAGGCCAGCGACTGCGAGTTCTGGACCTTCTTCTCCGAATCCACCCTGGCCCGCGTGCAGTTCATCCTGCGCGTCGACCCGAAGGTGCGCATCGACGTCGATGCCGCCCAGCTGGAGCAGGAAGCCATCCAGGCCTGCCGCTCCTGGCAGGACGACTACGCCGCGCTGGTGCTGGAGAACTTCGGCGAAGGGCAGGGCAACAACCTGCTGGAAGATTTCCCCAAAGGCTTCCCGGCCGGCTACCGCGAGCGCTTCGCCCCGCATTTCGCCGTGGTGGACCTGCAGCACCTGTCCAGCCTGGGCGACAGCCGCCCGCTGGTGATGAGTTTCTACCAGCCGTTGGCCCAGGGTGAGCAGCAGCTGCACTGCAAGCTCTACCACGCCGACACGCCGCTGGCGCTGTCGGACGTTCTGCCGATCCTGGAGAACCTCGGCCTGCGCGTGCTCGGCGAATTCCCCTACCGCCTGCGCCACACCAACGGCCGCGAGTACTGGATCCACGACTTCGCCTTCACCTACGCCGAGGGCCTGGACGTCAACATCCAGGAACTCAACGAGACCCTGCAGGACGCCTTCGTCCACATCGTCAACGGCGATGCGGAGAACGACGCCTTCAACCGTCTGGTGCTGACCGCCGGCCTGCCGTGGCGCGACGTGGCCCTGCTGCGCGCCTACGCGCGCTATCTCAAGCAGATTCGCCTGGGCTTCGACCTGGGCTACATCGCCAGCGCGCTGAACGCCCACGTGGACATCGCCCGCGAACTGGTGCGCCTGTTCAAGACCCGTTTCTACCTGGCCCGCAAGCTCACCGCCGAGGACCTGGAAGACAAGCAGCAGAAGCTGGAGCAGGCGATTCTCGCGGCCCTCGACAACGTCCAGGTGCTCAACGAGGACCGCATCCTGCGGCGCTACCTCGACCTGATCAAGGCGACCCTGCGCACCAACTTCTACCAGCCCGACGCCGCCGGGCAGAACAAGAGCTACTTCAGCTTCAAGTTCAACCCCAAGGCCATCCCGGAAATCCCGCGCCCCACGCCCAAGTTCGAAATCTTCGTCTACTGCCCGCGCGTGGAAGGCGTGCACCTGCGCTTCGGCGACGTAGCCCGTGGCGGACTGCGCTGGTCCGACCGCGAGGAGGACTACCGCACCGAAGTGCTGGGCCTGGTGAAGGCGCAGCAGGTGAAGAACGCGGTGATCGTGCCCACGGGCGCCAAGGGCGGCTTCATCCCGCGCCGCCTGCCGCTGGGTGGTTCGCGCGATGAGATCCAGGCCGAGGCCATCGCCTGCTACCGCATCTTCATCTCCGGCCTGCTGGACATCACTGACAACCTGAAGGAAGGCAACGTCGTGCCGCCGGCCAACGTGGTCCGCCACGACCCGGACGATCCCTACCTGGTGGTGGCGGCGGACAAGGGCACCGCGACCTTCTCCGACATCGCCAACGGCATATCCGCCGACTACAACTTCTGGCTCGGCGACGCCTTCGCCTCCGGCGGCTCCGCCGGCTACGACCACAAGGGCATGGGCATCACCGCCCGTGGCGGCTGGGTCTCGGTGCAGCGCCACTTCCGCGAACGCGGCATCGATGTGCAGAAGGACAGCGTCACCGTCATCGGCATCGGCGACATGGCTGGTGACGTGTTCGGCAACGGTTTGCTGATGTCGGACAAGCTGCAGATGGTCGCGGCCTTCAACCATATGCACATCTTCCTTGATCCCAATCCGGACCCGGCGTCGAGCTTCGCCGAGCGCCAGCGGCTGTTCAACCTGCCGCGCTCCAGCTGGGCTGACTACGATGCCTCGCTGATCTCCGCCGGCGGCGGCATCTTCCTGCGCAGCGCCAAGAGCATCACCCTGACGCCGGAAGTGCGCGCGCGCTTCGACATCGATGCCGAGCGCCTGACCCCCACCGAACTGATCCACGCGCTGCTCAAGGCGCCGGTGGACCTGCTGTGGAACGGCGGCATCGGCACCTACGTGAAATCCAGCGATGAAACCCATGCCGACGTCGGCGACAAGGCCAACGACGGCCTGCGCGTGGACGGCTGCGACCTGCGGGTGAAAGTGGTGGGCGAGGGCGGCAACCTCGGCATGACGCAACTGGCGCGGGTCGAATTCGGCCTCAATGGCGGCGCGTGCAACACCGACTTCATCGACAACGCCGGTGGTGTGGATTGCTCCGACCACGAGGTGAACATCAAGATCCTGCTCAACGAGGTGGTGACCGCCGGGGACATGACCAGCAAGCAGCGCAACAAGCTGCTGGCGGAAATGACCGATCAGGTGTCCGACCTGGTGCTGGGCAACAACTACAAGCAGACCCAGGCGTTGTCCCTGGCCGAGCGCCGTGCCCGCGAGCGCATCGCCGAGTACAAGCGCCTGATGAGCGACCTGGAAGGCCGTGGCAAGCTCGACCGCGCGCTGGAATTCCTGCCTACCGACGAGGGGCTCGCCGAACGCATCGCCGCCGGCCAGGGCCTGACTCGCGCGGAACTGTCCGTGCTGATTTCCTACAGCAAGATCGATCTGAAGGAGCAGCTGCTGGGCTCGCTGGTGCCGGATGACGACTACCTGACCCGCGACATGGAAACGGCCTTCCCGCAGACCCTGGTCGACACCTTCGGCCCGGCCATGCGCAGGCACCGCCTGAAGCGCGAGATCGTCAGCACGCAGATCGCCAACGACCTGATCAACCACATGGGTATTACCTTCGTGCAGCGCCTGAAGGAGTCCACCGGCATGACGCCGGCGAACGTGGCGGGTGCCTACGTGATCGTGCGCGATGTCTTCCACCTGCCGCACTGGTTCCGCCAGATCGAGGCGCTGGACTACCAGGTGCCGGCCGAAGTGCAGCTGACCCTGATGGACGAACTGATGCGCCTGGGCCGTCGCGCGACGCGATGGTTCCTGCGCAGCCGCCGCAACGAGCAGGATGCCGCCCGTGACGTGGCGCATTTCGGTCCACGCATCGCCGCCCTGGGCCTGAAGCTCAACGAACTGCTCGAAGGCCCGACCCGCGAGCTGTGGCAGGCGCGTTACCAGGCTTATGTCGACGCCGGTGTGCCGGAGCTGCTGGCACGCATGGTCGCTGGCACCAGCCACCTCTACACCCTGCTGCCGATCGTCGAAGCGGCCGACGTCACCGGCCGCGACCCGGCCGACGTGGCGCGCGCCTACTTCGCCCTGGGCAGCGAGCTGGAACTGACCTGGTACCTGCAGCAGCTCAGCTCCCTGCCGGTGGAGAACAACTGGCAGGCGCTGGCCCGCGAGGCCTTCCGCGACGACCTGGACTGGCAGCAACGGGCGATCACCGTCTCCGTGTTGCAGATGCAGGACGGCCCGGCGGAAATCGACGCGCGCGTGGCACTCTGGCTGGAACAGCACGCCCCGATGGTCGCCCGCTGGCGCGCCATGCTCGTCGAGCTGCGTGCTTCCACCAGCACTGACTACGCCATGTACGCCGTGGCCAACCGTGAACTGCTCGACCTGGCGCAGAGCAACCAGCAGGGCGTGTGCCCTGTGTGATGCTCAAGCCTGATTGACCTTTTGATGCTCCAGCCCCGCCAAGTGCGGGGCTTTTTTTACCGTGAGTGACAGGCCAGCCAGCACAGAGACGGGACATGTTCGCAAGCAAGCTCGCTCCTGCCAGGAGCGCTGCTCAGCTGGATTGTAGGAGCGAGCTTGCTCGCGAACAGTTCAGACGGAGTGGCGAGGCCTTCGCCTACGTTGCGGGGCTTGGCAAAGCAGGCCACCCGAAGGGGAGAGACCGGCCCTGCGCGCACGCCAAGGCAGCGCAGACACTCCCAATCAGAAGAGCAGAAAGCAAGGCCGACAGGGCTGGCCTGCAGGAGCGCCTCGCAGAGGCAATCAGAAAAAGGGGGCGACGTGAAATCAGCTGCCGCTCCGCCCATCCTCGTGCGGCTCGGTCAGAGCCCGGCGGTACTTGGCGTACAGCTCATCGGACATGTTGCTGGTCCCCAGCATCTTCAGCGCGAAGGACTTCACCTGTTCGTTGCTGTAGGGCTCCTGCTGCGGCGCGGGCTGACTGGCGCAACCCACCAGCCACAGGGGCAGGGTCAGGGAGAGAAGGGCGAGGGCACGGTTCATGGTTTCACACGCAGGCTGGTTCGGGATGGTTGTCAGGCTATCAACCGCTCGAGGTGAGCAGAAATCATCCCGTTCGATAGTGGGTATCGTTTCTGGCAACTTCGGACGCTTTCGTCTGACGGAAAGTTCCCTACCTGCGGTGTTTTAGGGCGAATGCAGATATGCTTTCCGGCTGTTTATCTCTCTTCAGGACTCCCTCATGAAAGCGCAACTCGTCGAACTCCTCACGCTGATCAGCTCCGGCTGCCTGGCGGAGGAAGAGATCCAGCAGATCGCCGACGAGGCCTCGCAGGCCTATGCCGATCCTGCCGCCTTCCTCGCAGCCAATGCCGACATCAACTACGACGACAGCTTCCCCATCCCCCTGGGTGAATGGGTCGTGGTCGGCAGCTTGCCGGAAATCGTGCTGTTCATGGGTGACAGCTACGAGGAGCTGTTCGGCGAGATCCGCGCCTCCTTCGACCCCAGCGTCAACTTCGTGCTGCAGGCCAAGCAATTGCGCAAGGCCGAGCCGCTGGCGGCGCTGAATCGCATCCAGACCCAGCTCGGTGCGCTGTACCCGGAAAAGGGCGGGTACGTGCTGGTGGACTTCAGCGAGCCGCTGGATACCGAACTGCAGTGTGTGCTGGTGTATCGAAACGATCTGGAGCGCGTCATGGCACTCTGCGTGGAAGTCGGCATTCCCGCCATGCCGGCGTTGCAGGCCGCCCAGGAAGCCGATCAGGACTGATCCGGCTCGGTCATCAGGAGCAGGGCGGCCAGGTCCACCAGGGTTTGGCCGCCGATACAGCGCGAGGGGAGGTCTCCTTGCTCGATCCAGCGTTGCACAATGGCTTGGCGGTCGCCCAGGCCGATCAGCTGTGCAAAGCGCTGCGGCGTCACGTAATAGCCACCCGCGTGCAAGTCCGGGGTGAATCCTCTTCCCTGCTTCATATAGTGTCCCGCACCATCATGCCCCTTGATCCACGGGCTTGCGCCTCGGTCTGGATAGCCAATTTATCCTAGTAGTTGGGGTGTTTTTCGAGGCCTTCGCAGTCTCGGAGATGGACGACACATGATTAAGAAACGTTTCCTGTTCACCGCAGGAGAGAGACTACGGGCGCTGCGCTCACTGACGGGGCTGTCGCGCCGCGCCTTCGCCGAGACAGTCGGCATGAAGGCCAAGGATGTGGAGAACATCGAGTACGGCAACCAGCGCATGCGGGACCTGGACTTCCAGAAGGTCTGCAGCGTGTACCCGGATTTCAGCCGCTGGATCACCTATGAAGGACCGATCGATCCGGCCGAGGTGAGCTGGAAGGTGGAAGACTCCGCCCAGCGGGCAGCGGTCTACCTGGTGAAGCGCAACCCTCAGCTGTTGGCGACGGCGGGTCTCAGTCTCGAAGAGTGGCAGGCCAGGCATCACGCAATGCTGGAAAGCCTGGACGAAGAAGAGCGCCAGCTCCGCGAGGACGCACCTGAGGTGTGATACCGAGGGTCAGCTTTTGTTGCCGACGTCGCGCAGGTACGTGATCACATCCGGTGCTCCGGCCTCTTGCAGTCCTTGGCCGAAGGCATCCGACGCCGGATTGTCCCTGGGCAGCAGGAGGCTCTCCGGGGTTTCCGAGTTGAACAGGCCGAAGCGCGCGTAGGGCATGCCGGTTTCCAGCAGCAACTCCATGAAGGCTGCGTCGCTCCAGGCCCTCGACGGCATGGCCAGCATGTGGAAGTCGCGCTGCAGTTCATCCAGGACAGAAGCCTGTAACGCGAAGCGCTGGATTCGCGCGGGCAGGACGATCTCCAGCCCGCGGCGGCGGGCATAGACCACCGCGTTGGCCAGTTCGCAGGGGTGATTGTCGTCGTCCCAGAACAGACGCTCGCCATGCCATCCGGCGCTGCGTAACTGCAGTTGCGCCTTGCGCTCGAAACCGGGCAGGGCGACGCCCAGTACCTTGGTGAAATCGTTGTAGCTGATGATGCGCACCTTGCGGCACTGCTCGCAGTTGGAAAGCTCCTCCAGCCCTGCAAGCGGGCTGTCGACGAGGCCACGGCAGCACAGGCCGTCGATGCTGCGCATGTCGACTGCGGGATGTTCCTCTTGGCGGCTGCTTACCAGGCGCTTGAGTACGGCGTGGATGCGCGCCTTGTCCTCCTGCACGGGGCCGGAGAGCGCTCCGCGCGGCAGGTCGATCAGCCGGTACAGCGGCGGCCCGGACTGCCAGCCGAGGCCGGCGGGCCAGTCGGGTAGCGGTTCGAAGGGCAGGGACAAGCTCCGGCTGCGTTCGACGATGTTCCGTCCATCGGCGTTGCCGATGCCCAGGCGTTGGGCAAGGGCAGCCAGCCGACTGGTCACGCTGCGGGGGCGAGGTGGTTGACTCATGGACGACGCAAGACTCCCGATGGCCGATTGGTCAGTGCAGGAAGCGCCGGGCCGGATGCGCGGCGTATTGCCCTAAGCATAGAAAACCCTGGCGCCGTTGGGCGCATGCGTTGTGGCAAAATTCTTTCCTTCACTTCCGGGAGGCCTCCATGGCTTGCGTTGTGCTGGATATTTCTCTGTCGGCGGATCGGCTGCAGGCGCTCTATCGCGGGCATGCCAACCGGGTACAGGTACGTAGCCGCGATGGCCGACAGGTCAACCTGCCTGCTCATCACCTGCGTCCATTCGTCACTCACTCCGGAGTGCACGGCAGCTTCGAGCTGGAATTCGTTGATTCCGGGCGGCTGCTGGCGCTGCGTCGCCTCGCCTGAGCGAGGGCAGGCTGGCTATAATAGCGCCCCATTTTGCCGACCGATGCCCGACCATGTACAGCCTGGCCCGCGAGCTCCTGTTCAAGCTCTCCCCGGAAACCTCCCATGAATTGTCCATCGACCTGATCGGTGCTGGTGGCCGCCTGGGCCTCAATGGCCTGCTGACGCAGGCGCCCAGCAGCCTGCCGGTGAAGGTGATGGGCCTGGAGTTCGCCAACCCCGTGGGGCTGGCTGCCGGCCTGGACAAGAACGGCGATGCCATCGATGGCTTCGCCCAGCTGGGCTTCGGTTTCGTCGAGATCGGCACCGTCACCCCGCGTCCGCAGCCGGGCAACCCCAAGCCGCGCATCTTCCGCCTGCCGCAAGCCACCGCGATCATCAACCGCATGGGCTTCAACAACCATGGCGTCGATCATCTGATCGAGCGGGTCAAGGCGGCGAAGTACAAGGGGGTGCTGGGCATCAACATCGGCAAGAACTTCGATACCCCGGTCGAGCGTGCGGTGGACGACTACCTGATCTGCCTGGACAAGGTCTACGCCCACGCCAGCTATGTCACGGTCAACGTCAGCTCGCCGAACACCCCCGGCCTGCGCAGCCTGCAGTTCGGCGATTCGCTCAAGCAGCTGCTCGAGGCATTGCGCCAGCGCCAGGAAGACCTGGCCGTGCAGCATGGCCGTCGCGTGCCCCTGGCGATCAAGATCGCCCCGGACATGAGCGACGAGGAAACCGCGATGGTTGCCGCTGCGCTGATCGAGTCGGGCATGGATGCGGTGATCGCCACCAACACCACCCTGGGCCGCGAAGGTGTCGAGCACCTGCCGTTCGGCAACGAGGCGGGCGGCTTGTCGGGCGCTCCGGTGCGCGAGAAGAGTACGCACATCGTCAAGGTACTGGCCGGCGAACTGGGTGGCCGCCTGCCGATCATCGCGGCCGGCGGTATTACCGAAGGCGCGCATGCAGCGGAGAAGATCGCTGCGGGGGCGAGCCTGGTGCAGATCTATTCCGGCTTCATCTACAAGGGCCCGGCGCTGATTCGCGAGGCAGTGGACGCTATTGCTGCGGCCAAGCGGGCGTAAGGACAGGTAGCAGAAATAAGTAGGGCTCCTTTCGGAGCCCTTGGGCTTGCGCCCTTTTCCGCCCGGATGGGGCGGCTTGGGGAAGTCGTGGGTGACCCTGGATTCAGCCTGTTGCGTGCTGCAATTGGTTCACTCGTTGAATACCGGCGGCGCCGGTCAAACCATCCCAGTTGTCACCGCGGCCCTCACGCCAGCCGTTGAGCCAGGATTGCCGGGTAGTGGGATGGGTAAACGGACAGAGGTCGCGAGATTTTCCAGTAATGCCGTGCTGATAACCGCGCAAAAAGGCTCTTTCCAACGGATCACGCTTAAGTCTTCTCATAGGGTGTAGCCCTCACTTGTTGACTGTTATGTCCCGTTGGCCCCCCAGGGAGGCCGGGCGGAATGTTCCGCCAAATGGGGCGCATTGCCGGCGTGACGCGCCCCGCCCGACACCATTGCGGTGAAGGATTACCCCGAGTTCTATCGAAAGGTTCCGGGGCTGTGAATGACCAATTTGTCATAAGGACGTAACTCTTATGGGTTCAAGCCATAAGGTTCGCCCGGTTTGCAAAATGCCAGTACGGCATAACCCGCCAGGGGCGGGAGCTTGCCGAGGATCAAGAGGAATGTGTGTCTAATTGAGACCATCTCTCGTTCCGACGAGTGGGATGACTTTCTGCGACGCGAGGCCGCAGGTCGGTTCGCCGGTCCATCCCTGAAAATGAATACACGGGTCGCCTTGGTCGAATAAAAAGGTGGCCGACAAGGCCGTAAGCGGCTTTGCTGAAAGGGCTGCGGCCCGGGAATTATTTGCATGGCGGATTTGCACGATCTCTTCCTCACCTGCCCGAAAGGGCTCGATGGCCTGTTGCTGGAGGAAGCCCAGGCGCTCGGGCTGACCGAGGCGCGTGCCCAGGTTTCGGCCATTCGTGGCAAGGGCGACCTGGAGACGGCCTACCGTCTGTGTCTCTGGTCGCGCCTGGCCAACCGTGTGCTGCTGGTGCTGTCGCGCTTCCCGGTGAGCAATGCCGAAGACCTCTACCTGGGCGTCAACGCCGTTTCCTGGAGCGACCACCTGGAGGCCGATGGCAGCCTGGCCGTGGAGTTCAGCGGCAAGGGCTCGGGCATCGACAACACCCACTTCGGTGCGCTGAAGGTCAAGGACGCCATCGTCGATAACCTGCGCGCCGAGTTCGGCAAGCGTCCGACGGTGGACAAGGTCAATCCGGATATCCGCGTGCACCTGCACCTGGATCGTGGCCAGGCGGTACTGTCGCTGGACCTCTCCGGCCACAGCCTGCACCAGCGCGGCTATCGCCTGCAGCAAGGCGCCGCGCCGCTGAAGGAAAACCTCGCCGCAGCGGTGCTGATCCGCGCCGGTTGGCCGAAGATCGCCGCTGAAGGCGGCGCACTGTCCGACCCGATGTGCGGCGTCGGTACCTTCCTCATCGAGGCCGGCCTGATTGCCGCTGATGTGGCGCCGAACCTCAAACGCGAGCGCTGGGGTTTCAGCAACTGGCTGGGCCATGTGCCTGCGATCTGGAAGAAGCTGATCGACGAGGCCCAGCAGCGCGCCGACGTCGGCCTGGCGAAGACCCCGCTGTGGATTCGTGGCTATGAAGCCGATCCTCGCCTGATCCAGCCGGCGCGCAACAACATCGAGCGCTCGGGGCTGGCTGAGTGGGTGAAGATCTACCAGGGCGAGCTGGCGACGTTCGAGCCGCGTCCGGACAAGGGCCAGAAGGGCCTGCTCATCTGCAACCCACCCTACGGCGAGCGCCTGGGGGATGAGGCCAGCCTGCTGTACCTCTACCAGCATCTGGGCGAGCGGCTTCGCCAGAGCTGCCTGGGCTGGAGCGCCGGGGTGTTCACCGGCGCGCCGGAGCTGGGCAAGCGCATGGGTATCCGCAGCCACAAGCAGTACGCGTTCTTCAACGGCGCATTGCCGTGCAAGCTGATCATGCTCGACGTGGAGCCGCGCCAGTTCGTGACCGGCGAGCGCGGTGAGCGTAGCGAAGCGTCACCGGTTCAGGGCGCCGCGGTGATCGAGCAGGCTCGCCTGAGCGAGGGTGGGCAGATGTTCGCCAATCGCCTGCAGAAGAACGTCAAGGCGCTGGGCAAGTGGGCGCGCAAGGAAAAGATCGAGTGCTACCGGGTGTATGACGCCGATATGCCCGAGTACGCCCTGGCTGTGGATCTCTACCGTGACTGGGCGCACGTGCAGGAGTACGCGGCACCCAAGTCCATCGACCCGGAGAAGGCCCAGACCCGCCTGCTCGATGCACTGGCGGCGCTGCCGCAAGCCCTGGGTATTCCCACCGAGCGCATCGTGATCAAGCGTCGCGAGCGCCAGGCCGGTAAGAAGCAGTACGAGCGGCAGAATGCCGAAGGCCGTTTCATGGAAGTGGAAGAGGGCGGCGTGAAGCTGCTGGTCAACCTGACTGACTACCTCGACACCGGTCTGTTCCTCGATCACCGCCCGATCCGTCTGCGCATCCAGCGCGAGGCTGCCGGCAAGCGCTTCCTCAACCTGTTCTGCTACACCGCCACGGCGACCGTGCATGCGGCCAAGGGCGATGCGCGCAGCACCACCAGTGTTGACCTGTCCAAGACCTACCTGGACTGGGCGCGGCGCAACCTGTCGCTCAACGGCTTCTCCGACAAGCAGCGCCTGGTGCAGAGCGACGTGATGGAATGGCTGCGCGAAGACCGCGGCGAGTACGACCTGGTCTTCATCGACCCGCCGACCTTCTCCAACTCCAAGCGCATGGAAGGGGTATTCGACGTGCAGCGTGACCATGTCGAGCTGATCGACCTGGCCATGGCGCGGCTGGCCAAGGGTGGGGTGCTGTACTTCTCCAACAACTTCCGCAAGTTCGAGTTGGATGAAGGGCTGTCGGCGCGCTATCAGGTCGAGGATATCAGCGCCCAGACGCTGGACCAGGATTTTGCCCGCAATAGCAAGATCCACCGCGCCTGGCGCATCACCGTCCGTTGAAGTCCCTGCGGCGCGCGGCAGGGGCCGTGCGTCGCGCGGGCGCTGGGCAAATGGCCATCGGCTGCTATAAAAACTGAGTAACCCTGAGATCGGGATTCCACATGACTCAGTTGCCGGCCTACGAGCAGTTGCCCGTTGCTCAGGGAGTCGTCAGCCAGAAGAAGGCTCTGCGCGCCGCCGGCCTGGTGCTGGCGGCAGGTCTGCTGCTGACCGCCCTGTTGGGCTGGAATGTCTGGCGTAACGCCCGTATAGCCCTCGAGCAGCAGTTCTCCCTGGCCGCCAATGAGCGGATCGACCGGGTCCGCGAGCGGTTCACGATACAGCAGAGTGAACTGGAGTCGATCCAGCGCTTCTTCGAGAATTCCAGATCGGTCTCCAGAGAGGAGTTCGAACATTTCGTCAGCCCCCTGCTGGGCGACACCCTGGGCTATGCCTGGCTGCCCCATGTGGCGCAGCACGACCGGGAGGCTTTCGAAGCCCGCGCCCATGCTGCCGGGATGCTCGACTACATGCTGTTCGAGCTCAACCTGCAGGGGCAGCCGATTCCCGCGCAGGTCCGGGACAACTACTTCCCTGTCCTTTATGGTGCCTCCGAGTATCTGGAGGAAATGCCGCTGGGGCTGGATCTCAACTCGACGTTGCCGGGGCGCGAGCTGACCCGGCGCGTAGTGAAGACGCGCGCTGTTGCGGCCTCTATCCCGGTGGTCCTGCCCGGCGCACCGCCGGCCGATTCCACCGGGGTACTGCTGGCGGCGCCCTTCTACCGGACCAGCGTGACGCCCAGCCCAACGGCAGAAACCCGCGTCGGGATCCAGGGCATCCTGCTGGCGGCCATCAGTTATCGGCTGCTCATCGAGCAGGGCGTGGAGGGGCGCGAGGAGCAACTGGCCCTGACATTGCGCGATTCCGGCGACCTGCGCCCGGATGTCCCCCTGTATCGAAGCCCGGTGTCCCCCGACCAGACGGCAGGGTTGGTGGCCGAGCGCCACCTGGCATTCGCTGGTCGCGACTATCTGGTGCGCGTCGAGCCGTCCAGCGACTTTCTGCGGCGCAACCAGGGGCATCCTCAGCTGTGGGTGATCTTCGCGGGCGGGCTGACCTCCCTGTTGCTTGCCGGTTATGTCCTGATCCTGCTGGGCCAGCGTCAGCGGGCGCTGCAACTGGTGGGAGAGCGCACGGCCGAACTGCGCGCCAACCAACTGGAGCTGCAGGAGAACCAGGCGCGCCTGCATTTCGCCATGGACAGCGCCGGTCATGGCGTATGGGACTGGAGCCTGGATAGCGGCAGCGTCTTCTACTCCCACGCCTGGAAAGCGATGCTTGGCTACCGCGACAGCGAGGTGGGCACCACGACCGACGAAAGCCTGAGTCGCGTCCATCCAGACGACAAGGTGGCACGTTGCGAAGCGTTGCGCCGGCATCTTCGTGGCGAGACTTCGCTCTACCAGAGCGAACATCGGTTGCGCTGCAAGAGTGGGCGCTGGCTCTGGGTACTCGATCGCGGGCAGGTGGTGGAGCGCGACAACGACGGCGCGGCGCGGCGCATGATCGGTACCCAGACCGACATCAGTTCGCGCAAGGCCGCAGAACTGGAGCTGGGCGAGGTGAATAGCCGTCTGCACGGCCTGCTCGATGCGGCGACCCAGGTTGCCATCGTGTCGACCGACCTGCGCGGGTTCGTGCGCAGCTTCAATGTGGGGGCCGAACGCATGTTCGGCTACAGCGCCCAGGAGGTGATCGGGAGGCCGGTGCCGGAGAACGTCTTCGTCAAGGACGAAATCCGCCGTCGTGCGCAGGATCTGTCGAGCATCCTCGGCCGTGAGATTCGCGGCTTCGAAGTGGTCGGAGCATTGGTCGGCGAGGGGCACGAGGAGCACGAGTGGACCTGCGTGCGTCGAGATGGCCGGCAACTGAAGATCAATCTGATCATCACCGGCGTGCGCGATTCGTCTGGCAGCACCACCGGTTACCTGGGCATCGCCACCGACATCACCCGGCGCAAGGAAGCGGAGCTGGAGCTGCGGCGCCTTTCGGTCACCGATGCGCTCACCGGCATCCACAACCGCCGTTATTTCAAGGAGCAATTGGACCAGGCCATGGCGCGCTGCTCGCGCAGCGGCGAGCCGCTGTCGCTGGTGATGTTCGACATCGACCACTTCAAGAATATCAACGACCGCTTTGGCCACGAGGCGGGGGATATCGTGCTGGTGACCTTGTGCCAGCGCATTTCCCAGCGCCTGCGCAAGGTGGATGTGTTCTGTCGCCTGGGAGGCGAGGAGCTGGTGGTGCTCTGCCCGGGCAGTACTACGGAGCAGGCCTGGCAACTGGCCGAGGCTCTGTGGCAGGCACTGCGTGGTCAGCCGATGGAGGGAGTGGGCGTGGTCACGGCGAGCTTCGGAGTCGCCTCCTGGTCCCCTGGGGAAAGCGCCGATGATCTGATGCGCAAGGTGGACCGAGCGGTCTATCGCGCCAAGCGCCTGGGGCGCGACCGTCTGGAAAAGGTCGAAGCCTGATGCGAAAACCCCGGCCTGTTGGCCGGGGCTTGCGTTGGATCAGTGCTTGGTGCTGCTGTAGAGATCCAGCAGTACCTGGTCGAGGATCGACGAGGCACCCCAGGGGCGGTTGCTGTTGAGAATTGCCACCACGACCCAGGTGCGGCCGTTGGCGTCGCGGCTGAAGCCGGCAAGTGCGCGTACGGTGTTCAGGGTGCCGGTCTTAACGTGGGCTTCGCCGGCCATGGGCGTGCCGCGCAGGCGTTTACGCATGGTGCCGTCCTTCGCCACGATCGGCAGCGAGGAAATGTACTCGGCAGCATAGGGGCTGTGCCACGCGGCTTGCAGCATGGCAGCCATCTCGCGAGCGCTGACGCGCTCGTCGCGGGACAGGCCGGAGCCGTTCTCCATCACCAGGTGGCTGGCGGTAATGCCCTTGCGCGCCAGCCACTGGCGGATCACCCGCTGCGCGGCCTGGGCGTCGTCTGCGTCGGCGCCGTTGCGGTACTGGCGGCCGACCGAGAGGAACAGCTGGCGGGCCATGGTGTTGTTACTGAACTTGTTGATGTCGCGGATGATTTCCACGACGTCCGGCGACATGGCCCGGGCCACCAGGGTAGCGTTCTTCGGCACAGCGCCTTCGCGGTCCTTGCCGAGGATGCTGCCGCCCAGTTCCTGCCAGATGCCGCGCACGGCACCCGCGGTATATGCGGGGTGTTCGAGAAGGGACATGTAGGTCTGCGCGCTGCAGCCTTGCGGAATCTGCCCGGTGGCGACCAGCGAGGTGCCGTCGAACTGGGTTACCGGGTTGAAACGCAGCTTCGGCCAGGCCGGGCAGGCAGCGGCCTTGCTTACCTGGATCTGGTTGTCGATACGCACGTTCGCCAGCGGCGGGTCCATCAGGACAGTGGCTTTGCTGCCCTCGGTGCGGATTACCAGGCGCACGCTCTTCAGGTTGACCATCAGCGAGTCGGGGCCGACCAGGAACGGCTTGTTGTCGTCGCCGCCGTCGTCATTGAACACCGGCAACTGCGGAATATTGAAGTAGCTGCGGTCCAGCACAAGGTCGCCGGTGACCTTGAGCACGCCATTGGCGCGCAGGTCGCGCATCATCAACCAGAGTTTCTCCAGGTTCAGCTTCGGGTCGCCGCCGCCCTTCAGATACAGGTTGCCGTTCAGGACGCCGTCCTTGAGCTGGCCGTCGGTGTAGAACTCGGTCTGCCACTGATAGGTCGGGCCGAGCATCTCTAGGGCGGCATAGGTGGTGAACAGCTTCATGGTCGACGCCGGGTTCACCGAGACGTCGGAGTTGAAATAAGTGGCGTTACCGGGGCCTTCGAGCGGAATCATCACCAGCGAGAGAGCGTCATCGGTGAGCTTGCTGGCTCTCAGCGCCTTCTGTACGCGCTCGGGCAGGGTGGTGTTGATCTGGGCAACGGCCGGTAAGGCAAAGGGCAGTAATGTGGCGAGAGCGAGGACGCGCAGAGACTTGAACATAGAAAAGATGACATCCCAGTGGTCGGGCATTGACTTGAAAAAATGAAAAGATGAAGCGCAACACTACAGTTGAAGTACTCCCTGTTGGACTGGGAGACGCGGCACATTATGCCGCAAGCCGTTCCAGTATGCGCAGGCCTTCGAGCGCCGGTCGTCTCGACGAGATACTGCGTGACTGTGCTGGCGCAAGTTGTGTATTTGGCTCGGGCACACTTGTTCGTCGAGTGGCGAAGCCCTCATGAGGAGAGATTCAGATGGCCACCCATCGTTCCCGTCGTTTACGCAAGAAGTTGTGTGTCGATGAGTTCCAGGAGCTCGGTTTCGAGTTGAGCTTCAAGTACCGCGAGGGTAAGGACGAAGACTCCATCGGCAATTTCTTGAAGCGCTTCGCCGCTGATGTTGTCGAGCCCAATGACCTTGTCTACAGTGGGTGCGATGAGTACGGCTTCATCTGCCTGGCCCGGCGTGGCTCGGTGAACAACGAGCAGCGCGAGTTGGTCGAAGGCTGGTTGAGGCAGCAGCCCGAGCTGGCGGAGTTCACCGTCAGCCCGTTGATTGATGCCTGGTACCCGGACCAGCCGGTCAATCCGCCTGCTCGTTGAGCTTGAGGCTCTCCTCCGCTCTCAGGACCTGCATCAGTTTCCATGCGTCGAGAGGTTTCGGCAGGCAGGCCAGGATGGGCTGGCCTCGTGCTCTGAGCGTTTTTAGCTCGGCCTGAAACTCGTCTACTTCGCAGCCACTGAACAGGACTGCGTGGAGAACGGTGCCTGCGTCGGCCAGCTCGCAGGCCAATTCGATTCCATTGACGTCCGGCAGATTTATGTCGCAGAGCAGCAAGTCGAATGGTTCTCTGCGACGTGCGCACGCTTCGCGCGCTTCCGTGGCGTCCAGTGCAGGAGTCAGCCTGAAGAATCCCAAGCGGTTCAATTGCATTTGGGTGGCGATTAACTGGAAGGGATGATCTTCGACGACCAGGATGCTGAGTTTGTTGTCCTGCACTATGCGCTCCTTGAAAATGCTGGATGCAGTTGATGAACGTTCGCCGAAGGTTCTCCAAGGGCAGGCATAAAGACCGGAGTGGCATGCTGTCCTAACTCTGAGTGTGTAATTGCGTATACATATTCAGAATTGAGGATTTTTCTTGATTTTGTTTCTGGTCACTATTGTGTTCAGGAAGTTGGATTTATTCTTCTGGCTTTGTATGTCTGCGGTATTGGGTGGCGTCGCCTGTTGCTCAGTTTTGGCGATTTTCAATTACCCTTGAATATTATCTGTTGCACCGTGCTGGGTAGGTTTCAATTCTCGTAGGAAGTGTCAGGTTTTATTCCGCGCGCGCTGCTTGGCGGGCGACAGCGATGGCCATCAGGCTTTGCCGTGCAGGCACCCTTCATGGATAGGGTTGAAGTCTGGCGCCTGCTGCTGCCCAAGTCTCGGAGTCGACTGATTCTCTGCGTCCGGAAAGGCCGAAGCATAGGTCTTATGTCCATTTTTTGCGTCCTGCAGTTCGACACGGTGGAGATGGCTATCCATTGTTGCCTGTGAGTTAAGGATGGGTGCATATCAACAGCCAGACAGATGGAGTATGCGGAGATGGTGTCGAGGTTTGTCAGCGCTCTAGGCCGAATTTTCTTGTGTGTTCTGTAAGAATAATCTCGCGAGAGAGGGGCGGATGGTGGAGGGAGGAGAGATTTTTGTAGGAATTATTTAGATGTTGCGTAGGAAAGTCCTCTAATTATGAATAATGAGGGTGGGTAATCTCGACAGAACAAGCTTCGCATATATCTTACGGGCAAATACTAATTCGATGGGTCTGTGGGAGGAAGCTTGATGAGCAAAGTTCTTATTGTCGATGATCACCCGGTCATTCGTATGGCAATGCGCGTGCTGCTGGAAAAGGAAGGCCATGCCATCGTTGGGGAAACCGATAATGGTGTGGATGCGCTTTCGCTCGTCAAGGATCTGATTCCGGACCTCGTCGTTCTGGATATCGGCATTCCGCGACTGGATGGCCTGGAGGTCATCAGTCGGATTTCCGCTTTCGAGCTTCCGCTCAAGGTCCTGGTGCTGACTGGACAGAGCGCTTCATTGTTCGCCATGCGTTGCATGCAGGCCGGAGCTTCTGGCTTCGTCTGCAAGCAGGGTGGCCTTGCTGAGTTGATCAGTGCGGTCAACGCCGTGGTCGCCGGCTACAACTACTTCCCCAGTACCGCCGTTCGCCAGACCCGCCGCAACAGCGGGCAGATGGATGACCAGGAACTCATCCAGCGCCTTTCCGACCGTGAGATGGCTGTCCTTCAGTACCTGGCCAACGGATATTCGAACAAGGAAATCTCCGAGCAGATGTTCATCAGCAACAAGACGGTCAGCACCTACAAGACTCGACTGCTGCTGAAGCTCAATGCTCATTCCCTGGTCGATCTGATCGAGTTCGCCAAGCGGAATGCTCTGGTCTGAGGTGTGTGATGTACCGCTTCCGATTGCTCGTCAGTGTGTTGTTATTCATCTGTTGTGGATGGGTAGTCGCGGAGCCGCACGATTGGACTGCAATGAACCTGCTGGCTCGTTCGACGGACGAGCCGGTCAAGGTGAAGTTGAACGATGCCGACTGGCAATGGCTCAGGGACAAGCGCACGCTGCGTCTCGGCGTGACTGCACCGGACTATGCCCCCTTCGACATCATGGCCAGCGGCACCGATCTCGAGGGCATCACGGCAGATTTCGCCGGAGTCATTGCCGACGCGCTCAATGTTCGCGTCGAGGTACGCCGTTATGCGGATCGCACCACGGCCCTGCTGGCTTTGGAGCGGGGGGACATCGACATGCTCAGTCGTTCCACCCGTTACGAGGCCATGCGTCCCGATGTAGCCCTTACGCAACCCTATTTTTCCAATCAGCCCGTGGTTATCGGTCCAGAGGGCGTACGCCTGGAGAGTGCCGCGCAGTTGGTGGGAAAGCGCATTGCCGTGGTCAGCGACTATTTCTCCGCGGATGAGCGCGACAAATACCTTTCCGGGACCACCATCCAGAGCTACCAGTCAGTGCGTCGGGCTCTGGAGGCTGTTGCCTTCGGTCAGGCGGACTTCTACGTCGGCGATGCCTTCAGTGCCCAGTATCTGATCAGCCAGGGATACCTAGCGAACCTCAACCCACTGAATTTCGCCGGTTTCGATGGCCTGGGGTTCAGTTTTGCAGTCACCGCCTCCGCGGATGAGCTACTGGACATTCTCAACCAGACCCTGGCTGCTATTCCACGCCAGACCAAGATCTCGATCCAGCGGCGCTGGAGTCCTGGCGGGGCATTCTCGATCGTCAATCAGCGCCTCATCCTCACCCCCCGGGAACAGCGCTGGCTTGATCGTCATCCTCGCCCGGTGGTGGTCGTGGATCAGGCTCTGGCTCCCGTCTCATTCTTTGATGCCCAGGGGCAGTTTCGCGGCATTGCGGCAGACGTGCTGGATCTCGTCCAGAGCCGCACGGGCCTCGACTTCGAGGTTCGCCCCCTGCCCAGCGTCACGGCGATGCTGGAGCAGGTGAAAACGGGCAAGGCAGACATCATCGCAGCGTTGACACCGACCAACCAGCGCGAAGAGTGGCTCGGCTTCACTCGTCCCTACATGACCGCCTCCTTCGTGGTCGTGGTGTCCGGAAAGAGCGACTGGCTGCATTCGCTGGGTGATCTGGATGGGCGTCGAGTCGCAGTTCCAAAGGGCTCGGTCATCGCCGATTTTCTGCGTATGCATCATCCGCAGGCCAAAGTGGTCGAGGTCGAGAACAACGTCGATGACCTGTCGATGATCAGCGAAGGCAAGGTCGATGCGGGAATTCATCTGCTGTCTTCCGCCAATTACCTGATCTCTCGCTATTACCCGGAGCTGCGTGTAGCGCTTGCCCTCGACCGGGAGCCGGGGCAGTTCTCCCTGGCTGTTTCCCAGACGGATCCGGAGCTCCTCGGTATTCTGAACAAGGCGGTCCTCGCCATATCCCCCGAGGACATGAGCAACATCGTTACGCGCTGGTCTGCCAGCATGGAAAGGCCGGACAGCATCTGGCAAGGCTACCGCACGCAATTCATCCAGCTCGCGTGGGCCGCAGCACTGTTGCTGCTCCTGCTGTTGCTGTGGAATTGGCGCTTGTGGTTGAAAGTCCGACACCGACAGGACTCCGAGCGCGAGCTCAATTACCGGCTCGCATTCAAGCGTGCCCTGATCGATGGTATTCCCCAGCCGGTGGCCGTGCGGGACCGCGAAGGGCGCCTGGTCACCTGCAATATCGGATTCCTGACGGAGACCGGTATGACCCACGAGACGGCCGGCGGCACCCGAGTTGCCGATTGCTCGTGGCTGGATGTGCGGGACGCAGCCACGCTCCAGCTGATTCATCAGCAGGCCATGGAACAGGATGGCAAGGTGGCCTCCGACCTGATGCTGCAGATTTGCGGCGATGTTCGTGAAATCTATTACTGGGCCACGCCATACCATGGGCCTGGCGGCGAGCTTTTCGGAGTAGTGACCGGCTGGATCGATGTTACCGAGCGAGAGCGCCTGCACCACCAGTTGGAGGCGGCCAAGGAGCAGGCCGAGGAAGCCAACCGGGCGAAGAGTACCTTCCTGGCGACCATGAGCCATGAGATCCGTACTCCGATGAATGCGGTGATCGGAATGCTCGAGTTGGCGTTGACTCGAGCCGATCAGGGGCACTGGGAGCGCGAGCCGGTGGAAGTGGCTTATGACTCTGCGCATTCGTTGCTGACGCTGATCGGCGACATTCTCGACGTAGCCAAGATCGAGTCCGGTCGCCTGACCTTGCTGCCGGAGCGAGCACACCTGCGTGAACTGGTGGAGTCCGTGGCCCGCGTGTTCGACGGGCTGGCCCGGCAGAAGGCCCTGGAGCTTCGGTTGGAGATCGAGGCGGACTCCGCCTGCGATGTGTTGATCGATCCGCTGCGGTTCAAGCAGATCCTGTCGAACCTGGTCAGCAATGCCATCAAGTTCACCGATGTTGGCCAGGTGCGAATCCGCGTCTCCGGGGAGCGGGTCGCTGGCGAACGCCTGTCCCTTGAGGTCAGCGTGAAGGACAGCGGTATTGGAATTTCCGAAGAGGATCAGCGGCAGTTGTTCGAGCCCTTCAGCCAGGTGGCCCGCAGCAGCCATTCAAGTCGTGGCGGTACCGGGCTGGGCCTGACCATCTGCCGCAAGTTGGCGGAAATGATGGGCGGGACGGTGCGTATGGAAAGCCGCCCCGGCGAAGGGACGACGGTCATCGTGCGGCTATTGCTACAGACTCTCGAGAGCCTTCCCGAAGGTGAGCTACGCCCGGCTCCGGACATGCTGAGGTCTGTTCATTCGCTGAAGGTGTTGGTGGTCGACGACCACGCTGCCAATCGGATGTTGTTGTCCCAGCAACTGGAGCACCTGGGGCATCGGGTCGAAGTGGCATCCGAAGGCTCGCTGGCGCTTCAGGCATGGCATCCGGGCGATTTCGATCTGGTGATTACCGACTGCAACATGCCGGTTCTCAATGGCTATGGTCTGGCGCGCAAGATCCGCGAACTGGAAGCGGAGATGGAGGCCGAGCCGTGCGTGATCTTCGGTTTCACCGCCAATGCCCAGCCCGACGAGGTCGAGAACTGTCGACGCGCCGGGATGGACGATTGCCTGTTCAAGCCCATTGGTCTGGACAACTTGCGGGTACGGTTGGAAGCGGTACCGAAGATCACCGCTGCCGATGACCGGTCAAGGGGCTATCAGGACAAGCGAGCCGATGGGATTGACCTGAAGTCCCTGCGGGAAATGACCGGCGGTGACCCCGGCCTGATTCGCCGCCTGCTGGAGGAGTTGCACAGCAGTAACCGGCTGGATATCGACCAGGTCCGGCCACTTTGGGAGGCGGGTGACTGGAAGCAACTGGCGGACCTTGCCCACCGCATGAAGGGCGCGGCTCGGCTGGTCAATGCGAACGCGCTCCAGGAATTGTGCGGCCAGCTCGAGGGCGGCTGCAAGGATGGTCTGGGCAGCGACGAGTTGCACAACCGGGCATTGGCCGTGGAACAAGCGATGGCGGCCCTGCAGGACGATTTGTTGGCGCAATTGCGTACGCTGGCCGCCTAGTCTGTGCGGCCGCTTCAGCTCGGGCTGGAGCGGCCGGTCATCTCGCGAGCCATCTCTGTGGCGTAGCTGTCGGTCATCCCGGCGATGAAGTCGATGACCCGAAGGAACGCGCGATAGAGTGTCCAGTCCGGGTCCGGCGCGTTGTTGCCGAGCAGATCAAGGATGCGCTGGTTCTTGAATGACGGCGTACTCCGGCCGTACTGCTCAAGCGCTGCACCGCAGAAGGAATTCAGCAGGATTTCGAGGGTGGTGTAGGCGCCGATCTCGTGCAGCGTCTTGCGCTTGTCCTGGAAGATCTTTTCCCGCGCCATGCCCTTGGCCCGCTGCACGCAGCGCTTGGCGGGGCCATGCATGTGCTCCACCAGGTCGCCTTGCAGGGTGCCGGCGAGCAGAGCCGGTTCCTGTTCGACGAAGGCTCGTGCGGCGGCGTTGGTCAGGTGCTCGATAGCCTTGCCGCGCAGGATGGCGAGCTTGCGCCGGCGTGAGTCCTTCGGACCGAGCTGGCGGTAGGTTTCCGGCAGGTCATCTCCCACCAGGTCGAGCAGCAGCGATTCGACTTCCGCGTAATCGAGCAACTCCATTTCCAGGCCGTCTTCCAGGTCAATCAGGCCATAGCAGATGTCGTCGGCCGCCTCCATCAGATAGACCAGTGGGTGGCGCGCCCAGCGTTCGTCCTCCAATTGCGGCATGCCGAGCTTTTGGGTGATCTGCTCCAGCAGCGGCAGTTCGCTGCGGTAGCAACCGAACTTGTGCTTCTTGTAGCCGAGGGAGTCGGCATGGCGTGCCGTCCAGGGGTATTTCAGGTAGGTGCCGAGGGTGGCGTAAGTCAGGCGAGTTCCACCGTCGAACTGGTGGTATTCGAGTTGCGTGAGGACGCGGAAACCCTGGGCGTTGCCTTCGAAGTTCAGGAAGTCGGAGCTTTCCTCTTCGCTCATGCCATCCAGCCAGCCGCGCCCGGCGGCCTGCTGGAACCAGTGGCGGATGGCATCCTCGCCGGAATGGCCGAAGGGCGGGTTGCCGATGTCGTGGGCTAGGCATGCGGACTGCACGATGACGCCCATGTCACCCGGGTCGCACCATTCCGGCAGGCGATCGCGGAGGATTTCACCGACGCGCATGCCCAGCGAGCGGCCGACGCAGGCCACTTCCAGGGAGTGGGTCAGACGGGTGTGGATGTGGTCATTGCTCGATACCGGGTGTACCTGGGTCTTGCGCCCCAGGCGGCGGAAGGCGCCGGAGAAGATGATGCGGTCGTGGTCTTTGTGGAAGGCACTGCGGCCGAGTTCGGCGCTGCTATGCACCGGTTTGCCGAGGCGTTCTCGGGGGAGCAGGGTGTGCCAGTCCATTCGTCATTCCGCAATCGAGAGAGTTACCGGCAACGCTAGCCGTTCGTGCCGGCAATCTCAATCGTGGCGCTAGAGACCTTCGGCGTCGATGTCGATGAGTAGAAGCCGTCGGCCCTGGTCGATGAATTGCCCGGCAGTCATGCAGTATTGGTTGGTGGTGGCGTCGCGGTAGGTGTTGGAGAGTGTCAGGCGACGTTCCTCCCAGCCCTCGGCGAGCAGTTGGTAGAAGTACGGGCGCCAGGACCAGTTGTGTCCCAGGTAGCGGCGGTTTTCCTTCCAGAACAGGCCGTTCCACTCAAGGTTTGGCGAGGTCTGGGTGCCGTGGCGGTCGCACTGGTAGATGCGCAGCAGGCGGCTGAAGGACTCCGGCGCTGGCGGCAGGCTGCTGAGCATGGCGCCGCCTTCGGCCCAGGGGCGTAGCATGTTCATCAGCTCGGAGAGTTGTTGCCGCAACTGGATGAGGTTGGCGCGCTCCTGCAGCTTGCGATTCACGTAGTGGTCGCGGCGCTGGGCAAAGGCATCACGGAAGGCATCGCTGGCGGGAAACTCCAACGCAGGCTTGGCGAACAGGTAGCCCTGCACGTAGCGCGCACCGCACTCCAGGGCGAAGTCCATTTCCTCTTCGGTTTCCACGCCCTCGGCGATGATCCAGCAGCCGGTCTTCTCGGCCATCTGCGCCAGGGCTTTCACTACCTCGCCGCTGGGGCCGCCGCGGGCTGCCTCCTGGAACAGGCGCATGTCCAGCTTGAGAATGTCCGGTTGCAGCGCCAGCACGCGATCCAACTGCGAGTAACCGGCACCGAAGTCGTCGATGGCGATACGTGCACCTGCTTCTCGATAGCGCGCCACCACTTCGGGCAGACGCTGGTGGGCACCGCCCAACTCGGTGATCTCGAAGACCACCCGTTCGGGCGGCACGCCTTGCTGTTGCAGTTGCTTGAGGCTGGGCAGTGGCTGGTTCGGGCGCAGGCGGCTGATCCAGCGCGGCGAGATGTTCAGGCTGAGGAACCAGTCCTTGGGCGCCTCATGGATGCGGGCGAGGGCGGCATCGCGGATCTGCCGGTCGAGGCGGCGCAGTTCGGCGAGGCCGACTCGCGGGTTGAAGAACAGCGGGCCGACCGATTGCAGGTCACCGTTGTCCTGGCGCAACCGCCCCAGCGCCTCGACACCGGCAATCAGGCCGGTCGCGGTGTCGATGAATGGCTGGAAGCAGGCGATGGGTTGCCCGTCGATCAAGGGACACATCCTTAGTGGCGTGACAGGAAAGCGCGGGAGCGCTGCTGCGTGTCACATTGCAAGAATGTGGCCAGTATGGACGTCAGAGATGCGTCGACGGCGCGGGAGGGTCCTGATGGTCGGGCTTCCTGCGCATCTGCAGGATGACTGGCGCCAGGGCGATCCCCAGGCGCAGCAGCCGTATCCAGCGGCGCTTGCGACCGAACAGCAGTGCGAGGGCTGCGGCGCCGCCGGCGCCCCACAGCGGGATATTGCCGCCCAGGCCGCCGCGTAAGCTCTGGCCGACATGGCGAGCCTGTTTCAGGGGTTGCAGCAGCAATTCACCTTCCTGACGAAGCTGCTGGCGTTGCATTTCCAGGCGCAGGCGGACGATGGCCTTGCGCAGTTCGGCCCGGGTCAGGTTGCGGGCGTCCGGCATTTCGCTCATGGCAACAGGCGCTCCCGGTCGCGGGCCAGTTCATCGAGGGTGGCACTGAAGGGCGAGCCTTCGTCGGTGACCAACAGGTGCAGGCGCCAAGCGCAGAGCAGGCTGCCACCGACATAGAAGAGGCACAGGCCGATGGCGGCCTGCAGGCGGTAACTGTCCCAGAAGACAATCAACACCAGCACCGACAGCGCAACCAGCAGGAGCAAGGCGAAGACCAGTGCGAGGCCGGCCATCAGGAGCATCTGCACGGTACGGGTCTTCTGTTCCTGCAACTCGATGCCCAACAGTTCGACGTGGCCGTGCAGCAGCCCGAGGGCTGCGGCGCCGAAGCGCCGCAGGGAAGGAGAGTTGGCCGAGGACTTCGGCCCGGCGTCCATTCCGTCGCTCATCGGTCAGCGCCGGCTGACCAGCAAGCCGAGAAGGAAGCCGACACCGGCGGCGATACCCACGGCCTGCCAGGGGTGATCACCGACGTAGTCCTCGGTGGCGTCCACGGCAGCCTTGCCCTGGTCGCGCACGGAGTCCTTGGTGGAGTAGATCGCATCGCGGGCACGCTTGAGGCTCTCGTGGATCTGCGCGCGCATCTGGTCGGCTTCGGCGCCGGCCAGGTCGGCAGAGCTCTGCAGGAGTTTCTCGGTGTCGCTGACGAGGGCTTGGAATTCGGCCAGGAGTTCATCCTTGGCGGCGTTCACTGCGGTCTTGCGAGGCATGTGATGCTCCTTGTGCGGGTTGAGGTTCCTAGTTTTCGAACCCCGGGGGCGGAGGAAAGTTTCTCATAAATTCACCACGGGGCCGCTCTTGCGTGCGAGATGAAGCCTAGCTGTTGGGTGGTATGACGCTTGCATTTCTCTGGTGCGCATGGAGAGCAGGGCGCCCCACGGCGGGGCGTTTCCGGCGCCTTGAACGGCGCGGAAACTGAGCTCAAATCACTGAAAAACATAAGGAAGTACAGGAAATTGCGAAGCTGTTCGGATGGCCTGTGGGCCAATCTGGTTCAGCGCTCGGCTCTTCTGTGGTGCATCACTGCTTCAGCGTGGTGCGGCGCAGGGTCGCCGCGAGCCGTTTTGGTGCTTTCCCCTTGACCTCCGGGGCTGCCTGTAGCGATGGAAAACCTCAATAGTGCCGTAGAGACGCTGGTCCACGGCTCCAACACGCTGTTCCTCCTGATGGGCGCGGTCATGGTGCTGGCCATGCACGCGGGCTTCGCCTTCCTGGAAGTTGGCACGGTGCGCCTGAAGAACCAGGTCAATGCGTTGTCGAAAATTCTCTCGGACTTCGCTATTTCAGCCCTGGCCTACTTCTTCGTCGGCTACTGGATCGCCTACGGCGTGACCTTTCTGCAGCCGGCGGCGCAGCTGACGCACGAAAACGGCTACGCGCTGGTGAAGTTCTTTTTCCTGCTGACCTTCGCTGCAGCGATTCCCGCGATTATTTCGGGCGGCATCGCCGAGCGGGCAAAGTTCGGCCCGCAGTTGATGGCGACCGCGCTGATCGTCGCCTTCGTCTATCCCTTCTTCGAAGGGTTGATCTGGAACGGCAACTTCGGCTTCCAGGACTGGCTCAAGGCCGAGTTCGGTGCGGCCTTCCATGATTTTGCCGGTTCCGTGGTGGTACACGCCTTTGGCGGCTGGCTGGCGCTGGCGGCGGTGGTCCTGCTAGGGCAGCGCAATGGCCGCTATCGCGAAGGGCGCCTGGTGGCCTTCGCGCCGTCGAACATTCCATTCCTGGCGGCGGGCTCCTGGATTCTCATCGTCGGATGGTTCGGCTTCAACGTGATGAGCGCTCAGTCGCTGGCCGGCGCCAGCGGCCTGGTGGCGGTGAACTCACTGCTGGCGATGGTCGGCGGCACGGTGGCGTCGCTGCTGGTTGGCCGCAACGATCCGGGCTTCCTGCACAACGGCCCGCTGGCCGGGCTGGTCGCAGTCTGTGCCGGTTCCGACCTGATGCATCCCATCGGCGCCCTGGCCACTGGCATGGTGGCGGGCGCGCTGTTCGTCTGGGCATTTACCGCGACCCAGGTGCGCTGGAAGATCGACGACGTACTCGGTGTCTGGCCGCTACACGGTTTGTGCGGCGCCTGGGGCGGCATCGCCTGCGGGATCTTCGGGCAGCAGGCGCTCGGCGGCTTGGGCGGTGTGAGTCTTGCCAGCCAGGCGATCGGCACATTGCTGGGAGTTGTTGTGGCCTTCGCCGGTGGTCTGCTGGTGTACGGCCTGGTGAAGTCGGCAGTGGGAATTCGCCTGACGAAGGAAGAGGAGTATTACGGCGCCGACCTGTCGATCCACAAGATCGGGGCGCTCAGCCAGGACTGAAGGATATTGTAGGAGCGAGCTTGCTCGCGAACGCTTCGCGCCGGAGTGGCGGTAGAGAGGTTCGCGAGCAAGCTCGCTCCTACAAAAGAGCAAGAAAAAGCCCGGCATCTGCCGGGCTTTTTCGTCATGCCGCGAGGGTTACCAGAGCGGCATGGTGTAGCTGACGATCAGACGGTTCTCGTCGTAATCGTTGGTGTAGTTGGTGCGCATGGTCGCGTTACGCCACTTCACGCCCAGGTTCTTCAGCGGGCCGTCCTGGAAGACGTAGGCGATGTCGGTGTCGCGTTCCCATTCCTTGCCTTCGCCGTCGGTGGTGATCAGGTCGATGTTGTCGCCCTTCACGTAGCGGGTCATGAAGGTCAGGCCGGGGATGCCGAGCCCGGCAAAGTTGTAGTCGTAGCGCGCCTGCCAGGATTTCTCGTCCTTGTTGGCGAAGTCGCCGATCTGGATGTAGTTCACCAGGTAGGGGTCGGTACCGTTGATGTAGGCGAAGCCGGTGTCGCCGCTCATCTTCTGGTAGCCGAGGCCGAAGGCGTGGTAGCCCAGGGCATAGGTGAACATGGCGTTGAGCGCCTTGTTGTCGACGTTGCTGCCGCCGTCGTCATCGGACTTGGCCCAGCGGATGTCGGACTTCAGCGACTGCTTGTCGGCGATCGGCAATACGTGGATCAGGCCCAGGTAGTGCTGCTTGTAGATATCTTCCAGGCCGCCGTAGTGGTAGCTGGTGCTGAGGCTGTCGGTCCACTTGTAGGTGAGGCCGCCGAACAGGAACTTGTTGCTCGTGGTGGCATCGCCCAGCTTGATGTTGCGCTTGCCGCCACCGGTGATGGTCATGTCCTCGTAGTCGGAGGAGTCGCGCTGGTTCACCTGGTAGAGGCGGCCGCCATCGACGGTCAGGCCGTCGAGTTCCGCGGAGTTCAGGGCGAAGCCGCTGAAGGTTTGCGGCAGCAGGCGGGTGTCGTTGTACTGCACCACCGGCATCTTCGGCAGCAGGGTGCCGGCTTTCAGGGTGCTCTTGGACGCGCGCAGCTTGGCGGTGATGCCCAGGTCCCCGTAGCTGTCCTCGGCGCGGCCGTCGCTGCGGGAGCGCTGCAGCAGGCCGGTACCGCTGCGGTCAGGCGAGGAATCGAGTTTCAGGCCCAGGGTGCCCAGGGCATCGACGCCAACGCCGATGGTGCCGTCGGTGTAGCCGGACTCGTACTTGAGGATGAAGCCCTGGGCCCACTCCTCGGCCTTGTTCTGGGCAGGGGTGGGGCTGTCCTGGCGGAAGTCGCGGTTGAAGTAGAAATTGCGCAGTTCGACGGTGGCCTTGCTGTCCTTGATGAAGTCAGCGTGGGCTAGTGTCGGAAGGATAAAGCTGGTACCCAGCGTGGACAAAGCCACGGCACGGGCGATCGGGGTCTTGCTCATTGTTATTGTCTCCTCGAGCGCTTGGGGCAGTTCGGTGATACCGGTGGATCGGGCCGGCATGTCGATCTGTTACAGCCTACCTACTAAATCATTACCGAATGTTGACGACCCTTAGACCTTAGTCGCTGATTAGTGAGCTGGCTATTGAAGCGCCGAGTGGCGGCTGGCGTGGCTTTCAGTCGATCCAGCGGGGGTAGTAGCCGAGTTTGTCCTGCACCTGGGCATCGTGGGCCGGCACGACGGTCAACTTTGGATACGCAAGCATCAGTTCGTGCACACGGGCCACTTCCGCCAGGGTCTGGTCGCGGTCGCTGTCCACCAGTCTGCGGCTGACCCAGAATTTCTCGCGGGGGCCGGTGAAGCCGGACAGGCGCCAGGTGGTATCGCCGCTGAAGAAGAAGCGCCGCCCGTCATCGAGGGTGATGAACAGGCCGACCGAGCCGGGCGTATGGCCGCGCATAGGCACCAGCACCAGGCTGCCGTCGCCGAACAGGTCGAGGCTGCGCTCATAGCCCATGAAGGGGCCGGATTCGAACTGGAACGGCACCCATTTCACCGGATGGCGGAACTGGCTGGGGAATACCGCCGGGGGCTGGGCAATGTGGGCATAGTTGATTTC
The DNA here is from genome assembly GCF_032392015.1 of Pseudomonas sp. C9-3. Classification (NCBI taxonomy): domain Bacteria; kingdom Pseudomonadati; phylum Pseudomonadota; class Gammaproteobacteria; order Pseudomonadales; family Pseudomonadaceae; genus Pseudomonas; species Pseudomonas sp. C9-3. The sequence goes on along the minus strand of NZ_CP135919.1, from coordinate 3,702,940 downwards.
CTCGTAGGTTGCCCAGACCGGCACGTCCGGGAAGTCGGACAGGCCGGAGGCGTGGTCCCAGTGGGCATGGGAGAGAATGATCCGGTCGATGCGGATGCCGCTGCCCTGCAACTGCTCGCGGGCTGGTTTCAGGCCCTCGTACTGGAACAGTGGCTTGTCCCACCAGGGCATGTCCTGCTTGAACTGCGCGTCCGCCTGGCTGCCCAGTCCGGTATCGAACAGCAGGGTTGCCGCGTGGTGCTGGATCAATACCGCGGTGTGGTTGAGCGGGACCTTCTGTGTCCAGTCGCCGCCCGCCACGGTGAATGCATCCAGGGTGGTGACACCGGAGGTGCGGATCAGCGAGAAGCGCAGGTCGGCGGCCTGGCTGTTCAGGCAGGCAAGGGCGAACAGCCCGGCCAGCAGCAGGGATGGCAGACGCATCGAAGTTTCCTTTCGTGGAGCGGAGAAGGGCGCCGCCAGGTTCGCGGCGGCGCGCAGATTCAGAGGGCGGGTTGTGCGACGTAGCCGGGCAGGGCGCGCACGCGGGCCAGCCAATCCTGCACATAGGGATAGCCGGATGGCTCGAGCCCGCCTTCCGGCGCCAGGGCGACGTAGGGGTAGACGGCAATGTCGGCGATGCTCGGCTTCTCCGTCTGCGCCAGCCAGCGGTGGTCGGCCAGCGTCGCGTCGAGCAGTTCCAGTGCATGGCGGCCCTTGGCCTGCGCCGTGGCCAGGTCACCGGGGCGCTTGAACAGCTGGATCACCCGTGCCAGGGCCAGGCCGTGTTGCACCTCATTGGCTGAGAAGCTCAGCCAGTTGGCGATTCGCCCCTGGGTCATGGCGTCCTGGGGATGCCAGTGCGGCTCGCCATACTGCCGTGCGAGGTAGGCCAGGATGGCGTGGGAGTCGCCCAGGCGCAGTTCGCCGTCTTCCAGCGCGGGCACCTGGCCGCGCGGATTGATTGCCAGGAAGGCCGGGCGCTTGTGCGCGCCGCCCTGCAGGTCCACTGGCACCAGTTCAGCCTTGTGGCCGATGAGCCCGAGGAACAGACGAACCTTGTAGCAGTTACCGGAAAGCGCGACGTCGTGGAGTTTCATGGCGAGAGCCCTGTGCATTGTTGTGGGGACGGCGGAATAGATATTAGACAGACAGGTCTGTATAGTTCAAGCAAAATGACCGTCCACCAATCGGCACTTGCGCGGCCCTCCCTGCAACGCTCCGGCTCCCCATGGGCGCCGAGCCTCGCGCATAATGTCCGGTCAGGAGGTAATGCCATGGCATCCAGCAAACGCGAGCTGCTGCTCACCACCGCCCAGGACCTGTTCTACCGCGAGGGCTACCACGCCACCGGCATCGACCGCATCCTTGCCGAGTCGGGCGTGGCGAAGATGACGCTGTACAAGCACTTCAAGTCCAAGGACGAGCTGATCATGGCGGCGCTGGAAGAGCGCCACGCCCGCATGGTCGAGCGCATGGAGGTGGCCGGACGCATCCTCGCGCCGCGCGAGTCGATCCTGGCGATCTTCGACGGCCTGCAGGAGGTGCTCGACAGCCCGGACTTCTGCGGCTGCGCCTTCATCCACGCCGCGGGCGAATTCCACAACCGTGAACACCCCATCCACCAGCAGGCCGCTGAGCACAAGGCTTTCCTCGGCCGCTTCTTCGCCGCCCAGCTGATGCGCCTTGGTGCTGCGGAGCCGGAGGCTCTGGCCCGCCAACTGCAATACCTGCTCGAGGGCGTGCTGGTGATGGCGCATATGCAGGGCCCGGCGCAGCAAGGGCGAGAAGCCCGCGCCATGGCCGATACCTTGCTCAAGCACGCCGGAGTCTGAACCCATGCCGCCAACCCTGGAGCCTCACATGCCCCCGGAATGCCAACTCTTCGGCACCCTCGGCTGCCATCTCTGCGAAGTGGCCGAAGCCGTGTTGATGCCCTTTGTCGAACACGGCCTGCTGGTCGAGTTGGTGGACATTGCCGATCGCGAGGAATGGGTCGAGCAATACGGCTTGAGCATTCCCGTGCTGCGCCGCTGCGATTCCGGCGCCGAGCTGAACTGGCCCTTCGACGCCGAACAGGTCGCCACTTTCCTCCGCCGCTGATGCCTTTGGCGGCTTTTCCTCTCCTCAATCAACTGATGCGAGGCGCATAGCAATGAAGATCGGATTTCTCGGATTGGGCGGCATGGGTGCTGCCATGGCTGCAAACCTCATCAAGGCCGGCCACCAGGTCGTTGTCTGGAACCGTTCGCCAGCTGCTGCCGAGCCCCTGGTGGCGCTGGGTGCCGTTGCCGCCACCACGCCTGTGCAGGCTTTCGACGTCGAGCTGGTGATTTCCATGCTGGCCGACGACAACTCCACCCGCGCCGTGCTGCTGGACAGCGGCGCCCTGGCCTCGGCCAAGGCCGGGCTGGTGCACCTGAGCATGGCCACGCTGTCCACCGCCCTCGTCACTGAACTGGTGGAGCTGCACCTCGAACAGGGCGTCGAGTTCGTTGCTGCGCCGGTGTTTGGTCGCACCGACGTTGCCGCCGCCGGCAAGCTGAACATCCTGGTCGCCGGCCCCGAGACGGCTATCGCCAAGGCGCAGCCGGTCCTTGATGTGCTGGGACAGAAGACCTGGCCGCTGGGCGACGACCCTTTGCGCGCCGTTGCGGTGAAAATCGCCGGCAATTTCATGATTGCCAGCGCCATCGAGGCGATGGGGGAGAGCACTGCGCTGGTGAAAACCTACGGGGTGGCGCCGGGGGAGTTCATGGAGATCATGGGCAACACCCTGTTCAACGCGCCGGTGTACCGCAACTATGGCGCCCTGATCGCCGAGCAGCGCTTCGATCCGGCGGCGTTCCGCCTGGTGCTGGGCCTCAAGGATGTGGGGCTGGCGTTGTCGGCCGGGCAGGAGCAGCGCGTGCCGCTGCCGTTCGCCAGCGTCCTGCGTGACAACCTGCTCGAAGCCATTGCCCACGGCGATGGCGATCTGGACTGGAGCGCGCTATCGCAGGTGGCGCTGCGCAAGTCCGGGCAGCTCTGATTCGCCCATGAAAAAGCCCGTCCGGCTGGACGGGCTTTTTTGTGCCTGAAGATTGGCCTGCATGAAAAATCGCAGGCAATAAAAAACCCGCCGTTAGGCGGGTTTTTCGGGATTTGGTCGGAGCGACTGGATTCGAACCAGCGACCTTCTCGTCCCGAACGAGACGCGCTACCAAGCTGCGCTACGCTCCGTTTGATGGCGCGCATTCTACCGAAAAACTTTTGACGCACAAGGGGTTAGCGAAAAATATTTTTCGCCCCCCGGTAAAACGCGAACGCCCCGCAGACCGGTCAGGGGCTGCGGGGCGTTTTCACCGCCGGGCGAATCAGAGGTCCTTGACGGTCCGTACCTGATCCTTGTTCACGCGGGCGGTTTTGCCATCCAGCTGTTCGAACTCATAGAAGCCGGATTCTTCGTCGTACTTGGGTTTGTCGACCGACTGAATCTCGCGACCATCGTTCAGGGTGATGACCGACGGAGTGGAGCAACCAGCGAGCACTCCGAAGCCCAGGGCGAGCAGGAAGGCGGGAAGCATCCGTTTGTTCATTAGTGAATCTCCTGATGAGCGAACATAAAGGTACGAAAAGTCTGACAGGGTGCTTCTTGGCATAGTTCCCGGAAAATTTTCGAATACGTCGCTATCGTGCGTGATAGAGCAGCTCTGGCGTGTTGAGATTGGCCAGGCGCGGGTCGTTCGCCGGGCAATCCACTGCCTGCAGCCCCAGGTTCGAGAACACATGGCGCGGGCTGCGGTCGCCCTGGTGCCAGGCCTGTTCTATCGGTTCGCGCATCGCCACGGGAATGATGCTGAACAGCGGCTCCCACTGCGTGCCGCAGCGCAGCATGTGCACGACGTCCGGCGCTTCAGCCGATGCGAGCAGCAGGCGCTCCAGCAACTCGGCGTCCAGCAGCGGCGCATCGCAGGGCAGCACCAGCAGATGTGTATGACGGGCGGTGGCGAGACCCGCGCGAATGCCGGCGAGCGGGCCGGGGAAGTCCGGGCTGTCGTCCTGTACCAGCCGGTCGGCGTAGCCCGCGTAGATGTTCGCGTTGCGGTTGCAGGAGATGATCAGGTCGTCGCTGTACGGGCGGGCCAGGGCAGCGGCGTAGCTCACCAGCGGCTTGCCCTGCCAGTCCAGCAGGCCTTTGTCCTGGCCACCCATGCGCTGGCCGCGTCCTCCGGCGAGAATCAGGACGGAACAGCGGGGTAGCGGGGCTTGTGGCATGTCAGGGTCTCCAGGGCGGGCCTGTGATATAACACCGCGCATTCCAACCTCACAAGCAAGGGCCCTCATCATGAGCCACAAGGCCGAGCAGCCATTCGTCCCGCTGAACATCGCCGTGCTTACCGTCAGCGACACCCGCAACCTGGAGAGCGACACCTCCGGCCAGCTCTTCGTCGACCGCCTTAAGGCCGCCGGCCACAACCTCGCCGCTCGCGTACTGCTCAAGGATGACCTCTATCGCATCCGCGCCCAGGTCGCGACCTGGATCGCCGAGGACGAGGTGCAGGTCGTGCTGATCACTGGCGGTACCGGCTTCACCGGCCGCGACAGCACCCCGGAAGCCGTGACGTGCCTGCTGGACAAGGTGGTGGACGGTTTCGGCGAGCTGTTCCGGCAGATTTCCGTGGCCGACATCGGCACCTCCACCGTGCAGTCCCGCGCGCTGGCGGGTCTGTCCAACGGCACCCTGGTCTGCTGCCTGCCGGGCTCCACCAACGCCTGCCGCACTGCCTGGGACGGCATCCTCGGCGAGCAACTGGACGCCAGTCATCGTCCCTGCAACTTCGTGCCGCACCTGAAGAAGGCGGCGCCCTGCGAGAGCCGCGGATGAGCTGCTGCGACAGGCCCGGCCTGCTGCCGGTCGAGGACGCCCTGGCGCGCTTGTTGGCGCTGGCCGAACAGTCTCCGATCTCCGAGTGCGAAACCTTGCCGTTGGCCGACGCCGATGGCCGCGTGCTGGCCGAGCCGCTGCTGGCCGGCCTGGACCTGCCGCCCTGGCCGAACAGTGCCATGGACGGTTACGCGCTGCGCCTGGCCGACTGGCAGGGCGAAGCGCTGCCGGTAAGCCAGAAGATCTTTGCCGGCCAGGCCGGTGAGCCGCTGCAACCGGGCACCTGCGTGCGCATCTTCACTGGCGCGCCGGTGCCGCAAGGCGCCGACTGTGTGGAAATGCAGGAGAACGCCGAGGTGCTGGAGGATGGCCGTGTGCGCTTCCTCGAAGTAATGGAAGCCGGCCAGCACATCCGCCCGCAGGGCCAGGAAACCCGCAAGGGTGACTGCGTGCTGCCGACCGGCACGCGCATCGGGCCCATCGAGATCGGCCTGGCTGCGTCCCTCGGTCACGCCGAATTGAAAGTGCGCCGCCGCCCGCGCGTGGCGCTGCTGTCCACCGGCGACGAACTGGTTGAGCCGGGCACGTCGCTGGCGCTGGGGCAGATCTACAACAGCAACCGTCACCTGCTACGCACCTGGCTGCTGCGCTTCGGTTGCGAGGTGGTGGATGCCGGAATCCTTCCAGACGACCTGGAGCGCACCCGCGCCGCACTGGCTGGTCTGTCGAACGTCGACCTGATCCTCTCCACGGGCGGCGTCTCCGTCGGCGAGGCGGACTTCCTCGGTGCGGCCCTGCGCGAAGCGGGCGAACTGGCGCTGTGGAAGCTGGCGATCAAGCCGGGCAAGCCGCTGACCGTCGGCCACTACCAGGGCGTGCCGGTGATCGGGCTGCCGGGTAACCCCGCATCCACCCTGGTGACTTTCGCGCTGCTGGCGCGGCCCTACCTGAAGCGCCGTCTCGGCATGCAGAAGGTCGAGCCGCTGCGCCTGCAGGTGCCCGCCGGGTTCAACTGGACCAAGCCGGGCAACCGCCGCGAGTACCTTCGCGCGCGCCTGGAGAATGGCCGGGCAGTGCCCTATGCCAACCAGAGTTCCGGCGTGCTGCGCAGCGCGGCCTGGGCGGAAGGATTGGCAGAGGTGCGCGAAGGGACGACGGTGGCCGAGGGTGATAGGCTGACCTTCATTCCGTTCAGCGAACTCCTCGACTGATACGTTTGTTGTAGGAACGAGGGGCACGCCCAGTCCTTGCTCGCTCCTGCAGATTTCCTGTGATTATCGATGGGGGCGCAGGAGAGGGGGCATCCGTGATTCGGCCGACAGGGCGGGCCGGTTTGCCATCGCAGACGGAGTCCGCTCCTGCGCAAAGCCACCCACTGTGCGGACGCAGGGAATCACGCCCGCTCAATGAAAAACGCCGGTCTCAGACCGGCGTTTTTTTATGCTGCTGGCGATACTCGCCCGGCGTCTGGTCGGTCCAGCCCTTGAAGCTGCGGTGGAACGAGCGCGACTCGGTAAAGCCCAGGTACTGGGCGATGTCCTGGATCGGCAGGTCGCTGTGTACCAGGTAATGTTCGGCCAGCTCCTGGCGCAGCTCGTCGAGGATCTGCTGGTAGCTGGTGCCGGCCTGCTGCAGGTGGCGCTGCAGGGTGCGCACCGTCATCTCGAAACGTTCGGCGACACGCTCCTTGCGCGGCAGGCCATCCTTGAGCAGCAGGCGCAGGGCGTTCTTCACCCGCAGCGGCAGCGGTTCGTCGTCGTCCAGCTCGGCCATCAGGGCCAGGGCGTGTTCTTCCAGGGTGCGCAGCAGGTTGGCGTCGGCCTGGCGCAGGGGATAGCTCAGCAGTTGCAGGGGCACCAGCAGGGCGCTGAAGGGTTGCTCGAAACGCACCGGGCAGCCGAATAGCTGCTCGTACTCGGCGATGTCGGTGCCTTCGGGCTGTGCGTGTTCGAACCAGACTTCCTGCGGCGAGCCGCTGGTGTCGGCGATCCAGCGCGCATACAGCAGCCAGGACGCCAGCACGTTCTCCACCATGTGCCGCCGGATCTGCGCGGCCTCGTGGCGACAATTCCAGATCAGCTTAATGTGGTCTTCGCCAGGCTCCAGGCGGCTGACACCCATGTCGCCGACCAGCTTCTCGTAGGGAATGATGCGGCCCATGGCTTCGCCCAGGTTGGCGCAGTTCATGGTGATGTAGCCCAGCACGCTCCACGAGCCCGGCTGCACGAAGCGTGCGGAGTGCAGGCCGAACAGCGGGTCGCCGGAATGCGCGCACAGATGCTGCAGCAGGCGTTCGTGAGCCTCGCTGGGCAGGCGCTGGCTGTTGTCGCTCAGTTGCGAGCGCTCAAGCCCCGCGGCCTTGAGGGCGACGTCCAGGTCCATGCCGAGGGACTCGGCGTGGCGCAGGTATTTCAGCAGTGCAGGGACGGAGGTATAGCCGAGGGAATGCATGGCGTTCGTTCTTGTTCTGGTGTCTCGATCGGCAACTGCGCCTGTCTTGATCCGACAGTGACAGGGCAGGGCGGCTGGCTAGTATAGGCAGCCATCAAGCAGCACCGAAATAGCAATCGAAATTGCAGACAGAGACCCTGAATAAAAGGAGCGGGCATGCGACGCTGGAACGGCTGGGGTGAAGAAACGACGGTGGTGGAACTGCCCGACAACGGACGCGGTTTTCTCGCCGAACTGGTCGGCCCGGGCCTGACGCTGCCGGACGCGACGCTGGAGCAGGTACTGGCCAAGGTACCGGCCTCGCGCCTGCCCGAGCATCCGCTGGTGGTGCGCGAAGCCCGCGACCGCCTGCTGCACGCCCGAGGCCAGAGCCTGCCGGACTGGCTGGCGATGCGCGAAGGCGAGTTCGGCGTGTTCCCCGATGGCGTGGCCTACCCGCAGACTGCCGAGCAGATCCGCGAGCTGCTGAAGTTCGCCGAGCTCTGGGACTGCCTGGTGATCCCCTACGGCGGCGGCACCTCGGTGGCCGGCCATATCAACCCGCCTGAGTCCGACAAGGCGGTGCTCACCGTTTCCCTGGAACACATGAACCGCCTGCTGGAGCTGGACGAGCAGAGCCTGATCGCCACCTTTGGCCCCGGCGCCAACGGCCCGCAGGTGGAAAGCCAGCTGCGCGCCCGTGGCTATACCCTCGGCCACTTCCCGCAGTCCTGGGAGCTTTCCACCCTCGGTGGCTGGGTTGCCAGCCGCTCCAGTGGCCAGCAGTCGCTGCGCTACGGGCGCATCGAGCAACTGTTCGCCGGCGGCACACTGGAAACCTTCGCAGGTAGCCTGGAGATCCCGACCTTCCCGGCATCCTCCGCAGGCCCGGACCTGCGCGAGGTGGTGATGGGTTCCGAAGGCCGCTTCGGCATCCTCTCGTCGGTGAAGGTGCGGGTCACGCGCATCGCCGACGATGAGCGTTTCTACGCGGTGTTCCTGCCGTCCTGGGAGCAGGCGCTGGAGGGCATCCGCACCCTGGTGCAGGCGCGCGTGCCGCTGTCGATGCTGCGTCTGTCCAACGCCATCGAAACGACCACTCAACTGGCCCTGGCCGGCCATCCGGGGCAGATCGCCTGGTTGGAGCGCTACCTGAAAATGCGCGGCGCTGGCGAAGGCAAGTGCATGCTGACCTTCGGCGTCACCGGCGACCGTGCGCAGAACGCCACTTCCCTGCGCGCCGCACGACGCCTGCTCAAGGGCTTCGGTGGCGTGTTCACCGGCACCCTGCTGGGCAAGAAGTGGGCGCAGAACCGTTTCCGCTTCCCCTACCTGCGCGAGGCGCTGTGGGAGAACGGCTACGTGGTGGACACCCTGGAAACCGCCACCGACTGGTCCAACGTCGACAACCTGCTCAACCGTATCGAGGCCAGCCTGCGCGAAGGCCTGGCCGCCGAGGGCGAGCGCGTGCACGTGTTCACCCACCTGTCGCACGTCTACGGCGAGGGTTCGAGCATCTACACCACCTACGTGTTCCGCCCGGCCGCCAGCTATGCGGAGACACACGAGCGCTGGCGCAAGCTCAAGCATGCCGCCAGCCAGACCATCGCCCAGAACCGCGGCACCATCAGCCACCAGCACGGCGTGGGCAAGGACCACGCGCCTTACCTGCCGGTGGAAAAGGGCCCGCTGGGCATGGCGGCGATCAAGGCGCTGGCCGGGCATTTCGATCCGTCCGGCCGGCTGAACCCCGGCACCTTGCTGCAGGACTGAGCCCATGCCTGCCTGGAACGCAGCCTGGCGCGCGCAGGCGCTGCCGGAGCTAGCGGCGCGCGACTGGGACCTGATCGTGGTCGGCGGCGGCATCACCGGCGCCGGCATCCTGCGCGAAGCGGCACGGCGCGGTTGGCGCTGTCTGCTGGTCGAGCAGCGCGATTTTGCCTGGGGCACCTCCAGCCGCTCATCGAAGATGGTTCACGGTGGCCTGCGCTACATCGCCAAGGGCCAGTTCGGCCTGACCCGTGACTCGGTGCGCGAGCGCCAGCGCCTGCTGGGCGAGGCGCCGGGGCTGGTCGATCCGCTGAGCTTCATCATGCCGCACTACCAGGGCGGCTTCCCCGGCCCGCGGGTGTTCGGCACCCTGCTGTCGCTGTACGACGCGCTGGCGGGACGGCGCAATCACCTGTTCCATCGCCTGGAGGAACTGCGCTACCTGGCGCCGGGCCTGAAGGAAGATCGCCTGCTGGGCGGCACCCGCTTCCAGGATGCGGTAACCGATGACGCGCGCCTGGTCATGCGTGTGCTGGGCGAAGCGCGAGCCGAGGGAGGCGAAGCACTGAATGGTTTGAAGGTGATCGAACTGGATCGCCGCGACGGTCGCGTTCAGGGGCTGGTTGCCGAGGATCGCGAGAGCGGCGAGCGCTTCACCTTCCGTAGTCGCGCCGTCGCCTTGGCCACTGGCGCCTGGGCTGATGCGCTGCGGCAGAAGCACGGCAGCGAGCACATCCGCCCGCTGCGTGGCAGCCACCTGTTGCTGCCGGCCTGGCGCCTGCCGGTCACCCATGCGTTCAGCTTCATGCACGGGCAGGACAAGCGTCCGGTCTTTGTCTTCCCCTGGGAAGGGGCGACCGTAGTCGGCACCACCGACCTGGATCACCGGGAAACCCTGGACGATGACGCGGCCATCAGCCGCGAAGAGCTGGAGTACCTGCTGGCCGCCTGCGCGCAGCAGTTTCCTGCTGCGCAGATCACCGCCGGTGATGTGCGCTCCACCTGGGCCGGTGTACGCCCGGTGGTCAGCGATGGTGCGCCCTCGCTCAAACCGTCGGATGAAAAGCGCGAGCATGCGCTGTGGGTCGAACCCGGGTGCGTGACTCTTGCTGGCGGCAAGCTCACGACCTTCCGCCTGCTGGCGCTGGAGGTGCTTGCCGCTTGTGCGCCAATGCTGGAGCGCCAGCTGGAAACTGCGCCGGACCACGTCTTCGCGGCTGTCGAGGACGTCGTCCTGCCGGGCCTCATTCCTCCTCAGCAGCGCCGCCTGTGTGGGCGCCATGGGCGCTCCTTGCCGGAACTGGCGCGCCTCCTGAACGAGGTGGGCAGCGAGTGTATCGGCCATACCGATTCGCTCTGGGCCGAACTGGCCTGGGCGGCGGAAGGCGAACTGGTGCTGCACCTGGACGACCTGCTGCTGCGTCGCACCCGTATTGGCCTGCTGCTGGCCGATGGTGGCGCTGCCGAGTTGCCGAGGATTCGCGCCTTGTGTCAGCGCCGCCTGGGCTGGGACGACGCGCGCTGGAAACACGAAGAACAGGACTACCTGGAGCTGTGGCGCCGCAGCTACAGCCTTCCGCACTGACCGACTCTCCATGACCAAGAGCCCCATGAATAACAATAACTATCTGCTGGCCATCGACAACGGCACTCAGAGCGTGCGCGCGCTGCTCTTCGACCTCCAGGGCAACCTGGTGGGCAAGGGCAAGGTCGAGCTGGAAGCGTATTTCTCCTCGCAGCCCGGTTGGGCGGAGCAGCACCCGGACTATTACTGGGAGCAGCTGGGCGAGGCGTGCAAGCGCCTGTGGGCCAGTGTCGACATCGACCGCAGCCGCATCCGTGGCGTGTCGCTGACCACCCAGCGCGGCACGGTGATTCACGTCGACGAAGCCGGTCAGGCCCTGCGCCCGGCGATCATCTGGCTGGACCAGCGCCGCGCGGAGCTGGGCGATCCGATCAGGGGGCCCTGGGGCTGGCTGTTCAAGCTGGTGGGCGCGCAGGGCGCGGTGGACTACTTCCGCACCCAGGCCGAAGCGAACTGGGTGGCCCAGCAGCAGCCGGACATCCACCAGCGCACCCACAAGCTGCTGCTGCTCTCGGGCTTCCTCACCCAGCGCCTGTGCGGGCGTTACGTGGACTCGGTGGCCTGCAGCGTTGCCTACCTGCCGTTCGACTACAAGAAGCTCGCCTGGGCTGCGCCGCGGGACTGGAAGTGGCAGGCGATCGACGTGCGCCCCGAGCAATTGCCGGAGCTGTACAAGCCCGGTGAGAAACTGGGCGAGATCACCGCCGAGGCCAGTCGCCTGACCGGTATTCCCGAAGGCCTGCCGCTGATCGCCGCTGGCGCCGACAAGGCCTGCGAAGTACTCGGCGCGGGCGCCATCGACCCGACCGTGGCGTGCCTGTCTTACGGCACCACAGCGACCATCAACACCACCCGTTCGCGCTACCTGGAAACCATCCCGCTGATCCCGCCGTACCCGGCGGCGATTCCCGATCACTACAACACCGAGGTGATGATCTACCGCGGCTTCTGGATGGTCAGCTGGTTCAAGCGCGAGTTCGGCCTGCGCGAGATGCAGCGTGCCGAGGAGCTGGGCATCGAGCCGGAGAAACTCTTCGACGAACTGGTCAATAGCGTGCCGGCCGGCTCCATGGGCCTGATGCTGCAACCCTACTGGACGCCGGGCATCCGTGAGCCGGGCCTGGAGGCCAAGGGCTCGATCATCGGTTTCGGCGACGTGCACACCCGCGCGCACATCTACCGCGCCATCCTCGAAGGCCTCGCCTACGCGCTGCGCCAGGGCAAGGAGCGCATCGAGAAACGCTCCGGCACCCGTATCCAGCGCCTGCGCGTGGCCGGTGGCGGCTCGCAGAGCGATGCGGCGATGCAACTGACCGCCGACATCTTCGGCCTGCCGGCGGAGCGCCCGCACGTCTACGAAGCCTCCGGCCTGGGCGCTGCCATCGATTGCGCGGTGGGGCTGAAGCTTTATCCGGACTTCGCCAGCGCCATCGCCGCCATGACGCGCGTCGGCGACGTCTTCCACCCGCGCCCCGACGCGCAGCGGACCTACGAGCGGCTGTACAACGAGGTCTACCAGCGCATGTACAAGCAGCTCAAGCCGCTGTACCAGAGCATTCGGGAGATCACCGGCTACCCGGCCTGAACCGCCCATTCCCGATTCAGTGATGAAAAGCGAGGAAATTTTCCCGCGCTACTCTGGGTCCATTAGTTGACGCTCAATGGACTACTCGCGAGGAAGCCGACCATGACCCAGCCCAGGGCCCTGCTGATCCTGCACGGCAAGCAAGCCGCCAACGACGAAGTGCGTGCCGCCGTGCTGGCCACGCGCGAAGCGGGGCGCCAACTGGATGTCAGGGTGACCTGGGAGGGCGGTGATGCTAGGCGGCTGGTGGAGGAGGGCCTGGCGGCGGGATACACCACGCTGATCGCCGGCGGTGGCGACGGCACCGTGCGCGACGTCGCCGAGGCGTTGGTCCAGGCCGGCGGCAAGGCCAGCCTGGCCATCTTGCCGCTGGGCACCGCCAACGACTTCGCCCGCGCCGCCGGCGTTCCGCTTGAACCCGCGGCTGCGCTGGCCTTGCTGGACGTGCTGCCGCGCCCTATCGATCTGGGGGAGGTCGACGGGCAGTTCTTCCTGAACATGGCTACGGGTGGCTTCGGTTCGAAGGTCACCGCCAACACCCCGGAAGACTTGAAGAAGCTGCTCGGCGGCGCAGCCTACCTGCTGACCGGCCTGACGCGCTTTTCTGAAGTCCATGCGGCCCAGGGGCGCTTTACCGGACCGGATTTCGGGTGGGAAGGCGAATTCCTCGCCCTGGGCATCGGCAATGGCCGACAAGCCGGCGGCGGACATGTGCTCTGCCCGCAGGCCACGGCGGATGACGGGCTGCTGGACGTGAGCATCCTGCCCACCCCGCAGGACATGGTCGGAACGCTGGGCGCATTGCTGGGCAGCAGCGGGTTCGGCACTCAGGACGTCTTCGTCCGGGCGCGCTTGCCCTGGGTCGAGGTCGAAGCCCGCGAGGGCCTGGACGTCAATCTCGACGGTGAGCCGCTGGAGGGCCGCAAGCTGCGCTTCGAGGTGCGCCCGGCAGCGCTCTCGATGCACCTGCCGGCAGACTCGCCGCTGCTCTCGTCCACTGGGCGGCTCGCTGCCCAACAAGGCTGATCGCGCTGGTCCGGACCGGACAAGTCGTGCATGATGGCGTACGGCCAGTATCTTGTTGGCGCCGATACGGCCGATAGCTCTCCCGCACGACTCATTCCGAATCTGGAGCAGGCATGGCCGGTATTCTCGACACTGTCGATCAACGCACCCAACTGGTAGGCGAGAACCGCCTGGAAATCCTGGTCTTCCGTCTCGCCGGGCGGCAGCAGTTCGCGATCAACGTGTTCAAGGTGCAGGAAGTCCTGCAGCTGCCGCGCCTGACGCTGATCCCGCAGCGCCACCCGATGATCTGCGGGGTGATCAACCTGCGCGGCCAGACGCTGCCGGTGATCGACCTGTCGCGCGCCATTGGCATGCGCGCGCTGACCCCGGATGCCAACAGCACCATCATCGTTACCGAGTACAACCGCTCGGTGCAGGCGTTCCTGGTGGGCGGGGTGGAGCGCATCCTCAACCTCAACTGGGAGTCGATCCAGCCGCCGCCCGGTGGCGCCGGCCGCCAGCATTACCTGACCGCGATCACCAAGGTGGAAGACCGCCTGGTGGAGATCATCGACGTGGAGAAGGTGCTCGCGGAGATCGTGCCGATGAACACCCGTGTCTCCAGCGACCGCCTGGACGACACGCTGCTCAGCCAGACCCGTGGCCGCGAAGTGCTGGTGGTGGACGACTCCAGTGTCGCCATCTCCCAGCTGCGCGATACCCTTGGCCAGCTCGGCCTGCGCCTGCATGTGGCGACCGACGGCCTGCGCGCACTGCAGCAGCTCAAGCGCTGGGCCGATGAAGGCCTGGACATGGAAGAGAAGCTGCTGATGATCTTCACCGACGCCGAGATGCCTGAGATGGACGGCTACCGGCTGACTACCGAGATCCGCAACGACCCGCGCCTGCGTGACCTCTACGTGGTGCTGCACACCTCGCTGTCGGGTAGCTTCAACGACGCCATGGTGAAGAAAGTTGGCTGCGACGACTTCCTCTCCAAGTTCCAGCCGGACCAGCTGGTGGAGGTAGTACGCCGCCGCCTGCAGAAAGTTCCCGCCTAGCTGCTTTTTGTAGGAGCGAGCTTGCTCGCGAACCGCTTGATGCCGTTGCCTCCGGAAAAAAGTGTTCGCGAGCAAGCTCGCTCCTACAAGTTCGTTGCCATTGCTAGACGCCCGTTCCACACCGTATAAGGTCGCTTTCGCCTGCACGAAAGGAAGCCTCCGATGTACACCCTCAGCGAGCTCTACCGCTACCCGGTCAAATCCACTGCCTACGAGCCCCTGGAGTCCGTCCGCCTGGACGCCCTGGGCCTGGAAGGGGATCGACGCTGGATGGTGGTCGACTCCGCCAATGGGCGCTTCCTCACCCAGCGCCTGCTGCCGCAGATGGGTCGTATCGAGGCGCGCTGGCAGGACGATTTCCAGGCGTTGCGCCTGCGTGCACCGGGCATGGACGACCTGCTGGTGCAAGTGCCGGGACGCGATGACAACCTGCGTGGCGTGCTGATTTGGCGTGACATGCTGCAGGTGCCGGATGCCGGCGATGCCGCCGCCCAGTGGCTGAGCGCATTCCTCGAGCGTGATGTGCGCCTGGTGCAGATGCCCGAGCAGCGTGCGCGGCAGGTGGACACCGCCTACGCCGAGCCCGGCGAGCACGTGCACTTCGCCGATGGCTTCCCGCTGCTGCTGATCGGCCAGGGCTCGCTGGACGACCTGTCGACGAAGGTTGGCCGCCCGCTGGAAATGCTGCGCTTCCGCCCGAACCTGGTGGTAACTGGCGCCGAACCGTTTGCGGAAGACGGCTGGAAGCGCATCCGCATCGGCGACGTCACCTTCAAGGTGGCCAAGCCCTGCGCGCGCTGCATCCTCACCACCATCGACCCACATACTGGCGAGCGCGACGCCGCCCGTGAGCCGCTGGCCACGCTACTGGGTTACCGCAACGTCAATGGTGAGGCGCTGTTCGGCGAGAACCTGATCGCCCTGAACAGCGGAACACTGCGCGTGGGTATGGAAGTAGAAGTTCTGGAATAGGGCGCATAGTCACATCACGCGTAGGGTTGCGCGCCTGGCCCCAACGTGCAGGAGCGAGCTTGCTCGCGAATCCGCCTGCCGCTTGTGCCGCCGGAAACTTTTCGCGAGCAAGCTAGCGCCTGCAGGTAACCGCAGGGCGAACAACCTTCACGGTTGTTCGCCGTCAGCGCCTTACAGCTTGCTGTCGACGCAACCGGTGCTCTGACACTCGCGCTCACGCTCGCGCAGCACGGCCAGACGCTCGTTGGTCTTGTCCACTGCGCACTGCAGGTTGACGAAGTAACCGCCGTCGCGCTCGTAGCTGCACTGGGCGTCGCGGTCCTTGATCCAGGCGATCTGGCTCTTCTTCAGCGCGGCCTTCTGGCCGTCGTTGAGCATCTTGCGCAGGGTGCCGAATTCATTGTTCAGCTCGCGGTCTACCTGGGCGTACTCGGTGCTCAGGCAATACACGCTGTCGAAGGCGTTGCGCGGCTTCTCGCAGGCGGCGAGGGCGAGGTCGGCGCTGAGCAGGCCTGCGGCAAGCATGGAGAGGGAGAGAACGGTCTTGCGCATGGAAATTTCCTTTTTTCCTTGAGGGAATGAAAACCGCCCGGCGGGTGCCGGGCGGTAGATGGATCAGAGCTCGTCGAAGAAGCGTTCGTGCCAGTCGACGATGGGTTGTGGCGCATTGAGCTTCTGTCCGTAGATCACCGCGTAGGACAGCACGTTCTGCACGTAGGAACGGGTCTCGTCGAACGGAATGGTCTCCACCCATACGTCGAAGGCCAGGTGGCGCGCATCCTTCAGCCATTGCCTTACGCGGCCGGGGCCGGCGTTGTAGGCGGCGGTGGCGAGCACGCGGTTGCCGTTGAACTGGCCGTGAACCTGGCTCAGGTAGGCGGCGCCGAGCTGGATGTTCACATCCGGCACTATCAGTTGCTGCGGCGAGGCCAGCGGGATGCCGAACTTGCGCGAGGTTTCCTTGGCGGTGGCCGGCATCAGTTGCATCAGGCCGGTGGCGCCGACGCCAGAGCGCGCATCGGACATGAAGGCGCTTTCCTGGCGGGTGATGGCGAACACCCAGCTGGAATGCAGGCCGCGGTTGCGCGCCTCGCGCACCAGCGTGTTGCGGTAGGCCATGGGGAAGCGGATATCCAGGTCATCCCAGTACTTGGCCTGGCTGATGGCGCGGATCGCCGGGAAGTACCACTGCATGTCGTAGGCGATCTTGGCCTGGGCCAGCAGTTCGTCGTGACTCAGGTGACGGGCGGCGTGGTACCACTCGCGGCGGGCGTTGATGATCTCGCCGCGGGCGTAGAACTCCAGCGCGCGGCGGGTGCTCGGCGCATTGCGCACCCGCTGCATCGTCCCGGCATCCGGCGATACCGGTCGGTTGTTCAGCTGGTACGGTGCGTTGATCCGGTCGGCAGCGAGGAAGCCATAGAAGTCACGCTCGTCGGCCACCGGCTTGTACAGGCTGACGGCTTGCTTGTTCTGCGGCTGCGCCAGTTGCAGCGAACGTGCTTGCCAGTACTTCCAGCGGTTGGTCTCGGCCAGCGACGGCGGCAGCGCGCGGGTCAGTTCGTAGGCTTCTTCCCAGCGGCCCAGGCGCAGCAGCAGGCGCAGGCGCCATTCGGTGACGGTGTCGTCGCGCAGCTGCGGGTCGTACTTGACCATCATCGGCAGGGCGCGCGGATCGTAGCGGCGCGCCAGGCTCAGGCCTATCTCGCGGGCGATGGAGACCTTCTCGTCGCTGGAGAAGGGCAGCACCGAACTGTAGTAGTCCAGCAGGGTGATGGCTTTTTCCGGGTCCTGCTTGGCCAGGCGGCGCAGGCCGAGGCCGACGACGTCGGCGGTGGCGTGGTCGCGGGCGCTGAAGCGGGTGGTCTGGCTCAGCTGCGCGGGGTTCTGCGCCACGTTGACCATCAGTGCGCCCTGGCTGCCGAGGGTCGGCAAGCGTTTGGAGAGCACGGTGGCGAGGCTGTAGTTGCCTTTCTCGGCGGCCAGCTTCAGGCGCTTCCAGACCTTCTCCTCGGTGAGCTGGCCATCGGCCTGCCACATGGCGAAGGTAGTGTCGCAGGCGTCGGGCTGCGGCTTGCCGACCAGCCAGAGCTTCTCGGCGGTGGCATAGCCCTCGGCCTTGTTGCCATGGCCGAGCTGATACTGGCCGTAGAGACAGTCCAGTTCGGTGAAGTTCATCTTCGGGTCGTAATAACGGACGAAGGTGTTCCAGTCGCCCTGATCGGCCAGCTGGCGCATCCAGCGCAGCTTCAGCCAGTTGATCTGCGGCAGGTCGCCGTGCTGCTCGATGAAGCGCTCGATCTCGGCGTTGCTGGCGCTTCTCAGACGGTTGGTCAGCTCGTCATAGGCCAGGTACGGCTGCAGCGGATAATCGGCCAATGCCGACTGGTAGCGGAAATACGGGCCGCTGTCATTGCGCGCCAGTGCCTTCTGCGCCTCGTCGTACATCTGGCGCTGCTGGGGCAGGGACGCTGCATTGGCTGTCGAAGCGGACAGGCTGAGGATCAGGCAGGAGAACAGTGAGAAAAGGCGACCGCGCATGGCTCTTCCGGGAAGATGATCGGTGGGCGCTGGATGGCGCGCGCCCGCTGCCCTGTAGCTTAGCCTGTTGCGCGAGGGCGGCGAAAGCGCCACCACAGATGCATCGCGCGAAGGCGGACGCCTGTCTCGCCGCGCGAGTTTGCGCGCGACCCTCTGACTTTTCCGCGCTTTCCCTTAAACTGCGCGCCCTGTTTGTGGAGATACCCAATGACCCTGCTCAAGTTCACCGACGTGTCCCTCGCCTTTGGCACCACTCCGCTGCTGGATAAGGTGTCCTGGCAGATCGCCCGGGGTGAGCGGGTGTGCGTCATTGGCCGCAACGGTACCGGCAAGTCGAGCATGCTCAAGCTGGTCAAGGGCGAGCAGAAGCCCGACGACGGCGACATCTGGCGCGCCCCGGCGCTGAAGATCGGCGAGCTGCCGCAGGAGTTGCCGCGCGCCGACGACCGCACCGTCTACGACGTGGTCGCTGAAGGTCTGGCCGAGGTGGGCGAGCTGCTGGCGCGCTATCACCACCTGAGCATGCACATCGAAAGCGAAGAGGACCTGAACAAGCTGGCGCGCGTCCAGCAGGAGCTGGAGGCCCGCGACGGCTGGCGCCTGGGGCAACTGGTGGACACCACGCTGACGCGCCTGCAACTGCCGGCCGACAAGACCCTCGCCGAGCTCTCCGGTGGCTGGCGTCGCCGCGTGCTGCTGGCCCAGGCGCTGGTGGCCGAGCCCGACCTGCTGCTGCTGGACGAGCCGACCAACCACCTGGACATCGGTGCCATCGCCTGGCTGGAAAATGCCCTGGCCGACTTCCCCGGCGCCGTGCTGTTCATCACCCACGACCGTGCTTTCCTGCAGGCCGTGGCCACCCGTATCCTCGAACTGGATCGCGGCCACCTGATCGACTGGAACGGCGACTACGCCAGCTTCCTCGTGCATAAAGAGCAGGAATTGGCCGCGGAAGAGGTAGCCAACGCGCTGTTCGACAAGCGCCTGGCCCAGGAGGAAGTGTGGATTCGCCAGGGCATCAAGGCCCGTCGTACCCGCAACGAAGGCCGTGTGCGAGCGCTGAAGGCGATGCGCAACGAGCGTGCCGATCGCCGTGAGCGCCAGGGCAAGGCCAGTTTCCAGCTGGAGACTGCGGAAAAGTCCGGCAAGCAGGTCATCGTCGTCGAGAACGCCGGCTTCGCTCACCCGGGCGGCCCGGCGCTGATTCGTGATTTCTCCCTGGTGCTGCAGCGCGGCGACCGCATCGGCCTGCTGGGCGCCAACGGTACCGGCAAGACCACCCTGCTCAAGCTGTTGCTGGGCGACCTGCAGCCGACTTCCGGCAGCGTCAAGGAAGGCACCCGACTGGAAGTGGCTTATTTCGACCAGTTGCGTCACCAGCTGGAGCCGGAAAAGACCGTCATCGACAACATTGCCGAAGGTCGCGAATTCATCACGATCAACGGGCAGAATCGCCACGTCCTCAGCTACCTGGGCGACTTCCTGTTCTCCCCGCAGCGCGCCCGTACTCCGGTGAAGGCGCTCTCGGGTGGCGAGCGGGCACGCCTGTTGCTGGCGAAGCTGTTCAGCAAGCCGGCCAACCTGCTGGTGCTGGACGAACCGACCAACGACCTGGACGTGGAAACCCTGGAACTGCTCGAAGAAGTGCTGCTGACCTTCGACGGCACCGTACTGATGGTCAGCCACGATCGGGCCTTCCTCGACAACGTGGTCACCAGCACCCTGGTGTTCGAAGGTGAAGGTCGCGTGCGCGAATTCGTCGGCGGTTACCAGGACTGGCTGCGCCAGGGCGGCTCGCCCAAGTTGCTCGGTGTAGGTGAAGAGAAGGGTGACAAGCCCGCTGCTGCCGCCGTTGTCGAGCAGCCGGTGGCAGCGGTTGGTACGCCGGTCGATGCCGCGCCGAAGAAGAAACTGAGTTACAAATTGCAGCGCGAGCTGGAAGCCATCCCCGGGCAGATCGAGGCCCTGGAAGGCGAGATGGCAGCGTTGCAGGAAGAAACCGCGTCGCCGGACTTCTACCAGCGCCCGCAGGGCGAAACCCAGGCCGCCCTGGCGCGCCTGAGCTCCCTGCAGGAAGAGCTGGACCGGCTGATCGAGCGCTGGGCCGAACTGGAAGAATAATCCGGTCGGTCCGGCGATGTGCCCGTGCATATCGCTGATCAAAGACTGCTAGGAATGGCCGAATGGCAATCGAGTACCGCATCACCCTGGATGATGAGCACGAGTTCAGTTATCGCATCGAACTGGAGCGTCAGTACGACGCGCAGATCGCCGCCCAGGCGCCGCGCTGGACGCGCCTGGACTACAACCGTTGCAGCAACTGCCCGCTGAACCCGGCGCAGCACAGCCACTGCCCCGCAGCAGTGGACCTGCACCGGGTGATCGAGGATTTCCGTGGTTTGCCGGCGTTCAAGAAAGTGTCGGTGCAGGTGCGTACGCCGGAGCGCGAATACGTCAAGCATGCCGGGCTGGAAGAGGGCTTGCGGGCGCTGCTCGGCGTGATCATGGCGACCAGCGCCTGTCCGCTATTGGGCCGACTCAAGCCGATGGCGCAGCAGCACCTGCCGTTCGCCAGTAACCAGGAGTTCATCCTGCGCGCGGTGTCGCTCTACCTGATGCGGCAGTATTTCAATTTCCGCGAAGGGCGGCATGCGGATTGGGAGCTGAAGGGGCTGGTGAAGCAGTTCCAGCAGTTGCAGCTGGTCAACCAGGCGTTCTGGCAGCGCATTCATGAGACCTGCGACGGTGACTCGAACCTGAAGGCCTTCCTCAGCTTCTTCTCCATGGCGTCGAGCATGAGCTATTCGCTCGAGGCGCAGTTGCAGAAGGTGCGCCCGCTGTTGATGAGCGGGGACATGCTCGGGGCCTGAAACGAAGCGGGCCCCGCAGGGCCCGCTGTCTCACTCGAGTTGGCTCAGCTGGTTTTCTGCAGGCGCACGGCGAGAACGTCGCAAGGCGCACCGTGCAGCACGTCGTTGGCGGTGGAGCCCAGCAGCAGGGCGAGGCCGTGGCGGCCGTGGCTGCCGACGACGATCAGGTCGCAGTCCTGCTCATCGGCGAGGCGGTGGATTTCCTGGCGCGGTTGGCCGTAGACCAGGTGGCACTGGGAGCTGGTGATTTCGGCGTAGGTGAGGGTGAACTGGTGCAGGCGTTCCTTGGCCTGGTCGAACTGCTGCTGTTGCAGCATCGACAGGTCCATCGGCACGTCGCCACCGAAGGCCATGGCCATGGGCTCGACCACATGCACCGCCGAGAGCCGGGCATCATTGGCCTTGGCCAGCGCGACCGCCCGCTTCATCACCGGGTCGCATTCTTCGGTAAGGTCGACGGCGACCAGAATGTGTTGGTAGGGCATGAGCGTCTCCTCCGGGGGACTCGATAATTATCAGTATGGCCCTAACGGCCGTGCTTGACCTGTTTGACCGGTATACCCGATATGACCACGTGGATGGTAATTCTTCTTATCGCATTGGTGCTCAGCCCCCTGACCTGGCTGATTCCTTCGCGCGGCCAGCGCGGGCAGATGGACTTGCGCCTGCAGGCGCGGCGCCTGGGCCTGGCCATGCAGATGGCGCAGCAGGACTGGCCGCACTGGCTGGAACGGCAGCCGCCGCGCCAGTGCGCCCAGTACCACCGCGCGCGTGGCAGGAACCGCGATGTCTGGTGCTACTGGCAGAGCGAGCCGGGTGTCTGGCTGGACCGCTGGCGCGAGGCGAGCGCCCCGGCTGAGCTGGCCCAGGCGCTGGCCAGCCTGCCGAAGGATGTCTACATGGTCGAGGCCACGCCCCAGTTCCTGGCGCTGTACTGGGGCGAGCGGGGCGACAGCGGCGATCTTGAGCGTGTCGCGACCTTCCTCAAGCAGCATGCCTGAAGCGATCAGCTCTGCTGCGCGGCATAAAGGCCGGAGACCTTCTCCAGGTCTTCAATGATGCGGTCGGAGTACTTGTTGATCAGGAACGGCACGCTGTTCTGGTTGTAGTTCTGCAGCGATTTTTCGATGTAGCGCCACTTGATCGCCACGCCGCGCAGCTCCTGGCCGATCTCCGGAGTGGTCTGCGGCGCCTGCTGCAGCTTCACCAGGTTGATCGCGAAGCGGTTGGCGAGGTCGTCCAGCGGGCGCTCCTCGCCGCCGCCGAAGAAGCTGGCGCCCACCGAAGCATTGCGC
Source organism: Pseudomonas sp. C9-3 (assembly GCF_032392015.1). Classification (NCBI taxonomy): domain Bacteria; kingdom Pseudomonadati; phylum Pseudomonadota; class Gammaproteobacteria; order Pseudomonadales; family Pseudomonadaceae; genus Pseudomonas; species Pseudomonas sp. C9-3. The sequence goes on along the minus strand of NZ_CP135919.1, from coordinate 3,680,977 downwards.
GAGGCGTAATCCACCGCGATGTCCTGCATCAGCAGGCTCTGCTCACGGGTCTGCTGGGTCAGCGGCGGGACCTTGCTGCCGCTTTCTTCCTGGATCTTCGCGTAGAGCTGCTCGGCGGTGTCCAGCAGCTTGCGGTTCTGTGCGGCGAGGTCGGCCACCGGTTGCAGGTCGGTGTAGCCGCTCTTGTCCAGTGCGCCGGTGAGGGTGTGCAACTGAGCCGCGTAGGCTTTCCATTCATCCTGCAGATCGCTTCTGAGCTTCTTTGATTCGTTGCCGGGCATTTCCCCCAGCTTGCCCAGGGCGTCAGTCGCGCTCTGCGACGAGGCGTCGACCATCTTGGCGTACTTCTGGTCGCCTTCCATCGCGTTGAACATGAAGAAATCGCCAAGGCTGCGCTGGGCGGCCAGGCGCGTCTGGTGGACATTGAGCAGGTCGCTGGCGGTGTCGGCGGCAGCGATGAGGGGCAGGGCGGTGAGCGCGAGCGCGGACAGCAGACGCACGAGCGGACGGCTGGACATCGTTCCAACTCCTTGGAGCCATGGGCTTCTTGTTGTTTTGTTTTGCACAGGTTCCAGGCGTCCGCCAGCGTTGGCAGGAGGCAGATCGCCATTGCGCCCGACTCTAGCGCGGGCCATGGGGTTTGAACAGTGGCTGTCGGGACGGTGGTGCCAGGTAGCAATTGTCATGATAGGCGTGATGAATGGGGTATCAGGACTGCGCTGAATGCTCCGGCCCAGACGCCCCGGCCGCTTTGCGACTGTTACGTCTCGCCGATTGACAAGCATTGGCTTTTGCTAGAAGGTGGGCGCACCCAAATCAAACGGGCGTATGAATCGAGCGTTTGCCCTGCGCAGCGACTTGATCAGAACGCCCCGGCTATCGCGTCGGCGGGTGTGCCGCAAGCTTTGGGACTATCCTCGGCGACTGCCGGGCCGTCCCGATACACGGTGTCCGACGTGTGATTTCAAGCTTCCCTAGCGTGGAGATCAGTTGATGATTTACCAAGGTAAAGCCATCACGGTTAAGGCTCTTGAGAGCGGCATCGTCGAACTGAATTTCGACCTCAAGGGCGAGTCCGTCAACAAGTTCAACCGACTCACCCTGAATGAACTGCGCCAAGCAGTCGATACCATCAAGGCCGATGCGTCCGTCAAGGGCGTGATCGTGACCAGCGGCAAAGGCGTGTTCATCGTCGGCGCCGACATCACCGAGTTCGTCGACAACTTCAAGCTGCCTGACGAAGAGCTGCTGGCCGGCAACCTCGAAGCCAACAAGATCTTCAGCGACTTCGAAGACCTCAACGTTCCGACCGTAGCCGCGATCAACGGCATCGCCCTGGGCGGCGGTCTGGAAATGTGCCTGGCGGCCGACTTCCGTGTCATGAGCGCCACCGCCAAGGTCGGCCTGCCGGAAGTGAAACTGGGTATCTACCCGGGCTTCGGCGGCACCGTTCGCCTGCCGCGCATCATCGGCTGCGACAACGCGGTCGAGTGGATTGCCTCGGGCAAGGAAAACAAGGCTGAAGACGCGCTGAAAGTCGGCGCCGTCGATGCCGTCGTGGCTCCCGAGCAGCTGCAAGCCGCCGCTCTGGACCTGGTCAAGCGCGCCATCGCCGGCGAGCTGGACCACAAGGCCCGCCGTCAGCCGAAGCTGGAAAAGCTCAAGCTGAACGCCATCGAGCAGATGATGGCCTTCGAGACCGCCAAGGGCTTCGTTGCTGGCCAGGCCGGCCCGAACTACCCGGCTCCGGTCGAAGCGATCAAGTCGATCCAGAAAGCCGCCAACTTCGGTCGTGACAAAGCGCTCGAAATCGAAGCCCAGGGCTTCGTGAAGCTGGCCAAGACTTCGGTTGCACAGAGCCTGATCGGCCTGTTCCTGAACGACCAGGACCTGAAGAAGAAGGCCAAGCAGTACGACGAGATCGCCAAGGACGTGAAACTGGCCGCCGTACTGGGCGCCGGCATCATGGGCGGCGGCATCGCCTACCAGTCCGCTTCCAAGGGCACTCCGATCCTGATGAAGGATATCCGCGAAGAGGGTATCCAGATGGGTCTGAACGAGGCCTCGAAGCTGCTGGGCAAGCGCGTAGAGAAAGGCCGCATGACCCCGGCGAAAATGGCCGAGGCACTGAACGCCATTCGCCCGACCATGTCCTACGGCGACTTCGGCAACGTCGACATCGTCGTCGAAGCCGTGGTCGAGAATCCGAAGGTCAAGCAGATCGTTCTGGCTGAAGTTGAAGGCGTAGTGAAGGAAGATGCGATCCTCGCGTCGAACACCTCCACCATCTCCATCAACCTGCTGGCCAAGGCGCTCAAGCGTCCGGAAAACTTCGTCGGCATGCACTTCTTCAACCCGGTGCACATGATGCCGCTGGTAGAAGTCATCCGTGGCGAGAAGTCCAGCGACGTCGCCGTCGCCACCACCGTAGCCTACGCCAAGAAGATGGGCAAGAACCCCATCGTGGTGAATGACTGCCCCGGCTTCCTGGTCAACCGCGTGCTGTTCCCGTACTTCGGCGGCTTCTCCAAGCTGCTGGGCTTCGGTGTGGACTTCGTGCGTATCGACAAGATCATGGAGAAGTTCGGCTGGCCCATGGGCCCGGCCTATCTGTCCGACGTGGTCGGCATCGACACCGGCCACCATGGCCGTGACGTGATGGCTGAAGGCTTCCCGGACCGCATGGCCGTGGAAGGCAAGACTGCCGTCGACGTGATGTACGACGCCAACCGCCTGGGCCAGAAGAACGGCAAGGGCTTCTACGCCTACGAGACCGACAAGCGCGGCAAGCCGAAGAAAGTCACCGACCCGCAGGCTTATGAGCTGCTGAAGTCCATCGTCACCGAACAGCGCGAGCTGAGCGACGAGGACATCATCAACTACATGATGATCCCGCTGTGCCTGGAAACCGTGCGCTGCCTGGAAGACGGCATCGTCGAGACCGCTGCCGAGGCCGACATGGGCCTGATCTACGGCATCGGCTTCCCTCCCTTCCGTGGCGGTGCCCTGCGTTACATCGACTCCATCGGTGTGGCCGAATTCGTCGCACTGGCCGACAAGTACGCCGACCTGGGTGCGCTGTACCACCCGACCGCGAAGCTGCGTGAAATGGCCAAGAACGGCCAGAAGTTCTTCGGTTGAGTGCGCAACGAATAGAGCGAGAGTGAATTTATGAGCCTGAATCCGAGAGACGCCGTCATTGTCGACTTCGGCCGCACCCCGATGGGCCGTTCGAAGGGTGGCATGCACCGCAACACCCGCGCGGAGAACATGTCCGCGCACCTGATCAGCAAGCTGCTGGAGCGCAACCCGAAGATCGACCCGGCGGAAGTCGAGGACGTGATCTGGGGCTGCGTGAACCAGACCCTGGAGCAGGGCTGGAACATCGCGCGCATGGCGTCGCTGATGACCCAGATCCCGCACACCAGCGCCGGCCAGACCGTCAGCCGCCTGTGCGGTTCGTCCATGAGCGCCCTGCACACCGCCGTGCAGGCGATCCAGACCGGCAACGGTGACGTCTTCGTCATCGGTGGCGTGGAGCACATGGGCCACGTCGGCATGATGCACGGCGTCGATCCGAACCCGCACATGTCCCTGTACGCCGCCAAGGCGTCGGGCATGATGGGCCTGACCGCCGAGATGCTGGGCAAGATGCACGGCATCACCCGCGAGGCGCAGGACAAGTTCGGCGTGCGTTCGCACCAGCTGGCCTGGAAAGCGACCCAGGAAGGCAAGTTCAAAGACGAAATCATCCCGATGGAAGGCTACGACGAGAACGGCTTCCTGAAGATCTTCGACTTCGATGAAACCATCCGTCCGGAAACCACCCTGGAAAGCCTGGCCGCCCTGAAGCCGGCCTTCAACCCCAAGGGCGGCACCGTGACCGCGGGTACTTCCTCGCAGATCACCGACGGCGCTTCCTGCATGATCGTCATGAGCGCCCAGCGCGCCCAGGACCTGGGTGTACAGCCGATGGCCGTGGTTCGCGCCATGGCCGTGGCGGGTGTTGATCCGGCGATCATGGGCTACGGCCCGGTTCCGTCGACCAACAAGGCGCTCAAGCGCGCCGGCCTGACCATCAACGACATCGACTTCTTCGAGCTCAACGAAGCCTTCGCCGCACAGGCCCTGCCGGTGCTGAAGGACCTCAAGATCCTCGACAAGATGGAAGAGAAGGTCAACCTGCACGGCGGCGCCATCGCCCTGGGTCACCCGTTCGGCTGCTCTGGTGCGCGTATCTCCGGCACCCTGCTGAACGTGATGAAGCAGAACAGTGGCACCCTGGGCGTGTCCACCATGTGCGTGGGCCTCGGTCAGGGCATCACCACCGTCTTCGAACGCGTCTAAGCTTTCGTTGATGGGAGAGCCGGGGCCTTGTGCCCCGGCTTTCGTTTTTGTCGGGTGGGGATTGCCCGGCGGCCGCGCAATCAGCACAATCGCCGCCTTTTGGCCGGCGGAGGGAGAACCGACATGCACTTGCAGCCCGGATTGTATCGACACTACAAGGGACAGCAGTACCGCGTGCTCGGCGTCGCCCGGCATTCGGAGACCGAGGAAGACCTGGTGATCTACCAGGCGCTTTACGGCGAATTCGGTCTCTGGGTACGCCCGCTGAGCATGTTCACCGAGGCGGTGGAAGTGAATGGCGAGAAGGTTCCGCGATTCGCTCTGATCAGCGCCGAAGATGATCCGTTGGGTCTCCAGACCGGCCCGTCCGGCGAAACCCAAGCTTGACCTTGGCGCGACCGCCACTATATATAGCGGTGCCGCTCCAAGCGCCTCCCTCCTTGTAAATTCATCTTTTCGACGCAGGAATCTTCCGATCCATGGGTAAATCGCTGGTCATCGTGGAATCACCGGCCAAGGCCAAGACCATCAACAAGTACCTGGGCAACCAGTACGTGGTGAAGTCGAGCATCGGCCACATCCGCGACCTGCCCACCAGCGGCTCGTCCGCGTCGAAGGAGCCTGCGGCGAAAGCGCGCAAGACCGCTTCCGAGGCGCCGGCCCTGTCGCCGAAGGAGAAGGCCAAGCGCCAGCTCGTCACCCGCATGGGCGTCGACCCGGAGCACGGCTGGAAGGCCAAGTACGAGATCCTGCCCGGCAAGGAAAAGGTGATCGAGGAACTGCGCCGCCTGGCCAAGGACGCCGACACCATCTATCTCGCAACCGACTTGGACCGCGAAGGGGAGGCCATTGCCTGGCACCTGCGCGAGGCTATCGGTGGCGACGACTCGCGCTACAAGCGCGTGGTCTTCAACGAAATCACCAAGAAGGCCATCCAGGAGGCCTTCTCCCAGCCCGGCGAGCTGGATATCAATCGCGTGAATGCCCAGCAGGCGCGCCGCTTCCTCGATCGCGTGGTGGGCTACATGGTCTCCCCGCTGCTGTGGGCGAAGATCGCTCGTGGCCTGTCCGCCGGCCGTGTGCAGTCGGTGGCGGTGAAGCTGGTTGTGGAGCGCGAGCGCGAGATCCGCGCCTTCGTCCCGGAAGAGTACTGGGAAGTGCATGCCGACCTCGGTACGCCGAAGAACGACAAGGTTCGCTTCGAAGTGGTGCGCGAGAAGGGCGAAGCCTTCAAGCCGCTCAATGAAGCACAGGCCATGGCTGCCCTGGAGAAGCTCAAGGCTTCCAGCTACAGCATCGCCAAGCGCGAGGACAAGCCGACCTCCAGCAAGCCCTCGGCACCGTTCATCACTTCCACCCTGCAGCAGGCCGCGAGCAATCGCCTGGGCTTCGGTGTGAAGAAGACCATGATGATGGCCCAGCGTCTCTACGAAGCCGGCTACATCACCTATATGCGTACCGACTCGACCAACCTGTCGGCCGACGCCATCGATATGGTGCGCGGCTTCATCGACAGCGAGTTCGGCAAGAAATACCTGCCGGCCAAGCCGAACTTCTACTCCAGCAAGGAAGGCGCCCAGGAAGCGCACGAAGCGATTCGTCCTTCCGACGTCAACCTGCGTCCGACCCAGCTGTCGGGCATGGAGCGCGACGCCGAGCGCCTGTACGACCTGATCTGGCGCCAGTTCGTGGCCTGCCAGATGCCGCCGGCCGAGTACCTGTCCACCACCGTCAGCGCCGCTGCCGGTGACTTCGAGCTGCGTGCCAAGGGCCGCATCCTCAAGTTCGATGGCTATACCAAGGTGCTGCCGCAGCAGAGCAAGCCGGGCGAGGACGACGTCCTGCCGGTCATGAACCAGGGCGACGCGATGAAGCTGCTCAAGCTCGACCCGAGCCAGCACTTCACCAAGCCGCCGGCACGCTTCTCCGAAGCCAGCCTGGTCAAGGAGCTTGAAAAGCGCGGCATCGGTCGCCCGTCCACCTACGCGGCGATCATCTCCACCATCCAGGAGCGCGGCTACGTCACCACCCACAACCGCCGCTTTTACGCGGAAAAGATGGGCGACATCGTCACCGACCGTCTCAACGAGAGCTTCTCCAACCTGATGGACTACGGCTTCACCGCCGGCATGGAAGAGAACCTCGATGACGTGGCCCAGGGCGAGCGCGACTGGAAAAATGTGCTGGACGAATTCTACGGCGACTTCCGCAAGAAGCTCGACCTGGCCGAAGCCTCCAACGACGGCATGCGCGCCAACCAGCCGACCCTGACCGACATCCCCTGCCGCGAGTGCGGCCGGCCGATGATGATCCGTACTGCCTCCACCGGCGTGTTCCTCGGCTGCTCGGGCTACAGCCTGCCGCCGAAAGAGCGCTGCAAGGCGACCGTGAACCTGATTCCGGGCGACGAGATCGCCGCGGATGACGAGGGCGAATCCGAGTCCCGCGTGCTGCGTGGCAAGCATCGCTGCCCGATCTGCAGCACCGCGATGGATGCCTATCTGGTCGACGAGAAGCGCAAGCTGCACATCTGTGGTAACAACCCGGATTGCGCCGGCTACGAGATCGAAGAAGGGCAGTACCGCATCAAGGGTTACGAAGGCCCTAGCCTGGAATGCGACAAGTGCGGCAGCGAGATGCAGCTCAAGACCGGCCGCTTCGGCAAGTTCTTCGGCTGCACCAACCCGGCCTGCAAGAACACCCGCAAGCTGCTGAAGAATGGCGAGCCTGCACCGCCGAAGATGGACGCCATTCGCATGCCGGAACTCAAGTGCGAGAAGGTGGACGACATCTACGTACTGCGTGACGGCGCTTCCGGCCTGTTCCTGGCCGCCAGCCAGTTCCCGAAGAACCGCGAGACCCGTGCTCCGCTGGTGGTCGAACTGCTGCCGCACAAGGACGAGCTGGATCCGAAGTACCACTTCCTGCTCGCCGCGCCGGCAAAAGACCCGGATGGCCGCCCGGCGGTGATCCGCTTCAGCCGCAAGACCAAGGAGCAGTACGTGCAGTCCGAAGTCGACGGCAAGCCCACCGGCTGGCGTGCTTTCTTCGACGGCGGCAAGTGGAAGGTCGAAGACAAGCGCTGATGGAAGGCGCGCCCCGCTGAGGCGGGGCGTGCTTATACTGCCGAAGTCGACTGCAGAGGGCCCGGTCATGGCGAACGAACTCTATACCCGCACCAACCAGAAGCTGTTCTTCGCCGGCCTTGCCCTGGAAGCCTGGCGCAGCGCCGAAACGGCGCGTGCGATGAATGCCCAGGCGCGCATTCAGGCCGAGCGCGAATCGGCGCTGTTCCATCTCTATGGTGCCGTGCTGGGCGTGGCCCATGAGATCGCCGGCTACTACCGCCTGCCCCAGGCCGGTGCGCCGCGCGTCGATATGCTGCTGAATGCCGAGGTGCTGGCCGCCGCTCCAAGCCCGGAGCTGGCCGAAATGGTCGAGTTGGCGCAATCGCCCGAAGCCTGGCTGGGTCGCCTGCTGGCCGCCTATGCCGCGCTGTTCCAGCCCCCGAGCGAGCCGAAGAAAGCCAAGGTCGATCCGACCCAGCCGCTGATCCAGGCGGTGAATGTCGACGACGAGACGCCGCACGAACTGGGCAATGAAGAGCTGGAAGCCTGGCGCAAAGCCCTGAAGGATCTGGTGCTGCGTTTCCGCGCTTCGCTCACCGAGCTCTGATTCCCGCTTCACACTGTGCCGGCCTTCCGGTCGGCCGATGCGCGCTTTGGCTAGGGCGTAGTGGGTGTGGCTGTTACACTACGCGTTCTGCTGTGGAGAACTTCGCTATGCCAACCTCATTTCTGGAAATTGTCGAGCTGCCTGACGGGCGCATTGTGCTGCGTCGCGCGGACGAGGAGGAGGCGCTGGTGACCCTGGAGTTCTCCGCCGATGCCAAGGGCTTCCTGCAGGGCCAGCACATCGAGATCGCCAAGGCGATGTTCAATGTCGGTGTGCAGATGGCTGGTCGTCTCGCCGAAGGTGGCGACATGGGCATGGACGACGAAGGTCCGCGCGTCCTGCACTGAGTCCTGCCGCCTCACCGCGCTCGCGGTGAGGCTTCTTGTTCAGTTCATCCCAGACGAATATTCAGACTCTGCGCCTGGCCGGCAACGGCAGCGCGGGAAAGCTGCCTGCGCGCGTTTTCGCTGAGATTCAGCCAGCTCACCACCGTGTGGCTGTTGCCCAGGCGTAGCGCTTCGCAGGCCAGGGCCTGTGCTGCAGCCTGGTCGCGGGCAGGCAGCAGGAGGATGCGTTCGCGGTTCAGGCCGGCCTTGCGCAGCCAGTCCGGCGTCAGGCTGGAGGGTGGGGCGATCAGTGTCAGCCAGCGGGAATCGCTTTCCTCGCTGAGTCCACGGAGCATCGGCGCCAGCAGCGTCAGGCATTGGCCGGGTAGTCCGCGCAGGGCAATCTCGCTGAAGGCGCTATCGTCGGCAACCGGTTCGGCTTCCAGCAGTTCAGGGAGCAGGGGAGCAGTACCGCTCGCCCAGAGTGCTTCCTGGAACAGCGGGAGTTGCGGCAGGTTCTGTGGCTGCGGGTACTGCATGGTTGTCTCCTGTTCAGCGACGGATCACGCCGACGCTCAAGCCTTCGATGACCAGTTCCTGTTCCTTGAGGTCCACCTCGATGGGGGCGAACTCCGGGTTCTCGGCGAGCAGCCAGACCTTGCTGCCTTCGCGCTTGAAACGCTTCACCGTGACTTCTTCACCCAGGCGAGCGACCACGATCTGGCCGTTGCGCGCCTCGCGAGTGACGTGCACGGCGAGCAGGTCGCCGTCCATGATGCCGACGTCCTTCATGCTCTGGCCGCGTATGCGCAGCAGGTAGTCCGCCGGCGGATTGAAGAAGGTGGGGTTGATCCGGCAGGTGTCGTCGACGTTCTGCTCGGCGAGGATCGGCGCGCCGGCAGCGACGCGGCCGATGATCGGCAGTTCGTCGTCATTGGCAGCGGCCTTGGGCTCGAAGCCAGGGATGCGAATGCCGCGGGAGGCGCCTGGGGTCATCTCGATGGCGCCTTTGCGGGCGAGGGCTTTCAGGTGCTCCTCGGCGGCGTTGGGCGACTTAAAGCCGAGTTCCTGGGCGATCTCCGCGCGGGTGGGCGGATAGCCGTTGGCTTCCAGGCAGCGTTTGATGAAGGCGAGGATCTCGGCTTGGCGCGGCGTGAGCTTCAGCATGTCCATACTCTGGCTTTTTATACAGTGCCTGGAATTATATACAGTGATGGCGGGCTGGCAATGCTTTTATTGGGCGAGGCTGTTGGTGGAACGTTCGTGCATGTAACCTTTGGACGCTGGCAGGCGTCTTGCTGTACATACGGTCTCTCGTCGCATTGCCATGATATTGGTAACAATCCATCGCACTTTGCTTGACAATAGAAGACGCTGAAACGTATGTTTCAAACAAGTGTTTGTCAGGCGGAGTAGCCATGGCCCAGTCGGAAACCGTCGAACGCATCCTGGATGCTGCGGAACAGCTGTTCGCGGAGAAAGGCTTCGCCGAAACCTCCTTGCGTCTGATCACCAGCAAGGCGGGGGTGAACCTCGCGGCGGTGAACTACCACTTCGGCTCGAAGAAGGCGCTGATCCAGGCGGTCTTCTCGCGCTTCCTCGGCCCGTTCTGCGCCAGTCTCGAGAAGGAGCTGGATCGCCGCCAGGCCAAGCCCGATGCGCCGCGTGCCACGCTGGAAGAGCTGCTTGAACTGCTCGTGGTCCAGGCCATGGCCGTCAAGCCGCGCAGCGGCAATGACCTGTCCATCTTCATGCGCCTGCTGGGCCTGGCGTTCAGCCAGAGCCAGGGGCACCTGCGCAAGTACCTCGAAGAGGTCTATGGCAAGGTGTTCCGCCGCTACATGCTGCTGGTGAACGAGTCCGCGCCGCGTCTGCCGCCGCTGGAACTCTTCTGGCGCGTGCACTTCATGCTGGGTACTGCGGTGTTCAGCATGTCCGGCATCAAGGCGTTGCGCGCCATGGCCGAGAACGATTTCGGGGTGAATACTTCGATCGAGCAGGTGATGCGTCTGATGGTGCCGTTCCTGGCCGCCGGGATGCGCGCCGACAGCGGCGTCAGCGATCCTTCGCTGGCTGGCGCCCAGCTCAAGCCGCGCACCAAATCCAGCACCGCGCCGGCACCCGCCAAGGTTTGATCCAGGGCCCGGCCTTGCGCTGGGCTGTATCGGCCTGATCGGCTACAGTAGCCGGCCATGGCTGATCTCGATCTTCTGCATATCTCCCTTGCTGACCAGATGCTCTACGGCTTTGCCGCTGGGCACCTTGTCGTGCGTTTTCCTATATCCAGCGCCGCCAACGGCGGGGGCGAATGCAACGGTTCCGGCTGCACGCCGCGCGGCTTGCACCAGATTCGCGCGCGTATCGGCGAGGGGCTGCCCAAAGGTGCGGTGCTGAAAGGGCGCCGCTGGACTGGCGAGACCTGGACGGCCGCTCTTCACGATGAGTTTTCCGGCCGTGACTGGATCCTCTCGCGAATCCTCTGGCTCAGTGGCTGCGAGCCGGGGCGCAACCGGTTGGGCAAGATCGATACCTTCCGCCGCTACATCTACCTGCACGGTACGCCGGACTGCGAGCCCATGGGCACGCCGCTGTCCCATGGCTGTATCCGCCTGCGCAACGACGACCTGCTGGAACTCTTTCCCAGGGTTCCCCTCCATTGCCGGGTCCGAATCGAAGAGGCCGCCTGTCCCGAGTGGCGCGTGGCGCAATTGAATTGAAAGGAATGTACATGCAAGGCTCACTGATGCTCGACATCGGCGGCACCTGGCTCACCGCCGAGGACCGCCAGATCCTGCGCCAGCCGGAAGTCGGCGGCCTGATCATCTTCGCCCGCAACATCGAGTCTCCGCGCCAGGTGCGCGAGTTGATGGCCGCCATCCGTGCGGTGCGCCCCGATTTGCTGCTCGCGGTGGACCAGGAAGGTGGCCGCGTGCAGCGCCTGCGCCAGGGCTTCCTGCGTCTGCCGGCCATGCGTGCCATCGCCGATAACGCCAATGCCGAACGACTGGCCGAGCAGTGCGGCTGGCTGATGGCGACCGAGGTGCTGGCGGTGGGGCTCGACCTGAGCTTCGCTCCGGTGCTGGATCTGGACCACCAGCGCAGCGCCGTCGTCGGCAGCCGCGCCTTCGAAGGCAATCCGGAGCGTGCCGTTGCGCTGGCTGGTGCGTTCATTCGTGGTATGCGCGCCGCCGGCATGGCCTCTACCGGCAAGCACTTCCCCGGCCACGGTTGGGCGGAAGTCGATTCCCATGTGGGGATTCCCGAGGACGAGCGCACGCTGGAGCAGATCCGCGCCGTGGACCTGGTGCCGTTCCAGCGTCTTTCCGGCGAGCTGGATGCGCTGATGCCGGCCCACGTGATCTACCCGCAGGTCGACCCGAATCCAGCCGGCTTCTCCCGTCGCTGGCTGCAGGACATCCTGCGCGGCGAACTGGGCTTCGACGGCGTGATCTTCAGCGATGACCTGTCCATGGCCGGCGCCCATGTGGTCGGCGATGCCGCCAACCGCATCGAGGCGGCCCTGAGTGCCGGCTGCGACATGGGGCTGGTGTGCAATGACCGCGCCTCCGCCGAGCTGGCCCTGAGTGCCCTGCAGCGCCTGAAGGTCAGCGCGCCGCAGCGCCTTGAACGCATGCGTGCCAAAGCCTGGCCGGGCATCGAATACAAGCAACTGCCGCGTTGGCAACAAGCCGTCGGCGAACTGCGTGCCGCACAACTGATCGACTAAGGATTTGCCATGACTGTCTACGCCATCATCGGCGGTACCGGCCTGACCCAATTGGAAGGGTTGACCCTGAAGGATGCCATCGAGCTGGAGACGCCCTACGGTGCCCCCTCGGCGGCCGTTCAGCGCGGCGAGTTCGCCGGCCGCGAGGTGCTGTTCCTCGCTCGCCACGGCCATCCGCACCGTTTCCCGCCGCATCAGGTGAACTACCGCGCCAACCTCTGGGCGCTGCAGCAGGCTGGCGCCCAGGCTGTGCTCGCGGTGAACGCCGTGGGCGGCATCCATGCTGCGATGGGGAGTGGTCACCTGTGTGTGCCGCACCAGATCGTCGATTACACCTGGGGGCGCGAGCACACCTATTTCGCCGGCGACATTGACCATGTCACCCATATCGACTTCAGCCACCCCTACGATGAGCCGCTGCGCCAGAAGCTGATCGTCGCACTGCAGGCGTTGGGTTATGCGTACAGCAGTCATGGTGTCTACGCGGCAACCCAGGGGCCGCGCCTGGAAACCGTGGCGGAGATCGCCAAGCTGGAGCGCGACGGCTGCGACATCGTCGGCATGACCGGTATGCCCGAAGCCGCGCTGGCACGTGAGCTGGATCTGCCATATGCCTGCCTGTCGCTGGTGGTGAATCCGGCGGCGGGCAAGTCCAGCGGCATCATCACCATGGCCGAGATCGAGCAGGCGCTGCACGACGGCATCGGCAAGGTGCGCGAGGTGCTGGGGCGCGTGCTGGTGAGCTGAGCCTATACTGTAGGAGCGAGCGAACCGCTTGGCACCGCGCCTTGCGGGTTCGCGAGCAAGCTCGCTCCTACGAAGAGCAAAAGAAAAAGCCCGGCGATTGCCGGGCTTTTTCTTTATTGCGCGGGCTGGGCCGGCGGTGGGGCGTCGAAGCCACCGTCTGCCGGAGCGGCCGGTGCAGGCTGCTGCGGTGCGTCCGGGCCGGTCGGCGCCTCGTCTTCCATGCCCGGCGGTGGGGCGGCGGCCGGCTTGGCGTTGAGCGGGGTCACTTTAATCAACATGCCCAGGCTCGGGTGGTCGAGGTAGGTCAGCACGCTGTTCTTCAGGCTGGCTTCCTGGACCATGTGCTGGCTGGCGGCGAGCAGGCCGTCCTGGCCGAACTGGTTGATCCAGAAATCGGTCTGGGTGTTCACGAAGCGTTGTTGGCTGAGAGTGACGGTACCTTCCACCGGGAAGTGGCTGTCACGCTGGGTGCCCTCCGTCAGGGAAACCTTCACCGGGTTGGCATCGATCTCCTGGCGCCAGGCCTTGTGCATCAGCACCTGGAAGCCTTCGTTCTGCTTGAGCTTGGCGACCTGGGCGTCCATGGCGGTAGGGCGCGAGCTGTCCGGGCCGGGCGGTTGCGCACCCTTGGCCCAGTCATCCGGGGCGGGGCGACTGGCGAGCACGACGTCGCCGGACTGCTGGAAGAGGATCAGCTCTACCTGGTAAGGCTCGGCAAAGGCCGCCGGCGACAGCAGTGCCAGCGACAGCAGCAGGGGTTGGAACAGGCGCATTGCACGGAATCCTTAGTGAGTCTGTGGCGTGAGGCGCTCGAGCAGCGCTTCCAGCGTGTTGAACCGTTCTTCCGGGCGCTCCATGGGCACCTGGAACTTGAAGAGGGTGGCCCCTTCGAATTTGTACCGATTGGGCTGGCTCTGGATCATCTTGATCAGCACCAGCGGGTCGACGCAGGTATCGGCGGCGAATTCTACCCGGCCTCCCTGGGGCCCGGCATCTACCTTCACTATCCCGAGCTTTTCCGCCTGCAGTTTCAGCAAAGTCAGACGGATCAGGTTCTTCGCCGGCTCTGGCAGCAGGCCGAATCGGTCGATCATTTCCACCTGCAGTTCGCGCAGGCCGTCTTCGTCGGCGGCGTTGGCGATGCGCTTGTAGAGGATCAGGCGGGCGTGGACGTCCGGCAGGTAGTCTTCCGGGATCAGCGCCGGTACGCGCAGGTTGATGTCCGGGCCGCCGCCCAGCGGCTGTTCCAGGTTCGGCTGCTCGCCCTTGCGGATGGCCTTTACGGCGCGCTCGAGCATTTCCATATAGAGGGTGAAGCCCACCGCCTGGATCTGCCCGCTCTGGCCATCGCCGAGCAGTTCGCCGGCGCCGCGGATCTCCAGGTCATGGGTGGCCAGCACGAAGCCGGCGCCGAGGTCCTGGGCGTTGGCGATGGCTTCCAGGCGCTTCTCGGCGTCCGGGGTCATCTGCTTGCGTGGCGGGGTGAGCAGATAGGCGTAGGCCTGGTGGTGGCTGCGGCCGACCCGGCCGCGCAGTTGGTGCAGCTGGGCCAGGCCGAATTTGTCGGCGCGCTCGATGAGGATGGTGTTGGCGCTGGGCACGTCGATGCCGGTCTCGATGATGGTCGAGGCCACCAGCACGTTGAAGCGCTTGTGGTAGAAGTCGCTCATCACCCGTTCCAGGTCGCGCTCGTTCATCTGCCCGTGGCCGATGCCGATGCGCGCTTCGGGAACCAGCTCCGCCAGGTCGCGGGCGCACTTCTCGATGGTCTTCACTTCGTTGTGCAGGAAGTACACCTGGCCGCCGCGCAGCAGCTCGCGCAGCAGGGCTTCCTTGATCACCGACTTCTGCTCTTCCATGACGAAGGTGCGCACGGACAGCCGGCGCGCCGGTGGCGTGGCGATGATCGACAGGTCACGCATGCCGGCGACCGCCATGTTCAGTGTGCGCGGGATCGGCGTGGCGGTGAGGGTGAGGATGTCCACCTCGCTGCGCAGCGCCTTGAGCTGCTCCTTCTGGCGCACGCCGAAGCGGTGCTCTTCGTCGATGATCACCAGGCCGAGGTTCTTGAACTTCACATCGTCCTGCAACAGTTTGTGGGTGCCGATGACGATGTCGACCTTGCCCTCGGCGAGCTGACCTACGGCGCCTTCGACCTCCTTGGCGGACTTGAAGCGGCTCATCACCTCGACCGTTACCGGCCAGTCGGCGAAACGGTCGCGGAAGCTGTTGTAGTGCTGCTGGGCGAGGAGGGTGGTCGGCACCAGCACGGCGACCTGCTTGCCGCTGTGCACCGCAACGAAGGCCGCGCGCATGGCCACTTCGGTCTTGCCGAAGCCCACGTCGCCGCAAACCAGGCGGTCCATCGGCTTTTCCGAGAGCATGTCGGCGACCACCGCTTCGATGGCGGTCTGCTGGTCCGGGGTTTCCTCGAAGGGGAAGCCGGCGGAGAAGGTGGCGTAGTCGACCTGCGGGTCCTTGAAGGCGTAGCCCTTGCGCGCGGCGCGGCGGGCATAGATGTCGAGCAGTTCGGCGGCGACGTCGCGGACCTGTTCTGCGGCCTTGCGCTTGGCCTTCTGCCAGGTTTCCGAACCCAGCTTGTGCAGCGGCGCCAGGGCATCGTCGCTGCCGGTGTAGCGGGCGATCAGGTGCAGATTGGCCACCGGCACGTAAAGCTTGGCTTCGTCGGCGTATTGCAGGGCGAGGAATTCGGCGTTCTGGCCGTCGATCTCCAGGGTGATCAGGCCCATGTAGCGGCCGACGCCGTGGTCGATGTGCACCACCGGCGCGCCTTCGCGCAGCTCGGTGAGGTTCTTGATGACGTTCTCGCCACCGTCGCGGGTCTTCTCGCGGCGCCGACGCTGCATGACGCGCTGGCCGAACAGCGGGCTCTCGGCCACCAGGGCGATGCCCGGCTGGCCCTTGTCGGCGTCCAGCAGCAGGCCTTCGTCCATCGGTGCGATGGTGATCGCCAGGCGGTCCTTGTGCGCCAGGAAGCCCGGCCAGCCTTCGACCTCGACCGGGCGCAGCTTCAGTCGCGCCAGCAGTTCCAGCAGCACTTCGCGGCGGCCGGCGGACTCGGCGGTGAAGAGGATGCGTCCGTCGAACTGCTCGATGAATTGGCGCAGGCGCGCCAGCGGCTCGGTGGCCTTGGCCTCGATGGCCAGCTCCGGCAGCGGCTCGGCAGGGAAGCGCTCGCGTCCGACGCCGGTCTCGATGGGCTCGGGGCTGACCACCACGCGCGGCCAGTTCTTCAGGCGGGCGAAGCAGTCCTCTACCGGCAGGAAGACTTCAGCGGGCGGCAGCAGCGGGCGTTCCGGGTCGTAGCGGCGGTCTTCGTAGCGGTTGCGTACGTCGGTCCAGAACTGCTCGGCGGCGGTTTCGATGCCCGGCAGGGAGAACACCTGGGTGTCCTGGGGCAGGTAGTCGAACAGCGTCGATGTCTCGCCATCTTCGAAGAACAGCGGGATGTAGTACTCGATGCCGGCAGGTGTCAGGCCGCTGGCCAGGTCCTGGTAGATCGGGCAGCGGCGATAGTCGACGTCGAAGCGCTCGCGGAAGCGGCCGCGGAAGCCGGTCACCGCTTCCTTGCGCAGCGGGAACTCGCGCGCGGGCAGCAGGCGAATGCTCTCCACCTTGTCGATGGAGCGCTGGGTTTCCGGATCGAAGGTACGAAGCGTCTCGATTTCGTCGTCGAACAGGTCGATCCGGTAGGGCAGTTCGCTGCCCATGGGGAACAGGTCGATCAGCGCGCCGCGCACGGCGAACTCGCCGTGTTCGTAGACGGTATCTACGCAGAGATAGCCGGCGGCTTCGAAGCGGCTGCGCATCTGCTCGACGTCAAGCTTCTGGCCGACGTCCAGCACCAGGCTGCTGCCAAGCAGGAACTTGGCCGGCGCCAGACGGTGCAGGGCGGTGGTGATGGGCACCACCAGCACGCCGCGGCGCAGTTCGGGTAGCTGATAAAGGGCGGCGACGCGCTGGGAGATGATGTCCTGGTGCGGCGAGAAGACGTCGTAGGGCAGGGTTTCCCAGTCCGGCAGCTGCAGAACCGGCAGGTCTGGCGCAAAGAAGCGCAGCTCCTGCTCCAGGCGCTCGGCGCTCTGGCTGTCGGCGGTCAGCAACAGGGTGAAACGTTTGGCTGGGCCGGCCGCTTCAGCGATGGCCAGGCTCAGGGCGGCCCCGGGGAGGTTGCCCCAGGATTGCTTGCCGGCAGCTGTCGGCAATGTAGGGATACGCAATACGGACACGGGCGTTCGTGGCTCCGGTCGAGGGATTTGACCGGTCGGATTGTAACTATCCCGATTGACGGATGTCAGTCATACGACCGCTGCGGATTGCCGGCGATTGTTCACGCCGTCATAATGTAGCCCCTTTTTTCTTCTCCTACATGTGGAAGGTATTGCCCGTGACCCAGAAGCCCGACCAGTGTCTCGGTGAGTGGATCGATCGTGAAGCCCTCGCGGAAGCCATGATTCCGCTGATCGGCCAACTCTACCGTAACAACAACGTGGTGACCTCGATCTACGGCCGTGGCCTGATCAACCGTTCGGTGATCGCGATTCTCAAAGCGCACCGTTTCGCCCGTCACCGCCTGGCCGAAGAAGGCGGGCTGTCGGTTCACGACACTTTCCCGATCCTCAAGGCGATGAGCGAGCTCAAGCTGGGCGCCGCTTCCGTCGACCTGGGCAAGATGGTCGCCAAGTTCAAGAGCGAAGGTAACGGTCGCAGCATCGAGCAGTTCACCAAGGACGAGCTGGCTGACGTGGTCGGCAAGCAGAATGGCGGCGCCCGCGAAGGCACCGACGTCGTCCTGTACGGCTTCGGTCGTATCGGCCGCCTGCTCGCGCGCATCCTCATCGAGAAGACCGGTGGTGGCGACGGCCTGCGCCTGCGCGCCATCGTCGTCCGCAAGGGCGCCGAGAACGACCTGGTCAAGCGCGCCAGCCTGCTGCGCCGTGACTCCGTGCATGGCCCGTTCGATGGCACCATCACCATCGACGAGGAACACAACACCATCACTGCCAACGGCAACCTGATCCAGGTGATCTACTCCAACGACCCGGCGTCGATCGACTACACCCAGTACGGCATCAAGAAAGCCCTGCTGGTGGACAACACCGGCAAGTGGCGTGACGCCGAAGGCCTGGGCCAGCACCTGAAGTGCCCGGGTATCGACCGCGTGATCCTTACCGCTCCGGGCAAGGGCGCGCTGAAGAACGTCGTGCACGGCATCAACCACGGCGACATCACCGCTGACGACAAGATCGTTTCCGCCGCTTCCTGCACCACCAACGCCATCGTGCCGGTGCTGAAAGCCGTCAACGACCAGTACGGCATCGTCAACGGCCATGTCGAAACCGTTCACTCGTTCACCAACGACCAGAACCTGATCGACAACTTCCACAAGGGCAGCCGCCGTGGCCGCGCTGCGCCGCTGAACATGGTGATCACCGAGACTGGCGCCGCGACCGCTGCCGCCAAGGCTCTGCCGGTTCTGAAGGGCAAGCTGACCGGCAACGCCATCCGCGTTCCGACGCCGAACGTTTCCATGGCGATCCTGAACCTGAACCTGGAAAAGGCCACCACCCGCGAAGAGATCAACGAGTACCTGCGCCAGATGGCCATGCACTCGGACCTGCAGAAGCAGATCGACTTCGTTGCTTCCCAGGAAGTGGTCTCCACCGACTTCGTCGGCTCCCGCCACGCGGGCGTCGTCGATGCCGAAGCGACCATCGCCAACGACAACCGCGTCGTCCTGTACGTGTGGTACGACAACGAGTTCGGCTACAGCTGCCAGGTCGTCCGCGTTATGGAAGACATGGCTGGCGTGAACCCGCCGGCTTTCCCGCGCTGATCCAGGCGGTCTAGATAAACGGGAGCTCTCGGGCTCCCGTTTTTCGTTACTGGCTCCACCATAATCATCAATAAAATCTGCCAATTCCTGAACCTGGAAAGACTTCAAATGGATGGACAACATCTGCATGAAGGCGAGCTGAAGCGCGGTCTGAAGAACCGCCACATCCAGCTGATCGCCCT
Source organism: Pseudomonas sp. C9-3 (assembly GCF_032392015.1). Classification (NCBI taxonomy): domain Bacteria; kingdom Pseudomonadati; phylum Pseudomonadota; class Gammaproteobacteria; order Pseudomonadales; family Pseudomonadaceae; genus Pseudomonas; species Pseudomonas sp. C9-3. Next base: position 3,662,116 of record NZ_CP135919.1, on the reverse strand, counting down.
CGGCGGCGCCATCGGTACCGGCCTGTTCCTGGGCTCGGCCGGCGTCCTGCAATCCGCCGGCCCGTCGATGATCCTCGGCTACGCCATCGGCGGCTTCATCGCGTTCCTGATCATGCGCCAGCTGGGCGAGATGATCGTCGAGGAGCCTGTCGCCGGTTCCTTCAGCCACTTTGCGCACAAGTACTGGGGTGGTTTCGCCGGCTTCATGTCGGGCTGGAACTACTGGGTGCTGTACATCCTGGTGGGCATGTCGGAGCTGACCGCGGTCGGCAAGTACATCCAGTTCTGGTGGCCGGACTTCCCGACCTGGGCGACGGCGGCCGTGTTCTTCGTGCTGATCAACGCCATCAACCTGTTCAACGTGAAGGCTTTTGGCGAAACCGAGTTCTGGTTCGCGATCATCAAGGTCGTCGCCATCATCGGCATGATCCTGCTCGGCGTCTGGCTGCTGGTCAGCGGCACCGGCGGCCCGCAGGCCTCGGTGAGCAACCTGTGGGCCCACGGCGGCTTCTTCCCCAATGGCTGGAAGGGGCTGATCATGGTCCTGGCGATCATCATGTTCTCCTTCGGTGGTCTGGAGCTGGTCGGTATCACCGCCGCCGAAGCCTCCGAGCCGAAGAAGGTGATCCCCAAGGCGATCAACCAGGTCATCTATCGAATCCTGATCTTCTACATCGGCGCCCTGGCCGTGCTGCTCTCGCTGTACCCGTGGGATGCCCTGCTGCAGAGCATCAACAGCGCTGGTGACCCCTACAGCGGCAGCCCGTTCGTGAAGGTCTTCTCGCTGCTGGGCAGTGAGTACGCGGCGAACATCCTGAACTTCGTGGTGCTCACCGCCGCGCTGTCGGTCTACAACAGCTGCGTGTACTGCAACAGCCGCATGCTCTACGGCCTGGCCGAGCAGGGCGACGCGCCGCGCGCCTTCGCCAAGGTCGATGACCGTGGCGTACCGCTGCTGGCCATTGGCGTGTCGGCCTTCATCACCCTGGCGTGCGTCGTGGTCAACTACGTGATCCCGCACCAGGCGCTGGAGCTGCTGATGTCCCTGGTGGTCGCCGCGCTGGTGATCAACTGGGCGATGATCAGCCTGGCCCACATGAAGTTCCGCAAGGCCATGGCGGCCAAGGGTGTGCAGCCGTTCTTCCGCGCGCTGTGGTATCCCTTCGGTAACTGGCTGTGCCTGGCCTTCGTGGTGTTCATCCTGGGCATCATGCTGCAGATCCCTGGCATCGACGTGTCGGTGTATGCGATCCCGGTGTGGATCGTGCTGATGGGCGCCTGCTATTTCCTGTTCAAGCGCAAGTCCCCGGCCAAGGCTGACGCCTGAGCCGGTTGAGGAACGGGAGCTTCGGCTCCCGTTTTCTTTTGGTAATGCACCTTTGCCACAGCGGAAACAGTGCGGCGGGGTGCTTGCGGTAGAATGCCCGGCGCCGCGCGCCTGCCGGCTGATGGAGAAGACCTTGTCCCGTGCAAGCCTGTTGATCGTGCTACTGGTCGCGACCTTGACTGGCTGCGGGCAGTCCATCGAACGCTTCGGCGGCCCGACCATGGGCAGCAGCTACACGGTGCAATACGTGCCCACCGGCAAGGCGCCGGACGCTGCGAAGCTCAAGGCGGAGGTCGATACGATTCTGGCCAGCCTCGACGAGCAGTTCTCTACCTACCGCGACGATTCCGTGGTCTCCCGCTTCAATGCCCTGCCGGCCGGCGCCTGTATGGCTTTGCCGGCGGACATGCTCAAGCTCTGGCGCTATGGCGAGGAGCTGTCGCAACAGAGCGGAGGCGCCTTCGACCTGACCGTCGAGCCGCTGATGAACCTGTGGGGCTTCGGCCCGCAGTCGCGCCGCGAGCAGGTACCGGCCCCGGCCGATCTGCAGCGTGAACGCGCCCGCGTTGGCCATCAGCATCTGCGCCTGGAGGGCGAGCAGCTGTGCAAGGACGTCAATGCACAGTTGGACTTCGACAGCATCGTTGCGGGCTATGCGGTGGACAAGGTCAGTGCGCGCCTGGCCGAGATAGGGCTGACCGACTATCTGGTGGAGATCACCGGAGAACTCAGGGCCGTGGGCCGCAAGCCGGACGGCACGCCCTGGCGCATTGCCCTGGAAGTGCCCAGCGGCGAGCGCGAGCGGCAGGTGGAGCGCTCGGTGGCGGTGGATGGTTTCGGCCTGTCCACCTCGGGCGACTACCGCAATTATTTCGAGGAAGGTGGGCAGCGCTACTCGCACACCTTCGATCCGCGCAGCGGCACGCCGGTCAGGCACTCGCTGGCGGCGGTCACAGTGGCCGATGCACAGGCGCTGCGGGCCGATGGCCTGTCGACCCTGTTGATGGTGCTGGGGCCGGAGGAGGGCTATACCTTTGCCGAGCGCAACGGGCTGGCAGCTTTCTTCATCGTGCGCCAGGGCGAAGGTTTCGTGACCCGCGCGACGCCGCGCTTCGAAGCGCTGTTTCCGTCGCCTGAATGAAAGCTTCGGCGGGCATGATGGCGGCCCGCAGTGAGGGGCAAGGCTTGTAGTGGCGGCAAAATTCGCCTACCTGCCGACCAACCGCTAATGTGCAGCCTTTTGCCGCAGGGCTAAGCTGCGCCAATGATTTCGATCCGCCTCGGCGCATGTGGTGCCGGGGCTTCGCCGGGAGCGCCAAGCGGGCGCCCCGGCCTGTTCTGAAGGAGTACGCATGGCTGTCTACAACTACGACGTGGTGATTCTCGGCACGGGCCCGGCAGGCGAGGGGGCGGCGATGAACGCCTCCAAGTACGGGCGCAAGCTGGCGGTGGTGGACAGCCGTCGCGTGGTCGGCGGCAACTGCACGCACCTGGGCACCATCCCGTCCAAGGCGCTGCGTCACTCGGTGAAGCAGATCATCGAGTTCAACACCAACCCGATGTTCCGCCAGATCGGCGAGCCGCGCTGGTTCTCCTTCCCGGACGTACTGAAAAGCGCCGAGCGGGTGATCTCCAAGCAGGTTTCCTCGCGCACCGGCTACTACGCGCGCAACCGCATCGACATGTTCAACGGCACCGCCAGCTTCGTCGATGAGCGCACTGTCGAAGTCGTGACGCCCAGCGGCGCCGTGGAGCGCCTGGTGGCCGACCAGTTCGTCATCGCCACCGGTTCGCGCCCGTATCGTCCCTCGGACATCAACTTCAATCACCCGCGCGTCTACGACAGCGACACCATCCTCTCGCTGAGCCACACCCCGCGCCGTCTGATCATCTACGGAGCCGGCGTGATCGGCTGCGAGTACGCCTCGATCTTCAGTGGCCTGGGTGTGCTGGTAGACCTGATCGACACCCGCGACCAGTTGCTCAGCTTCCTCGACGACGAGATCTCCGATGCGCTGAGCTATCACCTGCGCAACAACAACGTGCTGATCCGTCACAACGAGGAATACGAGCGCGTGGAAGGCCTGGACAACGGGGTGATCCTGCACCTGAAGTCCGGCAAGAAGATCAAGGCGGATGCCCTGCTGTGGTGCAACGGCCGTACCGGCAACACCGATCGCCTGGGCCTGGAAAATATCGGCATCAAGGTCAACAGTCGCGGCCAGATCGAGACGGACGAGAACTACCGTACTTCGGTCTCGAACATCTATGCCGCGGGCGACGTGATCGGCTGGCCGAGCCTGGCCAGCGCCGCTTACGACCAGGGCCGTTCCGCCGCCGGCAACATCGTCGAGCACGATGGCTGGCGCTTTGTGAATGACGTGCCGACCGGCATCTACACCATTCCGGAGATCAGCTCCATCGGCAAGAATGAGCAGGAACTGACGGTCGCGAAGATTCCCTACGAGGTAGGCAAGGCCTTCTTCAAGGGCATGGCCCGCGCGCAGATCTCCAACGAGCCGGTAGGCATGCTGAAGATTCTGTTCCACCGCGAGACCCTGGAGATCCTCGGCGTGCATTGCTTCGGCGACCAGGCTTCGGAGATCGTCCACATCGGCCAGGCGATCATGAACCAGCCGGGTGAGTTGAACACCCTGAAGTACTTCGTCAACACCACCTTCAACTATCCGACCATGGCCGAAGCCTACCGCGTAGCGGCGTTCGACGGCCTGAACCGGATTTTTTGAAATACCCCGACCGGCGGCCTGAGCCGGTCGGGGGGAACCTGCTCAGCGATTCCCGATCGTGGCAGTGGCCAAACCGGGAAAGTCTGTGATCAGGCTATCCACGCCAAAATCGGCGAGCCGGCGCATCAGGGCCGGCTCGTTGACCGTCCAGACCGACACATGCAGCCCCTGCTTCTGCGCTTTCAGCAGGCGCTCCGGGGTGCACAGCATCCAGTTCAGCGCCAGCAGATCGCAGCCGTAGTGCGCGGCGACCTTCAGTGGGTCGAGCCAGGCGTATTCGGCCACCAGCCCGCGTGACAGGTCCGGCGCCAGTTCCTCCAGCGCGCGCAGCACCGTGCGCGAGCTCGATGTCACGGTAATCCGGTCGCGCAGACCGAAACGGCCCACCAACTGGTGGATCGCTTGTACCGTGCGGCTGGCACGATCCTTCGACGCGCTTTTGACTTCCAGCTGCCAGTGTTCGAACTCGCAACGCTCGAACAGCTCCGCCAGGCGCGGGATCGGGCAGGGGCGCAACCAGCCGGGGCCGCCTTCGCGGGCGTCCATGGTCACCAGGTCATCCGCCAGTTGCTCGGAGACCTTGCCGCGGCGACCGGTAGTGCGCTTGAGCGTCGGGTCGTGGATGACCATCAGCTCGCCGTCGCGGGACAGGTGCAGGTCCAGCTCACAACGCTTCACGCCGTGCTCCAGGCAGTGCAGGAAGCTGTTCAGGGTGTTTTCCGGTGCTTCGCCTTTGGCGCCGCGATGGCCATAGATCAGAGTCACTGGGGCTCCTTGGGAGTCGGTGAAAGGTCCTTGAGGTACTGCGAGCGGTGCTGGCGGACGGCATCGACCACCACCCCGCTCTCGAAATAGACGCTGAATTCGCGGTAGTCCCAGCGGGTGATCGGTGGCTTGCCCACCGCCGGGTGTTCCTCGTCCGGCAAGCCGAAGCGTTCCAGCACGGCTTTCTGGCTCTCGCCGCGGTTCGGCAGCACGATATGCGGATCGCCCTGGTCGCCCACGGGTATCGAGAGGGTATCGGCCAGCAGTGGCAGCGGGGTGACAAGGCTCAACAGGAGCAGCAGGTAGCGCAAGCAGATGCGTTTTTTCATTCTTCGCGGGCCTTGGCCTGCCGGCGCTCCAGTGCCTGGCGCTGGAGGATGTGACGAGCCAGCAGCTGACGCGGGGCGTCGCCGAGCATCTCGAATTCGGTGCCGATCTCGTAGTCGCCCTCGGCTTGCTGTTGGCAGTGGGTGACCTTCGCGCGCAGCAGCAGGCCCAGACCGTGGGGTAGCAGGACGATCTTCAGCGCCAGGTCCTGGCCGACCGGGAGCGGCTGGGCATCGCGGAAGTTGATGCCGCCTTCGGATAGCGTCACCCGGCGCGCCGGGCCGATCTCGCTGAGCAGGCTCTGGGTGAGCGCCTGGGCGATCAGGTCGATGCGCTTGTTCATCACCTTGAGATAGCTGGCCAGGGGGCGGTCGCGTTCGTGAATATGCCGCAGCAGGTGCTGCGACTCGAAGTCGGCCAGGTGCAGGTCGCTGAGCAGATTGAACAGCGCGGAATCATCCTGAAGCACTTCTTGCGACTGGATTTCGTCCTCGCGCAGCGGGCGAAATTCCAATGCGAGCGTATCTTCAATACGATAGTATTCGCGGCGGTTATCCGCGTCTGGAGTGGACATGGCGAACCCACGGCGGCAGTGATGGTCTGAGTGTAAAGCCGCCTGCCCGGCCTCGCCACACGGAAGTCGCACGCCAGAAGGATCTGACGCTCGACGCACTCTTCATCTTCTCAATCGGCCCCTCATGTTCAGACCACTTTCCGTCTACATCGGAACGCGCTACACACGCGCCAAACGCCGCAGCCACTTCGTTTCCTTCATTTCGCTCACATCCATGATCGGACTCGCGCTGGGCGTGGTGGTGATGATCGTGGTTCTGTCCGTGATGAACGGCTTCGACCATGAGATGCGTACCCGCGTGCTGGGCATGGTGCCCCACGCCACGGTCGAGTCCTACCAGCCGATTTCCGACTGGCAAGGCATCGCCGGGCAGATCAAGACGCAGCACCCCAACGTGCTGGAGGTCGCGCCCTTCATCCAGATGCAGGGCCTGCTCAGCGCCGGCGGCACAGTGCAGAAGGTGCTGATCAACGCCGTCGACCCGAACGAGGAGAGCAAGGTCTCGATCATCGACCAGTTTTTCCAGGAAGGTTCGCTGCAGAGCCTCAAGCCCGGCGAGTTCGGCATCCTGATCGGCGACAAGGCGGCGAAGAACCTCGGCGTGAAACTGGGCGACAAGGTCACCTTCATCGCTCCGGAAGTCTCGGTCACGCCGGCGGGTATGTTCCCGCGCATGAAGCGCTTCACCGTAGTCGGCACCTTCCACGTCGGCGCCGGCGAGCTGGACGGCTACGTCGCGATGGTCCACATCGACGACGCGGCGCGCATGCGCCGCCTCAAGGAAGGCCAGGTCGAAGGCCTGCGCCTGAAGCTCGACGACCTGTTCCAGGCGCCGCGCACTGCCTGGGAAATTGCCCGCACCCTGAAGGGCAACGACTACTTCGCCCGTGACTGGACCCGCAGCCACGGCAACCTGTACCAGGCCATCCGCATGGAGAAGTCCATGATCGGCCTGCTGCTGTTGCTGATCGTCGCGGTCGCCGCGTTCAACATCATTTCCACCCTGGTGATGGTCGTCACCGACAAGAAGGCCGACATCGCCATCCTGCGCACCCTGGGCGCCACGCCGGGGCAGATCATGGCGACCTTCATGGTCCAGGGCACGGTGATCGGCGTCATCGGCACCTTCATCGGCGGCGTGCTGGGCATCCTCGCGGCGCTCAACGTCAGCTCGGCCATCGCCCTGCTGGAGCGGTTGCTGGGCCACAAATTCCTCAACGCGGACGTCTATTTCATCGATTACCTGCCCTCGCAACTGATGAGCGAGGACGTGATCCTGGTCTGCAGCGCCGCGTTGATCCTGAGTTTCTTCGCCACCCTGTATCCGGCCTGGCGTGCGGCGCGCACCCAGCCCGCGGAGGCATTGCGTTATGAGTAACAACGATCAGGCCGTCCTGAGCTGCCGCGACCTCGGCAAGCGTTACGAGGAAGGCCCGCAGTCGGTCGAAGTGCTGTCCAACGTGCAGCTGGAACTGCTGCCCGGCGAGCGCGTGGCCATCGTCGGCAGCTCCGGCTCGGGCAAAAGCACCCTGCTGAACATGCTTGGCGGTCTCGATACGCCCAGCACCGGCAGCGTCTGGCTGGCCGGCGAGCAGCTGTCGGCGCTAAACGAGAAGCAGCGCGGCCTGCTGCGCAACCGCGCGCTGGGCTTCGTCTACCAGTTCCACCACCTGCTGCCGGAGTTCACCGCGCTGGAGAACGTCTGCATGCCGCTGCTGATCGGCAAGACGCCGATCCCCGAGGCACGTCAGCGCGCCACCGCGCTGCTGGAGCGCGTGGGCCTGGGGCATCGCCTGAGCCACAAGCCGTCCGAGCTGTCCGGCGGCGAGCGCCAGCGCGTGGCCATCGCCCGCGCCCTGGTGAACACGCCCAAGCTGGTGCTGCTCGACGAGCCTACCGGCAACCTCGACCAGCATACCGCCCACGGTATCCAGGAGCTGATGCTGGAGCTGTCGCAGTCCCTGCGCACCGCCTTCCTGGTGGTGACCCACGACACCCACCTCGCCCAGCAGATGGACCGTGTGCTGCGTCTGGAGGAGGGTCGGCTGGTCGCCGCCTGAGGGATACCGGAATGTTCAGACCCCTGTCCGTCTTCATCGGCACCCGCTACACCCGGGCCAAGCGGCGCAACCACTACATCTCGTTCATTTCCCTGACCTCGATGATCGGCCTCGCCCTGGGCGTGCTGGCAATGATCGTGGTGCTCTCGGTGATGAATGGCTTCCAGAAGGAAATGCGCTCGCGGATCCTCGGCATGGTCCCCCATGCTGTGCTGCAGAAGACCAGCGGCCCGCTGGACGACTGGCAGCATGTGGCCGAGGTGGCGAAGCAGAACCCGAAGATCGTCGGCGCGGTGCCCTACACCGAGGTCGACGGCATGCTCTCCTATAAGGGGATGATGCAGCCCATCGAGGTGGATGGCGTCGACCCGGCGCTGGAAACCCAGGTGTCGATCATCGGCCAGCACATGGTTCGAGGCAGCCTGGACGGCCTCAAGGCTACCGAGTTCGGCGTGGTCATCGGCGAGATCACCGCGCGGCGCTTCCACGTCAATGTCGGCGACAGCCTGCTGCTGATCGTGCCGGAGCCGAGCACGGCGCCCGGCGGAATCACCCCGCGCATGCAGCGCCTGAACGTGGTCGGTATCTTCAAGGTCGGCGCCGAGTTGGACAGCACCCTGGCGCTGATCCACGTAGACGACGCCGCCAGCCTGCTGCGCTGGCAACCGGGCCAGGTACAGAGTGTGCGCATCGCCCTGAAAGACCTGTTCCAGGCGCCGGAAGTCGGTGCGGCCATCGCCAAACAGTTGGGCGACGACTACCGCTCGGTGGACTGGACCCACACCCAGGGCAGCCTGTTCAGTGCGATGAAGATGGAAAAGACCATGATCGGCCTGCTGCTGTTGCTGATCGTTGCGGTCGCCGCCTTCAACATCATCGCCACACTGATCATGGTGGTGGCCGACAAGCGCGCGGATATCGCCATCCTGCGCACCCTGGGCGCCACGCCGAAGCAGATCATGGCGATCTTCATGGTGCAGGGCACGGTGATCGGCCTGATCGGCACCGTCATCGGCTGCGTGCTGGGCGTGCTGGCGGCGTACAACGTCACCGCCATCGTCTCGACCCTGGAGCGCATCGCCGGCACCCACGTGTTCAATTCGGATATCTACTTCATCAACTACCTGCCGTCCGACCCGCAGATCAGCGATATCGTCCTGATCTGCGTCGCCGCGCTGTCGATGAGCTTCCTCGCCACGCTGTACCCGGCCTGGCGCGCGGCCTCGACCCAGCCGGCGGAATCACTGCGCTACGAGTGATTCATCGGCCCATGAAAAAGCCGCCCCTCGGGGCGGCTTTTTCGTTTCAGGGATCACCCTAAGAGCGAACTTGCTCGCGAACAAACCTGTCCACGGCTCCGGGGCTTGGCGGTTCGCGAGCAGGCTCGCTCCTGCAAGGAAGTGCCTAAAGCCCGCGCTGCAGATTCCGCAGCGCCCGACGCCGCCGCCAGCTACGGCCGATCCACCAGCGCCAGTACCCCTCAGTGAGCAGGTAACCGAGAAGGCCGACCAGGATGCCGCAGATCACCGAGCCCAGCAGGAAGGGCTGCCAGAGCAGCGACAACTCGCCGCTGATCCACTCCCAGGTCAGGTGCTCGGGCAGGGCGCGCGCCGGAATGCCCATCATCCAGGCGCCCATCTTGTAGGTGCAGTAGAACACCGGCGGCATGGTGATCGGGTTGGTCAGCCAGACCAGCCCGACCGAGATCGGCAGGTTGGCCCGTACCCAGACGGCCAGCGAGGCGGCCAGCAGCATCTGCAGCGGGATCGGGATGAACGCGGCGAACAGCCCCATGCCCATGGCGCGGGACACGGAGCGGCGATTCAGGTGCCAGAGGTTGGGCGACTGGATCAGCGGTCCGAGAAAGCGCAGGCCCTTGTGGTTCCTGATGCTCTCCGGATCCGGCATGTAGCGCTTGAAGATTCGGCGCGGCATGAAGGAAATCTCTGGCAGACGGACGACGCCACATTATGCCTAGCTAGGTGACAGTCATTCGTTGCCAACTATGTCCGTGTGTAACCGCCGCCGGCCTGTCGGATCGGTGGTCGTGCGAGGCCTCGGTGGCGCTGGGGGATAAAGTCGTTGCCACGTGCAGGGATGTTCGCTCTGGCCCTGGGACTGCTGGCGCTGCGCTGGCTGCCGGCGCTTCCATCCGGTTGGGTTCTGCTGCTTCTCGCACTGTGCGCTTTGCCTCTGTTGTTCACTCGCGGCTACTTCGTCGGGCTGTTCCTGCTCGGCTTCGCCTGGGCCTGCCAATCGGCCCAGTGGGCGCTGGATGACCGGCTGGCGCCGGAGCTGGACGGCCGCACGCTGTGGCTGGAGGGCAGGGTAGAGGGCCTGCCGGATCGTTCGGGGCCTTCAGTGCGCTTCGTGCTCTCCGAGGTTTCCAGCCCGCGCGCGCAGGTTCCGGCAACACTGCGCCTGTCCTGGTTCGGCGGGCCGCCGGTAGAAGGCGGCGAGCGCTGGCGGCTGGCGGTGAAGCTCAAGCGTCCCCATGGCATGGCCAATGGGGCGGGCTTTGACTATGAGGCCTGGCTCACTGCCCAGCGTATTGGCGCCACCGGCAGCGTAAAGGATGGCCAGCGCCTGGAAGCCTCCAGCGGCCCGCGCGCCTGGCGTGAGGCCTGGCGCCAACGCTTGCTGGCAGTGGATGCCCAGGGTCGCTCCGGCGCACTTGCCGCGTTGGTACTGGGCGACGCTTCCGGCTTGACCACGGCGGACTGGCAGATCCTGCAGGACACCGGAACATTGCACCTGATGGTGATTTCCGGCTCACACATTTCTCTGCTGGCGGGCCTGCTCTACGCCGTCGTGGCGGGGCTGGCGCGCCTGGGCTGCTGGCCATCCCGTGTGCCCTGGTTGCCCTGCGCCTGCCTGCTGGCTGCCAGCGGCGCCTGGGCCTACAGCCTGATGGCGGGTTTCGAAGTGCCGTTGCAGCGGGCCTGCATCATGGTCTCCATCGTCCTGCTGTGGCGCCTGCGTTATCGCCATCGCGGCCTGTGGACGCCATTGCTCGGCGCGTTGCTGGCCGTGCTGGTAGCTGAGCCGCTGGTGGTGTTGCTGCCAGGATTCTGGTTGTCCTACGCGGCGGTCGCTTTGCTGATCTTCGGCTTCTCCGGCCGCCTGGGGCGCTGGACGGCCTGGCGCACCTGGTTGCGCGCGCAGTGGCTGATGGCGATCGGGTTGTTGCCGGCGTCCATCGCGCTAGGCCTGCCACTGAGCATTTCCGGTGTCGCCGCCAACCTGATTGCCGTGCCCTGGGTGGAGCTGGTCGTGGTTCCGCTCGCCCTGTTGGGCAGTCTGGCGCTGGGGATTCCCTGGTTGGGCGAGGCCCTGCTGTGGGTGTCCGGCGGCCTGCTGGAGTGGCTGTTCCGCCTGTTGGGCTGGATGGCCGAACTGGCACCCGCCTGGCAGCCGGTTGCGACCCCGACCTGGACGCTGCTACTGGCGATGCTCGGTGCGCTCCTGCTGCTGGCGCCGGCGGGAGTACCGCTGCGCTCGCTCGGGCTGGCGATGTTCCTGCCGGTGTTCTGGCCGACCATTCCGCTACCCGCGCCGGGCATGGCTGAGATCCGCGTACTGGACGTGGGGCAGGGGCTTTCGGTGCTGATCCGTACCCGCAGCCAGACCTGGCTCTACGACACTGGTGCGCGCAATGGAGATTTCGATATCGGCGAGCGAGTGGTGGTGCCGACCTTGCGCAGTCTTGGCGTCGGCAAGCTCGATCTGCTGATGCTCAGCCATGCGGACAATGACCATGCCGGCGGCGCGGTGGCGGTAAAGCGCTCGCTCCGGCCTGCGCAGGTCATCAGTGGCGAGCCGGAAAGGCTGGCGCCAGAGCTGCAGGCGCAACCTTGCCGAATCGAGGAATGGACTGTCGATGACATTCGCCTTTCCAGTTGGACGTGGGCAGGCGCCAGGGAAAGCAACGACCGCTCCTGCGCGCTGGAGGTCGAAGCCAATGGCGAGCGCATCCTGCTCACTGGCGATCTGCCGCAATCCGCCGAACTGGCTTGGCTGGCGGCGCATCCGGATGAACACATCGATTGGTTGCTGGCCGGGCACCACGGCAGCCGCAGCTCCTCCGGGCCGGCCTTCCTGCGAGCGATCCGGCCGTCCACGGCGATCATTTCCCGCGGCGCCAACAACCCCTACGGGCACCCGCATCCGTCGGTCGTCGAGCGCTTCCGCGCGCTGGGCATCCGGATTCAGGATACGGAGGAGCGGGGCGCGCTGGTCCTGACCCTCGGTGCCCATGGCGAGCTTGGGGGAGTGCGGGAAGGCGCACATTTCTGGCAGGAAAATTGAGCCTCGGGCGGTCGGCTCGCCACGGCCCCTGTGCTAGAGTGGCGCCACTTTTTTTCAGGGGATTCACCACTGTGTGGGAACTGGTCAAAGCTGGCGGCTGGATGATGCTGCCGATCTTGCTGAGCTCCGTCGCTGCCATGGCGATCGTCGCCGAACGTCTCTGGACCCTGCGCTTGGGCCGCGTGGCCCCGCCGCAGTTGCTCGGCCAGGTGTGGAAGCAGATCAAGGACAAGAAGATGAACAGCCAGGCCCTCAAGGACCTGCGCGCATCCTCCCCGCTGGGTGAAATCCTCGCCGCCGGCCTGGCCAACTCCAAACACGGCCGCGAAATCATGAAGGAGTGCATCGAGGAAGCCGCCTCCCGCGTCATCCACGAGCTGGAGCGCTACCTCAACGCCCTGGGCACCATCGCCGCCATGGCGCCGCTGCTCGGCCTGCTGGGTACCGTGTTCGGCATGATCCAGATCTTCAGCGCCTTCATGGGCGACGGCATGGCCAACGCGCCGATGCTCGCCGGCGGCATCTCCAAGGCCCTGATCACCACCGCGGCCGGCCTGATCGTGGCGATCCCCGCAGTGTTCTTCCACCGTTACCTGCTGCGCCGCGTCGATGAGCTGGTCATTGCCATGGAGCAGGAAGCCATCAAGCTGGTGGAAGTGACCCAGGGCGACCGCGAAGTCGACTTCGTCGAGGAAGGCAAAGCGTGAAATTCCGCCGCAGAGCGGGCGGAGCGGCCCGCGAGGACGTCTTCATCAACCTGGCGTCGCTGATCGACGTGATCTTCGTGCTGCTGCTGTTCTTCGTGGTCGCCACCTCGTTCACCAAGCCGTCGCAGCTCAAGGTCGAGCTGCCCGAGGCGGTCAGCGGCACGCCGCCCGAAGCCACCGAGATCAAGCAGCTGGAAATCTCCATCAGCCTCGAGGGTCACTACGCGCTCAACGGCCAGAGCCTTGCGCGCGACGACCTGGAAAACCTGATGAACGCCATGCAGCGCGAATCTGCCGGCGACAACAGCCTGCCGGTGGTGATCACCGCCGATGGCAAGGTGGACTACCAGTCCGTGGTCACCGCGATGGATGCCGCAGGCAAGCTGGGCTTCACCCACCTGCGCATCACCACCATCGAGTCCCGGGCGGACAAGAAGACCCCCTGATGGCGTTCTCCGATCGCCTGCTCGACGCCTGGTACAAGGGCCACCCGGCCCTTGCCCTGCTCAGGCCGCTCGAACTCCTCTACCGGCGAGTAGCCCAAGGCCGCCGGCAGGACTTCCTCTCCGGCGCCAAGCCGGCCTATCGCGCGCCGGTGCCGATCATCGTGGTCGGCAACATCACCGTCGGCGGCACCGGCAAGACGCCGATGATCCTCTGGCTGATCGAGCACTGCCGCGCCCGTGGGCTGAAGGTCGGCGTGGTCAGCCGCGGCTACGGCGCCAAACCGCCGCAGACGCCCTGGCGCGTGCGCGCGGAGCAGTCGGCAGCAGAGGCGGGCGACGAGCCGCTGATGATAGTGCGCCGTTGCGGCGTGCCGCTGATGATCGACCCGGACCGCTCCAGCGCAGTGCGCGCACTGCTGGCCGAAGAACCGCTGGACCTGATCCTCTGCGATGACGGCCTGCAGCATTACCGCCTGGCCCGTGACCTGGAGTTGGTGCTGATCGACGCTGCGCGCGGACTGGGCAACGGCCATTGCCTGCCCGCCGGGCCGCTGCGCGAGCCGGCCGAGCGCCTGGGTGAAGTTGACGCCGTGCTGCATAACGGCGCGCCTAGCGACCCGCCGGGTGCCTTCTCCTTCGTCCTGCGACCATCTGCCCTGATCAACCTGGCCAGCGGCGAACGCCGTGGCGTCGAGCATTTCCCCGCCGGTCAGGCACTCCATGCCCTGGCCGGCATCGGCAACCCGCAGCGTTTCTTCACGACGCTCGAGGCGCTAAACTGGCGGCCGATTCCGCATCCCTTCCCCGACCATGCGGCCTTTACCGCCGAGCAGCTGCGCTTCACGCCGGAACTGCCGCTGGTCATGACCGAGAAGGATGCGGTGAAATGCCGGTCCTTCGCCGCGCCCGACTGGTGGTACCTCGCCGTCGAAGCGCAGCCCTCGCCGGCCTTCGTCGCCTGGTTCGACGCCCAGCTCGAGCGCCTGGTCGCCCGCTGATTCGACGTCGTAACCTGCGCCGCCAGCTTTCAATCCTTTCAAGCTCAAGGAACGCACCATGGACCCGAAACTCCTCGATATCCTCGCCTGTCCGCTGTGCAAGGGCCCGCTCAAGCTCACCGACGACAAGTCCGAGCTGATCTGCAAGGCCGACGGCCTGGCCTACCCGGTGCGCGACGGCATCCCGGTGATGCTCGAAGGCGAGGCGCGTACCCTGAACGTCGACGAGCGTCTGGACAAGTAATCCCATGAGCCAGGCCTATACCGTCGTCATCCCCGCGCGCTACGCCTCCACCCGCCTGCCCGGCAAACCGCTGCAGGACATCGCCGGCAAGCCGATGATCCAGCATGTCTGGGCGCAGGCCGGCAAAAGCTCGGCCACCCAGGTGGTGGTCGCCACCGACGACCAGCGCATCTTCGATGCTTGCCAGGGCTTCGGTGCCCAGGTGGTGCTGACCCGCCCCGACCACAACTCCGGCACCGACCGCCTGGCGGAAGTGGCCGACGCGTTGGGCCTGGCCGACGACGCCATCGTGGTCAACGTGCAGGGCGACGAGCCGCTGGTGCCGCCGTCGATCATCGACCAGGTGGCGGCCAATCTTGCGGCGCATCCGGAGGCTGGCATCGCCACCCTGTGCGAGGAAATCCATGATCCGGCCGCGCTGTTCAACCCGAACATCGTCAAGGTGGTCAGCGACAAGAGCGGCCTGGCACTGACCTTCAGCCGCGCCACGCTGCCCTGGGCGCGCGATGCCTTTGCCGTGGATCGCGAATCGCTGCCGGCCAACGTGCCCTACCGCCGCCACATCGGCATCTACGCCTATCGCGCGCGCTTCCTGCGTGATTTCGTGGCCTGGGGGCCGTGCTGGCTCGAAGACACCGAATGCCTGGAACAGCTGCGGGCGCTCTGGCATGGCGTGCGCATCCATGTGGCGGACGCCCTGGAAGCGCCGCAGGCCGGCGTCGATACCCCGGAAGATCTGGAGCGCGTGCGGCGCATCCTGGGGGCCTGATGAAGGTCCTGTTCGTCTGCCTGGGCAATATCTGCCGCTCTCCCACCGCCGAAGGCGTGTTCCGCCACAAGGTCCGCGAAGCGGGCCTTGTGGATCGGGTGGAGATCGATTCGGCCGGTACTGGTGACTGGCATGTCGGCAAGGCGCCGGATGCGCGCACCCGTGCCGCGGCGCTGCGCCGTGGCTATGACCTGTCCGGCCTGCGGGCGCGGCAGGTCAGCGCGGCGGATTTCTCCCGCTACGACCTGGTGCTCGCCATGGACAACGCCAATCTGCGTGACCTGAAGCGGCTGCGCAGCAGCGGCGGCAAGGCCGAATTGGACCTGTTCCTGGCTCGCTACGATCTGGAAATCGACGAAGTCCCCGATCCGTACTACGGCGGCGAGGATGGTTTCGAGCAGGTGCTGGACCTGGTAGAAAGGGCCTGCGATGGCCTGCTGACGGAAGTGAAGGGGCGCCTGTGACGCTGCAACTGCAAGAACGCATTTCCCTCAAGCCCTACAACACCTTCGGTGTCGAGGTTGCGGCACGCTGGTTTGCCCAGGCCCACGACGACATCGAAGTGCGCGAAGGTATTGCCGCTGCTGCGCAGAAAGGGCTGCCGCTGCTGGTGATCGGCGGCGGCAGCAACCTGCTGCTGACCCGCGACGTCGAGGCGCTGGCGCTGCGCATGGCTTCCCGCGGCGTTCGCGTCCTCAGTGATGATGGCGAGCGTGTGGTGGTCGAGTCGGAAGCCGGCGAGGTGTGGGACGACTTCGTGCGCTGGACCCTGTCCCAGGGCTTCGCAGGGCTGGAAAACCTCAGCCTGATTCCGGGTACCGTGGGCGCTGCGCCCATGCAGAACATCGGTGCCTATGGTGTGGAGATCAAGGATGTGTTCGCCGGCCTGACCGCGCTGGACCGCCAGACGGGCGAGCTGCGCGAGTTCGACCTGGAGGACTGCGCCTTCGCCTACCGAGAGAGTCGCTTCAAGCGCGAGCCCGGTCGCTGGCTGATCCTGCGTGTGCGCTTCGCCTTGAGCCGTGTGGCAAAACTGCACCTGGACTACGGTCCTGTGCGTCAACGCCTGGACGAGGAGGGCGTGACCGCGCCGACGGCGGCCGATGTCTCGCGGGTGATCTGCGCGATTCGTCGCGAAAAGCTCCCGGACCCGGCCGTGCTGGGCAATGCAGGCAGCTTCTTCAAGAATCCGGTGGTGTCCGCGGATCAGGCAGTGGCCCTGCGTCAGCGCTACAGCGACCTGGTGGCCTACCCGCAGGGTGACGGCCAGAGCAAGCTGGCCGCTGGCTGGCTGATCGACAAGGCAGGCTGGAAGGGCTTCCGCGAAGGTGCTGCTGGCGTCCACGCGCAGCAGGCGCTGGTCCTGGTCAACTACGGCGGCGCTACCGGGTCGCAGTTGCATGATCTGGCGCTGCGCATCCGCACTGACATCCAGCAGCGTTTTGGCGTGGAGCTGGAGATGGAGCCGAATCTCTACTGAGATTGCTTCAGATGGAAAAGGGATGCTTCGGCATCCCTTTTTTGTGCCTGTTCACCAGCGCAAATCAGGGCGGCGCCTTGTAGGAGCGAGCTTGCTCGCGAACCGTCCCTAGCTGCTGAGTCAGGCCGAACGCAGGAGCGGGTTTGTCCGCGATATCGGCACGACGGCGAGCCAATCGCGGACAGGGTCCGCTCTTACTCAAAGGGGGAGGTTACGCATTGAGGGCAATAAAAAAGGGGATGCCTAGGCATCCCCTTTTTCATGCTCGGAAGCTATCAGCTGTGGTGTTTCTCAACCACGGTACCTTCTTCCTCGGTCTTCTCGGCCTTGCCGCCTTCAACCTGTTCGGCAGCCGGCTCGGCCTGCTCTACGGATTGTGCTTCGGCTTCATTCACCGCCTCGGCCACAACGGTCTCGGCAGTGACGTCGACAGCCGGTTCGGCCACGACTTCAGCTTCGACGACGGCAGCTTCCTCGATCACCGCTTCGACAACCGGAGCCTGCTCGACCTGCGGGGCAGCAGCTGCAGCAGCGGCGGCTTCGCGGGCCAGGCGCTCCTGACGACGGCGCTCGCGCGGGTCGTTGGAAGCGCGGCCGGTAGCGTTGGCCGGAACGGCCGGGGCGGCCTCTTCGGCAGGTGCCGGAACAGCAGCCGGGGCTTCTTCGGCAGCGGCCGGAGCTTCTGCCTTGGGCTCTTCGACCAGTTGGGCGACGGCTTCGATCACGGCTTCAGCTGCCGGGGTCGGCGCTTCTTCCGCAATGGTCTGCTCGGTAGCCACCACTTCAACGGGCTCGACCGGCTCGGCAGCCTGATCGGCGGGCTTGGCCAGGAACTCGATGGTCTGCTCCAGGGCGCTCTCGGTGCGAACGGCCTCGACGACGCCGGACTCGACCGCAACGGTCTCGACCTGGGCTTCGGCAGCCGGTTGCTCCTGCTCGCCAGCAGCTTCGGCTACGGCAACGGCGGTAGCGGCGGCAGCGACCATGGCGGCGGGCGACGGAGTGTCGGAAGCAGCCTGCTCGGCAGTGCCTTCGGCGCCAGTCACTTCACCTTCAACACCATCCACGCCGGCTTCACGCTGGCGCTCGCGGCGGTTGCTGCGGCGGCGCTGGCCACGGGAGCGGCGACGCGGACGCTCGTCATCCGAACCTTCGTCGTCCTGTTGCTCCAGCAGTTCCTCGTTCGGCAGCTCTTCTGCCTCGAGGGCGGCCGCATCGCGAGCCTGACGGTCTTCACGTGGTTGACGCTCTTCACGGGGCTGACGCTCGGCGCGCTCGCCACGCTCACCGCGAGGCTGGCGCTCTTCGCGCGGCTGGCGTTCTTCACGCGGTTGACGCTCGGCGCGCTCGCCACGCTCTTCGCGGGGCTGACGCTCCTCGCGCGGCTGGCGCTCGGCGCGTTCTTCACGCGGCTGGCGTTCTTCGCGGGGCTGACGTTCGGCGCGCTCTTCACGCGGCTGGCGTTCCTCGCGCGGCTGACGCTCGGCACGCTCTTCGCGCGGCTGACGCTCCTCGCGGGGTTGGCGATCTGCACGTTCTTCGCGCGGCTGGCGCTCTTCGCGGGCCGGGCGTTCGGCGCGGTCGCCGCGCTCTTCGCGACGACCGCGTTCTTTGCGCTCGTCATCACGGCGACCGCCGTCACGACCGTCGCGGCGACGATTCTGCTGGCGGCCGTTGCGACGCTCGCCCTGGCCTTCGCTGCGCTCGGTAGCCGGTTTCTCGGCGACCACCGGGGTCGGCTCCGGCTTGCTGCCGGCGAACAGGCCCACCAGCGACTTCACCAGGCCCTGGAACAGGCTCGGCTCAGGCATGGGTTTGGTGGCTTCGGCAACCGGTGCTTCGGCGGCGGTCTGCTGCGGGGCAGGGGTCTGCGGGGAAACGGTCTTCACCGCGGCTTCCTGGCGAACCAGGGTGCGGGTGGCGCTGACCGGCTGGACTTCCTCGTGCTCTTCCGGGGCCATCTCGTAGCTGGCGTGGCCGGACAGCAATTCGGGGTTGTCGTCGCGCAGGCGCTGGACTTCGAAGTGCGGAGTTTCCAGGTGGTCGTCCGGCAGGATGAAGATGCGTGCACGGGTACGCAGCTCGATCTTGGTGATGGCGTTGCGCTTCTCGTTGAGCAGGAAGGCGGCAACCTGGAACGGCACGCGCGCACGAACTTCGGCGGTGCGGTCCTTCAGGGCTTCTTCCTCGATCAGGCGCAGGATGGCCAGCGACAGGGACTCGACGTCGCGGATGATGCCCTGACCGTTGCAACGCGGGCAGACGATGCCGCTGGTTTCACCCAGGGACGGACGCAGGCGCTGGCGGGACATTTCCAGCAGGCCGAAGCGCGAGATGCGGCCGACCTGGACGCGGGCACGGTCGGCTTCCAGGGCTTCGCGGACGCGTTCTTCCACGGCGCGCTGGTTCTTCGCCGGGGTCATGTCGATGAAGTCGATGACGATCAGGCCGCCGATGTCACGCAGACGCAGTTGGCGGGCGATTTCCTCGGCCGCTTCCAGGTTGGTCTGCAGGGCGGTTTCCTCGATGTCGCCGCCTTTGGTGGCGCGCGCCGAGTTGATGTCGATGGACACCAGGGCTTCGGTCGGATCGATGACGATGGAGCCGCCCGACGGCAGCTTCACTTCGCGCTGGAAGGCGGTTTCGATCTGGCTCTCGATCTGGAAGCGATTGAACAGCGGTACGCTGTCCTGGTACAGCTTCACCTTGCTAGCGTACTGCGGCATGACCTGCTGGATGAAGTTCAGGGCTTCTTCCTGGGCGTCGAGGCTGTCGATCAGCACTTCGCCGATATCCTGGCGCAGGTAGTCGCGGATGGCGCGGATGATGACGTTGCTTTCCTGGTAGATCAGGAACGGGCCGCTGCGCTCACCGGAGGCTTCCTTGATGGCGCCCCACAGTTGCAGCAGGTAGTCCAGGTCCCATTGCAGCTCTTCGGAGCTGCGGCCCAGGCCCGCGGTGCGGACGATCAGACCCATGTCGCCGGGAACGGTCAGGCCGTTCAGGGCTTCGCGCAGTTCGTTGCGCTCTTCACCCTCGATGCGGCGGGAGATGCCGCCAGCGCGCGGGTTGTTGGGCATGAGCACCAGGTAGCGGCCGGCGAGGCTGATGAAGGTGGTCAGGGCGGCGCCCTTGTTGCCACGCTCTTCTTTCTCGACCTGGACGATGACTTCCTGGCCTTCGCTCAGGACGTCCTTGATGTTGATGCGGCCTTCGGGGTTCTTCTTGAAGTATTCGCGGGAGATTTCTTTGAGGGGGAGGAAGCCGTGGCGTTCGGCGCCGAAGTCGACGAATGCAGCCTCGAGGCTCGGCTCGATGCGGGTAATGCGGCCCTTGTAGATGTTGGCCTTCTTCTGTTCGCGTGCGCCGGACTCGATGTCCAGGTCGAACAGGCGTTGGCCGTCTACCAGCGCTACACGCAACTCTTCGGGTTGAGTCGCGTTGATCAGCATTCTTTTCATGTAGTACCAATGGTTTCCGGGGCCACCGGAAACGGCGATCGGCACACACGACTCTCACGGTCGGTGCTAAGGCACGTACTCAGGAATGGCGGACCATTCCAGTGTCCAGCGGCAGCAGGATAGATCTGCTGTGCCGCGACTACGTTTCCTGCTTGTTGTGTAAGAACAAGCACTCATCAGGAGGAGGAATTGACTGTCAGATGCGGACGATAAGTGCGTCTACGTTCAAGGCATGCGTTCAAGGCATGAACGCAACGCAATCCGACAGTTGAGCATCTCCGCCCTGCACATTTCCCTAAGAGCCGGGTGCCACTCGCTGAATCCGGGAGCGGGGTTGGCTTTTATCACGGCGACCTTGGTTGCCGTGGTCATGTCTCAAGGCCTGGGTTTCGAGGCGCTGTCGGCGCGAGAATCGCTCGGGCCGTTGCAACGCTTCCGGGGACTGCCTGGTGTCCTTTCAATGTGTTTGCAGGCGGTTGGGGACGGCGATTACGCGATCATCCGCAGGCCTGGCCACTTTTGGCGGCCTCCCGAATATAGCAGCAATGATTAAGTGCTTCAATTGAATGAAAAATTGTTATTATATTCGAATGACTAATCCCGCCCCTCCGACTTCCGGCGTCCAGCTGCTTGAAGTCGCGCCGGAGTATGCCGGCCAACGAATCGATAATTTCCTCCGCACCCAGCTCAAGGGCGTGCCCAAGACCCTGATCTACCGCATCCTTCGCAAGGGTGAGGTGCGGGTCAATAAGGGCCGGATCAAGCCCGAGTACAAGCTGCAGGCGGGTGACGTGATACGCGTCCCGCCGCTGCGCCTGGCCGAGCGCGACGAGCCGGTGCCGCTGGCGCAGGGGCTGCTCGAGCGCCTGGAGGCTGCCATTGTCTTCGAAGACAAGGCGCTGATCGTGGTGAACAAGCCCACCGGTATCGCCGTGCACGGCGGCAGTGGGCTGAACTACGGGGTCATCGAGGCGTTCCGTCAACTGCGCCCGGAGTGCAAGGACCTGGAGCTGGTGCATCGCCTGGATCGTGATACGTCCGGCCTGCTGATGATCGCCAAGAAGCGCAGCATGCTGCGTCACCTGCACGACGCCCTGCGCGGCGAGCGCATCGTGGACAAGCGTTACCATGCCCTGGTGCGCGGCAACTGGCCGGCGGCGAAGAAGCAGATTGCCGTGCCGCTGCTGAAGAACAACCTGCGCTCCGGCGAGCGCGTGGTGGAAGTGAATCCCGAGGGCAAGGAAGCGCTGACCGAGTTCAAGGTGCTGCGCCGCTTCGGTGATTTTGCCACCTTGGTGGAGGCGCGCCCGATTACCGGTCGCACCCACCAGATCCGTGTGCATGCCAAGCATGCCGGTCATTCCATTGCCGGCGATCCCAAGTACGGCGACGAGGATTTCTCTCGCGAGATCCGCGAGCTGGGCGGCAAGCGCCTGTTCCTGCATTCCGCGTTCCTGCGAGTACCGATGCCCGACGGCTCGATGCTGGAGCTGGAGGCGCCGGTGGACGATATCTGGCAGCGTACCGTGGAGCGTCTGGATGCGTGAGTATTCCCTGCTGATCTTCGATTGGGATGGCACGCTGGTGGATTCCATCGGTCGTATCGTCGAGGCGATGCGGGTGGCGGCGGTAGGTTCCGGTCTTCCGGTGCGTAGCGAGGCGGCGATCAAGGGCATCATCGGTCTTGGGCTGCCGGAGGCTATTCAGACGCTGTATCCCGAGGTCGAAGAAGGCGAGCCGCTGGATCGTTTCCGTCGGGATTACGGCGATCACTATTTGAGTCTGGAGGTGCAGCCTTCGCCGTTGTTCCCCGGCGTGGCCGAGGCAATGGCTGAGTTTCGGAGCTCGGGCTACCAGTTGGCGGTCGCCACCGGCAAGAACCGCCGTGGGCTGGATCGTGTGCTGGCGGGGCAGGGGTGGACGGACTTCTTCGATGTCACTCGCGCCGCCGATGAGTCGGCGAGCAAGCCGGATCCGCGCATGCTGCATGAGATTCTCGAGCATTGCCGGGTCGATGCCCGTGACGCGCTGATGGTGGGCGATTCGCCTTTCGATCTGGAAATGGCGCGCCGAGCTGGCATGGATTCTGTGGCGGTGGGCTATGGTGCTCAGTCGCTGGAGGTCCTTCGGGAGTATGCTCCGGCGCTGGAAGTGAATCATTTCAATGAATTGCGCGCCTGGCTCGCCGGGCGCTCGGTCAAACCAGTGCTCGAGGTAGGCAACTGATGTCGGATGAATGGAAGGCGGACGATAGCAAGGCAGCACAAACTGCGGCGGGCGACGACAAGAGCTGGAAGCTGCTGGAGAAGGCTGTGCTGGCTGGTGTCCAGGAGCAGCGCCGGTCGCGCCGCTGGGGCATCTTTTTCAAGTTGCTGACTTTTGTCTACCTGTTTGGCGCGCTGGCATTGTTCAGTCCCTTCAGTGGCCTTTCCAAGTCTGCCTCGCGCAGCGCCAGCCACACCGCGTTGATCGAAGTGAAAGGCATGATCGCCGACAACGAGGCGGCCAGTGCCGACAACATCGTTGGTGCGCTGCGCTCGGCATTCGAGGATGCCGGCACCAAGGGTATCGTCCTGCGCATCAATAGCCCGGGTGGCAGCCCGGTACAGTCCGGCTATATCTACGATGAAATCAAGCGCCTGCGTGGTGAGCATCCGGATATCAAGGTCTTCGCCGTCATTAGTGATCTGGGGGCGTCCGGTGCTTACTACATTGCCAGCGCTGCCGATCAGATCTACGCGGACAAGGCCAGCCTAGTCGGTTCTATTGGCGTGACGGCGGCCACTTTCGGCTTTGTCGGCACCATGGAGAAGCTGGGTGTGGATCGTCGAATCTATACCTCCGGTGAGCACAAGGCCTTCCTCGATCCGTTCCAGCCGCCGAAAGCGGATGAAACCGCCTTCTGGCAACAGGTGCTGGACGTCACGCACAAGCAGTTTATTGATAGCGTGAAGAAGGGTCGTGGCGACCGCCTTAAGGACAAGGAGCACCCGGAGCTGTTCTCCGGCCTCATCTGGTCCGGTGAGCAGGCGCTGCAGTTGGGGCTGATCGATGGCCTGGGCAGCTCAAGCTACGTGGCGCGCGAAGTCATCAAGGAGAAGGAAATCGTGGACTATACCGTCCAGGAAACCGCCTTCGATCGCTTCACCAAGAAGCTTGGTGCCAGTGTCGCCGAGCGGATGGCCATGTGGATGGGCTTCCAGGGGCCAGCGCTGCGCTGAGTGCTCTTCCTTATATAAGGAAGGAAAAGGCCCGGCGATTGCCGGGCCTTTTCGTTTCAGGCACTGCGGGTCAGGTCTTCTTTTCAGGGCACGGGTACCTGTTCGGCGAGCAGCATGTCCACCAGGCGGATCAGCGGCAGGCCGATCAGGCTGGTGGCGTCCTCGCCTTCGGTGGTGCGGAACAGGCTGACGCCCAGGCCTTCGGCCTTGAAGCTGCCGGCGCAGTCGAAAGGTTGCTCGGCCTCGAGGTAGCGGCGGATGCGTGCTTCGTCGAGGTCGCGGAAGTGCACGGTGAATGGCACGCAGTCGACCTGCGCCGCGCCGCTCTGGCTGTTCAGCAGGCAGAGGCCAGTGAGGAAGCTCACGCTCTTGCCGCTGGCGTCTTTCAGTTGTTCGGTAGCGCGTTCGATGGTGTGGGGCTTGCCGAGTATCCTGCTGCCATTTACGGCGGCCTGATCCGAGCCGATGATCAGGTGGTTGGGATATCGCTGGGCGAGAGCTCGCGCCTTGCTTTCCGCCAGCCGGCGCACCAGTTGCTCGGCGCTTTCGCCTGGCAGCGGTGTTTCGTCGATGTCGGGGCTGGCGCATTCGAACGGCAGGCGCAGGCGCTGCAGCAGTTCGCGGCGATAGGGCGAGCTGGAAGCCAGGATCAGGGGTAGCATGGATAACTCCTTCGGTGCGTCGCCGCGATTCTAGCGAAAAGGTCTGTCCATACAGCGGTTTATGGCTAATTTCCTTTGACAGCTTCGGGTGCATCCCTATAATGGCGCGCTTATGTTGAATGGACCGATACCACCTCACGTTGATCCGCGCAAATTGGTAGAGCGCGCCGCCACCCTCGAAGGTGAGCTGCCGATCGCCAAGATGCCACGTCTCAACGAGCAACTGACCAGCAGTGATGGCAAGATTCACGCGAAGTTTTCCTTCTTCCGTGATCAGCAGAAGCTGGCGGTCATGCACGTCGAACTCGACGCCGAGGTGAGCATGGTATGCCAGCGCTGTCTCGAGCCGGCCAACTTCCATGTGGGTGGTGCGTATGATTACGTCATCATTCCGGAAGGCAAGTCGATCGATGATCTGCCCAGTGGCTACGATGCATTGGAGGTGGGGGATGACCCCATCGACCTGACCTCGCTGGCCGAGGACGAGTTGCTGCTCGCCTTGCCCATCGTGCCGGTCCATGACCCTGAGGATTGCCAGCAGCCGGTGGGATACGCTACAGCGCCCGAACCGAGCGAGAACGTCGAAGAACGGCCCAATCCGTTCAGCGTACTGGCGCAGTTGAAGCGTGACCCAAACGTTTAGGAGTTAATCAATCATGGCTGTTCAGCAGAACAAAAAATCCCGTTCCGCTCGTGACATGCGTCGTTCGCACGATGCCCTGGACGCGAACGCTCTGTCCGTGGAAAAGAGCACCGGTGAAGTTCACCTGCGCCACCACGTCTCCCCGGACGGTTTCTATCGCGGCCGCAAGGTCGTAGACAAAGGCTCTGACGAGTAATCTTTGTCCGCACCAATCATCGCGATTGATGCAATGGGTGGGGACTACGGTCCCCACTGCATTGTTCCGGCCTGTATTTCCTTTCTGGCCGAATATGCTTCCCTCCAGCTGGTCCTCGTCGGCCAAGCTCCTCTGCTAGAAGAACACCTGCGCGGCCTGTCCCCGGCCGAGCGCCAGCGTCTTCACATCCATCACGCCAGCGAAATCGTCACGATGGACGAGCGTCCGTCACAGGCGTTGCGTGGCAAGCCCGACTCCTCCATGCGTGTTGCCCTCGAACTGGTTCGGGATGGCAAGGCCCATGCGTGCGTCAGTGCCGGCAATACCGGTGCGCTGATGGCGCTGTCCCGCTACTTGCTCAAGACCCTGCCCGGCATCGACCGCCCGGCGATGGTGACTGCAGTGCCGACGCAGGCCGGCCACTGCCATCTGCTCGATTTGGGCGCCAACGTCGACTGCAGCGCCGAGCATCTCTACCAGTTCGCCGTCATGGGCGCCGTCGCTGCGGAAGCGTTGGGCAAGAGCAACCCCAGGGTCGCGCTGCTGAATGTCGGCACCGAAGACATCAAGGGCAACCAGCAAGTGAAGCTGGCGGCCAGCCTTCTGCAGCAGGCGCGCGGCGTGAACTACATCGGCTACATCGAAGGCGATGGCCTGTATCGCGGGTTGGCCGATGTGGTGGTCTGCGACGGCTTCGTCGGCAATATCCTGCTCAAGTCCAGCGAAGGCCTGGCGGCGATGGTCGCGGCGCGCCTGGAAGAGTTGTTCAATTCCAGCCTGCCGGCCAAGGCGGTCGGTTTGATGGCGATGCCTTTCCTGCGCCGTCTGCGGGGCGATCTGACGCCGTCCCAGCACAATGGCGCGAGTTTCCTGGGGTTGCAGGGCATCGTGGTTAAGAGTCACGGCAGTGCGAAAGAAGAGGGCATTCAGAGTGCCTTGCGTCGTGCGCTGCTGGAGGTTCGCGAGAATCTGCCCCAGCGGCTGCATGGCCGATTGGAACATCTGCTCTAATGTGTGACCGCGGTCGTCAGACCGTCATCCAACTGTCAGTTCAATGCGCCAGGCTCTCGCCGGCGCTATCCATTTGACGACATAGACAAAAGGGACCTGTTGCAATGTCCGCATCCCTCGCCTTCGTATTCCCCGGTCAAGGTTCGCAATCGCTCGGCATGCTTGCCGAACTGGGTGCCCAGCACGCCACCGTACGCGAAACCTTCGCCGAAGCCTCCGCCGCCCTGGGTTATGACCTCTGGGCCCTGGTCCAGGAGGGCCCTGAAGAGCGCCTGAATCAGACCGACAAGACCCAGCCCGCGATCCTTGCGGCCTCCATCGCCCTATGGCGCCTGTGGCTGGCCGAAGGTGGCGTGCAGCCGGCTTATGTTGCCGGCCATAGCCTGGGCGAATATTCCGCTCTGGTTGCTGCTGGCAGCCTGGCCTTCGCCGACGCGGTAAAGCTGGTCGAGCGCCGTGGCCAATTGATGCAGGAAGCTGTTCCCGCCGGTACCGGCGGCATGGCTGCCATTCTCGGCCTGGAAGATGCTGATGTGCTCGCTGCTTGCGTCGAAGCTGCCCAGGGCGAAGTGGTCAGTGCCGTGAATTTCAACGCGCCGGGCCAGGTGGTGATCGCGGGGGCGGCCAAGGCCGTCGAGCGCGCCATTGAGGCTTGCAAGGTGCGTGGCGCCAAGCGTGCCGTTGCGCTGCCGGTCAGCGTGCCGTCGCACTGCGAGCTGATGCGTCCGGCTGCCGAGCGTTTCGCTGAGGCGGTCGAGGCCGTTCAGTGGCAGATGCCGCAGATTGCCCTGGTACAGAACGTCACCGCCCAGGTTCCAGCTGATCTGGCTTCGCTCAAGCGCGACCTGTTGGCGCAGCTGTACAGCCCGGTACGCTGGGTCGAGAGCGTCCAGTTGCTGGCCGAGAAAGGTGTGACCGATCTGGTCGAATGCGGCCCGGGCAAGGTGCTGGCTGGTTTGAACAAGCGTTGCGCGAAGGGCGTGACCACCCACAACCTGGATTCCGCGGACGCCTTTGGCGCGGCCCGCGTGGCTCTGGCTTGAACAGGAGATAAGGCATGAGTCTGCAAGGTAAGGTTGCCCTGGTTACCGGCGCGAGCCGTGGTATCGGCCAGGCCATCGCTCTGGAATTGGGCCGCATGGGCGCCACCGTGATCGGCACTGCCACCAGCGAGTCCGGCGCGCAGAAGATTTCAGAGTACCTCAAGGAAAACGGTATCCAGGGCTCCGGCATGGTGCTCGATGTGTCCAATGACGAGTCCGTCACCGCCGTGGTCGAGGCCATCCAGAAAGAGTCTGGCGCACCGGCTATCGTCGTCAATAACGCAGGCATCACCCGCGATAACCTGCTGATGCGCATGAAAGACGATGAGTGGTTCGATGTGGTCAACACCAACCTCAACAGCCTCTACCGTCTGTCGAAAGCCGTACTGCGCGGCATGACCAAGGCGCGCTGGGGTCGCATCATCAATATCGGTTCGGTCGTCGGTGCCATGGGCAATGCCGGGCAGACCAACTACGCGGCGGCCAAGGCCGGCCTGGAAGGCTTCACCCGTGCCCTGGCGCGCGAAGTCGGTTCCCGTGCTATCACTGTCAACGCGGTCGCTCCGGGCTTCATCGACACCGACATGACCCGCGAGTTGCCGGAAGCCCAACGTGAAGCACTGCTCGGTCAGATTCCGCTGGGTCGACTGGGACAAGCCGAAGAGATCGCCAAAGTGGTAGCATTCCTCGCTTCCGAGGGCGCAGCTTATGTAACGGGTGCCACGGTACCGGTGAATGGCGGAATGTACATGAGCTGATGTGACGAGTTCCTTCGTGGCGATGTCATATGCGCTGTCTAAAGTTCTCCAAGCGTTGTGACGCTGGAATAGGCAGAGCATCTGGATTGCCGGAAGGGGCGTCAGCGTTCAGCTTGAAATGCAGAAATCCCTTTCTATACACTTACCCGCAGCCCAGCTGTACGGATTGTCCATAGGAGTGAAAACAAGGTATGAGCACCATCGAAGAACGCGTCAAGAAGATCGTTGCTGAGCAACTCGGCGTTAAGGAAGAAGAAGTCACCAACAGCGCTTCCTTCGTCGAAGACCTGGGCGCCGACTCCCTTGACACCGTTGAGCTGGTGATGGCTCTGGAAGAGGAATTCGAGACCGAAATCCCCGACGAGCAAGCCGAAAAGATCACCACCGTTCAGGAAGCCATCGACTACATCGTTGCCCACCAGGCATAAGACGTAGTCGTCGGTTCCCCGACGAAAGAAGCCGCACGGCCTGCAAAGGCGTGCGGCTTTTCTTTAACGCCGGCTTCTGCCGGCGTTATTGCCGTGAAACACATGAGAGGAAGTCACAGTGTCGCGTAGACGCGTAGTCATCACTGGCATGGGTATGTTGTCGCCCCTGGGTGTGGATGTGCCGAGCAGTTGGGAAGGCATTCTCGCCGGGCGCAGCGGTATCGCCCCGATCGAACACATGGACCTGTCCGCCTTTGCCACCCGTTTCGGCGGCTCGGTGAAAGGGTTCGACGTCGAGCAATACATGTCCGCCAAGGAAGCTCGCAAACTCGACCTGTTCATCCAGTACGGCCTGGCCGCGAGCTACCAGGCGGTGCGCGATTCCGGCCTGGAAGTCACCGACGCCAACCGGGAGCGCATCGGCGTTGCCATCGGTTCGGGCATCGGCGGTCTGACCAACATCGAGAACACCTGTCGTTCGCTGTTCGAGCAGGGCCCGCGGCGCATCTCGCCGTTCTTCGTGCCCGGTTCGGTCATCAACATGGTTTCCGGGTTCCTGTCGATCAATCTCGGTCTGCAGGGCCCCAACTACGCCATCACCACTGCCTGCACCACCGGCACCCACAATATCGGCATGGCCGCGCGCAACATCGCTTACGGCGACGCTGACGTGATGGTCGCCGGCGGTTCCGAAATGGCCGCTTGTGGTCTTGGCCTGGGCGGCTTCGGTGCCGCTCGTGCGCTGTCCACCCGCAACGACGAGCCGACCAAGGCCAGCCGTCCGTGGGACCAGGATCGCGACGGCTTCGTGCTCTCTGACGGCGCAGGCTCTCTGGTGCTGGAAGAGCTGGAGCACGCCAAGGCTCGTGGCGCGCGTATCTACGCAGAAATCGTCGGTTTCGGCATGAGCGGCGACGCCTTCCACATGACTGCTCCGCCGGAAGACGGCGCAGGCGCTGCACGCTGCATGAAAGCCGCACTGCGCGATGCTGGCCTGAATCCAGATCAGGTCGACTACATCAACGCCCACGGCACCTCGACGCCGGCCGGCGATATCGCGGAGATCTCCGCGGTGAAGTCGATCTTCGGCGACCACGCCTACAAACTGTCGATGAGCTCTACCAAGTCGATGACCGGTCACCTGCTGGGTGCTGCCGGCGCGGTCGAGGCGATCTTCAGCGTGCTTGCGCTGCGTGATCAGGTGGCTCCGCCGACCATCAACCTGGATAACCCCAGCGAAGGCTGCGACCTCGACCTGGTCGCCCATCAGGCCAAGGAGCGTCCGATCGACGTCGCCTTGTCCAACTCCTTCGGCTTCGGTGGCACCAACGGTTCCCTGGTGTTCCGCCGGTTCCAGGGCTGATGCTGAGCTGGATCGACGGCCAGAGCGCCGAGGTACTGTCCGCGCGTGATCGCGGACTGGCCTACGGCGACGGGTTGTTCGAGACCATCCGCGTGTCCGCAGGCCGCCCGCGCCTGCTGGCGCGCCACCGGGCGAGGCTGGAGGAGGGCGTCAGGCGCCTTTCCCTGTCGGTCTCGCTCGATCTCGTCGAAGATGAAATCCTGCGTTTCTCCGCCCTGCTGGGTGATGGTGTCGCCAAGCTGGTGCTGACCCGCGGCGAAGGTGCGCGTGGCTACGCACCGCAGGCTGATGCCCAGGTGCGCCGACTATTACTGGCCTCGCCTGCGCCGGCTTACCCGGCAAAGAACCGGGAGGAGGGCGTCCGGCTCTTCTCTTGCGCCACCCGCCTGGCCGAGCAGCCACTGCTGGCCGGTCTCAAGCACCTCAATCGCCTGGAGCAGGTCCTGGCTCGCGCCGAATGGAGCGATCCGGCTTTCGCCGAAGGATTGATGCGCGATGTTTCCGGGCGCGTCATCGAAGGTGTGTTCAGCAACCTGTTTCTGGTGAAGCACGGCGAGTTGATCACCGCCGAGCTGGGCCGCTGCGGCGTTGCCGGGGTCATGCGCGCCGAGATCATCGAGCGCGCCCGTAGCCAGGGCCTGCCGGTCATCGTGCGCGACATCGATCACGGCGAACTGGCGGACGCCGACGAGGTCTTTCTCTGCAACAGTCTCTACGGTATCTGGCCGGTGCTCGGCGTGGCCGAGTTCACTTGGCCGGTCGGGCCCCTGACCCGTAAACTGCAGGGCCAACTCCGCGAACTTCTGGATTCCTGATACGTGATGCGCAAATTGCTGGTGCTGCTGGAAGGCGGCCTGCTGCTGGCCGGGCTCATGCTGGGCCTGGCGGCCTGGGAGCAGCAGCGGGCGCTGCAGCAGCCGCTCCAGCTCACCGAAGAGCGCCTGCTGGATGCTCCCAGCGGCGCCACCCCCGGTCGTCTGCTGACCCGCCTGGAGGACGAGGACGTCCTGCACGGCGGCTTCTGGCTTCGTCTTTACTGGCGCTTCAACCTGGCGGGCGAGGCGCTGCACAGCGGTGAATATCGCCTGACGCCCGGCATGACTGCCGCCCAGTTGCTCGATCTGTGGCGCGAGGGCGACGTCGTGCAGTACGGCCTGACCCTGGTCGAGGGTTGGAACTTCCATCAGGTCCGCGACTTGCTCGCCCGCCAGCCCAAGCTGGACCAGACCCTGAACGGCCTCAGCGACGCCGACGTGATGGCCAGGCTGGGCAAGCCCGGCGTCTTCCCCGAGGGCCGCTTCTTCCCCGACACCTACCGCTTCGTCCGCGGCACCAAGGACGTCGATATCCTCAAGCACGCCTACCAGCGCATGGAGACCATTCTCGCCGAGGAGTGGGACAAGCGCGGCGAGGACCTGCCCTACAAGGACTCGTACCAGGCGCTGATCATGGCCTCGCTGGTGGAGAAGGAAACCGGCGTAGCTCAGGAGCGCGCCCAGATCGCCGGCGTTTTCGTGCGCCGCCTGCAGAAGAACATGCTGTTGCAGACTGACCCGACCGTCATCTACGGCATGGGCGAGCGCTACGTCGGCAAGATCACCCGGGCCGACCTGCGCACGCCAACGCCCTATAACACCTATGTGGTCGCCGGCCTGCCGCCGACGCCCATCGCGCTGCCCGGCCGCGAGGCGATCCACGCCGCGCTGAACCCGGTGCCGGGACAGAGCCTGTACTTCGTCGCCCGCGGCGATGGCAGCCACACCTTCTCCGACAACCTCGACGATCACAACAAGGCCGTCCAGGAATTCCAGATCAAGCGCCGCACCGACTACCGTTCCAGCCCGGCGCCCGTTCCGGCGCCGGCGCAGACGCCGGACGACGACGCTCCCGCCGCAGATACCCCTGCAGCGCAGTAGCCCGACAACACAAGGAGTGAGCCGAGTGACCGGCCTGTTCATCACCCTGGAAGGCCCCGAAGGCGCGGGCAAGAGCACCAACCGCGAGTACCTGGCCGAGCGCCTGCGCGAACGCGGCATCGAGGTCCAGCTGACCCGCGAGCCCGGCGGTACGCCGCTGGCCGAGCGCATCCGTGAGCTGCTGCTGGACCCCAGCGACGAGAAGATGGCCGTGGATACCGAGTTGCTGCTGGTCTTCGCTGCCCGGGCGCAGCACATCGCCGGGGTCATCCGTCCGGCCCTGGAGCGTGGCGCGGTGGTGTTCTGCGATCGGTTCACGGATGCGACCTATGCCTATCAGGGCGGCGGTCGTGGTCTGCCGGTGGAGCGCATTGCACAACTGGAAACCTTTGTCCAAGGCAGCCTGCGCCCGGACCTGACCCTGGTGTTCGACCTGCCGGTGGAAATCGGCCTGTCCCGCGCGGCCGCCCGCGGTCGCCTGGACCGCTTCGAGCAGGAAGGGCGCGCCTTCTTCGAGGCGGTGCGCAATACCTACCTGGATCGCGCCCGCGCAGAGCCTGCGCGCTATCACATCCTCGATGCGGCGCAGACGCTGCCCGAGGTGCAGCGCGACCTGGACGGCCTGCTGCCGATCCTGCTGGAGCGCCTCAATGGCTGACATCTATCCCTGGCAGCAGGGCCTCTGGCAGCAGCTCAGCAGCCGCCCGCGCCATGCCCATGCCTATCTGCTGCACGGGCCGGCAGGCATCGGCAAGCGCGCGCTGGCGGACAATCTGGTGCACTTCCTGCTGTGCCAGCGACCCGCGGGCGGCAACGCGTGCGGCCAATGCAAGGCCTGCCAGTTGCTCGCCGCCGGCACGCACCCGGATTTCTTCCTGCTGGAACCGGAGGAGCCGGAGAAACCCATTCGGGTCGATCAGGTTCGCGAGCTGGTGGGCTTCGTGGTGCAGACCGCGCAGTTGGGCGGGCGCAAGGTGGTGCTGCTGGAGCCGGCCGAGGCAATGAACCTGAATGCCGCCAACGCCCTGCTGAAAAGCCTCGAAGAGCCCTCCGGCGATACCGTGCTGCTGCTCATCAGCCACCAGCCCAGCCGGCTGTTGCCGACCATCAAGAGCCGCTGTGTACAGCAGGCCTGCCCGCAGCCTTCTGCCGAGCAGGCCCGTGCCTGGCTGGCGGGCGCCCTGCCGGCCGAGCCAGTGGAGACCTTGGACGAGTTGCTGGTGCTCGCTGGTGGTTCACCGCTGACCGCGCTGCGACTGCAGGGCCAAGGCGTGCGCGAGCAGCGCGCACAAGTGGTCGAAGGGGTGAAGAAGCTGCTCAAGCAGCAGGTTGCCCCAGGTCAGCTGGCCGAAAGCTGGAATGCTGTACCTTTGCCACTATTGTTCGACTGGTTCTGCGACTGGTCGCTGCTGATCCTGCGTTACCAGCTGGCTCGGGACGAAGAGGGCCTGGGCCTGACCGACATGCGCAAGGTCGTGCAGTATCTCGCCGAGAAGTCGACACAGCCCAAGGTGCTGGCAATGCAGGACTGGTTGCTGCTGCAACGGCAGAAAGTCCTCAATAAAGCCAACCTCAACCGTGCCTTGCTTCTCGAAGCCTTGCTCGTACAGTGGGCAAGTCTGCCCGGGCCGGGCTAGAATCCGGCCATCGGAAAAATCTGCCAGGACAGCTGAATGAGCTTGCCACCAAATCTGGGTCCGCGTAACGGAATCCTGTCCCTGACCATCAAGGACAAATCCGTGCTGTATGCCGCCTACATGCCGTTCATCCGCAATGGCGGGCTGTTCATTCCGACCAACAAGACCTACAAGCTGGGCGATGAAGTTTTCATGCTGCTTAACCTGATGGACGAGCCGGAGAAGATCCCGGTCGCCGGCAAGGTGGTCTGGATCACTCCTCGCGGCGCGCAGGGTAACCGTGCCGCCGGCATTGGCGTGCAGTTCAACGACGGCGACAACACCGCGCGCAACAAGATCGAGACCTATCTCGCCGGTGCGCTGAAGTCGGATCGCCCGACCCATACCATGTAGCTCATACCATGCGAGAATGGCAGCTTGTACAGGCTGCAAACACGAAGCGCCCCGAGGGGCGCTTCGTCATTTTCCGGAGAAAGTTTTCATGTTGGTCGATTCCCACTGCCACCTCGATCGTCTCGATCTCGCCGCCCACGACGGATCGCTGGATGCCGCGCTGGACGCTGCCCGTGCGCGCGGTGTCAGCCAGTTCCTGTGCATCGGCGTGAGCGCGGACAATGCCAGGGCAGTGAAGGATCTGGCAGATCGCTACGCCGACGTGCATTGCTCGGTCGGCGTCCACCCGTTGGACCTAGAGCCGGGCGCCGCGCCGGCGCTGGACTGGCTGCTGGGCGAGTTGAACCATCCGCGCGTGGTGGCCATCGGCGAGACCGGCCTGGACTATCACTACGAGCCCGAGGCCGCCGAGCTGCAGCAAGAGGCCTTCCGCCTGCACCTTGAGGCCGCCAAGGTGACCGGCAAGCCGGTCATCGTGCATACCCGCGAAGCCCGCGCCGATACCCTGGCGTTGCTGCGCGAGGCCGCGCTGCCGCAGGCCGGTGTGCTGCATTGCTTCACCGAAGACTGGGAGATGGCCAAGGCGGCGCTGGATATCGGCTTCTATATCTCGCTGTCGGGTATCGTCACCTTCCGCAATGCCGAGCAATTGCGCGAAGTGGCCCGTCAGGTGCCGGTGGACCGCCTGCTGGTGGAAACCGATTCGCCCTATCTCGCGCCGGTGCCCCATCGCGGCAAACCGAACCTTCCCGAATACGTGCGCGAGGTGGCCGAGTACCTGGCCGTGTTGCGTGGGGTGAGTTTCGAAACGCTGGCCGAGCAGACCACTGCCAATTTCCGCCGGCTGTTCCCGCTGGCCTGCTGACGGTCGGTGCGCGGACAGCTTTCCCGCGCGCAAAAAAAACCCGGGTTCTGGGGGATGAATCCGGGTCAAGACCATTAGGAGTTTAACAATAAGGTACGCGATCCTCGGTACCTTCACCGGCGGAGCACTTGGGGGGAGATGCCGCGCGCCGGTATCTACAAGTATTGGTCAAGATGCCGCGCTTGCCACAGGGGGCCCGGTGTTTTTTAAACGGATTTGGAATACATCACACCGGGCTGAGCAGCTTTCTCGGCCGCGCCTGCGTTATTGCCCCGCCAAAGCCCCGATCAGCGCCAGGGTCTCCTCGATGACCGCTTCGCTGGTGTAGAAGTGCGGCGAGAAGCGGATGCCGGCGCCGCGCTGGATACACACCACCTGCTCCGCGCGCAAACGCTCCAGCAGACGGGTATTGTCCCAGCCGGCCAGGCTGAACGTCAGGATGCCGGCGCGGCGAGTCGGTTCTGCCGGGCTGTGCAGCGAGGCGCCGCAGAGGCGGCCCAGGCCGTCATGCAGTTGCTGGACGCGCGCCTGCACCAGTTCGCCTACTGCCGCCATGCCGACCTCTTCCAGCAGGCCAAGGCTGGCGTCCAGTGCCACTGCGCCGAGCATGTTCGGGCTGCCGCACTCGAAGCGGCGAGCACTAAGCGCCGGCTGCCAGTCGGCCAGGTCGTAGTTGCCGGCGTTTTCCAGCATGTGCCAGCCGTATTCCTGCAG
Source organism: Pseudomonas sp. C9-3 (assembly GCF_032392015.1). Taxonomy (NCBI): domain Bacteria; kingdom Pseudomonadati; phylum Pseudomonadota; class Gammaproteobacteria; order Pseudomonadales; family Pseudomonadaceae; genus Pseudomonas; species Pseudomonas sp. C9-3. The sequence goes on along the minus strand of NZ_CP135919.1, from coordinate 3,627,053 downwards.
CGCCAGTTGTTCGCGTTCGGCGGCGCGGCAATAGAACACGCCCAGGCCTTCCGGGCCGAGCATCCATTTGTGCCCATCGGCCATGGCGAAGGCGCAGTCGTAGGCCTGCACGTCGAAGGGCAGGGCGCCCAGTTGCTGGATGGCGTCGATGCAATACAGCACGCCGCGCTGGCGGCAGCCCGCCCCGAGGCGCTCCAGGTCCATGCGCAGGCCGCTGGCGTACTGCACGGCGCTGATCGAGAGCAGGCGCGTGCGCGGTGTGCAGGCGGCCAGCAGGTCGCCTTCGGGATCATCGCCGTCCAGGTTCACCTGGATGACTTCCACCCCGCGCGGTTTGAGTGCTTCCCAGACGACCCGGTTGGAGGGGAATTCCTGATCGCTGATCACCACTTGGTCGCCGGCGCGCCAGTCCAGGCCAAAAGCGACGAAGGACAGCGCCTCGGACGTGTTCTTCACCAGGGCGATATCGCCGGTGGTCCGGGCATTCACCAGGCGCATCAGGCGCTCGCGCAGGCGCTTCTCGATGGTCAGCCAGCGCGGATAGTCGCGGGCACCCAACAGGATGTTCTCCTGGGCAAACGCCGCGACGGCGTCTGCGGCGCGCTTGGGCCAGGGCGCGACCGCCGCGTGGTTCAGATAGCGCAGGCCGGGTTGTTGGGGAAACTCGGAAGAAAAGCTAATCATGTCGGATGATCCGTGCAATTTGGCGCTGAATAGGCATAATACGCGGCTTCGAATTTTGACTATTTTTGACCGAACAGTCTTTTTATGCAGAAAGAGCCGCGCAAGGTTCGCGAATTCCGTCGTCGCGAACAGGAAATCCTCGACACCGCCCTCAAGCTGTTCCTTGAGCAGGGCGAAGACAGTGTCACGGTCGAAATGATCGCCGATGCCGTGGGTATCGGCAAAGGCACCATCTACAAGCACTTCAAGTCCAAGGCGGAGATCTACCTGCGCCTGATGCTGGACTACGAGCGCGATCTGGCCGACCTGTTCCACTCCGAAGACGTCGCCCGCGACAAGGAGCGCCTGTCGCGCGCCTACTTCGAGTTCCGCATGCGCGATCCGCAGCGCTACCGCCTGTTCGACCGCCTGGAGGAGAAGGTGGTGAAGACCAGCCAGGTCCCGGAGATGGTCGAGGAGCTGCACAAGATCCGCGAATCCAACTTCGAGCGCCTGAGCCAGCTGATCAAGGAACGCATCGCGGCGGGCAAGCTGGAAGACGTGCCGGCCTACTTCCACTACTGCGCGGCCTGGGCGCTGGTGCATGGCGCCGTGGCGCTGTACCACTCGCCGTTCTGGCGCGAAGTGCTGGAGGATCAGGAGGGCTTCTTCCAGTTCCTCATGGACATCGGCGTGCGCATGGGCAACAAGCGCAAGCGCGACGGCGATACGCCGGCCGCCTGAGTCGCCATTCGCGCGATTCATCGTCGCGGTTGCGACAGGGCTACCGGCGCCGGTGGGGATATACTTGCATGAGTGATCGCCACCGGAGCCGAGCATGATCGTCGACCGCCAGGGCAGGCGCTTCCGCAATCTTCGCGTGAGCCTGACCGCCGCCTGCAATTACGCCTGCACCTATTGCGTGCCGGACGGCAAACGCCTGGTCGCGGCGCAGGACGAGCTGTCGGCGGAATCCCTGGTGCGCGGGGTCGCCTACCTGATCGAGTCCGCCGGTATCGAGCGTCTGCGCGTCACCGGCGGCGAACCATTGGTCAGTCCGAAGCTCGATGCCTTCCTGCATGGCGTCAGCCGTCTCGGGCTGCAGGACATCGCCATCACCACCAACGGCCAGCTGCTGTCGAAAAAGCTGCCGCTGCTGCTGGATTGCGGCATCCGCCGCCTCAATGTTTCCCTCGATACGCTGGATGCCGATGCTTTCCGGCGCATTGCCCGTGGCGGCGACCTGGCCTCGGTGCTCAAGGGGCTCGACGAAGCCCGCGCGGCCGGCCTGAAGATCAAGCTCAACATGGTCCCGCTACGCGGGCAGAACCTCGACCAGGTCGTGCCGCTGCTGGACTACTGCCTGGAGCACGGCTTCGAGCTGCGCTTCATCGAGCTGATGCGCATGGGCCACCTGGCCCACGATCCGAACGGCTTCCACCGGCAGTTCGTCAGCTTGCAGGAGCTGCTGGAGCTCATCGGCGAACGCCATCCCTATATCCAGGCCGATGCGCCGGTGGATGCCACGGCCATTCGTTATGAAGTGCCGGGGCAGGGCTATTTCGGCGTAATCGCCAATGAAAGCGTGCCGTTCTGCCGGACCTGTTCGCGTCTGCGCCTGTCCTCCACCGGCTGGCTGCACGGCTGCCTGTCGTCGAGCAACCGCCATTACGTCGGCGACCTGCTGGACAAACCGCGCCACCAGGCGCTCCCCGCCTTGCAGCGGTTGCTGGTGAGCGCCCTGGCGGACAAGCAGGAAGTCGCCTTCTCCGGCGGCGTCACCATCATGAAGATCATCGGCGGCTGAGATCGCCCTCAAGACTTGATTAGCCCATGCCCAACGAATTCCCCATTTCCTACATCGAGCCGGTGTTCCGGCCGCCGAGCGAAGCACACTCGCTCATTCTTCCCGTCACCAACGGCTGTTCCTGGAATCAGTGCGGCTTCTGCGATTAGTTATCCCTAAGTGAGCCCCTAGAAATCACCAAAAACTCTAGTTCCTTGCGGTTTGGAGGTTAGTTCTCGCCCCCCATGGCCTGTTGGCCCGCTCTCCCCCTGTAGGAGTTACCCCAGAAAAGTGCACGTTTTCCCAAACCGCATAAGCAAAGTCATAGCGTAGGAACCAGGTCGCTCAGGTCGCATCAGCTCCGGCCAGGAGCGATAGGCTATAGAGGCAGTTTCGCCTGACAGTGGTGACGACAGCGGTTGTCCTTTCTTTGACCATCTGATCCGGCCTACGCACGTGTAGTGCAGCCTATGTAGGTAAGCGAATTGCGTTGGACTGACCAGGGCAGAAATCTCGAGTAAACGCCGCTCTGCTAGGTGGTGGTAAATGCATTGAGTTGAGTTGAATCGCTATCGGCTTCCTCGTCATTCTGGTTGCGTCACTAACCAGAGCTCACGCTATGCCCAATCCACTCAACCTCTTCGACGTCATTAAATATAACGACGTATCAAACTGCGCCGCTCAGAGGGCGTGGTGTTTTCATGGCTTTCGAGAGGGGGCTTTACAGAAGATATCGCCCCACGTTCAAGGCTTGGGGGAGTGATCCATGCCATCAATCCTTGAGTCGTCCCACCGAGAATTCAGATCTTTTGTGGTCGATGCGACTGGCATACAGCATGTCCTGCCAGTCATCGTAACCGAGCATGGAGTTCTGGATCAGTTTGCTCGATACATGCATTTGAATCACCGAAAGAGCCGTTCTTGGCAAGACTCTTCGGTTTTCGCAGTCCGGTTGCTGTTGGAGTTCATGGAGGCCCACCATGGTTTCTATGACGAGCCGCGCACGCTGTTTACTGCATTTTCCGATGCATTGTTCACGGGTACCGTCTCGAGCATCGGCGATCCTTCTGGTCTGTGGTGGCAGCCCAGGCAGCCGGATGACGCTAGTAAGCTGATCGGCCATGTTACGCAGTTCACCGATTGGCTAGCGCTCGTAAATGAGGACGCCAAGCTTCAGCTTAATCCCTGGCGACAAGCGACTCGGCATGAAGAACGGCTGAGTTGGGCTGCGTATTCTCATCGTAGGGACAACGCATTCCTGTCACACCTTTGGCGCTCCAAACCGCAGATGAGTCAGTCCCGAGCCGTGCGCTCAAGGACAATGCCTGTTGAGCGGCAAACGCCCGCCAAGGCATTTCCAGAGGAATGCTTCGATCAGTTGGTATCGGAGGGCTTCCGTAGGCGGGCGCGAGATTCACGCGGGCCGATAGACCTTCGCAATGTCCTGATTACCTACCTCATGGAATACGGTGGAGTGAGGCTGTCCGAAGCGCTGTCGCTATGGAGCGATGACGTTAGCGTAGAGGATGGGGAGGTCATCGTCCGTGTTTATCACCCTGAGTACGGGCTGGCACCTGACGGTAAAACCAACCGCGCTGCTTACCTGCAAAGCCAATACGGGCTGCAACCCCGTAATCGGCTGGTGAAGGCGACAGACCCGCTGTTTCTCGGCTGGAAGAACGTATTGATTACTGACCCGCATCGACACTGCTTTGAGGTGTTTTTCTATCCCGGTGATTTTGGGCAGGTATTTGCCGGCCTATGGCGTGACTACCACCTTAAACAGCGGGTGAAGCCGAAGGCTGGCGAAGCTCACCCCTATGCCTTCACCACCAGGGACGGCAAGCCCTATTCGCACCGCATGTTTCGCAAGGCCCACAAGTTGGCCGTTGAGCGGATAGGGTTGGATTATTACAAGATGGCGGGTACCACCCCTCACGGCCACCGACATGCATTTGGTCAGCGGCTGGCACGTGATGGAGCTTCGCAACTCACGATTAGGAACGCCATGCACCACGTTTCGCTCGAATCGAGTCTGATCTATACGCAGCCTACGGCGAAACAGATGCGTGAAGAACTCCGCGATTTGGAGTGCCGAATGCAGTTGCGGCATGCAGAGGCCGACTGCTTGGTGATCAAGGACTGAAACTAATGGCAGCCAAGAAGAATTTTTATACCTACCCCGAGGCCAAAACTGCCGTCCAGGTGCTGAGCATCAAGAGTCGTTCTGAATACAAAAAGCGCTACCGCGAAGACCTGAGGCTGCCATCCAGTCCCAATCAGGCCTATTCCGACGCCGGCTGGATCGACTGGTACGACTTCCTCGGCAAGGAGCGGCCCGACCTCTACCCGACCTATGCCGAGGCCCAAGGCGCCGCTCAGACGTTGGGCATTAAGGGCCTGCCGGACTACCACAAGCGCTACCGCGAAGACCCGAGGCTGCCGGCCCACCCCCAGACAGCCTATGTCGTCGCCGGCTGGATCGACTGGTACGACTTCCTCGGCAATAAACTACCGGACTTCTACCCGACCTACGCTGAGGCCCAGGCCGCCGCTCAGGCGCTGGACATTAAGACCCATCCTGACTACCACAAGCGCTACCGCGAAGACCCGAGGCTGCCGGCCACCCCCCATAAGGTCTATGCCGACGCCGGCTGGATCGACTGGTACGACTTCCTCGGCAATGAACGGCCTAATCTCTACCCGACCTGCGCTGAGGCCCAGGCGGCAGCGCAGGCGCTGGGCGTTAACAGCCAGCTTGACTACAAAAAGCGCTACCGTGAAGACCCGAGGCTGCCGGCCACCCCTTATCGGGTCTATGCCGACGCCGGTTGGATCGACTGGTACGACTTCCTCGGCAATAAACGGCCAGACCTCTACCCGACGTATGCCGAGGCCCAAGCCGCCGCTCAGACGTTGGGCATTAACAACCAGCTTGACTACAAAAAGCGCTACCGCGAAGACCCGAGGCTGCCGGCCAGCCCTAATCAGGTCTATGCCGACGCAGGCTGGATCGACTGGTACGGCCTCCTGGGCAATGAACGGCCCGACTTCTACCCGACGTATGCCGAGGCCCAAGCCGCCGCTCAGACGTTGGGCATTAACAACCAGCTTGACTACAAAAAGCGCTACCGCGAAGACCCGAGGCTACCGGCCCACCCCCAGACAGCCTATGTCGTCGCCGGCTGGATCGACTGGTACGACTTCTTCGGCAAAGCAAACCCTAGCGCTGCGCTAGCGGACTACCCGCTCATGTGGGCAAATGTTGAGCGGTGGCTAAAGACCCAAACGAACATCACCGGAAAGAAATCCGCGATCAAGGCTTTTCTGGGTGGTTTCTATCAGGTTCAGAGGTTGCCCGACGAACCCAGGCATCTGCTGCTGCGCGCCAATCCATTCCCCATTGAGGCCTACCAGCAGTTCGTTGAGGGCCAAGCCGAGTCCCTTAAAAGGCCTTTTCACGGTGCTATCACGGCCTTTTTCGGCTGGCTTTTGGATGAACACTGCACTGATGCCGACGCGGACGAGCGCATTGTGCTTGCTGAGTACCGGAACCCCTTTCAGACGGTGTTGGCCGGCTTTGTAGATAGCTTGCAGGCCTACCGGCCCAGCGAGTCCACCAAGCCGCCGCTCGGTTATGAATACATCCTCCGTGCGCGAAATTTCCTCGTGCCGAACGGCGAACAGGTATTACAGACACGGCCCAGCCTGACGGATTTGCCGCACCTACAGGACTTTTTTGCGAGCCGCGCCGACTGGATTTATGTGGACGAGTCGCTGATCGATCGCGACGATCCGAACTGCATCTGGCGCGAGGTCAAGGCTGATCGCAAGATGAAAGACAAGCGCGAAGTGGTAAACAGCTATCAGATTTGGTCGCCTGTTCGCTTCGTGGCGCTCTACTCACTGCTGCGTTTTCCGCTGCGCGGCCAACAGATCCTCTGGCTCGACAGCGGCGAGGCGGATGACGAAATTGCCGTTCTTGATGCTGAGCATGGCGGTGTTCGCTGGGAGAAGAACACCGGCCCCCTGGCCGGGAAAGGGAGCAAGAAACGTCGCCCGCAAGCTGCGGTGCAGCGCGGCGAGAACGACGCCCCGAAGCTCTATGTGACTACCAACAAGACCGGACGCAAGGAAGGCGGCTATGAAGCTCCGTGGGTTCCTGATGATCTGCTCTATTGGTTCCTCTTGTTGCGCGACTGGCAAGCCAAATACAACCCGCTGAGAGAGCCGACGCGCTGGTCTGCCATCAAACTTCGCGCCGAAACCAATGAGAAGATTTTGCAAGCACGTGGCACCCAATGCTTTCTGTTCCGCACGGATGCCTCGGGTCAGCCGGCGTTCACCACAACGGCTTTCACCCACACCTTGCCAGCATTGCTTTACGCGATTCAGCGCTCCGGCGAAAACCTTGCCAGCGAAAGCCCCAACTTCAAAGCCAACAATCAGCGCCATCTCAGTCCCTACACACCGCACAGCCTGCGCGTCAGCCTGATTACGGCGTTCATCGCAGACGGCGACGCGCCCATTCAACTGATCTCTAAGCTGGTCGGCCATGCCTCGCTGGTTATGACGATCTACTACACCAAGCTGAACAGCGATCAGATGCGCCGCACCATGGGCGAGACTGAAAAGCGCGCCGCTCAGGTCGCCACCCAGCGTCATGCTGAAACGGTAAGGAGGCACGGATTAAAGCCGCTTCTCAATCAACTGATTGCAACGGACGGTAATCGCTCGCTGCTCGAATCTGACGTGGCAAACTCAGCCTGCATGGTGTTCGATTGCGGCATCTGCCCTATGTCAGGCGCTGCATGCAATATTGGTGGTGAGGCTCTCGCTGAGAGAAAGGTTGAAAGTCTCTATGCACCTGTCGAGGCAGGTTATCTCGGTAAGAGAAACTGTCCACGCTGCCGTTTCTTCGTCACCGGAGTTCCGTTCCTTGGCGGGCTGGTGGCGCTGGCCAACGAAATCGCATTGGAGACTCACGCGGAAAGCGCACGTTTTCAAAAGTACACGGAAAAGGTTGAACTTCTGGAGCAAGCATTCTACGACCTGTGCCAGGCGAGTCAGCTAGACACCCGACAGGAGCAGGCAGAGCTTAAGTAGTCGAGAGCAATCCAGGAGCAGAGCGCAGGGAAGCTCGATGGCCTGCTGGCTGACTATGTTGCCGTCAATCACTACGTTCAGGGCTGCCTGAAACTAATCAATAAAGGAGAGCAGAGCGGCGAAGGCGAGAATGGCGTCAGACTGATCGCCGGTGGCGATCTTGCCGAGGTCGGTGTCGCCTTTGAAGATTCCGAGACGAATTACCACTTGCTGGCCGAAATCTGCCAGAACGCGACCATCTATCGTTCGGCCAATCCCTCTCGGGCCGTGCCTCTGATTGCACAAGCCATCGATCGCATGGCCGAAAATAACGGCCTGGCACCGGCCATGTTCAGACTCGACGACGAACAGAAGCTGGTCGTCGCCAACGAGATGAATCGGATTCTCCTTCAGCGTTTGGGGTCCTGGGAAAAAGTCGGCGACCTGTTCTCGGGCGACCGGATGCTGCTCGACATTGACACTCACGAGCCCGAACTGACGCGCATCTCGACAGAGATCGTACAGCTTCTCTCCGATCCCATTCGCGTGTGCCAGTTGAACCAGGAGGCTTCTATTAGTGAGTGACCAACTTGTTTCGCCGCAGGACACCTACGGGCGGCTGATGGGCGAGGCCAACGATAGCCGCCGTAAGCGCAGCCTGGAAGCCATCAACGAAACGTGCCGGTTGCTGCATGAGCGGCATTCCTTGGACTTCTCCTACAAGACCATCGTCACCCTTGGCAAAGACCGTGGGCTGCCGGTTCCCGGTGAAAAGTCAATCGTCAATACGACCGGCGCGCATTACCGGGAACTGATCCAGGCTTGGAAACTCGCGTCGCTGCCCAAGGCCAGTAAGACAAAGGCTGATCCAAATGATTGGATCGAACACATCCAAGACCCAGTGCAGCGCATGAGCGTGAGCCTACTCGCTAAAGAGTTGCGGGCGCTCAAGGCCAAGGAGTCGCGGAAGGCTAAGCACAGTGGCGCACCGATTATTCTGGGAAGCGCAGCGGGGCAAGCGGTTTCCACTCGGCCGCTCTTGAATGATGCTGAGTTGGCAGCGTTGAAAGCTGCGATTGATCCGGCGTCGCTTGGCCTAGTGGGGCTGTCGATTGGCAGCAGGGGCCAATTGGAGGATGTGAAAGGAAGGACGATCCTCAAGCCTGGCTTCCGCGATGCGCTTGAGAAAGTTCTCGCCGTGCAGGTGAAGTGATTACGGACGTCTGGGTTAGACGCACTTGAGGAGTTCGCTGAACGCTCCTCGACGCAGCTCTGAGACATGCCCTGACAAATCGCTCAGAACTGTACGTAAATACAGTGCTTAACACAAATCCAATGAGTAGGGGCTTGGAGAGTGTACTGAGGCGCATCGTCCGAAGTAGATGGATTGCTGGAGGCATGCACGACAGCTGCTCTGTCCCGGGCTGAATCTGCGTTTCTGCGCCGGGTTGAAAGGAGCAGCGTTTCCAGGCTCGAGAAATGAAACGCTGCTCACTGGAAGTATGAGGCCCTAGAGCGCCCGGCTTTCGCTCACTCGGTCTCAGGGGCCCCTAGCAGCTGTTGCAGTTCGCTCGAGATAAGTTGAAGCACCTCGTTCCCTGATTCTCTCTTGTCGCCCGCCGTAGAGATGTACGTGAGCGCAACCAAGGTGGCGGGATGAACCTCCAAGACAGAGCAAAGCTCTTCCAGCTTCTCCAACGTGGGGCTGGTTTTCCCACGCTCAAGCATGCTGATAAACGTCCGACTGCTCACCACTGCAAAAGCTTCCTGGGACAGATTCCTTCGGAGACGCACCAGCCGCAGAGCTTTTCCGAAGCGCTCTTTCGTTTCCATTTTGCATACCCGCAAAAGGAAGCGATAAAGCGATATTGAACAAGATATGGCTACAAAATATATTGTTCATCGACGCCCCGTAAGGCAGCTTCGGACAACACGAGGCTGATCACGTTCGAGGCCCGGGAGGACCAAGTCATGTTCATGACCCATCGACAGGGTGAGATTCTCTTAGAAGGCCTTACCGAGGATGACTCGGTGCAGGCCTGGTCATTCGTCGAATTGGAGCTAAATGCTCCTCTGCTTTTCATGGAGGTCGTTCGTGTCATTGGCCGCGCACGCTACGAAAGCATCCTTATGACGACCAGCATCACTGACCTAAAAAAAGCAATTATCGAGGAAGGACCCAGATTCCAAATTGAGAAGATCTCGGTCGTTATCCCTAGCAGGCTGACCGGAACCGAATCCTGGGAGATGGAGATGCTGGACGAGGTACTTCAGGTAGCCGACTCGGTAACCAATAAGTCAGGTGTAATGTTCAAGACCGCAAGTGGCAAAAAGTACTTTTCGGAACATGGCGAATGGGCTGAGCCTTTACGAGTTGACAAGCACATCTACAAGTCATCAAGAAAATATCCTCCTGCAAAATCCACCTCCAGAGGATAGACCATGTCTATGCCGCACGAACGCACTCGCGCAGTCATCCAAGCGCGAGAGTTTCTCGTCGAAATCTCCCAAAACATCAGTCTCCCGATGACGCTTAGATCCGACGCGAAGTTTCTATTGCGGCATTACCCCAGCGCTGACCAAGTATTGCTCGCGGGAAGGATTGAGGAGGAGACCTTTACCGAATCGCAGGGCATAGCTCATTTACTAGGCCCCATATTCAGTTCCTCTACAACTGAAAGCCTTTAGGAGCCTGCACCCAAAATGGCGAGCTCACCCAGAGCCACAAGCGCAGTCAAAGATTGGGTACTGCGGTACCCAGCACGGCGCCCATTCCAAACTAGCTCACTCCACTACCTTGGGCCCCGAAAAGCAGTACTCAGCGCGCTGTATAGGCTTGTTGTTCGCGGTGAGATTGAGAGGGTCAGCCGGGGAGTTTATGTGCGCCTTGAAACCATTCCCCCCTTTGGGCGAATTGGTGCGGAACTGGCTGATGTAGTTGAGCTGATCATGAAATCCAAGGATGCAAAATATCAGATCCATGGTGCAGAGGCTGTTCGGAAATTCGGGTTAACTACCCAAATGCAGGTCACTCCGGTTTTCTATACTACTGCTCGCAGCATGAAGATTCGAGTATACAATCTAACAGTAAGGTTTCAGCACGCTCCAAGCTACTGTTTTCAGCACACAGATTCGGTAGCCGGACTGGCAATCGTGGCCCTCTACTTTTTGGGTCCTGAGGGTCTTACGCTTGGTAACGTCTCCAAAATCCTCAATAAGCTCCGCACTGCAGACCTTGAGAAGCTGCAAAGCAGCGAAATGCCACCATGGATGCGGCAGACGATTTCGCTTCCGCTCGCAGAGCTTATTGGGTAAGCATCTTGGCTCGGGAGCCTAAGGAAAAAAGTCCCCAGCGTACCTAGCAGTCGGCATCAGTCGAAAGCCAGCTCCAAAACAGACGTTACTGCATAAAATCACATCCAGTTAGTATCCAGCCCTGACTAGCTGCTTTAAACTCCGAAAGCTTAGTTGTTCTTACTTGGAGTAAATCATGTCTAGGCTTGCTGAATTTCGTGCAGCAGAAAAAGCTGTGGCCGAGCAGCTGGCCTATCTTGAGTCGTTGAAAAATGATTCCGGCTTGAAGAAGGAGATTGAGTTCGAAGAGAAACTCAACGTCCTTCTTGCCCAGTACGGCGAGTCGCTCAAGGACGTGATATCAATCCTTGATTCCTCGTCTCAGCGAGGCATACGCACTGGCACTGCTAAACCAGCTCGCCGAGCCCGTGCGATCAAGGTATATAGGAACCCTCATACCAATGAGGTCGTTGAAACCAAAGGCGGCAGCGATAAGGTCCTGAAATCCTGAAATCCTGAAATCCTGAAATCCTGAAATCCTGAAATCCTGAAATCCTGAAATCCTGAAATCCTGAAATCCTGAAATTCTGAAATCCTGGAAGGCCGAACACGGCAACGACACGGTTGAATCCTGGCTACAGCAATAACTGATATTCGTAACACCAGAAGCGCCATCGGCTCCCGCCCATCATTACTGAGCGGTATGAGGCGACGGCTGCCGGTCGCGACAGGTCGGAGCCGGCGTTAGCGGTTCATTTGTGAATTACTGCTTTCGTCCCTCAGCCATACGAGGCTACTGGTCATATCGAATGCAAATCACTGGTCAAGTGGAGGGCAGGATCCCAATCTGCGCGCCGCAGGTGCTCCAGATCTCCTTCTACTCCCGATTTTCGCCACTCTTGCTTCGCTCCGCCGGAATAGGGTTCCATCCGCACATCTAAGGATGGAGACCCTCATGTACCTGGCTGAACTCACCATTAAAAACTTCCGCAAGCTACGTGACGCCAAGCTGAAATTCCAGCCTGGACTGAATGTTCTCGTCGGCCCAAACAACGTGGGGAAAAGCGCCGTAGTGGATGCTCTCCGAACCCTCTTGGCCGGACATGAGGAGCCTTATCCTCGTCTTGATATCGCTGACCGTCATCGGCCTTCAAAAGGCGAATCAGAGGGCGACATCAGCTTCCACTTCGTCTTCAAGGATCTCAGTCACGACGACGAAGCCGACTTCATCGCGGCTCTGCAGCCCGGTGCTCACGACACCATGGAAGCGCACATCCACGTCAGGTACACCGATGCCGATCAGACTGGCCGCTTCCGGGTGAAGCGATGGTGTGGAGATCACCTCGACATCCCGCTCACCTCTGACATGATGGAAAACCTGCGAGGCGTTTACCTACAACCTTTACGTGATGCCGCCCAAGGTCTGCGTCCAAGCCGCAACAGCCAACTGGCTCGCCTGCTCCACCTCCTGACCGATGATGAAGGACGGGAGAAGATCAATACTGCGCTGAAGGAACTAGACGAGCAGTTGCAGCAGAACGAGGCGATCAAAAGTACCCATACCGCAATCTCCACCCGGCACAGCTCCATGATGGGGGAGCAGTTGGCGCAGGTACTTGCAGTCGGACTTAGCGCAACCGATTTCCAGCGGCTTTCCGCGCGCCTATCCCTGACTGCTCAGTCCATGGAAATTGAGCAAAACGGCCTTGGCTTCAACAATCTGATTTTCATGGCAGTGGTGCTCAGCGAACTGGCTAAGAATCCTGAAGCAGCGTACCGAAGCTTGATCGTGGAGGAGCCGGAGGCCCACCTCCATCCCCAACTACAGCGCGTTCTCCTGAGCTACCTGGCCGGTATTCCTACCAAAGAAGGTGAAAAGCCGGTGCAATTGTTCGTCACGAGCCACTCGCCGAACTTCGCCAGCAATTCGAAGCTTGAGTCCTTGGTGTGCTTAGTCGAGAACGAAGCCGGCGTGGAGACCTTCTTTCCACGTGATGTCCAGTTCGCAAAAGGTAAGCGGGAGAAGCTTGAGCGCTACCTGGATGTGACCAGAGCCGAGCTATTCTTCGCCCGCCGCGTCATCTTCGTGGAGGGCGCTGCAGAACTCATGCTGGTCGACGCGCTCGCGAAGATTTTGGGATTCGACTTGAGGGAATATGGCGTCAGCCTCATAAGTGTCGAGGGGCTGAACTTCGACTCGTTCCTGCCGCTATTTGGAGAAAAAGGGCTGCGAATCCCGGTCTCGGTCATTACAGATGCTGACCCGTTTGAAGAAGAAGAGGTACTTGAATCCGCTGAGGATAAGCGACCTGCCGAGGAGCTCCAGGAGGAGCTCCTCGCGGAGGCAACCTACCTCGACGAAACAGATGCAGAAAACGGGGGTGCAGCAGAGCAACCGGCCGATGAAGGTGGCGAGCCAAAGAAAAAGAAGAAGCTAAAGGCTGCATATCCCGCGCTCGGCGAGTCTGTTCGGATATCGAGCAACACGCTGAAAATGAAAGAGTCCGAAGATCAGTTTGTGAAGGTGCACCACGGGGTGAAGACCCTTGAGTACGACTTGGCGCTACTGGCGGAAAATCGGAACGCCATGCTGCAAGCATTGGCCGAACTTCATCCCAGAATCTCGGTGGCGCTGAGAAAAATCGTGGACGGCGCGCCAGACAACACAGCCAAAGCCAAGGCGCTATTCTGCGGGATGTTCGAGCGCAAGGACAGCAGTAGCAATGTGCAGAAAGGTCGCTTCGGCCAAGCGCTCGCCGAGCAGATTGCCATATCACCAGGATGCAAGGTCCCTAAATACCTTGAGCAAGCGATCCGACACGTTTGCCAGGGAGCGGACACGCCATGAAGCTATCCGATGAGCAGAAAGCTGTAATCGAAGCCCCCCTAGAACCTATGGCGGTCACAGCTTGCGCCGGCAGTGGAAAAACAGCCACAGCTATCCGGCGACTGATCGCTATTCGGCAAAAGCTGGCTGATCACCGCGGTCGCGTCGTGCTGTTGTCGTTTTCCAATGTCGCGGTTGATACCTTCAACAAAGGTTACGCAGAGCTCGCCTCGGATTTGCCGGACGACGCCGAGCGCAAGCGCGTAGAAGTGGCCACGCTAGACGGATTCTTCACCCAGCATGTTCTGCGTCCCCATGCCTACCGCACCATGGGAGCTACGCGAACCCCCTATCTTGTATCGGGTTCGGAAGCGTTCTTAAGTAGCTTCCAGTACTGGAAGAGCAAAACCGAGCGCCCAATCCCGATCAAAGATGTGCAGGTAGGTGTAGAGAATGGAAAGTCGATCTTCTTCATAGACACCCAGGGAACCGTGGAACAGCTTGATCGCGGAAAGGCCCAGGAGCTCATCGAAAAGCTGGGGCGCACTGGTGCATATACCCATAATCTTGGGCGCTACTGGGTAATTCGAACACTGCTTCAACAGCCTGCCATTCTGAGGGCATTGGCTACCCGCTATCCCCAGGTGCTAGTCGACGAATCGCAGGATCTGGGCACGATGCACAAAGTGACCTTGGAAATACTCATCAAGGCGGGCGTGCAGGTATCACTGATTGGAGACGTTAACCAAGGCATCTTCGCCTTCGCCGGCGCTGATGGCATGTTTTTAAAAACCTACGCCGACCGCCCGGGAGTGAAAGACTACAAGCTTACGCGCAATTACCGCTCCCTCCCTCCCATCATCGATATAGCCAACCGGCTCTGCGGCCGAAACGATGAGCCAGACAGGCAACCCGGGCAAGGTGGCGCATTCTTCATAGGGTACAAGGACGCCGAGCTACCTACGCTGATCAGCTCTTTCAAAGCTCGTCTCGGCGAACTGGGCATAGAGGAGAAAGACGCAGTCATTCTCAGCAGGAACACGGATCGCGCCGCCAAGCTTGCAGGAAAAACAGCCGCCCCAGGACAGGGAGTTGTGAACCTTTTTGCAGAGGCTGCATTGGCCCGTGATCAACAGCATCACTATCAGGATGCTTTCCGTCTGGTATGCAACGCGGTTGTGAGCCTGATCGACGATGCCCCGCGCGGACTCAGCTCGACGCTGCAGGGGGCGCCTCACGAAGCCTGGATTCTGGGATTTAGGCGGTTGCTGTGGGCATTTACCCGCAATACCGAGACTGGGCTACCGTCCTGTTCGCTCCAAGCCAAAGCGCAATGGCATCCGAAGCTGGTCGAAAATCTGCGCGCCTTGCTTACTCAAACTGATCAACTGTTCGGACTGAAAACAGTCGCTACGTTCGGACATAAGATGGCCAAGAAACGCTTGGAGGACGTCGCGCTCAGCGGTGCCAAAGCTGATGACCTGGAAGCTCATGGCTTAAGAGTTGAGACTGTTCACCAGGTTAAAGGCGAGTCCATCGGCGCAGTGCTCTACGTCGCGACCAAGGCCAACATCACCGCCTTGCTGGCCGGCACGGCTACGGAAGACGGCCGCATCGGCTACGTGGCACTGACGAGAGCGAAAAACCTCTTTTGGCTTGCTGCCCCCACCAGTTGCTTGGGCGCAATGCGCACTGACTTGATCAACGCTGGCTTCATCGAGGCCGCAGCGAAGTAATGATGAGCTAACCAGGCTCGGTCGATCATGCGTATTTGCACTCGCGTGGCCAGTCACTTGCATTCGCGCTGACCGAATTTTCGCATGGCTAAGGGGCGAAAGCAGCCATCCACGACCGGCAGCTACCGACCCATAGCCGCCCCTCACACTGCGATCAGTGGCGCCTTCACTCGCTTCGAGAGAGCGTTATGCAGAATGTGAATGGCTAGCCTCCTTTGATGCGCGTATCAGAATAGACACAAGATGATGACAAAGTGCTATGAATGCGCTAGTTATCGCTAACCGAGACTGAGCCCAGCCAGGCTACTCCCCACACCTGCACACCAAGGATGGATGCATGCGGGCTATAAATTCGATACGAGTATCAGTTAGCGTGCGCGCTCCCGCGCCTCGCCGGGCTAGGAGAAGTCATGAAGACCCAGGACAACAAGAATTTCACTGCGATTCTATTTTTGCCGCTCTCGTTAGTATTCGCGATAGCAATTATTGCACCAGAAATGATTTCTTCACTTTCCTATAAAAAACCAATTTCGCTAATCCCTGGAATCGCATCACTCGCAAAAGCGACTCAATGGGAATTAGAGGGGCGAGCAATTTGGACATCATTCTGGCTAAGCATGCCTATATTGCTACCCTTGGCCATCTATATCGGAATGAAGCAGCCCGCGCCGATTATTAGTAGATTCAAAAGCCTTTATACGTTTGTAGTTATATTGACTTGCACCGCAGGCTTTGGATGGCTTTTTTGGAACGGTGTTGAACCAGATCCGAGTGGCGGGCGAATCTGGGAAATATACCAAGGGTCATACGTAGGATTTATTGCGACAACATATATTGTTGTGGCTGGCTTTTACATTTTTGTCTGGACGACTGCAAAAGCCTTACTTATGACTCTTGGGCTTGCAAATTTCGAAAAGGATATTTGAGTTGCGATCAATGGGCGGTACACGCCGATGGCTATTCGCAAGCTCCGCACGATAGAGCTCGATCACCTGGACGGCATAGTCGGCTGACTACTGGTCGATTGCTGCCGCTGCCGAGAGGCAGCTACCGAATGTGGATTCAACCCAAAGCGGACTATTAAAATCAATATCTGGCTACCAGCGCAGAGCTACGCCCTAGTGATGATCTGGGCTCGACCAAAGATGTGCACTAGGATTGCAACGCCGCACGAGAGAGTCATCGAGGACGATGGTCGACTCCTATAGCCGAGCGCTCATTCAGGGAGGATTGCAATTGAAGATCAATAAGGGGTTGGCGATGGCATTGGCCTGCTCATTTGGAACAGCCGCAAGTGCCGATGAGCTTTACGAGTTCTTCTCCATCGAGTGCATGCCGGAGCTTCGCGCGTTGCGAATGTCGTCGGTAGCCATCTGGAACATCCCTGAGCAGGTTTGGCCAAATGCGCCTATTCAAGACGACCGAGCCACGTGGCTTAAGGCGAATTGGGCGCTTCACGAGCAAGCTCTGCGTAGGCTGGAGCGGGAGCGGAACCTGTATGTGTTTGGCCAGATGTACGGGATGGCGCAGGGCGATCCGATTCAATGCTCGCTACCCGGGCTGCACATCAGCATAGATTCGCAGAAGATAGAGCGCCCGGATGATGAAATGAAAGGGGGCACTCGGGGGAATCCACGGATTGTTGCAAGCTGGGCCAATGGGAAAGAAGCGTTCACTACTCACCTCGCTCCTGGGGAAGATCTACAAGTATCAGCAGGTGAGTACGCCTTGACGATCCTGCACTGCAAACCGGTGGATGCTGGCTCGCCTGTAACCCAAGAAAAACTACACCGCTGCGTAGAGCGCTTCGAACTGCCAAAAGGCGACTGACCTCTCCTTCCGAATGCGGGCCTGCGCCTGACGTCGATCGGTTGAATCCACAGCCGAAAGCTGCCTCTCGCAAGGAGCTGCTAATGGCGAAAGGGACCATGGCAAAGTGGCGTAGCTGTACGTGACAGCGCGATAAAGCTGCCGGTAAGCTGGTACGCCCAATGGACGGGGAAGCGAGAAGTGATCGGAAAACGAGTAGTCGAAGTAGCATTTTTTGTTGCCCTTCTTAGCTTTTGGATCGGCTACTGGGTAACACCAGAGCTGATCCCCCTTCCCCTACCTGAAACGCTGCTCAGCGTTAGAGTGGCTAACGCTATTGCTGTCGCCGCCAGCGCATCTCTCTTGAGCGCGCTCTTTTTCGCCGTGACTCGCAAAGAGGCGGATGCGATAGAGGTTTTTCGACCCTATGGGCTGGTGCTTTTCGGTGGGGCGGTATTTGTTCTTACCTACGCCTTTCCCTGGCTGTTCTTTGTTAACGGGTCAAGCGGCTTAGGTGTGACAGCTTGGTTCTTCCGACTGGGGACGAGCGAAGCTCCCTCTTTCAGTCTCTACATTGCGCTCATACTGAGCCTAGGTAGCTTTGGGCTGTACCTCTTCATGATCGGATTGAAAGCGTTCCTTTCAGTGCTTTCACCCCGGCTCAAATGACTGTCTTTCGTGGCCTACGGCGAAAGACAGCTGTCGAAAAAATGTCGAAATCAATGCAACACAAAGGCATAAATCCGAACCAGCAGCCCACAGAGTTAGCCGCATAGCAACACATTGCGACGCACCGGCACTCCGGTCTCGAGGGTTCGATTCCCTATACCCGCAAGATCCACCCACAGGGTACTGCCTAAGGCAGCTTCCACCCCACAGCTGCACCTCGCAAAGGACGGCTACCAGCTAGGCGCTGCCCCCCGTGGGCGAGTATCGGCCAAAAGCGTTCGAGGGAATCGACTAGGCGCACATACGACCCTAAAAGCGCTGCCCTTTCCTAGGCTTAGCGATGAGTTGCCATTCATCTTCATAGACGATGGACCCCGGATCCGCTGTCCGAAGCACTTCGACGTGAAAACCATGGGGCTCAAGAATACCTTTTAACCGCCACATATGTTGAATAGCCTCACTGGCAGCCGGCTTGAACCATGAGATGGC
Source organism: Pseudomonas sp. C9-3 (assembly GCF_032392015.1). Classification (NCBI taxonomy): domain Bacteria; kingdom Pseudomonadati; phylum Pseudomonadota; class Gammaproteobacteria; order Pseudomonadales; family Pseudomonadaceae; genus Pseudomonas; species Pseudomonas sp. C9-3. The sequence continues at coordinate 3,608,695 of NZ_CP135919.1, read as the reverse complement.
GCGACGATGCTCGTCTGACTTAAGGACACCCGGTACAAACAAATGCTCGTTAAACCATGTCAAGCAGTTTCGTAGCTCGGAATGTTCACCAGTAGTGAAATCGCCGTTATCTCGAAGGTCATGCGCACAAACCAGGATTCCAGTTGTGTGGCCTGAGTCAGGGTCCATAGCCAGTGTGGTAAATCGGATGAGCATAGGTACTTGATCCTCACCGGAACGGCCACTTTAGACCGGTTTCTACCCCGACCTATAAGGCCTCGCCTTCAGCTCTGCCTAGATTCCAAAGCCTTCCTGCCAAAAGGTCGTATCTAGTTCGTACGCGTCGACGGTGAAGCCCTGCGGCGAATCACTAAAGCCGGGCATCGAGGACAGCTCTAAAGCAGCCGCATCAGCCAACGCCGCCGAACTGTAGATACCTATTACCTTCACATCATCACCTTCTTCCCGCTCAATCAGATGCTGGAGCAGATAAACGGCCATAGATCACCCTCCGTTGAAATCTCTTAATTTTTAACCTTGAAGATGGCTTGCAGGAGGCGAGGAAGATGGAAGACGTGTCGGAATTATGAGGTGCAAGCAAGGTTTCAAATGAGTCCATTCCCCCTATCGACCTATCTGGAGCTATAGATCAAGTAGGTTATTGTCGAAGCCATGAATACGACCAAAACAAGCACGAGCCATGGCCGTATGACTTTCTTACCTAACTCTCCACCCGAAAAACCTCCAAACATTACCGCCTCACTCCTGCGTCGCCCTGGTGAGATATCAAATAGGGCTGCGATCAAAGTCCGCTTCTGGCCGGTTGCTGCCCCTGAGGAGAGGCCGCTATAGGCATCCCACCGATAGTCCTGGAAATGGCGAGGCTTCAGCTGCTCCATGCCGTTGGGTTGGCTTTTTGCCTGTGCGCGTGTGCGAGCGCAGCTTGCGCTGCTCTTCGTGTACCGCCTCCCAAGGCTCGAACTTGCTGCTCGATCCGATGGGGTGTAGGTAGGGCAATAAAAAAGCCCCTGATCAACTCAGAGGCCTTTCAACATCAAGCGCTGGTGGAGGCTTTCAAAGCAGCTTTGCCATCGCCCAGTAGCGCGACAACCAAGGCCGAGACGGTCAGGTAGATCGGATATTCCCAACCGCCATTGGCGTTGGTGAAACTCCAGCCATTCCCAAAATGGACAGTCGAAGCAACGAACAGTTGAACGACCGCGATGGCGGCTACCCAGCGGCTGTAGATACCTGCGATCAACATGATTCCGCCAATCACTTCGAAGGCCATGACCGGGTAGGCAAGGAAGCCAGGAAAGCCAATCGAACTGAAAAAGCCTGCAGTACCTGCCGGCGTGAATACGAAGACTTTGGTCAGACCATGTGCCAGGAACATGATCCCTAAGGCGAGGCGCATGAACAGTGCGGCGTAAGGAGCGGTGCGTGTATCAATCATGACTGTTTCCGTTTTACTTAATTGTTGAGGTTGAGGATCTTTTTGAGCCATGCCGAGAAGTCGGCCAGCTCTTGTTCCACGATCTGGTGAGCCATGTCGTAGAAATGGGTTTCATGGGCGATGCCGAGTTTTTCGAGCCACGCGTCAGCCTCGTGCGCCCAGGTTGCGGGCAGAACACCGTCTTTCTGACCGTGAGCAATGAATGCAGAGGTCGACTTGAGGCGATCTGGCGCGGCAATTTGTGGTGCGATTTCACGCAACATCCGGCCACTCAGGAGCGCGAAGCCCTTCACGAGTTCAGGCTCGGTCACTCCGACGCTCGAACTCATGATGCCGCCTTGGCTGAAGCCCGAAATGACTGTCGGGAGCTTGGGCAGAGCACCGATGAACTGGATCAGCAACTGACGACTGTCCTCGGCTTCTTCCTTGTTGAAGGACGGGCCTTCATTTGTGAACGTGACCTGATACCAGCCGAAACTCTGAGGGCCGAGCTGACGTGGGCCACGAACCAGAATTACCTCCAATCCTTCAGGCAGAGCAGGTGCAATAGTCGCCAGGTTTTCTTCGTTGGATCCCACGCCATGGAGCAGTAGCAGGCGTGCTTCAGGATTCGCGGTATTGCTGGCTTTCCTGTAGTGCAGACCAGTGTTTGGTTCTCGTTCCAGGCTAGCGAAACTGGTGTGGTTCAACATGCTGTGTACCGCCTTTAAAATGGGTCACGTTCAGTTGCCATGACGGGGCGAGTCGAAAAGGTAACTGTCCATGGCGAGCACGCCGTAGGTGATGCCGCCTTCCAGAACTTTGGTCTCAAAGCCTTCATCGGCAGCGCCAAGAGCGATGAACAGCGGCAAGAAATGCTCGTCAGTTGGATGAGCTCGCTGAGCTGAAGGCGCGTGCTCCACATAATCCAACAGCGACTGAGTGTTCCGTGCCTTGAGCGCCTGGTGTGTCCAGGCGGCGAACTGTTTCACGTACTCCGCCTCCGCAGTGTCACGCCCCCTGAATTCGTAGAGGTTGTGCGTGAGGCTGCCTGAAGCGACCAACAGGATATTCATGTCTCGCAGGGGCTTGAGTGCCTCCCCCAATTTCCAGGCTTGCCGGGAGTCCAGAGTGGCCGGCATCGACACCTGAACCACTGGTAAATCCGCTTCAGGTGCCAAGTACATCAGTGGCACCCATGCGCCGTGATCCAGCCCTCTGGTCTGATCAAGCTCCGAGGCCCAACCAGCAGCTCGCAGCAGGTCGACAATATGGCTGGCCAGTGCGGGGGAGCCAGGTGCTGGGTATTGCAATCGGTACAACGCCTCAGGAAATCCACCAAAGTCATGGATGGTTTCTGGGGTGGTGCTCGCGGTAACCCTTACCCCGCCACGGGTCATCCAATGTGGAGACAGGATGACAATGGCATCGGGCTTGGGCAGCTCGTGACGGAGCTCGCCAAGCCGTTTACCAGCGAGGCCGGGCTCAATCGCGAACATCGGAGCACCATGAGACACAAACAGTGTCGGGAACGGCGTGCTCATGGTTTGCATCCTTGGGTTACTTGGTCAGCCAGGCTGGGGCAGCAGAAGTACCCATACCGGCGCCATAGCCGAGGTAAATGTTCAGACCCGCCAGAGGCTCCAGATAACGAGCGTTAACCAGGGCGCCGGTGTCCTGAACGTTCCAACCCATGCTTTGAGCCAAAGCGGTTACTGTCTGCTTGGCGCGCTCGTCGTCCGAAGCCACAAAGACGGTGCCGGTCTGGTCGTTGGCGAACTTCGGCCCATCTGCAAGCACCTGGGCGAACAGGGTGTTGAACGCTTTGACGACATTCGCCTGCGGGACGGCTTTGGCAATTTCTTCGGAAGCACTGGTGGTGTGCCCGACGGTGAGCGACATGTAGTCAGCGCTCAGTGGGTTGGTGATATCGACGACGATTTTTCCGGTGATATCGCCGAGGCTCTGTAGTGCGGCTGCCGCGTCGCTGTAGGCAGTGGCAACGATGATCACTTCGCTGTCGCCAAGTGCATCAGCGGCGCTGTAAGCGTTGACGTTGGTGAACTGGCTGGCTAGTGCATTGGCCTTGTTCAGATCGCGGCCTGTGACTCGAACCTGGTGGCCAGCAGCGGCCAGTTGTTTGGCAAAACCCGAACCCATATTGCCGGTGCCGATCAGGGTGATTTTCATAGCGACCTCTTGAATAGGTGGAATTGCGTTGTGATGGGCACATTCTTATAGATTGATTAATCGAGATAAATAGGCTCAACTGGGACTGATTGTTCCACTTAGTGAGATTGTTATGGATCGTGCGCTGGAGATGGAGGTGTTTTGTGCTGTCGTGGACAGAGGCAGCTTTGTCGGTGCTGCTGAACCTCTCGGAATGTCCAAGGCCGCTGTGTCACGGTATGTGAGCGGACTGGAAGAGCGCCTCGGCGTACGACTGCTTCATCGCACGACTCGTAGCTTGTCGGTGACGGAGGAGGGGAGACAGTTCTACGACCAGGCCAAAGATGTCCTCGCCATGATGGCTGAAGCGGAAGCGGCGGTTTCATCAGCGGGCCCTGAAGCCAGCGGCGTGATTCGGGTGAATGCTCCATTGAGCTTTGGCGTGTTGCACCTTGCGCCGGTGTGGGGCGATTTCATGCGTGTCTACCCGAAGGTGGAGCTCGATATCACACTGAACGACAGGATCGTGGATCTTGTGGAGGAAGGGTTTGATGTCGCCGTGCGAATTGCTCGTATGGAGAGCTCCTCATTGGTAGGACGCCGTCTTGCGAGCACCCGCATGCGGCTCTGTGCTTCACCGGCCTACCTCGACAGCCGTCCGCCCATACGCCAGCTCGCGGACATCGCGGGGCATGGCGTCATCGCGTATAGCAATTACGCCAGTGGCAGCGAGTGGTTCTTTGATGGCCCGAATGGCAGGGAAGGGGTGCGCACGCGTTCAGTGGTGCGGTGCAACAACGGTGATACCTGTCGCGCGATCACCTTGGCGGGTGAAGGAATCTCGTTGCAGCCCAGCTTTATGGTGGCTGAAGACATCCGCAAGGGTGATCTCGTTGAAATCCTTCCGGAGTACGCATCCGTCGAGTTGGGGATTTATGCGGTGTATCCCACTCGAAAGCACTTGCCACAGAAGGTGCGTGTGCTGATCAACTTTCTAGCTGAGCGGTTCGCCAACCCGTCCTGGGGCTGACGTGTTTGGGGCACTGCCGACGAGTCTCCATTGTCCTCTGCGGGCATTTGGCTTAGGTGGCTGCACTAACCTGTCAACTTGCTTCAATCCGTTTTTGATCTCCGGGATGGATACCGGTTGATTACAACGCCCAAGCGCAATAGAGACCGATTCTGTAGCCGATCAACGACAGCTCTTGGCCGGAAGCGGCCTCATGATCGCGCGCGATGCACCCTAGTCCCTCACTCATGTGGAGGACGAATCATGACTGCACCTACAACGAATGCTCGCGAACCTTGGAATAAGGGCAAGCTGATCGCTATTGGCCGGGACAGTCCTTCGCCAGCACCTACTTTCGGCTAAGTGAGGCCTCTCACAGCTACCTACGGATCTAGGATCGCTTCACCAGGCGTTTGGATAACCAGTCTGATAGCACATGACTGCCAAGAAATTGGCGAGTAGATCTAGGACTCGCCTGCAGCGTGATTCCTAAAATTGGTCCTAGAAAAAAAGTATAAAAATCAATGAGTTGCCATGGCTTGCTCTGGCTTTGGACTCTGGTGAGGTAACTACGCATGAGATGTATACCCAGCCGCAGAAGAAATTCCGCGCCCGCGACGAGACCGAGGTGCTGGAGGAGATTCGCCGCTGTGGCGAGCGGCTGATCGTCCAGCGGGTGTTCCTCGCCGATGGCGATGCGCTGGTGCTGCCGACGCGTCGCCTGCTCAATATCCTCCGTGCGATCCGCGAGCACCTGCCCGAGGTGGACCGCGTCTCCAGCTACTGCCTGCCGCGCAACCTGCGCAAAAAGTCGGTAGAGGAACTGAAGGAACTGGCTGACGCCGGCCTGCGAATGGCTTACGTAGGTGCCGAGTCCGGCGACGACGAGGTGCTTGCGCGGGTGAACAAGGGTGAGACCTACGCCTCGACGCTGGATGCATTGCAGAAGCTGGGCGAGGCGGGGATCAAGCGCTCGGTAATGGTCCTCAATGGCCTGGGCGGCAGCACGCTGAGCGCCCAGCACGCCGACAACTCGGCGCGCCTGATGAACGAGGCGCAGCCGGAATTCCTGTCCACTCTGGTGGTGAGCTTCCCCACTGGCGAAGAACGCTATCGCCAGGGCTTCCCGGATTTCCAGCCGTTATCGCAGGCCGAATTGTTCATCGAAGTTGAGCGCCTGCTGAACGGTCTGGAGCTTAGCGACACGGTGTTCCGCAGCGATCACGCATCCAACTACCTGGTGCTCAAGGGCACGCTGGGGGCGGACAAGGCGAAGCTGCTTGCCCAGGTCCGCCAGGCCATCGAGCAGCCTCAGCGTGCGCATCTGCGCCAGGAATGGCAGCGCGGCCTGTGATGGCGCGGAAGCTGCATTGCCTGTCCGAATGCCGGTTTTTCGTCGCCGGCTCCGGAGATTTCCCATGCGCTACCTGATGTTGATCCTTGCCTTCGCCACCCTGGGCGGCTGCATGAACCCCAGTGACCTGGCCGACGGCACCGACTACTACCTGCGGGACTCGGGCTTCCTCGATCACAGCCAGACCCGCCGCACCTCGAACTGGCGACTGCAACAGGACTCCTTCATCTATATTGCCCAGGGACCGTTCGTGCCGCCCGGCCATCCGTATGCACGGCCCAACGTGGTGGCGGAGGAGGCGTTCGACGGTTTCGTCGAGTATTTCCCCCTGGTACGCCGGGCCAAGAGCCCGCTGGGGCTGGAGGGTGCCATGCAGGAAGCGCGCGCGGCGGGTGCCAATTATCTGTTGTATACCCGCTTTGCTCGCGGCGAGGACAATGTCGGCACCTACGAGGAATACGAGGACACCGACAACGCGGTGGGCCGTGACCGCAGCGTGATCCAGGTGATGCTGATCGAGACCGACAACCGCTACCTGGTGGACAGCGCCACCATCCGCAGTCGCGGCGGTTTTCTGACATTCTATGATGCCAAACCCGAGGACCTGATAGGGCGGCCGCTGGAAGACTATGCCCGCAGCCTGCTCGGGGTGAAGACGCGAGAGGAGTACCAATGACCGACCCAGGCAAAGCCGGCGATCTGCTGGCGCAGATTCCCGCCAGCAAGGACAAGGGGCTGCCGCCGGTGCACCTGTGGAACCCGGACTGCTGTGGCGATATCGACATGCGCATCGCTCGCGATGGCACTTGGTATTACCTGGGCACGCCGATCGGGCGCAAGCCGATGGTGCGGCTGTTCTCCACCATCATCCGCCGCGATGGCGACGACTATTTCCTCGTCACGCCAGTGGAAAAGTGCGGCATCAGCGTCGATGACGCGCCTTTCGTCGCCGTTACCCTGGCCGTCGAAGGGGAGGGCGAACAGCAGGTGTTGCGCTTCACCACCAATGTCGAGGATGAGGTGGTGGCCGACGCCGCGCATCCGATCCGCGTGGAGCTTGATCCGCAGACCCAGGAGCCGTCACCCTACGTACTGGTGCGGGTGAACCTGGAGGCGCTGATCCACCGCAACGTCTTCTATCAGTTGGTCGAGCTGGCGGTTCCCCGCGAGATCGACGGCATCGAGTGGCTGGGAGTGTGGAGTTCCGGGGAGTTCTTCCCCATCGCGCCGCAGCCGTGACCGAATGGTCTGAACGCGGCCAGTAGTCCCCGTTCTTCATCGCTACAAGTACTTAGCTTGCAAAGAAAAAGGCTCCCGAGGGAGCCTTTTTCGATACCGCCAACGCCTTACATGTTGGGGTAGTTCGGACCGCCGGTACCTTCCGGGGCCACCCAGGTGATGTTCTGGGCCGGGTCCTTGATGTCGCAGGTCTTGCAGTGTACGCAGTTCTGCGCGTTGATCTGGAAGCGCTTGCTGCCGTCGTCGTTGCTCACGACTTCGTACACGCCAGCCGGGCAGTAGCGCTGCGCGGGCTCGTCGTAGAGCGGCAGGTTCTTGCCAACCGGGATGCTCGGGTCAGCCAGCTTCAGGTGGATCGGCTGGTCTTCCTCATGGTTGGTGTTGGACAGGAACACCGAGGACAGCTTGTCGAAGCTGAGTTTGCCGTCCGGCTTCGGATAATCGATCTTCGGCGCTTCGCTGGCCTTCTTCAGGGTCGCGTAGTCCGGAGTCGTATCGTGCAGGGTGAACGGAAGCTTGCCGCCGAAGATGTTCTGGTCGATGAAGTTGAACGCACCGCCACCGATGGCGCCGAACTTGTGCATCGCCGCGCCGAAGTTACGGCTGCGGAACAGTTCGTCGTACAGCCAGCTGCCCTTGAAGGCTTCGACGTAGTTGGTCAGCTCGTCACCGCCTTCACGGCCGGCGAACAGGGCTTCGGCAACCGAGTCGGCGGCCAGCATGCCGGACTTCATCGCGGTGTGGCTGCCCTTGATCTTGGCGAAGTTCAGGGTGCCCAGGTCGCAGCCGATCAGTGCGCCGCCCGGGAAGACCATCTTCGGCAGCGAGTTCAGGCCGCCCTTGCAGATGGCGCGAGCGCCGTAGGCCACGCGCTTGCCGCCTTCCAGGTACTGCTTGATCACCGGGTGGTGCTTGTAGCGCTGGAACTCGTCGAACGGCGACAGGTGCGGGTTGGTGTAGGACAGGTCGATGATCAGGCCGACCACCACCTGGTTGTTTTCCAGGTGATAGAGGAAGGAACCGCCCGGGTTGTCGTCGTTCAGCGGCCAGCCAGCGGTGTGCACCACCAGGCCCTGCTCGTGCTTGGACGGGTCGATGTCCCAGATTTCCTTGATGCCGATACCGTAGTGCTGGGCGTCGGCTTCGCTGTCGAGCTTGTACTTCTTGATCAGCTGTTTGCCGATGTGGCCACGGCAGCCTTCGGCGAACAGGGTGTACTTGGCGCGCAGTTCCATGCCCGGGGTGTAGTAACCCTCTTTCGGATTGCCTTCGCGGTCGACGCCCAGGTCACCGGTGACAATGCCGCGCACCACGCCATTCTCGTCGATCAGCGCTTCCTGGGCGGCGAAGCCCGGGTAGATCTCGACGCCCAGGCCTTCGGCCTGCTGGGCCAGCCAGCGGCACAGGTTGCCCAGGGAGATGATGTAGTTGCCTTCGTTGTGCATGGTTTTGGGCACGAAGAAGTTCGGCACCTTGGCCGCCGCTTCCGGGCTCTTCAGCACATAGATGTCGTCGCGCTTGACGGGGGTGTTCAGCGGCGCTTCGAGTTCCTTCCAGTTGGGGAACAGCTCGTTCAGCGCACGGGGCTCGAACACGGCGCCCGAGAGGATGTGGGCGCCCACTTCGGAACCCTTCTCGACCACACAGACGCTGATTTCCTGACCGGCGTCGGCGGCCTTCTGTTTCAGTCGGCAAGCGGCGGACAGACCGGCAGGGCCGGCGCCGACGATGACGACGTCGAATTCCATAAATTCGCGTTCCACTATCGATCTCTCCTGAATCAAGGCTCTGGGCATTTTGTAGGTATTGGGATGGGCGTGCCCCCACCCAGTAAGAGCGGGGCGCATTATAGCTAGACCTGTTGCTATATCTAAACCCTTTATCGAGGGCAATACAAACGTTTGTTTGAATCGCGCGTAACCCTGATAGAATCGGGGTCCGCGGCTTATAAAGGGGTATTTTCGTGTATTGACCCGCCCGGTCGATGCGGTCAAGATACCTGCGGTTTTGCGGTCGCGTTGCGCTGGATGTAGTCGCAGATGGCGTGCACTACCGGCCAGGCCTGTCTGGCGACATTCCTATTCACCGGAGAAAAACGAGGAATCCATGAAGGTTCTTGTAGCTGTCAAACGAGTGGTTGACTATAACGTCAAGGTCCGCGTCAAGGCGGACAACTCCGGCGTCGATCTCGCCAACGTCAAGATGTCCATGAACCCCTTCTGCGAAATCGCCGTGGAAGAGGCCGTACGCCTGAAAGAGAAAGGCGTCGTCACCGAGATCGTTGCGGTCTCCGTCGGCCCGACCGCTGCCCAGGAGCAACTGCGTACCGCGCTGGCTCTGGGTGCTGATCGCGCCATCCTCGTTGAAACCAACGAAGAACTGAGCTCCCTGGCCATCGCCAAGTCGCTGAAAGCCCTGGTCGACAAAGAGCAGCCGCAGCTGGTCATCCTCGGCAAGCAGGCCATCGACAGCGACAACAACCAGACCGGCCAGATGCTGGCTGCGCTGACCGGCTACGCGCAAGGCACCTTCGCCTCCAAGGTCGAAGTCGCTGGCGACAAGGTCAACGTCACCCGTGAAATCGACGGCGGCCTGCAGACCGTTGCCCTGAACCTGCCGGCAATCGTCACCACCGACCTGCGCCTGAACGAGCCGCGCTACGCGTCGCTGCCCAACATCATGAAAGCGAAGAAGAAGCCGCTGGACGTGGTGACCCCGGACGCCCTGGGCGTTTCCACCGCTTCCACCGTGAAGACCGTGAAAGTCGAAGCTCCGGCTGCCCGTAGCGCTGGCATCAAGGTCAAGTCCGTTGCTGAACTGGTCGAGAAACTGAAGAACGAGGCGAAAGTAATCTGATGGCTATCCTGGTAATCGCTGAGCACAACAACGGCGCACTGGGCGCCGCCACTCTGAACACTGTCGCTGCGGCGCAGAAGATTGGTGGCGACATCGCCGTCCTGGTCGCTGGCCAGAACGTCGGTGGCGTGGCTGAAGCCGCTGCCAAGATCGCTGGTGTTGCCAAGGTGCTGGTCGCCGACAACGCTGCCTACGCTCACCAACTGCCGGAGAACGTTGCTCCGCTGATCGCTGAGCTGGGCAAGGGCTACAGCCACGTGCTGGCCGCCGCTACCACCAACGGCAAGAACTTCCTGCCGCGCGTTGCCGCCCTGCTGGACGTCGACCAGATCTCCGAGATCATCGAAGTCGTCAGCGCCGACACCTTCAAGCGCCCGATCTATGCCGGTAACGCCATCGCTACCGTGCAGTCCTCGGCTGCCGTGAAAGTGATCACCGTGCGTGGCACCGGCTTCGACGCCGTTGCTGCCGAAGGTGGCTCCGCCGCTGTTGAAGCTGTTTCCGGCCCGGCCGATGCCGGCAAGTCCGCCTTTGTCGGCGAAGAGCTGGCCAAGTCCGACCGTCCGGAACTGACTGCTGCCAAGATCGTCGTATCCGGCGGCCGCGGCATGGGCAATGGCGACAACTTCAGCATCCTTTACTCCCTGGCCGACAAGCTGGGCGCTGCCGTCGGTGCATCCCGCGCCGCGGTCGACGCCGGCTTCGTGCCGAACGACATGCAGGTCGGCCAGACCGGCAAGATCGTTGCTCCGCAGCTGTACGTGGCCGTTGGTATCTCCGGCGCCATCCAGCACCTGGCGGGCATGAAGGATTCGAAAGTGATCGTTGCGATCAACAAGGACGAAGAGGCGCCGATCTTCCAGGTCGCCGACTACGGCCTGGTCGCCGACCTGTTCGAAGCCGTACCGGAGCTGGAAAAGGCCGTCTAAGCCTTTTTCGCTCAGTGAAGGAACCCGCCCCCGTGGCGGGTTCTTTCATTTCAGGTCCCTGATTTTCCTCGGGAAATGGTCGTTTCGCTGCACTGATGACCCATTGGTCACGAATCTTTGCGCAGAAGTCCACGGGCGAAGGTGTCTCATCTACAATGCGCGACGTCTCCAGTTCCTGAATGTGTTCAATCGACACCTGGCTACCGAGGTTTTCATGATCATCAAACCGCGCGTGCGTGGCTTCATCTGCGTCACTACCCACCCGACCGGCTGTGAAGCCAACGTCAAGGAACAGATCGAGTACGTCGAGGCGCACGGCCCCATCGCCAACGGTCCGAAGAAGGTCCTGGTCATCGGTTCCTCCACCGGCTACGGCCTGGCCGCGCGCATCAGCGCCGCCTTTGGCGCCGGCGCCGACACCCTGGGCGTGTTCTTCGAGCGCCCCGGCAGCGAGACCAAGGCGGGCACCGCCGGCTGGTACAACTCGGCTGCCTTCGAGAAGTTCGCCAAGGCCAAGGGCCTGTATGCGCGCAGTATCAACGGCGACGCCTTCTCCGATGAAGTGAAGAAAGTCACCATCGAGACCATCAAGCAGGACCTGGGCAAGGTCGACCTGGTCGTCTACAGCCTGGCTGCGCCGCGCCGCACCCATCCGAAGACCGGCGAGGTCTTCAACTCCGTGCTCAAGCCGGTCGGCAAGAGCGTCAACTTCCGTGGTCTGGACACCGACAAGGAAGTGATCAAGGAAAGTGTGATGGAGCCGGCCACCGAGGCCGAGATCGCCAACACCGTGGCGGTGATGGGTGGTGAAGACTGGCAGATGTGGATCGACGCCCTGCAGGAAGCCGGTGTGCTGGCCGACGGCGCCAAGACCACTGCCTTCACCTACCTGGGCGAAGAGATTACCCACGATCTGTACTGGAACGGCTCCATCGGTGCCGCCAAGAAGGATCTGGACCAGAAAGTCCTGGGCATTCGCGAGAAGCTGGCCGTCACCGGCGGCGACGCCCGTGTTTCCGTGCTGAAAGCCGTGGTCACCCAGGCCAGCTCGGCCATCCCGATGATGCCGCTGTACCTGTCGCTGCTGTTCAAGGTGATGAAGGAGAAGGGCACCCACGAAGGCTGCATCGAGCAGGTCGACGGCCTGTTCCGCGAGAGCCTGTACGGCGCCGAGCCGCACCTGGACGCCGACGGCCGCCTGCGCGCCGACTACAAGGAGCTGCAGCCGGACGTGCAGGACACCGTGAAGGATCTGTGGAACAAGGTGACCAACGAGAACCTGTACCAGCTGACCGACTTCACCGGCTACAAGTCCGAGTTCCTGCGTCTCTTCGGCTTCGAGATCGCCGGCGTGGACTACGAGCAGGACGTCAATCCGGACGTGCAGATTCCGAATCTGATCCAGCTCTGAGTTCGCTCCAGCAGAAACGGCGCCCGAGGGCGCCGTTTTTGTTTGTCGCCGGCAATCAGTTCGCCGCGGTGACCGGCCCGTGGTTCTGTTTGAGGAAATCCAGGTAAAGGCGAGCGGTTTCCTCCGGGCGCTCGATCATCGGCACGTGGCCACAATCGCGCAGGATGGCAACGCTGGGCTTCTTCAGCAGCGGTTTCATTACGTCGATGCTGGAAACGTCCAGTACGCGGTCGCGATCGCCCCACAGCAGCAGGGTCGGCGCGGTGATCTTCGGCAGCTCCGGCTCCAGTGGGATATAGCGTTCGCGCAACTGCTGGAAGACCATGCCGTTGAACGCGCTGCGCTCCAGCGAGCGTTCTGCCAGGTAGTCCCGCAAGCGCGACGGCAGTGGTGGCTTCTGCACGAAGACGAAGTCGAGCAGGGCGGGGAAATCTTCCACCCTGCGCAGCACCAGCGGATTGTCGCCGCCCTTGAGCAGGCGCTCGAACAGTTCGCTCTGGTGCGGCGCCGTGACTCCGGCGTTGTCGAACAGGCCGACCGACAGTACCTCCTGCGGATGTCGCGCGGCCAGCAGCGCGGCGATGTGCCCGCCCATGGAGTTTCCAACCACGTGGAAACGGCCGATGCCCTGCTCGCGCATGAAGTCGGCCAGGCGCTCGGCCTGGGTGCCGACGTCGTAGCTGATGTTCGCAGGCTTGCTGCTGTCGCCGAAGCCTGGCAGGTCGACGGCGATGACGTGGTAATCCTGGGTGAGGAAGCGGGCGAAGCGCGGCCAGTTGCTCTTGTCGGCGCCGAAGCCGTGGATCAGCAGAATGGTCTGGGCCTTCTCCGGGCCGCCTTCGTAATAGGCGATGTCCAGGTCGTCGACCTGCAGGCTGTTGGCCGACAGCCGCGCACGAGCGCTCTCGACGTACTGCGCGGTGGCCAGCAGGGTGGAGGGGAAGGCGTAGAGCACGCCGGCGGCGACGGCTATCGCCAGGAGCAGGGCCAGAAGGGCTTTCTTCATGAGAAGTCCTTATTACCAAATCGGGTCGGTGTGCTTTACGCTAGCATTTTGCGGCTCTAAGCAGGGCCGTTCTTTCTTCTGGCGAGCGAGACTACCGATGCCCGATTGCTCCACGATGATCCGTTCGGTGCTGTTGCTGGTGACTTTCTCCATGCCCCTGGCCGGTTTCGCGGCCGGCAAGTGCGAGCGCCTGGTGGCTACGGGTAACCCGGAGTACCCGCCCTATCTGTGGCGCGACCCGGCACAACCGGAGCGCCTGATCGGCGCCAATGCCGACCTTCTGGAGCAGATCGGCAAGGCGGTCGGGGTGAATATCCGGGTGATCTATACCGGTTCCTGGGCTCGCGCACAGGAGGAGGCGCGGCTGGGGCGCGTCGACCTGATCGCTGGCGCGTTCCTCACGCCGGAGCGGCTGGAGACGATGGACTATATCCATCCGGCTTTTCTTACCACCGATAACGTGGTCTGGATGCGCAAGGATGCCCTCGTGGCCTACAACGGCCGCGACGACCTGAAGGGCCTGAAGGGCGGCACCCTGGTGAACAACAGCTTCGGCCCGGATTTCGACACTTTCGCCAAGGAGCAACTGACGCTGGAGGAAGTGCCCAGCCTGACCCAGGCGTTCCAGAAGCTGCTGCTCAAGCGCTCGGATTATGTGATCTACGAGCACTATCCTGGCCTTGCGGTCGCCGATACCCTCGGCATGGCCGATGACCTGCAGCCGCTGGAACCGCCGATCTCCAGCGAAGGTCTGTACCTGACTGTCGCGCACAACTCGGCTTGCAACGACCCGTGGCTGCGCGGACAACTGGCGAAAAAAATGACAGAATTGACGGCCGCCGGAGTCCCGCAGCGCCTGCTGCAGGACAATCTGGCCCGCTGGAAGGCCCAGCAACTGCAGCCTGCCAGCACTCCCACCGAGTAGGACAATAGATTTCGTGATCAATCGACGGATGATGGTCGCCGGCCTGGCTTTGTTTGCAGTGGCCGGCTGTGCGACGAACGACCCGGCACCCAACGAGCAGATGCGCCTGACCGAACAGGCGCTGGAACAGGCCAAGGCCGTGGGTGCGACCGATGACGTGGCCGAACTCAAGCTCGCCGAGGACAAGTACCAGGCCGCCAAGGGCGCGCTGGCGGTCGGCTCGAACAAGAAGGCCCGGCAACTGGCCGAACAGGCTGAACTCGATGCCCGCCTGTCGGAGGCCAAGGAGCTGACGCGCAAGAGCGCCGAGCAACTGGCCGAGCAGGGCAAGAGCATCAACCGCCTGCGCAAACAGTTGGGAGAAGTGCAATGACTTCCCTGCAACTGTTGCGTCTGGCTGCACTGTCGAGTGCCGTCCTGCTGGCCGGCTGTGCCAACAGCCAGCTCAGCGAAAAGTCCCTGGAGCAGGCCCGCCTGCAGTTCCAGGGGGTGAAGGAAGACTCCGCCGTGCTGCGCAGCGCACCCAAGGACGTGATCCGTGCCGGCGAGTCGCTGGCCCGTGCCGAGCGCCTGTCCAACTACTGGGGCAGCAGCGATGACGTGCTGCAGTACTCCTACCTCAGCCAGCGCTACAGCGAGATCGCCCGCGAGCACAGCAACCTCGCGCTGAACCAGGAACGCCTGGCCAAGCAGCAGATGGAACGCGAACGCCTGCAGCTGGCGATGCGCGAAGCACGCCTGCTCAACGTGCAGGAGCAGAGCAAGTGGCTGGAGCAGCAGATGGTCAGCCTGGCGACGAACGAAACCGAGCGCGGCCTGGTGCTGACCCTCGGTGACGTGCTGTTCGACAGCGGCGAAGCCGACCTGAAGCCTGCGGCCAATCGCACTGTGCTCAAGCTGGTGCAGTTCCTCCAGCTCAATCCGCGGCGGATCATCCGCATCGAGGGCTATACCGACGCCGAGGGCGACCGCGAGCAGAATCTGCAGTTGTCGAAGGACCGTGCGCAGGCCGTGGCGGATGCGCTGACCGACCTGGGCGTGGACCAGAAGCGCGTCCAGGTACAAGGCTATGGCGAGGCCTATCCGATCTCGGACAACGCCTCGTCGCTGGGGCGCGCGCAGAACCGCCGGGTGGAGATCGTCTTCTCCGACGAGAAGGGCCAGCTCGGCGCCGAACGCTGATCCGACTCGCAATATCCCGTCACAGGAAAACCCCGGAAGCCTCGGCTCCGGGGTTTTTCATCAGGGGCATCTCGAAATCTTTCGAGTGGCAGCTTGGCGAAAATGGCCAGGTGCGACTAATCCCCTCTGGGGAGCTGTAAACGAGAGAATGTGATGTCATCGGAAAAGAAGCTTTTCAATGTAATCGTGGCGGACCCGCAGCCAATGATCGGTTGGGGCCTGGAGCGCTATCTGCTGGAGCGCGAACTGGGGCAGGTGAAAGCCTTCGTCAGCGACACCGACAGCCTGCTGGATGTCCTCAACGCACATCCGGAGGTCGACCTCGCCATCGTCGAGCTGGCGCTGCCCGGCGCCCGTGGGCGTGACGGCGTGCATCTGATCGAATGGCTGCAGCGCCACCACCCGCAGGTGCCTGTACTGGTCTATTCGGTCATGGGGGCGCCGCTGTTGGCGACTGCGGCGGTCAAGTGCGGCGCCGTGGGCTATGTCTGCAAGCGCAACCCGCTGAGCCTGCTGGACGACGCCCTCGCGCGTATCCGCAAGGGCGAGACCTACATCGACCCGATGCTCCGCCCGCCCCGACATACCGGCAAGCCGCTGAGCCCGACGGAAGTCGACATCATCCGCCGGCTGGCCCATGGCGCCACGGTGGGCGAGATCGCCGAACGGACCAATCGCAGTGTCTCCACCATCAGTACCCACAAGCGCAACGCCATGCAGAAGCTCGGCCTGACCACCGATGCGCAACTGGTGGTGGCAGGGTTGCTGGACTGGCTCGGGGAGATCTGAGCGCAGAGGGCAGCGCAACTGTATCGGACGGAATGCTGACGACTGTTCTGGAACAGTTTTCACTTTTTGGCTACTGTTTCGGTTCAATGACCGAGGGATGGCCGTCATGTCCAATCTGCTGCTCTACCAGCGCATCGCCCAGCAACTGGCGGAAGACATCCGTCGTGGTGTCTACCAGCCAGGCGAGCGCGTGCCGTCCGTGCGCAAGTTGAGCACCCAGCTCAACGTCAGCCACGCCACGGTGCTCCAGGCCTATGCCACCCTCGAAGATCAGGGGCTGATCCGCGCGCGCCCGCAATCCGGCTTCTACGTGCACCGCACGCCGGCGCTGACTGCCTCGACGCCGGACATCGCTCGTGTCGAGCGGCCGGGGCTGGTCACCCGCAGCAGCATCATCAACCAGGTGCTCGCCGAGGCGCGCCGTGAAGGCGTGTTCCCGCTGGGCGCCGCCGTGCCGCATGTGGATTACCTCCCGGTCCGTGCGCTGCACCAGCAACTGGCCAAGGTCACCCGCTTCTCCAGCCCGCGTGCCTTCAGCTACATGTTCAGCCCCGGCTACGAGCCGCTGCGTCGCCAGGTGGCGATCCGCATGCGTGACGCCGGCGTGGTGGTCGACCCGACCCAGGTGACCATCACCCATGGTTGCGTGGACGCCATCCACATGGCCTTGCGCGTGATGACCCGGCCCGGCGACCTGATCGCCACCGAGTCGCCGAGCTACTACGGCTTGCTCCAGCTGGCCGATATCCTCGGCCTGAAGGTCATCGAGATCCCCAGCGACCCGCTGACCGGCATCAGCCTGGAAGCCCTGCAACTGGCTGCCAACCAGTGGCCGATCAAGGCACTGGTGCTGACCGCGCGCCTGAGCAACCCGCTGGGCGGCACCATCCCCGAGGATCGCCAGAAGGCACTGCTCAAGCTCACCGCTGAGCACAACATCGGGGTGATCGAGGACGATATCTACGGCGAGCTGATGTTCGACCAGGGCCAGACCAAGGCACTCAAGGCCCACGACCGTGACGGTCGCGTGGTGTACTGCTCGAGCTTCTCCAAGACCATTTCCCCGGGAGTGCGCATCGGCTGGATCATCGCCGAGCGCTACCAGGAGGAAATCCGCCGCCTGCAGACCTTCACCACGCATTCGGCGTGCACCGTCACCCAGATGGGTGTGGCGGCCTACCTGGAGAATGGCGGCTACGACCGGCACTTGCGCTACATCCGCCAGGAGTACCGCAAGAACATGACGGCCTACCAGCTGGCGGTGCAGCAGTACTTCCCTGAAGGCACGCAGATGACCCGGCCCAAGGGCGGCTTTATCCTCTGGGTCAGCCTGCCGGCCAAGGTCAACACCAAGGAGCTGCACGTGCGCGCGCTGGAACAGGGCATCAGCATCGCGCCGGGGCTGATCTTCAGTAACACCGAGCAGTTCAATAACTGCCTGCGCCTGACCTGCGGCATCCCGTGGGACCGTGAGGCGGAGCGGGCGATCATGACCCTCGGCATGCTGGCCTGCCAGCTGTGCCAGGAGGAACTGATCGCGGCGTGATCGTACCGTCGCAGGAGCGAGCTCCGTCCGCGATAGCTCCGCACCGCGCCGGAGGACATTGCGGGCGGAGTTCGCTCCTACGAAAACACCTGTTTGTTCCTGTTTCCGCCTAACCCATTTCTTCAGACTGTCTCGTCAAAGCAAGTTGAATCCCTCGACGAGACCGCTGCCGTGCCGATCGCTACGCTGCCGAATGACCACTGCGTTATACCCGTGCCTGCGCCATCGGCGATACCCGGTCGCTGGCGAGAAGCCAGCCACCACCCGCAACGCTACGGATCGAGAGAGTTGAAGAGACCCCTCACGGATGAAAACGACGTCGCACTGCTGCGGCGTTACCGACAAGGCGACGCCGAAGCGTTCGGCGAGCTTTACGCTCGTCATCGCCTAGGCCTGTTCCGCTTCCTCTGCGGCTTGTGCGGCGACAATGCCCAGGCCGAGGAAGTGTTCCAGGAAACCTGGCTGAGCCTGATCCGCAGCGATAGCCAGCCACTGGGCGCGGCCAGCTTCAAGACCTGGCTGTACCAGATCGGCCGCAACCGCCTGATCGACCATTGGCGCAAGCTGGGTCGGCACCTGGGGCGCCAGGAGAGCTTCGACGAGCAATTGCATGGCGATGCATTGGGCGGCGAAAGCACCGACCCCGAACGCGAGCTGAGCCTTGCCCGCGACCAGCAGCGCCTGCAGGGCGCACTGGAGTCTTTGCCGGTGGAGCAGCGCGAAGTGTTCCTGCTGCGTACCCATGGCGATCTGGAGTTGAATGAAATTGCCGAACTCACGAAGACCCCGGCGGAAACCGTGAAGAGCCGACTTCGCTATGCGATGCAGAAACTGCGTCGGTTGTTGTCCGACCCGTCGGTGGCCGAGGAGGTGAACCCATGAACCGCGATCCGCACGAGCAGGAGCTGCTCGAACACTACCGTCGGCATAGCGAGGCGCAGCCGTCGGCGCAGTTGGACGCGCGCATCCTGGCCGCCGCTCGCGCCGCCGTGCAGGAGAAGCCCGCGAGTTTCGCCCAGCGCCTGCACCAGTGGTTGCTGGGCGCCGGCAGCCGCCAGCGCTGGGGCGTTGCCGTGGCGGGCCTGGCGACCCTGGGCATCGGCCTGAGCCTGACCCTGCGGACCTTTGAAGAGGCGCCAGAGCGCTTTGACGCGCCGGTATCCCCGGCAATGATGCGCGCGCCAGCACCCGCACCGGCCATGGCACCACCGGCGGCTCCGGCCGCTGCGCCCTCAGTGGCGGAGCCGCGGATGGACAGTGCCGCTGCCGGGGCATCGGTCCAGGAGCTCGCCAGGCCTGCGCCGATGAGCAAGAAAATGGCGGCTGCAGCGGCAAGGGACGAAGTCCGCGAATCTGCCGATGCACAGGGGCGGTCAGGTGTATCGGCCGAAGGGAAGCTCCAGGCATTCGCCGAGGAGGCCGACGAGCCACGTACCAGTCTGCTGCACCTGCGCGACTTGCAAGGCAAGGGGCGGAAGGAAGAAGCTGAACAAGTGCGTGAGAGCCTCCGGCAGCGTTTCCCCGGCTTGGACATCGACAAGGCTCTGAAGGAATTACCTGACAACCCTTGATCAATGACAGGCCGGGTTCAGCCTGCGTCTGTCAGACTGCATGACGTAACGGTTTGTCATGGCAAGACTCTTGCTCCGCAAGGCAACTCGCGCCAGCATTGCGCGGTTTTTCTGACGGTCCGCTCCATGAAGAAGTCTCGAATCCTCGTTGTCGCCAGTCTGTCCCTGCTGCTCGCTGCCTGTGGCGATGAGCACAAGGACAAGGCTGTGGCTCCGGCCCCGGCTGTTGCCCCAGCCGTGACTGCGCCTGCCAGCACGCCTGCGCCGGAACCTGCCGCCGAGCAGCCCCGTGAGGAAGAGGCCAAGCCTGCTGCTGCCAAAGTCGTGGCGTCACCCAAGTCCGCCGCGGTCGAGGCCGCCATCAAGCCTGAGGCCAAGGCGCCCTCGAAGACGCCGGCGCAGGTGAAGAAACCGGTTGATCCGGTGGTCAAGCAGCCGCTGCCGGCGGTGAAGCTGGACCTGCGTCTGCCCAGGGACCTGGTCCATCAGTTGGAGCCGGACGATACGATCACCGTGATCGACGAGAAGCCGATCCTGCCGCCGATGTTCGGCGAAAAAGCCGGACAGAGCCCCTTCGAGGTCGGTGGCCGGCTGATCCAGCGCGAGCCCAACGAGCGTGAACCCAACGACGACAGTTGGCACTCGGACATCCGTGGCGCCGAGTTGCAGTTCAAGTTCCGCAACTGATCGCTCGATTTCCCTCCGGGACCGACTGTTTTCTTGTGCGATGCCGTGCCTGCGTTTTCCCCTCTCCCTTCCGAACGGGGCGCGCAGCCAGGACGGCAGAGAGGGGAGACTTCGTGAAGCAGTTCGTTATGGCAGCCCTTAGAAACGGTGAGCGCCGCCGCGAATCGCTTCGAACAGCGCGCCATCCAGCGTCCGGTAGGCTGTCTCCCCTGGCAGTCGCACGAACAGTGCCTCGGTCACGGCTGAGGGGTCGTAGGCGTTGCGCTTGAGGTCGGTCTTCTTGTACTTGAAGGTCCCGGTGGTCTCCACCTGGGCCAGCAGGCGCAGGAACAGCGGCACGGCGTAAGCCGGCAGCTCGCGGTCCAGGTGGGCCGCCAACTCTGTCGCATCCAGGCTGACGCCGTCGGCCAGGCGCAGCGCGGCCATGCCGCAGCGGCCGTTGGTGCCGGGGATCTCCACGCCGTAGACCACCGCGTCTTCCACGCCGGGGAAGGCGCCCAGGGCGTTTTCCACCTCGGTGGTGGAGACGTTCTCGCCTTTCCAGCGGAAGGTGTCGCCCAGGCGGTCGACGAACTGGGTGTGCTTGAAGCCGATGTCGCGCATCAGGTCGCCGGTGTTGAACCAGGTATCGCCTTCCTTGAACACGTTGCGGTAGATCACCGCCTCGCTCTTGGCCGGGTCGGTGTAGCCGTCGAACGGCCACTTGTCGCTGATCTCGCTGATCAGCAGGCCGGCTTCGCCCTTGTCGACCTTTTCCATGAACCCCTTGGCGCCCCGTACCGGCTGGTCGTTTTCCAGGTCATAGCGGACGATGGCGTAAGTTGCCGGGGAGAATCCCACCGTATTGTCGAAGTTGAACACATTGGTAAAGCCGATATTGCCTTCGCTGGAGGCATAGAACTCGGTGATCCGCTCGATGCCGAAGCGCTCCTTGAACTCGTTCCAGATCGAGGGGCGCAGGCCATTGCCGATCATGCAGGTCAGGGTATTGCCGCGCTCTTCAGCACATTCGGGCTGGTTGAGCAGGTAGCGACAGAGTTCGCCGATGTAGCCGAAGCAGGTGGCCTGGTAGGTCTGGACGTCTTTCCAGAACGAACTGGCGGAAAACTTGCGGCGCAGGGCGATCGCCGCGCCACCGGCCAGCACGGCGCTCCAGCACACGGTCACGGCATTGTTGTGGTAGCAGGGCAGGGTCAGGTAAAGCACGTCGCTGTTGGTCAGCGCCAGACCCGAATGGCCGAAGCCGCCGTAGGCCTTGATCCACTTGCCGTGGCTCATGATCGAGGCTTTGGGCAGGCCGGTGGTGCCGGAGGTGTAGATGTAGAAACAGGCGTCCTTCAGGCGCACCTTGGCGGTTTCGGCGAGGTTGTTGGAGTCCTGCTCCTGCGCGAGGCGCATCAGGCTGTGCCAGCCCGCGGGCGCTTGTGCCGCTTCATCGCCATCGGCGATCCAGTAGCAGCGGCCGCCGCTGTTCTCCAGGGCCGGGCGGACGTCCTCGAAGGCTTCGCGCAACTCTTCGCCGACCACGAAATGGCTGGGCTTGACCAGGTTGAGGCTGTGGCTGAGCACCTGGCCGCGCTGGGTAGTGTTCACCAGCGCGCCAATGGCGCCGAGCTTGGCCAGGGCGGCGAGCACCACCATCAATTCGGCGCGATTCTCCAGCATCACCGCCACCACGCTGCCGTGTTGCACGCCTTCGGCCTGGAAGGCCCGCGCCAGGCGGTTGGCCCAGCCGTTGAACAAGGCGTAGGACAGGCGCCGGCGTTCGTCGATCAGCGCCGGGCTGTCCGGATAGAGGCGCGCGGCGCGCTCCAGGGCCCAGCCCAGGGACAGGTTCTTCTCGCGGTTGCGGATGCCGGTGTAGTAGAGCCCGCGGAGCATGCGTGGCACGCGGCTGAGGGTGGCCGGCAGGTGGGCGAGGAAGCGGGTCGGGGTGATGATATCGGCGTGGCTCATTGACGCGTGCCCTTATTGTCATTGTTGTCTGTGGCGTGCAGACGCTAGCGAGCGACTCTAGGTCGTCGTCCGACGTGCGCCTATGGCTGTTGCGCGCGTGGCGCAGGGCAGATCGGCAAACGCATCGGCTAGGCGTTCAACGCAGTCTAGAGAGCGATGGCCGGACGGCCAGGGCGGGATTGTGTCGATTGGTAAATGGCGACACGGTGCCCATGGTGGGAGGGTTGGTAGGGCGAATAACCGCTTGTGGTTATCCGCCGTTAGCCCAGGTGTGGCAAACGGCGGACAACGCGTTCCGCGTTATGCGCCCTACGAAAAGGTCCGTGAGTGTGCTCAGTCGAGGAACAGGTCGGGTACCAGGCTGCCGCCGTTCGGGTCGAAACGGTACTGCTCGAAGTCGCTCTGGCCCTGTTCGCGCAGGATATCCTCGTCGATCAGCAGGCGCCCGCTGATGCTGCGCTCGCTGCTGGAGAGGATGGCGTAGGCCGCATCGGCCATGATCGCCGGAGTACGCGCACGCTTGAAGGCGTCGCGGCTGCCCAATTCGAATTCGATGGCGGCGGTGGCGATCATGGTTTTCGGCCACAGCGCGTTGACGCTGATGCCGTACTTCTTGAACTCCTCGTGCATGCCGAGGGTGAGCATGCTCATACCGTATTTGGTGACGGTGTAGGGGCCGTGCTGGGCGAACCACTTGCCGGCCAGGTTGATCGGCGGCGACAGGCTGAGGATGTGGCCCTTGCTCTGCTTCAGGTAGGGCAGCGCGGCCTGGCTGCAGACCATCACTGCGCGGGTGTTGATCTGGTACATCAGGTCGAAGCGCTTGGGTTCCAGGCGCTCCACACCCACCAGCTTGATGGCACCGGCGTTGTTCACCACCGCGTCGATGCCGCCGAAGTGTTCGGCGGCGCGGGCCATGGCCTCGCGCACGGCATTCTCGTCGCGCACGTCCAGTTGCAGCGCGAGGGCTTTGCCGCCGGCAGCTTCGACCTCCTCGGCAACGCTGAAGATGGTGCCTTCGAGTTTCGGGTGGGGCTCGGCGCTCTTGGCGGCAATGACGATGTTGGCGCTATCGCGTGCGGCGCGCAGGGCGATTTCACGGCCGATGCCGCGGCTGGCGCCGGTGATGAAGAGGGTTTTGCCGGAAAGGGACATGTGGGCTCCTTGTTCTTGTTATGAGTCGTCAGCGTTGGAGCTGACGGCGTCTGTAGGAGCGAGCTTGCTCGCGAACAATCCCATGCTGCAGGGCTCTGGTTCGCGAGCAAGCTCGCTCCTACGAAAAGCGAAAAGCGAAAAGCGAAAAGCGAAAAGCGAAAAGCGAAAAGCGAAAAGCGAAAAGCGGCTCAGGCGTCTTCGGCTTCAACCTCCACCAACAACTGCCGCGATTTCACCTGCTCGCCCTTGCTTACCTGCACGCGGCGGATCACGCCGTCGACGCCGGCCTTGAGCGGGTGCTCCATCTTCATCGCTTCCAGTACCAGCAGCAGTTGGCCCTTGCTGACCCGTGTACCTTCGCTCACCAGTACGTCGACGATGGCGCCATCCATCGGTGCCTTCACCGTGCCGGAGCCTGCGCCGCCAGCCGCGCTGACGGGCTCGTGGGTGACGTCCAGCAGTTCCAGGTTGCCGTCCGCGCCATACAGCCAGAGGCGCGCGCCGTCGCGGTGGAAGGGCAGGCGGCGGCGAACGCCGTCGGCTTCGATGATCGCGTCACCGTTCTCCTCGCCGAGCAGGCGCAGCTTGATGGCGGACTCACCGATGCGGGCCAGCAGCGTCGGCTGGGTGCCGTGTTCGCGGACTTCCAGCTCGACGACGAATTTCTCCTCGCCATGCTTGAGCGCAAAACGCCAGGGCGCGCTGCCCGCGCTACGCCAACCGGACAGACCAGGCTGGTGCGCTCGGTCACTGGCCGAAGCCTGGTAGAGCAGGGCGGCGGCGCAGGCCAGTTCCAGCGGCTGCGGCTGGCGCGGGGCCAGGCTCGGGTCGCCGGCGAACTGTTCGCCGATGAACGCCGTGGTGGCGTTGCCGGCGGCGAACTCCGGGTGCCTGAGCAGGTTGGCGAGGAAGCGCTGGTTGCCGGTCACACCCAGTAGCACGCAATCCTCGACGGCGCGTACCAGCTTGCGCCGGGCCTCGTCGCGGGTAGCGCCGAAGGCGATGACCTTGGCCAGCATCGGATCGTAGAAGGGCGTCACCGGCTGGCCTTCGCGCAGGCCGTGATCGATGCGGATGCCGTCCAGCTGCGGCGGCGTCCAGCGCAGCACCTGGCCGGTCTGCGGGAGGAAACCGTTGCCGGCATCCTCAGCGTACAGGCGCACCTCGATGGCATGGCCCTTGAGCTGGATCTGCTCCTGGGTCAGCGGCAGCGGATGGCCCTCGGCGACGCGAATCTGCCAGGCCACCAGGTCCTGGCCGGTGACCAGTTCGGTGACCGGGTGCTCCACCTGCAGGCGGGTGTTCATTTCCAGGAAGTAGAAGGCACCGCTGGCATCCAGCAGGAACTCCACGGTGCCGGCGCCCAGGTAGTTAACCGAGGCGGCGGCCTTCACCGCAGCGCTGCCCATGGCGGCGCGCAGGTCCTCGGTCAGCACCGGGCAGGGCGCTTCCTCGATGACCTTCTGGTGGCGGCGCTGCACCGAGCAGTCGCGCTCGCCGAGATAGACAATATGGCCGTGGCTGTCGCCGAATACCTGGATTTCCACGTGGCGCGGCTGCACCACGGCTTTCTCCAGGATCAGCTCGCCGCTGCCGAAGGCGTTCTGCGCTTCCGAGCGCGCCGTGCGCAGCTGTTCGGCGAGGTCCTCGCTGCGCGTCACCAGGCGCATGCCGCGCCCGCCGCCGCCGGCGCTGGCCTTGATCATCAGCGGGTAGCCGATGCGCTCGGCCTCGCGGCTGAGCGTGGCGTCGTCCTGATCGGCACCTTCGTAGCCGGGGATGCAGGGCACGCCGGCTTCGAGCATGGCGATCTTCGACAGGCGCTTGCTGCCCATCAGGTGGATGGCTTCCACGCCCGGACCGATGAAGACGATGCCGGCAGCCTCGCAGGCGCGGGCGAAGTCGGCGTTCTCCGAGAGGAAGCCGTAGCCGGGGTGGACGGCGCCGGCGCCGGTGCGTTTCGCGGCGTCGAGGATCGCCTCGGGCTTCAGGTAGGACTGGCCGACCGGCGCCGGGCCGATGCACACGGCCTCGTCGGCCAGTTGCACGTGGCGGGCATCGGCGTCGGCCTCGCTGTACACGGCCACGGTCCGGTAGCCCAGGTCGTGGGCGGTGCGGATCACCCGGCAGGCGATCTCGCCGCGGTTGGCAATCAGGATCTTGTCGAAGCTGGGCATGCTGGCTGTTTCCCTCTCCCCAGCCCTCTCCCTGAAGGGAGAGGGGGTTGTTCGGTGCGCGCGTTGGGTCACTGCGCCCAGTTCGGTTTGCGTTTCTGCACGAAGGCCATGGTGCCTTCGGCGCCTTCCGCGCCGGTCACCGCGTCGGCGAACTGGCGGGCAGCGCCGTCCAGCAACGGGCCGAGGGCTTCGGTCTCGGTGGCCAGAAGCAGTGCCTTGGTGGCGGCATTGGCGCCCGGCGCGCAGCGACGGACCTGGTCAAGGGTTTCCGCCAGTTGCTCGCCGAGGTTTTCAGCGTTGTCGGCGCAGTGATGCACGAGCCCTAGGCGCAGCGCCTCACGGCCATCGAAGCGCGCGGCGGTCAAGGCCAGGCGGCGGGCCTGGGTCAGGCCGATGCGTTTCACCACGAAGGGCGCGATCTGCGCCGGCAGGATGCCGAGGCTGGTTTCCGGCAGGCCGAATTGCGCGTCGGCCGCCGCGATGGCGATGTCCGAGACGCAGGCCAGGCCGAAGCCACCGCCGAGCACCGCACCTTCCAGCGCAGCGACCAGCACCTGCGGCTGTGCCTGGGCTTCTTCCAGCAGGCCGCCGAAGGCGCGGTTCAGCGCGGCATAGGCATCGGGACCGGCGGCGCGGGCGCCGGCCATGTCCTTGATGTCGCCGCCAGCGCAGAAGTGCCCGCCGGCGCCGCGCAGGACGATGGTGCGCACCGCGCGGTCGTCGCGCACCGCGGCGAGCACGGCACGCAGTTCGCTGACCATCGCCAGGCTCATGGCGTTGCGGCTGTCCGGGCGATTGAGGGTGACGTGCAGTACGCCGCCTTCACGTTCCAGCAGCAGGGTTTCGCAGTTCGGCAAATCACTCATGCCGGATTCCTCGTTCAACCGTTTGCTTGCGATCACCGTAGGATGGGTGGAGCGGAGCGATACCCATCGATGCGTCACGGCATGGGTATCGTCGCTGCGCGCCTCCACCCATCCTACGGTCCCTCATCAGCCCTTCTTCTTGCCCGGCAGGGTGCCCATCAGCTTGCAGATGATGCCCAGCATGATTTCGTCCGCGCCGCCGCCGATGGAGACCAGGCGGGTGTCGCGGTAGGCGCGGGCGATCGGGTTTTCCCACATGAAGCCCTGGCCGCCCCAATACTGCAGGCAGGCGTCGGTGACCTCGCGGGACAGCCGGCCGACCTTGAGCTTGGCCATGGAGGCCAGGCGGGTGACGTCCTTGCCGCGGATGTACTGTTCGGTGGCCTGGTAGGTGAGGGCGCGCAGGCACTCGATCTCGGTCATCAGCTCGGCCATGCGGAAGTGGATGACCTGGTTGTCGATCAGCGCCTGGCCGAAGGTCTTGCGCTCCTTGCAGTAGTCGATGGTGGCGTTGACGCAGTACTCCATGCCCTTGATCCCGCTGGCGGCGCCGAACAGGCGTTCCTCCTGGAATTGCAGCATCTGCATCATGAAGCCCGAACCCTCGGCGCCGATGCGGTAGCGCTGCGGCACGCGCACGTCGTCGAAGAACACCTGGGCGGTCTCCGAGCTGCGCATGCCGAGCTTGTCCAGGTGCGGGCTGATGCTGATGCCCTTGGACTTCATCGGCACCATGATCAGCGATTTGTTGACGTGGGGCTTGTCGTCGGAGGTGTTGGCCAGCAGGCAGATGAAGTCGGCGGACGGCGAGTTGGTGATCCACATCTTGCTGCCGTTGATGACGTAATCGTCGCCATCCTTGCGCGCGGTGGTCTTCAGCCCGGCGACGTCGGAGCCGGCGCCCACTTCGGAGACGCCGATGCAGCCGACCATCTCGCCGGCGATGGCCGGGCGGAGGAATTCCTCGCGCAGCTCATCGGAGCCGAAGCGCGCCAGGGCCGGGGTGCACATGTCGGTCTGTACGCCCAGGGCCATCGGCACGCCGCCGCAATGGATGGTGCCGAACTCCTCGGCGGCGACCACCGAGTAGCTGTAGTCCAGGCCCATGCCGCCGAATTTCTCCGGCTTGGAGATGCCCAGCAGGCCCAGGTCGCCGGCCTTCTTGAAGACCTCGTGGATGGGGAAGCGCCCGGCCTTTTCCCATTCGTCGACGTAGGGGTTGATCTCGCGTTCGACGAAGTTGCGCACGGTGCGGCGGAGTTCTTCGTGTTCTTGGGTGAAGATCATTTCTTGTTCTCCGTGGGATCTTTCAATTCAGGTAGGGCGAATAAAGCGGAACGCTTTATCCGCCGGCTTGGCGGATGACGCCTGGGGCGTCATGCGCCCTACGGTCAAAATCGTGCAACGCCGAAACTGTTGTTCTTTAGCGGCCGCACGGCAGCCTCCACGCAGATATCCAGCAGATAACCCAGCAGCGCGCGGGTATCGCGCGGGTCGATCAATCCATCGTCCCACAGGCTCGCCGTGCCGTAGAGCGCGGTGGACTGGGCATCGAGTTTCTGCGCGGTCATCTGTTCGAGCATGTCGAGCATCTTCGGGTCGGCTTCCTTGCCCTCCTTGGCGTGCTTTTCCTCGGTGACGATGCGCAGCACCTTGCCGGCCTGGGCTCCGCCCATTACGGCGGTGCGGCTGTTGGGCCAGGCGAAGATGAAGCGCGGGTCCAGCCCGCGGCCGCACATGGCGTAGTTGCCCGCGCCGTAGGAACCGCCGACGACCAGCGTGAGCTTGGGCACCGTGGCGTTGGCCACCGCCTGGATCATCTTCGAGCCGTGCTTGATCACGCCCAGGCGCTCGGACTCGGTGCCGACCATGAAGCCGGTGGTGTTGTGCAGGAACAGGATCGGCGTGTTGCTCTGCTCGCACAGCTGGATGAACTGCGCCGCCTTGGCCGCGCCCTGTGGGGTGATCGGGCCGTTGTTGCCGATCAGGCCGCAGGCGTGGCCCTCGATGTGCAGGTGACCGCAGACGGTCTGGCTGTCGAATTCGTTCTTGAAGTCGAGGAAGCGCGAGCCGTCGGCGATGCGCGCAACGATCTCGCGCACGTCGTAGGGCTTCTTCGCGTCCGCGGGGACCACGCCGAGCAGTTCCTGCGCCGGGTAAAGCGGCTCGTCCCACGTCAGTTTCGCGCGGGCTGGCAGTTGGTTGTTCCATGGCAGCGCGGCGAGGATTTCCCGTGCCAGGCGCACGCCATCGGCGTCGTTCTCCGCCAGGTACTCGGCGGTGCCGGCGACCTGGGCATGCAGTTCGGCGCCACCCAGTTCTTCATCGGTGGCGATCTCGCCGGTAGCGGCTTTCAGCAGCGGCGGGCCGGCGAGGAACATCTTGGCCTTGCCGCGCACCACCACCACGTAGTCCGACAGTCCCGGCTGGTAGGCACCGCCGGCGGTGGACGAGCCGTGCACCACGGTGACCTGCGGAATGCCCGCTGCGGACATGCGCGCCTGGTTGGCGAAGCCGCGCGCGCCCTCGACGAAGATGTCCGCCGCGTAGTTCAGGTTGGCGCCGCCGCTCTCGGTCAGCGCCACCACTGGCAGCTTGTTCTCGAAGGCGATCTGCTGCAGGCGCAGGGTCTTCTTCAGGCCGGTGGGGGAGATGGTGCCGCCCTTGATTGCGCTGTTGCTGGCGGTCACCAGGCAGCGCACTCCGGCGATATAGCCGATGCCGGAGATGATGCCGCCGCCGGCCTGGGTGCCGTCCTTGTCGTCATGCAGCTTGTAGCCGGCCAGCGAACCGATCTCGAGGAACGGCGCACCGGCATCCAGCAGCAGGTTCAGGCGTTCGCGCGGCAGCAACTGGCCGCGCTTGTCGAACTTGGGCTTGGCCTCGGCGGCCTTGTCGAGCACCTTCTGCTCGACCTCGCGGAAGCTCGCCACGGCGGCCAGCATGGCCTCGCGGTTGCGGGCGAAGTCTTCGCCCTGGGCGTCGATTTCCGACTGGATCACCGGCATGGCTTACTCCTGATCCTTCAGCACATCGGGAAGATAGGCGCGGTGGAAACCGTTGTAGGAACGGCTTTGCCCCGACTTCACCTTGGACAGCGGGAAGGCGCGGCTGCCCTGGCTGGCGGCGCCATCGATGCGGATGGTGTTGCCGCTGATGAAGGCCGCGCCGGGGGAGAGCAGGAAGACGATGGCCGCGGCCACTTCCGATTCGGTGCCGATGCGCTTGAGCGGTACGTGCTCGCGCAGGGTCGGGATCACTGCCTTGAATGCGCCCTCGTAGGTATCCATGCCGCTGGAGGCGACCCAGCCCGGCGCCACGGCGTTGACCCGCACGCCGGCGTGGCCCCACTCGATAGCGGCGGTCTTGGTGAAGTTCTCCATGCCCGCACGGGCGGCGCCGGAGTGGCCCATGCCGGGCATGCCGCCCCACATGTCGGCGAGCATGTTGACGATGCTGCCGCCGGTCTTGCTCAGGCTCTGGTTGAAGACTTCGCGGGCCATCAGGAAGCCGCCGACGAGGTTGGTGCGCACCACGGCCTCGAAGCCCTTCAGGTTGATCGAGGCGAGCGGCGCGGGGTACTGGCCGCCGGCGTTGTTGACCAGGTGATGGATCGGCCCGCGCTCGGCGATGACCTGAGCGACCAGCGCCTTGACCGCTTCCTCGTCGCGGATGTCGCAGCTGTGCCAGCTGGCGCTGCCGCCGTCCTCGATGATCTCGCCGGCGGTCTTTTCCAGCTTCTCGGCCTTGCGCCCGACCAGCACCACGTGGGCGCCGAGGGCCGCCAGCTCATGGGCGGTGCAGCGACCGATACCGCTGCCGCCGCCGGTGACGATGATGGTCTGGCCATCGAACAGGCCGGGTTTGAAGATCGAGTCGTAGCTCATTGTTGTTCTGACTCCGAGGTATCCCGTAGGGCGGATGAAGCGGAACGCTTCATCCGCCGTTTGCGATTGGCGGATAACGCTGCTGGCGTTATGCGCCCTACGTTTCTGTTCTTTGTAGGAATTGATCGGCGATGGCTTGCGGCACCGCCACCGGGAATTCCAGCAGCTGCTGGGCGAAAGCCTTGCCCTGCGGGTCGATGCGCAGGCTCGCCACGCCGCCGCCGCCCAGGGCGTTCTCCAGCAGGAAGTTCAGGCTGTGGCTGCCCGGCAGGTGCCAGCGGCTGACGCGGCCCAGCTGCGGGTCGAGCACGTGCTGCATCCATTCGGCTACGGCGCCTTCGCTCAGCGCCTCGGCGATCCACGGCAGGTATTCGGGCCGGCGCGCCATCACGCCGATGTTGCTGTGGTTGCCCTTGTCGCCGGAGCGCGCCACGGCCAGCTTCACCAGGGGCACGCTGGCCTGCGCCGGGCCTTCGGCGGCCGGCACGGCAATGTCGTCGGCCAGCGCGGCCGGGTCGAAGTGGTCGATGGCGGGCAGGGCGACTGGCTGGCGCTCGCCGTCGATCTCCACGGTCAACTCACAGGCGTTCTTGTCGATCAGGAAGGAGAACAGGCGGATCACCGGGTACACGGTCGGGCGGCCGCCGACGATGCCGGTCAGGCCCGGCGCCATGCCGGTGGCGGCCTGGGCGATCTCGCGGGAGAACAACACCAGGGCTTCCTTGCGGCTGTGGCGTACGGCGAGCTTCACCACGATTTCGCGGCTGT
This sequence comes from Pseudomonas sp. C9-3, assembly GCF_032392015.1. Taxonomy (NCBI): domain Bacteria; kingdom Pseudomonadati; phylum Pseudomonadota; class Gammaproteobacteria; order Pseudomonadales; family Pseudomonadaceae; genus Pseudomonas; species Pseudomonas sp. C9-3. Next base: position 3,577,799 of record NZ_CP135919.1, on the reverse strand, counting down.
CCTCGCGGCGCCCGTGCGGGCCGTAGGTGGCTTCGCTGCCGAGCAGTTCGATGCTGACCTCGCGGTACGGCCCCCAGCCGCGTTCCATGAGGATTTCCTCGGTCTTGGCGATGATCGCCTGACTGACCCGCTCGGCCTTCTTCACCGCGTCGATACCGGCGATCAGGCAACTGGCGGTACAACGGAAGCCGTCCGGGTAAGTGGCGCTGACCTTGTACTGCCCGGTCGGCGGCAGGCCACGTGCGCCGCTGAGGGCCACGCGGTTCTCGCCAACCTGGGCCAGCTGGACCTGGGTGAAATCGCAGATCACGTCGGGCAGCAGGTAGGCGCGCGGGTCGCCGATCTCGTAGAGCATCTGCTCGCCCACCGACAGCGGCGTGACCAGCCCGCCGGTACCCTTCGGCTTGGTGACGACGAATTCGCCGCCGGCCTGCACTTCGACGATGGGAAAGCCGATGTGCTCGTAGTCCGGCACGCTTTCCCAGTCGGTGAAGTTGCCGCCGGTGCACTGCGCGCCGCATTCGATGATGTGCCCGGCGAGCGCGGCCTGGGCCAGCTTGTCGTAGTCGTTCCAGGCCCAGCCGAATTCGTGGACCAGCGCGGCGCTGACTACCGCGCTGTCCACCACGCGACCGGTGATGACGATGTCGGCGCCGGACTCCAGCGCCTGGACGATGCCGGGAGCGCCGAGGTAGGCGTTGACCGACACGCACATCGGCGGCATCGGTGCATCGCTGAACATCTCGCGGATGCCGGCCTTGGCCAGTTCGCCCAGGCGCGGCTGCAGGTTGTCGCCGTGCACCACGGCGATCTTCAGCGCCACACCGGCCTTCTCGCAGGCGCTGGCCAGGGCGTTGGCGCAGGCGCTGGGATTCACCCCGCCGGCGTTGCTGATCACACGCACCTGCTTCGAAGCGATGTCGCCCAGCAGCGGCGTCATCACGTCGATGAAATCGGTGGCGTAGCCTGCCTCGGGGTTCTTCAGGCGCGCGCCGGCCATGATCGACATGGTGATCTCGGCGAGATAGTCGAACACCAGGTAATCCAGCTGCGCGCCGCGCACCAGTTGAGCGGCGGCGGTGGAGGTATCGCCCCAGAAGGCGGAGGCGCAGCCGATACGTACGGTTCTAGTCATTGTTCTGCCCGTGACGCTGAGTGATGGGTCGACATTACCAAGCAAGCGCTTGGTTGAAAAGCCCCGGGTCGATGGCTACCCCAACCATTGGATGGCCAAGCGCTTGCTTGGTTGGCACTCGCGGGCTTACATTTCGTCAGACAACACAAGCACTTGCGGGGCGATTCGATGAATTGCCCTGAGCAAGGTGGCCAGATGGGACCAATGGGGAGAGAAAGCGTGGATGACCGCAAAGCCCGCGAAGTCATGCTGGAGCTGGTCGGGACCGGGCAGATCACCGACCCGGAGAGCGCCCGTGGCAAGTTGCTGCAGACCGCCGCGCACCTGTTCCGCAGCAAGGGCTACGAGCGCACCACGGTGCGCGACCTGGCCGGCGCGGTCGGCATCCAGTCCGGCAGCATCTTCCATCACTTCAAGAGCAAGGACGAAATCCTGCGCTCGGTGATGGAGGAAACCATCCTCTACAACACCGCCCTGATGCGCGCCGCCCTGGCCGATGCCACGACCCTGCGCGAGCGCCTGCTGGCGCTGATCCGCTGCGAGCTGCAGTCGATCACCGGCGGCACCGGCGAGGCGATGGCAGTGCTGGTCTACGAGTGGCGCTCGCTGTCGGAAGAAGGCCAGGCCTACATCCTCAGCCTGCGCGACATCTACGAGCAGATGTGGCTGGAAGTGCTGGAAGAGGCGCGTGTGGCCGGATTCACTCAAGCCGATCCGTTCATTCTGCGGCGCTTCCTCACCGGGGCGCTGTCCTGGTCCATCACCTGGTTCCGCCCCGAGGGCAGCCTGACGCTGGACGAACTCGCCGAGCAGGCGTTGCTGCTGGTGATGCGCGACTGAGGCTCTTTGTAGGAGCGAGCTTGCTCGCGAACTGACTCCGCAGCGGGGTGGGTTTGCGAGCAAGCTCGCTCCCACATGACTGCTACTGGCTTAGCGCGTAGGGCGAATAACGCGCCAGCGTTATCCGCCGCCATGGCATCGGCGGATAACCCGCGCCGGGTTACGCGCCTTACAGGGATATATCCGTGTCGTTCAGATAATCCGCAACGGATAACTGAACAGCAGCAGGTGCAGGCAGTTCACCGCCGCGTGCAGCAGCACCGGCACAGCCAGGCGGCCGCTGAAGTAGAAGGCCAGACCGTAGCCCAGGCCGGCGATACCGGCGACGACGGCGAACAACGGGTTGATCGGCCAGTGCACCATGCCGAACAGCACGCTGGCGACCGCCACGCCGGCAAAGGCGCCGAACCGGCGCACCAGTTCGCTCTGCACCAGACCGCGGAAGAACGCTTCTTCGGTCAGCGAGATCACGCAGATGTTGACCAGCATCCATAGCCAGAAGCCCGGCGGCCATTTCGGGTTCCACACCACCAGGCCGCCGGCCACAGCAACCAATGGCACGGCGAACAGCGTGGTGACGATGACGATGGCGGCGAAGTCCGGCGAGCGCTTTTCCTCGGGCACCGGTTCGCGGCGCAGCCACCAGGCGAGCAGGGTCGCACCGACCAGGGCCTTGTCCCAGGACAGGTGCAGGGCATAGACGGGAGCATCGGGGCTGAGCTGGCGCACTGGCCAGAGTGTCCACGAGGTAGTGCCCGGCAACAGGTGCGCGGCGAGGGCAATACTGAGCACGAGGCAGACCAGCCACCACAGCAGGTGGGGCAGGCGGGTCTCGCCGCAGAGAGTCCAGGCGACATAGAACGCGCCGATCAGCAACCCCACTGGCTGGACGAATCCGAGCGCAAAACCGCAGAGCAACAAAAAGACTGGCAGCAGCGGCAGGAGTTTCCTGAGCATTCTTTCCTCCATCCAGGGAGGCGCAGTCTAGGCAATTTCGACTGCCACTGGCCATCGCTGTTGCCAGTTTTTGACTGAAACGTCAGTCAGTTAGACGGCTTTCAGCGTTTGTTCTCGGCTTCCTTGGCGTCCATTTCGGCGTTGCGCTCGTGGATGCGCTTGAGCTGCTCCTGGGTGAGCGGGAGCTTTTTCGCCGTATCGCGCAGCATCATCAGCGCGCCGACGATGGAGCCCAGGGCTAGGGCAATGATCAACCAGGCATACCAGGGCATGGTCCCGTCTCCGACAGTGGCAGTGGAATATCACGATACGCTGTGATTCAGACCTTGTCAGGCGCGCGCGGGTTCAGACTGATCGCTTCGGGCAGGTCGCTGTCATCCTTGAGCTTCACGCCGCTGACGCGCAGGCGCAGCGACTGTTGCAGCAGGTGGGCGAGTTTGTGGGCGGCCTGCGCGTAGGGCAAACCCTGTGGGCGTACGTTGGAGATGCAGTTGCGTTCGCTGTCCATGCGGCCCACGCGCGGCTGCCAGGTGAGGTAGAGGCCCAGGCTGTCCGGCGAGCTGAGGCCGGGCCGCTCGCCGATCAGCACCAGCGCAAGCTTCGCCCCCAGCGCCTCGCCGATGCCGTCGCCAATGGCCACGCGGCCCTGCTCGGCGAGCACCACGGGCGTGTGCTGCCAATCAGTGACGAAGCGCTCGCGCAGGGCGGTCAGCAGCGGCAGCGCGTGCTGCTGGATGGCGAAAGAGGAGAGGCCGTCGGCGATCACGATCGCCAGTTCCGCCGCATGCTCACCCTTGAGCTGCCACTGGCTGTCCGGGTGCAGCGCACGGCCGAGGTCCGGGCGCAGCAGGTAGGTCTGGCGGTCCGGCGCTTCGCTGCGAACGCGGAGCACGCGAAAACCCTCCTGCGCCAGTGACTGCTGCAGCGCCTCGAAATCCAGCGGGTGATGCACAGCGTCGCGCGCCTGGGCGTGGGCCAGGCCGAACTTGAGCACTTCGCGGGTTGGCAGGCTGGAGCCGACGCGCCCCAGCGCGATGCGTGCCGAGGTGTGTGCACGCAGTTCGTCCCAGGGGTCGCTCTGGATCAGGTCCATGGTCATCGCTCCTCAGCGATCGCCGGCGCGCAGCAGCGCGTGGCCACGGCCGATCTGGCGCAGTTGTCCGGAGGGATCGGTGATCGCCATCTTCGCCAGCCAGGCGTCGAACTCCGGTGCGCGCTTCAGGCCCAGGGTGCTGCGCAGGTAGAGGGCGTCGTGGAAAGAGGTGCTCTGGTAATTGAGCATGATGTCGTCGGCGCCGGGGATGCCCATGATGAAGGTGATGCCCGCCGCGCCCAGCAGGGTCAGCAGGTTGTCCATGTCGTCCTGGTCGGCCTCGGCGTGGTTGGTGTAGCAGACATCGCAGCCCATGGGCACGCCGAGCAGCTTGGCGCAGAAGTGATCCTCGAGACCCGCGCGGATGATCTGCTTGCCGTCGTAGAGGTATTCCGGGCCGATGAAGCCGACCACGGTGTTGGTCAGCAGCGGGCGGAACTCGCGGGCCACGGCGTAGGCGCGGGCCTCGCAGGTCTGCTGGTCGACGCCGTGGTGGCCGCCGGCGGACAGCGCGCTGCCCTGGCCGGTCTCGAAGTACATGACGTTGTCGCCCAGGGTGCCGCGCTTGAGCGACAGCGCCGCCTCGTGGGCCTCGCGCAGCAGGGCGAGGTCGATGCCGAAGCTCTCGTTGGTCTTCTGCGTGCCGGCGATGGACTGGAACACCAGGTCGATCGGCGCGCCGGCCTCGATGGCCTGGATCTGCGAGGTGACGTGGGTGAGTACGCAGCTCTGCAGGGGAATCTCGAAGCGCTGGCGCAGCTCGTCCATCATCTGCCACAGCTGCATCAGCGTGGCTTGCGAATCGCTGGCCGGATTGATGCCTACCACGGCGTCGCCGGAGCCGTAGAGCAGGCCGTCGAGCATGCTGGCGGCGATGCCGCGCACGTCGTCCGTGGGGTGGTTGGGCTGCAGGCGCACCGAAAGGTGGCCGGGCAGGCCGATGGTGTTGCGGAAGCGGGTGATCACGCGGCACTTCTTCGCCGCCAGGATCAGGTCCTGGTTGCGCATCAGCTTGCTGACCGCGGCGGCCATCTCCGGCGTGATGCCGCGCGCCGTGGCGGCCAGCGTGGCGCTGTCGGTGCTGTCCAGCAGCAGCCAGTCACGGAAGTCGCCGACGGTCAGGTGGCTGATCGGCGCGAAGGCGGCGGCATCGTGGCTGTCGATGATCAGCCGGGTGATTTCGTCTGCTTCGTAGGGGATCAGCGCTTCGTCGAGGAAGCGCTTGAGCGGCACGTCGGCGAGGGCGATCTTCGCCGCCATGCGTTCTTCGTAGCTGTCCGCGGCGAGGCCCGCCAGCGAATCACCGGAGCGCGCCGGGCCGGCCTTGGCGAGCAGCGTCTTCAGGTCGGCAAAGCGGTAGGTCAGGTTGCCGATGGTGGTCTGGTAGATCATGCGGGCGTCCCGGTTATCCCGCGCCCCGCCGCGAAGGCAGGGCACGGATGGCGATCAGGCTCCCGTCAGCATAGCGTCCGCCGGGGCGCTGGCGCGATGGGCGGCGGTGAGCTGGAAGTAGACGAAGCCCGCCGCCATGAAGGCCAGGAAAATCCCGGCGATCTGCAGGTTGAACCAGACCATCGCCGCCAGGCACAGCACGGCCAGCGCCAGGGCGATGCCCGGTACCACGGGGAAGCCCGGCGCGCGGAAGCTGCGTTCCAGGTGCGGCTCGCTGCGGCGCAGCTTGAACAGGCTGAGCATGCTCATGATGTACATGACGATGGCGCCGAACACGCTCATGGTGATCATCGCTGCGGTCAGGCTCATGCCCTGCAGGGCGATGAGGCCGTCGCTGTAGATCGCCGCGATGCCTACCAGGCCGCCAGCGATGATTGCCCGGTGCGGGGTCTGGAAGCGTGACAGCTTGGCCAGCCCGCGAGGCAGGTAGCCGGCGCGTGCCAGGGCGAAGAATTGCCGCGAGTAGCCGAGGATGATGCCGTGGAAGCTGGCGACGAGGCCGAACAGGCCGATCCACACCAGCATGTGCAGCCAGCCGGAGTTCTCGCCGACCACCATCTTCATCGCCTGCGGCAGTGGGTCGTTGATGCCCGACAGGGCCTTCCAGTCGCCCGCGCCGCCGGCGAACAGCATCACGCCGATGGCCAGCACCACCAGGGTCAGGATGCCGCTGACGTAGGCCTTGGGAATGGTGCGTTTCGGGTCCTTGGCTTCCTCGGCGGCCATGGCCGCGCCCTCGATGGCGAGGAAGAACCAGATGGCGAAGGGAATCGCCGCGAAGATGCCGCTGATCGCCGCACCGCCGAAGCTGTCGGAGCCGGCCCAGCCGTTGAGCACGAAGTTGCTGAAGCTGAAGCCCGGCGCAACCACGCCCATGAACACCAGCAACTCGCCCACTGCGAGGATGGTGACGATCAGCTCGAAGGTCGCCGCGATGCTGACGCCGAGGATATTCAGGGTCATGAAGATCAGGTACGCGCCGACCGCCGCATGCTTCGGGTCGAGCGAGGGGAACTGCACGTTGAGGTAGGCACCGATGGCCATGGCGATGGCCGGCGGGGCGAAGACGAACTCGATCAGCGTGGCGAGGCCCGCCACCAGTCCGCCTTTTTCGCCAAAGGCGCGGCGGCTGTAGGCGAAGGGCCCGCCGGCGTGAGGAATCGCCGTGGTCAGTTCGGTGAAGCTGAAGATGAAGCAGGTGTACATGGTTGCCACCAGCAGTGTGGTGACGAGGAAGCCGAGGGTGCCGGCCACGCCCCAGCCATAGCTCCAGCCGAAGTACTCACCGGAAATCACCAGGCCCACGGCGATGCCCCACAGGTGCAGGGTACCGAGGGTGGGTTTGAGTTGCGTGCTCATGCGACGTCTCCTGAAGAGAAAGTCAGAGAAGAGAAAGTCCGAACGAGGATGAAAATCACGACCCGCTGATTCGTGCAGTGGCCGTGCCATGCCCGGAAATCAGGTCGCAAAGCGTGGTTTCGCGTCGTTTCGTGAACATTCGCGGCATATTGCGTGCCTCGAATGGGGGCGCAGCGATTCGTTCAGGTGCGCGGCCCCGCGCTTGTTGCACGGCGATGACCGCGGCATGACGCTTCGCGGAGCCGCGACGGCTGTCACAGGATGGCAATCTGCCGCTGGTCTACTGGCGCCCATTCCAGCGACCGGAGATTCGCCGATGACCACCCGCGCCCTGCACGAGCTGTTGCGCCAGGTAGCGCCCTTGGCCCCGGAGTTGAGCATCAGCGATGTCGCCGATCGCTTCCTCGATGCCGAGCACCGCGCCTTCCTCTCGCTGCCCGTGGTGGACGAGGCCGGGCTGCCGCTGGGACTGGTCAGCCGCAACAGCCTGCAGGACATCTTCATGCAGCGCTTCGGCCGCGACCTCTGGGGCCGCCGCCCGGCCAGCGATGTGATGAATGCGCAGCCATTGAAGGTGCGCGCCGACCTGAGCCTCGAAGAAGCCTCGCAACAGGTCACCGCCCAACTGAGTTACCCGATCACCGAGGACTTCGTCCTGGTGGACGAGCAGGGGCGCTACCTCGGCCTGGGCACGGTGCTCGATCTGCTGAAAGCCATGGAGCAGCGCGTCGCCCAGCGCAACCGCGTGCTCAACAAGACGCTGCAGGACCTGCGCGAATCCCAGGCGCAGCTGGTGCAGTCGGAGAAGATGGCCTCTCTCGGGCAGATGGTCGCCGGCGTCGCCCACGAGTTGAACACGCCGCTGGGCTATGTGAAGAACAACGTCGCGCTGTTGCGCGAGCTGTTGGTACCACTGCTCGGCCTTACCGAAGCCCAGGCCCTGTTCAATGAATGCCTGGACGACCCGGCCTGTGACCCCGAGCAAACGGCCCGCGCCCGCGCTGCCTTCGAACAGGCCCGCGAAGAAGCGGCGCTGGAACAACTGGTGGGCGATCTCGACCAGCTGTTCGGCGACACCGATTTCGGCCTGGCGCAGATCGGCGAACTGGTCGGCGGCCTGAAGGACTTCGCCCGCCTGGACCGCGCCCGCAGCGAAGAGGTCGACCTCAACGACTGCGTGCGCAGCGCGCTGCTGATCGCCCGCAACAGCATCAAGGAAAAGGCCGAGGTTGCCGCTCAGTTGGGCGCGCTGCCCAAGGTTGCCTGCGCCGCCAGCCAGATCAACCAGGTGCTGCTCAACCTGCTGACCAACGCCGCCCAGGCCATGGAGAAGTTCGGCCTGATCCAGGTGAAATCCTGGGCGGACGAAACCCATGTGCACCTCTCGGTCCAGGACAACGGCAAGGGCATGGACGAGGAGGTGCGCGCGCGCATCTTCGACCCCTTCTTCACCACCAAACCGGTGGGGCAGGGCACGGGCCTGGGCCTGTCGATCAGCTACAAGATCGTTCAGGACCACGGCGGCCGCATCCGCGTGGCATCCGAACCCGGACGCGGCACACGATTCCTCATCAGCCTGCCGATCCAGCAGGCCAGCGAACTGAAACGGAGCGCCTGAACATGAGTCAGCAGCCTGTCCGCATCCTCTTCGTCGACGACGAGGAACGCATCCTGCGCAGCCTTGCGATGCAGTTCCGCCGTCACTACGACGTGCTGGTGGAAACCGATCCGCACAAGGCCCTGCAGCGCCTGCGCGAAGAGCACATCGATATTCTCGTCAGCGACCAGCGCATGCCGCAGATGACCGGCGCCGAGTTGCTCGCCCAGGCCCAGGAAATCGCCCCGGACACCCTGCGCATCCTGCTCACCGGTTACTCGGACCTCGACGCCGCGGTGGATGCGCTCAACAGCGGCGGCATCTTCCGCTACCTGACCAAGCCCTGGGACCCGCAGGAAATGGCCTTTACCCTGCGCCAGGCGGCCGAGATCGCCCAGCGCCAGGCGCCAACCGAGCCCATCGATACCAAGGCGATCAGCCGCGTCGTTGCGCCGCTCAACGTGCTGCTGCTGGACGAGGATGCCGAGACCCTGGCCTGTGTCGGCGAGTTCTGCAGCGCCGGTACCCACCAACTGCACCGCGCGCGTAACCTCGCCGAGGCCATCGTGCGACTGAACAGCGAACCCATCGATATCCTGGTCAGCGACCTCAAGCTGGCCGGCGAAGACACCGCGCCGCTGCTCAAGTCCCTGGCCCAGGCTCATCCGCGCCTGCTGAGCATCGTCGTCACGCCGTTCCGCGACACCCAGGACCTGCTGGCGCTGATCAACCAGGCGCAGATCTTCCGCTACCTGCCCAAGCCGATCCGCCGCGGCCTGTTCGAGAAGGGCCTGAAGGCCGCCGCCGAGCAGGCGCTGCTCTGGCGCGCCCAGCCGGAGCAGAAGGTCGCGCGCATCGCCGAGGTGCCGCGCGAGGAACGTGAGCGGGAAAAAGTGGGCAGCCTGCTGGGCATGCTCGGCCGCCTGCGCGAGCGGTTGAGTGCCTGATCGCCGTCGGCGACGGAGCATTCCTGCCGGGCGGGCTACGGAAGTCGGCGCGTTTCTGCGACAATGCGCGCCGATTTTTTCGATACCCGCGAGAGAGCCCATGTCCGCCTGCCAGACCCCGATCATCGTCGCCCTGGATTTCCCCACCCGCGAAGCCGCGCTGGCGCTGGCTGACCAGCTCGATCCGAAGCTGTGCCGGGTGAAGGTGGGCAAGGAACTGTTCACCAGCTGCGCCGCCGGTATCGTCGAGACCCTGAACAGCCGCGGCTTCGAAGTCTTCCTCGACCTGAAGTTCCACGACATCCCCAACACCACCGCGATGGCCGTGCGCGCCGCCGCCGAGATGGGCGTGTGGATGGTCAACGTGCACTGCTCCGGCGGCCTGCGCATGATGAGTGCCTGCCGCGAGACCCTGGACGCCTTCAATGGCCCGTCACCGCTGCTGATCGGCGTGACCGTGCTGACCAGCATGGAGCGCGAGGACCTCGCCGGCATCGGCCTCGACGTCGAGCCCCAGGAGCAGGTACTGCGCCTGGCTGCGCTGGCGCAGAAGGCCGGCATGGACGGCCTGGTCTGCTCCGCCCAGGAAGCGCCGGCGCTGAAAGCTGCGCATCCGGCACTGCAACTGGTCACCCCCGGCATCCGCCCGGCCGGCAGCGCCCAGGACGACCAGCGCCGCATCCTCACCCCGCGCCAGGCGCTGGACAATGGCTCCGACTACCTGGTGATCGGCCGCCCGATCAGCCAGGCCGCCGACCCGGCCAAGGCACTCGCCGAGATCGCTGCCAGCCTGGCCTGAAGCTTTCTCCAGGCATGAAAAAGCCCGCATCGCTGCGGGCTTTCTTGTTTTTGCTTTTTGTAGGAGCCAGGGGCGCGCCCAGTCCTTGCTCGCGAACAAATCTACCGGCAGCACATGAGCTGGGCGGTTCGCGAGCAAGCTCGCTCCTACAGGGCTCAGCCGTGGACTTGAGCGGTTGACGTCGTCCGGCCGAACCAGCGCTCCCGCAGCACGTCGTACACCCAGTTGAACACCAGTGCGTAGGGCAGGAAGAACAGCACCAGGCCGATGTCGAGGATGAATGCCTCCAGCAGGCTCACCGCCAGCCACCAGGCGGCCAGTGGCACCAGCAGGACGATCAGGCCCAGTTCGAACAGCGAGGCGTGCAGCACGCGCACCGACAGGGTGCGGCTGAAGCCCATGCGGTTCTGCGCGCGGTCGAAGGCGGCGTTGAAGAGCATGTTCCACACGGTGGCGATGGCCGAAAACATCAGGGTCATGGCGCCCATGTGGCCCAGGGGTTTGTCCATCAGCCAGGCCAGGGTCGGCGCGCAGATGACGACCGCCAGCAGTTCGAAAAGTCCGGCGTGGAACATCCGTTCCTTCAGGGTTTTAGTCGGGCTCATGGGGTTTCTCCAGATAAGGCAGTGGCAGGCCGACTCCGTCGGTCTGGCGCCATTATCATCGGTCGACCGGCTGGATATAAGTTGGATACCATCGGCTTAACCGATGGTGGAGGTGTCGCTCGATGCAATATTCCCCCGAATCCCTGCAGGCCTTCGCCGAGGCCGCATGCCAGGGCTCGTTCAGCGCCGCCGCGCGCAAGCTGGGCAAGAGCCAGTCGACCGTCAGCGAGGCCATCGCGCGACTGGAAATCGATCTCGGGCTGACCCTGTTCGACCGCAGCAGCCGCCAGCCGCAATTGACTGAAGCCGGCCACGCGCTGCTCGGGCGGGTGGAGGAAGTGCTGATGGCCAACGATCGCCTCGGCCAGCTCGCCCATCAGCTCGTTGGGGGACTGGAGTCGCGGGTGACCCTGGCGATGTCGGACACCTATCAGTCCGCCGAATTCGAGGCGCGGCTGGCGGAGATCGATGCGCGCTACCCGGACCTGGAGTTCGAGTGGCTGATCGCCGAGGACAGCGATGTGCTCGATCTGGTTGTTCAGGGGCGCGCCAGCCTGGGGCTGCTTGCCGCTCAAAAGGATTACGCGCCGGATATCAGTTCGGCGACCTTGAGCGAACAGGCGGAGTTCGGCCTGTTCGTCAGCCGCGACCACCCGCTGGCTGGCCGCGAACACGTGGAGCGCGAAGACCTGCTGGCCTACCGCGCGTTGCGCCTGAATACCTACCTGGACGACGCCGCGCCGATGCTGGGCGGGCGCTGCTGGAGCGCACCGAACTACCTGCTGCTGCTGGACATGGCGGTGCTGGGCTTTGGCTGGATCGAATTACCCAGCTGGATGGTAGGACGCTTCGCCGGCGGGCGTATGCAGGAGCTGAAGGTCGCCGGCTGGCCGCGCCGGGTGGCGGTGGACGTGATCTGGTCGCGACAGCGTCGCTTGGGGCCAGCCGCGAGTTGGCTGGCGGAGCGTCTGCTGGGCCGTTGAGGCGCTCTGCATCACAGTTTCCGGACTAAATGTGTCGGGGCCTTTGATGCCCGGCGCGACACCAGTAGGATCGGAGTTTTCCTAGATTGTGAGGTCAGGATGCGCGCCAAGCTGGAGAATTGTCTGAAGGCAGTTGACGAAGTCCTGCTCGGCAAGGATGTTCAGGTAAGGCTGGCGCTGACCTGCCTGCTGGCGCGCGGTCACCTTCTCATCGAAGACTTGCCCGGCATGGGCAAGACCACCCTCAGCCATGCCCTGGCGCGTGTGCTGGGCCTGGGGTTCCAGCGTATCCAGTTCACTTCCGACCTGTTGCCCGGCGACGTGCTGGGCACTTCGGTATTCGACAAGGACAGCGGGCAGTTCGTCTTCCATCCCGGGCCGATCTTCTCCGAGCTGGTGCTGGCCGACGAGATCAACCGCGCCACCCCCAAGAGCCAGAGCGCGCTGCTCGAGGCGATGGAGGAGGGGCAGGTGACCATCGAGGGCGCAACCCGGCCGCTGCCCGAACCCTTCTTCGTCATCGCCACGCAGAACCCGGTGACCCAGGGCGGCACCTTTGCGCTGCCCGAATCCCAGCTCGACCGCTTCCTCATGCGCCTGTCCCTGGGTTACCCCGGCCGCGCCGCCGAGAAGGCGTTGTTGCTGGGCGAAGCTCGCCGCGACCTGCTGCCGCGCCTGGAGCCGATGCTCGACCCGCAGGAACTGCAGGCGCTGCAGGGCGAGGTGCTGGCGGTACGCGCCAGCGATGCGCTGGTGGACTACGTGCTGCGCCTGGTGGAAGCCACGCGCACCCAGCCGGCCTTTGCCCTGGGCCTGTCACCGCGGGGCAGCCTGGCGCTGCTGGCAGCGGCCCGCGCCTGGGCGTTGCTGGCCGGGCGCGACTACGTGATCCCGGAGGACGTACAGGCCGTGCTGCCCTCGGTGGCCGGCCACCGCCTGCGCGACCAGGCCGACCCGGCCGGGCATGGCGGCGGTGCGTTGGTGCAGTGGTTGTTGCGCGAAGTTCCGGCTCTCTGAGGGGCACGCCATGCTCGTTAGGGTCAGGCCGCTGTGGCAAAGCTGGATAGCCCGGCGCATACCGCCGTCTCCTTCGCTGCAACTCAACCAGCGCCGCATCTTCATCATCCCCACTCGGCAGGGCCTGGCGTTCGGCGTCGCGCTGTTGCTGATGCTGCTGACCGCGATCAACTACCAGAACAGCCTGGCTTATGGCCTGACCTTCCTCCTGCTGTCGCTGTTCATCGTCGCCATCCTCCATACCTACCGCAACCTGGGCGGCCTGCGTCTGTCGGCGCTCGGCGCGCAGCCAGTGTTCGTCGGCGAGCAGGCAGCTTTCCGGGTGCGCCTGGAAGGCGAAGGGCGCAACCGGCAGGCCATCGGCCTGGGGTGGGAAGCCGAGCGCATGCAGTTCGCCGATGTTACGGCGGACCACGCCGAAGAGTTGCTGCTGAGCGTGCCAGCCGAGCGCCGTGGCTGGTTGCGCCCTGGTCGCCTGCGGGTGGAGAGCCGCTTCCCGCTGGGCTTGCTGGTCGCCTGGAGCTGGGTTGACCTGGACCAGTCGGTGCTGGTCTACCCGCATCCGCAGCCCGGCGACCTGCCACTGGAAAGCGGGGCGGCGGAGAGCGACGAGGAAGGCGTGCGGCCCAGCGGGCGCGGCGTCGATGATTACCAGGGCCTGCGGCCCTACCAGCCGGGCGATTCGCGCCGGCGCTTGCACTGGAAGGCCTACTCCCGTGGCCAGGGCCTGCTGGTGAAGGATTTCTCTGCGCTGGCCGGGCGCAATGTCTGGCTGGAGTTCGACGGACTCGGTGGTGATGTCGAGGGCCGTTTGTCTCGGCTGTGTCACTGGGTGCTGGAGTTGTCGCAGCGCCAGGAGCCGTTCGGCCTGCGCATGCCCGAAAAGGAGGTGCCGGTGGGCATCGGCGACGGCCATCGCGAGGCCTGCCTGCGCGCATTGGCACTCTATGGGGGCGCTCGTGAGTAACGTCACTGCAACCTCCGCTCAGCCGATTCCGCGGGTGGCACTGACCTGGCTGCTGGTGGCGCAGGCGGTGGTGATCCTTCCGCATCTGGAGCACCTGCCGGTCTGGATCGTCGGACTCTGGCTGGGTTGTGCCTTTTGGCGCATCCAGGTTTTCCGTATGCGTGCCAACTACCCCAATGCGCTGGCCAGGCTGGCGCTGGTCGTGGTGGCGGGGCTCGGCGTGTGGTTCTCTCGCGGCTCGCTGATCGGCCTGGAAGCCGGTGTGGTGCTGATGATCGCAGCCTTCGTGATCAAGCTGGTGGAGTTGCGCACGCGCCGCGATGGCTGGGTGCTGATCCTGCTCGGATTCTTCGCCGTCACCACCAGCTACCTGTTCCAGGACGATCTGATGGCCGCGGCTTTCAGTCTGTTGCCGGTCGTGGCCCTTCTGGCGGCGGCCATCGGGCTGCAGCAGAGCGGCTTCGCCCATCGTCCTCTGTCGACACTGAGACTGGCCGGAGGCCTGCTATTGCAGGCCTTGCCACTGATGCTGTTGCTGTTCGTGCTGTTCCCGCGCATGGGGCCGCTGTGGTCGCTGCCTTTGCCCGGTGACAAGGCGTTCACCGGCCTGACCGATTCGATGATGCCAGGCGACATGGTGCAGCTCACCCAGTCTCCGGCGCTGGCGTTCCGCGTCAGTTTTGACGGAGTGGCTCCGCCACCTTCGGAACTGTATTGGCGTGCGATGACTCTGGAGCGCTTCGACGGCGAGCGCTGGACGATGGTCAGTCGGCGTGGTGAGGCCCTGCCGCAGTGGCGCCGGCAGGGCGAACCGCTGCAATACCAGATCGTCATGGAGCCGACAGGGCGCTCCTGGTTGTTTGGGCTGGACGTGGCCAATAGCGATCAGGGCAACGTCGAGCTGACCAGCGACTTTCATCTCGAACGCCGCACTTCGGTGCATCAGAGCCTGCTGTATGGCGTCACATCCTGGCCGCGTGCGCTGCTGGAACCGGATGATGGTCGCCGCGCCCAGGGCCTGAATCTCGGCCTTCCCGCTGCCGGTAACGAGCGGGCACGGGCCTGGGCGCAGCAATTGCGTCAGCAGTATCCACGGGCACCGGACCTAGTGATGGCTGTCCTGCGCCACTTCCGCGAGGAGCCATTTCGCTACACGCTTCGCCCACCGGCGACCGGCTCGCAGCGTATCGATGGCTTCCTGTTCGACACTCGTGCCGGGTTCTGCGAGCACTATGCCGGAGCCACGGCCTTCATCCTGCGTGCTGCCGGAATTCCCGCGCGAGTCGTGGCGGGGTATCAGGGCGGGGAGCTCAATGCGGCCGGCAACTATCTGCTGGTCCATCAGTTCGATGCCCATGCCTGGGTCGAGTACTGGCAGGCTGGCGCCGGCTGGACGCGCGTCGACCCGACCGCCGCCGTGTCGCCCGAGCGCATCGAGGAAGGGTTGGAGCAAGCCATGAGCGGAGAAGGCAGCTTCCTGCAAGGAGACCTGTTCTCCCCACTGCGCTATCGCAATATTCCTTTGGTCAACCAGTTGCGCCTTGCCTGGGACAACATCAATTACGGGTGGCAACGCTGGGTGCTCGGCTATCAGGCTGATCAGCAGGGCGACCTGCTGCGTCGGTGGTTTGGCAGCCTCGATATACGCTGGGTCGCCGTCGTTCTGGTGGGCGGCGGCGCGCTGTTGCTGGCTTTGCTTGCGCTGGTGCTGTTCAAGCCCTGGCGGCGTTCCACTGATCTGCAGTTGCAGAGCTTCCAGCGTTTCGAAAGGATGCTCGCGCCCCTGGGGGTGCACCGCCAGCCGGGGGAGGGCGCGCGGGACTTCTGCCGGCGCGCGAGCAAAGTCCTCCCGGCCCATGCCCAGGCGATCCGCAGCTACCTGGAAGCCTTCGAAGCGCAGCGCTATGGCGGAGCTGCCACGGCACCGGCCGAATTGCGCGCGCACCTGGCGCGCCTGCGTCGCGAACTGCCCTGGCGCTTATGGTCGGCGCGCAGAAACGGAACGTGACATCGCGGCCCTTGCCGCTGTGCTGGCGGGGGCTAACCTGATATTTCACCCTCTGGCGTGGAGCCTGCCGTGACCTCCTTCTGCGATTACCTGGTAAGCCATCTGATCGAGCAGGAGGTCGCGCTGTTCTCCGCGTCCTCCCGCCTGAAGGCCGAGTCCGATCCCGAAGCGCTGCACGACCTGCGCATCGCCGTGCGCCGGCTGCGCAGCCTGCTGCACCCGGTGCGGGGCATGCCGGGTATCGACGAACTGGAGCAGGCGTTGGGCGACATGGGCCGGCTCAGCGGCCCGTTGCGTGATCTCGAAGTGCTGCTGCCGGTGCTTGAGGCTGAAGGCTACGAGCGCGCGGCTGCGCTGCGGCGCCCGGCGCTGATCTCCGGCTACGCCACGCTGCTTGCCAGTCCGCAGTGGGAGCGCCTGATGATGCGTCTGGATGGCTGGCCGCAGTTGTGGCGCACCTCCGAGCGCCACGGCGTGCTCAAGGGGCTGCACGGCAAGGTGGAGAAGCGCCTGGCGAGGGAGTGGCAGAAGCTTCGCGAGGCCTTGAAGGACCCGACCCACGACCGCCATCGCCTGCGCCTGCTGATCAAGCGGGTGCGCTATTCGCTGGAGGCCTATCCGAAGGAGTCCGCCGTGCCGCAGCGGCTGCTGGCGCCGCTGAAGGACGCACAGTCGGCGCTGGGCGACTGGCATGACTACGAGCAGTGGCTGATCCGCAGCGAGCGTGAGCTGGACCTGATGCCCTTGCAGCCGCACTGGAACGCCCGCCACGACCTCGCCGAGCGCCTCGCCGACGAGAGCCTGGAGGCCCTGCAGAAAGCGCTGCATAGGGCTCATTGATGACAGGGCATTTCCTGCAAGGGACAAGGCTTTGGATGGTTTGCCGGGGCTGCCGGTGCCCCTAAGATCGCAACCAGTTGCCATTTTCCAGAAGCCTCAGGGAAGTCCGATCATGTCCTTCAGCGAAATGCTCCGGGCGGTGCGTGCCGCACCGCTGTCCATTGTCATCCCCGCCACTTGGGCGCAGGGCCGCGCGAGTTTCGGCGGCCTGGTGGCGGCGCTGGCCTACGAGGCCATGGCGGCGGCGGCCGAGGCCGGACGACCGGTGCGTTCGCTGGCGATCACTTTCGTCGGCCCCATCGAGGTGGAAGTGCCGGTGAGCTTCGAGGCCGAAGTGCTGCGGGAGGGCAAGTCGGTCAGCCAGGTATTCTGCCGCGCGGTGCAGAACGGGCAGGTGGTGCTGCTGGCGCAAGGCAGCTTCGGTGTGGGGCGTGAATCCACTGTGCAGATGGAGGGCTTGCCGCCGCCGGTGTTCAAGGCCATCGAGGACTGCCAGGAGCTGCCGTACATTCGCAAGTTGATGCCGGCCTTCACCCAGAATATCGCCATGCGCTGGGCGGTCGGGCACATGCCGTTCTCGGCCAGTCGCGAGCGCGAGATGGGTGGCTGGATGCGCTTCCGTGGCGACGACGTCGGCGAGGAGCCGATGGAGATCAGCCACCTGCTGGCGCTGATCGACGCCTGGCCGCCGGCCAACCTGCCGCACCTGAAATCGCCAGCACCTTCCAGCTCGCTGACCTGGACCGTGGAGTTCGTCCAGCCGCTGCCCTCGATGCCCGCGAATGGCTGGTGCCAGTATCTGGCGACCATCGAGCATGCCCGCGACGGTTACGGGCACATCGCCGCCCAGACCTGGTCAGCCGATGGCCAGCTCCTGGCGATCGGCCGGCAGACGGTGACCATCTTCGGTTAGGGCTGCCCCGCTAAGTGCCGGGTGCGGTCTCGGTACGATTGCGGCCGCCGGCCTTGGCCCGGTAGAGCGCCCGGTCGGCGCGGGCGAGCAGGTCTTCCAGGCGCAGTTCGCCTTCGCGTCGCGCCGCCACGCCGATACTCAGGGTGAGGCGCACGCGGCTGCCGTCTTCGCTGGTGAAGGACAGCGCCTGCACGCTGTTGCGCACCCGCTCGGCGACTTGCAGCGCCTGAGGCAGGTCGGTTTCGGGAAGGATCGCGGCGAACTCCTCGCCACCCAGGCGGCCAAGCAGGTCCACTTCGCGCAGTCCCTGCGTCAGCTCCTTCGCCACGGCTTGAAGCACGGCATCGCCGAAGGCGTGGCCGTGGGTATCGTTGATCGGCTTGAAGAAGTCGATGTCCAGCATCAGCGCCGAGCACTGGCGGTCGTAGCGCTGTGCGCTCTTGAGCAGGGCGACGCCACGTTTGACGAAGGCATGGCGGTTCTGCAGGCCGGTCAGCGGGTCGGTGGTGGCCAGCAGGCGCAGTTCCTGCTCCATGGTCTTGCGCTGGTTGATGTCGAAGCTCCACACCAGCGAGGCCGGCCGGCCGTCTATTTCCAGCTTCCGTGCCCAGACGATGGCCCAGTAGGCCGGGTTGCCCGCCAGGCGGGTTTCCCAACTGTCGAGTTGGCCGTTGTCAGCCAGGGACTGGCGGAAGCGGGCTTCCTCGTCGGGATCGTCGAACAGCCGATGCAGGGTGAAGGGCTCGTGCGGGCGGATGCCGGTGCGCTGCAACAGGCGCGGGCTGACGTAATGGGCGCGGGAGTCTTCGTCGCTGAGCAGTGCTACGTCGCTGGGGCTGGTGTCGAGGATGTAGCGCAGCAGCGACTTGCGCTCGCTCAATTCCTGGGTGCGCTGTTCGACGCGTTGCTCCAGCGACTGGTTGAGGTCGTGCAGGCGCTGGGTGAGCAGGAGCTTGCGCCGCGAGTTGGCGATCACCCGCAAGGCCAGCAGCACACTGCACAAGCCGAGGCCGAAAAGCACCCAGGCCAGCAGGTTGAAGGCGCGCTGCAGATCCAGGCGCTCGGCGTCCATGTAATTGGTCAGGGCGATATTGGTGACTACCACCAGTTCGTGCGTGGGTTCGAGCAGGGGCGGCAGCTCGCGCAGCATCTCGCCGGCCAGCAGCTTCGCGGCCTGTGGCTTACCCCAGGGAGCGCGCTTGAGCCAGGCGTCACTCAGGCGCTGGATATTTTCCAGGGTCGCCTGCACTTCCGGGCGAGGCACGACCAGGTAGCCATAGACCGGTGTAGTGCGCAGCGGCGGCAGGAGGCTGGCGAGCACTTCGACGCGCGTTGCCAAGGCATCGCTGTCGCTCTCTCCGGCGAGTACCTGCCGGGCGCTGTTCAACGAGCGCTCCAGCTCGGCCCGCAGCTGGTAGGCCTGCCACAGCTCGCTGTGGGCGGCGGGATGGGCCAGCTGGCGGACATGCTGGTGCACCATCAGCAGTGCAGCGCCGGCGCCGGCGGTCAGCGCCGCAATCAGGCCGCTGAGGATGATGACGGTCAGGCGGCGATAGCGCCGCCTGGGAAGTTGCGGGGGCACGGCGATCACTCCAGGGTAATGCGGCTTACCTGCCAGACGGTGCGGTTGAAATAGACCTGGGTCCGCAACTCCGGGTGATCGAGCATCGGGTAGATGACGAACAGCGGGCCGCGCTCGGCGATACCGATGGATTGGCCGTCGCGGCGGTAGGCGAGGATCGGGTCGAAGGTGTCCAGGTCGCTCAGTGGAATCAGCGCGGAGTAGTCGTTGAGTGCCTCGACTCGTAGGCGCTGGGCGTCGCCTCGCTCGAAGCCGGCGAGCAGGGTGCTCAGGCGCACGCCTTGCCAGTCATGGACCTGGGTTTCGTCCGGGAGCATCGAGCGACGCTCGCTCTGCGGCAGCGCTTCAAGCTCGCGCAGGCTGAAGTGGCGCTGGAGTTGCGGCTGGCCCTTCACTGCAATGGTCAGCACGGTGCGCTCGGCCGCCGGTTGCGGGGCTGAGAGCACGGTCGTGACAATAAACAGGCAGGTAAAAATGCCAATAAAATGGCGAAAAGCCGACATCTCAACAGCTCGTGACGAAATCTCGACGATTATATCGGCGAACCTGCCTGGTACTTGAATGGCCGGAATGCCGCGCCCTGCTGTTTTATGGTCGGCTCAGTGCCGGCGATTGCGCCAGGCGCGCCACCAGGCGCCGCTCAAAACAAAGCGCGGGAAGGTGACGAACTGCTCGACCAGCAGACGGCTGACGGCGTCCTTGCGGTCCGTAAAGGGTTCGGGCGCCTGCTCTTCAAGCTTGTGCCCGCGGCCCTGGATGGCCAGCGAGGCGACCATGCCGATCACGCCCAGCAGGATCGCCGACAGGCTCAGGCCGAACAGCCCGCTGAGCAGGGTCAGGGCGCCGAGGATGAACAGCGGCACGGCGATGATGTGCAGCGCCAGGTTGGTCGGGTTGCGATGGTTGGCGGCGTAGCCCTGCCACTGCCAGGCGAGGAGGTTGGGATGACGTTTGCCCATGTGGGTGCTCCCGAGACTGAAAAGCCCGCCTGGACGCAGGCGGGCGGAATATCAGCAGTCTAGGTGCTGCCCCGAAGCCCGCGCCAATGGGCGCAGGCTATGCAGGCGATAGGGATTACAGGCGCAACTGGCGGATGGCGCGGCTGAGCTCGCCGGCGAGGTCCGCCAACTGGTGGCTGGTGCCGGCCGAGTCCACGGTCTGCTGCACGGTGTGCTCGGTAACGTCGCGGATGCCGACGACCGAGCGGGTCATTTCCTCGGCGACCTGGCTCTGCTGCTCGGCGGCCACGGCGATCTGGGTGTTGCTCTCGCGCATCAGCGCCACCGCCGAAGCGATCGCCGCCAGGGCTTCGCCGGCTTCACGGGCTTCCTCGACGCAGCCATCGGCCTTGATCGAGCTTTCCTGCATGAATTCCACGGCGTCGCGGGTGCCGGACTGCAGCGCATTGATCATCTGGGTGATCTCGTCGGTGGAGTCCTGCACGCGCTTGGCGAGGTTGCGCACTTCGTCGGCCACCACGGCGAAACCGCGACCCATCTCGCCGGCGCGGGCGGCCTCGATGGCGGCATTGAGAGCCAGCAGGTTGGTTTGTTCGGCGATCCCGTGGATCACGCTGACCACGCTGCTGATCTTGTGACTGTCCTGGGCCAGTTGCTGGATCATCTCGGCGGTCTGCTGCACGCCCTGGGACAACCCGGCGATGGACTGGCCAACACGGCCGACGACCTGCTGGCCATTGCCGGCGAGGCGATCGGCCTCCTGCGACTGGTCACGGGTATCGGCGGCGTGCTGGGCGATGTGGTGGACGGTGGTGGACATCTCGTTGATGGCGGTGGCGGCCTGATCGGTCTCGCTCTGCTGGCCGAGCATGCCCTGGCGCACCTGGCCCATGCTGTTGGCAAGGCTGCGCGCGCCTTCGTCGAGGCGCCCGGCGGCCTGGGCAACGGTGCCGACCACGCGCTGGTAGCCGGCCTGCATGGCGTTGAAGGCAGTGGCCATCTGGCCGACTTCGTCGCGGCTTTCCAGCGGCACGCGGGCGGATAGGTCGCCGCTCTTTTCCACGTGCAGCATCACGTCGCGCAGGGTCAGCAGGTGCGTGAGGATGAAGCGGATCAGCAATTGCGAGGCGGCCAGCAGGGCCAGCATCAGCACCAGTACGGCGCCGGCGAAGGGCAGGGCGCGGTCCTCGAAGACGCTCCAGAAGTCGGCGCCGGGGGCGAGCACGGCGACGCGCTGGCCGTTGCCGATGTCCTGCACGTAGGCGCCGGCCAGCGCGCCGTTGCGGTTCTGCGCACCCTGCAGGTCCACCCAGCCGCTGGCGCGGGCGAGGGCCGAGCTGTCAACACCGGCGATCTGCGGTGCGCTGCCGCTGGCGAAGCTGACGAGGTTCGGCGAAGTCGGCAGTGCCGAGCCCGCCGGCCAGCCCTTGAGCATCTGGGCCTGGGCTTCGGCACCCTGGCGTGCCTGCTGGTTGCGCCCATCGAGCTCCTGGTGCATGGCGAACAGCACCAGCAGCAGGGTGGTGACGAAGGCGACCGCGTTGACGGCCCAGAATTTGTACTTGAGGGAAATATCGCGGATCCAGGCGGCCATAGATGTCTTCTTGTCGGTCGAATAGTGGCAGGGCGCCATTATTGTCGTGAAAAGGGATGAAGGTGGCCATTGATGGGAATCAAGCCACCTTCCGCTCCCGACTTATCGGCCGAGGAAGGGCATTCTTGAGAGCCGGTTCAAATTTCCGGGAGGTCAAAGAAGCGCCGCGCACACTCGGTGGTATGGGCAGCGACGCGCTCTGCGCTCTCGCCACGGTGCTGGGCCACGCAGGTCAGCACTTCGGGCAGGTAGGCCGGCTGGTTCCGGCCGTTCTTGGGCTTGGGCCGCAGCGTACGCGGCAACAGATAAGGTGCGTCGCTTTCCAGCATCAGCCGGCCTTCGGGAATTTCCCGCACCAGCTCCTGCAGATGGGTGCCGCGGCGCTCGTCGCAGATCCAGCCGGTAATGCCGATGTGCAGGTCGAGGTCGAGGTAGGAATAAAGTGTGCGGCGCTCGCCGGTGAAGCAATGCACCACGGCCGCAGGGAGCCGGTCGCGGAAGTCCTTGAGGATCGCCAGCAGGCGCTCTCCGGCATCGCGCTCGTGGATGAACACCGGCAGTTGCAGTTCCACGGCGAGGCCCAGTTGTTCTTCGAAAGCCTTTTCCTGCTGCGGGCGCGGCGAAAAGTCGCGGTTGAAGTCCAGGCCGCATTCGCCCACGGCCTTTACCCGGTCCTCCGCCAGCAGGCCGCGCAGCGCCCTGGCGCTGCCGCTGTCCCAGTGGCTGGCTTCATGGGGATGGACACCGGCAGTGCAGTAGAGGCGCTGTTCTTCGTCCAGTTCCCGGCACAGCTCCAGGGCCTGTTCGCTGTCGGACAGGCTGGTCCCGGTGAGCACCATCTGGGCGACGCCGGCCTCGATCGCGCGAGCGAGGACCGCTTCACGTTCCGGCTCGAAGCTGGGATGGGTGAGGTTGACGCCGATGTCGATCAGTTGCATTTTTGTTCCCTTTGTCTGGATGCGGAGCATAGCAAAACGCTCTTTCCAGACGAAAATTCTTAAAAAACAACAGGTTGCGGATTGTTCCGAAGATATATCGGAAGTTTCGGGTTGGTAATGAGCCCCTCCTGTGAGAATCTTGCGCGCCCTTGGCGGTCGGGAACCCCCGACCGAAACCGCACTCTAATCGGCCCGCCGCCGAGTGCGAGCCCCTGGAGAGCTGGATGACCCGACTGTTGTTGCTACTGCTGTGCCTCGTGGCCCTGACGCCACTGCCGGCGGCCGCGCGCCTGACGGCCCAGCCGGAAAACTGGGAGCAGGAAAACACCGACGCCCGCGACCTTGCCACGATCCGCTCCGGCGGCACCCTGCGGGTTCTGGTCAACCAGAGCCGCAACAGCTCCGGCGAGATCAAAGGCGAACCCATTGGCATCGAATACCGTCGCCTGCGCGCCTTCGAGCAATACCTCAACGACAGTGCCCCAGGGCGCAAGCCGCTCACCATCAAGTTCATTCCCAAGGCCAAGGATCAATTGCTCGGCGCGCTGCAGCGCGGTGAAGGCGATCTGGTCGCGCCCGGGGAAGTCCTGCTGGCCCGCGATGGCCAGAACGTCAGCCCCAGCCTGCCGTGGAAGGCCGACGTGCCGCTGGTGCTGGTGACCAAGCAGGGCAACCGCAAGTTCGTACGCCTGGAGCAGTTGGCCGGCCGCACCATCACCCTGCCAGCCGGCAGCGCCGCCGGCGAGGCCGTGCGCAAGGTCAACGAGCGCCTGGCGCAGAAGCGCATGGCGCCGCTGGTGCTGGAGTGGACCGATTCCTCCCTGGCGGTGGAAGACGTGCTGGAGATGGTCCAGGCCGGCATCTTCAATTACACCGTGGTCGAGCAGCCCATCGCCGAACGCTGGAGCAAGGTCTTCACCAAGCTGCGCGTCGATCGTCATCTGGTGCTGGACAACAGCGAGCCGATGGCCTGGTACGTACGTCGTGACGCGCCAATGCTGCGCGCCAGCGTCAACCGCTTCCTCAAGGACTATCGCGCCCCGGCGGACCAGGACGCGGCCTTCCAGCGCCTGTACCGCCGCGCCTACCAGGTGCGTAACCCGCTGCTCGTTCCCGACCGCAAGCGCCTGGAAGCCGTGCGCCCGACCCTGCAACGCTATGGTGAGCAGAGCAAGGTCGACTGGCTGGCCCTGGCCGCCGTGGGCTTCAAGGAGTCCAACCTGAATGCCGGCGCGCGCGGCGCCGGCGGCGCCACCGGGCTGATGCAGATCACCCCGGCGGCGGCCCGCGCCGTGGGCGTGGATACCGTGCACCAGAAGGAGAACAACGTGCAGGCAGCCAGCCGTTACATGGCCATGCTGCGCAAGCGCTTCTTCTCCAGCCCGCGCATCAATGAACGGGACCGCATGGCCTTCGTTCTGGCTGCCTACAATGCCGGTCCCGAGCGGGTGCAAAGCCTGCGTGCGGAGGCCAAGCGCCAGGGCCTGAACCCCAACCAGTGGTTCTTCCAGGTCGAGCGCGTGGCGGCCGAGCAGTTGGGCATGGGCGTGGTGAACTACGTCAGTAGCGTCAACAAGTACTATCTTGCATATCAGCGGGAACGTGATGGCCTCGAGCCACGTGAGAGCGTGGCGGCAATCAAGAGGTAATCAGTTTATTCGATAATTATCAGCGCGATTTTGCGCTTTTGATATCGTAAAAACTGGTTATATTGGTCGCCAAGCAACCACGGTTGTCACCTACTTCCTACGCAACCCTTCGCTCCCACTAGAGCTCGCATAAGGACGCACCATGAACTCGCTGATCAAATCCATCCTGACCACCAACGCTGGCGCCGGCATCGCTGTCCTGCGCATCACCACCGGCCTGACCTTCATGGCTCATGGCTCGCAGAAGCTCTTCGGTGCCTTCGGTGGCCCGGGTCTGCAAGGCATGGCGGGCTGGCTGGAATCCCTCGGCGTGACTCCTGGCTACCTGATGGCTGCCCTGGCCGGCAGCGCCGAATTCTTCGGTGGCCTGGCCCTGGTGCTTGGCTTGCTGGTGCGCCTGGCCAGCATCCCGCTGATCGTCGCCATGCTGGTCGCGGTGTTCAGCGTGCACCTGGCCAACGGCTTTTTCATCACCGCCAACGGCTTCGAATACGCCTTCACCCTGATCATGATCAGCGTCGCGTTGCTGATCAGCGGCGCCGGCCCGTTCTCGCTGGACCGCAAGCTGTCCAGCTGATCGCCGACGCGATAACGAAAAAGGGCGGGCACCCAAGGTGCCCGCCCTTTTTGTTTGCCTGCGTGAATCAGTGGAACAGGTACTGTACGCCGCCGTTGATCAGGCCGCCGCCCACCAGCAGGAAGGCGAACAGACCGGCGCCCAGCAGCAGCGGCTTGGGGCCTTCCTTGCGCAGGTCGCCCAGGCGGGTGGCCAGGCCCAGGGCGGCCATCGCCATGCCGAGCATCACGTCATCCAGTTGCTGCAGCGGCGCCAGCCAGCTTTCCGGCACCCAGCCCAGCGAGCGCAGGCCGGTCACCAGCAGGAAGAACACGGCGAAACCGGGAATGTGCAGTTTGCGGCGCGCGCCGGGCTCGGCGGCTTCGGCGCAACCGACGCGGCCGAGGATCAGCAGGGCCGGGGCCAGCAGCAGGACCCGCAACATCTTGCTGATCAGCGCGGCGTCCGCGGCGGCCGGGTCCATGGCGCGGCCGGCGGCAACCACCTGGGCGACCTCATGGATGGTCGAGCCGGTGAACACGCCGAAGGCCTGCTCGCTGCCGAACAGATTGGGCAGTGCGGCGTAGATCAGCGGATGCAGCAGCATCGCCAGGGTGCCGAAGAGCACCACGGTAGCTACCGCGACGGCGGTGTGCTCGGCACGCGCCTTGAGCACCGGGCTGCTCGCCATGACCGCAGCGGCTCCACAGATGGCGCTGCCGGCGCCGATCAGCAGGGCGCTTTCGCGCGGCAGCTTGAGCCAGCGTTCGCCGATCCACCAGGCGACGGTCAGGGTGCTGGCGACCATCAGCACGTCGATGATCAATGCTGCCGGGCCGAGGGCGGCGATGTCCTGGAAGGTCAGGCGCAGGCCGTAGAGCACAACGCCCAGGCGCAGCAGTTGCTGGCGAGAGAGGTCGATGCCGGGGCGAATGCTGCCGAAGCGCGCGAGCCCCAGGTTGCCGGCCAGCAGGCCGATGAGGATTGCCAGGGTCAGGCTGCCGAGCCCCAGGTGCTGCAGTGCGGGAATTTCCATGAGCTGGCGCGAGCCGAAGGCGATGGCCAGGCAGAGCAGGGCGCCGGGGACGAAGTAGGGCAGGCGGCGGAGGGCGTTCATTGCAGGCTCCTTGTGTAAGGTGAAGCCATGGTGCCGTGGTGCCGCTTAGTGTAAAAACGGATTGTTCTTATTGGGATGACCGGTTTTATCGATATGGGCCCGCGCATCACCCTTCGCCAGTTGGCGACCTTCACCGCGATTGCCGAACTGGGCAATGTCACCCAGGCCGCGGCACGCATCGCGCTTTCGCAGTCCGCCGCCAGCCAGGCGTTGCAGGAGCTGGAGCGTGCACTCGGCACGCGCCTGTTCGACCGCAGTGGCAAACGTCTGGCGCTGAACGACAATGGCCGCGCCTTTTATCCCAAGGCCAGTGCGCTGCTGGCGCAGAGTGCCGAGCTGGAGAGCCTGTTCGAGTCAGCGCCGGTGCAATTGAGCCTCGGTGCCAGCCGCAGCATTGGTGGCTACCTGCTGCCGCAGGTGATGGCCGGCTTTCTCGGCGAATTGCCCGAGAGCCGCCTGGAGCTGCAGGTCGCCAACAGCGGCGGGGTGATCGAGGCGCTGGCCGAGTTCCGCCTGGACGTGGCCTTCATCGAAGCGCCGATCCAGCATCCGCAGATCCAGCTGACGCCCTGGATGGCGGACGAGCTGCTACTGGTCGTGGCGCCGGATCATCCCCTGGCGGCGGCCGAGTGCGTCACCTTGCAGGATCTGGCGGCGGCGCGCTGGGTACTGCGGGAATCCGGGTCGGGCACGCGGGTGACTTTCGAGCAGCAGGTACTGCCGCGCCTGGGCAGCGTCAATGCGCCCCTGGAGGTGAGCAACGCCGAGGCGATCAAGCAGCTGGTTGCGAGCGGTTTCGGCATCGGTTGCCTGTCGCAGCGTGTCGTACAGGCGGAGCTCGCGCGCGGTGAGCTGGTGCAGTTGGATAATCCGCTGGGGCCGCTGCGGCGCACCTTTTTCCGTGCGCTGCACATCGACAAGTACCCCACGGCTGGCCTGCGACGTTTCCTCGATTACGCCCAGGACTGGGCGGCTCGATCAGACGCTATCTAGCGGCCACTCGCCGATGGCGCGGTAGCGCACGCCGGCAGGGCTGTTCTCCGAGCTGAACAGCGTCACGGCCTGGGCCGGCAGCAGAAACGACGCCGTGGCAGCCGGCGTCTGGTGGGCGTGGCGCGCGAGGGTGATGTGGGGATGGAAGGGGCGGTGCTCGACTTCGAATCCGCCTGTCCGCAACTCTTCGCGCAATGCATGCACCAGCTCATGCAGGGCGGCCGGCGCGCTGCTCGGCGCCAGGTGCAGGATGCCATTGCTCCAGCGCGCGATATGGTCCAGCTTCAGGTTGAAGCCCCGGCGCGGCAGGCGTTCGCCGATGGCGCGCAATTCCGCCTTGCGGCCGCGCGGGACGGAGCCGAGAAAAGCCAGCGTCAGGTGCAGGTTGGCCTGGGCAACGGGCTGGCCGTCCAGGCGCAGGCCATCGCGCCAGGCGCAGATTTGCGCTGCCAGCGGCGCCGGGCAGGGCAGGGCGAAGAACAGCCGCAGGGGTGGTGTGGTCATCGACTGAAGTCTCCTTGACAGCTTTGCCGGGGCTTCTCTAGGATGCCGCACAGCGCCGATTTAAGTAGCAACTTGCGGGGCGCGGATGCAGCGATGGCTGGCATCGAAATACCGCTAAAGCGCTGGTTCGGTGTGCCTCTCGCCGCGTCCAGCTGGACCAAAGAGGCGGAAGACATGACACCATGACCTGTCCCAATCCCCATGTGCGCCTGGCTCCGATCACCACCGGCCTGGTTCGTCGCAATCCGAAGATTCTCCTGGGCGGCAATCACCAGCCCACCCTCGTCCGTTACCTCGATGGTTGGCCCAAGCGCTGGAATGGCTCGCGTACCTTCCTGATCCAGTTTGCCGAAACCTTTGCCGATCTCGCGCGCTTCCCGTCCGACAGCTTTGACTTCGCGGTGGTCCAGTCGCCAGTGGCCGAGCAGTTGGAGTCGGCCATCCACGAGCTGACCCGCGTCGCCCGCCAGGGTCTGATCACTCGTCGCCCGCCGTCGCTCTGAGCTCCAGGTTAAGCCTGTAGGAGCGAGCGTGCTCGCGAACGGATTTCCCGGCAGCTCCGGTGCTGGGCAGGTTCGCGAGCAAGCTCGCTCCTGCAAGTGCAGTGCCTGCGTTGCTCAGGGGTACTCGATTTCCACTACGAACCACAGCTTCTCGCCGGAGGGGCTGTGCACCATCACCTCGGCGTCGAGCTCCTTGCCCACCAGGGCGCGGGCCAGCGGCGAGTCGATGCTGATGTGGTTGTTGCGCAGGTCCAGTTCGTCCGGGCCGACGATGCGATAACGGGCCTGCTCGCCGTCCTCGTCTTCCAGGGTGACCCAGGCGCCGAAGTAGACCTTGTTTGGATTGGCCGGGCGCTCGCTGACCACCTTGCAGTTTTCCAGGCGCTTGCGCAGGAAGCGCACGCGGCTGTCGATCTCCCGCAGCATCTTCTTGCCGTAGGTGTACTCGGCGTTCTCCGAGCGATCACCTTGCGCGGCGGCCTCGCTGACCGACTGGGTCACCTGTGGCCGGCGCACGTTCCACAGTTCATGCAGTTCGGCGCGCAGGCGCGCTTCGCCTTCGGGAGTGATCAGCGGGGTACCGGCGGGGCGGGGCGGGCGATAGCGGCTCATGGCATCCAGGGCGGCGAAAGTGATCGGGCGAGTCTACCCGATCAGCTCTCGCGCAGCAGGCGCAACGGGCTCACGTTGAGCGCGCGGCGCGTCCCCAGCAGCCCGGCGCCACCCACCAGCAGCGCCCCCAGTAACGGCAGCGCCAGCAACCAGGGGTGCGGGCTCCACGGCAGGTCGAACACCAGCCGGTAGAGCAGGTAGCTGATCAGCTCGCAGCCCAGTGCCGCCAGCAGGCCGCTGACCGCGCCGAGCAGGGCGAACTCGCTGCGCCGCGTGCGCATCAGCAGGCTGCGTTCGGCCCCCAGGGCACGCAGCAGCGCACCTTGGCGCAGGCGCTCGTCGAGCGTCGCCTGCAGACCGGCGAACAGCACCACGAAGCCGGCGGCAAGGACGAATACCAGCACGTACTCCACGGCCAGCGTCACCTGGTCGAGGATGCTGCGCAGCTGCGCAAGCAGTGCGTCCACCGGCAGCAGGGTGACGGTGGGGTAGGCGCGGGCCAGTTCGATCAACTGGCGCTCCTGGCTGGCCGGCAGATAGAAACTGGTCAGGTAGGTCACCGGCAGGTCGGTCAGGGTGCCCGGCTCGAAGACCATGAAGAAGTTGGGCTGGAAGTTGTCCCACTTTACCGAGCGCAGGCTGCGGATCTGCGCCTCGCGGGTCTGCCCGGCAACGGTGAAACGCAGGTGGTCGCCGACCTTCAGGCCGAGGTTGCCGGCGAGCTTTTCTTCCACCGAGACGCCTGGCAATTCGTTCTTCTCACCTGCCGTCCACCACTCGCCGGCGACTATCTGGTTGCCTGCGGGCAGGCGTGCGGACCAGGTCAGCCCCAGGTCGCGCTGCAGGGCGCGCTCGCTGCGGATGTCCTCGTTCATCGCGTGGACGGGCTTGCCGTTCACCGCCACCAGGCGGCCGGGCACCATCGGGTAGAGGTCTTCGGCATTGGGTGACAGCGACTTCACCCGCTGCTCGAAGCCGTCTTTCTCGGCCGGCAGGATGTTCAGCGCGAAATGGTTCGGGGCATTGGGCGGCAACTGCGAATGCCAGGTATCCAGCAACTCACCGCGCAGCAGGGCGATCAGCGCCATGGCCAGCAGGATCAGGCCGAAGGCGAGGCTCTGCCCGGCGGCCGCCAGCGGGTAACGCAGCAATTGGCCGAGGCCCAGGCGCCACGGCAGGCTGGCCCCTTGCAGCGCGCTACGCAGGCCGCGCAGGGCGAGCAGCAGGATAAAGCCGAGGACCACTGCGGCGATGGCGCCGCCACCGAGCAGGGCGAGGGTGAGTTTCAGGTCTAGGCTCAGCCGCCACATGATCAGGCCGAGGGCGAGCAGCGCGCAGCCGTAGGCCATCCAGGTACGCATCGGCACCGGCAGCAGGTCGCTGCGCAGCACCCGCAGCGGCGGTACGCGGCCAAGGGCAGCCAGCGGCGGAAGGGCAAAGCCGGCCAGCGCGACCAGCCCGGTAGCCATGCCGGCGAGCGCCGGGACGATGCCGGCGTCGGGGATTTCCGGCGGCAGCAGGTTACCCAGCAGGTGCATCAGGCCGAGTTGTGCCAGCCATCCCAGGAAGGCGCCGAAGAGGCTGGCGACCACGCCCAGCACGAACAGCTGGCTGCCATACAGCAGCAGCGCTTCGCGGCGCGACAGTCCCAGGCAGCGCAACAGCGCGCTGGCGTCGAAGCGGCGGGTGGCGAAGCGGTTGGCAGACAGCGCCACCGCCACGCCGGCGAGCAGCACGGCGGCGAGGCTGGCAAGGTTGAGGTAGCGCTCGGCGCGGCCCAGGGCATCGCCGATCTGTCGGTTGCCGTGGTGCGCGTCCTGCAACTCCTGGTTGGCGGCCAGCGTGTTCCGAGTGGCCTGACGATAGGCCTGCAAGGCTTCGTGCGGACCGCCCCACAGGTCGCGGTAGCGCACCCGGCTGCCGGGCTGCACCACGCCGGTGGCGCCCAGGTCCTGCAGGCTCATCATCACGCGCGGGGTAAGGCTGTAGAAGTCGCCGGCGCGATCCGGTTCATAGGTCAGTACACGGGCGATACGCAGGGATTTGCGGCCGATGTCGACGCTGTCGCCGATCTTCAGGTCGAGGCTCGCCAGCAGGCGCGACTCGACCCAGATATCACCCGCTGCCGGGCGTCCGCCTTCGACCTCCGGCTGCAATGGCGCGGGTGCGCTTTTCAGTTCGCCGCGCAAGGGATAGCTGTCGCCGACTGCCTTCACGCTGCTCAGCTGAATGCCGTTGTCGGTGGCCACCACGCTGGAGAACTCCACGCTCTGTGCGTGCTGCAGGCCCAGCTTGAGGCCGCTGTCGATCTGCTCCTGGCGCGCGGGCTGGGTGCCGGTGAGCACCAGGTCGGCGCCGAGGAATTCGGCGGCGCGCACCAGCATGGCGCCGTTCAGGCGAGCGCTGAAGTAGCCGATGGCGGAGCTGGCCGCCACCGCCACCAGCAGGGCGAAGAACAGCACGCGCAGTTCGCCGCTGCGCCCTTCGCGCCATAGCTGGCGCAGGGACAGGCGGAACAGGTTAGGCAGCGACAGTGGCTTCATCGGCTCTCGTCCGTCAGGGTTCGACGTGGTCGATCAGGTGGCCGCTTTCCAGGCGGATGTGACGCTGGCAGCGGTGGGCGAGGCGCTCGTCGTGGGTTACCAGGACGAGGGTGGTACCGCGCTCGCGGTTCAGCTCGAAGAGCAGGTCGCTGATGCGCTCGCCGGTATGGGTGTCGAGGTTGCCGGTGGGCTCGTCGGCGAACAGCACGTCCGGCTCGGCGGCGAAGGCGCGGGCGATGGCGACGCGCTGCTGCTCGCCACCGGAGAGCTGGCGCGGGTAGTGGGTGAGGCGTTGGCCGAGGCCGACTCGCTCCAGCAGTTCACGGGCGCGCTGCCCGGCGTCCTTCCGGCCATCGAGCTCCAGCGGCAGCATGACGTTCTCCAGCGCATTGAGGCTGTCGAGCAGCTGGAACGACTGGAAGACGAAGCCGACATGAGCGGCACGCACGCGGGCGCGCTGGTCCTCATCGAGCCTGCCGAGGGTGTGGCCGAGCAGGACGATCTCGCCGCCGCTGGGCAGGTCGAGCCCGGCCAGCAGGCCGAGGAGGGTGGACTTGCCCGAGCCGGAACTGCCGACGATGGCGAGACTGTCGCCGCGGGAGAGGTCGAGGGAGAGGTCGTGGAGGATGGTCAGCTTGCCTTCCGCGCTGGAAACAACCTTGCTAAGGTTCCGCGCGGTGAGAATGCTTTCGCTCATGGAGAATCCGATGCGTGCATGGCTAATGGGCGGCTGCCTGGCGTTGCTTCTGATCACGCAGCAGGCCGCGGCGCAGACGCTGTTGGTCGTCGGCGATAGTATCAGCGCCGGTTTGGGGCTGGATACCAGCCTGGGTTGGGTCAGCCTGCTGGACAAGCGCTTGAAGGAGCAGGGTTTCGACTACCAGGTGGTGAATGCGTCGATCTCCGGCGATACCACGGCAGGCGGCCTCGCGCGCCTGCCGGCGCTGCTTTCGGAGCAGAAGCCGAAGCTGGTGGTGATCGAACTGGGCGGTAACGATGGCTTGCGTGGGATGGCGCCGGCGCAATTGCAACAGAATCTTGCCTCCATGGTGGATCAGTCGCGCCAGGCGGGCGCGAAGGTCATCCTGCTGGGGATGCGCCTGCCGCCGAACTACGGGCAGCGCTATACCGATGCATTCGCCAAGGTCTTCGACAGCGTGGCGAGCGAGCAGAAGGTTCCGCTGGTACCGTTCTTCCTCGAAGGAGTCGGCGGTGTGCAGGACATGATGCAGGCCGACGGCATTCATCCGGCGGTGGCGGCACAGCCTAAACTGCTCGACAACGTGTGGCCGACGCTCAAACCCTTGCTGTGATGGGCGGTTGCAGTAATAAACCACTGAATCGAGGCTTCCCCGCGCCCGGCCTTTCGGCTATGTTTGCGCACCCTTCTGGAACCCCCTATGTCGCGCCCCGCCTGGACCCTCTTCGCCTACCAGTTGATCGAACCCGATGAGCAGCTGGACCTGTTCGCCTGCCGCGAAGTGCGGGTGCACCTGGTTGCGCGCCAACTGGAGCTGGGAACCCCGGCCGACCGCACCCTGTGCGGCAGCCTGCTGCCGGCGCAGCCTCTGTGGCGCGGCGCCGAGCGGCCGCTGCTGCGCGACCGGCGTATCTGCGCGGCGTGCCTGAAACAACTGGAAGAGGAAAAGCGCGGCGCGCGCAGTTCCTGGCTCGTCTGATATCTCCCGTTGACGGGGCTTGCGGTGGTAAACTGATCACCCTTTGCTCATTGCCCACGTCAAGGATCCTCGGATGTTGTCGCGCGTCATTGCCGCCTGCTCGCTGTCCCTCGCCGCGCTGCTCTCGGCCGGCCCTGTTTCCGCCATTGAATTGCCGCTGCCGGCACCGGGCGACGATATCGTCGGCCAGGTCCAGGTGATCAAGGCCAAGTACGAAGACACCTTCGCCGACCTCGGCGAGAAATACGGCCTCGGCTACTCCGAGATGATCGCCGCCAACCCGGGCGTCGATGCCTGGCTGCCGGGTGTGGGCACCGAGATCATCATTCCGACCCGCTTTGTTCTGCCGGCCGGCCCGCGCGAGGGCGTGGTGATCAACCTCGCCGAATACCGCCTGTACTACTTCCCCAAGGACAAGAACGTCGTCTACACCTACGCCCTGGGTATCGGTCGTGAAGGCTGGGGTTCGCCGGTGGGCAGCACCAGCGTGATCGCCAAGACCAAGGATCCGGCCTGGTATCCGCCGGCGTCGATCCGCGCCGAGCATGCCGCCGATGGTGATCCGCTGCCGACCGTGGTGCCGCCAGGCCCGGACAACCCGCTGGGGCCGTACAAGATGAGCCTGGGCTTCCACGGCTACTTGATCCATGGCTCGAACAAGAAGTTCGGCATCGGTACTCGTACCAGCCACGGTTGCTTCCGCATGTACAACTGGGACGTGACCCAGCTGTTCTCGATGATCCCGGTGGGTACCAAGGTGCGCATCATCAACGAGCCGTACAAGTTCGGTCGCAGCGAAGGCAAGATCTACCTTGAGGCCCATGCGCCGATCGATGACAACGGTGATCCGTCGGTCGTCGACAAGCACACCGCCGTGATCAACGCCCTGCTCAAGCGCGAAGACATCGCCAGCCAGATGCAGATGGACTGGAACGTGGTGCGTGAAGTGGTTGCCGCCGAAGACGGCCTGCCGGTTGCCATTGCCCAGCCGCAGCAGGTGCAGCAAGGCGGATCGGTTGCCGCCACTGTCGACCAGGATGCGATGCCGCTGCAGTAACTTTCTGCGCCAGTGAAAGAGCCCGCCGCGAGCGGGCTTTTTCTTGCCTGCTACTTTCTTGCGGGCATAAAAAAACCGACCCCGGAGGGTCGGTTTTTTCGAACAGATCCGAAGATCTATTACTTGCGGCTGGCTTTGTCCAGCATACGCAGTGCGCGCTCGTTAGCCTCGTCAGCGGTCTGCTGGGCTTTCTGAGCGGCGGCCAGAGCTTCGTCAGCCTTGCGATAGGCTTCATCGGCACGGGCTTGAGCGCGAGCAGCGGCGTCTTCAGTAGCGGTCAGACGTGCTTCGGTTTCTTTCGAGTGGCTGCTGCAACCGGTGGCCAGAACAGCAGCCAGAGCCAGAGCAGAGAATTTCAGAACGTTGTTCATCGTGTTCCCCTTAAGGTGGACATTTCCATTAAAAGCAATCTCCCATGACTGGGAAATTAGCCGGACTACATAGTACTCATTACTTGTAGTAAGTAAACTGACCAAGCGCAAGTGCGGCACTTTTTTTTCATGTTAGGTCGCTCTTCGCAGTAGTGCGAGGCCGATTTGGGCAAAAACTGTCCAATCTGGCAAAGGAGTGTTTCCAAAGTGCGTCAGGCAAGCTCCGAGGCCGCTTTCCGGCCTCTGGAACCAAGCTCTCAGATGACTGTCGACAATGGTCGAACAACTGTTTAATCGCCGTTGTGCATTTGTCCAACTGACAACTTGCAACTAGGTCGCAACAGGTGAAGAAAGTGTGAAGGGGAAAACGAAAAAGCCCGGCTAATTGCTTAGCCGGGCTTTTTCATGAATCTGGCGGTGAGGGAGGGATTCGAACCCTCGATACGATTTCTCGTATACACACTTTCCAGGCGTGCTCCTTCAACCGCTCGGACACCTCACCAGATTTCTCGACAGCGCTGTGTCTGTCGAGGCGCGCACTTTACTCAAAGGTTTCCTCCTTGGCAAATGTTTTTTGAAAATTTTTTCCAAGGGATTCATCGGCTTAAGGAGCGCGGCCGGGATCGCGGGTACACTGGCGCCTTCTGATCCTCGGGAGAGCGCATGGCCAGCTGGGACGTTTTCTGCAGCGTAGTCGACAACTATGGCGATATCGGCGTCACCTGGAGACTGGCTCGCCAACTGGCCGGCGAACATGGCCAGCAGGTTCGGCTATGGGTCGACGATCTGGCGGCCTTCGTGCGCATCTGCCCGACGGCCGATGACGCGGCCGATTCGCAACACCAATCCGGTGTGGAGGTACGCCTGTGGCCGAAGCCCTGGGGGGACACTCACGCGGCGGATGTAGTGGTCGAGGCCTTCGCCTGCGAAATGCCGCCTGCCTATATAGAAGCGATGAAACAACGCCGGCAGCCGTCACTGTGGCTGAACCTGGAATATCTCAGCGCCGAACCGTGGGTGGAGTCCTGCCATGGCTTGCCATCGATGCAGGCCAGCGGTTTGCAGAAGTACTTCTACTTCCCCGGCTTCACTCCGGCCACCGGCGGGCTGTTGCGCGAGAGCGATCTGATTGCCCGGCGCGACGCTTTCCAGGCTGACCCGGCGGCCAGCCTTCGATTCCTGGAAGGTCTGGGCGTGCACCCGCATGCCCATGAGCGGCGCATCTCCCTATTCGCTTATGAAAATGCCGCGCTGGGCAGTTGGCTCGACGCATTGGCTGCCAGCTCCGATAGCACTTTGTTGCTGGTGCCCGAGGGCAGGGTGCTGGCCGATGTCGAGCGCTGGGCGCAGAAAACGTTGAAAGCAGGGGATCAGTTCCAGCGCGGCACCCTGCGCCTGCAGGTACTGCCCTTCGTCCGCCAAGAGGACTATGACCCGCTCCTGTGGAGTTGCGATGTCAATGCGGTGCGCGGCGAGGATTCCTTCGTGCGGGCGCAGTGGGCGGGTCGGCCATTCGTCTGGCACATCTATCAGCAGGATGACGATGTTCACCTGGAGAAATTGCAGGCATTCCTGGCCCTGTTCAGTGACGGGATGGACGAGCCGCTGCGGACCGAGCTGATGGCGTTCTGGATGGCCTGGAATGGTCAGGATGATGCCGGGGTAGCCTGGCAGACGCTGGAAAGCCGGCTGCCGGAGTGGTCCGCGTGGATTGGCAATTGGCAACGGCGACTGACCGAACAAACCGATCTTGCTGCGGGGCTGGTGCGTTTTTATACAAATTGGCTATGATATGGCCCCTGATTTTTGTCTCCAATCCAATCGGATAATCGTATGAAAACCGCACAAGAGTTCCGCGCTGGCCAGGTTGCCAACATCAATGGCGCCCCCTGGGTCATCCAGAAGGCCGAGTTCAACAAGTCCGGCCGTAACTCCGCGGTCGTCAAGATGAAGCTGAAGAACCTGCTGACCGGTGCCGGCACCGAGACCGTGTTCAAGGCCGACGACAAGCTGGAGCCGATCATCCTCGATCGCAAGGAAGTGACCTACTCCTACTTCGCGGACCCGCTGTATGTCTTCATGGACACCGAGTTCAACCAGTACGAGATCGAGAAAGGCGATCTGGAAGGCGTGCTGACCTTCATCGAAGACGGCATGACCGACGTCTGCGAAGCGGTCTTCTACAACGAGAAAGTCATCTCCGTTGAACTGCCGACCACCATCGTTCGCGAAATCGTCTACACCGAGCCGGCCGTCCGTGGCGACACCTCCGGTAAAGTGATGAAGACTGCTCGCCTGAAGAACGGTGCTGAAGTCCAGGTTTCCGCCTTCTGCGAAATCGGCGACTCGATCGAAATCGATACCCGCACTGGCGAGTACAAGTCCCGCGTCAAGGCCTGAGCCTGATTCGAGACACAAAAAAGCCCGGCTGATGCCGGGCTTTTTCGTTTCTGGCGTTCTGGATTGTCGGCGCTGGAGTCAGACGCTGACGTTCAGGCGCACGTCGATATTGCCGCGGGTGGCGTTGGAGTAGGGGCAGACCTGGTGGGCCTTGGCGACCAGGTCTTCAGCCTCGGCCTGGTCAAGGCCTGGCAGGTTGATGTTCAGCTCGACTTCCAGGCCGAAACCGCCGGGGATCTGGCCGATGCCGACCTTGCCGGTGATCGAGGCGTCCGCCGGGATCTGCTTCTTGCTCTGGCTGGCGACGAACTTGATGGCGCCGATGAAGCAGGCCGAGTAGCCAGCGGCGAACAGCTGTTCCGGGTTGGTCGCTTCGCCGCCGGCGCCGCCCAGCTCACGCGGGGTGGTCAGTTTCACGTCGAGGATGCCGTCCGAGGAAACGGCACGGCCGTCGCGGCCTCCGGTGGCGGTAGCGGTGGCGGTGTAGAGGGCTTTGATGGTTTGCATGGTGGTCTCCGGTTCGCTGTCAGGTAAGTCTGGTTGAGAATGTCTTGCTGCTTAATATTTTGTGCACTAAGCAGTTCGTGATGTGAAAGTTAGTTCTATTTAATTTAGTGCGCAAGATAATTGTTGGAAGATTTCTGACTAAGGAACCTGCAGCTTGGGCATAAGCCCCGATTTACGGGGCTTGCAGATGCCCGCGTAGGTCCACGAGCTCCTCCTGGAGTCGCTTCAGACTGTCCAACGTTAGACCGCTGCTGGCCAGGATGCAGGCCGGAATGCGCTCCGCCTGTCGGCGCAGTTCCCGGCCCTTGGCGGTCAGGCGCAACTGCACGACACGCTCGTCTGCCTGACTGCGGGTGCGGGTGATCAGGCCTTCGGCTTCCAGCCGCTTGAGCAGCGGTGTGAGCGAGCCGGGGTCGGTGAGCATGCGCGAGCTGATCTCGCCCACGGTGATGCCGTCTTCTTCCCAGAGCACCAGCATGGCGATGTACTGCGGGTAGGTGAGCCCCAGTTCCTGCAGCAATGGCTTGTACACCTTGGTCATCTGCAGGGACGTGGAGTAGAGGGCGAAGCACAGCTGGTTATCCAGCTTGAGGGCTTCGCAGGTCGGGTCTGGCTTGGTCATGGCGTGCTCCCGGCTGAGCGCTCGAGGCGAAGAGGTGATTGCGCATTAATTTAGCGCGGTGGCTAATTCTTGAACAGCGCTTCCTCCAGTGCCGTGTCCCAGGGGGGAGGGAAACCGAAGCGTTTCAGCAGGAACGCCAGCAGGCGTTCGCTGCGCGGGTGGGTACCGCGTTGCAGGCGCAGCGCGTGGATGACGCCGGGCTCAGGCTCGGGGAGGCCGTTCTCGCAGAACAGAGGCAGCAACTGGCCGCTGATCAGGTACTCACTGCACAACCATGTCGGCAGGTGCGCCAGGCCGATGCCCTGCAGCGCGCCTTCCACCAGTGTTTCCGCATTATTGGCGGTCATGCGCAAGCGGCGCGGCCGAAGCTGCTGCAGCCTGCCGTCGATGAGGAAGCGCCACGCCAGTGCGGGCGCCAGGCCTTCCCAATCGAGGCCGATGTGCTCCTGCAATTCCAGGGGAGAGGCAGGCCTGCCGTGGTGCTGCAGGTAGGCGGGGCTGGCGCAGACGATCCGCCGCATGGAGGCCAGGCGCGTGGCGACCAGGCGGCTGTCGGGCAAGGTCCCGATGCGCAGGACCAGGTCGACCTGGCCGAGGTTCTCCCCGCGGGTGTCGGTGAAGCTGTCGATCAACCGCAGTTGCACGTCCAGGCCGGGGTTGGCGGTAAGGAAGTCGACCAGCGCCGGTGCGAGATGGCGACGCCCGAAAGGTACCGGGGCGTCGATGCGGATCAGGCCTTCCGGCGCGGTGCTCAGCGATACGGCCTCCGCTCGCGCCTGACGCAGTTCGCTGACGATCCGCCGTGCCCGCTCGGCGAAGGCCAGCCCCGCCGGCGTGGCGCGCACGTTGTGGGTGCTGCGCACGAGCAGGGTCGATCCCAGTCCCTGCTCCAGGGAATCCATGCGTCGCGCCACGGCGGAAGGAGTGAGCTGGCGCAGGCGGGCGGCAGCGGAAAAGCTGCCGTTGTCGAGTACGTCCAGGTAGAGATCGAGCTGATCTTCGAGGTTGGAGGGCGTCATGGCATTCATTGGCTATGCAAGAAAGGCAAAACCATTGTGCAGCGCTTTGCGTTTCACATCCAGCCGGGCTTTTCTAGCATGGACGCACTGTTGTGGAGGTGCGTGATGTGGGATCTGGTCGTGGACTTTCTGCTCGGCGTCGTGCTGGGCAGCCTGGGTGGGCTGTTCGGTATCGGCGGCGGGCTGCTGGCGATTCCGGCGCTGGGCGTGCTGTTCGGGCTGGACCAGCAACTGGCGCAGGGCACTGCGCTGGTGATGGTGGTGCCGAACGTGCTGCTGGCAATCTGGCGCTATCACCAGCGCAATCGCATCGATTTCGCCCAGGCCGGGGTGCTGGCGCTGACCGGCCTGGTCTGTGCGTTCTTCGCTTCCAGCATTGCAGTTAACCTGGATGCCCGCAGCATGCGTACCGCCTTCGTGGTTTTCCTGGTGCTGTTGGCGCTGTACCTGTTGGTACGGCTGTTCCAGCGTGTGCCGCAGGGTGGCAGCACGCCGCGCTACGGCCTGCCGTGGATGGGCGTGCTGGGGCTGGGTGCCGGTTCGCTGGGCGGCCTGTTTGGTGTGGGCGGTGGCGTTCTGGCGACGCCGGTGCTGACCTCGGTGTTCGGCCTGACCCAAGTGATCGCCCAAGGCCTCGCGTTGGCACTGGCGGCGCCCAGCACGGGCGTGGCGCTGGCAACCTACGCGGTGCATGGCCACGTGGACTGGCGCATGGGCAGCGCGCTGGCGCTGGGCGGCCTGGTGAGCATTTCCTGGGGCGTGCGGCTGGCCCACGCGCTGCCAGAACGTCAGCTGCGCATGGCCTTCAGTGCCTTCCTGATCGTCTGTGCGGTGCTGCTGGCGGTGCGCTGAGTCCCAGCGTGTTGATAGTCAGGACTTGAAGCCCTCGACTATGTACTCGGCGAGCTTGTCGGTCACCGGCGTCATCTTCTGCCCACGCAGTAGCACGATGCTGGCGTTGGGCAGCACCGGTAGGCCTTCGTCCTCGCCGATGATGCGCAGGTTGCCGGTCAGCAGGCTGCGCAGTTGCGCGGTCACCGCCAGTCCAGCGTTGGCCACGGCGAACAGGGCCGACAGGCTCGGGCTGCTGTAGGCGATGCGGTAGTCCACTTCCATCGCCTCCAGGGCGTTGCAGGCCCAGGCGCGGCAGAAGCAGGCGGTGTTGAACATCGCCAGTGGCAGCGGGCGCTGGTCCTGCGGGCAGAAGCTCTCGGCGGCCATCCAGACGAAGTCTTCCTGGCGCAGCAACTGACCGATCTCGGTGCCCGGCTCGCGGGTGACGATGGACAGGTCGAGGTCGTTGCGCATCAGCAATTGCGCCGAGGAGTCGCAATGCACCTCGACCTGCACCAGCGGGTAGGCCTCGGCGAAGCGCGAGAGGATGCTGGGCAGGAAGCGCATTACATAGTCGTCCGGCGTGCCGATCTTCACCGAGCCGACCATGTGCGGCTGGCGGAAGGTGTTGAACACCTCGCCCTGCAACCGCAGGATGCGCCGGGCGTAACCCAGCAGGATCTGGCCTTCGGGCGTCAGGCGCACCTGGCGGCCATCGCGCTCGAACAGGCTGCGTTCCAGCACGTCCTCCTCCAGGCGCTTCATCTGCATGCTCACCGCCGACTGCGTGCGGTTGACCATCTCGGCGGCGCGGGTGAAGCCGCCGTGGTCGGCGATGGCGACGAAGGTGCGCAGCAGTTCGCTGTCGATGCTGGGGAAGCTGCTCATTCATCAATCTCCGAGATGGGTCGCATAAGAATGATTCGTTGGATTGATCTTAGCGCGAGCAGGAAACTGCATCCAACCCCACAGGGAGGAAGCAAGATGAAAGGTCAAATCGGTTTCGTAGCAGCGTCCTACCATGTTCACAAAATCGCGGCCGCACCGCTGTGGAAGCGCGCCGTGCAACGTGTCCTGCATTGGCACGAACTGGCCCGCCAGCGCCGTGAGCTGGCGACCATGAGCGATGAAGCGCTCAAGGACATCGGCCTGAGTCGCGCCGATATTCAGCAGGAAGTCGAGCGCCCGTTCTGGGCCGACTATGTTCGTCGTTGAGCCTGCCGGGCGGCACGGCCCCTCACCGTGTCGCCCGCTCTTGCAAGTCTGATCAGCGTCATGACAAGGAAGCCCATGTCCACGCATTACCACCTCGCCCAGGTCAACATCGCCAAGGCCCGCGCCCCGCTGGATCATCCCCTGATGAAGGGATTCGTTGACCAGCTCGACCACATCAATGCCCTTGCCGAGCGCAGCGCGGGTTTCGTCTGGCGCCTGCAGACGGAGGAGGGCGATGCCACCTCCATCCGCGTCTTCGACGACCCGCTGATCATCGTCAACCTGTCCGTCTGGGAGTCCGTGGAGGCGTTGAAGGAATACGTCTACAGCGGCGAGCACCTGCAGGTACTGCGCAACAAGCGTGACTGGATGGAGCGCCTTGGCGCGCCAAGCCTGGCGCTCTGGTGGCTGCCCGCAGGCGACCTGCCGGACGTGCCTATGGCCCGCGAGCGCCTGGAGCGCCTGCAGCTGGAGGGGCCGTCGCCGGAAGTCTTCACTTTCGCCCGACCATTCCCGGTGCCCGGATCGTTGGCCGAGCCGGCCTGATGCAGCCAGGCGCGGCAATAGGCGTTAGGCTCTAGGGCTTGCCCCGTCCTGGAGTCCACGATGCCGACCGTAGAGTCCCTGTCCCTCAAGCAAGCCCGCCGTCTGGCCCTGGCCGCCCAGGGCTTCGCCCTGCGCAGGCCTGGTGGCGAGGTGCAGCGTCGCCATGTGCGCAGCCTGCTGGAGCGCCTGGGTGTACTTCAGATCGATTCGGTGAACGCGCTGGTGCGCTCGCATTACCTGCCGTTGTTCTCGCGCCTGGGCAACTACTCGCCGACGCTGCTGGAAGAGGCGGCCTGGAGCGGCGGGCGGCATCGTCGCCTGTTCGAATACTGGGGGCACGAAGCCTCGTTGCTGCCGCTGGAGCTGTATCCGCTGATGCGCTGGCGCATGCGCCGCGCGGCCGAAGGGCGTGGCATCTACCAGCAACTGGCGCGCTTCGGGCGTGAGCGGCAGGCGGTGATCCAGCGGGTGCTCGATGCCGTTCGCGAGCAGGGCGCGCTGGGCGCCGGCAGCCTGACTACCCGAGAGGAGCGCGCCGGCCCCTGGTGGGACTGGAGCGATGAGAAACATGCGCTGGAATGGCTGTTCGCCGTAGGCAAGGTGACGGTCGCCGGGCGGCGTGGCTTCGAGCGTCTGTACGACTTGCCGGAGCGCGTACTGCCGTTCGATCTGCTCCGGCAGCCCGAGTTGGACGAGGCCGAGGCGCAGCGCCAGTTGCTGCTGCATTCCGCCCAGGCTCTGGGCGTGGCCACCGAGAAGGACTTGCGCGACTACTTCCGTCTGGACCCTGCCGACAGCAAGGCGCGGCTGGCGGAGTTGGTGGAGGCGGGCGATCTGCTGGTCGTACAGGTTCAGGGCTGGCAGGCGCCGGCCTATTGCCTGGCGGATCCGGTCATTCCGCGCAAGGTGCGCGCCAGTGCCTTGCTGTCGCCATTCGATTCACTGGTCTGGGAGCGCGCCCGCACTGAGCGGCTGTTCGATTTCCGTTACCGCCTGGAGATCTACACGCCGCAGCACAAACGCGTTTACGGCTACTACGTCCTGCCTTTCCTGTTCAACGAGCACCTGGGCGCGCGGGTCGATCTGCGCTCCGATCGCGCCGCGGGAAAGCTGGTGGTGCATGCCGTCCACGAAGAGGAAAAGGGATTGGGTGAAGAGGGCCACATCGCATTGGCGCAGCAATTGAACGAGATGGCGCGCTGGCTGGGGCTCGAACGGGTGGCGGTGAACTGCCAGCGGCCCTCGGGCGAGCGCCTGCAGGGGCTGCTGGCGCAAGCCTGAAACGAAACGGGCCTCCGCAGAGGCCCGTCTGTGATCACTTGCCGCTGGCGATGCGTTTACGGATGTGGTCCGCACGCTGCTGCGAGCCGGGGTGGGAGTCGAACATGCTGCTCTCCTGGCCGCCGCTGAGCTTGGCCAGCTTGTCGAAGGCGCTGGCCAGGCCGTTGAGGTCGATGCCGCGCTTCTTCAGCAGGTCGAAGGAGTAATCGTCGGCCGCCGACTCCTGGGACTGGGAGAACTGCGCGTTGACCAGCGCTTCACCGATTTCACCCAGCTGCGATTGCGACAGGGCGGCGACGGTAGCATTCCCTGACGCTGCGACGGCACCGCGGGCGGCGGCGGTTGCGTAGGCAGTCTGGGTGGCCTTCTTCACGTGGCCTAGGGCGACGTGGCCGATCTCGTGGCCGAGCACGCCTTCCACTTCGTTGTCGTTCATCAGGTCCATCAGGCCGGAGTAGACGCGTACACAGCCGTTGGCCATGGCGAAGGCGTTGATGTCGTCGGTGAGGTAGACCTTGTAGTTGATCGAGGTGCCGGTCAGCGGGTTGCCCAGGGCGGCGGCGATCTTGTCCAGGCGCTGCGCGTAGGGGCTGGAGGCCGGGGCGATCTGGGCTTCGGCATCCTGCTTGGCACAGGCTTCGTCGGCTACCTGCTTGATCTCGGCATCGCTGAGGGTGGCGGCCTTCATGGCCATCATGCCCGACTGCACGAGGCTGTCGGTGTTCATGTTCTGGCAGCCGGAGAGCGC
This sequence comes from Pseudomonas sp. C9-3, assembly GCF_032392015.1. NCBI lineage: Bacteria > Pseudomonadati > Pseudomonadota > Gammaproteobacteria > Pseudomonadales > Pseudomonadaceae > Pseudomonas > Pseudomonas sp. C9-3. Next base: position 3,534,458 of record NZ_CP135919.1, on the reverse strand, counting down.
GGCGCTGGCGCCGATCAGCAGGGCGAGGAGGGAGCGGTGCAGTTGCATCGGGGATCTTCCTTGGTTGGCGGTTTCCATGGCGCGGCGGCTGCCGCGCGGGGCGCCACTCTAGGTAGGCGCCCCTGTACCGTCAATTGCAGGAAGTGGTTTTAGGACTGCTCTGAGACCGGTGTCGGATTCAGCGGCGAACCTGCTTCAGGGTTTCGGCGATGAGGAAGGCCAGCTCCAGCGACTGGTCCGCGTTCAGGCGCGGGTCGCAGTGAGTGTGGTAGCGATCGCTCAGGCCGGCCTCGGTGATCGGCCGCGCACCGCCGATGCACTCGGTGACGTTCTGCCCGGTCATCTCGATGTGGATGCCGCCGGCGTAGCTGCCCTCGGCCCGGTGTACTTCGAAGAACTGCCGGACCTCGGCGAGGATGCGCGCGAAGTCGCGGGTCTTGTAGCCGCTGGAGGCCTTGATGGTGTTGCCGTGCATGGGGTCGGAGCTCCACAGCACCTGCTTGCCCTCGCGCTGCACGGTCTGGATCAGGCGCGGCAGGCCGTCGCCGACCTTGTCGGCGCCCATGCGCACGATGAGGTTGAGGCGGCCGGGCTCGTTGTCCGGGTTGAGGATGTCGATCAGGCGGATCAGCTCCTCGCTGTCCATGCTCGGGCCGACCTTCACGCCGATGGGGTTGCCGACGCCGCGGAGCATTTCGATGTGGGCGCCGTCGAGCTGGCGGGTGCGATCGCCGATCCACAGCATGTGCGCGGAGCAGTCGTACCAGCCGCCGGTGAGGCTGTCGCGGCGGATGAAGGCTTCCTCGTAGTTCAGCAGCAGCGCTTCATGGGCGGTGAAGAAGCTGGTTTCGCGCAGTTGCGGCGCGGTATCCAGGCCGCAGGCACGCATGAAGGCGAGGGTTTCGTCGATGCGGTCGGCCAGTTGCTGGTAGCGCTCGGACAGCGCCGAGTTGGCAATGAAGTCGAGGTTCCACTGGTGCACCTGGTGCAGGTCGGCGAAGCCGCCATTGGCGAAGGCGCGCAGCAGGTTCAGTGAGGCCGTGGACTGGTGGTAGGCCTGCAGCAGGCGGTCCGGGTCCGGCACGCGGCTTTTCTCGTCGAAGCCGATGCCGTTGACGATGTCGCCGCGGTAAGCCGGCAAGGTCACGCCGTCGATGGTTTCATCGCCGGAGGAGCGTGGTTTGGCGAACTGGCCGGCCATGCGGCCGACCTTCACCACCGGGCAGCCGGCAGCGAAGGTCATGACCACGGCCATCTGCAGCAGCACCTTGAAGGTGTCACGGATCTTCGCCGCGGAGAACTCGGCGAAGCTCTCGGCACAGTCGCCGCCCTGCAGCAGGAAGGCGCGGCCAGCGGTGACCTCGGCGAACTGTCGGCGCAGCTCGCGGGCCTCGCCGGCGAACACCAGCGGCGGGAAGCTGGCGAGGGTGCGTTCGACCTCGCTCACGCGGTTCGCGTCGGGGTAGGCGGGCTGTTGCTGGATCGGTTTGCTTCTCCAGCTATCGGGGCTCCAGGGCAGGCTCATTGGCGGGTCTTCGCGGCTATGGACGGTATCCGCCCATGGTATCAGCTCGGCATATGGCCCGCGCGAGGTCGCCGTGGCGGTTTGCGCTGGAAAAGAAGGGACATCCTTGTCCTGGGGAACACTGGTGGGCGATCAGCCGCCCGCGCAGCGCACAGGTGTGCGCTGACGCAGGAATACCGACGAAAGACAGTGACGGTTGGCGGACTCGCGAAGGGCACTACGCTGGCGCATGCTTGGTTGTGCCTCTTGGGCTGTTATTCTTGCGGCTTTGCCGACCTGGCGGTCGACGTGTGGCCGTCTTGATTCGAAGGATTATTGCGTGCGCGAGCCCCTGTATTTCAATGGCAATCCGTGCCGTTCGCCGTATCCGGCGAGCCGCATTGCCATGGCAGTTTCCTCCCGGAGCCAGTGATGAGCGAGGAACTGTTGAGCGAAGAGTTGCTGATCGTCGAGGAGCGCGATGACTTCGGCGTGATCCGTGTCGTGGAGAGCGGTGCCTTCCGCTACCTGGAGTTCGGCGACGAGGTCGAGCAGAGCTGCGTGCTGATGGGTGATCCGAGCTGGCTGGAGTATGACTACTCCCGCGCCATGCTGGTCGGCGCGCTGTGCCATCCGCGTCCGCGGCGCGCGCTCTTCCTCGGATTTGGTGCCGGCAGCTTGACCCAGGCCTGCCTGAAGTACCTGCCGCTGGACGAAGTGGAAGCCATCGAACTGCGTCCGTCCATTCCGCGCCTGGCCCGCGAGCACCTCGGCCTGGCGGACGATGAGCGCCTGAACCTGCGCATCGGCGATGCCGTGCAGGAACTGGCCGGGTGCGAGCCGGCCGACCTGATCTTCCTTGATCTCTATACCGATACCGGACCCGCGCCGGCGCACATCGGCTGGGACTTTCTCGGCGCCTGCCGCGAACGCCTGCGGCCGGGTGGCTGGCTGGTGATCAACCAGTGGAGCACCGACGACGGCCGGCCCCTGGGCGCCGCGTTGCTGCGCGGACGCTTCAACCGGCATTACTGGGAATGCCCGGTGCCCGAAGGCAACGTGATCGTCTTCGTCCCCGCCGAACTGGATCAGAAACTGAACCTGCGCGGCCTGAAGAAGCGTGTCGGCCAGCTTGAACCGAAGCTGGGCTATTCGCTGCGCACCTACATCGAGTCACTGCGCCCGGCGCAGTGACTCTCTGCATGGGTATCCATCAGGGAATCTGGTAGCTGAAGGCGAAGTTCAGCCGCGGGCTGCGCTCGTTGTTGTCCAGGGCCCGGTCGCCGAAGGGTTTTGCCACTTCCATCGACACCAGGTAGTGCTTGCGGTCGGAGAAGCGCACGCCCAGCGCCGCGGAGCCGAGCTTGCCTTCGTTCAGACCGTCCTGGTTGTAGCGGGTGCGCGCGGTGTCGACGACGAAGTAGGGCTGGATCTGGTTGAGCACCACGCTCTGCCGCAGGAAGGAATAGTTCAACTCGTAGGCGGCGCCCCAGCCCTTGTCGCCGGTGGCCTGGTCGTCGGGGTAGCCGCGGCCGAAGTTGCTGCCGCCGTAGGTGACTTGCTCGGAGTCCGGCAGCACGTCGTCGCTCCACTGGAAGGCGGCGGTCACCACGCCCTGCCAGTTGGAGCCGAACTGGTCCTGCTGGGCGCCGTAGCCGAGCAGGCGGGTGAAGTTCTTCTTGATCGGGTCCGGCGTCTCCGCGCCCATACCATTGAGGCCCTGGTAAACCGCCACGCTGCCGGCTCGCACGCGCTTCTCGGCGAATTGCTGGACGACGGTTTCGATCCCCACCACGCGCAGCTTGCTCTTCTGCTCGATGCGGAAGGGAATGGCCGGGTAGACCAGGTCGTAGCGGCTGGTGTCGTTCACCGTATAGCCGCGCAGGTTCAGGTCCCAGGTCAGGTCGCGGCGCAGCACCAGCGGAATCCCCAGGCCGGCGCTGACCCGCTCGTTCTGCCGCTTGCGCTCGAACTCCAGGCCGCTGGCCAGGCGCAGGTTCTCGCCGGGGCGCGAGTTGTACTTGCTGTAGCCGGCGAGCAGTTGCAGGCCGTTGTCACCCAGCAGCTGGCTGTAGTTCCAGGCGCGGTAGTACTCGTGATCGTCTCCCGGCGGGTAGAGGTAGCTGAACTGCAGTTGCTCGCCCCAGCCGAGCATCGACATCACCTCGGCGTTGAACAGCCCGCGCTGCTCGCCCCGGCGGGAGTCGAGGTTCATGCCGGTGTCGAAGCGCTTCTGCTTGCCGGCCAGCTCCAGCACGGCGCCGCCGTCGCTGGTGGTGGGCGGGTTGAGCGCCATGGCCATCTGCATGCCGGGCACCCGGCTCATCAGCACGCTGAAGCGCTCGAAGCTTTCGCGGGTCAGGGGTTTTTCCGCTTTCAGTTTTTCGATCCAGCGGTCCACGCGCATCTGGTGCACGCCCAGGTCGCCCGCAGCACGGACCTGGCTGATGTGACCCTCGACCAGCACGATCCGCGCGACGCCGCTACCGAAGTCCTGGTTGGGCACGTAGGCGAAGGAGATGAAGTAGCCGTCATCCTGGTAGCGCTGGGTGATGGCCTTGGCCGCCGCCACCAGCTCGCTGACCTGGATGGTGCGCTTGGTCAGTGGTTCCAGTAGCGGTTTCCAGGTCTCGACGGGGTAGTGCTTGCCGCCGGCCAGTTCGATGCGCTTGATGCGGATGCGCTGCTGGAGAACCTGGCCGGGTTGGCTGGCTGAAGGCTCCGGAGCCGTGACCTTGGGGGCCTTGGGGCGAATGTCGCCGCCAGGAAGGTTGGGGCGGGGAAGGGTCTGTTCGATATCAGAGCCGGGAAGCTGGATCGGGCGCTCGGCCCAGGCGAAAGGTGCAGCCAACAACAGGGGAAGGACAGCGAGTCTGCGCATCTGGCTCCTCCATGAGACCGATCTTCTTATTAAAAGACCAGGAGCCGTGGGCGGCTCCTGGTTAGTACAGTATGGGCGTAAATCGGATTATTGCTTGTGCGTACCGATCGCCAATCCACCGCCCAGTCCGCCGGTCACACCACCCAGCGCGCCACCCACGGCGCCCAGCGTATTGCCCAGCAGGCCTCCCTGGCCGCTGGTGCCGCCAGTCGTACCGGCGCCAGCGCCGACTGCCACGCCCGAACCCTGGGCGTTGCTGCCGATGCCCACGCCTGCCCCGGCGACCAGGCCGCCACCACCGGTGAGGCCGCTGGTCAGGCCGCCGACGGTTCCGGCCACGCCGTTGACCAGGCCGCCGACCGGGTTGCTGCCGCCGGCAGCGCCGCCGAGGGAGCCGGTGATGCCGCCGACTGCGCCAGTCACACCGCTGACCAGGCCGCCGACCGGATTGCTGCCGCCGGCAGCGCCGCCGAGGGAACCGGTGATGCCGCCGACCGCGCCGGTCACACCGCCGACCAGGCCGCCGACCGGATTGCTGCCACCGGCAGCGCCGCCGAGAGAACCAGTGATGCCGCCGACCGCGCCGGTCACACCGCCGACCAGGCCGCCCACCGGATTACTGCCACCGGTAGCGCCGCCCAGGGAGCCGGTGACACCGCCGAGCAGACCGCCGCCCGGGTTGCTGCCGTTGACCAGGCCGCCGGCCGCACTGACTGCCTGACCCGCATTGCTGACGATTCCGCCGACCGGGGCCAGCGCCGGATTCTGGCTGGCGACCTGGTTGCCTGTCTGGGTCACAACGCCGCCGACGGTGGTCAACAGGTTGTTCACCGGCGTTCCCAGTCCGGTGGCGGCGCCCACGCCGCGAGTGGTTCCTTCGATGTTGCCGACCAGACCGGCGGTGGTGCCGCTGAGCTGGGTGGTCAGTTGGCTCAGCGGGCCGGTGGTGACCGCGCCGCTGAGGGAGTCACCGAGCATGGTGATCTTGCCGCCGACACCATCCACCAGGCCGCCCACCTGGCCGGTCAGGCCGTTGAGCGGGGTATTGGCCAGCACCGGCGCATCGCCGATGGCTGCCACGGTGTCGCCCAGGCTGCTCACGGCGGCGCCGGTATGGCTCACCAGGCCGGTTACGCCAGCCACGGTAGTGCCCACTGCGTTGGGGTTGTTGCCCAGTTGGCCGAGGCCATTGGTGACGCCGGTGCCGACGCTGTCCACCCCGGCCCCGACTTCCTGGACCAGGTTGCCGGCATTCTGCGTGACACCGTTGCCCAGGATCGGCAGGTCGACGGTTTTCACCACGCCCCCCACGGTGCTCACGGTGCCGCCGACATTGGAGACTGCTTCGCCGGTGTTGGTCAGGATGTTGCCGGTGGTGCTGGCGGGCGGAGTGGTCGTGCCGCCGCCATCGGTACCGCCTCCGTCCGTGCCGCCACCGCCAGTTCCGCCGGTCCCACCGGTACCGCCAGTTCCTCCGGTGCCGTCGGTGCCACCAGTGCCACCGGTTCCTCCAGTACCACCGGTGCCGTCGGTACCGCCTGTACCGCCTGTACCGCCAGAGCCACCGGAACCATCGCCGCCGGAACCGCTGTCGGCGGGTTGCTCGGAACTGCTGCCGGAAGAGTGGTGGCTGCTGCCGCCCTTGCTGCTGCAACCTTGCAGGGAGAGGGCAACGACGAGAAGGGAAAGCGCGAAAACACGGATCGGGCCTGACATGAGAAGTTCCTCCATGAGAACGTCAGTCAGCGGGCTGCCCGGTCGGTATCCGGCGCGTCGCTGAGCTGCTCTGGAGTCAGTTCTAGAGGTTTGTTTTCAGACGCGAAATTGGAACTTGTATATAGTCGTTTTGTGACTTTTAACTATCTGATTTCAAAGTGAAAACTAAAGGATTAGGACCGCCCGTCAGGGGATTTTAATACCTTGGATATAGCGCTTTTCGCACGATGGTTCCGTTTTGCTTTTTCCGCGAGCGTTCATTTGCCCAGAAATCGACCCTCGCGGCGCTCCAGCATGGCATTCAAACCCTCTTTCGCGTCCTCGGTGGAGAGCAGTTCGCTGGCCATGGCCGGCAGCAGTCTTGCAGCTGCCTCCTCACCTTCGTCGAGGCTTCTCCGAGCCGAGGCCAGGGTGGCGCGGATGCCCAGCGGTGCCTGGGCGGCAACGCGCTGGGCCAGCCAGAGGGCGCGGGGCATCAGCTCTTCCGGCGCGGTGACCTCCTGCACCAGGCCTATGCGATAGGCCTCGTGCGCATCGAAGGGGTCGCCGGTCAGCAGCCAGCGCATCGCGTTGCCCCAGCCGGCCACCTGGTGCATGCGTAAAGTGGCCCCGCCGAAGGGAAAAATGCCGCGCTGCACTTCGAGTTGGGCGAAGCGCGCGTTGCTGGCGCAGAGGTTGATGTCGGCGGCGAGCATCAATTCGATGCCCAGGGTGAAGCAGTAGCCCTGCGCGGCGACCAGCAAAGGCTTGGTCAGGCGCCGCCCGCCGAAGGTGCCCCAGGGGGCGGCCGAGCCCTCGGGCATGCTCCAGCCGGTGCGGAAGGTCTCGCCGATGCTGGCCAGGTCCAGGCCGGCGGTGAAGTGGTCGCCGTGGGCGAACACCAGTGCGCAGCGCAGATCGTCGTCGTGCTCGTACTCGCCGAAGGCCAGTACCAGTTGGGTCAGCATCTCCAGGTCGAAGGCGTTGCGCTTCTCGACCCGGTTCAGGCCCAGCAGCAGGACGTGCTCATGGCGTTCGACAGTGATGCGCGGTTCGCTGCTGGCGGTCATTGGCGGGCTCCGGTCGGGTGGCTTGCACGGTATAGCCGGCAGGGACGGGGTTGTCCACGGGACGACCGTTCGCCGGTCGTGTTCCGAAAAGAAACACATCGGTCAGGATTTTCCGGTATGATACGCGCCGGCCAAACGCTGGCCTCGTTTCGGATCCCGCATTTTTCCGCAGCTTTCACGCTCGGGCTGTGCGTCCGCTGTGCGGACTTCCTTGACGCATTCTTCCAATCTTCATTTCGCAAATCCCCGCTTCCAGCTGCCTGGGTGACTTTATCGTCGTACAGGGCATGCGCAGCTCGGCTATTGGGTCTTTGCGGATGTACTTAGAGGCAAAACCCATGACCCAGGAAACCGCCGGCTTCGCCGCGCTCGGTCTTCACCCCAATGTTCTCGCTGCCATTGCCGCTGTCGGTTATGAAGAGCCGTCGCCGATCCAGGCCCAGTCGATCCCGGTGATCCTCGAAGGCCACGACATGATCGGCCAGGCCCAGACCGGTACCGGCAAGACTGCCGCGTTCGCGCTGCCGTTGCTTTCGCAGATCGAACCCAGCCGCCGTGTCCCGCAGGTGCTGGTGCTGGTTCCGACTCGTGAACTGGCCCTGCAGGTTGCCACCGCTTTCGAGACCTACTCCAAGCAGATGCCGGGCGTCGGCGTCATTGCCGTCTACGGTGGTGCCCCCATGGGCCCGCAGCTCAAGGCCCTGCGCCAGGGCGCCCAGGTCGTGGTCGCCACCCCGGGCCGCCTGTGCGACCACCTGCGCCGCGACGAAAATCTGCTGTCCACCGTCAAGAGCCTGGTCCTCGACGAAGCGGACGAAATGCTCAAGCTCGGCTTCATGGATGACCTCGAAGTGATCTTCGAAGCCATGCCGTCCAGCCGTCAGAGCGTGCTGTTCTCCGCGACCCTGCCGGCTTCGATCCGCAGCATCGCCGAACGCCACCTGAAAGAACCCAAGCACGTCCGCATCGCCGCCAAGACCCAGACCGTCGCCCGCATCGAGCAGGTGCACCTGATGGTCCACGCCGACCAGAAGCCGGCGTCGATCCTGCGTCTGCTGGAAGTCGAACAGTTCGACGCCCTGATCGGCTTCGTCCGCACCAAGCAGGCCACCCTGGATATCGCCGAGCTGCTCGAGCGCCAGGGCTACCGTGCCGCCGCGCTGAACGGCGATATGCCGCAGGCGCAGCGTGAGCGCGTGATCGAGTCCCTGAAGGATGGCTCGCTGGACATCGTCATCGCCACCGACGTTGCTGCTCGCGGCCTGGACGTGGCGCGCATCACCCACGTACTGAACGTGGACATGCCCTACGATCCGGAATCCTATGTGCACCGTATCGGCCGTACCGGCCGTGCCGGCCGCGAAGGTCGCGCCCTGCTGCTGGTGACCCCGCGCGAACGCCGCATGCTGCAGGTGATCGAGCGTGTGACCGGGCAGAAGGTCGGCGAAGTTCGCCTGCCGGACGCCGAGACCGTGCTGGAAGCCCGCCTGAATCGCCTGGCCACCGGCCTGCAACCGCTGCTGGCCAACGCTGTGGCCAACCGTGGCGCCGTGCGTGACGAGCTGTGCCGTCGCCTGGGTACCGACATGGACACCTTGGCCGCCGTGCTGTTGGCCAAGCTCACCGAAGGCAAGGCGCTGGACCTGGAATCGGTCCGCCGCGAACAGCCGCTGACCCCGGCCGCCCCGCGCGAGCGCAGCGGTGACCGTTACGAGCGCAGCGAACGTGGCGATCGCCCCGAGCGCGGCGACCGTCCGGAGCGCAGCGGCGCGCCCCGCACCATGGCTCCGCCGTCGGAAGGCAAGGCCCGCTGCCGTACCGCCCTGGGCGCCCGTGATGGCGTGCAGGCGAAGAACCTGCTGGGCGCCATCCTCAACGAGGGCGGCCTGTCCCGCGAGGCCATCGGCCGTATCCAGATCCGCGAGACCTTCAGCCTGATCGAGCTGCCGGAAGAGAACCTCGAGCGTCTGCTGACCAAGCTCAAGGACACCCGCGTTGCCGGCAAGGCCCTGCGCCTGCGCCGTTACCGCGAAGACTGATTCGTCAGTCTCTCGTGAATGAAAAAGCCCCGCCTTGGCGGGGCTTTTTCGTTTCCGGCATCGGCCGATGCCTAACCTGTAGGAGCGAGCTTGCTCGCGAACCGCCCAACTCCGACGCTGTAGCGAGAAGTTTGCGAGCTTGCTCCTGCAAAAGAGCAATCAGTCGAAGCGGTAGATATCCATCCCCAGCGCGCCAAGCGTGAATCCGGCGTGCTCCACCGTCATCGCCGAACCGCCGGCGCCACGGGCGAAGTACAGCGGCAGCAGGTGCTCGTCGCGTGGGTGGTTGCGTACCGCGTAGGGAGCCTGCCGGCGATAGTCGAACAAGGCGGCTTCGTCGTCGGCTTCCAGCCGCGCCACCATCCAGTCGCGGAACGCCTTGGCCCAGGGGGTGATCACCTCGGGGCCTGCGTGCCAGTCCAGTTCGCCCAGGTTGTGGGTGATGCTGCCTGAGCCGATCAGCAGGATGCCTTCATCGCGCAGTTTGCGCAGGGCAGCGCCGACCCGGTGCTGCATGGGGGCGCCGAGGCGGCTGGGCAGGGACAATTGCACGACGGGGATATCGGCTTCCGGGTACATCAGGCTCAGCGGCACCCAGGCGCCGTGGTCCAGCGGGCGTTCGGGGTCGAGGGTGGCAGGCAGGCCAGCCTCGGCCAGCAGCTCAGCGACCCGCCGCGCCAGCTCCGGCGAGCCGGCGGCCGAGTACTGCACGGCGTAGAGCTCGGGCGGAAAGCCGTAGAAGTCGTGCCAGGTGTCCGGCATGGGCGAAGCGGTGATGCGCAGGTCGGGCGTTTCCCAGTGAGCGGAAACCACCAGGATGGCCTTGGGACGCGGCAATTCGCGAGCCAGACGTTTCAGGGGGGCATCGCTGGCGCCGGGGTCCAGAGCCAGCATGGGGGAGCCGTGGGAGATGAAGAGGGCAGGGAGCATGGCGAACCTCGCTACTTGAATGCCTCTATGTTCACGCGCTCAAAGATCGAAATCCAGTATAGGTTTTTGAATTTAATGATCGACAAAATCGATGTTTCACTCGGTGTCTCCCGCTGGATGCCTCGCTGCAAAAGTGCCAACTGGGTTGCAGAGTGGCGGAGCCAGCCGCCATAAGACGCTTTGAGGGGATGTCAGTCGGACTATGCGTTAGAGTTTGCGGAAATTTCCGAAACAGATGGCGAATTCAGCTATGCAGCAAGGCGAACAAGTCCTGATGCTCGAGATCGGCGACTGCCTCCGTCTGGAGGACGGCACCGAAATCTGCGTGCAGCGGGTCCGCGGTGATCAGGTGCGGCTGAAGATCCTCGAGGCCGGAGAAAGTCAGCGCGAGCGGCGCGGCGCCTGGTGGCGCTGGCTGTTGCCCCGCGCTTTGCGCAGTGTTTGAGCAGGTGATCTATGCAGCATGAGTTCTGGCAGTCGCGCTGGGCGCGCAATGAAATCGGTTTCCATCAGCAGTCGGTGAACCCTGGCCTGCAGCGCAACTGGCCGGGCCTGGGGTTGCCCGAGGAGTCGCAGGTGCTGGTGCCTCTGTGCGGCAAAAGCCTGGACATGCTCTGGCTGGCCCAATGGGGATATCGCGTACTGGGAGTCGAACTGGCCGAGCGCGCCGCCGTCGACTTCTTCACCGAGCTGGGTGTCACTCCGCAGGTCACCGAGGATGGCGCGCTGCGCCGCTACAGCTTCGAGCGCCTGGAGATTCTCCAGGGCGATTTCTTCGATGTCACTGCTGAACAGGTGGCGGGGTGCAGCGCGCTGTACGACCGCGCGGCGCTGATCGCCTTGCCGCCGGACCTGCGTGCCGACTATGCGGCCCATCTGCAGCGCATCCTGCCGTCTCGCTCGCGCGGGCTGCTGGTGACCCTGGAATACCCGCAGGCCGAGATGGATGGCCCGCCGTTCGCCGTGCTGGCGCCGGAAGTGCACGAGCTCTTCGCCGAGGACTGGGAGGTGACGGAGGTGGAGCGCCTCGATGTGCTGGCGGAGAACCCGAAGTTTCTCAAGCGTGGCGTCGGTCATCTGGACGAAGTGGTGTTCACGCTCCGCCGGGGCTGAATCGCAGGTATGAAAAAGGGCGACCCGAGGGTCGCCCTTTTTTGTCGCGTCGAAGCTTAGCGGCCGGCGGCGCGCAGGGCTTCGATACGGTCTTCCAGCGGCGGGTGGCTCATGAACAGGCCGGCGAGGCCATGCTTGAGGTTGCCGTTGATACCGAAGGCCTGCAGCGAGTCGGGCATCTGCACCGGCACACCCTGTTCGGCGCGCAGGCGTTGCAGGGCGGCGATCATTGCAGCGGTGCTGGCGAGGCGGGCGCCGGCTTCGTCGGCGCGGTATTCGCGTTTGCGCGAGAACCACATGACGATGATGCTGGCGAGGATGCCCAGGACCAGCTCGGCGAAGATGGTCGCGACGAAGTAGCCGATGCCCGGGCCGTCTTCGTTCTTCAGGATCACCTTGTCGACGAAGTTGCCGAAGATGCGCGCGAAGAACATCACGAAGGTGTTCACCACACCCTGGATCAGCGCCAGGGTGACCATGTCGCCGTTGGCCACGTGGCCGATCTCGTGGGCGAGTACGGCTTTCACTTCCTCAGGCGAGAAGCGCTCCAGCAGGCCCTGGCTGACCGCGACCAGCGCGTCATTGCGGTTCCAGCCGGTGGCGAAGGCGTTGGCCTCGTAGGCGGGGAAGATACCCACTTCCGGCATCTTGATGCCGGCTTCGCGGGACAGCTCTTCCACGGTCTGCAGCAGCCACTGCTCGTGGCGGGTGCGCGGTTGGCTGATGATCTCGGTGCCGGTGCTCATCTTCGCCATCCACTTGGAGATGAACAGCGAAACCAGGGAGCCGGCGAAGCCGAAGACGGCACAGAAAATCAGAAGGCTACCGTAATTCTGGCCGGTGAATCGGTCCACGCCGAGCAATTTCAGGGTGATGCTGGCGATCACCAGAACTGCCAGGTTGGTGGCCAGGAACAACAGGATGCGCATCATGGCGTAAAGCTTCTCCTCACGGTGACGGGGCGAAAGCCGCCTTGGAATGCGGCTTTCCGGATCGCCGGGCGCAACGCGCTCGGGATCGCTGAATAGTATGCGGGGTATATACGGATGGCCCCCAGGCGATTCAACTCGGGGACTATTTCAACTTGTGTCGCCTGCCCGGACTACGGGCGCCCCAGGTCGCTCTCGAAGAGTAGACGGGTCAGCCGGGCGATGCGTTCCCCGTGCCGGCTGGCCAGTGCTTCACGCAGCTGGTTGGCCAGCGTAGCCTGGTCGCGGCGCACGCTGGGCGGCAGTTCCTGGTCGTCGCGCACGGCATGGGGGACGAGGCGGGTCAGGCGCAGGAAGGCTTTTTCGCTGAGCACCGCCTGGTCCAATGCTTCGTAACGAATGGTTGCCTCGAAGCGCAGGTAGCCTTCTTCGGCCAACCACAGCAGCGCGCCCAGGCAGCTCTGGTGGCGGGTGCTGGGCAGGCCGAATTCGTCGGGCTCTTCCCGGCCGATCAGGTCCTCGACGTAGAGGGCGATCTTGCGCGGGAAGGCCTGGTAGAGCGTCAGCAGGCCGCCGGCTGCGTCCTTGTAGAAGTCGTCGATCTGCAGATCCATCAGTTCACTGGCGATGATTTATTGGCGATAGCTTTTCAGGAAGTTGCCGATACGTCCGATGGCCTGTTCCAGGTCATCGAGTCGAGGCAGGGTAACGACCCTGAAGTGATCCGGCCAGGGCCAATTGAAGGCGGTGCCCTGAACGATGAGCAACTTCTCGGAAAGCAGCAGATCGAGGACGAACTTCTCGTCGTTGTGGATCGGGCAGACCTTCGGGTCGATGCGCGGGAACGCGTAGAGCGCGCCCATGGGCTTCACGCAGCTGACACCGGGAATGTCGTTGAGCAGTTCCCAGGCGCGGTTGCGCTGTTCCAGCAGGCGGCCGCCCGGCAGGACCAGGTCATTGATGCTCTGGTAGCCGCCCAGCGCCGTCTGGATCGCGTGCTGGCTCGGCACGTTGGCGCACAGGCGCATGTTGGCGAGGATGTCCAGGCCCTCGATATAGCTCTGTGCCTTGTGCTTGGGGCCGGAGATGGCGATCCAGCCGGAGCGGAAGCCGGCCACGCGGTAGGACTTGGACAGGCCGTTGAAGGTCAGGCAGAGCACGTCCGGCGCCAGCGACGCGGTGGAGATGTGCTGGGCCTCGTCGTAGAGGATCTTGTCGTAGATCTCGTCGGAGAAGATCACCAGGTTGTGCTGGCGCGCCAGCTCGACGATGTCCAGCAGCACTTCCTTCGAGTAGACCGCGCCGGTGGGGTTGTTCGGGTTGATCAGCACTAGGGCCTTGGTGTTGCTGGTGATCTTCGCCTTCATGTCGGCGACGTCGGGGAACCAGCCGGCCTGCTCGTCGCAGAGATAGTGCACCGGCTTGCCGCCGGAGAGGGCGACCGAGGCGGTCCATAGCGGGTAGTCGGGCGCCGGAATCAGCACCTCGTCACCGTTGTTGAGCAGCGCCTGCAGGGCCATGACGATCAGTTCGGACACGCCGTTGCCCAGGTAGATGTCCTCGATGCCGACGCCTTCCACCTGCTTCTGCTGGTAGTACTGCATTACTGCCTTGCGCGCGCTGAACAGGCCCTTGGAGTCGCTGTAGCCCTGGGCGGTGGGCAGGTTGCGGATGACGTCCTGGAGGATTTCATCCGGTGCCTCGAAACCGAACGGCGCCGGGTTGCCGATGTTCAGCTTGAGGATGCGGTGGCCTTCCTCTTCCAGGCGTTTGGCGTGCTTGAGCACGGGCCCGCGAATGTCGTAGCAGACGTTGGCGAGCTTGTTCGATTTGGTGACCTGCATGATCTGGGATTCCGAAATAGTCCGCGGCCGGCGACTTGGCAGGCTGTAACGCGGGTGACAGACTGGCGTCAAATGATGGGTTCGGAAGTGCTTTTCCCTGGTATCGACCCTGAAAATCGACAGGAAAACAGTGGATTTCTCGAAAAAGTAGAGTTTTTAAGGCTTTTCTATCGCGAGAATGTCTCTGTGCGGCAGATTCTGAACCTGACGTTAACCACGCGCATCATACGTGCGGCCCGATTCCCGGAAAAGGAGGCATCGGGCATTTTTTCCATTAATGGAGGCAGATCGATGGAAAAGCTGGAAAAGCCCCTGGATTCCTGGCGTGACGAACTCACCGACGAGCAGTTCCATGTCTGCCGTCTGGGCGGCACCGAGCGCGCCTTCACCGGCGAATACCACGACACCAAGACGCCCGGCATTTACCACTGCGTGTGCTGCGGTACTGCGCTGTTCGATTCCGACGCCAAGTACGATTCCGGCAGCGGCTGGCCGAGCTACTTCCAGCCGGTCAACGGCGAGGTGGTGAAGGAGTTGGAAGACTTCAGCCATGGCATGCACCGCATCGAAGTACGCTGCGGCAAGTGCGATGCGCACCTGGGCCACGTCTTCCCCGACGGCCCGCGGCCGACCGGGCTGCGCTACTGCATCAATTCGGCATCGTTGAGACTGGTGCCTAAAGAGTGACCTCAAGGCCCGCCACCGAGCGGGCTTTTTTTTGCTTCTTTGTAGGAGCGGCTTGCTCGCGAACCCGCCCAGTTCGGTTGCCGCCGGACATTCGTTCGCGAGCAAGCTCGCTCCTACAGGGTGATGGTGGGGCATTCAGTGGACGGTTAGTGATCAATTAAATTGCATGCAATTTAATTGATCACTATTCTTGAATTTCCCACTTTCCCCCGGAGCCATGTCCGATGAGCGATGCACTGCTGAACATTCCCGTGACCACCATCAAGGGCGAACAGAAGACCCTCGCCGATTTCGGCGGCAAGGCGTTGCTGGTGGTGAATACCGCCAGCCAGTGCGGCTTCACTCCGCAGTACAAGGGGCTGGAGAAGCTCTGGCGGCAGTACAAGGACAAGGGCCTGGTGGTACTCGGTTTCCCCTGCAATCAGTTCGGCAAGCAGGAGCCCGGTAACGAAGGGGAAATCACCCAGTTCTGCGAGTTGAATTTCGGCGTGAGCTTCCCGCTGTTCAAGAAGATCGACGTCAACGGCGCCGAGGCCCACCCGCTTTATGTGCAACTGAAGAAGCGCGCGCCGGGCCTGTTGGGCAGCCAGGGCATCAAGTGGAACTTCACCAAGTTCCTCATCGGCCAGGATGGCAAGGTGATCAAGCGCTTTGCCCCGACCACCAAGCCCGAGCAACTCTCCGCCGAGATCGAAGCGCTGCTGTGATGAAAGACGCGGTATCGCTGCCCGCAGAGCTGCAGTTGGACAACCAGCTGTGCTTCCGCCTGTACGCCGTGTCCCGCGCGGTGATCCGTGGCTACCGGCCGATGCTCGAAGCGCTCGGCCTGACCTACCCGCAGTACCTGGCCATGCTGGTGCTCTGGGAGTGGCAGGCCGAGCCGCCGGAACAGCCTTCGGTGAAGGCCCTGGGCGAGCGGCTGATGCTTGACTCCGGCACCCTCACGCCGTTGCTCAAGCGCCTGGAGCAACTGGGCCTGGTGCAGCGCCGTCGCGCGCAGCATGACGAGCGTGAGGTGCACCTGGGCCTGACGGCGGAGGGGGCTGCGTTGCGCGAGAAGGTGCTGCCGCTGCGTGAGGAACTGCTGTGCCGCAGCGGGATCGACCTGAGCGTCACCGATGGCCTGCGCGAGCAGTTGGACGGCCTGCTGCGGCAATTGACCCAGCTGGACGCCTGAGTCAGCCGCGCGACCCGGGGCCGGCCCAGCGTTCGAGAATGGCTGCCAGCTCGTCGCGGTGGAAAGGCTTGGCGAGGTAATCGTCCATGCCGGCGGCGCGACAGCGTTCGCGCTCGTCCGGCAGGGCATTGGCGGTCAGGGCGATCACCGGCAGGCCCGGCCAGCGGCCGCTCTCGCGGATCTCGCGGGTGGCCTGGTAGCCGTCCATCACCGGCATGTTGCAGTCCATCAGCACCAGGTCGAATTCGGCGCTGGCGAGCTGCTGCAACGCCTCCTCGCCATTGTTGGCGATGCCCACCTGGCACCCCAGTTTCTGCAACAGGCCACGCGCGACCAGTTGGTTGACCGGGTTGTCCTCCACCAGCAGCACGCGGGCGGAGAATTGCTCCGGTGCCACAGTGCCTGGCGTTTTTGCCGTGGGCAGTGGCTGGTGCTCGAAAGCCTGTTTCAGTGCCTGGTAGAGCACGGCGCGCGACAGCGGGCGCGCCAGCTGCCGCAAGGGCGTCAGGCGTTGGGCCATCTCGGGCTCGAGGAAGTTACCGTAGGCCGTCACCAGCAACACCGGCTTGGTGACGTTCTGGCGCAGGCCGATCAGGCAGTCCGGGCAATCCGAGAGCAGCGCGTCCAGCTCCACTCCGGCCAGGCTGGCGTCGATGTCCAGGCGTTGGTAGTCCACACCCCATGCCGGCAGCCAGCTCTGCAGCAGCGCGGCCAGCCCGCTGCTGGCGGCACACTGCACGATCAGCTTTCCGTTCAGCTGCGCCAGCGGTTGTGCGGGTTCCAGTGTCGTCAGGGGCAGGGTGACGGCGAACTCGCTGCCCAGGCCCGGTTCGGAGGTGACGCTCAGCTCGCCTTGCATGGCCTCACAGAGCTTGCGCGTCAGCGCCAGGCCCAGCCCGGTGCCGCCGTACTGGCGGGCGATGCCGGCGTCGGCCTGGGTGAAGGGCTGGAAGATTTTCTGCAGGGCCTCGGGCGCCACGCCGATGCCGGTGTCGCGGACGCTGACGCGCACGCCATGGTCCAGAGGATCGACGCGGACATCCACACGGCCGAAACGGGTGAACTTGAGGGCATTGGACAGCAGGTTGCTGATCACCTGGCGCACCCGGGTCGGGTCGCCGGAAAGCAGGGCCGGTAGCTGCGGGCTGATCAGGCAGGTGAGTTCCACGGCGGGGCCGGCGTTCTGCGATAGCAGGCTGGCGGTGTCTTCCACGAGGGTGCCGAGGTCGAAGGGGATCTGCTCCAGCTCCAGTTGGCCGGCCTCGAACTTGGAAAGGTCGAGTACGTCGTTGAGCAGGTCTACCAGCACCTTGCCCGAATCATGGGCGATGGACAGCTGCTGGCGCTGCTCGGCGGTGAGCGGGCCGTCCAGCGCCAGGCCGAGCATGCCCAGCAGGCCGTTGAGCGGCGTGCGGATCTCGTGGCTCATGTTGGCCAGGAAGCTGCCACGTGCCTGGGCCATGGCCAGGGCGTTCTGCCGGGCCTGCTCCAGCTCCTGGTTGGACAGGGTCAGGCGCGCGTTGGCTGCCTTCAATTCGGCGGTGCGCGCGGCGACGATGCTTTCCAGTTCTTCCAGGTACTGGGTCAGGCGGTCCTCCGCCTCGCGGCGCTGTTCCATCTCCACCGAGATGCGGTTGAGCTGGCGATTGGTGACTTCCACCAGCACGCCGATCTCGTCGCGCTCATGGCCGCGCGGGCAGGGCAGTCGCAGGCGGGAGGGCGAACGCGGGTCGTGGCGGGACAGGGCTTCGATCAGGCTCACCAGGGGCTTGGTCAGCAGCGCGTAGAAGAGCACCAGCAGGATCAGAGAGAGCATCAGGCTGCGGATGAAGCCGGAAATGAAGGTCATCCCGGCGCGGCGCAGGAAGTCGTTGCCGAAGACGAAGGTGTCGATCTCCAGGCGCAGCACGCCGAGCGATTCTGCCGGGGCATGCTCGACGAACAGCGGTTCCTCGTAGCTGCGCTGCTGGCCGAAGAGGAAATCGCTCAGGCCTCGCAGGTGACTTTCCGCCGGTGGTCGGTCGGCGCTGGCCAGGGGCACGCCGGCGTTATCGATGATCTCGGCGCGGATCACCGCGGGCGAGCGCAGCAGGCCCACGACCAATTCCTGGGCCAGTTCGGCGTCGATGTTGTAGGCGATGCGGGCGGCGGGGTTGTGGCTGACGTCCAGCAGGGCGCGCACTTCGCGGTTGATGGAGGCGTCCTGGCTGGCATAATCGACGCCTACCTGGATGAGGCTCAGCAGGGTGCCCAGAATGAACGCCACCAGCACCGTCAGGCTGGCCTGCTTGAACGAGAGGCGATGTGTGAGCGCAATATCCATGGTTGCGGAGTGTCGCCTCGCAGAAGCTTTCCTGCGGCGTAGCATAGCCCATCGGAACCGTCTGTCGGGATAGCCCGAAGGCGAAGAAATTCCCGGTTCTTAACCCGAAGAGCCGCGTCGAAGAATATGGAGACCCGCGTGGATTCCCGTCTGAACGATTTTCTCGCCCGCGCCGAAGCGCTGATGGCGCGCCTGGAGCCATTGCTGCCCGCCGTCCGCGAAACGCTGGACTGGCAGCACAGCCTGGCGGCGCGCTGGCATCGCGACGGCCGCAGCGGCTACCTGCAACCGCTCAAGGTCAGCCTCGATCTGCGCCTGGACGACCTGCTGGGCGTCGACCGGCAGCGCGAGCAGCTCGCGCGCAACACCCGGCAGTTCGTCGCCGGCCAACCGGCCAACCATGCGCTGCTGTGGGGCGCCCGAGGCACCGGCAAGTCCTCGCTGGTCCGCGCGCTGCTGGCGGAGCTGGCTGGCGAAGGGCTGCGCCTGATCGAGATCGAACGCGACCACCTGGCCGACCTGCCGCGCGTGGTCGAGCAGATCCAGGGGCTGCCGCAGCGCTTCGTGCTGTTCTGCGACGACCTGTCGTTCGACGCCGGCGAAGGCGACTTCCGCGTCCTCAAAAGCGTACTCGACGGCTCGCTGGAGCAGGCGCCGGACAACGTGCTGCTTTACGCCACGTCCAACCGTCGCCATCTGGTCTCGGAGAAACAGAGCGACAACGAGAACTGGAAGATGGTCGATGGCGAGTTGCACCCCAACGAAGCCGTCGAAGACAAGATCGCCCTGTCCGACCGTTTCGGCCTGTGGTTGTCCTTCTATCCCTTCACCCAGGAGCACTTCCTCAGCGTGGTGCGCCACTGGGTCGAGGTGCTCGCGCAGAAGTCCGGTCTCGCTGCCCGGACCTGGGACGAGGCGCTGGAGAAGGAAGCCATCCGCTGGGCGCTCGGGCGCGGCAACCGTAATGGCCGCTGTGCCTATCAATTCGCTCGCTACTGGGTGGGCAGACAATTGCTGGAAGGAGAGACCCCATGATCGATCTGCAACAGGCCGGTGCCGGCCTTGGCGGCTACGCGCTGCTCGCCGCCCAGGCGGAGTCGCTGTTCGCCGACGAGCGCGATTTCATCGCCAACGCCTCGCAGTTTTCTGCGTTCCTGTTCAACGAGTTGGCGGACCTGAACTGGGCCGGCTTCTACCTGAACCGTAACGAGGGACTGGTGCTTGGCCCGTTCCAGGGCAAGGTCGCCTGCGTGCGCATTCCCTTCAGCAAGGGCGTGTGCGGCGCCGCGGCGCGTACCCAGGAAACCCAGCGAGTCGAAGATGTGCGCGCATTCCCCGGCCACATCGCCTGTGACAGCGCCTCCAACAGTGAGCTGGTCGTGCCGCTGGTGAAGGACGGTCGCCTGATTGGCGTGCTGGACCTGGACAGCCCGAAAGTTGGCCGATTCAGTGAGGAAGACCAGGCGGGTATCGAACGCCTGGTGGAGATTTTCCTGCGCCTCTCCGACTGCTGATCCGCGCCCATGAAAAAGCCCCGCCTAGGCGGGGCTTTTTCGTTCATGCAGGAAGATCAGCGCTTGGCCATGATCTTGGCGATGATCTGCAACTCGCCCTGGACGATCTCGGCCAGGGCAGGGCGGGCCAGGGTGCGCTCGAAATGCGCGGCCAGCTTCGGCCAGCGCTGGGCGTCCAGTTCTTCCTCGCCGTGACGCAGGTTTACCAGCTGGCAGGCGATGGCAATGTCGGCGAGGCTGAAGCGGTCGTCGACGAACCATTGCTGCTGGCCCAGGCACTTCTCCAGGTAGTCGAAGTGTTCGGGGAGCTTCTCCTGCATGGCGCCTTTGACCGCCACTTCATCGCAGACCTTGCCCATCAGCGGTTTGAGCAGGCGGTTGCGGAACACGGTGAAAGTGGTCAGCGGCGCCAGCTCGTAGTCGGCGTACTTCTCCAGCCAGTTGATCCGCGCGCGGGACTCGGCGCCTGCGCCGCACAGCGGGTCGCGTTGCGGGTCACGGTCTTCCAGGTAATGGCAGATGACGCTGGAGTCGGCGAGGGTGAAATCACCGTCGCGGATCGCCGGTACGCGGCGCAGCGGGTTGAGTTCGCGGTACCAGTCCGGCTGGTTGAACGGGTTGACGTTCTCCAGTTGGTAGTCGAAGCCTTTCTCGGCCGCGAACAGGCGGACTTTGCGAACGAAGGGGGACAGCGGGGCGCCGAAGACGACGAGGCTCATGCAAGGCTCCTGGGGCGAAGGTGGCCGGGGTGATGTCGATCAGTCGTAAAGGTTCTTCTTCTTCCAGATATCGTCTTCATCCAGCGCCTTGAGGCCGTCGCCCAGTTCGCTCTGCTCATCCACGGCGGGCTGGGAGGTTTCCAGTACCAGGGCGTTGGCGTGGGCCAGTTGGGCTTCCATCTGCTTGAGCTGCGCCTGGTAGCGGCCGATTTCCGGTTGCTTCTGCAGGTACTGTGCGCCGCGCTCGAAGGCCAGGCGCGCCTGCCGGGGCTGGCCCTGCTGGAGTGCCTGCTGGCCGAGATTGCCGAAGAACTCTATATGGAGGAGGGTGAGCAGGTGGCGGATTTCCTTGACCCACTTCTGTGCTTCCACCCGAGGCAGCATGTTGTCCTGGGCGCAGCGGGTCAGTTGGGCATGCAGCGCTTCGAAGAGGAAGCGCACGTCCTTGGCCTTGGCCTCGGTGAGGATCGGTTGTGGCGCATTCTTGACCGGAATGGACTCGCCCTTGGTCACCAGGCCGCGCAGCTCTTCTATTCGCTGCCGGAGTGCCGCGTTCTGCTTGTCGACGGCCAGCAGGCGTTCGCTGAGGCTCAGTTCGAAGCTGCTGAGCAGCAGCTTCAGTGCCGGCGACATGAACTGGCCGGGCAGGGACTCGGAAACATCGGCGCAGCGCCGGCAGCGGTCGGCCAGGTCGGCCTTCAGGCGTGCCTGCTCCAGCTTGCGGTTTTCCACCAGATGGTTGATGTAGCCGATGGCGACCAGCAGGGCGATACCGACGAGAACCAGGACCGTAATGACGATTGGCGACACCGTGGAGTGCTCCGGATGTTTTCCGCGAGTGTAATGTCTTAGTGATACTGCTGATAGCCGCAGCTCGGTTTTTACCCAGAAGTCTTTGATTTAAAAATAATTTCTTTGAAGGGTTGACGACCCTTCAAAGCCTCCCTAGAATGCGCGCCACTTCGACGCGAAACGCTGAATAAGCCGGAGCGACGAAGTCGGAAAGATGTTAAGTTCCGGGCCGCGTCCCCTTCGTCTAGTGGCCTAGGACACCGCCCTTTCACGGCGGTAACAGGGGTTCGAGTCCCCTAGGGGACGCCATTGCGGGAATAGCTCAGTTGGTAGAGCACGACCTTGCCAAGGTCGGGGTCGCGAGTTCGAGTCTCGTTTCCCGCTCCAGATTCTCGATCATTGCCTCGGGCAGTGACCGAAAGATGAAATGGCGTTACCCTTCGGCGAAAGCTGAAGGTTGCAACAAGTTGATGCGGGAATAGCTCAGTTGGTAGAGCACGACCTTGCCAAGGTCGGGGTCGCGAGTTCGAGTCTCGTTTCCCGCTCCAAAATCGAAACGCCGCCTTTCAAGGCGGCGTTTTCGTTAACCTGCGGCGCAAGCTGAAGGTTACTGCAAGTTGATGCGGGAATAGCTCAGTTGGTAGAGCACGACCTTGCCAAGGTCGGGGTCGCGAGTTCGAGTCTCGTTTCCCGCTCCAAAATCGAAACGCCGCCTTTCAAGGCGGCGTTTTCGTTAACCTGCGGCGCAAGCTGAAGGTTACTGCAAGTTGATGCGGGAATAGCTCAGTTGGTAGAGCACGACCTTGCCAAGGTCGGGGTCGCGAGTTCGAGTCTCGTTTCCCGCTCCAGAATCGAAACGCCGCCCTTAAGGGCGGCGTTTTCGTTTGCGCGATGAAAATCTCTCCGCCGCCGCACGCCATCCCTGTACGGGCCGAATTCTGGCTGCCAGCCCGTGTCCCACGCTGCTGCGTTCATTGCTCTGCCGAGACCCACGGCTTTCTCGCTGTCTGCCGGCAAATCCGCCCGTGTGCCTGTATTGAGGAAAATTCCGACGTAGCCCTGGGGGGATTCTCGTTTGTCGCCTCAGGCAGGTACCCGAGAATGCCTGCGCTCGATCGGTTTGCGATGGAGCAGGCTCGTTCGTGCCGCCTGTCGGTGGCGAGGACGGAGATTGCAGGACGTTGAGGTGAGGTGCATGCGCGGATGTCGGAGTCAGTGGATCGCCCCGAGTCTGGCCGCCATGAGCATCAGTCGAGCGCGGGCAGAGGCGGTGTCCTGTCGGTATTCGATTTCGACGGCACCTTGACCCGCCATGACAGCTTCCTGCCGTTCCTCTGGTACGCGTTCGGCACGCTTGGATTCACCCGACGCCTGCCCGCCATGGTGCTGCCGAGCCTGGCTTTCCTCTTGGGCCGGATCAGCCGTGATG
This sequence comes from Pseudomonas sp. C9-3, assembly GCF_032392015.1. Taxonomy (NCBI): domain Bacteria; kingdom Pseudomonadati; phylum Pseudomonadota; class Gammaproteobacteria; order Pseudomonadales; family Pseudomonadaceae; genus Pseudomonas; species Pseudomonas sp. C9-3. The sequence goes on along the minus strand of NZ_CP135919.1, from coordinate 3,511,812 downwards.
ACCTCAAGGCGCGCCTCCTCGCGGTTTTTCTCGGAGGTATCGATGCGCAGTGGCTTGCGGACCGTGCGCAAGCCTACTGCCGATTCATCTGGGGCTACCTGCTGCGTCCGGAAGGTTTGCGCGGCGTGGCCGCGGAACTGGCGTCCGGGGCTGAAGTGACTCTTTGCTCGGCGTCGCCTGAGCTGGTGCTGCGACCTTTCGCCGAGCGCCTGGGCGTAGGGCTGATCGGCACCGAGCTGGATGTGGTCGATGGCCGTATCACCGGCCGCATCGCCGGCGGCAATTGCCGCGCCGAAAACAAGGTGCTGCGCCTGCAGGCCAAGTACGGCCCCCTGACGGCTTATCGGCTGCGCGCCTGGGGCGACACCCAGGGCGACTACGCGCTGCTGCGCGCCGCACAGGACCCGCATTGGCGGGCCTTCCATCCTCGCTGGCGGCGAAAGATCGGCGCAGCCCGTCCCGCCACCTGATCCGAACGGTGGCCGGATCGATCCGGCCGACATTTCATTATCGAGAGTCGCAATCGTGGAACAGACACATATTGGTTTCCCCCCGTTGACCGTGGCGGTCTTTGTCGGGCTTGCCCTGGCGGCCCTTCTGCTGGACATGGTGAACCACCGCGACAACAAACCCATCTCCCTGGCTGGGGCGGCGGGCTGGTCAATCTTCTGGGTTGCCATTTCCCTGAGCTTCGCCGGGTTCCTTTACGTCCAGCATGGTTCCCAGGTGGCCAGTCTGTTCCTTACCGGCTATGCGCTGGAAAAGGTGCTGAGCGTCGACAATCTGTTCGTCTTCATCGCCATCTTCGCCTGGTTCAAGGTGCCGGATGGCCTGCGCCACCGCGTTCTGTACTGGGGCATCATCGGCGCCATCGTGTTCCGAGCCATCTTCGTGGCCATCGGTACGGGGTTGTTGGCGTTTGGCCCGTGGGTGGAGATCGTCTTCGCCGCGATCGTCGCCTGGACCGGCGTGATGATGCTCAGGGGTGGCGGCGACGATGACGGCGAGGAGGACTATTCCCGGCACCTGGCCTATCGCTTCGCCAGCAAGCTGTTCCCGGTCTGGCCGAAGCTGCTGGGCGGGCGTTTCTTCGTGGCGCGCAAGCAGCTCGAGGTGGAAGTGTGCAAGCCGGAGCACAAGGGCCTCAGCCTGGCCGCCAAGGGCGCGCTGTTTGCCACGCCACTGTTCCTCTGCCTGGTGGTGGTCGAGGTGTCGGACGTGCTGTTCGCCTTCGACTCGGTCCCGGCAGTGATCGCAGTGAGCCGCGAGCCGCTGATCGTCTACTCGGCCATGCTGTTCGCCATCCTCGGGCTGCGGACGCTGTATTTCGTGCTTGAAGCGCTCAAGCGCTACCTGGTGCACCTGGAGAAGTCGGTGGTGGTGCTGCTGTTCTTCATTGCCGCCAAGTTGGGCCTGAATGCCACGGATGCCCTGTTCCATCACGGCTACAGCATCGATGCCAACACCAGTCTGGTGGTCGTGCTGGCAGTCCTGGCGCTGGGGAGTGTGGCGAGCCTGCTGTTCCCGCAGAAGGAGGAGGTCGAGGGGGAAGCTTCCGAACGCTGATCCTGCCCGGCATGAAAAAAAGCCCGCGAATGCGGGCTTTTCTCGTTGTGCCGGCTCAGGCTGCTGCTGGCTCCTCGCGGGGGACGAACAGGCGGCGGGTGGCCAGCAGGTGGATGATGAAGCCGATCAGCGCGGCCCCCAGCAGGCCCACGCCCAGGCGGGTGAACATGCTGCCGGTGTCGGAGAGGTCCTGTAGGCGGTCCAGGCGGTCGAAGTGCGCCGGGTCGGCGTTGGAGTAGGCGATCTGCAGCACGGTACCTTCGGGGTACTTGTCGGCGTTGCTACCGGCCACGTCGAAGCGGCCGATATAGGGCTGGCCCTTCACTTCGAACTGGTAGGTGAAGTGGTACATCTCCTTGGTGCGCCCGCGACGGCCGCGCTCCTCGGTGACTTCGTCCAGCGCCAGCGGCGCGCTGACCACGGAATGGTCGGCGAGGATGCGTTTTGCGCGCAGGTGGTCGCCGATGGTGGTAAGGCACATCACCACGACGAAGCCGATGGAGAAAAGGGTGCAGATGATGCTGGAGACGCGGCGGACCTTGTCGTGGGCCCCTTGCGAGATCTTGAAGCTGAGCATGACGTTCCCTGCCTTTGTTTGAATAAGTAACAAAAGGCTACGGGCGGGGCACCCCGGGTGTCCTTGTCAGTTTGTCAACCGCACGCGTTGGGCGCTGGACAGAACGTCCGTGGCGCGGCGGCAGTCGCCGCGCCAGGCGGGGATCAGTGCTTGGGCGAGTCGTCCGGCAGGGCAAGAACCTGCTTCTCGCGGTTCCAGTCGAAGGGTTCGCCGTTTTCTTCTGCTTCGAAGCGGCGCTCGTCGAGCTGCTGGTACATCTGCAGTTCTTCGTCGGGCATGAAGTGCAGGCAGTCTCCGCCGAAGAACCACAGCAGGTCGCGCGGTACCAGGTGGGCGATCTGCGGGTAGCGGTGGAAGACCTGGCTGATCAGGTCCTGGCCCAGGTATTGGGCGCCTTCGGGGTCGCGCGGCAATTCCTGCATCAGTTCGTCGAAACGTTCCAGGAACAGGCCGTGGTTGTCCTCGGGAACCTGCTCGGCTTCGCCCAGCGCGCCGAGGATCATGCGCAGGTGGTTGAGCAGGGCAATGTGGTGGTCGAGATAGGCGCTGGCCATGGGAGTTCCTCTGGAGCTGTATTCAAACGGCTGCGGAGTATATCGGGTTTCGCCCCTGCTGCCGCCGGGGATGATCAGCGGATCGGGCGCATCTGGATCTGCCGGCGCTGGTTGTCGATCTGCTGGCGTTGCTGGTCGAGGATGCGTTGCTGCTGTTGCAGTTGGTCCTGCTGCAGCTCGCTCTTCTGCCGCTGGATCATCTGGTCGCTCTGCCGCCGTTGCTCGTCCCAGCGGCGCTGGCTGTCCTGTTGGCGCTTGAGGTTGTCCTGCTGCATCTGCAGGCGCTGGTCCTCGTAGTTCAGGCGCTGGCGGTCCAGTTCGTTCTGTCTTAATTGGGATTGTCGGCGCAGGCTGTCCTGCTGTTGCTGGATGGGGTCGATCACCGGACTGGGCGTGGGTGCCGGGCGCGGGCGGCTGGGATAGAGCCAGGGATCGGCCTGGGCGGCGCCGACGATGAAGATCGCCAGCAGCGGAAGAAGGAGTCGGCGCATGGGAGGTTTCTCCATGACGGGGGTTGCTCCAGTGTGCACCTGATCATCGCGCTCGGCATTGCTTTGCGTCGGACAAGAAAAGGGCGCCCGAGGGCGCCCAATGCGTGAAGCCTGTGGATCAGTCTGTGGTGGTGGTCGGTTTGCTCGTCGGCTTCTCCTTGTTCGATTTCTCGCTGGCGGATGTCTTTCCGGCCAGTTCTTCCTTGGAGAAATCGTCCACATCGATCACCGCGCGGCGGGCGCGCTCGGCGGCATGCAGGGTTTCAGCCTCGGTCGCCTCCAGCACGCCAGCCTCGCGGGCGGCGTCGATGGGTGATTGGCCTGGCTTGGGATCAACGCCGTGTTCCTTGAGGGCCTTGTGCAGTTTCTTCTGCAGCGGTGCGGCGGCGGCGAGCTGGTCGTAGGCGGTGGTGAGCTTGGCGACCGGATCGTCCTCCCCGCTGGGCAGGTAGGCGCCGGCAAGAATCGCCTGCAGCGCCGGGTCGCTCAGCGGGCGGCCGAGGATATCGGCGATCTCGGCATCCAGCGCATCGCCAGGGCCACGGTGGCGGCGGCCCAGCGGCAGCACGAGCACCCGCAGCAGGCAGGCGAAGGCACGGTTGGGGAAGTTGTCGATCAGGTCGGCCAACGCCGCTTCGGCCTTCTCCAGGTTTTCCTCCATGGCCCAGCGCAGCAGCGGGTGGAGGTAATCCGGGTTATCCAGGTCGTGGTAGCGCTTGAGTGCGGCGGAGCCCAGGTACAGGTGGCTCAGCGCATCGCCCAGGCGCGCCGACAGGCGCTCGCGGCGCTTCAGTTCACCGCCGAGCATCATCATGCTGAAGTCGGCAAGCAGGGCAAAGGAGGCGGCGAGACGGTTGAGCGCGCGATAGTACGGGCGGCTGACGCGGTCGCCCGGCACCTGGTCGAAGCTGCCGAAGCCCAGGCCCAGCAGCAGGCTGCTGGCGGCGTTGCTGACGGCGAACCCGATGTGGTCGAGCAGCAGTTCGTCGAACTCGCGCTCGGCCTGGTCCTGGTCTTCGCGGCGGGCCAGTTCCATTTCCTTCAGGACGTAGGGATGGCAGCGGATGGCGCCCTGGCCGAAGATCATCAGGTTGCGCGAGAGGATGTTGGCGCCCTCGACCGTGATGAAGATCGGTGCGGCCTGCCAGGAGCGGCCCAGGTAGTTGTTCGGGCCGAGGATGATGCCCTTGCCGCCGTGGATGTCCATGGCGTGGGCGATGCACTCGCGGCCGCGTTCGGTCAGGTGGTACTTGAGGATGGCCGAGAGCACCGAGGGCTTCTCGCCCAGGTCCACGGCGTTGGCGGTGAGGATGCGCGCGCTGTCCATCAGCCAGGCGTTGCCGCCAATTCGCGCGAGCGCTTCCTGGATGCCCTCGAAGGCCGACAGCGGCACGTTGAACTGCTCGCGCACCTGCGCATAGCGACCGCTGACGTAGCTGCCGGCCTTGGCGGCGCTGGTGCCCACCGCCGGCAGGGAAATCGAGCGGCCCACGGACAGGCAGTTCATCAGCATCATCCAGCCTTTGCCGATCATTTCCTGGCCGCCGATGATGTAGTCCAGCGGCACGAATACATCCTTGCCGGAGTTGGGGCCGTTCATGAAGGCGGCGCCCAGCGGCACGTGGCGGCGGCCGATCTGCACGCCGTCGGTGTCGGTGGGGATCAGCGCCAGGGTGATGCCGAGGTCTTCTTCGTCGCCCAGCAGGTGGTCCGGGTCATGGCACTTGAAGGCCAGGCCGAGGAGGGTGGCGACGGGGCCGAGGGTGATGTAGCGCTTTTCCCAGGTCAGGCGCAGGCCGAGGACTTCCTGGCCTTCCCACTGGCCCTTGCAGACTACGCCGACGTCAGTCATGCCGCCGGCATCGGAGCCGGCCTGCGGGCTGGTGAGGGCGAAGCAGGGGATTTCTGCGCCAGTGGCCAGGCGCGGCAGGTAGCGCTGGCGTTGGGCGTCGGTGCCGTAGTGCAGCAGCAGCTCGGCCGGGCCGAGGGAGTTGGGCACCATCACGGTGGAGGCGAGGTCGCCGCTGCGGGTGGCGAGTTTCATCACCACCTGGGAGTGGGCGAAGGCGGAGAAGCCCTTGCCGCCGTATTCCCTGGGAATGATCAGGCCGAAGAAGCCCTGGTCCTTGATGAAGGCCCAGGCCTCGGGCGGCAGGTCCATGTCCTTGCCGACCTGGTAGTCGTTGATCATCGCGCAGAGCTGTTCGGTGGGGCCGTCGACGAAGGCCTGCTCCTCCTCGGTGAGCTGCGCGCGGGGGTAGGCGAGCAGGGTATGCCAGTCCGGGCGTCCGCTGAACAGCTGGCCGTCCCACCAGACCGTGCCGGCCTCGATGGCCTCGCGTTCGGTCTCGGACATCGGCGGCAGGGTCTTCTTGAACCAGGCGAACAGCCGCGAGGTGAACAGACTGCGGCGCAGATCGGTGGCGAGAATCGTCACCGCGACCACGGCCCAGATCAGCCAGAACAGCACCATCCAGCCGTGGGCGTGGCTGAACAGGCTCATCAGCACGAGGTACACGGCGACGATGCCGAGGGCCTTGAGCGGCGCAGCGCGGCGGTGCGCAAGCCAGGCGATGCCGAGAATCAGGACGAGTAACCAGAGCAACAGCATGCGGATTCCTCCATGACAGCCCGCAAGGGCGACAGCGGTCGCAGCGGGCTTGGTGACGAACAGTGCGCAAGCACCTGACGGGCTCCCGTCAGAATGCACCGGAAGCTTAGCTGGCCGAGCGAAGGCCGATGGCCGCATGGCCGGACAGCTTGGCCGGATCGCCTTGTCGGGGAGCCGATCCGGCTGGTTAGACTGGTGGCGCCATCAAGGACGACCAGCCCGGAGACAGAGCCATGCAGCAGTACCTCAAGCCCAGCCGCTTCGTTGATAGTGACCACCCCGGGGTAATCGAGTTCGCTCTAAATCATCGGGGCGACGGCGGTACGCCGCTGGAGCAGGCGGTGGCGCTCTATTACGCGGTGCGCGACGGGATTCGCTACAACCCCTACGTGTTCAGCCGCGACCCGCAGACCCTCAAGGGCAGCCACGCCCTGGAAAGCGGGCAGTCCTACTGCGTGCCCAAGGCCACGCTGCTGGCCGCTTGCGCCCGGCACTGCGGGATTCCCGCGCGCATTGGCCTGGCTGATGTGAAGAACCACCTGGCCACGCCGCGCCTGCTGGAGTTGCTGCGCAGCGAGGTATTCGCCATGCACGGCTACACCGAGCTGTTCCTTGAAGGCCGCTGGGTGAAGGCCACGCCGGCCTTCGATATCGGCCTGTGCGAGGCCTTTGGTGTGCTGCCGTTGGAGTTCGACGGGCGCACCGACAGCGTCTTCCATCCGTTCAACCGCGACGGCGAGCGGCACATGGAATACCTGCGCGACCACGGCCAGTTCCCCGATGTGCCGGAGGAGTTCTTCTTCGGCTATCTCAAGCAGTGTTACCCGCACCTGTTCACCGGTGAGGACGCCCCGCTGGACGGCGACATGCGCAGCGAAGCGGCCAGGCATGAACACAATCGCCCGCATGAAAACAATCGATAGTCACCATCAGTACATGCGACTTTTTTCCTCGCCGCGAAGCCGGTAGGGTGCCGTCATCCGAAGTCACGCCTTCAGACCGTGCCTTCATCCGATGACGACAACAAGAGAGGCGCAGCATGCTCAAGATCTGGGGCCGGAAGAACTCCTCCAACGTGCGCAAGGCGCTCTGGTGTGCGGAGGAGGCGGGCCTTGCCTATGAGCGGATCGACGCCGGCGGAGCGTTCGGCGTGGTCAACGATGCGCCTTACCGCGCGCTGAACCCCAATGGCGTGGTGCCGACTCTGGATGACGATGGTTTCATCCTCTGGGAGTCCAATACCATCGTCCGCTACCTCGCCGCACGCTACGCACCTGGCCTGTATCCGCAGGACCTGCAAGCTCGCGCCAGTGCCGAGAAATGGATGGACTGGACGACTTCGTCCCTCGCCGGCCCGTTCCGCACCGTGTTCTGGGGTACCCTGCGCACCCCGCCGGAGCAGCGCGACGCCGCCGCCATCCAGGCCGCCATCGATACCTGCGTGCGCCTGCTGGAAATCCCCGAGGCTACGCTGGCCAGGCAGCCGTATCTGTCTGGCGAACAATTGGGCATTGGTGACATTCCGCTGGGCAGCTTCATCTATGCTTGGTTCGAAATGCCCATCGAGCGCCCGGCACAGCCGCATCTCAAGGCCTGGTACGAACGCCTGAAGGCGCGCCCGGCCTACCGTGACGCAGTGATGACCGACCTGACCTGATGCCCGCCTGCGCGCCGAGAAGGTTGCAATCGGTGCGGCGGACCAGTATCAAGCAGGCCTTTTTTGCAAAGACCTGCGACCTTCCAAAGACTTGCAACGGGAATCCCCATGAGTTCCGCGCTGTCCATCCGTCAACTGACGAAGACTTACGGCAACGGCTTCCAGGCCCTCAAGGGCATCGATCTGGACGTCGCCGAAGGCGATTTCTTCGCTCTGCTGGGCCCCAATGGCGCCGGCAAATCCACCACCATCGGTATCCTTTCCACCCTGGTGAACAAGACCAGCGGCACGGTCAACGTGTTCGGCCATGACCTGGACAAGGACCCGTACGGCCTCAAGCGCTGCCTGGGCGTGGTGCCCCAGGAGTTCAACTTCAACCAGTTCGAGAAGGTGTTCGACATCGTCGTCACCCAGGCCGGCTACTACGGCATCCCGATGAGCGTCGCCAAGGGCCGTGCCGAGAAGTACCTGACCCAACTGGGCCTGTGGGACAAGCGCAATTCCGCCTCCCGCGAACTGTCCGGCGGCATGAAGCGCCGCCTGATGATCGCCCGCGCGCTGGTCCACGAGCCGCGCCTGCTGATCCTCGACGAACCCACCGCTGGCGTGGATATCGAACTGCGTCGCTCGATGTGGAACTTCCTCACCGAGCTCAACGGCGAAGGCATCAGCATCATCCTCACCACGCACTACCTGGAGGAGGCTGAGCAGCTGTGCCGCAACATCGCGATCATCGACCACGGCACCATCGTGGAGAACACCAGCATGCGCAAGCTGCTGAGCAAGCTGCACGTCGAGACTTTCTACCTCGACCTGCAGGGCACGCTCAGCGAGACGCCCAGGCTCGACGGCTATCCGGCGCGGCTGGTGGATGACCACACCCTGGAAGTGCAGGTGGACAAATCCCTGGGGATCAACGGTCTGTTCGTCCAGCTCAATGCCCAGGGCGTACAGATCCTGAGCCTGCGCAACAAGAGCAACCGGCTGGAGGAGCTGTTCGTGTCGCTGGTGGAGAAGAATCTGTCGAAGGTGGCGGTATGAGTCACGAACTGCGCGCCAACTGGGTCGCCCTCAACACCATCGTCTACCGCGAAGTCCGCCGCTTCCTGCGCATCTGGCCGCAGACCCTGCTGCCGCCGGCGATCACCATGGTTCTGTACTTCGTCATCTTCGGCAACCTGATCGGCCGGCAGATCGGCGACATGGGCGGCTTCACCTACATGCAGTACATCGTGCCCGGCCTGATCATGATGTCGGTGATCACCAACTCCTACGGCAACGTGGTGTCGAGCTTCTTCGGCAGCAAGTTCCAGCGCAACATCGAGGAGCTGCTGGTGTCGCCGGTGTCGCCGCACACCATCCTTCTCGGCTTCGTCTGCGGTGGCGTGCTGCGCGGGTTGGCGGTGGGCGTGATCGTCACCATCCTGTCGCTGTTCTTCACCGACCTGCAGATCCACCACCTGGGCATCACCGTGCTGGTGGTGGTGCTGACGGCGGCGATCTTCTCCATGGGTGGCTTCGTCAACGCGGTGTTCGCCCGCAACTTCGACGACATCTCGATCATCCCGACCTTCGTGCTGACGCCGCTGACCTACCTGGGCGGGGTGTTCTACTCGATCACGCTGCTGCCGCCGTTCTGGCAGACCGTGTCGCTGGCCAACCCGATCCTGCACATGGTCAATGCCTTCCGCTACGGCATCCTCGGCGTGTCGGACATCCGCATCGGCACCGCGGTGATCTTCATGCTGGTGGCGACCGTGCTGCTCTACGTGTTCTGCGTGCGCCTGCTGGTGAGTGGGCGCGGGATGCGGCAGTGAGCGGCTCGTTGCGATGATTGAGAAAAGGCCCCGGTTGGGGCCTTATTCTTTTTCGGGGTATTGGGTGCATGGCCGCTGGGGCTCTTGATCTTGTAGGGACGAGCTTGCTCGCGAACCGCCCAACGCCGGAGTTATCGGTCAATCTGTTCGCGAGCAAGGACTGGGCGTCCCCCTCGCTCCTACAGGTCCGGAAACTCGATAACGAACCGCGTCCACCCACCAGCCGATTCGCAGCGAATCTCCCCGCCATGGGCTCGCACGATGGAGCGGCAGATCGCCAACCCCAACCCGGCATGCTCACCCTGGCCCTCGCGGCGGGCCGGGTCGGCGCGGTAGAAGCGGTCGAACAGGCGCGGCAGGCGCTCGGCGGGAATTTCCCGGCCGGGGTTTTCCACGCTCAGGCGGCCCGGCTCCAGGCGTACGCGAATCTGCCCGCCGTCCGGGGTGAAGCGCAGGGCGTTGTCCAGCAGATTGGCCAGTACCCGGCGCAGCAGGGGCCGGTCGCCCTGCACCGACAGCTCGCCGTCGCGCTCCAGGCGGATGGATTTTTCCTCGGCCAGCGGCCCGTAGAACTCCAGCAGTTCGTCCACTTCGCCGGCCAGGGCCAGAACCTGGCGGTTCGGTGCGAGCAGGCCGTGGTCGGCCTTGGCCAGGAACAGCATGTCATTGACCATCGCGGTGAGCCGTTCCAGCTCTTCCAGGTTGCCGTGCAGCGCCTCACGGTAATCCTCCAGGCCGCGCGAGCGAGAGAGCACGACCTGGGTCTGGGTCAATAGCCCGGTCAGGGGGGTGCGCAGTTCGTGGGCGATGTCGGCGGAGAAGGCCGACAGGCGCTGGAAGGCTTCTTCCAGGCGCGCCAGCATCGCGTTCAGCTCGCCGGCCAGGCCGCGCAACTCCTGCGGCATCTGCCCGGCGTCGAGGCGGGTCGTCAGCGAGTGCGCGCTGACCTGGGCCGCCACTTCGCTCATGCGCCGCAAGGGGCGCAGGCTGGCGCGGGCCGCCCAGGCGCCAAGCAGCGCAGTGGCCAGGGCGGAGAAACCCATGGTCAGCCAGATCAGCCGCTGCATGCGCTGCAGGAAGTGCTGGTGATGGGTGATGTCGAGGATCAGGGTGAGCTGCGCACCCTGCGGATTCCCGGCATCCAGCGGCGCTTGCAGTTCGCGATAGGCGGGGGCTTCGTCGCTGGCCATGTTCATGGCGGGCAGTTGCCAGAACCAGCGTTGGCCGTCAGGGCCTTGCAGGCGCAGGCCGAGGTCGGGATGGCGTTCCAGTTCGCGGCGCAGTTCGGCGTCGTGGGGGGCGAGTTGTTCAGCGCTGCCGACACCATTCAGTACGTCGCGGAAGATCGCCAGCTTGCCGCTCAGCAACTGCTGGTCCAGTTCGATGAAGTGTGCCTCGCTGGCGCGGCTGAAAATGAGGCCGGCCAACAACGACACGGCGGCGGTGCAGGCGGCGAACAGCAGGCTCAGGCGCAGGCCGAGGGAGAGGCGGGCGCTCATGCTTCGCGCTCTTCCAGCACGTAACCCATGCCGCGCACGGTGTGGATCAGGCGCTGCGGGAAGTCGTCGTCGACCTTGGCGCGCAGGCGGCGGATGGCGACTTCGATGACGTTGGTGTCGCTGTCGAAATTCATGTCCCACACCTGGGAGGCGATCAGCGACTTGGGCAGCACCTCGCCGCTGCGGCGCAGCAGTAACTCCAGCAGGGCGAACTCCTTGGCGGTCAGGTCGATACGCTTGCCGGCGCGCTGCACGCGGCGGCGCAGCAGGTCGAGTTCGAGGTCGGCCAGTTGCAGGGTGGTTTCCTGGATCTGCTGGCCGCCGCGGCGTAGCAGGGTGCGGACGCGGGCGAGCAGTTCGACGAAGGCGAAGGGTTTCACCAGGTAATCGTCGGCCCCCAGTTCCAGGCCGCGCACGCGGTCTTCCACGGCGTCGCGGGCGGTGAGGAACAGCACCGGCACGGCGCTGCCGGCCTGGCGCACCGCCTGGAGGATCTGCCAGCCGTCGCGGCCGGGCAGCATCACATCGAGGATCAGCAGGTCGTGCTCGGCGGCCAGGGCCAGTTGCAGGCCTTCGTCGCCGTCGGCGGTCAGGTCGACGGCGAAGCCGGCCTCGCTCAGGCCCTGCTGCAGGTATTGGCCGATGCGGGGTTCATCTTCGACGATCAGGAGTTTCATGGTCGGGGGCTTCCGTTCGGGCGTGCGCGCCGATTTCAGTCAGTGTGGCTGGCCGCTTTATACCGCGACAGCCGCCGATCAGCGCCAAGCTGACACATTTGTAATCTTCCCGACAGGCAAGCCTCAGGCGCGGATGGCGACCATGGCCGCATGCAATCGAATCCATCGAGGAAACGCCATGTCCCCGCTCAACCTGTTCCGTGCCTCCGCCCTCGGCCTCGCCGCCGCCATCAGCCTGCCGGCCCTGGCCGACGCCGGGCACGCCTATGACTTCGGCAAGCCGGCCAAGGCCGCCCAGGCCACCCGCACCGTGGAGATCAAGCTGGGCGAGATGTTCTTCGAGCCGGAGAACATCGATGTGAAGCCGGGCGAGACCGTACGTTTCGTCATCCACAACAGCGGCAGTCTGCTGCACGAATTCAACCTGGGCAGCGCCGCCATGCACGCCGGCCACCAGAAGGAAATGCAGCAGATGATGGACGCCGGGATGCTCACGCCGACCGGCATGCAGCACGACATGAGCCAGATGGATCATTCGAAAATGGGCCACGGCCAGATGATGAAGCACGACGATCCCAACAGCGTGCTGGTGGAGCCGGGCAAGACCGCCGAGCTGACCTGGACCTTCAGCAAGGCCACCAGCCTGGAGTTCGCCTGCAACATTCCGGGGCACTACCAGGCCGGCATGGTCGGCAAACTGACCGTCAAGCCCTGAGCGCGCCAAGATGATTCGCGCAAGGGATTGGGCTCTGGGGGCGCTGCTGCTGGCACCGTTGGCGGTGCAGGCGGGCGTGTATGACCTGACGATTGGCGAGGGCGAGTTGAAATTGTCCGATGGCGCGCGCAAGGCGCTCACAGTGAACGGCCGGACGCCCGCGCCGGAGTTGCGTTTCAAGGAGGGCGAGGACGTCGAACTGCGCGTCACCAACACCCTCGACCGCGACACCTCGCTGCACTGGCACGGGCTGATCCTGCCCTATACCCAGGACGGCGTGCCGGGCATCAGCTTCCCGGGTATCAAGCCCGGCGAGACCTTCACCTACCGCTTCACCGTGAAGCAGTCCGGCACCTACTGGTACCACGCCCACAGCGACTTCCAGGAAATCGAGGGCCTCTATGGCCCGTTGGTGATCGAACCGAAAGCGCGCGAACCGTACCGCTATGACCGCGAGTACACCCTCCTGCTCGCGGACTGGCACGACACGAAGCCGGAAACCGTGTTCGCCAACCTGAAGAAGCAGAGCGACTACTACAACCACAACCAGCGAACCCTGGGGGATTTCATCACCGACTCCAGCGCCAATGGTTTCCTGGCGACCCTGCGCGACCGCCTGGACTGGGGCGGTATGCGCATGACGCCGACGGACATTGCCGATATTGCCGGCTTCCGCTTCCTGGTCAACGGCCAGGACGCCACGCAGAACTGGACCGGCCTGTTCAAGCCTGGCGAGCGCGTGCGTCTGCGCATCATCAACGGCTCCGGCATGAGCTACTTCGACCTGCGCATCCCCGGCCTGAAGATGACCGTGGTGCAGGCCGACGGCAACGACGTGCAGCCGGTGACGGTGGACGAGTTGCGCATCGCCGTGGCCGAGACCTACGACGTGATCGTCCAGCCGCAGGAGGATCGCGCCTACACCTTCTTCGCCGAAGCCATGGACCGTAGTGGCTTTGCCCGCGCCACCCTGACACCGCGCGAGGGGCTGGTCGCCGAGGTGCCGGCGCTGCGCGAGCGGCCGTTGCTGACCATGGCCGATATGGGCATGAGCCACGAGGGCATGGACCACGGCAGCATGGCGATGGCGCAGCCGGAAGGTTCGGACATGGCGGGCATGGATCACTCCAAGATGGCTGGCATGGATCATTCAGCCATGGGCGCCGCCGCGCCGAAGTCCGACTACGCCCCCGGCAGCGGCCTGACGCCGCAACCGGCGGAGCCGGGCAACCGCCTGCTGGTCTACGCGGACCTGAAAGCCATGCGTCCCTACGCCGACTATCGTGCGCCGGATCGCACCATCGAGTTTCGCCTGACCGGCAACATGGAGCGCTACTTCTGGTCCATCGACGGCAAGAAGTACTCCGAGGCCGAGCCGATCCGCCTGACCTACGGCGAGCGCGTGCGCATCCGTTTCGTCAACGACACCATGATGACCCACCCCATGCACCTGCACGGCATGTGGATGCAGCTGGACAAGGGCAACGGCCGCTTCAACCCGCTCAAGCACGTGGTCAGCGTGGCGCCGGGCAGCACCCTGGACGTCGACGTGCCTGCCGACGCGCTGGGCGAATGGGTCTTCCATTGCCACCTGATCTACCACATGGCCGCCGGCATGATGCGCAAGGTCATCGTCGAGCCGGCCCCCGCCAGCGCCAGCCTCTGAGGAACCGCCATGAAACGCATTGCAACGGTGGCCTGCGCGGCGACCCTGGGCTTGGCCTTGCCCGCAGAAAGCGCCGAGATGGACGACATGCCCATGGGCTCGCTGCTGATCCAGCGCCTGGAAAGCCGCTTTCACGGCAACGACCAGGCGCTGGGCTGGGAAGCCCAGGGCTGGTACGGCACCGACTACCAGAAGCTGCGCCTGAAGCTGGAGGGCGAGCGCGACGCCGGCGGCCCTACCACCGACAACGAAGTGCAGCTGCTTTACCAGCGGCTGGTAGCGGACTTCTGGGACTGGCAGGTGGGCGTGCGCCATGACGATCAACCGGGGCCGTCACGCACCTATGCCGTTCTCGGCCTCCAGGGGCTGGCGCCGCAGTGGTTCGAGGTGGACGCCAACCTGTTCCTCAGCGAGCGCGGCGACCCGTCGTTGCGCCTGGAAACCGAATACGAGCTGCTGCTGACCCAGCGGCTGATCCTGGAGCCCGCGCTGGAATACAACCTGGCCTTGGCCGATGACCGCGACGCCGGCGTTGGCGCGGGCGGCAGCGAGCTTGAGGTGGGCTTGCGCCTGCGCTACGAAGTGCGCCGGGAGTTCGCACCGTACTTCGGCTACGTCTGGAACAAGACTTACGGCCGAAGTGGCGACATTGCTCGGGCGGAAGGCGAGGGCGACGAAGAGGGCTACTGGGTGGCGGGCGTGCGGATGTGGTTCTGACTGGCTCTGCGTAGGATGGGTGGAGCGAAGCGATACCCATCCTACAGAAGCGCATGCTGGATATGTCGGGATATCCGGCTCGTCCGCCGGCTGCTGAAAGGGGCGGCGGATTTGTATACACTCGCCGCCTCGCGCCACCACCCGCATCGCCGATCCAGCAGGACCTCCCCATGCAGCATCCCGCCGAACACTCGCCCCTGGGCAAATCCAGCGAATACGTCTCCACCTACGCGCCGGAACTGCTCTTCCCGATCTCCCGTACCACCAAGTGGGCGGAACTGGGCCTGACCGCGGATACCCTGCCGTACCAGGGCGTGGACCTGTGGAACTGCTACGAGCTGTCCTGGCTGACCGCGTCGGGCAAGCCGGTGGTGGCCATCGGCGAGTTCTCGATCCCGGCGCAGTCGCCGAACATCATCGAGTCCAAGTCCTTCAAGCTCTACCTCAACTCGCTGAACCAGACCGCCTTCGACAATGCCGAAGCCGTACGTGCGGTGATGGAGCGTGATCTGTCCGCCGCCGCTGGCGCGCCGGTAGGCGTACGTGTTCGCGGCCTGGACGAAGTGGCGGGCGAGGGCGTGGCAGTCATCCAGGGCACCTGTGTCGACGATCTGGACGTCGCGGTAGAAAGCTACGACCACCCGCGCCCGGAACTGCTGCGCTGCGACGACACCCGCCGCGTCGACGAAGTGCTCTACAGCCACCTGCTCAAATCCAACTGCCCGGTCACTGGCCAGCCGGATTGGGGCACCCTGGTGGTCGAGTACGCCGGCCCGGCGCTGGATGCCGCGAGCCTGCTGGCCTACGTGGTTTCTTTCCGCCAGCACCAGGATTTCCACGAGCAATGCGTCGAGCGTATCTACCTCGACCTGCAACGCCTGCTGCAGCCGACCCGCCTGACTGTCTACGCGCGCTACGTGCGCCGTGGCGGGCTGGACATCAACCCGTACCGCAGCAGCGAAGCCGTGCAGCCGGACAATCGCCGGCTGGTGCGTCAGTAGTCGCTGGCGCGCCTGTCAATCGCGGATACAAAAAACCCGGCCTTGGCCGGGTTTTTCATATCTGGGAGCTTCAGATGCCCATGTTCGCCAGGCTCTGCACGATGGAGCGAAGCGTGCCGGCCAAGGTCGGATGGCTTGCCTCGAAGCGCTCGACGGCCAGGTTGACGTTGTCCATCAGGGTCTCGTCGGCCAGCGCCTCTTCGTTGGCCAGCTGCAATTCGATGTCCTTGATCAGGGCTTGCAGCGATTCGCGCTCTTCCGCGTTCAGCGGCGGCTGGCGCTCCAGCTGGTCGCGCAGGGCCTGGAGTTCTTCCTGGAGGCGTTGTGTCGGCATGGTGGTGTCCTTCTGCGGTACGTACCCAAAGATGGACCTCGCCCGACGGGGAAAAGGTCCATCGCCATGCCTTTGAGCTTAACTCGCCGCGCGCACCCTTGCCTGATGCCGATCAACGCGCAGGAGCCGCTCGAGCAGTGGGAAGAAGTGCTCCAGCTCCGGCGTGCGCATGGCCGGGTCCTTGCCCAGGTCGTCCAGGCGGCGCAGCGTCAGCGCGTCCTGGGAGAACGGCGCGTTGAGGAAGGCGCTGGAGCCGCGCTCATCGAACGGCCCGCCCTGCAGCGCCAGGCTCTGCCGCGAGGCCCAGGACAGGCCGGCGTGGTACGCCGGGTCCACCGCGCAGAGGTAGCGCTTGGCGGCTACGTGCAGGCGGATCGGCTGCCAGACGGATTCGGGCAGCAGTTCGCGCAGCAGGTTGGCGCCGAACTCCTCGTGGCGCAGGTCCTGTTCATCGATCAGCTCCGGGTTCTCGTAGAGGTGGCCGATGTCGTGGAGCAGGGCGGCGATCACCAGGCTGTCGGAACAACCGGCGCGCTCGGCCAGCGTGGCGCACTGCAACGCGTGCTCGGCCTGGCTGACGGCTTCGCCGTAAGGCTCGGCGCCGTGGCTGGCGAAACGCTCGGCCAACTCGTCGAGGAAGCGGTGGCGCTCGTGCTTCATGGTTTTTCTCCTTTCAGACGGCGGCTGGCGATGTCCTGCAGGCAGGAATCCAGCTCGCCCAGATGATCGATGACCGAGTGCACGCCGAGGCGGTACAGGCCGAGTGTGGCCTGGGCGCGCAGGCGGTCGCGGTCGAGATTGCCCAGGGCATCCCAGTCGCCGGGCGCTCGGCCGCAGAGGGGGCCGCTGGCTGCCAGGCCGATGGTCCACAGGCCGGCGTTGAGCCCGGCCTGGAGCAGGCGCGGCTGGCCGCTGACCAGCACGCAGCCGTCCAGCAATGGAGTGCCAAGCTGCATCAGTGCCTGCCAGCAGGAATCCGGCGCTGGCCACTGGCGGCCGGCGATATCCAGCCCGGTGGCAAGGTGGTCGTCCAGCGCGGCGGCGAGGTGCAGCGTGGTGGCATTGGGCAGCTCATCCAGCCAGGCACAGGGAACGCCGCGCTGGTGCAGCGACTGCAGGGCATCCAGTGCGCCGGGTGTGGCCTCGGCGTGGGCCTGGGCGGCTTCGTCCAGGGCCGACTGGAACAGGTCGCGCTCCGGGGCGTCGGCATCGTGGCCCAGGGCCAGATCCAGGGCCTGCTGTGGTGGCAGGGCGAGGGCGGAGGTCAGGCGCTCCGGCGGACAGTCGGGGCAAATACGTTGCAGGGCAACCGGCAGCGTCCTTGCGCCGAAGTCCACCAGATCACCGGACAGTCCGAACAGCAGGGTCGTGAAGCGCGGAAGGTCGGCAGTCGCAGGCATGGCGGGCTTTTCTGATAATTGGTCTAGGCCAGACTAGCGGGCCATTGTGACGGTCCGATGAAGTCCCTCTGCGTGCCGTTATAATCGCCGCGCCTTTTTGCGGAAGACACCCATGCCGGTCGAACCCATGCCCCATTACCTGCGCATTCGCGAGCAGTTGGCGCAGGACATCGCCAACGCCACCCTCACCGAGCGCCTGCCCGCCGAGCGCGAGCTGGCCGAACGCTTCGGCTGCACCCGCGTAACCCTGCGCGAGGCGCTGCAGCAGCTGGAAACAGAAGGCGTGCTCTACCGCGAGAATCGCCGCGGCTGGTTCGTCTCGCCGCCGCGCATCCGGTACAACCCGACCCGCACCACGGGCTTCATGGATTACGTCCAGGCCCAGGGGCGGGTGCCGCGTACCGAAGTGCTGGCCGCTGAACGCCGTACCGCCGGGCCCGCTATCGCTCGACGCATGGGGCTGGGTGAAGGGGTCGAGGTGTTCCATATCCTGCGCCGACGCTGGGTCGACGAACGCCCGGTAATGCTGGAGGAAATCACCCTGGACGCCAGTTGGTGCCCAGGGCTGCTCGATCACGGGCTGGACACCTCGCTTACCCGCGTATTGCGCGAGGAGCTGGGCCTCAGCCTGTCGCGTTCCGAACTTGCCATGCATTCCACCGCGCTGGTGGCTGCGCGGGCGACGCCGCTGCAACTGGCGCCGGGCGCGCCGGGCCTGCACGTGGAGCGTGCAAGCTTTGTCGACGACGGCCGGCTGGTGGAGTGGGACCAGGAGTTCTGGCGCTCCGATGCGCTGGAAATTGTCATCGACGCACGGTATCCGGACTGAAGTGGCACTATGCTTTCGGCTGGAAGCAAGCGAAACGGTAGTGCGCGGCCACGAATCGAAATCCTCTGAGATCGGTTCGGGTCCGCAAAACCGTTCGGCCTCTATATAATCTGCCCGCATAGCGGGGCCGCCATGGCTGGCCCGAAAGACATTCACTGGAGAATTCCCGATGCGCCCACTAGGCGTCCAATGGACGAAACGCTGCTTCAGCCTGCTCGCCGTCGCCGGCCTGGCCACGATCCCGTTCCTGGCGCAGGCCGCCAGCGAAGACGACCCGTGGGAAAGCATCAACCGCCCGATCTTCACCTTCAACGACACCCTGGACACCTACGCCCTCAAGCCGTTGGCCCAGGGCTACCAGTACGTCACGCCGAATGTCGTGCAGGACGGCGTGCACAACTTCTTCGGCAACATCGGTGACGTGCGCAACCTGGTCAACGACCTGCTGCAACTGAAGTTCCGCGATGCCGGCGTCGATACCAGCCGCCTGCTGTTCAACACCACCTTCGGCCTGGCCGGCTTCATCGACGTCGCGACCCACATGGGCCTGCGCCGCAACGACGAAGACTTCGGCCAGACCCTCGGCCATTACGGCGTGGGCAGCGGCCCTTACGTGATGCTGCCGCTGCTGGGCCCGAGCACCCTGCGCGATGCGCCCTCGCTGATCCCGGATGCCTATACCGGCCCGTATCCCTACATCGACAATGTATCGGTGCGTAACAGCCTGCGCGGTGTCAACGTGGTCGATACCCGCGCCGACCTGCTCAAGTCCGAGAAGCTGATCAGCGGCGACAAATACACCTTCATCCGCAACGCCTACCTGCAGAACCGCGAGTTCAAGGTCAAGGACGGCGAGGTCGAAGACGACTTCTGATCCACCTTGCCCGCAGACCGTTCCTGTCCTCCAGCCCGCGCCGTTCGTGGCGCGGGCTGCGCCTGCTTGAACCCTTGAGCGGATGGGAGTACTGTCTGCGCCTTGTCGCGACCGACCCGCGCCGCTGTTCCCTAGAATGAGCGCCAAACCACAACCCCGGCGCCGTTTGCCTGGATGACCCATGCACAAAGCCAGTGCCTCGCTGCTGATTATCGATGACGACGACGTCGTCCGCGAAAGCCTCGCCGCCTACCTGGAAGACAGCGGATTCAAGGTCACACAGGCCACCAACGGCCTGGAAGGCCTGAAGGTCTTCGAACACCAACTCCCCGACCTGGTGATCTGCGATCTGCGCATGCCGCAGATGGACGGCCTCGAGCTGATCCGTCGTGTCAGCGAGATGGCGGTGGAAACCCCGGTGATCGTGCTGTCCGGTGCCGGTGTGATGAGCGATGCCGTCGAGGCCCTGCGCCTGGGCGCCGCCGACTACCTGATCAAGCCGCTGGAAGACCTTGCCGTCCTGGAACACTCGGTACGCCGTGCCCTGGACCGCGCCTTCCTGCGCTCGGAAAACCGCCGTTATCGCGAAAAGCTGGAAACCGCCAACCGCGAACTGCAGGCCAGCCTGAACCTGCTCCAGGAAGACCAGAACGCCGGTCGCCAGGTGCAGATGAACATGCTGCCGGAGACTCCGTGGGAGTCCGAAGGACTGGCGTTTTCCCACCAGATCATCCCGTCGCTGTACCTGTCGGGTGACTTTGTCGATTACTTCCGTGTCGACGCCCGCCGCATCGGCTTCTATCTCGCCGACGTTTCGGGTCACGGCGCTTCGTCTGCCTTTGTCACCGTGCTGCTGAAGTTCATGACCACGCGGCTGCTGTACGAGTCCAAGCGCAACGACATGCTGCCGGAATTCAAGCCGTCGGACGTACTCGGTCACATCAACCGCGGGCTGATCAACTGCAACCTGGGCAAGCACGTGACCATGCTCGGCGGCGTGATCGACCTGGATACCGATCGCCTGACCTACAGCATCGGCGGGCACCTGCCGCTGCCAGTGCTCTATGTCGACGGTGAAGCCCGTTACCTGGAAGGCCGTGGCCTGCCGGTAGGGCTGTTCGACGAAGCGACTTACGAGGATCATGTCCTTGATCTTCCCAAATCCTTCAGCCTTTCCCTGTTCTCGGACGGCATTCTCGACGTCCTTCCGGGAGCTACGCTGAAAGAAAAGGAGACGGCCCTGCCCGAGCAGGTCGTCGCCGCCGGCGGAACCCTGGATGGCCTGCGTCAAGTCTTCGGACTGGCCAAGTTGTCCGAGATGCCGGATGATATTGCCTTGCTGGTGTTGAGCAGGAACCTTGCATGAGTACCGGTAAAATCCAGTTCGCCGAGCAGGATGGCTCATTCGTCCTGAAGTTCGTGGGCGAAGTCCGACTGACCCTGTGTTCGGCGCTGGATGCCACCATTGAAAAAATCTTCGCCGCGTTGAATTTCTCGGCGATCATCATCGATCTCACGGAAACCCAGAGCATCGACAGCACCACGCTGGGCCTCCTGGCGAAGTTGTCGATTCTCTCGCGGCAGAAGGTCGGGCTGTTGCCCACGCTGGTCACCACCAATGCGGACATCACCCGGTTGCTGCAGTCGATGGGCTTCGATCAGGTGTTCAACATCGTCGATCGCCCGATTCCGTGTTCGGATTGCCTGACCGATCTGCCTCCCCAGGACCAGTCCGAGGAGGTGGTGCGCGGCAAGGTGCTCGAGGCCCACCGTATCCTGATGGGCCTGAACGAGACCAACCGCGAGGCATTCCACGATCTGGTGAGCGCGCTCGAGCGCCACTGATTCGATGAGCTGAAATGCAAACCGGCGCCCTGGGCGCCGGTTTGCATTTGCTCGTCCGCAGTTTTCAGCGGTTGGCGAGCAGCGCCTCGAGCTTTTCCTGGTCACGGGCGAACAGGCGGATGCCTTCGGCCAGCTTCTCGGTGCCCATGGCGTCTTCGTTCATCTGCCAGCGGAAGGTGCTCTCGTCCAGAACCTGGCGCGCCTCGCCACCACCGGGCTGCAGTGCGCGCGGTAGCTCGCCCTGGGCATCGGCCAATTGCTGCAGCAGGTCCGGGCTTATAGTCAGGCGGTCGCAGCCGGCGAGCTGCTCGATCTGGCCGAGGTTGCGGAAGCTGGCGCCCATCACCACGGTTTCGTAGCCATTGGCCTTGTAGTAGCGGTAGATGCGCGAAACGGACTGCACGCCTGGATCTTCCGCGCCGACGTAGTCGCGGTTATTGGCCTTCTTGTACCAGTCGTAGATGCGCCCGACGAAGGGCGAGATCAGGAACACACCGGCGTCGGCGCAGGCGGCGGCCTGGGCGAAGGAGAACAGCAGGGTGAGGTTGGTCTGGATGCCTTCGCGCTCCAGTTGCTCGGCGGCGCGGATGCCTTCCCAGGTGGAGGCGATCTTGATCAGCACGCGGTCGCGGCCGATGCCTTGCTGGTCATACAGGTCGATCAGGCGGTGGGCGCGTAGCAGGGTGGCTTCGGTATCGAAGGACAGGCGGGCGTCCACTTCGGTGGAGATGCGCCCCGGAATCACACCCAGGATGTCCTTGCCCACGGCGACGGCGAAGCGATCACAGGCGAGGCCGGCGTCACCCTGCGCGCCTTCGGTGGCACGCGCCAGGTGCTCGGTGTAGCGGGGCAGGGCGGCAGCCTTCAGCAGCAATGACGGGTTGGTGGTGGCATCCACCGGCTTCAGGCGGGCAATGGCGTCGAAATCGCCGGTATCGGCGACAACCGTGGTGTATTGCTTGAGTTGTTCCAGCTTGGAGGTCATGGCGCGTCTTCCGTAGAGAGTGCATCGACCTTACCCGAGGCTGATGCGCCACTCAACGGGACTCAGTGACCGGCGAGAAGTTCTCCGGCCTGATCAAGCAGGCCGAGGGAGTCCTTGGTCTTGTGAACGTCCACCGAGAGCAGTTGGCGGAAGCGCCGCGCCCCCGGGAAACCTTGCGCCAGGCCGAGGACATGGCGGGTCACGTGGTGCATCGCGCCGCCTTCGGCAATGTGCCGCTCGATGTACGGGCGCATCCGCGCCAGGGCTTGTGCACGGGTGATGGCCGGCTCTGGCGAGCCATACAGCGCGGCATCCACCTGGGCCAGCAAGTAGGGGTTGTGGTAGGCCTCGCGGCCGAGCATCACGCCATCGAATACCTGCAGGTGCTCGCGGCATTCCTCCAGGGTTTTGATGCCGCCGTTCAGGACGATTTCCAGCTCCGAGAAGTCTCGCTTGAGCTGCGCGGCGATGTCGTAGCGCAGCGGCGGGATTTCGCGGTTTTCCTTGGGCGACAGGCCTTCGAGGATGGCGATGCGCGCGTGCACGGTGAAGCTGCGGCAGCCGGCGTCGCGAACCTGGCCGACGAAGTCGCAGAGTTCTTCGTAGCTGTCGCGGCCGTTGATGCCGATGCGGTGCTTGACCGTTACCGGGATCGATACCGCATCGCGCATGGCCTTCACGCAGTCCGCCACCAGCGCCGGGTGGCCCATCAGGCAGGCGCCGATCATGTTGTTCTGCACGCGGTCGCTGGGGCAGCCGACGTTCAGGTTCACTTCGTCGTAGCCGGCCTCTTCAGCCATCTTCGCGGCGGCCGCCAAGTCTGCCGGATTGCTGCCGCCCAGTTGCAGTGCGAGTGGATGCTCGCACTCGTCGTGGCGCAGGAAGCGCGCGGCATCGCCGTGCAGCAGCGCGCCAGTGGTGACCATTTCTGTATAGAGCAGGGTATTACTGGACAATTGGCGCAGGAAAAATCTGCAGTGGCGGTCAGTCCAATCCATCATCGGCGCGACGGAGAAGCGGCGGGAGGGCTCGGGGCGCTGGGGGCGGGGGCTGGAGGCAGATGTGACGGGCATTCAAGAATGTCTATTTCAGGTGTGTTTTTGTTGGTTTCCGCAGGTTTTTGCAGCATGAGTGCTTAATTTCAGCACTGGCTTGGACCGATTTAGCACTGAGGCCATATGGGCACCATCACGCAACGGAAGAACAAAAGCGGGGAAATCAAGTACACGACGCAGATACGCCTACGTCGTGGCGGGAAAATAGTTTATCAGGAAACCCGGTCATTCGATCGGAAGGCCGCCGCATCGGCCTGGCTAAAGCTTCGAGAGACTGAGCTTGCAGTACCTGGAGCGCTGGACAGAGCCAACCGAAAGGGTGCCATCCTTCGGGAGATCATCAACAGGTATCTCACCGAGTACGAAATCATCAGGCCGCTCGGTAGGACAAAGCGTCTGGCCCTAAACGCCATAGCTAAAAGTTGGCTCGGGGATCTGAAAGATACCGAGATAACCAGTCAGCGCGTGGTGGAGTTCGGCCAGTGGCGAATGACGCCGGATGGTGGGGGGGTTCAGGCTCAAACGGTCGGGAACGATTTAGCCCACCTGGGTTCTGCGTTGTCCGTCGCCAGGCCAGCGTGGGGACATGAGATTGACTCGCACGCAATACCGGACGCACGTCGGGTGTTGCGCAGTCTTGGCATGGTGTCGAAGAGCAAAGAGCGCACGCGGCGGCCGACACTAGATGAGTTAGACAAGATGCTCAGCCATTTCGCCGAGATGCAGGTCAGGCGCCCCTATACGATCAACATGCTCAAGCTGACCGGCTTCGCTATTTTCTCGACCCGTCGAGAGGAAGAAATCTGCAGGATTCGCTGGGAAGACTATGAGCCGAAAGCGCAGCGGGTGCTGGTGCGCGATATGAAGAATCCGGGTCAGAAGATCGGAAATGACGTGTGGTGCCATCTGCCGCCAGAGGCCATCTTGATTATCGAAAGCATGCCCAGGGACTGCGCGGAGATTTTCCCCTACACGGCAAAGTCAGTTGGCAGCCTTTGGAACCTGACGTGCAAAGTCGCCGGGGTACAGGGCCTAACATTCCATGACCTTCGCCACGAAGGCATCAGCCGGCTTTTCGAATTGTCCTGGGACATCCCCCGCGTAGCCAGCACGTCAGGCCATCGTAGCTGGGCTTCTTTGCGGCGATACACACACTTACAACGGGTGGGCGACCGCTTCGAAGGCTGGCCTTGGCTCGAGCGAATCGTGAATGCCCCTGTGGTATTGCCGACTAAGTGTTACAAGAAAGGGGCCTGATGGCCCCTTTGCTTTATCCGTGCAGCTTGTTGAATTCGACCAGGGCCTTCTGTCGCTGGGTGTCGATGTAGGTAGCCAGGTCGTTCAGGTGTACGCCGCGCTCGCCTTTCTGGCTTGCTTCCAGACTGGTGACTATCAGTTTGATCGAGCCGTTGGCCAGCTTGCGCCGAAAGTTCTCGATGGTCAGGTGGCTGAAGTAGTCGCGGCGTACATCCTCCAGGGGGATGACGGTGCGGCCGCTGTACTGGGCCATCAGCAGGAATACGGTATTCATGGGTGTGCCTCCTGTCGCGCCATGCTTATGGCTATAGCCAGCGGGCGGACCCAGACCGGCAGGCTGTTTAGCGTGAACGTCTCGCCCTGTTCGGCCAGCAGGAGTGTCGTGGCCATGAGGTCGGCGATTTTTCTGGCGGCGGCGCGGGGGACGGCGTTGCCGATGCGTTCGCGCCAGGCGCTGTCGCTGTTGCCGTGCAGGATGAACTGCTCGCCGACCTGGCGCAGCTGGCCGGTCTGTTCGCACGGTTGCCAGATGTCTTCCGGGTCGAACAGGGACTGCAGGGCGGCGAGTTCCAGGGTGGTGAAGGGGCGGTGCCACGTGCCGTCGATGCTGCGAATGACGCAGTTAAGTCTTTCGTTGGCGGCAGGCATGCGCGCGTCTGCAACCGACCATCGCCCATTGTCGTGGCGTGCGCTGGCGGATACGGCGCCGGTGTAGTCGTTCCAGCCGACCACGCCGTAGTGGCCTCCGGTGAGGTAAGCGTCGCCTTTGCTGCGGTGCAGCACGCGAGGATCGGCGACGGACTGCCAGCCGCCCTGGACGCCCTTGCCGCCCGCGATGATGACGCCGGCGGGGCGGTCGTAACGGATGACGCGGTAATTGTTGGAGTGGCGCTTCCAATTCGGGCGCGGGTCGCTGACGCTGAACTTGCCTTGCCCGGGCGACTTCTGGCCGGTGATGGTGCCGCAGGCTTCATCCCAGGCGACGACGCCGAACTGTTGGCCGTAGTTCCAGCGCGCCGACTGTTCGTAGCGCGGGTCGGCGACTGAGTAAGCTCCGTTGGTGGGGCCGCTTCGACCAGCGATAACGCCGGTGCTGTCCTCCCAGCCGTTCACGCCCAGATAGCCCGCCTGGTACTCCGGCACGATGACGAAGTCGCGCAGATATCCATCCTCGATCGCCAGTTCGTTGAGGCTGCGCCAGTCGCTGCCGGCGCGGACCAGGGCGAGGCGAACCCAGGTTTGCCATTGCAGCGACGGCACGCGGTGCATGGGACCAGCGAGTTCGACGTCGCCGGCCAGGGGCATGCGGCTGAGGATTTCGCCGACGCCGCGCAGGCTGTACTGCTGGGGCTGGTAGAGGAAGGCCGGAACCTTGGCGACGTGGCGGGCGACCAGCAGCATGCGCGGGCGGCTCTCGGCGAGGCCGGCAATCTTGCCGCAGTCGTGGGTGGTTTCGGCCACGGCGTAGCCGTAGTGACTGAACAGCTGGCGTATCTGGTCGAGCAGATGGCGGCCCCGCGTGGCCAGGCGCGGGACGTTCTCGAAAATGATCAGGCCGACGGGGTCGTCCTTCCAGGCTTCGAGCATCAGCCAGACACAGCGCAGGGTCAGCTCGTTCAAGGCTTGGTAACGCGGTGTGACGCTCAGGCCCTGGGCCAACAAGCCGCTTGCTCCCTTGCAGGGGCTGCTGATGAAGACGGCGTCGGGGAACTCGTAGCCGGCCGAGCGGCGGATATCGTCGACGGTGGCTTCCACCCAGCCGGGCGGCGGTTCTTTGCCGTGGAAACGGGTGTACTGATCGCGGGTGAACAGGTCCAGCAGGGTGCCCTTGGTGCCGGTGGCTTTCTCGAAGTCGTGCAGGGCGCCTTGGGCATTGTCGACGCCGCCGAGACAGCGCCAGGACGCCTGGACGTTGCCGACGATGGCGCTGGAGTCATTGAAGCCTGCCGAGCCGCCGCCCAGGCCACAGCAGAAGCCGTAATGCTTGAAGGTGCGACGGAGCATCATGAGCCAGCTCCTTTTTCCTGATCGACTGCGCGGGTCTCACTGTCGCCGCACAGGGCGCGGGTGAGGGCGTTGGGTTGGTCGGCGGGGGTGAGGTCGTCCAGGCGGATGACGTCTGTGCGACCGTTGCCGTAGCGGACGGTGGCGGTGAGTTCGGCCAGCTCTGCGATGCAGGCCTCGCGGATGGTAATTCGGACGGTGCGGGAGCTAGATCGGACGACGGCGAAGCTGACGCGGTCGCCGACCTTGAGGGTGGGTGTGCTAGCCTTTGCGCCGCTGCCCTGGGGGTGATTCGCTTGCATGGTGTGTCTCCGTTCGGGGTGGTTGGCGTCAGGGGGTTGCCGCCCCCTGGCGCCTCTTTTTCAGATGCGGGCGAGGTGCTCGCGGATTTCCTGGCAAGACACGCAGGTTTCACAGCCGGGTACGGCTTCGCGGCGTGCCTCGGGGATGGGGTTGCCGCAGTCGTCACACCATTCGGCGCTGGGTCCGGCTGCTGTCGGGCGGTTGGCCAGGGCTACCTGCAACAGGTAGTCGGCGTGGTCGTTGGCGCGGTCGATGACGTCCATTCCTGATTTCTCCTTTCCTTCCGCCTCAGCGAATCTGAATCAGGTCGTCGCCGCTCTTGGCGTAGAGGTGTACGTCGTCGAGGCGATAGCGACCGCCAGCACCGCCGATGACGACGTAGCCGTCAGCTGAAGGCTCCAGTTCAACCCTGAAGGGATGGCCATAGCCCTGAGCCTCGCACCAGTTGATCTGAGCGGCGTACTTGCTGGTGGGCCTGATGCCGGCGAACAACTGCTGTGTGCCGGCTTCGGGGGCGGCGGGCGCGCACGTGAGGTCGCCGGTTTCGATGAAGGCGACCAGGTAGGGCAGTAGCTCGGCGGCCTGTGCCTGTGAGAGGTGCATGCGATGTTCGCTGGGGCCGAACCAGACGCAGACCGGCTCTACGAGGCTGCTCAGTTGGAGCGTGCAGGCGCAGCCGTAGAGATCCTTGAATTGGATCAGGGGGAAACCCCGCTCGGTGTTGGTGACGTTCAATACGAAGTGCGTCGCTTGCATGGTGTGTCTCCGTTGGGTGTTGCCGGCGTTGCCGCGCCGGGTGGGGTCAAGCGTGGTAAAGGGCGTTGCCGATGTAGTAGGTGAGGCCGAAGGCGAGCAGGTCGAACAGGGCGAGGCTGCCCAGAACCAGCCAACTGGTGAGGCGGTCGGGGGTGTTGGGGCCTTGGGGTTGGTCGGGGTGCATGGTGTGTCTCCTTTCGGGGGTGATATCTGCCGGCGTTGCCGCGCCGGTCAGTGGGCTTCGAAGACCCAGCATTTGACGGTGCTGGGACGTGGGGTACGGTTGCGGCTGAGGTCCTGCGCGCGGACAGCGCTGTCGACGGCGGCGCAGCGGATGAACTTGTGCTGACGGGATTCACGCAGCAGGTCGCGCAGGGTGGCGACGTCGGCCAGCTTCTGGCGGAACTCGCTGGCCAGGTGTGCGAATTCATTGAGGTTGATGGCGATGGTGTCGGGCTTCTTGCTGTGGTTGACGACGGGGTGGTCGGCGGTGTTTTCGAGGAACTCGTAGACCTCCCAAAACTCGGCCACCTCGGTGCAGTCGGCGTTGACGGCTTCTTGTCGCTCGAGGGCCATGACGGTCAGGGTCTGTTGAGCGCAGGCGAGTTGGTGGTCGCTCAGGGGCACAACGAGGCGCAGGCAGTCGACAAGGGCCATCAGCTGGGCGTGGTTCTTGATGAGGCGTTCGATGCGAATCTGCTTGAGCCCGCGCAAGGCGGCGCAGTGGACGTCGAAGCGCTGGCGGAACCGCTCCATTACGGCCTTTTCTGCCCGCAAGGCCAGCAGGAGGAAGTGGCTGACCTCGGCGCAGGTCAGGTGGTTGAGGTGGTCCGCAGCGGCCTGGCTTTCAACTGTGACCTGCGGGCGCTCGAACCAGAGTTTGACGATGCGGGTGAGGATCGCTTCGGACGCCATGACGGTAGCGTTCTGGCTGAATACCAGGGAGCCCCGGAAGGGTGGTTCCTTGGTTTCGTTGCCGCTGGTCTTCTGGCCGGTGACGCCCAGGCCGCGACCGTTGTAGAGGGGTTTGAATTCGTCCCAGTCGAATGACTTGGCCTTGGCCGGGTTGGCGTGGTTGTTGTCACTGCGGTCGGCTTCGAGCATGACCATGGGCAGGTTGGACAGCTGGCTGAGCCAGCGACGGCGGCCGGCAGGGGTCATCTTGGCCGGGTCCTGGCCTTCCTCGTCGGGGCGGCCGAGCAGCTTCCAGAGAAACATGAGCAAAGTGGACTTGCCGGCGCCGGCCTCGCCGGTGGCTTCGAGGAAGGGGAAGCTCTGGAACTCGGCGCGTATCTGTTCGGCGAAGAGCGAGCCGAAGAAGAAGGCGAGGGCGACCAGGCCCTTGGCGCCAAAGCACAGCCAGAGCCAGTCGAGCCACTCTCGGCGGTAGCCCTGGTCGGACAGGGCGACGTCGAGCTTGATGGAGCGCTGCAAGGTCTTGATCTGCAGCTTGCCGAACTCGAAAAAATCTTCTTCGTTGACCGCTTGGACGAGGCCGTCGCGGACGGCGATGTCGCCCAGGATGTAGCACTGGTGGTCCTTGCTGTAGCCCAGGTAGTCGATGGTCTCGACGGTCTTCAAGCCTTCGAGCTGGTCCTTGATGATGCGGTCGAGCTGGTTGCCTGTGCCTGTGTAGATGGCGCCGGCGGCGACGCCGAGCAGGCGTTTCTTGAAGTCACTGGCGCCGGCGACATGGGCGGCGGTGAAGGCGTTCTTGACGATGCTGCCGTCGGGCAGGTCGACGCGGAAGTAGTACCAGCTGTCGTCGGTGACTTCATTGCGCTGGAAGTACAGGGCCTGCGGGTAGCAGTTGGCGATTTCGACGACACCGCCTGCCTCGCGCAGGGCCTTGTCACGCATCTGGCGGTTGTTGAGCAGCTTGTCTTCGGCGTCGTCGCTCTTTTCGATGATCGCCATTGCCTTGTTGAACTTCTCGATATCCAGCTTGAACCAGTACAGACGATTGGCGTAGCGGAAATGGAACTCACCGCGGTTGGCCCAGTTGTAGAGCAGCAGGCCTTTATCTGCAGCGCTTTGCGCGAATGCCAGGGCGCCGTGGTGGCGGGCGAGCTTGATGTCCTTGCTGATCTGCTCGTTGCGTTGGCCTTCGTTGTCGATGAACTTCCAGCGCAGGTGCCAGTCGTTCCAATCGGTCTTGCGCTTGCCGTGCTGGGGGATCAGTGCGGCTTCACAGTTGAAGCCCAGCTCCCGCGCCTGGGTGGCCCAGCGACGGGCGTAACTGATGGCCTTCTCTTCGTTATCCAAGGCCCAGATGAGTTTCGGCAACCGCCCTTCACGCATGGCCAGCAGTTCGCGCAGGGAGTCTTCGGGGTAGTAGTTGGAACTCATCGCCGAAACGGCGGCGATGTTGTTATGGACCAGGGCGGTGGCGTCGAAGATACCCTCGGTGATCCAAAGCTCTTTCACTTCCAACATGTCGACGCAAGGTGGAACCCACCAGGCGCCACGGGGGCTGGCCCCTGGCTTGAAGCGGGCCTTCTTCTTGCCGAAGCGCTCGGGGCGGTCGATCAGCCGCTCCCAGTAGACGCCCTTGTCCAGAGGGAAGCGGACGGTGGCGCTGCCTATGTTGAGGTCGCGGTCCCAGTAGTTTTCCTGGCTGTACCAGCCCTCGATCAAGCCCAGGTCAAAGCCGCGGCCGAACGATAGGTAGGCCTTGGCTGTCGCTGCTGGGTCTTTTTCCGTGGCTGGAACGCGCTTGCTCCAGTCATCGAACAGCTCGGGCCATAGCTCTTTGACGTGCCATTGCTGATCGCATTTGCCCCGCCCGCAACGGATGAAATAGGGCTTGTTGATCAGTGCGTAGAGTTCTCGCTTGTGGCAGGCCGGGCATTCTCCTTTGCGCAGGTACTCGGTGTTCCTGATGGGCTGCAGACCGAATTGGTCTTGCATCCGGCGAAGGACTTCGTCCTGCAGTTGGCGGTCCATGTCCATCATGGCTTGAACCCCAGCTGCAGGCGTAGGGCGCGGCGGGTGCGGTAGATGCCGACGATGTGGGGATGGTCGAGCAGGATGGCGCGGGCGCGCTCGCCCTGGGGAGTGTGGCGGTAGCGGTCGGTGTACCAGGCTTCGGCCATGGCCAGCTGGTACTGATTGTCGAGCCAGCGCAGGTAGGCCAGCGCCTGGTGGCGCTGCACTTCCACTGTGACCGGGATGATGCCTTGCATGGCGAAACCTCGAAAAAAGGGTGTAGCTCGCCCAAACCCACGGGGCGCGGGCTTGGGCTGGGGGTCAGGAGATCAGGTGTGCTTCAGGAGTCGGATGCGGTTGTCGGGGTGGACGTTGCTGGCCCAATCCACGCCGAGCCAGACCACTGCGCGTGGCAGGAAGGCGTCAGTCCAGGCGCGGTCGGTCAGGAGTTTGGCGAGTGCGCGGAGGGCTCCAAGGTCGTCGACCAGATGGTCGATGCAGGCCTGTTTGAGCGGGTCGGTATCGGCGAGGTACTGGTCGGCGTGGATCAGCAGGTAGGCGCGGGCGGCTTGTTGCAGGGTGGTGCGGTAGTCGTTGGAGCGGTTCATGACACGTACTCCAGTGGAGACAGCATATCGAGCTGGGTTTCGTCGGCCTTGGCCATGGCCTGGCGGCGCATGATGACTGGGGCGACGGGGAGCTTGATGGTGGGGTTGGGCATGGCGGACGGGCTCAGTTCGTGGGTGATTTCGAACTGGGCTCGGGCGCAGAAGCCGCAGGCCTCGTTGGCACACTGCAGGTAAGCCGTGCGCAGGAGGATGTGGGTGCCTTCGCTGGTGCGGATGCGCAGCGAGCCGTGGCAGTGGGGGCAGACCAGCCGATAGGGGACGCTCATGGCTCAGCCCTGCGTGGCCGGGAACAGCTCGCCGTTTTCCGGTGCTGCGCGGCCTACCTTGTCGAGCGATGGCACCGGCAACGCGAGTAGGTGACAGTGCTGGGTCAGCTGGGCATGCAGTGTCGCGCGGATGGCGGGCACCGTTTCGGCCTTGAGCTGGGCCAGCAGCCTGGGCACTTGTCGATGGATGGCCAACTGTTGCGAGACGCTGAGGTAGGTAGCGCCCCGGCTCTCCAGCACCTGGCGCTCCAGGGCGATGAAGTAGCGGCGTACCTGGCGGCCCTGTTCATTGTTCTCGACCATGGCCAGCTCCTTGGCCATGTCAAGGGTGAGGTGGTACTCGGTTGCGGGACGGCCCCCATCACTTTTACTCAGGACTGAGTAAAAGTCCTCGCCCTGAACGAAGCCGTATTGCTCTATTCGGCGTGCCATCCAGTCGTTGAAACGGGTCTGCACCTCAAGGAATTGGTGCAGGTCCTGAGCATTGCAGAGCTGTTGTGGACGTCCGTCAATTTCGCCGTTAAACACCGGAATCAGTTGCTGGTTCATGCTTTATCTCCTTGTTGCCGGTGCAGCGTGATGACGGCGCCAATCTCGGCGTGGCGGGCGGCGATGTGCTTGCGGTGGGCAGCGATGATCTCGGCCAGCTCGGCTTCGCCGATACGGCCATCGCGCAGAGCGTGGGCGATAATCTGATTGACCTTGCCTTCGGCCACATCGGTGGCGAGCGAGCGGGCGTAGAGGTCCAGGTTGTCCAGTTCGGTATCCGGCGGCATGAGCACGAAGACGCCGCCATATTGGCGAGAGACGAAGTCAGCGTAGAAGCTGGTGCCGGCGTGCTGTTCCAGGGCCAACAACTGGTCGTCGGTCAGAGGACGGCTGCCGGAACTCTCGTAGGCATGGTTGTCGAACTTCTTCAGTTCCAGGCCCAACCAGGCGGCGGCCATTTCGCGCCCGCCGGGGAAGGCTTCGATAATGGCCCTCACCACCTGGCGGCGTGTCGCAAGAATCTTCGTTTTCATCTTCCGGTTTCCTCTCGGCGCAATGGCCACTATTCTGCAATCACGCCGACTTTGATGCCGAGGGCTACAGCGACGCGATGTGCTTCCCCGCGAAGGCCCTTCTTAGTGCCCGCCAGGACTTGGTAGGTCGTGAAGACATCAAGGCCCTTTTGTTCGGCGAAGTCTTTCACCGACAGGCCCAGCTCGTTGAGCCAGGCCTTTGCTTGTGCAGGGGTGCGAGTGGCATGCATCATTCAAATCCATTCAAAAACGTTCAATGCAACTCAGACTAACACTCAAATGAGTGGCGTAAAACGGAAATCATATTCGAATGAGTGGAATTGGTGAGCGGTTGCGCGAGGAGCGTGAACGCCTTGGCTTGTCGCAAGGCAGCTTCGGGGAGATTGGCGGCGTGAAGGCAAACGCCCAGGGAAATTACGAGAAGGGCGAGCGTAGCCCTGACGCCGCGTACCTTTCAGCTGTAGAAGCTGCTGGGGTCGACGTGCTTTATGTCGTCACTGGGCGGCGCTCTCTGCCTGGCGAAGTGAGCCCGATGGAGGCCGATCTGTTGCGCCTGTTCAAGGGAATGTCAGACGACGATCAGAGATCGTTCCTACGCTTGGCAAAGGGAATGTTCGTCGTGTCCGCCGGCGAGGCGTAAATAGAATCGGGCGATCTTCCTTTAAGGATGTACGCCGTGGAGTTCTTGCTTTTGGTCGCCGTGGTCACAGTTGTCTTTGTCGCCATGGTTCGGCGTGCAAAACGTCGTGAAGCTGAGTTGTTTCGACGCTTAGACGAAGAAGGCGAGTCATTGGAACAACCCAAGCCCGTGGCTCAGCCAGAGTATTGCCCTCAGCGCAAGCTCAAGGCGTTGAGTGCAGAACAGCAGCAAGCGATTCATCATCAGTGGGCCGAAAGTCGGAAAGACCCCATTGCGGCGGCTGCCCTTGGCCTACATTTGGAATTGCCCGCTAAGTCTGTTGCGTGGGCGAAGGTCAAGCCCCAACTAGCGGCGCCGAAGAAGCCCCGAATCCGAGCCGCGAAACCCCAACGACCAACGCGCGCGATCCGCGAGGGGTGGAGCATTGGTGAGGTCGAGTTTCTTTATGAGGACCGTGACGGAAATATCACATTTCGTACCGTGACGGTCCATTCGGTTTCGCGTTCGGCTTTGAAAGGGGAATGCCATTCCAAGCACGCGGAGCGAACCTTCCGGCTCGACCGAATTATTGGCGAAGTCACGGATTGCGAAACGGGAGAAATTCACGACCCAAAGGACTGGGCGGAATCGATGCGCGACTGAGGATCAACGAATACGAGTAAAGCCCCGCCATTGCGGGGCTTTTTTATGGGCTATTACTGAGGGCTATACGCTTTGGAGACAGCTGTGCGAAGTTTCCTAAAGCACGCTATTGCGAGTTCGATTTATGGGCCTGTGCTCGGGGGCCTTGCATGCTGTCGGCATCATGCTGATGGAGTTCTCAGAATGCTGGACAAGAAGGAAAAAGGGGGACCACCTCCGAATGCCGATGCTGTGCTGCAAGTGCCTGCTCTGTCGCTAAGCGGCAGTGAATGGGAGTTGGTGAGGCTTTACAGGCACCTGGTGGAGAAGGATCGCCAATACCTGATGCGCTGCGCTGCTGCGCTGATCGAGACGGCCCGCCACTGATGCAGGACCCCCGGCGCCCGCCGGGGCTTCATGAGTACTCTTGATACTGACAGCTGATCAGCCTATCTCTCGCAATACCCGCGGAACCCTTCCGCCTCTATCTCGGCGTTTTCCCACTATTCGCTGTGTTTGACTGAACGATCTCTCACCGCACCAGGATGGACGCTATGGAATTCATACTGACCCCTTTGCCTGATGAAGGCCTTGAGCTTTGTTTGCAGCCGCATACAAGCGCATATGAACTACTTGATGCCGTGAAGCGCGAGGGGATACGTGTGCGTATCACGTCAGTGAAGGGGAATCAGGTGAGGATTGGGGTGGAGGCGCCGTTCTGTCTTCAAGTGGGGCGTTTTGAGGCAGAGAAATAGCTGAGGCTACTGGCTTTGTAGTCAATTTCGAGCATGCTTGATTCGTGCGATGATGGCTTGTGGCTACTGCGGCCGTTAGTCAGGGAGCAAGGCGCTCCCAGGGTGGCTATGAGTGGAGAGCTAGGAGGAATGGGGTTTCCCCGTCTTTCGCTACCAATGTCACTGTTAGTAAATTGACGCTATCAATGAAAAGGGACTTGACAAATTGATTTTCGTCCAAATTTTTTCTGAAAAAAGACTTGCCAAAGCCATCGGAACGTCTAGCTTTGACTTAACCTATGGGTTAATGTGCGGCCTCCCTCGGTGGTTGCGTGAAGCTTAAGGTCCTCTTTAATGGGCGTTGGAGAGTCGTTTCTCCGATGGAACCGGATGGCCGATCCCAGGTCGAAATCTTCATGGATGAGCTTGCTGCAAACTTCAATTCGAACGTCGCAGGCTTGGTTCGGATGATGGAGATACATAGTGAGAGTGGTTCGGATGAGTTCAACACGAAGCAGTGCCACTATGTTGATCAAGGCGAGTGCATCTATGAATACATTAAGGGACGCTTGAGGGTCTTTTGGTTTGAGGATGATGACCGTGTAGTGGTATGCACCCATGGAATCATCAAAAAGGATCAGAAGACACCGAAGAGAGAAGTTGAAAGATCAATAAGAGCGAAAAGGCTGTATCTTTCTGCCAAGGAACGGAATGAACTTGAGTTCATAGAGGAAGACGATGATGAAAGCATTTCGTAAACTTATACAGGATATAAAAAGCACACACGAATATAGGGTTGAACGCGCTAAGCTTGAATTTGTTCGCTCGCTTTCTCGCCTGATGAAAAGAAAAGGTGTCAATAGCGCCGAGCTTGCAGAGAAAGTTGGTACCAGTAGTGCTTATATTTCAAAGGCACTTCGCGGTGATACTAATTTCACAATCGATTCGATGGTGAAGCTTTCCCATGCTATTGGTGGTCAACTTCATATCCACATAGCTGAGCCCTCCGCTTCAGTACAGTGGTTCGAGGTGTTTGCCAATACGTCTATGCATGCCAAATCGGAGCCGCTTGAGAGCGTGGCTGTCCTTGAGGCGTTGCAGGATAGTGAAAGTTACATTGATGTGAGCGAATTCTACCGCGAGTGCCAAAATGAAGAGCGCAGGATTTTTGCTTGAATCTCTTTTTTTTATGGAGTTTCAAGTTAATGCAAACCCGGATTTTGATTTTGATTCAAATGATCCCGTAGCTGAGCCGCATGTGAAGGTTTTTTTTCATTCGCGAGACGACAGAACTCTTCAAATGGGTTTGGGCTATAAGGTCGAAATAGAGAATTCCTCAGACCCCTACTATATCAATTGTTTGATCGTTGGGAATTTCATCGTTGATGACGATGTGCCGGAGCCGGAGCGAGCGAAGAAAGTTGCTTTCAGTGGGCCAAATATGTTGTACGGCTCCCTGCGGAATCAAATTGCAACACTTACCGCAAACAGTGCTTGGGGGCAAATAATTATACCTCCGGTAATCTTTGGTCCTGAGGATTTCTACCAGCCTACGGAAGGCTCACTCGAATAGTGTAAGTTACTAAAAGGCCCCGTTATACGGGGCCTTTTTCGTTCGTTTTAGGGGGTATACCCCGACCTCATCTTGCTCCACTCCCTATCGACCGCCCTTTTGGCGGTCGATTTGTTTGCGTAGAGGAAAGGCAGGCGGCGGGGCTTGGTCTGGGGGCCGGCGGTGAGGGTTTGCTCGGTGCCGGTGGTGTCGTCCCTGTACCAGGCGAGGATGCCGGTGTAGTCGCCGGCGGCCTGGTCGGCGAGGTCGCTGACGAGGTCTTCTGGGAGCTTGGCTTCCAGCTCCAGGGCGGTGGTGAAGCCCTGGTCGGTGAGGCTGTGCAGGAGGTTGCCGCCGTACCAGATGATGGCGGCGATTTCGTCCTTGACGCCGTGGAGGCTGTAGGTGAGTTCGGGGATGAGGTCAGGCCGTGCCCGGGCGAGGGTGTAGCTGAGGGTGGCGCTGCCGCGTTGCAGGCGGTTCCATTCCGAACGGGCGGCGCGCAGGGCGCTTTCGAGGTCTGCGTAGGTGTGGCGCAGTTCCTTGAGGTTGTCGCCGCCGCCGGCGATGGCTTCCTGCTTTTTGGCGCTGTTGACGTCGTAGTAGTAGGCGCGGACGCCGTCGTAGGCGTCGCGGTCGGCCTGCAGGTAGCGGTGCTGGTCGCCGTCCGCCCTGGTGAGGGTGATGTGGGGCAGGGGTTGGCCGCTGACGGTCTGGCCGAGGCCTGCGGGCATGAACAGCAGGCGGCCGGCCTTGACGGTGGCCACCGCGTCGTATTCCTCGCCGAGACGGGTGAGCAGGTTGGCGTCGGATTCGTTGGCCTGGTCGAGCTGGAGGATGGGCAGGGGATCCAATGCTTCGGCGATGGCGGGGTCGAGCTGGTTGCCGGCGGCGATGTCGCGCAGGACCTGGCCGAGGGTGGCGTTGCTCCAGCTGCGTTCGCGTTTGACCTTGAGGGCTTTGCGCAGGTCGGCGCTGCGGGCGCGGATGCTGAGCACGTCCGGGGCGCCGCTGTGTTCGGTTTCGTCGACGGTGTAGGTGCCTTTGTCGACGAGGCCGGTGTCGCTCCAGCCGAGCCAGAGGCGCAGGACGGCGCCGCGCGGGGGGATGGCGAGCAGGCCGTCGTGGTCGCTCAAGGTGATGCTCAGCTGGTCGGCCTCGATGCCGCGATTGTCGGTGAGTTCGATGCCGACCAGGCGCGGGGTGAGCAGGGCGGCGAGGTCCTGGCCGTCGACGGTGAGGCGGTAGGCCGGGACGGGGTAGCCGGGTGGTGTATCGCCACGCACCAGGGCGGCGGCCTTGTCGAGCGGGGCGAAGCTCACAGGATGCCCCGCAGGAGGTTGCCGGCGGTGCTGAGGGCCGCGCCGAGCAGGTCGACACGACCGTCGTCGATGCGGGTGAGCTTGAGGTTGAACTCGATGCGGCGGGTGGCGCCGTCCTGGAAGAACAGAGTGCGGGTGTCGCCAATGGATTCGATGACCCAGAGGCCGAGGATGCGGCCGGTGCCTTCGACCAGGGGCCAGGCGCGGCCGGTGTCGGCCATCTCACGCAATGCATCGAGGCTGAGCTGGGTGCCGGCCAGCTCGGGCAGCAGCAGGCCCTGCAGGGTGAGTTCGTCGTCGCCACGGCCGAGGAACTGGCGCGCGGGCTGGGCGCCGATGCGGCTGGTGCCGGGGTGGCGCCAGGCGGTCTGCCGTTGGAGTTCCTGGTAAGCGAGGGTGTTTAGGGAAAACACGAACATGCCGAGGGCCATCATCATGGCGTGTTACTCCGTATCGCCCAGGCGCGAGCGCAGGCGGGCGGCCTTGCCGCGCTCGCGTTCGTCGAGCAGTTGATTGACGATGCGGCGCAGCTCGGTGGCGTCGGTGCCTGGGCCTGCGTTGATGTGGAAGACGTTGGTGTCGCCCTGGACGATGATCGAGGACGCGGCCGCTGCAATGGGGGCGCGGGTGTCGATGCGCGGCAGGGGGCGTTCGGCGGCCTGTGCGGTGGGCCAGCCGGCGCTGCTGGTGAGGATGGGCAGGGCGATGCCGCCGGCGGTGATGACGCGCCTGGCCAGCTCGCTGATGGCGGCCAGGGGCTGGCCTGCGCCGGCGGCGATGCCCTGGGCGAGGCCTTCGCTGGTGAAGCCGCCGAGCTGGGCGAAGACGCGGGACGGGCTGTGGATGTCGAGCTTTTCCTTGAACCAGGCGATGGTGGAGTCGCCCACCTGGTTGATGGCGTCTTTGGCGAGGCCCATGGCGTTGGTGATTCCATCGGCAAGGCCCTGAATCATCTGCGCGCCGAGCTGGGCGAAGCGCGTAGGGAGATCGATAAGTCTGCTGAGCATGCCGCCAACGGCCTGGCCGAAGCGCTCGCCCATGTTGGCGGCGGCCCCGCCAATGTCGTCCACGGGCTTGAGCAGGTCTTTGCACCAGGTGATGAGTTTGCCGATGCCGGCGCCGATGGCAGACAGAAACAGACCAGCAACCTGCCAGGTGATTCGCAGCATATCGCCGAAAACGGGGATTTCCATGATGGCGGAGCCCAGGCTCTTGAGTGCGGCCCAGAGTTGGCCGAAGGCGGCCAGGGTTGGCTCCATTGCTGCGGTGAGGCCCTGCCAGAAGCCTATGAAGAAGCCTTTGATGGGTTGCCAGTATTTGTAGACCAGCAGGCCGGCAGCGACGAGCCCCGCCAGGGCGGCGAGAATCCAGCCGATGGGGGTGGCCATGATAGCGGCGCCTAGCGTACCAATGGCGCCGCTAAGTAGGGGGAGCACGGTGACGGCAGCGGTACGGGCAAGTGTGAGGAATGAGCCGAACGCAGGGCCAAACAGGCCGCCCAGGCGCGCGCCGCCAGCTTTGGATAGATTCATGGCGCGGGCCAGCAGGCCAAGCTTGGGGGCGGTAACGGTGGCCGCCGCTTGGGTGCCCAGTATCTGGCCTGTCGTGATGCCGGCGCGGATACCGAGCAGACTGAGGCCATAGCGGGCCATTGCGAAGGGGCCGAGGATGGCCGCCATGGCGATGCTCAGACCGCCGAAGGCGGTCATCAGCATGGCGCCGCCGGCGACGACCTTGAATATGCCGCTGGCCAGGGCGGGGTTGGCTTTGACCCAGCCGTCTAGCTTGTCCAGCAGGTTGCCCACTGAGTCGATAAGCTCCATGACAGTAGCGCGCAGGCCGCCCCCCGCGCCGGCCTGGGTGTTGAACAGCTTGTTCTGCAGGATTTGCCAGCGGCCGCTGATGCTGTCGGTGCGGACGTCCATCTCGCGTTGCATGGAGCCTTTGGCGGCGCTGTCGTTGACCAGGTCGAGCTGACGCTTGAGTTCGTCGTAGTTGTTGATCAACTTGGCGGCGTCCTTGCCGAACTCCTTGCCGAATATCCTTGTGGCTGCCTCGGTTTGCTGGTCTGCATCGAGGGCTTTGATCTTCTCCAGCACCTGCAGGAGGGTGCCCATGGCGTCCTTGCTCATGTTCTTCTGGATAGCGGCCGAGTCCAGGCCGAGCATCTGCATGCCGCCCTGGAAGGTCTTGCCCTGCATGTTGGCGATAGACAGTTCGCGCAGCATGGCGCGGGAGGCGCTGGCAGCGACCTCGGGGACTGAGCCCAGGCTGAGGAAGGTAGAGCCCAGGGCCGCGGCCTTCCGGTAGTCGAGCTTGTCGGCCACATCGCTCATACGGGTGAGGGTGTCAATGATGTCGCCACCCTTGGACTTGGTGCTGTCATCCAGGTAGTTGAGGACGTCGCCCAGTTCGCTGACGTTCTTGATAGGCACCTTGTAGAGGCCTGCGATGCGCCCGATATCCTCGCCGACCTGTTCGGCGGGAAGTTCGAAGGCGACCGAGGCGGTGGCCGATACTCGGGCCATCTCCAGCAGGTTGTTCTTACCCTGGATGCCGGAGCGGGCTTGTGCTTCGACCAGAGCGGCGAATTCCGTAGTGGCAATGGGTATGCGCCCGGTCGCTGCCTTGATGGCGTCGCCGATCTCGTAGTACGTAGCTGTGAGCTTGCCGTTGGCGTCGCGCGCGCCGTCTACCTGCTTGGCCACGCCCTGCATGGCGTCTTCGAAGCTGGAGTAGGTCTTGATGACGTTGAGCACGGGCGCCCCGGTGGCAACGCCGGCGGCGGTTGCGCTGGCACCGGTCATGGCGACCTTGCCGGCGAAGGCGGTACGCTGGTCGTAGGCCGAGCGGGCGGAACCGAAGGCGACCAGGCGTTGCTTCTGAGCTTCGATGCTGCGGGTAGTTTCGTCGATCTGCTGCCGCAGCTTGCGCTCATGAGTGCTCATGTCGCGGGTATTGAGGCCGGCGCTGTGCAGCTTGGTACGCAGTTCCTGCAGGGCCTGGCTCTGCTTGCCATGCTCTTCTTTCAGGGCCGAAGCTGCCTGGATTGCTCGCTGGTATTCCTTGACCAGGTCCTTGGTGGGGACCTTGGTCTGTGCCATCAGTTGAGCAAGTTCCTTGACCTCCGAGCGCGCATCCTTCATCGCCAAGGAGGTTTTCTCCAGCGCGGCTCGCTGAGTGCGCCAGGCCGTAACATCTTTCTGCTGGGCGTTCAGTGCCTTCAGCGCTTCGCGGGATGCCTTGAGGGCGCGAGCGGTGGCGCCGCTGCCCTCGGTGATGCGTTTTAGCGGGCCGAGGGCCTTATCGACGACGTTCAGTAGGACGCGTAGTTGAAGATCACTCGCCATCGGGGTTGTTCCTTACCCTGGCGCGCTCGCGCCACTGCATCAGTTCGGACAGGGGCAGCCTGTCGAGTTGCTCGGGCTGCCAGTGGAAGACGAGGGCGAGGTCGGCCATGGCGTTTTCTACGCAGTCAGGTAGGCATTCGCCTTCGCCTGCTTCTGCAACAAAAAATCGATCACCTTGGTGCCGCAGGCGAGCAGGTCGGCTGGGTCCATGGCGTTGGCTTCGGCTTCGGTGATGCTGGGGGCGGCGATGCGGGGGAGCAGTTTGACCAGGCTGGCGGCGTCGAGCTGGAGCAGGCTGGAGAGCTGCAGGCCGCGCAGTTCGCCGGCGTTGGGTTTGCGGATGGTGAGCAGGTCGATTTCGGTAGCGCCGCGACGGATGGGGGTGTCGAGTTCGACGGCGTTGTCGGGCAGGGTCTTGGACTCGACGGGGGCTTCGGTGGTGGTGGGGGTCTGGTCGGCGGGTTTCATGGTGACTCCTTGGCGGATGGTTGCCGCCAAGGGTCGGTTACGCGCGCGCGCGGGGAAATGGGCAGGGCTTGTATGGGGGGGCGTTACAAGTCGAGGTTAGTAACCATAAGGGTCCATCTCGGCCAGGGCCTTGATGGTGGGGGCATATTCCTTCATGAAGTTGAGCAGATCATGAAGGGTAGGCATGACGTAGCCTTGTATGCCTGCACCGAAACCGGCCAAGACGAGCGCGGCGTATTCGGCATCGCCACTACCTTCGTAGACCTCAAGGCCAGCCAGGTGGTTGCCGTATTGCTGATGACGCGAAAAGCCTTTTATTCGCAGGGCTTCATCCAGGTCGATTTCATTCTCCGTGCATAGCTGATGGATGAAGTCCGGTACTTCGTCAAAGTAGGCGCGGCCTGATTCGTAAACGAGCAGCATCTTCAAAACTCCTTTGCGGTGATATCGAACACCCAGCACTTCACGATCTTGCTTTCGAGTTTGCTCTTGACGGGTTTGTTACCAACGAAGGGCGGGGTTTCGCAGGCCCGCCAGGCGTCGTGGATACTGACGTCGAAAGTGAACTCGATGCCGTGCTCGGCGAACAGTTCTTCAAGGTGCGGGACGTTCACGGCCAGCAGGCGCCTGGGGCGCAGTGAGTGGTTGAAGTCCACGCCCTTGCCTTTGAGGTAGGCGAGGGCCTTCCAGAAGTCGATGAGGTTGTCCGGCGGCGGTGGGGTGGCGGCGCCGAGGGTGTCCTGCCCGGGCGTGGGCAGGCCCATGGCCTGGGAGACGATGGCGAGCTGCTGGTAGATGACTTCGCGCAGGCCGGGGTCGCGGGTGTTGGCCAGCTCCTTGGCCAGGGCGAGGCGGTGGCGCGATTGGGTGACGTAGTGGGTGGCGGGCGTCGCCGGCTGCTCCTGCCGCTCGAAGTAACCGTCGACCAGCATGTCCTGAACCTGCCAGGACAGTTCGTCGGTGAAGGACTTCACCAGCAGCAGGTAGCCGCGTTGGGTGAGCAGGATT
The DNA here is from genome assembly GCF_032392015.1 of Pseudomonas sp. C9-3. Taxonomy (NCBI): domain Bacteria; kingdom Pseudomonadati; phylum Pseudomonadota; class Gammaproteobacteria; order Pseudomonadales; family Pseudomonadaceae; genus Pseudomonas; species Pseudomonas sp. C9-3. The sequence continues at coordinate 3,470,082 of NZ_CP135919.1, read as the reverse complement.
ACGTCTTCGTGGGATTTACTCGAAATGATCCCAGGTTTGTGCGTACGAAATTCGTCCGCACAAATTTTGTACAGATGTTTACCTTCGATAAATCGGTCGCGGTTGGTATTGAAGTTCCTTCGCGCGGTGCCGGTTGGCCGTTGGTGTACTTCGTCAATCATTGCCAGGGTGACAACCCGTTCCCCCCGGTGCTCGATGACGGTCAGGTCGCTGTTGGCGATGGTGATGATCTGACGCATAGGGCTGTTCATGCCTTCACTCCCAGTTGAGGGCTGGACACTTCGCCATGGCGGCGATGGCCCGGCGGATGAAGTGTTGGTCAGGCTCGCTCAGGCGGCGCAGGGCGTTCAATAGAGCACGCTCGGCCGGGGTGATGTTCTGGCGGAATGGGCGGTAGTTGGCAAACGGATTGCGAGCGGGGGTGGTCATGTCCATGACTCCTACGAAGCGGTGCGTAATCCGCTTCCCCGAGGCCAATCAGGGAGGGCGGAACCGTGCGGGTTGGCCTACCGGCTCGTAGAAACCGGCCACTCTTGCGAGTGCCCACACGGCCCACCCATAACGCAGGTGCTGCCGTGCAACGGACATAAAAAAACCGCCAAAGGGCGGTGGTCCGCCTACGAATTTCCGGGAGGCCAATCCCAGGTCGCTGGATTGACAGCGACGGGCGAACGATAGCGCCGGGGCGCCTGGGCGTCAACGGTATAGGAATAGTGTACCGGTGAGCCTGGTACTCACATTCTGAGTATCAGGTGTTTCGGAAATCGAAACGGGCGAGGTAAGGGATGGTCGTCATGACCATTCCTCTGCTGCGACGAATTTCGTCGGAGCAACTGGTCAAAATTTGCGCGTCCGTTTTTCGGACGCACAAAGCTGGGGGGAGGTAAGGAACCATATTCATCATGGATATGGTTACTCGGACGTTTTTCGTCCGAGTAACTCTGCTCTCACGAACCGTGATACTAGGTCGGGCAGTTATGGAGATTTCCTCCATAACTGAAGGTGTTGAGATGATCTCAATACCTTCCAACCATGGTGGTAATCACAATGGTTGGCGGGCAACCGTTGTTGTCATAACAACGGTTGACGAGCAGTTGTCACCGAAATGGTGACAACCGTGTGTGTGACACACACGATTGCTTGTCCGAAAAACGGACGAGCCATTCGGCCCCTATAAAGGAAGGGTGTAGCGCAACGCTACACCCTGACTCCGTACGAAATTCGTCCGAAGTGGCCGCCGTCAGATACCCAGGGCCTTGCGCTGCTCGGCGAGCATGTCCTTGCCGTTGACGCGTTCGACGAAGTTGAGGACGTCGATTTCGAGGGCTTCCTCGCCGTCGACGATGAGCTTGTAGTAGCTGCAGTTCATTTTGACCTTCTGTTCGCCCAGTTCGCCGGGCTTGCCTTCGCCGAAGTCGATTTCTTCGTGGCGGCCGCGCAGGACGAACTCGACGCTGTGGACGTCGCCGGTGTCGTCCTGCTGGTAGGCGCCGGTGAGGCGCAGGGGGACGGCGCCGACGCTGGTGGCGGCGTATTGCTTGACGGTGATGAGGTCGAAGCCGCCAAGGCTGAATTCGAAGACGAGGCCGTCGTCGCCGAGGCCGAGGTCGACGGCGACGGGGCCGTTCATGCCGCCGCCGCGGTACTTCTCGGTCTTGCGGGTGAGCTTGGGCGGGGTGGCGGACTTGGCGACGCCGAGGTAGCTGTTGGCGTCGTTGAAGAGGTTGAGGTTCTTGAGGATGCGGGGCATGGCCATGGGGTGGTTCTCCGTGTGTCTGCGGCTCAGGCGGCCATGCGGCTGGCGAAGTCGACGAGGAAGCGGTCGGTGATGCGCTGGCGGAAGTTGAGGTCTTCCAGCGGTGGGACGGGGGTGTAGGCGTAGTCGATGTAGAAGCGGCCGGCCTTGAGGGTGTCCTTGTCGTTGACGGCGGGGTCGAACCAGGCTTCGCCGTCGATGAGGAAGCCTTGTGCTTTCAGCTCCCGCAGCTTGGCGTTGACGCCTTCGATGAGGTCGCGGCCGAGGCTTGGGTGCAGGGGTTTGTCGATGGCCCAGAGGTGGGCCTCGCCCATCATGTCCGCCAGCAGCTGGGCGGTGCGGGTGTAGTTCTCGAAGGCGAAGAGCGGGTCGGGGCTGCAGGTGCGGTTGCCCCAGAAGCGAAAACCGCCCTGGTTGATGAGGGTGGTGATGTCTTTTTCGTTGAGGTAGCCGGCGTCGGTGCTGGGGGTTTGCAGGTCCCACCAGACGTCGGCGGAGGTGCCGGTGACGCCGTTGACGGGGATGTTGGAGAGGGTTTTGTGCCAGCCGATTTCCTGGTCGATCTTGGCGCGCAGGCCGAGGGCGCGGGCGACGGCGGGGGCGGTGACGGTCTTGCTGGTGGCGGTGTCCCAGCGCTGGAAGTCGGGCCAGATGACCATGGCTTCACGGGCGCCGATGGCCTGGCGGTAGGCGTAGGCCTCTTCTTTGGTTTTGGCGCCGTAGGCGGAAAGGTAGGCGAAGGAGCGCATCTGCTGGGCGAGGGCGATGAGTGCGGTGGCCACGGGCTGGGTGTCGAAGCCGGGGACGCCGAGGATGCGCGGGACGACGCCGAACTTGGCCTTGGCGGTGAGCAGGGCCTTCATGCCGGTGTATTTGCCGGTGGCGTCGGTGGTGCCGATGAGGGCGGTGTTGGTCTTGGCGGCGTCGGCGCCTTCGGTGACGCGCACGACGATGGTTGCTGCGTTGGTCTGGTCGGCGATGGCCTGCAGGCTGGGGCCGAGGGTGCCCTTGGTGCCGGCCTTGCCGATGGCGGCCTGCAGGTTGGTGATGAGGACGGGGGTGTCGACCGGGAAGAAGGCGGCGTCGGCGTCGGCGGCGACGGCGACGAGGCCGATGACGGCGGAGCTGGGGGTGCGGATGGGGCGGGTGCCGTCGTTGAGTTCGAAGACGCGCACGCCGTGATGGAATTCGCCTGCCATGGGTCTGTGCCTGTGCGGGTGGATGACAGTGCAGAGGCTGCCGCGCGCGCGGGACGATGCCCAGCAGTGCGGCTTGTATGGGCGGCGCTTACAAGTCGCGGGGGGCGTCGATGAGGGCGGCGACGTCGGGGTTTTCCTGCAGGAAGGCGGTGAGCTTGGCGATGGGGTCTGGCGCGGCCTCGGGCTTGGGCTTGTTGACGAGGTCCCAGGCAATGCCGTTGTAGCGCGGCCAGCGGTCCTCGGGCCAGGTGTCGGGCGGGGCTACCTGGGTGGTGCGGGCGGGGAGCAGGTAGACGCCCGGCTCCATGGGGGATTCGTCGGCTTCGATGGTGCCGGCGTAGAGGCCGGCGGTGTCGAACTGGTAGGCGAGCATAGGCGGCCTCAGTAGCGGATGCAGGCGAGCAGCGCGAGGTTGCGCGGGCGGGTTTCGGCACTGCCGGTGGCGTTGATGGTGATGGTGTGGGTGTGGGTGCCATTGCTAACGATGGTGAGCGGGTGGCTGTGCTCGCCGGAGGTGCCAACGGAGACCGCGTGGGCGTGCTCGCCTGCGCCGTTGATGTAGACGGGGTGAGCGTGATCGCCGGCCGCCTCGATGTAGATGGCGTGGGCGTGGTCGCCCTCTACGGAGGTGCGGTCCGAACCCGTGTTCTGTGTCGGCGAGCCTTTGCCGGCGCCAGTGACAGGGTTGCTGGCTGTGTGGCTGTGGGCGCCGTTTGTGCTGCTGCTGGCTGCGTGGACGTGGCTACCGGCTGCACCGGTCGATGCGCTGTGCCCGTGGTAACCACCGGATCCACCCGTTGCACCGTGGTTATGGCTGCCGCCGGCGTTGGCGGTGCCGGTGTGGTTGTGACTGCCGCCATCGGTGGCGGTGCCGGTGTGGTTGTGGCTTTGCACGGCGCCACTTTGTGTACTGCCGAAGCTGCGGCCGCCGTCGACGCCGCGACCGTCGTCCCAGCCACGGACGAATTCGCCGCGCAGGTCGGGGAGGTTGAAGGTGGTGAACTTGTCGCCCTCGCCGTAGGTGGTGCCGATGGCGGCGAAGAGTTCGGCATAGGCGGTGCGGCTGACGGCGGCGCCGTTGGCCTTGAGCCAGCCTGTGGGGGCGCTGCTGCGGGCGAAGAAGGCGACCAGGCCGGCGGGTGCGAGGGTTTTGGCTTCGGCCTGGCTGAAGACGCCGAGGTTGCCGCGGGCCTTGGCGGGGTCGGTGAGGTCCGACAGGTTGTTGGCGCGTTCCAGCGGGGCGGCGGCGCTGCCGGCGGGCTCGTTGTTGACCAGGGTGATGCGCGAGCCGGCGGGCCAGGATTTGCCGAGCTTGAGGCGGGTGGGATTCTGGGCGTCGGGTTGCCAGTCGTCCGTGCCGGTGCCCTTGTCCTTGCGCAGGCCTTCGATGTAGACGGCGAGGCCGTAGGTGGTGGTGACGGTGAGGTCTACCGTTGTTTGTCCAGCGGCCAGGGTCTGGCGCTCGGCGATGGTGTCGACGGTGACGTTGATCTTGCCGAGGTCTTTCCATTCGTAGTCGCCGTCGGTGTTGGACTTTTTGCCGAGGACCTGGGTGACGGTGCCGCCGGGGATGATCTGCGCAGCGGTGATGTGGGTTGTTACCCAGAGCTGGGAGGCGACGGCGATGCCGGGGTCGAGCTGCAGGGTGACGACTTCGGCGTTGCTGACGAGGAAGTCGAGGCGGACGACGACGTCGGAGAAGGCGCCCTCGGCCTCGGTGGGCTTGTAACTGTCGGGCAGGTTGCCCAGGGCGATGAGGGTGCCGTTGCTGTCGAACAGGCCGACTTCGCGCAGGGTCCAGCCGCCGGCGCTGGCGGGAATGACCAGCTCGGCGGTGAAGCGCTTGGTGTTGGTGGCGGACTGGTAGAGGCGGTTAATGGTGCCGCGATAGCGCTCGCGCGCCAGGCCGGTGGCGGTTTCGGCGGGCGTGACGGCTTTGCCGTTGCCGTCGCCGACGGCCATGTGGGTGAGGTTGATGGGGACCTTGAGGGCCTCGGCCCGCGCGAGCGCGGTGAGGCCCTTGAGGGTGTGGATGCTCTTGTACGCCATGGGTCAGCCCCTTATGCCCAGACGCGCCAGGGGGTGGCCGGTTGGTGCTCGGTGATCGAGGGCGGCCAGGCGATGGGGACGTCGGTGCGCAGGTTGGCGTGGTAGCCGGGCACGGGCTTGGGGGGGGCCTCGGGGTCCGGGCTGTCTTCGTACCAGGTGCCGAGGATGTCGAGGCTGACGCCTTCGACGGGAGCGAGGTGGCCGTCGTCGCTGAGGGTGGCGAGGCCCAGCTCGGTCAGGGCAGTGCGCATGGCGGCTTCGGTGGCGGCGGAAATGTAGTGGTCCATGGCTGCGGTACTCATGCGGTGAGGGCTTGGAGTTCGACGTCGGAGAGGCGGCGCGGGTAGTAGCGAATAGCGCGGACGTGACCGTTGAGCAGTTGCGACCCACCTGTAATTGCGCCGACGGACATTCTGCTCAGTGGCCCAGGGATTGGTGAGGTGGTGATTTGCGCGCTGAGAGTGCCGTTGACTGCCCCACGGGCATCGCCAGCGGCCCAGGCGGCAGCGCCTTTGTAGATTTTGCCGGCCAACGGTGTACCCGTTATGGAAAACAGGGCGGTATCAGCCCCCCCGGTTCCTATGCCACCCGCTCGCATCAGGGTGGCAGTGAACTGCAGGCCGATCACGCGCTCGGCGATGCCGACATTGCCGGTGATGCCCGCCCCTGTCGCGCCGGCGTTGCCAACAGGAACGGACGATACCGAGGCTTCTACGTAGAGCGTGCCCTGCATTGGATTGAACCAGGGTGACAGACTGGTCAACGCGACTATGTCGGAGGCGCGGGTGGCCTGGGCAGCGGAGGTCTCGATGATGCTACTGGCGAATGCTCCGAGTTCCAGTTGTGGTAGCTCAACCACGAGGGCATCCGTGATGTTCACGGGCACCGCGCTGGAGGAACTGCGGGATGGCCCGAGTACTCCGCGTATTGATTCGCCTTCGAGGGTGATGAGGGCGGAGAGGGTCAGCCGCCAGCGATTGTTCCCCAGTGGGATGGCTGCTGCGGTTGCCCCACTAAAACCAGCTCCGAAATAGGCCACTGGAGCAACGGCTCCCGTCGAGATGTTCACGACAACACGACACGCGGAGTTGATGCTGGTAGCGCCCTGCAACTGAATGTAGGCCGCCCCTGCTCCCGCAGACGTGACGACAAAACTGACGGTGTAGGTCTTGCCACTGGTAATGGCGACCGACTGAGTGAGTTGAGGTTGGGAGTTATCGGCCAGCGGGGTCAGCAGGCAGGCGCTTTGATCACCCTTGATCGAGCTTTGCCCTGGCAATACGCCCATGCCTCCCTTGTTCCAACTGCTCTTGGACAGGTCGGATGACCACAGGAACAGATTGGTGCGCTGCTCTTCTATGAGAAGACCACGCAACTGCCGTGTGGCTGGGTCATAGTCGAAGCGTGGTTCATTGCCCGGGATAGTCTCCAGCAGTCCTAGTGCGTTGTGGCGCATGCCAGCTCCGGCACGGGTGATGGTGATGAGATCGGTTAGGTTCTTCTGTGTCAGGGCCATGGCGGGGCTCCGTGGTGTGTGGCGTCAGGCTGCCGCGCGCAGCGGCAGGGTGAGTTCGTTGAGGACCAGGGGTAGGGGGTAGCGGACGTCGTCGGCGCCCTGGGTGGCGTAGTAGTCGGTGAGGAAATCGAGGGTCAGGGACGCGCTCTGGTAGTCCTCGGGCAGGCGCGGCGGGGCTGTGCCGGCGGCGTTGGACTGGCCGCGCAGGGCGCTGACCAGGGCGCGCACCAGGGGGTGGCAAAGCGGGCGGGTGATCACTGGCGGACCTCGACAGCGGCCGCTGTGCAGGTGACGCACTCGATGCGCAGCTGGTCGTTCTTGAGCAGGCTGATGGTGCGGGCTGCGACTTCGGTGAAGACGAGGTCGGGGTAGGTGTGGAACTGGCCGTCGGCGCCCTTGAGGCTGACGATGACGCGCCCCTTGGGGCCGAGGGTGCCGCGCACGAACAGTTGCACGTCGCCGGCCTCGGGGACGGTGAGGGTGTCGGTTGAGGCCTGTTTGTTGATGAGGGCGAGCAGCAGGGCCATGGCGATTCCTCAGAAGGTTTCCAGGGCCGCACGGCGCCAGATGTTGGCCCCCGTGGCGACGTAGATATGGGTGGCGCTGATGGCGATGTCGCCGAGGGTGCCGGCGGCGGTGGCCTTGGTGGGGACGCTGACCAGGCGGGTGCCGTCGCCGGTGACGTATTCGAGGGTTTCGCCGACGACGCTATAGGTGCCCATGACGCGCGGTGACGGATCGAGGTCGATGCTGTAGCGGCCGGCGATGAAATCGAGCGAGAGGGTTTCGCTGAGCAACTGGGGCACGGCGCCGATGAAGTCGAGGGCGAGGCTTGGGCCGCTGCCGGCGGCGCTGGTGTGGGCGCGATACCAGCTGGAGCGGTTGCCTTGGGTTTCGTCGGCGAGGACACGGACGATGCCGCCGTCGGGGACGGACCAAGCGGCGCCGTGGGCGTCGGCGTAGGTGTCGGCGATCTGCCCGACCTTGGCCAGTTCGGCGGCGGTGGTGGCGCGCTGGCTGCTGGTGAGGGCGGCAAGGGCGCTGCCCTCTGCGGCGGTGACGGCTTCGGTGACGTCGATGCACTGGATGCGCACGGTGTAGCTACGCCCTGGGGCGGTGACTTTCATGTCGTACAGGCCGTTGGGGGCGGCGAACTGGATGAGGCCGTCGGCGTCGGCTGTGACGGGGTTGGCCAGCGCGGCGCCGGCGGCAGTCTTGAGGCCGCTGGCGAGGGTAGTGGTGGCGGCGAGATAGAGGGTAGCGACGGCCCCTGGCAGGAGGTCGCCGGCGGCATTCTGGGCGAAGTAGTTTTTCAGTTCCATGTTCAGACCTGTACGGGACTGCCCAGCGGCAGGGCGAGTTCATTGGGGATCAGCCGCGGCGCTTCGAACCCGCCGAGGCAGATATCGCTACCCAGGCAGGCGACGACGGCGACGCGGGTGGTGGCCAGGCTGCTGACGGTGAGCAGGAGGGTTTCGAGGTGGCTGCGCAGGTTCTTGGTGCTGTTGACGACGTCGAGCAGGCGGCCGAGGTCGGTCTTGGTCAGGGGGCTTTGGTCGACGTCGAGTAGCAGGCGGAACGTATAGGGCTGCCCGGCAGGGGTCTGGTTGAACCATTCCTGTATGCGCACGGGCATGCCGAGGGCGCCGAGAGCGCGCTTGACGGCGCCGGTGGTGCCTTTGATGCGTTGCACGGCGAGGGCCTGGGCGACGGTGTCGCGCTTCTGCCGTTCGGTCCAGGCGTCGTCCCAGTCGTCCACGGACCAGGCCCAGGCCAGCCATGGCAGGAGGTTGAGCGGGCAGGTTTCGGGGTTCCAGAGGCTGCGCAGGATGACGGGGAGGTCGGTGGCGTGGGCGCCGACCTGGCCGAGGGCGCGCTCCAGGGCGCTGGAGTTGTGGGGGAGCAGGCTGAGGCTAGACATCGGTGTAGCCCGCGACGGTGAGGGTTATGCCGGTGCAATAGCTGGCTTCGCCGGTGCCGATGACGAGGTTTTGGGTGGGGCTGGTGAGGTTGACGCGTTGGACGCCGGGCTGGTGGAGGGCGTGGTAGACGCCAGAGAGGGTGATGTCGCGGGCCAGGGCGTGCTGCTCGCGGACGTAGTCCTCGATTTCGGCCTGGGCGGCGGCGCGGACGACGGCGGAATCCGGGCCGGGGAGCATGACCAGCTCGGCGACGATGCTGTAGGTCACGATGCTGGCCGACAGGACGGTGACGTTGTCGGTCATGGGGCGGACGTGTTCGGCGTTGAGGGCGGCAGCGACGGCGCTGAGCAGCTGGTCGCCGGCCTTGCCGTTGCCGGTGCGCGACAGGACGAAGACGGTGACGCTGCCGGGGATGGGGCTGATGGCGCTGACGTCGGCGACGTCGGCGGCGGCGCTGAGGCCGTGGAAGACGTAGCTCGCGGTGCTGCCGGCGGTGGTGTAGGACTCGAATGACAGTTGAATACGGCGGCGGAATTCGGCGTCGGTTTCGTAGACGGGGGCGCGGGGTGGCGAGGCCTGGCTGTCGCCGGCGTCGATGAGAAAGCGCGGGACGTTGTAGTTGGCGCCGATCTGGTCGAGGTCGGCGTTGGTGGCGTAGGCGAGCATGACGGCGCGGGCGGCGTCGTTGATGCGGGCGCGCAGGACCAGCTCGCGGTAGGCGTTCTCCTGCAGGAGCTTGGTGAGAGGCTCGGATTCCAGGGTGAGACGGTCGGCGATGTCCTGCTGTTGCTCGGCGGGCCAGAGGGCGAGCAGGGCGGCTTTGCGCTCGGCGAGGATCGATTCGAAGTCGAGGACTTCGAGGACTTCGGGGAAGGGCAGGCGCGCGAGGTCGATGGCGTTCATTGGCTGGCCCCCAGTTGCAGGGGGATGGCGAGGCTGAGGGCGGCGTTGTCGTTGACCAGGGTGCCTTCGAGCTGCAGCTCGGCGACGCCTGCGAAGCTGGCGGCGGTGATCTGCACGCGGCTGAGGCGGATACGCGGTTCCCAGCGCATGAGGGCCATTGCGGTGGCGGCATACAGGCGGACCTGGGTGGTGCCGTTGAAGGGGGCGTCGATCAGCTCGGGGACCTGGCTGCCGTATTCGCGGCGCATGACGCGGCTGCCGAGCGGGGTGGTGATGATGTCGGCGACGGACTGGCGGATGTGATCGAGCAGGCCGAGGGTGCTGCCGGTCTGGCTGTTCATAGCGGCGGGCTCGTGGGGCGGCCGAGGTTGCCGATGTGTTCGTGCGTGACCAGGCTGACGCCGGCGGCGATGACGTCGACGCTGGCCGTTACCTGGCCGGTGATGGCCTGGTTGCCCTGCTGGGTGTAGTTGCCCTGGTGGACGTAGTCGCCCTGGTGGTTGATGGGGCCGGTGATGTTGATGCCGCCGCTGCTGATGAGGTCGGTGATGCCGCCGGCGGGCAGGGTGGCGCGCAGGCGATGGGCGACGCTGTCGTACTCGATGACGGCGCCGTCGGGGTAGGTGCGGCGGTGCAGGCCGGGGCGGTCGCCGTTGGCGGGGTGTTGGTCGCTGTTGAGGCCGACGAGGACGATGCCGTTGGCGGTTTGCCCGGAGGGGCTGAACAGGACGCACTGTTCGTCGACGCTGGGCGGGTCCCAGGTCTTGCTGTCGCCGGCGCGCAGGGTGAGCCAGGGGAGCCAGGCGGTGAGCAGGTTGCCGGAGCGCACGCGCACGCGGGGGGGCCTGTACTGCACTTCGGCGATGGTGCCGAGGCGGATCAGGTTTTCAAGCTGGCGGGCGAGGGCGGCGGTGGCGTTCATGCTGCGCAGGATCGGTCACGCGCGCGCGGGGTGCAGCAGGCGGGACTTGTACGGGGGGCGCTTACAAGTCGAGCGGTTCGAGGTGATCGAGGACGCCGTCGCGGATGAGGTCGAGGTCGGCGGCGGTGAAGCCCAGTTGCTTGCGTTCGGGGTACTTCACTTCGGGCGCGCGGGGTTCGGCGCGGTCGCGCAGGCCGAGCTGGTGGACGCGGGCGATGTTGGCGATGCGGCCGGTGAAGCCGACGGCGAGGCCGTTGGCGTCGCCGGTGGCCTTGAGGTAGGTGGCGGTGCGCAGTTTGCGGAACATGGCGGCCTGGCGGCGGATGCTGCCGGCCTTGCCGCGCAGGTTGCGGGGCTTGCGGGGTTCGTACTTGCTGCCGTCAGGATTGCGCTGGCTGGTGATGCGTTGGGCCTGGCTGCGGCGCAGCACGCGAGCCAGGCGCACGGCGAGCTGGCGGCGCTGGGCGGGTTGCAGGGCCTGGAGGATGGGGGCGGCCCAGGCTTCGAGGGCTTCGAGGTCGTCACTCATGGCCGCGCGGCTTGGGGTGTGGGGTGGCGAGGGCTACGCCGTCCGGCGCGGGCGGGGGTTGCCACTGGGCGAGGACTTCGCCATTGACGATGAACTGCAGGGGGCCGCTGTCTTCGTAGGCGGTGTAGCCGGGGTCGGGGGCGTGCTGGAGGTCGTAGGTGCCGTCGGCCAGACGCTTGGCAACGACGCGCTCGGTCAGCGGCAGGCTGATGCTGATGTCGGCGCTGTCGTTGTCGAGGATTTCGGCCTCGAACTGGATGGCCTGCATGGCGTTGTCGAGGTTGGCGAGCAGCTCGGACTGGTGCTGCCGCGCCCAGCCGAGAATGGGCAGCATGATGAGGTCCGATGAGCCGGCAAAACTGGTGATGATGATGCGCAGGTCGTAGGCGTATTCGAAGGACAGGCTTGCGGCGGCAGTGCAGCGGATGCGGCCGCGCTCGACGAAGACGAGGACGCGCTCGGGGTCGTGTTTGAGCTGGGGGATGGAGGCCAGCAGGATGCGTTTGAGGTCGTTGGGCTTTTGCATGAGGTCAGGCTGCAAGGGCCGTACTGTGGCGCTCGTAGGCGCGTTCGAGCTTCACGTCGTACAGATTTCGCTTGTAGTCGGGGCCATTGTAGAGGCGGGCGAAGTCTGCCCATTTGCGCGCCTTGAGGGCCTTGAGCAGGGCGGGGTCGGTTTCGATGAAGCGGGCGAAGGCTTCGAACTGGTTGGCTTCGCTGGTGCACATCTGGCCGACGAAGTCTTGCACGCTGGCATAGCCCAGGCGCCGCCAGTGGTAGCCCATGATCTGGAAGGCGCCCCAGCTGGCGGACTCCAGGGCGGCGGTTTCGTCGATCAGGCAGGCGAGGGCGAGGCGGGTGTGTTCGGCTTCCTTGCCGACGTAGCCGCCGGGTGTGGGATTGACGAGGCTGGGTTGTTGGGCGGCGAACTGGTCGGCGCGGGGCTTGCCGAGCTGGCGGTACATGATATGGCGTTCAAAGAGGATTTTGGGCTTGCCGTTGGGCAGGAAGCCTTCGCCCTGGGATTCGACTTCGTTGACGGCATAGACGCCGGCCAGGGGCGCGCCGAGGCGCTCGGCCACGGCGGCGAGCTGGGCGTCACGCAGGTGGCGGGGGTCGGCGCCGTCGTAGTAGAGAGCCTGCTGGGTCTTGGGGCCGGCGATGCCGTCGGCGACCAGGCCGACGCGTTGCTGGAAGGTGCGCACGGCGGCTTCGGTGGCGGCGCCGTAGTGGCCGTCGGCGGTGAGCCTGGCGCCTGCGCGGACGTTCAGGCGTTGTTGCAGGGTGTGGACATCGGTGCCGCGGTCGCCGTAGCGCAGGGTGGTCATTGGGTGGGCCTCAGGAGGGCGGCGACGTTGCCGCGCGAGCGGAAGACGAGTACGCAGAGCAGGACGATGTTTGCGCTGTGCCAGATGCTGACGGGCTCGCGGTTGAGCAGGATTTCGAGCCCGGATATGAAGAGGGTGCCGCCGAGCAGTGAGGCGATGGTGGAGATGCCCCGGCGGAATCGTGAGGTGCCGCGCTGGTAGTAGGCCATGCGCAGGGCGGCGAGGATGTAGGCGATGGCTGTGATGAGGGACAGGCCTTCGTCGGTCAGTTCGAGTAGCTGCTGGAGCATGGTCACTGGCCCCCTCGGAAGCGGCGCGCGAGTTCGCTGAAAACGAGTACGCAGAGCAGGACGGAGGTGCTGGCACGCCAGAAACTGACGTGTTCGCGGAAGAGGAAAATCTCGACGGCGCGAACCACGACGACAGTGGTGAGCAGCATGAGCAGCATGAGGGCGCCACGCCGGAGGCGGTGCGGGTGTTCGCGGAAAAACGCGAGGCGCGCGGCAACGGCAAGGTAGGCGGCGGCCATGATGATGGAGAGGGTGAGGACGTCCATTTAACTGCCTCCCAGGAACTGCCGGATGCGGCGCAGGATTTCGTTGAAATCCAGCTCGTTGAGCCACTTGACGGCTTTGAGGCTCAGGGGGATTCCCAGCAGCGCGCAGGCGAAGGCGCTGAAGGCAGGGGTGGTCAGGGCGGGGAAGCGGGTGAGCGCTCCTTCGGCGAAGAGGTAGCCCAGTGTGGCGGGCGGCAGCAGGCTGAGGACGCGCAGCCATGGCTTGAGGTTGGCCTGGGTGCCGGTGATCAACCAGGCGCCGAGCAGTGCGCCGAACAAGACCTGTAGGTCGAAGGCGGGCATGGTGGCACTTACGCCGACGCCGAGGATGACGCCGCCCACGGTGGTGCCCAGGCTTGTTTCAGGCATGGTTCAGTTCCATAGGTTGATGACCTGCCGTTCGGGGGCGCTGGCGGGGGCGTCGGGCAGGAAGACGAGGACGCCCTGCGGCAGTAAGGGGCCATGCTCGGCTATGCCGGGGTTGGCTTCGAGGACGGCCTCGGTGACGCCGGCAGTGCGGCCGTAGTGACGCCAGCAGAGGGCGTCGAGGGTTTCGCCCTGGTGGGTGCGCAGTTGCTGAGCGGCCATCAGATGAGATCCACGGTCATGCGGCGGCGGCCGCAGAGGTCGCTGAGCGCCCAGGCCAGGTCGCGGCGGTAGTCGTCGACGCTGGGGCGGCGTTCGTCGACGTCTTCCTGGCCGCTGTGGGTGGTGTCGTACCAGCCGTAGCGCTCGAGCAATTCGGCGGCGACGGCGCAGCGCACGGCGCGCTGGTAGTTCTGGACCTTCTCGGAGTGGCCGTTGACCTTGGGCGCGGGCGCCTGGCTGAGGGCGGTGTAGCCCTGGTCCTGCAGCTGGCTTTGCCAGTCACGCAGCTGGCGGTTGACGTTGAGCAGGGCGCCGACGACGGCGACTTCCAGCCGGGCTGGGGGGATGTCCTGGCCGATCCGCAGGTCGGCGCGCAGGCCTTCGAGTTCGATACCGGGCCAGAACTCATCGGAGTTGATGGTTGTGACATCCGGCGGGGTGCCGGGGGTGCCGACGTTGGCTACGAAACTCATGGCGTGGCTCTGGTTGGGTCGCCGGTGGTCGGGGCGTCACGGTGCAGGCGCTGGGGTGGCCTGGCCGTGTCCCCGAGCCGGCGGGGTTGCGGGGGTCCGCTCGGTTCAGGCCTTCTGGCCCAGGTTCTTGAGTAGCTTTTCGGCTTTGGCTTTGTCGGTTTTGCCGCCGCAGTGGGCGTGCAGTTCGATGGCGCGGCCGAGCAGGTCGATGCCTTGTTGAACTTGGCCGGGCTTGCCGGGGTTCTCCAGGGTGAGGCCTTCGAGGATGGCGCGGCCCAGGCTGAGCATGAGCTTGGCGCGGGCTTCGTCGGGCATGTCCTCGTCGGCGGTGAGGTCGGCGGTGCGCTGGAGAATGGCGCGGTCGAAACTCGCGCCGGCGCCGTGGGCCTTTTTGGCGGCTTCGGCGATTTCTTCGGCGATGACGCAACCGGTGGTGCGCTCGAAGCGGTCGGGCATCTGCAGCTTGTGCTGCAGGACGTAGGTGGCGATGTCGAGGGCGCCGGGGTAGTCGCCGACGTCGATGCGCCAAATCATCAGGGTCGTGAGGACGTCGTCCTGGGCGCCCTGGCCGCCTTCGAGGACGCCGGCGATGTAGGCGTCGTATTCGGGCAGCAGTTTGCGCTTGAGTTCGACCTTGCCTTCGGTGGACTGGATGTTCTTCAGGCGTGCCTTGTCGTTGCCGAGCTGGGCGAGCTGCTGCTCGTAGGCGGTGAAGCCTTCCATGGTCATGGCGCCGTGTTGGCTGGCGGCGGCCTCGGCTTCCTGGGCGGCGATGGTGCGCTCGAAGTGCTGGCGACAGATGTTGGTCATGGCAGGTCTCAAGACAGGACGATGTTCTCTGCGAGGGCGGCGCAGCCGAGGTCCTCGATGACGTAGGCCTCGTTGACCGACTCGTAGTTTTCGATGCGGTCGCGCTTGGCGTTGTCGACGATGGTCCGGCGGCGGGTGCCGTCCTGCACGTAGATGGAGAGGTTATCCAGGCGTGTGACCTTGAGGGCGTTGGGCGGGAAGTGCGGGACGCGTACGGCCGGCAGGTTGCCGATGCGCTTCTGGCTGACGACGACGTCGGTGGCCAGCATCTCGGTCGGGTCCTGGGTCTTGTTGATGATGGGGAAGTACTTGTCGGCGAGCAGCTTGCGACCGCAGATGACGACGAGGTCGGTGTCTTCCTGATACCAGGGGTCAATGAATTCGTTGACCAGGCTGAAGACCAGGGCGTCGAGGTTGGCGAAGTTCTTGCCGGCGCCGATGGTGATTTTGCCGGTGCCGGCGGCGCCTTCCTTGAGCCAGCGCTGGGGGTTTTCGGTGCGCATTTTCTGCAGCCAGCCGACGTTGACGTCCTGCAGGAGCTTGTTGACGGCGGGGTTGGAGGTGGGTGCGCGGGAGGTGCCGTTCCAGCCGATCATGATGCGGTTTAGCGCCTGAGCCTTAAGGATGGCGTCTCGCATGCGGGTCTGGAAGTCCTTGAACTTGGCCCACTGGTCGATTTTGGCGTAGCGGATGGCGGTGTCGAAGTTGGTCTGTGTGCAGAAGTACCCGCGACTGTCGAGGGCGGACGGGTCGCGCGGTTCACGGTCCTTGACGGTGGTGTCGGTGGTGCTGGCGATGGTGCCGTCGATGCCCATGCCGATCTTCTCGCCGCTCTGTTCGGCCACCTGATAGACGTTGATGGACTTGAGGAAGACGCTGGTGTCCTGAATGTGGGTTTCCAGCTTCTGAGCGACGCTGGGCTCTACTGCGAATTTCTCCGTGGCACTGTCGATGCCGTTGAGCATGGCGACCTGGGCAAGGTAGGCGTGATAGAGCTTTCGTGTGTCATTGCGCATGGGGCTTGCTCCGATAAATCCTGGCGGTGAGGCTGTCCGTGGTCAGCAGTCGGTGGCGATCTGCTGGTCGCCGCCAGTGGCGGGCGGGCGTTTGGGCTGGTGCGGGTCGGGGGTGTCGTCGAGCTTCTGCTTTAAGGCCTGGTAGTCGTCGCTGAGCTTGGTGAACTCGGTGGTCAGGTCGCTGTGCTTCTTCTCCAGCTTGCTGAACTGGTCGGGCAGGTCCTTGACGTGTTCGGCGACGGCTTCGACGGCCTGGCCGATCTGGGTGAAGTTCTGGTCGTCACTGGTCTGCTTGGTTTTGAGCAGGTCCTTGACCTTGTTGAGCAACTGGACGCCGATGCCGGGCTTGTCGGGCTCTACTTCTTCGAAGGTGAGTTCGATCTCGACGGCCTCGGTGTACATCGACGTTGCCGAGTAGTGGCGCGCGCTGAAGGGGTTGGTGTCCGGCTTTTCCATCGCAAAGGCGAGGATGTCGGTGCCCAGGCTGGCGGGGGAGTCGGTGACGGCCAGACCGACGAGATAGGCCTCGCCGGTATCGGCGAAGGACTCGTCGATTTCGGCGCTGGTGTAAATCTTCTGGCGCTTCTTGTTCATGGCGACCAGTTCGTCGGTGGGTTCGATCTGGGCGAACAGTGCGAGCTTCTTCTGGCCGTTGATGGTGACTTCTTCGGTCTTCACGGCGAGCACGTCACCAAAGGCCTTGAAGGGGCTGTCGGGGAGGATGCTGCGGAAGTGCTCCAGCCAGATACGGGCGCCGTAGGTCTGGCGGTTGAAGTTGGCGGCGGCCTGTTCGATCCAACTGCGTTTGATGGTGCGCTTGTCGGAGGTGGCCCCTTCGACGGCGACGCGGAACCAGTTGGAGCGGAATTTCTGGGCGGGGGTCGGCATTGGCTGTCCTCGGTGCTGGGCGGGTGCCGTGGCAATGAGGGCATGCTCGGTTTTACGGGGGGGAGGGGCAACGACGCGGGTTTGTATGGACGGCGTTTACAAGTTGCGGCGCTAGGGAGGGTCGCGCGTGGGCGGCAGCATCGGCGCCATGAATGCTGCCGTTGAGTTGCCCGTCCGCGATAGCCGCCGCCAGGCCAGGTCCCTGTACTGGATGGGCTGGCGTGTGTGCGATATCGCCGATCACCTGGGGGAAAACGAGAAGACTGTTCACGCGTGGAAAAAGCGCGACGGGTGGGACCGGGCCGATAGCGTAGAACGAATCGGCGGGGCGCTGGAAGCACGGCTTGTGCAGTTGGTCCTGAAAGACGGCAAGACGTCCGGGGATTTCAAAGAGATTGATTTGCTGCACCGCCAGTTGGAGCGGCAGGCGCGGATTCAGCGTTACCAGGGCGGCGGGACTGAGACGGAGCTGAACCCGGAGATTGCCAGGCGCAATGCCGGGGAGAAGCGCAAGCCCAAGCGCAACGACTTGCCCGATGAGCTGGTGGATAAGCTGGTCGAGGCCTTCCGCGACGAGTGCTTTGACTACCAGCGGGACTGGGAGCGGGCCAAGGATCAGCGGACCCGGATCATCCTGAAGAGCCGCCAGATTGGCGCCACCTGGTACTTCGCCCGCGAGGCGCTTATCGACGCTCTGACGACGGGGCGCAATCAGATTTTCTTGTCAGCGTCGCGGGCTCAGGCGCATGTGTTCAAGGCCTACATTCAGGCCTTTGCGCGGGATGTGGCGGGCGTGGACCTGACGGGCGATCCGATGAAATTGCCCAATGGGGCGATGCTGTATTTCCTGGGGACCAGCGCGCGCACGGCGCAGAGCTACCACGGCAATCTGTATTTCGATGAGTTCTTCTGGACGTCGCGCTTTACGGAGTTGAACAAGGTCGCTTCGGCGATGGCGATTCACAAGAAGTGGCGCAAGACGTACTTCTCGACGCCGTCGACGATGGCGCATGAGGCGTTCCCGTTCTGGACTGGGGCGCGGCATAACAAGGGCAAGCCGACGGCGCAGCACGTCAAGATCGACGTGTCACACGGCGCGCTACAGGGCGGCCGCCGCTGCGAGGACCATATCTGGCGGCAGATTGTGACCATCCTCGATGCCGAGGCGCGGGGCTGCGATCTGTTCGATCTGGAAGAGCTGCGCCACGAGTATGACGCCGAGGCCTTCGCCAACTTGCTGATGTGCGAGTTCGTGGACGATGGCGCGAGCATCTTCCCGCTCGCGATGTTGCAGCCGTGCATGGTGGACCACTGGGAAGCCTGGTCTGCGGACTACAAGCCGTTTGCCATGCGCCCGTTCGGTGATCGCCAGGTGTGGGTGGGGTACGACCCGGCCGAGACGGGCGATAGCGCTGGCCTGGTGGTGATTGCGCCGCCGGCGGTGCCGGGGGGCAAGTTCAGGCTGCTGGAGAAGTTCCAATTCCGGGGGATGGACTTCGAGGCGCAGGCCGAGGCGATCCGCAAGATCACGCAGCGCTACTGGGTGACGTATATCGGCATCGATACGACGGGACTTGGTACGGGCGTGGCGCAGCTGGTGCGGCAGTTCTTCCCTGCTGTGACGACGTTCAGTTACTCGCCGGAGATGAAAACCAAGTTGGTGCTGAAGGCCTTCTCGGTGTTCAAGGAAGGGCGCTTCGAGTTCGATGCCGGCTGGACGGATGTGGCGTCGTCGCTGATGGCGATTCGCAAGACGCTGACGCCCAGCGGGCGGCAATTCACTTATACCGCCGGCCGCAGTGAAAACACGGGCCACGCCGATCTGGCGTGGGCGATTTTCCATGCCCTGTTCAATGAGCCACTTGAGGGCCAGACCAGGGCGAATACGGGTTTCATGGAGTCCTGTTAATGAGTACGCAATTGTCCCAGCAGGGCGAGGCGCCCGCCGATACCGTCGAGGGTGAGCTGCTGCCGCGCGAGGCGGCCGGCATGGAGGTGTTTACGTTCGGGGAGCCTACGCCGGTATTGGAGGGGCGCGGGATTCTGGATTATCTGGAGTGTTGGGCGAATGGCCGCTGGTATGAGCCGCCGCTGTCGCTGGAAGGGCTGGCCAGGTCGGTGGGGTCGTCGACCTATCTGCAGTCGGCGTTGATGTTCAAAAGGAACATGTTGGCGCGGACGTTCAAGCCCCATCGATTGCTGTCGCGGCCTGCCTTCGAACAGTTCGCGCTGGACTGGCTGACCTTCGGCAATGGCTACCTTGAGCGGCGCGAGTCGCGGCTCGGATCGGCGATGGCCCTGGTGCCGACGCTGGCAAAGTACATGCGGCGCGGGGTTGAGGAAGGGCGGTTCTACCAGCTGCGTAATTGGCAGGATGAGCATGAGTTCAAGCGGGGCAGCGTGTTCCAGCTGCGCGAGGCTGATATCAATCAGGAAATCTACGGGACGCCGGAGTGGTTCTGCGCGCTGCAGTCGGCGTTGCTGAATGAGTCGGCGACGCTGTTCCGGCGCAAGTACTACAACAACGGGTCGCACGCGGGCTTCATCCTGTACATGACGGACGCGGCGCAGGACCAGGCCGATATTGATGACCTGCGGACGGCGATCAAGAACGCGAAGGGGCCGGGGAATTTCCGCAATTTGTTCGTGTACGCGCCGAACGGGAAGAAGGAGGGTATCCAGCTGATTCCGGTGTCGGAGGTGGCGGCGAAGGATGACTTCGGGGCGATCAAGAATATTTCACGGGATGACCAGCTGGCTGGCCTGCGGGTGTATCCGCAGTTGCTGGGGGTGGTGCCGCAGAATGCGGGGGGCTTCGGGGCCATTCGGGATGCGGCTGAGGTGTGGGTGACGCTGGAGCTGGAGCCGATGCAGGCTCGGATGCTGCAGCTTAATGAGTGGGTGGGGGAAGAGGTGATGCGGTTTGATCCGTTCGTGATGGCGGGCGGGGAGAAGGCGCCGAAGCAGGGGTGATGGGATGCAGGAGAAGAAAGCCCGCCGGATGGCGGGCTTTTTTGTGCTCAGGCGGCGGCGACTTCGAGGGTGATGCGTTGGCCGAGGATGGCCAGGGCGCGTTCGACTTCTTCGATCTTGGAGCGGTGCAGGAGGTCGACGAGGCGGGCGACCTGGGGGCGGTAGACGCCCAGGCGGCGAGCCATTTCGGACTTGTTGACGCCTTGTTCCTGCATGGTGTTCCAGAGGGCGGCCTTGGCGGCGGTGAGGGCCGGGAGACGCACGACGGGTTGGCCGGGCGCGGGCTTGGTGGCGGCTGGGATGGGCTGGCGGTCGTCGACGTACAGGGACAGGGCGGTTTCCAGGGCGTCTACGGCTTCGCGCAGGGCGTGGGCTTCGTCATCGCCTGCGCTGTTCAGCTCGGGGATGTCCTCGCAGCGGACCCACACGCCATGCTCCCCGCGGTGGAGCGTTACCGGGTAGGCAAACATTTATCTTTCCTCGGTTGGGTTGCTCGCAAGAGCATAAAAAAAGCCCGCTTGGCAGTGCCAGGCGGGCTTCGACATTACGCTCGCTTTTCGGCGATTTCGTAAACTTCGTCATCCTTGCGAGCCCCGACGGCTATGATCAGAACTTCGATCTTTGCGCCGTTCACTCGGTACACGATTCGAGTATCCCCCACCCGAATTCGCCTGCATCCCGCCAGCGCACCACGTAGGGTTTTCCCCAGTTTGTCGGGTTCTCCATTCGCGATGCGTTCGTCGATTACCTTGATGATTCGCCGCGCTTCCGCGCGTCCTAACTGGTCGAAGTCTTCCACCACGTCGTGGTGATATTTGACGGTCCAAACCATCTTCTTATGCCTTCGTTACTCGGCGAATCGAGCCATCATGTCCTCATGACTCAAGGCCTTGTTTTCATCGAAGGTGATCAGGCGGTCACGGGCGATTCGTTCAATGCGAAGGTCGTCAAGTTCGTCCAGTAACTCCTGATAGGCCTGGACATTGATGATGACCGCAGCTGGCTCATTATCCTTGAAGACAACCAATTTTTCGGTGTCTCTACTCATAATTTCGCGCAGTCTCGCACTGAAGCTCCTCACCATCGTAGTGACGGACACGGCCTGATCAGCCCGGTCCAGAAGAGCACTCATACGCTTCCCCTTGTTACTCCATCCAACCGTGAACGAGCATCACGCTCGTCCTCGTCCATGACATTTCGCATCCCTACCCGTTATTTGCGTTGCCTTTCGTGTGCAAAGTTTTGTCGGTTGGTGAGCTGAATTGTATGCTGAATTGTGTGTGTGTCAATGTGTGTTTTGACGCTATCCCTCGCCTTTAGGCGGGCTGCTCGAATACCCAGCATTTGGCGATCTTGCCGAAGAGGGCACTGTCGACAGCTTTGCTTTCTACGAATAGCGGATCGGTGCTGCTGCGCCAGGCGTCCTGCATGCGGCGGTCGATGATGACCGTGATGCCGTGTTCCTCGAACAGTTTGGCCAGGCTTGGGGCGTTGATCGCCAGCAGGCCGGGGCTCTTGGAATGGTTGTAGGGGATGCCCTGGTGATCAAGGACGGCGAGGGCTTTCCAGAACTCCAGTAGGATATCGGGAGGCGGCGGGGTGGCGCGGCCGAGAGAGTCCATTGCAGGGATCGGCAGACCGAGAGCGGTGGAGACGTCGGCCAGTTGCTGGTGGATCACTTCGCGTAGGCTGCGATCCCGTGTGCGGTAGAGCTCCTTGGCCAAGGACAGGCGCATGCGGTGATTAGCGATGCGGGAGGCTGAGGGCTGGGTGGTTTGGCGCTGCCCTTCGAAATAGCCGTCGATCAGCATGTCTTGCACCTGCCAGGACAGTTCGTCGGTGAAGGACTTCACCAGCAGCAGGTAGCCGCGTTGGGTGAGTACCGTCAGCCCTCGATTCGGTACCTCAATTCCTAAAGTACGAAATTCGTACTCACCTGATCGAGGTACCAGAAAGTAGTGTTTCCCTTCCTCGAACCGGCGGCGGTTCTCATGGAAGTTCCGCTTTGCTGTTCCCTCTGGGCGCTGATGCACCTGGTCAATCATGGCCAGAGTGACTACCCGCTCGCCTTTGTGCTCGATGATGGTTAGGTCGCGATCCGCAATGGTGATGATTTGACGTATTGGATTGTTCATTCCCGCACTCCCTACAAAATGTTGTCCATCACATCCAAGGTCTGTTGGAGCTTGCTGACCAAGGGCTGCAGCAGGCAATGCAGGTGGCCGCCGTCCAGCTGCCTGTTGTGCGCAGCGTCGAGCAGTTCCAGCAGGAGTTCCATGGCACCGCCCAGGTTGTTCAGCGCAAGGCTGACGTCGTCCAGGGCCTTGAGGCTGTTGGTGATGGCCGCGAGTTCGGCGAGCTGGGTGCTGAAGTGGTTGGCTTTGAGCAGGGCGTCGTCGGTGCTGCCCAGCGGGCTCAGATGGCTGTGCAGAGCGGTGAGGCGCGACAGTGCGCGGATGGTCATGTCCATGATTCCTGTGAAGCGGTGCTTTCTCCGCTCCCCCTAACGCCAATCAGGGAGGGCGGAACCGTGCGGGTTGGCGTACCGGTCACAGAGCCGGCGTGCCCGAAGGCACCCACGCACGGCCCACCCATAACAGGCTTGCCATGCTGCGGACACAAAAAAACCGCCAACGGCGGTGTGTCCGCCTGTGATACCGGGACGCCAATCCCGTGCCGCTGGATTTACAGCGACAGGGCGACGATATCGCCTAGTCGGGGAGTGGTCAACTCCTGTGCGCCGCCTTCGGGCGGCTTTTTTGTGGGCGCTCGCCGGACGATGCCGGCGCCGGCATGAGGCCGCTGGCGAGCAGCTCGGCGGCTTGGGCCTGCAAGGTGCGGTAGTGGCTCAACGGGGCGTGCATGCACGCTTGGGCGTCGTGCAGGAGCTGCCACCAGCTGGCCAGGGGTTGGGATGGGGTCGCAGGCATGGGATATCGGAAAAATACTGTATTAATGCACAGTATGGCAGGTCAATTCGACCCCAAGGCGCGCGGTCGACCCCCCACCACGCCTGCGAGCTAAACATGTTGTTTTTTCTGCAGCCCTACAGAGGGAGGAGTACGCCGACGGCTGCGGGTGTCCTGAGGGTGGGGCGGCTGAAGAAAGCCTGCAGAACCCTGCGCTGAGGGGGCATTTACTGCGGCAAGGAGGGAGGGCCTGAGTCGTCTCAGCGGCGAGGGATTCGAAAGGGGTAATTTAGGTAATTGGCTGTCCGATCTGCCTCGTAAGCCGCGCCGTTAATGGGTTAAGAGCTTACCTGGGACGGTAATTCCAGGTAATGGCAAAGGTAATTTTTCTATAACTCACTGATTTTAAAGGATTTATAAAACAATCCACCTGACCAGTGATTACGGTAATTCGATTACCAGGGGATTACCCTTTAAATACCTTTATGAATATTTGATAAATAATTGATCTATAAGGGTAAATTAGCTTAATAAAAGAGAGATTACCAAAATTACCCTTTCTCAATGGGTCGCCGATTTTTTCTGGCTGACAGGTCTGTCGAGACGCCCAGGGTAACTGACATGCGTGCGGAGACACGCCCGCGCAGATACTTGCCTGCAGACGAATAGGGATGGGGGAGTGCTAAGAAAGTGCTAAAAGTGCGAGGGGGAGGGGCTAGGAGGTTAGTGCTGCAAGGGGGGGTAGCCTTAGTCGTGCCAATCCATCATTGGCGCCACAGAGAAGCGGCGGGAGGGCTCGGGGCGCAGGGGCGGGTTGCTCATGGTGGCGTCAACTTGAAGGCACAGGCCCCGCAGGTCGAGGATGCGGAGGCTGCTCGGAAAAAGGGCCAACAGTTTACCCTTCGACAGAAGGCCCTGCACGCTGGATGCCACCCGCCCGGCTGGTTGTCGGTCAATTGTTTCAGCAGATTGCGGGTGGCGTGTATAGTGCCGCGTCAGTCTGATCGGGCCGTGTACGAGTTATGCAGATCCAACGAATTGCGCAGGTATTGAAGGTAGTCGGTATCGTCCTCGCTGGAATGTTGCTGGTCAGCCTTTTGGTGGGGAGGTTCTGGTGGCCCACCGATTCGGGCAACTGGGAAAAAAGCCTACGGCTGATGACTGGCTTGGCCGTTCTGGCAAGTGCACTGGCGCTGATTCGTGAGCGCGCGCGCTGGATGTCGATGCTTGTCTTGTTGTTCGGTCTGTTCTGGCTGGGGCTGTTGGCCAATGCGCTGGCAGCTGACTCTTCCAGTTCAGTGCGCCAGTTGTTGATGATCCTGCTGTTCAGCCTGGTCGTGATCGGGGTGGGTGGTGCAGATGGTCGGTTCTGGCGCGTGGTACTCGGGACGGGAGCGATCGCCGGTGCCGGTTTCGCTGCTTTCTCGCTGCAGCACAAGGCGCAGCTCGGGCAGTTTTCCCTTGCTTACCGGACCATGAATATCCATGACTCTGGTGTGCCGGGCGTGGCGGACTTCGGCATTACCATCGAAGCCGGTATGAACTACGCCTTCAGTTTTGTCGTGGCGCTCTGGCTGGCCGTGCGCAGTCGACGCTGGCCTACCTTTTCGGTGTGGTCGCTGTGCACATTGCTGCAAGGCATCTATATCTATTTCACGTTCTCTCGAGCCGCCTGGATGGCCGCACTGATCGGCGCCGTGGCCCTCATTCTGGTGGCGACCCAAGGGCGCATGCGCAAGGTTGCGCTAGGGCTGCTGGCCTTAGGGGGAGCGGCCGCGGCGATCGGAGGATATCGGCAGTTGGCTTATGAGTTCGGCTCGCGAGGACTCACTCACCGGGACGAAGTCTGGCGCACAGTGATCGAGCGTGTGGGCGAAAACTGGTGGTTCGGCCACGGTTCCCACACCGAGTTGGGCGACGTGGTACTGAGCACCGGGCAGGTAGTGCACAACCCCCACAGTCTCTATCTGGAAGTGTTGTATCAGTTCGGTGCGGTAGGACTGGCGTCGCTGCTGGTGATGTTGCTGGTCAGCTTGTGGACGCTCTGGCGCAGCCGTGCGTCCATGGCGCCACTCTGGTTCTCCGTACTGGCAGCGTCCACGATCGTCTTCATGGTCGAGATGCACTTCTTCGTCGCCGCGCCAAATGTGGTCTGGATGTGGCTCTGGCTGCCGCTGGCAGGCGCATTGGCGGCCGCCTCCGGTGATAAACGGGCGCTGCGGCAGGCGCCCGTTTCTCCTGCGTTGAGTGTTCAGCCCGCCTGATCAGGCGGCTCTGAACAGGCGGCGCCAGCCGCTGGGCTTGCCGCGGCGTGCATCGCTGGCATGCTGGCGAGGCTCGAACACGACGTTGAACAGCCGGCGATAGTGGCCTTCGGGGCAGCTCAGTTTCTCCACGCCATGCCAGGCGTTTTCGGTGTTCTTGAACAGGAAGCTGCGGTTATCGCGGATGTCGCAGCTGATCGCTTGTCCAAAGTCACTGAGATCGGGATTGTCCTGGGCAACTTTCTTGTCCTTCAAGACCAGGATCGAGCCGCCCCATTCCGGCTGCCAGTCGGCCGAAGTATTGAAGTAAAAGATGTGGGTGCCCAGCTTGGTATAGCTGTCACGGTGCGGTGATACCTCAGAGCCTGCGACGCCGACATGCCAGGCAAATCGAACGACGAAGTCATCCACCCCGAGCATGCGCTTGGCAAAGGCTGCGTACTCGGAGTTGCCCTGCAATTCCAGCATGAACTGCTGCCACACCACCGGTAGGTCGCTCAGCGCGACTACGCCTTCGCTGCCGGCGGCGCGATCGTTGTAGATCGACTGTTCGTAGGCCAGGTAATAGCGATTGTGGGGGCGTTGCCCGTAGGCCCGCTCGATGCCGTTGTGCTTCTCGAACATTGCCAGGCTGGGGAAGTTGTCATACAGCGACTGGAAGGCTTCCGGTCGCAGGACATCCTGGAACGAGAACCAGGGGAAGGGCTGCTGGAGCGTGAATTCTTCCGTGGCGAATTCACGCAGCATACGGTCGTCGAGGAGCAGCGACATGGAGGTGGCCTTGAACGCAGAGTGGGAGGGCGGGCGGATTCCGTTCCGGGAGGAAATGGCAAACCGCCATCCTGTGTATTGTATTTGTTACCGCTGATTTCAGTCTATATCCAAGCCCTCTCGGCCGGGGGCTGCGTGCTAACCTCTGCGGTTCACTCCAAGGGAAATTGGCCGATGAAACTGAGGGTGGTACTGCTCTGCGCACTACTGGCGGGATGCACCTCGCCGGGCAAGCTGAAGGAGGATGCTCCGGCATTGCGGCTGGAAAGTGGCAAGTCGCCCTCGGTCTATATGACCTGCCTGTTGCCGAAATGGCAGGCAATCCGCTCGTCGTCGGCCGTGAAGGAAATCCGCTTTGGCTACCGGCTGCTGATGCCGACCACATCGGGCGATAGCCCCGAGGCGTTGCTGGAGACCACGGCAGCGGACAAGGGCAGCGACGTGGTGCTGTATCGTCACAACGCGCCGAGCCAGGACGATGCGATCAACCTGGCTGCGCGCAGCTGCCTGTAGCGACTCAAGCAGCGCCTCGTCTACCACTAAGGAACGATAGCCGCCGCGTGCAGCAGGCGGCCTAATGGCTCTGACAAGAATAATCGGGCCTCCCGGCAGCGTGCCTGCGCTGTGCAGCGGTAGGGCCCGCCAGAAGAGAGCTGCCGCCATGGATATCGCGCGCCCGCGTATCGTCCTCATCCTTACCCTGCAGACTTGCGGCCTGGTGCTGCTGTTCATCGCCCAGGCGCTGGGCGGCTGGCCGTTATCGTTGTGCCTGCTGCTGGCCGCGGTGCTGCTCTGGGGGCCATGGTTCGTTCCCGAGCGGGCGGCCCCGGCCGGTGCGCTGGCGGTGCTGCCCGATGTCGCCGAGCTGACCCGCGAGCTGTCCCAGGGCACCAGTCGCAATGCGCTGTCCGCCGCCGGGGTGTCCTTCTCGGTGCAGCGCCTGGTGGAGAAGCTGGAGTCCCAGGTGGTGGCGGCGGAGCAGATCGTCGGCAGCGCCGAGGTGATGATCCACACCGAGCGGGCTACTTCGAACCTGGCCCGCCAGGCGAAGGAAGCAGCCACGCTCGCCCGCGCCGGCAGTGATGCCGGGCGCAGCGAGTTGCACGCCGCTATCGATTGCATGCGCCAGCTGAGCCAGCGCGCCAGTGCCAGCCGCGCACTGATCGAGACGCTGAATGCGCGCAGCGAGGACATCCAGCGCGTGACCCAGGTGATCCAGTCCATCGCCAGCCAGACCAACCTGCTGGCGCTCAATGCCGCCATCGAGGCGGCGCGCGCGGGCGAGCATGGCCGGGGCTTTGCGGTGGTTGCCGAGGAAGTGCGGGGCCTGGCCGGGCGCACTGCCGAGGCTACCGACGAAGTCGGGCAGATGATCGAGGACATCCAGCGCCAGACCGGCGAGGTGGTGGAGCAGATTCGCCAGCTCACCGATGACCTGGGCCTGGGCGTCAGCCAGGTGGAAAGCACTGGCCGGCAGTTGCAGGACATCGCCGGGCTGGCCGCTACGGTGGAAACCCAGATCACCGAGATTGCCGAAGGCGCAGAGATCAACCGTAACCAGTTGGACAGCCTGTTCGCCGCCGTCGAGCAGGTGCGCGGCGACCTGCGCGCAAGCGACGAGCAGACGCACCGGCTGGCGGACGCAGCGGTGCAGTTGGAAACCCAGGCGGAGATGATCAGCGAGCGCCTGGCCGAAGTGGCGCTGGACGACTATCACCAGCGCGTCTATGACCTTGCCCGCGCCGGTGCGCAGGCCATCGGTGCGCGTTTCGAGGCGGATATCGACACGGGCCGCATCGGCCCAGAGGACCTGTTCGACCGCGACTACCAGCCGATGCCGGGCACTCGACCGCAGAAATTCCGTACGCGTTTCGACCGTTACACCGATGAAGTTTTGCCGCGCATCCAGGAAGACTTGCTGCAACGCCATGAAGGGCTGGTGTTCGCCATCGCCTGTACTGCCGAGGGTTATGTGCCGACGCATAACCAGGCGTTCAGCCATCCGCCCAGCGGCGACTTGCAGGTGGACATGCTCAAGAGCCGCAGCAAGCGCCTGTTCAACGACCGCACTGGGGTGCGCTGCGGCAGCCACAACCAGCCGATGCTGCTGCAGACCTACTGCCGTGATACCGGCGAGCTGATGCACGACCTCTCGGTGCCGATCTATGTGCGCGGTCGCCAGTGGGGCGGCCTGCGTTTGGGCTACCGGCCGGAAGCCTGAACCTCAGCTCCAGATTGCAGACGAAAAAAAGCCGCGAAGGAGTTGGACGCGGCTTGGGTGCGGGCGTCCGGGAGGCGCCCGCGAAAGGGTTTCAGTGATGCCCGCAGAGGGCATCGCGGCCTTGTTCGCCGAGGATGTTGAAGAGGATGTTCAGCACCACGGCCCAGATCGCAGTCATCGCGATACCGCTGTGGGTGATCGGCTCCATCCACTGGGGCAGCGCAGCGAAGAAGTCCGGACGCACTACCGGCACCATTCCCATGCCAATGCTCACCGCCACCAGCAACTGGTTGCGACGGTCGACGATGTCCGCCTCGTGGAGGATGCGGATGCCGCTGGCGGCGACCATGCCGAACATGGCGATGCCGGCGCCGCCCAGAACGACTGGCGGAATCGAGGCGACCAGGAAGGCAGCCTTGGGCAGCAGCGACAGGGCGATCAGGAACAGCGCGGCGGCGGCGGTGACGTAGCGGCTGCGCACGCCGGTCATCTGCACCAGGCCGATGTTCTGGGCGAACGAGGAATGGGTGAAGGTATTCATGAAGCCGGCGATGAAGGATGCGCCGGCATCGCACAGCAGGCCGCGACGCAGGCGGTTGGGGCAGATTTCGGTCTCGGTGATCTTGCCCAGGGCGAGGAACATGCCGGTGGACTCGACGAAGATGATCACCACCACCAGGCACATCGAAAGCACCGGAGCCAGGTGGAATTCCGGGGCACCGAAATGCAGCGGCGTGACGATGTCGAACCACGGGCGCTGCTCGATGCCGTCCAGGCTGACCATGCCCATGCTGGCGCCGATGATGTAACCCAGCAGCATGCCGATCAGCACCGATACGTTGACCCAGAAGCCCTTCAGGAAACGGTTGATCAGCAGGATCACTGCCAGCACGAAGGAGGACAGGGCGAGGTATTCGATGGCGCCAAAGTTGGCGGCTGCCTTGCCGCCGCCGGCCCAGTTGATCGCCACCGGGAACAGGCACATGCCGATGGAGGTGATCACGGTACCGGTCACCAGCGGCGGGAAGAAGCGCACGATACGGCTCATGAAGGGCGCGATGAGCATGCCGAAGAAGCCGGCGGCGATGGTGGCGCCGAAGATGCCGGTCATGCCCACACCGGGCATTCCGGCCATGGCGACCATGCTGCCCACGGCGGCGAAACTGGCGCCCATCATCACCGGCATGCGGATGCCTACCGGGCCGATGCCGAGCGATTGCACCAGCGTGGCGATGCCAGCGACCAGTAGGTCGGCGTTGATCAGGAAGGCGATTTCTTCACGGGAGAGACCGGCGGCCTGGCCGACGATCAGCGGGACGGCGACGGCGCCGCCATACATCAGGAGAACGTGCTGGAAGCCGACCAGCAGCAGCTGCAGCAAGGGCAAACGCTGGTCGACGGGCGAGCCGGTATGGGAGCGCTCAGTTACCACGGACATGCAACACCTCGGTTTTTATTGTTGTCAGTCGCTGGTTGTCGGACGGGCACGACAACCGGGAAGTACTGGCCGATCTCACCCCCGGGGCCGAGCGGGTGAAGCGGTGCGGGACTTTATATCTTCGATGTGTATCGGGTTCAATCGTTTTTTGTATACAACTCGTCGGTCACGTTTTGTCTCCCTGGTGCTGCAGGGCTCTAGGGCGCGTGTTTCCTGGTCTCGGTATTTTTGTAGCCATTGGTCGAGTGGACTACATTTTTTGTTTCAGGGGGCGCTTTTCGTAGGAGCGAGCTTGCTCGCGAATGCAAACGCTCCCTGTCGCTCCGGTGCGCCGGGATGTCCTGTTCGCGAGCAAGCTCGCTCCTGCAGGGGGCGTGTCGGCGTTTCGTGGGTATAAAAAAACCGCACCCGAAGGTGCGGTTCTTCTGGCCGTGCCGCAGGCTCAATTAACCTGGGCACCCTTGGAGATCCAGTCTCCAACGAGCTTGCGCTCTTCCGGGGTCATCTGCGTGATGTTGCCCAGCGGCATGACCTGCGAAGCCACGGCCTGCGCCTGGATGCGCGGGGCGAGCTGCTGGATCTGCTGCGGGGTGTCGAACATCACGCCGGCCGGCGCGGTGCTGAATAGATTGCTGGTCGGCTTGGCCGAGTGGCAGACGGCGCAGCGTTCCTGGATGACGTGATGGACCTTGTCGAAGCCTTCGGTCGAGCCCGCGGCGGCGGATGCCTGGGCCGGAGCGGCCTGAGCCTGCTGGGCGGCAGCGGCCTTGGCGGCTTCCTCTTCCTTGGCGCGCTCGGCCGGGGTCTTGCCGCCAACGGCGGTTTCCGGCAGCGGCTGGTACTCGACTTTCTGAGCTTGCGCGGTGGAGGAGGCGGCGTCGCTGGTCGGCCAGCTCGGGCCGGTGACGAAGGCCAGGGCGATCATGCCGACGGCGCCGGCGGGTAGGGCCCAGGCCATGCCGTTGCCATTGTGGCGGGTGTTGAAGTAGTGACGCACGATCACCGCCAGCGCCGCGATGCAGGTCAGGATCAGCCAGTTGTAGTGGCTGCCGTAGGTGCTCGGGAAGTGGTTGCTGATCATGATGAACAGCACCGGCAGGGTGAAGTAGTTGTTGTGGCGCGAGCGCAGCAGGCCCTTGGCCGGCAGCACCGGATCGGGCTCGCGACCTTCCTCGATGGCCTTAACCAGCGCGCGCTGGGCCGGCATGATCACGCGGAACACGTTGCCCACCATGATGGTGCCGATGATGGCGCCCACGTGCAGGTAGGCACCGCGACCGCTGAACACCTGGCTCAGCAGGTAGGCGGCGAGGACCAGCAGGCCGAACAGGATGGCGCCGAGCAGGGTGGGCTTCTTGCCCAGCGGCGAGTCGCACAGGGTGCTGTAGATGAACCAGCCGGCGATCAGCGAGCCGATGCCGATGGCCACGGCAGCGGCCGGGGCGAGGTCGCTGCCCGGTGCGATCAGGTACAGGGTCGGGTTCAGGTAGAACACGATGGTCAGCAGGCAGACGCCCGACATCCAGGTGGAGTAGGCCTCCCATTTGAACCAGTGCAGGTTGTCCGGCATTTTCGGCGGAGCGAGTTTGTACTTCTCCAGGTGGTAGATACCGCCACCATGGATCGCCCAGAGATCACCGGAGAGCCCTTCGCGCGGGTTGGCGCGATTGAGGTTGTTCTCCAGCCAGACGAAGTAGAACGAAGCGCCGATCCAGGCAATGCCCACAATCATGTGGACCCAGCGGACCAGCAGGTTCAGCCATTCGATGAGATGTGCTTCCACAGTTTTTACCTCTTGCCCGGGTGCCGCCGTCGCGGCAGGCGGGCCTCTCTTATTAGTTCGCTTGGGGGTCGAGGAGGAGCTGTTCGTCCTCGGTGAAGAAATGCTCGTCGCAGTTGTTGCCAGAACCGCTGCGATCGACCACCAGGAAGTCATCCCGCTTTTCGATCGTCAGCACCGGGTGGTGCCAGACGCCGCGGTGGTAATTGACGCCCTGCTTGCCGTTGGACAGGAAAGCGCGGACGAGGCCCGATACAGGTACATCGCCAAGGGGCGCGACCACGATCAGAAAGGGGTTGCCGAGCAGCGGAATGAACGCCTGACTGCCCTGCGGATGACGCTCCAGCATGCGGATGCGCAAGGGCATCTCCAGTGATTCGGCGCTGAAGATGCTGATGATCGCCTTGTCATCGGGCTGCGCCGTTTCGACGGTGGCGAGCTTGTGATAACGGCGGGTGGAGCCGTTGTTGATCATGAAGAAATCACTGCCTTCGGTTTCGATGACATCACCGAATGGGGCGAAGGCTTCCTTGGTCAACGGCTCGATCTTCAGGGTACGCATGGCTGGTCTTCTTATATCGTTGTTCGCATGGGCCCCTTCCAGTGGGAAGGGGAGTGAAGGTCCGCTGGCTCAGAGCTGCTGCAGGCGGAACATCGCGATCTTGTTGATCTCCGCCAGGGCAGTCTGGAATTCCTGCTCCGGCGTGTTGTGGATGCGCTCTTCGAACGCGGCCAGGATCTGGTGGCGGTTGCTGCCCTTCACAGCCTTGATGAAGGGGAAGCCGAACTTGGCCTTGTAGGCGTCGTTGAGTTCGGTGAAGCGGGCGAACTCTTCGGCGGTGCAGTCCTGGATGCCGGCACCGGCCTGTTCGGCGGTGCTGGAGGCGGTCAGCTCGCCGCGGACGGCGGCCTTGCCGGCGAGGTCCGGGTGCGCGTTGATCAGGGCCAACTGCGCGTCGTGGCTGGCGGACAGGAGGATGTCGGCCATGCGCTGCTGCAGCAGTTCGATGTCGTTCAGGCTGTCGTCGACGCCGAGGTCATAGGCCTTCTCGGCGACCCATGGGGAGTGCTCGTAGATGTCGGCGAAGGCGGCGACGAAGGCCGCGCGGTCGAGGCTGGCCGGGGTGAGGGTCTGGAAGCGGCTCATGCCGGGTTCTCCTGCGCTTTGAACGGGTGGTTCTCGTGCCAGTGTTTGGCGATGTCGACGCGGCGGGTGATCCACACCTTCTCGTGACCTTTAACGTACTGGATGAAGCGCTCCAGCGAGGCCATACGCGCCGGACGGCCCAGCAGGCGGCAGTGCATGCCGATGGAGAGCATCTTCGGCGCGCCCTCGGCACCTTCGGCGTAGAGCACGTCGAAGGCGTCCTTGAGGTATTCGAAGAAGTCGTCGCCCTTGTTGAAGCCCTGCACCTGGGTGAAGCGCATGTCGTTGGTGTCCAGGGTGTAGGGGATCACCAGGTGCGGCTTCTCGGCGGTACTCGCCGGGTCCCAGTAGGGCAGGTCGTCGTCGTAGGTGTCGGAATCGTAGAGGAAGTTGCCGTCCTCGCGGACGATGCGGCGGGTGTTCGGGCCCAGGCGGCCGGTGTACCAGCCTTGCGGGCGCTGACCGGTCAGCTCGGTGAGGATGCGCACGGCCTCGAACATGTGTTCGCGTTCCTGCGCCTCGTCCATGTACTGGTAGTCGATCCAGCGGTAGCCGTGGCTGCAGATCTCGTGGCCGTCGGCGACCATCTGGCGGATCGCTTCCGGGTGGCGCTGGGCGGCCATGGCCACGGCGAACACGGTCAGCGGCAGGTCGTACTTCCTGAACAGCTTGAGCAGGCGCCACACGCCGGCGCGGCTGCCGTACTCGTACAGCGATTCCATGCACATGTTGCGCTCGCCCTTGAGCGGCTGGGCGGCGACCATCTCGGAAAGGAAGGCTTCGGATTCGGCATCCCCGTGCAGGATGTTGCGCTCGCCGCCTTCCTCGTAGTTGAGGACGAAGGAGAGGGCGATGCGCGCATCGTTCGGCCAGTGCGGGTGGGGAATGTTGTTGCCGTAACCGATCAGGTCGCGTGGATAGTCAGCGCTCACTGCAGTGTTCCTTCTTGTGGTTGGCGGTCGGCGCCGGGTCGGTAGACCGTGCGCTGCCGTGATGTGTGCATTGTATACAAAATGTCAGGCGGTCTGTAAATACAATCCGCGCAACGGTCGTTTCAATCCCTTCGCCTCACGTGCGGTGGCTTTGAATGCACTGGATGCCGCGTAATGGCGCGGCATACGCCCGGTCGCTGGCTGGTTCTGCACGCTGGTACTGGTTCTGGAAAAGATGCTTTTTGCAGAGATGAAGCACTTTTTTGTATACAATTGATCATGTCGCTGGGTATATTCGGTCCGACCAAAAGCACCCGCGCGCTGTTCAATGGAGCAGTGCGCCGATATCGATCAACAAGACAGAGGAGGAAGGTGTCCGCCGGCGCCGCCGCCAGACACCGATAGCCCATGGGACGCTTGACCACTCACGTACTGGATTCCGCCCACGGCTGCCCGGGCCATGGCATCAAGATCGAACTGTTCCGTGTCGAGGGCCAGCAGCTCGAGCTGATCGCCACCCGCGTGACCAATGATGACGGCCGCTGCGACGAGCCGCTGCTGCAGGGCGAGGATTTCCGCGCCGGCGTCTACCAGCTGCTGTTCAATGCCGGCGACTACTACCGTGCCCGCGGCGTCGAATTGCCCCAGCCAGCCTTCCTCGACCAGGTCGTCCTGCGCTTCGGCATCGCCTCGGAAAGCGACCACTACCATGTGCCGCTGCTGATCTCCCCCTACAGCTATTCCACCTATCGCGGCAGCTAGTCCCCGCCCGTAGGTCTTCCCCCCGACTCTTCGTGGAGTCTTCCTCGGCCCGCCCACACTGCGGGCTTTTTTTTGCCCGTCATTCAGCAATTTGCATGCAATTTGTGGGCGCAAGCGTGGTAGTTGGACTAGAAGGAGAGGTACCGAATTAGTGAGAAGTCGCATGAGCAGAATCCTGATCGTCGATGAACAGCCGGTTACTCGCCATGCGCTGCGCCTGATGATGGAGGCGGACCGGCACGAGGTGGTCGGCGAGGCGGACAACGGCCCCGAGGCGTTGCACCAGGCGCGCCTGTGCAAGCCGGACCTGATGATCCTCGAACTGTCGATTCCACGGCTGGGCGGCCTGGAGGTGCTGCAGCGCCTGATCGCGCAGGAGTCGCCGGTCAAGGTGCTGGTGCTCACTTCGCAGGACTCCGAGTATTTCGCCGGCCGCTGCCTGACCGCAGGCGCTGCCGGCTTCGTCAGCAAGCAGGAAGACCCGCAGGCCGTGCGCGAAGCGGTGCGAGCCATCGCCCAGGGGCACAGCTACTTTCCCAGCCACGCCCTGGGTAGCGTGAATGCGGCGGAGGAAGCGGGGCATGGCGGCCTGCTCAAGGACCTCTCGGTGCGCGAGCTGAGCGTGCTGCGATTGCTGGCCCAGGGCCTGAGCAATATCGCCATCGCCGACCAGTTGGCCATCAGCGACAAGACCGTGAGCACCTACAAGGTGCGCCTGATGCAGAAGCTGCACGCGAAGTCGCTGGTGGAGCTGATTGATATCGGCCGGCGGCACGGGCTGGTGGATGGCGGCGGCACGATGGTGGAGACATCTCCAGCAGCAGAACTTGATATGGAGCAGCGGCGCGAGCTGGACCAACTGCGCCAAATGGTGGACACATTGCCCTATCCCATGACGATTCGGGCACTCGATGGTCGTGTTCTGTTCTGCAACCAGACCGCTCAGCGCATTCTGGGCGTCCCTCTGGAGGAGGTGGTCGGGAAGTGGTTGGGGGAGCTTGGCATCTTTACCGAGACGCCCGAGGTTGATCTCATGCACGAGCGTCTGGTTTCTGCAATCGCCAATGGCGAGTCTCGCGATTCGGATGTCGAGGTGCGGACGATCAAGGGCCGAAAGGTCTTCCACCATTGGGTGCGCCCCTATCGCGATAGCAATGGCGCGCTGCTGGGCGCTGTCTGCGGCGCGATCAATATCACCGATCAGGATGACCTGGTCCGTGCCTTACGCAATGCCAACGCTCGTATCGAAACGATCAGTCGCGGCAAGACACAGTTCCTCGCGGGGATGGGCGGCGAGATGCAGGGCCCCCTGCAAAGTATTGTCGCCATGATTGACCTGGCACTGAATCAGGATGACCCCGGACGCCAGCGCGAACCGCTGTCGGTGGCCCGTTTGGTGGCCGGCAACCTGTTGCATGTTCTGGACGATCTGCAGTCGCTCAATCGTGCCAAGACTGGTCGCCTGCAGTTAACGATGGAAGAGATCGACCTGAAAACGCTGGTCAGCCGTCAGGTCGAATCGCTGCGAGAGTCTGCGGTGGCGAAGGGAATCGAACTGGAGACGAACTTCGACCTGGCACTACAGCCGCGCGTGTGGGGAGATCCGACGCGCCTGCGGCAGGTGCTGCAGAATTTATTGGCGAATGCCGTCAAATTCACTGAGCACGGTTCGATCATCGTGCGTCTTTTTGCCAGGGGGCAGGGCAAGGGGATGGTGCGGATTCAGGTGGATGTGATCGATACCGGGGTCGGAATCTCCGACGCTGAGCAGGCATATCTCTTTGAGCCCTTTGCCTACGATCTGGATGGCCAGCGCATCGGCAGGGGCGGATCGGGCCTCGGGCTGGCCCTGTGCAAAAGCCTGGTGACCCTGATGGGCGGTGATATATCCGTCAAGAGCCGCCTGGGCGTCGGTACCGAGATCAGTTTCAGCGTGATCGCCCCGGACGCCGCTCCCTGAGGCAACCGATGAGGGTGCACGGTTGCTGCATGCTGGCATGCTCGAGGAGACGCTTAGTCGAAGGCCCCGGCAGATGCCGGGGCCTTCGTTTCTGTCAGGCGCAGCGGCTACTCAGAGGAAGATGAACTTCGCCACGAAGATCGCACACAGCGCGTACAGGCTGATGGTCACGTCCTTGTGGCGGCCGGTGAAGACCTTCATCGCCACGTAGGTCACGAAGCCCAGCGCGATACCGTCGGCGACCGAGAAGGTCAGCGGCATCATGATCACGGTGACGATCGCCGGGATGGCCTCGGTGTGCTCGTTCCAGTCAATGTGGGCCATGCCGCCCATCATCAGCATCGCAACGTAGATCAGCGCGCCGGCGGTGGCGTAGGCGGGGATCATGCCGGCCAGCGGGGCGAAGAACATCGCCGCGACGAACAGCACGCCGACCACTACGGCGGTCAGGCCGGTACGGCCACCCGCAGCGACACCCGCAGCACTCTCGACGTAGCTGGTCACCGGCGGCACGCCGAGCACGGCGCCGAATGCGCTGGAGGTGCTGTCGGCCTTCATCGCTTTCGACAGGTTCTCGATGCGACCGTCCTCGCGTACCAGGTGCGCCCGTTGCGCGACGCCCATCAGGGTGCCGGCGGTGTCGAACATGTGCACGAAGAGGAAGGCCAGGATCACGCTGATCATGGTCACGTTGAACGCGCCGGAGATATCCATTGCCAGGAAGGTCGGCGCCAGGCTCGGCGGCATGGAGAACACGCCGCCGAACTTGACGATGCCCAGGGCGATGCCGGCCACGGTGACAGTGAGGATGCTGATCAGGATGCCGCCGAACACGCGGCGGTATTCCAGCACCGCGATCATCAGGAAGCAGATGGCGGCGAGCAGCGGGCCGGGGCTGGTCAGGTCA
The DNA here is from genome assembly GCF_032392015.1 of Pseudomonas sp. C9-3. Taxonomy (NCBI): domain Bacteria; kingdom Pseudomonadati; phylum Pseudomonadota; class Gammaproteobacteria; order Pseudomonadales; family Pseudomonadaceae; genus Pseudomonas; species Pseudomonas sp. C9-3. The sequence goes on along the minus strand of NZ_CP135919.1, from coordinate 3,433,563 downwards.
CCCAGGTGAACCAGGGTGGCGGGGCTGGCAACCACGATGCCGGCAGTCTTCAGGCCGATCAGCCCAAGGAACAGGCCGACACCGGCGCCCATGGCGAAGCGCAGGCTGACCGGGATGCTGTTGAGCAGCCATTCGCGAATGCGCGAGAAGGTCAGGATCATGAACATGATGCCGGAGATGAACACCGCACCCAGTGCGATCTCCCAGCTGTAGTTCATGGTCTTGACCACGGTGTAGGTGAAGAAGGCGTTGAGGCCCATGCCCGGCGCCAGGCCGACCGGCCAGTTGGCGTACAGACCCATGAGGAAGCAACCCAGCGCAGCAGCCAGGCAGGTAGCCACGAAGGCGGCGCCGTGGTCGATGCCGGCGTCGGCCATGATGTTGGGGTTGACGAAGATGATGTACGCCATGGTGATGAAGGTCGTGAGACCCGCGGCGAGTTCGGTCTTCACGGTGGTGCCATGCTGGCTCAGCTTGAACAGGCGTTCGAGCAGGCCGGTGGCGGGGGGACTGGATGCAAAGGCTTGTTGTTCTTGTTTGGTGCTTTCCACAGCGGTACTCCTCAACGCTCTTGTTGTTGGTCCCTTGCCGTCGGCTGGTTCACCTGCGTCCCTTGCGCTAACGGAAAGAGTTGTGAGGGTGTGAATGTTGACCTTTGGGTCAGGAAGTCACGCCGCGATTATGCAGTTGTGTACAAAAAGTTCAAATAATGTTTAGTGTCCCGCCGAAAGATTTTTACAAGCAAAGCGTCGGAATGGTCGCACGCTGACCTTCGCCAAGCTCCTGCGCCGCGCGGCCTTGGGGTTGACGGCGAGTCGCTCATGACGGCTGCACGATAGTGGCCACTTTGTGTACACTGTGCGCCATGCCTGGCCCGCGGCCAGCTTCACTCCCGCCCCACGGATTTCGCGCCGGTTCGCACCGGCTGAGCAGGGTTCGACTCCGATGACCGACCAGTTGCAACAGATCAGGAAGCAGCCGCGCAATGGCAAGGCGCGCAGCGGCACTCAGGACGAGATCGTCTATGCGCATATCTTCGACGCCATCCTCGAGCAGCGCCTGGCTCCCGGCACCAAGCTGAGCGAAGAAGCCCTGGGCGAAATCTTCGGCGTCAGCCGCACCATCATTCGTCGCGCTTTGTCGCGCCTGGCCCACGAGCAGGTCGTGCTGCTGCGCCCGAACCGTGGCGCCGTGGTGGCCAGCCCGAGCATCGACGAAGCCCGGCAAATTCTCTTCGCTCGCCGCACCGTCGAGCGCGCGATCACCGAGCTGGCCGTGGACAACGCCAGCGGCGAAACCCTGGCCGAGCTGCGCGACATGGTGAAGCAGGAGCAATCCAGCTTTGCCCGTGGCGACCGTGGCGCCGGCATCCGCCTTTCCGGCGAATTCCACCTCAAGCTGGCCGAGATGGCGAAGAACGCCCCGCTGGTGGTGTTCCAGCGCAGCCTGGTGTCGCAGACCTCGCTGATCATCGCCCAGTACGAAAGTGGCGGCCGCTCGCACTGCTCGTTCGACGAGCACAACGAGATCCTCGACGCCATCGAGAAGGGCGACAAGGAAAAGGCCGTGACCCTGATGATGCACCACATGGCGCACATCGACGACAAGCTGAACCTGGACGTGGACGGCGCCTCCGGCGATCTGCACGCAGTGTTCTCGCACCTGCTGGCCGGCAAGAAGAAGCCCCGCCGCAGCAAGGCGGACGCTGACTCGGCGGCCTGATCGCCGAGCCAGAAAAAAGCCCCGCATCTGCGGGGCTTTTTCGTTTCTGCACGGGGCGTTTTTCGTATTCGTCCTGGCGCGAAGCGCTTTTCGTAGGAGCGAGCTTGCTCGCGAACCTGCCTTGCGCCGGAGAGTGAAGCGAGCAAGCTCGCTCCTACAGGGATTGGGCGCTTTCCTCGGCCTGCTGCCATCCGCCACCCAGGGACTTGTAAAGCAGCACCAGCGTGGTTGCCACGGCTTCGCGGCCGCGCACCTGCTGTTCCTCGGTGGCCAGCAGTTCGCGCTGGGCGCTGAGCACGTTGAGGAAGTCCACCGCGCCGGCCTTGTATTGCTCGCGGGCGTTGGCCAGGGCGGTGCGGCCGTGTTCGGCAGCGCTGTCCAGGCTGGCCAGGCGGCGCTGGTCGGCGGCGTAGTCGGTGAGCGCGTCGTCCACTTCGCGCCAGGCGTTGAGCACCGTGCGGCGGTAGGCGATGGCCGATTCCTGCTGCTGCGCTTCGCGCAGGGCGAGCATGCCCTTCAGCCGGCCGCCTTCGAAGATCGGCAGCGACAGGCTCGGGCCAATACCGAAGGTGCGGCTGTTCCAGTCGCCGAAGTTCGACAGCTGCAACGCCTGGAAACCGAAGCTGCCATTGAGGCTGATGCGCGGGTAGAAGTCCGCCTTGGCCACGCCGATGCTGGCGGTGGCGGCGTGCAGGGTAGCCTCGGCACGGCGGATATCCGGGCGGCGCTGGGCCAGTTCCGAGGGCAGGCCGACTGGCACGCCGCGCGGCGGCTGCGGCACCGGCTTGGTTTGGGCGAGCTCAGCTTGCAGCGCGCCGGGCGCTTCGCCGAGCAGGTAGCCCAGGGCGTTGATCAGTCGCGCCTGGCGCTTCTGGCTGTCGGGCAGGCGTGCCTCGATGCTGGCCACCTGGGTCAGCGCTTCGGCCACGTCCAGCTCGGTGGCGACGCCGTCTGCGCGGCGCAGGCGGGTCAGCTCCAGGCTGCGCTGGGCGATCTCGAGATTGCTGCGGATGATCGCTTCCAGGTCCTGTTCGGCGCGCAGTTGCAGGTAGTTGCGCGCGGTTTCGGCGAGCACCGAGACCAGTATGTCGCGGCGGCTTTCCTCCGTCGCCTGCACGTTGGCGTCGGCGGCCTCCAGCTCGCGGCGCACACGCCCCCAGAAGTCCAGCTCCCAGGACAGATCGAAGCCACCGTCGAGTTGGTTGAAGTTGTCCTTGCCGGCTTTGCCGGATGGGTCGCTCAGGCCGACCTCGCTGTTGCGCTTGCGCTGGTAGCCCAGGTCCGCACCGACGTTGGGCACGGCATCGCCGCCTAGTGCCTGGCGGATCGCCCGGCTCTGCTGCAGGCGCGCATCGGCCTCGCGCAGGTCGAGGTTGGCATCCGCCACTCGGCGTTGCAGGTCGTTGAGCTGCGGGTCGCCCAGCAGCGTCCACCACTGCGCTTCCAGCGGCGCATTGAGTGCCTGGCTCGGTGCATCACCACGCCGGGCAGACCAGTTCACTGCGTCGGCATCGTCCGGGCGCTGGAAGTCCGGGCCGACGCTGCAGGCGCCGAGTGCGAGCAGAGCCAGAAAGAGAGGCGTGCGTGCGGCGATCATTGCACGGCCACCTTCTGCTCACCGTCGGCGTGCTTGCCGGTGTCGATCCGCGCGATGACCGACATACCCACGCGCAGCTTGTCGCGCAGCGGCTGGTCGGCGTCGAGGACGATCTTCACCGGGATGCGCTGGACGATCTTGGTGAAGTTGCCGGTGGCGTTGTCCGGCGCGATCGGCGCAAAGCTCAGGCCGGTGGCCGGGGCGATGCTGTCGACGTGGCCGCGCAGTTTCTTGCCGGGGAAGGTGTCGATGCTGATCTCGACCATCTGGCCGGGCTGCACGTCGGTGAGCTGGGTTTCCTGAAAGTTGCCGACCACATAGGCGTCCTGCAGCGGCACCACGGCCAGCAATGCATTACCCGGTGTGGTGTAGGCGCCCACGCGCACGGCGCGGCGGCCGACCATGCCGTCGAAAGGCGCACGGATTTCCGTATACGACAGGTTCAGTTGCGCCTGCTGCAACTGCGCCTGTCCACGTTTCAGCGCGCCGAGGGCTTCGGCCTGCTGGGCCAGCAGCACGTCGAGTTGCTTGCGGGCGGCGAGGGCGGCGGCCTTGTTCTTGTCGAGCACGGCTTTCGCCGAGTCGACACGCGAGCGCGCCTGCTGGGCGTTCTGCAAGGTGCCGGCGCCTTGGCTGGCGAGGTGCTGGTAGCGGTTGAATTCCTGCGAGGCGAAGGTCAGCGCGGCCTGGTCGGCTTGTACCTGGGCGGCGGTCTGGGCAATCACTGCCTGCTGGCGTTCCAGGTCGGCAGCGACGTGGTGGTGACGCGCCTCGGCGGCCAGCACGTCGGCTTCGGCAGCGGCCAGCGCGGCGCGGTAGTCGCGGGCGTCGATGCGCGCCAGGACCTGACCCGCCTTCACCGACTGGTTGTCGTCCACCAGCACTTCCTCGATGAATCCGGCGACCTTCGGCGCCACCAGGGTGAAGTCCGCATGGACATAGGCGTCGTCCGTGCTCTGCTCACGGCTCGGGCCGAGCAGGCGCAGCAGCAGGTAGACGACAAGGGCGAGCAGCAGCACGGCAACCAGGGCCAGACTGCCGCGACGGGAGCTCAGTTTCGACATGGGCAGACCTATCAATGAGTGGGGACGACGGGGCGCGGCGGGTAGACCCGCAGCGGCATCAGGGGAATCAGGACGAGCAGGGCGGCGGCCAGCCAGGACATCGCCAGCAGGGTGTCGGACGCGGCGAGCACGCCGGCCTGGCCGCGCACCTGCCCGGCCAGCCGGCCAACGCTCTCGGCGCCGCCCAGTTGCTCCAGGCGCAGGCCGAGGGCTTGCGAGGCGTTGCCCAGGTGGTCGACCAGGCGGTTGGAGTGGTAGTGCTCGCGCCAGGTCATGAGGAACGAGACGATGGCGCTGCCCAGCACTGCGGAGAAGCCGCGCACGCTGTTGAACCAGGCCGAGGCGAACGGCCCTTCGATGGGCGCAACCACGCTGGTGGCGGACATCAGCAGCGGCACGATGGCCATCGGCTGGCCGATGATCTGCAGCGCCAGCAGGGCGTAGAAGTTCTCCCGCGTCCACTCGCTGGTCAGCTGGCTCATGCCAAAGGCCGAGAGCCCGCACAGGCTGATGCCGATGGCCAGCACCCAGCGGCAATCCACGCGTGGGATATTGCACAGCGCGGCCACCAGCGGCAGCGAGATCAGTTGCGGCAGCGCCACCAGCAGCGCCATTGGCGCCGATTGCAGCGGGCGATAACCGTGGGCCGAGGCCAGGTACGACGCCGGCACGCCGGAGCAGGCTCCGAGCACCACCAGCACACCGGCGAGGGTGATCAGCGAGTGGGTGAAGTTGCGCCGCTTGAGGATGTCCAGGCGGAAGAACGGCAGCGGGTGCGTCCACTCGTTGACGAAGAACGCCACCAGCAGCCCGGCGCCGCCGATCACCAGCAGGGTGATCAGGTCCGACTCGAACCAGTCCAGGCGCTCGCCCTGTAACAGGCCGATCACCAGCATGAGGATGCCTGGCAGGCCAAGTGAAAGGCCCACGTAGTCGAACTGACGCAAGCGTTCCAGGCGCAGCGGGTCCTGCGGGATGCCCCAGGCGACGGCAGCGAGCGCCACGGCGCAGAGCGGAATGACCTGCCAGAACACCCAGTGCCAGCCCACGAATTCGGTCCATAGCGCCGCCAGGGGCATGCCCAGGTTGGGCGCGAAGGTGGCGGTCAGCGCATAGGCGCCCAGGCCGTAGAGCTTGATGCCCGGCGGCAGGAAGCGCAGCGCCACGGTCATCAGCATCGGCGGCATGCAGCCGCCGGCGAAGCCTTGCAGCAGGCGCAGCAGGTAGAGCGTCTCGACGTTCGGCGCGAACGGGCAGAGCAGTGCCAGCAGGGCAAAGGCGGCGATGGCGCCGAGAGTGAAGCGGCGCAGCGAGACGGTGACCGAGAACCAGGGCGCAAAGGCCATGGCGGCGACCTGCGCCGCCGAATACAGGGCGAGCAGCCAGGTGCCTTCGTCATGGCCGATGGACAGTGCGCCGCGCACGTCGGTCATGGCGAGGTCCGTGACCTTCTCGTTGAGCCCGGCGCTGAGGGAGGCGATCAGCACGCCGAGCATGCCGACCACGATGCGCAGGCCGAACGGCTGGGCAGCAGCTGGCGTGGCGGGCTTGGCCGGTTGCGGACTGGCGGCGGAAATCGGGGCGAGCGCGGTCATGGCCGGCCGCCACGGGGGTGGCCGATGCCGCCGCCGGTAGGCGGTGATGTACAAGGCATAGGAATCAACTCGGGTATTTGCGACCGAGTCTAGGGAAGGTCGATAGCTGTGGAAATTGAAATGATTGCAGCTAATCAGTGTGTTTGACGCACTGGTCTCACGATCAGCTCAGCAGGCCGGAGCTCTCGCGCAATTCAATGCACACACGCTTCACCGTCTGTCGCAGCCAGCTGTGCGCCGGGTCGTTGTCGAAGCGCGGGTGCCAGGCCTGGAGGATCACCACGGATTTCAGCGGCAGCGGGATGTCGAACTGGCGCAGGGCGAAGCCCAGGCGGTCCAGGCGCCACAGCGAATGCTCGGCGATGGGCAGTACCAGGTCGGATTCCAGCAGGGCGAAGATCGAGGAGTGGAAGGTCGGCGCGGTCAGGCGGATCTCGCGGCGCAGACCGAGGTTCGCCAGTTCCTCGTCGATTGGCCCGATGGCTCGGCCGCGGCGGGACACGCTGATCTGCGGGAAGGAAGCGAAGCGCTCCGGGGTGATCTCGTCGTCGAAGATCGGGTGGTCGCGCCGCGCCAGGCCGACGAAGTTGGTGGTGAACAGCGTCTGCGTGCGGATTTCCGGCTCCAGCGTCGAGGTGGCGCCGATATAGAGGTCGATGCGGTTCTGCCGCAGGGCTTCGTCATCGAAGTCCGCTTCCGGGGCAATGCGCAGGCTGCAGCGAGGCGCTTCTTCCTTCATCACCGCCAGCATGCGCGAGGCAAAGCCGCCCACCAGCACGTTGTTGGAGCGCAGCACGAAGCAGCGCTCAAGCTGGTCCATGCGCAGGTTTTCCTTGGCGTTGAACAGGCGCATGGCGTGTTCCACCAGGTCGCTGACTTCCTCGCGCAACTGCAGTGCGCGAGGCGTCGGCACCAGGTTGCGCCCGGCACGAACCATGATCGGGTCGCCCACCGCCTCGCGGATGCGCGACAGGGTGCGGCTCATCGCCGGCGGGCTGAGGTGCATGCGCCGCGCGGCGCCGACCACGCTGCCTTCTTCGAGCAGGATGTTGAGGGCGACCAGCAGGTTGAGATCGGGCAGGGCCATGGTGACTCCGAAGGATTGGCGCGTTGCCATTCATGTTCCATTGCGACGGGCTCGATGGGCAAGCGTGCGTTTGACGCAATGGTTCATTACGTTTTGCGTGCCTTTACGGTGCGCGCCCTGGCCCGAAGAATGGCGGCGGATTTCGTTTCATGAAGGAGAAAGGCATGTTCAAGCGGATTCTTCTGGCCATCGACGGCGCGGCGCAGTCGCCGCGGATCATTGCCAGCGCCGCCGAGCTGGCGCGGTGCAGTGATGCGGTGGTGCATGTGGTATGCGCCGTGGACCGCGCTTTCGCGATGCCGCGCCAGGATGCGCTGGAGTACCCGCCGGCGGAGCAGGAGCAGCACGAGGCCCAGGCGCTGGTGGATGACGCCGTGGTGCAGTTGCAGCCGTGTGTGGCGACGGGAGCGGTGGTGGCCGGAGATCCGGCGCGCGCGATCCTGCGCGAGGCGGAGCGGCTGGAGTGCGACCTGATTGTGATCGGCCATCGACACCTGGGGCGCATTGAGCGCTTGCTCGATCCATCGGTGGGGCAGCGGGTGATCGAGCGGGCGCCGTGTCCGGTGCTGGTCGAGGTGCGGGAGTAGCCTGCCTGTTGGCTCTGTGCCGTGCGGTTCGCGAGCGCGCTCGCTCCTACGAAGAGCGCATCAGTACGAACCTGTAGGAGCGAGCTCGCTCGCGAACCCGCCCAACGCAGCGCTCGACAGGCCAATCGTGGACAGCGTCCGCTCCTGCGCTGGCCGGGGAGTGCGGCACCCCTGTGGGAGAGGGGCGTGCGAAACAGAAAGAAAAGCGGCCCCGGCGCCGGGTTGGTCCTGAGCGAGGACCCGGCGCCGAAGCCGTAAGGGGTCAACCGCGGCGATGCACGTTGCGGCCGTGCGCGAAGGTTTCCTTCACGGTACGGTCGTCGCCGAGGATGACCAGTGCGAAGAGTTTCTCCTCCAGGGTTTTTGCCTGCTGCAGGCGGTAGTCCAGCAGCGGGGTGGCCTTGTAGTCGAGCACCACGAAGTCGGCCTCGTTGCCCTGGGCGAAGCTGCCGACCTTGTCTTCCAGCTCCAGCGCGCGGGCGCCGCCGAGGGTGGCCAGGTACAGCGACTTGAACGGGTCGAGCTTGATGCCCTGCAGTTGCATGACCTTGTAGGCTTCGTTCAGCGATTGCAGCTGGGAGAAGCTGGTGCCGGCGCCGACGTCGGTGCCCAGGCCGACTTTCACCTTGTACTTCTCCAGCTTCGCCAGGTCGAACAGGCCGCTGCCGAGGAACAGGTTGGAGGTTGGGCAGAAGGCCACGGCCGAGCCGGTTTCCGACAGGCGCTGACACTCGCCGTCGCACAGGTGCACACCGTGGGCGAACACCGAGCGCGGGCCGAGCAGGCCGTGGTGGTCGTAGACGTCCAGGTAGCCCTTGCGCTCCGGGAACAGCTCCTTGACCCACTCGATTTCCTTGAGGTTTTCCGACAGGTGCGTGTGCATGTACACGCCCGGGAATTCCTTGAGCAGTCGGCCGGCGGCGTCGAGCTGTTCCGGGGTGCTGGTGGGGGCGAAGCGCGGGGTCACGGCGTAGAGCAGGCGGCCCTTGCCGTGCCAGCGCTCGATCAGGGCCTTGCTGTCGGTGTAGCTGCTTTCGGCGGTATCGGTCAGGTAGTCCGGGGCGTTGCGGTCCATCATCACCTTGCCGGCGATCAGGCGCAGGTCGAGCTTTTCCGCAGCGCCGAACAGCGCGTCCACCGACTGCGGGTGCACGGTGCCGAACACCAGTGCGGTGGTGGTGCCGGCGCGCAGCAGTTCCTTGAGGAAGATACCGGCCACATCGGCGGCGTGGGCCGGGTCGGCGAACTGCTTCTCGGTGGGGAAGGTGTAGGTGTTCAGCCAGTCCAGCAGCTGCTCGCCGTAGGAGGCGATCATGCCGGTCTGCGGGTAGTGGATGTGGGTGTCGATGAAGCCGGGGGTGATCAGCGCATCGCGGTACTCGACCACTTCCACGCCGCCCAGTTGCGGCAGTAGTTCGGCGGCGTGGCCGAGGCGGGCGACCTTGCCGTCTTCCACCAGCAGGATGCCGTCCTCGAAATACTGGTAGGACTGCTCCACACCGACTTCGGCCGGGTCGGCGACGCTGTGCAGGATGCTGGCGCGGTAGGCTTTGGCTTGAGTGCTCATCAATCTCTCGCAAATCGAAAAATATCGCGTCTTTGGACGCTGTTCGATGGGTATCGCTTCGCTCCACCCATCCTACGGAACGTTGGGTCTTTTTTTGTAGGATGGGTGGAGCGCAGCGATACCCATCACGAAGCCAGGCATGTTGCTTATCAGGCGCCGCTTTCGGCGGTGCGCGCGCGGCGGCTGTTGGGTAACAGTTTGGCCACGGTGTTCTCGCCCTTGCCGGTCTCCTGACCGAAGGTGGCGTTGTAGGTGGCGATGACTTCGCCGGCGATGGACACGGCGATCTCAACCGGCAGCTTGCCCTTCACTTCGCTGATGCCCATGGGGCAGCGCATGCGCTGCACGGTGTCGGCGGCGAAACCGCGGTCGCGCAAGCGGTGTTCGAACTTGGCGCGCTTGGTGTCCGAGCCGATTAGGCCGAAGTAGGTGAAGTCGTTGCGCTCGAGGATCTTCGCGGTCAACTCCAGGTCCAGGGCGTGGTTGTGGGTCATGACGATGAAGTAGCTGCCGGCGGGCATTTCGTCGATCTCGTCGATCACATCCTCGTTGATCACTCGGGTCACACCCTCGGGGATATGGCCGGGGAATTCGGCCTCCCGCGAGTCGATCCAGCGCACCTTGCACGGCAGGCTGGCAAGCAGTGGTACCAGTGCGCGGCCAACATGGCCAGCGCCGAACACGGCGATGTGCGCCTGGGGCTGGCCCATGGGTTCGAACAGCAGCACGGTGGCGCCGCCGCAGCACTGGCCGAGGCTGGCGCCGAGGCTGAAGCGCTCCAGCTTCGGCTCGCGCTCACGGGCCAGCAGCATCTCGCGGGCGATGGCCATGGCCTTGAATTCGAGGTGGCCGCCGCCGATGGTGTCGTAGATCTTGTCGGCGCTGACGACCATCTTCGAGCCGGCGTTGCGCGGGGTCGAGCCGCGTTCTTCGATGATGGTCACCAGCACGCTGGCTTCGGCGCGCTGTTGCAGGTCGGCGAGGGCACTGATCCAGTTCATCGTATCGAACCTCGGAGGTGGCTTTTCTGTAGGAGCGAGCTTGCTCGCGAACGAGTTTCCCGGCAGCTCTGTAGCTGGGCGGTTCGCGAGCAAGCTCGCTCCTACAATTTGGAGTCAGGGTGGGGCGCCGCTGGCAGGGCGGAGGACGGAAGTGGGGACGTCTCTCCCTGCCAGCGGTGCCCCATGGTCACATCACGCCGGCTCGACCTGAGCCGGTGCTTTCTCGGCCTGCGCCAGCTTCAGCTTGCGCATCTGCTCCACGCCCCAGAGGACGCGCTCGGGGGTGGCCGGGGCGTCGATCTGCGGCTGGGCGCGGTAGTCCGCCAGGCTCGCCACGGCGTCCTTGATCGCGCAGAACACCGAGATGCCCAGCATGAACGGCGGCTCGCCGACGGCCTTGGAGTGGAACACCGTCTGTTCCGGGTTCTTGCGGTTTTCCACCAACTTCACCCGCAGGTCGATGGGCATGTCGGCGATGGCCGGGATCTTGTAGCTCGCCGGGCCGTTGGTCATCAGCTTGCCCTTGGCGTTCCAGACCAGTTCTTCCATGGTCAGCCAGCCCATGCCCTGAACGAAGCCGCCTTCCACCTGGCCGATGTCGATGGCCGGGTTCAGCGAGGCGCCGACGTCGTGGAGGATGTCGCTGCGCAGCATCTTGTACTCACCGGTGAGGGTGTCGACGATCACTTCCGAGCAGGACACGCCATAGGCGAAGTAGTAGAACGGCCGGCCGCGCGCCTGGCTGCGATCGTAGTAGATCTTCGGCGTGCGGTAGAAGCCGGTGGAGGAGAGCGATACCTGGCCGAAGTAGGCCTGTTGCACCAGTTCCTCGAAGGGCAGAATCAGGTCGCGCACACGCACCTGGTTATTGCGGAACTCGACGTCATCCTCGGTCACCTTCCAGTGCTTGGTGGCGAACTCCACCAGGCGCTGCTTGAGGATTTCGGCGGCGTTCTGCGCGGCCTTGCCGTTCAGGTCGGCACCGGAGGACGCAGCGGTCGGCGAGGTGTTGGGCACCTTGTCGGTGTTGGTCGCGGTGATCTGCACGCGGTCGATGTCGACCTGGAAGACCTCGGCGACTACCTGGGCGACCTTGGTGTTCAGGCCCTGGCCCATCTCGGTGCCGCCGTGGTTCAGGTGGATGCTGCCATCGGTGTAGATGTGGATCAGCGCACCGGCCTGGTTGAGGAAGGTGGCGGTGAAGCTGATGCCGAATTTCACCGGAGTCAGCGACAGGCCTTTCTTCAGCACCGGGCTGCTGGCGTTGAAGGCGCGGATTTCGGCGCGACGCTTGGCGTACTCGGCGCTGGCTTCCAGTTCCTCGGTCATTTCCTCCAGCAGGTTGTGTTCGACCTGCTGGTAGTAGTGGGTGACGTTGCGCTCGTCCTTGCCGTAGTAGTTGCGCTTGCGCACTTCCAACGGGTCCTTGCCCAGATGGCGCGCGACGGCGTCCATGATCTCCTCGATGGCGACCATGCCCTGCGGACCGCCGAAGCCGCGGTAGGCGGTGTTCGACGCGGTATTGGTCTTGCAGCGGTGACCGTTCACCGTGGCGTTGCCGAGGAAGTAGGCATTGTCCGAGTGGAACATCGCGCGGTCGACGATGGAGCCGGAGAGGTCCGGCGAGTAGCCGCAGTTGCCGGCCAGCTCGATGTTGATGCCGTGCAGCAGGCCGTCATCCTCGAAGCCCACGTCGTATTCGACGTAGAAGGGGTGGCGCTTGCCGGTCATCTGCATGTCTTCGACGCGCGGCAGGCGCATCTTCGTCGGGCGGCCGGTGAGGCGCGCGATCACGGCGCACAGGCAGGCCGGTGCAGCGGCCTGGGTTTCCTTGCCACCGAAGCCGCCGCCCATGCGGCGCATGTCGATGACCACCTTGTTGAAGGAGATGCCCAGCACTTCGGCTACCAGCTTCTGCACTTCGGTGGGGTTCTGCGTGGAGGTGTAGACGATCACGCCGCCGTCTTCGGTGGGCATCACCGAGGAAATCTGCGTCTCCAGGTAGAAGTGCTCCTGGCCGCCGATGTGCAGGGTGCCCTGGATGCGGTTCGGCGCGGTGGCCAGCTTGGCCTCGGAATCGCCGATCTTGTGCTGGTGGCTGTCCAGCACGAAGTGCTTCTTGCGCAGCGCCTCGACCACGTCGAGCACTGGTTCCAGGTCCTCGTACTCGATGATCGCGGCCATGGCTGCCTTGCGCGCGGTTTCCAGGCTGTCGGCGGCGACGGCGATGACCATCTGGCCGACGTACTCGACCTTGCCGTCCGCCAGCAGCGGGTCGCCGGCGACCACCGGGCCGATGTCCAGCTGGCCGGGCACGTCATCCTTGGTGATGGCGATGGCGACGCCGGGGAACTGGTAGCAGGGGCTGACGTCCAGCCTGGTGATGCGCGCATGGGCGCGGTCGCTCATGCGGGCGTAGACGTGCAGCTGGTTGGGGAATTCCAGGCGGTCGTCGATGTATTGCGCTTCGCCGCTGACGTGTTTGGGCGCGCTCTCGTGCTTGACGCTGCGGCCGACGCCGGTGGTCAGGTCGGCGCGGAACAGCGCAGTGAGTTCTTCCTGGCTCTTCTGGGGCTTATGCATAGTGGGTCACCCGGGTCACGGCCTGAGGGGCTTCCAGTTCCAGGAAGCACTTGCGCAGCAGGTTCTGCGCGGTGAGCAGGCGGTATTCCTTGCTCGCACGGAAGTCGGTGAGCGGCGCGAAGTCCTCGCTCAGGGCCTGGGCGGCGCGTTCGAAGGTGGCGCTGTTGAAGGTCTGGCCGAGCAGCGCGGCCTCGCAGGCCTTGGCGCGCTTCGGAATCGCCGCCATGCCGCCGAAACCGGTGCGCACCGCGGTGATCTTGCAGTTCTCGACGGTGACGCTGAAGGCGGCGCACACGGCGGAAATATCGTCGTCCAGGCGCTTGGAGACCTTGTAGGCGCGGAACGCCTGGCTGGCCTGCGGACGGGGGATAATCACCTGCTCGATGAACTCGCCTTCCTGGCGCGCGGTGACCTTGTAGTCGATGAAGTATTCGTCGATCGGCAGTTCGCGGCGTTCGGCGCCCTTGCGCAGCACCAGGCGCGCGCCGAGGGCGATCAGCAGCGGCGGCGAGTCGCCGATGGGGGATGCGTTGCCGATGTTGCCGCCCAGGGTGCCCTGGTTGCGGATCTGCAGCGAGGCGAAGCGGTGCAGCAACTCGCCGAAGTCCGGGTAGTCGCGGGAGAGCGCTTCATAGCAGTCGGTCAGCGGAGTCGCCGCGCCGATCTCGATGCGGTCGTCGAAGACTTCGACGCGCTTCATTTCCTCGACATGGCCGACGTAGATCATCACCGGCAGTTCGCGGTGGAACTGGGTGACTTCCAGGGCCAGGTCGGTGCCGCCGGCCAGCAGGCGTGCTTGCGGGTTGGCGGTGTAGATGTCGGCCAGGTCGGCGATGGTCAGCGGCAGCAGGCAGCGCTTGTCGCCGCTGTTGAGCTCGGCGGTTTCGTTGGGCGCGATGGCTTTGAGCTGGGCGATGATTTCCGGCTGGGCGACGTCGAACTGGTCGGGCTGCTTCTGGCAGCAGGACTGCTCGGCGGCATCAAGGATCGGGCGGTAGCCGGTGCAGCGACACAGGTTGCCGGCCAGTGCTTCATGGGCTTCGGCCTTGCGCTCGTCGGCGGTTTCGCCGGCGGTGTTCTTCTGCAGCGCGAACAGCGACATGACGAAACCGGGGGTGCAGAAGCCGCACTGCGAGCCGTGGCAGTCGACCATGGCCTGCTGTACGCCGTGCAGTTCGCCGCGGTGCTTGAGGTCGTCGACGCTGATCAGCTGCTTGCCGTGCAGCGAGGAAACGAAGGTGAGACAGGAGTTGAGGGTGCGGTAGCGGATGCGCTCGGCACCTTCTTCACCGACCAGCTCGCCGACCACCACGGTGCAGGCGCCGCAGTCACCGGAGGCGCAACCCTCCTTGGTGCCGGTCTTGCCCAGGGTCTGGCGCAGGTAGTTGAGCACGGTGAGATTGGGATCGAGGCGGTCTTCGACGCGCAGCTCGCGATTGAGCAGGAACCTGATCAAGGCTTGCCTCCAGGCTGATTCTTGTTTTTGGTAGGGCACTGGATGGCGAATTTATGGAAAGCTGACTTTTGAGTCAATAAAATTTCTGTCCGAATAGTCAGAAAGTTTTTCCGGGATGATGAATGGTGATGGGGGAGCCGCTTTTCGTAGGAGCGAGCTTGCTCGCGAACCGCCGCAATGACCGGTCTGCACCGTGTCAGGCCGGTAGGATGGGTGGAGCCTAAGCGATACCCATGCTGTCTTCGCACGGTAATTATGGGTATCGCTGCGCTCCACGCCATCCTACGAGGAGCGGCCCGATGCAGGGCGGCAGAAAGAAAAAAGGCGGCAAGCCGGGGTAGGGCTTGCCGCCAAGGCGTGGAACTCGTCGATCAGGCTTGCTGGGTAGCGCTCAGCTGGTATTCCTCACCGGCGTAATAGGCGCGCACCCGGCGGTCCATCACCGCGCGCCAGAGCGGCGGGAAGAGCGCCAGGACGATCATCCCGGCATAGCCATTGGGCAGTTGCGGGCTTTCGTCGAAGTGCCGCAGCACCTGGTAACGGCGCTTGGCGTTGGCGTGGTGGTCGGAGTGGCGCTGCAGGTGGAAGAGGAACAGGTTGGTCAGCAGGAAGTTGCTGTTCCAGGAATGCTCGTGCGTGGTCCGCTCGTAGCGCCCGGTTTCGAGGCGGCGCCGGTGCAGCCCGTAGTGCTCGACGTAGTTGACGATCTCCAGCAGGGTGAAGGCCATCACCGATTGGCCAATGAAGTAGACCGCGCCGATCCAGCCGAAGGCGACCGTGAAACCGACCAGGAACAGCGCGCTGATGACGTACCACCAGATCAGCTCGTTGCGCCAGTGCAGCGCCGGCAGGCCCTTGCGCTTGAGGCGCTCCTTCTCGAGCTTCCAGGCATTCAGGAAGTTGTGCTTGTAGGCGTGGGGCAGGAAGGCGTAGAGGCTCTGGCCGTAGCGCGAGGACGAGGCGTCCTCCGGTGTCGAGACGTGCACATGGTGCCCGCGCACATGCTCGACCTTGAAGCCCGCGTAGCACACCGCCGCCAACAGCAGGCCGCCGGCGTTCTGTTCCAGCTCCGGGTCCTTGTGGATCAGTTCGTGGGAGACGGTGATGCCGATGGCGCCCATCACCGTGCCCACCGAGAGAATCCAGCCCAGTTGCCCGACCCAGTTCCAGGCGTCATAAGTGGCCAGCACCCAGCCGCCGTACACCAGCATGCCCAGCAGCAGCGGCACCGTCAGCAGGCTGAGGAAGCGGTAATAGCCCTCGCGCTCCATGGGCGGGACTTCCTCGATCTCATCCGGGTTGGCCGGGTCGCGGCCGACCACGAAGTCCAGCAGCGGGATCACCCCGAACACCACGGTGATCACCAGCCAGGCCCAGGCATTGGGATAGTTGCTGCCGTAGGACCACCAGTAGCTCACCGGAATACCGAAGACCGGCACCAGCCAGATCCAGTAGCCGGCTTTCTTGAGACGCAACATCCAGGCAGGGGAAAGGAAAAAAGCGAACATGGACGACTCCCGATACGTCTCTTGTGTAGGATTGTCGGACAATCCTGCGCCTGTTCCTGCCACTGGACGCACCAACCTTTGTTCTGTCGTCCACCCGGCACGGGAGATGGCGCGGTAACACCCTGTGTTACACTTCGCCTCCGCACCATCCCCTCGAAAGCGCCCCGATTCTTAAGGACAACCATGACGTTCAAGGCCCCGGACAGCCTGGCTGAGCAGATCGCGCATCACCTTGCCGAACGCATCATCCGGGGCGAACTCAAGGAGCGCGAGCGCATCCAGGAACAGAAGGTCACCCAGACCCTCAATGTCAGCCGCGGCTCGGTGCGCGAGGCGCTGCTGATCCTCGAGCGCCGTCACCTGGTGGTAATCCTGCCGCGGCGCGGCGCACAGGTGTCCGAACTGTCCCCGGCGCACGTCGAAAGCCTGTATTCGCTGGTCATCGAGTTGTACATCATGCTCGCCAGCAGCGTGGCCCGGACCTGGCGCGAGGAGGCTGACCTGGCGCCCTTCATGGCGATCCAGCAACGCCTGCTGGAGAACCTCGAACGCGGCGACATCAATGCCTTCGTCGAGTCCAGCTTCGACATCATGCGCGCCGCTTTCCCGTTCGCTGGCAACCCCTACCTGCAGGAAACCGTGGAAAATCTCCTGCCGGCCATCAGCCGCACTTATCATCTGGCCCTGGAACGCCGCAAAGGCGAGATGAGTCAGTTCATCGGCAGCTTCGAAGACCTGCTGCGCGCGGTGGTCGGGCGCGACGAAGCCGGCATCCGCGCGGTGCTGCTCGACTACGGTCGGCACAACAGCCAACTGGTCCTGGCCGCTCTGGCTGAACGATAAGCTCGCTACTAGAAGAACAAGGGGGGAGGGCGCATGCGGCTCAAGTGCATCAAGCTGGCGGGCTTCAAGTCCTTCGTCGATCCGACGACGGTCAATTTTCCGAGCAACATGGCGGCGGTGGTTGGTCCCAACGGCTGCGGCAAGTCCAACATCATCGACGCCGTTCGCTGGGTGATGGGTGAGAGTTCGGCGAAGAATCTCCGCGGCGAATCGATGACCGACGTCATCTTCAATGGCTCCAACACCCGCAAGCCGGTGACCCAGGCGTCCATCGAGCTGATCTTCGACAACTCCGACCAGACCCTGCTGGGCGAATACGCCAGCTACGCCGAGATTTCCATTCGCCGCCGCGTGACCCGTGACGGCCAGAACACCTACTTCCTCAACGGCACCAAGTGCCGGCGCCGGGACATCACCGACATCTTCCTCGGCACCGGCCTCGGGCCGCGCAGCTACTCGATCATCGAGCAGGGCATGATCTCCAAGCTGATCGAAGCCAAGCCCGAGGACCTGCGCAACTTCATCGAGGAAGCCGCCGGCATCTCCAAGTACAAGGAGCGCCGCCGCGAGACCGAGAACCGCATCCGCCGCACCCAGGAAAACCTCGCGCGCCTGACCGACCTGCGCGAAGAGCTGGAACGCCAGCTCGAACGTCTGCACCGCCAGGCCCAGTCGGCAGAGAAGTACCAGGAGTTCAAGGCCGAGGAACGTACCCTCAAGGCCCAGCTCGGCGCCCTGCGCTGGCGCGACCTGAACGAGCAGGTCGGGCAGAAGGAAAAGGTGATCGGCGACCAGGAAGTGGCCTTCGAGGCGCTGGTGGCCGAGCAGCGCAGCGCGGACGCGAGCATTGAGCGCCTGCGCGACGGCCACCACGAGCTGTCGGAAACCTTCAATCAGGTGCAGGGCCGCTTCTATTCCGTCGGCGGCGACATCGCCCGCGTCGAGCAGAGCATCCAGCACGGCCAGCAGCGCCTGCGCCAGTTGCAGGACGACCTGCGCGAGGCGGAGAAAACCCGCCAGGAAACCGAATCCCACCTGGGCCACGACCGCACGCTGCTGGCCACCCTGGCCGAAGAGCTGGAGCGCCTGGCCCCGGAGCAGGAAATCAGCGCGGCCGCCGCCGAAGAGGCCACCGTTGGCCTGGAAGAGGCCGAGCAGCGCATGCACGACTGGCAGCAGCGCTGGGATGCCTTCAACCAGCAGAGCGCCGAGCCGCGCCGCGAAGCCGAAGTGCAGCAGTCGCGCATCCAGCACCTGGAGCAGAGCCTGGAGCGCCAGGCCGAGCGGCAGCGCCGATTGAACGACGAACGCACACAACTGGCGGCTGACCCGGAAGACGCTGCGATCCTCGATTTGGGCGAGCAGGTTGCCGCCATCGAGTTGCTGCTGGAAGAGTCGCAGATCGAAGAGCAGGAACTGGCCGAGCGCCTGGAGCGCGTGCGCCAGTCCCTGCAGGAAAGCACTGCCGCGCAGCACCAGGCGCAGGGCGAGCTGCAACGCCTGAATGGCCGGATCGCCTCGCTGGAAGCCTTGCAACAGGCCGCGCTCGATCCGGGCGACGGCACTGCGCAGTGGCTGCGCCAACAGGGCCTGGAACAACGCCCGCGCCTCG
The DNA here is from genome assembly GCF_032392015.1 of Pseudomonas sp. C9-3. NCBI lineage: Bacteria > Pseudomonadati > Pseudomonadota > Gammaproteobacteria > Pseudomonadales > Pseudomonadaceae > Pseudomonas > Pseudomonas sp. C9-3. Next base: position 3,415,341 of record NZ_CP135919.1, on the reverse strand, counting down.
CCGAAGGGCTGCGCGTGCAGCCGGGCTGGGAGATGGCGGTGGAAACCGTACTCGGCGCCGACCTGCATGGCGTGCTACTGGATGATGTGAAGGGGCTGCCGTTCGACGCGCTGGAGAAGGGCGAGCTGCGCCTGCTCGATCTGGCCGCTGGCGCCGTTTCCCGTCCCGGCAGCCTGCTGGACAAGGTCGAGACGAACGTCGACCTGAGCTACTGGCTGGGCCGCGTGCGCCCGGTTGAAACCCTGGACCAGGCGCTGGCCCAACGCGCATCGCTGGGCGACGGCGAGAGCCTGGTCAGCCGCGACGGCTACTGGGTCGGCCGCAACTTCCTGCGCGTGCGCCGCGGCGAATCCGCCGATGGTGGCGTGCTGGCGCGTGGGCAGGAGCTTGAGCGCCTCTATGTCGAGCGGGAGACGCTGGAACAGCGCCTCGCCGAGATCGACGAGCAGCTGGTGCGCTTGCGTGACGAGCAGCGCCAGGCAGAGGAAGGTCGTGACCAGGTGCGCCGCCGCCTGCAGGACGAAGGTCGCCGCCAGGGCGAATTGAAGGCGCAACTGTCCGCGCAGCAGGCCAAGGTTGAGCAGTTGACGTTGCGCCGGCGCCGTCTTGACGAAGAACTGGCCGAGCTGGCCGAACAGCACGCCATCGAGCAGGAGCAGCTGGGCGAAGCCCGCCTGAGCCTGCAGGAAGCACTGGACGCCATGGCGGTGGATACCGAGCGCCGCGAGTCGCTGCTCGCCGAGCGCGACGGCATGCGCGAAAAACTCGACCGCATCCGCCAGGAGTCCCGCCAGCACAAGGACCAAGCCCATCAGTTGGCTGTGCGCGTCGGTTCCCTGCGTGCCCAGCACGAATCCACCCGCCAGGCGCTGGAGCGCCTGGACAGCCAGGCGGTGCGCCTGGTCGAGCGCTGCGAGCAGCTCAACCTCAACCTGGAGGAAGGCGCCGCGCCGCTGGAAGAATTACGCATGCGGCTGGAAGAGCTGCTCGACCGGCGCATGGCAGTGGAGGACGAACTCAAGCACGCGCGTCTCGCCCTGGAAGATGCCGACCGCCAGTTGCGCGACGCCGAGAAACGCCGGACCCAGGCCGAGCAGCAGTCGCAACTGCTACGCGGCCAGTTGGAACAGCAGCGCATGGAGTGGCAGGCCCTGAGCGTGCGGCGCAAGTCGTTGCAGGAGCAGCTCCATGAGGACGGTTACGACCTGCACGGCGTACTGGGCACGCTGCCTCACGATGCCGCCGAGAAGATCTGGGAAACCCGCCTGGAAGAACTGGCCACGCGCATTGGCCGCCTGGGGCCGATCAACCTCGCGGCCATCGAGGAATACCAGCAGCAATCCGAGCGAAAACGCTACCTCGACGACCAGAACGACGACCTGGTGGAAGCGCTCGACACCCTGGAAAACGTGATCCGCAAGATCGACAAGGAAACTCGCAACCGCTTCAAGGAAACCTTCGACCAGATCAATGCTGGCCTTCAGGCATTGTTCCCCAAGGTTTTCGGCGGCGGTCACGCCTATCTGGAACTTACCGGCGAGGATCTACTCGATACCGGGGTGGCGATCATGGCGAGACCGCCGGGCAAGAAGAACAGCACCATCCATCTTCTGTCCGGTGGCGAGAAGGCCCTGACCGCCCTGGCGCTGGTATTTGCGATCTTCCAGCTGAACCCGGCACCGTTCTGCATGCTCGACGAGGTCGACGCGCCATTGGACGATGCCAACGTCGGCCGTTATGCGCGACTGGTGAAAGAGATGTCGGAGAAAGTGCAGTTCATCTATATCACCCACAACAAGATCGCCATGGAGATGGCCGACCAGTTGATGGGCGTGACCATGCACGAACCGGGTTGTTCGAGGCTGGTGGCGGTGGATGTGGAAGAGGCGGTGGCATTGGCCGAAGCCTGATCGCGCGGCAGAACTTGCAGCATGCTGGCAAGGTGCCGTGTTGTGTGTCTAAGGTATTGATTTGATTGGGATAGGTCGCATTCTCAAAGCGAAGGTGGGAAGCGCTATGAAAAGTTGCAAAGTGCGCGGCGGAGTGTCGCCATAGACAGTGTAAAGTTATGTGAGAGCGTGTTAGCTTAATGCCCACTTTTGTATCGCGTGGAAAACATCAGTCAGAACATGAAGTTGGCTCCACGTTTTCAAGGGATAGGATGTCCTTTTCTTCATCATCATTTTTTGTTCAGGGGCTACGGGATTAGATGGATATCGGTCTGCGCGAATGGCTGATCGTCATTGGGCTTATCGTGATCGCCGGCATTCTGTTCGACGGCTGGCGTCGCATGCGGGGTGGCAAGGGCAAGTTGCGGTTCAAACTGGATCGCCAGTTTGCCAACCAGCCCGATGACGGGGATGAAAGCACTCCTGAACTGCTCGGGCCTTCCCGGGTGGTCGAACACCGCGAGCCGGAACTGGACGAGGAAGACCTGCCCAAGGTCAGCGCCAAGGAGTCGCGCGGCAAGCGCCGTGGCGAACCGCGCCAGGGCGACCTGAACCTGGACGACCCGGCACCGAACCTGCTCGGCCCGCTGGACGAGGAAGATTTCCCGAACCCGCTGGACGAAGCGCCCCAGGAAAAGCCGAAGAAAGAGCGCAGGAAGGACAAGGAGCGTAGCGCTCCTGCTGCCCCGGCTGCCGCCTCTTCGGCGGCCCAGGCTCCGATCGACGAAGTGCTGATCATCAACGTCATCAGCCGTGACGAGGGTGGCTTCAAGGGGCCTGCGCTGCTGCAGAACATCCTGGAAAGCGGCCTGCGCTACGGCGAGATGGACATCTTCCATCGCCACGAGAGCATGGCTGGCAACGGTGAAGTGCTGTTCTCCATGGCCAACGCGGTCAAGCCGGGCACCTTCGATCTGGACAACATCGACCAGTTCAGCACCCGTGCGGTGAGCTTCTTCCTCGGCCTGCCGGGTCCGCGCCATCCCAAGCAGGCGTTCGACGTGATGATCGCCGCCGCCCGCAAGCTGGCCCAGGAGCTCAATGGCGAGCTGAAGGACGAGCAGCGCAGCGTGATGACTGCGCAGACTATCGAGCACTACCGTCAGCGCATCATCGATTTCGAACGACGCGCCCTGACCCAGAAGCGCTAAGCTTTCAGCACGCTGCACAGAAGCCCCAAGCGACCCTTGGGGCTTCGCATTTCTACCTCAAGCAGAAAAAGCCGCCGAGATTCCCGCATGACCGATTCCCAGACCGCTGCCGAACGCATCGCCCAGCTGCGCAGCGAACTCGACGACCATAACTACCGCTATTACGTGCTCGACGAGCCTAGCGTGCCGGACGTCGAGTACGACCGCCTGTTCCGCGAACTGAAGGCGCTGGAAGCTGAGCATCCCGAACTGATCACTCCCGAGTCGCCAACCCAGCGCGTCGGCGGCGCGGCCGCTTCGGCTTTCGGCGAAGTACGCCACGAAGTGCCGATGCTGAGCCTGGGCAACGCCTTCGAGGAGCAGGATCTCAACGATTTCGATCGCCGTGTGCGCGAGGGCCTGGCCGATCAGCTGCCTTCTTCCGATTTGTTCGGCGGCGGAGCCGAGGTGGAATACAGCTGTGAGCCCAAGCTCGATGGCCTGGCGGTCAGCCTGCTGTACGAAAATGGCGTGCTGACCCGCGGCGCCACCCGTGGCGATGGCACCACCGGCGAAGACATCAGCGTCAACGTGCGCACCATCCGCAACGTGCCGCTGCGCCTGAAGGGCGAGGGCTGGCCGGCGATTCTGGAAGTACGTGGTGAAGTGTTCATGTCCAAGGCCGGCTTCGAGGCGCTCAACGAGCGGCAGATGGAAGCGGGCGGCAAGACCTTCGCCAACCCGCGCAATGCTGCCGCCGGTAGCCTGCGCCAGCTGGATTCGAAGATCACCGCCAGCCGCCCGCTGGAATTCTGCTGCTACGGCTTTGGCCGGGTCGAGGGCGGCACGCTGCCAGGCACCCAGGTGGAGATCCTTGAGGCCTTGAAGGGCTGGGGTATCCCGATCAGCCGCGAGCTGAAGCTGGCCAAGGGTGTGGAGGGTTGCCGCGCCTATTACGAAGACATCGGGACGCGCCGCGACAGTCTCGCCTACGAAATCGACGGCGTGGTGTTCAAGGTCAACCGCACCGATTTCCAGCGCGAGCTGGGCTTCCGTGCCCGCGAGCCGCGCTGGGCCATCGCCCACAAGTTCCCGGCGCGGGAGGAGCTCACCGAGCTGCTGGACGTGGAATTCCAGGTCGGCCGCACCGGCGCGGTAACGCCCGTGGCGCGCCTCAAGCCGGTCCAGGTGGCCGGTGTGACCGTTTCCAATGCCACGCTGCACAACATGGACGAGGTCGCGCGCTTGGGCCTGATGATCGGTGACACTGTGATCATCCGCCGGGCCGGCGACGTGATTCCGCAGGTCATGCAGGTGGTCACCGAGCGCCGCCCGGCAGACGCGCGCCCGGTCGCAATCCCCACCCAGTGCCCGGTATGCGGCTCGCAGGTCGAACGTACTCAGCTGGTGAAGCGCAGCAAGGGCAAGGAGTCGGTCAGCGAGGGGGCCATCTACCGTTGCGTCGGACGACTGTTCTGCCAGGCGCAACTCAAACAGGCGATCATCCACTTCGTTTCGCGCCGCGCCATGGATATCGACGGCCTCGGCGACAAGATCGTCGAGCAACTGGTGGACAAGGGCCTGGTGAAGTCGCCGGCCGATCTCTACACCCTGACCTTCGAGCAGGTCATCGAGCTGGAAGGCTTCGCCGAAGTCTCCACGCGCAATCTGCTCGCTGCCATAGCCGACAGCCGCAAGCCGGCGCTGGCACGCTTCGTCTTCGCCCTGGGTATCCCGGACGTGGGCGAGGAAACGGCCAAGCTGCTGGCACGCTCCCTGGGCTCGCTGGCGCGCATCCAGAAGGCGCTGCCGGAGGTGCTGACCTACCTGCCTGATGTGGGCGGTGAAGTGGCCTATGAGATCCACAATTTCTTCGATGACGAGCACAACCGCAGCGTGATCCAGCAACTGCTGGAGCGTGGCGTCGAGCTGCAGGACGAGGGCGAGGTATCGGCCGAGTTCGCTGCCGTCGCCACCCTGGCAGGCTTCATCGACAAGCTGAACATTCCCTTCATCGCCGCCACTGGCGCCGAGAAGCTTGCGGACCGCACCGGCAGCCTCGACGCGCTGGTTGCCCTCAGCCAGGACTGGCTGGACCTCAGCACCCTGAAAGGAGTGAACGAGAAGGCCAGGCAGTCGGTGCGCGAATACTTCGCCGATGCCGCCCGCGTCGAGCGGGCCAAGGCCGTCGAGGCGCAGCTGGCGGAGTTCGGCATGCACTGGCGCAGCGAGCGCAAGGTCGTCGAAGGCCTGCCGCTGGCGGGCCAGACCTGGGTGCTCACCGGCACGCTGGAGGCCATGAGCCGCGACGTCGCCAAGGAAAAGCTGGAAAGCCTGGGCGCCAAGGTGGCCGGCTCCGTCTCTGCCAAGACCCATTGTGTCGTTGCCGGACCGGGAGCAGGTTCAAAGTTGGCCAAGGCTCAGGAACTTGGCGTCGCCGTAATGGACGAAGAGCAGCTGATCAAGCTGCTGGCCGACCACGGCATCGGCGCCTGACACGCCTTCCTTTCAATCAAAGAATCAAGATCAACGCATCAAGGAGTCATTCCATGCCCATGACCAAGGACCAACTGGTTCGCGATATCGCCGAATCCCTCGACCTGACCCAGGCCGCCGTGCGCGGCGTGTTCGAGCAACTGGCGCAGATCGCCCAGGACGCCCTGGAGAACGACGGTGAGCTGACCCTGCCGGGTATCGGCAAGCTCAAGGTCAGCGAACGCGCCGCCCGTACCGGCCGCAACCCGCAGACCGGCAAGACCATCGAGATCGCCGCGAAGAAGGCCGTGCGCCTGGTGCCCGCCAAGGCCCTGGTCGACAGCCTGAACTGATCGGCAGGCCCGTTCGGCCTCTGCGTTGCGATGCAGGACGGGACGGGCCATTCCATTGGTTGACGGAGAGCGAGATGGACAAGGCAAGAAAGCAGCGCCTGCTCGGCGTAGGGGCACTGGTGCTGTTGTTCGGGGCTTACGTGGCCTGGACCGAGCGCCCGCAGATCGTCCTGCATTACGAGGCGCAGGGTGGCCCGGCGGTCAGCTACAGCTACAAGGAAAACGGCGAGGAAACCCTCGCGGGCGAGATCAAGCCTGGTGACGCGCGAACCTTCCCGCTGCGCCTGTGGCGTTCCGGGGAATATCGCGTTGCCTTCCAGTTCCACCAGGGCGCGGAGCGCTACTCCACCTTCAGCACCCGTCCGGGCTACAGCAAGATGGACCTGTTCATCGGGCCGAACCTGGAAGTTTCTACCCAGCCCCGGCCCGAGGGTCTGTTGCAGGCGCAGTAAGACCGGTTACAGGTACTCGGCCACCAGCACGACATTGCGCTTGTCCGCGGAAATGCCGCCCTCGGCAATTTCGCGGATGACGCTTTCGGCATCGCCGTTGGCGGTGATTTCCTGCCCCAGTGATCTCCCCTGGGTATCGGTGAGGCGATAGCTCACGCTGGGCAGCGCTCCGCGCGGCTCATTCAGCGTCATCGTCATGGTCTGGCTGCAGCCGCTCAGATGCACCCGTGCGCTGCTGGCGGTAACTTCGCTGAGGCCGACCTGGCAGGTCGGTTCGACAACGGCGCCGCTGAAGCGAATGATGCCGTCGTAGGCCATCAGCGGGCTGGAGAAGAGCAGCGCAATCAGAGTGGTGGATCGCAGGGCAGCGGACATGTGGGCATTCCTCGCTCGGTCAGGGTCCGTCATTAATCGACGGCTCTCCCATAAGCGTCGGCGCAACTAGAAATTTCTTAATGTCTCGTAGGCAGATTCTCTTAATGAATAGCCGAATACGTGACTAGCCTCAGGAATTTCCCGAAGGATGTCGCTAAGTGCTTGAAGTACTTGTAAGTTGCGCTCAAGCCGCTACAATGGCGCGGCTCGCCGGACTGGCGAGCTCTCGCGATGGTGGCCCTGTCGGTCCCCCCGCAACGATTACTCGCTTACCTGGTCAGGTCCGGAAGGAAGCAGCCAAGGCGGGGACATTGTGTGCCGGGGTGTGGCTGGCGGGGCCGCCTCCATTTCGGGGCCTGGAAAATGGCCCGCCTCGCGTCCTGTCGAGCGCTGCCCGTCTCAGCGGTAGTGATCCAGGATCTGCTCGATCTTCCCCGACGCCTTGATCTTTGCCAGCACCGAGAGCACCTCCTCGGCGCGGACTTCGGGCGCGTCCAGCACCATGCATGACAGCGGGGTCTCCTCGATCACGCTGGCGGTTCTCAGGCGCTCCGCCTCGGGCAGATCACGGTTGAACCAGTTCAGCGCGAACTCGCTGCTGATCGCATATTGATAACGTCCGATGCGCAGCTTCTTCAGCACCAGCTCCTGGTTGCGCGCGTCGTCGCGGATCAGCCAGTGGCTGTCCAAAAGCGGCTGCAGGCGTGGGTAGTGGTAGCCCAGCACCGTGCCGATGGACTGGCTGGGGAGGGTTTCGAGGTTGTCCGCAGGGGCGTCGCGGACCACCAGCAGGTCGCGCTGCAGCATCAATGGTGCCGTCCAGCGGTAGTCCTTGAACTCGTGCTCGATCCAGGTGCGCGAGACGTAGCAGCGCACGTCCACGGAGTGAGTGAGCAGCGCCTGTTCGATGCGGGCGCGGGGCACGATGTGGAACGCCGGCGTCCGTCCAAGCTCGTGGGCCGTCTCGTTGAACAGCTCGAACAGGATGCCGCCGGTCAGTTCGCCATTTTCGATCTGCGCCAGCGGCATCGCCCAGCTGTCGACCACCGAGAAGCGCAGGGGACGGTCGTCGGCCTGGGCGAGGGTGGCGGTCAGCAGCAGGGCGGTGGCGAGGAAGCGCATCAAGGCTCCGTTGATGGCAGAACGACGACACAATGCCGTGTAGCCCGGCCCTTGCCAAGATGCGACAACGTCCGGTGCGGACATCGAGTGCAATTTACGGTCCGCTTCGCTAGGATTAGCGCACTTCTGCTCACCTGTCGCGATGGATTTCAATGAGTTATCAGGTTCTTGCCCGCAAATGGCGTCCGCGCTCGTTCCGCGAAATGGTCGGCCAGACCCATGTGCTCAAGGCCCTGATCAACGCGCTGGACAATCAGCGCCTGCACCACGCCTACCTGTTCACCGGGACCCGCGGCGTGGGCAAGACCACCATCGCGCGCATCCTGGCCAAGTGCCTGAACTGCGAGACCGGCGTCAGCTCCGCTCCGTGCGGACAGTGCTCGGTGTGCCGCGAGATCGATGAGGGCCGTTTCGTCGACCTGATCGAAGTCGACGCCGCCAGCCGCACCAAGGTCGAGGATACCCGCGAGCTGCTCGACAACGTGCAGTACTCGCCGAGTCGCGGGCGCTACAAGGTCTACCTGATCGACGAAGTGCACATGCTCTCCAGCCACAGCTTCAACGCCCTGTTGAAGACCCTGGAGGAGCCGCCGCCTCATGTGAAGTTCCTGCTCGCCACCACCGACCCGCAGAAGCTGCCGGTCACCATCCTCTCGCGCTGCTTGCAGTTCTCCCTGAAGAACATGCCGCCGGAGCGCGTGGTGGAACACCTGACCCACGTGCTGGGTGCCGAGAACGTGCCGTTCGAGGACGATGCGCTGTGGCTGCTCGGCCGCGCTGCCGACGGCTCCATGCGTGACGCCATGAGCCTCACCGACCAGGCCATCGCCTTCGGCGAAGGCAAGGTGCTGGCCGCCGATGTGCGCGCCATGCTCGGCACCCTGGATCACGGGCAAGTCTACGGCGTGCTTCATGCGCTGCTGGAAGGCGATGCCCGCGCGTTGCTGGAGGCGGTACGCCACTTGGCCGAGCAGGGCCCGGACTGGGGCGGCGTGCTGGCCGAGATACTCAACGTGTTGCACCGCGTGGCCATTGCCCAGGCGCTGCCCGAAGCGGTGGACAACGGCCAGGGCGACCGCGACCGTGTGCTGGCGCTGGCCCAGGCCTTGCCAGCCGAGGACGTGCAGTTCTACTACCAGATGGGCCTGATCGGCCGCCGCGACCTGCCGCTGGCGCCCGATCCCCGTGGTGGCTTCGAGATGGTCCTGTTGCGCATGCTGGCGTTCCGCCCGGCGGATGCCGACGGCGCACCGAGGTCACCACTAAAGGACCTGGGGATCAGCAAGGCCACGGCTGATTCCAACCAGAACCCAGTGGCCGGCGCCGCCGTTGCGGCGCCGGTTGCATCCATTGCTGCTCCGGCTGTTGCGCCTGCACCGGTAGTGCCGGTAGTGCCGGTAGTGCCGGTAGTGCCGGTTGCTGCGGTTGTGCCTGCTGTTGCCGCGCCTCAGCCGGCTCCGGCTCCGGCTGCGCAAGCCGAACCTGTCGTTGCGTCGACTCCGGTTGTCCAACCTGTGCCTGTGCCTGTGCCTGTGCCTGTGCCTGTGCCTGAGCCGGCTCCGGTGGAGCCGGAAGCCGCCGTGCAACTCGAGCCGACGGCGCCGGTTGCCGAACCGGAACAAGCCGTCGCCGAGGCGCCGATCGATCTGCCGTGGGACGAACCTGCCGCACCGGTTGCCGCGGTTCCAGCGCCAGTCGAGACTGCTGCACCTGCACCTGCACCTGCACCTGCACCTGCACCTGCAGTTGCAGTTGCCACGCCGGCACCGGCGGAAGCGCCTGCGCCCAAGGTCGAAGAGCCGGCCCCGATGATCGCCGAAGTTCCGGCCGAGGACGACGACCGCGATGACGAGCCGCCGCCCGCCGAGGACTACTACGAAGTCGACATGGAGTCCTACGGCTACCTCGAAAACGAGGCGCCGCAGGAGCAGGCCGAGCCCGAACCCGAGCCAGCTGCCATGCCGGCAACCGGCCTGGCTGCCGAGTGGCTGGACCTGTTCCCGCGCCTGGGCCTGGCCGGCCTGACCGCCAGCATCGGCGCCAACTGCACGCTGGTCGCTGTCGAGGGCGATACCTGGCACCTGCACCTGGATCCGGGCCAGAGCGCGCTGTTCAACGCGACCCAGCAGCGTCGCCTGAACGATGCGCTGAACCAGTTCCACGGCCGCACGCTGACCCTTCAGGTGACCCAGCAGAAGCCCGAGCAGGAAACCCCGGCCCAGGCCGCCGCGCGCAAGCGCGCCGAGCGCCAGCGCCAGGCCGAGGCGTCGATCGCCGCCGACCCTTATGTGCTACAGATGAAGCAACAGTTCGCCGCGGTCGTCCGCGACGGTACTATCGAACCCCTGGAGGCCAAGGCTTGAGCCTGGGTCGACGACTGAACGAATCGAGGAACTCGACATGATGAAAGGTGGCATGGCCGGCCTGATGAAGCAGGCCCAGCAGATGCAGGAAAAGATGCAGAAGATGCAGGAAGAGCTGGCCAACGCCGAAGTGACCGGTCAATCCGGCGCCGGCCTGGTGAGCGTGGTGATGACCGGTCGCCACGACGTCAAGCGCGTCTCCCTGGATGACAGCCTGATGCAGGAAGACAAGGAAATCCTCGAGGACCTGATCGCCGCCGCGGTGAACGATGCCGTGCGCAAGATCGAGCAGAACAACCAGGAGAAGATGTCCGGCATGACCGCTGGCATGCAATTGCCGCCCGGCTTCAAAATGCCCTTCTGAGTTTGATCGTGCCGCCCATGCTCGGCGCATGGCGGCGTTGCCGTCGGGTTCGGAATCCTCATGTGCTGCAGCACACTCCGCTTCCTCACCCGACGGCGCCTTGCCCTGCTTGGGCCTGAGCGGCCCATGGGCTGACTTCTTCGTTTCCTGTTTTCCAAAAGAGAATGCACTTGCCTTCCGGCTTGCCAAGTATGTGAGCGCGAACCGTGCGTTCCTTCGTTCTAATACTCCCGAAATTCGAGACCGCCCCATGAGCTTCACGCCGCTGATCCGCCAACTGATCGACGCCCTGCGCACCCTGCCCGGAGTGGGGCAGAAGAGTGCCCAGCGCATGGCGCTGCAGCTGCTGGAGCGTGATCGCAGCGGCGGCCTGCGCCTGGCGCAGGCGCTGACCCAGGCGATGGAAGGCGTTGGCCACTGCAAGCAGTGCCGTACGCTGTCGGAAGACGAGTTCTGCCCGCAGTGCACCGACCCGCGCCGCGATGACAGCCTGCTGTGCGTGGTGGAAGGGCCGCTGGACGTGTTTGCCGTCGAGCAGACCGGTTATCGCGGCCGCTACTTCGTGCTCAAGGGACACCTGTCGCCGCTGGATGGCCTGGGCCCGGAAGCCATCGGCATTCCTGAGCTTGAGGCGCGAATCAAGGCCGGCAGTTTCAGCGAGATCATTCTCGCCACCAACCCCACGGTGGAAGGCGAGGCGACCGCCCACTACATCGCCCAGTTGCTGGGCGGCGGTGACCTGGTGCTGTCGCGTATCGCCCACGGCGTGCCGCTGGGTGGCGAACTGGAACTGGTGGACGGCGGCACGCTGGCCCACGCCCTGGCAGGACGCCGGCCGATCAGCAACTGACAGATTCGAACAAGGCCGGAGAGATTCCGGCCTTGTTGCATTCGGGGTCAGCAGGCGCAGCTGATGCCATGACTGTCGGCACACCGCGATTCCTCCACTGCGCCAACCAGCGCCAGCCCCTCGTCCAGCCAGCCAGTCACGCCACCGATCATCTCCTTCACCGGCAGGCCCAGCGCTGCGAGCTTAGCGGCAGCGCGGTGCACGCCGTTGCAGTGCGGGCCTGCGCAGTAGACGACGAACAGGGTACCCGCCGGAAACTGCGCCATGCGTCGTGCGTCGATCTCCCGTGTTGGCAGGTTCAGCGCGCCGGGTACATGGCCACGGGCGAAGGCAGCGGCGTTGCGCACATCGAGCAGGACGAAATCCTGCTCGCCGTTCTGCAGGGCGTCGTTCACGTCCGAGCAGTCGGTCTCGAAGGCCAGCCGATGGCTGAAATGGACAAGGGCGTCGGCGGGCAGGGCGGCGGGGAATTGGCTGACAAGGCTTGGCATGACAAGGCTCCTGGGGAAGATGGGACCACTGTATGCAGCCGTGAAAGCCGGCTAAAGTGGCGGGCTGGACAGTGATCGGAAGTTTTCCGCCAAATGCAGCGTGATCCCCTCGCAGTGGCCGTTCTCGCTTACGACGGCCTGTGCACCTTCGAGTTCGGCATCGCCGTTGAGATCTTCGGCCTGCCGCGCCCGGAATTCGACTTTCCCTGGTACTGCCACCGCATCGTTGCCGTCGACGCCGGACCGATGCGCGCCATGGGCGGCATTCACGTGCTGGCCGATGGCGGGCTGGAGGCGCTCGAAACGGCTGGCACTATCATCGTGCCGGGCTGGCGGGACCGCGCCGAGGCGCCGTCCGCTGAGCTGGTACAGGCGCTGCGCAAGGCCCACGACCAGGGCGCACGGCTGCTGTCGATCTGCTCGGGCGTCTTCGTCCTGGCAGCCACCGGTTTGCTCGACGGCCAGCGTGCCACCACGCACTGGCGCTATGCCGAGGAACTGGCCGAACGCTTCCCTGGCATCGAAGTGGATGCGCAAGTGCTCTATGTCGATGCCGGACAGGTGATTACCTCCGCCGGCAGTGCAGCGGGCATCGATGCCTGCCTGCATCTGGTGGCGCGGGATTTCGGCGTACAGGTGGCCAATAACGTGGCCCGCCGGCTGGTCATGTCGCCGCAACGCGCCGGCGGCCAGGCGCAGTTCATCCCCGCGCCCGTGGCCCAGGCGCCCCGGCACGATCTCGCCGGGCTGCTGGATTGGGCCCGCCAGCGTCTGGACCGATCGATCTCGGTGGGCGAACTGGCCAGCCGCGTGGCGATGAGCGAACGCACTTTCCTGCGCCGCTTCAGCGAAGCCACTGGCATGACGCCCAAGGCGTGGTTGCAGCACGAGCGTATGGCGCGAGCCCGTGAACTGCTGGAAGGCAGCACCGACAGCGTCGAGCGAATCGCCGAGCAATGCGGCTTCGGCACCGTGGAAAGCTTCCGCAACGCCTTTCGTGGCGCGGCCGGGGTGGCACCATCGATTTACCGCGAGCGATTCGGGACGGCGTATCTGTCCTAGCCGATGGCGGGTGTCTCGCCTTGTAAACCAAGCAAGCGCTAGGTAAGTTTCACGCAAACCGTCTGGAGCCTTGCCATGTCCGTGTTCACCGAGTACTTCGATGACAGCCACCGCCTGGTCCGCGACAGCGTACGGCGCTTCGTCGAGCGGGAAATCCTGCCCCATGTCGCTGACTGGGAGGAGGCCGAGGAGTTTCCCCGCGAGCTGTACCGCAAGGCCGGCGAGGCGGGCATCCTTGGCATCGGCTATCCGGAGGCGCTTGGCGGCAGCCACGAGGGCGATCTGTTCGCCAAGGTGGCAGCCAGCGAAGAGCTGATGCGCTGCGGCTCCGGTGGGCTGGTGGCGGGGCTGGGCTCGCTGGATATCGGCCTGCCGCCCTTGATCAAGTGGGGCCGCCCGGAGCTGCGTGAACGCATCGCGCCGCAGGTGCTGGCTGGCGAGAAGATCATGGCGCTGGCGGTCACCGAGCCGTCCGGCGGCTCCGACGTAGCCAGCCTGAAGACCCGCGCCGTGCGTGATGGCGACCACTACCGCGTGAGCGGCAGCAAGACCTTCATCACCAGCGGTGAGCGCGCTGACTACTACACCGTGGCCATCCGCACTGGCGGCGACGGCTTTGGTGGCGTCAGCCTGCTGCTGGTGGAGAAGGGCACTCCCGGCTTCACGGTCAGCCGCAAGCTGAAGAAGATGGGTTGGTGGGCATCGGACACCGCCGAACTGTTCTTCGACGACTGCAAGGTGCCGGCGGAAAACCTGATCGGCGCCGAGAACATGGGCTTCGCCTGCATCATGGCGAACTTCCAGAGCGAGCGCCTGGCGCTGGCGATCATGGCCAACATGACTGCTCAGCTCGCCCTGGATGAAGCGCTGGCGTGGTGCCGCGAGCGCGAGGCGTTCGGCAAGCCGATCGGTAAGTTCCAGGTGCTCAAGCATCGCTTGGCGGAAATGGCCACTCAGGTCGAAGTGTCCCGAGAGTTTACCTATCGGCAGGCGGCGAAGATGGCGGTGGGCAAGAGCGTGATCAAGGAAATCTCCATGGCCAAGAACTTCGCCACCGACATCGCCGACCGGGTGACCTACGACGCGGTGCAGGTGCTGGGCGGCATGGGCTACATGCGCGAGAGCCTGGTGGAGCGGCTGTACCGCGACAACCGCATTCTCTCCATCGGCGGCGGCACGCGGGAGATCATGAACGAAATCATCGCCAAGCAGATGGGGCTTTGAGATGCCCTGGGGCTCAGGTGAAGTCCATCCCGTAGTGCGTCTTGCCGCAATGCAGGCAGCGGAAGTGATAGATCGCCGGGTTGCCCGCTGGCTCGTAGTGCTCGATCACCTGTAGCCAGGTTTTTTCCGGCCAGCCGAAGTCGGCGAAGTGCCCGGCCAGTTCGGCGGCGCCGAGGGCGATGATGTCCTCCCGCCTGGCGTCGCCGTGGAAGGCGCAGGCGTCGCCGCAGCAGTTCAGCCAATGCTCTTGCTGCCAGGAGGCGAACCCCGGCGTGCGTTCGCAGACTTCGCGCACCACGGCATCGGGGACTCCGGCGTCCAGCAGCGGGTAGTCATCGGCGAAGCTGGCCTCGAAACGCTCTGCAGCGCTGCCGTCGGCGATGCAGCAGGGACACAGGCAGTTTTCCGGCAGGTCGTGTCGTGTGTACACCGAGGCGGTGTAGACGTAGCCGCGCTTTTGTCCGCAACACAGGCAGGTTTCTGCCGAGGCAACCACGCTACCGGTGGAAAGCGGTTCGGGGTGGTAGCGGAAGGTGGGCAGTGTCTGGCTCATGGTCGTCATCCCTGGTGTTGTTCCCTGGCAGCGGCTTGCCAGTATAAACAGCGATAAGCGAATGACGGGGCGTCCTGGCAACGGAAAAAAAACGGCGTCCATCCGGGGGTAAGGGGGATGGGCGCCGGTCCGACAGGGAAAAAGGGACTCGTGAGATTGGCCCGCTACTTGGCCTCGTAGCCCTCGGCGGCTGGCTTGCGCTTGGGTTTCGGAGCGAAGCGCTTGGCCAGCTTCATGCTGCCGGTGACCACCTTCTGGTACCAGACCGGCAGCAGGCGCAGCATTACGTCGATGGCGTGGGCATCCGGGCCGATCAGGATGCGCCGCGCATCACGCTCTACGCCGCGAATGATCACCTGCGCAGCTTTCTGCGGCGTAGTGCGCAGCAACTGGTCGTTGAACTGGGTGCGGGCCTGCTCGGTGTTCTGCCCGGTGACCTTGACCATGCTGTCGTTCATCCGCGCGGTCTTGGCGATATTGGTCTTGATGCCGCCGGGGTGAACACAGCTGGCCGAAACGCCTGCGCGCTCCATGTCCAGCTCCTGGCGCAGCGACTCGGTGAAGCCGCGTACGGCGAACTTGGTGGCGTTGTAGGCGCTCATGCCAGGCTGGGAGAACAGCCCGAACACGCTGGAAACGTTGACGATGTGGCCGTCACCGGATGCCTTCAGGTGTGGCAGGAAGGCCTTGGTGCCGTAGACCACGCCCCAGAAGTTGATGCTGGTGATCCACTCGTACTCTTCATAGTCGCTGGCTTCCACGGTGCCGGCGTGGGCGACGCCGGCGTTGTTGAACACCAGGTTGACCTTGCCGTGCTCGCGGGCGGCCTTGTCGGCCCAGGCATGCACCTGCTCGCGGTCGGCGACGTTCACGGTGTCGAGGGACACGCGCACGCCGGTGGAGGAGAGCAGTTGGCGGGTTTCTTCCAGGCCCGCGGCATTCACGTCCGCCAGGGCCAGGTGGCAGCCGCGGGAGGCCAGTTCGATGGCCAGGGCGCGACCGATACCCGAACCCGCGCCGGTGATCGCGGCAACCTTGTTCTCGAAGTTCTTCATGCCGGCACCTCTTCTGCGTGGCGTTGGGGTTGGACGACAGGGCTGGACAGCGGCTTGGATTTCAAATGATAGGCGCTGGGATCGAATTGGCTGGTCAGCGCGCGGAAGCGCCAGGTGAAGCCCGGCCATAGAGTGCAGTTGCGCCCGCTCACCGGGTGCAGGTACCAGCTCTTGCAGCCGCCGGTGTTCCACACGCTGTGGTTGAGGCCGCGCTGCAGCTTGGCGTTCCACTGGTCCTGGACGTCACTCTTGACCTCCACGCTCTGCAGCTCGCGGCGGTCCATCAGCTTGATGGCGCCCAGCACGTAGGAGATCTGCGACTCGATCATGTAGACCATGGAGTTGTGGCCCAGACCGGTGTTCGGGCCCATGAGGAAGAACAGGTTGGGGAAGCCGCGGGTCATGGTGCCCTTGTAGGCTTCCGGGCCGTTCTGCCAGGTATCGAGCAGGTCCACGCCGTCCTTGCCGAATACCACGCCACGCGGGATCGGGTCGTTGGCGGTGAAGCCGGTACCGAAGATGATGGCGTCCACCTGCCGCTCGCGACCGTCGGCGGTGATGATGCTGCCGGCCCTGATCTCGCGGATGCCGTCGACGATCACCGAGGCGTTGGAGGCGGCCAGTGCCGGGTAGTAGTTGTGCGACATGAGCACGCGTTTGCAGCCGATGGTGTAGTCCGGGGTCAGCTTGCGGCGCAGGTCCGGGTCCTTGACCTGCTGGCGGATGAAGCGCTCGGCCAGCCTGCCCACCAGTTTCATTGCCCAGGGCGCGAAGGTGAAGCCCAGCACACGGCCTTCGAGCATGCTGTAGAGGGCGCCGCGCCAGAGCTTCTGTACCGCCGGGAAGTGACGGAAGCGCGCACGCTCCTTCTCGCTGATGGCGCGGTCCGGCTTGGGCAGGATCCACGGTGCGGTGCGCTGGTAGAGATCGAGCTTGGCCACCAGCGGCTGGATTTCCGGGACGAACTGGATGGCCGAGGCGCCGGTGCCGATCACCGCCACGCGCTTGCCCTTGAGGTCATAGTCATGGTCCCACTGCTGCGAGTGGAAGGCCTTACCCTGGAAGTTCTCCAGGCCCTTGAGCGCCGGGATGGACGGAATCGACAGGGCGCCCATGCCCGAGACCACGGCTTTGGCGGTGTAGTGGTTGCCGGCGGCGTCGAACAGGTGCCAGAGCTGCTGCTCGTCGCTCCACTCGAAACGCGCCATCTCGGTGTTGAGCAGCGTCTTGTCTTCCAGCCGGTACTTCTTCCAGCAGTTCTCCAGGTAGGCGCGGATCTCCGGCTGGCGGGCGAACATGCGCGTCCAGTCCGGGTTCGGCTCGAAGGAGAAGGAGTACACGTGGGATTGCACGTCACAGGCGCAGCCCGGGTAGTTGTTGACCCGCCAGGTACCGCCGACACCGGCGTCCTTTTCGAACAGCAGGAAATCGTTCTCGCCTTCCTGCTTCAGGCGGATCGCCATGCCCAGGCCGGAAAACCCGGTACCGATGATGGCGACCTTGCAGTGTCGGGGGGCAGTCTTTGGTTGGGTTCTCACAACCGTACTCATGGCCACGCTCCTGTTATGATTATTGCTGGCGTATACAACTGTCTACGTGATAGGAATGTAGACATCTGTATACCATTGCAACAACCAACCTTCGGTGGGGTCGGGCACGAAACTCATGGAAATCGGACAGGAAGAACGGCCGGCGGAAGCGGCGGGTAAGCGAGCGCTCATCGATGCCGCGCTGCGCCTGGCGGCCAGTCGACGCAGCCTGAGCAGCCTGGGGTTGCGGGAGCTGGCACGGGAAGCAGGACTGAACCCGAACACCTTCTATCGGCACTTCGGTGACGTGGATGACCTGGGCCTGGCGATCATCCGTGACATCGCCACCCAGTTGCGCCAGCCGTTGCGCGACCTGCGCCGCGAGGCAGCCGAACGCGCCCTGCCGGGGGCAGGCGCGGCCAGCGTGCCGTTCGGCCTGGACTTTGAACGCGGCCAGCGCGTAACCCGGGAGACGGTGCGGCTGTTCTTCGATTTTGTCGAGCGCAACCCGCAAGCCTTCATCATTGGCGTGCGCGAGCTGCACGGGCCGTCGCCGATGCTGCGCGAAGCGCTGGCGCGGGTGATGGACGAGTTCGGCGAGGACATGGCCGAAGACATCCGCCAATTCCATCTGCTGCCGGACGTCGAGGTGGGCGAACTGGACCAGTTGTCGCGGCTGATCAGCCGGCAGCTGTTCCAGCAATCGCTGGACTACCTGGAGCGTCCACCGGAATTGCGTGAGGAAGCCTGCGCCCTGGCCGAGCGACAAATCCTGTTGCTCTTCACCGGTGTCGCGGTGCTGCAGACCTTCGGCATGCTGGCTAGGCTCTGAGTCTTTGCTGATTGTGGGAGATTGCCATGTTGCCTTTGCCCCTGTTCGGCGGCTGCGCCTGCGGCGCGGTGCGCTATCGCGTGGATGCGCAACCGGAGGAAACCGGCTATTGCCACTGCCGCATCTGCCAGAAAGCCAATGCCGCGCCGGCTGTTCCGTGGGCGGTGATTCCGCTGACGGGGTTTGCCTACACCGCCGGCGAACTCGGCCTGTGGCGCTCCAGTGAAGACGGTGAGCGGCGCTTCTGCGTGAAGTGCGGTACGCCCATGGAGTTCCGCGTGCGTGACGGTGAAACGGTAGGGCTGAACATCGTCACCCTGGACGAGCCAGAGCGGATCGAGCCGCAGTGCCACGTATGGTGTTCGTCGCAGCTGTCGTGGTTCGACACGGTCGATGACCTGCCGCGGCGCTCCGAGGGTTGAAATGAGCCCGTCGTGGTTCTACAGGCCCAATTGCGCCTTGAGCAGGAGCGCGTAGCCCAGCGCCATCAGTGCCCAGCCGCACAGCGGCCCGAACACCCAGCGCCAGGGCAGGCTGCGTGGGTCGAAGCCCACCCCGTGGACGAAACCGGCGCTGACCCCGAGCATCGCCAGCATCAGCAGGCCATGGCTGTAGCGGCCCTGGGTGTCGAGCATGGCGGCGGGATGGATCAGCAGGACCAGCGCCAGGGGAATTGCCAGTAGCAGTGACAGGGTGCGGCTGGCGGGGTGGCGCAGGAGGGCTGCGTCAGTCGTCGTCACTGTCCAGATCCTGGGTGGTTTCCAGCCACAGCGCATTGATGATGCCGAAGCTGCAGGCCAGCAGGACGCCGAGTATCCAGGTGAAGTACCACATGCGGTTGCTCCTTCAGTAGAGGCCGTGGGAGTTGGCTTCGATGTGCTTGCGGTTCAGGCGGCCCCACATCTTCACGTAGCCCCACAGCGTGTAGCAGAGGATCAGCGGCACGAAGATGCAGGCCACGACGAACATGATGCCCAGGGTCTTGTGGCTGGAAACCGCGTCCCACATCGTGAGGCTCGCCGCCGGGTTCTCGCTGGAGGGGAAGACGAAGGGGAACAGCGCAAAGCCTGCCGTGCACAGGGTGCCGATGATTGCCAGGGCGCTGCCCAGGAAGGTCAGGCCGCCGCGCCCGCCGCTGGCCGCGGCCAGGGCCAGCAGGCCGCCGAGGATGCCGACGATGGGAGCGGCGATGGTCGCGGGGTAGGCGTGGTAGTTGGCCAGCCAGCCGGCGTTGGACAGCGCAACTTCCTTGTTCAACGGGTTCAGCACCGCATTGCCGTCGATGCTCGAGAGCAGGGCGAAGCCGTTCATGCCCAGGCTGACCCAGGCACCGGCAGCGATGAAGGTCAGCAGGTAGACCAGTGCGCACAACTGCGCGGCCCGCCTGGAGCGCTCAGCCAGTTCTCCGTCGGTGCGCAGCATCAGCCAGGCGCCGCCGTGCAGGCAGAGCATGCTCAGGCTGACCACTCCGGCGAGCAGGGCAAAGGGGTTGAGCAGGGCGAAGAAGCTGCCGTGGTAGGACGGCCGCATCATCTCATCGAGGGTGAAAGGCAGGCCCTGGAACAAGTTGCCGAAGGCCACGCCGAACACCAGTGCCGGGACGAAGCCACCGACGAACAGCGCCCAGTCCCAGACCGCACGCCAGCGCTGGTTTTCCAATTTGCTGCGGTAGTCGAAACCGACGGGGCGGCAGAACAGGGCGAAGAGCACCAGCAGCATCGCCCAGTACAACCCGGAGAACGCGGTGGCATAGACCATCGGCCAGGCGGCGAACAGGGCGCCGCCGGCGGTGATGAACCAGACCTGGTTGCCGTCCCAGTGCGGGGCGATGGTGTTGATCGCCACCCGTCGTTCGCTGTCGGTCTTCGCCACGAAGGGCATGAGTGCCATGGCGCCCATGTCGAAGCCATCGGTGAGGGCGAAGCCGATCAGCAGCACACCGATCAGCACCCACCAGGTCAGTTTCAGCGTTTCGTAGTCCATGATCGTCTCCTTACGCCGTGGCCGCGCCGCTGGCGGTATGGCCCTGCTCGAAGTGGTAACGGCCGGTGTGCAGGCTCGATGGGCCGAGGCGGGCGAACTTGATCATCAGGTACATCTCCACCACCAGCAGCAGGCTGTAGAAGGCGATCAGCGCCAGCAGCGAGCCCCAGACATCGCCGGTGCTGAGGCTGGAAGCCGACAGGTGCACCGGCAGTACCTCACCGATGGACCAGGGCTGGCGGCCGTGTTCTGCGACATACCAGCCGGTCTGCGCGGCCAACCAGGGCAGTGGCAGGCTCCACAGCGCCCATTTGAGCAGCCAGCGCTTGCGCTCCTCGTTCTTGCGCGCCGAGGCGTAGAACGCACAGGCGAACAGGGCGAGCATGAGGAACCCGCAGCCGACCATGATGCGGAAGCTGAAGAACAGGGTGAACACATCGGGGATGGTGTCGAGGGTGGCCAGGCGAATCTGCTCTTCGGTCGCGTCCACCACCTCGGGTGTGTACTTCTTCAGCAGCAGACCGTAGCCGAGATCGTTCTTCACCTGATTGAACTGCGCCAGGGTAGCCTCGGATTTGTCACCGCCGCGCAGCTTCTGCAGCAGGGCATAGGCGGTCATGCCGTGACGGATACGCGCCTCGTGCTGCACCAGCAGGTCTTTGATCCCGGTGACCTCCTTGTCCAGTGAGCGAGTGGCGATCAGGCCGAGCACATAGGGGATCTTGATCGCGTAGTCGGTGCGCTGCTCCTCCTGGTTGGGCAGGCCGATCAGAGTGAAACCGGCGGGGGCGGGGTGGGTTTCCCATTCCGCCTCGATGGCCGCCAGCTTGGTCTTCTGTACGTCGCCGATCTCATAGCCCGACTCGTCGCCAAGAATGATCACCGAGAGGATCGAGGCCAGGCCGAAGGCCGAGGCGATGGCGAAGGAGCGCCGGGCGAAGCCCTGGTCGCGCTTCTTCAGCAGGTAGTAGCTGGAGATGGCGAGGACGAAGATCGCCCCGGTGACGTAGCCGGCGGCGACGGTATGGACGAACTTGACCTGGGCCACCGGGTTGAACAGCAGCGCACCGAAGTCGGTGAGCTCCATGCGCATGGTCTGGAAGTTGAACTCCGCGCCCACCGGGTTCTGCATCCAGCCATTGGCGATCAGGATCCACAGCGCCGAAAGGTTCGAGCCCAGCGCCACCAGCCAGGTCACCGACAGGTGCTGGACCTTCGACAGGCGGTCCCAGCCGAAGAAGAACAGGCCGATGAAGGTCGATTCGAGGAAGAAGGCCATCAGGCCTTCGATGGCCAGCGGCGCGCCGAAGATGTCACCGACGTAGTGGGAGTAGTAGGCCCAGTTGGTGCCGAACTGGAACTCCATGGTCAGCCCGGTGGTGACCCCCAGGGCGAAGTTGATGCCGAACAGCTTGCCCCAGAACTGGGTCATGTCCTTGTACACCTGCTTGCCGGTCATCACGTAGACCGATTCCATGATCGCCAGCAGGAAGGCCAGGCCGAGGGTCAGCGGCACGAACAGGAAATGGTACATGGCGGTCATCGCGAACTGCAGGCGCGACAGGTCTACGACGGCTTCGGAAATCATCGGGTGCTCTCCTTCTCGGCGTCGCTCGGGCGGCTGTCGCCGAGCAGGTGCTGGCTGGTGACGCGGGAGCCGTCATCGGGGACGGTGGGCTGGTCGAACCAGACGGCCTTGATGACCAGCAGCAGGGTCAGCTTGATCAGCAGGATGAGGGTCAGCTCACGGACGAGCGGGACCTTCCAAGGGGAGGGGGCTTGGTGGGGCATCTAACCTCCTTGGCTCGCAATTCGTGACGTGGTTCTGCTTGAACTGCGCGTTCCATTGGGCTCCGGAAACCCTGCTCAGTGTAGTGACTGGTTGTCGCAGTGCGCGGTGAAAATGAAAAACGCCAGGCGATGCCTGGCGTTTTTCGACGTTGAGGGCGGTTTGGCGAAGATCAGCCAGCGAAGTCCAGCTGCTCTTTCCAGCGGGTTTCCAGCGCCTTGGTATCGTGGTCGAAGGGGTGGAAGCCGGGACGGAAATAGTCCAGCCAGGGGCGGATCAGGTTGACGAAGTAGCCGCGGCGCGGGTGCAGCAGCACGCCCAGGCCATGCTTCCAGCTGCGCCAGTTGAACAGCTGGCCATCGCGGCGCAGCAGATTTATCTGGAAACCGGCGATGACGCTGAGGAAGATCACGGTGGTCAGCAGCATGACCGCGGTGCGGGTGAAGTAGCCGCCGTAGACCTGCTGGTAGACATCGTAGGCCACTGCCTTGTGCTCGTTCTCTTCGACGGCATGCCACATCCACAGCTTGTACATCTTGTCCGACTTCATCTGGCCGCTCAGGTCTTCACGCTTGAGCAGTTGTTCGGCCATGGTCGCGGTGAAGTGTTCCAGAGCGCAGGTGATCGCCAGCTGATGCTTCTTGGTGGTGACCTTGCTGATGGATTCGAGCAGTACCTTGATGCGCAGTTCCAGGGTTTCCAGGTCGATGCCGTGCTCGTCGGCGTACTCGTTGTAGGCCGCGTGCTCCTTGGAGTGCATGGCTTCCTGGCCGATGAAGGCGCTGACGTCCTTCTGCAGCTGCGGGTCCTGGATGCGCTCGCGGACCGCGCGCACGCTGTCGACGAAGAATTTCTCGCCGTAGGGGAACAGAGAGGACAGGTTGTTCATGAAGTGGGTCATGAAGGGTTGCCCGTCCCACCAGTACTTCGGGGTTTCACTGAAGGTGAAATCCATGCGACGGACCGGGAAGTTGGCGCGAATCGGCGTGGTACTGGCGTTCATGACTAACTCCTTGTTGTTGTGCGGGCGGGAGCGAGGCGCGTGGCAGGTGCGGCACCCCAGGCAGGCCCTGTCGTTAGTTCGCGATGCCACTTTCGAATGTGTCATCGGTTGATGTCATGTTCGGAGTCTTGTCGGACAATCGCCAGGTCATATCTGGCCGCGGCGGGGTCGTATCAGGCCAAAGCGGCCATCACCAGCCATTGGATGGGGCACCGGTGCGAACGCCGGAAACGAAAACGGGCGCCGTAGCGCCCGTTGTCGGAAACAGCGCCGATCAGGCTTCGTCGAGGGCGAAGGCGGTCAGGCTGTAGGTTGGAATCTGTGCGTCGTTGAGCTTGGTCGAACCGCCCAATTCCGGCAGGTCAATGATCGCAGCGGCTTCGAACACGCTGGCGCCCATGCGGCGTACCAGTTGGGCCGCGGCCAGCAGGGTGCCGCCGGTGGCGATCAGGTCATCGAAGATCAGCACGCTGTCGCCTTCGCACAGGCTGTCGGCGTGGACTTCCAGCAGGGCTTCGCCGTACTCGGTCTCGTAGGCCTGGGCCAGTACGTCGGCCGGCAGCTTGCCGCGCTTGCGGAACAGCACCAGGGGCTTGTTCAGTTCATAGGCGATGATCGAACCGATCAGGAAGCCGCGCGCATCCATGGCGCCGATGTGGGTGAAGTCGGCCTCGACGTAGCGCTGGATGAAGCTGTCGGCGACGAAGCGCAGGGCTCGCGGCGACTGGAACAGCGGGGTGATGTCGCGGAACATGACGCCGGGCTTGGGAAAGTCGGGAACGGCACGGATCACGGACTTCAGGTCGAGTTGGTTGAGGATCATGCTGGATGTGCACCTGATGCGGTTTTTGCAGAGGCCAAAGTATAACGGGCCCGCCGATTGGCGAGCCCGTTTTCGATGACCGGAAAGTCAACCGGACGGTCAGCTTCCAGGTAGATCAGCTTTCCAGTTGGCCACCTGCCAGTGCGCACAGCTCGATGGAGTCGAGGATGTGCACTTCCTTGCCTTCGGCGGCGATCAGGCCGTTCTGCTGGAAGCGGGTGAACACGCGGGAGACGGTTTCCACCGCCAGGCCCAGGTAGTTGCCGATCTCATTGCGCGACATGGCGAGGCGGAACTGCTGGGCCGAGAAGCCACGGGCGCGGAAGCGCGCGGAGAGGTTCACCAGGAAGGTGGCGATGCGCTCGTCGGCGGTCTTCTTCGACAGCAGCATCATCATCTGCTGGTCATCGCGGATTTCCCGGCTCATCACCCGCAGCAGCTGGCGGCGCAGTTGCGGCAGCTGCTCGGAGAGTTCGTCCAGGCGTTCGAAGGGGATTTCGCACACCGAGGTGGTTTCCAGCGCCTGGGCCGATACCGGGTAGCTCTCGGTGTCCATGCCGGACAGGCCGACCAGCTCGCTGGGCAGGTGGAAGCCGGTGATCTGCTCTTCGCCGCCGTCGGTGATGCTGAAGGTCTTCAGTGCGCCGGAACGCACGGCGAAGACGGAGCCGAAGGCATCGCCCTGGCGGAACAGGAACTCGCCTTTCTTCAGGGGGCGGCCGCGTTTGACGATCTCATCGAGGGCGTCCATGTCGCTGTGGTTCAGCGACAGGGGCAGGCAGAGGGGAGCCAGGCTGCAATCCTTGCAGTGCGCTTGTGGCAATGCGCGCACTTTGATGGTTTCGGCCATGAGTGTTCCTTCAGTGGGATGGCACACAAAAACCAAGGGTACCGCAGACGGCAAGTCGCGCGCCAGTTGGCGACCTGTCTGAATCGCTGGTTCCAGCGACGGGGATGAGCGTTTTCGGGGTGTGTGTCGGGGCTCGAATCCTTTCGAAAAGTGCTGGGGCAGGGCTGTTCCTACACCCTGGGATGGCGGACATATCCTGTATCAATGGGTGCGACAGTTGGTCCCGCACCGTCGGTCGTCTGCGCGGAACTCACGAGTCAGATGACCCGCGAGAAGCGTTGCAGGTTCTGCATCGGCAGGTAGCGGTCGAACAGCATGCACAGCGAACGGACCAGCAGCCGGCCGGAAGCGCTGACGTCGATGCCGCGCGGGCCGAGGGTGATCAGGCCGTCGCGGGCGAAGCGCTCGAGGTCGTCCCAGATTTCCGCGAAGTAACCGCGGAAGTCGATGTTGTAGAGGTCCTCGATGTCTTCGAAGTCCAGCTGGAAATGGCAGATCAGTTGCTGGATCACCGCGCGGCGGATGAGGTCGTCCTTGTTGCAGTGCAATCCGCGGCGAGTGGCGAGTTGGCCCTGGTCGAGCGTGTTCTGGTAGTCGGCGATGTCATTGCTGTTCTGGCAGTAGAGATCGCCGATCTGGCTGATCGAGGAAACCCCCAGGCCAACGAGGTCACAGTGACCGTGGGTGGTGTAGCCCTGGAAGTTGCGCTGCAGGGTGCCATCTTCCTGGGCCATCGCCAGTTCGTCGTCCGGCAGGGCGAAGTGGTCCATGCCGATATAGCGGTAGCCGGCCGCTTCGAGCTGCTCGGTGGTGCGCTGCAGCATTTCCAGCTTCTGCCCGGGGGAGGGCAGGTCTTCGGCCAGGATCCGGCGTTGTGGCGGGAAACGTTCGGGAAGGTGCGCGTAATTGAACACGGACAGCCGGTTGGGTTGCAGGGCAATGACCTGCTCGACGGTGCGGGCGAAGGTGTCCGGGGTCTGTCTGGGCAGGCCGTAGATCAGGTCGATGTTGATCGAGCGGAATTGCAGTGTGCGCGCCGCATCGATGATGGCGCGGGTCTCGTCGAGGCTCTGCAGGCGGTTGATGGCCTGTTGCACCTCCAGGTTGAAGTCCTGCACG
Organism: Pseudomonas sp. C9-3; assembly: GCF_032392015.1. Classification (NCBI taxonomy): domain Bacteria; kingdom Pseudomonadati; phylum Pseudomonadota; class Gammaproteobacteria; order Pseudomonadales; family Pseudomonadaceae; genus Pseudomonas; species Pseudomonas sp. C9-3. The sequence continues at coordinate 3,389,595 of NZ_CP135919.1, read as the reverse complement.
CCAATGCTGGCGCGGTTGAAGCCCAGCTCGCGGAGCAGGCCCATGGTCGACCAGTCGGCCTCGCGGGGGTCGATCTCGATGCCGTAGTCGCCGAAATCACCCTCGACGAAGTGGAAGTGGGTGCGCAGTTGCGCCATCAGTTCACGCAGCTGGCCGGGGCTCAGGAAGGTCGGGGTACCTCCGCCGAAATGCAGCTGCTCGACTTGCTGCTGGCGACCCAGGTGACGGCTGACGATCTCGATTTCATGGATGAGACGGGCGAGGTAGGGGGCGCTGCGGCCACGATCCTTGGTGATGACCTTGTTGCAGGCGCAGTAGTAGCAGATGTTCGCGCAGAACGGGACGTGCACGTAGAGCGAGAGCGGCCGTTGCGCTTTCTGGCTATCGCGCAGCGCGTGCAGCAGGTCGAAGGGTCCGACTCCTTCGTGGAACTGCACGGCTGTGGGATAGGAGGTGTAGCGCGGGCCGGACAGATCGTATCGGCGTATCAGATCTGCGTCCCAGCGAATATTGTCGAGCATGCCGATGTTCCCCGGTGGCGAGCTTTTCCTGCGCAGTCTAGGGAGAGTCGGGTAGAGGCCTGTTGACCTGTATCAAGCGGCTTTATGGTGGGGAACAGCGGCGCTGGCGTGCATCTCGTGGCCCATGATCCAGGCCTGGTGCGGGCCGGGCAGGGTCCACAGGCCGAAGAGAATTACCAGGATGCCGCCGGCCATGCGCACGCTGCGTTTGCGCAGCAGGGTGGTGATGCGCTCGGCGGCGAGCCCTGTCGCCAGCAGCACCGGCCAGGTGCCGAGGCCGAAGGCGAGCATCAGCAGCGCACTGTCGATGGCCGAGCCCTGGCTGGTGGCCCAGAGCAGGGTGCTGTAGACCAGCCCGCAGGGCAGCCAGCCCCAGAGCGCGCCGAGCAGCAGTGCGCGTGGCACCGTGGCAACTGGCAGCAGGCGGCTGGCGAAGGGCTGGATGTGCTTCCACAAGCCGCGGCCCAGGGCTTCGATACGGGTCAGGCCACTCCACCAGCCGGCCAGGTAGAGGCCCATGGCGATCAGCAGCAGGCCGGCGATCACCCGCAACGCTGCGGCGAATGGCGTGCGCGCCACGGCCCAGCCGGCCAGGCCGAGCAGCAGGCCGGCGCAGGCGTAGCTGAGGATGCGTCCGAGGTTGTAGGCCAGCAGCAGACGCAGGCGACGTCCGCGTTGCTCCGGCGGGATGGCCATGGTCAGCGCACCCATCAGGCCGCCACACATGCCCAGGCAGTGACCGCCGCCGAGCAGGCCGAGAATCAGCGCGGACGCCAGTAACGGCGCCAGTTCAGGCATCGCGCTTGTCCTGCTTCTGGCTGCTGTGCGAGGCGTCGCCCTCGGCTTCGTCGATGCCGGCCTGGTGCTTGGGGTCTTCGTCGTCGAACAGGATGCTGTGGGCCGGCCCGTCCATGTCGTCGTACTGGCCGCTGTTCACTGCCCAGAAGAAGATCGCGATGCAGATGCCGACGATCACCACGGCAACCGGAATCATTATGTAGAGAGCGGGCATTTCAACTCCGTGGCAGCGCCTGCGCCGCTTGTGGGGCGGCTGGCAGGGCGGTGGTCGCTATCGGGGCGCCGGCACCCTTGGGCAGCCGGGTCAGGCGCAGGGCGTTAAGTACCACGGTCAGCGAGCTGATCGACATGCCCACCGCAGCCCACACCGGCGTGATCCAGCCGAGGGCAGCAAAGGGCAACATCAGGCCATTGTACAGCCCCGCCCAGACCAGGTTCTCGATGATGACCCGACGGGTGCGGCGGGCGAGGCTGAAAGCCTGTACCACGCTGTCCAGACGGTTGGACAACAGCACGGCATCGGCGCTGGTCTTGGCCAGGTCGGTGGCCGAGCCCATGGCAACACTGATGTCGGCAGCGGCCAGCACCGGCACGTCGTTCACGCCGTCGCCCAGCATCAGCACGCGGTGGCCTTGCTGGTGCAACTGGCGCAGGACTTCGAGCTTGTCATCCGGGCGAAGGCCGCCACGGCAATCGTCGATGCCCAGTTCGGCGGCGACCCGGCCGACCATCGGTGAGCTGTCGCCGGAGAGCAGCAGGGTGCGCCAGCCGCGGGCGCGGCAGGCGTCGACCAAGTCGGCGGCGTCTTCGCGGATGCGATCGTCCAGCACCAGCCAGGCGAGGGCGCCGCTGTCATCACCCAGCAGCAGCCACTGGCCGGGTTCCTGCGGATGCTGGGGCGCGTCGCTGCCGCTCAGGGCGCAGACGAAGGACGGCTCGCCGATGCGCAGGCGACGTTCGCCGACCAGGCCTTCCAGGCCCAGGCCGGGGTGGCTCTCGACATTCTCGGCGGGCTGCGGTGCGCGGCCGAAAGCTCGGGCGATAGGGTGTTCGGAACGGTTCTCCAGCGCGGCAGCCAGTGCCAGGCAGGTGTCGCTGTCCAGCGCACCCAGCGGCCGGACTGCGCGCAGCGTCAGGCGGCCCTCGGTAAGCGTGCCGGTCTTGTCGAAGATCACCGTGTCGATGTGGTTCAGGCCTTCGAGCACATGGCCGCGGGTTACCAGCAGGCCGAGCTTGTGCAGGCTCCCGGTGGCGGCGGTGAGCGCAGTGGGCGTGGCCAGCGACAAGGCGCAGGGGCAGGTCGCCACCAGCATCGCCAGGACGACCCAGAAGGCGCGGGAGGCATCGTGTTGCCACCAGAACAGGCCGACCACGGCGGCCAGCACCAGCAGGGCGATGAGGAACCATTGCGCGGCCTTGTCGGCGAGTTCCGCGAGGCGCGGTTTGTCCGACTGGGCGCGTTCGAGCAGACGGACGATGGCCGAGAGGCGGCTGTCGCCGCCCAGTGCCTTGACCTGTACGGTCAGCGGGCCTTCGACGTTGAGGGTGCCGCCGGTGACGCTGTCGCCGCTCTGGCGCGGCTGCGGCAAGTATTCGCCGGTGAGCAGGGATTCGTCGACGCTGGACTGGCCGTCGAGGACCAGGCCGTCGGCCGGGATTACTGCGCCGGGCTGCACCAGTACGCGGTCGCCCACGTTCAATTCGCTGAGCAGTACGCGGCTGCTCTGGCCGCTGTCGTCCAGGCGCAGGCAGGAGGCGGGCAACAGGTTGACCAGTTGCGCGGTGGCCGCGGCGGTCCGTTCGCGGGCGCGGCGTTCGAGGTAGCGGCCGGCGAGCAGGAACAGGGCGAACATGCCGACGGCGTCGAAGTACAGGTCGCCGTGGCCGGTGACGGCGGTCCAGATGCCGGCCAGGTAGGCGCCGCCGATGGCCAGGGATACCGAGACATCCATGGTCAGGTGGCGGGTGCGCAGGTCGCGCACGGCGCCACGGAAGAATGGCTGGCAGGAGTAGAAGACGATGGGCGTGGTGAGGAACATCGCCACCCAGCGCAGGATTTCGTGCAGTTCGGGACTCAGGTCGATGTTGAATTCCGGCCAGGTGGCCATGGTCGCCATCATTGCCTGGAACCACAGCAGGCCGGCGACGCCCAGCTGGCGCAGGGACTTGCGGTTCTCCTGGTGCAACTGTTCGGCGGCGCGGTCCGGCTGGAAGGGGTGCGCGGCGTAACCAATACGGCGCAGTTCGGCAAGCAGCTCGCTCAGCGGCAGCTCGCTGTCGGACCAGCGCACATGCAGACGGTGGTTGGACAGGTTGAGACCAGCCTCGGCAACGGCGGGCAGGCCCTTGAGGTGTTTCTCGATCAACCAGCCGCAGGCGGCGCAGCTGATGCCCTCCATGATCAGGGTGGTCTCGGCGAGATCGCCCTGATGCTGGACGAAGGGCTGCTGAACGTCGGGGCGGTCGAACAGCTTCAGCTCGTCGACGAGCTGTTCGGGCAGGGCGTCAGGGTTGGGGGCGGCTTCGGTGCGGTGGCGGTAATAGCCTTCCAGGCCGCCGGCAACGATAGCCTCGGCCACGGCCTGGCAACCCGGGCAGCAGAATTCGCGGGTTTCGCCGAGTACTGGCGCAGTGAAGCGGCTGCCGGGCGGGACCGGCAGCGCGCAGTGGTAACAGAGCAGCGCGGCGCTCATGGGCGCTCGGCTTCATCTCCGCTGAGGGGCTCGTCGCCGAGGTCGAAGGTAGCGCCAGGAGCGACCTTTTCTTCCTCGAACAGACGCCAGGTCTTGCCGTTCTCCTCGCCGAGCAGCTCCACGAAGCGGCGGCCCTTCACGGCGGCATCCAGGCTGGCGGTGTAGCGGCCGGGCTCGGCGGGGCTGGCGCGCAGTTCCAGGTGCTTGTCCTGGGATTCCAGGGTGGGGGAGAGCAGGTTCAGGGTGAGCGTGGCCGGACGGCTGTCGCCCGTGAGGCGCAGGTCCACTTCGCCGGTCAGCTCGTCGAAGCTGATCTTGGCCCGCAGCTTGAGCTGCTGGGCGAGGTGTTCGCGGTCAAGGGAGCGGTTGATGCCCTTGCCGGCTTCGTAATAGTTGTCGCTGACCAGGGAATCCTGGTTGTTCACGGCGATGTTGACCATCGTCAGGCTGAGGACGATCGAGGTGCCCAGCATGGCGATGATGATCCACGGCCAGAGGTGCTTGTACCAGGGTTCCACGGGTGTCTTCATGGCCGATTGCATGCTCTTTGATCTCTCGCTGGCAGCGCCTTGCGGGGCGCCGCCCGGTGAAGGGGCGGGCGAATTCTACGTCCTTGGATCGCTACTGGCACCCCATGCGCAACATGGGGTGCCAATTCGTTCAGCATTGGTTCAACGAACGCGCGGACCGATGAAGCGACTGGTGGATTCCTTGCTGATGGACGGGTCGTCCACCGACTGGATGGTAAAGCTGATCTCGTTGGTGGTGGAGGGCAGCTTCTCCGGATCGATGGAGAGTTCCACCGGCATGCTGAAGATGTCCCCGGCCGCGACCGAGATTTCCTTCTTGCCTTCCAGAATCAGGCCATCCATGCCTTTGGCGCTGAGTACGTAGGTGTGGTCCTTCTGGTCCTTGTTCATGACCTTGAGGCTGTACACGTTCTCGATGCGGCCTTCGGCGTTCTCGCGGTAGAGCACGCGGTCCTTGCTGACGTCGAAGCCCACCAGCGGGCGCAGGAAGATGGCGGTGATCAGCAGGCCGATCATGATGCACAGGGCGATGGCGTAGCCGATCAGGCGCGGGCGCACCAGATGGGTTTTCTGCCCGGACAGATTGTGCTCGGTGGTGTAGCTGATCAGGCCACGCGGATAGTTCATCTTGTCCATGATGCTGTCGCAGGCGTCGATGCAGGCGGCGCAGCCGATGCACTCGATCTGCAGGCCGTCACGGATGTCGATGCCGGTCGGGCAGACCTGCACGCACATGGTGCAGTCGATGCAGTCGCCCAGACCCTGGGCCTTGTAGTCGGCGCCTTTCTTGCGCGGGCCGCGGCTCTCGCCGCGACGCGGATCGTAGGAAACGATCAGAGTGTCCTTGTCGAACATCACGCTCTGGAAGCGCGCGTACGGGCACATGTAGATGCACACCTGCTCGCGCAGCCAGCCGGCGTTGCCGTAGGTGGCGAGGGTGAAGAAGCCGACCCAGAAGTAGGCCCAGCCATCTGCCTCGCCGGTCACCAGTTCCATCAGCAGTTCGCGGATGGGGGCGAAGTAGCCGACGAAAGTCAGGCCGGTGACCAGGCCGATCAGCAGCCAGAGGCTGTGCTTGGCGATCTTGCGCAGCAGCTTGTTGCCGCTGAAGCTGGCCTTGTCGAGCTTCATGCGCTGGTTGCGGTCACCCTCGGTGACTTTCTCGCACCACATGAAGATCCAGGTCCACACGCTCTGCGGGCAGGTGTAGCCGCACCAGACGCGACCGGCGAACACGGTGATGAAGAACAGGCCGAACGCACTGATGATCAGCAGCCCGGAGAGAAGGATGAAGTCCTGCGGCCAGAAGGTCGCGCCGAAGATGTAGAACTTGCGCTCGGGCAGGTCCCAGAGAACCGCTTGGCGACCGTTCCAGGTCAGCCACACGGTGCCGAAATAGAGAAGGAAGAGGAGGGCGCCTCCGGCCATGCGGAGGTTGCGGAAGAACCCGGTAAAGGCTCGGGTGTAGATCTTTTCCCGGGAGGCATAAAGGTCGACGCTTTCACCCTTGCCCTTGGTAGGCGGAGTGACGTCCTGGACCGGAATCTGTTTGCTCATCAGTGCATTCCACGGCAGCGGGAGGGCGCCCTGTCGATACATGCCGAGAGGGTCAGAAATATGCTTGCACGCCTAACAATGATACGGCGTGGTGGGTGTTGCAACGGTGCGACAGTTGGTCGCGCAAGGAATTATGGACCCAGAAATAGAGCGGCGCCGGTATGGAAACCGGCGCCGCTGGGTGTCGCTATGGGGTGTAGGAAAGGGAGGCTTATTCGGCGCTCTTCTCACCTTCGCCGTGCGACAGGCTGTACACGTAGGCAGCGAGCAGGTGGACCTGGTCTTTGCCCAGACGCTCCAGCTGAGCCGGCATCTGGCCTTGGCGGCCGTAGCGGATGGTCTGCTGCAGTTGGGCGAAGCTCGAGCCGTAGATGAACGCGGCCGGGTGGGTCAGGTTCGGTGCGCCCATGGCCGCAGTGCCTTTGCCTTCAGCGCCGTGGCAAGCCACGCAGTTGGTGGCGAAGATCTTCTGGCCGTTGGCGACCTGCTCGTCAGTCACGCCTTCGGGCAGCTTGCGGCCGTCCAGCTTGGTGGTGACGAAGGCTGCTACATCATGAACGCCGGCATCGCCGATGACTTCGCCCCAGGCCGGCATGGCCGCGTGGCGACCGCCTTCGATGGTGGCGATGATGTCCTTCGGCTCGCCGCCCCAGCGCCAGTCGGCGTCGGTCAGGTTCGGGAAGCCGTGGGCGCCCTTGGCGTCGGAACCGTGGCAGACGGAGCAGTTGGAAGCGAACAGGCGGTTACCCATTTTCAGGGCCTGCTCGTCCTTGGCCACATCCTCGATCGGCATGGCGCCGAACTTGGCGTACAGCGGGCCGTACTTCTCATCGGCCTTGGCCATTTCCTTTTCCCACTGGTGCACACCGGTCCAGCCTTTTTCGCCGTTGGCGAATTCGGCCTTATCCTGATAGCCCGGCAGCAGGCCTTTCCAGTTACCCAGGCCCGGATACAGGGCCAGGTAGGCGAGGGCGAAGATGAAGGTGGCCACGAACAGCATGAACCACCACTTCGGCAGCGGGTTGTCGTACTCCTCGATGCCGTCGAAGGCATGGCCGACGGTCTCGTCGGTGGCTTCGTTGCGCTGACCGCGACGGGTGGCGAACAGCAGCCACGCCAGGGCGAAGATGGTGCCCAGGGTAAGTACGGTGACGTACAGACTCCAGAAGGTTGTCATTCTTTGTTGCTCCTAGAAGCTTGCTCTTGCTCGACGTGCTTTTGGGCGACCGGGTCATCCGCGAAGGGCAGCAGGGCGTCTTCGTCGAAGCGCTCCTTGCGTTTGCCACCGTAGGCCCAGAGCAGGACGCCGACGAAGGCGACCATCACTACTACAGTGCCGATACCGCGAATGGTCCCGATATCCATCACTGTCACCGTTTGCTCTTGATGATGGTGCCGAGGCCTTGCAGGTAGGCGACCACAGCGTCCATCTCGGTCTTGCCTTTGACGGCATCACGAGCACCGGCGATGTCTTCGTCGGTGTAGGGCACGCCCAGCGTACGCAGGGCTTCCATTTTCTTCGCGGTGTCCTTGCCGTCGAGCTTGTTCTCCACCAGCCAGGGGTAGGAGGGCATCTTCGATTCCGGCACCACGTTGCGCGGGTTGTAGAGATGCGCGCGGTGCCAATCGTCGGAGTAGCGGCCGCCGACGCGGGCCAGGTCCGGGCCGGTACGCTTGGAGCCCCACAGGAACGGGTGGTCCCAGACGCTTTCGCCGGCGACGGAATAGTGGCCGTAGCGCTCGGTCTCGGCGCGGAACGGGCGGACCATCTGCGAGTGGCAGCCTACGCAGCCTTCGCGGATGTAGATGTCACGGCCTTCGAGCTCCAGCGCGGTGCGCGGCTTCATGCCTTCGACCGGCTTGTTGGTGACGTCCTGGAAGAACAGCGGAACGATCTGGGTCAGACCGCCGATGCTCACCGCAATGACCATGAAGAAGGCCAGAAGGCCGATGTTCTTCTCGACTACTTCGTGCTTCATCAGTGAGCTCCTACAGCGGGGATCTGGGCAGCGGCATCGGCGTCAGCCTGTTTGAAGCCACGCACAGTACGGAAGGTGTTGTAGGCCATCAGCAGCATGCCGGAAGCGAAGAATGCACCGCCCAGCGCACGGACGATGAAGCCCGGGTGGCTGGCCTGCAGGGCTTCCACGAAGGAGTAGGTGAGGGTGCCGTCGGCGTTGATCGCGCGCCACATCAGGCCCTGGGTGATGCCGTTGACCCACATGGAGGCGATGTACAGCACGGTACCGATGGTAGCCAGCCAGAAGTGGGCGTTGATCAGGCCTACGCTGTGCATCTGCTCGCGGCCGAAGACCTTCGGAATCAGGTGGTACAGGGAGCCGATGGAGATCATCGCTACCCAGCCCAGAGCGCCGGCGTGTACGTGGCCGATGGTCCAGTCGGTGTAGTGCGACAGGGAGTTGACGGTCTTGATGGCCATCATCGGGCCTTCGAAGGTGGACATGCCGTAGAAGGCCAGGGAAACCACCAGGAAGCGCAGGATCGGGTCGGTGCGCAGCTTATGCCAGGCGCCGGAGAGGGTCATCATGCCGTTGATCATGCCGCCCCAGCTCGGAGCCAGCAGGATCAGGGACATCACCATGCCCAGAGACTGGGCCCAGTCAGGCAGAGCGGTGTAGTGCAGGTGGTGCGGGCCGGCCCAGATGTACAGGGTGATCAGCGCCCAGAAGTGCACGATGGACAGGCGATAGGAGTAGATCGGGCGCTCGGCCTGCTTCGGAACGAAGTAGTACATCATGCCGAGGAAGCCGGTGGTCAGGAAGAAGCCCACGGCGTTGTGGCCGTACCACCACTGGATCATGGCGTCGGTGGCACCGGCGTAGACCGAGTAGGACTTGAACCAGGTGACCGGCAGTTCCGCGCTGTTGACGATGTGCAGCATGGCGGTGACGAGGATGAATGCGCCGTAGAACCAGTTGCCCACGTAGATGTGCTTGGTCTTGCGCTTCATCACGGTGCCGAAGAACACCAGTGCGTAGGTTACCCAGACGATGGCCAGCAGGATGTCGATCGGCCATTCCAGCTCGGCGTACTCCTTGGAGGAGGTGTAGCCCAGCGGCAGGGTGATGCCGGCCAGCACGATCACCGCTTGCCAACCCCAGAAGGTGAAGGCTGCGAGGCTGTCGGAGACCAGGCGGGTCTGACAGGTGCGCTGTACGACGTAGTAGGAAGTTGCGAAGAGAGCACAGCCGCCGAAGGCGAAGATCACCAGGTTGGTGTGCAGCGGACGCAGTCGGCCGAAGCTGGTCCAGGGCAGGTCCAGGTTCAACTGGGGCCAAACCAACTGTGAGGCGATGTAAACACCAACCCCCATTCCAAGTATCCCCCAGACCACCGTCATGATGGCGAACTGGCGGACGACCTTATAGTTATAAGCAGTCGGACTGATTGCTGTGCTCATTCTAAGGTTCCACGGTTTTTGGATTTTATGGACAAAAAAACGGCGGCAAGTATGGAGAAAGCAGGTGGCCATTGCAACGCGCCGGGCCTTGGCGCGAAGCCGGTTTGACGCCTGCTCCGGAGCGCTTTGCGCCGCTGTTTGCCGCTCGTTTCGGCTCGCTCGTACCAACCTGGGAAGTGGGTCAGGTTAGTCGTATAGCAGGTTTGCGAATGGAATTGAGCTTAGACGTGAACCGGAAGGGTGTGAAGAAAGGAGATAGAGAGGGTGCGACACTTCGTCGCGATATTGCGGAGGTAAGAAACTCGCGCCCGTTTTAGCAGGCGCGAGTTGGGGGCGGGGAGTTTACTTCGCCTGGCCGGAAATGTTGTAGATGTAACCGGCAAGAATGTGCACTTTGTCTTTGCCCAGGTACTGCTCCTGCGCCGGCATCTGGCCCTGGCGGCCGTGACGGATGGTCTGCTGCAGTTGCGCGTAGCTGGAACCGTAGATGAAGGCGCCCGGGTGGGTCAGGTCAGGCGCGCCCATCAGCGGGTTGCCCTTGCCTTCCGGACCGTGGCAGGCAACGCAGGTGGTGGCGAACAGCTTGCCGCCGTTGTCGACGTTGTCCGCTGTCACGCCTTCAGGCAGCTTGCGGCCGTCCAGGTTGGCGGTGACGAAGGCCGCCACGTCCTGCACACCCTTGTCGCCCAGTACTTCACCCCAGGCCGGCATGGCGGCATGGCGGCCACCGAGGATGGTGGTCTGGATGTCCTGGGCGGTGCCGCCCCAGCGCCAGTCGCTGTCGGTCAGGTTCGGGAAGCCTGCTGCGCCCTTCGCATCGGAGCCGTGGCAGATGGAGCAGTAGGTGGCGAAGAGGCGCTCGCCCATTTTCATGGCTTGCGGGTCCTTGGCGACTTCTTCCACCGACATGGCCGCGTATTTGGCGAAGATCGGGCCGTATTTTTCCTTGGCCAGGGCTTCTTCACGCTCCCATTGCTTGTCTTGCGTCCAGCCGCCGTCGTAGCCCGGCAGGACGCCTTTCCAGTTGCCCAGGCCCGGGTAGAGCACCAGGTAGCCGGCGGCGAAGACGATGGTGCCGACGAACAGCAGGAACCACCACTTGGGCAGCGGGTTGTCGTACTCCTCGATGCCGTCGAAGGCGTGGCCCATGGTCTGGTCGGTGGTGTTCGAGGACTGCCCGCTACGGGTGGCGAATACCAGCCACAGCAGGGCGATCAGCGAGCCGACTGTTAAAACGGTGATGTACAGACTCCAGAAGGTAGTCATGCGTTGTTGCTCCTAGAAGCTTGCTCTTTCTCAGCGTGCTGCTTGGCTACCGGGTCATCCGCGAAAGGCAGCAGCGCGTCCTCGTCGAAGCGCTCCTTGCGTTTGCCGCCGTAAGCCCAGAGCAGTACGCCGACGAAGGCAACCATCACGATGACGGTGCCGAGGCCGCGAATGGTCCCGATATCCAAGGTTGTCACCGCTTGTTCTTGATGGAGGTGCCGAGGACCTGCAGGTACGCGACTACCGCGTCCATTTCGGTCTTCCCTTTGACGGCGTCGCTGGCGCCAGCGATGTCGTCGTCCGTGTAGGGCACGCCCATGACACGCATCACTTCCAGTTTCTTCGCCGTGTCCTTGCCGTCGAGCTTGTTCTCGACCAGCCAGGGGTAGGCGGGCATCTTCGACTCCGGGACCACGTTGCGCGGGTTGTACAGGTGCGCGCGGTGCCAGTCGTCCGAGTAGCGGCCGCCGACGCGGGCCAGGTCCGGGCCGGTACGCTTGGAGCCCCACAGGAATGGGTGGTCCCAGACGCTTTCGCCGGCAACGGAGTAGTGGCCGTAGCGCTCGGTCTCGGCGCGGAACGGACGGATCATCTGCGAGTGACAGCCCACGCAGCCTTCGCGGATGTAGACGTCACGGCCTTCCAGTTGCAAGGCGGTGTAGGGCTTCATGCCTTCGACCGGGGTGTTGGTGACGTCCTGGAAGAACAGCGGGACGATCTGAGTCAGGCCGCCGATGCTCACGGCGACAGCCATGCACAGGGCCAGCAGGCCGACGTTTTTCTCAAGTACTTCGTGTTTCATGTCGGACTCCTCAGGCCATCTGCGCCGCGGCTTGCATTTCGGCCGGTTTGGCGGCCGCTACGGTGCGCCAGACGTTGTAGGCCATGACCAGCATGCCCAGCAGGAAGATGGCACCACCGATCATCCGCACGATGAAGCCGGGGTGGCCGGCGGCCAGGGCTTCGACGAAGGAGTAGGTGAGGGTGCCGTCGGAGTTCACTGCGCGCCACATCAGGCCCTGGGTGATGCCGTTGACCCACATGGAGGCGATGTACAGAACGGTGCCGATGGTGGCCAGCCAGAAGTGGGTGTTGATCAGGCCCACGCTGTGCATCTGCTCGCGGCCGAAGACTTTCGGGATCATGTGGTACAGCGAGCCGATGGATACCATCGCTACCCAACCCAGGGCGCCGGCGTGTACGTGGCCGATGGTCCAGTCGGTGTAGTGGGAGAGGGCGTTGACGGTCTTGATGGCCATCATCGGGCCTTCGAAGGTGGACATGCCGTAGAAGGCCAGGGAAACCACCAGGAAGCGCAGGATCGGGTCGGTGCGCAGCTTATGCCAGGCGCCGGAGAGGGTCATCATGCCGTTGATCATGCCGCCCCAGCTCGGAGCCAGCAGGATCAGGGACATCACCATGCCCAGCGACTGCGCCCAATCCGGCAGCGCGGTGTAGTGCAGGTGGTGCGGGCCGGCCCAGATGTAGACGGCGATCAGCGCCCAGAAGTGGACGATGGACAGGCGATAGGAATAGACCGGACGCTCGGCCTGCTTCGGAACGAAGTAGTACATCATCCCCAGGAAGCCGGCGGTCAGGAAGAAGCCCACGGCGTTGTGGCCGTACCACCACTGGATCATGGCGTCAGTGGCGCCCGAGTACAGGGAGTAGGACTTGGTCAGGCTGACCGGGATTTCCAGGTTGTTGACCACGTGCAGGATCGCCACGGTCAGGATGAAGCCGCCGAAGAACCAGTTGCCCACGTAGATGTGCTTGGTCTTGCGCTTCATCAGCGTGCCGAAGAAGACGATGGCGTAGGAAACCCAGACGATGGTGATCAGGATGTCGATCGGCCATTCCAGCTCGGCGTACTCCTTGGAGGAGGTCATGCCCAGCGGCAGGGTAATGGCCGCCAACAGGATCACCAGCTGCCAACCCCAGAAGGTGAAGGAAGCGAGCGGACCTGCGAACAGGCGGGTCTGGCAGGTGCGCTGCACCGAGTAGTAGCTGGTGGCGAACAGTGCGCAGCCGCCGAAGGCGAAGATCACCGCATTGGTATGCAGCGGGCGCAGGCGCCCGAAGCTCGTCCACGGTAAGCCGAGGTTAAGGTCCGGCCACACCAATTGAGCGGCGATCAGGACACCGACGGCCATGCCGACGATCCCCCATACCACTGTCATAATGGCGAACTGGCGGACCACCTTATAGTTATAAGCGGTCTGATTGGTTGTGCTCATTTATGGGCTTCCATCCACGGTTATGGGCTATGCCCATCCCGGCAGGTTTTTTACGGCTTACGCCGCCCCTCCCCCTTGGGATAGGTACTAATTCGGAATTAGCGGAGTGAAGGATGGATAAAGGCCCGTCGAGGAATATTGATTCGGATCAATTGCCGCCTGAGACCCCTGTCGCGGGCGCATGCGGTCCTTTGTCGCTGCTGCGGAACCCGGCACGGCGCGAACTGTCGGCTACGCTGGTTCTGGCCCATGGCGCGGGTGCGCCAATGGACAGCCCGTTCATGGGCGATATCGCCGCGCGGTTGGCCGAACGGGGTATCTCCGTCGTGCGCTTCGAGTTCCCCTATATGGCTATGCGCCGCGAGGACGGCCGGCGGCGTCCGCCCAATCCGCAGAAGCACTTGCTGGAGTGCTGGCGGCAGGTTTACGCGCAGGTTCGCGCCGAAGTAGCAGGCAAGCTGGCGATTGGCGGCAAATCCATGGGCGGGCGCATGGCCAGCCTGTTGGCGGACGAACTGGGCGCCGACGCGCTGGTCTGCCTGGGCTACCCGTTCTATGCCGCCGGCAAGCCGGAAAAACCGCGCGTGGCCCACCTCGCCGAACTGAAGACGCCAACCCTGATCGTCCAGGGCGAGCGCGATGCACTGGGCGACCGCCGCACGGTCGAAGGCTACGCGTTGTCGCCGGCGATCCAGCTGCACTGGCTGGCGGCGGCCGACCATGATCTCAAGCCACTCAAGGCGTCCGGGCTGACCCATGACCAGCACCTGGAAACGACCGCCGAGCAGATAGCAGCATTCCTCGCGTCGTAACCACGCCTTAAGGCAAGCCTTCCTATCCTCGCCGCCGCCGGCTCTCTGGAGCCGGCGCCCCGCTTCCAGAGGACAGGCCGAAGGCTGCCATGAACACCGAATTCGCTGATCGCATTACCCCCCATTCTTCCCGCTTCACCCACGGCGCCGCGCACAGTCTGCTGCTGACGGGTGCCACCGGTTTCCTCGGCGGCGCTGTTGCCGCGCACCTGATTGCCGATGGCCAGAGCGAGGCGTTGCTGTTCCTGGTGCGCGCCGAAACGCCAGCCCAGGGCCTGGAGCGCCTGCGTGACAACTTGCGTCTGCACTGCGTGCCAGAGACTGCTCTGGAGCGCCTCCAGGGCCACCAGATCCTCTGCGGCGACCTGCTCGACACCGCCTGGATGCAGGGCGAGCGCGCTCGCCTGATGCGCGTGGAACAGGTGATCAACTGTGCCGCCGTTGCCTCGTTCTCGAAGAACCCGAGCATCTGGCCGGTCAACGTCGAAGGCACTTTCGCCTTCGCCCGGCTGCTCAGCCAGTCGCGTAACCTCAAGCGCTTCCTGCATGTGGGCACGGCCATGTGCTGTGGCCCGCAGCGTGAGTCGCCAGTGCGCGAGTCCTGGGATTTCCCGGACAGCGAGGAGCAGTTGGTGGACTACACCGCGTCCAAGGCCGAGATCGAGCGGCGCATGCGTGAAGAGCTGCCGCAATTGCCGCTGGTGGTGGCGAGACCGTCCATCGTGGTCGGGCATCGCGAGTTGGGCTGCCGCGCCTCGGGCAGCATCTTCTGGGTGTTCCGCATGGGCTTCGCCCTGGAGAGTTTCACCTGCGGCCTGGACGAGCAGATCGACGTGATCCCGGTGGATTACTGCGCCGAAGCGCTGGTGGCCCTGGCGCTCAAGCCGAAGTTGAGCCACAGCCTCTACCACATCTCCGCCGGCCACGGTTCGGCCTGCACCTTCGGCGAGATCGACCAGGCCTACGCCGACGCGCGCGGCGAAGCGCCGGTGGGCAAGCGTTACCGCAAGGTCAGTTCACAGGACCTGCGCGAACTGGCGGGCAGTTTCGAGAGCCGCATCGGCAAGGCCAATCCACGCCTGGTACTGCGCGCGCTGCGCCTGTACAGCGGCTTCGCCGACCTCAACTACCTGTTCGACAACCAGCGCCTGCTCGACGAGGGGATCGCTGCGCCGCCGCGCTTCACCGACTACGTGGACGTCTGCGTGCATTCCTCGCGGGATGTGAGCATCCCGGCGCAGATGCAGTGGGATTTCAAGTAGCCGGCTGAAGGCTGCGAGTGGGTGTGCGCTGTAGGAGCGAGCTTGCTCGCGAACCCGGCCCTGTCGTGGAGCTGTTCGCGAGCAAGCTCGCTCCTACAAAGAGCTGAGCCGCGAGGCGCTGGGCCGTAGGGCGAATAACCCGGAACGGGTTATCCGCCGTTTCAGGTTACGGCGGATAACGCTGGCGCGTTATGCGCCCTACGCGTTGTCTGGTCTCAGCGGTTGAACCGCTCTACCAGCGAGTACTGGCGCTGCGCGGTCTGCGTCAGTTCCTCGCTGAGCAGAGCGGTGCGCTGGGCTTCGCCGGACGTCTGGTCGGCGAGGTTGGCGATGGTGCTGATGTTGCGGTTGATCTCCTCGGCCACGGCGCTCTGTTCTTCCGCGGCGGCGGCGATCTGGGTGGCCATTTCGGTGATGTTGGCCACTGCGTCGCTGATGCCGACCAGCGCGCTATCCGCCTGCAGCACACGCTCCACGCCTTCGTCGGCCTGGCGGCGACCGGAGTCCATGGCGCGCACGGCTTCCGTGGCGGTGTTCTGCAGGTTGGCGATGAGCTGGTGAATCTGTCCGGTGGACTCGGCGGTGCGCTGAGCCAGCGAACGAACTTCGTCGGCGACCACGGCAAAGCCACGCCCCATCTCGCCAGCACGGGCGGCTTCGATGGCGGCATTGAGTGCCAGCAGGTTGGTCTGGTCGGCGATGCCCTTGATCACGTCCACCACGCCGCCGATCTGTTCGCTGTCGCGGGCGAGTTGGCTGACCGCCTCACCGGTTTCACCCACGGAACTGGAGAGACGCTGCATGGCCTCACGAGTCTCTGCGGCGATCTGTCGGCCCTCGGTGGTCAGGTCGTTGGCCTGGCGGGTGGCATCGGCGGTGCGCTGCACGTTGTCGGCCACTTCCTGGGTGGTAGCGGCCATCTGGTTGACGGCGGTGGCTACCTGCTCGGTCTCCTGACGCTGACGGTCGAGGCCGGCGGAACTGTGGTGGGCCAGTGAGTCGGCTTCGCGGGCCTGCTCGGTGAGCGTTTCGGCGGTGTCCTGCAGGCGGGTCAGACAGGTCTTCAGGCGTGCTTCCTGGCTGAGAATGGACATTTCCAGGCGCGCCTGTGCGCCACGGCTGTCGGTGTACATCTGTGCGATCAGCGGGTCGGAAGTGGTCTGCTCGGCCAGGCGCAGCAGGCGCTTGAGGCCGCGCTGCTGCCAGCCAAGGCCGGCGAGGCCCAGCGGGATCGACAGCAGGGCGGCCAGCAGGAAGCCCCAATGCGAATTCAGCCAGACGCCGATAAGGAAGCCGATCTGGCCGATCAGAATGAACGGCAGCCAGTCCAGCAGCACCGGCAACCAGCGGTCGCGAGCCGGAATGGCTGACTTGCCGGTGTTGATCCGTGCGTACAGCGCTTCGGCGCGGCGCACCTGTTCAGCGGTGGGTTTCACCCGCACCGATTCGTAACCGACGATCTCGTTGCGCTCATAGATGGGCGTGACGTAGGCGCTGACCCAGTAGTGGTCGCCGTTCTTGCAGCGGTTCTTGACGATGCCCATCCACGGGCGGCCCTTTTTCAGGGTGGCCCACATGTGCGCGAACACGGCGGACGGAACGTCCGGGTGGCGCACCAGGTTGTGCGGTGCGCCGACCAGTTCCTCACGGGAGAATCCGCTGATGGCGGTAAAGGCTTCGTTGGCGTAACCGATCACGCCGCGGGCATCGGTGGTGGAGATCAGCCGCTGTTCGGCGGGGAAGGAGCGTTCACGCTGGGTGATCGGCTGGTTGTTGCGCATCAGGCTGGGATCTCGGGCAAAGTCGGAAATGGTACGTCTGTCCAGCTTATCGGCCGCCGGATCGGAAATTTGATAGCGATCACAGAAAAATGTCAGAAGAGTGACGCCAGGATATGGACGATAGCCTATCGCCATCGGTCACGGAAATGGAACGAAAGAAGGAGGGCGGCGGCCCGTTGCAGGCCGCCGCACCGTTCTAGATCAAGCTGCGCAGCACATAGTGGAGGATGCCGCCGGCCTTGAAGTACTCGACTTCGTTCTGGGTATCGATGCGGCAGAGCACCTCGAAGCTGTCCTGGCTGCCGTCTTCGCGCGTCACCCCGACCTTGAGGTTCATATGCGGCTTCAGTTCGCCCGACAGGCCACTGATGCTCAGCACTTCCTTGCCGGTCAGCTTGAGCGCCTTGCGGTCCTGGCCATCCTTGAACTGCAGCGGCAGCACGCCCATGCCGACCAGGTTGGAGCGGTGGATGCGCTCGAAGCTCTCGGCGATCACCGCTTTCACACCCAGCAGGTTGGTGCCCTTGGCCGCCCAGTCGCGGGAGGAACCGGTGCCGTATTCCTTGCCGGCGATGATTACCAGCGGCGTGCCGTCCTGCTGGTAGCGCATGGCGGCATCGTAGATCGCCAGCTTGTCGCCAGTCGGTACGTAGAGCGTGTTGCCACCTTCCTCGCCACCGAGCATCTCGTTCTTGATGCGGATGTTGGCGAAGGTGCCGCGCATCATGACCTCATGGTTGCCACGACGTGAGCCGTAGGAGTTGAAATCGGCGTAGGCCACGCCGTGCTCGCTGAGGTAGCGTCCGGCGGGGCTGTCCTTCTTGATGTTGCCGGCGGGGGAAATGTGGTCGGTGGTCACCGAGTCGCCCAGTACCGCGAGGATGCTCGCACCGTCGATATCCCCGACGTTCGGCGGGGCTTCGGCGATGTGCTCGAAGAACGGCGGATGCTGGATGTAGGTGGAGTCGTCCTGCCAGGTGTAGGTCTTGGCGTCCGGCACCTGGATTGCGCGCCATTTCTCGTCGCCCTGGAAGACTTCGGCGTACTCCTTGTGGAACATCGCCGTATCGACTTTCTGTACGGCGTCAGCGATTTCCTGCTGGGTTGGCCAGATGTCCTTCAGATAGACAGGCTGGCCGTCCTTGCCGGTGCCCAGCGGGTCCCTGGTCAGGTCGGTGCGCACGGTGCCGGCCAGGGCGTAGGCGACCACCAGCGGCGGCGAGGCCAGCCAGTTGGTTTTCACCAGCGGATGGACGCGGCCTTCGAAGTTGCGGTTGCCGGAAAGCACCGAGGCGACCGTCAGGTCGGCCTGTTGCACCGCTTTCTCGATGGGCTCAAGCAGCGGCCCCGAGTTGCCGATGCAGGTGGTGCAGCCGTAACCCACCAGGTCGAAGCCCAGTTCGTCCAGGTAGCGGGTCAGGCCGGCGGCGTGGAAGTAGTCGGTCACCACTTTCGAACCGGGTGCGAGCGAGCTCTTCACCCAGGGCTTGCGCTGCAGGCCTTTCTCCAGCGCCTTCTTCGCCAGCAGGCCGGCGGCCATCATGACGCTGGGGTTGGAGGTGTTGGTGCAGGAGGTGATGGCGGCGATTACCACGGCGCCGTTCTTCAGCCGATGAGTCTGGCCCTCGTGCTGGTAATCGGCCTCGCCGGCCGCAATGGAGGCGCCCACGGCTGCACCGCCACCGCCTTCATTGAGCAGGCGGCCTTCCTCGCTGGGTACCGGTTTGATCTGCAGACCGAGGAAATCGTCGAAGGCCTGGCTGACGTGGCCGAGGGCGACGCGGTCCTGCGGGCGCTTCGGCCCGGCGAGGCTGGCTTCGACTTCGCCCATGTCCAGTTGCAGGCTGTCGGTGAAGACCGGCTCGTGGCCTTTCTCGCGCCACAGGCCCTGGGCCTTGCTGTAGGCCTCCACCAGCTTGACGACATCGTCCGGGCGGCCGGACAGGCGCAGGTAGCCCAGGGTGATCTCGTCTACCGGGAAGAAACCGCAGGTGGCGCCGTACTCCGGGGCCATGTTGGCAATGGTGGCGCGGTCCGCCAGCGGCAGGTCGGCGAGGCCGTCGCCGTAGAATTCGACGAATTTTCCGACGACACCTTTCTTGCGCAGCATCTGGGTGACGGTCAGCACCAGGTCGGTGGCGGTGATGCCTTCCTTCAGCTTGCCGGTGAGCTTGAAGCCGATCACCTCGGGAATCAGCATCGACACCGGCTGGCCGAGCATGGCCGCTTCTGCCTCGATGCCGCCGACGCCCCAGCCGAGCACGCCGAGGCCGTTGATCATGGTGGTGTGCGAGTCGGTGCCGACCAGTGTGTCGGGGAAGGCGTAGGTGCGGCCGTCCTCGTCCTTGGTCCACACCGTGCGCCCCAGGTATTCCAGGTTGACCTGGTGGCAGATGCCGGTGCCCGGTGGCACCACGCGGAAGTTGTCGAAGGCGTTCTGGCCCCAGCGCAGGAAGGCATAGCGCTCGCCGTTGCGCTCCATTTCGATCTCAACGTTCTGCGCGAAGGCTGACTGGCTGGCGAACTTGTCGACCATCACCGAGTGGTCGATGACCAGGTCGACCGGCGACAGCGGGTTGATCTTCTGCGGATCACCGCCGGCCTTGGCCATGGCGTCGCGCATGGCGGCCAGGTCGACCACCGCCGGCACGCCGGTGAAGTCCTGCATCAGCACGCGGGCGGGGCGGTACTGGATCTCGCGCTCGGAGCTGCGGGTCTTCAGCCAGCCGGCCAGGGCTTTGAGGTCATCGCCGGTGACGGTGTTGCCGTCCTCCCAGCGCAACAGGTTTTCCAGCAGGACTTTCAGGGACATGGGCAGTTTGCCCAGGTCGCCGAGACTCTTCGCCGCTTCAGGCAGGCTGTAATAGTGATAGGTCTTGCCGGCGACCTCCAGGGTACGCAGGCTGTTCAGGCTATCCACTGCGGGCATGACATTCTCCTCAGGCTTGGATTCTGCTCGTGATCGTCAGGCACGGCTGATGTCGGGTGCGCTAGCGATACTTGGCGAAAGTGCGTTCAACCGAGCTGATCCATCGCAGAAAAAGCGCGATTGGCGGCAAATTTCGCCATGCAGGGCAATCATCGGGCAGTCTTCTGGGCGGTTAGGCCAGAACACTCAAGCTAGACCGTCCGACGGGGTGTTGCCATCTGTTCTGGACCGTTCGCTGGGTGAACGGGTTCAGAACAAATGACTCTGTCTGTGGGACCATTCCTGTAAATCAGCATGAAACCTTCGTGGGCAGCCTCTATAGTGCGCGGCCGAGGAGACACCCCGATGAATACCCTGTTACTGCACTGCCGGCCGGGCTTCGAGAATGAGGTCTGCGCCGAGCTGTCCGAGCACGCCGCGCGCCTGGATATTCCCGGCTACGCCCGCGCCAAGCCGGCTACCGCCTACGCCGAATTTATCTGCATGGACGCCGATGGCGCCGAGCGCTTGATGCGCCAGCTGCGCTTCCCCGAGCTGATCTTCCCGCGCCAGTGGGCGCGAGGTACGGGCTTCACCACCCTGCCGGAGCAGGATCGCATTGGTGTGATCCTCGAGGCCCTGGCCAGCTTCCCGCAGTGCGGCAGCCTCTGGCTGGAGGTGTTCGACACCAACGACGGCAAGGAGCTCTCGACCTTCTGCCGCAAGTTCGAGAAGCCCCTGCGCGCGGCCCTGGTGAAGGCCGGCAAGCTGGTGGAAGACCCCAGCCTGCCGCGCCTGCTCCTGACCTTCC
This sequence comes from Pseudomonas sp. C9-3, assembly GCF_032392015.1. Classification (NCBI taxonomy): domain Bacteria; kingdom Pseudomonadati; phylum Pseudomonadota; class Gammaproteobacteria; order Pseudomonadales; family Pseudomonadaceae; genus Pseudomonas; species Pseudomonas sp. C9-3. The sequence goes on along the minus strand of NZ_CP135919.1, from coordinate 3,368,998 downwards.
GCTCTGGCCGCGAGGCCTTTATCGGCGTGGCCGAGGCGCGCAACTGCGCCATGTGGCCGATGGGCATTCCGCGCCTGAAGTTCCCTCGCGAGGCGCCCAGCCGCTCGACGCTCAAGTTGGAAGAAGCCTGGCACCACTTCATCCCCCGCGCCGACTGGGACCGCCGCCTGGCGCCGGACATGCTCGCCGTGGACCTGGGCGCATCGCCCGGCGGCTGGACCTGGCAACTGGTGAACCGGGAGATGCGCGTGGTCGCCGTGGACAACGGGCCGATGGCGGAAAACCTGATGTACTCCGGGCTGGTCGAGCACCAGCGCGTCGACGGTTACGCCTTCCGCCCGCGCCAGCGCATGGACTGGATGGTCTGCGATATCGTCGAGAAGCCCGCACGCACGGGAGCGATGATCGAGACCTGGATCGGTGAGGGGCTGTGCCGCGAGGCCATCGTCAACCTCAAGCTGCCGATGAAGCAGCGTTATGCCGAGGTGCGGCGTATCCTCGACCGCCTGGAGGAGTCCTTCCGCGAGCGTGGGCTGAAAGTGCAGATCGGCTGCAAGCAGCTCTACCACGATCGTGAGGAAGTGACCTGCCACCTGCGCCGCATCGAGAAGGGCGAGCGCTAGCGACTCGGAACGGCTCCGCAGCGCCACCCGACCTTTGGTGGCTTGTCGCGCCGCCCGGCATTGCCCATGCTAGGCGGCGCGAATCCTTGCGGAGACCTTCGTGAAGCGAAAGTTGCCCTCCCTGCTGGGCAGTTACAGCCGTATGCTGCTGCCGCGCCGTGGCCTGGGCCGCGATGAGCGCGTGCCCTACCTGGCAATGGACAGCCGTACCCTGAAATTCGACCTGCGCCACCTGCGCGCCTACCGCCAGCACTTCGGCCTCGACCCGGCGCTGGGCGTGCCGCTGCTCTATCCGCAGGTCATCAGCCTGCCGCTGCACCTGCGCCTGCTCAGCCGATCGCGCATGCCGCTGTCGGTTGTGGGGCTGATCCACCTGCGCAGCCATATCCAGCGCTACCGCATGCTTGATGAGCACGAACCGCTGCAGTTCGACTGCCGCATCCTCACCAGCCGGCGTAGCGAGCTGGGGCTGGAAGTGGATGTGGTTACCGAGGCCTGGCACCACGACATGCTCTATTGGCAGTCGATCACCACCTACCTGCGCCGTGGTGATTTCCTCGATGCCCAGACCGAACCCGACCCGCTGCCGGAGCGCGCCCAGTGGCACACCCTGGAAGCGCCCGTCCACTCCGGCGTGCAGTGGCGCGTGCCAAAGATCGTCGGCTGGCGCTATGCCGGGCTGAGCGGTGACTTCAACCCACTGCACCTGTCGCGCCTGATGGCCTCGCATTACGGCTTCGGCAAACCCTTCGCCCACGGCATGTGGGGCCTGGCGCGCAGCCTGACCGGCCGCCGCCTGGCGGAGAACGTGCGCCTGGATGCGCATTTCAAGGCGCCGCTGCCGCTGGGCAGCCAGGTGAGGCAGGTCTATCGCCGCCTCGGCAAGAAGGAGCAGTGGGCGTTGCTGCCCGCCGAAGGCGATGGCCAGCCGATGCTGCTGGCGCAACTGGACGAAGCGCCGGACGGGCCGTTGCGTTAGGCGATTCGCCGGGAAGCGTTGGTGCGGCTCTGTTCGCGAGCAAGCTCGCTCCTACAAACAGTGCGCCGATGCAAACCTGTAGGAGCGAGCTTGCTCGCGAACCGCTCAGCGCAGCGCTTGCCCGATGCTGACAACCCGTTGAACACGATGGCTGCCGTCATTGCCCGCGGGCCATTGATGGGTATCGCTTCGCTCCACGCCATCCTACGGTTCGACGATCGATGCGTATTTATCGACGCTCCGCCACACGAGGCTGCAGCGGTACCAGGCTCGGCAGCTGCACCTCGCCCCGCAACTCTACCGGTGCGATGCGCCAGGAACTGTTGAACAGGTACTGGTCGCTGAAACCGCTCACCAGCAGGCCGACCTCGTCCCCCGGCGCAAGGCTGGCGCTGACGGCGTTGAGGCGCGTGCTGCCCTGGTTCGCCAAGGGTTTCACCTGCTCATCCAGGCGCTGCGTGCGGCCATCGGCGCTGCGGATCGCCAGTGCCGCAAAAACCTGTGCGTCCGGGCGTTCCGCCAGCGGTTGATCCAGGCGCACGTCGGCGCTGCCCAGCAAGGCGCTGGTTTCGCTCACGCGCTGCAAGGGGATGAACGTCGAAGGCTGAACCAGGCCACTCAATGCCGGCCGGATCGCCGTGGCCGGCAGCGCGACGGTTACGCCCGGCGGAGGCAAGTCGTCCAGTGCCACTCCCTGGTCCAGATCGAGGCTGATGCACAGGTCCGGCACGCCGTCGGCGGCGCCAGGGCGCTTGCGCAGCTTTTCCTCGTACCAGGCGACGATGCCGGTATAGAGATTGATCGCCCGCGAGCCGCAATGGATCACCGGCTCGTTGTTGAACGGCGGCAATCCGCTCCAGGCTTGCATGGGCGGCGGCAGGATGTGGCCGCCCTGCATGCCGAGCAGGCGCACGTCCGCCGTGCCCTGTTTCAGGCACTGGCGGATCTGCAGGCCCTGGTCCAGCGGGAACAGGGTGTCGCGCAGACCCTGGATCAGCAGGGCGTCGGCGTGGGGCAGGCGGCCGGCCGCGCAGTAGCTGGCGAGGCTGTTGGCGTGCAGCTCGGCCTGTACCGGCTCCGCCATGCGCCCGCCGGTGGTGTGCAGGTAGTCGGCCTGGACGAACTTGCCCAGGTCGTAGCCGGTAGCGAGCCCGAGGCTGACCAGCACGCTGCCCCAGCCAATCTTCAGCTGGCCGTCTGGCGCCAGGGCGTCGGCCAGGTCGTACCAGGTGGCGATAGGCACGATGGCGTCGATGCGTGGGTCTTCCGCCGAGGCCAGCAACTGCACGGCGCCGCCGTAGCTTTCGCCGAGCATGCCGACGCGAGGGTCGTTCGGGCCGTCCATGGTCAGCCGTGCCAGGTGCGTGGCGGCCCAGTCGATCACTGCGCTGGCATCCTGGACCTCGAACTGCGGGTTCATCATCTCGATGCGCCCGTCGCTGCCGCCCCAGCCACGCTGGTCGTAGCTGACCACCCAGAAGCCGGCCTTCCAGGCGCGCAAGGCGGCGCGGCCGGACATCATGTTCTTGCCGTAGTAACCCTCCGGCCCGGTCACCCGCCAGCCGCCCCAGCCGTGGGTGTGGACGATCAGCGGGGCCGTTTCGCCGGCCTTCAGCGCGGGCTGGAAGACCGTGGCGGAAAGCCGGGTGCCGTCGCGCGCGACGATGACCGCCTCGAACCAGGTGGCCGGCAGGTCCTGGCCGCGGCTGGCGCTGAAGTCCGGAACCTGGTCGCGGGCGGCGCAGCCGGCGAGCAGGGCGAGGCACAGGCAGAGGAGGGCGCGCATCGGGACTCCAGGCAGGTCAGGCAGGTGCGCCAGCATGCCCGGCGCCCGTAGCGCCCACCCCCAACCAAGGTTGGGTGACCCGGACGGACGCGAGGTGACCGCACGGTGCGCTTTGCGCGACAATACGCCATTGGTTTTTCTGGAGTTACCCGATGTCCCAGCCAGTCGATGCGATTCTCGACGCCACCGGCCTGAACTGCCCCGAGCCGGTCATGATGTTGCACAACAAGGTGCGCGACCTGCCGGCCGGCGGGCTGCTCAAGGTGATTGCCACCGACCCTTCCACGCGCCGTGACATTCCCAAGTTCTGCGTCTTCCTCGGCCACGAGCTGGTGGAGCAGCAGGAAGAGGCGGGCACCTACCTGTACTGGATTCGCAAGAAGGCGGAGTGATCGCGCTGCCGATAGCCTGTCGCGCGTGGGAGCGGACTTCGTCCGCGATATCTTTACGCCGCTCGGTCGTAGCAGGGAGTGGCCGCTGCGCCCCACGTTGAATTTCAGCCGCAGAGTCACCGGCGATAGCGCTTTTCTGTAGGAGCGAGCTTGCTCGCGAACCGCCCAGCGCCGGAGCTGCCGGGGGATTTGTTCGCGAGCAAGCTCGCTCCTACAGGGAAAGGCTTCAGCTTCCTACCGGGCGTGCGGCAATCTTCTGGGCGATCATCCGCCCGATCAGCGCGACGAAGGTCAGTGCGATCAGCACCACCGAAATCGCCGCCACCGCCGGGTCGATGTTGTCGCGCAGGCCGGACCAGATCTGCCGCGGCAACGTGTTCACCTCGGTACTGGTGACGAACAGCGTCACCGCGATCTCCTCCCAGCTCAGCGCAAAGCACAGCAGCGCCGTGCTTGCCACGCCCAGCTTGAGGTTCGGCAGCACCACCATGAAGGTGGTCTGGCCCAGGCTTGCGCCGAGGTTGCGCGCTGCCAGTTCGATGCGCCGGTCCAGTTGGCTGAGCGCCACCAGCATGGTCACCACGCCGTAGGGCACCACCATCACGATGTGCGCGATGGTCAGCCCGAACAGGGTGTCGTAGCCCAGGCCGGGGGCGAACTGGCTGACCTTGGTTTCCATGAAGTACAGCACCATCGCCGAGATCATCGGCGGGATCGCCATCGGCAACAGCACCAGGCCGATCAGCAGGGTCGCCAGGCGCGAGCGCAGGTACCAGATGCCGAGGCTGAAGCTCACCGCCAGTGCGGTCGCAATGATGCAGGTGGCGGTGGCGACGATCAGGCTCTGGCTGATCGCCGAGAGCCATTCCGGGCTGTCCAGCAGCGCGTGGTAATGCCGCAGCGACCAGTTGCCGTTGGGCATCGACAGGAAGCGCTTGCTGGTGAAGGACACCGGGATCACCGCCAGCAGCGGGAAGATCATGAAGATCATCGCCATGGTTGCCAGCAGGCGGCTGGGGGCTTTGGTTTCGTGTGCGTTCATCAATGAGTACCTCGCTCCTCAGCCGACCAGCTTGTCGACGCGGGTCATGCGCAGCAGCGCCCAGATCATCCCGCTCACCAGCGCCAGCAGCACCACCGAAAGCGCCGCGCCCAGGCCCCAGTTGCTGGTCTGGAACATCTGCAGGTAGACGTACTCGGCCACCATTACCGTCTGCCCACCGCCGAGGATCGCCGGGGTGATGAAGAAGCCCAGGCAGAACACGAAGACGATGATGAACGCGCCGAGGATGCCGGGAATGGTCTGCGGCACGAAGATGCTCCAGAAGGTGCGCATCTGCCCGGCGCCCAGGCCGCGCGCGGCGAGCAGCACGCGCGGGTCGAGGCGGCGCATGGTCGAGACCAGCGGGAACAGCGCGAAGGGCACCATGAAGTGGACCATGCCGATCACCACGCCCAGTTCGTTGCGCGTGAGCTGCAAGGGCTCGTTGGTGATGCCCAGATACTGCAGCCAGTCGTTGAGCAGACCGTTGCTGCGCAGGGCGATCAGCCAGCCGAAGGCACGCACCAGCACCGACAGCCAGAACGGGATGAACACACAGATTTCCACCACGCGCTGCCAGAACGGCGGGCTGTAGACCCAGCAGTAGGCCATCAGGTAGGCGATCACCAGGGAGATCACGCTGACCGTGGTGCACAGGCGGAAGGTCCGCCAGAGCACGTCGTGGATCGCCGGGTCCGTCATGATCCGCTGGTACTGCTCGATCCCGGGCTCCGGCAGGGTCACGCTCCAGCCGAGCACGCCGAGGAAGGGCAGTACGTAGAACACGAACAGGACAATCGGCAGCGGCAGCAGCAGGGCGCCCAGCTTTAGCCGCGAGGGGGCGTTATCGGCCATGACCTGCGCTCCGCGTCACTTGGAAATGTGGGTCAGGTACTGCTCCAGGGTCGCCGCGTAGTGGTCGGTGTACCACTCGTGGCTGAGCATGATCTGCTTGGGCAGGTTTGCCGGATCGGTGCAGTTGAGGTGCTTGCGGTCCTCGGGGATCAGCGCGGCGGCGGCGGGGTTGGCCGGGCCGTTGCCGAACATCTTGAACAGCTCGACCTGGGACTGCGGGTCCTGGGCGTAGGCGATGAACTTCATCGCGGCCTCGGTGCCGGCCGGGTTGCCCTTGAGCACGCCCCAGTTGCTGCAGCCCAGCAGGGCATTGTCGAAAGTCCACTTGATGCGGTCTTCGCTGTCCTCGGTGATCACCTGGGCGCGGGTGTTCCAGATCGCGCCCATGGAGACTTCGCCCTCGATCAGCAATTGCTGGGTTTCCGCGCCCGAGCCCCAGAAGGCCAGTACGTGGGGCTTCAGCTCCTCGATCTTCTTCATGGCGCGCGGCACGTCCAGCGGGTAGAGCTTGTCCGGTGCCACGCCGTCGGCCAGCAACGCGGCTTCGAGCATGCCGTTCATCCACTTGTAGAGCGTGCGCTTGCCGGGGAAGGTCTTCACGTCCCAGAAGTCCGCCCAGGTCTTCGGCGCCTTGTCGCCGAAACGCTCGCTGTCATAGGCGATCACGTAGCTGAGCATGTAATCGGCGATGCCGTATTCGTAGGCGAAGCCCGGCAGCACCTTGTCCTTGGACACGACGTTGTAGTCGATCGGCTGCACCAGGCCTTCCTTGCCGAGGTTCTGCAGGATCGAGCTTTCCGCGTCGACCACGTCCCAGCTCACCCGGCCGCTGGACAGCTGGGTGCGGATGGCGCCCTCGGTGGGGCCGCTGCCGTCGATCTTGGTCGGGATGCCTGTGGCCTTGGAGAAGCCCTCGGTCCAGGCCTTGCCGAACGCCTTGATGGCGTCGCCGCCCCAGTTCACTACCACCAGCGGCTTGTCGCCGGCGGCGAAGCTCACGCCGTTGCGCAGGGCCAGCGGCAGGGCGGCCATCAGGCCCATGCCCTTGAGGAAGGTACGGCGGTCGATCTGGCCGCGACGGGTCTTTTCGATGAGGACTTCGATGCAGTCTTGCTGGTGCGGATTGAACTCTTTGGGATTGAACATGGGGGCAGCTCCCGATCAGGTGGGATGGCGAAAAGGGGACTAACGCGTTCGGCGGCTCAGGCCAGCAGCAGGCTTTTCTCGATGGGCCAGCTCAGCCAGACCTTCGAGCCATGCTCCAGGCGCGAGGCCTGGTGGTCGGCGTGTACGGCCAGGCTCATCGGCAACTTGCCTTCGGCGCCGGCACCCAGGCACAGCTCGGTGCTGGCGCCCTGGTAGGTCTTGGCGGTCAGCACGGCCTGCACCACGTTGTGGCCGTTCACCTGTGGCGGTGCGCTGTGCAGCTGCATGTGCTCCGGGCGTACCGCCAGCAGCGGCGCGTCGGCCTGCAGGGCGGGGGAGTAGCTGGCGCGCAGCTCGGCCTCGCCGAAGCGTCCGCAGGCCAGCTCGCCGGCGCGGCCCACCTGGCTCAGCGGGAAGAGGTTCATCTTGCCGAGGAATTCGGCGACGAAGCGGTTGTTCGGCTGGTTGTAGATGATCTCAGGCGCGTCGACCTGGGCCAGTTGGCCACGGTTGAAGATGGCGATGCGGGTGGACAGGGCGAGGGCTTCGTTCTGGTCGTGGGTGACGAAGACGAAGGTGGTGCCGACCTGGCGGTGGATGCGCTGCAGTTCGGCCTGCAGTTGCTCGCGCAAGTTCTTGTCGAGGGCGGAGAGCGGTTCGTCGAGCAGCAGCATGTCTGGTTCGAAGACCAGGGCGCGGGCGATGGCCACGCGTTGCTGCTGGCCGCCGGAAAGCTCGCCGGGACGCTTGCCCAGGTGCTCGCCGAGGCCGACCACTTCGAGCATGTGGCGCACGCGGCGGTTGCGTTCCTCGGCCTTCACCCCGCGGATCTTCAGCGGGAAGGCGACGTTGTCCTCGATGCTCATGTGCGGGAACAGGGCGTAGCCCTGGAACACCATGCCGAAGTTGCGCTTCTCGGCGGGGCGCTTGGTGATGTCTGCGCCGCCTTCCTCCAGACGACCACGGGACGGGTCCTGGAAGCCGGCGAGGATCATCAGGAAGGTGGTCTTGCCGGAGCCCGACGGGCCGAGGAGAGTGAGGAACTCACCCTGCTGGACGTCGATGTTCACGCCATCCAGCGCGTTGAAACTTCCGTAGCTCTTGCCGATGCCGATGGCACGGAGTTGGGGCTGTCGCTCCACTGCACTTACCTCGATTTCTTGTTCTTGTTCGAGCAGCCGCCGGGTGAGGATCAGGTAAAAATCAGCGGCCTTTTTTTAACGCAGTATTGTCAAATCTCTCTTCGCTTCAATCGCGTTTTTTTGCCCTCATTGTTCGAAATCACTCACCAATCAACGCATGACGCGCATTCTGGCGGAACTGCTCGGACATCCGCAGCTCGGCCTTCATCCACGCCTTGAAGGCCCGTACGTCGGGGCGTTCGGACTTGGCCGGGTCGGTGACGAAGTAGTAGCGGTTGGGCGGCTCGATCGCGACGTTGAACAGGCGCACCAGCTGCCCCTTGGCCATGGCGTCGCCGCTGACCAGCGCATCACCCATGGCCACGCCCTGGCCTGCGATGGCCGCCGACTGCACCAGGTGCGCGTCGGAGAAGACGATGCCGTTGCGCACATTGAGGTTCTTCACCCCGGCGGCGGCGGTCCACAGCAGCCAGTCGGAGTGATCGACCATGTGCAGGAACGGCAGGCTGGCCAGGTCTTCCGGCGAGTCGAGGCCGCCGACGGAGTTGATCAGCGACGGGCTGCACACCGGGAAGGTGTCCAGGGTGGCGATCAGGTCCACGTGCAGGTCCTGCCAGTCGCCCACGCCGTAGGCGATGAACAGGTCGACGTCACGGTCGCTGACGTCGTCGGGGACGCGGGGGGAAACCAGGTTCAGCTCCACCTGCGGGTGGGCGCGCTGGAACTTGCCGATCTGGTGGCATAGCCAGTAGGTGGCAAAGCCCGGCGTGCAGCTCACGCACAGGCGGCCGGAGACCTCCTCGGCATTGGCGAAGCGCCGCGCCTCATTGAGGATCGCCAGGGCGCGCTGGGTTTCGCGGGCGAAGCATTCGCCGTGGTAGGTCAGCGCAATGCCGCGGCCAACCCGTTCGGTGAGCGGGATGCCCAGGCAGTCTTCCAGGCTGTGCAACTGGTGGCTGACAGCGCTGCGGGTCAGGCTCAGCTCGCTGGCCGCGCCGGACAGGCTGCCCAGGCGGGCGACGGCGTCCAGCACGCGCAGGGCGGTCATCGAGGGGAAACGCATGGCTCACTCCAAGTGCGCGAAGTGGAGCCTTTATCCCTGAGCGGGGCGGTGGTGTCGAGTGGCTGCGGGTACGGGCGGAGAGGGTGGGTGTTGCGGGGCACAGTCTACAGATCAACTCGGGCGCTTGTGCCTGCGTGGGAGCGGACTCTGTCCGCGATATGTTTGCCTCGCCCCTGGGTTGCCCGCGTCGCTTTGGCGTGCGGGCGGACTTCTTGTTTCGCCCCCTCGGGCGAGTCCCTTTTGGCAAACGCCCCAAAAGGAACCAAAAAGTCTTGCCCCGGACATCCGGTTTTTCGCTTGGGGCGAAAAATACCCTCGTTGAAGCGCAGTTTCCGAGGCACGCGCTGACGGGCCATCCTTGGCCCGACAGCGCTCTCGCGGCATCCATGCCGCTCAACCCCGAAAACTGCACTTCAACGAGGCCTTCTGAACGGGGCGTTCGGAGTGCGCGGACGTTTCTCTGGAAGACTTCAAGAGCCAGAGCCGTGCCGATGCTGGTCCGAATGACCGTAGGGCGAATAACCTGGAACAGGTTATCCGCCGCTGCTCATGCGGCGGATAACGCTGGCGCGTTATGAGCCCTACGCCAAGCTTCGCGTCGGATGCGTATCAGCGCAGCTTCTCCATCATCTGGTAGTACCACATGCCCGCCGCCAGCATCGGGTTGCCGAACACGTCGCCCATGGGCACGCGGATGTGCTTGCACTGGGCGAAGGTGTCGAACTTCTCCAGGTCGCCGGTCATCGCCGTGGCCATGATCTCGCCCATGATGTGGGTGGTCGCCACGCCGTGGCCGGAGTAGCCCTGGCAGTACCAGACGTTCTCCGACAGCTTGCCCAGCTGCGGGATGCGGTTCATCACGATGCCCATGGCGCAGCTCCACTGGAACTCGATGTCCACGCCCTTGAGCGCCGGGAAGGTGCGTTCGATGCAGGGGCGCAGTTCGCCGGCGATGTCGCGGGAGTCGCGGCCCGAGTAGTTGGCGCCGCCGCCGAACAGCAGGCGACCGTCGCCGGTCATGCGGTAGTAGTCGAGCACGAAGCGGCAGTCGTAGACGGCCAGGTCCTGCGGGTTGATGCGCTTGGCCAGTTCGCCCAGCGGCTTGGTGGTAACGATGCCGCCCATGGCCGGGAAGATCATGCCCTTGAGCTGCTTGCGCTCCAGCTTGTGGTAGACGTCGCCGGCGAGCATCACCTGCGCGGCGTTGATCCGGCCGCCGGAGGTGACCACCGCCGGGCGCGGGCCGTGGACGATGTCCAGCACTTCGGAGTGCTCGAAGATCAGCGCGCCCAGGCTGGCGGCGGCCTTGGCCTCGCCGATGCACAGGTTGAGCGGGTGCAGGTGCATGTTGCGGGTGTTCTTGATGGCGCCGCAGTAGAGGTCGCTTTCCAGGTGCGCGCGCACGCCGGCACCGTCCAGCAGGCTGATCTCGTCGCCCATGCCACGGCGCTTGGCGTCATCGAAGGTGGCCTTCAGTTCGTCCATGTGCGACTGCTTCATCGCCGCGTGCAGGTGGCCGAACTTCAGGTCGCACTGGATGCCGTATTTCTCCACGCGGCTCTTGATGATCTCGTGGCCGCGCCAGCGCAGGTGCCAGATGAAGTCGTCGACGTCGTCGCCGAGCCACTGGCGCATCTGCTTCTCCATCGCGGAGTCGCCGGAGAGGCTGCCGGTGACCTGCCCACCGTTGCGCCCGCTGGCGCCCCAGCCGACCTTGTTGGTCTCGACGATGGCAACCTTGTAGCCACGCTCGGCCAGTTCCACGGCAGTGGCGACGCCGGTGAAGCCGCCGCCAATGATGGCGATGTCGACGTTCACCTCGCCCTGCAGCGTGGGGTAGCTGGTCTCTTCGTTGAGGCTCGCGGAGTAATAGGACTTCGCGCGCTCAGGGGCGGGAGTGGCGGGGTTAACAGCGGCGTTCATTGCGGTGTTCCTTTCTTGTTCGTTCGTTTGGCCCTTCTCCCTCACCCTAACCCTCTCCCAGAGGGAGAGGGGACTGATCGGAGCGGGCTTTGAAGTTGGGTTCTCGCCGGGTGCATCAGTGAGCGAAAAGCTCGTCTCGGCACGGACGGCCCCCTCTCCCTGTGGGAGAGGGCTGGGGTGAGGAGCGCTGCAGTTCTATCAGCACAGCCTCAAGCCTGCGTCAGATACCAGCGCCAGTCCTGCTCGCCGACCTCGCCCATGAACTGGCGGTACTCGGCCTGCTTGACCTTCAGGTAGACGCCGAGGAATTCGTGGCCCAGCGCATCGCGCGCCCAGCTGGAACGCTCCAGTGCGCGCAGCGAGGTGAGCCAGTCGGTGGGCAGCAGTTCCTTGGCCTGGGCGTAGCCGTTGCCTTCTACCGGCGCACCCGGATCGATGGCCTCGCGGATGCCGCGATGGATACCGGCGAGGATCGCGGCGGCGGCCAGGTAGGGGTTGGCGTCGGCGCCGCAGATGCGGTGCTCGACGTGCCGGGTATTGGCCGGACCGCCGGGCACGCGCAGGCTCACGGTGCGGTTATCGCAACCCCAGGTCGGCGCCAGCGGCGCGTAGCTGTTGGCCTGGAAGCGGCGGTAGGAGTTGGCGTTGGGGCAGAACAGCAGCAGCGAGTCGAGCAGGCTTTTCAGCATGCCGCCCACGGACTGGCGCAGCAGCGAAGTGCCGGCCCCGCTTTCAATATCAGCCATTTCGCTGGCGAACAGGTTGTTGCCTTCGGCGTCGGCCAGGGACACGTGCATGTGCATGCCGGTGCCGGCCAGATCGTCGAACGGCTTGGCCATGAAGCACGCCTGCATGCCGTGCTTGTGCGCCACGCCCTTCACCAGGCGCTTGTAGCGCACGGCCTGGTCCATGGCGACCAGCGCATCGCCGTGTTCCAGGGTGATCTCCACCTGGCCCGGCGCGTATTCGGAAATCGCCGTGCGCGCCGGAATGCCCTGGGCCTTGCAGGCGGCATAGAGGTCGGCGAGGAAGGGTTCGATCTGCTCCAGCTCGCGCAGGCCATAAACCTGCGTGGCGCGCGGGCGGCCACCGTCGGCGTCCAGCGCCGGTTGCGGGCGGCCATTGGCATCGCGCTTGGCGTCCAGCAGGTAGAACTCCAGCTCGCAGGCCATCACCGGGTGGTAGCCATCGGCCTTGAGCCCGTCGATCACGTGCAGCAGCACGTGGCGCGGGTCGGCGATGTCCGCCGGCTTGCCTTCTTCCGGGTGCATGCTGACCTGCACCGCCGCCGTGGGAATCTGCCGCCAGGGCAGGCGCACCAGGCTGCCTTGCAGGGGATAGGCGCGGCAGTCGATATCGCCCACGTCCCAGACCAGCCCGGAATCCTCCACATCCTCCCCGTGCAGGGTGAGGCCGAGAATGGTGCTGGGCAGCGGCCGGCCGGACTGGTACACGGCGAGCAGTTCCTCGCGGTGCAGCAGCTTGCCGCGCGGCACGCCGTTGGCGTCGAGGATGAACAGCTCGACCATCTCGATATCGGGGTTCTGGGCCAGGAAATACTGGGCTTCTTGCACGGAGGCGAAATTCATGGGGCTCTCGTTAGCATCCACGCGGATGCGCTGACGACCTGCAGGCCAGGGCCGCGCCGACGGGCGCAGGATTGAAGGCAGGCAAGCGATACAACGGGCTACGTCTTGTTCGAGAACGGCGTTTGGCCAGTCCTGAGCGTAGTTCCGTCGAGTGAATCCGGGCGATGACGCCCGGTCAGCGAGAGGTGCTGTCCGGTGGACGGGCGTGGCGGCAGTGCCAGAGCGCCCAGAAGGCCAGTTCAAGAGGCAGGGTCAGCGGTTGCAGTTCGAGCCAGCGGGCATGTTTGCGCGGCAGGCGGACAGCGCTGCCGGCCTTGCGGGCGGCGACGGGTTCCAGCGATGCGGGCGAAACGAGCAGATGCATGTCGAAGGTTATGGCTGACGATTCCCGGAGACTCGCACGGCGGATGGGTTTGTTAAATGTGATTTTCACGACGTTTGGTTTCGTTTTATCGAAACTGAATGCCGGGGAAAGACTGCCGCGAAGGCCGTTCCAGAGCCGCTCCGGTGGCCATCACGCATCCCGTCGAAGCGCTCGGAACACCCGCTGCGCCTGCCCTAGACTGGTGCAGTCAGCACCCGTTGCGAGTTCGCCCATGTGCCGTATCGCCTTCGCCCCGTCGATCCAGCGTCATGTTCCCATCGAGGAGCGCGAGCTGACGGCGGATACCTTGTCCGGCGCATTGGAAATGGTCTTCGCCGAGGCGCCGAAGTTGCGCGGCTACCTGCTGGACGACCAGGGCGGATTGCGCCGGCACCTGACAATCTTCATCGATGGGCTGCGCCTGCGGGATCGCGCCCGCCTCAGCGATGCGCTGGCGGCGGACAGCGAGGTCTACGTGGTGCAGGCCTTGAGCGGTGGTTGAGAACCGGCGGCAATTCAGGAGAGCACAATGGATGATCGACTGCTGGTGGCGACCCGCAAGGGGTTGTTCACCTTCCAGCGTGGCGCGGACGGTTGGCAGGAAAGCCGCCGCGACTTCATCGGCGAACCCTTGAGCACGGTGCTGGCCGACCCGCGCGATGACAGCCTCTATGCCGCCCTCAACCTCGGCCATTTCGGCTGCAAGCTCTGGCGCCAGCGCGCCGGTGAAGATTGGCAGGAAGTTGCCGTGCCGATCTATCCGCCGCAACCCGACCCACTGCCCGAACCCGCGGAAGGGGAAGCGCCGCCCGCGCCCTGGACCCTGCAACAGATCTGGTGCCTGGAAACCGGCGGTGCCGCCGAAGCCGGCGTGCTCTGGGCCGGCACCATTCCCGGCGGCCTGTTCCGCAGCAACGACGGCGGCGACAGCTGGGAGTTGAACCGCCCGCTCTGGGATGTGCCCGAGCGCTCGCGCTGGATGGGTGGCGGCTATGACTGGCCGGGGATTCACTCGGTCAGCGTCGACCCGCGCGACAGCCGGCACCTGACCGTCGCCGTGTCCTGCGGCGGGGTCTGGCAGAGCGATGACGGCGGCGCCAGTTGGCGCCTGAGCACCGCAGGCATGTACGCCGACTACATGCCGCCGGAGCTGCGCGAAGAGGGCGCCATCCAGGACCCGCACCGCCTGGTGCATTGCCCGGCACAGCCGGATCGCCTGTGGGTGCAGCACCACAACGGCATCTTCACCTCCAGCGATGGCGGTTCGCGCTGGAACGACGTACCGGTCGAACCCTCGAGCTTCGGTTTTGCCGTCGCCGTCCACCCGACACGGCCGGGCACGGCGTGGTTCGTTCCGGCGGTGAAGGATGTCTGCCGGATTCCGGTGGACGCCCGCTTCGTCGTCACCCGTACCCGCGATGGCGGCGCCAGCTTCGAGGTACTCGATGGCGGGTTGCCCCAGGGCGCCGCCTTCGACCTCGTCTATCGCCACGGCCTGGCCATCGACGATGACGGCGCCTGCCTGGCGATGGGCTCCACCACCGGTGGCCTGTGGCTGTCGGAGAACGGCGGGGACCACTGGCAATGCCTGTCCGCCAACCTGCCGCCGATCTACTGCGTGCGCTTTGGCTGAGCCTTGCGCCTGGCCTGTTCGCGCACCTCGCGTGGCTTCATGCGGTGGTCGAAGTAATTGATCGCGGTGCCGAACACGACGATGGCGATCAGGATGGTCAGGCCGATATGCGTGGCTTCCATGGGATTCTCCTTGGGCGGTGCGCTCAGAGCGCCTGGCCGCGGCGCTTGAGTTCCAGGCGGCGGATGAACTCCTCCAGCACCCGGCGGTAGAGGTCGTCCTTGAGGCAGGCATCCTCGATGCCGGCGTCGAGGTTGGGGTTGTCGTTCACTTCGATGACCACCACTTCGCCGTCCACCTCCTTCAGGTCGACGCCGTAAAGGCCGTCGCCGATCAGGTTGGCGGTCTTCAGTGCCAGTTCCACGACGGCAGGCGGCGCGCTTTCCACCGGCAGCGTGCGGCACTCGCCGATCACCTCGCCGTCGGCCTTGTGCTGGACGATCTGCCAGTGCCCACGCGACATGAAGTACTGGCAGGCGAACACCGGTTGGCGGTTGAGGATGCCGATGCGCCAGTCGAACTCGGTGTAGAGGTACTCCTGGGCGAGCAGCAGCACCGAGTGCTCGAACAGCTCGGCGCTGACGCTGTGCAGTTGCTGGGCGTCCTCGACCTTGTAGACGCCACGGGAGAAGCAGCCATCGGGGATCTTCAGCACCAGCGGGAAGCCCAGCCGCGCGCCGACGCGCTCCAGTTCCTGCGGGTTGTCCTTGTAGAGGATTTCCGTGGCCGGCATGCCCAGGCCGTGGCTGCGCAGCAGGTCGGTGAGGTAGACCTTGTTGGTGCAGCGCAGGATCGACGCCGGGTCGTCCATCACGATCAGCCCCTCGCTCTCGGCTTTCTTGGCGAAGCGATAGGTGTGGTCGTCAACGCTGGTGGTCTCGCGGATCAGCAGCGCGTCGTACTCGGCCAGCCGCGCGTAGTCCTTCTTCTCGATCAGCTCGACGTCGATGCCCAGTTGCCGGCCGACCCGGACGAAGCCTTCCAGGGCGCCGGCATTGGAGGGCGGCAGGCTTTCCGCCGGGTTGTGCAGGATGGCCAGGTCGTAGCGCGCCAGGCGCCGCGAGTTGGGCTGGCGCCAGACGCGCCGGCTGAAACGGTCGAGGGCATCGGCGAACTGGTCCTCCTGGTTATCGCGCAGCTTGTGTAGCGCGCCGGGGCGGATTCCCGCGATGTGCCAGGTGTCGGTGCGGCGGAAGTCCACCAGCAGAATGGGGCAGGGGAAGGCCTCGAACAGTTGGCGGGCGATGGGTTGCAGTGGCTCAAGGTCCGTATGGCCGAAATACAGGCGCAGGGTGAAGCCGTCGGTGCTGGCGTAGGGATGCTGGGCGAGGGCTTTTTCCAGGGATCTTTCCAGGCCGTCCAGAGCCAGGCCGTAGAGGGATTTCTTCGCCAGTTCGCTGATGGTGCGTACCGACGGAATGACCTTGTGTCCTCGCGCTTCGGCCAATAGTGAACAGTAATAACCGTGGCCGAGATATTTATAGTGGCGGCACAGGTTGATGACCTGAAAGCGCTTTCCCGATTCGAACTGATGCGAATCTTCCAGATACTCGCGGGCGCTCAGAATATCTTCGCTGGGAATATAGGATGCCCAGTCTTCCTTGCGCTCGACGATGATCAGAACCTGGCTGGACCTGGCTGAAGGAGGCTCCGCAGAGGCGTTGGTAACGACATTCAGGGAACTTGCGCTGAACTTTTCATGGAAGTTAGTGTGTAACGAAGACATTGTTCACGGACCTGTCTGAAAGTTGCCGTGTGTCTATTAAGCAGTAACTTCAGGAAATGTCCCGGTTCATTACGAAAGTTTTACGGAGTGCCCATGTCGCTGTTATATCGCCTTGCCGCGCCGGCCGATTTGGCGAACTTGCTGGAGCTGGAAGAAGAGTGTTTCGAGCAGGACCGCATCAGTGGCCGCAGCTTTCGCAGACTGATCGGAGCACCCAGTGCCATCCTGCTGGTTGCCGACCGTGATGGCGAGTTGCTGGGCTACGCGTTGCTCCTGCTGAGACGGGGCTCGGATATTGCCCGCCTATACTCCCTGGCGATTTCCCGGCAAGCGCGAGGGCAGGGCCTTGGCGGTGCGCTGCTGGAATGGTGTGAAGAGCAGGCCCAGGCGCGCGGTTGCCGGCGCCTGCGCCTGGAGGTGCGCACCGACAACGCCGGCGCCATTGGCCTTTACCAGCGCAGCGGCTACGTCCGCTTTGCCCGCAGTGCCGGCTTCTATGAAGACGGCAGCGATGCCTGGCGCTACGAGAAACCGCTCGGCGCTCCGACCCCGACAGCAAGGAACCCGGCATGACCGCCCGCATCCAGCACTTCTTCGACACCGCCACGTCCACCTACAGCTACGTGGTTGCCGATCCCGCGACGCAGCGCTGCGCCATCGTCGATCCGGTGCTGGACTATGACGCCGCAGCGGGCCGGGTCAGCCATGACAGCGCCCGGCGCATCGCGGCCTATGTGCGCGAACAGGGCCTGACGGTGGAGTGGCTGCTGGAAACGCACCTGCATGCGGGCCATCTGTCCGCATCGGCCTGGCTCAAGGGTGAATTGGGCGGACGCCTGGCCATCGGTTCCAGCATTGCCCAGGTGCAGCGCACCTTTGCCGGGCTGTTCAACCTGGGCGAAGACTTCCCTTGCGACGGCAGCCAGTTCGACCACCTGTTCGCGGACGGGGAGGCGTTCCGCATCGGCAACCTGCACGCCGAGGCCCTGCACACTCCCGGCCACACGCCGGCCTGCATGACCTACCGCATTGGCGATGCGGCCTTCGTCGGCGACACGCTGTTCATGCCTGACTACGGCACCGCCCGCTGCGATTTCCCCGGTGGCGATGCGCGGCAGTTGTACCGTTCGATCCAGCGGCTGTTCGCGCTGCCCGAGGCGACCCGGTTGTTTCTCTGCCACGACTATCTGACGGAGGGACGCGAGGAGCACCAGCACCAGACCACGGTCGAACGCGAGCGCAGGGAAAACGTGCATGTCCACGAAGGCATCAGCGAGGATGCCTTCGTCGCCATGCGCGTGGCCCGCGATGCGACACTGAACGCCCCGGCGCTGATCTGGCCGTCGATCCAGGTGAATATGCGCGGCGGCGTGCTGCCCGACGCCGAGGCCAATGGCGTGCGCTACCTGCGGATTCCGCTGGATCGGATGTAGTCACCCGCGATGGCGATGGTGATCCTGTAGAGCGCCCTATGGGCCCGCTCCTACGAGATGCCTCTGCGCTTGGGGAGAGGGGAAATCCTGTACACGGTTTCCCCGACGAAGGCAGTTGCTCCCGTAGGCAGGCTTCGGCATCACAGCAACAAACTGCGAATATCCCCCAGCACCTCCCCGAGCCGCCGAGTGAACCGCGCCGCTGCCGCACCGTTGATCACCCGGTGGTCATAGGACAGCGACAACGGCAGCATCAGCCGCGGTTGGAAGGCCTTGCCGTCCCACACCGGCTGCATCGTTGCCTTGCTCACGCCGAGGATCGCCACTTCCGGCGCATTGACGATGGGCGTGAAGCCGGTGCCGCCAATATGCCCCAGGCTGGAGATGGTGAAGCAGGCGCCTTGCATCGCGTCGGCGGAGAGCTTCTTGGTCCGTGCCTTCTCTGCCAGTTCGGCGGCCTCCAGGGCAAGCTGCAGCAGCCCTTTCCTGTCCACGTCGCGGATCACCGGCACCAGCAGGCCATCCGGCGTGTCCACGGCGAAGCCGATGTGCACGTAATGCTTGTGGATCAGCGCCTTGCCGCTGGGCGCCAGCGAGCTGTTGAAGTCCGGCAGCTCGCGCAGCAGGTGAGCGCAGGCCTTGAGCAGGATCGGCAGGATGGTCAGCTTGGTCCCGGCCTTTTCCGCCGCCGCCTTCTGCGCGATGCGGAAGGCTTCCGCCTCGGTGATGTCGGCGGACTCGAACTGGGTCACGTGGGGCACGTTCAGCCAGCTGCGGTGCAGGTTGCTGGCGCCGACCTGCATCAGGCGGGTCATGGCCACTTCTTCGATTTCGCCGAACTTGCTGAAGTCGATTTCCGGAATCGGCGGAATCCCTGCGCCGCCAGTGGCTCCTGCCGCCGCGCCGGACTTGCTCCGTTGCAGTTGCTCCTTCACGAACAACTGCACGTCCTCCTTGAGGATGCGGCCCTTGGGCCCGGTGCCGGTAACCTGCGCCAGGTCGACGCCGAACTCGCGGGCGAGCATGCGTACCGCCGGCCCGGCGTGGACCTTGGTGCCGTCGCGGCTGGGCGCGCCGACGGGCGCGGCTTCCGGTGCCTTGGGCTGCTCGGTTCTTGCGCTGGGCGCCGGAGCGGGTTGCGCGGTGCCCTGCGCAGCAGTCGGCGCGGCACTACCGGCGACTTCCAGTTCGAGGATCTCATCGCCTTCCTTGAGCGTGTCGCCGATCTTCACCTTGATCGCCTTCACCACGCCGGCTTTCGGCGCAGGAATCTCCATGCTGGCCTTGTCCGACTCCAGCGTCAGCAGGCTCTGGTCGGCCTCGATGGAGTCTCCCATCTTGACCATCAGTTCGATGACGTTGCCCTGACCATTGCCGATATCCGGCACGCGGATGGTCTCGATGCCGCCACCTCCGCTGACTCCGCCGGAGGCTGGCGCCGGCGCAGCGGCCGGCGCACTGGCCGCCTGCGCGCCGCCCTCGGTTTCCAGTTCGAGGATGTCGTCACCTTCCTTGAGGGTGTCGCCGATCTTCACCTTGATCGCCTTCACCACGCCGGCTTTCGGTGCAGGAATCTCCATGCTGGCCTTGTCCGATTCCAGGGTCAGCAGGCTCTGGTCGGCCTCGATGCGGTCGCCGACCTTGACCATCAATTCGATGATCTCGCCCTGGCCGTTGCCGATGTCCGGCACCTTGATGGTTTCCACGCCACCGCCTCCCGCAGGCGCGGGTTGCGGGGCCGGTGCCACGGGCGCGGGTTGTTCGGCTGCCGGTTTGGCGGGCTCTTCGGCCTTGGCCTCGGTGGCGCTGTTTTCGGCTTCCAGCTCGAGGATCTCGTCGCCTTCCTTGAGGGTGTCGCCGATCTTCACCTTGATCGCCTTCACCACGCCGGCTTTCGGCGCAGGAATTTCCATGCTGGCCTTGTCGGACTCCAGGGTCAGCAGGCTCTGGTCGGCCTCGATGCGGTCGCCGACCTTGACCAGCAGTTCGATGACTTCGCCTTCGCCGTTGCCGATGTCGGGTACGCGGATGGTCTCGCTCACTGTGCCTCTCCTCAGAACCTGCTCAATGTCTGCCTGCACTTGCTCATGCGGCGTTGAGAGCAGGCTCGAAATGCTCATTTACCGCTCGTAAACTGCGCTTTCTCGCCTGCTCTCGCCTTGCCTGAGCTGCGTTCGGCAAGACCTTGAACAGGTTCTAGCAGTCCAGCGGGTTGGGTTTTTCCGGGTCGAGGCCGAACTTGGCGATGGCTTCCGCCACCACTTTCGGCTCGATGTCGCCGCGATCGGCCAGCGCCTCCAGCGCGGCGAGCACCACCCAGTGGCGGTCCACCTCGAAGAAGTGGCGCAGCCTCGCGCGGGTGTCGCTGCGGCCGAAGCCGTCGGTGCCCAGTACCTTGAATTCCTTGGTCGGCACCCACTGGCGAATCTGTTCGGCGTAGACCTTCATGTAGTCGGTGGAAGCGATCACCGGCCCGCGCCGGCCGCCGAGGCAGTGCTCGACATAGCTCGCACGTGGTTTCTGCCCCGGATGCAGGCGATTCCAGCGCTCCACCGCCAGGCCGTCGCGGCGCAGCTCGTTGAAGCTGGGGACGGACCAGATGTCTGCGCCGATGCCGAAGTCTTCGCGGAGGATTTTCGCGGCCGCTTCCACCTCGCGCAGGATGGTGCCCGAGCCGAGCAGTTGGACGTGGTGCGCGGCGCCGCGCTTGTCCTCGTCGAACAGGTACATGCCCTTGATGATCCCTTCCTCGGTGCCCTTGGGCAGGGGCGGGTGCGGGTAGTTCTCGTTCATCACGGTGATGTAGTAGAAGACGTCCTGCTGCTCCTCCATCATCTGCCGCACGCCTTCCCTGATGATCACCGCCAGCTCGTAGGAGTAGGTCGGGTCGTAGGTGCGGCAGTTGGGGATGACCGAGGCAAGCACGTGGCTGTGGCCGTCCTCGTGCTGCAGGCCTTCGCCGTTGAGCGTGGTGCGCCCGGCGGTGCCTCCGAGGAGGAAGCCGCGGGTCAGGCTGTCGCCGGCCGCCCAGGCAAGGTCGCCGATACGCTGGAAGCCGAACATCGAATAGAAGATGTAGAACGGCAGCATCGGCTGGCGGTAGTTGCTGTAGGCGGTGCCGGCGGCGATGAACGACGACATGGCGCCGGCCTCGGTGATGCCTTCCTCGAGGATCTGGCCCTTCTTGTCCTCGCGATAGAACATCAACTGCTCCTTGTCGACCGGCTCGTAGAGCTGGCCCACCGAGGAGTAGATGCCGAGCTGGCGGAACATGCCCTCCATGCCGAAGGTGCGGGCTTCGTCCGGGATGATCGGCACGATGCGCTGGCCCAGCTCCTTGTCCTTCACCAGTTGCGAGATGATCCGCACGAAGGCCATGGTGGTGGAGATTTCACGGTCGCCCGAACCGTCCAGCAGCGCCTTGAGCGTTTCCAGCGGCGGTGCCGGGATGGCCTGGCTGTTGCCATGGCGATGGGGCATGAAGCCGCCCAGGGCCGCCCGGCGTTCCTTCAGGTAGCGCGCCTCGGCGCTGCCCTCGTCGGGGCGATAGAAGGGCAGCTTGGGCAGGTCGGCATCCTTGATCGGGATGTCGAAACGGTCGCGGAAGGCGCGCAGGCTGTCCACGTCGATCTCGTGGATGTTGTGGGCGATGTTCTTCGCCTCGCCGGTGCCGGTGCCGTAGCCCTTGATGGTCTTGGCCAGGACCACGCTGGGCTGGCCCTTGTGGTTCACCGCCTGGTGGTAGGCCGCATAGACCTTGTACGGGTCGTGGCCGCCACGGTTGAGCTTCCAGACCTCCTCGTCGGAGAGGTCCTTGACCATCTCCAGCAACTCGGGCCGCTTGCCGAAGAAGTGCTCGCGGACGTAGGCGCCGTCCTTGGCCTTGTAGTTCTGGTAGTCGCCGTCCACCGCTTCGTCCATCCGCGCCTGCAGCAGGCCGGCAGTGTCCTTGGCGAACAGCGGGTCCCACAGGCGCCCCCAGATCACCTTGATCACGTTCCAGTTGGCGCCCCGGAATACCCCTTCCAGCTCCTGGATGATCTTGCCGTTGCCGCGCACCGGGCCGTCCAGGCGCTGCAGGTTGCAGTTCACCACGAAGATCAGGTTGTCGAGCTTCTCGCGCCCGGCCAGGGAAATCGCACCGAGGGATTCGGGTTCGTCGGTCTCGCCGTCGCCGAGGAAGCACCAGACCTTCTGCTTGCCGGCGGGAATGAAGCCGCGGCTCTCCAGGTACTTCATGAAGCGCGCCTGGTAGATCGCCTGGATCGGCCCCAGGCCCATGGACACCGTGGGGAACTGCCAGAAGTGCGGCATCAGCCGGGGGTGCGGGTAGGAGGAGACTCCCTTGCCATCCACCTCCTGGCGGAAGTTCTCCAGCTGTTCGTCGCTGAGCAGCCCCTCGATGTAGGCGCGGGCGTAGACGCCCGGCGAGGCGTGGCCCTGGAAGTAGATCAGGTCGCCGGCGTGTTCCTCGGTGGGGCCATTGAAGAAGTAGTTGAAGCCGATGTCGTAGAGGGTCGCCGAGGACGCGAAGGTGGAGATGTGCCCGCCCAGTGACGGGTCCTTGTGGTTGGCGCGCATGACCATTGCCAGTGCGTTCCAGCGCACCAGCGAGCGGATGCGCCGCTCCATGAACAGGTCGCCGGGCATGCGCGCTTCATGGCCGACGGGAATGGTGTTGCGATAGGGCGTGGTGATGGCGTAGGGCAGTTGCGTGCCGGTGCGGCTGGCCAGCTCGCCGAGGCGAGTCATCAGGTAGTGGGCGCGCTCTTCGCCTTCTTTTTCCAGTACGGATTCCAGCGCGTCCAGCCATTCCTGGGTTTCGACGGGGTCGATATCGTGCATGGTCAGGGGTCCTGGTTACGGGGTCGGCTCTACGCAATGCCGGCTCCGGGCCAGGTGTTCCAAGGGGTGGCGCAACGGTCGGCGGCCCTTGTGAGGCCACCGCGCTGCCGCCGGCACGCGCGTGTGGCTATAGAGCTTAGACAGCTCTGGCGCCAGTGCCCGCCCTGATTGTCGAGTCAGGACGTCGCAGTGGCCTCAGAGCACCGCATCGCGCCGCAAATCATCGCCGCGCTTCCACTGCGCCGCCACCAGCCGGTCGCGTCCGGCCTGCTTGGCCTGGTAGAGCAACCGGTCCACCGCCGCGACGAAGTCCAGCGGGCGGTCGCTGGAGGCGGGCACCGCGGTGCCGACACCCAGGCTGATGGTCAGCAGCGAGGACACATTCGACTTCTCGTGGCTGATCTGTTGTTCGCGCAGCACGCTGCGGCAGCGCTCGGCGACCTGCCGCGCGGCCTCGCTGTCGGTCTCCGGCAGCACCAGCACGAACTCCTCGCCGCCGAAGCGCGCGATGAAGTCCCGCGGGCGATGCAG
The DNA here is from genome assembly GCF_032392015.1 of Pseudomonas sp. C9-3. Lineage (NCBI taxonomy): Bacteria > Pseudomonadati > Pseudomonadota > Gammaproteobacteria > Pseudomonadales > Pseudomonadaceae > Pseudomonas > Pseudomonas sp. C9-3. The sequence continues at coordinate 3,345,926 of NZ_CP135919.1, read as the reverse complement.
CGCGCCGGCCAGTGCCTTGCCCACCGTGCGCAGGCAGTCGTCACCGCGGATATGCCCGTAGTGATCGTTGAACTGCTTGAAGTAGTCGATATCCAGCAGCACCAGGGAGATCGGCTGGCCGCTGCGCTGGGCGCTGCCCCACTCGGTGTCCAGCACCGAATCGAACATGCGCCGGTTGGCCACGCCGGTCAGGCCGTCCTTGTACGAATACTCCTCGAGCTGGCGCTGCAACATGATCAGCTGTTCTTCGGCGCGCTTGCGCTCGCTGATGTCGAACATGAAGCCGACCAGCGAATCCACCTCGCCGTCGTCGTCGCGCACCACGTGCACCACATCGCGGATCCACACGTAGTCACCCTGGATGGTCAGCGCGCGGTAATCCGCCTCGTGGTCGGTGCCTTCGCGGGACTGCGAGATGCAGAAGTTCACCACCCGCTCGCGGTCTTCGGGGTGCATGCGCTCGGCCCAGTCGTTGGCGCTGACCCAGCTGGCCTGGCTCCAGCCCAGCAATGCTTCGATCTGCGGGCCGATGTAGGCAAACGTCATGGATTTCCAGTCGATCTTCCACGGGATCGCGCGGGTGGATTCGAGGAGGGTCTGGTAGACGGGATTTTCCGGGGAGGCGTCGTACGGCATGGCGGCGGCTCTCTGATGGCACTGTGCCTTGTTCTACCACATCGCGATGACCGAAAAGCGGCCGATTGCGCTGGTTGGCGCCGCGACGGCGGCGGAGCGACAGACGGTCGTTTCCGACAGAGACGGTTTCTTCAGCAATTCATAACGGGTTCTTCACGATTCCGGGGATAGGGTTTGTTCGCCCGCCATCTGACAACCCGCAGTGCGATGGACACCCCAGGGATGGGTCGGGCCTCCCTCATCGAAGAGGGAAACGGATGCGGACCTCTTTCCAGCAGCGCGGCCTCAATCATGCCCATCCCGAAAGTCTTCAGATCAATGTCCCGCGGTTGGCTGGCATTACTGGCAATGCTCCCGGTGATCGCCCTGCTCAGTGGCTTCCTGCCGCTGGACTTCTCGCGTCCTACGCCGCTGGTGGGTGACGCCCAGCGCCAGGCCGAATTGCGCGAGCATTGGCAGAACGGCGACCTGATCGTGCTGGTGCGCCATGCCGAGCGCTGCGACCGCTCCAGCGCGCCTTGCATGGCCGACGTCAGCGGCATCACCGTCAGGGGCGGGCAGAGTGCCCACGAGATCGGGCAGGATTTCGCCGCGCTCGGCCTGGCCAATGCCGACATTCTCAGCAGCGACCAGTTGCGCGCCATCCAGACCGCCTCCTCGATGTTCGGCCGGCAGCCGGTGGAGCAGAACTGGTTGTACAAGTGCGAAGGAACGATGCTGGACCAGGCGCTGCAGCACAAGGTGGCGCACCGCAACCTGATCCTGGTGACCCACAGCGAATGCATCGAAGACCTGGAACACTCGGTCAGCGTGGACGACCCGGCGACCCCGGACTATGCCTCGACGCTCTTCGTGCTCAGCGAGAAGGACCAGACGCCGCGCCTGCTGGGTTACCTCGACGCGGACCAGTGGCCGTTGAACGTCAGCGGGCGCTGATCTGGCTGGGCGTGGCGCCCAGGCGGTAGCGCTGCAATTCCTGCGCGGTCAGCACGCGCATGCGTTGCGGGTCGATGCTCTGCATGGCGTCGGCCAGTTCCAGCGGAATATCCATGTCGCGGAAATAGGTGCGGGCGTTGTAGCTGCCCGCGGCCTGGGAGGAATCGCCGGCCGGGTAGTAGGGGCGATGCAGGCCCACGTAGCCGCGCACGGTACGGTGCTTGCCGGCGGCCAGCAGGTAAACGCAGGAACCCTGGCAGACGCTGTTGGTCGGCACCAGGGTCTCGAAGCCGGATTCACGCAGCAGGCGGCCCATCTTGATCGACTCGGCGGCGCTGCCACCGATGCTGTCCAGCAGGGCCACCTTGCGGGCGAACTTGCCGGGGTTGGCCAGCAGCCCCTTGAACAGACGCTCGTAGTCGCCCGGAGCGATATCCTCGCTGATCCGCACCGCCAGCACCTCGCCGACCTTGGAATGCTGCACCTGCTTCACCTCGACCTTGGCGAAGGTCAGGCTGGAGCACAGCGCGGTGGCACAGAGCAGGGCGGCGCGAAGCATCGGGAGACGAATCCTGTCGAAGTTTTTGTAGGAAGGCGCAGAAGATACCTTGAAGCGCCTTCCTGCGCATCCTCCGGGCTCGTCACATACCGTTGGCGTAGGCGGGATTGTGCAGGTCGATACGCTCGCGGACCTCGCGCAGCGCGACTGCGTACTGGCAAAGCATGTGCAGCGCCCAGTCGGCGCGTTCGCGCAGGCGCTGGTCGTTCTCATCGCCTGGCGGGCCTTCGTTGAACACGCCTTCCACCTGTCGGACCAACAGCTGTTCCGGCAGGTAGGCGATGCGGCTGTTCTTGTAGCTGGAGGCGCGCAGCTCGGCCAGCGGGTAGGCGCCGCCCTGGCCAGCGGAAACCCCAACCGGCAGTGCCGGCTTGTGCCCCAGTTCGCGCAGTCCGGCATAGAGGAAGAAGTTCTTCAGCGCCGGGCAAGCCATGCCTTGCCATTCCGGAACGATCACCACCAGCGCATCCGCCTCGCGCAGCAGCTCGCGGTGCTGCGGCCAAAGCTCCTGCGAATCCGCTGCCGGCCAAAGCGGCAGCGGCGTGGCACCCAGGTCGATGACCCTGGCCCAGCCGCACAGCGCCTGGCTTTCCAGGCGGCCGGCAAGGTAACGGGCAACTTTCGCAGACTGGCTGCCCAACTGGCTGGAGCCTGCGATCAGGACGACATTCGGGTTCATTGCGCCACCTCTGCGGCCACGTCCTTGGCGGTGTCCGGCGTACGGCTGCGCACCAGCGGCCAGAAGACTTCCTCCTGCCAGCTCACCGGCGCCAGGTCCTCGATGCCATAGGCCAGCGGGCGGCGCCGGGTGATCTTCGCCGTGCCGAACAGCACGTCCCAAAAGAACAGCAGGTTGCCGAAGTTGCCCTTGTAGTTGGTCACGCCGTCGTCAGCGTTGAGGCCATGGTGTGCCGAATGGGTGGCGGGCGTGGAGATGGTCCGCTCCAGCAGCCACATCAGCGGGCGCAGGGCGCGGATTCGGTAGAGCCTGTCGTCCCAGGCGAGGTTGCTGTGGGCGCCGAAGATCACGCACATCTTCAGGATCAGGTACACGTAGTAGACGTTCGCCAGCCCCATGTGGATCAGCGCCCCGGAGAACCAGATGCCCGGCATCAGCAGGTAGTAGAAGCTGTTGTTGCGGTAGACGATGCGGATGCTCATGTACGGCGCCGAATGGTGGGCCCGGTGCAGGGCGTAGAGGAACGGCACGCGGTGGGCCAGGCGGTGCCACCAGTACTGGGTCATGTCGTCGAACAGCAGGAACAGCGCGAAGCCGGCCAGCCACGGGATGCCCGCCAGGGAACCGGCGGCGGTGGGGAAGGCGAGGTCGACGAGGGCGCCGCTGGCCCACATCACCAGCGGGAATGTCACCGCCAGCAGCAGGCTGGAGCCGAATACCTCGATCAGCACGTCGCGGCGTTGGCCACGGGGCTGGCGGAAGGTGGCGCAAGCCAGTTCGAGAAGGATGAAGGCAAGGAAGATTCCCGCCACGATCACGGTCGGGTTATCGAGGAGCATTGTTGTTGTAGTCATGGCACTCTCGGTTCGGGTCCAATGGGACAAGGCGTGCCCATCAGAACCCAGGACCGAGCAGCGACCCATGCGCGAAAAGGACAGAAACACCCGAGAAGTGGCCAAGCCTGTCGCGCAGCGCTACCACCGCGGGCTGCTCGGCCAGGTGCTGGAGCGCTATCTGAGCAGCCATCGTGCACGTCGTCATTGCGACTACAGCCTGGTCGAGCTGGAGCACCTGTGGCTTGAGGCGGCGAGCCTGGAGCCCGCCATCGGCCTGCAGCTATTTGGCCAGTTCAGCCCCCAGGACTGGCATGTGATCGCCCACCTCGCGCAGTTCTGCGCCGATGTGCGCCAGGCCGTCCTCTGCTGGGTGCGCTATGCGCCGCTGGCCGCGGACACCGATACCTTCCGGCTGCTCGAAGAGGGCGACAGCGTCGCCGTCGAGCTGGTCATCGATGCTCCCGAACCGCTCAGCCGCTACCTGCTGGAGCACTATTGCGTGATGGCCGTGACCCAGCTGCGGCGCGGCACCGGTTGCGCGATCGAGCCCGTGCGTGCCTGCTTCACCCACGCGCAGTACAGCCAATGGTTCGGCGAGCGAATCGAGTTCGGCAGTTCGCACAATCGCCTCTACTTTGCCGCGGAAACCCTTGCGCTGCCGCTGCTGGGGCGCCATGCCGGCCTGGTTGAGCTGCTCAGCCTCGAACTCGATCGCCGCCTCGCCCGACTGCGCCAACTCAGCGGCTGGGCGGCCAGGGCGGCTGGCATCGTCCGGCGAATGCTCGAACGCGGCGAGGTTCCGGCGCTGGAAAGCGTCGCCGACCAGTTGCACCAGAGCCCGCGCACCCTGCGCAGGCGGTTGGCGGAGCAGGATCTGGGATTTCGCGAGTTGCTCGACCAGGTGCGCAAGGAGTTGGAGCAGCACCTGGAACTGCAGGGAGAAAGCCGCACGCGCATCGCCGAGCGCCTGGGCTACGGCGACCTTGCCGCCTACCTGAACGCGCGCAAGCGCTGGAATGCGTCAGGGGGCGAACAATAAGGCAGGCCACCTGAGCCGATGCGTTCGACGGCGAGGCCACGTTGCCCTTGTAGGAGTGAGCTTGCCCGCGAACAACCAGACACCGGCGTCGAGAGGGTTAGCGAGCAAGCTCGCTCCTGCAGCAATTTACGCAGCCATGGTCACTTGGTAAGAGCCGAACGCGCCTGCGTTGTCCGCCGTGGGCGTGCAGATGGGGCAATGAAAAAGGCCGGCTTCAGCCGGCCTCTTTGCTCAGGCACGAACGCAGCAGGCGCCGCACCGATTTGTTGATGTTGCGCTTGCTCGCTTCTTCGGGCGTGAACCAGCGGCAGTCGGCGATTTCGTTCAGCGGCGTGGGCTGCTGCGCCGGGTCGACGGGGGTTTCGAACACGTAGTGCAGGGTCTGGTACAGCTCCAGCGGCGCGATGTAGTTCAACTGTTCGAGAGCCAGCCCGGTTTCCTCGATCAGCTCGCGCACGGCGGCCTGGCCTGGGCGTTCGTCGGCCTCGATGCGGCCGCCGGGAAGGTTCCATTTCGACTTGGCCTTGCGGACGAACAGAATCTTGTCGTCGAGCCGGCAAATCACGGTTGCGCGCTCTTTTACGTTCCTGGCCATGGCGCTAGTTCCCCCACACGCTTCCTACAGTTTTCAGCTTAGACATTTCGCGAATATTTCCATTGGGAAGAACTGCTTACAACAACAATGTCGACGGATGGTAAGGAATTGTCGCGGGTGAAATCTGTAAGGGAAGTCTGAAGCCCCGGTGGTCATCATCCGTTCTCTAAATTCCTTCACCGTGGACCAGCGGCTGGAATCGAAGTGCAAATTTTTTGCACCGGCGTACCAGGTTTCATGGCCTACGCTTGATTCCTGCCACTGCGCCTGGCGGCGCACGAACTGAGCGAGCACGCAGTACCGCTGACTCATCACCAGCCCGGCGCCCAGCGCCGGGCGACCTTCATCCAGAGGAAACCCCATGAGCAAGCCCTACGTCCGTCTCGACAAGTCCCAGGCCGCGGTATTGCTGGTCGATCACCAGGCCGGCCTGCTTTCGCTGGTGCGTGACATCGAACCGGACAAGTTCAAGAACAACGTCCTGGCTCTGGCCGACCTGGCCAAGTACTTCAAGCTGCCGACCATTCTCACCACCAGCTTCGAGAACGGCCCCAACGGCCCGCTGATGCCCGAGCTGAAGGACCTGTTCCCCGACGCGCCCTACATCGCCCGTCCCGGCAATATCAACGCCTGGGACAACGAGGACTTCGTCAAGGCGGTCAAGGCCACCGGCAAGAAGCAGCTGATCCTCGCTGGCGTGGTCACCGAGGTGTGCGTGGCGTTCCCCGCGCTGTCGGCGCTGGAAGAGGGCTTCGATGTCTTTGTCGTCGCCGATGCCTCGGGCACTTTCAACGAAGTTACCCGTGATGCCGCCTGGCGCCGCATGGAGGCCGCCGGCGCGCAGATGATGACCTGGTTCGGCGTGGCCTGTGAGCTGCACCGCGACTGGCGCAACGACATCGAAGGCCTCGCCGCGCTGTTCTCCAACCACATCCCCGATTACCGCAACCTGATCACCAGCTACAGCACGCTCACCGCCAAGAAGTGAGGCGGCGCTTGCCGGGCCGGTGCCAGGTGGGCCGGCCCGGCCGGTCAGGGGCGATAGCGGTAGATGCGCTCTCCCGGTGTGATGCTGTGAGCGCGCAGCGTCCATTGCGGCACGCCGTGTCGCGCCTCCTGCAGCAACTGGAAGAATCGGATCAGGTAGCCGGCCTCGAAACAGGTGCGCTTCTTCCCCGCCGAGACGTGCTGGCGCGCGTTGAACAACGAAGTCCACGGCGTGGCCAGGGTGTCTGGCGCGAGGCTGTTCTGTGCCTCCAGCATGCCGGCGCGCAGCTCGTCGAGATGGCGCGACTGCACCGAGGTCAGTGGGATGCGCCGGGAGTAGGGCGTGGCGGATACCTCCCGCACATTGCTCAACACGTTCAGGTGGGCCAGCCAGAAACCGTTCTTGAAATGTTCGCGGGCGCTGGCGAGCAGCTCCAGGAGTCGAGGGTCGGGGTGGTGCTGCACGAGCGCGCCCATCGCATCGATGGCCTGCAGGGCGGCACTGTAGTGGGCCATCGCAGCGCTGGTGTTGTTCATCGCTGGGTCGGCCCCGCCTTGTAGTCGGGGCGCTCCAGGGCCAGTTCGTAGAGCTGGCGGGCTTCGCTGACCAGCGGGGCCAGGGCGGAAGCGAGGCGGGCGGTGGCGTGAATGAGGCCGCTGTCGCTGTCGTCTTCCATCAGTTGCAGCAGGTTTTCGACCGCCGTGATGCGGCGCAGGGCGACCTCGCGCAGGTGCTCGGCCGGGGCGAGGGCGTTGATGAAGAGGACTTCCTCGCCGAACTGGCCGGTCAAGGGAACTGGGAGGAATTCACGCATGGTGATCCTCCGCGAGGTAGGCATGGTTCGGTGGAGAAGGGCGGCGCGCGGGAGAGAAAGGGGGATAGTTCATGTCAGCCACTACTTGGTCAGAGGATCAAGAAGCCGCCAATCAACCTTCCTACGGGTAAAGAGAGGCGGACCGTGCAAGGGTAGGAATGCCGGGACCAAGGGACCGGTAGGCCGAAGCCTCCCTGCACGGCCGCCATGGAAGCACGGATTTGCAGCGGGATTTCGCCTGCAACCGTGACTACGGAGCTACCGTACCTTGATCCTTTTCCCGGGTTCCTACGCCCGGCCGCGATGACGCTGCGGCGGTTCAGAGGCTAGGGACGGCGCTTGTAGGCCCGCAAGGCTAATGGCCCGTGGGACATTTCGGTTGGTTGCTGCGATGCAGTGGCAGGACATTGCCGACAGAATGAAACGGGTCTCATCCATTTCCCCAACACGTAGGAGCGAACGGGGTGGGACAGGTGGATGCGGACCAGACTTCGCCAGGCCGCATGCCGCAACAGCGAAGAGGTCACCCCTTCGCGGCGCCAGGAGCTGGAGCCGGGGCTGGAGCAGCAGGCGCAGCAGCAGGAGCAGCAGCCGGCGCCACATTGGGAACCTGGAACCGGCACTTGCGGGCGGCCCTTGCGGCAGCGGCTGTGCGTTCGTTGTAGGGTTTGCCGATGTCTTCGGCGATATCGACGTCTGGCCCGATATCCTGGGCCAATTGGGTCAGGCCGCGTAATGCGGCGACGCCGCTTATGCCCATCGAATCGGCGCTGTCGAGCACGGCGATCACCGCGCCGCCGGTCCCGCTGGCGCCGGCTATCCAGGCTGCATTGGCGGAGGCGTTCGCCGCCGTCAGGGCCGGGGCGACGATGGACGCCGACGTCACGCCGATGACCTTCAGCCACCAGGCTGTTCGAGCCTTCTGCTCGGCTTTCTCGGTCTTCACGCCGAACAGGGTGTCGCAGGGGGCCAGGGTCTGGCGGATTGCTGTGTTCTGCGCTTCGAGTTGATCGAGCGTTAGTCCCTGCGGGTCGCTTTCTGTGCCGACGAGGAACTGCGCGTTGCTGGAGCAGCCCGCGATCAGCAGGCAGACGGTTACCAGAAATTCCCTTTTCATATTGCCTCCCAGGCCCGGCGCAGAGGTTTTTCGGTGGCGGTGCGCGCCTGACCCAGAGTGCCGTTGGCGGGTTGTCCGGTCATCATTCATTTCGATGATGACCGGCGCTTTGGGGTGGTTCAGGCTCTGCCAGCAGCCCCCGTCTCACTTCAAGGAAGAAAACATGCGCATTCCATTGGGCTTTCTGGGCGTCCTCCTGGTCAGCCAGGCCATGGCGTTCGAAATCCATCCAGTCAGTTGGAAAGGTGGCGCGAATGACTACGGCTCCAGCGCGGTGCAGTTGGAAATCCGCGACGATGCGAGCGCCGCGCAGTGCCATCTGCGTTCCTACATCCTCGACAGCCGTAATCAGGCCATCCACGAGATCATCACCCGGCAGGCCTATCAGCCGGCATACGCGAAAGTCCTGCGGGGCAGGACCTGGCTCCTGCCGTTACTGGGGGGCGTGGAGTGGAACGATGACCCGGAAGAGCTGACGCGCAAGGCCTGGCACTACAACGGCACGGCGCATATCTGGCTGTTCAAGGCCCATGAGGAAGACGCCAGTCGACCCAATACGCTGACCCGTCGCGTACACCATGGTGATCTGCAGTTCCTTCATGCGATGCGGGCTGCGGATGAGTCCGACGCGCAGGCCAGAGCGAAGATGTATCGGTGGCTGGAATACACCTACCGGGTCGCGATCGGGGAGGTGCCGGCCAACACCATTCGCAAGACAACGCCCTACCACGAGTTCTTCGGCAAGGTCGGTTGCTCGCGCAATCCGCAACTGGCCAACCCCAGTGACTGCACGGTGCTCGATGTTTTCGACATGAAGCACATGTATCGCCAGGGCGATCAGGAGGAAAACCTCAGATCACTGGCCGCAGGGGCGATCGCCCACCTGATCCAGGACAGTTACAGCGCCAGTCACACGCAACGCGAGAACGGCACCGGCAGGCTGCTGCATCTGTATACGTACGATGCCGAGAACCGGAAGACACACTGTGAAAAGGACGGGGCGTACAAGAGCAACAGCGCTGCCATCGACAAGGCTCGGGATATGACTGCCGAGTTGCTGGGCTACGTTCACCGTCGGGAAGGCTGGGACAAGGCTTCGGCATTCTTCGTCCGAACCCTGGGGGCCCCAGACCCTGGCCCGGCCACGACGGAACGTCGGGCCGGCGCTGTCACCGAAGCGTGGGCAGGCGTCGCCCGGTGAGAGGGGGCGTGCGGCTGGCTCAGAGAATCGAGAAGTTGTAGCTCGCGATCAGCCGGACCTCATCCACGTCCCGCGCCGACTGTTCATAGTTGGTGCGGTAGGTGGCGTTGCGCAGGCGCAGGCTGAGGTCCTTGAAGGTGCCGGCCTGGATCACGTACTTGAACTCCACGTCGCGCTCCCATTCCTTGCCTTCGTCGCCATTGGCCAGGGCGATGTGGTCGCCGTTGACGTAGCGGGTCATGAAGCTCAGGCCGGGCACGCCGACGCTGCGCAGGTCGAAGTCGTAGCGCAGTTGCCAGGAGCGCTCCCGGGCATTGGCGAAGTCGTTCACCTGCACGTAGTTGGCGAGGTAGGGGTTGCTGCCGTCGAGGTAGGGCATGGAGCTGTCGCCGTTCATGCGCTGCCAGCCGGCGCTGAGGATGTGGCCGTCCTGGGCGTAGGACAGCAGCAGGCTCAGCGCGCGGTTGTCGATCTCGCCGGCGCGGGCCGAGCCGTCGTCGTCGCTGTCGAACCAGCGCAGGTCGGCGGTGACCTTGCCGGCGCCCACCGCCTGCTTGCCGACGATGCCGACGTAGCGCTGACGGTAGACGTTCTCCAGCCCGCCCTGGGCGTATTGCAGCAGCAGTTGGTCATTGACCTGGTAGTCGGCCTGGTAGGCGTCGAAGCGGTTGCCGGTGGTGTCGCAGGCGTAGCGCTTGTTCTTGCAGTTCAGGCGCACGTCCTGGGCGTCGCTGGAGTCGCGCGCGGTGTAGCGCTCCAGCCGCGTGGCGGTGAGCTTGAGGTGGGCGATTTCCTCGCTGGTCAGCTGCGCGCCGTGGAACATGTTGGGCAGCAGGCGGCCGTCGTTGTACTTGAGCAGCGGCATGTCCGGCAGCATCGCGCCGTACTTCAACTGGGTGCGGGACACGCGCAGCTTGCCGGTGACGCCAGCCTTGGCGTACTGGTCCGCGGAGTGGCGCGGGTCGTGGCCGCTGGAAGGCAGCAGGCCGCTGTTGCTGTCGGCGGGGCTGGAGTCGAGCTTGACGCCGAGCATGGCCAGGGCGTCGACGCCAAAGCCGACGGTGCCTTCGGTGTAGCCCGACTGCAGGTTGAGGATGAAGCCCTGGGCGGTCTCCTCGCGCTTGGAGGCGCCCTGCGGGTTGGACGAGCTGCCGTCGCGGAAGTCGCGGTTGAAGTAGAAGGTACGCGATTCCAGGCGCGCGCTGCTGTCCTCCAGGAAGTCGGCACTGGCCGGGGCGGCAATGCCTCCGAGCAGGGCGAGGGCGCTCAGGCGGGTGAGCTGGCTGGAGGAGAGGGGCGAGGGCATGCGGTGACTCCGGGGGCACTGAAAAAGCGCGCGAAGGTGTCACAGATGGGCGGTCGGGTCTTTGCGACCATGGTCTAGATCGCGGGTTTCCCTTCGGCGGCGAGCGAAACCGGCCGGCTGTCGGTGCAGGGGAAACCCAGGGGAATGGCTGCGCGTAAACTGCCTTGTCACTGCCAGAGACGCAGGAGGTGATCATGAAACGCCATGTCCCCCTCAGCGAGCATCCCGTGGCTGCCAGCGAGCGCTGGCTGTTCGCGTCGGGCCAGGCGCCCGCCGATGGCTCGCACCACGTGGACCCCGACCTGGGGTTCGATCCGGATTCGCCGGACCTGGCCGACCCGCAGGTCGACCCGCCACACCCGGCCCATGCTCCCGAAGACGGGCCGGACCCCGGCAGCCAGCGGCGTGTGCCGGATGACCGCTATCCACCGTATTCGCAACCCTGAAAGCGGCGCTCAGAGCGCGTCGGAAGCCTTGCACAAACGGGTGTCCTGCAGGCTGCCGCTGAGGTTGCGGCCATCGCCCAGGCGCACCAGCCGCGCCAGGCACTGGCCGCTTTCCATCAGCAGCAGTTCGTAGTCCTGCCCGGCTTCGGGGGTGAAGGTCATGGATTGCTGGCAGCTGTACGAATAGCCGCTGCTGACCATGCCCCGGCTCTGGAAGTTGAAGGCGAAGGGTTGGCCGGCCGGTATGCGGACCTCGCTGCTGGCGAAGCCGCCCTGGCCCAGTTGCTCGGCCTGGCGGCTGGGCGGCATGCCCAGGCTCTGGCCGTTGCGGTTGGCGAAGCCGGATTGCGCCACGGCGATCACGCCGGCGCCTTCGCGGCGCCAGTCGATGCAGGCACTGGCGGGGACGCCGCGAGCCATGCCGTTGGTGATCACGCGCAAGCGCGCCGTTTCTCCGCCAGACGGGGCGGAGTAGGGCGTGGAGTAGGACTGCACGTTGGCGAGGTTGCCGCAGCCGGCGAGCAGCAGGGCGGCCAGCGCCAGGGCGCCCGTGCGGGGGAACAGCGTGGCGTACATGGTGATTCCTGGTATCAGCGTTGCCCGGCGGCCTTGGGCGGCGCGCAGCAGTTGCGCGTGTCGATGACCTTGCCGCGACACGCGGGCAGCATGGGCGGGTTCTTGCACAGCAGGTTGCTGGCCGGGCGGGTGAAGTGGAAGCCGCGATCGAGCATGCACAGCTGCGCGGCGGCGATGTCGTTGAGGAGCATCTGGTCGACGGGCTCGATCACCGTGGTGTAGCCGCAGGCTTTCATGGCCTGCTGCACGCCCTGGCTGTCGGCGCTGGCCTGAGTCCATTGCGTGTAGGCGGGCGGGCGCTGCGTCGGGCTGGCCTTCGGCGCGGCACCGGCGGCCTTGCAGGCGGGCAGCTGCGGGCTGGTATCGCAGAGGGTGTAGCGATCCTGGTAGGCGAACCCCTGGGCGAGCATGCACTGCTCGCCGCGCGCGTAGTCGTTGGTGGTGATGGTCGTGTTGTCGACGTAGGCCGAGTCGGGGAAGCCGCAGCCGAGCAGGGCGTTGCGTACGCCCTGCTGGTCCACGCCGGACTTGGCCCACAGCTCGTACAGCGGCGGTGGCGGCTGCAACGGCCGCGCCTGGCTGCAGGCTGCCAGGAGCAGGCAGGGCAGGAGGGCGGCCAGGCCGCCGTTGCGCTTCAGCATGTCTGCGGGCTCATGGGGTCGGCGGATAGGTCTTCACCGGGGTGAGTACCGGTTTCTTGTCCGGCATGTCCTGCCAGAACTTCTGGCAGGCAGGGTCGCCGTTGCCGTAGCAGTTGTGCACCGTGTACTTGCCGCCTGCCACGTTCTTGATCTCCTTGAGCGCATTGCTGTCGTCGGGGATGGTGCCGCCGGTACCGGGGTTCCAGCCGATCCAGCCGCCCACCGGGTCGGTCTTGTGGTTCTGCAGCTGGACGACCATCTCGTTCTTCTTCTCGTCGCTCATCGCGTCGCGATTCTGCAGCATGGCCAGCAGGTCGTCCGCCTTGGCGGCATTGTAGGCCGGGCCGTAGAAGTTGAGGGTGGTGTTGCTCAGGCTGCCGCTGGGATCGGGCAGCCGTGCGATGGACTCCATGGCGTTGCCGGTGGTCATCGAGCCGCGGCTGTGGCCGTCGATGTGCAGGCCGGTCTCGCCATAGCGCAGCAGCGCGTCGCGGGTCTCGACGGTGGCGTTGGCCAGGCCCCAGAAGTCGTTCTCCAGGTACTTCTGGTAGCCGGCGATGAGCAGCTCGGAGACGGAGTTGCTGGCGTCGGGGAACCAGATGAAGTACTGCGGGCCGTCGGCGGTGCTGTGCTGCGCCGCGTAGCGGGCCGCGCCGTTCTCGTCGTTGAAGATGCCGTTGTTGGCGATGTGTACGCGGCCGTCGCCACCGGCCTGCAGGTTGGCCTTCTCGCTGTCGTCGAGTTCGCGGCGCAGCGGCACGCCGTCCTTGTCGCGCAGTACGTTGCCCTGGTCGTCGGTGAGGATGACGAACATCCGCGCCTTTTCCAGGAACATCTTGCGGTAGGCGTCGTCGGTGAACTGCACGGCCTGGCGGTAGGTTTCGTTCTTGATCGCCTGTTCCGCCTCGGCGGTGCGGCGCATCTCGTCGACGTCCTGGCGCTCGGCGGCGGTGTGCGCGTTGGCGGTGTCGCGGTTGAGGCCGGCGACCGTGTCCGCGCCGTTCTGCCCGGTGAGTTGCTGTTGCAGGGCACCGTCGGTGATGACCACGGTGCCGGCGCTGATGGCGCTGCGGGTATCGCCGGACGACGAGCCGGAGTCCTTGCCCGAGTTCAGCGCGTTGCCGACGATGGCCTTGCCGACGCCGTACTTGCCCTGGGTGACCATGTCGGAACTGAGGTTGACGCCGCTGCTGGTGGCCTTGGCATCCGCGGCGTTGTGGATGTCCGCCTGGGTCAGGGTGCCGGTGCTGAGCCGGTTGCGGCCGGCCTCGATGGCGGCGTCGCTGCTGGCGATCAGGCCGCCCTTGAGGTCGGTGTTGCCGTTCACGCGGATGTCGAAGCCGCCGTCGCCTGCCTTGATCCCCGACTGTTCGGTGACGCTGGCGTAGTTGGAGTTCTGCTTGGCCGTGTTGCTGCTGACGCTGCCGCTGGAAGCGCCGTAGCAGAACGGCGGGATGCACAGGCTGACGCCCACGCCCTTGCTCGACTGCTTGGCGTCGTAGGTGCTGGTGTCCTGCAGGCTCTCGATGCTCAGGTTGCCGCCAACGTCGGCAGTGACCTGCGGTGCGCTGACCACCGCGCCATGCAGCTGGGTGTCGCCGCCGGACTGCAGGTTGACCTGGCGCCCGCCGTCGACGTGGGTGTTGCTCCACACCAGGTCGTTGCCATCGGCGTTGCCGCGGCTCTGCGAGGCACCGGCGTTGATGGTGAAGCCGTTCTGCGTGCCGCCCACGGCGAAGCCGATGCCGATGCTGGCGCTGCTGCCCTTGCTGGTGCTGTGCTGCTCGACGGTGTTCTTCGCGGCCAGCAGGGCGATGTCGCCGTCGGCCTTGAGATTGGCGTCGCGCCCGGCACTGATCTGGCTGCCCTGCACGGTGAGGTCGCTGTCCTTGCCGGCGCCGCTGGCGGTGATGTTCACGTCACGCCCGGCGCTCACGCTGGAGCCGGCGGCGGTGCTGCCGCGCTGCTCGCTGCGGCTCTCGTTCTTGCTCGCGCCGATGGAGATGCTGATGTTGATGCCGCCAGCCTGGGCCGGATTGGCCATGACGGCGGAGGCGGCGCCGGCACCTTCCATGGCGACGTTGGCGGCGGCCAGGGCCTTCATGCGGTTGTCGTCGGTGCGCTCGGCGGACTTCTTCATCTGCTGCGCGGTCTGCACGGCGGTGATGATCGGGTTGGTCAGGGTGACGGAAAGGCCGCTCTGCTTGAACTTGCTTTCCTGGGTGCTGAGGTGGGCGTTCTGCGCCTCGACGATGTCGACGGTGCGACCTTCGATGTTGACGTCACCGCTGGGCGCGCTGACCTTGCTGCCGACCTGGCGGTAGGCCTCGCCGGCCTTGATGTTGACGTTGCCGTTGATCGAGCCGACGGTGCTGGCGGCGGCGCTGTCGCCATCGTCGGTGTTCTTCACCGACTGCTGCTGGCTGCCGATGGTGAAGCCGATGCCGCCGCCGCTGAACAGGCCGCTCTTCTTCTCGTCGCGGCTGTGCTGTTCGTTCAGGTGGTCGGTGGCGGAGGCGATGGTGACGTTGCGGCCGGCCACCAGGGTGGTGTCGCCGTTGGACACCACGTTGCTGCCTTCCACCTTGAGGTCGTTGCCGGCGCTGACGTAGGTGGTCTCGCCGCTGAAGGTCGAGCCCTGGGACAGGCTCTCGTCGACCGTGTCGCGGGTGACGATGGTCTTGGAGGAGAACCAGCCGGTCTTGCTCTTGACCTTGTGCGCCTCGTCGGCCATGGCGTTGTTCTGGCTGGCGGTGAGGTTGACGTCGTGGTCGGCGGAGGCCTGCACTGCGCCCTGTTCGCTGGTCACGCTGGCGCCACGGGAGTTGAGGTCGTGGCCGGCGATCAGGCGCACGTCGCCCTGGCCCTGCACGCTGCTGGCCACTTCGCCTGCGCTGGACTCCTTGCGCCAGTTGCTGCTGTTCCAGGTCATGCTCTGCTGTTCCTGGACGGCCACGGTGCCGAGGTTGATGTCGTTGCCGGCGCCCAGGGTGGTCTTGCCGCCTGCGCCGCTGTTGACCACCTGGGCGGCGTTCAGGTTGAGGTCACGCCCGGCCGTGGCGATCAGCTCGCCAGCCGGGTCGGAGACGAACAGCCCGGCGACCCGCGAGACGCGCGTGGCGCTGCCCTGGGCGCTCTGGGAGTCCTGGGTGCTGGAGGTCAGGTTGATGTCGCGGCCGGCCACGGCGGTCAGGCTGTGGCTGGCGTCGATCAGGCCGCCGAGGTTGTTCAGGTCGCCGGCGGCCTTCACTCCCACGTCGGTGCCGGTCAGGCGGCCACCGAGGTTCTGGATGTTCTGCGCGGTGATCGACAGCACGTTGCGCCCGGCGAGGGTGCCGCTGTTGACCAGGTCGTTCTGGATGTTCAGGTCGACGTTCTGCCCGGCCATCAGCGCGCCGGAACCGTCGATGTCGCCCTGGCGTACGCGCACATAGACCTGCGGCACCAAGGCACGGGTCACGCTGCCGTCGGGCAGGGTGACGTCCTTGGCCACCAGCCAGACGATGTCGCTGGTCAGCTGCGCCATCTGCTCGGGAGTCAGGGCGACGCCAGGCACCAGGTTCCAGGCCTGGGCATAGGTCAGGCCGTTGTCGAGCAGCGCGCGGTACTGGGTTTCGTCATTGCCGTAGCCGTCGAGGAAGCGCCGCCCGGTGAGTTGGGCGATCTGTTCGCGGATCAGCTTCTGCTCATAGAAGCCATCGCCCAGGCGCGTCAGGGTCAGGCCGGGGTCCAGCTTCAGGCGGTCGAGCATGTAGTCCGAGGACAGCCAGGTACGGTAGTTGGTAAAGCGCGGGTCGCTCTCGATCAGGTAGCCGCTGGTGGCCTGCGGGTTGACCTGGAACAGGCTGTTGTCCGGCACGCGGGTGTCGATGCCGCCGGTGCGGATGCTCTCGGCGACGCCGGCATCGTTCTTGGTCTGCACGGCAGTCACTTCCAGTACCGGGCTGATCACCCGGCCGTTGCCGACGTTGACCTGGGCGGCGCCGGCCCCGCTTGCCGGCTGGTCGACACGGCCCAGGTTGAGATCGCCGACCTGGGTGCCGCTGCCGACGTGGGCGGTGTTCTGCAGGTAGGCGCCGGGCTTGAGGAAGATGTCGACGATGCTGGCCGCCGGGTTGTAGGCGGCGTTGTCGGCGCCCTGCTTGTCCCGGCCTTTCTTCTGGATGCGGTAGAAGTGGGTGACGATGCCGCTTTCGGTGGTGACACGCTCGCCGGGGGCCTCGGTGTTTTCCAGGCGGCCCAGGTTACCGCCGATGGTGCCGCCGGCGATGATCCGGCTCTTGTCGTTGAGCGCGTCGGCGACGTCCAGGCGCAGGTTGCCGCCGGCAAGGATCTGCGCCGGATCGGAGCTGAGAATCTGTGTTTCGTGGGTCACGCGGGTGTAGTTGTAGAGGTTCCAGTCCTCGCGTTCGCCTTCCGGGGTGACCAGGTAATCCACCTCGGAGTTGTAGATGGAAATCTGCTCCGGCCGGTAGCGGTTGGTGGAGCCGGTGAGCTGGTACTCGAGGACGCTTTCGCGGCTGACTTCCACTTCCTGGGTGCTGAAGTGTTCGTTGGTGTTGCGCAGCACGGCGCTGGCCAGGCCCATGTCGCCCAGGGCTTCGATGGTGGCGCTGGCGTTGCGGATTTCACCGGCGCTGCCGGTGGCGTGGCCGTTGGCATCAAGGGCGCCGCCGATGTAGAGGTCGCCGGCGCTGAAGAGCAGGGCATGCTCGCGGTTGAGCAGGCTGCCCACGCCAATGTCCAGGCGATTGCGTGCGGCGATCACGGCGGCCTTGCCGTCTTCGACATCATTGCGCAGCGTGCCGGCGGATACCGACAGCTGGTCGCCGTAGATGCGCCCGCTGCCGAGGTTGTTCAGGGTGCCTGCGTTGACACGGGTGGTCTGGCCATCGAGCAGGCCGCGGTTGGTCAGGGTGCCGCTGGTGTCGAGGGTCAGGTTGGTGGCGCTCAGCTCGCCGGTGGCGGTGTTGTTCACGTTGCCGGCTGTCACCTTCAGCACCTGGCCCGCGACGAGGCGTGCCTGGTTGTCGAGGTTGCCGGCGGTCTGCAGGTCGATGCTGCCGTTGGCCTGCAACTGGCCGCTGTGCACGTAGCTGTCGCTCAGCTTCAGGCTGATGTCGCCCAGGCTCAGGGTCTGGCCGTCGCCGCCCAGGCTCCTGCTGTCGATGCTCAGCTTCTGCCCGGCGATCAGCTTGCCGTTGTGGTTGAGGATGGCCAGGGACTTGCTGGCCGCGCCGTCGAGGATGTTCAGGTTCTTGCTGGAGCTGACCAGGCCGCCGCTGTTGTCCAGCTGGCCGCTGCTGTTCAGGGTAAGGGTTTCGTCGGCGCGCACCGCGCCGGACTGGTTGTCGATCTGGCTGGCGCTGAGCGTCAGCGAATGGCCTTCGAGGCCCTGGTCGGTACCCAGGGTGTTGCGGTTGTCGACGCTGCCCGCCGTGACCACCAGTTTGCCGCCAGCGCGCAGCAGGCTGCCGGCGTTGTCCAGGCGGCCGCTGGCGAGGTCGAGCACGGCGTCGCCCAGGGTCTGCAGCTGCCCGCCACGGTTGTCCAGGCCGCTGGCCTTGATGCGCACGTTGCCTTCGCTGGTCAGCAGGCCGCCACGGGCGTTGTTGATTTGCGCAGTGGTGAGGTCGAGGTCGCCCTTGCCGCCGATGAAGCCGGCGCTGTTGTCCAGGTTGCCGCTGGCGAGGATCACTCCGCCCTTGCCGAGCAGGCCGCCGCTGGCGCCGGAGTCGGTGTTGACGATGGCCTGGCCATGGGCGTCGATGCGCAGCAGGCCGGCGGCCTGGACCAGGCCGCCCTGGTTGTTCAGCGCGCCGGTCTGCAGTTCAACGCCATCGCTGGCGATCAGCACGCCATTCTGGTTGTCGAGCGTGGCGCGGTTGCTGTCCAGCTTGAGGTTGCCGGCACTGATCAGGCCGTTGCCGTTGAGCACGCCCTGGCCCGACAGGGTGATCTGGTGCTGGCCCTCGATGCGGCCGTTGCGGTTGTCCAGGCTGCCCTGGGTGGCGTCGACGGCCACGCTGCCGTCCACCGAACCGAGCGTGCCAGCCTGGTTGCTGATGCTGCCGCCACGGGCCGTCAGTGCGCCTTTGGCGGCGAGGGTGCCGGTGTCGTTGTTGAGCTTGCCGGCGCTGACGTCGAGCGTGCCGCTGGCGGTGACCTTGCCCTTGGCATTGACCAGCTCGCCGGCTTCCACGCGCGAGTTGCCAGTCGCCGCGAGGGTGCCGGAGGCATTGTCCAGCGTGTCCTTCACCTTGGCCTGGAGGTCGCCCCCGGCGGCCTGGACGGTGCCGGACTGGTTCAGCAGGGTGCCTGCGTCCAGCTGCACGCCGCCATTGCCGGCGAGGGTGCCGCCGCTGTTGTCCAGCAGGCCGCTGGTGCTGACGCGCAGGGTACCGGCGCCCGTCTGGAGGATTTCGCCCTGGCGGTTGGAGAGCGATGCGGCATCAATGCTGATCTGCCGCGCGACTGTGCTGGCGCCGTCGAGCAGGGCGTCGTTCAGGCTGGCCTGCAACTGGCCGTTACTGGCGATGGAGCCGTTGCGGCCATCGACGGAGTTCGCGGTGACCTTCAAGGTGCCGCTGCCGGCGTGTTCGATCCTGCCCTGGCGGTTGTTCAGGTTCAGTGCGCCCAGGGTCAGGTTGGCAGCGTTGCTGGCGATGCGGCCGTCGCTGTTGTCCAGGGTGCCGGGGAGGGCAAGGGTCATGTCGCCGCTGCCGGTCTGGATGATCTCGCCCTTGCGGTTGGACAGGTCGTGGGCCTGCAGCTGCACGCTGGTGCCGGCCAGCCTGGCCGAATCGGAGGTCAGCTTCTGCGCGATGTTCGCTGCAAGGAGGTTGCCAGCGTCCAGCGTTGCTCCGCTCAGGTCGGCATTGGCGGTGGCACTCAGGCGAATGTTCTGGGCGCTGGCCTGGCCCTGTTTGAGGTCAAGGTCGGCACCGGCGATCCCGAGGTCGCCACCGGCGAGTGTGGCGCCCTGGCTTTTCACCTGCCGGGCGGCGGTGATGTCGAGCCGCCCGCTGGTGCCGATGCTGCCGTCCGCCTGCACGCCGGCGGCCAGGGTGGCCTGGCTGTCGTTGACGATGCCGTTGGCGTTCAGGCTGACGTTCTGCTGCGCCGCGGCGATGCCGCTGTTGTGGATGTCGCCGCGGCTGCTCAGGGCGGTATCGCCCTTGGCGTAGACCGAGCCGCTGTTGTCGATGCCGCCGTTGCTGTCCAGGCGGACGTTGGCGGTGGCGTTGATCTGGCCGCTGTTGCCAATGCGCCCGTCGGCGCTGATCACCACGTCGCCGGCGCTGGCGCCGATCTGCCCGGCGTTGCGCACGCCGACGCCGGATTCGGTGCCGACCAGCATGATCTTGCCGGCATACATGCCGCCGAGCTGGGCGACGTCGATGGCCACCGAGGGCTTCTCGCCGTTGCCTTCGATGGGCCGTGCGCTGCTGTTGTCGGCGTTGACCTGGTTGGCCCCGGCGGTGACGCGCAGGTCGTTCGCCCAGACGCCGGCGTTGACCTCCACGGAGCGCGCGATCACGTCGGTGAAGTCGGTCTGGCTGGCGTCCAGGCCCTTGCCGGTGATGGCGATGTGGCCGCCGCGCACTTCATAGCCCTGCAACTGGCCGTCGACGATCTGCGCGGTACCGGTGGTAAGGGTGGCGCGGTTGGCGTTGATGAAGCCGCAGCCGTCACAGGCGATGCCTGCCGGGTTGGCGATCACCACCTGGGCGCGGTCGCCGGCCACTTCCACGTAGCCGCGCAGCTGGCTGGGGTTGCTGCCGTTGACCTCGTTGAGAATCACCCGCGCGGTGCCGTTGGCCAGGTTCTGGTTGCCATCGATCCAGCCGCCGAGCTGGGTCTGCACGCTATTGCGCGAGTTGTTGAGGATCGCGCCCTGCTGGTTCACGTCGAACTGGCTGTAGGTATTGCGCGAGACGCCCGCTGCGCTGGGCGTCTGGATGTTCACCTGGGGCACGCCGTTGGCGGAGTTGATCACGCCCGGCTGCTGGCCGGGTGGGGCGCCATGGTCGGCGACGATGTCGGCGTGGGCCAGCGGGACGGCCAGGCTGATCAGCCCGAGCGTCGCCATCAGGGCGAAACGCAGTGGGCGCAGGCTGACCAGCAGCGCGGCGCCAACGGTGCCCAGCGGGCCTTCCGTGGTGCCCGGTGCCTTGCCGTTGCTGGTGACGTTCTCGGCAACGACCATGAGTTGGCCGCGAGCCTTGTTGAAGACGATGCGGTAGAGGTGCTTGTTCATACAAATCCCTTTGTCGGTTCAGGGCGCAGGCCGCGGGGCGCGCTCAGAGCTGGATGGCCAGCGGGTGGTCGGAGAACCATGCGCGCGCTTCGGCGGGCATGACCGCGACACCCTGGAACTTCTTGATCCTCAGGCCGCGTTGTTCGCCACGGTGGTACAGCGCCCGGCCGCAGCGGTTGGCGAAGAAGTGCCGCTGCAGGACGCGCGACACCGGAACGGAGTGGCCGAACGGCGCCACCCAGTCGTTGAACCAGATGCGCTCGCCGCTGTTCCAGTCGACGGCCGGCATGCAGATGGCCGGCTGGCTCAGGTAGCGCGCCTCGGCCGCAAGGCTGAGGTTGCTGAAGGCGACGTAGAACACCGGGCGGCCGTTCTGCCGGCCGAGGATGAACTGGCGATGGCTGATCGCCGGCAGCAGCAGGGCGTTGAGCGCGTGCAGCGGGATGTCGCGGTGGGACGCCGAGTGCAGCCACAGCCAGACCGCCGAGCCCAGCGCCTCGGCTTCGCTCCAGGGCTCGTCGAAGAAGCCCGGCGCGGTGATGTCGAATCCGTCGATATGCATGGGCGCCTCCTCAGAAGGACCAGGTCAGGTTGAAGCCGCCGGTGGTGGTGGCGGTGTCGAAGCCCTTGGGCTTGCTGATCGGCTGGCCGACGAAAACGTCGTAGGACACGCCGCGATAACCGCCGCGCAGGCCCAGCACGTAACCGGCCAGGTGGGTGCCGATCAGGTACTTGCTCGACTGCCCGCCGACTTCGCCGTAGTCCACGCCCACGTAGGCTTCCTGGCCGGTCTGGCCGAGCGCCAGGCCGAGGTCGTTGCGGGTCAGCCAGCCACGGTCGGCGGAGAGGATCTGCTCGCCGTCGAAGCCGCGCACGCTGTAGCGCCCGCCGATGGTGAAGCGGTCCTGGGGTACCAGCGGTGTGCGGTTCCATTGCGCGCGCCAGGTGTTGCTGTAGCGCAGGCGCTGGTCGCCCAGGGCGAAGGGCACGCTGAGCTGGGCTTCGGCGGTGATGATCTTGGAGCGCGAGGTGCCTTCGTCGAAGGGCTCCTCCGGCGCCGCCATGGCATTGCGCGCTCCGGTGCCGCGGCGGTAGCCGGTGCTCAGGTAGAGGGTGGAGGCGCCGATGTATTCGGTATGGGTCAGGCCGAACGACCAGCCGGCCATGCGCCGGCGCTGGATCTCGATCTCGGTGTCGTCGATCCAGTTCTTCGAGCGCCGGCTCCAGCCGCCGATGCTGGCGGTGGTCTTGCGCACGGCGTCGCGGTAGAGCATGCGGGTGAGGCTGATCTCGTCGTTCTTGCTCTCGCCGCTATAGCTGTAGTCCTGGTTCGCCCCGGAGATGGTCTGGTGGTAGTCGTACTCGCTGGAGGTCACCCCCAGCAGCCAGTAACCGAAGGGCACCGAGTAGTGCAGGGTGTGGCCGCGCGAGCCGCGATCGCCGGAGTCGCCGCCGCCCAGGTCGTGGTTGTAGCTGAAGTAGAAGAGGTCGCTGAGGGTCAGGAAGTTGTCGAAGGACACCGAGGTGGTGCCCAGGTACTTGCCAGTCTCGTCGGTGCCCGAGTCGTCCACCGAGAGACTGAAGCGGATCGGGAATTTCTGCCGCCAGGCGATCACCAGGTCACTCTCGCCGGGCTGCGCGCCGGCGCCTTCGGCCGCGGTGATCTGGATGTCGGCGTCGGCGGTGGGCACCCGCTTGAAGTTCTCCAGCGCCTGTTCGATGTCGCGCAGGTTGAGCAGGTCGCCGGGCTTGGCGGGCACGGTGTTCCAGGCATTGGCGCGGTGCGAGGTGTCCTCGGCGAAGCGGATCGAGCGGATGCGCCCCGGCACCAGGGTCAGTTCCAGGGTGCCGCTTTTCAGGTCCTGTGGCTGCGCCAGCACGCGGGAGGTGACGTAGCCGCGTTCGATGATCGCGTTCTGGATGCGCTTCATCGTCAGGTTGATGCCGTTGGCGCCCAGGCACTGGCCGGTGGCTGGGTCGTCCTTCGGGTCGGCGGCGCGCAGGGCCCACTGGAATTGCTCGGCGGCATCACCGGTCAGGGTGATCTGGCGGATCGCAAAGCAGGGTGCCTCGTTGCGCGGCAGGCGGTTGCCTTCCAGGCCGCTGGGCGGCAGCTTCAGGCGCACATCCGGCGAGGGTTCCATCTGCTCGCGCAGCGCGCGATCACGTTCCTGCTGTTGCAGAAGTTGCTGGGCGGGGAGCGGGTCGGCGGCCAGGGCGGCAGCGCCACTGCACGCGCCCATGGTCAGGGCGGCCAGTTGCAGGGCAGTTCGAAGGGGAAGATCGATACCCATCCATGGGGCTCGTGGAGCAAGGCAGGAATCTGCCGAAAGCTCTCTACGGCAAGAGAGAAGAGCCATTTCGCATCCTTGTGAAATATCTTGCAATAACTCGTCGAATTATGACGAAAGGTCCTGAATCCGACCGTGAATCCGTTCTAATCGCTGTAAATCCGTTGATACACCGCTGTCGGATGTGTAACGCGGATATGACAGTTCCTACGGTTCGAGATGAAGGACGGAAATTTTGTTCCGAATGTTTACAGAGGCCTGACGAACGGTCTGAAGTGCTATTGCGGTGATATCACGGGATGCATGGCCGATCTTTTGTAGGAGCGAGCTTGCTGGCGAACCGATTCCCCGCGGCGATGTTCGCGAGCAAGCTCGCTCCTACAGAAAGCAGAAGGCCCGCATCAAGCGGGCCTTCTTTGTTATCACTCGGGATCAGCTGCCCTGCGGCATCTCGCCCCGCGCCAACCGCGCATTGATATCGGCGATCACCGCCGGCAATTCGGCGATGGTGTCGATCAGGTAATGCGGCCGCGAGCCCTCGAACATCTGGCCGATGCGACGGCGTTCCTGCTCCAGCTTTTCCGCCGGCAGCGCCTTGTACTGCTCATAGGTCAGACCCAGGGCGTTGCCCGAGCAGGTCAGCGCCACGGTCCACATGCCGGCGCTGCGGCCTTCGAGGATGCCCGGCCAGGTGTCGTCGACCTTCACGCAGGCCGCGACATCGTTGATGCCCAGGGCGATCACGTTGGCCAGCGCCTGGGCCGGATGCGGGCGGCCGTTGGGCACTTCGTCGGTGGCGACCACGTGGTCGGCGACGTAGCCGTTGGTCTTGGCCAGCGCCACGACCTTCTCCATCACCACCGCCGGGTAGCCGGAGCAGGAACCGATCTTCAGCCCGCCCTTGCGCAGGGTGGCGATGGCCTCCAGCGCGCCGGGAATCAGCGCCGAGTGCTCGGCGATCTTCTCGATCTGCAGCGGCATGAAGCGCTCATAGATGGCAGTGACGTCATCGTCAGTGGGCAGATGACCGAAGGCCGCGCGGTAGCGCTCGCCGATGGCGGGGATGTCGCACAGGGTGCGGATGTGGTCCCACTTGCCCATGCCCATCGGGCCGCGGGCTTCAGCGAGGCTGACCTGCACGCCGAACTCGGCGAAGGCTTCGACGAAGATCTGGGTCGGTGCGAAGGAGCCGAAATCGACCACGGTGCCAGCCCAGTCGAGGATGGCGGCTTGCAGTTGCTGGGGTTGCTGGTAATGCATGGCGGTGCTCCTGTGAGGGGATTATTTGTGAAAGGCAGGATGAGCGCGGCCCGCCCGGCGTCATGGCAGGCTCGCGGTGTCACGGGGTGTTCGGGTTGAGAGTCAGGCCGTGGAGTCGAACAGCTCGGCGATGATCGGCCGCTTGCGGCGGATGCCCAGGCAGCACAGGTAGTAGTCGATGTGGAACGGGTCCTCGGCGAAGGCGATGGAGCGCGTGCCAGGCCGGTCGGCGTATTCCACCGCCGAGACGAAGCCCACGCCGATGCCGTGTACCACCGCATGGACGATGGCCTCGCGGCTGTTCAGCTGCATCGCGCAGTCCAGTTCCACGCCGTGTCGGCGGCAGCCTTCTTCGACCAGTTGGCGGGTACGCGAGGCCGGCTCGCGCAACACCACGCGCTGGCTGGCGATCTCCTGCACGCTGACCGATTTCTGCTGCGCCCAGGGGTGGTCGTCGCGCACCACCGCGAGGATCGGGCAGGTGCGGTAGAGCTGCGTGCTCAGGCGCTGGTCGAACTCCGAGAGGGCGAGGATCGCCACGTCGATGTCGAAGTTGTACAGCCGCTCCAGGGTGCCGGCCTCGCTGGTGAAGGAGGTCTCCAGCTCGATGTGCGGGTAACGCTGCATCAGTGCGTAGGTCAGGCTCATGGCGATCGGCGGCGACACCGCGCCGATGCGCAACATGCCCTGCTTGCGCTGCTGGAAGCTCTGCAGCAGTTGCAAGGCTTCGTCCTCCTGGCCGAACAGGCCCTGGGTGATCGCGTAGAGCTGCTCGCCGGCGGGGCTCAATTCGATGAAGCGCCCGCGGCGGTGGAACAGCTCCACCGAAAAGCGCTTCTCCAGGCCGCTGACCTGCTCGCTGATGGTCGGCTGGCCGACGCTGAGCAGCGCCGCGGCCTGGGTGAAGCTGCCGGTGCGGGCCACGGCGTGAAAGGAGCGCAACCACTTGTGGTACTGGTACATGAGGTCTCTCTGTGAGGAAGGCCTGGCGCATGGCCGTGCCCTCAGCGCCGGACGAACAGGGCGACCACCGCGCTGCACACGCAGGCCGTGGTGACCACGATGAAGATCAGTGAAGTATTGCCCGTCGTGTCCAGCATGCGACCGATCAGGGGTTCGGCCAGACCCGCGAAGAGGTAGGAAGAGAAGTTCATGATCCCGGTGGCGGTACCGGCGCGGCGCGCGCCGACCAGGTCCGGGCAGAGCGCCCAGAAGCTCGATGCCGGGCCGTAGACGAAGAAGCCGCAGAGGAACAGCGCGAGCAGGCCGATGCTGCTGTGCGCCGGCAGGCTCCACATCCACAGGCTGGTGAGCGCGCCGAGCACCATGTAGAGCATGATCGCGCGGTAGCGCTTGCTGCCGAACAGGCGGTCGGACACCCAGCCATTGCTCAGTGCGCCGACGGCCATGCCGACCGGCAGGGCGATGGTGATCCACTTCGGGTCGAAGAAGCTCTGGCCCTTCTGCCAGTCGGCGCCGAGGAAGTGCACCGGCACCCAGACGATTAGCCCGTAGCGCGCAGCGTTCTGGAAGCCCAGGGACAGCGCAGCGACCAGCAGGCGCGGGTTCTTCAGCACCGCCAGGTAGCGCTGCGTCGAGCTTTCCTCTTCACCGTGGGCCGCTTCGCTGGAGCGGTCTTCGGCATTCGCCACGCCGGTGTCGGCCAGCGGCTCGAAGCCCATGTCCTGCGGGCGTTCCCGCGCCACCAGGTAGAACACGATGCCGCCGGCGAGCATCAGCAGCACCGGCAGGCGGAAGATCCAGCGCCACTCCAGGTGCAACACGTCGATCACCACCACCGAGGTGACATACGACAGCACCGAGGCGCAGCCGGCGGCGAACACGTAGAAGCCGTAGACCTTGCCGCGCTCGGCGGCGCTCCACCAGTTCGACAGCAGACGGCTGCCCGGCGCCCAGCCCAGCGCCTGGAAGTAGCCGTTGATGCCCCACGGCAGGATCAGGCTGCCGAAGCCGCCGGCGAAACTGGTGACCCAGTTGGCGCCGCAGGACAGCACCGCGCCCAGGCTCATGATGCGCCGGCCGCCGAACTTGTCGGCGAGGTTGCCGTTGATGGCCTGGCCGATGGCGTACATCCAGAGCATGGCGCTGGAGGCCCAGCCGAGGGTTTCCTTGCTCAGGCCGAACTCGGCCTGGATACCGGGGATGGCAAAGCCGAACGTCTGGCGGCCGGTATAGAAGAACAGGTAGCAGAACATCGCGGCGAGCAGCATGCGCCACTGCGCCACGCGGAAGGGCGACACGGATGACTCAAGGCCAGGCAGGGTTTGTGCACGGTTCATGGCGGTTTTCCTTCTTGTTCGCTCGCGCCGGCGCAAGGCTCGGCGTGTCGGCACTCTTCTTCGGTGCAATAGGTTTTCGGTGCAACAGGAAAAGGCGGCAGCCAGGGCCGCCCGGTAAAGGACGACCTCAGGCGGCTTGCGAGCCGATGAAGTTGCGGCCGCGGGCGCCCTGCATGGCGAAGTCGATCATCGCTTCGGCCTCGGCGGACGTCACGCCGTAATCGCCGAACTCGGTCTTGACTCCGAGGCGATGGAGGAATTCACGCAGGCGCTGCTGTGCGCCCTTCAGGTCGCTGCCGAAGACGCGTTGCAGCACGCGGTCGCGGTCGGCGTCGCGACCCCAGGCCAGGCCCAGCACCAGCGGCAGGGTGAACGAGCAGGCGATGCCATGGGGCAGGCCGTGACGCAGGGTCATCTCGTAGGAGATGGAGTGGGCCAGCGCGGTCTTGGTGTTGGAGAAGGCCATGCCGGCCTTCAGCGCGGCCAGCGCCATGCGCGAGCGCAGTTCACGGTTGCCGAGGTCCTGCTGCAGGCGCGGCAGACAGTCGAGGATGTCTTCGATGGCAGAGATGGCGAAGGTGTCGGAGATCGGGTTGGCGTTGTGGTTCCAGATCGATTCCAGGGCGTGGGACAACGCATCCAGCCCGGTGGACACGGTGACTCCGGCGGGCACGCTGAGCATCAGGTCCGGGTCGATCAGCGCCACCTGCGGCCAGGTGCAATCCAGGTGCAGGGAGTACTTCTTCTGTTGCTGCGCGTCCCAGATGGTCGCCCAGGGCGTCACTTCGCTGCCGGTGCCGGCGGTGGTCGGCGCGGCGACCAGTGTCTTGTGCCGCGCCGGGACGAAGGGCTTGCCGGCGGCCAGCAGGTCGAGCAGTTCGTCGAAGCGCCCGGACCCGGTGCCGACGACCAGTGCCTTGGCGGTGTCGATTGCGCTGCCGCCGCCGAGGGCGAATACCGTGGTGCAGTCGCCCGCTTCACGCCAGAAGCGCTCGTGCACGTTGCGCAGCCAGGCTACGTCGGGGTTGGGTTGCACGTCGTCGATGACGTAGGCGAGGCGTTCGCCCAGCAGGTGGCGGACGCGTTCGATCAGCCCCAGTTGCGCGGCTTCGGGGAAGGTCACCAGGGCGACCTTGCCTTGGCAGAGGTCGGCGATGCGGTCCAGGCTGCCACCGCCGAAAACGGTGGCGACCGGATTGTGGAATCGGGCAGGCATGGGCAGTTCCTTGTTGTTGTTTGAACGTGCGGCCATGCTCGGGGCCTCGTCGGTTTCGTTCCAATCGATTGATCGCAGGTGGGCATCGGCCTGACCGATAACGGCGGGTGCGGACATCTGGCAAAACTCCAGGCATGAGCCTGCCCGGCGCGCGCCCGGAAGGCGCACGCGGCAGGGTGGAAGAGGGAGGGTGGATCAGTGCCGGCCGTTGCCCTGGATGGCGTGGCGCAGGCGGTTGGAGAGCAGGTCGGCGAGCACCACCATGACGGTGATGACGAGAATGCAGGTGGCGGTCTCCGGGTACTTGAACAGCTTCAGGCTGCTGACCAGTTCGAAGCCCAGGCCGCCGGCGCCGACCATGCCGAGCACGGTGGCCGAGCGCAGGTTGACCTCGAAGCGGTAGAGCACCACGGCGATCCAGGCGGTGATCACTTGCGGCAGCACGCCGAAGGCGATCACCTGCAACGGCCGTGCGCCGGTGGCCTGCAAGGCTTCGATGGGGCCCTGGTCGATCTCCTCGATGCTTTCGGCGAAGAACTTGCCGAGCATGCCCACGCCGTGCAGCGCCAGGGCCAGTACGCCGGGGAAGGGGCCGAGGCCGACCGCCGAGACGAACACCAGGGCGAGGATCAGTTCGTTGATGCTGCGGATGACGTTGAGCAATTGCCGCGTGCCCAGGTACAGCCAGCGGTTGCCGTGCAGGTTGCGCGCGGCGAGGAAGCCCAGCGGCACCGCCAGGACGATGCCCAGCAGCGTGCCCCAGAGGGCGATCTGCAGGGTTTCCAGCGCCGGGCGCCAGAGGCTGGGGAGGATGCTCAGGTCCGGCGGCAGCGAGCGGCTGAGGAAGTCGCCGATCTGCGGCAGGCCGCTGGCCAGTTCGCTCCAGCTCAGTTGCGCGCCCTCGGCGCTCCAGTGCAGCAGGTAGAGCACCGCCAGCACGGCAGCGCCGGTGGTCAGCCAACCGCGCTTGGTCTGCGGCGTCTCGACCATCCACTGATGGCTTCGCAGGTTCATGCGCCGACTCCTGTGCCGCTGGTGTACACCGCGCGCGCCGCCGCCTGGTAGGCGGTCGCCTCGCCGCTCGGGCGTTGCTGGTAGATCCGCTGCAGGGCCGATTCATCCAGTTCCCCGGCGCTGCCGTCGAAGACCACGCGGCCGTTGGCCAGGCCGACGATGCGGTCGCCGAACTCGCGTGCCAGGTCCACCTGGTGCAGGTTGCACACCACGGTGATGCCCAGGGTGCGGGTGGCTTCGCGCAGGTAGTGCATGACCAGCTGCGCGGTCTTCGGGTCGAGGCTCGCCACCGGTTCGTCGGCGAGGATCACCTGCGGCCGCTGGGCCAGCGCGCGGGCGATGCCCACGCGCTGCATCTGCCCGCCGGACAGCGAATCGGTGCGCGCATCGGCCTTGTGTTCCAGCTCCACCCGGCGCAGGCATTCGCGGGCCAGGGCGATGTCTTCGCGGCTGAACAGTTGCAGCACCGAGGCGAGGGTGCCGACGCAGCCCAGGCGCCCGGTGAGCACGTTCTTCAGCACTGACAGGCGCGGCACCACGTTGTGGTGCTGGAAGATCATCGCCACCCGCCGGCGCAGTTCGCGCTGGTCGCGGGGCAGCAGCGCATCGACTCCGGCGACCTGCAGCGTACCGCTGTCGGCCTGCGCCAGGCGGTTCATGCAGCGCAGCAGGGTGGACTTGCCGGCGCCGGACTGGCCGAGGATCACCACGAACTCGCCGGCCTCGATGCGCAGGTCGATCCCGCGCAGAACCGGGTTGTCGCCGTAGCCCTTGGTCAGTTGGGCAACGCGGATCATTTCAGGCTCCGCAGGTCGAGATCGAGCACCTTGGCGGTGTCGCGCACGACGTTGTAGGCGGCGTCGTTGGTGGGCTGGAAGCCATTGAGCATGCCCTGGTCACCCCACGGCACGTCCTTGATCGAGGCGAACGCGGCGACCAGTTTCTTCTGCAGTTCCGGGTCGAGGTTCTTGCGCCAGACCATCGGCGACTCGGGGATGTCGTCGGATTTCCAGACGACCTGGAAGTCATCCTGCTGCACCTGGCCGGCGCTGATCGCGCCGGCGAGGATGCGGTCGGCCACGGCGGCGGCATCCACCTTGCGGTTCTCCACGGCGAGGATGCTGGCGTCGTGGGAGCCGGAGAAGATCACCCGCGAGAACAGCGCCTTCGGGTCATGCCCGGATTGCTCCAGGCCGGCCTTGGGGAACAGGTGGCCGGAGGCCGAGCTGGGGTCGACGAAGGCGAAGGTGTGGCCCTTGAGGTCGTCCAGGCTGCGGATGCCGCTGTCCTTACGGGCGATGATCAGGCTGTGGTAGGCGCTGCTGCCGGTCTTCTTGGTCACCGCCACGGCGAACGCGTCGGCGCCGGCCACCTTGTTCGCCAGCACGTAGGAGAACGGGCCGAGGTAGGCGACATCCAGCTTGCCGGAGCGCAGGGCTTCGATCACGCCGTTGTAGTCGGTGGCCACGAAAGGCTTCACCGGCATGCCCAGGCGTTCCTGCAGCTGGTCGAGCACCAGCTGGCTGCTCTTGATCATGGCCTGGGAATCCTCGGAGGGGATCAGGCCGACGGTGAGGGCATCCTGCGCCTGGGCAGTCGAGAGCAGGGCGGAGGCGAAGGCGAGCGGCAGCACGGCGAAGCGGAACAGTCTGGTCAGCGAAGTCATGGCGTTACCCGGAGGTTGTGTTCGGTAGCGCCAAAGCTAGGGCTGTCATGTGACAGTCACGCCATCAAATCAATATGGGTTTGCACGCAAATCCATTGATAGGAGCTATGGATGTCCACCGCCCGCCTGCGTACCTTCCTCGCCGTCGCCCGCCACGCCAGCTTCAGCGCCGGCGCACGGGCCATCGGTCTCAGCCAGCCGACGGCGACCACGCAGATCCAGGGCCTGGAGCGTGAGTTCAACGTCGAGCTGTTCCACCGCCGTGGCCGTCGCATCGAGCTGACCGCCGTGGGCCGCGCCTTGCTGCCCATTGCCCAGCAGATGTCGATGCTCGAGTCCGAAGCGACCAACCTGCTGCGCGATTCCGGCCAGCTCAATCGCGGCCAGCTGAAGGTCGGCGCGGTCGGGCCGTTCCATGTGATCGAGATGGTCGACCGCTATCGCCGTGACTATCCGCAGATCGACGTATCGATCCGTATCGGCAACTCGGCGTCGGTGCTCGCCGACCTGGAGAACTACGTGACCGATGTCGGCGTGCTGGCCGGGCTGCATGACGATCCGGCCTTCGTCGCCGAGTTGTATGCGCGGCACCCGGTGATCCTCTTCGCCCACGCCGAACACCCCTTTGCCCGCCACGACGCGGTGCCGGTGCAGGCGCTCCAGGGCCAGCCGCTGCTGCGTCGCGAGCAGGGCTCGACCACCCGCGTCGCCCTGGAGCGGGTGCTCGAAGCGGCGGATGTCACACCGCGCATCGCCATGGAGATCGGCAGCCGCGAGGCGCTGCGCGAGGCGGTGATCCGTGGCATCGGCATCGGCGTGGTGTCCGAAGCGGAGTACATCGCCGATCCGCGCCTGAAGGCCATCCGCATCATCGGCGACCCGGTGTTCACCGAGACCTACCTGTACTACCTGGCCGAGCGCCGCAGCAGCCAGGTGATCGCCTCCTTCCTGCGCACACTCGCGCGATAGCACAGCCGCCGGGGCGGGCGTAAGGCTTGTCTTGCGGGCCGGGGGCCGGGTTATCCTGCGGGCCCCGTCGCCGTCACGAGACTGTCATGTCGTCCGCTGCCGAGCAGGCGCTGCTGCGCCGCGCCGATCGAGATTCGCGCAACTCCGCCCAGGTGCTCGGCCTGTGCCTGCCCGCCGACGTGCTGCTCTACCTGTTGCTGCCGATGTACGCGGCGGACTTCGGCGTCACCCTGGTGGAAGCGGGCATCCTGTTGGCGGCCAACCGCCTGGTGCGCATCGTCGGCTACGGCTGGGTGGTGCGTTTCTACGCTCGCCATGGCGACCGTGCCGCCTGCAGCCTGGCGGCGCTGGCGACGGCAGCCTGCGCGCTGGCCTCGGCGACGCTCTCCGGGTTTGCCACGTTGCTGGTGTTTCGCCTGGTCTGGGGCCTGTGCTTCGCCACCTTCAACCTCAGCACCCAGACCCTCGCCACCGCTGAAGCTCAAGGCGCCGCGCGGCGCGCCGGACGCTCGCGGGCAACCTTGTCCATCGGGCCGATGCTGGCCCTGCCGCTGGGGGCGGTGATGGCCCAGGCCTTCGGGCCGCGCAGCGTGTTCTTCGTGCTCTGCGTGGCCGCCCTCTGCGGCCTCTGGCGCGCCCGCGCGCTGCCGGCCACGGGGCACGAGATTCCCGTCAGCAACGGTCGCCGTCTGCGCCTGCCGGACAGCATTGCCACCTGGTCCTTCATCGAAGGCGTGACGCTGGACGGCCTGTTCATCTTCGGCCTGTCGCTCTACGCACAGACCCACCTGGGCGGCACCGGCGTGCTGGTGGCGGGCATCCTGATGGCAGTGCGTTATCTCAGCGAGATGCTCTTCAGCCCCTTCGGCGGGCGACTGGCGGACCGCTTCGGCGCGCTACGCATGCTGGTGATCCTGTCGCTGGCCACCTCGCTGGCGCTGCTGATGTTCGGCAGCTACTGGCTGTTCGTCGGCGCCTTCTTCGTGCTGGTGTTGCGCGCGCTGCAACTGCCGCTGGTGGTGACGCTGGTCGCCAGCCGCAATCCTCAGGCACGCATCCAGGCGCTGGCGGGCAACGCAGTGTGGCGCGATATCGGCGCCGGGCTCGGGCCGATCCTCGCCGGCGTGCTGCTGCCGCAGGTGCCGGCGATCTGGGCCTACGCCGGAGCGGCGCTGATACTGGCGCTCAGTGCGCTGGGGTGTGCCTGGCGGCGCTGAGCGATGTGCTCTGGATTCAGGTTTTATTGGCTCTGCAAGGACGCGTGAAAGTGAAGGTGTTGTTCATAGGTTTGTCAGGAATTCTGACGCTGGCTCAGATGTCGTCATCCTTTGCGGAGAACCTCAACGGAAAGAATCTCTACTCGCAGCGGTGCGCCGTTTGCCACGGAGCGGATATCAAGGCAACGGGGCCGCTGGCCAAAAAGAGCAACCCCCCTACGCCGGATCTCAAAACGCCCGCTTTCAGGAAGCGCCTGAGTGACTATCCGGGTGTCATCGTGTCTTCGGTGGTGCTTCGTCCCAATGGAAGCCTGATCCCCCGGACATTGCGCGAGAACGGCGTGAAGGTGCCGCCGCACGCCTGGACCATCGATGATCTGCGCGATCTGAACCAGTACATGACGGCCGTGATTGCCAGGAGTCGATAATGTCGGTTTGGGCGCGTAGTAATCTGGCAGCCAGTTCGAGACCGAATGCGCGGATTGTTCAAGCGCCGCCGAAGGTGCAACGGGAACACTGGCGACTCCCATTTGCACCGGAGTTGCCCCATGCGACACCTCTACGCCCCCGCGTTCTTCTTCGGCTTCATCGGCCTGGCCCTGTACCTGGTCGGTGAAGGCGTTTCGCTGCTCTGCCTGCCGGCGCTGTTGCCGCTGGCGATCCTGCTGGCCTTTCTTGCCGAGCGGTTCTGGCCGTATCGAGCGGGCTGGAACGAGAGTCACGGCGATGGCGCCCGCGACCTGGCCCACGCGCTGGTCAACGAGACGCTGAATGCCTTGGGTATCGCCGCCATTCCGTTGATGGCTTTGTGGTTGCCACATTTCGCCCTGTGGCCGGTGGACTGGCCGCTGGCGCTGCAATTGCTGGCGGCGCTGCTGATCGCTGACTTCGGCATCACCCTGGTGCACTACGCCAGCCACCGTTCCGCGCTGCTCTGGCGTCTGCACGCGGTGCACCACAGCGTGACGCGCATGTACGGCTTCAACGGCCTGATGAAGCACCCGCTGCACCAGATGCTCGAAGCCCTGGGCGGCACGCTGCCGCTGCTGTTGCTCGGTGTTCCCGTTGAGGTTGCGGCGTTGCTGGCCTTTGCCATCGCCATCCAGCTGCTGCTGCAGCACAGCAACGTCGACATGCGCATCGGTGTGCTGCGCCATGTGTTCGCCTGGGCGCCGCTGCACCGCCTGCATCACCTGAAGTACGGCACTGCGGGCGACGTCAACTTCGCGCTGTTCTTCAGCTTCTGGGACCGCCTGCTGGGTACCGCGCTGTACCTGCCCGGCTATGAGTTGGCAGAGGACGACCTGGGCATCGGCGACCGGCCGGACTACCCGCTGGCGTACTTCGCGCAGCTTGGCGAGCCATTCCGCCGTGGTGGTGCGCTGCACCCGCCGGCGCCATTGCCGGCAGGGCTGCGCCGCGTACTAGTCGAGTAGCCGCAGCTTCAGTTGGCGCAGCGTCAGGTCGGCGCGGATGCCGAACTGGCTGCGCACGCTGCGGGAGAAGTGCGCGGAGTCGGCGAAGCCCGCCGCGATGGCGGCGCTGGTCAGGCTGTCGCCGGCCATGGCCAGACGCAGCGCCTGGCGTAGCCGCTGCCAGAGCACCAGGCGGCGCACCGACAGGCCCAGCGTGCCGCTGAACAGCCGCTCCAGTTGGCTCAACGATAGCGCGGCTTCTTCGGCCAGTTCCTGGGCGGGCAGGGCGCCATCGTCCAGGGCGCGGATGCGTTGCAGGGCCTTGCCCAGGCGCGGGTCGAGTGCACGGCGAGGCAGGGCTTGCAGTTGCGCGGCGAGCGCTGGCAGGTCCGGCCCGGTTGCTCGGCAGACGCGCTCCAGATCGGCCAGCTCGAAAGCCAGCGGTTCGGCGAAGAGGGTGATGACGGGCTGCTCGCTGGCCTGAATGGCATGGCGGCGGTTCGACGGAATCACCAGCAGCGACCCTCGCTGCGGTTGCTCGTCCACCAGCGCCTGCACCTCGTCTGCGCGAGCCATCAGCAGCTGATGCGCGTAGTGCGCGTGTGGGCGGGCATGGCCGGTGGTGCCGGCGACCAGGCAGAAGTCCGCGCCCAGCCACAGCTCGCCTTGCCAGGCCCGTTCAGTCGGCTGCATGGCGTGCCAGCCATTCTTCGCGGGTCAGCTCCCAGGTTTCCCGCGGCAGCACACCGCTGACGAAACGGCCTTCGCTGCTGTCGATGCAGCGCATGCCTTCGCGTTCGGAAATGCGCCGCGAGCCCTGGTTGACGATGGCCTTGGGCACCTGCATGAGCGGCCGCTCCAGGGTCAGGAACCAGTAGCGGGTGACCGCTTCGCAGGCCTCGGTCATGTAACCCCGGCCTTGCCACCTCGGCGCGAGCCAGAACCCCCGGTGATTGCCGGGTTGGTCGAAGAGGGAAATGCTGCCGATGGCGTCGCCGGGTTCGCTGGCCAGGCGGATCATCCAGTGCCACTCCTCGCCGCGCGCCATTGCCGGCAGCGCCAGGTCGCGCACGTAGGTCAAGGCACCGTCATCGGGATAGGGCCAGGGCACGCGGCTATCCAGATAACGCACCACTTCCCAGTGCGGGAACAGGCGCTGGATGGCGTCGGCATCCGCCAGTTGCAGGGGCGTGAGCAGCAGACGCTCGGTACGCAGGGTGGGCAGGCTATCCATGTCGAGGTCCTGTGTTCGGACGAGCAGTCTGCGGCTTTTCGCTCGCCCTTGGCCAGCGGGATGACGCGCCCGGTCCGAATGGTCGGGCGACCCCGAACGGATTTCCTACACTCCCATTCCGGCCGGCGCCTTCGCCCCGGCCCGCTGAAGAGAGGTTGTCATGGCCCGCATTGTCAGAATCCACCAATACGGTGACGCCAGCGTCCTGAAACTGGAAGCGGTGGACGTGCCCGCGCCAGCGGCGGACGAGGTGCAGATCGCGGTCAGGGCCTTCGGCCTGAACCGCGCCGAGGTGATGTTCCGCAACCACGCTTACCTGCAGGAAGCCGAGTTCCCCAGCCGCCTGGGCTACGAGGCAGCCGGCGTGGTGGGTGCGGTGGGGAGTGCCGTGAAGAATGTCCAGGTGGGCGATGCGGTGAGCCTGATCCCGCCGCTGGATATCGCCCGCTGGGGCACCTACGGCGAAGTGGCCAATGTGCCGGCGTACCTGGTGGTGAAGCACCCGCAGAACCTCAGCTTCGAACAGGCCGCCGCGTCCTGGATGCAGTACGTCACTGCCTGGGGTGCGCTGGTGGAGCAGGCGAAGCTGTCGAAGGGCGAGTTCGTGCTGGTCACCGCCGCGTCCAGCAGTGTCGGCCTCGCCGCTTTCCAGATCGCCCGCATGGTGGGCGCCACCTCCATCGCCGTCACCCGCACCCAGGCGAAAAAACAGGCGCTGCTGGAGGCGGGTGCCGATCACGTGATCGTCAGCGACGAAGAAAATATCGTCGAGAAGGTCATGGCGCTGACCGACGGGCAGGGCGCCCGCGTGGTGTTCGACCCCATCGGTGGTCCCGGTTTCGAGGTGCTCACCCAGGCCATGGCCCGCGGCGGCATCCTTCTCGAATACGGCGCGCTGAGCCCGGAACCGACGCCGTTCCCGCTGTTCACCGTGCTGGGCAGGAGCCTGACGCTGAAGGGTTACCTCTACGCCGAGATCGTTGCCGACCCGACGGCGCTGGAGCGCGCCAAGGCGTTTATCGTCAAGGGGCTGGAGTCCGGTGCGCTGCGCCCGGTGATCGCGCGGACCTTCCCGCTGGAGCAGATCCAGGACGCCCATCGCTTCCTGGAAGCCAACCAGCAGGTGGGCAAGATAGTCGTCACGGTCTGACGCGTGACGCAAGGCCACGGGCGCCCGGCAATTCGCTGCCGGGCGCCGGGGCTTCACTGACGGCCGGCGGTGACGCCACCGTCCACCGGCAGCACGGTGCCGGTGATCCACGAGGCCTGGTCAGAAGCGAGGAACAGGATCGCCGCCGCGACGTCGCCCGGCTGGCCGTTGCGGCCCAGTGGATGGAAGGCGTTGAAGGTGGGCAGCACCTGTTTCACCTGTTCGGCATCCATGAAGGTGCCGTAGACCGGCGTCTCCACGACGGCCGGGGCCACGGTGTTGATGCGGATGTTCGAGCCGGCCAGTTCGATGGCCAGGTTGCGGGTCAGCGCATGCACACCGGCGTTGGCGGCGGAGTAAGCCGCCGACGGCGTGGCGCCGATGGCCTGGATGGCCCACAGCGAACCGGTCTGCACGATGGCGCCGCCGCCGCGCTGCAGCATGGCCTTGGCTGCCGCCTGGGCCATGAAAAACTTGCCCTTGAGGATGGTGTCGAGGAAGGCATCGTATTCCTCAGGGCTGACTTCCAGGAACGGCTTGGGCGTGAAGATGCCGGCGTTGTTGATGAGGATGTCGACGCCGCCGAACTCGCGCTGTGCCAGTTCGACCAGCGCCTGGGCGGTGGCCGGGTCGGCGATGCTGCCGGCGAGGGTGCGTACGCGTTGGCCGCTGGGGTCGATCTCACAGGCTGCGGCTTGCAGCTTGGCGCCATCGCGGCCGCCGATGACGACGCTGGCGCCGGCTTCGATGAGGCGCCGCGCGACTTCCTTGCCGATGCCTGAGCCGCCGCCGGTGATGATGGCGACCTTGTTAGAAAAACTATTCATGGTGGGAATCCTCGTTGTGTCCGGGAGGACAGTGGCCTGCGATTGTCGAGCCCTGCTCGGAGAGGCGTATCTGCTATCCTCCTGGCATGGATAAGGCTCTGGTCCGGTACGCATTGTCGAACCGGGCGAGGCGGCCAACAACGCAGAAGATCTTCGCTGGCGGAATAGAAAAACTATCAATGACCACTCCGGCCTACCTGAACGCACTGCGCGCCTTCGATGCCGCAGCACGGCACCTGAGTTTCTCTGCCGCGGCGGCGGAGCTGAATGTCACCCCGGCGGCAGTCGGCCAGCAGGTTCGCAATCTCGAATCGTGGCTGGGCGTCGCCCTGTTTTCCCGTGCCAGTAGCGGAAACGCGCGGCTGACGCTGACCGATGCGGCACGCGCCGCGCTGCCGGATATCCGCGAAGGTTTCGAGCGCCTGGCGACCGGCCTGGCACGGCTGAAGGACACCGGTGTGCAGGCCGGGCTGACGGTCGCGGTGAGTCCGGCCTTTGCCTCGAAATGGCTGCTGCCGCGCATCGAGGGTTTCCAGCAGGCTTATCCGAGCCTCGATGTACTGCTGGACACCAATGCGCGCGCAGTGGATTTCCAGATCGAACGCATCGATGTCGGCGTGCGCTATGGCCGTGGAAAATGGCCCGGGCTGCAGGCGGTGCAGCTGATGAGCGAGACGATCTTCCCGGTGTGTGCGCCGGACTTCCCGCTGCTCAAGGGCGGCAGGCTATCGGCCAAGGCGCTTGAGCGCGCCACGCTGATCCACGATCTGTCGATGGCCCACGATCCGGACTTCCCGACCTGGCGCATGTGGCTGGACGCCGCCGGCCATGGCGAGGTCGAGGCGAGCCATGGCCTGCGCATCAACAACTCGGCTGCGGTGTTGCAGGCGGCGATGGATGGCCAGGGCCTGGCGTTGGCCCGCAGCGTGATGGTGCGTGATGACCTGGACGCGGGGCGGCTGATTCGGCCCTTCGCCGACCGGGGTGTGAACTGCCCACTGACCCAGGCCTACTACGTGGTCTATCGCCCGGAGTGTGCCGAGCTGCCCAAGGTGCGGGCGTTTCGCGACTGGCTGCTGGCCGAAGCAGGGCAGTGAGGCGGTGCGCCCAGGCTGAGTCCGATTCCCGGCGTGAGCCGTCGACGAACCCTTTCTCGATCTGATTCTTGAGCGCTTCACTGCGCGCTCAGGAGCAGGTGTCGAGGCCCGTTCAGGCTGAGCTGTGCTGGGCGAAGGCCAGGTGATAGCCGTTGCAGTCGCGCACGCCGAATTCCCGCGAGCCGTAGGGCATGTCCTGCAGGGGCCAGGCGATCTGCGCCTGCTCCTTTACCGCGTCGTAGTAGCGCTGGATGTCGGCCAGTTGCAGGTAGAGGGTGCCGGAACAACCTGCCTCGCTGCCCCACAGGTCCTGCGCGGTGAACAGCAGGCGGCAGTCTTCCAGCTGCACGGTGAGCGTCCCCTCGGCGGAGTCGGTCACGGCAAAGCCGAGCACGTCGCGGTAGTGCTCGCGGGTGAGGTCCAGGTCGTGGCAGCGCAGCAGCAGGGTCAGCGGCATGGGAGCTCCGGAGGTGGGCGCGAAATCCGGATGATGGCACGGCCTGGGCCGGTCGTCAGCGTGGAATGACCTGCCGGCGGAGAACCAGGGCCGCGGCGAAGTGCAGGTCTGCCCGTGGAGGGCGAGAGGGCTTACTTGCGCAGGACGTAGATCCGCACCCCATCCACACCGGGGATCACGTTGCAATGGTGGATCTGGGAGAAGCCCAGGCGCTGGAACTCACGTTCCAGGGCGCGCGCATTGGCGAAGTCGGGGCCGATGGGGTGCGGGTCCGAGCCGCAGGGGCAGGGCTGTATGTCGTCGAGCGAATTCGAATGGCCGATGCGGGCGAACAGGATCACGCTGTCGCGGGTCACCGGAATCCATTGGTTCAGCAAGCGGATATTGCGGCTGTTGCAGGCGGTCTGGGGGATTTCCGGAAGCAGCAGGCAATCGACCGAGCCCTTGCGCAGTTCTGCGTCCTCCAGCGGCGCCGGCAAGTCGCGGATCCGTCGTTTCATCGCTTCGGGCAGCTTGCGGTGGGCGTCGGCCAGCGAGTCGCTGGACGGGCAGGTCGCGACGATGATGCGGTTGCTGTGCTCCAGCAGCACGGGCCAGGAGGCGCCGGGCGACTGTGAGACTTCCAGCATCAGGATCGGCTCCTCGGCCATGCGCAGGGCCAGGCGCAGCAGACGCTTTTCCCGCCACTGGCGAATCCGCCGGCATAGCCCGCGACCGGACGAGCTGCCGGCCAGGGCATCGTGCTGGTGTCGGGAAGAGGGGGTGAACAGGCGCTGGGGATCGTTCATGGGCGTCGACTCGTCAGTTACCGCCCATTGTCGAATCGCGCGATCAAGGTCTCGTCAAGGACATGTGAAAAAGACGTAGAGAGGGATTTTTCGTGCGCCGTTGCCTTGATATTCAGGTGAACGGTTCCGGATCGTGGGCAATTCACGAATCCCGCAGCTTAATTTGACGATTTCTTTTCCTTCTACCTTGTAGTGTCCCGCCCGGGTGCCGGTACCGGCGCCGACTTGCGCCGCGTTGTGCTGCGCAGGAAAGACTTCTACAAGGACACCCCATGCAACTCTTCCGCTCGGCTCCGACGCGCTTCCTGGCGCTGGTCGCCTTGCTCTGGCTGATCGTCTTCTTCCTGACCCGATTGGCCCTCCTGGTCGGCCATCTGCCCGAGGTGGGCACGGCCCATGTGGCGGTCTTCGCCATTGGCCTGCTCTACGACCTCAGCTTCCTGGTCTACGCCCTGTTGCCGATGGGTGTGGTCCTCCTGCTGATGCCCGCGCGGGTCTGGCGCAGCGCCAGTTGGCGCTGGCTGCTGGCGGCGATGCTGTTCACCAGCGTCTACGTGATGCTCTTCACGGCGGTGGCCGAGTGGCTGTTCTGGGACGAGTTCGGGGTGCGCTTCAACTTCATCGCAGTCGACTACCTGGTGTATTCCGACGAGGTGCTGAACAACATCCTCGAGTCCTATCCCATCGGCCTGTTGCTGAGCATCCTTGCGCTGCTTTCGCTGGGCGTGACCCTCGCGCTGTTCAAGGTCCTGGGTCGCCTGCGTGACGCCGAGGTGCCGCCGCTGTCGCGCCGCCTGCTGGGTTGCGCCGGCCTGGTGGCGATGGCGCTGGCGGCCGGTGTCCTGGTCGACCAGGATGCCCCGCGCGGCCAGGATGGCAATACCTACGCCCGCGAGCTGGCGAGCAACGGGCCGTACCAGTTCTTCGCCGCGTTCCGAAACAACGAGCTGGACTATCCGCAGTTCTACGCGACCCTGCCGCCCGAGCAGGTCACGCAGCGCATCCGTTCGGAACTGGCCGAGCCCAATGCCCGCTTCACCGGCACCGGGCCGATGGACATCCGCCGCAGTATCGCCAGCGTAGGGGCGCCCAAGCGCTACAACATCGTCCTGGTGACCATCGAGAGCCTGAGTGCCAAGTACCTGGGCAGCAACGGCGACGAGCGCGACCTGACCCCGAACCTGGACGAGTTGCGTCGCAACAGCCTCTACTTCAACAACTTCTATGCCACCGGCACCCGCACCGACCGTGGCCTGGAGGCCATCACTCTGTCGATTCCGCCCACGCCGGGGCGCTCCATCGTCAAGCGTGTCGGTCGCGAGAGCGGTTTCGCCAGCCTGGGCCAGCAGTTGAAGAACGTCGGCTATGAGGCCGTTTTCCTGTACGGCGGCCGCGGCTATTTCGACAACATGAACGCCTTCTTCGGCGGCAACGGCTACCGCATCGTCGACCAGTCCAGCGTCGCGGAGTCGGATATCCACTTCAAGAACGCCTGGGGCATGAGCGACGAGGATCTCTACGCCCAGGCGATCAAGGTGGCGGACGAGGATCACGCGCGCCAGCAGCCCTTCCTGCTGCAACTGATGACCACCTCGAACCACCGCCCGTACACCTACCCGGACGGCCGCATCGACATCCCCTCGGGCGAGGGGCGTGACGGTGCGGTGAAGTACACCGACTACGCCATCGGCCAGTTCCTCAAGGCGGTGAAGAGCAAGCCGTGGTTCGACAACACGCTGTTCGTGTTCGTCGCCGACCACACCGCGGGCAGCGCCGGCAAGGAAGACCTGCCGGTGGCGAACTACCAGATTCCGCTGTTCATCTACGCGCCCAAGCTGCTGCCGGCCGGCGAACGTGCGGAACTGGCGAGCCAGCTGGACCTGGCGCCGAGCCTGCTGTCGATCCTCAACCTGAGCTACACCTCGACCTTCTACGGGCGCAACCTGATGGTCCCGAACGCCTTGCCGCCGCGCGTGGTCATCGGCAACTACCAGCACCTGGGCCTGTTCGATGGCCGCGACCTGGCGATCCTCAGCCCGCGCGGCGAACTGCGCCGGCACAACCAGGCCCTGGGGGCGAGCACGGAAGTGCCGGCACAGGCGGACGATCCGCTGGTGGCGCGGGCGATCAGCTACTACCAGTCGGCGAGCCATGGGTTCAGCCATCACCTGCTGGACTGGAAGCCGGCGGCGGGGCAGTGAATGCGGGGCCGTTGAATCGGCCCTGCTCTTTTGCGGGAGCCAGCTGAGCTTGCTCGTGCTCGGGCGTCCTGGCGCCCGAGCAGTCGTGGGCTGAACAACCCTCCGTCACCTCGTTTCGAGTCCTGCCTGCCAGGGGCTTTACTGACAGGGAGAGCCTGTCGCTCGGCGAGGTACGCATGATGAACGGCCAGGAAGTGGCACCTGATACGCGAGGCGTGACGGTGGAACTGTTGTCATCGGTCGATCTCGGTCCCGAGATCGAGGGCATGGCGGGCCGCCAATTGCGGATGCGCCGGGTGACCATCGAGCCCGGCGGCGTCTTCGGGCCTGTCCATGACCATGTGGACAGGCCCGGCACTGTGTTCATCCTCCAGGGCACCATCACTGATCACCGCAACGGCCTCGCCACGGACTATGGGCCGGGTGTCGGCTGGCCCGAAGACCACAGCACTACGCACTGGCTGGAGAACCGCGGCAGCGTCACCGCCGTGGAAATCTCGGTGGATATCGTCCGGCGGGCCTGAGCCGGCTACGACGACCTGCAGGCAGCGAAGCAGCCGTTCCGCGCCTGCTGGCCTTGAGCGGCTTCCGGCTGGTCTTTACCCCAAGTGATCTTCCGTTGTTGTCGCGGCCGGTGCGTCATCACACCAACCTGTTTGCCAGATCATTCTGTACGACTGTACAGAAATTTCTTGCGCGCTCGGATTTTTGTCGCTAATAATCTGTACGACTGTCCAAAAGCAATCCGACAGAGAGCGCTTTGGCAGCCGCATTGAGGCGATAACAACCATCATAAGACCGCAGGTGCAACTTCGTCCTATGCCTGTACGGTCGTACAAAAACAAGTGTCTTGCGAGGTGTGGGATGAAGGAAAAGCAACCTGGGGAGCCATCCTCCGGCGTAACCCGTCGTGACCTGGTGAAAGGGACGATGGGGCTTTTGTGGGCCGGCGTGTTGCTGGGCGGCTTGCCGCTGCCGGCATTCGCCGAGCCGAAGAAGGGCGGGCGACTGGTATTCGGCCTGGCCGGCGCGTCGACCACCGACAGCCTCGATCCGGGCCTGGCCGAAGACGACTTCATGATGCTGCTGAGCCAGGCGCTGCGCGGCAACCTGGTGGAGATCGACAGCAGCGGCAACGCCATTCCCGAACTGGCCGAGTCCTGGGAGTCCTCGCCGGACGCCAGGGTCTGGACCTTCAAGCTGCGCAGTGGCGTGCAGTTCCACAACGGCAAGCCCTTCGTCGCCGATGATGTGGTGGCCACGCTCGACTACCACCGCAAGGACGGCTCCAAGTCCCTGTCCAAATCGATCGTCTCGCAGATCGACGAAGTGAAGGCGGTCGATGACTCGACGGTGCGCGTCAGCCTCAAGGGCGGCAACGCCGACTTCCCCGTGCTGATGAGCGACTACCACCTGAGCATCCTGCCGCGTGGCGCTGACGGCCAGGTCGACTGGCGCTCCGGCGTGGGCACCGGCGGCTACATGCTCAAGGAGTACAACCCAGGCGTCCGTGCCTTTGTAGTGCGCAACCCCAACTACTGGAAACCGGGCCGGGCGCACGTCGAGGAGGCAGAGCTGATCGCCATCGCCGACTCCGTGGCGCGGCAGAACGCGCTGCTCACCGGCAAGGTCAACGTCATCAACCGCGTGGAGATCAAGACCCTGTCGCTGCTGCAGCGCAGTAACAAGGTACGCATCGCCGAGGTCACCGGCCTGAACCACGCGACCATGCCGATGATCGCCAAGGTCAGCCCGTTCCAGGACAACAACGTACGCCTGGCGCTCAAGCACGCAGTGGACCGCGAGCAGTGGGTGAAGTCGATCCTGCGCGGCCACGGCAGCGTCGGCAACGACCACCCCATCGGCCGCCAGCAGAAGTACTTCAACAGCGAACTCGCCCAGCGCCAGTACGATCCCGACAAGGCGCGCTTCTACCTCAAGCAGGCCGGGCTGGACAGCCTGGATATCAGCATCAGCGCGGCCGACGCGGCCTTCGCCGGGGCGGTGGATGCCGGCGTGCTGTTCGAGGAAAGCGCGCGCAAGGCCGGCATCAACCTCAAGGTGGTGCGCGAATCCAACGACGGTTACTGGATCAACGTCTGGTCGAAGAAGCCCATGTGCATGTGCTACTGGACCGGCCGCGCCACGCCGGACTGGATCTTCAGCCAGATCTACGCCAGCGGCGCGTCCTGGGGTGACACCCAGTGGAACAACGAGCGCTTCGACAAGCTGATGCTGCAGGCCCGCTCCGAGCTCGACGAGGCCCGGCGCAAGGCCATCTACTGGGACATGCAGGCGATGCTGCGCGACGAGGGCTCCACCGTGGTGCCGATGTTCATGAACCACATCATGGGCATGGGCAAC
This sequence comes from Pseudomonas sp. C9-3, assembly GCF_032392015.1. Lineage (NCBI taxonomy): Bacteria > Pseudomonadati > Pseudomonadota > Gammaproteobacteria > Pseudomonadales > Pseudomonadaceae > Pseudomonas > Pseudomonas sp. C9-3. The sequence continues at coordinate 3,301,831 of NZ_CP135919.1, read as the reverse complement.
GACGTGGTGACGTCGCCGACCGTGGCCGGCGACATGGCCCTGGACGGCATGCGCGCCATCGAGCGCTGGTCGCTGGCGTGAAGCGGGAGAACGGGATGAGCAACCTCGACTGGCATTCGGTCAGCGCGGACGACACGCGCAGCCTGCGCAACGTCTTCGGCACCTTCATGACCGGCGTCACCATCGTCACCACCCGCGAGGCCGACGGCACGCCGCGCGGCTTCACGGCGAACTCCTTCACATCGGTCTCGCTGAGCCCGGCGCTGGTGCTGGTGTGCATCGCCAAAAGCGCCGGCAGCCTGGCGGTCTTCAGCGCGGCCGAGCGCTTCGCCGTCAATATCCTCGGCGACTGGCAGCGCGACCTGTCGAACCGCTTCGCCGGGCGCTCGGCCGACAAGTTCGCCGGGGTCGAGCTGTTGTCCTGCGAGGCCGACGTGCCGTGCCTGGCCGACAGCCTGAGCGTGCTCAGCTGCCGGCGCCACAGCCTGGTGGAAGCGGGCGACCACGTGATCCTGATCGGCGAAGTGCAGCGCTACCGCAGCAGTGTGGGCAGCCCGCTGGGCTACTTCCGCGGCAGCTACATCGACTTCGCCGAAGGGGCCAAGGCCATCCAGGTGGAGCGCGGCAGTGCGCTCAAGGTCGGGTGCCTGATCGCCCGCGACAACGGTGTGCTGCTGGTGCGCGAGCCGGGCCAGGAGTACTGGAGCATCCCGGAGGTGTTCTGGCGGGCCGGGGTGAGCCAGAAGGCGGTCATCGATGAGGTCTTCCGCCGGGTCGGCCTGGTAGGCGAGGTGTCGTTCATCTACTCGATGTTCGAGGAGGCGGGCGACGACTTCACCCGCCTGGTCTTCCGCGCCGATGCCAGCGCCGAACTGGCGTTGTCCGGCGACGCCGGGCGGGAAGTGCGTGTCTTCCGTGCCGAGGACGAGCCCTGGCTGCTGGTCCGCGGCGACTACTGCATCAGCATGCTCCACCGCTTCTTCAGCGAGCGGCAGGCCGACAGCTTCGGCATCTACTGCGACACCGCCGATGGCGGACGAATTGCCGGCATCGCGGGCAAGCCCGTGCATTGGCTGGACTGGAAACACTAAGACCACCGAGTGGACAACAACATGGAATTCAACCATTTCCTCAGCTCCTACCTGCCCGATCCGGATGCCTCCGGCAAACAGCTCTACGAGCACATGGTCGAGCAGGCCGTGGTGGCGGAAGAGGTCGGCTATGCCGGCATTTCCATCCCCGAGCACCATCTGATCAATATCCTGCTGGTGCCCTCGCCGCTGCAGATGGCGGTGAAGATCGCCGCGGTCACCCGGCACATCGAACTGGCTACCTCCATCGCCGTGCTGCCGATCCGCGACATGCGGGTATTCGCCGGCGAAGTGGTGCAGGCCGATGCCCTGTGCGACGGCCGGCTGGTGCTGGGCGTGGGGCGCGGCGCCTTCAAGTACGAGATCGAGATGCTCGGCGTGCCGATGAGCGAGACCCGCGAGCGCTTCGACGAATCCCTGGCCGTGCTGCAGGCCCTGCTGACGCGCAAGGAAGTGAGCTGGGACGGCAAGTACTACCAGTTCGGCCCGCTGACCGTGATGCCGCGCCCCGAGCGGGAGATTCCGCTGGTGGTGGCGAGCATGGCGCCCGAGGGCATCCAGGCCTGCGCGCGCCAGGGCTTCTCGGTGCAGACCACGCCGCTGAGCGGCGACCACCAGATGCTGCTGGACCAGGTCAACGCCTTCCGCCGTGGCAACGCCGAGGCGAAAGCGAAATCCGCCAGGCGCGCCCGGCTGTCGCTGCAGCGCGCGACCTATCTCGCCCGCGATGAAGCCGACGCCCGCGAGAAGCTGCAACTGGCCTACGAGTACTACCGCCGCTTCGACAACGTGTTCACCGGGCCGGGCATCGTCCATGGCGGTGGCATCGAAGCGCTGCCACGCCAGCAGTCCATCGAGGAGTTGGGCAGGAACCTGCTCATCTGCACCCGCGAGCAGATGATCGACCAGCTTTCCGCCTATGCCGAGGCCGGCATCGATGAAGTGATCATGACCGCCAATTTCGGCCAGTCCCAGGAAGACAGCCTGGACATGATGCGGCGCTTCGGCGAGCAGGTCATTCCGCACTTCAGTTCCCGCTCGAACCAACCCAACCTGAACAAGAGGACCGGCTGATGCCCCTGCTTACCGTAGAACTCTTCCCCGGACGTACCCCCGAAAAGAAGCGCGAGCTGATCCAGGCGCTGACCGACACCTACCTCCAGGTCTGCGGCGGCAAGGCCCAGGCGGTCACCATCCTGCTCAAGGAGGTGGACCCGGCCGACTGGGGCGTAGGCGGCCGCAGCTACGCAGAGATCATCGCAGAAGCAAAGGCCCAGGGCTGAGGAGGCGCGTGATGAACAAGGCAATCGATTGCGCCTATGTGGTGGACGGGCAGGGGCCCGCCCTGGTGATGGTGCACGGCATCGGCGCGCGCAAGACCGGCTGGGACAAGGTTACCGAGGCGCTGAAGGACAGCTTCACCTGCATCCGCTATGACCTGCGCGGCCACGGCGAGTCGCCGCTGCCGACCGGGGACTTCGGCCTGGAAGAACTGGTCGAGGACCTCGAAGCGCTGCGCGCGCGGCTGGGCATCGAGCAGATGCACATCATCGGCCATTCTCTCGGCGGGATGATCGGCCCCGCCTATGCGCACAAGTATCCGCAGCACGTGCTGAGCGTCGGGCTGCTGTCCACCGCGGCATTCCGCTCGCCGCAGGACAGCGAGAACGTGCGCAAGGTGGTCCGCGCCATGGAAGAAAAGGGCATCGGCCCGGTGCTGGATACCCTGACCCAGCGCTGGTTCACCGAGAGCTTCTGCGCGGCGCATCCGGAGGTCATCGAATGGCGCAAGCAGCAGGTGATGGACACGCCCGCCGAGGTTTTCCTCAACGTCTTCCACATCTACGCGGAGACCGAGATGGCGCCCTGGCTGCATGAAGTGAAGCAACCGTGCCTGGTGCTCACCGGCGAGTTCGACGGCGGCTGCAATCCGGGCCTGAACCGGCAGATCGCCGAGGCGTTGCCGCACTCGCAGCTGGTGGTATTGCCGGACCTCAAGCACGCCATCCTGATCGAAGCGAGCGACCAGGTGGTGCCCCACCTGAAAGCCTTCCTGGACAAGGCCTCGCACTAACACCTGCCGATACGCCGGAGGAGGGTGGGCACTGCCCAGCCCTCCCCGTAACCGCCCAGAACCATAAGAACAACAACTGCCCAACCGATCAGCAGGTCGATACCATGGCTTTGATTTATCCCATTCTCTTGCGGCGCATTCTTCTCGGAGCCCTGACCCTGTTGGGCGTCTCCGCACTCATCTTCGCGGCGGTGCAGCTGCTGCCCGGCGACATGGCGCAGAAGCTGCTCGGCCAGTCCGCCACGCCCGAGGCGCTGCATGCCCTGCGCCACGAGCTGGGGCTGGACCAGCCCGCGCTGAGCCGCTACCTGCACTGGCTGCTGGGCAGCCTGCAGGGCGACTTCGGCACCTCGCTGTCCAACGGCCGGGCGGTGTCCGAACTGATCGGCCAGCGCCTGCTGAACACGCTGTTCCTGGCTGGCTACACGGCACTGATCGCGGTGCCGCTGGCGCTGCTGCTGGGGCTGTTCGCGGCGCTCTACAAGGATTCGATCTACGACCGGGTGGTGAACATCGTCTCCCTGGCGGCGGTGTCGCTGCCGGAGTTCTTCATCGGCTACATCCTGATCCTCTGGCTGGCGGTGAAGCATCCGCTGTTTCCTTCCATCGCCGACGTACCGGCCTCGGCGAGCCTGCTCGACCACCTGCAGGCGGCCTTCCTGCCGGCGCTGACACTGACCCTGGTGATCACCGCCCACATGATGCGCATGACGCGCATCGCGGTGCTCGACCTGCTGCAGCTGCCCTACATCGAGATGGCCCGGCTCAAGGGCCTGTCGCGGCTGAAGATCGTCCTGCGCCACGCGTTGCCCAACGCCTGGGCGCCCATCGTCAATGTCATCGCGGTGAACCTCGCGTACCTGATCACCGGCGTGGTGGTGGTCGAGGTGGTGTTCGTCTACCCCGGCCTCGGGCAACTGATGGTGGACTCGGTGATCAAGCGCGACGTCATGGTGGTCCAGGCTTGTTGCTGCATCTTCGCGGTGGTCTATATCGGCATCAATCTGCTCGCCGACGTGCTGTCCATCGTTACCAACCCGCGCCTGCTGCATCGCCAGTGAGGACGAGCCGATGAATGCCTTGATCGCAACCTTCAAGCAGATGACCTGGACCGCCCGCATCGGCCTGCTGATCATCCTTTTCTACACCTTCCTCGCGCTGTTCGGCCCGCTGGTGGCAACCTTCGGCGAGACCGAGATCGTCGGCGGCGAATACGACCCCTGGAGTGCGCAGCACTGGCTGGGCACCGATGCCCTGGGGCGCGACATGCTCTCGCGGGTGATCTTCGCCGCGCGCAACACCATCGGCATCGCGCTGCTGTCCACCGCGCTGGCCTTCTTCATCGGCGGTTCGCTGGGGCTGATCGCCGCTGCCATGGGTGGCTGGGTGGACAGCGCACTGTCACGCCTGGTGGATGTGCTGATGGCGGTGCCGCAACTGATCTGCGCGCTGCTGTTGCTGACCATCTTCGGCACCAGCATCGCCAACCTGGTGTTCGTCATCGCCCTGGTGGACGCCACGCGCATCTTCCGCCTGGCGCGCTCGGTGTCGCTCAACGTGGTGGTGACCGACTACATGGAAGTTGCCCGGCTGCGCGGCGAAGGGTTGTTCTGGCTGGTGGCGGTGGAACTGCTGCCCAACGTGCGGGCACCGCTGGTGGCGGAGTTCGGCCTGCGCTTCTGCTTCGTGTTCCTGACCATTTCCTCGCTGTCGTTCCTCGGCCTGGGGCTGCAACCACCGTTGGCGGACTGGGGCAGCATGGTCCGCGAGAACGCCTCGCTGATTTCCTTCGGTGACCTGACGCCATTGATCCCCGCAGCCGCCATCGGCGTGCTGGCGATCGCCGTCAACTTCGTTGCCGACTGGTTCCTCGCCCAGCGGCGATGACCGTCCTGCCCACGTATTGTCCGAGGACACGCAGCATGAGCGAACCCCTACTGAAGATTACCGGCCTGCGCATCGAAGCTGGCGGCGCGGATGGCTGGAGCGAGATCGTCCACGGCATCGACCTGCAATTGCAGCGCGGCAGGATACTCGGCCTGGTCGGCGAGTCCGGCGCCGGCAAGTCCACCATCGGCCTCGCCGCCATGGGCTACACCCGCGACGGCTGCCGCATCAGCGGCGGCGAGATCCTCTTCGACGGCATCGACCTGCGCCAGATGCCCGAAGCGCAGCATCGCGAGCTGCTCGGCGCGCGCATCGCCTATGTGGCGCAGTCCGCGGCGGCGAGCTTCAACCCGGCGCACCGGCTGATCGACCAGCACTGCGAGAGCGCCCTGGAGCACGGCCTGGCGCCCCGCGAACAGGCGCGCCGGGATGCGGTGGAACTGTACCGGAAGATTTCCCTGCCCGAGCCCGAGTCGATCGGCGAGCGCTATCCGCACCAGGTGTCAGGCGGCCAGTTGCAGCGGATCATGACGGCCATGGCGATGTCCTGCCGGCCGGACCTGATCATCTTCGACGAGCCGACCACGGCACTGGACGTCACCACGCAGATCGACGTGCTGCTGACCATCCGCGAGCTGGTCCGGGAGTTCCAGGTGGCGGCCATCTACATCTCCCACGACCTCGCCGTGGTGGCGCAGATGGCCGACGAGGTGATGGTGCTCAAGGACGGCCACATGGTCGAACGCGGCGACAAGCGCCGGGTGATCGCCGAGCCGCAGGCGGACTACACCCGCTCGCTGTGGGCGGTACGCAACCTCGCGTGTGAGGCGCGTCCGCCGGTGGCCGCCGACCAGCAACCGCTGCTGGAGCTGCGCGGCATCCGCGCCGGCTACGGCAACAAACAGGTGCTCGACGACGTGTCGCTGAAGGTCTTTCCGGGGCGCACGCTGGCCATCGTCGGCGAGTCCGGCTCGGGCAAGTCGACGCTGGGGCGCTGCATCACCGGGGCCTTGCCCAGTCGCGAGGGCAGCATCCTGTTCCAGGGCAGGCCGCTCGCGGGGCATTACGCCAAGCGCAGCCGGGACAAGCTGCGTTCGATCCAGATGATCTACCAGATGGCCGACACCGCGCTGAACCCGCGCCACCGCATCGGTGACATCGTCGGGCGGCCGCTGCAGTTCTACGGCGGCCTGAGTGCCGCGCGACGGGAGGAGCGAACTCGCGAATTGCTCGATGCCGTGGGCCTGGAACCCGGCCGCTTCATGGCGCGGCGGCCGGGCGAATTGTCCGGCGGGCAGAAACAGCGGGTGGGCATAGCCCGCGCCCTGGCGGCGGACCCGGCAGTGATCGTCTGCGACGAGATCACCAGCGCCCTCGACCAGCTTGTCGCGGAGGGCATCCTGCGGCTGATCGACGACCTCAAGCAGCGCCTGGGCATCACCTACCTGTTCATCACCCACGACCTGTCGGTGGTGAAGTCCATCGCCGACGACGTGCTGGTGCTCAAGGCTGGCCGCGTCGTCGATTTCGGCGACAAGCAGCGGGTGTTCACGCCGCCGTGCGACAGCTACGTCACGCGCCTGCTCGACAGCATGCCGCAGATGGACCCGGACTGGCTCGACGGCCTGTCGCAACGGGGCGTGGCCTGAACTCATTTCCGCTCAAGGAGCAAACCCATGACCGCAACAACCCTGCAGGACTGGAGCGAGCGCGCTGCAACGCTCGCCATCGAAGGTCGCTGCTTCATCGACGGTGACTACTGCAGCGCGCAGGACCTGCGCACCTTCGACAAGGCCAGCCCGCTCGACGGGCGCCGCCTGGCGGCGATAGCCCGTGGTGGCGCAGCTGACGTCGAGCGCGCCGTGGCCAGCGCGCGCCGGGTATTCGAGGCCGGGCACTGGTCGCGCATGGCACCGGTGCAGCGCAAGCGCATCCTGATCCGCTTCGCCGACCTGCTGGAAAGCCACGCCGAGGAGCTGGCGCTGCTGGAAACCCTCGACATGGGCAAGCCCATCGCCCATTCCCTGGCCACCGACGTGCCCGGCGCGGCCAACGCCATTCGCTGGTCCGCCGAGGCCATCGACAAGGTCTACGGCGAGATCGCCACCACCGCCGAGGACCAGCTGGGCCTGGTCACCCGCGAAGCCGTGGGCGTGGTCGGCGTGATAGTGCCGTGGAACTTCCCGTTGCTGATGGCCAGCTGGAAGCTCGGCCCGGCGCTGGCGTGCGGCAACTCCGTGGTGCTCAAGCCGTCCGAGCGCTCGCCGCTGACGGCTATCCGTATCGCTCGGCTGGCCTGCGAGGCGGGCCTCCCCGAAGGTGTGCTGAACGTGGTGCCGGGCTACGGCGCCGAGGCCGGCGACGCCTTGTCGCGGCACATGGACGTCGACGCCATCGCCTTCACCGGCTCGACCGGCGTGGCCAAGCGCCTGATGGTCGCCGCCGGGCAGTCCAACCTCAAGCGCGTGTGGACCGAGGCTGGCGGCAAGAGCCCGAACATCGTCTTCGCCGATGCGCCCGACCTGCGCGCGGCGGCTATCAGCGCCGCCTCCGCCATCGCCTACAACCAGGGCCAGGTCTGCACTGCCGGTTCGCGCTTGCTGGTGCAGGAGTCGGTGCGCGAAGAGTTCCTCGAGCATCTGCGTGAAGCACTGGCCGCGTGGAAGCCGAACGACGCCCTTGATCCGACCAGCCGCTATGGCGCATTGGTCGACAGTCAGCATCTGCAATTGGTGCAGGGCTACATTGCCAGCGGCCTGGAGGAGGGCGCCCGGCTGGTGGCCGGCAGCGGCGAAAGCGAGGGTTGCTACCTGGCGCCGGTGGTCTTCGATGGCGTGCGTAACGACATGCGCATCGCCCGCGAGGAAATCTTCGGCGCCGTACTTTCGGTCATCAGCTTCAAGGATGCCGAGGAAGCGGTGGCCATTGCCAACGACACGCCCTACGGCCTGGCGGCGGCCTTGTGGACGTCCAACCTGTCCCGCGCGCACCAGGTTTCGCGTGCGCTGCGGTCCGGCTCGGTGTGGGTCAACCAGTACTCGGGCGGCGACATGACCGCGCCCTTCGGTGGTTTCAAGCAGTCCGGCAACGGGCGAGACCGTTCGCTGCACGCCTTCGACAAATACACCGAACTCAAGGCGACCTGGATCAGGCTCTGAATGAAGTAACTTTTGACCATGACGGACGCGGGGCGGAATAATCCGCCCCAACTGCCAACCTTGGAATCGGCACGCCATGTCACAACAGAAGGTGGCGCAGCAGAAAGCGGCGCAACAGAAAACGAAAAAGGTCTACGACCCTGAATTGCGCCGCGAGGAGATCATCAAGGCTGCCTTTCTCTGCCTGAGCGAAGAGGGCTACGCCAAGCTGTCCGCGCGCAAGGTGGCAGCGCGTGCCGAGATGGCGCTGGGGCACATCAGCTACCACTTCAAGGACATGAACGAGCTGCTGGTGGAGGCCTACAAGTACGCCTCGCACCAGCTCTACGAAGCCACCCGTGCGGGGCTGGTGGCCGAGCCGCGCACGTCCATGGCGCAGCTGGAAGTGTTCCTGCGCAGTGGCTTCACCAGCACTTTCCTCGACCGCAGTTACTTGTCGGTGCGCATCGACCTGTGGTCCGCCTCGCTGTTCCAGGAAGACATCGCCGATACCGAGCGCAAGCTCTACGCCATCTACCGCGAACGCCTGGTGGAAATCCTGCGCAGGATCGCCGAGGAGCGCGAGGTGGGCGCCGAGCGTATCGAGAAGTCGGCCGACGCCATCATGGCCATGCTCGATGGCTTGTGGCTGGACTGGCAGCGTCGGCGCAACATGAAGGCCATCGAGCATGGCATCAGTGCCTGTCTCGATCTGGTGGCGTTCTACATGCCCGAATCCGGGCGCTGAGACGGCGCGCGGGAGGGCCTGTTCGGGTACGCGGCAGACGACTCGAACCGCCCCTCAGTGAATCGTCGGGAAGCGCGCCTTGACCAGTTCCTGGGCCTGCCAGGTCATCTGGTCCAGCAGGCGATCGCGTTTCTGCTCGGCCTCGCGCATCGCCTTGCTGCCCTTCTGCTTCACCAGATAGGTGTGGATCTGCCGCACTTCCTTGGACTGGTAGATCGGCGCGAGATCCTGCACCGCGACCATGCCGTCGGAACGCTGGTCGCGGGTGTTCAGCAGCACGTGCGGCCCCTGCGCCGCCAGGACGCGGAAGCCCATCGCCTCGAAGACCGGCACCTTGCCCGCCGCGCAGGCCAGTTCCGCGTGGGGGCGATGCTCGAGCATCTTCTGCAGCATGGCGCGGGCGATACCGCGCCGGCGGTGGCTGGCCTGGACGGCGAGGTAGGCCAGGGTGCAGGCCTCGGCGTCATCCGCGCTCGGCAGGTAGAGGGCAAAGCCGAGCACCTGCGACGGGTCTTCATCATCCAGGGCGAGGATCAGCCGCGCGGGGCTCTGCGCCGAACCGTCCATGGCCTGCAGGTACAGGTGCACCTCAAAGCCGATCACGTACTGGTACAGCTGGAACAGCGGGTTGCTCGGGGTCAGAGGCACCGGGCTGATGTCGCTGAAATAGTCCACCACCATCTGCAGCACCTGGCTTTTCAGGGATTCGGGGGGCGAGGTGTCGAGGTTTACGAGGGTGAACATCTGAAGCTGGCTCCGGGCGTGCCTGATCCGGGGGAATCGGCGTGGTGCCCATTGTAACCTCCGCGGGCCTCGAACGATTCCTCCGGTGGGCGCTTGGCGGCAGGCGTTGCGCAGCTTCCCAGCTATCCCCCCGAGGGGCTTGTATAGGATCACTGCTGCGGCGCACCGGCACCCAGGCGTCGATTGGAGCTGGATGCGCGCACCTTCCACGCGTGCTACCAGGGCATCGCGCTGGACCTCCCGCTGGTGGAGTTGCGCATGCTCGCCGGACTGGCCGCGCGCCTTGTTTTTTGGCGATTCCGGTCAATGCTCTATCAGCCCGCCAGCGTTCCCGGCGGGCAGGCTGCCGAGCGAGCTTCCCCTTGGCTTGATATGTGTCAACGGGGTTTCGTTCCGGCCAAGCACACTGGGTCCGTTCGGCCGAGGGCGCCGCGGGCATTCGCTCCCTGCGATCCCCGGCCCTGTGCACCCATGGCGCATTCCAAGCGAGGAGAAACAACGATGGCAATGATGAAAGCGGCGATCTTCGTGGAACCGGGGCGAATCGAGCTGGCGGACAAACCCATCCCCGAGGTCGGCCCCAACGACGCGCTGATCCGCATCACCACGACCACCATCTGCGGCACTGACGTGCACATCCTCAAGGGCGAGTACCCTGTGGTCAGGGGGCTGACCGTCGGGCATGAACCGGTCGGCGTGATCGAGAAGCTCGGCAGCGCGGTCAAGGGCTACCGCGAAGGCCAGCGGGTCATTGCCGGTGCGATCTGCCCGAACTTCAATTCCTATGCCGCGCAGGATGGCGTGCCTTCGCAGGACGGCAGCTACCTCGTCGAGAGCGGCCGCTGCGCCTGCCACGGCTACAAGGCCACCGCCGGCTGGCGCTTCGGCAATCTGATCGACGGTACCCAGGCCGAGTACGTCCTGGTGCCCGATGCCGAAGGCAACCTCGCGCCGATCCCGGACAGCCTCACCGACGAACAGGTGCTGATGTGCCCCGACATCATGTCCACCGGCTTCAAGGGCGCCGAGAACGCCAATATCCGTATCGGCGACACCGTGGTGGTCTTCGCCCAGGGGCCGATCGGGCTGTGCGCCACCGCTGGCGCCCGCCTGCTGGGTGCCTCGACCATCATCGCGGTGGATGGCAACGCACACCGGCTGGATATCTCCCGCAGCATGGGGGCCGACGTCACCCTGGACTTCACGAAGTGCGACGTGGTGGAAGAGGTGATGAAGCTCACCGGTGGCCGCGGCGCCGATTCGTCCATCGAATGCCTGGGGCTGCCGAGCACGTTCGAGCAGGCGATGAAGGTGCTCAAGCCGGGCGGGACGCTGTCGAGCCTGGGGGTTTACTCCAGCGATGTGCACATCCCGCTCTCGGCCTTCGCCGCCGGCCTGGGGGATCACCGCATCAATACTGCCCTGTGCCCTGGCGGTAAGGAGCGCATGCGCCGCCTGATGAGCATCATCGAGTCGAACCGCGCCGACTTCGGCTCGCTGGTGACGCACCACTATGCGCTCGACGACATCGTCAACGCCTACGACCTGTTCGCCCATCAGCGCGACGGCGTGCTGAAGATCGCTATCAAGCCCTGAGGCTTCGCAAGGAGTGATCTGCTGCCGGCAGGCAGCAGATCATTTCTCGCAGTGCGGTCGCCGTCAGTGTTGGCTCCGCCTGATTGCGCCGGACGGGAGATATCCAGTCCAGAGTTGTTGAGAGCGATGATCACTGGACGGTCGCGCTCAACGGCAGCAGCCTGTCCGACAAGCCGTACTACCAGAGCGTGGGCGCCGTCTCCTGAGGCAATTTCTACGGTGACCGCGCTGCTTCATGGCGACCCTTCTGCGCTGTGCCTGGATGGGGGCGCCAAATTGGGGCTGAACTCCCCTCAGCTGCGCCAGTCCACTGCCAAAGAGTCTCTGGAGGCAGGGATGAAAAGACGCTACAGCGTACCCATGCTGAGCATCCTGGCGGTCCTGCTCGTGCTGCTGATCGCGCACATCGCCTTGCCCTATGTGATCCGTGATTACCTCAACGGCAAGCTGGATCGCATGGGCGATTACCACGGTCAGATCACCGACGTGGACTTGGCGCTTTGGCGTGGTGCCTATCGGATCAACGGCCTGAAGATCGTCAAGGTCAACGGCCGGGTGCCGGTACCGCTACTTGACGCACCGGTGATCGATCTGTCGGTGAGCTGGCACGCGCTGTGGTATGACCATGGCATCGTTGCGCGGGTAGTATTCCTGCGGCCGGAGCTGAATTTCGTCGACGGCGGCGACAAGCAGAATTCCCAGAGCGGTGCCGGCACCGACTGGCGGGAACAGTTGAACAAGCTGCTGCCCATCACCCTGGATGAAGTGCGCATCGACGACGGCCGCATTCATTTTCGCAACTACCATTCCAAACCGCCGGTGCACCTGACAGCCAGTGCAGTGCAGGCGAGTTTGTACAACCTCACCAATGTGGCGGACGAGAAAGGCGAGCGGGTGGCACGCTTCGACGGCCACGCACAGCTGTTCGGCCAGGCACCTGTGGAAGTGCAGGCGGCATTCGATCCGTTCGAGAACTTCGAGGATTTCGAGCTGCGCCTGCGCGCCAGTGACGTGGATTTGCGGCGAGTGAATGACTTCGCCTCGGCATACGGCAAATTCGACTTCAACCGTGGCCACGGCACGCTGGTAATTGAAGCCCGGGCGAACAAGGGGCAGCTCAGTGGTTACATCAAGCCTCTGCTGCGTGACGTCGACGTCTTCAACTGGCAGCAGGACGTGGAAGAGAAGGACAAGGGCGTGTTCCGCTCCATCTGGGAAGCCCTGGTCGGGGGGGGCGAAAGTGTGCTGAAGAACCAGCGCAAGGATCAGTTCGCGACCCGAGTTGATCTCAGCGGTAACGTCCACCGCCAGGACGTCAGCGCCTTCCAGGCCTTCCTCGGCATTCTGCGCAATGCCTTCATCGAGGCCTTCAATGCGCGCTACGAGCGCAATGCTCCGGACGAATGAAGGCGCCACCCGTTCGCTAACCAACTTGCGCTTCCCGCCGATTATTGACCCGATGAGAGACGACTGGCGATTGCAGACGACCATGTCGGCGAGTTGCCCCGACATGGCCGCCGGTAGTGTTGTCAGGTCATGGGCTGTGAGTAGAAAAGGGGACAGGTTTATTTCTCCACCCTAAAGGTCCCCTTTTGGCCGGCAGCTGCCCTTGGCCGATGTACGTTTCAGACGTCCAAAGGGACGTATAAGGCAGCTAGTAGTTACCTTGCCAGTGATCTAAGATGTCGGCGACTTCACTCAGGGGGCGACTGAGTTTGGCTCCGTTCCTTGTTTCTTCTCGGCATCGGCGGCAGGCCCTGGACTGGTGGTTTCCGACTTCGCACGATTTCGTCGGTCTAGGGTCCGTTGCCGAGAAGCCTGCTGCTTCGCGTACAACGCTTGAGCAGATGTCACAGTGCCGGCTGCCTGGCCGTTCAAGTCCAGACGCGGTGCATTCTCCACCATGCTTGCCCAGTATCGAATTCCTCGGCACCAGGTGGCGATGCCGAGCTTGAGCTGTTCGCTGGTTATTCCGAGCTGCTGCAGGTGTTGCTCAGCATCCTTGAGAATGCCCTCCTTAAGCGGCACTTTGGGAGCCGGATTGACAGGGAAGGCCAATGGAAAGTGCTTCTGCAATCTCCAGATCGCTTCCACCGCGGGATCTTGGTCGCGAGGCTTTACCTGGGAGGAGGTCTTCCGTTGGCGGTGCTTGGTGCTTTCGGCTTTTACCTGCTCTTTTTCAGCCCGCAGGCGGTCGCGGAGCACGGCTAGTTGTTCAAAACCCATCGTTCAGTTCACAGCTTCTTGGTTGATTGCTTGGCGCACGATTATTCCACGTATCCATTGGGAACATCTGGATCAGCACAAATCGCCTCTGATTTAGCGGTCCCTCGATGGCTGCTCCTAGACGATTTCTGCCTTTGACGTGGGGCAGCTACCGACCCATAGCGGACACTCAGGGGAGTGCCCGCCAGAGTCAGCCTGTTACTTCGGCATGAGTACGGTATCGATCACGTGGATCACACCGTTGGACTGCATCACGTCGGCAATGGTGATGGCTGCCTTGCCACCTTTGGCATCGACTACCCAAAGCTTGCCGTCGTGCAGTTTGACGGTCAGCGATTCACCTTGAACCGTTTTAAGCATGGTCATGCCGCCATTCATCTTGGCGTCGGCCATCAACTGCTTCGCGGTATGGGTGCCAGCCACCACGTGGTAGGTCAAGATCTTAGTCAGATCGGCCTTATGCTCGGGCTTGACCAGCGTGTCGACCGTGCCTGCCGGCAGCTTGGCGAAGGCTTCATTGGTCGGTGCGAAGACAGTGAACGGCCCCTTGCCATTGAGTGTGTCGACAAGGCCCGCAGCCTTTACTGCCGCAACCAGCGTGGTGTGATCCTTGGAGTTGACAGCATTCTCGACGATGGTCTTGGTCGGGTACATCGGCGCACCGCCGACCATCACTGTGTCGGCGGCGAAGCTGATGGAAGCGGTGGCGCAAAGTACGGCGAGACTGGCTACAGCGGCAATTCGTTGAAGAAAGGTGTGCATGATGCGTCTCCTGAGTTCTTCGGCCCTCCGGATGAGGGTGATGAATGTACGGAGCAGCCCGCGAAACGGATGCATCAAAGTGAAGTTATTTTGCCCTGGGCGATGACCGGTCCAGTGGGGAGCCCGGTCGGCGAGCCTGCTGGTGGCTCGAGTGATACCGCAATCACGGCGCCACCGGACACCGCGGCGGAAAGCTCGGCGGGCACCGCCAGCAACACTGCCGTACCGGCCGGGAGCAGCCCCAGCGAGTGCGGCTTGCCGTCAGCGGCGATGATCCAGGCCTGGGCGCTCTTGTCGTGCCAATCGGCCTTGCCCGTTGGAACGAACAGGACCTGCCGGCCGTCACGCTGCACCGTGGCGCTGAACAACAGGTTTCCATCGCTCTGTTCCAGGCGCGCGAGCAGGGTTGGCGCAGGCGCCTGTGCCGGGTGCAGCACCACGAGCACGGCCAGCACAAGCGAAGCGGCCAGCGCGATGGCTGTCGTCCAGCGCCACAGACGCGGGTTGTTCCATTGCCATGGCGGCTCAGCTGGTATCTCTTCTGCCGGGAATAGTCGTTGCTGGAGACCCTGCCAGACGCTGGCGGGGGGCTCGACGGTCGGAAACTCCGCGAGCCAGTCCGCGAAGTGTCGCTGCCACGCCGCCAGCAGTTCGCGATGCACAGGGTCCTGGCGCAGCAGTTCCTCCACTTGTATGCGCTCGTCGGCAGCCAGGACTCCCAACGCGTACTCCGCGATCAGAATCGAATGTTCCTCGGCGGGTGGAAGATCGTCTTCGCTCATAGTCCCAGGCACGCTCGCAGTTGCAGGAGTCCTCGCCGAATCCAGCTTTTCATCGTGCCGAGCGCGATGCGGTGCCGAGCGGCTAGCTCGGCGTACGAATAGCCCTCGAAGAAAGCGACGCGGATGTAGGTCTGTTGATCCTTCCCGAGCGTTTCCAGGCAATGGTCGATCTGGCAGCTTTGCCGGTGCGCTTCAAACACCCCGGCAACCGACTCCTGTGCCGGCAACTCACTGATGCTTTCGAGCGGCTCGTGACGGTGCTGCGCCCGGCGTCGATCAATGGCCTTGTGGCGAGCGATGGTCGCCAACCAGGTAATCGCGGCGGCAAGTCTGGGGTCGAAGGTCTCGGCCTTGAGCCAAACGGCGATATACACCTCCTGCAGCACCTCTTCAGCCTCTGCGCGGTCGCTCAGGTATTGCAGGCAGACGCCGAACAGCCTGCCTGAGGTGACTCGGTAAAGCGTTTCGAAGGCTAGGCGGTTTCCTTGGCCACAGGCTTGAAGCAGAACATTGAGAGCAACGGGTTCAATGCTCTCCGAAGTGCTGGCCGATGTTGTTGGGCTGATCGTCAAGGAAGACTTTCCGACAAGGTTTGCAGGAAATGTAGTTCTATTTCGTCAGGTGGGTAATTGCATGGACTTGCCCACCCATTTGCATTCGACCTGACCAGTCATTTGCATTCGTTCTGACCACCGATTGCATCGGCTTTTACCAGGACGATTTGTGGGCATGACCGGCAGAGAACGACCCAACGCGAGCTTTACTGACTTGCATGAATGAAGGGCTCGTACCGAGTAATGCTGATATGCAAGGGCGGTGAAAGTGCCCGGACGGGGATCTGATCCCCATCCGGGGGTGGGTATCAGGCGGTAGTGAGAGCCTTGTGCTGCGCGACTATCTGGGCTTGATCTTCAATGGTTTTTTTCGCTGACGGGCGTCCGTCGATTCGAGCCTTGTAGGCCATCAGGTGCTTCAGGTGGCCAATCTGCGCGCCGGAGCGTTCGTGCCACATGGTGGCCCAGACGTATGCGTCGGCGACCGTAAACTGGTCACCAGTCAGGTATGGACGGCCGTCGGAGAGACGCTGGTCCAGGGTGGTATAGGCGTTGACCAGCTTATTGCGGGTCCACTCCGTGCCTTCTTCGGTCAGCAATTTACGCATCAGCGGAATGTGTTTTTGCGCGATTTCTGTGGCGACGAAGGTCAGGAGCTGATTGAGCTTCGCACGCTCAAGACTGCCTTGCGGCGGTACCAGATTCGCCTCCGGGAAGGTATCGGCGAGGTAGGAGGTAATGACGATGGTTTCCGTGAGCACGTCCTTCTGCTCGTTATCCAGTTGCAAAGCAGGGACATAGAGCAGCGGGTTGACCTTGGCGAAATCTTCGCCGCTGGAGGTGCTCCTGTCCCAGACGTCAAAATGCACCAGTTCCAGCTCCAAGCCGAGCTCGTTGGCGATGATTTGTACGGCTTCGGAGCAGGTCTGGTCGGCAATGTAGAGTTTCATGAAGCGTCACCTTGATGGAAGGAAATTCCGCCCCGAAGCGGGGTCGGTGAGCGCAGTTTCGAAGTTTCCTTCCAAGGGATAAACGCGGCTTCAGGAGACGCTTTGTCGTCTTCCGCGCGACAATTAGCCTCTCATTCCAACTCGGCAATGAGCGCCGCTTTTACGGCTGGCCGTTGTCCGACCCTTTCCTGGAACAATGCCAGTGCTGGCCATCGCTCGAAGCCGATGGAGAACCAGCGCAGCCAGCTGAGCAAAGTGAACAGATAGGCGTCTGCCACGCTGTAGCGATTCTCGAGCTGGTAAGTCTGGTCATTCAGTTCCCGATCGAGCAGGTCGAGACGCTTGAACAGGCGTTCTCTGAACAAGGCTTTCACCTCATCGGGAATGGCGTCCTTGAACAGAGGATTCATGGTCGAGTTGAGTTCGCAGGAGAGAAAGCTCAAGCGTTCGCGCAGCCGCACACGCTCCCAGCTGTCGGCAGCAGGGGCCAGGCCGGCGTTGGGCTTCAGATCGGCTAAATATTCCAAGATTGCGGAGCCCTCAGTCAGCACGCGCCCATCGTCCAGCCTTAGCGCCGCCACATACCCGCAGGGGCTGATATCCAGGTAATTGTCGCCCTCTGAGGTAGTTTTGGTTGGGTGGTCGACTCGAACGAGCTGGAAGGGGATATCCAGTTCGCGCAGCACTATGTGCGGGGCGAGCGAGCATGCCTCGGGAGAGTAGTAGAGCTTCATGGTATGCCTCGGCGATCAGACACAACTGAGCCTAGCTGCCCAGGCATATTGTGGCGCTGCGGGCGATGAGCTGTTTCCGTTGTGCGGTTTATTCGCGAGTCGTGCCTTTGTAGTGTCGCGGCGGGCACCACCGCTAATGACGTGGGGGCTGACTGATTGTAGAGGTGGCGAAATGACGGCTAAGCTCGCAAAAACTCGCCCCATTGGCGCTCCTGGAGATACAGCCGTGGAACAGACAGATGCCTCCCTGCCGGAAATTGCAGCCTTCGTCGCTGTCGCGCAGACGGGGAGCTTTACCCGTGCGGCAGAACATTTGGCAACCAACAAGTCCAATGTGGGGAAGGCGGTACAACGGCTGGAAGCGCGATTGGGAACGCGGCTCTTCCAACGCACCACGCGCGCGGTCCGTCTCACCGAGGACGGCGAGACTTATCTCAGCGCCGCCCGTGGTGCCCTGGATACCCTGCGAGATGCTGCACAGGCGTTGGCTGCGCGCCGTGATGAGCCGATTGGCAGGGTACGCTTGGACATGCCCTCCGGCTTCCGCCAGCTCTTCCTGCCTACGCTGTCTGATCTGAGAAAACGCTATCCGAAGGTCACACTTGAGCTGTCGGTGACCGATCGCATGTCCGATGCGGTAGGTGAGGGGTGGGACCTTGTGGTACGGGCAGGGGAGTTGTCCCAGGACAGTGAGATGACTGTCCGCAAGCTCTGTGACATTCGCCTGCAGCTGTATGCCGCGCCGGAGTACCTGCAGCGAAACGGCATGCCTAGCTCTATTTCCAATCTACTGGATCACGATGCAGTGATCTTCCGTGGTTTCACGGGCCGGCTACGCCCCTGGACGCTGATGGAAAACAGCTACGCCAAGGAGTTTTCCCCCAATCCGGCACTGATTCTTTCCGATGGGCAGGCACTGATCGACTCCACTGTGACCGGCCTTGGAATCGCGCAGATCTATGACCGAGTTGCGCGCCCCTATGTCGAGAAAGGGCAGTTGGTTCCGATACTGCCCGAAACTGCGGTGCCAGGCCCGCCAGTACATGCATTGATCCCTGCGGGACATCGCATGCCCGCCAAGACCAGGGCCGTGCTCGAATACCTCGCTGAACGGCTGCGCGCCTGACGCGAAGTCCAGTGGGTTGGTAGTGCAGCCGCCCCGCCTCGTTACGGGAGTTTGCACGTTTGAAACCGCCCGATTGTAGAAGCAGGAACGACAAAGCGTCGCTCAGCAGCGAGTTTATCCACTTCAAACCCAGCGACAGAATTCCTCCCCATCAAGCACCACTTTCCTGGTGCGAGGAGGATTCCCATGCTGACCAAAGATGCGCTGAGCAACGGACTCTACCTGAAGAGCTTCTCCGCACTGGCGGATCTCGTCTGGAGTGAGGAGCGCATTCTCGAGTCGCTGGCCAACACGTTGGCCCGGCGGCCGGAAGGCGGTGATATCTGGCTGTTTGCCTACGGATCGCTGATCTGGAATCCGCTGCTGGACTTCGTACGTCGCGAAGCTGCGATCCTCACTGATTGGCACCGCAGCTTCTGCCTGAGGATGGTTGCTGGCCGCGGCAGCGTCGAGAAGCCCGGCCGCATGCTGGCAGTCGAGCCGGGAGGCCACACTCAAGGCATCGCCTTCCAACTGGGTGGACCGACTCTCGAACACGACCTGCAGTGCGTTTGGCGGCGGGAGATGGTGTTCGGTTCCTACATTCCGGTCTGGGCCAACATCACGCTGGCCAACGGCGCCCCGGTCCAGGCCCTGGTATTCGTCGCTGATCCGACCTACGCGCTGTACGAGCGCGACTCCACCATCACCCGCATCGCCCATCAGGTCGCTGTTGCCTGTGGGCCTCACGGCAGCAATGCCGAGTACCTCTATCTGCTCCGCAATGCCTTGCACGACAACGGGCTCAGCGACGGCTATGTCGCTGCACTTGCCCTTGAGGTCGAGCGCTGTTCCCGCGGTTGTCCTGCCGTCGCCGCTTCCCCATCGGACTGCCTGTAACTCAGCCAACCCTATTTCCAGGAGAAAAATCATGTTGGTCAAACGTAAAACGCTCGCGATCGCAGTCAGCGCACTAATCGCCTTTGGTGGGGCAGCTGGGGTAGCCATTCAGCATGGCAGCCCGTCCATCAGCCCTGCCCAAGCCGCCGCCGAAGCGCCGGCCGTCGAGGTCGATGTCGCTCCGGTTCTCAGTCAAACGATCACCGAGTGGCAAAGCTATTCCGGCCGGCTTGAGGCCATCGAGCACATCGAACTGCGTCCGCTGGTGTCCGGCACTATCGTGTCGGTGAACGTGAAAGATGGGGGCTTCGTCAAGAAAGGCGACCCGCTGTTCACTATCGATCCGCGGCCTTATGCGGCTGCAGTCGAGCGGGCCAGCGCCGAGCTCGCCGCCGCCGAATCGCGGGCCGGCTATGCGTCCGTTGATGCGGCTCGTGCGCAACGCCTGATCTCCAGCAATGCCATTGCCAAGCGGGAGTTCGATGAGCGCAGCAATGCCGCCCGTGAAGCGGCTGCCGCGGTCAAGGCAGCCAAGGCTGCACTGCAGGCCGCTCGAATCGACCTGGATCACACCCAGATCAGCGCTCCAGTAACCGGTCGCGTATCACGTGCGGAACTCACCGTTGGCAACATCGTCAGCGCCGGTGCGACTGCACCGTTGCTGGCCACTCTGGTTTCCGTATCGCCGATCTATGCCTCCTTCGAAGTGGATGAGCAGACCTACCTGCGTTACTTGCGCCATGCCGATGACAAGCCGGTGGAGGTAGCCCTTGGCCTGGCAGACGAGACTGGCTATTCGCGCAGCGGAACGCTGGTGTCTGTCGACAACCAATTGAACACCGGCACCAGCACCCTGCGGGTCAGGGCACGCTTCGACAACGCGGACGGATCGCTGCTGCCGGGGCTGTTCGCGCGGGTCAAGGTCGAGGGTGGTAAGCCCCAGCAGGCCGTGTTGGTCGATGACTCGGCTGTCGGTACCGATCAGGCCAAAAAGTATGTGCTCGTCGTGGATGCGCAGAGCCGCGTGCAGTATCGAGAGGTCCAACTGGGCGGCCTGCACGATGGCCTGCGCATCGTCACCAAGGGGTTGAGTGCCGGAGAGCGCATCGTCGTCAACGGTGTTCAACGGGTACGGCCGAACGATCTCGTTCAGGCTCATGACACCAGCATGCAGGTCAGCCAACCGCTGGCCATTGCCAACTGAGGCACGGCCATCATGAATATCTCCAAGTTCTTCATCGACCGGCCCATCTTCGCCGGCGTGCTGTCGGTTGTGATCCTGCTGGCCGGGATCATTGCACTAATCAAGCTGCCCACCGCGGAGTATCCGGAAGTTGTGCCTCCTTCGGTGCTGGTTCATGCGCAGTTTCCCGGCGCCAACCCGAAGGTGATCGCGGAGACTGTGGCTTCGCCCATCGAAGAGCAGATCAATGGCGTTGAGAACATGCTCTACATGCAGTCGCAGGCCAACAGCGACGGAAACATGACCACTACCGTGACCTTCAAGCTGGGCACCGACCCAGATAAGGCTCAGCAACTGGTGCAGAACCGCGTTTCCCAAGCTCTGCCGCGCTTGCCAGAAGACGTACAACGTCTAGGCGTGACAACGGTCAAGTCGACCCCGACCCTGACAATGGGCGTCAGCCTGCTGAGCAGCAACGATCGCTACGACCTGACTTATCTGCGCAACTACGCGGTCATCAACGTCAAGGATCAGCTCGCGCGTATTCCCGGTGTGGGACAGGTGGTGATGTGGGGCTCGGGCGACTACGCCATGCGCGTATGGCTCGATCCCCAGAAGGTCGCTCGCCAGGGCATGACTGCTTCCGAGGTGGTGGCTGCTATTCGTGAGCAGAACGTTCAAGTGGCTGCTGGCATTATCGGTGCGGCGCCGATGCCGGCTGACGTGCCGCTTCAACTGAGTGTTAATGCCCAGGGCCGGCTGAAGACTGAAGAAGACTTCCGCAACATCATTCTCAAGACCTCGGACAATGGGGCGATCATCCGCCTGGCGGATGTCGCTCGGGTGGAAATGGGGGCTGCAGAGTACGCGCTGCGCGCCATGCTCGACAGCAAGCCGGCCGTCCAGTTGATCATCTTCCAGCAGCCCGGTGCCAACTCGCTGCAGATCTCCACCGATGTGCGCCGCACCATGGCAGAGCTGAAAGCTGACATGCCGGAGGGCGTGGACTACGCGGTGCGTTACGACCCGACGCAGTTCGTGCGTGACAGCATTAATGCAGTCATCGATACCTTGCTTGAAGCCATCGTCCTTGTGGTGCTGGTTGTAATCCTGTTCCTGCAGACCTGGCGTGCCTCGATAATTCCCTTACTGGCAGTGCCCGTCTCGATCGTCGGCACCTTCTCCTTGCTACTGATGTTCGGCTTCACCATCAACGCGCTGTCGTTGTTCGGCTTGGTGCTGGCCATCGGAATCGTGGTGGACGACGCGATCGTTGTGGTGGAGAACGTCGAGCGGAACATCGCAGCCGGGATGTCGCCGCGTCAGGCAACTTACAAGGCCATGCAGGAGGTCAGCGGCCCGATCATCGCGATCGCACTGACGCTGGTGGCGGTGTTCGTACCTCTGGCGTTCATGTCCGGTCTCACTGGCCAGTTCTATCAGCAGTTCGCTATGACCATCGCGATCTCTACGGTCATCTCCGCATTCAACTCGCTGACCCTGTCGCCGGCCTTGGCCGCTCTGTTGCTCAAAGGACACCACGAACCCAAGGATCGCCTGACTCGCATGATGGATGCGCTGTTCGGTCGTTTCTTCTCACTGTTCAACCGAGTTTTCCATCTGGGCGCCGAGTCTTACGGCAGCGGCGTACGTCGCGTTATCACTCACAAGGGCGCGATGCTGCTGGTGTACGGTGTGTTTCTGGCCATGGCGGTCTATCTGGGCAAGATAGTTCCCGGCGGCTTTGTGCCTGGCCAGGACAAGGACTATCTGGTGGCCATCGTACAGTTGCCCAGCGGTTCGTCCTTGGAGCGTACCCACGAGATCACCAAGCTGATGAGTGACATCGCTCTGGCCCAACCGGGCGTGGCACATGTGCCGTCCTTCCCAGGACTGTCGGTCAATGGGCTGACTAACTCGTCCAGCAGCGCTCTGGTGTTCCCGGTGCTCAAGCCGTCACGCGAGCGGGGGGCTGGTGAAAGTGCGGCCGAAATTGCCCAGGCATTGAATGCCAAATACTCCCAGATCAAAGGCGCGACCATCGCCGTGTTCCCTCCGCCACCAGTATCAGGGCTGGGGACCGTTGGTGGCTTCAAGCTGCAGATCGAGGACCGTGGTGCACTGGGCTACGAAGCGCTGAATGCGGCTACGCAAGAGTTCATGAAGCGTGCAGCACAGGCCCCTGAGCTGGGCCCGATGTTCACCAGCTTCCAGATCAACGTGCCGCAACTCAATGTCGAGTTGGACCGGGTCAAGGCGAAGCAGCAGGGCGTATCCGTTCGTGATGTGTTCGACACCCTGCAGATCTACCTGGGCTCGCTGTACGTGAATGATTTCAACGCCTTCGGTCGGGTCTACCAGGTACATGCCCAAGCGGATGCGCCCTTCCGCGCAACCGCGGAGTCCATCGGCCAGTTGAAGACTCGTAACGCTGCCGGCGAAATGGTCCCGTTGTCGTCCCTGGTGAAGGTATCGCCGACTTACGGGCCGGAAATGGTCGTGCGCTACAACGGCTTCCTGGCGGCAGATATCAATGGTGCTCCGGCTCCGGGTTATTCCTCCGGGCAGGCCGAAGCGGCAGTCGAGCGCATTGCTGCAGAAGTCTTCCCACGCGGTATCAAGTTTGAATGGACGGACCTGACTTACCAGCAGGTACTGGCCGGAAATTCTGCCCTGTGGGTATTCCCGATCAGCGTGCTGTTGGTGTTCCTGGTGCTGGCGGCAATGTACGAAAGCCTGACCTTGCCGCTGGCAATCCTGCTGATCGTGCCGATGACTCTCCTGTCCGCGTTGGCTGGCGTTTGGTTGACCAACGGCGACAACAACATCTTCACCCAGATCGGCTTGATGGTACTGGTGGGGCTGTCGGCGAAGAACGCCATCCTCATCGTCGAGTTCGCCCGTGAACTTGAAATGAGTGGCCGCAGCGTTGTGCAGGCGGCCATCGAGGCTAGCCGTTTGCGTCTGCGGCCGATCCTCATGACCTCGATCGCTTTCATCATGGGCGTGGTGCCTCTGGTGGTTTCCAGTGGTGCCGGTTCGGAAATGCGCCAAGCCATGGGCATTGCGGTGTTCTTCGGAATGCTCGGTGTGACCCTGTTCGGACTGCTGCTTACCCCGGTGTTCTACGTCTTGCTACGCAAACTGTCGGGTGTCGAACACCTGGTCGACAAGCACGGCAAGCATGGCCACACCGATTCACTCGACGCTGACGCTTCTCATCCATCCACGCCTGCCTATCGGCCGACCGCCGAAGCAGCGATGCTCGATTGAGGACTGAATCATGAACGTCACTCTGACTAATCGTTCACTGCGCCTGGGTGTCCTGGCCAGTCTGCTGATTGCGCTGATCGCCTGCTCGGTTGAACCAACTTATGAACGCCCCGAGGCCCCGGCCTCGGCGGCATTCAAGGAAGAACTGTCCCCGGCGGAGCGCGGTACCTGGAAAACTGCTGAACCGGCGGACTTCAATGCGAGAGGTGAGTGGTGGAAGGTCTTCGCAGATCCGGCGCTTGATGCACTGGAAGTCCAAGCACTCGCGGCCAACCAGAATCTGCAAGCTGCCGCTGCCCGTATCAAAGAGGCGCGAGGGTTGAGCCAAAGTGCCCGTGGTGGGCTGTTCCCCAGTATTGATGGCGGGGTGGGGGCCACGCGCCAACGTGTTTCTGAAGCCGCTCAACCGGATGGTTCGAGTGCCTATCAGAACACCATGGTTCGCGCTCAGACCGGTATCGCTTATGAGGTCGACCTGTTCGGTCGAGTATCGTCCTCTGTACATGCAGCCCAGGCCGATCTTGAGCAGAGCGAGGCGTTGTTCAGGTCAGTACAGCTCGCCCTGCAGGCCGACGTCGCGCAGAACTACTTCTTGGTACGTCAGCTAGATGCTCAGGCTGGTGTACTGGCCGATGCTGTTGAGTTGCGCGAGCAGGCGTTGAAGTTGGTGGAGACGCGTTTTGCTGACAGCGAAATCGACGAGCTGGACGTATCCCGCGCCCGTGCCGAGTTGGCTACTGCTCGCTCCGATGCCATGACCGTCGCTCGCCAACGTGCCGCTGCGGAACACAGCCTCGCCGTTTTGCTGGGCAAGGCTCCCTCGGAATTCAGCCTGGCAGCAAAGCCTCTGGAAAGTGTGAAGGTACATGTTCCCGCGGGTCTTCCTTCGGCGCTTCTCGAACGGCGTCCGGATATTGCTGCCGCCGAGCGCGCGATGGCGGCGGCGAATGCCCGTATCGGGATTGCCAAGGCTGCATTCTTCCCATCCTTGTCATTGACCGGTTCGGCCGGCTTCGAAGGCTCTACGCTTGGCGATCTGTTCAACTGGAGTAACCGTACCTTCCTGCTTGGGTCGTTGGCCGGTACGGCTCTGAACATCCCGATCTTCGATGGCGGTCGCCGCAGTGGCAATCTCGCGGCAGCCCGCGCGCAGTATGAAGAGGACGTCGCCAACTATCGGCAGCAAGTCCTGGTGGCCTTCCGCGAGGTCGAGGACAACCTTTCTGACCTGAGCATTCTGGAGAGACAGACCCGAACTCAAGGAGAGGCGGTAGCGGCGTCGTCCAGGGCTGCGGATATTGCACGTACACAGTACGTCGAAGGTGCAGTGGCCTACCTAGATGTCATCGATGCCGAGCGTTCGGTTCTCCAGGCGCAGCGAGCCGCCATTGATCTGCAAGGTGTACAGGCCATCGCCACGGTAAACCTCATTCGAGCCTTGGGCGGCGGGTGGGGGACCACTGAAAGTAATGCCGTGGCGAGCAGCCGCTAACGCCCTTTGTGCCTGACTGGCTCAGGCCTCAACTTTCAACACTGTTCCCTCCACAGGTGGAGCGCCATGCGCTCCGCCAGAGGTAACTCTTTGCGTAGGAAAAACCATGACTGCGATAAGCAACGCTCGTTCTGACGAGCAAGGGAAAATCTGGATCTTGGTCTCGATCTGTTTGGCTGCGCTGGTTCTGCCCATGAGCTTCACCGGTGGGGCCGTGGCGCGCCCGGCCATCGGCCATGAGTTGGGCGGTACGGCAGTACAGCTGACCTGGATTACCAACGCCTTCATGCTGACGTTCGGAAGTCTGTTGATGGCTGCTGGGGCCTTGGCCGACCAGTATGGCCGCAAGCGGTTGTTCACGCTGGGAACCGGCCTGTTCACCCTCACTTCATTGGCTCAGGGATTTGCACCATCGGTTCCGTGGTTGGATGTGCTGCGTGCGCTCCAGGGTGTAGCCGGTGCCGCCGCCCTGGCCAGTGGTTCGGCGGCGCTGGCCCAGGAGTTCGAGGGGCATGCCCAAACTCGTGCCTTCAGCATGCTCGGCACCACATTCGGTATTGGTCTGGCCTTCGGCCCGCTGCTGTCCGGGGTGCTGATCGAGAGCTTTGGCTGGCGGGCCATCTTCTTCGCCACCGCGGCTCTCGGCGCTCTTTCGATGGTTTTCGGTCTGCCTCGTATGCGCGAGACCAAAGATCCTGGTGCCACCGGTCTGGACTGGCCTGGAACGCTGACTTTTACCGGAACGCTCGCCACCTTCACCTTCGGTGTAATCCAGGGGCCTGAGAGTGGCTGGGGAAGCCCACTGGTCATCGCGCTGCTCGTTTCATCAGCGGTTTTGCTGGCAGCCTTTATTGCAGTGGAAAACCGAGTGGCTCGTCCGATGCTGGACCTCAGCCTCTTCCGAATTCCGCGCTTCGTCGGTGTCCAAATTCTGCCAATCGGTACCTGTTACTGCTACATCGTGCTGGTGGTGATCCTGCCGTTGCGCTTCATCGGCATTGAGGGCATGAGCGAGATCGAGGCCGGCTGGATGATGCTTGCGCTTTCCGCACCGATGCTCGTCGTACCGTTCCTCGCGGCCAACCTGACGCGTTGGTTCTCGCCTGGTCTCCTGAGTGGCGTCGGTTTCCTGATTTCCGCAGTAGGGCTGCAGTGGTTCAGTCGAGCCGATGTGGGGGCTTCAGGTGCATCGGTGATTGTGCCGATGCTGTTGATCGGTGTCGGGGCAGGTCTTCCGTGGGGGCTGATGGATGGTCTGGCCATTGGCGTGGTCCCGAAGGAGCGAGCCGGCATGGCTACCGGTATCTTCAACACTGCGCGTGTGGCAGGCGAAGGCGTTGCCCTGGCGATTGTTAGCGCCATTCTTGCATCCCTGGCCCAGCAATACCTGATGCAGGCTGCTCCGACTGCACTGCCAGGGTTGGCGAGTGCAGCCCAGCAGGTGGCAGCGGGCGATCTTGCCCATGCCTCAGTTGCCCTACCTGAAGTATCGAGGGAGACGTTAGTTGCAGGCTACGCCAAGGCATTTGAGCTGCTGCTGCACATCCTCACCGGTATCACCATTCTTTCGAGTCTGGCGGTATTTGTCTTCCTTTCTCGTAACGCTTCCCAGGACGCAGCCAGTGAGGGTTTGGAGGCTGGCCACTAACGCTGATACAGCCGGCGCGCCGCGCCGGCTCCACTTCAAGAGGACATCGTCATGTCTATCAACGCCGTGAGCACTCTTGAAATCGAGTGGGGCAAGGGCATAGACGCTGAGCTAGCAGTCGGAATCAGAAATAGCGTCGCCGAGCTTCAGTGCTTGCAGGGGTGCCACAGCTATACCCTTACAGAGAGCGTCGGTCAGTCTCACCGCTGGTTACTGAGCGGGTATTGGTTGAGTGAGGAGGCGATGGATCGCCACTTCACCTCCGTTGCTATGGAGTTGCTACTGATCGCTATTGGCAACTCCGCCGCCGCAGTTCGCTTTGGCAGCTTCTCCCGGCGATTGGGTGAGCAACATGGCACTCGATGAGCAGCTCTTACGTAGCTTGGATCTGAATGCGCTCGTGGTCTTCATGGTGGTGTATCGCGAGCGCGGAGTTTCTCGTGCGGCAGAGTTGCTACACATTACTCAACCTGCCGTCAGCAATACGTTGCGGAAGCTACGCCGACACTTTGGTGACGCACTGTTTATGCCCAAAGGCAAGCATGTTTGTCCCACTGCTTTGGCCGTCCAGATAGCATCGATGCTGGAGCCTGCACTTTCAGAGCTGCAAAGTGCTCTTCGGGCTCGCAGTAGGACAGATGGGGACTTGACGTACGAAATGACCAACGGCGTAAGGTTGGCCCCTGCCTGATTGATATCTCAATCAGAGGGAAGACGGGCGCTTCAGGCCGTTTTCTGCCAGTCGTTGTGACAAAGCATGCTGGCAATCCAATGCAGTCGGTGGTCAGTACGAATGCAAATGACTGGTCAGGTCGAATGCAAAAGGGTGGTCAAGTGGAGTGCAATTTCGCAGTCAGCGCTGCGGGGCAAGATCTGCTGAGTGCGCTATGGCGTAGGTCCTTCGCCAACAGGTGATAAAAGTCGCGAAGCTCCCTATGTCCATATATGGACTCCCCCTCATTGCAAGCTCCCGTCACTTTGGCGCCCGTGCCGACTGCACACGTATATCCGGCCTCTGATTTCGGCATCGTCTTCTGATGCTGGGCCATGATGGGCTATTCGCGCGCGGGCTCCCAATCGCTTCTACGTGCTCTGCGCACATGGACATTTGAGGGGTTTGCTCGCGCCGGTTCGACCGGTTTGCCATCGTTCAGGTTGCTTCGCAATCGTGGGTGACGGTCACTCTCTCGTAGCGTTTTGACTGATAGTGAGTCAGGCCGCAGCCCGTTCCGGCTGGTAGGCAGTGCCATTGCGCAGCATCGCCCAGGCCATGCGCGCGGTCTTGTTGGCCAGCGCGATGGCGGCCACGTTGGTGTGCGATCGTTCAGCCAAGCGGACGGCCCATTGGCTCAGCCGGTCATCCTTGGATGGAGCTGTGCGCAGCACGGATCGAGCGCCATGAATCATCAGTGTTCGCAGGTAGGCATCGCCGCGTTTGCTGATGCCCAGCAGTCGATCTTTGCCACCGGAGCTGTGCTGCCTCGGCGTCAATCCCAGCGAGGCAGCAAACTGTCGACCATTGGCAAACTGACGGGCGTCACCGATGGCCGCGACGAGGGCGGTGGCGATCATCGGGCCGACGCCGCGCAGTTGCTGCAAGCTCTGAGCGCTCGGCTCATTGGCCGCAATCCCGGATATCTCGCAATCCAGCTCCTTGACCCGTTCATCCAGCATGCGCAAGTCGCGCCATAACCCATCCAGCAAATGCCGAAAGCGCAGCGTTAAACCGTTGTCTGCATCCTCCAGCCAGCAGGGAATGGCGCGTCGCAGTGCACACAGTTCTTTCGGTGCAATCAGGCCGTACTCTGCGACCAGGCCACGAACCTGGTTGGCCTTGGCGGTGCGTTGCTCAATCAACCCTGCTCGAATGCGATGTGCCGCCTGAATGTCCTGCTGTTCAACCGTCTTGATCGCCACGAAGCGCATGCTGGGCCGGCTCATTGCCTCACAGATTGCTTCCGCGTCATTGGCGTCGTTCTTGTTGCTCTTCACGTAGGGCTTCACGAACTGGGGCGCGATCAACTTGACCCGAAATCCACGCGCCTCAAGTTGCCGAGCCCAATGATGGGCTCCACCGCAACTCTCCAAGCCAATCTCACAATCGGGCTCGGCCTTCTCCAGGATCGCTTGAAGCCAGCGTTCGCGAGATAACCGCTGCCGCCAGACAGGCCTCTCCTGGCAGTCGACGCCGTGGATCTGGAACACGCTCTTGGCCAGGTCGACCCCAATGCGCATAAGCTTCATGTCTGGACTCCTTCTCATCAGTGACTGCGGTTCGCACCTTCAGTCTGGCACTCGAAGTGCCGAGGTGAGGGGGAGTCCATCCCATTGCTTCTGGCCGGAAGCGGACCTGAGGCTACGAGCGATGCACCCTAGTCCTTCACCCATGTGGAGGACAAATCATGGCCACACTCACATCGAAAGCTCGCGAACCTTGGAACAAGGGCAAACTGGTCGGCCAGAAAGCACCGCTGCGACTTCGGGACATTTGGGCTATCAGAGTGCGACTGGAAATCGCAAACAAGGATCGTGATCTGGCGCTGTTCAACCTTGCCATCGACAGCAAGCTTCGAGCCTGCGATTTAACGAAGCTGCGCGTCAGGGACATAGCTCATGGTGACCACGTGTCGACGCGCGCGATCGTGATGCAGCAGAAGACTCAGCGCCCGGTGCAGTTCGAAATCACCGCTCAGACGAGAGCATCAGTTGAAGCTTGGATCCGTGCTGCTCGCCGTCGCAACGACGATTATCTCTTTCCCAGTCGTGCTCGTCGCTCAGCTCACATATCCACAAGGCAGTACGCCCGCATTGTGAAAGCCTGGGTAACCACAATCGGTCTCGACCCCACGCTCTACGGAACCCATACGCTCCGTAGAACCAAAGCATCACTGATCTATCGCAGAACGAAAAACCTGAGAGCAGTGCAGTTGCTGCTTGGCCATACAAAGCTGGAGAGCACTGTTAGGTACTTGGGTATCGAGGTTGATGACGCTCTGGAGATGGCGGAGCAGACTGAGGTTTGATCATGCTCCCCTGTTGGCGCCGCGCCGCAAGCCGGCGCCTCTTTGAGGTCGCTAGCGGCCATTAGCGGACGCTTAGAGTGGAGAGTGAATCTGCACTCTTGCCCGACAGCCCGCCCCGGACGCCGCTCCACTTCAGGCCCTGGTCTGTGCCTTATGGAATATCTTGAACAGCTCGGCCTGCGACTTGACCTTGAGCTTGGCGTAGACGTGGCGACGATGGACCTTCACTGTCTCGGCGGAAATGTCGAGTTTTGCCGCGGTTTCCTTGTTGGAGCAGCCGCTCAAGACCAGCCGGATGACGTCCAGTTCGCGGTCGGTTAACGGGGTTCCCAGGCGCGTCATCATCTCTTCCAGATTTCCCTGCCAGTGCCCACTCGATGAGTTCGGTGGCTCGCTGACGCCGGCCTCGAAGAACAAACGTTGGCGCATCAGTCCGCAGACCCACGGGCGGACCAAATCCAGTAACGCGATCTGCTGCGGCTCGAAGCGCGTGCGGCTGCCCAGAGACAGGCACACCGTGCGTCCGCCGCTCAAGCAGACGTTGTACTGCACCTCGTCCTGCACCACGTTATGGGTGAAGTACAGCCGATAGTACTCAGTGTCGCCGAAGCACTCCGGCGCCACCTCGGCCAGGCGAAACAGGCCGCTCGCCGGCTTCTCGCGGTTGGCGATGTAGAACGGGTCGAGCAGATACAGGCCCTGCACATAGTCATGGAACAACGGATCGGGCCCGCCGCCCTCGTAGGGGCTTTCGGCAAAGATGCGCGGACGCTCGTCGCTGAACAGCAACGCCACCCAGCTGCCGAGCTGCACATGCTGGTCGAGCACATCGGCCAGCGCGCGCCAGAAATCCGGCTGGTCCAGGCGCTCGGCGAGCTGCCCGAAAGCGCGGTGCCAGGCTACGTCCAGGAGCGTCAATTCCATGCATGTACCCCCAGGGTTAGCTAAACGGCGGAATAGGAAATTCGATGGCGGCTCGCATACTTGCACTGGCCTGGCGCAAATGTCACCGACTTTCCCGCCCGGCCCCGGTTCATCGACAAGGTCCGAACAATGAAGCTTGAACTCGTGCAACAGGCCGCCCGCGACGGCGACACTCCCCACAACCTCCACCGCATCCTGCAAGCGATTGCAGGATGCTCGCCGGACACCGATATCGTCGTCTTCCCCGAAGCGCAGATCACCGGCTTCCTCAATGCACAGAACATCGCCGCCAACGCCGAAACGCTGGACGGTCCGAGCGTGAACGCCGTCCAGCGTGCGGCGCGCGAGCGTGGCGTGGCGGTGGTGGTCGGTCTGATCGAGAACGATGGCGGCCAGTTCTACAACACCACCGTATTCGTCGCCCCCGAAGGGCTGCTGTTGAGCTATCGCAAGACCCACCTGTGGATCTCCGAACCGGGCCTGGTGCTGCCCGGCGACCGCTACGCCACCCTGCAATGGCGCGGCGTGCGAATCGGCCTGCTGATCTGCTACGACAGCGAGTTCCCGGAAAGCGCCCGTGCCCTGGCGGAGCTGGGCGCCGAGTTGATCCTGGTCACCGATGGCAACATGGAGCCCTACGGGCACGTGCACCGCACCTCGATCGCCGCGCGCGCCCAGGAGAACCAGGTGTTCGCGGCGGTGGTGAACCGCGTGGGCGAAGGCGAGGACGAGATCACCTTCGCCGGCTGCAGCGCCGTGGTTGATCCCTTCGGGCATACCCTGTTCGAGGCCGGTAACCGCGAGTGCCGGCACTTCGTCGAACTGGACTTCGGGCAGATCGCCCGTGCCCGCGAGCTTTACGACTACCAGGTGGAGAAGCGCTTCCGCCTGCCGGGGGAACGCATCGAGCACGCCGATGGGCGCCATGAACTATTGATTCCCTGACCCCAGCGCTTTTCGCTACCTGCCAACAAAAACAGACTGCCGGCCGTCCACAGCAGGACAGGCCGGCCAGGAGCCCTGCATGAAACACCCGCTTCTCTTCTCGTTTGGCCTGGCCTCCTTGCTCGTGCTGGGCAATGCCCAGGCCGAGCAGCCGACTGTGCACCTGTACAACTGGTCCGACTTCCTCGCCCCGGACACAGCTAAAGAGCTCCAGGCCGCCGCCGGAATTACCCTGGTGCAGGACGTCTTCGACGATGCCGAGGTGATGCAAAGCAAGCTGATGGCCGGCCGCAGCGGCTACGACGTGGTCATGGTTCCGGACGATTTGCTGCCCAACTTCGTCAAGGCCGGTGTGCTGCAGGAACTGGACCGCGCGCAGCTGACCAACTGGCCGCACCTGGACCCGGAAGTGCTGAAGAAGCTGCAGGTGAACGACCCCGGCAACCGCTACGCGGTGCCCTACATGTGGGGCACCACCGGCATCGGCTACAACGTCGACAAGGTCACCCAGGCGTTGGGGGCCAATGCGCCGGTCAACTCCTGGGACCTGATCTTCAAGAAGGAAAACATCAGCAAACTGAGCGCCTGCGGCGTGGCCATGCTCGACGCGCCGGTGGAGATCATCCCCATCGCCCTGCACTACCTGGGCCTGCCGCCCAATAGCAAGAACCCGAACGACTACGACAAGGCCGAAGCACTACTGCGCGACATCCGCCCGTACATCCGCTACTTCGACTCGTCGAAATTCCCCTCCGACCTTGCCAACGGCAACATCTGTGCGGTGGTCGGCTGGGGTGGTTCGGTGTACAGCGCCCAGCAGACTGCCGAGCGTGCCCACAACGGCATCAAGATCGCCTACAGCATCCCCCGCGAAGGCGCGCCGGTTTGGGTGGAGAACATGGTGCTGCTCAAAGATGCGCCCCATCCGCAGCAGGGCTACGCGTTCATGGACTACATCCTGCGGCCGCAGATCACTGCGCAGAACTCCAACTATGTGGGCTATCCCAACGGCAACAAGGACGCCACCGCCCTGATCGACGCCCCTCTGCGCGACAACCCGTCGCTCTACCCGTCCCAAGAGATCATGAGCACCCTCTATCCGCTGGAAACCCTGCCCCTGCGGCTTGAACGCGTGCGTACGCGCAGCTGGACCAAGATCAAGACCGGCACCTGATCGGCCTGGAGTCAAAGCAAGAGAGGTCGATTTCTGCTGGTTGTTGCCGGCAGGAATCGACCAGCAGCGGACATTGAGCAGCCCCATCCGATTCAGCCCAGGGCCCCACGCTTCTCTACAAGGAAATCGATCAGCGCCCGCACCTTGGCCGGCATCTGGGCGCGCGTGGGGGCATACAGGTAGAAGCCGGGGAAAGACTGGCACCAGGGCTGCAGCACGCGAACCAGTTCTCCGGATGCCAGTTGCTCACGGACGCAGACGTCCAGGTACTTGATCAGCCCGACGCCCTGGACGGCGGCCTTTAGCATGCTCTCGTCGTCGTTGAAGACGACGCTGCCCCTTGGCTCGAACACCTGAGTGATTGCCTCATCCTCCGGCGACGTGAAAGCCCAGCGATCCAGCGTCCCACTGCTGGTGAAGCGGTAGGCGAGGCAATTGTGCTGGACCAGGTCGGCCGGTGTCTGCGGGATGCCATGGCGTTTGAAGTACGCCGGTGATCCGACGATCGCCATCTCGATTCGCGGCGTGATCGGCACGGCCACCATGTGTTCGTCCAGGCTCTCGCCCAGCCGAATCCCGACATCGGCTCCGTCGGCAATGATGTTGGCGAAGCCATCGTTGAGCGCCAGTTCCAGCCGCAATCCGGGATAGCGGGAAAGGAATTCCCCCAGGTGGGGCTCCAGCAATGTCCGTGCGGCGATGCGCGAGGAGTTGACACGAATCAGCCCCGTTGGCGCGGACGTCACTTCACTTAGCTCGGCAACGGCTGTGTCGATCATCTTTAACGCGGGCGCTACCGCCTCGAACAGGCGCCGGCCCTCCTCGGTCAGCGACATATCCCGTGTCGTGCGATGCAACAACCGGACGTTCAGCTGCTGCTCAAGGCCTTTGAGGTGCTGCGAGAGTGCCGCCCGGGAAATTTCCATCTCCGTCGCCGCCTTGGTGAAGCTGCGATGGCGGGCGATGTGGACGAACCAGGCCAGGCCGGGAAGCAGCGCAGGATTGATCGACATATTGTTTAGCCTTGCTTACGAGTCATGTCAATTTTGGCACGTTTTTCCAAAACAAAACTGGGCCTAGCATGAATCCATCGAGCAACGCCCTGTTGCTCACTCCCAGGAGCCAGGCTCATGCAACACATCCGCATTCAAACCCTCGATGGTCATGGCATCACACTCGCCGCTGATCTCCATCTGCCTGCCGGTTTCGACCAGAACAAACAGCACCCCACCATCGTCGTTGCCCACCCGGGCGGTGGCGTCAAGGAGCAGGCTTCCGGCCTGTATGCCCGCAAGCTGGCCGAACAGGGCTTCCTGGCAATCGCCTTCGATGCATCCTTCCAGGGTGAAAGCACCGGCTTGCCGCGCCAGCTGGAGAACCCCTACATCCGCACCGAAGACATCAGCGCCGTAATCGACTACCTGACGACCCTTCCGTATGTCGACGTCAACCGAATCGGCGCGATGGGCATCTGCGCAGGCGCCGGCTACACCGCCAATGCCGCAATCAATGACCGCCGCATCAAGGCAGTCGGTACGGTCAGCGCCGTAAACATCGGCCAGATGTTCCGCAACGGCTGGGAGAACACCGTCAAGGATGCCGAGGCCCTGCCGTACATCGAGCACGGCTCCCAGGCCCGCACCCAGGATGCACAGGGCAAGGAGTTGGCCACCCTGTCCCTGGCACCGATGCGCGAAGAAGATGCTCCCAACGAAGAACTACGCGAAGCCTGGGAGTACTACCACACCCCGCGCTGCGAACACCCCAATGCACCGGGCTTCATGACCGCCCGCAGCCTGCCGCAGATCATCACCTACGACGCCTACCACAAGGCCGAAGCCTTCCTGACTCAACCGTTGCAGATCGTCGCGGGCACCCAGGCCGGCAGCAAATGGATGAGCGATGACCTGCTCGCCCGTGCAGCCTCCGGCGACAAGCACATGCACCTGATCGAGGGCGCCAACCACATGTCGCTCTATGACAAGCAACCCTATGTCGACGAAGCCGTGTCGGTGTTGGCCGGGTTCTTCCAGAGCCGCCTGTAAGCCATTCCCTTGTTCGGAGCACGCAGCATGACCACCATCCAGCACGTCACCTACCGCAATCTGGGCTGGGACTCGGCCGCCAACCTGTACCTGCCGTCGGGTTTCGATGAGAGCAAGAAATACCCCACGATTGTCAGCACCCACCCCATTGGCAGCTGCAAGGAGCAGACCTCAGGTAACGTGTACGGCCAGCAACTGGCCGAACAGGGCTTCGTGGTGCTCGCCTTCGATGCCAGCTTCCAGGGTGCCAGCGGTGGCGAACCGCGCTTTATCGAAGACCCGGCCATCCGCGTTTCCGACATCCGCTTCGCTATCGACTTCCTGGTCGCCCAGCCCTATGTGGATGCGCAACGCATTGGCGCCATCGGCATCTGCGGTGGCGGTGCCTACACCATCAACGCAGCGATCACCGACCATCGCATCAAAGCCCTCGTCTCGATTACCGGCGTCAACTTCGGACGGCTGATCCGCGAAGGTTTCAGCCAGTTCGATCCGCTCGGCGCCCTGAAAGCGATGGCCGCCCAGCGCACCGCCGAAGCCCAGGGCGCGGCACGCCATGTGATCAACTACCTGCCGGAGTCGGTAGAAGCCGGGATACAGGCCGGCCTGACGGACATCGACGTACTGGAGGCCACCGAGTACTACAAATCCACACGCGGCCAGCAACCCCATGGTGCCACCAGTGGCCTGTTCTCCTTCAACAGTGCAGCGATGGCCTGGGATGCATTCGCCCATGCCGAAACGCTGCTGACCCAACCGCTGCTGGTGGTGATCGGTGACAAGCCCGGCGCCTTTGGCGCCTACCGCGACGGCTGGGAGATTTATGGTCGGGCGGCGTCCGCAGCCAAGCAGATTCTCGTCGCCGAAGGCTGGTCGCACTACGACCTCTACGACAAGCCGGAGCCGGTGGCCCTGGCCATGGCCCAGGTCGTGCCCTTCTTCAAGGAATACCTGTAGTTCACGCAAATCGCAGACGCGGAGCGCCTCATGAAAAATGTACTCATCCTCGGCGCCACTGGGCAGATCGCCTCGTGGGTCGTACGAGGGCTTGGGCAACTGAACGGAGTGCAGCAGACCATACTGCTGCGCGACCCCAGGAAGCTTTCCGGAGCGGAGCCCGATAATGCTCGAGTGGTTATCGGCAACGTGCTGGATCAGGAACTGCTGCGCGAGGTCATGGTTGGCCAGGATGTTATCTACGCGAATCTCAGCGGCGACGATCTGGAGGAGCAGGCACGCAGCGTGATCGAGGCCATGCAGGCCAGCAAGGTCAAGCGCCTGATCTTTGTCCTGTCACTGGGCATCTACGACGAAATCCCTGGCAAGTTTGGCCAGTGGAATCACGAAGTCATCGGCGAACCGCTCAAGTACTACCGGCGCGCCGCCGATGCCATCGAAGCCTCAGGGCTGGATTTCACCATCCTGCGCCCAGCGTGGCTGACCGACGAGGACGAAGTGGACTACGAAACCACCGGCAAGGGTGAGCCATTCAAGGGCACGGTGGTGTCGCGCAGGAGCGTGGGTGACCTGGTCATTCAGCTGATCCGAAACCCCGGCCTGCATGTTGGCGCGAATCTGGGCGTGAATAAGCCCGGGAGCGATGGCGACAAGCCTTACTTCATGTAGTCCCTGACGGAGCGTTCCCGCCAGCCACGTGGCGGGGACGACATTGAGGTCGGATTGGCGGCGTACCTGAACATCCGCTTTGGGTCGGTAGCGGCCTCTCGCCAGGGGCAGCTACCGACCCATAGCGGGCGTTGGGCAGGTTGGCCAGTCAATGGTGGCTCACTAGGGACTGTTGCCAAAATATCTCCAGAAAATCAATGACCTAGCACAGAGGTAACTTATCTCAGGCGAACCACACAAGGCCTCTCAGCGCTTGCGGATTCGTGATAAACATCGTCCAGCCAACTCAAGATTTCATCCGCACCTATGAAATTGGGAATGACTACATCCGCAGCCCTTGATCGCTTTCCTGTACTTTGATCAAGAGAATAAACCTGCCATTTATCTTCTTCTTTCTGGACACCTAGCGTCCTTCCAAATACGTCATAGACCATCATCACTCTTCGTCCTATATGATTCAGCGAGTCGATAGGCCTGCTCGTGGCTGGTGTCGGGGTGTGGTGGCTTGTGGATATGGGAGCTCAGCGTCGAGCACGGCTGGCAAAAAGAAGATCGTCGTTGGGACAGCGAGCAGTGCGGTTCCAAGCTTCATCTGACTCTCTCGTCTGAGCGGTGATTTCGACGCTGGGTCTTTTGCTGCATCACGATCGCGCGCGTCGACACATGGTCACCCTGGGCTATGCCTCTGACGCGCAGCCTCGTTAAATCGCAGGTGGATGGCGAGGTTGAACCGTGCCAGATAACACCCCTTGTTTGCGAACTCCGGTCGCACTCTGATATCTCAGTAATTGTCCTGTCTCTGCTCGGCAGTCTTGCATTGAGATCATAGTTGTTTGATCAATCCATCACCCACGACTAACCGCATAGGCAAGGCTGCATCCTAAGTTGCCTGCCTTCCAACGCCCCAATCAGCTCTTTTGGGCTCTCTGCATAGTCGATCCGAGGTCTCTGTTTCCTCACCGACACTCCCCCCGTTTCAGTTTTTTTCACCGGTAAATCCACAGTCAGCAGCCTGCTTCCGCCCAGACATGGGCGGAAGTGGCCTGCAAAGTGTTGGAGGCTGCCTCAGGTTCCGGACTTGATCTTCGTCCAACTGCGGGTCATGGCGCGCTCGATGCTGATGGGTACCGGCGACAGGGTGAACAGGTTGCCGCGCTGGTCGGCCGGGATGAACATCGCGTGGTTCTGCAGCAGTTCCGGGGCGACAGTCTCCTGCGCGTCACGGTTGGGGTTCGGGTAGCCGATGATGTTCGATACCTGGACAATCACCTTGGGGTCCAGCAGGTAGTTGATGAACGCCTGCGCCTCCGCAGGGTGTTTCGCGCCCTTGGGAAGGGCCATGGTGTCAGCCCACATTAGGGTGCCTTCGCGCGGCAGCAGCATGCGGATGTCGTTGCCGTTCTTGGCACTGGCGGCCATTCCCTGGGCCTGAAGCACTGCCGCGGACCAGCCGACCACGATGCACACGTCGCCGTTGGCCAGATCGGAAGCCAGCTTGGCGGAGTTGAAGTAGCGGATGTAGGGGCGGATTTTCAGCAACAGCGCTTCGGCCTTCTGGTAATCCGTGGGGTTGCGGCTGCTCGGGTCGAGCCCCAGGTAGTGGAGGGCGATGGGCAGCAGCTCTTCGGGCGCATCGAGGAAGGCGACGCCGCAGGATTGCAGCTTGCTGATGTTCTCCGGCTTGAACAGCAGGTCCCAGCTGTCCAGCCTGGCCTCGGCGCCGAGGGCTTTGCGCACCTTGTCGGCGTTGTAGCCGATCAGGGTGGTTCCCCACAGGTAAGGCACGGCGTACTGGTTGCGCGGGTCCACCCGTTCCAGGTTGTGCATGATGCCCGCGTCCAGGTGCGACCAGTTGGGCAATTGCTGTCGGTCCAGTTTCTGGATGGCGCCGGCCTGGATGAACTTGGCGATCTGCACGGTATTGGGGAAGACTAGGTCGTAGCCGGAGGTGCCGGTGAGCATCTTCGACTCCAGGGTATGCGGGCTGTCGAAGACGTCGTAATTGACCTTGATGCCGGTCTGGGTTTCGAAGTCCTTGATCACCTGCGCCGGCAGGTAGTCGACCCAGTTGTAGATATTCACTTCACGTTGCGCAGCGCTCGCAGGGGTGAACGGAAAGCTGGCGCAGACGAGCAGGGCGGCGAACCATTTCTTGTCTAGTTTCATCGGATCAGCTCACGTTGAGGGTGGCGGCCAGGATCACAGCTTGTAGATGAAGAACCATTCCAGGGTGTCGAAGCGGTCGTTACCCAGTACTTCCTTGGCGCCGGCCTGCGGATCGACCCAGTTGTAAGCCAGCGAGGTGTAGATGTGCTCGGTGGGCATCCACTCGACGTACACCCCGGTCTCGTTGGCGAAGTCGCGGTCGCTCACCGGGATGCCGAAGTAGTAGTTGGAGTTGAGCTTGAACTGGTGGTATTGGGCGCCGGCAGACCATTGCTCGTTGAAGTGCACTTTGCCACGCCAGGTCTGGGCTTTCTCGTTGCTGTTGTAGAGCAGGTAGTTGCCGACGACGTCGCCGATCACCCAGGTGCCCCAGTCAACGTAGCCCTTGCTCAGCGGATCCCAGTCCTTGCGGGTGTTGTCGTTGGGATCGTTGTCGCCGGAGAAGTCGGCGTAGCGATAGCCCAGGGTCGGTTGCAGCGGCAGGTCCTGGAAGCTGTAGTCCGCAGAGGCGTACCAGGCGCTGGCATCGTAATCGATGCCCTTGCCGCTGCCGCGCTCGATGGCGTATTCGCCGTTGAGCTGCAGGGCTTCCAGGCCCGGCGGGCTGGCATTGAGCACACGCAGGTTGTAGACGTCCATGCCGTCGCGCGGGATGAAGGCATTCTGCTTGTTGTCCTTGGCGTCGACGCTGAAGGCCATGGCGCCCAGGGTAGCGTTGGGCAGCTTGAAGTCGAAGTTGGCACCGGTCATGCGCAGGTCGCCCAGATGGTCGTCGGTGCGCAGGCTGAAGGCTTGCGCCGAGAACATCTCGTGCTGCCAGGACAGCACGCCGGCATCGCGGAAGGCCGTGCGCGGCGCGCTGAAGTAGGCGCCATCGCCGTACTGGTCGAGGTTACCGTCCATCACCAGGAAGCCGTTGCCGACCATGTAGTTCTGGTCGCCCAGGGTCAGGCGCCAGTCGCCGGCACGAAAGCCCGCGTAGGCCTCTTCCACCGAGGTGTTATGTTCGTCACCGCGGGTGTAACCGCCTGGGTCGCCGTCACCCGTGGTCCCGGCGGCTATCAGCGAGCCGCCGCCGAGAAAAGCGAAGTCCGGGCTGACTGCGTACTCGAAGGTCACGCCTGGCTTGAGGTAGTACTCCTGCCAGTCGTAGTTTTCTTTGTTGCTCAGTTCGCCACTGCGCAGGTCGATGCGACCCAGGCCGAAGTTGGCGTTGTGGCTGTTGATCGCGGTGGCCGATGCACTGAGCGAGTACTCGCCCTTGAAGTCGCCGCTCTCGAAGGCTACGCCCGCGGTCGCCAACGGGCTGCCGGCGATGAGCGTCAGCGCAAGGGCACTGCGGGGCGCAGACGGGAAGCGTCTGGTTGTCATGGCAAAGCTCCTGTATGTCGTTCTTGTTGGAACAGGGCAGTCACGCGGGAAAGGGGGCCCGCAAGGACGCATGCACGGAGTGCGTCCGTCTTTTTTTTGCTGGCTGATAGGGTTGTGTCAGGTCTCGCTCAGGGATTGGGCGAGCGTCTTGAGCAGGTGCACAGTGTCGGTATCGATCACGTTCTCCGCTTCGGGCGCGGAGGATTGCTTGATGATTACTACCTCGGCCTTGAAGTCGATGAAGATCCACTGGCCATGGATACCGACAGCCATGAGCGCGCGGTCATTGAAGACATACCACTGGCTCTTGTAGGAGGCTTGCGGGCTCCATTCGGAGAACTCCTTGTTGGTCGCATACACCGCAGGGTCATTGCCCTTCAGCAGGCGCTCCACCGCCGCCGTTGGCAGTACCTGATGTCCGTTGAAGTGGCCGCGGCCCAGCAGCATCAGGCCAAAGCGGCCCATGTCGCGCAGCGTTGCGTTGAAGCCGAAACCGACCACGCCCTGGCCCGACGGATCGGCTAATAGGAAACCATCGCGCTCGCAGCCCAACTGCCGCCACATGCGTTCGAACAGCACATGGCAAGGCAGGCCGCTGGCGCGCTCCATGATCCAACCCATGGCTTCGGTGGTCGCCGTGACATAGCGGAAGAAACCACCATGCTCGCCCTTGCGCGGGAAGGTGCGCAGCCAGTCGTGGATCGAGGCGGATTTCTCGAACCCCGGCGGCACCGGGGTGAGGCCCACGGTGTAGTGCAGCCGCGAGGTCGGCGAGTTGGGGTCTTCGTAGTGCTCGACGTAGTCGATGCTGATGGCCATGTCCATCACCTGGCGCACGCTCGCCGTCTCGAAGGCGGTACCGGCAAATTCGGGCACATACGAAAGCGCGGGGCGGTCCGGGTCGAGCAGGCCCTGCTCGATGAGTTGCTCAGCCAAAGCACCAGTGAGCGACTTGGTGACCGAGAACATGATGTGGCGGGTGTCCGGAGCCTGGTGGTTGAAAT
Organism: Pseudomonas sp. C9-3; assembly: GCF_032392015.1. Lineage (NCBI taxonomy): Bacteria > Pseudomonadati > Pseudomonadota > Gammaproteobacteria > Pseudomonadales > Pseudomonadaceae > Pseudomonas > Pseudomonas sp. C9-3. Next base: position 3,260,667 of record NZ_CP135919.1, on the reverse strand, counting down.
AGCGCTCGCACAGCACGCGGCCTTTCTTGAGCACCAGGAAGCCATCGGTGAAGGTGGCGTCCAGGTGCTGCCGCAGGCTGACCTGCTCGCCGCTCAGGCTACGGAAGGTGAAGTCCTGCAGCAGGTCCTGCGTCGGCCCGAGGTCACTGACCGGCGCATTGCCGGCGGCTACGACCAGAGTTGGGCAGAGTTGGCTCATGTGCTGGAAGGTCCAGCGGTTGTGAGGCGGCTGCAGCACGTCGGCGGCACCCACACTCAGTTGCGCGGCGTACGAACGCTCCTGCGGCTGTGGCGGATTCGGCTGGAGACTCAGGCGTTCGGCGTAGGCTCGCACTAGGGCCGCTTGCAGATCGAGGGACATGGATCACTCCTGGGAGAACGAATAGGCCACAGACGCTGGCCGTGGAGAATTTTTCTCACCATAAAAACTTTTAGTCAACTAAAAGTTTTATCCGGAGAAAACCTATAGAATCTCGCGCAGACAGATCCAGCAGTGAGGAGAGGCCTTGAGCGGACTTCGTGAACGACAGAAAGAGGCGCGGCGCCAGGCGATCAGCCAGGCAGCGGTCGAGCTGTTCCGCCTCCAGGGTTACGGCGCTACCACCGTCGAGCAGATCGCCGAACGGGCGGGCGTATCGCCGCCCACGGTGTTCAATTACTTCGGCAGCAAGCAGGAGATTCTCAACGACCTGCTGCGTGCCACCGACGAGCGCGTCGTCAAAGAGATGGTGCAACTGGCGCTGGACTTCGAGGATCCGGTGGATGTGCTTTGCCACCTGGAGAGCCTGGTTCTGAAGTACGAGCTTGAAGCGCTGCCGATATCGGTCTGGCGCGAGCTGTTGGCGATGCACTACAGCGGAGCGTCGCCGGAGCAGCTCAAGCTCAATAACGAGGTGCTCAATGCCGAGGTCAGCGTCCTGCTAGGTCATCTTCAGAAGGCCGGCATGGTGCGTCACGATCTCTGCCCGGACTACGTGGCGCAGTTGCTCAACGAGTTTCTCACCCTCGAATTCCTCAAGCTGGTCAGCGTCGAGCCCTTGGATTTCGATGCCCATCAGCTAAGTGTGCGGCGTTTCGTCGAAGTCCTGTTCACGGGCATCAGGCAATAGATGCCGGGGGTCTCCCTACGGCGACCCAGGGAAGTCTGCTTCCGACCCGAAGCTGCCCTTCGCACAGGGCAGCTACCGGCCAGGAACGGACAATCAGCCTGCCAGTGGAAATGGGGAGGTTTCTCTCGAATGTTAGGAGCTAAGCAAATCGGGAGCGACGTCAGCCCCATGCTTGACCCCTGATCCACCTGGAATTATTTTATGTTCGTCCTTCTCGGCTTGCCGCGAAGCTGACACAGCATTTCCCTTACCGGTGAGTCTTTTAGAAGCTGTACTCCGTACCTTCTTGACTCGTGTATACCTTCTCATTGGAGATTGATTATGCCCGCCTACTTCAAGATCGAAGTATTTTCCAACATCCTGCGCTACCTCGTGTTTGCGGCCCAGAGCAAGCGAGTTGTTCCCTACAGCGAGCTTGAGAACGTGTTTGGCCTCAGTCACAACATGGCCGGTTTCTACTCTGGCATGGTTGGTAACTTTTGCCGCGACAATCAATGGCCGTTGCTTAATGCGCTCGTCATCAACATGACAACGTGCAAGCCCTCTGATGGTTTTGACGCGTATCTTGAGAAAGCCGGTATGACTTGGGGGGATTGCCTGGCCCAGTGCTGGGCGAATTTCCACCTGAAAACCTCTCGCGAGCACCAGGTGACGAATTTCTCGGGCCTCACTGCGCTTGTCCGTGAATGGGGTGAAAGCGCGGCCTAAAAGGTTCCTAGCGCGTGCGTCAAAGCCGCGAGATGAGGTGCGCAGCTTTCAGCTATCTGCTTCACCTCGCGGCCTAGTGTTCAGGCAAATAAAGCGTTACTACTGCTCGTGCCGAGCCATTAGCTACGTTTCCCGAGAGTCCGCTTCTGGCCGATAGCTGCCCCTGGCGAGAAACGGTTCCCCACCCTTCGCAGATATTTAATACCGTTTGACCGTCGCCGCAGCGCCTTGACGTGAACTCACAAGCACAGTTTGGGGCACCGCTTTGCAGAAGCCGTAGTGCAACGCTTCAAGGGGCAGCCGTAACTCGCATGCAGCCATTGGATCCAACCGAGCTGGGTGAGGTGAGCGGCAATCCCTTTCAGCAGAATCATCAGGAGGAATTGCCGCTACCTACTCACCTCAGAAGTCGGCTTTCAGGGTGACGGTGTAGTTGCGTGGGTCGCCGTACTGGTTACTCGCGTTCAGCCAGCCGATGGAGGAGTAGTACTTCTTGTCGAAGAGGTTGTTTCCATTCAGTGCAACGCTGAAGTTCTTGTTGATCTGGTAGCCCAGGCGCGCGTTCCAGATGGCGTAACCGGATTGCTTGATATCACCTACGCCGCCAGTGCCACCGAAGTTGGTGTTGTAGTTTTCGCTCTGGATACTGGCGCCTGCGCCAGCGGTCCACTGGCTGAGTTCGCCCGGCAGGTTGTAGTCGCCCCAAAAGCGCAGCAGGTGGCGCGGCGTGTAGCTGTTGAAGGTGGAGCCGGATGACGAGGTGCCATCGCCCGGGTCGTTGAGGAACTTGGTCGAGGTGTAGGTATAGCCGGCAAACAGTTGCAGGCCCCTGAGTACCTCGCCGCTGATCTCCGCATCGAAACCTTCGGCGCGAACCTTGCCGCCGTCCACGTAGCAGTTGTCTTCGCCGTTCTGCCCGCACTCCGAGGCATAGTCATATTGGGCTCGGTTTTCCTGGTCCACGCGGAAGATCGCGAAGCTGGTGTTCACGCGGCCATCCATCAGTTCGCCTTTCAAACCGACCTCGTAGTTCGAGCCTTCGATGGGCTTGAGCGGGGTGCTGTCCTGGGTCAGCTCGGTCTGTGGCTTGAAGATGTCGGTATAGCTGGCGTAGACCGACCATTGATTGTTCAGTTCGTAGATGAGGCCGCCGTACGGAGTGAATTCGCCGGTCTCCTTCGAATGGGCTGGAGCGGGCGAGGAGGTGGTGAAGCGGCGCAGTTCATAATCGTACTTGTAGTTGCTGGTTCGCCCGCCCACGACCAACGTCAGCGGCTCCGCCAGCTTGTAGCGTACGACGCCATAAAGCCCGTTCTGGCGAATCCTGCCTTCGGAGGCGCCGGCGTAAGTGGTGCTCAGCATCTCTTCTTCGGTTGGTTCGCGCGGGGAAACCGGGTCGTAGATGTTGATCGGCCCGAGATTGAGCAGACCTCCCTGCACATCGTCAGTCTTCAGGTCGCTGGCGTTGGCGCCGACCACTACCTGGTGTTCCAGGTCGAAGGCGCGCCACTTACCGGCGAGGTTGATGTCAGCGCCCTTGTTGATGTTTTCGAAGTCGTACAGGTAGGCGCGTGACTGCATGCCGTCACCGGTGGCTGGGTCGACCGCCCCCCGGCCGAAGCTGTAGAGGATGTCGTTGGTCTCGCGGATGTAGCTGCCCGAGGCATTCAGGCGCCAGTCATCGTTGAAGTCATGGGTGACGTCGGCGAAGTAGGTCGTCTGCTTGTTGTTCCATTTGTTCCAGTCGGCGCCGGTGAAGGTGGAGCGGCCCGCGTGCACCGCGCTGCCATCCTTATTGCGCGGCAGGCCGCCGAAGGACGGTGTCGAGTGCAGGTCCTCGACGCTGGCGCCGGCGGCCACCTTGGTGTCGTCGGTCAGGTCGTATTCGAGAATCCCGTAGAGCACGTTCTTGCGGCTTTCCGCCGTGTCATAGAAGTAATCCCGATCCTCGTGAGCGGCCACCAGGCGACCACGCAGCTTGCCGTCGGCAGTGAGCGGAGAACTGGCATCGATGCTCTGCCGGTAGGTGTCCCAGGAGCCGGCGCTGGCGGTGAGGGACAGCGACGGCTCGGCCTTCGGGCGTTTGCGCACGAGGTTGATGGCCGCGCCGGGGTTGCCGCTGCCTTGCAACAGGCCGTTGGCACCACGGAGCACTTCGACGCGGTCGTACAGCAACGTATCGGAGGTGAAACTGCTGCCGATGGCGTAGTAGCGGCGATCGAGCGGGACGCCATCGTACTGGATGGTTTCTACCTCGAAACCGCGCGAGTAGATGTACTTGCCGCCGGAGGGGCTCTGGTAGGTGGTGATGCCGGTGGTTTTCTCCAGCACCTGGTCCAGGGTATCGAGGCGCTGGTCGTCCATCGCCTTGCGCGTGATGACGGTAACCGATTGCGGGATGTCCTTCAGTCGCTGGGTGGACTTGCCGATAGTGGCTTCGCTCGAGGTGTAGGAGCCGGAGCCTTCCGTCGTTGGGCCCAGGCCCTGGCCGGTAACGACCGTGTCGCTCATTTCCAGTGCTGTCGGGATTTCCTCCAGTACGTAGCTGCCACCCTGATCGACCGCGCGCAGGCCGGTGCCGGCGAGGAGGGCGGCGAACCCGGCTTCTCTCGAATAGCTGCCATGCAGACCGTCCGATTGCCGGTTGGCAGTCCTGCTGGCATCGAATGACAGCGCTGCCCCGGCCTCGCTGGCGAAACGGCTGAGCACTTCGGTCAGCGAGCCGGCAGCGATGTCGTACTGCCGGACGCTTTGTACCGCGCCGGACGATACCGGCTCTGCGGCCTGGATGGCGGGTACGCCCACGATGGCGACGCTGAAGAGGGCGGCCTGCACATGGATGGCGAGCCGATGGCGAACGAACGGATACAGCATGGTCTCTCCCCGGTAGTGGTGACCAAGTGGGTCACTGATGCCGGGAAAGCCGAACCAGGGACGAAAAAAGTGCACGGTGTTCAGAATTATTTTTTGCCGGCGTCCTGACAGCGTCAGCTGCGTGGAATCACGGTTACCCAATACCCCGTGCGATACACCGCCGTGACGGGGAAGCTGCGCTCCAGGGATCGCAGTGCGAGGTCGGTGTCATCCAGGGGGAAGGCTCCGGAAATGCGCAGGCTGCTGATGCGCGGGTCACACCTCAGCCAGCCGTGGCGGTAACGTCCGAGTTCCTCGAGCAACTCTCCCAGCGGGCGGTCGATCGCGATCAGGCTGCCCTGTTCCCAGGCACCCACCGAGGCGCTGTTGATCTGCGCAGGGCCGATGACTCCGGAGGTGACGCGGGTGTGCTGGCCTGCTTCCAGGCGCAGGACGTTGCGCTGTCCCGGAACGGTCACTTCGACGGCTTTTTCCAGGACCGCCACATCGGTGCCGCCGCTCCAGCTGCGCACGGTGAAGCGAGTCCCGAGTGCGCGCACGCTGGCATCGGGGCTCTGCACGCGAAATGGCCTGTCGAGGCTATCGCTGGCGGTGCTCACCAGCACCTCGCCGGCACGCAGGATGATCAGGCGCTGGTTCGCGTCAAAGCGCACATCCACCGCGCTATCAGTGTTGAGCAGCATCTGGCTGCCGTCCGCCAGGGTGAAGGTGCGGCGCTCACCCACTGCGGTCTTGTAGCCAGCAGTGAAGCGTTGGCGCGTATCGCTGCGCCAACCCAGGGTGGCCAGCCCGCCCAGAGAGGCGAGCACCACGACACTGCGCAGCATCTGGCGCCGCGACGCTCCGGCCGAGGCCAGGGTTGCAGCAGCCAGGCGACCCGGTACCCGGGCCATCTGCAGGTTCACCGACTCGATGCGCTGCCAGGCGCGCTGATTGATCGGGTCGGCCGCCAGCCAGCGCTGCCAGGCTTGCTGGTCGCTGGCAGCAGGCGATTCATTGGCGAGTCGCGCATACCAGCGTGCTGCTTCGCTGATGGCCTCGCGCTCATTCGGCTTGAGGGCGTCGTTCACGAGAGGCCCGCCATGGCCAGGCAACAGTGTTCCATGGCCTTGGCCATGTACTTGTTGACGGTGCGGATGGAGATGCCCAGTCGCTCGGCAATCTGGCTGTAGGTCAGCCCTTCGAGCTGGGACAGGATGAAGGCCTGCCGGGTCTTTTGCCCCAGGCCATCCAGCATTCGGTCGATTTCCGTCAGCGCTTCGAGGAGCAGGGCCTGCTCTTCGAGGGACGGCTGGACCGCCTCGGGCAGCAGGGCCAGCGCGTCCAGGTAGGCACGTTCCAGTGAGCGGCGGCGGTACAGGTCGATCACCAGTCCCCGTGCGATGGTCTGCAGGTAATGCCTGGGCTCGCGAATCGCCCCGGCGCTCTTGGCCATCAGCACGCGCACGAAGGTGTCCTGCGCCAGGTCGGCCGCATCGGCGGAGTCGTTGAGGCGCTGACGCAGCCAGCCACGCAGCCAGCCGTGATGGTCGCGGTACAGCATCCCTACCGACTGCAGCGACGAATCTCCCTGCATTGCAATCCCCTAAGAACAATTTGCAAACGACAATCGTTATCAAATATACGGGATGTGGCAGGGCTTGAAAACTGCATTCTGGTGGGGGGGGCGCAACTGGTCGATAGCGCTTGATCAAGCATTCAAGGTGCTCTGCGAGCGGTGCAGTGGCTTGCGCCTGACGATTATCGGACACCGGCCCATCGGAGAGCGGTCTTCCATCCTGCGGACCTGGTCATGGCCCTGGAGCCAGCGCTTTGGCCGGCTCGGACATGGGGCGAGCGCCACGGCTCACACTAGACTGCGGCTACCCAACAGAAGGAGTGGCACATGACTTTCAACCACCAAGTGGTCTGGATCACCGGGGCATCCTCCGGCATTGGCGAGGCGTTGGCGCGTCTGCTGCTGCAGCAGGGCGCGTGCGTCATGCTCTCCGGCCGGCGCGAAGCCGCGCTGCAGGCTGTTGCCGAGCAGGCGCCACAACGCGCCCTGGTCCTGCCCTTCGAAAGCACTGACTATGCCGCGCTGCCGCAGGTGGTCGAGCAGGCCTGGGCCTGGCAGGGTCGTATCGACTGTTTGATCAACAATGCCGGCATCAGCCAGCGCAGCCTGGCCGTGGATACCCGCTTCGAGGTGTACCGCGAGTTGATGGAAGTCGACTACCTGGCTCCAGTGGCCCTGACCCAGCAGCTGCTGCCGCGCCTGGTCGCTCAAGGGAGTGGCCAACTGGCGGTCGTCAGCTCTGTGGCCGGCAAGGTCGGTGCCCCACTGCGCACAGGCTACTGCGGCGCCAAGCATGCCGTAATCGGCTACTTCGAAGCCTTGCGCGCCGAAGTCGAACAGGCCCATGGCATCAGGGTCAGCGTGATCCTGCCTGGTTCGGTGCGCACCGGCGTGGCGGTCAACGCGCTGGGTGGCGACGGTGCCCGTCGCGGCCGCTCCGACGTCAATATCGATAACGGCATGCCTGCTGATGAAGCCGCGCGGCGCATCGTCGAGGGGCTGGCAGCCGGCTTGCGCACCATCGAGGTAGCGGAGGGCACCGAGAAGCTCGCCCTGCAACTGCGAAGCGCCGATCCTGAGCGTCTGTTCGCGCTCACCGCCGCCGAGGGCGCGCGCCTGGCCGAAGAGCGCGCTCGCAACGGCAATGCCGATATCGACCCGAGAGCTGTGCAGCGCCTCGGTAGCTGAGGTCCGCCATCACGAAGAAAAAAGCCCAGGTTCACCCTGGGCTTTTTTCTTCAGTGGTATAGGGCGTGGCCTGAATTCGGCCTGCTTTCGGAGCAACTCAGTTTCACCCGCGGCGGGCGCTGCTGACTGGTATTGCAGCAAGTCCCTGTCTGCCGGACCTGCAGAGGCCGCACCTTTCAGACAGGGCGATTGCGCAGGCTACTTTTTCGGGTACGAGAACGAATAGGAGTTGCAGGCATCTCCTACGCTTTTCCAGGTTTTGAAGTCGGTGATGATGTTCTGGGTATTGAATGTCAGTTCCAGACGGCACTCTTTACCGTAATTCTCCTGATAGGAGTGCGGGGTTACCGTCACGCTCCCGGCTGTCGGGCCGGCTGACAGTTCGTTATAGCCCTGGGTACGGGTGAATTGTTCAGAGTAAATCCAGCGGGCGACCGAGTTGTTCTGGTCGTCCTTCACCACATCGGTGGGTTTGCCGAAAGTATCCACGGCTTCCTGCAGCGGGCGTCCTTTCCAGTCGCCCGCGTCGATGATGTCCGGGATGCTCTGAAAGTAGTGGCCGCACCCTGAGAGCAGGCTGAGGCTGAAGGTGAGCGTGCTGGAAAGCGGAATCGATTTTGCAGACATGAACGGTCCTTCGTCAGTGGGGGTTATCGCCGGTGTTATGCGGTGGAGTCTATCGAGTAGGAGCTTTGCGGGTAACCTGCCGCGACAGGCCGCTCCTGAAAATCGATCTGGCCTCGTGTTCCCGTCTGGGCGCCTCGCATGCCTGGAACGACATCGACAGCCGCCGCCACGTCCAGGCCGGTGACTTCACCCTGGAACCCTTCGCGGGCCTCGCGCACGTCAAGGTCGACAGCGACAGCTTCAAGGAACACGGCGGCAGCAGCACCCTGCGCAGCGACAGCGAGCAGGACGAGATGACCTACGGCACCCTCGGCCTGTACTCCTCGACGACGCTGACCACGCTGGGCTCGGTACCGCTGGCGCTGCAAGGCACGGCCGGCTGGCAACACGCCTACGACGACCTCGATCCGAAACGCCAGCTGTCGTTCGCCGGCAGCGACTCGTTCACCGTCAAGGGCACACCGCTGGCGCAGGACACCGCTCTGGCGCAACTGGGTGTGACCGCGCAAGTGGCCAGCGGCACCACGGTGGGCCTGGGTTACTCCGGGCAATTCGGCGACGGCTACACCGACAACGGCGTTCGCCTGGGACTGAACGCGAGCTTCTGAGTCCGCCAACCCGTTGCCTTTGGCTTTGTGAATCCCAGAGGCTCTCGCGCAGTCGTGAGAGCCTCTGGGGCGTCCGGCAATCCGGTGTCGCTAGGCGTGGTTCATGTAACGCAGAACGACCGCCACGGATGATCGTAAGTCCGCTACCAACCCAAGGCAGACTTGGATGGAGGCAAACGGTACGAGACCTCCGCAGCTGGGAAGCGAGTGGCGATGCGTTTGACGGGCCTTGAACTAGTCTTCAACTGACGGCGGAGCATCCCCAGTTCCGCCAGCGGTATTCGCCCAGGGCTCGGCGCCGGCCACGTGACCTGGGCCTGTATTGCGACCGGTCATCCAGCTCAACGGGAAGGTTCGAACCATGGGACGCCGCAGCCTCGCTTCCGTGTGCCTGTCGTTCACGCTGTTGTCATGTCTTTACGCCTATGCCGCGCAACCCTCACTGCCCGATGCCCGGCTGACCCAGCAGGAAGAGGCGGAGGTCCGGGCCATGGTGCTGCCGATTCCGCCGGCCTGGAAGGGCGACCTGGACGGAATGCGAGAGCGCCGGCTGGTACGCATTCTCGTGCCCTATAGCCGGACTTTCTTCGCCGTCGACCGAGGGCGGGAGGCCGGAATCAGCTACGAGCTGGGCAAGGCACTGGAGGCTTGGCTGAACAAGCAGTACCCCTATGCGGAAAAGTCGCTGCAGTGGAGGGTCCTGTTCATCCCCACGCCCCGGGACCAGTTGATGCCCCAGTTACAGGCCGGCGTCGGCGACATTGCCGCAGGAGGATTGACGATCACTGACAGCCGCCTGCAGGCGGTGGACTTCGCCGCGCCTTTCGCCACGGGGATCAAGGAAGTGCTGGTGACAGCGCCCGGCAGCAAATCACCGGACCAGCTCGAAGCGATGTCAGGACAGGAGGTCATGGTGCGGCCGTCGAGCAGTTACTACGAACACCTGCAGGCGCTGAACAGAACCTTCGCCGAAAAGGGGCTCGCCCCGGTACAGATCAAGGCGGCAGACGAGAACCTCGAGTCCGAGGACCTGTTGGAAATGGTCAATGCCGGACTGGTCCCGGCTACTGTCGTCGATCTTTACATCGCAAAGTCGTGGGGAGCGCTGTACCGGCAGATGCAGGTACACGAGAACATCGTGATCAACGCTCAGGGGGCCGAGTTCGCCTGGGCCATTCGCAAGGGCAGCCCGCAGTTGCAGGAGGCCCTGGGGGCATTCGTGCAAACGCACAAGGTGGGGACGACCTTCGGCAACTCCCTGCGCAACAAGTACGTGAAGAACAGCAAGCGACTGTTCGACGCCACGTCCGAAGCCGACATGGAGAACTTCCGCAACATGGTCGGGCTGTTCCAGAAGCATGCCGGGACCTACGACTTCGATTATCTGATGCTGGTCGCCCAGGGTTTTCAGGAGTCGCAGCTGAACCAGAAAGCGCGCAGCTCGCGCGGGGCGGTTGGGGTGATGCAGATGAAGCCCAGTACCGCGGCGGACCGCTCGGTCGCCATTCGCGGCATCGACAAGAGCGCGGACAAGAACATCGAGGCGGGCACCAAGTACATGCGGCTGCTTGCCGACAAGTACCTCAACGACTCGCAGTTGACGCCACTGAATAAGACACTGATGACCTTCGCCGCCTACAACGCCGGCCCCGGCAACCTCATGAAGTTCCGTCGCCTGGCCCAGGAATCGGGTCTGGACCCAAACATCTGGTTCGGTAACGTTGAGCACGCCGCTGCAAGAGTGGTTGGGCGAGAAACAGTCGATTACGTCGGCAACATCTACAAGTACTACGTGGCGTACAAACTGGCCGAAGACAAGAGGCGGCCTCAGCAGACGGCGCAGTGATGGGCCTCAGGAAAGGAAGATTGCGCGCGTCGGTTTCTGGGCGGAAAGCTACCGGCCCAAAGCGGCAACTGCGATGGGCGGCTTATTGTCGTTTTGTACCATTCCATGCTGGTCTCAACATTGGATGCCACGTCCCCACATCCAGTTGGACTCGTTTCCTAGAGATTTTCGCCAACTTTTCTGAACAGGCAGGCCGGCTCAAAAGTCTGACGGGGAGTTGGCTTCAATACCGCAGCATAATCCTTCGTGCCTTCCGATCGACTGCTCACGCCGATAAAGCTTTCGCCATTGGAGATAAAGGGGAAGACCTTCGTGTATCTAGCGCGAAAAAAGACACTCTTGTCTTTTTCGCCAGTCATAATAGTGAAACCCGCTTCGCTGTTATCAGATGAGAAGGGAGGACAGTTGAGCGTCATATATTTTACGGAATCCAGTTGGCAGGGGATAAGCCAGGAACTGACCTCCGAAGGAGCGCTTGATACGCTCAGTTTTTTGGACTCTCCCCCTGAGTCGACCAGCATAACAGTTCCATCAAGGTAACCTGATGAGAAGTCCTTGGCGATAACTCGATCGAGATTTCCATCATTGTTAAAATCAAAAATACTTTCGTCACTCCCTCTCATCATTTTTGGGAGAGATGATGGCGATTCGCTCCATAATGGGATCTGAAACTTTTCCGTCCTCAGACCAGCATAGAAATCAAAAAGAGAAAAGTCCCGAGCCAGTTCTTCCTGAACCGCTTTACAGACTGGATCCGAGCCCGCAAGCAGTTCGACTTCCCCAACAAAAGGGGCTGTCCTTCCCTGTCCGGGGTATTCCAATTCGTCTTGTGGCAATAGATTTACATCTGAATTCACACAAGCGGGTATAGGCTTGACCTTAAGGCCATTGCCTTCGGATTTCGCAGCGACCGATCTAGCCGTGTGGCATGTCTGTGCAATTTCCTGCCCCCCACGCCAAGAAACCCTGAAGCTAATATTGGGTTCATCACTTTCTTCCCAGCAGTGGCCCGCGAACCAAGCGCGCGATGCCATTTTTCGTTCATTCACCCAAATAGAGCCATATACCTCTGGATCGGCGCCGCACATACCGTAGGCGCGTGCTTCACCTTCAGCAACCTTCACGCGGACCTTGTTCCCAGAGGGGAATACGCACTCAGCATATTTGCCGACCGGGACTATGAGAGTGGACCGTTCGGAATCAGCTTCTCGCGTAAATATTTTGCTTTCGGTGGCTTCTCCCTCGTCGCCGACAATCCCTCCCCTAATAATGACCTCTTCTTCCTGAGCGCCGTTGCGTTCTGAATAGCTGCACTGAACGGTCAATGCCCGTGTGGGGTCATCGCCTCGGTCCGCAAGTGAGTGAAGTGGTGTCCCGGTCAATAGCGCAACGACGATTGCTGTGGTCCTTTTCAAGATTGTGGCCTTCCATGGCGTTGTTTTGATGAATGGCGGAACCATGCTAGTTAAAGCTACGAACTCCCGCAAACAAGCCAAAAGACTAACGATTCAAATATTTCCAAGGTCCCCTCCTGGCCGATAGCAGCCTGGGAAAGCGTACCCGAACGGATGCCGGCCTTTTGCCTCGTAATGCTGCACCGTTGCTACCTCTGAACATCATTCCGAGGACTGCCGAAGTGAGCAGCACGCGATTCGTAGGGAATGCGAAAGAGCTGAAGAGCGCCCTGAACGACAAGGCCGACAACATCGTGATCACTGATCGCAAGCTCGCTTTGGCGGTGCGTGTGATCAAGTCCGTGACGTACACCAAGCTTGCATTGATCGCAGGAGGAGCAGGGGTCGCGGCGGCCAGCTTCTGGAACCCGGTGGGAGCTATCTCTGGCGGTGTAGCCGGAGCCAGCGGTTTGGTGGCCTTTGGCGCGGCAGCAGGTGCGGTAGGGGCCACCGGTATCAGCGGCGGTGCGGCTGCGGTTGCCGTTGCTGCGATTGCCACCGTCGGCGTGCTTGGGTTGGCAGCAATGGTCATGCACAAGGACTACGCGCTTTCAATTGATGGTGGGGCTAATGGCAAAGCCACTACCACTGACGATAAACCCGATGTAAATGGGAAGTTCTCATTCAAGATGACCCTCAAACGCAACGGCAGCCGCTGAGGGGCGAGAGGCATGGCTGTCCTGTGAAGCACTCGCGTGCGACTCATCGTCCGGATACCCGATATGCACTGTGCTTTCATTCAGGCCGATGACAGCCGATGCCCTCTACGCTTGATGTGCGACGTTTATATACGCCGTATGGGGTATTGCAGCGTGATGGACAGCGTCAGTTCAAACCCCTGGCTGCCCAGGCATTGAAGCGCTCCTCGAGTTCCTCTCCGTGATCAACCCAGAAAGTGTTATCAATCCGCAGGGCTTGAGCCAGGTTGTTCGGTGCCGTGTTGATGCGCTCAGCCAGGCTCTGCTCCAGCAGAGCTTGAGTGTGGACGTTGGTGGAGCCGTAGCCGAGCTTTTCGGTATGCAGTTTCTGGTGTTCAGGCCGTAGGGAAAGATTGATGAATTTTTCGGCGGCCAATTTGTTCTTGCTGCCCTTGGGGATTGCCCAGGAGTCAATGTCGTAGATGCTGTCCTGCCAGATTATCTTGATATTCGCTCCGGACTCCTGGGCGGAAAACACTCGACCGTTGAATGCGCTGGTCATTGCGACATCGCCGCTGGCCAGATATTGCATGGGTTGGGCGCCAGCTTCCCACCATTGAATGCTGCTCTTGATCTCGTCAAGTTTGCGGAATGCCCTATCGACGCCTTCCTTGCTTGAGAGTGCCTTGTAGACTTCTGCAGAGGGAACGCCGTCTGCCATTAATGCAATCTCAAGCGTGTACTTGGCACTCTTGTGCAGGCTTCGCTTTCCCGGAAACCTCTTCAGATCCCAGAAGTCTGCCCAGCCGGTGGGTTCCACTTTGAATCTGTCTGCGTTGTAAGCCATCGCAGTAGACCAGACCAATACACCAGCTCCGCATTGCGAAATAGCTCCCGGAACAAAATCTGTCGCCTCACCGATGTTCGATTGGTCCAGCGTTTCGAAAAGTCCCTCTTCGCAGCCGGTAATCAATTCTGCGCCGCCGACTTCCACTACATCCCAATTGACACTTTGAGTGTCGACCATGGCTTTGATGCGACCCATCTCGCCATTGTATTCCGTCGCTACGACGGTATTTCCCGTTTCTTTTTCATAGGGCTTGTAGAAGGCTTCGGTTTGTACTTGTTTCGCTACGCCACCGAACGAAACAACAGTGATTTCATTGGCCAGGGCCGCAGAGGTTGCCGTGGTGAGAAGGAGAGTTCCGAGAATGCTTGCTTTCATGTTTACCTCTGGCGTTTCTTGTTTTGATTATTGAACGGCGCGCGGCGAAGTGCCGGTGCTGGTTACCGTTGGCAACTCACATGAATCGTTCTTGGTGTGGCACTAATCAGTCAGTGACTTGTAGAAGGGCCGCCACGATATCGGGCGGCTTCCATTGTCATTTCACGCGGGCATCGGCGAGTACGCAGAGCATTTCGAACATCAGTGTCGCGGCATTCAATGCAGTCATGCCGGAGGGGTCCAGGTCCGGAGCTACTTCAACCACATCACCGCCGATGAGATTGAGGCCCTTCAGCCCCTTGATCAGGCGGAGCGCTTCGCGCATGGAAATCCCCCCTGCCTCGGGCGTGCCGGTACCTGGGGCGAACGCGGGGTCGAGACCGTCGACATCGAAGGAGACATAGGTTTGCCCATCGCCGACGACTCGTCGCACTTCCTGAAGCACACCGTCCACGCCAAGCTCATCGAACTCTTCGATGAAGATAACGCGCATACCGCACTCGAGGCTGTAGTTCGGTGTACCGGAATGCTCGGATCCTCGAATCCCGATCTGGATCGTGCGATGAGGGTCCAGCAGGCCATCCTCGACTGCTCGGCGGAACGGGGCGCCGTGGAAGAACTTCGAGCCGTAAAGACTATCCCAGGTATCCGTGTGGGCATCGATGTGCACCATGCCGATAGGCCCGTTCTTGGCCAGTGCCTTGAAGATCGGATAGGTGATCGAATGGTCGCCGCCGACGGTCAGCGGCATGATGTTTCTGGCGCAGACTTCCTGGTAGTACTGCTCAATGCACGCGTGGGCGTCCTCGATGTTGTACATGCGCTCCAGGTAAACGTCGCCCAGGTCACGAATAGTGCAGAGCTCGAACGGGGCAATGCCTGAAGCATGGTTCCGGGTACGCATGAGACAGGATTGCTGGCGGACGCCGCGTGGGCCAAGGCGTGCTCCGGGCTTGAAGGAAGTACCGCCATCATAGGGAACCCCGATCAGGCCGATATCGATGCCATCGAGTGATTCCGCGACAGGCGCGCGCATGAAGCTGGCGATTTCGTTGAATCGCGGGCGTTTCTGCGGGTCGTAGGCGGTTCCGTCGGCAAAATTGGTATTGAACTTGGAGTCAGGCATAACCACCTCTTTCCCCGCAGGACGGATTGCGGAAATATGTTGTTAGTGTTTTGAACTGTCTGAGTAACTTGCTCGCCTCAAGGGTTTTAGCGGCAAAATACGATTACACCTTTGATTTAAACAGCTGTGCATCAGGGGGTAAATTCATTGGTGTGAAACCTAATGTTAATCAGATTATTAATGTAATACTATGCGGGCTCTGCGATTTTTGGATATCATCGGAGCCGACGTGCTGATTGGCTTGCTGGGGTGATTGGTGAAGGAAAGTATATATAATATTCGCCTGTTGAGAGTCTTCGTTGCAGTGGTGGAGCGAAAAGGCTTTTCTGCGGCGCAGCAAGATCTGAACATGTCCACGCCGGCCATAAGCAATTACATGGGCCAGTTGGAGATGCAGCTTGGAATGCAACTCTGCAACAGAGGGCGCTCTGGTTTCAGTCTGACCAGCAAAGGGCAGCTGATATTTGATGAAGCCAAGCGTTTATTGAGTCAGATCGATGGCTTCGAGAACTATGTTCTGGAGTTGAAGGGTGAGTTGAGAGGGGCTGTGACAGTAGGCATCCTTGATTCGATGCTCACCGACAAACAAGTCAATATCGTTGACTTGCTGGGGAACTTTGCCTCGAAACATCCCAAGGTCCACGTCAATCTGAAAGTTCTGAATCCCTTCGAACTGCAGAGGGAGGTGCTGGAAGGTAAGATCGACCTTGCCATTGGTTCATTGCCAATTAGGATGAGCGGGCTGAAGTACATAGAGTTATATGTCGAACAGCATTGGCTGTACTGCAGCGATCGGCATGAACTGTCCAAAGTGACGAAACTTTCGCCTGAGATTGTCAGGGACAATGCTTTGCTCAATCGAGGTTACTGGTCCAGCGCCGAAGCCATGCGGCACGGCTTCAAGGATTGCTCCGCCACGATAGACAGCATGGAGGCCGCGCTGATTCTGGTGCTGTGCGGAAGTTACGTCGGCTATCTTCCTGATCATCTGGCCCTGCAGTGGGAGCAGAAGGGGAGGCTGTTCAGACTGCTCCCTGAAACGTTTGGATATCGGGCTGAATTTTCGTTGATCATGAAGAATGGGCGCAGTCGCGAACCGCTCATACAGGCTTTCAGAGACGAGATGGATAAGCTTTATATCAAGGATATAAGTTGAGGAAGAACGCGGCTCGAAATCACTGATCGCTCCGGAGAAGGTGCTTGAGCCGCTTGCTGAAGGCCGGTGTCTTGGCTCGTTCAAGGGCTTATGAGGGGGCTGTACTGACCTGAACGTTCTGCGAGGTCAGCCGCCGTTGCCGATGGCCCCATGCCGCGTTGACGCTCCGACTCTGTGCCGTGTGCTATTTCCAGGTAGTGATCGACCTCTCCCTGAAGGCAGGGCTCGCTGCGGCACGGATGGTGAGGGACGCCCGATCGCGCGACGACTCCAGCTTCAGCGTGCTTCCCTACTTGCTGCTCACCCTGGTATTCGTTTCGTTGGGCCCGCTGTTGTATATCGTGGTCAAAGGCAGCAAGCGGAATGGCGGTAAATTCGGCCAGCAGTAAAGGTCTGTTTCCGACCCATCGCGGACTCTCATTTAATGTGCAGCACTTATCTTTCGCTTGGCTGTGCGATACATGAACCAGAGAGCAATAGACAGAGCTGTAAAAAGACCGATGGCGAGCCACAGAAGGCCAGTACGCGAGTGCTGTATACGGGCCAATGTCTGCTGTCGGCTGATGACATCTGTATCGGCACTTTTCAGGATGACCAGTCTGTTGGTTTCGACCAGGGGCGCGAGCCATATCCGAGTCCAGGAAGCGACGACGTTCTGGCCGATATAGCGCGATGCCTCTTCGTCGGTGAGGCATCGTGAGTAGCCGCCAAGATGATCAACACAAGTCAGGAGCAAAGGTTCGTTGTCGTGAGCGATCACGGTGTAATAGTTCTTTCCGATCCGCTCAACGGAAAGAATCCCCGTGGTTTCGTTCAAGGTTGCGGGAATCTCGATGGCATAGGTGAATAACAGCAAGGTTGCCATGGCCAGAGAATAGAACAACTGAGCCAAAACCATGTTCCGGCGTAATTTCCTAAGGGTGGCTGCATTTGGTTGTTCCGTACGGGGAGCGCTTCCCGGCGAGGATGGGATGGGTTTCGGTGAACTCAAAGCCACGGCGAATCCTCCATTGACTCGACTGATTCGAGCATAGATCAGTCGTTACCCGGAGGAACGAATAGCTAAGGATTTGCGTGCTTCCGGCGCATACGCCGCCAGTTCAGATTGCTTGATGCACCGGCCATTTCCGCATTAGCGTTCGATCAGGTCTTGGGGAAACGATGGCACTGGCTCTGAGCATGTGGACGATATTTGTCTAACGTCCGCTCCTGGCCAACAGCAACCATCACCCGCTGACAATGCGCCCTGTTCGACCCTCTCGAATCAGGGTTGCTCTTCGCGTTGGAGCGAGGACCTTTCAAGGCCGCAGCACGATGCCACTTCCGGCTGTTACGTCCGTGCTGCCTGCGTTGGTCGCATGCTCCAGCAGGTAGCGCGCTGGTGGTTTTCCCATTGTCTTGCGGAACATGGTGACGAAGCCGCTGGCGCTTTCGTAGCCTAATTCCAGGGCAACGGTCTGCACGCTGTCTCCCTGCGAAAGTCGCCGTAGCGAAAGGATGATGTGCAACTGCCGGCGCCACTGTCCGAAGCTCATGCCGACCTCCTGCATCAGCAAGCGGCTCATGCTGCGCTCGCTCATGCCGATGCACTTGGCCCATTGGGCCATGGAGGTTCTGCTTGAGGGATCGGCCAGCAGCATTTGTGCAAGCTGACGTAGCCGCGCGTGCTGCGGCATCGGCAAATGAAGATGCTCGACACTTGCCTCGCGTAACTCATCCAGCAGCACGGCGATCAATCGCGCCTCCGAGCCACTCTCGTCGTACAACGGATCGAATCCCGTTGCCTTGAGCAAGAGCTCGCGCAGCAGCGGCGAGACGGAGAGGGTGCAGCATTGGCTAGGCAAGCCTTCGATGGCGTTCGGCTCAACGAAGAGGCAGTAGCACTCGGTTTCTCCTGCGCCGCGAGCCGAGTGAGACATATCTCCAGGAATCCAGAGCGCACATTGCGGTGGTACGACCCACATGCCCTTTTCCACTTCGCAGCTGAGGACCCCGCGCACTGAGTAGATCAGTTGCGCTTTGCGATGATGATGAAGTGCATGCTCCCAATCCCTGGCAACCTGGGACGCATTCAATGCGGTGACCTGACGCGCGATGCTATCAACGTCCCTCGCGAGCAGCGGGTCGTCGGTGGGGTTGGAGTCCATGGCGGTCCTCGAAGCAGGCTCGAACGCCTGGCCGAAATGAAAAATATTGTGGCCGAATTGTGCAATGACGCAAGCTGGTCCGGCTGGTTATCTTGCTGGTGAACGAACGGCGTCCGCATTCGGCGGGCGCCCACCTGGCAACGCAGGAGACGGCCCACATGGTTATCGATTCCACGCTCTTTCCAATGGTCTGGATGAAGGTCGGCGCATCCGCCATCGACACCGGCGATGAGGGATTCAAGGCCTTTGAAGCCTTGCTGGCACGGGCAGAGCCTTTCGTGCTGCTGGACGAGGGGAGAGCGGAACAGCGTGCCGAGGAACAGTCCCATGAAGAGAGAAAGCAGTTGTCCTTGTGGATGAAGCGCCACAAGGCCGCCTTGCGATCATTCGTCAAAGCCCAGATCTACATCGAGCCCGATCTGGACAAGCAAAAGGCAGCCGAGCAGTTCGCCGGCAAGTTCGAATCGTTCTGGGGATACCCCCTGCTGGTTGTCGCGACCCGAGGGGACGGCTGGACGCTGGCGCGCAAGCTGCTGGGCCGGTGAGCGTTGGGCGATGACCTCCATGCGCATCGTGGCAGTGAATACAGTCGAGATTGACCCGGCCATCGGCTCGATGGCGGCGCTTAGAGAGGGATTGGAGGCGTTGCTGGACGACCTGGGTCATCTCTCCGGCTGTACAGCCTATCGCCTGACTTGCGGCAATGATCCTGGTGAAAGCTGGATCCTCACCGGGTACTGGGATTCACCTGAGCGCATGACCGCGCACTTCAATCTGCCGTGCCTGGCCAGGCTGTTCGAACTGGTGTCGGAGCGACTGATCAGTGGGCTGCGGTTCGGGACATTCCTGGTGTCGCCGCTCATTGAATCCTCCGGCGAGACGGCTCGATAGACTGACGTGAGGGAATCCCCAGGCGCGCGCACCCGGATGAGCCTGCCAGTGGGCGAGCATGGTCCTGGTATGGCGCGACGAAGAGCCGCTTGCCGATGTCGGCTACCGACTCGAAGCGGGTCCTTTCAACATCTCCCGAAGGCCGGCGGTTGGGTGCCGCCGGCGATTCCATCAGAAGAGCTTCAGGAAGTTCAGATAGAAACGCGGGGCCTTGCCGTTGTCATCGTCAAGCTCCTTGGCGGACACGGAGCGGGTCAGCGGGAACGCAACCTCGGGAGAAATGTAGGTGTCCTTGAGTACATTCAGGTGCGCGCCGATACCGGTGGAAGAAAGGCTTTCCGTGCTCACCCAGCTGGGGTCTTCACTCCAGACCTTGCCGAAGTCCCAGAAGGCGTAGTACTGGGTCGGCACGGCGTAATCCTTGAAGGTGTGGATGCGGTTGTACTGCAGCTCGGTCTTCACCGCGAAACCGCTGTCACCGGTAATCTCCGACGGGTCGTAACCACGGCCGAACTCACTGCCGCCCACGCCGAACTGTTCGGGGCTGAGCAGCGGCTGGCCGAAGGATGTCTGCGCGGTGGCAGCAACGTAGAGGTTCAGGCCATCCATCAGTTTCGACAGGTCCTGCAGGCGCTGAGCATCTACCTGGAGTTTGGTGAAGTCGGTCTGGCCGTCTTCGCGCGAGGGATTGAGGCGACTCTCGCTGCTCGCGCCCATGATTGCCAACCCCTTGCTGATCTCGCTCTTGACCAGGTTCTTGCCGCCGTAGGCATCGAACCAGTCGTAGCTGGCACCGAGGCGCAGAGCGCGGATGCGGTCCTCGCTGGAGGGCGGCAGGTTCTTGTCATCCAGGTATTCGGAGGTGCCGTTGTAGTAGGTGAAGGCAGCCGAGGTCTTGAGTGTCTCGTCGCGCTGGCGAATCCACGGTCGGGTAATGCGCACGGCGAAGGTGTCGCCGGAGCTGTTGGCATTGAGGAAGGAGTAGGTGTCGGCGTGGCCGTCGTTATGCTGGGCGAGGAAGCTGACGACATCCCCTTGGCTGCCGACCGGCAGTTCGTACTGGCCTTCGAAGAAGGTCATCTTGTTGCCCTCCAACGATTTGCCGGCGCGGATGCCGAGGTGGTCGCCGTGCCCGGTGAGGTCGTTTACGCCAACGCCAGCGTAAATCTGCCAGGGGCCGAAGTAGCGGCTGTCTCGGTTGTCGAAGCCGAAGAAGCCCTCGTACTTGCGCAAGGCGTTCTCGACGAGCAGGTCAGTGCCGCTTTCCACTGGCGAAGCCTGCAGCGTGCCGCGGCTGTCGTTGCCGGAAACATCGTTCATCAGCAGCAGGTTGCGCTCGATGGTCTTGGCGGTCGGCGGAGTTTCCTGGCGGATATTGTCCGCGTAACGCGCCAGTGCCTTGTTGCTGGGGCCGGCGAAGCTGACCTGGTTCACCTTGCCCTCGAAGACCTGGAGTACCAGGTTGCCGCCTTCCAGGCGTTGGGCCGGCACGATGGTCCGGGCCAGGAGGAAGCCGGCCTTGCGGTAGCGTGCGGTGATGGTATCGGCGACGGTGTGGATCTCGGCCAGATTGACTTGATGGCCCTCCAGGCGCTTGAGCAGCGGGTCGAAAGTGCCTGCCGGATAGCTGTTGGCGCCCACCAGCGTCACGTGGCTCACCGGGAAGCGGGTGTCCGGTAGCGCCTCCAGCTCCTGGGCCACGGGCTCGGGCGTCACGACGGTATCGGGCATTTCCAGGGTGCCGGGCATCTCGGTGGGCGAAGTGCGGATACCCGCCTTGTCGGGCATTTCCACCCGCCCGGGGTTGAGCTGGCCCAGCGGCGCAGCCTGTATCTGGCTGGTGAGCATCAGGGCGGACACTACCGCGATGGCCAGACGATGCAGAGAAGATGCATGCGATTTCATGATCATTTACCTCCCTTGCCGGGTGCCTGCAGGTCATGCGGGATCACGCTGCGGTTCCAGTCCGGGACGATGAGCTTGCCGTCCTTGAACAGGCTGTTGGCGTAGGTGAGTACGTCGCGCAGGTCTGGCGTGGTGCTCTGCTGGTTGCCGTAGGAGCGCGGCTTGCAGATCAACTGGACGGAATAGGTACGCGCGATCGCGGGCGAAACGGTGTAGTTGGCCGAGACGGCGCTGGGGGACTCCAAAGCGTCGCAGCGAGTGTTGCCGGGCGACTGGGCCGTGATGGGCAAAGCCACCGCAGGTGCCTGGGCGGGCACCACGGGGCCCTCTGGCGCGACGGGCTCCGCGGGAGGGACCGGCTGTATCGGGGCCACCGGGCCGCTGATGGTCAGCGTGCCGTCGCGGAACACCACCCTGTAGTTGCTGCCCGCGCTGAACGAAGTGCCCTGGCCGATGGCGTAGCTGCCAGTCTCTTCGCCGGGGGCACGGCTCAAGCTGCCTGTCGCGATATCCGCGCTGTCGCCATTCTTCAGGCCGCTGACCCGATGGGTCAGTTGCGGGTCGACTTGCCCCTGCGTCTTCGACTTGTCGTCCGCGCTCACCACCAGTTGGGCCGGGGTGATCTGCAGGGTGCCGTCCTTGAACACCAGGGTGTAGTTGCCGCTGGCCAGCGCCAGGTTGCCCTGGCCAATGGCGTAGCCCTGCGGGCGGACGTGCTCGCCGGCCTCCCGTTGCAAGTCGCCGCCGTTGAGCACAGCGCTCGCCTGGTCACCGTTTTTCAGTCCGCTCACGGAGTAGGAGAGCGACGGGTCGGCGTCGCCGTAGACCTTGCTCTTATCCTGGACGACCACCTCCAGCGGGGCCGGGGTGATGTGCAGCAGATTGCCTTCGTAGGTGATGCGGTAGTTCCCCGAAAGGCCGGCCACGCCACCCTGGTGGATGCCATAGTCGCCGACATTTTCGCCAGCACTGCGGGCGAGGTTGCCGCTGACCAGGTCGGATGCGTTCTCGCCGAGCTTCTGCCCGCTGACCTGATAGGTCAGGGTCGGGTCCTGGTCGCCGTAGACCTTCGACTTTTCATCGGCCTTGACCTTGAGTTCCGCCTGTTCGACGGTCAGCGTGCCCTTGTTGTCCTCGATCCGGTAGCGCCCCTGGGAGCGCTCATCCGCCGTGATCTGGTTGGTGATGTCGTAGCCGCCAGGTTTCACATCGCTGGTCGCAGTGGCGGTCGTGGCGGGGGCGCCCACCTGGATGCCGCCGCGCCCCAGTTGCTGGTTCACGTAGTCGTCGATGCCTTTCACGGCCTGGGCGTTGCTGTCATGGCGGGTGGTCTGGGTGAGCGCCGGATTGGCATCGCCGTACTCGCGGGCCTTGTCGTCCGCGCTGACGCTGACCGTGGCCTGGGCGGCATGATTGAGGATCACGCCCGGCTCGCCGGTCTTGTCGACGGTCTCGTAGAAGTGCACCCGACTGCGTTCGAGGGCCTGTTCGCCGGAAGCGAGCGAGGGGCCGTTGTTGTCGGCCTTCTGCAGCCAGGGTGTGTCGTTGATCAGGTTCGAAATCAGCGCATCCAGCGAGTCGACCTTGCTGCCGAGGTCGACGATGAGCTGCTGGCTCCTGCCATCCTGGGCGTTGTGCTGGATTTCCTTCTGGTCGCTCGCGCCCTGGATCGCCGAGTACGACTCCACGCCCCAGCCATGCTCGTGCAGCGTGGAAACGACCTGCAGCCCGCCATTGGCGCCGAACGCGAACCCTACGGGCAGCGATGCGGAGGACTGCGTGCCATCGGTATCGATACGAATGACGTTGGAAAGGCTTGGGGCGGCGGCATCCGGCGTGATCTTCCAGGTGATGCCCGCCGAGTCCTTGAAGGTCAGGCCGCTGACCAGGTAGTCCGAGCTGTCGAGGTAGTTCAGCAGCACGGCCGGGTCGATTTCCTGGTAGCCGCCCTTGCCATCGGGGGTGACGTAGCCAGTGGCCTCGAACACCAGGTAGTCGAAGGACGAGCCGTCCTGGGTTTTCAGCGTCACCGCGCGGGTATTCGCGCCCCAGGTCTGGGACGGCTCCGCCACGACGTCCTGATAACCGCGGTAGACCAGTTGCTGGGCGGTCACGCCGGTCAGGGTTTCGCCGGAGTAGGGCGCGGTGACGGTGCCGGTGGTCGTCGTGCCGCTGGCATTGGTCTGGTTGAAGCGGAACACGCCATTGCTGGCCTTGCCCGCCAGCGTACCGGCGTAGTTGAGGTTGCTCTCCATCCGCACGCTGGCACCTTCCAGGGCAACCTGCTTGCCCATCACTGCGGTGCCGTCCTGCTGGATGATCGAGGCAACGTTGGAAGTGCGCAGCCAGGCGATGCCGTTGCCGACATCGATGATCGCCCGCTGGCTGTATTCCGGACCGGTGTTGTTCAGGCGGATGTCGCCGGTGGCGGCGATGAACAGGTTGCCGTCCTTGAGCAGGATCGGCGCGTTGATATACACCGAGCCACTGTCGCTGCTCAGGTCGGTGCCTTCGTAGGATTTGCCCTGCACGGGATTACCGGTGGCGATCAGTGCCAGCGTGCCGGGCTGGCCATTGCCGTCCTGGCCGATGTTGGTGGCCACGATGGCGGTGTTGACGTTGATGCGCTGGCTGGCCGAGACCTCGACATTGCCATTGGCCAGGCCGTTGACGATGGCGCTGGCGGCGACGTTCCACAGGTCGGCGGTGCTGGGCCCGGTGGCGGAGCCGTTAAGCACGCCCGTCCCCGCGTCGGCCTGGGCATCGCCGACGATGTTGACGGTCGCCGGATCGAGCAACCAGGTGCCTTTGACGGCGCCGCTGGTATCGACCCTGGCGTCGCTGGTGACTCGCAGCTGCTGGCCGGAGGTTTCCACCACGCCGCCTTGCTGCTGCCCCCTGGCGCTGGCGTTGCCGGCGAAGTGGGTATTGCCGTCGCTCCAGACGACGACCTGGCCGCCCTGGGTATGGCCATCGGCACGCAGCTCGGCGCCTTTGGCAATGCTCGTATTGCGGGCTCGTTGTTCGCTGCCCTTGCCCTGGTAGCTACCGCCGACCAGCACCTTGCCGCCGGCCCCGCCGGCAGCCGAGGCATCGATCTTCGCCGTGCCGGCGACACTCACTTCATCGCCCAGCACTTTCACGGTGCCGCCATTGACGCCCCTGGCACTGAGCGAGCCGCTGACCTGGGTCCGCGCCGCGTTGCCCAGGACAATGGTGCCGCCGTCGTTGCTGACCGAGTTGGCGGCAACGCTGCCCGAGACGTTGATCACCGAATCGAGGTGTTTCGCCGCGCGGGCGGCGCTCATGGCGACGACACCGTTGCCCACGTCGATCTCGCCACTGTGAGCGACACCGCCGGCGACATCGGCATTGACGCTGGATGCGTCGCCCGGCTCGCCATTGATACCGATGCTCAGCAGGCCGTCGCCCTGGAAGTCCAGCGTGGCCCTGGGGCCGGTGGCCAATTGCACGAGGCCTTTCTTCGCGTGGATGACGCCGGCGTTGTTCACCTGGGCGCCGAGCAGGGCGACCATGCCGTTGTCGTGGACGGTGATCCTGCCCTGGTTGGTGACGTTGCCGGTCAGCTGGACATCCAGCTTGCCGGTCTGGGCGAACAACCTGGCCTGCTCGTCGGTGAGGAACCCGGCGCTGGCCACCAGCGCGCTGGCGGAAATATGCGCGTTTGGCCCGATCATCAGCCCATTGGGGTTGACCAGGATCAGCTGGCCATTGGAGGTGACCGCACCATAGATCTTCGACGGATCGGTACCGATCACCCGGTTGAGCGTCACGGACTTTCCGTTCGGCTGGTTGAAGGTGATCCTGTGATCCGGGCCAACGTTGAAGCTCTGCCAGTCAATGGCGGTGCGCGGGCCGGATGTCGTGACGTCGACGCCGTTGCCCTGGCTGGAGATGGTGGCCTGGCCACCGATGACCTTGCCGCCCTGGGGCAGGTTGTCCGCCATCCCGCAGAACGACCACGAAGACCCGAGGGTGGCTAGTGCGACCGCCACAACGAGGCGTTTCAGGCGAAGTGATGGGTGCGCGCTTGTGTGCACTGCAGGGCTCTGCATGGCGACTCTCCTGGAGTTTTTCTCTAGGGGAGATCATTCGCCTTGGCCCGGTTGCGGGTAATAGTGCATCCGCGCGATGCGTTGTAGTGCGTCCCTGATACGGATTGAGCAGGGCGGATGGCGGCAGAGCGGACGAGAGTCCCAGCTGTTGCCGCCAAGGGTGTATCGGGCCGAGGGGACGTCAGTCCGCGGCTCGGCCCGACGCAGGGATCAGCGGATGCCCTGGTTGCGCAGCGCCGTCGGGGTGTAGTCGACACTGCTGGCCCTGAAGCCGAATTCCACCTGGGATTTCTCCTGGTTGGTCAGGCCCGAGACCAGGTAGCGGCCATTGATCAGGTCGTAGATGGCTTCCACGCCCAGCCAGGGAATCTGCTTGTCGTAGAGCGGTGTCATGAAGCTCTCGCCCACGCGCCACAGGGTGCCGCGGCCGTCGTAGTGGTCGGCGAGCACGGCCTGCCAGGTGTCCTCGTCGAGGAACAGCACGCGGCGCGCGTAGATGTGCCGCTCGCCAGCGCGCAGGGTGCCCTCGACTTCCCACACGCGGTGTTTCTCGTAGCGCACCAGGTCCTGGTTGAGGTGGCCGGGCTTGACCAGGTCGTCATAGCGGTGGGCGGTGGAGTCGAGGGCGAAGCTGTTGTAGGGCACGTAGATTTCCTTCTTGCCCACCAGCTTCCAGTCGTAGCGATCCGGCGCGCCGTTGAACATGTCCAGGTTGTCCGCCACGCGCAGGCCGTCCGAGGCCGGGTAGGGGCCGTCGTAGGCAATCTGCGGGGCGCGCCTTACGCGACGCTGGCCGGCGCTGTAGACCCAGGCCATGCGCGGCTCGCGGACCTGGTCGAGGGTTTCGTGGACCAGCACCACGTCACCGGCCAGCCGTGCCGGCGCGGTGACCAGCTGCTTGTAGTAGAAGAGGACGTTGTTGTCCTTGTCCGGGCTGTAGTCGGTGAGCTGGTCGCGGTAGCTGAACTGCTGCTGGAAGTACGTGGGCGTGTAGGTGCCGTTGGCGGTGGGCGTCGCTTGCACGTGCAGGCGCTGGGCGCTGCCGCCGCGGTAGCGGGTGATGTGGTTCCACAGCGCCTCGACGCCACTCTGCGGAATGGGGAAGGGGATCGCCGTCTGGAAGTCCTTCAGGCCGTTGCCGCCCTCGACCAGGCTGGCATGCCGCGCATTCGCGGCCACGGCTTGCAGCACCGCCGCCGGGTAGGTAGCCGAACGATGTGCGGGATAGACGTTGAGGTGGTAGTCCGGGTAGCGCTGGAGCATCGCCTGCTGGCCGGGCGTGAGGTTCGCCGCGTACTGCGCCATGTTCTTCGCGGTGATGCTGAACAGCGGTTTGTCGGCGCCAAAGGGATCGCTCAGGCGCCCGTCCGCGCCACGGCTGCCGGCGTTGGTCGGCAGGCCGCCGTCCCAGGCGGGAATGCTGCCGTCGGCATTGCCGGCACGCTCTGCGCCCAGCGGTGTGAGGGTGCTGCCCAGCTTTGCCGCTTCCGCTTCGGGAACGGCGGCCTGGAGGTTGAAGGGCAGGGACAGGAGGAGCAGGGAAGCGCACGCAAGTTTCTTGTTCATCGGGTTCTCTCCGCTTAGAACGACACGCCAAGGCTCAAGGCAAGGAAGTCCCGGTCGGTATTCACGTTGTACTTACCGCCGAAGAAGTTGGTGTAGGAAAGGCTCATGTTGTAGGTGTTGAGGTAGGTGCCATCGACGCCGACGCTGATCGCCCGCGCGCCCTGGTTGAAGCCCGGTTCCGGGGCATAGCCGTGGACGTCGTGGGACCACGCCAGGTTGGGCCGCACCGTGGCGCCGTCGATGAGGTCGGCGTATTCCCAGATCGCCCGCGTCTGGTAGCCCCAGGCGGTGCTGGTGACGAAGCCCGAGTCGTTGCAGTACTGCGGCGTGACGCTGTTGCCGGTGCACAGGCTGTTGTCGGGGTACAGCGCACCCTGGCCGAACACCGGGCTGCGGCCGTAGCGCAGCTCGTCGTCGCCGCCCAGGCCGCCGACATGGGTGACGCCGATCTCGCCGATCAGGGTCAGGCGGTCGGCGCCCATCACCTGGTCGAAGAAGTGCGTCGCGGTGACCTGCGCCTGGCTCACTTCCTTGCGCCGGTAGCCCTTGAGGATCGCGTTGTTGGCCGGTGCCGGCGCATCGCCGTAGACCGGTGTGAGCGCTGGTATGCCCAGGGTCGAGGTGACCAGGTCCACCGGGTTGATCTGCACCGGCATGTTCGGCCGGTAGCTGATCTCGCCGGCCAGGGTGGTGCCGGTGGGCAGGCTGGTGCTGAAGCTCAGGCCGTAGAGCTGGATGTCTTCGGGGTAGTCGGCGAAGTACTGGGCGCTGCCCAGGCGATAGGCCTGGGTCAGCTGCTGGCCGGCGCCGCTGCCGATCACCGCGCCGCAGAGGGCATCCGGAATGCCGAGGTTGCCGCACAGCTGCGGGGCGAAGCCCAGGTCGGCCGCGTGCGGGCCGCTGCGAACGCTGAGGTAGGGCTGGCGGCTGTGGTAGTTGATGAAGTAGCCGGCGAACTCGCTGTCCAGCTCCGGGGCGAACCAGCGCAGGGCCGCGCCCCACTGGCCGTCGTCGCGTGCTTCGCGGTCCTTGCCGCGGGGGATGACGATGCCCTCGTCGGTCAGGTTGATCCCCGCTGGCGCCAGGGCCTGGACCGCCAGTGGGTTCTGGTTGATCACCGGGCCGGCGGCCAGGCCGTTGCAGCCGTCGGCCATCACGTCGGTGGTGGAGAAGAAGGTGCCGCAGTTGTCGATCACGGTCTTCTGCCATTCCAGTTGGTAGAAGGCCTCGGCGGACAGGTGCTCGCTGAAGTTCTGCGAGACGTAGAACATGTTCACCGGGATCAGCCCTTCCTTGATCTCCGAGCCGGGCCGGCGGAACGCCGCGACATCGATCGGGTTGATCGCGTTGATGCCGCCCTGGATGAAGGTGCTTTCGCCCCAGCTCACCACCTGCTTGCCCAGGCGCACGGTGCCGGGCAGGTCGCCGATGCTGTAGTTGTGGTAGAGGAAGGCATCGAGGAATTCGGCGCCGGAGGCCTTGGCGCCTTCCTCGCGGCCGTGGTCGTCGATGTCCTTGAAGTGCAGGTGCTCGTCCTTGAGCTTGAAGTCGTACCAGTACTTGCCGCGGACGAAGGCACCGGAGTCGCCGTACTTGAGCTCCAGGTCATGGATGCCTTTGAACACCTTGGAGAAGGTGTCGCCCTCGCGGAAGTTGCGTTTGCCGTCGTCGGAGCTGTGGCTGTGCAGCAGGCCGGCGTCGGCATTGCGCATGGCCCAGCTGGCGCCGACCGAGAGGCTGGAGTCGAACTGCCCCTCGATCTCGCCGAGGGAGAAGGTGAAGGCCTGCGCGCCGTCGCCGTAAACGGCCAGGCCGATGGCGGCGGGAAGCGCGAGCAGGTGCAAGGCGGGTGATCTGCGGTTCATCTGAAACGACCTCTTGTTGTTGTTCTGTCGTCTGCCGGCCCTTTTTCGGGCGCAGCGGGGCCCCGCTGGCCCGCGGCGTGCGGGCCAGTTGATGAAGGTGGTGGGTGAGGTGCTAGAGGCTCAGGTCGAGGGCGTCCTCCCCGAGCGTGATCTCGCCCGAATACTCATCGGCCATGCCGCTGACGAACATCCGTCTGGCGAGGAAGTTGTCCGGGGCCGGGATCAGGTGGGTGAGCAGCAGATGGCGGACGCCGGCTCGCTGGGCCATGCGTGCCAGCTCCAGGGTGTCGGCGTGGTAATCGAGTACGCGCACGGCCTGCTGGCCACGGTCCTTCTGCCCGGTGCGTTCGAGCGCGGCGGCGCCCTCGTGCACCAGATGCGCATTGATCGCCTCGTGCACCACCAGGTCGGCATCGCGCATGGCTTCCAGGTAGCGCTCGCTGACGCGGGTATCGCCGCTGATGAACAGCTTCCTGCCCTGGTAGCGCAGCACATAGCCGTACGCGGGTTCCACCGGATGGTGATCGACGCGGTAGGCATCGATGGTCACGCCGCCCTGGTCATAGACGCGCACCGCTTCCTGTCCTTCGGCAATCTCCACCCGGCGCGGCTCGGCGAATGCCAGGCGCCGGTCCGTGGCGGGCAGGGCATGGGCGCTGCGGTAGCTGGCGTCCTGGGCGTAGGCCATGGCCAGTCCCTCGACAACCTGCTCCACGCCGGTCGGGCCGTAGACCACGAAGGGCGTCTGCCGACCGTAGATCCAGCTGTGGTTGATCAGCGCGCCGAGGCCATTGAAATGGTCCGAGTGCCAGTGGGTGATGAACACCTGGTTCAGTGCCTGGATCGGCACGTGGCTGGTCTCCAGGTTGCGCATGGCGTTTTCGCCGGCATCGAAGAGGAACAGCCGGCCGCCAGCGGCCACCAGGGTGCAGGCCTGGCCGCGGGTGGCATTGACCTGCGGCGTGCCGGTGCCGCAGAGGATGACGCGAATGGCATTGCCGCCCTGGATCAGGGACTGGTCGGTGTGGTCCTTGACCATGGCATCCAGCGCCGCGTGCTGGATGCGTTCGCAACCGGGCAGGGCGAGGACGAGCAACAGGGCAAGGGCTCGGGGCAGTCGGGGTCGCATGGCACTTCCTTCGTCTTGTTCTTGTTCTGTGTGCGAGCGCTGTGGTCGGGCTCAGCCGTGCCAGTCCACCGCGAAGCTGTAGCGGCCCAGCGCACGGGCCAGTTCATCGCGCCCGGAGCCGGCGCGAACCTGTGCCACCAGTCCGCGACGGGCGTCCTGCACCACCTCCACGGCGATGCCGGCCAGGCCCTGGTTGTCCGCTTCCTGGCGGATCACCCGGGCGATTTCGCGTTGCTGCAGCGCGGGCTTGAAGATCTTGCCCACCGGCGTGACCGGCAGGGCGTCGAGAATCTCGATGCGCTTGGGCACCGCGGCGCGTTCGCTGATCCGCTGGTTGGCGAAATCCAGCAACGCAGCGCTGTCGGCACGTTGGCCGGTGGCGAGCTGCACATAGGCCACGGGAATCTCGCCGGCGTGCGGGTCGGGGCAGCCCACCGCCGCCACCAGTGCCACCGCCGGGTGTGCCTGCAGCGCTTCCTCGATCTGCTTCGGGTCGATGTTGTGGCCGCCACGGATGATCAGTTCCTTCTTGCGCCCGGTGAGCCAGAAGTAGCCCTGGGCGTCCTGCCGGCCGAGGTCGCCGGTGTTCAGCCAGCGCCGCCCGCCGATGTCGATCCACAAGCCCTTGTTGTGGCTGTCGTCGAGGTAGCCGAGGAACACGTTGGGCCCGTGGATGGCGATCACCCCGACCTCGTCGGTCTCGGCATCGCGCAGGTAGGCGCCCTGATCGTCGAGGGTCACCGCACGCATGTCCTGGTAAGCCAGGCGCAGGCCGATGGAGCCGATCGGTCGTTCGCCGTCTGGCGGGTTGCTCGAGGAGACGCACGCGCCTTCGGTGAGGCCATAGCCTTCGAGGATGCGCACGCCAACCACCCGCTCGAACTCGCGGAACAGCTCCACCGGCATCGGCGCTGCGCCACACAGTGCGTACTGCAGGCTGGACAGGTCCTGGCCGGCGACGGGTTGCTGCAGCAGGGCCGAATAGACGGTTGGCACGCCAGAGAAGAAGTTGATGCCGAAGTGCTCGACCATTGCCCAGAAGGCCGGGATCACGCCCTCGCCGCGATAGCCCTGAGGCGTGCCGATGATCACCCGGTCGCCATGGGTCCAGGGCATCAGCCCGGTCACCAGCTGGCCGTTGACGTGGAACAGCGGCAACCCGCAGAAGATCACCTGGCCGGGCTGGCGCGGCTGCATGTTGGCGGCCATCGCCCAGGCGTTGAAGACTTCCGAGCCGTGGCTGCGCCGGGCGATCTTCGGCAGGCCGGTGGTGCCGCCGGTGCAGAAGTAGGAGGAGGGTTCTTCCGCGCGGATGACACGGCCGCTGCTGAGTTGCTTGCCGCTCTCGCGGCGCATCAGGCGGCGCAGGTCATGGATGCGCAGGCGCGGGTGGCGCTGGCGTTCGCGCCGGGCCATCCAGCGCAGCGCGAGGGATGCCACGGTGCCGACGTAGGGCGCCATGCTCACCCAGAGCACCTCTTGCACGCCGGGCAGGCTGTCGAGCTGGCTGGCCAGCTTGGGCCACAGGTCGCTGCCGGGTGTCGGCGCCAGGGTCACTACCAGCCGCGCATTGGCGGCGCGCAGCAGGTCGCCGATCTGTGCGGCCTCCAGCAGCGGGTTGATCGCCAGGACGATGCCCGCGGCCTCGCCGCCCCAGATGACGAAGTGGGTTTCCGGCAGGTTCGGCAGGAGGAAGGCGACCACGTCCTTCGGCCCGATGCCGAGCCGGTGGAAGGCGTTGGCGGCGCGGGTGATGTCGGCGAACAGCTCGGCGTAGGTCCAGTCGTGGGTACGACGGAAGTCCTTTGCTTCGAGGAAGAAGCTCAGCGCCGTCGACGTGCCGTGTTCGCCGGCGCAACGGCGCAGCGCTTCGTAGGTGCTGGCGGGCAACTCACGGCGGGCCAGCGCAACGCTCTCCAGCGCCTGGATATCGGCGAGGGTCTGCACGGCCATCAGGCTTGCTCCACCACGCGGTTGCGCTGCACGCCCAGGTCGACCACGCCGTCGGCGCTGCGGATGCTCGCCTCGACCAGGTCGCCGGCCTTGAGGTACTGGCTGCGCCCCGCCTGCGTCTTGAGGAAGGCCTTCCACTTGATGTGCTCGGGCAGCAATGCGGCGATGCGCTGCTTGGCCGGCGAGGGCACCGACAGCGCACAGCCTGCCGGCGTGCCGGTGGCGATCAGGTCGCCGGCAGCGAAGTCCTGCACCCCGGACAGCTCGCTCAGGGTCTCCGCCGGGCCATGCACCAGGTTGGCGGTACTGTCGCTCTGGCGCACCTCGCCGTTGACCGTCAGGCGCAGTTGCAGCTCCTTGAGGTAGCCCATGTCGCTCTTCTGCAGCAGGCACAGGTACGGGCCGACCGGGCCGAAGGTGCGGAAGCTCTTGCCCTTGTAGAACTGCATCTGCGGGATCTGGATGTCGCGCGCCGAGTAGTCGTTGACGATCACCACGCCGGCGATGAACTCGTGCAGGTTGGCGTCGTTGGCCGTGATCTTGCTGGTGATCTCCCGGCGCAGCACCAGGCCCAGCTCGATCTCGTAGTCGAGGAAGTGCACCTGGCGCGGTTTGATCAGGTCGCTGTCGGCGGCGACGATGCAGCTCTGCGCCTTGGTGAAGATCATGTTGAAGTGCTTGGCGTCCGGGTCCATGCCCGACTCGATCATGTGCTGCCGATAGTTGGCGCCCTGGCAGACGAACTGCTGGTCGCGGGTGATCGGCGAGAGCAGCTTGACCGCTTCCAGCGCCAGTTCGTCGCCACGCAGCTTGGTGAGCTCTTCGACGTCAACCTGGCGGATCAACTCGCCGGTGCTGGCGTAGCGGCCGGGCAGGGGGCTGATGCGGCCCTGGCGCAGGACGCCCCAGCGGGTTTCGTTCTGGTGTTCGAAGCGGACAACGTGCACGGGCATGGCAACGACTCCTGGTACGGCGGTGGGCCGCGTCGGGGCGGCGATTGTTGTTGTGCTTGTGGTTGTGCGGCGGGCCTAGCCGAACATCCGCGCCAGCGTGATCAGCTTGCGCACTGTCAGGTCCGGGCTGTGCCGCAGGTTGTGCAGCAGGATGCGCAGCTTCTGCAGGTTCATCGCCGGCTTGGTGAAGCTCTTGGGCATGCGCTGGCCCCATTGCGACATGGCCTCCGGGCTGACGGCGTGCAGCCCGGTGGGGCGCTCGGCGGTGAACAGGTCGCCATCGCAGTAGTGCTCGTGCTTGTCGCCCCAGGGGTCCTGCCAGTAGTCGAAGATCTGGCTGCCGAGGATGTGCCGGCCGATGCCCCAGGCGTGCTTCCAGCCACTCTCGCGCAACACCCGCTGGCCCATGCCGACGGCGTCGGCATCCACCACTTCGTAGGCGCTGTGGCTGTAGGCGGCCATGAAGCCCTGGGCCAGCGCCAGGGTGTGGTGGTCGGCCGGCGTGTCGCCCAGGTCCAGGCGCAGGAAGGCCACCGCCGGAGAGCCATCGGGCAGTACCTGCACGTCGCTGGGAATGAAACCGAAATGCTTGGTGTACCAGCCGGCGGTGGCCTGGTAGTCGGCCACTTCGAGTACCACGTGGCCGAGCTTGATGATGTCTGGCGGAGCCACGGGCGGGCGCTGGGTGGCGTTGATCCGCGGCGCCTCGTCGACCTGGTTCAGCGGCAGCGCCAGGCGGTGCGCCAGCGCGCTGGCCGGCTGTTGGCCGTGGATCGCCTCGACGACGAAACCGGAGGGGTCACGCAGGCTCACGCTTTCGCCGCCGCCGGGTGCAGTCGACTGCCGGATTGGCGATGCGCCCGGCAGGCGCGCCAGTCGCTGCAGGTCCTCGCGTGACTCGACGGCCAGGCCGAAGCCGACGAAGCGTGCCTGCGCCGCCCGTTCCACCCGATAGCAGTAGGGCGCGGGGCCGGTGCCGCGCAGGTACAGGCAGTCCGCGTCGCGGCGTGCCAGGGTCAGGCCGAAGTCACCGAGAAAGCGCTCGGCCTGCTCCAGGTCCGGGCGTTCGAAGATCAGGTGGGCCAGCGCGCGAGCCTTGACCGTCGGCTGCGGATGGCGTGCCGGCTGCGGCGTCGCCAGCGCGGTGGACTGGCTTGCGGAAGGGTGCTGACGGCTCATGTTTGTTGTTCTCCGTGGCTTTCGTCAGGCAAGGCTTCGCCATCGCCCCTGAAAAGGGGCGTTGGCAGGTTCGGGTGGATCAGTCCGCGGGTGGCAGCACCGGTAGCTCACCGGTGGACAGGCTGCGCGCTTCCTCCGGCGCCACGCCGAGCGCGCGCAGGGTCAGCTCGGCGGCGTCGCTGCCGGCCTGGCGCCAGGTGCGATGTCCCTCCAGGACCAGGAACATCGAACTGAGCACGGCGCCGGCGATCATCGAGATCGCCGACGGCAGCTGCTCCTGGCGGAAGCTGTAGCGGCCGTTGGCGAGCCCGCTGAGCAGGTCGGCAGTCGGCGGGCCGAACCACATGCCGCGCAGCGATTCATCGCTCATCGAGAAGCGGCTGATGAAGGCGCCCCAATGGGGCTCTTCATGGGCCCGGCGAATGAAGAAGCGGATGCCGTTGGCCAGGCGCAGGGCCGGGTCCGAGGTCTCGCCGAAGCTCTTCACCACACGCTGGTGCATCTCCGCGGCCAGGTGGCTGGCCACGTGCTGGAAGAGGTCATCGATGGACTGCAGGTTGTTGTAGATCGTGCCCCGGGCCACACCGGCCTCCTGGGCCAGGTCGCTGATGTTCACCTGGCTCGCGCCCTTCTCGGCAAACAGGCGCAGGGCGGCCTGGTGGATACGGCGTTGTACGGGGTTGAGGGTTTCCATGAAAAGACGGCTCCAACGTCAAGCTTGGGCTGATTGAACACTTGCGTTCAAAATAAGTCAACAGGGTCTATCGGGTGTCATTTTTCCTGCCTTCCCCGTGGATTCTCCCGTCTTTCGCGCTTATCCGGCGCTGTAACGATCCCTTGGAAAGGCTCTGGCCGGAGGGTTTCAGCGAGGAATACTGTTCTTCAGTTGACTGAATTGAACACTGGTGTTCAAAATGATTCGGCGATGTATTCCTCTGGAGCGAGCAATGCAAGAGTCCATAACAACAACGACAACCTGTGACGTGATCATCGTCGGCCTCGGCCCCACCGGGGCGGTGCTGGCCAACCTGCTGGGCCGCTACGGCTGGTCCGTGGTCGGCCTGGAGCGCGACGAGGACCTTTACTATGCCCCGCGTGCCGTGCACTTCGATGACGAGATCATGCGCATCTTCCAGTTCGCCGGCCTGGCCGGCGACATCGGCCGCACCAGCGAGTCGTTCACCGACATGGAGATCATCCTGCGCCCTGGGCGCAAGCCGGTCACCCGTTCGCGCATCGGCAGCCAGGACCGCCGCTACGGCCATCCCGGCGCCTGGTGGTTCCATCAGCCGACCCTGGAGCGGCATTTCCACGACGGCCTCAAGCGCTACCCCAACGTCACCCCGGTGTACGGCTGTCGCGTTACCGGCGTCGAGCAGGACGCCGAAGGCGTGCGCGCCACCGCCGTGCAGCGTGACGGCAGCGAGCGGGTATTCCAGGGGCGCTACCTGATCGGTTGCGACGGCGGCAAGAGCTTCGTCCGCCGTGAGGCCGGGCTGCGCCTGGAATCGGCCGACTTCGACGAAGCCTGGGTGGTGGTGGATACCAAGACCCGTTCCGGGGAGAAGGATGCGCTGCTGCCGGCCAACCACTCGCAGGTGTGCAACCCGGCGCAGCCAGTGACCTACGTGCCCATGGCCGGCCCGTACTACGAATGGCAGTTCATGGTCACCGGCGGCAAGTCCGAGCGCGAGGCCACCGATCCCTACCTGGTGCGCCAGCAGCTGCGCGACTTCGTCGACCTCGACAAGATCGAGATCACCCGCATCGCCTACTACAAGTTCCACGGCCTCTGGGCCAACGACTGGCGCAACGGCCGGATCATCCTGGCCGGCGACTCGGCGCACCAGATGCCGCCATTCCTCGGCCAGGGCATGTGCTCTGGCGTGCGCGACGCCAGCAGCCTGTGCTGGCGCCTGGACATGGTGCTGCGCGGTGCTGCGCGGGAGAAACTGTTCGACGACTACGAGGCCGAACGCTCGGCCCATGTGCGCGAGATCATCAATGGCGCGATGTTCCTCGGCAACGTCATCCAGACCCGCCACCGCGGCGTGGCCTTCCTGCGCGACTGGCTGCTGTTCCGCATCGCCGGCCTGGTGCCTTTCGCCAACAAGGCGTTCGCCGACAAGGCCAACCGCAAGAAGCCGCTGGCCGCCGGTTTCTGCGGCTGGGGGCACCGGCTGTCCGGTCACCTGGCCCTGCAGCCGAAAGTGTTGCGGGACGGGGAGGACGAGCGGCTGCTGCTCGACGAGGCGCTTGGCCACGGCTTTGCCGTGCTCGCCCGACGCGGTTGCCTCGACACCCAGCGAGCGCAACTGGAGCGCCTGGCGCAGCAGGTGGACCTGCGCGTGCTGGAGTTCGCCGAAGACCCGTCCGGCCCGGTGCTGGGCGACCCCACCGGCGCCCTGCAGGACTGGTTCGACGAAGCGGACATGGACTTCGTGCTGATCCGCCCCGACCGCTATGTCTTCGATGCCGGCCGCGCCGACCAGCTGGGACGCGTCGCCGAGTGCTTCCTCGCCGGCCTGTCGCTGGTCCGCCACAGCAATCAACCCCAAGGAGTGGCGGCATGATCGACACCCCCGTTCTCATCAGCGGCGCCGGCCCGGTCGGCCTGACCCTGGCGCTGAACCTCAGCCGCCTGGGGATTCGCTCAGTGCTGCTCAACGATCGCCGGCAGACCACCACGCATCCCAAGCTGGACGTGGTGAACTGCCGCTCCATGGAAATCTTCCGCCAGCTGGGCCTGGCCGAACGCATCCGTGCGGCCGGCAACCCGACCGACGCCAACCAGTATTCGGCGATGGCGGCGTCGGCCAGCGGTCCGTTCTACAGCGTGATGTCCGACCGGCACCTGATCTACCAGCCGGTCAGCCAGGCCGAGCAGGCCATCCGCGCCTGCCGCGACGGCAGCCTGCCGCTGGAGTCGATGCAGCGCATCGCGCAGATGCACCTTGAGCCGGTGCTGATGGCAGAAGTGGAAGCCGACCCGAACATCGAGCTGCGCATGGGCTGGCGCCTGTATGGCTTCGAGCAGGGCTCCACCGGCGTGGTGGCGATGGCCCATGAAGTGGATAGCGGCGAGGCGCAGCAGTTCTTCGCCCAGTACCTGATCGGCTGCGACGGGCCCAACAGCCGCGTGCGCAACTTCCTCAACATCGATTACGACGGCACCCGCGACCTGGTCGGCGAGCTGTTCATCATCCACCTGCGCTCCGATGAGATTGCCGGGCTGTTCCCCAACAACCAGCCCTACTGGCATACCTGGCTGACCCGGCCGGGCTTCGCCGGCCTGCTGGTGTCGCCGGACGCCAGCCGCAATGACTACGTGCTGCACCGGCCATTTGCGCCGCGCCCCGGTGAGTCGCTGGAGAGCGTGGTGGACGCCGCCCTCGGCACCCGGCTGCGCTACGAGATCGTCCAGTCCGGCCCGTGGCGCCCGCAGTTCCTGGTGGCCCGCTCGTTCGGCCGGCAGCGCGTGTTCATTGCCGGCGATGCCACCCACCAGTTCATGCCCACCGGTGGCCTGGGCATGAACACCGGGGTGGCCGAGGCGCACAACCTGGCCTGGAAGCTGGCCGCCTGCCTGGCCGGCTGGGGCGGTCCGCGCCTGCTGGAAAGCTACGAGGCGGAGCGCCTGCCGGTGGCCCGGCGCAATCGCGAGCACGTGAAGAAGTGCGCGGCGGCGACCTTCGAGGCGCAGATGCGGCGCGACGATGCACTGCTCGCCCAGGGGGCGGCAGGCGATGCCGCGCGGCAGAAAGCCGGGCGCGAGTTCGAGCGCAAGGTCTCGCGGCTCTACGAATCGCTGGGCGTGGAAATCGGCTACCGCTACCACGGCTCGCCGGTGATCGAGCCGGACACCGCCAGCGAGCCGGCCTACGAGGAAGTTCGCTACACGCCCACCACCTGGTCCGGCGCGCGGCTGCCCAGCGCGTTCCGCGAGGATGGCACGGCGCTCTTCGATCAGCTTGCGCTGGGTGGCTACACCCTGCTGGCGTTCGACGCCGAGGCCGAAGCCTGCGCGCCGTTGCAGGAGGCGGCGCAGGAGTGCGGCGTACCGCTGAACGTGCTGCCGATCCACGAGAAATACCTGGCGACCCTGTACGAGCGGCGCTTCGTGCTGGTGCGGCCTGACCAGCATGTGTGCTGGCGCGGCGACAGCCTGCCGGTCGATTGCTACTCGCTGTTCAACCGTCTGCGCGGAGCCCGCTGACCATGAGCCTGTTCATCGATTCACTGAAACTGCGCCTGCTGCTGTTGGCGTCCATCCCGTTGCTGCGCCGCGCCGAACGCCGCTCGGCGCGCCTGCGCGAGCTGCTGCACGAGGACTCCTTCGTGCTGCAGATCCGCACGGCCGATGGCGTCGGCGGCTACTACCGGCTGCGCGGCGGGGTGCTCAGCCTGCATCGCGGCGAACACCGTCGGCCGGACTTCACCCAGCACTGGCAGCGCAGCTCGGATGCCCTGCGGGTGATGCTCAGCCGCGACGAGACCGACATGCTGCGCGCCGTCGAAGGCGGGCAGTGCCAGCTGCAGGGACGCTTCGCAGTAGCCCTGTGGTTCAACGAGGCGATGAAGATTGCCCGTGCTGCCTGAACCCTCCCGGATCACACAAGGACAACAACAATGACGATCCAACAAGGTCGAATCGACGTGCACCACCACATCATCCCGCCGGCCTTCGTCGAGGTCATGGCGAACAAGGGCCTGGACATGGTGGCCGGCGCGCCGCTGCCGAAATGGTCGCCGCAGAAGTCCATCGAGGTGATGGACCTCAACGGCATCCAGACCGCCATCACCTCGCTGTCGGCGCCGGGCGTGCATTTCGGCGGGGGAGTGGAGCAGGCCCGCGAGCTGGCGATGCGCTGCAACGACTTCGCCGCGCAGATGCGCAGCGATCATCCGGGGCGATTCGGCAACTTCGCCGTGCTGCCCACGCCTTTCACCGAGGCGGCGTGCCGCGAAGCCATCCGCGCACTGGATGAACTGAAGGCCGAGGGCGTGGTGCTGCTGGGCAGCACCGATGGCGTGTTCCTCGGCGACGCGCGTTTCGACGAACTGATGGCGGAACTGGATCGCCGCGCAGCCATCGTCTTCGTGCACCCGAACATGCACGAAAGCAGCGAGAAGCTGGGCATCGCCGCGCCGGGTTTCCTGGTCGAGTTCCTCTGCGACACCACCCGCGCGGCGGTGAACCTGATCCTCACCGGCACGCTGGAGAAGTACCCGCGCATCCGCTGGATCCTCGCCCATGGCGGTGGCTTCCTGCCCTACGTGGCCTGGCGCGTGTCCCTGGCCAACGCCCTGCCGCAATTCCAGGACAAGGCGCCACAGGGCGTGATGACCTACCTCAAGCGCTTCTACTACGACACCGCGCTGTCGCCCTCGCGTTACTCCATGGCGGCGCTGAAGGAGCTGGTGGCGCCCTCGCAGATTCTCTTCGGCAGCGATTTCCCCTTCGCCCCGGCGCCGGTCACCACCCTGACCTGCCAGACCCTGGAAGAGAACCCGTTGTGGTCGGACGAGCAGCGCTACGGCATCAATCGTGGCCATGCACTGAGCCTGTTCCCGCAGTACCGAGAAGCGCAGGAGCAGGTGGCCGCGGCGCCGATCTTCAGTGGCGAGTCCTTCGGCAGCCGGGTGAAGCGCAGCCTGACCCGGCCGCTGGGCGCCTACGTCGAACGTGTGCGCAGCCGCTGATCCGGGGGGAAACGCATGAATCGCCGAGAATTCGTGATGGGCGCCGGCGTACTCGCCAGCGCCTCGTTGCTGGCCGCTGAACTGCCAGCCCTGTCGCCGACAGGTGCTCCCTCCGATGCCGTTGCGCCCGCGCAGCGCCCGTCGCCACCGGCGCCCGGCCGCATTGACGTGCACCATCACATCCTGCCGCCGTTCTACGCCGAAGCGTTGCGTCGCCAGGGACTGGACAAGGTGGCGGGGGTGGCCTTGCCGGAGTGGTCGGCGCAGCGTTCGCTGGAGCTGCTCGACGGGCAGGGGCTACAGACCGCAATCACCTCGATCTCGTCGCCGGGTGTCTGGTTCGGCAACGACCGTGTCGCCGCCGAACTGGCGCGCCGCTGCAACGAGTTCGCGGCTGAGCTGGGCCAGCGGCATGCCGGGCGTTTCGGCAGCTTCGCCTGCGTGCCGCTGCCGGCCACCGAAGTGGCGTGCAGCGAGGCGCTCCACGCGCTGGATGTGCTCAAGGCCGATGGCCTGGTGCTGCTGGCCAGCAATGACGGCGTGTTCCTCGGCGATACGCGTTTCGACGAGTTGATGGCCGAGCTGGATCAACGCGGGGCGACGGTCTTCCTCCACCCGAACCTGCACCCGAGCAGCCAGACGCTGGGGTTGGCGGCACCGGGCTTCCTGCTGGAGTTCGTCTGCGACACCACGCGGGCGGCAGTGAACCTGATCCTCAGCGGCACGCTGGAACGCTATCCGCGCATCCGCTGGATACTCGCCCACGCCGGTGGCTTCCTGCCGTATGCGGCCTGGCGGGTGTCGTTGGCCAACGCCTTGCCACAGTTCGCGGAGCAGGCGCCGCTGGGTGTGATGACCTACCTTCGGCGCTTCTATTTCGACACTGCGCTGGCACCGGCCGCACCGTCCATGGCGGTGCTGCGCGAGTTGGTCGAGCCCGGCCAGGTGCTGTTCGGCAGCGACTTCCCGTTCGCGCCGCAGGCGCTGGTGGCCGAGCAGGTCAGCACGCTTGCCGCCAGCCGCGTCTGGAGCACGGCGGATCTCGCTGGCATTGGTCGTGGGCACGCGTTGAGCCTGTTCCCGCGCTTCGCCGCGCCGGGCGAAGCGGTGGCCGTTGCATTGCCGCATGAATCCGAGTCGACCTTGCACTGGTTGGGACGAAGCGCCGGCAAGCCGCTCGCCGCCCTGGCCCAACACCTGAAGGACTGAAGCCATGAGTCAATTGTTCGAGCCGCTACGTCTGCCCAATGGCCAGGTGATCCGCAACCGCATCGCCAAGGCGGCGATGGAGGAAAACCTCGCCGATGCCGACCACGCGCCCGGCGACACTTTGTTGCGTCTGTATCGAAGCTGGGCCGAGGGCGGTGCCGGGTTGATCATCACCGGCAACGTGATGGTCGATCGCCGCGCGCTTACCGGCCCGGCCGGCGTGGTGCTGGAAGACGAGCGCCTGCTGCCGCGCTTCCGGCGCTGGGCCGAGGCCTGTCGCAGCCATGGGGTACACGCCTGGATGCAGATCAACCATCCGGGCCGCCAGTTGATGGCCGATCTGGGCCAGCCGGCCCTCGGGCCTTCGGCCATCGCGGTGGATATTCCCGGCCTGAAGAATGTCTTCGCCCAGCCGCGCGCGCTCACCGGCGCGGAGATCGACGGGCTGATCCAGCGCTACCTGAATGCCGCGCTGCTGGCCGAACGCGCCGGTTTCAGCGGGGTACAGGTACACGCTGCACACGGCTATCTGTTCAGCCAGTTCCTCTCGCCGCTGAGCAACCGGCGCGAGGATGACTGGGGTGGCAGCCTGGAAAATCGTGCGCGCATCCTGTTGCGCACGGTGGACGCGATCCGCGCGCGGGTAGCGCCTGATTTCTGCGTGGCAGTGAAGCTCAACTCCGCTGATTTCCAGCGCGGCGGTTTCGCGGCGGAGGATGCCGAGGCCGTGGTTAACCTGCTCAACGACCGGGGCGTAGACCTGGTCGAACTGTCCGGTGGCAGCTACGAAAGCCCGGCGATGCAGGGGCAGACTCGCGACGGCAGCACCCTGGCGCGGGAAGCGTACTTCCTGGAGTTCGCCGAGCGCATCGCCGCCACGGCACGCATGCCGTTGATGGTCACGGGAGGCATCCGCCGGCGGGAGGTCGCCGAGCGCGCCTTGCAGGGGGCGGTCGCCATGGTGGGGATGGCCACGGCCCTGGCCGTCGATCCGGCCCTGCCCAGGCGCTGGCAGGCCGGCGAAGGCGCGCGGGTCGAGCCGATAGTCGTGGCGTGGAAGAACAAGGCCTTCGCCGCGGTGGCAACCCAGTCGGTGGTGAAGAAACAGCTGGTGCTGCTCAGCCAGGGGCGCCCGACCAATCCGCGTACTTCGCCGCTGCTGGCGTTAATCGGCAACCAGTTGAAGCTGCGCAAGCAGTCGCGCCGCTACCGGCACTGGGTCGCCCAGGGCTGACGCGGCTCAGCCGCCCTGCGGCAAGGGCAGGGCGGCAATCTTCGAAGCCCTGGCGGGGGTGGCGCCCAGGGCGCGCAGGAGCATTTCGCTGAGCAGCACGTCCTGGCCTTCGGGTGCCCGACCCTCAAGGGTGGCGCGGATGGCCCCGGTGGCGCCGGCAATTACCAGGTCCAGCGCCACATCTTCATCGGCATAGCTGAAGACGCCTTCGGCCAGGCCGCCGCGCAGGTCCTCGCGAACATGGTTGGCCAGCGTCGAGTGCATGGCCTGGTCGTAGTGGATCACCCGCAACAGCGCGCTGGCCCATTGCGGGTCGGACTGTGCGTGCAGGACGAACATGCGCACGCCGATTGCCAGCCGCCGGGAGCCGCTGGAAATGCCGGCGCTGAGCTGGCTGATGGTCTCGGAGAAGTCGCCGGCCAGCGAGATGCCCACCGCCTCGGCCAGTTCCTCGCGTGTCTTGAAGTAGTTGTAGATGGTGCCGGTGGACACCTGGGCCTCGGCGGCCAGGTCCTGGAACACCGTTGCGGCGATGTCCTGCCGGGCGAATACCCGCAGGGCCGCATCGAGCAGGCCCTGGCGGGTTCGCGCGCGTTTCTTGTGGCCGCGGGTGAGCGGCTCGCTGTGGTCTTCGCAGGGGGGGCGGTCGGTCATGGCGGGTCGTCGGCTGCGGGGCTGCGGCGATGATACGGGAAGCCCATGGCCGACCGGTACCCGCTCATGCCCGCAGCAGCGCCTGGCAGTGCTGCAGCAGGTCGCCAGCCTGCTCGGGGCGGCACTGGTGCATGATGATGCGGTCCGGCCGTACCACCGCCAGGGCCGGGGCCGGCCAGGGTGTCAGCAGGGCGCCGTCGAGGGTCTCGGCGAAATCCGCACGGCTGTCGTCGCGGGCATGGCCGATCTGCAGGAAGCTGCCGCCCAGCTCCAGCCATTGCCTCTGCTGCGTGGCGTCGAGCCAGCGGCGCGGGTCGGTGCCCAGGCCGACCAGTTGCAGGTGATCGCCCAGCAGTTGGTCGCTCAGGCAGATGCGCCCTGCATGGCGGACCCAGGCCTGCGGAAACAGCCCGCCGCTGACCAGCCGGGCGCGCCGCGGGCTGCGTATGAACAGGCCGCGGCGGAATCGGTGCCTGGGCTTGATGTCGAGGTCCTCGAGGTGCCGCCGTGCCGCCGGGATGATCCGCAGGGTTTTCATGAACCCGTGGATCAGGATGGCCGCCAGGGCATTGCCGGGCATGACCAGGCGGCCCATGAGCTTGGCCAGGT
This sequence comes from Pseudomonas sp. C9-3, assembly GCF_032392015.1. NCBI lineage: Bacteria > Pseudomonadati > Pseudomonadota > Gammaproteobacteria > Pseudomonadales > Pseudomonadaceae > Pseudomonas > Pseudomonas sp. C9-3. The sequence continues at coordinate 3,217,477 of NZ_CP135919.1, read as the reverse complement.
CGATCATCTCGCGGGCATGGGGCTGGCGCTCCTGGTCATAGCTGTCGAGTATTCGCGGCGTGGCACGCCCCTGGAGGACCCAGGAGAGTTTCCAGGCGAGGTTGGCCACGTCGCGCAGGCCGGCCACCAGGCCCTGGCCGACGAAGGGCGGGGTAATGTGCGCGGCATCGCCGACGAGGAACACCCGGCCCTGCTGGAAGCGCTCGCAGCAGCGAGCGTGAAAGCGATAGACCGCCTGGCGCTCGATCTTCAACTGCTGGGGCTCGATCCAGGGCGCCAGCAGGGAGCGGATGCGTTCCTGGTCTTCCATCTCGTCGCGGGGTTCGCCGGGGCGCAGCATGAACTCCCAGCGCTCGCGGCCGCCGGGGGCAGGCATGTGCGGTGTCGGCCGGCGGTGGTCGCAGAGGAACTCGATGTGGTCGATGGCCTTTCCCTGGCGCGCGCCGGCATCGACGATCAGCCAATCCTCCGAGTAGCTCTGGCCGTTGAACTCCTGCCCGATCAGCCCTCGCACCCGCGAGCTCGCGCCGTCTGCGCCGACGAGGTAGCGGCAGCGAACCGGGTGCGACTGGCCGCGCTCATCGAGCAGGGTGGCGGTAATTCCGCTGTCGTCCTGGGTGAAGTCCTGCAGCTCCAGGCCGCCCCGGCAAAGCAGGTTCCCATAGCGCTGCGCCTGCCGCCGCATCGCCTGCTCCAGGTCGGGTTGGTAGAAGGTCACCAGCTTGTGGTGGCCGTCGATGCGGCCGCTGGTATTGGCCTGGCCGAACTGGCCGACGATGGGGCAGTGCATCTTCACCTGGGGAATCACCACCGTCTCGAAGGCGTCCTCCTCCAGCCCGGCGAGTTGGAGAATGCGCAGCGCTTCGTTGTCCAGGGCAATGGCCCGCGGCATGGGCAGGATGTCGTGGGTCTTGTCGATCACCAGGCTGTCCACGCCGTAGCGGCCCAGCAGGGCCGCCAGCGTGGCGCCGACCGGGCCATTGCCGACCACCAGCACGTCGACCGATTCGGGGAGGAACTCATTGTTGTTATGCATTGGGAGATCCGGGTCCGTGGGGAGTAGCCCGGATCCTGCTGATCCGGGTGGAGCGGAATTTATCAAAAATGACGAATACGTCAATATTGGTTATTTCATCATAAATTCCGTCGAAGCAATCGAGTGCCGGGCGAGCGGGAGAAGGTGTCGGGAGGAGGCCGTGCTTTCGGCTTCGGTTTCCGAACCGTCAGCGTCGACCGACTGGTAGCCGTTGTTCGTCACTCAGGGCGAATCAGCGCAACGGGATCGCCCGCCAGCGCAGTCCGCCGTGCGGCGATGCAGCCCTGCCGATGGGCAACTACAGTTGCCCATCGAGGGCGATACCGACGAAGGGGCTTCGGACCTTTGCTCAGAATGAAAAGTCATCCGTCGTGCATTCTTGCGAGGGCCTTCTCCACTCGTGTTTCCGGTTTGAACCTCGCCTGCGAAAGCAGCAACGGAGCGGGAAGTTTCGAGCAGCCAGAACGACTGGCGTTGGAGAAAAGGCATGCCCAAGAAAATCATCATTTCCTTCGACGGAACCTGGAACACGCCGGACGCGAAGTCCGAGATCAAGGGCAGTAAAAGCACCAATGTGTGGAAGCTGCATGCTTCCATCCTGCCCACCGACAAGGACGGCACGACGCAGGACAAGTGGTACGACAAGGGAGTCGGCACCGCGTGGTACGACCGTCTCGCGGGCGGAGCCTTCGGTGTGGGGCTTTCCGAGAAGATCCTCGATGGCTACCGGCAACTGGTCACGACCTATGAGGCCGGTGACCAGATCTACCTGTTCGGCTTCAGCCGTGGGGCCTATACGGCGCGCAGCCTGGTGGGGCTGATCCGCAATGCCGGCCTGCTCAAGCCCGAGCACATCGACCTGACCAACGAAGCCTACGGCCTGTACCGGACCCGCGACGAGGGCGCGGATTCCGACAGTGCCAAGCTGTTCAGGGACAATTTCTCGCGGGTGATCTCCATCCACATGCTCGGCATCTGGGATACCGTGGGCGCCCTGGGCGTGCCGCTGGAATCCTTCGACTGGTTCAACAAGGCCTATTACGAGTTCCATGACACCGAGCTCAGCTCGATCGTCCACAACGCCTTCCAGGCGCTGGCCATCGACGAGTGGCGCAAGAATTATCAGTGCACGCTGTGGGACCCGAAGAGCAAGCCCAACCAGCGCGTGGAGCAGGTCTGGTTCTCCGGTGCGCACGCCAACGTCGGCGGTGGCTACCCAGACAACAGCCTGTCGGACATCGCCCTGGTGTGGATGGTCAACAAGGCGATCGAGTGCGGCCTGGCGGTGGATACCGGCAAGACCCCGAGCCTGCCCACGACAACGCAGCCCATCACCAACTCCTACAAGGAATTCCTGGGCGGCGCCTACAGCCAGCTCACCCCGCCGTATTACCGGGATATCGGCAACACGCCCTTTGGCCAGGAGGCGATCGATCCCAGCGTGGAGGACCGCCTCAAGCACGATGCCCAGTACAAGCCGAAGAACCCGGTGGGCGGCCATCTCACCGGCAACTTCACGCCGGTGGGCAAGATCCGCTGACGATCAGCACGCTGGCCGGTGGCGTGGTTGCGTATTCCTCGTCGAGCGGCCGGCACAGTCGCTCACGCCGCGGCGAATACCATGGCCCTCGTTAGCGCTTCACGCAGACGAACAGCGCGTTGCCTGAGCTGCCGGCCCAGGGCGTGATCCGTTCGTAGTCGTGCTCGAAGACCTGAACCTCGAAGAGCGGCTCCAGCATCCGCTGCAACTCGGCGAAGGTCACCGCGACCATCGCGTGTTCGTCCTGCCAGGCCTGGGTGTCGCCGGCGCTGGTCTTCTCGATACTCAGGCGCAAGGCTTGGCGCTCGCCCGCGCCGCTGTAGTACCAGCCGGAACCGAAGGTGAACTGGCCACCCTCGTGCTCGACCGAATGGCGCACGAAGGAGCGGTTGTCGATCTGCCCCTTGTCCACGCTGTTGAAGCAGAACACGCCGCCGTCCGCGAGGGCTGCGTGCACGCTTGCCAGGCACGCCTGCAGCTGTTCCACGCCGGGGTTGTAGTGGATCGAGTAGAGGAAGCAGGTGATCAGGTCCAGCGGCGCGTCGACGCGGAAGCTGGCCATGTCCTGCCGGCTGAAGTGCGCGTCGGGGCAGCGCTGCCGGGCGATGTCCAGCATCGGCTGGTTGATGTCCAGGCCGGCGCTCTGGTAGCCGAAGTCGAGGAAGTGGCGCACGTGCGGCCCGGTCCCGCAGGCGAGGTCCAGGTGCCTGTGCCCCTGGTTGCCGAACAATTGGTGCAGGCGGCGCACGCAGTGGCTCTGCGCCTGGTAGTCGATGTCGGCGCACATCAGGTCGTAGTAGGAGGACAGGTCGGTGTACAGCGCGTTGGAGGACATAGGCAGCCAGGGAAAGGGTTCGCCGCAGGTTGGGGCGCGGCATGGTACATCAGCCGTGGCCGATCCCCGCGGAAATCGGACTGGCGTGGTCGACGAGGCAGGTGTCATGGCGAGCATCCGGTGCCTGGATCGGGTTGCCCGGGCTGATGGCCAGCCACCGCGTCCGACAGCGGAACCGGTCGCCGGCTCCGCAATGCACGGCCATTTTTTTCATTGGCCTCGAAAATATTTTTACTAATTTTCCTCCGCGAAAAGCTGAAGCACCATGCCGCCCCATTCCAACAACAACGTCCTTCGAGGCGGCCAGCAGGAGTGCCCAGGTGCAAGCGTTCAACGAGTGGCGGCAGTGTTTTGCAGCACGGACATTCATCGATGACGCACTGAGCGGCGCCCCTCGGCTCGCACTGCGGGAGGGGGCCGCTGCCATGCACCGCCTCCCGGCTTCCCTGGCCCCGCACGCTTGCCGGGCCGCCCCGACCGACCCCCGCTGAGTTCCTCCGGCAGCGGCTGCCCGAGGCTTGGCTTCGGCTGAGGTCACCGGGCATTCGACCGCTGCGCAGGAAGCCTCGACCGGCATCGCGCCGTTCCAGTCCAACGAGCCCAGAGGCTCGCAGTCCATGAGTCAGCCATGAAAAAAACAACAAGCGCTTCCGCTACGTCCTTGCCTGCCCATCCAGCCCATAACCCATCGCCGTCGTCGCGCAGTTTCCGCAAGTCGCTGGGGATTCCGGCGCTGGTGCTGTTCGGCCTCGCCTACATGGTGCCGCTGGCCGTCTTCACCACCTACGGCCTGGTGACCCGGATGAGCAAGGGGCATCTGCCAACGGCCTATCTCTTCACCCTCGCGGCCATGCTGCTGACTGCCTACAGCTATGGGCGCATGGTGCAGGCGCACCCGTATTCGGGGTCCGTCTACAGCTATACGCGCAAGACCTTCGGCGCGGCCTTCGGCTTCATGGCGGGCTGGACGCTGCTGCTGGACTACATCTTCCTGCCGTTGCTGAGCTACCTGCTGATCGGCATCTACATGACCGACTACTTCCCCTCCGTGCCGCTGTCGGTGTGGATACTCGGGTCCATCGCGCTGGTGACCCTGCTCAACCTCGTCGGTATCGAGTCGATCACCCGGGTCAACTGGGTGCTGATCGTCGCGCAGATGGTTTTCGTGGTGGTGTTCATTGCGCTCTCGCTGAGCCACCTGGGTGCCCAGGCGGAGCCGGTGGCGCTGGTCCAGCCGTTCTATGACGAGCACTTCAGCCTGCCGCTGGTGATGTCCGGTGCGGCGGTACTGTGCCTGTCCTTCCTCGGCTTCGATGCCGTCTCGACCATGGCCGAGGAAACCCCGGAGCCGCGCCGGCAGATTCCCGCAGCGATCATGCTGGTAACCCTGATCGGCGGCGTGCTGTTCATCGTCATGGCCTACTTCGGCCAACTGGTGTTCCCCGAGTGGCAGGCGCTCACCGATGCCGATTCCGCGGCGCTCGACGTGCTGCGCCGGATCGGCGGCGAGTGGCTGGTGACCTTCTTCACCGCGACCTACGTGGCGGGCTGCTTCGCCTCGGCGATGGTGTCCCAGGCGAGCGTCTCCCGCGTGCTCTTCGCCATGGGCCGGGACGGAGCGATTCCCCGTGTATTCGGCAAGCTGGTGACGAAGAAACGCGTGCCGGCGAACGCAATCATCCTGATCAGCCTGCTGTCGCTGATCGCCCTGTTCGTCACCCTGGATACCGTCGCCAACATGATCAGCTTTGGCGCGCTCTTCGCGTTCTCGGCGGTCAACCTGGCGGTGATCAAGCACTACCTGATCGATGAGCGCCTCACCGGCAAGGGCAACTACCTGCGCTACGGGGCGCTGCCGGCCGTGGGCTTCCTCAGCACTATCTGGCTCTGGTCGAGCCTGTCGGGGATGTCCTTCCTGATCGGCTTCGGCTGGATGTGCCTGGGGTTCATCTGCCTCGCCAGTGCGACGCGCATGTTCCAGCAGCAACTGCCTGACCTCAACATGGCGGAGTGATCGCCTGCCCGGGAGGAGCCGCGGCCGAGCCCCGGCTTCTTTCCTGCGCAGCCGATACTGGTTAAGGTGGCGCGACTTCGAGGAACGGGCCGGATCTCGCCATGAAACTGCACCAATTGCGCGCCCTGCGCACCATTGCCGAGAGCGGCAGCCTGCAGGAGGCTTCGCGGCTGCTGGAGGTCACCCAGCCGTCGCTGTCCAAGGCGGTGAAGGAACTCGAAGGCGAGCTGGGCGTGCCGCTGCTGGTGCGTTCGAACCGCGGCGTGACAGTCACGGCCTATGGCGAGCGGCTGGTCAGCATGGCCCGCCTGGTGACCGAGGAAGTGCGCCGTGCGCGCGACGAGATCGACACACTCAAGGGCGAGGCGGCGGGGCGCGTAGCCATCGGTGTATCGCCGGTGACGCCCAGCCGCGCCTTCGCCAACTGCTTCAAGCGCTATCGCGAGCTCTACCCCAGCGTGCAGTTGCAGATATTCGAGCTGCGCTCGGTGCAACTGTTCGAAGGACTGAAGGAAGGGCGGCTGGACCTCGTGCTGACCACCCAGCCAGTGCAGGAAGCCGCCGTCGGGCAGGTCTGGCACGAACTGGCGCCGCAGCCCTCGGCGCTGGCGGTGCGCAAGGGGCACCCGCTGGCGGGCGCACGTTCGCTGCACGAGCTGCTGGATCAGGAGTGGCTGCTGTCCGACCCGCTGGAAGTCGCCCTGGCCGGGCAGTTCTTTCGCGAGCGCCAGGTGGCGCCGCCCGAGCGCATAACGGAGTGTTCCTCGTCGTTGCTCTACTTGGAGTTGGCGGCCAGCACCGATGCGGTGAGCTTCTGGTCGCAGCGCATGCTCCAGTTGCCGATGGTGGCGCAGGCACTGGTCCCCCTGCAGATCGCCGAGACGCCACCGGTGGCGAGCATCTCGATGGTCACCCGGCCGCAGGAGCTGATGACCCGCGAGGCCCGTCTGCTGACCGAGGAAGTGCTGGCGGCGTTCAATACCGCGGAAGCCTGACCGGCATAACCAGCTTCAATGCTCATGTGTAGAGATCATTACTCCGTGCCGCCGCGCTGATGCATCCTGCCGGCCGCCAGATGCCCCACGAAACGGCCGGAGTCTCCATGAAAGCATCGTCATACTTCTCCCAGAGCTACGCCCAGGCGCGCAGCAGGTTCCTCGATGCCTGCGCGGCCGCCGGCCTGCTGGTGGAGTCCCATGTCCATCCGCTCACCGGGCGCGATGGCGAGACGCTGGCGCTGGACGTCGCCCGCGAAGGCGCGCCCGATGCGCAGCGGCTGCTGATCATCAGCAGCGGCTGCCATGGCGTCGAAGGTTTCTGCGGCTCCGCTGTGCAGAGCGCACTGCTCGCCGACGCCCAATGGCGCGAGCATGCGCTGCGCCACGATTGCGCGGTGCTCTACCTGCATGCCGCCAACCCCCATGGCTTTTCCTGGTGGCGCCGCTGGACCCAGGAGAACGTCGACCTCAACCGCAACTTCCGCGACTTCACCCAGGCGGCCCCGGAGAACCCCGGTTATGCGCGCCTGGACCCGGTACTCGCGCCCCGTCGCTGGCCGAGCCCGTTGGGGCGCCTGCGGCTGCTCGGCTATGCACTGCGCCATGGCCGCTGGGAATTGCAGCGGGCGATTTCCTCCGGCCAGGCCAGTCATCCAGATGGATTGTTCTTCTCGGGCACTCAGCCGACCTGGAGCAACCGCACCGTGCGCCAGGTGCTGCGCCAGCACGGCCGGCAATGCCGCGAAATAGCCTGGATCGACGTGCACACCGGCCTCGGCCCGACCGGCTACGGCGAGTACATCTACTCGGGTGATCCGCGCCCCGCAGCGTTGCTCCGCGCCCGCGCCTGGTGGGGCGACGAGGTGCGCTCCACGGAGGAGGGCAACAGCGTGTCGGTGAAGCTCAGCGGCAAGCTGGTCCACGCGGCATTCGAGGAGTGCCCGCAGGCGCTGCTGATCTCCATGAGCCTGGAGTTCGGCACCGTGCCCGGCTCGCAAGTGCTCGAAGCGCTGCGCGCCGACCAGTGGCTGCACCGCAACCCCGGTGCGCCGGTGGCAACGGCGCAACGGATCAAGCAGCAGCTGCGCGATGCCTTCTACGTCGACACCGACCAGTGGAAACAGGCCGTACTGACTCGCGCGCGGGATACCGCCTGGAAGGCGGTAGAGGGCCTGTGCAGCGAGATTCCACGAGAGCTGGCCTGAACTCGGGTCAAGCTTGCAACTGGTTGCGCTGCTCCTCGAACCAGTCGAGCACCGCCTGGCAGGCTGGGTGGGCGGCGCCGCTGTCGCGCAGCCACAGGGCGTAGCGGCCGCCGGTCTTCAGCGCTTCGCCGAAAGGCACGATGAGGTCGCCACGCTGCAGGGCGTCGTGGGCCAGCATGCGGTCGGTCATGGCCACGCCCAGGCCGCGGGTGGCGGCGTCCAGCGCCAGGTCGTCGAGGTTGAACAGCATGTGCTTGAACTGCGCCGGTGGTGGCGCGGCCTGCGCGCGCAGCCACTGCGGCCATTCCAGGCCGCCGCTGGAGGCGTGGATCAGCGGGTGGCGAGCCAGTTCCTCCAGTGAGCGCGGCGGCTCCTGGCCGTCGTCCAGGCGCGGGGCGCAGACCGGGATCAGGTATTCGTCATACAGCGGCGTCAGCGCACGGCCCTGGGGGTCGCTGCCGCTGGGCAGGTAGAGCACGTAGGCGTCGCAGTCGCCGCCATCGTCCACCACTTCGCCGCCCACCGTCTCGATGGACAGGCACAGCTCCGGGTGCCGCGAGTAGAAGGAACTCAGGCGCGGCAGCAGCCAGCGTACCGCCAGCGAGACGAAGATGCGGATGCGGAAGGGGCGGTCCGCCGAGGCCGGCGCCAGGCGTTCCTCCAGGCGCAGCAACTGCTGCAGCATGCCTTCGGCCACCGTGTACACCTCGCGGCCGGCGTCGGTCAGCGCCACCTTGCGGCTGGTGCGGTCGAACAGCGGCACACGGTAGTACTCCTCCAGTTGCTGGACCTGCCGGCTGATGGCGCTCTGGGTCAGGTGCAGCTGTTGCGCGGCCGCTGTGAAGCTGCCGGATTCGGCAACGTGCACCAGTGCTTGCAGTGCCTGCAGGGAGGGAACGCGCAGCAGTTTGTCCATGAATCGTCCATCCACAATCTATGCGTTTTGCGAATACAAGGATGAAAAATGAGCGTTGGTGCGCCCAGCGCTACTGCCCGTAGATTCTGGTCATGACGCGCCATCGGGGAAATCGCTTGGATACGCCCGGCGCATGGATTGTGAAGGAGTGCCGGGCAATGAACAATCACTGCGGCTGGATCGCCCTGGCGGGCGAGTTGCCCGCGCGGCCGACGCTGAGTGCAACCCAGCGGGCGGACTGGCTGATCATCGGCGGCGGCATCACCGGGTTGTCCGCCGCTCACACGCTGGCGGCGCGCTTTCCGCAACAGCGCGTGGTGCTGCTGGAGCGCCAGCGCATCGCCCAGGGCGCCTCCGCGCGCAACTCCGGTTTCGTCGTCGCCCACGAGTTGCCGGCGGCCGGCGAACGCCTGGGGCAACCCGGCCATGCCGCTTACCAGGTGGCCTCGCGCATCGGCATCGCGGCAGCGCAGGAGGTCCGCCAGCGCATCGCCGAACTGGCCATCGACTGCGAGCTGTACAACGACGGCTACCACTTCGCCGCCCACCGCGCCGAGCATCTGGGCGATATCGACGGCATCCTCGCCACGCTGGCTTCGGTCGGCGCCAACGCTCGCTACTACGAGGGCGCCGTGCTGGAGCAACAGCTCGGCAGCGCATTCTATGCGCGGGCCATTCATTGCGCCGGCGGCAACGCACTGCTGCAACCTGCACGCTATGTGAAGGGCCTGGCCGACAGCCTGCCGGCGTCAGTGGAGATCTTCGAGCAGAGCGGCGTGACCGACCTGCGCCGCAGCGGCCAGGGCTGGGTGGCACGCACCGCCCAGGGCGAAGTCCAGGCTTCGCAGGTGCTGGTCTGCCTGGGCGCATTCATCGCCCGCGCCGGCCTGCACGACAGCGGCGCTTTCCCGCTGGAACTCAGCGCCAGCATTACCCGCCCGCTGGATGAGCCACGCTGGCAGTCGCTGTTCGGCGAGCGTCAGTGGGGCGTGCTCGCGCCGTTGCCCGGTGGCGGCACCGTGCGCCTGCTGCCGGGGCGCCGGTTGCTGATCCGCAACACCGTCGAGTACCGCCATCGCGACCTCGACAACCGCGCGCTGGCCGAGCGCCGTCGCCGCCATCTCATCGGTTTGCAGAAGCGTTTCCCCGGCATCGTCGACGCCGACATCGCCTACAGCTGGACCGGCCACCTGAGCGGCACCCGCTCCGGCGAGCCGTATTTTGCTCGCGTCGACCAGGGCCTGCATGCCGTGGCCGGCTGCAACGGCTCGGGCGTGGCGCGCGGCACCCTGTGGGGGCGCCTGCTGGTGGAGATGGCGACAGGGGGAAGCTCGCCGGTGCTGGCCGATGTGCTGGCGCAGGCGACCCCCGGCTACCTGCCGCCCAGCCCGTTCTTCGATATTGGCGCTTCGCTGCGCATGGCCTGGGAGGTGCGCCGCGCGCGCGCCGAGGCCTGATCCATCGCTTTACCCACGCACGACCATCCGTACAGACCATCTCCAAAAACAACAACCGAGGGCAGCATGATCAACCGTCCCATGACCCTGGCAGGCCTCGCCCTGTCGCTGTTGGCTGGCACTACCCAGGCGGCGCCGACCGTCACCATCGCCAACTGGAGCAGCTACATCGCCGACGACACCCTGGCGAACTTCACGAAGCAGACCGGCATCCAGACCACCTACGACCTGGTGGACAGCAACGAGACCACCGAAGCCAAGCTGATGACTGGCGCCAGCGGCTACGACCTGGCCAGCCCGTCCAACCACTTCCTGCCGCGGCTGATCAAGGCCGGCGCCATCCAGGAACTGGACAAGAGCAAGCTGCCCAACTGGAACAACCTTGACCCCAAGCTGATGAAGATCCTCGAGGTCAGCGACCCGGGTAACCGCTACGCCATTCCATACCTCTGGGTGACCGTCGGCATCGGCTACAACGAGGACAGGATCAAGGCCATCTTCGGCAACACCGACGTTACCCGCAGCTGGCAACTGCTGTTCGATCCGAAGAACGCGGAGAAGCTCGCCCAGTGCGGCATCGCGGTGATCGACAACGCCACCCAGATGGTGCCCATCACCCTCAAGGTGCTTGGCCGCGACCCGGCCAGCCAGAACCCGGACGACTTCAAGGCGGCCGAGGCGGCGCTGCAGGTGATCCGCCCGTCGATCCGCTACTTCCACCAGTCCAAGTACGTCAGTGACCTGGCCAACGGCAACATCTGCGTCGCGATCGGCTTCAGCGGCGACGTGCTGCAGGCCATGACCACTGCCCAGCAGGCCGGCAACGGCGTGAAGATCGGCTACAGCCTGCCGCGTGAAGGCAGCACCATCGCGGTGGACACCGTGGTGATTCCCAAGGGCGCACCGCACCTGGACAACGCCTACGCCTACATGAACTACCTGCTGCAGCCCGAGGTGATCGCCAACATCACCAACGCCGTGCAGTACCCCAACGGCAACGCCGCCGCGAGCCAGTACGTGAAGCCGGAACTGCGTGCGAACCCGGCCGTCTATCCGCCGCAGGAAGTGCTCGACACCCTGTTCCCGATCAAGACCCTGTCGCCCTCCGGGATGCGCATGAGCACCCGCCTGTGGACCCGAGTGATGAGCGGCAAATGACCCAGCCCAACGACCTGCGCCGCCACGCCCTGGTGGTCGGCGCCGGCGTGGTCGGCCTGGCCACCGCGCTGCAACTGCAACGCCGCGACTTCCGCGTGACCCTGCTGGACCGCAATCCGCCGGGCCTGGCCACCTCATTCGGCAACGCCTGCACCTTCGCCACCTACTCGGTGGAGCCGGTGGCCACGCCCGGCATCTGGCGCAAGGCGCCGGGTATGCTGCTGCGCCCGGACAGCCCGCTGGCGATCCGCCCGGCCTACTTGCCGCGCATCGCGCCGTGGCTGCTGCGGTTCCTGGCGGCTTCGCGGCGTGATCGCGTCGAGGCCATCGGCCACGACCTCAACACCCTGCTGCGCCCGTGCATGGATGCGTGGCAGGGACTGTTCGACGAGGCCGGCGCCAACGACCTGATCCGGCACGACGGCTCGCTGTACATCTTCGAAGCCCACGAGCGCGGCGACGCGCAGGCCATGGTGGATTACCACCGGCGCTTCGAGGTGCCGATCCGTTTCGTCGAAGGCGGTGAATTGCGCGAGCTGGAACCTGCACTCAACGCCCGCGCCAGCTGCGCGGTGGAGCTGCCCGGCGTGAGCCGCACGCTCGATCCGTACGCGTTGAGCCTGCGCCTGTTCGAGCGCTTCGTTTCCATGGGGGGCGAGTTCCGTCGCGGCGAGCTGCTGGGCATCGATCCGGCCGGGCAGGGCAGGGACGCGGTGCAGGTGCAACTGGCGACCGGCGAGCGGCTGGCCGCCGACCGCGTGGCGCTGTGCACCGGCGCCTGGTCGCGAACCTTGGTGGACCAGCTGGGCGATGCCGTGCCGCAGGACACCGAGCGCGGTTACCACGTGCTCTTCGGCCATGCCGGCCAGGTGCTCAATCGCCCGGTGTGCTGGGGCGCCGGCGGCTTCTACATGACGCCCATGGCACAGGGCCTGCGGGTGGCCGGCACGGTGGAGTTCGCCGGACTGGAAGCGCTGCCGAGCCCGGCGCGCTACCGCTGCCTGACCCGTGGCGCGCGGCGCTTCCTGCGCCTGCAGCACGAGCCGGTGTCGCAGTGGATGGGCTTCCGCTCCTCGGTGCCGGACAGCATGCCGGTGCTCGGCCCGTCCCGGCGGCTGCCGCAGGTGTTCTACAACTTCGGCCACGGCCATATCGGCCTGACCCTCGGCGCCATCACCGGCCAGTTGCTCGCCGAGCTGGCCAGCGACGTCGTCACCAGCGTGCCGGTGGCGCCGTTCCTCGCCAGCCGCTTCAGCCCACGCTGAAGCGCCGGCATTCATCACGGACATTCACCCCGAACAGGAAGGAGAACACGACATGCCCCAGCTGACCCTTGTTGCCCCTCGCAGCCATGTCATGCGCAGCGTGGGCCTGATGCTGTTGTCGATGTTCTGCTTCGCCGTGGTGGATGCACTGGCCAAGGTCGTGGCGCTGAAATACCCGGCCAACGAAGTGACCTTCTTCCGCATGGCCTTCGGCGTGCTGCCGGCCTTCCTGCTCTGCCTGCGCGGGCGGCCGCTGGCGCAGCGCTGGCGGCAGCTGGACGTGCGCGGGCAGACCATCCGCGCGGTGACGCTGCTCGGGTCATCCGCGCTGTTCTTCGCCGGGTTGCCCTATGTGCCCCTGAGTGAAGCTATCTCCATCGCCTATTCCGAGGCGTTGCTGGTGATCGTGCTGGCGCCGCTGCTGTTGGGCGAACGCCTGCTGCCGCGCAATGCGCTGGCGGCGGTGCTCGGCTTCCTCGGCGTGCTGATGGTGGTCAAGCCCGACAACGCCGAAGCCAGCCTGGTCGGTCCGGCGCTGCTGGTGGCCAGTGCCTTCTTCGGCGCGCTGTCGATGATCCAGATCCGGCGCATCCGCGAGACCGACGACTCGACCACCACGGTGCTGTATTTCACCGTGGTCGGCACGCTGGTGACCGGCACCACGCTGCCGTTTTCCTGGAGCACGCCGAGTCTGCCGGACCTCGGCCTGATGCTTGCCCTCGGCCTGCTGGCGACGCTGGGCCAACTGCTGTTCACCATCGCCGTGCGCCGCGCCCACGCGGCCACCCTGGCGCCTTACACCTACACCAGCATCATCTGGGCGAGCCTGCTTGGCTACCTGATCTGGGGCGAAGTACTCAGCCTGCTGTCGTTGGTCGGCATCGTGCTGATCGTCGGCAGCGCGGTGGTCGTGGCGGTGCTGGAGCAGCCGCCGGAAGGCTCGGTGGTCTGACTTTCCAGGCTTCCCACTTGGCGCTGCGCGCCGATTCACAAGAGAGATTTCATGCAACAGAAAGCCGTACTCGACCAGCTCGACGTCACCCGCATCGTCGCTGCCGCCACCGACGAAGCCCGGCGCCAGGGCTGGGCGGTCTGCATTGCCGTAGCCGACGACGGCGGCCACCCGCTGGCGCTGGTGCGCCTGGATGGCTGCGCCCAGGCCAGCGCCTACATCGCCACCGAGAAGGCCCGCAGCGCGGCTATCGGCCGGCGCGAGACCCGCGAGTACGAGAATATGGTCAACGGCGGTCGCACGGCCTTCCTCAGCGCGCCGCTGCTCACCTCCCTGGAGGGCGGCGTGCCGATCCTGGTGGCGGGGCAGGTGGTGGGCGCGGTGGGGGTTTCCGGCGTCAGGGCCGAGCAGGACGCACAGGTCGCCAGGGCGGGGATCGCCGGGCTCTGAGGTAGGCGTTGGCATCGCTTGCGGGAGCAGGTCATGCGTGTTCCTCCAGCTGGCGCCGGCATTGCCATTTTCGTAGGAGCAACCGTCTTCTGCCGGGAAGTCCATACCTGTGCATCCCCTCTCCCCAGCCAGGGCTGTGCGCCCCGCTCCGAAGGGAGAGGGGGCAGCCCGAGCCGACTGATACAAAGGTTTCAACCTGTACCGAACGGATTTCTCTCCCTGGGAGGGAGGGCAGTCAGGGCCGAGTGACGCAAAGGTTTCAACCTGCACCCAACCAGTCCCCTCTCCCTTCAGGGAGAGGGCTAGGGAGAGGGTAGGCCCTGGCGCCAGCGCTCCACTTACAGGCGAACTTTGCGGGATCGCGAAGGCAACGCCTCGACTACCGGTCAGAATCCGGCCTGTCGGTCTGGTACCATGCCGCGCCGGCCTGCCAGACGACGCGTGATTGCACCGCGCCAGGTGCTGCCGGCTTCTTCCGTCCAACTGCGCTGCAAACAGGCCGCATCGATCGGAAAGCCCCCGCGCACGGCGTGGTTGAACCGCTTTTCCGCAGGATCGATGGGGACCTTCTGGAATCTCCCGATGCACGATCCGATCAAACTCAAGGACCACCAGCAGGAGTCGACGCAGGTCAACCGCCGGCTGATCGCCTGCGGCCTGCTGGTGGCCATGATGAGCGTGACCCTGGTGGCAAGGATGTACTTCCTCCAGGTCACCGACTACGCGACCAACGCCACCGTCTCCGAGAACAACCGTATCCACGTGCTGCCGATTCCCCCGGAGCGCGGGCTGATCTTCGACCGCAATGGCAAGGTGCTGGCCGAGAACCTGCCCAGCTTCAACCTCACTCTGACCCGCGAGCGCGCCGGCAACTCGGTGGCGGTGCTCGATCAGGTCACCGATATTCTTCACCTGAGCCCCGAGCAACGCCTGCAGTGCGACAAGGCCTTGAAGAAGAGCCGCCACCCCTTCGAGCCGGTCACCCTGCTGCATGAGCTGAGCGAGGAGCAGATCGCCCTCATCGAGGTCAATCGCTACAAGCTGCCGGGCATCGATGTGGATGCCGAATTCGTCCGTCACTACCCTTACGGCGAGCATTTCGCCCACTCGGTCGGCTTCGTCGGGCGGATCAACGAGCGCGAGGCCACCCGCCTCGACAGCACCGAGTACCGCGGCACCGAGTACGTCGGCAAGACCGGCGTCGAGCACTTCTATGAATCGCAGCTGCATGGTCATGTGGGCTACGAGGAAGTGGAAACCAACGCCCAGGGCCGCGTCATGCGGGTGCTGAAGAAGGTTGCGCCGGTGGCCGGGGAAAACATCGTGCTGGGCCTGGACGTGGACCTGCAGGTCGCCGCCGAGAAGGCCCTGGGCGATCGCCGCGGCTCCGTGGTGGCGCTGGACCCGAACACCGGCCAGGTGCTGGCGATGGTCAGCAACCCGAGCTTCGACCCCAACCTGTTCGTCAACGGCATCAGCTCGGCGCAGTACGCCGAACTGCGTGATTCCATCGACCGGCCGCTGTTCAACCGGGCGCTGCGCGGCCTCTATTCGCCGGGCTCGACCATCAAGCCGGTGGTGGCCATCGCCGGGCTGGATACCGGCACCATCACGCCGGCCACGCGGGTCTTCGATCCGGGCTATTTCCAGCTGCCCAACTTCGACCACAAGTACCGCAACTGGAACCACAGCGGCGATGGCTGGGTCGACCTCGACACGGCCATCAAGCGTTCCAACGACACCTACTTCTACGACGTCGCCCACAAGCTCGGCATCGACCGCATGCACGACTACCTGAGCCGCTTCGGGCTCGGCAGCAAGGTCTCCATCGACATGGCCGAGGAATCCGCCGGGCTGATGCCGTCCCGCGAATGGAAACGCGCCACCCGGCGCCAGGCCTGGTTCCCCGGCGAGACGGTGATCCTCGGCATCGGCCAGGGCTACATGCAGGTGACGCCGCTGCAACTCGCCGAAGCGACCTCGCTGATCGCCAGCAAGGGCGCCTGGCACCGTCCGCGCCTGGCCGAGTCGGTGGGCGGGGAAGACGTCGTCGATGCCAATCCCATGCCCGACATCCACCTGAGCAATCCTCGCGACTGGGACGCGGTGAACTACGGCATGCAGCTGGTCATGCACGATCCGGGCGGCGGCGCGCGCGCCGCAGGGCAGGGCGCGCAGTACCGCATCGCCGGCAAGAGCGGCACCGCGCAGATCGTCGCGATCCGCCAGGGCGAGCGCTACAACCGCCTGAAGACCCAGGAGCGCCACCGCGACAACGCCTTGTTCGTCGGCTTCGCCCCCGCCAGCGATCCGTCCATCGTGGTCTCGGTGACCATCGAGAACGGCGAGGCCGGCGGGCGGGTGGCCGGCCCTGTGGTGCGCGAGATCATGGACGCCTGGCTGCTCGACCAGGACGGCAAGCTCAAACCGCAGTACGCGGTCCCGGCTGAGACTGCTTCGGGCAAACACGCCTGAGGCCTTGCCAGCAGCCCGGTCTGTGCACCGGGCTTCGGCTAGGTCTGCGCGGTCGTCTCTGCCAGCGCCGCCCGCACCAGGCCGTGCAACTCCTCGCCCGGGTTCTGCTCATTCCAGGCCTTGATTTCGCGGCGCATGGCGGGCGTCCAGAAGTTCTGCAGGTGTTGCTGCACGCCCTGCACCGCCAGGGCAGGGTCTGACTCGGTGGAGAAGTACTGGCCGATCTGGTTGGTCATCTTGATCAGGTTCTCGACGCTCATCGACGGACCTCGGCTCTCTCGTTTTGCGCGGCTTGGGCATGGCGGCGCTCCTTGAGCAGGCGGCGTTGTTCGTCGCTGAACGCCTGGTAGCGCTTCTGCCATTCCGAAGGCTGGAACACGCGCACCACTTCCACCGCCGTGACCTTGTATTCCGGACAGTTGGTGGCCCAGTCGGAGTTGTCGGTGGTGATCACATTGGCGCCCGATTCGGGGAAGTGGAAGGTCGTGTAGACCACGCCCGGCGCTACCCGCTCGCTGACCTTGGCGCGCAGCACCGTCTGCCCGGCGCGGCTGCCCACGCCGACCCAGTCGCCGTCGTTGATGCCCCGGCTTTCGGCGTCGCTGGCGTGGATTTCCAGGCGATCTTCCTCGTGCCAGGCGACGTTGTCGGTGCGCCGGGTCTGGGCGCCGACGTTGTACTGGCTGAGGATGCGCCCGGTGGTGAGCAGCAGCGGGTAGCGGGCGTTGACCTTCTCTTCCGTGGGCACGTAGCCGGTGAGCATGAAACGCCCCTTGCCGCGCACGAACTGCTCGATGTGCATGGTCGGTGTGCCATCGGGCGCGGCGTCGTTGCACGGCCATTGCAGGCTGCCGTGACGGTCCAGTTCGGCGTAGCTGACGCGGGTGAAGGTCGGTGTCAGGCGGGCGATCTCGTCCATGATCTGCGATGGGTGCTGGTAGTCCATGGCATAGCCCAGCGCGTTGGCCAGGGCGACTGTGGCTTCCCAGTCGGCCTTGCCGCCCAGTGGCTCCATCACTTTTCGTACCCGCGAGATGCGCCGTTCGGCGTTGGTGAAGGTGCCGTCCTTTTCCAGGAAGGAGCTGCCCGGCAGGAACACATGGGCGAACTTGGCGGTCTCGTTGAGGAAGATGTCCTGTACCACCACGCATTCCATGGCGGAGAGGGCCGCGGTGACGTGCTGGGTGTTGGGGTCGCTCTGGGCGATGTCCTCGCCCTGGCAGTACAGCGCCTTGAAGGTGCCGCCCAGCGCTGCTTCGAACATGTTGGGGATGCGCAGGCCCGGGTCGGGCTGCAAGGTCACGCCCCAGGCCTGTTCGAACTGGCTGCGCACGGTCTGGTTGGAAATGTGCCGGTAGCCGGGCAGCTCGTGGGGGAAGGAGCCCATGTCGCACGAGCCCTGCACGTTGTTCTGGCCGCGCAGCGGGTTCACCCCGACGCCTTCGCGGCCGACGTTGCCGGTGGCCATTGCAAGGTTGGCGATGCCCATCACCGCGGTGCTGCCCTGGCTGTGTTCGGTGACGCCCAGGCCGTAGTAGATCGCCGCGTTGCCGCCGGTGGCGTAGAGGCGGGCGGCGGCGCGGATTTCCTCGGCAGGTACGCCGCAGACCGGGCCGAGTACTTCCGGGACGTTCTCCGGCAGGCTGACGAAATCGCGCCAGCGGATGAAGTCGCTGGCCTCGCAGCGCGCGTCGACGAAGTCCTGCTTGACCAGGCCCTCGCTGACGATGACGTGGGCCAGCGCGTTGAGCATGGCGACGTTGGTGCCAGGGCGCAGTTGCAGGTGCAGTTCGGCGCGGGCGTGGGGCGAGTCGACCAGGTCGATGCGCCGGGGGTCGATGACGATCAGTTGCGCACCCTGGCGCAAGCGGCGCTTGAGCTGCGAGCCGAACACCGGGTGTGCGTCGGTGGGGTTGGCGCCCATCACCAGCACCACGTCGGAGTGCATCACCGAGTCGAAACTCTGGGTGCCGGCAGACTCGCCGAGGGTCTGCTTCAGGCCGTAGCCGGTCGGCGAGTGGCAGACTCGCGCACACGTATCGACGTTGTTATTGCCGAACGCCGCGCGCACCAGTTTCTGTACCAGGTAGGTCTCTTCGTTGGTGCAGCGGCTGGAGGTGATGCCGCCGATGGAGTCGCGCCCGTATTTCGTCTGGATGCGGCGGAATTCGCTGGCAGCATAGGTGACGGCCTCGTCCCAGCTGACTTCCTGCCAGGGGTCGCTGATGTGCTTGCGGATCATCGGCTTGGTGATGCGATCCGGGTGCGTGGCGTAGCCCCAGGCGAAGCGGCCCTTGACGCAGGAGTGGCCGTGGTTGGCCTGGCCGTTCTTGTCCGGGACCATGCGCACCAGCTGGTTGCCCTTCATCTCGGCGCGGAAGGAGCAGCCCACGCCGCAGTAAGCGCAAGTGGTGATGACGGCGCGCTCGGGCTGGCCGATCTCGACCACGCTCTTTTCCATCAGCGTGGCGGTGGGGCAGGCCTGCACGCAGGCGCCGCAGGAGACGCATTCGGAGTCGAGGAAGTTCTCGCCGCCGGCCGCCGCCACACGGGACTCGAAGCCGCGCCCAGAGATCGTCAGGGCGAAGGTGCCTTGGGTTTCCTCGCAGGCGCGCACGCAGCGGTTGCAGACGATGCACTTGCTCGGGTCGTAGTCGAAGTAGGGGTTGGAGACGTCCTTGGCATCCTTCAGGTGGTTGGCGCCGTCGTAGCCGTAGCGCACTTCGCGCAGGCCGACCTGGCCGGCCACGGTCTGCAACTCGCAGTTGCCGTTGGCGGAGCAGGTCAGGCAATCCAGCGGGTGGTCGGAGATGTACAGCTCCATGACGTTGCGGCGCAGGCCCGCCAGCTTCGGCGTCTGCGTGCGCACCACCATGCCCTCGCTGACCGGCGTGGTGCAGGAGGCCGGGTAGCCGCGCATGCCGTCGATCTCCACCAGGCACATGCGGCAGGAGCCGAAGGCTTCCAGGCTGTCGGTGGCGCAGAGCTTGGGAATGCTGGTGCCCAGCAGCGCAGCGGCGCGCATCACCGAAGTACCGGCAGGGACGCTGATTTCGCGGCCGTCGATGCTCAGGCTGACCTGCACGTCGCTCTCGCGGGCGGGTGTGCCGAGGTCGATGTCACTCGTGCTGGACGTTGCGGGATCGAAGAAATTGATCACGAGTCGGCCTCCGAAGTCGCCAGACCGAAGTCGGCGGGGAAGTGCTTGAGGGCGCTGGCCACGGGGAAGGCGGTCATGCCGCCGAGGGCGCAGAGCGAGCCGTATTGCATCGTGTCGCAGAGGTCGGTGAGCAGCCGCGCCTGTTCCTCGCGGGCGCTGAGGTCGGTAGCGGCGATCAGCCGGTCGACCACCTCCACGCCACGGGTCGAGCCGATGCGGCAGGGCGTGCACTTGCCGCAGGATTCCTCGGCGCAGAACTGCAGGGCGAAGCGTGCCATGCGTGCCATGTCGAGCGTGTCGTCGGCGACCACCACGCCGCCATGACCGAGCATGGCGCCGACGGCGGCGAAGGCTTCGTAGTCCAGCGGGGTGTCGAACTGCGAGGGCGGTACCCAGGCACCGAGCGGGCCACCAACCTGCGCAGCCTTCAGCGCTCGGCCGCTGGCGGTGCCGCCGCCGTAGCCTTCCACCAGCTCGCGCAGGGTCAGGCCGAAGGCACATTCCACCAGCCCGCCGTGGCGTATGTTGCCCGCCAGTTGGAAGGGCATGGTGCCCAGCGAACGGCCCATGCCGAAGTCGCGGTAGTACTGTGCGCCCCTGGCCAGGATGATCGGCACCGAGGCCAGGGTGAGCACGTTGTGCACCAGCGTCGGCAGGCCGAACAGGCCTTGCAGCGCCGGCAGCGGCGGCTTGGCGCGGACCACGCCGCGCTTGCCTTCCAGGGAATCCAGGAGGGCGGTTTCCTCACCGCAGATGTAGGCGCCGGCGCCGACCCGCACTTCCAGCTCGAAGGCGCGGCCACTGCCGCAGACGTCCTCGCCGAGGTAGCCGGCTTCGCGGGCGATCCTCAGGGCGAGGTTGAGTGTCACGATGGCGTCCGGGTACTCGGAGCGCACGTAGATGTAGCCCATGCTCGCGCCGACGGCGAGACCGGCGATGGCCATGCCTTCGATCAGCAGGAAGGGGTCGCCTTCCATCAGCATGCGGTCGGCGAAAGTGCCGGAGTCGCCTTCGTCGGCGTTGCACACCACGTATTTCTGCGGGCCAACGGCGTCACGCACGGTGCGCCACTTGATGCCGGCGGGGAAGGCCGCGCCGCCACGGCCGCGCAGGCCGGAATCGAGCACGGCGGCAACCACCTCGGCGCCGTCCATGCCGATGGCGCGGGCCAGGCCTTCGAAGCCGCCATGGGCACGGTAGTCATCAAGCGACAGTGGCCGCGTGATGCCGGCGCGGGCGAACAGCAGGCGCTGCTGGGTCTTCAGGTAGGCAATCTCTTCCACCAGTCCCAGGGCCAACGGGTGGTGTGTAGGGTCGTCGGCCAGCGCATCGAAGAGGGCGGGGACATCGGCTGCCGCCAGTGGGCCGAAGCCCAGCCGGCCTTCGCCGCTGTCCATTTCCACCAGCGGTTCCAACCAGTACAGGCCGCGGGAGCTGGTGCGCTGGATCTCCAGCGGAATCTGGCGTCGCTCGGCTTCGGCGACCAGGGCGTCGGTCACCTCATCGACGCCCACCGCGCGGGCCAGCGAATCGCAGGGGATGAACAGCTTCAACATGCGGCGTCCTCCCGGCAACCGTTCACCAGCTCGCGCAGGCGTTCGGCGGTGAGGCGCGCGTGCACCCGGCCGTCCAGTTCCAGGGCTGGCGAGCAGGCGCAGGCGCCCAGGCAATAGACCGGGCGCAGGGCGATGCGGCCGTCGGCGCTGGTGCCGTGGTCGTCCAGCCCGAGCTGTTCGCGCAGTTGTGCGGCGAGGGCTTCGGCGCCGCGGCTCTGGCACGACTCGGCGCGGCACAGGCGCAGCGTATGGCGGGCCGGGGGCGCGGTGCGGAAGTCGTGGTAGAAGCTGATCACCCCGCGCACCTCGGCGACGCTGAGGTTCAGGGCGTGGGCGATTTCAGGGAGGGCATCGTCGGGGATGTAGCCGACGTAATCCTGGATGGCATGAAGCACTGGCAGCAGGGCGCCGGGCGTGGCTTTCAGGCGCTCCAGAACATCATGGATCAGGGGCAGGTGAAGCGAATCATCAGGCATTCAGCGCACCTCGATATCACGGATGCCTGCCATCGGCGGCGATCCGGAATCCTTCGGCTGCGGCGTACCGGCCACGTCACGGTCGGCGTGGCTGTTCGGGGCGCCATTCTTATTATCCGGCCAGGCATCTGGGCGCGCCCGGTCCTCGACAGTATGGAAGCTTGCCATCCCTTGTGTTCAAGGATTGCACCGCAGCGACCCTGCGCATCCTGAAACCGACAGACCCTTAAACCGACAGACTGCCGAAACGGCCACGCTGTCCGCTCAGAGCCCCCTCGTTGGCCGGCAAAGCCCTCGGCCGCGAGCGGCGCTCGACTTAACCTGCTGCTGCCCATGACAACAAGAATCCGCGCCGTTCCCGCGCGCGGGAAGAAGGGGAGCACCATGCATAAACCCGCAACGGCCTGGCTGCCGGTTGCCCTGCTGGCCCTGGTCGGCCTGCTCGGCGGCTGTGGCGATGACGCCGCGCCGCCTACCCGCAACGCCGCCGCCCTGGCACCTGCCGATCCCGCGTTGGCGAAAATCTATGACAGCAGCTGCAAGCTCTGCCACGCCAACCCGGCGTCGGGAGCACCGCAGGCCGGTGATGCGAAAGCCTGGCAGCCCCGTGTCGCCCAGGGCGCCGACAGCCTGCTGGACCACAGCATCAATGGTTTCAAGGGCATGCCGCCGATGGGCATGTGCATGCAGTGCTCGGAAGACGAGTTCCTGGCGCTGATTTCCTTCATGTCCGGCCAGTCGGTCCGGTAAGGGCGGGGTTGCTTCGATGCCTATTCATCTCACCCGTCGCCAACTCCTGCACAGCGCTGGCATTGCCGGCGCATTCGCGGCGCTGTCGAGCAGCCCGCTGGCCGCCGAACTGGCCCGCGCGCCACGGCTGATTCCCTGGCGCAACTGGTCCGGCGGGCAGAGCTGCCTGCCCGCGGCGCGCCTGGCTCCGCAGAGCCTCGATGAGCTGGTGCAGGTCATCCGCCAGGCCGAAGGCAAGGTGCGCCCGGTGGGTTCGGCGCACTCCTTCAGCGCCCTGGTACCGACCGACGGCACGCTGGTCTCGCTGGCCTACTTCAACGGCCTGCTTGGCCACGATGCCGACACATTGCAGGCGGAATTCGCGGCCGGCACGCCGATGTCGCTCATGGGGCCGGCACTGAAGGAGGTCGGCCAGGCACTGCCGAACATGGCGGACATCGACTACCAGACCCTGGCCGGGGCGATCTCCACCTCGACCCACGGCACCGGAGTCGGTTTCGGCTCCTATTCCTCGCGCGTCACCGGCTTGCAACTGGTGACCGCCAGCGGCGAGGTGCTGGACTGCGACGCCCAGCGCCACCCCGAGGTGTTCAACGCCGCGCGGGTATCCCTCGGCGCCTTTGGCATCGCCACCCGCGTGCGCTTGCAGAACCGCCAGGCCTATCGCCTGCGCGAGCGGCAGTGGGTGGCCAGCACCGAGGAATTGCTGGAGGACGTGGAGAAGAACACCCGCGAGAACCAGCACTGGGAAATGCAGGTCATGACCCATTCCGACTACGCGCTGTCCATCGCCCTGAACGAGACCACCGACCCGGCCACGCCGCCGCTGGACCCGGCCGAGGAGGGCGGCAACCAGTTCGTCAGCATCATCGAGAACCTCGACAAGTACGGCAGCGACTTCCCCGCCGCGCGGCGCTTCCTGCTCAACAGCCTGCGCCATGTCGCCAGCTTCGACGACCGCGTCGGCGACTCCTACGACATCTACGCCAACGTGCGCAACGTGCGCTTCAACGAAATGGAGTATTCGGTCCCGGCGGAACACGGGCCGGCCTGCCTGCGCGAGATTCTGAAGAAGATCAACGACAAGGACCTGCGCACCTGGTTCCCCATCGAATACCGCTACGTGAAGGCCGATGACATTCCGCTGAGCATGTTCGAAGGCCGCGACAGCTGCTCAATCTCCGTGCACCAGCACTACAGCATGGACCACCACAACTTCTTCGCCGCCATCGAACCGATCTTCTGGAAGTACGCCGGCCGGCCGCACTGGGGCAAGCTGCACACGCTCAACGCGCGCACGCTGCAACCGCTGTACCCGCGCTGGAAGGAATTCACCGAAGTGCGCCGCGAGCTGGACCCGCAGGGCAAGTTCCTCAATGCCCACCTGTCATCGATCCTGGGCGTGGCCTGACAAGGAAGAACAACCCATGAAACGACGCCATTTCATCGTCGGTGCGGCCGGGGCAGGTGTTCTGCTCGCCGGCGCCGGTGCCTGGCTGCGCCCGTCCGACCACGGCGCGCCTTACGACGACTACTTCGCCCGGCTGAACCGCGAACTGCGCGAGCACGGGCCGATGCGCCCGGTGATGCTGATCGACCTCGACCGCCTGGACCACAACGTCGACGTGGTGATGCAGTCGGTCGCCCGCACCGGCAAGCACCTGCGCGTGGTGGAGAAGTCCCTGCCGTCGCCGCAGTTGCTCGACTACATCGCCAAGCGCGCCGGCACTCGGCGGATGATGTCGTTCCACCAGCCGTTCCTCAATCACGATGCCGAGCGCTTTCCCGACGCCGACCTGCTGCTGGGCAAGCCACTGCCGGTCGGCTCGGCACAGCAGTTCTACGAGGAACTTCGCGGCCCGTTCGACCCGACGAAACAGCTGCAATGGCTGCTCGACACCCCCGAGCGTCTGCAGCAGTACCTGGCGCTGGCGCAAGGGCGCAATACCCGCCTGCGGATCAACATCGAACTGGACGTCGGCCTGCACCGTGGCGGTGTGGCGGACCACGCGACGCTGGACAGGATGCTCACGATCATCGGCGCCAACCCGCAGCATCTGGAGTTTGCCGGGTTCATGGGCTACGACCCCTTCGTCGGCATGGGCGTGCCCGAGGTACTGGGCTCCTCCGAGGAGCTTTTCGCCAAGGTCATGACGCGCTATGACGGCTTCGTCGACTACGCGCGCACCCGGCATGCGCCGCTGTGGAAGCCGGGGCTGACGCTCAATACCGCCGGCAGCCCCAGCTACAAGATGCACGAGAACGAACGCACCAGCACCGAAGTGTCGGTGGGTTCGGCGCTGGTCAAGCCGACTCACTACGACCTGCCGTCGCTGGTGGACCACCAGCCGGCAGCCTTCATCGCCACGCCAGTCATCAAGAGCACTGGCCCGGTGCGGATTCCGGCACTGGACGACAAGTCGGCACTGTTCTCCTGGTGGGATGCCAACCAGCGCGAGACCTTCTTCGTCTACGGCGGCAACTGGATGGCCGAACCCGAGTCGCCCAGGGGGTTGCAGTTCAACGGCCTGTACGGGCGCAGCTCGAACCAGGAGATGGTCAACGGCTCCAGCGCCGTGAACCTGAAAGTGGACGACCAGATGTTCCTGCGCCCGACCCAGTCCGAGTCGATCCTGCTGCAGTTCGGCGACCTGCTGGCGATACGCGGGGGGCGCATCGTCGAGCACTGGCCGGTTTATAGCTGAGCGGCGCAGCGTTGACGTTGGGCGGGCGACATTGTGCCGTCCGCCCACGCCAGCGGGGGCATTGCGCGAGGTCGTCTGTAATATTCTGTTACGCCCGCTCTTGGCGAGCCTGCGAAAGCGTTATGATGCGGCCATCGTGCGCCGCCCACATGACAAGAATCGCCGGCGCCCCCGCTCGAGAGCAGCCTACATGCCCAGCACAAGCATCGACGCGCAATTCGACCTGGCCCTGGTTTCACCTTTCCTGCTGCAGACCCTCGCCGAAGTCGCCAGTGACCAGGGAGTGAGCAGCGAACGCCTGTGCCGTGGGCTCGGCTTTACTGCCGAGGAGCTGCAGGACCCGGCGCAGCGCGTCACCTACCGGCAGACGGTGGCGATGATCCAGCGAGCCCTCGCGGCGCTGCCCGAGCGTGGCCTGGGTCTCTGGGTCGGCCATCACAACGTGCTGGGTACACTCGGCCTGCTCGGCCACGTACTGTCCCTCTGCAAGACCCTGCGCGACGCTTTCGAGGTGGGCCGGCGCTTCCAGCACACCACTGGCGGCATTGCGCTGTGCAACCTGATCGAGGGGCCCGAGGAAAGCTTCATCGAAGTCGAATGCCGGTTGCCCTACGCCGACATCCAGGTGTTCGCCGTGGAAGAGTTCTTCGCCAGCCTGCTGGTCTACAACCGCACGCTGATCGGTCCCCAGTTCCAGCCCCTGCGTTTCGAGTTCACCCATGCCGCGCCGGCCTACGAGGCCGAGTACCGCCGGCTGCTCGGGCCGAACCTGCAATTCGGCTGCCTGCACAACCGGGTCGTCATCGCCAGCCATTGGCTGGATGTGCAACTGCCCAGCCACCACCCGGTCGCGCTTCGCCAGGCGCTCAGCCTGCTGGAGGCGGAGTACGCCCAGGTGCAGCAGAAGACCGGCCTGCTGGAAACGGTGGAACGCGCTATCGCCCGCGACCTGGCCAACGGCAGCCCCATCGACAAGGTTGCCGGCGAGCTGAACATGAGCAGCCGCACCTTGCGCCGCCGCCTGAGCGAGCACGGGATGAGCTTCGACGCCCTGCAGGAACAGGTGCGCCACGCACGCGCCATGAGCCTGCTGAACAACCCGGAAATGCCCATCGAGCGCATCGCCGAGGCGCTTGGCTACAGTGATGTGCGCGGCTTCCGCCGGGCCTTCAAGCGCTGGACCGGGCAGAGCCCGTCCGCCTGCCGCGATGAGGCAATGCCGGCGCACTGAAGCGCCACGGGGCGATTACATTGACGCGGCACAAGGGCGCTCTCGGCCCGCGTGGTTAAGGTCGTAGTGCCCAATCAACGAGGAGCACAGCATGTACAAGCACGTACTGGCCGCCGTCGACGGCAGCCCCGTTTCCTTCAAAGCCCTGGCCGAAGGCGCAAAGCTGGTCCGCATGAGCGGTGGTGAACTGCACGTCATTACCATCGTCGACCGCCCGCTGGGCCATCTGCCTTACTACGCCAAGTATTACGACGCCGAGGCCCTGCAAGCCGCCGCGCTCAAGGCCGCCGACGACATCCTGGGCAAGGCGCGGGAAGTGGTCGCCGAGTATGCCGTGCCGGCCAGCTACCAGCGGGTCAGCATGGAAACCGCCGGCGAAGAAGTGGCCGACCGCATCGAAAGCGAGGCCGACGCCGTCAAGGCCGACGCCATTGTCATGGGTACCCATAGTCGCCGCGGCGTGCGGCGCCTGATGCTGGGCAGCGTGGCCGAGGGTGTGCTGCAGTCGAGCAGGCGCCCGGTGCTGCTGGTGCGCGAGCAGTAGGCCTGCGGAGCCGGCTGCGCTGCGTGGCAGATGCCCGCGGTCGCAGCCGGGGCTGCCTTTCGTCGAGCAGCGCGGCGAACCCCGCGCCACCATCGGCAAGCCAGCGGGAAATCGGCTGTACTGGACATTCCCGATCCCTGCGCAGCAGGAGGTGATGCCATGCCCCGTTCCCTGTTCACCGCGATTCTGATGGCGAGCTTTCTCGTCGCCTCGGCCGGCTCCACCTGGGCTACCGAGCAGGGCAGCCAGCGTCGTCAGGCGCGGGACGTGCGCCAGGAAACCCGCCAGGACGCCCGGCAGACCAAGCAGAACTGCCGTGCCGCCGACCAGCAGTACAACGCCCAGTGCCGCCAGGACAAACGCCAGACCAAGCAGCAGGGGCGCGAGACTGCGCGGGATATCAAGTACTGAGTAACCTGCGTGGCGCATCACCGGGCAAACGCTACGCTCGGTGAATTCATGCAGCCGCGGCGGACCGGCCTGCTCGTGCTACGTCATTTCCCTGATACCAACCCGCAAACACCCTGATGCAAGGAGTCGCCCGATGAGTGTGTCCCGTTGGATCTACCTGTCTCTGGCCGCCAGCGTGCTGGTCGGTTGCCAGAGCCAGAAGAACGATGAGCTGAGCTACCAGTTCGACAACACCGAGTCAGTCGCCAAGGGTGTGCCGGGCGGCGCGATGACCGAGACGGAAGAGATGCAGGCACGTGTCAGCGCCGTCGACCGGACCAAGCGGGCCTTCACCCTCACGGATGACCAGGGCAACAGCCGCACCCTTCAGGCTCCGCCGGAGATGCGCAACTTCGACCAGCTCAAGGTGGGTGATCGGGTCCGCGCCATCGTCACGATGGAGCGCCTGGTCTACCTGCGCGAGCCGGGCCAGAAGGCTGGCAGCGGCGAGGCAGGCCTGCTGGCGACGGCGCAACCGGGCAACAAGCCAGCCATGCTGGCGGCCGATACAGTGGAGATTACCGCCGTGGTCAAATCCATGGACACCACCCGGCGCACCGCGACCCTGCAGTTCGCCGATGGCAGCCAGCACACGGTCAATGTCCGCCCGGACGTGGAGATGAAGCCCGAGTACCTCGGGCGCCAGCTGGTAATGCGGGTGACCTCTGCGGTCGCCGTCAGCGTCCAGTCGCAGTAGACCGCGCCCAGCAGCGCCGCGTGGTCCGGGCGGCGTAGCAGGCGACGTGGCTGACGAGGTGGAGGATGCGCTCGCCCAGGGTAGGCGCGGTCTTTCGGTATCGAGGGGCAGATTCAGTGCACACCTTCCAGCGGCGCAGGAAGGTGCAGGACGATCTGCGCGTCCTTGACCACGTCCAGGCGCAGGATGCGCGACGCGCCAAGGCCATCCAGCAACTGGCTCAGCGGCCCGCCGTTGCGAGCCAGGCGCACACCGCGGGGCAGCAGTTTCTGCGCATACGACAGGGTATTGCTCTGCACGCAGGTCCGGTGCCAGCGGCCATCGACCTGGTGGACCATGGTAGTGGTGCCCAGGCGCGATTGCGCAGCGGCGATCTGCAGTGGCGGCAGCGGTGCCTGGAGCAGCAGGTCGGCCTTGCCGCTGGGCCCCTGGATGCTGGCGGAAACTTCGCTGCCAATTTTCACCTCGATGCCGGTGCGCCACTTGGGGAACTGGTAGCCGTGCACCCCGCGTACCCGCGCGATCTCGGTGGAGACCGGCAAAGCCAGCACATGGGCGACGAAGCTGCGCCGACGCATCGAGTCCAGCAGTTCAAGGGCGTGGCTGCCGGTGGCGCCTGGCCTGCGGACGACGATGGCGACCGAGACCTCGTCGTACGGGTCATTGTCACACACCGCGTAGGAGAAAAAGGTGAGCGCCACCAGCCCTTGGCCGGGCAGGGCGCGCAGGGGTTCCAGCGGCGCCGGTAGCGTCGCGCGCAGGCGGCCGATGGGCGCCAGGAACAGCAGCTGGATGCTGCTGGTGCGGTAGTAGAAGTTCGGCGCCCAGGTCGGCCCGACGCGCGAAGCGACCAGCTGTTTGGGAATGCGCCGGAAGTAGTCGATGTTGCCGGCGGCGGGGTCCTTTGCCACCTGGTCCAGGTCCGGGTTCATCCGGTAGCGGTCGTAATAGCCGCCCTCGATCACTTCGACGCTGTGGGTACCGAACTCGATTTCCTTGAACCGTGCCTTCATCTGCCTGACCTTCTGGTTGCCCTGTGGGATTCCGCCTGGCGTGGTAGCCGGGCGGCTGTCGAGGGCTACCCTAAGTTTAAAGTTAACTTTAATGTCGAGCGCATTGCCGCCAGGCGTGCGACGATTCCGACGCGGCGCAACGCCGCGCTCATAAGTCGTAACGCAGGTTCATCATCAGGCTGCGCGGCGCACCGTAGTGGGCGTAGCGGCCAAAGAGCCCGGTGTCCAGCTCGTCGGTGATCACGCAGGCCGCGACGTTGGTATTCGGCTGGCCGTCGTGGAACGCACCTTTCCAGCCCGCTTCGTAGTTCTTGCCCGCCACCGAGTCGAGCACTTTGCCGCTGCGGCCTTGGCCGGCCTGCCGTTTGAAGATGTCGGTGTCGCTGATGTAGACAAACTGGCCTGGCGTGAGGTGGTAGTTTGTGCCGAGGCGCCACTGGCAGCGGATATCAGCGGCCGCAGAGTTCCAGGCACTCCCGCGCCCTGCGCAGGTCCGGTAAGTCGAACCCTTCCGTGAAGCGCTGGTAGACCGGGGCCAGCAGTTGGTGCGCCTGTTCCGGTTTGCCCTGTGCGTTCCACAGCTCCGCCAGGCAAGTGGCCGAACGCAGCTCCCAGGCCAGTGCGCCTTGTTCCTGGGCCTGCGCCAGCGCGCGGGTCAGCAGGGTTTCGGCGCCCAGGAGGGATTCGCGGTCGCCGCGCTGCAGCAGGGCCACGGCCTCGTTGCGCAGGATTTCCGGCGCGCACCAGCCTGCCGTGCCGGTGCGTGCGCGCATCAGCTGCGCCTGGTCGGTGGGAAGGGCGCGGCCGCCGAGGGTCTGCACGATGTCGCGGACCAGGCCGACGGCGGGTGCTGCGGCGCTGGCCATTTCGTCGAGCTGCATGGCCCACGCGTAATGCCGCGCCCAATCGGTGAACAGCGGGACGCGATAGCGCTCGGCGACTTCGATCATCTGCCGCACGCGTTGGCGGGCCTTGTCGAACTCGCCGTTGTAGAAGGCGATGACGCAGCCGGCCACGGCCAGGCTGTAGGCGATGGACGCGCTGTGGTCGATCTCGCAGGCCAGTTCGATGGCCTGTGTCGCCATGCGTCCCGCCTGCTCGGGCAGGCCGCGCAGCCAGAGCGTGCGCGCCTGGGTGGCGAGGGAGGCGACCTGCTGGTCGTACTGCACGCCCAGGCAAGGCGCGAAGCGGTTGGCCCGGCGCTGTTGTTCCAGACGCTGCAGCACTTCTTCGCCGACGGCCTGGGCGCGCAGCTGATCGCCCGCGTAGTGCAGCGCCAGCACCTTCAGGCGCAGGGCGCTGGTGGCGAGCATCTCGCCGTGGCCATCGCTGAGGCGATCGAAGTGCCGGCTCTGCTCCGCCGCCTGCTGGTACTGGCCTGCCCACAGCAGCACGGCCAGGCCGCCCGAGAGCGCAGTGAGTTCACCGTCGAGATCGCCGATCTGCCGGGCGAGGAAGCGCGCGTTCTGGAAGGCTTCGTCCGCCTGGCTGTTGCGCACGTCGTGGTAGGTGGTGTTGCCCAGCGCCAGTTCCAGGCGCATGGCCAGTTCCAGCGACGAAGCGGATTCGGCGCTGAGCAGGCCGAGCGCGGCGCTCACGTAGGGACCGTATTCGTGCAGCAGCGAAAGCTCCTGCCACAGCGGCGACGAGCAGGCCGCGAGATGGATCGCCCGGCTGTGCCGGACCTCGCCCTGCAGCCCCCAGTCGAGTGCGGCGCGCACATCGGCGAGCCAGGGCGCATGGCGTTGCAGCCAGCCCTGGGACGCTGATCGTTCCCACTCGTTCTGCGCAGCCTGCATCGTGCTCTGGCAGAGCTCCAGGTGACGCTCGCGGGCCTGGTGCAACTCACCGTTGGCCTGGAGTTTTTCCAGGGCGTAGAGGCGGGTCGGTTCCAGCAGCCGGTAGGTGACTTCGTCGCCACGGATCTCGGTGCTCAGCAGCGACTTGGCCGTCAGGTGGTTCACCAGCAGGAACGCCGCGCCGAGGTCCACCGGTTGGCCAAGGACGGCGGCGATGGAGTCGAGCGTGAAACCGCCACGGAACACACTGAGGCGGCGCAGGCAGGATTGTTCCGCGGGGCGCAGCAGCGCGTAGCTCCAGTCGAGCATCGCGCGCAGGTGTTCGTGGCGGTCGGACTGCAGGGGAAGGTCGAGGTAGCCGCCCTGCAGCAGCGCATCGATGCCGCCGTCGGCCTCGCCCAGGTAGCCGGCGGCGAGTTCCAGGGCCAGCGGGATGCCTTCCAGGCGACGGCAGATTTCGCCGACCCGGGGCAGGTCCTGGGGGCCGAATTCGAAGTCCTCGTGGGTCTCCTTCGCCCGCTCGATGAGCAGCGCCACGGCAGGGTAGGCGAGGGCGTCCTCGATGCCGTCGACCTGCGCCGGTGGGCAACCGAGCGGCCGCAGCGGCTGGATGTGCTCGCCGGTGGCGCGCAGGCTTTCGCGGCTGGTGGCGAGGATGTGGATCTGCGGCGCGTGGCGCAGCAGGCATTCCACCAGATGCGCGGCGGACTCGATCAGGTGTTCGCAGTTGTCGATGAGCAACAGCATCTGGCGTTCGGCGACCTGGGCGCAGATGTGTTCCAGGGATTCGCCCGCCAGCCCCGGAATGCCCAGCACGCAGGCGAGGCTGCTGTTCAGCGGCCGAGCGTCCTGCAACTGGGTGAGGTCGAGCATGCGGATGCCGTGGGGGTAGTGACCGATGAAGCGCTCGGCGGCCTGCAGGGCGAGGCTGGTCTTGCCGATGCCACCGCTGCCCACCAGGCTGATGCAGCGGCGCCGGGGCAACTCGGCGACCAGACGCTCGAGTTCCGCCTCGCGGCCCAGCAGGCGATTGCGCCGGGGCGGCAGGTTGTGGTCCGCCGATTGGCGCTCATCGGGCGCCGGCGTCGATTGCGCCGAGGCGGTCAGTGGCTCGACGAAGCTGTAGCCGCGCAGTGCCACCGTGACGATGAAGCGCCGGCCGTTCTGGCCGTCGCCCAGCGCCTTGCGCAGCGCGGTCATGTGCACCCGCAGGTTGCCTTCGTCGATGTCCTGGCCGGGCCAGGCGCGAGCCAGCAGTTCGCCTTTGCTCACCACCTGGCCGGCGCGCTCCAGCAGCGCCAAAAGGATGTCCAGTGCACGCTGGCCCAGGCGCAGCGGACGGCCGGCCTCGAGGATCATGCGTGAGGTGGGGAATATCTGGTAGGGGCCGAAATGAAGCACGGTTTCGACCGTCGCCACGGGCTCGGGAGTCATCGTCTGGTCGTCGCTTTCGCACGCTGGGGCAGGTTTCGCGCCGGCCCAGGTGCTGGCCCTGGTGGCGCATGTCCATCGACTCTGCGGTCGATTGGCCATTGTTTTTGTGAATGACACTCAGGGTAAACGACGGCTCGGCGTTGGGCCATCCTGTGCCGGGCAGCCTGCTTCGCGCAGTTTGCTTAATAACGATTAACGCCGCGCTCGCCCCGGCATCGCCTGTCGGCTGCACAGCGTGGCGTGCTGCTCTGCTTCGCAAGCCTTGACGGGCAAGGCTTGGCGAGCGTCGGTCGGGAGCTTGCGCGATGATCGCGAGCGACTACGCGGGCGATGGAAATCCGCTCCCCGGCCTTTGATCCACTGCTTTTTCGCTCCCACGGGTTAATGCCGTTTAACCAGCTTTAACTCGCCGCCGCCCCTGCGCCCACAAAAAATGGCCACCAGACCGCAGGGGAGGGACAGCATGCTTCAGAGACTGATTGGCCAGATGCCAGTGGACGCGCCAAAGCGTGATCTTGCGCCCTGGCAGCGCGAGCGCGCCCAGGCCTTGCTGCTCAAGCATCTGGACAGCGGCATCGCGGTGAGCGACCTGGCCGCCGCCTGCGCCCTGTCGCGCAGCGATTTCACCCGCAAGTTCAAGGTCGCCACCGGTCACTCGCCCCAGGCGTGGATGCGCATCCTGCGTGTGGAGAAGGCCAAGCAACTGATGCGCGAATCGTCCTTCCCGCTGGCGGAGATCGGCCTGCAGTGTGGCTTCTGCGACCAGGCGCATTTCTGCCGGATTTTCTATCGCATCGAAGGCGTTACGCCCTTGAGCTGGCAGCGCCAGTTCTTCCATGAGGAACACCATTCGACCTGGCGGCACGCGGGCTAGCTCGAGTGCCCAGCGGTGCTCCATGTCTTTATCGTTCTGTGAATGGAACGCTAGAGACAATTTTTGCCGTCTAGTGGATCAATGGTGTTGAAATTAATCTTTGCTCCATGCAGTGACGCACTGCAGAACAAGTCCAAATCCTTTCCGGCCAAGCCGGCACCCACTGAAAGCAAATCGAGGATTTCACCATGACCAACGCTACCTACAACCGCCTGGACAAAGACAACGCCGCCGTACTGCTGGTCGACCACCAGGCCGGTCTGCTCTCGCTGGTCCGCGACATCGATCCGGACAAGTTCAAGAACAACGTCCTCGCTCTGGGGGACCTGGCCAAGTTCTTCAACCTGCCGACCATCCTCACCACCAGCTTCGAAACCGGCCCCAACGGCCCGCTGGTTCCCGAGCTGAAAGCGCAGTTCCCGGACGCGCCGTACATCGCGCGCCCCGGCCAGATCAACGCCTGGGACAACGAGGATTTCGTGAAAGCAGTGAAGGCCACCGGCAAGAAGCAGCTGATCATCGCCGGCGTGGTGACCGAGGTCTGCGTGGCGTTCCCGGCGCTGTCGGCCCTTGCCGAAGGCTTTGATGTGTTCGTGGTGGCGGATGCGTCCGGCACCTTCAACGAGATGACCCGTGACGCGGCCTGGCGCCGGATGGAAGCGGCTGGTGCGCAGCTGATGACCTGGTTCGGCGTGGCCTGTGAGCTGCACCGCGACTGGCGCAACGATATCGAAGGGCTGGCGGCGCTGTGCTCCAACCACATTCCGGATTACCGGAATCTGATGACCAGCTACAGTGCGCTGACTGCTGGCAAGTAACAGCTCGCTGGAATGAAAAACCGGAGCCTCGAAAGGGGCTCCGGTTTTTTGTTTTTTGTAGGAGCGAGGGGGGACGCCTAGTTCTTGCTCGCGAACATGCCGTGGCACGGTGCCTGTTCGTAGGAGCGGACTCCGTCCGCGATGTGTCTGCTTCGCGCCTTGGTTTCCTGCGTCGCACCGTCGTGCGCTTGGACTTCTCGTTTCGCCCCCTCGGGCGACCTCCTTTGGCAAACGCCCCAAAGGAGGCAAAGGTCTTGCCCCGGACATCCGGTTTTTCGCTTGGGGCGAAAAATTCCCTCGTTGAATCGAAGTTTCAGGGGCACGCCGCGAAGGGCCATCCCTGGCCCATCGCGGCTCTCGCGGCATCCATGCCGCTCAACCCCTGAAACTCCAATCCAACGAGGCCTCCTGAACGGGGCGATCCGGAGTACGCGGGTGTTTCTCTGGAAGACTTATCAAGCCAGAGCCAGAGCCAGAGCCAGAGCCAGAGCGCGGTGCATGGAGTTCCTGTAGGAGCGAGCTTGCTCGCGAACCTTTGAACCGAGGTCGCTGGCTGGCCAATCGCGGACGGAGTCCGCTCCCACGTAGCCTGATGTTTTTGTAGGAGCGGACTCCGTCCGCGATCGCCATCCAACTGCAGAGGATTGACGGAAAACCTGGGATCGGGCCATTCCTTCGATCTGTCGGCAGGAACGGCGTCAGGCCGGATGACTCAGCGCGTGAAATCCTCCGCGCTGTGCCGCTCCGGTAACGCATCATCGCCCCAGGTACGGTTCACTCGGCGCCCGCGCTGCACCGCCGGGCGCGCGGCGATTTCGTCGGTCCAGCGGCGCACGTGGGTGTAGCTTTCCACGTCGAGGAATTCGGCGGCTTCGTACACCTGGTTGTTCAGCAGCGCGCCGTACCAGGGCCAGATCGCCATGTCGGCGATGCTGTATTCGTCGCCCGCTATGTAGCGGTTTTCGGCCAGCTGGCGGTCGAGCACGTCGAGCTGGCGCTTGACCTCCATGGCGTAGCGGTTGATCGGGTACTCGTACTTCTCCGGCGCGTAGGCGTAGAAGTGGCCGAAGCCGCCGCCGAGGAAGGGCGCGCTGCCCATCTGCCAGAACAGCCAGTTCAGCGTCTCGGTGCGCTTGGCCAGGTCTTTGGGCAGGAAGTGGCCGAACTTCTCCGCGAGGTAGACCAGGATCGAACCGGATTCGAAGATGCGCAGTTCCGGATCGACGCTGGTGTCCAGCAGGGCGGGGATCTTCGAGTTCGGGTTGATCTCGACGAAACCGCTGCCGAACTGGTCGCCGTCGCTGATCCTGATCGGCCAGGCGTCGTACTCGGCTTCGGTCACGCCCAGCTCCAGCAGTTCCTCGAGCAGGATGGTGACCTTCACGCCGTTGGGCGTGGCCAGCGAATACAGCTGCAGCGGGTGCTTGCCGCGCGGCAGCTGCTTGTCGTGGGTCGGGCCGGCGATGGGCCGGTTGATGCTGGCGAAGGCGCCGCCGTTGCTCTTGTCCCAGGTCCAGACGCGGGGGGGAGTGTAGGTATCGTTCGCCATCTCGAGTGCTCACCTTGTGGGTTGAATGCGTGGATGCTACCCGCCCGATCTGCGTCGCGTCAGCCGTTTTTCTCGGGCTGCTGTTGCTGGGCGAACAGTGCGCGCGCCTCGCTCGGGCGGTTGTTAGCATATGCATAAACGATATTAAAAATTAGTTGATGCATAGTTTGAGATTATAAAAGAATCGCCGCTCAGTCCAACGGCGAAGCTCTGAAATGACGCTCTCGCTCTTTCGCGTCCTATCGAGAGTCCCATGTCTGCCCAGCCCGCTTGCGCTGCATTCTTCCGCCTCGAAGGCGTCGGCAAGTCCTTTGCCGAGAACCGCGTGCTGGTCGACCTGGACCTGGAAATCCGCCCCGGCGAGGTGCTTGCCCTGCTCGGTGCCAACGGCGCGGGCAAGTCGACGCTGGTGAAGATTCTTGCCGGTTCCCACAGCCACGATGCCGGACACTTGCTGATCGATGGCGAGCCGGTTCGTTTCGCCTCGCCCCAAGACGCCCGCCGCCACGGCATAGTCGCGGTGCACCAGCAGGTGGAGCAGGGCGTGGTGCCTGGCCTGAGCGTCGCGGAGAATCTGCTGCTGGACGAACTCTGCGGCGCCACCGGCTCGTTCCTTTTCTGCCCAGACGAAGCGTTGAAGCGCGCCGCTGAAATAGCTGCCGCGCTGGAACTGCGCCTGCCGCTGCAGGCGCCCATCGAAACCCTGGGCACTGCCGAGCGGCAACTGGTGATCCTGTCCCGTGCGCTGGCGCTTAAGCCACGCCTGCTGATCCTCGACGAGCCCACGGCATCTCTGTCGACCCTCGAGGCCGAGCGTCTGTTCCATCTCATCGACCACCTGCGCGAACGCGGCGTGGCGATCCTCTACATCTCTCATCGGCTAACGGATTTGCAACGTGTGGCGGACCGCGCGCTGGTGCTGCGTGATGGGCGCCTGGTAGGCGAATTCGAGTCGCCGCTGGACCTCGCCGCGGCCGTCGAATCCATGCTCGGCGCCGCGCTGGGCGAGGTCCAATTGCAGCCTTTGCAGCGCGGCGCGAAGGTGCTGTCCCTGTGCGACTGGCAGCTTGAAGCGCACAGCGCAGTATTCGACCTGGACCTGCACGAAGGCGAAGTGGTCGCCCTGACCGGTCTGCTCGGCGCGGGCAAGAGCGAGATCGCCGAGGTGCTGTTCGGCCTGCGTCGGCAGCACGCTGGATCGATCCGCCTCGATGGCCGTGACTGGCAACCGCGTTCGCCGCGCGAAGCCATCGCCGGCGGGGTGTTCTTCGCTGCGGAGGACCGCGCGCGCAACTCGCGGGTGCCGGGCTTCTCGGTGCGCGCCAGCATGACGTTGCCGTTTCTGCGCAGCTTTACGCGCCTGGGTTTCATTGATCGCAACGCCGAGCGTGCCGAGGTGGCCGGGCAGATCGAAGCGCTCGGCATCAAGGGGCCGGGCCCGGAACACCCCCTGGAGCTGCTTTCCGGCGGCAACCAGCAGAAGGTCATTCTTGCCCGTTGGCTGCTGGGGCAGGGCCGGGTGCTGATCCTCGACGAACCCTTCCAGGGCGTCGACGTGCGCGCCCGCCGCGACATTGGCCAACGTATCCGCGCCAGTGCCGCCGGCCGCGCCACGCTGGTGATCTGCAGCGACCCGGACGAAGCCCTGGAAATTGCCGACCGCATCCTTGTCGTGCGCGAGGGCGCGGTGGTCGCCGAGCTGCCCCGGCAGGACCTGCAACGCAGCGAGATCGTCGCCCACCTGGCGCCAGCGCAATTCCACTCTTCACGCCAAGGAGTCGCGCGTGTCTAGAACTGCAGTGGGCAGCCCGGCGACGTCCTCCGTCGCACGCCTGCTCGACTTCCTCATCCACTACGCGCTGCTCCTGCTGCTGGCTGTGCTGGTGCTGGTATTCGCGCTGCTGGAGCCGGCTTTCCTGCGGGTCGGCAATCTGTTCCTGGTGTTGCAGTCGGTGTCCATTGTCGCGCTGCTCGCCCTGGGCGTGACCCTGAGCATGGCCGTGGGCGGGCTGGACCTGTCCATCGGTGCCGTCGCCGCACTGAGCCTGATGACTGCCAGCTACGTGATGGTGGTGCTGGACTGGGGGCCGCTGGCGGCAATCCTCATCAGCCTCGGCCTCGGCACCCTGGTCGGGTTGCTCAACGGCTGGCTGATCGTGCGCATGCGCGTGCCGGACATCCTCGCCACACTCGGCAGCATGTTCCTGGTAGTCGGTGTGCAACTGATCCCCACCGGCGGCCGCTCCATCGCCGTCGGCATGACCTTGCCCAATGGGGATGAAGCGCCGGGCGCCTTCGCCAGCTGGTTCCTCGCCCTTGGTCGCGCGCAGTTGTGGGACCGCGTGCCGGCGCCCGTGGTGGTGTTGCTCGGCTGTGCGCTGCTGGTCTGGCTGTTCCTCGAACGTACCCGGCCGGGCCGGCTGTTCTACGCCATCGGCGGCAACGAGCAGGCCGCGCGCCTCGCCGGTGCACCGGTGGAGCGCTACAAGCTGCTCGCCTATATGCTCTCGGCGCTGCTGGCCGCGCTGGGTGGATTGCTGCTGGCGGCGCGTCTCGGCCGAGGCGATGTCAGCTCCGGCAACGGGCTGGTGCTCGATGCTCTTGGCGCCGCGCTGATCGGTTTCGCGGTGCTCGGCGCGCAGAAGCCCAATGCCTTCGGGACATTGGTGGGCGCGGTGCTGGTCGCGACCCTGCTCAACGGCCTGACCATGCTCAACGCGCCTTACTACGCCCAGGACTTCGTCAAGGGTGCGGTCCTCGTTTCGGCCTTGATGTTCACCTTCGGTCTGGCCCGGCGCGGGCGCTGATCACTTACCTTTTTCGGAGATTCAACGGATGAAGTTCACCCCCGCCAAGTCCCTGCGCGCGCTGTTCGCCGCCGGGCTGTTGTTGTCCGGTGCAGCGACCGCCGAAGCGGCTGGCCTGCCCGGTGCGCCGGCACCTTTCGACAAGGGCGGTGTGCAGATCGCGCTGGTCGGTTACCTGTTCTCCGGTGACTTCCCGGAAGCCTACCTGCGCGGCGTGGAGAAACAGGCCAACGCGCTGGACGTGAAGCTGCGCGTGTTCGATGCCCGCCAGCAGGCGGCCACCCAGCGCGAGATGCTGGAGCAGGCCATCGACCTGGGCGTGGACGGCATCATCGTTCAGCTCGGCCTCGCCGAGACGCTCAAGGATTCCATCGACAAGGCGCTGGCCAAGGGCATCAAGGTGGTCACCTTCGACGTCGACGTGAACGACCCGCGCATCACCCGCGTCGAGCAGGACCACCGCGAGCTGGCACGCCTGGCGCTCAAGCAGGTGCTGCAGGACAACGGCAAGGCCTTCGAGGCCGGCTACGTGTACATCGACGGTTTCACCCCCATGGAGCGCCGCGACGAAATCTGGCGCCAGGTGAAAGCCGAGAACCCCGGCATCGTCGAGAAGGCGCGCTTCGGTACGCTGAATGCGCCGATTGCCAACTCGGTGGCCGACCAGGCCAGCGCAGTGTTGCGCGCCAATCCTGGCATCAGCGTGTTCTTCGCGCCCTTCGACGAGTTCGCCAAGGGCGTGAAGATCGCCGTGGACGAAGCCGGCCTGGGCAGCCAGGTGAAAATCTATAGCGCCGACATTTCCACCGCCGACATCCAGATCATGAAGGAGGAGGGCAGCGCCTGGAGCGCCACTGCCGCGGTCAACCCGGAAGTGGCCGGGGCCATCAGCGTGCGCAGCCTTGCGTTGCGTATCGCTGGGGAGAATCCGGGCGAGCAGGTATTGGTGCCGCCGACCCTGATCACCCGCCAGCAACTGCTCGACCTGGACGTGAAGAACGTCCGCGACCTGGCGCGCAAGGTGCCGGCCTTCGGCGAGGCGCAGAAGGTCGCGCAGGCGCCGTGGATTCCGTTGGCAAACTGAGGGCCCGGGGATGCACGACAAGGCCAGGCGCCTGCAGAAGGCACGCTCGCCAGCGGGCGACCCGCGTTACGGCGAACGCTTGCCGCCGGGGCAGGTGCTGACCGAGCGCTTCCCGATTCTCCATGAAGGCGCGGTGCCGGAGTACGAGCGTGAAACCTGGCGCCTGCGGCTCACCGGTGCGTTGTCTCGGCAAAATCCTGGGCCGCAATCGCTGGAGCTGAGCCTCGACGACCTGCTGGCGCTGCCGCAGCGCGAGCTGGTCTGCGACATCCATTGCGTCACGCGCTGGTCGAAGTTCGACACCTCATGGCGAGGCGTGCATCTCGCCGACTTGCTCGATCATTACGGCGTGCGCTCGACCGGGCAGTTCGTCGTGGCCCATGCCGACCACGACTACGAGACCAACCTGCCGCTGGCAGAACTGCTGCGTCCGGACAGCCTGCTCGCCACGCACTACGCCGGCGAACCGTTGACCCCGGTGCATGGCTGGCCACTGCGCCTGGTGATCGCCGGGCGCTATTTCTGGAAGAGCGCGAAGTGGTTGCGCGAGCTGGAATTCAGCGACACCGACCGGCCCGGATTCTGGGAGCGCAACGGCTTCCACAACGAGGCCGACCCGTTCCGCGAGGAGCGATTCTCCGGCGCGGCGCTGGATATTCCCGAGGACGAATGGACGCGAAAAGCCTTCGACTGAAGGCAGGCGCTGTTGCTCTGGCAACACTGGCCGATGTTGCTTGGCGAACAGGGTAACTGGTTATAACCAAAGCATTTTTTATTCGTTTAAAAGCATTCTGCCACTAGCTAGGATGACGCCTTCCCCATCGGGTCAGGGATGACCTGCGATACCGAGAGCCGCGCCTTTTCGCTCATCACGAAGAGAGACCGGCCGTGACACCTGGAGCGTTTTCCCGAGCACTGTTTTCTCCACCCTGAGGGGAACAGTCGCTCGCGGTTTCCGGACTTCCGACACCAACCGCTCAAGTCAAAAGAACCCAAAAAGCGGAGTTCCGGACTCGCCGCCAACGGCGAGTGGCGCTCTTTAAGCGAGACAGGAGTATTTCGCGTGTTATCCCGTTCCCTTATTGCCGTTGCGGTGGCCTCGGT
This sequence comes from Pseudomonas sp. C9-3, assembly GCF_032392015.1. Lineage (NCBI taxonomy): Bacteria > Pseudomonadati > Pseudomonadota > Gammaproteobacteria > Pseudomonadales > Pseudomonadaceae > Pseudomonas > Pseudomonas sp. C9-3. The sequence continues at coordinate 3,177,125 of NZ_CP135919.1, read as the reverse complement.
CATCGCCCAGGCCTCCGCGCATGCCGACGAAAGTTCGTCGACCCCCGAGGCCACCACCAAGCTGGAGACCGTGCTGGTCACCGGCGCCCGCGGAAACAACCGCACCCTGCTGGATTCCCCCGTCCCGGTGGATGTGCTCACGGCGCAGGACCTGCAATCCACCGGCGCCGTCGGCGGCGAACTGGGCCAGGCCCTGGCGACGCTACTGCCGTCCTTCAACTTCCCGCGCCAGTCCAACTCCGGTGGCGCCGACCACGTGCGCGCCGCCCAGTTGCGCGGCATGAGCCCGGACCAGGTGCTGGTGCTGATCAACGGCAAGCGCCAGCACACCTCGGCGCTGGTCAACGACTCCTCGAAGATCGGCCGCGGCACCGCGCCGGTGGACTTCAACTCGATCCCCATCAGCGCCATCAAACGCATCGAAGTACTGCGCGACGGCGCCGGGGCGCAGTACGGCTCCGACGCCATCGCCGGGGTGATCAACATCATCCTCGACGATGCCCCCGAAGGCGGCGAGGTCACCACCAGCTACGGCGCCTACCACACCCACCAGGACGCCATCGGCAAGACCACCACCGACGGGCAGAACTCCTACACCGCGGCCAAGGCCGGCACGCGGCTGGGCGAAGACGGCTTCATCCGTGGCGGTGCCGAGTTCATCAACCGCGAGCCGACCAACCGCGCCGGCTACGATGGCTTCGCCGATACCCCCGGCCAGCGCAACTACGTGATGGGCGATGGCCTGGCACGTGACGTCAACGCCTGGTTCAACGGCGACCTCGCCCTGGGCGGCGGCAAGCTCTACTCCTTCGGCCTGTACAACGAGCGCCACACCACCGGCGCGGAGTTCTACCGCTACCCGGACGAACACCCGGAGATCTACCCCAACGGCTACCTGCCGCAGTCCCTGGGCGACAACACTGACCTGTCCGCAACAGTCGGCTACAAGGGCCTGATCGCCGAGACCTGGGATTACGACGCCAGCGTCACCCACGGCCGCAACCGCTTCGAATCCTCGACCCGGCGCACCCTCAACGCATCGCTCGGCGAAGACACGCCGACCCGCTTCGACACCGGCGACTACGAGCTGCGCCAGAGCGTCGCCAACCTCGACCTCAGCCGCGAGCTGAGCCTTGCCGGGCGGCCATTCGTGCTCGCGCTCGGTGGCGAGTACCGCTACGAAAACTACATCACCACCGCCGGCGACGAGGCCTCGTACTACGGCGTCGGGGCGGATGGCGCGGCGGGCCTGCGTCCCAGCGAAGAGTCGGACATCGACCGCAACGTCTTCGGCACCTACATCGACCTGTCGGGCGACCTCACCGACCAGTTCTTCGTCGACGCCGCTGCGCGCTGGGAGCGCTACGACGACGCCGGCAGCAAGCTCACCGGCAAGCTCAGCGGGCGCTACCAGCTGACCCCGGTGCTGGCCCTGCGCGGCGCGGCGTCCACCAACTTCCGCGCGCCGTCGCTGGCCCAGGTCGGCTTCCAGAACACCACCAGCAACTTCGGCGACGGCGGCACGCTGACCGACATTCGCGTGCTCTCGGTGAACGACCCGATCGCCCGCGCGCTGGGCGCGGAGAAGCTCGACCCGGAGACCTCGAAGAACTTCAGCCTGGGCCTGACCGCGCAGCTCAACGAGCGCTTCGACCTGTCCTTCGACGTGTTCCGCATCGACGTCGACGACCGCATCACCCTGTCCCAGCGCATCGGCAGCGACGCCATGGAGCAGTTCATCCAGGACAACTTCGGCGTGGCCGGCGTGCATGACGTGAACTTCTTCACCAACGCCGCCGACACCCGCACCGATGGCGCCGAGCTGGTACTCAACTACCACCAGCCCTTCGTCGGCGGCCAGTTGGGCGTGACCACCGCATACACCTACAACCACACCAAGGTGCGCAGCACCAAGGCCACTCCGCAGCAGCTCTCCAACCTGGGTATCGGCGAGGACGCGCTGGTGGGCGTTGAGGAACGCAACACCCTGACCGACGCCGCGCCCCGGGATCGCTTCATCCTCACCACCACCTGGAGCGATGCGCAGTGGAACCTGCTCGGCCGCCTGACCCGGCAGGGCGAGACCACTCGCGTGTTCGACTTCGGCGATGGTTACCACCCGGAGCAGACCTACGGCGCGGTATGGCAGCTGGATGCCGAGGTGGCCTACAAGTTCACCCCGCAGTTCAGCCTGGCGGTGGGCGGCAACAACCTCACCGACAACTACCCGGAACGCTCCAGCTCCGAGATCAACTACGGCGGCAACCTGCCGTACGACGTGCTCTCGCCGATCGGCTCCAACGGCGCGTACTACTACGCCCGCGCGAGCTATTCGTTCTGATCTGCGCTTTTGAAAATCCAGGGGCCGCATCGCGGCCCTTACTACTTCCGGAGCCAATTCATGGCTGACAACTTCGCCGCTGACAAGCCGGCCGGCCCGCGCCGGCACCTGGGCGCCGTCCACGCGCTGCTGCTGACGCTGGGCATGGTTATCACCAGCGACATCCTCAAGACCGCGCCCACCGTGGCGCTCAACGTCGGCCAGGAGCACTTCTACCTGGTGTGGATTCTCGGCGGCCTGCTGTCAATGGTCGGCGCCCTGTGCTACGTGGAGATGGCCTCGGCTTTCGCCCATCCCGGTGGCGACTACCACTTCCTCGAACGCGCCTACGGCCAGCGAGTGGGCTTCCTGTTCGCCTGGTCGCGCTTCGCCATCCTGCATACCGGCTGGATCGCGCTGATGGCCTTCCTCTTCGCCGATCACTTCAGCGCCTTGCTCGGCCTCGGCCAATTGGGCAACGTACTGCTGGCCGGTGGATTGGTCGCCGCGCTGGTGGCGTTGAATCTCATTGGCTGGCGCGTGAGCTTCGGCACCCAGGCCGGCCTGGTGGTGCTGGTCGCTGCCGGCTTCCTGGGGATCGTCGGCGCCGGCCTGTGGCTGGAGTGGCGCGGCTTCGTGCCGCCCGTTGCGCCGCCGGTGGAGCCGGAGCAGGTTGGCCTGGCCGGATTTTCCGCCGCGCTGATCTACGTCTTCCTCGCCTTCGGTGGCTGGAGCGATGCGGCCACGCTGTCGGCAGAACTGCGCGACAACCGCCGGGGCATCTTCACTGCCATGCTCGGCGCGCTGGCGGCCCTGCTGCTGATCTATCTGGCGCTGAACTGGGCGTTCATTCGCGGGCTGGGTTTCGACGGCCTCGCCGCCAGCGGTGCGCCGGCGCTGGAACTGCTCGGGCTGGCCTTCGGCGCGCCGGGTATCGGCCTGATCATGGCAGTGGTGGTGGTGTCCGCCGTCGCCAGCATCAACTCCACGCTGATCGTCGGCAGCCGCACCACCTACGCCGCCGCCAGCGATGTGCCGGCGCTGCGGGTGCTCGGCCGCTGGGACGTGCGCCACGGCGTACCGCGCGCCGCACTGCTGGCCGAGGGGCTGGTGGCGCTGCTGCTGATCGCGGTCGGCGGCTGGAGCGGCCACGGCTTCAACACCATGGTGGAGTACATGACACCGGTGTACTGGCTGTTCCTCAGCCTGAGCAGCGTGGCGCTGATCGTCCTGCGCCGCCGCCACCCGGAAGTGCCCCGGCCGATCCGCGTGCCGCTCTACCCATGGCTGCCGCTGGGCTTCCTCGCGGTGTGCCTGTACATGCTGTATTCCAGCGTCGCCTTTGTCGGTTGGGGCGCGCTGCTCGGTGTGGGTGTACTGGCGCTGGGCGCGGTGCTGCAACTGCTGCTGCGTTCGCGCACGGCGTCGTCTGCCAGCTGGCAGGAGGAGGGCGCCTGATGCGCAGGAAACGCTTGTGGCGCAATGGCGCCATCGTCGTGGTGCTGGCGGCGTTGATCGGCCTGTGGCTGAACGAGCCGGCAGCCAATAGCGCCAGCGGTGGCGAAGCCAGCGGCCGGCGCATGCTGCGCACCGAGCTGTACCTGGAGGCGGTGGAACTGTCGCAGTGGGAGGATTTCCTCGCCCGCGAGGTGACGCCGCGTTTCCCCGATGGCCTCAGCTGGCTCGACCTGCACGGCCAGTGGCGCGGCCCCAGTGGCGGGCCGGAGAAGTTGCCGTCGCGGATGCTGATCCTCATCCACGCCGACAACCCCTACACCCGCCAGGCGCTGGCGCAGATCGGTGCCGACTTCAAGCAGCGCTTCGGCACCGCGGTGCTGCGGGTCAGCAGCCCGGTGCGCGCCCGCGACCCGGACTGGACGCCGCAGCGCCTGGACAACCCTCAGCTGTCGCGCTGAAGCCCGGCCTCGATCAGGTCGAGCATGTAGCGCGGCAGGGCGAATGCCGCCTGGTGTACCTCGGGGGTGTAGTAGCGGGTCACTAGTCCGCTTTTCGCAAAGCGCTGGCGCAGGGTTTCCAGGTCGGTGCGGCGGACCTTCTCGCTGTTCGACGCCCAGCCGAAGGCCATGCTGCCGCCGATGTAGGTTGGCACCGCGGCATGGAAGAAACCCCAGTCGGCGAAATTGTCCGCGAGCCGCCGCGCCGTGCCGCCCAGCTCTTCGGGCTGGAGGAAGGGCACGCCATTCTGCGTGGCAAGGATGCCGCTGGCACCGAGGCGTTGCTGGCAGTTGCGGTAGAAGGCGTCGGTGAACAGGCTCGCCGCGGGGCCGCCCGGATCAGTCGAATCGCAGAGGATCAGGTCGAAACTCTCCCGGCTCTGCGCGAGGTATTCCAGGCCGTCGGCGTAGATCAATCGCAGGCGCGGGTCGTCCAGCGCACCGGCCGAGTGATTCGGTAGTAGCTCGCGGCACAGGTCGACCACCTGCGGGTCGATCTCCACCGCGACGATTGCCTCGATACCGGCATGCCGCACGATCTCCCGCAGGATGCCACCATCGCCCACGCCGATCACCAGCACGCGGCGTACTGCGCCATGGGCGAGAATCGGCACGTGGGCGAGCATCTCGTGGTAGACGAACTCGTCGGCCTCGGTGGTCTGCACCACACCATCCAGCGTCAGCACGCGGCCGAAGAGTCGATTGCGGAATACCTGCACGGCCTGTTGGCCGGTGTTGCCCTGGTAGATCGGCTCATCAACGCTCAGCGCCTGCGCGTAACCCTCGTACAGCGTTTCGCGGAATTCGCTCATCAGAAGGACACCTGAGCCGGTTGCGACAGCCGCAGCACGGAAAGGTCGCCGGTGATGCGCTTCCACGCCAGGCGGATCGCCTCGATGTCCTGGCCACGCGCGGCAGTGTCTTCATGCAGGATCACGATCACCTTGGTGCTCAGCCGCTCCGGCGCCGGCGCGCCGTGGTCACGCCACTGGCCGTACGCGTCGTAGGCGGTGAAGCCGTCCGGGAAGCGCGGCGTCACTTCCTGGTCGAGGAACTGCCGCCAGCGCTGCTCGCTTATCTTTTCCTTGCCGTCCTCCTGGCCCAGCGCGAAATACAGCTCGGTGCGTAGCCACTGCGCCTGCGCCGGCCGCGTGGGGTCGCCCTGCAGAGTGGAAGTGGAAGCGTTGGTGGTATGGACAGAAGGAGCGGGCGGGGTGGCGCAGCCAAACAGCGCCAGGGCGAGGCTGGCGGCGAGCAGGTGGCGGAGCATGGGACTTCCTTGCGATGGGATGACAGTTGGACCAAACCGCCACTATAGAAGCTCGTCTGTTATTTCCTTAAATATTAAAAACGCATTCTCATATGCCGGAATTCGAGGCTCGTGAATTGGCATGGAAACGCTCTAGGACGCGGATAGCCGCCCGAAGCGAAGTTTTTGCGAGCTGGTTAGATTCAATATTCACTACGGTTCTTTACTAAGCACTGGATGAGATATCCATGTTGCCGAAATTCACTTCGAGGATTCTTTTAACGCCGTTAAAACGTCGCAATTGAAATCATGACGAACAACGCCGCCATCATCGAACCAGAACCGCGAGAAGGCACGCCAGAAACCTCCGTTTCCCCGCCATCTTGTCCCGCCGCCGCGCCTTCCTAGAATCGGCCCCATTCGCAGCACTTCATTCCAATCGATTCAGGGAGCTCCACCATGATGAACGCCATGCAGATGCCGATGAACACCAACGCCATGATGCCGATGATGGGCATGCCGATGATGATGGCGACCATGGAGTGCGAGATGCTCGACGACGGCATGATGTGCCGCATGAAGCCGGCCATGGGCATGGAAATGGCCATGTTCCGCAACAGCGCCGAGATGATGGCGATGATGATGAACTGCGGCATGCCGATGATGATGCACTGCGGTAACCTGATGATGATGGGAATGTCCCAGCCCGCCATGGCCATGATGCCGATGATGGGCATGATGAACCCGATGATGCAGATGCCGATGATGGGCATGAACATGGGCATGCCCGCCATGAAGTGCATGATGGAGTGCTCCATGCAGGGCGACATGATGCTGTGCAAGATGATGCCCATGCAGGGCATGAGCATGGACATGCTGAAGAACTGCTGCATGCTGATGAACAAGATGATGGACTGCGGCATGCCCATGATGATGAGCTGCAACGGCATGCCGATGATGTGCTGCACCTGCTGATCGCGGGGCGTTGAATGAGAAAGGCTCGGCGGGGGAACCTGCCGGGCCTTTTATATTTTGCCTGGCAACTCAGTCCAGCCGTTCGGCGTAGGTGGTGACGAGGTAGGCGACGGCCTCGCTGTCCGACGGGTTGCGGTAGCTGTGCGGCTGGTCGGCGTAGAACAGGATGGAGTCGCCGGTGCCGAGAAGGAAGCGCTCCTCGTTCACGCTGATTTCCAGCACGCCCTGGGCCACTACCAGGTTTTCCTGGGTGCCCGGCGCATGGCCGGTGGAGTGTTCGATGGCCAGGCCCTTCAGGCGCAGTTCGTAGAATTCCACCTGGCGCGAGACGTCGAAGGGGAACAGTGCGCGGCTGACGAAGGCGCCGTCGCCGCTGACCAGGCGTTTGCTGTCGCGCGCGGGCAGAACGGCCACGCCTTCGAAGGCGCGGTCGTCGAGGAAGGCGGCAACCGAGACCTTCAGGCCCTGGGCGATCTTGCACAGTACCTTGATCGACGGGACGCTGCGGCCGGACTCGATCTGCGCGAGCATGGTGCGGCTCACGCCGCAGAGGCGGGCCAAGCCATCGAGGGAGAGGTTGCGCTTGGCGCGCAGGCGCAGCAGGTTGCTGGCGACCCGCTCGCCGATGGGGTCTTCGGTGGTGCCGGGCGTGGCGTCGAACTCCACGGCCGGCAGCTCCGTGGAAAGCGACAGGCCCACGATCAGGCCTCGCGGCGGCCGCTGTCGCGGCTCTGCTGGACGATCTGCAAGGCGTCGTAGCCGGCACGCTGCGCGTACAGCATCCACATCAGCTCGGCCTGGCGGCGTGCCTGGCGGCGCGTGCGGTGGCGGGCGAGGTCGATGATGTTGTCGGTGCGGTCCATGGCGGCTCCAGAAGGCTTTGGGACAAGCCGTTAGTGGTGAGTTGGAGCTAGCCTAGCGTTGATCCTGTTAGAACCAGAAATACTGAATTAGCATTTGTTAATTACTTATTCGGCTATTGGCGGTCGTGACGGAAAATCCGCCTGCACGGCCACCGATACGGCGTCCGGCCGCCAGAATTCCTGGTCGAATTCCACCAGCAGGCCGTCCTCGGCGTAGTTCAGGCGTTCCAGCACCAGGTTGCTGGCGCCGGAGGCCAGTTGCAGCAGCTCGGCGTGATCGTCATTCACTGTGCCCAGGCGCAGGTTCAGCGTGCAGCGCGTCTGCACCTTGCCGAAGCGCTCGCGCAACAGCGTGGTCAACGAACGATCCAGCCGCGCATCCAGCAACTCCGGGCACCAGCTGGCGAGCAGGGTGTTGATCTCCACCAGCACTGGGCGGCCGTCGATCAGCCGGCGGCGGTGCAGGCGGAAGACGGGCTCGTCCGGCGAGGGGAGGTTCATCCGCGCGGCCAGCCAGGCGCCGGCGCGGCGGCGTTCGGCGCTCAGGCATTCAGTCAGCGGCTCGCGGCCTTGCAGGCGCACGTAGTCCATGAAGCTGACCAGCCGCGTTGGGTCGTAGTCGATGCGTGGTGGGCTGAGGTACCAGCCGCGGCGGTTCTCGCGGTAGATCAGGCCTTCGGTTTCCAGCTGTTGCAGGGCCTGGCGCAAGGTCACGCGGGTGCATTCGAAGCGCTCGGCGAGGTCGCGCTCGGGTGGCAGCTTCTGTCCGGCGAGGAAGCGCCCCTGGGCGATGTCCGCGGCCAACTGGTCGCGGATACGCGCGTAGTGCGGCGGGATGGCCTGGTAGAGCATGACGGTCCTCAGGAGTTGCCGGCCAGTGCCGGAGCGCTGGGCGGTTCGTCATGCAGCTCGCGCTGCCAGGCCAGCAGGCCGTAAATCGCCAGCATCACGAAGCCGGCGTAGAGCCCGGCGGTGAGGTACAGCGCCTTGTAGAGGAAGACCCCGGTGTAGAGCACGTCGAGGATGATCCACAGCCACCAGCTGGCGACGTATTTGCGCGCCGCCCAGAAGCTCGCCACCAGGCTGAAGGCGGTCAGCGCGGCGTCCATCCAGGGCAGGGCGGCGTCGGTGTGGGTGTGCATCGCCCAGCCAAGGGCGAAGGCGCCCACGGCACCGGCCAGGCAACTGGTGATAGCGGTGGAGAGGGGCAGGCGTTCGACGCGCACCTTGCCGTGGTCGCTGCCGCCCTTGCTCCACTGCCACCAGCCATAGAACTGCAGGACCACGAAGACCAGTTGCAGGAGCATGTCGGAGTAGAGCTTCACGCTGAAGAAGATCCAGGCGTAGAGCAGCACCGCCACCACGTTCACCGGCCAGCACCAGCGGATGCGCCTTGCAGTGAGCCAGACGCCGAGTACGTTGACGATCACCGCGATGATTTCCAGAGCAGACATTCGCGCTTACCTCAGAAGTTGACGCTCGCCGTCAGGCGAGCCGTGCGCGGCGCACCCTGGAACAGGTAGCCGTCGCCGAAATATTCACCGACATCGCGCCAGTAGCGCTTGTCGAACAGGTTGTCGACGCTCAGCCGCAGCACGGTCGGGTAGTCGCCGATGCGGGTGCTGAAGCGTGCGCCGGCGTCATACACGGTGTAGCCGCCGACTTCTACTGCGCCATCGCGGTCAGCATATTTGGCGCCGCTGTAGCGCGCCGCGCCCAGCAGCGAAAGCCCCGGCACTTCGGCCAACGCGTAGTCCGCCTGCAGGCTCGCGCGCAGGCGCGGGACGTTGATCGCCTGGTGGCCTTCGTAATCGTCCGTGCCGCTGTTCACCACCCGCGAACGGATCGCCGCGAGGCTGCCGCTCAATTGCAGCGCGGAGGTTACCCGGCCACTGGCGGACAACTCCAGCCCGCTGTTCTTCTGCTGGCCCTGCTGTACGTAGGTGAAGCTGCCGTCGCCGTTGGGTCGGGCGAACTGGTAGGCCTGGTGAATCTGGAACAGCGCGGCGCTCCAGTCGAAGCCGGCCAGCTCCTGCTTGATGCCGAATTCCACCTGGCGCGAGGAGGTGGGCGCCAGGGTGTCGCCGGCGTTGCTGGCAAACCAGGGGGCCTCGCCGCCCAGGGACAGGCCCTTGCTGTAGCTGCCGTAGATGGAGATGTCCGCACGCGGCTTGAAGATCACCGCGCCGTTGGGCAGGAACTCCGCGCGGCGGGTATGCCGGGTGGTGTCGCCCTCGCTGTCGAAGGTGCGTTCGTCCAGGCGCACCTGGCGCCCGCCCAGCACGACCTGCCATTGGTCATTGAAGGAGATGCGGTCGCTGGCGAACAGGCCGTACTGGCGGCTGTCGAGGTGGCGGTAGCTGTGGCCGGGCTCGCCGTCGAAAGGCTCCACGGCGCCGATGCCGGTGTAGATGTTGCCGGTGCCGACCCACTCGTTGAGTTCCGGGCGGCTGTCCAGCACACGGCGGAAGGCCGAGGTGCCGACGGTCAGCTCGTGGCGCAACCAGCCGGTGGCGAACTGGCCGTGCAGGGCGGCTTCCAGTTCGTCGTTGCGGCGGGTGTCGTCGGGGCTGCGGAAGTCGTAGAGGTCGTAGTCGCCTTCGGGGCTGAAGTAGTTCGGCACGGCGGAATCGGCGCAGCTGGCCGCGCCGTAGCAGCCCCAGGGGAAGGCGCTGTAGTCGTCGATCACCACGCGGCTGCGCGAGGCGCTTAGGGTGCCGGTCCAGGCGTCGTCGAAGCGGTACTCGAAGCGCGTGTTGAGGTTCAGCGATTCGATGCGCACCGGGTCGGCCCAGCTCTGGTAGCCGATGCGGTCGTGCGGGTCGATGTCGTGGGGCAGCTGCGTACCGCCGAGCAACTGGTAGCCGGGTGCTGAGGGCTGGCGACGGTTCTGGTATTCGGCGTCGAATTGCCAGAGAGCGTTGGGCGAGAGGTTCCAGTCCAGTGCCAGGGAGGCGAAGTCGCGCTGGCCGTCGGTGTGGTCGATGTAGGAGCGCAGGTCGTCGTGGGCGAGGTTGACCCGCACGCCAACCGTCTGCTCGCTATCCAGCCAGGCGCCGACGTCGGTGGCGATGTAGCGGCCACCCTCATCGTCGGTGCCCAGCGTCACCGAGCGCACGTCCTGCGGGCGCTTGGTGACGTAGTTGATCACCCCGCCGGGCTCGGACACGCCGCTCTGCAGGCCGGACAAGCCCTTGAGCACTTCGACCTGTTCCTTGTTCTCCAGCGCCACGTTCTGCTCGCCGGTGATGGTGCGGCCGTTGATCTTGTAGCTGCTGGCGGCGTTGAGCGAGTAGCCGCGGATCTCGAAATTCTCGTAGTAGCCCACCGGTGCGTAGGCCTCGCCGGTGGAGGCGTCGTTCTTCAGCACATCGCTGAGCAGGCGTGCCTGCTGGTCCTTGAGCAGCGCCTGGTTGAACACCGAGATGGAGGCGGGCGTATCGAGCAACGGTGCCTCGCTGAAGCCGCCGACCGAGGCGCGGCCGCTGGCGTAGCTCTCGGTGTCGTGGCCGATCACCGTTACGGTGTCCAGGGTCGTGGCGTCTTCGGCGTGGCCGGGGCCGCTGGCCAGCAGCACGGTCAGGGTCAGCAGGCTGAGGGGAAATCGCGTGCGCGCGGGGCGCGGCAGGTACTGCATGGAACGCTCCTGAAAATCGCCGGGGCGTGCGCCGGGAATGCACGGGGCCGAGCCCCTCCCGCGCGAAACGGATGGCCTTGGATGTGAAACGTGAGTGCCCGCGAACGGGCGGTCAGGCCGGAGCTGCTCCGGTGGTCAATGGCAGGGTCGGCTCTGCGGCCCACTCCTGCAGCGAGCCGTCGTAGATCGCGACCCGGGTTTCCCCGGCCAGCGTCAGGGCGAGGGCCAGGGCGGCGGCGGAAATGCCGCCGCCGCAGTAAAGCAGCAGCGGCGCTTCGGCCTGTCGCAGCCCGGCAAGGGCCTCGTCCAGAGCCGCGCCGCGCCGGTAGCAGCCGTCGTCGTCGAACAGACTGCGCGCGGGCAGGTTGGCGCTGCCGGGGATGTGCCCACGGCGCGCGTAACGGGTGACGGCGCTGCCGTCGAAGAGGGCGGCGGACAGGGCGCAGACCAGCGTGCCAGGAGACGCTCCTGCGACGACTTTCTCGACGTCGTGGCGGTCGATCCAGAAGCCGTCCCGGTACTTCGCCGGGGCCGACAGCGTCCCGATTGCCGTCAGGGAAGATTCGCCTTGTTCCAGCGAATATCCGGCGGCGATCCAGGCACGTAGTCCACCATCCAGCACGGCTGCATCAATGCCCAGGCTGCGCAACATCCACCACAGGCGCGCGGCCCAGAAACCGTCGCTGCGGTCATAGATCACCACCAGCGAGTCGTCGTCCACACCGAGTGCCTGCAAGGTGCCCATCGCCACTTGCGGGTCGGGCAGGGCGAAGCTGAAGGAGGAGTGCGGATCGGCCAGCTCGTCCAGCAGGTCCGCATGGCGTGCGCCGCGAATGTGCCCGGCGAGCCAGCCGTCGTGGCCGCTCTTTACGCGGTAGTCGCCATCGAATTCAGGGGCGGCCAGTTCCACGCTGGCGTCCAGCAGGCACAGGCGCGGGTTGTCCAGCGCGGCGGCCAGCCAGTGCGCGGTGACCAGAGGTTCGCTCATCTCATTTCACCGTCGCGGCCAGTTGGCGAATGTGATTGAGCAAACGCTGCCCTTCGGCTTCGAGGAACCAGCGGGTGTGGCCGATCAGGTAATTGTCGTAGGCCAGCGAGGCGCTCTCGGCCGAGCCGAGGATGCCGTGGAAGTAGATGACCTCGGACAGAGCAAAATCCGCATGCACCAGTGGCAGCAGCGCAGCCAGGGCGAGCAGGTCGTCGCGGCTCAGTGGGCGCACGCTGGCGTAGCCCTGCAGCAGGGCGGCCAGTGCATCGAGGTCGGCGACGGCGGAGCGGCCCTGGTCCAGCTCCAGCCAGGGCACCAGGTTGCGCTCGATGGCGGTGGCCAGGTCGAACAGCGCGAAGCTGCGGTCGCTCAGGCCGAAGTCCAGCACCGAGACCACCTGCGCCTGCGGGCCGTCCTCGCTCCACAACAGGTTGGAGGCATGCCAGTCGTTGTGCGTCCAGAGTGCCGGCTGGCGCTGCAGGTAGGGCAGTAGCTCGCGTTGCAGCGGCAGGTGCAGTTCGCTGAGCGTTTCCTTCCAGGGGCGCGCTTGCAGGTACTCGGCGAGGGCGGGTGCCTGGGCGAAGGTCGCTTCGATGGCGGCCAGCGGGGCCGGCGTGCCGAACAGGTTGAGGTTGCTGACCAGCACACCGGCGCTGCGCGAGGGCGCGTCGAAACTTTCGGCGGCGCGGTGCAGTTTCGCCAGCGCGGCGCCAGCGGCGAAGGCATGGGTGTTGTGCTGGAACGGTGTCCAGGACAGCGCGTCGCGGTACAGGTCGAGGCCTTCCGCCTTCTGGTGGACTTCATAGGTCCAGCCGTCGCGCTCGATGGCGCTGCGATCGTGCCGATCCCGCAATACCTGCGCGACCGACGCGCCGTGGCGGGCCAGGTGAGCGAGGAACGCGTGCTCTTCCTCAAGCCACGCGGCGCTGCGCACGCTGGGGTGATGGCGCTTGACGAACAGCGGCCCGCTGGCGGTCTCCACCAGCGCGGCGGCGGAGAAGGGCCGTGGGCTGTGCCAGCTCAGGCGGGCCTCGTCGCCGGCCTGCGGGAAGTCTTGTAGCAGCGCGGCGACCTCCGCTTCGGTCAGCGCCGGCCAGTCGGCTTCCACCGGCTCCAGGCCCATGCCATGGCTCAGGCGCTTCGTCATGCTGGGTTCTCCACTTGCCAGGCATTGCTGGTGGCGCCGCGCCAGACTTCCGGGTCGCGCAGTACGCCGTATTCATGCAGCCACTGGGCATAGGGCTGCAGCAGTTCTTCGCGCTGTTCGCCCCAGCGGCCCTGATGCAGCCAGCTGGGCGCGATGCGCCGCAGGGATTCTGCCAGCATCTCGCGGGGAAAGTAGGGAATGGTGCGCTCGTAGACCGGTAGTGCAGCCTCTGGCTCCGCTGCTGCGGCGAGGAAACCTCGTGCGGTGACTGCAAGGAAACGCCGCGCGATGTCGGGGTTGGCATCGAGCCAGTCATCACGCGCGCCCAGCAGATAGCTGTGGTAGGGCGGCGCGCCGATCTCGTCCACCGGCAGCACCACGCGGCGCTCATCGGCGATGGGGCTTGGCAGCAGCGCTTCCCAGGCCCAGTAGCCGCCGAAGCTGGCGTCGGCCAGGCCGGCGGCCAGGTCTTCGGGGCGCAGCTCGCGGAAGCCGGCGTCCACCAGTTCCACCGCATCGGGGTCGCCGCCGTCCTGGCTCACCAGGTGGCGCACCATGGCCAGGCCGCGCGGCGTCGGGTTGAGCGCCAGGCGCTTGCCCTGCAGGTCGCGGGGGCGACGGATGCCGCTGTCGGTGAGGGTCTGGATCGATTCCAGGCCGCGATGGTTGATCGCCGCCACGCCGATCAGTGGCTGGCCGAGTTCACGGCGCACCAGCAGGCGATTGCTGGGGAACACGCCGAACGCCGCGGCGCCGCGCATCAGGTGGTCGAGGGTGTCGCCGTGGTAGGGGTCGTGCACCACCAGTTCCACGTCCAGCCCCGCCTCGCGGTACCAGCCGCGTTCGCGGGCGAGGTAGAAGCCGGCCGAATTGGGCCAGGGGTGGAAGTATTCGAGCATGACCCTCAGGGCGAACATGAAGCCTTTCTCCAAAACGGCCAGCGGCCGATGACTGCGATGGGGCGTATTGCAAGGCAGAACAATTGGTATATACCAATATGAATTTCACAGGTTTTTATAACCTTAGCGAATAATAACTTCTCGGCAGCGGGCGGCGGGCAGATAGCTGTGCGCGAGGAGCCGTCGCTGCGATGGATCGCTCTGGCGCGGGCGTGCGCGAGTTATGACCTCATGCGATTAAGGTATTTCTAGCAGCAGGTGAGCATGGCTAGAGTGGCGGCCTCTTCCAACAGCACCGGCGCTCGCATGACTGACACCCGCCAGCAACTCACCCGGCAGATCATCGACGCCGGCCGCTTCCTCTACGGTCGTGGCTGGTCGCCGGCCACCAGCAGCAACTATTCCACGCGCCTGGCCGCCGACCGTGCGCTGCTGACCGTTTCGGGCAAGCACAAGGGCCAGCTCGGCGAGGACGATGTGCTGGAGACCGATCTGGCCGGCAACAGTCTCGAACCGGGCAAGAAGCCCTCGGCGGAAACCCTGCTGCACACCCAGCTCTACGCCTGGCGCCCGGAGATCGGCGCGGTGCTGCACACCCACTCGGTGAACGCCACCGTGCTGTCGCGCCTGACCGCGGGCGACCGCCTGGAGCTGGAAGACTACGAATTGCAGAAAGCCTTTTCCGGGGTTACCACCCACGAAGGCCGCGTCACCGTGCCCATCTTCGACAACGACCAGGACATCGCCCGCCTGGCGGCCAAGGTGCAGGCCTGGCTGGATGCGCACCCGGATTGCCCCGGCTACCTGATTCGCGGTCATGGCCTGTACACCTGGGGCGCACACATGAGCGATGCGCTGCGCCAGGTGGAGGCGTTCGAGTTCCTGTTCGAGTGCGAGCTGAAGGTGCTGAGCCTGCGTGGCGCTCGAAGCTAGGAGGATTCGACCTCGGCGGGGTGGAAGCCGACCACGCGGTTGCGTCCGCCATTCTTTGCCTGGTACAGCGCGCTGTCGGCGGATTGCAGCAGCTCGGCCCAGTTGGCCGGGCTGAAGCGTGAGGTGCTGGCGACGCCGATGCTCAGGGTGAGTACGCCCAGCGGGCCGTGTTCGTGCGGTACGGCGAGCCCCTGCAGGCTGGCGCGGATGTGTTCGGCCAGCGCCAGGGCGTCGGCCTCTTCGCTGTCGCCCAGCAGTACGACGAACTCCTCGCCGCCGAAGCGCGCCGCACAATCGGCCGGGCGCCGGGTCCACTCGGCGATCACCTGGGCCACGGTCCTGAGCGCCGCATCGCCGGCGGGGTGACCGTAGTGGTCGTTGTAGGCCTTGAACTTGTCGATATCCATGAGCATTACCGAGAGTGCCGCACCGCTGCGCTGGTAACGCGACCACTCGTGGCCGGCGCGCAGGTCGAAGGCGCGGCGGTTGTTCAGCCCGGTCAGCGGATCGGTGCTGGCCGCCATCTGCAACTCGGCTTCCTTGCGGTCGCGCTGGCGCATCTGGCGCAGGGCGATCAGTGCCAGGCCGATCACCGTGCCATCCAGGGCGAGACCCAGCAGGGCGATCAATCCGCCGCGCCAGTACCAGTCCTCGTAGATCTCGCTGGAGGGCAGGGCCACGCTGAAAACCAACGGGTAGCCCTCCACGGGGCGGAAGTCGTGCCAGCGTTTGACGCCGTCGCTGCCGCGGTCGAAGAAGGTTTCCTCACCGCTGGCCAGGTAGTGTTCCAGCGCTCCGGCCAGGGTCCCGGTGGGCGGTGAGTCGGGCCAGCGTGCCAGCAGCGTACCGTCGCGCATGTGCAGGCTGACGGTGCCGCCTTCGCCCAGGTTGAGGCCGCTGAACAACTCGCGGAAGTAGCTCAGTTCCAGATTGGCGCCGACCACGCCGGCGAAACTGCCGTCCTCGAGCTCCAGGCGTCGGCTCAGGGCAATGCTGTTGCGGGCGTTGCTGGAGTAGGGAATGTAGGGGTGGCTGATGAGCAGCTCGTTTCCGCTCGCCTCGCGCTGCGCCTGGAAGTACTCGCGCCGGGACAGGTCGATACGCCCGGGGATTTCCTTGCCGAAGTTGAAGGTGGCTATGCCCTGGGCATTGGTGATGAACATCGAGCCCATGCCATGGGTCGGTGCGGTGTAGTCCTCGAGCAGCGATTGGCGTACCTCGCCGGAGAGTGCGCGCACCTCGGGCTCGGCATGGGCATGCACGACTGCCTTCAGGCTCATGTCGTAGAGGTCGAGATTGCGCTGGATATCGCGTTGCACCAGCAGGGCGATGTTGTGGCCATTGGCGCTGGCGACTTCCAGCGCGTCGTGGCGCATTTCCAGGATGGCCCAGAGCGACAGGGCGCTGATGGCGGCAGTCAGGCCCAGGCTGCTGGCCAGGATGGTGCTGGAGCGGTGGATCGGCATGCCGGTGTCCATACGAAGGCGCAAGAAGAGGCGGCCGCGCGGCAGCGCGTGCCTCAAGGCATATAGCAGCAATCTGCCGGGTTGTCCGGGCACGGGCGCGAGAGTGCAGCGATTTTCGGGCAAAAAAAATGCTGCCTGGAACAGGCAGCATTCATGGGGCACGCACCATTGGTGACTGGGTTCAGTCTGCCGGCGCGAGATTAAGCTTTGATGAAGGCGCGATCCTCAGTACGTGGCACGCACGGTCAGCATGAAGTTGCGCGGGTCGCCGTAGACGTTGCCGTAGGTCGAGGTGCCGACTGTCTGGTAGTACTTCTTGTCGAACAGGTTGTTGCCGTTGAGTGCGACGTTCCAGTGTTCATCGAGCTGGTAGTCGACCAGGGCGTTCCACACCGCGTAGCCGCTTTGCTGGTAGTCGAACGGCACGTTGCTCTGCACCACGTTGCCATTGCCGTCATAGGTGGAGGCGGTGCCGCTGACCTTGGTCGCGCTCTGGATATCGACGCCGCCGCCGACGCGGAACTTCGACCAGTCGCCCGGCAGGCGGTAGGTGGTGAACAGCTTGGCCATGTGCTTGGGCGTGACGGTGCTCAGCTGGCCCCCGGCGGTGCGGTTCTTGTTGAGGTTCAGGGTGTAGCTGGCCATCAGCATCCAGTCCGGCAGCAGCTCGCCGGAGATTTCCATGTCGACGCCCTTGCTGGTCACCTCGCCGCCGTTGACGTAGCAGCAGTTGCCGCCGAACAGCACGGAAGTGGCTTCGTACTGCGGGTCCAGCACGGCCTGGTCTTCACGCTTGGTGTAGTAGAGCGCCACGCTGGTGTTCACCGTGCCGCCCAGCAACTCGCCCTTCAGGCCGGTTTCGTAGGTCTTGCCGGTCATGGGGTCGAGGGTGCTGCCGCTGCCCAGCGGGCCGGCCATGTAGTTCTGCTGCGGCTTGAAGATTTCCGCGTAGCTGGCATAGGCGGCCCACTCATCGGTGAGGTCGTAGACGATGCCGCCAAACGGGGTGGTCTTGGTCGGCTCGCGCATGTCGACGCGCGACTGCACGCCCCATACGCCATTGGCCAGGCTCTGGTAGGTCTGGTCGAACTTGTAGTGCTGCACCCGCGCGCCGAGGATCAGGTGCAGGGGGTCGGCCAGCTGCAGGCGCAGGCTGGAGTAGAGGCCGTACTGGGTCTGGCTGTTGGGGCTGTAGTCGCGGGTGACGTCCGGGCGCACGCCGGGGTCGGTCCAGGGCGTGGAGTTCGGGTCGAACACGTCCACCGCGCCGCCGGCGCTGGCAAAGCGCGGCGTGCCCTGCCAGCGGCTGTCGATGTCCTGGTAGTCGCCGCCGACGGTGAGCTGGTGGTTCAGGCCGAACAGGCTGAAGTTGCCCGAGACGTTGGCGTCCCAGAGGTCCTGCTCGCTCCACTGGGTGATCCAGGTGCCGTAGCGGGTGACGCCGGTGCCGGTCACCGGGTTCACCGAGCCCAGGGTGGTGGCGTTGTTGGTCTCGATGGTGTCGTAGATGTTGGTGTAGCTGAGGTTGAGCTTCCAGTCGTCGTTCAGGCGGTGGTCGAGCTTGGCGAAGTATTCGCGGGAGAAGCCGTCGGCGTAGGCCCAGGTGGTGGACAGCCCGGTGTGCCGCGGCAGGCCCAGGTCGACGCCGTTGCTGTAGCGCGGCAGGGCATTGGCGGTACCGGTCTCGTGGACCTTGTTGAAGCGCAGCCCGCCGGTGAGCATGGTGTCGTCGGTGACGTCGGCTTCCAGCACGCCGTAGAAGATCGGCTTGTCGGTGGCGCGGTTGTCGGTGAAGTACTGGCGGTCCTGGTAGGCCACCACCGCACGCCCGCGCAGCTTGCCGTCGAAGCCCAGCGGGCCGGTGACGTCGAGCTCGCTGCGGTAGTTGTCCCAGGTGCCGGCGGAGGCGCTGAACTTGAGCTGGTAGGTATCCAGCGGGCGCTTGCGCACCAGGTTGATGATGCCGCCAGGGTCGCCGGTGCCGCCGAACAGCGCGGAGCTGCCGCGCAGCACTTCGACATGGTCGAACTCGGCCATGTCGTAGACGTTGGAGGAGTAGAACGAGCCCGCGGTGGTTCCCAGCGCCATGGGGGCAGCGCCATCGAGCTGGATGTTCTGGATGGCGAAGCCGCGCGAGTAGAAGTCCTGGATGCGGAAGGTGTTGCTCTGCACGGTGATGCCCGGCACGGCCTTCATGGCGTCGTTGAGGTCGGCGATCTGGCGGTCATTCATCAACTGGCGGGTGAGCACCGAGATCGACTGCGGGGTTTCCTTCAGCGAGGTCGGTGTCTTCGAGCCGACGCTGGTCAGGCCCGGCGTGTAGCTGCCGGAGTTCTCGGTGGCCTGGCCCATGCCCTGGCCCATGATGGTGGTGTCGCTCATTTCCAGGGCGGCGTCGTCCTGTGGGATGAGCACCAGCTGGTAGCGGTTGCCGCTGCCCTGCTGCGTACTGCGTTGGGCGCTGAGGCCGCTGCCCATCAGCATCAGGTCCAGCGCTTCCTCGGCGCTGTAGTTGCCGCGCACGGCCTGGCTCTGGCGGTCGCGGGTCAGCTCGGCGTCAGCGGCCAGCAGCAGGCCGGTCTGCGCGGCCAGTTCGTTGAGCTGGCGGGCGAGGGGGCCGGCGGGGATGTCGAAGTTCTGCCGTTGAGCTTGCTCGGCGATGGCGGTGGAAGGCGCCGAGAGTGGGCCGACGGTGGCCAGGCTCAGGGCAATGGCGAGAAACAGGGGATGCTTTTTGCTCGGGAAGTGCTGGTCTTGGCGTGACATTCCGGTTCCTTGGCGTCCGGTTATTAGGGGTGTTTCCTAGTAATCCGAAGCAGGACGGAAAATCGGAACCATTCTCGAAAACTTTTTTCTCGGGCGCGAAACCTGAATTGGCAGATGCGTCGGCAGTTCGCGAGCAAGCTCGCTCCTACAGCTGGGGTTGGGTTCTTCGTAGGAGCGAGCTTGCTCGCGAACCGGGGCTCGACTCGGTTGCCTAGCGGCGCGGGACCACTGTCATCCACCAGTCGAAACGCCGCTGCACGCGCACCGGCAATGCTTCTTCGAGTTGCGCCAGGGCCTGGTCGGTATCGGCCAGCGGGAAGCTGCCCATGACGCGCAGCCGTGCCACCGCGGGGTCGACACCCAGGTGCCCACGCCGGTAGCCGCCCAGCTCCTCGATGAATTGCGCCAACGGCATGTCCTCGGCCAGCAGCAGGCCACGGCTCCAGGCTTCGCGGCGGGCTTGGGCGTGCGTCACGGCGCCGGCTTCGCGGGCATCGAAGATGACGCCCTGGCCTGCCTTGAGGACGAGGCTGGCGCCACTGTCCTGCAGGGTGGTGCGCACCGCGCCCTGGTAGACGTTGAGCTGTGTGCGCGGGCCGAGCTCGCGCACGCTGAAGCGGGTGCCCAGCGGTTGCAGCAGGCCGGCACGGGTGCGTACCTGGAAGGGGCGGCTGTCGCCGTGCCCGGTCTCGATCAACACTTCACCGGCGTACAGCACCAGCTCGCGGCGGCCATCGTCGAAGTGCACGTCCAGCGCGCTGTCGCTGTTGAGCCAGAGTTGCGTGCCGTCGCTCAGCCGTTCGCTGCGGCGCTCGCCGATCGCCGTGCGGTACTGCGCGCGCCAGGCGTGCAGGCTGTCGATGGGGTTGGCGCGCCAGCCCAGCCAGCCGAACAGGCCGGCGCCCGCCAGCACGCTGAACTGGCTGAGCAGCCGGCGGCGCGTCTGCTTGCCGTTGCGCAGGGTGGCCAGCGTGCGGTGTGCTGCGGGGCCTTGCTGCTGGATGCCGGCGAAGCGCTGGCTGATCCGTTCGATGTAGCTCCAGGCCAGGCGCTGCGCCTCGCCCTGGTCGAGCCAGCGGCGCCATTGGGCGTGCAGCTCGGCGTCGTTGGGCGCCTCCTGCAGGCGCGCGAACCAGTCGGCGGCGCTTTCCAGCGTGGCGTGGTCGAGGCCGGGTTTTGCACTCATTGCAGCACTCCGTCGAGTTCCGCTTCGAGCAGGGCGCACTGGAACATGGCCTGGGCGATGTACTTGGTCACGCTGCGCACGGAAACGCCCAGCTCCTCGGCGATTTCCCGGTAGCCCAGGCCGTGCAGTTGCGACAGGCTGAAGGCGGCGGCGACCTTGGGGGGCAGGCGCTCCAGCAGGTCCTGCAGCTGGCCGAGGGTTTCGAGGATGATCGCCTGGTGTTCCTGGGACGGCCAATGGCTTTCCGGCACCTGCGCCAGGGCTTCGAGCCAGGCCTTTTCCAGTTGCTTGCGTCGCCAGAAGTCGACGCACAGGTGCAGCGAGATGCGGCTCAGGTAGGCGCGGGCGTGCACGTCGCTCTCGAACTCCCGCGGCTGCGCCAGCAGGCGTACGAACACGTCCTGGGCCAGTTCGGCGGCGTCGCTGGCGTTGCCCAGGCGGCGGTTGATCCATTGCTGGATCCAACCGTGGTTCTCGCGATAGAGGCTGGCCACTTGGGCGCGGTGGGCGCAGGCGATGGGTCGTGTCATGGGAGGCCGGGCGAGAATCCATGCAAATGCGAATTATTATCAAAATAACCGAATGCCCGGCCTCAGGGCAATCCTCTGGGCAATCGCGCTGCGCAGGTAATCTCCTCAGGGCGCCAAAAAGGGCTGCATCTGCGTGCCGAACCAATCGAGGAATACGCCCAGCCGACGCGAGCGCTGGCGGCGGTTGGGGTAGAGCATCGATACCGGCATGGGAGCGGGCCGGTGCCCGGGCAGGACTTCCACCAGCGCGCCGGCATCGAGCAGGTGCTGCACGTCGAACAGCGGCACCTGGATCAGGCCGAGCCCGGCGCAGCAGCTGGCGATATAGCTCTCGACATTGTTGACGATGACCCGGCTGGGCAGTTCGATGCTGTGTTCGCGGCCCTCGTCGATGTACTCCCAGGGCCACGCCTGGCCGTCGGTGGATGGGCTGTAGCCGATGGCCTGGTGGCCCTTGCGCAGGTCGTCCAGGTGGCGTGGCACGCCGTGCTCGGCGAGATAGGCGGGGCTCGCGCAGTTGACCAGCAGCACCTGCCCCAGCGGTTTCACCACCAGGCTGCTGCTGGCCAGCCGGCCGAAGCGGATGACGCAGTCGACGCCTTCGCTCACCGGGTCGATGAGCCGGTCGGTGGAGCCCAGCCCCAGTTGCAGGCGCGGGTACTGGCGGAGAAATTCCGGCAGGGCGGGAATCAGCAGGCGCCGGGCGATGCGGCTGGGTACGTCGACATCCAGGCGCCCGCTGATCTGTTGCGGGTGCGTCTGGAACAGTTGGTCGACCTCGTCGTACTCATGCAGCAACTGTCGGGCTCGCTCCAGCAATTGCAGGCCATCCGCCGTCAGGCTGACCTTGCGCGTGGTGCGATGCAGCAGGCGCGTGCCGACGCCGGCTTCCAGTTGCTGGACGGCAGCGGACACCGTCGCGCGGGGCAGCTTGAGCACCCGCGAGGCCTGGATGAAGCTGCCCAGCTCGGCGACCTGGATGAAGATGCGGTACTGCTCGATGCGCTCCATGGCACCTCGGGGGGCAAGCCGGCGCCAGCCTGGCGCGGGGACGCCGGAGCGGCGGCCAGGGCCGGTCCGGCGTCACGGGGTTACTTGGTGGTATAGCCGCCATTGATCAGCAGCGTCTGCCCGGTGATCCACCAGCCGTCGCTGACCAGGTGGCGGATGAAGGGCACCACGTCCTCGATGTCGGTCAGGCCGGTCTTCGAGAAGGGTGACAGGGCGGCGGCGGTCTTGTGGTAGTTCACCGCGTCCTGGCCTTCGGCCGGGTAGAAGAACGGCGTGTCCATCGGCCCCGGGCCCACGGCGGTGACGGAGATACCGCGTTCGCCCAGCTCCTTGGCGGCGGCGCGGGTGAAGTGCTCCACCGGTGCCTTGCCTCCGGCATAGGCGGCATAGAAGGGCGTGAAGGCGCCCAGCAGCGAGGTGACGATGGTGCAGATCTTGCCGTTGTCGTTGAGGTGCTTGCCGGCTTCCTTGATGAAGAAGAACGCCGACTTGGCGTTCACCGCCATCATCTCGTCGTACTCGGCTTCGCTGATCTCGGCCATGGGTTTCTTCAGCACCTTGCCGACGGTGTTGATGGCGATGTCCGGCTTGCCGACGGCAGCGAGTGCATCGGCGAAGAGCTTCTCCACCGCGCCGGCGCGGGTGAGGTCGGCTTGCAGGGCGACAGCCCTGGCGCCCAGTTCCTGCAGCGCGGCAACGGTCTTGTCGGCCTCGGCCTTGCTCGAGGCGCTGTTGTAATGCACCGCCACGGCGGCGGCTCCCTGTGCGGCGAGGTCACGGGCGATGAGCCCGCCGAGGTTCTTCGCTCCTCCGGCGATGAGTACCACTTTTCCCTTGATCGAATGGTCGGCCATGCTGGTCAGTCCTGCTGGGTTGAAGGCAAGCCTGAGTCTAGTGGGGCAGGCGACGAAGATAATTCCGTGGTGATGGGATGGACTGTCCAGGCGCGCTGGACAATCGTGGCCCACGGTTTTGGCGAGGGGCCGCGGCGCGTGACGCAAAAAAACAGGCCGGCGGTGGTGCCGCCGGCCTGCCTGTTGCGGCCCGATCAGGGCGTGACGATGTTGAACCAGAAGTCGAAGTTGTCCATGTAGCTCATCAGCTCGTCCAGCTTGCCCTGGTCGCCCTGCACCTTGAGCTCGCCCGATCCTTCCGCGTCCTTCAGCGTGGTCTGCTTGAGCATCAGCTTGTTCAGGGTGTCGCGGGTCAGGGTGATGGTGGCGTCGGCATCTTTCGCCTGCGCGCCTTCGGTGTGGTTGAGCACGCCGTTGACCATCTCCAGGGTGTACTTCTGCTTCAGGTCGGTGAAGTCGAAGTTGAGGGTGATGTGCTTGTCCGCGACTTCAGGCCCTTTCAGGCGCATGGCCAGGTAGTCGAAGAACAGGTCCAGGTCCATCGCCTTGACGGTATCGGGGCTGGCGGTGTCCGGGGTCGGCAGCTTCTGTACGCCGTTGCGCAACTCTTGCGCGCCGGTCAGGTAGAAGTTGCGCCACGGGCCGCTCTCGGCCTGGTAGCCGAGCTGTTCCAGTGCATCGGCCTGCAGGTTCTTCGCCGCCTGGTTGTTCGGGTCGGCGAAGACCACGTGGTTGACCACCTCGGCCACCCAGCGGAAGTCACCCTTGTCGTAGTACTCCTTGGCTTTCTTCAGCACGGCGTCGGCGCCGCCCATCATGTCGACGTAGCGCTTGGCTTCCTCTTCGGGCGGCAGTTCCCAAAGGGTGGCGGGGTTGCCGATGAACCAGCCCAGGTAGAGCACGTAGGTGGCCTTGACGTTATGGTTCAGCGAGCCGTAGTAGCCACGGTTGGAGAAGCGATCGGCGATGCCCTTGGGCAGTTTCACCTGCTCGGCGATCTCGGTCATGGTCAGGCCCTTGTTGGCCAGGCGCAGGGTCTCGTCGTTGATGTAGCGGTACATGTCGCGCTGCGAGGAAAGCTGGTCGCGCACTTCCTTGTTGCCCCAGATCGGCCAGTGGTGCATGGCGTACATCACCTGCACGTCGTCGCCCCACATCTTCAGCGCCTCGTTGAGGTACTTCGACCAGGGCAGCGGCTCACGGATCTTCGCGCCGCGCAGCGAGTAGGTGTTGTGCAGGGTGTGGGTGGAGTCCTCGGCGGTGTTGAGGGCCTTCTTCTCCTTGATGTAGTACATCATCTCGGCCGGCGCCTCGCTGCCCGGCGCGTAGAGGAACTCGTAGGTGAGGCCGTCGATGACGCGCTTCTCGCCGGTCTTGGAGATGATGTCGGTCGGCGGGATCAGGGTCACGGTACCGGCGGAGGTGGTGGTGCCCAGGCCGGCGCCGAGCTGGCCGGTTTCGCTGGGCGGCAGCAGGTTGCCATACATGTAGCTGGCGCGGCGGCTCATCGCGGTGCCGGCCATGACGTTCTCCGCCACGGCGTGTTCGAGGAAGCCCAGCGGCGCGTAGATCTTCACCTTGCCGGCCTTCACGTCCTTCTCGTCGACCACGCCGCGCACGCCGCCGTAGTGGTCGACGTGGCTGTGGGTGTAGATCACCGCGACCACCGGTTTTTTCGGCCGGTGCGCGTAGTAGAGGTCGAGCGCTGCCTTGGCGGTCTCGCTGGAGATCAGCGGGTCGAAGATGGTGATGCCGCTCTTGCCTTCGACGATGGTCATGTTCGACAGGTCGTAGTTGCGCACCTGGTAGATGCCGTCGGTGACTTCGAACAGGCCGGAGATGTTGATCAGCTGCGATTGCCGCCACAGGCTGGGGTTGGTGGTGGCCGGCGCGGCTTCGCCTTCCTTGATGAAGTTGTACTTGGCCGGGTCCCAGATCATGTTGCCCTTTTCGCCTTTGATCGGCTCGGTGGGCAGGGGCGCGATGAATCCCTTGTGAGCCAGTTCGAACGAGGTCTTGTCGTTGAACGGCAGCTCCTGGAGCAACGCGTCGTTGGCGGCCTTGGTGGCGTCGGTGGCCGGCTTCGGCTGTTCGGCAGCCCAGGCCTGGGTGGTCATGGAAATGGCCGCAGCCAACAGGAACGATGAGCTGAATTTCCAGAGCCTGGCAGCTCCCTGGCCATCCATTGCATTCGAAGATTGCGCGATCAGTTTCATTTCAAGCTCCTTCTTGCTTGATGCGCTGTACCCTTCGAGGTAACTGCCAGCGAGTTTTGGGTGTTCACTGCATCGGGTTTCGGGGCCTCATGTGCGCTGCATAGGTGGGGCCGGGTCGCTCATCAGCATGCCGGGGCGCTGGCAAGGCACGCGCCTTCACGCCCGGCCTGGTCCATCCAGATGCCGGTCGCGGCGACCGTGCCGGAAAATAGGATACAAAGTGATGTCGCAATGGTGGCGCGGTCGATCCTCTTTGCGCCTGGTACGCATGCTGTCATCGAGCATCCCCTGCTGGTCCCTGACGGGCATTCACCGCCTGCGGGCAGTTGAATGGCATTCGTTGCGAATCCGGCCTGGAGACAGCTGGGCCTAGTCCCGTGCAGGATCCGTGCGTGCAGATGAGCCTAGATAGCGATAGGGGATATGCAACCGGGTTTTTGCTGCGAGACGCGATCAATGTGCCCTGCACGACACAACAGCGGGCACGAAACGTATCCAATCTGCATGTTGAGACGGGCTGAGGTCGCGGCGTTGACGACGTTTCGCGGAATGCAGCGAGCTTTCGCGGAGTGGCGGCTGTCATGAATTGAATTACTTCCGCCACAGGCTGCGTTTCGCGATGTGTCGCAAGGTTCTGCCTTGCATCGGGCCCGGCGTGTCGGTCAGCATGCCGGCCGCCTTTTCGAAAAGATGCTCCGCCCATGCGCCGCCTGCCTTCGCTTACCGCCCTGCGTACCTTTGAGTCCGCTGCCCGCCACGCGCACTTCGGCCGCGCCGCCGCCGAGCTGTGCGTCACCGACAGCGCGGTCAGCCACCAGATTCGCCAGTTGGAAGAGCAGCTGGGGGCGACGCTGTTCGAGCGCCAGGGTCGCCAGGTGCAGCCCACTCCCCAGGCGCGCCGCCTGCTGCACAGCCTGCAACAGGCCTTCGAGCTGATCGGCACGGCGTGCGATGAGCTGCGCGATCCCGGGTCCCAGGCCCAGCTGCATGTGGCGGTGACGGTCGAGCTGGCGCAGAAGTGGTTGGTGGGCCGGCTGGCGGATTTCGCCGAACGCTACCCGGAGATCGTCCTGCACCTGCACGAACAGCCGCTGGAGGCAGCGGGGCCAGCCGCGGAGATCGACCTGGCGATCACCTACGGTACCGGCCCGGCAGACGCGAGCAGCTATTTCGTGCGGCCGTTGCCGACCCTGCAGTTCTTCCCGGTGTGCAGCCCCAGCCTGTTCAACCAGTCGCCGCTCAAGCATCCGCGTGACCTGGCGCGGCATTGCCTGCTGCACGACGACCAGGACGGCAAGTCCTGGACTGCCTGGCTGACCACCCATGCCAGCGACATCCGCCCCAGCCGGCACGTTTACCTCGGCCACGCCGGGCTGACCATGGAGGCGGCGGTGCGCGGGCAGGGCGTGGCCATCGGCGACAACCTCACCAGCGCCGAGGACCTGGCCAGCGGCCGGCTGGTCCGGCCCTTCGCCGCGCAGATCACCTCCCTGGGGCAGTACGCCCTGGTCTGCGAGCGCCTGCGTCTGGAGAAGCCGGCGGTGGCGGACTTCATCGAGTGGTTTACCGATCAACTGGTTGATAGCTGATGCGGGTGGAGATCGCGTTGGAGCGGGCTCTGTTGGCGATCGACTGACCTCCGTTCCAGTACGCCAGGGAGCCGGGCGAGACCATCGCGGACGGCGTCCGCTCCTGCTTTGCATGGAAATTCATCGTTTTTGCAGATGAATGATGAATCCAGTTCAGGTATTCCGCGAAATTCATCAATGGTGTCCGCCGCTCCGGGTCGGCAACCTTGGGCCATTCCCCTCCCTGAATCCGGAGCGTCACGATGTCCCGTACCCACTCGACAATGCCCAAGGCGGACGGCTTCCGCCTGCCCGGTGAATTCGAACCCAAGGCCCGCTGCTGGCTGGGCTGGCCGGAGCGGCCGGACGTCTGGCGCAACGGCGGCAAGCCGGCGCAGAAGATCTGGGTCGAGGTGGTGACGGCCATCGCCAGCAGCGAGCCGGTCACCGTCTGCGCTTCCGCCGCGCAATACGCCAACGCCCGCCGCATGCTGCCCGAGCAGGTGCGGGTGGTGGAAATGACCTGCAACGACACCTGGTTCCGCGACAGTGGCCCGGCCTTCCTGGTCAATGACGAAACCGGCGAGATGCGTGGCGTGGACTTCCAGTTCAACGCCTACGGTGGTCTCGACGGCGGCCTCTACTACCCCTGGGACAAGGACGACCAGATCGCGCAGAAGATCCTCGAGATCGAAGGCTTAGACCGCTATCGCGCGTCGATCATCGCCGAGATGGGCAGCATCCGCAGCGACGGTCAGGGCACCCTGCTGACCACCGAGCAGTGCCTGCTCAACTGCAACCGCAACGCTCACCTGGGCAAGGAGGAAGTCACCCGCCGGCTCTGCGATTACCTGGGCGCCGAGCAGGTGATCTGGCTGCCCCGTGGCTGCAAGTTCGACGAAACCGATGGCCACGTCGACGATCTTGCCTGCTTCGTGCGGCCCGGCGTGGTGGTGATGCAGTGGACCGACGACCGCGACGACCCGCAATGGGAGATTTATCAGGAGGCCTACGACGTGCTGCGCAGCGCGCGCGATGCCCGCGGCAATGCGCTGGAGGTGCACAAGCTGCTACAACCGCGGGTGCTGGAGTGGACCGCTGCCGAAGCCGAGGGACTGGACCAGGTCGATGGCAGTTTTGATCGCCAGGAAGGCACGAAGATCTGCGCCTCCTACATCAACTTCTATACCGGCAATTCCGCCATCGTCATGCCGTTCTTCAACGACCCCAACGACCGCATTGCCCAGGGCGTGCTGGCCGAGCTGTTCCCGGAGAAGCGCGTGATCGGCATCGACAACTCGCGGGAAATCCTCCTGGGCGGCGGCAACATCGGCTGCATCACCATGCCCCAGTACGCGGTGCCGGTGCGCCGCAGCTGAGTCGTTTCAGGGAAACGCCACAGTGCTTGCGCAGCTGTGGCGCTGGGGCCTGATCCTGCTCCGAACATCAGCCCAGCCGCAGCGGATCGCCACCAGCCAGGGTGCGGTCCATCAGGCGGATGCTGTCGCGGCCGCCGCGCTTGGATTCATAGAGCGCGGCGTCGCCTTGTTCGATCAGCGCGGCGAGGCTGGCCGGCGGCTGGTCGAACAGGTTGGCGCCGATGCTCAGGGTGACCGCCTGGGGCGTGGCAAAGTTCTGCGTGGCAGTGGCCTGGAACTGCTCGCGCAGCTTGTTGGCCAGCGCCATCACCTGCTCGCCGCCGACATTGCTCAGCAGGATGACGAACTCATCGCCACCCAGGCGCGCCGCCACGGCCCGCTCGGGGAGTGCCGCGCGGATCATCTCGCTGAGCGTCACCAGCAGGCGGTCGCCAGCGGTGTGCCCGTGCAGGTCGTTGACCTGCTTGAAGTTGTCGATGTCGATCAGCAGCAGTGCGCCGGGGCGCTCGGGGGAGATTTCCTCGAACACGCGGGGCGCGCGCATTTCCAGGGCCCGGCGGTTGTACAGGGCGGTCAGCGGGTCGCGCGCGGCGAGGCGGGCGATGCGCTTTTCGCGGCGGTAGCGTTCGGTTCCGGTCATCGACAGGGCGATCAGCATGATCGCCATCGCGCCCTCCACCAGGGAGATCTGGATGATCTCGCCACGGAAGGCGGCGAGGTCGATCAGCGTGCCGGGGATGATCACGGTCGCGCCCTTGGCCAGGTAGAAGGCGCCATGCACCAGCATCACGTAGCGCAGCTGCACCGCGCCCACGCTCAGGGACTTGCCGTGGGGCCGCAACAGGTAGCTGGCGCGCAGGGAGAGCAGGGCGACCAGCCAGGAATTGGCCAGTAGCATGAGCTTGGACCACAGCGGGCCGCCGTCGGGCAGCGCCAGCAGCGCTATCCAGGTCAGCGGAACGAGCAGCCAGCCCCGTGACAGCCGTGCTTCGGTGAACTTCGCCACCCCGCTGAGGAAGAACCAGTGCGCGAGCACCAGCAGGCCGTTGGCGAACCAGATGCCGACCAGCAGATAGCCGCTCATGCGCAGCAACGCGAGGGTGGAACCGAGGGTGATGGTGGCGAAACCGGCGCTCCAGTAGAGCAGCGAGCGTTCGCGCACGCTGCGCCATTCGATGGCCAGATACAGCGCTGCGGCCGCCGCTAGGGCGACCGAAATAGTCAACATGGTGGGTGGATCGAGCGCCATTTCCTGAACCGTACTGCACTTGCGGTAAAAAACGTGATTGTAAGCGCCCTTGCTGGTTTTCCGGTATGTCAGCCGGTGCTTCCGGTCGGGTTTGCCCTCCGTTCTGTCGCGTCTGGAAAGCGCTTCTTCCGCTTTTGTCGCATTGCCGAAGCGGCCACTGGCCATCAGACTGTGCGGATTCGTGAGTATTCGCTGTGGGGCTGGGAGGCCCGAAGCCATGGAAAAGCCGACACGCCGGCGCTGGAGTCCGCTCTGGTTCCTGATCGTCGCCGCCAGCTACCTGATTGCGATCCTGTTCACCGTGGCCCTGGCGGGGCTGGGATGGATCCTCTTCTCCGGCGGGCTGGACATGACGGTGGTGAAGGAGCGCCGCTACCTGCTGCTGGGCAGTGGCGGGTTGATGCTGGTGGTGTCGGCCTACATCCTGTTGATGTCGATTCCCACGAGCTTCCTCTCGACCATCCGCCGCGACGGCTCCTGATTCTGCGCCAGCGGTCGGATACTGGCGTGAGAGTGCTGCGATATGCCTGACTGGATGGAAGTCTTGATCCTGCGCAGGGAGCGCTCCCGCGGGCAGGTGTAAGGTTGCCGCGCGACTCGCAGCGTCAGACTGCCAGCGCCTCAGGAGCCCGTGTCATGCCCGAATCGATGAGTTTCAACCGCGCGCTGGTGGAGAAGTACGACCGTCCCGGCCCGCGCTATACCTCCTATCCCACCGCGCCGCAGTTCCATGGCGCCTTCGCCGCTGACGACTACCGGGCGGCCGCCCAGCGCAGCAACCAGCGCGGCAACGAGAGCGCGGCCAAGCCGCTGTCGGTGTACATCCACATCCCGTTCTGCAAGAGCCTCTGCTACTACTGCGCCTGCAACAAGATCATCACCCAGAAGACCCACCGCGCCGTGGAGTACCTGGAGTACCTCAAGCGCGAGATCGCCCTGCAGGCGGCGCTGTTCGACGGGTCGCGCAAGCTCACCCAGCTGCATCTGGGCGGCGGCACGCCGACCTACCTGAGCAGCGAGCAGCTGGGCGAGGTGATGGACAGCCTGCGCGAGCATTTCAACCTCGACGAGAGCGATGCTCACGAGTTCTCCATCGAAGTCGACCCGCGCACCATCAGCCGCGAACGCATCGCCGAGCTGCGCGCCCAGGGCTTCAACCGCCTGAGTTTCGGCGTGCAGGATTTCGACGAGCAGGTGCAGCAGGCGGTCAACCGCGTACAGAGCGAGCGGCAGGTCTTCGACCTGGTACAGGCGGCCCGCGAGGCGCGTTTCAAGTCGGTGTCGGTGGACCTGATCTACGGCCTGCCGCTGCAAACGGTGGAGAGTTTCGACACCACGCTGAGCAGGATCATCGCCCTGCGCCCGGACCGCATCGCCGCCTACAGCTATGCCCATCTCCCGGAGCGGGTGCGCGCGCAACGGCTGATCCGCCGCGAGGACATGCCGCCACCCGAGCGCAAGCTGGAACTGCTGGAACTGACCATCCAGCGGCTGACCGAGGCGGGCTACGTCTATATCGGCATGGACCACTTTGCCCTGCCGGACGACGAGCTCACGGTCGCACGCAACAACGGCACCCTGCAGCGCAACTTCCAGGGTTACTCGACCCACGCCGACTGTGACCTGATTGCCCTGGGCGTCTCGTCCATCAGCAAGGTCGGCGATACCTACGGGCAGAACGTGAAGGAGCTGTCGCAGTATTACGCGCGGCTCGACCAGGGCCTGCTGCCGGTGCACAAGGGCTACCGCCTGACTGACGACGACTGCCTGCGCCGCGAGGTGATCAGCGCGCTGATGTGCCATGGCCGGGTGGATTACGCGCCGCTGGAGGAGAGCCACGGCATTCGTTTTGACGAGTACTTCGAAGGGGCGTTGCGGCAGTTGCAGGAGCAGGTTGGCGACGGCCTGATCGAACTGCACGACGATGCGCTGGTGCTGCTGCCCCAGGGGCAACTGATGATGCGCAGCGTGGCCATGGCCTTCGATGCCTACCTGGGCGGCGGGCAGCAGGAGCGTTTCTCGCGCACGATCTGATACCGCAGCCGGATGCAAAACGGCCCGCCTTCGAGGCGGGCCGTTGCGTTTTCAGTGCTTAGCGGCGGTCGACCCACACGGTCTGCGCGTTGCAGAACTCGCGTACGCCGAAGTGCGACAGTTCGCGACCGAAGCCGCTCTTCTTCACACCACCGAAGCCGACGCGGGGATCGCTGGCGCTGTAGCCATTGATGAACACGCCACCGACATCCAGCTCGGCGGTCATCTGCCGTGCACGGGCGACGTCGGCGGTGAACACCGTGGCAGTCAGGCCGAAATCGCTGTCGTTGGCCAGCTCCAGCGCATGACGAGCGTCCTTCGCGCGGATGATCGAGGCCACCGGGCCGAACAGCTCTTCGCGGAACGAGGTCATGTCCGGGGTGACGTCGGCCAGCACGGTGGGCTGGTAGAAGTTGCCTGCGCCGTCGACCTTGCCACCGCCCAGCAGCAGGGTGGCGCCTTCGGCCAGGGTGCGCTGTACCTGGTCGTCAAGCTCGTCGCGCAGGTCGAAGCGGGCCATCGGACCAACGTAGGTCTGCGCCTGGGTCGGATCGCCCATCGCCAGTTCGCGGGCGGCAGCGACGAAACGCTCGGTGAAGACGTCGGCAATGCTGTCCTCGACGATGAAGCGCTTGGCTGCGGCGCAGACCTGCCCGGAGTTCTGGAAGCGCCCGGCGACGGCCGCCTTCACGGCGACATCGAGGTCGGCGTCGGCAAGCACGATAAAGGCGTCCGAGCCACCCAGTTCCAGCACGCACTTCTTCAGCGCTGCGCCCGCCTGGGAGCCGATCGCCGAGCCGGCGCGCACGCTGCCGGTGACGGTCACGGCGGCGATGCGGTCGTCGCGGATGGCCTGGGATACCAGGTCGTTACCGACGTTGATCACCTCGAACACGCCTGCCGGGAAGTCCGCCTGCTGGAACGCCTGCAGCATCAGGTAGGCGCTGCCCATGACGTTCGGCGCATGCTTGAGCACGTAGGTGTTGCCCGCCAACAGCGCCGGCACCGCGCCACGCAGCACCTGCCAGATCGGGAAGTTCCACGGCATCACCGCGAGGATCGGGCCCAGCGGGCGGTATTCGATCCAGGCGCGCTCGTGCTCCACGCTGGTCGGCTCGGCGGCGAGCATCTGCGGACCATTGGCGGCGTACCAGTCGCACAGGCCGGCGCACTTTTCCACTTCGCCACGGGCCTGGGTGATCGGCTTGCCCATCTCGGCGGTGATGGTGGCAGCGAAAGCGTCGGCATTGGCGCGCAGGGCCTGGCCGAGACGCACCAGGGCGGCGGCACGCTGCTCGATGGGCGTGCGCTTCCAGCCGGCATAGCCTTGGGCTGCGCGGGCCAGGGCCTGCTCCAGGGCCTCGGCGGATTCGAAGGCGTAGCTGTCGATCACCTCGCCAGTGGCGGGGTTGCGGGAGATCGCGTGGGTCTGCGGGGTGACGTTCATGGCTCGCTCCTGAGGGTGAGTGGGCGGGATGGAGCCAGTGTCGCGTTGAATGATGCTTATGAAAACTGAATAATAATGACGATTACACTCTCGCTTGGAGAATGAAATGGATCTGGTCCAGCTGGAAATCTTCTGTGCCGTGGCGACCCACAAAAGCATCGCTGCCGCCGCCCAGGCCATGCACCGGGTGCCGTCCAACCTCACCACGCGGATCAAGCAGCTGGAAGCAGACCTGGGTGCCGACCTGTTCATCCGCGAGAACAATCGCCTGCGGTTGTCCCTGGCCGGGCACGACTTCCTCGTCTACGCCACGCGCATCCTCGGCCTGGTGGAAGAGGCGAGGGTGGTGGTCTCCGGCAAGGAGCCCACCGGGCGCTTTCCCATCGGCTCGCTGGAGAGCACCGCGGCGGTTCGCATCCCGCGCCTGCTGGCGCGCTACCACCAGCAGTACCCGAAGGTGGAGCTGGACCTTTCCACCGGGCCTTCGGGCGAGATGATTGACGGGGTGATCGCCGGCGAACTGATCGCGGCCTTCGTCGATGGGCCGATCAGGCATCCGGCGCTGGAGGGCGTGCCGGTGTTCGACGAGGAGATGCTGGTAGTCGCGCCGTCGCACCATTCGCCGATCCGGCGCGGCCGGGATGCCGATGGTGAGATGATCTACGTATTCCGCGACAACTGCTCCTATCGCCATCACTTCGAGCGCTGGTTCGCCGCCGATGGTGCGGCGCCCGGCGCCATCCGCGAGCTGGAGTCCTACCACAGCATGCTCGCCTGCGTGAGCGCTGGTGGCGGCCTGGCGGTGATGCCGCGCAGCATGCTGAGCAACATGCCCGGCAGCGCCTCGGTCAGCGCCTGGCCCATGGCCGGCGACTTCGCCCGGCTGAACACCTGGCTGATCTGGCGCAGCGACTCGCGCTCGCGGTCGCTGGAGCTGTTCCGCCAGTTGGTCGATGAGCAGGCGGTGGTGCTGGACATGGCGGGCGACTCGAACACCCAGGCTTAGTGCCGTGACGATTGGGCGAAGGTGCGGCGGGTGTCTACCGGGCCGATGCGTGCCAGGGTGCGGCGCCCCAGCAGCAGCGGATAAAGCATGTCCTTGCGGTCGCGCAGGGAGAACTCTTCCACCAGCACCTGCTGGCCGATGCCTATCTCCATCGTCACCACCGGGCGGTGATCGACGCCGCCTGCGCCGCGCAACCGCACCCGGCGCACCAGCGGGCGTTCGAATTCCTGGCTGAAGGATTCGCCGGTTTCGCGGTTCCTGCCAACCACGCGAAACCGCACCCATTGCTGCGAAGCGCGGCGAAAGTAGCGGATGTCCCGTGCGTCCAGGGAAGAGGTGAGGGCGCCGGTATCCAGCTTGGCCTTCAAGGTTATCGCGCCAGGGTAGAGGCGTGCCTCCTCGATCCAGCCCGCCACGGGAAGCTGCTCGGAACGGGATTTCAGCGTGGCCGCGAAGGCCAGCACCAGCATGGCGAGCGAGAGAGAATTCAACTCCATGGTCATTCTCCGAGGGAATCGCGTGGCGGACGATTCCATGCTTGAGCTCGGAACGTTATGGCGGCGTTAAAGTGGGGTGGTCGGCGTGTGCATTTGATGGCATATGGCTATTTCCCGACGAGTGGGAGACCGGAACCGACCACTCGGGCCGCTCATCGCGCCCGATCACAGGGTTAGGCGCTGCTCGCTGACGCCTGATAGCTGCTCGGTGCCACCCCAAGGCTGCGGCGGAACATGCTGGAAAAGGCACTCGGGCTGTCGTAGCCCAGCTCCAGGGCCACGCGCGTTACCGGCGTACCCGCGGAGAGGCGGGTGACGGCGGCGAGCAGGCAGGCCTGCTGGCGCCAGGCGCCGAAGGAGAGTCCGGTCTGCTGGCGGAACAGGCGACTGAAGGTGCGCGTGCTGCAGTGCAGCTCGGCGGCCCAGGCATCCGCTGTAATGCCGATGTCCGGCGCGCGCAGGAAGTCGCGGCACAGCTCTGCCAGGCGCGAGTGAGCCGGCAGCGGGGCGAACAGCGGCAGGCTCGGAGCCTGGCGCAGTTCATGGAGCAGCAGGCGCAGGAGGTCGCCGTCGCGGCCATCCTCGTCGTGCAGCGCCGGCACTTCGACACTGGCCAGCAGCAGCTCGTGCAGCAGCGGCGAGACGGTCAGCGCCTGGCACAGGAAGGTGTCGCGCACCGGCACCTGCGGGTCGATGTACAGGCTGCGGGTGCTGACCCCGCGCATCAGCACCCGGTGCCGCTTGCCGGCGGGAATCCACACACCGCTGTAGGGCGGGATTACCCAGGCGCCGTCCTCGGTCTCCACCTCCATCAGGCCGCTCATGCCATAGAGGAACTGTGCGCGCCGATGGGAGTGCGGCTGGAGCAGGGTGCCTAGCGGGTAGTCGGTACCGATGGCGAGTACGGCGCGGTCGACGTCGTCGACGCTGGCGAGGGGAATGTTGAGCATGGCGACGGGTTTGGCTGGGTTGCGATGATTATTCGTCAATCCGTGCAAAATGGCCAATGACGCTGCGGCTGACTGGCGCAACATGCTCTGCATAACGGAATTTGCCGTAGGATCAGGCGGTCATGACTTGCCAGGAGGCGACTATGGGTATTCGTGGAAACGACCGTCAGATCGACAACATCGAGTTCAACGTCAGCGATATCGCGCGCAGCAAGGCCTTCTACGGCAGCGCCTTCGGCTGGACCTTCACCGACTACGGCCCGACCTACAGCGAATTCAGCGACGGTCGCCTCACCGGCGGCTTCACCACCGGTGAACCGGTGCGCCCCGGCGGCCCGCTGGTCATTCTCTACACCGATGACCTGGTGCAGGCCCAGGCCCGCCTGGAGGCCGCCGGCGCCACCATCAGCCGCGCCACATTTGCGTTCCCTGGCGGCCGGCGCTTCCATTTCATCGACCCGGACGGCTACGAGCTGGCGGTCTGGTCGGCGGACTGAGTCCGGACCTGCTCGATGTAGCGTCGGGCCACTGGTGATTTCTCGAAACGCCGGTGCAGCAGCGACAACCACGAGCGAGGCTGGCAATCGGCGAGCGGGCGGTAGTTGACCCGCGGCAGCTGCACGCGGCGCACCACCGACTCGGGGACGATGGCGATGCCGCGGCCGAGCGAGACCAGCGCAATCACCGCGACCAGGCTGCCGGGCTGCTGGCCGAGGTGCGGAGAGAAGCCGCCGGCGCTGGCGACCTCCAGGGTGCCGGAGATCTGTTCGGGCAGGATGAAGGTTTCGTCGCTCAGGCGGGCGGCGCGAATCTCCGGCAGTTCGTTGAGGCGCGAGGCGGCGGGCAGGGCGAGGACGAAGCCTTCCTCCAGCAGCGCGATGGCTTCCAGCTCCTCCGGCAGGTTCATCGGCGAGCGTACGTAGGCGAGGTCGAGGGCCCCGTCGCGTATTTGCGCCGGCAATTGCGCCATGGGCGCTTCGCTGATGTCGAGATCCACGCCCGGCGAGGTACGGGTGAATTGCTCGACATGCTGCTGCAGTACGCCGGAATAGGCCGCCGAGGCCACGTAGCCCACGCGCAGATGCCCGGTTTCACCCCGGCCGGCGCGCTGCGCGCCGAGTTGCGCCGCATCGAACTGGAGCACCGCCAGTTCGGCTTCACTCAGCAGCGCCTCGCCTGCAGCGGTCAGGCGCACCTCGCGTTGGCTGCGCTGGAACAGCAGTACGCCCAGTTCCTTCTCCATGTCCTGGATCTGTCGGCTGAGGGTTGGCGGGGCGATGCCCAGCTGTTCGGCCGCACGGGTGAAGTGGCCGTGGCGGGCGACACTTAGGAAGTAGCGGAAATGGCGGATTTCCATGTTCGTTAGTCGCAGGCTAATGACGAAGGCCGCCATGGCTAACAAGCCCGGCGCGCGTGGGCGTTACCGTGGGGCAACACTACAAGGCCGCAAGCGCCAGAGCAAAGAACGGCTGCGCGGCCGCCGCCGGAAGCCTTGCCATGTCTGAACGTCCCTCCGCTCGCTTCACCCTGCTGACCGCCTCGGCGGTGTGCTCGCTGATCATCCTCGACACCAACATCGTTGCCGTCTCGCTGCCCAGTATCGCCCGTGACCTGTCGGGCTCTTTTGCCGACATCGAGTGGGTGGTCAGTGCTTACCTGCTGGCCTTCGCTGCCTGCCTGCTGCCCGCCGGCAGCCTGGCCGACCGCTTCGGCCGGCGGCGCATGTTGCTGCTCGGGCTGGTGCTGTTCGGCGCGGCCTCGCTGGCCTGCGGGGCCGCGCCGAGCCTGCTGTTCCTGGACATTGCCCGTGCGGCCAAGGGCGTCGGCGCGGCCCTGTTGCTGACGTCGGCGCTGGCCGCCATCGGCCACCGTTTCCACGAGCCCGAAGAGCGCCTGCGGGCCTGGGCCTTCTGGGGCGCGTGCATGGGCGCCACCATCACCTTCGCGCCGCTGCTGGGCGGGGTCATCTCCGCCACCCTGGGCTGGCGCTGGATCTTCTACCTGAACCTGCCGCTGGTGGCGCTGCTCGGGGGCATGGCGCTGCGCAGCATCGAGGAATCCCGCGACAGTGCCGCCGCGCGCCTCGACCCGCTGGGTAGTCTGACCTTCGCCGGTGGCCTGGGTTACCTGATCTGGGCGTTGATCGACGCCAATCGCGTGGGTTGGGACAGCCCGCCGACCCTCGCGCGCCTGCTGGTCAGCGCCGGCCTGCTGGGCCTCTTCGTGATGGTGGAGCGCAGCCAGGCGCGGCCGATGATCGATTTGCGGCTGATGCGCAGCGGGCGCTTCATCGGCGCCTTGCTCGGCATGTTCGCCTACGCCGCCTGCGCCCAGGTGATGATGACGCTGCTGCCGCTGTACCTGCAGAACGGCCTGCAGCTCTCCGCTGTCGCGGCCGGTGCCGGGATGCTGCCCTTCGCCGTCGCCATGCTTCTGACCCCGCGCCTGGGCATGCGCCTGAACAGCCGCTTCAGTCCGGCGCAGGTCTTCGCCCTGGGGCTGGTGCTGGTCGGCGCGGGCAACCTGCTTTGCGCACTGGCGGCCGGGCAGGGGGAGTACTTGCCGTTCGCCCTGGCCAGCCTGGTGCTGGGGGCCGGCGCCGGGCTGCTCAACGGCGATACGCAGAAGAACATCATGGCCTGCGTGCCCCGTGAGCGCACCGGCATGGCCTCGGGCCTGAGCACCACGACGCGCTTCGCCGCCATCGTGCTGGCCATCGGCATTCTCGGTGGCGTGCTGTCCGCACGCAGCGCCCAGTTGCTGCGAGATGTGCTGGCAACGGTGGCGCCTGCGCAACTGGACAAGGCCGCCGAGATGGCGACCCGTGCGGCGGCTGGCGACTTCAGCGCTGCGCTTTCGGTGATTGACCCGGCACTGCGCGACGCGTTGGCACCTGCTGTGCGCCAAGCCTTCATCGGCGGGTTCGAGAGTGTGCTGCTGGTGGCGGGCATTGCGGCGCTGGTGTTTGCCGTGATGGTTGGCACGCTGCTTGGCCGGCCGATGCCGGTCCACGAGCCGGTGCCCGCTTGAAACGGCCGTTTGTCCGCTGGCGGGCAGGAGGGCGGTGGTTGCCGGAACTGTGGTTCGCCCGGCCGGGTCAGGAATCAGGGAGAGTGCGCGTTGTGCGCTTCGTCTCCGCCACTCAGCGCAGAACGGGCCATCCGCGGCCAAGGGGAGAACCGCATGCAGCAGTCAGTCGAGCCGGAATTCATGGCACCCAGTGAATACCTGACTTCCACCGGCGTCGCCGTGTTGATGTCGCCACGCTACATCGCCCCCGGCAAGGTGGGCGAAGTGCTGCTGTCGCTGGCGAAGGTTCCCGCTGGCGTCTCGCCGCTGGACGTGGTGGTCGGCCCGTGGGAATCCCACGAAGAGGCGTTCCAGGCGTCCCACGATGCGGCGGAGCGCTGGGTCGAGCGCCTCGACCACGACGCCTGAGGAAGCGCCGCGCACCCTGGCGGTAGCCGTCAGCGGTAGCGTTGGCGGTCGGCCTCGGTGATCGGGCGAATCACGCGCGCCGGATTGCCGGCTGCCAGCACCCCTTCGGGAATGTCGCGCACCACCACGGCGCCAGCGCCGATCACGCTGTTCGCGCCGATGCTCACGCCGGGCAGGATGTTCACCCCCGCGCCGATCCACACGTTGTCGCCAACGCTCACCGGGTGCGCGTACTCCAGGCCCTGGTTGCGCCGCTCGGCGTCCAGCGGGTGGCCGGCGGTGTAGATGCCGACGTTGGGCGCAATGAACACGTCATTGCCGATGCTGACCTTCGCGCCATCGAGGATCACCAGGTTGACGTTGGCGTAGAAGCGCGCGCCGATCTCGATGTTGAAGCCGTAGTCGCAGTGCAACGGGCCTTCGATGACGAAGCCTTCGCCAATGCTGCCAAACAGCCCTGTGAGAATCGCCTCGCGGCGCGCCCGGTCATCCGGGTGGCTGTGGTTGAAGTCGAAGAGTTTCGCCTTGGCCTCGGCGCGCTGGCGCAGCACCTGCGGGTCGTGATTGGCGTCGTAGAGCAGCCCGGCGGCAGCTTTTTCCAGCTCGTTCATCAAGGTTGATTCCTGGCGGCTTTGAAGGCGTTCGACGTCCTGGAGAACGCACCGGTTCCCTTTGCGGAAAATGGCAGGCGCGGCTCTGCTTCGAGCGGTCGATGGGCGTGCCCAGGTTTGGTAGTGAATACTACAGAAAATAGATATTGAAAGTTTATGGAGCACATTATACAAATTAGCCACAACAAGAGGCGCACCCATGCTCACACTCAAAGACCGCCTGAATACCCCGGAAGTCGAACTCACCAAGGCCGAGCGCAAAGTCCTGCGCGCCTTGCTCGACGACTACCCGCGCAGCGGCCTCGGGCCGATGTCGCGCCTCGCGCGCCAGGCCGGCGTCAGTGATCCGAGCATCCTGCGGCTGGTGAAGAAGCTCGGCTTCAGTGGCTACAGCGACTTCCAGAATGCCCTGATGGCCGAGGTGGATGACCGCCTGCGTTCACCGCGCACCCTGCTCGCCGGGCGCCGCGAAGGCATGAGCCGCGACGACGTCTGGTCCAATTACCTGAGCGACGCCAGCGAAGGCATCCAGCGCACCCTGGCCCTGACCCAGGCCGACGACGTTCGCCTGCTCGCTGACTGGCTGCTCGATCCCAAGCTGCGCGTTCTCTGCCATGGCGGCCGTTTCAGCCGCTTCGTCGCCGGCTACCTGGTGGCGCACCTGCGCATGCTGCGCAGCGGCTGCCTGCTGCTGGATGACGGCGCAGCGCTGCCCGACCAGTTGGGCGATATCGACCGCCAGACGCTGGTGGTGGTGTTCGACTACCGCCGCTACCAGGCCCAGGCGCTCGGCGTTACCCGTGCGGCCAAGGCCCGTGGCGCACGCGTGGTGCTGTTCACCGATATCTACGACTCGCCGCTGCGCGAGTTCGCCGACCTGATCATCAGCGCCCCGGTGGAGTCCCCGTCGCCCTTCGACACCCTGGTGCCGACCATGGCCCAGGTCGAAGCGCTGATTGCCAGCCTGGTAGCGCGCATGGACGGCCAGCTCGACGAACGCCTGGAAGGCATCGACCACCTGAGAGCTGCCTTCGGCAGCCACATCCTTGAGGAATGACCGTGTTCAGCTTGCCCCACCACTCGCCCCGTGACCTGCCATTCACCCGCGGCCAGACCGCCATCCTGTTCGTCGACATGCAGAACGCCTGGGTCATTCCCGGCCGCGATGCGCATGTCGATCCGCAGACGCACCGCTACTTCTACGACCGCGTCGAGGCGAGCGTGATACCCAACCAGCAGCGCCTGCTGGCGGCCATGCGCGAAGTCGGCGGGGAAGTGCTGCACACCATCATCGAGAGCCTTACCGCCGATGGCCGCGACCGCTCGCTGGACCACAAGCTCTCCGACATGCACCTGCCCAAGGGCAGCCCGGACGCCCAGGTGATCGATGCCCTGGCGCCGCGGGAAAACGAGATCGTCCTGCCGAAGACATCCTCGGGCGTCTTCAACTCCACCGCCATCGACTACGTGCTGCGCAACCTCAATACCCGCCACCTGATCATCTGCGGCGTGGTCACCGACCAGTGCGTGGACATGGCCGTGCGCGACGCCGCCGACCGTGGCTACCTCGTCACCCTGGTGGAAGACGCCTGCGCCACCCACACCGCCGAACGCCACCAGGCCTGCCTGGAAGCGATCAAGGGTTACTGCTGGATCGCCGACACCGACAGCGTGCTGGCCCGCATCGCCGCGCTGGCCTGAGGCCGGGAGAACGTCATGAGTCAGAACAATAACAATCCCGCTCCGATGCGCCTGACCAGCTTCGTCACCACCGACCTCTGCGGCATCACCCGCGGCCGCTCGCTTCCCGAATCGGAAGTCGCCGAGCAACTGGCCACCGGCTGTGGCTGGGTGCCCGCCAACAGCGCGCTGACGCCACAGGACATCATTGCCGACGACAACCCCTGGGGCAGCCACGGCGACCTGCGCCTGCTGCCCGACCCGAGCAGCCGGGTGCGCCTGGAAAACGGCCCCGATTCCCAGGCCGCGCCGCTGGATTACCTGCATGGCGATCTGGTGACGACTACCGGCGCGCCGTGGCCGGTCTGCCCGCGTACGCTGCTGCGCGAAGAGATCGCCCGTTACCGCGAACTGGGCCTGCAGGTCACCGCCGCCTTCGAACACGAATTCAACCTGCTCGGCCTGCCGGACGAGCATGCCGCCGCCTTCTCCCTGCAGGCGCAGCGGCAGACCGGCAACTTCGGCGGTTGGCTGATGAGCGCGCTGGAGCAGATCGGCGCCGAGCCGGAAATGTTCCTGCCCGAGTACGGCCGCAACCAGTACGAGGTCACCTGCCGGCCGACCCAGGGCGTTGCTGCGGCGGACCGCGCGGTGAACGTCCGCGAAGTCACCCGCGAGATCGCCCGCCAGTTCGGCTGGCGCAGCAGCTTCACGCCGCTGCTGGCGCCCGGCGCCGTGACCAACGGCGTGCACCTGCACCTGAGCCTGCAACGCCTGGATGGCACTCCGGTGTTCTACGACGAGGCCGCGCCGACCAACCTGTCCACGCTCGCCGAACACTGGGCCGCCGGCGTGCTGCGCCACCTGCCGGCACTGTGCGCGCTGACCGCACCGACGGCGGTGTCCTACCTGCGGCTGAAACCGCACCACTGGAGCGCCGCCTATGCCTGCCTGGGCCTGCGCAACCGCGAAGCGGCGCTGCGCATCTGCCCGGTGGTGGAGATTGGCGGCAAGCCCAAGGCGCGTCAGTTCAACCTGGAATTCCGCCCTATGGACGCCACCGCCAGCCCGCACCTGGCCATGGCTGCGGTGCTGATCGCCGGGCGCCTGGGCATGCAGCAGGAGCTGCCGCTGTCGGCGGTCACCGATGTCGACCCGCACAGCCTCAGCGATGCGCAGCGCGAGGAGCTGGGCATCAAGTCCCTGCCCGGTTCGCTGGAGGAGGCCCAGCGCCTGCTGCTGGCCGATAGCGAACTCTGCGCGCAGCTGCCGCCGGCCCTGCTGCAGACCTACGTCGCCATGAAGCGCCAGGAACTGGCCCTGACCCGTGAACTCAGCGAAGAACAACTCTGTGAATCCTATGCAAAGTTCTACTGAATCCGGCCTTTACCGGCGCCCGCCGTTCGAGATCGTCAACCCGCAGGGCAAGAGCCCGGTGCTGCTGGTCTGCGAACACGCCAGCCGCTACATCCCCGAGGAGCTGGCGCAACTGGGCCTGGACGACACGGCGGCCGCCGAGCACATCGCCTGGGACATCGGCGCGCTGGACCTGGCCCGCGAGCTGTCGGCGCGCCTGGACGCCACGCTGCTGGTGGCCAACTACTCGCGCCTGCTGATCGACCTCAACCGGCCGCTGTCTGCTCCGGATGCGATTCCCGAGCACAGCGAGATCTACCCGATTCCCGGCAACTGCAACCTGAGCGCAGCGGCCCGGCAGGAGAGGGTGGCGCGCCTGTTCGAGCCGTTCCACCAACAACTGACCGCGCTGCTCGACGAGCGCCTGGCTGCTGGCCGGCCGACTCGTCTGGTGGGCGTGCACAGCTTCACTCCGAGCTATCGCGGCGAGCCTCGCCCGTGGGTCGCCGGGGTGCTCTACGCCAAGGCCGAAGCCTACGCCCAGCGCATGGTGGCGGGGCTGCGGGAGAGCGGCGAAGAGATCGGCGCCAACCAGCCCTATGTGATCGACCCGTTGGAGGACATGACCGTCCCGGTACATGGCGACGAACGCGGCGTGGACGCCGTGCTGATCGAAATCCGCAATGACGGACTGCGGACCCCGCAAGGGGTGGAAGCCTGGGCATTACGCCTGGCTCCCTGGCTCTGAGGACCCCAACCCGGCTGGCCCCGTTCGACTGGCCGGGCAGGTTCTGAAAACAACAACAATTCAGCGCATGAGCGCCGAACCCTTACAGCTGCCGTTCCCAGAGGAAGTGCCCCGTGGCTATCGAACAGTTCGGATACAAGCAACAACTCCGCCGCAGCCTGACGCTCGGCGACCTGGTGATCTACGGGATGATCTTCATGATCCCGATCGCGCCCTTCGGCGTTTACGGCTGGGTCCACGCGGACGCCCACGGCATGGTGCCGATGGCCTACCTGGTGGGCATGGTGGCGATGCTCTTCACCGCGCTGAGCTATGGCGCGATGTCCCGCGCGTTTCCCATCGCCGGCTCGGTGTACTCCTACGCCCAGCGCGGCATCCACCCCAACGTCGGCTTCATCGCCGGCTGGGTCCTGCTGCTGGACTACCTGCTGATCCCGCCGCTGCTCTACGTGTTCAGCGCGCTGGCGCTGAACCACCTGTTCCCGGCGATTCCCAAGCTGGTGTTCATGCTGATCTTCCTGGTGTCCGCCACGCTCATCAACCTGCGCGGCATCACCCTGGCGGCCCGCTTCAACCTGCTGTTCCTGATCGCCGAACTGGTGGTCCTGGCGATCTTCC
Source organism: Pseudomonas sp. C9-3 (assembly GCF_032392015.1). NCBI lineage: Bacteria > Pseudomonadati > Pseudomonadota > Gammaproteobacteria > Pseudomonadales > Pseudomonadaceae > Pseudomonas > Pseudomonas sp. C9-3. The sequence goes on along the minus strand of NZ_CP135919.1, from coordinate 3,133,549 downwards.
TGGTCGTTGGTTACCAGGCGCTGCAGGGTGGCATGGGCAATGGCCGGCTGACCCTGGAACCGCTCCTGCAACCGGAGCATTTCAACCTCGGCCTGGTGATGAAGGCGGTGTCTATCGCGGTGCTGTCGTTCCTCGGTTTCGACGCGATTTCCACCCTCGCCGAAGAGGTCAAGGGCGACCCGGCCAAGCAGATCGGCCGCGCCTCGCTGATCGCGCTGTTCGTCATGGGTGCCATCTTCATCGTACAGACCTGGCTGGCCACCGACCTTGCCGCCGGCATGACCTTCAAGTCGGCGGACACCGCCTTCTACGAGATCGCCGAAGCGGCCGGCGGCAGCTGGCTGTCCACGCTGACCGCAGTGGCCACTGCGCTGGCCTGGGGCGTGACCGTGTCGATCACCTCGCAGGCTGCGGTTTCCCGTCTGCTGTACTCCATGGCCCGCGACGGCAAGTTGCCGCGCGTGCTGGCCAAGGTGCACCCGAAGTACCAGACCCCGCACATCAGCCTGTACCTGGTGGGTGTGCTGTCGCTGGGCATCGGCATCTACTTCCTCGACTCGCCGGACGCGCTCACCTCGCTGGTCAACTTCGGCGCGCTGACCGGCTTCTGCCTGCTGCACATCGCAGTGATCAACCATTACTTCATCCGCCAGAAGAGCGGCCGGGTACTGCGCCACCTGGTGTTCCCGCTGGTGGGGCTGGTGATCATCGCCTACGTGCTGTTCAGCATGAGCCGTGAAGCACAGGAGCTGGGGGTGGGCTGGATCGCCATCGGCCTGGTGTACCTCGCGGTGCTCAGCCGACGTGGCAACGGCAGCGAGCTGGCGCGGGAAATCTGACCGGGTGCGCCGTGCTGTCGCAGACGGCACGGCGCACTTTGACAGACGGCGGGGCGTGCCCCATAAAGATCCGGGTCGGTGGCGGGCAGTGTTTCCACCGACTGCTTTCGCCGGGGCAGGGAAGCCGGCACGACTGACCAATCATCGCGAAGCATCATGAGCAGGAAAGATCAGGACAGCCCCTTCACCCTGGACCGCATCGACGAGGAGATCATCCGCATCCTCCGTCACCAGGGCCGCATCACCTACGGCAAGCTGTCCGCCCTTGTGCACCTCACCCCGCGCCCCTGCCAGGAGCGCGTCCGCAAACTGGAGCGACACGGCATCATCCGTGGCTACGGCGCCGTCATCGACGAGCAGAAGATTTCCGCCGGGCTCTCGCTGCTGGTACTGGTCGCACTGTCGAACCAGAGCGGCCGAAGTGCGCAGAAGGCCTTCGAGGCCCGCGTCATCGCCTGCCCGGAAGTGCTGCACTGCCAGCTGATCAGCGGGACCTTCGACTACAGCGTGCGCATGCGCTGCCGGGACATGGAGCACTACCGCGCGCTGACCGAAACCTGGCTGAACGACGAGAGCCTGCACATCGACAAGCTGGTCGCCCATCCCGAGCTGACGACCATCAAGGAATCTGCCAGCTAGCCCTTCGGCGTCCCCTCCGGCGGCGCCAGTTCCTTGGGTTTTCCGCCTGCAATATCGGCCTGTCGAAGGCTGCTAGACGCACAGCCGAATCGGCTGTTGCCGCTCGCCAATACAGCCGGATCGGCCGGCGCGGGCCCGTATTACAGCCGGGATTTCACCACGACGAGTGGGAAAATCGTCTTGCCCCTCTCTGACGTGCAGACCTGTTCCAGGGCCTCTGCGACGTTGTTGTGCCCGCTGTTCGAGACACGGCGGAGGCGGGCTGCAGTCCAATCAGAAGACGCCAATCACAACAATCGGAGGTCCCACCATGACCCGCTTCGTCGACGTCCCCACGATGTCCCAACTGGTCCAGCAGATCGGTGTCGCCCGCTTCATCGGCGAACTCGCCGACACCATCGCTCAGGACTTCGTGCGCTGGGAGTCCTTCGACAAATCCGCCCGCGTCGCCAACCATTCCGAGATCGGTGTCATCGAACTGATGCCGGTGTCCGACACCGCCCGCTATGCCTTCAAGTACGTCAATGGCCACCCGCAGAACACCCAGCGCGGGCTGTTCACCGTCATGGCCTTCGGCGTGCTGGCCGATGTCGAGACGGGTTATCCGGTGCTGCTCTCCGAGCTGACCGTGGCCACAGCGCTGCGCACCTGCGCTACCTCGCTGATGGCCGCCCGCGCACTGGCGCGTCCGAACTCGCGACGCATGGCGCTGATCGGCAACGGCGCGCAGAGCGAGTTCCAGGCGCTGGCCTTCCACCACCACCTGGGCATTGAGGAAATCGCCGTCTACGACATCGATCCGCAGGCCACTGAAAAACTGATCCGCAACCTGTCGGATTTCCCCAACCTGAAGATCATCCGCGCCGGCTCCACCGCCGAAGCGGTGCGCGGCGCCGACATCGTCACCACGGTAACCGCCGACAAGGCCTACGCGACCATCCTCACCCCGGAAATGATCGAGCCGGGCATGCACATCAATGGCGTGGGCGGTGACTGCCCGGGCAAGACCGAGCTGCACGCCGACGTCCTGCGCGCCGGCAAGGTGTTCGTCGAGTACGAGCCGCAGTCGCGCGTCGAGGGCGAGATCCAGCAGATGCCGGCGGACTTCCCGGTAACCGACCTGTGGCGGGTGCTGGCCGGCCAGGTCGGCGGGCGTGACAGCGCCGAGCAGGTGACCATCTTCGACTCGGTCGGCTTCGCGCTCGAAGACTACTCGGCACTGCGCTACGTGAACGAACAGGCCAGCCGCTTGGACCTCGGCGAGCGCATCGACCTGGTGCCGTGGAGCGAGGACGAGGACAACGATCCCAAGGACCTGTTCCGCTACACCCGCTCCGGCAAGGCGCGCAAAGGGCTGCGCCGCATCGCCTGACGCTCAGCGCGCCTCTTCGGGAATCGCCAGCGGCGGTCGGCTGAGGTCGCTGGCGCTCTGCGTGGTGGCGGCGACACGGGCCTTGAGCCATTGGCTGAAGGCCTTCACCACCGGGCGCTCGGCCTTCACCGGGTCGGTCACCAGGAAATAGCCCCGGCTGGACTGGATGGTGATGTCGAACGGGCGCACCAGCAGGCCGCGCGCCAGGGCATCGCCACTGAGCAGGTTGTCGCCGATGGCCACGCCCTGGGCGGCAATGCAGGCGGCGATGGTGCAGGGCGCGTCGGCGAACAGCACGCCGGAGCGGTGGTCGATGGCGCTCGCGCCCACGGCGCCCAGCCACAGGCGCCAATCGGCGAAATCGTTCATGTGCAGCAGCGTGTAGTGGGCCAGGTCCGCCGGCTGCGTGAGGCCGCCGCGCGAGTGGATCAGGCGCGGGCTGCACACCGGGAAGAAGTGCAGGGCCACCAGTTGCTCCACCGTCTGGTTCGGCCAGTCGCCGCTGCCGTAGGCGATGAACAGGTCGGCATCGCTGGCGCTGGTGTCCTGCGGCACGCGCGGCGTCACCACGTGCAACTGCACCTGCGGGTATTGCGCGAGGAAATCCCCCAGGTGCTGGCATAGCCAGTAGGTGGCGAAGCCGGGGTTGCAACTCACGCACAGCGGCCCGCTGACCTGCTGCTCGTCGAAGCTGCTGCCGGCCAGTTGCACCTCCGCGAGGATGCGCTGCACGTCGCGCGCATACCTCTCGCCCCGATAGGTCAGGCGGATGCCGCGCCCGGTGCGCTCGGTCAGGGCGAAGCCCAGGCGTTCCTCCAGCGTGGCGATGCGGTGGCTGACCGCGCTGCGGGTGAGGTTCAGCTCCGTGGCGGCGGCGGACACGCTGCCCAGCCGGGCCACGGCATCCAGCGCGCGCAGGGCGGTCATCGAAGGAAAGTGCATGGGCGGTCCAATTCTCGATTGGTGAAACTATCCGGACATGGGATGGCGAAATCCTGCGCTTGTTGCAAATTCCGCTTCACCAATACTAGGCCACACGACAACAACAACAGGCAACGATGAGGAAGCCGCCATGTCGAAATTCAAGGCCTACGTCCAGCAGTGGATCGACGAGCACCGCCAGCAGCTGTCCGACTGGCACCAGGTGATCTGGCATTTCGCCGAGCCGGCCTTCCGCGAGTACAAGTCCTGCGCCTGGTACGTGGAATTGCTGCGCCGCGAAGGCTTCACGGTGGAAGAGGGCAGTGGCGGCATGCCCACCGCCTTCGTCGCCACCTTCAGCAACGGCGAAGGGCCCATCCTCGCCACCTACGCCGAATACGACGCGGTGCCGGGCAATTGCCAGGCGGCGGCGACCAAGCCGATGCCGCGCGAGGGCCTGTCGAAGTACGCGCCCGGCCATACCGACCCGCACTCCGCGCTGGGCATCAGCGCCCTGGGCGGCGTGCTGGCGGCCAAGGCGGCGATGCTGGAATTCGGCATCGCCGGCACCATCAGGTTCTTCGGCGAGCCAGCGGAAAAGCTGCGCGCCTCCAAGCCCGTGCACGCCGCCAAGGGCTACTATGACGACCTCGACGCCGCCGTCAGCTTCCACCCCACCTACATGCTGCCGCTGAACAACACCACCACCTGGGACACGCACTGCGGCATCGCCTATTCGTACATCTACACCTTCACCTGCGAAGACCCGCAGAACTGGATTGCCGCCGACCGCTACAGCCCGATCCCGCAGAACCACCTCGCGGCTCGCGCGCCGGGCGCCAACGATGCGCTGGTGCACTTCTACACGCTGAACGAAAGCCTGCGCCGCTCGACGTTGCCGTTTACCGGGCTGTGGAGCTTCAACGAGGCGATCCTCACCGCCGGCCAGGCCACCGCCGACAATCTGCCGCCGCACATCTCGCAGATCCAGTACCTGCTGCGTTGCGACTCCATCGAGCAGGCCGAAACCATCTCCACGGTGATGGACAACAACGCCGCCGCCGCGGCCATGGCCACCGGCTGCCAGTGGAAGAAGACCTGGGTCTGCAAATCCCGCGGCGGGCTGGCCAACCACGTACTGGCGCAGGCCTGCTACGACAACCTCGCCGCCATCGGCGCGCCGACCTGGGGCGAAAAGGCCATCGCCGTGGCGCGGGAAATCCAGGCGAACCTCGGCCTCGACCCGATGGACGAGCCCTTCCTGCCAGCTACCCAGGCGCTGATCGAGCCCCAGGAATGCGAGCGGCAGATGCGCCTGCAGATGCCGGCGTGGCAGAAGTACCTGACCTCCGACGATTACCCCGAATACACCTGGCACTGCCCGACCGTGCGCCTCTACGTGGCCCGGCCGATGCTCAGTGCGCCGGCGGGCTTCACCTATCCGGACTGGGTATCCAACGCCCTGGGCGGCATCCGCGAGACCATCGACCCGATGATCGACGTGGCGTCGAAGACCATCGGCAGCACACTGATCGAGCTGTTCACCGATGCCGATCTGCTGGCCGAGGCGACCCGCGAGTTCAACCAGCGTACCGGCGGCGGCATCGGTGGCGAGCAGTGGCAGGCGCCGTTGCTGCCGAAGGACTTCAAGGTCCCGCACCGCTTCCGTTGGCCGGAATACATCCGCACGGTGCGCGGCGAGGAGTGGTGGATTCCGGCGCGGGAGGACGAGTGATCAGCGCCGACCCGATCTCCCAAACCTGACGGGAAACGCGGCCGCAGGATGGCTTTTTGTAGGAGCGAGCTTGCTCGCGAACCGCGCTCCACCCAAGCGTCGGTGTGAGCGCCAGATTGTTCGCGAGCAAGCTCGCTCCTACAGGGACTTCGCCGAGATATGAGCGGGTTTGAACCAGCGCACGAGCACCGCCCGCATCTCCACGGTGCACGAGTTCCGTAGGGCGCATAACGCGCCAGCGTTATCCGTCGTTATGGCATCGGCGCATAACCCGTTCCGGGTTATGCGCCCTACGCGGTTGTAATTTGGCGCGAGTGGGGTTCAGTTCGCGAGCAAGTTCGCTCCTGCAATTGAATCCGAGCCCAACCTGTAGGAGCGAGCTTGCTCGCGAACAGCGCCTATCGGGTGCGCTTGAACCAACGCACCAGCGCCGCGCCGAACGCCACGGCGCGCGACCGCGACGGACAACCCGGCGACGAAAGCAGTTGTGGCAACAGGAAGCCCACCTCCGCCTCGCTGGGCCCGCAGAAACCGGTTTCGGCCGATTCGGCGAACTCCGCGTCCCAATGCGGAAAGCGCGCGCTCCCACCCTCGAATGAATCCAGTGTGTTCATGATCGATTCGCCTCCCTAGAGGTCCAGCACCAGCGGTTGCACGCCGCTCTCGTCCTGCGCCGGGATGGCGCAGCAGATCAGTGCGCTGCCGGCTTCGGGCAGTTCCGCCGGCGGGTTGGGGTAGTGCACCTGGCCGCTAACGATCTTCGTCCGGCAGGTCCCGCAGGAGCCGCCCCGGCAGCTGAAGTCGGGTGAAAGTCCGCGCGCTTCGGCCAGCTCCAGCAGCGTGCCGCTGTCGGGTTTCCAGCGGGCCTCCTTGGCCGAGCCGGCGAAGTACACCGGCACCGGCTCGGTGGCGGCCGGCGGCTGCACCAGCGCGGGTGCCTGACCGTCGCCCCGGCGCTTGAGCGTCGAGGGGCCGAAGGTCTCGGCGTAGATGCGCGCGTCGGCGATGTTCAGCCCGCGCAGGCCATCGTAGATCGCCTGGGTGAATTCGCCGGGGCCGCAGACATAGAAGTCGTAATCGTCCAGCGGCAGCCGGGCCTTGATCGCCTCGATATCCAGGCGCCCGGCCTGCTCGAAGTCGCGGCCGAACACGGCTTCCGGTTCGGGGCGGCTGAGCGCGCGATGGACTTGCAGTTGCGGCGCGCGCTGGCGCAGTTCGGCGATTTCCCGCTGGAACGGTAATTGGCCCAGCGTCCGCGCGGACTGGAACAGATGCACGCGCCGCGCCGGGCCCGCCGCCAGTTCGCGCAGCATCGAGAGCAGCGGGGTGATGCCCACGCCCGCGCCGATCAGCACGACCGGGCGCGCGCTGTCGCCCTTCAGGGTGAAGCTGCCCATGGGCGCGCGGACCTGCAGGCGGTCGCCCAGCCGAACCTGCTCATGCAGGTGACGCGAGGCCGGGCCCTGGGCCTTCACGCTGATGCGCAGCTCGCCGTCCGACGGCGCGCTGGACAGGCTATAGGTGCGGATCAGTGCCTGTTCGCCAATTGCCAGGCGTACGGGCAGGTGCTGGCCCGGCGCGAAATTCACGGCGATGCCGGCCGGCGGTTGCAGGTAGAACGAGCGAATGTCCTCGCTTTCCTGCTCCACGCGCAGCACCTGCCAGTCCTGCCACTGCTGGCGCTGCTCGCGTTCCTGCAGCTTGGCGTCGGCCTCGGCCCAGGTGCCGGTCATCAGGCTGGTGGGCGAGTACTCGCGGAAGCTCCAGCGCAGCGCCAGGGCGCTGCGGCGCAGCACGGCGTGTTCTACGTCCAGCGTCCACAGGCGCTCGGCGCCTTCGAAGGCGGCCAGCAGCGGGCTGTCGAAGAGGATTTCGCTGCGGCCATGGACCTGCAGCACGTCGCCGCTGGCGAAATCGACGAAGAGCAGCCCGGCCTGCGGGTTGGCCTGCAGGTTGCCCAGGGTGTTGAAGTGCAGGTTGCCGGCATAGTCGGGGATGGTCAGGCGGCTGCCCTCGACCCGGACGAAGCCGGGGCGGCCGCCGCGGTGGGAGACGTCCACCGAGCGCTCGCCATCCTCATGCTGCACGTAACTGGCGACGAAGAAGGTGTCGGCGTTGCGGACGATGGCGGCCAGCTCCTCGTTCAGCACGACGAAGTCCTCGCGCGGGGCACGCTGGCTGTAGCGCTGCTCGTCGCGGCTCCAGTCGCGTTTCTGGATGTACTGCGGGCAGTTGCCGAAAGAGTGCTCGACGGCCACCGTCAGCAGGCCGCCGTCGACCTCGCGGAGGACGCCATTCATGCGGTTGCGCCGCCGGGTGTGCAGCTCGATGCCCAGCAGGCCGATCGCCTTCCCGGCCTGCAGGCCGCTGGCGGCGGGGTCCTGGTCGTCGGGGGCGCTGTCGAGCTGCAGGCTTTTCGGATCGGGCGAGGTGATAAAGCCTTCCGCGCCTTCGAGCAGGGTCGCCCAGGGCCGGCCCTGGTCATCCACGGCGCCGACGATGATGAACGGCAACTGGTGGTAGAACTCGCGGTGCTGGTCGGGCATGTAGTCGCGGATGACTTTCTGGCCGTGCACCTCCATGCGTTCGGCCACGCCGACACGCTCCTGGATTGCCTTCTCGCCGGCGTGCCAGGGGGAGCTGCGGTGTTTGGGCAACTGGAACATGACGGGCACCTCGCAGAAGGTGCCGCCGGGTCAGCCCGGCGGCGAGGGTTGCATCAGGCTTGCAGGCCGATGGCGGTGCGCTGCATCGGCACGAAGTGCGGCAGGGCTTCCACGCGGGCCAGCCAGGCGCGCAGGTTCGGGTACTCCTGCAGGGACACATTGCCCTCCGGCGCGTGGGAGATGTAGGAGTAGTTGGACACGTCGGCGATGGTCGCCTCGTTGCCGGCCAGGAACGGTGTTCTGGCCAGTTCCAGCTCCATCACCTGGAACAGCGCGTGGGCACGGGTGATGACTTCCTGGGCGTTGAAGGCCGCGCCGAACACGGTGACCAGCCGTGCGGCGGCGGGGCCGAACGCCACCTGCCCGGCAGCTACCGACAGCCAGCGCTGCACGCGGGCGGCGCCCAACGGGTCTTCCGGCAGCCAGCGGCCGTTGCCGTATTTTTTCGCCAGGTAGACGAGGATGGCGTTGGAGTCGGCGACGATGACGCCTTCGTCATCGATCACCGGCACCTGGCCGAAGCTGTTCAGGGCGAGGAAGTCCGGGTGCTTGTGCGCGCCCTTGGCAAGGTCGACATCGATCAGTTCGACGGGCAGTTGCAGCAGCGAGAGCATCAGCTCGATGCGATGGGCGTGGCCGGACAGCGGATGGCGGAAGAGCTTGATGGTGTGGGACATGAGGGTGACTCCTTGGCTTGTGTGGGTAGGCAGCGCGAGTCGGTCGGTGGCGGGTTGCTCGAGCTGATGGGTGAATGCTGCGCTCGACGGCCGGCGCGCAGAATCCCCAGGGCGGACAATCCAGCGTTTCAGAATGCGGAAGAATGGGCGCAGGGCTGCCAGTGGGTGCAGCCGTTACCCTGGGTCCGCAGCGGCGATGTTCGCGAGCAAGCTCGCACCTACAGAGAAGCTCGGGAGTTGACCTGTAGGAGCGAGCTTGCTCGCGAACCGCCCAGAGCGCAGAGGGGGGAATGGGACGCACGTGGACACTGCGTGATTCAGCCGCGCAGCGCCGGGTGCGCCCGCAGGCGCGGGACAGCGAAGTCGAGGAAGGTGCGCACGCGCGCCGCCGCGCGGCGGCCTTCGCGGTAGATCAGCTGCACCGGCAGGTCGGGCGCGGCATAGTCCTGCAGCACGACCTGCAGCTGTCCGCTGCTCAGTTCGGCATGCGCCTCGTGGCTCATGCAGCGGGTCAGCCCGAGCCCGAGGCTGGCGGCGCGGATCGCCGCGGGGATGGTGCTGCAGGCGAGCCGTGGGGCCAGGCGCACCGAGCGCGCCGCGCCCTGGTGGCGAAAGCGCCACTCGCTGATCGCTCCCAGGCTGCCGGGAACGATGATGTGGTGCGCCTTGAGGTCTTCCGGCGCTTGCGGCACGCCCTGGCGCGCGAGGTATCCAGGCGATGCGCAGATCACCGGTCGCACCGTGCCCACCGGCAGGGCGAAGCCGGAGGAGTCGGGCAGGGCGCCTATCACCAGGGCGACGTCGATGCCGTCTTCCAGCAGGCGCGGCAGGTCTTCCCGGTGCCGGCTGACCAGGCGCACTTCAGGAAAGGCGGCCAGGTAGTCCAGCGCGATGGGGGCGAAGATACGGTCGGCCATCAGCAACGGCAGGGAGAGGTTCAACTGCCCGGCCGGATGCGCCTGCAGGCCGCCGAGCGAGCCCTCTGTGTCCTCGATGTCCTGGAAAATCTGCCGGCAACTGGCTGCGAACGCTTCGCCACGCGGGCTCAACTCGATTCCCCGCGGGCCACGCAGCAGCAGCTCGCACTGCAGGCGCGACTCCAGCGCGGCAATCAGGCGCGTCACCGTTGCACTGGATAGCTGCAACCGGCGAGCGCCCGCAGCGAGGCTGCCGGAGCGCGCCACGGCGTCGAACGCCTGCATTTCCCGGTAGCGACTCACGGCTTCGCCGCTTGCAGCGCCGGGTTGGCGCGCAGCCGCGCGGCGCAGTGGTCGACGAAGCTGCGGACCTTCGCCGGCAATCGCGCGCCGTCCTGGTAGAGCAGGTGGATGGGCAGCGGCGCGGTGGCGAACGCATCGAGGACGATCTCCAGCTCGCCGCGTGCCACGGCCTCGGCGGCCTGGTACGAAAGCACGCGGGTGTAGCCTGCGCCCAGGCGCACGGCGTGGATGGCGGCGTTGTTCGAACTGACCACGAAGCGCGACGGTGGGCGCAGGGTCAGCGGTCCGTCCGCGGTGACGAACTGCCAGTCGGTGAGCAGCACGCTGGTGGCAGCCATCACCACCGGTGCATCGACCAGTTCGCTGGGGTGCTGCGGCCGGCCGTGGCGGTCGAGGAAGGCAGGGGAGGCGCAGACCACCGGGCGGATTTCGCCGACCCGCAATGCGGTCAGGTTGCCCTCGGGCAACTGGCCGATGCGCACGGCGACATCGATACCCTCGTCGAGCATGTTCACCACGCGGTCCACCAGCAGTGCGTTGACCGTCACCTCGGCGTGGGTGTCCAGGTAGCTGGCGACCAGCGGGATCAGGTACAGCTCGCCGAACAGCACCGGGGCGGTCACCGTCAGGTTGCCGCGCGGGCGCAGGGCGCTGCCGGAGGCCAGCTCCTCGGCATCCTCCAGTTCCTGCAGGATGCGCCGGCAGTCCTCGACATAGCGCTGGCCGGCCTCGGTCAGCCGCACGCTGCGCGTACTGCGGGCCAGCAGCAGGGTGCCCAGGCGCTTCTCCAGCGCGGCGATGGCGCGGGTCACGCTGGGCGGCGAAAGGCCCAGTTGCCTGGCGCCGGCGGCAAGGCTGCCGGCTTCGGCCACGGCCAGCAGCACTGTCATTTCCTGAAACCTGTCCATGGATCACCGTTGTGGCCTTGAGCGGGTCGCCAGACTGTAGAGGGAAGCGGCGCGGGATTGAAGTGCCGGTGGCCTGCGGGCGACATCGGCGTGCTTGCCAGCGCCGCCTGGCTTGACCGCGCCCCGGCCGCTCCGGCACAAGCGCTGGAGGCGCCCGCAGCGAGGCGCCACCGCCTGCGAGCCTTCCCCCATGACCAGCAAGACCACGGCCACTGCGCTGGCCGCTACCAGCAACCCACGCCTGGGTATCGGCCTGTGCCTGCTGTCGATGCTCATCTTTGCCTGCCAGGACGGCATCACCAAGGTGCTCGTCCGCCACCTGCCGGTGAGCGAACTGGTGATGGTGCGCTACTGGGTTTTCGTGCTGTTCGCGCTCATCGTCTGTCGTTCGCAGGGCGGCGTGCGCCAGGCTGCCCGCAGTGCCAGCCCCTGGCAGCAGGTGGTGCGCGCGTTGCTGGGCGTGGGCGAGATCGCGCTGTTCGGCCTGGCCCTGCGCTACCTCGGTCTGGCCGAGACCCACGCGCTCTACGCGGTCTTTCCGCTGCTGACGCTGGGCCTGGCGCGGTTGCTGCTCGGCGAGCGGCTGGTCGGCCGGCAATGGCTGGCGGCGGCTGTCGGGTTCGGCGGCACGCTGCTGATCCTGCGCCCCGGCATGGGCGTGTTCGAGCCGGCGGCGCTGATTCCGCTGGCGGCGGCGCTGACCTTTGCCTTCTTCAACATCCTCTCGCGGCGTATCAGCCAGACCGACTCCTTTGCCACCACCACGCTGTACATGGCGGTTGCCGGAGCGCTGTCGGTAAGCGCGGTTGGCCTGCCGGCCTGGGTCACGCCAACGCCTCACGAAGCCATGCTGATGTCGATCGTCGCCGTCTCCGGTGTCGTCGCGCAGTTGCTGCTGATCCAGGCGCTGAAGTACGCCCAGGCTTCGACGCTGCAGCCGTTCAACTATTCGCTGCTGGCCTTCGCCACGCTGATCGGCCTCATCGTCTTCGGCGAGGCGCCGACCGCCTGGACGATCACCGGTGCACTGCTGATCCTGCTCGCGGGGTTGTTTTCGATCAGGCCGGCGGCCTAGTTCCGAGGCGGTGGACCAGCCCGAGCCTGGCGCACAAATGACAAGGCCGTATCGAGGGATACGGCCTTTTCTGTGCTGCCCGCGGATCAATCAGGCGTCAGGCGTCAGGCTTCCTGGGCTTGGCGAGGGTGAATTCGGCGCGCTTGTAGGGCTCGGTCCGGCCATGCTTGCCCGCAGGGATTTCCTGGATCTCGCCGCCTTTTGAAAGAAATGCTGAGATTTTCTTATCCAGCTCCGATCGTTTGCTTTTCGTCTCTGACTCGGACATTCGGTCACCTGAGGTGATGAGCCACCTGGCTGGCGGCTAGCGGACACTATACCCACCTCGACCGGTGAATACCGACCGCCCGGCCGATTTAAGCATTTTCATGCGAAATCGCTACTTATTCGCTGCCAAATCTGTATGCTGGACCTCTGCCTGCTCGGTTTAGCGGCACCGTCCGATGTTTTGTCTTCTTGATTCTCCATCTCTGCGGCCCCCTCTTCACTTCGCATACAGTCACGCCAGGCATGTCGCATGGCCTGATTTCCTTTTGATTGGAGATTCATCATGGCAACTCGCCAAACCGGTACCGTTAAATGGTTCAACGCCGAGAAGGGCTTCGGTTTCATCACCCCGGAAAGCGGCGCGGACGTCTTCGTCCATTTCCGTGCCATCGAAGGCACCGGCTATAAGTCGCTCGACGAAGGCCAGGTCGTGACCTTCAACGTCACTGCCGGCGCCAAAGGCCCGCAGGCCGAGCAAGTGCAAGTGATCTGACCGATCGCTCGCTGAAAAAGCCCCGCTGATGCGGGGCTTTTTTGTTTCTGCTGCCCGGTGCGCTGCGCCGGGCGCTGCCGATTCAATGGCGTGTTCCCAGTGCCTCGTCGATGAGGCCGGTCAGCGTCGGAAGGTCGAATGGCTTGTCCAGGAAGCGGCAGGCGGGATAGTCATCGCTCCATGCGTCGCCGGACATGATGATGATCGGAATGGCCGGAAACCGTCGGGCGACCTGCCGCGCCAGTTCGGCGCCATCGATGCTGCCGGGCATGGATATGTCGGTCAGCAGCAGTGCCAGTTGCCCGGGGTTGCCGTTGATCCAGGCGAGCCCGTCGTCGGCATTGCCCAGGACCACGGCCTCGATGCCGTGATCTTCCATGGCCAAGCCGAGCATCCTGGCCAGGTTCGAATCGTCATCAAGAATGAGCACATAGCTGGGGGGAGCGGTGGGTGGGCTTCCGAGCTTGTCCATGCGATCTCTTCCTGCGTGGGTGTGCTGCGGTAGAGGGCCTTGCCGGCAATGCGTTCAGATTACCTGAGCAGAAGGTAAACCCGCCGACCGAAGGCTCTGCGGCGGGGAGTGCGGAGGCCGGCAGCGGTCTCGCCCTCGGCGCAGGTGAAAACTCGACATCGGGGCCGGGCCGGGGCGCTCGCCCTTCGTCCGGCACTGGCTGGAACGCCGCTGAAATCCCCGAGATAGAGCAGTCATCCGCTCTGCCAGCGCTCTGGAACGGAGGGAGTCGTGCAGCGTCGGCAGGTGCCCGAAGGCGCTTCGGTGGGTGGGTACGGCCAGGCTTTGCGTGAGGAAATTTCCTACAAGTTCGCCGGATGGGTTCTACAGGTCGCGTGGCATCCATTCCTGATAATTCAGCCCTCATCTGGCTTTGCCGCCAGACCTCGACCAACAGGCAGGTGATCGCAATCCGCAGATGCGAGCGCCTGCAGGAGGGCCATCAGCATGAAATTCAGAACTCGACTCCTGGGATGCCTGGCAGTGCCGTCCCTGCTGCTGGCGGCAGCACCGGCCATGGCCGCCTGCACCTGGAACGGCAGCGACTGGACGCCCAAGCAGCTCACGCTCACCGGCGGCACCGTGTATGCCCCACGCGATGTGCCGATCGGCACCACGCTGAACAACAACGCACCCATTCGCACGATCAACTTCGGCGATTCTCTGGTTTGCGGCCCGCCGGCCAACTACGGCGCCAACCTGGTCGGCCCGGTAGTGAACGACATTCCAGTGGACGTGCTGCGGGTGCCGGCTAACTCCATCCTGCAGACCAACGTACCCGGCGTCGGCCTGGCGATCTACATGACCGGCTTCGCCACCGGTTGGCAGATGGAGCCGAGCAACCCCAGCCGCTTCATGCCGTTCAATGTCACCTGGAACAACAGCTGGGCGGTGTCCATGCCCTCGGCGATGATGCGCTACATGCTGATCAAGACCGGCGACATCCCGCCGGGCACCCACAGCATCAACCAGCTCGTTGCCCAGGCTTATACCGACCGCGGGCGTATCTTCGACCTGACCTTCACTGCCACCGTGACCGTGGCCGGCTGTTCGATGCCGCAGGCGCCGGGCAACCAGATCAACGTGCCCATGGGGACCTGGGAGAAGCGCGTGTTCAATGGCAAGAACTCCACCACCGATGCCCAGCCGTTCGCCATCACGCTGAACTCGTGCATCGCCGGGAGCGGCTATCCGTCGAACACCAACGGCTACTTCAACGGCAACTACGCCAACATCCAGATCGACAGCGCGAAGACATCCACCGTCCTCGACGCCGCCAATGGCGTGCTCAGCCTGTCCAGCGATTCCACCGCCCAGGGTGTCGCCATCCAGGTGCTTCGCGACAACGGCACGCCGATGAACCTCGGCCAGTCGGTGCGGCTCAACCGGGTGGTCAACGGCACGACCACCGTGCCGCTGAAAGCGCGCTACATCCAGACCGGCGACGGCCCCACGCCGACACCGGGCACCGCCAACGGTTACGCGAGTTTCTCGGTGACCTACCGCTAGAACGGCCTTGCGCATCGACGCCACGGCCCCGGCGACCGCTTTGACCAGCGGTTTCCGGGGCCGTGGCGTTTTTCTTGGCGCGTCGACGAGCAGGGTGTTTCCCAGGGAAATATCCCTGGGAAACGTCCTACAAGCACAGCGAAACGTCCTACATAGACGACCTGCACCCATCCCGATAATGAACCCAGACGAAACGCGCTGACCCCGTAGTCGGGGGCGCTACGTCGATCCTTCTGAAGGCCTGGAGAAGGCTTGCAGATACCTCCTTCATCTATCTGGATGTGATCATGAAAAAGTTTGCTCTCAAAGGTTTGGCTCTCTCCCTGGTTCTGGCTGGCGCTTCGCAGATGGCGATGGCGGCGGACGGCGAAATCAACTTCGTCGGCAGCGTCACCGACAACACCTGCCCGGTCGTGGTCGATGACCTGAACGGTTCCGCCGGCGCCGGCGACGTCTCCCTGGGTTCCGTGCCGGTCACTTCCCTGGCTTCGGCCGGCCAGGTCGCAGGCGGCGGCGCATTCACCCTGACCATCGACACCACCGCGCCGGGCTGCAGCGTTGCCGGCAAGAAAGCCGTGGTCAAGTTCCTCTCCCTCAGCGGCAGCGCCGGCTCCAGCGGCCAGTGGATCGGCCTGACCCCCGAAGCGGGCGTCGCCACCAACGTCGCCGTGCAGATCAAGGACGCCAGCGGCAAGGACCTGCAGATGGGCCTGGAGTCCTCCCCGTACCTGGACCTGACCCAGCCGCTGCGCTTCACCGCCAACTACATCGCCACTGGCGCCGCGACTGCCGGTCCGGCCAACGCCAAGGCGGCGTTCACCGTCGACTACCAGTAATCCCGTCGATGCAACAGCCAGGAGCCTGGGCTCCTGGCTGGCCTTTCCCCCGCAGCGAAGCTGCATGGCCGTGGCGCCAGGAGGATGTTCGAAATGACCTCATTGAAGAAAACCGCGGTTCTGGCCCTGGCACTGGGCAGCGCGCTGCTCAGCGGTATCAGCCAGGCCGGCGTCATGCTCGGCGGTACGCGCATCGTCTTCGACGGCAACAAGCGCGATGCCTCGATCACCGTCAGCAACACCACGCTGCAACCCTATGCGGTGCAGACCTGGATCAACACCGAGGCCGACGACAACAGCACCTCCACCCCCTTCGTGGCGACGCCGCCGCTGTTCCGCCTGGACCCGCGCAAGGAGCAACTGGTGCGCATCCAGAAAGTCCCCGGCGACCTGCCCCAGGACCGCGAGTCGGTGTTCTATTTCAACGCCCAGGAAATCCCGGTGGCCGGCAAGGCCGACGAGAACACCCTGAAGATCGCCATGCGTACCCGCATCAAGCTGTTCTATCGCCCGGCCGGTCTCAAGGGCAATGCGCTGGACGCGCTGCCCCAGCTGCGCTGGAACCTTGCACTGGAGCAGGGCGAGCCGGTGCTGGTGGTCAGCAACCCCTCGGCCTTCCACGTTTCCTTCATCGGCGTGAAGGTCCTCGCCGGCGCCCGCAGCGTCGAGGTCAACGAGCCGAAGATGGTCGCGCCGATGAGCAGCCAGCGCTACCCGCTGCCGGGCTTCACCGGCCTCAGTGGTGAGGTGGTGTTCTCCGCGATCAACGACTTCGGCGGTTACACCGAGCCTTCGAAAGTCGCCGTGACCCGCGCCCAGTAACGCCTTCGTCCTTTCCCCCGCGAACGAGCCCGCGCGCTGCCCCGAGCAGCGTGGCGGCAGCGTATTGAGTATTGCCATGCGAACCGATGCCATGAACCTTGCCCGTCCGTCCGTGCCCTTTGCCCGCCGTCGTCTGCCCGCAGCCGTTTTCGCCGCGCTGATGAGCGGCCTGGTGCAGGCTGCCGAGTCGACCGAGTTCGATTCCAGCTTCATGCAGTCGTTCGGTGGCAGCAGCGCCGGCCCGAACCTCGACCTGGACGCCATCGCCAACAGTGGCAGCATCGGCCCCGGCACCTACCCGGTGGTCATTCGCCTGAACCAGAGCTTCTTCGACCGGCGCGACATGACCTTCGCCAAGGACGAGAAGAGCGGCGAAGTGCGCGCCTGCCTGTCGGAGGCCTTCCTCACGGAACTGGGCGTCAAGCTCGACGCCTTCAAGGCCGCGGGTGAAACGCTGCCTGAGTGCATCGACCTGCCTGGTCTGATCGAAGGCGCGTCGGTGAGCTTCGACGCCAACCGTCTGGCCCTGGACATCAGCGTGCCGCAGGTGGCCATGCGCCGTGACGCCGCCGGCTACGTCGCGCCGAAGGAATGGGATCGCGGCATCAACGCGGCGATGCTCAACTACCAGCTCTCGGCGGCGCAGACCAACTCCGACTACCGCGGCAGCGGCTCGCAGTACAACCTCTACAGCAACGGCGGCTTCAACCTGGGCGACTGGCGCTTTCGCTCCAGCTCGTCGTTCCGCCAGGACGAGGAGGGCACGCGCGAATGGCAGCACAGCAACACCTACGCCCAGCGTGACCTCACCGCGATCAAGGGCACCCTGACCCTGGGCGAGAGCTTCACCCCGGGCGACGTGTTCGACAGCATTCCCTTCCGTGGCGCGCAGATCGCCTCGGACATCGGCATGCTGCCCGACTCGATGCAGGGCTACGCGCCGGTCATCCGCGGCATCGCCGAAACCCAGGCCAAGGTCGAAGTGCTGCAGAACGGCTACTCGCTCTACACCACCTACGTTGCGCCGGGCGCCTTCGAGATCGATGACCTCAACGCCGCCTCGGGCAGCGGCGACCTGGAAATCATCATCACCGAGGCCGACGGCCGCGAGCGCCGCTTCACCCAGCCCTACGCCACCCTGGGCAACATGCTGCGGGAAAAGACCTGGCGCTACAGCCTGACCGCCGGTGAATACAACGCCGCCGATGGCGGCCAGCGCCCGGCATTCGCCCAGGCGACCCTGGCCTACGGCCAGCCGTTCGACCTGACGCTATACGGCGGTGCACTGGGCGCCGACTTCTACCGTGCCGGCGCCCTGGGCGTCGGCAAGAGCCTGGGCAGCCTGGGCGCCGTGTCGCTCGACGTGACCCAGGCGCAGACCGACGTGCCGAAGGAAGTCAGCGGCCGCGCCGAAACGAAAAAGGGCCAGAGCACCGCGCTGCGCTACGGCAAGGCGTTCGAGACCGGAACTTCCGTGCGCTTCGCCGGCTATCGCTACTCCACCGAGGGCTACCGCGACTTCGACGAAGCGGTGCGCCTGCAGGAGCCCAACCAGTACAACGACATTTCCAAGCGCAGCAAGGTCGAGGCCAGCGTCAACCAGATGCTCGGCAGCTATGGCTCGCTCTACCTCAACCTGAGCCAGCAGGACTACTGGGGCACCTCGCACCAGGACAAGCAGATGCAGCTGGGCTTCAACACCCAGTACAAGGGCGTGACCTACGGCCTGTACGCCAGCAAGACGCTGACCGACAACTTCGGCCAGAACAACCAGCTGGTATTCACCGTCTCCATGCCCCTGGGCCGCAGCGGCACCACCGGCAGCTACTCGCTGACACGCAACAACGACGGCAGCCTGGACCACCGCGCCGGCCTCAACGGCCGCGAAGGCGAGATGACCTACAACGTCAATGCCAACCGCTCGGACAACGGCGGCAATAGCGGCTCGGCGCTGGTCGGCTACCGCACGCCCTTCGCCCAGCTGGGCGCGGGCGTCAGTGTCAGCGACAGCACGCGGCAGCTCTCGCTCAGCGCCGCGGGTTCGGTGCTGGCCCACCGCGACGGTGTCGAGTTCGGCCAGACGCTGGGCGAGACCGTGGCGCTGGTGGAGGTCAAGGACACGCCGAACGTGGGCGTGCTCAACGCGCCGGGCACCCTGACCAATGCCGAGGGCTACGCCCTGGTGCCCTACGTCACCCCGTACCGCCGCAACCGCGTGGCGGTGGACACCGGCGAGATGGACACCAGCGTCGATATCGAGGAAGGCGTCACCAATGTCGTGCCGCGCCGTGGTGCGGTGGTCAAGGCGAGTTTCGCCGCCAAGCGTTCGGAGAAGGTGCTGCTCAACCTGCGACTGCAGGACGGCTCCTTGCCGCCGTTCGGCGCGACCGTGTCCGACGACAAGGGCGCCAGCGCCGGTGTGGTCGGTCAGGCCGGGCAGGTCCTGCTGTCGGCGGGCGAGGGCAGCGAATACCGCCTGAAGTGGGGAGAGAAGGCCGCACAGAACTGCTCGATCAGCCTGGACCTCAAGCAGGCCCCGGTGGTCGACGGCTACCGGGTGATGGACGCGGTCTGCCGCCCCTGATGGTGAGTTCCCTTGGCGCAGGCAAGGACGCCCTGCGCACTCGACGGCGTTCGTCTTTCCCGGCTCCCCGCCCGGATAAGACGAACGCTTTTTTTTGCCTGCGCGACAGGGAGAAATCCGAGGGAAAGGTCCTACGAGCCGGGAGGATTGGTCCGACATTTTTAGGGGTTGGTATTTAGCAACATAGCTCCTGTGTCAGACGCATCTGACGTTCAACAGGAGCATTGCCTGCAAGCTTTTCCTACAGCCAGCCACCGCGATCACTGACTTCGAGCGGGCCTGCTGACGGTAGTGGATGGGGGCCGAAGTCTCGCGAGGGATGGGGCGGGCAATGAGCAAGGGACGCAGGGCGACTGGCTCACCTAAACAATTATCCATCGAGATGTATTCAATGAAAAAGTTCGTCGCTGTTACCGCCGCTTCCGTCGTCATGGGCCTGACCACCTTCGCCAACGCCGCCACCCCGGCCAGTGGCAACCCGGGCACCGTTCGCTTCATCGGTGAAATCGTTTCCGGCGCCTGCGGTATCGATGCCAAGTCTCTGGACCAGACCGTTTCCCTGGGCCAGGTTCCGGCCAACAGCTTCAAGGCCGTCGGCGATCGTTCGACCCCGACCAAGTTCGACATCGTCCTGACCGATTGCGACACCACCACCCAGCAGAACGCCCGCTTCACCTTCAGCGGCGTGCAGGACCCGGCCGTACCGGCTCTCTTCGCCACCACCGGCCTGGCCCAGAACGTCGGCATCCGCCTGCAGGCCAGCGCTGGCGAAATGCTGGAAAACGGCAAGGAGCAGGTCGCTCCGGTCGTTCTGCAGGACGGCAACAACACCGTGACCTTCGCTGCCATGTACGAAGCGACTGCCGCGACCGTCACCACCGGTGAAGCCGACTCCGTCGCCAACTTCACCGTCGCTTACAACTGATCCGCCCCTTTCGGCTGGTTGTAAGAAAAAGGGGCGCGAGCCCCTTTTTTCTTGTTTGTCTCTTTCCGGATCAACAGGTGGCTTTCGTGTGTCGTCGCAAACTTCTTCTGTCTTGCGTGCTGATCTCCTGCGCACGCTATTCGGCTGCGGTGGAATTCAACTCGGAATTCCTCAACATCGATGACAACGAGGGCGTCAGCCTGGAGAAGTTCGCCCGCGCCCAGTACACCGAGCCGGGCAGTTACCTGCTGGATATCGCCGTCAACCAGCGCTACTTCGGCACCCGCTCCATCGAATTCCGCCTGAGCGCGGACGGCCAGGGCAGCTTCGCCTGCCTGCCCGAAGACCTGGTGGCCATGTTCGGCCTCAAGCCCGAGCTGCTGAAAACCCTGCCACGCCTGGCGGGCGGGCAGTGCGTCGACCTGGGCGGCATCGACAACGCCACGGTCAAGTACCAGCAGAACCTCGGCCGGCTGACCATCAGCCTGCCCCAGGCTTCGCTCGAATACGACGACCCCAGCTACATCCCGCCGGCGGCCTGGAGCAACGGGCTCGACGGTGCGCTGCTGGATTATCGGGTCATCGCCAACCACCGCGAGACCGACGCTACCGGCGATTCGACGCTGTTGCAGAGCTACGGCACCGCCGGCCTGAACATCGACGCCTGGCGTCTTCGCGCCGACTACCAGGCGCAGCAGGAAAGCGGCAGCCAGGACAGCGGCATGGACAACCAGGGCTTCCAGCTCAACCGCCTGTATGCCTACCGCGCGCTGCCCTCGATCCGCTCCAAACTGTCGGTGGGCGAGGACTACCTGAACTCGGACGTCTTCGACACTTTCGCCCTGCGCGGCGTCAGCCTGAGCAGCGATGACCGCATGCTGCCGCCCAACCTGCGCGGCTATGCGCCGCTGATCAGCGGCCTGGCGCGGACCAACGCGACGGTCACGGTTTCCCAGCAGGGCCGCGTGCTCTACTCGACCACCGTGACGCCGGGTGCCTTCAGCATCCAGGACCTCAACAGCAGCGTGCAGGGCACTCTGGACGTGACGGTGCGCGAGGAGGACGGCAGCGAGCAGACCTTCACCGTCAACACCGCCGCCGTACCTTTCCTCTCCCGCGAGGGCGAGCTGCGCTACAAGGTGTCGGCCGGCCAGCCGCGCCTGACCGGCAACGGCGGCCGGGAGCCGAACTTCGTTGCCTCGGAACTGGCCTACGGCCTGCCCTGGAACATGACCCTGTATGGCGGCCTGCTGGTGGCGCAGGACTACCTGTCCAGCGCCGTGGGCGTGGGCAAGGACCTCGGCGCCTTCGGTGCGCTGTCCGGGGACGTCACCAACTCCCGCGCAACCCTGCCGTGGAACGGCCAGAAGGTGGTGGGCAACTCCTACCGCCTGAACTACTCCAAGCGCTTCGATGCCATCGGCACCGACCTGCGTTTCCTCGGCTACCGCTTCTCCGACCGCACCTTCACCAACTTCTCGCAGTTCGTCGGCGACCCCGATTCCTACTCGCTGAACGCCGGCAAGCAGCGCTACTCGGTGATGCTCGCCAAGCGTTTCTCCTGGCTGTCGACGAGCCTTTCCTACGACCACTCGACCTACTGGGACGTGGCGCCGACCGACCGCTTCGGGCTGTCCCTGGCGCGCAGTTTCGCCGCCGGCAAGGTCAAGAACATCAACGTCAACCTGTCCGCGTACCAGACGAAGAACGCGCAGCACAACGACTCGCAGATCTACCTGGGGGTGAGCATTCCCCTGGGCGGCAGTTCGCTGCTGTCGAGCAACGTGCAGCGTTCGAGTTCCGGCGCTACCTCCACCAGCGTCGGCTTCAGCCAGGACGTTGGCGACGGCCTGAGCTACCAGCTGTATGGCGGCGTGGGCGACAACAAATACGCCAACGCCTACGTCGCCAGACGCGGCTCGACCTACCGGGCCAACGCGTCTGCCACCACCGATGGCAGCACCTACCGCTCGTATACCGGCGAGATCGACAGCTCCCTGGTCGCCACGCGCCATGGCATCGCCGCTCACGGCAACGGCTCCAAGGGCGACACGCGGCTGCTGGTTTCCACCGACGGCGTGCCCGACGTGGCCTTCAGCGGGCAGGCGCGTTCCAACGCGCGCGGCTACGCGGTGATGGACGGCCTGCCGTCGTTCCAGGCCTACGAGGCCCGCGTGAACATGGAACAGCTGCCGCTGGATGTCGACGTGAGCAACCCCGTGCAGCGCCTGGCGCTGACCGAGGGCGCCATCGGCTACGTCAACTTCGCCGCGGGCCGTGGCCGCAACGCCTATGTCGCGCTGACCCAGGCCAACGGCAAAGCGGTGCCTTTCGGCGCCTCGGTACAGGACAAACAGACCCACCGGGAAGTGGGCATCGTGGGGGAAGAAGGTGTGGCCTACCTGCTGGGAGCCAAGGCTGGGGCGGAGCTGGTCGCCCGTTGGGGGGATACCGGCAGTTGCACCCTGGCCGAGCTGCCCACAGAGGCTGCCGTGACCAACGTCGCCAAACCGTTGCCGTGCCGATAGGCAGACGGCCATTCCCGATCACCTTGTCTGGAGAATCCTCCATGTTCCACACCTTCATCCCGCGTCACCCGATCTTCCGCGGCGGCCTGCTGGCCGTCCTGCTGGCTCCGCTGCTGGCCCAGGCCGCGGTGGTTCCGGACCGCACCCGCGTCATCTTCGAGGAAGGCGCGCAGGCGGTCAGCGTCACCCTGACCAACAAGAACCCGCAACTGCCCTTCGTGGTGCAGTCCTGGATCGAGGACGCGCAGGGCAAGAAGATCACCACGCCGTTCATGGTCCTGCCGCCGCTGCAGCGCATCGAGGCCAACGAGCGCAGCGTGCTGCGCATCGTCAAGCTGCCGGAGACGACCCTGCCGGCGAATCGCGAAGCGGTGTTCTACCTCAACGTGCGGGAAATTCCGCCCAAGAGCGAGGCGGTCAACTCCATGCAGATCGCCCTGCAATCGAAGATCAAGCTGTTCTACCGCCCGGCATCGGTGAAGCGCGAACGCGGCCAGGACCTGGCGCGCGGGCTGGAACTGAAGATCGAAGGCAAGCAGCTGCTGGTGAGCAACCCGACGCCGTTCCACATCACCGTGGTCGGCCTGCTCGCGGGGCCGGAGAAGGCCAAGCTGCCGATCGACACCGTGATGATCGATCCCCGTGGCAGCGCACGCTTCTCCCTGAGCCAGACCGGTTTCACCACGCTGCGGGTTTCCAACATGAACGATTTCGGCGGCCAGACCGACACGCTGTTCACCTGCACGGCCAGTGCCTGCAAGGCAGAGAATCCATGAACCGTCGCTGGATCAGGCTGTGCCTGGCCGCGCTGTTGCTGAGCCTGTCGCAGACGTCCTGGGCGATGATCTGCAAGGCGATGGATGGCAGCAATTACCTGAGCGAGTACATCGGCCCGGTCTCGGTGCCGGATACGGTGCCCGACGGCACCATCATCTGGCGCTCGAAGACCCACGTGGTGCCGGCCAAGTGCTGGAAGGTCTACGACATCCACTATGCCGAGGATGATCCGATCTACTTCTACGGCAACCCGGCGGGGCTCGACGCCACCGGCTGGGGCATCGAGTTTGGCCTGGTGTACAAGCAGCAGACTGCCTGGGACGGTGACTGGAGCGCCAACCCGACCCAGGGCGTGAACAGCGGTTTCATCTCGCGCGGCTGCCCTCAGGCGGCAGGCAATGGCGACATGAGCTGCTCGGAAGTGCAGCCGACCATTGCCTTCCAGGTGGTGATCCGCAAGCGCGGCCTGCTGCCGTTGCAGCGGCCCTCGCAGGACACCTATGACGTGTTCCAGTTCGACGGCCTGTACGGCCTCAACGGTGGGCCCAGCAACCCGTTCGGCAACTTCCGTTTCCAGCTCTCGGGCCTGCAGAACATCGTCGGCACCGCCTGCACGGTGGACGTCACCGTGACGCCGGAGCCGGGCACCGTCGACTTCGGTGTGATCCAGAAGACCACCACCGGTTTCTCCCCGCCGCGGCCGAGCAAACCCTTCAGCCTGGCGCTGGAGAAGAAGTGCAGCAGCGCCATCAACATCGGCGCCACCTTCGTCACGGCGAATCAGGACGGCGAGTACACCGTCGTGCCGGCCGGCGACAGCCAGTTCGGCATCCAGGTGCGTGACCGCCACGACAACCTGGTGCCGATCAACGAGCCCTTCCCGCTGGCCAACTTCGCGGCGGATGTGAGCCATATCGACGTACCTTTCAGCGCCACGGTGGTATCGCTGGGCGACCCCAAGGTCGGGCCGTTCGAGGCGATCATGGTGGTGCAGGTGGTCTACTACTGAGATGCAGCAGCGGGGCGGCACTGCCGCCCCGAGCCTCTCAGCCGATCGCCCGCGGCGGGCGTTGCGCCAGCGCCGGCAGGTCGCCCAGGTTCAGCCAGGTCATGCCTTGCCAGTGCAGCACGTCCAGTTCCCGCTCGTTCCAGTGCAGGGTTTCGCGCAAGGGGCGCAGCGTGCCATCCTGCTCGCGCAGACGCGGGATCACCTGCCGGTTGATCCACTGGCGCAGGCTGCGGTTTTCCGGGTGGTAGTAGAAGATCAGCACGGCATACAGGCCGGACTCGCTGACCAGATGCTCCTGATCGAAGCCACCGTGGCTGTTGCGCATCCAGACCCGTTGCAACGGGTCTTCGTCCAGATTGCGCTGTACCCGTTCGGGAACCAGCACGTGGTTGATCAGCCGGGCGAGATCGCCAAGGGCGAACCACGGTTCGTCATCCAGCAGCAACGCGCGCAGCTGGCGCTTGTGGCGGGTGAACAGGCTGGGGATCAGGACTTCGGCATCTGCCGAAATGGCGGGTTCGAACGCGGAAGGTCGGGCATATCCATTACCTCTGTCGGGTCATGAAAAGCCGCTTGTCTTTCGGGAGCGGTTTGGCCGTTGGGTGATCAGGCGTTTCTCAGGCGCCGGGACGACAGCTTGGGAGAAGGGCGGGTAAGCAGCAGTGGCGTTCGTGGGTGGGATCTTGCTGATTGAGACTGCGTGGTTTCGTGTAGGAAGACAGCTGATGGAGTCGGGAGTTGAGAAACCCCAAGCAATTGGCCGGGCTTATTCCCCTTGCGGGTGTTGTATTCGCCCCCTCCCGACAGAGCAGAGATCTTCCTGGCTTTCCCGAACAGTCTGGCTGACTTCATTCCGGCGCCGGGGAACACCCTAGGGGGTAGTTAGGGTAAGCAGCAACGGCGTTGGCGTGTGGGATTCGGCTGATCGGCGTGTCGGCGTTTCGCGGGGGCAAGCCAGAAGCCCATGGCGCGGCGGGCGCCGCACCATGGGCAGTCGGGTCAGCGGCGCGGCGGAACCGCCGAGCTGCCCTGGGAAATGATCACCTCCACACGGCGGTTCATCTGCCGGCTTTCCGCGCTGGCGTTGCTCGCCACCGGGTACTCCTTGCCGTAGCCGGCGCTGATCGTGCGATCCGGCGCCACGCCCAGGCGCTGCAGGGCGAAGGCTACCGACTGCGCGCGGCGCTCGGACAGTTGCTGGTTGTAGTCATCGCCGCCCACCGAATCGGTGAAGCCTTCCACGCGTACGCGGCGTTCCGGGTTGTCGCGCAGGAAGTCCGCCAGCTGCTGCAGGTTGCGCACGCTGCCGGAGCGCAGTTCGGCCTTGCCGGTATCGAACAGCACGTCACCGAAGGTGACCACAGTGCCGCGATCGCTCGGCTTGGCGTTCAGCGCCTGCAGGGCCTTGAGTTGCGCGGTGCGCACGTCCAGGCGCGCGCGGGTGCGCTCGGCGTCCAGGCCCTGTATGCCGGTTTCGGCCTGGCGCAGCAGGATGGTCTGCTCGGCCACGGCGATCTTGCTCGATGCCAGGTAAGCCGCCTGGTCGATGGCCGGGTCCTTGCGGTTCTGGTTCGACAGCGTCTCGGCCTTGGCCAGGGCGCTGAAGGCGTCGCGGGTTTCCAGGGCGGCGAGACGGCTGGCGTCGGGCTGTTTCTGCAGGGTTTCGAACTGGGTGCGCGCGGCCACCAGCGAGGGATTTTCCGGCGTGGCGCTGCAGCCGGCGAGGGCCAGGGCGAGGAGCGACAGGGCGGGAAGGAAGTGTTTCATCGGCATGGTCGGTCTCACGGCTGCTGGGTGGGGGCGGTCTGCGGGGCGTCCGGCGCCTGGAGCATTTCCTGGCGCAGCACCTGGATGCCGTTGCGGCCGGCGGCGAGCGTCTGCTGCGCCTTGCCGGCCTGGGCCTTGCGTTCGGCGAGGACGGCGTCGGCCTCAGCCTGCTGGGCGATCAGGCGCGCCTGTTCGTAGCGCTTCTCGCCCAGGGCGCGCTCCATGCCGAACAGCTTGTCCTGGGCCATCTTCATTTCCACCGGGGCGTACCGGGTGGCGTCCGCGGCAACGGCACGGTTCACCGCGTTGCGCGACAGTTGCACCTGCTCTTCAGGCATCGGCACGCTGGAACAGGCGCTGAGCGAGCCCAGCATCAACACCAGCACGGCACTCATCGAGGCGTATTCGCCCAGAGTCTTTCTGCTCATTTGTCACTCCAAGGTCTTGTCAGAGAGCCGCGTCGTTGCGCGGCGTTCGTGCACGGGCGAGCCCCGCCGGGTGGCGGTGCTCGCGGCACTGGGGAAGGGCCCGCGCCGGCGGGCCGCAATCAGGGATGCAGCGCCAGACTCCGCTCGCGGGGGTACGCCGCCTGCGGATCGACCTGCGCCATGAACGCGCCCAGCTGGGCGAGCTCAAGCGGCCCGGCCAGGCGTGTGGCGACGCCGTCGACGGTCAGTGGGTCGAAGCCTTGCGGCAGGTACTGGCTCTGGTAGATCAGCCCGTTGAGGCTGACCCCGGCCAGCGCCGTGCCGTCGAGCGGCTCGCTGACGATGAGGCGCCCGCTGATGATCAGCACGTTGAAGGGGCGGCCGGTACAGCGCCCGAGAATGCGTGCTTCATCCAGCGACGAGGCCGTGGCGATGCGGTGGTAACCCAGCCGGTTGAGCAGGCGCTCCACCAGCAGTGATTGGGTGTGGCGGCTGTCGGCGATGAGGATGCGCAGTTGCTTGTTGGCCATTGCCGGGTTCCTCAGTGGCTACCCAGGCGGACGCCCGGTTGGCTGCCCGGCGGGATGACGCTGTCGAGCCCTTCCCGGCGCAGCAGCCGGGCCAGCGCATGGCCCATGACCGGTTTGCAGAAGTAGTGCCCCTGGGCGCGCTCGCAGCCCAGGCGCTGCAGGTGGCGCAGCTGGCTCTCGTTCTCCACGCCTTCGGCCACCACTGGCAGCCCCAGGGCACGGCCGAGGGCCAGGGCGCTGGCGAGCACCGAGCTGCGGCGTGGGTCTTCGTCCAGTTCGGTGAGGAAGCGGGCGTCCAGTTTCATTTCGGTGAAGGGCAGTTCGACCAGGCGCTCCAGCGTGGATTGACCGCTGCCGAAATCGTCGATGGCCAGGCCGCAGCCGAGCAGGCGCAGGCGCAGCAGGTTGTCCAGGCTGATCGCCGGCATCTGCAGTGCGCCCGTTTCGGTCAGTTCGAAGGTGATGCGCCGCGGGTCGACGCCCAGGCGCAGCAGGCGGTGGGCGACCTGCGCGGCGAAACCCGGCTGGGCCAGTTGCGCGGGCTCCAGGTTGAAGGCGAGGTGGAAGTGCCGGTCGCCGTAGGCCTGAAGGGCGCACACTGCCTGGTCGATCAGGGTGAAGAGCAGGGCGTCGAGCAGGCCGTTGCGGCGAAGCGCCGGCAGGAAGCGGCCGGGCAGCACGATGTCGTCGTCAGCGCGTTGCCAGCGGGCGAGCACCTCGAAGCCGCTGATGCCGCCGGTGCTGACCGAGATCTTCGGTTGCAGGGCGGCGCGTATCTCGTCGCGGGCCAGGCCGCCGATCACCTCCTGATCGCTGGGGTACTCCCGCAGCGAGGGCAGGGCCGGTGTGTCGATGCCTTGCGCAGCGAAGCCTTCGAGTGCTGTCGTCAGGCGCTCCGCAGTGATCGGGCCGGCGCCCAGGCGCAGTACCTGCAGCCCTTGCAGGCGCAGCAGGCGGGCCAGCGCCGGCCAGGTGCCAGGGGCCAGTTCGCCGATGACGGCGACACCCCGCGCCAGGTGCTCGCACGCGACCGCCTGGAGGAAGTCCAGCCGGGCTGCCGGGTCGACACGCAGATCGCACAGCAACAGATGCACCCCGCCGATTTCGCGCAGTTGGCGCAGTGCCAGCCCGTCGTTGGACATTTCCAGGGTGGTGGCATAGCCGAGCCGCTGCAGCGAGGCAGTGGCAATGGTGCGGTGAAGGCTGGGGTCCTGCAGGTTCAGGGCGGTAAGCGGACGCATGGGCCAGCTCCAGGAGGGAGGGAAGATGGCCGAATTTTGCGGGGCTGGTCGCAGGAGATATCGAGGCAGTTTCCGTTGAGCTTGTAGGACGTTTCCTGCGCCTCGGAGTGCCGTCCAGGCACCGGCGCCACGGCTTACGCCGCAGCGCTGGCCCTCCGGTGGAATGGCTCAAGCCAGTTGAATGCTGAGCTCCTCGGCGAGGTCGTCCAGCGCTTCGCGGACTTCCTCGATGGCGGCGGGTCGCTCGCTGGCTGCCACATCGCCGCGGCAGACTGCCTCCAGCCGCTCGCAGGCTTGCAGCAAGGGCGTGGCCCGCGCCATCCGGGCACCGCCCTTGACCCGATGGGCAAGGTCGGCCAGTTGGTGGGCGTCCGTGTCGTCGGGCAGCCCGGCGAGGCGTTCGCGGTCTTCGTCGATGCTGCGGGCGAGGTCGCCCAGCAGGCCGCGCAGCGCCGCGCTGTCGCCCCGTGTCAGTTGCTGCAGGTAGGGCAGGTCGAAGGTGGCGCTGGCGCTTTGCTGGCGTTGCCGGGGAACGATGCCGGCCAGCTGGCGGCGCACGTCTTCCAGGGTGATCGGCTTGAACAGGCAGTCGTCCATGCCGGCATCCCGGCAGCGCTGGCGCTCTTCGGGCAGGGCGTTGGCGGTGAATCCGAGGATGACGCAGGGCGGCCGGCGCTGTTCCTGCTCCTGC
Organism: Pseudomonas sp. C9-3; assembly: GCF_032392015.1. NCBI lineage: Bacteria > Pseudomonadati > Pseudomonadota > Gammaproteobacteria > Pseudomonadales > Pseudomonadaceae > Pseudomonas > Pseudomonas sp. C9-3. The sequence goes on along the minus strand of NZ_CP135919.1, from coordinate 3,104,579 downwards.
TGGCGGATCGCGCGGGTGAGGTCGTAGCCGTTGAGAATGGGCATGTTGCAGTCGGTGATCACCACGTCGAAGTTGCCCTGGCGCCAGGCGCGCAGCCCGTGGGCGCCGTCCTCGGCGTCACGCACGCTGTGGCCGAGGAAGCCCAGTTGCTGCGCCATCAGCAGGCGGTTGGCGGGGTAGTCGTCGACCACCAGCACGTTGAGGGACGGCCCATTGCTGCTGGGGACTTCCACCATCGGCAGGGGGCCGGACGTGGCGCTTTCCAGGCGTGGAAGATGCAGCTCGATCACCACCCGCGTTCCGCGACCCAGTTCGCTGGAAAGCTCCAGGGTGCCGCCCATCATCTCGCACAGGGTGCGGCTGATCGCCAGGCCGAGGCCGGTGCCGTTGCGCGCGGAGACCTGGTTGTTGCCGGCCTGGGAGAAAGGCTTGAACAGTCGGGGCAGGTCTTCGGCGGCGATGCCCTGGCCGCTGTCGATGATCTCGATGCGGGCGAACAGCTGGTCGCCCTGCGCCTCGGCACGATAGACGACGCGCACCTCGCCCTGCTCGGTGAACTTGATGGCATTGCCGATCAGGTTGGACAGCACCTGGCGGAAGCGTAGCGGGTCGACCTGTACATCCGTCGCCGTGTCGCCCGAGCATTCGAGCTCCAGGCCGATGCGTTTCTGCCGCGCCAGGCCCTCGAAGACGCGCAGGGTGGATTCGCTGAGGCTGCGCAGGTTGGCGCGTTCGGGGTTGAGGCTGAGCTTGCCCGACTCGATGCGGGCGATGTCGAGGATGTCGCCGATCAGGTCGAGCAGGCCGCGTGCGGAGTTGGCGGCGACGTCCAGGGCGAAGCGGTCGATGATGCCCTGGTCGGACTTCTTCTGCGCCAGTTCGAGCATGCCGATGATGGCGTTCATCGGGGTGCGGATTTCGTGGCTCATGGTCGCCAGGAAGGTGGTCTTGGCGCGGTTCGCGCTTTCCGCCGCGTCTCGCGCTTCCTGCTGGGCGTCGAGCAGGCGCTGGCGCTCGCTGATGTTCATCCAGCCGCCGATCATGCCTTCCACCGCGCCGTCGCCGCCGCGATAAGGCAGTACCCAGTGGTAGATGGTCAGCACTTCGCCACCGGGCAGGGTCAGGCGCCGGTCGCCCACGTCGGGTTCGCCGCTGGCCATTACCCGCTCGTAGTTGGCGCCGTATTCGAGTGCTTCGGCGGAGGAGGCCAGTGCACCGTCGGTGACTTTGCGGCCGAGCACGTCTTCCAGGCGCAGGCCGAGCATCTCCAGGTAAATGGAGTTGCAGGACACCAGGCGTCCCTGGCGGTCGCGCACATAGATGGGGTGGGGCGTACCGTCGATCAGCACGCGCATGAACTCCATCTGGTCGCTCAATGCCCGCTCGGCTTCCTCGCGGCGGCGAATCTGCCGGCGCAGCCAGTAGACCCAGGCGAGGGTCAGGCCCAGGGCAACGCCGGCGATGGCGAAGCCCTGGATGATCAGCGTGCCGTAGCGGCTCCAGTAGCTGTCGGCGACCACCACTTCGCCGCGCCAGCGACGGGTGAGCGCCGCCATCTCCGAGGGCGGGATGCTCAGCAGCGCCTTGTCGAGGATGGCCTGCAGCTCCAGTGCGCCGCGCCCCGTGGCGAAGGCGACCTGCGCCGGCGTGCGGCCGACCGTCGAGGTGATGCGCAGCACGCCCTGGTAGTGTCGGCTGATCAGGTAGCGTGCGCCGATCAGCGAGTTCACCGCGGCATCGGTGCGGCCACGGGCGACCATTTCCATCGCCTCGGAGGCGTTGGCGGCGTCGACGATCCTGATGCCGGGGAAATGCCGGGTGAGGTACTCGCGCAGGTAGTTGCCACGGATCAGGGCCAGGGTCTTGCCGTTCAGGTCGTCCAGTGTTGGCGGCTGGTCGCTGTTGTCCCGGCTGACCAGGACGAAGGAGGTGGTGAAGTAGGGGCGGGTGAAGCTCAGTTCGCCCTCGCGCTCCACGCTGGGGGTGAACGCCGCGAGCATGTCCGCCTCGCCGCTGGCGACCCGCGCCACCATGTCCTGTACCGGCCCGGCTCGCGTGACCTTGAAGTGCAGGCCGGTGCGCTGGCTGACTTTCTCCAGCACGTCGGCACTGACGCCGCGCAGGCGTCCCTGGTCGTCGAGGAAGGTGAACGGCAGGAAGTTCTCGTTGATGACGACGCGGACTTCCGGGTGTTGTTCGATCCAGCGCTGCTCGGCGTCGGTCAGTTGCAGCGCGCCGCCGGGGATGTTGATCTCGTCGGCGTCCCAGCGTTGCAGGATGACCATGCGCTCGCGTTCGGGAGTCGCTTCCAGGGCCGCATTGACGATTCGCAGCAGGCGCTCCCGGTCAGGCGCGAGGGCGAAGGCGAACGGCGCGGCGTCGATGCGCGCGAAGTTCACCAGGTGCATGTTGTTCAGGTAGCTGCGGTTGATCAGGTAATTGCTGGCGATGGCATCGCCCAGGTAGACGTCGGCCTGGCCGAAGGCGACGGCGCCCATGGCCGCGAGCGTCGAAGGGTAGAGCTGCAGTTGCGCATCGGGATAGTGCTCGTGGACCGTGTCTTCGGAGAGATAGTGGTAGGCCATCGCCACGCGCAGGTCCTTGAGTTCCGGATCCAGCGCACGGTGATCGCCCAGCCGCGATGCGAGCACGGGTTGGTCGGTCGTGTAGGGGGCGGAGAGCGCCACGCCATCGGCGCTGTCGTATTCGTTGGCGCTGGCCAGGAGGTCGATGCGGTGTTCCTTGAGCGCGTCCAGCGCCTCCTTGCGCTCATCGAAGGCCTGCAGCTCGATGCGCACATTGAGCAGGTCGCCGAGCAGCGCGGCGTAGTCGGCGGTGATGCCCTCGTAGTCGCGGTCGTTGCTCAGGATATCCAGCGGCGGGTATTCGGGGATCGAGATGCCCAGGCGCAGTACGCGCTGCTGGCGCAGCCAGCGCCAGTCGTCCTCGTTGAGCTCGGCCTGGTAGCCGTCTGCTGTCGAACGGCCGAACAGGCGCAGGTCCTGGCCGTGCGCCGTGGGGAAGACGACGGCCAGCAGGCAGCCGACCAGGAGCGGTGTGCGCAGGCGCTGGAGCAGGGAGAGCAATGCCATCGACTCAGACCAGGCCGTTGCGCCGCGCGAGATCGGTGAGGTCGACCAGCGTCTTGACGTTGAGCTTCTCGATCATCCGCGACTTGTAGGTGCTGATGGTCTTGTTGCTGAGCAGCATGGCGTCGCCGATTTCCTTGTTGGTGAAGCCGCGCGCCAGTTGCTGGAGGATCAGCAGCTCGCGATCGGAGAGCAGGGCGATGCGGTCCGATTCACTGGCGTCCATGTCGGTACGCCGCACCGAACTCACCGAGATGCTCGGGAAGTAGGTGTAGCCGTCCATCAGCGCCTTCGCCGCCTTGGCCAGTTCGCTGAGGTCGCCGGTCTTGGAGACGAAGCCGGAGGCGCCGGCCTTCATGCAGCGATGGGAGAAGTACTCGGCGGACTGCGAGGTCAGCACCAGCACCTTGATCGCCGAGGCGGAGCCGTTGAGCCGGCCGATCACTTCCAGGCCATCCAGGCGCGGGATGGCGATGTCCAGGACGATCAGGTTGGGCAACATTTCGCGCGCCATCTGTACCGCATCCGCGCCGTTGTCGGTTTCGCCCACGATGTCGAAACCTTCCTGGCTCAGGACCAGCTTCACGCCGGCACGAATGAAGGGATGGTCATCCACGACCAGTACTCTGGACATTGTCACCTCTTGCACATGCTCGATGGGGGCGCCGGGCGCCGCTCAGGTTCAGGTTAGGCGTTATCGGCCTTTCCTCAATAGGGTTTCAGCCATTCCCGGACGCTCGCGCAGTCCATGGCGGGGGCGTAGTACGGCCCTTGCGCCTGCGGGCAGCCCAGCTCCAGCAGTGCCTCGTGCTGCCGGGCCTTGCTGACGCCGCCGACGACCACCTGCATGTTCAGCGAGCGGGCCAGCGCGAGGGTGCTGGTGACCAGTGCATGACCGGAAGGATTGTCCAGCTCGCGGGCAAACTGGGGCGCGAGCTTCAGCTGCTGGAAGGGCCGCCGACAGAGTAGCTGCAGGGAGGAGAAGCCGGAGCCGAACTGGTCCACGCTCAGGCCGCAGCCCAGCGCGCGCAGGCGGTTGAGTTGTTGCACGGCGATACCGGACAGGTCGAGCAGGCCGTTCTCCCCCAGCTCGAAGATCATCCGCTCCGGCGGCACTGTGTAGTGGTCGAGCTTCTTCAGCAGGCGTTCGACGAACTTCGGGTCGTCCAGCTGGGAGGCCTGCAGGTTGATCGCCAGGCGCAGCGGTGTGCGGCTCGGGCCGAGCTCCGTCAGGCACGCCAGCCCCTGGTCCAGCAGGCGCTCGAACAGTTCGTCGATGAGGTCGTAGGCGACCATCGCCGGGATGAATTCGGCGGCGGGCAGCGCAGCCTTCCCCTCGCGCGCCCAGGCGACGCCCAGTTCCAGCGCTCGTGGCTGGCCGCCGGGCAACTCGATGATCGGTTGCAAGCGCGCCTGGAACTCGCCGGCGGCCAGGGCCCGGCGCACTTCGTTCTCGGCCGGCAGTACGGAGCAGGCGCGAGGCGGGGCAGGGTAGCGGGTGAGAATCCCCTCCAGCTCGTGACCGCGCACGGGCAGGTCCAGGCAGCCGAGAATCGGCAGGCGCCCCACCTGGCTCAGGCGCCGCGCCTGGCGATGCAGTTCGCCGCTGTCGCCCATCAGCACCAGGGCGCCCAGGCGCCCTTCATGCCCGGCCAGCGCCAGGGCTTCCAGTTGCCCGGAGCCCAGCCCGCAAATCCCGATACCGACTCCCGGCGTAGTGCGCAGCAAGGCCAGGGCCATTTCCGCGGAGCCCGCCTGCAGCACCTGGGTGACGCCGAGTACCTCCAGTGCATCGGCGATCTGGCAACGGCGGCGCTCATCGGCTTCGAGGATCAGGACGTTGGGGTAATTCTTCATGGCTCTTCTGCGGCTCCATTCCAGGCCAGGTCATTGTCTGAAGATATTCCCGGGCGATTGCGAGGCTTATTCCTAGTGGCTTGTAGGACGTTTCCTACTGATGGGCCTCGTTCGGAGGCTGGCAGTCATACATGCTGACTGGGGGCGGCTGCCACGCGGTGCCACCCGTGCCGCGCATTCACGGGGTGGCTATCCGGACATGACGGGGCCTTGAGGCGATGGTCCGGACTGCTCGTTTTCGGCATCAAGCGGGCAGCGATGCGCCAGGGCGTAGCGGCGCATTGGCTGTCTCGAAGAGCTGGCTCGATTGAACGGCCCGTTGTCATGCGCGCCCGCATTGTCAGCGCGGTAGGCGACCTGCTTTGATAGCCCATCCTCTCAACCCCGATGGCGGCGAATGGAAACCATGCTCAACGAATCCCCCGTACCCCAGACAGTCGACAGCCCGATCACCCGCAGCGCGATCTTCCTCGTTGCGACGTTGACGCCGGGGAAGGACTGGAGCCCGGTTCGAGCCCTCTGCGAGGACGTGGCGGCGCTGGTGCGCTCGGTCGGCAAGCGCGTGCCGGCGGGCAACCTGTCCTGTGTGGTGGGCTTCGGTTCGGCGGCCTGGGATGCACTGTTCGGCGCCCCGCGTCCGGCGTCCCTGCATGCCTTCCGCCAGATCGGCACAGGCGAGCGGGTCGCCGTCTCCACGCCGGGCGATCTGTTGCTGCACATCCGCGCCGAGCAGATGGACCTCTGTTTCGAGCTGGCGTCGCAACTGGTCGCGCGCCTGGGCGAGGCGGTCACGGTGGTCGATGAAGTCCAGGGCTTCCGCTACTTCGACATGCGCAGCATCATCGGTTTCGTCGACGGCACCGAGAACCCGGAAGGGCGCGAGATTCCGCACTTCACCCTGATCGGCGACGAAGACGCGGCGTTCGCCGGCGGCAGCTACGTCCTGGTGCAGAAGTACCTGCATGACATGGCCGGCTGGAACCAGCTTCCCACTGAAACCCAGGAGCGCATCATCGGCCGCACCAAGCTGGCCGATATCGAACTGGCCGACGACGTCAAGCCGAGCTGCTCGCACAGCTCGCTGACCACCCTGGAGAAGGACGGCCAGGAAGTGAAGATCCTGCGCGACAACATGCCGTTCGGCAGGCCCGGAGCAGGGGAGTTCGGCACCTACTTCATAGGCTACGCCCGCTCGCCGGCACCGGTGGAGGAAATGCTGGAGAACATGTTCATCGGCCGCCCGGCCGGCAACTACGATCGCCTGCTGGACTACAGCAAGGCGGTGACGGGCAGCCTGTTCTTCGTGCCCTCGGCCGACCTGCTCGAAGCGCTGGCAGACAGGGCGCCCTGAGCGCTCAAGCGGCAACCCGTGGCGGGAAGCACTCCACCAGCCAGTCGATGAACACCCGCAAGCGGTGAGTGACGTAGCGGTTCTGCGGGTAGACGACGTGGAAGGGGTAGGGCGGTGGGCGCCAGTCCGCGAGGATTTCCACCAGCGTGCCGTCGCGCAGGGCGGCACCGGCGGCGTAGGAGAAAGTCTGGATGATGCCCAGGCCGGCGACGCAGGCCGCCAGGTGCGCGTTGCTTTCATTGACGCCGATGCGGTGCTCGATCTTCAGCTCGCTGCGTTCGCCGTCACGCTCGAAGCGGAAGGGCACCGCGCGACCGTTCTGCGGTGACAGGTAGCTGACCAGCCGGTGGCCGTTGCGCAGTTCCTCGGGGTAAGCGGGGATGCCGTTGTGGCGCAGGTACTCGGGCGAGGCGCAGGTGACCATGGTCGCCTGGCCGATGCCGCGCGCCACCAGTGACGAGGCGTCCAGCGCGCCGCCGCGGATCACGCAGTCGACGTTGTCGCCGATCAGGTCCACCGAGCGGTCGGACACGCCCAGGTCGATGCGAATATCCGGGTAGCGCGCCAGGAAGTCCGGCAGCAGCGGTATCAGTACGTCCCGCGCGGTCGAGCCGCCGACATCGATGCGCAGATGGCCGCGTGGCTTGCTGCGGGCAATGTTGAAGGACGAGTCGATGTCTTCCAGGTCACGCAATACGCGGCTGGCCTTGGCGTAGTAGTCCTGGCCTTCGGGCGTCACCGTGACGCGCCTTGTGGTGCGCTGCAGCAGGCGGACGCCCAGGTGCGCCTCCAGCTCCTGCACCAGCTTGCTGAGGGTGGCGTTGGGCATGTCCAGCGAGTCGGCGGCGCGGGTGAAGTTGCCGGCTTCCACCACGCGGGCGAAGGCACGGATGGCCTGGAGTTGGTCCATGGGAGTTCCTCTAAGGGGATCGCCTGATTATCCATGGGTATGGATAGTCATTCCATTGTATGCGCTTTTTCCATCAATTGCCGGGCCCTAGAGTAGCGCCATGCCTCACCGCAAAGCCGCGCCAGATGCCGGCCAGGAGGCAGAACCCTCAACTCGCAAGGCTCAGGAGCTCATCATGAACAAGTCCCTCACTGGTAAAGTTGCACTGGTCACCGGCGGCAGCACCGGCATCGGCCTCGGCGCCGCACAGGAACTCGCCGCGCAAGGTGCCCGCGTCTTCATCACCGGCCGCCGCCAGGCCGAACTGGACGCCGCCGTTGAAGCCATCGGCCCGGCCGCCACGGCCATCCGTGCCGACGCCTCGGTGCTCGCCGATCTCGATGCGGTGTACGCGCAGATCGCAAAAACTGCCGGCCGGCTGGATATCCTCTTTGCCAACGCGGGCGGCGGCGACATGCTCCCGCTGGGCGCGATCACCGAGGAACACTTCGACCGAATCTTCGGCACCAATGTGCGCGGCGTGCTGTTCACCGTGCAGAAGGCATTGCCGCTGCTGGTCGATGGCGCGTCGGTGATCCTCACCTCGTCCACCACTTCGATCCAGGGCACTGCCAACTTCAGCGTGTACAGCGCGAGCAAGGCCGCCGTGCGCAACTTCGCCCGCTCCTGGGCGCTGGATCTGAAGGACCGGGGCATTCGCGTCAATGTCGTCAGCCCCGGCCCGGTCCGTACTCCCGGCCTCGGCGACCTGGTGCCCGAGGAAGCGCGCCAGGGCCTGTTCGATGCGTTGGCCAGCCGGGTACCGCTGGGCCGGCTGGGCGAACCTCGCGAGATTGGCAAGGCAGTGGCCTTCCTGGCCTCGGAGTCGGCCAGCTTCATCAACGGCATCGAGTTGTTCGTCGATGGTGGCATGGCACAGGTCTGACCATGCCATGGGCCGGGCAGGGCGTGCGTCCTGCCGCGGCCTGGGTGGCTCTGGTGTGCTGGCCCGTTTGCCCTATACAGTCGCGGCAAGCCAGTTTTCAAGAGAGGAGCCGCCAGCCATGAATGACACGTCAACCGACCTGCGCAACTGGTTCGACCAGGGCGGCCAGGCCTACGCGCGCTTCCGCCCCGAGTACCCGGCGGAGCTTGCCTCCTGCCTGGCCTCGCTGGCTCCCGACCGGTCGCTGGCAGTCGACGTGGGTTGCGGTAGCGGCCAGCTGACCCGGCAATTGGCCGAGCATTTCAGCTCGGTCGTCGGCTTCGATCCCAGTGCGGAGCAGATTGCCCATGCCGCCCCTCGCGCGAACCTGAGCTACGCCTGCGCCCAGGCCGAAGAACTCCCGCTGGCCGACCGCAGCGCCAGCCTGATCACGGCGGCACAGGCCGCGCACTGGTTCGACCTGCCGAAGTTCTACGCCGAGGTCCGGCGAATCGCCGAGCCCGACGCGGTCCTGGCGCTGATCAGCTACGGCGTGCTGCACCTGGACGGCGATCCGGGCAAGCGCTTCGAGACTTTCTACTGGCAGGAGATCGGCCCCTACTGGCCCGCCGAGCGCAAGCTGGTGGACAGCGGCTACGCGACCCTCGATTTCCCCTTCGCCGAGTTTCCGGGGCCGGAGATCGCCATCCGCCTGGAATGGACCCTCGACGAGTTCCTCGGCTACGTCTCCACCTGGTCGGCAGTGCGCAGCGCCCGGGAAGCCGGGCGCGAAGACCTGCTGCAGCATTTCGCCGCCGACCTGGCCGAGCGCTGGGGCGACCCTGCCGCGCGGCTTGCGGTCAGATGGCCGATCAACATGAGGATTGGACGGGTGTGAAATCCCCGTCACTCATCGGTTGGCGCAAGGCCTGGCAGCGTTTTGTCCGGCGATTGCGGGATCGAAGCGCTCGCTGGTGTCCATACGGACATTGCGCAAGGCCAGCGTCTCCAGATGCGCTGCGTGGAGGAGTTCCGCACGGTAGCTGATCAGGATCGTGCGGCGGCGGGCACCGTTGATGTTCAGGCTGCCCGCGTGCACCAGGTCGACGTCGAAGACCAGGATGTCACCGGCCCGCCCGCTCAGATGCACGGCAGCGGACTCGTCCAGGAAGTCGAGCGGCGGTGCTGCGGGAGTCGGCCGATGGCTGCGGGGAACGATCCGGGTGGCGCCATTTCCCTGAGCGAAGTCATCGAGAAAGGCAAGGGCGCTTACCATGTCGCCCGGACGCCGGGCCGACAGATCGCGATGCAGCTGTTGATGACCGCCGCCGGGCAAGGGCTCGCGCCCTTCGACCTGAGCGAGGAAAAAACGCTCGCCGATCAGCATGCCCGCTGCCGACAGCAGTTGCGGCAGGCGACACGCCGCCTGCACGGCCGGCTCCAGGTCCATCTGCGCATGGCGCCAATCCATTCCGCGGGGCACCGGCCATTGATCCGATGGCAGGACATTGGCCTCGAAAGCCGCACGCAGCTCCTCGAGCATCGCGTGCGGGATCACCTGGCGCAGCAGCGCGTAGCCCTCCCGGTGAAGTTGTGCCTGATCCAGCATGGCTTGGTCCATTCCCCTCTCGTCCATGATCGCGGCCCCAAGGGCCAGTCCAGAGCGTCTGCTGCTTGCCGCCGGCATTTTATCGGTGCTGGCCGGCTGCCTAGCGTACGAAGGATTTCTGCTACGGCCAATATCCGGCGCTTGCGGAGTACCGTAGACTCCCGCGATCTGCCGGGGAGACCACTATGCATAAAGGGATTTGGCTAGGTTTGGGGTTGTCGTTGTGCGCGTTCGGAGCAGCCCACGCGGCGCAGCCCGGCCAGGACGACCCGCTGCTGTCGAGCCCGTCGACGTCCAGCGGGGCCGGCGATGTACGGGGCATCCTGCGCGCGCGCGATCAGGCGATGCTGTCCAGCGAGCTGGCCGGGCGCATCCTGGAGATGCCCTTCGCCGAGGGGCAATCCTTCCGCAAGGGCGACGTGCTGGTCCGTTTCGATTGCTCCGCGTATCAGGCTCAACTGAACGCCGCGCAGGCCGGTGCCAAGGCGGCCAGCGAGCAACTGGCGCACAACCGCCAGTTGGCGGCGCTCAACTCGGTAGGGCGCTTCGAGGTCGCGCTGGCCGAGGCCAAGCTTGCCGAAGCCCAGGCCCAGGCCCAGGTCTACCAGGTCCAGGTGCGCCGCTGTGCGCTCACCGCGCCCTTCGACGGCCAGGTCGTGCAGCGCAAGGCGCAGCCTTTCGAAAGCGTCAGTGGTGGTGCGCCGCTGCTGGAAATCGTCGACAACCGCAGCCTGGAAATCCGCCTGCTGGTGCCCTCGCGCTGGGTCGCAAGGCTCAAGGCGGGGCAGTCCTTCACCTTCGTTCCCGATGAAACCGGCGAGCCGCTGCAGGCCGAGGTTAAGCGCCTGGGTGCGCGGATCGACGAGGGCAGCCAGATGCTGCCGCTGATCGCCACCCTGCCGGCCGAGACCAAGGGCCTGCTGGCCGGCATGAGCGGGACGGCACGCTTCGCGGAGACGCCATGAACGCACCGCAGGTCGGCCTGGCCGAGCGGCTCTTCGCCCAGTTCCTCGAGCTGGAGCGCCAGGCCCGCGCAGCAGGAACCGTCGAGCAACTGGCTTACCACATCGTCAACGATGGGCAGGCACTGTTCGGCTACCGCCACGCGGCGCTGCTGATCGCGGGCAAGGTGCAGGCGCTGACCGGCATCAGCGTCGTCGAACCCAATGCGCCCTTCGTCGCCTTCGTCGAGCAGGCCTGCGCCCAACTGCAGAGGCTCGGCGCCCTGGACAAGCCGCAGCGCGTCGACTTCCAGGCCCTGGGTGCGCAGCAGCAGGCTGATTGGCAGGCGCTCTCCGCCGGAGACGTCTTCTGGCTGCCGCTGGCGGACCAGCAGGGGGCTGTCTTTGGCGGCCTCTGGCTGGCTCGCGAGCAACCGTGGAGCGAAGCGGAGCAGGCGCTGCTGGTGCAACTGGGCGATGCCTACGCCCACGCCTGGAAAGCCCTGCAGCCGCGCAAGCCCTGGCGAGCGCGTTGGCCGAAGAAGAAGTTGTCGATGATCGCCGCCGGGCTGTGCCTGTTGCTGCTCGTACCCGTGCGCCAGTCGGTACTGGCGCCGGCTGAGGTCGTCCCGCTGGACGGCCAGGTCATCGCCGCACCGCTGGACGGAGTGATCCAGCAGGTGCTGGTCAAGCCCAACCAGACGGTCAAGGCCGGCGACCTGCTGGTGCGTTTCGACGCCACCACGCTGCAGGCGCAGGCGGACGTAGCCGAGCGCTCCCTCGGCGTGGCCGAGGCCGAACTCAAGGCCAACTCGCAACGCGCCTTTTCCGACGCCGAATCAGGCGCCAGGGTCGATCTGCTGGCGGCGCGAGTGGAACAGAAGCGCGCCGAGCGCGACTACGCCCGCGACCTGCTGGCGCGCGCCGAGGTGCGGGCGCCACGCGACGGCATCGCGGTATTCGCCGACGCCGAGCGCTGGACCGGCAAACCGGTGCAGACCGGCGAGCGCCTGATGGAGCTGGCCGATCCTCGCCAGGCTGAGCTGCGTATCGACCTGGCGGTGGGCGACGCCATTGCCCTCGAACCCGGCTCCGAAGCCGTGCTTTTGCTCGACAGCGACCCGCTGCGCCGCCATGTCGCTCGCCTGGAGCGCGCGGCCTACGAGGCCCAGACCACCGCCGCCGGGCAACTGGCGTACCGGCTGGACGCCGCCTTCGAGGAAGCGCCTCCGCGCATCGGCCTGCGCGGCACCGCCAAGCTGTATGGTGATCGCGCGCCGCTGGCCTATTACCTGTTGCGCCGGCCACTGGTTGCCGCGCGCCAGAGTCTGGGGCTGTGATGCTGCCGGCGCTGCGCCCGGACCTGCAGTTGTCGCCGGCGGCGCCGGGGCTCGACGGTGCGCCGCAATGGACGCTGGCCGACCCGCTGCGCGGACGCTACTTCAAACTCGGTGGCGCTGCCGTGCGTCTGCTGCGCCACTGGACCCTCGGTGACCCGCAGCGGGTGCTGGGGGCGGCCAATGCGGAAGCTGGCGAAGCCCTGGGAGAGCAGGAGCTGGAAGACTTCCTGCGCTTCCTGCGTGGGCATGACCTGATCGCCGCCGTCGACGCCGAACAACGCGCCAGCTATGGGCAAAAAGCTGCATTGCAGCGGCACAGCCTCTGGCAGAAAGTGCTGCACCAGTACCTGTTCTTCCGCATTCCGCTATGGCGCCCGGACGCCTTCCTCAATCGCGCTTGGCCGGTACTGCGCCGCCACGGCCCGTGGATGCTGCGCTGGGGCTTGCCGCTGACCTTCGCCCTCGGTGCCTTCCTGGTGGCGCGCGACTGGGAGCGCTTCCTGGCGACCTTTCCGCACCTGTTCAGCCTGGGCGGGGCGCTGGCTTTCGGCGTGGCGCTGACCTTTGCCAAGCTCTGCCACGAGTTCGGCCACGCCTTCATGGCCAAGCGAGCCGGTTGCCGGGTGCAGAGCATGGGGCTGGCCTTCATGGTGATGTTGCCGATGTTCTACACCGATGTCAGCGATGCCTGGCGGGTCAGTGACCGTCGTTCGCGGCTGTTGATCGGCGCTGGTGGCGTGCTCGCCGAACTGGTGCTGGCGGTACTCGCGCTGCTGGCCTGGTCGCTGCTGCCGGACGGGCCGCTGCGCACCTCGGCGTTCATGCTCGCCAGCGCGACCTGGATCACCACCGTGCTGGTGAACCTCAATCCGTTCATGCGCTTCGACGGCTACTTCCTGCTCACCGACCTGCTGGGCGTGGAGAACCTCCAGGCGCGGGCGTTCGCGCTGTGCCGCTGGCGGCTGCGCGAAGCCCTGTTCGGCTATGGCGAGCCGATGCCCGAACCCTGGCCGCCGACCTTGCGCCGGCGCCTGCTGATCTGGGGCTACGGCTCGTGGATCTGGCGCGCCGTGCTGTTCTTCGGCATCGCCCTGGCGGTCTACCACCTGTTCTTCAAGCTGCTGGGCATCTTCCTGATGCTGGTGGAGCTGGTCTGGTTCATCGGCCTGCCGATCTGGCGGGAGCTGCGCGAATGGTGGCAGCGCCGCGAACAGGCGGCGCCGCACAAGGTCGTCGGGCTCGGGCTCGCATTGCTCGCCGCAATGGCGCTGCTGGCGGTTCCCTGGCGTGGCTCCGTGGAGGTGCCGGCCATGCTGGAGGCGATGCGTGCCGCGGCGTTGCATGCGCCGCTGGCCGCGCAGGTCGGACGGGTGCTGGTGCACGATGGGCAGGCGGTGGAACAGGGCGAACTGCTGCTGGAGCTGATTTCGCCGGACCTGGACGCCAAGCAACTGATCGTGCGCCGCGAGATCGACCTGCTGCAATTGCAGTTGCGCCGCCAGGCCGGACGCAGCGAGACGGCCTCCGATGTCGGCATTCTCGAGCAGCGGCTCGCCGAATCGGTTGCCCAGTACCGGGGCCTTGCCGCCCAGCGCCAGCGTCTGCAATTGCGCGCGCCACATGCCGGAGTGGTGCGCGACCTGCTGCCGGACCTGAGCCAGGGCCGTTGGCTGAAACCAGCCGACGTGCTGGTGCGGGTGGTGGAGCCCGGATTGCGCCTGCGCGGTTATCTGGCCGAAGCCGATCTGTGGCGCGTACAGAGTGGCACGCAAGGGCGCTTCATCGCCGACGACCCGGCGCGCCCGGCGCTGCCGGTGAAACTGGACGAGGTGGACGCCAACGGTACGCTGTTCGTCGATCTGGAGGCGCTGAGCTCCGACCACCATGGTCCGATTGCCGTGCGCCGCGATGCCCAGCACCGCGCCGAACCGGTCCAGGGCCAATACGGCGTGCGCCTGAGCCCGATCGAAGAGCCCTGGCAACTGGCGCAACCACAGCGCGGCATGGTCGTGCTGAAGGGCAGTGGCCAGTCGATCCTGGGGTTAGCCTGGCGGCGCCTGGCGGCTCTGGGTGTGCGGGAGAGCGGATTCTGAAGCGGCGCCTTTTCTCGGAGCAAGGATGGTTCCATGAATGCGACATCGTTACCCCGCTGTGCCCGGCTTGGGCTGGATATACCTCTACAGCCTTTGCTCGAGGCATTGGCTGCCGTTGACGAGGCGGCCTGGCAGCGGCATTTCAACAGCGATTTCTACGAAGGTGACTGGAGTGGGGTGGCGCTGATCACGCCCGAGGACGCGCCGTTGCCGTTGGCTCCGGGGCAGGGTGCGCCGCTGGTCAGCGAATTGCTCAGGCGCAGCGCGGTGTGGCAGGCCGCGCTGGGTGCCTTTCGCACGACAATACGCAGCGCGCGCCTGCTGCGCCTGGGGGCCGGCTCGCGGATCCACGAGCATTGCGACCCTGACCTGGGGCTGCCCGACAGTGACCTGCGCCTGCACCTGCCGTTGTTGAGCGCGGACGGCGTGGAGTTTCTGGTCGATGGCCTGCAGGTGCCGATGCGCCCGGGGCAATGCTGGTTCGTCGATCTCGCCCGCCCGCACCGGGTCGACAATCCAGGGCCAGGCGAGCGTATCCACCTGGTGCTCGACTGCCAGCGCAACGACTGGCTGCTGGACCTCATCGAACAGGGCCTGGCGAATACGCCGAGACTCAGTCCTGGCCGGGCAGGCCAGGCGTTCGAGTGCTTCCGCGAACAGGTGGCGCAGGAGCCGGAGCTCACCCGTGCACTGTGCGAGCTGACCGATAGCGCGGCCTTTGTCGAACGGGTCGTTTCACTGGGCGCCGCCCGCGACCTGCACTTTTCCGACGCCGAAGTGCGTGCCGCGATGCGTCTTGCCCGGCGCGCCTGGAGTGACCAATGGCGAGCCTGAAGCCTGAATTCGAATTTCGTGGTTGGCGGCCCATCCGTGCCTGGCATGAAGCACAGGGCTGGCGCCTGGACTGGTGCTGGTTCGGCGAGCAGCGCCTGACCCTACCCTTCTTCCATGACGACGTGGAGCAGGCTCTGCGCCTGCCCTTCAACCTGGCGTTCCGCCGCGAGACCGGTCTGGCCGAGCTGCTCGATTGGCAGCGCGCGAGCCCCGGCCTCGCGCCGAGCCTGCTGGTCTTCCACGCTTCGCGCTGTGGCTCGACGCTGCTGGCGCAGATGCTCGCGGGGCTCGATAGCCACCTGGTGCTCTCCGAGCCGGGCCCGCTGGACAGCCTGCTGCGCAGTCACTATCGCCACGCTTGGGAGGAGGGCAAGCAGGAGCAGGCCGTCATCGCGATGCTGTCGGCGCTGGCACAGAGCGCGGGGCCGCCGGCGCAGCACCTGGTGGTGAAACTCGATGCCTGGAATCTATTCGAGCTGCCGCTGATTCGCCGCTGCTTCCCCGATACGCCATGGATTTTCCTTTACCGCGATCCGCTGGAGATCGCCGCATCGCACCTGAACATGCCGGGCATGCAGATGATTCCCGGCCAACTGAACCCGTCGCCGCTGAACCTGGCCGATGAGCCGGTAGCGCCGCGAGAGGCGTACATCGCTCGTCGTCTTGGACGGTTGCTGGCGCTGGCGGTAGAGGCATGCCGCGAACATGGCGGCCTGGTGGTGGCATACGAGGAGTTGCCGCAGGTGTTGGCCGGGCGCCTGCGCGAGCGCTTGCGGCTGACCCATGAGCAGGTCGAGCAAGCCATGGCGGTCAGCCAGCGCAATGCCAAGCGTCCAGGCGAGGCTTTCATGGCGGACTCCCAGGGCAAACGCGACTCCGCTTCGGCGCTGCTGCGCGACTCCGTGGCGCGTTGGGCTGGGGCGCCTTACCGGGAGTTGGAGGCGTTGCGCAGGGATCAGGCGGATTGAGCGGGCTCGCGGCGCATCTGCCATTGCGCCTCATCCGGCACACCCGGCAGGCTCTCGAAGCCCAGGCGCTGGTACAGGCGCACCGCGGGATTGTGGCGCATCACGGCGAGCTCCAGCGCCTTGCCCTGGCGGTCGGCGTGGGCGATGACCTCGCGCAGCAGGCACTCGCCGATGCCGCGACCGCGCTGGTTGGCCTCCAGGCCTATTTCGACGATGCGCAGGCTGTTCGGGCCTTCGTCGATGGTCAATACGCCGATGGGCTCGCCGTCGAGCAGGAGCAGTTCGGTACGCGCACCGGGAAAGTCGCTGGCGAAGATCCGCTGCTGCAGTTGCCACTGCTGCTCGAGCAGGGCGGGGCAGGCCTCGATCAGCGCCGCATCCAGGCCGCGCAGCTGCGCGAACAGGCGCTTCAGCCAGGGTTCGTCGGCGCTGCCGGCGGCGCGGCGAAGCAGGGTAGGGCGGGTCTTTATCTCGCTCATGGGCTGTTGTAGTTTTCCTGGCTTGGTCTATTCAGGTGCAGGTTCAGGTTTCCAGGCTTCGCAGGGCGCAGCTTGCCATTCAACGATCAGGGAGTGACCTCATGCTCATCGACCTCCAGGGCCTGACGGCCCAGGCATTCAGCTCGGAACTCGGCCAGGTGTTCACCGCGCACACCGTTCCCGACCCGGTCCAGCTGACCTTGCACAACGTCATCGAAGGTCGCGAGGTCGGCAATGGTTTTCGCACGCCCTTTACGCTGATCTTCACGACGCCAATGAGTGTGCTGCTGCTGGAGGCCCAGTATCGCCTGAGCAGCCCGGGCGGGCGCGACTACGAGTTGTACCTGGCTCCGCTGGCGGCGACGGTCGGCGGCCAGCGCCACTACCAGGCCCTGTTCAACTAGGGCCTGGTAGCGGGCTGTCCCGATCAGTTGCGGCTGGGGAATACGCCGAAGGCGCAGATGCACTGGGTCAGCGCCAGATAGGGCTGCATGACGGGGGTAGGGTAGCTGCTGCCGGCATTGGCCAGTGTCACGCCAAGTTGCGCCTGCACTGGTATCCCCACCGTGCCCGGCGCAGGACCGTAGATCTGCACCGTGACGGTGTCACGCCCACTGGCGCCCACCGACTGCCCCAGCGTATCGCTGGCCGTCGCCTGGCTGGAGCTGGCCGCGCTGCTGGACTGCTGCAGCAGTACGGTTGCCTCGGCGGTGGCGCCGTGGGTGTGGTACGGCAGGTTGGTTGGGAGCAGGGTGATCTGCTCCGTCCCGGCTACAGCGCCCAGCGGCAAGTTGGCGCTCTGGCCCATGGCAACGCGCCCACCCAGATTGGGCAGGCAGAAGGTGTTGATACCGTCGCCTCCGTAGACGGTGCCCAGCAGCGAGTAGAGTGTCTGGTTCTGCGCAATAAGGATCTGCTGGCCATTGCAGGTCATCCAGTTTTTCGGTGCGAAACTGCCGGCAAACGGTGCGACGACGCCTATGTAGCTGTCGACATCCATGTGATGCTCCTTGAGTCGTCAGTTGCGGGAAGGGAAGAGCCCGGCGACGCAGATGATGTAGTTGATTGCCTGGAATGGCTGCACGATGGAGAACGGCTGGGAACCTCCGGTCGGCTGGACGTTGACCGTCGCTGAACTGGTCAGCGGCAGGTTCACCGAGCCCGGCGCCGGTGCGTAGATCTTCACGTCGACCGTATCGCGACCGTAGAGGCCATTGGCTGTCGCCAGCACCAAGGTATCGGTCGGCGCGGCCGAGGTAGCAGCTGCAGTGCTGGTCGGCAGCGAGGCACTGATGGTGCTGGTGGCGGTGTGGGTGTGTATCGGCATCTGGGCGGTGGTCAGGGTTGTACTCTCGTTGCCGCCAATGGCGCCGAGAGGGTAGTTGGATGTGCCCGGCGACTGACCCGCGCCGACGGGGACGCGCCCCTGCAGGTTGGGCAGGCCGAAGGTGTTCTGGCCGTTGCCGCCGTAGGTGGTACCCAGCAGCGAGAACAGGGCGCTGTTCTGCTGGATGGCGAGGATCTGCCCAGCGCAGAACATCCAGCCGCGAGGTGCGAAGCTCGGGGCCCAGCCGCTGATCGAGCCGAGATAAGACTGTTCACTCATGATCATTTCCCTAATTTGAGTTGTTATTGCTTCATCACGGAAGACGCGACCCGGCCACCAATCCCCTGGCGGCTGGGCCGCCTGGAAACATAGACGAAATCCGCCAGAGCGCAGGGCGATCGGTTGCCTGCCCATCCTTTGATCGAAATACCCGATGCTCCGGCATTCTGGCCATTGACGGCACATGGCCTTCAGGCATTATGGCGAGATCATTCCAATAACAATTTGCCAGCTTGCAGTCGCTGTACCGGAGCGGTACGGCAGTGTGGGTGTGCTCTCAGGGAGGAGGCCATATGTTCAGGCATTGGTTTGGATCGTCGGCCGTTCGCAAACATCAGTCCGGCGCCATGCGCTCCCCACTGGCGATGAGTCTCGAAGCCAGGATGATGTTCGACGGCGCGGTCGCCGCGACCGTGGCGGATACCGCCGCCAGCCAGGGCGCGGATCATCCCGCCGGCAAGGACAGCACCCCCACCGATCAGCCTTCCCACGACAGCCTCGCTGCTGCTCCCACCGCCTCCAGCGACCAACGCCATGAAGTGGTGTTCGTCGACAGCAAGGTCGCCAACTACCAGCAACTGGTCGCCAGCCTGAAGCCGGGCACCGAGGTAGTGGTGCTGGATGGCAACAAGGACGGCCTGCAGCAGATCGCCCAGTACCTCAATGGCCGCAGCGGCATCGACGCTATCCATATCCTCAGTCACGGCGAAGAGGGCGAGGTGCACCTGGGCAATACCGTGCTCAGCGCCAACAACCTGGCCAGCAAGGCCGGCGAGCTGTCCGCCATTGGCGACAGCCTGGATGCCAACGGCGACATCCTCATCTATGGCTGCGATGTGGCCAAGGGCTCCGGCGAGGTGCTGTTGCAGCAACTCTCGGCGTATACCCGCGCCGACGTGGCGGCCTCTACCGACCGCACCGGCGCCGCGGCGCTGGGCGGCAACTGGACGCTGGAGGCGCACACCGGCAACATCGAGACGAGCCGACCCTGGGCTGCCGATGGTGGCCCCGACTATGCCGACCTGCTGGCGCTGCCTTCGGCAGTCCAGAACCTGGGCAACACCTACTGGACCAACAACACCGGCGCCAACACGGTGGACGGCTTCACCCTCAGCGAGTCCACCGGGGCCACCCGCGCCAGCTCGGCGAACTCGATCTACTACAGCACCGGGGTCGCCCAGGACGGCAGCGCCAACTACTACTATCAGTTGACCTGGACTGCGGATAACGTCGACCTTGGCAAGTTCGACCTGGACGGCATGGTGATCCAGAGTTTCGGCGGCAACTACCGGCTGGACTTCTCGGCCGTCTCCGGCGGGAACACGGTGACCCAGAGCTTCACCTACAACGGTGCCCAGGGTCCGCTGACCGTCGACATCAACAGTGCACTGTTCAACGACATCAGCGCTTTCACTGTGCGGGTCACCAACCTGAACGGCTCCACGTCGGTTGCCAACATGGACCTGCAACAGGTCATCCTGACCGACCTCAAGGGTCCCAACGCCGACCCGGTGCTGGGCGGGCTCAATGGCAAGACCGCCAGCTACACCGAGGGCGGTAGCGCCACGCTGATCGACGCCACGGGCGTGGCCACGGTGACCGACAGCGACTCGGCGAATTTCGACGGAGGCCAGTTGAGCGTGGCCATCTCCTCGGGCGGGCAATCGCTGGAGGATGTGCTGGGTATTCGCAACCAGGGCTCCGGTGCGGGCGAGATCGGCGTGTCTGGCGCCAACGTCACCTACGGCGGCGTGGTCATCGGCACTTACAGCGGTGGCAGCAACGGCACCAACCTGGTGGTCACCTTCAATTCCGCGGCTACCGCGGCCGCCGCCCAGGCGCTCGTGCGCAACCTGACCTATGTGAACAGCAACGGGTTCGACCCGGGTACGACGACGCGCAACATCAGCGTGACCGTCACCGACGGCGATGGCGGCACCAGCGCGAGCGCCAGCGTCGCGCTCAGCGTGGTGGCGGTGAACGACGCCCCCGTGCTGTCGCCCGCCAGCAACCTGGTGAGCTACACCGAAAACGGTGCCGGTTCGATCCTGAACCCTGGCCTGACGCTGGTGGACGATGGCAGCAGCTTCCAGAAGGCCACGGTCGTCATCACCGATGTGCGCGTCGGCGATTCGCTGAACTTTGTCGCCCAGAACGGCTTCTCCGCGACCTACAACGGCTTGACCGGCACCCTGGTCATCACGGGCACCGGCAACGCAGCGGCGCTGCAGACCGCTCTGCGCTCGATCAGTTTCTCATCCGGCTCGCACGACCCGACCTTTGGCGGTAGCGACACCTCCCGGCAGATCAGCTTCATCGTCACCGACAGCGCTGGCGCGGATTCCAACATGGCCGTCGTCGACGTGGCAATCAACGCAGTCAACGACGCGCCGACCCTGTCCGGTGGTCCCTACACCTGGGTGGGGACCGATGAAGATACCAGCTCCTCGGAAGTCACAGTCGCCAGCCTGGTGGCCGGCATGAGCTACCAGGACAGCGACACCGCCGCCGTCGGTATCGCGCTGACGGGCAGCACCGGTAGGGGTACCTGGCAATACTCCACTGATGGCGTCACCTGGACCACGGTCGGCGCGGTGTCCAATACCAGCGCGCTGCTGCTATCGGGCAGTACCCAGCTTCGCTACATACCCGATGGCGCCAACGGTGAGACGGCCGCACTGACTTTCCGCGCCTGGGACCAGACCGCTGGCAACGCCTCCGTCGATGGCGTGCGCCACACCGCCGATACCAGCACCAACGGTGGCTCCACGGCTTTCTCGACGGGCACTGCGCAGGCAACGCTCAGCGTCAGCAGCCTCAACGATGCGCCGGTGCTGATTCCGTCCAGCCCGGTGCTCAACGGGCTGACCGATAGTGACGTGGACAATGTCGGGCAGGCGGTTTCCAGTTTCATCAGCGGGCAAGTCAGCGATGTGGATACTGGCGCGGTACAGGGCATTGCCATCACCGGCATGAACTCGGGTGTTGGCGGTACCTGGCAATTCAGCGTGAACAACGGCGCCAGCTGGCAGAACGTCGGAGTGGTCTCCTTCAATTCGGCGCTGCTGCTGCGCAGCGTCGACCGCGTGCGCTTCGTGCCGGACGGCATCAATGGCACCACCGCAAGCATCACCTACAGAGCCTGGGACCAGACCGACATCACAGCCGGCCTGCAAGGCACCAAGGCCAATGCATCCGGCGCTGGTGGCGGCTCGCCGTACTCCATCGGCAGCGACACCGCCTCCATTACCGTTACAGCGATCAACGATGCGCCGCTGATCACCGCCAGCAGTGGCAGCGCCGCGTTCGTCGAAGGCGCTAACGTCGCTTCGACTCCGGTGGTGATCGACAGCGGCCTCATGGTGACCGACGCCGACTCGCCTTTGCTGCAGGGCGCCAGGGTGCAGATCGCCGGCAATTTCCAGATGGGTGAGGATGCGCTCGGTTTCACCAGCAATCCGGCTACCATGGGCGACATTGTCGGCGTCTATGACAGCACCACCGGCACCATGATCCTGAGTTCCGCCGCCGGCGCCACCGCCGCGCAATGGCAGGCGGCGTTGCGCTCGGTGACCTACAGCAACAGCTCGGACACCCCGAACACCTCCACCCGCAGCATCAGCTTCAGCGTGAACGACGGCTCGCTCGAGAGTGCCTCAGCCACGCGCACGGTGACGGTGACGGCTGCCAACGACTCTCCGCAGCTCAGTCTGCCCTCGGTGATCAACCTCATTGAAGATAGCGCGGGCAGTATTACCGGCATCAGCGTTTCCGACGTCGACGCGGGCACCGGCAACGTCCAGGTCACCTTCACTCTGCCTGCCGGCTACGGCACCCTGAACGCGGCGGTCAGCGGCACCGTCGCCGTCGGCACGGCGATGTACAGCGTGATCCTTACCGGGCGGGTCGCGGACATCAACGCCTACCTTGCCGGCAACAACCTGACCTACATGCCGTCGCCGAATTACTTCGGCGACGTCAGCCTCGACGTCCGCGTGAGTGACCTGGGCAACAGCGGTGGCCCGGCGCAGACCAGCAGCGGCAGCCTGACGCTGCACGTCGAAGGGGTGAACGACGCCCCGAACCTTCCCGTGGTGCCGTCGTCCCCGGTGAACGCCAGCGAGGACGTGCCCCTGGTGCTGACCGGTATCAGTTTCAGCGATATCGACGCCGGCTCCGGACAGGTCGAGGCAAGTTTCAGCGTACTGCCCGACAAAGGCACCTTCAGCGCGTTGGCGGCAGGCGGCGTGACGCTGACGGGCTCGGGCAGCAACCACCTGGTGCTCAGCGGCACCCTGGCGGATATCAACGCTTTCGTCGCCAGCGGCGCGGTGAGCTACCTTTCGGCGGCCAATGCATCGGGCACTGTTACCGTGACGGTCAGGCTCGATGACCTTGGCAATACCGGTATGGGCGGCAACATGTATGCGTCGAGCACCTTCAACCTGGCCATCAGCCCGGTGAACGACGCCCCGGTGAACAGCGTACCGGGAAGCCAGTCGGTGCTCGGTGGCCAGACGCTGTTCTTCGGCGTCGGCAGCGGCAACCCGATTTCCATTTCGGACGTGGATGTGGGCAGTGGAACCATGCGGGTGACACTCACCGCCGTCAACGGGACGATCACCCTGGGCAGCGTCACCGGCCTGGCGTTCAGCGTCGGCAGTGGTTCCGCTGACAGCACCGTCACCTTCGATGGAAGTCTCGCCGATATCAACCATGCTCTGGCCGGCATGAGCTTCAGCCCTACGGCCGGCTACAACGGCCCGGCCTCGCTGCAGATCGTCAGCAACGACCTGGGGCAGTCCGGAAGCGGCGGCAGCCAGACCGACAGTGACTTCATCCTGATCACGGTGGAGCAGCCCAACCCGCGTATCGTCAGTGTCAGCGCCGGCAATCCGGATGGCACCTACAAGGTGGGCGACCTGATTGTGGTACAGGTCCAGTTCGACCGCTCGGTGTTCGTCAACACCAGTGGTGGCGTCCCCAGCCTGTTGCTGGAAACCGGCCTGGTCGATCGCGAGGCGGTCTATATCAGCGGCTCGGGCAGCAACATCCTGACGTTCCAGTACATCGTGCAGGCCGGAGACCGCAGCGCCGATCTCGACGCCCAGAGCACCACGGCATTGCGACTCAATGGCGCGGTACTGGCCAACGCCAACAACGACCTGGCGATCCTGACGTTGCCCACCATCGGCGGCGCGGACTCCCTCGGTGGTCGCAGCGATATCGTGATCGATGGCGTGGCGCCCACGGTCACCAGCGTCGGCGTGCCGGCCAACGGTACCTACGTGGCGGGGCAGAACCTCGATTTCACGGTGAACTTCAACGAGAACGTCATCGTCGACAGCAGTGGCGGTACGCCGCGCATCGCCGTGACCCTGGACAGCGGCGGCACCGTCTTTGCGCAATACGTCAGTGGCAGCGGCGGCAGTGCCCTGGTGTTCCGCCTGGTGGTGGCCAGCGGTCAGCTGGACGCCAACGGCATCACCCTCGGCTCGTCCATCCAGGCCAACGGCGGTACGATGCGCGACGCTGCCGGCAACAACATCGTCAATGGCCTCAACAGCGTGGCGAGCACCAGTGGCGTGCTGGTCGATGCCGTGGTGCCCACGGTCAGCAGCGTCAGTGTGCCGGTCGGCGTTCCCTACAATGCCGGCGATACCCTGACCTTCGTGGTCAACACCAGCGAGGCGGTTGTGGTCAACGGTGTCCCGCGGCTGGCCCTGGATATCGGCGGCCACACGGTATTCGCCGATCTGGTCGCCGGCTCCGGTACTTCGACGCTGGTGTTCCAGTACACCGTCCAGGCGGGTGACAACGACGCCGACGGCATCAGCGTGGGCGCTCTGTCGGCCAACGGCGCCACCCTGCGCGATGTCGCCGGCAACGACATGAACCTGACGCTCAACAATGTGGGCGGCACCAGTGACGTTATCGTCGATACCGTCGCACCGACCCCCAGCGCCATCGTCACCCTCGATCCGTCGCCGACCAATGCCGGCAGCGTGCGTTACACCGTGACCTTCAGCGAGAACGTCAGTGGCGTCGACCTGGGTGATTTCACCCTGGTCGGCAGCGGTACTGCCGCCGGCAGCCTGAGCGGCCTGCAGCAGATCGACGCGCGCACTTACCAGATTACCGTCAGTGGCATCTCGGGGACGGGCACGTTGGGCCTGAACCTCAACGGCAGCGCCACCGGCATTGTCGACGCAGCGGGCAACCCATTGAGCGGCGGCCTGGCCGGCGCGGTGTACAGCGTCGACCGCGATGCGCCGACCATCACCGCGGTCAGCGTGCCGCCGGGCGCACTGAACAATGCGGGCAGCACCCTCGAGTTCGTGGTGCAGACCAGCGAGGCCGTGGTGGTGGATGGCTCGCCGAAGCTGGCGATCGACATGGGCGGGCGCACCGTCTATGCCGACTACGTCAGTGGCTCTGGCAGCACCAGCCTGGTGTTCCGCTACACCGTCCAGGCTGGCGACAACGACGCCGACGGTATCCAGGTCAGCGGGCTTTCCGCGAATGGCGGCTCCCTGCGCGACGCCACCGGCAATGCGCTGAATCCATCCCTGAACGGCGTCGGCGACAGCCACGGCGTGCTGGTGGACACCCGCGCGCCCACGGCGACCGGAATCGTGCGCCTGGACCCGTCACCCACCGGCGCGAGCACGGTGAATTTCCTGGTGACCTTCGACGAGGACGTCAGCGGCGTCGATGCCGGCGATTTCTCCCTGGTGACCAGCAACTCGGCCAGCGGCAGTATCGTCTCGGTCGTGCAACTGGACGCACGCATCTACCGCGTGACTGTCGGCAGCGTGAGCGGGCAGGGCAGCCTGGGCCTGACGGTCAACGCCGGCGGCATCAATGATGCCGCCGGCAATGCCCTGGGCAATTCCCTGCGCGGCGACAGTTACGTGATCGGCTCGCTGTCCGATGGCGATCCGCAGTTCCGCATCACCACGCCGAGCGTACCGGCTACGCCGTCGCCGACGCCGTTGCAGCCCAACGTGCCTGTGCTGGTCACGCCGCAGGGCACTTCGCCGGTGCTCCCGCCCTCGCTGTTCCAGAACGAAGGTGCCGGTGGCCTGCCGCCGCTGGGCAATATCTTCGTGCAGAACGGCGGGCTGTCGCAGAGCTTCATCGCCCAGGCCTTCGGCAGTTCGTCGTTCGGCGATGGCAGTGGCAAGGGCTTCCTCGGCTTCGGCGGCGGCGATGCCGGGGTATTCGGCAGCAGCACGCTGGCGGGCATCTTCGATCGCAACGGCGTCGACGAGAACACGCCGCTCAAGGCCTTCGACCGCCGTAGCGGTGATATCGACCAGGGCATCCGTGGCATCTTCGGTGCACCGAGCCTGGCGCAGCAGTTGCATCAGATCCACGAATCCGAACAACAACCGGTGCGTGAGCTGGCCTGGGCGCTGGGGCAGGTTGCCCAGGGCCGCGACGCATCCTGATCAGCACATCCAAAAGCACAACAAGCACAAGAACGAAGCCGTAACCAGGGGGACGGCCAGGGATGAAAAAACACACGACTTTGCTAGGGATCAGCTTGTTGGCACTTGCCGTGTCAGGCTGCGCCGTTACTACACAACCCATCGACCGCAGCGTCAGCGAGCAACGTGCCCGCGACGACCTGCGGGCGATGTTCAAGGATCAGGAGCCGCTCAGTGGCCCGCTGACCCTGCACGAGGCCATGGCCCGCGCGGTGAAGTACAACCTCGAGTCGCGCCTGAAGGTGATGGAAGAGGCGCTGTCGCGCCGGCAGCTCGACCTCGCGACCTTCGACATGCTGCCGCGTATGGCGCTCGAAGCGGGCTACGCCGGGCGCAACAACCAGAGCGCGTCCAGCAGCCAGAGCGTGCTGACCAACACCCAGTCGCTGGAACCTTCCACCTCGCAGGATCGTGACCGCGATGTCGCCGACCTCACCATGGTGTGGAACGTGCTGGACTTCGGCGTCAGCTACGTCAGCGCCAAGCAGCAGGCCGACCAGCGCCTGATCGTCCAGGAGCGCCGGCGCAAGGTGGTGCAAACCATCATCCAGGACGTGCGCTCGGCCTATTGGCGTGCCGTCGCCGCGCAACGCCTGCTGGATCGCATCGATGCGCTGATGGCGCGGGTCGACAGTGCGCGCAAGGACAGCCAGCAGATGAGCCAGCAGCGCATTGGCGATCCGGTCCAGGCACTGGGCTACCAGCGCGCCCTGATCGAAGCCAGCCGCCAGCTGGAAGAGCAGCGCCGCGCGCTGTCCCTGGCCAAGACCGAACTGGCCACGCTGATCAACCTGCCGCTGGGCACCGACCTGACCCTGGCAGCGCCGGAAGGCTACGACGTGCCGGAGTTGAAAGTGGGCATCGAGCAGCTGGAGCAGCAGGCCCTGGCCAGCCGCCCGGAACTGCGCGAGCAGGACTACCAGGCGCGTATCAGCGCCGCGGAAACCCGCAAGGCCATGCTGCGCCTGCTGCCAGGCCTGGAATTCTCTGCTGGCGGGCACTACGACTCCAACAGCTTCCTGGTCAACAACCGCTGGGCCGACTACGGCGTGAAGGTCACCTGGAACCTGTTCAACGTCCTGTCCGCCCCGGCAGCCATCGATGTTGCCAAGGCCGGCGAAGACGTCAACGTGGCGCGTCGCCAGGCCATGTCGATGGCCGTTCTGGCGCAGCTCTACGTGGCCAACGCCAACTACAACGAGGCGCGCCGCCAGTTCGTCACCACGCAGGAACTGGCCAGCCTGGATAACCAGATCGTCGGCCAGTTACGCAACCGCCACCAGGCGCAGGGCATCGGTGAACTGGACCTGATCCAGGGCGAGCTCAACGCCCTGCAGGCGGACCTGCGTCGCGACCTGGCCTATGCCGAGCTGCGCAACAGCTACGGACAGGTGTTCGCCTCGGCCGGCGTCGACCCGCTGCCCAGCAATGCTCCGGACACGAAGCTGAGCACGCTGGCCAATGGCCTGGCCGAGAAGGAACACCAGCTCGATAGCGGCAACGTGCAGTAAGACGCGGGTGAGGCACTGGTGCGCCAGGTGAATGGCGTACCGGTGCACGAAGCCATGGTGTCCGCGCGCAGGGCGGCAGCGGATACGCTCAACCCGCTGCCTTGCAGTCCTCGGCCTGCTGTTTCGGCGCAGGTTGAGGTGCAGCCGCCTTGCCACCGGACAACCGCGACACTCCGAACAACACCAGTGCCAGGCCGGCCAGTTGGTAGATCGAGATCGCCTCGCCCAGCAGGGCCCAGGAGGCGAACACGGTGAGTACCGGCCCCAGGTTGCCGAACGCCGCCGCGTGGGTGGCGCCCATGCGCTGGATGGCCAGCGCCATCCAGTAGATCGGCAGCACGGTGGAGATCAGTGCCATCAGGGCGCCGTAGAGCCACACCGAGCCTGGCAGGGTTGCCAGCTGCTGTGCGTCGCCGGTCACCGCGTAGTGCCCCAGTACCATCACCGACGAGGCGATGCCGGCCAGCGCGGCCAGGCGCATCGAGCCGACACGCTGGATCACCGCGGCGGTGCCGATGTAGTACACCGCGTAGGCCACGGCGCTGGCGAAGACCCAGACGGCGCCCAGCAGGATCTGCCCGCCGCTGCCTTCCATCTTGATGTCGTGCACCAGGGCTATGCCCAGGCCGAGGTAGCACAGGCCCATCGCTGCAAGGGTGCGCGAGCTCGGGCGTTCGCGGGTCATGGCCATCTGCAGCAGCAGGACCAGTGTCGGATAGGTGAACAGGACCAACCGCTCCAGACCTGCGCTGATGTACTCCAGGCCGTAGAAGTCGAACAGGCTCGACAGGTAATAGCCGACCAGCCCGAGCAGCAGGATGCGTACGCCGTCGGGCAGGGAGAGCCGTGCCTGTTGCGGCCCCCGGCTGAACCACAGCAGCCAGAGGAACAGCGGCAGCGCCAGCCCCATGCGGATGGCCAGCACCGTGATCGCATCCACGGACGCGGCCGCATAGGAGAGCTTGACGAAAACCGCCTTGAGGCTGAAGCCGGTGGCGGACAGCACGGCGAAGAACACGCCGTTGTGCAGGCTGCGCTGGTACAGGGAAGTCAGATTGTTCATGTCGGCGGGAACGCAGGGCAGGGTAAAGGCATTATTCTAGGGAGAAGGCTGGGCCGCTAGAATGCTGGATTGGCGAAGATTGCTTTCATCCATGGAGAACGCGAAGTGCATTTCGATCTTGCCGATCTGCGGCTGATCGCCGCCATCGCCAGTACCGGCAGCCTGAGCAAGGCAGCGGCCTCGGTGCCCGTGGCGGTCTCGGCGGCGAGCAACCGGCTGCGCCAGTTCGAAGAGCGCTGCGGGCTTGCCCTGTTCGCCCGGCACAGCGACGGCATGACGTTGACGCCGACCGGTCGCCTGGTGCTGGAGGCCAGCCAGCGCGTACTGAAGGAGGCGCGGCAGCTCAAGGACACCCTGCAGGAGCTGGGCGGTGAACGGCGCATCACCTTGCGCCTGGCGGCGTCCACCGTCGCCAACAGCACCTTCCTGCCCACTGCGCTGGGGCCCTTCCTGGCGGATTATCCGGAGGTGGACCTGCAACTGATCGAGCAGAACAGCAAGGACGTGTTGCTCGCGGTGCGGGACGGCTCGATCGACATCGGCGTGTACGACGGCAACCTGCCCACCGCGGGCCTGCTGTCGCTGCCGTTCCGCAATGACAAGCTGGTGCTGCTGGTGCCGCGGGACCACCCGCTGGCCAGCCAGCACCTGCCCAGCCTGCGCGACGCGTTGAGCTTTCCCTTCGTCTGCCTGCCGGCCGAGCGCGCCATGCAACGCTTTGTCGAGGCGATGGCGGTACGCAATGCGCTGCCGCTCAAGGTGCGCGTGCGCGCGCCGAGCTTCGATGCCATCGCCCAACTGGTCGCCCAGCGAGTGGGCGTAGCCATGTTGCCGGAGGCTGCCGCGACGCGGCTGGCGCAGGAATTGCCGACGACGCTGGTGGCCCTCGCGGACCCCTGGGCCACCCGCGAGCTGCGTCTTTGCGTTGCCGACTGGGATGCCCTGTCGTCCCACGCCCGGCAATTGGTGACCTACCTGATGAACGAAGGGGCAACGCCGCCCTAGATCGAGGCTGCGCTGCCCCGGAGGACATGGTGGCGCCGACCCCTTGCGACGTTGCATGGGCACATTGCCGGGGCGCCAATGGCCGTGGCCAGGCCCCTGGCGTATAGTCGCGCCCCCCAGCGAAACCGCCAGGGCCGGCCAGGCCGGCTTCCGGCGACGCAACCATCGAGGCGCGAGGAGCACGCCAGCAATGAAAACAGAACAGGGCATCCTGCGGCTTTCCATCATCGTGACCGTGCTGTTGGCCGGTTTCGGTATTGTCGTCGGCCTGCTTTCGGGATCCTTTTCCATCGTCTTCGATGGTGTCTACTCGCTGGCCGATGCCAGCATGAGCGGCCTGGCGCTGATGGTGGCGACACTGATCCGCCGCCACACCACCGAGGGCGACGCCAGCCGGCGCCTGGCCGAACGCTTCAACATGGGCTTCTGGCACCTGGAGCCGATGGTGCTGGCACTCAATGGCACGCTGCTCTGCGGCGTGACGCTGTATGCGCTGATCAACGCCATCGGCCGGCTGCTCAGCGGCGGCCATGCGCTGGAGTTCGGCTTCGCCATTCTTTATGCGGCGGTCGCCACCCTGGTCTGCTTCGCCCTGGCGGCGGTGCAGTTCCGCGCCAACCGGCGCATCGGCTCGGACTTCGTCGCCCTCGATGCCAAGTCCTGGGTGATGTCCGGCAGCATTTCCCTGGCCTTGCTGATCGCCTTCCTGGTCGGCGACCTGGCGACCGTGAGCGGTTACGCGCAGATCGGCCCGTATGTCGACCCGGCGGTGCTGGCGCTGATCTGCCTGGTGATCCTGCCGATTCCGTTCCTGACCATTCGCCAGGCGCTCAAGGACATCCTGCTGGTCACCCCGCCGGAGCTGAAGCAGCACGTCGACGAGGTGGCCGCGCAGATCGTCGCGCAGCACGGCTTCCTGGCGTACCAGGCCTATGTCGCCAAGGTCGGGCGGGCACAGCAGATCGAGCTGTACTTCATCGTCCCGCCGGGCTGGCCGGCGCAGACCCTGGACGAGTGGGACCGACTGCGTGACGAGATCGGCGAGGCCATCGGCGGCGAGGGCCCGAACCGCTGGCTGACCATCGCCTTCACCACCGACCCGCTCTGGACCCGCTGAGCCTGACCGGGCTGCGCGAGCGCGCCAGCCCGTTGGTTTGCCGGCCTCAGGCCGTGGTATTCACCGACGTGCCGCTGGTGCCGCTGCCGGATTCGGTCAGCGCTTGCGAATAGGCGGCGGTAGCCGCTGCCACGGCCGCCGAGGCGGACGACACACGCGCTTGTGCAGCCTGGGCGGCGATCTGCTGGGCCTGCTTTTCTTCCTCGGTCTGGCCGCCGCCCTGGCTGGCCTTGGCAAGCTCCTGCTCGGCTTCTTCCAGTTCCTTCTGCGCCTGCTCCATGGCCTGCTTGAGTTTTTCCAGGGTGGTGTCGGAGTTGCTGTCCGAGCCGCCGCTTGCCGCGGCGCCACCGGCACCTGCCGCTCCGCTCGCGCCTTGTGCAGAAGCACTTGCCGAAGTCTGGCCGGTGCTGGTGGTGTCAGTGGCGGTGCTGTCTTCGCCGCTCGCTGCAACGGTCGAGGCGGAGGAAGTCGAGGCAGTGGAATAGCGAACGTTGGTGGCGCTGACGGCGCTGATGGTGGTCATGGCGAGGCTTCCGCTGAGGATGGTTATCCGACAGTGGCGGCCGCCGCGCAGCGAAATTTAGCGTGGCTTGTTATCGACTTGGTATCAGGCCTGGTACGACCTTGCGGCGGTGTCAGTTGTGTTCCACCAGTCGAGGCGTCTGCGAGCCTTCCAGGGACAGGTGGATCACACCGGCGCGGCTAGGGAAGTTCGGTGAATCGTCGTCGGTGTTTTCCATCACCGGGATATCGATCAGCGTGCGCTGGCCCGTGGGGTCGCTGACCAGCCTGGCATTGAGTGCCTCGATCGAGCGCCAGCCACCGCCGCCGATCTGCATGGCATCCAGCAGGCTGTAGTGCTCCTGGCCTTCCTCGTTCGGGGTGGAGGCAAAGACCGCGAGGTACTGGTTGTAGTTGTTACCCATGTCGAAGCCTTCGACGGTGAATACCGCCAGGGTCAGCTCGCTGCCGTTGCCGGCCTTCAGGGTCTGCACCCGGGTGGCCTCGGGGTAACCCGTGGCGAAGCTGTCCTTGTACAGCTCGACCAGGCGGCCGACCTGTTCTTCCAGGGGCTTGGGAACAGGCGCTTGCTCGGCGGCGTGGGAGACGGCGCAGGCCAGCAACAGGCTGGCGGGCAACAGGTGCAATTTCATCGCAGAAAAATCCGTGTGACGGTTGGAGCGCGGGGGCCGGCCGGCATCGAGGATGCCGACCTTCGCAGGAGCACAGGCTGAGGGTGAAAGCCGTTCAGTTCCTGGGCACCCAGTCCCCGATCTGCGAGCAGGAGTAAGTGTTGGAATAGTCGTAGTAGCGCTGCATGGGCGCGCTGCTTTCGTAGCTGCCGCACTGGTAGACCGACGTGCCTTTCTGCAGGATCAGGAAGTGGATCTGGGTGACTCGCCCCGGCGCCACGTAGGCCGCCTTCACTTCATAGCCGCTGCGCAGCAACTCCGTCACCTTGACCTCTTCGGCAGAAGCCTGCGAGCTGATGGCCAGGAGACCGAGCAACGGAAATGCCGCTTTCGCCAGGTAGTTCATGCTTGGCATGGTTTCGTATCCTCCTTGATGGGGAAGCCTGGGCTCAGGCTTCCGGCTTCAGCGCGATGCCGCCGCAATTGCCGCGGGTCAGCAGGTAGTCCACCTGCCGGGCGCGATTGATGGCGACACGGATTTCACAGCTGGCGGAGTGGACCACGTCGCCCCAGTACTCGGTATGCACCAATTGGCCGTTCTGCGGGCCGGTGTAGGTGCCGAGCGCTTCACGCGAGACGTAGGAAGTATCGCGGCGGTAGATCAGCACGACCCAGTCGTTCTCCGGCGCAAGGCCAATATCGCTGGGCGCACCGAAGTGGTCGATGGCGTCGCCGGCCGGGCGGCCCTTCCAGTAGCTGCGGGCCTGCGCTTCGGGCAGGGTAGGAATGGCGGAGCAGCCGCCGAGCAGGATGGCGATCATCCCGAGTGCCAGTAGTCCTTTCATTGCACGCCCTCCTTGGCCGGTGCGTTCTTGACCGGCATCTGCTCGAAGCCCTTGTCGACCATCTGCAGGATCAGGTTCTTGGCGTGCTCACGGTTCTGCAGTTGGAACAGGCCAGGGGCGGCCGAGACCAGCTGCGTCATGGGCATCTTGCCCAGCGGGTACATCTTCTGCTCGACGTGGGCATCCGGCTTGCAGAGGAAGTCGCGGCTCTGGGCGATCCACGCCTCAGGCTTCTTCTGCCATTCCTTGGAGACCTTCTTCGGACGGATGTCGTTGTAGAACTTGTCGTAGTTCTGCGCGCCGTTGAGGCGCACGCGATTCTTCGCGCAGTCGACCTCGACGTCATAGGCGGTAAAGGTCGGCTTGGCACCTTCCTCGTAGAACTGATAGACGCCCAGCGAGCGCACGCCGTTCTTGCGGTCGTAGATGTTGGCGGGGTCGCCATCGATGACGAAGATTTCGTTCTTGTAGAGGCTGCCTTGCTGGTGAATCAGCCAGAAATCGCCAGAGGGACCTTCCGCTTGTGCGGCGAGCGGGCTGCAAAGCAGCTGGGCAGGCAGCCAGGGCCTGAGGGGCTTGAACATGAGCGGACATTCCTTTGCCGTTGTGATCGCCGGGGCACAGCGCACCCCGGCGAAAGAAGGGTAGGAATCTAGTGGCGCAGTAGGGGAGGGTCAACCTTCCTATCGGATTTCTGTGACGAGCGGCAGCGAACTTTCTTTGTTGACCATGCGCTGATGGGGAAGGCTTGGGGCCGCTGAAACGTGCGGCATCAGGCGCTTGATGCCGGGCCCTTCATGGCGTGGATCTCAAGGCGAAATGAATTGGCGAATGGCCTGGATTGTCGGGGCTGGCGCCTCTTCCATCAGCCAGTGCCCGGCACCCGGCACCACCACTTCGGTGACATTGTCGGCAGCATTGCGCATGACGATGGCCTCGTTGGCGCCGAAGGATTTTTCACCGCCGACGGCGAGCACCGGCATCGTCAGCCGCGTCTTGTTCGACGCCTCGTTGTCCACCGCGTCCTGGCGAATGCTGCGGAACTGGGCAAAGGCGGCATGCATCGCGCCGGGACGGGCGTAGAGCTTGGCATAGTGCTGGCGGGTCGCTTCGTCCACCTTGCGCGGATCGCCGGCGAACTCGTTCCAGAAACGGTCCAGGTAAATGCGCTCGCGTCCCGCTACCAGCCGTTCCATATCGGGGCCGCCGAAGTCGAAGTGCCAGAGCATCGGCGAGCGGACGATCTCATTCCACGGCGCGATGCCGGGGACGGGAGCGTCCATCACCACCAGGCGCTCGGTTCGCTGCGGATAACGTGCCGCATAGGCATAGGCCACCATGGTGCCGATGTCATGGCCGATGACCACCGAGTGCTCGATGCCCAACGAAGCGAGTACCGCCCGCACATCTGCGGCCTGGGTCTTCTTCTCGTAGCCGCTGGCCGGAATCGACGACAAGCCCATGCCACGCAGGTCCGGCACGACGACGGTGTGGTCCTTGGCCAGGTCCGTGGCCAGTGGCGCCCACATGTCGCCGGTATCGCCGAATCCGTGCAGCAGCACCACCGCCGGCCCGGTTCCGCCGACGCGCACGTGGATGGTCGCGCCCTCTACGGCGACCTCCTGGGTGCGAAAGGAGGAGGGGAAGGCGGCTATCCCCGCCTGGGCCGGAACGCTCAAGGTCACCAGCAGGGACGCGGTCAGCAGGGTACGGATCATCGTGATCTCTCCAGGAGTGTCGACTGGAGGAGCGTAGTTCGGTTTGCGATGGATACACGGACCGGCACTGCCGCACGGCTGTACCGCAAGGTACGGCTCCCGAGGGGGAGACCACTGTTCCCCGCACCGGCCTCGTCTCCCTGGTAGCGCCAGGGCTCGGAGAAAATGATCCTCGGTGTCACTCCGGGACTGTTCGTCTACACACTCGCCATGCCCATCGACGCCACAGCTTTGGCTATGGACCGTCAGAAGAGGCGTCTGCGCCGAGGTGAGTCGAGAAAGCGGGCCACAGCCTTACGCATAACGCATCGCTGCGTACACGCTCACCTGTGCAGGTAGGTCCGTTCTGGCGGGCAGCTGCCTGGAGCGATGCAGCCAGTGGCTGCGACCTAGTGGCGGTGTTGGCGCCCATTTGCTACGGGCAGCAATCGGCCAGAGGCTACCGGTGGATGAAATGATGACTAATCAGTGGCTATGATTGGCCGGATGCCGAAAGGGATCAGGCAGAAATGGCTTTCAATCTACGGTGTGTCTATTAGTTAACAGGTTGCGCGCACATGGAATGGACCGAGCACTTTAATGGTTGGCAGGAGGCAATTGGAAAGCCTGAATCAGACGCCCATTTGCGGATGGAGGCTGCGCGCAAGCGTGTCCATACGAATACTTCTGAAGACTGGCAATGGCTCGCAAAGTCGCTGGCACACCCGAAGCAAAAGGTATTTGTCGCACTGGTTTTCAAGAGGCAGCCAGTGCCAAAACGACTCCTCGCTCCTTTTCTGCACGCGGCGGTGACGGAGCACGATCCCTCTCGTAATCGGCTGTATATCGAACCATGCATACGTTCATGGGGCGACAGAGAGGTAAACCAGAGACTATTGCGGTATCTAGAGACCGGATCAAACGAAGAAAAGGCGGGAGTCGCAAGCGCTTTTTACTGGGCGCGAGGAAACCCACTCGACGAAGACATTACCTCACTGAATGCATTAATTCGCAGCGCACTCCTCCGTGAATTCGTACGCAACGAAGACTTGACGGTCCGGCAACGCATAGCTCCGCTGCTGAACCTTGATACATCTGCCTATTCAATTGAAGACCGCCAGCTAATTTCCGAAGCAATTGCAATTGCTCGGAGACATACAGATCAGTACCTCCGCCACCGTATCGAAATTCAGATGGGTGCAGGCGGCCCATTCATGGCAATTCCAGAAATTCAATGATCTAAAGCTCTCGTTTACAGACGTCGAAATGGCTGGTGGTAGCAGTTTTTTAGGCGTGGCGGATGGCAGAAAAGGGTCGGTAGCTGCCCTCAGCAACGGCAGCAATCGTGCTATCTGCGCCCGCTCACTTCGCCGGGTACGGCTCGCCAAGGTCCCAGCGCGATTGCCAGTGCTCGATGTATTGCCGGGCGACTTCCGGCATCCCCTTGATGACCACAACATTCTCGGAGTTGGTCATTTCGGCCGAGGGGGCAAAGTTGAATGACCCTGTCTCGACCGTCGCTCCATCGACGATGATGGTTTTGTCGTGGTGGAGGTGAAAATGGTCGTTGGTGCGAAGCGCGACGCCATTGCGAACCACCAGGTCCATGGCCTTTCTGCTGGCCGTGCCCAGGTTTCGTCGCTTGTCGATCACCACTTGCACCCTGACGCCGCGCTTGGCAGCGTCAACCAGCGCCTGGGCGATGTCTTCCGCTTGGAACGCGTATGCGAGCATCTGGATGCTTTCCTGCGCACTGCCGATTGTTTTCAGGACCAACACCCGTGCCGAGCCTTCAGGAGAAAAACCAACCTGCACGGACGGCTCTCCCCAGGATGGCAAAGCAATGCCAAGCAGCAATATCGACGCGATGGCGCGAATCTTGTACATGTTGCGCACCTGGCCCGGAAAGGCTTTATGTTGCACGGACTGGATACTGAACGGATATCCTCGGCGCCCCTCATGCCACCTGGCGCAGCTTCACTGCACGCTGAAGAATACCTTCGGCAAGCTAGCCATCAAGCAGCCGTCTTCGCTGCATAGCAGAACAACGACTGTCCTGGAACTTCCGCTGTGAATCGACGACTGCCTATCACCTGCGGCAGTGATCAGCCTGAAACGGACATGAGAGTTCCGACTGAAGCGCCCTGGGGCGAAGCAGATGGCAGCGTGCAGAGCAGGGCGCCTGCCGTTGCGGTTGCGGGCGTGCCTGGCTCTTGAGTAAGGAAGCGATGGCTGTGCGCAGGGGCGTTTGTATAATCCGCATCCACGGGAGGCAGGGCCGGCTCCGGATCGGGGCGCGCAGTTGATTGCCTCTGCCAACAGCAATTCGCAAAGGTACGCAGCAGTGGAAAGACGGCAGTTCAGCGAGTCGATGCAGGGGCAGAACCTGCGCTTTGTCGATGACCGCAAAGGCGAGCCGCAGCGGCAGCGCAAAGTCGGTTTCGTGTTGCTGGAGAACTTCTCGCTGCCGGCCTTCACCCAGGCGCTGGATACCCTGGTCACCGCCAACCTGATTCGCGAAGGCGCCTTTGCCACGCGCACCTACAGCCTCGATGGCGAGGCGGTGACCAGCGACCTCGGGTTGGTGATCTGTCCGGCGGCGGCGCTGGAAGGCAGGTACCTGGACATGGATCTGCTGGTGGTTTGCGGCGGCCTGCGCACGCCGCTCAAGGACATGCCCGGCCTCAGCCGCCTGCTGCAGCTCGCCGACGAGCGCGGCATCGCTCTGGCCGGCCTGTGGAATGGCGCCTGGTTCCTCGGCAAGGCTGGCCTGCTGGATGGTCACCAATGCGCGGTGCACCCGGAAAATCGCGCTTCGCTGGCAGAGGTTGCGCGCAACAGTGTGGTCACCGCCGAGAGTTATATCCTCGACCGCAATCGCCTGACCGCCGGCAGCCCGACCGGTGCCTTCAACCTGGTGCTGGAGTGGATCCACAACCTGCACGGGCGCGAGCTGGTGGAGGGCATCGTCGATATCCTCGCCTTCGAGGAATCCCGTTACCGCCGCACCCGCCCGGCATTGCACGAGAAGATGACCCAGCCGCTGCGCGACGTACTCAACCTGATGAGTGCGAACATCGAGGAGCCGCTGAGCACGGATCAGCTTTCCGAGTGCGTAGGGCGTTCCAAGCGCCAACTGGAGCGCCTGTTCCAGGAGCAGCTGGGCACCTCGCCGGTGCGCTATTACCTGGAGCTGCGCATCACGGAAAGCCGCCGCCTGCTGCAGCATTCGGACCTGTCGCTGGTGGAGGTGGCGTTGGCCTGCGGTTTCGTTTCGCCCAGCCATTTCAGCAAGTGCTACACCTCGTTCTTCGGCCATTCGCCGTCGAAGGAAGTGCGCTTCGGTTGCGTGCGTTCCGCCAAGTAACGCAGGCGCCCGACGAGTCAGTCTGCGTGCCCGCAGTATCTTGTCGGTGGTGTTCCTCGCGCAGGTCGGCTGGTTAACTGGCCGGACGTGCAGAGAACAAGAGTGAGGAACAGGACGTGATCTTTCTTTACAACGCCGAACCCGAACACGCGGAAAAATGGCGGGCCCTGCTGGCCGCCCAGGTGCCGGACCTGGAGTTCGTCGAAGGCTTCGAGGCGGTCGACCCGGCGCGTGTCACCTACCTGCTGACCTGGAAGGCGGTCGCCGATATCGAGCGTTACACCAGCCTGCGCGTGCTGTTCGCGGCCGGCGCCGGGGTGGACCAGTTCGACCTGTCGAAGATTCCCGAATCGGTGGCACTGGTGCGCATGGTCGACGAGTCCCTGGCGGACATCATGGCCGAGTTCGTGGTGATGTCCGCGCTGGCGCTGCATCGCGAGATGCCGGCCTACCGCGCCGCGCAGGCGGCGCAGGTGTGGGAGCCGCTGAGCATCCTCCCGGCCTCGACCAGCCGGGTCGGCGTGATGGGCCTCGGCCAGTTGGGCCAGGCATGCCTTGCGCAACTGCGCCACCTGAAATTCCAGCTGCTGGGCTGGAACCGCTCGGAGCGAAACATCGACGGAGTGAAGACCTACACCGGCCCCGGGGAGCTCGCAAGCTTCCTGTCCCAGTGCGACATCCTGGTCAACCTGCTGCCGCTGACCGACAGCACCCGCGGCATCCTCAACCGCGAGACGCTGGCGCAACTGCCCAGGGGCGCCGGACTGATCAACGTCGGCCGGGGCGAACATGTGGTGGAGGCCGACCTGGTCGCGGCACTGGACGCGGGGCAGGTCGGCGCGGCGATTCTCGACGTATTCCAGCAGGAGCCGCTGCCCGAAGGGCATCCGCTGTGGTCGCACGCGCGGGTGTGGGTCACTCCGCACATCGCCAGCACCATGCAGGTGGAAGGCGGCGCGGCGGTGGTGGCGAAGAACATCCTGCGGGATCTGCAAGGCAGCGAATTGCTGCACACCGTGGATCGCCAGGCGGGCTACTGAGGCGTTTCGCTTATCGCTGAAATAGCCGGCGTGCGCTGTTTACCGTGGCCGGCACTTTCGATACTGGCGGCTCCCAACCGTCGTTCAGGAAGTGCCGTTCATGGACCAGGAACCGCTGCAAGCTCGTGACTTCGCCTTCATCCACTTCGCTGCCGTCGCCCTCTGCGGCTCGCTGATCGTCGCCCTGGCGCTGTTCCTGGCGCGGCTGGGCGTGCTCCTGCACTAAGGTTCAGGCAGTGATGGCCTGGCTCAGTGCGCCGATCAGCGCGCGCGTCTGAGCATCGCGATGGGCGCAATAGAGCACCACGTCGCGGGGTGGCAATTCAGGCAGGCCGAAGCGTTCGCGTACATCGACGCAGCCCGCCGGCGCCATGCGCTCGACCATGGCGCCAATGCCGATACCAGCCGACACCGCCGCACCGATGGCCAGAATTCCCGAGCCGACGAAGGCTTCGCTCCAGTTGCGGTTCTGCCCCTGCAGCGCGCTGCTGACCATGCTGCGCATGCCGCAGGGCGCCGGCTGGATCGCCAGCGGCAGTGGTGCACCATCGTCCAGTTCGAACGACTCGGCGGCCATCCAGCCGAAGCGTTCACTGCCGATCACCTCGCCGTCCTGGCGGCGGTTGTCGTGGCGCAGGATCAGTGCGATATCCAGCGCGCCTTCCTCGTAGCTCTCCAGCATCTGCCGCGAAGTGCCCAGGCTGAAGGCGACGATCACCTCCGGATCGGCTTGCGCCAGACG
Source organism: Pseudomonas sp. C9-3 (assembly GCF_032392015.1). NCBI lineage: Bacteria > Pseudomonadati > Pseudomonadota > Gammaproteobacteria > Pseudomonadales > Pseudomonadaceae > Pseudomonas > Pseudomonas sp. C9-3. Next base: position 3,065,585 of record NZ_CP135919.1, on the reverse strand, counting down.
CTGGAGCCAGTGGCTCAGGTCCGCCCCGAGGATGTGATGGCTTACGCCGATGCGCAGGGTACGGCGCGGCGCGTCGAAGCAGCGCAAGGTGTCGTCGTAGCTCTGCAGCAGGCGGCGGGCGCTGGCAATGAACACCGAGCCCTGGGCGGACAGGGTAACGCGGCGCGGTGTGCGCTCCAGCAGCGCGCGGCCGAGGGATTCTTCCAGGCGCTTGATCTTCAGGCTGATCGCCGCCTGGGTGGTGCCGGCGACCTCGGCGGCGCGGGTGAAGCTCTTCAGGTCGGCGACCAGCAGGAAGGCGCGGATGGCTTCTATATCGGGGGTTTTCATGGCAGCGAATCGTCCTGGGGGCTATCGCCAGTCTGGCAGCTGGGCCGACACAACCCAAGCCCCGGATGCGCTACAGTGCCGCCTTCGCCACTGACGAGGAATCGCGATGCTGACCCAGGCCTTCGCCTACAAGTGCTGGTCGGACCTTCGGGCGCTGGACGCCATCGCCCAGATCGACGCCGGGCGTTTCCCCGAGGAGCATGCCTTCGCGCTCCAGCAACTCAACCACATGGCCATCGTCGAGGACCTGTTCCGCGCACGGCTGAAGGGCGAAACGGACCCGCACCCGGCCACCAATACCCAGGTGGTGCCCGGTTACGACGAGCTGCGCGAGCGCCTGCTGACCTCCGGCCAGTGGTACGTCGAGCAGCTCGCCGCGCTGACCCCGGAGCAGGGGCGTGAAGTCATTCACTTCCGCTTCACCGACGGCCGCAGCGGCAGCCTGACCCGCGAGGAGATGTTCTTCCACATCCTCAACCACGCGACCTACCACCGCGGCTCCATCGCCCGCGCACTGGACCAGGCCGGCGTGGCGCACCCGGCTGACACCTACACGGTGTTCGTGCACGCCACGCAACCGGAGCGCCGCGAGAGCTGAGGGCTCAGCAGGCCACTTCGTCGATGATGATCTGCAGCGTCTGGCGTGAACAGCGCTCGACTCGTGCCTGTACGCCGTAGACGTCTCCGAACAGTTGCGGAGTGAGGATGCTTTCTGCGCCGCCGGCGGCGACCAGCCGGCCCTGGTGCAGCACCGCCAGTTGGTCGGCGTAGCGAGCGGCGAGGCCGATGTCGTGCAGCACGGCGATGGCGATCAGGCCGTGGCGGCGCACTTCCTCCTGCACGCATTGCATGACCCGCAGCTGGTAGTTCAGGTCCAGCGCGCTGGTGGGTTCGTCCAGCAGCAATACCTGCGGGCGTTGCGCCAGCAGTTGGGCCAGGCTGACCATCTGCCGCTGGCCGCCGGAGAGGCGGTCCAGGCGCTGGTCGCGCAGGTGCAGGATGCCGACCCGGCGCAACGCTTCGAGGGCAGCGGCCAGCGGGTCGGCGCGGCGCTGTTCGGTGTCGAAGGGGTTGACCCGCAGGCTCGCCAGCAGCGCATCGAGTACGCTCAGGGCGATGCCGCCGGGCAGGTGCTGCGGCATGTAGGCGATTCGCCGGCTGCGTTCGCCGACCGACAGCGATGTCAGGGATTGGCCGTCGAGACTCAGCTCACCGCGTACTCGCTCCAGGCCCGCGAGACCGCGCAGCAGGGTCGACTTGCCCGCACCGTTGGGGCCGATCAGGGCGGTGAGGGTGCCGCGTTTAAGTTCCGGCAAGGTCACCTCGTGGACCACCGCATGGCGGCGGTAGGCGACCGTCAGGTTCCGGGCGAGCAGGCTCATGCGTGGCGTCCTCCGCGGCAGACCAGCACGACGAATACCGGTACCCCGACCAGTGCGGTGACGATGCCCACCGGCACGATCAGCCCCGGCATCAGCAGCTTGCTCGCCACCGACGACAGCGACAGCAGCAGTGCACCAACCAGCGCGCTGGCCGGCAGGTAGAAACGCTGGTCCTCGCCGATCAGCAGCCGTGCGATGTGCGGGCCGACCAGGCCGATGAAACCGATGGTGCCAACGAAAGCCACCGCGCAGGCCGACAGCAGGCAGATGCGCAGCAGGGCGAAACGGCGCAGGCGGCGCACGTCCACGCCCAGGCTGCGGGCGCGGTCCTCGCCCATGCGCAGCACGGTGAGCTTTGACGCGGCGGCCTGGGAGAAGGGCAGGCACAGGGCAAGCACCAGGGCCAGCGCGCCGGCCTTGTGCCAGCCAGCACGGGCGAGGCTGCCAAGTGTCCAGAACACCAGCTGTTGCAGCACGTCTTCGCTGGCCATCATCTGCAGCAGGGCGACCGCCGCATTGCAGCTGAATACCAGGGCGATGCCGAACAGCACCAGGCTTTCCACGCCGCCGCCACGCAGGCGCGAGAGCCCTTGCAGCACGACCAGCGACAGGCAGGCGAAAACGAAGGCGGCCAGTGAGACGGCCGTGTTGGCCGACAGCCAGGCGTTGCCCAGGTGGAAGAAGATCGCCAGCGAGGCGCCCAGCGCGGCGGAGGACGACACACCGAGGGTGAAGGGGCTGGCCAGTGGGTTGTCGAGGATGGTCTGCATCTCCGCGCCGGCCAGTGCCAGCGCGCCGCCCACCAGCAGCGCCATCACCGCGTAGGGCAGGCGCACGTTCCAGATGATCACCCGCTGGCTCGGCTCCAGATCAGCCGGGTGAAGCAGGCCGTGGAGCAGGGCGGAAGGCGTCAACCCGGACGGCCCGCTGAGCAGGTCCCAGGCCATGGAGCCCAGCAGCAGGGCGAGCAGGACGACCAGCACCGCTCCCCGGCGGCGCAGTTGCAGCTGGCGCTCACGGCGTGCCAGCTGCAGGTCGATAGTGTCCACGGCGACGTTCATTCAGGCTTGCCGGCATCGACCCAGTAGGTGCCGTCCAGGCCGATGCGCAGGAAGTCCTGGTTGATCTGCGCCTGGGTCTGCGCCGGGTCGAGGCCGGCGAAGCGTTCGGGATGAACCCAGCGCGCCATGGCCTCGATGGCGAGGATGTTGAACGGCGAGTTGTAGAAGTCGTGCCAGAGGCCGTGGGCCTTGCCGTTGCGGATGGCGTCCAGGCTGGCGAACTCGGGGCGTTGCAGGACCTTGCCCAGGCTTTCGCGGGCCTGTTGCTGGCTGACACCGGCGCCGAGGATCAGTCCCGGCTGGCGGTTGCCGGTGGCGATGTACAGGTCCGGTTTCGCCGACAGTGCGTATTCCACGCTGATGTCGCCCAGCGCGCCGGGTACCACGCCGGCGGCGATGTTGCGACCACCAACGGCGTCGATCACGCTGCCCAGGCCGCTCTTGCCGGTGGTGTGCCCCGGTGCCTGCCAGACGCCGGCCAGCAGTTCGAGGAACACCGTCGGTTTGTGCGCCTCATCCAGCCCGGCCACGCCATCGCGGATGTGCTTGAGGTGGGCATCGTAGAACTTCAGGTACTGGTCAGCCTCGGCCTGGCGACCGAGCGCTGCGCCCAGCGCGGTAAGGCTGGTGCGCACGCCCTCGATGGGGTGCACGCGGAAGTCGACGAATACCACCGGGACGCCGGCGGCGGCGAGGATATCGGCGATCGGGCTGTGCTGTGTCGGGCCTTCGCCGGCGATGCTGAACACGGCGAGGTCCGGCTTCAGCGCGAGGATCTGCTCGGCGCTGACGCTCTGCTCAGAGGCCTGGCCGATCAGCGGGATCTGCTTCACCTGGGGGAAGCGCTGGGCGTAGACGTCGAAGGTGTGCGGGTCGAGCAGGCGCACGTCGTTCTGCCAGCCGACCACGCGCTGGAAGGGGTTGTCGCGGTCGAGCAGGGCGAGGGCGAAGAACAGGCGGCCTTCACCCAGCACGACGCGCTGGGCATTGCCACTGACTTCGACCTTGCGCCCCAGCACGTCGGTGACGGTCAGCGCTTCGGCGGGCACGGCGAGGCCGAGCCAGCCCAGGCAGAGCAGGGCGAGAGTGGCGAGGGAGCGGAGCAGACGGGAGCGGGACGACAGGAAGGGCATGCGGAACGACCTGGGCATGAAGTAGAATTAATCGCATTTGCAATCCACTCTACCGCTGCCGCCGCGGGCGAGCCGGGCGGCAATGTATCGGATCGGCGTGAAATCCCGCGCCACAACAATCCATTACATTTGCGCCGTGCAACCCGTGTCGCCAGCCCGTATCGATAGCGCCTCGCCGCGAGTTTTCCGATGTCCAGGCCAGACCACATCCTCGTCGTCGACGACGACCCCGAGATCCGCCAGCTGCTGGCCGACTACCTCAAGGGCATGGGCTACCAGGTGTCCGTCGCCGCCGATGGCCGCGAGATGCAGCGCCAGCTGGAGGTACAGCCGGTGGACCTGGTGGTGCTCGACCTGATGCTGCCCGGCGAGGACGGCCTGACCCTGTGCCGCGACCTGCGCGCACGCAGCGACGTGCCGGTGATCATGCTCACCGCGCGGGGCACGCTGATCGACCGCATCATCGGCCTGGAGATGGGCGCCGACGACTACCTGCCCAAGCCCTTCGACCCGCGCGAATTGCTGGCGCGGATCAAGGTGGTGCTGCGCCGGGTACAGAGCTTCCCGCAGCGCGCCCAGGTGGATGAGGCGGCGACCCTGCGCTTCGCTGGCTGGGAGCTGGATACCCGCGCCCGCCATCTGCGCTCGCCCGCCGGGCTGAGCATCGCCCTGGCCGGCTCCGACTTCCGCCTGTTGCGCCTGCTGCTGCAGCATCCCAATCGCCCGCTGGGCCGTGACTTCCTGCTGCGCCAGGTGTTCGACAAGGAGCGCCTGCCGTTCGACCGCGCCATCGACGTCTGCGTCAGCCGCCTGCGCCAGCACCTGGAAGACGATCCGAAGGCGCCGAAGCTGATCCGCACGGTACGCAACCAGGGCTACATGCTCACCGCCGAAGACGTGGTCAGCGCCTGATGCGCCTGTGGCCGCGCACGCTGTTCGGGCGGCTGGTGGTGATCCTGGTGGGTGGGATGATCGCCGCCCAGGTGCTCACCGGCAGCATCTGGTACGACGTGCGCCACACCCAGGCGCTGGAGATTCCGCTGCGCCTGGCGGCGGCGCGGCTGACCGACCTGCAGCACCTGCACCAGCGCCAGCCGGCGGATTTTCCGCAGGCGCTGAGTGCACTCGACCGGCCGGGATTCGAAGCACGCCTGGTTGATGCGCCGGAGGACCCGGACGGCTCCTCCGACCCGGCGGCCGAACGCCTGTTGCGCCGTGCCGTGCATGACCAGGGCGGCGATGCCCAGGGCTTGCGCTTGTTGAGCGTGGAGTTGCGCGATGGTGCCGGCGAGCGCAGTGGGCTGAGCGGATTGTTCACCGGCAATGGAACGAAGGCGCATCTGTTGCTGGCGGCGCCACTGGGCGAAGGCCGCTGGCTGCGCATCTCGATGGTCGAAGGGCAGGGCTGGAGCAGCCAGTCGACCCTCGATGTGGCGCTGGATTACCTGCTGCGCCTGTACCTGCTGCGCATCCTCGTCGTCGTGCTGCTGGCGTTGCTGGCGGTGCGCCTGGCCATCGGCCCGCTGGACAAGCTGGCCCGCGCCGCCGAAGCCCTGGGCAAGGACATCCAGCGCCCACCGCTGGCCGAAGAAGGCCCGCTGGAAGTGCGCCGGGCCGCCCGCGCCTTCAATGCCATGCAGCAGCGGCTGATCCATAACCTCGGCGAGCGCATGCGCTTCCTCGCCGCCGTGTCTCATGACCTGCGTTCGCCCATCACCCGCCTGCGCCTGCGCACCGAGATGCTCGACGACGACACTGCGCGGCAGAAGCTGCGCAAGGACCTCGACGACATGGAAGGCATGGTCACCGCGACCCTGGATTTCATCAGCGGCAGCGACCTCGACGAGGCGCGGCAGAACCTCGATGTGAATGCGCTGCTGCAGAGCCTGCAGGCGGATTTCGAGGAGCAGGGCGCGACGGTTTCGGTTGCCGGGCGTGCGCTGCAACCGCTTCCGGGGTATCCGCTGAGCCTGCAACGGGCCTTGTTGAATCTGCTGGAAAACGCCGTGCGCTATGCCGGTGGCGCCGAGGTGCAGGTCGAGGACAGTGCGCAGGCGCTGCGTATCCGCGTGCTGGATCGCGGGCCGGGAATTCCCCCGGAGCAATTGGCGCGGGTAACCGAACCCTTCTACCGGCTGGAGCCGTCGCGCAATCGCTCCACGGGCGGCTACGGACTGGGCTTGAGCATCGCCCAGACCATCGCGGCGGCGCACCATGGCCGGCTGCAATTGCTCAACCGCGAGGGCGGTGGGCTGGAAGCGACGCTGCTGTTCGACCGCGGCGCCTGAGCGATAGGGTCTCTGCAAGGGAAACATCGCAAAGGGAAATATTGCAGCGGGGATTGGGGCGCGAACCTGTCCGCCGGGTTTCCGGGGAGGGAGTCCTGTGGGTGGACAGGTTCGCGGTTGAACGTACCGCGTCACCGCTCGGAATCATGCAGCGCCTGTAGGAGCGAGCTTGCTCGCGAACCACTTGGCACCGTGCCGTGCCGGTTCGCGAGCAAGCTCGCTCCTACAAGGGAAACATCGCAAAAGGGAAATATTGCAGCGGGGATTGGGTCGCGAACCTGTCCGCCGGGTTTCCGGGGAGGGAGTCCTGTCGGTGGACAGGTTCGCGGTTGAACGTATCGCGTCACCGCTCGGAATCATATGGCGCCTGTAGGAGCGAGCTTGCTCGCGAACCGCATGACAGCATGCCGTGCCGGTTTGCGAGCAAGCTCGCTCCTACGAAGAGCCGATCGGAGCGGCCGGTTGGTTAGAACGAGTAATCCGCACTCAGCACCGCGCCGCGGCTTGCGCCCGGCACGCCGTAGCCGCGGCCGTTGTATTGGCTCCAGTAGTGCTTGTCGAACAGGTTGTTGACGTTCAGGCGCAGCTGCACGTCCTGGGTCGCCTGCCAGCTGAGCATGGCGTCATGCACCACGTAGCCGGGCACGGTGGTCTGGCCGGCGCGGGTCAGGGTGGAGCCCAGGCCCGGATAGATCTTCACATCGTCCACGTAGCGCACGCCGTAGCTCAGCGCCAGGTCGTCCGGCAGTAGCCAGGTGCTCCACAGGCTCAAGGCATTCTGCGGAGTGTTGGCCAGTTGCACGCCCTTGTCTGAGCCGTTGTAGGGCTTGATCAGCTTGCTGTTCTGGTGCACGTAGGCGGCGTACACCGACCAGTTTCGGGTGATGTTGCCGCTGGCCGACAGTTCGATGCCGCGCACCCGCTCCTCGCCGCCGGTGTAGGCGGAAAGCTCCTCGTCATCGATGTAGGTCAGCTGGCGCTTGGTCTCGAACACATCGCCATTGAGCGCCAGCTGGCCGTCGAGCAGTTCCCATTTGCTGCCCACTTCATAGGTCTTGCCGCGGTCGCCCTTGGTCGAGGCGATGCTGCCGGTCTGCGCCACCGCGAGCACGCCGGAAGGCTGCTTGGCGTTGGCGTAGCTGACGTAGAGGCTGCCGTTCTCCACCGGCTTGTAGGTGAGCGCGGTGTGCACGCTGGTGAGCTTCTCGTTCTGCGAGGAGCTGCCCTTGTCGACCCAGGCCGCACTCTGGCTGGCGCGGGTTTCGCTGTCCAGCACGCGGGTATTGAAGTGGTCCTGGCGCGCGGCCAGGTGCAACTGCCAGTGCTCGTCGAACTTCAGGGTGTCGAGCAGGTAGAAGGCCTTGTCGATCTGTTCCACGGACTGCTTGGCCGAGGTGTAGGTATCCAGCGCATAGGGGTACTTCGACCAGTCGTTGCTGGTCACCGGCAAGTTGCCCATGGCGGTGCGGCTGGCGGCGCTCAGGGCGCCGGTCTTCGAATCCAGCGTCTGCTTGCTCAGGTCGACGCCGCCGACCAGGGTGTGGCCGATGCCGAAGGTGTCGACGCGCCAGGTCAGGTTGGTCTGGTTGCTGTAGGTGTCGTTGGTCTGCTCGCGCAGCGGCGTGTTGATGTTGCGCCGGTAGATGCCCTTGCCGGCCTGGATGCCCGGCGCGCCGGCGTTCGGGTCGCCACCAGGGGTGGTGACGAAGAAATCATGGTCCAGGTGGAACCAGGTGAAGCGGCTGTCCAGGCTCAGGGCATCGTTGAAGTCATGGGCGAACTTCAGGTTCACGCGGTGCGATTCGTTGTTCTCGTAGTCGAGGTTGCGCCAGCCCCAGTAGCTGCTCCAGCTGGCGCCCCCGGCGCGGTGTGGCGAGCTGCCGTTGCTGCCATTGACCGTGGGGATGCCGTAGTCGGGCGTGGCGTTGTCATGCAGGTATTCGTAGGCCAGGGTGACACGGGTGTCGGTGCCCAGGCCCAGCGCCAGGGACGGGGCGAAACCGTAGCGCTCGTCGCCGACCCAGTCGCGGCCATCGGTGCCGGTGTTGGCGCCCATCACGTTGACACGGAACGCCGCACCTTCGCCGAGGCCGTCGATGCGGTGGTTCACGTCCAGCGTGCCGCGCTTGAAGTTGGCCGTGCCGACGCCGCCGCTGAGCAGGTTGAAGTCATCCAGCTGCGGGGTCTTGGTCACCAGGTTGACTGCGCCGCCGACGGCGCCGACGCCCCAGGCCGCAGTGCTGGAGCCCTTGAAGACCTCCACGCCCTCGGTGTTGAAGAAGTCGTCACGCGAGTACTTGGCCGGGTCGCGCACGCCGTCGCGGTAGATGTTGCCGTCGGCATTGAAGCCACGGATGGTCAGGCTGTCGCCCACACCACCGCCGCCTTCGCCGGAGTTGAAGGTGATGCCCGGCACGTTGCGCAGGGCGTCCTTCAGGCTCTGGGCGTTCTGTTCCTTGAGCAGCGTCTCGGAGAGCACGGTCACGCTCTGCGGGGTATCGCGCAGCGGTTCGCTGTATTTCGCCGAGCTGGCGTGGTCGACCTTGTAGGGCGACTCCTGGGTGGCCTGCACGGTGCTGTCGGGCAGGGCCAGGGCGTCCTGGTCATCGGCAGTGGGCGGCTGATCTGCCCAGGCACTCAGCGGGATCGCCATGAAGGTGGCGAGGCCGACGATGGGGGCGAGGGTGAGAGGTGCGTCGGAACGGGTAACGGGAGTGAGGTTCAAGCGGGGCGACATGGACGGAAAGCTCTCCGGCAAATGCGAGTTATTTGCATTGCGGAAAGGCTAACAGTGATGGCCCGGTGCCCAGGCAGCGTAAATGTATCGCCGCCGAAGCGCCGGGCGCTTTACAACAATCCATTACATTTGCCCGGGCACGAACGGCCGGGCGAAGGGTCTGCCGCCGGCCCGGGGCCGGCGGCAGCGGTTGGTCAGGCCTTCTTCGCGGCCGGTTTTGTCGACGGTAGCAGGATGGTGATGCAGCCCATCAGCGGCAGGAACGAGCACAGCGTGTAGACGTACTCGATGCCGTGGATGTCGGCCAGGTGACCGAGGAACGCCGCGCCGATGCCGCCGAAGCCGAACATCAGGCCGAAGAACACCCCGGCGATCATGCCGACGTTGCCCGGTACCAGTTCCTGGGCGTAGACCACGATGGCGGAGAAGGCCGAGGCGAGGATGAAGCCGATCACCAGGCTCAGCACGCTGGTCCAGAACAGGTCGACGTAGGGCAGCGCCAGGGTGAAGGGCGCAACGCCGAGGATGGAGAACCAGATCACCGCCTTGCGGCCGATTCGGTCGCCCACCGGGCCGCCGAAGAAGGTACCGGCGGCCACCGCGCCGAGGAAGCCGAACAGGTAGAGCTGCGAGCTGGCCACCGAGAGGTCGAACTTCTCGATCAGGTAGAAGGTGTAGTAGCTGGTGAAGCTGGCCATGTAGAAGTACTTGGAGAACACCAGCAGTGCCAGCACCACCAGCGAGGCGGTTACGCGGCCCTTGGACAGGCCATGGGTGGCCACGCCGCCGGCCTTGAGCTTGAACAGGCTGAGGTGGTTGCGGTACCAGCGGCTCAGGCCCCAGAGCACGCCGACGAGGAACACCGCGAACAGGCCGAAGTAGGCCACGTGGCCCTGACCGTACGGGATGATGATGGCCGCCGCCAACAAGGGACCGAAGGCGCTGCCGGCATTGCCGCCGACCTGGAAGGTGGACTGCGCCAGCCCGTAGCGCCCGCCGGAGGCCAGCCGCGCGATGCGCGAGGTTTCCGGGTGGAAGGTCGAGGAACCGATGCCCACCAGCGCCGACGCCAGCAGGATGGCGTGGAAGCTGCCGACGAAGGCCAGCATGAGGATGCCGATCAGCGTGCAGATGCTGCCCAGCGGCGCCAGCCAGGGTTTGGGGTGGCGGTCGGTGTGGTAGCCGACCCAGGGCTGCAGCAGCGAGGCGGTCAGCTGGAAGGTCAGGGTGATCAGGCCGACCTGGGTGAAGCTCAGGCCATAGTTGGCCTTGAGCACCGGATAGATCGACGGCAGCACGGCCTGGATCAGGTCGTTGGTCAGGTGGGCGAGGGCGCAGGCGCCGATCACGCGCATCACCAGTGGGCTGGCCTGGCTGGCCACGGTCGGCGTGGCCAGGGGGGAAGCGGTGGTAGACATGGGACTCCGGGGCAGCAAGGTAGGGCGCCAGGGCAGGGCGCCGGGTTCTTCGAATTGGGTGGCCTATGCTAGGCGCGCGGCTGGCAGCTGTCTCACGCGATCCGGACGACGAATATCGCGAAACGGCCAAATCGGCCCGTCGTGCGCAGGATCGGCTATGCTCGCAGCCCTTCCCGAGGTCCATTCCGTCAGGTCTGCTGCATGTCGTCACCCGTCCCTTTGCGTGTGCCCTTCCAGGGGCGCGAACTCCACGCCGATACGCTGAGCGGCGACTCGCCGCTGCACCTGTTCGGCATTCACGGTGGCGGTGCCAGCAACCGTTCGGTGTGGGATGGCCTGCGTCAGTCGTTGTGGCAACGCGGCGTAGGTTCGACGGCGCTGGACTGCGTCGGCCACGGCCAGACCGGCGGGGTCTTCGCCGAATCCTCCCTGCAACGTCGCAGCCACCAGGTTCGCTCGGTCATGGCCAGCGCCGGGGTACGTCCCACGGCGCTGGCCGGCATCAGCATGGGCGCCTACAACGCCCTGCGCCTGAGCGAGGAGCTGGACGTGCAGGCGCTGATCCTCATCGTCCCCGGCATCTACACCCCCGAAGCACACGAGGTGCCGTTCGGGCCGGACTTCTCGGCGATCATCCGTCGACCGCGCAGCTGGGTGGACAGCGACGCCTGGGACATCCTCGGGCGCTTCCGTGGCCGCCTGCTGGTGATCGCCGGCGAGCAGGACAGCGTGATCCCCCTGGAAATCCCCGAGCGCCTGCACGCCGCCGCTACCCGCGCCAGTCGGCGCGAGCTGCTGGTGGTGCCGGGGGCCGGGCACAGCGGGTTGTTGCCGGTGCTGCTGGACAACCCGCAATGGCACGCGTCGCTGCTGGAGTGCGTTGGTCTGGAGGCCTGAACGGCGCAGTCCGGGCTGCTAGGGTGACAGGGTCAACCCTGTCTCCAGAGGAGCTGCAGCATGGACAAGATCACCGGCGGCTGCCTGTGCGGCAGCGTGCGCATCGAAGCCTTCGGCCGGCCTTACCGGGTTGGCATCTGCCATTGCCTGGACTGCCGCAAGCACCATGGCGCGCTGTTTCACTCATCGGCAATCTTCCCCGAGAGCGCCGTTCGTATCGAAGGCGACACGCAGGAGTATCAGGGACGTTGCTTCTGCCCGCGCTGCGGCTCCTCGGTGTTCGGCCGCAGCGGCGACGAAGTGGAGGTGAGCCTCGGCGCGCTGGATGAGCCGGACCGCTTCCAGCCCACCTATGAGCTGTGGACCTGCCGCCGCGAGGCCTGGCTCCCGGCATTCCCCCTGCGCCATCGTTACGAGCGCGACCGTGAGTCGTCCGAGCGGCGCGAGGATTAGAGAAAAGCGTCGATCACGGACAGAAAACGCAACCCGCGGACAGATCGCGCCGGCATTTCCCTTTGCTGCAGGATTGTCATATTCGCGGTCGAAAACCCTGCCGATAGTAGCCCCGCCAACAAAGCTCAAAGAGGCTACATCGTGTTTCATCGCGCTCTGCTTTCCCTGTCCCTGCTCAGTCTGTCCATCGCCTGCGCCAACGCGGCCGAGACCTACACACTGGACACCCCACGGCTGACCGGCATCGACAACTTCCGCGACATCGCCGGTACCACCACTGCCTACACCACTGCCAACGACGGGGTGATGCGCTCTGGCGTGTTCTATCGCTCCAACGCGTTGACTCCCAAGGGTACCGACCTGGCAGTACTGAACAGCCTGGGCATCAGCAACGTCTACGACCTGCGCACGCCCGTCGAGGCGGCTGCCACGCCGGACACCCTGCCGGCCGGGGCGGTTTACCAGAACATCGACATCATCGGCAGCACCACCTCGGGCGCCAACATCACCAATGTCTCCTTCACCAGCGCGGCCCAGGCCGTGGCCATGATGGAGGAAACCAACCGCGCCTTCGTCAGCGACGCCGGCATGCGCAGCCAGTTCACAGTGCTCTTCAACGAACTGGCCGGTGCCGATGGCGCCGCGCTGTTCCACTGCACCGCCGGCAAGGACCGCACTGGCTGGACCGCCGCCGTGCTGCTGAGCATCGCCGGGGTGGACAGCCAGACCATCATGGAAAACTACCTGGCCACCAACGACTACACCGCCGCCCGCATCAAGGCGACCCTGGCGATGATGCCGGCCAGCATGGCGGCTATCTATGAGCCGCTGATCGGCGTGCAGGCCAGCTACCTGCAGGCGGGCCTGGACGAAGTCACCGCCCAGTACGGCAGCATGGACAACTACCTCAAGGAGGGCCTCGGCCTGTCCCAGGAAACCATCTACGTGCTGCGCGGCAAGATGGTCTACTACAACAGCCTGCCGGGCACTCTCGGCCTCTCGGGCAACGCCGCCGCGGGCGCGCAGCTGCTGACCCAGCTGCAGAACAGCGGCCTCTCCGGCGCCTACACCGCATACAACTACTACCTGCAGTCGGCCATCGATGCCGGCACGCTCGGTGGTGTCGAGTCCACCGTCGGCGGCCAGGTGCACGCCGACGCAGCCAGTTACCTGCTGCGCCAGGATGCGCTGATCGACCGCGCTGCCGCGCCCTACGCCAGCGGCGTCGACCTGAAGACCGGGCAGACCCGCCTGTGGACCACGGCGCTGGCCGGCTACCAGGGCAACTCCGCGACCTCCAACGCCGAAAGCAGCAACGAACACACCCAGGGCCTGATGGTCGGCGTCACCCAGCGCTTTTCCGAGCAGCTCAGCGGCAATGCGGGCTTCGGCTACAGCAAGGGCAGCGTCGGGGGTGCCGGCGGCGATGTCGACACCGACCTGACCTTCGTCCGTGGCGGTGCGCGCTTCGCCCTCGATGGCCTGGAACAGGGCCTGTTCGTCGACGCGGACCTCAGCTATGGCTGGCTCGACTACGACAGCAAGCGCGATATCGGTGGCGGCCTGGGCAAAGCCAAGGGCGACACCAGCGGCAACCTGAGCGGCGCCAGCGTTGCGCTGGGCTACCGCACGGCGGTGTCCACCGTGACCCTGGAGCCAAGCATCGGCCTGCGCTACAGCCACTTGGACCTCGACGGCTTCCAGGAAAAGGGCAGCGAGCTGGCGCTGGACGTCGACGATACCAGCGAGAACCGCCGCAGCGCCTACGCCAACCTCAAGGCCTCATTCGCCCCGGTGGCCCTGGGCAGTGGCTGGCAGATGGTGCCGGGCCTGGAGGTCGGCTACGACCATGCGCTGGGCGACTACAAGGTCGACAGCGATGGCCAGCTGCTGGGTTTCGACGTCTCCCAGCGCGCCGCCTTCGACAACCGCGACCAGTTCAGCGGTGCGTTCAGCCTCACTGCCAGCCAGGGCGAGTTCAGCGTCGGCGCCGAAGTCGGCGCGCTGGGCGGCAGCGGCAGCCACGGTGCCAGTGGCAGCCTGAAGGCCAGCTACCAGTTCTGATCGGTGGCGGCCTAGGCAAGCGGCCCGTCGCGTCCAACGCGGCGGGCCGTTTTGCTTTCCAACACGTAGGGCGCATAACGCCCACGGCGTTATCCGCCAGGGCGGCGGATCTACATTGCCGTGTTGGTGGCGATGTTCGCGAGCAAGCTCGCTCTTACGAAGAGCTCGAAACCCTGTAGGAGCGAGCTTGCTCGCGAACCGAGCTGGCTGGAGCCGTGCCGGCGAGCGTTGAGAGCAGGGTGCGGTGGCTTCCCTAGGCAGGCGTCGACAGGTTCCTGCGCAGGTCCGCCGGGCTCATGCCGTAGGCGCTCTGGAAGTACTGGCAGAAGCGCCCGACGTTGCTGAAGCCCAGGGCCAGGGAAATCTCGCTGACCGATTGCGAACCGTCCTGCTGCAGCGCGTCATAGGCGCGTTGCAGGCGCACCTCGCGCTGGTAGGCGACGATGGAGCTGCCGACGAAACGGCGGAAGCCTTCCTGCAGGGCGCGCAGGCTGACGTTGGTCAGCTCGGCCAGATCGCTGCCGCTGACCAGGGCGTCCGGATGTTCCTGGATGTAGTCCATGGCCAGTTTCACGTGGCGCGGCGCGATCTGCGGGGCAGGGCGCCTGAGCGCGTCGCTGTAGTTGTGCGGCCAGATTTCCAGCACCGAATCCACCAGCATTTCCTGCAGGCGTGCCGGCATCAGTGCGCTGGAATTGATCAGCAGGTCGAACTCGTTGCCGGTGGCCATGGCGACGATCGCCTTGATGCCCTGGAAGGCCTCGTTGCTCAAATCCACCCGTGGCTGGAAGCGCACCTTGTGGCTGATCGGCCGGCCCAGCAGCGTTGCCAGCCGGCGCGCGAACAGCGAGCGGCGCACCGACAGGCCGTGGTGTGCGTGGCCATCGATGAAGCCCACCGAACGCACCGAGGCCTTCTCGATGGCGAGGCCGACGCGCGGTGTACCGATGGCTTCGTCGGACTGGTTGAAGACCACGCGCCCGGCGCTGGGAAAGATGAACGTGATCTCGTCGTCGAGGTCCGGCATCTCGGTCAGCAGGTCGCCGCGAAAGCTCAGGCGGCGGAAGCTCACGCCCTCGTAGCGGCCGTAGACGCCGCCGATGGCGATGGGGCGTTCGGGGCGGGGCATGCCCGAATAGAGGTTGCCGAACAGGCGCGTGTAGAGATCGCCGAAATCGTCGGCGCTCATGCTTTCCGAACGGATCAGGAACTGCTTGCGGGAAGTGCTCGTGTCTACCGTCATGATCCGTCTTCTGGCAGCGCCGTGGGAGCCGCTCCGGCCTGGGGGCCGGCGTGCGGAATGTGGGCGAGCAAGTTAGCGGTCGCGGGTTACAAATCCGTGATGCCGGTGCGCTGCCCCCCACGCCGTATCCACCGAGGGACGTTGTCTGCGTAGCGCGCATGACGCCAGCGGCGTTATTCGTCCTGCTGGCCGGCGGATAACCCGTTCCGGATGATGCGCCCTGCGGGGTTTACGGTACCGCCCGCAAACAACTCCCGAGGTCGCAGGGCGCCGGCAGCGAGCGCTGGGCCGCCAGTCGCATCTGCTGCGAGCGCTCGTGGATTTCCAGCATCAGGTGGGCGGTGAACAGGCAGCTGCCGATGGTCAGCGCCACGAACAGCGGAATGAGTCTGGACATGCTGGCGACCTCGTCGACCAACTGGGGTTGCCCCACGTTAGTCGCCGCAGTCGCCCGGCAAATCGTCCGCTCGGACTAGCCCAGGGTCGCCACGCTGCGCAGGATCAGGCGCACCAGCATGGTCTGCCGGGTCACCCCGGTCTTGGAGAAGGTCGAGCGCAGGTGGGCGCGCGCGGTGTTGCGGCTGATGCCCAATTCCTCCGAGGCTTCGTCCAGCGTCAGGCCGTTGGCCAGCAGCATGGCCAGCTGCGCTTCGGCCGGGGTCAGGTCGAACAGCGCCTTGACGATTTCCTGCGGGGCGCGGGACTCCTGTTCCGGGTCGCTGACGAAGATCACCACGGAGGGGCAGTGCTTGCCCTCGTTCCATTCGCTCAGTGGCACCGAGCGCACGATGATGCCCAGGTCCGCGCGGCCGGATGGGCGCTGCACGCGCATCGCCTCGACCACCGAGGGTTGTGCGCCTTTCTGTGATTGCAGTGCCTGCTTCACCAGGCGGCGGAATTCCTGGCAGTCGCGCGGGGTGCCGACCTGCAGGCTGTCCGCGCTGATCTTCAGGCCGTCCTTCTCGCGCAGCAGGTTCTCCGCCACCTGGTTGGTCTGCAGGATCTTGCCGGCCTCGTCGAGGATGATGGTGCCGACGGCGAACTGGTCCACCGCGCCGGCGTAGAGGTTGCGCTCGGTCTCGATGCGGTTGATCTGCGTATGCAACGCCACCGAGCGCTCCAGGTGCGGCACGAAGTAGGCCAGCAGGGCCTTGTCGTTCTCGGTGAAACCGGGCGACTCCACGCCACGGCTGACGCGGATGCGGCACAGCGCGCCGTCGCTGGTGCGGATATCGGCGCCGAGGATGTGGAACACCCCGACCGGTTCGAGGAAGTTGCGGTAGAACTCCGAGGCCAGCCACTGCTCCTTGGAGACGAACTCCTCGAGTATCACCACCTGGCCGCTGGGCAGGTCGACGAAGGGGTCGAGGTTGAAATAGTACTGGTTGTACGAGGCCACGACCTCGGCCGAGCTGCCGTTGGTGTTGACCATCAGGCCTTCGCTCTGGTCGCTGGGCGGTCGCAGGATGAAGGTGACGTACTTGGCTTCGAGGAACTGGTTGAGTTCGTTGAGGAAGGATTGCCACGGCGTACTCTCCAGGGGGCCCTGGTAGAGATTGCCGAGCATCCCGCTGAACCGGACGAGATCGAGCGACTGTGCCATCGGTAGAACCATTCTTATTGTTGTTGTAGGAAAGCGCCGAGGAGATTAATAGGCGCTTTCCGCAAAAGGCAATCGGTCCCGCAAGGCAGGGGACCGGTGGATCAGGCGGGTTCCTCCTCCAGCGCCCGCACCACGAAACTCTTGCGTTCGGCGAGGCCCGCCGGCAGCTCGGCGACGTCGGTATAGAACTGTTCGTACCACTTGCGCAGCTGGTACACCGGGCCGTCACCGTCGCACAGCAGCGGGTTGTCGACGCGGGTCTTGCTGTGCCAGATGGCCACGTCCTCGTAGAAGGCGGCGCGTGCCTGCTCCACGTAGGCCAGGGCCATGGCGCGGTTGTCCTCGGCGGACAGGCCCGGCACCTTCTTCACCAGCACGCCGTAGCGCAGGGTGAAGCTGTTCTGGTCGATGGGCACGTGGCAGTTGAGCAGGATCGATTCGATCGGCTGGCCACCCATGGCGCCGGTCATCCAGGTGATCTGGTAGGCCGGGCCGTAATAGGTGGCCACCGTGCGCAGCTCGCTGTCGCCGGACAGCCGCGCACTGCGGCCGCGCATCACCTGGGAGGCGGTGTGCGCCTCGAAGTGGTTGCTGAACTCGTCGATGGGCGCGCCGTGCACGCTCTTGAAGTGCGCCATGTCGGAGACGTTGTCCACCAGCTCGCGGCAGTTGGTCTCGATCTTCAGCTCGGCGACTTCCCACTCGGCCCAGGCCTCGTCGTAGCAGGCATCGATACGGGGAATGGCCTGTTCGGCGATGGGCGGGTTGCCTTCGGGGTCGTTCCAGACGAACAGCAGGTGGTTCTGCTCCATGACCGGCCAGGACTTGATCTTCGCCCGTGGCGGAATGCGCTTGGCGTAGGGAATGTCGTTGCACACGCCATCGGCGCCCCAGCGCCATTCATGGAAGGGGCAGCGCAGGCTGTTGCCTTCCACGCAGCCGTCGCTCAGGTCCGCGCCCATGTGCGGGCAGTAGCCGTCGAGGATGTGCAGCTGGCCATCCTCGCCCTGGAAGGCCACCAGGCGGGTGCCGAACACGTCCAGGCGGTGGGCCTTGCCGTCGCGATACTGGCTGGCCAGCCCCAGGCAGTGCCAGCCGCGCGCGTAACGGTCATCGACTGGGCGCACTTCGATACGGTGCAACGTACTCATCTTGTTGTTCTCCCATCAGGTTGCCGCAGGCAGAAGGGCGGCACGAGCCTTGGGTGGATTCTGCAAGCCAGAGCGCTCGCGGCATCGTCTGAACGGACGAGGCCCGCTGCCTAGTCCGGGTGGACGATGCCGGCGCCGCTGCGGCCGGCGATAACGGCGGCACCGACCGACAACAACGACAAACGGTGGAACGATGAGCGAGCAGCAAGGCCGCGTGGCGGTCATCACTGGCGCCGCCAGCGGCATTGGCCGTGGCCTGGCGCAGCACGCGGCAGGCCTGGGCATGCGCATTGCGCTGGCCGACCGCGACCGCGCCGGGCTGGACGAGCTGGCCGCCGAGCTGACGGCCGGCGGGTGCGAGGTGCTGGCGCAGGTCACCGATGTCAGCCGCGAGCAGGACCTGTTCGCCCTGCGCGATGCGACCCTGGCGCGCTTCGGCGGCGTCGACCTGCTGTTCAACAACGCCGGCATCATGCAGACCGGCGCCAGCTGGGAGCTGAGCGAGGCGCAGTGGCGGCGCATGCTCGACATCAACCTGCTGGGCGTCACCCACGGCCTGCGCGCCTTCGTCCCGACGCTGCTGGCCCAGCAGCGGCCCGCGCATATCGTCAACACCGCATCGCTGGCCGGGCTGCTCGCCAGCCCGTTCCTGGCCGCCTATACGGTCACCAAGCAGGCGCTGGTGGCGCTGTCCGAGGTGCTGCACCACGAGCTGGTCGCCTCGGGCGCGGCCATCGGCGTCTCGGTGCTCTGCCCGGGGCCGGTGGCCAGCCGGATCATGGACTCGGACCAGGCCGGCAATGCCGCCGGGTCGCTCCTCGGCGCGCAGCTGGAGCAGAGCATCCGTGCCGGCATGCCGGCCGACGAGCTGGCTGCGCGGGTGTTCGCCGCCATCGACGAGAAGCGCTTCTGGATCCTCCCGCACCCCGACTTCAAGCCCGCGCTGCAGGCGCGCACGCAAAGCATCCTCGACGAGACCAACCCGGTCTTCCTGCTGGCCGACGTATAAGGAGTGAACATGGCCCTCGATCCCCACATGCAGGCCCTGCTGGAGCAGTTCGCCGGCGCTTTCGCGCTGGATTTCGCACAACTGGACGCCGCCACCTACCGCGGCTTCGCCGACCAGAGCCTGGTCGCCGGCGAGCCGCTGAAGCTGGCCGAAGTGCGCGAGCTGCGCCTGCTGGATGACCTGCCGGCGCGGCTGTACCGGCCGAGCGCCGCGGCTGGCCTGCCACTGCTGGTGTTCTTCCACGGCGGCGGCTTCGTCGCCGGCACTCTCGACACCCACGACGACCTCTGCCGGCGCATTGCGCTGGGCAGCGGCGCGGCGGTGGTGTCGGTGGGCTATCGGCTGGCGCCGGAAGCGCCGTTCCCGGCCGCACCCAATGACTGCTGCCAGGCCGTGGCCGAACTGGTGGCGCGCGCCGCCGAGCTGGAGGTGGATGCCACGCGCCTGGCCCTGGCCGGCGACAGCGCCGGCGGTAACCTCGCCATCGCTGCCGCGCGGTTGCTCAGCCAGCGCGGCGGGCCCATCCCCGGCGCGCTGTGCCTGCTCTACCCGGTGACCGACCAGAGCTGCGGCAGCGCGTCCTACCGCGAGTTCGCCAGCGGCCACTTCCTCGAAGCGTCGATGATGCACTGGTTCTGGCGGCAGTACCTGGGGAGCTGGCCGGCGCCGCTGGATGTGCTGGCTTCGCCACTGCATGCCGCCGACCTGGGCGCGCTGCCGCGGACGTTGCTGATGAGCGCCGAATGCGACCCGTTGCGCGACGAAGGCGAAGCCTTTGCCGAGCGCGCCCGTGCGGCCGGCGCCGATGTCGAATGCGTGCGAGCCGAGGGCATGCTGCACGGCTTTGCCAGCTTCGCGCCCTTTGTGCCGCGCGCCCAGGCCTACCTCGACGACGCTGCCGCCTGGCTGCGCGACGTGCTGCGCTGAGGTGCCGGGGATGACGCTGGACAGTCCGCTGCACCTGATCGAAGCGCTGCGCCAGGGCCGGCCGGTGATACTGGTCGACGGCGAGGAGGAGGGCGGCGACGGCATGCTGGTGCAGGCTGCCGAATTCATCGATGACGCCGCGCTGAATTTCTTCGCCGTCGAGGCGCGCGGGCTGGTCTGCCTGGCGCTCACCGATGAACGCTGCGCGGCGCTCGGCCTGCGCCCGATGACCGACAGCCCGCGGCGCGACAGCCTTGGCTTCATGGTCTCGATCGAGGCTGCGCAGGGCATCAGTACCGGCATCTCCGCCGCCGACCGCGCACGCACCGTGCAGGTGGCGGTGGACCCGGCCAGCACCGCGGCCGACCTGGTCAGCCCCGGCCACATCTTCCCGCTGCGCGCATTGCCCGGCGGGGTGATGAGCCGCGCCGGGCATGCCGAGGCGGCCTGCGACCTGGCCCGGCTGGCCGGGCTGCAACCGGCAGCGTTGCTCGCCGGCATCCTCGACGAAGCGGGTGAGAATGCCCGTGGTGAGGTACTGCGTGCGTTTGCCCAGCGCCACGGCCTGCCCATCGGCGGCATCGCCGAACTGATCCACCACCGCATCCTCCATGAAGGCACCATCGCCCGCGGTGCCGAACACCGTATCGATACCCGCCATGGTCCGTTCCGCGTGTGTACCTACCACGATGACTTCAAGGACGTGGTTCACCTCGCCCTGGTGCGCGGCCAGCTCGATTCGACCCGGCCGGTGCTGGTCCGCGTGCAGGCAGTGGAGACCCTGCGCGACCTGCTCGCCGGCGAGCCGCCGCGCGGGCCGCAGCAGTGGAACCTCGACCGCTCGCTGGCACGCATCGCCGCCGAAGGCAGCGGTGTGCTGGTGCTGCTGGCCCAGCAGGAAAGCGCCGCCGCCATCCTTGACCAGTTGGCGCGCGGGCCGGGGCTGCAGGCACCGAAGTTTGCCCAGCGCACCCTCGGTGTCGGCGCGCAGATCCTCCGCGACCAGGGCGTCCGCAAGATGCGCCTGATGAGCTTCCCGGTACCCTACAAGGCGGTCTCGGGCTTCGAGCTGGAAGTCGCCGAATTCGTCCCGTTCACCCAGCCCGAGGAGGCCTGAGATGACCTCGCAGGAAGCAATCGACAAAGTCCTGGCTCCCACTCGCCTGGCCGGCCTCGCGCTGCGCAACCGGGTGATCAAGACCGCCACCTTCGAGGGCATGTGCCCGGCCGGCATTCCCGGCGCCGACCTGGCCGCGCACCATGCGCGGATGGCTCGCGGCGGTGTCGGCCTGACCACGGTGGCCTATTGCGGCGTATCGCCGGACGGCCTGACCTTCGCCGACCAGATGTGGATGCACGAAGGCATCTTCACCCAACTGCGCGGGTTGGCCGACGCGGTGCACCGCGAGGGCGGCGCCATCTCCGCTCAGCTCGCGCACTGCGGCTTCTTCAGCCGCACGCGGCCGCAGAACATTCCGCGCCCGCGTGGGCCCAGTGCCGGGATCAACCAGTACGGGCTGTTCACCGGCGTGCCGTTCGCCGGGGCCATGGGGCCGGCGGACATCCGCAAGACGCTGGCCGAGTACCGCGATGCGGCAGCGCTGGTGAAGCGCGCCGGCTTCGACGCCGTGGAAATCCACATGGGCCACGGCTACCTGCTCAGCCAGTTCCTCTCGCCGGCCACCAACCGCCGCAGCGATGCCTACGGCGGCAGCCTGGACAATCGCCTGCGCCTGCCGCTGGAAGTCCTGGCGGCGGTGCGCGAGGCGGTGGGCGAGGACTTCCCGATCCTCGCCAAGCTCAACCTCAGCGATGGCTTTGCCGGTGGGCTGGAGATCGACGACTCCTGCTACGCCGCCAGGCGACTGGCCGAGCACGGGCTGAATGCGCTGGTGATGAGCGGCGGCTTCACCAGTCGCTCGCCGATGTACCTGTTCCGCGGCGAGAGCCCGCTGGCGCAGATGATCCCGCTGGAGCCCAACCCGCTGCAGCGCACGGCGATGAAATGGTTCGGCGGCCGGCTGTTCTCCAGCCTGCCGTACGCGGAGATGTACTTCCTCGACCAGGCGCGCCGGGTACGCCAGGCTACCGATATGCCGCTGGTCTACCTGGGCGGCGTGAGCCAGCGCGACAGCCTGCAGCGTGCGATGGCCGAGGGCTTCGATTTCGTTGCCCTGGGGCGAGCGCTGTTGCGCGATCCGGACCTGGTCAAGCAGGTGCGCACCCAGGGCGAGGCTTATGAAAACGGCTGCAACCATTGCAACCAATGTGTGGCGAGCATGGCCTTGCCGGGCGGCATTCGCTGCGTGCTCAACCAGCCGGACAGCTTCGCCCACCTCTAGGCGCAGGGTTGCTTGCGAACCTGAACGTCCGGCGCCAGCCCATTCGCGAGCAAGCTCGCTCCTGCAAGATCACGAGCCCCTCTCCCGCAAGTGGGAGAGGGGCTCGTGTGGTGCAGGATGGATCTTCGGCGTCAGCCGGCGCGATCTGCCCCCTCTCCCCGAGGGAAGGGCTGGGATGAGTGGAAACACAGTCACGGATTTTTCCAGGAATAGACAGTTGCTCCTGCATCGGCTGGCTCGTACTCGCGCCTCCTTTCAGGGACGCGCTGCACCGACCCAACCTGTAGGAGCGAGCTCGCTCGCGAACCTGTTTGAGCGGGCGCGGCGGCTGGCCAAGCGCGGACAGATGCCGTGTGAAAGGCAGCTGCTCCTGCGAGAGGCTTCTGCACCTGGGCTGGCCCCGTGCTTCTCCCGCGTGAGAGTGGGCCGGTCGGTGTTCGCGTCAGCCAGCTCGGACGGGCAGCGGGGCGCATGAGGCCCCGCGTCATACGCTGCACTCCGCGCATCCCCGGCATCCGCCGACGTCAGGGTTTCATGGCCTTCAATATTTCCTGTAGCTGCCGCACACCTTCAGGGCTGCCATTGAGGTCCGTCCCCACCACGCTCAACACCGCATACCCCTGGGTCAGCAGGTAGGCATCTTCCCGGCGCTGTCGTTCGTTCGGTGCTTTCGCGGCGCTGAGGTTTACGCGCGCGCCGCCGTCCGCGTCCGCCTGCACGGCGAAGACGATGGGCGACCAATCGCTCACCGGCGCATACACCAGTCCGCGCACCTGGGCCGCAGGGCGCGCCGGGTAGTTGAGGTTCAGACCTTCGCCGGCGGGTAGGCCGAGCAGGTTGAAGTCGCACGCTTGCTTCGTTCCGCATGCCTTCTGCGCAGCCTGGCCGGCTGCGAGTGCGTGGTCGAGTACGCGCACGGCGAGGCGTGCGCTGTCGTCCAGGGCATCACGGGTGCGCTGCATCCCCGCCTGGGGATCGCGCTGCATCAGTGGCAGGTCGATGGCCGTGGACACTGCCATCGCCGGCACGCCCCGGCGCATGGCCCAGAGCGCGGCGTTGAGGGTGCCGGACATCTGGATCAAGGGACCTGCGTTGTCGCCGAAATTGCTGCCGGAGACCAGCAGGTCCGGCGGATTGTTCTTGAGCAGCAGGTCGAGCCCGGCATTCACCGCATCCACCGGTGTGCCGATGGCCATGTTCTTGCCCGGCGGCAGGGCAAAGCCGGCGGGAGCGCCGACGCAGTACTGCTGGTCGGCGAGGCGGCTGATGGCCAGCGCCTGCCCTGGAGCGACCACGCTGGCGGCGCCGATGCCGCTGTTGTCGGTGTCCGGCGCGACCAGGGTGACGCGGTGCCCCGCGGCACTCAGTTCGCGGTACAGCGCCTGGATGCCCGGTGCGCGGCAGCCGTCGTCATTGGTGAGCAGGATATTCAGCGCACTGGCCTGCTGGGCGAGGCTCAGGCCAGCCATGGCGATGGCGGCGCGGAGGAGCTTGTGCATGGAGCTTTCCTTGTTCTGCGGAGCAAAAGACAAAGCCCGCGCGGTGTCCCGCGCGGGCTTTCGAAGGCGGCCTTACTGGCCGAGTTTGCGCATGTTGGCGGCGGTGAAGTAGTTGGCGTCGTAGTCGGCGCTGTTCAGCTTGGGCGCCGGCTGTTCGTTGGCCATGCGGTCGGCCAGGTAGGAGCCGGCGATGAGGTCGTGGAACAGCGCCACCCGCGCCTGGTTCACCTGGATGTCGTAGGCGTAGACGGTGGTCTGCATGTTGGTGCGCCACAGCTGGCCACGGGAGTCGTAGTTGTCGGCCAGCGCGGCGGACCAGCTGTCCTCGTCGAGGTACAGGGTGCGCTTGCCGTAGATGTGCCGTGCGCCCGGCTTCAGCGTGGCTTCCACCACCCACACGCGGTGCAGTTCGTAGCGCATGAAGTCCGGGTTGACGTGATTGGGCGTGAGGATCTGCGAGTACTTCAGCGCCGGGTCATCGAGCTTGTAGTTTTTGTAGGGGATATAGATCTCGCGCTTGCCGAGCATCTTCCAGTCGTAACGGTCCGGTGCGCCGTTGAACAGGCGGTCCTCGTCGATGGTGCGGAAGCCGCCCGCACCCGTGGGCGTGTCATAGCCGACGGTGGGCGCACGGCGCACGCGACGGGTTCCGGGCAGGTACTGCCAGCTCTGGCGCGGGCTGGCGACCGGGTCGAAGAACTCGTTGCCGCCGATGATCTCGCCCTTGGAACGTACCGGCTTGAGCGTGGTGATCATGAAGTGGCTCATCACGCCGCCGTCATAGCTCTGCAGCGAGCCGGTCGGCGAGCACCAGGGCGCGAGGATCTGGTAATGCACGGTCTGCAACGCCTGGTTGCCGTTGGAGTAGATCACCGCCTGGTCGTAGATGGCTTCCTCGCTGTTGGCGCGGGCCTGCAGGGCGTGGTTCCACATCAGCTCGTAGCCGTCCTTGGGGATCGGGAAGGGCGACGCACCGAAGGCGTTGCGCACGGCGTTGCCGCCGTCCACCAGCTCGGCGCTGGTGGCATTGGCCTTGATGTTGGCCTCGATCTTCTCGCTGAAGCGGAAATCGCGGTGCGAGGGGTAGACCGGCATCCTGAACGTGTCGGGATAGCGCTTGAACAGGGCGCGCTGGCCATCGGTGAGGTGCTTGGAGTACTGCTCCATGTTCTGCGCGGTGATGACGAACAACGGCTTCTCGTCGGCATAGGGATCGGCATAGCGGCTGCCGGGGCCGTCGTACTTCACCTGGGGCGGCGCGCCGCGCCACTTGCCGGTCCACGCGGGGATGGTGCCCTCGGCATTGCCGGCTTTCTCGGCGCCCATCGGGGTGAGGTCCTGGCCGAGGCGCGCGGCCTCTTCGGGGCTGACCTTGGCCTGGGCCTGGGCGGACAGGCAGGCGAGTCCGGCGGACAGCAGCAGGGCGGGCAGATAAGTCTTGCGGTTCATGGTCTGGCTCCTTGGGCTGGGTCAGAAGCTGTATTTCGCGGTGAGCGAAAGGTTGTCGCGGTCCGCCAGCGTGGTTTCGCTCGGGTTGCCGAGGAACATGTTGTAGCGGGCTTCGAGGCTGAAATTGTTCAGGTAGCGCCAGGTGGTGCCGACGGCGAAGCGGTCGTCGCCTTCGCCCAGGCCGAAGCTGCCGGGCATGGACGAATTGCCGTTGACGGCCTGGCTGAAGATGATCGGCACGCTCAGGTCCCAGCCGTTGAACACGTTGTTGTAATCCAGCGTCAGGTTGAGGGTGTAACCCCAGGCGGAGCGGTCGTAGTAGAGCTTGTCGGTGTTGGGCGTGCGGATCTGCGCGACCCCGGCGCCGGTCGGGACGAACACGTCGAAGCTGGGCGCCTTGTCGTTGTCCATCACGCGGTTGTAGCCGACCTCGCCGGTGAGCGTGGTGTTGTCGGCGAAGGGCAGGGCACCATAGGAGTGGATGAAGGACACCAGCGCCTGGGCGACATTGGCGCGCACCGGTTGCGGCGTCAGGCCGGTGTCGACCAGCACCGGCTGGCCGTCGCGGTAGCTGATCTCGCCGCTGACGTTGGTCTCGCCGAGCATGCTGGAGAAGCTCGCGCCGTAGAGCTTGATATCGTCGTAGAAGATCGCCCGGTAGTTGCCGGTGTTCCAGTCGCTGAGGAAGTCCAGCTGCGGGCTGTGGTCGCTGAAGCGCAGGTAGTACAGGCCGAACTCGGTGTTGTTGAGCTGCTCCACCGTGTAGGTGAGCGCGGCACCGTACTGGCCGCTGTTGCCGGGCGTGTCGTCGCCCAGGCGGCGCTGCTGGCCGGTGGAGTCGTTGAAGCCGCCTTCGTCGATGTAGTCGGTGGTGGAGAAGAAGTGCCCGACCGGGGTCAGCTCGTTGCGCTTCCACTGGTACTGGTAATACAGCTGCACGCCGAGGTTGTCGGTCAGGCTGTACTGGGTGAAGACCTGGCCCACCGGCAGGAACAGCTCCTTCACCTCGATGCCCGGCGTGTTGGCCTTGGTGGCGTCCACCGGGCTCATCGCACCGGAGATGCCGAAGCCGTTGAACAGGCTCTCGCCCCAGGCTACCACCTGGTTGCCGGCGCGGGCGTTGAGGGTGTGGCCGTTCAGGTCCCAGGTACCGTAGGCGTAGGTGTCGAGCAGGCGCAGGTCGTCGCCGGCCTGGTCCTCGGTCTCGCCGGAGAAGTGGTCGGGCTTGGAGCAGCGGCCGCCGGCGAAGCAGTTGGATGTGCCGAAGTCGTTGTCGTTGCCGCGCTGGTAGACATCGTCGTAGAAGCCGGTGGCGCGGACGAACAGGCCGTAGTCCTGGCGGAACTTGAAGTCCGCCTCGGTGAGGAAGCTGGCGCGGTTGTTGATCAGCGCGCCACGGTCGAAGGCGTTGTCACCGTCGTCGCCGTTGGCGATGGCCGCGTTGCTGCCGCCGTTGGACAGCGCATGCGCGCGCTTCTCGGTACGCCACGCCAGGCTGTAGCTCAGGGTGGTATCCCAGTTGACCTGCAGGTCGTCGTTGAATTGGTAGGACAGCGCCTGCGCCTGGCTGGCGAGGAGCAGTCCGCTGGTGCTGATCGCAAGGGCAAGGGGCAACGGCGGGAAGGCGATTCTTATTCTTGTCATCTCGTCCTCTGCTCGGGCAGGCGCTGTCGGCCAGACCCGGAAACGGTGTTGGCGGGAAAGTGGCGGGGCTGACTATGTGGTCACCCGAGTGCGTCAACATCGTCCAAAAAGACTAAGCCGGCGGGACGGGGCGGGGCCGCTCTGGCGCTAGTCCCATCGGACGATGCCGGGGCTTGGCGCGGGCGCGAACAATCGCCGGGCGAGCGTGGTTTTCCGCCACGCCAGATCCCGGAGAACAAGCGCATGAACGCAAGGGCGAGCGGCCAGCGAAGCCGCGAGTGGGACATGGAATGCGACGTCCTGGTGGTGGGCAGCGGCGCCGGCGGCATGACCGCCGCACTGCGCGCCCGCGACCTCGGGCTGGAGGTCCTGCTGGTGGAGAAGAGCGACCGCTACGGCGGCACCACGGCGGTATCCGGCGGTGGTATCTGGATTCCCTGCAACCACCGGATCGCCGCCCTGGGCGGGCAGGATTCGGCGCAGGAAGCCATCCGCTACATCCGCACCGTCAGCCACGACCTGGTGGATGACGGCCGCGTCGAGGCCTATGTCGAGCACGGCCGGCGCATGGTCGAATACCTGGAGGGCAACAGCCGGGTGCGCTTCGAGGCACAGGCGGAGTACGCCGACTACTACCCGGAAGTGCCCGGCGGCAAGCCCGGCTACCGCTCCATGGACCCGCTGCCCTTCGATGCCCGAGAACTGGGCGAGGAGTTCGCGCGGATGCGCGAGCCGTCCCCCGGCACCCTGATGATGGGCCGCGTCGCCATGACCATGAAGGAAGCCCGCGTGCTGCTCTGCCGTGGCCCCGGCTGGGTCGGCCTGACGATGCGCATCCTCTGGCGCTACTGGCGCGACCTGCCCGCGCGACTGAGCTCGCCGCGCGATCGCTTCCTCACCCTGGGCAACGCACTGATTGCCGCGCTGCGCCGTTCGCTGCTGGATCGCCAGGTGCCGCTATGGCTGAACACCGCGCTGCAGGAGCTGATCGAGGAAGACGGCCGGGTCATTGGCGCGGTGCTGCAGCGCGAAGGTCGGGTTCTTCGGCTTCATGCGAGACACGGCGTGGTCATCGCCGCCGGCGGCTTCGAGCGCAACCAGGCGATGCGCAGCCAGTACCATCCGCAGCCTTCGAATACCCAATGGACTGCCACGCCGCCGTACAACACCGGCGACGGCATCCGCGCCGGCCAGCAGCTCGGTGCGGCCACCGCACTGATGGAGCACAGCTGGTGGGCGCCCAGCTCGCAGGTCGCCGGTGAGGAAAAGGCCCGCGTGCTGTTCGTCGAACGCAACCTGCCCGGCTGCGTGATGGTGGACTCTGCCGGGCAGCGCTTCGTCAACGAAGGCGCGCCCTACACCGACATCGTCTACGCCATGTATGCCCACGACAGCGAGCAGGCGCGCAGCGTGCCGTGCTGGATGATCTTCGACGCCGAGTTCCGCCGCAAATACCCCTGTGGCGCGCTGCTGCCGGGCTACGCGCAACCGGACAGCCGGGTGCCGAAGCATCTGCAGGGCTACTACCACAAGGCCGACAGCATCCAGGCGCTGGCCGGCGAGATTGGCGTCGATGCCGCCGGGCTTGCGCGCACACTGGAGCGTTTCAACCGCTACGCCGCGCTCGGCCAGGACCCGGACTTCCACAAGGGTGAGTCCCTGTTCGACCGTTACTACGGCGACCCGCACGTGCAGCCCAACCCATGCCTGGCGCCGTTGCTGAAGGCGCCGTTCTACGCGGTGAAGATCGACGCCGGCGACATCGGCACCAAGGGCGGCCTGCTCACCGACGTGCATGCCCGCGTACTGCGCGAGGACGGCAGCGCCATCGACGGCCTCTACGCCATCGGCAACTCCGCCGCCTCGATGATGGGCGCCACCTATCCCGGCGCCGGCTCCACCATCGGCCCGGCGATGACCTTCGGCTTCCTCGCCGCCGAACACATCCAGCAGCAGGCCGGGCAGACCCGCGCCCAACCGGAGGTATCGCGCAATGCCTGAGTCCACTTCCCGCATCGCCCTCGTCACCGGCGCCAGCCGTGGTGTCGGCAAGGGCATCGCCGAGGCGCTGGGCGCTGCCGGCATGACTGTCTACGTTACCGGGCGCTCGGTCGAATCGGGCAACGCACGCCTGCGCGGCCAGGTGATGCACGGCAGCATCCACGAGACGGCGGCGGCCATCGACGCCGCTGGCGGAAAGGGCATCGCCGTGCAGTGTGACCACGCCGATGACGAGCAGGTGCGCGGGTTGTTCCGGCGCATCGACGCCGAGCATGGCCGCCTCGACCTGCTGGTGAACAACGTCGCCTTCATCCACGAACAACTGATCGATCCCGGCCCGTTCTGGGAGAAGCCGCTGGAGCTGGTGGACATCCTCGACATCGGCCTGCGCTCGGCCTACGTCGCCAGCTACCACGCCGCACCCCTGCTGCTGCGCGCACCGAAGGCCCTGGTGGCGTTCACCTCATCCTTC
Organism: Pseudomonas sp. C9-3; assembly: GCF_032392015.1. NCBI lineage: Bacteria > Pseudomonadati > Pseudomonadota > Gammaproteobacteria > Pseudomonadales > Pseudomonadaceae > Pseudomonas > Pseudomonas sp. C9-3. Next base: position 3,036,482 of record NZ_CP135919.1, on the reverse strand, counting down.
GGCGCCGGCTGCTATATGCACGGCCCGGCCTATGGCGCGCAGAAGGCCGGCGTGGACAAGCTCGCGGCAGACATGGCCATCGACTTCGAAGGCACCGGCGTGGCAGCGCTGTCCCTCTGGCTCGGCCCGCAGCTGACCGAGCGCACCGCCATTGCCGGCCAGGCCCGCGCCGAGCAGTACGAAGCCTTCCTCGCCCTGGCCGAGACGCCGCAGTTCAACGGGCGGATCATCCAGGCGCTGCTCGCCGACCCGGAGCTGCCACAACTCTCCGGGCAGACCCTGGTCAGCGCCGAGCTGGCGTTGCGCTACGGCATCCAGGAAGCCGACGGCCGTCAGCCACCGTCCTGGCGCGAGCAACTCGGCGCGCCACGGGTGCAGCATCCGGCGCGGGTGATCTGAACCGAGTGGTTGCGCGGCGGTAGAAAACGCCGCGGGTGTTGTGCACCCCACGCCGGGATCCGGCGTGGGGCGTTTGCGTTCCTGGGCTGCATGCTTTTCGGTACAGGGGTTCGCGAGCAAGCTCGCTCCTACAGTGGCCACCTGTATCAGGCGTGGCTCTTTGTAGGAGCGAGCTTGCTCGCGAACAGAACCCACTCGATGCCAATGCGTAGGGCGTACAACGCCTGGTGTTGCACGCCGTCTGCCTGCTACCGGCTCCGGCGATGATGGGCCATATGGGCTCTGCGCGCCAAAACAAAACGGACCCCGAAGGGCCCGTCCTGATGCTTCAGCGTCCGCCTCAGGCGATCTGCAGCTTGTCGCGGAAGTAGGGGATGACCTTCTCGCCGATGTTCTTCAGCGTCTCGATCTGCGCCCACTGCGGCACGGTGCCCATCTGGCAGATGAACAGGATCTCGTCGGCGCCGGCGTCGATCAGGCGCTGCACGTAGCCGATGCAGTCGTTCACCGTGCCGTAGGCGTGGTTGGGGTTCATCATCGCCATGGTCGGGTCGGAGAAGTCCACGGTCACTTCCTCGGAGGCGAAGCGCGAGCGGATCACCGCCTGGCCGTTGCCATCGACGAAGGTGTCGTCCTGCCACTTGGCCGGGTCCGGGCGCTCGCCGCCGGCGTACCAGTAGGCGAGCGATTCCATGAAGTAGCGCTGGCCACGGACGCCGATGGCGCGGGCCTTCTCGTTGTCGTCGAGGACAATGGCCGGGCACAGCGCGGCGATGTGGCGGTTCGGGCGGAAGCCGACCTGGTTGGCCTCGTCACGGTTGTCCCAGGCCTCGTGGTAGACCGCGACCTTCTTGGCGATCTCCTCCGGGCCGCCGAAGCCCAATACCAGCGCGCCCATGCCGCGGCCGCCGGCGTTCTTCAGCGACTCGGTGTTGGTGCAGGCCAGGTACATCGGCGGGTGCGGGTCCTGGTAGGGCTTGGGATGGATCGGCCGCCGGGGAATCTTCACGTACACGCCGTCGTGCTCGATCTCGTCCTGCACGAACATCTTCGGGATCAGGTACATGGCTTCGTCGATCTGCGGCTGCAGGGTCGCCAGGTCGTAGCCGAAGGTGCCGGCTTCCTGCTGGGTGCCGCCCTTGCCGACGCCGAAGTGCACGCGGCCGCCGGACAGCAGGTCGAGGGTGGCGATGCGCTCGGCGACCTTCACCGGGTGGTTCATCGCCGGTGGCAAGCAGACCACGCCGTGGCCGATGCCGATGCGCTGGGTCTTGCCGGCGACGAAGGCGAGCATGGTTTCCGGCGCGGACATGTGCGAGTAGTTGGTCAGCGCGGTGTGCTCAACGCACCAGAAGGTATCGAAGCCGAGCTGGTCGGCCAGCACGGCCTGTTCGACGGTTTCCTCGAAGATGCGGCGGTCGCCTTCGCGGGTGCTGTCCAGCGTCTGCGCTTCGTAGATCAGAGAGAATTTCATGGGATGCGTCCCTTGTCAGGTTTGGCGGGCCGACGGGCTCTGCCTCGTGGCCATGTTCGATGTTCGCCGGCGCCGCGGAATCGCCCGAACGGACTACGCCGAAGCGCCGGGGTGGCGGGGGAGCCGGGACGCAGGATGGGTGGAGCGAAGCGATACCCAGGCTGCTGGAACTCACCAGACCTGACCGCATGGGTATCGCAGGCTCCACCCGTCCTACGGGTGCTCCTGGGCCGGGCTCAGAGGAAGAAGTCCGTGGAGTCCTGGCCCATGCTCACGCCGCCGAGGTTCCAGGCATACTTGGCCGGGCTGTTGGCGACGTGGGCGCGGCCGGTGTGGATGTCGCGGAAGGCGCGGTTGATCGGGTGCTCGCGGAAGATGGTGGCGGCGCCGCTGTTGAACATCAGCATGCTCGCCGCGCGGGCGCATTTGTCCGCGACCAGGGCGGAGTCGTAACGCATCTTCACCCGCTCGGGCATGCTCAGCGGCTCGCCGTCGCGGGCGCGCTGCATCATCACGTCGAAGTTGCGCAGCAGCACGGTGCGGCACTCGTCGGCCACCACCATGGCATCGGCCAGCGCCTGCTGTGCGCCGGCGTCCTGGCCCATCCTGCGGCCGTCGTTGACGCCCACGCGGGCGCGGTTGTGCTCGATGAACAGGTTCACCGCGCCCTGCAGCGCGCCGATGGCCGCCGAGGACACCGCGCGGACGAATATCTGCCCGAACGGCAGGCGGAACAGCGGTGCGCTGTTCACCGCATTGCCCGGGCTGTTCTGCATGAAGCCGTCGAGGGCGCGGTGCGTGCGGTACTCGGGGACGAAGGCGTCTTCCACCAGCACATCGTGGGAGCCGGTCGCCTCCAGGCCCATCACGTTCCAGTTGTCGAGCACCTGGTAGTCACTGCGCGGCACCAGGAAGGTGCGGTAGTCCGGCGCGCCGCCCGGCTCGCTCGGCGGCACCAGCGCACCGAGGAATGCCCACTCGCAATGCTTGCTGCCGCTGGAGAATCCCCAGCGCCCGGAGAGGCGGAAGCCGCCCTCCACCGGCGTGACCTTGCCCACCGGCATGTAGGACGAGGAGATCAGTACGCTGGAATCCTTGCCCCACACATCCTGCGCGGCGCGGTCGTCGAACAGCGCCAGCTGCCAGTTGTGGATGGCTACCACGCCGAGCACCCAGGCGGAGGACATGCAGCCCTCGGCGAGGGTCATCTGCACCTCGAAGAAGTCTTTCGGCTCCAGCTCATAGCCTTCCCAGCGCGCCGGCTGGAGGATGCGGAAGAACCCGGCTTCATGGAAGTCGCGAAGGGTTGCCTCCGGCAGTTGTCCTTCACGGGCGGCGTCGGCGGCGCGTTCGCGCAGCACCGGAACCAGCTCGCGGGCGCGCTGGCGCAGGCGCTGACGGATCAGGTCGTGGTCGAGCATCTTGTTGTTCTCCTGTGGTCGCCCGGTGGGGCGGTGCTCGGTCTCCCGCGTCGGATCGCAGGGGCCTTCGCGGGCATTTGAACAACGCGGGAATTCGCCCACATCCCACAAACGGACCATATCGGCGCGCCACTCGGGCGCGGCACCGACTAGTCCCCTCGGACGATGTTGCGCAGCGGGCACCACCACAGAATCCATCGCACTACACCTCAGTCCAACAAGAACCAGCGAGGCCCCGTGCGATGAACCAGGACACTCTGAAAGCCGACATGCTCCAGGCCATGCGCCGGCTCGCCAAGTCGGTGACCATCATCACCACCAGCGATGGCCGCGAGCGCTACGCCATGTCGGCCACGGCGGTGGATTCGCTGTCCACCGAGCCGCCGTCGCTGCTGATCTGCGTGAACCAGACCGCCTCGCTGCACCGCGTGCTGGAGGCCGGCGCGGACTTCTGCGTGAACATCCTCGGCCAGGAGCAGGAACACCTGTCGCACCTGTGCAGTGGCCCGGTGAAAGGCGAGGGGCGCTTCGCCAGCGGCGACTGGCGCACCTCCGAGTGCGGCGTGCCGTACCTGGCGGACGCGCAGTCCAGCGTGGTCTGCGAGCAGGACGGGCGCTTCACCTACGGCACCCACACGGTGTTCATCGGACGCATCCGCGAGGTTCGCAATACCCCGCGCATCACCCCGCTGATCTACGTGAACGGCACCTACACCACCGCCGTCGCCGTGCAGGCGCCGAGCGTGGCGGCGGGCTGATCGCCATGGCCGGCACACTGCCGATCGCCCCGCTGCGCCTGGAAGCAGGCGAGCGCCTGGCCTGGCACGCCGAGACCGACCTGCTGGTGGTCGGCTTCGGCGGCGCCGGCGCCTGTGCAGCCCTGGAGGCGCGCGAACGCGGCCTTGAAGTGCTGGCCCTGGACCGTTTCGCCGGCGGCGGCGCCACCGCGCGCAGTGGCGGGGTGGTCTATGCCGGTGGCGGCACGCCCTACCAGCGTCAGGCCGGATACGCCGACGACGCCGAGGCGATGTTCCGCTATCTGCAGGGCGAGGTGGCGGACGCCGTACAGAGTGCGACGCTGCGGGACTTCTGCGAGCGCAGTGTCGACCAGCTCGCCTGGCTGGAGCGCCAGGGCGCACGCTTCGAAGCCAGCGTGCCACCGCAGAAGACGTCCTATCCCAGCGACCGCTTCTACCTCTATTACTCGGGCAATGAAGCCGTGCCGGCCTACGCCAGCCTGGCGCAACCGGCGCCGCGCGGGCACCGCACCAAGGGCCGCGGCATGTCCGGCGCGGCGCTGTTCGCGGCCTTGCGTGCTGCGGCGCGGGAGAAAGGTGTGCAGCTCTACCGCCAGTGCGAAGTACGTCGGCTGGTGCAGGACGCCAGCGGTGCAGTGGTCGGCGTCGAGGCCTGGCGCCTGCCGCCGGGCAGCTTCGCCGCGCGCCGACATGCCTGGCTGAGCCGCCTCGCAACCGGCCTGCACCCCTATGCACCGCCGCTGGCCGAGCGATTGATCGCTGCCCTGCGTCGCATCGAGGCGCGTCATGCGCGGCCGCTGCTGATCCGCGCGCGCAAGGGCGTGCTGCTCAGTGCCGGCGGATTCATCTTCAACCGCGAGATGCTCGCCGAGCATGCGCCGCAGTACCTGGCCGGTCTGCCGCTGGGGACGCCGGGCTGCGATGGCAGCGGCATCCGCCTCGGGCTCGGCGCCGGTGCCGCGACGCAACGCCTGGACAAGGTCAGCGCCTGGCGCTTCATCAATCCGCCGCTGGCCTGGGCCCGTGGCGTGATCGTCAATGCACGGGGCGAGCGCTACTGCAACGAAGAGGTCTATGGCGCCACCCTCGGCCACGCTATGGTGGAAGAGCAGGGCGGCCGCGCCATCCTGATCCTCGACCGCGCGCTGCTCAGGGAGTCGCTGCGCCAGGTCGGGCCGGGCAAGGTCTGGTCGTTCCAGCGCCTGCCGGTGCTGCTCAACCTGCTGTTCAACCGCCGCCGGGGCGACACACCCGAAGCGCTGGCCCGCGCCATCGGCGTGCCGGCGCAGAACCTGCAGCACACGCTGGAGGAGTACAGCCGCGCCGCGCGGGGTGAACACACCGACGCCTTCGGCAAGTCTGCGGCGATGCTTGCCGATCTGGACGACGGCCCCTGGTACGCCCTGGACCTGTCCTTCGACAGCACGCTCTTCCCCTGTCCAGCCATCACCCTCGGCGGGCTGCGCGTCTGCGAGCGCAGCGGTCGCGTGCTGGACCCTGCCGGCGCAGCGATTCCGGGGCTGTACAGCGCCGGCCGCAACGCGGTGGGTGTTGCTTCCAACCTCTACGTATCCGGCCTGTCCATCGCCGACTGCGTGTATTCCGGCCGCCGCGCCGCCGTCCACGCGGCGTCCCGCGCGGCAGCCGTCATCCCCGAAACCGCCTGAAGGAAAACAAGCATGAATCGAGTACAAGGCAAGGTCTGCATCGTCACCGGCGCCGCCAGCGGCATCGGCCGCGAGGACGCGCTGCTGCTGGCCGGCGAGGGCGCCCGCGTGGTCCTCACCGACCTCAACGAGGAGGCCGGCCGCGCGCTGGCCGAGCAGATCGGCGGCGACGCGCTGTTCATCCGCCACGACATCGCCAGCGAGAGCGACTGGCAGACTGTGGTGAAGACCACCCTGGAGCGTTTCGGCCGCCTCGACGTGCTGGTCAACAACGCCGCCATCCTCGCCTTGGGCAGCATCGAGGACACCAGCCTGGAGCTGTGGCGCAAGGTGCAGACCATCAACGGCGAAGGCTATTTCCTCGGTTGCAAGTACGCCATTGCGGCCATGAAGGAGAGCGGTGGCGGTTCCATCGTCAACATGTCCTCGGTGGCGGCGCTGGGCGGCATGCCGGCGTTCTGCGCCTACTCGGCATCCAAGGGCGCGGTGGCGGCGATGACCCGTTCCATCGCCCTGCACTGCAAGCAGCAGGGTTATCGCATCCGCTGCAACAGCGTGCACCCGGACGGCGTCAACACGCCGATGACCCAGGCCCTGGCCGGCGGCCAGCCGATTCCGCAGGAGGCGCTGGACGCCGACCCGATGAACCGCATGTGTGCGCCGCAGGATATCGCCAACGTGGTGCTGTTCCTCGCCTCGGACGAGTCGCGCTTCATCAATGGCGCCGAGATCCGCGTGGACAACGCCCAGCTGATCAGCGGTATCTGAAATGGGTAGCGCGCAGCCCCTGGCGCCCCAGGCATCGAGCGCCGCCGGCAGCTTCCAGTTGGAGGTGGCCGAGGTCATCGAGGAAACCGCCGATGCGCGTTCGCTGGTGCTGCGCGTGCCGGCGCAACTGGCCGAGCGCTTCGCCTACCAGGCCGGGCAGTTCCTCGGCTTCCGCGTCAGCGTGGCGGGCAAGCGCCTGCTGCGCTGCTACTCCATGTCCAGCGCGCCGGGGCTCGACTCGGCGCTGCGGGTCACGATCAAGCGCGTCGAAGGCGGGCGTGTATCGAACTGGATGAACGACAGCGTTCGCCCCGGCGATTGCCTGGAGGTACTGCCGCCTGCGGGACACTTCCACCTGGGCGCGGAGCAGCGTGACCTGCTGCTGTTCGGTGGCGGCTCGGGCATCACGCCGGTGTTTTCCATCCTGCGCGAGGCACTGGCCAGCCGCGATTGCCGCATCCGCCTGGTGTACGCCAACCGTGATGCCGATTCGGTGATCTTCCGCGAGGCGTTGCGCAGCCTGCTGCGCGAGCATGGCGAGCGCCTGCAGGTGATCCATGTGCTGGACAGCGTGCAGGGCTTTCTCGCCGCCAGCGATGTACGTCATCTGCTGCGTGGCTGGGAGGATGCCGAGTGCTTTATCTGCGGTCCCGGCCCGTTCATGGATACCGTGGAGAACGGCCTGCTGGCGGCGGGTGTGCCGTCGGCGCGGGTTCACGTCGAACGCTTCGTCTCGCCGCCCGATCCGGACGAGCTGGAAGCCGCCGACGAGCAGGCCCGGCTCGCTACCACGGGCCTGCAGGTGGAGCGGCTGACCGTCAGCCTCGACGGCGCCGAGCACGAGATTGCCTGCGCCGCCGGCGAAACCCTGCTGGAAAGCTGCCGCCGTGCCGGGCTGGCGCCACCGGCGTCCTGCGAGGAAGGATTCTGTGGCGCCTGCATGTGCCGAGTGGAGCAGGGCGAGGTGCTGCTGCCGCGCAACGATGTGCTCAGCGCCGCCGAGCTGGCCGAAGGCTGGACCCTGGCTTGCCAGGGCCGGGCAGGCAGCCGCGAGGTGCGCGTGCGCTTTCCGGATTGAGGCCGGATAGAAGGCCGAACCGAAAGATTGCTCTCGAGTGAGGGGCGGTGCCTGCCCCCTTTTTCGCCCGGCTCTGCCGGGCTTTTTTTCTTCCTGCAGGAGCGAGCTGGCTCGCGAACGCACTCTGCTGCCTGTCCCGGTGTGCGCGCGGTTCGCGAGCAAGCTCGCTCCTACAAAAACGGTACTGGCTGAATCTTGTATGCGCGCCAGTGTCCTTCGCCGTGCAGGTGCCAGCGGATGACCCGTTCCAGCCTGTGCGGTCTGCTCGCTCCTAGGAAAAACGGGGCTTGCGCAGCGGCTAGTCCCAATGGACGATTTGCCGCCGCCGCCGGCTCGCTAGTCTGCGGCGCAGAGCAAACCGACAACAACAAGCAGAGGTGTGCGAATGAATCGACTGCAAGGCAAGATCGCCGTGATCACGGGTGCGGCATCGGGTATCGGGCTGGCCTGCGCCCGTTGTTTCGCCGAGGAGGGCGCCCAGGTCGTCGGCCTGGACGTGGGCCAGGCGCCGGCGGACTTCCCCGGCCTGTTCATGGCGCTGGACGTGCGCGATGAGAACAACGTGCAGCAGGTGATGGGTGAAGTCGTCTCGCGCCATGGTCGCCTCGACGTGCTGGTCAACGCCGCGGGCGTCGCCAGCCAGGGCAGCGTTACCGCGTCGCCCACCAGCGAGTGGCAGCGCGTGCTGGACATCAACCTCACCGGCACCATGTACACCAGCAAGCACGCGGTGGCACAGATGGTCGAGCAGCGCAGCGGCTCGATCATCAACATCGGCTCGATCTTCGGTCTGCAGGGCTGCGACGGCAACACTGCCTACAACGTGGCCAAGGGCGGCATCAACCAGCTGACCCGCTCCATGGCCATCGACTACGGCCACGCCAACGTGCGGGTCAACGGCCTCTGCCCGGGGCTGATCGAAACCCCGATGACGCAAATGGTCCGCGAGCAGGAAGCCTTCCACGCCTTCTTCGCCTCGCAGCACATGCTGTGCCGCGCCGGGCAGCCGGAGGAGGTGGCCAAGGTGGCGCTGTTCCTGGCTTCCGACGACGCGTCCTTCGTCAGCGGGCAGATGATTGCCGTCGACGGCGGCTTCTCCGCGGGCCGCCGTTTCGCGCCGCCCCAGGCCTGAGTCCGGCTATGCCAGCGGGCCGGCCGGGTGCCGGCCCACTCTCGATTCCCGTTCGTCCTGAGCTGCCCGCCATGAACTGCCCGCCGTCCGCCCTGACCATTCCCCAGCTGCTTGCCGCCACGGCGTGCACCTATGCTGGCCTGCCAGCCATCGAGGACGGCGACGTCCGCCTGAGCTACCGCCAGCTCGACGACGCACGCCGCCGCGCCGCGCGGGCGCTTCTGGCACTGGGTGTCGGCCATGGCGAACGGGTGGCGGTGTGGGCGCCGAATGTCTGGGAGTGGATAGTCGCGGCGACTGCGCTGCAAAGCGTCGGCGCCGTGCTGGTGCCGCTGAATACCCGGATGAAGGGCGCCGAAGCAGCCCTGGTGCTGCGCGAAAGCGGCGCCAGCCTGTTGTTCGTGATGAGCGAGTTCCTCGGCATCGACTTCCCGGCGTTGCTCGACGACGAGGAGCTACCGGCGCTGCGCCAGCGCGTGATCCTGCGTGGCTCTCGGGAGCGCGCGCTGGATTGGCCAGCCTTCCTGGTGCTGGCCGATGACGTCGACGACAGCGCCCTGGAGCAGCGGCAGGCAGAGATTCGCGCCGACGACCTGTGCGACCTGCTGTTCACCTCCGGTACCACCGGCAAGCCCAAGGGCGTGATGACCGCCCACGGGCAGAACCTGCAACTGGTGCGCGACTGGAGCGAAATGGTCGGCCTGCGCGAAGGTGACCGCTACCTCATCGTCAATCCGTTCTTCCACAGCTTCGGCTACAAGGCTGGCTGGCTGGCTGGCTGGCGGCACTGATGCGCGGGTGCTGCATCCTGCCGCAAGCGGTGTTCGATGTTCCCCTGCTGCTGGAGCGCGTGGCCGCCAAACGGGTAACGGTGTTGCCCGGCCCGCCGACGCTGTACCAATCGCTGCTGGCCCATCCGCGCCGTGGCGAGTTCGACCTGTCCTCGCTGCGGGTGGCGGTCACCGGGGCTGCTTCGGTGCCGGTGGAGATGGTCCGGCGCATGCGCAGCGAGCTGGGCTTCGAGACCATCGTCACGGCCTACGGCCTCACCGAAACCTGCGGTTTCGTCACCATCTGCCGCCCCGGCGACGACGCCGAGACCATCGCTACCACCAGCGGCCGGGCCTTCCCCAACGTCGAGGTGCGCTGCGTCGACAGCCAGGGCTGCAGCGTGGCCAGCGGCGAGCCGGGCGAAGTGGTGGTGCGTGGCTACAACCTGATGCGCGGCTACTTCAACAATCCCGAAGCGACCGCCGAGGCAATCGACCGCGACGGCTGGCTGCACACCGGCGATGTCGGCGTGCTCGATGAGCGCGGCTACCTGCGCATCACCGATCGGCTCAAGGACATGTTCATCAACGGCGGCTTCAACGTGTACCCGGCGGAGGTCGAGCAGACCATCCTCGGCTACCCCGGCGTGGCCCAGGCCGCGGTGATCGGCATCCCCGACGAGCGCCTGGGGGAGGTGGCCATGGCGTTCCTGTTGCCGGCCTCCGGCCAGGCGATCGACCTGGAAGCCTTCCTCGCCTGGTGCCGCGAGCGCATGGCCAACTACAAGGCGCCGCGCCGGGCCATGCTGCTCGATGCACTGCCGCTCAATGCCGCCGGCAAGGTGACCAAGGCAGCGTTGCGGGAGCTGGCCGCGAGCTCCTGAATGCAAAAGCCCCGCTTGGGCGGGGCTTTCCTGGAATCATACGGACGCTAGTTGTTCAGGAACGGATCGTGTGCGAGGTAGGTGCAGTAGTCGACCAGTACCTTGCGCGCATCCTGCCGCTCATGGATCACCAGGTGGACCACCACGGCGTCGTTCAACACCTGATAGAACACTCGATAGCCGTCCTGCGTAACGTACTCGTGGAATTCTGTCAGGCCGGTGTGCTCGGCTACTTCACGGGAGATCGGATAGCCCAGCGGTGCGTTCGATAGCGCTTGCACCAGCTCATCCAGGAGCGCATCGATGTGCTGCGCGGCCTTTTCTTTCCCAGCCCTCGCAGCCAGGAAGTCTTCCCGGTCCATGATCAGGCTGTCGGCGATCGGCGTGGTGAGGACAGGTCGGCGCTGACTCATGGGATTCCCTTACTGCTCGCTGGAGCGCCTCTTGGCCAGCCGGCTGCGCAAGTCGTCTACGGTGTTGGATTTTCCCTCGGCGTGCTGTCGCGAACTGATGGCGAGCAGCTTGACCAGCGCGAGCGCCTTCTCCCGTCTGACGGACTCCTCGTAGGACTCCACCACCAGCTTGGGCAGGCCATTCTGGGTGACGACCATGGGCTCCGACAGGTCCAGATCCGCGGCGTGTTTCTTCAGGAAACTGATGGTCTCGATTCGCATGGGGTGTACCTCGATTGCGTACGCATTCTGAAGCGTAGTGGTCCAAATTTAGACTGTATATGGATTCATGGTCAATTCCGGTCGACCATTGACCGTGTTCACCGGCAGGTGGCACAACTCGCCGACCTCCATTCAAACCTGCTTCCCGCGGCCCTTTTGCGCTAGTCCCATTGGACGATGTTGGCCACCGCCCGCGCTGTTTGAATCCTCATCACCAGCCGATCCGCACGACGCATCGGCGATGACGATGAGGAGAACACCATGGATATCCGCGGACTGGGCTACGTGACCGTGCTGGCCAGCGATCTGGAGCGCTGGCGCAGCTACGCCAGCGACGTGCTGGGCATGATGGTGGACGCCGCCGCTCCCGAGGGCGCGCTGTACCTGAAGATGGACGAGCGCCATTACCGCCTGCTGGTGCTGCGTGACGAGCGCGACGGCTACGGCGCCAGCGGCTGGGAAGTGGCTGGCAAGGCCGCCTTCGAGCAGGCCATCGCCGAGCTGGCCGAGGTGGATGTCGAGGTGGCCCGTGGCAGCGCTGCCGACTGCGCGCTGCGCAAGGTCCAGGAGCTGGCGCTGTTCCGCGATCCGGACGGCAATCGCCATGAGCTGTTCTGGGGGCCGTGCCAGGACTTCCGCCCGTTCGTCTCGCCGGCGGGCGTCAGCGGTTTCGTCACCGGCGCCATGGGCATGGGCCACGTGGTACTGCCGGCGCCGGCCTTCGAGCGCTGCCGCGACTTCTACGAGCAGGTGATGGGCTTCGGCCTCTCCGACCTGATGAAGGTGCGCTTCACCCCTGACCCGCAGGAGCCGGAGAAGCGCATCCACTTCCTCCACTGCAACAACGCCCGCCACCACTCCCTGGCGATCTTCGAGTGCCCGATCCCCAGCGGCTGCGTGCACCTGATGCTGGAAACCGCCGCCCTCGACGACGTCGGCCGCGCGCTGGATCGCATGCACGCCAGCGGCGTGAAGCTCTCGGCGACCCTGGGCAAGCACACCAACGACCAGATGGTGTCGTTCTACATGCAGAGCCCCGGCGGCTTCGACATCGAGTACGGCCATGGCGGGCTGGAAGTGGACTGGGCGGCGCACACGCCGTTCGAAAGCACCGTGGTCAGCCATTGGGGCCACGACTTCAGCGTCGGCCGCCAGTAAGGAGCGCAACATGGACAAATGCATGACGGCCAGCGAGGCGGTCGCCCGGCTGCGCGACGGCATGACCATCGGCATCGGCGGCTGGGGCCCGCGCCGCAAGCCCATGGCGCTGATCCGCGAAATCCTCCGCTCCGGGCTCAAGGACCTCACCGTCGTCGCCTATGGCGGCGCTGACGTCGGCATGCTCTGCGCTGCCGGCAAGGTCAGGAAGCTGGTATTCGCCTTCGTCTCGCTGGATTTCATTCCGCTCGAACCCTACTTCCGCAAGGCCCGCCAGGCCGGCGAGCTGGAGGTGATGGAGATCGACGAAGGCATGCTGCTGCTGGGCCTGCGCGCAGCGGCGATGAACGTGCCGTTCCTGCCCACCGCCGTGGGCCTGGGTACCGATGTGCTCAGGCACAACCCGCAGATCAGGCTGGTGGCCTCGCCCTACGCCGACGGCCGCGACTGGGTCGCCATGCCGGCGCTGGAGCTGGACGCGGCGCTGGTCCATGTCGACCGCGCCGATGCCCGTGGCGTCTGCCAGATCGAAGGGCCGGACCACTACATGGACGACCTGTTCGTGCGTGCCGCGAAGCAGACCTTCGTCAGTTGCGACGAGCTGGTGGATTCCGCGCACTTCCACGCCAACCCGCAGGCGGCGCGCCAGGTGTTCTGGGAGCGCAACCTCACCGATGGCGTAGTGCATGTTCCCGGCGGCGCGCACCCCAGTTCCTGCGCACCGCAGTACGGCTTCGACGTGCCGCACTTCCAGCACTACAACGCCTCGGCCCAGGAAGAGGGCGGCTGGCAGCGCTACTACGACGAATTCATCCGCGACGGCGAAGCCGCCTACCTGGACAAGGTCGGCGGGCTCGACGCACTCCGCAAGCTGCCCCTACCGGTGTTCTGACCATGACTGACGCAACCGCTTCCTGCAGCCTCGCCGAGCTGCTGATCTGCGCCGCCAGCGAGTGCTGGCGCGACGACGGCGAAGTGCTCGCCACCGGCATCGGCGTGGTCCCGCGCCTGGCCGCTTCCCTGGCCATGCTGAGCAGCAACCCGGACCTGCTGATGACCGATTCCGAGGCCTTCATGGTCGCCGAGCCGGTGCCGCTGGGCGCGCGCAACGGCTACGTGCCGAAGTTCGACAGCTGGATGGGCTTCTCGCGCATCTTCGACAACGTCTGGGGCGGCCGCCGCCATGCGCTGGTCGGGCCGACCCAGATCGACCGCTTCGGCCAGGCGAACATCTCCTGCATCGGCGACTACGCCAGGCCCAAGGCACAGATGCTCGGCGTGCGCGGCTTCCCCGGCAACTCCATCAGCCACGCCAACTCCTTCTTCGTGCCGGCGCACAGCCGCCGGTTGTTCGTCGAAGGCGAGGTCGACATGGTTGCCTCGGTCGGCTACAACCCGGCGCGCCTGGCCCGTGGCTGGTCGCTGGACGACATCGACATCCGCCTGATCGTCACCGACCTCTGCGTGCTCGACTTCGGCGGCCCGCAGCGACAGATGCGCGTGCGCTCGCTGCATCCGGGCGTGGAGCTGGCGCAGGTGCTGGACAACACCAGCTTCGACCTGGCGCTGCCGGCGCAGATCCCGACCACCGCGCTGCCCACGACGGCGCAGCTGGAAATCCTCCAGCGCCTGGACCCGCACAACCTGCGTAGCCGCCAGCTCAAGGACAATCCGCCGGCCGTGCGCAGCGCCGAAGGAGTGCGGTCATGAGCGAAGAGGTCGTCCTCTATGAAGTCCAGGGCCCGGTGGCCCTGGTCAGCATGAACCGCCCCGAGTTCCACAACGCGCAGAACTCGAAGATGACCTACGCGCTGGACGCGGCCTTTCGCCGTGCCTGCGACGACGATGCGGTCAAGGTCATCGTCCTGCGCGGCGAGGGCAAGCACTTCTCCGCCGGCCACGACATCGGCACGCCGGGGCGCGACGTCAACCAGAGCTTCGACCGCGCCAGCCTGTGGTACGACCACGTGAACAAGCCCGGCGGCGAGTTCCTCTATGCCCGCGAGCAGGAGGTCTACCTGGGCATGTGCCGGCGCTGGCGCGAGATGCCCAAGCCGACCGTGGCCATGGTGCAGGGCGCCTGCATCGCCGGCGGGCTGATGCTGGCGTGGGTCTGCGACCTGATCGTCGCCAGCGACGATGCCTACTTCCGCGACCCGGTGGTGCGCATGGGCATTCCCGGCGTCGAGTACTTCGCCCACGTGCATGAACTCAATCCGCGCATCGCCAAGGAGTTCCTCTTCCTCGGCGAGCGCCTGGGCGCCGAGCGTGCCTGGCAGTTGGGCATGGTCAACAAGGTGGTGCCGCGCGATGTGCTGCTGGACGTGACCCTGGACATGGCCCGGCGCGTCGCCGAGATGCCGCGCCTCGGGCTGCAGCTGGCCAAGCAGGCGGTGAACAACGCCGAAGACCTGATGGGCAAGCGCGCCACCATGGACATGGTGTTCGGCCTGCACCACTTCGCCCACGCCCACAACGAGCTGGTCAGCGGCGACCGCCTGGGCGGCTACGATGCCCGCGCCATGGCCAGCTCGCAGCGCGAGCCGGTGGAGGGCGGCCGATGAGTGCGGACCTGGGCACCCGCGTCACCCAGTTGCTCGGTTGCCGCTACCCGATCATCCAGACCGCCATGGGCTGGGTGGCCGACCCGCGCCTGGTGGCGGCCACCGGCAATGCCGGCGGCTTCGGCTTCCTCGCCGGGGCGACCATCGAGCCGCAGCGGATGGAAGCGGCGATCCTGGAGACCCGCTCGCTGACGGCGGCGCCGTTCGGCGTGAACTTCCATATGTATCAGCCCAACGCCAGCGAGATCGTCGAGCTGGTGCTACGCCACGGGGTGAAAGCGGTGAGCTACAGCCGCTCGCCGGGCAAGCAGATGATCGCCCGGCTGAAGGAAGCCGGGGTGATCTGCATGCCCACCGTCGGTGCGCTCAAGCACGCGCAGAAGGCCGTGGAGATGGGCGCCGACATCGTCACCGTGCAGGGCGGCGAGGGCGGCGGCCACACCGGCGCAGTGCCGACCTCGCTGCTGCTGGCGCAGGTGCGCGAAGCGGTGCAGGTGCCGGTCGTCGCGGCAGGCGGCTTCCATGACGGCGCCGGCCTGGTGGCTGCGCTGGCCCTGGGCGCCGAGGGCGTGGCCATGGGCACGCGCTTCCTGATGAGCCGCGAAAGCCCGGTACCGGACGCCACCCTGGCGCGCTACCTGGGCGTGAAGGACCCGGCGCAGGTGATCGTCAGCCGCGCGCTGGACGGCCTGCCGCAACGGATGATCCGCAACGAACTGCTCGACGCCCTGGAAGCTGCCGGCCCGTGGCGCCGCCTGGGCCTGGCCGTGCAGTGCGCGCTGGCCTACCGCCGCCACTCCGGCATCAGCCCGGCGCAGATGCTCCAGGCCCTGCGCAACCGTGGCGAGCTGACGCTTTCCCAGGCGCTGCTGGCGGCCAACGCGCCCATGGTGATCCAGAAGGCCATGGTCGACGGCCAGCCCGAAGATGGCGTGCTGCCGGCCGGGCAGGTCGCCGCGCTGCTCGGTTGCCGCCTGCCGTGCGCCGAGATCATCCAGAACATCGTCGCCCAGGCCGAAGTCCGCCTCGCCGAACTGGCCCGCCGGGTAGAACCGCAGCCGTCACAGGAGAACCGCCATGCCGCCGTTTCGCGTTGATTTCCACGAGCACATCGCCGAGCTGGTGTTCGACCGGCCGCCGGTGAACGCCTTCGACTGCGCCGGCTGGGCGGCCATCGCCGCCGAGCTGGAACGCCTGGGCCGCGATGACGCGGTGCGGGTCATCGTCATCCGCGCCGAGGGCAGGGGCTTCTGCGCCGGCGTCGACATCAAGGAACTGGCCGCCGACGGCAACCTGATCGTCGCGGTGAACAAGGGCAACTACGACAGCTTCAAGGCCGTGCACCGCAATCCCAAGCCGGTGATCGCCGCCGTGCATGGCTTCGTCCTGGGTGGCGGTATCGGCCTGTGCGGTGCGGCGGACATCGTGGTCGCCAGCGAGTGCGCGACTTTCGGCGTGCCCGAGGTGGACCGCGGTGCCATGGGCGGCGGCGCGCACCTGCAGCGCCTGTTCCCGGTGCAGAAGGTGCGCCACATGTACTTCACCGGCGAGCCCATCGATGCCTTCGAGGCTTATCGCCTGGGCGCGGTGGAGCGCGTGGTGCCGCGCGAGCAGCTGCGCGACGCGGCGCTGGACGTGGCCCGCAGGATCGCCGCCAAGAGCCCGGCGATGATCGCCCTGGCCAAGGAGGCGCTGACCGGCATCGAGGACGGCAACCTCGAAGACAAGTACCGCTGGGAGCAGGGCTTCACCCTCGAGGCCTACCGCTCGCTGGACTCCCAGGAAGCGCGCGACTCCTTCGTCGAGAAGCGCGAAGCGCAATTCAACTGATCACAGGCAGCAGCCCATGGACCTGAACTACAACAACGAACAACAGGCCTTCCGCGAGGAAGCGCGCGCCTGGCTGGCGGCCAACGTGCCGCAGAACCCCTTGCCCTCGTACGACACCGAGGAGGGCTTCCGCCTGCACCGCGAGTGGGAAGCGCGCCTGCACGACGGCCACTGGGGCATGGTGACCTGGCCGCAGGAGTATGGCGGCCGCGGTTGCGACCTGATCCAGTGGCTGATCTTCGAGGAAGAGTACTACCGCGCCGGCGCTCCCGGCCGGGTCAACCAGAACGGCATCTTCCTGCTCGGCCCGACGCTGATGGAATTTGGCACCGAGGAGCAGAAGGCCCGCTTCCTGCCGCGCATGGCGCGCGGGCAGGACGTCTGGGCCCAGGGCTGGTCCGAACCGGGCGCAGGCTCGGACATGGCGGCGATCCGTTCGCGGGCCGAGCGCGTGGGCGACCACTACGTGATCAATGGCCAGAAGACCTGGTCGACCCGCGCGGTCTGGGCCGACTGGCTGTTCGGCATGTTCCGCACCGACCCGGCCTCCAGCCGCCACCATGGGCTGACCTTCATCCTGGTGCCGCTGGACTCGCCGGGCATCACCGTGCGCCCGATCGCCCAGCTCGACGGCCTGCCGGGCTTCGCGGAAATCTTCTTCGACGACGTCAAGGTGCCGGTGGAGAACGTACTCGGCGGCGAAGGGCAGGGCTGGCACGTGGCGATGTCCACCGCCGGCTTCGAGCGCGGGCTGATGCTGCGCTCCCCGGCGCGCTTCCAGGAGACCGCGCGGCGCCTGCTGCAGCTGTACCTGGACAACCGCGAGGTGGCCGACCGCGACCCGGCCATCGGCGAGGCGGTGATGCGTGCCTGGCTCGACGCCGAGGCCTACACCCTGAGCACCTACATGACCGCCTCGCGCCTGCAGCAGGGCGGCCGCATCGGCCCGGAATCCTCGACCAACAAGATCTTCTGGTCGGAGCTGGACCAGCGCATGCACGACACCGCCCTGAGCATCCTCGGCGCCCGCGCCGAACTGCTGCCCGGCGAGCCGCTGGCCGGTGAGGTCGGGCGCTGGCTGGACGGCTTCCTGTTCTCCCTGGCCGGCCCGATCTACGCCGGCACCAACGAAATCCAGCGCAACATCATCGCCGAACGCATGCTCGGCATGCCGCGCGCCTGAGGAGCCGGGACATGGACTTCACTTTCAACGACGACCAGCTGAGCTTTCACGACAGCGTGCGCGCCTTCCTCACCAACCAGGTGACCCCGGAGCGCCAGCGTGAACTCTGGGGCAGCGAGACTGGGCGCAGCGACGAACTCTGGGCGCAGCTCGCCGAACTCGGCCTGACCGCCCTGAACCTGCCCGAAGCCTATGGCGGCCTGGGCCTCGACGAAACCGACTGGGTGCTGCCGGCGCAGGAGTGCGGCTACGCCGCGCTGGCCGAACCGCTGCTCGACAGCGTGCTGGTGGGCGCGCCTTTGCTGGCCGCGCTCGGTGACGAGCACGAGGCACTGAAAGCCGACTGGCTGGGGCGCATCGCCGCTGGCCAGGCGCGGCTCGCGGTCGGCCATCCGGACAACCTGCTGGTAGCCGACGCCCACGTCGCCGACCTGCTGATCCTCGGTCACCACGACGACATCCACGCCGTCCCGCGCGAGGCCGTGCAGCTGACCCGCAGCCAGGCGCTCGACCCGGCGCGCCGGCTGTTCAGCGTCGCCTGGACGCCCAGCGCCGCCACTCGCGTGGCCAGTGGCGAGCAGGCCCGCAGCTTGTGGTCGGCGGCCTTCGAGCGCGGCGCGCTGGCGTGCGCCTCGCAGCAACTGGGTCTGGCCCGGCGCATGGTCGACCTGGCGGTGGACTATAGCTTCGAGCGCAAGCAGTTCGGCAAACCCATCGGCAGCTTCCAGGCGGTCAAGCACCTGATGGCCGATGTGGCGGTACTCATCGAGTTCGCCAAGGCGCCGCTGTACCGCGCGGCGCAGTCCCTCGCCGAGGGTCACCCGCAGGCGGCGCTGCACGTTTCCCAGGCGCGCCTGGCGTGCTCGGAAGCGGCACAGCTGGCGGCGAAGAACGCCATCCAGGTACACGGCGCCATGGGTTACACCTGGGAAGTCGACCTGCAGCTCTACATGAAGCGCGCCTGGGCCCTGGACAAGGTCTGGGGCGGCTGCAGCCTGCACAAGGCGCGGTTGTGCCAGGCACTGTTCGGCGGGGCGATCAGCGCCGGCGCCGGCCACACCTTCGCGGTCTGAGGAGATCGAAATGGCAGAAGCCTACATCGTCGACGCCCTGCGCACGCCCACCGGCAAGCGCAAGGGCGGCCTGGCGCAGATCCATGCCGCCGACCTGGGCGCCCACGTGCTGCGCGAGCTGGTACAGCGCAACGGCATCCCCGACGCGGACTACGACGACGTCATCTTCGGCTGCGTCGATACCATCGGCCCGCTGGCCGGCGACATCGCCCGCACCTGCTGGCTGGCCGCCGGCCTGGACCAGGGCGTGCCCGGCACCACCGTGGACCGCCAGTGCGGCTCTTCGCAGCAGGCCGTGCACTTCGCCGCGCAGGCGGTGATGAGCGGCACCCAGGACGTGGTGATCGCCGGCGGCGTGCAGACCATGACGCAGATCCCGATTTCCTCGGCCATGACTGCCGCCGAGCCGCTGGGCTTCAGCGATCCCTTCAGCGGCTCGGAAGGCTGGGTCAGGCGCTATGGCGCCACGCCGCCGAGCCAGTTCCGTTCCGCGCAGATGATCGCCGAGAAGTGGGACATCAGCCGGGAGGCGCTGGAAGCCTATTCGCTGGAGTCCCATCGCCGCGCCTTGCGCGCCATCGAGGCAGGGCGCTTCGCCCGCGAGATCATCCCGCTGGCCGGGGTTGCGCACGACGAGACGCCGCGCCAGACCAGCCTGGCGAAGATGGCCGAGCTGGAAACCCTGTTCGGTTGCGACCGCGTCACGGCCGGCGTTTCCAGTCAGACCTGCGACGCCGCCAGCGCGCTGCTGATCGTCTCCGAGCGAGCGCTCAAGCGCTACAACCTGACGCCGCGGGCGCGCATTCACCACCTCAGCGTGCGCGCCGACGACCCGGTGTGGATGCTCACTGCGCCCATCCCGGCCACCGAGTACGCGCTGAAAAAGGCCGGCATGCGCCTGGACGATATCGACCGGGTGGAGATCAACGAAGCCTTCGCCTCGGTGGTCATGGCCTGGCTGCAGGAAACCGGCTACCCCCACGAGCGCACCAACGTCAACGGCGGCGCCATCGCCCTCGGTCACCCGCTGGGCGCCACCGGTGCGCGGCTGATGACCACGCTGCTGCATGAGCTGGAGCGCACTGGCGGCCGCTACGGCCTGCAGACCATGTGTGAAGGCGGTGGGCAGGCCAACGTGACCATCATCGAGAGACTGTGATGGGGCTGTTGCGCTAGGCCATGCGGCGTTGGAATGCGGGTCGTGAATACTCATTGGCTGCAGCCAACTCCGCTTCCCGCCCCGCATTCCGCCTTGCCTGGCCGTCGCTCGCTACGCCCCGAAGATTTGTTCTGCGCGTACTAGCGCAACCCCTTGGAGAACCCCATGTCCATCTGCAAAGACCGTGTCGTCATCATCACCGGCGCAGGCGGCGGCCTTGGCCGCGCCTACGCCCTGGCCCTGGCGGCCGAGGGCGCGAAAGTGGTGGTCAACGACATCAACCGCGAAGCCGTGGCCGGCGTTGTCGCGCTGATCCGTGACCAGGGCGGCCAGGCCATCGGCGACTGCCACGACATCACCGACTACCACGAGGCCGGCGAGATCGTTCGCGCCGCCATCGCCGCCTTCGGGGACCTGCACGCGGTGGTCAACAATGCCGGCATCTGCCGCGACCGCATGTTCGCCAGCCTCACCGAGGCCGACTGGGACGCGGTGATGAACGTGCACCTCAAGGGCCACTTCTGCATCGCCAGCCACGCCGTGCACCACTGGCGCGACCAGGCCAAGGCCGGCGCGGCGGTGCGCGCGCGGATCATCAACACCAGCTCCGGTGCCGGGTTGCAGGGCTCCATCGGCCAGTCCAACTACTCGGCGGCCAAGGGCGGCATCGCTTCCCTCACGCTGGTGCAGGCCGCGGAACTGGCGCGCTACGGCATTACCGCCAACGCTCTGGCCCCGGCCGCCCGGACAGGCATGACCGAGCAGGTGTTCGCCGAGGTGATGAAGAAGCCCGACGATGGCTTCGACCACTTCGCCCCGGAGAACGTCGCGCCGCTGGTGGCCTGGCTGGTGTCTGAGGACTCCCAGCACGTCAGCGGCCGCCTGTTCGAGGTGGAAGGCGGCAAGCTTTCCCTCGGCGACGGTTGGCGCCGCGGCCCGGAGCGCGACAAGGGCGAGCGCTGGTTGCCGGCGGAAGTCGGCGGTGTGGTCAACGAGCTGATCGACCAGGCCGTACCGGCCCAGAAGGTCTACGGCAGCTGACACGCATCCCCGCTTTGTGGGATGGGCTTCGCTTTGCTCCACTCATCTTCCGCTGCTGTTTGCAGGAGCGAGCTTGCTCGCGAACCACCTGCCGCTGCGGGGCCTCCCGCGTTGTAGGGATCTGCTCCTGCATTGTCTGGCCCACTTCAGTACGTTGCCCCACGTCCATTCGGACGATTCCCGCCCGGGCATCTCCCGCCAGACTGCGCCCATCCGACACCACAGGGCCGCCTTCCATGGAATTCGCCTTCACCGACGAGCAGCTGATGATTCGCGATAGCGCGGAAAGCTTCCTCGCCGATGCTTCACCTACCAGCGCCGTGCGCGCGGCGATGGCCGCGGGCGGGCACGACGCCATGCTCTGGCAGCGGATTCGCGATGAACTCGGCTGGCAGGCGTTGCTGGTGCCCGAGGCCCACGGCGGCCTGGGGCTGGGCTTCGTCGAGCTGGCCATCGTCCAGGAGCAGCTGGGCCGTCGCCTGGCGTCGTTGCCGTTCCTCGCCAGCGCCATCGCCATCTGCGCCCTGCGCCTGCTGGGTGGCGAGGCGCAACAGGCGCGATGGTTGCCGGCATTGGCCGAGGGCAGCCTGAGTGCCACCCTGGCGCTGGGCGCTGAAGGTGTGCCGGACGTCGGCGCGGTTCAGGTCCGGGCGCGCAAGGAGGGCGAGGGCTTCGTGCTGGATGGCCGCCTGCGCCCGGCGCTCGATGGCCACAGCGCCGACCTGCTGCTGATCCCCGCGCGGCTGGCCGGCAGCCGGGGCGAAGAGGGCATTTGCCTGTTCGCCGTTCCTGCGATCAGCAGCGGTTTGCAGCGTCGCGCCCTGGCCACGCTGGACCAGACTCGCCCGCTCGCCGAAATCGAATTGGACAATCTCTATCTCCCCGCTGACGCATTGCTCGGCGTAGCCGGCAGCGCCTGGCCGAAGCTGCAAACCGTCCTGCAACTGGCTGCCATCACGCTGGCCGCCGAGCAGGTCGGCGGCGCCCAGCAGGCGCTCGACCTCACCGTCGCCTACACCCGCGAACGCCAGCAGTTCGGCCGCCCGGTGGGCAGTTTCCAGGCGCTCAAGCACCGCATGGCGGACATGATGGTGAAGGTCGAGTGCGCACGCTCAGCGCTCTACTACGCCGCGTGCGTGGCCCAGGAAGCGCTGGACGCCGAAGGCGACTCGGCCCTCGCCGCCGAGCTGCCGCTGGCCGCTGCCGTGGCCAAGTCCCACGCCTCGGAAGCCTTCTTCCACTGCGCCGCCGAGTCGATCCAGCTGCATGGTGGCGTCGGCTTCACCTGGGAGTACGACCCGCACCTGTACTTCAAGCGTGCGCGCGCCGGCGAGGGCCTGTTCGGCACGCCCGCCTGGCACCGCGAGCGCATCGCTGCCGCGATCCTGGAGGAATGCCCATGAAGATCGGATTCGATGCCGCCGACGAAGCCTTTCGCGGCGAAGTCGCGCAGTGGCTGGCGGACAACCTGCGCGGCGAGTTCGCGCCGCTGCGTTTTCGCGGCGGCCCCGGTGACGAACACAGCTTCCCGGAGGAGCGCAAGGCCTGGGAGCGCAAACTCGCCGAGGGCGGCTGGACCTGCGTAGGCTGGGCCAGGGAGCACGGCGGGCGCGGTCTGTCGATCAACCAGCAGGTGATCTTCCACGAGGAATACGCCCGCGCCGGCGGCCCCGGTCGCATGGGCCACATCGGCGAAGGGCTGGCCGGGCCGACCATCGCTGCCTTCGGCAATGACGAACAGAAACGCCGGCTGCTGCCGGGCATCGTCAGCGGCCGGGAGTTCTGGTGCCAGGGCTATTCCGAGCCGGGCGCCGGCTCCGACCTTGCGGCGGTCAAGACCCGTGCCACGTTCGACGCCGAGCGTGGCGTGTGGCGGATCAACGGGCAGAAGGTCTGGACTTCGCTGGCCCACGAATCCGACTGGTGCTTCGTCATCGCCCGCAGCGAGGCGGGCAGCGTCGGCCACCACGGCCTTTGTTTCCTGCTGGTGCCGATGCACCAGCCGGGTATCAGCGTGCGGCCGATCGAGCAGCTCACCGGCACGTCGGAATTCAACGAGGTGTTCTTCGACGACGCCGAAACTGCCGCCGAAAACCTGCTCGGCGCGCCGGGGGATGGCTGGAAGATCGCCATGGCGCTGCTGGGCTTCGAGCGTGGGGTGTCCACCCTTGGCCAGCAGATGCAGTTCCACAACGAACTGGACGAGATCATCCGCATTGCCCGCGCCAATGGCGCTGCCCGCGATCCGCTGCTGCGCCAGCGCCTGGCCGAGGCCTGGGGCGGGCTCAAGGTGCTGCGCTACAACTCGCTGCGCATGCTCTCCGGCACGCAGGACGGCGGCCTGCGGCCCGAGGCGCTGATCTACAAGCTGTGCTGGTCCGACTGGCACGCGCGGCTGGGCAAGCTGGCCATGGACGTGCTCGGCGCCGAGGCGGAATTCCTCGACGGCTCGCCGTACCGGCTCAGCCGCTTGCAGGGCCTGTTCCTGTTCAGCCGCTCCGACACCATCTACGGCGGCAGCAACGAGATCCAGCGCAACCTCATCGCCGAGCGTGCGCTCGGCCTGCCCAGAGAACCCAAGGTGCCTCGCTAGGAGATCGCACTCATGCTCAAACCCGAATACGTATCCGGCCGCGGCCTGCTGCGCGGCAAGTCGGTGCTGATCACCGCGGCCGCCGGCGCCGGCATCGGCTTTTCCGCCGCCCTGCGCGCTGCCGAGGAAGGCTGCCGCGCGCTGATGATCAGTGATATCCACGAAGGCCGGCTGAACGAGGCGGTGGAGCGCATCCGCCAGGCCTGCGGGCTGCAGGCGGTGTACGGGCAGGTGTGCAACGTCACCAGCGAGGAGCAGGTACGTGCCCTGGTGGCGGCCGCCGAGGAACGCCTGGGCGGTGTCGATGTGCTGATCAACAACGCAGGGCTGGGTGGTTCGCGCACGCTGGTGGAGATGACCGACGAGGAGTGGAACCGCGTCCTCGACGTCACGCTCACCGGCACGATGCGCATGACCCGCGCCATGCTGCCGCACATGCTCGAGCGCCGCGCCGGCGCCATCGTCAACAACGCCTCGGTGCTCGGCTGGCGCGCGCAGAAGGAACAGAGCCACTACGCCGCGGCCAAGGCCGGGGTGATGGCGCTGACCCGTTGTGCCGCGCTGGAGGCCGCGGAGCACGGCGTGCGCATCAACGCCGTGAGCCCGAGCATCGCCCTGCACGATTTCCTGCGCAGGTCCGCCCCCCAGGAACTGCTGGAGAAACTGGCGTCCACCGAAGCCTTCGGCCGCGCCGCCGAGGTCTGGGAAATCGCCAACGTGATGATGTTCCTGGCCAGCGACTACAGCTCCTACATGACCGGCGAAGTACTGTCGGTCTCCAGCCAGAGGGCCTGACATGGCGCGTGTCTTCGAGCATCCGGAAGAACTTCTGGCCTGTATCGGCGAAGTGCTTGGCGAAAGTGACTGGCTCACGATCGAGCAGTCGCGCATCGACCAGTTCGCGCAGGCCACCGGCGACCACCAGTGGATCCATGTCGACCCTGTGCGCGCGGCCAGCGGCCCCTATGGCACCTGTATCGCCCACGGCTACCTGACGCTGTCGCTGGTCAACCTGTTCCTGCCGCAGATCGTCGAGGTGCGTGGCATCGCCATGGGCGTCAACTACGGCTGCGACCGCGTGCGTTTCCCCAACGTGGTCAAGGCCGGCGCCCGCGTGCGTGGCCGCGCCGAGCTGGTCGCCGCCGAGGCGGTAAAAGGCGCGGTACAGGCCACCGTGCGGGTCAGCGTCGAGATCGAGGGCGAACAGCGCCCCGGCTGCGTGGTGGACACCATCAGCCGTTACTACCCCGCTTAACGAACTCTTCGTCGTGCGTAGGGCGAATAACCTGGAACAGGTTATCCGCCGGCTGCGGTGTGGCGGATAACGCTGGCGCGTTATTCGCCCTACGAAAGCCGCCGCCCGCGCCCAGGGTTCCCTTACAAAAACCTGAGGATTCGCAATGAGAGAAGCCGTCATCGTCTCCACCGCCCGCACCGCCATCGGCAAGGCCTTCCGTGGCGCCTTCAACGACACCGAGGCGCCTGCCATGGGCGGTGCGGTGGTGGCCGAAGTGGTGCGCCGCGCCGGTGTCGAGCCGGGCGAGGTGGAGGACGTCATCATCGGCGCTGCCGCGCAGCAGGGCACCCAGGCCTACAACCTCGGCCGCCTCTGCGCCATCGCCGGCGGCCTGCCGTCGAGCGTGGCCGGCATGGCCGTGGAGCGCCAGTGTGCATCGGGCCTGATGAGCATCGCCATCGCCGCCAGGTCCATCGCCTGCAATGAACTGGACATCGCCGTGGCCGGCGGCCTGGAGTCCATTTCCCTGGTGCAGAACAAGCACAAGAACGCCTACCGCAACCAGTCGCAGGCGGTGCTTGCGCACGACCCGGCGGCCTACATCCCGATGATCGAGACCGCCGAGATCGTCGCTGCACGCTACGGCATCAGCCGCGAAGCCCAGGATGCGTATTCGCTGCGCAGCCAGCAGCGCACGGCGGCAGCGCAGCGCGACGGCCTGTTCGCCGACGAAATCCTGCCCTTGCACGCCCAGCGCCTGGTGGTGGACAAGGCCAGTGGCGAAAGCCGCCACGAAACCGTGCTGATCGACCGCGACGAATGCAACCGTGCCGATACCACGCTTGCCAGCCTCGCTGCGCTGGAACCGGTGTGGCAGGGCGGCCAGTGGAGCGAGGCGGGGCGGTTCATCACCGCCGGCAACGCATCCCAACTCTCCGACGGTGCCTCGGCATCGCTGCTGATGGAAGCGCGCGAGGCAGAGCGCCGCGGTCTGCAACCGCTGGGCATCTACCGGGGCCTGGCGGTGGCCGGCTGCAACGCCGACGAGATGGGTATCGGGCCGGTCTTCGCGATCCCGAAACTGCTCCAGCGCCACGGCCTGAAGATGGATGACATCGGTCTGTGGGAGCTCAACGAAGCCTTCGCCTGCCAGGTGCTGTTCTGCCAGGACAAGCTGGGCATCCCCGATGAGCGCCTGAACGTCAACGGCGGCGCCATTGCCATCGGCCATCCGTTCGGCATGTCCGGCGCGCGCATGGCTGGCCACGCGCTGCTGGAAGGGCGTCGTCGCGGCGTGCGTTACGTCGTGGTGAGCATGTGCATCGGCGGCGGCATGGGCGCGGCTGCCCTGTTCGAGGTGGCCTGATGGACGCCCAGCTGATCCGCCGGCGCATGGCGCGCTACGTGGAACTGGTGGATGCCGGTGATATCGACGGCATCCTTGCACTCTATGCCGACGACGCGGTGGTCGAGGACCCGGTGGGCGCCGAGCCTCAGGTGGGGATTGAGGCCATCGCTCGCTTCTACCGCGAGGGGCTCGGCCGCGCCGAAGTCAGCGCCCAGCTCACCGGGCCGGTGCGGGTCACCGGCAACGGTTGCGGCGCCATGCCGTTCCGCGTCGACCTGAACTGGAACGGCGCGCCGTGCAGCCTGCATGTGATCGACGTGATGGAGTTCGACGAGCACGGCCTTATTCGCAGCATGAAGGCGTATTGGGGGGACCTCAACCTGGAGCAGCGGCCGGAGTGAAGCCGGCGTACACCGCGGCGCGTGATACGCCCTGCGGTGAGGCTGCTTGTAGGAGCGAGCTTGCTCGCGAACAGACTCCGCTGCGGGGCCCGGGTTCGCGAGCAAGCTCGCTCCTACAGGGGCGGTTTATCGGCCGCTGAAGCTGGCGTTTTGCGTCTTGCCGGTTTCGTAGAAGGCTTTCAGGTTCACCGCGATCTTCGCCACGGTCCGCCGCAGCGCCCCGGCCAGCAGCCATTCACCCAGGCGCCCGCCGCGCAGGTCGCCGTCCAGGCTCAGGACCAGTCGGGTGCGCGCGTCTCCCTCGGGAAGCAGTGCGTAGCGGAAGCTGGCCTGGCGAAACGGGAAGGGCGGCCCCTGCTCGGCGCGGTGCAGGCGCAGCACCAGGCCCTGGCCTTCGTGCCAGTCGACCACGCTTTCGTCGAGGAAGCCGCGCTTCATGTGCACCCGCCGGCTGGCGCCGAGGCCTTCGCGTGGGCCGGGGTGGAAGTCGCAGCCGGTCAGGCCGGGCACATAGTGCGGCGCCAGGCTGAGGTCGCGCAGGCGCGCCCAGGCGGCGGCGTGGGGCAGGTCGAGAATCAGTTCGTGTCGGGCACTGAGCATGGCGTCATCCCTGGGCCGCTTCGAGGAAGGCGGGGCGCTCGCCGCCGCCGTGCAAGGCAATCTCGGCGCCGCTGACATAGGCCGCCAGCGGTGAAGCAAGATACAGGCAGGCGTCGCCGATATCACCCGGCTCGGCCAGTCGCCCCAGCGGAACGGTGCTGGCGACGCGTTGCAGGCCAGCTTCGTCGCCGTAGTGCAGGTGGCTCTGCTCGGTGCGGATCAGCCCGCCGATCAGCGCGTTGACGCGCACCTTCGGCGCCCATTCCACCGCCAGCGAGCGGCCCAGGTTGAGCAGCCCGGCCTTGGCTGCGCCATAGGCGGCGGTGCCGGGGGAAGGACGGGTGGCGCTGACGCTGCAGATGTTGATGATGCTGCCCCCGTCGGCCTGCTGCTGCATGCGCTGGTTGGCCAGTTGGCAGAGATTGAGCGGCGCCAGCAGGTTGAGCCGGACGATGGCCTCGGAGAAGCGCGGTGAAGCGTCGGCAGCATCGGCGTACGGCGCGCCGCCGGCGTTGTTGATCAGCACGTCCAGGCGGCCATAGCGTTCGTCGATGGCGGACATCAGTGCCTGCAGTTGCTCGAAATCGCGCACGTCGCAGGGGATGAACCAGGCTTCACGCCCTTCGTGGCTGGGCAGTTGCTCGGGCGCCTCGCGACCGCAGATCACCACCTCGGCGCCCTGTTCCAGGAAGCGCTGGCTGATACCCCGGCCCACACCCTTGCCACCGCCGGTGACCAGCACCACCTGGCCGCTGAAATCCAAAGCTCTCGTCATGTCCGTGCCTCTGTGGGGAAGGCTTGCAGCCTAGGCGCGGCGGCCCCGCGCGCCCACGTCCGAAGGGACTAGGGCGGTCAGCGAGGAGCGCCTTTCGCGAGCAAGCTCGCTCCTACGAAGAGCCGTTTGGTTCCGGGGGCTGGTGCCAGTGACCCATCCCACGAAGGGCGAGCCTGCGCACGAAACCACCCGTAGTCCTCTCGGACGATGTGGCACCGGCCAGGGCACCGAAATAATCCCGGCACATTCCCCCTGGAGCGATGCCATGGCTGCCTTGCCGCAAGGACACTTCGTCACCCTCAACGACGGACTCCGACTGCATTACCTGGACAGCGGCAACGGCGACGCCGTGCTGTTCATCCACGGCAGCGGCCCCGGCGCCAGCGGCCACAGCAACTTCAAGCAGAACTACCCGGAGTTCGTCGCGGGCGGCCATCGCGTGCTGGTGCCGGACCTGCCGGGCTACGGCGCCAGCGACAAGCCGGAAACCGACTACACCCTGGATTTCTTCGTCGATGCCCTGTTCGGCCTGCTCGACGCGCTGGACATCCCGCGCTGCACCCTGGTGGGCAACTCCCTGGGCGGTGCCATCGCCATCCGCATGGCCTTGCTGCAGCCGCAGCGCATCACCCGCCTGGTGCTGATGGCGCCCGGCGGCCTGATGGAGAAGGAGCAGTACTACCTGCAGATGGAGGGCATCCAGAAGATGGGCGCGGCCTTCGCCAACGGCGAGCTGAACGACGCCGCCGGCATGCGTCGCCTGCTCTCGCTGCAGCTCTTCGATGCCGCGCAGATCAGCGATGAAACGGTGAACGAGCGCGTTGCCGTGGTGAAGGACCAGCCGCGCTGCGTGCTGACCCGCATGCAGGTGCCGAACCTGTCGGCACAATTGGTCGAGCTGAGCTGCCCGATCCTCGGTTTCTGGGGCATGAACGACAAGTTCTGCCCGGCCAGCGGCGCGCAGACGCTGATGCAGGCGTGCCGCAACATCCGCTTCGTGCTGCTCAGCGAGTGCGGGCACTGGGTGATGGTGGAGCACCGTGCGCTGTTCAATCGCGAAGTGCTGGCCTTCCTCGCGGAGGACGCGGCATGAGCGAGCTGCTCCAGCGTCAGCACGCCGATGAACTCTACGCCGCGCTCAGGGAGGGCCGCACCCTGGCGCCGCTGACCGAGCGCTGGGCCGATATCGGCATCGAGGATGCCTACCGCATCTCCCAGCACATGCTGCAACGCCGCCTGGCCGACGGCGACGAGCTGGTGGGCAAGAAGATCGGCGTCACCTCCGCAGCCGTGCAGCGCATGCTCGACGTGCACCAGCCGGACTTCGGTTTCATCACCCGCCGGATGTGGTTTGCCAATGGTGCCGATATCTCGCTCGCGGAAAACCGCCTGATCCAGCCCCGCGCGGAGGGCGAGATCGCCTTCCGCCTCAAGCATGACCTGAAGGGCCCCGGCGTGACCGAGGCCGATGTGCTGGCGGCCAGCGAATGCGTGATGGCCTGCTTCGAGATCGTCGATTCGCGCATCCACGACTGGAAGATCCGCATCCAGGACACCGTGGCCGATAACGCTTCCTGCGGCGTGTTCGTCCTCGGCGAGGTGGAGCGCGACCCGCGCGAGCTGGACCTGCCCAACCTGCGCATGCGCGTGCGCAAGAACGGCATGCCGATCAGCGAGGGCCTGGGTTCGGCGGTGCAGGGCAACCCGCTCACTGCCGTGGCCTGGCTGGCCAACACCCTGGGCGCCTTCGGCATCCCCTTCAAGGCGGGCGAAATCATCCTCTCCGGCTCGCTGGTGCCCCTGGAGCCGGCGCGGGCCGGTGACCATTTCGAACTGGATATCGACGGCCTGGGCAGCGCCCGGGTGTCCTTCCGTGCATAGGAGTCATCCATGAGCAAGAAACTACGGGCCGCGATCATCGGCCCCGGCAACATCGGCACCGACCTGCTGATGAAGATGCGCCGGTCCGAGTGGATCGAACCGGTGTGGATGGTCGGCGTCGACCCGTCTTCGGATGGCCTGGCGCGTGCCCGCGAGTTCGGCCTGAAGACCACTTCCGAGGGCGTCGACGGCCTGCTGCCGCATGTGCTGGACGACGATATCCGCATCGCCTTCGATGCCACTTCGGCCTATGTACATGTCGAGAACAGCCGCAAGCTCAACGCCCTCGGCGTGATCATGGTCGACCTCACGCCGGCGGCCATCGGGCCGTTCTGCGTGCCGCCGGTGAACCTCGCCGAGCATGCCGGCAACCTGGCGATGAACGTCAACATGGTCACCTGCGGCGGCCAGGCCACGATTCCCATGGTGGCGGCGGTCTCGCGGGTACAGCCGGTGGACTATGCCGAGATTGTCGCCACCGTTTCGTCGCGCTCGGTCGGGCCGGGCACGCGCAAGAACATCGACGAATTCACCCGCACCACCTCCGGCGCGATCGAGCAGGTCGGCGGGGCGAAACAGGGCAAGGCGATCATCGTCATCAACCCCGCCGAGCCGCCGCTGATGATGCGCGACACCATCCATTGCCTGACCGCCGGCACGCCGGACCAGGCGGCAATCCGCAGCTCGGTGCACGAGATGATCCGCGAGGTGCAGCGCTACGTGCCGGGCTACAAGCTGATCAACGGCCCGGTGTTCGAGGGCAACCGCGTCTCGGTGTACCTGGAGGTGGAAGGCCTGGGCGACTACCTGCCCAAGTCCGCCGGCAACCTCGACATCATGACCGCCGCCGGCCTGCGCACCGCCGAGATGTTCGCCGAACAAGCCCACCAGGGCGCCCTGCAACTGCCGTCCCGCTGAGGAGAATCACCATGAACCTGCAAGGTAAGAAGGTCCGCCTGCACGACATGAGCCTGCGCGATGGCATGCACGCCAAGCGCCACCAGATCAGCCTGGAGCAGATGGTTTGCGTGGCCACCGGCCTCGACGAGGCCGGCGTGCCGCTGATCGAGATCACCCATGGCGACGGCCTGGGCGGCGCCTCGGTGAACTACGGCTTCCCGGCCCACACCGACCGCGAGTACTTCGAGGCGGTGATTCCCAGGCTCAAGCAGGCCAAGGTCTCGGCGCTGCTGCTGCCGGGCATCGGCACCGTCGAGCACCTGAAGATGGCCCATGGCTGCGGTGTGTCCACTATCCGCGTGGCGACTCATTGCACCGAGGCGGACGTTTCCGAGCAGCACATCGGCATGTCCCGCGAGATGGGGCTGGATACTGTCGGCTTCCTGATGATGGCGCACATGGTCAGTGCCGAGCAGCTGCTGGAACAGGCGCGGCTGATGGAAAGCTTCGGCGCCAACTGCATCTACTGCACCGATTCGGCCGGCTACATGCTGCCGGCGGAGGTCAGCGAGAAGATCGGCCTGCTGCGCGCCGAGCTGAAACCGCAGACCGAGGTCGGCTTCCATGGCCACCACAACCTGGGCATGGCCATCGCCAACTCCCTGGCCGCCATTGAGGCCGGTGCCGCTCGCATCGACGGCTCGGTGGCAGGCCTGGGTGCCGGCGCCGGCAACACGCCGCTGGAAGTCTTCGTCGCGGTGCTCAAGCGCATGGGGGTGGATTGCGGTGTCGACCTGTACGGCATCATGGATGTCGCCGAGGACCGCGTGGTGCCGATGATGGACCAGCCGATCCGCCTCGACCGCGACGCGCTGACCCTGGGTTACGCCGGCGTGTACAGCTCCTTCCTGCTGTTCGCCAAGCGAGCCGAGGCACGCTATGCGATTTCCGCCCGCGACCTGCTGGTGGAACTGGGGCGGCGCGGCACCGTGGGCGGCCAGGAAGACATGATCGAAGACCTGGCACTGACCATGGCGGCCAAGGCCGGGCTGTTGCCGACCTGAGTCGAACCGCGCCGGCTGCCTTGTGCGCAGTCGGCGCAGTGCTCAGTCGGGCAGGCCCGCCTTGCGGAAGCCTTCGACGAAGTGCTCGCGCACTGCCGCGTCACGCAGGGGTTCGGTCTCCACCCAGTGGCGGATGGTGAAGTTCGGATTGCCCACCAGGAAGAATTCGGTTTCCGCGCGAGCCTCGTCCAGCCGGCCGAGTTGCGCGAGGCTGGCGGCGAGGAAGCGCCGCGAGCTGCTGCGGTAGGTTTCGTCGCGGCGCAGGGTCTGGATGGCGCCCTGGTAATCGCGCGCGGCGTACTGCGCCTGGCCGAGGGTCAGGTAGTACCAGCCGGCGGGGAAGGGGTTGAGGCGAAAGGCCCGGCGGATGTGCTCCAGGCCTTCGTCGATGCGCCCGGCCAGTACCGTGACGTCGGACAGCGCCGCCCAGGCGTCCGCATCGTTCGGGTCGAGCTCGATGGCGCGCTGGAACTCCCGGTCGGCTTCGGTGTACTGCCGTTCGTACGTCAGCAGGTAGGCCAGGCTCCAGCGGCAGCCGGCGTCATTGGGGTCGATGGCCACGGCTTCGCGCGCCCGCTGCAGTGCCGTGTCGCGCTCAGCCTGGGTGGGGCCGCCGCTGTGTATCCAGCCCATCCAGTGGTTCATCGCCAGCCAGCGGCGCGCTTCCGCGTACTGCGGATCGAGGGCGATGGCACGGCTGAGCATCAGGTGTGCTTCGCGCGCGGCCAGCGGCGAGTCGTCCATCAGCTGGCGGGCGCGTACGCACAGTTCGTAGGCCTCGATGTTCCTCGGGCGATTGCGCGGCAGGGGTGTGCGCAGATGGCCGAGCAGGGCCTGGACGATGTGCCCGGCGACCTCGTCCTGCACGGCGAAGACGGCCTCCAGTTCGCGGTCGAAGCGCTCTGCCCAGAGCTGCTCGCCACTGAGCGCATCCACCAGCTGGGCGTTGATCCGCACACGGGCATCGGCGCGGCGTGCGCTGCCCTGGAGCAGGTAGCGCACGCCCAGTTGGCGGGCGATCTCGCGCACGTCCATGGCCTTGCCCTTGTAGGCGAAGGCCGAGGTGCGGGCGATCACGAACAGGCCGGAAACCCTCGACAGCTCGGTGGTCAGGTCCTCGGTCAGGCCATCGACGAAATACTCCTGCTCGGCGTCGGGGCTGCCGTTGACGAAGGGCAATACGGCAATCGAAGGCTCGTCCGGCAACGACAGCGACGCACGCGGCGCCTCGGCCAGGCGCTCCACGCTTGCGCTGAAGCGGTAGCCGACGCGGGGCACCGTGGTGATCCAGGGGCTGCCGTCGGGGGCCTCGCCCAGCACCTTGCGCAGTTGGGCGATCTGCACCGTGAGGTTGCCTTCCTCGACCACCAGGTCCGGCCAGGCGGCGTCCATCAGCTCGGCCTTGCCGAGGATTTCACCCGGCCGCTGGAGCAGGGCGCTCAACAGGTTCAGCGCACGGAATCCGACGGCCACGGGAACGTCGTTGCGCTTGAGCGTGCCATTGGCGCCATCGAGCACGAAGGGACCGAAAGCCAGACGCGATTGCTGCATGCCGCCCCCTTTGCAAGTTTTTGGAAGTGTTTGGCGCCACTTAAGGACGGCTTGCCGGGCGCTCTCCATGCTTGACCCATGAGGTCCGAGTCCATGGAGGCTGTCATGAACGATACTCCCCGCCTGCTGCTGTCGGAAGCTCCGCCGCGGCACTTCAGCCTGTCGGCCGTGCTCGAACTGCTGGCGCTCTGGCAGGCCCGCGCCCGGCTTCGCCAGCAACTCGCCGTGATGGCCAGCGCCAATCCGCACCTGATCGAGGACATCGGCCTGACGCGGCGCCAGGTGGTACTGGAGATCGCGAAACCTTTCTGGCGGGCGTGATCCTTACTTTTCCAGGCCCAGCCGCTGGTGCCACTGGGCGATAGACTCCTGCGGGTAATCGTCGAATTGCAGGTCATGCGGCGTGGCCTGCACTTCGACCCAGCTCGCCTTCGAGCGCAGCAGCAGGTGGGTGTGTTCAGGTGGCACGGGCAGCGGGGTGTCGATGGCGGAGGCGAAGGGGTGGATCAGTTCCGGCCATCGCGCGTCGTACAGCCACAGGCCGCTGCCGCACAGGCTGCAGAAGTGCCGTTCGGCGCCACTGGTACGCGTGCGCTGGCCTTCCTCGCGGAGCTTCGCGTGGTAGATGCTGATGTGCTTGCGCCCGCGCACTTTGAGGCTGGCGGAGTCGCCACCGAGGTTGATCGCGTAACCGCCGCCGCCCTGGGTCTTGCGGCAGATCGAGCAGTAGCAGCGCTGGTAAGGGTAGGGATGGGCACTGTGCAGGCTGAAGTGCACGGCGCCACAGTGGCAGGAACCTTCGAGCAGCATGGCTTTTCTCCATCAGGACTACCTGAGCAGGGACTCGCGGGCGCGCCAGGGATTCCATCGGATCGCACCAGCGGGACTGGCCGTGCCCCGTGCAGTAGACTAGCCGCCCGCCCAGCGACGGACGCCGCCCATGCTCAGGAATTTCACCGACCTCGATCTGCGCCTGCTGCGCATCTTCGCCTCCGTGGTGAAGTGCGGCGGCTTCACCGCGGCGCAGGCCGAGCTGAACATGAGCCAGTCGAACATCAGCATGCACATCGGCAGCCTGGAGAAGCGCCTGGGCTATCGGCTGTGCGAACGTGGCAAGGGCGGCTTCCGCCTGACCGCGAAAGGGCAGCGGATTCTCGAGGCGTCCCAGGCGATGTTCGACGCCATCGGCCTGTTCCGCGACCAGGCGCAGGCGCTCTCGGGCAAGCTGGTGGGCGAGCTGTACCTGGGGCTGGCGGACAACGTCACGACCCTGCCGCAGGCGCGCTTCGACGAGACCCTGGCGGCCTTCCACGGTCGCGAGCAGGACGTGCAGCTGAACCTCTACGTGAATTCGCCCACCGAGTTGGAGCTGGCGGTGATCGACGGCCAGTTGGACCTGGCGATTTCCTACTTCAGCCGCGCGCGCCCGACCCTGGATTACCTGCCGCTGTACACAGAAGAGATCGGCGTGTTCTGCGGCGAGCGCCACCCGCTGTTCGCGGCGCACGAGCCGACACTGGAGCAGATCGCCGAGTACAACTGGGTGCGCCATGGTTTCCTGCCGGCGGACCAGGAATTGCCGTTCCGCCCCGAACGCAGCAGCGCCACCGCGCATCACATGGAGGCGGTGGCGCATTCGGTGCTGGCCGGTACGCACCTGGGCTATCTACCGACCCACTACGCGAACATCTGGGTCGAGCGCGGGCGGATGAATCCACTGCTGCCGGAGCAGCTCTGCTACGAGGTGACCCACAGCATGATCACCTACGCCGGGCGGCCGCGCAGCGAGGCCGCCCGTGCCTTCATCGAGGACCTGCTGAGCGTGCACGGCCTCGGCTAGCCCTCAGGCGAGCACGCCGTTGACCGCGTCGAGGTAGATGCGCGAGTAGTCCTCGGCCTGCAGCGGCAGGGCGTTGGTCTCGGAGGAGGAGATATCCGCCACCGCCTGTTCGCCGACCCATTGCGCATCTTCGCCGTCCAGGCCCAGCTCCCTGAGCGTATGCGGAATGCCCACCGCCGAACGCAGTTCCAGCACCCAGCCCAGCAGGCCTTCGAAGCTCGCCTCCGGCAGTTCCAGGTAGCGCGCCAGACGCGTGGCGTCGGCTTCGATGGCCGGGCGGTTGGCCACCAGCAGGTATGGCAGCAGCACGGCGTTGAGCAGGCCGTGGTGCTTGTGGTGCTTGGCACCCAGTGGGTGGGCCAGCGCGTGCACACCGCCGAGCCCCTTCTGGAAGGCGACTGCCGCACTGGCCGAAGCCACCAGCATGCCTTCGCGCGCGGCGAGGTCGGTGCCGTTGTGCACGGCGCGTTGCAGGTGCTCCTTCACCAGGCGTACGCCTTCGATGGCGACGCCGGCGGACATCGGGTGGTAGAGCGGCGAGAACAGCGACTCCAGGTGATGGGTCAGGGCGTCCATGCCGGTGGCGGCGGTGAGCGACTTCGGCAGGCCGACGGTCAGTACCGGGTCGAGAATCACCGAGCGGGCCAGCAACTCGCGGTGGCCGACGACTATCTTGATGCCGCGCGCAGTATCGGTCAGCACCGCCTCGCGGCCCAGTTCGGAGCCGGTGCCGGCGGTAGTGGGAATGGCGATCAGCGGCGGCAGATCGAGGGCGGGGTGATCACCCAGGGTCGGGTAGCGTTCGATCAGTTGCGACCATTCGAAATTGTGCAGGCCGTTCGCATCCCGGCTGAGCAGGGCGATGCCCTTGGCTGCGTCCAGCGCGCTGCCGCCGCCCAGGGCGATCAGCGAGTCGTGGCCGCCTTCGGCCAGAACGCCGGCGCCGGCGCTGACTTCTTCCAGCGCGGGGTTGCTGGAGAAACCGTGGAACAGCGCGTAGTCGATGCCGGCCGCTTCCAGACGGCGCCGCACTTCGTGCAGCGGCAGCAGTTCGAGCATGCCGGGGTCGGTGACCAGCAGCGGCTTGCGCATGCCGGCCAGGCGGCAGCGTTCGGCCAACTGATCGAGGGCGCCGACGCCGCAGAGGATTTCCGTGGGGTAGTTCCAGTAGTTCAGGGTGGACATGACAAGCTCCGGATTTCAGGCATGGCCTGCCCGTGCCGGCTCGTGCAAAACCAGCGGCGGGAGGATGTGGGAAACGGGGCGCCGGACAGGCCCGGCGCCAGGCGTTCAGGTGAGCGCTCAGCCGACGGCGCGGCCGGCGAAGCTCAGGCTGGTGGCGATGCGGCGGTGCGGCTTGGCGATGAACAGGTAGGCCAGGCCGAACAGGGCGAGAGCGGAGAACACCACGACTACCGCCCAGACCTGGAACCAGGGCGCGCCGGGCGGGGCGAGCATCTCCCGCGGCCAGGCCACGTTGATCGCCTCGAACACCAGCCAGACCACGGCGATGACGTTGACCAGCAGGCCCTTGCGGCCGAGCCTCAGCGCGCCCTTGTCCGGGTCCCAGCGGCCGGTCAGGCGTGCATACAGCGCGCTGGCGGCGACGATCAGGAAGACGAAGAAGAAGCCGCCGCTGCCGAAGGCGATCAGCGTGCCGACCGCCGTGGCGTTCAGCCCCAGGGCCAGGCCCAGGCTGGCCAGCAGGGTGCTGCAGACCATCGCGGCCATCGGTACCTTGCGCTTGTCGACGCGGCGCAGCAGGGCGGAGCCGGGAAGGATTTCATCGCGGGCCATGCCGAAGATGGCGCGGCCGATGTAGGTCTGCACCGAGACCACGCACGCGACGAAGGCGACCAGCACGATGGCCACGAACGGCTGCTCGGCCCAGGCGCCGAAGGCGTCCACCACGGCCGGGGTCACCGGGTCGATGATCTGCCCGCTGACCACGGCGGCCGGGTCCTTGTACGACAGGGTGACGGCGAAGGCGGTGAGCATCACCGTCAGCCCGACCACTAGCATCGAACGCAGGATGGCGCGGGGCGTGGAGACGCGGGCGTCGGTGGTTTCCTCGGAAATCTGCGAGCAGGCATCGAAGCCGAGGAAGGCCCAGCCGCCCACGGCCAGCGCGGTAAGGAAACCGCTCCAGTAGGTGCCGCCGGAGACTTCCAGGGCATTCAGGCTGCTGAACAGCATCTCGAAGGAGTGGTTGCGGAAGAACAGCAGCAACAGCACGCCGATGCCGATGGAGGCGATGGCCTCGGCGAAGATGCCGGCGTTGACGAAGTACTTCAGCGGGTTGATGCCCAGCAGGTTGACCGCTAACCCAAGGGCCAGGAGCGCCGCGCCGCAGAGTACCTGTGCGTTGGCCGACGGCGGCTCGCCGGTCAGCAGCAGGCCGAGCCAGAAGCCGCCGAGGTAGGCGACGGTGGTCAGCGAGGCGAGGGCGGAGGCGAGGTAGAGGAAGCCGGTGAACCAGGCCGCGCGGTCACCGATCAGCCGCCGTACCCACTGGTAGCAGCCGCCGGCCAGCGGGAACTGCGAAGACAACTCGGCGTACACCAACGCCACAGTCAGTTGCAGGAGCAGGCACAGGGGCACGACCCATACCCAGGACGGCCCGACGCTCATGGCGCCCAGGGACATCACCGAGTAGATGCCGACGACCGGGGAGATGGTGGCGAAGCCGACGGAGAACGACGACCACAGGTTCAACCCGCGGTCCAGTTCCTGGCGGTAGCCGTGGCTGGCGAGCAGGCTTTCGTCGCCGTTGCTATGGGATGCGACAGGGCTGCGAAGGTCAGACATGCCGGCCTCCGGTGTTCAGGGAAATAGGGGATTCACGGCCAGGCATGACGGGGCGCATGGGAGATCCTCGGGGCAGTTGGAGTTGTTATCGAGAACCCGCGTCTCTAAAGGACGGCTGAGTAGCTGGCGCTGTCAGTGCAGCGCGTGGCCAGAGTAGGGTGCTGCCGCATCAGGAAAAATTCATATTTGATTGAGCTGACATCAATGAAGGCTGATGTTTATGGGCGGATTGCCGGAATGATGCCAGGGAACCGGTGTGGCGGGCAGCGGATTGCCCTGTTGCGAGCAGAGCTGCTGTCGATGCGGTGGGAGCCTGCAAGATGCACGAGCCGCTCTACGGCGCTGCCACTTGGATCAGCGAGTAGGGCGTATAACCCGGAACGGGTTATCCGCCACTTCGGCGAATAACGCCCAGGCGTTATGCGCCCTACGAAGGCGTTCAGGGCAGGCGCAGGGTATAGAGGCTTATGGGGTCGGTCACGGGATGCGGTTTGCGAGCAAGGCCCACGCGTTCCCCATGGTTCTACAAAAGGTGACGAGTTTGCCGGGGGAGGAACCGGGAGCGACGGCGCGCTCCCGGTGTGCAGCGCTATCAGCAGTGCTTGTCCTGCCCGGCCTTTTTCTCGGTGTCCGGCTGGGCGTTCTGCGCGGTCTGCTGCTCGGCGTCGGCCTTGGCGCGAGCGGCCTGCAGGGCCTGGTAGTTGGCCTCGGTCAGGCGGTTGGTCATCAGGGCAGATTCTTCGGCCATGGACGCCTGGCTGGCGAGCAGGGCGGCAAGGGTGAGGGCACTGGCAGTGAGCAGTTTCATGAAGGGATTCTCGGGTAGTGGACTTCTGACAGGTGATTGCTCGCGAGTGGCCACAGTCTACTGACGGGGCGGCGGATGAACCCATGAGGAAAACTGCTGGAAATGATCGAATCGCTGATCGGTGGGCGAGGCAGTGCGCACACCGAAGATTGGCGGCTGAGCGGAAAGCCCTATGAGCAGCGGCCTGCAGCCGAAATTGAAGGGGCTTCGGTTGGCGCAGGGGCTGATCAATTAACCATCGATCATGAAGCCTTGCTTACGAATTCATGCCGTTCGGCTAATGAGTAACGGCAGGTTGCGAGGCGCACGTTCGCCCGACCGACGTGACGCTTTCTTCACGAACTCCTGTTAAGATCGCCGCCTCTTTGGGGAGTAGCCTGGCTTCACCACCCGCGTGAAGTCGCCCTGGTCAACATGATCGGCAACCTGCCGTGGCCAGTGCATCCGTCCGGATTGGCGAGACCAACGACATGACTGCGCTCACGCCGGGCTCGCAGTGTCTTGTCGTTGTCTCGTGCCCGGCTGGAGTTATCCGTGAATCCCATCTCGCTCATCTTCCTGGCCTTCGCCATGTCCACCGACGCCTTCGCCGCCGCCATCGGCAAGGGCTCGAGCCTGCACAAGCCGCGTCTCGTCGAAGCATTGCGCACGGGTTTGATCTTCGGCGTGATCGAAGCCATCACCCCGCTGATCGGCTGGTTCCTCGGCCAGGCCGCCAGCAGCTACGTCACCGAGTGGGACCACTGGATCGCCTTCGGCCTCTTGCTCGTGCTGGGCCTGCACATGATCTACAACGGCGTGCGCCACGATGATGAAGCCGAGGAGGAGAAGCCCTCGCAGCATTCCTTCTGGGTACTGGCAGTGACCGCCGTGGCCACCAGCATCGACGCCCTGGCGGTCGGTGTGGGCCTGGCCTTCGTCGATGTGAACATCTGGGTCGCCGCCGCTGCCATCGGCCTCGCCACCATGACCATGGTGACCATCGGCACCATGCTCGGCCGGGTGCTCGGCGCCGTGGTCGGCAAGCGCGCCGAGATCATTGGCGGTGTGGTGCTGATGCTGGTCGGTGCCACCATTCTCTATGAGCACCTGTCGTC
This sequence comes from Pseudomonas sp. C9-3, assembly GCF_032392015.1. Taxonomy (NCBI): domain Bacteria; kingdom Pseudomonadati; phylum Pseudomonadota; class Gammaproteobacteria; order Pseudomonadales; family Pseudomonadaceae; genus Pseudomonas; species Pseudomonas sp. C9-3. The sequence continues at coordinate 2,996,546 of NZ_CP135919.1, read as the reverse complement.
GGTCTGAATCGACGATCCCAGCTTTTCGCCTGCAAGAAAAAGGGCCGCATGAAGCGGCCCTTTTTTCATCACGTTGAACCCTCACATACACCTGTACGCAGGGCGAATAATGCGCAGCGTGATCCGCCCTGCGTCTTGCCGTTCGGCTTCACTCGCGCACATTGCGGTACAGCATCACCCGCGAGGTCTCGTGCATGGCGCGGGTCAGCGCGGTGAGGCGCTGGAATTCCTCCGGGTGTTGCGGCGCGACGTTCTCCATGGGCGTCGGCGAGTAGATGTCGTGCAGCGTCGGTGAGCTGCCGTCGTGCTGCATCTGCAGGAGGAAGCGCCGGGTCACGCCGCCGATGATCGGGAAGGTGCCTTCGCGCAGTACCAGCGGTACCACGCGTTCGCCTTCCGCCGCGACCTGCTGCAGGTCGCGGCCCATGCCGCCGTTGACATAGGGCTTGCCGAGCAGCCCGAGCACCGTGGGCAGCAGGTCCGCCAGGCCCACCGCCTCGTCGAATACGCGCGGTTTCAGCAGGCCCGGTGCGTAGATCATCAGCGGCACGTTGTTGCTCTCCAGGCCCAGTTGCTCGAAGCCTGGGGCCATGTGCGGTATCTGGCTGATGCGGGTGTTGTGGTCGCCGAAGAACACGAAGATCGTATTGTCGAGGTAGCCGTCGCGCTCGGCCATTTCCAGCAGCTTGCCGATGTTGAAGTCCAGCAGGCGCACCGCGTTGAACTGCTCCAGGCTGCGCGAGCCGGCGGCCTGGACTTTCTCCAACGGCAGATCGAGGGGCTGGAAGCCGTCGTTGTCCCGCGGGATGGTGAAGGGCCGGTGGTTACCGGAAGTCTGCAGGTAGGCGAAGAACGGCTGGCCCTCGGGCAGTTGGCGCAGTACCGCGGTGCCTTCCCTGAAGAAATCCAGGTCGGAAATGCCCCAGACGTCCACCAGCGGCGATTGCCAGTGGCGCTCTTCGTAGAGCTGCACGCCGTCGATGCTGCGCTGGATCAGCGCATTGATGTTCGCCCAGCCGGCGTTGCCGCCGATCATGTAGAACTTCTCGTAGCCGTCCAGCGCGTTGATCAGGCTGTGCTGGCGCGAGATCAGCGGGTTGCGCGTGGCGGTCTGTTCGCGGGTCACGTCGGGTACCCCGGTGATGCTGGCCCAGACGGTCTTCGCGGTGCCGGTCACCGGTACGTAGAAATGCCGGAAGAACCAGCCTTCGCGGGCGATCCGATCGAGGTTTGGCGTTGGATCGAGCGGATTGCCGTAGGCGCCGACGGCGCTGGTACCCAGGGACTCCAGCATGACGAAGACCACGTTGGGCTGGCGCCCGGCAGCCAGTGCCGTGGGTTGCGCCGGCTGTTGCCGGCGGTAGTCCAGGGCCTGCGCGTCGGCGGCCTGGATGCCCAGGTAGTTCGCTATCAGCGGGTAATGCTGGCGCGCCTGGTCTTCGTCGAAGGCGACGGCATCGACGCGCAGGGTGTCGTAGAGGAAGATCACCGGGTTCAGCCCGAGCGCCGAGATTTGGGCATCGCCGCTGTGGAAGGCGTCACTCCAGCGCAGCGGCACCGGGTTCTCCAGGTTGAGGTTGTCGACTCGGCCGAGCAGGCCGAGGAACACCAGCACCGTCACTACCGCGGAGCCGGCGGCGACGGACCCGCGCGAAATCGGCGTGGCCGGGCGCTGCAGTGTCCTGCGCTCCACTTGCCAGAGTGCGGCGACCGTCAGCGTCAGGAGCGCCAGCCAGCCGAGGCCGATAGTCACCACCGGGTAGGTCTGCCAGACCATGCCGGTGGAGATCTGCGCATCTTCGATGAAGCGCAGCACCGTGGCGTTGATGCGCACGCCCAGGTACGCGTAATGGCCGAAATCGACGATGTAGACCAGCAACAGCAAGCCCACGACAAACGCCAGATAGGCGCGGGCGAGGTAGCGCGTAGCGCGACTGCGCAAGAGGTTCAGGCGTGGCAGCCAGGCCAGCAGCATCAGCGGCAGGGTGACCAGCAGCGCCAGGCGCAGGTCGAAGCGCAGGCCGATTCCAAGGGTTCGGGCAATGTCCTCGTTCTCTACCAGGGCCGGCCAGGAAAGACCGGAAAACCCGACCAGGAAAACCCCGCGCAGCAGGGCAAACAGCGCGAACAGTACGGCAATGACGGCGGCCAGATAATGCAGGCGCCTGGAGTGAATCCAACTCATCGATCGACCTCGGCCAGATCCCTGGTGTGGCGAGCGGTGCCAGCACTGGGGCGCAATGCTCGCAGCCGGCGTATAGCGGCGCGCACCGCCCAGTTGAGGCAGAAGAGCCAGGCGTAGAGCGCCAGCAACGGGTCGATCAGGTAGTTCCAGTAGTTGCCGGAACCGTCGCCTCGCAATGCGTAGGCCAGCGTTGCGATCAGCAGCGTCGCCGCGCCCAGGCCATTGCCCGTGAGCAGGAAGCCAAGGGTCAGCAGCGCCATCGCCAGCAGCAGCCAGCCGGGCTCGTAGCCCCAGCGAAACGGGTCGAGATAGCTCAGGCCCAGGGACGCCGGGTAGAGCACCAGCGCCAGTATCGACATGGCCAGCAGCAGGTCGTGCTGGTGCCTGGCACGGATGGTCACAACGCCGAAGCGCATCAGGGTGAAGCCCGCCAGCAGCACCAGCAGGCTGGTGGACAGGTCATGGGTGAAGCTGCGCACCACCATGGCCAGTGACAGGCCGTCGACGGGGACGAAGGTCAGCCCGACGGCAAGCGCGAGCCTCAGTGCTTGCCAGCGCGGCGCCGTGCCGAAGGGGGCCGTCAGCAGGAACAGGAAGAGAGCGAGCGCGAGGTGCGCCTGCCAGAGACCGAACATCATTTTTTGCCCTCGACCCAGGCGTCGGTGAAGCTGACGTGCTTGATGAAGGTGTCGTTCCACGAATAGACCAGGTGGTAGACACCGGCCGCATCACGGGCGAAGTAGGGGTACTCGTACTCGAATCGGCACTGGCCGGATTCGCACATGCGCTGGCTGACGCTGGCGAGGAAGTTCTGCTCCAGCGCCGGCCGCTGCGGCGCGCCCACGGCGTCCCAGGTTTCCCCGATCAGGGCGCGGAAGACTTCCGGCGCCACCGGGTCGCCCCAGGGGTCGGGAGACTCGTCGATCTGCGAGACCAGCCTCCAGTTGCGCAGTTGCGTGTCGGTTTCGTAGAGCGTGAGGCGGAAGCGGCCGTCCTCCAGGTCGTTCATCGCCACCAGCAGGTGGTCGTTGGCGCGGCCCACGGCGGCCAATGACGAATTGGGGTTGCTCGGCTCCACCGGCTGCGGCTCGCTCCAGGTTTGCCCGGCATCCGTGGTGCGGCTGGCGAGCACGCGGTGGTGCTCTTCGCCCGCATAGCGCAGCAGGGCGATGGCCTGCCGACCGTCCTGCGCCACCACGGTAGGTTGCAGCGAGTGCTTGCCCTTGCTGATGCGGAATTTGTCGAGCACCTCGCCGTCGCGGTTCAGGTAGAGGTACTCGGCGAACTTTCCCATGAACTCGTGGTACACCGGCAGGCCGATGGAGCCGTCGCGGTGGAACACCGGCGCGCCGCGTACCAGGGTGCTGAGGTTGAGGAAGGGCGTGGTGACCAGTTGGCGCGGCTGGCTCCAGGTCAGCCCCAGGTCGTCCGAGTGCATGGCGTTGATCGCGCTGCCGGCCCAGCCGCCAACCGAGACGGAAACGTAGAACAGCCAGAGGCGGTTGTCCGGCGACAGGGCGATGACCGGGTTGCCGAGCTTGCGGATATTCTTCTGCACCGCCTGTTCGGTGCCGATCCGCGTGGCCAGCACGCGCTCGGGCAACCATTGCCGGGCGCGCGCATCGAACTGCGCGGCACGGATCTGCACATCGGCCGAGCCTTCGCGGGTGCCGGCGAACCATACCGCCATCAGCGCCCCGCCCGGCAATGTGGCGAGCGAGGCGGAATGCACGAAGTCGCGGGTATCGGAGGAGGCGAAGCGTCGGGTCAGAACCGGCGCTTGGGCCGCAGCGGGCGCATTGGCGCTGGCGGCGAAGTCGGCCACCTCGAAGGATGGCGCCTGGTACCAGGCGAAGCCGAAGACGGCGACGACCAGCAGGCCCAGCGCAGGTTTGAGGGCGGCAGCCTTCATCGCCGGAGCACCGGTTCAGCCTTCACCAGGGCAAAGGTGACGGGATGGAAATACAACTCGACCCGGTCGCTGCTGCGGTCGAAGGCGTAGATCTCGTAGCAGTTGCCCGGCGTCACGCGGAACTTGGTGATGCGATAGCCCTGCTGCTTCATGGCCGAACGGAAGATCGACTCCTGTTGCCAGGTGGATCTGTCGGCGCGGGTGCATTGGGCGTCGGCGAAGGCGAGGTTGGCGCTGCCCAGCGCCGCAAGGAATATCGTGAGCTTCCACATGGGCTTGTCCGATCGGTCGAAGGCGCCAAGTTAGAAACCGAAATGTGAATTAATTGTTAAACATAACAAGCAGTTACATTGCTTTTTGATGTTCTTTGAAGGCCTTCTCCGGCTGCTTTCCGGCGAGCCTAGCGGCTATGTCGGCGACGCGCCAAACCGCTTTTGATGACTTTCTGTTTCGTTGCGGACGGTGGGGTGGGAAAGCACGGGCCGGTCAAGAGACCGGCCAGTGCCAGGGAGCGTCGGGTGGCGCTCCGCGAGGATCGGTCAGGCCGGCACGCCGAGAATGACGTGGGACGCCTTGATGACCGCGGTGGCACTGGCGCCCGGCACCAGGCGCAGGTCTTCCACGGCGTCGCGGGTGACGATCGAGTAGACCTGGGTGCCGCCGGCCAGCTCGATCACCACCTCGGCGTTGACGGCGCCGTCGGTGACGCTGACGACCTTGCCGTGCAGGCAGTTGCGCGCCGACAGGCGGAAGTCGCTGGCTTCGGTCATCAGCACGACCCAGGGCGCCTTGACCAGGGCGACGGCTTCGGCGCCGGCGGCCAGCTTCAGGCTGTTGACGCTTTCCACGGTGACCACGGCCACCAGGGTTTCGCCGCCGGCCAGTTCGAGGACGACTTCGCTGTTCACTGCGCCGGCGCGTACTTCGCGTACTTTGCCGTGGAAGACGTTGCGTGCACTGACTTTCATTGTTGCTCTCCGGTAGGTCGTAAAAACCTGACCAGAATGTCAGGAAACGCTATGCAGTTTCCACCACAGCGTCAGCTCAGGCCTTGATATAGACCCACGCCTGGAGGCCGGACTGCAATTGCACGTTGACCCGCTGGTAGTCCGATACCTCGTATGCATCTGCCGCCAGCAGCTCGTGCGGGGTGATCTCGAACACTGTCCCGGTTACCCGGTCGGCATCCGCTCCGCTGTATTGGACGATGGGGTGGTGGGTCTTGCCGCTGGTGGCGAGTACGGCAGGGTCGGTGATTTCCACCCAGTCCTGGCGGAACCCCACCAGGGCGTCGACATGCCCGTGCAGCTCGCGGCCGAAGCTGGCCAGTTGCACGGCCTTGTCCTGCAGGGTGCCGTAGGAGAACAGCAGTACGGTCTCGCTCATGGCTTGTGCTCCGCGTCAGGCCAGCAGGTCTTCGTAGAAGGCGCCGTAGGCCTTGCTCGGGTGGGCGAGCTGGATTTCCAGGATCCACAGGCCACCGCTCGGGTGCTCGGCGTAATCGCCCAGATCGCCGGCGCGGTAGATGGCGTGCGGGAAGTCGCTGACGCGGTGGCCCTTGATGTCCAGGTTGAGCAGCCAGCCCAGTTCCCCGGCCTGTTCATGGGCGAAGTCGTACAGCGCCACGCCGCTGCAGCCGGTCTCGCGCCAGCGCGCCTCGACGCGCTCGAACAGGGTTTTCGCCGCTGCCGCGCAGGCGGCCATCTCCGGATCGTTGCCGGTGACGAAGGTGGCGCCGGCATCGCCTTCATGGCCGCGCCAGACCACGCCCATGTCGATGAAGAAGATGTCGTTCTCGCCCAGCACCGGGTTGCCCTCGGAGCGCTGCTTGAAGGTCTTCAGGGTGTTGGCGCCGAAGCGGATCAACAGCGGGTGCCAGATGCGCTCCATGCCCAGGTCGGCGAGCACCTGCTTGCCGATGGCGACGGCCTCCAGTTCGGTCATGCCGGGGCGCATCTGCGCGGCGATGGCGTTCACGGCTTCCCAGGTGCGGGCCTGGGCGTATTGCATCGACTCCAGCGCGTAATTCGCGCCGACGGCTTCCTTGGCGTACACGGCGGTGTTCATGTCCTTTCCTCTGAACGACAGGCTAATCGGCATATATATTTCTACATAGCGGTGCCGGAATTCAATCGGAGTTTCAGCAGCAGGACATGGCGCAGGCGATGAAGGCGGTGGTCAGGGTGGTGATGCTCAGCCCCACCAGGAACAGGGTGTCGGCGACGCGTTCGAGACGGTGATTGCGTTGCAGCTTGCGGGTCCGCAGGCCGAAGTAAGCGGTGAGGGTGGTCGCCAGGTAGATCACCGTGTTCAGCGCGAGCATGTCCTGGCCGATCAGGTCCACGCGGTGCTGGCCGACGATGATGCGCAGGATGCCCACTACTGTCAGGCATACGCCGACCATGGCGCCGGACGCGGCGAAGATGTGCACGCAGATGTCGTCGTCCAGTGGGGCGGTATGGCTCTTGTGGCTCATGGCGGGTCTCCTGCGCCGGCCGCTGCGGTTCATCCGCTCGACTTGCCGGTCTCGATGTGGCTGCCATGATAGGTAGGACGCAACGCTTGCTGTACTCGCTTTCCCGGTGGCCCCAGGTGAACCGAAAAACAGCGGAAAATCAGCCAGATAGCCGTCGTCTGCCGCGGCAGGCGCGGGCGCTGGAGAAGGTCGAGCTCATATTGGAGGCGTCGCGGCGCATCCTGGAGCGCCATGGTCTGGAGGGTTTCACCACCAACCACGTGGCGGAACTGGCCGGGGTCAGCGTCGGCTCGTTGTACCAGTACTTCCCCAACAAGGACCGCATCCTCGACGAGCTGGCCCGGCGCGAACTGGCAGCGTTGGCCGCCGGCATCATGGGCGCGCTCACCGGCCGCCCGCCGGAGACGCCCGGCGAGCGCATCCGCGCAGTGATTCACGCCGCCGTCAGCGCCTATGGCGGGCGCACCGGCGCGCACAAGGCGCTGATGCACTACCTGATGACGCGCGGCGGCGGCAGCCCGCTGCCAGCCTTGCGCGGCAGCGTCATGACCCACCTGGTGACCCACGGCCTGATCGACCACGACCAGCAGTTGCGCAAGCTCGACGAGGCCGAGGTATTCGTCCTCGCCCATGCCGTGGGCGGTGTGCTGCGTGCCCTGCTGGACGACCCCGGCGCCCTGGCCCCGGAACGGCGGGAGGGCATCGAGGAAGCACTGGTGCAGTTGGTGCTGGCGTACTACGGGCGGGGCGCGGCGGGATGAAGCCCGGCGTCGGTCACAGCCACCAGCGCAGCAGGTAGAACGCGCCCATGCTGAGGATCACGCTGAGCAGCACGTTGCGCGTCCACAGCACCAGCGCCACGGCGACGATGGCGCCGAGCAGGTAGGGATTGTCCACGCTCAGGTTCAACTGGTGCTCGGGGAGGAACACGATGGGGCCGCAGATTGCGGTGAGCATGCCCGGCACGGCGAAGCCGAGGAACTGCCGCACGTTGCTGCTCAGGCGGATCGGCAGGCGCGGTTCGAGGAACACGTAGCGGTTGAAGAACACGATCAGGCCCATGCCGAAAATCACTGCCCAGACCATCATGCGCGCACCCCCGAGAGTTTCTGGCAGATAAAGCCGGCGAACATCCCCGCCAGCCCGGAAAGCACCAGCGCCGAGCCGACCTGCCAGTAGCTGAAGAGCACCGAGCAGAACAGCGAGACGGCGACGCAGACCACGGTAGGTATGTTCTTCACCACCGGCGCGATCAGCGCGACGAAGGTCGCGGCAATGGAGAAGTCCAGGCCCAGGTGTTCCAGCCCCGGAATGCTGCTGCCCACCAGCACGCCGGCCAGGGTGAAGAGGTTCCAGGCGATATAGAACGTCAACCCCACGCCCAGGGCGTACCAGCGGTTGAAGGTCTCGCGGTCGTGGCCGCTGGTCAGGGCGAAGAATTCATCGGTGAGCAGGAAGCCCAGGCCCGCGCGCCAGCGTCCCGGCAGGCCGGAGATCGCCGGGCGCAGGGTCATTCCGTAGAGCAGGTGCTGCGAGGTCAGCAGCAGGGTGGTGATCATGATCGAGATGAACCCGGCGCCGCCCTTGAGCATGCCGATGGCCACCAGTTGCGCGGCGCCGGCGAAGACAATGGCAGACAGGCCCTGGCCATGCAGTGGCGAAAGCCCGGCGTCGATGGCCAGGGAGCCGGCAAGCAGGCCCCAGGGCAGCACCGCGAGCGACAGCGGCATGATGTCGATGGCGCCCTTGAGGAAGGCACGTGAAGGAAGCTGATCTTGGGACATGAACGTTTCTTGCAGGCAGATAAGTGCCTTCAGGGTGGCAGAGAAACGCGCTGCCTGGCTTGAACAATCTTGCTGTCGTGAGTGTGTGAAGGTTCTTCCGGGGACCTGTCATGACGGCGGGCGAGACAGGAACGCCAGCAGGGTGGCTTCCTCGGCGCTCAGGTTCTGCCGCTTGCGCGATTTGCGCAGCCCGTTGAGTTCACCGGCTAGGAAGGCTTCGATCACCCGTGGGTGTATGTAGCATTTGCGGCAGATCGCCGGGGTATTGCCAAGCTCGTCCGCTACTTGCTGGATGATCGCCTTGAGTTGGCGGTTGGCGCTCTTCTCGTCTTCCCAGCGGGTCCTGCGGCAGTGCTCCAGGGCCAGGGTGGTACCGGCCCAGGTGCGGTAGTCCTTGGCGGTGAACTCCTCGCCGGCGTGCTCGCGCAGGTAGGTGTTGATGTCGCGGGAGTCGATCATGTGCCGCTGGCGCTCTGCGTCCAGGTACTGGAACAGCTGTTGCCCGGGCAGCTCCAGGCAGCGCCGGAGGATGCGCGCCAGGCGTGGGTGCTCGATGTCCACGCTGTGGCGGATGCCGCTCTTGCCACGAAAGGCGAAGCGGATGCGTGTGCCGCGGACTTCGACATGACGGTTGTTCAGCGTGGTGAGGCCGAAGGAGCGGTTCTCCTTGCGGTAGCGTTCGTTGCCGATGCGGATCAGGGTGCGATCGAGCAGTTCGACCACGGTCGCCATGACTTTTTCCGCTCCCAGGCCGGGCAGCGCCAGGTCCCGCTCGATGCGCCTGCGCAGCGCTGGCAGGCTTTCCCCGAAGCGCAGCAGGCGCTCGTACTTGGCGCTGTCGCGAACCTCGGTCCAGCGCGGGTGGTAACGGTACTGCTTGCGGCCGCGCATGTCGCGCCCGGTCGCCTGCAGGTGGCCGAGGGGGTCGATGCAGATCCACACATCGATATATGCCGGCGGAATCGCCAGGCGGTTGATGCGCTCGATCTCTGCTTCCACGCGGATGCGTTCGCCGCCCGGGTCGAAGTAGGCGAAGCGCCCGCGCAGGCGACGCCGGCTGATGCCCGGCAGGCGATCGTCGACGTAGTGCAGGTCGGGAGGAAGGTCCGGCAGCTCCGGCGGTGTGCTCATGGCGGCTCCTCGAAGGCTCTTCCGTAATGGATCGCGGAAGGGCATCGGGAGTGCGGTTTTTTTCATCCGCCGCGGCATGGCGAAGCCCAGGAACGCCCATCTTCGGCGGCCAGGTGTGTGGTTGAGTGCGCCTGCGAAAAAGCCCCGGAAGGCTCGCGCCAACCGGGGCTTCTGCTCCGCGCGTCAGGCCACGACAGGGATCATCGGATCGGCTGCCGCCAGCGCGGTGGTGCGATCAGCGGCCGGCGGGTAGATCCACACGGTGTTGATCTCGGTCTTGATCTTCTTGCCTTCTTCGCGCTGGAAGCGCACCTGGCGGTCCCAGCCTTCGGTGAACAGCGCGCCCCAGGCGCCCAGGTCCAGGCAGGTGACGTACTTCTCCTGGCTGTAGGGGATGGGCGCTACGCCCAGCAGGTCGGCGGCAGCGTTGTTGCCGGCCGAGCGGCCCAGGGCGATGGCGTGCTGGCAGGTCATCAGCGCGTAGTTGCCGGCGTTGTCCACGGCGGCGTAGGCGACGTCGCCGGTGGCGAACACGGCGTCCTGGCCAATCACCTGGAGGTTGCGGTCCACGTGCAGGCGGCCCTGGCGATCACGTTCGCCGGCGACCTGTTCGGTCAGCGAACTGGCGCGCACGCCGGCGGTCCAGATCACGGTCTTCGCCTCGATGCGCTCGCCGCTGGAGAGCGTGACGCCGTTTTCGTCGATGGATTCCACCGAGGCCTTCAGGCGCCATTCCACGCCCAGCTCGGCGGAGGCTTCGGCCACCACGGATTGCGACGTGACGCCCAGCGCACCGCCGATCTCGGCGCCGCGATCGACCACGATCACCCGTACCTTGGCGTCCGCGCCCAGTACTTCTCGCAGGCGCGCGGGCATTTCAGCGGCTGTCTCGATGCCGGTGAAGCCGCCGCCGGCGACGACCACGGTGTTGCGCGCTGCGGATTCCGGCAGTTGGTTCAGCGAGCGGATATGCGTTTCAAGGCGCACGGCCTGGTCGATGTCGTCGACGTCGAAGGCGTGTTCGATGCCCGGCAGGGCGGGGCGGGCGACCTTGCTGCCGCTGGCGAGGATCAGGCGGTCGAAGCCCAGGGTGGCGATCTCACCGCTGGCATCGCGGTAATCCAGCTGGCGCCCGTCGACGTCGATCTGCTCGGCGCTGCCCTGGATGAAGGTCACGCCCACGGCGCCGAACAGGTCGCCCAGCGGCGCGGCCATCTGGTGCACGTTCGGCTCGTAGAAGCGCGGGCGGATGCGCAGTTCGGCCTGCGGGGCAAGTACAGCGACTTCGATGTCGCCGCGCTGGTGCAGGTCGAGCAGACGCGTGGCGCTCAGGGCGCTCCACATACCCGCGAAACCGGTGCCGACGATCAGGATGCGTTGTTTCATGGTCTCTCCGACGAAAAGGATGAATCCAGGTTGTAGGGTTCCCGAGTGCCTGATATCGGAGCGGTTCGCTTCCCGGCTCGCCTCGGATAACTACGACTATATTTGTCGTAGTTATTCGGCGCAACTGATTTTTACCCCAAACTCCGACCATTCGTCACACCTGGGGCGGAGGCGGTAGCTCTGCTTCTGTTTATTCGCTGAACGCTTTGAAGTGCTGCAAGCCCTGCTCTGCGGGTTACAATTCGTCTGGTTGCATGCTTAAGTGCTTGCCGGGCGCAGGCTTTAGCTTGAGAATAATACGACTAACTTAGTCGGAGTTTGTGATGGCTTTATACAGCGCAGGGGTGGAGTACGGCATTCACTGCCTGCTCTTCCTGACGGATGAGAAGGGCGACAGCCGTGACTCCAGCGTGCGAGCGCTGGCGGAGTTGCAGGGTGTGCCCCAGGAATTGCTGGCCAAGGTCTTCACCAAACTGGCCAAGGCTGGGCTGGTAGCGGCCACTGAAGGTGTGCGCGGTGGTTTCCGCCTGGCGCGGCCGGCGGACGAAATCACCGTGCTGGACATCGTCAGGGCCATCGATGGCGACAAGCAGATTTTCGAGTGCCGCGACATCCGCGGCCGCTGCGCGGTGTTCGAAGGTTCGCCGCCGGAATGGGCGACCTGCGGTACCTGCTCGATCCACGCCGTCATGCTGACCGCGCAGAAGCGTATGGAAGAGGCGCTGGCCCAGCACACCGTGCTCGATCTCGCACGCCGCGTCGGGCGCAAGGCCCCGCCGGAGTTCGGCGAGGCCCTGGTGCGCTGGATGGACGCCCAGCGCGACGGCAGCAGCGCCGTCAGCTAACGCGCATCGCCGCCGCGCGGCTTGTAGAAGACGAACTCGTCTGTCTCGGCCGTGCGGATGTATTCCTTCGCCCAGGACGGCGAGACGTGGCGGTCGTGGAAGTACATCGCGCCGCGCGTGCGGTCGCCCAGTTGCTGGTTCAGCGCCTTGCGGGCGATTTCCTTGGCGATGTCGTAGCGGTTCTTTTCCTCCACCTGATCGGAGCGGCCGTCGCACCACCAGGAAAACTGGCAGTGTTTCTGCTCCTGGCCCTGCTTGACCACGCCACACACGGTGTCGGGGAAGCCACCGTGGCCCATGCGGTTGAGCACCACATTGGCCACCGCCTCCATGTCGGCGCGGCCGCCACCTTTGGCTTCCCAGTAAATGGTCCGCGACAGGCAGACGACGGCGTCGTCCAGCGGTGCCTTGCCGGCGGGGTCGACGGCTTTCACTTCGGCCTTGGTGATGGGGGCTGCGGTGGTTACCGCGGTAGCGGGGTGGGCGACCTGTTGTTCCAGGACTTCGCCCTTGGTCACGGCGGCCTGGGCTTTCTCATCGGTGGATGTGCCCAGCTCAGCGGCGATGGAAGAGGGTGCCCAGAGCGCGAGCAATAACAGCGGAAGAAAATGAAGGCGGCACATGATCGAACCTACCTGCGCGACAAAACCAGTCCGGCCGTTGCGCAGGGCCCTTCCGGTACCCGCGCGACGGCGCCCTTGAGGCTGCTCCCTGGGAAAAGAAAGCGAAGCGACGGCGCCTGGTCGTTGTGACCGTCCTGCACGAACCCGGATTCAATTTTTCAGCCAGACGGTATTACCTGCGCCCCACGACTGACGGGGCCTGGGGCACATGGCGCTGGAAAAACTCGGCCACCGCCTGCAGCACGGCAGGTTGCTGTTCGCGGTGCGGAACATGTCCGCAATCGGGCAGCAGCCTGAGCATCGTCGGTACGCCCGGTATCGAGGTGAGACGCTGCGGGTGGGCGGCCGAGCCGTACTCGTCCTGCTCGCCATGCAGGCTGAGGGTCGGGCACTTTACCTGCGCCAGTTCGGCGTCCAGGTTCCAGTCGCTGAAATCGTCCGACAGCCAGGTGTCGACCCAGGCGCGCAGCACCCAGAAAGCCTTGTCGCCATGGTACTTCTGCAGGCGTTGCAACTGCCCCTCGCGGGCGAATTCCAGCTCCGCGGCGCGGATGCCGTCGCGGGTCCGGTGCTCGACGAAGGCCTGCGCCGACTCGGTGATCAACGCCGCGCAGGTTTGCGGATGCCGTGCCACGCACGTCACGGCCATGGCGCCGCCAACGCTATGGCCGAACACCACGCAGCGCTCGAAACCGAAGTGCTGCTGCAGCAGAGGGAAGACGGTGCGTGCTTCCCCGTCGATGAAGTCCAGGGGCAGGGCACCGGGGTAGCGCTCTGAGCGACCGAAACCGAGGCGGTCATAGGCGATGACCGGGCGGCCGGTGGCGCCGGCGAGGCTTTCCGGGAAATCGCGCCACAAGGTGACGCAGCCCAGCGAGTCATGCAGCAGCAGGATCGGCTCGCCGGTGATCTCGGCGGGTGTCCAGGCTTGGGCGAACAGTTGGCCTTTCTCGCTGCTGATCCAGTGCTCGCGGGTGACGATGGCGGACGGCATGACGTGTTCCTGATCAGGGCAGGGGCGCATGGTAGGGCCCTGGCCCGTTCGATGCCAACCATGGGTCCAGGCACTAAGGAAACCTTAAGGCTGCTCGGGGATGATGACGACTCGCGGCCGGGGCTGTCCCGGGCAGTGCTCACACCGGGCCCGGTCGCTTTTTTTGAATCAATAGAGGAGTCCTGCCTTGGACACTTGCCCTGGTCGATTGCGACAGGTCTGAACAGCGAGCCGTCCGGCAGAACCCTGCCACTGTCTCGCTGCGTTGCGGACAGTGGCGATACGCATCCCGCCGCGGGATGACGTCTCACCATTCCCCTGCGGGGCCAACCGGCCCTTCGCTCCCTCGCAATCCACCACCCGAATGCGCGCCGGCACCGCCCGGCGCATGGAGCGGCCGAGCGCCGCAAACGAGGTGGAACATGGATTGGAAAATCTTCCTGCTGCGGGTTGCCGCGGCACTCATCCTGGGCGCCCTGATCGGCGCCGAACGCCAGCTGCGTCAGCGCCTGACCGGCCTGCGTACCAATGCGCTGGTCAGCACCGGTGCCTGTCTCTTCGTGCTGATGACCCAGGCCATGCCGGGGCTCTCGGCCGACGCTCCGCGCATCGCTGCTTATGTGGTGTCCGGCATCGGCTTCCTCGGCGGCGGCGTGATCATGCGCGATGGCCTGAATGTGCGCGGCCTCAACACTGCTGCCACGCTCTGGTGCACCGCCGCCATCGGTGTGCTGTGCAGCATGGGGCTGTTGCTCGAAGCCGCGCTGGGCAGCGTGGTGGTGCTCTGCGCCAACATCCTGCTGCGCGACATCGCCCTGCGCCTGAATCACCAGGACGTGGTGCCGGCCAGTGAAGCGGAGCAGCGCTACGGCGTCGCGATCATCTGCCGCGCCGAAGACGAGATTCAGGTGCGCAGCCTGATGCTGCACAGCCTGGACAGCAGCGAACTGCGCCTGCAATCGCTGCACAGCGAGGATCAGCCCAACCCGGCGAAACTGGAAGTGCGCGCCGAGTTGCTCGGCGGCCATGGCGCCGCCGGACAACTGGAACGCATGGTCAGCCGCATCAGCCTGGAGAAGGGCGTCAGCTCGGTGCGCTGGCAGCTGTTCGAGCTGGCCAGCGATTGAGTATGCGAGCACTCATGGCTTTTCGTAGGGGCGAGCAAGCTCGCTCCTACAAGAACAGCGCCATGCGGTACCGGAACGTCGATCGTAGGATGGGTGGAGCGGAGCGATACCCATGCTGTTGGTGCAACGCATTGATGGGTATCGCTTCGCTCCACGCCATCCTACAACGGCCGGGGCTCAACTCTCGCGGGCGGCGCGACAGCCACAGCGCGGCACCGGTGTGCGGGCTTCCTCGGCTACCACGCCGCGCCACCAGCGTTCAGCGTTATGTGGCGCTTCGATATCGATGCGCTCGCCCATCATCGGCGTGGTAACGCTCAGCCCGCGCTCGCCGGCGATTTCCAGTACGCGTTCGAAGGGTTCGTACCAGGCGTGCATGGCCAGGTCGAAAGTGCCGTTGTGGATCGGCAGCAGCCAGCGGCCGTTGAGGTCCTGGTGCGCCTGCACAGTCTGTTGCGGATGCATGTGCACGTAGGGCCAGTGCTCGTTGTAGGCACCGGTTTCCATCAGCGTCAGGTCGAAGTGGCCGAAGCGCCGGCCGATCTCGGCGAAGCCGTCGAAGTAGCCAGTGTCGCCGCTGAAGAAGATGCGCAGGCTGTCGTCCTCGATCACCCAGGAGCACCACAGGGTGCGGTTGCCGTCGCGTACTCCGCGGCCGGAGAAGTGCTGCGCCGGGGTGGCGGTCAGGCACAGGCCGTCCACCGTGGTGCTCTGCCACCAGTCCAGTTGGCGGATCTTCTCTGCCGGTACGCCCCAGTCGAGCAGGCGGTCGCCCACGCCCAGCGGGGTGAGGAAGACCTCCGCGCGTTCGGCCAGCACGGCGATGGTCGCGCGGTCAAGGTGATCGTAGTGGTCGTGGGAGAGGATCACGCCGCGGATCGGCGGCAGGTCCCGCAGGGCAATCGGTGGCGCGTGGAAGCGCTTGGGCCCGGCGAAGCTGAAGGGCGACGCGCGTTCGGAGAACACCGGGTCGGTCAGCCACCAGCCGCCGCGCAACTTGAGCAGCAGGGTGGAGTGGCCGAGGCGATACAGGCTGCGGTCAGGCGCGGCGTCCAGTTCGTCCGCAGTCAGCGCGCGCACGGGTACCGGCGCGCGCGGCACGGTGTTCTTCGGTTTGTTGAACAACACATCCCAGAGCACCCTCGCGCTTGGCTCGGGCATGTCCGCCGGGCGCGGGGTGAGGTTGTGGAAGCGGCCTCCGCGCGACTGCGCAGAGTGGTCGTAGTCGCCGATGGGCGCGCGTTGCAGTGGGAGGCGGGGCAAGGCACTGATCCTCTGGTGGCGGAATCTGTCAGGACACCACGCTACAGGCTCCGCCGCCAGGGATCATTATCGGCATTTTGATTCAGAACATCACCGGCATCGATACAGGTCGCGCGCCACGGGCGAGGCGCTGTAGGAGCGAGCTTGCTCGCGAACCTCTTGGCGCCGGAGCCACCGGGAGGCATCGCGGTCAAGGTTCGTTCCCACAGCAAGCGCGTCAATCCAGCTTCGAGAGAATGTCCCAGGCCAGCTTCACCCGCGCCTCGTTGGGGTAGTTGCGGTTGGCGAGGATGACGATGCCGCGCTGCTTCGACGGGACGAACGCGACGTAGGCACCGAAGCCGCCGGTGGCGCCGGTCTTGTTCACCCAGACGTCCTGCTGCGGCGGCAGCGGCTTGCGCAGAGCCTTCACCGGCTGGCTCTCCAGCACCATCGAAGGGCCGTTGTATTGCTGTAGTTCGGCGAGCTTGGGGGGGTAGGCATACTGCTCCCAGACGAGGTCCTGGGTCATCGGGCCGACCTGGTAATAGCCGGTGCGGGTGGCATCCACCGCCGCCTGCAACTTGGTACCGAGCTTGACCTCGCCCAGTTGCACCTGGACGAAACGCAGCAGGTCACGACTGCTGGATTTCACCCCGTAGGCCTCATCGGCGATCTGGTCGGGGTTAACCCGCACGGGCTGGTCGTCCTTGTCGTAGCCCTGGGCATAGACACCCTGGCGCGTCACGGGCACATCGATATGGGTATTGCTCAGTCCCAGCGGGGCGAAGACGTTGCGCTGCATCGCGGTCTTGAACGGCACATCAAGGGCGCGCGCGGTGGCGATGCCGAGCAGGCCGATACTGGGGTTGGCGTAAGTCCGCTGGGTGTTGGCGGGGTACTGCGGCTGCCAGGTCCTGTAGTAGTCGGTGAGCTGTTGGGGAGTCTTTACCTCATCGGGCAGTTGCAGCGGGAAACCGCCGGTGACGTGGGTGGCGAGCTGGATCAGCGTCACCTTGTCCAGGGCGCTGCCGCGCAGTTCCTTCAGATAATGCGTCGGGCTGTCCTGCAGCTTGAGCTTGCCGCTGGCCTCGGCGAAACCGGCAAGGGTGGCGGTGAACGTCTTGCTCACCGAGCCGATCTCGAACAGCGTATCGCTGCTCACCGGCTGTTTGCTCTGCTTCGACGCCACGCCGAAATTGTAGAAATGCTGCTCGCCATGGTTGGTGACGCCAATCGCCAGGCCGGCGATGTTCTGTTCGCGCATGACCTGCTGGGCGAGCTTGTTCACCTTCGCATCGAAGTCCGGCGGGGTGGCTTGGGCGAGGTTGGAGAATGCGAGTGCGATGAGGCTGAACGCGAGGGGAGCGGTCCGGCGCATGAAGACGTCCTGTTACGGTGTAGAAGGACTGAACCTAGCACCACCTGCTCCGTCGCTCCAGCGGTAGGCGGGGCACGATGCCCCGCCCGGCGTCCATCAACGAATGTTGTTGATGCTGCCTTTGTTGCCGGTGACCTTGACGTCCACCTTCTTGAAGATGAAGTAATCCTGCACGTTCACTTCGTAGCGCGGTGCGACGATCAGATCGGAACCGGAGCTCTTCACCGCCTTGTAAGCGGCAGCGGCCTTGACCGAGGAAACCGGGTCGAAGGCAGCCAGGCTCATGCCCGAACCGCTCTCGGCGCCGTAGGTGACGCCATCGGCGTACTGGCTGTCACCGCCGAACTTGATGAAGCCGAACAGGATGTTGACCTGGGACTGGCCACTGATCGGGCCACCGACGGCAACGTCTGCCTTCAGGTCGGTCTTGACGGCGCCGGCGATCGGGGCGATCGGTTGGCTGACGTTGTAGCTGGTGCAGCCGGTGGCGAGGGCAGCGACCGAGACAAGTGCGGCGGCGCTCAGGAACTTCTTCATGCTTACTCCTTGTATGCAAATGCCCCTTTTTGCATTGGATTGGGGGCGGCGGCACTGTAGGGGCGCGGTGAATGCTTGCTGAATCAGACGAATCTCAAAGCAGCGTGCGCGCGGTTGACGCAGCGAGGCGTCTACGACGGACATTTCAGGGTCGTCGACCGGCAGCGCTACGCCGTGTCGGCGCCGGGTGGTAGGATGCGCGCCCCATGCGAATCTCCGACCTCGACCAACGCCTTGCCGACCTTGGCGCGCTGCCCCTGCATCGCGCCCGGATGCTGCGTGCCTGGCTGCAGGGCAAGGCGCTGGATGCCGGCACCAAGCGACAGGCGACCGAGGACTTCCTGCCGCTGAGCGTGCGCAACGGCGTAGCGCAGATTGCCGCCGAGCTGGATGCATTGGCGACCATCCAGTCGCGCCACCCCGGCGGCGACAACTCCGAGCGCCTGCTGGTACGCCTGGCTGATGGGCAGATGGTGGAAAGCGTGCTGCTGCCGCGCGGCGGCGTGTGCGTGTCGACCCAGGTCGGTTGTGCCGTGGGCTGCCGCTTCTGCATGACCGGCAAGAGCGGCCTGCTGCGCCAGCTATCCACCAGCGAGATCGTTGCCCAACTGGTGCTCGCGCGGCGTGTGCGGCCAGTGAAAAGGGTGGTGTTCATGGGCATGGGCGAGCCGGCGCACAACCTCGACAATGTGCTGGAGGCCATCGACCGCCTCGGCACCGATGGCGGTATTGGCCACAAGAACCTGGTGTTCTCCACCGTCGGCGACCCGCGCGTGTTCGAGCGCCTCCCGCAGCAACGGATCAAGCCGGCGCTGGCGCTCTCGCTGCACACCAGCGATGCGGCGTTGCGCGAGCACCTGCTGCCGCGCGCGCCAAAGATTACCCCCGAGGAACTGGTGGAGCAGGGCGAGGCCTACGCCCGCGCCACGGACTATCCGATCCAGTACCAGTGGACGCTGCTCAAGGGCATCAACGACAGCCAGGAAGAACTCGACGGCATCCTGCGCCTGCTCAAGGGCAAGTTCGGCGTGCTCAACCTGATCCCGTTCAACGCCCTGGAAGGCGACCAGTACCAGCGCCCGGACAGCGCCCGCATCGTCGAGATGGTCCGTTATCTGCACAGCCGTGGGGTGCTGACCAAGGTGCGCAACAGCGCCGGGCAGGACGTCGACGGCGGATGTGGCCAATTGCGCGCGCGGGCCCTGATCATCGCTCGCCGATAGTGCGGCTGCCCAACTCCGGGCGGAAAACCTCGTACTTCGAGATGGTTTATTCAAGGGGCTGCACATGCGTGCGAGTGACAGTCATTACCTTGAGCCGGGTACTCGGAAATTCACGGTTGAACTGACAGTTGCTGCGCGAGAGTTTGGGGGGTGACGTCACGAGATCAGGTGCTCGTGGGTTTGATCGTTAATCAATAAATCCGCTTCGGCTTGTATGTAGGAAGTATTTCGATCGGAGGGCCATTAATAGGATATTTCCTACATGAGTTGTGGGATTTTACGACAATAAATAAGTGGGCAAATTCCTAATATCACCAGGTCATTCTCTGAGGACTTTCAGTATCGGAGAACCACTCTTTCTAACTGGTGCTGCTATGAACTCAAAATCCCTCGTTTTCTCGGCGCTATTGCTCACTCTGGCAGGCTGCGGCCCGCAAGGGGGTTCCGGCTCTGCGCTGGCCGCCCATCCTGTCAGCGTTCCCGCACTGCCGGTCATTCAGGAAGCCGTGCGCTCCCTGTATCCCACCTTCAATGGCCGAAGCGCTCCCGTCCTGGCTCATCAATTGTGCTCCTTGGCCAACGGTGGCGTTACCGCGGAGCAGAACAGTGCCCAGTTGAAGAAACTGGGGATCGACCCGGCTTCGCTGCCGCACCAGGGGAATGACGCGATGGCTCTGCTGGTGAATGGCGATACGGCAGCACAGGCCGCGGCCTGTGCTGCCTACCACGCGGTTTCCGCGCTGACGCCGGTCAACCCTGAGGAGTTCATGCGGCCTGGCGCGGCAACGTCACCGGCCGCACTCAGCGCTGGTGGCGCCGGGAAAACCGCAAGCGAGGAGGCGAGCACCGGCGCAGCGAAAGCAGATTCAAACGCCAGGCTCGATAACGTCGCGCTGAGCAGGCTGATGGACCTGCGGCTTGCGCAAAGCCGGGCCAATGCGGACATCTTTGCCCTCATCGCCGGGCGCCTGGCTGCCACGCCGGGGTTGATCGAGAGTGATTATCGTAGCCGTGCGGCCAAGATGTTCGCGGAGCTGGCGCCACGTTACCTGGACGATCTGAAGCAGCAGATTCCACCCGCAAGTACCCGGTACCGCCTGAATCGCCTGACGGCAGAGCAGTTCTCTTTCAGCTCTGATACCGGGCTGAGCTATCAGGTCTCGAAAAGGGATGGAGTGATGCTGACCCGCTTCGGCCAGCCCTGGCTTGGCCGGGGGGTGATACTCGGCAAGAACTACTATCTGTCGATGACCTTGCCCTGATTCAGACCTGTCGTTCTGCCCCGTGCCGTGGGCCAGTCGCGCGGGTAGTGGTCCTTGTCGCCAGGGTTGCCTCACTGTGTGGGGCAGCCCTGGCGTTCTAGTTTCCCGGCCCGGTCCAGGCCCACGCGGCGGCGGGACTGTCCCGATTCAGGCTGCCGCCTTCCACTGGTGATACAAGCGTACTTTCGCCATAGCGGATTGTTGGTGCGGCGGGTCTGTCTCCAATCCCTGTAATGAAGCGGCGCCGGGAAAGTTTGCACTCCCATCCATGGGAGAAATCATCAGAGTGAGATATCTCCTACTACGTGAGTGACGCTCAAGAAAACCATCCAGACTCATATTCTGGATGTGTTGCTGCCGGTTCTCTGTTTTATGCAGGAATAGCCTTAGGAATCATCCTGCCCAAGTAATGGGATTATCTGAGTTCCTCGGAATTTGCCTCTCCATAACATGTGTTCATCCCGTCTCTTTTCGATCTTTAAACGAGACGATTCCTACGTATGGAATAAGGGAAATTCTGATGAACCGCGTATATCGCAGTATCTGGTGTGAAAAAACGGGGACCTATGTCGCGGCTGCGGAGACGGCTAAAAGTCGGACCAAGGCTGGGCGTATTGGTGGCCTGATCGCGGCCGCCCTGATGAGTGCATTTGGCTTCCTGCCCGAGGCGTTTGCGGGGGCGTCGTTCTCCGATACGGGGGCCTCGGTCAACGGCAACAACGGTTCTCGGGCTGCTGGCTCGAGTGGTGGCTGGGGGGCGCAAGCCAACTACCAGGGCCTGGCGATGACGCCTGACGGCGACTGCCAGGATCTCACTGCGACCTACACGACCGGGCCCGGGGCACTGGGCAACATGAGCAGCCTGTTCAGCAGCCTGGCTCCGCAGTACTCAACCACAGTCGATTATGGCTCCCAGGCCAATAAAGGCACGGGATACGTCAACTGGGGCTCGAGCCAGTTCATCGGCGGCACCGGCAACATTGGCAACAACGCCGGCGGTACGGCGGTCAATAACGGATCGACCCTGGCATACGGGTACAACTCCACGGCGATCGGCTGTGCCGTCCGCGCCTATGGTTTCGGCTCCACCGCAATGGGCTTTGGCGCGATGGCTCAGGATTCCGGTGGCATTGCCATGGGCATCTACTCCTCGTCCAAGGGCAATGGCTCCATTGCCATGGGAACCCTGGCGACCGCGATAGCCGACCATGCGATTGCGCTGGGTTATGGCACCAATGCCTCGGGTGTGGACAGCCTGGCGCTGGGTACTTCCGCCAGCGCAACAGCCGCCAGCAGCCTGGCACTGGGCACCTCCGCCATCGCCACGGCGGGCAACTCGGTTGCCTTGGGTGCCAACTCCAGCACCACTGCGAACCTTGCAGCTGCCGGTTACAACCCGGGGGCCGCTGCCTTGTCGGGTGTGGCTTCCGCCACCAACGGCGAAGTGTCCATCGGCGCATCCACCCAGGAGCGTCGCTTGACCAACCTGGCAGCCGGCTCGCAGGCAACCGACGCAGTCAACGTCAGCCAATTGCAGTCGGAAGACGCCAAGGTCGCGAACCTGGCCGCAACGGCCGCATCGGCGCTGGGCACTACCGTGGGCACCAATGCTGCGATCACCGCGCCGAGCTATCTGCTGGCCAAGGCCAATACCCTTGGCGGAACCAGTGGTGCCGCAACCAATGTGGGAGCGGGCTTTGACAAGGTGGATGGCGCTCTCGGCAACCTGGATGGCCGCGTGACCCAGAACACCACGGATATCGCCGCCAACGGCCAATCGATCGCCGGGTTGGATACTCGCGTTACGCAAAATACCGCGGATATCTCAAGCAACGCGACGTCGATCACCAGCCTGGGCGGACGCATGACCACGGCGGAAGGCGATATCACCAGCCTCGACGGCCGCATGGGCAGTGTGGAAGGCGACATCACCAGCATCACAACCAACCTGAGCAGCGGCACCATCGGTATGGTCCAGCAGTCCGCTGCCGGTGAAAACCTCACCGTGGGCAAGGACAGCGATGGCCTGGCCGTCGACTTCCTCGGCACTGCAGGCGCTCGCAAGCTGATCAACGTGGCTGACGGTGCCGTGGCCGCCGACAGCAAGGAGGCCGTGAATGGCGGCCAGCTGTTCAGCACCAACCAGGACGTGGCGCAGAACACTGCGGACATCGCTGGCAATACCGCAGCGATCACCGGCCTGGATGGCCGTGTCACCGGCATCGATAGCCGTGTGACCAACGTCGAAGGCAACGTGACCAACCTCGACGGCCGCATGAACAACGTCGAAGGCAACATCACCAGCATCACCACCAACCTCAGCAGCGGCGCCATCGGTATGGTCCAGCAGTCCGCCGCCGGTGAAAACCTCACCGTGGGCAAGGACAGCGATGGCGCCGCCGTCGACTTCCTCGGTACCGCTGGTGCGCGCAAGCTGATCAACATGGCCGACGGTGCCGTGGCAGCCGGTAGCCAGGAAGCCGTGAACGGTGGCCAGCTGTTCAGCACCAATCAGGACGTGGCGCAGAACACTGCGGACATCGCCGGCAATACTGCAGCGATCACTGGTCTGGATGGTCGCGTGAACAACGTCGAAGGCAGCGTAACGAACCTCGACGGCCGCATGAACAACGTCGAAGGTGACATCACCAGCATCACCACCAACCTCAGCAGCGGTGCTATTGGCATGGTCCAGCAGTCCGCCGCCGGTGAAAACCTCACCGTGGGCAAGGACAGCGATGGCGTCGCCGTCGACTTCCTCGGCACTGCTGGTGCGCGCAAGCTGATCAACGTGGCTGACGGTACCGTGGCCGCTGACAGCCAGGAAGCCGTGAACGGTGGCCAGCTGTTCAGCACTAACCAGGGCGTAGCGCAGAACACTGCGGACATCGCTGGCAATACCGCAGCGATCACCGGTCTGGATGGCCGTGTCACCCAGAACAGCTCCGACATCGCGAGCAACGCCGCCTCGATCAGCGGTCTCGATGGCCGCATGGGCAGTGTGGAAGGCGACATCACCAGCATCACCACCAACCTCAGCAGCGGCGCCATCGGCATGGTCCAGCAGTCCGCCGCCGGTGAAAACCTCACCGTGGGCAAGGACAGCGATGGCGCCGCCGTCGACTTCCTCGGCACTGCCGGCGCTCGCAAGCTGATCAACGTGGCCGACGGTACCGTGGCCGCTGACAGCAAGGAGGCCGTGAACGGTGGCCAACTGTTCAGCACCAACCAGGACGTAGCGCAGAACACCACGGACATCGCTGGCAACACCGCAGCGATCACCGGTCTGGACGGTCGTGTCACCCAGAACAGCTCCGACATCGCGAGTAACGCCGCTTCGATCAGCGGTCTCGATGGCCGCATGGGCAGCGTGGAAGGCGACATCACCAGCATCACCACCAACCTCAGCAGCGGCACTATCGGCATGGTCCAGCAGTCCGCCGCCGGTGAAAACCTCAGCGTGGGCAAGGACAGCGATGGCGTCGCCGTCGACTTCCTCGGCACTGCCGGCGCTCGCAAGCTGATCAACGTGGCCGACGGTACCGTGGCCGCTGACAGCAAGGAAGCCGTGAACGGTGGCCAACTGTTCAGCACCAACCAGGACGTAGCGCAGAACACCGCGGACATCGCTGGCAATACTGCAGCGATCACCGGCCTGGATGGCCGTGTCACCGGCATCGATAGCCGCGTGACCAACGTCGAAGGCAGCGTGACCAACCTCGGCGGCCGCATGAACAACGTCGAGGGTGATATCACCAGCATCACCACCAACCTGAGCAGCGGCACCATCGGTATGGTCCAGCAGTCCGCCGCCGGTGAAAACCTCACCGTGGGCAAGGACAGCGATGGCGCCGCCGTCGACTTCCTCGGCACTGCCGGTGCGCGCAAGCTGATCAACGTGGCTGACGGTACTGTGGCCGCCGACAGCCAGGAAGCCGTGAACGGTGGCCAGCTGTTCAGCACCAACCAGCGGGTCGAGCAGAACGCTACGGATATCGCTGGCAACACGGCCTCGATCGGTGACCTGAATACCCGTACCACCCAGAACACCGCTGATATCGCCGGCAACACGGTGGCGATCAGCGGCCTGGATGGCCGTGTCACCCAGAACACCACGGATATCAGTGGCATCAACACCACCCTCGCCAGCATGAGCGGCACGCTGTCCGACGCCCTGGTCTACGACTCGGCGGCGCACGACAAGATGACCCTCGGGAGTACCGGCAAGAGCGTCCAGTTGACCAACGTCAAGGCCGGCCAGTTGTCCGAGGACAGCACCGATGCAGTCAACGGTGCGCAGCTGTTCGATACCAACAACAAGGTCGCTGTGATCGATGGCCGCGTCACTGGCCTGGAAAGCAGCGTCAACAACATGGTCAGCGGCGGCGGCATCAAGTACTTCCACACCTCGTCGACCCAGGCCGACTCGGTGGCCAGCGGTGCCAATGCCATTGCCGTTGGCGGTAACGCCAAGGCCAGCGGCGACGGGGCAGTTGCGCTCGGCGAAGGTGCCGAAGCCTCGGCCAACGGCAGCGTGGCGCTGGGGCAGGGGGCTAGCGACGGCGGTCGCGGTGCACCGGCCGAGGCGTATGTCGGGCAGTACTCGGGTGCGAGCAACGACAATGTCGTGGGCACGGTATCCGTCGGCAATGCGGCAACTGGCGAGACCCGCACCATCAGTAACGTGGCTGATGCCCAGGAAGCCGGCGATGCCGTCAACCTGCGTCAGTTGGATGGGGCAATGGCTGCATCGAAGTCCTACACCGATAGCCGGGTCGACGGGATCGCCGGGAGCGTCGCCAATGTCGATGAGACTATCGCCAACGTCGACAACCGGGTTACCAAGGTCGAAGACAGCGTCGGCAGTCTGGGTGCAGTGAACAATACCGCGAAGCTGCAGAAGCCGACTGCCACCGGTACCGATGCTGTTGCCATTGCGCCGGGGGCAGAGGCGTCGGGCGCCAGCAGCACGGCGGTGGGCTCCAACGCCAAGGCCAAAGGCAAGAACTCGGTGGCTGTCGGCGCCAACTCGGTGGCCGAGCGCGACAACAGTGTCGCCGTCGGTAGCGCTGGTAACGAGCGCCAGATCACCCACGTGGCGGCAGGCGTGGAGCGTACCGACGCCGTCAACGTCGGCCAGGTGGAGGATGCGCTGGGCAGCCTTGCGGGGCAGACCAGCTCGCAGTTCAACAACCTGCGCAATGATCTGAAGGAGCAGGACGACCGCCTGAGTGCCGGCATCGCCGGTGCCATCGCCATCGCCAGCCTGCCGCAACCGATGAGCAACGGCGGTAGCACCACCTCCGCCGGTATTGGCAACTTCAATGGCCAGTCGGCCGTATCGGTGGGTGTATCGCACACCTCCTACGACGGCAAATGGACGACCAAGGTCGGTGGTAGCGTCGATACCCAGAGCAACTTCTCCCTCGGTGCGGGGGTGGGTTACAACTGGTAAATGGGCGGACCTCTCCCGCTGGAGACTCGGCGGGAGGGGCTCTTGCAGGAAGCTTGAAAGAATAACGGGGCGCTCAGGCGCCCCGTTTTCTTGTCGGTTTTCACAGGGCTCCGGGCCCTGCGGCAGTACGCTGCCCCGACCATTGACAGCTGAACCCGTCTTGCACGCGGTATACGCCGGTTGGTAGCCTTCCCCATCTGAAAAAACCAGCAGGGCTGGGTATGGCGATCCGGGTTGTCGAAGCACAAGAAGTAGATCAGCAGCGAATAGCCATTCCTGGTTGGGAACAGCAGTACACGCAGATGTCCGCCGGGCGCTTCGCCGGGCGCATCCTGCATGCCGAGGTCGAGGGGATCGAGCTCTACGAGGAGCAGATGAACCTGCGCGTAGAGCAGGAATTCCATGCCCCGCCCGGTGCGCTGGTGTTCAGCTTCGACATGTCCGACAACGCGCTCTACCTGCTCGACGGGGAAACCCGCAACGCCTGGGTCACCCCGGAGAACTACCGCGAGGTAGCGGTGGTGATCAAGGAATCGGCGAACTGGGGCCAGCCGGCGGACGCCTTCGCCGACCTGGTGCTGACGCCGCTGCGCTCGGGCCACTGCCAGTCGGTGGCAACCTCGCTGAGCAACCTCCTGACCGGCGCGACGACGGGCGATGACCCGATGGATGCACCGGGTGTGGCGCAGAGCATCGTCTCCAACTGCTTCTCGCTGCTGTGCGAGGCGCCCCTGGATGGCGAGCGCCGCGCGCGCTCCATCGTCCAGGCCAAGCGCGTGGTGCAGCGGGTCAAGGAAGTGGTAAACGACTGCCCCGACGAGCAGTTCGGCATGGCTGACCTCGCTGCCAAGGCAGGCGTCTCACCACGCACGCTGCAGCAGTCGTTCCTGCATTACGCCGGCATCCCGCCCATCGTCTGGCTGCGCAACCGCCGCCTGAACGCCGCGCGCCGCGACCTGCTGGCTGCCGCCGAATCCGGCATGACCGTGGCCGAGGTGGCGATGAAATGGTCGTTCTGGCACCTGGGACGGTTTTCCCAGTCGTATTTCGCGCTGTTCGGCGAGTATCCGAAGACTACGGCCAAACTGGGTGGACGGGCCTGATCCCACGGCCGAGACCTGCAGAGATCAAAGAAAAAGCCCCCGAATCGGGGGCTTTTCGTTTACTGCAGCGCGATTGATCAGCCGATCAGCTCGCGTACCCGATACCACGCCATGCCCAACGCCAGCAGTGGCGAGCGCAGCAGCTTGCCGCCGGGGAAGGTCAGGTGAGGCACCGCGCTGAACAGGTCCAGCCCCTTGCTCTCGCCCTGATGGATGGCTTCCGCCAGCAGTTTGGCCGACCAGTGCGTGACGTTCAGCCCGTGGCCGGAATAGCCCTGGGCGAAGTACACATTGGGATGGGCCTTGAGCCGGCCGACCTGTGGGAAGCGATTGGCGGTGATGCCGATCATGCCGCCCCACTGGTAGTCGAGCTTCACCTGTTGCAGCTGCGGGAACACCTTGAGCACCTTCGGCCGCATGTAGGCGCCGATGTCCGCCGGGTCGCGCCCGGAGTAGTGGCAGGCGCCGCCGAACAGCAGGCGACGGTCGGCCGTCAGGCGGTAGTAGTCCAACCCCACCTTCTGGTCGCACAGCGCCATGTTCTGCGGGATCAGCTGCGCCGCCAGTTCCGCGGACAGCGGCTCGGTGGCCACCACGTAGCTACCGGCGGGCAGTACCTTGCCGGTGAGCCTGGGCTCCAGCTCCTCCAGGTGCGCGTTGCAGCCAAGCACCAGGGTGTTCGCCAGCACGCGGCCCTGGGCGCAGTGAACGACGGCAGTCGCACCGTGCTCGATGCGCAGCACCGGGCTCTGCTCGAATATCTGCGCACCGAAGGACTTGGCCGCGCGGGCCTCGCCCTTCACCAGGTCGAGCGGGTGCAGGTGGCCCGAGCCCATGTCGATGTGCCCGCCCGCGTAGCAGTCGCTGGCGACCACTTCGCGCATGCGTTCCGGCGGTACCAGCCGGGTCTCGTGCGGGTAATCCGAAGTGCTCAGCGACTCCTGCTCACGGACCATGGCGGCATATTGCGCCGGGGTATTGGCCAGCTCGCAGAAGCCCCAGCGCAGGTCGCACTCGATAGCAAGCTCGCGGATGCGCTCGGCGACCAGGGCCACCGAATCGACACCTGCCTGCTCCAGATACTGCACGCCTTCCTCGCCGACGTACTTGGCGAAGCCGCTGACGTCATGGCCGATGCCACGGATCAGCTGCCCGCCATTGCGCCCACTGGCGCCCCAGCCGATGCGCCGGGCTTCCAGCAGCACCACGGAGTGGCCACGTCGGGCCAGCTCCAGGGCTGCGTTCACGCCGGTGAAGCCGCCGCCGATCACGCAGACGTCCGCCCGCACGTCCCCGGTGAGGGCAGGGTACTGCTGACGGTCGCGGGCGGTCGCGGCGTAATAGGACGCGGCGTGCTCCTCGGTGTGCTTCATGGGACTTTCTCGCATCATTGGTTGAACTTGATCTTGCTCCAGCTGCGGGTCATCAGGCGCATGATCTTGGGCGGCGGCGCCTTGGCGATGTACAGCTTGTCGAGCACGGCCTGGCTCGGGTAGACCTCGGGGTTGTTCTGCATCTCTTCGGGCAGCAGGGTCTTGGCGTTAGCGTTGGCGCTGGGGTAGCCGACGTATTCGCTGATACCGGCGATGACCTTCGGATCGAGGATGTAGTTGATGAACGCCAGCGCCTGCTCGGGATGGCCCGCGTCCGAGGGGATCGCCATCAGGTCGAACCACAGGTTCGCGCCTTCCTTGGGAATGGTGTAGGCGATCTCGATGCCGTTCTTCGCTTCCTTGGCCCGTGCGGCGGCCTGGAACACGTCGCCGGAGTAGCCGAAGGCCACGCAGATGTTGCCGTTGGCCAGGTCCGAGATGTACTTCGAGGAGTGGAAGTAGGTGACGTACGGGCGCACCGCCACCAGCTTGGCCTCGGCCTTCGGATAGTCCGCCGGGTTGGTGCTGTTGGGGTCCAGGCCCAGGTAGTTGAGCACCGAGGGGATCATCTCGTCGGGCGAGTCCATGAAGGCCACGCCGCACGTGCTGAGCTTCTTGATGTTCTCCGGCTCGAACAGCACCGACCACGAATCGATCTTGTCGACGCCCAGTACCTGCTTGACCTTGGCGACGTTGTAGCCGATGCCGTTGGTGCCCCACAGGTAGGGCACCGAATGCTTGTTGCCTGGGTCGTTCTGTTCCAGCAGCTTGAGCAGCGTCGGGTCCAGGTGCTTCCAGTTCGGCAGCTTGCTGCGGTCGAGTTCGAGGAACACGCCGGCCTGCACCTGGCGGGTCAGGAAGTGGTTGGACGGCACCACCACGTCGTAGCCGGAACGGCCCGCCAGCAGCTTGCCTTCCAGGGTCTCGTTGGAATCGAAGACGTCGTACACCGGCTTGATCCCGGTGGTCTTCTGGAAGCCGGCGAGGGTGTCCGGTGCGATGTAGTCGGTCCAGTTGTAGATGCTGACCGTCGGTTCAGCGTGAGCGGCCGTGGCCATCGTGGCCAGGGCGAAGGGCGCAAGGGTGCGCAGCAGTCTCATGTCGACTCCCGAATTGTTGTTGTGAATGGAGTAGTGGGGTTGATCAGACGCTCAGCAGGAGGAACTCGCGCTCCCAGGAGCTGATCACCCGCTTGAAGTTCTCATGCTCGGTGCGTTTCACCGCCACGTAGCCCTGTACGAATTTCTCGCCGAGGAACTCCTTGAGCACGGCGCAGTCTTCCATCTGCTGCAGCGCGTCCTCGATGGTGATCGGCAGGCGCAGGTTGCGGCGCTCGTACGCGCGGCCCTGGACAGCCGCGCTGGGGTTGACCTGTTCGATCATGCCCAGGTAGCCGCAGAGCAGGCTGGCGGCCAGCGCCAGATAGGGGTTGGCGTCGGCGCCCGGCAGGCGGTTTTCCACGCGCATGGCGATCGGCGGGGCGGCGGGGACGCGCAGGCCCACGGTGCGGTTCTCTTCGCCCCATTCGACGTTCACCGGCGCGGAGGTGTCCGGCAGGAAGCGGCGGAAGGAGTTCACGTTCGGCGCGAACATCGGCAGCACTTTCGGGATGTACTTCTGCAGGCCGCCGATGTAGTGCAGGAACAGCTGGCTCATGGAGCCGTCTTCAGCGGCGAAGATGTTCTTGCCGGTGGCGATGTCCAGCACGCTCTGGTGAATGTGCATGGCGCTGCCGGGCTCGTCGGTGATCGGCTTGGCCATGAAGGTGGCGCTGACGTCATGCTTGAGCGCGGCTTCGCGCATGGTGCGCTTGAACACGATGATCTGGTCGGCCAGGCTCAGCGCGTCGCCATGACGGAAGTTGATTTCCATCTGCGCCGGGCCGTCCTCGTGGATCAGCGTATCGAGGTCGAGGCCCTGCAGTTCGCACCAGTCGTAGACGTCCTCGAACAGCGGGTCGAATTCGTTGGCGGCATCGATGGAGAAGCTCTGGCGGCCGCTTTCGGGGCGGCCCGAGCGGCCGACGGGGGCTTCCAGCGGGAAGTCCGGGTCGCTGCTGCGCTTGGTCAGGTAGAACTCCATCTCCGGCGCTACCACCGGGCTCCAGCCCTTGTCGGCGTAGAGCTTGAGTACGCGCTTGAGGACGTTGCGCGGGGACAGTTCGATGGGGTTGCCGACCTTGTCGAAGGTGTCGTGGATGACCATCGCGGTCGGCTCCAGCGCCCAGGGCACCAGGAAGATGGCGTCCGGGTCGGGGCGGCAGACCATGTCGATGTCCGCTTCGTCCAGCAGGTCGTAATAGACGTCGTCATCGACGAAATCGCCGGTGACCGTCTGCAGCAGAACACTTTCGGGGAGACGCATGCCCCCCTCGCCGAGGAACTTGTTGGTGGGAGAAATCTTGCCGCGGGCGATGCCGGTGAGATCGCTCACCACGCATTCGACTTCGGTGATTTTCTGTTGCTTCAGCCGTTGCTCCAGTTGCTCGGCGGGGGTGGTCATACAAGCCTCGGAAGGTTTCTTAATTTTATAAGGGGATGCGCACGCAGCATCGTGCTGCCAGGCGAGGCTAGTGTCGGCTGGAGGCGGGAGTGTGTTCTATCCACTTTCCGCAAGGCTTGGGAATCGCTGCAAAAAAGCGCCTGCTTCCAATGCAGAAAGCCCCGGACGCCGTGGCGACCGGGGCTGCTGGTGTAAAAGGAGCGGTTCGGGAATCAGACCCCGGACTTGATCCGGCTCCAGTCGCGGGTGATCAGGCGCAGGATCGATGGGCTCGGCGGCAGGCTGACGTACATGCCCTTGACCAGTTCGGCATTCGGGTAGACCGCCGGGTTCTCGCGGACCTTCTGGTCCATCAGCGCCTTGGCCGGCACGTTGGCGTTGGCGTAGTGCAGGTAGTCGCTGGTCTTGGCGATCACGTCCGGGCGCATCAGGTAGTTGATGAATGCGTGGGCGCCCTCGGGGTTGCGAGCGTCCTTGGGGATGGCCAGGTTGTCGAACCAGATGTTGGTGCCTTCCTTCGGCACGCTGTATTCCACCTGTACCGAACCACCGGCTTCCTGGGCGCTCTTCTGCGCCTGCAGCACGTCGCCGGAGAAGCCGATGGCGACGCAGACGTTGCCGTTGGCGAGGTCGGTGATGTACTTGGTCGAGCTGAAGTAGGTCACCGAGGGCTTGAGGCTTTCCAGCAGCTTGGTGCCCGCCTCGTAGTCCGCCGGGTTGTTGCTGTTCGGGTCCTTGCCCAGGTAGTGCAGGGCCAGCGGCAGGATCTTCGCCGGCGAGTCGAGGAAGGCCACGCCGCAGCCCTTGAGCTTGGCGAGGTTCTCCGGCTTGAACACCAGGTCCCAGGAGTCCAGCGGCGCGTCGGCGCCCAGCGCGGCCTTGACCTTGGCCGGGTTGTAGCCCACGCCGACGGTGCCCCAGAGGTAAGGCACGGCGAAGCGGTTGCCGGGGTCGGACAGGGCGACGCGGGCCAGCAGGTCGGGGTCGAGGTTCTTGCGGTTGGGCAGCAGCGCGTCGTCCAGCGGGCGGTAGACGCCGGCCTTGAGCTGGCGGGCGAGGAAGTCCGCCGAGGGCACCACCACGTCGAAGCCCGAATGCCCGGTGAGCAGCTTGGCTTCCAGCACTTCGTCGGATTCGAAGGCGTCGAGCACCACCCTGATCCCGGTTTCCTTCTGGAAGTCCTGCAGCACGGTCGGCCCGATGTAGTCGGCCCAGTTGGCGAAATGCACTTCCTGCGGCGCCGCCATCACCGGCAACGCGACACCGGCCAGCAGGCCGGCCAGACAACCCAAAGCACGCTTGTTCATCTTCACTCCTGAGGGCGCCGGCTTGCGCAGCGCCCATGCGATCGGCAGGTGGGAATCAGGCCTTGTTCTGTTGTTTTCGGCCCTGGCCGAAAACTAGGCGTGGCGCGGTTTTGCGTCGTTCTTCCGTGCACGGGCGGAATCGGCGATGCTGCTGCGGACCCGCGGCACTGTGCAGCGCGATACTCGCGCCCTACGCTGCGGGCCTGGGCGGAGGGAAAACAATGAATGAAGAAACCGAGCGCACCCGCGAAGTGGTCACGCGCTACCACCAGTGCTGGATGAATCGCGACGTTGAAGGCGTGCTGGCGATGTTCCATCCGCAGGTGCAGTACTGCGACTTCTACAACGACCTGGAAATCCCCGCCAGCGAGCTGCCCGGCTACATCCGCACGGCCATGCCGCGCAGCCCGCAGCATCACATCGAGCATATCGACCAGATCCGTGCCGATGGCGACACCGCGTTCATCCAGTACCGCTCGCGCCTGACGCTGCGGCGCAGCAGCCGGCTGGCCTCGTTCCGCGCCAGCGAGGCGATCACCGTGCGCGATGGGCTGATCTGGCGTGTCCATGAGTACGCCACGCCCGTGCGCGAGCAGCGCGAGGAGGGCGTCAAGGACCAGCGCCGCCTGGGGCTTAACTCCGCGCAGGTGGGGAAGATGCTGCTGGATATCGAATCCTACTTCGGCAGCGCCCATCCCTATCTCGATCCGGAGATGGACCTGGAGCGCCTGGCGCGGGCCACCGGCTATACGCGCAACCAGATTTCCTACCTGCTCAACCAGGTGCTCGGGCAGAGCTTTTACCGCTACCTGAACCAGGCGCGCATCGGCCACCTGCTGGAGCGCCTGCGCGAGGAGCCGGCGGCGCGCATCGACGAACTGGCGTTCGCGGTGGGCTTCAATTCGTTGTCGGTGTTCTACCGCTGCTTCCGCGAGCACACCGGGCAGCCGCCGCGTGCGTACCTGGCGGCCATGCAGGAGGGAGGCCCGGCCTGACGCAAGCGTCAGGCCGGGCTCGGTCAGAGGACCGCGTCGAGCAGCCGGTACCAGGCGATACCGACGCCGAGATAGAGGCGCTGCAGCCCGTGGAAGGGGATCGGCCGCACCGGCGTGACCGGGAAGGGGAAGTCCTTCTCGCGGTCCAGCAGGCGCTCTGCCAGGTGGCGGCCCAGGGCGGAAGCCATGGCGATGCCGCGGCCGTTGTAGCCCAGCAGGATGCTCAGGTTCGGCGCCGGTTCGTGCAGCCGCGGCATGAAGTCCGGCGTCAGCGCCACGCGGCCACTCCACTGGTACTCGAACTCGACCTCGGCCAGCTGCGGGAACAGCCCCAGCAGCGAACCCTTCAGATGCAGCCAATCAGCGGGCGAGCGCGGCTCGGCGAACGGGCCGCGGCCACCCAGCAACAGCCGGCCGCGTGCGTCCTGCTTGAAGTACAGCAGCAGGCGACGGGCATCCGAGCAGACCTCACCACCCGGCAGCACGCTGCGCCGCAGTTTCTCCGGCAGGGGTTTGGTGGCGACGATGAAGCTGTTGGCGGCGATCACCGTCTGGCGCAGCTTCGGCCACAGGTCGTCGGTATAACCGTTGGTGGCGAGGACAACGCGCTCGGCAGTCACGCTGTGCCCGGTGGATGTGGTGAGCTGCCAGCCGCTGCCGTGGCGGCGCAGCCCGGTCACGCGGTTGTGGCCGTGAATCACTGCGCCTTCGGCCAGCGCGGCGCGGGCCAGGCCACGCACGTAACTCAGCGGCTGCACGCTGCCGGCGCGCGGGTCGACCCAGGCGCCGAGGTAGTCGTTGCTGCCGATGCGCTGGGCGACGCTGCTCTTGTCGAGCATCTCCACCGGCACGCCGCGCTGGCGCCACTGCTCGGCGCGTTTTTCGATGGCGCGCAGGGCGGCCGGGGAGGCGGCCGGTTGAATCCAGCCCTTGCGGGTGGCTTCGCAATCGATGTCGTAGCGGTGGATCAGCTCGAAGACTTCATCGGCAGCGCCCCCGGCAACTTCGATCAGGCGCTCGGCCTTGTCGCCGCCGAACATCCGGCGGAGGTCATCGGGATCATGCTTGAGGCCGGGAATCACTTGCCCACCGTTGCGCCCGGAAGCGCCCCAGCCGGGTTCGCCGGCGTCCAGCACGCAGACGCGTACGCCATTGCGGGCCAGGTGCAGCGCCGTGACCAGCCCGGTGTAGC
Source organism: Pseudomonas sp. C9-3 (assembly GCF_032392015.1). Lineage (NCBI taxonomy): Bacteria > Pseudomonadati > Pseudomonadota > Gammaproteobacteria > Pseudomonadales > Pseudomonadaceae > Pseudomonas > Pseudomonas sp. C9-3. Next base: position 2,962,511 of record NZ_CP135919.1, on the reverse strand, counting down.
CGGCGCCGACGATGGCGACGTCGGCCTGCTTGTCTTCAGCCAGCGCCGGTGTTGCCGGGCCGGCGTTCGCGGTGGCCGCCCAGAGCGAAGGCGGCAGTACCAGGGGCTGGGCGTTCATGCCTGGCCCCCGTCGGTGTTGAGCAGGCGGCGGAGGAATTCCTGGGTGCGCGGCTGGCTCGGCGCGCCGAGCACGTCCTTGGCCGCGCCTTCCTCGACGATGCGCCCGCCATAGAGGAAGCACACCTTGTCCGCCACTTCGCGGGCGAAGCCCATCTCGTGGGTCACCACGACCATGGTCATGCCTTCGTCGGCGAGCTTGCGCATCACCGCCAGCACTTCACCCACCAGTTCCGGGTCCAGCGCCGAGGTCGGCTCGTCGAAGAGGATTGCCTTGGGCCGCATGGCCAGGGCGCGGGCGATGGCGACGCGCTGCTGCTGGCCGCCGGAGAGTTCGTCCGGGTAGGCATCCATGCGATGGCTCAGGCCGACTTTTTCCAGCAGCGCGCGGGCATGCTCGCGGGCCTCGTCCGGGCGTTCCTTCTTCACGTACACCGGGCCTTCCATCACGTTCTGCAGCGCGGTGCGGTGGGGGAACAGGTTGAAGCGCTGGAACACCATCGCCACCTGGGTGCGGATCTCGTGGATGGAGTTGGCGTGGCGGTCGACACGCTCCTGGCCGACCAGGATGTCGCCGCCCTCGTAGGTCTCCAGCCCGTTGATGCAGCGCAGCAGGGTGGACTTGCCCGAGCCGGACGGGCCGATCAGGCACACCACCTGGCCGCTCTCCACGGACAGGTCGATGCCTTCGAGGACGCGGGTGCTGCCGTAGCTTTTGTGCAGCGACTGGATGCGGATCATGCTTTCTTCCTCGTGGCGATGCGCGCTTCGAGGCGGCGCAGGGCGTACGACAGCGGCAGGCTCAGGGCCAGGTAGAGCAGGGCCACCAGGGTGTAGACGGTCATGTTCTCGAAGGTCGAGGAGGCGATCAGCTGGCCGGCGCGGGTCATCTCGGCCACGGTGATGGTGGACACCAGCGAGGAGTCCTTGAGCATCATCACCAGGGTGTTGCCGTAGGGCGGCAGGGCGATGCGGAAAGCCTGCGGCAGCACCACCCGGCGCATGATCATCGGGCCGCGCATGCCAAGGGATTCGGCGGCTTCGATCTGCCCCTGCTGGATGGCCTGGATGCCGGCGCGGAAGTTCTCCGCCTGGTACGCCGAGTAGGCGATGCCCAGGCCGATGATGCCGGCCTGCATGGCGCTGAGCTGCACGCCGAAGTCCGGCAGCACGAAGTAGATGTAGAACAGCTGCACGATGATCGGCAGGCCGCGGATCACGTTGACCACGGAGATGCCGAACAGCGCCACGGCGCGAATCTTCGACACCATCATCAGGGCGAAGGCCAGGCCGATGAGCGAGCTGAGCAGGAACGACGCAATCGTGACCTGCACGGTGACCACCGCGCCACTCAGGAGAATGGGCAGGAAGTCCAGAGCATTCTGGAGAAACATGGGAAGTGTCCGTGAGCGTAAATCAGAGAGCGCCCGTAGCCGGGCGCAGGAGGCGCGCGAGAAGGGCGACCGTCAGTCCAGGTGCCACTTGTCGATGATGCCGGCGAGGGTGCCGTCGGCCTTGATGCTGGCGATGCCCTTGTTCACCTGGGCGAGCAGAGCCGGGTCGCCCTGGCGCAGGATCAGGCAGACCTCGCCCTTGATCTGCGGCTGGTAGCTGTCTACCAGACGCACCTTCTTCAGGCTGCCCTTGGCCATCTGGTAGGCGAGGATCGGGTGGTCGCCGAAGCCGGCCTTGATGCGCCCCAGGGCCAGGTCGCGAGTGAGGTCGGCGAGGGAGTCGTAGCCGCGCACTTCCTTGAAGATGCCGCGCTGGTTGAGCTTGTCGATGAAGATGGTGCCAACCTGGGCGCCAACGATCTCGCCCTTGAAGTCATCCATGCTGGTGTAGGCCTTGTCGTCGTCGGCGCGTACCACCAGGCCTTCGCCGTACTCGAACACCGGGTCGGAGTACTGCACCACTTTCTCCCGCTCGGGAGTGCGCAGCATGGCGGCGGAGATCAGGTCGATCTTCTTCGCGGTGAGCGAGGGGATCAGTGCGGCGAAGGTGGTCTGGGCGATCTCCACTTCGAAGCCGCCGGCCTTGGCCACGGCCTGTGCGGAGTCGACCATCATGCCCTGGATGCTGTTGGTCTTGACGTCGAGGAAGGTAAAGGGAACGCCGGTGGCGGTGGCGCCGACTTTCAGAGGTTCGGCCTGGGCGGCCAGGGATGCGGCACAGCTGGCGACGAGCGCGAGGGCGCAGGAAAACACGCGGAGGCGAGGATGCATGGATGAACTCCCATTTGACGCGGTTTGTTGTCTTTATGCGTTATGGATAGCCTCGAGTATCGGCAGGAGGCGTTGGTCGCAATATAAATGATTTACAAAAATCGTAAAGAGATTTATAAATATCGCATATCGATATTTGCAGTCTAATAAGAACCTGATCCTTCGCAAGGACGAGACATGAGCGACAACGAAAACAGCCTGTTCAACCAGTCGCTGGAAAAGGGCCTGGCCGTGCTGCGCGCCTTCAACGCGCGCAGCCGCACCATGAACCTGGCGGAAGTGGCGGAGGCCGCCAACATCACCAAGAGCTCCGCGCAGCGGATGATCCATACGCTCGAAGCGCTGGGGTATGTCTGCAAGCACCCGCAGACCAAGCGCTTCCAGCTGACCCCGCAGGTGATGGAGATCGGCTACAACTACCTCGCCGCCGACACCCTGGTAGATGTCGCCAACCCCTTCCTCGCGGAGCTGGCACAGACCACCGGCGAAACCACTAACCTCACCGAGCCAGTGCGCACCGACATGCTCTACGTGGCGCGTTTCGTGGGGCCGAAATTCATCCCGATCCACCTGCCCATCGGCAGCCGCATCCCGATGTACTGCACCGCTTCGGGCCGCGCATTCCTCAGTGCGCTGAGCGACGACGAGGTGCTGGAGCTGCTGCGGGACAGCGACCTGTCCAGTCACACCCAGTACACCCGCACTTCGCTGGAGGAAATCCTCGCCGAGATCGCCAAGATTCGCCGCAAGGGCTACGCGATCAATAGCGAGGAACTGTTCCTGGGGGACATGGCGGTGGCCGCGCCGGTGCGCAACAGCCAGGGGCGCCCGGTGGCGTCGGTGCATGTCGTCGCACCGACCAGCCGCTGGACCCGCGAGGACGCCGAGCGTCGCCTGGCACCGGCGGCCATCGAGTGCGCGCGGGCGATCAGTACGTCGATCAGGACGCTTTGACGCGACGCTCGGCCAGGGGCGGGCCGGCCCGCCCTCAAGGGTGCAGCTGAAGACTCGAGGGCTCGTCTTCCAGCAGCCGCTGCAGATGCACCAGCGCCTGCTCGAAGTCGAAGCCTTCGATGGCCGCGGCCACCTCCTGCAGGTGGGCGGCCCTGGGCCGATCCTGATAGAAGCCCTCCAGGCGGCCGGCGAGGTCGCCGGCGCTGGTATCGCTGTGCAACAGCGCGTCCTGCAATCGGCGGAGCAGGGCGCTCGCCTCGGCATCCGCCATGCGGGGCTGGGCCACGGGTGACTGTGGCGACGCGAGATGGCGTGCGAGACCGGCCAGCACCACTTCCAACTCTGACTGCAAATCGACAAGTAGCCGCGAGATCGAGGTTTGCGGGGCGTGCGCCTGGCAGGCGTCCTCCAGAGCCGTGGCCGCCCTGGCCAGCGACTGGGCGCCAATGTTGGCAGCCGCGCCGCGCAGGGTATGCGCCGCCCTGCGATGCGCCTGCGGATCGCTGCCAGGGTCCAGGGCGTGGAACTCGTCGACGAAACCCCCGTAGCTGGTGTGGAAGCGGCGCAGCAGCCGTTCATAGAGCCCGGCCTTGCCGGCGCAGGTGGCGAGCCCTGCGCGGGTATCGATGCCGGGCAAGGCGAGCTGGCCACGTCCCTGCTCGACGGCAACAGGGGCCTCGGCAACGGCCTCGCGCTGCCGCGGTTTTATCCAGCGTGACAGGGTGAGGAACATTGCGGGCGGGTCGATGGGTTTGGCGATGTGGTCGTTCATGCCGGCGGCCAATGCCAGTTCGCGGTCGCCTGTCATGTTGTTGGCGGTCATGGCGATGATCGGCAGCTGTGCCAGCTCCGGGTGCAGGCGCAAAGCGCGGGTGGCCGCGTAGCCATCGAGCACCGGCATCTGGCAGTCCATCAGCACGCAGTCGAAACGCTGGTCGACGGCCAGCCTGTCCAGTGCTTCCTGGCCGTTGCAGGCGAGCACGATCTCGATGCCGGCGTCGCCCAGCAGCTCCATCGCCAGCTCCTGGTTCAGCTCGTTGTCCTCCACCAGCAGCATCCGGCTGCCGGCCACGCTGGCCAGGGCATCGTCGGTGGCGCTCTGCCGTTCCCGGCTACGTGGTTCGACGAAACTCTGCCTGCCCAGGGCGATGTTGATCGACTCCAGCAGGGTGGAGGGCGTCACCGGCTTGGTCAGCACGGTGCCCAGTTCGACACCGCGTTCCTCTGCGGCCTCCAGTGCTTCTTCGCGGCCGAAGGCGGTGACCATGATCACTGCCGGGACATTCTCGCAATGGCCATCGTGCAGGCGCCCGACCACTTCGATACCGTCCATCCCCGGCATCTGCCAATCCACCAGCACCAGTTGGTACGGCAGGTGCCGCTGTTCGGCCTCGCTGATCCACTCCAGCGCTTCACTGCCGTTGCGCGCGACGTCGACTTCCAGTCCGTAGCTCAGCGCCATTCCCGAGAGAATCTCGCGGGCCGAGGCGTTGTCGTCGACCACCAGCGCCCGCACGCCCAGCAGCTCGTCCGCCCGCAGCATGCGCCGGGGCGCAGCGGTCGAGGGGATGCCGAAGTGCGCATGGAAGTGGAAGACGGAGCCCTTGCCCGGTTCGCTGTCCACCCAGATGCTTCCGCCCATGAGTTCCACCAGGCTTCGGGAGATCGACAGCCCCAGCCCCGTACCGCCATAGCGGCGCGAGGTGGATGAGTCGGCCTGGATGAAGGACTGGAACATGCGCCCGCTCTGCTCGGCGGTCATGCCGATGCCGGTATCGCGCAGCCAGAAGTGCAGCTGCGCCTCCTGGGCGCCGAGGGCAACCGGCTCGATGCCGAGGACGATTTCCCCGCATTCGGTGAACTTCACCGCGTTGTTGCCCAGGTTCAGCAGGATCTGCCCCAGCCGCAGCGGATCGCCGACCAGCGAGGTCGGCAGTTCCTGGCTCAGCTGGAAGAGTAGCTCCAGGGACTTTTCCTCGGCCTTGAAGCCGACCAGGCCGGAGAACTGTTCGAGCACGTCTTCCAGGCGGAATTCGACGTGCTCCACGTTCATCATCCCGGCCTCGATCTTCGAGAAATCGAGGATGTCGTTGATGATGCCGAGCAGCCCCTCGGCGGAGCGATTCACCTTCTGCACGTAGTTGTGCTGACGGGGGTTCAGCCCACTCCTGAGTGCGAGGCTGCTCATGCCGATGATCACGTTCATCGGCGTGCGGATCTCATGGCTCATGTTGGCCAGGAACTCGCTCTTGGCCCGTGTCGCTTCCTCGGCCAGCTCCCTGGCTCGCTGGGTCTGCTGCTCGGCCTGCTTGCGCTGGGTGATGTCGTACAACCAGCCCAGCACGGCGAACTCGCCCAGGTGATGGATGGGCAGGAAGGTCGCGAGGATGTCCCGCTCACCACCGTGGCGGTCGCGCAGTCGCATTTCGCGCTCGACCATTCGTTCCCCGGCCTGCATCGCGCTCCACACCGCCTCGCGGTCCGCCTGCTCGACGTACAGCCCGGAGGTGGCATCGCCGACCTTGAGTCCGAAGGTCTCGATGAAGGCGGGGTTGGCCAGGTGCAGGTAATCCCGGGTCGAGATGGCGACGCTGACCGGGCTGCAATCGAGGATGTACTGCAGGCGCTTTTCGCTTTCCTGCAGCGCGAGCGACTGCTGCTCCATCAAGTCGGCCTGGGTCAGGGTTTCCGCCAGCAGTTGCTCGGTGCGTGACGTGCGCTCGAGGATTTCCAGGTTCATCGCGAGCAGCGGGACGACTTCCTCGAGCAGGCTTTTGCGGCTGTGCTCGATGACTTCCAGGCTTTCCAGCGTCAGCACGCCGACCAGCCGTTCACCGTGGATCAGCGGCAGCACGTCGACGAACAGCGCCGGTGCGAAATCAGCTTCCTGGGTGGCTGCATCCTGGCGCAGATGGATCGCCTCGCGCCGCTTCGCGCACTGGCCAATCAGTTCCTGCCCCACGGCAACGCGCAGCGGCAGGTTGGCGTGCGCGGCGTAGCTGCCCAGCAGGACGAGCTCTGCGCTTTCCTCCTCGTGGACATGCAGGCAGGCGCGCCGCAACGCCAGCAGGGGCGCCAGTGCCTCCAGGGTGCGGTCGCCCAGCTCGCGGGAGCCGGCGACGGACTGCATGGCGCTGCTGAGCGAGCCGACCTGGGTCTTTACCCAGCGCTGGTCGGCCATTTGCCTGGCTTCGGACTGCAGGGCGGTGATCGCCCTGGCCATTTCGCCGATTTCGTTGGGGTAGTCCTGGAAGGGCACTTCCGTGTCCAGTTCGCCCTTGCTCAGTGCGTCGACCGAGAGCCGCAGCCGGTCGGCCGGACGGCGAATGGAAAGGCTGATGAGGATGCCGAACAGGAAGCCGCCGCCTACGCACAGGGCGAGGAGCCAGAAGGTCAGTTCGACGCTGCGGCGAAAATGCTCGGAGGCGCGATTGACCTCCAGGTCCGCCCCGGCGCGCTTGATCTGCGCCACTTCGGCCAGGGCCTGGTTGGCCACCTCGCCAGGCCGTTGCAACTGGGTGGAGGACAGCAGGGCGATGGCTGCCAGGTCGGTCGAACGGCCTGCGCTGGCGGGCTGGTCATTGAGTTGCAGCACCCGTTCGACCTGGCCCTGGTACTCCTCGTAGGCGACTTCGAAGCGGGTCAGGTCTTCCTGGGCCAGGGAGCGATAGATCAGTGGGCGTGCCTGTTCAATTTCCTCGCGCAGGGTCGCCTTGGCTTCCTTGAGTTGCGCCAGGGCCTGCTCCCGCGCGCCCGCGTCCGCCGCCAGCACTGCCTGGCGCACGCTCCTGCCGACGCTTGCCAGCGCAACGCGGGCAGCATCGATATGCGACAGGCCGAGCATCTCCTTCTCGTAGATCTGGGTGATGCGCTGGTTCTGCTCGCGCTGGACGTACAGGCTGTACAGGCCGACGAACAGGGCGAACAGCAGGATGCCGCCAAACCCGATCACCAGCCGGGTCCTCAGCTTCAGCCGCTGTAGAAAACCGAGTGGGGTCACCATCGGGCCGTCTCCTGGCGGGTCTGCCCTGGATCGATGAGGAGGGAAATCAGTCGACCGCGCGCGGGGACGATTCGGTGTCTGCGAAGCGTCCGGCGATGCTGCGGAACTTGTCCTGCAGGGCGAGGAAGGCATCGACCACATCGGGATCGAAATGCTGGCCGCGCTGGCCGTGGATGTACTCCACGGCTGCCTCGTGGGGCATGGCGTTCTTGTAGATACGGCGACTGATCAGCGCATCGTAGACATCGGCCACCGCCATCAGCCTGGCCGACAGGGGAATCGCGTCGCCGACCAGGCCCAGCGGATAGCCCGAGCCATCCCACTTCTCGTGGTGACCGTAGGCGATCTGCTTGGCCAGGCGCAGGAAGGGCACGTCCATGCCCAGGCGCTCCTCGGCCTTCTCCAGGGCATCGAGCCCCAGCGTGGTGTGCGTCTTCATGACGTCGAATTCTTCGCTGGTGAGCCGGCCCGGCTTGAGCAGGATATGGTCCGGGATGCCGACCTTGCCGATGTCGTGCAGCGGCGCCGACTTGAACAGCAGCTGGCGGGTTGCCTCATCCAGTTCGGCGGCAAAGCGCGGGTGCTGCTGCAGGTGCTCGGCCAGCGCGCTGATGTAATGCTGGGTGCGGCGAATGTGGTTGCCGGTCTCGTTGTCGCGGGTTTCCGCCAGGGAGGCCATGGCCAGGATGGTCACATCCTGGATGGCAGCCAGCTCGCGGGTGCGACGCTGGATTTCCTGTTCGAGGAACTCGTTCTGGTCACGCAGGAAGTCGCCGGCGGCCTTGATGCGCAGCTGGTTGTCCACGCGCATCAGCACGGTCGGCGGGTTGATCGGCTTGGTCAGGTAGTCCACCGCGCCAAGTTCCAGGCCGCGGATTTCGTTGTCGGCGGTGCCCTGGGCGGTGATGAAGATCACCGGGATATGGCACGTCTGCGGGTCTTCGCGCAGGCGCCGGCAGACTTCGAAGCCGTTCATGCCGGGCATCATCACGTCCAGCAGGATAATGTCCGGCGGTTCCTCGGAACGGGCGATCTGCAGCGCCTTCTCGCCCGTGCGGGCAGCCTTGACGCGGTACAGCAACTTGAGCAGCTCCGAGAGGAGCGTCAGGTTCTCGGGGGCATCGTCGACGATCAGGACAGTCGGACGAACAACGGGAGCAGGCGCATTCATTGACCATCCTCCGCTGAAAGGGGCGCGCCAGAGCAATTCCTTCTGCGCGTCGATTGAGTATAGACCGCGCCGCGCGGGCCTCTCGGCCAATCGGGCAATCTGCCGGGCAGGGCGCTCAGCCGTTGTGCTCCACCTCGACGAAGTGCCGTGTGCCGGCCTCGACATCGTAGATGTGGTAGTTGTTCATCATCCGTCCGTACAGATGCAGGCTGACTGCCCGCGGGCGGTCGGCCGGGACACCGGTGACGTGGATGTGATCGGGGTTGGGCACGAAGCTGGTCACCGCACCCGGTGGCAGCAGGATCATGCCGCCCTTGACCAGTTCGATGCCGTCGTCGCGCGAGCGGTCGGCCGAGAGGCAGACGTAGCTGCGTTCCTCCAGTACACCCTCGACAATCCCGACCACTCCCCAGCTGCCGTGGTCGTGGACCGGCGTCCACTGACCCGGAGACCAGACCAGGGCGTAGAGCGACAGGTTGTCGTCCGGCGACTGGTAGATCAGGTTGCGCGCATAGTGGGCCGGGTCGCTCTGGTAGTGGTGCGCCTCGAGGAAGTCACCGGCATGGGCAAGCAGTTCCATCATGAAGGGTGCCAGCGAGGCCACGCACTGGCAGGGTTCGGATTCCTCGCGGCTCAGGCGGGTGGCCTGGTCGATGAAGCGGGAGAGGGTGGCATGCGGCATGAGCGGTGCGCTCCGGCGGGTGTTGGCGACACAACGGAAATCACTCTAGTCGCTTTTGCCGAGCCTGCTCGGAACCGCATAGTGCAAAACACGGAACAGGTTGCTCGCCCAGCGTGGGGGCTCAGTCGCCTTTCGGCGCGCGCCGCAGCAGGTAGGTGTCCATGATCCAGCCGTTGGCCTCGCGGGCTTCGCGGCGGGTGCGCTGGATGTTTTCAGCAACCTCGACGAGCCGGCCGCTGCGGAGGATTTCATCGGGCGTGCCGACGTAGGCGCCCCAGTAGATTTCCAGCTGCGGGTCCTCCAGCTGGCGGTAGGTGTCCTCGGCGTCGAGCATCACCACGACACTCTCTGCGTTGTCCGGGAAACCTTCGGCCAGGCGCCGACCGGTGGTGATCTGCACCGACTGGCCGATGGCATTCAGCGGCACCCGGTGGCGCGCCGCGAGGGCCTGCACGCTGGTGATGCCGGGGATGACCTCGTAGTCGAACTGCACGCGCCCCTGGCGCAGGATCGCGTCGAGGATGCGCAGGGTGCTGTCGTACAGCGACGGGTCGCCCCAGACGAGGAAGGCGCCACACTGGCCGTCTGGCAGTTCATCGCTGATCAGCCGTTCGAAAACCTGCTGCTTGGCGTGGTTGAGGTCGCGCACCTGCCCGGTGTAGTCGCCTTCGCGCACGCGCTCGGGGCTGTCGGCCTCGACGATGCGGTAGCCGGAGTGGTTGACGTAGCGCTGCAGGATGTCCCGGCGCAACCGGTTCAGCTTGTCCTTGCTCGCGCCCTTGTCCATGAGGAAGAACACGTCCGCGCGGTTCATCGCGTTGATGGCCTGGACGGTGAGGTACTCGGGGTCGCCTGCGCCGATGCCGATGATGAGCAGCTGCTTCATGTCTGGTCCTGCGTGCCGTGGATCGAAGGGCTTCAAGACTACGCCTGTCCGGCGCCGCGCTCATCTGCCGGATCGACGCGGTAGCAGCAACGTAGGGCGGATAACGCCTGGGGCGTTATGCGCCCTACGGGGCGTCGTCGACCCGCGTTCAGCCCAGCAGCGCCACGTCCTTGCGCAGCTCGCGGGCGGCCGCGACCATGTTCACCAGCGCCGCTTCGGTTTCCGGCCAGGCGCGGGTCTTCAGGCCGCAGTCCGGGTTGACCCACAGGCGTTCGGCGGGAATGCGCTGCGCCGCCTTGCGCAGCAGCTTGACCATCTCGTCCTTGCCCGGCACGCGCGGCGAGTGGATGTCATAGACGCCCGGGCCGATCTCGTTGGGGTATTCGAACTTCTCGAAGGCCTCCAGCAGCTCCATGTCCGAGCGCGAGGTCTCGATGGTGATCACATCGGCGTCCATGGCGGCGATGGACTCGATCACGTCGTTGAACTCGCTGTAGCACATGTGGGTGTGGATCTGCGTTTCGTCGCGCACGCCGGAGGCACACAGGCGGAAGGCTTCGGTGGCCCAGGCCAGGTAGCCGCCCCAGTCGTTGCGGCGCAGCGGCAGGCCTTCGCGGAACGCGGCTTCGTCGATCTGCACGATGCGGATGCCGGCGGCCTCCAGGTCGACCACTTCGTCGCGGATCGCCAGGGCCAACTGGCGTGCCTGCTCCTCGCGAGCGATATCCTCGCGCGGGAAGGACCACATCAGCATGGTCACCGGGCCGGTCAGCATGCCTTTCATGACCTTCGCGGTGAGGCTCTGGGCGTAGCGGATCCACTCCACGGTCATCGGTTGCGGGCGGCTGAGGTCGCCGAAGATCACGGCCGGCTTCACGCAGCGCGAGCCGTAGCTCTGTACCCAGCCGAAGCGGGTGAAGAGGTAGCCGTCGAGTTGCTCGGCGAAGTACTCGGCCATGTCGTTGCGCTCGGCCTCGCCGTGTACCAGCACGTCGAGGCCCAGTTGTTCCTGGATCTCCACGGCATGGCGGATTTCGCTGTGCATCGCCTCGGTGTAGTCGGCGGCGCTCAGTTTGCCCTGCCTGAACGCCTGCCGCGCGAGGCGAATGGAGGCGGTCTGCGGGAACGAGCCGATGGTGGTGGTGGGGAAGTCCGGCAGGTCCAGGCCGGCGCGCTGCTTGACGATACGCTGGGCGAAGGGCGACTGGCGCTGGCTGTCGGCGGCTTTCACGGCGGCCAGGCGGGCCTTCACCTGCGGCTTGTGGATGCGCGAGGAGGTGGCCCGGCTGGCTTGCACGGCGCGGCTCTGCTCCACGGCGGCAAGGACATCCGGCGCTTGCGGTGCATTGACGGCGCGGGCGAGCAGGGCAACTTCGGCGCACTTCTGCACGGCAAAGGCCAGCCAGCTCTTCAGCTCGGTATCCAGCTTGTCCTCGCGCTCCAGGTCCACCGGGCTGTGCAGCAGCGAGCAGGACGGCGCGACCCACAGGCGTTCGCCGACACGTTCATGGGCGTAGCGCAGTACCTCCAGGCTTTTCTCCAGGTCGCAGCGCCAGACATTGCGGCCGTTGACCACGCCGAGGGAGAGAATCTTGTAGGCCGGCAGGCGGTCGAGGATGCTCGGGAACTGCTCGGGAGCGCGCACCAGGTCAAGGTGCAGGCCATCCACCGGCAGGCCGGCAGCCAGCCCCAGGTTGTCGTCCAGGCCGCCGAAGTAGGTGGCCACCAGCTTCTTCAGCGGCTCGCTCTGCAGCAGGTTGTAGGTGCGCTCGAAGGCGTTCTTCCAGGCTTGCGGCAGGTCGAGGGCGAGGATCGGCTCGTCGATCTGCACCCACTCCACACCTTGCGCGGCGAGGCGGCGGAAAATCTGGCCGTAGAGCGGCAGCAGGCGCTCGACGAGGTCGAGCTTGTCGAAGTCGCTGCCCTTGGTCTTGCTCAGCCAGAGATAGGTCAGCGGGCCGATTACCACGGGCTTTACGGCGTGACCGAGGGCATGGGCCTCTTCCACCTCCTCGAACAGTTGCTCCCAGCTCAGCTCGAAATGCTGGTCAGCGGTGAGCTCGGGGACGAGGTAGTGGTAGTTGGTGTCGAACCACTTGGTGAGCTCCTGCGCAAGAAGGGGTTGCGCATGGGCGCCACAGCACCCCGTGCTGGCGCCCCGCGCCATGGCGAACAGGGTCTGCAGGGTCGGCTTGGCGTCGCCATGGTCGCGGAAACGCTCGGGAATCACGCCGAAGGTCAGCGAGTGGGTCAGGACCTGGTCGTACCAGGCGAAGTCACCCACCGGCAGCAACTCGATCCCGGCGTTCTTCTGCACCTGCCAGTGGGCGGCGCGCAGTTCGCGGCCGACGGCGCGCAGGCCGGCTTCGTCCAGCTCGCCTTTCCAGAAGGCTTCCTGCGCCTTCTTCAGCTCGCGGTCGCGGCCGATGCGGGGGAAGCCGAGGTTGTGTGCCAATGCCATGTGAATCTCTCCATTGAATCAATGATGGGGAAATTCTCCGTGGCATGCCTTCATGAGACAAACTCAATGTTCTCGTGATGAACACAAGAAATATTCATGTTGTATCGTGTCAGCTTCCCGCGCGCATCTGCCGCGCCAGGGCACCGGGCGAGGTCCTGAGTTGGCGCTGGAACAGCTCGATGAAAGCAGATGTGGATTCATAGCCCAGCTCGCCTGCGATCAGCGTGACCGACTCACCGCGCTCCAGCCTCGGCAGCGCCGCGAGCAGCCGTACCCGCTCGCGCCACTCGCGGAACGACAGCCCGGTCTCGTCGCGGAACAGCCGCGCCAGGGTGCGCCGTGAGGCGCCGACGCGCTGTGCCCAGTCTTCGATGCCCAGCCGCTCGCCGGGGTGTTCCTGCAGGTGATCGGTAACTCGCCGCAGGCGGGCATCGCGCGGCAGCGGCAGGTCCAGGCCGGAATCCGGCGCATTGTGCAACTCATCCACCAGCACCTGCATCAGCCGGGCTTCCGGCCCATCGTCGGGGTAGTCGCTGGCGAATTCGCTGGCGCGCTGGATGAGGTTGTCCAGCAGTGGCGATATCTCCACGACACGGCACGGCCCCAGCCCGGCGGCGATCTCCGGGGCCAGGTAGAAACTGCGGAACACCACGGCGGTGCGTGCCCGCACGCTGTGCGTCACCCCCGCTGGCAGCCACATGGCGCGCCGGGGCGGGATGAGGCAGGCATGCTGCTCGGTGCTGGCCTCCAGCACTCCGCTGGCGGCATACATCAGCTGGCCCCAGGGATGGGTATGCGGCTCCACGCTGTGGCCAGCCGGCATGTCGAAGGCGCGCAGCCAGACCGGCCGGGGCAGGGCGGCGAAGCCGGGAAGCGCCAGAGGATCCTGTCCCGTCGACGGCATAGCTTGTCTCTCTCACGGAAGTGGGCCACTTGATGCCGATGGTAGCGTCTTCCCCGGTCAATATCAGCCCGTGAAGAGGAAACCGCATGAGTAGCCACCGCCCGCAACAACGCCTGTCCACCCTGGAGATTCGCCAACGCTGCGAGCCCGGCAGCCTGGTCGTGCTGACGGCTTACTCGGCACCCATGGCGCGTTTGCTCGACCCGCACGTCGACGTACTGCTGGTGGGCGATTCGCTGGGCATGGTGCTCTACGGCCTGCCGGACACGCTGGCCGTCAGCCTGGACACCATGATTGCCCACGGCGCCGCGGTGGCCCGTGGCTCGCAACGCGCCTGTGTGGTGGTGGACCTGCCTTTCGCCAGTTACCAGGCGTCGCCGCAGCAGGCCTTCCTGGCCGCCGCGCGGGTGCTCGCGGAAAGCGGCGCGCAGGCCGTGAAGCTGGAGGGCGGCGCGGAAATGGCCGAGACCATTGCGTTCCTGGTCGAACGTGGCATTCCGGTGATGGCGCATATCGGCCTGATGCCGCAGAAGGTCAATGCCCTGGGCGGCTTCAAGGTGCAGGGCAAGGAAGAAGCCGGTGCGGCTCGGGTGCTGCACGATGCCCAAGCGGTGGCATCTGCCGGGGCGTTCAGCGTGGTGCTCGAAGGTGTGCTGGAGCCCTTGGCGCGACAGGTCTGCGAGCGGCTGGAGATCCCGGTGATCGGTATCGGCGCATCCCCTGCCTGCGCCGGGCAGGTGCTGGTGAGCGAGGACATGCTGGGGCTTTCCGGCGAACAGATTCCGCGCTTCGCGCAGCAGTATGTGCGGGTGGACGAGCTGATCTCGGCAGCGGCGCAACGCTTTGCCCGCGAGGTGCGCGAGCGGCAATTCCCGCAGGCGCGGCATTGCTTCGGGATGGCGAAGGATTGAGGCCCGGGAGCGGGTTTCGTCCCTGCGGGCGGATCACGGCGGTGACCCGCTCCCGCAGGGTGGCTGCTAGAACCCGCTTTCGCGCAGGGCGACCGCCAGCAGGCGGGTGAAACCTTCGCCCAGCCAGCTGCGCCTGGCGCCCTCGATCTGCAGGTGCCCGCGGGTCTCGTGCAGGCCCGGCGGCGCGCCGTCGAGCTTCACCAGCACATGGAACAGCGCCGGGTTGGGCACCAGGGTATCGCCCTGCGGGTTGACGTTCAGCGGGCCGCCGTAGCGCGAAGCGAGCATCGGTTGTTCCAGCTGGCTGATGCGCGTGGTGCCGATCAGCACCACCTGGCCTTCGATGGGGGACGGTACGCCTTCGGGGTAGAAGCGCACGCGGCCGCCGTCGGTGAGGCGCTGCACTTCGTCCTGCTTGACGTAGGCATCCACCAGCCAGTGGCGCGGGTCCACCAGTACGCCGATGGGCTCGCGGGTGTTGATCCACTGGCCGGGTTTCCAGTCCGGGTTGACGTCCCGCCACTGGCCGGCAAAGGGCGCCTGGAGGTTCAGGCGCGCCATTTCATTGCGGGCGGCCCGTGCCTGTTGGTACTCCACACCCAGGCGCTGGCGGGTGACGGCTTCCTCTGCGAGGCCGGACGGGTCGGCCAGCATGCCGGCCAGGCGGCCCTGGTAGCCACGGATGCCGGCCTCGCTGCCGCGCACCTTGGCGGCGATGTCAGGCTCTTCCATCACCGCGAGCGTTTCCCCCTGGCCGACCGCGCCGCCAGGGCGCAGGTCGCGCAGCAGTGCCGGGAAGGGGGCATAGACGTGCAGTTGCTGCGCCGCGCGGGCCACGCCCATGGCGTGCACCTGGGTGCGCCATGGGATGGCGAGCAGGAGCAGCACGCCGCCGAACACGGCCAGAAAGACCAGCTTGCGGCGCGGCTTCACTTCCGCGCGGCGCTGCCACCAGACCTTGAGTTCGCGCCACACGGGCTGAACGATGAACCAGCTGATTTCCACGGCGAACAGGAAGATCCCCAGCAGTTTGAAGAAGAAGTAATAGACCGCCACGGCGATGCCGAGGAACAGCAGCAGGCGGTAGACCCACGTGCCAAAGGCGAAGGCCACCAGCGCCCGGCGCTTGCCGGTCGGGAAGTGCTCCGGCCAGGGTTCGTCCAGCCCCAGCAGGTTGCGCCGTAGTGTCGTGCGGGCAAGGGCGCCGGCGCGCTCGTGCAGGTTGGGGAAGTCGAGCAGGTCGGAGGTGATGAAGTAGCCGTCGAAGCGCATGAAGGGGCTGGCGTTCAGCGCCAGGGACAGCGCCCAGCTGGTGGTCGCCAGGTACAGCAGCGCATTGCGCAACGGGCCCGGATCGGCCAGCGCCCAGCCCAGTGTGGAGAGCCCGGCCAGCCCCAGTTCGGTGATGATCCCGGCGCTGGCGATCGCCAGGCGCTGGCGGTTGCTGCGCAGCTTCCAGCTTTCGCCGGTGTCGGTATAGAGCATCGGCCACATCACCACGAAGGCGATGCCCATGTGCGCCACCTTCAACCCCAGGCGCGTCGCCACCAGTGCGTGGCCCAGTTCGTGGAGCGTCTTGGCCACCACCAGGGCGGCGGCAAAGCTGAGCAGTCCCTCGAAGGAGAAGGACTCCACCACGTCATGGGTGAAGGTGTCCCACCGGTGTGTCACCAGCACGATGCCGGCGAGGCTGAGCAGCAGCACCAGCATCGCCACGTAGCGATTGAACAGCCAGTCGAGGCTGCCGGCGATGGCGCGCAGGAAGCGCTGCGGGCGAATCAGCGGGATGCGGAAGAACAGGTAGTGGTGCAACCACCAGTTCCAGCTCATCCAGGAGCCGCCTTCGCTGCGTGCCTGGAGCCGCGCCAGGGCTTCGGCGCCGGGGCGGAGCAACTGGTGTCGTTCGAGGAACTGGCGAAAGCCCAGCACCTGCTCGGCTTCGGGCTTGAGCGCGGTCTGCTCGGCGATCTGCTCGCTGATCTGCCGGGGCGTCTGCTCCCAGCGCAGCAGGCATTCGAACTCCAGCCAGCCGATGCGGTAGAAGCGGTTGAGTACGCTGTCGTGAATCACCCACACCGGCTCGCCGTCCGGGCCGGGTGCGGCTTCGTCGAGGCGCAGGTCGTCACGCAAGGGCGGGGTGGGCAGGTCTTCGGCGGCGATGTCCATCGGAGCTACCAGCCCGTCCAGGCGCGCAGCGAAGCCAGGGGCCGCCGCAGCAGGTAGTAACCGAGCACCACACGTTCGCCATAGAGCTTGGCGGTGCCGTGCAGGCCAAGCCGGGCGTGGGGCGGCGCGTCCTGCACGCTGGCCAGCAGGCGGTAGGAGGCCACGCCTTCCTCACTGGGCTTGGCCTGATAGCTGGTGTCGAGGATTTCCCCATGCAGCGGGTCGAGCGGGTAGGCGGTGAGGAACAGCGCCACCTTTGCCCCCGGCTCCAGCGCTATGGCGTCGGCGACCGGCAGCTGGATGCGCATGCCCGGCGCCTTCGTGTCGGCGATCTGCAGGATGCGCTCGCCGGTGACCACCGGCTTGCCCAGCCAGTCGTTGGGGTCGCTGTACACGGCCACACCGGCACGCGGGGCGAGCACGCGGGTGCGTGCGAGCTGCGCCTGCACGGCGGCCAGTTCGGCCCGGCGCTGGCGGGCGCGGCCGTCGAGCACCGTGAGCTCGCTCTTGCTCTGTGGATTGTCGAAGGCCCGCTGGCTGGCGGCCATCAGCTCGGCATCGGCCACCGCGACTTCCTTGCTCAGCACGTCGGCGCGGCTGCGCAGGGTGGTTTCGTCCAGCTCGAAGAGCGGAGTGCCGACCTCCACGCTCTGGTTGGGGCGAACCAGCATCTTGACGATGACCCCGTCGATCGGCGAGCTGATCACCTGGGCGTTGCGCGAGACGACCTCCGCCGGTGCCAGGGCAGTCTGCCGCACCGGGATCAGCAGCAGCGCGGCCAGCGCGATGACGGCGACCAGCACCTGGCGTTTGCTGGGCCGCCAGTAGCGCAGTTTGCTGCGCGGACCGAAGGAGGCCCAGGCGTGCGCCCAGGTCTGCCAGATGCCTTGCAGCAGCGGTTGCAGGTTGCGCGCCGGTGCTTCGTCGAGGAGGAACAGCACCAGCCCCAGGCGTTTGCCCGCGCGATCATGCAGCGGCACGCACCAGAGGCCGGCCGGCCACCATTCGCCCCAGCCTTCGGCGATATCCGCCGGCGGCGCAGTGGCGTCACGGGCCAGCCAGGCAGGCGTGGCGTCGGGCAATTGCGTGGCAACCCAGCGGCTGGCGCGTTCCAGCCAGACCAGGTAGGGCGAATCCTCGGTGGGTTTGGCCAGCCCGGACACCGCCAGCAGTTCGTTGCGCGTGTCGTGGCAGGCGAACACCAGCGCCTGGTGGAAGCGCAGCAATGGGAACAGGTCGTTGGCGATGCTGAAGGCCAGGCCGCCGAGGGAGTCGGCCGCCAGCGCCCTGTCGCGCACATTGGCCAGGCTCAGCAGCAGCTGGGGTGGCGGCAGCAGCTCACTCATGGCTTTCGGGGAAGCGCGCGACCCCGCTCATGCCGGCGATCAGTTCCGGGTAGCTGGCATCCAGCTTCGCCTCCAGTTCCACGGTCTGCGCCACGGCATCGACGCGCGCGTTGATCACGCTGACCTTGGCCGGGTAGTGCTTGCCGGTCTCGTGGATGTCCACCTCCAGCGGCATGTCCGGGCGCAGGTTGGGCAGCATCGAAGAGGGCACGTTGAGGCGGACTTTCAGCGCGCCGTCGCTGACCAGGTCGAACAGCGGCGTGCCGGCGGAAACCGTCTGGTACGGCTTGACATAGACCTTGGCGATACGTCCGGAGAAGGGTGCATCGACCAGGCAGTAACCGGCCTGCGCCCGCGCCAGGGTGAGGGCGCCGTCGGCCTTCTGTACCTCGGTGTTGGCCATGGCGACCTCCAGGTCGCCCACCGCGTCGAGCTTGCGCAGGTTCTGCTTGGCGGCGAGGTTGGAGCGGGCCATGTTCAGCTCGGCGGCGGCGACCTTGGCGCGGGCGTTGACCTCGACGCAGTTGAGCTGGGCCAGTTCGGCGTCCTTGGCGACCTTGTCGCCGAGGCTGGCCTTGAGCGCGCCGAGGGTGCCGTTCATCTGCGCTGAGAGGGTGGTTTCCAGGGCGGAGACCAGCAGCACGCGGATGGCGCCGGGGTCCTGGCTGTCGGGCAGTGGCGGCAGGCCGCTGGTGGCATCGTCGGCCAGCGCCGGCTGCAGGAACATCAGGCACAACGGGAGAAGCAGGTACGACGGTTTACTGCGCAGGTGCGGCATTGGCGCTTCCTTGTTGACTGCTCGGGGTGCTGCTGGCGAGGAGGTTGGTGCTGGTCTGCTGTTCGAGGGTGCGCTGGATCTCGCGGGCCAGCGTCTTCACATCGTGGTTCTCGATCTCCTTGGGCATCACCTCGAAGCCCACCGAGTTGTACAGGCGGCCCCAGGCGGCCTGGGCATCGGAGTAGGCGGCTTCGCGCTGGTAGCGCGAGAGCAGGTAGCGACCCTCGGCGCGGATCAGCTCCAGCTCGCTGCCCAGGGCGGCGCCACGGGCGGACTGCGCATAGCTGAGCAGGCTCTGGTCGACGCGCAGGCTCTCGTCGGCGAACTCCACTTCCTGGCGCGCCAGCTGGTAGCGCAGCAGGCCGACCCGGACCTGGGTGAGGATGGCCATGGACAGCGCGGTACGGCGCATGTCGTCGGTCTTCTCCTGGCTCGCCTCGGCGGCCTTGATGTCCGGGTACTGCGCCAGGCGCAGCAGGTTCATCGAGACGTTGATGCCGGTCTGGTTCCAGTCGTTGTTGTACAGGTACTTGTTGGAGTCGTACTCGTAGCCGTAGTTGAAGCTCACGTTGGGCCACAGCTGGGCCTTGGCGATCTTCAGGTCGTTCATGTCGACGCGTTTGCGGTACCACTCCTCCATGATTTCCGGGCGGCGCTCCAGGGAGAGCCGTTCGAGCTGGTCGATGTTGTTGGTCACCAGCGGCAGCGGCTGTTCGCCGACGTCGGCCAGGACCATTTTGGTATTCGGCGGCAGTGACATCAGCGCGGCCAGCTCGGCGCGGGCGAACTCCAGGTCCTGGCGGCGCACGGTGAGCATGTACACCGAGTCGAGCAGGGCGCGCTGGTAGGCGAGGATGTCCTGGCGCGGCAGCAGGCCCTTGCCTTCGGCCTCGCGGGCGGAGGTCAGGGCGCGGTGGGTGCGCATCAGCAGGCCGTCCACTTCCGGCAGCAGGCGCTGGGCGCCCAGGGCGCGCCAGTAGGCGTTGCGCACGTCCTGCAGGACGTTCTGCGCGACCTTCTCGCGGCGCTCCTCGGCCATCAGCATCTGGTCGTTCTTCTGCTGGGTGCGGTAGTAGGCGACGCCGAAGTCCAGCAGGCTCCAGGACAGGCCGAGGCTGTAGAGCTGGCGGTAGCGCTCTTCTGACGTCGAGGGACGCAAGCTGACCTGGCGGTCCTCGATGCCGATGGAGGTGCCGCCCGAGTCGTTGTTGCGCCCGGCATAGCCGGCGGAAGCGACCACCCGCGGCAGCATCTCGTGGCTGGTGACGTCGCGCAGGTCGGAAGCCAGCGCGCTTTCCAGCAGCTTGAGGCGGTAGTCGAGGTTGTACTTCAACGCGCGTGCGGAGGCTTCGTAGAAGGTGATCGGCCCGCTGACCGGTTCCTGCTCCTTGTACATCCGTGCCTGGTCTTCGATCACCCGCTGGCGCATTTCCTCCTCGGTGTAAGGCTTGGGCTCGAACGCCGAACAGGCGCTGAGCAGAATACTCACGGTGATGGTGGCGCTCAGGCATTTCAGTGCATAGGCGGGCATGTTCTGTCCTTGATCGATCTGAATGGGTCGCATGTTCCTCATTGGCTACCGCTCCGACGCTGGGCAGCCTCGCGCAACTGGGCACGGAAGCCCGGTGCGGTCTGCGCGGGTTTTTCCGCCTTGCCCACCATGTCGGCGGGGAAGGGCGCCCACAGCGATGGGTCGGGCAGCAGGCCGTCGGCGGTCAGGCTGATGACGCCGTGGCGGCCATCGACCCAGCGCGTGTCCAGGTCGGCGGCGCGGCGGCTTTCAGCCACGGCGCGAGCGACGAACTGGCCTTTCACCTGGCCCAGTTGCGCGCCCAGCGACGGGCTTTCGATCTCCGGCGTGGCGAAGATGTCGATGTTGCTGCCGTCGGCACCCCAGGCCGACAGCGACAGCCGATCATCGATGCGCTCGACCACCGGCTGCACGAAGATCGCCGGATCGACGTCGGGTATCCGGTCGCGCGGGTAGCCGTCGTCGCCGAAACGGTCGAAGTGCGGTCCTGGCGGAATGTACGGCGTGGCGATATTCAGGGTGATGGTCAGCTGCGCCTGGTCAGTCAGGCCGGTCAGGTCGCTGATGGTGTAGGTGAAGTAGTCCTTGAGGATCTGCCCCAGGCCCGCAGCGGCGAGGACTTCGCGATTGCTCAGGTCGATGGTGTAGGTGTAGCTGCCGTCGGCATTCAACACGAGCGTGCCGTAGCGGCCGGCAATCGGCTGGCCGATGACACCGGCCGTGCCGCTGGCGGTTTCCTCGCCGGTACGGATGCCGGTGACGGTCAGGTGGTCGCCGCCATCCACGTCGCTGTCGTTGGGCAGCACGTTGCCGGTGGCCTGCGGTGCCGGGGTTTCGTCGCTGGCAACATTGCTGTCGTCGCGCGCCACCGGATTGTCGTCGGCGCCCTGGACGGTCACCGTCAGGCGCGCGTCGGAGGTGGCGCCGGCGGTGTCGCGCATGCGGTAGGTGAAGACCTCGCGCAGGGTTTCGCCGGCGGTGCGCAGCGCTTGTACTGTCGGGTTGGCGTTGTCCACGACGTACTGATAGCTGCCGTCGGCGTTGATCGTCAGCTTGCCGTAGAGACCCTGGAGCACCTGGCCGGCGCTGACGGTGTTGCCATTCTCGCTGGTGTAGTGGACGACGGTCTTGGTCTCGCCGTACTGCACGCCATCGACATCGGTGTCGTTGTCGAGCACGTTGCCGCGCGGGTCGACGCCGGGGGTGCCATTGTTCACGCCGCCAGCCTCGACGGCGGTGGCGGTATCGTCACTGGCGATGGGCGTGTCGTTGCGGCCGTCGATGGTGATGGTCAGCAGGCCGGGCGTGGCGCCGCCCCAGATGTCTGCGCCGAGGTAGGTGAACTTGTCCTGCAGGGTCTGGCCGCTGGCGCGCAGGGCTTCGACTTCCGGCAGGGTGTTGTCCAGGGCGTAGCTCCAGCTGCCGTCCTGGTTCAGCGTGAGCGTGCCGTACTGGCCACGCAACGATTGGCCGGGCGCGGTGACCGTGGTGGACGTCGGGCTGTCGCCGGCCCAGAACGAAACCACGTGCATCACGTCCTGCGGGATGGTGGTGATGGTGTCCGGGTCGGTGTCGTTGGCCAGCACGTTGCCCGAAGGATTACTGCCCGGCACGTTGTTGTGCAGGCCACCGTCCTCCACCGCGGTGCCGAAGTCCGGCGAGGTGATCGGCGGGTCGTTCTGGCCGCGGATCAGGATAACCAGGGTGGCCTGGTCGCTGAGGTTGCCGTCATCGGTGACCTGGTAGGTGAATTCTTCGATGGCGAATGCCAGCGGGCCGAGCGCCCGGATGGTCGCGTTGTTGCTGTCGACGAAGTACTGGTAGCTGCCGTCGGCGTTGATCACCAGGGTGCCGAAAGCGCCCAGGATGGTCTGCGGGCTGCCCGGCACCACCGCGACGGTATTCACCTGCGCGCCCTCGGGGCCCTTGGCGATGGTGGTGACGCGCATGTGGTCACCGGCATCGACATCGGTGTCCTTGCCGATACCGTCGAAGATCCCGGTCAGGCCGGTGATCACGTTGCCGGTGGGGTTGCGCCCGCCGCTGCCGTCGAGGTTGGCGACCGCGTAGTTGATGTCGTCGTTGGCTACCGGGGCGTCGTAGCGGCCTTCGATGGTGATGGTCAGTTGGGCGATGGAACTGGCGCCGTCGGTATCGTGCATGCGGTAGGTGAAGGTTTCCACCAGGCTGTCGCCGAGCTTGAGCGCCTGCACGGCGGCGAGACTGTCGTTCACCACGTAGGTGTAGGTGCCGTTGGCGTTGAGGGTCAGGGTGCCGTAGCTGCCGGCGACGACGCCACCGCTGGCGGTGAGGTCGACCAGGGTTCCGCCGGCGGCCTTGGTGCCGGTACGCGCGGCATCGACCACCTTGGTTTCACCGTAGGCCGCACCGTCCACATCCAGGTCGTTGGGCAGCACATTGCCGGTGGCGGGGGCGCCAGGGGTGGTGTTGAGCGTGCCGCCAGCCTCGATGGCGGTACCGGTATCGTCGGCGGCGATGGGGATGTCGTTCTGCCCGTGGATGATCACCGTGAAGGTGCGGGTGATGGATTTGCCGTGGCCATCGCTGACGGTGTAGGTGAACACTTCGGTCAGTGTGTCGTTGTAGGTGCGCAACGACTGGACCGCCGGGTCGAGGTTGTTGACCAGGAAGCGGTAGCTGCCGTCGGCATTGAGCAGCAGCGTGCCGTGATTGCCGGCCAGGTCTGCTCCCACGGTACCGTTGGCGCCACTGGGGCTGACCACCGCAGTGATGGTGAGGACGTCGCCATCCGGATCGGTGTACGAGCCGCGAATGCTGCCAGTCGGGTCCAGGCCCGGAACGTTGTTGAGCAGCCCGCCGGCCTCGGTGGCGTGGATCACTACCGGTTGCACGATGGGCGGGTCGTTCACCCCGGTCACGGTGATCACCAGCTGCGCCAGATCGGTCAGGCCGCCGCTGTCGTGGATGCGGTAGGTGAATACCACGTCGAGGGACTGGTTGGCGGTGAGCGCGCGAATGGCCGGGTCGTCGCTGTTGACCTCGAAGACGTAGGCACCATCGACACCGATGGTGAGCTGGCCAAAGTTGCCGCTGATGATCGTGCCGTTGGCCAGCCGTGCGGCGGTGCCGGTGATGCTGATGGTGCCGGCGACGGTGGTCAGCGTGCCGCCGGCAGTCTCCAGGCCGGAGCGCACACCATCAACCCGGAGCTTGTCGGCATTGGGCATGTCGGCATTGTCGACGTCGGTATCCACGCCGGTGCCCGGAGCGCCGGTGATGACGTTGCCGCTGGCATTGACCGGCGCCGGGGTGCCATCGCTGGCGCCAGCGGTGGCGGTGTTGTGGTCGTCCACGGCCACCGGGGCATCGTTGGCGCCCTGGATGGTGATGGTCAGAGTGGCGATGGCGCTCAGGCCGCCCTTGTCGGTGACCTGGTAGGTGAATACCTCGGTGAGAGTCTCGCCCGGCGATAGTGCGTTCACGCGGGGGTTGCTGTTGTCGACCACATAGCGGTAGGAGCCATCGGCGTTCATCGTCAGGCTGCCATAGAGGACCTGCAGCGTCGCCGGCGCGCCGGGAGCGACCGGGAAGATACGCCCGCCGCCGATGCCGTCATAACGTACCAGGCTCACGGCCTTGGTCTCGCCGTAGACCAGAGAGTCCACGTCGCTGTCGTTGAGCAGTACATTGCCGATGGCGTCCGAACCGGGGCTGCCATTGTTGGTGCCGCCTGCCTCGACGGCGATACCGGTGTCGGCGCTCGCCACCGGAGTATCGTTGGCACCGTGGATGTCGATGGTCAGGGATGTCGAGCTGCTGAGGTTGCCGGTGTCGGTGATGAAGTAGCCGAAGGATTCACGCAGCACGTCGCCGGCGCTACGCAGGGCCTGTACCGCGGCGTTGGTGTTGTCGACCACATACTGGAAGCCACCCGTAGCCGTGATGTACAGCGTGCCGTAGCGGCCGGCAAGGGTGGTCACGCCGGAGGCCGCCACGGTCGCGAAACCGCCGATGGAGTTCTCCACGCGGGTGACCTTGAGCACGTCACCGTTGGTGGCGATGTCGACGTCGGTGTCGTTGTCCAGCACGTTGCCGGTCGGGTCGACGCCCGGGTCGCCATTGTTCAGGCCGCCGGCTTCGATGGCGATGGTGAGGTCGGGGTGGGCCACAGGCGCATCGTTCACCGGGTCGATGACGATGTTCATCGTGTTGATGGCCACCAGCGCGTCTTCGACTGTTTCGCCGGGAATGCCATCGTTGTCCGCGTCGCCGAAATTGCCCTGATCATTGGTGGCCATGGTCAGGACTTCGACGTTCCGGCCGGTGTTGAAGTCCTGGTCGCCCTTGTAATAGATCTGGCTGAGCAGCACGTTGATCTGCTGCAGGGTGCCGGTGAGCACCAGGCTGCGACCGGCGCCGGCTGGCGGCGCGTCGTTTGCCCCCGGCGTCGTCGCTGTCTGCCAGAGCACCCCGTGCATCACGGTGAGCGTGACGGTCATGACGCCGTTGGCGTTGCCGGCATTGACGTCCACGTCGCTGGTGGCCAGGCCGACGATGTGCAGTACCGTATCCTCTTGGCCATGCTGATCGGCAAAGGTATTGATCGGCGCTTCGTTGATATGCACGTAGCCGGCGTTGGCGATGCCGATGGCACCTTCACCCAGGTTCAGGTTGATGTTGCCCAGGCCGACGGTGGCGGTCCCTGTGTCGGTATCCACGCGCACGTGGAAGCGATTGTTGCTCGCCTGGGCGAAGTTCTGTGCCACCGCTACCAGGTAATTGCCCGATGGCAGGACAGCGAACTGGTAGGTCCCGTCGCTGGCGGTCACGGTGCTGAAGGTGCGGTCGTCGGCGTTGCCGAAGATGCCATCGTCGCCGGCCCAGGTGAGATTGACGGCGATGCCGCCCAGGCCCGGCCCGTCAGGTGTCGCGCTGTTGGTGGCGGACTTGGTGTCGTCCCACAGGGTACCCCGTATCACGCCCATGCCGGCGCCGTCGCTGAGAACGTAATCGTTCAGCCCGCCCGTGCCGTCCTGGCCGGTGCGCTCGCCATCGACGCCGCCGGCGCCCAGGGGCACCGAGCCGCCCCAACCGGCATTCTCGAAGCTGGTGGGCAGGCTGGTCCAGGTCAGCACCGCAGAGCTGTTGGCATCGTCTGGAACGATGGTGTTGGGCAAGGTGACGCTGTAGATCACCTGGACCTTGTCGTTGACGTTCAACTGGTCGAAGTTGAGCACCACCTGGCCGCCCACCACGCCGGCGGTGACGCCCGCCGGCAGGTTGCCGGTGGTATAGCTGGTGCCGTTGATGACAATGCTCTGGATGGCGTAGTCGCTGCCGCTGGGGAACTGGTCACGCAGCACGACGTTGTAGGCCGGTACTTCGCCGTTCTGGGTAAAGCTGACGGAGACGGTGGCGTTGGTCGTGCCCGCCACAGTGCCGGCGGCGATGTCGATGACCGACTTGTCCATGCCGGTGAAGCTGGGCTCAACCACGTGCTCGAAGATCGTGGCGCTGTGGCCGCGGTCGACCCCGGCACCGGCGCCGACGTGTTCGAACACATTCATGCTCAGCTGCGCGCCGCTCTGGTTGCTGGCGATGTTGGCGACGCGCACGTTGAATTCGAGGATTACCCCTTCGATATCGCCGTCGTTGATCTCGCTGTTGGAAAGGTTGCCGAGGTTGAAGGTAATGGTTCGGCCATCAGGGGAGATCTGCAGGCGCCCGCTGTTGATGTTGAAGATGCCGGTGGGTTTGTCGCCGGAGAGGTCCGGATGGATCGGTAGCGAGACGTCGCTGTTCTGGTTGCCGAACATGATGAGCGATCCGCCGCTGATCAGGTCGGTGGCATCCGTAGTGAGTCCGCCGGTGCTGGAACCCAACGCGATGAGAATGTTGTTGAGGTTGGCGGGGATGAACTCCAGCCCGGGAGCCAGTTCGATGCGGATCTGGTAGTTGGTGTTTTCACCGGTGGGTACCACGACCGCTACGCGGTAGCGGATGATCTCGCCGACCACCACGGTTTCTTCCAGGCCGGCGGTGTCGGTGGCGCCCGAGGAGTTTTTCGCCGGCGGCGTGGCGTCGAGGCCGCCAACGCGGGAGACCTGGATGCCGTTGGTGACGGGAATGAACAGCGTGTTGATCTGCCGGTAGTCGTTGAGCACCCCGGAATTGAGCAGGCCGTCGTCGCCGCCGCGCTCGCCGGCGCCGGTGTCGGTGGTATTGCTCAGGCCGTCCAGGCTGGTCCAGCGCACCACGACGTTGTTCGAAATGACCGCCTGGCCGGCCGCCGTGGAATTCACTACGCCGGACAGGGTAATGACGATGCTGCCGCCATTGGCGATATCGATGTTGGCGCCGTTGGCGGTGACCAGTTGGCCGTTCTGGATGATGAAGTCCACGCCGCCGTTGGCGGTGGCACCGCCGTTGTAGACCTTGCCGGTGATGATGATGTTGTCCATCTGCGTGGGCAGGACGTTCAGCAGGCTGAGGTCAAAGGCATTGGTGCCGGAGTTGTTGCTGATGGTGATGGTGTAGTTGACCGTGTCGCCTTCGTCGAAGCCGCCGTAGGTGGGGGTGGAGGTGACCTGCTGGCTCACCGTCAGGGTCGGTTCGACGATGGTCACGCTGGGCTGCTGGGCACTGTTCAGCGTGCGGTCGACGGCGGTTGCGCCGTTGGGTGTGTCGCCGTCGGGGTCGCTGTAGACCAGTTGTGCGCCGTTGTTCAGCACTACGCCCTGCTGGTTGCCGATCACATTGTTCGCCACCAGCACCAGGCGGATGACGAAGGCGTTGTTGCCGGTGTTGTTGTCGGCGTTGGCGGTCGCGGAACTGAACACCAGGTGCATGTCGCCGCCATCACCGGCGTCGACCGAGAAGCTGGAGACGTTCAGGTTGCCGCCGAAGTCCTGACCCAGCGCGCCGCTGCCGGCTGTGGTGACGATGATCTGGTAGCCGAGGCCACCGTTGAAGCTGGTGTCCAGGCGCATGCCCGGTGGGATCAGGTCGTTGATGCGAAGATTGGCGGTGCTGCCTTCGGGCAGGGTGACGACGATGTCGTAGGTCATGCTCTCGCCGATCACCAGGTTGCTGCCGGTGGTGTGGCCGGCACTGGAGTCGTCGGCGCTGAGGCTGCCGTCCTTGTAGCCCTTGACGATGGTCGGGGCGGCAACCTGCTGGTTGGCGACTTCCGTCAGATCGGTCGGGGTGAAGTCCTGGCCGCCGTTGACGCTGGCGTAGTTGGTCAGCGAGGCGCTGGATTGCAGCGTGCGCGAGGCGAGGATGGCATTGTCGACGGTGACATCGTAGGTGATCACCACCACGTTGCGGCCGGCAGCGTCGTTGCCGTCGGCGGCGCCGGCGCGGCCGGCGAGGAAGGTCGCCTGGCCGTTGGCGTCGAGGAAGGTGATGGTGTTGCCGTTGACGCTATAGTCCACCCCGGCGATCAGTTGGGTTCCATCGCCCCGGTATATCTGCAGGTTGGCAGCGCTCAGGCTGCCACCGACGAAAGTGACGCCGGCTGGCAACGTGACGCTGGTGGTGACGTCGTAGGCGCCGCCGCCACCGGTGTTCTCTATCGCCGTGGCCAGGCGCAGCCTATCGCCGCCGTCGATACCGCTGACGTTGCCGTCGACCTCGGCCAGATTGGTGATTGTGCCCGTGAACGGCTTGACGCCGGTCTGGTTCGTCGGGAGCCAGCCCGCGGTCGTTCCCGCTCCGGTGACCGTACCGTTGCTGCTGGAAACCACGCCGTGCTTGATGTCCAGCACCGGTTCGGCGACCGACTCGATGACTGCCACGTCCGAAGAGGTCAGCACGGTCTTGTCGATGGTGGTGGTCTGGCTGGACTGGGCCAGTACGTCCAGTTCGCGCTGGTCGGCGAAGGGCTGGTCGCCCACGCGCATGGTGAACTGCACCTGCACCCGGCCGCCGTTGAGACCGCCGGAGGCGAAATTACCGAAGTTGAAGATGATCGAGTTGCCCGGACCGGTGGTGACGCTGTCGGGAACATCGGCGATGGTGTTGCCGTTGGTGATCAGCCACTGCCCGACCCCGCTGCCCTGCGTCCAGTTGATACCGGTGGCATCCAGCAGCGGCAGCGGCAGGTAGGCGGTGAGGGTGAAGTTCTCGTAGTCGGCCACCAGCAGGTCGTAGGTGATGGTGAAGGTCACCACGTCGCCGGGACGCAGCTCGCCGTTGGCCGGCGGTGCACCGCCGTTGACCTTGGTCAGGTCGATATCCACCGTCGAGGTCTGGATGGTGCTGCTGGTGCTGGAGCCATCGGTCTGGATGCCGCCGATGTTCACCGAGTCACGCAGCACGGAGGCATCGACCGTGGCGTTGTTGCCAACGCTGTCGCCTTCGTTGAGCTGGTCGTGGGGCGGGTGGTCAGAGGTGTACGTGGTGTCGACGACCGCGTCATAGACGATGGTCAGGCGGGTAGCGCCTTCGAGCGGATCGTTGTCCCACAGGTCGCCGTACAGCGCGTAGACCCCCGGCCCCTGCACAGCGGCGGCGATGGATTGGGCGATGTCGAAGACCAGCGTGGTGCTGCCATCGGCGTTGACCGTGGCGGTGTAGATCAGCGGGATCACCTGGCTGCCGCCATGCATCTGGATGACGATGGTCGGCGGGTTGGTGGTGCTGAAGGTCTGGCCGTCGCTGAGATGGTCGGTGATGGTGAACTGGCCCTGGCCGAGGATGTTCTTGCCGAAGGCGAAGAAGTCGGAGATGGCCACTTCCATGTTGTAGCGCAGGGTATCGCCCGGGGTCAGGCCGGCCTGGCCGACGTCGTTCTGCAGGTTGACTTCCTTGAGCAGGGTGATGGATTTGGCGACGAAGGTGACGCCAGCGCCATTACCGGTCTCGGTGAAGGGATAACCGTTCGGATCGGTGGGGCGGTCGCGCGGGTCCAGCGGATTCCAGTTGCCGTTGACGGTGGCGGTACCGAAGTTGATGGTCACCGGATTGCCGGTGGCGGGGTCGATGACCGGGCGGCCGTTGGCGTCGATCTCCGGTACGTAGAAGCTCACCTGGGTGGTGCTGGCGCTGGCCAGGGTGTCGTAGTGGATGGTGTAGCTGGCGACGAAGGCATTGGGGTTGGCCAGCGCGGCGGCGATCAGCGCGGGGTTGGTCAGGACAGTGCCGTCGTGCAGCGTGATCGATTCCAGGGTGCCACCGGCGCCGGGGGTGATCTGGCTGACATGCACCTGGTCGGGCACGGTCTGGGTGACGCTGACGTTGGTCAGGGTCTGGCCGGTGGCCGGGGTGACGGTCACCGTCTGGGTACGGGTGAAGTTCGGCCCGGTGACGGTCTCGCCCTCGGGCATATCGACCGTCTGGGTGACCGACAGCAGGGTCGGTGTCACCACGAAACTGTGCAGCGCGGCCTCGACCAGGGACGGGTCCTGGGTCGGGTTGTTCAGCGAGTCATTGCCGTACTCGAAACCGCCGCGGGCGTTGATGGTGAGATTCGGCGCACCGTCGGAATAACTGGTGTCCGCCAGGTTGCTCAATTGCGCGGTGACCTGGATATCGATCGCCGGCTGGCCGCTGGTGACGCTGCCGTAGGGCAGTTGCAGCACGATCATCTGGTCGCCGGGCTTCATGCCGACGCTGGCAGCGTTGATCACCAGGGCGTTGCCATTGGCGTCCTTGGCGAACGGATGGGTGACGTTGCCGTCTGCGCCGAAGGTCAGGACGGTGGACTTCACCGTCTGGCCAAGGTAGGTGGCCGAGATGAAGCTGGCGCCGTCGTTGCCGTCACGCCCGGTGGCCGGCATGAACAGGTCGATGTAAGGGGCGTAGCCCACTTGCGTGGACGGGTTGCTGAAGATCACATCGAAGGTGAAGGTATCGCCCAGGCGCACCGCTGCGCCTCCGCTGCCCATCGCCACGGTCGGGCTGGCGTCGGCCAGCAGGCCCCGGAAGTCCACCAGGGTCGTGGCGCTGAGGGCGATGGCCTTGTCGACGTCGCCCGAGCGCACTTCAAGGTTCCAGTCGCCACCGGCGCTGGTGGAACCCGTGGCATTGCTGGAAGCACCGACATCGGCGCCGGTCCAGCGCGCCAGTTCATTGACCAGCGCCTGCCCGGCACTCCCCGCGCCGACGTCGCAGCCGTAGAGCTGGATGTCCGCGCCGGCGTTCAGTTCGCCGCGCCAGGCGCTGAGGCGATCGCCGAGTTGATCGACGCTCTGGCTGGTGAACGTCTGGTTGCCCAGGGTGAACTGGCCGGTGGCGCCGTGGGAGAAGATCTGGATCGAGTCGACCTTGCCCAGTTGCGCCAGGGCGCTGCTGATCGCCGCGATGGCGTCCTGGCCGGCATCCACCACCAGGGCGGTGGTGCCCACCGGCAGGTTGGCGGCCAACTGGTCGCGGTTCTCCAGGCGAGCATCGATGACCACCAGGTTGCGTGGTGCGGCCTGTGCGGGCGCCGCCGCCTGGGCCCGTGCCTCGACCGCGGTGGCCGGCTTGGCCGTGTCCTTGGCCTCGGCTCCCGCACTGGAGTCGTGGTGCTGCTGGTCGACGGCGGCCGCAGCGGCGCCATCGAAAAGAATGCGTTGCTCCAGCGCGAGCGCGTGGGCGGCGGGCTGGAAAAGCTTCGAACGATACTTGGCCTGCATTTCCCTAATTCCGGCTGATCAATATCGAGAGAAAAAGCAGTCCTACGCATATCTGCTTACGCAATTGACGCTAGTACCATTCCGAATTATCGCAAGCAGAACAGCGACATAAGCGACAAGTAAGTAACAGGAATCTTACAGTCGGGTCGCCAGTTCCTACGCTGGACGCGGCTTCCAGACGAATGGCTCCTACATAGCGGCATTTCGCCGCCCGTCAGACGCCTATTCCGACTTTGGCTACGCTTGAGCGAGCGGTCCATGAGAGACCGGAGCAGGGCGCCGGAGCGCCGGGGGTTGGGGATGGGGAAAATGCTGGGCAGGTGTCTGCTGCTGATAGGGCTGGCAGGGCTGTGGGCGCACGCCGGGATCGCCGCCGAAATGCCGGCTACGGCGGTCCGCGCTGCCGACGATGCCGCCGCGGAGCTGAAAGTCGAAAATCGTAACATCCTGGTGTTCCGCGCCACGCTGCTCGGCGAGTCACCGCAGGTGCGCGCGCACCGCGCCAAGGCGACCATCGAGGAAGCCCTGCAGGGGGGCGATGAGCTGAAGGTGAATCTCGACCCGATCCAGGACAGCTACATGGTCCTGCTCGGCTATAGCCGCGCCTTCATCATTTCGCCCGAGGATGTCGACCCGCCGGGCAGTTCGGTGCGTGGCGCCGCCGAGGCGGCCGCCGCCAACCTGCGCCTTGCGGTGGCCGAGAATCGCGAAGCGGGCAGCGTGCGCTATCTGCTCAGCGCGCTGGGGCTGGCGGCAGTGGCCACCTTGGCCTACCTGTTGCTGCTGCGCGGCGTCGGTTATGTGCGGGGCAAACTGCTGAATCGACTGCCCGACGTGATGAGCCGGCACAGCGGCCGTCTCAAGGTCGGCCAGACGCCCCTGCTGGGCAGCCGCTACCTCTATTACCTGGTGGGCCGGTTGATCTGGCTGGTCTACTGGCTGCTGGTGTTCCTCTTCAGCTACCAGTGGCTGAGCTTCGTGCTGTCGCGCTTCCCCTATACCCGACCCTGGGGCGAGAGCCTCAATGTGCATCTGATCAACCTCGCG
This sequence comes from Pseudomonas sp. C9-3, assembly GCF_032392015.1. Classification (NCBI taxonomy): domain Bacteria; kingdom Pseudomonadati; phylum Pseudomonadota; class Gammaproteobacteria; order Pseudomonadales; family Pseudomonadaceae; genus Pseudomonas; species Pseudomonas sp. C9-3. The sequence goes on along the minus strand of NZ_CP135919.1, from coordinate 2,930,725 downwards.
CGGTACCTGATCAATGGCATGCTCGATGCGCTGCCGGGGCTGGCAGTCGCCTTGTGCATCCTGATCATCGCCCGCGCCATCAGCGGTTTCTCCCGCCATGTACTGCAACGCATGGCACGGCCGGGCAACCTGCGCTGGCTGACCGAGGAAACCCTGCAGCCGACCACGCGGCTGACCTCCCTGGCGATCTGGCTGTTCGCCATTGTCATGGCCTACCCGTATCTGCCCGGCTCCGGCACCGAAGCCTTCAAGGGCCTGTCGGTGCTGGTCGGCCTGATGATTTCCCTCGGCGCTTCCAGTGTGATCGGCCAGGCTGCCTCGGGGCTGATCCTCACCTACTCGCGCACGCTACGGGTGGGCGAGTTCGTCCGCATTGGCGACAACGAGGGCACGGTGACCGAGGTCGGAGTGTTCAACACCACCATCCGCACCGGCCTGGGCGAGGTGCTGACACTGCCCAATTCGATGATCACCGGCTCCGTGACACGCAACTATTCGCGCATCGTCCAGGGCCAGGGCTACGTGGTGGATACCGTGGTTACCATTGGCTACGACACCCCGTGGCGGCAGGTGGAGGCCATGCTCATCGAAGCGGCGCGGCGCACCGACGGGATCCTGCAAACCCCGGCGCCGCAGGTGTTCCAGACCGCGTTGTCGGACTTCTACCCCGAATACCGCCTGGTCGCCCAGGCCATCCCCAGCGAGCCGCGCCCGCGCGCACTGCTGCTGAGCGTACTGCACGCGAATATCCAGGACGTGTTCAACGAGTACGGCGTGCAGATCATGTCGCCGCACTACCTGGGCGATCCGCAGGAAGCGAAATGGGTCCCCAGGGAGCAATGGCACGCGGCGCCGGCCAAGCCTGAAACGCCTTCCGACCATTGAGGCCTGCGCCTTGCGGGCCTTCATCTATCCTGTTCCGTCCACGGGCCCAGGTTGCGATGCCGCGCCCGCCTCATTCTTCCGCCCCGGAGATATCCCATGAACCTGCATTTGTCCGACAAGCTCGCCCTGGTCAGCGGTTCGACCAAGGGCATCGGTTTCGCCATTGCCCAGGGCCTGGCCCGCGAAGGGGCGAGGGTGATCCTCAATGGCCGCAGCCAGGCTTCCGTGGACGAGGCGCTGGGGCGCATCCGCGCCGCCCAGGCGGACGCCAAGGTGGAAGGCTTCGCCGGCGATCTTTCCGATCCGCAGCAGGTTGCCGCGCTGGTGCAGCGCTATCCGGCGGTGGACGTGCTGGTGAACAACCTCGGCATCTTCGACCCCAAGCCCTTCGAGGACATCCCGGACGAGGACTGGGTGCGCTTCCTCGACGTCAACCTGCTCTCCGGCGTCCGCTTGTCCCGCGCCTACCTGCCGGGCATGAAGCAGAAGAACTGGGGCCGGGTGGTGTTCATCAGCAGCGAAAGCGGCATGGTGATCCCGGTGGAAATGATCCACTACGGCGTCACCAAGACCGCCCAGCTCAGCCTGTCCCGCGGACTGGCGGAGACCTGCGCCGGCACCGGCGTGACGGTGAACGCGGTGCTGCCGGGGCCGACCGCCTCCGAGGGCGTCAACGAGTTCGTCGAGAAACTCTCCGGCGGCCAGCCGTTCGCGGAGTTCGAGGCCGAGTTCTTCCGCAGTGCGCGGCCCAGCTCCCTGCTGCAGCGCTTCGCGCGCCCGGAAGAGGTGGCCAACCTGGTGGTCTACGTCTGCTCCGAGGCATCGTCGGCCACCAATGGCGCGGCATTGCGGGTGGACGGCGGCGTGGTGCGCTCGCCGTTCTGAGTCACTCGGCGCTGCGGCTCTCGAACTCCAGCCCCAGCGCCAATTCACCACTGCCGAGCTGGCCGAGCCACTGTTGTGCTTTCGGGCCGGACAGGTGTGCCTCCAGCTCGGCCTGGCTGGCCCAGCAGGTCGATACCTGCCAGCGGTCGGCGGCCAGCGCCTGCAGTTCACCGGACTGGCAGCCCGGTTGGCGGCGCACCTGTTCGAGCAGCTCGCCCAGGTAGGAGCCCAGCGCGCTGGCCTGGCCGGGAAATGCCTGGACGCGGACGATGGCAATGGCGGACGGGGACATGGCGGGGCTCCTTCTGCAATGGATGGCCATTGGGCGCTGGCGCCGGCATCCGGTAAAGGCCGGAACCGGCTTTCAAAACCGATGCTGGAAGGTTACGGCCGCGCCGTCTGCGCATGAACTGCCAATTCCCGGGAAAACCGTTGGGCCAATACGCCCCGCGTGACGGACCTGTAGGAGCGAGCTTGCTCGCGAACAAGCTCCGTGCCATGCGGTTCGCGAGCAAGCTCGCTCCTACAAAGGCCCAGCATGTGAGGGGGCTGTGCGTAGGAGCGGACAGAGTCCGCTCCTACGCTCGCTGGGCATGATGGTATGGCTCAGGCCAACTGCTGCAACAGGTCGCGCACCTTGTCCAGCGCCGGGTCGATATCCAGCGTGTCGATGGCGCCGAAGCCCAGCAGCAGGCCGTCGCGCACCGGCACCTGGTGGTGGAAGGGCGCCAGGCCGTAGAGGCCGACTTCGACCTTGCGCGCCAGTTCGGTGAGCAGCGCCACGTTGGTTGGCTGGCGCAGCAGCGCGGTGAGGTGGAAGCCGGCCACCGAGGGCACCACCTCCAGCCAGGGCGCCAGGTCGCCGGTCAGTCGCGCGAGTATCCGTTCGCGGCGCCCGGCGTAGATGCCGTGGCAACGGCGGATGTGCTTGAGCAGGTAGCCTTCGGCGATGAACTTGGAAAGCGCCCATTGCGGCAGGGTCGAGCTGTGCCAGTCGCTGATCTGCCGGGCGCGCACCAGCGCCGGGAACAGGCTGGGCGGCGGGATCAGATAGCCCAGGCGCAGCTCCGGCAGCAGCACCTTGGAGAACGTTCCGATGTAGGCCACCACGCCGTGACGGTCGAGGCTCTGCAGCGCATCGGTGGGCCGGCCTTCGTAGCGGAACTCGCTGTCGTAGTCGTCCTCGATCACCAGCGCGCCCAGCTCCAGCGCCCGCGCCAGCAGCGCCTCGCGGCGCGCCGGGCTCATCGGCATGCCCAGCGGGAACTGGTGCGACGGGGTGGTGTAGATCATCCGCGTGCCTTCGGGAATCAGGTCAACGCAGATGCCCTCGGCGTCCACCGGCACGCTGGCCACGTCGGCCCCCAGGGTCTGGAAGATCAGCCGCGCCGGGGTATAGCCGGGGTCTTCCATCGCGACCTTGTCACCCGGCCGCAGCATGATGCGGGCAAGCAGGTCCAGCGCCTGCTGCGCGCCATTGCAGACCATCACGTCGTCCAGCTGGCAGTTCACCCCGCGTGCATAGGAGATGTGCCGGGCAATGCCATCGCGCAACGGCGCGATGCCTTCGGGGGCGCTGTAGTGCCCGCGCATGCCGGCCATCTGGCGCAGCGCATGGTTCACGCAGCGCCGCCATTCTTCCTGGGGGAACTGCAACTGGGTGGTGGCGCCGCCGATGAAGTCGGCCTTCGCCGTGCCGGTGGCGCCGGGGTGGCGCAGGCGGGTGTCGAGGTTGCACCAGCGCTCGATGTTTTCCTGGCTGGCGAAGCGCACGCCATCCTGGCGCCGGTCATGCCGCGGCAGGTGCGTGTTGACGAAGGTGCCGCTGCCGATCTTGCCCACCAGCACGCCTTCATAGGTGAGCTGGGCGTAGGTGTCGGAGATGGTCTTGCGCGAGATACCCAACTGCTCGGCAAGCAGGCGGCTGGGCGGCAGGCGGGTGCCGGCGGCGAGGCGGCCGGAGTCGATGGCTTCGTGCAGCTGGCGATAGAGTTGCCCGGCGAGATCTTTCTGGCCGTGGATGATCAGGTGCAGCTCCAAGGGCGAACTCCGGGGCAGGGCGGTCGCGCAAGCGTAGCGCCGGCATTGGCCGTGGTGAAGTTGCGCGGTGCAATTTCCGCGGATTGGCCACCTCTCGGGGCGAGGCGCCGGCGCACAATGGCCGGGTCATCGTCTGGAGTTCCCGTCATGGAGCCGCGTCTGGATTACTACACTGCCTCGCCGGAAGCGCTGAAGGCAGTGCTGGCGCTGGAAGCCGCCATCTTCGAGCTGTCGGTGGAGAAGCCACTGCTGGAACTGGTGCGCCTGCGCGTGTCGCAGGTGAACAACTGCGCCTTCTGTGCCGACATGCACGCCATGGAGGCGCGCCGCAATGGCGAGACCGAGCGCCGCCTGTTCGCCGTCAGCGTGTGGCGTGAATCGCCGTTCTTCACCGAGCGTGAGCGCGCGGCGCTGGCCTGGAGCGAGTCGGTGACGCTGCTGTCCGAGTCGAAAGTGCCGCTGGAGGTTTTCCAGCTCGCCCGCGAGCAGTTCAGCGAACGCGAACTGGTTGACCTCACCGTGGCCATCGGCGCCATCAACGTGTGGAATCGCCTGGGCGTGTCCTTCCGCCAGCAGCCGCCGGCCTGAACAGGCGCGACGTCGGCTGCTCTATGTAGGAGCGAGCGTGCTCGCGAAAGGAGTTCCAGGCAGCGGCAGTGTTGAGGCTATTCGCGAGCAAGCTCGCTCCTGCAGGATATCGTGCGGCGCAGTGGCAGGCAGCACAGCGCGCCGATCAGCAGGGCGCTGGCGGCGGCGCCCAGGGCCGGAATGAAGCTGCCGGTCAACCCACGCAACGCACTGGCGGCCAGTGGCCCGGCGATCTGCCCGACGCCATACAGCGCCGTCATCGCCGCCAGCATGTTGAAGCGCACCTGCGCGGCCACCGCGCGGGCCGCCGGCATGGCGATGGTCACGGTGCCCATGAAGCTGCCACCCACCAGCACCGCGCTGCCCAGATAAAGGAAGGCCGACTCGCCCAGTGCCGGCAGCATCACACCGATGGCCTGCACCAGCAGGTTCAACGCCAATGCGCGACGGCCACCGAGCCTCACGTGCAGCCGATGCCAGAGGAAACACGACGGTGCCGCACCCAGGCCGAAGGCGGCCCAGACCTGCAGCGGGTCGATGGCGCCCAGGCCGCTCTTCATCAGCAATGGCAGGTAGGTGGCGGTGATGATGTAGCCGAAGCCGGCCAGGCCGTAGACCAGCAGGATGATCAACGCGGACAGCTCGGGCATTGGTCCCGTACCGTTCGTTGTCTGCTGCGGCGCAGTCGGTGCTGCGCGGCCCAGCGCGGGGGTGGCCAGCAGCGACAGCACCAGCCCGGCCAGCGCCAGTACGCACCAGATCGCGGCACTGCCCAGGCTGAAGGCGTTGCCGGCGGCAATCAGTTCCGCCGAGACCAGGATGCCGACGCCCACGCCGGCGAACATCATTGGTGCGCCATGGCTTTCGCCCATGCTCTGCAACAGCCATTGCGCCGCGCTGACCAGCACCATGGCCGTGAGCACGCCCGCCAGCAGGCGCACGCCGACGGCAAACCAGGCGGGTGCCGGAATGGCCATGGCGGCGAGGGCGGCCAAGGTCCCGACCAGGGCGATCAGGCAGATGCGTGCCGCATGTCGTTCGTGGCTGCGCGCCAGCAGCAGCGCGCCCAGCAGGTAGCCGGCGTAATTGGCCGAGGCCGCCAGCGAGCCGCCGGTGACGCTGAGCACGCCGTCGCGCACCATCAGCGGGTAGAGCCCGGTAAAGGCAAACCGACCAAAGCCCATGCCCACGGCAAGGATCAGTGCTGCCGACAGCGCCGCGGGCAGGCGGCGGGTGCGGCTCACGGGCGTGCCTCGAGGGCTTCCCGCCAGCGCTGGAAGGCGCCGGTGGCATAGCCTTCGCGCCAGATCAGCAAGGTGTCCACTTCCAGCAGCGGCACCACCTGCAGGGCCGGCATATCCCGATGCAGCTCCAGCACTGAACGAGGCAGCACGCCAAAGCAGGAACCGGCGTTAACGCAGGCGAGGATGCCATGGTACGAACCGACCTCCTGCACGGCGAGCGACGCTCCCTTCAACCAGCGCTCCAGCAACTGGCGGTAAGTGCAACCACGGGCGAAGCCCACCAGCGTGCGGATCTGCACATCCTCGGGCCGGGTTACCGGTGGATGGTCGCCAGGCAGCACCAGCAGCAACTCCTCGCGGAACACCGGTTCGGCGCACAGGCCGCGCTCCAGCAGCGATTCGAAGCCGGGTTCGGCGTGGAGGATGTCCGGATGGGAGATCAGCGCGCAGTCGAGCTGGCGGTTCAGCACTTCATTGATCAGCTTCTGGCTATGGCCGGTGGTGATGTGCAACTCCACGTCGGGATAGGCCCGGTGAAAGCGCGCCAGGATTTCCGGTAGCCGGCTGGCGGCGGCGGCCTCCATGCTGCCCAGGCGCAGGCTGCCGGTGGCGCTGCTCGGGTGCAGCGACTGGCGGGCTTCGGTGGCGAGGGCGAGCAATTGCTCGGCGTAGCGGAGAAAGTCGCGGCCCTGGTCGGTCAGCGTCATGCGCTTGCCGTCGCGCAGGAACAGCGCCGCGCCAAGGTCTTCCTCGAGCTGGCGGATGCGTGTGGTGACGTTCGATTGCACGCGCTGCAGGCGGGACGCAGCGCGGGTGACGCTCTGTTCCTCGGCCACGCAACGGAAGATTTCCAGGCTGGAGAGATCCATGATTAATCTTCAATAGAGAATATGTTGCGACGAATATTCTCTTTATGAGATTTTAAGTCAAGCCATCACAGGCCAAACGGCGACTTCGCCGCCCCTGACGTTGAGGACCCCGTCATGCGCATCACCGATCTGCTCGGCATCCAGCTCCCCATCATCCAGGCACCCATGGTTGGCGTGTCCACCCCGGCGCTGGCCGCGGCGGTTTCCAATGCCGGCGGGCTGGGTTCCATCGGCCTGGGCGCCAGCAACGCGACGCAGGCCCGCGCCCTGCTGGAGCAGACCCGCGCGCTGACCGACAAGCCGCTCAACCTCAACCTGTTCTGCCACCGCCCGGCGGTGGCCGATCCGGCACGCGAGGCGGCCTGGCTGGAGCACCTGCGCCCGCTGTTCGCCGAGTTCGATGCGCAGCCGCCGCAGCAGATCACCGAGATCTATCGCAGCTTCCTGGCCGATCCGGACATGCTGGAGTTCCTCATCGAGGCGCGCCCGGCCGTGGTCAGCTTCCACTTCGGCCTGCCGCCGCAGGACTGGATCGATCGCCTGAAGGCCGCCGGCATCCGCCTGCTGGCGACTGCCACTTGCCTGGAAGAGGGCCGCGCCATCGAGGCGGCGGGCATCGATGTGATCGTCGCGCAAGGCTATGAGGCCGGTGGTCACCGGGGCGTGTTCGAACCGGAGAATGACGCCCGTATCGGCACCTTCGCGCTGGTCCGCACGCTGGTGAAAGGCACAGGCCTGCCGGTGATCGCGGCAGGTGGAATCATGGATGGGCAGGGCATGCGCGCGGTGTTCGAACTGGGCGCCCAGGCCGTGCAGATGGGCACGGCATTCATCTCCGCCAATGAGTCCTCGGCCAACGCCGCATTCAAGGCAGCCCTGCGTGGTGAACGAGGAGAACACACCGAGGTGACGGCGGCGATTTCCGGCCGCGCCGCTCGCGGGATGGTGAATCGGCTGTTCACCGACGTGGGCAGGGCCGATGCGCCGGCGTTGCCGGATTACCCCATCACCTATGACGCCGCCAAGGCGTTGACCGCCGCAGCCACCGCCAAGGGCAACAGCGATTTTGCCGTGCAATGGGCCGGGCAGGGCGCGCCGCTGTCGCGGGAGATGTCGGCGGCGGAGCTGGTGGCCACTCTCATGGCCGAGTTCCGCTCCGGCGTAAATTTGTAGGAGCATCCGAGTCAGCGGGCGCCAACAGCGGCAGCGGGTTTCTCCCGCGGCCGCCACAGCTCGGCGAGCAACACGCCGCTCAGGATCAGCGCGCCACCAATCAGGTGGTAGCTGGTCAACTGCTCGCCCAGCACCACGGCGGCGATGGCGGCGGTGATCACCGGCAGCAGGTTGAAGAACAGCGCCATGCGGCTCGGCCCCATGCGCTGCACGCCCTGCATCCAGGCCAGCGCGCCAACGATGGAGGCCAGCAGCCCGGCATACAGCACCAGCGGCAGGTTGGCCGTGGTCAGGCCGTGGTGCGGCGAAGCGATATACAGCGGGGCCAGCGCAACGATGGCCACCAGCACCTGCAGATAGAGCATCAGCAGCGGTGGCAGCGGCAGGTTCCACTTCTTCAGCAGCACGCCATAGACGCCGTAGGCGAGGGTGGCGACGATCATCATGCCGTCGCCCAGGTTCACGCCGTGGCTGATCAGTTGTCGCGGGTTGCCCTGGGTGATCACCAGCAGCACACCGCCCAGCGACACCAGCGCGCCCAGCAGCGCGGCGGCGCTCATCTTGTGGCGCAGCAGGATCGACGCCAGGGCGAGGGACATCAGCGGCATCAGCGACAGGATGATGCCCATGTTGGTTGCCGAGGTCAGCGCGGCGGCGTAGTACGCCAGGCATTGGTACACCGCCATGCCGAGCAGGCCGAGGGTGACGATCCTGCCCAGGTTGGCGCGGATCACCGGCCAATGGGCGAGGGTGGCGCGTAGCAGGAAAGGGGTCAGCAGCGCGCCGGCCAGCAGCCAGCGGAAGAAGCCGATTTCCGCTGGGGCGATCTGGCCTACGGCGAGCTTGTTGACGACGGTATTGCCGGACCAGATGACCACGGCCAGCAGGGGGAACAGGTAATTCATGGGTTCTTGCAGGTCTCAGGTTTTGGTTTGGCGCGGGGTTTTTTCCCCTCTCCGTCACCCTCTCCCTGACGGGAGAGGGGACTGTCTGGCGCGCGCGGATGATTCGGTGCTCGCCGGCTGACTCTGTTGTAGCGCTGCACTCCGAACGGCCCCCTCGCCCTTTGGAGCGGGGCGCGTAGCCAGGGCTGGGGAGAGGGTGCTCCACAATCGACTGCCATTGTCCGCTCGTCCGAATCGAGACGTATAATGAAAACCGGACAATCCACCCCGGCTTTCGGACATGACCCGCGTATTGCCGCTTCCCCTTCCTGACATCGACCGGCTGCCGGCCGATCTGTACTTCCGCTACGACGAGTTCGATGCCGGTACCCACTCGCCCAGCCACCGCCACGCCTGGGGCCAGCTCAATTACGCGTCCCATGGGGTGATGGAACTGGAAGTGGACGGCCAGCGCTTCCTCTCGCCGCCGCAGTACGCCGTCTGGGTGCCGCCGGGGCGTTTACACAGCTGCTACAACCGCCAGGCCATCGTCTACCGCTCGCTCTACGTGTCTGCCGAGCTAGCCAGCAAGTTGCCGCAGTCACCTTGCACCCTGGCGATCAGCGACATCCTCAAGGCGATCCTCTCCGACTTCGCCGCACGCCGGGTCAACATCCCGCAGAGCGCTGCCGACCAGCGCCTGGCCGAAGTGGTCATGGATCAGTTGCAGGCCGCGCAGACTCACGACGATTACCTGCCCTACGCCAATGGCGGTGCGCTGGGCGAAGTGCTGGCTGCGCTGCAGGCTGAACCGGGCGACAACCGCACCCTGGCGCAATGGGCCGAGCGCGTGCACAGCACCGAGCGCACCCTGGCGCGGGCCTGCCAGCGGGAGTTGGGGATGTCGTTCGGTGAATGGCGCCAGCGCTTGCGGTTTCTTGCCGCCATCGAGGCGCTGGCATCGGGAGAGGGGGTGCAGCAGATCGCCTTCAACCTGGGCTACAGCAGCCCCTCGGCGTTCATCGCGATGTTCCGGCGGCTGTCGGGCACCACGCCGGAGCAGTATCGCTCGACCTTCCGCGCCCTGGCGGCGGAAGGCTGAGCATCAGCCGCGGCCTTCTTCCAGGCCCTTGAGGGTCTTGCGGCAGTGGATCAGCGCGTCGCGCACCATGAAGTTCACCAGGGTCGGGGAGACGCCCAGTTCCTCGGCGATTTCCTTCTGCGTGCGGCCGTGCAGGCGGTACATCTCGAAGGCGTAGCGGGTGCGCTCGGGCAGCGTCTGCAGCGCGCTGGAGATGGCTTCCAGGGTCTGCCGGTCCTCATGCTCCATTTCCGGTGACGCGGACGGCGTCGCGATGTGCATGCCTTCTTCCTCGCTACCCGAGTAGCGCTTCTCCAGCGCCTGGCGGCGATAGAGATCGATGGCCAGGTTGCGCACCACGCGCATCAGGTATCCGCTCTGCGACTGGATGCCGGGGGTGAGGTCGCTCGCATTGAGCTTGATATACGCATCGTGCACCACGTCTTCGGCATGGCTGCGGCAGCCGAGGATGCGTGCGGCCGCATTGATGAAGGTCTGCCGGTGGGTGGCGAACAGCTCGTGGAGAGCGGGGCGCGACTCGGCGGGCATTGGCTTGGACATGCAAGGTGTTCCTATGCGGCGGCGGAGGCGGGGACGTCCACATGGGTTGAGGCGGTCAATCTAGATCAAATGATAATTATTATCAATTTATTCGGAAGAGTCCGACACTCGCTCTGGAACAGGGTTCCCACACGAGTGTGAAGATTTTTCGTTCGCATCCATTCGTCAGAACTCTCGACTTACAGGTGAAGGACAAGCCAGGAAATTTCGCCGGTGCATATCTTATGAGAATTAATCGCATCCGAGAACACTAACTATTTCATTGCCTCCCTCGTCTTCATGGCAGAGCTGGAAAAACTGGGTAATGGCCCAGCGCCGGCATCGCCATCTGGAGAGAGGAGAAGAGCAATGGCTTTCGATCGCGAAGACGCGGTTTACAAGGTGCTGGTCAATGGCGAAGAGCAGTACTCGCTGTGGCCGGACTACAAGGAAGTCCCGGCCGGCTGGCGCGAAGCCGGCAAGCAGGGGAGCAAGGCCGATTGCCTGGCCTACGTCGAAGCGAACTGGACCGACATGCGCCCCTTGAGCCTGCGACAGAAGATGGACGGCCAGGCAGCGGGGCACTGAGCCGTGCTGCGTCTGTTCTGCCTGCCGTACTCCGGCGCCAGCGCCATGCTCTATGCACGCTGGAAGCGCCAGTTACCGGAGTGGATCGAGGTCTGCCCGGTGGAGCTGCCCGGCCGCGGCCGGCGCTTCGCCGAAAGCCTGCAGACCGACCTGCGCGCGCTGGCCGGCCAGCTGGCCGACGAGATCGCCGGGCGCCTGGACCAGCCCTACGCGCTGTTCGGCCATAGCCTCGGCGGCCTGCTGGTCTTCGAACTGGCCCATGCCCTGCGCGAGCGCGGCCTGCCGCTGCCGCAGGCGCTGTTCGCCTCGGCCGCCTCTGCGCCGTCACGCCGCGACAGCCATCGTGAACTGGCCCAGGAGCAGAGCGACGCGCAGTTGATCGAACGCATGCAGCGGCTGGGCGGTACCTCGGCGGCGGTGTTCGCCGATGCCGAGATGCTTTCCCTGACCCTGCCGGTGATGCGCGCCGACTTCCTCCTCTGCGGCCGCTACGACTACCGCCGGCACCCGCAGCTGACCTGTCCGATCCATGTGTTCGGCGGCAAGGGCGACCGGTTGTCCGTCGAGTCGCTGTCGGCCTGGCAGGACGAGACCTGCGCCGGTTTCTCCCTGGAGATGCTCGAAGGCGGCCACTTCTTCATCAACACCGACGAGGCGCGCCTGCTCGAACTGATGCTCGGCCGCCTGCAGCAACCGGGGAAACCGTCCAGCGCAGCGCTGGCCTGAGTGCCCCTCGCGGAGAATCCAGATGCCTACCTCCACTCTGTTCGATATCGCTCCCCTGGTTGAAGCGCGCGGCGGCCTGCCGTTGCTGGTGCAGGCGCGCGGCGAGGGTATCGGCCTGCTCGATGCCTTGGCCGAACTGCGCCCGCTGGTTGAAGAGCGCCTGCCGGTGTGCGCCGGCATTCTCTTCCGTGGCTTCCAGGTCGGTGCGGCGGAGCGCTTCCGCGAGTTCGCCGCCGGCTTCGGCCATCCGCTGCTCAACTACGAATTCGGTTCTACGCCGCGCAGCAACGTCACCAGCGGCGTGTACACCTCCACCGAATACCCGCCGCACCAGCACATCCCGCTGCACAACGAACAGGCCTACACCCGCGAGTGGCCGATGAAGATCTGGTTCTACTGCGTGCAGGCCGCGCAGAGCGGCGGCGAAACCCCCATCGCCGACAGCCGTGAAATCTACCGCCGGGTGGATGAAGGCATCCGCCGCCGCTTCACCGAGCGCGGGCTGATGTACACGCGCAACTTCGGCAACGGCCTGGACGTGGCCTGGGAGCAGGTCTTCAACAGCGACGATCCGGCCGTGGTCGAGGCCTATTGCAGGGCTCACAAGATCGGCTGGGAGTGGAAGGAAGACGGCGAGCTGCGCACTCGCCAGGTCTGCCAGGCCGTCGCGCAGCACCCGGTCACCCGCGACTGGGTCTGGTTCAACCAGGCGCACCTGTTCCACGTCTCCAACCTGCCACCGGAAGTACGCGAGAGCCTGCTGGAAATCGTCGACGAGGAAGACCTGCCGCGCAACGTCTACTACGGCGACGGCAGCCCCATCGAACCCTCGGTACTCGACGAAGTCCGCGGCGTGCTGGAGGAGGCCAAGGTGAGCTTCCCCTGGTACAGCGGTGACGTGCTGATGCTCGACAACATGCTCGCCGCCCACGCGCGCTCGCCGTTCAGCGGGCCGCGCAAGGTCGTTGTCGCGATGGCGCAGGGGCATGGGGCTGATGCCTGAGCGTCTGGAAGCACTCTTTCCCCTGGCCCTCTCATGCAAGGGAGAGCGGGCTGATCGGAGTGGAAGGATTTACCAGAAGTAAGCCGGAACTTGCCGCCGGCACAGATAGCTCCCTCTCCCTTCAGGGAGAGGGCGGGGGAGAGGGCAACGCTCAGCGCCGGAGTGGCCGGTAGCACCCTCTCCCTAACCCTCTCCCTGAAGGGAGAGGGGATTGATCGGAGCCCGCGAGAAGTTTGGTGCTCTGATTCAGAAACGCAAAACAGCTGAATCCACGAATTCCCTCCGGCGAGCACCCACCGCCCGCCGACAGAACAGGTGATGTCATGAACGACCGTTACGAAGCCGCAGGAAACCTGGTCGAGGCCCTGCTGCAACGCGCCTGCGAAATGCCGCGCAAGACTGCCCTGCGATTCATCGCCGAGAACGTCGAACAGCCCATCAGCTTCCGCGAGCTGGACGAGCGCGCCCGCGCCATGGCCGCCTGGATGCTGCGCCATGGCGAGCAGGGCGACCGTGCTGTCCTCCTGCTGCCCAGCGGCCCGGACTACGTCACGGCGTTCTTCGCCTGCCTCTACTCGGGCATCATCGCCGTGCCGGCCTATCCGCCGGAGTCGGTGCGCCCGCAGCACCTGGCGCGCCTGCGCTCGATTCTCGACGATGCCGAGCCGAGCCTGGTGCTCACCGACTCCACGCTGATCGAAGCTTTGCGCCCGGCCTGCGTGCGCGAGAACGGCGAGAGCCCGCTGCTGCTGGCGGTAGACCAGGCCGACCCGGCGCTGGCCGTCGAATGGCAGATGCCGGAACTGGCCGACGACGACATCGCCTTCCTGCAGTACACCTCCGGCTCCACCTCGACGCCCAAGGGCGTGCAGGTCAGCCACGGCAACCTGGTCGCCAACGAGCGCCTGATCCGTCACGGTTTCGGCATCGGTGACGACGACGTGATCGTCAGCTGGCTGCCGCTGTTCCACGACATGGGCCTGATCGGCGGGCTGCTGCAGCCGATCTACAGCGGTATCGAGTGCGTGCTGATGTCGCCGCGCTACTTCCTCGAACGCCCGCGCCGCTGGCTGGAAGCCATCGCCCGTTTCGGCGGCACCGTCAGCGGCGGCCCGGACTTCGCCTACCGGCTGTGCTGCGAGCGGGTCAACGAGGCCGCGCTGGAAGGCCTGGACCTGAGCAAATGGCGCGTGGCCTTCTCCGGCTCCGAGCCGATCCGCCCGGACACCCTGGAGCGCTTCGCAGCCTGGTTCGCCCCCGCGCAGTTCGACGCCTCGTCCTTCTACGCCTGCTACGGTCTCGCCGAAGCGACCCTGTTCGTCACCGGCGGCGTGCGCGGTGAGGGCATCGGCCAACTGGAAGTGGACCTCAACGCCCTGGGCGAAAACGTCGCCCGCCCGGGCCGCGGTACTTCGCTGATCAACTGCGGCCGCACCCAGCCGGACCACGACGTGCAACTGGTCGACCCGGCGAGCGGCGCAACCCTCGGCCCGGACCGCGTCGGCGAAATCTGGAGCAGTGGTCCCAGCGTGGCGCTGGGCTACTGGCGCAACCCGGAAGCCAGCGCGCGCACCTTCGTCGAGAAGGACGGCCGCACCTGGCTGCGTACCGGCGACCTGGGCTTCCTGCACAACGACGAACTCTTCGTCACCGGCCGCCTCAAGGACATGCTCATCGTCCGCGGGCAGAACCTCTACCCGCAGGACCTGGAACGCTGCGTGGAAGAAGAGGTGGACCTGGTGCGCAAGGGCCGGGTCTCCGCCTTCGCCATCGAACACCAGGGCCGCGATGGCATTGGCATCGCCGCCGAAGTCGGCCGTAGCGTGCGCAAGCTGATCTCCGCCGAGGCGCTGGCGAAAGCCATCTCCGCCGCCGTGGCCGAGACCTTCCAGGAGGCGCCGCTGGTGGTGGCGCTGCTGGAGCCGGGTGCACTGCCCAAGACCTCCAGCGGCAAGCTGCAGCGCTCGGCGTGCCGCGCGCAGTTGCTCGATGGCAGCTTGCAGGCCTACGCCATCCAGCGCGCTGGCGAACCGATCAGCGATGGCGCCAGCGCCAGGACGGTTGCCGCACTGACTGCCGAGGAGCAAGCCATCGCTGCGCTGTGGAGCGAAGTGCTGGAGCTGCCGGCGATTCGCCGCGACGACAACTTCTTCGCCCTGGGCGGCAACTCGATCAAGGCCACCCAGCTGATGGCGCGCCTGCGCGAGCGTCTCGGTCGCGCCGTGGAACTGCGCCTGCTGTTCGAAGCGCCGGAGCTGGGCGCCTTCGTTGCCGCGCTGGCCGCACTGCCGACCGCTCAGGTCGAGGCCGTGCCGCAGGTCCCGCGTGACGGTCTGCTGCCGCTGTCGCCGGCCCAGCGCCGCCTGTGGTTCCTCTGGAAGCTGGAGCCGGAAAGCGCCGTCTACCACATTGCCGGGCGCATGAACCTGCGCGGCGAACTGCGCCGGCCGGCCGTGGAGCAGGCCTTTGCCGTGCTGCTGGGCCGCCACGAAACCCTGCGCAGCCGCTTCATCGAACAGTTGGATGGTGAAGTAGCGCTGAGCCTCGCCAACGGCACGCAAGTGGAATTGACCGAGAGTGACTTCAGCTCCCTGGGCAACGCCCGCCGCGACACCGCCGCCCGCGAGGATGCGGAAGCCTTTGCCGCCGAACCCTTCGACCTGGCCGCCGGCCCGCTGCTGCGCCTGCGCCTGCAGAACCTCGGCGGCGGCCGCCAGGCGTTGCTGCTCTGCGTGCACCACATCATCGCCGATGGCTGGTCGCTGAACCTGCTGCTGGACGAATTCGCCGAGTGCTACCGCGCCATCGTCGAACAGCGCGAGCCGGTGCTGCCGGCGCTGTCGCGCCAGTACCTCGACCTTGCCGCCGCCCAGCAGAGCAAGCTGGAGGCGGGCGAGGGCGCCCGTCTGCTGGACTGGTGGAGCGAGCGCCTGGGCAACCAGCATTCGCCGCTGGAGTTTCCGTTCGGTCTACTAGAAAAGAACGGAGGTGAAAAAGGCCAGAGCGCCGCACTGATCGAACAGGAAGTCGATGCCGACCTGACGCGTCAATTGCGCGGCCTGGCCCAGGCCCACGGCGCCACCCTGCCGATGCTCCTGCTCAGCGCCTACAACCTGCTGCTGCAGCGCTACAGCGGCCAGCACGACCTGCGCATCGGCCTGACCCAGGCTGGTCGCGAACAGCTGGACAGCGAGCGACTGGTCGGCTTCTTCGTCAACCTGCTGGTGCTGCGCAGCGAGCTGCCCGAAGGCGCCAGCCTGCGCGGCGTGCTTCGCCAGCTGCGCGACGACCTGCTGCAAGCCCAGGCGCACCAGGGCCTGCCGTTCGAGCAACTGGTGGAGGCGCTGCAACCCGAGCGCGGCCACGGTCGCCATCCGTTGTGCCAGGTTGCCTTCGACCACCAGTGGCAGCCGCGTGCCGGCAATGGCCTGCCGGGCCTGACCGTGGAAGCCCTGGAACAGCTCGACCTGGAAACCCCGTTCGACCTGGTGCTGCGCGTCCGCGAGGGCGAGCAGAGCCTGCGCCTGAGCTTCTGCTATGCCCGCGAGCGCTACGCCGCCGCCGGCATGCAGCGCCTCGTCGGGCACTTCCTCGAACTGTTGCGCGCACTGCCGAAAATGAACGCCGACGCCGTCCTCGACGCCCGCGACTGGCTGCCCGCCAGCGACTGGAGCATCGCCGTGGCCGGCGAGGCGCCGGCCTTCGAGGCGTTGAGCGAGACCATCGCCGCCCAGGCCCGCCGTCATCCCGCCAAGGTCGCGCTGATCGACGATCAACGCGAGGTGAATTTCGCCGAGCTGGAAGACCGCTCCAACCGCCTGGCGCAGCGCCTGATCCAGCGCGGCATCGGCCCGGAGCGCCGGGTTGCCGTGGCGCTGCCGCGCGGCGTGGATATCCCGCTGGCCCTGCTGGCCGTCATGAAGGCCGGCGGCGCCTACCTGCCGCTGGACGTTGACTATCCAGAGGAGCGCCTCGCCTGGCTGATGCAGGACGCCGGTGTGGACCTGCTGCTGACCAACGCCGCTCTGGCCGAACGCCTGCCGTTGCCCGAAGGCGTCGAGCGCCTGGTGCTGGAAGAAGCCGACCTCGCCAACGCCCTGGCCGTGCGCCCGCTGCTGCGCATCCAGGCGCAGAACCTCGCCTACCTGATCTACACCTCCGGCTCCACCGGCCAGCCCAAAGGCGTTGCCGTCGCCCACGGCGAGATCGCCGCGCACTGTCGCGCCATCGGCCAGCGCTACGCCATGAGCGACGCCGACCGCGAGCTGATCTTCATGTCCTTCGCCTTCGACGGCGCCCACGAACGCTGGCTCACCGCGCTATCCCACGGCGGCAGCCTGCTGATCCGCAACGACGCCCTGTGGACCGCCGAGCAGACCCTTGAACAACTGCGCCGCCACGAAGTCACGGTGGCAGCCTTCCCGCCGGCCTACCTGCAACAGTTGGCGGAACAAGCAACGATCCACGGTCACGCGCCGAGCATGCGCATCTACTGCTTCGGCGGTGACGCAGTACCGGAAGCGGCCTACCAGCTTGCGCACCAGGCACTGAAGCCCGAACACCTGATCAATGGCTACGGCCCCACCGAAACCGTGGTCACCCCGATGCTCTGGAAGGCCGACGCGCGCACCGCGTGCGGCGCGGCGTATGCGCCCATCGGCGAAGTGGTCGGCGAACGCAGCCTGTATATCCTCGACGACCGCCTGCAGCCGCTGCCGCGCGGCGTGGCCGGCGAGCTGTACATCGGCGGCCACGGCCTGGCTCGCGGTTACCACCAGCGCGCCGGCATGACCGCGGAACGTTTCGTGGCCGACCCCTACGCGGACGGCCTGCGCCTTTACCGCAGCGGCGACCGCGTGCGCTGGCGTGAAGACGGCGCGCTGGATTATCTCGGTCGCGTCGACCAGCAGGTGAAGATCCGTGGCTTCCGCATCGAGCCCGGCGAGATCGAAGCCCGCCTGCGTGCGCTGCCCGGCGTGCGCGAAGCGGCGGTGATCGCCCGTGACAGCGAGCGCGGCAAGCGCCTGCTGGGCTACGTGACGGGTGAAGGCGTCGCCGAAGACATCCTGAAAGCCGCGCTGCGTGCGCAACTGCCGGACTACATGGTGCCGTCGCGCATCCTCGTCCTTGCCGAAATGCCGCTCAACGCCAATGGCAAGATCGACCGCAAGGCGTTGCCCGAGCCGCAGGACGCCGCGAATGCCACCGAAGCCCCGCGCGACGGCCTGGAAAGCCGTGTCGCCGCCGTCTGGGCCGAAGTGCTCGGCGTGCCGGCCATCGGCCGCGAGGATGATTTCTTCGAGCTGGGCGGCCACTCGCTGTTGGCAACCCAGGTGATCTCTCGCCTGCGTCGCGACCTGCATTGCGAAGTGCCGCTGCGCGACCTGTTCGAAGCCAGCCGCCTGCACGAATTCGCTGCTCGCCTGGGCGCTGCGAATTCCAGTACCCGCCCGCTGCTGCGCGCCGTGGCCCGTGACGGCGACCTGCCGCTGTCCGCCGCGCAGAGCCGCCTGTGGTTCTTCTGGCAGATGGAGCCGGCCAGCGCCGCCTACAACGTTCCCGGAGCACTGCGCCTGCGCGGTGAACTGGACGAAACCGCCCTGCGCCGTGCTTTCGATGCCCTGGTGGCGCGCCACGAAACCCTGCGTACCACCTTCGACGAAGTGGACGGCCAGGCCTTCCAGCGCATCCAGCCGGCGCAGCCGCTGGACCTGGCGCGTGTCGATCTGTCCGCGGAGAAAGATGCCGAAGTTACCGCACGCCAGTTGGCCGAGGCAGAAGCGCAGCGTCCGTTCGACCTGCGCAACGGTCCGCTGCTGCGCCTGACCCTCATGCGATTGTCTCCCAAAGAAGTGGCCGACGCCGACCACGTGCTGCTGCTGACGATGCACCACATCGTCTCCGATGGCTGGTCGATCCGCGTGCTGGTGGACGAGTTCAGCCGCCTCTACGGCGCCTTCGCCGCTGGCGAGGACCTGCAATTGCCGGCGCTGCCGGTGCAGTACGCCGACTACGCCCAATGGCAGCGCGAGCTGCTGGCGGGGGAGGAGGGCCAGCGTCAGCTGAACTGGTGGACCGAGCAACTCAGCCAGGACACGCCGGTCCTGGAACTGGCCGCCGACCGCCCGCGTCCGGCCGTGCAGAGTTACCGCGGCGGCAGTCTCGGCTTCAGCCTGGATGCCGGGCTGGGTGGCCGTCTCAAGCAACTGGCCCGCGAGCAGGACGTCACCCTGTTCATGCTGCTGCTCGGCGCCTACGCGGTGCTGATGCAGCGCTACAGCGGCCAGCGCGACCTGCGTGTGGCCGTGCCCATCGCCAACCGCCAGCAGCTGGAAACCGAAGGCCTGATCGGCTTCTTCGTCAACACCCAGGTGATGCCGTGCACACTGGCCGACGATGAATCCTTTGCCGCGCTGCTGGCCCGTCTCAAGCCGCTGGCCCTGGGCGCGCAGGCGAACCAGGACCTGCCGTTCGAACAACTGGTGGAAGCGCTGCAACCCGAACGCAGCCTGGCCTACAACCCGCTGGTGCAGGTGAAGTTCAACTTCGGCTTCGACGTCAGCCGCCTGCCCGACGCCGGTGCGCTGAAGCTGGAGCTGTTCAGCGAGGAGCAGTACGGCGCGCGCTTCGACCTCGCCCTGGACATGGCCGAGGCGCTGGACGCCAACGGCCAGCCGGGCGATGAGCTGCGCGGCAGCTTCGTCTATGCCCGCGACCTGTTCTTTGATGCCAGCGTCGCCGCCATCGCCGGCCAGTTCGAGGCGCTGCTGCGCCAACTGTGCGCCGAGCCGCAACGTGCCATTGGCGAGCTGCCGCGCCCGGTGGCGTCGCGCCGTCGTGGCGAGGCGCGCCAGTGGCCGCAGCAGGATGTTCTCGGCCTGTTTGCCGCACAGGTCGCCGCGCAACCGGACGCCATTGCTGTGCAGGATGAGGGCGTGCGCTACAGCTATGCCGAACTGGATGCGCGCGCCAATCGCCTGGCCAATTCGCTGATCAACAGCGGCGTGGAGCCGGGCGAGTGCGTCGCGATCTGCCAGGCGCGCAGCGCGCAGTGGGTTCTCCTGCTGCTGGGCGTACTCAAGGCCGGTGCCACCTACGTGCCGCTGGACCCGGCGCAGCCCGCCGAGCGCCTGCGCCAGTTGCTCAAGGACAACGCCATCGGCCGCGTGCTGGTCAGTGATGCGGCGCTGCTGGAGACCTTCGGCGAAGCCGCCATGCTGGTCCCGGCCGGTGGCCCGGAGCAGGGCATTGATGCCGCGCCCGCGCGGAACATCGACCCGCAGCAAGCCGCCTACGTCATCTTCACCTCCGGTTCCACCGGCCAGCCCAAGGGCGTGCGCGTCAGCCACGCGGCGCTGGCCAACTACGTGCAAGCCGTGCTGGAACGCCTGCAACTGCACCAGGGCCGCGCCCAGGGCCTGGGCATGGCGATGGTCTCCTCGGTGGCCGCCGACCTTGGCCACACCACGCTGTTCGGCGCGCTGTGCGGCGGTGGCCGTCTGCACCTGGCGGATGCCCAGGCGGTGGCGGATGCCGAACGCTTCGCCGCGCTCATGCAGGACGTGGACGTGCTGAAGGTCGTCCCCAGCCATCTCGCCGGTTTGCTGGCGGCCGCACCGAATGCTGCCGCCGTGCTGCCGCGCCGCCTGCTGGTGGTGGGCGGTGAAGCCTGCGACCGCGCGCTGCTGCAAGCGCTGCGCGAGCTCTCGCCCAAGCTGCGCATCGTCAACCACTACGGCCCCAGCGAGTCCACCGTGGGCGTGCTGACCCACGAATGGTCGCTGGTGGATGATCTGCCGGCGGGCAGCCTGCCCGTCGGTACGCCGCTGGCCAACACCGCCATCCGTGTACTCGACGAGAACGGTCGCGACCTGCTGCCGGGTGTACCGGGCGAGCTGTACATCGGCGGTGCCGGCCTGGCGCTGGGCTACCTCGGCCAGCCGGAAATGACGGCCGAACGTTTCGTCACTGATCTTGCAGGCGGCGAGGGGGAGCGCCTGTACCGCAGTGGCGACCGTGTGCGCCTGAACCGTCGTGGCGACGTGGAGTTCCTCGGCCGTGTCGACGACCAGGTGAAGATTCGCGGTTACCGCGTCGAGCCGGGTGAACTGGCACAAGCGCTCAAGCGCCTGCCCGGCGTGCGCGATGCCGTGGCGCTGGCCGAGCGCGAAGGCGACGGTCCGATGAAGCTGCTCGCCTGGGCCGTGGCCGAGGGCCAGAGCGTGGAAGCGCTGCGCGAAGCCCTGGCCGCCGAAGTCCCGGAATACCTGCAGCCCGCCCAGCTGATTCTGCTGGAACGCCTGCCGCTGAACGCCAACGGCAAGGTGGATCGCAAGGCCCTGCCGCGTGCCGAGTCGGTCGCCAAGGCAGTGGACAGCGCGCCGCTGAGCGAACTGGAGCAGCGCATCGCCGACATCTGGCAGGCCGTGCTGAAAGTCGAGCGCGTCGGTGCCGAAGACAACTTCTTCGAGCTGGGCGGCGACTCGATCCTCAGCCTGCAGATCATCGCACGCATCCGTAAGCTGGGTTACAAGCTCAGCCCGAAACAGCTGTTCGAGCGTCAGAGCGTCCGCCAGCTCGCCCAATGGCTGGAGAGCCGCGCGCCGGCTGCCGTTGCGGTACCGGCCCCGGTGGTCGCTGTCAGCGGCGAAGTCGTCTTGTCGCCGGTGCAGGCGCGCTTCTTCGAACGCGTGCCGAGCGCCCAACGGCATCACTGGAACCAGGCACTGCTGCTGCAACCGCGCGAAGCGTTGAACAGCGACGCACTGGCCCGCGCGCTGCACTGGCTGGTCGGCCAGCACGACGCGCTGCGCCTGCGTTTTGATGGCAGCCGCCAGCGTTACGCTGAACAGGGTGCGCTGGACATGACCCTCCTGTGGCGCCGCCGCGCCGCCGACGCTCGCACCCTGGAACGCCTGTGCGACGACGCCCAGGCCAGCCTGGATATCGCCAACGGCCCGCTGCTGCGCGCCATGCACGTCACGCTGGAAAGCGGCGGCGAACGCCTGCTGCTGGTGATCCACCACCTGGCGGTGGATGGCGTGTCCTGGCGCATCCTGCTGGAAGACCTGCAGTACGCCTACCGCGAACTGCTCGCCGGCCGCACGCCCGCCGCGTTGCCGCGCAGCGACAGCTACCAGGCGTGGAGCGCTCGCCAGCAGGCAGCCGCCAACAGCGCCGAAATCGCTGCCGAGCTGGTTTACTGGCAAGGCGAACTGCGCGGTGCGCCGTCGCTCAAGCGTGCCCGCAGCGATGCTCCGGGCACCTGGAAAGAAGCCGCCAATGCGCGCTTCAGCCTCGACGCCGAAACCACCCGCCAACTGCTCGGCCCGGCGCTGAAAGCGCAGCGCGTGCAGATCAACGACCTGCTGCTGACCGCCCTGGCCCGCGCGCTGTGCGCCTGGACCGGCGAGTCCTCCGCGCTGGTGGAAATGGAAGGCCATGGCCGCGATGCCTTCGACAATGAGGCAGCGCTGGACCTGAGCCGCTCCGTGGGCTGGTTCACCGCGCTGTATCCGCTGCGCCTGCAAGCCGGCGGCGAGCCGGGCGACGACCTGCGCACCACCCGCGAGCACCTGCGCAACCTGCCGCGTACCGGCATGGGTTACGGCCAACTGCGCTACCTCAGCCAGCACGCCGCCAGCCTGCGTGACCTGCCGACGCCGCAGGTGACCTTCAACTATCTCGGCCAGCTCGACCAGGCCTTCGCCGACGCCGACTTCCTGCCGGCCTTCGAAGGCGTGGGCCGCAGCCAGCCGCTGAATGCCGCGCTGGGCAATGCGCTGGTCTACGCCGGCCGTGTGCTCGGCGGTGAGCTGAGCCTGGAAGTCACCTACAGCAGCGCGATGTTCGACGCTGCCGACATCGATGAGCTGCAGGCGCTGCTGCGCGCTGAATTGCAGGCGCTGGTGGCTTACTGCCTGGCCACACCACGCAAGCTGGAAGCCACCGAGCTGCCGCTGGTCGATCTGGATCAGGCCCAGCTCGATGCGCTGCCGCTGCCGGCTGGCGTCGATGACCTCTACCCGCTGTCGCCGATGCAGCAAGGCATGCTGTTCCATGCTCTCGACGTGCCGGGCTCATCGCTCTACGTCAACCAGCTGCGGGTAGACCTGGACGGCCTCGACGAGGCGCGCTTCCTCGACGCCTGGCGTGCGGTCATTGCCCGCCACACCAACCTGCGCACCGGCTTCCTCGCCAGTGCGGATTCGGCGCCGTGGCAGTTCGTCCTGCGTGAGGTGCAGTTGCCTGTGCAGTCCTTCGACTGGCGCGACCAGCAGGTCAGCGAGCAGCAGTTGGAAAGCGTCGCCGACGCCCAGCGCAACCTCGGCTTCGACCTGGCCCAGCCGCCGCTGCAACGCCTGGCGCTGGTGCGTCTCGGTGAGCGCCGCTACCACCTGATCTGGACCTGCCACCACCTGCTGCTGGACGGCTGGAGCAGCGCGCGGCTGATCGGCGAAGTACTCGCCCTCTACCGTGGTGAGACGCTGCCGCCGCCCGCCGCGCAGTACGGCGACTACATCGGCTGGCTGCACGCCCAGGACGGCGCTATCGGTGAAACCTTCTGGCGCGAACGCCTGAGAGGCTTCGACGAGCCGACCCTGCTGGCCACCGCCTGCAACGCGAGCTTCCGCGAGGAACCGTTGCGCGAGCTGTACAGCCGTCTCGACTCGGCGCCGCTGCAACGCTTCGCCCAGGCCCAGCGCATCACCCTCAACACCCTGGTGCAGGGCGCCTGGGCGCTGCTGCTGCAACGCTATTGCGGCCAGCGCAGCGTGACCTTCGGCGCCACCGTCGCCGGTCGCCCGGCGACTCTGCCGGGAGCGGAGGAGAGCCTCGGGTTGTTCATCAATACACTGCCGATCCTGCAGGCCCCGGACGACGCCCAGCGTGTCGGCGACTGGCTGCGCGAGCTGCAGGCCTTCAACCTCGACGTGCGCGAGTTCGAGCACACGCCGCTGTACGACATCCAGCGCTGGGCCGGCCGTGGCGGCCAGGCGATGTTCGACAGCCTCATCGTGTTCGAGAACTTCCCCATGGACGCGGCGCTGTCGTCGTCCACGAACGATGAGCTGCGCATCCTCGGCCATCGCCCGGTGGATGGCACCAACTACGCCCTGGCGCTGGTGGCCAGCGCCGGCGAACAGCTGGACGTGCGCTACACCTACCGTGCCGACCGCTTCAGCGCGAGCCAGATCGAGCAGCTGCGCGGCCACTTCGAGCGCCTGCTGCTGGCTCTGGTGGAAGACGCCGAGCGCCCGCTGGGCCGCGTCAGCCAGCTCTCCAATGATGAGCGCAACAGGCTGCTGCAGCGGTTCAACGCCACCGAGGCCGCTTTCCCGGCAGACGTACAACTGCAAAGTCTGATCGAGCGCCAGGTTGCGGCGACCCCGGACGCGCTGGCCCTGCAATTCGGCGAGCAGCGCCTGAGCTACGCCCAGCTCAACGCCCGCGCCAACCAGCTCGCGCATTGGCTGCGCGGCCAGGGTGTCGGCCCGGACGTGCTGGTCGGTGTGGCTGCCGAGCGTTCGGTGGAGCTGGTGGTGGCCCTGCTGGGCATCGTCAAGGCCGGCGGCGCCTACGTGCCGATGGACCCGGACTACCCGCAGGATCGCCTGCAACACATGCTGGGCGACAGCGGCGTCAATCTGCTGCTGACCCAACAACACCTGTTGGAGCGCCTGCCGCAGACGGCTGCGAATACCCTGTGCCTGGACAGCCAGTGGAGCGAAATCGCCACGGCTTCCGAGCAGAACCCCGTCATCCAAGGCAGCCCGCAGAACCTCGCGTACCTGATCTACACCTCCGGTTCCACCGGCAAGCCCAAGGGTGCCGGCAACAGCCACCGCGCGCTGGTCAACCGCCTGCACTGGATGCAGAAAGCCTATGCGCTGGATGCCTCCGACCGCGTGCTGCAGAAGACTCCGTTCAGCTTCGACGTGTCGGTGTGGGAGTTCTTCTGGCCGCTCATGACCGGCGCTGCCCTGGTGGTCGCCGCGCCCGGTGCGCACCGCGACCCGGCGGCGCTGCGCCAGGTGATCGAGGTGGGGCGGGTCACCACGCTGCACTTCGTGCCGTCGATGCTGCAGGCCTTCGTCGCTTCCGGCGAACTGGAGCGCTGCACCTCGCTGCTGCAGGTGATGTGCTCCGGCGAGGCGCTGCCCTATGAGCTGCAACAGCAGTTCCGCCAGCGCAGCAGCGCCAGGCTGCACAACCTCTACGGCCCTACCGAAGCGGCGATCGACGTCAGCTTCTGGGCCTGCGACGAGGACAGCGCGCGGCAGGTCGTGCCCATCGGCCGGCCTATCGACAACCTGCGCCTGGTGCTGCTGGACGAGCGCCTGGAGCCGGTGCCGCTAGGCGTGGCTGGCGAGCTGTACATCGGCGGCGTCGGCCTGGCGCGCGGTTACCACGCACGCCCTGGCCTGACCGCGGAGCGCTTCGTCGCCGATCCCTTCGGCAGCGCTGAACGTCTCTATCGCACCGGCGACCTGGCGCGCCAGCGCGAGGACGGCGCCATCGAGTACCTGGGCCGCCTCGACCACCAGGTGAAGATCCGTGGCCTGCGCATCGAGCTGGGCGAGATCGAGGCGCGCCTGCAATCGCAGCCGGAAGTCAGCGAAGCCGTGGTGGTGGCGAAGGACGGCGTACTGCTGGCCTATGTAGTCGCCAGTGCCGAGCCCGAGGCGCTGCGCCTGGCGCTGCAAAGCGAGGTGCCGGACTACATGGTGCCGTCGCGGATCATCGCCCTCGACGCCATGCCGCTGTCGCCCAACGGCAAGCTGGAGCGCAAGGCCCTGCCGGACCCGCAACTGGGCGCGAGCCAGCGCGAGTACGTGGCGCCGCGCAGCGACCTGGAGGTGGAGTTGGCCGGTATCTGGCAGCACGTATTGCAGGTGGAGCGCGTCGGCCTGCACGACGACTTCTTCGAGCTGGGCGGCCACTCGCTGCTGCTCACCCAGGTCGGCCTCACCCTGCGTCAGCGCCTGGGGCTGGAGTTGCCGCTGCACCGGCTGTTCGAGCTGAGCAACCTCTCATCACTGGCCGCCTGGATCGAAAGCCAGCGGGCAAGCTCCGCCAGCGCGGAAGAGGAACTGGACCTGATGGATGAACTGCTCGGCGAGTTGGAGAACCTGTAATGAACCACCCGATGGACGCCCAGCTGAAGCAGGTCGCGGAGCGCCTTGGCGCACTGTCCGAGGACAAGCAGATCATCTTCCTGCGCCAGCTCCGCGATAAAGGCGTGAGCCTGTCGCGCCTGCCGATTCTCCGTGAGGGTCGCGAACACGCGCCACTGTCGGCGGCCCAGGCGCGCTTGTGGTTCCTCTGGCAGATGGAGCCGCACAGCGCCGCCTACAACATCCCGGCCGCCGTGCGCCTGCGCGGCGCGCTGGACGAGGGCGCGCTGGAGCGTGCCTTCACCGCGCTGATCGCGCGCCATGAAAGCCTGCGCACAGTCTTCCGCAACGTAGAGGATCGCTCTGGTAGGGCGAATGACGCGCAGCGTCATCCGCCGCAACCTGGGCAGGATGCGACGGCGGATAACGCTGGCGCGTCATGCGCCCTACGGGAATCGGATGGCGAGGTCATGCAGTGCATCCTGCCGCCTGGGCCGGCGCATCTGCAGACGAAGGATTTCGGTAGCGAAGCCGAGGCGCGGCAATGGCTCAACGAGTGCGCCCAGCGCTCCTTCGATCTCGCCGCAGGCCCGCTGCTGCGCCTGCACCTGGCGCGACTGCCGGGTGAAGCGCTACTGCTGGTGAACCTGCATCACATCATCGCCGACGGCTGGTCCATCGGTGTGCTGATCGATGACTTCTCGGAGTTATACAAAGCCGAAGTAAACGGCACCCAGGCCGAGCTGGAGGCCTTGCCGATCCAGTACAGCGACATCGCCCGCTGGCAGCGCCTGTGGCTGGCGGCCGGCGAGGGCGAGCGGCAACTGGCCTACTGGCAGGAACAGCTGGGCGACGAATCGCTGCTGCTGACCCTGCCGGGCGACCGGCCGCGCCCGCTGGTGCAGAGCTACCGCGGCGCTACCCTGGACTTCGAGCTGCCGCGCGGGCTGAGCGATTCCCTGCGCGAACTGGCGCGGGGGCAGGGCGCCACGCTGTTCATGTTGATCCTCGCTGCGTACCAGCTGTTGCTGTCGCGCTATAGCGGCCAGCGCGAGCTGCGCGTCGGCGTGCCCATTGCCGGCCGTGGCCGTGCCGAGAGCGAGCGGCTGATCGGCTTCTTCGTCAACACCCAGGTGCTGACGGCACGCATCGATGGCGACGAATCCTTCAACGCCTTCCTGGCCCGCACCCGTGAAGCGGTGCTCGGCGCCCAGGCCAACCCGGACCTGCCCTTCGAACAACTGGTAGATGCGCTGCAACCCGAGCGCAGCCTGAGCTACAACCCGCTGTTCCAGGTGGCCTGCAACCACCAGCCGAGCCGCCGCGATGCCCTGCGCGAACTGCCCGGCGGCCTGCAGCTGGAAAGCCTGGAGCTGGACAGCGGCATCGCCAAGTTCGACCTGACCCTGAACACCGAGGAAAGCCGCGACGGCCAGGTGCGCGGGCAGTTCATGTACGCCACCGACCAGTTTGACGCGGCGACCCTCTCACGCCTGTGCGGGCATTTCCTCAACCTGCTGCGCGGTATCGTCGCCGATCCGCATTGCTCGGTCGCGCGCCTGCCGTTGCTCGACGGCCGCGAGCGTGAACAATTGCTCCACGGCTGGAACGCCACCGACGTGGAGTATCCGCGCGATGCCTGCCTGCACCAACTGATCGAGCAGCAGGCGGCGCGCACGCCGAACGACATCGCGCTGACCGATGGCCAGCGCAGCTTCAGCTATGCCGAGCTGAACAGCCGCGCCAATCGCCTCGCGCACTGGCTGCGTGAGCAGGGCGTCGGCCCGGACAGCCGGGTCGGCGTGGCGCTGGAGCGCTCCGTCGAACTGCCGGTGGCTTTGCTCGCCGTGCTCAAGGCCGGCGGCGCCTACGTGCCGCTGGACCCGGAATTCCCCGCCGAACGCCTGGCGCACATGCTCGAAGACGGTGGCGTGCGCCTGCTGCTGACGCAGGAACATCTGCTCGGCGAGCTGCCGCAGACCAGCGCCCGCGCCTTCTGCCTGGACCGCGACTGGGCGCAGCTGGACGCCTATGCCGACAGCGACCTGCACAACCTCGCGCGCCCGGACGATCTCGCCTACGTCATCTACACCTCCGGCTCTACCGGCAAGCCCAAGGGCGTCGCGGTGCGCCACGGCGGGGTGGTCAACTTCATGCTCAGCATGGCCCGTGAACCGGGCCTGGATGCGCGTGACCGTGTGCTCGCGCTGACCTCGCTGTCCTTCGATATTTCCGCGCTGGAGCTTTACCTGCCGCTGCTGGTCGGCGGCCGCGTGGTGCTGGTGGACCGCGACGTCGCCCGCGACCCGGCGCGTCTGCTGGGCGTGGCGCTGGAGCAGGGCGTGACGGTGATCCAGGCGACGCCGAGTACCTGGACCTTACTCAGTGGCCACGAGGACTTCCCGCGCCTGACCGGCTGCCGCTTCTTCTGCGGCGGCGAGGCGTTGTCCGCCGAGCTGGCGGACAAGCTCACCGCGCAGACCGAGGCTCTGTGGAACCTCTACGGTCCCACCGAAACCACCATCTGGTCGGCGGCCTGGAAGATCGACAAGGGCGCCCGCGCACTGCTCGGCAAGCCTATCGCCAACACCCAGCTGTACATCCTCGACGGCGAACTGCAGCCGGCGCCCATTGGCGTGGCCGGCGAGCTGTACATCGCCGGCGACGGCCTGGCGCGCGGCTACCACGGGCGCCCCGAACTGACCGCCGAGCGCTTCGTCGCTGATCCCTACAGCAGGGATTCCAATGCTCGCATGTACCGCACCGGCGACCTTGCGCGCTGGCGGGCAGATGGTGTGCTGGAGTACCTCGGCCGCATCGACCACCAGGTGAAGATTCGCGGCTTCCGTATCGAACTGGGCGAGATCGAGTCGCGCCTGCTCGGCCAACCCGGCGTGCGCGAGGCAGTGGTGATCGCTCGCGATGCGGGACAGGTCAAGCAACTGGTCGGCTACGTCACAGGGCGGATCGATACCGACCTGCGTGCCGCACTGCTGGAAGAGCTGCCGGACTACATGGTCCCCGCGCAGATCGTCCTGCTGGAGCGCATGCCGCTCACGCCCAACGGCAAGCTGGACCGCAAGGCCCTGCCGGAGCCGGACTTCAGCCTGCTGCAGAAGAGCTACCGCGCGCCGCAGAGCGAGCGCGAGCAGACTCTCGCGGCCATCTGGTGCGCCGTGCTGGGCCTGGAACGGGTCGGCCTGGACGACAACTTCTTCGAGCTGGGCGGCGACTCCATCGTCTCCATCCAGGTGGTCAGCCGCGCGCGTGCCGCCGGGTTGCAGCTGAGCCCGAAGGACCTGTTCCAGCACCAGACGCTGCAGGCACTGGCCCGTGTGGCAGGAGATGTCGTAGCGGTCGAAGCGCCGGCACGCAGCGCGGCCCTCGATGCGCCAGATCATGTCCAACTGGCCGCGCTCGGTCTGAACCCTGACGAGATCGAAGACCTCTACCCGCTGTCGCCCATGCAGCAGGGCATGCTGTTCCACGGCGTGGACGGCAGCGAAGGCGGTGTATACGTCAACCAACTGCGCGTGGAAGTGCAGGGGCTGGACGTCGAGCGCTTCCGCGGCGCTTGGCAGGCCGCGCTGGATGCCCATGACAACCTGCGCGCCGGCGTGCATTGGCAGGGCCTCGATAAGCCGCTTCAGGCCGTGCGCAAACGTGTCGAGCTGCCGCTGGAAGTCCTGGACTGGCGTGGCCGCGAGGACATGGATGCGGCACTGGACGAGCTGGCTGCCGCCGAACGCAGCCGCAGCTTCGACCTGGAGCGTCCGCCGCTGCTGCGTCTGGTACTGGTACGCAGCGCCGAGGACAGCCACCAGTTGGTCTACACCCACCACCACATCCTGCTCGACGGCTGGAGCAACGCCCAGCTGTTCGCCGAGGCGCTGCGCCGCTACAACGGCGAGGCCATCGCCGAGCAGGGCCGCTATCGCGACTACATCCACTGGCTGCAAGCGCAGGATCAGCAGCAGGCGCAGGACTTCTGGAGCGCGCGCCTGCAAGGCTTCGCCCAGCCCACCGTGCTGGCCGACAGCCTGGCGCGCCCGGCCGAGGGCAGCGGCCACGGCCTGGAATACAGCCGCTACGACGCGGCGGCCACCGAGCGCCTGAAAGCCTTCGCCCGTAGCCAGCGGGTGACGCTGAACACCCTGGTGCAGGCGGCGTGGATTCTCCTGCTGCAACGCTACACCGGCCAGCAGCGCGTGGCCTTCGGCGCCACCGTGGCCGGGCGCCCGGCGCAACTGGCCGGCGCCGACAGCCTGCTGGGCCTGTTCATCAACACGCTGCCCATCGTCCAGGCGCCGGCGGAGCACGCCGACCTGGGCGACTGGTTGCGCGAACTGCAGGCCTACAACCTGGACGTGCGCGAGTTCGAGCACACGCCGCTGTACGACATCCAGCGCTGGGCCGGCCAGGCCGGGCAGGCACTGTTCGACAGCATCATCGTGTTCGAGAACTACCCGGTCGACGAGGTGCTGCGCAGCGCGCAGGGCCCGCGTTTCGGCGAGCTGAAATCCAAGGACGAGACCAGCATTCCGATGGACCTTGCGGTGCGCGTCGGCGACACGCTGGAGATCGAGTATCAGTACCTGCGCGCGCACTTCAGCGCACCGGCCGTGGCGCGCCTGCGCGGCAACCTGGAACAGGTGCTGGACAGCCTGCTGCACGGCGCCGGCAAGCGCGTCGGCGAGCTGCAGTGCCTGTCCGCCGATGACCGCGCGGCGCTGGCCGCCTGCCGCGGTCCGCACCAGTCGCTGCCGCCAGCCGAGCCGGTGCACCTGGCCATTGCGCGCCAGGCCGTTCTGCGCGGCGATGACGTGGCGCTGATCTGTGGCGACGAGGAGATCGACTACGCGGCGCTGGAGCGTGACTCCAACCGCCTGGCCCATCGGCTGATGGCGCTGGGTGTCGGCCCGGAAGTCCGCGTCGGCGTGGCGTTGCCGCGCAGCGTGCGCATTCCGTTGGCGCTGCTGGCGGTGCTCAAGGCTGGTGGCGCCTATGTACCGCTGGACGCCGAGTACCCGCGCGAGCGCCTGGAGTTCCAGATGGCCGATGCCGGCATTGCACTGCTGATCACCGACAGCCGCCTGCGCGAACGCCTGCCGCTGCCGGCAGGGGTGAAGTGCCTGGAGCTGGACGGCTTCGATCTCTCTGGCGAAGACAGCGACCTGCCGGTGGTGGCGCTGGAGCCGGAAAACCTCGCCTACCTGATCTACACCTCCGGCTCCACCGGCAAGCCCAAGGGCGTGGCGGTCAGCCATGGGCCGCTGGCCATGCACTGCGCGGCCATCGGCGAGCTGTACCGGATGGACGCGGCGACCCGCGAGCTGCACTTCATGTCGTTCGCCTTCGACGGCGCCCACGAGCGCTGGCTGACCACCCTGGTCCACGGCGGCAGCCTGGTGCTGCGCGGCGATGAGCTGTGGACGCCGGAACAGACCTACCGCGTGCTGCACGACAAGCAGGTGAGCGTGGCGGCCTTCCCGCCGGTCTACCTGCAGCAGCTGGCCGAGCACGCCCTGCGTGACGGCAACCCGCCGCCGGTGCGCATCTACTGCTTCGGCGGCGACGCCGTGCCCAACGCCAGCTTCGAACTGGCCAAGCGTGCGCTGCGCGCCGAGCACCTGATCAATGGCTACGGCCCCACGGAAACCGTGGTCACGCCGCTGCTCTGGAAGGCTGATCGCGCCACGGCCTGCGATGCGGCGTATGCCCCCATCGGCAAGGGTGTCGGCGCGCGCAAGCTGTACATCCTCGACGAACAGTTGCGCCAGGTTCCACTGGGCGTAGCGGGCGAGCTGTATATCGGCGGCGACGGCCTGGCGCGTGGCTACCACGAGCGCGCCGGATTGACCGCCGAGCGCTTTGTCGCCGATCCGTTCGACCTGTCCCAAGAGCATGGCGGCCGTCTGTACCGCTCCGGCGACCTGGTGCGCGGCCGCGCCGATGGCGTGATCGACTATGTGGGCCGGATCGACCATCAGGTGAAGATTCGCGGCTTCCGCATCGAACTGGGCGAGATCGAGGCGCGCCTGCAGGATCACCCGCAGGTCAGTGAGGCGCTGGTGGTCGCTCGCGACGGTATCAGCGGCAAGCAGCTGGTGGGCTACGTGGTCGGTGAGGTGGAAGGCGACGCGTTGCGCAGCTTCCTCCGCGCCCAGGTGCCGGACTACATGGTACCGGCGCAGATTCTCAAGCTTGCGCGCTTCCCGCTGTCGCCCAACGGCAAGATCGACCGCAAGGCACTGCCCGAGCCGACCTGGCAGGGCGAGGTCTACGAGGCGCCGCGCAACGAGCGCGAGCAGGCCCTGGCCGACATCTGGCAGGACGTGCTGCAAGTGGAGCGCGTCGGCATCCGCGACAACTTCTTCGACCTTGGCGGCGACTCCATCCTCAGCCTGCAGATCGTTTCCCGTGCCCGCCAGGCGCTGGGCGAGGGTGTGGAGATTCGTCTGCGCGACCTGTTGCAGTACCAGACTATCGCCGGTCTGCTGGAACGGGCCGAGAGCGTGGCAGAGGCCGCGCCGATAACGGCCGTGGAAATCGCCGATGACGGCGAATCCTTCGGCCTGGTGCCGATCCAGCAATGGATGTTCGAGCAGCAGTTGGAGGAGCCGAACCACTTCAACCAGGCGGTGTTGCTGGAGTGCCGCCAGCGCCTGGATGCCGATACGCTGGAGGCGGCGCTGCAAGGCTTGCTGGCCGAGCACGGCAGCCTGCGCCTGTCCTTCGCCCGTGGCGCGGATGGCGTGTGGCGCCAGCGCACTCGCGACGCCAGTGAGATCACCGGCGCGTTGCTCTGGCAGCGTCAGGCGGCGAATGCCGAGGAGGCGCTGCTGATCGCCAACCAGGCGCAGCGCAGCCTGGACCTGAGCGAAGGTCGCCTGCTGCGCGGCGTGCTCACCGACATGGCCGACGGCACCCAGCGCCTGCTGCTGGTGATCCACCACCTGGGCGTGGACGGTGTGTCCTGGCGCATCCTGCTGGAGGAGCTGCAACAGCGTTACGCCGCGCAGCTCAGCGGTGATCCGGCGCCGCGCTTCGAGCGCACCAGCGCCTACCGCGCCTGGGCCGAAGGCCTGCGCGAGTATGCCGACAGCCAACTGGCGCAAGCCGACCTGCCGTACTGGTTGGAGCAGACCGACACCACTGGCCTGGGCGAGCCGCAGCGCGACAACCCGCGCGGCGCCGAGCGCATGGCGCACCTGGAGCAGTCGTTCCTGCGCCTGGACCGCGAGCAGACCCAGCGCCTGCTGAAGGTGGCTCCCGAAGCCTACCGCACGCAGATCAACGACCTGCTGCTGACCGCCCTGGGCCGCGCGCTGTGCCAGTGGTGCGACAGCGAGTCGGTGCTGATCGGCCTGGAAGGCCATGGCCGCGAAGACATCCTCGACAGCGTCGACCACAGCCGCACGCTCGGCTGGTTCACCAGCCTGTTCCCGCTGCGCCTGACGCCGGGGCAGGGCGGTTACGCCCAGGCCATCCCGACGATCCGCCAGCAACTGCGCGCGGTACCGGACAAAGGCATCGGCTACGGCGCCTTGCGCTACCTGGGCGACAGCGCGCTGCGCCGCCAGCTCGCCGCCCGTGCCGAACCACGGGTCACTTTCAACTACCTCGGCCAGTTCGACCAGAGCTTCGATGACCAGGCGCTGTTCGTGCCGCTGCAGGAGAAGCCCGGCGACACCTACGCCGCCAGCACGCCGATGAACAACTGGCTGGAGATCGTCGGCCAGGTCTACGACGGCGAGCTGACCCTGCGCTGCATGTTCAGCCGCCGGGTGTTCCGCCCGTCACGCATCGAGGCGCTGATGGCGACGCTGCGTGAAGAACTGGACGGTGTGATCGGCCACTGCTGCGCACAGGTCGAAACCGCCAAGGAAAAGGCCACGGTATGAACGCATTGATGACAGAGGTCGGCATGCTGCACCCGGAGATTTCCGCGTTTCTCGATATGGTCGACGAGGGCCGCCGCAGTGGTCGCCCGGCACTGCATGAACTGCCGGTAGGGCAGGCGCGGGAGGACTTCGAAGCGTCGTCCGAATCGCTCAAGGCCGGGGCACCGTCGATGCCGGCGGAGGCGTTGCGGATTCCTGCGCGGGATGGCCGTGAACTGCCCGCACGGTTGTATCGGCCCGCTTTCACCGGAACCGGGGCGGGCGACGCGGCGATCCTGTATTTCCACGGCGGCGGCTATACGGTCGGCAGCCTGGATTCCCACGATGGCTTGTGCCGGCTACTGGCGAAGCACTGCGGTTGCTCGGTGATTTCGCTGGGCTACCGGCTGGCGCCGGAGGCGCCTTTCCCGGCGGCTACCCACGACGCCCGCGATGCCTGGAACTGGCTGCTGGCTTCTGCCGCCAGCCTCGCCCTGAACCCGCGCCGTCTGGCGGTGGGCGGGGACAGCGCCGGCGCCACCCTGGCCACGGTGCTCTGCGCCGAGCTGGCGGGCGAGGGCGTCGAGCAGCCCTGCGCCCAGTTGCTGTTCTATCCCGCGGCGGATGCCAGCAAGCGCAGCGAATCCCAGGAGTTGTTCGCCGAAGGCTATCTGCTGGAAACCGCCAGCCTGGACTGGTTCTACGAGCAGTACGTGCCTGACGCTTCTCAGCGCCGCGATTGGCGTTGCTCGCCGTTGCATGCGGGCGCGGCCCTGCAAGGCAGCGCTCCGGCGCTGCTGTTGGCCGCGGAATTCGATCCGTTGCTGGACGAAGGCCTGGCCTACGCCCATGCGCTGGTGGCGCAGGGCGTGGAGGTGGAAGCCGAGCGCTGCTGCGGGATGACCCATGACTTTCTGCGGATGGGCAACCTGGTGCCGGAAGTCGATGGGTATTACCGGCGGGTGGCGGAGTTCCTGGCGGCGCGCTGGTGATACCGCTTCAACGGACGCTTGCTGCGTTGTTGAAGCGTAGGGCGAATAACCTGGAACAGGTTATCCGCCGGCCACATAGCGGCGGATAACGCTGGCGCGTTATGCGCCCTACGATATTGGTGCCGGAGGTGGAGAGCTACTACCGGCGGGTGACGGAGTTTCTTGCGGCGCGGTGGTGAGCTTCTCTGTAGGAGCGAGCTTGCTCGCGAACCTCCGCCGCCCGAGCCGGGATATCGGCAGAGTGCGGTTCGCGAGCAAGCTCGCTCCTACGAAGAGCACGGGGTTGGCTATTGGAGTGCTGCCACCGGCTGCGCACCCACCTCACGGCTGGCGGCGTCCTGCAGCGCCGGGCTGGCCCAGTCGGCGGCTTTGAAGTCACGGCGGATCAGGCCGTAGCTCTTGGCTGCCGTGATGGACGCATCCAGGCGGCCGAGGAAATCGGCGTCCAGCTTCGGTGACAGGACCTCCACCAGCGGCCGGCCCTGGAATTCGCTCTTGAAGATCACCGTCGGGTAGCCGGCCTGCTGCGATACCAGATCGATGAACGCATCACGGTTGCCTTCCGTGCTGGCCCACTGCACTGCCTGCAGCTGCACCTTGAGCAGGCGTTCGGTGATGTCCGGATGCGCGTCGACGAACTCGCCGTTGCCCACCAGCAGCGCTTGCAGGGTGCCGGCGCCACCGAGGTCGTGGGTGCTCAGGGGGACTTCCGCCAGGCCCTTGTCGCGTAGCGCGAACAGGCCGGCAAGACCCCAGGTGGCGTCGATCTGCTTGGCCGCCAGGGCCGCGAGGGCGGCGCTGAAGTCGAGGTTGATCACCTTCAGGTCCTTCTCGGATAGCCCGGCGCTGGCCAGGGCGTTGTCGAACGACAGCTGGCTGGCGGTGCCACGGAAGATCCCCACGCGTTTGCCCTTGAGGTCGGCCAGGGTCTTGATTCCCGAACCCGGCTGCACGCCCAGGTAATGGTTGACGCCGCGCGCGGTGGCGGCCAGCACGCGGCTGTCCAGCCCGCTGGACTTGCCGATGATCGCCGCCAGGTCACCCAGGTAGGCGAAGTCCACCTGGCCGTTGGCGAAGGCTTCGTTGACCACCGGGCCCGCGCCCTTGAAGAAGCTCCACTTGATCTGGATGCCGTCGGCGGCGAATTCCTTTTCCAGCAGTTGGCGGGTGTAGAGCACGTCCACCACGCCGCCGCCGGAATGCTTCTGCCCGGCGCTGACGTCTGGTACGGCGATGCGGATTTCCTTCACCGGGTCGGCGGCCTGGGTCACCAGCGGATAGGCGCCGAGCAGGCCGGCCAGCACTGGCGCAGCGAAAAGGGAGAGCAATTGATCAGTGAGGGCCTTCATGGCGCCTGCCTCCTGCAGTGGGGGAGCGCATGTGGCTCCGGCGCCTGCACTAAAGGCATGGGGCTTTCCATCAACAAAATAATAAAAAGACATTTTTTAGTAATTTTTCGAGCTAAGCGAACAACCACAAGGCTTCGCCGGCAGATGCCCTGGCGGCATAAAAAATATTCGCCGAATGCATTGGATGAGCGCCGGGGGCTTCCCTTAAATGGCCTGAGTTAGCTCATTAATGCATTGAAAATACTATTAATATTCCAATGAAGAATATATCGAAGCCCTATCGCCTTGCTCTTCCCCCGCCGCGCCTGGGGTTCTCGCGGCCGTCCTGGCACTGGCTCCAGGCCGGCTTGCCGTGGTTGTTGCCGCTGACCATCGGCGTGCTCTGGTGGATCGCCAGCCATCGCCACTGGATGTCCGCGCAGATTCTGCCGACACCGGAACTGGTCCTCCAGGCCGGCCGCGAGCTGCTCGCCGGCGAGCTGTGGCAGCAGTTGGGCGTCAGCCTCAAGCGCCTCGCCTGGGGGCTGCAGGCTGGCATTTTCAGCGGGCTCGCACTGGGCGCCTGGCTCGGCTTCAGCCGCCTTGCCGAGCGCCTGGTGCTGCCCACCTTCAGTGCCCTGGCGCAGGTCCCGACCCTGGCCTGGATTCCGTTGTTCATGCTGTTCTTCGGCATTGGCGAGCTGCTCAAGCTGGTGGTGCTGATCAAGGCCATCATCGTGCCGGTGACGCTGCACACCCTCGTCGGCGTGCGCGATGCCCAGCCGCGCCTGCGCGAGGCCGCCGCCGTGCTGCGCCTGCCACGCCACCTGCTGCTGTGGCGGTTGATCCTGCCGGCGGCGCTTCCCGCATTCCTTACCGGTGTGCGCCTGGCACTGGCGCAAGGCTGGACCTCGCTGCTGGCCGTGGAGCTGCTGGCTTCCAGCGAAGGCATCGGCTACCTGATGGTGCAGGCGCGGCAGCTGTTCATGCTCGACATCGTGTTCGTCTGCATCCTGGTCATCGGCCTGGTCGGCGCGGCGATGGACAGAGGCATCCAGGCCCTGGACCGGCGCCTGGTGCACTGGCCGCAGCAGGCCGCCGGGGAGCTCCGCCGGGGAACGCTCCGTCGCAGCGGCGCAGGGCAGGGGTGGCAGTTTCTGCAGCCATGGTTGCTGCCGCTTGGCCTGCTGGCGATCTGGCAAGCGG
Source organism: Pseudomonas sp. C9-3 (assembly GCF_032392015.1). Classification (NCBI taxonomy): domain Bacteria; kingdom Pseudomonadati; phylum Pseudomonadota; class Gammaproteobacteria; order Pseudomonadales; family Pseudomonadaceae; genus Pseudomonas; species Pseudomonas sp. C9-3. The sequence goes on along the minus strand of NZ_CP135919.1, from coordinate 2,893,692 downwards.
CGAGCGTGGGGCAGTGGGTCGATCCGGCGATCCTCGCCAGCCCCGCATCAGTGGCCGTCGCACTGTGGGATGGCCTGCTGGACAACAGCCTGACCAGTGCACTGTTCGCCAGCCTGCAACGCACGCTCGCCGGATTGCTGTTGGGCGGCTCGCTGGGCTTCCTGCTCGGCCTCGGGCTTGGCCTGTGGCGCCCGGCGGAGCGGCTGCTCGGCCCGTCCTTCGCGGCGCTGCGGCAAGTGGCGATCTTCGCCTGGGTGCCGCTGCTCACCGCCTGGTTCGGCCTGGGCGAGCTGGCCAAGGTGGTGTTCGTCGGCCTGGCTGCGTTCTTTCCGCTGCTGCTGGCGACCCAGCGCGGCATCGCCAGCCTGCCGGCGCAACTGACCGAGGCGGCCATCGCGCTGCGCCTGTCGCCCTGGCAACGGCTGCGCCGGCTGGTGCTGCCCGGCGCTGCGCCTTCGGTGTTCGCCGGGGTGCGCCTGGCGCTGATCTACGCCTGGCTCGGCACCATCGGCGCCGAATACTTCATGCCCTCGGACGGCGGTATTGGCAGCCTGATGATCGGCGCGCAACAACTCTTCCGCATGGACCTGGTCGGCGCCGGCATGTTGCTGGTGGGCCTGACTGGAGCTCTGCTGGCTGCCGTCGGCCAGCGCATCGAAGCGCGTGTGACGCGCTGGAGACACGCATGAACGCATTCGCTTCCCCGGCCCTGGTGAGCTTTCGCCAGGTCGCCAAGAGTTTCCCCGTGGACGGCCGCGAGCTGCAGGCCATCGAACGCTTCGACCTGGAGATCGCCCACGGCGAGTTCATCGCCATCGTCGGTGCCAGCGGTTGCGGCAAGTCCACCTTGCTGCGCCTGCTGGTGGGGCTCGATCGCGAGTTCCAGGGCGAGATCCGCATCGACGGCGCTCCCATCGACGGCATCGGCGGCGAGCGCGGCATCGTGTTCCAGGAGCATCGTCTGTTCCCCTGGCTGACCGTGGAGCAGAACGTCGCCCTCGGTCTGGTCAATGAACCGCTGAGCGAGACTGGCAAGGCTGCCAGGGTCGCCGATTATCTCCAGCTGGTGGGCCTGACGGCCTTCGCCCGAGCCTACCCGCACCAACTCTCCGGCGGCATGGCGCAGCGCGTGGCCATCGCCCGAGGGCTGGTGGCCAGCCCGCGCATCCTGCTGCTGGATGAGCCCTTCGGCGCCCTGGATGCGCTGACTCGCCAGCAACTGCAGGAGGAACTGCAGCGCATCCGCCAGCGCGAACGCATCACCACGGTGCTGGTGACCCACGACGTGGAAGAGGCGCTGTTCCTCGCTGACCGCGTGGTGGTGATGGCGCCGCGGCCGGGGCGGATCAAGCGCATCGTCGAGGTGCCGCTGGAGCACCCGCGCGAGCGCGGCGGCTACGACTTCCTGCGCCAGCGCGAGGCGCTGCTGCACGAGCTGACGGGAGAGGGCGACTACGTCGCGCCGCAGCTCAAGCGAGTGGAAGACCTGCCGTTCGAGTTTCTTGCCTGCTGATTCACTGAAACCGCCCTTGTAGGAGCGAGCTTGCTCGCGAAGCTCTCCGAGCAGGCTGCTCTGGAATGTTCGCGAGCAAGCTCGCTCCTACAGCCCATCCCACCTACCGAGCCCGACCATGAGCAAACGCCCCAACTTCCTCGTCATCGTTGCCGACGACCTCGGCTTCTCCGACCTCGGCGCCTTTGGTGGCGAGATCGCCACGCCACACCTGGATGCGCTGGCCCTCGAAGGCTTGCGCCTGACCGACTTCCACACCGCGCCAACCTGCTCGCCGACGCGCTCGATGCTGCTCACCGGCACCGACCATCACATTGCCGGCATCGGCACCATGGCCGAGGCGCTGACGCCGGAGCTGGAAGGCAAGCCGGGCTACGAGGGTTACCTGAACGACCGCGTTGTCGCGCTGCCCGAACTGCTGCGCGAGGCCGGCTACCAGACGCTGTTGTCCGGCAAATGGCACCTGGGCCTGAAGCTTGAACAGGCGCCCCATGCGCGCGGCTTCGAGCGTTCCTTCTCGTTGCTGCCGGGCGCCGCCAACCACTATGGCTTCGAGCCGCCGTACGACGAGACCACGCCGCGCATCCTCAAGGGCACGCCGGCCCTGTACGTCGAGGACGACCAGTTCATCGACGAGCTGCCGGCGGACTTCTATTCCTCCGACGCCTTCGGCGACAAGCTGATCGACTATCTCAAGGAGCGCGACCAGAACCGGCCGTTCTTCGCCTACCTGCCGTTCTCCGCGCCGCACTGGCCGTTGCAGGCACCCAAGGAGGTGGTCGACAAGTACCGGGGCCGCTACGACGCCGGCCCCGAGGCGCTGCGCCTGGAACGCCTGGAGCGGCTCAAGCAGCTTGGCCTGATCGACGCCGACGTGCAGGCGCATCCGGTACTGGCGATCAGCAAGGAGTGGGCGCGCCTGAGCGATGAGGAGAAAGCGAAATCGGCGCGGGCGATGGAGGTCTACGCGGCGATGGTCGAGCGCCTGGACTGGAACGTCGGCCGGGTCGTCGAGTACCTGCGCCAGCAGGGTGAACTGGACAACACCTTCGTCCTGTTCATGTCCGATAACGGCGCCGAAGGCGCGCTGCTGGAGGCCTTCCCGCGCTTCGGCCCGGACCTGCTGAGCTTCCTCGACCAGCACTACGACAACAGCCTGGAAAACATCGGCCGCGCCAACTCCTACATCTGGTACGGCCCGCGCTGGGCCCAGGCGGCCACCGCGCCGTCGCGTCTGTACAAGGCCTTCACCACCGAGGGCGGCATTCGCGTGCCCGCACTGGTGCGCTACCCGGCGCTGAAACGCCAGGGCGAGGTCAGCCATTCGTTCTCCACCGTGATGGACATCACTCCGACCATCCTCGACCTGGCCGGCGTGCGCCATCCGGGCAAGCACTGGCACGGCCGCGAGGTCGCCGAAGTGCGCGGCAAGTCCTGGTTGGGCTGGCTCTCCGGCGAGACCGAACAGGCCCACGACGAGAAGACCGTCACCGGCTGGGAGTTGTTCGGCATGCGCGCCATCCGCCAGGGCGACTGGAAGGCAGTGTACCTGCCGGCACCGGTCGGCCCGGCCACCTGGCAGCTCTACGATCTGGCCAGCGACCCGGGCGAGACGCGGGACCTCGCCAAGCGCGAGCCTGCGCGCCTGGAGGCGCTGATCGAACACTATAAGCAATACGTCAACGAGACCGGTGTGGTCGACGCGCCGCCGCCGTTCCTGGCGCGCTGAAGGCCGGCGTCCCAGCGTCCTTTCCTGCCCGCAGCCCGGCGGGAGGGGCGTTGAAACGCTCCGGCATGAAAAAGCCGGCAGCCGCCCGACTGCTCGGACTGACGGCGGCACCGGCATGCGCTTCGAGCCGACCTGGCCCGGTTATTTTGCTGGCGTGTCTGGCTCGTTCAGGCGGCCCCATCATCCTTGAGGCCGTCCTGGTGGGCGGCGGACAGGTGGGGTTCCTGCCGGCTGTCCTCCGGTTCGATGTCCACCCATTCCTCCAGTGACTCTTCGCGGGTCACTTGCGGATCGGGGTCGGGGATATCCACGGGGTTTTTCATGCTCACCTCGCTTGCCGGGCCTGCTTGTCGGCCAGGGCGCGCAGGCGCACACCGGCCACCACCACCTTGCGCGGCCGGTGGGTCGGGTTGACGGGGACGAAGGTCTGCAACTCGATGCGCTTGAGGAACCAGTCGACGTTGTCCTCTTCCAGCGGCCCTTCCACGGTCATCAGGTCGCGGCGGATGCGCTCCACCAGGTTGTTCAGCAGTACCGCGCTGGATTGCTCTTCCTGCTGGATGACCCGAGAGATGAGGCGCTTGCCCGCGGCATTGCGCAGGTTGATCAGCAGCGTACCGTCGGGCCTGGTGGCGAACTGGGGGCGGTAGTCGCTGAACAGGTGGCTCAGGTGCTCGATGGCGGCATTGCGGCAACTGGACATGTCTTTCCCTCCCGGTGGTTGGCAGAGGCCGGAGCGCCGGCCTGAGCCAGGAACCTCGCATCAGCCATGCCAGGCCGGGGAAAGCTGTTTCATCCGCTTAACAGGTTGTTATTGCTGCAAATGCCCAGCCGATGCTGGCCAATGGTCATTTGCAGGATGCAAGGGCGCACCAGCAAGGGGCTGGAAAATGCACGGCGCGGCGCTTCGCTTGCTCTTTTGCGCGGCACGCCTTCCGTCTGAAACCCGCCTCGATTCCAGGTGTGCATTCGGCCGCCAGTACCGCTTGCCATGGCTGGCGCTTCGCCCGCCATTGCCGTTGAACCGTAGCGCCTGGGCCAATCGCCAGCATTTCTCTCCGGCGCTCGGGCAGGCAGGGTTCAACCAGAGGAGAGGAGGTGGCCATGACGCAGTTGCGACGCCTGGATGTGGAAGCGGTTCTCCACGAAGCCTATCCGCTGTTCGATTTCTCCTGCTTCCGGGAAGCCGGCGGCCGCTATTCGATCCGCTTCGGCAGCCAGTTGGCGGACATGCCCTGTGTCACCGTGGTCGGCATCCATGGCGATGAGTTGAGCAACGCCGGACGCGTCCGCAGCCTGGGGCTGGAGCTGATCGACAGCTTCATCGATTCGTAGCGGGCGCAGGCCTGCTTGAGCATCGGGACCAGCGCGGTGGCGAGCGAGCGGGCCGCTGACCACCGCTCGGGCATCAATGCTGATTGCGGCTCAAGGCGCAGGCAGCTGCCAGCAGGCCTGCGGCGGCAGCCAGTATTGCCGCCGTCTGCCAGGGATGTTCGCCGGCATATTCGCTGCCGGCACGGATGGCCCGGCGACTGCGGTGGATCAGGTGTTCACTGGTCTCCCGGCTCTCGTCCACCAGATCGCGCAATTTCGCCTTGAACGCCGGAAGCTGGTCGGCCGTCAGGTCTCGGCCGCTGACCAGCAGGCTTTCCAGGTCATCGACCAGTGATTGCAGTTCCTGCACGCCGCTGGTGCGGCTGGAGGGGAACCATCGATAGCTGCCCATGGAGTGTCTCCTTGTCTGTTCGGGTTGGAATGGGGGCGGAAGGGGCATTCGGCTTCGCGTTGCTGCTCGACTGATTTCCGCCACCGCAGGCGTCGAGTCGTGGACGCGCTACCTCGCGCTTTTGCCACTTGGCGGAGCCATTCGGAAGAGTCCGACGCTCGCCAGCCGTTCACTGATTCTGATGAGTGGAGCCTGACTGTTGGCGCCCGGCGTGCTTGAGTGCAGGAGGCGCTTGCAGGCATCGGGTCACGGCGAAACGGGTGCGAGCAGGTGCGACGATTGGCGGCAGTGCGTGGGGGCGCGCAGCGATGATCCCTTGTGCGAGGATGCCGCCCGCCACGCCATGGGCACTTCAACGAACCGGGGGATTGCAGCCGATGATGATCCGCGACTTTCGCGACGACGACATGGACCGGGTGCTGGATATCTGGCTGCGAGCTTCGCAGCAGGCTCACGACTTCATTCACGCCGACTTCTGGCGCGAACGCCTGCAGGACATGCGGGATATCTACCTGCCGGCCGCTGCCTCGCGGGTCGTCGAGAACGATGGCTGCATCTGCGGTTTCTACAGCCTGCATGACGGCGCACTGGCGGCCTTGTTCGTCGCCCCGGAATGCCAGGGCAAGGGCATCGGCTCGGTCCTGCTGAGCGACGCCAAGATTCATTTGCCGATGCTGGAGCTGGCGGTCTATTCCAACAATGCCGGCGCCGTGGCCTTCTACCAGCGGCACGGCTTCGTCGTGCTGGAGGAGCGGCAGGACGAGCACACCGGGCACCCCGAAACCCTCATGGGCTGGACGGCGCGGGCGATTTCCTGCGGGTGCTAGGCGGGAGAGGTGCGCAGCGGGCTACCAGAAACTGCTGGCGTGCCGGCTGGAGGCATAGTCCAGGTGCAGGGCGAACGCGCTCTGGAAGAACTCCAGGAGGCGGGTGTCCAGCACCAGTTCGTTGAGTGAGGCGATAGAGCCGATCACCTGCTTCACATCGGCGTCGGTTTCCCCGCAGCGGTTCTCATGGCAGAGACGCTGGGTCTGCGGGTCGGCGCTGATGCGGCAGATGCATTCGGTGTCGCGGCAGGAGTTGCGTACCTTCAGGCTCAGCTCCGGCAGGTCGCGCCGGCCATCCAGCAATTCCACGCTGCATTCCAGGCCGTGCTGGCGGGCGAATTCGCTGGCACGTGCGAAGGCGGGCAGGGCCACTGCCACCAGGGCGTTCTGGTAGGCGTTGGCGAAACTCTCAGGGTCAGCGCTCATCCGGTTTCTCCTGGGCTCAATGCACAAATCCCGGCGCATGACGGGCCGGGCTAGTGTGATGGACCACGGAAGGTGCGGCTTGCGCGATGGCTCGGCAGATTTTCCGCCGAGCGGTTGCACGGTCGGGCACCTCAGGCGACAGCCGGGACCTCTGCTTCGGCGCGCAACGCCTCGATCACCGCCGGGCGCATTCCGACCGCCTGGTGGAAGTGGCGGATCGCCGGATAAGCGCCGAGGTCGACCTTCAGCTGTTCGGACCAGCCCAGCACGGTGAACAGGTACGCATCGGCAATGCTGAAGCTGTCACCGGCGACCTGGCCGTTCGCTGCCAGCACCTGTTCCAGGTAACCCAGGCGCCGGGCCAGTTTCGAGCGAAGCAGGTCCTTCACCGGCTCGGGGATCTCGCTGTCGAACAGCGGGCTCATCCCAGCGTGTAGTTCGCTGCCGATGAAGTTCAGCTGCGCCTGCAGGTGCGTGCGCTCAAGGGTGCCGTTGGCGGGGGCGAGGCCCGCCTCGAGTTTCAGGTCGGCGAGGTACTGTAGAATCGCCGCGCCCTCGGTCAGCACAGTGCCGTCTTCCAGCTGCAGCGCCGCTACATAGCCCTTCGGATTGATGCGGTAGAAGTCCTGGCCATCGGCGGTGCGTTTGGTCCGGTTGTCCACGCGCACCAGCGAAAACGGCAGGCCCAGCTCGCGCAGAACGATGTGTGCAGCGAGAGAGCAGGCATTGGGGGCGAAGTAGAGTTTCATCGGGTCGGGCCCTGGTTTGAAGTGGGCGGCCAGTATTCCCGACCCCGATGCGGCGCGGAAGAACGCACTTTTTTGTGGCCTGGGCACAAAAAGGTTACCGGGAAGGACAGATGAAGAAGAACGTTTCGGGCTGCTCGGTCGAAGAAGCCATGCGAGTGATTGGCGGCCGCTGGCGCCTGTTGCTGGTGTCGTACCTGCTCGATGGCAGCAAGCGCTTCAACGAGTTGCGCCGCGACATGCCGGAGATTTCCCAACGGGTGCTCACCGCCGAACTGCGTGCGCTGGAAGAGGCAGGGCTGGTGACCCGCACCGTCTACCCCGAGGTTCCGCCCCGCGTCGAGTATTGCCTGAGCGCCGACGGCGAGCGGCTGCGGCCGGTGGTGGAGGTGGTGAAGACCTTCGGTCTGTGGCTCAAGGCGCGCCCGGCGGCCCGGGAGGTCGTGTAGACAGATGGAACGCTCCTACAACTGAGCACCGGGAATACTCCGGGTTGCACCTTTTCCAGCCCTGGCACGAACACTGCTTTCTTCCTGCCGTCCGGCCGGCCCTTGCGGGTTGCAGCCGGGCGGGGCCGTTGGCGTGCTCCGTTTGGTAGCGCCGGGTGTGGGAAATGTCACCGGTTGCACCGGATTCGCGCGTACGACCAAAGGCTTGTTTTTATTGGGTTGCACCTGGTTGCACCTTGTAATTCGGCGGTATAACCTTGCGCCGTTTTCAGGCACACCTTCTAACAACAGGAAGCCCCATGGCCACCACCACCCTTGGCGTGAAGCTCGACGACGCCACCCGCGAGCGCCTCAAGCTGGCTGCCCAGCAACTCGACCGTACCCCGCACTGGCTGATCAAGCAGGCCATCTTCTCCTACCTGGAGCAGGTGGAAGGCGGCCTCACCCCGGCCGAGCAATCCGGCCTAGCTGCGGCGGCGGGCGATGAGTCGCTGGATTCGCTGAACGAACAAGGGTTGCAGGTCTTCCTCGATTTCGCCGAGAGCATCCTGCCGCAGTCGGTGCTGCGCGCGGCCATCACCGCCGCCTATCGCCGCCCGGAAACCGAGGCGCTGCCGATGCTGCTGGACCTGGCGCGTCTGCCGAAGGAGCAGGCCGCCGCCGCCAACAAGATGGCCCTGGGCATCGCCGAGAAGCTGCGCAACCAGAAGAACGCCGGTGGCCGCCAGGGTCTGGTGCAGGGCCTGCTGCAGGAGTTCTCGCTGTCTTCCCAGGAGGGCGTGGCGCTGATGTGCCTGGCCGAGGCGCTGCTGCGTATCCCGGACAAGGCCACCCGTGACGCGCTGATCCGCGACAAGATCAGCAACGGCAACTGGAGCCAGCACTTGGGCCAGAGCCCGTCGATGTTCGTCAACGCGGCTTCCTGGGGCCTGCTGATCACCGGCAAGCTGGTTTCGACGCACACCGAGACCGGCATGTCCTCGGCGCTCAACCGCATCATCGGCAAGTCCGGCGAGCCGCTGATCCGCAAGGGCGTGGACATGGCCATGCGCCTGATGGGCGAGCAGTTCGTCACCGGCGAGACCATCGCCGAAGCCCTGGCCAACGCGGCCAACATCGAGTCCCGCGGCTTCCGCTACTCCTACGACATGCTCGGCGAAGCCGCTCTGACCGAAGAGGACGCCAAGCGCTACCTGGCCTCCTACGAGCAGGCCATCCACGCCATCGGCAAGGCTTCCCATGGCCGCGGCATCTACGAAGGTCCGGGCATCTCGATCAAGCTGTCCGCCCTGCACCCGCGCTACAGCCGCGCCCAGTACGACCGTGTGATGGACGAGTTGTACCCGACCGTGCTCGGCCTGGTGAAGATGGCCCGCGACTACGACATCGGCATCAACATCGACGCCGAGGAAGCCGACCGCCTGGAAATCTCTCTCGACCTGCTCGAGCGCCTGTGCTTCGAGCCGTCGCTGGCCGGCTGGAACGGTATCGGCTTCGTCATCCAGGCCTACCAGAAGCGCTGCCCGTACGTAATCGACTACGTCATCGACCTGGCCAAGCGCAGCCGCCACCGCCTGATGATCCGCCTGGTGAAGGGCGCCTACTGGGATAGCGAGATCAAGCTGGCCCAGGTCAACGGCCTGGAAGGCTACCCGGTCTACACCCGCAAGCCGTATACCGACGTTTCCTACCTGGCCTGTGCGCGCAAGCTGCTGGCCGTGCCGGAAGCCATCTACCCGCAGTTCGCCACCCACAACGCCCACTCGCTGTCGGCCATCTACCAGCTCGCCGGGCAGAACTACTACCCGGGCCAGTACGAGTTCCAGTGCCTGCACGGCATGGGCGAGCCGCTGTACGAGCAGGTCGTGGGCAAGATTGCCGACGGCAAGTTCAACCGTCCGTGCCGCATCTACGCACCGGTGGGCAGCCACGAAACGCTGCTGGCGTACCTGGTGCGCCGCCTGCTGGAGAACGGCGCCAACACCTCCTTCGTCAACCGCATCGCCGACCACAGCATTTCACTCAAGGACCTGGTGCTGGACCCGGTGCTGCAGGTCGAGCAGATGGCTGCGCAGGAAGGCACCCTGGGCCTGCCGCACCCGCGTATTCCGCTGCCGCGTGACCTCTATGGCGACTCCCGCCTGAATTCCGCCGGCATCGACCTGGCCAACGAACACCGCCTGGGTTCGCTGTCCTCGGCGCTGCTGTCGAGCACCAACCACGCCTACGTCGCCGAGCCGATCCTCGGCCTGGCCGACGCGGCGCCGGGCGAAGCGCAACCGGTGCGCAACCCGGCCGACCTGCGCGACGTCGTAGGCCACGTGCGTGAAGCCAGCGAAGCCGACGTGAACAACGCCATCCTCGGCGCGCTGTCCAGCGCGCAGATCTGGCAGTCGACCCAGCCGTCGGAGCGCGGTGCCATCCTGATGCGCGCCGCCGACCTGATGGAGGCCGAGATCCAGTCGCTGATGGGCGTGCTGGTGCGCGAGTCGGGCAAGACCTTCGCCAACGCCATCGCCGAAGTGCGCGAGGCCGTGGACTTCCTGCGCTACTACGGCGCCCAGGCCAGCACCCACTTCGCCAACGACAGCCACCGTCCGCTGGGACCGGTGGTCTGCATCAGCCCGTGGAACTTCCCGCTGGCGATCTTCAGCGGCCAGGTGGCCGCCGCCCTCGCCGCCGGCAACACCGTGCTGGCCAAGCCCGCCGAGCAGACGCCGCTGATCGCCGCGCAAGCCGTGCGCATCCTGCTCGAAGCCGGCGTGCCGGCTGGTGCCGTGCAATTGCTGCCGGGCCGTGGCGAAACCGTCGGTGCCCGTCTGGTGGGTGACGAGCGTGTGCGTGGCGTGATGTTTACCGGTTCCACCGAAGTGGCCGGCATCCTCCAGCGCAACATCGCCGGCCGTCTCGATGCCCAGGGCCGTACCATCCCGCTGATCGCCGAGACCGGCGGCCTCAACGCCATGATCGTTGACTCCTCGGCACTGGCCGAGCAGGTGGTGGTGGACGTGGTCAACTCCGCCTTCGATAGCGCCGGCCAGCGCTGCTCTGCGTTGCGCGTGCTGTGCGTGCAGGAAGACGCCGCCGACCGCGTGATCGCCATGCTCAAGGGCGCCATGGCCGAATACCGCGTTGGTGCGCCGGAGCGCCTGCACACCGACATCGGCCCGGTGATCGACGAGGAAGCCAAGGGCAATATCGACAAGCACATCCAGGTGATGCGCGACAAAGGCCGCAAGGTATTCCAGAGCGCCCGCGTGGATGCCGAGGAAATCAAGCGCGGCACCTTCGTCGTGCCGACGCTGATCGAGTTGGAGAGCTTCAGCGAGCTCAAGCGCGAAATCTTCGGCCCGGTGCTGCACGTGGTGCGTTACGAGCGTGCCGAACTGGACCAGTTGCTCGCGCAGATCAACGAATCCGGTTATGGCCTGACCCTCGGCGTGCACACCCGCATCGACGAGACCATCGCACAGGTGGTTGGCACTGCCCACGTCGGCAACCTCTACGTCAACCGCAACGTGGTTGGCGCCGTGGTCGGCGTGCAGCCCTTCGGTGGTGAAGGCCTGTCCGGCACCGGTCCCAAGGCCGGCGGCCCACTGTACCTGTACCGCCTGCTCTCGACCCGCCCGCAGGAAGCGGTGGCCAACCAGCTCAAGGGCGACGGCGCGCAGGCGCTGCCGCGTCCGAAGGATGCCGAGAAGGCCGTGGAAGCACTCGCCCAGTGGGCGCAGAAGGACACCGCCCTGGCGGCGCAACTGGCCGGCTATGTCGCTCTCTCGCAGAGCTTCACCCAGCAGGTGCTGACCGGCCCGACCGGTGAGCGCAACAGCTACACCCTGCTGCCGCGCGAGCACGTGCTGTGCCTGGCGGAAGACCGCGCCGACCTGCTTGCGCAGCTGGCCGCTGTGCTCGCGGTGGGCAGCCGTGCGCTGGTCGCGGAGTCCAACGCCGCCGTGGTGAAGGAACTGCCGAAGGAGGTCGCCCAGCGCATCGAGCTGGTCGCCGACTGGAGCACGACCGACAAGGTGTTCGACGCCATCCTGCACCACGGCGATTCCGATCAGCTGCGCGCAGTCTGCGAGCTGGCCAGCCAGCGCAAGGGCGCCATCGTCGGCGTGACTGGGCTGAACCGCGGGGAAACCGATATCCCGCTGGAACGCCTGCTGATCGAACGTGCGCTGAGCGTCAACACCGCTGCCGCCGGTGGCAACGCCAGCCTGATGACCATCGGCTGACGTCGATGCCGCAAGCGCCTCACCGGGCGCTTGCGGCAAGCTTTCGGCCGCTCCTGCGGCCAACCGGCCTGCCAGCCTTCGGGTGGGGTTATCCGCTCCCGGCAGACCGTTCCCCTCGCGCCTTCGGCGCAATCCGTTTCGGGCACCACGCCCGGCACAACGGCGGAGCTACCCGCTCCGCCGATTCCTTTCCCACGACATCAGACCGGCGCCGCGGTGCGGGTCAGTTGTTCCAGCAGTTCCAGGTCGGTACTCATGCCCGAGGTCTCGCGGATACGCGCGAGGATCTGCTTCTTCAGCGCGATGAATTCAGCCGACATCTTCATGTCCTGATTCCGCTCGGCGGGCAGCGGCACCTCGTAGACGCTGTCGATGCGGCCGGGGCGCGGGGCCATCAGCACCACGCGGCCGCCGAGGTAGATCGCCTCGTCGACGTCGTGGGTGACGAACAGGATGGTGCTGTTCTCCAGGCGGTGCACGTGGCGGATCAGGTCGTGCATGACCTCGCGGGTCTGTGCATCCAGCGCGCCGAAGGGCTCGTCCATCAGCAGGATCTGCGGCTTGGGCATCAACGCGCGGGCAATCGCCACGCGTTGCTGCATGCCGCCGGACAACTGGCTGGGGTAGGCCTGGGCGAAGGCCGACAGGCCCATCAGGTTGAGCAGCGCATCGGCGCGGCCGCTGGCTACCTCCACGTCGGCGTCGCCGCGCACGGTGTCGGAGACCACCTTGAGCCGGCGGCAGAACTTGATGTTGTCCATCACCTTCAACCAGGGGTAGAGGCTGTAGTGCTGGAAGACCATGGCGCGGTCGATGCCGGGGCCGTCCACGGCGCGGCCGTCGACGAGGATTTCCCCGCCGCTGTGGCGCTCCAGCCCGCCGATGCTGCGCAGCAGGGTGGACTTGCCGCAGCCCGAGGCGCCAACGAAGGTGACGAACTCGTTGGCGCGGATATCCAGGTTGATGTCCTGCAGTGCCTGCACATGGCGACCCTGGCTGCTGAAGACCTTGTCGACGTGGCGGATGGCGATCTTGCTCTGGCTCATGCCGGTTACCTCTTCATCCAGGGGAAGGCCGCCCGGCCGAGCCAGCGGAATGCCTGGTCGGTGAGCAGGCCGATGACGCCGATCAGCAGGATGCCGGCGAAGATCTTGTCGGTCTGCATGTAGCGCTGCGCCTTGAGGATGGCGTAGCCGAGGCCCGAGTTGGCGGCCACCAGTTCGGCCACGACAAGGTAGGTCCAGGCCCAGCCGCAGGTGATGCGCAGGGTGTCCAGCAGCGCCGGGCGCGCCGAGGGCAGCACCACCAGCTTGATGATTTCCGCGCGGCTGGCGCCCATGGTCTGCGCCGCCTCGATCTGCGCCATGGGCACCCGGCGCACGTCCTCAGCGACCATCAGCACCATCTGGAAGAAGGTGCCGATGAAGATGATCAGCACCTTGGAGCCTTCGTCGATGCCGACCCAGAGCATCACCAGCGGGATGAACGCCACCGCCGGCATGTAGCGGATGAAGTCGGTGAGCGGTTCGAGGAACGCCTGCACCGGGCGATAGGTGCCGATGTACAGGCCGATGGGAAGGGCGATCACCGCCGAGGCGAGGAAGCCGCCCATGACCCGGTAGACGCTGATGGCGATATCGCCGACCAGGCCTTCGTCGCTCCACCAGTGACCCAGGCGTGCGAGCACGGCGTCGGGGCTGGGGAAGAACATCGGGTTGGTCAGCCCCAAGGCGCCGCAGGCCCACCAGAGCACCACGGGCAACAGCAGGCCTGCGCTGGCCAATGCCCAGAAGGCGCCGCGCGGCAGGTCGCCGCGAATCACCCACCAGCGCTGGCGGGCGGGTTGCGCCAGTGGGCGCGGCAGGGGTTGGTGGGCGGTCATGGCGTCACCTCCTCGGGGAACAGGGGCAGTTCGCAGGGTTGCCAGCCACCGACGGGCGGCGTGGCGCCGAGGCTGTTCAGCCAGGTGGCGTCAGCCAGCAGTTCGGGGTGGTCCGGATCGGCTGTGGCGGGCAGCAGGTCGGCGCCGATGCGGGCGGGCAGGGTGGACAGCTCGATCTTCCAGGGCGTTTCACCGCCGTGGTGGCGCCCGAACGACAGCTCGAAATCCAGCAACTCAGGGTGGTCACTGTCCAGCAGGTCGGCCAGTGAGTCGGCCACCGGCAATGCCTGGCGGCGCCCGGCGGCGAACAGGAAACAGTCGCCGGCCAGCAGCAGGCAGCCCTGCCGGCCATCGGCGGTGCTTAACCACACGCCGCAATTGCGCCCGATGGATTCCGGCAGGCGCTCCCAGACTTCGTGGTAACTGCCATCCAGGCCGTCTTCCAGCACTTTCTCGCTGTTTACGAAGTGCATGCGGCCGATGTCCTCGCCGCCATTGGGCGGCTGGAAGTCGATTGCCCGGTGCCATTGGCAAATGTCGCCGGTGATCTCGGTGATGCCGGCGAATCCCGCCTGGGCGGCCAGTTCGCCGGGAGTCTGTGGTGCCGGCAGGGGAATGCGCAGGTCGGCGAACAGGCGCCCGGCCTGCAGCCAGTAGACGCGGGTGCTGGTGTCGTGGGTGCCGCCAGTGGTGGTCAGCAGGGTGCGTTGCCAGACGCCGAGGTAAGCGGGTGGCACAGCGGGAATGTTATTCAGGCGGGACATGCGGATTCCTCCCATTCGGCGAGTACGGCCTGGCTGCCTTGCACGCGACCGAACAGGCCGCCTTCCACCTCGACCATCGCCAGGGCGGCGGCATGCAGTTCGGCGCTGGGCGAGCCGCAGGCATCGCTCACCAGAGTACAGGCATAGCCGAGTTCCACCGCCGCGCGCAGGGTGGAGGAAACGCATACTTCGGTGGTCACCCCGCACAGCACCAGGTGGCCGATGCCGCGGCTGCGCAGCAGCAGGTCCAGGTCGGTGTAGGCAAAGGCGCTGTAGCCGGGCTTGTCCACCACCGGTTCGCCGGGCAGCGGGCGCAGTTCGTCGATCAGGTCGTGGCCGTACTCGCCGCGCACCAGCAGGCGACCCAGCGGGCCCTGGTGGCCGATCGGCGCACCGGCGAATTCGGCGCGGTGGCGCTTGCTGGCGTGCAGGTCGCTGAGGTCGGCGCGATGGCCTTCGCGGGTATGCACCACGAGCAGGCCAAGGCTGCGGGCGCTGTCCAGCAGCCGGGAGATGGCCGGAATCGGCGCGCGCAGGCGGTCGATGTCCAGCCCGGCCCGGTCGGCGTAGCCGCCGGGGGCGCAGAAGTCGCGCTGCATGTCGATGACGATCAGCGCAGTGCTCATAGGCGGAACTCCTTGCGCACGGCCTGGGCGATGCCGCCGACGATGTCGCGGGCCATGCGCAGGCCCTTGTCGGCGCTGGAGCCGCGCGCCGAGGAGAGCACGCCAGACGGCGGCACCCACTCGGTGCGGCTGGGGTACATGTCGTAGGGCGGGAAGTCGGCGGGGCCGTCGTCGGGGATCAAGTCCAGGCGCACCAGGTTGGGCAGGTAGTGCAGCATCAGCGAGGTTTCGATCACTGCGGCGTGCTCCAGGGCGAAGCCGGGGAAGCCGTCGGGGAAAACCTCGCTGAGCGTGGACTCGCTGCAGAAGTCCCAATGCTCCAGGCGCATCACTTCAAGAGGGCTGCTGGTGCCCAGTTCGCGCAGGGCGAGCTGGATGCCTTCGGTGACGAACCACTGGTTCTCGTAATGGCCGTCCACCAATACCAGGCGGGTCACGCCGTGGCGGGCGAACTCGCGCACGGCGTCGCGGACCAGCGCAATCAGCGTCTGCCCGTCGAGGCTGGTGGTGCCGCAGAAATGCTGGCCGCCGCCGCACTTGGGCTGCGACTTGTAGCCGTAGGAGAGGGCGGGCGCGACCAGCCCGTCGACCTGGCGGGCAACGTCTTCGCACAGCGCGCTGGCCAGCAGCGCATCGGTGCCCAGCGGCAGGTGCTGGCCGTGCTGCTCGGTGGCGCCGCAGGGCAGGAAGACCACAGGGGATTGCTCGCGCACCCGGCGCGCGTACTCGACCCAGCTGAGCTGGTCCATCCGGACAGTCATGATTCGGCCTCGCAGAGAGTGGGGGAAGGTTCGGGTGAAGGGCGCGCGGCGATCAGTGCCGCGGCCAGTACCAGCGAGCCGCCGAGCCATTCGCGCAGACCCAGCTCGCGCTCGCCGATCCAGGCGGCAGTGAGCACCGCCACCAGCAGTTCGATCACCACCAGCACCGCGGCGCGGCTGGCCTCGACATGGCTGAAACCGTATTGCGCCGCGCCCATGGCGGCCAGCCAGAACAGTCCGAAGCCCGCCAGTTGCAGCCACTGGTGTGCATTGACGGCCGGTAGAGGTGTGCTCTGCAGCCAGCAGAACAGGCCGCCCAGCACGGCGCTGCCGATGAAGCCGACTACCGCCTTGCTGGTCAGCGGCACCTGCTCGGCGGCGCGGGTGGCGAGGTTGTTCAGTGCGAAGGCAAAGCCGGCGGAGAGCGCCAGCCAGTCGCTGGCGCCCAGCGGGCGGAAGGTCTCGCGGCTGACACCCAGGGTCAGCGCGATGCCTCCCATGGCCAGTAGTAGCGCGCCGAGGCGTGGCGGGGTGAGGCGTTCGCCGAACAGCACGCGGCCGCCGATCAGGCCCCACACCGGCGCCAGGTAGAACAGCAGCATTGCCCGCACCACATCGCCCTCGGACAACGCGCCTACCAGCCCGGCGGTGGCCCAGCCACCGAACACGCCGATCGCCAGCAGCGCGCCACGCTGCGGCCACCACTGGCGGCGCTGGCGCAGTACCAGCGGAACGGCGACGAGGCTGAGCAGCCCGTAGGTGCAGAGCACCACCGGCATGCCGGACAGGCCCTGGCCGGCGAAGTGCGCCAGGGGTATCCAGCCCAGGCCCCAGAGGCTGGCGCCGAGCAGCAGGACGACTTCCGCGCGCATCACGCGCCCATCCAGGCGCCGCCATTGGCGCCGAGCATCTGCCCGTGGAAGAAACTGGCCTCGGGCGAGACGAGGAACAGCACGGCCGCTGCGATTTCCTCGGGTTTGCCCAGGCGCCCGGCGGGAATCGCCGTTTCACGGGCGATCATCGCTTCGCTCATGTGCTCCACCGAGACCATCGGCGTGTCCACCGGCCCCGGCGCCACGCCGTTGATGCGGATGTGCGGGGCGAACTCGCGGGCCAGCGCCTTGGTCAGGCCGATCACCCCGGCCTTGGCTGCGCAATAGGCGGCGTAACGCTCGCGGCCGAGCTGGCCAAGTTCCGAGGCGATATTGACCACACAGCCATCCCCGCGCGCCTGCATGTGCGCCAGGGCGTGGCGGCAGCAGCGATAGACCGCCGTGAGGTCGACGCCGAGCAGTGCGGCCCAGTCGTCCTCGCTGGTGTCGAGAAAAGGTTTCTCCAGGATGATCCCGGCGTTGTTCACCAGGATGTGCAGGTCGCCCTCGGCAAGCACGTGGGCGAACAGGTCCTCGACCTGCTGCGGCGCGGAAACGTCTGCCTGAGCCGCGTAGGCCTTTCCGCCCGAGGCGTCGATGCGTGCCACCAGCGCGGTGGCGGCTTCGGGTTGATTGAGGTGGTTGATCCATACCGTCGCACCGGCTCCCGCCAGCGCCAGGGCGGTGGCGCGGCCGATGCCCTGGGTGGCGCCGGTGACCAGTGCGGTCTGTCCTTCGAGCGGTTTCATCAGTGCATGACCTCGCCATGGCTGACCGACAGCGCCTGACCGGTGAGGGCGTTGGCAGGCGGGCTGCCGAGGAACAGGAAGGTGCCGGCCAGGTCAGCCGGCGTCAGCAGTTCGGGCACCGCCTGCGCGGCGAGTATCTGCGCCAGCTCCTCCGTCTCGCTGCGCCCGTTGGCTGCAGCCATGACCTGCAGCGAGCGCATCGCCGCGTCGGTGGCGATCCAGCCGGGGCACACCGCGTTGACGCGGATGCGCCGTGGCCCGAGTTCCCAGGCCAGCGAGCGAGTCAGGCCGATCACCGCGTGCTTGCTGGCGACGTAGGCGGAAAAGCCCGGCACGCCCTTTAGGCCCCAGATCGAGGCCTGGTTGATCACGCTGCTACCCGCCTTGAGGCTCGGCAGCAGGGCGCGGGTCAGGCGCAGCATCGAGGCGACGTTGTTGTCCAGCAGCGCCTGCCAGCGGCTGTCCGCTTCGCCATCCGGGTCGTCCAGCGGCGTGGCGTACTCGACGCCGGCGTTGTTGATCAACACGTCCAGCGGTGCGCCTTCGCGGAGTGCGACAAATCCGGCGATGGCGGCGCTGTTGCCCAGGTCCAGGGCGTGGCTGCGCACATCGCTCAGCGCGGCCAGCTCGTCGGCGACTGCCGCCAGGGCTGCGGCGTTGCGATCCAGCAGTTCCAGTGTCGCGCCCTGTTCGGCGAATGCCCGCGCCAGGCCCTTGCCGATGCCGCTTCCGGCACCGGTGATGAGCACACGTTTGCCCCGGTAGTCGATCATGCTCAGACCGCCGTCAGGAAGGAGACGCCCACGGCGCCGTAGAAGCCGTCGGCGCGGTCCTTGCCTTCGGGCGCCACCTCGCCGTAATGGTCGTCGACCACGCGGCGCAAGCGGTGCCGATGGAAGCCCTTGAACAGCAGGTGCATCGGCAGAACCTGGGCGTAGCCGTCGCCATACAGCTCGTGGTGCAGTGTGCGCAGGCGGTACCAGGGCGCCACGGGCTTCTCGTGGTGGGCATTGTGGTAGGCGAAGTTGAGCAGCAGCAGGTCGAGCACCGGCCAGCGCACCGAGACCACGTTGGAGTAGGTGTTCATCTGCTCGTAGGTGCGGTCGCGGGACTTGTCGTCGGGGATCTTGCCGCCGTCCTCCAGTACCGCGAAGGCGTCGTAGGTGTGCTGGTAGGCGTCGGTGAAGCGCAGCACGATGATCATCAGCGTCCAGGCGACGAAGTACAGCACCAGCGCCTTGAACGACACCGCTGCAACCAGGCCGAACAGCGCGCCGCGCACCAGCAGGGTCAGCGCCACACGACGGCGGTTGGCGCGGTGGCGCGGATTGTCGGTGATGAAGGGCAGCAGGATCACGTAGTAATGCATGATCAGCTCCACCGCCGGCACGTAGGCCCATTCCGCGGCCAGTACCAGGCGGCGCGCCCAGCGCGGGCAGCGGGCGAGGAAGGCCTTGGTGTCGAAGGTGATCACGTCGGCGCGGTCGACGTGGTGGCGCATGTGCTTGCGGCGCAGGTCCTGGAAGCCGGCGTAGCAACTGCCACAGAGCCAGCTGCAGGCCTCGCCGGCCCAGGTGTTGTGCGCCGGTTTGGCGAAGATGGTGCCGTGGGCGAATTCGTGGATCAGGTAGGCCGCGACGATCATCGCGTGGCCCAGCAACAGGGTGCCGGCGGCGTTGAGCAGCCAGCTGTCGGCGAACAGCAGGGCGAAGCCGGCGGCATAGCCGCCAAAGGCATAGGCCAGTGCCAGGCTGTTGGGCAGCCGGCCATCGGCGTAGCGGTACAGGGACGCGGACATGGATACCTCCGTGAGCGCTCCCGCCGTCCCGGCGAGAGCGTCGGGTGGGTGCCTTACTGGGCGAGGGCCTGGACGAATTGCGCGTCGAAGGTCTGGGCGAGGTCGGGGATCGCCGGGATCTGGCTGTTGTCCTTGAGCAGTTGGGCGATCACCGCGCCACTGCCGAAGAAGGAGCTGGTGGCGTCGGACTTCTCGAAGTTCTTGCCCATCTCCGCCAGCGGGATGTTGTAGACCCCGGCCATCTGCTCCTTGGCCTCGGCGGCGCTGACGCCCAGCACCTTGCCGATGATTTCGGCGGATTCGTCCGGATGCGCCTTCATGTAGGCGAGGCCGTCGGCGTAGCCCTGGATCATCGCGCTGATCGCTTTCTGGCGTTTGCCGATCACCGCCTGGTTGAACACCAGCACGTCGGTGATCAGGCCCGGTGCGTCCTTCGACGAATACACGACGTGGAACTTGTCGCCGGGCATGCCGAGGATCTGCGAGACGTTGGGTTCGTAGGTCACGCCCACCGGCAGGCTGCCCGAGGCCATGGCGCCGGGGATGCCTTCAGGCGTCATGTTCACCGGGCTGACGTCCTTGTCGCTCAGGCCGTGGCTCTTGAGCGCGTAGGCGAGCAGGAAGTCGGAGGGCGACAGCGGGTTGAAGCCGATCTTCTTGCCCTTGAAGTCGGCGACCGACTTGATCGACTTGTCCGCGACGATGGCGTCGCCGCCGTTGGAGAAGTCGATGGGCATCACCACGCGGTACGGCTGGCCCTTGGCGACGCCGCCGACCACCTGGTCGTAGGTGAGCATGCCGCCATCCAGTGCGCCGCCGGTCATGGCGGTGGGGATCAGGGCGGGATCGTTGAAGAACTGCAGCTCCACCTTGAGGCCGTGGGGCTTGTAGAGGTCGAGTTTGTCGGCGACGTAGAAGGGCGCGTAGCCGGCCCAGACGACGGTGCCGATCTTGAGCTTCTCGGCGGCTTGCAGAGTCAGCGGCACGACCCCGGCGGCAGCAACCAGACAGGCACCGAGCAGGGTCTTGCGCAGGGAACGCAGGGAAAGCGGCATGGTCATGGCATTGCTCCTAACGGTTGGAAATCGGCACGGGATGACATCACGTCTCCCGGGCTTTTCTCCCGCCGTGTAGCCCTGTCCCTAGGGCCGGAAAACTCTCGGACCAGACATCCCCTCACGGAGACCGGAACCCTAGTTCGCCTGTGGTGCAACTCCAGTGTGTGCCTTGCTGCGTTCGCTCACCCGGTGGCTACCTTGCCGTGGGCGATGCATCCCGTTGCAGGGGACAGAGCAATTGAAATGCCAGTTTTCGTGAAGCGGAAAAACCACTGGGGATTTCAATTGCTTAGCTGAAATTCCCAGTGGCAGGCAGGTGCCAGCCCTGATCGCACTGGCACCAAGTCGATGCGCCTTGCCTTCTATTGAGGCATCAGGCGGTGCGCATGGTGGCGCGGCGCAGCGAGGCGGCCGCGGTGGCGACGAACAGGCCGGCGGCCAGCGCCAGTGCCACTGGCACGCCTTGTGGGCCGAGGTCCATCAGGCTGCCGCTGAGCAGGGGGCCAAGCAGGCTGCCGACGCCCCAGAGCATGCCGGCGGCGGCGTTGGCGGTAACCAGGTCGCGCCCTCGGAAGCGCTGGCCGATCAGCACCAGTGCCAGGGTGTAGACGCCACCGGCCACTGCGCCGAGCACCATCAGGGCCGGCCATAGCAGCGCCGGCTGGCCGATCAGCCAGGGCAGGGCGAGGCCGATCAGCATGGCCGCCACGCCGCATAGCAGGTGCAGGCTGGAGCGATCGAGGCGGTCGGAGAGCCAGCCCAGCGGCATCTGGAAGAGCATGTCGCCCAGCAGGATCACCGTCGCCATGAAGGCGGCAATGCCCACCGCGTAGCCGTGGCTGGTGGCATACACCGGGAAGAGCGACAGCACCACGCTGTCGAAGAAGGAGAAGAACAGCACGCCCATGCACAGCGCCGGCGCCACCCGCAGGAAGCCGGCGAGGGAGAAGCTGCGCGGCTCCTCGACGTGCTCGTGGATACCGTCCTCGGGCATGGCGAATGCAACAGTGGCCAATGCAATCAGGTGCCCGGCGCTGACCAGCAGCACGACCCAGGGCGTCTGCGCGCCGAGCAGCGCCACCAGGGTCGGGCCGAGCAGCTGGAAGGCGGTGAAGCTGGTGGCGTACAGCGCCACGATGGTGCCGCGGTTGTGCTCGCCGCACAGTTCGTTGACCCAGGCCTCGCCGAGGATGATCGCGATGCCCATGCCGACCCCCAGCGCCAGGCGCGCGGCGGCCAGCAGCCACAGGGAATGGCTGCTGAATTCGATGGCGACGGTGCTGGCGGTGCACAGCACGAAGCACAGCAGATAAAGACGGCGCCGGCTCATCAGCTGGCAGGCGCGGTCGACCAGGGTGGCGGCGAGGATCATGCCGGCGGCGGGTACGGCGGAGAGAATGCCGATCTGCAGGGCGCTGGCACCGTTATCCAGCAGACGCAGCGCCACCAGCGGCAGGGTGGCACCCAGGCTCAGGCCGACGATGGAAACGGCGAACAGCAGCACCGCCAGCAGGGGCTTGTTGAGGGTAGTCGGGGTATTCATGGAAACCTTCTCTTGCCCGGGCGCTCAAGCGACGGGCGTGCCAATGCAAACGAGCCCGCCGGGATTCACCGGTGGGCGGAGTCAAAAGGCGGAATGACCGGCGCGAGGGCGCGCGGAATCCGGCTCAGTGGCCGGTAGGCGGGGAGAAAGTGAAGGCGAAGAGGACGCTGCGACGCAGGTTCAACACGGCATCGACCTTGCGCACGCGCGGAGGCTCCCGCAGGAGGGCGAGCGACGAATCGGCGAAGCGGCAGAACGGGGTCATGATGCGGGTGCAGCGTAGGATGTAGGAAAGCGCGCACTCTAGAGCGTGCGCGGCAGAGCGTCAATCTCGGCCCGCTGCGCGGTTATTCGGTGTGGCTGGCGTCAATCGGGTTCGCGAGCAAGCTCGCTCCTACGAAGAGCACGCGCTCCGTATAGGAGCGAGCTTGCTCGCGAACCACCAGCGACACTGATCTTACCGACCGTAAACCGGGCTGCCCGCCGACACTTCCTGCGGCCGGCTCAGCACATCGCGCCCCGGCAGGAAGGTGCCGAACACGCGTTCCTTGCCCAACGCCTCGGGGAAGCCGCTTTCACGCCGATACGCCACGCGGCCATTGATCAGGGTGGCGTCCACCGCATCGTCGTTGCGCTTCACCAGCCGCGTCAGCCCGATGACTTCCATCGGTGCCTCGCAGACGTCATCCAGCTCGTCGGTCAGCCCGGCCGGGTTGACCACCACCAGGTCGGCACGGTCGCCAACGCGGATATAGCCGGCGTCGATCCCGGCGAAGTCCGCCAGCTCGCCAGTCAGGCGATGCACCGCGCGGCCGGTATCCATGAAGCTCTGCCCGGCCAGTTCGGCGTCGCGCACGTACTTGAGCATGCGCAGCGGGAAGTTGTACTGCGCATGGGAGGCCAGGTGCGCACCGGAGTCGGCGAAGCCTGGCTGGGTCCAGGGGCTGGACAGCAGCTTGCCAATGATCTCGGGGCGGTGGTTGCCGTAGCAGGTGGTCCATTTGAGTTCGTTGCGGTATTGGCCGGCCAGCTCGAAGAAGGCGTCCACCGGGTCCAGACCGCGCTCGCGGCCGATGTCCTCGAAGTTGCGCCCGACCAACGATGCGTCCGGGCACTCGCGCACCCAGCAGTCGGACAGGTTGCGGTGCCACAGGCCGAGGCTGAGGGTGGCCTTGATGTCCTTCTTGAAGCGTTCACGGAAGGCCGGGTCCTGGATGCGCGTGTAGAGCTCTTCCGGGTCCTTGATGTCGCGCAACACTTCGCCGGCGCCAAACTCCTCGAAGCCGTTCATGTTCAGCCCCTCGATGCGCACCACGAAGGGCGCCGGCAGGGTCTGCCAGCGGTAGCGGCCGCGCAGCAGGCGGTTGGCGACCCAGCCGGAGGCACGGGTGATGCGATGCATGAAGGGCTGGGACTTGAGGTCCAGCGCGGTGAGCATCGAGCACTTCAGCGGCCGGCGGAACCAGCCGTGGGCTTGGTAGAGGAAGGCGAACACGTTGATCTTGGTGACCGCGTTGGGCGCGCCCTGCATCAGCGCGTTGCGCCGGCGCAGCACGGCGAACAGACGGGAGAATTCCTTCCAGCTGGCGAAGGTGGAGGGCAGCGGGCTGGACCAGGCGCGGTCGCCGTCCATCTTGTCCAGGCGCGTGGTCATCACCGACAGGCCGAAACAGCCGGCATCCAGCGCCTGCTCCAGCAGCTCTTCCATGCGTTGCAGTTCGGCTTCGGTGGGCTTGGCGCCGCTGATGGCGCGCTCAAGCCCCATGACTGTCACGCGCAGCTCGGAGTGGCCGAGGAAGGAGCAAAGGTTCGGTCCCAGCGGTTGCTGGTCGTAGAAGGCGCGATAGCCCTTGGCGTCCTTCCAGGTGCGCTTGTCGCGCAGGATCGGCAGCACCTGCTCGCGCGGCACGGCTTCGACACGGGTGAACAGGTCGGAACAGTCCTCGGCCTCGCCCAGCACCATGCTGATGGAGCAGGAACCCACGGAGACGGTGGTCACGCCGTGGCGCACCGATTCCTTCAGCGCCGGGGCGGCGATGGCCTCGGCGTCGTAGTGCGAGTGGATTTCCAGGAAGCCCGGGGTCACCCAGCGACCGCTGGCGTCGATGACTTCCGCGCAGCCACTTTCGTCCAGCGGGCTGACGCTCAGGGTGTCGATGCGCCCATCCTTGATGCCGACGTGGCGCAGGCTGCCGGGGGCGTCGCTGCCGTCGAAGTAGAGGCCGTTCTTGATGATGATGTCGTAGCTCACAGGAGACTCCAGGGCGACAGCAGCAGGACGCCGCTGACCAGCAGCAGGCAGTGGATGGCGAGACGGAAATGGTGTTCCTCGAAGCGGTGGTGCAGGCGTTCGCCGAGCCAGACGCCGAGCAGCAGCAAGGGGGCGTAGGCGAGCACCTGCGGCAGCGCCGGCCGCAGGCGGCCATCGAGGAGGAAGGCCAGGGTCAGCAGGCCGTTGAGGGTGAACCAGACGCAGACCAGGGTGGCGCGCAGACGAGTTTTATCCAGCGGTCGGGTGGCCAGTGCGTAGACCAGCAAGGGCCCACCTGATGCGAACAGGCCGTGGCAGACACCGGCGGCCCCGGTCGCCAGGCGTACCACCCAGCTCGGTGTGTGGCCGCGTGCCGGCGCGCTGGCGCGCAGGCGCCACAGTTCGCGGCCGGCGAACCAGAGGATCAGCACGCCCAGGCCGCGCTTGAGCGGTTGTGGGTCCAGGTGCGGCAGCAACAGGTAGCCGATCACCATGCCCACCAGCATGCCCGGCAATACGGTACGCAGCAGCAGGCGGGTATCGATCAGACGCCGGTGCCGCCAGCACAGGTAGCCGGTCATGCCGATGTTCAGCGGTACCAGGATCGGCAGCAGCGTTTCGATGGGCATCAGCAGCGCACCGAGGGACAGGGCGATCACCACGCTGCCGAAGCCGGTGATGGCTTCCAGCGTGTAGGCCAGCAGGATGAAACCGCCAAGGGCGATGGCCGGAGCATTCATGACGCGCTCACCGCGGTGCCTCGGGGTTCACGGCGCGCCCACCATTGCGCCAGGAGCAACCCGGAGAACAACTGCCAGCAGCCCCAGAACGCGGCGATCAGCAGCATGCCGCCGGCCTGCGGGAAGAAGGTGAGAATCAGCGCCATGCCCAGCGCCGAATTGTGGATGCCGCTTTCCAGGGTGACGGCGCGCACGTCGGCGTCCGGCAGCTTCCACAGCCGCGCGCAGGTATAGCCCAGCAGCAGCGCCGTGCCGTTGAGCAGCAGGACGAGCCAGAAGAACAGATGGAAGTAGGCCATGAACTGCTGGAAGTTCTTGGCGAAGGCCATGCCAACGAAGCCCAGCATCACCAGCAGCGACAACTGTCGCATGGGCTTCTCCAGGCGCCGCGCGAGCTGTGGCTTGTGCTTGCCCAGGGCCATGCCCAGTAGCATCGGCAGAATCAGCACCAGTAGTACCACTCCGACCAGTTCCAGCGGGTCGATGTGGATCTGCGTGAGGCGGCCGCGGGTCGCCGGGTTGATGCCGGCGTACAGGGCGAAGTTCAGCGGTGTGAAGATACCCGCGCTCAACCCCGACACGGCGGTGACGCTGGCCGACACCGCGACGTTGCCCCTGGCCATCCAGGTCATGATGTTGGAGAAGGTGCCACTGGGGCAGGTGGCGACCAGGATCATCCCCAGCGCCAGTTCCGGGTCGATGGGCAGGGCGATGGTCAGCAGGCAGGTGGCGGCCGGCAGCAGCAGGAACTGCACCAGCATGCCGATCACCGGCGCCTTGGGCTGGCGCAGGATGCGGGCGAAATCATCGCGGCGCAGTTCCAGTGAGACGCCGAACATCATCAGGGCGATGATGGCATTCAGCGCGATCATCGAACCGCCGGAGAACTCGAGATGGACTTCAGGCATCGCCGTTCTCCCGCGACTGGACAGTGGGGAATGGCGAACGGGCTGCAGCCGGCGGCACGGGCGCGGCTCCGGTGGGATTGGGCATGCAAGGCGACTCTTGTTTGTATTTATCGTTGTAATTGGCAAGCATAGGGCAGCGTTACCGCCCGGTAACGGCTCAATCGGGACCTTTACCGGTTAATTCGAGACCATGCCGCACACCATTACTGTCCATTACGCCCAGGGCATCCTGCAGGCCGCCGAGCGCCTGGGGCTGCCGGTGCCTGCCGATCTGCAGGCGGCCAGCCTGGAGCCGCGCATTCCGTTGCAGCGCCAGGACGCTTTCTGGGAAGCCATTTGTGCCGCTTCGGGCGACCCGTTGCTGGGCCTGCGCCTGGGCAGTGCGCTGCAAGTCGGGCACCTGGACATGGTCGGCGCGCTGCTGATGAGCTGTGACCACTATGGCGAGGCGCTGGACGCCTTGCTGGAGTATTACCCGATCATCGCCGAGGGCAGCGAGTTCCAGCGCGAGCAGGATGCGACGCAGGTACGCCTGGTCTATCGGCCGAGCTACGCCGTGCGCCGCGAGGAGCGAGTGGAGGCCGCGCTGGCCAGCCTGGTGCACCTGACTCGCTGGATCACCGGCGATCGCGTCAAGCCGCAGCGACTGACCCTCAGCCATGCTGCACGGGGCGAACTGGTGCGGTATGTCGAGGTGCTGGGATGCCCGGTTACCTTCGAGGGGGCCGAAAATGCCCTGAGCTTTGCCGTGGCCGATCTCGACGTGCCGCTGATCCAGGCCAACGCCCTGATGCGCGAGCACCTGCGTGCGCTGGCCGACGCCCAGCTCGAACGTCTGGGAGCGCAGAGCCTGGCTGCACGCGTGCAGCAACTGCTGCGGCAGAACCCGCGCTGGGGTAAGGAGAAGGTCGCCGAGCAACTGGAGCTCAGCGGACGTCACCTCAACCGCAAACTGGCGGACGAAGGCACCAGCTTCAAGCTGCTGCGCGAGCAGGTGTTACATGGCATGGCCGAACAACTGCTGCGCGAGTCCTCGCGACTGGGCGAGGTGGCTGAGCGCCTGGGGTTCTCCGACGAGAGCGCTTTCGCCAAGGCCTTCCGCCGCTGGAGCGGGATGACGCCGGGGCAATTCCGCCAAGGCAACTGAGCCGCCTACTGGCGGTCGCGGTCCAGCAACGCCAGCGCATGGGCGGCGGGCAGATCGATGCGTTGGGGAATGCTGTGCGGGTGTTCGATAGCACCGGTGCCGGGCAGCTTCGACACGAAGAACTGGTCGACGCCGAAGAACAGCAGGATCAGGGCGATAGCGCCAATCCAGCAGAGTACGTCGTAGTCCAGCGGCCAAGCATGGTGCTGGCGTGGCAAGCGAAGGGAGTTCTGCTTCTTCTTCATGGCGATCACCGCGTTCGGGTTGAGGGACGGCGAAGCCAGGGGACTGCCTGGGTTCGCCGACCATTGTCCGGTTGGCGGTGCTGTCGGGGACTCAGGGAGCTCTGTAGGACGAGTAGGAATTTCCTTTGTCTGGAAATTCCAGGCTCGTAGGGCGTACAGGGTTCTACGTTATACGCCCTTTCGCTCAGGCGCCCGGCAGTGACTTGTCCTTTGGCCAGAGCAGCCACAGCTGGCCGTCCTGCTTCATGTGGCCGGCCAGCTCGCCGGCTGCATCGCCGGTGCCCCAGAACAGGTCGGCGCGCACCTCGCCGACAATGGCGCCGCCGGTGTCCTGCGCTGCGACCGGGCGCACCACAGGCGCTCCATCCGGACGGGTAGTGGAGAGCCACATCAGGCTGCCCAGCGGGATCACCTTGCGATCGATGGCCACGCTGTAGCCGGGCGTCAGCGGCACGTTCAGCGAGCCGCGCGGGCCTTCGTTGCTGTCCGGGCGCTGGCTGAAGAACACGTAGCTGGGGTTGCTCGCCAGCAGTTCGTCGACGCGCTGCGGGTGGGCGCGGGCCCAGTCGCGGATGCGCGCCATGCTGACTTCTTCCTTGCTCAGCTCGCCCTGTTCCACCAGCCAGCGGCCGACCGGCTTGTACGGGCGGCCATTCTGCTCGGCGTAGCCCAGGCGCAGTTGGCGACCGGAGGCCAGCTGCACACGGCCGGAGCCCTGGATCTGCAGGAACTGCAGGTCCATCGGGTCGGGCAGCCAGGCCAGTACGGGCGCATTGACCCCGTCGCGGCGGATGCCGGCGGCGTCAGCGTAGGGTACCAGGGTGTTGCCTTCGAGCTTGCCGCGCAGGCGCTTGCCCTTCAGCTCCGGGTAGACGCTGTCCAGCGCGACGGTGATCAGGTCTTTCGGCACGCCATAGACCGGTACGGTGTGCGTGGCGTCGCGCTGCTGGCTGCCACGGTAGACGGGCTCGTAGTAGCCGGTGATCAGGCCGTTCCTGCTGCCTTCGCCGGAACGCAGCTGGTAGGGCTGCAACTGGGCCTGCATGAACTGGCGGATCGCCGGGGCGGAAGCCGGCACGTTCGCCGCTTCGGCGCAGGTCGCGGCCCAGATGTCATCTTTCTTCAGGCGTACCGCGCAGGCCGAGCGCCAGGCGCTGAAGCCTTGCAGTACGTCGCTGTCGGCGGTCTGGGGCAGGTCCGACCAGGCGACCTTGGAATAGGTGGGCGCCTGGGCTTCTTCGGGCTTTTTGCCGAACAGGCCGCAGCCTGAAAGCAGGGTGGCGAAACACAGGGTGGCGAGGAGAGGGCGGGTCCAGTGGCGGGACGAATCGGTCACGGGCGAGTCCTGGCAGGCAAACGAAAGCCCGCTAGCTTGGGCAGACGCGGGGCGTGCGTCAAACGCATCGGTCGGATTTACACGCCTTGCAACGAATCCGCGGGCGGACCGGTAGAATGGCGTTCTGATTCGACAGATGGGTGGTTAGAGCGTGGAGGCAAGGCAGGGTTTCGTCCTGACTCGACATTGGCGGGATACGCCCGAAGGCACCGAGGTGGGCTTCTGGCTGGCCACCGATGAAGGGCCCCGGCATGTGCTGCTGCCGCCGCAGAACTCGGTGGCCTTCGTGCCGGCCGAGCAGCGCGCCCGCGCCGAGAAACTGCTGGCCGGCGAGCGCGGGGCCGAACTGCGCCCGCTGGGCCTGCGCGACTTCCAGCAGCGTCCGGTGCTGGGCTTGTACTGCCAGCAGCACCGCCAGTTGATGAACCTAGAGAAAAAGCTGCGCGAAGCGGGCGTCGAAGTATTCGAGGCAGACATTCGTCCACCCGAACGCTACCTCATGGAACGCTTCATCACCGCTCCGGTGACCTTCCAGGGCGAGCCAGGCGAGGGCGGCAGTATCCTCACGGCGCAACTGCGGCCCGCGCCGGATTATCGGCCAAGGCTGAAGCTGGCCTCGCTGGACATCGAGACCAACATCCGTGGCGACCTCTATTCCATTGCCCTGGAGGGCTGCGGCCAGCGCCAGGTGTACATGCTCGGCCCCGCCAATGGCATCGACGGCGAACGCGATTTCGAACTGGAATACTGCGAGAGCCGGGCGCAATTGCTGGAGCGTCTGAACCAGTGGCTGGCTGAGCACGATCCCGACGCGATCATCGGCTGGAACCTGGTGCAGTTCGACCTGCGCGTCCTGCAGGAACACTCCAAACGCCTGGAGGTCCCGCTGCGCCTGGGGCGTGGCGGCGACGAGATGGGCTGGCGGCAGCATGCCTCGTCCAATCACTTCTTTGCCGCGGCGGCCGGGCGGCTGATCATCGACGGCATCGAAGCATTGCGCTCGGCGTTCTGGAGTTTCCCCTCGTTCAGCCTGGAAAGCGTCTCGCAGACTCTGCTGGGCGAGGGCAAGTCCATCGACAACCCCTACGACCGCATGGCCGAGATCGATCGCCGTTTCGCCGAAGACAAGCCGGCGCTGGCGAAATACAACCTCAAGGACTGCGAGCTGGTCACGCGCATCTTCGAGAAGACCCGCATCCTCGACTTCTTGCTGGAACGCGCCAGTGTCACCGGGTTGCCGGCTGACCGCAGTGGCGGCTCGGTGGCAGCCTTCACCCACCTGTACCTGCCGCCAATGCACCGGCTGGGCTACGTCGCGCCGAACCTCGGTGGCAAGGCGCCGGAAGCGAGCCCCGGCGGATTCGTCATGGATTCACGGCCGGGGCTCTACGAATCGGTGCTGGTGCTGGATTACAAGAGCCTGTATCCGTCGATCATCCGCACCTTCCTGATTGACCCGGTCGGGCTGGTCGAAGGGTTGAGCGACCCGTCCGACGAGGCCTCGATCCCCGGCTTCCGCGGCGGACGCTTTTCGCGCACGCAGCATTGCCTGCCGGCCATCGTCGAGCGCGTCTGGCAGGGGCGCGACGCCGCCAAGCGCGAGGGCAACGCGCCGCTTTCCCAGGCGCTGAAGATCATCATGAACGCCTTCTACGGCGTGCTCGGCTCCAGCGGCTGCCGCTTCTTCGACCCCCGGCTGGCCTCGTCCATCACCATGCGCGGCCACGAGATCATGCGTCGTACCCGAGAGCTGATCGAAGGTCAGGGACATCGGGTGATCTACGGCGACACAGACTCCACTTTCGTCTGGCTTGGCCGTGCCCATGGCGAAGAAGAGGCAGCACGGATCGGGCGCGAGCTGGTGCACCACGTCAACCAGTGGTGGTCGCAGCACCTGGGCGAGGAATATGGCCTGGAATGCGCGCTGGAGATCCAGTTTGAACGCCACTTCCGGCGCTTCCTGATGCCAACCATCCGTGGCGCGGAAGAGGGCAGCAAGAAGCGCTATGCCGGCCTGGTGCGGCGTGAGGACGGCAGCGACGAGATGGTCTTCAAGGGCCTGGAAACCGTGCGCACGGACTGGTCGCCGCTGGCCCAGCAGTTTCAGCAGGAACTCTACCTGCGCATCTTCCAGCGTCAGCCTTATCGCGATTACGTGCGCGACTACGTGAACCGAACCCTCGCCGGCGAGCAGGACGAGCTGCTGATTTTTCGCAAGCGCCTGCGCCGCCAGCTCGGTGACTACGAACGCAACGTGCCGCCCCACGTGCGCGCGGCGCGCATTGCCGACGACTACAACGAGCGTCAGGGGCGCCCGCGGCAGTACCAGCGCGGTGGCTGGATCAGCTACGTCATCACCGTCAACGGCCCGGAGCCGCTGGAAACGCTCAGCTCGCCCATCGACTACGACCACTACGTCAGCCGCCAGCTGCAGCCGATCGCCGACGCCATCCTGCCGTTCGTGGACGACGACTTCGGCGGGCTGATCGACAAGCAGATGGGCCTGTTCTGAATTCGGGTTAAAACGAACAAGGCCGGCGAATGCCGGCCTTGTTCATTACGTCTGATGGATCAGTCGCCGCGGTATTCGCAACCGCTGGTGCAGGTCTCGTGTACGCGCACCTTGGACAGCTCCGGCAGCAACGGCTTGAGCTGTTGCCAGATCCAGCGGCAGAGGTTCTCGCTGGTGGGGTTTTCCAGGCCGGGGATGTCGTTCAGGTAGTTGTGGTCGAGCTGATCGTAGATCGGCTTGAAGATCTGCTTGATCTCGGCGAAATCGCGAATCCAGCCGGTATGCGGATCGACCTCGCCCTCGATGTAGATGGCGGCTCGGAAGGAGTGGCCATGCAGGCGGCCGCACTGATGCCCGGCGGGAACGTGGGGCAGGCGGTGGGCAGACTCGAAGGTGAACTCTTTGAACAATTCCACGTGGTGCACTCTGTGACGATTGCCGGCCCGGGAGCGGGTCGGCCGGAAAATGGCTGCATAGTCTATCACCATCGTGCTGTCGGCCCCGCCAGCGGTTCATCCGATTTCCAGCCCCAGGATCCGCTATTCGAGATTGAGCTGAGCATCGGCTGGTCCATGCGGAATGGTGCACTGTCCAGCCTGTTGTCTCGCGGTTTTTCTTCTGTTCCTACAGCGCCAGCACTAGCCAGCCACAAGGCGTCCGTTTGGTCTGTAGTCCTCTGCGATCGCAGTTGCGGCGAATCCGCATTGATCTGCCGAAATGTCCTACGAATGGCTCAAGGACTCCCGCCTTAAGCTGGTCACCGCAGTTTTTTTCTGTGGCTGGATAAGGAAAACGCAGATGTCCGCTGAAAAAGTCCAATTGGTAGAAGTGTCCGAAAATGCAGCCCAGCGGGTTACGTTCAAGGACGGTGGCAAGGTCAAGGCAAAGCTCGGTACGAAGTACCTCCTCAAGCTCGATAACAGCGAAGTGGCTCCGGAGAACGTCACGGTCAAGCGGGACGGCAAGGATCTGCTGGTGTTCTTCCAGGGCAGCGACAAACCTGATCTGGGCATCCAGGACTTCTACGCCGACGGCATGGATAGCCAGCTCTATGGTGTATCAGAAGACGGCCAGATTTACGCGTATGTGCGTACCGATGGTGAAGGCTTCTACAGCCAGCTGTTGCTGTCCGATGGCGAGATGGCTCCCATCGCTCTGGGCGGCAGCCCGCTGGGTGCTGCGCCGGTGGTCAACGGCGAAATCGACGAATCTGTCGGTTTCCTGCTGTGGCCGCTTCTGGCAGGCGCCGGGTTGGTGGGTGGTGTGGCTGCAGTAACCAGGAATGATGACAAGCCTCACACCAAGATCAGCCCCTCCGTCACTGATACCCAGATCACTGACCACGTAGGCCCGAAACAGGGTGTGATCGCCAACGGCGATGCCACAGACGATCCGCGACCGGTCATTTCCGGCAAGGGTGAGGCGGGCGCGATCATCCACATCTATGACAATGGCCAGGAAATTGGCAGCACGTCGGTCGGCGCGGACGGAACCTGGACATACACCCCCACTGTTGATCTCAACGATGGCAACCACAGCATCGATGTCGTCCAGGAAGCCAAGGGGGAAAAACCCAGCGCTCCGTTACATGTCATCGACTTCGCCGTCGACACGATTCCGCCATCTGCCCCGACCGCCGAGATAAGCGGTGCTGTCGATCACGATGGTCAGACGTACTCGCCCAGCAATCAACCGTCCATCCATGGTACCGGTGAGCCCGGCGACACCATCATCGTGGTTTATCCGACAGGTGAAACCGTTACGGTCGACGTCAAGGACGACGGCACCTGGGTTGCTCCGCCGCCCACTCAGTCGCTCCCCGAAGGCGATAACGACATCAAGGTTATCGCGCAAGACCCAGCGGGCAACCAGACCGAAATCGTCATTCCGGTCATTATCGACACCATCGCTCCGGAATCACCGAAAGTCTGGCTGGATCCTGACTCGGACACTGGCGTCAAGGGTGACAACATCACCAATGACACCAGGCCGACCATCGATGGCCACACCGAGCCGGGCGCAGACGTTACGGTGAAATTCCCTACCGGTGAAACCATCGTTGTCACCGCAGACGCGAATGGTGATTGGTCTGTCACCCCGACGAAGCCATTGGCGGACGGGGCCGGCGACATCACTGTTGTTGCCACCGACCCCGCTGGCAACCCTAGCCAACCCACAGTTATTTCTCTGGATATCGACACCACAGCCCCTGATGCGCCCAAGGTCTGGCTGGATCCGTCATCCGACACCGGTATCAAAGGTGACAATATCACCAGCGACACCATGCCGACCATTGACGGCAAGACCGAGCCGAACGCGGACGTCAAGGTGACGCTGCCAACCGGCGAGGTGATCAACGTCAAGGCAGACGGCGATGGTAACTGGTCAGTGACTCCGACCAAGCCTCTTACGGAGGGTGACAACAGCATCAGCGTCACCGCGACGGATGCTGCAGGAAACGCCAGTCAGCCGACTGTGATCGTGGTCGGCATTGACACGACCACTCCGCCCAAGCCGGTGATCGGTCCGGACGGCACACTCGACATGGTTTACGACAACGTCGAGCCCAAGGTTGGCCCGCTCAATAGCGGCGACAGCACCAACGACACTCGGCCCACCTTCTCAGGCAACGGTGAGCCGAATCAGACCATCACCCTGTACGATGGTGGCAAGAAGATTGCCGAGGCAGTTGTCGGTCAGGATGGCAAGTGGAGCTATGAAGCTCCACAAGATAAGACACTGTCTGAAGGTGCCCATGACATCACGGTGACCGTGACCGATGTTGCGGGTAATGTCAGTCCGTCTTCGGACCCGTTCGTGGTGGTAGTGGATACCATCGCTCCGGATGCCCCCCAGGTCTGGCTGGACCCTGACTCTGATACGGGCGTCAAGGGCGACGGCATCACCAATGAGACCAAGCCAACCATCGACGGCCATACAGAGCCTCATGCCGATGTGAAGGTCACATTGCCCACCGGAGAGATTCTCACGGCCACGGCGGATGAAAACGGCAACTGGTCGGTTACGCCGAGCAAACCACTGCCGGAGGGTAACAACAACATCAGTGTCACTGCGGCGGACGCTGCTGGAAACACCAGTCCACCGACCGTTATCGTGGTTGATATCGATACCACCCCGCCGGACATCACCAAACTGTTGATTACTGGCGTGGAAGACCATGTGGCGCCGATCACCGGTAATATCCCGAATGGTGGCGAAACCGATGATGCGCGTCCTGAGATCAGTGGTAAGGGTACTGCTGGCGATACCGTTATCGTCTTCAGCAAGGACAGTACCGGTAACCATGAGATCGGTCGCGCCACAGTAGGTGCTGACGGTACATGGAAGCTGACCCCCACACTTCCGCTGGTTTCCGGTGCGAATGACCTGACCGCTGTCGAGATGGACGTAGCGGGCAACAAGACCGATCCGAGCGCGAAGTACAGCATTGACGTTGTAATTGGTGCGCCATCGGTACCGACTATCATCAGTGTCCATGACGATGTCGGTCCATATCAGGGCTTCCTGCAGAAAGGTGATGTCACTGACGACAGCACACCGACCTTCAAGGGCTCCGCTGATGGTGGCAGCGTCATCAAGCTCTATGACGGTAGTACTCTGATCGGCAGCGCCATGGCCGATGCCACTGGTAACTGGAGTATCACCACCGACAAACTGGCCGACGGTCCGCATGAGGTGATTGCCACCGCCACCAACAGCGTAGGTCAGAGCAGTGAACCCACGGGAGGGTGGAACTTCAGCGTCGACACCACCGCGCCGGACAACGTGAAGGGTTTGGCCATCACCGATAACGTGGGAGATGTGACTGGCCCGCTGCACGCTGGTGATACCACTGACGACAACCGTCCGGTGTTCAGCGGCGGAGCCGAGCCCAACGGCAAGGTCATCATCTACGACAACGGCAAGGCAATCGGCGAAGCCGATGTGGGTGCCGATGGCAAGTGGAGCTTCACACCGACCGCTGCGTTGGCAAATGGTGACCACGCGTTCA
The DNA here is from genome assembly GCF_032392015.1 of Pseudomonas sp. C9-3. NCBI lineage: Bacteria > Pseudomonadati > Pseudomonadota > Gammaproteobacteria > Pseudomonadales > Pseudomonadaceae > Pseudomonas > Pseudomonas sp. C9-3. Next base: position 2,858,837 of record NZ_CP135919.1, on the reverse strand, counting down.
GCACGGAGGTACTCGACCAGGCTGGTAACAGCAGTGGCCAGAGCGCTCCACTGAGCGTGATCGTGGATACGTCCAAGGTACTGGTCTCGATCACCCACATGATCGACGATGTCGGCAGCATCACTGGCGACATCAGCAATGGCGGCTACACCGACGATACTCGTCCGACCATCCAGGGTACAGGCAAGGTCGGCAGCATCATCACCGTATATGACGGTTCCACCAAACTGGGAACCGCCGGGGTGGCGGCGGACGGTAGCTGGACCTTCAAGCCAACGGCCTCTCTGTCCGAAGGGGCGCACACCATCAAGGCCACTGCAACCGATCTGGCAGGCAACGTCAGCGACCCAGCGACGTTTGCTTTCATCGTTGATACCACTGCTCCGGGCAAGCCCACTATCGACCAGGTTCTGGATGATGTGGGCGCGGTTCAGGGGCCGATCGCCAATGGCGGAGTGAGTGACGACCCGAACCCGACCCTCTCGGGGAAAGCCGAAGCTGGCTCCAGGGTGGCGGTGTACGATAACGGCGCCAAGTTGGGTGAAGTGACCGCCGACAAGTCAGGTCAATGGAACTATACGCCAACCACCCCGATCACCGAAGGCAAGCATGACTTCACTGTCACTGCGACCGACGCTGCTGGAAATACCAGCGCCATCTCGGACGTCTTCAGCATCACCACTGACTACAGTGCCCCCGTCAAGCCGAGCATCGATTCGGTGTACGACAATGTGGGCGAAATCCAGGGGATTATTGCCAGAGGTGGTGTGACCGATGACTCCAAGCCGGTCCTTTCCGGTGAGGCGGAACCCGGTTCCAAGGTCATCATCTACGATAACGGCTTGAAGCTGGGTGAAGCGGTTGCCGATGCCAATGGAGCCTGGAGCTACACACCAGTCATTGCGCTTTCCGAAGGTCATCATGACTTTACGGTTACGGCAACCGATGCTGCAGGAAACGTCAGCGTCAAGTCCGATGATTACGCGGTGGATACCGACTACACGGCGCCGGACTTTACCAAGCTGTCGATTACAGGTGTTGAAGATCATGTCGGCCCGATCACCGGCAACATCGTAAACGGTGGCGAGACCGATGATGCGCGTCCGGAGATCAGTGGCCGGGGTACAGCTGGCGATACCGTCATCGTCTTCAGCAAGGACAGCACCGGCAACCATGAGATCGGCCGGGCCACTGTAGGTTCTGATGGCACCTGGAAGTTGACCCCATCACTTCCTCTGGTTTCCGGCGTCAACGACCTGACCGCTGTTGAGATGGATGTGGCGGGCAACAAGACCGCGCCGTGCGACAAGTACAGTGTCACCTTGGTGACGGTAGGGCCAACTGTGCCAACCGTCGAAAGCGTCTTCGACGATGTGGGGCCGTATACCGGCTTCCTGCAGAAAGGCGACGTGACCGACGACAACCAGCCGACCTTCAAGGGGGCGGCGGATGCGGGCAGTATCGTCAAGCTGTACGACGGCAATACCTTGATCGGTAGTGCGGCGGCAGATAGCAATGGCAAGTGGGAAATCACCACAAGTGTCCTGGCTGATGGTACGCACAATGTAATTGCCACTGCGACCAATAGCGTGGGGCTGGTTAGCAGCCCGACCGGAATCTGGAACTTCAGCGTCGACACCACAGCACCGGCCAACGTGACCGGCCTGATGGTGACTGACAATGTGGGGGCGGTGACCGGCCCGCTGCACAACGGCGATACCACCGACGACAACCGTCCGGTGTTCAGCGGCGGTGCCGAGCCAAACGGCAAGGTCATCATCTACGACAACGGCAAGGCAATCGGCGAAGCCAACGTGGGTGCCGACGGTAAGTGGAGCCTTACCCCCACCACGCCGTTGGTAGATGGTCCACATGCGTTCACCACGGAAGTTCTGGACAAGGCTGGCAATAGTAGCGGCCAGAGCGGCCCGTTTAACGTAGCTTTGGATACCTCCCAGGTCCTGGTCACGATTACTCATGTAATCGACGATGTCGGCAGCATCACCGGCGACATCAGCTTTAATGGCGTCACTGACGATACCCGTCCCGAGATCCAGGGTACCGGGAAGGTTGGTAGCATCATTAAAATCACCGATGGCGCTGTCGAACTGGGCAGCACCACGGTTAAAGTCGATGGCACCTGGAGCTTCACACCAGTTTCGGATATGGGGCAGGGGGCGCACAGCATCATCGCCACTGCGACGGACAAAGCTGGCAACATTAGCGCTCCGACCATACCGTTCACTTTCAGCATCGACACAGTGGCTCCTTTCAAGCCGACCATTGACCAGGTACTGGACGATGTCGGTGCGATCCAGGGCCCGATCGCCAACCATGGCGTGACGGACGACCCAACCCCGACCCTGTCGGGCCAGGCCGAAGCCAACTCGAAGGTCACCATCTACGACAACGGCTCCGTGCTGGGCTCGGTGATGGCGGACGCCAATGGTGCCTGGAGCTACACGCCGACCACCGGTATCAGCGAGGGTGATCACAACTTCACCGTCGATGCGACCGACAAGGCCGGCAATACCAGCGTCAAGTCGGATGTCTTCAGCCTCACCACCGACTACACCCCGCCGGACTACAGCAAGCTGGCCATTACTGGCGTGCTGGACAGCGTGGGTGAAGTGACCGGTAACGTCGCCAACAATGGCAGCACCGACGACACCCGTCCGGTGATCAGTGGTACCGGCACGGCCGGTGACACGATCTTCGTCTATGACAAAGATGCCACCGGCAACCATCAGGTCGGCAGTGCCATCGTCGATGCCAGCGGCCACTGGTCACTGACCCCGACGGCCCCCTTGATCTCGGGGGTCAACGAGCTGACTGCGGTCGAGCGTGACCCGGCGGGCAACACCACGGCGCCGAGCGCGAAATACAGCTTCACCGTGGTGACGGTAGGGCCGGCTGTGCCGACCATCGAAAGCGTCTTCGACGATGTAGGGCCGTACACCGGCTTCCTGCAGAAAGGCGACGTGACCGATGACAGCCAGCCGACCTTCAAAGGCACTTCGGATGCGGGCACCACCGTCAAGCTGTACGACGGCAGCACGCTGATCGGCAGTGCGGTGACCGATGCCAATGGCAGCTGGAGCATTACCACCAGCGCACTGGCGGATGGTCTGCACAACGTGACCGCCACAGCGACCGATCCTATCGGACAGGTCAGTGCTCCGACGGGAATCTGGAACTTCAGCGTCGACACCACGGCACCGGCCAACGTGACCGGCCTGGCGGTGACCGACAACGTGGGCGCGGTAACTGGCCCGCTGCACGCTGGTGATACCACTGATGACAACCGTCCGGTGTTCAGCGGCGGAGCCGAGCCAAACGGCAAGGTCATCATCTACGACAACGGCAAGGAAATCGGCGAGGCCGATGTGGGTGCCGATGGCAAGTGGAGCTTCACACCGACCGCCGCGTTGTCTGATGGCAACCATGCATTCAGCACGGAAGTACTGGACAAGGCTGGTAACAGCAGTGGCCAGAGTGCTCCGCTGAACGTAGTCGTGGATACCTCCCAGGTCCTGGTCGCGATTACTCATGTAATCGACGATGTCGGCAGCATCACCGGCGACATCAGCAATGGTGGCTATACCGACGATACTCGCCCGGAAATCCAGGGTACTGGCAAGGCTGGCAGCACCATCAAAGTTTCCGATGGGACTGTCGAGCTGGGCAACACCACGGCGCCGAGCGCGAAATACAGCTTCACCGTGGTGACGGTAGGGCCGGCTGTGCCGACCATCGAAAGCGTCTTCGACGATGTAGGGCCGTACACCGGCTTCCTGCAGAAAGGCGACGTGACCGATGACAGCCAGCCGACCTTCAAAGGCACTTCGGATGCGGGCACCACCGTCAAGCTGTACGACGGCAGCACGCTGATCGGCAGTGCGGTGACCGATGCCAATGGCAGCTGGAGCATTACCACCAGCGCACTGGCGGATGGTCTGCACAACGTGACCGCCACAGCGACCGATCCTATCGGACAGGTCAGTGCTCCGACGGGAATCTGGAACTTCAGCGTCGACACCACGGCACCGGCCAACGTGACCGGCCTGGCGGTGACCGACAACGTGGGCGCGGTAACTGGCCCGCTGCACGCTGGTGATACCACTGATGACAACCGTCCGGTGTTCAGCGGCGGAGCCGAGCCAAACGGCAAGGTCATCATCTACGACAACGGCAAGGAAATCGGCGAGGCCGATGTGGGTGCCGATGGCAAGTGGAGCTTCACACCGACCGCCGCGTTGTCTGATGGCAACCATGCATTCAGCACGGAAGTACTGGACAAGGCTGGTAACAGCAGTGGCCAGAGTGCTCCGCTGAACGTAGTCGTGGATACCTCCCAGGTCCTGGTCGCGATTACTCATGTAATCGACGATGTCGGCAGCATCACCGGCGACATCAGCAACGGTGGCTTCACCGATGATACTCGCCCGGAAATCCAGGGTACTGGCAAGGCTGGCAGTGTTGTCACGATCTCCGATGGCAATACGGTGCTGGGTTCTCTCACCGTTGATGCAAGTGAGAAATGGAGCTTTACCCCGGCATTTGACCTGGGGCAGGGTGCGCACAGCATCACAGCCAAGGCGACCGACAAGGCGGGTAACGTCAGCGATCCGACCACGGCGTTCACCTTCACCATCGACACAGTGGCTCCTGAAAAGCCGACCATTGACCAGGTACTGGATGATGTCGGTGCGATCCAGGGCCCGATCGCCAACCATGGCGTGACGGACGACCCAACCCCGACCCTGTCGGGCCAGGCCGAAGCCAACTCGAAGGTCACCATCTACGACAACGGCTCCGTGCTGGGCTCGGTGATGGCGGACGCCAATGGTGCCTGGAGCTACACGCCGACCACCGGTATCAGCGAGGGTGATCACAACTTCACCGTCGATGCGACCGACAAGGCCGGCAATACCAGCGTCAAGTCGGATGTCTTCAGCCTCACCACCGACTACACCCCGCCGGACTACAGCAAGCTGGCCATTACTGGCGTGCTGGACAGCGTGGGTGAAGTGACCGGTAACGTCGCCAACAATGGCAGCACCGACGACACCCGTCCGGTGATCAGTGGTACCGGCACGGCCGGTGACACGATCTTCGTCTATGACAAAGATGCCACCGGCAACCATCAGGTCGGCAGTGCCATCGTCGATGCCAGCGGCCACTGGTCACTGACCCCGACGGCCCCCTTGATCTCGGGGGTCAACGAGCTGACTGCGGTCGAGCGTGACCCGGCGGGCAACACCACGGCGCCGAGCGCGAAATACAGCTTCACCGTGGTGACGGTAGGGCCGGCTGTGCCGACCATCGAAAGCGTCTTCGACGATGTAGGGCCGTACACCGGCTTCCTGCAGAAAGGCGACGTGACCGATGACAGCCAGCCGACCTTCAAAGGCACTTCGGATGCGGGCACCACCGTCAAGCTGTACGACGGCAGCACGCTGATCGGCAGTGCGGTGACCGATGCCAATGGCAGCTGGAGCATTACCACCAGCGCACTGGCGGATGGTCTGCACAACGTGACCGCCACAGCGACCGATCCTATCGGACAGGTCAGTGCTCCGACGGGAATCTGGAACTTCAGCGTCGACACCACGGCACCGGCCAACGTGACCGGCCTGGCGGTGACCGACAACGTGGGCGCGGTAACTGGCCCGCTGCACGCTGGTGATACCACTGATGACAACCGTCCGGTGTTCAGCGGCGGAGCCGAGCCAAACGGCAAGGTCATCATCTACGACAACGGCAAGGAAATCGGCGAGGCCGATGTGGGTGCCGATGGCAAGTGGAGCTTCACACCGACCGCCGCGTTGTCTGATGGCAACCATGCATTCAGCACGGAAGTACTGGACAAGGCTGGTAACAGCAGTGGCCAGAGTGCTCCGCTGAACGTAGTCGTGGATACCTCCCAGGTCCTGGTCGCGATTACTCATGTAATCGACGATGTCGGCAGCATCACCGGCGACATCAGCAACGGTGGCTTCACCGATGATACTCGCCCGGAAATCCAGGGTACTGGCAAGGCTGGCAGTGTTGTCACGATCTCCGATGGCAATACGGTGCTGGGTTCTCTCACCGTTGATGCAAGTGAGAAATGGAGCTTTACCCCGGCATTTGACCTGGGGCAGGGTGCGCACAGCATCACAGCCAAGGCGACCGACAAGGCGGGTAACGTCAGCGATCCGACCACGGCGTTCACCTTCACCATCGACACAGTGGCTCCTGAAAAGCCGACCATTGACCAGGTACTGGATGATGTCGGTGCGATCCAGGGCCCGATCGCCAACCATGGCGTGACGGACGACCCAACCCCGACCCTGTCGGGCCAGGCCGAAGCCAACTCGAAGGTCACCATCTACGACAACGGCTCCGTGCTGGGCTCGGTGATGGCGGACGCCAATGGCGCCTGGAGTTACACGCCGACCACCGGTATCAGCGAGGGTGATCACAACTTCACCGTCGATGCGACCGACAAGGCCGGCAATACCAGCGTCAAGTCGGATGTCTTCAGCCTCACCACCGACTACACCCCGCCGGACTACAGCAAGCTGGCCATTACTGGCGTGCTGGACAGCGTGGGTGATGTCACCGGCAACATTCTCAATGGTGGTATCACTGACGATTTCCGTCCGGTGATCAGTGGTACCGGCACGGCCGGCGATACTATCGCTGTGTATGCCAAGGACAGTACCGATAACCATCGGATCGGCACGGCCATCGTGGATGTAAGTGGCCATTGGTCGATGCAGCCTGTGATTGCGCTGGTGTCGGGGCTGAATGACCTAACCGCAGTGGAGTCCGATCCCGCAGGCAATGCCACCGCCCCGAGTGCGAAGTACAGCATCATACTGGATGGGACGACGCCGACTAATTTCGCCACCATTACAGGTATCTCCGACGATACCGGTTTCTCTGACCATGACTTCGTCACTCAAGACCGTACGCTGCTGATCAACGGCACAATCGACAGTGCGCTGCAGTCTGGGCAGAAGGTGCAGTTCTCCACAAACGGAGGGGTAACCTGGAAGGACGCCACCCTCAGCGATGATCGTTTGCGTTGGAGTTATGACAACAGGTCTGTGTCCCTGGCGGATGGTACCTATACCTTCGAGGCGCGCGTCGTCAGCGAGGCGGGTATTGCCGGTCAGGTGACGACTCAGCAGGTTGTCATCGACAACTCGCAGCCGACCAACAAGGTGACCTTCGCTCTGGATCCCGCCAGCGATAACGGCGTGTCCAACACCGATAACATCACCTCGATCATGACACCAACGATCAACGGTACGGTGCAGGCGGGGAGTCACAAGTTCGAGGATCTGACCATTACGCTGTTCTGGGACAAGAACGGCAACAACCAGATCGATCCCGGCGATGATATTTACGGGCAAGGCATCAAGGTCAACAGCGATGGCACCTGGAGCGCCGACCTGTGGTCGTTGCACTACGGTGACTACCTGCTGAAGGCAGTGGCAACCACCGCTTCCGGCGTCACCGGATCGGCGAGCTTCGTGGGTTCCCTGGATGACAAGAACCACATCCTGACCATTACCCAGTCCTCTCCGCAGCACTACTACGGTGGCAAACAGTCGAACTTCGAGTTCGGCTGGGACGTGGTCAACATCGGTGACTTCAACGGCGATGGCTACGATGACCTGTTGGTGTCCGCACGTAATGCCAGTACGTTGGGTCGCTCCCACAACGGTGGTGCATGGATTCTGTTCGGCGGCGAGAACGGCTTGCCGGTGCTGGACCAGAACACCATCACCAACCTGAGACCGGACCAGGGCATCTTCTTCGCGGGTGCCTACAACGACGACATCATGGGGACCGGCATCAATGCGCTGGGGGACTTCAATGGTGACGGCTACAAAGATGTCATCATCTCCTCGCACTGGCCGGACAAGATCTATGTGATCTTCGGCGGTCCGAACGGCAGTTGGGGTAATGGCACGGTGGATCTTGCGACCATCGACGCCGGCGACAACACCCATGGCTTTGTAATTCGTAACCCAGGCGTTCCTACCAGCAACCCCTCTGCGAGAGGCTCTGACAGCTGGAACGGCGTTGGTGTGGGTGGCGGTGGCGACTTCAATGGCGATGGCTACTCGGATCTGTTGTTCGGCAACCGCGAGGCGGGCCCGAATAACAGTGGTGCGGGCTACGTTCTGTATGGCGGTGCCAACGTCAACAAGAACATCGTCATGGATTGGAGCAACCCGGCGACTGGCACTGGTTCCAGTCAGACCTGGGCGCACTTCCCGGCTGGCGTGAACGGCACCATGATCATCAACTCGTTCACTGGTACGGTCACCAATTCGACGCAGGTTAATGGGGTCGACCTAGGCGACTCGATCAACAATGTCGGCGATGTCAACGGCGATGGTATCGACGATTTCGTGATCTCCGACCCGCGTGCCAACAACATCATGTCGCAGGGCTACGGTGCTTCCGCGGGTACCGCCTACCTGATCTACGGCAAGGCAGGTGGTTTAGGAACTTCGCTCGATCTGAAGAACCTGACTCTGGATCAGGGCATCCGTATCAATGCGCAGCATTACGAGTGGCTCGGCTCGACGCGTCAGGACTACTCGACCAACACCATCACTGCGTTGGGCGATATCAACGGCGATGGCATCAACGACTTCGCCATCAGCGCGCCCTACTCGGAGCCGGGCGACCCAGGCCGCGTGTGGGTCATCTATGGCAAGGCGGGTGGCTACACCAGCGATATCAACCTCGATGCGTTCAATACCGTGGGTGTGCCGTCGCAGTTCAACACCAACCCGATGTTCGACTCCAGTGTCGGCTCGCTCATCCTCAACGAGAAGGCGACCTACAACGCAGCCACCGGCAAGTGGACGCAGAGCACCGTCGATGAATGGTTTGGCGTGAGTATCCGTGCCGGAGGCGACATCAATGGTGATGGAATCAACGATTTCATCATTGGCGCGCGCTATGCCGACCGTCCTGGTATGGGTAACGGCGATAACGCCGGTGCGGTGTACGTGGTCTATGGCAACGAGCATGGCCTACCGGCCATCTGGTCGATCAAGGACGTAGTTAACGACCCAACCAAGGGCTTTGTGCTGTATGGCGAGGGTGCTGGTTACGAAATGGGTAACGGCGTAGCCATGGGTGACTGGAACGGCGATGGCATGGCGGATATCGCCACCGGAGCCTACAACGCCAACTTCACGGCGAGCGATTCGGGAGCGATGTACGTCTACTACTCCGCCTCCGATGCGTTCACCAAGAAGTACACCAATGGTGATGACTACATCGTGGCGGATGGCAAGGACGACCATGGCAACCCGGTCAATGACTACATCCTGGGCGGGGCTGGTAATGACACCATCGTCAACATCGGCACCATGGACTATGCCAACGGCGGTGAGGGCAACGACTTCATCCATATCGTCAGCACCGATTTCCTCGGTGTTAACGGCGGCTCGGGGACCGACACCCTGGTGTTCGATGGCCAAGGGTTGAGCATCAACCTGGCGGTCATGAAGAACAAGGTAATCAGCTTCGAGAAGTTCGACCTGGGGCAGGGCGGTAACAGCCTGACGGTCAAGCTGGACGATGTGCTGCGAATGGGTGAAAGCGATCTGATGTTCAAGGACGGCAAGAAGCAGCTGGTGGTCAATGGTGACACCAGTGGCAATGTCGACCTGGTCAAGACCGGGATCACCTGGACCGAGTCAAGTGCTACCGGCAACGATGGCCATGCCTACAAGGTGTACAGCTCGGGTACTGGCGAGGTCTGGGTCGAGGACCAGGTCCAGGTACATCTCGTCGGCTAAGCGTCGACCGGAGCGCGAGTCTCTCGCGCTCCGGTATTAGCAGCTAGTTCAATCGTATGCCTCGTTCTGTCCGCAACGAGGCAATGGAGAGCATTTCAATGGAATATCCCATTTACAAGGCAATGCACAGGGCGGCCCGAGTGAGCGTTCTCTGTGCAGCTATCAGTTGCAGTGTTTCCGTTCTGGCCAGTCCCAATGAGTCGATCTTTGGCGTGGCCTATCAACCGGTGGATGCTGTGGTAGCCGAGCAATCCCAGGTGGTTTTCTTTCGCGGTGCCGACCAGGGCACGCAAGGTGCCAATGTTTACGTGGACCGTGAGTTGCAGGGAGCTTTGATGCCTGGCGGTTATACCGTGTTCTGTGTTCCGGCAGGCGAGCATTCTCTGGAGGCTTACATTGGCGACGAGCCTCTGTATGAGGGCAAGTTGAATCCTCGTACCTCTGCAGTATTCGAGGGTGGAAAGAGCTATTTCCTCAAGGTCGCTGCCAACCCGAAATCGAGTACGCCGGTGGTCCTGAATCGTCAAAATGCCGAGCAGCAATTACAGGGCCTGCGCTTGCAAAGGCACGTCATCAATCGAGCCAGTTCGGTGGTCCCATGCGAGACCGAAACCCGTTTGAGCCTGCGCAGTGACGTGCTGTTCAACTTTGGCAAGAGTGGATACTCCGACATCACCGACGTGGGGCATGCGGAGCTGCGCAAGATTGCCGAAGCGATCAAGTCGCAGCATGTAGAAAGCGTAGAGGTGGGTGGGCATGCTGATCCGATTGGTAGTGTGCAGTCCAATCAGCGCCTGTCCGAGGCTCGAGCGCAAACGGTGAAAAGTGTCCTGCTGCAACTGGGAGTAGGGACCGAGGCGATTCGTGCAGTGGGTTACGGCAGTAGCGAGCCGGTGGTGCAATGTGACAGTGGTTCGCGTAACGATAAGATCGCCTGTAACGCACCGAACCGTCGTGTCGACCTGCTGATCCGCGGAAAGCGTTCTGATACCTGAAGATGCTCCGGCGAGGCAGTCTGGCTGAGCATTTCAGCAGTCGCTTTGTCGGAAAGGGGCACCCTCCGGACCCGCTCACGATTTCGCCCACCTAGCGTCATGCGGGTCCGGTAGGGTTCATTTGATCGCCAGGCGCCTGGCCAGGCGGTTGAGGTTGGCACGATCCAGGCCCATGTCGCGGGCGACGGCAGCCCAGTTGCCGTCGTGCCGTTCCAGGCTCTGACTGATCATGCGCCGCTGGAAGGCATCCACCGCAGGACGCAGCTCCCCGGTCGGCGCGCTGTCCACTCCACTTGAAACCTCCCCAGCAAGATCATCTGCTGCGCTCTTCTGCAAGGAGTTGAGCGTCAGGTCATCGACATCCAGGCTGAGGATGCGCGAGCGCTGTGAGTGATTCGCGAGCGCCTTCAGCGATGCGCGACCTATCAGGTGTTCCAGTTCCCGTACGTTTCCCGGCCACGGATAGCCAACCAGCGCTGCCTGGGCTTCGCGCGTAAGTCTCAAGCTGCGCAGACCCAGGCGCGGCCGATTCTGTTCGAGGAAGTAGCCCGCCAACAGCAGAATATCGTTCCCCCGCTCACGCAGCGGCGGGACGCGCAGCGGGTAGACACTCAGCCGGTGGTAGAGATCGGCACGAAAGCGGCCAGCGCGGACCTCTTCGGCGAGATCACGGTTGGTGGCGGCGATCAGGCGTACATCCACGTGGTGCTCTCGATCAGAGCCCAGGCGTTGCAGTTGGCCGCTCTGCAGTACGCGCAGCAGCTTTGCCTGGATCGCCAGCGGCAGCTCGCCGACTTCGTCGAGGAAGAGGGTGCCACCATCGGCCAGTTCGAACTTGCCACGCCGTTCGCCCACCGCGCCGGAAAAGGCACCGCGAACGTGGCCAAACAACTCGCTTTCCACCAGGGTCTCCGGCAGTGCTGCGCAGTTCAGGCTGATCAGCGGCTGGCTGCGACGCAGCGAGTTGGAGTGGATGGCTTGAGCCACCAGTTCCTTGCCGACACCGGTTTCTCCAGTGATCAGCACGCTCAGATCGCTCCCGGCAACCACCTGGATTTCGCCCATTAGCGCCTGGTGGGCCTTGCTCTGGCCAATCAGTTCCTTTGGCTGATCGTCAGAAGCGCGCTGGTAGGCATCCGCGCGCTGCTGCTCCTGGTCGGCGCGCAAGGCCAGATCAAGCATGCGCTGGCTGGCCTTGACCGTAGCAGCTGCCAGGCTGGCAAAGGCCTCCAGGTTGTCCAGGTCGCCTGTGGAGAACCGCTCGGGATCCAATGCGTCCAGGGTCAGAAGGCCCCATGGCTGGCCGTCGAGGAACAGCGGGCAGCCCAGGCAGTCGTGGACTTCCAGGTCGCCATGGAGTCCCTCCACCAGGCCGTCATAGGGATCAGGCAGGCCGCAGTCGGCGGCGAAGTGTGTCGGCCCAGGGTGTTCGATGAGGGCGCGCAGGCGAGGGTGCTCACTGATCTTGAAGCGACGGCCCAGGGTGTCCTGGCTGAGTCCATCCACGGCCAACGGCACCAGTTGGTCGCCTTCCAGGCGCAGCAGGGCAGTGGCATCGCAAGGCAGCAGGCCGCGAAGGGCTTCGAGCAGGCGGCGGTAGCGTTCGCCGTCCGGTAATTCGCGGGACAGATCGGCGACCAAGGGGAGGAGAGTGGCAAGCAGGGGGTTTCGAGTCATTTCGACCTCTTTGAAGTCTTTTTGACATCAGTAGATAAGGGTCATTATGACTCATTTATATACAGAGAGCCCGAAAATCACGGGCTGCAAGCTTGGCACGCTTCCTGAAGTACACCTTTCAGAAAGCACAGGCAGACTCACTCGATGCCTGGCCAACCCGAGGAAATCCACATGCTGTCCAACGAACACCGTACCCTGGTCAAGGCCACTGTCCCTCTGCTGGAGACTGGCGGAGAGACCCTGACCCAGCATTTCTACAAGATGATGCTCAGCGAGTACCCGGAAGTTCGTCCGCTGTTCAACCAGGCTCACCAGGCATCCGGCGACCAGCCCCGCGCGCTGGCCAACGGCGTGCTGATGTATGCCCGTCACATCGACGAACTGGAACAGCTCGGCCCGCTGGTGGCGAAGATCGTCAACAAGCACGTGGCACTGCAGATCCAGCCGGAGCACTACCCCATTGTCGGCACCTGTCTGCTGCGCGCGATTCGTGAAGTGTTGGGCGAGGAGATCGCCACGCAGGAAGTGATCGATGCCTGGGCAGCCGCTTACGGCCAACTGGCCGATATCCTGATCGGCGCCGAGGAGTCGGTGTATCAGCAGAATGCCGAGCAACGCGGCGGCTGGCGTGGCGCCCGGCGCTTCCGCATCGCCCGCAAGGAAGCCGAGAGCGAGGAGATCACCTCGTTCTACTTCCAGCCGCTGGATGGCGAGCCCCTGCTGGACTTCCAGCCTGGGCAGTACATCGGGCTGTCCCTGGACATCGGTGGGGAAGAAGTGCGCCGCACCTACTCGCTGTCCGACGCGCCGAATGGCCGTGAATACCGCATCAGTGTGAAGCGCGAGCCCAAAGGCAAGGTTTCGAACTACCTGCACGACCGCCTGAACGTCGGTGATGAACTGGACCTGTTCCCACCAGCGGGTGATTTCGTCCTGCGCAGCGGTGACAAGCCGCTGGCACTGATCACTGCCGGCGTCGGTATCACCCCGGCGCTGGCCATGCTCAAACCAGCATTGGAGTCCGGTCGCGAGGTGCACTTCATCCATTGCGCCCGCCACGGCGGAGTGCATGCGTTCCGCGAGTGGGTCGAGGCGCAGTCCGAAGCGCATCCGCAGCTCAAGCATTACTTCTGCTACAGCGAGCCACGTGCCCAGGACGTCGCTCACGTGGAAGGCTTCCTCAGCCAGGAGTTGTTGGCCGACTGGCTGCCGGAAGACCGCGACCTGGACGCCTATTTCCTCGGGCCCAAGCCGTTCATGGTCCAGGTGAAGCGTCACCTGCGTGCAATCGGTGTACCCGAGCAACAGTCCCACTATGAGTTCTTCGGCCCGGCCAGCGCGCTGGAGGCCTGAACCTGAGCACCGGCCCGATGGCGGGCCGGTGCAACCCGAGGAGGTGTGTGATGGAACGTCTATTCGCCTGCCCGCAACGCAATCTGTCGATGTCCTGGTCACTGCTGACCGGCGGGCTCGTGTTGCTGCTGCTGGGAATCGCGGGGGCCTATTTCGTCGATGGGCATCTGAGCCTGCAAAGCGTTGTCGCAGCTCATGCCTTCACCATCCTCGGGCCCACATTATTGAAGCTGGGCTACGTGCTGCGGCTGGTGGCCCAGCATCAGATGCGCAAGGAAGGCTGGGAGGCTTGCTGTGTTACTGGTTGATCGAAAGGCTCTGCTGACCATCGCGCCCTTGTGGCGCCTGGGGTTCCGCCCGTTCTTCCTCGGCGGCGCGGTGTTCGCGCTGATCGCCATCGCGGCCTGGGCGGCCGTGCTGCTCGGTGTGCTGCCCACGTGGCAACCGCTGGGCGGCTGGCTGGGCTGGCATCGCCATGAAATGCTCTTCGGTTTCGCGGCGGCGATCATTGCCGGCTTCCTGTTGACCGCCGTGCAGACCTGGACCGGGCGCCCCGGCGTCAGCGGCAAGCCGTTGATGGTGCTGTCGCTGGTCTGGCTGGCGGCGCGGGTGGGCTGGCTCGTCGGGGCGCCGCTATGGCTGGTCACCGTGCTGGAGTTGGCGTTCATGCCGGCACTGGCGTTCTTCATCGGCCGCAGTCTGTGGCAGGTCCGCCAGAAGCGTAACTACCCGATCATCGTGGTGCTGAGCCTGCTGACGCTCGCCGATGCACTGGTGATGGCCGGCGTCTGGATGGGTAACGAGAGCTGGCAGCGCGGTGGCGCGTTGGGGGCGTTATGGCTGGTGGCGGCGCTGATGGGGCTGATCGGTGGCCGCGTGATTCCCTTTTTCACCCAGCGTGGGCTGGGCCGCGCCGCTCAGGTGCCAGCCTGGAACTGGCTGGATAACTCATTGCTGGGCGGCACCCTGCTGGTGGCGGTGCTGACCGCGGTTGGAATTGGCCTGACCCCGCACCCGCTGGTGGGCTTGCTGTTTGCTGCGCTGACGGTGGGGCACCTGATCCGCTTGTGGCGTTGGTACGACAACGGCTTCTGGGGGGTGCCGCTGCTCTGGTCGCTGCACCTGGCCTACTTGTGGATGCTGCTGGCCCCGGCGGGAATGGCGCTGTGGAATTTTGCGCCGACCTTCAACGTCAGCCTGGCGATCCACGCCCTCACCGTGGGCGGAGTGGGCGGCCTCATCCTGGCGATGATCGCCCGCGTCAGCCTGGGCCATACCGGGCGACCGCTGCAGCCGCCCAAGGCAATGGCCTGGGCGTTCGCTCTGCTCAACCTTGGCGTGGTCGCGCGGGTGCTGCTGGTGATCTGGTGGCCGCTGGAGGGCTTGAGCGTCGCGGCCGCCTGCTGGATCGTGGCTTTCCTGATGTTCGCCTGGCATTACGGTCCGATGTTCTGGAAACCGCGGCTGGATGGGCAGCCGGGCTGATCGGCGTTCCGCTATGACGCGTTATGCGGGCACAGCTCGCTCCTGCGCACGTGCTCAGTTGCCCTGCGGTACCTCGCGCAATCGCCTGAGCTCATTGCTCAGCCAGGCGCTGGCGTCCTGCTTGCCCGCCGGGCAATCCACCTGATAGCGCTGGCCGCTCATGCTGCTCTTGGTCGCGGCGCGTTCGATGAAGTCTTCCGCGCTGCTGACCATGTCCTTGTTCTCCAGGTAGTCCAGCTTCTTCTGCAGGTGCGCCCGCGCTTCAGCGGCCGGGTACTCGCTGCCGTTACGGATGAACTGGCAGCCGCTGTGCTCGACGAAGTCGAGCAGTTGGCTGATTTCCCGCTGCGCCTTGGCGTCGGTGGCGGCCTGCGTGCCAGCGGCCACGAGCAGGAGGGAAATCAGGAGTGAGCGAAGCTTTCGAGAATGGCGCATAGCGATTCCTTGCCGGATGCGTGAATCCGCCGATTATGTCAGTGGCTGCAGGCGCTCGCCCAGGCGGCCGCTGTCTACCAGTTCAAGGAACTCGTCGCCCATCCGCCGGCTTTCATCCATCGCCTTGCGCCAGTAGCGCTCGCGGCCCGCGTCGTCGCCGATGTAGCGGTGGAAGTCCTTGCGATCCGGCAGCTTGTTGTGCGGCAGCCGTGCCAGGTACTCCTTAGACGGCGCAAGCAGCAACACGTCCTGCAGGCGGCCGCTGTCGCCACGGCGCCAGGGCAGGCCCTTGTCGAACCAGCCGGGGATGACCTTGTCGGTGAAGTGCGGGTAGAGCACCACGCCTTCGGGCTGGTAAGGCAGGTCCAGGTGATAGTCCAGCAGGCCGCCGTCGCG
This sequence comes from Pseudomonas sp. C9-3, assembly GCF_032392015.1. Lineage (NCBI taxonomy): Bacteria > Pseudomonadati > Pseudomonadota > Gammaproteobacteria > Pseudomonadales > Pseudomonadaceae > Pseudomonas > Pseudomonas sp. C9-3. Next base: position 2,842,675 of record NZ_CP135919.1, on the reverse strand, counting down.
GTAGGTGCCGGGGCCGGCGCCGGGAATGTCGCGCACGCCTTCCATGACCATGGGGATCGATCCGGAGGCGAGCAGGGCGTGGCGCAGGTTGGCCAGGTCCAGATGCAGGTAGCGCGAGGGGAAGTCCGACAGCGGCTCCAGCGGCGGTGCGCGGCGGGCGTCATGGATGATCAGCCGTTCGAAGTGCCGGTGCAGATGGCGGCGGCCGACCAGGTTGTCGCGGATCACCGCCCCCAGGCCCAGGCCCAGGTTGGCCTTGCCGTCCTGCGCGAGGCGGCCGTGGCTTTTCACCACCACCACGTTGAGGCGGTACCAGGGGTTGTCCAGTACGCTGGTGTCGCGGCCGTCGAGCAGGTCGTCGAGCATTTTCGCGCAGCTCCTCGACACGTCGCTGATGCTCGCGTTGCGGGCAAAGCGTTGCTGGGTGTAGAGCTCGCCCAGGCGGCGAATGCCTTCGGCCGGGTCGGGCAGGCAGGCGCTGGCGAATCGCCAGGAACCGATGGACGCCCCGATCAGCGAGCGCTCACGTGGCGCTCGCGGCAACCATTCGCCGAACAGCGCGAGGTCCAGGCCCTGGATGCCCAGCGCTTTCGGCCCGCCGGCGGCACCGGGAAGGATTCCTACATCGGCGGGGGCCAGCCCCTGTTCGCGGATGCGTTGGAGCGCGCGGCTTCCGGCCTTGAGGGTGAGGGAGGAAGTCTTGATCTGGATGGCGGTCATGCGGGCCTCGCTGTGGCAGGCCGCGATTATAGAGCCTGTGCGCGTGGAGCAAGGATACTTCACCGGGTGAATGATCGTTGCCGATTCAGCTTGAATTAAGTCCTTCACCTTAATCTGACAGCAGTGAAATTCTGACGAGGTACGCTCATGAAATGGCTGCTGATCCTGACCACGCTCTCCGCACTGCTGCTGGGTGCCGGCGTTGCCACAGCCCATGATATTGGTCCGGACGAGGCGTTGCGCCTGCGCGATGCGGGCACCATCCGCAATTTCGAGGAGCTCAACCGCACCGCGCTGACCAAGCATGCCGGCGGTTCGGTGTACGATAGCGAGCTCGAGCTGGAGCATGGCCGCTATCTCTACAAGGTCGACATCAAGGACGCCCTGGGCGTGAAGTGGGATGTCGAACTGGATGCGGTCACCGGCGAAGTCCTCACCGATCACCAGGATGACTGATGAAGACCGTTTCGCTGCGCGCGATGCTGTTCGGCCTGGGGCTCACCGCCCTGGCCGGCGCCGCGCAGGCCCATGACCTGAGCCAGGACGAAGCCCTGCGCCTGAGCAAGGAAGGGGTTATCCGCCCCTTCGAGGAAATCCTCCCCGCCGCGCTGAGCCGCTACCCAGGCTCGCGCCTGCTCGAAGCCGAGCTGGAGAGGGAGCACGGCAACTACATTTACGAAGTGGAGTTGCTCACCGTCGACGGTGTGGTGCGCGAACTGGAACTGGATGCCCGCGATGGCCGCATCCTCAAGGATAAGGAAGACGACTGATGCGCCTGTTGCTGGTGGAAGACCACGTACCCCTGGCTGACGAGCTACTGGCGACCCTTACCCGCCAGGGCTATGCGGTGGACTGGCTGGCCGACGGGCGCGACGCTGCAGTGCAAGGCGCCAGCGAGCCGTACGACCTGGTCGTTCTCGACCTGGGCCTGCCGGGCCGCCCGGGGCTGGAGGTGCTGCAGGAGTGGCGCGGCATGGGCCTGGCGACGCCAGTGCTGATTCTCACCGCACGGGGCTCCTGGGCCGAGCGCATCGACGGCCTGAAGGCCGGTGCCGATGACTATCTGACCAAGCCGTTTCATCCCGAAGAGCTGTTGTTGCGTATCCAGGCGCTGCTGCGGCGTGCCCGTGGGCTGGCGAACCAGAGCCAGCTGGAAGTGGCCGGGTTGAGCCTGGATGAATCGCGCCAGTGCGTGCAGCAGGGCGGTAAGGAAGTCGACCTGACTTCCGCCGAGTTCCGTCTGCTGCGGTACTTCATGCTGCATCCCGGTCAGTTGCTGTCGAAGTCGCACCTGGCCGAGCACCTGTATGACGGCGAGACCGAGCGCGACTCCAATGTCATCGAGGTGCATATCAATCACCTGCGCCGCAAGCTGGGCCGCGAGATCATCGAGACCCGTCGCGGGCAGGGCTATCGCTTCACCGGCAACGGAGCCGCCAATTGATATCGATCCAGCGCCGGCTCGGTCTCGGGCTGGGTGTGGTACTGGTGGTGGTCGGTCTCGTGCTGGCCCAGGCGGGCCTCTGGCTGTTCGACCAGGGCTTGCGCCGCTACCTGGTGAACGGCTTGCAGGACGAGGCGGAAAGCCTGCTGGTGGGTATCACCCGTGGCCCCGCGGGGTTGCAGCTGGACGGCCAGCGGGTCGATGCGGCCTATGAGCGGCTGTTCTCCGGGCGCTACTTCGTCATCCGCTTCGACGAGCAGACCTGGCGTTCGCGATCGCTGTGGGACAACGAGCTGAAGCTGCCCTCGCACAAGGGGCTGGCCAAGTCGCTGGAGAAAGGCCCCGAAGGCCAGCGGCTGCTGGTCTATCGCGGCGACTACAAGCGCTACGGCAAGAAAATCAGCATCGTCGTTGCCCAGGACTACACGCCCGTCCTCAAGAGCTTCAATCGTCTGCGCAATATCGGCCTGGGCGCCGGAGCCCTGGCGTTGCTGCTGATCCTGGTATTCCAGGGCTTCACCGTGCGCCGTGCCCTGCGCCCGCTGGAGCGGGTACGCCAGCAGATTGCACAGTTGCAGGAAGGTCAGCGCAGCCAGTTGGACAGCCAGGTGCCCCGTGAGCTGGAGCCGTTGGTGGAACAGACCAACCACCTGCTGCAGCACACCGAGGATACCCTGCGCCGCTCGCGCAATGCGCTGGGCAACCTGGGCCATGCCCTGAAAACCCCGCTGGCGGTGCTCATCAGCCTTGCCGACCGCGAAGAACTGCGTGATCACCCGGAGCTGCGGCGAGTGCTGCAGGAGCAGTTGGAGCAGATCGAACAGCGCCTGGCCCGCGAACTGGGGCGTGCACGGTTGGTGGGCGAGGCATTACCTGGCGCGCACTTCGACTGTGATGCCGAGTTGCCCAGCCTGTGCGACATGCTCAAGCTCATTCATGGCGATCACCTCGCCATCGACTGGCAGGCGCCGCCCGCCACGCGCTTGCCGTATGACCGGGAAGACCTGCTGGAGATGCTCGGTAATCTGCTGGACAACGCCTGCAAATGGGCCGATGCCCAGGTGCGGTTGACGGTGGAGAAGGGCGCAGACGCATACCGGCTGAGCGTGGACGACGATGGTCCCGGCATTGCCGAGGATCAGCGAGACAGCGTGTTGGAACGTGGTACTCGGCTGGATGAGCAGGTGGCCGGGCATGGTCTGGGCCTGGGCATCGCGCGGGATATCGCGGCGGCATGCGGTGGCAGCCTGAAGCTGGAAAGCAGTGAGCTGGGTGGGTTGCGCGTAGTCGTCGAGCTGCCACGGCGCGCGGTGTGACCATCCGCTGCGGCCGGCTTTCGCAGGAGCGGACTTCCTCCGTGATGGGCGACGTGCGGTTCGGTTCGTGAGAAAGCCGTGGCGTGAGTTCAGCGGCTATAGGCTCTTGCGGGACGTATCCGTGCTGCTGGGGCCGGCCCTCACCCTAACCCTCTCCCAGAGGGAGAGGGGACCGTTCGGCGTGCAATGAGAGAACGGCGTCAGCCGGTTAGCGATGGCGCAGGAAGAGCATCGACCTCACCGGCCGCTACAGGCTGCGCCCTCTCCCTCTGGGAGAGGGCGGGAAAGTCCGAGCTCCGGAGGTCAGGGTCAAACGCGGAACTGATCCATCAACCCCTGCTGATGGTTCGCCAGCTTGTTCAGCGACTGGCTCACCTGCGCCGATTCCTGTGCCTGGCTCGACAGCGACTCGGTCACATCACGGATTCCCGCCACGTTGCGGTTGATCTCCTCGGCCACCGCGCTCTGTTCCTCGGCGGCGCTGGCGATCTGCAGGTTCATGTCAGTGATCACGCTGACGGCATCGCCGATGCGTTTGAGCGCGGCCACGGCCTGTTCGACCTGGGACACGCTGTCCTGCGCCTGGCGGTGACTGTTGCTCATCGCGCCGACCACGTCGCGGGTGCCGTTCTGCAGGCCTTCGATGACCTGGCGGATTTCCTCCACCGAATCCTGGGTGCGCTTGGCGAGGTTGCGCACCTCGTCGGCGACCACCGCGAAGCCGCGCCCGGCTTCACCGGCGCGGGCCGCTTCGATGGCGGCGTTGAGCGCCAGCAGGTTGGTCTGCTCGGCGATGCCGCGAATGACTTCCAGCACCGAGCCGATCTGCTCGCTGCTCGCCGCCAAGCCTTCCACCTGGCTCATGGCGCTACTCATGTCGCTGGCCAGTTCGTCGATCAGGCGGGTGGTGTTATCGATCACGTTGAGACCATCGCGGGTCGCACCATCAGCGCCACGCGCAGCGTCGGCGGCCATGGCGGCGCTATTGGCGACGTCGTGGGCGGTCGCGCTCATCTCCTGCGAGGCGGTGGCGACCTGGTCGACTTCGCGGAACTGCTGCTGCATGCCGGCACTGGTCTGGCTGGCGATTTCCGAGGATTGATCAGCAGTGGCGCGGGCGTCGTGCACCGAGGATTTCACGTCGCGGATGATCGGCTGCAGCTTGTCGAGGAAGCGGTTGAACCAGCCGGCCAGCTCGCCCAGTTCGTCCTTGCCGGCGTAGTCCAGGCGCTTGGTCAGGTCACCTTCGCCGCTGGCGATATTGCGCAGCATGGCGGCCACACCGAGGATCGGACGGGTCACGCCGCGGGCAGTCAGCCACATGGCGAACAGGCCGATCAGCACGGCGATCAGGCCGAAGCCCAACTGCGAGACGGTGCCTTGCACACGCTGGTTATCCAACTCGTTCTGCAGTTCGATGGCCGGGCCGAGCAGGACGTTCTGCGGGACTTCCAGCAGCACGCCCCAGGGTTTGGAGCCGGGGATCGGCTGCAACGGTTCGACTACGCGCAATTGGTCGTCCTGGCGGAACACCTGCTCATGGTTGGCGGCGATGGCCTGCAGCAGGTCGGCGCCCTGGTTCGGGTAGACCTCCTTGAGGTTCTTGCTCAGCTTCGAGGCATCCGCGCTGTGACCGGCGAGCAGGCCTGCCGCGCTGACGATGCTGACGCGGCCCTGGCCGTCATAGAGTTCCTGGCTGCCTTCCACGGCAATTTCCTGCAGCTTCTCCATGCTGATGTCCAGGCCCATGACGCCGATGACCTTGCCGTCCAGCTCCAGCGGGAAGGCGATGCTGGTCATCAGCATCTTCTTGCTGCCCACGTCGTCGAAATACGGATCGAGCACGCAGGGCTGGCCGGTGGTCTTGGGGCAGGTGAACCAGGCGTTGTAGGCGCTGCCGCTGGGGCCGGGGCTGGTGTCGTTGAGCAGCGATTCGGCCATGGCCTCGGACTCGAGGTGACCCGGCGTGGCCTGGGACCAGTAGATGGAGAAGCGACCGGCATCATTGCTGCCCAGTTCGCCCTGGCCGGCGAACAGCTTGTCCTTGCCATCCAGCGCGTCGGGTTCGAAGGCGACGTAGAGGCCGAGCAGTTCCGGGTTGCCTTCCAGCGCGGTCTTCACCTGGCGGGTCAGGTCCTCGCGCAGGTCGTAGGCATCGAGGAAGCGCTTCTGCGCCTGGTCACGCAGGAACAGCACCTGCCGTGAGAAACCCTTGCCATATTGATAGGCGTCCATGATGTAGCGCTGGATGCGCATGGCCTGGACTTCACCGCGTGATTGCAGGCGGGCCTTGGCTGCTTCGTCGAGCATCTGCGTGCTCGATTGCTTGACCAGCGCGGTACTGTGCTGGGTGCGGTAAACGGACAGCCCGGACAGCAGCGAGACAACGCCGAGCAGGCAGAGCCCGGCAAGCAAGGTGATCTTCCACTGGATGGAAAGACGGCGCAGAAGCATGGAGGGGAATCCTTGTTTGAACTAAGCCTCGGGATGCCAGCTATATCGGCCTTTCCCGCATCTTCTTGACCCGCGACGGGGCGAAACGCCAGAAAACAGGCGATTCTGGCGTGCCTGGCCGACGGGCGGCGAAAAGCCAGGCAAGAAGCGTGCTCGTCTGCGTGAAAGTCCTGCCAGGCGAACTCGGAAACGTCTTGATTCGACTGAAATTTTGACACCCCGGCGAGCGTTTGGCAGAGTGCGCGCCTTTTGCCCGCGCCCTGGCGCGGCGAGCCCTGGAAGGAGTGCTGGAATGAATGCGGTGTTGATCGCCATTGGCCTGATGCTGGTGTTGAGCCTGTGTCGCGTGCATGTGGTGGTCGCGCTGATCGCCGGTGCAGTGGCAGGTGGTCTGCTCGGCGGCCTGGGCATGGATGGCACGCTCAAGGCGTTCAACGAGGGCCTGGGTGCCGGTGCGACGGTGGCGTTGTCCTACGCCATGCTCGGCGCCTTCGCCGTGGCCATCGCGCGCTCCGGAATGGCGCACGCCCTGGCCGACCGCGCCCTGGCGATGCTCGGCCGGCATGAGGCAAACGGTTCCAGTGCCTTCAAGTGGATGATGATTGCCCTGCTGCTGGTGGTGGCGATCTCCTCGCAGAATATCCTGCCGATCCACATCGCCTTCATTCCGCTGCTGGTGCCGCCACTGCTCTACGTCCTGACGCGCCTGCAGATCGACCGCCGGCTGATCGCCTGCGTCATCACCTTTGGCCTGATCACGCCCTACATGTTCCTGCCGGTGGGTTTCGGCAACATCTTCCTGAACCAGATCCTGCTGGCCAACGTGGCGCGCGCGGGCGTCGACGTGCAGGGCATCAACGTCACCCACGCCATGCTGATCCCGGCGCTGGGCATGGTCTGCGGGTTGCTGATCGCGGTGTGCTTCAGCTACCGGCGCAAGCGTGATTACGATCTGGAACGCATCGAACAGGCTGAGCGGGTCGATACCCCCTACAGCAAGATGAGCCTCGCCGTGGCCGGCGTCGCCGTGGTGGCGGCGTTCGCCGTGCAACTGCTGCTGGACTCGATGATCCTCGGCGCACTGGTGGGTTTCCTGGTGTTCTCGCTGTCCGGCGTGGTGCGCTGGAAGGAGGCGGACGACCTGTTCACCGAAGGCATGAAGATGATGGCGATGATCGGTTTCATCATGATCGCCGCCCAGGGCTTCGCCGCCGTGATGACGGCCACCGGGCAGGTCGCCAGCCTGGTGGACAGCGCCGCGGGCTGGATTGGCAGCAGCAAGGCGCTGGGCGCCTTCATGATGCTGCTGGTGGGGTTGTTGGTGACCATGGGCATCGGCTCGTCGTTCTCTACGGTGCCGATCATTGCGGCGATCTTCGTGCCGCTGGCGGTGCACCTGGGCTTCAGCCCGCTGGCCATCGTCAGCATCGTCGGTACCGCGGGAGCGCTGGGTGATGCCGGCTCGCCGGCGTCGGACTCCACCCTTGGCCCGACCTCCGGCCTGAACGTGGACGGCCAGCACAACCACATCTGGGACACTGTGGTACCGACCTTCCTGCACTACAACCTGCCGCTGATGGTCTTCGGCTGGGTCGCGGCGATGGTGCTGTAAGGCCTGGCGCGGGGAAATGCGCAGGTAAAGTTGCACTCGGCAGGCCATCTGCTGACTAATGAGCAGGTTTCCCACGCACGGACCCGCTCATGCTCGACTCGAAACTGGAATACCGGACGTTCCTCGCCCTGCTGGCGGTGGTGACCATCGCCTTCGCCTGGATACTGCTGCCGTTCTACGGCGCAGTGTTCTGGGGCACCATCCTGGCGATCATCTTCGCCCCCTTGCAGCGCCGCCTGCGGGTGCGCCTGAACGGGCGCAACAACCTGGCGGCGCTGATCACCCTGGCAATCTGCTTCCTGATCGTGATCCTGCCGGTAACCTTCATCGCCGGCGCGCTGGTGCAGGAGGGCGCCACGGTGTATCAGCGCCTGAAGTCCGGTGAGCTGAACTTCGTCACCTACTTCCAGCAGGCCGTGGCCGCACTGCCAGCCTGGGCGCACCAATGGCTGGAGCGCTTCGACCTGGCCGACCTGTCCAGCCTGCAGGAGAAGCTCTCCTCCGGTGCGATGCAGGCGAGCCAACTGGTGGCGACCAAGGCGTTCAGCATTGGCCAGAACACCTTCGAGTTCGTCATCAGCTTCGGCATCATGCTCTACCTGCTGTTCTTCCTGCTGCGCGACGGCCCGGCGCTGGGGCGGCGGATCAAGCAGGCGGTGCCGTTGAGCATCGACCACAAGCAGCACCTGTTCACCAAGTTCACCACGGTGATCCGCGCCACGGTGAAGGGCAACATTGCTGTCGCCGCGACCCAGGGTGCACTGGGCGGGCTGATCTTCTGGTTCCTTGGCATCCAGGGCTCGCTGCTCTGGGGCACGCTGATGGCCTTCCTCTCGCTGCTGCCGGCTATCGGCGCGGGGCTGATCTGGGTGCCGGTGGCCGCCTACTTCCTGCTCACCGGGGCGATCTGGCAGGGCGTGGTGCTGACATTGTTCTGCGTGGTGGTGATCGGCCTGGTGGACAACATCCTGCGCCCCATTCTGGTGGGCAAGGACACCAAGATGCCCGACTACGTGGTGCTGATCTCCACCCTCGGCGGCATGTCGCTGTTCGGCCTCAACGGCTTCGTCATCGGCCCGCTGATCGCAGCGCTGTTCATGGCGTCGTGGGATCTGTTCACCGGCCGTGAAGGTGAAGTGACCAAGGGCGCGGAATAGGGCGCCAGAACTGTAGGAGCGAGCTTGCTCGCGAACCCGGCCTCGCAGCGGAGGGTGTTCGCGAGCAAGCTCGCTCCTACAAAAAGGCACCGCGCATGAATTGCGCCCAATAAAAACCCCGCCGAAGCGGGGTTTTTTGTTGCCTGTCGACCTTAGCCGGCGACGGCTACCAGGCCGCTGTGCTGGAGGATATCCAGCAGCGGTTGCGGGTAGACGCCGAGGAAGAAGGCGAGCAGGGCGATGGCCACCAGCATGATGCCGCCGGCGCGCTGGGCCCAGTCCAGGGGCGCGTCGTGGCGCTTCATGTTGGGCTCGACCAGGAACATGGTCACCATCACGCGCAGGTAGTAGAACAGGCCGATGGCGCTGCCCAGTACCAGCGAGCCGACCAGCCACCAGTGCTGCGACTCGACGCCGGTGGCGACAATGTAGAACTTGCCGATGAAGCCGGCGGTCAGCGGGATGCCGGCCAGGGACAGCATCATCACGGTCATCACCGCGGTCAGCACCGGGCGGCGCCAGAACAGGCCGCGGTACTCGAACAGCGCGTCGGCGTCGCGGCCGCTGTACGGGGTGGACATCAGGGTGACGACGCCGAAGGCGCCCAGGGTGGTAACCACGTAGGTGGTCAGGTACACGCCGACAGCTTCCACGGCCAGGCCCTTGCTCGCCACCAGGGCGATCAGCAGGTAGCCGAAGTGGGCGATGGACGAGTAGCCGAGCAGGCGCTTGATGTTGCTCTGGGTCAGCGCCAGCAGGTTGCCGATCAGGATCGAGGCAATGGCGATGACCGCGATAGCGTCATGCAGCAGGCCGTTGTTCAGGGCCGCCGGAGCGATCTGGAACAGGCGCAGCAGCACGGCGAACACGGCGACCTTGCTGGCGGTGGCGAGGAAGGTCGCTACCGGAGCCGGGGCGCCTTCGTAGACGTCCGGGGTCCACAGGTGGAACGGCGCGAGCGACAGCTTGAAGCCCAGGCCGACGATCATCATGCCGACGCCGATGGACAGCAGCGGGCCATGGCTGGTGCCTTCTGCCAGCGACGCACCGATACCGGCGAAGCTCAGGCTGCCGGATTCGGCATAGAGCAGGGCCATGCCGAACAGCAGGAAAGCCGAGCCGGCGGCGGACAGTACGGTGTACTTGATGCCCGCTTCGAGGGTGCGCTTGTTGAAGAAGGCGTAGGCCACCATGCCGTAGACCGGCACCGACAGCAGCTCCAGGCCGATGAACAGACCGGCCAGGTTCTGCGCGCTGACCAGCACCAGGCCGCCCGCGGTGGACAGCAGCAGGAGCAGGTAGAGCTCTTCGCGGTTACCCGGGAAGCTCTCCATGTAGGCATGGGCGAGCGTGGTGCAGGCGAGGGCGGCGACCAGGATCAGCGCCATGTAGAAGCAGGCGAAGTTGTCCACCAGCATCAGCGGGGTGACTTCGATCGGGGTGACTTTCAGCACCGGGAAGATCGACAGCAACGCCAGGTTTAGACCGATCACCGAGAGGGTGGCGGTCATCGAGTGGTTACGCTTCCAGGCCACGGCGAGCATCACCACCACCAGGGTGGCGCTGGTGATGAGCAGTGGCAGGAGCGCGATGAAGTGTTGAATCGTGAAGGTCATGTCGCGCTCACCGTACTGCCAGGGTGGAAAGGGCGGCACCCAGCCACTGCTGGACGCCGTGCATGGTGGCCGCGGAGGTGTCGAGAACCGGCTGCGGGTAAACGCCGAGCAGGATCAGCAACACCGCCAGGCCGAGCACCATGCTCAGTTCGCGGAAGTTCAGGCCGGCGATGGCGGTGTCGGACTTGGACGGGCCGAAGTACGCGCGGTGGATCATGATCAGCGAGTAGACCGAGCCGAACACCAGGCCGAAGGTGGCGATCACGGTGATCACCGGAACCACCTTGAAGCTGCCCAGCAGGATCAGGAATTCGCCGACGAAGTTGCCGGTGCCCGGCAGGCCCAGCGACGCGGTGGCGAAGAACAGCGCCACTGCCGGCAGGTACGGGATGCGCGACCACAGGCCCCCCATCTTGCGCATGTCACGGGTGTGCAGGCGCTCGTACAGCTGACCACACAGGATGAACAGCGCGGCGGCGGAAAGACCGTGGGCGATCATCTGCACCACTACGCCCTGCAGCGCCTGGGGGCTGCCGGAGTAGATGCCGATCATCACGAAGCCCATGTGCGACACGGAGGAGTAGGCCACCAGACGCTTGATGTCGGTCTGCGCGAACGACAGGAAGGCGCCATAGAAGATGCCGATCAGACCCAGGGTCATGGCGATCGGGGCGAACTCGGCCGAGGCGTTGGGGAACAGCGGCAGGGCGAAGCGGATCAGGCCGTAGGCGGCGGTCTTCAGCAGGATGCCGGCGAGGTCCACGGAACCAGCGGTCGGTGCCTGGGCATGGGCGTCCGGCAGCCAGGAGTGCACCGGCACGACCGGCATCTTCACCGCGAAGGCGACGAAGAAGCCGAGCATCAGGATCCACTCGGTGTGCGGCGGCAGCTGGGTCTTCAGCAGGTCGGCGTAGTTGAAGGTCAGCACGCCGGTGGTGTTGTAGTGCACGAACACCAGGCCGAGGATTGCCACCAGCATCACCAGGCCACTGGCCTGGGTGAAGATGAAGAACTTGGTGGCGGCGTAGATGCGGGTCTTCTTGCCGTCGTCCGAGCTATGACCCCAGAGCGCGATGAGGAAGTACATCGGCACCAGCATCATTTCCCAGAAGAAGAAGAACAGGAACAGGTCGACGGCGAGGAATACGCCGATGACGCCGCCCAGGATCCACAGCAGGTTCAGGTGGAAGAAGCCGATGCGGCGCTGGATCTCGTTCCACGAGCAGAGGACGGACAGCACGCCGAGCAGGCCGGTCAGCGCGACCATCAGCAGGGACAGGCCGTCCATTGCCAGGTGCACGCTGATGCCGAAGCGTTCGATCCAGGGTACCTGGAACTGCAGGGTCCATTGCGGCTCGCCACCCGGCGCCGGGGCCAGCTGGAAGTCACCGGTGTGCCAGACCCACAGGCTCAGGGCGAGGGTGAGGACCATCGATCCCAGGGCGACCCAGCGAGGCAGGGTCTTGCTGGTGTACTCGGCGATCCAGCAAAGGAAGCCGCCGATGAAGGGGATCAGGATTAGCCAGGGCAGAATCATGTCGGGCTCAATCTCTTTCGTGAATTCATTAAGCCAGCAGCAGCGCGCCGAGGAGCAGCGCGGCGCCACCCACCAGGGAAGCGGCGTACCAACGCAGGCGGCCGTTCTCGGTGAGGCTGAGGAGTTTGTTGCCACCGCGGGCGGTGAGCGGGACCAGGACCAGGGTCTTGTCGATCGGGTCCGCGGCCAGCAGGCGGCAGATCAGCAGGTAGGGTTTCACGAACAGCTTGTCGTACAGCCAGTCGAAGCCCCAGGCGTGGTACCACCAGGTGCCGAAGAAGCGGCCCGGTGCGCTCTGGGCGACGGCGCTGACGAAGCGGCGCTTGCCGAGGAACAGCAGGCCCGCCAGCAGGATACCGGCGATGGCGATGGCGCCCGAGGCGATTTCCAGGCTGTGCTTGGCTTCACCACCGGCGTGACCGGCGCTTTCCGGCAGGACGCCGGCCAGCGGCGGAGTGATCAGCGCGCCGATGAAGGTGGAGAGCACGATCAGCACACCCAGCGGCAGCCAGTGGCTGATGCCATGGCCAGCGTGCGCTTCGGTCTTCGCTTCGCCGTGGAAGGCGATGAAGATCAGACGGAAGGTGTACAGCGAGGTCATGAAGGCGCCGACCAGACCGGCGATCAGCAGGTTCTGGTGACCGCTGGCGAAGGCTTCCCAGAGGATCTCGTCCTTGGAGTAGAAGCCGGCGGTCAGGAAGGGCAGGGCAGACAGCGCCGCACCACCGACCACGAAGCTCGCATAGGCCAGCGGCAGCTTCTTCCACAGGCCGCCCATCTTGAAGATGTTCTGCTCGTGGTGGCAGGCAACGATCACCGCACCGGAGGCAAGGAACAGCAGGGCCTTGAAGAAGGCGTGGGTCATCAGGTGGAAGATCGCGCCACCCCAGGCGCCGACGCCCAGGGCCAGGAACATGTAGCCGATCTGGCTCATGGTCGAGTAGGCGAGGATGCGCTTGATGTCGGTCTGCACCAGGGCGGCAAAGCCGGCCAGGACCAGGGTCACTGCGCCGATGATGCCGACCAGCTCCAGTACGTTCGGAGCCAGCTCGAACAGGCCGTGGCAGCGGGCGATCAGGTAGACGCCCGCGGTCACCATGGTGGCGGCGTGGATCAGCGCGGAGACCGGAGTCGGGCCGGCCATCGCGTCGGCCAGCCAGGTCTGCAGCGGCAGCTGGGCGGACTTGCCGACGGCGCCGCCGAGCAGCATCAGGGTGGCCAGGTTGATCCACAGGTCGCCCTTGGCGAAGTGCTGCGGAGCCAGGACCAGCAGTTCCTGGATGTTCAGCGTGCCCAGGTGCTGGAACAGGATGAACATGCCGATGGCGAAGAACACGTCACCCACGCGGGTCACGATGAAGGCCTTCAGTGCCGCATTGCCGTTCGGTACGTGGTTGTAATAGAAACCGATCAGCAGGTAGGAGCAGAGGCCCACGCCTTCCCAGCCGAAGTACATGAACAGCAGGTTATCGCCCAGCACCAGGAACAGCATGCTGGCGATGAACAGGTTGGTGTACGCGAAGAAGCGCGAGTAACCGGTTTCACCGCGCATGTACCAGGAGGCGAACAGGTGGATCAGGAAGCCGACGCCGGTGACCACGCCGAGCATGGTGACCGACAGGCCGTCCAGGTACAGGGTGAAGTTGGTCTTGAAGTCACCAACGCTCATCCATTGCCACAGCACCAGGCTGTAGGCGCCACCTTCGGGCGGGTTGCTGTGGAAGCTCCAGATCGCCCAGAAGGCGGAGAGGGCGGCGAGCCCCACGGAGCCGACACCGACCAGAGCCGAGAGATTTTCCGACCACTTGCCACGGGAGAACGAGAGCAGCAGGAAGCCGACCAGAGGGAACAGGAAAGTAAGGGGCAGCAGGTTCATCCGCGCATCTCGCTGGCAGCGTCGATATCGAGGGTATGGAAGCGGCGATACAGCTGGAGCAGGATCGCCAGGCCGATGCTGGCCTCGGCCGCAGCCAGGCTGAGCACCAGGATGAACATCACCTGGCCGTCGGGCTGCGCCCAGCGGCTACCGGCGACCACGAAGGCCAGCGCGGCGGCGTTCATCATCACTTCCAGGCTCATCAGTACGAACAGGATGTTGCGTCGTACCATCAGGCCCACCAGGCCGAAGCAGAACAGCACACCGGCGAGCGCCAGTCCGTGTTCGAGAGGAATTGTATTCATGGTGTTAGTCCTTCGCTTCGTGGCGGCCGAGGTGGTAGGCGGCGACCAGTGCCGCCAGCAGCAGCATCGAGGCCAGTTCGACGACCAGCAGGTACGGGCCGAACAGGCTGATGCCCACGGCCTTGGCGTCCACGGTGGTGTGACCGATGCCAGCGCCGCTCGGGGTGCGCGAGAGCATCCACAGCAGTTCGACCAGCAGGACTGCGGCCAGCGCGCCCGGGCCGATCCAGACCCCAGGCTTGAGCCACTTGCGCTCCTGCTCGGCGATAGCCGGGCCGAGGTTGAGCATCATCACCACGAAGACGAACAGCACCATGATCGCGCCGGCATAGACGATGATTTCCAGGGCGCCGGCGAACGGGGCGCCGAGGCTGAAGAAGGTCATCGAAATGGCCAGCAGCGAGATTACGAGGTAGAGCAGGGCATGCACCGGGTTGCTGTTGGTGATGACCCGGAAGGTTGCCAGCACGGCGACGCCGGCGGCGAAGTAGAAAGCGAATTCCACGCGACGTCTCCTTACGGCAGCAGGCTCTTGACGTTGATCGGTTCGGCTTCGTTCTGCGCGGCGCCTTTCGGCTTGCCGGCGATGGCCATGCCGGCAACGCGGTAGAAGTTGTAGTCCGGGTTCTTGCCGGGGCCGGAGATCAGCAGGTCTTCCTTCTCGTAGACCAGGTCCTGGCGCTTGAACTCGCCCATTTCGAAATCCGGCGTCAGCTGGATCGCGGTGGTCGGGCAGGCTTCTTCGCACAGGCCGCAGAAGATGCAGCGGGAGAAGTTGATGCGGAAGAACTCGGGGTACCAGCGACCGTCGTCGGTCTCGGCCTTCTGCAGGGAGATGCAGCCGACCGGGCAGGCCACGGCGCAGAGGTTGCATGCAACGCAGCGCTCCTCGCCATCGGGGTCGCGGGTGAGGACGATGCGGCCGCGATAGCGCGGCGGCAGGTACACGGCTTCTTCCGGGTATTGCAGGGTGTCACGCTTGCGGAAGGCATGGCCGAAGATCATCACCAGGCTGCGAAGCTGGGTGTAGGTGCCATGCACGACTTCGAAAATGTATTTGATCATTGTCTTGCTCCTTACTGGGTCGCCAGCACGACAGCGCCGGTCACCAGCAGGTTGATCAGAGTCAGCGGGAGGCAGAACTTCCAGCTGAAGGCCATCACCTGGTCATAGCGCGGGCGCGGAATGGACGCGCGCAGCAGGATGAACATCATGATGAAGAAGCCGGTTTTCAGGGCGAACCAGATGAACGGGATCTGCGGCAGGATGCCGAAGGGCCCGTGCCAGCCACCGAAGAACAGCGTCGCCAGCAGCGCGGACACCAGCACGATGCCGATGTACTCACCGACGAAGAACATGCCCCACTTCATGCCGGCGTACTCGATGTGGTAACCGTCTGCCAGTTCCTGCTCGGCTTCGGGCTGGTCGAACGGGTGACGGTGAGTCACGGCGACGCCGGCGACGAAGAAGGTCATGAAACCGAAGAACTGCGGAATGATGAACCACATGTGCTCGGCCTGGTAATCGACGATGTCGCGCAGGCTGAACGAACCGACCTGGGCCACGATGCCCATCAGCGACAGGGCCAGGAAGACCTCGTAGGAGATGGTCTGGGCCGAGGCGCGCAGGCTGCCGAGCAGGGCGAACTTGTTGTTGCTCGACCAGCCGGCGAACAGCACCGCGTACACGGTCAGGCCAGCCATGGCGAAGAAGAACAGGATGCCGATGTTCAGGTCCGCCACACCCCAGGTCGGGGTGATCGGGATGACGACGAAGGCGACCAGCAGCGCACCCATGGCGATCATGGGGGCGAGGGTGAAGATCATCTTGTCGGCGAACGGCGGGGTCCAGTCTTCCTTGAAGAACATCTTCAGCATGTCGGCGCCGAGCTGGAAGGCACCGAAGGGGCCGACCCGGTTCGGACCGTAGCGGTCCTGCCAGAGGCCGAGCAGACGACGCTCGACCCAACTGAGCAGCGCGCCGCAGACGACCACGGCGAGCAGGATGACGATGGCCTTGATGACCTCGATCAGGATGTCGACGATGGCGGGTGTCAGCCAGCTCATGCTCATCAAGCTCATTGCGCAGCCTCCTGCAGACCATCAGCGACAGCGCCGATGACACCGGCGGGAATGCCTTGCAGACCGACTGGCAGGGCGACCAGACCGGCGCCGAGCTCTTCGCTCACGCGCAGCGGCAGGCGCAGTTCCTGGCCCTTGACGGTCAGGCGGATGATCGCGCCTTCATTGACGCCCAGACGGTCAGCCTCGAACTTGGCCAGGGTGACGTAGGTCTGCGGGATGCGCTCCTGCACCGGGGCGGCCTTGGCGGAATTCTCCTCGCTGCCGAACAGGTGATAGAAGGGCACCACCTTGAACTGGCTGGCGGCAGTGTGGAACGGCGCAGGAATCTCGCTGAACCACAGGGCTTCGCCCTTGGCTTCGATCAGGCGTACGCCCGGATCGCCGGCGCGCAGGTGGCCGCCGACTTCGTCCTGGAACTTGTTCCAGGCCTGCGGGGAGTTCCAGCCCGGGGACCAGGCAAACGGAATCTGCTGACGCGGTTCGGCGCTGCCGGAGTAGCCTTCCATGGAGAAGGCGAAGGCGGAGTCGATGTCCTGCGGCTGACGCGGCTCGCTGACATTGATGTTGGCGCGCATGGCGGTACGGCCGGAGTAGCGGTGCGGCTCGCGCGCCAGCTTCAGGCCCTTGATGCGGAACGCGGCGTTCGGCGCGGCTTCGCGGATGCCGGCCAGTTGCGGCTTGGCGGCGACGACGGCGTCGATCACGTGGTCCAGCTGGGTCCAGTCGACGCGCTTGCCTTCGAGAGTGCTGTGCAGGGCGTGCAGCCAGCGCCAGCCTTCGCGGACCAGGTTGTCGGCGTTGTAGTAGGTCGGATCGTAGACCTGGAAGAAACGCTGGGCGCGGCCTTCCTGGCTGACCAGGGTGCCATCGCCTTCGGCGAAGCTGGCGGCCGGCAGCAGGACGGTGGCCTTGGCGCTGGTGGCGGTCTGCTGGTGGTCGGCAACCACGACGATCTTGGCGGCGGCCAGGGCGGCGTCGACAACAGCGGCGTCGGCGCGGCGGTACAGGTCGTTCTCCAGGATCACCACGGCATCGGCGGCGCCAGAGGTCAACTGCTCGAGGGCGGCTTCGACGGACTCACCACCGAAGAGGGCCAGGCCCAGGCTGTTGGCTTCCGGGACGACCAGGCTCAGCGAGCCGTTCTTCTCGCGGTTCTTCAGCGCGCTGGCGATGTTGGCGGCGGCCTCGATCAGGGCGTTGCAGCCCAGCGAGGTGCCGGAGATGACCAGCGGACGCTTGGCGGCAACCAGTGCATCGGCGATGCGCTGGGCCAGGGCGGCGGCTTCGGCATCGAGGCCGGCCACGGCCGGGGCGCTCGGATCGATGGCGTGGGCCACGGCAAAGCCCAGGCGAGCCAGGTCTTCGGTAGCAGCGTGCACGCACTCGGCGGCGACGTCGTCCAGGCGGGTTTCATCCAGGCTGGCGATGAACAGCGGGTTCATCTCGTGCTGGGCGATGGTCTTCACCGCGGCGTCGAGCCACGGCTGGATCTTCATCGCGGCGGCCATGTCCTCGCCCTTGCCTTTCACCGACTGGCGCAGGGCCAGGGCGATACGGGCAGCGGTCTGGGTCAGGTCTTCGCCGAGCACGAATACCGCGTCGTGGTCTTCGATGTCACGGATGGTCGGCACCGGCAGCGGGCCGTCCTGCATGACCTTCAGCACCAGTTGCAGGCGTTGCAGCTCATCGGCGGAGATGCCGCTGTAATAGTTCTGCGCGCCGACCAGCTCGGCCAGGGCGTAGTTGCTTTCCAGGCTGGCACGCGGCGAACCGATACCGATGACCTTGCGACCCTTGAGCAGGGCGGCGGTCTGGTCGAGGGCGCCGTCCAGCGAGAGCTTCTGCTTGCTCAGCACCAGCTGCGGCTGACGCGGGCGGTCTTCGCGGTTGACGTAGCCGTAGCCGAAACGGCCGCGGTCGCACAGGAAGTAGTGGTTCACCGAGCCGTTGTAGCGGTTCTCGATGCGGCGGATTTCACCGTAGCGCTCGCCGGGGCTGATGTTGCAGCCGCTGGAGCAGCCATGGCAGATGCTCGGGGCGAACTGCATGTCCCACTTGCGGTTGTAGCGCTCGGAGTGGGTCTTGTCGGTGAACACGCCGGTCGGGCAGACCTCGGTCAGGTTGCCGGAGAATTCGCTCTCCAGCACACCGTCCTCGATCCGGCCGAAGTAGACGTTGTCGTGCGCGCCGTAGACGCCCAGGTCGGTGCCGCCGGCGTAGTCCTTGTAGTAACGGACGCAGCGGTAGCAGGCGATGCAGCGGTTCATCTCGTGGGCGATGAACGGGCCGAGCTCCTGGTTCTGGTGGGTGCGCTTGGTGAAGCGGTACCGGCGCTGGTTGTGGCCGGTCATCACCGTCATGTCCTGCAGGTGGCAGTGACCGCCTTCCTCGCAGACCGGGCAGTCGTGCGGGTGGTTGGTCATCAGCCATTCGACGACGCTGGCGCGGAACTGCTTGGCCTCTTCGTCCTCGATGGAAATCCAGGTGTTGTCGGTGGCGGGAGTCATGCAGGACATGACGAGACGACCGCGTTTGTCGTTCTCGTCGGTGTACTGCTTGACCGCGCACTGGCGGCATGCGCCGACGCTTCCGAGCGCCGGGTGCCAGCAGAAGTAGGGGATGTCGAGACCGAGGGAGAGGCAGGCCTGCAACAGGTTGTCCGCTCCGTCGACTTCTAACGTCTTGCCGTCTACGTGGATCGTGGCCATGGGTCTAAGTCTTCGTTGGCCCGTTGTCAGCGGGCGTGGCTAATAGAAATCACGGTTTCATCGGGCCGGCGGCACGCCGCGGCACTGCAACGAAACAACGCCGGGCGCAGCGCCCGGCGATCAAAGCATCAAGCGCCGACGGTCTGCGGTGCTTGTACGGCCTGAGCCTGGCGGGAAATGCCCGCTTCGAACTCGGGACGGAAATACTTCAGTGCGCTGCCCAGCGGCTCGACGGCACCCGGTGCGTGGGCACAGAAGGTCTTGCCTGGGCCGAGGAAGTTGACGAGCTGCTCGAGGGTTTCCAAGTCGCCCTGGGCGCCTTCGCCTTTCTCCAGCGCGCGTAGAACTTTCACGCTCCACGGCAGGCCGTCGCGGCACGGAGTGCACCAGCCGCACGATTCGCGGGCGAAGAACTCTTCCATGTTGCGCAGCAGGGAAACCATGTTGACGCTGTCGTCCACCGCCATGGCCAGGCCAGTACCCATACGGGTGCCGACCTTGGCGACGCCGCCGGCGTAGAACAGGGCGTCCAGGTGTTCCGGCAGCAGGAAGCCGGTACCGGCGCCGCCCGGCTGCCAGGCTTTGAGCTTGTAACCGTCGCGCATGCCGCCAGCGTAGTCCTCGAACAGCTCGCGGGCCGGGAGGCCGAAGGGCAGTTCCCAGATACCGGGGTTCTTCACCTTGCCGGAGAAGCCCATGAGCTTGGTGCCCATGTCCTCGCTGCCCGGACGGGCCAGGCCCTTGTACCAGTCGACGCCGTGCTCGACGATCGCCGGCACGTTGCACAGGGTCTCGACGTTGTTCACGCAGGTCGGCTTGCCCCAGACGCCAACAGCGGCGGGGAAGGGCGGCTTGGAGCGCGGGTTGGCACGGCGGCCTTCCAGCGAGTTGATCAGCGCGGTCTCTTCGCCACAGATGTAGCGGCCGGCGCCGGTGTGGACGAACAGCTCGAAATCGAAGCCGCTGCCGAGGATGTTCTTGCCCAGCAGGCCGGCGGCCTTGGCTTCCTCGATGGCGCGATTCAGGTTGCGGGCGGCGTCGACATACTCGCCGCGCAGGAAGATATAGCCGCGGTAGGCCTTGAGGGCGCGCGCGGAGATCAGCATGCCTTCCACCAGCAGGTGCGGCAGCTGCTCCATGAGCATGCGGTCCTTCCAGGTGTTGGGCTCCATCTCGTCCGCGTTGCACAGCAGGTAGCGGATGTTGAGGGATTCGTCCTTGGGCATCAGGCCCCACTTCACGCCGGTGGGGAAGCCCGCACCGCCGCGGCCCTTGAGGCCGGAGTCCTTGACGGTCTGGACGATGTCGTCGGTGGCCATCTCGGCCAGCGCCTTGCGCGCGGCGGCATAGCCATTCTTCGACTGGTACTCCTCCAGCCAGACCGGGGCGCCGTCGTCACGCAGGCGCCAGGTCAGCGGATGGGTTTCGGCCGCGCGCGCGGTGCGGTTGGGCGTGCCGTAGGAGGTGAGGCGACTCATGCGTAGGCCTCCAGCAGTTTGGCGACGCCGTCGGGACGCAGGTCGCCGAAGGTGTCGTCGTCGATCATCATCGCCGGGGCCTTGTCGCAGTTGCCCAGGCAGCACACTGGCAGCAGGGTGAAGCGGCCGTCGGCGGTGGTCTGGCCGAGGCCGATGCCCAGTTGCTTCTGGATCTCGCCGACCACGGACTCGTGGCCGCCGATGTAGCAGACCATGCTGTCGCAGACGCGGATGATGTGGCGGCCGACCGGCTGGCGGAAGATCTGGCTATAGAAGGTAGCCACTCCTTCGACGTCGCTGTCCGGGATGCCGAGGATGTCGGCGATCGCCGGGATGGCGCCGTCCGGTACCCAGCCGCGCTGCTTCTGGACGATCTTCAGGGCTTCGATGGACGCCGCGCGGGAGTCCTCGTAGTGATGCATTTCGTGCTCGATGGCCGAGCGCTCGGTTTCGCTGAGTTCGAAACGATCAGTCTGGATAAGGGTACTCATGATCAGCGGTCCACGTCGGCCATAACGAAGTCGATACTGCCCAGATAGGCGATCAGGTCAGCAATCATGCTGCCGTTGATCACCGACGGAATCTGCTGCAGGTGCGGGAAGCTGGGCGTCCGGATACGGGTCCGGTAGCTCATGGTGCTGCCATCGCTCGTCAGGTAGTAGCTGTTGATGCCCTTGGTCGCTTCCACCATCTGGAAGGCTTCGTTGGCCGGCATGACCGGGCCCCAGGAAACCTGCAGGAAGTGGGTGATCAGGGTTTCGATGTGCTGCAGCGTGCGCTCTTTGGGCGGCGGCGTGGTCAGCGGGTGATCCGCCTTGTACGGGCCTTCGGGCATGTTCTTCAGGCACTGCTCGATGATGCGCAGGCTCTGGCGCATCTCACCCATCTTGACCATACAGCGGTCGTAGGCGTCGCCGTTGGCCGCCAGCGGCACTTCGAACTCGAAGTTCTCGTAGCCGGAGTAGGGGCGGGCTTTACGCAGGTCGAAATCACAGCCGGTGGCACGCAGGCCGGCACCGGTGGTACCCCATTCCAGCGCTTCCTTGGTGTTGTACTGGGCAACGCCGATGGTACGGCCA
Source organism: Pseudomonas sp. C9-3 (assembly GCF_032392015.1). Classification (NCBI taxonomy): domain Bacteria; kingdom Pseudomonadati; phylum Pseudomonadota; class Gammaproteobacteria; order Pseudomonadales; family Pseudomonadaceae; genus Pseudomonas; species Pseudomonas sp. C9-3. Next base: position 2,821,289 of record NZ_CP135919.1, on the reverse strand, counting down.
CGCAGGATACTGTTCTTCAGGGCAGCGGTTTCGTACTCGTCCAGACGCTTGGGCATCCAGTCGAGGAATTCGCGGACCAGCTTGTCCCAGCCGCGCGGCAGGTCGTGGGCGACGCCGCCGATGCGGTACCAGGCCGGGTGCAGGCGGAAGCCGGTGATGGCTTCGACGACCTTGTAGGCGCGCTGGCGGTCGGTGAAGGTGAAGAACACCGGGGTCATCGCACCCACGTCCTGGATGTAGGTGCCCAGGTAGAGGAGGTGGTTCAGGATGCGGAAGAACTCCGACATCATGATGCGGATGACGTCGACGCGCTGCGGCACCTTGATGCCGGCGAGCTTCTCGACCGAGAGCACGTACGGCAGGTTGTTCATCACGCCGCCGAGGTAGTCGATACGGTCGGTGTACGGAATGAAGCTGTGCCAGGACTGACGCTCGGCCATCTTCTCGGCGCCACGGTGGTGGTAGCCGATCTCCGGAACGCAATCGAGGATCTCTTCACCGTCCAGCTGCAGGATGATGCGGAACGCACCGTGGGCGGACGGGTGGTTCGGGCCGAGGTTGAGGAACATGAAGTCCTCGTTCTCGCCGTGGCGCTTCATGCCCCAGTCTTCGGGCTTGAAGCGCAGGGCTTCCTGCTCGAGGTCCTGCTTGGCGGCGGACAGCGCGTAGGGATCGAACTCGGTGGCGCGCGCCGGGTAGTCCTTGCGCAGCGGGTGACCTTCCCAGGTCGGCGGCATCAGCATGCGGGTCAGGTGCGGGTGACCATTGAAGGTGATCCCGTACATGTCCCAGACCTCACGCTCGTACCAGTTGGCGTTCGGCCAGATACGGGTGGCGGTCGGTACGTTCAGGTCGCCTTCGGAGAGGGCCACCTTGATCATCACGTCACTGTTACGCTCGAGCGACATCAGGTGGTAGAACACGCTGAAATCGGCGCCCGGCAGGCCGCGACGGTGGGTGCGCAGGCGCTCGTCCACGCCGTGCAGGTCATAGAGCATGACGTACGGCTTGGGCACATTGCGCAGGAAGGTGAGGACGTCGATCAGGCGCTCACGGGCGACCCAGAGCACCGGCATGCCGGTGCGGGTGGCCTGGACGGTGAAGGTCTCGGCGCCAAAGCGGGAATTCAGTTCGACGACGATATCTTGGTCGTCTGCCTTGTAAGGCGGGATGTACAGAGCGGAGTCTGCATTCATAGTCTTTAAGTCACTCGGTCAACGGTGGAGTGAAAACGGGCCTCTCGTGGAGGGCCGGATCACACTTCGTCGGGGCTGCGCAGGTTGGTGACCGCAATGCGCTGTTCGCGCTTGAGATCCTTCTGGGCAGGCATGTCGGCGCGATAGACGCCTTGATCGCCTACAACCCAGGACAACGGACGACGCTCCTGGCCGATGGATTCCTGCAGCAGCATCAGGCCTTGCAGGAACGCCTCCGGACGGGGCGGGCAGCCGGGGATGTACACGTCCACGGGGAGGAACTTGTCGACCCCCTGAACGACCGAGTAGATGTCGTACATGCCGCCGGAGTTGGCGCACGACCCCATCGAGATCACCCACTTGGGTTCCAGCATCTGTTCGTACAGGCGCTGGATGACCGGAGCCATCTTGATGAAGCAGGTGCCGGCGATGACCATGAAGTCAGCCTGGCGCGGCGATGCACGGATCACTTCGGCGCCGAAACGGGCGATGTCGTGCGGCGCGGTGAACGCCGTGGTCATCTCCACGTAGCAGCAGGACAGCCCGAAGTTGTACGGCCACAGGGAGTTCTTGCGACCCCAGTTCACCGCACCGTTGAGAACATCCTCGAGCTTGCCCATGAAGATGTTCTTGTGGACCTGCCCTTCGATGAGCGGGTCTTCTACCGTTTCGCGTTCGCCGATCGGGTACTGATCATTGGGCGCATCCGGATCGATCCGGGTAAGTTTGTATTGCATCGCCAAAGCCTCATTGTTTTAGCTTCGCCTGCCGTGCGCGACGTGCCGCCGGCGCCCAATCGAGCGCGCCGATACGCCACAGGTAGACAAGACCTGCCAACAGAATTGCTATGAAAATGGTTGCCTCGATCAGACCGGCCCAGCCGCTTTCACGGACGGACACTGACCAGGCGAAAAGGAAGAGGGCTTCGACGTCGAAGATCACGAAGAGCATCGCGACCAGATAGAATTTTGCCGACAGACGCAGGCGTGCGCTGCCGGTAGGAACGATCCCGGATTCGAACGGTTCGTTCTTGCTGCGACCAAATGCCTTACTGCCAAGCAGGCTGGAAACCCCTAGCATGAAGCCGAGCAGGCCCAGCACTCCTAAAAGGAAGGCGGCGAGTCCCCAGTGTTGAGCTGCAAGTTCAGCTGGATTGGGCATGCCGATACTCCTTCCTACAAATAACGATTGTCTTGGGTTCCAGGCGCAACGCCTGACTACTGCGAACCCGACAACTCAAGGATAGTGAGCTAAGGGTTCAGGTCATCTTTCCAATTTTATGCCCAAAGCCTTCAGCAAGTAAATTTTTCCAACACAAACAGATGCTTCTAATTCGGGCAAAAGCCTTTTGCATTTCCCGTAGCGCCCTGTTTGCGCGGCTCTGGGCGCTTAGTGTGGCGGCACTTGGGCTTTGGTCGAATAGTACTTTCGAGGTATTTGGCCGCAATAAATTGCCAATCTATAAATGATAAGTATTATCATTTGCAGTGTCGTATATCCGTAACTTTACTACATATAAGCGGCGGCGCTTTTATTTCGCTCAATTCTCGGCATTCAATTATCCCCTGGCAGTTCCCTTTGGCGCCCCTCGTTCGGGGTGGTTCAATTTCCCTTCCGAATCCACGCCCAGTGCATCTCGCAGCGCACCGGCTCTGCGCCGGAGTCGTCCAGAAGCGTCACCTGGATCAGTGCTTCCCCCTTGTCTTGCTCCAGCATCGCACGGCGCTGCTCAGGCGCCAGTGTGGCGATAGCGCGCAGGCTGCCGCGGGCCCGGCGCAGGTAATCCATCCTGAGGGTCTTGATCAGCGGCAGCTTGTGATCGGGCAGATTCATGCCGACCAGGCAACCGCTGGCGGATTCGGCCAGCAGCGCCATGGCGGCGGCATGTACGCCGCCGATGTGGTTGCGGGCTCGGCGGTGGTTGGCCAGGCTCATCCGTACTTCATCGCTGGAGAGCTTCTGGATGCGTATGCCCGCGGTGCCGGCAAAGCGTACCTGGGAGCAGAACAGGCGGCTGAGCAGCGACTCGTGAAGACGGCGCGGCAGGCGCTGGATGAGATGGGCGGCGAGGGCGAGGCGGTTGCGCTGGGACATGGGCGTTTCCAATCATATGGAGGAGGCCCGAGGCTGGCACGTGAATGCTGATCTGCCCTTGGCGGGCGGGGAGCGGGCGGCTGGCGGTTCGGCCAAGCACAAAAAGCAAAACCCCGGCGAGTGCCGGGGTTTTGCGGTGCCTCCCGGCCCCGAAGGGCCGGTGAGCCAGTTCTTAGTGGAACTGGTTCATGGTGTTGTCTTTACCCGAGGCTTTCAGAGCGGCTTCGCCAGCGAAGTACTCTTTGTGGTTGTCGCCGATGTCCGAGCCAGCCATGTTCTGGTGCTTGACGCAGGCGATACCCTGACGCAGTTCCTGACGCTGAACGCCTTTCACGTAGGCCAGCATGCCCTGGTCGGCGAAGTAGCCTTTGGCCAGGTTGTCGGTCGACAGAGCGGCGGTGTGGTAGGTCGGCAGGGTGATCAGGTGGTGGAAGATGCCGGCGTGGGCGGAGCCATCGCGCTGGAAGGTACGGATCTTCTCGTCAGCAACCTGGGCCAGCTCGGTCTCGTCGTACTCGACGCTCATCAGCTTGGCGCGGTCGTAGGCGGAAACGTCCTTGCCTTCGGCAACGAACGCGTCGAAGACCTGCTGGCGGAAGTTCAGGGTCCAGTTGAACGACGGGCTGTTGTTGTACACCAGCTTGGCGTTCGGGATGACTTGGCGGATGCGGTCAACCATGCCCTTGATCTGGCCAACGTGCGGCTTCTCGGTTTCGATCCACAGCAGATCAGCGCCGTTCTGCAGCGAGGTGATGCAGTCGAGGACGCAACGGTCTTCGCCGGTGCCCTTGCGGAACTGGAACAGGTTGGAAGCCAGGCGCTTCGGACGCAGCAGTTTGCCGCCGCGGTTGATCACCACGTCACCGTTCTGCAGTTCGGCAGCGGAAACTTCTTCGCAATCCAGGAAGGAGTTGTACTGGTCGCCCAGGTCGCCCGGCTCTTTGGTCACGGCGATCTGCTTGGTCAGGCCGGCGCCCAGGGAGTCGGTACGGGCAACGATCACGCCGTCGTCAACGCCCAGCTCGAGGAACGCGTAGCGAACAGCGTTGATCTTGGCGAGGAAGTCTTCGTGCGGAACGGTCACTTTGCCGTCCTGGTGGCCGCACTGCTTCTCGTCGGAAACCTGGTTCTCGATCTGGATGCAGCAGGCACCGGCTTCGATCATTTTCTTGGCCAGCAGGTAGGTAGCTTCCGGGTTGCCGAAGCCGGCGTCGATGTCGGCGATGATCGGTACTACGTGGGTTTCGTAGCCATCGATCTGAGCCTGGATTTCGTCCTGCTTGGCTTTGTCGCCGGCGGCGCGGGCGCTGTCCAGGGCGGTGAAGAGCAGGTCCAGTTCGCGGGCGTCAGCCTGGCGCAGGAAGGTGTAGAGCTCTTCGATCAGGCCGGAGACGGCGGTTTTTTCGTGCATGGACTGGTCGGGCAGCGGGCCGAAGTCGGAACGCAGCGCGGCAACCATCCAGCCGGACAGGTAGAGGTAGCGCTTGTTGGTGGTCTTCAGGTGCTTCTTGATCGAGATCAGCTTCTGCTGACCGATGAAGCCGTGCCAGCAACCCAGGGACTGGGTGTAGACGGAGGTGTCGGCGTCATACTCGGCCATGTCCTTGCGCATGATGGCCGCAGTGTACTTGGCGATGTCCAGACCAGTCTTGAAGCGGTTCTGAGCGCGCATACGGGCAACCGACTCGGGGTTGATAGCGCTCCAGCTGTTACCGGTTTTCTCTTTCAGAGCGGCAACGGCTTTGATGTCGTTTTGATATGCGGACATGGTCAATCCTTCAAAGTATGTGTTTGGTTGAGCACCGACTTACCCACTCAAAACCTGTATCGAAACGGAATTGGCTGCGGGTTGCTCGCCGCGGGAGGGCGAAGGGGCGACCGAAAGAAGGAATGACGCTGGAGGAGTGGGGTGGCGCGGCGTACAGACTCGTGACTGCAGCGGTGACATCCAGAATCGCTTGCCGGCTCGTGGCAGCCGTTGGGCAATGGTGGACGGCTGAATCCGTCACTTCGTGCTGTTGCTTAGGCTTGCTTCCCCGTCCCTCAGGACAACCTCTTGCCAGTCGCAACCTCGTCGATCCGCCTTGTGGGCTTAACAACACGAACCGGCGCGACGGGTAGGCCGTTGGCACGATCCGGAGGGCTTTGAGGCCCTCTGGTTAGCGGGAGCGAGGCCATCATGCACTTTCAAACGAGCGTTCGTCAAACGTTTTGTAGTGTTTTTTTTGGACTACTACACGAAGGTCTAACGAGGACTGGCAGGTCACCTACGGAAGGATTAGTCGAGCACTTCGACCTTCACCCGCAGACTGCTGTCGCTGCGCCCCTGGGTGCTGTACTGGCGGGTGTAGCCGCCCTGGGTGCTCTGGTTGCTTTCGCTGACGCCGCCGATTTCGATCCACTGGCCAATCGGACCGCTGACCTGGGTGTCGGCCGAGCTGGTGTTCATCGATCCCTGGTAGTTGCCGTTGAAGCGGTCGTTGCGGGTGCTCAGGGTAATGTGCACGAGGTTCCCCGAGAGGCTCGCGGTCACGTACATGCCCTGGTTGGCGTCGCGGTACTCGGTCTGGCTGTAGACCTGGCCGTAGGGGCCTACACCGGCGTTGGTCACCGGCTGGCTCTGGCCGACCTGGATGAAGGCGGGCGAGCCCTCAGTGACGCGCACCTGCTGGGTGCCACCGCCGCGGCTGCTGGTGGAGCGGTTGATGATGCGCACCTGGTCTCGGCCGTTCACTTCACCGCGGCCGGACTGGATCTCCACATTGCCGGCGCTGACCGATCCATTCACCGAGTAGCCGCTCTGGCTGCCCTGGCTACCGTCGACGGTGTCGAGGCTGATCAGTAGTTGGTGTGGGCGGGTATCCAGTTGTTCGAGCACCTGCTGGAGTTCGCGGATCTTTGCCAGTTCGGCATTCACGACCAGTTGGTTGCCGTAGGCGGTGACTCGGCCTTCGTTGCCTAGTACCTGCTGTGCCACCGGCAGCACGTCTTCGGCGGTGCGGTAGTTGAGCGGGATGATCTCGGTGCGCGGCGCCGCGACAGCGCTGAGGCTGAAGGCACAGGCAAGCATCAGGGCAAGTGGGCGTAGGCTCAAATCAGGAAACTCCGCAGGTTCGGGTCGAGGACGCTGGTGTTCCAGGTCTGTTCGAATTGCGCGATCAATTGGCGGACGCGCCCGCTGTTGTTGTAGTGCGCGTAGCCCGCGTACTCGCCTGGCTCCGGGCGCAGCAGCAGGCCGCAATGGTCGGCGAGCAGGAAGGCGTGCTCCTCGCTCGGGTAATCAGGATTGATCCGGCGGATCTGGCAGTAGCTGGACAGGCGCCGGCTGAGGTTGAGCAGGCGATGGCCTTCCTTCACGGCGCGCGTACTGTCGCGCACCAGGATCATCAGGCGGTTGCGCTGATTGCCCAGCAGTAGTTGCGTGCAGGCCTCCTGGATGCTGCTGTGATGGTACAGCCAGGGCTCCAGGTCGGGCGTATAGAGATAAAGCGTGCGGCGTGCCTGCTGGATCAGCGCCAGGGCGTGCGCGCGGGCGTCGTCCGGCTTGCTGAATCGGTGCAACTGATCACTTTCGCCGAGGCGAAAGGGCGCTGGCTCCAGCACTTCGGGCGGCAGCGCTTCGCTGGGCGGGTTGTGGTCGGCAAAACGCCCCGGTGACTGAAACTCGATGTCCGGCAGTTCTACCGGCAGGTCGTCTTGGTCCGGGGCGTTTTCCATGTCGCTCCTTTCTGTCAGGCACTTGCCTGGCAAGTGCTCAGGCGCTTTCGCGCACCATGTCCACGTGGGGGAGGCCGGCGTCGAGGAATTCACCGCTGGCTACCTGGAAGCCTAGCCGTTCGTAGAAAGGAATGGCGTAGACCTGTGCCGTCAGCAGCTGGCGTTTCAGCCCCTGGCTTTCGGCCTGCTCGATGGCGGCGCGCATCAGCAGGTCGCCCACCTTCAGGCCGCGCCAGTCCTTGAGCACCGATACCCGGCCGATATGCCCGTCCGGCAGGAGTCGGGCGGTACCGATGGCGTAGTCGCCTTCGAAGGCCAGGAAGTGCACGGCTTCGACATCCTCGGCGTCCCATTCGAGTTCCGGCGGGACCGATTGCTCGGCGATGAACACCGCCTCGCGAATGCGCCGCAGGTCGGCATTATCCTTCTGCCAGTCCGCGACGCGAACCCTGATCTTGCTACTCATCGGCAAACTCCAGACTGCCCTGTTTGATCAGTTCTCCGATGAGCTTACGCCCATCGTCGTCGGCCAGCCATTGGCCGAGATTCCCTTCGTGCAGCGATTCCGCCGAGCACACCAGCTTGAGCAGGTCGCGCAGTTTTTCCGGCAGCACCACGGTCTGGCCGCTGGCGAATAGCAGCAGGCCGACGTCCACTTCGCTCCAGGCCATGCGGGCGCTGGGGTTGCGAATCAGGACCTCGCCGTCTTCGATGGCGGCGGTCAGGTCGGCTTCCTCGATCTCCTCGCCGGCCACCAGTTCCGGGTAGCGCGGCTCGGTCATGAACTGGCCGAACCAGGTAAGCAGCAGGCGCTCGTCGCTCATGTGTTCCTGCAGCAGGTTCTTCAGGCGGTCGAGGGCGTCGCGCTGGATCTGGTGCTGGTCGAAATCACCTTTCATCGCGGCCATGCCGGCGTCGCTGTAACGCTCTTCGTCGGAAAGGAACTGGGCGAGGAAGTCGGTGAAGTGGGTCAGCACTTCGGCGGCGCTGGGGGCGCGGAAGCCGACCGAGTAGGTCATGCAGTCGTCTTCGGCGATGCCGTAGTGGGCGACGCGCGGCGGCAGATAGAGCATGTCGCCGGGCTCCAGGACCCATTCGGCGCTTTCTTCGAATTCGGCGAGGATGCGCAGGTCGGCGTGCGGCAGCATCGGGCTGCTGGCGTCGCAGGTCTGGCCAACTTTCCAGCGACGGTGGCCGTGGCCCTGCAGCAGGAACACGTCGTAGTTGTCGAAGTGCGGGCCAACTCCGCCGCCCGGTGCGGCATAGCTGATCATCACGTCGTCGATACGCCAGCTGGGCAGGAACTTGAAGTGTTCCAGCAGCTCCGCGACTTCCGGGATGAACTGGTCGACAGCCTGCACCAGCAGGGTCCAGTCGCGCTCGGGCATCTGGCTGAAGGTGTCTTCCTGGAACGGGCCGCGGCGCAGTTCCCAGGGGCTGTCGCCGTGCTCGACGACGATGCGCGACTCGATCATCTCTTCCAGGGCGAGGCCGGCCAGTTCGTCAGGGTCGAGCGGGCTCTTGAAATCCGGGATGGCCTGGCGCACCAGTAGGGGCTTCTTCTGCCAGTAGTCGCGGAGGAATTCTTCGGCGCTGATGCCGCCCAAAAGCTGAAGAGGAATAGCAGGATTCATATCTAAGTCCTTGAAACAAAAACGCCCGGCACAGCCGGGCGTGCAAAGTCGGGGCGAATCTCAGATGCGCTTGGCCTGGGCGGCAGCGTTACCAATGTAGTTCGCGGGGGTCAGTTTCTTCAGTTCGGCCTTGGCTTCAGCCGGCATGTCGAGACCTTCGATGAAGACCTGCAGGGCCTCGGCGCTGATGCCTTTGCCGCGGGTCAGCTCCTTGAGCTTCTCGTAGGGGTTCTCGATGCCGTAGCGGCGCATGACGGTCTGTACCGGCTCGGCCAGGACTTCCCAGCAGGCGTCCAGGTCTTCGGCGATGCGCGCGGCGTTCAGCTCCAGCTTGCCGATGCCTTTCAGGCTGGCTTCGTAGGCGATGACGCTGTGGGCGAAACCGACGCCCAGGTTGCGCAGCACGGTGGAGTCGGTCAGGTCGCGCTGCCAGCGGGAGATCGGCAGTTTGCTGGCTAGGTGCTGGAACAGTGCGTTGGCGATGCCCAGGTTGCCTTCGGAGTTCTCGAAGTCGATCGGGTTGACCTTGTGCGGCATGGTCGAGGAGCCGATTTCGCCGGCGACGGTCTTCTGCTTGAAGTAGCCCAGGGAGATGTAGCCCCAGACGTCGCGGTCGAAGTCGATGAGGATGGTGTTGAAGCGCGCGATGGCATCGAACAGCTCGGCGATGTAGTCGTGCGGCTCGATCTGGGTGGTGTAGGGGTTCCAGTTCAGGCCCAGGTCGCCCTCGATGAATTCGCGGGCGTTGGCTTCCCAGTCAACCTGCGGATAGGCGGACAGGTGGGCGTTGTAGTTGCCCACGGCGCCATTGATCTTGCCCAGCAGCTCGACCGAGGCGACTTGCTTGATCTGGCGCTCCAGGCGGTAGACGACGTTGGCCAGTTCCTTGCCCAGGGTAGTCGGGGAGGCCGGCTGGCCGTGGGTGCGCGAGAGCATCGGCACGTCGGCGAACTTCATCGCCAGCTCGCGGATGGACTCGGCGATCTGGCGCATCAGCGGCAGCAGCACGGTGTCACGGCCTTCGCGCAGCATCAGGGCGTGGGACAGGTTGTTGATGTCCTCGGAGGTGCAGGCGAAGTGGATGAACTCACTGACCTTGGCCAGTTCCGGCAGTTTGGCCGCTTGCTCCTTGAGCAGGTATTCCACTGCTTTGACGTCGTGGTTGGTGGTGCGCTCGATGTCCTTGATGCGCTGTGCGTGCTCCAGCTGGAAGTCGTCGGCCAGTTGGTTCAGCACGGCGTTGGCTTCGGCGGAGAAGGGCGCTACTTCAGGGATGCCGGCATGGGCGGCGAGACGCTGCAACCAGCGGACCTCCACCAGGACGCGGAAACGGATCAGGCCGTATTCGCTGAAGATCGGACGCAGGGCGCTGGTTTTGCTGCCGTAACGGCCGTCAACGGGGGAAACCGCGGTAAGGGAGGAAAGCTGCATGGGGGCGTTCTCGTAGCTGTCGGTCAACGAAAAGGGCGCACATCATACACGAATGGCGCGAACCGGTCGCCCTTGCGGCGACCGGAAGGGCATGCTTCAGCCGCGCAGCAGGGGGCGCAGCTCGTTGAGCATTTTCTTTCGGGCAAACAGCATCTGCCAGCGGTTGCCGCCGAGCTGTCGCCACAGGCGCGCGGAACGGATGCCGGCCAGCAGCAGGGCGCGGATGCGCGCGGCGTTGGCATTGATCTGCAGGTGGCGCATGTCGCCGTGCACCTGGATGCGCTGACGGAAGGTGCTCAGGGTGTCCTGGTAGAGGCCGGCGCAGGAGGCGATGACGTTCTCGTGGACCAGTCCGAAGTGCTGTACCTGCTGCTGGATCTGGTCCAGGCGGGTGCCCATGATGTCGAGCATGTCGTCGCGCTTGTTCAACTGGCGTTCCAGGCCGATCAGCGACAGGGCGTAGCGCAGCGGTTCGCGCTGCAGGCTGTTCGGGTCGCGCTCCAGAGCGCTGACCAGGGCGCGGAAGCCCTCGCGCAGGTTGGCGGTGTCGCCGCCGTAGACGTCGAGGGTGGTCTTCGGGTCGCGCACCAGCAGGCTGCCGAGCATGCAGCCCAGCGGCGCCTCGGGAACCTGGCCGGTGCGGGCGAGGCGGTCTACCAGGGCGGCGGCTTCGAAGACGCCGGAGAGTGCGATGATCTGGTCGTGCAGATCGCTCATGTACGGTCCTTAGCGAACGCGGGTTCAGCGGATTCGATGACGCCGCCACCGAGGCATACTTCGCCGTCATAGAAGACGACGGACTGGCCTGGGGTCACGGCGCGCTGCGGCTCGTCAAACACGGCGCGGTAGCCGCTCTCGGTGCGCTCGAGCACGCAGTCCTGGTCAGCCTGGCGGTAACGTACCTTGGCGCGCAGAGCCTTTGGCTGGTCCAGGTCGATGGGGTTGACCCAATAGATGTGCGAGGCGTGCAGGGCGCGGGAGAACAGCCATGGATGATCGTTGCCCTGGCCGACGACCAGGACGTTGCGCACCAGGTCCTTCTCCAGCACGTACCAGGGGCTGTCATCGGCATTCTTCAGGCCGCCGATGCCCAGGCCCTGGCGCTGGCCGATAGTGTGGTACATCAGGCCGACGTGCTTGCCGATGACCTGGCCGTCGGTGGTCTCGATGTCGCCCGGCTGGGCCGGCAGGTACTGCTTGAGGAAGTCGCTGAAGCGGCGCTCGCCAATGAAGCAGATGCCGGTGGAGTCCTTCTTCTTTGCAGTGGCCAGACCGTATTTCTCGGCGATGGCGCGGACCTCGGGCTTTTCCAGTTCGCCAACCGGGAACAGCGTCTTGCCGATCTGCTCGCCGCCCACGGCGTGGAGGAAGTAGCTCTGGTCCTTGTTCGGGTCCAGGCCCTTGAGTAGTTCGCTGCGGCCGTCGATGTCGCGGCGGCGCACGTAGTGGCCGGTGGCGATCAGGTCGGCGCCCAGGGCGACGGCGTAATCGAGGAAGGCTTTGAACTTGATCTCGCGGTTGCAGAGGATGTCCGGGTTCGGCGTGCGGCCGGCCTTGTATTCCTCGAGGAAGTGCTCGAAGACGTTGTCCCAGTATTCTGCGGCGAAATTGGCGGTGTGCAGCTTGATGCCGATGCGGTCGCAGACGGCCTGGGCGTCGGCCAGGTCGGTCATCGCGGTGCAGTACTCGGTGCCGTCGTCCTCTTCCCAGTTCTTCATGAACAGGCCTTCCACCTGGTAGCCCTGTTCCTTGAGGAGCAGGGCGGAGACGGAGGAGTCCACGCCGCCGGACATGCCGACGATGACGCGGGTGTTCTGCGGAGCTTTCAGGGAATCAGACATGGTGGCGCATCACGGGTGCAGGTAAAGGCGGGGATTCTACCAGAGCCGAGCGGCTCAGGCTCGGCTGCCGGCTCAGGCGCGGATCAGGCTCAGCGGGAAGCGCTCGCCCTCCAGGTAGTCGTCGATGCAGCGCAGTACCAGGTGACTGCGCCAGCGTTCTGGCTGGGCAGCCAGTTCGTCGCGCGTCAGCCAGCGGGCGCCGAGGATGCCGTCATCCAGTGCGCGCTCGGGGTGATGGCGCAGCGGGCGGGCGGCGAAGCAGACGCGCTGGTAGGTCACGCCGTTGCTGGGGGCGGTATAGAGGTAGATGCCGGTGACGGCGGTCAGCTCCACGTCCCAGCCAGTTTCCTCGAGGGTTTCGCGCACGGCGGCCTCGAGCAGCGTTTCGTTGGCCTCCAGGTGGCCGGCCGGCTGGTTGAAGACCTGTTTTTTGTCAGCGGACATTTCTTCCACCAGCAGGAAACGCCCCTGGTCTTCGACGATAGTGGCGACGGTGACGTGTGCTAGCCAGCGCATGAATCTGTTCTCGTGGTTCGAAAGGCGCGAGTTTAACGTGGCGGGGCGCAGAAAGCAGAACCCCCGGGAAGGCCCGGGGGTTCTGGTGTCACGCGAAGTGGCTTACGCCAGTGCGTCGATCGCGGCGTTGAAGGTCGCGCTCGGGCGCATGACCTGGCTGGTCAGCTCCGGGTTGGAACGGTAGTAGCCGCCGATTTCCGCCGGCTTGCCTTGAACGCCGTTCAGTTCGGCGACGATGGCCGCTTCCTTCTCGGTCAGGGTCTTGGCCAGGGTGGCGAAGTGAGCCTTCAGCTCGGTGTCGTCATTCTGCTCGGCCAGGGCCTGGGCCCAGTACATGGCCAGGTAGAAGTGGCTGCCGCGGTTGTCGATCTCACCGATCTTGCGCGACGGCGACTTGTTGTTGTCGAGCAGCTTGCCGGTGGCGATGTCCAGGGTCTTGCCCAGTACCTTGGCCTTGGCGTTGTCGGTCTTGATGCCTTCTTCTTCGAAGGAGACGGCAAGAGCCAGGAACTCGCCCAGGGAATCCCAGCGCAGGTAGTTCTCTTCCACCAGCTGCTGTACGTGTTTCGGAGCCGAGCCGCCGGCGCCGGTTTCGTACATGCCGCCGCCCGCCATCAGCGGAACGATGGAGAGCATCTTGGCCGAGGTGCCCAGCTCCATGATCGGGAACAGGTCGGTCAGGTAGTCGCGCAGGACGTTGCCGGTCACCGAGATGGTGTCCAGGCCGCGCAGCTGACGCTCCATGCTGGTGCGGATGGCTTCGTTGTAGCCCTTGATGCTGATGTCCAGGCCGGTCAGGTCGTGGTCTTTCAGGTACAGCTCGACCTTCTTGCGCAGCTCGTTGTCGTGGGCGCGCTCCGGGTCCAGCCAGAAGATGGCCGGGGTGTTGGAGGCGCGGGCACGGGTGACGGCCAGCTTGACCCAGTCGCGGATCGGGGCGTCCTTGGTCTGGCAGGCGCGCCAGATGTCGCCGGCCTGTACTTCGTGCTGCATCAGGACTTTGCCGTCGGCGTCGACAACGCGCATCACGCCGTCAGCTTCGAGTTCGAAGGTCTTGTCGTGGGAGCCGTATTCCTCGGCCTTCTGCGCCATCAGGCCGACGTTCGGCACGCTGCCCATGGTGGTCGGGTCGAACGCGCCGTTGGTTTTGCAGAAGTTGATCATTTCCTGGTAGATGCGGGCGTAGGTGCTTTCCGGCATTACCGCTTTGGTGTCTTTTTGCTTGCCATCCTTGCCCCACATCTGACCCGAGTTGCGGATCATGGCCGGCATGGAGGCGTCGACGATCACGTCGCTGGGGATGTGCAGGTTGGTGATGCCCTTGACCGAGTCAACCATCGCCATTTCCGGACGGTGGCTGTACACCTCATGGATGTCGTGCAGGATTTCTTCCTGCTGCGAGGCCGGCAGCGACTTGATCTTGTCGTAGACGCTGGAGATGCCGTTGTTCGGGTTCACGCCCAGCTCTTCGAACAGCTGGCCGTACTTCTCGAACACGTCCTTGTAGTAGACGGTGACGGCGTGGCCGAAGACGATCGGGTGGGAGATCTTCATCATGGTGGCCTTGACGTGCAGGGACCACATGACGCCGGTTTCCTTGCAGTCCTGCAGGGTCTTCTCGAAGAAGGCGCGCAGTTTGCTGCAGCTCATGAACATGCTGTCGAGGACTTCGCCGTCCTGCATCTTCAGAGTCTTCTTGGTCTCGACCTTGCCGTCCTTGCCGACGAACTCGATACGGACTTCACCGGCCTTCGGGATGGTGACCGACTGTTCGCTGGAGAAGAAGTCGCCGCCACGCATGTAGTCGGCGTGGGAGCGCGAAGCCATGCTCCACTTGCCCATGCTGTGCGGGTGTTTGCGGGCGTAGGCCTTCACGGCGGCCGGGGCGCGGCGGTCAGAGTTGCCTTCGCGCAGGACCGGGTTCACGGCGCTGCCCAGGACCTTGGCGTAGCGGGCGCGAGTGTCTTTCTCTTCGTCGGTCTGCGGGTCTTCCGGGAAGTCCGGAATGGCGTAGCCCAGCTTCTGCAGCTCGGCGATGGCGCCCTTGAGCTGCGGTACCGAAGCGGAGATGTTCGGCAGCTTGATGATGTTGGCTTTGGCGTCGGTGGCCAGTTGGGCCAGGTAGGCCAGATCGTCTTCGATGGCCTTGTCGCCGAGCTTGTCAGCGAAGGAGGCCAGGATACGGCCCGAAAGAGAGATGTCGCGGGTCTCGACGTCGATGCCGGCGGAAGCGGCAAAGGCTTTTACGATAGGAAGAAGCGAATAGGTGGCAAGGGCGGGTGCTTCGTCGGTGAAGGTGTAGGTGATCTTCGAGCGGATGGACATCTCGTTCTAACTCTCTTCTTTGCTGGGCGCGCACAGAGTCTCGAATCGCGTTGGTACACGCTTGCGTTCAACGAAGTGGTTGACCGACCTTCGAGATTTGCCGCGGGGATATTGGGGCGCCAGTAGAGCGTTGTACGGCGGGATCCTGGTGGGGACGTGCGCCGCTGCGAGGAGAGAGTCTGGTCCCAGACTGCTCGGACCTCGATGACCATTAAGTCATGACGGCCAGTATACCACCCTAAAGGCAGGGTGAAGCGTGTCCCTTTTTTAGACTAAGGAATGATGTAGTTCGATTACCGACTTGTGAGCTACCCTCAGTGGCTGCAAGAAGGTTTCAACCAAAAAGCGGAGTTCAGCATGGGATACCAAAAGATCCAGGTGCCGGCCGGTGACAAAATCACCGTCAACGCCGATATGTCCTTGAATGTACCGAAGAACCCGATCATCCCCTTCATCGAGGGTGATGGCATTGGTGTCGATATCAGCCCGGTCATGATCAAGGTCGTCGACGCTGCCGTCGAGAAAGCCTACAAAGGCGACCGCAAGATCGCGTGGATGGAAGTCTACGCTGGCGAGAAGGCCACCCAGGTCTATGACCAGGACACCTGGCTGCCCCAGGAAACCCTGGATGCCGTTCGCGACTATGTCGTCTCCATCAAGGGGCCGCTGACCACTCCGGTCGGTGGTGGCATCCGCTCCCTGAACGTGGCCCTGCGCCAGCAGCTCGACCTCTATGTCTGCCTGCGCCCGGTGCGTTGGTTCGAAGGCGTGCCCAGCCCGGTGAAGAAGCCCGGCGATGTGGACATGGTGATCTTCCGCGAGAACTCCGAAGACATCTACGCCGGCGTCGAATGGAAGGCCGGCTCCCCCGAGGCCCAGAAGGTCATCAAATTCCTCACCGAGGAAATGGGCGTCAAGAAGATCCGCTTCACCGACAACTGCGGCATCGGCATCAAGCCGGTTTCCCAGGAAGGCACCAAGCGCCTGGTGCGCAAGGCCCTGCAGTACGCCGTGGACAATGACCGTGATTCGGTCACCATCGTCCACAAGGGCAACATCATGAAATTCACCGAGGGTGCGTTCAAGGACTGGGGCTACGAGATCGCTCGCGACGAGTTCGGTGCCCAGTTGCTCGACGGCGGCCCGTGGATGCAGTTCAAGAATCCCGCTACCGGCAAGAACATCGTGGTGAAGGACGTGATCGCCGACGCCATGCTGCAGCAGATCCTGCTGCGCCCGGCCGAGTACGATGTGATCGCCACCCTCAACCTGAACGGCGACTACCTGTCCGACGCCCTGGCGGCGGAGGTGGGTGGTATCGGCATCGCGCCGGGCGCCAACCTGTCCGATTCGGTGGCCATGTTCGAGGCGACGCACGGTACTGCGCCCAAGTACGCCGGCCTGGACAAGGTCAACCCGGGTTCGGTGATCCTCTCCGCCGAGATGATGCTGCGCCACATGGGCTGGCCGGAAGCGGCCGACCTGATCATCGATGGCGTGAACGGGGCCATTGCTGCGAAAACCGTCACCTACGACTTCGAGCGTCTGATGGACGGCGCCAAGCTGCTGTCCTGCTCGGAGTTCGGCGACGCGATCATCGCCAAGATGTAACCTGGTAATGCTTCGCCCATGAAAAAGGCCGGCTTGCTGCCGGCCTTTTTCGTTTCGTCTGATCCTTGACGAATCAGGCTTCCGCCGTGAGGTTCTGTACCTCGCTGCTCGGGGCAGCTTGTGCGGACGGGGTGGATGCATTGGCGTTGACGGGCTGGATGTTCACTGCGTGCAACCCCTTCGGACCTTGCAGAATCTCGAAACTGACGGGTTGGCCGGCCTTGAGTGTCTTGTAGCCATCCATCTGGATTGCCGAGTAGTGAGCAAACAGGTCCTCATCTCGGCCATCAGCCAGGATGAAACCGTAGCCCTTGGCGTTGTTGAACCACTTGACCTTACCGCTGAGCATGCTGATATCCCTCTGCAAAGGACTCCATCGCTGGAGTATCATCCACTACTATTCCGCTATGCCTTTTTGTAAAGACTGGCGTCCGGAACTCCTGATACCCTCCGGGGGGTATCCTTTGGTTGTAACACCCTTTTGCCGTTAGTCAAGGCGGCGTCGTCTGGGCCTGAGAGGCGATTCAAACTCCGGCCGGCCCACTCATTCACCCACTCGCAAAGCTTTTATTCCAGCATGCATGCAAGTAGCCAGATTCGACTAACATTCAATCAGGACCGCCCGGATCCATTGGAAGACGACGGAACGGGGTTGGCGGTTGAGGAAGCCAAGCCAGCCCTGAAAGCGCCGTCCATGTATCGGGTCATCATGTTCAACGATGACTACACCCCGATGGATTTCGTGGTTGAGGTGCTCGAGCTGTACTTCAACATGAACCGAGAGCAGGCAACCAAGGTCATGTTGACTGTGCATACCCAGGGCAAGGCGAACTGCGGGACCTTTACCCGTGATGTCGCGGAAACCAAAGCCATGCAGGTCAATCAATATGCGAGGGAGAGCCAACATCCACTGTTGTGCGAAATTGAGATAGAAGGTTGATGCGGATGTTTGGGAGCGAGGTGAAGTCATGTTGAATCGAGAGCTCGAAGTCACCCTCAATCTCGCCTTCAAGGAGGCGCGGGCGAAGCGGCATGAGTTCATGACCGTTGAGCACTTGCTGTTGGCGCTTCTGGATAATGAAGCTGCCGCGACGGTTCTGAAGGCGTGCGGTGCGAATCTGGACAAGCTGCGGCGAGACCTGCAGGAGTTCATCGATTCCACCACGCCGCTGATTCCCCAGCACGACGAGGATCGCGAAACCCAGCCAACCCTGGGCTTCCAGCGCGTCCTGCAGCGTGCCGTATTCCACGTGCAGAGTTCCGGCAAGCGCGAAGTCACCGGCGCCAACGTGCTGGTCGCGATCTTCAGCGAGCAGGAAAGCCAGGCGGTGTTCCTGCTCAAGCAGCAGAGCGTCGCGCGGATCGACGTGGTCAACTACATCGCCCACGGCATCTCCAAGGTGCCTGGCCATGCCGAGCATCAGGACAGCGAGCAGGAGATGCAGGACGAGGAGGGCGGCGAGTCCTCCACTTCCAGTCATCCGCTGGATGCCTATGCCAGCAACCTGAACGACCTGGCGCGCCAGGGGCGTATCGACCCGCTGGTCGGTCGCGAGTCGGAAGTCGAGCGCGTCGCGCAGATCCTGGCCCGTCGCCGCAAGAACAACCCGCTGTTGGTGGGCGAGGCTGGTGTCGGCAAGACCGCCATCGCCGAAGGCCTGGCCAAGCGCATCGTCGACGGCCAGGTACCGGACCTGCTGTCCGACAGCGTCGTGTACTCCCTGGACCTGGGTGCGCTGCTGGCGGGCACCAAGTACCGCGGCGACTTCGAGAAGCGCTTCAAAGCGCTGCTCAATGAGCTGCGCAAGCGTCCGCACGCGGTGCTGTTCATCGACGAGATCCACACTATCATCGGTGCTGGTGCAGCATCGGGCGGGGTCATGGATGCTTCCAACCTGCTCAAGCCGCTGCTGTCCTCCGGTGAGATTCGTTGCATCGGCTCCACCACCTTCCAGGAATTCCGCGGCATCTTCGAGAAGGATCGTGCGCTGGCGCGTCGCTTCCAGAAGGTCGACGTCACCGAGCCGTCCGTCGAAGACACCTTCGGCATCCTGAAAGGCCTGAAACCACGCTTCGAGCAGCATCACCACATCGAGTACAGCGATGAAGCGCTGCGCGCAGCCGCCGAACTGGCCGCCCGCTACATCAATGACCGGCACATGCCGGACAAGGCCATCGACGTGATCGACGAAGCTGGTGCCTACCAGCGCCTGCAGCCGGAAGAGAAGCGTGTGAAGCGCATCGAAGTCCCGCAGGTCGAGGACATCGTGGCGAAGATCGCGCGGATTCCGCCCAAGCACGTGTCCAGTTCCGACAAGGAGCTGCTGCGAAACCTCGAGCGCGACCTGAAGCTGACTGTGTTCGGTCAGGCGGCGGCCATCGAGTCGCTGTCCACTGCCATCAAGCTGTCACGCGCCGGCCTCAAGTCGCCGGACAAGCCCGTTGGTTCCTTCCTCTTCTCCGGCCCGACCGGTGTCGGCAAGACCGAGGTGGCTCGCCAACTGGCCAAGGCGCTGGGTGTCGAGCTGGTGCGCTTCGACATGTCCGAGTACATGGAGCGGCATACCGTGTCCCGCCTGATTGGCGCGCCTCCGGGCTACGTTGGCTTCGACCAGGGTGGTCTGCTCACCGAAGCGATCACCAAGACGCCGCACTGTGTGCTGCTGCTGGATGAGATCGAGAAGGCGCACCCGGAGGTCTTCAACCTGCTGCTGCAGGTGATGGACCACGGCACCCTGACCGACAACAACGGCCGCAAGGCGGATTTCCGCAACGTCATCCTGATCATGACCACCAACGCTGGCGCGGAAACCGCGGCGCGGGCCTCCATCGGCTTCACGCAGCAGGATCACACCAGTGACGCCATGGAAGTGATCAAGAAGAGCTTCACGCCGGAGTTCCGCAACCGCCTGGATACCATCATCCAGTTCGGTCGCCTGAGTCACGAGACCATCAAGAGCATCGTCGACAAGTTCCTCACCGAGCTGCAGGCGCAGCTGGAGGACAAGCACGTGCAGATCGAGGTCAGTGACTCGGCGCGCGTCTGGCTAGCGGACAAGGGCTACGACCCGCAGATGGGTGCTCGCCCGATGGCGCGGCTTATCCAGGACAAGATCAAGCGGCCATTGGCCGAGGAGATCCTGTTCGGCGAGCTGGCCGAGCACGGTGGCGTGGCCCATGTGGACCTGAAGGATGGCGAGCTGGCCTTCGAGTTCGAGGTGATCGCTGCAGAACCGGCCTGACGTTGAAAAGTAAGGCCCAAACAAAAACGCCCGGCAATGCCGGGCGTTTTTCTATGTGCCGGTTTGTACCGGCACCTACCGTCTTATCAGCGAGCGCGGTAGGTGATACGACCCTTGGAGAGGTCGTAGGGCGTCAGTTCAACGCGAACTTTGTCGCCGGTCAGGATGCGGATGTAATTCTTGCGCATCTTCCCGGAGATGTGCGCGGTAACGACGTGCCCGTTTTCCAACTCCACGCGGAACATGGTGTTGGGCAGGGTGTCGACGACAGTGCCTTCCATTTCGAAGCTGTCTTCTTTCGACATGCAGTAGAACCCTCGGTATCTAAGATTGCCTGAAGTGTTTCAGGCCATTAAAAAAGGCACATAGTGTGCCTGAAATCGCCCCACAACGCCAATGGGTGTTTTCGGGTCAGTTCAAGGCGACCCAGCGCTGATTTACGAAAAGTTCGATCGGGCGGTACTGGGTCTTGTAGTTCATCTTGCGGCAGTTCTTGATCCAGTACCCGAGATAGACAGCGTGCAGACCCAGTCGCTCGGTCTCGCCGACCTGCCAGAGAATGGCGAAGCGTCCCAGGCTGCGGCGTTCTTCGTCCGGATCGTAGAAGGTGTAGACGGCTGAAAGACCGTTGGGCAGCACGTCGGTCACGGCGACGGCGAGCAGGCGGCCCTGCAGGCGGAACTCGAAGAAACAGCTGAACGGCAGGTCGCGCACCAGGAAGGTGGCGAACTGGTCGCGGCTGGGCGGGTACATGTCTCCATCGGCGTGGCGCTGCTCGATGTAGCGCATGTACAGCGCATAGTACTCCTCGGTGAAGGCCGGGCGCTTGCGGATTACTTCCAGATCGGCGTTGCGCTTGATGATGCGCTTCTGCTGGCGGCTCGGCTGGAATCCGGCTGCGGGGATGCGCGCGGGGATGCAGGCGGTGCAATGCTGGCAGTGCGGCCGGTAGAGGTGTTCGCCGCTGCGCCGGAAGCCAACCTCTGACAGCGAGGCGTACAACTGCGCATCCATGGGCTGGCTGGGGTCGAGGAACAGCGTTGTGGCCTGTTCTTCGGGCAGATAGCTGCATGGATGCGGTTGTGTGGCGTAAAACTTCAGGCGGGCGAGCTCGGTCATCTTCAACCCCTGCGAGGTCCCTCAGGCAAGTTTAAGACAGGCTGAGCAGGTCCGCTTGCGAAGTCCAGTCCTGCGAGGGTGTTTCGTCGAGATGACGGCGCAGGTAGCTGGCGAATTCGCCGCGGGAAATGGCGCGAGCGCCAAAACTGTGCAAGTGCTGCGTCGGCATCTGGCAATCGATCAGCACGAAGCCCGCTGCATTCAGGCGCTGCACCAGGGTCACGAAGGCCACCTTGGAGGCATTGTCGGCGCGGCTGAACATGGACTCGCCGAAGAACAGGCGGCCGATGGCCAGGCCGTAGAGGCCCCCGACCAGTTCATTGCCTTGCCAGGCTTCGGCCGAATGGGCGACGCCCAGGCGGTGCAGCTGGCAATAGGCATCCTGCATCGGGGTGGTGATCCAGGTGCCGTCCGTGTAATCGCGCGGGCCGGCGCAGCCGTGGATGACCTGCTCGAACGCCTGGTCGATGGTGACCTGGTACTGCTGCTGGCGGATGAACTTGGCGAGGCTGCGGGAAACGTGCAGTTCTTCGGGGAATAGCACGGTGCGTGGGTCGGGCGACCACCAGAGGATGGGTTGCCCGTCCTGGAACCAGGGGAAGCAGCCATGGCGGTAGGCCTGGATCAGTCGCTGCGGGTTGAGGTCGCCGCCGGCCGCGAGCAGGCCGTTGGGCTCGCGCAGGGCCTTGTCGAGGGGCGGAAAGTCGAAATTGCTGCGGGAAAGCCACTTGAGCATAGGGAGGAGGGGAGGGCGAGCCTCCCCTGGCACCGATCAGTTGTCGTCGAGGAACTTTTCGGCGTCCAGCGCGGCCATGCAGCCGGCGCCGGCAGAAGTGATCGCCTGGCGATACACGTGGTCGGCCACGTCGCCAGCGGCGAACACGCCGTCGATGCTGGTCAGGGTCGCGTTGCCTTCGGCGCCGCCCTTGATCTTCAGGTAACCGTCATGCATCTCCAACTGGCCCTTGAACAGGTCGGTGTTGGGCTTGTGGCCGATGGCGATGAATACGCCGGCGAGGTCAAGCTGGCGGGTTTCGCCGCTGTTGGCGTCCTTCAGACGTACGCCCACGACGCCCATGTTGTCGCCGAGGACTTCGTCCAGGGTGGTGTTCCAGTGCAGGCGCACGTTGCCGTTCTTGGCTTTTTCGAACAGCTTGTCCTGGAGGATCTTCTCCGAGCGCAGCTTATCGCGGCGGTGGATCAGGTGGACTTCCTTGGCGATGTTGGACAAGTACAGCGCTTCTTCCACGGCGGTGTTGCCGCCACCGACCACGCAGACGACCTGGTTGCGGTAGAAGAATCCGTCACAGGTGGCGCAGGCGGAAACGCCCTTGCCCATGAAGGCCTCTTCCGAGGACATGCCCAGGTACTGGGCCGAGGCCCCGGTGGCGATGATCAATGCGTCGCAGGTGTAGGTGCCACTGTCGCCCTTGAGGGTGAAGGGCTTCTGCTGCAACTCGGCGGTGTGGATGTGGTCGTAGACGATCTCGGTGTCGAAACGCTTGGCGTGCTGCTCCATGCGCTGCATCAGGGCGGGGCCGGTCAGGCCTTCGACGTCGCCGGGCCAGTTGTCGACCTCGGTGGTGGTGGTGAGCTGGCCGCCGGGCTGGATGCCAGTGATGACAACAGGCTTGAGGTTGGCGCGCGCGGCATACACGGCCGCGGTGTAGCCCGCGGGGCCGGAGCCCAGGATGATCAGGCGCGAATGCTTGACTTCACTCATAAAAAGACTCCATAAGCCTTTGTCACGTAAGAGAATGCATGCTCCAATTGAGCAGCCGAAAAGCGGTGTTGGGCTATGCTACACCGAACCCCGGAAAGCCGGCAAAAGCGCAGTCAGGCACATCCGGGGTCGCTGGCATCGGCCGGCCAAAGCCGTACAATAGGCCCGTTTTGCGGCCCAACGACTCTCGGAAGCGCGTATAGCGCAGGATTAGAAGCGTTTTGAAGGACACCACAGCAAGCCATGCCGCCGCCTGGCGCCAGCAATTGCATTACCGTCTGAAGGAAGGGGCCCTGATCGCGCTTGGCGCGCTCTGCCTTTACCTCTGGATGGCGCTGCTCACCTACGATTCCTCCGATCCGGGCTGGAGCCACTCCAGTCACGTCGAGCAGGTGCAGAACGCTGCCGGCCGCCTGGGGGCGCTGAGCGCTGACATCCTGTTCATGGTGCTGGGGTACTTCGCCTACCTGTTCCCGCTGCTGCTGGCGGTGAAGACCTATCAGGTCTTCCGCAAGCGTCACCTGCCCTGGGAGTGGAGTGGCTGGCTATTCTCCTGGCGCCTGATCGGCCTGGTATTCCTGGTGTTGTCCGGTTCAGCCCTGGCCTATATCCATTTCCATACCAGCGGTGCCCACATGCCGGCCAGCGCGGGCGGCGCCCTGGGTGAAAGCCTCGGCCAACTGGGCGTCAATGCGCTGAACGTGCAGGGCAGCACACTGCTGTTCCTGGCGCTGTTCCTGTTTGGCATGACGGTGTTCGCCGACCTGTCCTGGTTCAAGGTGATGGACGTCACCGGCAAGATCACCCTCGATCTCTTCGAACTGATCCACAACGCCACCAACCGCTGGTGGAGTGCCCGCAGCGAGCACAAGCAACTCGTCGCCCAATTGCGTGAAGTCGACGAGCGCGTGGCCGAGGTCGCCGCGCCCATCGTTGCCGATCGCCGCGAGCAGGCCAAGGTCAAGGAGCGCCTGATCGAGCGCGAGGAAGCGCTGGTCAAGAGCGTGCAGGAGCGCGAGAAGCGCGTGGCGCCGAAGATCGACGTCCCGCCGCCGCCTACCAAGCCGGCCGAGCCGAGCAAGCGCGTGCTGAAAGAGAAGCAGGCGCCGCTGTTCGTCGATACCGCCGTGGAAGGCACGCTGCCGCCGCTGTCGATCCTCGACCCGGCCTCGGAAAAGAAGCAGAGCTATTCGCCCGAATCCCTGGAGGCCATGTCGCGCCTGCTGGAGATCAAGCTCAAAGAGTTCGGCGTCGAAGTCATCGTCGAGTCCGTGCATCCGGGCCCGGTGATCACCCGTTTCGAAATCCAGCCGGCCGCCGGCGTGAAGGTCAGCCGTATCTCCAACCTGGCCAAGGACCTGGCGCGTTCGCTGGCAGTGATCAGTGTGCGCGTGGTGGAAGTCATTCCCGGCAAGACCACCGTGGGTATCGAGATTCCCAACGAAGACCGGCAGATGGTGCGCTTCTCCGAGGTGCTGATGACGCCGGAATATGACGAGCACAAGTCCACCGTGCCGCTGGCCCTGGGCCATGATATCGGCGGTCGCCCGATCATCACCGACCTGGCGAAGATGCCGCACCTGCTGGTGGCCGGTACTACCGGTTCCGGTAAGTCGGTGGGCGTGAACGCCATGCTGCTATCGATCCTGTTCAAGTCCACGCCGGAAGAGGCGCGCCTGATCATGATCGACCCGAAGATGCTGGAACTGTCGATCTACGAAGGCATTCCGCACCTGCTCTGCCCGGTCGTCACCGACATGAAGGAGGCCGCCAACGCGTTGCGCTGGAGCGTCGCCGAGATGGAGCGCCGCTACAAGCTGATGGCGGCCATGGGCGTGCGTAACCTGGCTGGCTTCAACCGCAAGGTGAAGGACGCGGAGGAGGCCGGCACCCCGCTGACCGACCCGCTATACCGCCGCGAGAGCATGGAAGACGAAGCGCCGCTGCTGCAGACCCTGCCGACCATCGTGGTCGTCGTGGACGAATTCGCCGACATGATGATGATCGTCGGCAAGAAGGTGGAAGAGCTGATCGCCCGTATCGCCCAGAAGGCGCGTGCGGCCGGCATCCACCTGATCCTGGCGACCCAGCGTCCGTCGGTGGATGTGATCACCGGCCTGATCAAGGCGAACATCCCCACCCGTATCGCCTTCCAGGTGTCCAGCAAGATCGACTCGCGCACCATTCTCGACCAGGGCGGCGCCGAGCAACTGCTGGGCCACGGCGACATGCTGTATCTCCCGCCGGGTACCGGCCTGCCGATTCGTGTTCATGGTGCCTTCGTGTCCGATGACGAAGTGCACCGTGTCGTTGAGGCGTGGAAGCTGCGTGGCGCACCGAACTATATCGAGGACATTCTCGCCGGCGCCGATGAAGGCGGTGGTGGTTCGTTCGAAGGTGGCGGTGGCGGCGAAGGCAGCGAAGGCAGCGAGGACGATCCGCTCTACGACGAAGCCGTGCGCTTCGTGACCGAAAGCCGCCGGGCTTCCATCTCTGCCGTGCAGCGCAAGCTGAAGATTGGCTACAACCGCGCCGCGCGGATGATCGAGGCCATGGAAATGGCCGGCGTGGTCACCGCGATGAATACCAATGGCTCGCGTGAAGTGATCGCGCCGGCCCCGATCCGTGATTGATTCGACTTCGAGGATTTCGATGCGTCTGATCCGCCTGTTGTTCGTTGCTGCGCTGGCCTTCGCCGGCGCCCAGGCCTATGCCGACGATGCTGCTGCGCAGCGCCTGAGCGGGATGCTCACCAAGGCCCAGACAATGACCGCGCGCTTCTCCCAGCTGACCCTGGACGGCAGCGGCACCCGCCTGCAGGAAACCGCCGGCACCCTGGGCCTCAAGCGCCCTGGCCTGTTCCGTTGGCACACCGATGCGCCGAACGAGCAGCTGCTGATCTCCAACGGTGAGAAAATCTGGCTGTACGACCCGGACCTGGAGCAGGTGACCATCCAGAAGCTCGACCAGCGCCTGACCCAGACCCCGGCGCTGCTGCTCTCCGGTGACGTGTCGAAGATCGGTCAGAGCTTCGATATCACCGCGAAGGATGGCGGCAACGTGGTCGACTTCACCCTCAAGCCCAAGTCCAAGGACACGCTGTTCGACAGCCTGCGGATTTCCTTCCGCAGCGGTGTGGTGAACGACATGCAGCTGATCGACAGCGTCGGCCAGCGCACCAATATCCTGTTCTTCGACGTGAAGATGAACGAGCCGATGGACACCAAGCAGTTCGTCTTCGAAGTGCCCAAGGGCGTCGACGTCATCCAGGAATGACCGGCCGCGCGCCGGATTGATCGATAGGTAATACCGTGGACCTGTTCCGCTCCGCCCCCGTTTCCCAGCCCCTGGCCGCGCGGCTGCGCGCGACCAGCCTGGACGAGTACGTCGGCCAGGAGCATCTGCTCGCCCGTGGCAAGCCGTTGCGTGAGGCGCTGGAGCAGGGCGCACTGCACTCGATGATCTTCTGGGGCCCGCCCGGAGTCGGCAAGACCACCCTGGCGAAGCTACTGGCGCAGGTCACCGACGCGCACTTCGAGACCATCTCGGCGGTGCTCTCGGGCGTCAAGGAAATCCGTCAGTCGGTGGAAGTGGCCAAGCAGCACGCCGCGCAGTACGGTCGCCGCACCATCCTCTTCGTCGACGAAGTGCATCGCTTCAACAAGAGTCAGCAGGATGCCTTCCTGCCTTATGTGGAAGACGGCACGCTGATCTTCATCGGCGCGACCACCGAGAACCCGTCCTTCGAATTGAACAACGCGCTGCTCTCCCGTGCCCGCGTCTACGTGCTGAAAAGCCTGGACGAAGCGGCCCTGCGACGGTTGGTGGAGCGCGCATTGACCGAAGAAAAGGGCCTGGGCAAGCGCAACCTGAGCCTGCCCGATGACAGTTTTGCGATCCTCATGGCCGCCGCCGACGGCGATGGTCGGCGTCTGCTCAATCTGCTGGAAAACGCTTCCGACCTCGCCGAAGACAACAGCGAGATCAACGCAGAGTTGCTGCAGAACCTGCTGGGCGACTCGCGTCGTCGCTTCGACAAGGGCGGCGAGGCCTTCTACGACCAGATCAGCGCGCTGCACAAGTCGGTGCGTGGCTCCAGCCCTGATGGCGCGCTGTACTGGTATTCGCGCATGCTCGATGGTGGCTGCGATCCGCTGTACATCGCCCGCCGAGTGGTGCGCATGGCCAGCGAGGACATCGGCAATGCCGATCCGCGCGCGCTGACCCTGTGCCTTCACGCCTGGGACGTGCAGGAACGCCTCGGCAGCCCGGAAGGCGAATTGGCGATTGCGCAGGCTATCGTTTACCTGGCCTGTGCGCCGAAGAGCAATGCCGTCTACAACGCTTACAACACGGCGCGCCGTGATGTGGCGGAGAGCGGTTCGCTGGAAGTGCCGCTGCATTTGCGCAACGCACCGACGAAACTGATGAAGAACCTGGGCTATGGCGACGAGTATCGCTATGCCCATGATGAGCCGGATGCCTATGCGGCCGGAGAAGACTACTTCCCCGAGTCGATGGAACCGCGCCAGTATTACCAACCCGTGCCGCGCGGGCTCGAACTGAAGATCGGCGAAAAGCTGCGCCACCTGGCCAGCCTCGACAAGGCCAGTTCCCGCCGTCGCAGAAAATCCTGAAGTGGCGCCCTTGAGCGTCGCCTGACACTAGATACGAGAAGACACCATGCTCGATTCCAAACTGGTTCGTACCCAGCCGCAGGAAGTGGCCGAACGCCTGGCCACCCGTGGCTTCACCCTGGACGTGGCGCGCATCGAAGCGCTGGAGAGCCAGCGCAAGGCCGTGCAGACCCGCACCGAGACCCTCCAGGCCGAGCGCAACTCGCGCTCCAAGGCGATCGGCCAGGCCATGAAGAATGGCGAGGACGTTGCGCCGCTGAAGGCCGAAGTCAATCGCATGGCCGAGGAGCTGGAGTCGGGCAAGCGCGAGCTGGATGCCATCCAGGCCGAGCTGGACAGCCTGCTGCTGAACATTCCGAACCTGCCGCACGAATCCGTGCCGGTCGGTGCCGATGAAGAAGAGAACGTCGAGGTCCGTCGCTGGGGCACCCCGCGCACCTTCGATTTCGAGATCAAGGACCACGTCGCCCTGGGCGAGCAGCACGGCTGGCTGGACTTCGAGACCGCCGCGCGCCTGTCCGGCGCCCGCTTCGCCCTGATGCGCGGCCCGATCGCCCGCCTGCACCGCGCCCTGGCGCAGTTCATGCTCGACCTGCACACCCGCGAGCACGGCTACGAAGAGGCCTATACCCCGTACCTGGTACAAGCTCCGGCACTGCAGGGCACCGGCCAGTTGCCGAAGTTCGAGGAAGACCTGTTCAAAATCCAGCGTGAAGACGAAGCCGATCTGTACCTGATCCCGACTGCTGAGGTCTCGCTGACCAACATCGTGGCCGGCCAGATCCTCGACGCGAAGGAGCTGCCTCTGAAGTTCGTCGCCCACACCCCGTGCTTCCGCAGCGAAGCCGGCGCGTCGGGCCGTGATACCCGCGGCATGATCCGCCAGCACCAGTTCGACAAGGTCGAGATGGTGCAGATCGTCGAGCCGTCCAAGTCCTGGGAAGCCCTGGAAAGCCTGGTCGGCAACGCCGAGAAGGTCCTCCAGGCGCTGGAACTGCCGTACCGCGCCCTGGCGCTGTGCACTGGCGACATGGGCTTTGGTGCCGCCAAGACCTACGACCTCGAAGTCTGGGTGCCGAGCCAGGACAAGTACCGCGAGATTTCCTCCTGCTCCAACTGCGGCGACTTCCAGGCCCGCCGCATGCAGGCGCGCTATCGCAACCCGGAAACCGGCAAGCCGGAGCTGGTCCATACCCTCAACGGCTCGGGCCTGGCCGTAGGCCGTACCCTGGTCGCCGTGCTGGAGAACTACCAGCAGGCCGACGGTTCGATTCGCGTGCCGGAAGTGCTCAAGCCGTACATGGCTGGCATCGAGGTAATCGGCTGAGATGGACTTCCTGCCGCTGTTCCACATCCTGCGCGGACGTCGCGCGCTACTGGTCGGCGGCGGTGATGTCGCACTGCGCAAGGCGCGCCTGCTGAATGACGCCGGCGCGATGCTGCGTGTGGTGGCGCCGGAGGTGCACTCCGAGCTGCGAGAGTTGGTCGAGGAGGGCGCGGGCGAATTGCTCCTGCGCCCCTACGCCCAGGGCGACCTGCAGGACTGCGTGCTGGTCATCGCCGCCACCGACGATGAGCCGCTCAACGCCCAGGTGTCCCGAGATGCCAACGAGCGCGGCGTACCGGTCAACGTGGTCGACGCACCGGCCCTGTGCAGCGTGATCTTCCCGGCCATCGTTGACCGTTCGCCGCTGGTGGTGGCCGTGTCCAGCGGTGGCGACGCGCCGGTGCTGGCGCGCCTGCTGCGCGCCAAGCTGGAAACCTGGATTCCCGCGACCTATGGCCAACTGGCCGGCCTGGCCAGCCGCTTCCGCGAGCGCGTGAAGCAGCGCCTGCCGGACCTGCAGCAGCGCCGCAAGTTCTGGGAAGACGTGTTCCAGGGGCCTGTCGCCGAGCGCATGCTCGCCGGCCAGCCGAACGAAGCCGAGCGCCTGCTGGCGGACAAGCTGGAAGCGCCGCAGCCCGAATCCCGTGGTGAGGTCTATCTGGTCGGTGCCGGCCCCGGTGATCCGGACCTTCTGACCTTCCGCGCCCTACGCCTGATGCAGCAGGCCGACGTGGTGCTCTATGACCGCCTCGTTGCGCCGGCCATCCTCGAGCTGTGCCGCCGCGATGCGGACCGCCTGTATGTCGGCAAGCGCCGCGCGGACCACGCCGTGCCGCAGGATGAGATCAACCGCCAATTGGTCGAGCTCGCCCAGCAGGGCAAGCGCGTACTGCGCCTGAAAGGCGGTGATCCGTTCATCTTCGGTCGCGGTGGCGAGGAAATCGACGAACTGGCGGCCAATGGCATCCCGTTCCAGGTGGTGCCAGGCATTACCGCGGCAAGCGGCTGCGCGGCCTATGCCGGTATTCCGCTGACGCACCGCGACTACGCGCAATCCGTGCGTTTCGTGACCGGGCACTTGAAGGACGGCACCACCGACCTGCCCTGGAACGATCTGGTCGCTCCGGGCCAGACCCTGGTGTTCTACATGGGCCTCGTCGGCTTGCCGGTCATCTGCGAGCAACTGGTGCGTCACGGCCGCTCTGCTGACACGCCGGCTGCTCTTGTTCAGCAGGGCACCACCGTACATCAGCGCGTATTCACTGGCACCCTGGCGAACCTGCCGGAGCTGGTGGCTGAGCACGAAGTGCATGCGCCGACCCTGGTGATAGTCGGGGAAGTGGTGCAACTGCGAGAGAAGCTTGCCTGGTTCGAGGGGCAGCAGTGAGAGCCTCGCGCGTAGCGATCCTGGGCGTTGTGTGCGTCCTGGGCTTCGCTGCGTTATCGGTGTCCGCCGCAAGTTTCGATTGCAAGAAGGCCAGGCAGGCCGACGAGAAAGCCATCTGTGCGGATCGCCAGCTATCCGAGATGGATGTGCAGGTAGCGACTACCTACCGCTTGTTGCGCGGTCTGTTTGCCATGGGCATGCGCGGCAACCTGGGCGACTCCCAGCTCGCCTGGCTGGAGCAGCGCCGCGCCTGCGGCGCCAACAAGTCCTGCCTTAAACAGCGTTACCAGGAGCGCCTGGACGCGCTGCAGAAGGTCTACGACGGTATCGAAAAACCGATCTGAGCCGCTCTTGACCTCGTAGGAGCGAGCTTGCTCGCGAACCGCTTGATGCCATAGCTCTTGGGCATGATTCGCGAGCAAGCTCGCTCCTACAACGGGTGCAGCCGCCGATTAGCTCTTGTGCGCGATAACCTTGCCCGGTAGATGCTCGCGCCCGTGCGGAGTGGTGAAGTCCTGCTGGGGTCCCAGTGGCACGATGCCTGTCGGATTGATGGTGCGATGGCTGCCGTAGTAGTGATGCTTGATGTGCTGGAAATCCACCGTACCGGCAACGCCGTCCAGTTGATACAGCTCGCGCAGCCAGCCGGACAGGTTCGGATAGTCCGCCAGGCGCCGCAGGTTGCACTTGAAGTGGCCGTGGTAGACCGCGTCGAAGCGGATCAGCGTAGTGAACAGGCGCACATCGGCTTCGGTCAGGTATTCGCCCGCCAGGTAGCGCTGCTCGCCCAGGTGCTCCTCCAGCCAGTCCAGTTCATTGAACAATGTCTTGAAGGCTTCTTCGTAGGCGTCCTGCGTCGTCGCGAAGCCCGCACGGTAAACACCGTTGTTCACGGCCGGGTAGATACGCTCGTTCAGCTCATCGATCTGCGCGCGCAGCGGCTCCGGGTAGAGATCCAGTTTGTTGCCGGTAATGCCATCGAAGGCCGTGTTGAACATGCGGATGATCTCCGCCGATTCGTTACTGACGATGCGCTGCTCATGCTTGTCCCACAGCACTGGTACGGTGACACGGCCGGTGTAGTGCGGGTCGTCCCGGGTATAGCGCTGATGGAGGAAGTCGAGGCCGTCGAGCTTGTCGCCGGTGGAGCCGAACGCCTTGTCGAAGGTCCAGCCGTTTTCCAGCATCAGCCAACTGACGACCGACACGTCGATCAGCGATTCGAGGCCCTTGAGCTGGCGGTAGATCAGCGTGCGGTGAGCCCAGGGGCAGGCCAGGGATACGTAGAGGTGATAGCGGCCGGCCTCGGCGCGGAAGCCGCCTTCGCCGGTGGGGCCGGGCTGGCCGTCGGCGGTGACCCAATTGCGGCGCTGCGCATTTTCGCGCTGGAAGCGGCCGTCCTTGCTGGTGTCATACCACTGATCTTGCCAGCGGCCATCAATCAACTGTCCCATCTTGAGTGCTCCAGAAAGCGGGAAGATGGGACCAGTCTATCGGCTCTGGCTCGATTGTTTAGCGCAAAAACAGGATTCCAGCTATCGACTAAATCGATCTGTTGCGCTCAGTCCAGCGTCTATCGGCCTCTGCGAAGGCTTCGTCTCGCTGCAGCCCGAGCGCGCGCAAGGCCAGGGCCATTGTTGCGCGGACGGCCAGCTCGCCGTAGACGTCCTCTGCGTCGCCGCGCCAGACCGCGGCCAGATGCTGCGGGTCGAGGCTTTCCGGTTTGACGTGGCGCAGCGGAGAAAGCGCGGGCCATTCTTCGTCCCAGTCATTGCCATCACGGCAGCCGTACAGGTGCGAAGTGGCGTCCGGGTTCACTTCGATCTCGCCGCCTTCGCCTTTGATGACGATGGCGTAGTCGCCCAGCAGCCGGCTGCCTTCGCGGTGTACGGCCTGGTAGCCGGGATGGAAGATGCTTTGCAGCACGCAGCTAGCGCCGAGCGGGTTGATCAGGCGCACCGAGGAATGAATGGGTGAGCGCAGGCCAAGGGTATTGCGCAAGTCGATCATTCGCTGCAGCCGCGGCATCCAGTCGACCAGTGGGGTGAAGGCTACGCCCTGGGTATCCAGGGCCTGGCTGACTGCGCTCCAGTCGCGGCACAGCGGCAGGCCCAGCAGCTCGAGCAATTGCTCGGTGTAAAGACGGCCGGCGGTGTGGGCGCCCGCGCCATGCAAAAGTATGCGGGTGCCGCTGCCGCCCAGGCATTTCACCGCCAGCAGGTACCAGGGCAGGTGACGCTTCTTGCCGGCGTAGCTCGGCCAGTCCAGGTCCACGGCGATCTTCGGCGCTTGCAGGCGCTCGCGGACGGCCTCGGTGAAGCCGGCCAGCTCTTCGGCGCTTTCTTCCTTGTGCCGCAGCAGCATCAGGAAGGCGCCCAGTTGCGCCTCCTCGACCTTGTCGTCGAGGATCAGGCCCAGCGCTTCGCGGGCTTCCTCGCGGGTCAGTCCGCGCGCGCCGCGCTTGCCTTTGCCGAGGATGCGGACGAACTGGGCGAAGAGGTGTTCGGCGGGTGTCTGCAGGACGAGCGGGGCGGCGGTCATAGGCAATTGGTCGGCTTCGGCAGGCCGGCGAGCTTGGCGGCAAGCTTGGCCGGGGTGCCCTTGAACAGGAGGTTGAGGTGCAGGCTGTTGCCCTTTTCCGCGCCCAGCTTCTGGGCTACGTATTTGATCAGCGGGCGGTTGGCCGGGGAGAGCTGAAACTCACCGTAGAACTCGCGCAGCAGCAGGAGGATTTCCCAATGCTCGGGCGTCAGGTGGATGCCTTCGTTGTGCGCCAGGGCTTCGGCGGCGGCGTCGCTCCAGTCGTTCAGGTCGGCGAGGTAGCCGTCCTTGTCCAGCGGCAGCGCTTGGCCATTGACCAATAAGGTACTCATAGCCAGGCGTTTACCTTGTCGAAGCGGGTGCAGAGTTCGACGAAGCCGGGGTAGTCCACGCTGTCGACTCGGGAGGCGACGGCGTCGAGCCCGCGCGCTTGCAGGTCCTCCTGCAGGGCAAACAGGGTGTTGCTTGCCGGCAGTTGCTCCAGCGCCTGTGCCGGCTGCGTGCCCGTGCGGAGCGCGTATACCGCGTCACCGGTCAGCACGATGCCGTCATCGGCGCCCAGCAGGCGCAGGCAGCTGTCGAGCCGACTGTCATTGAAGGGGGAGTGCGAGAGCAGGTGGAGGGTAGCCATCAGATCGTGATCACCTGGTCGTGGGTTTGCAGCAGGCCGCGAAGGGCGTTGTCATCCAGTACCTGTGCGGCCAGCGTGAGGCTGCTGGCGTCCAGGCCGCGCTCGGTCAGGCTGCGCGCGCTGGCATAGAGTTCCTCGACGCCAAAAAGCGGCAAGGCCTGCAGATTGGCTTGCAGGTCTTTTTGCTCAATACCGGCAGGGTGCTGGCCAGGTGCCAGCTGGAACACGCCGTCATCGAGGAAGAGCATCGAGATCGGCAGGTCGAACGCGCCGCCGGCCAGGGCGATATCCAGCGCCTCGCGGGCAGCGGGGCCGGCCCAGGGGGCCTGGCGGCTGATGATCAGCAGGGACTTGGCCATCAGTTGCCTCCAAAGCAGACCAGGCGATCCGCTTGTTGCGCTGCTTCATGCAACTGGCCGAGGCCGGAAAGATCCCAGGGTGCCTGCAGGTTGGCGGCGGGACGGGAGTAGCGGTTGGCTTCCTCGCTATTCAGTACGCCGCGGCGCAGCGCTGCGGCGATGCAGACAACGCCGTCAAGCTGGTTGTCGGCAACGAAGCGCGTCCAGGCCGCCGCAACATCCAGTTCATCCTGGCTGGCCACGGTGTTGGCCGCGGCACTGTGCACTCCGTCCTGATAGAAGAACAGTCGGGAGATTTCGTGGCCGCCAGCCAGCGTAGCTTCGGCGAAGCGCAGGGCGCGCCGGGCGGCTGGCGAGTGCGGAGGAGAGAAGAGGGCGATGACGAACTTCATGGAGCTGGCCTTGGCGGCGAATTTTCGCAGGATGATACGGCGCTGCGCCTTTTTTTGCCGCGCCTGAAATGAAAAAAGCCCGTCGAAACGGGCTTTTTCCGTGGCGCTGTATTGATCAGTCGTCGCTGCCCATGATGCCGAAGATCTGCAGCAGGCTGATGAACAGGTTGTAGATCGACACATACAGGCTGATGGTCGCCATGATGTAGTTGCGCTCGCCACCGTGGATGAT
The DNA here is from genome assembly GCF_032392015.1 of Pseudomonas sp. C9-3. Taxonomy (NCBI): domain Bacteria; kingdom Pseudomonadati; phylum Pseudomonadota; class Gammaproteobacteria; order Pseudomonadales; family Pseudomonadaceae; genus Pseudomonas; species Pseudomonas sp. C9-3. Next base: position 2,787,334 of record NZ_CP135919.1, on the reverse strand, counting down.
TGCGCTGGTCTGGAACAGGATCATCGCCGAGGAGAACAGCACGAAGCCGGCGCTGATGGCCAGTTGCAGGCCGCTGATCTGGAAGAACAGCGAGACCAGCACGGCGCCCAGCAGGACGAAGAAGCCTGCGGTGATGAAGCCGGACAGGAAGCTCATGTCCTTGCGGGTGGTCAGCACGTAGGCGGACAGGCCGAAGAACACCAGGGCGGTCATGAAGAAGGCGGAGGAAATGATGCTCGCGCCATTGGCCATGCCCAGGTACATGTTCAGGATCGGACCGAGGGTGTAGCCCATGAAGCCGGTCAGGGCAAAGGTGCTGACCAGGCCCCAGGCGCTGTTGCGCAGCTTCACGGTGAGGAAGAACAGGCCATAGAAGCCGAGCAGCACCACGAAGAAACTCGGGTACGGCAGGCGCATCTGTTGCGAGGCGAAGGCTACCAGGCCACTGAAGGCCAGGGTCAGGGCCAGCAGGCCGTAGGTATTGCGCAGGACGCCGCTGACCTCTTTCTGCTCCACGGCTGTGGAGTCGAGATATTGCCGTTCTTGCATGTCGTGACACTCCTGTTAAGCGGGATACGGATCCATGACCGTAGTGATGCTCATCATAACAGAGGGAAAAGCGCGCTGAATCATCAGAGTTTGACAGTGTGTTGCGATCCGGTAATATTGCGGCCCGCTCATGTGGAAGCGTGGCCGAGTGGTTTAAGGCAACGGTCTTGAAAACCGTCGACGGGCAACTGTCCTAGAGTTCGAATCTCTACGCTTCCGCCACTATTACAACGTTGAAAGCCCCGCACTGCGGGGCTTTCGCGTTTCTGGGAGTGGGATGCTTTTTGTGGGCTCGCCTCCCCGTTACGGATTGCACTCATCGCACAAGTTAAACGGCATCGGAAAATTCAGTCATCCCGATAGATGTTTCTGTAGGGTGCTGATCGTCTCAGTTAAACTTCAAGTTCCCCTTCCCGGAAAATCCTGAATGAACCAAGTCGAAGATCTCGAGCGGCAGATGCGCGAAGCGCTGGGCGTTGCTCCGAAGAAAGTGAAAACCACTCGGGAAGTCAGCAACCCCATGAGGGGTTACCTGATTGTTCTCAGTGTGCGAGGCGCAAGCGGGCCCGCATTTCGCTTCGAGCACCGCTCACGTTCGCTGAGCCGTACCGAGGCCATCCTGGAGGCGGAGAAAGCCGCGCGCGCCGCAGGCTACAAGCCCTGGGCCCTGCTGGATGCCGTAGAGGCCTGAGCCGCACGAGCGCGGTGGCGGCATGGGTCATCCGACGGTTGCCGATATGGCGTGGCAATCCCGTGCGATGGATGTCGAGCTGATAGCGCCTATCAGATGGAAAACTTCGACGACGGCTCCAGCTTCTTACAGTGCAATAGGTTACCGGTACGGCCGTCCTAGACGCTTCGCCAAGCATCTGTCAGCATTTACCCTTCCTGCGCCACGTATCTCTGGCGCTTGCATTTTGGCGAACCGCTTCCAAGCTAGGTCGTAAGGCTGCTTTCTGTTAAGGTTCGGCAATTGTTCGAAGTCCCTTTTCGGGTCTCACCATTCCATTCTGCTCAAGGGGTGCTGCGTGATTAAGGTGCTGGTGGTCGATGATCACGATCTGGTGCGCACCGGAATTACCCGCATGCTGGCTGATATCGATGGCCTGCAGGTCGTTGGGCAGGCTGACTCCGGTGAGCGTGGGCTGCAGCTCGCTCGTGAACTCAAGCCTGACGTCGTCCTGATGGATGTGAAGATGCCCGGCATCGGCGGTCTCGAAGCCACCCGTAAGCTGCTGCGCAGCCAGCCCGACGTACGCGTCGTGGTGGTCACGGTTTGCGAGGAAGACCCGTTCCCGACCCGTCTGATGCAGGCTGGTGCGGCGGGATATCTCACCAAGGGTGCAGCGCTGGATGAGATGGTCCAGGCGATTCGCCAGGTTTTTGCCGGCCAGCGCTACATCAGCCCGCAGATCGCCCAGAACCTCGCGCTGAAGTCCTTCGAGCCGGAAAGGAACGCATCGCCATTCGATACGCTGTCCGAGCGTGAAATCCAGATCGCGCTGATGATCGCCAACTGTCACAAGGTGCAGAGCATCTCGGACAAGCTCTGCCTCTCGCCCAAGACTGTGAATACCTACCGCTACCGCATCTTCGAGAAGCTCTCGATCACCAGTGACGTCGAACTGGCGTTGCTGGCTGTCCGGCACGGCATGGTCGACGCCAGTAACTGATCATGGTGCAACCGTTCGATTCGGCGGCTTTCCTTGCCACCTGCAGCGGGCGGCCGGGCGTTTATCGCATGTTCGACGTCGACGCAAAGTTGCTCTACGTCGGCAAGGCGAAGGACCTCAAGAAGCGCCTCTCCAGCTACTTCCGCAAGACTGGCCTGGCGCCAAAGACGGCCGCCCTGGTGGCGAAGATCGCACAGGTCGAGACCACCATCACCGCCAACGAAACCGAGGCGCTGCTGCTTGAGCAGACGCTGATCAAGGAATGGCGGCCGCCCTACAACATTCTGCTGCGCGACGATAAATCGTATCCGTACGTCTTCCTGTCGAGCGAGGATCAGTATCCGCGCCTGACCATTCACCGCGGCGCGAAGAAGGCCAAAGGACGGTACTTCGGGCCTTATCCGAGCGCTGGCGCCATTCGCGAAAGCCTGGCGTTGCTGCAGAAGGCCTTCTTCGTGCGCCAGTGTGAGGACAGCTACTACCGCAACCGCACGCGCCCGTGTCTGCAATATCAGATCAAGCGCTGCAAGGCGCCCTGTGTCGGACTGGTGAGCGAGGAGGAGTATGCCGAAGACGTACGCCACTCGATCATGTTTCTCGAAGGGCGCAGCAATGTGCTGGCCGAGGAGCTCTCCACCAACATGGAAGAGGCGGCGATGCGCCTGGACTTCGAAAAGGCGGCGGAGCTGCGCGATCAGGTGCAGATCCTGCGCCGCGTGCAGGACCAGCAGAGCATGGAGTTCGGCACCGGTAACGTCGATGTGGTGGCGGCCATCGTTACGCCGGGTGGCGCATGCGTACACCTGATCAGCGTGCGGGGCGGTCGAGTGCTGGGAAGCAAGAACTTCTTCCCGCAGGTGGCGATCGAGGAGGAGGTGGGCGATGTCCTGCTGGCCTTCCTTGGGCAGTACTACCTCAGTCATCACGAGCGCGATCTGCCGAACGAGCTGATCGTCAATGCCGTACATGAAGACTTCCCCATCCTGGCTTCCGCCATCGAGGCGTCACGTGGGCGGCTGCTGGAAATCAGTCACCGCGTGCGAGCTACGCGCGCCCGCTGGCAGCAACTTGCTGTGACGAACGCCGAACAGGCTCTGGCGGCACGCCTCGCCAACCGCCAGCACATGGCCGCGCGCTTCGATGCGCTGGGGGAGGCGCTGGATCTGCCCGAGCCGCCGCAGCGGCTCGAGTGTTTCGATATCAGCCATTCCAGTGGCGAGGCGACAGTGGCTTCCTGTGTGGTCTTTGGCCCGGAGGGCGCACTGAAGTCGGACTATCGCCGCTTCAATATCGAAGGCATCACCGGCGGCGACGATTACGCCGCCATGCACCAGGCGCTGACCCGTCGCTTCAGCCGATTGAAGGAAGGCGAGGGCAAGATGCCCGACATACTTCTGGTGGACGGCGGCAAGGGGCAGTTGGCGATGGCCCAGGAAGTGCTCCAGGAGCTGGCCGTGGTTGGGCTGACGCTACTCGGCGTCGCCAAGGGCGTCACTCGCAAGCCTGGCCTCGAAACCCTGTACCTCAATGATGCCGAGAACGAATTCACCTTGCCCGCCGACTCGCCGGCGCTGCACCTGATCCAGCAGATCCGCGACGAAGCGCATCGCTTTGCCATCACCGGCCACCGTGCACGGCGGGGCAAGGCGCGGCGCACCTCCACATTAGAAGACGTCGCTGGCGTCGGACCCAAGCGCCGGCGCGATCTGCTCAAGCATTTCGGCGGGTTGCAGGAATTGGGCAGAGCCAGTATCGATGAAATCGCCAAAGCCCCAGGCATCAGCAAAAAGCTGGCAGAGCAGATTTATGCTGCACTGCACAGCGAGTAGAATACCGGCTCAACTCGCAGACCTTCCGACCCGATGAATATCCCGAACCTGCTCACACTGCTTCGCGTTCTGCTCATTCCGATCTTCATCCTGTTGTTCTATCTTCCGTTCCCGGCCAGTCATCTGGCTGCCAGTGCCGTGTTTGCTCTTGCTGCCGCCACCGACTGGCTGGACGGTTACCTGGCGCGGCGGCTGGGGCAGAGCACTCCCTTCGGTGCCTTCCTCGATCCGGTGGCAGACAAGCTGATGGTCGCTACCGCGCTGGTGCTGTTGGTAGAGGAGCACGCAAATCTGTGGCTGACCTTGCCGGCTGTCATCATCATTGGTCGTGAGATCGTCGTTTCCGCGCTGCGCGAGTGGATGGCGGAGATCGGGGCAAGGGCACACGTGGCGGTTTCCAGCCTGGGTAAATGGAAAACGGCCGCGCAGATGCTGGCGCTGGTCATTCTCCTGGCCAATCCGCCGCTGATGACTTTCTGGGTCCTGGTGGGTTATGCGCTGCTCATCGTGGCCGCCATCCTTACTCTGTGGTCGATGCTGCACTATCTGCTGGCTGCATGGCCGCACCTGAACACCACCCCAAAAGAGAAATAAGTATTTTTGAATCAAGGAGTTGACAGGAATTTCCAAATCGTTAGAATGGCGCCCGTCAACACGACAATGCGGGAATAGCTCAGTTGGTAGAGCACGACCTTGCCAAGGTCGGGGTCGCGAGTTCGAGTCTCGTTTCCCGCTCCAGATTTTGATGATTCGCCTTGAGTCATCCGTGTTATGGCTGAGTAGCAGAGTGGTTATGCACCGGATTGCAAATCCGTGAACGCCGGTTCGATTCCGACCTCAGCCTCCAATAGAAAAGCCCTGTAAATCGAAGATTTACAGGGCTTTTTCTTTAACTGCCCTCTGCGGGAATTGCCAGGTTCGGCAACTTGCGCAGGGGAGTTGGGGCTGTATATAGTCCAGCCCTTTCCGGGTGCATGCCCGGATACGCTGCAACGCGCTGCCGCCCGGATGGCGAAATCGGTAGACGCAGGAGACTTAAAATCTCTCGCCCTTTGGGCGTGCCGGTTCGAGTCCGGCTCCGGGCACCATTTCTAAATCAACGGTCTCCGGGCCGTTGCGCTCCGCCTACCTCCTATCGTTTTGGTCCGCAATTCCGGATTCGGTCCGCAATTACTTCGTCGGCGTGACTTTCTTGCCTTTCCGATCTCGGATGTAGCGCTCGGTCATGGTGACGGTCGTGTGCCCGAGCTGGTCCCGAACTTTCAGGATGTCTCCGGTCGATTCCGACTTGTCGCTGCCGGCCTCCGGATTGCCGCTGATCCCGGAGCAGGGGTTGGCCAGCTTCGTGTAGCCCATCTTCCGCGCGTAGTTCCACATGTGGCTGAGCAGGGCCTTCTCGCGGTTTGCGCTGACCGGCGCGTCGCTACGCCACCGCATGTATTGGTAGACGTGCTGGGGCTTGATCGAGTCCAGCGGGCCTGGCGGATCGTCGAAGAACTCCAGCAGCTTCACCAGGTACTGGGCGTCCTTCTTCTGGGCGCTGGGGGCCTTCTCCGGCACCGCGTCCAGGAAGTACTGCACCGACACGTAGCTAGGGTGACGACCTTCTCGGCCAGGTTGTCGGCATTGCGATCCCGCTCCAGCTCGGCGTACTTCATGATCGCCAGGCCGTAGTCGGAGCCGAGCGGTACCTCTTTCCGAGGCTTGCCGCCGGCATCGTAGTAGTAATAGATCTTTCCGCTGGGCTTAGTGCGCTCGCGTAGGCGAGTGACCGCGCCTGGTTTCTTCGGTCGTCTTCCCATCAGCTGGCCTTCCGTGGTGTCCATTTCGGTGTTTATTCAGCCTGGCGACCTTTCGCCGGCAGAAGGTTGGCCGAGATCACACAGGGCCATCCGTTCATCTCGATGGTGTGCTTGATCCCATTCTGCTTCCAGACGCGCACCTGGCCAGCCTTCGTCCGGGCGCCGGTGAGCTGGCAAATCTCCTCGTGGGTGAGGAAGACGATAGGTTCCATGAGCAATACCTCATCGCGCCAGCTCAGGCCGGCGATGTTGAAATGGGTGGGGGAGACTCAGTACAGGGGAGAGGCGCAGCGCGGAGCCGTTCTAATTCATCGCGTCTTTGTGCTGATCGAGTGCTTCGAATTGCCGGCATTTCAGCTCGGCACTGGCGTCTGCTTGTTCGGGCGATTGATTCCCTCGGTAACCGAAGCGTACGAAGTACCTGACGATCGTCTGAGTATCTGGGTCGAGCTGAGCGCTACGTTTGTCGGCGGCTGCGATCGCTTGCTGTTCGGTGTTGCCCTGGTCACGGTATGTGGCGCCTGCATGAGCAAACAGGCCCACTCCAGTGCAGAAGTCAGACGCCTGACCACTGGCGGCAAGAGTCATAAGCAGGAACAACGCGGTGAGTCTCTTCATATGCCCTCACTTACCCTGCGGTTGCGCGCATGCACTGAGTATGGAGGCTACCCCAGTGGTCTGCCTGTTTTGTCGATCGTGCAGTTTGCTGCTTTCGAGAGCTCAGAATGGTGCTCGCTCCTGGAGAACAGGCCTGCAGCGCAGGCGGTCGCATTTCTCGGAGTCTTTGCCGGTGCCGCGGCAGAGGGTGGGGTGAGTCATGGCGTCACTCGTTTGAACTCGACGACCCAGACCCAGGGGTTGGCATCGGATTCATCGCCACCGGTTACCGACTGGAACAGGTACTGGAGGCATCCTGTGGCCAAACGAAAGCGGGCCCGCCCTCGTCGGAAGGGAGCCAGCGGCGACAGTCGTAGTGGATGCCTTCGGCAATCGCCTGCTCCTCGCTGATGTCCTGCAGGCGTTCGACGCGTACAGCTGTGACCTCCAGCAGGAGTCGGCTGTCCTTGCGGAACATGTGGATGGCCGGGGTTCACTTGCTCACCTTGCAATCCGCGCCATCGTCAGTGTCGGCACGATAGGTCAGGCGGCAGCCGATATCGGCATAGGTCTCACGCCCCCATAAGCGGTCGCCTGGTTCGCCATAGGGGCATACACCATGCGCGGCAAGTTCCTGGGCGCATTCCGCTTCGTTCTCGCCGAAAACTCAGTACCCATAACGGGGATGGCTCTGGCCAATTGCGCTCCAGCGTGGGCCATCCGGCTGGGGTGGACATGTCTTCCGTAGGAATCTGACCGCCCTTTACTGGCCGGCGCGTAACGATCTTTCTGCCTTCCAAGATTGCGCGGACCACTGGCCCGTTGAACAGGATGGAGCGCTCCTCCATGCTGCGCTGCTTGCTGGTTCGGTGATCTGGCTGGCGGTGAACACCTGCATGCCCAGCTCGCTGGCGACGTGGTACTCGAGGCGGGCGCCCTTGGACTTGTCCCTGCTCGGCAGTAGGGCGATGGCCTGGCAGGTGATGAGCTTCGTCAGGTCCAGGCGCAGGTAGTCGGTCCACTCGAAGTCATCGATCATGCCGTCGTCTGCTGGGTTCTCGACGTGGTAGACGAGCTGGCACAGGCGCGCGGCCTCGGCGTGGAATGCCGGGTAGTTGAACCCCGGCAGGCCGGTCATGGGGCCGGCGAGGTACATGCGTCCAACGCGCGGCACGGCAATGAGACGGTCCATGGGCTGGTCGAAGACCTCGCGCGCCTGCTCGACGGTGACGAGCACCAAGCCCAGGTTCAGGGCTTCGATAACGTCCTCGGGGTGGCGCCGGCCGACGAAGCGGCATTCACGGGTGGCGGGATCGAAGCCGGCCACGGCCTGCTCTTCGTGATTTCTGGGCATGACGAATCCTCGCGCTGCATTGGCGCCTTATGGTTGATTGATCTAGCTTCGGAAGAGACCGGCATTCAGCCGAGCCAAGGAGTGGTGATGAACAAGATGCAGAAGCAGTTTCTTGAAGAGCACCAGCGCCTGATTGCGGACTTCAAGGCGAAGTCCGACGCTCTAGGTGAGCTTGGGGAGAATGGCAGCGACGACCCTGATCTTGAGCAGAAAGCGAATCAGTTGATGCTGGAGATGACGGAGGCCAATGAGAGAATCAACAATCACATGCCGCCGGTCTCCTGGCTCACCTCGTTGCTCTTTAAGCTCCGGGGGCGCCTGACTGGCTAGCAGTAGAGGCGCAATGGCATGGAGTGGGGTAGGTTCGGATGGCCCGGTATGGGGCCGGATCAAGGAGAGATGAATGACTGGTAACCCAGGGGCAAGGCGCTTGATGCCATCTACGAAAAGGCTGAGCGCCTTCTTGCGCTGCCAGAAGGCCAGCGGAACGTTGAGGCTGAAGGTGCATTCGAGTTGATATCTGCTCTCGCCCGATAAAAGCACGACATCCGAAGTGTGGATGAGATCAAGAAGGCGGGCGGGTAGGTCATCGCTCAGCCTCCCGACCCCATGTATGCCCTCACAAAGAGCGTTGCCGCGTCTGCGTTGAGTGCATTCCCGATGGCATGCAGCTGATCCATGCACTCGGTAAGCCCATCGTCCACGCGGCGAACGAGGGGTTGAGGCCAACGATCTCCTGGCTGGAACGGAGCGTTGGCGATAGCGCGCATATCCTCTGGGCCACCCCATCCCCACGGTCCAGTCGGGTCAGAACCGGGCCTGGCGGCTGTCCTTCCATACGCGCGCCGAGACGCTGGGCAGCAAAGTAGATCCGCCGTCTTTCGATTGGCGCCCCGGCAAGGTCAGCACCAAAACGCACCGCCCCAGGGCGTAACCTTCCGTCTCCATGTCGGCATAGTTTCGGTCGCGCCATTGCTTCTTGATAGCGTCACCAACTTGCTCGCCAAGGACTTCTGCAGGCTGTCGCTCTTGGATGAGGTGGAACCAGTCAGGCCTTAGGTCCCGCTCATCAGTGAACCCGAGTCCTTTGCCTGCCTTGGAGTAAGGCTGGCACGGACAAGACCCAGTCCAGACAGGAAGCTCATCTGGCCATTCGGCGCGACGTAGAGCGAGAGACCAGATGCCGATGCCGGCGAAGAAGTGGCACTGGGTATAGGGTTTGAGGTCATCGGGGTGGACATCCTTGATGGATCGGTCGTCGAGATCGCCAGGCGCTATGTGGCCGCCGGCTATCAGGTTGCGCAGGGTCTGGGCGGCGTGCGGGTTGATCTCATTGTAATAGGCGCGCGCGGCAGTCATTCCGAAAGCCGCTCCTTGCTTGGATCGAACTTTCTCCGACCGAACTTCGGCACCTTGGTCTTCTTGTTGATGATCGGGTTGCCCTTCTCATCGGTGAGCATGACCCTCGACTTGATGTGTAGGTCCCGGCACTTCAGCGTCTTGCGGACTACCTGGATGAACTGCTCGGCGAACTTAGCGGTATAGAGCAGCGGCCCGAGCTGCTTGGTTTTAGTGCTCGCCATGACCTGGTCTGCTGTTTTCTCGCACAGGGCGAGCCACTCGGTCATCGGGATCGGCTGCTCACCGAGAGGGGGGGGCGCCGACTGGTCTTGATGGAGTTGCGGGCATCACACAGCGCCATGTCGCGCGTCATGCCGAACACTGCAAACGTACTCATAGCGACATCTACTTGTTTGATTGGTCGTAGTAGCTGCGTCAGTCGCGGTAGCTGAAGCAGAGGGTTCCGGGGCGGCAGAGCCAGGCCATGCTTAGCGGCCCGCCCCGGAGCAGGAAGTTGATCTTGCGAGCCGAGGGTCGCGGACGACACAGGCGCGGGCGATTCAGCGACACCCGCTTGATGCGCGGAATCGATGTGGGCTTCATGGTTTCTCCAGGTAGAGCGCTGCCGCGCCGCTGTCGTAGACTCGGCGATCTTTTGCGCTGCCTAGGGATGGTGGTGATGCGGTTCGTGAAGGCGTTTTTGCTGCTCAGCACGCTGGTCTTCTGCGCAGTGCTGATCGGTGGCGTCGGTGGTGTTCTGATGAAGCAGTTTCCCAGGGCGGTGTTCAGCTCTGATGAGGAGAGAGTCGCCTTCGTGGCGAAGCTGGATGCCGGCTTAAAAAATGGTGGAGCTGCGATGGAAGAAGCCAAGCGGCTGAACGACGAATTCAGCGCCAAGGTTGAGTTGCGCCAAAGAGCAGTGCTCTGGGGGCAAATCTTCGCCTATACCCTCGTTGTTCTGACGGCGACACTGCTCTATCTCCGTTTCACACTGAAAAGTAACTGAGTACCGCCGCGCCGCACTTAGGAAACGTCCTATTGCGACACGGGGTGCTGGTCGTCAGGGTTCCCGCTCCAACCAAGGAGCGGACTTATATGAAGGTGTGGTTCAGGGCGATGGGGCTTGCTGTTGTGGTGCTCAGCACGAATGGCTGTGCGAGTTCGTTGGGGCACATGTTCGGTCCATGCCCCTATGTGGGGGTTCAGCTGGACGCGAAATCTTGGGATGTTGCCGGCCCTCTGATCTTCCTTGATATGCCGTTCTCCGCTGTCATGGACACAGTGCTGTTGCCTCTCGACTTGGCCACTGGAAACAGCTGTAGCGGTTGGTAGAGCGCCGTCGCGCCGCGAGTGCAGCGGATGGCTGATTCATTGCTGAATGCGGTAGATTCGGTGGGCGCGACAAGGTGTCTAGCGCAAAGGGGAAGGACCATGACTACGCAGGCGATTGTTATAGAGCTCATCAAGATCGTAGATAGCGATGCTCCGATTGAGGTCAGAGCTGCAGCGGTTACTGGGCTAGGGCATGAAGGAAGCGTTCAGGCTTTTGCCAAGGTGACGCAAGTTCTGGGCAGCGATGCTCCGCTGGAACTTCGGGTGGCAGCTGCTGAGGGCTTAGGCTTCATCGGTAATGAGGCCGCATCGGTGAAGCTTGTTCTCATGGCTGCCGATGAATCGCTTCCGCTGGAGCTGCGCACTGCAGCTGCGATAGCTGCTGGTCGAGCAATCCGACTTAGTCGATCTCTCGATTCTGTCATCGAGTCTTAAGCCTTGATCCGGTCGAGGTGTTCAGCCTCTTGCCTGCCGAGCCTTTCGAGCTGGCGCGCCATGCATTCTGATGGTGCGAAATCGTGGCGCGGGATGGCGAGGAGGGGAGCTGAACCATCCAGACCCAGGTCATGGGCATGCATGATCAGCAGTTGTATCGCCTCTGCCTGCTCCTCGATGCCATGCCAGCGCATCAGCTCGGCGAAATCCTTCCTCGGCCCAGGGCGTAGCCTGTGGCGCAACAGTTCGTCGCACGCATCGCCGGCAGGGCTTCGGTTGAAGAACTTCGCGGAGGCCGCTTCGCCGAGGGCATGTGTGTTCAGGATGAGCAACTGCACTGCTTCACTCAGCCCGAACAGGCCATGCCAGAGCATCAGGTTCTCCAACATCGCCCGAGTACAATGGCGCAGCTCCGTCTCGTCCAGGCGCTGGCGCTTCGCCGCTGCGGCCGCTGAGCATTCTTGCTGAGACTTGGCCACCAGCTGGACCTCCCGAGCGGAATGCCGAACTGCTTGGCCACGCTTCGGATCATGCTGTGGCTGACATCGAACAAGGCCGCGTAGGCGATGCATCCCTTGCTGGCGCGAGGGCGCAGCCGATTGGCCAACTCCTCGCGCTGGCGGTAGGCGCGCTCAGCATAGGCTCGGTTCTTTTTGACGACGGTGCCGCGACAGCTGATCAGAACCAGCCCATTAGCGCCTCGGCTCTTGATCGGCGCAAGCGCTACGGCCTCCGGCCCAGTCCGAGCTGGGCGCGGCTTCGGGAGGAAGCCATCGAGCTGGTCGATTTCGCCGCCGGCATCCAGGACGGCCGCCACGGCATCAGCCAGGTAGGCCCGCGCATTGTTCCGAGTTGCAACCGTTGGCAGGTTAAGGGTGGTTGCGTGTTCCATCAGCCTTCCCCGCCTATATCATCCCGCTTGCGGATGGTCAGGCGCTCGGCGTAGGCCAGGGCCTCACCGTAGGAGCAGCGGAAGCCGGCGGTCTTCGCGGTGGCGGCGTCGATGATGTGGAAGAAGCCGCGACCAGTCGGGCGGATCTGATAGGCCGGCTTCTCCACCACCAGAGTGCGGCGCTCTTCGAAGGCGGCGCGCGCGGCGGCGGTCAGCAGGAGCAGCTCGGCCAGCTGCGGGCGAATGTTCAGCTGTTGCATGGCGATCACCTCGTCTGGGTGGTGGCTTCCTTTGGGCAGCACTCTTGCGCGCGGCTAAGCGCCGGTGGGCGCCGCGGAGGAGTGCTCTCGAAAGGGATCAATGCGGGACGTGAAGTAGCTGGCGACACCGCGCGACCTTAAGTACGCGAGATGTCCGCGGATCTGCTTGAATGCGGTGATCTATCTGGTGAGGGAGCACCATGAGAAAAGTGAGCTTGTCCGTCTTGGCGACAGTGGCATTCGGGCTTAGCTGCTATCAGCAAGCGGCATCTGCCTTTGATTTTCAGGGAGAGTATTCCGTGCCCCAGGAAGTGCCTGTGGGCGGCTACGGTTCAACCGAGCGAGTTCAGGCCCAAAACACTCTGGTAATCGAGAGCCTTCAACCTGGAAGAGTGCGCTACTACTTCGAGAGCGTTTACGTGAATGGCCATACGTGCCGTTCCTATGGGGAGGCCGTTGCGGACGGAGCAGACGCCTACGTGCATCGATACCCTGAGAGCTCGTGTGTGGTCAGGCTTGAGCATGTAGTTGGTAGTGGAGACGAAGTGATCAGAGTCATTGATGTGGGAGACCACTGCCGAGTGAATGTCTGCGCTGAAAGTGGCAGCTTCTCTGGAGGGGAGGTATTCCCTGTGTCGTCTCGCAAGGCGCTGACGAAGCCTGCAATTCCTCCCTGGTGAGTGGAAAGCCCAGTTAGGGCTGGGCTTTCCGGTCTCACATCCGCCTCCGTATGTGAGTGTTTCGCGGCACGCCCGGCTTGTTGCCGAACTACCAGGGCTGTTGGTTACATGGCGGCATCCTCCTACTAATCGCCCGTGTGGAGGGCGCGGGCACCATTGGTCCATTCCTCGCCAGCGCGCTGGGCTGCATCGAGGCTTTCGAAGTTATCGGTGTCAGGGGTAAGGCCGCTGCCCGGCTGCCAGCGGCTGAGTACGTGCAGCGTCTTGGCGTAGCTGCTGACCGTCGCCCAGCGCCGGGTACCTGGAGTGCCAAAGCGGCTGACGTGCTGGAAGGGCTGCGTCCAGGCCAGGGCGTTCATTGCTTGCGTGGTCATCTTCTTTCCATCCCGCTCAGCGCGTGCTCAGCTTCGCGTGTTCCCTGCCACCAAGGAGAAGCTGGTGGCCAGGGTGTGGATGAAGGACGAGTCGGTGAAGGCTGAGTCTGCCACGCGCTGGCTTACTCCTGATATCTACGGCGGCGACCGCCAGACCAAACGGGCAGAGCGGCAATTGCGCGAGTGCGGCATCTTGCCCAAGGGGAAGTACGCTGTGCCCAGGGTAGGGACCAAGCTGGACAAGTACGGCTCTGCGTGCGGGGTTCTTCGTTCTGGAAGCATGATGCAACCAGTCTGCGCGCCGCTGCGGATAGTCCGTGATGACAGAAAGCGTCCCTTCTCTATAGTGCGTGCACGAACATCAATGACGGAGCCAGCCCCATTGGGAACAAGGCTTGCTTTCAGGGTGTCATCGACGAAATGTCGATCGTCAACTCTGCGTTGAGTAACGCGGGCGTACTGGCTCATGCGTACGGCGCTGGCTTAGCATGATTCTCCGGCCTTCCCAAGCTGGCCGTGATCACCTTAAAGTCGACGCCTTCAATGCACGGAGTCTGATATGGAATGGTCGAAGGGCAGCGCTGAGCGAGTGAATTTCTGCCCTGCTTGCGGGAGTGACTCTGCTACAGCTGACTACTCCAGAAGGGATGACTTCTTGAGGATTCCGGATATATGGGGCTATTCGAGATGTGGCGATTGTTCATCGGTCTTTCTAGCGGTTCGTCCTGACGCTTCCTCTATCTATCTCGCCTATGAAGAGTATCCCACCCACAATGATGCATTTGGCAGTCTCGGGCTCTCGGAGGATGGCTTCATATGGGGGCTGATTCGCGATTACCTCTATCGGCGGTTTGGGGTGGAAACCTCGGCAAGAAGGCTGGTTGGCGGTAAGTTTATTTTCTCGATGATTGGGCCATTGCGCCTGAAGTTAGATCGATTCGGGCGCCACGTTCACCTGAAGCATGGTGACAGGGGCAGCCTGAAGCTCATGGATGTTGGCTGTGGAAATGGTGAGTTCCTTTCTCTAGCTGGCTTGATGGGCCTGAAGGCCAGCGGGATTGATCCAGACGAAAAGGCTGTATCTGTAGCCGTCAACAAGGGGTTAGATGTACGCCTTGGAGGATTCGACCTGCTTTCCCGTGAGAATGAAGCCTATGACATCGTCACGATGAACCAGGTCGTGGAGCATGTCTTCGACCAGAGAGAACTGCTTTCAAGCTGCTATAGCGCGCTGAGAGAGGATGGATTGCTATGGATGGCCTACCCCAATCCTGAGGCCATTGGTTTGCGTGTGTTCGGAAGCGCTTGGTGCGCGCTTCACCCTCCATACCATATCTGCCTAACCAGCCAGGGCCAGATGCGCAAAATTCTGGCGGAAGCCGGTTTCCGCGACATCAAGGTTCATCGCCGCGGTATCCACGCAAAGGCACATTGGAGGGACAGCGCCGCGATCTCCGAAGCGCACCAGATTCCTATCCCTTCAAGTCTCGCCAGGCGAGTCTCCCGGACTATCTGCGACCTCCTGGCGGCGTTGACGCCGAGGTGGTCGGAAGAAGTCGTTATCACAGCCAGAAAGCCCTGAACCCAACTCCATGAACAGCCCGCCGGGTGTGGGCTTTTTTGTGCCTGGAGAAAACCATGGACCTCAGTACAGTGCGCCGCTCGATCATCGAGCCGGCGCTGCTGCTGCCCGCGAAAATGGAAAGCCCGCAGGCGGTCGCCATGTTCTGGCCATCGGGCTGCAGGAGTCGTGTTTCGAGTACCGCCGCCAGATGGGCAACGGCCCGGCGAGGTCGTTTTGGCCGGCCGAGCAGGGCGGGGGCATGGTCACCGACCTGCTGCGCTACCGCGTGCAAGCCATCCGCAACCAGGCCACCGGCTTGTGCGCCGTGCGTGGCGTAGCGCCGGCCGCGCCGGATGTGTGGAACGTCATCGAGCACGACGACATCTTCGCCGCCGGCCTGGCGCGCCTGCTGCTGTACACCGACCCGGCCCGCCTGCCCGAGTTGGGCAAGGAGTCGGCGGCCTGAGACCTGCACCTGAGAATCTGGCAACCTGGGGCCCGCGGTGGAGGTGCCAACTTGGACGACGGCGTCGCTGCAGAAAGGCGATAGCCGGCAAACCAAGGTGCGCGCGCTGCTGGCTGAGCTGGAGCAGCGGAAGGGTTACGAGATGTAGCTGCTGGCGGTAGTCTCAGCGTGTCAATGACAGTGAAGCATTTCGAATTCCCACCGAAGGTCGAACGTCTTCGACTGAACTCCAACAGCCAAGGGGCTGGGTGGCTCAATGCCTGCAGTTGGGCCGATGGGCTATTTGCCGAAGGACTCTGGCAGGTGTAGGAAATGGCGGTGCCTTATGTAGGCGCACGCCGGAAACAAGTTGAAAGTGCTACAGCGGCGCAGGACTGTGCCAGTGTCTAAGGCGAATCTTTGGCGCGTACAGGTAGCCGTATGACTCAACTTTTACCAAGTGGTAAACAGCATTTTAATGATAATTATGGTAACCCTTTGATCGGCGGGTTTGTATTTCATTACCACCTTGGAACCGATAAGTTAAAGGACACATTTCAAGATGCGAACCTCGCAATTTTAAACCAAAATCCGATACAGCTAAATGAACGAGGTGAAGCTTCTATATATGGCAGTGGGGCATATAGGCAGGTTTTAAGGAGTGCGAAGGGAGAGTTGATTTGGGATCAAGCTATAGTCGACCCGCTGGAGGGTATAGGGAAGTGGGTTCGGCAATCTTTGGCTGGATCTATTGATTCGTTCGTTACTGCGCTCGACTCGCTGAGTGTGGACGTATGGGAGTCCGAAAATTTAGTAGTTTCTCGTCCCTCCTTAGATCCAGCGACTTGGGACTGGACGCCGGCAATCTACGCTGCTTTGGCTGTTTTGAAATCCGCGGGTGGGGGCGTCTTGCGCTTTGGTCGACCTGGTATTTATTTTTCTGATCGAATCGTTATTCCGCGCTTCGTTATAATCGATGGTGAAGGTACGGCCCGCGTCGAACTAAAGCAGTTGCCAGGAAGTAACAAGGATTTCATTGTATCTGAAAACTTCACTGTCTTGACAGGAAGTGCATTGACCGTCAACGACCCTCGTGTCCCATCGTGGTTCGGATTAAGAGATATACGAGTTGACGGGAATAAATCTCAAAACAGTAGCGGTCGCGGAGTCGCATTCTACGGGCCGGCTCAGTTGATTCTTGGTGTCGTTCGGGTGGCTAATTGCGCCGGAGACGGTATCTATACTGAATATGCTGCTGCGGCAAGTGCAGTCAGTTGGACTGGGCAGGAAGAAGGGCGCTTTGATAACGTAATTTCGATGGATAATTTGGGGGCGGGCTGGCGCAGTCGAGGTCCGCATAATAGCGTCGCTCATAGTATTATTTGTGGTCGAAACGGTGAGTGGGGCTTTGTGACGGAAGAGAAGTCTGGCGTCTACAGTGGTGGGTTTGATTACATTGCTCATCTCCATACCTACGCAAATGGAAGAGCAGTGAGTCCAGCAGCCGATTCTGGGTGCAAGATTGGTGCGATTGCCAGGATTGGCGCACTGATTACTGATGGGGATAATCCAGTTTTCACTGCAAATAACCTTCAGATTGGATCGTATCAAGCTTTCAATCTGGGCGGGGAGCGCGAAGGGATTGTTGTAGAGGGTAATGATATTAGCATTCAGTCGATCAACGGACTTGTCTGGTCGGGCAGCTCGGGGCGGACGGGGTAGTTATCTATGGGCAGCGGTTTGATTGTGGGATGCTTAATTTACAAGCCAGCAGTGGTAATAATAGCGGTGTACTAATTAAAGGGAGCGGAGCTCAGATCCGAGGGTTAAAGGTGCGTGGATTTACGGTGGCGGGATGTTTTGGTGTTCGTGTGGCTGCATCAAAGTGCAAGATTAGTGGTGCTGTTGAAAATTGTGCAGTTAATTTTTCCATGGACGCTGGTTCCGCTAATAACTCTATAGATTTAGAGCTTTATTGCAACGTTGGGCAAGTTCAGGTCACTGGTGCAAGCCCAGGGGCAACAGATCGTTTTTCAATTCGAGGTAGTGGGGTAGGAGCAGGTGGAACCTCTACGACCGTCCAGTCGAACCAGATTCCCCTGGATACAACCAGCGTACAGAGCGTGACAGTTCCGCACGGTCTCTTGTACGCGCCGCAGCGTTATCAATGCGTGCCCACGTTACTGACTAGCAGTCCAGATACAACTACCTTTGACGTAGCGTTCTTAAGAATAGTATCGACGGATGCAACCAACGTCACTGTGCAATACCGACTTGCTTCACCCGGGGGCGCGGGAAGCTTGGGCCGAATTGGGCTTGTGGCGTCTGTCTAAATAATGGGCTCAATGAGCTTCGCGCCCTGAAATCTGGAGTTTCCCACATCCGTCGGTACGCGGTAGGCCTTGCGGTCCTGCAGCGCCAGAGCGATGGTGTCGTACGCCAACTCCAGCGGGGTGCCAGGCGACAGCCAGGTCTTCCACTACTCCTGCGCGAGAATGACCGGCATCCGGTCGTGGATGGCTGATACGAGACCCTTGGCCTCCTTGGTAAGCAGCGCGCAGGAGGTGATCGGCTCACTCTCCGGCGGTGACCAGGTTGGCCATATCCCGGCGATCGCCAGCACGTCGTCTGTGGCGTGGTGGTAGTAGGGCTGGTGCCTGTCTTTTTCCTGCCTTGTTCCTCACCGTCTCCTTCTCGTTCCACTCATGCCAACCGGCCGCCGGCATCAGGCAGCGCCGGTGCCGAATT
Organism: Pseudomonas sp. C9-3; assembly: GCF_032392015.1. Taxonomy (NCBI): domain Bacteria; kingdom Pseudomonadati; phylum Pseudomonadota; class Gammaproteobacteria; order Pseudomonadales; family Pseudomonadaceae; genus Pseudomonas; species Pseudomonas sp. C9-3. The sequence goes on along the minus strand of NZ_CP135919.1, from coordinate 2,769,459 downwards.
GCGTCCCGCCACATAGGCTTTGTCGGCGCTTCCTCGCTCCGTGCGTTTGGCGGCTTCTCCTTTTTCCACCAGAACGGGATCAGCCCCCAGCCGGCGGCACGACCTCCTGCTCTCCCGCCTCGTTCAGGAGCTCCATCGGCACCTGGCTAGTCGGCGCGACGTTGTAAGCGCGATCAATCCAGCGTCCGGAGTTCCCCCGCCCGATATGCCAGTAGCGTTCCATAGCCGCTTCCTCTGGCGTCACGTTCCGTCCGCACATCCCTCAGCCTCCAGAATATGGCCAGCACTTGTCGCCGGCACCGGCCGCAATCACTTCCCGCAGCTCGAATAGTTCCTGGCCGTTGACATGATCTGCAGGCCCTCGACGTCGCCCGCGTACTTTCGGTCGAATCGGCCAACGCGCAGGTACAGCTTCGGCGGTTGCCCGTCGATGTTGCCGAGAAGTTTCAGTTGCAGGTCCTGGTAGTGTCCTTCGGTTCTGATCGAGCCGACTACCTCGCCATTCATCAAGACATGCTAGTAGCAGCCTGGGCACCAGTGAGTTTCCCGGGTGATGTTGTGCTCGACACTCCAGGAGTAGGCGCGAGCGCATGGGTGACCATCTCCTGGCGCTCTGACAGGCAGATCAGCCCGAGCTGGTAGGCCTCCGCCTGAGCCAGCAGATAGTGGTAGTGGTCGTCAGTCCGGTAGAGGAAGGCGATGCGGTCGCGCACCCCAGTCTCCCATCGCGACTTCAGCAGGCGCCGTTCATCTTCGTGTTCGGTGTAATACATGTTCCGCCTACCGAGTCAGGGGAGGGGAAGGATGCTGTATGAATGTGCAGATTAAAGGTGGGGCGACGAGGGGGCAGGGTCGGCCGGTTCGCGCTAGACAAGAACTCTTAATCCAGAGGGGGGCAGACCCCTGCGAAACTATCTTGTCTGCTGGTGATCGGTAGGTCGGATGGTTCTGGTGATACTGAGGGAAGGGGATGGCGCGCCCAGGACGGGCAAGGCGGGAGAATTCTGGTCCGCAATGAATTTTGATTCCTTGCCACGCGTGGCCCAGAAGGGTGCCTTGAGAATTCGGTCGCGGACCCGAAAGCTACTTAAGTTCCTCATACATAAAGGAAGGGCGAGTGAATTAAAATCTCTCGCTCTTTGGGCGTGCCGGTTCGAGTCCGGCTCCGGGAACCATTTCCCATATCCCCGAATCATTGCAGTTTGCATGTCTGAATCGAGGTGAGCGCCACACATGAAAAACCCGGCCTAGGCCGGGTTCTTCATTTTCAGCGATTCAGGCGCCGATGTGTGCCATCGAGCGCAGCTTTGCGCCGGCCTTGACGATGCGGCGCTGGCGCAGGGGGCCGCTGGCCTCATAAAAATTCTGCAGCGGTACTTCTTCCTTGAAGTGATCGGCGTCGTGCTCCTGCAGGGGGCCGTATTCGGTTGCCAGATCGCGGCGGATGCGACCTACCAGGCTGGTCAGCAGCTCTTCGTTGCGTTGTTCTTCCAGTCGCACCACCCGACAGGCGATGTGTTCACCCGCTTCCTTGCTCAGCGTCATGATCAGGTTGCCGTCCGGTCGAGCGGTGAAACTCACTTCGAAATCGGAAAAGACCTGGCAGAGATATTGGGCGGCAGGCAGGCGGTCGATTGGCATGGCGTCGTCCTCGGCAATGTGTGGGCGGATTCATCCCTTTCATTGCAGGGTGCGTACCAATCTCGGGTAAATTAAAAATCCTTTAAAATCAAATACTTAAAAATATTCCACGCCTCGCTTTCCATGCAGCCTGCAAGGTGTGGCGCAAATGCAATGGCATTTTGCACGATGGCGATTCTAGTGCGGGAGGAGGTGACGCCTTGGTGAAGCGGTTTTTGCCTTGTGCTTGAACTTCTGCATGCGGGCGCGGCGCATGGGTACGCGCAGGATGGCCCACAGCGTAACCAGTGCCAGCAGGACCCAGCCGAGAATCATGAGTGTGACGAACGTGCCTGGATTCATCTTGATATCCTCACCCCTCCCTAAGGGTAGTCCACCGCCAAGGGCGTACTGTCCTTTCGGTTGAGCGGCAATCTCTGCGTAGGTTCCATTCAATGGCTTGCCGGGCTGGCAGGCATCTGATATCTGTATGCATATACAGTATTCGGAGAAGGGTCATGCAACAAGCCATTCTGGATGTCCAAGATGTGATGCGCTCGGGCGCAAGCGCTGCGGCCACCGCAGTGCTTCTGCATACCTACATAGTCCGTGCGTGTGGCGAAGAGATGACGCAGGCGGGCATTCACGACAGCGACCTGTTGCTGGTCGACCGTGCCGAATTGGCGGCGCCGGGTGAGATCGTGGTGGCGGCACTGAACGGTGAGGCGCTGATTCGCCGGCTCGCCATCATCGATGGCTGTTTCGCTCTCCAGGCAGCGAGCGATGGCTTTCCCACCTTGAAGGTCGAGGAGGGGGATGAGCTGTCGATCTGGGGCGTGGTGCGGCAGCGGCTTTGCGGGAGCGAAGTGGCGCAAATAACCAGAGCGTAGAAAGGGCGCGGGCGGGACCGGGATGCTGACCATTTGCCAGTAAGTTCGAGAACTAAATCGGCAATCCGGTGGTCAGATGCGCGTGTCATCGGTTGCAAGTGCGCGGAAGTGTCGTGCAGCTTGCAATCCGGGGCATTGTAAGGCGGACGCAGCCTGATTAGACTGCGCGCAACTCGCACCCCTGTCCCTCTCGAAGGACTCCCATGATCAAGAAATGTCTGTTCCCGGCCGCCGGCTACGGTACCCGCTTCCTCCCGGCCACCAAGGCCATGCCCAAGGAAATGCTGCCGGTGGTGAACAAGCCGCTGATCCAGTATGCCGTTGAAGAGGCGCTGGAAGCCGGTCTCGGCGAAATCGGTATCGTCACTGGCCGCGGCAAGCGCTCGCTCGAAGACCACTTCGACATCAGCTATGAGCTGGAGCACCAGATTCGCAACACCGACAAGGAAAAGTACCTGGTCGGTATTCGTCGCCTGATCGACGAGTGCACCTTCTCCTACACCCGCCAGGTTGAAATGAAGGGCCTGGGTCACGCGATCCTGACCGGCCGCCCGCTGATCGGCGACGAGCCCTTCGCTGTCGTGCTGGCGGACGACCTGTGCCTGAACCTGGAAGGCGACAGTGTCCTCAAGCAGATGGTCAAGCTGTACAACCAGTTCCGCTGCTCCATCGTGGCAATCCAGGAAGTGCCGCCGGAAGAGACCAACAAGTATGGTGTGATCGCCGGCGAGATGATCCGCGACGACATCTACCGCGTGAACACCATGGTCGAGAAGCCCAAGCCCGAGGATGCCCCGTCGAACCTGGCGATCATCGGCCGCTATATCCTGACTCCGGATATCTTCGACCTGATCGAGCAGACCGAGCCGGGCAAGGGGGGGGAAATCCAGATCACCGATGCTCTGATGAAGCAGGCCCAGGACGGTTGTGTACTGGCCTACAAATTCAAGGGCAAGCGCTTCGACTGCGGTAGCGCCGAGGGTTACATCGAGGCGACCAACTTCTGCTACGAGCACCTCTACAAGACTGGCAAGGCCTGGTAACTCCGGACCTTTCCGCTCTTTGAAAAAGCCACCTTCGGGTGGCTTTTTCGTTTGTGCGGCCGGGCATCACATCGAACGCGGGATTGGCATGGCCTCCGATCCCGGCCCGAGTGGCTGCCCATAACTGAACTCGACGTAGTTGCCCGCCGGGTCGCGCAGTCCACAGTAATAACCCACCGGGTAAGGCTCTTCCCGGGGAGCCCAGATCAGGCAGCCGGCCGACTGGGCATCCCTGGCGATACGGTCGACTTCCTCGTGGCTGTCCACCGCGAAGCCGAAGTGGCTGTAGTCATCGCAGGCCAGGTGTCGCGCCTGTCCGCCAGGCATGATGACGAAGATGAAGCTGTGCTCCTTGCCGGACTCCGCCATCCAGACAATGCGTGAGCCCTTGCCTTCGCGCTGGTGGATGATGCGCATACCGCAGAAGCGCTCGTAAAACGCTATGCAGGCCTCAAGATCAGGTACATGCAGGGCCAGGTGGGTCAGGGATGGGCGCATGGCGAATGCTCCTTTGGCAGCGGCTGATGGCAGGATAGGTCAGGCGCCATGAGGTATGCTGCCTGACATATCCAAGCGGAGATCCATGATGTCTTTCGATTTCGACCTGTTCGTCATCGGTGCGGGTTCCGGCGGTGTGCGTGCTGCGCGCTTTGCCGCGGGCTTTGGCGCCAAGGTGGCTGTGGCGGAAAGCCGCTACCTGGGCGGTACCTGCGTCAACGTCGGTTGCGTGCCGAAGAAGCTGCTGGTGTACGGGGCGCATTTCCATGAGGACTTCGAGCAGGCTGCCGGCTTTGGCTGGACCCTGGGCGAAGCGAAGTTCGACTGGCCGACCCTGATCGCCAACAAGAATCGCGAGATCCATCGCCTCAATGGCATCTACCGCAACCTGCTGGTGAACAGCGGCGTCACGCTGCTGGAGGGGCATGCCAGGCTGCAGGATGCGCACACCGTGGAAGTCGACGGCCAGCGTTTCCGCGCCAAGCACATCCTCATTGCCACTGGTGGCTGGCCGCAAGTGCCGGACATTCCCGGCAAGGAGCACGCGATCACTTCCAATGAGGCCTTCTTCCTCAAGGAGCTGCCGCGTCGTGTGCTGGTGGTCGGCGGCGGTTACATCGCCGTGGAGTTCGCCGGCATCTTCCACGGTCTGGGGGCGCAGACTTCGCTGCTGTATCGCAAGGAGCTGTTCCTGCGTGGCTTCGATCGCAGCGTGCGCGAGCACCTGCGCGACGAGCTGACGAAGAAGGGGCTGGACCTGCAGTTCAACAGCGACATCGCGCGCATCGACAAGCAGGCCGACGGCACCCTGGCTGCGACGCTCAAGGATGGTCGCGTGCTGGAGGCGGATTGCGTGTTCTACGCAACCGGCCGCCGTCCGCAACTGGACAACCTGGGCCTGGAGAATGTCTCGGTCGAGCTTGACGATCGTGGTTACATCAAGGTCGATGAGGCCTATCGCACCAGCGAGCCGTCGATCCATGCCATCGGTGATGTGATCGGCCGGGTGCAGTTGACCCCCGTAGCACTGGCTGAAGGCATGGCGCTGGCGCGCAAGCTATTCCGCCCGGAGGAATACCGCCCGGTAGACTGCAAGCTGATTCCCACCGCTGTATTCAGCCTGCCCAACATCGGCACGGTCGGCCTGACTGAAGATGAAGCGCGCAGCGCCGGACACCGGGTGAAGCTGTTCGAGAGCCGTTTCCGTCCGATGAAGCTGACGCTCACTGAGTGCCAGGAACGCACCCTGATGAAGCTGATCGTCGATGCCGACACCGATAAGGTGCTGGGTTGCCATATGGTCGGCCCGGAAGCCGGAGAAATCCTCCAGGGCATCGCCATTGCGCTCAAGGCCGGGGCAACCAAGCGGGTGTTCGATGAAACCATCGGCATTCACCCGACCGCGGCGGAAGAGTTCGTGACGCTGCGTACTCCGCTCGGTGCCTGACGGCGCTGGCGGAAATGAAAAAGCCGGTGCATCCGCACCGGCTTTTTTGTGGGCGGGGCGCCGTCAGTTGGCGCGCTCCAGCGGTGCGTGGCCGTCTTCCTGGCGCTGGGAGTAGCGCTGGGCGAGCACGGCGCAGACCATCAGCTGGATCTGGTGGAACAGCATCAGTGGCAGCAGGATCACACCGACGGTGCTGCTGGCGAACAGCACCGAGGCCATGGGCACGCCGGTGGCCAGGCTCTTCTTCGAGCCGCAGAAGATGATGGTGATCCTGTCTTCCAGGGAGAAGCCCAGCCAGCGCCCCAGCAGGTTGGTGGCGACCAGCGCCAGTGCCAGCAGCACGCAGCAGGCCACGACCAGGCCGGCCAGCGCCGGAAGCGGAACCTGGTGCCACAGGCCCTGAATGACGGCGGCGCTGAAGGCGGTGTAGACCACCAGCAGGATCGATCCCTGGTCCACGTAGCGCAGGACCGGCTTGTTCCGCTCCACCCAGGCGCCGATCCACGGGCGCAGCAGTTGGCCGGCAATGAAGGGCACCAGCAGTTGCAGGGTGATCTTGCCGATGGCGTCCAGCGTCGACATTCCGGTATCGCCATGGGCGCCGATCAGCAGTTGCACGAGCAGCGGCGTGACGAAGACGCCCAGCAGGCTGGAGGCCGATGCGCTGCAGATAGCCGCCGGGATATTGCCCCGTGCCAGCGACGTGAAGGCGATAGCCGATTGCACGGTGGCGGGCAGGGCGCAGAGATAGAGCATGCCCAGGTAAAGGTCCGGGGTTACCAGGGGCGACAGTGCGGGCTTGAGCGCCAGGCCGAGCAGGGGAAAGAGGATGAAGGTGCAGGAGAATATCAGCAGGTGCAGCCGCCAGTGAGTGGCCCCGGCGATGATCGCCTGGCGCGACAGCTTGGCACCGTGAAGGAAGAACAGCAGCGCGATGCCCAGGTTGGTGATCCAGCCGAAAATCACGGCGGCGGTGCCTTCGCAGGGCAGCAGGCTGGCAACGGTCACGGTGGCGATCAGCGCCAGGGTGAAGTTGTCGGGGAGCAGGCGTGGGCGAGCCATGGGCACATCTCTCATCGTTGTTGTGTGTGAAAGACCACGAGGGTCAGGTTCGCACTCTATGCCTGCGAGGATGTGCCGGCTAACGCCAGAAAGTCAGCTTATGTCGCTGAAAGGACAGTTTCTGCTCCCTGCACATGCAGGTCCACTGAGCACACGCTGACCATCCCGCGCATGCGCTGGGCGATCACCTCGGCGCGATAGCGCGGCAGCGTGTTCACGCGCAGGGCGATGTCCAGCCAGTCTTCCCGACGGGAGGATTCCACCTCGGCCGGCACGTGGCCCTGCAGTGCAAACTGGTTCAGCAGGCGACAGAGAATGTCGGCATCGATCTCGGCGCGAATCAGGTAGCGCACGTCGGCGGACACTTCGGTGGGGACGGGGCGGTCTTGTGGGAGCGGGGGGAGTTCGACGAGTTGGAGTGCGGGGAGCGTCATGGCGGCTGGCCGATGCAGGAGAGGTGAAGAATATTCTGCGGGCGCGCCGAAGGAATTATTTGCCTGATTTCTGCAATGGGTGACTTATTTGTGCATTAATAAGTCTTTCTTTCCGATATTTGAGATTTGTATATGCCTATATCGCTGGATGCCCAAGACCGCAGGATCCTCGAGTTACTGCAGGAGGAGGCAACGCTTTCGACGGCCGAGATCGCTGAGCGCATCGGCCTGTCGCAATCGCCATGCTGGCGCCGAATCCAGCGTTTGAAGGATGAGGGTGTGATCCGCAAGCAGGTGACTCTGCTGGATCGCAAGAAGATCGGCCTGAACACCCAGATATTCGCCCAGGTGAAACTCAACGCCCATGGGCGCAATCACCTGACGGATTTTGCGCAGGCCATGCAGGAGTTCCCCGAGGTGCTGGAGTGCCACGTCCTGATGGGCGCGGTCGACTTCATGCTGCGCATCGTGACGGAGGATGTGGAGGCTTACGAGCGCTTCTTCTTCGAGCGACTGTCCCAGGTGCCGGGCGTGCAGGAGATCAACTCCATCGTGGCGCTCTCGGAGATCAAGTCCACCACCACGTTGCCCCTGCCGCGCGGCTGAAAAGGCGCCGGGATACCGGCGCCCAGGGCGGTCAGACGCCGCCGAGATAGTCCATCTTGCCGACTTCCACGCCATTGTGGCGGAGGATGTCGTAGGCCGTGGTGATGTGGAAATAGAAGTTCGGGTTGACGAACCCGAGCAGGAAGTCCGAGCCCTTGAAGCTGACTTCGCGAGTACGCAGCTTCAGCTCGATGGTGCGGTTTTCGGCGCCTTCGAACTGCTCGGGCTTCAGGGACTTGAGGAAGTCGATGGTCTTCGCGATGCGCGCTTGCAGCTCTGCGAAGGTGGTTTCGTCATCGGCGAAGCTCGGCACCTCGACACCGGCCAGGCGCGCGCCGGCGCCTTTGGCGGAGTCGGAGGCTATCTGCACCTGGCGTCCCAGGGCGAACATGTCCGGGGCGAGACGGGCGTTGATCAGGACGGAAGGGTCGATGGACTTGGCTTCGGCATGGGTGGCCGCCTTGGCGAGAATCGCCGAGAGATTGCCGAGCATGCGGATGAAGACGGGAACGGAAGCCTGGTAGATCGAGAGGGACATGCTGCGTACTCCAGACAGATGAAGGTGAGCTCGTCACGGTGGACGGCCGTCGGAGTCTACTGCGGGTATCTGCGGCTGTCGCCAGGCTTCAGCGCCTGGCCACTTTCGGCGCCGGACAGCGATCGCTCTCGATCGGGCCGACGTAGGGATTGCCCCAGCCCATCACGCAGCCGACCATCTGGTTGCGCTGGCGCTCCCAGGCTTCCACCGGGTACTGCTTGCTCCAGGCGGTAAACAGCTGGCGGTCCTGGTTGGAGAGCTTCAGGCCGTAGCGGTCGCTCATATAGAAGTAGGTGCGGGCGATCATGCCGCGAATCTGCGGGCGGGGCATGGCCTTGCGTGCCTTGAAATCCACCACCATCGGGCAGGCGCCGTACTGCGAGGGCTTTTGCTGCAGCCAGCCGAAGCTGTAGTTGGCGCGGTCGCCGTTCACCTCGCCGATGCTCGGCACCAGGTTGTGCAGGTCTGCCTCGGCCTTCTGGTACACCCGGTCATTGCGCGAGCAGTTCTTGCGCCCGCCGCTCTGCCAGCATTGACGCTGGTGGCCGATCACCCAGGCGGGAACGATGTGCTCCCACTCGATGCGCGAGGCGCGGTTGGCATTCTTGCGCGGGGTGTAGCCGCAGCTCTTCAGGTCGACCTTGGTGCCGTTGTAGCGGCAGCCGCAATAGAACTCCACCGATTGGCGGGCGTACAGCTTGCGTCCGACCTTCTTGGCTTCCTCGAAGGTGCGCGGGGCGGCAGCAGAGGCAACGGTGGGAACAGCGAGGATCAGCAGCAGGGCCAGGCAGCGTCCGAACATGAGGCATTCCTTACGAAAGTCGCTGCATCTTACTGATTGAGAAAGAATTGCCAATCGTGGCAATGGAATGGCAAGGCTGCTGCGTGACGAGAAACGCCCCGGCGTGGTGCGCAGGGCTTACGGCGACTGGGAACGCTTGGCAATGGAGCTTCCAATCCTTTCAATGTGCTTCATAAATGAATCATAACGCCATGATTTTAAAGAAAATTAATTTCTATAAGTTACTTTAAGAACAAGCGCTATCACGATGTTTTGATGAGTTTTCCCCTGCTGCGGATGGCGGCCGCACCTGCCGTGCATCTTGCGGGGCATATATCAGAGATATGACATCAAAATATTCTTACAAGCTATTGATATACAAAGATTAAAGTTATCTGTCTGTGCGGCCTGCTCGAGATGAGCAAGGCTTGGTAAGCTGAACCTTTCCGTCATCCGGGATGATCATCATGATTGAGCGCAGAACCTTGGCGGCCATTGCCTGCCTCGCATTGGCGATGCCAGCCTTCGCGCAGACGTTCACCCGGCAGGAGGCGCAATCGCAAAGTGCGCCGCGCTATTAGAACCAGACGCAATGGCAGCAGTCGCCGCCGGTGATCCAGCGCATCTATGTCAGCCCGGGGGCAAGCGGTAGCGTAGACAGCTCGTCCAGCTGGCAACGCAATGACAGCTATGGTGGCGTGCGGGTGCCCAGTGGCTACGGCGAGACGCGCTCGAACACGGTCATCATCGACCAAGGCAGCGGCGGCATCCGACAGAGCATCGAATATCCCAATGGCACGGTCTATCCGCGAGGCAACGGCAATTATCAGCAGCAGTGAGCCGGGTCAGTCGACCAGGTCGTCGCGCGTCAGGCGGGATTTGCGCAGGCCGCCGTGGCTGTAGAACAGCCCGGTATCGCCGCGCCAATGGAAGAGTGTGGCGAGAAACGCCGAGCTGACCCGGCCCACATCCCAGCTACGTAGTTTGCGGTAGGCCCAGAGCCAGCTGTCGTCGGAGGAGGAGTCGCTCATGGAATCGTCCTTGATTCGGCAAGCGGGAAAAGTGCATGGGACATTAGTGCGCCTGATAGGCCTTCGCAAGTCGCTGCTCCCGCAACCGCAACTTGCGAAAATGCCTGCGCACTCAGGCAGTGCTGAGCGCCTTCGATTCCTCGACGTACTCCTTCAGCCAGCGCAGCACCTCCACGGCATCCCAGCGGCTGGGGTCGAACATGGCGTAGGCCTGGCCCTGGTAGCCCACCACATCCAGCGGACGGTGATAGCCGGCGCGCTGCATCAGGGCCTCGATTTCCGCGAAGCACACGTTGAAGTGGGTACGGCTGAAAGGCGTCTTGCCCTCTGTGACCAACCCCTCCAACAGCAGTTCCGCTACGGCTTCGCTGACTTCCTCGATGGCCATGTGGTTCACCGTGTACTTCAGCTGATGGATACTCACCATCGCTTGCTCCTCAATGGGTTTCAGGCCCATGCCCTGTGATTCGAGGTGATCGACGTAGCCAATGGACTATGGCCTTTCGTCGAGGTTTAAAAAATTTTCGCAAAATACTGTATGCATGAACAGTATTTTCTCCTAGTATCCCTCTCGCGGTCTGACAGAAACCTTGAAGTGCCCGTCGCCATTGGCCTGGCGGGCATTGCTCGACGAACAGGAGCGATGGCGATGCTGCAGAAACTGATGCTTTGTGCCGGTGTGGCGATGCTTGCGGGTTGCGCCCAACCCCAGGCGGATGTCCCGCGCGCCAATGGCGCCTACCTCATCATCGAGGGCAAGGAGGCCTGGGCCGTTCTGGTGGCTGACGGCAAGCGCATCGAGGAGCGCGGCACGGTACGCGATGCCATCCGTCTGCCGAAGGAGCGCTCGGCGATCGCTGCCAGCTACGTGATCGACACGCCCAACTGCGGTCGCCTGCAATGGTTGACCGAAGGCGAGGGCGACTCCACCGTGCGGCTGTCCCCGCGTGGCGAAGCGGACGACCTTTCGAGCTGTCGGATCAGTGATGGACTCAGCCGCGTCTGGACCGCGCTGGACTATTCGAGCTGAGCATCAGCTTCGAGAAATCCGATCTCCGACAAAATGTTTCGGCTGGCCCGCTCTTCACGTTTTTTTCACACCCAGGGGCAGAGGATGAAAACCAGCTAAGGGATTAGCTCCCCATCGAAAAGCCCGCTTGATTGCGGGCTTTTTATTGCCTGTCGACCAAGGTCGGCTCGCCCGCCAGACGCTCTGCGGCTAAGGTGAAGCTCCACGGAAAGGCGGAGATAGAGATGCAGCGGGTTCTAGCGGAACGACTTTGGACAGCCCTCGGTGGCCAGGCCGAACGGCTGAGCCACCTGGCCCCTCGCAGCGAAGGCTCCCTGCCTTCGGCATTCTTCGTCACCGAACTGGCCGCCGCCAGCATCGCCAGCGCCGGGCTGGCACTGGGCGAGTGGCTGGAGCCGGAAGGTGGCACGGCGACCTCCATGGTCGTGGACCGCCGTTTGGCCTCCTTCTGGTTCTCCACCTCCTTGCGGCCCCGGGGCTGGACAGTGCCCGACCTCTGGGATGCCATTGCCGGTAACTACCGCACACGCGACGGCTGGATCCGCCTGCACACCAATGCGCCGCACCACCGCGCCGCCGCACTTCGAGTCCTCGGCGTCGAGAATCAGCGCGATCAGGTCGCCAGCGCCGTGGCCGGTTGGGCGGCGGGCGAGCTGGAACTGGCGATCGTCAGGGAGGGCGGCTGCGCGGCCGAGATGCGCTCGTGGGATGCCTGGAAACAGCACCCGCAAGGCATCGCCGTGGCTCGCGAGCCTCTCGTGTTGCGCGATATCCAACTGGTGTCCGGACCCTCCCTGGACATCGAGATCGACCGCGAACGCCCGCTGGCCGGCCTGCGGGTGCTGGATCTGACCCGTGTACTGGCCGGCCCGGTTGCCACCCGATTCCTCGCCGGCTTCGGTGCCGAGGTACTGCGCATCGACCCGCCTGACTGGGATGAGCCCGGCGTGGTGCCGGAAGTCACCCTGGGCAAGCATTGCGCGCGGCTGGACCTGCGCCAGCCGGCAGGTCGCGAGCGTTTCCAGGCGCTGCTCGCCAGCGCCGACGTTCTGGTCCACGGCTATCGGGCCGATGCCCTGGAACGCCTGGGTTTCGGTGCCGACGTGCGCCGCACCATCGCACCGGGGCTGGTGGACGTCAGCCTGAATGCCTATGGCTGGTCCGGCCCATGGTGCGAAAGACGCGGCTTCGACAGCCTGGTGCAGATGAGCAGCGGCATTGCCGAAGCTGGGCGCGTGTGGCGTGGCGACGAAAAACCCGTACCTTTGCCCGTTCAGGCGCTCGATCACGCGACCGGCTACCTGATTGCCGCCGCCGCCTTGCGTGGGCTGGCCGAGCGCAGGCGCAGCGGCCGGGGCAGCCGTTGGCGGCTGTCGCTGGCGCGGACAGCGCAGTTCCTCCTGGAGGCGGGAGCCGCGCCGCCGAACCAGGCGGAGCCGGGTGCGGAAACCGCAGCCGATCTGGCGCCGGGCATCGAGGCCACTCCCTGGGGCCATGCGCGCCGCCTGCGCCCGCCGTTGCAGGTCGCCGGTTCGCCGCTTTTCTGGGAGTTGCCGGCCTCTGAGCTGGGTTCGGCGCCGGCCGCCTGGCAGCCGGTCAGCCCCGGCTGACCTGGAACGCCTCGCCAGTGGCGAAGAAGGCGCCGCCGGCCTGGTAATGAATGGTGCGCAGTTCGTCGCTGGGGAAATGCCAGCGACCGTTGGAGAAGGCGCGCTCATCGGCGTAGGCGGCGACCACCTCGGCGATGAACAGGTCGTATTTCTCCTGGTTGTGCGGCTCGCTGATCACCTTGCATTCCAGGTAGGCGACACAGCCGTCGACCACCGGTGCGTCGACCTGCTTCGCGCGCGAAACGCCAATGTCCAGTTGCTCGAACTTGTTGCCCTCGCCGCCGTTGCTCGACCCCACCGCCAGGGTCAGCTCGGCCTGCTGGCGCGTTGGCAGCTGGATGACGAAAGCGCCGGAGCCTTCCACCAGATGACGTGACCAGGTGTTGCGGTCGAGCACCAGCATCAGCTTGGGCGGGTCGAAGTCCAGCGGCATGACCCAGGCGGCGGCCATGACGTTGGCCGTGCCCTGGTGCTCGCAGGTGACGATGGTGCTCGGGCCGTGGTTGAGCAGCAGGTAGGCCTTGTTCAGCGGTACGTCTTTCAGGTGACTCATTCTCGGGTCCTCAGGGCTGGCTCAGAGCAGCAGGCCATCCACCGGTTTCAGCGGTTCGGGCAGGTCGGTTTCACCGAGGATTTCCAGCACGGTGATTTCCAGGTTGCGGCTCATGGCGTCCAGCGGCAGGTCGTTGGGTTGGGTATCGAACGGGTCGGCGATCTGGTCGCCCAGGGCATCCAGGCCGAAGAAGGTGTAGGCCAGCACGCAGACGGCCAGCGGGGTGAACCAGCCGATGCTGTCCACCAGGCAGAAGGGCAGCAGGAAGCAGTAGACGTGCACGATGCGGTGCAGCATCAGGATGTAGGGGTAGGGAATCGGCGTGTTACTGATCCGCTCGCAGCCGCCCAGCACGTACGACAGGCGGGTCATCTGCTGGTCGATGGCGGCCAGAGTGATGTCGCTGGCGCCCGCCGCGCGGCCCTGGTCGGCGAAGCGCTGGCCAAGGTCCGCCAGCAAGGCGTTTGCCGGGTTGCGGCGATGGGCGAATGCTGCGGCGTCGTCGCCCAGCACACGTTTCACGTCGTCGCCTTGTTCGGTGCCGCGCAGCTGGTCGCGCAGGGTGTAGCCGAAGGCGATCAGCGGCTTGCACAGCTGGCGGCGGCTATCGGCATCGAGGTCGGGCAGCAGCGAACGGGTCTGCCGCGCCAGGTTGCGCGTCACGATCAGCAGCTCGCCCCAGAGCGTGCGCGCCTCCCAGAAGCGCTGGTAGGCGACGTTGTTGCGAAAGCCGAGGAAGATCGCCAGCGTCAGGCCCCAGAGCGTGAACGGCGTAGAGGTGATGATCACCTTGTAGTGGTAGAGCGTGCCGTGGGTGGCCACCACCAGAGAGCTCAGCAGCACGGTGTAGAGCACCTTGCGCCAGATGGCCGGGATGATCGATCCCTTGAGCGAGAACAGCAGGACCCAGAGTGTCGGGGTTTGCGGGCGGAGGATCATGCGGCGGCATCCGGTGGGGCGGAGCGCGCATGATAGCCGAGATGAAGGCTTGGGCGACGTGTCGCGGAGTGGGACCTTTGTAGGGGCGAGCTTGCTCGCGAACCGGCCTCGTAGCGAAGAGGTTCGCGAGCAAGCTCGCTCCTACAGAAAAGCGGAACGCCCTGGCGGACCTAGCCCTGTTGGTACAGCTTCACGATCGCCGAGAAGTCCAGTTGGCCGTTGCCCTGGTTGCTGAAGGTCTGGAACAGCTGCTGGGCCAGCGCCCCGAGCAGCACCGGCTGGCGGATCTGTCGCGCGGCCTCGCTGGCCAGGCCCAGGTCCTTGAGCATCAGGTCGGTGCCGAAGCCGCCGCTGTAACCGCGCGCCGCCGGGGCTCCGGTGAGCGGGTTGTTGATCTCCGAGGCCCAGCAGCGGCCGCTGGAGGTGTTGATGATGCCGGCCAGCACTTCGGCGTCCATGCCCAGCTTCACGCCCAGGGACATGGCTTCCGCCACGCCGATCATGGAGATACCCAGCAGCAGGTTGTTCGCCACCTTGGCCACCTGGCCGTTGCCGGCGCCACCGCAGTGCACGATGTTCTTGCCCATGGCGGCCAGCACCGGGCGCGCGCTTTCGAAATCGGCCTGCTCGCCGCCGACCATGAAGGTCAGGGTGCCCGCTGCGGCGCCAGCCGTACCGCCGGAAACCGGCGCATCGAGCATGGGGTTGCCGTGGGCGAGGGCGGCGGCGGAGACCTCGCGGGCGTTCAGCGGGTCGATGGTGGACGAATCGATCAGCAACACGCCGGATTGCACGTTGGCCAGCAGGCCATCGTCGCCGAGGAACACCTGCTTCACATGGGCGGCGGCCGGCAGCATGGTGATGATCACCTCGACGTCGTCGCGAGCTACTTCGGCTGGCGAGCTGAGCGCGCGTGCGCCGAAGGCTACGGCGGCCTCCACGGCCTTGGCGGAAAGATCGAAGACGCTCAGGTCGAAGCCGGCCTTGAGCAGGTTGGCGGCCATGGGCCCGCCCATGTTGCCGAGTCCGATGAAACCGATGCGCATGGGGATTTCCTCTTCTTCTTGTGCTGGAAGCGCTCCGTGGTCGGAGCGCCGGAAAGGGTGCCCGCCCGCGTGGTGCCGAATCCGGACCAGCATCCCTGCTGAAGTCCGGGCCGGCTCGGGGCAGGCGGGCGGGCAGTCTTACTTCAGATTGATGGTGGTGTTCACCGCACCACCGACCTCATTCTCGTCGAACCAGCGTTCGGTGACGGTCTTGGTCTGGGTGTAGAACTGCACCACCTGCTTGCCGTATGGGCCGAGGTCGCCGAGCTTGGAGCCGCGCGAGCCGGTGAAGGAGAACAGCGGTACCGGCACCGGGATCGGCACGTTGATGCCCACCTGGCCGACGTCGATTTCCTCCTTGAAGTGCCGAGCGGCCGCACCGGAGCGGGTGAACAGCGCGGTGCCGTTGCCGTTGGGGTTGGCGTTGATCAGCTCGATGGCCTCGTCGAAGGTCTTCACGGAGACCACGCAAAGCACCGGGCCGAAGATTTCCTCGCGGTAGATGGTCATCTGTGGGGTAACGCCGGAAAACACGGTCGGGCCGACGAAGTTGCCCTTGCCGTAGCCGGCCACCTGCGGATTGCGGCCGTCCAGTTCCAGCGTGGCGCCTTCCTGGGTGCCGCGCTCGATCAGACCGCTGACGCGGTCCAGTGCCGCGCAGGAAACCAGCGGGCCGACGTCGGTGTTGGCCTCGGTGCCGCCACTCACTTTCAGGGTCTTGGCCTTGGCCACCAGGTCGGGAATCCACTCGTTGGCTTCGCCCACCAGAATCGCCACCGAGACTGCCATGCAGCGTTGCCCGGCGGCGCCGAAGGCTGCGCCGGCAATGGCGTTCAGCGTCTGTTCCTTATTGGCGTCGGGCAGCACCACGGCGTGGTTCTTCGCGCCCATCATGCACTGCACGCGCTTGCCGGCCAGCGAGGCGCGGTTGTAGACGTGAGTGCCGACACGGGTCGAACCAACGAAGGAGACGGCCTTGATGTCCGGGTGATCGCAGATGGCGTTCACCACGTCCGGGCCGCCATGGATGACGTTCAGTACACCCGGCGGCACGCCGGCCTCATGGGCCAGTTCGACCAGGCGCATGGTCACCATCGGGTCCTGTTCGGAGGGCTTGAGGACGAAGGTGTTGCCGGTGGCGATGGCCATCGGGAACATCCACAGCGGGATCATCGCCGGGAAGTTGAAGGGGGTGATGCCGGCGCACACGCCGATGGGCTGGAGAATGGTGAAGGTATCCACGCCGCCGGCCACGTTATTGGCCAGCTCGCCCAGTTGCAGGTTGCCGATGGCCGAGGCGTGCTCGACCACCTCCAGCCCGCGGAACACGTCGCCTTCAGCGTCGGGCAGGGTCTTGCCCTGTTCGGCGGTAAGGATGGCCGCCAGCTCCTTCATGTTCTCGCGGATCAGTTGCTGGTACTTGAGGAAGATCCGTGCGCGGGCGCCGATGGGGGTCTTCTTCCAGGTCTTGAACGCGGCCTTGGCGCTGGCCACCGCGCGCTCGACTTCCTCGGGCGTGGCGAAGGGTACGCGGGCGAGGACTTCCTGGGTGGCGGGGTTGATCACGTCGCGCCATTCGGAGGTGGTGGACTCGACGGGCTTGCCGTCGAGGAAGAGTTTGACGGTCGGGACGGCAGGTGCAGTCATCGTGGTTCTCCCAGCCTGAAGGCTTTGTTCTTGTGTGGTCCGATCCTAACAGTGCATTTTTGATGTGCTCAATGAGGTGATGTGCAAGTATGGTCTGCATTTTTGCAGATAGAGAGCGCACACAGGAGCGCGCATGGACTGGGACAATCTGCGGTTTTTCCTCGAACTCTCTCGTGCCGGCAAACTCACAGTAGCGGCGCGGCGCCTGGGCGTGGACCACACTACGGTGGCCCGCCGCCTGCAGGCACTGGAGAAAAGCATCGGCGCACAATTGCTGGTGCGTGAACCTGCCGGCTATCGGCTGACCGAAGCCGGACATGGTTTGTTGCCCCAGGCCGAGGCAATGGAAAGCGCCTGCAAGGTGATCGAGAAACGCCTGGCCGGCACCGAGGACAATCTCTCCGGCAAGGTGCGCATCGGCGCTACCGAGGGCTACGGCTCGACGTTGCTGACCTCGCAGCTGGTGGAGCTGAACCAGCGCCACCCGCACCTGGGCGTCGATTTGCTGGCGGTGCCGCGTGCGCTACAGCTGTCGCGCCACGAGGCGGACATCGTGATCACCCTGGAGCGGCCTGGTCGCGGTCCTTACCTGATCACCCGACTGACTGACTACGTGCTGCGGCTCTACGCCTCGAAGGACTACCTGGCCGAACGCGGGCCGATCGACACGCGCGACGATCTGCGCGAGCACGCGCTGGTGGGCTACGTCGACGACCTGCTGTACAGCAAGGAGCTGCAATACCTCGACGAGATCGGCCGGCCGCTGCACATGGCGCTGCGCTGCACCAGCATCCTTGCCCAGCAGCGGGCGGTGGCGGAGGGCGCGGGTCTGGCGATCCTGCCGGCGTTCGCGGCGAGCGAAGACCCGTCGCTGCAGCCAGTGCTGGCGGGCGAGATCGAGTTCGTGCGGACGTTCTGGATGCTGATGCCCACGGAGCTCAAGGACATCGCGCGGATGCGCACGACCTGGGATTTCCTGCGGGAGAAGGCTGAGAGCAGCCAGGAAGTGTTGATGGGACGGAAAGCGTAGGGCGCATGAATCGGTACGATTTGTCCGCCGTATGCAGGACGGCGGATAACGCTTGGGGCGTTATCCGCTTTACGGGATGCGCGGTCTACAAAGAAAACGGGCGGCCAATGGGCCGCCCGTTCTGCGTTACGCCAGGCCGACGTAAAGGTTCTGCACGTCGTCGTTGCCGTCCAGGGCGTCGAGGAAGGCTTCGACTTCCTCCAGTTCCGCGCCGGACAGGCTGACCGGGTTCTTCGCCTTGTAGCCGAGCTTGGCCGAGGCGACGGTGAAGCCGT
The DNA here is from genome assembly GCF_032392015.1 of Pseudomonas sp. C9-3. Classification (NCBI taxonomy): domain Bacteria; kingdom Pseudomonadati; phylum Pseudomonadota; class Gammaproteobacteria; order Pseudomonadales; family Pseudomonadaceae; genus Pseudomonas; species Pseudomonas sp. C9-3. The sequence continues at coordinate 2,751,379 of NZ_CP135919.1, read as the reverse complement.
GCTCGGGCAGGGCGCGGCAGACGGCGTCAAGGTCGGTGGAGTCGGTGAGGAACAGGGTGTCGCCGTCTTCCTCGCCCGGCTCGAAGTCCTGGGCGCCGGCTTCGATGGCAGCCAGTTCCGGGTCGGCGTCAGCGCTGGCCGGGGTGGCCTCGACCAAGCCCAGGTAATCGAAGTCCCAGGCTACCGAGCCGGAGGCACCCAGCTGGCCCTTGCGGAACAGCACGCGGATTTCCGCGATGGTGCGGTTCACGTTGTCGGTCAGGCACTCGACGATCACCGGCACGCGGTGCGGCGCGAAGCCTTCGTAGACCACGCGCTCGAAGGTGGCGGCGCCGTCCAGCAGGCCGGCGCCCTTCTTGATCGCGCGCTCCAGGGTATCGCGGGGCATCGAGGCCTTCTTCGCCTGCTCGACGACCAGGCGCAGTTTCGGGTTCATGTCCGGGTCGGCGCCATTGCGCGCGGCGATCATGATTTCCTTCGACAGTTTGCCGAACACGCGGCCCTTGGCGTTGGCGGCGACTTCTTTATGTTTGGCTTTCCACTGGGCGCCCATAGTGATCTCTTGCTGGCGGTTGCTGATGGGCGGCAAGTCTAAGGCCTTGCGCGGACTCTGGCGATATTTGCGGCGATATCCGGCGGCTCAGCGCTGCGCCGGCACCGCGAAGACCGCGCTGGCCTGGGCTACCACCTTGTCGCCCACCGACAGTAGCGCATTGGCGAAGGCCATCTGCCTGCCGCGCCGGCTGTGCAGCAGGCGGATGCTCAGCCAGTCGCCGACCTGGGCGCTGGAAACGTAGTCCAGGGTCAGGCTGGCGGTGACCAGCGGCTGTGGTGGTTGGCTGGAGAAGGCCATGGCGTAGCCCATGCCGATGTCCGCCAGGGTAGCGAGAATGCCGCCATGCACGCCGCCGCGGCTGTTGGTGTGGCGTTCGTCCAGCAGCAGGCCCAGCTCCAGCGAATCGCCTTCGCCACGCACCAGGAAGGGACCGAGCAGGTCCAGCAGCGGATTGCGCCGTTGCAGCGGCTGGAAGCCCTCGGGATAGCCCAGATCGGCGAAAGCGTTCATTGCCAGCCTCCGGTGTGCTGCTGCAGCACGGCGCGCACGGTTTCGATCACCCGTTGTGGCACCTGGTAATCCGGGTGCGCGCGGAATACCGCCGCGGCGTCGGCCAGGCGGGTGAGGGCGAGCAGTTCGCTTTCGGCCTTGCGGGTGTCGTTCACGCCGGCCGGCAGGGCCAGCGCCTGTCGCTCGCAGGAGCAGGGCGCCTGGGGATTCACCAGCCCGCAATGCTGTTGCATGAAGTCGTCCAGCCGCAGGCGCGCCCGTGACAGGCGCTTGCGGTAGGTCGCCGGTTCGACCTCCAGCACGGCGGCGGCGGTTTCCGAATCCAGGCCGAAGGCGATGTCCAGCACGTAGGCCAGGCGCTGTTCACGCTCCAGGCACATCAGCATGCCCTGGGTGCAGGCCAGCGCGATGCGTTCGGCGGCCAGCTTGTCCGCTGGCTCCAGCGGGCGCTCATTGGCCTCGGCCAGGCGTAGGCCGAGGTCGAGCTTCTCCGCCAGGGCTTCCAGCGACACGGTGGGCGTCTCGCGGACCTTGGTGCGCGCGGTCAGCAGCGCATTGCTGGCGATGCGGAAGGCCCAGGTGGAGAACTGGCTGTCGCCACGGAAGCTGGCGAGGTGGGTGGTAATGCGCAGGAGGATTTCCTGGCTGGCGTCCTGGGCGTCTTCGCGGCGGCCGAGCATGCGCAGGGCGAGGTTGTAGACCGGCGCCTGCAAGGCCAGCAGCAGTGCGTCGAGGGCAGCGGGTTCACCCCGCTGGGCACGTTGCAGTTGCTCGGGTTCGATGACTGGGAATTTCACGGTGTCCTCCTGACGTGGCCGGGGAAATTCCGGCTCTTCTTCCTTGGACTCGGCGGCTGCGAGTTTTGTGACCACCAGGCCGTACGGGCCGAAAGAGTGGGCTCGGTAGTATTGGTTGGAGCGGGCTTGCTCGCTAACGGACTCTCCCGGAAGCTCCGGGCCCAGGGTGGTTCGCGAGCAAGGACTGGGCGACCTCTCGGTCCTACAAGGTGATCTCGCTCTGCGCTGCGAGAAATGCATACAGCCGCTCATCCAGGGAGTGCGCCACGTTGAAGCGCATCCACGGCACGCTGCGGCCATCGGGCATGAACAGCTGGCCGGGGAAAAGCAGGATCTTCGCTTCCTTGGCGCGGCTGGCGAGCAGGGTGGCATCGTCCACCGCGCGGTGCCGGGCCCAGAGGAACAGCCCGGCGCGGGGTTCGTGGAAGACTTCCAGGCCGGCCGCTTCCAGGCGCCGCGCCACGCTGTCGTGGGCTTCGCCAAGCTGGTCGCGCAACTGCCGTACGTGCTTGCGGTGGCGGCCTTGCAGGAGGATGTCCAGGGCCAGGGTTTCGGTGAGTTCCGAGCTGGTCAGGCCGCTGACCATCTTCAACGGCACCAGCTCTTCGATCAGCTCCGGGTGGGCGGCGATGAAACCGGTGCGTAGTGCGGGGGCAATGACTTTTGACAGGCTGCCGATGTAGATCACCCGCGCCAACTGGTCGAGGTTGGCCAGCAGCATCTGGCCGGCCGGGTCGAGGTCGGCGTAGATATCGTTCTCGACGATGAGGAAATCGTACTTTTCCGCCAGTTGCAGCAGGCGGTGCGCGGCGGCCAGGGACAGGCTCCCGCCGGTGGGGCTCTGCAGGCGCGCCTGGGTGAAGTAGACCTTGGGCCGGTGCTCGCGGGCCAGTTGCTCCAGGCGGTCGAGGTCCAGCCCATCGGCGCTGCGCGGCACGCCGAGCAGTTGCGCACCTTGCAGGCGCAGGTTGAGGAACAGGTTGTGGTAGCCGGGTTCGTCCACCAGCACCGGGTCGCCGCGCTGCACCAGGTAGCGCACGGTGAGGTCCAGCGCCTGGCTGGCGCCGGCGGTCAGCAGGATCTGCTCGGGATTGGCGGCGACGCCGGCGTCGCCCATGCGGTCGGCGAGCTTGCCGCGCAGCTTCAGGTTGCCCTTGCTGTGGCCGTAGTTGCCGAACTGGGTCGGCTCTTCCCGCGCCAGGCTGCGCAAACCGCGCTGCAGGCCTTCGCCATCCAGCCAGTGTTCCGGCAGCAGGCCGACGCCGGGGCGAATCTCCATCCCCAGCGGCTGGAAGACCTTGTGCAGCAGCAGGTGGGCGTCGAAGTCGAATTCCGTCGGTGCCTCGGCGCTTGCGCTGTCCTCAAGCGCCGGGCCGCGCACGTAGAAGCCGGCATTGGGCACCGCGTTCAGGCAGCCGCGCGCCACCAGCCGGTCGTAGGCCTCGACCACGGTGAAGTGGCTGACGCCGTTGGCCTGGGCGAACTTGCGGATCGAGGGCAGCTTGGCGCCTGCACGCAGGCGCTGCTCGTCGATGGCCTGGGCGATGCCGTCGACGATCTGGGTGACCAGGGGAATGTCCGAGGTGGGGTCGAGCAACAGCATCCGAAGGTCCGATTCTTGTGAGGAAGGATCTGTACAGGTCGGTGGACCATAACAGCACTGCAAATTCTGCAGGGTGCCTGTGCATGGTGCGGGCGGGGCGCGCCCAGCACACTCGGTCCCAGACGGCGGCAATTCGCCGCACAGCCTGACAGAACAACAAGGACCACCCGTCATGCGTGACACAGCTTACAACATCGATCCGTCGAGTATTTCCGCCGAAGAGTGGCAGGCCCGCTGCGACCTCGCCGCGCTGTATCGCCTGATCGCGCACTTCCGCTGGACCGACCACATCGACACCCACATCTCCGCACGGGTGCCGGGCGAGCCGGGCCACTACCTGATCAATCGCTACGGCGTGCTGTTCCACGAAATGCGCGCCTCCGACCTGGTCAAGGTCGACCATGCAGGCGATGTCATCGATCCACGCTTCGGCCCGAAAAGCGTCAATCGTGCTGGCTTCAACATCCATTCCGCGGTACACGCTGCCCGCGAAGACGTGGCCTGCGTGATCCATACCCACACCGCCGCCGGCATCGCGGTGTCCGCCCAGGAAGACGGCCTGCTGCCGATCAGCCAGCACGCGCTGAAGTTCTACAACCGCCTGGGCTACCACGACTACGAAGGCATCGCCCTGGACCCGGACGAGCGCTCGCGCCTGGTCAACGACCTGGGCAGCCACATGGTGATGATCCTGCGCAACCACGGCCTGCTGGCCACCGGGCGCTGCATCGCCGAAGCCTTCAACCAGATCTACTTCCTCGAGCGCGCCTGCCAGGCGCAGGTCCAGGCCCTGGCCGGCGGTCGCCAGTTGCGCTACCCGGCGCCCGCGGTATGCGAACGCGTTGCCGTGCAGGAAGAAGAAGCGCTGGTCGACGGCCTGCACCTGCTGGCCTGGGAATCGGCGCTGCGCCTGATCGAGGATGGTGAGGCCGTCTATCGCACCTGACCCTGTTATCGTGCCCCGGTCCGCAGAGGCCGGGCGCCTGCGTGCTTAAGCAATCTGCCAACAACAAAGCCAAGAGGTGGAAATGAAGAACCCGATTCTGGGAGCCCTGCTCATGGGCGTGGCGTCCGGCGCCATGGCTGCTGACCTGACCGTGATCTCCTTCGGCGGCACCAGCAAGGATGTACAGACCGAAGCCTTCTACAAACCCTTCGAGAAGAAGGAAGGCATGAAGGTGATCGCCGGCGAGTACAACGGCGAAATGGGCAAGATCAAGGCCATGGTCGACACCGGCAGCGTCAACTGGGATGTCGTCCAGGTGGAAGGCCCGGAGCTGCTGCGCGGCTGCGAGGACGGCCTGTTCGAGCAGCTCGACCCGGCGATTCTCGGCAAGGCCGAGGACTACGTGCCCGGCACCATCTCCGACTGTGGCGCCGGCCTGCTGGTCTGGTCGATGGCCATGGTCTACGACGGCAAGCGCTTCGCCAACGGTCCCACCGGCTGGACGGACTTCTGGGATACCAAGAAATTCCCCGGCAAGCGTTCGCTGCGCAAGGGCGCCAAGTACACCCTGGAGATCGCCCTGCTGGCCGACGGCGTGAAGAAGGAAGACCTGTACAAGGTGCTGGCGACGAAAGAGGGCGTGGACCGTGCGTTCAAGAAGCTCGATGAGATCAAGCCGTCGATCCAGTGGTGGGAGTCCGGCGCGCAGCCGATGCAGTTCATCGCCAGCGGCGACGTGGCCATGAGTACCGCCTACAACGGCCGCGCCTTCGCCGCCCAGGAAGAGGGCGCGCCGATGAAGGTGGTGTGGAATGGCAGCCTGTATGCCATCGACTCCTGGGCGATCCCCAAGGGCAGCCCGAACAAGAAGGCGGCCGAGGACTTCATCGCCTTCTCGCTCCAGCCCGAACAGCAGAAGATCCACACGGTGAAGCTGGGCTACGGCTCGGTGAACCTGGGGACTACCAAGCTGCTCGATCCGAAGCTGGTGGAGCGCCTGAACACCGCACCGTCGAACCTCGAACAGGCCGTCCCGGTGAACTTCGAGTTCTGGGTCGACCACGGCGAGGACCTGGAGCAGCGCTTCAACGCCTGGGCGGCGAAGGGCTGACCGCAGCGGCGCGGGTAATACTGCCCGCGCCGTCCAGAGGGGAACGTCTGGCCTTCGGCCTGACGTCAGGCGGGTTCGCGAGCAAGCTCGCTCCTACACGGTTGCACCGACGTTGGCCTGTAGGAGCGAGCTTGCTCGCGAATCACTTCCGGCTGCTGTAGCCGTCAAACCTTGCGCCACACACTGGCCAGCCAGGGCTGCTGCTCGCGCGGCAGGCCGGCGGGGCGGAAGTAGTGTTCCAGCTCGCGGAATCCCGCGGCTTCCAGCAAGCGCGTCCAGTTCTGCAGATCGTGGTAGGAGCCATAGCGCCCACCATTCCAGCCCTCCTGGTTCTCCCCGCGTGGGTTGGAGCTGAACAGCACGCCACCCGGCTTCAGCGCTGCCTGCAACTGGCCGAGCACGCGTGGCAGTTCACTGCGCGGGACGTGGAACAGGCTGGCATTGGCATAGATACCGTCGAAGCGCCCGGCGGGCAGGTCGAGAGCCAGGAAGTCCTGCTGCCAGACCTCGCAGCCGCTGGCCTCGCGGGCCATGGCGACGAAGTCGGCGCAGCCGTCCAGGCCGACCGGCTCATGCCCCAGGCGCTTCAGTGCACACAGGTCACGCCCCGGGCCGCAGCCAAAGTCGAGCAGGGCGAAGGGCGCATCGCCCTGGATATGCCGCAGCAGCGCGGCGATGTTCTGGGTGACATCGTGGTCCCAGGTACCTTCGCGAAACGCTTCGGCGCGCTCCTGGTAATGCTGCAGGGTCACGCGGGAAATGTCCCGCAGGATCGGGTCTTCGGGAGTCATGGCCGTGTTCGATCAAGAATGATTGGCTGATTCTACAATGCGTCGCTGCGGGGCAGTTTGAAAGTCGGCCTCGGGGCGCGCTGGGGCAGGGGCGAACCTAGACTGGAGCCTTGTTTCCACGGACCTTCAAGATGCCCGCCATCCCTATCCTTGCCCATCGAATCGCTGCCCTGGACTGGCCGCTGCTGGCTGAGCGCCTCGACGCCGACGGCCATGCGTTGATCCCGGGCCTGCTCGACAAGGCGCAATGCGAAGCCCTGCGCGCGCTCTACGACCAGGACGAGCCGTTTCGCAGCCGGGTGATCATGGCCCGGCACAACTTCGGCCTCGGTGAGTACCGTTACTTCGCCTATCCCTTGCCGGCCCTACTGCAGGCGTTGCGCGGAGCCTTCTACCCGCCACTGCGCGCCATCGCCAATTGCTGGCACGAGCGCATGGGTACTGGCATCCATTACCCGCCGGAGCATGCCGACTTCCTCGCTCACTGCCATGCCGCCGGGCAGCGGCGGCCGACGCCCTTGCTGCTGCGCTACCGCGCCGGCGATTACAACTGCCTGCACCAGGACCTGTATGGGGAGCTGGCTTTCCCGTTGCAGGTGGCGATCCTGCTGTCGCAACCGGGCGAGGAGTTCGAGGGCGGCGAGTTCGTCCTCACCGAGCAGCGGCCGCGCATGCAGTCGCGGGTGGCCGTGGTGCCGCTCAGGCAAGGCGATGCCGTGGTGTTCGCCGTGGCCCAGCGGCCGGTACGGGGTGTGCGTGGCTACCACCGGGTCAACCTGCGCCATGGCGTCAGCCGCCTGCATACCGGCGAGCGCTTCACCCTCGGAGTGATCTTCCACGATACGTTGTGAGGAGTAGCATGGATCGGTCCAGGGAGCCGGGAGAGAGACATGCACTACGAAGTGATTCAACGCCACCGTAGCGAGTACCCCACACCCATCACCTTCGCCAAGGGGGCGCCGTTGTTCGTCGGCGAACGCTACGAAGGCGCCGAGGGCTGGGAAGACTGGTACTTCTGCTCCACGCCAGGGCAGCGCGAGGGCTGGGTGCCGGCGCAGGTGTTCAACATGACCGCGCCGGGCGCCGGGGTGGCGATGGAGGACTACACCGCTCGCGAACTCGACGTGGAGGTCGGCGAGCGGCTCGAAGGCGGCCGCGAGCTCGGTGGCTGGCTCTGGTGCGTCCGCTCCGGCGGCGAGGCCGGCTGGGTGCCGCTGGATTGCCTGCAGGAGGTCAGCGCCTGACCCGGTGATGGATCAGGCCTTGTAGCGGCGCCCGGCGTGCTGCCTGAGCCAGGCCATCAGCCCGCGCTGTTGCACCACCGTGGGCTGCTCGACCAGCAGCGCGGCGCTGGCCTTCTGGCGGAAGTCCAGCAGGCGGCCCATGGCCTCGGCGATCTCCTGGCGGGCTTCCATGCAGGGCGCCAGGGTTTCCTTGTCGATGTAATAGGCCGCGCCGTCGCTGATGGCGGTGAATTGCGCCTGCCAGCCGGAGCCGGTGAGCACGCCGGCCTCGCCGAAGACTTCGCCCGGCCCCATGCGTCCGGCTTCGATGCTCTGGGCATCCTGGGGCAGGGTGACGCTGACGACGCCCGAGTCGATGATCAGCAGGCGGTCGCTGACATCCCCCGGCGCCAGCAGCACTTCACCGCGCTTGAAGGGCCGGCGCTGCATGCGGTTCGCCAGTTCGTCGCGCTCCTCGTCCCGCAGCGCATCGAACAGCCCCGAGCGCACCAGCAACGCCCGTGCCCGCGAGGCGCTTTCGCGCATCGGTGCGTCGGCCTCGGCCAGCAGGTTGATGCCGGCGGCCTGCAGGTGGCGGTAGGCAAGGTCGAACAACTGGTTGCGCACCTCGCGCTTCTCGCCCATGGCGGCGACGAAGCCGCTCATCTCGTATTCCACGCCATCGGGCGCGGACTTGCGCACGCTGACCGCCGGCGCCGGGTTGGCCAGCAGGGCGCGGCAGCCGCCGAGGGCGTGCTCCAGCGCCTCGATCACCTTGCGCGGGCGAATATGCGGGCTGACCGTCAGGCTCACACTGACACCATACAGGTTCGCCGGGCGGCTCAGGTTGAGCACCTTGGCCTTGGCGGCGAGGGAGTTGGGCACCACTGCCAGCGTGCCCTGGGAGGTCTGCAGGTAGGTGGAGCGCCAGTCGATCTCGGTGACCTTGCCCTCGATGCCGTCGATGGAGATCCAGTCGTCGAGCTGGTACGGCTTGGTGGTGTTCAGCACGATGCCGGAGAACACGTCGCTCAGGGTGCTCTGCAGCGCGAGGCCGAGGACGATGGCGACCACCCCGGAAGTTGCCAGCAGGCCCTTCACCGGTAGCTCCAGCACATAGCCGGCGGCAGCGATGATGGCGACCAGGAAGATCAGCGCGCCGACCACATCCTGCAGCAACCGCCCGCCATGGCCGATACGCTGCACCAGCAGGAAGCCCAGCACGACCGTCAGGCAGCGCGCGGCGAACAGCCACCAGATGATCTGCACGGCAGTGGCGACCATGTGGCTGGGCAGGTCGTCCGCCCAGGGCGCGGCGCGCAGCGGATTCATCCCGGCGTTGAACAGCAGCAGGCTGAACAGCAGGAAGCCGACCAGCCGTACGGCCAGGCGCCAATGCGGATGGGCCGGGCCGACCAGGCGCCAGAGCAGCAGGTCGATCAGCAGCAGGATGGGGGCGGCGAACAGTGGGTGGCTAGTGAGCAGGGCGGGCATCGAGCCTCTCCTTGGAACGATCGCAAGAAGATGGCACAGAAAGCGCTTTCTGGCAGCGGCCTCAGCCCGGGTTGTGCGAGTCCACCAGCTTCAGCCATTCATCGGTCTCGACTTCGCCGGCGATGCGCAACCGCGGCTGGGCCTCGTCGAACAGCACCAGGGCGCTGCCGTACTCGGGCGTGTCGGTCTCGCGAACCTTGAGGTTCTCGCGCAGCAGGTCGAAGCATTCGCTGTGGGTGACCAGCACCAGGTTGCGGTGCTCGGCCTTGTGCTCGCGGATCTGCGCGGCGAGGTCGCCGTCCTTGCAGGTGAACAGCCAGTCCTGGCGCGCCACGCTGCGGTCGAACATCAGGTCGGCGGTCTGCATGGTGCGGTTGGTCGGGCTGCTGTAGATGTCGGTGGCGGTCAGGCCCAGGCGGGTGATGCTGTCGCCCATGCTCTTGGCCAGTTTGGCGGCGCGGGCGGTGATGCCGTCGGCGGCGCCCAGGCACTCGGCGCTGGAGCGGTCGCAGCGCTCCATGTGGCGAACCAGCAGGACGACTCCGCCACGGGCCCAGTTCTGTGCGAACAGGCTGCTGCTGGGCACGTCCTCCAGTGGCGAGGGCAGCGAGCGCCAGGCCACCAGGGCGAGGGTGGTGCAGGTCAGCAGGGAAACGGCCAGAAGGCGAAGGGGGGGCAAGGGCGATCCTCGGCGGTGGCTGCCGCGCGGGATGCGGGAAGCTGGGGGCATGCTGCACCAGGCGAGTGACAATCACGCGATGAGTTGATGACGAGGCGGTGATGAAAGTTCCGCCTGCCCATCGGAACCTTGGTTTCAGCGCCCGCTCTCGACCACGCTGACGGTGGCGGTAGTACCGGCGCGCAGGCGGTCTCGGCCCTTGTAGTCCGGGTCGATGGCGATGCGTACCGGGATGCGCTGGGCCAGTTTGACCCAGGTGTAGCTCGGGTTGATATTGGCCAGCAGGCGCGCGCCAGGGGCGTTCTCGCGGTCGGTGATGGCGAAGGCGATGCTTTCGACGCGGCCGTCGAAGCGCTCGCCGCTCATCAGTTGCACGTTCACCGCGTCGCCCTCGCGGATGCGCGGCAGCTTGGTTTCCTCGAAGTAGCCGCCGACGTAGAAGGAATCGCTGTCCACCAGCGCCACCAGTGAGTTGCCGGCGGTGGCGTAGTCGCCTGCGCGGGTCAGCAGGTTGGTCACATAGCCGTTCACCGGCGCCACCACCTGGGTGCGTTCCAGGTCCAGGCGGGCCTGCTTCTGCGCGGCTTCGGCCAGGGCCACGTTGGCCTGCGCCAGGCCGAGGTTGGCCTGTTCGCGCAGCAGCTGCGCCTCGGCCACGGTGACATCGGTGTTGGCCTTCTCCCATTCCTCGTTGGAGATCGCCGAGCGTGCCTTCAGTGCCTTGCGGCGGACTTCCTCGCTCTGCCGCTGATGCAGCAGCGCCTGGTTGGCAGCGATGGCGGCCTGGGACTGGCCGAGCGCGGCGCGGGCAACCTCCACCGCGCGATCCGCGTGCAATACCGCCAGCTCGTAGCGCGCCGGGTCGATGCTCAGCAACCGTTCGCCCTTGCTGACGTGCTGGTTGTCTTTCACCCGCAACTCGACGATGCGCCCGGTGACGTCAGCCGAGACCGTCACCACGTCGGCACGCACCCGGGCGTCGCGGGTCCAGGGCGCACGGGTGTAGTAGGTCCAGGCGAAGAAGCCGAGGACCAGGGCGAGCGCCACGACGGCCAGGGTGATCAGCGGCGGTAGGGCTTTGCGCAGGCCGGCCATTCAGTGCAGGGCTCCCATGAGCAGGATCAGGCCGGCACAGAGGCAGGCGTAGAGCGCTCCTTCGAACAGCGCCTCGTGCCAGACCAGGCGCAGTACGCCGAGTCGGCGCAGGCTCCAGTCCAGCAGCAGGAAGATCGGCAAGGCCAGCAGCAGGGCCTGGGCCAGCGGAGGCAGGTAGACCCCGCCCAGTTCGATATCAACGGGCATGCAGCGCGGGTTCCCCAGGGTCGTCGTGGAAGGCGGTGGATTCGCCGTAAAGGTCGCGGAAGCGCTCCAGCAGGTCGGCGGCCACCAGCAGCGCCACGCCGCTGACGAACACCGGGCGCATGGCGTCGCCACTGGGGTAGCTGCCGAGGCTCTGCAGCTCGTCCAGCTCATTTCCCAGCTCGCGCATGGCCGGCAGTACCCGGTGCAGCGGGGCGGCGGGTGGCTGGTCGAGGCAGGCGGCGAGCTCATCCAGCAGCAGCGACAGCCGGGCACGCAGGGCTTGCGGCAGGCCGCCGGGGTTGAGGCTCTCGCGGCGCAGCTGGTGCAGCACCACGCCCAGGGTCATGCTCGCCAGGCTGCACTGGAAGCGCTCGCCGGACTGGCTGTCGCGCGCCGCCGGCAGCAGCCCGAGCATGATCGCCAGGCGATCCACCATGCGGCTCTCGAACAGGAACCGGCGCGCCTCGCTGGGTTTGGACAGCAGCACCGAGCGCACCTCGGCGCGGGTCCGCCGCGACTGGCGGCGCAGCCGGGCGTCGGCGTCGAAAGGGAACACCCAGGCGTACACCAGCAGCGCCAGCACGCCGGCGCTGACATAGCCGCCGGCGAACTCGAACCATTGCAGCGACGTGTTGATCCACGCGCCCTGGTTCTGCGGACCGACCAGCAGGAAGGTCGACAGCCCCAGGCCGATGCCGATCCCGGCGGTCTGCGGATTGGCCAGGCCGACCGCGATCACGTACAGCAGCGGCGTGAGGAACAATGCGAGCATCTCGAAGTCGCCGACGCTGGGCAGCAGCAGGAATTGCAGCAGCGCCGCCGCCACCAGCGCCATAGCCAGCCCGCGCATGTACGCCAGGCTGGCCATGAGCGGGCGTGGGAAGGTGGCCAGCAGGGAGCAGAGGATGCCGATCAGGATCATCCCGGCGCGCGCGCCGTCCCAGGCGGTTTCCACCCAGATCCATCCGGCGCAGCACAGCGCGACGAAAGCGCGGGTGGCGTTCATCGCTGCCAGGTGGAAGTCCAGGTGCAACGCGTGGGCCTGGCTTTGCGGATAGGAACTGCTGCCGGGGCGGCCTTCCTGGATCGCTTCGCTCAGCTCGATCATCTCGTCCAGCTGCTGCATCAGCCGTGCCTGCTCGAAGCGCAGGGCCCAGGCCAGGGAGCGCAGCGACGTGGGCAGGCCGTCGGCGAGTTCCTCGGCCTGCCGCGCGGCGGCATCGAAGCGCTGGCGCAGCTGGGTGATGCGTTTGCGGGTGGCGGCGGGCAGGTCGCGGCCGAATTCGGCCAGTTCGGCAAGGCAGGCCAGTTCATCCTCGCGCAGCCGCCGCACGGATTCCGGCAGCGGGCCGGTCAGGCGCGCCTCGATCAGTTTGCGCTGGCGCCGCAGGATCGCCAGCCGCGACGTCATCAGCACCAACTGGTTGGCCAGCTGCTGCACCAGTTCATCGGCTCCGCGCAGGCGCGGGGCGTCGAAGTAGAGGTGGCGGCGGAGCATCTCCAGGGCCGCGATCTCGCCCAGCAATTGCTTCTGGCGTTGCTGGAAATCCTCCTCCAGCTCTTCGCCACGGATCACCGCGGCGGCGTGCACGGCGATCAGGCGGATCAGCTGGTCGACCTTGGCGAAGTAGCCACGCGCGACACTCTGCGGGCGCGCGAAGAACAGGCTGACCAGCGTCACGCAGGCTACGCCCAGCAAAGTCTCGGTGACGCGGGTGATGGCCAGGGTGTAGGTGGATTCGGGCGTCGGCTGGGCCAGCAGGGCGACTATCACGGCGGTGAAGCCGCTGAGCACGAAGGCATGGGAATGCGTGAAGCGCATCAGCGTGCCGCCAGCCGTGCAGATCGCCAGCCACAGCGCCAGGGTGACGATGAAGGGCAGGGGCGCCTGGGGGAACAGCGCCATGATCGCCACCGCGACCATGGCGCCGATGGTGGTACCGATCACCTGGGCGAAGCTCTTCTGCAGCGTCATGCCGGCCAGCGGGGTGCTGATGATGACGACCGTCATGGTCGCCCACTTGGGCTGGTCGAGGTCGAGCAGGAACGCCAGGTACAGCGTCAGCAGACCCGCGACTACGGTGCGCAGGGCAAACAGCAGGGTGTCGCGGCCGGGATGGATGATGGCGCGCAGGTACAGCAGCATGGGTGACATGCCGGGCCCTCGATCTTGGCGGGAGGACGCCCGTCGATGCGGTGCGTCGCGAACCCTGTTCAGTGTGGTCGAGGTTTTCCGGCTGTGGGAAATTTCTTAGGTCAGCCGGTGGCGTGCAGGGACTGCGCCAGGCGCTCCTGGATGAAGTCGAGGAAACACTGGATACGCAACGCCAGCTGCGAGTTGCGGTAGTACACCGCGTGGATTGGCTGGCGACGCTCACTGGTCAGCTCCGGCAGCACACGCACCAGCCGCCCGGCGCGGATGTCGTCGCAGGTCATGAAGCTGGCGAGGCAGGCGATGCCCTGGCCGCCGATGGCCAGTTGGCGCAGGGTCTCGCCGCTGGAGGCGGACAGCGACGGATTGACGGTCAGGGTATCGCCACCGGCGTGACGGATCGGCCAGATGTTCAGCGCTTCGGGCTGGGTGAAGCCCAGCAGCGAGTGGCCGAGCAGCTCTTCCAGGTTCCCCGGCGTCCCGTGGCGCTCCAGGTATTGCGGCGCCGCCAGCAGGTTCAGCCGGCTGCTGCCCAGGGGGCGCGCGTGCAGGCTGGAGTCGGCGAGGTGGCCGATGCGGATGGCGATGTCGGTGCTCTGCTCGAGCAGGTCGATGTTGAGGTCGTTGGTGTTGAGTTGCAGCTCGATGTCCGGGTAGCGCTCGCGGAACGCGCCGATATGCGGCACCACGGCGTGCAGCATGAAGGGCGAGGCGGCGTTGATCCGCAGTCGTCCGGCCGGGGATTGCTGGCGCAGGGCCAGGCGTTCTTCCAGGGCGTCCATCTGTTCGAGGATGTGCCGGGCGTTCTCCAGGAAGAACTCGCCTTCCTCGGTCAGCTTCATCCGCCGCGTGGTGCGGTTGAGCAGGGTGGTGCCGAGTTTCTCCTCCAGCTTCGACAACGCCCGGCTCACGGCCGAGGGCGTCAGCCCCAGCTGCTCGGCGGCGGCAGTGATGGAGCCGCAGTCGATCACCGTGGCGAAGGTCTTGAGTTCGTCGGAGTGGGCTTTCATCGGTGGGCCTGTTCGGGAGCGGCGGGGTGAATTCTAGAGGTTTGGTCCAGGTGGGGTCGCTTTTCTGTAGGAGCGCCAGGGTGAGGTTAGCGTCAGAACGTCCCCGGATAAGCGCCGCCATCGAGCAACAGGTTCTGCCCGGTCAGGTAGCCGGCCTGTGCGCTGCACAGGAAGGCGCAGAACTGGCCGAATTCTTCCGCGCTGCCGAAGCGCCCGGCGGGGATTTCCTGCTTGCCGGTCTCCACCAGCTCATCTTCATCGCGCCCGCTCAGATGGGCGGCGCGGTGGAAGCCGCTGCGCAGGCGATCGGTATCGAAGGAGCCGGGCAGCAGGCCGTTGATGGTCACGTTCCTGCCCGCCACCTGCGGTTGGCGCGCCAGCCCGGCGACGAAGCCGGTCAGCCCGCTGCGCGCGCCATTGGACAGCCCGAGAGTGGCGATTGGCGCCTTCACCGAGCCGGAGGTGATGTTGACGATGCGGCCGAAACCGCGCTCGGCCATGCCGTCCACCGTGGCCTTGATCAGCTCGATGGGCGTGAGCATGTTCAGCTCCAGGGCGCGCAGCCAGTCTTCGCGCTCCCAGTCGCGGAAATCGCCGGGAGGCGGGCCGCCGGCATTGTTCACCAGGATGTCCACCTGCGGGCAGGCGGCGAGCAGCGCGGCACGCACCTCCGGCTGGCTGATGTCGCCGGCTACTTCGCGCACTTCCACGCCCAGCTGGCGCAGCTCGGCGGCGGTGGCGGCGAGGGTGTCGACGTCGCGGGCGTTGATCGCCAGGTTCACGCCCTCGCGGGCCAGCGCCACGGCGCAACCCTTGCCCAGCCCCTTGCTGGCGGCGCAGACCACGGCCCAGCGGCCCTTGATGCCCAGATCCATGTTGTTCTCCTGTGTGTTTGCCCGGGGAGTGTCTTTGTAGGATAGGTGGAGCGCAGCGATACCCATGCTGCGGGTGCAAGGCATTGATGGGTATCGCTGCGCTCCACGCCATCCTACGACGTGTTCATCCTGCGAAATGGGAGTTCCGCTTTCGCCCGAAGCGCTCTGGTCAGGCAACGACCATCGGCGCCGGCAGCAGACTGATCCATTTACCGCTGCCTTCGCCGGACTTCAAGCGCCGCAGCGCTTCGGGCAGTTCGGCGAAGTCGAACAACTGCTTCGCTGGCGCCTGCAACTGGCCGTTGGCGACGCCCTGCATCAGGCTCGCTGCCGCCTGGTGCAGCTCCTGCCAGTCCAGCGCTTCGCCGTGGGCATGGATGCTGTTGAGTGCCACTTCGTGCAGCGAGATGGCAGTGCTGAAGGCTGGCAGCGGGGCGCTTTCCTGGCGGTCCTGGATGCACACCAGGTGGCCGTTGTAGCCCAGCAGCGGGGCGAGGATGGCGGCGTGGTTGCCGCTGACGGTATCGAAGATGCCCTGCAGGCGGCGCGGGCCGAGGGCTTCGCGCAGGTGCTGGGACCACTGCCCGTCGCGGTAGTCGAAGACCCCGGCGATTCCCAGTTGCAGCAGGTGTTCGCGGTGTTTCGGTGCCGCGGTCACCCACACGCGCAGCCCACGTTGCAGCGCCAGTTGCGCGAGCAGATAGCCGACTGCACCACCGGCGCCGGTCACCAGCACATCGCGGTGGTTGCAGGCCGGCAGCTTATCCAGCGCTTGCCGGGCCGTGAGGCCGGGGCAGGGCAGGCTGGCGGCGGTGGCATCGTCGAGCGAATCGGGCACCGGGTAGACAGCTCGGGCGCGTAGCAGCGTGTACTCGGCAAAGCTGCCGCCACGGGTCAGCGACTGGTGGTAGGCGACGCGGGCGCCGGCGCGCAGGTTCACCTCGCTGCCCACCGCAATGACGATGCCGACACCATCCACGCCAGGTACCTGGCCTTGCTGCCAGTCGTCGCGGCCCCAGTCGATCATCTTCCAGTCCACCGGATTCAGCGCGATAGCGGTGTTGGCCACCAGTACCTCGTCCGGGCCGGGCTGCGGAATCGGCAGGCGCACCTGTTTCAGGCCATCGAGGCCGGCGCCGGGCGTCCAGGTCCAGGCGGCATAATCTGCAGTGATAGCGCTCATGAAGACTCCTTGGAAACGGGAAAGCCGCCCTCGGTGGGGCGGCTGTCGGTCAGCGGCGGATCAATCCCAGGCCGGGGCCAGGCTTTCCGGGCTGGTGATGCGTTCGTTGCGGTCCAGTGCAGCGATGGCGGCCATGTCGGCGTCGGTCAGGCGCAGGTCGACAGCGCGCAGGTTGCCTTCGAGGTTCTCGCGCTTAGTGGATGACGGGATCACCGAGTAGCCCAGCTGCATCGCCCAGGCCAGGGTGACCTGCGCCGGCGTGACACCGTGGCGCTTGGCGATACCGATGATCACCTCGTCGCTGAGCACCTTGCCGTAGCCCAGGGTCATGTAGGAGGTGATGTGGATGCCCTGGTTCTGGGCGAACTCCACCACCTTGCGGTTCTGCAGGTAGGGGTGCAGTTCCACCTGGTTGGTGGCGATCTGGCCGGCGCCGACAGCGGCAATGGCCTCCTGCATCAGGGCGATGGTGAAGTTGGACACGCCGATCTCGCCGGTCAGGCCCTGGGCCTTGGCTTCGGCCAGGGCGCCCATGAACTCGGCGACCGGTACCTGGCCCTTGGGCGACGGCCAGTGGATCAGGGTCAGCTCGACGCGGTCGGTACGCAGCTTGTGCAGGCTGTCCTTGAGGCTGGGGATCAGCTTGTCGGCGGCGTAGTTCTCGGTCCAGATCTTGGTGGTCAGGTACAGCTCGTCGCGCTTCACCTTGCTGCCGGCGATGGCTTCGCCGACGTCGGCTTCGTTGCCGTAGATCTGCGCGGTGTCGATGGCGCGGTAACCCAGGTCCAGCGCGGTGCGGATCGAGTCGATGACGGTCTGGCCCTTGAGGCGGAAGGTGCCGAGGCCGAAGGCGGGAACGCTCATGGAAGAACTCCTTGTGGTCGATCAGTGAGTGGGAACCGCGCCAGGGGCGGCCGGTTCCATGGAATTGCGCCGGTCCAGACGACCGCTCAGGGCGGTCAGGCCGAAGGCGGCGAGGGTGACGACAGCGGCGATCCAGGGCGTATGGCTCAGGCCCAGGTGGCTGACCACCAGGCCGCCGGCCCAGGAACCACCGGCCACGCCGAGGTTGAACGCGGCGATGTTGAAGCCTGCGGCCACGTCCACGGCGTCCGGCGCCACGCGCTCGGCCTGCTGTACCACGTAGACCTGCAGCCCCGGTACGTTGCCGAAGGCGACGGCGCCCCAGGCGAGCACGGTCAACACCACCAGCCACGGGTTGCCGGCAGTGAAAGTGAGTACCAGCAGCACCGAAGCCAGCAGGCCGAAGATGATCTTCAGGGCGCTCACCGGGCCGCGTTTGTCAGCCAGGCGGCCGCCCCAGATATTGCCGATGGCCACCGAGACACCGTAGGCCAGGAGCACGACGCCGACCATGTTCGGGCTGAAACCGGCGAGGTCCTGGAGGATCGGCGCGAGGAAGGTGAAGGCGATCAGCGAGCCGCCGTAGCCCACCGCGGTCATCGCGTAGACCAGCAGCAGGCGCGGCTGCAGCAGCACGCGGGCCTGGCGCAGCAGCGGCGCCGGCGGGGTGTGCTGGATGTTCTTCGGCACGAACAGCAGGCTGCCGAGCAGGGCGATCACGCCAAAGGCGGCCACCACCAGGAAGGTCACGCGCCAGCCCAGGTGCTGGCCGATGAAGGTGCCCAGCGGAATGCCGGTGACGAAGGCGACGGTCATGCCGCTGAACATGGTGGCGATGGCGCTGGCGGCCTTGTCCTTGCTCACCAGGTTGGTGGCGATGATCGAGCCGACCGAGAAGAACACGCCGTGGGCGAGGCCGGTGAGGATGCGCGCGACGATCAGCGATTCGTAGCTGGGCGCCTGCCAGGCCACCAGGTTGCCGATGGTGAACAGCGCCATCAGCCCGACCAGCAACGCCTTGCGTGGAATGCGCCCGGTCATGGCGGTCAGCAGCGGCGCGCCGATGGCGACGCTCAGGGCATAGAGGCTCACCAGCAGGCCGGCGGAGGGCAGGGTGACCCCCAGGTCGCTGGCGATGGTGGGAATCAGGCCGACGATGACGAACTCCGTCGTGCCGATGGCGAAGGCACTGAGCGTCAGCGCCAGGAGGGCGAGGGGCATGGTGTGGGGCTCCGGACGAATGGGATGCGATGGGAGGCATTGTCCGGAAGTCAGCCCTTGAGAAAAACGCGGTGAAGGGCAAAGGATAGTTGATCCTGAATCACGAATAGGGCGAGGGTCTACGCTTGCAGGCAGTGATCAAGGGCACTTGTGACGAGGAATCAGCCATGCACTACACCGGCACCTGCCACTGCGGCGCGGTGGCTTTCGCCTTCGACGCGGAACTCGACGAACTGGTGCGCTGCGACTGCTCGTTGTGCGGCAAGCGCAACGCGCTGATGGCAACCGTGCCGAAGAGCAACTTCCGTGTGACCCGCGGCGATCAGGCCTTGCGCCTGTATCGCTGGAACAGCGGCGTGGCGCTGCACTATTTCTGCGGAACGTGCGGGATCTACGTCTATCACCAGCGCCGCAGCAACCCGGCGCTGCTCAGCGTGAACGCCTGCTGCATCGACGGGTTCGACCCTGAATCGCTGCCGCTGCGGCGGGTGGATGGCCGGAGCATGACCACCGTGGCGGCGCCCGACCTGTAGGGCCCTGGCAGCGGAGAGGCTCCGCTGGCGCCTGCATGTCGGCAGCGCGCGGGCATGAAAAAACCGGCCCGAAGGCCGGTCGAAGATGACAGCGGAGTTGAGCGCTCAGCGCATCACGCGCGCTTGAGCACCAGGGTGAGGATGTCGTAGCTGGCCACCAGTTCGCCGAGCTGGTTGGTGACTTCCACGTCCCAGGCGACCACGCCCTGCGGCTCGCCCTTGGGGCTCTTCTTGCCCTGGTCGATCTTGCGCTTGCAGGTCAGGCGCGCCTGGATGGTGTCGCCGATGCCCACCGGGTTGATGAAGCGCAGGGTGTCCAGGCCATAGTTGGCCAGCACCGGGCCGACGCCGGGCGAGACGAACAGGCCGGCCGCCGCCGAGAGCACGAAGTAGCCGTGGGCGATGCGCTTGCCGAACTGCGAATCCTTGGCCGCCAGCTCGTCGAAGTGCATGTAGAAGTGGTCGCCCGACAGGCAGCCGAAGTTGACCAGGTCCGCCTCGGTGACGGTGCGGCGGTGGGTCAGCAGCGACTCGCCGATCTTCAGGTCGTCGAAGTAGCGGCGGAACGGGTGCACCTCCGTCTCGTAGACCTTGGCTCCGCGCACGTACTCGCCGGTGACGGCCATCAGCATGGTCGGCGAGCCCTGTACGGCAGTGCGCTGCAGGTAGTGCTTCACCGCGCGTACGCCGCCCAGTTCTTCACCACCGCCGGCGCGACCCGGGCCGCCGTGCTTGAGTACCGGCAGCGGCGAACCGTGGCCGGTGGATTCGGCGGCGGACTCGCGGTCGAGGATGTGCAGGCGGCCGTGCAGGGCGCCCATCACCGGGACGACTTTCGCGGCGACCTGCGGATCACGGGTGATCAGGCTCGCCACCAGGCTGCCCTTGCCGCGAGCGGCGAGGGCGACGGCTTCGTCGATGTCGTCGTAGGCCATCAGGGTGGTCACCGGACCGAACGCCTCGATGTCGTGGGCGCCACCTTCGGCGTGCGGGTCACGGCTGCGCAGCAGGGTCGGGGCGAAGAATGCGCCTTCGGCCACGCCGTCGCCGCGCGGGGTGAAGCCGTCCTTCGCGCCGAAGACCAATTCGCTGGATTTCAGCAGGGCTTCCACGCGCTCGGCGACGTCGGTCTGCTGGGCATGGGAGGCCAGGGCGCCCATTTTCACGTCTTCCACTGAGGGGTCGCCAACCACGACCTTGGCCAGGCGCTCACGCAGGCGCTCGGCCACGGCGTCGATGTGCTTGGCGGGCACGATGGCGCGGCGGATGGCGGTGCATTTCTGCCCGGCCTTGACGGTCATCTCGCGGGCCACTTCCTTGACGAAGAGGTCGAATTCCTCGTCGTCCGGGGTGACGTCCGGCGCGAGGATGGCGCAGTTCAGCGAGTCGGCCTCGGCGTTGAACGGCACCGAGTTACGGATCAGGTTCGGATTGACGCGCAGCTTGGCGGCGGTGTCCGCCGAGCCGGTGAAGGTGACGATGTCCTGGCCCTGCAGGCGGTCCAGCAGGTCGCCGGTGCCGCCAATGATCAGTTGCAGGCTGCCGGCCGGGAGCAGGCCGGATTCGTGCATCACGCGCACGGCGGCTTCGGTGATGTAGCTGGTGGCGGTGGCCGGTTTGACGATGCACGGCATGCCGGCGAGGAAGCTCGGCGCGAACTTCTCCAGCATCCCCCAGATCGGAAAGTTGAAGGCGTTGATGTGCACGGCGATGCCGCCGCGCGGCACCAGGATGTGGCTGCCGGCGAACTTGCCGGTCTTGCCCAGCGGCATGGCCGGGCCTTCGTGGACCACGTTGCCCGAGGGCAGCTCGCGGCCGCCGACGCCGGCGTAGGCGAACAGGGTGCCGGCGCCGCCTTCGATGTCGATCCAGCTGTCGGCGCGGGTGGCGCCGCTGTGGCGGGAAATCTCGTAGAGCTGTTCCTTGCGTTCGGTGAGGTACAGCGCCAGGGCTTTCAGGCGCTGGGCGCGCTGCTGGAAGTCCATGGACATCAGTTCCTTGAGGCCCTGCTCGCGGGCATGGGCGACGGCTTCGGCGAAGTCCAGCGCCTCCTCGTGGGTGCGCGCCACGGTCTGGCCGTTGAGCGCGCTACGCAGCGCCTGGGCGCCATGCTGGCCGACCCAGCGGCCGCCGATGAAACTTTGCAGGATAGGCTCTTGGGCCATGGTTGTTGTCCTCCGGATCGCTACGCAAGGGTGCCGGCTGCTGCCGGTGACCGCCGCGCCGGGTGGGCGTCGGCGGCGCATTCTTCATTGGCGGGACGATGCCGCCGGATTTGGTCCGCCAGGGGCCTTGTGGGCGCTGGCGGTGGAGCTGAATTCTTTCTGCAGGAGCGAGCACGCTCGCTCCTGCAGAAGCGCAGGGCCAGATCAGAGCTGGTCGAAATCGAGCACGACGTTGTCGCTGATCGGGTACGCCTGGCAGCTCAGCACATAGCCCGCTGCCACTTCGTAGTCCTCCAGCGCGAAGTTGCTGTCCATTTCCACTTCGCCGGAAACCACCTTGCACTTGCAGGTCGAGCACACGCCGGCCTTGCACGAGTACGGCAGTTCGGCGCCCTGGGCGTTGCCGGCGTCGAGCACGCTGACGCTGTTGCGGGCCAGCTCGAAGGACAGTTCGCGGCCGTCGCTGATCACGGTGATCTGGCTTTTCGCACTGTCGACGGCAGCGGCAGCCTGGCGGGCTTCGCGCTTGCTCTCGCTGCCGGCGGCGGCGAACAGCTCGAAATGGATGCGCTCGGCCGGCATGCCGTTGCCCTTGAGCTGGTCGCGCACGGTCTCGGTCATCGCCTGCGGGCCGCAGATGAAGGCAGCGTCCAGGCTCTTCACGTCGAGCCAGCGGCTGAACAGCTGGCCGCACTTGTCGGCGTCGATACGGCCGTTGTAGAGGTCGACGTCCTGCTGCTCGCGGCTGAACACGAAGATCAGGTTGAGGCGCTGCAGGTAGCGGTTCTTCAGGTCTTCGAGCTGCTCGCGGAACATCGCGGCGTTGCTGGAGCGGTTGCCGTAGAGCAGGGTGACGCGGCTGTGCGGCTCGGTTTCCAGGGTCGTCTTGACGATCGACAGGATCGGCGTGATGCCGCTGCCGGCGGCGACCGCCAGGTAGTTGCCATGGCGCGCCGGGTCCAGTTCGACATTGAAGTGGCCAGCTGGCGGCATGACCTCCAGGCTGGCGCCGACCTTCAGCGTCTCGTTGGCGTAGGCGGAGAAGCGCCCGCCCGGTACGCGCTTGATCGCCACGCGCAGCTCGCCGTCATTCACGCCGCTGCAGATGGAGTAGGAGCGGCGCACTTCCTCGCCGTCGAGCTGGGTGCGCATCACCAGGTGCTGGCCATGCTGGAAGCGGAAGCTGTCGGCCAGGTCTGCCGGGACGTCGAAGGCGATGGATACGGCATCGCGGGTTTCGGCGCGCACTTCCTTGATTTTCAGGCTGTGGAATTTGCTCATTGTTGTTCTCCTGCGGTTCTACCGCGCGGAGGGCGACTACAAACGTCGCGAGCGAAGGTCAGGCGAGGCGGAAGCGGCTTCGGAAGCGGGGTTCACATCGGTGAATGAGCAATTCGAAGTCGTTTTCAGCGACGCGTGTCTTAGCGCAGCGGTTTGTCTTCGTCCTCCTAGATGCACTTGAAGTAATCGAAGGGTTCGCGGCAGTCGATGCAGCGGTACAGCGCCTTGCAGGCGGTGGAGCCGAACTGGCTGAGCTGCTCGGTGTGCAGGCTGCCGCACTGCGGGCAGCGCACTTCCGGGGTCTCGCCAAGCAGGCTGCGCTTGCTGGTGCTGCCGGCCGGCGGGGCGATGCCGTAGTCGCGCAGCGCCTGGCGGCCGCTGTCGCTGATCCAGTCGGTGGTCCAGGCCGGGCTCAGGCGGCGCTCCAGTTGCGGCGCGGCGAAGCCGGCGTGCTCCAGGGCGTGCTGGATGTCCTGCTCGATGACTTCGGTGGCCGGGCAGCCGGAGTAGGTCGGGGTGACCACCACGTGCAGGTGCCCGTCCTGCCAGTCGAGCCCGCGCACGATGCCCAGCTCGACCACGCTGACCACCGGCACTTCCGGGTCCATCACCGCGCCGAGCACGTTCCAGGCGCGGCTGAGGTCATCAGCCGTACCGGCGCGCGCGCCGCGATCGCTGGTAATCAGCTCACCAGGTTGCATCGGGGTAGGCCCGCTGGAGGAACTGCATCTCGGCCAGGAGAATGCCCAGGTGCTCGGTGTGCAGGCCACGGCGGCCGCTGAGGTAGAAGTTCACCGCAGGCTCCGGCAGCGGCAGGGTCGCGGCGGCGAAGATGTCGGCGACCTTGGCTTTCCACGCGGCGGCCAGCTCTTCCGGGTTCGGCGCGACGCCTTCGGCAGACAGGCGCTGTTCCACTTCATCCGCGTTGCACAGTTCGACGGTGAAGCGCCATACCTGCGGGATCGCCGCGAGCATGCGCGCATGGCTTTCCTCGGTGCCGTCGCCCAGACGCTGCATCCACTCGGAGGAACGGCGCAGGTGGTAGGTGACTTCCTTCAGGCCCTTGGCAGCGATGGCGGCGATACGCTCGTCGCTGGAGCTGCTCAGGGCGTGCAGCACATGGAAGTGCCAGGCGTCATAGAGGAACTGCTTGGCGATGGTCACGGCGAAGTCGCCGTTGGGCTGCTCGACCAGCAGGAGGTTGCGGAAGGCGCGCTCGTCGCGGCGGAAGGCCAGGTGGTCGGCGTCGCGGCCGTCGTCCAGCAGTTCCACGGCGTACTCGTACCAGTTGCGCGCCTGGCCCACCAGGTCGAGGCCGACGTTCATCAGCGCCAGCTCTTCTTCCAGGGCCGGGGCGTGGCCGCACCATTCGCACAGGCGCTGGCCCTGGATCAGGGCGCTGTCGGCGAGGCGCAGCAGGTATTCGATCTTGTCAGAATTCGGGTTCATCGCACGCGATCTCACATGTGGCCGACTTCGGGCGGCAGCTCGTAGAAGCTGGCGTGGCGGTAGACCTTGTCCTGCGCCGGGTCGAACAGCGGGTCCTTCTCGTCGGGGGAGGAGGCGGTGATCAGCGCGGAGGGCACGACCCACAGGCTCACGCCTTCGTTGCGGCGGGTGTACAGCTCGCGGGCGTTCTCGATGGCCATGGCGGCGTCGGCGGCGTGGACGCTGCCGACATGCTTGTGGTTCAGGCCGTGTTTGCTACGCACGAACACTTCAAAAAGGGTCCATTCGGACATGGCTTCTGTCTCCTCGCGACTCAGGCGGCGTCTTTCTTCTGTTGTTGTTTGCGGGCGTAGGCGACCGCGGCTTCGCGGACCCAGGCGCCGTCTTCGATGGCTTTGCGGCGGGTGGCGACGCGCTCGGTGTTGCACGGGCCGTTGCCCTTGAGCACTTCGTAGAACTCTTCCCACTGGATGTCGCCGAAGTCGTAGTGGCCGCGCTCCTCGTTCCACTTCAGGTCCGGGTCCGGGGCGGTGCAGCCGAGCAGTTCGAGTTGCGGCACGGTCTGGTCAACGAAGCGCTGGCGCAGTTCGTCGTTGCTCTGCCGCTTGATCTTCCAGGCCATGGACTGGGCGCTGTTGGGGGAGTCGGCGTCGCTGGGGCCGAACATCATCAGCGCCGGCCACCAGAGGCGGTTGATGGCGTCCTGGACCATGTCCTTCTGCGCCTGGTTGCCGTGGCGCATCATGGTCAGGAGGATTTCGTAGCCCTGGCGCTGGTGGAAGCTCTCTTCCTTGCAGATGCGGATCATCGCGCGCGAGTAGGGGCCGTAGGAGGTGCGCTGCAGCACCACCTGGTTGACGATCGCCGCACCATCCACCAGCCAGCCCACCGCGCCCATGTCGGCCCAGTTAAGCGTCGGGTAGTTGAAGATGCTCGAGTACTTGGCCTTGCCGCTGTGCAGCTTGGCGATCTCGGCGTCGCGGTCGGCGCCCAGGGTTTCCATCGCGCTGTAGAGGTAGAGGCCGTGGCCGGCTTCGTCCTGGATCTTCGCCATCAGCTGCAGCTTGCGCTTCAAGGTCGGCGCGCGGGTCACCCAGTTGCCCTCGGGCAGCATGCCGACGATCTCGGAGTGGGCGTGCTGGGAAATCTGCCGGATCAGCGTCTGGCGGTAGGCGTCGGGCATCCAGTTCTTTGCCTCGATCTTGATCTCGGCATCGATCTTTTCCTGGAAGGCGCGTTCTTCCGGCGACATCTCGTCCAGCGCCTTGATGCGCTTCACGCCGGTCTCAACCAGTTGTGCGTACATGCTGTGTCTCCAGCCATTTGTCTTGTTCGTGGGACGGCCTTGGCCATGGCTGTAGTTTTAAATGATACAGAAATGAATGTCTAACAATAAATGATGTGTCGTAAATGGATTGTGTATCGCTTTGGTGGTCTTTTGGCAGCAAACGGGCGCGCAAAGGAGCGCAATTCACCAAGCTAATTCGGTAGAAAGTGAGAATTATGCAGGGATTTATCGGAATTCTGCGGCGTATTTGCCTGGGCGTGAAAAGCGCCTGCCATTTACCGGAAAGATGACAAAGTGATACGCAAATGTATTTTTATGAATGAATCATATGTGGTGGTTCGGAGGGGGTGTAGGAGCGAGCTTGCTCGCGAACCATGCTTGCCGATGACCAGGCGTCGAGCGGTTCGCGAGCAAGAACTAGGCGTCCCCCTCGGTCCTACAAAGAGCAGTGCGTGTGGGGAGCGGCAGGCGTCAGGCCTGGACGATCACCTGGAAGCCGCCAAAGATCATGCGTTGCCCGTCGAAAGGCATGTCGTTGAAGTCGGTCTTCATCCGCGCGTCCTCCATGAACTTCTTCATGCCTTCGTCCCGCGCCTGCTTGCTCGGCCAAGTGATCCAGGAGAACACCACGGTTTCGTCCTCCTTGCGTTTCACGGCCATGGGGAAGGAGGTCACCTTGCCCTCGGGCACGTCGTCGCCCCAGCACTCGACGACGCTCAGTGCGCCATGTTCCTTGAACAGCGCCGCCGCCTTGCGCGCCACTTCGATGTAGCGCTCACGGCTGGCGGTGGGCACCGGTACGAGGAAACCATCGACATAGGTCATCGCTCTTCTCCTGCGATTGGGCAGACGGCCGGATGCCGCCTGCCTTTGAGGAATAGTCGAAGGGCAGGGTGAAGGATCGACAGGCAGGGAGGGCGGGGCGACGGGTGGTAGGAGTGGTGGGCTACTCCGGAGCTGGGAGAGGTGCAATACGTGGCGACGAAGTTGGGCGTGTTCGCGAGAAAGAACTGAGCGTCCCCCTCGCGCCTACAAAAAAAGCCAAAGAAAAGCCCCGCCGAAGCGGGGCTTTCAGTCACGCCGACCAATCAGCCCTTGGGCCGATTGTCATACACGTGGCAGGCCTTGCCTTCCGAACGCTTGAGGCTGTGGCTCGGCTGCACCAGCACGCGGGCACTGACGCCGATGTGGGTCTTGATCTGCTTGCCCAGTTCGCTGCCGATGGCCTTCTGTTCGTCCGCCGACAGGTTCTGCTGGTCGTGGCGCAGCTCGACGTGGACGTCAATGCAGTCGAGGTTGCCATTGCGGTGCAGGTGGATCTCGTAGCACTCGGCGAGCTGCTTGATCTTCAGCACCTGTTCCTCGACCTGGGTCGGGAAGACGTTGACGCCACGGATGATCAGCATGTCGTCGCTGCGCCCGGTGATCTTGTCGATGCGCCGCATCGGCCGCGCGGTGCCCGGCAGCAGGCGGGTCAGGTCGCGGGTGCGGTAGCGGATCATCGGCAGCGCTTCCTTCGACAGCGAAGTGAACACCAGCTCGCCGTACTGGCCGTCCGGCAACACGGCGCCGGTCGCCGGGTCGATGATCTCGGGGTAGAAGTGGTCTTCCCAGACGGTCGGGCCGTCCTTGGTCTCGGCACACTCCATGGCCACGCCCGGGCCCATGATTTCCGAAAGGCCGTAGATGTCCAGGGCGGTGATGCCCATGCGTTCTTCCACGGCGCGGCGCAGTTCGGCGGTCCACGGTTCGGCGCCGAAGATGCCCAGGCGCAGCTTGAGGCTGTGCGGGTCGACGCCCTGGCGCTCGATCTCGTCGGCGATGTTGAGCATGTAGGACGGGGTGACCATGATGATGTCCGGCTGGAAGTCGCGGATCAGCTGGACCTGCTTCTCGGTCTGGCCGCCGGACATCGGGATCACGGTGCAGCCCAGGCGCTCGGCGCCGTAGTGCGCACCCAGGCCGCCGGTAAACAGGCCGTAGCCGTAGGACACATGCACCTTGTCACCCTTGCGGCCGCCGGCGGCGCGGATGGAGCGCGCGACCACGTTGGCCCAGGTGTCGATGTCGTTCTGCGTGTAGCCGACCACGGTGGGTTTGCCGGTGGTGCCGCTGGAGGCGTGCAGGCGCACGATCTCGTTCTGCGGCACGGCGAACATGCCGTAGGGGTAGTTGTCGCGCAGGTCGTTCTTGCCGGTGAAGGGGAACTTGGCGAGATCGTCCAGGGAGGTCAGGTCGTCCGGGTGTACGCCAGCCTCGGCGAAGCGCTTCTGGTACAGCGGGACGTTGTCGTGGGCGTGCTTGAGGCTCCAGCGCAGGCGCTCCAGCTGGTGCTGGCGCAGCTCGTCGACACTGGCGGTCTCCATCGGGTCAAGCAGGGCACGTTCGGCATCATGGTACATGTTCATGGGTTCACTCGATTTGTTCTTGTACGCCAGCCCGTAAGCGGGCTGCGAGTGTCATGGGAGCAGCATAACGCCCCCGTTCGCGGAAGGATTCGAACCCCTGCCAGAGACGTTGCTCTGTCTGCCAGCCGGTGCACTTGGCGACTGGCGGTGCGGGGTTCGAAGCTCCCTTTGGATCAGATTCGTTCGATGATCAGGGCGATGCCCTGGCCGACGCCGATGCACATGGTGCACAGGGCGTAGCGGCCACCGCGTTCCTCCAGCTCATGCAGGGCGGTGGTGACCAGGCGCGCACCGCTCATGCCCAGCGGATGGCCGAGGGCGATGGCGCCGCCGTTGGGGTTCACCCGTGCGTCGTCATCCTTCAGGCCCAGCTCGCGCAGCACGGCAAGGCCCTGGGCGGCGAAGGCTTCGTTGAGTTCGATCACGTCCATGTCGTTCAGCGACAGGCCGGCCAGCTCCAGCACCTTGCGGGTCGCCGGCACCGGGCCGATGCCCATGATCCGCGGCTCGACGCCGGCGGTGGCCATGGCAACCACGCGGGCGCGGGCCTTCAGGCCGTGACGCGCGGCGGCGGCCGGGGAGGCCATCAGCAGTGCACAGGCACCGTCGTTGACGCCCGAGGCGTTGCCGGCGGTGACGCTGCCGTCTTCGCGGAACGGCGTGCCGAGTTTGGCCAGTTGTTCCAGGGTGGTGTCGCCGCGCGGGTGTTCATCCTGCTCGACCACCTTGGCCGGGCCCTTGCGCTGGGGGATCTCCACCGGGACGATTTCCTTCGCCAGGCGGCCATTGGCCTGGGCAGCGGCGGCCTTGTGCTGGCTGCGCAGGGCGAAGGCATCCTGGTCTTCGCGGCTGATGTTGAACTGCTCGGCGACGTTCTCCGCCGTCTCGGGCATGGAGTCGATGCCGAACTGCTTTTTCATCAGTTTGTTGACGAAGCGCCAGCCGATGGTGGTGTCAAAGATTTCCGCAGTGCGGCCAAAGGCCTGCTCGGACTTGCCCATCACGAACGGCGCGCGGGACATGGATTCCACGCCGCCAGCCAGCATCAGTCCGGCTTCGCCGCAGCGCAGGGCGCGTGCGGCACTGCCTACGGCGTCGAGGCCGGAGCCGCACAGGCGATTGAGCGTGGTGCCGGGCACGGTGACCGGCAGGCCGGCCAGCAGCGAGGCCATATGGGCGACGTTGCGGTTGTCTTCGCCGGCCTGGTTGGCGCAGCCGAAGATCACGTCGTCGATGGCGCTCCAGTCCAGCTCCGGGTGGCGCTGCATCAGGGCCTTCATCGGGATCGCCGCCAGGTCGTCGGCGCGCACGCCGGATAGGGCGCCAGCGTAGCGGCCAATCGGCGTGCGCACCGCGTCGATGATCAGGGCGTCAGTGAGGTCTGTCATTCGGAGGTCTCCTGCGCCAGCACGGTGCCGCGCACTTTGTAGGATTTGCCGTGGAACAGGGCGATCAGTTGGCCCTGGGAATTCTCGATGCGCACGTCGTAGTTGCCGGTGCGGCCGCTGCGGCTCTGCTCGAAGGCGCTGGCGATCAGCTCGTCGCCTTCGCGGGCCGGCGCCACGTAATCGATGCTGCAGCCGATGGCGACGGTGGCGTCGTTGTAGCTGTTGCAGGCGAAGGCGAAGGCCGAGTCGGCCAGGGCGAACAGGTAGCCGCCATGGCAGGTGCCGTGGCCCTGGATCATGTCCTCGCGCACGCGCATCGACAGCTTGGCGTTGCCCGGGCCGGCATCCAGCAACTGGATGCCCATGCGGCGGGTGGCCTGGTCGCGCTCGTACATGGTCTCGGCGCAGGCGCGGGCGAGCTGGGTTGCGTCAGTCATGGAAGGTGCTCTCCTCGGCATGCGGGGCCTCGGCGTGCAGGCGGCGCAGCAGCAGGGACGGGCGATAGCGGTCCTCGCCGTAGGCGGTCTGCAGGTTGTCGAGTACGCGCAGCACGTTGCCGATGCCGATCTGCCCGGCCCAGGCCAGCGGGCCCTGCGGGTAGTTCACGCCGGCGCGCATGGCGAGGTCGATGTCAGCGGCGCTGCCCACGCCTTGCAGCACGGCATCCGCGCCTTCGTTGGCGAGCATCGTCACGGTACGCAGCACGGCGAGGCCGGGTGTGTCGCTCAGGCGGCTGGCGGCGATTCCTGCCTTGGCCAGCAGGGCGACGGCCTGGTCCAGTGCTGCGGGTGTGGTGTCCGCCGAGCAGGCAATGCCCAGGCGCGAAGCCTTGGTGTAATCCAGCGCGAGGTCGATCAGCACGAGATTGCGCAGGCCGTCTTGCTTGGCGCGCTGGCTGGCGAGGCGACCATCGGACAGCGCGATTACTGCATCACCGACACGCAGCAGGCCATTGCCGTCGCGCTGGACGATCTCGATGCCAGCGTCCTTCAGGCGCTGCACCAGCGGCTGGGCGACGCCCAGGTTGCCCTCCAGCACGCAGGCGCTGACAGGCGAGGCACTGCTCAGGCTGGCCGGCTGCGGGCGCTCGGCCCCTTCGGCGTAGTCATAGAAGCCGCGACCGCTCTTGCGGCCGAGGCGGCCGGCGTCCACCAATTCCTTCTGGATCAGCGAGGGCTGGAAGCGGAAGTCGCCGTAGTAAGCGGCGAATACCGAGCAGGTGACGGCGTAGTTGACGTCGTGGCCGATCAGGTCGGTCAGCTCGAAGGCGCCCATGCGGAAGCCGCCGGCATCGCGCATCAGCGCATCCAGCGTCGCGCAGTCGGCGGCGCCTTCCTGCAGCAGGCGCAGGCTTTCGGCGTAGAAGGGGCGCGCCACGCGGTTGACGATGAAGCCGGGCGTGGATTTGGTGTGAACCGGTTTCTTGCCCCAGGCCAGCGAGGTGGCATACAGGCTGTCGGCCAGTGCGGGATCGGTGGCGAGGCCGGAGACGACTTCCACCAGCGCCATCAGCGGCGCCGGGTTGAAGAAGTGCATGCCGATCACCTGCTGCGGGCGTTTGAGGCCGGCGGCGAGGCTGGTGATGGATAGCGACGAGGTGTTGCTGGCGAGGATGCAGTCTTCTGCGCACAGGGCTTCCAACTGCTGGAACAGGCTGCGCTTGATCTCCAGGTTCTCGACGATGGCCTCGATCACCAGCTGCGAATCGGCCAGCGCGTCGATGGCTTCCACCGGTTGCAGGCGGGCGACGATGGCGTTGCGAGCTTCGGCGTCAAGCTTGCCTTTTTCCACCAGCCGGCCGAGCTGGCGGTCGATGCCGTCGATGGCCTGGGCGGCGGCGCCGGGGCGGTTGTCGTAGAGCTTAACCGGATGGCCGGCCTGGGCGGCGACCTGGGCGATACCCGCACCCATGGCGCCGGCGCCAATGACCGCGACTTTCGCGTCTTGCTGAAGTGCGCTCATCGATCAGCGGCCCTTGAAGCTGGGAGTGCGTTTTTCCATGAAGGCGGACACGCCCTCGCGGTAGTCCTCGCTGCGGCCGGCCAGGCGCTGCAGGTCGCGCTCCAGCTCCAGCTGCTCGTCGAAGCTGTTGTTCAGGCTGGCGTTGAGGCTGCGCTTGATCAGCGCCAGGCCGTAGGTCGGCTGGGTGGCCAGATGGCGAGCGAGCTTGAGGGCTTCCTCGCGCAGGTTGGCGTCGTCCACCACCTGGTAGATCAGGCCCCATTGCTCGGCCTGTTCGGCAGTCAGGCGGTTGCCCAGCAGCGCGAGTGCCTTGGCGCGGGCCATGCCGACCAGGCGCGGCAGCGTCCAGGTACCGCCGGAATCGGGGATCAGGCCGATCTTGCAGAAGGCCTGGATGAAGCTGGCCGAGCGCGCCGCCAGCACCAGGTCGCAGGCCAGCGGAATGTTTGCGCCGGCGCCGGCGGCCACGCCGTTCACCGCGCAGATGACCGGCAGCGGCAAGTCGCGCAGGGTGCGGATCAGCGGGTTGTAGAACTGCTCGATGGACTGGCCGAGGTCAGGCGCTTCCGCACCGGGTGCGACGTTGCGGTCGGACAGGTCCTGGCCTGCGCAGAAACCGCGGCCTTCGCCGGTCAGCAGCAGGACGCGGGCTTCCGGGTTCTGCCGGACCTGCTTGAGCGCCTCGCGCACTTCGCCGTGCATGGCGGCGTTGAAGCTGTTCAGCTGCTCCGGGCGGTTCAGGCTGAGGAGGGCGACGCCGTCCTCGATGGAAAACAGGATGTGCTCGAAGTTCATGGGCGGGCTCGCTCCATCAATAGGCAGGCTTTTGCCAGAAAAAAAGGGGGATTCGCTCAGCGGCCCTGGCTCTATTGGCCAAGGAAGGCTGGCAGGCGCTTTTCCTGGAAGGCGCGGATGCCTTCGTCGCGGTCGGCGGTGCCGGCCAGCAGGGTGAAGGCGTGGCGTTCGAAGCGCAGGCCGGTCGCAAGATCGGTGTCCTGCGCCTTGAGCAGCGCTTCCTTGGCCAGGCGCACGGCGAGCGGCGCCTTGGCAGCGATGAGCTTGGCGATCTGCAGGGCACGTTCGACGGTGAATTCGGGTTGGGTGACTTCGCTGACCAGGCCGGCGCGCTGGGCGTGGCGCGCGTCGATGGCTTCACCGGTGAGCACCATCTGCATGGCCAGCGGCTTGCCCACAGCGCGCAGCAGGCGTTGGGTGCCGCCGGCGCCGGGCATGATGCCGAGGTTGATTTCTGGCTGGCCGAAGCGGGCGTCTTCCCCGGCGATCAGGATGTCGGCGTGCATGGCCAGCTCGCAGCCGCCGCCCAGGGCGAAGCCGTTGACGGCAGCGATCAGCGGTTTGGAGAAGGCGGCGATGCGCTGCCAGTAGCCGACGCGGGGGTCGTTGAGGATGCCGACCAGGTCGCGCTCGGCCATCTCCTTGATGTCGGCGCCGGCGGCAAAGGCCTTGCGGCTGCCGGTGAGCACCACGGCGCGGGTTTCGCTGTCCTGCTCGGCGGCGTCGAGTTCGACGGCCAGCTCACCGAGCAGTTCGGTGTTCAAGGCGTTCAGCGCTTCGGGGCGCTGCAGGGTGATCAGGCGAACGCCCGCTTCAGGCATCTGAACGGCAAGGGTGCGAGGCATGACATCGTCCTCAGGCTGCACGCACGGCTTCGTGGCCGGCTGGTATTGGAATTATGGGAGGCAGGCGTTGCCCGTCTCCGGCCCTTCCGCAGTATAGGCCTAAAGCGATACAGAAAAACAACTACGAAAGTTGTATCGCGTGTCTAAAATGTTTCTGCTGGTGCCAGAGAGAGCATGACGATACCGGTCTCCTGTAAGCGCTTTCATGGCGTATTTACTGGTTTTATAAGGGTTTTTGAGTGGTATCCGACCTTCCTCAAAAGCGATACGGCAGATTTAGATTGGTTGGTTTTGATTTGATGTGATACAAGATTTGCAAAAGAACAAATCACTTTGCGCAGCGATGCCGTAAAGCTGGAGAACCCGATGCCTTGCTACAGCCTCGAGGGCGTGCGCCCCGTCGTACACCCGACCGCCTATGTCCATCCCACCGCCGTGCTGATCGGCGACGTTATCGTCGGCCCTGGCTGTTACGTCGGCCCTCTGGCGGCACTGCGCGGTGATTTCGGGCGGATCGTCCTCGAAGAGGGTGCGAACCTTCAGGACACCTGCGTCATGCACGGGTTCCCGGACAGCGACACCGTCGTCGAGCGCAACGGCCACATTGGCCATGGCGCCGTCCTGCATGGCTGCCGGATCGGCGAGGACGCCCTGGTGGGCATGAATGCCGTGGTGATGGATTACGCCCGGATCGGTGCTCGCTCCATCGTTTCAGCCGCCGCCTTCGTCAAGGCCAAGTTCGAGTGCGCCCCGCAAAGCCTGGTGATGGGCGCGCCGGCCAGCGTCAAGCGCAGCCTCAGCGACGAAGAGATCGCCTGGAAGCGTCGTGGTACCGAGGAATACCAGGCGCTGGCCAAGCGCTGCATCGAAAGCCTGGTGGAATGCCAGCCTCTGGCGGCAATAGAAGAAGAGCGCCCGCGCCTGGGTGATTCCGGTTTCCGGCCCAAGACAGGGAAGGGCGCATGAGTACTGGGGTTCGCTCCAATGGCCAGGCGGTGCGGCGGGCAGGTATAGTCGCCGCTCCTTCGCCTGCGCAACGTGCCATGACCGCTCTAGCACCGCTGAATCAGCTGATCAATCGCTTCCAGGAACAGACGCCGATCCGCGCCAGTTCGCTGATCATTACCCTTTACGGCGATGCCATCGAACCCCATGGCGGTACCGTCTGGCTGGGTAGCCTGATCAATCTGCTGGAACCGTTCGGCATCAACGAGCGGCTGATCCGCACCTCGATCTTCCGCCTGACCAAGGAAGACTGGCTGACCGCCGAGAAGGTCGGCCGGCGCAGTTACTACAGCCTGACCGGCACCGGCCGGCGGCGGTTCGAAAAGGCTTTCAAGCGTGTCTACAGCTCCAGCCTGCCGGCCTGGGACGGCTCCTGGACCCTGGTAATGCTCTCGCAGATCGCTGCCGACAAGCGCAAGCAGGTCCGCGAGGAGCTGGAATGGCAGGGCTTCGGCGCGATTTCGCCGACCGTCATGGCCTGTCCGCGCGCCGACCGCAGCGACGTCATGGCGACCCTGCAGGACCTCGAAGTCGCCGACGATTGCATCGTCTTCGAAACCCGCGCCCAGGACGTGCTGGCCTCCCGTGCCATGCGCATGCAGGTGCGCGAGAGCTGGAAGATCGACGAACTCGGCGAGCACTACAGCGAATTCATCCAGCTGTTCCGCCCGCTCTGGCAGGCGCTGCGCGAGCAGGACCAGCTGCGCCCGGAAGACTGCTTCCTGGCGCGCACCCTTTTGATCCACGAATACCGCCGGCTGCTGCTGCGCGACCCACAACTGCCCGACGAGCTGCTGCCGGGCGATTGGGAAGGCCGCGCTGCGCGACAGCTGTGCCGCAACATCTATCGACTGATCCACGCCAAGGCCGAGGACTGGCTGAACCGCAACCTGGAGACCGCCGACGGCCCGCTGCCGGACGTCGGGGAAAGCTTCTACAAGCGTTTCGGCGGATTGAACTGACAGGAGTTGGCGTGAAAAATGCCTCCCGCTCTGCAACGCTGCGGTTGCAGAACGGGGACACCGCCGCGAATCCTTCCTGAGAAGGCGCGCGACGGACGATGACGACAGGCCCATGAGGCCGTCGCTGAATAACAACAAACAATGCGTGTGAGGCTTTGCAGGTCATGAATTCTTCATCGACATTGAGGGATGACGCTTTCGAGGCGTGGCTGGGACAGGTCAACCGGGCGTGCGGTCGTTTCGATGCGCGTACCCTCGGCCCCCAGTTCCATGGACGGTTGCGTGAGTACCAGGGCGGTGCGATCAAGCTTTCCGTGGTCGACATGGCCCAGGTGCACCTGTACCGGACCAGCAAGGAGGTCGGCTCCAGCGCCGGCGGCCACTACTACGCGGTGTTCCAGCTCGAAGGGCGCTCGCGCCTGGAGCAGGGCGATAACCGCGTGGAGCTGTCGCGTGGCGACATCAGCCTGATCGATGCCAGCCGGCCCAGCGACATGACCTACCTGGAGGAATCCCGGCAGCTCTCGCTGATCCTGCCGCGCCAGGTGATCGAGCGCGGCCTGCGCATGTCGGAAGTGACCTGCGCCTCGAAGATCCCCGCCAGCTCGCCGATTGCCGTGCTGGCCAATCGACTGATCGTCGAGACCAGCCAGCAGGAAAGCCTCGGCATGCTGGAAAGCGAAGCGACCCTGGACGCCCTGGTGACGCTGCTGCGCCCGGCGCTGGCCAGCCACGACGCCGAGCAGGACAACCACGAGCGCATGTTCCGCAAGGCCACCGCCTTCATCGACCAGCACATCGGCGCCGAAGAGCTCTGCCCCGAGCTGATCGCCCGTGAAGTGGGCATCTCGGTGCGCGGCCTGTACCGCATGTTCGCCAAGAAGGGCCTGGTGGTGGCGCAGTACATCAAGAACCGCCGCCTGGACTTCTGCGCCGAAACCCTGCGTAACGCCCAGTTCGAACAGAAGCTGTCGGCGCTCGGCTATGCCTGGGGCTTCTCCGATTCGAGCTACTTTTCCACGGCGTTCAAGGGCCGCTTTGGTGTGTCGCCGGGCGAGTATCGCAAGCGTTACGCGAACTGATTCAGGTGGTGCGAGCGGTATCCACGGGAATGATGGGTATCGCTGCGCTCCACGCCATCCTACGTTGATGCCCGCCTGCACCATTGCCCTCGACTGACGCCTTCGTAGGATGCGTGGAGCGCAGCGATACCCATGCTGCCGGGTTGTACCTGTACCGTGTCATGCGGGTTCGCGAGCAAGGACCAGGCGTCCCCCTCGGTCCTACGAAGAGCACGCTGAGCCTGATCTTGTAGGAGCGAGCTTGCTCGCGAACGCTTTCGCACAATGACCCTCGTCACCTGAGCGCCATCCTGGCACTCCCGCCAACACGACTGGCACAGAGGAAAAGACCCTCCCGAGCGCCGCTGGCAACAATCACCTTCGATGACGCGCGCCATCCGGCCGCAAGCTGTACTCGAAGGTGATTTCCCGATGTCCCGCAACAAGCTCCGATTCGGCGCCCTCGGCCTGCTGCTGGCCGGCGCGCTGCTGCAACCGGTCCTGGCGTTCGCCGGGGACTGCCCGGCGAACGATGCGCAGAAAGGCGAGACCGTCTTCGCCCGCGACTGCTCGATCTGCCACACCGCCAAGGCCGACGGCCCCGGCATGATGGGCCCCAACCTGCATGGCGTGGTCGGCCGCATGGCCGGTTCGCTCGCCGGCTTCAGCTATTCCCAGGCGATGAAAGGCAAGGGCGCGGCATGGTCGCGCGACAACCTCGATGCCTTCGTCAGCCAGCCCCAGGCCGCCGTGCCCGGAACCTACATGCCCTTCGCAGGCCTGGCCGACGCGGCCGAGCGGCGGGCGCTCACCTGCTGGCTGAGCCAGCAGCACTGATATTCCAGGAGAGACCATGAACGTCACACAGACTCTGCCCAAGGTCACGGCCTTCCTGCAGCGCAAGCATGGCTGCTTCATCGACGGCGCCTGGGTGGTGCCCGAGGGCGCGCGTACCGACGTGCTCAACCCGGCCACCGGCGAGGCGATCTCCAGCGTCGCCGACATTGACACCGACCTGCTCGACCGCGCGGTGAAATCCGCCCAGGCTTCGTTCAAGTCCCGCGTCTGGGCGGACCTGCGCCCGGCCGACCGCGAACGCATCCTGCTGCGCTTCGCCGACCTGGTGGAAGCCAACGGCGAAGAACTGGCCCAGCTGGAAACCCTCAGCCAGGGCAAGTCGATCAACATTGCGCGCATGCTGGACGTGGGCGCCACCGTCGAGTTCATGCGCTACATGGCCGGCTGGGCGACCAAGATCGAAGGCCAGTCGCTGAACGTCTCCATCCCGCTGCCGCCGGGCGCCAAGTTCACCGCCTACACCCGCCGCGAGCCGGTAGGCGTGGTCGCCGGCATCGTGCCGTGGAACTTCCCGCTGATGATCGCTGCGTGGAAGCTGATCCCGGCGCTCGCCACCGGCAACAGCGTGGTGATCAAGCCTGCCTCGGAAACTCCGCTGACCGCCCTGCGCCTGGCTGAACTGGCCTTCGAAGCCGGCGTGCCGGCCGGCGTGTTCAACCTGGTGACCGGCGATGGCCCGCGCATTGGCGGCGGGCTGGCCAGCCACAAGCTGGTGAACAAGGTCTCCTTCACCGGTTCCACCGCGGTGGGGCGCAGCGTCGGCCTGGCCGCCGTGCAGAACATGACCCGCTTCGCCCTGGAACTGGGCGGCAAGAACCCGATGATCGTCCTCGCCGACGCCAATATCGACAACGCCGTGCAGGGCGCGCTGCTGGGCGGTCTGCTGAACAACGGTCAGGTCTGCGCCGCGGCTTCGCGCTTCTATGTACATCGCTCGCGCTACGACGAGTTCGTCGAGAAGCTGGCTGCCGCTGTTGCAGGCATGAGCCTGGGCGAGGGTATGGACCCGTCCGCGCAGATCAACCCGCTGGTGTCTGCCAAGCAGCAGCGCAGCGTGCTGGAGCACATTGCCCGTGCCGGTGAGCAGGGCGCGCGCATCGTCTGTGGCGGCGAACAGATCGCTGGCAATGGCTTCTATGTTCAGCCCACTGTGCTGGCCGACGTGACCATGCAGATGGCCGTGGCCCGTGACGAGGTCTTCGGCCCCGTGCTGGCAGTGCTGCCGTTCGACGATGAAGACCAGGCCATCGAAATGGCCAACGACAGCGAATATGGCCTGGGCGCGAGCCTGTGGACCAACGACCTGTCCAAGGCAATGAACCTGGTGCCGCGCATCGAATCCGGCACCGTTTGGGTGAATGCCCACGTGCTGCTCGACCCGAGCATGCCCTTCGGCGGCGTCAAGCAGTCGGGCATGGGCCGCGAGTTCGGCCGCGCCGTGGTCGAGGCCTATACCGAGATCAAGTCGGTGTGCATCGCGCACTGATTGATCGCTCGAGCAACACCCTCGTTTAGCAGCGGGCCTTCGGGCCCGTTTTTTTTGCGTGAAAATCCGGGCGGGAACAACGTTTCTATGAAGGGCAGCGGCGCATCGGCAGCGGTTTGTAGGATGGGTGGAGCGCAGCGATACCCATGCTGACGGCGCAGGGCGTTGATGGGTATCGCTGCGCTCCACGCCATCCTACGTGGAGCGGCGAGCGCGGCGATCAGTGGGCGGGGAGAATCCGCCCACGGCACTCGCCGAAGCCGATGGAGGCATGCCCCTCGCGGCGGCAACGGGCGCGCAGGATGATCTCGTCGCCGTCTTCGAGGAAGCGCCGCTCCTCGCCATTGCCGAGCACCAGCGCCTGCTTGCCGCCGCCGGTGAGCTCCAGCAGGCTGCCGAAGCTGTCCGCGGTCTCGCCGGACAGGGTGCCGGAGCCGAACAGGTCGCCCGGTTGCAGGCGGCAGCCGTTGACGCTGTGGTGCGCGACCATCTGTGCGACCGTCCAGTACATGTTCAGTGTGTTGCTCAGGGCGATGCGTTCCGCCGGCTGATGCTCGCGACGCATGCGCGCGGTGTGCAGCAGGACTTCCAGTTCGATGTCCAGCGCGCCGCGCTGCTGGTCGCCTTCGTCATACAGGTATGGCAGTGGCTGCGGGTCGCCTTCCGGGCGTGCCGGCTGGGCGACGCGGAAAGGCTCGAGCGCCTCGGCGGTGACCACCCAGGGCGACACGGTGGTGGCGAAGCTCTTCGATAGGAACGGCCCCAGCGGCTGGTATTCCCAGGCCTGAACGTCGCGCGCGGACCAGTCGTTGAGCAGGCAGAAACCGGCGATGTGGCCGGAGGCGGCATTGATCGGGATAGCCTTGCCCTGATCGTTGCCCTGGCCGATCCAGATACCCAGCTCCAGCTCCAGGTCCATCCGCGCGCAGGGGCCGAACACCGGCACATCCACGCCGGCGGGCAGGGTCTGGCCGTTGGGGCGACGCACTTCGGTGCCGGAGGGCACGATGGTGGAGGCGCGGCCGTGGTAGCCGATGGGCACGTACTTGTAGTTGGGCAGCAGCGGGTTGTCCGGACGGAACAGCTTGCCGACGTTCATCGCGTGGTGGATGCCGACATAGAAGTCGGTGTAGTCGCCGACTTTTGCCGGCAGGTGCATGCGGCACGCGGCCTGTGGCTTGAGCAGCGCGGCACCCAGGTGCTCCATGCGCTTCTGTTCGCTGCTGCCTTCGCTGAGCAGGTGGATCAGTGCCTCGCGCAGGGTGCGGCGGGCGGTGCCGCCAAGGGCGAAGAAGGCATTCAGGTGATCGCCGCTGGCGACCAGCGCGGCCTGGTGCGCGGCGCCGTGGAAGAGGCCGGTTTCGCAGGCGGTCTTCAGGTCGAAGATGTAGTCGCCGATGGCCACGCCGCCACGGGGCGAGTCACCCGGCGGGCTGAACACGCCCAGCGGCAGGTTCTGCAGGGGGAAATCCGGGTGGCCGTTGGCCGATTCGATCCAGCTTTGCAGGCTAGTCCTGCTTTGCGTGGTGGAAAGTACGCTCATGTTACTGCTCCAAGGAAGGGTCGAAGGTCTTCTGCATGCCGCTCCAGCAGCTGTCGTAATCACGTTGCAGCTGTGGGCAGTCGAGGGCAAAGCGGCTGGGGCGCAGCACGCGGCCGGTCTCGAACATGAAGGCCATGGTCTGGTCGATCTTGTGGGGTTTGAGGTCGGCGGCGATGGCCTGCCGGGTGGTGGCGTTGTCCGGGCCGTGGGCGCTCATGCAGTTGTGCAGCGAGGCGCCGCCGGGGACGAAGCCGTCGGCCTTGGCGTCGTACACGCCCTGGATCAGGCCCATGAATTCGTTCATCAGGTTGCGATGGAACCATGGCGGGCGGAAGGTGCTTTCGGCGACCATCCAGCGCGGCGGGAAGATCACGAAGTCCATGTTGGCCATGCCGTGCGTATCGCTGGGCGAGGTCAGTACGGTGAAGATCGATGGGTCCGGGTGGTCGTAGCTCACCGTGCCGAGGGTGTTGAAGCGGCGCAGGTCGTACTTGTAGGGCACGTTGTTGCCGTGCCAGGCGACTACGTCCAGCGGCGAGTGGTCGAGTTGGGTCGCCCAGAGTTCGCCGAGGAACTTCTGCACCAGTTGCACCGGGCCTTCCACGTCTTCGTAATGCGCTACCGGGGCGAGGAAGTCGCGGGCATTGGCCAGCCCGTTGCTGCCGATGGGGCCGAGGTCAGGCAGGCGCAGGGCGGCGCCATGGTTCTCGGCGACATAGCCGGCGGCCTCGCTGTCGAGCAGTTCGACGCGCAAGCGCATGCCGCGCGGGATCACGGCGATTTCCAGCGGTTCGACCTCCAGCACGCCCAGCTCGGTGACCAGGCGCAGGCGGCCGGCCTGGGGCACGACCAGCAGTTCGCCATCGGCATTGAAGAACACCCGGCGCATGGAAATGTTGGCGCGGTAGGCGTACAGGCTGACGCCACTGCAGGCTTCTGCCTCGGCGTTGGCGGCCATGCATAGCAGGCCGTCGACGAAGTCGGTAGGCTCCTGCGGGATTTCAAAGCTGTTCCAGCGCAGGCGATTGGGCGTGACTGGGCCAAGCGCCGTGCCGGTGATCTGTCGCTCCAGGCGCTCGAAGCGCGGGTGCGCGGCGGACGGGCGGATGCGATAGAGCCAGGTGCGCCGGGCTTCGCTGCGCGGGACGGTAAAGGCGGTGCCGGAGAACTGCTCGGCGTAAAGGCCGAACGGCACCTGCTGCGGCGAATTCCTGCCCACGGGCAGGGCGCCCGGCAGGGCCTCGCTGGCGAATTCGTTGCCGAATCCGGATTGGTAGGCAGGGGTGATTGTGTGCATCGCAATGGCCATTTGTTATTGTGATAACTTGATTACGATTAACGTAATTTTCTTGAAGGTCGCCGTCAAGCACCGAAGGTAGTCGACATGGCAGTGGAAAAAACCAGCAAGGCCATTACGCGGCCGTTGCAGGATGAAGAACAGGCTGCGCGAGGCAAGAAGGTCCAGTCCGCCGAATTGGGGACGGAGATACTCAAGGCTCTGGCCGATCTCTCGCCCAGCACTTCGTTGAAGCGCCTGAGCGAGCATCTGGGCATGCCGCCGGCGAAGGTGCACCGGTATCTGCAGGCGCTGCTCGCCAGCGGTTTCGCCGAACAGGACCCGCTCACCAACCACTATGGATTGGGAGCGGGTGCGCTGCATGTCGGGCTGGCAGCAATTCGTCGGCTGGATGTGGTGCGGATCGGCACGCCCTTGCTGGCGGCGCTGCGTGATGCGCTGGAACAGACCTGCTTCCTGGCTATCTGGGGCAATCACGGCCCGACCGTCGTGCATGTGGAGCCAGCGCAGGGCGTCGTGACACTGGTGACGCAGATGGGCTCGGTCCTGCCGTTGCAGAACTCGTCGACCGGGCGGGTGTTCTGCGCCTTTCATTCGGCTGCGCAGGCCACCGAAATTGAGCAGCGCGCTCTGGAACGCATCCGCCAGGATGGCTTGTGCGCGGTGCACGGCACGCTGATGCCGGGGGTCAACGGGTTGTCCGCGCCGGTCTTCACCACCGGCCGGGCGCTGGCGGGAGTCATTACCGTGGTCGGCTCGACTGCCGGTTTCGATGCCGATCCCTTTGGCAGCGCGGCACGTGCGCTGCTGGATACGGCCCGAAAGATCAGCCTGCAGATGGGCAGCGAGCATTGACGTCTCCTCTTGGTTCGCCATGGCTGTCGGGCACTTCGTGACTGTTCAGTGCAGGGCGCTGCAGGCCGGTTC
Source organism: Pseudomonas sp. C9-3 (assembly GCF_032392015.1). Lineage (NCBI taxonomy): Bacteria > Pseudomonadati > Pseudomonadota > Gammaproteobacteria > Pseudomonadales > Pseudomonadaceae > Pseudomonas > Pseudomonas sp. C9-3. The sequence goes on along the minus strand of NZ_CP135919.1, from coordinate 2,709,809 downwards.
CGCAGCGGGTCCGGGCGGGAGTTGAACCTCCAGCCTGGTGCCGCTCGGTTACCGATGAAGTGGTTCAGCCCTGCAGTGCGATGGCGCCGGGCTTCTCATGGGATGGCTCCTCCGGCGAGCGCACCGGCAGGATCAGTGCCGCGCTGAGCAGGGCGGGCAGTGCGGCGACCATGAAGATCTGGCTGACCGGCAGGTGCATGTCCAGCAGCGTGCTGCCGATCAGCGGGCCGAGGATCGAGCCGCAGCGGCCGACGCCCAGTGCCCAGCCGGCACCGGTGGCGCGAACCTGGGCGGGATAGAAGTTGCTGGCGAAAGCATTCAGGGTGAGTTGGCCACCGATGATGCAGAAGCCCGCAATGGCTACGAAGAACAGCAACCACCCGGGATGGCCATTGCTCAGCCCGAGTAACCAGGTGCAGACCGCGGCAGCACTGAGGATGCCGGCCAGCAGGCGGGCCTTGTGGCGAATTCGATCGGCAAAGTAGGCCAGGATGATCGCGCCGAACGTTCCGCTGAGCAGGAACATCGAGGTTGCGAGGTTTGCGGCGTTGCGGCTGAGTCCACCGTCCTGCAGTAGTGAAGGCAGCCAGCTGACCATGAGGTAGAGCAGGATCAGGCTACAGAAGAAGGTTCCCCAAAGCAGCAGGGTGGGCCGCAGATAGCGACCGCGCAGCAGTTCCAGTACCGCCAGGCGTGCCGGGCGCTGTTCGCCTTCCTGAAGCTGTGCCGCCGGCGGTTGCCAGTCGGGCAGAAGCTGACGAGTAACTTTCAATAGCCGTGCGTAGGGCGCGGCATCGCGAAGCAGGCGGGGCAGGGATTCGGGTAGTAGCCAGTAAAGGAAGGGCAGCAACAGCAGCGGTGTGATACCACCGGCGAGGAACACCGCCTTCCAGCCATGGCTATCCATCAGCGCTGCAGCGACGAAACCGCCGGCGGCACCGCCGAAGGAGAAGCCACAGGCTGCCAGCGTCACCATCAGGGTGCGCAGGCGTGGCGGCGAGTAGTCCGACATCAGCGCCATAGCGCTGGGCATGGCGCCACCCATGCCGATGCCGCAGATAAAGCGGGCCAGCATCAGATCTTGCAGGGAGCTCACGGTGACCATCCACAGGGTCAGGCCGGCATAGATCAGCACGCAGCACAGCAGCACCCGGCGGATGCCGAAGCGGTCGGCAATCGGCGTGACCAGCAGTGATCCCAGGGTCAGGCCCAGGAGGTTGGCGCTGAACACCGGGCCGAACGCGGGCCGGTCGAGCCCCCAGTCCTGGGCCAGCGACGGCACGACGTAGCCCAGGACTTGCGCGTCGTAACCATCGGTCACCAGCAGTAGGCAGAGCACCAATAGCAAACGCCACTGATAGCGTGAGACCGAGGCTCGGTCAAGGGCATTGCGAAAGCTCTCTATCTGGTTGTTCATATGGATAACCTATTGTTTTAATTGTTATTTAAAGGGCCTTATCAGCTCTTCGGGGTGTCGGGCTGGCGGTTCGGATGCGCTGCCAGGAATGCGCGGTCTTGCGCCGCCAGCGCGGCAACGCGCGCAATGCGCGGGAACTGATCCAGGGCGACGCCGAAGCGCTGCGCGGCGTAGAGCTGGGGAACAAGGAATACATCGGCCAGGCCGGGCCCGTCGCCCAAGCACCAGCCGTGGTCGCCAATCAGTTGTTCCACCGCCTTCAACCCTTGGCTGATCCAGTGACCGATCCACTGTGCGATCACGTCTTCGTCATGCCCCAGCCGGCGCAAATGGCTGAGTACGCCAATGTTGTGCAAGGGCTGGATGTCGCAGGCGATCAGAGCCGCGATGCCCCGTTCACGGGCGCGCTGAATAGGCTCGGCGGCCAGCAGCGGCGGTTGTGGGTAGCGCTCTTCCAGATACTCGATGATCGCCGGCGACTGGATCAGGAGGTCGCCTTCGTCGAGACGAAGCGCCGGCACGCGGCCTTCCGGGTTGATTGCCAGAAAGGCCTGCTGTTGTTGCTCGGCGCAGTCGGGCTGAAGGTTCACCGTGATTGCCTGGTAATCCACGCCCTTGAGTGCCAGGGCGATGCGCAGCCGGTAGGAAGAAGTGGAGCGGTAGTAGGTATAAAGCTGCATGAACTGGCCCGTCCGGCATGCTGAATCACATTTGTCGTAAAGCAATTACGATAAGAGTAATTTTGAAGATTCGCCTGAGCAAGAGGTAATTGACGGGGCTAATTCGCAGGATGATGGCGGAATTTTCTGAATAGGCAGCACTACTGACGGAGCGCTATGCGCGCAGCCCATTTTGATGTTGACGCACGGGCTTTTTTGAAATTACGGTAAACGTAAGTGAATTATGATTAATGAGCTGATTCGCCGACGCCTTTCCTGTATCTGCCCCGGAGAACTCCTATGGACCCGAGCATCAAGAAGATTCACCACGTGGCGTACCGTTGCCGCGACGCCCGCGAGACTGCCCTTTGGTACGAGAAGCACCTGGGGATGAAGCTGATGTTGTCGATTGCCGAAGACGCCGTGCCGTCCACCGGGGAAAGCGACCCCTATATGCACATCTTCCTCGACGCCGGGCAGGGCAACGTTCTGGCGTTCTTCGAACTGCCCGGCAGCCCGCCCCAGGACCGCGACCGCAATACGCCGGTCTGGACCCAGCACCTGGCGCTGGAAGTGGAGTCGCTGGAGGCGTTGCTGGCTGCCAGGCAAAGGCTGGAGAGCGCAGGTATCGAGGTAATTGGCCCGACCGATCACGCCATGTTCCAGTCGATCTACTTCTTCGACCCCAGCGGTCACCGTCTGGAGTTGGCGGCCAACACGGGCTCAGCGAAGATGCTCGCGGCGCTCGATGAGGTGAAATGGGCCATGCTCGATGAGTGGGCGCAGACCAAGCGGGCCCCGAAGCACGTGGCCTGGATGCATGATGGCAGTTACAAGGAGAAGTTCGCGTCCTGAGGTCGCCGTATCAGGCACCGCTCGACCTGACGCGAGCGGTGCTATTCCAAATCCGCCCAATCCGTTCCTTTTACCAGCACATCGCTCAGCGCCTGCGCCGCGCTGGAGAGCTTGTGCTCCGCCAGGCAGAACAGCCCGACGCGGCGCTCGATGCAGGGTTCTTCGAGCGCCACGCAACGCGCTCCCAGCTCTTCCATCTGCTGCCGGCACAGGCGCGGCACCGCGCTGACGCCCAGCCCTTCGGCGACCATGCGGCCCACCGTCACCAACTGATGGCTTTCGAACGCCACCGGCAGCCGCCCGTGCCGTGACGCCAACTGGTCTTCCAACAGCAAACGCACGGCGGACGGGCGCTGCAGGGTGATGAAGTGATCTTCCAGCAATTGCTCCCAGGTGATTTTCGATGCGCCCGTGAAGGGCGAATCGGCCGGCAGCACGGCGACGAAACGGTCGGTATAGAAGGGCGTGAAGGTCAGCCCGTCGAGACTGTCCGGTTCCAGCGCGATGCCCAGTTCGACACGGCGGTTGCGGACCATCTCCAGCACCTGCTCGTTGATCACGTCGTGCACCGCCACGTTCACCTTCGGGTGGCGATCGCGGAAGGTGCGCAGTACGGCGGGCAGCAGGTTGCCGGCGAAGGAGGGCATGGCAGCGATGGAGACCTTGCCCAGCTGCAGGGTGAAGTGCTGGTGCATCAGTTCTTCAGCATTGTCCCAGTCCGCCAGCAGGCGCCGGGCGACCGGCAGCAGCGTTTCGCCCTCCGGCGTCAGCGCCACATTGCGCGTGGTGCGCACCAGCAATTGCCCGCCAAGGGATTCCTCCAGGCTCTTGATCGCCAAGCTCAGCGCCGGTTGCGACAGGTGCAGGCGCTCGCAGGCCTGGGCGAAGCTCAGGCTCTGGGCGACGGCGAGGAAGGCGCGCAGTTGCTTTACGGTCATTGATAAAAATACCAAATCAATCGATTGGAAAAACAAACTTAACAAATCAGTCTGTGCCGGTGAAGCTGCATTCGCTCTCTGACCGATGGGTCGGACATTCCAAATAAGAAAGAGGCAGCAACATGGCAGGACTCGACAAGCGTGTAGGCAGTTATGAAGAGGCCCTCGCCGGGCTCACCGACGACATGACGGTTCTGGCAGGCGGTTTCGGCATCTGCGGCATCCCGGAAAACCTCATCGCGCAGATCCGCAAGCTGGGCGTGAAGGGCCTGACCGTGGTTTCCAACAACTGCGGCATCGACGGCTTCGGCCTGGGCGTGCTGCTGGAGGACCGGCAGATCCGCAAGATGATCGCGTCCTACGTTGGCGAGAACGCGCTGTTCGAGCAGCAGCTGCTGTCGGGTGAACTGGAGGTCGAACTCACTCCGCAAGGCACCCTGGCGGAAAAACTCCGCGCTGGCGGCGCCGGCATCCCGGCCTTCTTCACCGCCACCGGCTACGGCACCCCGGTCGCCGAAGGCAAGGAAGTGCGCGAGTTCGACGGTCGCCACTATGTGATGGAGCGCGCCATCACCGGCGACTTCGCCATCGTCAAGGGCTGGAAGGCCGACCACTACGGCAACGTCATCTATCGCCACACCGCGCAGAACTTCAATCCCATCGTCGCCACCGCGGGCCGCATCACCGTCGTCGAAGTGGAAGAGATCGTCGAACCGGGCGAGCTGGACCCCACCCAGATCCACACCCCCGGCATCTACGTCGACCGCATCATTCAGGGCTCCTTCGAGAAGCGCATCGAAAAGCGCACGACTCGCTAAGGATCGGCTGCGCGTCGGCCTGGCGGCGGGAAACAAGGCCTGCTCATTTAGGGCATCTAAACTCCGCGTCCTCGTTTCAAATCCGCCTAGCCAGTCGCTAGCTCGCTCGATCTTCAACCGCATTGAACAAGAGAAGAGATTCAGCCATGGCACTTACCCGCGAACAAATGGCTCAGCGCGTGGCGCGCGAGCTGCAGGACGGTTTCTACGTGAACCTGGGCATCGGCATTCCGACCCTGGTCGCCAACTACGTGCCCGAGGGCATGGAAGTGATGCTGCAATCGGAGAACGGCCTGCTCGGCATGGGCGCGTTTCCCACGGAAGACAGCGTCGACGCCGACATGATCAACGCCGGCAAGCAGACCGTGACCGCCGTGAAGGGCGCGTCGATCTTCGACTCCGCGCAATCCTTCGCGATGATCCGTGGCGGCCACGTCGACCTCACCGTGCTCGGTGCCTTCGAGGTGGACGTACAGGGCAACATCGCCTCCTGGATGATTCCCGGCAAGCTGGTGAAAGGCATGGGCGGCGCCATGGACCTGGTGGCCGGCGCGGACAACATCATCGTCACCATGACCCACGCTTCGAAGGACGGTGAATCCAAGCTGCTGGACCAGTGCTCGCTGCCGCTGACCGGCGCCGGCTGCATCCGCAAGGTACTCACCGACCTGGCCTACCTGGAGATCGAGGACGGCGCCTTCATCTTGCGCGAGACGGCGCCGGGTGTGAGCGTTGCCGAGATCGCCGAAAAGACCGCCGGCCGCCTGATCGTGCCGGACGATGTGAAGGAAATGACCTTCTGATCCCCTGCCCCGTATAGGAGCGAGGGGGACGCCTAGTCCTTGCTCGCGAACCAGTCCGGGCACCGGGACAAGAACGTTCGCGAGCAAGCTCGCTCCTACAGGGGCAAAGCCAGCTTCGGAGTACCTCAGATGCAAGACGTAGTGATAGTTGCCGCCACCCGTACCGCCATCGGCGCCTTCCAGGGCAGCCTGGCGAATATTCCCGCCCATGAACTGGGCAGCCTGGTCATCCGCTCGCTGCTCGAACGCAGCGGCGTAAATCCGGACCAGATCGACGAAGTCATCCTCGGCCAGGTACTCACTGCCGGCGCCGGGCAGAACCCCGCGCGCCAGGCGTCCATCGGCGCGGGTCTGCCGGTTGAAGTACCCGCGATGACCATCAACAAGCTCTGCGGCTCGGGCCTGAAATCGTTGTTCCTCGGCGTCCAGGCGATCCGCTGCGGCGACGCCGACGTGGTGATCGCCGGCGGCCAGGAAAGCATGAGCCTCGCGCCCTATGTGCTGCCCAAGGCTCGTACCGGCCTGCGCATGGGCCACGCCGAGCTGCAGGACACCCTGCTGCGCGACGGCCTGATCGATGCCTTCAACGACTACCACATGGGCATCACCGCCGAGAACCTGGCGGAGAAGTTCGGCATCAGCCGTGAAGCCCAGGATGCCTTTGCCGCGCAGTCCCAGCTCAAGGCCGCCTCGGCCATCGAGGCCGGGCGCTTCAAGGACGAGATCACCCCGGTGCTGATTCCCCAGCGCAAGGGCGACCCGCTGTCCTTCGCCACCGACGAGCAGCCCCGCGCCGGCACCACTGCCGAGTCCCTGGCCAAGCTCAAGCCGGCTTTCAAGAAGGACGGCACCGTCACCGCCGGCAACGCTTCCACCCTTAACGATGGCGCCGCCGCCGTGCTGCTGATGAGCGCCGAGCGCGCACGCAGTCTGAACCTGCCGGTTCTGGCGCGCATCCAAGCCTATGCCAGCAGCGGCGTCGACCCGTCGATCATGGGTATCGCCCCGGTGACTGCTACCCGTCGCTGCCTGGAGAAGGCCGGCTGGAGCCTGGACGAGGTCGAGCTGATCGAGGCCAACGAGGCCTTTGCGGCGCAAGCGCTGTCAGTCGGCAAGGAACTGGGCTGGAACGCGGAGAAGGTCAACGTCAACGGTGGCGCCGTCGCCCTTGGCCACCCGATCGGCGCTTCGGGCGCCCGCGTGCTGGTGACGCTGCTTCACGAAATGCTCCGCCGCGATGCGAAGAAGGGTCTGGCCACTCTGTGCATCGGTGGCGGCCAGGGTGTCGCCATGGCTCTTGTCAAAGACTGAGGACCACGCGACCAACGACCAACGACCAATTGGCGAGCGCCGGCCGGCATGTAGCAATGCCGGACCGGCTGGCGGATGGGCGGTGGGCACACCGACAGACGACATCCGCCGCGGTTTCCGACGTCCCCCGGCGTCGACAAACCTTGCGTCACCGTCCGGCCCCACGCAGGCCGGGCGGTTTTTCTGTTTTGCCGATACAGACGAGCTCATCACAAATGAGCCATTACAAGAACAATGAGGTAGACCGTTATGACTTCCCACGTGCAAACACCCGGCACCGCCTTGCAGGACAGCCGCTCCGCGCGCTTCGCCATGGCCTGTTCCAACTGGGCCGAACGCTGGTTCCCCGACTCCTGGGTCTTCGCCGCGCTCGCGGTGCTGATCGTCACTGTCGCCGCCCTGGCCATCGGCGCGCCGGCCACTGAAACCGCCAAGGCCTTCGGTGACGGTTTCTGGAGCCTGATTCCCTTCACCATGCAGATGGCCTTCGTGGTCATCGGCGGTTACGTCGTCGCCAGTTCCGGCCCGGCTTCCAGGCTCATCGACCTGTTCGCCCGCGTACCGAAGAACGGCCGCTCGGCGGTGGCCTGGGTCGCGCTGATCTCCATGGTCGCTTCGCTGCTCAACTGGGGCCTGTCCCTGGTGTTCGGAGGCCTTCTGGTGCGCGCACTGGCTCGCCGCGAAGACCTGAAGATGGATTACCGCGCCGCTGGCGCAGCCGCCTACCTGGGCCTGGGCGCCGTGTGGGCGCTGGGCCTGTCGTCGTCCGCCGCGCAGTTGCAGGCCAACCCGGCCAGCCTGCCGCCGTCGATCCTGGCGATCACGGGCGTCATCCCGTTCACCGAGACGATCTTCCTCTGGCAATCCGGCGTGATGCTGCTGGCCCTGGTGCTGGTGTCGCTGGTGATCGCCTACATGACCGCACCCGGCGCCGGCAGCGCTCGCGATGCCAAGGCCTGCGGCGTGGACGTCAGCTTCACCCCGCCCAGCGCGCCGAAGGCGACCCGCCCGGGCGAGTGGCTGGAGCACAGCCCGCTGCTGATCCTGATGCTGGTGGCCCTGGCCGGTGGCTGGCTGGTCCACGAGTTCAGCACCAAGCCGGCGATCACCGCGATCTCCGGGCTGAATACCTACAACCTGCTGTTCATCATGGCCGGCGCGCTGCTGCACTGGCGCCCGCGCAACTTCCTTGATGCTGTCGCCCGCGCCGTGCCGACCACTACCGGTGTGCTGATCCAGTTCCCGTTGTATGGCTCCATCGCCGCGATCCTCACCACGGTGAAGGGCGGCGACGGTTCGACCATCGCCCACCACATCTCCACCTTCTTCGTGCAGATCGCCTCCCACGACACCTATGCGCTGCTCATGGGCGTGTACTCGGCGGTGCTGGGCTTCTTCATCCCGTCCGGCGGCGGCAAGTGGATCATCGAGGCGCCCTACGTGATGCAGGTGGCCAATGAGCTGCAATACCACCTGGGCTGGGCGGTGCAGATCTACAACGCCGCCGAGGCGCTGCCGAACCTGATCAACCCGTTCTACATGCTGCCGCTGCTGGGTGTGCTGGGCCTGAAGGCCCGCGACCTGATCGGCTTCAGCTTCGTCCAGTTGCTGGTGCACATCCCGCTGGTGCTGTTCCTGCTCTGGGCGCTGGGCACCACCCTGCAGTACCTGCCGCCGGTCCAGCCGTAACCACGCATTCGGTCCCGGCAGCAGCAAGCCCGGATGTCGCAAGACATCCGGGCTTTTTCATGGTCAGCCGCGGCTGATTTCCACCGGGCCCAGCACGCGGGCGTCCAGGTGCTCGCCGCTGAGTTGCGCGGCATCCTGGTCGAACACTTCGCGCAGCCAGTCGCTGATCGCCTGGAAGCGGCCGATGCGGCCGGCGTCGCGGTGGCTGAGCAGCCAGATTTCCCGCATGACCACCGGCCCGGACAGCCGCACCAATCCCTCCCGATCACCGAGGATGCACGGCAGCAGGGCCATGCCCAGGCCGCTCTGGCAGGCATGGATCAGCGTGGTCACGCTGCTGGCGCGCAGGGCGAAGCCGGCGCCGGGGGCGAAGCGCCGCACCCAGGCCATCTCCGGCGTATCGTCGAGTTCCTCGCCGTAGCCCAGCCAGGCCTGCTGTGGCCACAGCTCCACCGGCACGCGGGAAAAGGACGTGGCCGCGTACACGGCAAAACCGATGTCGGCGACCTTGCGCATCACCAGTGCGGCGTCTTCCGCCGGGCGTGCCAGGCGTAGCGCGAAGTCGGCCTCGCGACGGGTGAAGGACAACGAACGGTTCGCCGGGATCAGCTGCAACTGCAGGCTCGGGTAGGTGCGCGCCAGGTGGGGCATGTGCTGCACCAGCCAGTGGCTGAAGAGGAAGTCCACCGCCGTGATGCGCACGCTGCCGCTGATGGCGCTGGCTTCGTCGCGGGTCTCCAGCAGCATGCTCTGCACATCGCCGAGGATGCGTTCGGCATGGCTGAGGAAGGCCTCGCCGGCGTCGGTGGCCTTGTAGCCGGAGTTGTCGCGGATGAACAGCCGCGTCTGTAGTGCGGCTTCCGCCGCCACCAGGCGCCGGCTCATGGTCGAGGGATCGACGCCCAGCGCGCGGCCGGCGGCGCTCATGCTGCCGTGACGGGCGAGGGCGAGGAGGATCGGGATGTCGTTCCAGTCGAAGTTCATGGCGATCTCCTGGCGGGCTTCAGAAGCACACGTCGGCGGCCGGGATGACCTTGGCTCGCGGGCCGAAGCTGCTGATGCTGCCCAGCACCGCATTGTGATGCGCGGTGATCTGCGCGGCGCTGAGCACGGCGTTGTCGACGGTGGAGTGCGCATCGCCCACCAGCGTCACCGCATAGCCCTGGGCCAGGGAGCGGCGGGTGGTGGTGTCGACGCAGTAGTCGCTCTGCAGGCCGCAGATCACCAGGTGGTCGATGCCGCGCGATTGCAGCAGCTCGGCCAGGTCAGTGCGCAGGAAGGAATCCGGGGTGGTCTTGCGCACCTTCAGGTCGGAGTGATCGGTGAGCAGGCGCGTTTCCAGCTGCCAGCCGGCGCTGCCATACTGCAGGTCATCGTCCTCGTGCTGTACCAGCACCACCGGCACAGCGGCCTCCCGCGCTGCTCGGCTCATGCTGTTGATGCGCTGCAGGACGTTGTCGATGTCGAAACAGGCGGAGTCGCCGGAACACAGGTCGGACTGGACGTCGATGATCAGCAGGGCGGTGCTCATGGTCAGGGAATTCCGAAGGTTCAGTGAAGCTGGGAATGGTAGCCGCCCGAGTGCGGCGGGCCAATGCCGGCAGGCATTTGCTGCCAAAGCCGTATTTCCCTTTGCCCCGGCTTGGGCGATGGTGTCGGCCATGAACCGGACCGGATGCCGATGAACACATTCCCCGCCAAGACCCTGACCCTCGCCAACGGCCTGCGCGCCACTGTCGTTCATGCTCCCGGCGCCAGCCACGCCGCTGCGCTGCTGCGCATTGCCCGGGGCAGCCACGATGAGCCCGAAGCCTTCCCGGGCCTTGCGCATTTCACCGAACACCTGCTGTTCCTCTGCGGCGAACGCTTCGTCGAGGGCGAGCGGCTGATGCCCTGGGTGCAGGCGCGCGGAGGGCGGGTCAACGCCAGCACCCGCGCGCGGCAGACCGACTACTTCTTCGAGGTGCCGGCCGATGCATTGGGGGACGGATTGGCGCGCCTGGTGGACATGCTCGCGCGACCGCGCCTGGATGAAGCCGTGCAGGTGGCTGAACGTGAAGTGCTGGAGGCCGAGTTTCTTGCCCGCGGCCGCGATCCCGACACCCTGATCGACGCCGCCCTGGCCTTGGCGGTGGCGCCGGGGCACGCGCTGGGGCGTTTCGTGGCCGGCCGGCGCGACACGCTGAAGGTGGAAAGTGCCGAGTTCCAGCAGGCGCTGCGTGATTTCATCCGCTCCTGCCAGGTCGGCGGGGCGCTGGAACTCTGGTTACAGGGGCCGCAAACACTGGAAGAGCTGGCGGTATTGGCGGAGCGTGAAGGGAGTGTGTTTCCCCTGGGCGCGGCCGTCGCAAGCGCTGACCGGGAATCCCTTCTGCCGCTCAGCGGTGAGGAACTGAAACTGCGCTTGCCGGGCGCGCCACGGCTGGTCCTGGCATTCGCTCTGGATGGCATGGCGGGCGAGGGCGGCGCGCTGCTGGAGCAACTGCAGGGCTGGCTGGCCGACGAGGCGCCCGGCTCGCTGCTGGCCTGCCTGGGCCAAAACGGGCTGGCCGACAGTGCTCGTGCGCGCCTGAGCCGCTTCGCCGACGGCCAGGCGTTGCTGCGTTTCGATTTCGAACTGGCCGAAGCGTCCACGGCCGATCTCGTGGAGTCGGCCTTTCTCTCCTGGCTGGAGGCGCTGCGCAAGTTGCCGGCGGATGTGCTCGCCGCTGCGCCTGCCGATGGGGCAACGGGCTCATTGGCGCAGTTGCAGCGCAGAGCGCGCAGCGACGCGTCATCGGCCTGGCTCGGCCAATTGGTGGCGTCGCGAATGATCCGCCTGTTGGCCTCGGAGTCGGTGATCGTCGAATCCCTGACCTCGGCCGGCTTCATTCTCGACGTCGTGCGCTGCGCGAAGCGCCCCGCCGAACCGCTGCGTGCCGAGCCCTGGTCCTTTGCACCGACGCAGCTCCCGGCCGACAGCGAGCCCGCGGCCCTGCACCTGCGCTGGCGCTTCCCCCAGGCGCCGGGTCGACAGGCCTTCCTCAGTGCGCGGCAGGTGTTGCGCCCGTTGGCTGGCGCGGCGCGGCACGAAGGTGTCACGCTGCGCCTGGAAGCCCTGGAAAGTGACTGGACGCTGCTGCTGTCCGGCGCAAGAAACCAGCTCGCCGACCTGGCCGAGTGCGCTATCAATGCCCTCCAGCATCCTCCAGCCGCAGTACTGGGGCAGGGCGCGCGCCTGCTGGCGGCCGAACGCCGTCGCCGCGAAGGCGAAATGCCCATCCGTCAGTTGATCGACCTGCTGCCGCAGATGCTGGCGGGGGACAGCGAAGCACTGCCGGACTGGTCGGCTGCTCACTGGGACGCCCTGGCCCTGGGCATCGAGTTGCCGGATACCCTGGCCGATCACTCGACCACCAGCGCGCTGCCACCGCGCAGCGGGCCGCCCGGCCGCCACCGCCAGGTGCTGGAGACGCCGGGTGAAGCAGCGTTGCTGCTGTTCTGCCCACTGGTGTCCCGCTCGGTGGCGGACGAAGCCGCGTGGCGCCTGCTGGCCCGTGTGCTGGAGCCGGCTTTCTTCCATTGGCTGCGCGGTGAACGGCAGCTGGCCTATGCGCTGTACTGTGGTTTCCGCCAGATAGGCATGCGGCGCGGGATCCTCTTCGCAGTGCAGTCGCCGCTGCTCTCGGCTGTTGAATTGCAGGCCGAGGTAGACAGCTTCCTCTACCAGCAGGGCGAGGCTCTGCTGCGCATCGACCCGCAGCGCGTCGACAGCCTGCGTGCTTCGCTGGCTGCCGAGCTGGCCTGCGCGCCGGGCGATTTCGCCGAGCGCCTGCAGCAGGCCTGGCATGACCAGTTGGCGGGTGTCCTGCCGCCTCACCGGGCACTCATGGCCGAAGCCCTGGAGAGCCTTTGCGGCACCGAGCTACGCGCCGCGCATTCCGCGCTGACCTCGGCCCAGGGCGGCCACTGGCTGCTGCTCAGCCGCGCCTGAGACTCGTACTTTCGACCGAGGGTACCGTCCGCAAGGCGGTCGCCCGGTCGACTTCTGCCTTACGCCTCGCGACCTGCTCCCTGGGTCGGGTCCCTGGTAGTGGCCCGGCGGTCGCGACCCTGCGCGACCATCGCCGCGAGCCTGAGGTAGTGGCGGTCGCAGAGCCTTGCGCAGCGCTCTCGCAGAACGCCCGAAGGGCCCGGTGAAACGGCGCCAAAGCAGCGTATGTCGCCGCTTCCGCCATTTCGATAATCGCCTCCGCCACGACTGAAACCGCAGTCGTTCCATTCACCCGGAGAGCGCCATGAACAAGAACAACATCGCCGTCCGCCGCCAGCTTCTGCCGCTGGCACTGGCCACCCTGGCCCTGTCTTCAGCGTCGAGCGTGGCTCGCGCCGACATCCTGCTGTACGACAAGGATGACACCACCTTTTCCACCGACGGCTACTTCAACGCCTTCTATGTGAACAGCGACGTCGACCGCAACGGCGAAACCTACGACCGCCGCCAGTCGCGGGTGAAGATGGGCTTCCTGCCCAACTACATCGGCTTCAACTTCGGCAAGAAGATCGACGGCCTGACCCTCACCGGGCGCTCGTCGTTCTGGGTGACCATCAACGACAGCGAGCAGGACGGCACCGATACCGCCATCGACGTTCGCCAGTTCTACGGCAATGTCGCCGGCGACTGGGGCGAGGTGCTGATCGGCAAGGACTTCGGCCTGTTCTCGCGCTCCAACATCTTCCTCGACGAACTGCTCGCCGGCTTCGGCAACGCCAGCGACACCCTTGGCCTGGTGGATGGCAAGGGCGTGTCCTTCGGCAACATCGGCACCGGCTACCCGTACCCGTTCCCGACCTCGCAAATCACCTACCGCAACAACAACCTGGTGGACGGCCTGCGCGTCGCCGTCGGCATCATGGACCCGATCGACACCAACCAGATCGACAAGGACGCCAGCGACGGCCTCGACGACAAGGCCTACCAGGACAACCCGCGCTACGAGAGTGAGATCAGCTACCAGTTCGACGTCGGCGGCGCGCAGATCTACAGCTGGGTCAACGGCGCCTACCAGACCTCGAAGAACACCAACGACGAAGTCGACAGCGTGACTTCCAAGGGCCTGGGCTACGGCATCCAGGCGAAGATGGGTGGCCTCTCGCTGACCGGTTCGGGCTTCACCGCCAAGGGCATCAACCCGTTCTTCACCAACAACGCCGGCGAAGCCGCGCTGCGCGAAGTGGACAGCCGCGGCGTGCTGTTGCAGGGCTCCTACAGCTGGGGCAAGAACCGTGTGGCGCTGTCCACCGGCGAGACCCGCGACGACGGCAATGGCCTGGGCAGCGCAGCGGACTACTCCACCAAGGGCATCGCCTACTTCCGCACCATCAACGACAACCTCAAGCTGGTGGCCGAGTACAACGTCTACGAGATCGACGGGCGCAAGGGCTCCACCGTCAGCGAGGACACCGACACCTTCGCGGTGGGCGCCGTCCTCAACTGGTAACTCCGCAAACTCCTTTGGCTCCATTTCGGCGGGTTGGCACAGCGTGTCGCCCGCCTTTTTTCTTCACTTCAAGGAAGGCTCGTCATGATCGGATCGTGGAGCGCGCACGCGCAGACTTACCTGCTGGTTCTGTCCATCGCCACCACCCTGGTGTTCGCCTTGCCCATCTTCCTGGTGCCGCTGCTGTGGGCGCGGGTGATGCAGTGGCAGTTGCCGGAACACACCGATCTTGCGGTGTATTTCGGGCGCTGCCTGGGGGCGTTCATCCTCATCGTCGAAGGGCTGATGTTGCGCGCGGCGTTGACCGGCGAGGCGCTGGTGACCACTTTCGAGGTGCTGGCGGCGGTGGCGGGGTTCATGGTGGCGGTGCACATCTACGGCGCGCTGCGCAGGATTCAGCCGTGGACGGAGACCGTGGAGACGGGGTTCTACGCCGGGATGCTGGTACTGACGTTGCTGTTCTGGCCGATGGGCTAACGCTGGCAGGGCCGGCTCCTGGGGGCCTGACAAGTAGCGTCATTGCTCTGGCTCATGAAGTCTTCCAGAGAAACATCCGCGCGCTCCGGAGTGCCCCTTTCAGGAGGCCGAAGGTGATCGGAGTTTCAGGGGTTGAGCGACATGGATGTCGCGAGAGCCACGATGGGCCAGGGATGGCCCTTCGTGGCGGGCCCCTGAAACTCCGAGGAACCGAGGGTATTTTTCGCGAAGCGAAAAACCGGATGTAGGGGCGAGCCCTTTGGTTACTTTCTGGCGTTTGAGAAAGTAACTCGCCCGAGGGGGCGAAACACTGAGCCCGCGCGTACGCAAAAGCGGCGCCGGAATACCCAAGCTCCAGGCATCGCAATTGGAAAGCCCGACGCTGACTCGAGGGAACGCCTCAAGCGCGTGATCGCGGGTGCGGCTCGCTCCTACAGACATCCCGCTACTTTCGGATAGACCCGCCGCGACCCAAGTAGCATGGGGTCCACTCCAGCCCCTTCGTAGAATGCCAGCGTCGATATCCTGACTGGGCGCACGCCATGCACGAAACACAAGGAGTCGTTCGCGGCATGTCCGATGCCCGCGACGTCGAGGCGGTCGCCCAGGACCTGGCGCGGCAACTGATCCATCCGAACCTGGGCTTCGTGCTGTTCTTCTGCTCTGCCGAATACGACCTGCCGGCGCTGGCCGCCGCGCTGGAGCAGTACTTCGGCGGCATCGACCTGGCCGGTTGCACCACCGCCGGCGAGATCACCCCGCAGGGCTATGGCCGTGGCTGCGTCACCGCCGTGGGCTTCGACCTGCGCAGCTTCGCCATCTCCTGCGCGCTGGTGGACGAGATGGAACGCTTCAGCCTGATCGATGCCCAGCAGATGGTCGAATCCCTGGTGGCCGACTGTCGCTGCGCAGGGCTGGCGCCGATCAAGGACCACAGTTTCGCCCTGACCCTGCTCGATGGCCTGTCCAGCCGCGAGGAAGTGGTGCTCGCCGCACTGAGCGCGGCGCTCGGCGCCATTCCGCATTTCGGTGGCTCGGCCGGTGACGACAACCACCTGACCCACACCCACGTCTACTACCAGGGCCAGTTCCACACAGGGGCGGCCGTCGTGGTGCTGTTCAATACCTGGCTGGACTTCGAGGTGTTCACCACCCACCACGTGCTGCCCAGCGAGGAGAAACTGGTGGTTACCCGCGCCGACAGCGACAGCCGCCGGGTGCTGGAGCTCAACGCCGAACCGGCCGCCCTGGAGTTCGCGCGGCTGGTCGGCGTGCCGCTGCAGCAGCTGGATTTCTCGCTGTTCCCGGCGCACCCGCTGGCGGTGCGGGTGCGCGACCAGTACTACGTGCGCTCGATCCAGCAGGTCAACGACGACCTCAGCCTGACTTTCTACTGCGCGGTGGAGAACGGCATCGTCCTCACCGCCATGAGCACCGGCCCGTTGCTGCCGGGGCTGCAGGCACAGTTCCAGCGCCTGCATGAGCGCCTCGGGCCGCCGCTGCTGACTATCGGCTGCGACTGTTTCCTGCGCCGCCTGGAGCTGGAAGTGGCCGGCGATACCGAACCCACCGCCGAGTTTCTCCGAAGCCAGCAGGTGATCGGCTTCAACACCTACGGGGAACAATTCAATGGCATGCATATCAACCAGACCTTCACCGGTGTCGCCATTGGCCGTCCTCGGGGCAACGCCGGAGGCTGAACTGCGCGCGCGGATCGACGAGCTGGAGCGCGACAACCACAAGCTGCAGCGGATCAACGCGGCGCTGATCGAGCGCGTGGAGTCCGCGACGTCCCGTGGCGACAACGCCTACGGCGCCTTCCAGCATTCCGTGGTGCTGGCCGAGCAGGTGCGCGAGCGTACCGACGCGCTGAGCGAGGCGATGGTCGAGCTGAAGTCCAGCAACCAGCTGCTCAGCGATGCCCGCCTGCGCGCCGAGACCGCGCACCAGCACCTGCTGGACGCCGTGGAGAGCATTTCCGACGCCTTCGTGCTGTTCGATCCGCAGCAGCGCATCGTCCTCTACAACGAACGCTTCCGTGCCTTCTGGGCGCAGACCCGCGCCCGCGTCGGCACGGGAACGCGACTCGCCGAAGTGCGCCGACTGGCGCAGAGCAGCGGGCTGATCGTCGAGGAACAGCGCAGCAGCGATGACGAGCACACCCTCTATCGGCTGCGTAACGACCGTTGGGTCCGGGTGACCGAGCGGCCCACCCGCGACGGCGGCCTGGTAGTGCTCTACAGCGACATCACCGAGATCAAGCAGAGCGAGATGGCGCGCCGCGAGCAGGCGGTGGCGCAGAAGTCGCACCTGCTGCAACGCGCCGTAGACAACCTGTCCCAGGGCGTGGCCATGGTCGGCGCCGACGGCGCGCTGGAGCTGTGGAACCGGCGCTTCCTGGAGCTCTGCGGACTGGCGCCGATCGAGGCTCACCGGCCCTTCGCCGAGGTCATGGCCGACAGCGAACTGCCGCTGCTGACCCCACGCAGCCGGCCGCGCAAGGGTGAGGCGGAAGGGGTGATCGAGCAGCGACTGTTCGACGGCCGCATGCTCGAGATTCGCACCCACGCGCTGCCTACCGGTGGCTTCGTCAACACCTTCACCGACATTACCGAGCGCTACCGCCACGCCGAAGCGCTGCGCGAGAGCGAGCGCTGGATTCGCCTGATCACCGACCAGGTGCCGGCGCTGATCGCCTACCTCACCGCCGACCTCGACTACGACTTCACCAACAAGGTCTACGAGGAGTGGTACCGCTGGCCCAGCGGCTCGATGCTCGGGCGCAACCTGCGCGAGGTGCACAGCGCCGAGCACTGCCAGCGCCTGGAGCCGTACTTCGAGCGCGCGCTGTCGGGCGAAAGCGTCACCTTCGAGATTGCCGAGACCAACCTGACCGGGCAGGAGCGCTACATGCAACGCTCCTACGTACCCAACCGCCAGGCCGACGGCACGGTGAGCGGGCTGTTCGTGCTGATCCGCGACATCACCGAGCGCCGCCGCACCGCCGAAGCGTTGCACCAGGCCTACCAGAACCTGGAGCAACGGGTACGCGAACGCACCGCCGAGCTGACCAGCCTCAACGACCAGCTCAAGCGCGAGATCGACGAACGCAGCCAGGTCGAGGGCCGGCTGCGCGAGGCCAAGCGCGAGGCCGAGCAGGCCAACCTGTCGAAGACCAAGTTCCTCGCCGCCGTCAGCCATGACCTGCTGCAGCCGCTGAACGCCGCGAGGTTGTTCACCAGTGCCCTGCAGGAGCGCAGCGGCGAAGCCCTGGTGCGCAACATCAGCCAGTCGCTGGAGGACGTTGAAACGCTGCTCGGCACCCTGGTGGACATCTCCAAGCTGGACGCCGGGGTGATCAAGCCGGACATCGCCTCGTTCGACGTCAGCGAACTGCTCGGCAACCTCGCCGCCGAATACCGCCAGGTGGCCGCCAGCGAAGGCCTGGCGCTGGACTTCGTACCCTGCGGCGCCCAGGTGCGCAGCGATATCCAGCTGCTGGCGCGGATCCTGCGCAACCTGCTGACCAACGCCATCCGCTACACGCCTTCCGGGCGCGTGCTACTGGGCTGTCGGCGGCGCCGGCACAGCCTGTGGATCGAGGTCTGGGACACCGGCGTGGGCATCGCCGCGGACAAGCTCGGCGAGATATTCCAGGAGTTCAAGCGCGGTGACGTGCAGCGCTTTCACCAGGACCGCGGCCTGGGGCTGGGGCTGGCGATCGTCGAGAAGATCGCGCGCATGCTGGGCCATCGTATCCAGGTGGAGTCGGCGCCGGGCAAGGGGTCGCGTTTTTCCATCGAAGTCCCCCTGGCTCGCCGTGTGGCGCGCACCGAGCCGGAGCCGGAGCGTACCGCCGACGACCTGGTGGAGCGCCTGCGCGGGTCGCGCGTCTGGGTGCTGGATAACGATGCCGCGATCTGCGCCGGCATGCGCACGTTGCTGGAAACCTGGGGTTGCCAGGTGGTGACCGCGCTGTCGGAAGAGGACCTGGCGCGGCAGGTCGATAATTTCCATGCCGAGTCGGACCTGTTGATCGTCGATTACCACCTGGACGAGGGGCTGAACGGCGTCGATGCCGTCGCCTCGATCAACGCCCGGCGCGGCACGCCGCTACCGGCGCTGATGATCACCGCCAACTACAGCAACGAGCTGAAGCAGCAGATCCGCGAGCTGGGGCACACGCTGATGCACAAACCGGTGCGGCCGATGAAGCTGAAGACGGCGCTGTGCCATCTGATCGATAGCGCCCACTGATTTGGGCGCCGTAGTCTGCGGGTAGTTTCGGCGCTCGGGCCGGCCCTCACCCCAGCCCTCTCCCAAGGGGAGAGGGGGAGTCCGTACCGGCTGAAGTTGTGGTTACATCCTGCACCATACGCCTCCCATCCTCTGGGAGAGGGTAATAGCTTGCACGGACCTTCCCAGGCCCACGAATTGTAGGAGCGAGCTTGCTCGCGAACCGCCCAACGCGGAAACATCGTTCGCGAGCAAGCTCGCTCCTACAAAAAACAGATTGAGTCAGGCCCGCTGGGCGGCTGGAGCGCGCACCTTGGCCAGCAGGATCAGCGCGATCCCGCCGAGCACCGCCAATGACACCAGTGCCAGGCGCAGGCTGATCGCCTCGCCGAGCAACACGGCGCCGGAAAGGGCGGCGAGAATGGGTACGCTCAACTGCACCGAAGCGCCCTGGATCGCCGACAGACCCGGTAGTGCGCTGTACCAGATCGCGTAGCCGATGCCCGACGCCACTGCGCCGGACAGCACGGCATAGACGACACCCATCGCATCCACCCGTAGATCGGAGTGGAAAAAAGCCGCCAGCAAGGCCGCAAAGGCAATGGCGCGGACAAAGTTGCCGGTGCTGATCGCCAGCGGATCGCTGCCCTTGCGACCCAGCAACGAATACAGCCCCCAGGCCACACCCGACAGCAGCATCAGCAGCGCGCCGGCCAACGGCGGCGCGCTGGCGCTGGGCAGCAATTGGGCGAGCAGGCCGCCTAGGGCCAGCAGGAAGCCGAGCAGCGCCTGGCCGTGCAGGCGTTCGCCGCGCAGCAGGCCGACCAGGATCATGGTCACCTGCGCCGCGCCGAACAGCAGCAGGGCGCCGGTACCCGCATCCAGCTGCACGTAGGCGTAGGAGAAGGCTGCGGCGTAGACGAACAGCGCCGCTGCCGCGCGCCAGTTACCGCCTTCGCTGGCGGCGCGGCGGCGCAGTCTGAGCAGCACGGCGAGCATCAGCGCGCCCGAGAAGATGCGGAGGCCGGTGAAGCTCACCGCATCGATGCTGGTGGCCTTGAGCGCCAGGCGACAGAGGATGGAGTTGCCGGCGAAGGCGAGCATCGCCAGCCCGGTGAGGCTCAGGGTGCGGGTGGAGGGCATCGAGTGGTTCCCGGTAGCGGTCTCAGCGGCACGATGATGAAAATTTCAGCGACGCAGGTAGGCGGCGAAGTCGATGTCGCCCGCGCAGAGAATCGCCTGCACGCGGTTGTGCACCTTCAGCTTGCGCAGGATGGCGGAGACGTGCGCCTTCACCGTGGTCTCGGCAATTTCCAGGTTGTAGGCGATCTGCTTGTTCGACTCGCCCTTGGTCATCCGCTCCAGCACCAGCAGCTGCTTGCGGGTCAGCGCCTGCAGCAGTTCCGGTGGGATGCTGTGGTCTTCCTGGCCGCTGCGGCGTGGCGAGGACTTCTGGGTGCGGATGATGTCCGACGGCAGGTAGACGTTGCCGTTGAGAATCTGTTCGATGGCCTCGGTCATCTGCACGCGCGGCGAGGACTTGGTGATGAAACCCACGGCGCCGTAGGTGATGGCTTGCAGGACGACCTGCTTGTCCTGCTCGGCGGAGACGATCACCACCGGGATGGTCGGTGCCTCGTTGCGCAGGCTCATCAGGCCGTTCAGGCCATGCATGCCGGGCATGTTCAGGTCGAGCAGGATCAGGTCGAGATCGTCGTGTTCCTGGGTCAGGCCCAGCGCGCTGTCGAGGTCGGCAGTTTCCATCACTTCGCTGCCGGGGAAGCCGTCGGCGATGACGTTGTGGATCGCCTCGCGGAACAGCGGGTGATCGTCGGCGATCAGGATCTTGTACATGGCCTGCACCTCGTTGTTGTCGTTATGGGCGGTGATCGCAAAGTTATTTCACAGGTTGCGGCTGGGCGTCCTGCAGGGGCAGTCCTGCCTGTTCCCAGGCATCGATACCGTCACGGTACCAGTAGAGGCTGGCATAGCCCAGCGCATGCGCGCGGCGGATGGCGTTCCAGCTCATCCAGCAGTCGGAGCGGCAGTAGAACACCAGCGGGCGTTTGGCATCGCCCTCGGTGAGTCGGGAGAGATTCTGCTCGAAATAGGCCTGCCACTGCGGCTCCAGGGTGCCGGTGCCGACGTTGGCCAGCCACAGGCTGCCGGGCAGGTTGCGGTGCTTTTCGTCTTCGACGAACTGGCCGTTCAAGAAGGTGCGGCGGTAGACGTCCACCAGCCGGGCCTTCGGCTCGCGCTTGAGCAGCGCCTGCAGGGCGGGGGTGTCGAGGGTGACGGCGTGGTCGGCGGAAGGCGGCGTCGGGCTGCGGTACTGGGCCTGGCGATAGCCGTCTGCGGAGAACAGCGGCGTGTCGTCGGCCTGCGCGGCCGGAAGCGTCAGGCTGAGCAGGCACGCGGCGAGGCAGCCGCTCACGTGGCCGTACAGGGCAGTGGCAAGGCGAGGCATGGCAGTATCTCTGATTAGTTCTTCTTGTAGTGGCCATTAGATGCCGGCGCTGCGGCTTTGGAAATTCGACGTCCGGAGGGGCGAACCAGTACCAAAGTAGGAGATTTCACCCCTTGCGCAGGGCGGCGTGCTGCGGGTTGAAGGTCAGCACGGCTAGGCCGGCGAAGAGCAGCGTCAGGCCCAGGCAGACGCCACTGGCCAGCGGATTGAAGCGCTCGTACAGGGCGAAGCGCACCAGTTCCACGGCGTGGCTGAACGGGTTCAGCGCGCACAGCCAGTACAGCCATTGGCTGGCCTCGCGCATCTTCCACAGCGGGTAGAGCGCGGAGGAGAGGAAGAACAGCGGGAAGATGACGAAATTCATCACCCCGGCAAAGTTCTCCAGCTGGCGGATGCCGTTGGAAAGCAGTAATCCCAGCGCGCCCAGCAGCAGGGCGGCCAGCAGCAATGCCGGTAGCGCGGCAACCAGCCCCATCGGCGGCGGCTGCACGCCATACAGCCAGGCGATGAGCAGGAAGGCGTAGACCTGCAACAGCGACACCAGCGCGGTGGCCAACAGCTTGCTGGCGAGCAGGAAGGCACGCGGTAGCGGGCTGGTCAGCAGCACGCGCATGCTGCCCATCTCGCGGTCATAGACCATCGACAGTGAGCCCTGCATGCCATTGAACAGCAGGATCATGCAGCACAGCCCCGGCACTATGTACGTCTCGTAGGTGACGTAGGTGTCGTACGGCTCGATGATCGAAATGCCCAGCGCGGCGCGGAAGCCGGCGGCGAACACCAGCAGCCAGAGCAGCGGCCGCACCAGCGCGCTGAGGAAGCGCGAGCGTTGCAGGACGAAGCGCAGCCATTCGCGCATGACGATGCCGCACAGGCATTGCCAGTAGGCGGCAGGGCCGAGCCGCGGGCTCTCCAGGGCACTCATGCGCAGGCCTCCAGGCGGGTCAGGCGGTGGAAGGTGCGCTCCAGGTTGCCGGCGTCCGCCGCGCAGATGTCCCGCGCCTCGCCACGGGCGACCAGGCGGCCGCGATCGAGCACCAGCAGCGCATCTTCGTCGCGCACCTCGTCCAGCAGGTGGGTGGTCCACAGCACCGCCAGGCCATCCTCGCGGCACAGCCGGCGCACATGGTTGTTGAGCGCCTGGCGCGCCGCCGGGTCGAGCCCGACGCTGGCCTCGTCGAGCAGCAGCAGGCGTGGCCGATGCAGCAGCGCGCGGGCGATCTCCACGCGGCGGCGATGGCCGCCATTGAGCGCGCGGACCTTGTCGCGACGGCGTTCCTGCAATTGCTGGCGGGCCAGCTCGGCGTCGATCCGTTCGTTCGCCACGCTGCGCGGCAGGCCATGCAGGGCGGCGTGGTAGCGCAGGTTCTGCTCCACGCTCAGGTCCAGGTCCAGGGTGCTCTGCTGGAACACCACGCCGAGCTGGCGCAGGGCCAGGCGCGGCTGCTGGCGCAGGCTGTAGCCGAGCACGTTGATCTCGCCCTGCTGCAGGTCGTAGAGCCGAGTGAGCAGGGCAACCAGGGTGGACTTGCCGGCGCCGTTGGGCCCCAGCAGGGCGGTGAAGCGCCCGGCGGGGAGCTCGAACTCCAGGCCGTCGAGGGCGCGACGCGGGCTGTAGGAAAAGCCGAGGTCGCGGACCGTCAGCGCATTCATGGCGTCACCACCACGCCCCACGGATAGCGGCCCACCTTGATCGACTTGGTGACCTTGCGCGAGGCGACATCGATCACCGAGACATCGCCGCTGACGCCGTTGGTGGCCAGCAGGGTCTTCTCGTCCGGGGTGAACGCCAGGTGCCAGACGCGGCGGCCCACCAAGAGGTAGTCGAGGACTTCGAAGGTCTTCGCATCCACCACCGCCACATGGTTGGCCGGGCCGAGGGCGACGAAGGCGTACTTGCCATCGCGGGTCAGTTGCACGCCCACCGGCTGCACCTTGTCCGGGTGCACGCCCTGGATGGCGAAGCGCAGGGTCTTGAGGATCTGGCGGCTGGCGGTGTCGACCACGCTGACGGTGCCGCCGATCTCCGCCGAGACCCAGACCTGCGAGCCGTCGTGGGTGAACTCGGCGTGGCGCGGGCGCTGGTCCACCAGGGTGCTGTCCACCAGCTTCTGGGTCGCGGTGTCGATCCAGTGCAGCATGTTGGTGGTCTCGCTGGTGTTCACCGCCCACTTGCCATCCGGGCTCACCGCCATGCCTTCGGGCTCGACGCCGACGTCGATCTGCCCGAGCACCTGGGCGGTCTGGGTATCGACCACCGTGACCAGCGCATCGTCCTCGTTGGAGACATACAGCCAGCGGTCATTGGGGTGCAGGGCGAACTGCTCGGGGTCGGCGCCCGAGGGCAGTTGCTTGATGATCTTGCGGCTGGCCAGGTCGATCACCTGCACGGTGTCCGAATCGCTGGCGCAGACGTACAGCAGCTTGTTGTCGTGGGACAGCGCCAGTCCGCGCGGGCGCTTGCCGGTGTCGATGGTGCCGGTGACGGCCAGGGTATCCAGGTCGATGACGCTGAGGTTGTTGTCCTTCTCGTTGGAGACGTAGGCGGTGGCGGCGAAGGCGGTGGGTACCAGGCCGAGCGCGAGGCTCAGGCAGGAGAGGGCAAGCAGGCGGGGCATGGGCAGGGTCCTCATGGAATGTTCTTGTTATGGCTTCGCGTCGGCGAGATGGCACTGGCTTTCCGGTGCGTCCAGGCCGAGGCTGTCGAGTTCGCTGGCGGGGTGCAGGAAGCCTTCCTGCGGCGAGGTACTGACCAGGGCGCGCGGCTGCACCAGCGGGATCGGCTGGCGCAACTGGCCGTCCCACGGGCGGAAGCCGAGCTTGTAGCCTTTGAAACCATCCAGCGGCAGGTCAGGGGAGAGCGACAGCTTGCGGATCGCCATGGGGTCGGCATCGCGCAGCCTCGTCACCGCGCTGGCGATGCTGCGCACGGCGATCCAGGCGGCAAAGTCACGGTCGTTCATCCAGCGCCCGGCGTGTTCCTCGAAGCGCTTCTGCAACTGGGCGGCGCCGTAGGTTTCCACGGTCTTGTGCCAGCCGGTGGCGACCAGCCCCTGGGTGCCCGCGACGGGCCGCGGCAACCAGGTGTTGTAGGGCACGTACTCGCCGAAGTCGCCGTGCTCGTCGGCTACCAGCACGGCGTCGTAGTCTTCGCTGGACTGGGTGAACAGCGCCATGTCGGCCTGGGCGCTGCGGCGCTGATCGTTGTCGAAGGTGAAGGGTTTCTCCTCGACGATTTTCGCGCCGAAACGCTTGGCCGAGCGACGCAGGGCGTTGGCGTACAGGGCGTCTTCCGGGCGCTGGCCGACGATCAGCAGCCAGCGCGTCCACTTGCGCAGCACCAGGAACTGGGTGAGGGCGTCGGTCAGCATCAGCCGGCTGGGTAGCGTATGCAGCACGTTTGCCGCGCACTGGCTGGCGCGCAGTTCGTCATCGGCAGCGCCGGCGTTGAACAGCAGGCTGTCCGGCAGCGCGGCGGCCAGTTGGAGCAGCGTGTCTGCCGGGGCGTTGACCACGAACAGGCGCAGGCCGGCGGCGTGCAGGCGCCTGGCTTCGCCCAGCAGCTTTTCCGGGGTATCGGAACTGGCGGCTTCCAGGCTGTAGCGGTGCTTGAGGAAGCGCCCGGTGCTGTTGCTGTCGGTGATCGCCAGCTCGGCGCCGCGCAGGCCGGCGTCGGTAGGTTCGGGGATGACGTTGGACAGCAGTGGCCCCGGATCGGGCGTGTAGCCCAGGTAGCCGATGCGTATCTCCAGTGCAGGGGCTTCCTCGGCACGAGCCCCAAGGCTGAAGGCAGCGGCGCAGGCAACCGCGAGCAGATAGGCGACGCCATGAAGGACGAACTGACGCATGGGCGACTCCCTGGGTGGGCCGGCTTGTTGTTGTGCGGCCAGCATAGGAATCACCCGCGGCGCGGCAAATATGCAGAAAGTACCGGTGGGGCAGTACCAAGGTAGTAGATTGCGCGCGGTGCCCGCGACCTAGGATGGCGCTACAAGAACCAGAAGAGGAGCGTCGCCATGCGTATCGCCGTCACTCTCGTCCTGCCGATCCTGCTGATGCTCAGCCTGTTCGGTTTCGATTTCCTCTACACGCGCAACGGTTACCTGCCGGCGGCAGAACTGCGCGCGCCCATGGCGCCGGTGGGCTGCATCACGGCCTGTCGCGGCGCGAACTAGATGTCTGCGTTGTGGCGGATCAACCTGCTGGTCGGGTTGTTCTTCGCGTTGCTCGCGGCGGTTTGCCTGGCGGTGCTGGTGCATCAGGGCAACGACGATGTGCGCCGTGAGATGGATGCCGCCCGGGGCGTGCTCGAGTACCTGCGTGAAGCGGCGCAGCGCGACCCGGCCAGCCTGGACCCCGACCTCACCGCCGGCCTGCGCCATGTACGCGTGCACTGGCTGGACGCGGGTGCGCCCGCACCGCACACCGGCCTGGACGACTGGCTGGTAACTCGCCTGTATCCCGACCTGCCGGCGCCGACCCTGCTCACGCTGGCCGATGGCCGACGCGTGCAATTGAGCCTGGACCCGCGCGACGAGATCGACGAGGTGCGCGATTCGCTGGTGCAACTGCTGGTGCTGTTCGGTGTATCGCTGCTGGCCAGCCTGCTGGCGATCCGCTGGGCCGTGCAGGGGGGCTTGCGGGTGGTGGAGCAACTGCATGACGCCCTGGGGGATGTCTCCCGTGGCCAGTTCCAGGTACGCCTGCCGGACCACTCCCTGCCCGAGGCGCAGCGCCTGGCCAGCGGCTTCAACGGCATGGCCGGCGAGCTGGAACGTGCCTGCGTGGAAAATGCCGAGCTGACCCGCGCGCTACTCGCGGTGCAGGAGCGCGAGCGGCAGCAACTGGCCCAGGCGCTGCACGATGACATCGGCCAGTACCTCGCCGGCATTCGCGCGCAGGTATTCCTGCTGCGCAGCCTGGAAAGCCAGGACGGTATCGGCTTCGTCACCCTCGACCGCCTGGAGCAGCATTGCCAGGGCCTCAACGAGAGTTTTCGCGCGCTGGTGCGCGACCTTTACCCGGTGGTGCTGGAGCGGGTCAGCCTGGAAGAGGCGCTGCGCCTGCATGTCGAGCAATGGCAGGCCAGCCAGGGGGTGACCTGCAGCCTGCACCTGGAGCCACTGCCGACGCTGCCGACGGTGGCCAAGGCGCACCTGTACCGTCTCCTGCAGGAGGCACTGACCAACGTGGCGCGACATGCCGGAGCCCGCCGGGTTCGGGTGATCCTGCGACGCCATTGCGGGCGGCTCTACCTGTGGGTACGTGATGATGGGCGAGGCTGCAACGGGCTGCCACGGACAGGCATCGGCATGCGTTCCATGCGCGAGCGCGCCCGTTGCCTGGGCGGTGAGCTGCACCTGCGCTCGCGACCGGGTGGCGGCCTGGCCCTGCGCTTGTGGATGCCGTTGGCAGTCGGTGTGGTGGAAGGAGAAAGGGCGTGAAGATTCTGCTGGTGGATGATCATTTCGTGGTCCGCGACGGCGTCGCCGCACTGCTGCGCGGGCTGATCCCCGAGGTCGAGGTGAGCGAGGCCATCGATGGCGAGTCCGCCCTGGAGGCGGTGCAGCGCAGTGTGCCGAGCCTGGTGATCCTGGATATCGGCCTGCCCGGCATCAGTGGCCTGGAAGTCACCCGGCGGTTGCGCCAGCGCCTGCCACAACTGCGCGTGCTGTTCTTCAGCATGCACGACGAGCTGCCGCTGGTACGCCAGGCGCTGGACGCGGGCGCGGCGGGCTATATCACCAAGGGCGCCTCGCCGGCGGTGCTGGTGGAGGCGGTCAGGCGAATATTGGCGGGGCATGCGTACATCGAGCAGCCGCTGGCCACCCAGCTGGCGCGCCAGCCCCAGGGCGCCGACGGCCAGGACCCGCGCCTGCAGGGCATGACCCAGCGCGAGTTCGAGATCTTCGTGATGCTCGCCCGCGGCCTGCCGGTGCGGCAGGTGGCGGAACACCTGTGCATCAGCGCCAAGACGGTGTCAAACCACGTCACCCTGCTCAAGCAGAAGCTGCAGGTGGTGTCCCACGCTGAACTGGTGCACCTGGCGATCGATACCGGTGTGCTGCGGGTCGGTGGCGAAGCCATCGCCGGCTAGCGTCAGCGCTGGTAGAGGATCACCGCCGCGCGCAGCTTGCTGCGGCCGAAGCGGCTCATCTGCTCGAACTCCGCGTGGCTCACCGGGATGTGCTGGCAGTCCAGCGGCTCGCGGTGCTGGCTGTGGTCGACGTCGGGGTCGTGCAGGTAGACGAAGTCCTCGTCGCAGTCGGTGACCGTCACCCAGTGCGGCGCCTTGGAGCGGGTCAGGCGGTAGCTGCTGATCAGCACCATCGGCTGGCCGCCTGCCTCCAGCGCGCTGTCGATATCCAACTGGTTGAGCAGCAGTTGCTCCACGTCGCTGCGAGCCAGTTCGGCGGCGAAGTCCTCGTGGACCAGGCGCATGACTTCGCGCTTTTCCTCGCTGCGCACGCCATCGAGGAACAACGGGCCATCTTCTGACAGCTGCAACTGCACACGGAATCCCCGTCGGTGCGCCGCCAGCGCCAGGCCCTGCGGGCTGCAGCCGCCGTGGCCTGCGGTCATGTAGATAGTGGTCGCCTCGCGCCACAGACGCAGCTCCTCGCTGCGCTCCAGGCGGCGCTGGGGTTGCAGCGCGCCCATGGCCATCAGCAGCGCCGAGGGGCCGCACGTGAACTCGGTGGTTTGCCGGTAGTAAGGCACGTGACGGTGCGTGCGTTCGTTGATCTGGCGGATACGCTTCTCGAAGCGCAGCGCTTCGCTGTGGTCTTCGTAGTAGTCGCGTACCGTGGCAAACGGACGGTAGCCGTTACGCTCATAGAGAGCAATGGCACCGCGGTTGTCCGGCCGTACTTCCAGGCGCAGGTAGGCGCAGTCGTTCTCCAGCGCCTCGGCCTCGGCGCGGTCCAGCAGCTTCTGGCCCAGGCCGATGCCGCGCGCACGCTCGTCCACGGCAATGGAGTACAGGCGTGCCAGTGACGTGCCCTGGTGGAACAGCACCAGCGCGTAGCCGAGCAGAACGCCGTCAGATTCGGCGACGGTGAGGCTGGCGTGGGCGCGGGTGATCATCCACTGGAAGTTGCGGCGGGACAGGCGGTCGTGTTCGAAACAACGGTTTTCCATCTCGACCAGGGCGTGCAGGTCGTCGGCGGAGGCGGCGCGGAACTGGAGTTTCATAGAGTAAGCATTCGTTAATCTGCGGGGCGCACCGTGTCGGTGCTGGCTGCGAACGGGCGCGGTTCAATGCGGTCGAAGCAGCAACCAGTATTGTCCTGGCCTATCGGCGCGGCAAGCGCGGGGCAACTTCGGAGGTGTCGTGAGCAAGCTGTTCATCATCGTGGAGCGCAAGGAAGACTGGGCCTCCTACTATCCCAGTGAAGATGTGGTCAGCGCCCAGGAATACCTGGAGATGCCCATCGACGACGACAACGGCAAGCGTGTGCAGGTGATCAACCTGTGCCGCAACTACAAGTACCTGGGCCATGGCTATTACTGCTCGCTGCTGGCCGAGGCGCGCGGGCACAAGGTGATTCCGTCGGTGCGCAGCATCAGCGAACTGGCGAAGAAGTCGCTTTACAGCCTGGCCCTGGAGGACCTGGAGAAAACCCTCGACAAGGCGCTGGCCGATCATCCCTACGGCAGCACCGACGGTTTCACCCTGACGCTGTACTTCGGCCGCACCGACATCGAGCCGCTGCAGGACCTGGCGCGCCAGCTGTTCGAGGCGCTGCCGTGCCCGATGCTGCTGGTGGAGTTCCGCAAGAACCGGGGCTGGCATATCGAAGGCGTGAAGCCGGGGAACATCCACAAGCTGCGCGAGGACCAGGAGGAGCAATTCGCCAATGCGCTGGATGGCTTCAGCCGGCAGATATGGCGCAAGCCGCGCTCGCGCAAGCAGTACCGCTATGACCTGGCGATCCTGCACGATCCGGAGGAGGCCTTCCCCCCGTCCGATCGCAAGGCGCTGAAGAATTTCATCCGCGTGGGAAAGACCCTGGGCATCGACGTCGAACTGATCGAAAAGAAGGACTACTCGCGCCTGGCCGAATACGACGCGCTGCTGATCCGCGAGACCACCAGCGTCAGCGACCATACCTATCGCTTCGCCAAGAAGGCCGAGAGCGAGGGAATGGTGGTGATGGACGATCCGGTGTCGATCCTGCGCTGCACCAACAAGGTCTACCTGGCCGACCTGCTGCGCAGCCACAAGCTGGGCATGCCGGCCACCGAGATCCTCTACAAGGACAACCCGCAGGAGCTGGAAAAAGTCGGCGAGCGCCTGGGCTTCCCGCTGGTGCTGAAGATTCCCGATGGCAGCTTCTCGCGCGGGGTGATCAAGGTGGGCAACCAGGAGGAGCTGCTCAAGGCCAGCGCCGAATTGTTCGAGCGCTCGGTGCTGCTGCTGGCGCAGGAGTTCTTTTATACCGAATACGACTGGCGGATCGGCGTCCTCAACCAGAAGCCCATATTCGCCTGCCAGTACTTCATGTCCAAGGGGCACTGGCAGATCTACGATCACAGCCCTGGCGCGCAGGAAGTGAGCGGCGATTTCCGCACCATGGCCGTGCACGAGGCACCGCGCAAAGTGGTGGAACTGGCGGTGAAAACCGCGAACCTGATCGGCGACGGGCTCTACGGCGTGGACCTGAAACAGTCCGGGGAGCGGGTGGTGGTGATCGAGGTGAACGACAACCCGAACATCGATTGCGGGGTGGAGGATGTGTACCTGGGGGACGACCTCTACAAGCTGGTGCTGGAGGAGTTCGTGCGGCGCCTGGAAGTCAAGCGGCGAGGGCAGGGTTGGTGAGATCGATTCGACATTGACCTTATAGGAAAACGGTCAATGGACGGCGTCAATATATTGCTAGCTTTACAAACTGGAGCGCCAACCAACTGTTTTTTAAAGTTTTTCAAAATAATGGCGCCAAGGAAGGGAGCATGCTCGAGGCAGCCGCGAATACTCGTCGCCTGCTGGTGGTCGATCCATGCGACGACTGCCGCAGGTTATTACCCGGACTACGGGCAGCAGGGTGGGAGGTAGACAGTTGCGAGCTGGATAGCGCCAGCAATCGCGGCTGTGACGTCGGCCTGCTGCGTCTGCAACCCCGACATCTTGAACGCCGGGAGTCCGTCAAGGAACTCATCAGCCGCAGCGGCACGGAGTGGATAGCCGTGCTCAGCCCGGAGGTCCTGCCCCTGAATGAGGTGGGCGATTTCGTCAGTGAGTGGTTCTTCGATTTCCATACCTTGCCCTTCGATGTGGCGCGCGTGCAGGTCACCCTCGGCCGTGCGTTCGGCATGGCGCGCCTGCGTGGGCGCGGCAGCGTGCACAGCGATGAGCATGAGCACGAGCTGCTGGGCGAAAGCCGTGATGTCCGGGAGCTGCGCAAGCTGTTGGCGAAATTCGCGCCGACCGAGTCTCCCGTGTTGATCCGCGGCGAGAGCGGTACCGGCAAGGAACTGGTGGCGCGCACGCTGCATCGTCAGTCGCGGCGGGCGATCCGCCCCTTCGTGGCGATCAACTGCGGGGCGATGCCGGATAACCTGATCCAGTCGGAACTCTTCGGCCACGAGAAGGGATCGTTCACCGGCGCGCACCAGCGCAAGATCGGCCGCTTCGAACAGGCTAACGGCGGCACGCTGTTCCTTGACGAGGTGGGCGACCTGCCGCTGGAGTTGCAGGCCAACCTGTTGCGCGTGCTGCAGGAGAAACAGATCGAAAGGGTCGGCGGCAGCCAGCCGATCGACGTCGATGTGCGGGTGCTGGCGGCGACCCACGTGGACCTGGAGCAGGCGATCCGCGCCGGCCAGTTCCGCGAGGACCTCTACTACCGGCTCAATGTCCTGCAGGTGTCGACTTCGCCGCTGCGCGAGCGCAACGGTGACCTGGCATTGCTGGCCAACCACTTCGCCCACCTCTACAGCGTCGAAACCGGACGACGGCCGCGCCGTTTCTCCGATGATGCCCTGGCGGCGATGGCCGAGCACGGCTGGCCCGGCAATGTGCGCGAACTGGCCAACCGGGTGCGGCGTGGCCTGGTACTGGCCGAGGGGCGACAGATCGAGGCCCGCGACCTGGGCCTGGAGCGGGAGAAGGGCCGCTCGGTGCACCTGCCGCTGGTGACCCTGGAGGAATACAAGCTCGGCGCCGAGCGCCAGGCCATGTGCGATGCGCTGGCCAGGCACGGCGACAATCTCAGCGTGGCGGCGCGGATGCTGGGCATCTCGCGGCCGACCTTCTATCGCTTGTTGCACAAGCACCAGTTGCGCTAGGGCGGGGATACCGGTCGGGGCGGGAGCGGACGCGGATCCGTTGCCCGCCGCGATTCGGTGGACTCGGATAGGGCGTTTCGTGCTGGCGTAGGAGCGGACTCTGTCCGCGATGCTGTCCGGCGCAATTGCAGCCTATCGCGGACGGAGTCCGCTCCTACGAGATGCTTCTGCGCTTGGGTCGGCTCTCACCCCAGCCCTCTCCCTTTGGGAGAGGGCTGGGGTGAGAGGAAAGTATCGGCACGGATTCACCGGAAGAAGACAGTTGCTCCTACGTACAGGTGACGATCTCTGGAAAAGACAAAGGCCCCGAAAAGGGGCCTTTGCATTCGGACTGCCGAGCCGTCAGAAGTAATACGGGAATTTCACGCTGAAGCTGAAATCCGGCGCATCCGGCGAGATGCCGATGGACAGGTTCGGCACGATGGTCAGGTTGGGGCTCCAGGCGTAGGTCAGGCCCCAGTTGAAGTACGCCGCGTTGGCGTCGCTGCCGGTGACGGTGGTCCAGTCGCCGCCGTCGGCCTTGATCTTGCTCTTCTGGGCGATCAGGTCGGAGAAGGAGAACGACATGCTGGTCTTCTCGTTGAGGGCGAATGCCACGCCCGCACCGATCTGGAACCAGTCGCCGAGGTCGACCTTGCCTTTCTGTTTCACCCCCTCGGTGGGGCTGATGTCGTCGAAGGACTCCTCGAGGTTGTAGGTGTAGGAGAGGCTGCCGAACAGCACGGCGGGGTCCACGGTCTTGACCAGCGAGATGCCGGGGGTGAGCGACCAGACGCCGTTGCCGGTGGGCAGCGACTCGGGCACGTTGAGGTTGTCGTTGTCCGAGGCGCGCTTGAGCTTGATGCCGTACGGGTCCTTGCCGGTGGGCGCCTTGACCCGCAGGCTGACCACTGCGTCGGGGCGCGACTCGGTTTCGTCCATGAACTTGTAGGCGATGCCGAAGTTGACGTCGCCCAGGGTCGGGTCGCGGGTGACTGTCTCGTCGGTGGATTGCGCGGTCGAGTTGCCGGCGCCTGCCGACTGGTAGGTGCTCTCGCGATAAACCACCGGGGCGTTGATGTCGAACTGCCAACGGTTGTTCCAGTTGTAGCGGCCGGTGAGGTCCAGGGTCCAGTTGTCGGCGTTGATGTTGTCCACGCCGATGTTGCCCAGGAAGATGGTGTCCAGCGCCAGGAAGCCGTTGAGGATCAGCTGCTTGGTGTCGTAGTGGGTATAGGTCAGGCCCGTCTCGAAGCTGAACGCGCCATTGCCGAAGAAGCCACTGGCCTCGTCGTAGAGGTTTTCCACGCTCTTGGGCGGGCTGGCGTCATCCTTGAGCGACTCGCCGTAGGAGCTGCCGCTGGCGGCAACGGTGTTGCCGGTTCCGGGAGGTGTGGGCTTGCCGGTAGAGGTGACCAGGCGCTTGGGCTGGGCCGGCGCGGCTGGTGCTTCTTCCACCTGCCTGACCCGCTGCTCGAGCACCATCAGGGCTTTCTGCTGAGCCTCATAGCGTTGCTTGAGTTCGAGAAGTTCCTGTTTCAAAGCCTCCACCTCGGCTTCCGTCGCTGCAGCGGCGTAGGTCGAGGGGAGTAATGCGGATACACAGATTGCAGTTCCTAGCGTTAGCGATCGGTGCATGGCGCGCTGTCCTTCTTATTAGGTTGGACTTCACAGTCGCACTGGAGCGTAGATCACATACCCATAGTGCGAAGCCCTTTGAGTTGGTCGAGATTGCAGTCGAGCGCTCCAGACGACGGAAGGTTGTTTTTCAGCACTACGCTGAGCTGCGCCAGGTTGTTGACGGCGTTACTTCCGCCGACCATCTGCGCGGCCTGCAGCAGGCCGCCGGCGGCCAGTTGCTGCATCGCGGCGCCTTGTCCGTTGGCATTGATCGCCAACTGAATGCCGCCATTGCCCGGTGTCACGCTGACGGTGCCGGCGCCGTTGCTGGCGCTGATTGGCGAATTGTTCAGCGGGGTGCCTTCCTGGGCCACGACCGGTGCCTGGTTGGCTTCCTTCACGTCGATGCTGACGTTGTTGGAGGCAGTGTTGTAGTCGCCTGCGGCGCGCACGCTCTGGGTGACGCCCTGGGTCTGGTTGAGGCCGGCGCCACCGGTGACGCTGCCCGTACCGGCAGCCGGTGCGGCACCATTGCCTTTCTCATCGATGGTGGAGACGTAGAACTGCGGTTTGATGGTCGATTCCTGGATCTGCATGCTGACCTTGGCGCCGATGTTGTCGCCCACGGCGTTCTTCCAGGTACTGCTCATGACGATACCAAAGCTGATGACCCGGCCAGGCATCACGTACTTGCCGCGAAGTTGGGCCAGCTCCTGGTCTTTCAGCTCGATCGGCTTGAATACGCTCTCCGCCTGGACCGGCAGGCAGGCCACGAAACAGGTGGCGGCAAGCAGCGGGATCAGTTTCATGTTGTTCTCCCCGGAAGGATTCCTGCCTTCCGTTCTGGTTCGGTCAGAGGAAGTCGCTCTGGAGGAAGCCGAATTCCATGAGTTCGGCATCCTTGACCGGGCGGAAGGCATTGAGTCGGTCCTTGGCTGTCAGCGGGTCTGGTGGGCTCATCAGGGCGTTGGCCTGTTCGTAGCCCGGACCGATGACGGCGAAGATGATGCCGTTCCAGCCTTTGAGAAAATCTTCCTGAGTGAAGCGCTTGTGGCCCAGTACCGGATCGCCGATGTAGACGTAGCCCTTGTAGGCTCGCTGCATCACGACGAAATGCTTGTAGCCACGGATATCCATCAGCACTATCACCGGGATCGTCAGCTTCTCCAGCGAGGCCGCGGGGATTCGATACCCGCGAGCCCGCATGCCGATGCCTTCCAGGTAGGTCTTCATGTCGAGCATGGAGAAGCCCTGGGTGCGCACCAGGTCCGGGTCGGCCCGGACCAGCATCCCCTTGATCACGAACTCCTCGTCCACGTCCAGCGCATAGGCCTGGCGGAGGATCGTCGCCAGCGCGGCGGCGCCGCAGCTGAAGTCGGTCTTCTGCTGGACCAGGTTGCTGAACTTGCGCTCGCGGATGCTCTCGACGTGTTTGTAGGCCATGGAGCCGCCGGGAAGAATGGCGAAGGGGAGTTGCGCGGCCTGCGTCGTGAGCGAGAAGAGGGCGAGCAAAAGCAGGGCGGACGTACGCATGATCGTGACGCCTGGGGGTCAGCTCAGGAGAAAGGAGGCTCCGTTGCCGGAGCCTCCAGGTACAGCGCTGTGTCGCTTACATGCAGGCTTTGCAACCTGCGGCGATGGACAGCGAGTTGCTCTGCTGGTTGCCTACGCCAGCTGCAACGTTCGCACCCAGGTTGCCCGACACATTGTTGAGCGAGTTGCTGATGGTGGCGTCGTTCTTGACCGGGTCCTTCCAGCCGGTGGGCACCAGCACCTGATAGGTGGCCTGGCCTTTCAGGTCAACAGTGCCGGCTTCGACGAAGAACAGCGGGTCCTTGTCTTCCTTGCTGCCGCCGCTGCTGTGACGGTCGTCTTTGCCGCCACGGCTGCTTTCGTCCACGACGTAGCCAGTGCCTGCGCCCTTGTAGGTGCCCTTGGCGCTGAACTCGGACTTCAGGGTTTCCTTGTCGTAGGTCAGGAAGGCGACGTTACCCACGGTATTGCCACTGGAAGTCTGGGTGGCGCCACTGTTGGACTCGGCAGTACGACCACCGGACACGGCGGCGGCCATGTCGTTTTTCTGTTGGTTGTAGTTGCCGGAGGTGATGTTGATGCCGATGTTCCCCGAGGAGTTGCTGCCGGAGTTGTTCAGCGAAGCCTTGTTGGTGGTGGAGAAGTTCCAGGCCTGGTTGCCGGTGTTGTTCTGGGTCACATCGGTGGACGCATAGGCACTGCCGAAGATGAAGTGCTCGTCAGCGGTGGCGAGTGCGGCGGCGTTGGCCTGTTGGTTCATGTCGCCGGCAGCCACGTTGACGCCCACGTTGCCCGACGCGGTCCCCAGGGAGCTGTCGACCGTCGCGGTGTTCTTGGT
This sequence comes from Pseudomonas sp. C9-3, assembly GCF_032392015.1. NCBI lineage: Bacteria > Pseudomonadati > Pseudomonadota > Gammaproteobacteria > Pseudomonadales > Pseudomonadaceae > Pseudomonas > Pseudomonas sp. C9-3. The sequence goes on along the minus strand of NZ_CP135919.1, from coordinate 2,674,399 downwards.
ACCCATGTTGACGACGGTGTTTTCGCTGCTTTCCTGGGTATCCTGGACCGTTGCGCTCGAGCCCGCCGGAATCCGCGGATCCTTGTAGGGATCGTACGGGGTCTGCGGTTGATGCTGCTCATGGCCATTGTTGTGGCCATTGTTGTGCCCGTTGTTGTTACGGTTATCCGCTTGCACCGCTACAGCCATGATCGCTGCGACAGCGAATACCAAGGGCTTGAGAGCCATTGTGGGTTTCATGGTGTATCTCCTTTGCTTTGTTTGGCGTGTTTAGTGTTATAGGAGTTGGCTTGGGTCAATCCGCGACCCGGATGCTCAGGGTGTTGGCAATGCGATTGCCGACCCCGGCGCTCTGGCTCACCTGAACTACGCCACGACTGCCGGCAAAGGCCTGGTCGCTGGTGACGACCTGCCGGTTACCCGCGGAGGAGTTAGCTGGGCCTGAGTTCACTGGCAGCGCGACGTTCTGCTGGGAAAGCACGCTGTCATCGACGCTCTGCGGTACGGCGCTGACGCTGATCCGCATGGCGTTCACTTGCTGGTTGGCGGCGCCAGCAGCCTGGTTCACGCCCAGTGCGCCGTTGCCGTTGGTGAAGGCGTTGCCGGTGATGCTGGCTGACGCCGCCTGGCTGGGGTCGACGAAGGCGTTGACCGTTTGCCGGAACTGGGTGGTGGCGGGGCCGTTGGTGCCGATCGCAATGCTCCGGCCGTTGGCTTGTTGCTGCGCATCGCCGGCGGCCTGGTTAACGCTGGCCACGCCGTTGTAATTGCGCACGGCGCTGTCGATGTTGGCGTTGTTGACCGTCGAGGGATCGGCGGCGAAGGAGGAGGCGGCGCAGAAGAGCAGGGGCAGGGCGAGCAGTCGGGCTTTCATCTCAGCGATCTCCCGTCAGCATGCGTAGCGGTGAGAGGCCTTGCTGCACTGTGCGGTTCACCGAATTGGAGATGCCGCCCCCAGCGCCCATGCCTCCGCCGAGCGTGCCGTTGTTGAGGCTCTGGTTGCTGCCGTTGTCCATGCCTACCAGCGTGCCGCCGGGAAGGATGTGGCGCTCCAGGGTGGAGCCGCTGGTGACGCCGGCGAAATCGCTGTCGCTCAGTTCGGCATTACCGGTCTGGCGCACGACCTGGCTGGAGATGTTGGGATTGACGGTGATCGGATTCGGATCGGGAATATCGGTGGGACGTGTCGCGACGCGTGGCTGCACGGTACGTTGCAGAACGATGGTGCCGTCACCAGCCTGGACGGTGGGGCACAGTGCAGTGCTGGCCACTCCGCAAGCGAGCGTGACAAACAGACCGACGATCCTTGAGTCGATGTTCCCCATGATGGCGGTTCCTTCTTGGTGCGCTGAGCCCTAACCAGCGGTACCAAGGTGGAGCAGATGCCGTGCCGCTTTTGATCTGTCATTGAGAATCAATGACATAGCCGAAAGCACCATGAACCGTTGCGAGGCGAATGTCTCGGTGCTGATACAGGACCGTCGTACCAAAGCCCTCCAGAGGCCTTGGAACGGGGCCTTGATCACCGATGAAGCGGATTGTGTTGCGGCGTTGATACACAACTTTGGGTGGGGAGGGGCGAGGTGCAGCCCGCAGGCGTTTGCGGCAATTCCGGTGTTTCAGCGCGCTAACACAATGGGCTGATTTGTAGGCTTTCTGGTACTTGAGTACTGCTGTCTTTTCAATGAATTAGGCATTTTGCATGATGGCGCGAACCGGCCCGGATCGTGGTTGTCTGCATCTTCCTGGCAACGGTGGGAAGAGATTCCTTGCGAAAGTGCCAACGCTTCCTCTACCGGAGCTGCGCAAGAGAAATTTTTGTGAATTTCATAGCGCCCGACGGCCAATGCATTAGCATGCGACGCCGTTGCGGCGCTTGCGCGCCTGGAGCAGGCAGCGGAACAAAACCATTAGAAACGTGCGAGCCAGCGTGCCTCGCGGGGGAAGTAGTATGGATCTGTGGAGCGCCTTTCAGGCCTTCATTCTTGGCGTGGTCGAGGGGCTTACCGAGTTCCTGCCGATCTCCAGCACCGGCCACCAGATCATCGTGGCGGACCTCATCGGCTTTGGCGGCGAACGCGCCGAGGCCTTCAACATCATCATCCAGCTCGCCGCCATCCTTGCCGTGGTCTGGGAGTTCCGCCGCAAGATCCTCGACATCGTCATGGGCCTGCCCAGCCAGCCCAAGGCACAACGCTTCACCGTCAACCTGCTGATTGCCTTCTTCCCGGCCGTTGTCCTGGGCGTGGCATTCGCCGATTACATCCACCATTACCTGTTCAACCCGATCACCGTGGCCGTGGCGCTCGTGATAGGCGGCGTGATCATGCTCTGGGCAGAAAAGCGCCAGCACGTGATCCACGCCGAAACCGTCGACGACATGACCTGGAAGGAAGCCCTGAAGGTCGGTTGCTGCCAGTGCCTGGCGCTGATCCCGGGCACCTCGCGCTCCGGCGCCACCATCATCGGCGGCCTGCTGTTCGGCCTGTCGCGCAAGGCCGCCACCGAGTTCTCCTTCTTCCTCGCCATGCCCACCATGGTCGGCGCCGCGGTCTACTCCGGCTACAAGTACCGCGATGTCTTCCAGCCGGCGGATCTGCCGGTGTTCGCCGTAGGCTTCGTCACCTCGTTCATCTTCGCGATGATCGCCGTGCGCGCCCTGCTCAAGTTCATCGCCAACCACAGCTATGCGGCTTTCGCCTGGTACCGTATCGTGTTTGGCCTGCTGATCCTGGCAACCTGGCAGTTCGCCCTGATCGACTGGAGCAGCGCCAAACCCTGATCCGATAGCGAGTGAACGTGGAAAAGAACGGCACCATCAGCCGCTGGGACGATGACAAGGGCTTCGGCTTCATCCGTCCCCAGGCCGGCGGCAAGGAAGTCTTCCTGCATATTTCCGACTTCCGTGGCGATCGCCGCCCGGAAGCGGGCGACCAGGTGTGTTACATCGAAGGCGCAGGCAAGGACGGCCGCCCCCGCGCCGATCACGCCCGCCTTGCCGGGCTGGCCATCGATACCCCGGCGATTCGCCGCAAGCCCGCCGCGGCAGCGACCCGCGAGCGCGCACGCAGCGGACGCGAAGTGGCATTCCCCAGCACGCCGAAGCGTTCGCTGGGGCGGGCACTGGCGGTTCTTGCAGCACTGCTGGCGCTGCCCGTCATCGGCTCGCTGCTCTGGCTGAAGGACGGCTATTTCGTCTGGTTCCTGCTGCTCTATCCCGCCTTCAGCGTGCTGGCCTTCCTCGCCTACTGGCGCGACAAGCGCAGTGCCGAGCGCAACGACTGGCGCACTCCCGAGCAGAGCCTGCACCTGCTGGAGCTGCTGGGTGGTTGGCCGGGGGCCTTCCTGGCCCAGCAGGTATTCCGCCACAAGACCCGCAAACTGTCCTTCCAGGCGGTGTTCTGGGCCATCGTCGTGCTGCACCAGGTGTTCTGGATCGACTGGCTCAGCGGCGGCCGGTTGCTGGGCTGGATAGGCGCGCTGATGGGGCTCGGGACGAACCCGGCGTAATCGCCCCGCTCAGACCGGCCAATCGTCCTTCGAGAAACCCTCCTCGAGATAATCGAGCAAGGCCCGCACCGCCGGCAGGATGCCTCGCCGGTGCGGGTATACCGCCTGCAGGTATGCCTCCGGTTCGCTCCAGGCAGGCAGTACGCGCACCAGGCGACCGTCCTCCAGTTCCTCGGTGCAGTAATGCAGCGGCAGTAACGTCACTCCCAGCCCCGCCAGCGCCACGTTCTTGCGCAGGTTGAAGTCCTCCACTGCCAGCCGTGCCTCCAGCGCGACTTCCTTGATTTCACCCTGCGGGCCGGTCAGCTTCATGTGCACGCGGCGGTCGTTGTCGATGGCGCCGAGGACGGGCAGGGTGGCCAGGTCTTCCGGCACGCGCAGCTTGACGCCTTTGAGCAGCGAAGGCGCAGCCACCAGCGCGGTCTTCGCCATGCGCAGGCGCCGCGAGATCAGCGACAGGTCCTCATCGCCCGGCGCCCGTACCCGCAGGGCGACATCGATGCTTTCGTTGAGCAGGTCGACGCGGCGGTTGGTCAGCATCAGCTCCAGGTTCACCTGCGGATAGGCGGCGAGAAAGCCCGGCAGCATCTCGTTCAGCGAGGTTTCCGCCAGCGCCACCGGGCACGACAGCCTCACCCGCCCGCGGGGTTCTGCGCTCAGTTGTGCGGCCACCTCGTCCGCCATCTCGGCTTCCACAAGCATCGCCTGGCAGTGCCGGTAGTAGCGCTCGCCCAGGTCGGTGAGCGCCAGCTTGCGGGTAGTGCGTTGCAGCAGCCGCACATTCAAGCGCGCTTCCAGCTCTGCTACTCGTCGCGACAGGCGCGACTTCGGCAAGCCCAGCAGGCGTCCGGCGGCGGCGAATCCACCAGCCTCCACCACCTTGGCGAAATAGAAGAGGTCATTGAGGTCCTGCATGGGATTGTCCTGCTGGTGAGACGAATCATTGCATTTTTGCCGACTTATCGAAGATTGGCCACATGCGTAGTCTTGCCTTCAACGACGCATTGCTCCGCCAGACCCCCTGGCCACCTTCCCCGGAGAGAAAGACATGAAACTGCTGCACATCGATTCCAGCATCCTTGGCGACAACTCCACCTCCCGCCAGCTGAGCGCCGAGCTGGTCGCTGCCTGGGCCGCCGCCGAGCCGCGTGTCGACGTCACCTACCGTGACCTCGCTGCCGACGCCATCAGCCACCTGTCTGCCGCCAGCCTGGTTGCCGCCGGTACTCCGGCAGAACTGCGCGACGCCGCGCAGAAGCACGAAGCCGCCCTGGGCGAGCAGAGCATCGAAGAGTTCCTGGCTGCCGACGCCATCGTGATTGGTGCGCCGATGTACAACTTCTCGATCCCCAGCCAGCTGAAGGCCTGGATCGATCGCATCGCCGTTGCCGGCAAGACCTTCCGCTACACCGAGAGCGGCCCCGAAGGCCTGGCTGGCGGCAAGAAGGTCATCATCGTCTCCACCGCCGGCGGCATCCATGCCGGCCAACCGAGCGGTATCGCCCACGAAAACTACCTCGAGCTGGTGCTGAACTTCCTGGGCATCACTGACATCGAGGTCGTGCGTGCCGAAGGTCTGGCCTACGGTGACGAGCCGCGCCGCAACGCCATTGCCGGCGCCCAGGCGAGCATTGCCAGCCAGTTCGCCGCTGCCTGAGTCACGCCGCTGAAAAAAGCCCCGCACTGCGGGGCTTTTTCTTTTGCCGTCCGTCTGCCGTTTCAGGGCGCTGAAAACTGGCGCGTACTATGCAGATATTTCCGTTTGGCGGTGCCCGGCGGCTTTTTTTCCTGCGATATGCCCCGTGGCGCCTGATCTGGATACGTTTCGGGACGGTGTGCACCATGGCGAGGCGCCTGCTCTGGGTTCTTCTGCTCGTTACTTTCGGTACCGCGGTCAGTATCTCCAGCTGGGCCTCTTCCGGTTGGGGCGTCGGATTCCATCGCCTTCAGGTGAGCGACCCGCTGGATCAGCAGCCGATAAAGGCCATCGCCTTCTACCCGACGCGAGCCGCCGAACAGCCCCTGCACCTGGGCAATTTCATCCTCGACGTCGCCTATGAAGGCAAGACCGCCAACGGGCGCTTCCCGCTGCTGGTGATGTCCCACGGCAACTACGGCACGCCGCTGGCCCATCGCGACCTGATCGAGGCGCTGGTGCGCAAGGGCTTCGTGGTGGTGACGCTGCTGCATCCCGGCGACAACCTGCATGACCACAGCCGCCTGGGCGCGCTGAGCAATCTCTACGGGCGGCCGCTGCAGGTTTCCGAAACCATCAGCGCCGCGCTGCTCGATCCGCAGATCGCGGCCATCGTCGACCCGCGCAAGGTCGGTGTGATCGGTTATTCCGCCGGCGGCGAGACCGCTCTGATCCTGGCTGGCGCCCAGCCGCGCCTGGAGCGGCTGATCAAGTACTGCCAACAGCGCCCGGACGACCGTGATGCCTGCAGCGAGAAGGGGGAAGTGCGCGCCGACCGCAGCGACCTGGTGCCCATGGCCGACCCGCGCGTTGGCGCCCTGCTGCTGCTCGCGCCGCTGAGCCTGATGTACGGCGCCCATGAGCTGGAGGACGTGCAGGTGCCCGTCCTGCTCTACACCGGCAACGACGACCAGATCCTCGACTGGAAGAAGAATGCTGGCGCGCTGGCTCGCAAGCTGCCTCAGCAGGCGGACCTGCGGGTGCTGGATGGGGCAGGGCACTTTGTCTTCATGTCGCCCTGTTCGGAAGAAGAGAAGGAAGCCACGCCGGACCTGTGCACCGACACCCAGGGCGTCGACCGCCAGGCCATCCATCGTGACCTGGCCGCTTCGGCGGCGGAGTTCTTCGACGTCAGCCTGGGTAGCGCAACGATGCAGACGTCGGGACGCTGATTCAAGGAATCCCGACCAGAAGGCGCCCAAGAAAAAGCCCCGCACAGAGCGGGGCTTTTTCATCTGGGCAGGGGCGTGATCAGACGATCACACCCTGGCTGCGCAGGTAGTCATCGTAGGTGCCGCTGAAGTCGGTCACGCCGTTTTCCGACAGCTCGATGATGCGGGTCGCCAGGGAGGAGACGAACTCGCGGTCATGGCTGACGAAGATCAGGGTGCCCGGATAGTTTTCCAGCGCCAGGTTGAGCGACTCGATGGACTCCATGTCCAGGTGGTTGGTCGGTTCGTCCATCACCAGCACGTTCGGGCGCTTGAGGATCAGCTTGCCGAACAGCATGCGACCCTGTTCGCCACCGGAGATGACCTTCACCGACTTCTTGATGTCGTCGTTGGAGAACAGCATGCGGCCGAGGGTGCCGCGCACCAGTTGCTCGCCGCCCTGGGTCCACTGGGCCATCCAGTCGAACAGGTTGTAATCATCCTCGAAGTCCTCGGCGTGGTCCTGGGCGAAGTAGCCCACGTCCGCGCTGTCGGTCCACTTCACTTCGCCGGCAGTCGGCGCCATTTCGCCGACCAGGGTGCGCAGCAGGGTGGTCTTGCCGATACCGTTGGGGCCGATGATGGCGATGCGCTCGCCGGCTTCCACCTGCATGCTCAGGTTCTTGAACAGCGCGGTGCCGTCGAAGCCCTGGCTGACCTTTTCCAGCGTGACCGCCTGGCGGTGCAGCTTCTTGTGCTGCTCGAAGCGGATGAACGGGCTGACGCGGCTGGAGGGCTTGACCTCTTCCAGCTGGATCTTGTCGATCTGGCGCGCACGGCTGGTGGCCTGCTTGGCCTTGGAGGCGTTGGCGGAGAAGCGGCTGACGAAGGTCTGCAGCTCGGCGATCTGCGCTTTCTTCTTGGCGTTGTCCGACAGCAGGCGCTCGCGGGCCTGTTCGGCCGCAGTCATGTACTCGTCGTAGTTGCCCGGGAACAGGCGCAGCTCGCCGTAGTCCAGGTCCGCCATGTGGGTGCAGACGCTGTTGAGGAAGTGACGGTCGTGGGAAATGATGATCATGGTGCTGTTACGCGCCGTGATGATGTTTTCCAGCCAGCGGATGGTGTTGATGTCCAGGTGGTTGGTCGGCTCGTCGAGCAGCAGCAAGTCCGGATCGGAGAACAGTGCCTGGGCCAGCAGCACGCGCAGCTTCCAGCCCGGAGCGACGGCGCTCATCGGGCCGAAGTGCTGGTCCAGCGGAATGCCCAGGCCCAGCAGCAGCTCGCCGGCGCGGGATTCGGCGGTGTAGCCGTCGAACTCGGCGAACTGGACTTCCAGCTCGGCCACGGCCATGCCGTCTTCCTCGCTCATCTCCGGCAGGGAGTAGATGCGATCACGCTCGGCCTTGACCTTCCACAGTTCCTCGTGGCCCATGATCACGGTGTCGATCACGCTGAAGTCTTCATAGGCGAACTGGTCCTGGCGCAGTTTGCCCAGGCGCACGCCGTTTTCCAGCATGACCTGGCCACCCGAGGGCTCCAGTTCGCCGCCAAGGATCTTCATGAAGGTGGACTTGCCGCAACCGTTGGCGCCGATCAGGCCGTAGCGGTTGCCGTTGCCGAACTTGACGGAAACGTTTTCGAACAGCGGCTTGGCGCCAAACTGCATGGTGATATTGGCGGTGGAAATCAACTGACTGACCCTTGGCTGGACATGGTGCGCGCCGGGCGCTGACGGCGCGGGCGGGCAGGGAAGGCGCGGTCGTCGAACGAGACCGACAGGCGCCTGGCAAAGCCGCTCATTATGCCATGACCAGGCACGGGCTGCATGCTTTGCCGCTGCAGCGCCCGATTTGCGGGCATAGGTCGGCATCCGACAGTTGAAACCCCCCATTGTCCTGCATCAGAATTCGGTGTTCAGAATTCTGGTGGGGGCTGTATGAAAATCCTAAACGCTCAACATTCGCTCAAGCAGTACCTGGAGCAGGTCAGCGGCAAGCTGATCACGGTCGTCTCGGCCTCCGCCAGTGAAACCGAGGCACTGATCGAAACCCTGGTGGAGAAGGGCAATCGCCTGGACCTGCTGGTGGGCACCATCAATTCCTTCACCTCGCCGGACTTCATCGACTTCTGCGTCCGCGACGCCGGCAAGGGCGTGACCCTGCATGTGGATTTTCGCGCACAGAACAGCGTGCACTGGAAGCTGCTGCTCATCGAGCCGGACGTGGTGATCCTGGGCAGCGCCAACTTCACCGAGATCGGCCTGAGCCTGACCCGCGATACCTGCACCGTGATCCAGGATGCGGCGCTGTATGCCGATTACCTGGCGCGCGTGACCGAGATCAAGGGCACGGATGGCGTGGTGCTGGGCGAAGACATTCCCGCGTTCGACGAGCAGCTGGAAGAGTACCGCCAGAGCCATCGCCGCGTGCAGGCGAGCCTGGCGCGCAGCGCGCAGTACCTGGACGGCGAGAGCTGGCTGGGTGACGAGACCAACCAGAGCATCCCGCTGTTCATCTGGTACAGCGACCACTCCGACGAATCCGAGGAGCAGGCCGAGGCCTTCCTGCACGCCAGCAGCGATGGCGTGGACTGGGACGACGTGCGCGAGTTCTTCACCTACGAATGCGCCGAGGGTGTACTGCCCTACGAAGAGGGCGACATGGTGCTGACCGCGCGCTGCAATGGCACGCACATCGGTTTCTACACCTTCGACCGCATCCTCTACCGCAACGGCACCTACTTCATCTACTCCTATCGCAAGAAGCGCTATACCCAGCCGTTCAAGCTGGAGGACGCCAAGGAGCGCCTGAAGGACGTGATCCCGGACTGGTACGAGGAAATGCGCACTTCCCTAAATCGCCACGACATCAACAGCGTGGTGCGCTGACGCCTCGCCATTCATCGGCGCGCAGCCGGCCTATCGACGGGTCGAACCCTGCGCGCCTTGGCATTTTTCGCCGTGCGGACTAGCATCCTGCCAGTATCTCGACGTCGCATGCTGCTGTTGCGTGAGCCCGTCAGAAACCTGTCAGGAGGCAAAGGAACATGCCGCAACTTCCCCCCGATGAAGTCCCCGTTCGCCGGCGCATGCGCTGGCACTGGCGGCTGTTGACGCTGAAGATCTACATCCTGTCGGTATTCCTGCTCGCCTGCATGCTGGGCGGCAGCGCGATGCTGTTCCTCAATACGCTCAACGAGACGCTGGAGCCCGCCCAGCGAATCGGCTCGCTGTGCGCCGGCGGGCTGATTCTACTGCTGTGCCTGCATATCCTGCGCATGGCCTTGCCGCCGATGCCCTGGTTGCCAAGGCGGCGCGGCGTGGAATAGACGCCGGAATGAAAAACGCCCCGTGGCATCGCTGCCACGGGGCGTTTTACTTCGAGCCTGATCAGATCATCAGAAGATGTTGACCGGGTACTCGACGAAAACGCGCACTTCGTTGCCGTCGTCGTTGTAGGAGCGGGCGTCGTTGGACACGCGCAGCCAGGAACCGCGCAGCTTGACCGACAGGTCCTTGGCCGGGCCGTCCTGGACGACGTATTTCAGCTGGTTGAAGATTTCGCGCTCTTTGCCATTGCTGGTCTCGGCGGTCTTGATGTTGTCGCCGTAGACGTAGGCCACGGTGTAGCTCAGGCCCGGAACGCCGTACTCGGTGAGGTCCAGGCTGTAGCTGCCCTGCCAGGAGCGCTCGTCCTCGCCGTTGAAGTCCGACCAGTAGGAGTTGGCCAGCCAGATGGTGGTGCCACCATCACCCAGGCCGCCTTCGTTCTGGTACCAGCCGTACTGGTAGCCGGAGTCGCCGTTGTTGCGCTGGTGCGCGACCATGAAGGTGTGGGCGCCGATGTTGTAGGCGGCCGACAGGCTCCAGATGGTGTTCTTGGTACCGTCGATGCCGTGGTCGGCAGCGAAGTCTTCGTTCACGCGGGTGCGATAGCCGTTGAAGTCCAGGGTCAGGGACTGCTTGTCGGCCACCGGGATGACGTAGTTCAGGTTCATGTACTGCTTGCGAGCGACGTCTTCGCTCTCGTAGCCGTACAGCGAGCCGCTGAAGTTGTCGGTGAACTTGTAGCTGCCGCCGAACACGTCGATGCGCTTCAGGCCGCCGCTGTCACGCCCTTCGGCGCTCTTGCGGGTTTCCGAGGTGAAGCGGCCGACGTTCAGTTCCAGGCCTTCGATCTCCTTGGAGGTGATCAGGGTGCCGGTGAAGCTTTCCGGCAGCAGGCGGGAGTTGTCGTAGCTCAGCACCGGCAGGGCCGGCATCTGGTCGCCGTACTTGATCACGGTGTTGGAGAAGCGAGCCTTCACCGCACCACCGGCGCGGGCCAGGTCGTTGGCGGCTTCGCCGCTGTCGCCCTGCTTGAAGAAGTCGATGCCGGCAGCGCCGCTCTTGCCTTGGCCGCCATCCAGACGCAGGGCGTACATGCCGAAGGCGTCAACGCCGAAGCCCACGGTGCCCTGGGTGAAGCCGGATGTGAAGGTGGCGGTAGCAGCCTGGCCCCACTCGGCCTTGTCGTCGCGGCCGTGCTTGTAGTCACGATTCATGTAGGCGTTGCGGAAGAACAGGTCCAGGTGGCTGTCTTCGACGAAGCCCTTGGCGGTGGACTGGTCTTCGGCCATGGCGGCGGTCGACGCGAGGATCCCCAGTGCGAGCAGACTGATCCGGTGGTTCAGCATCTTGATTTCCTTAATGGTGCAGCGCCAGCGAACAGAAAGAAAAAAGCTCTCCGCCCCGTAGTGCGTGAACGGGGTAGGTGGAGTCCTGTGCTGGCATGTTCTTTTGGTTGTATTCGGGGCGTGGTCGCCCCGGCGCCGCGGGATGATAACAGAGGATCGAACTTTTTCGTCCAGGCTCTGTCATGCGGATGTCATGATGACCTGATCAACGGTGATGGCTCCCGGATCACGGGCGCTCGAAGGCAATCAGCGCTGTTACGGTTCTAATGCTGCGCCGTGTCAATCAGGGCTGCTGATAGGAATGTTGATAGAGCCACAAACTGAGCATTAGCCCGCTGAATGCTGCGAGCGCGGCGCAGAGGAAGATCGAGCCAAAGCCGAAGTCGTTGGCGACGGCGCCCATCAGCGGCCCGGTAACCCCCAGCGACACGTCGATGAACAGCGAATAGGCGCCCAGCGCGGCGCCGCGATTGGAAGCAGGCACCAGGCCGACGGCTTCCACGCCCAGCGCGGGGAACACCAGGGAGAAGCCGAAGCCGGTCAGCGCCGCGCCGGCGAGGGCGATCCATGGTGTCGGGGCGCTCCACAGCAGGAGCAGGCCGAGGCTTTCCACCGACAGGCAGGCAATGGCGACGCGGAAACCGCCGTGGCGGTTGATGGCGTTGGCGAACAGCAGCCGCGCGCCGATGAAGCAGCCACCGAAGGCGGTCAGGCAGTAGACGGCGTCTTTCCAGCCGAGGCTGGCGTAGTAAAGCGTGATGAACGTGGCGATGGTGCCGAAACCGATACCGCCCAGTGCCAGGCCCATGCCGTGGGGGAATACCCGGCCGAGTACGTGGTGGAAGGGCATGCGCTCGCCATGCACCAATGCCGCGGCGCGCTTGGGCCAGGCCAGGGCGAAGCCGAGCGCCGCCAGCAGGACTACGCTGCCTCCCAGGCTGGCCAGCCCGAGCTGGCCGACCATCAGCACACCCAGCGGCGCGCCAATGGCCAGGGCGCCGTAGCTGGCGATGCCATTCCAGGAAATCACCTTGGCAGTGTTCGCCGCGCCGACGCGGTCGATGCCCCAGGCGATCGAGGCGCTGCCGACCAGGCTTTCCGAGGTGCCCAGTACCAGGCGTGCAGCCATCAGCAGGCCGAGGCTGAGCCACGGCAGGCCCTGCATCGCCCAGGAACCGAGCATCAGCGCGCCACTGCCGGCGCAGCCGAGCATGCCGTAGAGCACGGCGCGCTTGGGGCCGAGAGTATCGATGACCTTGCCGGCGTAAGGGCGCGTCAGCAGGGTAGCCAGGTACTGGATGCTGATGACCAGGCCCGCCATGACCGAACCGAAACCCAGGTCGGTGTGCACATAGCCGGGGAGCACGGCCAGCGGGATGCCGATGGTCAGGTAGGCGATGAAGGTGAACAGGACGACGGACACCACTTGCAGGGTGGACGCGGTGGAGCGGGTCTGGGCAGGCATGAGCAGCAGTTCGGTACGGCAGGTGGGTGCTACATGATGGACCGCAGCGGACATGTAGGAAAGCTAGCTAACGAACTACCTGGATATGGTTTTGCGTAGGCGCCAGCCAGGGGTGTGTCATCCGCAGGAACAAGCTCGCTCCTACCGTAATGCCTGTCACACCCGGCGGAAGAGTGTCGGGTAATCGATCACCAGGCCTTCGGCATCCACTGACAGCAACGCCTGAAAGTCCGTGCCTTCCAGGTTTTCGTACAGGTAGTGAGTGGCGTCGATGCGTGTATAACCCTGGCGCATCCGCACCGGCTTGAGTTTCGGCGCTTCCAGATACACCACCGCCAGTTCGCGGCGATCGCCGTCAGCCAGTTGCAGGCGGCGGATCGGGAAAGTATTGGTGAAGGGCGACGGCCAGATGTCGATGTCCAGGCATCCTTCCAGTTCGCTCAACAACTCGCCGCTGCCGCTTCGCCAATGGCCTTCGCCATCGGTCAGCAGGTGAAGCTGATGCGCAGTGCGCTCGCTCTCGACGGAGAAATGCGCCTCGCGCAGGCGCCATTGGCTGTCCCACTCCAGTTGATACTCCAACTGATAGGGCGGCCCGCCAGCCTCGTCGATGGCGCGCAGTTGGCTTTCCGCGCGGCCGTCGCCCAATTGCAGGGACTCCCAGCTGGAGGTCGGCGCGTGCCACAGGCCTTCCCAATTCAGCGTGCGCATCAGGGCGTCTCCAGCACGAGGCCCAGGCGCTGCCGCTTGGGCAGGCGGGCGACCACCAGTTGGTGCGAACGGGTCAGGGCCTCGCGAAGTTCGGCATCGCCCATGGGGTAGGGGCGCTGCATGGAAATCCAGAAGGCCCGCGCCAGGTAGGGCGCAGGGCGGATTCCGGGGCGGTCGACATAGCCCAGGAACAGCTCCGGGCCAACCTTGAACGCCAGGCCGCCATTGCCGCTGTCGAGGAAATCGAGGATGGCGAACATCTTGTTGCCCGCCACCGAAAACACCCGGTTGCTGCCCCACTTGATGTCTTCGCGGGCGCCGGGCAGTTCCAGGCAGAAGCGGGCGATCTGTTGCGGCGTCATGACTCGGTTCCCTCAGTCCCGGAAATAGACCTCGACCAGATGGTAGCCGAACTGGCTTTTCACCGGGCCGTGGACCACGCCGGCCGGCTTCTTGAAGATTACCTGGTCGATGGACTTCACCATCTGGCCGGGGCGAACCTCGCCCAGATCACCGCCGCGCTTGCCGGAAGCGCAGGTGGAATGCTTGCGCGCCAGGGCGGCGAAATCCTCGCCCTTGGCCAGGCGCTGCTTGATCTGCTCGGCTTCGGCGGCGGTCTTGACCAGGATGTGGCGGGCCATGGCGACGGGCATTGTTTCGTGTCCTTAAATGAAAGCGTCTGGGCGCGATTGTACGGCAGCAGTGATGCAGGTCGCATTTCGCGATGGGTTGCATTGTCTGGCCTGGGGGCGCTCCATAGAGTCAATAAGCAAATTCTTATTTATAGGGCGCCGCTTACAGACGGCGTCCGCCGCCACCTTGCGTACGGATGCAGTTCAATGGATATCCAAGCGATGCTCAAGATCCTGGCCACCCAGGATGGTTCGGATCTTTACCTCTCCACCGGCGCGCCGCCCTGCGCCAAGTTCAACGGGGTGCTCAAGCCCCTGTCCAACGAGCCGATGAAGGCAGGCGATGTCGCCCGCATCGGCTATGGGCTGATGGACGAGGAGCAGCGTGCGGAGTTCGACCGCGAGCTGGAGATGAACCTGGCGATTTCAGTGCCCGGTGTAGGCCGTTTCCGGATCAACCTGTTCAAGCAGCGCAATGAAGTGTCCATCGTGGCGCGCAACATCAAGCTGGACATTCCGCTGTTCGATGACTTGAAGCTGCCCGAAGTGCTGCTCAAGGTGGTCATGGAGAAGCGCGGCCTGGTGCTCTTCGTCGGCGGCACCGGCTCGGGCAAGTCCACCTCCCTGGCGGCGCTGATCGACCACCGCAACCGCAACAGTGGCGGCCACATCATCACCATCGAAGACCCCATCGAATACGTGCACCGGCACCGCAAGTCGATCATCAACCAGCGCGAAGTGGGCGTGGACACCCGCAGCTTCCATGCCGCACTGAAGAACACCCTGCGCCAGGCGCCGGACGTGATCCTGATCGGCGAGATCCGTGACCGCGAGACCATGGAGCACGCCCTGGCCTTCGCCGACACCGGCCACCTGGCGATCTCCACGCTGCACGCGAACAACGCCAACCAGGCGCTGGACCGCATCATCAACTTCTTCCCCGAGGAGCGCCGGCCGCAGTTGCTCAACGACCTGGGCAACAACCTCAAGGCGTTCGTTTCCCAGCGCCTGGTACGCACCCAGGACGGCAAGCGCCGTGCAGCAGTGGAAGTGCTGCTGGGCACGGCGACCATCAGCGACATCATCAAGCGTGGCGACTTCAGTTCGATCAAGGAGATCATGGACAAGTCCCGTGCCTTGGGCATGCAGACCTTCGACCAGGCGCTGTTCGACCTGGCGGTGGAAGGGGCGATCACCGAGGAAGAGGCGGTGAAGAACGCCGACTCGGCGAACAACCTGCGGCTGAAGCTCAAGCTGTACAAGGACAACCCGGGCAGCGTCGGCAGCACTGCCACACCTGCGGCTGCCAAGCCAGCCGCCCCGGCGCCGGTTGCTCCGCCGCCGGCCGCCCAGCCTGTCGAGGCTTCGAGTTGGGGGCTGGAACTGGCGCTGGAAGAGATCGAGGCGGAAGACGCCGAGAAGCCGGCCGGGCAGTAAACCGCCAGCTGAACGAAGAAAAAGCCCCGGCATGCCGGGGCTTTTTCATAAGAAGGGCTCATCTGTAGGAGCGGATTGGCCCGCGTGACGCCGACTCTCCACTCCTGAATTCGAGCTGTAGTAGGGGCGGACTCTGTCCGCGATCGACTCGTCGCTGCACGGTCAACCAAGAAGCTGGGCCAAGCCATCGCGGCTGGAGTCCGCTCCCACGCGAAATGCTGAGCGCGGTGTCAGAGCAGCGACAGCGGATAGCTGATGATCAGCCGATTCTCGTCGAAGCTGTTGGTGCTGCCCCAGTCCCGGCGCATGGTCGAGTTGCGCCACTTCACGTTCAGCGTCCTGAAGGTGCCGCTTTGCACCGTGTACGCCAGTTCACTCTCGCGGCCCCATTCGCTGCCATCGGTGGTGCTGGCGTTGTGCACGTTGTCGCCGTGGATGTAGCGGTTCATCAGGGTCAGGCCGGGAATGCCGAAGGCGGCGAAGTCGTAGTCATGACGCAGTTGCCAGGAGCGCTCCTTCGCGCTCTCGTAGCTGGCGTTGTAGCTGTCGTTGGCGAGGGTGCCACCGCTGGTGCCATTGACGCGGAACCATTCGTCATCGCCCATGACCTTCTGCAGACCGAGGTAGAAGGTGCTTGCACCGTACTTGGCCGAGAACATCCCGGAGAATGTCCGGTTGTCGAGGTCTCCGGCCTTGGCACTGCCATCCTCCTTGCCCCAGAAGTAGCCGATATTCGCACCGAGTACCCAATTGCCCAGCGGCTGGCTGTGCTGCAGTTGCAGGTATTGCTGCTGGTAGATGTCCTTCAGCTGCGCATTCCACAGGCCGACCAGCGTGCGGTCGCCGTTGAAGCGGTATTCGCCACCGGCGAAGTTGAAGCGGTCCGAGGTGTAGGCGGGGCGGTTGAACAGTGACATGTCCTCCATGCTGGCGTCGTTGCGCGGGCTATTCTGGCGGAACTGGCCGCCGTAGAGCGTCAGGCCGTCGATTTCCTTCGAGGTGACCTGGGCGCCCTGGAAGGTCTGCGGCAGCGAGCGGCCGTCGTCCGAGCGCAGGATCGGCAACACCACCATCCATTCACCGGCCTTGAGTTCGGTGTTCGACACCTTGGCCTTGCCGGCCATCGCCAGGCGACCGAAATCGTCGGCCGGGCGACCATCGTCGTGGGTCGGTAGCAACTGGGTGCCGGCCGTGCCCTTGCCGCCATCGAGCTTCAGGCTGTAGAGCCCGAGCACGTCCAGGCCGAGCCCGACGGTGCCCTGGGTGTAGCCGGAGCGGGCGTCGAGGATGAAGCTCTGGGTCCATTCCTCCGCCTTGTCCTGGCGGGCTTCGCCGACGTAATTGCGGTTCATGTAGAAGTTGCGCAGCAGCAGGCTGGCCTTGGCGTCATCGAGAAAGCCGCCTTCCTCGGCACTGGCCAGGACCGGCAGGGCGGGTAAGAGGCAGACGCTGATGATGAGATGCGGCAGGTGGCGGAGCATGGGGTATTCCCTCGGCATTCTTGTCATTGTTGAGGCGAGCGGAGACCTCCGCGCGGCCCTTTCGGACGGCGGCGGATGGAGGACAAAGGCGGTCAGGACGCGGATCAGCCAGGCGCGACAGGAATGTGCGGAGGGGCGGTACGGGCGATGCACGCGCGCAGGCGTGCCAGGGTGAGCATGAGCATGTGAACGGACCTTTCTTATAGTTGTTGGCGCCGCATCGAGGCGGCGGCTGGGTCCATAGTGGTGCTCCGCAGCGACGCGCCGCAATTCGCCTGAGGCGTAAGCGTTCGCTGTTCGAACATGAATTAACCAAATGGAACATTCTTCCGCCGGCATTACGCGTAGGATGCCTAGCACAACGCCGAGCGGGACTTGTATCGCCCGGCCTTTCAGCGGACCCGCGAGGTGCTCGGGCAGCGGCGCGGCGGATTCTTTCTGCAGAGCCTCCTGCTAGGCTGTCCTGCTCTCCATGTTGGCCCCCGTGCCGGCCGCATCTGCCTATTGAATCCGTGAGTCGATGAGTACCAGCCAATCGCCGTTGTCCGGCGTCCACCAGCCCTTCAAGGGCATCCTGCTCATCGTCCTGGCGACCTTCCTGTTCTCCAGCCACGACGCGCTGTCCAAGTACCTGGCGAGCATCTACCCCATCGTCATGGTGGTGTGGGCGCGCTATGTGGTGCACACGCTGCTGATGGCGGGCATCTTCCTGCCGCGCGCCGGCCTCGCGGTGCTGCGGACCCGCCATCCGTTCCTGCAGACGCTGCGGGCGCTGTGCCTGCTGGGCACCAGCTTCCTGTTCACCACGGGGCTGCAGTACATCCCGCTGGCCGAGGCGACCTCGGTGAACTTCCTCGCGCCACTGCTGGTGACGGCATTGTCGGTACCGCTGCTGGGCGAGCGGGTCAGTTTCGGCCAGTGGGCCGCAGTGCTGGTGGGCTTCGCCGGCGTGCTGGTCATCGTCCATCCCGGTGGCGACCTGTTTACCCCGGCAGTCCTGCTGCCCTTCGGTTCGGCGCTGTGTTTCAGCTTCTACCAGTTGCTGACCCGCAAGCTCAGCCAGGTGGATAGCCCGACCACCAGCAACTTCTTCGCCGGGTTGTGCAACACCCTGATCGTCAGCGCGCTGGTGCCGTTCTTCTGGCAATGGCCGGGACTGGTCCACGGACTGATGATGCTGGCCCTGGGTACCTGCGGGATGACCGCGCACCTGTTCCTGACCCAGGCTTTCAAGCATGCCGCGCCGGCTCTGCTGGCACCGTTCAGCTATTGCCAGATCGTCTTCGCCGGGTTGCTGGGGTTCGTGATCTTCGGTCATACGCCGGAGCCGTCGGCGCTGCTGGGGATTGCGGTGATCTGCGGCAGCGGGCTGGCGGCGGCCTGGCTGCAGAGCCGCAAGGGGTAGGGCGACACCGTTGCTGCAGGAGCGAGCTTGCTCGCGAACAGCCCAGCGTCGGAGCAACCGGTGAATCCGTTCGCGAGCAAGCTCGCTCCTACAGAAAGCAATAGCGCCGAGCAGGCTTACTCGATCTCGAACAACCCATGGCGGATCGGCCCGACCTGCAGGCGCTGGCGCACGTCATCGTCGATGCGCGGGTCGTCCGGCTGGTACAGCTTCACCTGGCGATAGGCGCTGATGCGGTTGATCTCCGGCCCCAGGTACTCCCAGACCACGCGAGTGCAGGCCGGGGTGCGCCGGTCGCCGCTGGAGACGCCGGTCTTCAGGCCGTTCAGGCGCGTGATGCGGCTCTTGAAGCTGGGGATGAGGATGGTCTGGCTCATCTCGTTGACGGTGAGCGACTCGTAGTCCATCAGGAACACCCGGTCCTGCAGTTGGAACGCTGCGCCCAGGTAGCGGCAACGCACCCAGTCCTCGGCCTGCACGTCGGTGCTGCTGGAGCGCTCCTGGCGCTCCTGGCGTTCGAAGAGGAAGTTGCCGTCCTCTTCGTACAGGTGCACCAGCGAGAGCAGGATCGAGCCGGGGACCGACATGCAGTTGGAATATTCGAAGTAGTAGCCGCAGTAGCGCGACAGGTTGCCCGCGTGGTCGCGCAGCGGGCGGAGCATTTCCAGCAATGGATCGTCGCGTTGCACGTTGGCCTGCGAGGTGCCGCGCGCACCAATCAGCCGGGCGAATTGCTCGGGCGGCAATTGCAGCTCGTAGTCCTCGACGCCGAAGAAGTCGCCAATCCGCTTGAGGTTGTATGCGGTGGGCTGGCTCTGCCCGCCGAGGTACTTGTTGAACTGTGCGCGGTTGATCGAAAGCTTGCGGCAAACCTCCGAAATAGAGCGGTAGTGCGCGCAAAGCAGCTTGAGATTGGTGCCGAGGTTTTCGGACATTCGTGCCAGGTCCAGGTGATGCGACTGGCGCAATTATAGCGTCAGGTAGCATCAATTCGTAGCAAGCCGCGAAATTGTTTCGCAAAGCTTCGGGCGCAACCATGCGTCCCCAGTGAGCGGACCAGCCCCAGGTCCGTGCTCCCACAATAACAATCGAGGCCCCAGCACATGCTCGACGCGATCAACGATTTCCTCTCCGGGAAAGTCCTCATCGTCCTCATCGTAGGACTCGGCGCGTATTTCACCATCCGCTCCCGTTTCGTTCAGTTCCGCCACTTCGGCCACATGTTCGGCGTGTTCAAGGAATCGATCCGTGGCCAATCCGGCCAGCTGAGCTCGTTCCAGGCACTGATGCTGAGCCTCGCCGGCCGCGTGGGCGCCGGCAATATCGCGGGTGTCGGCATCGCCGTGACCCTCGGTGGCCCCGGCGCTGTGTTCTGGATGTGGGTCACCGCGCTGGTGGGCATGTCCAGCAGCTTCTTCGAGTGCACCCTGGCCCAGGTCTACAAGCGTAGCGACGGCAATGGCCTGTACCGCGGCGGCCCGGCCTACTACATCCAACACGGCTTGAAGCTGCGCTGGATGGCCTTGACCTTCGCGGTCCTGCTGCTGGTGACCTACGGTTTCGCGTTCAACGGCCTGCAAGCCTTCACCGTGACCCACTCGCTGCAGAATGCCTTCGACATCCCGGTCCTGTACTCGGGCATCGCCCTGGCCGTGCTGCTGGCCATCGTGTTCTTCGGCGGCATCCAGCGCATCGCCGCGGTTTCCGACCTGCTGGTGCCGGTCAAGACCCTCGCCTACATCGCCGTGACCCTGTACGTGATCGCCACCCAGATCGAACTGGTGCCGGGCATGCTGACCACCATCGTCAAGAGCGCCTTCGGCCTGGAGCCGGCCTTCGCCGGCCTGCTGGGCAGTGCCATCGTGATGGGCGTGAAGCGTGGCGTGTTCGCCAACGAAGCGGGCCTGGGCAGTGCGCCGAACGTGGCCGCAGTCGCCGCCGTGCGCCACCCGGCGTCCCAG
The DNA here is from genome assembly GCF_032392015.1 of Pseudomonas sp. C9-3. Classification (NCBI taxonomy): domain Bacteria; kingdom Pseudomonadati; phylum Pseudomonadota; class Gammaproteobacteria; order Pseudomonadales; family Pseudomonadaceae; genus Pseudomonas; species Pseudomonas sp. C9-3. The sequence goes on along the minus strand of NZ_CP135919.1, from coordinate 2,654,276 downwards.
GGTGTGGTCCAGGCGTTCAGCGTGTTCCTCGACACCTTCGTCATCTGCACCTGCACCGCGCTGCTGATCCTGCTCTCGGGCTTCTACACCCCGGGCTTCGAAGGCGACGGCATCACCCTGACCCAGAACTCGCTGGCCGCCGTGGTCGGTGACTGGGGCCGCATCTTCGTCAGCGTCGCGCTGTCGCTGTTCGTGTTCACCTGCATCACCTACAACTACTACCTCGGCGAGAACGCCCTGCAGTTCATCGTCGGCCGCAGTCGCACCGCGCTGATCGCCTTCCGTGTGCTGGTGCTGGGCCTGATCCTCTGGGGCTCGATGCAGAACCTGGGCACCGTGTTCGCCTTCGCCGACATCACCATGACCTGCCTGGCCTTCGTCAACCTGGTGGCCCTGGCGATGCTGATCAAGACTGGACTGCGCGTAATGCGTGACTACGACGATCAGCGCCGCGCCGGTATCGAGCGCCCTGTGTTCGACGCCAGCAAGTTCTCCGACCTGGACATCGACCACGACGCCTGGCGCGACGCGCACAAGATCAATTCGACCGCTCCGGCCCACGGCAGCCTGCCCGCCCAGGGCTGATCCGCTGACTTTGGTCTGATACGCAAGGCCGGGACTTCTCCCGGCCTTGCGGTTTATCCTGTGAACTTTCCTACAAGAGCACTGGCATGCGTCGCGTGAAGAACCTCTTCGTCCTCTATACCGGCGGCACCATCGGCATGCTGCAGACTGCCGAAGGCCTGGCGCCGGCTGGCGGTTTCGAAGCGCGCATGCGCGAACAACTGCAAGGCCACGGCGAGATTCACCTCGACTGGTCCTTCAGCGAACTGCAACCGCTGCTCGACAGCGCCAACATGACCCAGGCCAACTGGCTGGCCATGCGCGACGCCATCGTCGGCGCGGTGGAGCAGGGCGACCATGACGGCGTGCTGGTCCTGCACGGCACCGACACCCTGGCTTACAGCGCTGCGGCACTGTCCTTCCTGCTGCTGGGGCTGGATGTTCCCGTGGTGTTCACCGGCTCCATGCAGCCGATGGGCGCGCCGGGCAGCGATGCGCCGGCGAACCTGCTGGGCGCGCTGAATGCACTGGAAGCCGGTGTCGAGCCGGGTGTCTGGTTGTATTTCAATGGCGAGATGATGCACGGCGCCCGCGTCACCAAGCTGCGCAGCGAGGCGTTCGATGCCTTTGCCGTGTTGCCGCGTGAGCGCAAAGGTGAACGCGCGGAATCGCTTCCTGCCGAACTGAGCTATCGCCAGCCGCGCCAACCGGTGAACCTCGCCGTGCTGCCGCTGTTCCCCGGCCTGCGTGCCGAGCACCTGCGCGCGCTGCTCGGCAGTGGGGTACAGGCGTTGCTGCTGGAGTGCTACGGCAGCGGTACTGGTCCGTCGGATAACGAGGAGCTGCTCGCGGTATTGCGCGAGGCTCATGCTCGCGGCGTGGTGCTGGCTGCGATCAGCCAATGCCCGCAGGGGCACGTGGCGTTCGATGTCTATGCCGCGGGCAGTCGCCTGCGCGATGCGGGGCTGGTTTCCGGCGGAGGCATGACCCGCGAAGCGGCGCTGGGCAAGTTGTTCAGCCTGATCGGCAGCGGCCTGGCGCCGGCCGAGACGGAGCGCCTGTTCGCCCTCGACCTGTGCGGCGAGCGCGTCGAAACGAATTAAGGGAGAGCGCCCCGGTCAGGGGCGCGATTCTTCCAGCGGCACGTTGAGCACTTCGCGCACCAGCATGGCGATGCTGCTCACGCCCATCTTTTCCTTGATCTTGGTGCGGTGCACATCGACGGTCTTGACGCTGATGTTCAGCTCGCGGGCGATGACCTTGCTGGCCTTGCCGTCCACCACCATCATCAGGATTTCCCGTTCCCGCCCGGTCAGCAGGTCGAGCTTGTGCTGCAGGACCTGCTTCTGCTCCTGCCCGGCGTGTACCTGTACCGCGCTTTTCAGTGCGGCCTGGATGCGATCGAGCATCTGCTGCGGGTTGTAGGGTTTCTCGACGAAATCCAGCGCGCCGTTCTTCATCGCCTTCACCGACATGGGGATGTCGCCATGGGCGGTGACGAAGATGGTCGGCAGGGCGATGCCCTTGTCGTTGAGCATTTCCTGCAACTGGAACCCACTGGTCTCGGGCATACGCACGTCGAGCACCAGGCAGGCGGGGAGCTTGGGGTCGTATTCGCGCAGGAACTCCTCGGCGCCGCCGTAGCACAGCGATTCGATGCTGACCGATTCGAGCAGCCAGGCGAGGGAGGTGCGCAGGTCCTTGTCGTCGTCGACGATGTAGACCACGGGTTTTCTAGCATCCATCAGGCGTTGCCACTTTCTTTTTTATCGTTGTAGAGCTGCACGTAGGCCGCGTACGCCGGGCTTTGGCCCGGTCGCCGCAATGGCATGCCCCGGAGCATACCCATAGTCTGCGATGCTGACGATAAAGAAACCACCTACATGACTAGCGGCCACCACCCTCTGGCGTGGTAATCGTCTGAATGTTTCGCGCCCTGGCGCTGCCCTACGCTGGCCCCATACAAGAAAGGCCGGGCGTGCCGGCCACTCCAGCACAAGGGGCGAAGACATGGCCAACACCCTCAGCCAGACCCAGATCGATTTCCGCAACGCCATGGCGCAACTGCCGGCGGCGGTGAACATCATCACCACCAACGGCCCGGAAGGCCGCTGCGGCATCACCGCCAGCGCGGTCTGCTCGGTCACCGACTCGCCGCCCACGGTGCTGGTCTGCGTCAATCGCGGCAGCGCCACCCACGATGTGTTCCGCAGCAACGGCCACCTGTGCGTCAACGTGCTCTGTGGCGAGCAGGAGGAACTGGCCAAGCACTTCGCCGGGATGACCAAGGTGTCCATGGAAGAGCGCTTCGCCTGGGACCTCTGGGACGACGGCTACGCCGGCCTGCCGGTGCTGCGCCAGGCGCTGGTCAGCCTGGAGGGACGTATCAGCGACTGCAAGGAAGTCGGCTCGCACACCGTGATGTTCGTCGAACTGGAAAAGGTCGCCGTGCGCGAGCGCCAGGACAGCCTGGTGTACTTCAACCGGGTCTTCCACCGTGTCGACCGCGAGGCCGTGCGCTGCGCCAGCTGATTCCCTGCTGACTCCGAAAACAACAAGAACGAGGTGATCAACGTGACCCTGAAGATTTCCCAGACTGCCGATATCCAGACCTTCTTCGAAGAAGCCAGCGGCGCCCTGAACGATGCTGGCAACCCGCGCGTGAAGAACCTCGTCCTGCGCATCCTGCAGGACACCGCGAAGCTCATCGAAGACATGAACGTCACCCCCGACGAGTTCTGGAAAGCCGTGGACTACCTCAACCGCCTCGGCGCTCGCCAGGAAGCCGGCCTGGTGGTCGCCGGCCTGGGCATCGAGCATTATCTCGACCTGCTGCTGGACGCGCAGGACGCCGCCGTTGGCATCGAAGGCGGCACCCCGCGCACCATCGAAGGCCCGCTGTACGTGGCGGGTGCGCCGCTGTCCGAAGGCGAAGCGCGCATGGACGATGGAAAAGACGCCGGCACCGTGATGTTCCTTTCCGGCCGCGTGTTCGACCTCGACGGCAAGCCGCTGGCCGGCGCCGTGGTCGACCTCTGGCACGCCAACACCAACGGCACCTACTCGTACTTCGACAGCACCCAGTCCGAGTACAACCTGCGCCGCCGCATCGTCACCGACGCTGAAGGCCGTTACCAAGCGCGCAGCATCGTGCCCAGCGGCTACGGCTGCCCGCCGGATGGCCCGACCCAGGAGCTGCTGAACCAGCTTGGCCGCCACGGCCAGCGCCCGGCGCACATCCACTTCTTCATCTCCGCGCCGGGGCATCGCCACCTGACCACGCAGATCAACCTCGCCGGCGACCAGTACCTGTGGGACGACTTCGCCTACGCCACCCGCGATGGGCTGATCGGCGAGGTGCGTTTCGTCGAGGACGCAGCCGCTGCCAAGGCACGCGGCGTGGAAGGGCGCTTCGCCGAGATCGAGTTCGATTTCCAGCTGCAGCAGGCGGTTTCCGCCGATGCCGAGGACCGCAGCAACCGCCCCCGCGCCTTGCAGCAAGCCTGATTCCCCAACCGCTCCGATCCTGCTGGTAACCCCGCCGTGGGATGGCTTGGAGCAAAGCGATACCCATCGATCCATGCACCGACTGCATGGGTATCGCTGCGCTCCACCCATCCTACGTAGAGCGACTCGTTGCGCCTGTGGCCTGCCTCAGCCCCGTCGTTCCCGATGCATCAGCCAGAGGAAGTACGGGCAACCGATGAACGCCGCCAGCAGGCCCGCAGAGACCGGCCAGGGATAGGCGATGTTCCGCCCCAGCCAGTCCGCCACCACCATGATCACGGCTCCGGCCAGCGCGCTCAGCAGCAATTGCGGCGCGGCGCGGCGGACGCCGAGGTGGCGGGCAATGTGCGGGCCGATCAGGCCGACGAAGCTCAGTGGGCCGACGATGATGGTGGCGGTGGCGGTCAACACGGCGGCGGTCAGCAGGATTGCCAGGTGACTCCCGCGCAACCGCAAGCCCAGCGCGGTTGCGGTGCCGTTGCCCAGAGTCAGCAGGTCCAGCGGGCGAGCCAGCAGCAGGCTGACACCGATCATCAATGCTCCGACGACCAGGCCGGTGCTCGCGGACGTCACATCCACCTGATAGGTCGAGCCGGTCATCCAGCTCATCATCGCGGTCATGCGCGGGTCACCGCTGGCCAATAGCAACGTGCTCAACGAGTGCAACAGGGTGGTCAGGCACACGCCGGTCAACAGCAGCCGCTCGGCGTTGAACGTCTTGCGCCAGGCGAACCACAGCAGCAGGCCGAGCGTCAGCAGCGCGCCGATGCTGGCGGCTGGCACCATGTAGGCCTGCGGCTGCGGCATCACCAGGAACAGCACCAGCACGGCGATGGCCGCGCCGGACGTGGCGCCGAGGACTTCCGGGCTGGCCATGGGGTTGCCGGTCAGGCGCTGCACCAGCAGGCCGGCGACGGCCAGCATGGCGCCGGCGGCGAGCGAGCCGAGTACGCGCGGTACACGCCATTGCGCGATGGCATCGCTGAGCCCGGCGTCGCCCCAGTGCCAGCCGTTGGCGTCCACCGCGAAGTAGATTGCCGGCAGCGTCAGCAAGGCGAGCATGATGGCCATGCCGATGATCAGCCGCCACGGATGCTCCCGCTGCGGCCTGGTTGGCGCCGGGCGCGGGATGATCCCGCCGCTGCGCTGGCGGCTGAGCAGCCACAGCAGCAGCGGAACGCTGAAAATGCCGGTGAGGATGCCGGCGGGAATTTCCCCGGCGAAGCGCGACAGCTCGCGGGCGATCTGGTCCACCACGCACAGAAGCGCGGCGCCCAGCAGTGGCGCCCAGATCAGCCGTTGCTTCAGCGTGCGGGCACCACACAGCCGGGCAATCGCCGGTGCGGCAAGGCCGACGAAGGCGAGCATACCCACGGCACTGGTCACGAAGGCACTCAGCGCCACGGCCACGGCGAGGCCCAGCACGCGGGTACGGCGCAGGTTGACGCCGACAGCCGCCGCGCCTTCATCTTCCAGGCCCAGGGCCGCCAGCGGGCGCACCATCAACAGGGCGATGACCATGGCTACCGCCAGGCGCGGGGCGAGGTACAGCACGCCGTCCCAGCCACTCTGGTTCAGCGATCCGGCCTGCCAGAGCAGCAGGTCGATCAGGTAGTCGTGGTTGAACAGCACCAGCAGCGCGTTGAGCGACACGCAATAGAGGCTGATGACCATGCCGGCGAGGATGAAACGCAGCGGTGACAGCGTGCGGCCCCAGGCAAAGGCGAACAGCAAGGCGGTGGCGAGCGCGGCGCCGGTCAGGGTGACGGCTTCCAGGCCATGCACCAGCAGCGTCGGGGCGAAGATGGTGGCGGCCGACAGCGCCAGGTTGGCGCCGGCGGAAACGCCCAGCGTCACCGGCTCGGCCAGCGGGTTACGGAGGATCTGCTGGAACAGCGTGCCGGCCAGGGCCATTGCGGCGCCAGCCATCAGGCTCACCGCCAGGCGCGGGAAGAAGCTGAAGTGCAGCAGCACCTGGCGCACGTCGTCCAGGTCCGGCGACCACAAGGCCTGCCACCAGAGTTCGCGGGGCAGAGCGCCTTGCAGGCCATGGAATACCAGCAGCGCGGCGAGGAGCGCCAGCAGCAGCGTGCAGAGCGCCGGGCCAATCGGCAGGCCGCGGCGTGGTGCGGCGAGTCCGAGGGTCGATTCAGGCATGGGCGACCTCCGTGGCATTGTCCAGGTAAGCGGCGATGCGTTCGGCCAGGTCCAGCACCGAGGCGGCGCCGGCGTAGGGATAGAAGCGCTCCAGCGTCAGCGTGTGCCCCTGGCGCACGGCGGGCAGGTGGGCCCAGAGGTCGTTGGGCTGCCGCAGGCTCTGCAGGCGCGCCGAGGTAGTGGGGATGTCGACGTAGACCAGATGCGCATCCGGGCGCTCGGCCAGGCGTTCGATGCTGACCATGGCCAGCCCCACCGGGCCGACCGGCCCTTGCCAGGCATTCTCGACGCCGAGGCGGTCGAGCACGTCCTGCACCATGCTGTTCCTGCCGTAGACGGCAGCGTGGCGGCCGTCCTGGTTGAGTACGGCGACGCACACCGGCGGCAGGTTGCGGTTGGCCAGTTCTGCGCGCAGATCGGCCAGGCGCTGTTCGCCAGCGGCGATGTAGTCGGCAGCCACCTGCTCGACGCCGAGTCGCCGCGCCAGGTCGTTCATGAAGTCGGTAGTGGCTTTCCAGGCGCCCTCGGCAGCCGGGTAGATAGCGACCTTTTCAGTCGGCGCAATGCCGTTGAGTCGACGCTGCAAGGTCGGCGTCATCGGGTCGCTGAGGATCAGTTGCGGCTGCAGTTGCTGGATCAGTTCGAGGTTCGGTTCCCAGTACGGGCCCACGTCACGCACGCTGTCGGGCAACGCCATGGTCGGCATGCGCACCCGGTAATAGCGGTCGTCGGAAATCGCCAGGGGCGGCACACCCAGGGTCAGCAGCGTTTCGGCGGCCACCCAGTTGAGTGCGACGATCCGCGTCAGGCGCTCACCGGCGAAAACCGGCAGGCCGCAGGCGCAGGCCAGTCCGCCCAGGGCGAGGCCCTGCAGCAGGTGGCGACGGGTGAGGGACATGCACTACTCCTCGCGTGAAACAACAGGCTTCTGAAACAGCAGGCTCTTGAAACAACAAAGGGCCCCCTGCGAACAGGGAGCCCGGAAGCAGCAGGCGGAACCGGCGCGGGGCCGCTTCCGCCCGTGCCTTACCAGCTGTACTTCACGCTGGTCATGACGGTGCGGCGCAGGCCCGGGTAGCAGGAGATCGGGCTGTCGCAGGTGGCGGCGTATTCCTCGTCCAGCAGGTTCTGCGCGTTCACCGAGAGGGTCACGTTCTTGTTCAGCGGGTAGCTCACGCCGGCGTCGAACAGGGTGTAGTTGTCGACGTGGTAGGTGTTGGCGTTGTTGCCGTACAGCGAGCCGGTGTAGCGCACGCCGCCGCCGATGGAGAGGCCGTCGACCGCGCCTTCGTGGAAGGTGTAGTTCAGCCAGCCGTTGGCCATGTGCTCGGGCACGTTGGCCGGGCGATTGCCCTCGTTGCCGTCGTTGCTGCTGGTGATCTTGGCCTTGGTGTAGGTGTAGGAGGCCAGCAGGTCCCAGTTCTGATCCAGCTTGGCCTTCAGCTCGGCCTCGATGCCGCGCGAACGCTGCTCGCCGGTCGGCTCGCTGAAGCCGGTCGGCACGCCGTTGGCGTTGAGCTGGGTGGTAAGGATGTTTTCCTTGGTCAGCTCGTAGGCGGCCAGGGTGATCAGCAGGGTTTCGTCCGGCTGGAACTTCACGCCCGCTTCGTACTGGTGGGCTTCGCTGGCCTTGAAGGCGCCACCGTCGGCGGTGATGCCGGTGTTGGGTACGAAGGACTCCGAGTAGCTGACGTAGGGCGCCAGGCCGAAATCGGTCAGGTAGGTCAGGCCGACGCGGCCGGTGAAGGCGTTGTCCTTCTGCATGGTGTGCGCGCTGGTATGGCTGTCGAGGTCGTTGCGCACGTAGTCGTAGCGGCCGCCGGCGGTGAGGATCCAGTGGTCGTCGAACTTGACCTGGTCCTGGATGTAGCCGCCCACCTGCTGGATGGTCTGGTCGTAGTTGATGGCCTGGCCGGGGAGGGTGGTGTCCTTGGTCGGGCGCTGCACGCTCTGGCCGTACTGCGGGTTGTCCAGGTTCAGCGACGGGCCCAGGGTGCGCCAGCGAGCGATGTCGGCGTCCTGCCAGCTGTAGTCGACGCCCATCAACAGCGTGTGCTTGAACGCGCCGGTGTCGAAGTTGGCCTGGAACTGGTTATCCAGGTTGAAGGTGTCCATGTGCTGATCGAAACGGTCAGCGGTACGGATGATGTTGCGGCCGACCTGCAGTTGCGGCAGCAGGTTGGCGAACACCAGGTCGACCTGGCCGTAGCGGGCGTTCTGGCGGAATTCCCAGGTGTCGTTCAGGCGGTGGCGAAACTCGTAGCCCAGGGTGTACTGGTCCTGGCTGAAGTGGTTGTAGCTGTGATCGCCGAGCAGGGTGCCGGTGGGGTGGCCGTTGACGCTGTAGTCGAAGATCGAGCCGGAGTTGCGGTCACGCAGAAAGTCAGTGAGCACGGTCAGGCTGGTGTCTTCGTCCGGCGCCCAGGTGAAGGACGGGGCGATGTAGTAGCGGTCGTCCTCGACCTCGTGGCCGTCGTCGTATTCGGCCTGGGTATTGGCGTCGCGGGCCAGGCCCACTACGCGGTAGAGGAACTGGTTCTGGTCGTCCAGCGCGCCGCCCAGGTCGAACTGGCCCTGCTTGCGGTCATGGTTGCCGCCGGTCAGTTCCACTTCGTTGATGTGGTTGGCGGTGGGCTTCTTGCTCACGCGGTTGACGATGCCGCCGGCATCACCCATGCCGAACAGGCTGGAAGACGGGCCACGGACCACGTCGATGCGCTCGAAGGCATAGGGTTCGCTGCGAAAGAACGCGTAGCTGTTGTTCTGCTGGCGCAGGCCGTTGAGGTAGTCACTGGTGGCCTGGGCATTGAAACCGCGGATGTACATCCAGTCGAAGCCCTTGGGGTCCAGGCCATAGGCTTCCACCTTGACGCCGGGCACGTAGCGCAGCGCTTCGGTCACGGTCTGGGCGCCCTGGGCGTCCATCTGCTTGCGGGTGATCACCGAGATCGACTGGGGGATTTCCAGCAGCGGGGTGTCGGTCTTGCTGCCGCTGTTGGAGGTGCGCGGCACATAGCTGTCTTCACCTTCGATGGCGCCGGTGATGACCTGGGCGGACATGTTCAGGGTGTCGCCGCTGGCGGAGTCGGCGCCCAGCAGGGTCACGCGGCTGCCTTCGACCTGGTACTTGATGCCGGTGCCTTGCAGCAGGCGCTCCAGCGCCGCGGTGGGCTCCATCTCGCCACGCACACCGGGGGCGCGCAGGTTCTGCACCTGGGTCTGGTTGAAGACGATCTGCAGGTTCGACTGCGCGCCCAGGCTGGTCAGGGCGGAAGCCAGCGACTGGGCCGGGATATCGATGCGGACCGGCGCAGCCTCTACGGCGGTGGCGGTCAGAACCATGCCCAGGGCGGTGGCGCGGACCAGGCGGGCCAGGGGCTTCACCGGGTGCCGGGATTGCAGCGCATTGCGGGTGCGACTCACTTGTTAGCTCCTATGATCTTGTCAGTGCGATCTTGTAATGCAGTTTCTAATAAGAATGATTCAGCTTTATGTGACGCGTCGGTTGGAGAAAACCGGAAAATTCCGTTCGATCTTTTTTTGTTGTTCAACGACGACCGGGTGAAAGGGCGGCCGTCCGGGCTGCCCGACGGTCAGTGCAGCGCCACGCCGGAAGGGCCGGGCGGGGTCGCAGTGCGGTGGTCCTTGATCTCCACGATCTGCCCGGCGCGCATGCGCAGCAGGCGGTCGGTGACGTCGAAATAACGGTCATCGTGGGAGATCACGATCAGCGTCTTGCCCTGGGCACGCAGCTCGGGCAGCAGCTCGGTGTAGAAGATGCGGCGGAATTCCGGGTCCTGGTCCGCGGCCCATTCGTCGAACACCAGCACCGGGCGCTTCTCCAGCCACGCCTGCACCAGCGCCAGGCGCTTGCGTTGGCCGGTGGACAGGTCGGTCGTCGAGAACTCCTGGCCCTGCAGGCTGACCTTGTGGGCGATCTCCAGGCGCTCCAGGTAGCGGCCGGCCTCTGCCGGGATGTCCTGGCTGCCCTTGAGCAGGTCCTCGAAGAGGAAGTAGTCGGCGAATATGGTGGTGAACAGCTGGCGGTAGTCGTCGCGGCCGCTATCGCCGACCGCTTCGCCATTGAGCAGCAGTTCGCCGTCACGCGGGACGTAGAGGCCGAGCAGTAGCTTGATCATCGTCGTCTTGCCGCAGCCGTTCTCGCCGGCGATGAAGAGGATTTCCCCGCGATTCACCTTCAGGTTCAGCGGGCCGACGCCGAAGCCACGGGTGCCGTCGTCGGTGGGGTAGTGGTAGGCCAGGTCGCGCAGTTCGATGGACTGGAACTCCAACGGCTGTCGGCCATCGTCGGCCAGCAGTAGGTTCGGCTCCGGTGAGGAAAAGCGCACTGACAGCTCGGCGATGCGGCGGAAGGCGACCTGCGCGCGGGTCACCACCGGCAGTTGGCCGATCAGGCCTTCCAGCGGGCCCTTCATATACAGGAGCACCAGGATAAAGCCGGACAGCGTCGCCTGGTCGGTGCTCGGCCACAGCGACTGGTACGCCAGCGCCACGCCGATGACGATGAAGAACAGCGTGGAACCGAAGCCCTTGGCGACGTTGAACAGGTTGATCGAGCGCAGTTGGATGTCGCAGATCTCGTCGGCGGTGCCCTGCAGGCGCTCGCTGTAATGCTGGAAGCGGCGCGGGCGGCTGATGCGCAGCTCCTTGGCGCCCTCGGCGATGGCACGGTAGTGCTTCTGCAGCTCGTCTTCCTTGTCGCGGGCCTCGAAGAAGCCCTTGATGCCCTTGGCCCGCGCGACGTACTGCACGGCGCTGCCGACGACGATGGCGATGGCGGTGGCGAGGAACATCGGCGGCGACAGCCAGGCCAGGTAGCCCAGGCAGCCCAGTGTGGTGGTCAGGGCGACGGCCAGCGGCGCGAAGGCGAAGGCGAAGTCGCTGATGGTGTCGATGTCGTGGGTCAGCACCGGAATCAGGCGGTGACTGCGGTAGCGCTCGATCTGCTCGATGGGCGCGGAAATGATCTTGCTGCCCAGGTCCTTGCGTAGCCGTGCGATCACGTGCTGGCCGACGTAGTTGGTGCCCATGTCGGAAATGATCGAGCCCAGCAGCGCCAGTACGCACAGCCCGGCGAAACCCAGCAGCAGGCCGGCGGGCATGCCGCCCTGGGAGTGCAGGCTGTAGTTGATGGTGGCGAGCAGCGCGGTGATGGCCGAGCCACCCAGAATCCCCAGCAGTGTGGCCGCAGTCAGCGGCAGCCAGTGCGGCCGCAGCAGTTTGAGCATTTCGCGCAAGGCGCTTGGAGCGGGAGTTGGCATCGTCTTTTCCTGGCCCCGGCCTACCAGAGGGCAGGCCGCACAACGGGACGAGACGGCGCGCGAATCAGGAGATCATCGGCAAATCCGAATCGTTCCTATCAAGACGAATGAGCCAGGAGAAAACTGAAGAGAATTTGCGAAACTTTCGCAAGTACGAAGACCGCAGATGGGTGGGGCGCTAGGTTGCGGCCTCTTTTAGGAGCGGGCGCCTGGTGTCGGCACCTGCGGATTCCGTCGCATTGGAGTTCGCGAGCAAGCTCGCTCCTACGGTTGCACGCTTCGCCCACGGATAGCGATGCGCCAGCCATGTTCTGCCTGGACCTTGGGGCTTTTTGTAGGAGCGAGCTTGCTCGCGAAGCCGCACGGCACGCCGCTACCCGGCATGCCCGCGTGGCGAGTATCAGAGCTGAACGTAGCGGCTGGCGAGAACCGTACGGCCCTGGTTGTCCTTGCGCAGCTCCAGCGGCAGGACCTTGGGCAGCGAATCCACCAGCGCCTGCAGGTCGTCCGTGCGGTAGATGCCGCCGATGCGCATGGCCGCGACTGTGGCGTCGTCGAGGAATACCGGCTGTTTGAGATAGCGATTGATCAGCGGGATGGCGGCCTGGAGCGTCAGGTCGTCGATCACCAGCTTGCCTTCCGTCCAGGCGATGGCTCCGGCCGGGGCTACCTGGGCCAGTTCGATACGCTCGCTGCCCTTCAGGTAGCGGGCCTGCATGCCGGGTGTGAGTTGCGCACTGTTGCCGTCGACGCTGTCGGGAGGGCTGACCACCACCGAGCCTTCGAGCAGGGTGACCAGCATCTGGCGGGAGTCGGTCCAGACGTTGAAGCGGGTGCCGGTGACCCGCACGCTGCCGTTGTCGGTCCACACCGAAAAGGGCTGCAACGTGTCGTGGGCGACCTGGAAGTAGGCCTCGCCGCCGCTTTTCAACCAGGCGCTGCGGCGGTCGCGGAAGTCGGCGAAGACCAGTTGCGAATTGCTGTTGAGCTCGACTTTCGAGCCGTCGGCCAGTTCGACCAGGCGCGGCGCGGGTTGCGCAGCGTAATAGCCGACCCGCGAGGGCAGCAGCCCGGCGGACCAGCCCGCCGACCAGACGGCGCCGATGGCGATCAGCAGGCCAGCAGCCATGGCAGCAATGCGCCTGCCGTTGCGCGGACGACGCTGTCTGCGGGCGCGATGGGGTGCCGGGCTGGCGACGAGGTTCGGCTGGACCTGCGGAGTGGGCGGCAGCAGTTCCGAGAGCTGCCAGATCTCCAGCATCGCCTGGTACTCCCCCTCGTGTCGCGGGTCGACTTCGAGCCACTGCGCAAAATCGGCGCGCTCGGCATCGCTGCACTCGGCATCGTGCAGACGCGCGCACCAGTGCGCGGCTTCGGCGCTGATGCGGTCATCGTCGAACGGGGCGGGGGAGCTGGTCATCAGGGATCTCGGTGAGGCCGTTTGCGGCCGATATCACACTTTCTTTTCGTGTTGATGCGAGTGATTATAAATAAGCCTGACTCGGACTGTCAGCAGGCGCCTGCAGCCTCGACTGTTTTTCATAGGATGCCCGACGGGGTGGAAAGCGCGTTCATCCGGTATTACAAGGAACTGGTCCTGTACCTCAATCGCAGCCTCGGCGACCGCCAGGCGGCTGCCGATGTGACGCAGGAGGCGTTCCTGCGCCTGCTCGACCGCAAGGGTGACGAGCATATCGAACAACCCCGCGCATTTCTCTATCGCACGGCGGTGAACCTCAGTATCGACCTGCACCGGCGCGGGCGCGTGCGCCGCACCGAAGAGCTGGAAACCCTCGATCGCGAAGGCTGCCTCGACGAGCGCTGCCCGCAGGAAGAGGCCAGCCGGCAGCAGCAGTTGCAGTTGCTCCAGCGCGCCCTTGGCGAGCTGCCCGAAAACTGTCGCCGCGCATTCCTGCTGCGCAAGGTCGAAGGCTGCAGCCATCTCGAGATCGCCGAAACCATGGGCATTTCCCGCGACATGGTGGAGAAGCACATCGTCAACGCGATGAAGCATTGCCGGCTGCGGCTCAGGGCCTGGGGCGGGCAGGGTTAGTCACACCTCATTCCCTGTCATCTCTGGTTCGCGGGCAAGGACTGGGCGTCCCCCTCGTCTTGCAAAGAGCGCGCGAACCCCCGCCTGTAGGAGCGAGCTTGCTCGCGAGCCGCACCGCGCCAATCGCAATTACATACACAGACGTATGGCCTGCGCCGACAATTAATTTCTGCGTGCCCGCACGCAGATTCCTGGTGCTACTCAGCTCTTCGTCATTCTGAAATTTTCATGACTTAGTGAGAATCATTCTAAATTTCCCGAAGCCTGTCTCGTCTCTCCAGATAACGCGCTATCGACAGCGCAAATCATGGGCGACACGCAGGATTGAGTGCCGGCCGCCAAGCGGCGGGGCGCTCCTGGCAGGGCCGAGCAGTAGGCCACCGGTTCCCGCGTCGTCATGCCCCACGGCCATCGCGACACAGGACATTGGCACCATGACTCAGATGATCACCCCGACCTACGACGTGCTCGGCATCGGTTTCGGCCCCTCCAACCTGGCGCTGGCGATCGCCCTGCAGGAGCAGGCGCGACGCGAGGGCCGCCATTACCACGCCCTGTTCCTCGACAAGCAGGCGGACTACCGCTGGCACGGCAACACCCTGGTGGCGCAGAGCGAGCTGCAGATTTCCTTCCTCAAGGACCTGGTGACCCTGCGCAATCCCACCAGCCCGTACAGCTTCGTCAATTACCTGCATGCGATGGGGCGGCTGATCGATTTCACCAACCTGGGCACCTTCTACCCGTGCCGCATGGAGTACAACGACTACCTGCGCTGGGTCAGCGACCAGTTCGCCGAGCAGCGCGTCTGCGGCGAGACAGTCAGCCGCGTGGAGCCGGTGCAGGGCCCGGACGGCATCGAGCTGGTCAAGGTGCTGTCCACCGATGCCCGCGGCCATGAGCGCTTCCGCCTGGCCCGCAGCGTGGTGGTGAGCACTGGCGGCACGCCGCGCTTCCCGTCCGCCTTCAGCCACCTGCGTGACGACCCGCGCGTGTTCCACCACGCCCGTTACCTGGAGTGCATGGCCAAGCAGCGCTGCAACCAGAACGAGCCGATGCGCATCGCGGTGATCGGCGGCGGCCAGAGCGCGGCGGAAGCCTTCATCGACCTGAACGACAGCTTCCCCTCGGTGCAGGTCGACATGGTCCTGCGCGCGGCCGTGCTCAAACCGGCCGACGACAGCCCCTTCGTCAACGAAATCTTCGCCCCGCGCTACACCGACCTGGTGTTCAACGAGCCCAAGGCCGAGCGCGAGAAGCTGATCCAGGAATTCCACAACACCAACTACTCGGTGGTCGACCTGGACCTGATCGAGCGCATCTACGGCATCTTCTACCGCCAGAAGGTGGCGGGCGTGGATCGCCATGCCTTCCTTTGCCGCCGCAACGTCGAAGCCGCCAAGGCCGACGCCGATGGTATCGAGCTGACCCTGCGCGACAGCGCCACCGGCGCCGTGGAAACCCATCGCTACGACGCGGTGATCCTCGCCACCGGCTACGAGCGCAAATCGCACCGCGAGCTGCTTGCACCGCTGCAGGATTACCTGGGCGACTTCGAGGTGGGTCGCGACTACCGCGTGCTGGCCGACGAGCGCCTGCACGCCGGCATCTACCTGCAGGGTTTCACCCAGGACAGTCACGGCTTGAGCGACACGTTGTTGTCGGTGCTGCCGATGCGCGCCGAGGAAATCGCCGCCTCGATGTTCGAGCACCTGCCGCCGCAGGAATCGGCACACAAGCCCTCGCGTCCACTGACGGCCGAAAGCGCCTGAAGCCAACGGCCCGGAGATTTCTTCCGGGCCGACTAAATTCCTGCCGACCCTGCTCGTCATACGAGCGGGGTCGTTGCATTCACGAAAGGTTATCCATCATGACGCCCACTTTTTCCCTACCGCTGCCCGATGGCCGCCAACTGTCCGCCGACCGCGGTGCCACAGGCCTGACCTTGCTGCTCGATGGCGAGCCGCTGCTGACTGCGCAACGCGAGGGCGAGTGCTGGCAGCTCAACGGGGCCGTCACCCGCGATGCCCTGTGGGCGCTGGCCTACTGGAGCTTTGCCGGCGACGCGCAGTGTGAGCGCGTGCAGTTCGCTGCTGCCAACGTACCCGCCGAGGCCCTGGAGCAAGGCCTGGTGAGCCGTGATGAAGTCGGCGGGCGCCTGCAGATCGAGCGCGGGGCCTTCTGGCAGCTAGGGGCTGCCTGGCACAAGGGCATCGCCAGTGCCGATTACCCACAGGTCTATCGCATCAGCAGCGGCCGCCGTCATCCGCTGCGCGCACCCAAGCCGCAAGGTGAGGTCTATCGCCGCTTCGATGCAAAATTGGGCCAATGGATTTCCCTGCGCACCCTGGACATCGAGCTGGACCTGGAACGCTTCAACCGCTGGCAGAACAGCCCCCGCGTGCTGGAGTTCTGGCAGGAGGGCGGAACCCTCGAACAGCACCGCGTCTACCTGGAAAAAGCCGCTGCCGACCCGCACACCACCACCCTGATCGGCTGCATCGACGACGAGCCCTTCGCCTACTACGAAGCCTACTGGGCCAAGGAAGACCGCATCGCGCCGTTCTACGACGTGGGCGACTACGACCGCGGCATCCACATGCTGGTGGGCGAGGAATCCCATCGCGGGCCGCACAAGGTGGAAAGCTGGATGACCGCCCTGGTGCACTACCTGCTGCTGGACGACCCGCGCACCCAGCGCATCGTCGCCGAACCGCGCGCCGACAACGCGAAGATGATCGGCCACATGCAGCGACTGGGCTTCTGGCGCGAGAAGGAATTCAACTTCCCGCACAAGCGCGCCGCGCTGATGGTGCAGAGCCGGGAAACCTTCTTCGAGCGTTGTGCCCTGTGCTGACAGCGCTGCTCTGCCGGATCGAGGGCCGCACGACCGAGGGCTGCCGGTGATCGCAGCCCTGGCGCCGCTGTATTTCGGCGAGTTCGCCAGTTACCGCGAGGTGCTGGTGACCCGCGACGATCCGCGCCCCTCGATACCGGCCCGCACGCTGCTCGAACGCGAGAGGCTCGACAGCGTGCTGCGCCGCTTCGACCCGCCCCACGCCGATGGCGATCGCCGCGCCCTGGCCTCGCAGTGGTCCAAGTGGTACCTGGTGCGGATCATCCCACCGGCCGTTGCCGCCGCGCTGGTGCTCGGCCGCACGCTGCCGCTGGACTTCGACGACGTGGAAGTGGTGCTGGATGCCCAGGGCATTCCCGAGGCTTTCAAGTTGCCGGGGGAGGGTGGGCCGTTCGCGGCGCCGCCGGGCGACCCATTCCAGCGCTTCGCCCATCTGCTGGAAGGTCACCTGCAACCCTTCGTGCAGTGCCTCGCCGCCGAGGTACGCCTGTCGCCCAGGGTGCTGTGGAGCAATGCCGGGAATTACTTCGAGTGGTTCATCGGCGAGATGGGCAGGCTGCCGCCGCTGGCACCGATGCTGGGGCATGGTCGTGAGCTGCTGGAGACCGAGCGCCGGCCGGATGGTACGCGCAATCCGCTGTTCAAGCCGATCCAGTATGTCGAGGTGTCCTGCGCGCAGCGCCCCGACGGGTTCTGGCGGCAGCGGCGGACCTGCTGCATTCGCTATCGGCTGGGGGAAGTCGGGAATTGCGACAACTGCCCGCTGATCGATGAGCCGCCGGTTGAAGTGAGCGATCGGTAGGGCGCATACCGCGTCAGCGTTATCCGCCCTACGGTGTTGCACGCGCAGCTGTGGTTTTGGTCTTGAGTACTTCCAGAGAAACATCCGAATGCTCCGGAATGCCCCTTTCAGGAGGCCTCATTGAATTGGAGTTTCAGGGGTTGAGCGGCATGGATGCCGCGAGAGCCACGATGGGCCAGGGATGGCCCGTCGTGGCGTGCCTCTGAAACTTCGATTCAATGAGGGAATTTTTCGCCTGAGCGAAAAACCGGATGGAGGGGCGAGACTTTTTGGTTCCTTTTGTGGCGTTTGACAAAAGGGACTCGCCCGAGGGGGCGAAACAAAATCCCTCCGAACACACCGAAGCGGCGCAGAAACGCCATACCAAAAGCCATCGCGGACGGAGTCCTACACGTCAGCGCAGATAAATGATCGGCGAGCCATCCACCGGATTGCTCAGCACGCCCATGGGAATGCCGTAGATATCCTCCAGCGTGTCCCCGCGCATCAGCTCGGCGGGCGAGCCCTGGGCCAGCAGGCGGCCGCCGTGCAGGGCGATCAGGTGGTCGCAGTAACGTGCCGCCATGTTGATGTCGTGCAGCACCACCAGCACGCCCAGGCCCAGCTCGCGGCTCAGTTCGTGGACGCGGGACAGTACTTCCACCTGGTGGGCGATATCCAGCGCCGAGGTCGGTTCGTCCAGCAGCAGGTAGCGGCTGTTCTGCGCCAGCAGCATGGCCAGCCAGACGCGTTGGCGTTCGCCGCCGGAAAGCAGGTCCACGGGGCGGTCGGCGAAGGCCTGGGTGTCGGTCAGCTCCAGCGCGCGGTCGATCTGCTTGCGGTCTTCGCCGGTCACGCGGCCCAGTGCGCCGTGCCAAGGGTACCGGCCGAAAGCGACCAGTTCGCGCACGGTCAGGCCGTCGGTCTGCGGCAGCTGTTGTGGCAGGTAGGCTACCTGGCGCGCGAAGTCGCGGTTGCCCCAGTCCTGCAGCGGCTTGCCGTCCAGGCGGATGCTGCCGCTGCTGGCCTGCTGCTGGCGGGCCAGCAGTTTGAGCAGCGTGGACTTGCCCGAACCGTTGTGGCCGATCAGGCCGATCATGTTGCCGTCGGCCAGTTGCAGGCTCAGCGGTTGCAGAAGGGTGCGACCGGGGACGCTGAAACTGACATTTTCCAGTTCGAACATGGGGTCATCCATCAGGGCGGCAAGGCCGGAAAAAGCGGGAGCCCGACTCTAATCCAATCGCTAATGGTTATCAATTTTCCAAGACCTTGCGGAACCGCCCGATCACTTGCCTGTCACTGTCCGAAAGCGCTTATGATTCAACGCTGTAATTGATCTGGTAGGGCCCATGGAGTCTGCTGTCGAACGCTACAAACGCCTGCTCGCCGAGGCCCTGGCGCGTTATTTCCCCCGTACCACCGAATACCTGCGCACCGAACGCGAAGCGGCGCAGCCGCAGCCTCGTGGACGCGGCAAGACCAAGGGCAAAGCCAAGGCACCTGCCAAGCGCACGGCAAAAACCAAGCAGGATGGCGAGGGGCCCGCGCCCAGGCGCCCGCGCGCTCCGGCCGCTGCCGGCATCTACGGTACCGCCAAGGCGCCCGATGAGCAGCTCGCCCTGGACATGCGCCAGCGAGTGGCCCAGGCCGCCGCCCACGGCGTGATCAGCCAGCCTTCGGACGAACAGTGGGCGATGATCCTCGCGCCCGAACCGCTGACCCGCATCTTCGCCGGCGCCGGCTCCGGCAAGTCGACGACGCTGGTCCTGCGCGTCGTCTACATGCTGTGCCACCTGGGCATCGAGGCCGAGCGAGTGACGGTGATTTCCTTCACCAACGCCTCCTGCGCCCAGCTGCGCGAGCAGCTGGTGAAAGTGCTCGGCTACTGGGGCCATCCCTTCGACGCGGCGCAGGCGAGGCAGTGCGTGCGTACCTTCCATTCGGCCATGGGCATGCTGGCGAAAGTTGCGCTGAAGAATCCTCGCTGGTTCGAGCAACTGGACGAGCGCACCCCGGCAGACGAACTGGACAACCCCTTGCTGGCGGGACGCCTGCGCCCGGCGCAGCAGCGGCTGCTCAAGCAGGTCTACCAGCAGTGCTATGCCGACCAGCACGAATTCCGTGTCCTGGCGCATCAGCTGCTGGAGCTGCCGCCACCGCCTGAAGCCGGCGAGGATGGCAAGCCGCCGCGCATCGGCAAGGCGCCGCTGGACGCCTTCAAGTTATCTGGAGAGTTCACCGCGCTGCCGCTGTTCGAAGCCTTCTATGCTCAGGCCGGGTTCATCGAGAGCATCGGCCTGCGCATCGCCCAGCTGCAGCCGAAGAAGCTTGGCTGTCCGGCGCGCGAACGGCAGTTCGTCGAAGCGCTGCAACTGTTCTGGGTGGCCTTCGAAAACGCGCTGCAGGAACAGGGTCTGCTGACCTTCAACCTGGCCTTCCAGCGCCTCACCGACCAGCTCGGTGACGGCACGTTGCCGGCCGCAGCCCTGGCGCCGTTCCAGCACCTGCTGATCGACGAGTTCCAGGACGTATCGCCGCAGATCGTGCAGTGGCTGCAGGCGCTGCACCGCGACCTCGCCAAGCGCGGCGAAGCCGTCAGCCTGATGGCCATTGGTGACGACTGGCAGTCCATCTACGCCTGGCGCGGCAGCTCGCCGGAGCTGTTCATGGACTTCGACCGGCATTTCCCCAGCAAGGGCCGGCGCAAGAGCCGCGTGCTGCTGTTGGAAACCAACTACCGCAGCATCGACCCGGTGATCCGTGACGGCGAGCGGGTGCTGGTGGGCGTGGCCAACAAGCAGGCCAAGACCTGCCGCGCGTTCAAGTCGGCGGAGGCGGGGGATCACGGCGTGAAGTTGGTGCAGCGTTTCGATGCGCGCAACAGCCTGCCGATTCTGCTCGATGAGATCCGCAAGCAGTGCGAGCACGTCGCCACGCGCGGATCGCGGGAGAAGACCGCCGTGCTGCTGCTCAGCCGGCGCAATGAAACCCTGCAAACGATCCTCGGCGAGCTGGACCGCAAGCTGCCGGTGAAGGGCATGACCATCCACCGTGCCAAGGGCCTGCAAGCGGAAGTGGCGATCATCGTCGACGACTGCGCGCCACCGGAAAAACATCCGCTGCGTAGCGCGCTGTACGCGGCTTCGGGCTTCTTCGCCAGCAGCTATGACCAGGCCCAGCAGGATGAGCAGCTGCGTCTGGCCTACGTGGCGATCACCCGTGGCGTGAGCCGGGTGTTCTGGTTTACCCGCAAGGCGCAGGGGCCGACGGCGATCCTGGCCATGCGGCGCAGCGTGGAAGCCGCGCCGGCATGAGGATCAATCGTCGCGGGTGAGGACTTCCAGCAGTTCGATCTCGAACAGCAGGTTGGAGTTGGGCTGGATGTGCGCGCCGACCTGGCGCTCGCCGTAGGCCAGGTGCGCCGGGACGAAGAGCTTGCGCTTGCCGCCGACCTTCATGCCCATCAGGCCCTGGTCCCAGCCCTTGATCACCCGGCCGGTGCCGATCACGCACTGGAAGGGGCGGCCCTTGTCGTAGGACGAATCGAAGACGGTGCCGTCCTCCAGGGTGCCCTTGTACTGGGTGGTGATCAGGGCGCCCTTGACCACGGCCTTGCCGTCGCCGACGACGATATCTTCGATCTGCAGTTCGTTGCTCATGGGGTGTTCTCGTGTTGCGGTGGCGAAGGGCGTGCGTTTTCGCAGGAATGCGCAGCAAAGGCAAGTCCCGCCCGGTGGACTGTCCTTGAGCTTGTGCCCACATTCTACCGTCCGTCGCAATCGCCACCTGGCCCGGGCAAATCACCGAATCCGAGCAATGCTCAGCAGGCTGGGTGGCACGCGCCGCCGGGGTCGGCAACCAACCCAACCTAGGAGATCGCCATGCGTCGCATCAACCACGGATTCCTCATCGGTTTCTTCGTACTTGGGCTCAGTGCCTGTGCCGCCATGGATAGCGGCGGGGGCGGTAGCGGCAATGGCGGGCCGGGGGAAATGGAGATTCGTACCGGGGTGGTCGAGCAGGTGACCGATACCCAGGTGAAGACCAACCATGACACGGGTGTCGGCGCTATTCTCGGTGGCCTTGGCGGTGTGGCGCTGGGCAGCCTGATCGGCCGCGGTACCGGTCGCGACGTGGCGATGATCGCGGGCGCGTTGGCCGGTGGCGTGGGCGGCAACTATGCCGAGCAGCGCCAGTACGACAAACCCCAGGAAGCGCAGCAGATTATCGTGCGGATGAAGAATGGCGTGCTGGTGTCGGTGACCCAGCCGGTGAACGCCGAGCTCAAGCCCGGCAGCAAGGTCTACATCGAAGGGCAGGGCGCCGGTGCCCGCGTGGTGCCGCAGAACGACTGAGTTCAGTCGACCAGTTCGGCCAGCGCCCAGTCGCGGAAGGCCTTCACCCGCGGGTCCTCTGCACTGGCCTGCGGGTAGACCAGGTTGTAGGCGTAGTCCTGGGCGACGCGCACGCCCAGCTCGAAGGGCTGCACCAGCAGGCCCTGCTCCAGTTCGCGGGCGACCATGGCCTGGTCGGCCAGGCCGACCGCGCCGCCTTCCAGCACGGCCTGCACCACGTGGCTGGTGTCCTCGAAGGTCACGCAGTTGCCAGCGTCGAAGTCTTCCACGCCGGCTGCAGCCATCCAGCGCGACCAGTCCGGCCAGGCGGCGCCTTCGGTCTCGCACACCACATGGCACAGGGTATGGGCCTGCAGGTCGCGCGGCTCGCGCAAGGGTGGACCTTCGCTGAGCAGGCTCGGGCAGCACACCGGCACTATCTGGGTATCGAACAGGCGCTCCGCGACCAGGCCGGGGTCGTGTCCGCTGCCGAAGCGGATGGCCAGATCGATGTCATCGACGGCGAAATCCCGCAACTCGTCGCTGACGTCGAAACTGAGCTTCAACCCCGGATGTAGTGCGCGGAATTTCGGCAGACGCGGCAGCAGCCAGTGCGTGGCGAACCGGGCTGTCAACGAGACCCGTAGTTGTTCCGAAGTCCGCGCCAACCGTCGGGCACGCACGGTGGCGCGGTGCAGCAGGCCGAGGGACTCGACTGCCGCTTCGAGCAGCAACGCGCCCGCCGGGGTCAGCTGGATGCTGCGACTGGTACGCACGAAGAGGCCGAGGCCGAGCTGGTCTTCCAGCTCCTTGATCTGGTGGCTGACCGCGGCCGGCGTCAGGCCGACTTCTTCCGCCGCGCGGGTGAAGTTGAGGTGACGGCCAGCCGCCTCGAAGGTGCGCAGGCTGCGGATACCGGGAAAGGGGCGACTCATCGATCTTCAAATCCTGCTTGAGGATCCGTCGAGAAATACTCGTTTCTCCTGGCTTCGTCAAAGGCCGATAGTGATCTCACCTGATGTTGAATTTGAAGATCACCGAGCAGAGGAAGCCACGCCATGTCAGCCGCCATCCATCCCTACATCACCCAGCGCAATGCCCAGCCGGCCAGCGCCGACGACCTTGCGCTCCTGGCTTTCGCCGGTTATGCGCATTTCACCGCCATGCAGGTGCGTGGCGGCGGCATTCGCGGCCTGGACCTACACCTGGAACGCCTGCGCAACGCTTCGCAGCGGCTGTTCGGCCAGAGCCACTCCGATGAGGAGATTCGTGCCGCCTTGCGTACCGCGCTGGAGCAGGCGCCGGCAGACGTATCCCTGATGGCGACGGTCTACTCGCCCGCCGGGGAATTCACCGTTGCCGGCCCTGAGCATCGCCCCGAGCTGCTGGTGCGCACTGCGCCGCCTTCGGATGGCCCGCAGGGACCGCTGGCCCTGGCCATCGCCGGGCACGAACGGGTGCTGCCGGAGATCAAGCACGTCGGCGAGATCGCCAAGACCTGGTACCTGCGCGAAGCGGTGGCCGCCGGCTTCGACGATGCGGTGTTCACCGACCATCGCGGGCGCTTCAGTGAGGCGACCATCTGGAACCTGGCGTTCTGGGACGGTGAAACCGTGGTCTGGCCGCGGGCGAAAATGCTTACCGGCACCACCATGGGCATCCTCCAGCGGCAACTGGAACGGCAGGGCGTGCGCCAGGTCACCCGCGCCATCGACCAGCAGGACCTGCCGCGCCTGACCGGTGCCGTGGTGATGAACTCCTGGACGCCGGCGGTACCGGTGAGTCGCATCGGTGACGTGGAATTTTCCCCGGCGCCGGAGTTCGTCGAGTTGCTGCGCAGCGCCTTCGAGGCAGAGCCGCGTGTTCAGCCCTGAGGGCTGGGCGGTTCGTGGGCAATCCCGCCCAATAATCAGGCTGGCAGACTGTAGGACGAATAACCTGGAGCAGGTTATCCGCCGGCGATGGTTCGGCGGATAACGCTGACGCGTTATGCGCCCTACGAAAATCCTGCAGGTGCATGCGCGCAGCTCCTTGTAGGAGCGAGCTTGCTCGCGAACAGGGGCTCAATCCAGATGCGCAGTAAAACCGGTTGCCTGAGGATTGATCTCATCGCGCAAGGTCAACGCGGGAATCTGGTAATCGCCGCCATTCTGCCGGCGGAAGGGGATGGGAGCGGTGGTCTGGAGCGTCTCCAGGCGCTCGCCCAATTCCCGTTCGATCTGCGCGTAGCGCTCGGCGTCTACACGGCTGGTGCGGTAGACCAGGTACGGCGGCAGCACGTCGAAGCCGGGGTAGTACAGCATGCCGTGATGGATCGGGAAGAGCAGGTCATCGATCGGGCCGTTGATGCCGCGCGGGCTGTAGTGCGATTCCCAGCCGCCGGTGGTGACCACCAGCATGGCGCGTTTGCCGGCGAGGTTACCTTCGCCATAGCGGTCGCCCCAGCGGGCGTCGGAGTGCTCGCCGACGCCGTAGGCGAAGCCATAGGCGTATACCCGCTCGAACCAGCCCTTGAGGATTGCCGGCATGCTGAACCACCAGAGCGGGAACTGCAGGATCACGGTGTCGGCCCAGCGCAGCTTTTCCTGTTCGGCGGTGATGTCCGTGCTCTGCCGGCCAGCGGCGTAGGCGCGCTTGGAGTCCAGCGAGGGGTCGAAACGCGCTTCGGGATCGCGGTCGAGGTTGTCGCAAGCGTCGAGCGGGGCCTTCCAGTTCATCGCATACAGGTCCGAGACCTGCACGGCATGGCCGGCCGCCTGCAGGTGGCGCACGGCGAAGTCCTTCAGTGAGCCATTGAGCGAACGTGGTTCGGGGTGGGCGTAGACGATCAGTACGTTCATGAATGCCTTCCTGTGAGTCATCCGGTGAGAGGGGATGGGCGCAGGATGCGGATTGCCGGGGTATAGTTGAAATGAATATCCGGCATCCCAGGTATATCAATGAATAATCTGCGCAGGCTCGATCTGAATCTGCTGGTGACCCTCGACGTGCTGCTGCGCGAGCACAACGTCACACGCGCCG
Organism: Pseudomonas sp. C9-3; assembly: GCF_032392015.1. Taxonomy (NCBI): domain Bacteria; kingdom Pseudomonadati; phylum Pseudomonadota; class Gammaproteobacteria; order Pseudomonadales; family Pseudomonadaceae; genus Pseudomonas; species Pseudomonas sp. C9-3. Next base: position 2,629,723 of record NZ_CP135919.1, on the reverse strand, counting down.
CCGAGCAGCTGAATTTTTCCCAGCCCTCGGTCAGCGTGCACCTGGCCAAGCTACGCGATATTTTCGACGACCCGCTGCTCCTGCCCGGCCCGCGCGGCATGCGCCCGACGGCACGGGCAGAATCCCTGCGCGAGCCCCTGCGCATCGCCTTGGAGGCCCTGGAGCAGGCGGTGGCGCCAGCAGCACCCTTTGATCCGGCCCTGGCAGACAACACCTGGCGCATCGCCGCGACGGACTACGGCGAATCCACCATCCTGTTGCCGGCGTTGAGCGCCATTCGCGGCAGCGCACCGGGCACTCGCCTGGCTCTGCTGGAGCTGTCGCCGCCGCGCATCGCCCGGCAGGCGGAGCGGGGCGAGATCGACCTGGCGTTCCACACTACCGATGGCAGCCCGCCGAACATGCGCCGGCGCACGTTGTTCACCGAGCGCTACGTGCTGGCCGGGCGTGCCGGGCACCCGAAGTTGAAGCGCAAGCCGAGCCTGGCGCAGTTCTGCCAGTTGGAGCATGTGATGGTGTCGCCCGATGGCGGCGGCTTTAGCGGCGTGACCGACGAAGTGTTGGCGGCGGTCGGCCTGAGCCGGCGCGTGGCCTTGTCGGTGCCGCATTTCCTCTTCGTCATCTCGGCGCTGGCCAGCAGCGACCTGGTGGCCATGGTACCGGCGCGGCTGGTGCGCAATAACCCGGCGCTGCGCGTGGTGGAGGCGCCGGTGGAGGTGCCGGGATACGAGATGTCGATGCTCTGGGACGAACGCTCGCACCGCGACCCGGCGCACCGGTGGTTGCGGGAGCAGATTGCCGCGTCAGTCTGAGCATCAATGCTCTTTTGTAGGAGCGAGCTTGCTCGCGAACCGCCCAGCGTCGAAGTCGCCGATAAGTCCTTGTTCGCGAGCAAGCTCGCTCCTACAACCTGGCACGGTGCCTCAGGTCACTGCCCAAACCGCGTCTGCAGCAGATAGCGCAGCGAAGCCTCCAGCGTTTGCCCATGGCTCATGCCGTCGATGGCGTGGAACCGCGCCTGCATGCCGGGCACTTTGCCCACGCTTTCTACCAGTTGCTGGGCGGCGCGCGGTGCGCTGGGGGTGATGTCCTCGCGCGGCTTGAAGGGCTCCTTGCCGCCGCGCATCAGCAGCAGCTGCGCAGAATGCCCGGCCATGCGTTGGGCAAAGCCTTCCTGCTCCTGGAGGATGGCGCCATCACCCCACCACAGCGAAGGGCTGGCCGGTGCGTAGAAGCTGAACTGCTGCGGGCGCGTGAGCAGCGCATGGAGTGTCAGCAGGCCGCCGTAGGAGTGGCCCCAGAGGGCCTGCTGCGAACGGTCGATGGGCGCCTGGGCGGCCACCGCCGGGAGCATGCGGTCGCGCATCAGGTCGAGGAAGGCATCGGCGCCGCCGCTGGGGTCGCCGGTGAGCGGGTCCTTCTGCTCGGCCAGTTGCGGGCGCGGCGGGGTGTAGTCGCGGGTGCGGCCGGCGCGATCAATGCGCAGGGGCGTCTGGTAACCCACGGCAACCAGCAATGGCGCCTTGCCGTTGTTCAGGTCGTTGAGCAGCTTTTCGTCCAGTGCGCCGACGGCGGCGTTGCCATCGAGCATCCACACCACTGGATAGCCTGTGGCCGGAGCGGGGTGATTCGGGCGGGCAATCCACAGCTGGTAGTGACGCTGGCCATCGGCGGAATCCAGCTTGAGTTCACTGAAGCGGTAGGCCAGGTCGCTGCGTTGCAGCAGGGTCGTGTCCATTTTCTGGTCGGGGGCAGGCGCGGCGTGCGCTGCCAGCCCCGGCACGGCGAATGCCAGTGCCAGGGCCAGGAGGCGAAATCTCATCAGGCTTTTCTCTAATCAGAAGGACGCGGTGAGGCTGGTGTACAGCGTGCGGCCCGGTTCGTTGTAGGTGGCCGCGCCGGCGCCCTCGATGCCATTCACGCCCTGGGCGTTGCCCTCACGGAACAGGCGCTTGTCGAACACGTTGTCCACCCCGGCGGTGAAGCTCAGGTTCTTGGTGAACACGTAGGTGCCGCTCAGCCCGGCGATGGCGTAGGGCGAGAGCTGGTTGTTGGCGCTGCCGGTGACGCGGTCGCCGTGGTAGTCGTACTTCTTCGGCTTCTGCTTGCCGTACCAGGCGACGCTGGCTTGCAGCGACAGGGCGTCGGTGGCTTGCCAGTCGAGCATGGAGTTCAGGGTGTACTTCGGCGTCACCGAGAGCACGTCACCGGTTTCCTTGTTCTTCGATTGCAGCATGTAGGTGAAGTTGTTGCTCCACTTCAGCTGCTCCATCAGCGGGATGGTCAGGGTGCCTTCCAGGCCCTCGACCAGCGCCTTGGGCACGTTTTCCCACTGGTAGATCGCCGCGTTGGCGTAGCTGCCGGTGCCGCCGCTGGCCTGATCGATGGGCGACAGGCCCGATTCGATCTTGTTCTTGTAGTCATTGCGGAAGTAGGTCAGGCCGGCGATCAGGCCGTCCTTGTTGAACTCGATGCCCAGCTCCTTGTTGACGCTGGTTTCCGCCTTGAGGTCCTCGTTGCCTTGCAGGTAGCAGCTGGTGCTCTGGCCGTAGCAACCCTGGCCGCGGCTGTAGAGCAGGTAGTCGGAGTTGAGCTGGTACAGGTTCGGCGCCTTGTAGGCGCGGGCGATACCGGCCTTCAGGGTGACGCTGTCGGTGAGCGCGTGGGACAGGTTCAGCGACGGGCTGAAGTTGTCGCCGACGATGTTGTGGTGGTCCCAGCGCAGGCCCGGAGTCAGCATGGTGCCGGGGAACAGTTCGATGTTGTCCTCGGCGAACAGCGAGAAGATCTGTGCCTGCGAGGTGGTGTCACGGTTGCTGCTGGCCAGGCCCGGCACCGAGCCGCCTTCGCTGGTGGTCTGGGTGTTGGCGCTGGGGTCGTCGAGCTTCTGCTGCACCCATTCGCTGCCCAGGGTCAGGGTCTGGTCGCGCCAGGCGTGCAGCGGCAGGTTCACTTCGCCGTGGGCGGTCAGGTCGCGCAGGGTGGCGGTGTAGAAATCGGTGTTGCTGAAGATACCCTCGGTGCCGCCAGCCAGGCCTTCGTTGATGCGGCTGTTGCGGGTCTTCTCGTACTGCAGGTAAGCCATGGAGCTGCCGAAGTCCCACTCGCCGCGATGGGTGATCGAGTAGTTCTCGCGGTACATGCGGTTGGTCTCGTGACCGAGCATGGACTTCACGTTGGCGTTGCTGTTGGTGTTCTGGGTGTCGCCGGTGTAGATGTTGCCCTGGCGGCTGAAGCCGGCCTCGAAGTCGAGGGTCTGCTCGGGCGTCAGGTGCCAACTGAGCAGGCCGTTGACGTCCTTGTTGCGCACGCCTTCGCGGCCGGCGGGGAGGGTGCCGACCTGGTTGCCGGTGCGGTTGGATTCGTGGCCGGCGTTGATGTCCCAGTCGTCCGAGTCGGTCTTGGCGACGTTGCCGTAGACGCGGTAGCTCAGGGTGTCGGTCAGCGGGCCGTTGAGGCCGAAGGTCATGCGCTGGGTGGCGCCTTCGTCGCTGTGCTGCGGGAAATTGCTGTAGACGGTGACGTCGCCGTGGGTTTCCTTGCCGGCCTGCTTGGTGATGATGTTCACCACGCCGCCCGCCGCGCCATTGCCGTAGCGCGCCGCCGCCGGGCCGCGCAGCACTTCGATGCGCTCCACCTGGTCGGCCGGCACCCAGTTGGTGTCACCGCGCGAGTCGCGCTCGCCGCGCCAGCCGTAGCGCACGGCGTTGCGGCTGGCGACCGGCTTGCCGTCCACCAGGATCAGGGTGTTCTCCGGGCCCATGCCGCGGATGTCGATCTGGCGGTTGTTGCCGCGCTGGCCGCTGGTGGAGTTGCCGGTCAGGTTGACGCCCGGCATGGTGCGGATGATCTGCGACAGATCGCTGGCCGGCGGGCGCTTCTTGATGTCCTCGGCGGTGATGATCGACACGCCCGGCATCTGCTTGGCTTCCTCCGCGGCGGTGGCGACGATGGTTTCGCTGTCGAACTCGACGACATCGGAATCGGCGCTGGCTGCCTGTACGGCGAAGGACAGCAGGCAGCTGGAAAGCAGCAGGAAGGGCGGAAGGAACTGCATCGGACGGGACGACATCGGTGATCTCCAGAGGAGGACGATTACTAAGAGATCACAAATGATAATGACTGCTATTTGCCAGTAAAGCGCATTAACTTTCTAAACACTTGCGATGGACTGTTGGGACGGCGCTGCGGGCAGCAGCAGGTGCAGGCAGAGCCCGGCCTGGCCATTCTTCGCGCCGTTCTCGGCCCACAGTCGGCCGTCCGCCAGCTCGACTCCGCGCCGGGCGATGGCCAGGCCAAGGCCGAAACCGCTGGACTCGGACGGCTGTAGCCGCTGGTAGGGCTGGAAGATGCGCTCCAGGTCAGGTTCGGCGACGCCGGGGCCATCGTCACTGACGCACAGATGCCAGAACCCGCCCTCGCGCCAGCCGTCCAGACGTACCTTGCCGTTGCGCGGGGAGTGACGGATACCGTTGCGCAGCAGGTTCTCGATGGCCTGGGCGAAGCTGTCCAGGTGCACCTGCACGATGCAGTCGGTGCCCAGCGAGCAGGGCAGGCGTTCGACTTCCCAGCCACTTTCGAAGCAGGCGTCTTCGCGCAGCGCCTCCCACACCGACAGCACCAGCACCGGCTCACGTTCGAGCTGCGGGCGCTCGGTATCCATCCACGCCAGGTCGAGGGTGTCTTCCAGCAGGCGCTGCATATCGTTGATCTCACGGTCCAGCCGCTCGCGCAGATGCTCCGCCGGCAGGTCGCTGCCATGGGCGATGCGCAGGCGTGCCAGCGGAGTGCGCAGCTCGTGGGACAGGGTGCGCAGCAGCAGTCGCTGCTGGGCAAGGCTATGGCGTAGCCGCTCGGCCATGTGATCGAAGACCAGTGCCAGCTCGCCCAGCTCATCGCGGCGATTGGCCAGTGGCGTGCCGGGCATGTCGCTGTCCAGATCGTCGGCGCGCAGGGCGTCGGCACGAGCGCGCAGGCGATTGAGCGGCAGCACCAGGTGGCGGTAGATCAGCAGGCCGAGGAGGGCGGCCAGCAGGGTCGGCACCACGCCGTGGCTGAACAGGTGCGTCCAGGGCGTCAGGCCGCCAGGTAGCAGCCGCTCGGGCAGTTGCATGACCAGCCGGCCGCGTTCGGGATGCGTGGGAAACTCGATGCTGACGTAGGGCAACTCATCCTGCAGGCGTCGGCTCATCGGCCAGTCGAGCTTGCGCATGAACGTCAGGTGGCTGGATTCCGCCGCCGTCAGTGGCGTGGTGCCCAGGCTCTGCAGGTGGTCGCCGATCACCGCCACCCAGGTGTCTTCAGCGGCGGACAGCTCCCGGCGGAAGCGCTCGACACCTTCGGCGCCGTGCTGCTCGAAGACCATTTCCGCCTGCTCGGCATAGCGCGCGAGGTAGTCGCGATCGGCTTCGCCCAGGAAGTAGGTGCTGCGCTCCAGCGACAGGCCCCAGGTCCAGATCAGCCAGGTCAGCAGCAGGCAGAAGCCGACCTGCAGCGCGGCGATCTTCCATAGCAGGGGATGACGACGCATCAGTGGCGTTCCGCATCCACCAGGATGTAGCCCTGGCCGCGCACCGCCTGGATCTGCACCTGCTGCGCGCCGATGGCGGCCAGCTTGCGGCGCAGGTTGCAGACGTGCACGTCCAGCCCACGGTCGAGGCGCGTGTACGCGCGGTGCAGCACGCTCTGGTAGAGGAAACTCTTGCTCAGTGCCTCGCCGGCGTGGGCGTTCAGCGTGGCCAGCAGGCGATACTCGGAATGCGTCAGCCCTGCGTGCTCACCGTTGCGGGAAACGTCCTGCAGCTCCTCGTCGAACTCCAGCGAGCCCTGGGGGCGAGGCACCTCGCGGGCACGGTCCAGGTTGGCCCGGCGCAGCAGCGCATCGATGCGCGCGTCCAGTTCCGCCAGGCTGAACGGCTTGGGCAGGTAATCGTCGGCGCCACGGGTGAAGCCGGTGATGCGGTCCTGCTCCGCGCCAAGGGCGGACATCAGCATGACCGGCGTAGTGCGATGGCTGCGCAGGGTATCGAGCAGGGAAAGGCCATCGACGCCGGGCAGCATGATGTCCAGCAGGACCAGGTCGAAGTCGTTCTGGTGAACGGCTACGAGGCCCTGGTCACCGTTGGCGCAGGTGGTGACGGCAAAACCGCGCTGACAGAAATGGCGTTCGAGGTCCAGGCGAAGACGGGAATCGTCCTCCACCAGCAGAAGCGAAGGGGACACGATAAACCTTGATGAGAGTTTCTTTGATGAGAATGTTTAGCATTTGCAAATATCTCATCTCTCCCGGTCACAAGGCAATGGCAATCTGCCGCGAGACCCTCAGACCCAGCGTCGCACCCGACCGCAGAAAGCCTCGAACTCCGCGCCGAACAGCTCGCGCAACGCCCTTTCCTCGGGGCGGATCTGGAATCGGCCGATGTACAGCACGAAGGCTGCGACACCGAGCACCGCCAGTGCGGACCCGAGGAACACGCACCAGCCCAGCAGGATGATGGCGAAGCCCAGGTACATGGGGTTGCGGGTGTGCCGGTAGATGCCGGCGACCACCAGGGACGAGGCGCTCTCCGGTTTCAGCGGATTGACCGTGGTGCGTGCACGGCGGAAAGACGCCACGCCTGCCAGGCATACCGCCGCCCCGGCCAGCACCACCAGCAGCGCCAGCCAAAGGCGGCCACCCAGGGGCGCAATCGGGCGTACCGCCAGCCACATCAGCAGGCCACTGATGATCGCCACCAGGGGCGGGGGAATGCGGTGTTCCAGCCAATCCATGCTCGGTCTCCGGGCCAGTGCGGCCAAATCCAGTGAGCTGCCAACACTAGCCCAGATCGCTTTCGTTGGCGCGCCTCAGCGCGGCCGACGCACCGCGCGGACCTTGCCGCTGTTGCCGCCGCCACAGTAGAAACGCTCGGCGCCGTCGGCTTCCAGGCCGGAAACGTGCACGCCCTCGGGCATGTCCAACTGCTCCAGAACCTCGCCGGACTGCGGGTCGATGCGGCGTAGCTCGCTGTAGGTCGACTCCGGCTCCCAGGTGCCATGCCAGAGTTGTCCTTCGACCCAGGTGACGCCGGTGACGAAACGATTTGAATCAATCGTACGCAGGACTTCACCGGTTTCCGGGTCGATCTGATGAATCTTCCTGGCGCGGTACTCGCCGACCCAGAGCGAACCCTCCGCCCAGGCCATGCCGGAGTCGCCACCCTTGCCGGGCGCCGGAATGCTCGCCAGCACCTTGCCGCTGGCCGGGTCGATCTTCTGAATGATGCTTTCGCCGATCTGGTACAGGTACTTGCCGTCAAAGGCCGTACCGGCGTGGGCAGGAACTGCGATCGACGCTTCCAGCTCGCCGCTGGCGGGGTCCAGCCGTTGCAGATGGTCACCGGTAGCGATCCAGACGCGCTCGCCGTCCCAGGTCACGCCAGCGACGGTCTCAACGCCGGGGTATGGGCCGTATTCCTGGAGTACTTCTGCGGGAGATTGCTTGTAGCGAGTCATGGTTTTGGCCCTGCACGTTGTGAATGGGAGGCTTGAGCCTATTCAGGCGCCGAAGGGCGCGGGGAGTAACAAGGTCGTCGCGAATCCGGGCGCTGGCGGCAGCGTCCAGCGCCGCGCCCGGCCCTGGCCCAACGCCTGTACCCGCCCGGTTCTGGCCAGTGTTTCGAGCGCGCGCTGTATGCTGCGCTGGCTGCTGCCGAGCGCCATGGCCAGGGCAGAACTGGACCAGGCCTCGCCATCGCTCAGCAAGGCCAGCACCTCGGCGTGGGAGTCCTCCAGCGGTGGCGCGAGGACAATCAGGCGGGTGGTCATTTCGGGATACAGCGCGAACCCGCGCGGCGTCGCCGCTATCCGTGCCAGTGGCTGCCGCGCCAGTGGCTGCAGCAGGCGGCGCAAGCGGCCCATCTCCACCCGCAGGCGCGCCCGGTGGGTTTCGTCCGGGTGGCGGGTGCGGAACACCCGGGCGATCAGGTCTGCGCGTGATACATCGCCGGGCCAGGCTTCGGCCAGCGCGCGGGCCAGGGCAAAGAGCACCGGCCGGCTGGCCAGCGCCACAGAGCCGAAGCGGCTGCGGCAGGCGTCCACCACCAAAGCGTCGGAGCCCAGCAGACTTTCCACTTCCTCCAGCGACAACAGGCGATCCGCTTGCGGCGAGATCAGTCGTGCGGCCGGTGCATTGAGCAGTCGCCCGGCCTGCTCGATCTCGGCGCACAGCGCCGGGATTCCGGCTTCCCCGGCTGCCTGGGCCGCAGCCCGCAGCGCCGCGCGCGCTTCGCCGGCACGCACCCGGCGCACGGCCAGGCCCGAGACGATGAGCCAGTGCACAGCACGCAATGGTACCGGGATGGTGCTTGGATTGAGCGCCGCCAGCCGGCTTTCTGCCTCGTCAAGATGGCCGACCAGCAGCGCTCGGCGAATCAGCACATAACGCGCCTGGGCCGCGTTTCCCTCGTCGCCGTGAGCCTCCAGAGTCTTCGCGGCGTTTTCCATCGGCTCGGCCGGCCAATTCAGTTCGCGGCTGGCCAGCGCCACTTCCGCCTCGGCAACCCGGCAGCGCGCTCGCTCCATCGGCTCATGGGCGCCAAACGCGCGGCCGGCACGGCGGAGCAGGGCTCGGGCGCGTGGATAGTCGTTCAGTTGCGCCATGGCAATGCCGCGCAGGGCGAGAGCCGGCGGGTCTTCGCGGAGTGCCACGCGGTTCAACGCGCCCAGCGGATCGCCCGCTGCCAAAGCGCGGGCAGCCGCGGTGATCAGCGAATCCATGGAAATCCCGCCACCTTTGTCACTCCCGTCGACGTCGGCCCGCTGCCTAGTCTAAGCCATGCCCACCGAACCGCCGCTGGCGGAGGAGAACTGCCATGACTGCCCATTCCATCGGCACCCGCGAAGAATGGCTGGCCGCACGCCTGGAGCTGCTGGCCGAGGAAAAGGCGCTGACCCGGCGCAGCGACGAGCTGGCCCGCAAGCGCCAGGCGCTGCCCTGGGTGCTGATCGACAAGGACTACCGCTTCGACACCGAACAGGGCCCGGCAAGCCTTCAGGAGCTGTTTGCCGGCCGCTCGCAGTTGCTGGTCTACCACTTCATGTTCGGTCCGGACTACCGCGCCGGCTGCCCGTCCTGCTCGAACATTGCCGACGGTTTCGACGGCTACGCCAGCCACCTGGCGAACCACGACGTCAGCCTGGTGGCGGTGTCCCGCGCACCGCTGGAAAGGCTGCTGGGGTATCGGCGACGCATGGGCTGGAGCTTCCCCTGGGCGTCATCCCACGGCAGCGGCTTCAACTACGACTTCAATGTGTCCTTCACCGAGGCACAGCAGCGCGGCGGGGAAGTCGACTACAACTTCCGCCGCGAAGGCCCGGCCACGGGGCCGGCACCGGCACCCGTCGTGGAAACCGCCGCCTGCTGCGGCACCGATGTGGCGACTTTTACCCGTGATCTGCCCGGCATGAGCAGCTTCGTTCGCGAAGGCGACCACATCTATCACTGCTACTCCACCTACGCCCGCGGCCTGGATGCCCTCTGGGGCCTGTTCCAGTGGCTTGACCGCGCGCCACGGGGGCGCAACGAGCAGGGCATGTGGTGGCGCCGGCACGATGAATACTGAGGCTCACACGGGCTTGCGATAAGCCGGCCGCAGCCTCGCCACCAACGCCGCCGTCAGGTCCAGCGCCGTGCACAGCAGGAAGTACAGCAGGGCGACGAACAGGAAGACTTCCGTGGGATGCACCATCACCCGATTGCTCACCTGGGTGGCGACGAAGGACAGCTCGCCTACGCCAATCACGTAGGCCAGCGAAGTGTCCTTGATCAGCGAGACCCACTGATTGAGGAACGATGGCAGCATGATCGGCAGCGCCTGCGGCAGGATCACCAGGGTGAGCACCTGCCATGGGCGCAGGCCCAGCGCGCGGGCGGCGTCCCACTGGCCCTTGGGCAGGCTTTCGATACCCGCGTGCACCGAGTGCGCCAGATAGGCCCCGCCGATCAGCGACAGGGCGCAGACCACCGTGCCCAGTGCCGGCACGTCGATGTGCAGGACGATGGGCAGCAGGAAGTAGACCCAGAAGATCAGCATCAGCACCGGGATGGCGCGGAAGAAACCGAGGAACGCCACCAGCAGCAGGCGCGCTTTGCCACCCAATACCGACAACGCGATGCCCAGTGCCAAGCCGATCACTGCGGAGGCAAGGCCTGAGGCCAGGGCAAGGATTGCCGTGAGTGCCGCGCCACCCAGTGGGCCGTCCGGGTAGGCGCCGATGAGGAAATAGGACAGGTTGTCCGAGATTACCGAGAAGTCCATGTCAGGCCCCCTGGCGATAGCGGCGGGTCTGCTGAATCGCCTGGCCCAGCGCCTCGATCAGCGCGATGGCGCCGATGTACAGCAGGGTGGCGATGCCGAACGCCTGGAAGGTCTTGAAGGTCTGCGTCTCCACCTGCCGCGAGGCGTAGGAAAGTTCCGCGAGGCCGATGGCCATGGCCAGCGAGGAATTCTTCAGCGCATTCATGTATTGCCCCATCAAGGGCGGCAGCGCGGTGCGCAGTGCCTGCGGCAGGACCACCCAGCGCCACACCTGCAGTGGGCGAAGGCCCAGCGCCATGCCGGCCTCGCGCTGCTGCGCGCTGACCGAGGCGATGCCGGCGCGAAACTCCTCGGCGATGAACGCCGTGGTGTAGAGCGTCAGCCCCCAGGCGGCGGCGAGAAACTCGAAGGACGGCCACGCCAGCCAGCCCAGCTCATGGGGCGAGTTGAGCCAGAACACCAGCTCCTCCGGGAGCAGGGCGGGCACGCCGAAGTACCAGAAGAACAGCTGCACCAGCAGCGGCGTGTTGCGCAACAGCGCGAGATAGGCCCGCGTCGGCCACGACAGCCAGCGCGACTTCGCTTGCCGGGCGATGGCCAGGGGTGCGCCGAGCAGGGTGGCGATCAGGCAGCAGAACAGGGAGATACCGAGGGTCAGCAGGAAGCCGTCGAGCAACCAGCGCAGGTAGGTCGGGGCGAGCAGTTCGCCGAACATGTCACGAATCCATCAGTGGAAGAAACGGACACGCCCCGGCGAACCGGGGCGTGGGGTGGTGCGGAGTGCGGCGCGGATCAGCTCTTGTCGCCGATCTTGTACAGGCGGGCCAGCGGGGTCTTGGTGTCCGGGCCGAACCAGGTGTCGTAGATCTTCTGCGCCTGGCCCTGGGCTTCCAGTTCCGTGAGGCTCTGGTTGACGAACTCGGCCAGGGCCTTCTCGCCCTTGGGAATGCCAACGCCGATCAGGTCGTTGGAAATGGTGAAGGGCGGGACTTCGTACTTGTCCTTGTCCGGCACGTTGGCCAGCAGGCCGATCAGCTTGGGGCCGTCCTGGGTGATGGCCTGGACCTGGCCGTTGCGCAGGGCGGTGAAGGCGAACGGCGTGTCGTCGTAGGCGATGACCTTGGCGCCGGGGAATTTCTCGCGCAGCACGCCTTCGTTGACGGTGCCCTTGTCGACGCCGACGCGCCATTTGTTCAGCTGGTCAGGGCTGCTCAGGGTGCCTTTCCTGACGATGAACTGTTGGCCCGAGGAGAAGTAGGGAATGCTGAAATCGACCTGCTCGGCGCGCTCGGGGGTGATGGTGAAGTTGGCCAGCACCAGGTCGACCTTGTTCGCGGTCAGCAGCGGAATACGGTTGGCCGGGTTGGTCGGCAGCACCTGCAGCTTGACGCCGAGCTTGTTCGCCAGGGCCTTGGCGTAATCCACGTCGAGGCCTTCGATCTGCTTGCTCTTGGCATCGACGAAGCCGAATGGCGGGTTGCTGTCGAAGGCGGCGACGCGCAGCACGCCGGCCTTCTTGATGTCGTCCAGGCGGTCGGCGTGGGCCAGCCCGGAGAGGACGGCCAGGGCGAGGGCGGTAACGGCAGTGAGTTTCTTCATGAACATCCAGCTCCTTGTCGGGCCACGCTCGTGTGACGGGGTCCGGAATGATCGAGAGCGGGCGCTCGAGGGTGGGAGAAGCCCGCTGTAGAGCGGCGGGGGTCGCCCGCCGGCGAAGCCGAGTGTGGCAGTGGGGCGGGGTGGCGGAGAAGGAATGAATTCGTCTATCTAATAACTGGAAGCAATATAAAGTAACCAGTTAGATAACCGTTTTTATGATTTTCGCATGTGCGTGGGAGCGGACTCCGACCGCGATTGCTACGCCCCAGGCACCTTGGCGCGGCTAGAAGACATCGCGGACGGAGTCCGCTCCTACCGCACGTCGATCTCGCGGAATTGCACCTGTAGGAGCGAGCTTGCTCGCGAACGGCCAAGCGCCCGAGTCGCCGGGAACTTCGTTCGCGAGCAAGCTCGCTCCTACAAAGGGCGGAAGCTGTCAGGGCTTCCAGCGGGCGGCGCTGATGTCGACGGCGCGCGGCAGGATGCGCTCGGCAAGGAACAGGTCGGCGGTGCGCTGCTGTGCGGCGATGTCGGCATCGTCCAGCGGGCGGATCGCTGAAGGAGGGCGGTGCTTGAAGGTTTCCGCGATCACATCCGGGGAGAGGCCGGTGACACGCGCCATGATCGTTATGCTGCCAGCTTCGTCGCTGCGGGTCAGGGCTTCGGCCTGGTTGAGGCTGTCCAGCACTTGGCGGATGAACTCGGGATTCGCTCCAGCGTACACACGGCTGGACAGGTAGAACGGCCCGCTCAATCCCACCTCGGAACCATCCGCCAGGAGCCGCGCGTTGCCGCCCAGCAGCAGCGCCGAGTACCACGGGTCCCAGATCGCCCACGCATCAACTTTGCCGCTCTCGAAGGCGGCGCGGGCGTCGGCCGGTGTGAGATACAGCGGCTGGATATCGCGCAGGGTCAGGCCGGCCTGCTGCAACAGGCGCAGCAGCAGGTTGTGCGAGCTGGAGCCTTTCTGGAAGGCCACGCGCTTGCCCTTGAGTTCGGCCACGCTGTGGATCGGGCTGCCCTTGGGCACCACGACGGTTTCCGCCTGCGGCTTGGGCGGCTCGACGCCGACATAGAGCAGGTCGGCGCCGGCCGCCTGGGCGAAGATCGGCGGGATGTCGCCGGTGGAGCCCAGGTCCAGGCTGCCGACGTTCAGCGCCTCGAGCATCTGCGGGCCGGCGGGGAATTCGATCCACTGGATCTGCGTGTGCGGGAAGCGCTGTTCCAGCAGGCCATGCTCCTTGGCCAGCACCAGGCTGACCGAGGCTTTCTGGTAGCCGATGCGCAGTTGCGCCGGGTCCTGCGCCTGGGCGGTGCCGACCACAAGCAGCAACCCGGTGAGCAGTCGATGAAGCAGCTTCACAGGCTCATTCCTTCCAGTCGTGGGAGGGCTTTTCCCAGAGGTTGATCCCGCCTTCCACTGCGTAGTGATCGATCTCCGCCAGTTCTTCTGCGCTGAAGGTGAGATTGTTCAGGGCGGCGACGTTCTCGACGATCTGTTCGGGGCGGCTCGCGCCGATCAGCGCGGAGGTCACGCGGGCATCACGCAGTACCCAGGCCAGTGCCAGTTGCGCCAGGCTCTGCCCGCGGCGCTGGGCGATTTCATTCAGCGCGCGGGCGCGGCGCAGGTTGTCCTCGGACAGATGCTCCGGCCGCAGCGACGCGCCGCCCGGTTGATTGACCCGCGCATCGGCCGGCACGCCATTCAGGTAGCGGTCGGTCAGCAGTCCCTGGGCCAGCGGGGTGAAGGCGATGACGCCGGCGCCCAGTTCGTCGGTGGTGGCCAGCAGGTCCTTCTCCACCCAGCGGTTGAACAGGTTGTAGGCCGGCTGGTGGATCAGCAGCGGCACCTTCCATTCCTTCAGTAGCGCGGCCAGTTCGGAGGTCTTGCCCGCGGAGTAGGACGAAATACCGACGTACAGCGCCTTGCCCTGCTGCACGGCGCTGGCCAGTGCGCCGGCGGTTTCCTCCAGCGGCGTGTCCGGGTCGAAGCGGTGGGAATAGAAGATGTCCACGTAGTCCACGCCCAGGCGCTGCAGGCTCTGGTCGAGGCTGGACAGCAGGTACTTGCGCGAGCTGCCGCCCTGGCCATAGGGGCCGGGCCACATGTCCCAGCCGGCCTTGGTGGAGATCACCAGTTCGTCGCGGTAGGCGGCGAAGTCCTTGCGCAGCAGACGACCGAAGTTGATCTCGGCGCTGCCGTAGGGTGGGCCGTAGTTGTTGGCCAGGTCGAAGTGGTTGATGCCCAGGTCGAAGGCGGTGCGCAGCAGGGCGCGCTGGCGGTCCAGCGGCATGCTGTCACCGAAGTTGTGCCACAGGCCGAGGGAGAGGGCTGGCAGCACCAGGCCGCTGCGGCCGACGCGGCGGTAGGGGACGCGCTGGTAGCGGTCGGGGTGGGCGAGGTAGGTCATGGATGCTCCTTTGCAAACGGGCCGCACAGGGGCGGCCCGTGAATCGTCAGGGGGTATAGCGATTGGCCGGGCGCTTGAGCCCGAGGTGGTCGCGCAGGGTGCTGCCGCTGTAGTCGCGACGGAACAGTCCGCGACGTTGCAGCTCCGGCACCACGAAGTTGGCGACATCTTCCAGCCCGCCCGGCAGGTGCGGCACCAGTACGTTGAAGCCGTCGGCGGCGCCGCCTTCAAACCAGGCCTGGAGCTCGTCGGCGATCTGCGTCGGCGTGCCGATCAGGCTGTAGTGCCCGCGACCACCGGCGATGCGCCGGCCAAGCTGGGCGAGGGTGAGGTTCTCGCGCCCGGCCAGTTCGGTGAGCAGCAGCTGGCGGCTACGCTGGCCGCTGTCGGTCAGCGGCAGCTCGGGCAACGGACCGTCCAGCGGGTAGGCAGAGAGATCGAAGTTGCCGAGCATGCGCGAGAGCAGGGCGACGCCGACATGAGGCTCCACCAGCTCCTGGAATGCCTCGAATTTCTCCTGCGCTTCGCTCTGGCTCTGCCCGACCACCACGAACACGCCCGGCATGATCTTCAGCTCATCCGGCGTACGGCCGAACGTGCCCAGGCGGCCCTTCAGGTCGCTGTAGAAGTCGCGGGCGGCGGCGAGCGAGGTCTGCGCGGTGAACACCACTTCGGCAGTCTGCGCGGCCAGCTCGCGGCCGGTTTCGGAACTGCCGGCCTGGACGATCACCGGGCGGCCCTGGGGCGAGCGCGCGACGTTCAGCGGGCCTTGCACGCGGAAGTGTTCGCCTTCGTGGTTCAGCACGTGCAGCTTGGCCGGGTCGTAGTACTGCCCGCTGGCCTTGTCGCGGGTGAAGGCGTCGTCTTCCCAGCTGTCCCACAGTCCCGTCACCACGTCATGGAATTCCCGCGCGCGGGCATAGCGCTCGGCGTGGCCGAAGTGTTCCTGGCGGTTGAAGTTCAGCGCCTCGGCGGCCGCGTCGGAGGTCACCAGGTTCCAGCCTGAGCGACCGCCAGAGAGGTGGTCGAGCGAGGCGAACTTTCGTGCCACGTGGTAGGGCTCGTTGTAGCTGGTGGTCACGGTAGCGACCAGGCCGATGCGCTCGGTCACCGCTGCCAGTGCCGAGAGCAGCGTCAGTGGTTCGAAGTGATCGGAGCGGGCCATGCGGCTGGCGATCTCCGCCGTGGGCGCGGCCACGCTGTCGGCAACGAAGACGGCGTCGAATTTCGCCGCCTCGGCTATCTGCGCCAATCGCTTGTACAGGCGGAAATCCAGGCCGCCGTCAGCCGGGACATCCGGGTAGCGCCACGCGGCGACGTGGTGACCGGTGGCCATGAGAAAGGCGCCGAGGGAAAGGGTTCGTGTCATGTCGGGTTTCCTGTGTGTCCATTGGGAGGACGCAAGGCAGCGGGTTCGATCTCATGGGCGGCGCCGGGGCGAGCCGGCGTCGCACTTTCTCGGAAGGCTCAGAAGTCCTTGCGCAGTTCCACGCCGAAGTAGCGCCCGTCGTCGCGCGGCACCATGCGGTAGATGTAGCTGCCGCCCGTTGCGAGCAACGGCGAGTAGGACTTGTCGGTGAGGTTCTTGCCGAGCAGAGCTACGCGCCAGCCGTCGTTGTAGTCGGCCAGGGCAATGCTGGCGTTCCACAGGCCGTAGGCGCCCTGGATGGTGTCGGGGTTCTGGCTGAGGTCGTACTGCACCTTGTCCTGCCAGCTGTAGTCGGTGCCCAGTTCCACATCCAGGCCGTTGTCCAGCGGGATGCTGTAGTCGGCGCGCACGTAGCTCTTCCAGTCCGGGGTGAAGGGCAGCGGCTTGCCGTCGACGTTGCAGCTGGACGCCGCACCCGGCGGGCAGGCGAAGCTGTCGACACGGGCCTTGGTGTAGGCGAGGGCACCGGAGAGTTTCAACTGGCGGGTGGCCTGGTAGCTGAAGTCAAGCTCGGCGCCTTCGGTCTTCACCTTGCCGGCGTTGATCAGGCGGGTGACTACCTGGCCGGCGACGGTGTCGTAGAAGTTCGCCTGGTAGTTGTCGTAGACGGTGTGGAACACCGCCAGGTTGGCGGTCAGGCGGTTCTCCAGCGCGGTGGCCTTCAGGCCGGCTTCCCAGGAGTTGGAAGTCTCCGGCTTGAGCGCGTCGGTATCGCGCGGCTGCATGTTGAAGAACACGTTGTACGCCGGGCCCTTGTAGCCGCGCGAGTAGGTGACGTAGCTGGTGAGCTGCTCGCTGAGGTCGTACTGCAGGCCGAGGCGGCCGGACCAGCCGTCCTCGTCGGTGGAGCCGGAGCTGGACGTGGACGGCTGGATGCCGGTGACCGCCGTGGCGGAGGTGGAGCGCCGGCGATGGTCGTACTCGAGGTCGTCGTGGGTGTAGCGCAGGCCGGCGATGCCACGGAAATCATCGGTGAAGTTCAGCGTGCTCTCGCCAAACACCGCGTAGGTGTCGCTGCGCGTGCCGTAGTCGGCCACGCCGCTGTTCTGCGCGGTGGTTGAGGTCACCACGCGGCGGTAGGTTTCGTCGTCCACGGCATGCATGTAGTACAGGCCACCGACGTACTCGAGGAACTCCCCCTTGGGTGAGGCCAGGCGAAGCTCCTGGGAGTACTGGTCGTAGTTCAACTCGCCCTTGTCGTGGGAACTGGGAATGCTCGCGGTGACCTGCGAAAGGCGGTCGCCATCCTGCCACTGGGTGTTGTCCCAACCGCGCCATGCGCTGATGGACGTCAGGGTGTAGTCGCCCAGGTTCCAGTCCAGCTGCGCCGACAGGCCCTTGTTGGTGTCGTCGACGTGGGTGCGGTAATCGCTGTTGATCTTGCGGTTGTCGCTGTCCGCCGTTACCGGGCGCAGGGCGTTGGCGAATGCCGGGCTGGTGGTGCTGGTGATCACGCCGCTGGGGCCGTCGTCGTTACCCTTCATGTAATCGGCGATCAGCGTGACCTTGAGGTCGTCGTTCGGTGTGAGCTCGAACCTGGTGCGAGCGCCGGCGCGGTTGTAGCCGTTCACCTCGTGGCCGTTGTAGACGTTGTCGACGTTGCCGTCGTAGCTGCCCACCAGGGTGGTGACGCTGGCCTTTAGCTTGCCGGGGATCAGCGTGCCGCCGATGCCGAAGCGGGTGCGGTTCTCGTTGCCGCCGCCAAAATGCGAGTAGTCGATGTAGCCGGTGGTTTCGTCCGGCACCGCGCGGGTCACCACGTTGAGCACGCCGGCCGAAGCGTTCTTGCCAAACAGCGTGCCCTGCGGGCCGCGCAGCACTTCGATGCGTTCCACGTCGAGCAGGTCCAGGGTCGCCTGGCCGGGGCGACCGAGCACCACGCCGTCGATCACCGTCGACACGCTCGGCTCCACGCCGGGGGAGGTGGAAATGGTGCCGACGCCACGGACGAACAGCGAGGTGTCCTTGTTCGAGGCGCCGGTGCGGAAATTCAGCGTCGGCACCTGCTGCACGATGCTCGATACGTTGTTGCGGTTGTCGCGCTCCAGCTGTTCGCCGTCGATCACCGAGACCGCGACCGGAACCTTCTGCAGCGACTCTTCGCGGCGGGTCGCGGTGACGGTCACCGCCTTGAGCGTCGGTGCCGAGTCGGCGGACTGGGTATCGCTGCCGGTGGTTTCGGCGGCCTGCACGCTGCAGGCCAGTGCCCCGATCACGCTGGCGATGCCCAGGGCCAGCGCGCTGCGTCGGCCAGTGAATTGCGGACGGCCGAGCGTCCCCCGTTGTTGCGATTGCATAGCCACTCCTTCGTGCCCTGGTCCGCCCTCGGTTCTCTTTGCCGGGGCGCCTTTTTCTACGGGACTGTCACGAGCGCTCGCTCGTGCGAGTGGCTGGAATCGTTGCGGACAGTTTGTGTTGTTAGCGCTAACATCGGCGAGTATCCTGAATCGACAAATAGATCGTCAAATAATTAAAAATTACGTTTATATTCCTGAAATACAGAAACAGGAGCGCCGAATTGGCCAACCAGACACCGCGCAAACGCCGTGGGGCAGGGCGCGTGACGCTGACCGCCGTGGCAGAGCTGGCGAAGGTTTCCGCCATCAGCGTGTCGCGCTACTTCAATCAGCCGGCGCAGCTGTCGGATGACCTGCGCGAGCGCATCGGCGCGGCGGTGGAGGCGCTGGGCTACGTGCCCAACCAGGTCGCTGGCGGGCTGGCTTCGGCGCGGGGCAGGGTAGTGGGGATGGTGGTGCCGAACATTTCCGGGCCGATCTTCGCCGACACCATCCAGGCCTTCAGCGACACCCTGGCCGCGCACGGCTACCAACTGCTGCTGGCGTCCAGTTACTTCTCCGAAGACAAGGAAGAAAACGCCGTGCGCGCCTTCCTCGGCTGGAACCCGGCGGCGCTGGTACTGACCAGCCATTTCCACACGCCGGCCACCGAAAAGCTCATTGCAGCGGCGGACATGCCAGTGGTGGATGTGTGGGACTACCAGCCTGGGCGCGCGCCGATCCAGGTGGGCTTTTCCCATTACCAGGTGGGCGTGGATGCCGTGTACTACCTGCACGGCAAGGGCTACCGGCGAATCGCCTTCGTGCAGAACAGCGCGCCGGGGGACTTCAGCGCCCTGGACCGCCGCGACGGCTATGCCGATACCTTGCGCGAACTGGGTGGCGAGCCCTGGATGTTCGTACCCACCGAGAGCGCGCCTTTCGAGGCTGGGCGGCAGGCCATGGAAGCATTGATGGCACGAGGGTCGGAACGCCCTGAGGCGATCGTTTTCGCCAACGACAACCTCGCTGCCGGTGGCCTGCTCGCGGGGCAGCGCGCAGGGCTGAAGATTCCTGATGAATGCGCGGTGCTGGGGTTCGGTGACTATCCCTTCGCGCCGATGCTGCTGCCCAGCCTGTCCACCATCAAGCCGCCAGCCCGCGAGATCGGCGAGATCGCAGCGCTACGCGTGCTGCAATCCATTGGCGTGGTACCACTGGATGGCGAGGTGGAACGCCTGAACCTGCTCGACTGCCGGGTGCTGGAGCGCGAAAGCGCCTGAATCCCGCTGTCTGTCCGCCCACTGCAGGAGCGAGCTTGCTCGCGAACGAGTATCTCGGCGGCTCCGTAGTCGAGCAGTTCGCGAGCAGACTCGCTTCTGCAAAAAGCTCAAGCGCGCCTACTTGGCCAGCAGGTCGATCACTTCCTGGTCACTGAGTTGGTGGAAGTCCCGGTAGTGATCACCCACTGCGCGGAACGGTGACGGCGTGTCCAGGCAGATCAGGGTATCCACCTCGTCACGCAGCTTCTGCACGGTTTCTGCCGGGCCTACCGGAACGGCGAGCACTACCTTGTGCGGGTGCTGCGCACGCAGGCACTTGAGCGCGGCGCGCACACTGCTGCCGGTCGCCAGGCCGTCATCGACGACGATCAGGTCACGATCCTCGAGTTGCGCTGGCGCCTTCGCGCCGCGGTACAGCAAACGGCGCCGCTCCAGTTCGCGGATCTGCTCCAGCACCTGCTGTTCGAACCATTCCGGCGGCGGATCAAGCTGCTCGAGCATCTGTTCGTCCACCACCCAGTTCGGCTCGGGACCGTCGACAATGGCGCCCAGGGCGTTCTCCTCGTTACCGGGTGCGCCGATCTTGCGCACCAGCAGTACATCCAGCGGCGCGCCCAGCGCCCGGGCGATCTCCTTGCCGACGGGCACGCCACCGCGGGGTAGGGCGAGGATCAGCGGGTTCTCCAGCGGCATGTCGCGCAGGGCCATCGCCAGCGCCACGCCGGCATGGCGACGGTTGGTGTATTGCACTGAGGGCATCTGAACCTCCTTTCGCGAATCACAGCAGCCTGTCCTGAGCCTGGCGCCATATGCGGATGCGTTTGCCGGTTCAGGCTAGACGGACCTCGCTGCGACTGCGAGCCGCTGGAAATCGATTGCGCCTGGCAGATCCAAGGCAACTGAGCCTGCATGGGTCTGCCATGGGCTGTGAGCCGCCGCCCTATCGAAGGTTCAGGAATTGCGCACGGACGGTCGCGTTGGGAGCGTCTGTCACGCACCTTGAACGACTACCGGTGTTGCGACTCCCAGTATCAGGCCCATGCCGAAACGGTACCGATCCCCGCTCTTTGCCGGAGCTGTGCCTATAGTTGCTCCTGCGAGTTTCGTCTGCCGCCAGCCAACCGAGGAGAGATCGCCATGCACGCGTACCTGATCCGCTACCGCCGCAACGGCCAACCCATGAGCACTGTGCTGGTGCAGGAGAGCCTGAGCCGCCAGCAGGCGCAACAATTCGTCCGCGCACTGCATGGCCCGATCGGGCGCGATTCGCGCTCCGATATCCAGGTCGGCGAGGTGCTCTGCACTCAATGACCGGGGTGCTCGCCGCACCGATGGCAACCAGCGAAAACGGCGCCCGTCCCTGGGCGCCGTTTTCGTTGAAGAGAGCAGGGTGGATTCATCGGACCGGCGAGCGCCGGAGACCACCTCTGCCGGGTCAGTGATCAGCGCGACTGCGCTGGCCTCCCTTGCGACCCGCCTCGGATGCACGCGCCGGGTCATTCTTGAAATTGCCGCCGCTATGCTGGCCGCCTTTTCTGCCGGCCTCGGATGCCCGCTGGGGGTCTTCCGCAAAGTTGCCTTTACCACCTCTGTGTTCGGCCATGGGGAACTACTCCGTGGGAAGTGAATGGGCGAATGCGGTGCATTCACTTCATCCGAAACAAATCGATCAGCGGTGTTCGACTGATTTTAAGAACGATCAGGCATGAATCGAGCGGACGCTCGTTATATGGGGGAGCACGGCCGAGCCAAGTTCGCTTGCTGGCACGCCGGTCACACCACGCGCTTGCGAAGCCGGGCAATGAGCTTTTGCCGCTGCTCGGCGTCCGCCTCCCAGACCTTGCCATCGAGGGCGTGGCAGATCAGCCAGATTTCTTCGTTGTTGAGCATTACCGCGCCGCCGCCGGATTCCGCGCGACGCTTGCGGTAGGCGGCCTGCTTTTCGGCGTTGGTCATGGCGCCTTCCTTGCGGGGGCGGCCTTTGCTCGGGGCTTCGAAAGCGTCGCGAGTGGCTCTGTCCTTGGCGTCTTTCATGCGGGCCTCATCAGGGAGTGGTAACGCGTTACCGTATTGATCTACTTTCCATGGTAACGCGTTACCAATAATAACCGAGCTCGCAAGCCGCGCCAATCGTCGGCCAAGGCGACGCACTGGGTCAAATGGAGCTATTCCTCACAGGCGCACAGGGCCAAGGGAGGCTGACGTGGAACGACTGCGGAAGGTATTGATGGCCTCGGCTTTCAACGAGACCTGCGTCGTCCAGGTGCTGCGCGAAGCCGCGCTCAAGGCCGGCACTGCCGACACGGCATCGGCGCTGATGGCCGCGGCGCAGTTGCTGGAGCACGACGCGGAAACCCTGCTTCACGCCGCCCACCGGATCGATCTCGTGCTGCACCATGCGCCCGGCGAGGGAGGCACCATTTCATGGGTGGTCATGGACTGATCCAGCTCGAACGATCGATTTGAACCGCTGCTACGGTCGCCCGGTCAGTGCTTGGGAGAGAGCCAGAATCCGGAGGCACCATGCAGGACGAATCCCTGGCCAGGCGGTACCACGTCTGCTTTGTGCGAGACGGGCGGGAATTCGAGTTCGAAGCCGAGGACGAATCCATGAGCGAAGCGCGGGCATGGAGCCACGTGGCGCGCCATCTGCACATCCCGATCCACGATCTGCGCGGCTACCAGAAGCGTTACCACACCATCCGCCGCAATGTCGAAGCCCACAACGTGCAGGACGTTTCCTACCGTGTTGCCAGGGCGGGAGACTAGGCCGACGCCTCAGGTCTGCGCCGAGACCAGGCGGACGTCGCTGATGGTGATGCCGCAGGCGCCCAGCCAGGATTCGACCTCGGCGGAGGAGTGCAGCGGGCGGGGCTGCTCGGGGAACTCACGAACATAGATGGAGAAGGCGATCGCCTTGATATGGGGAATGCTCCGCGCGCGCATGAGCAGGTGGCGGTCCTTGCCGTTGAGTTGATACTCGATCAGCCATTGCATGGTCGTGCGACTTCCCTGGCAGGGTCGATCTGTGGAATGGCTGACAAGCGTAGCCCCTGATCGCTCAGGGGCAATACTAGTCATCGGACCGACACTTGAGCTGACCGATCAGGCGGCAGCGTCCTTGGCCTCCTCGCGCCCGGCGCGTACGTCGAAGGCGCCCCGGTGAGCACGCCATCCACCGTTACACGCCCCTTGCCAGGCAGCAGCGGGAATACCAGTTCGGCAAAACGGTAGGCTTCCTCCAGGTGCGGGTAGCCCGACAGCACGAAGCTGTCGACTCCCAGCGCGGCATATTCCAGCAGGCGTGCCGCCACGGTTTGCGGGTCGCCTACCAGAGCGGTGCCGGCACCGCCACGGACCAGGCCGACGCCGGCCCAGAGGTTTGGCGCAACCTCCAGCTTGTTGCGGTCGCCACCATGCAGCGCGGCCATGCGCTGCTGGCCAACCGAATCCATCTTCGCGTAGTTCGACTGCGCGGCCGCGATGGTGGCGTCATCCAGGTGGCTGATCAGTTCGTCGGCGGCGGCCCAGGCCTTCTCGTTGGTTTCCCGCACGATCACATGCAAGCGCACGCCGAATCGCACCGTGCGCCCCAGGCGCGCTGCCCGTTCGCGCACGTCGGCAATCTTCTCGGCCACGGCGGCGGGCGGCTCGCCCCAGGTCAGGTAGGCATCCACATGCCTGGCGGCCAGTTCATGGGCGGCAGGCGAGGAGCCGCCGAAGTACAGGGGCGGGTAGGGCTTCTGCACGGGAGGGAAGAAGTTCTGCGCACCTTTTACCTTCAGGTGCTGGCCTTCGAAGTCCACCGTCTCGCCTGACAGCAGGCGGCGCCAGATGGTGAGGAATTCATCCGAGGCGGCGTAGCGTTCGTCGTGGCAGAGGAAAACGCCATCCGCCTCCAGTTCAGTAGTGTCTCCGCCAGGAACGACGTTGAGCAGCAGCCGACCGCCACTGGCCTGATCCAGGGAAGCGGCCTGGCGCGCGGAGGCTGTCGGGTTGCCCAGCGAGGTGCGCAACGCCACCAGCAGCTTGATCCTCTGCGTGACCGGCACCAGGCTGGCTGCGGTGACCCAGGGATCCAGGCAGCTACTGCCTGTAGGAATCAGCAGGCCGTCGTAACCGAGTTGGTCGGCGGCGACCGCGATCTGCCGCATGTACTCGTTGGTTGCCGGACGGCCGCTGCCGGAATGACCTAGGTAGCGGGTGTCGCCGGAGGTCGGCAGGAACCAGAAAATATCCAGACTCATAGGGGTGTCCTCGTTGCCATCATCGGAGTGGGGCGTCGCCCCGTCGGTGCACGCGTGGCAAGTCTTCATTGGAATACGGCCCGGCAGCCGGCACGGTTCGTGCGCTCGATTCAGGCAGAAAAAGAAGAGGGCGGCTGCGCTGCGGTCCTGCAGGGTAGCAAGGCTTGTGCCAGCGCTGCGGCCCGCGGATTCCGGGGGATTCGCCGCCGGGAAAGTGTTGCTGTGTCAGCTGCACTGTTGATCGACTGTTGCTGTGCCAGCACCTGGTGCTGCAAAAAAGGCATTAGGTTATGCCTTCCGGCGATTTGTCCTCGGAAGCGCGACCGATCAGGATAGGCATTCGTGATCGAAGCCTCTGAATACCAAGGAACACAGCAAGCGATGAACGACGCCAATCGACTGAACGAGAATGGCCCGGTGAACTGGCAACTGGCGCAGATCGTCGAGGACCTGCGCGGCGCCCGTAACGAGTGGCGATCCCGCACTGGGCGACATCCGGAACAGGGCGGTCGTGAACTGCCTTCGCGGCACTCCATTGAGGAAGTGGTCGAACGCCTGGCGAGCGCATTGTTTCCCATGCGCCTCGGCCCGAACGACCTGCGCGAGGAAAGCGAAGACTTCTTTGTCGGCCATACGCTGGACGCGGCCCTCAATGCACTACTGGTGCAGGCCCGCCTGGAGCTGCGCTACAGCGCGCGGCAGCGCGGTGATGTCGTGGATAGCCGGATCGACGAGCATGCCGTGCTGCTGGTGCGTGACTTCGCCCGTGCGCTCCCGGAAATGCGCAAATTGCTGGATGCCGACGTGCTCGCCGCCTACCAGGGTGACCCTGCCGCGCGCAGCGTCGACGAGGTTCTGCTGTGCTACCCGGGCGTCGTCGCGATTATCCACCACCGCCTTGCGCATCACCTGTACAACGCCGGCTTGCCATTGCTGGCCCGGATCATCTCGGAGCTGGCGCACTCGGCCACCGGCATCGACATCCATCCCGGCGCGCAGATCGGCAGCAGTTTCTTCATCGACCATGGCACCGGCGTGGTAATCGGAGAAACCGCGATCATCGGCAAACAGGTGCGCATCTACCAGGCGGTAACCCTGGGTGCGAAGCGCTTCACCGCTGACGAAACCGGCCAGCTGCACAAGGGCGAACCACGCCACCCGATCGTCGAAGACGAAGTGGTGATCTACGCTGGCGCCACCATCCTGGGGCGCGTCACCATCGGCAAGGGCTCGACCATCGGCGGCAACGTCTGGCTGACTCGCAGCGTCCCGCCAGGCAGCCAGGTGAGCCAGGCCAGCCTGCAGCACGACGAGAGTCGCTGCGGCAAGGATTGAGGCGATGGAAGCGGGGCAGGGGAGTTGACAGCTCCCTCGCTCCTTCAGCAGTATCTGTCAGACATTTAGCGCAACGGCATTTCCATGCTTCCCACTCACGATCACTCGCTTTCCGCTTCGGGCTTCCTTGCCCAGGCTGGCGCGTGCGTCGTCGTTGCGAAGAAATCGAAGAAACAGTCGCTCATTTGACCGGGGCGCTGTCCCGTCAGATGGGCTGACAGGACACAAGGCGCAAGGTCGAACCTCCCTCCCGCTTGATTCCCGCACCCTCCCTGACGGCGACCCGACGGTCAGCCAACAGGAGTTTTTGCATGTCGAGTTTTCGTGGAATCTGGGTGGCGCTGGCCACGCCTTTTCGTGACGGCGCCGTCGATTTTCCGGCCCTGCAGCGCCTGGTAGCGAAGCTGCTGGAGGAGGGCGTCAGCGGTTTTGTCGTCTGCGGCACCACTGGCGAGGCGGCCGCCTTGAGCCACTCGGAGCAGCTGGAAGTACTCGACGCGGTACTGCAATGGGTGCCGTCACGGCAGGTGATCATGGGGTTGGCAGGCAACAATCAGCCTGAGCTCCTGGCCTGCCTGGAGGACATCCAGTGCCGCCCGGTGGCCGCTGTACTGGTGCCGGCGCCGTACTACATTCGTCCGTCGCAGGCCGGCCTGGAATCCTTCTTCCACACCATCGCCGACGCAGCCAGTGTGCCCGTTGTGCTCTACGACATTCCGTATCGCACCGGTGTGCGCATCGAGAGCGAAACGCTGCGCCGCATCGTCCGCCATCCCAACATTGCCGCAATCAAGGACTGCGGCGGTGACCCGGAAACCACCATGGCGCTGATCGCCGACGGACACGTCGATGTGCTTACGGGCGAGGACCTGCAGATCTTCTCCAACCTGTGCCTGGGCGGTGCCGGCGCGATCTCGGCGTCGGCCCATGTAGGTGCCGAGCTCTACATGCAGATGTTCCGGCAGATGGAGGAAGGAAATGTCATCGCTGCCCGCGCCATTTTCTACCGCTTGCTGCCCTGGATGCAGGCCGCTTTCGCTGAGCCGAACCCCTCAGCCGTCAAGGGCGCGCTGGCACTGCAAGGATTGATTGCCAACGAGGTGCGCGAGCCGATGCAGGCGTGCACACCGGCGACACTGGAAAGACTGCGCGGAGTTTTGGCGGCGCTGGCCGAATAGGCTTTGCAGAAGGCTGGTAACGCGTTACTAGAATGATTGGCGGCAAATGGTAACGCGTTACTAAGTCAATGACGTTGAACTCAGTGACCAGGCACAAGCATCTACGAGCTGCATTAATCCCGTGTCAACGCCACGGCAGGGTCCAGACGCGAGGCTTTCCAGGCGGGCAAGAACCCAAACAGTATTCCGACCAGCGTGGAGCATAGAAAGGCAAGGAGGATCGAACTGCTCGATAACACCATCTGCCACGGTGTTGCGAACAATGACATGGCCAGTTGGAGTCCCAGAGAAAGCAGAATTCCAATGGCCCCGGCGGGAAGGCAGATCAGTACCGCTTCCAACAGGAATTGACGCAGGATGTTCGCCTGCTTTGCTCCCAAGGCTAAGCGGATGCCTATCTCTCGAGTTCGCTCAGTTACTGATACCAGCATTACGTTCATTACACCGACCCCGCCTACCAGCAAGGAGACAACGGCGACCAGCGACAACAGCAGGTTGAGCGAGCGACTAGCTTTTTCTACCGCCCGGACTATGGCATCTGCATTGGCGGTATAAAAATCCTGGATGCCGTGGCGCTCGCGCATCAGTGAAACGATGCTCTGCTCGGCTATTTCGCTGGGTTGCCCAGGTTTCACCTGTAGCGTAATGCTGTCCAGATACTGGTGGCCGAACAGGCGGCTCCCGGCGGTACTGTAGGGCAGCCAAAGGTTAAGAGTTCCTGAGTTGTTTCCGATCGCCTCCTCGAGCGTCACCACACCAACGATCGTACACAGCAAGTTGTTGACCAGTATGACCTGGCCCAGTGCGTTGCCTGATGCGCCGAACAGCTTGCGCTTCAGGTTGGCGTCTATTACTGCAATGGGTGCCTGACGCCGCATTGAGTCGGCATCAAATCCACGGCCTTCATTCATTCGCAAGCCGCGCACTCGAAAGTATTCCTCACCGACACCGCTGACCTGCACAGTTACATGGCTGGCATTTCGTCGAACCAAAAAGGTGCCACGCATTTCGGGAGTGACACTAAGCACGTACGGCAGCGCCTGTAACGCTTTCGCATCCCCGGGCACCAGGGTGTAAATGGAAGGGGCGTCACTGTCGCCCCAGTCGCTACCTGGATAGATATCAATAGTGTGCGCCCCCATTCCGGCCACCTGCTTGAGAATGTCGCGCCGCGCTCCTTCTCCAAGCGCCATGATGGATATCACCGAGGTCACGCCGATGACCACGCTAAGTAAAGTAAGCAAGGTTCGCAATTTACGTGTCAGCAGCATCCGCCATGACATCAGCAATTCAGCGAGTGCGTTCTTGAGCCGCTGCGAAGTTGGCGGCGGCAGCGCCGGAATCGCTTCAGCGCGAAAGGCCGCAGAGGCTTTGGAAACATGCTGGTCGGTGATGATGCGACCGTTATGCAATCGAACTACTCGATGGGCGCGAGCCGCGAGGTGTTCATCGTGCGTCACGATGATCAAAGTGCTCCCCGCAGCGTTGAGCCCTAGCAGAGTCTGCAGAACAGTCTCGCCACTTTCGCTATCCAGGGCTCCGGTCGGCTCGTCGGCCAAAATTACCGACCCGCCATTCATCAGTGCTCTTGCGATACTGACTCGCTGTTGCTGGCCACCGGACAATTCTTCGGGCCGATGCAGCAGGCGTTCTGAAAGGCCAAGTTGCTCCAGTAACATCACTGCGCGTTTGCGTCGTAGGCCGGCAGGTGTGCCACGGTAAAATCCTGGCAGTTCCACGTTCTCGCGAGCGCTGCATTGTCCTATCAGGTGGTAGCGCTGAAATATGAAGCCAAAGCGCTCGCGGCGGAGTGCAGCCCTGTTGTCGCTGGAAAGTTGTGATACTTCCTCGCCATCCACCCTGTAACTGCCTGAGTCCGGGCGATCCAGACAGCCGAGCAGGTTTAAAAGCGTGGACTTGCCCGAACCGGATGGCCCGACAATGGCGAGTATTTCACCTGCATTAATCGTCAGGTTGATGTCCTGCAGTATGCTGATCCTGTGGCCGTCGGCGCACAGATAACGTGATACCCCCTGTAGCGAAAGCAGGGGACGCGCCGGCGAATTTTCATTCATCAGCATCTTGCTGAAGCTCGCCAAGGATTACCTCTTCGCCCTCATTGAGGCCGTCGATGACCTCGGCATTCAATTCATTCGAGATGCCCACGTGTATGCCGCGCTCTGTCACAGCACCATGATTTTCCAGCACCCTCACTTTGGCGGCGCCATTCGGCTCGCGGCTATTGAGCGCGGCCAGAGGAATTGTCAACGCGTTACTCGCAGTAGCGAGCAAGATATGCACCTGAGCAGTCTCGCCAATCCGCAGGATCGAATCAGGATTTTCAACATCGAATAATGCGGCATAGAAAACTGCCGAAGCGAAGCGAGAGGAGTCGCTGCCACTTTGGGAGGCGAGGAAGTTCTGCGGTGCAGGCTCAATATTCCGAAGAATCGCCGGATGACGAGTATCGGAATCACCGAGCGTAGTGAAATAGGCTGCTTGCCCCGGTTGTACACGACGGATATCCGCTTCAGAAACCTGTGCTCGAATTGTCATCGTGCTCAAATTGGCCAACTTGAGGATGACCGGCGCCTCTTGTTCGGCGATCACAGTTTGCCCCTGCTGGGTAGTAATGCTCACAACCGTTCCGTCCATCGGAGCAGTTATACGGGTGAAAGCCAGGTGGGCTTCTGCTGTTTGCACCTCAATTTGTGCCTCTTGAATCTGGGCATCGAGGGACGCGAGGTTGGCCCGTTCGATCTTCAGTTGTACGCGCGCCTCTTCGAACGACTGCCGGGCAGTCGCCCCTTCAGAAATCATTTGCGATTGGCTTTGCCATTTGAAAGTTGCAAGGTCTACACGGGCGACCTGGGCCTCTCGTTCGGCCTCCAGGCGCCGGCTTCTGGCCTGTGCCGCCTTCAGGGAATTCAATGGCAGTATCGGATCAAGCTCAGCAAGCAACTGATTTTTATGAACGGAATCGCCTAGACGAACGGCAAGTTTCTTCAGTTGACCTGAAACCTGGGCTCCAATATCAACCTGATCAACTGCTTGCAGGCTCCCTACTGCAAGCACCTCGTCTGATAAAGACCCCCTGGAAACAGGACTTGTCAGATATCTTTCTTGTTTACCTGAGGGGAACTTGGCGTCACAGGCATTCAAGATAATTAAGAACAGGCCAAGCACTGCGATACGAACCGCAAGCATCCTGAGGGGGAGGGGAGTCATAATTCATTAAGGGCCCAGCAAGCTTTTATAATGTCAATAAATTCTTGGTGATTGAATGGAAATGCCGGTCCGCACAGCAGGCCGGACCGGCACGGGATCGCACTACAAAGAGTCGCGCGCGTTAAATCAGCAGCGGCCGCATACCACTTTTGCAGCTGTGCACAGCTTGAGGTGTCCGCTGCAGAATGTACCGCCACCATACGGACTACTGGACTTTATTTTAATCGGCGCATTCGGCCTGACTGTCGCCGCGCTGGCTGACTCCGCGAGGAGCGCAGAGCCTGCCATCATGAGACAAAGAGAAACCATTGCTGCGACATTTTTCGAAGTTGCTTTCATAGTCGTTCATCTCTTAATTATTGGGGTTTTCATTGTCGGCTTGAGGTTCAACTGCATATTCAGTTGCTGATTTATCAGTCGACAGTCAGATGGTAGGACAGCCAACTTGGTTCTGATCCTGGGTTTCGGAAAACTCGAACCTGTCCACCAATCATGAAATAAATGGCATTGGCTAAATCGAGCCGTTGACGGATTTAAAGTAGTTTTACGTGCCCTGAAGAGCGCCTAGGAGTTTGTGAGAAAATTCGATAAGAATCATCCGGACAATCAGTCAGGCAGGAAATGGGTGATCACGTATTTAACGTGAAGCCTTAGATGGCTAACGCACATTGTCGGGCGCGACGGTATCGATCATGAACAACAGATACCCAGGCGAGCGTGTTGATCCATATCTGCCAGTCGCGCCGGACAGCCAGCGATCAACACGGCCGCAAATTCATCGCCAAGGCTTCGAGGAGTATTCAGTGTCAGGGCGGGCGACGCACTGGCCCTGGACCGTTGGCCGTATCTTGATCCTGGCGCAGGATGCCTGTTCCAGGGTGCACGCCCTTATCCTTAGCTTCGCATAATGTATATTATGTTAAATTGCATAGATGCGACTGGCAGCACTCCAGCCATTCTGTGTTTATCTGCTCGATCAGAACGACAACCCCACTCCTTGGCTAGTCACGGTATCAGCTGCCATGCCTCTACAACGGCTCATGGTCTTGGTTTTGGTCCGTGCAGGCCTGAGGTGAATGGCCGGAACGCCGCTCCACCATTTCTTGACTCACTCCGCGGACAGCAGCGACAGGTAGTCGAGTTGACCGGTATCGCCGTCGATCCGCTTGCTCCACGGGTATGCGCGTTTGCTTCGATATTCGGTTGGCGCTGCGAGCGATCCAGGGCAACCCATGGTGGCGCCCGGCGGCCCTGGCACTGGCTAGCCATTTCCATCCATCAGGCACCGAAGGCTGACCGGCAATGAGCCGGCCTTTGGCGCGACCAAGCGCGCACAGGCAGCGGGTTCGATCCAAACAAAAGTGTGCGCGGCCACGCCAGGTGCTGCAGCCGTTGGCCTTTCGGCGCCCTCCTCCTTGGTATTCGCGCCTTGTCGACTCGTGCTCGGCTGTTCGTAAAAAATCCGCATCCCGTTCGGTCGGGATGCGGATCGGATGGCAACTCTGGAACGCAGCCTTGATTACTTTGCTGGCTGAGCGCTGAGACGCCCGGAATGGCTCCATCTATTGAATGCGGTTAACCACCGAATCCGGGTAGTAGGCGATCTGCAGCGTCTGGTGTTTTCCCATCAGCATCCCATCGCCATACCAGGTGATGTTGTCCTGGCGCAGGGTCATTCCATCGTTTCCGTACTCGTACTCGCCACCATTGGATGTACCGAAGGCAAAGCGCTCATTGTCCAGCCGCTTGATGGTGTACTGAGTGCCCGGCAAGGGCATCTGCTGTTTGACTCGATCAAGGTAGGCCGGGGCCAGTTCGGAGAACAGATCCCGGGCCCTGGCCTGATACTGCGCGGAGGTCAGGCCGGGCGTCTGCTGCAGCTTTTCGGCGATCAGCGAAAAGCACTCCGCGTCAGTGCGGGACAGGGCCATGCGCAGCGCCATGAGTTCGCCCAGACGGTGGGCAGACACCTGAAGCTTGCCATCCGCGCTTTTTTGCGGCGCGATGAAGTCCTGACCATCGAGTTGGATCAGCGGGGCCGTTGCCAGGAATGCAGCGCAGGCAATCTGCTGGGCCTGCTTGTTGCCGTTGACCAGGAGCGCGGTCACCCCGCCCTTCTCCTTCAGGGCTTCTCCGGTTTCACCACTGGCACTGACGAAGAGGTCGACATCGGCCTGTTTCATCTCGCCACGTGCCAGGCCGCAAACGTGCTGCATCACTGCCGGGTTGCGCTTGCCATCTACCAGCGGAGACATACTGAACACCGCATTACGGATCACAGGCAGCGCCGGGTACTCGAGGATGCCGAGGGTTTCGGTTTTCACCGGGGAGCCCGTGGTGCTGCGAGTGGGCTCATTGCAGCCGGCCAGCAGGCACAGTGGCAACAGGGTGGCGGTCAGCCATTTGCTGGAAATAGTCATGATTCACTCCTCACTCTGGATGGGCTGCGCCGCGCTGGCGGCGAATTCGACGACGACCCGGCGATTACTGGCCAGGCACTGGATCAATTGCTCCCGTGGTGCGTCCGGGCAATTCACCACTGGCTCGGCTGCGCCGATGCCTCGAACCTGCATCACCCCTGCCGGAACGCCCGCAGCGGCGAGGTAATCGCGGACCGCTTCGGCACGCCGTAGCGAGAGGTCGAGGTTGTGGGATCGCGAGCCGAGACGGTCGGAGTGGCCGGTCACGGCGATGTGCTGCGGATGCTCGTGGCGAATCCGCACGGCCAGGCGATCCAGATTGCTGCGGCCGGCAGCGCTCAGGTCAGCTCGGTCGAAGGCGAAGCTGGCGTCGGCGGACAGCGTGACCCGCTGCACCGTCGGGACAGGCTGGACGGTGGGACTGGTCGCCGGCTGGAGCTGAGCGAGGCAGTCAGCCGGGGAAAACAGGAAACTCTGGGCTTGCAGGTCCTTGTCGAACAGCACCTTGTACTGGCAGACCAGGTCGGCTTGGCCAGCACGCCGGAAGCGCAGGATGTAGTCCCACTCGCGCACCGCGAAAAGACCTTCGTGGAAGTGCGGCGTACCAAGCAGTTCGTACAGTTGTGCCTTGCTCATGCCGGGCTGGATCTTCTCCAGGTTCTCAAGGCTCGCGTAGCTGCCTTGTGGGCGGTAGGACTCGCTGATTGCGGGAAATTTGGGCGCGGCGCTATGGCCTTGCTCGTCGACCTGGCTGAGGGTGCCGCAGGCAGCCAGCAACAGGCCGGCGCAAGTCGTGACCAGTGCGCGTATGGCGACGGTACTGAAAGTATTCATGTTGATCTCCTGGAACTGGCCCGGCCGAAGCCGGGCCTGGATGGAAAGATTCACCACTGATAACCGAGGCCGACGGCAACGCCGGTTTCACCCTGGCTGGTCGTGCTGCCCTGCAGCTTGGTGACCCATTTGCCGTTGTCGGAAATCTTCGATACGCCGACTGCCAGCGCCCCTTGGCCACGGAAGTTGCCAAGCCCGACCGTGGCCATGCTGGCTCCCGGCGAGTACGGCTGTGGCAGCGTGGCCATGGCCATCGCGCCGGCGATGCCCGAGCTGAGGATGTCGTCCTGTTTCTTCAGGTCATGGCGCAGCGCGTTGTAGCGGGAGTCGGTGTAGTCGTAGAACTGGTCGGAGATATCGCCCATGCTCCGCTGCAACTGGCCGACGTTCACGGCGTCGGTCGGCGCGGTGCCGGCGGCCACGTTGGTGACCTGCCGCTCGGCGCCGGCGCTGCCGACGGAGACGCTGTTGTCGCGCTCAGCCACCGAGTTCGCGCCGATGGCAACCGAGTTGCGCCCTTTTGCCTTGGCGTTGGAGCCGATCGCGGTGCTGTTGTCGGCCACCGCTTCGGCGCCGGCGCCGCCGGCCACCGAGTCACTGCCGACAGCCTTCGGCTTGGGCAGGTGGCTACTGTTGTTTACTTGGAACATGCCGTCGGTGCCGTTCTGCACGTTGCTCACGTTGCCTTCGACATGGGTGACCCGGTTGTCGAGGTTGCTGACATTGGTGGTGACGCTGGCGACCTGGGTGTTGACGTTGTGGATGGAGTCGTCGGTGTACTGCTTGGACTCCGTCACGGCGCCGTCGAGTTGGCGCAGGTTGACCGCGTCGGTGGCCTCCTTGCCATCGGCGACATTGCTGAGGGTGCGGGTTTCGCCTGTTGCGCCATTGCCCACCGAGACGGTTCCGACGCTGGCGTTGGCCGCGTTGGAGTACTTGCCGGTGTAGCTTTCGGCGCCGCGGCCGTTGTCGCTGGCGCCCTGCCCCAGCGCCACGCTGCCATCTGCCGAAGCGCTGGCACCGTCGCCAACGGCAACTGCGCCCTTGCCGCTAGCCTGGGCATTGGGACCGACGGCGATCGAATCGGCACCACTGGCGGCTGAGTCAGCCTTGCTCGAGTTGGCGTGGAAGTACTTGATGCCGCCGCCATTGTTGATGCTGGTGATGCTGCCCTCGACGGTGGTGACGCGGCCGTCGATGTTGGTGACGTGGGCGTTGGTTTCGTTGAGCTGGGACATGTTCACCGCGTCACTGTCGCCCTCCCCGCGTGCGACATTGGTAATCCTGGTGCCGCCGGTCCTGGTTACGCTGTTGTAGGTGCTGCCACCCATGGTCACGCTGTTGTAGTTGATGCTGCCGTCGCCGTTCAGGTCGTACTTGACCGAGCCTTCGGTTGCCGCGCCCGACACCTGCTTGAGTTGGGCGACGTTCACCGCATCGGAGTCATCCGCGCCGGCCGAGAGGCCGGTGATGCGACGGGCGCCGACATTCACTTCGCCGTTGGCGGTGCCGCCCACCAGATAGGCCTGATGTCCCAGCGTGCTGCCGTCAGCGACGGAGCCGGCGCCCAGCGCGACGCTGCCGTCATGACTGGATACCGCGCCCATGCCGATGGCCACCGAATCCACGCCAGTGGCGGAGGAGTCGGTGCCGGTGGAGTTGGCGTGGAAGTACTTGGTGCCGGTGTTGTAGATGTTCTTGACGTTGTCGCCGAGGTTGGTCACATCGCCTTGCAGCGTGGTCACGTCGCCTTCCACATTGGTCACCCGGCCATCGAGGTGGGTGATCTGGGTGGTGTTGGCGTCGACCTGCTGATTGGTGTCGTGCAGTTGCGAGCCATTGATAGCGTCCGTCGAAGTGGCGTTGACTGCACCTGCCGCTACGTTGGTCAGCACCTGGGCAGCCCCCGGCGCATAGGCATCGCCGCCGGCGGCAATCAACGACAGTTGATCCGTACCGGTACGCTGCACCGGGCCGATCGTCCCATTGTCGATGTTGGTCGTGAGGTTGCTGATATTGCTGGTGACGTTGCTGATGTTGGTGGTGTTCTGGTCCACCTGCTGGTTGGTCGCATTGAGCTGCGAACCGTTGACGGCGTCAGTTGAACTGGCGCTGATGTCGCCGGGCGCCACATTGAGGCTAATTTTGCCCAACGCCCGATAATGTTAAATGTCGCTTCAACACATTGAACGGAAAGGATTTTCTATTGTTTTCGGCAAAGGCGATACACGGGCCATGTGCTTGATCTAGCGCGGCTGCCATCCGAAGAGTTCATTCATCATTCGCCCCTCTCCTCTTTGCTGTCGGTTAGGGAGCGGGTGTGGTCCGTGTTGCCAGTATCCGCTGGGGGATGGTTATGGAGTTTCAACTGCATGAGGGCTTCGAGCAGACGTTCCTGAAGGCTCTGCACCTGCTGACCTTGGGTGTACTTGGCTTCGCTCAAGCGATCGACTTCGCCTTGAAGCATATCGCAGCGCTCTCGCAAAGCACCGCTCTCCTGCCCGACCTGCATTAAAGAGCGCCGCTCTTTCACCAGGGTCTGCTCGTGATGCTCCAGTTGCCGCTGCTGGGCCTGTAGATCTTTTTGCTGCTGACGGGCTTCCGCCAGCAGGCGAGCGTTATCGCGGTTCAGTTGCGTCAGTTCGTCCTGCTTGATCATTAGCGTCTGTTGCAGCTGCCGCAGTTCCAGTTGCAGTTGCTGCACCTGCCCCTCGTGCCTGCGCTGTTCCTGCTCTCGCTGCTCCTTGGCGGCCTGGCGATAGTGCTCCAGGGCATCGCGCGCATGCTGATGCTTCTCTTCCAGCGATCGAATCTGCCCGTCGCGATCCTGCAACCGGGTGTCTATGTCACTGTTAGCCTGGAGCAGGCGGGCATTTTCAATGTCGGCCTGTTGGCGTTGCTGCTGCTCCTGATGAAGCGCTTGCTGGGATGCCTGCAACTGCTCGGCCAGAGCAGCACTCTGGACTTCGAAGCGCTGGCCACGGTCCTCTGCCTGGCGGAGTCGGTCCTGGTAGTCCCGGCGCTCGCGGACCAATTGCTCGCGCTCCTGGGCCACCGCAGCCTGTGCTTCCTCCTGCAACTGCTCGGCCAAATGCGCCACCAGGCTGGCCAACTGGTCACTGAACTGTGCAGGAGCTGCACCACGCCCCTGGTCTGCCGCCTCTAGCTCCTTTAGATAGCGGTGAATGGTGGTTTTCGAGCCGGTATTACCCAGTTCAACGCGGACGGCATCGATACTCGGATGCTCGCCCCGTGCCTGGAGGACCTGTCGTGCCTTCTGAACCAGCGCCTTGTTGATGCCGCCACGGGCCATAGCTACTCCTACGATTTCGTATCGGAATACATACCACGTAAATACATACTGATTATGAAGTAAATAAGGCCGATTGTCGGTCACTTTTTCTGATAAAATAATGGAGGGTTATTCTATGAGAAGGTCAGATTTGGTCGAGGATGACCTGATTTCCGGTACGAAACGAACGTGGTTGGACGATGAAGGACGTCGAGCGATACCTACAGGCGGGTACACGGGAGAACACACGGCGCAGTTACCAATCCGCCCTCGAGCACTTCGAGGTAACCTGGGGCGGCTTCCTGCCAGCTACCAGCGACAGCATCGTCCGCTACCTGGTGGACTACGCCGACAGCCTCAGCCTCAATACCCTCAAGCAGCGCCTCGCCGCCCTAGCCCAATGGCACATTAGTCAGGGCTTTCCCGATCCGACCAAGACGCCCATGGTGCGCCAGGTCCTCAAAGGCATCCGCACATTGCACCCGGTCCAGGCCAAGCAGGCCGCTCCGCTGCAATTGCTGCACTTGGAGCAAGCGATCCACTGGCTGGAACAGGAAGCTGCTCGTGCGTACCAGGCCGGTGAATTGGCGGGTTATCTGCGCTGTCGGCGAGACATTGCGCTACTGCTGATTGGGTTCTGGCGTGGTTTTCGTAGCGATGAGCTGTGTCGCCTACAGGTCGAACATATCCAGGCCGAAGCAGGTGCCGGCATGACGATGTTCCTGCCCTGGAGCAAGGGTGACCGGGACAACCACGGCACCACCCACTACGCCCCGGCATTGAAACGCCTCTGCCCGGTGCAGGCCTACATGGACTGGATCAGTGCGGCGGGAATTGTTCGCGGCGCCGTGTTTCGTCGACTGGATCGCTGGGGCCATTTGGGCGAAAACGCCTTGAATCCGGGCAGCCTGATCAACCTACTGCGCCAGATTCTGCAGCATGCTGGCATTCCGGCCGAAGCGTATACCAGCCACTCATTGCGTCGCGGCTTCGCCACCTGGGCCACGGCCAATGGCTGGGACATCAAGGCGCTGATGACCTACGTGGGGTGGAAAGACATCAAATCGGCGATGCGCTATATCGACCCTGCCATCTCCTTTGGTGGCCTCGCTGCGAGGCCGGCTCTCGAACTAAATGCCAGCACTTTGACTCAAGTGCCAGCTTCTCACTAACATCGACGCACGACAGGAGTGACGGTGCAATGAGTACGCAGACCGGCATCGAATGGACGGAAATGACTTGGAACTCGGTGGTGGGTTGCAGCACTTGGCAAGCATCGAGCCATTCAAAGGCGTCTGGGTATACATCTGATGAAAAAGCCAAAGCGTAAGACCAAGCCAATCTTCGTCTATGTTCTCGAGCTAAGCGGAGACAGGTATTACGTCGGCCAATCAAAAAATCCCGATCAGCGAATCAAGGAGCACTTCGCCGGACAAGGATCGTCATGGACTAAACGTCACAGGCCGATCGAAGTCATCAAGATAATTGAAACAAATGCTAGGACCTGGCGGCGCGCATTGGAAATCGAGACTCACCTCACCCTTGAGCTAATGAAAGTCTTCGGGTGGAGAAATGTTCGAGGAGGTCCATTTACCGCCAGAGATCTTGTAAGTGAGCCTCGGCCTCTTATGCAGCAATGTCCGCGACTTGGGGTTCCTTGAAGACCTCACGACGTCAGGTACTCCTGCTGTTTCAGGTGGCGCATCAGCACCCGGCCCTCTGGGGCGAGCGTGGTGCTGAAGGTCGCACGCAGGCCGTCATACAGCTCCACCGCCACGGTGTACTCGAGATGTCCGGGCAGGGTTTGCGGCAGCAGTTCGATGTTCACCGCGGCCAGACGCGGCTCGTACTTGAGCAGCATGCGTTCCATGGTCCCCATCAACCCGTGAGCGCTGCCTGGCATGCCGTGGAGGATCTGGCTCATGTCCGGCAACCCATAGTCGGGCAAATGGCTGAGGGTACCGGCGCGGCAGTTAAGTATGCGCTGCAGGTTGTCGAGTACCGAGAGCAGAACCTGGTCCCCTTCGCGCACCCGATGCAGGTCGAGCTCGCCGGTGAAGTTCTGCAGCAAGAGTTCATACAGCGAGGGGTTCTGTTCACTCACCACCAGGAATCCTTCTTCGGCATCGGCACCAGGTTCAGCGCGTTGTCGCCTAGCTCAACCACTCGTGGCTGGTCCGGGTCCAGGTCCTCGCGGGCCAGCACTATGCGCCAGGTGCCGTTCTCAGTATCAGGCGAGCGAAACAGTGCGACCACTGCAACGTACTGCGCATCCAGGGATAACGGCACGTTCAGTTGTGCGCCCTCATCGGGTTTCACTACCACCCGCTGCGAATCGAGCAGGTCTGCCGCCAGGACGCTATCCCCCTCGTTAAGCAAGCCCTGATAGTCCGCCGCGTCGAGCGACTTCCGGTCCTTCAGCTGGTACACGCGCACCAGGGTCGACACCGATAGCCCGGACATGTCGGAGCTGGCGGTGTTCAGCGCCGCACGGGCGTTCAGGTCCAGATGCAGCACCTTGACCTGCTTATAGAAGATGCCGTGCGCGACAGCGCTACCACCGTCCACGGCACGCTGGGTCAGCCCGCAGCCGGCGAGGATAAAGGCAAGCGTCGTGGTGGCCAGCAGCATCTTAAATGCGGTACGCGACATGCTGTGTCTCCCTGGGTTTGTGGTTCTGGGTCAGTCCTTGGTAGCGGCCGAGGTTGACGGTGATGCACGGCTGCTCGGCAGCGGCCGGATGGTCGGGGGTGAGCCCCAGTACGCCGGTGAGTCCCAGCCATACGGGAGGGCCACCCAGCATCGGTTTCGGCAGGCATTTCACCGGCAGCGTGAGTACCAGCTTGGCGGTGCAGCGCCACCCCAGGTACACCCGCAGAAGTACCAGCAGGTCGGTGTGAAGCTGTTGCCCTGGCAACCAGCCTTGGGCCTCGGTCAGGTCTTCGGTGAGCAGTTCCAGTCGCACCTGGCTATTGGCATCCGCGCCCACGCTGCCCAACGGTGTGCCTTGGGACAGGCTGACCGGGTTCTCGCGCGATAGGCTGGCCGGCTGAGCCAGTGGCACCTTGCGCGGCCAATGCGGGGTTACCCGCACTTGGGTGTTCGGCGCCAACAGCTTTACCAGCGCACCGATGCCCTCGGCGTTTCGTGTGGGTAAACGCATCACGCTGAGCAATGCGAGAAACCGCGAGACCGGTGTGGCGATGTGGTTGGCCGTTCCAGGGATGCCCAAGCCGATCAGGCCGAGCAGGCACTGCGAGGTCTTGTCCGCACCGCCCGCCTCGAAGGTGGCCGGGTAGGAGTACTTGCGCCAGATGCGGTAGAACTGGGTGAAGATCCGGTGGTTGAAGATGTCGAGGAAGGCCTCGAGCGCTTCATGGCCTTCGCGGCGCTGGGCGATGTCGTCCAGGTAGGCGGTGGGTAGCGGCGAGTCGACACCGTACAGCCCGAGCAACCGGGTACGCACTGTGGGGGGGCGCTCCGGATGCTCGTCGTCGTACTCGATGGCCTTGAGTTCACCAGCGGGGAAGCCCATGCCAGGGTGCGGGCGGAAGCGTACGGCATCGTCACTGGGCCGCGTCGTCGTACCCAGTGGCGGATTGCCCGGCGCCGCCGCTTCGACCAGTTGGCAGAAACGGTACAGGTTGGCTTGGGAAATCCGCCCCTCCAGCGCTTGCAGCAGGCCGCTGGCCTTCAGCCGGGAATACGCTGACTGTGGTTCTCGTTCCATCGCAGGCACTTTCCGGTAGGTTGCAGGATCAGCGTGAGCTGGTTGAACAGGTGGATGTCGGCGTACAGGGCGAAGAAGCGATTGAGCATCTCACCGAACAGGCTGATATCGCCTTCGCCGCTGAAGCCGTTGGCGTCCAGGGTCACCTCGATATCCACGCCGCGCAGCAGGAAGCCTTTCTCGAAGCGCTGGATCAGGTGATGGCGGACTTCGACGATGGCCGCCAGGCGTCGGCGATTCAGCTCGCTGTGGGTCCAGTCGTACAGCGCCAGGGTGCCGCGCAGTACTTCGGCGTTGTCTAGCATGGGCAGGAAGTTCGAGCCCAGGTGGCTGAGTACTCGCCAGTGGAAGCGGTCCTGGTTGGGCGGGTAGCACGGCAGGGTCGGCGCACACAGATTGCGCACCTTCAAACCGGCCAGCGGCGATTTCACCAACGAATCCAGCAGCGTGCTCTGCAAGGCCTTGCGCGGCAGTTGGCCATTGGTGCCGGTGAGGCGCAGGGACAGGCTTTCGGTTTCGCTCAGGCGATCGGCGTCAAAACCTTCGCCGCCAAGGATCAGCCAGGTGTCGTGCATGCCATTGGCGCCGCGCTTCATCCGCGTGTGGAAGTAGCGCTCAGGCGCCTCGTCGCGCAGCATCCCGCCCTTGTGGCGGAAGCTGGTGAAAGGCACGTAGTCGCGTTTGGTGGAATGCTTGGACGACGAGACACTGTCCACCGAGTAGATCTCGGTGTGGCCGTCCTGCAGTCGCATCGGCCGCAACAGGTAATCGGTTTGCAACGGTAGTAGCGTCAGTGGATCCGCTTCCAGGGCGAAAAGGTTGATCACCGGCACGGCATGCAGGCGCAGATGCTCGGCCGTCACCACGAATTCGTGCGGCCATTGCTCACTCAGCACCACGTCCAGCTCGAAGCTCGACAGCTCCGGCGGGATCGGCATCTGCT
This sequence comes from Pseudomonas sp. C9-3, assembly GCF_032392015.1. Classification (NCBI taxonomy): domain Bacteria; kingdom Pseudomonadati; phylum Pseudomonadota; class Gammaproteobacteria; order Pseudomonadales; family Pseudomonadaceae; genus Pseudomonas; species Pseudomonas sp. C9-3. Next base: position 2,589,220 of record NZ_CP135919.1, on the reverse strand, counting down.
CCAGGCCGCGCAGCGTGACGAACATGAATTTCTCGCGGAAGGTGAAGTACTCCAGCAGCAGCTGATAGCCGCTGAAGGCACTGTCGCCTTTGGGCCAAAGCCGGTCCTCGTCGCCAAATCCCTTGGGTGAGAAGTGGCCATCCAGTTTCAGTCGGTCGGTCTGGCCCGGCACACGCACATAGAGTGTCTGGGCATTGAGCGTCAGGGCGCGATGCAGCGCACAGGCCAACGGCCCATCGGCATTGAGGTACAGCGGCAGACGGCTCAGATCGATTTCGGACCAGTTCGCCATTGGACAGCAGGCAAAGCGCAGGCGCAGCACCGAGCGGCCATCCGGCTCGCTGGTTACCCGCACCGACTCGATGGACAGCGGGTTCAGCGTCACGTCCTGGGTGGTGGTGTAATGGCAGCGCGTGCGCTTGGCCTCCACCGGCTGCGACAGGACCTCGAAGCCCTTGGCGATGGTCTCGCAGCGCTTCATTTCGCGGATGTCCGGCGCCAACTCGACTACCGACAGCGACGGGATGGTGCGCAGGTAATGCGGCCACAGCAGGCTGACCAGTCCCTCGGTCAGCTCCGGCAGGTCGTCGTCGAGCTTCTCGCGCAGGCGCCCCATCAGGAACGCGAAGCCCTCGAACAAACGCTCTACGTAAGGATCACGCGCGCCCGCCTTGTCCAGGTTGAGCTGCGCCGCTCGATCCGGAAACGCCTCGGCAAACTCCTTGCCCGCCTCGCGCAGGTAGCGCATTTCGGCGTCGAAATAGCGCAGCGTCAGATTGTCCATGCTCACCACAAAAATCCTGAAAGTAAGAGAGGCTTAGCCACAGAGCACTGCGGCGCGTACCGGGTCGGCCGCCACCAGCGCGGCCAGCAGATGCTCCATGCGCTGCGCGAGTGCGGTTTTGTCCATGTCGTTGCGCTGGGCCTTTTGCCGCAGCAGCTTGAGCAGGCGAGCCTTGACCTCGAAGCCCAGCTCGGGCTCCCAGGCGTGCAGGTGCTGTTGCTGGGCGACGCTGTCGAGTTCGCCCAGCAGGTGAATCGCCAGATCAGTCTTGCCGTACTGCTCGGCTACGCGCGCCATGAGCAGGCGCAGCAGCCATCGTTGCCGACCGGTGTTCACATCGGGGCGTGCCGCCAGCCAAGCCAATGCCGCCTCGACACCGTCGCTATCGGCCTGAGCCAGGGCTTCGCTTTCCAGGGCCAGAATGTCATCCGTGGACGAGCTGGCCGGGATCGGCGTGGACATCCAGGCGGCCGGCTGATTGCCGCTGACGTGCTGCATGATCCAATCGCGCGTAGGCTCATCAGCGAATGGCGTGCCGTCGTTCCAGCGCAACTGCTCGATGCCCGGCAAGCGATCGAGGAACATGCCCAGGTCGCGCTTGATGATGTCCGCCCAGCCTTCGTACGGCACACCCAGCTTGCTCAGGCTCTGGCAGAGGTACCACTGCAGGTCCAGCCAGAAGTGGTTCACCCCTTCGGCGTACATGCGCTCCACCTGGTCCAGCAACTCGGTCCAGCTCTGCTGCAGGTACAGGCGTTTGAGCTGCGCGCGGTACTCGGTACGCGGCGGCACCAGGCGCGTATTGCCATTGGCCTCCTGCGGCGGCGACTGGTGCACAGTGTCCCAGCGCAGGCTGGTCAGCAGGCGATGCGCCGCCAGCCAGCCCTGGGGCTGGTCGCGCAGGTAGTTGGCCAAGGCCTTGCCGCTGTCCAGCAAATCGCGGCCGGACTTGATCGCCGCCAGGACCGGGGCCGCCGATTGGGACGCCGGCTCGCTGTGCGCGGCACTGTTCTGCGGCACCAGGGCATTCACGCCGCCTGATTGGGTTAAACGAGCAGCCAGAGCTGCATACAGCGATCCCAAGCCCGGCCGCTCGCTCTCCGGCCATGCGGACACGATCTGCTCCAGCCAGGCCAGCGCGGCGACCGTGCGCTGTGCCTCGGCTTTGACGACCTCGGGAAACAGCGACAGGCTGTCCAGCACCTTACCGCTGGCCACCCACTCCAGTGCGGTGCGCCGGCTGTTCGGACGAGTCGGCAGGACCTGCTTGTTGAAGCGTTCGAGCATCGCCGCGACCAGTTCCAGGCCATCGGCGAGCCCCGCTTCACCGTCGCGCTGCGTGCGCGCCCAGAGGTAGTAGGTGGCGATGCGCAGGTCCTTGCAGCGCTGCTTGAGCAACTGCTCCGCCAGCCCGATCACCTTTTCCACGTCCGCGCCGGAGAGTTTGTTGACCTCCTCGCGCATGTGCTGGAAATCGTCGTCGTAGCCGGGGTCTTGCCCCACGACTGACGTCTGGTTGATCGGCTCCAGCCAGGCTTCCCATTGACCTACCTGAGCCTTGGCCAGCGCCACGGCATCTTGCCCATCCAGGCAGGTGGATATCAGTCCTTGCAAACTCATCGGTGTGTCCTGCATCCCTTCTCGTATGGCACAGCCTCAATCTCGGGGTTGGTGCGTCTGGTAGCGTCGCCAGGCAAGAGATCCAGGCTTTGTCCGCGACATGTGGTAGCAGGTCGGGCACCAGCTTCCTTGCCGCACGTGCTGCAGCGTGGAGCTCCAGGTATGCCCCTTAGCGCATAGCCACCGGTATTTGGTCACCGACGTGTGATAAGTCGTCGACAGGCATTTCCCTCCACGCTCAGTAGCCGCTTGCTGCAGGGACTGGACGCCGAGCTTGCGATTTTCAAATGAGCAAAGAGGGCACCAACTGCCTGCGACAATAGTTTTGTATGGGGCTTGCCAGACGTGCCCCTGTGCACAACGCCAGCTGTAGTAGGTTTTGATATTGAGGTATTGCTCCGAGAGGAAATCGCCGCCACGTTGCTGAGCACTGCGCTTGGCATCTTCAATACTGAAGGCGAGGTTCCCTCTGCACGTCGGACACCATCGATTGCTTTTTAGGACGACACCGGCCACCACCTCCCAGGTATGCCCGCTAGAACAGCGAAAGCGGTGCGCTTGTGTTATCCCCAGATAGGATGGCGACAAACATTCCCCTCCACGTTCGCGGGCATAGTCTTGCAAGCGCTGCAGACCGTCAGCAGAACGCTTGCGGCCCCTAGGCGCGCAATGTGGGCACTGGCTGTTTGTCACCGCCATGCTGTTCAGCCGCTGCCATTCATGGCTCGGGTCTTTCCGGCAACGAAAGCGGTAATGGCTGCTCCATCCAGTCCACTGCGTGTCCAGCAACTCGCTGCCGTCTTCATCCGCCTTGCGCTGGAGCCGCAGCAACTTCTTGTCGTCGCTGCACTGGACGCACTCCTTCATGGTGTACAGCACTTTGCCTAGGTGCGTGAAGGTATGCCCTTGGCTGCAACGGAAGCGATGCGGCTTCTCTCCTCCTGCCCACTCATCCAGGCAGGTGAACTGCAGCCGCTTCAAAGCGTTTTGGATCGCTGTGCTTTTTTCCATTTATCCCGACCTACAACAATTCCGGCATACGCTCGTCATCCAACGACAACGCCATCGAGCCCGTAGTGAAAATTTCCTGCGGCAGCATGAAACCCCGCAACTGCAGCAAAGCCAGCGGCCCACTGCCCAACTCGGTGCGCAGGTGCCAGGTCAGCGGCAGCTTGTCCGGGGCGGTCAGCACCAGCTCGAACAAGGAGTTGCTGTCGTCCAGCCTCGTCACCTGAGCCTGCTCGAATAGACGGATCAGGCCCCAGACGCCGGAGTAGTCGCCGAACAGCCGTGCTCCGCCCTTGATGCTGGTCCAGCTCAACGACGCACCGGGATGGTCGGTGCCGCCCGGCCAGGTGAACTGCTGCCAGCTTTCCATCTGGTTGAAGTACTCCAACTTCACCCCATCGAGAATGAAGGTGGTCTCCACCACGCTGCGCACCGGCTTGGCCTGCAGTTGGAAGGTCATGCCCATGCCGCCGTCGGTGTAGAGGATGTCCGCCAGCTCGCTGAGCTGGTTCACCGCCTTGAGGAACTGCGGGTTGAAATGCAGGCCCTGGCTATTGGCGCTATCAGGCACCCAGCGGTTGCCCTCCTTGTGCAACACACCGCCCAGTTGCGAGCTGATGAACTGGTCTATACGCCCGGTACCAGACCTGATCATCTGGCCTAGCATGGGCAACGAGGCATCGCTGCCGCTGACGGCGAAGGGATAGCGGCCGTCGAAGGAGCGCTCCCAGTTGCCGACGATTGCCCGCTGCCACTGGCGGTTCAAGCTGGCCGACGAGGGCTGGAGTACACCTTCCCAGGCCTGGTTGAGCGGTTGCACGAAGAGGTTCTGGCCAAAGCCATTCCATTCCGCGCCCAGGCTGGCGGCGATCAGGCTGCCGTAGTCGAGGGTGTCGGTGAGGTCCACGCTCTTGCCCTGGAACACCGTCTGCGCCAAGGCCTGGGTCAAGGCCTGCGGATCGGTGGCGGTGGTGATTTGCTGCAGCTTCAGGCGCACCCGCGTGGCGCGGGTGAGGAAGGCCTGCAGGCTGAGGTTATCGCTGCCGGCGGTTGCCGAGGCTTTCTCCTTGCCCAGCAGTGCGAGGAGCGGGCCGAAGGTGGTATCCAGCGGCCCCTGAGGACCGGCGGCCTTCTGATCGATCACCGGCTGCTTGTCCTTGTCCAGCAACTGCTGCGCGGACTTCATCAGCGAGTCGGAGAGCGCCTCGCCCTTGACCTCGGTCTTGCCCTGGTAGGCCAGGGTGTTCATCAAGGCGATCAGCGGTGATTGGCGCACATCGCTGAGCAGGGTCAACTGGGCGATGGCGTCGGAGAGGCTGTCAGCCTTGCGCCAACGAATGCTATTGAGGAACGCCAGCCAGGCATCGCTGAACTCCTGGAAGTAGCGCTCGGTTAACTGCGCCTTGAGCACCTCAGGCTTCAGGTCGCTGTCGAGGGTGCTTTGCTGGTCGCTCAGCACCCAGTCGATTTCCTCGCGGCGGGCCTCGGCCACCTCGTCGATGGCCTTGCGCACCTGGCCCTCCCAGGCCTGACGGGTGAACACGCCCGGCACCGTGTTGGGGGTATCGAACAGCATCGGCGCATCGGTTTCGCCGACCATGTCCAGCAAGGTCATGGCCGCGTAGTTGTTGCTCGCGCGGTCCAGCACCTGCTGGTAGAGGTTGGACATGCCGTTGCGCTGGCCCAATTGGCCGAGCAGCACTTGCCGGGCTTGAGACACCAGGCTGGGTTGAGTCTGCGCGCGCCACTCGGGGTGCGCTGCCAGGTGCTGCGCGTAGAAGGCCCAGAGATTCGGCGAGAGGTCTATCCACAAGCCCTGGGAAATACCGCCCCGCTCAGGTTCCTCGCGGGTCAGTACCTTGGTCAGGAACTCCGGGTCGGCCTTTTCCGGGCGAGCCATCATCAGATAGGCCTTGAGCTGGGCGTGAGCCTCCTCCGCCCGTGACGCACGCTCGGGGCTGTCTGCCGGTAAGGCGGCGAGGTCCGTCAGTTGTTGCTCCAGGTGCTTGGTGGCGACATCGCGCATCAGGCGGTTATTGGCCTGGGTGTAGCGCGGCCAGAGCACCGCCAGCAGGGCATCGTTCTGGCTCAGGCCAAAGCGCAGGTACCAGGGTTCACCATGCTCGCGACGGTAATCCAGACGCGCCATTTCGCGCGTCAGTTCGTGCAGGGCCTTGAGCTGAGCATCGGCATCGCCCGGCGTGTTGAGGGTCGCCAACGCCGACTCCACCGTGGCGATCTGGCTGCGGTTGTTGGCGAAAGACAGCAGGAAGGCCAGGGCGCAGAGGCCGGCAATGCAGAGGGCGGCGGTGCGCAGGCTGCGTAGCCAGGTCCAACCCACAGGTTGTCCGTGTGACTGCCGATCATTCAGCACACCGTCCCACACCGATTCAGGCCACCAAGTGCGCTCGTTTGCCGTCAGCGACGCTGTCCCGGCCGGACTGAAGAACAGTCCACGAAGAGTAACAACCCTATTCACATGATTAAGGACAGGAGCCAGTGCCTCGCTCCACCGGCTGATCCCCCATGCTCCAAGGTCACGGGACAGGCGTAGCAGGAAGTCATGGTTCGCCTGCACCGCCAATTGCCCTAAACCCTCCTCACGCAAAGGCGCTACCAACTGACGCAACGAGGATTCGATCAGTGCCTGCGATGCTTCAGGTGGGAAAAGACACCCAACCGTCTGGCTGACCCGCCCTGTCTGCGCCCAAGCGCTGGGGCAGACCTGCCATAGGTACAACGGCGCGCTCCAGTGGAGCTCCTGAGCAAGGCACCACAACTGGCGTGCATGCTTGCCCAACCACGCCGTGTCCTCGATGGCCGCTTCGTCCAGCGCCCAGACAATGCCATCGCATGAACGTCCCCAGCGCAATTCACGCAGGCAGGCCACAAGCTCTTGTGACCAGGACTCGCGCAAATCACCACCACTGATCAGCACCGTGCCTTGCCCTTCCAGCCAAGCCTGATCTGTCAGCCCCTGGACCAGCGAATCGACTCGGGAGGCATCACCCACTACCAGCAGCAAGCGCACCTTGGCCCGCCAGCGGCGTCCATAGTGCTCACGCAGATAAGGCTTGAGCGCCGTAAATCGGGAGGCATCTTGGGTACTGTCGGCCCCACCGACAGTTTCTTCGGAGAGGCGATCATCTCCCCGTTGACGCAGGAAGGAAGAGGCGCCGACGGCTCCAGCCAGCAAGCGATAACCACCGACCGAGGACATCCCCAACAAGGTCAGGCCGAAAGCCCCCAACAGCCAACGGATCTGTTTGGCGCTGTCGGTGCGTACACCCAGCCACTCGGGCCGCAGCCAGACCAGCAGACACAGCGCTCCACCGGCCAGCAGTCCTACACAAACCAGCACCCACCATCCTATTGAACGATTACGCATTGCATATCCCTATACAGCTGGCGGCATAACCACCGAACACCAGGCCCAAGCGCGCTCAGAGCCTTCGCCGGAACAAATAAACTGTGGCCCACCGCCTGCCCGTACCGACTCTGCCGCCGCCGCAATGGCCAACCACGGAGTTGCACATCCGGCATGCCCCAAGGTGGCATCAAGGTCGTGCAGCTCCTTGGAGGCGCTGACTGGCAACCCTGCTTTATCGAAAGCCTGAGTGATGAGTGGGTCACCGGCGGCATCGCTGCCAGCCTTCCACACAGCAGCAATCTGCGAAGCTACCAACGGCACCCAGTCCAACGCCTGCTGGAGAGACCGGCTCAAGGACTCGGTGGTCGCTTTGCCCACCGCTTCCGGACGGTGCAGATAGGCCATTGGCGTAATCGTCGACTGCGTCAGGCGATTGCCGAACAGCAGCCCCACCACGGCTTCGGCGGAGCCCTCCACCGACTCGGGTGCGAACTGATACGCCACCACCAGCAACAACGCCCGGTCATCGATGCGCCGGTCCAACCAGTGGTCGATCACCGCTAACCCGGCGCCCTCCAATCGTGTCGTGGTTTGCTGGATGCCGGACAATCGCCAGGCTTCGGTCCATGCCTCGACCAACCGCTGCTCCTCGAGGGCACTGCTGGTCTCCAGCAGCAACGCCAGGGGCCTGTCCGCCGGCAGCTTCGCCAATGCCACGGCCAGATCCCCCAGCACCGACGCAAGCTGGCCGCCTAGCTGTTCCTCCAGCGGCAACGCCTCATCGGCCACAAGGCGGCTATGGCGCACCGAGTCGCCCTGCCAGGACGACCGAACGCGTATAGCGCTGCCGCCCTTGAGCAATCCGCCGCCCTCGTCTCCGACATCCAGCGCCGTGCGCAGACTGACCGCCAGTATCTGCTGCGAACGACGGCCTCGGCGCATCAACCGCGACAATTCCGCCTCCCGTGCTCGATCCCACCCCTCGGCAGCCGAGTCTGCCCCCAGATAGGCCAGTAGGCGCAGCCCCAGCAGCACGCACCACGCCAGGAAGGGCAAGCCCAGGGCCAATAGCCAGAACTTCAGCGGCTCACGGCCCAGCGACTCGCCTCCCTTCCAGAGGGTAAGCCCCAGGCCCAAGGCCAAACACGGCACCAGCCACAGCAACCAAAGCCATGGGCGCGGCGGTCTTGGCCGTACGGCCGCCGCCGGCACCCGGTCCAACCTGACCGGCATGTTCAGCTCGCCGTCGCTTCAGGCAGCAAGGTCAGCAGTGCACAGCCACAGGCGCAGCGATGGCCATGGAAAGCCACCGGCACGCCGTGATCCTTGAACACCGGATGCCCTTCGTTCACCACCGTCGGGCCGTGGGCCGGACAACTCACTTTGTCTCCCACCCGCGCCGCACCGACACCGTGGAACCGCATGGTTTGCGAACCCTCCAGCACGCTGCCGCCGCTGGTGGTTTTGTCGCCGATGCGAATAACGCCTTTCATGTTTGCTTACTCCGCTAGAGGCCCATTGAGAGGTTGGCATTGACGAGTGAGAGTGATTTCAGCTTCGCCGAACGGGCAGCGGGCACTCCGCCGCAGCCCGCCAGCACTAGGTAAAGCCCGCAGGCCCACCCGCGCTTAAGCGTCGCCGTAGAAGCTCCATTCCACCGGCTCTTTGGTGAGGGTGGTTTTATCCTTCAGCGGCCAAGGGCGAACGATGAAGCGCTTGACCTCCCAAGTCGGGAAGATGTCGCCTTCCTTGAATTGACGGATGGTTTCGGTCTTGACGATGGTGCGGTCGGCGAGCCAGTGCACCCGCCAGTAGCCGGCGCGCGGGCAAGCCTGGCCGCTGTGGCAGATCTGGAATTTGTCGGTGCGGATAAACGCCTGGGAGCCGGGCAGCGGTTTACCCGTGGCGGGGTCCAGGCCTTTGGCTTTGGCCAGTTGTTCGATCAGCGCTTCGCTGGGCTTGGGCGGCGGGATATTGGCTTCGCGTTCTTCCAGCCATTTCAACTTGCCGTCCCACGGCGGCAGCTTGGCCGGGGGCAGCGGGACGATCTCGTTGATCTCGGGGACTTTGGGGTTAGCGTAGGAGTAGTCGGCGAGGATGCTCCAGATTTTTTCGTAGCGATCCGCCCGTTCGGCGTCCTCTTTCTGGCCAAGGTAGTGCAGTTCGTTCGTTTGTGGGGGGTTACGAAACCCCTTATAGATGAACGATGCGGATGTACTATCGCCAGCCTTTACTCCAAGTTGGAATGCACCAAGTGCCTGATCGTATTGCGCATCCTCCTGGAAATAGACACCTAATGTCCTTGCCGCTTTACCTTGCCCTTGTTCTGCAGCACAACGATACATCTTTATAGAAACCTCAGGAGCAATATCACTCGGCTCCAATTTTTCACCAACATAATATTGTGCGTCAGCACTCCCCTCATCAGCCGCTTTACGATAGTAACGCAGAGCCATCTCTGGATCTCTCTTTAAACCCGCAAACCCGCGCTGCAAGAACAGCCCAACGAAGAAATACCCCGTCGCCACATGCTCATCAATCAATTTCTGACTCATGCGCAAATGCTCATCAGCATTGAGTTGATAGTGGCTGCGCAACGCTCCATTCTGTAGATTTATATTAGCCTTGGCATGACCATTCTCTGCGGCGATGCGGTAAAATCGCTCGATCTGCGCATCTACTATCTTATCTTGCTTGAGCTGGTTATTCTTCTCCAGCCAACGGGCGTACTGAAACAAAACTTCGGCCTCTGTCGTCGGCCTGGGGAGCTCTTCGTACTTGCAGGTAAAATCCAAGTTGGCTTTGATATTCGAGAGCGAATCCACAACAGTCCCCTTGATTGGTGAGGTTACAGCATAGCTGGCTACGCCACAGGCGCTCAGTAGCATACTGGTCAGCAGCAGGAATTTTTTCATTAGTCTTTATTGCTCAAGATAGGCTTGTCATAATGGAATTCAACGAGAGAAGCACAAGGCCCAACCATCTTTCTCTTGTTATTCTGACGTCTGCTGTTTTTATTGATAATTTCTTGCCATGCATCGAAGGCCAGCTTCGGATTATCCTGCGCCCCCATTTTATTGGTATGCAGCTCCCACAACTCCCGCCGCATTCTCCTGCTCACGTCATACCGCTCATGGGCAATATTCAATTCGCTGTCCACCTGCATGCTGCGGGTATTGATATTGGCCGAGCCGTGGGTGGTGAAGACGTCGTTGACGATCATCAGCTTGGAGTGGATGTACACCGGCATCCACGGTCTGCCTGGCGGGGAGTCGGGGGCCACCAGGGAGCAGACGTGAATTTTCAGGCCAGGGCGTTCTTCGAAACCGTAGGGCTTGGCCGCATCCTCGCCGGGTAGCGGGTCGTCGTCGGTGATGGTCGGCTCCGCCGTTGCCTGGTGGGCTGGATCAGCCTTTCGCGGCTTGGATCGTTCATCCTGCACCGGCTCGCCACGCATCAGCTTGGTGACCTTGGGAATGGTGTCGGCCCGCCCGAGGGCGTCGAGCATGCGCTGGGTGTTGACGGTGCCGGGACCGATACCCTCTTCGTTGGCGTTGGTGACCACGAACAGGTGCAGGGCACCATGCTTGCCGGGGTCGCGGCCGTCGGCGGTTTGGCGCGCCGCCGTCTGGAGGATGGCATCGGCCAATGGCGGGCAGCGGAAGTACTGGTTTTCGATGTAGATGTACTGGGTGGCGTTGTTGATGGCGCGCTGATAGAGCCGTTCGATATCGCGCTTGCCTTCCTGGGGTTGGGTACGCAGCAGTTGCGCCATGATCAGGTCGCTGCCTTCGTCGCACTGCTCGAAGGAAAGCTTCTCCGCCACTTGCATGGCCTGCCGCGCTTCGATCAGGTCTTCTCCGGTTTCCTTTTCCCAGGCGGTGGCGAAGTTGTGGTGCAGGTGTTCCAGAATCGGGCCTTTGACCTTGCTGGAGATGTCCTGGCGCGGCCACTTCCCACGCGGGCCACAGTCTGGCGGCCAGGCGTCCTTGCCGTGTCCTTTTTCATCGGGACGCTTGAGGGCAGAATGTTCGTTTTTATCCCAATAAGCATCGAGCATGTTGTGGCCCATGACGAAACCGACGGCGTCATCAGGCAGTTCGTAGTCGACCAGTACGGTTTTCTGGTGGTGGGTGGGTGCCGCGAAATAGGAGAAGAGTGTCGATGTGCTGATACCGGGGTCCAGGGCCTCGTTGGCCGCGCGCCAGACAATCTCCGCCCGGTCGGCGAAGCCGAAGCCGCGGCTGACGAAGACCGGAAGTCCTTTACTCACCCGGTCCTTGGCCACCCCGCCGGAAGTCGAACATTCGGCGAACCATTCACGGTCCTTGGCATACTGGTCATTCGTCGCCGTCTGCCCCGCACGATCCCAGAGATGCGGCCCCTTGCCCGGCAGGTTGGCTTCCCCCGCGTAGCCGGCCGCGTTGAAAGGTGCCTCCCAGCCCAGCACGCGCACCAGTATGCCCTTCGCGGCTTTTTGCTTGAGCAGTTCGCCAATCGAAGGGCTCTTGCCGTCACGGATGAAGTACATGGACGGCTGGAAACCCCAGCAGATGATGTCGATGGATTTTTTGGCCTTGGCAATGGCTTGGTGGACGGCCTCGAAAGCATCCTCGCCGTTGATCAAATACTGGTAGAGCGCCGGCACCGGATGGTACTCGGTGCGCGGTATGAACCAGGGTGCAATGCAGGTAGCTTCACTGGTGTGCTGGAGCGCAATAGGGACAGTGATCTCGCGAGGTTCGCACTGGCTCATGACTGATCTCCTTTCCGGCCTGAAAGTTGTTTGAGAACCCGCGCGTACAGATCACGGTCGTCGGTGTGCTTGACGGGCTGCTTAACTCTGCTATCGGTTTCCGAGGGGTGGTTCAGCAGGCCGTTATTGGCCAAGGCTCCTCGCTCGGGATCGCGGTATTGGGTGGGCACTGGAACGTCGTAAGTGACGCCGCTGCTCATTTCGAGGCGGTAGCGCTGGGTGACGACTTGATGGTCGAGTGACAGGTAGCCGGTGTCATCCATCACGCCTTTTTCCATGACCTTGCCGTCGGCATAAAGGGTGTAAGGCATGCCCGCCCAGGTGGCCTGGGGGGCAGTAGCGGCTTGAGGTATGCGGAGTCGGAGGCGTTGCGCGGCTTCGAGCTTGGGGTACTCTGGATGGGTCGCTGGCATATTGGCCGGCCCCTGATGATCGAAGTGCGCCGACTTGATCAGGTAGTCGCCCTGGGTGCCGGATTCGATGCCGTGCTGGTCCATGCTGATGTAGGTGCCGGCGGCATTGAGGATGATTTTCTTCTTGGCGGTGATATGGATTTCATCTTCGGTGCTGACGATGTCCATCCCCATGCGGGAGAGAATTTCCATACGGTCATTCTGCGCCTGGATCTGCACCGGCCCCTGGTTGGCGATGAGCTTCATGCCGACCTTGCGCACGAACAGGCTGACGCCCTCGCCGACGCCGATGAACAGGCGCTTGACCACGCTCATGGCGGCATCGTTGCCAGCGTTGAGCATCAGGTTGCGCTCGGCAGCCAGTTGCAGGTGCTGGCCGCTGGTGAGTGCCATGCCTTGCGGGGCGCTGATCAGCGTCACCGAGGCTTGTAGCTTGTCCAGGCGTTCGCTGAGCAGGGTGAGTTGCGCCTGGACGTCTGCCGAGTCGGCTTTGGCGGTTTCAGCATCGGCGGAGAGCTTCTGGATTTCATCACCGGCCTGCTTGAGCCGAGCAACGGCTTCCTGCATGGCCAGCACCTGACCCTGGGCACCAGGCTGTACATCGGCGCTGATGAACACACCCTTGCCGGCACGTACTGAGCCCCATCCATCCGTACGCAGCTCAAAGCCCTCGCCGCGCTGCTTGCGCTGCGCATCCACCAGGTGGCCGAGGTTGAGTTGGCTCTTGCCGGAATATTCCGTGCTGACCTTGATGTGTTCCTGTCCACGCGTATCATCTAGGCGGATTTTGTTGTTCGCTGGAGTTCGTAGGATATTTCTCTTATGGTTGCGGATTGTGACGTGGTCAGGCTGCAGATTCGTATGTAAGGCGTGAGCGATGAACGGGCGGTCAGGGTCCCCTTGCTCGAATGCTACGGCCACTTCAGTGCCAGCCAGCAAGGGCAGGTGCAGGCCATAGGTATCGCCAGCATAGGGCCGCGCCAAGCGCAACCACATGCTCGTGCGACCTGCCGGCCAGGTATCGCGGTCAAAGAGGAACTGGACGCGGTACCTACCTTCGCCATCAATGTCGCTGTAAGGGTCATTCCGCTGCGGGCTGGTGACGCGTGCGGGAACGGTGCCGGCGATGCGCGGCTTGGCCGGCACCGCTGGGCGAAAGGCGATGTTGCCGTCGGGGATGGCTTCGAAGTGCACTTCGAAGCTGCGATCGCGGGCGGCGGTGCAATGGGTGCGGACGATCAGCGCGCCTTCGGTGAACGCGGCGGATGCGCCACCTTCCACCTTGAGCACGTGGCCGGGAGCCAGGGCGGCGCTGCTGCTAACACCTTCGAGGCGGAGCTGGTCGTTCAGGTAGCGTTCGTGGGCCAACTGGGCGTAGAAGACGCCGCTTTCGGCGTGGCCTTCTTCGTCGCCACGTGCCAGGGGATCGCCGAGGGTCTGGTAATGCTCGTCGGCGTAGTGGTAGGCCTCGCCGTAGGTGGTACTGGCACCGCGAGTGAGGTCGGCCTGGGCGTCGAGGTTGGCGCCGGCGTCGCGCGAGTAGTAGGCGCGGGTGCTGACCAATTGCTGGATGATCTGGTGATCGGCCTGCAGGCCCCACACGGCATCTTGGCCGGTGGCTTCCAGTCCGCTCAGGGGGCGCAGCGGCAGGATGATGTCGCGCTCATAGTGCATGGGCGAGTCTTTGAACTCGACCACATCGATTTTTAATCGCGCGTCCATGCTGAAGGAAAACCAGATTCCGCGTTCGGCGCAGAGTCTTTTGATGTAGGCAAGGTCCGATTCGCCGTACTGAAGCAACTGATCGTGTTGCTTGTACGTTCTGCCGAGGTCGATGAGAAAATCATGCCCTCGCCATCCATGCCGGCGCAAAATGGTCTCCACCACTTCGGGCACGCTCTGGTTCTGGAAGATGCGGTATTGGCACGTCTTATCGAGCAAAGCCAGACGCGGCTCAAGCGTCAGCTCATAGCGCGCTTCATCACGGGATGATGAGAGTCTTTTGAAGCGGGTTACTACGCCATGAAGGGTACGCAGCGGCGCGACCGGTGGCGGCGTGAAGCCTCGGATGGTCACCGACGGCGGCGCGGCACGCAGGCTGAAGCTGGCGTCCTTGCCGAGCATGGTGTCGGCAGCGATGTCGAGATTGGGGCTGGTTACCTCGATGGCGTAGCAAAACGTCTCACTGAGTGCCTCGGTTCCGGAGAACGCCAGGACGTCCAGCAGGGCGCTCTGGCCATCCACCGTGACGGTGTGCCGGCTGTGGTCGAAGAAAGTACGTATCTCGTTGAGCATGGTCAGACCTCCGCGCTTTCAAGAGCCGAAGGCTCTTCGCTGAATTCCAGGGCGATACCGTCATCAGCGCTGTAGCCGAGGGTGACGGCTTTGGCTTTGCGCTGGTTGGCTTGGCGCTGCAGCAGTTGCTGGCTGAGCACTGGCAGGATTTGCTGGTTGAGCAGACTGTCGATGTTGCGGGCGCCGCTGTCGGGGAGCAGGCAGGCGTCGATCAGGGCTTGGCCGCAAGAGTGATTAAGGCGAGGAAATAGGTGAATAGACTGGACCATGGGGCAATCCTTGCTCAGGCGTTCGAAATAGGATTCGTCTGGAACTCACGAAAACCAGCAATCTAGACAGCTCAGGTAGCTTGCCGAGGTCAGATAATTGCCATCTGACCCAGTTTCTTCAATATCAAAATTTGATTGAGGGAATATTTGGAAAACGTCTTACGAGAAACCCCATGAAGGCTCATAGGAAGATGAATGTTTTCATCTTGCATGGTGCCAATTCTCCATGCGGAGATTCGATTGTGGCTCAGGAGCGGTCTCCGAAGCGTCGGAGCAGCACGCCACGGCACAATCCATCCATGTACCTACGCGATCACGCATTCACCGCGCCGTATGCAAGGAGACTTGAATGTCGTCGGCCCGTGATCACCGCCTGGCCATTCTCTCCCGCGAAGAAATCGACGAGCTGTACGGTCTACCGCAGTTCACCGACGACGACCGGCACACCTACTTCGACCTGAGCCCGCCCGAACAGGCTGCGATCGAGGTGCGCGCCGCATCCACCGGAGTTTTCCTCGCGCTTGAACTGGGCTATTTCAAGGCCAAGCGCCAGTTCTTCGCCTTCGAGCTCCACAGCGTCGCCGACGACGTGTGCTACCTGTTGGCCCGATACTTCCCCGGCAAAACCGAGGCGAGTGTTCGAAATCTACCGTCCCGTCCCACTCGGGCACTCATTCGGCAAACTGTACTGGCGCTGCTGGGCTACAGCCCTTGGGACGCCTCGGCTCTGCAGCTTCTGGAAGAGCGGGCGCGGCGCATGGCCATGCGCTCGACCCAGCCGCTCTATCTCCTGCGTGAAATCCTGCAGTGCATCGAGCAAGAGCGGTTCGAGGTGCCGCGCTATTCGACGCTGCAGGATTTGGTGGGGCGGGTGGTGACGCACGAGCGCAACCGTGTGGCCGAACTGCTCGACCAAGCGCTGACGCCAACCGTTTCCCAGTCGCTCGATGCTCTGCTGCAGGCTGACGAGTCGATGTACCGCATCAGCGCCCTCAAACGTGAGCCCAAGGACTTCAGCTACAAGGAGCTGAAGCGCGAGGTCGAACGCCGGCAGGATTTCCAGCCGCTGCACGATTTCGCCCAGAGCTTTTTGGTCAGCGCGGGTTTGTCCGTCGAGAGCGGCAAATACTATGCCTCGCTGGTCATGTTCTACACCGTCTACAAGCTGCAGCGCATGCCCAAGGGCGCAACCCGACTGTACCTGCTGTGCTTCGCCTACCACCGGTTCCGGCAGATCAACGACCACCTGGTCGAGGCGTTCATCCATTTGGTCGGTCACTACGAGAAGCAGGCCAAGCTGGCCGCCGAAGAGGCGATGGAACAGGCATTCGCAGACGCCAGCGAGAGTCTGAAGGCGGCTGGCGAGGTATTGCATCTGTTCATCGACGGATCGATCACCAACGACCGCCCCTTCGCCGAGGTCCAAGCGAAGGCTTTCGCCCTGCTGGAGCCCGAACGCTTTCCGGCAGTGACCGACTACCTACGCAACATCGTATTCGACAAGGCCGCGTACCAGTGGGCGTACTACACGACGCTGTCGCACCGGATCAAGCTCAACCTGCGCCACCTGTTCTGCGAGCTCGACTTCGCCGGACGGGTAGAGGATGCCCCGCTGATGGAGGCGATGTCGTTTCTGCAGGGACTGTTGCGCGAGGGCAAATCGCCCGCACAGGTCGCGCCGGAGCGCTTTCCCAAAGAGGTCATCCCCCAGAACCTGCGCCGCTACCTATTCACCCCAGACCCGCTGGGACTGCAGTCGGCGAAACGCCTGGCCGTCGAGCGTTACGAGTTTTTGGTCTACAAACTGCTGCGCAATGCTCTGGAGGCCGGCAATCTGTTCGTGCGCGACAGCAACGAGTTCCGCCGTTTCGAGGACGATTTGATCAGTGACGCCCGCTGGGAGCAGCGTGAGGCGATCCTGCACGACATCGGTGCGCCCTTGCTGTTGGCCCCGATCGAGGAGACGCTGCAGACTTTCCGAGAGGCGCTGGATACGCGCTTTGCCGAAGTCAACCGACGCATCCAGGAGTATGCCAACCGGCACATCCAGCTCACCGGAAGGGCCGACAAGAAGCGCTGGAAGCTGATCTACCCAAGCGCGGAGGAGCCGACCAACAGCCCGTTCTACAGCCAGTTGCCCGGTATCGGCATTGCCCAGTTGCTGTGGTTCGTCGCCCGCCGAGCACAGTTTCTCGGGGCGTTCACCCACGTCCTCGACCGCTACGTCAAACATCCGCCCGACCACCGCGAGATTCTCGCTTGCGTGGTGGCGCTGGGGACCAACATGGGCCTGGGTAAGATGGCGGAGGTGTCCGGCCTGAGTTTCGCTTCCCTGCACGGTTGCGCCCGCAACTACCTGCGCCCAGAGACGCTGCGCGCTGCCAACGATGCGATCAGCAACGCCACCGCGCAGTTGTCGGCGTTTCACCTGTTCGACATCCGCGACGAACTCCATTCCAGCAGCGACGGGCAGCGCATCGAGACCCAGATCGACACGTTCAATGCTCGGCACTCACCCAAGTATTTCGGTCTGCGCAAGGGCGTCAGCGCCTGCACCCTGGTGGCCAACCATGTGCCGATCAACGCCCGCATCATCGGAACGCACGAGCACGAGAGCCACTACGTGTTCGATCTGCTGTACAACAACACCTCCGACATCAAGCCGGAGCGCCACTCGACCGACACCCACGGCACGAATCAGGTCAACTTCTGGATTTTGCGGGCCTTCGGATACGGCTTCGCACCGCGCTACCGCGATCTGCACAAGAAGACGCAGACACTGGTTGCCTTCGGCCACCCGAGCCGCTACGCCGAGGGCTTGATCCAACCCTCGCGCAAGGTCTACGACGACCTGATCTTGCAGGAATGGCCCAACATCCTGCGCATCATGGCTTCACTGGCGCAGAAGGACGTAACGCAGGCCACCATCGTGCGCAAGCTCAGCAGTTATACGCGCCAGAATCAGACGAAGAAGGCGCTGTGGGAACTCGACAACATCTGCCGCACCTTGTACATCCTCGACTTCATCGACGACGTGGACCTGCGGCAGGCGGTACAGAAGGCGCTGAATCGTGGTGAGGCTTATCACCGGTTCCGCAAGGCTGTGGCCTACGTCAACAGCGGCAAGCTGCGCGTTCAGAGCGAGGCGGAGCAGCAACTGTGGAACGAGTGCTCGCGCCTGATCGCCAATGCGATCATCTTCTACAACACAGTATTGTTATCGAAGATCTACGACCAAAAACAGGCGCTCCACGACGAGGCTGCGATCGAGATCCTGCGGGGCACCTCGCCGGTGGCCTGGCAGCACGTCAACCTCTTTGGCAGTATCGAGTTCAATGATCTGGGCGATCCGGTTGACATTGACGCGTTGGCTGCCCGCTATGCCGATCCGGAATTCTGGAGCCAGGCGCTCCAGGAACTTCAGGCGGGGCCGCTAGCGTGAAGTTGCCTCAGCCAAGGTCGAAAGGAGCAGATGAAGGATGGCAGCCGCGTTGGATCAGTACGACCGCTTTGGTTAGGGAAGCTTGTCAGGAACTCAAAAGAAACCCTTAAAATTCAATGAAGTGCAGAATCTTTTAACATTATCGGGCGTTGGGCGAACTTAGCCATTGATGATTTTCTGGTTTCCGGCGTCGATACCGACGGTGGTGACGCTCGGCCCGCCGATGATGGTCAGGCCGTCGTTGCTGATCGTGGTGTTGCCAGTGGTCACCGAATCGAACTGCGGGTTGTCGGCCATCTGCAGTTGCAGGTGGCCGTTGGCATCCACCTCGGTCTTCAGGTTGGCGCCCGAGTAGGAACCTGCAGTAGTGGCCGCGCCTTCGATAATGAAGCTGTCACCCAGCTTCTTGTCGACCGCGCCGGAATTGCCGACGAAGGTGATCGGGGTGTTGGCCAGCTCGCTCAACTGCGAGACGTTGACCGCGTCGCTGTCGTTCACCCCGTTGGCCACGTTGGTGATGGTCGTACCGCCGGTGTGCGTGCTGTTGTCGTAGGTATCACCGCCGAGGGTGATGCTGTTGTGGGTGCTGTTGTCGTACATCACGGCATCGGCAGTCGCACTACCGACCACGCCCTTGAGCTGTGCCACGTTGACCGCATCGCTGTCGCGGGTGCCGGCTGCCAGGCTGGTGATCTGACGGAACTTGCCGGTAGCCGCATCGCCGACGGATATCGCACCCAGGGTGCTGGTGGTGGCGCCGATCGCGTCGGCCTGCTCCCGGCTGGCACCGCCGGGGACATAGCCGGGGGCGCCGGCCGACGTGCCCGCTACCGAGCCTGAGCCGAGTGCTACGCCATCCTGGGCCAGCGCCTGGGCGGCTGTCCCGAGCGCCATTGCGTTCTGCTTGCTGGCCACGGCGTTGTTGCCGATCGCGACGGAATCCACGGCGACCGCCTGGGTGCCGGTGGCGGCGCCGGCTGCATCAGTACCGACATTGCCGATGGCCAGGGAGTTTGTCCCGTCGATCTTGTTGTTGAGACCGATGCGGCCACCGTTCACGTACAGCTCATTACCCAGCGTCAGCGAGTTGGTCCCGTCGCTCTGGGTGCCGGTGCCGTAGAAGAGAACCCGGCCGGTTTGGCTCGACTTGTCACCGGCCTTGCAGTTGCTGTTGTTACCGTCGTACTTCCAGCCCTGATCACCGCTCACACCCGTATCGTGGACGAACACGCAGCCTGAGTCGGTGCTGTCGTTGACGTAGATGCCGGCGTTTCCGGCAATGCCTTTTTCATAGGTCGAGCCGCCGGCGGCAAGGGCGTCGCCGAGGAAAATACTGCCGAGGGCGCCCAGGCCGAGGACCGCCAGCGCGCGGCCGCCCTTGCCCGACTGCCGGGCGAATTCACAGGCCACACACCAGCAATGCTGGGTCTTGGACCAGACGAGACGATAGATCCTGTTCACGAGGGGACTCCTTCCAGGGGATTGCCCTGGCATGGGTAGGGAAAATCAGCGAGAAGACAGTTGCAGGGCCCGGCTGGACTGGATCAGCAGCTGGCGCTCCATGGCCGCGGGGCGTGATTGCGCCAGGGCGAGCTGGTACAGGCGCAGGGCGGCCTGGTGGTCCTGGCGGACGTAGTCGAGGTAGGCGCCGGCGAACAGCCCGGCTTCGGTACGCAGGTCGCGCTTGACCGTCTCGGGGGCCTGCAGCGCGTCGATCTCGGCGAGCACTGCCGAGCTGTCGGTCTTGCCCTGGTAGAGGGCGACAAGGGCGCGCTGCTGGGCGGTGACGGGCTTGATGCCACGGGCGATTTTCTGCACCCGGGCCCTGGCAGCGTCAGGTTTGAGTCCGGCATCGCTGGCACCCCGTGCGCCGAGCCAGAGGCTCCACAGGCCGGCGTAGGCTTGCACCTGGGGGTTGGGCGAGCGCTTCTGGAGAGCGGCAAATGCGCTGCGGGCCAGGTCGAAACGCGCCAGAGCGGTCAGGTTTACCGCCGACGGAACCGCAATGACGGCCTCCTGGTCACTGCCCTTGAGGGCGTCGTAGAACTGCCGGGCGCGTATGTGACGGCCGTTGGCGTCTTCCAGAAAGGCCTGCTCGGCCAGCGCTCGAGTACCGCCCTGCCCTTTGGCGCCGGCTTCGCGGAGCAACGCCTGGGCGGCACCGAGGTCGCCTTCGAGCAACTGTTGATGGGCAAGCATCACCAGCGGCTGCGCCGGTTTTTGAGGCGCTGTCGCAGGGGCGGCCAGCGCAGAGCCGGCCGCCATCAGCAGGGCAATGGCGAGCGTCGAGAATGCGCCTGGACGGCGCGGGGAAATGGTTACAGAGGTGGGAATCATGCTGGCAACTCCGGAGAAGTGATCGGGTTGCGCACATGCTAGGAAGGCGGGGCTCGGAGCGAACTCAGAGTCCTTCAGGCAGCACCATCAGAGTTCTTCGATAGTCACTCCAGGCTGGCCAGGAGTAGTTCGAGTTCGAGGAGGACGGTCACCTCCTCATCTTCGCACTCATAGCTGAAACGCCCCTTGAGGTGCTCAGCCAGGCGCTCGGCGTGGCAACGGTCGATGACGCTCTGCGGTGCCCTCCGGCCGCGGATTTTCAGCTGAGCGCCAATCCGCCCGTATTCCTGCGGGGAGATGTCCAGGCGCAGGGTGACGGGTGCGTCGCTGTCCGCTTGGAACAGCGCCAGGGCGCTCGTCATCCATTCCGCGAAGACGCGCACGTCCAGCCAGACCCGGTCGATATCGACGTTGGGCGCGCCGAAAAGGCTCGCCGGTTGCCCGGTCAGGCCGCGCCCGATCAAGGCGCGCAGCCCGCAGGATTCCGGTGCGGACGGCACCTGACCATCCTCCAGGTCGCAGATACGCCGCAGGCGCGCCAGTCGCGCGGTCAGATCGGCAAGGCCCGGCGTAGCCGGATGCAGCCCGAGGCTGGCCAACCGCTCGGCAAGTTCGCTGAGCGATGACATGTAGAACTCGGTCCGCTGCCTCAACCGCGCCTCGGCGCCGAGCGCCCGGTCGCGCAACTCGATCAGGTGGTCCTCGCTGGAGGTGATGTCCTGCAACCCCCCGAGCATCCCGGCTGGCTGGCCGCTGGAGTCGCGGTAAGGCACCATCCAGTAGTGCAGCACGCGCGGCGCGCCGAATATCTCCACCCGGTTGGTCACGGCGATGGGTACACCATCGTTGACCAGCCGCCGAAAGGACTCGGGAATCGTCTTGCGCAGGGCGGGCGGAAACCAGCGCGCATCGGCAAGTCCCGAATTCAGCGCCTCTTCCGCAGTAAGCCGGTAGTAGTCGAGAAAACGCTGGTTGCAGAACAGCAAGCGGCCCTCGATGGTGCGCACGAACATCGGGTTGGGCGCAGCATCCACCAGACCGCGCAACATGCCCAGCTCCGGCGGCAAGGCCGCCGCTGACAGGGCGCCGGCGTTGCTCTCCTGCCCCGCCAGCAGGCCATTGCGGCGTGCGATTTCGGCCAGCTCCACGTTGGAACCCACATGCAGCTTCTCGAGAAGGTGGCCCTTGTAGGTGCTGACCGTCTTGAAGCTGATCCGCAACTGCTCGGCAATGCTCAGGTTGGAGTGGCCCTCGGCGATCAGTTGCAGTACTGCCAACTCGCGGGGCGTGAGGTTCGCCAGTTCACCCCCACTCCCCGGCTGCATGTATTCCCTCGCGAAATGCGCACGGCCGGACAGCACATCGACAATGGCCTTGCGCAGTTCCTTGAGGTCCTCGTCCTTGCTGACAAAGCCGCTGGCGCCGGCCTGGAAGCACAGCGGCGCAAAGTGCCCGGGATTCTGCCGGCTGTAGACCAGCAGCTTCTGCGCAGGGTCCCGCGCGCGTAGCCGGCGCAGCAGGTCCAGCCCGCCCGCACCGGGCAGCGCCATCTCGAGAATGACCAGGTCCGGATGCGTCTCGCGGGCGAGCGACAGTGCCGAGGGGACGTCGACAGCCTCGTCGACGGCTCCGTGCCCCATGTCTTCCAGCAGGTCACGCAAAGCGCTGCGCACTATGGGTGTCGGGTCCACGAGAAGCACGGTGACCATTCCCTATCCTCCTTCCGGACGCTTTCGCCGTGCGATGAGCATAGGCGAGCCTGGCGCCAGGCCCGGCGGGAACACGCATGGGGTCATGGAAACGGCACGTCTCCACCCAGGAAGATGACTGCGCCCCGGTGCTGCCGCGCTTGGCAGCACTGATGTTCAGCCTGCGCAGCGATCGCTGAGAAAGCTGCGACCGCAAGGAACTCCTTCAGTCAGTTGCCCCAGAAATCGTCCTGCATCGCCGGGCGACTGGGCGAGCTGGTCAGTGCGCACCTGAAGACCTTGAGCGACTTTCCGCCCGCACAGCCTGCCCGCGCGCTCGACTGCGCCACCCTGGTCAGGGAGACGTTGCAGGCTCGGAAGAAAGCCAGGTGAGCGGGCAGCGATTATCGCTCCGAACAGGCCTGGCCAGTCGGTGGTTTGCTGTCCTGCGGTTGTCAGGGAACGGCTCAAGGGCTGGCCGGCCCATGCTGGTCTTCTTTTTCCTCACGCTCGGCGACCTTTTGTGGCGAGCCATCCTGCGCATTCTCCTCACCCATTTCCTCATAGGTCTTGCGCAGCTTCTGCAGTTCCTCGCTGCCCATGTCGTCCAGCCCCATCAGCACGCGGTGGGCGTGGTGGGTGGTACGCAGCAACTCGTCGATCTTGATGTGCAGTGCGTCGGTGTCGCGGTTCTGGGTGCTCTGGATAAGGAAAACCATGAGGAAGGTGATGATGGTGGTCGAGGTATTGATGACCAGCTGCCACGTATCGTTGAAGTGAAAGAACGGCCCGCTGAGTGCCCAGGCCACCAGCAGTACGCAGGCCAGGGCGAAGGTCAGTGGGCGGCCGGCCCATTGCGAAAGGGACTGGGCAAAGCGTGAAAAGCCCGCCCCGCCCTTCTTCCCTGTTGCTGGTTGCGTGGGGTCGTGCGAAGGGGGAGTTGCTTTCCGTTGATCCGCCGCTGAGGGGGCGCCCCGCTGGGGCTGAGAGTGGACTGGCGAATCACCGCGCGATCCTGGTCCGATCATGGCATGCACTCCGCTGAAGTGGGGCCTGCCCGGTAGAGACGTGGCAGCCCGGGGAGTTCAGAAAACTGCTCTGAGCCCGCACTGCCAGTGGTGTAGCGATTGGTATTGAAGCCCTGCGCTGCCATTGTTCCCGGCCGATGCGAAACACCGCGCATCGGCCAGGCGACAAACGTCAGAAACGCGGGTCGTCGGTGGGTTTGGTGCCGTAATAGTCGTGGATCTGCTGGCTCCAGGTCGGGTCCTGCATGTCCGGCCAGTCATGTTTATCGAACCCTGGCGCACTGGACAGGCGTTCCTTGTCGACGTCCAGGACGAAGCGCTTGTTGACGGTGTCCAGGCGCAGCGCGCTCCAGGGCACCGCAAAGAGTTTCTCGCCCATGCCGAGGAACCCGCCGTAGGACAGCACCGCATAGGCGACACGGCCACTCTGCGTATCCAGCATGATCTCCTTGATGTCGCCCAGGTCTTCGTCGCGGGTGTTGTAGACATCGTTGCCGATCAGGGTGTCGGCGCCCATCAGGCGCGGACCCGGCCCACGATTGGAGTCGGCCTCGACGGCGACGGGGCGATTCTTGTACATGCCATAGGTATCGCGATCTTCGTAGTTCATGAAGGGCTCCTGGCCATTGGCCACGGAAGGCTGGAACAGCTTCGCACCGGGGCGGTCGATTCTGCTCCAGGTGCGCACGGAACGGTTTGGGCCGTGCGCATCCAGCGCGGGACCGGGTGCAAGCCCGGCTCCGGCAGCTTCGGGTGAAGTGCCAGACTGGTCCAGCAAGTTCCACGCCCGGTTTGACCCTGAACGAAGGAGGACGCGGTAGAGCGGCTGGGCCAGGAATTGATCGCACGGTGCAATCAGCAGAACGCCCGATCCACCCTTGCGGCCTGTGCAAAACACCCGAGCGGTACGGCGAGCGGAACGGATTGCTGGGTGCCTTCGGCAGCCATCGCTATCCCGGCTGCGCACCGCCGAATTGGCCGCAAGGCACAGGACAATTCGGTTTGAACCGCAAACCGCAACGCAAGGTCGGCATGGCATAGAGGCTCCGAAAGGGGGAATGCCATGAAACACGACCGCTCGCACGCCCTGTCTCATCTGCTGCGCGACTTCGAACTGCCGCAGGAGGCTTCGCAGCAATTGCCCTTTATCGGCGCCGCGCTGCGCCAGTTGATCGACGATGGTCTGGACCGTCTGCCCTTGCCCGCCAGCGGCGCAACCCTGCAGCGCTGGCAGGCCCTGGCGGCCGTGGCAGGCAGCGATCTGTCCCTGCTCAAGCTCTACGAGGGCCACACCGATGCCCTGGCCATCCTGGCAGAGCTGGACAGCGAGCCCCTGGGCGGAATCTGGGCCGTCTGGGCGGCCGACCCGCCAAGCCCTTGTGTCGAAGTGGTGGCTCGCGAAGCGGGCCATGTACGCATCAGCGGGAGCAAACCCTGGTGTTCCGGCGCGGCCGTGGTGGATCACGCACTGGTCACGGTGAAGGATGAACAGCAGCGTTCCCAACTGGTCGCCGTTTCCCTCGCCCAACCCGGCGCAAGCGTTGGAAACGGCGGTTGGAATGCCGTGGGAATGGCAGCCACCGGCAGTGTGGCGGTGGCCTTCGACCAGGCGCTGGCCCGCTGTGTCGGCGGCCCGCAGGAGTATCTGGAGCGGCCTGGCTTCTGGCATGGCGGCGCGGGCATCGCCGCTTGCTGGTATGGCGCCGCGGGTCGACTGGCGGATTATCTTCGCCAGGGCCATAGCGATGACCCTCACGCCATGGCGCACCTGGGAGCCGTCGATGCAGCCCTCGCCGGGGCCGCCGGTGCTCTTCGCGAATGCGCCGCATGGATCGACGAGAACCCCGCCGCCCCTGCGGAGCTGGCCGCTCGCCGGGTTCGTGCCCAGGTCGAAGGGGCTGTCGAGGCCGTGCAATGGCATGTCGGCCGGGCACTCGGGGCAACGCCGTTCTGCCGCGACCGACGCTTCGCACGCTTGGCCGCAGACCTGCCGGTCTTCCTCCGGCAGAGCCACGGAGAGCGCGACCTGGCGCACCTGGGCATGCACCTGAAACGTCTCGAAATCGAGTCGTGGGCGCTATGAGCCAGGCCCAGAACCTCATAGCCGGTACCCGCGGCACGCCATCTTCGGTGTGGCGGGCCTGCATCCAGCTCGATCGCCTGCCGCGCCTCCGTTGCGAAGAACTGGTGCCGCCGGGGCGCCGGCTGGTCGTCGTCGCTCCGCATCCGGACGATGAAGTGCTCGGCTGCGGAGGGCTCCTTGCCAGCCTGGCGCGACAAGGCTGCGCGGGCCTGCTGGTTTCCGTGACGGACGGCGAAGCCAGCCATCGCGGTTCTTCACAGTGGACAGCAGACACGCTGAGGCAGACACGAATCGCCGAAAGCCGCAGCGCCCTCGCCCGCCTCGGCATCGATCTCGGCGAATGGCAATGGCGACGCTTGCGGTTGCCCGACGGCGGCGTCGCGGCGGCAGAGCTTCGCGACCAGTTGCGCGCCTTGCTGCGCCCCGGCGATCGACTGGTCAGCACCTGGCGAGAGGATGGCCATTGCGATCATGAGCAGGTCGGGCTCGCCTGCGCGCAATTGGCCGCAGAGTGTGGCGCGCGGCATTTCGAGACTCCGATCTGGGCGTGGCACTGGGCCTTTCCCGGTGATCCGCGCCTGCCCTGGAGCCGTGCACGACGCCTGGACCTGGATGACGATGCCCTGCAGCGCAAGCGTCAGGCGCTCGAAGCCCACGCCAGCCAGTTGCAAGGTAGCGCGCCGATCCTCAGTGCCCAGTTGCTGGAAACCCTGCTGCAGCCCTTCGAGGTGTACTTCCTGTGAACGACGAGACTCCGGACCTGCCGGCCGAGTATTTCGACCGGATGTACCGGGATGACCCGGACCCCTGGTCGTTCCGTACCTCCTGGTACGAGAAGCGCAAGCGCGACCTGCTCCTCGCCTGCCTCCCCCGCCTGCGCTTTCGCAGCGGCTACGAACCAGCCTGCGCCAATGGCGAAACCAGTGCCGAGCTGGCCCGGCGGGTCGAACAGCTGCTGTGCGCCGATTACAGCGCGGAGGCTGTCGCACTGGCCCGCCAGCGACTTGCTGCACTGAGCAATGTGCGGGTGCTGCGGCAAGCATTGCCCGAGCAATGGCCGCAGGCGAAGTTCGAGCTCATCGTGCTCGGCGAGCTGGGCTATTACCTTGGCGCGCAAGCCTGGCAGCGGACTTGCCGGAAAGCGGCGGCGAGCCTGGCGGAAGGAGGCGTACTGCTGGCCTGTCACTGGCGACACCCGATCGAAGGCTGCACGCTGACCGGCGATGAGGTCCATGAGGCGATCACCCTGGCGATGGGCTTTGCGCCCAGCGTGCAGCATCTGGAGGCTGACTTCCGCCTGGAACTCTGGTTCAGCGAGGCCCCCGGATGATTGGCATCCTCGTACCGGCGCACAACGAGGCCGTGCTGCTGGGAGCCTGCCTGCGCTCTCTGCAGCAGGCGGCCTTGCATCCCGGCCTGGACGGCGAGCCGGTCTGCATCCTCGCGGTGCTGGATGCCTGCTCCGACGATAGCGACTCCGTCGCCGCCTCGCTGGGCGTCGCCGTGCTGCAGGTCCACGCGCGCAATGTCGGTCATGCGCGCAGGGCCGGTGCCGCCTGGCTGCTCGCCCAGGGCGCACGCTGGCTCGCCTGCACCGATGCCGACACCTGCGTCAGCGATGACTGGCTGGTTCGCCAGCTGGCCTTCGGCGCCGAGGCCGTCTGCGGCACGGTGCAGGTATCGGACTGGTCGGGCCACGACGAACAGGTGCGCCTTCGCCATGAAGAGCATTACCAGTGCCGCGAGGACCATCGCCACATCCACGGAGCCAACCTCGGCATCTGCGCCCGGGCTTATCAGCGGGCCGGGGGATTCCGTCCCCTGCCCTGCAACGAGGATGTCTGCCTGGTTCGTGACCTGGAGCGAAGCGGCGCACGGATCGTCTGGACCCACCAGACCTGCGTCACCACCAGCGCCCGCCTCGATTACCGGGCCACCGGCGGCTTCGGCGAGTTCCTTGCCAACCTGGCGGCACCCTGAGCAGGCGAGCTCAACTGCTGCCCTTCGATCAGGGCAAACACAACCCACTCCGTGAAGCGCAGCGGCAAGGCGTATTGCAACCGGCTGCACGCCCGATCGTGCATTCTGCTGGTCGCACATCGCCAGCCGCCGGTGCGTTTTTTCTTTGCCTTCAGACACTTGATTCCAGGCCAGGGACTGGTACGGACCCTGCTTGCAGCTTTATCGGGGCTTTCTTTCCGGCTGCGCCTTTTCCCCCTGCCTGAGTGACCACAGCAACGAGCAGCTCCGGAACCATCCCGGACCTGGGTTCGCTGCCTGGCGTCTGTCTGCAGGGAACCAGCAAAAGGCCGCGGCCGACCACCGAGCCTGTTGGCGGAAAGACGAAACTTCGCCCTTCGCGCCCCTGTCACCCGAAGGACGGCACCACCCACGGAGACCCGCAGGGCCGGCAGGTAAAGCCACGCCCCCGCTGACACAGAGAGGAACGAACGATGCGCAACCAGCTGGCCGATGTGCGTCTGGAAGACGCCACACTCAACCTCACCGCGGTACCCTCGGCCGATGGTGCGCCGCCGCAGCGACGCAAACGGATTCTCTTCGTCTCCTCTGAATTTTCAGACTTCGTCAAGGCCGGCGGCCTGGGCGATGTCTCCTCTGCCCTGCCCCGGGCCCTGCTGGGCGACCACGATATCCGCGTGCTGATTCCCGGCTACCCACAGGTGCTCAAGGGCGCCGTGGCGTGCAAGATGGTTGGCCGCCTGCCCGGCCTTGCAGCATTGCCCGCCTGTGATATCGGCGAACTCAAGCTCGCCGATGGGTTGGTGGTGTACGCGGTGATCTGCCCGGAACTCTACGACCGCCCCGGCACCCCCTATGTGGACCAGAACGGCCATGAATGGGCCGACAACCATATTCGTTTTGCGCGGCTGAGCCTCGCCGCCGCCGACCTGGCCGCCGGCATGAGCGAGCTGGGCTGGAGGCCGGACCTGCTGCACGTGAACGACTGGCCCACGGCCCTGGCTCCGGCCTACATGGCCTGGCGTGGACAGACGACACCCAGCGTACTGACCATCCACAACCTCGGTTACCAGGGCGCCTGCCCGCTGGGCTGCTGCGCCGAACTGGGCCTGCCGGAAGCGGCCGGCCTGCCGGAGAGCATGGAATTCTACGGCAAGCTGTCCTTCCTCAAGGCCGGCATCAGCCACTCCAGCCACATCACCACGGTCAGCGAAACCTATGCCCGCGAGATCACCGGAGAAGAGTTCGGCTGCGGCATGCAGGGGGTGCTCTCCCAGCGCCGCGACCGTGGCCAGCTCAGCGGCATTACCCACGGCATCGACGCCGGCTGGGACCCGTCCTGCGACCCGCACCTGATCGAGGGCTTCGATGTCACCCGGCTGGCCGGCAAGCGCCGCAACGCCGAGTACGTCGAGAAGCACTTCGGCCTGCTGCCCGGCCGCGGCCCGCTATTCGCTGTTGTGTCGCGGCTGGTGCACCAGAAAGGCATCGACCTGACTCTGGCGATTGCCGACGAGATGGTCGCCGCTGGTGGGCGGCTGGTGTCCATCGGCTGCGGCGAACCGGAGCTGGAACTGGCCATGCGCGAACTGGCGGAGCGCTATCCCGGTCGGGTCGGCGTGCAGATCGCCTTCGACGAAACCCTGGCCCGGCGCATCTATGCCGCCAGCGACTTCCTGCTCATGCCCTCGCGTTACGAGCCCTGCGGCCTCAGCCAGATGTATGCCCAGCGCTTCGGCTCGCTGCCGATCGCACGGCACACCGGCGGCCTGGCCGACACCATCGTCGATGGCGTCACCGGCCTGCTGTTCCGCGAAGAGACCCCGGCCAGCTACTACGACGCCGTGCGCCGTGCGCTGAATATCTACCGCTATCCGGAATTGATGCACGCCATGCGCTGCAAGGCCATGGAGTCGCCGCTGACCTGGGACGACGCCGTTCGCCCCTACACCGCCCTCTACCAGCGCCTGCTGCACGCGCCCGCGCAGGCCGTACGATGACGCCACGGCATGGAGCGCAGGTCCTGCCCGGCGGCAAGGTGAGGTTCGCGCTGTGGGCCCCGGATGCGCAGCGGGTGGAAGTCGAACTGGGCGGCGGCCGCCTGTATCCGCTGGAGGCAGCGCAGGACGGTTGGTTCAGCGCCGAGCTGGCGGCTGTGGCCGGGCAGACCTATCGCTACCGCATCGACCATGAGCTGAGCGTGGCGGACCCGGCCTCCCGCGACCAGGCCGGCGGCGTCGAGGGCGAAAGCCGCGTAGTCGACCCCACCGCATTCCGCTGGCGGCACCCGCAATGGCGCGGCCGGCCCTGGCATGAAACGGTGCTTTACGAAACCCACGTCGGCCTGTTCGATGGCTACGCCGCGCTCCAGGGGCGGCTGGCGGCACTGGCAGAACTGGGCGTCACCGCCATCGAACTGATGCCGCTGAATGCCTTTCCCGGTCGGCGCAACTGGGGCTACGACGGCGTGCTGCCCTACGCGCCCTCCTGCGCCTATGGCGATCCGGACCGTTTGCGCCAGTTCATCGACGAGGCGCACGGCCTCGGGCTGATGGTCTTCGTCGACGTGGTCTACAACCACTTCGGCCCGCAGGGCAATTACCTGGGGCGCTACGCCAGCGCCTTCTTCCGCCGCGACCAGCAGACGCCCTGGGGCCCGGCCATCGACTTCCGCGATCCGGCGGTGCGCGAGTTCTTCATCGGCAACGCCGAGATGTGGGTGCGTGAATACCGCGTCGACGGCCTGCGCCTGGATGCCGTGCACGCCATTGCCGACAAGGACTTCCTCCGCGATCTCGCTACCCGTGCCCGCCACGCCGCCGAAGGCCGCGAACTGCACCTGGTGCTGGAGAACGAACACAACGAGGCAAGCCTGCTGCGCCGCAGCACTGAGGCAAACAACGACGGCTTCGACGCGCAATGGAACGACGACCTGCACCATTGCCTGCACGTGCTGCTCACCGGCGAGAATGAAGGCTACTACGCCGACTTTGCCCACGACCCCATCGGCCGCCTGTGCCGCTGCCTGAGCGAAGGCTTCGCCTTCCAGGGCGAGACCGACTACCGAGGCATCGCCCGTGGCGAACCCAGCGGTGCGCTGCCGCCGCAGGCGTTCGTGGCCTTCATCCAGAACCATGACCAGGTCGGCAACCGCGCCCTGGGCGAGCGCCTGACCTGCCTGGCGCACACCGACCCGCTGCGCGCCGCCACCGCGCTGGTGCTGCTCAGCCCGATGATCCCGATGCTGTTCATGGGCGAGGAATGGGGCGAGAGGCAGCCCTTCCTGTTCTTCACCGACTACCAGGGCGACCTCGCCCGCGCCGTCACCGAGGGCCGCCGCGAAGAGTTCAAGCGCTTCAGCCGGTTCGCCTCGCCCGGCGCCGCGGCCTGGATTCCCGACCCCAACGACTACCAGACCTTCGTCACCTCGCGCCCGCGCCCGGACCAGGGTGACGACGCCTGGCGCGAGCACTACCGGCAATTGCTGCAGGTACGCCAGCGCTGGCTGGTGCCACAGCTGCCCGGCAGCCGCGCGCTGCAGGCGAAGCCACTGGGCGAGCGCGCCCTGAGCGCGCGCTGGCAATTGGGCGACGGCAGCCAGTGGCGCCTGGACCTCAACCTGGGAACGGACGACGTCGCCGTCGAGCCGCCCGCCGAAAGCGCCCAGTTGCTGTTCTGCTGCGGGCAGAGTGCGGCGCATTACCGTCATGGCTGGCTCGGCGCGGCGTCGCTGGTCGCCAGCCTGGAGGCGCGCCGATGAGCGATGCACAGCTGGAGCGTCTGGCGGCTGAAGCCGGGCTGATGATCGACTGGGTCGACGCCGATAATCGTCCCCAGCGGCTCAGCACCGACGTGCAGCGCAGTGTGCTGCAGGCCCTGGGCTTCGCGGCGCAGAGCCCGGAGCAGATCCGCCAGAGCCTGAACGAACTGGAGCAGCGCCGCGCGCAGGTGCCGCCGCTGCTGACCGCCGACTGCGGGCGGCCGGTCAGCGTGCCGGTCGCGCCAGGCACCCGTTACAAGCTGTTCAACGAGGACGACAGCGGCCACAGCGAAGGTCATGTCGACGAGCACGGGCAGATTCCAGCCCTCGAACACTGCGGCTACTACCCGCTGCACCTGGGCCCGCATGAGCTGATCCTCGCCGTGGCGCCGCCGCGCTGCCCTTCGGTTGCGCAGTTTTGCGGCGGCCGTCGGCACGTCTGGGGCCTGGCGGCACAGCTGTACTCGCTGCGCAGCGAGGCGGACGGCGGTGCCGGCGACCTCCGCGCACTCGCCCAGCTGGTTCGTGCTGCCGCCGGGCAAGGCGCCGACGCCGTGGCGATCAGCCCGGTGCACGCAATGTTCCCTGCGGCGCGGGAAATCTACAGCCCCTACTCGCCCTCCAGCCGACTGCTGTTCAACGAACTCTATGCCGCTCCCGCCCTGGTGCTGGGCGACGAGCCGGTACGCCAGGCATTCGTTGCCGCCGGCCTGGAGGCCGAGCGGGAGCGCCTGGAACACTTGCCGCTGATCGACTGGCAGGCCGTCGCCCGCCTGCGCGATCGCTTGCTGGCACAGCTCTATGGGCAGTTCCAGCAGCACAGCGGCGCCCTGCAGGAGGACTTTCTCGCCTTCCGCAACCAGGGTGGCGCCGAGCTGCTTCAGCACTGCTGCTTCCAGGTCCTGCAGTTGCGTCGCGTCGCGGCCGGCGATGGGCTCGACTGGCGCTCCTGGCCTGAGCCCTACCGCCATGCGGCAAGCGCCGAGGTCGGCCGCTTCATGGTCGAGGCGGAACAGGCGATCAGCCAGCAGGCCTTCGGCCAATGGCTGGTCGCCCGCGGCCTGCAGCAGGTGCAGCGACAGGCGCGCGAGGCCGGCATGGGCATCGGCCTGATCGCCGACCTCGCGGTAGGCGCCGAACCTTCCGGCAGCCAGGCCTGGATGCGCCAGGACGAACTGCTCACCGGCGTCAGCGTCGGCTGCCCGCCGGATATCCTCAATCGCAGCGGGCAGAACTGGGGGATCTGCGCCTTTTCCCCGGACGGCCTGCGGCGCAACGGTTACCGCGCCTTCATCGAGATGTTGCGGGCCAACCTGCGCTACGTCGGTGGCCTGCGTATCGACCATATCCTCGGCCTGCGCCGACTCTGGATGATCCCGGCGGGAGCCGCGCCGCAGGACGGCGCCTACCTGGACTACCCCATCCAGGACCTGCTGCGGCTGGTCTGCCTCGAAGCACAGCGGGCCCGCGCCATCATCATCGGCGAGGACCTCGGCACGGTACCGCCGGGGCTGCGCGAAGCGCTGGCCGAACGGGGCATCCTGGGCATGCGCGTGCTGCTGTTCGAGCAGCAGCACGGCCACTTCATCGCTCCGCGCCACTGGCCCGATGCTGCGCTGGCCACCAGCACCACCCACGACCTGCCGACCCTGGAGGGATGGCAGAGAGGTCGGGACATCGACTGGCGCGAACAGCTCGGCCAGCGCAGCCCCGAGAGTGCTGCCCAGGAGCGCAACAACCGCCAGTACGAAACCTTCGCCCTGCGTCGCGCCCTTGGCGAAAGCGCCATCCAGGCCGATGCACTGCTGGATGGCGCCATCGAGTTCCTCGGCCGCACACCGGCGCCCCTGGTGCTGCTGCCGTTGGAGGATGCACTGGGCTGCGTCGAGCAACCGAACCTGCCCGGGCCGGGCGACAGGCACCCGAACTGGCGGCGCCGCTTCGAGGAAAACGCCGCCCGGCTGCTTGATGCCCCACCGGTACGCGCCCGCCTGGAACGCCTGCGTCGGGCCCGCAACGAGGGCCGCGAGCATGAGTGAAATCCGCGCCACCCTGCGCCTGCAATTCAATCGCGAGTTCACCCTCGACGACGCCCTCCCCTGGCTGGGCTACTTCGCCCGCCTGGGGGTCAGCCACCTCTACGCCTCGCCCTTGCTGGCCGCGCAACCGGGCTCGATGCATGGCTACGACGCAGTGGACCCGAGCCGCATCAGCGATGAACTGGGCGGCGAGCCGGCGCTGCGGCGCCTGGTGGACGGCCTGCGGCAGCACGGCATGGGCCTGATCGTGGATACCGTGGCCAACCACATGCGTATCGGCGACGCCAATCCCTGGTGGCAGGACGTACTCGAATGGGGGCTGGACAGCCCTTACGCGCATTTCTTCGACATCCGCTGGCACAGCGACGACCCGCTGCTCGACCAGCAGGTGCTGTTGCCCTGCCTCGGCGAGGACTATGTCGATGAAGTGAGCGGCGGGCGCATCCGCCTGGATTACGACGCCGCCAGCGCGCGCTTCCTGCTGCGCTATGGCGAGCAGCGTTTCCCGGTCTGCCCCGCCAGCTACGGCATGATCCTCTGCCACACCGACAGCTTCGAGCTGCTGGCCCTGGCACCGCGTTTCGTCGAACTGCACCATCACCCCATGGCCCGCCACCTCGCCCAGGGCCTGTGCCGCCAGGCCGCCACCGCGCTGGCGGACAGCTCCCGGCTGGAGAATCTGCTGGCCTCCTATCGCGCCGACTGGCACAGCCTGCACCGGCTCATCGAGCAGCAGCACTATCGCCTGGCCAACTGGCGCGTGGCGGCGGACGACATCAACTGGCGGCGCTTCTTCGACATCAACGAACTGGTCGGCCTGCGCGCCGAACGCCCCGACGTCTTCGAGGCCAGCCACGCCTACCTGCTGAAACTGATGGCCGAAGGGCTGATCGATGGCCTGCGCATCGACCACGTGGATGGCCTCGCCGACCCGCGCGGCTATTGCCGGCGCCTGTGGCGCGCCACCCACGGCGCACCGGTCTTCGTGGAGAAGATCCTCGCCCCCGGCGAGACCCTGCCGGCGGACTGGAAGGTCCGGGGCAGCACCGGCTATGACTTCATGAATCAGCTTTCGCTGCTGCAGCACGACGCGCGCGGCGAGCCGGTGCTTCGCCATCTGTGGTTGGAGTTCAGCGGCCGCCAGGACGGCTTCGCCGAGGAAATCCGCCAGGCCCGCGAGCGCGTGCTGAACTCGCTGTTCGCCGGCGACGTCGAAGGCCTCGCCCTGCAGCTCTGGCAGATCGCCCGCTTCGAGCTGGCCAGCCGCGACATTCCGCTGGGTTCGATCAGGCGCGCGCTGTTCCAGCTGCTCGTCGCCTTCCCGGTCTACCGCACCTACACCCATGCCCTGGGCCGCTCGACGCAGGACCAGCGCTTCTTCTCCCAGGCCCTGGAGCAGGCCCGGCAGCAACTGGAACCGATGGACCAGCGCACCCTCGTCTGGCTCGACCGCATCCTGGGCGGCGAACCCCTGCGCGGCCTGCCGCCGGGACCATTGCGGCAGCTGCGCAAGCTGGCCCTGGACCGTTTCCAGCAGCTCACCCCGCCTATCGCCGCCAAGTCCCTGGAAGACACCGCCTGCTATCGCTCGGCGGCGGCGTTGGGGCGCAACGATGTCGGCTCCGACCCGCAGCAGATGGCGGGAGATGCTGCGGCTTTCCATCGGGCCTGCCAGGAGCGCCTGTGCGACTTTCCCAGCGCCCTGCTCGCCACCGCCACCCACGACCATAAGCGCGGCGAAGACTGCCGCGCCCGCCTGGCGGTGCTCACCGAGCGCGCTGAATGGTTCGCCGAGCAGGCCTGGAGCTGGTGGAAACTGGCCGCTCCACTGCGCCGGCAGACTGCCCGCGGCCCCGCGCCCAGTGGCGGCGACGAGCTGATTCTGTACCAGTGCCTGCTCGGCAGTTGGCCGCTGGAACTGGCCGCCGATGACGAAGCGGGCCTGCGCGATTACCACCAGCGCATCGAGCAGTGGCAGCTCAAGGCCATTCGCGAAGCCAAGCTGGACAGCGACTGGAGCTCGCCCAACGAAGCCTACGAGCGGGGCTGCAGCGAATTCCTCGAAGCGCTGCTGCTCGATGCGCCCGGCTTGCCGCTGCGCCAGGCCATCGCCAGGGCGGCGTCCAGCCTCATGCCCGCCGGCGCACTGAACGCCCTGGCGCAGTGCGTGTTGCGCAATACCGTGCCGGGTGTGCCCGACCTCTACCAGGGCTGCGAATTCTGGGACTTCAGCCTGGTCGACCCGGACAACCGGCGCATCCCCGACTTCCCGGCCCGCGAAGCGGCTCTGGATGGCACGCCGGACTGGCCCGCGCTGCTGCGCGACTGGCGCAATGGCCAGATCAAGCAGGCCCTGCTGGCCTGCGCCCTCGGTCTGCGCCAACGCTGGCCGACGCTGTTCGCTGCCGGCGACTACCTGCCGCTGGAAGTGCGCGGCGAATTTGCCGCCGAGGTGGTGGCCTTCGTTCGCAGCCATGCCGGCCAGCATCTGCTGGTGGTGGTACCGCGCTGCGCCGCCGCGTTGCTGGGCCCATCTCCCCTGCCCCTGGTCGATGCGCAAGGTTGGCGGGACACCCGCCTGCACCTGCCTTCTTCCCTGGCCGCCATCCGCTGGAGCGGGCTGGCCGGCCCCCTCGAACCGCACGACGGGGAGCCGCTGCTGGCCAAGCTGCTGGCCGAGGTCCCGGTCAACCTGCTGATATCCGGAGGTGAACGATGAAAATCGACGAGCGAAGAGTCCGGGAGCTGGCCCACCAGATCTGGGAGTCCGAAGGACGCCCCGACGGCCAGCACGAACGCCACTGGCGCATGGCCCTCAGCCTTGCCGCCGCCGAAGCGGGCAAGTCCGCCCCTGAAAGCGATGAGCCGGTGCAGCGGCGCTTCGAGGGCGAGCAGGAGCCGGAAAAGCCGGCAATCCTGCAGGAACCGCCACGACGCAAGGGCCGACTGCCCAAGGCAACCCCCGAAACCCCCGACGCACCGCAAACCTCCAGTGAAACCGTGGCACCGACGCCGCCGCCCGCCGAGCGCAGCTCGCCGCCCAAAGCCAGGCCGACCAGTAGCGCGCCGACCGTCACACCGACCGACAAGCAGCGCAAGAGCAAGCCCTCCGCGGCCGAGAAAGCAACGCCCAAACCCTCGGGCGTGCGGCCGCCGACATCGAAGCCATCCCAATCCGACTGATCCCTGGAGCCAGCCATGACCCGACGTGCACAGTCCCGCGTTACCGAAGGGCGCCCTTTTCCCCTGGGCGCCACCTGGGACGGCCTGGGCGTCAATTTCGCGCTGTTCTCCGCCCATGCCACCAAGGTCGAGCTGTGCCTGTTCGATGCGCAGGGCAAGCGCGAACTGGAACGCATCGAGCTGCCCGAATACAGCGACGAGATCTGGCACGGTTACCTGCCCGACGCCCATCCCGGGCAGATCTACGGCTACCGCGTGCATGGCCCCTACGAGCCGGACGCCGGCCACCGTTTCAACCCCAACAAGCTGCTGATCGACCCTTACGCGCGGCAACTGGTGGGCGAGCTGCGCTGGTCCGAAACGCTGTTCGGCTACACCATCGGCTCGGCGGACGCGGACCTGAGTTTCGACGAGCGCGACAGCGCCGCCTACGTGCCCAAGTGCAAGGTCATCGACCCGGCCTTTACCTGGGGTGAGCAGCAGCCGGTGCGCGTGCCCTGGGATGAAACGGTGATCTACGAGGCCCACCTGCGCGGTCTGAGCATGCGCCACCCGGACGTGCCCGACCGCCTGCGCGGCACCTGCGCCGGGTTGATGAACAGCGGCCTGCTGGGGCACCTGCGGCAACTGGGCGTCACCAGCCTCGAACTACTGCCGGTGCATGGTTTCCTCGACGACAAGCACCTGCTGGAAAAGGGCATGAGCAACTACTGGGGCTACAACAGCATCGCCTTCTTCGCGCCCCAGGCCCGCTACCTCGCCAGCGGGCATATCAACGAGTTCAAGGAAATGGTCGCGCACCTGCACGACGCCGGCATCGAACTGATCCTCGACGTGGTCTACAACCACACTGCCGAGGGCAACGAACTCGGCCCGACCCTGTGCATGCGCGGCATCGACAACATTTCCTACTACCGCCTGCAGGCCGACAACCGCCGCTACTACGTCAACGACTCCGGCACCGGCAACACCCTCGACCTGAGCCACCCTTGCGTGTTGCAGATGGTCACCGACTCGCTGCGCTACTGGGCCACCGAAATGCGCGTGGACGGCTTCCGCTTCGACCTCGCCTCGATCCTCGGCCGCTATGCCGACGGTTTCGAAGAGCGCCACAGCTTCCTCGTCGCCTGCCGCCAGGACCCGGTACTGAGCCATCGCAAGCTGATCGCCGAACCCTGGGACTGCGGCCCCGGCGGCTATCAGGTCGGTGGGTTCCCGCCGGGCTGGGTGGAGTGGAACGACCGTTTCCGCGACACCGTGCGCAGCTTCTGGCGCGGCGATGAAGGCCAGTTGCCCGACGTCGCCCGGCGCCTCACCGCCTCCGGCGACCTGTACGACCAGCGCGGGCGGCGCCCCTATGCCTCGGTCAACTTCATCACCGCCCATGACGGCTTCACCCTGCGCGACGTGGTCAGCTACAACCACAAGCACAACCAGGCCAATGGCGAGGACAACCGCGATGGCCACGACGACAACCGTTCCTGGAACCACGGTGTCGAAGGCCCTACCGACGATGCCGGAATTCGCCGCCTGCGCGTGCAGCAGATGAAGAACCTGCTGGCCACCCTGCTGCTCTCCCAGGGCACGCCGATGCTGCTGGCCGGCGACGAGTTCAGCCGCACCCAGCAAGGCAACAACAACGTCTACTGCCAGGACAACGAACTGGGCTGGGTGGACTGGAACCTCGACGACGAAGGCCGTGAACTGCTGGCCTTCACCCACCGCCTGATCCGCCTGCGCCAGGCCTATCCGATCCTGCGGCGCGGGCGCTTCCTG
This sequence comes from Pseudomonas sp. C9-3, assembly GCF_032392015.1. NCBI lineage: Bacteria > Pseudomonadati > Pseudomonadota > Gammaproteobacteria > Pseudomonadales > Pseudomonadaceae > Pseudomonas > Pseudomonas sp. C9-3. The sequence continues at coordinate 2,551,389 of NZ_CP135919.1, read as the reverse complement.
GTCGGCGAATACAACGAGGAGCTGGGTGTACGCGATGTCACCTGGCTTGCGCCCGAAGGCGAGGAAATGACCGAGGACCATTGGCACGACCCGCAGCGCCGCAGCCTGGGCATGCTCATGGATGGCCGCGCCCAGCCCACCGGCATCCGCCGCAGCGGCGGCGACGCCACCTTGCTGCTGCTGGTCAATGCCGGGCACGAAGGCCTGGACTTCATCCTCCCGAAAACCGCACAAGGCCGTGACTGGCAGTTGCTGCTGGACACCGCCGAGCTGCCGCGGGAACACGAGCACAGCTGGGCGTTCGGTGCCGCCTACCCGCTGGGTGCGCGCGCCCTGGCGCTGTTCACCCTGCGTCGCAGCGAGGACTGACCGCTGGGCGATCCCGCGGAACGCTGCCCAGCGAACCCCGGTCGGACGTTCAGGAACCGGGCATCAGCGACCCGGAAAACAACCACCGCCGAAGGAGAACCCGATGCCACCAGCCGCCTCCCGCCCAAGCCTCCGCCACCCGGCCGGCTGAGCCGATGAAGGCCCTGCACATCGGCATTTCCGGCTGGCGCTATGCGCCCTGGCGCGGCGACTTCTACCCGCAGGGGCTGCGCCAGAAGGACGAGCTGCGCTACGCCTCCCGCGCCTTCAACAGCATCGAGTTGAACGGCTCCTTCTACTCGCTGCAGAAGCCCGAATATTACCGCCGGTGGGCGCAGGACACGCCCGACGGTTTCGTCTTCAGCCTCAAGGGCCCGCGCTACATCACCCACATCAGGCGCCTGCGCGATGCCGAGGAAGGCCTCGCCAACTTCTTCGCCTCCGGCCCCCTGGAGCTGGGCGAGAAGCTCGGGCCGCTGCTCTGGCAACTGCCGCCCAGCCTGCACTACGACGAGGACGTGGTGGAGACCTTTCTGGCGCTGCTGCCGCGCACCAGCGAGGCAGCGCTGGACCTGGCGAAAGCCTCCGCCAGCCGTCGGCCGCCGCACTGGCCCCGGTCGCTGAAGCGGCGCCCGCTGCGTCACGCCATGGAAGTGCGCCATGCCAGCTTCGCCTGCGCGCAATTCGCCCGGCAGCTGCGGCAGCACGGTGTCGCCCTGGTCTTCGCCGATGCGCCGCGCAAGTGGCCTTACGGCGAAGACCTCACCGCCAGGGACTTCGTCTACCTGCGCCTGCACGGCGACAAGGAACTCTACGCCAGCGGCTATGGCGACGCCGCCCTCCAGCGCTGGTGCGAGCGTGTAGCCCGCTGGCGGCGCGGGCTGCAACCCGCCGACGCGGAGCTGTTCGACGGCGCCACCCGCGGCGATCGCCGGCAGCGCGAGGTGTTCTGCTACTTCGACAACGACATCAAGGTCCGCGCGCCCTACGACGCCAGCAAGCTGATGAGGTTGCTCGATGTGCAGCTCACGGGGCGACAGGAACCCGGCCAACCGGCGGGAGACTGGGCATGAGCCAGGCCGAGCGCACCCCTCTGGTGCCCGCCGCCGTACAGGGCAATACGTTGCTGCGGGTGCTCACGGTGAACACCCACAAGGGTTTCAACGCCTTCAACCGCCGCTTCATCCTCCACGAACTACGCGATGCGGTACGCGCCACCTCGGCGGACCTGGTGTTTCTCCAGGAAGTCCACGGCGAACACCAGTTGCACGCCGAACGCCATCCGAACTGGCCCAGCGGACCACAGTACGAGTTCCTCGCCGACAGCATGTGGCCGGCCTTCGCCTACGGACGCAACGCGGTCTATCCCGAAGGCCACCACGGCAACGCCCTGCTCTCGCGCCTGCCGATCCGCAGCTGGGACAATCGCGACGTCTCCGAGGCCGGTACCGAGGAGCGCGGCCTGCTCCACGCACAGATCGACCTGCCCGGCGAGCGCGCCCTGCACGCGGTGTGCGTGCACCTGGGCCTGCACGAAGCACAGCGGCAACGGCAACTGCGGCTGCTCTGCGCCCTGATAGGCGAACTGCCGGCCAACGACCCGGTCGTCGTCGCGGGCGACTTCAATGACTGGCGCTGCCGCGCCACCGGCGTTCTGGCCGGCTGCGGCCTGCAGCCGGCATTCCCGGCCAGTGGCGGCGAGCCGCGCAGCTTTCCGGCGCGCTGGCCCCTGCTGCGGCTGGACCGCATCTATGTGCGGCACCTGCGGGTCACCCTGAGCGAGGTGCTCAACCGCAAGCCCTGGCCGCATCTGTCCGATCACCTGCCGCTGCTCGCCGAGGTTTCGCTATGAACGAGGTATGGCGCAACGGCAACCGGGTCGAACTGCTGATCAATGGCGAGGATTTCTTCCCCAGCGTCTTTCGCGCCATCGAGCAGGCGCGGCACGAGGTGCTGCTGGAAACCTTCATCCTGCGCGACGACAAGGTGGGCCGCGCGCTGCGCCAGGTGCTGATCGATGCAGCCGGGCGCGGCGTGCGCGTCGAAGTGATCGCGGACGGTTACGGCACGCCGGACCTGGACGCGAGCTACCTGGGCGGCCTGCTGGACGCCGGCGTACGCCTGCACCTGTTCGACCCGCAGCCGCTGCTGCTGGGCATGCGCACCAACCTGTTCCGCCGCCTGCACCGCAAGCACGTGGTGGTCGATGGCGCGCTGGCCTTCGTCGGCGGGATCAATTTCTGCGCCGACCACCTGGCCGACTTCGGCACCATGGCCAAGCAGGACTACGCAGTGCGCATCGAGGGCCCCGGCGTGGAAGACGTCCGCCGCGCCTGCCTGGAGCTGCTCAGCCAGTACGGCGACATTCCCGCCGCCGACGCCGTGCATCCCAGCGGCGTGGCCGGCCCTTGCCGAACCTGCCTGGCGATCCGCGACAACCTCTACCGCCGCACCGAGATCGAGCAGCACTACCTGCGCGCGATCGGCCAGGCGAAGGAGCGGCTGCTGATCGCCAACGCCTACTTCTTCCCCGGCTACCGCCTGTTGCGCGCCCTGCGCAATGCAGCCAGGCGCGGGGTCAGGGTCCGGCTGATCCTCCAGGGCCTGCCGGACATGCCGCTGGTGCGGCTGTGCAGCAAGCTGCTCTACGACACCCTGCTGCGCGATGGCGTGGAAATCCACGAATACTGCGACCGCCCGCTGCACGGCAAGGTCGCAGTGGCCGACCGCCGCTGGGCAACGGTGGGCTCGAGCAACCTCGACCCGCTGAGCCTGTCGCTGAACCTGGAAGGCAACCTGATGATCGAGGACGGCGACTTCTGCGCCGGGCTGGACGACCACCTGGAGCAACTGGCCAACCAGAGTTGCCGCCGCGTCACCCGCCAGTATGCGCGGCGCGGCTACTGGTGGCGGGCGCCGCTGGTATTCGCCAGCTTCCACTTCCTGCGCCACTTCCCGGCGATCGCCGGGCAATTGCCGGCGCACCGGCAGATTCTCAGCCCCGCCAGCCTCGACGAAGAACCCGGCCAGTCGCAGGTGCAGCCATGAACCGCAAGCGCTTCTGGAAGCGCGCCAACCGCGTTTTCAACATTGCCCTGCTGATCGCCCTGCCGGTGCTGCTGTTCCTGCTGCTGCGCGCCACTGACTGGGACGAGGTGTTCCGCCTGCTGCGCGAGTACAAACCCAGCACCCTGGCGCTGGGCATGCTGATTGCCTTCTGCAGCTACGCCATCTTCAGCAGCTTCGACGTGCTCAGCCGCTTCTATATCGGCCATCCGCTGCCGGTGCGGCGGGTGTTCACCGTGGCCTTCGTCTGCAATGCCTTCAACCTCAACCTCAGCTTCTGGGTCGGCGCCATCGCCCTGCGCTACCGCCTCTACGGGCGACTGGGCATGAGTACCGGGGACATCACGCGCATCCTCACCTTCAGCCTGATCACCAACTGGTACGGCTATCTGCTGCTGGCCGGCGGCCTGTTCGTCTGCGGCTTCCCCGACCTGCCGCAGAGCTGGTCCCTCGGCCAGGGTGGCTTGCGGGCCATCGGCGTTCTGCTGCTGGTGCTGGGCGCCGCCTACCTGCTGGCCTGCCGCTTTGCCCGCCGCCGCGCCTGGGGTTGGAAACGCTACCGGCTCAAGCTGCCGAGCTGGCGGCTGGCCGCCCTGCAGGGAATTTTCGGGGCCAGCAACTGGTCGATGATGGCGCTGCTGATCTACAGCCTGCTGCCCGCTTCGGCGAGCTACCCGGAGGTACTGGCAACCCTGATGATCAGCAGCATCGCCGGCGTCGTCCTGCACGTGCCGGCCGGGCTGGGGGTGATTGAGACCGTGTTCATCACCGTGCTGCGCGACCACTTCTCCCGCGGCGAACTGGTGGCGGCACTGATCGGCTATCGGCTGCTGTATTTCCTCATACCACTACTGCTGGCCTGCGCGGTCTACCTGTGGCTGGAGCGCCACGCGAAGAAGCTCAAGCGCCGGGATGAGCGACGGGAGGCGGCGCGCGCTTCGTGACGTCGGTAGGATCCGACGATCACTCACCGTGCCTTCAATACCCCACGACCCAATGCTCCAGGGAGAGGGGTCTTGTAGGAGCACCTGTCTTCTTCTGGTGAATCCGTGCCGATACTTTCCCCTCACCCCAGCCCTGGCTACGCGCCCCGCTCCTGAGGGAGAGGGTTAGGGTGAGGGCCGCCCCAAGCGCAGAAGCATCTCGCAGGAGCGGGACTTCGTCTGCGATGTCTGCACGCCGTGCCGAGGTGCCTGGGCGTACCAATCGCGGACGGAGTCCGCTCCTACGAAAACCGCCGCTCCTAGTTCGCCGGCTGCGTAGGAGCGGACTCTGTCCGCGATCGTTTTGAGGCCGCGCTAGGGCTGGCCATGCCCTTCGGGCCGGAGGATCAGGCAGCCCAGCGGCGGCAGGTCCAGCGCCAGGGACTGGGCCGGCCCATGGGATGCCTGCGGATCGCTTTCCACCACCCCGCGACTGCCCGCGCCAGAGCCGCCGAAGGAGTCGGCGTCGCTGTTGAACAGCACCTCCCAGCGCCCCGGCAGCGGCACGCCAACGAGATAGTGCGGGCGCAGCACCGGCGTGAAGTTGTGCACGACCAGTACCGGCGCACCGTCGCCGGCCAGGCGCAGCCACGCGTAGACACTGTTGCGCTGGTCGTCGCCGATCAGCCAGTGGAAGCCCTCGGCCCGGTCGTCGAAGGCGTGCAGCGCGGGTTCCTCGCGCAGCAGCCGGTTGAGTTCGCGGATCAGTGCCTGCGCGCCGAAGTGCTCGGCGTAGCGCAGCAGGTACCAGTCCAGTTGGCCGTCGTGGTCCCACTCGCGCCACTGGCCGAACTCGCAGCCCATGAACAGCAGCTTCTTGCCCGGATGAGTCCACATCAAGGCCAGGTACAGACGCAGGTTGGCGAACTGTTGCCAGCGGTCGCCCGGCATCTTGCCCAGCAGCGAACCCTTGCCGTGCACCACCTCGTCGTGGGAGATCGGCAGGATGAAGTGCTCGGAGAAGGCGTAGTGCAGGCCGAAGGTCAGCTTCTGGTGGTGGTAGCCGCGGTTGATCGGGTCTTCGCGGATGTACGCCAGGCTGTCGTGCATCCAGCCCATGTTCCACTTGTAGGCAAAGCCCAGGCCGCCTTCCTCGGTGGAGCGGCTGACGCCCGGCCAGGCGGTGGATTCCTCGGCGATCACCAGCGCGCCCGGTGCCTCGGCCTGGACCACGCTGTTGAGGTGACGGAGGAATTCGATGGCCTCGAGGTTCTCGCGGCCTCCGTGCTGGTTGGGGATCCATTCGCCGTCCTTGCGCGAATAATCGCGATAGAGCATCGAGGCCACGGCATCCACCCGCAGCCCGTCGATGTGGTACTCGCGCAGCCAATGCAGCGCCGAGGCCAGCATGAAACCGTGCACCTCGTTGCGGCCGAGGTTGTAGATGTAGGTATCCCAGTCCTGGTGGAAGCCCTCGAAGGGATGCGCGTATTCGTACAGCGCGGTGCCGTCGAAGTGCGCCAGGCCGTGGGCGTCGGTGGGGAAATGCGCCGGCACCCAGTCGAGGATCACGCCGACTCCGGCCTGGTGGCAGCGGTCGACGAAGCGCGCGAAGTCGGCCGGGCTGCCGTAGCGAGCGGTGGGCGCGAACAGCGAGAGCGGCTGGTAGCCCCAGGAGCCGCCGAAGGGGTGCTCCATGATCGGCATGAGTTCGATGTGGGTAAAGCCCAGGTCACTGATGTAGGGGATCAGCCGGTCGGCCAGCTCATCCCAGGTCGGCGCGCGGTTCTCCACCCATTGCCAGGAGCCGGCGTGCAGTTCGTAGATCGACAACGGCCGATCCACGCCCTGATGCTCGCCGCGTTGCTGCATCCACGACTGGTCCTGCCAGGGGAAAGGCGTCGGGTCCGGCACCCGCGAGCCGGTGGCAGGCGGCATTTCGGTGGCCAGCGCCATGGGGTCGGCCTTCAGCGGCAGCAGGCCGTCCGGACCGAGCAGTTCGTACTTGTAGACCTCGCCCGGTTGCAGGCGCGGGATGAACAGCTCCCAGACGCCAGCGGGATAGCGCAGGCGCATCAGGTGGCGGCGGCCGTCCCAGCCATTGAAATCGCCGACCACCGACACCCGCCGCGCATTCGGCGCCCAGACGGCGAAGCGCACGCCGGGCACGCCGTCGATCTGCATCGCCTGGGCGCCCAGGCATTTGCCCAGTTGGCGGTGGTTGCCCTCGGCGAACAGGTAGAGGTCCAGTTCGCTGATCGACTGCCCGAACGCGTAGGGGTCTTCACTTACCTGCTCGTGCTCCGGCCAGTGGATCCGCAGGCGATACGGCGCCTTGGCCGGCAGGCGGGCGACGAACAGCCCGCTGGCGTCCACTGCGTCCATGGCGGCGAGGATTTCGTCCTGCGGCGACAGCAATTCCACTGCCAGCGCACCCGGCAGCCAGGCGCGCACCTGCTCGCCGCCTTCGTCGCGGTGCGGGCCGAGGAAGGCAAAGGGATCGGCGTGATCGCCACGCTGCAGGTGGTCCAGGTCGCTGCGCAGGGTCATGTGCGTCCTCCGAGTAAGTGTCGTGCCAGTTCGAACAGCCCTTGCAGGGGGACTTCCAGCCAGTCGGGGCGGTGGCCGGCTTCGTAGAGCACTTCATAGGCGGCCTTTTCCAGGCTGAACAGCGCCAGTGCGGCGCCCTCCCCCTCACGGCCGTGCCACTCGTGGGGCAGGTCGGCGGCGGCCGTCCGGTAGGCTTCGAGGAAGGCGTCGCGGGCGTCGCGACGGTAGCGCAGGGCCAGTTCTGCCCTGGCCGCCTGGACCTCGGCCGGCGCCTCGGTGCCCTGGGCGCTGCGCAGGGCCATGGCGGCGGCGTAGTCGAAGGAGCGCAGTACGCCGGTGACGTCCTTCAACGGGCTGTGGCGCTGGCGGCGTTCGACCAGCGGGCGATTCGGCTCGCCTTCGAAATCGATCAGGAAGGCATCGCCCTGCACCACCAGGACCTGGCCCAGGTGCAGGTCGCCATGGACGCGGATCATCACGCCGCCCTCCGCCAGCCGCGCCAGGTTGCCGATGGCCTGCAGCAGTTCTCCGCGCTGCTCCAGCAGCCAGTCGGCCATCGCGCCGCCCTGCTCGTCCAGGCTCGCGCGTGCGTGGCGCAGGGTCTCCAGCGCCTGTTCGAGTTGCGCGCCGATGCTGTTGCTCCAGGCCCCGCTGTCGACAGCTCCACTGCGGTGCAGGCCGAACTCCGGCTCGTCGGTGGCTTCGGCCAGCAGCTGGTGCATTTCACCCAGGCGCTGGCCAAGCCGTCCGGCGAACAGGCGCAGTTCCTCCATGACATCGAACTCCGGCCCGGGTGTTTCCACTGCCGGCGGCAGGCCGTCGCGCATGGCGCGCTCCAGCTGGTTCAGGGTCCAGCTCCAGGCATCGCCCTGGTTGCTCAGGTAGCCCTGCAGCAGCAACAGCGTGTGCGGCTGGCCCAGGGCGTCGATGCGGCGCACCTCGCCCAGCAGCGGCGCGATGTTGGCAAAGCCGCGGCGGCTCAGGTAACCGCCCATCTCGGCTTCCGGGTGCACGCCGGGGAACACCCGGCGCAGCAGCTTGAGCAGCAGCTTGTTGCCGATCAGCGCGGAGCTGTTGGACTGGTCGACGCTGAGCACGCGGATTTCCGCTTCATCGTCGATGTCGCCGTACTGCAGCAGTCCCGGCTGCGGCAGGAACTGCAGCTCGCCCGCGGGGCCCTGCATCGTCGAGGTCTCGCGCAACAGGCGCAGCACCAGGCGGCTGAACGCCGGCAGGGCGAAGGCGTCGGTGAGCAGGCCGACCTTGCGCCCGCGGCGCAGCCGGGCCAGGGCCAGTTGCTGGGGCAGATCGTTGCCGGCGGCGCCCTTCTCCGGCACGGCGGCCAGCGGCAATTGGTAATGCTCGGCGCCGTCCGCGCCATTGACTTCCACTTCCGCCAGCAGCGGTGCGGCATCGGCCTCACCCAGCGGCATGGCATAGAGCAGACGGGCGCTGCCGGCCTCCAGCCGCCCCCTGGCGAACCAGCGGCGCTTGGGCAGGTAGCGTGGCAGCGAGTCGCTCTCCAGCAGCTCGCGCGGCGCACCGCTGGCGATCTCCGCCAGGCGCTGGGCCAGTACCAGGGTCGGCAGTTCGGGCATGCGTTCCACCGGCTTCACGTGCCACGCCGGCATCTGTTGGCTGTCGGCCAGGTAGAACCAGTAGAAGCCGTAGGGCGGCAGGGTCAGCAGGTAGGTCATGCGCCCGATCGGCGGGAAGGACGAGCCACCGAGCATTTCCACCGGGACTCGGCCGTCAAAGGCCGACAGGTCCAGCTCGACCGCCTGGGCGGCACTGGACAGGTTGGCGACACAGAGGATGCTCTCCTCGCTGGAGCCCTCGCCCTCCGGGCGGTACTGGCGCAGGTACGCAAGAATGCGCCGGTTGGGCGGTGACAGCATGCTGATGCTGCCGCGGCCGAAGGCCTTCTGCTGCTTGCGGACACCCAGCATGCGGCGCATCCAGTTGAGCAGCGAATGCGGGTCGCGCGCCTGGGCCTCGACGTTGACGCTCTGGTAGCCGTAGAGCGAGTCGAGTATCGGCGGCAGCACGAGGCTGGCGGGGTCCGCGCGGGAGAAGCCGCCATTGCGGTCCACCGACCATTGCATCGGTGTGCGCACGCCGTCGCGGTCGCCCAGGTAGATGTTGTCGCCCATGCCGATCTCGTCGCCGTAGTACAGGGTCGGCGTGCCGGGCATCGACAGCAGCAGGCTGTGGAGCAGTTCGATGCGCCGGCGATCGCGCTCCACCAGCGGGGCGAGACGGCGGCGAATACCCAGATTGATGCGCGCGCGGCGGTCGGCGGCGTAGTAGTTCCAGAGGTAGTCGCGCTCGTCGTCGGTGACCATCTCCAGGGTCAGCTCATCGTGGTTGCGCAGGAAGATCGCCCATTGGCAGTTGTCCGGAATCGACGGCGTCTGGCGCAGGATGTCGGTGATCGGGAAGCGGTCTTCCTGGGCGATGGCCATGTACATGCGCGGCATCAGCGGGAAGTGGAAGGCCATGTGGCATTCGTCGCCGGTGCTGCCCTCGGTGGCACCGTCCATTGCGCCGAAATACGGCCTCGTGTCCTCCGGCCACTGGTTGGCCTCGGCCAGCAGCATGCGGTCCGGGTAATGCGCATCCAGCTCGGCGCGGATGCGCTTGAGCACCACGTGGGTCTCGGGAAGGTTCTCGTTGTTGGTGCCGTCGCGTTCGATCAGGTACGGGATGGCGTCCAGGCGCAGGCCGTCGACACCCATGTCCAGCCAGTAGCGCATGACCCCGAGCACTGCGCGCAGCACCTGGGGATTGTCGAAATTGAGGTCCGGCTGGTGCGAGTAGAAGCGGTGCCAGAAGTACTGCTCGGCCACCGGGTCCCAGGTCCAGTTGGACTGTTCGCTGTCGATGAAGATGATCCGCGTCTGCTCGTACTTGCTGTCATCGTCGGACCAGACGTACCAGTTGCGCGCCTGCGAGCCCTTCTTCGCCCGCCGCGCGCGCTGGAACCAGGGGTGCTGGTCGGAGGTATGGTTGATCACCAGTTCCGTGATCACCCGCAGGCCGCGCTGGTGCGCCGCGTCGATGAAGCGGCGGGCGTCGGCCAGGGTGCCGTAGTCCGGGTGGACGCCCTTGTACATGGCGATGTCGTAGCCATCGTCACGCCGTGGCGAGGGGTAGAACGGCAACAGCCAGAGGGTGTTCACGCCCAGCTCGGCGATGTAGTCGAGCTTCTCCATCAGGCCGCGGAAATCGCCGATGCCGTCGTTGTTGGCATCGAAGAAGGACTTTACGTGCAACTGGTAGATGACCGCGTCCTTGTACCAGAGCGGGTCATCGAGAAAGGGGCGGGTCTTGCGCTTGGCCATGGTCGCGCTCCTGGAAGTCATTGCTCGGGATGCAGGCGCCAGATGCCGAACGGCAGGTGCCAGGGCTCGATGCGCATCCACTGGCGCTTGCCGTGCCAGGTCCAGCGGTGACCATTCATCAGGTCTTCGCCACCCATGGGCGCGTCATCGGGCAGGCCGAATTCCCACAGCGGCAGCTCGAAGTCCGCCTCCTGGGCGTTCTCCGGATCGAGGCTGACCGCCACCAGGATGAAGTTGGCCAGGTCGGCGCTGCGCTTGCCGAACAGCAGGATGTTGTCGTTGAAGACGGGATAGGCCTGGAAGCCCAGGTGGCTGTGCAGCGCCGGGTTCTCGCGGCGGATGCGGTTGAGCCGGGTGATCTCGCCGACGATGTTGCCGGGCGCGTAGTAGTCGCGCTGGCGCAGCTGGTACTTCTCGGAGTCGAAGTACTCCTCCTTGCCCGGCACCGGGTCGGCCTCGCACAGTTCGAACCCCGAATACATCCCCCACAGCCCCGAGCCCATGGTCGCCAGGGCAGCGCGGATGAGGAAGCCGGCGCGGCCGGAGCGTTGCAGGAAGTAGGGATTGATGTCCGGCGTGTTGACGAAGAAGTTCGGCCGGTAGCAGTCGCGCAGCGGCGGCTGATTCAGTTCGGTGAGGTATTCCTCCAGCTCCGCCTTGGTGTTGCGCCAGGTGAAGTAGGTGTAGCTCTGGCTGAAGCCGACCTTGCCCAGGCGCGCCATCATCGCCGGCCGGGTGAAGGCCTCGGCGAGGAAGATCACCTGCGGGTGCTCGCGGCGCACTTCGGCGATCAGCCATTCCCAGAACGGCAGCGGCTTGGTATGCGGGTTGTCGACGCGGAACAGGTTGACGCCCTGCTCCACCCAGCCCTGCACCACACCCAGCAGGCCGAGCCAGAGACCGGGAATGGCGTCGGCGGCGTAGAAGTCGACGTTGACGATGTCCTCGTACTTCTTCGGCGGGTTCTCCGCGTGGCGGATGCTGCCGTCCGCGCGCCAGCTGAACCAGCCGGGGTGCTCGCGCAGCCAGGGGTGGTCCGGCGAGCACTGGATGGCGAAATCCAGTGCGATCTCCAGGCCGTGCCCGCGGGCGGCGTCCACCAGTGCGCGGAAGTCGTCCAGGCTGCCCAGCTCGGGGTGCACGGTGTCATGGCCGCCCTCCTCGCTGCCGATGGCGTAGGGGCTGCCAGGGTCGTCGGGGCCAGCCTGCAGGCTGTTGTTGCGGCCCTTGCGGTGGGTGCGGCCGATGGGATGGATGGGCGGGAAATACAGCACGTCGAAGCCCATGGCGGCGATCTCCGGCAGCCGCCGGTGAACGTCGGCAAAGGTGCCGTGCTGGCCGGGTGTCGGGCTTTCCGAGCGCGGGAACAGCTCGTACCAACTGGCGAACCCGGCCAGCGGGCGCTCCACGTCCAGCTCGAAGGTAAGGCTGCGGGTCAGGTGCGGGCGGTGTTCGGCGCGCTGCATCAGCTCCAGGGTCCGCGGGGCCATGAACAGGCCGAAACGCGCCTCCCGCTCGGTGGTGTCCTGCAGGCTGTGGAGGATTTCGCCCAGCTCCGCCGCACCCTCCTGTGGCGCGTTGTGCAGTACCTCCTGGAACAGGTCGAGGCCCTCGCGGAACTCCAGGTCCAGCAGCTGGCCGGCGGCGTATTTCTTCTCCAGTTCGTAGCGGAAGCTGGCGTAGCTGTCGATCCAGGCCAGGACGATGAATTCCGTGCGGCCAATTCGGGTCGGCGTGATATCGGCCTCCCAGTGATCGTTGCCCAGGTGCTGCAGGGGCGTTTTCTGCCAGGGCTGACCCTTGCCTTCGCGCCAGGCGACTTCGGCGGCCAGCTTGTCGTGGCCATCGGCAAAGATGCGCGCATGGATGCGCGAGGCCCGGTGGGCGATGGCCTTGGCGGCGAAGCGCCCACCTTCCAGACGCGGCGCTACCTCTTCGATGACGATGCGCGCCTCGTTGGCGGCAACCTCGGCCCGATCGGCCGGATTCTCCAGTTCCATCGCGGCGCCCTCCTCGCTGCGGTGCGCGCCGGATGCGCGCTCGTGGGTGGATTGCTCGCTACAGGCATTGGGAACGGCAGGGCTTCGGCAAGTTCAGGCTAATTGCGCCAGTGGTCGTTTCAGGAACTCTTGCGCCTGGGCGCGGCCTTGCTCGTGGCACTCTTCTTCGCCGGCGTAGGGGTCGTTTTCTTCGCGGAGCTGGCGGCGCTGCGCGGTTTTTCTGCGCCCTTGAGGCTGCGCTTGAGCAGTTCGGTGAGGTCGATGATGTCGGCGCCTTCGCTGGCTTTCGCTTGCGCCTGCGGCACGTTCTCCAGCTGGCCCTTGGCGGCCTTCTGCTCCACCAGGCGGTGGATTTCCGCGCTGAACTCGTCCTGGTAATCCGCGGGCGACCAGCGGCCACTCATGTCCTTGACCAGGCGTTCGGCCATCTCGGTTTCGCGCTTGTCCAGCTTGACCTTGTCCAGCGCCAGGCCCAGTTCGTCCACTTCGCGCACGTCCGCCGGCCAGCGCAGGGTCATCAGCAGGATGGCGTCGCCGTCGTCGCGCAGCATCGCCAGGTGCTGACGGCTGTGCATCACCAATTGGCAGACCGCCGCCTTGCCGGTCTTCCTCAGGGTATCGCGCAGCAGCACGTAGACCTTCTCGCCGCGCTTCTCGGGCGTCAGGTAATACGGGGAGTCGTAGAACGCCACGGGAATTTCGCCGATCTCGATGAAGCCGAGGATGTCGATGGTCTGGGTCGCCTCGGGCCGCGCGGCGCGAATCTCCTCTTCGCTGATCACCACGTAGCGGCCCTTCTCCAGCTCCACGCCCTTGACGATGTGTTCCCTGGGCACCTCCTTGCCGGTGATCTTGTTCACCCGTTTGTAGCCCACCGGTTCCAGGCTGCGCTCGTCCAGCCAGTCGAAGTCGGTGGCGCTGGAACGCGCGGCGCTGTTGAGCGCCACCGGGATGTGCACGAGGCCGAAGCTGATGGCGCCTTTCCAGATCACACGGGCCATGGGTAACTCTCCTGCAGGATGATGCCGTCGTCGAAATGCACGCGGCCGGCGCTGTCGATATCGCTGATCCGCTCGAGCATGCGCTGCGCCTGCCACTCCGCCTCCGACACGTTGCGGCTGCCGGGTGCATAGACCCAGAGCACCTCGACCGGCGCGCCCTGGCGGGTCACCTGGTACTCGATCAGGCCGGTATAGCGGCCGTTCTCCAGCATCGCATCGGTCCAGGCACAGGCCTGGGCGAATTCACGGAACATCGCGGTCCTCTCTCGCCGCCTGTTCGGTAGGCGGTCGGTTGCGTTCCAGCCAGCGTGGCAGAACATGCAGCACCAGCAGCGCGAGCAGCGTACCCAGCACTGCCGTGGCGGAGTGCCCAAGCCCGACGCTGATCCCGATGGCCGTGCTCAGCCACAACCCGGCGGCGGTGGTCAGCCCTTTCACCTCGGACACCTGGCTGCCCTTGAGGATGGTACCGGCGCAAAGGAAGCCGATGCCGGCGGCGATCCCCTGGATCACCCGGCTGACCGCATCGGCCTGCGCACCGCCCTCGTGGATCGCCATCACGAACAGCGCAGCGCCCAGGGTGACCAGCATGTGGGTACGCAAGCCGGCGGCCTTGCCTTGGCTTTCCCGCTCGTAGCCGACCACGCCGCCCAGCACCACGGCGAGCGTCAGGCGCAGCGAGGCGCGGGTGATCTGCTCGACTTCGCTCAGGTCGGAGAATTCGGCGACCAGCGTTACCCAGATGCGATCCAGCGTGTCCATGACAGGCTCCGCAGTCCCTCTTAAGGGTGCAGACCCGCCGACCGCGCAATTGGTTTGCTGAAAATTCGCCGGCGATTCCACCGCCCGGCGGAAAATCCGTGCACCTCGCCATCGGCGCGGTCCATCGCTCATACCCGGCGCAGCACTGCCGGCCAACGCACCTTCAACACAGGAGACCGGAATGAGCATCGACCCCAAGCGTTTCGCCAACGAGTACCAGAACGCCCTCGTGGAGGTCGCCCTGCCGGCCTTCGCCCGAGCCGGCGAGTTCGCCCGCGACCACGGCCTGGAGTGCAGCGTCGAGCTGCGGGAAGGTCGGCGCGACCTGCCCGAACTGGTGTTGTCCGTGCGCGACGCCTGCCAGGCAGCCGACTGCGTCTGTCGCATCAGCGCCGACCCGAGCACGCAGCGGCTGTGCCATGAGAACCGCTGCGGCGAGACCGAAGCCGACGTGCAGCGGGTGGTCGGCTCCATCGCTTCGCTCAACGAGAGGGTGCTCGACACCCGCCTGCTGGAGTTCTTCCAGGAGGCTTTCGCGCTGCACCTGGACTACGCCTCCCGCCGGCATGCCGGCGGTTTCTGGTGACGGCTCAGTCCTCCCCGGCCTGCACCTTCCAGATATCCCTGGCGTACTCCCGGATGGTCCGGTCCGAGGAGAACCAGCCGACCCTGGCGGTATTGAGCATGGAGGCCTTCCACCAGCGCGCCGGTTTGCGCCAAAGCTCCTCGACCTTTTCCTGGGCGTCCCAGTAGGCGTCGAAATCGGCGCAGACCAGGAAGCGGTCGTCGCTGACCAGCGCATCGACCAGGCCGGTATAGCGCTGCGGATCGTCCGGTGAGAACACCCCGGAGCTGATCGCCCGCAGCGCCTCCTCCAGCCGCGGCGAGGCGACGATCTCGGCATGCATCGACAGGTCGCCAACGCGCTTGCGTGCCTCCACCTGCTTGGCCTTGAGGCCGAAGATGAACATGTTTTCCGCGCCGATGCGCTCGCACATCTCGACGTTGGCGCCGTCCAGCGTGCCGATGGTCAGCGCGCCATTGAGGGCGAACTTCATGTTGCTGGTGCCGGAGGCCTCCAGCCCCGCCGTGGAAATCTGCTCGGACAGGTCCGCCGCCGGGATGATCGATTCCGCCAGGCTGACGTTGTAGTTGGGGATAAATACCACCTTGAGCCGGCCGCGCACCGTGGGATCGCCGTTGACCATCCGGCTGATGTCGTTGGCCAGCTTGATGATCAGCTTGGCCACCGTGTAGCTGGGCGCGGCCTTGCCGGCGAAGATCTTCACCCGTGGCACGCGGTCGGTGGTGGGGTCGTTGCGGATGTCCTGGTAGAGCGCCACGGTATGCAGCAGGTTGAGCAACTGGCGCTTGTATTCGTGGATGCGCTTGACGTGAACGTCGAACAGCGCATCCGGGTCGATGCGCACACCCAGGCGCTCCTCGACCAGCGCCGCCAGGCGTTCCTTGGCATTGCGCCGCTGCTGGGCGAAGCGCTGGCGCACCGAGGACTTCTCCACCAGCTCGGCCAGCGCCGGCAGGTGCTTCTCGGGCTCGTCGAGTACCTCGGCGCCAAGGTTTTCCATCAGCAGCCGGGTCAGTTCCGGGTTGGTCTGGAACAGCCAGCGGCGGAAGGTCACGCCGTTGGTCTTGTTGCTGATCCGCTCCGGGTAGAGCCGGTGCAGGTCGCGGAACACCGTCTCGCGCATCAGGTCGGTGTGCAGCGCCGACACGCCGTTGACGCTGTGCGAGCCGAGGAACGCTAGGTTGCCCATGCGCACGCGGCGGCCGTGGTCTTCCTCGATCAGCGAGACCGAGCGCAGCAGGGCGAAATCGTGGATGTCCTTGGCACGCAGCGCGTCGATATGGAAGGCATTGATCAGGTAGATGATCTGCATGTGCCGTGGCAGCAGGCGCTCCATCAGGCTCACCGGCCAGGATTCCAGCGCCTCGGGCAGCAGCGTGTGGTTGGTATAGGACAGGGTCGCTACCGTCAGCGCCCAGGCGTCGTCCCAGTCCAGGCTGCGCTCGTCCAGCAGCAGGCGCATCAGCTCGGCGACGGCGATGGCCGGGTGGGTGTCGTTGAGCTGGATGGCCACCCGTTCGGGCAGGCCGAAGACGTCCTCGCCCTGCCCCAGGTGGCGTTGCATCAGGTCCTGCAGCGAGGCGCTGACGAAGAAGAACTCCTGGCGCAGGCGCAGTTCCTGGCCCGCCTCGGTGCTGTCTGCCGGGTAGAGCACCCGCGAGATGCTTTCCGCACGCACCGTATCCGCCACCGCCCCCAGGTGGTCGCCGGCATTGAAGCGGTCCAGCCGCAGGGTTTCCTCGGCACGGGCGCGCCACAGGCGCAGGGTGTTCACGCTGGCGGTACGCCAGCCCACCACCGGCATGTCGTAGGCCACCGAACGCACGCGCTCGGCCGGTTCCCAGCGCTGCCGTTCGACGCCATGGGCATCGCGCTCGCTGTGGACGCTGCCGCCGAAGCCGACGCTGAAGCTGCACTCGGGCCGCTCGAATTCCCAGGGGTTGCCGAAGTCGAGCCAGGTTTCGGTGTGCTCCTGCTGCCAGCCGTCGCCGATCACCTGCTTGAACAGGCCGTGCTCGTAGCGGATGCCGTAGCCGTGGGCGGGGATGTCCAGCGTCGCCATGCTCTCCATGAAGCAGGCGGCGAGCCGCCCCAGGCCGCCGTTGCCCAGCGCGGCGTCGGGCTCCAGCAGGCGCACGCGGTCGAGGTCCACGCCCAGCTCCGAAAGGGCCTGGCGCGCCACCTCCAGCAACCCCAGGTTGCTCAGGTTGTCGATCAGCAGGCGGCCGATGAGGAACTCCAGCGACAGGTAGTAGACGTGCTTGCGGGCGCTGCGGTCGATGGCGCGGGTGGTCTCCTCCCAGTTGTCGACCTGGTATTTGCGTGCGGCCAGGGCCACCGCCTCGAACCAGTCGTGGTCGAAGGCGTCGGCCGGGTCCTTGCCGACTGCGTAGCGCAGGCGGGTGAGCACCGCATGCTTGAAGGTCTCGACTTCCGACTGATCGGGAATGCTGTCCAGGGCCATTGCCGTCTCCTCTGGTTGCCAGTGGCTGCGGGTACGCGAGGCGTCCAGTGCATCAGTCCCCGGCGAAATCCATGAGTTCAGACCTTTTCGCCGACCGGCACGGCCCGTTCATCAGAAACGCCGAACCATCGGCGACGAGCGGTTTCTCCCCTCATGTGGCCCTTGGCAAAGGGCTGCCAGGTAATCAGAGACAGGAGAACCGTCATGCCACGCGGCGACAAAGGCAAGTACACCGAGAAGCAGAAGCGCAAGGCCGAGCACATCGAGGAAAGCTACGAAGAGCGCGGCGTACCCAGGGCGGAAGCCGAGGCGCGAGCCTGGGCGACCGTGAACAAGCAGTCCGGCGGCGGCGAGCGCAAAGGCGGTTCGGGCCAGCAGAAAAGCGCCACCGCCAAGGCCGCTGCACGCAAGAGCTCGGCCCGTCGCGCCGTTGCCAGCAAACACGGCGTGCCGCGCCCCGACCAGCCGCTGGAATCCATGACCAAGGCCGAGCTGCTCAATTGTGCGCGCACCCGGCACATCGCCGGGCGCTCCAGTATGCGCAAGCAGCAACTGATCGACGCCTTGCGAAAAGCCGCCTGAGCCGGGAGGTGTTTTAACTTCCTCAGCCGTCCAGTTTGCCGCGCATCTTTGCGCTCAACCGTTGCCGGGTCTTCGCCCAGTCGGCCCAGGGGTCCGAAGCCGCCAGACGCTCGTCGATGTTGGCGAGTGTCCATTGGTGTGCCGACTTGAGCCTGGCAAGCTCATGACGGCTGATCGGCACCGAGACCGGCAGCCCCTCCCGTGCACGTACCGACCACACGCACACCGTGCTGGCGCCCCGGCTGTTGCGCAGGTAATCGATGAAGATCTTCCCGACACGGTTCTTCGGCCCCGATACGGCGCTGAAGCGGTCCGGCATCAGTTGGGCCATGTGTCGGCTGATGGCATGGGCGAAGTCCTTCACTTCATCCCAGCCATGGTGCCGCTGCAGCGGCACGAGGATATGCATGCCCTTGCCGCCGCTGGTCTTGAGGAAGGCCGTCAGGCCCAGTTCATCCAGCAATGTGAGGGTCAACTGGGTCGCCTCGATCATCCGCTGCCAGGGCAGCGCCGGATCGGGGTCGAGGTCCAGGACGAAGCGGTCGGGTTTCTCCAGGTCATCGAGTGCGGCGTTCCAGGTATGCAGCTCCAGCGCGCCCATCTGCGCGGCGCCCACCAGCGCCATGGCCGAGGCGATGCGCAGCAGCGGTGCGTGACCGGGGTCAAGCTGCGGGTCCAGTTGTTCGGCGCCGGGGATCCCGGTACGCGAGGCATGGCGCTGGAAGAACTGCTCGCCCGCTACACCATCGGGCGCCCGCACCAGGGACACCGGGCGGTCGGCCAGCCAGGGCAGCAGGTATTCCGCGGCTTTGTCGTAGTAGTGCGCCACATCGATCTTGCGCAGCTTGCTGGTGGGATCGACCACTCGCTCGGGATGGGTGACGGTCACGCCTTCCAGGACATTGCCGCTGTTCGAGCGCGCGGGTCTGGTGGAGCCGGCGCGGGCAGCCTTCTTCGGTTTTTCCTCGACTATCGCCTCAGCCGGCTTGTCACTGCGCAGACCGTGGAACACCGCCTGGCGCACCCTGCCTTCACGGGTGATCTCGGCGAAGGCAACTTCGCCCAGCAACTCCGGACGCAGCCAGGTCACGCCCTTGGCCTCGGCCCCCTTGGGCGGCTCCCGCAGCGGGCAGGTCTTGCGCTGCAGCGGCTGAAACTGCTGATGCAGTCTCTTCAAGCTGGCCGCGCTGAAACCGGTGCCCACCTTGCCGGCGTAGCGCAGCTCGCCATTCTCGTCGTGCAGCCCGAGCAGCAAGGCGCCGAAAGATGAGCGCGAGCCCTTGGGTTCGCTATAGCCGACGATCACGAACTCCTGCCGGCGCTTGCATTTGAGCTTGATCCAGTCGGAGGAGCGTTTCCCCGTATACAGGCTGCCCGCACGCTTGCCAATCAGCCCTTCCAGGCCGAGCCGGCAGGCGCTGTCGAGGATGCTGCGCGGGTCGTCGGTGAAGTCCTCGGAATAACGCAGGCGATCATCGCCATTGCCGCGCAGGACCTGTGCCAGCGCCTGGCGCCGCTGCTCCAGGGACTTGTTGCGGTAATCCTCGCCATCCAGCCAGAGCAGGTCGAACAACGTGTAGTGGATGGGCGCCGAGACCTCGGCGTCGAAGGCATTCTGCAGGCGCTGGAAGTCCGGGCGGCCCTCCTCGTCCATCACCAGTATCTCGCCGTCCAGCCAGGCGGACGTCACCGGCAATGCCGCCAGCGCCGCGCACAGTTCAGGCAGCTTCTTCGACCAGTCGTGGCCGTTGCGGGTCAGCAACTTGACCTGGTCGCCGTCGAGGCGGGCAAGCAGGCGGTAGCCATCGAGCTTGATCTCGTAGCGCCAGTCGCCTGCCGGTGGCGAGTCCACCAGAGTGGCGAGTTCGGGAGAAATGGCCGCCGGCAGGCTGGCCTTCCCCGCCGCTCTTTTCTTCGCAGGCTGCACCGACCCGGCGCGCTTTACCGAAGCCTGCTTGCGCTGCGCAACCTCGCTGGGCAATGCCTTTCCGGTGACGACGCTCAGCGGCTGCTCGGCGAGGATGTCGTAGCGCGGGTAGTCCCGTGCCTGGTCATCCCGCCCCTTGATCAGGAACCACTGCGGCTGCCGCCCGGCCATGCGGGTGCGGATCAGGTTCCAGCTGCCGGTGAGCTTGCTGCCCGCCAGGCGGAACTTGAGATGGCCGTTGCCGAGGCCTTCGTGGGGATCGCCAATGGGTATCCAGCGGCCCTCGTCCCAGACGATCACGTCGCCGGCACCGTAATGACCTTCCGGGATATGCCCTTCGAAGCCCGCGTAGTCCAGCGGATGATCCTCCACCTCGATGGCCAGGCGCTTCACGCTGGGGTCGAGGCAGGGGCCCTTGGGCACCGCCCAGCTCTTGAGCACGCCATCGAGTTCGAGGCGGAAGTCGTAATGCAGATGGCTGGCGTCGTGCTTCTGCACGACGAAGGCAGCCTCCCCTTCCCGGTCCGCCGGCGTTTCGCCCTGCGGCTCGGGAGTACCGCTGAAGTCGCGTTTGCGCGCGTATTCCTTCAGGGTGCTGTCCGTGACGGCTTTGGCCCCGGCCACGGATCACTGTTCCTCGTCGGGGTCCGAGGCGTCCCAGGGTTTGCCGTCCAGCGGGTGCACACGGCCTTCCTCTGCCTCGTCCAGCCCGCCGCCCGCGCCGATCTCGCTGCCGCGAACGATGCGCAGGTCGCGGTCTGCCGGCTTGCCGGACGGCGGATCGAGCGGGGACTCGGTCCCGTCCTCGTCGATCAGGGTTTCCGGTGCCAGGTCATCCATGCTGACACCATCCTCGACGGCGCTGTCGCCCAGCGTCTCGCCGCCGGTCATGCCCATCTCGCGGCGGCGCTGCGGTGGGAATTCGCGCTCCACCTCCTGCGGCGAGCGCTCGTCGCCAATGCGGCCTTCCGGCTGTTTCTCGAAGTCGAGTTCGCGCACGCTGCCCATGCGGTCCTCGGTATCGTCGATCTCGATGTGTTGCTGGCGTCGTTCAGTCATGGCGACTCTCCTACGGTTCTCGGACAAATGCTGTCGGCCGGTTGAGCCGAACCAGCGGCTGGAGTTCAGGTTGACTGCCCGGTGGGCACGGGGCGGCAGCATCGGCCGCCGCCCCTCCGCTCAGGCAGGGATCTTCCCGGCATGGGCCTCGCGGCCCCAGATGCGGTGCTGCAGCAAGGCCTTCTGCAACTTGCCGAACACTTCCTTGGCGGACTTGCCGTCGATCACCCCTTCATCCACCGGCAGGCCGAGCTGCGCCGGCAGCTTCCCGGCGTCGCCGGCGAATGCCAGCGGCTTGAGGTGCTTGTACGCCTCCAGCAGGTAGTGCAGCGCGCGGCCATCGCTACCGATGGCCTGCACGGATTTCGCGCCGCCGGGCACGAACACTGCGTCGAAAGCCACCGACGGCAGCCCGTCCCAGCTGGCATCGGGCACCAGCGCCGAACCCGTTTCGGACTTTACCGGCGCGGCACTGGGGCCGATCAGCTTGGCGCTCGCCCCCGCCTTTTTCAGCGCATCCTGCAAGCCCTTGACGTCGCTTTCGTTGACGCCATCGGCGACCAGGATCGCCACCTTGCGGGAGCGGATATCGCCGGCCAGCAGGTTCGCCTGGCTCAAGGCCGGCGATGGCTTGGGCTGCGGAGCCTTGGCCTTCCTGTTGGTGAGTTTCACCCCGATACGCTGGGCCACGCGCTCGGCCAGTTTCGGGCAGATATTGGCGAGAATCTGGTTGACCTCGCGCTCGCGAATCGCCATTCGCTCGACCTTCGACAGCTCGAACGCATAGGCCGAAACCACATGGCCCTGCTCCGCCTCGCTGAGGCTGTGGTAGAACAGCGCGGCCTGGGTGAAATGGTCGGCGAAGGAATCGGCCCGCACGCGGACCTTGGTGCCGGTCATGGTTTCCGGGTAGCTGGCGAAACCGCCCTGGCGCGCGGCGGGCGGGGTTTCCTTGGGCCAGCCGTTGTCGATGGAATTGGGTTCGTAGGCGGCTCGGCCCTTGTGCAGCATGTGCTGGTGCAGGCCGTCGCGCTGGTTGTTGTGGAACGGGCACAGCGGCTGGTTGATCGGGATCTGGTTGAAGTTCGGCCCGCCAAGGCGCGACAGCTGGGTGTCGGTATAGGAAAACAGCCGCCCCTGCAGCAGCGGGTCGTTGCTGAAATCGATGCCCGGCACCACATGGCCGGGGTGGAACGCCGCCTGCTCGGTTTCGGCGAAGAAGTTGTCCGGGTTGCGGTTCAGCACCATGCGGCCCAGCAACTTCACGGGGACAAGCTCCTCGGGCACCAGTTTGGTGGGATCGAGCAGGTCGAAATCGAACTTGTCCTGGTCCGCTTCGGCGATTACCTGCACGCCCAGCTCCCACTCGGGGTAGTCGCCGCTTTCGATGTCGTCCCACAGGGTGCGGCGGTGGAAGTCCGCGTCCTTGCCGGCCAGCTTCTGCGCCTCGTCCCAGACCAGCGAGCAGACGCCGGACTTCGGCCGCCAGTGGAACTTGACGAACACACTGTCGCCCGCCGCATTCACCAGGCGGAAGGTATGCACGCCAAAGCCCTGGATATGCCGCAGGGAAATCGGAATGGCGCGGTCCGACATGGCCCACATGACCATGTGCGCCGACTCCGGCGTCAGCGAGACGAAGTCCCAGAAGGTGTCGTGGGCCGAACCGCCGGTGGGAATCTCGTTGTGCGGCTCGGGCTTCACTGCGTGGACAAAGTCGGGAAACTTGATGGCGTCCTGGATGAAGAACACCGGCATGTTGTTGCCAACCAGGTCGTAGTTGCCCTCCTCGGTATAGAACTTCACCGCGAAGCCGCGCACATCGCGCACCGTGTCTGCCGAGCCACGCGGCCCCTGCACGGTGGAGAAGCGCACGAACACGGGCGTACGCAGGCCCGCCTTGCCGAGAAACGCCGCCTTGGTCAGCGGGCTCCAATCCTCGTAGCACTCGAAATAGCCATGGGCCGCAGCGCCCCGGGCATGCACGATGCGTTCGGGAATCCGCTCATGGTCGAAGTGGGTGATCTTCTCCCGCAGGATGAAGTCTTCCAGCAGCGAAGGTCCGCGTTCCCCTGCGCGCAGGCTGTTCTGGTTGTCGGCGATGCGCACGTTGGTATTGGTGGTGAGCGCCTCCCCCGTGGCGTCCTCGCGGTAAGGCTCCAGTTGCTCGATCTTCTCGTTGCGGTTGCTGCGGTCGGTGGTGTTGGTGCCAGCCAGATCGCTTCGCTTTACGGTGGGTTTCTTGGCCACGGCAGGGTTCTCCTCATCAGGATGCAGAATGGCGCCCTGTTGGGATGGACGTCGGCGCCGGGTTCTACCTGTTGGGACAGACCTCTGGCGCAGAGTTCAGATATTTGCCGAAGCAGGCCCGGCACCGCCCCTGATCGTTCCGGACGACTTCTTCGCCCGGTGTCGCCGCGATACGCAGCTATCCTGAGTCAGAAATGCCCGCCGCCAGGTCGCCGGGTGACAAGGAGACGCTTCTTGAATTGGACTCGGCTATTCATCGCATCCTGCCTGTCGCTGACATCTTTTCCGAGCGTTGCCGAAAATACGCAGGCCTTTCTCCAGGGGCGCGTTTACGAGTTGCGCCGTGATATCCAGCAACCCTCGTGCGTCGAGTGGCCGACCGGTCTTCCGGATGGCGTCTGGGGCAAGGGCGGTGAATACATTCCGGATGGCGACCTGCTGAGTACCGACGGCCAGGTACTGATCGCTTCTGCAATCTACAAACCGTCAGGCGTCAGGGTTTCGCACACGTTCTACAAGAGCCGGCAGGCCTGCCAGGCCGAGCTTGCCGGGCAGTCCGCGGATGTTGCGAAGGTCGCCACTGCAAGGGCTGGCGACCAGGGTTCCTATGTCGACAGGCTTCAGCGCGATTTTGGCAGCCGGTTGTACTTCAGCTCCGCCGAGGCCGAGGCCCTGGTGAAGAAGATCAACATCGACTGCAAGGCCCCGGACGGTCGCTACCTGCCCCTCTATAACGCACTGCTGGCCCGCCTGGATGAAGCCAGTACGCCCGAGGCCTGGATGGAGACCAGTGTGGTCAATACCGGCAAGAAGCTGCAGGTGTTCGACAGCGTCCGCCTCAAGAGCGGCAAGGAGCTGACTCCGCAATTGACCCTGGAGATCAACGAATTCGGCGGCTACCAGACTCACGGCGTTCGCAAGCAGGCGCTATCGAACGCGTGTTTTGGCACCTACGGCCCCATCTGGAAGCTCTAGATTCGCCACTGTCAGGGTGAGCCTTGGGCCCTGCTCCACCGTAGCCCTGGGCGCCGCCTGATCGACAGGCGCCTAGGGCTCCCAGTCCACGCCGGAGTCGGCCAGGTAGGCATCCACGGCGGCGCCCACCGTGGGATGGAATGCCGATTCGCCCAGGCCCTCGAACAGCTCGAACTGCTTCATCTTGTCCTTCACCGGGTCCTTCATCTCGGCGAACTGCAATTCCACCCCGCGTTGCTCCAGGATCTTGTCCAGCTCGGCGAGCATGTCGGCGGAGGTGATATCGATGCTGGTCACCGGGCTGGCCGCGATCACCAGGCGCTGCACGGGCGTGGGGGACTGGTTCAGCGCCGCCAGTACCTGGTTCTGGAACTGCTCGGCATTGGCGAAGAACAGCGGCGCATCCCAGCGCAGCAACACCAGGCCGGGAATGCGCCGCGCATTCGGGTAACGCGTTACGTCGTGATAACCACGCACGCCGTCCACCCTGCCCAGCACGGCATGGTGCGGTCGCCAGCCATCCCAGAGGAACTCGATCACCGCGATCGCCACGGCGATGCAGATGCCTGGAATGGCCCCGAATACCGCCACGCCGGCAAAGCAGCCCATGGACAGCCAGAACTCCCATTGTTGCAGGCGGAAGATGCGCTTGAGGTCGGTGAACTCGAACAACCCCAGGGCCGCGGCAATCACCACCGCAGCCAGGGCACTGGTGGGCAGGTGCTGCATCAGGTTGGGCGCCGCCAGCAGCAACAGGGTCACCGCCAGGGCACCGACGATGCCGGTGAGCTGGGTCTTTGCCCCCGCGGCCTCGGCGACCGGCGTACGCGAGGAGCTGCTGCTGATGGGGATGCCCTGGAACAGCCCGGATGCGAAGTTCGCCACGCCCAGGCCGAACATTTCCTGGTTGGGGTTAACCGGCGTCTTCAGCCTCGCCGCGTAGGTGCGCGACAGCACACTGGTGTCGGCGAATGACACCAGCGCCACGGCGATACCGCCCAGTAGCACTTCCACCAGGTCGATGCCGCTCACCCAGGGAAAAGCAAACCCTGGCAGCCCCTGGGGCAACTCGCCGAGCACCTTGACGCCGCGGCTGCCGAGGTCGAACAGGCTGACCGACAGGGTCGCCAGCACCACCGCGATGAGAATGCCCGGAAGGCGCCGGTAGCGCTTGAGTGCGAGGATCAACACCAGGCAGCCACCACCCACCGCGAAACTCGGCCAGTTGGCCTGCCCGCCCAGCAGCGCCCGGCCCAATGACCAGAGGTCCTGCAGCGGCCCCCGGCTCTCGACGGAAAGATCGAACAGCTTGGGCAACTGGCTGATCAACACCGTCAGGGCGATGCCGTTCATGTAGCCGTAGCGGATCGGCTTGGACAGCAGTTCGGTGATGAAGCCCAGGCGCAGCAGCCCCGCGACCATGCAGACCACGCCGGAGACCAGCGCCATCAGGCTGGCGATGGCAATGGCCCGCTGCGGATCGCCCGCCGCCTGCACCAGCACCACCGCAAGAATCGGCGCGGCCAGCGCGGAGTCCGGGCCAAGCACGAGGATGCGGCTCGGGCCGAACAGCGCATAGGCCAGCAAGGGAATGATGGTCGCGTACAGCCCGTAGATGCCCGGTACGCCGGAAGCCTCGGCGTAGGCGATGCCCACCGGCACCAGCATGGTGGTCAGCACCAGGCCGGCAGCCAGGTCCCTGGGCAGCCAGCTCGCCTGGTAGTTGCGCAGGGTGGCCAGCCCTGGCAGCCAACGTTGCCAGTCGAAGCGGGCGGATTGCCGTGGTGAGGTATCGGGCATGGGGTCGAAAGGCTCCGGGTCGCTACTGCGCAGGCCCGCGCATGGGAGCCTTGTGTCCCCTAGCCTAGATCAGCCACCTGTCCCTTGACGGTGCTCTCGGTCAAGACCGCAGTTTTGCGTTGCCGAGGCGTTTCGCGAAATCCGGCCGACCATGCAGGAGCGAGCTTGCTCGCGAACGATTGGCACCGGCGACCGGCGGAAAAGGTTCGCGAGCCAGCTCGCTCCTACAGACAGTCGTTCAACCGCCAGCGCTGGCCAGCAGTCGCCGGGCGCGGGCCAGCACCGGCGCGTCGACCATCTGCCCGTCGACCTGGAAGGCCGCCGCGCCGCCTTGCGAGGCCTCCACCACGCGCCGCGCCCAGTCCAGTTCGTCAGCGCCGGGGGCCAGCGCCGCATGGGCCACAGCGACCTGTCGGGGATGGATGCACAGGGCGCCGAGCAGGCCGAGGTCGCGACCATGCCGGATGGTCGCGGCGAACCCTTCGGCATCATCGAAGGCGGGGAACACGGTATCCAGCGGCGGCTGCAGGTCGTTCACCCGCGAATGCAGCAGCAGGCTCAGGCGTACCTGGTCGTAGACCACCGCGGCGGCCTGGGTGCCGCTGCTCATGCCGATATCCAGCGCCAGGTCGAGGCCGCCGAAGGTCAGGCGCTCGACGCCCTCGCAGGCGGCGATCTCCCCCAGCGCGAGCAGGCCGCGGGCGCTCTCGATCAGCGGCCACACCGGCTTGCCGGAGGAAGCGGCGATGCGCACCTGCATGGCACGTTCGGCCTTGGGCAGCAGGATGCCGGTGACGCCCGGCAGGCGCCCGCAAAGTTCGAGGTCGGCCGCCTGCTGCGGATCGCCAGCGGCGTTCACCCGTACCCGCACGCGCGCCTCCGGGTTGGCGTCGAGGAAGCTTTCGAGGTTTTCCCGCGCCTGGGCCTTGAGCGATGCCTCGACGGCGTCCTCGAAGTCGACGATCACTGCGTCGGCGCCGCTGGCCAAGGCCTTGGCGAAGCGCTCCGGGCGGCTGCCGGGAACGAACAACGCGGTCCGTACGATGGAATCCGCCGGGGTATCCTGAATCATTGGGCTCTCCTGGGTCATACCGCGCCCTGCTCGTGCAGGCGCTGGATATCACCGGGGGTATACCCCAGTTCCCGGAGCAGGTCATCCGTCTGTTCACCCAGCGCCGGCACGGCGTCCATGCGCGGGGCATAGGCGTTGCTGTTCACCGGCGGCAACAGCGCCGGCAGGCGGCCGGCCGGGCTGTCGATCTCGCGCCAGCGGTCACGGGCCGCCAGTTGCGGGTGCTGCCAGAGGCCGCGCATGTCGTTGACGTGGGCATTGGCGATCTGCGCCTGTTTCAGGCGTTCGACCACCTGCTCGGCGCCCAGGGCCGAGAAGGCCTCGACTATCGATTCGCGCAGGGCATCGCGGTTGGCCACGCGCAGGCTGGTCGCGGTGAAACGCGGGTCGGTTGCCAGCTCCGGGCGCTGCAGGACGATCTCGCAGAACAGTTTCCACTCGCGCTCGTTCTGCACGCCGAGCATCACACTGCCGCCATCGCCGGTGGGGAACGGCCCGTAGGGGTAGATGGTGGCGTGGGCGGCGCCGGCACGCGGCGGCTGCGACTGGCCTTCGAAGGCGTAGTACATGGGGAAGCCCATCCACTCGGCCATGCCTTCGAGCATCGACACCTCGACGCGGCTGCCCTCGCCGGTCCTGCCACGCAGCAGCAGGGCCGAAAGGATGCCGCTGTAGGCGTACATGCCGGCGGAGATATCGGCGATCGAGCACCCGGCCTTGGCCATCGCGTCGGCGCCGGGGCCGCCGGTGACCGAGAGGAAGCCGCTTTCGCTCTGGATCAGCAGGTCATAGGCCTTCTTCTGCTCGTAGGGGCCGCCTTCGCCGTAACCGGAAATATCGCAGACGATCAGCCGCGGGAAGCGCTCGTGCAGCGCTTCGAACGACAAGCCCAGGCGCGCAGCGGCGCCGGGGGCAAGGTTCTGCACCAGCACGTCGGCCTGCTCCAGCAACTGCTCCAGCACGGCCTGCGCCGGCTCCTGCTTGAGGTCCAGCGACAGGCTTTCCTTGGACCGGTTGGTCCAGACGAAATGCGAGGCCAGGCCGCGCACGCGCTCGTCGTAGCCGCGGGCGAAGTCGCCGACGCCGGGGCGCTCGATCTTGATCACGCGGGCGCCGAGGTCGGCCAACTGGCGGGTGCAGAACGGTGCGGCGATGGCGTGTTCCAGGCTGACGACGGTAATCCCGTCGAGGGGACGCGAACTCATGGGCAACTCCAGACGCCGGCCGGGTGGCCGACGCTATGATTCGGTGGGATCGGGCGGCCTAGCCGCCCGCGAGTCTGTTTCAGTGGAAGTCGTCGAGGTTCGACAGCTGGTGCAGCCGCCAGCTGGCCTGCACCAGCCGATCCGCTTCGGCGCTGCCGCGCTGGCCGGCGAAGGCCAGCAGGCGGCGGAACTTGTCTTCCAGCTCGGCACGGCTCAAGCCATTGTCCGGATCGCCCTTGGGCTCGTCGATGGCGCCGTGCAGCTGGCGACCGTCGGTGGTGAGCACGTCGACGCGGCCCAGCCAGCGTTGCGGGTAGGCGCCGTCCACTTCCGCATCGAGCTGCATGGCGACCTTCTCGCGGAAGGCCGCGACGTTTGGATCCTTCAGGGAAAACTCCTCGAACTCCACCAGCCCGGCCTTGCCATGCACGGCGATCAGGCCCAGCACGGTGCCCATGGAGAATTTCGCCTGGTGCACCGTCTGCGGCACCACCACGCGGCCGAGCACATCGATGGCGCCCTGGTGCACGCGGGTGGTGACCGTGGCGATATCGCCGTGCGCCAGCCCTTCGCGCTGCATCAGGCCGAGCAGCGCGTCGGCGGCAGGATGGGTATGGCGGCAGGAGGCGTGGAACTTGTAGGAGGTCTCGCACAGTGCCCAGCGGGTGCCCAGGCCGTCCACCAGACGGCTCGGGTCGGCGTCGCTGGACATGCCGGCCGCCATGCCCTGCTCGCCTTCGAGAATGTTCTGCGCGCCGGTCAGGCCGTCGGCCGTCAGGTAGGCAGCGAGCAGGCCATCGGCAGCCGCCTTCGCGGTGTGCAGC
Source organism: Pseudomonas sp. C9-3 (assembly GCF_032392015.1). NCBI lineage: Bacteria > Pseudomonadati > Pseudomonadota > Gammaproteobacteria > Pseudomonadales > Pseudomonadaceae > Pseudomonas > Pseudomonas sp. C9-3. Next base: position 2,522,630 of record NZ_CP135919.1, on the reverse strand, counting down.
TGCTTGGAATCGGCAGCGTCGCGCAGGAATTCCCAGAGGCCTGCGGCCTGGGTCCCGGCGCTGCCCAGGCAGTTGACGAACTGGCGGCTGTCCAGCCCCAGCAGCTTGCCCACCGCCACCGCAGCGGCCAGGGTGCCGACCGTGGCGGTGGTGTGGAAGATGCGGTAGTGCGAGCGACCGAGGAACTCGCCGATGCGGATGCCCGCCTCGTAGCCGGCGACGCTGGCGAGGATCAGCTCGCGGCCGGACTTGCCCAGTTCCTGCGCGGCCGCCAGGGCCGCCGGGAAGACCACGGTGGCCGGGTGCAGCACGGAGCTGTTGTGCAGGTCGTCCTGTTCCACCAGGTGCGAACTGGCGCCGTTGACCAGCGCGGCGAAGTACGCGGAAGTCGAGCTGCCGTCCACCAGCACGCGGCTCTTCCCGGTTGCCGGGCCCATGCGCTGGGCATAGCGCTGGAACAGCGGGATCGGGTGGCGGTTCTGGCTGGCCAGGGCCGAGCCGAGCCAGTCGAGGAAAAGTTCTTCGGTGTACTCGACCACTGCCGCGGGCAGGTCTTCGTAACGCAGGCCGGCAAGGAATTCGGCCAGGGCGTGGGTATTGTTCATCGCTTGTCGTCCCGGTTCGTCAGAAGGAGCGCGGCAGTTCGAGCAGGTGCTCGGCCACGTAGGACAGGATCAGGTTGGTGGAGATCGGCGCCACCTGGTACAGGCGCGTCTCGCGGAACTTGCGCTCGACGTCGTACTCGTTGGCGAAGCCGAAACCGCCGTGGGTCTGCAGGCAGGCGTTGGCAGCCTCCCAGCTGGCCTTGGCCGCCAGGTACTTGGCCATGTTGGCGGCGGCGCCGGCGTTCTTGCCGTTGTCGTACTCCTCGCAGGCGCGCCAGCGCATCAGGTCGGCGGCCTCGATCTCGATGTGCGCCTCGGCGATGGGGAACTGCACGCCCTGGTTCTGCCCGATCGGGCGGCCGAACACCACGCGGTCACGGGCGTACTGCGCGGACTTCTCGGTGAACCAGCGGCCATCGCCGATGCACTCGGCGGCAATCAGCGTGCGTTCGGCATTGAGGCCGTCGAGGATGTACTTGAAGCCCTTGCCCTCCTCGCCAATCAGGTTGCCGGCGGGGATTTCCAGGTTGTCGAAGAACAGCTCGTTGGTCTCGTGGTTGACCATGTTGGCAATCGGCTGCACGGTCAGGCCGTTGCCGATGGCCTCGCGCAGGTCGACGATAAAGATCGACATGCCTTCGGACTTCTTCTTCACCTCGGCCAGCGGCGTGGTGCGGGCCAGCAGGATCATCAGGTCGGAATGCTGGACGCGCGAGATCCATACCTTCTGGCCATTGATCACGTACTTGTCGCCCTTGCGCACGGCAGTGGTCTTGATCTTGGTGGTGTCGGTGCCGGTGGTGGGTTCGGTGACGCCCATGGACTGCAGGCGCAGTTCGCCGTTGGCGAGCTTGGGCAGGTAGTAGGCCTTCTGCTCGGCGCTGCCGTTCCGCAGCAGGGTGAACATGTTGTACATCTGCCCGTGGATGGTGCCGGAGTTGCCGCCGCAGCGGTTCACCTCCTCCAGGATCACCGAGGCCTCGGCCAGCCCCAGACCCGAGCCGCCGTACTCTTCCGGGATCATCGCGGAGAGCCAGCCGGCTTCGGTCATGGCGCGGACGAAGTCCTCGGGGAAGCCTTTCTCTTCATCGATCCGGCGCCAGTACTCGGCGGGGAACTCCGCACACAGGGCGCGCACGCCTTCACGGATGGCCTGGAGTTCTTCGGGGGTGGAAGTCATCGAATCACCTTTGCTCTTTTCTTGTTGGGAGGGCACCGCAGGGGTGCGATCAGTCGAATTCCACTTCGCCGCGCTGGGCGATGCCGGCACCGTTGCCAGCCCAGACTTCGGCCTTGCCGGGGCCGCTCAGGCGGCCGCCGACTGCGAAAGGTTCGGGGCTGATCAGCGGGCGCAAGCCACGGTAGGCGTAACGGCGCAGGCGTGCTTCGGGGTTGGCGCGGCAGAACGCGCGCAGGTTAAGGGTGCCGATCAGCGGGCCGTGCACCACCAGGCCGGGGTAGCCCTCGGCTTCGGTGACGTAGGGCCAGTCGTAGTGGATGCGGTGGCCGTTGAAGGTCAGCGCGGAATAGCGGAACAGCAGGATCGGTGTCGGCTCGACGGCCTCGCTCCAGTCGCCGGCCGGCAGCGCGTCGCCGCTGGAGAGCCGGGGCGGCGTCGGTTCGCGGTAGACGATGTCCTGTTCCTCGCTGAAGGCCAGGCGGCCGTCCTGGTGGAATTCATGGCGCAGGGTGACGAACAGCAGCGAGCCGGTGCGGCCGTGCTTTTCCTCGACATTGAGGATGGTCGTGGTGCGCTTCGCCAGCCCGCCGACGCGCAGCGGCTCATGGAACTCCAGGCGGCCGCCAGCCCACATGCGGTTGCGCCCATCGGCCGGCGGCAGGAAGCCACCGCGCGCCGGATGGCCATCGGCGCCCAGGCCGGGTTCGACCACCTCGTCCTGGAAGAACATCCAGTGCCACAGCGGCGGCAGCGCATCGCCCGCGGCCGGTACGTCTTCCGCGAGGGTCACGGCCAGACGGCGGACCAGCACGGCACTCAATTCTTCCTCGCGTTCCTGGGAACGGCCGATCCAGTCGGCGTACGGCGAATCGCTCATGGGTGACCTCTTGGCAGAGTGGATGAGCCGAGGATGCAACAGGGGCTTGCGTTCGGCGAATCCACATTTTCATAATCCAGCGTTAAGCAGAAACGAACGCCACTCCCATCCCCAAGCCTAGCGGGAACCCGTTGCATGCATTTCGATCTCGCCGACCTGCGTCTCTTCATCCATATCGCCGAAGCCCCCAGCCTCACCCAGGGCGCGCGCCGTGCCCATCTTTCCGCCGCGGCCGCCAGCGCGCGGATCAAGGCATTGGAGGGGCAACTCGACTGCCGACTGCTATATCGGGACAACCGCGGGGTCGAGCTGACTCCTGCCGGGGAGCGCCTACTGCAGCACGCACGGCTGATCCTGCGCCAGGTGGACCATCTGAAAAGCGACTTCAGCGGCCAGGCCGGCGACCAGGTCGGGCACATCCGCATCTTCGCCAACACCACCGCGTGTACCGAGTTTCTCCCCGAGCTGCTGGCGGACTTCCTCGCCGAACGCCCCGGCGTCAGTGTCGACCTGCAGGAACGGCTGAACCGCGACATTGTCCGCGCCATCCTCGATGGCTCGGCGGACCTGGGCATAGTCGCCGGCCCGGTACGTGCCGAGGGCCTGCAGATCGTCCACTTCAGCACCGACCGGCTGGTGCTGGCCGTGGCCCCGGACCACCCGCTGTGCGCCCTGCCCCGCCTGACCCTGGCCGATACCCTGGACTACGCGCACATCGGCCTGCACGAAGGCAGCACCCTGCAGAGCTTCCTGCGCGAGCGGGTGGACCGCATGGGTGGCGAGCTCAACCTGCGCATCCAGGTAGCCAGCTTCGAGGCGATCTGCCGGATGGTCGAGGCCGGTGTCGGCATCGGCGTCATCCCGGAAACGGCCGCCGTGCGCCACAGCCGCACCATGAACCTGCGAATACTGTCGCTGGACGAGCCCTGGGTGGTCCGCGAGCGCAGCGTGCTGCTGCGCGACCGCGAGGCCCTGCCCGCCTGCGCGCGCGCACTGGTCGACCTGTTGCGGGATCTGCAGGACGACACCACGGTTCAGCCGTCTCGCTGAATGCAGAGTGGCGAAGCTCTTTTGCATTAGCCCGGCAGGCGCAATATGATTTCAATATGTTTTGTAATACTTCATATAGCCGGAGTTAGACCTGTATGGGCATCATCAACCTGGACGACGACCTACATGACCAGCTGCGCCGCGCCAGCTCCGTCGCCTGCCGTTCGATCAACGCGCAGGCGGCCTTCTGGATCAAGATCGGCATGCTCTGCGAGCTGGAGCCGACCCTCAGCTTCAACGAGATCCTCACCCGCGAATTGCAGGAGGCCGGGGTGAAGTACCCGGCCACGGCAGGCGCGAAATGATCAAGAGCGACGCGGAACTGGCGCTGATGGCCGAGTCCGGCAGGCTGCTGGCGAAGGTTTTCGGCTTCGTCGACGGCCTGCCGCTGGAAGGCATGACGACGCTGGAAGTGAACGACCGGGTCGAGCGCTACATCGTCGACGAACTGCAGGCGCGGCCGGCCAGCAAGGGCCAGTACGGCTTCGCCTACGTACTCAATTCCTCGCGCAACCAGGTGGTCTGCCACGGTGTTCCCTCCGAGGCGGATCGCCTGCAGGACGGCGACATCGTCAACTTCGACATCACCCTGGAGAAGAACGGCTTCATCGCCGACTCCAGCAAAACCTACCTGATCGGCAAGGTTTCGCCTGCTGCAAAGCGCCTGGTGGACATCACCTACGAAGCCATGTGGAAAGGCATCCGCGCGGTGAAGCCCGGCGCCCGCCTGGGCGACGTGGGCCACGCCATCGAGCGGCACGCCCGGCAGCACGGCTACAGCGTGGTCGAGGACTATTGCGGCCACGGCATCGGTCGCGAGATGCACGAGCCGCCGCAGGTACTGCATGTCGGCCGTCCGCGCACCGGGCAGATCCTCAAGCAAGGCATGGTCTTCACCATCGAGCCCATGCTCAACGAGGGACTTTCGGGCGTGAAAACCCTGAAGGACGAGTGGACCGTGGTGACCCTCGACGGCAAGCTCTCCGCACAGTTCGAACACACCGTGGCGGTGACCGCCACGGGCTTCGAAGTGCTCACGCTGCGCCCCGAGGAACGCAACGCCAGGCACTGACCTGCGTCTCAGCCGTCGGTGGATCGGGTGAGCGCCTCCCAGCGGGTGAACTCCTCGTCCAGCGCTGCAAGCTTCTGCCGCACCACGCCCAGCGCATCGCTGCCCAGCAGGAGGTGGCGTGGCGGCTCTGGTGCCTCGATGGCTGCCAGCATCGCCTGCGCGGCCTTCACCGGGTCACCTGGCTGCTTGCCGCTCTTTTCCTGCCGCGCCTGGCGTACCGGGTCGAACAGTGCGTCGTAATCGGCAATCGAGCGAGGGCTGCGGACCATGGAGCGCCCCGCCCAATCGGTGCGGAAGGACCCTGGTGCCACCGCCGTGACCACGATGCCGAAGCCTTCGACCTCCTTGCCCAGCGCGTCGCTGATGCCCTCCAGGGCAAACTTGCTGCCGCAGTAGTAGGCGATCCCCGGCATCGTGATGTAGCCGCCCATGGACGTGATGTTGAGGATGTGGCCGCGACGCCGCTGGCGCAGGTACGGCAGTACCGCCCTGATCATCGCCACGGCGCCGAAGACGTTCACCTCGAACTGCCGGCGCATCGCTTCCAGCGGCGATTCCTCGAGGATGCCCTCGTGGCCGTAGCCGGCGCTGTTCACCAGCACATCCAGCGGGCCGACGCTGGCCTCGATCTCTGCGACCAGGCCCGGAATGGCATCGAAATCGGTCACGTCGAGCAGGCGCCCGAAGATTTGCCCGGGTGCCAGGGCTTCAAGTTCGGCGCGGGCCTGTTCATTGCGCACCGTGCCGACCACACGGTGCCCGGCGGCGAGCGCCTCACGGGCCAGTGCGAGGCCGAAGCCACTGCTGGCGCCGGTGATCAGCAGGTTCTTGCGAGGTGACATGGGGTGACTCCGTTGCTGGGGAATTGAGTGCACAATACTCAGCGTCACCGCCATTTCGCAGACCTCAAACTCTGACTTTATTGCCTGATTCTATGAAGACGGAAATCGAAGCAAGCTGCCCCGAGCAGGCACGCATGGCCGCCCTGCTCGCCGCACTGGCGCCCCATGAGGGCTACAACCTCACCGCGCTGCCCGGCGTGCGGCTGCTGCGCTCGAATCGTCCGCTGGCGCGCACCCCGGTGCTCTACGACCCCGGCATCGTAATCGTCTGCCAGGGCTGCAAGCGCGGCTATTTCGGCGAGGAGATCTACCTCTACGACGAGCAGCACTACCTCGCCGTCGCCGTGCCCGTGCCGTTCACCATGGAAACCGACGCCACGCCGGAGCACCCGCTCCTGGCCATCTACCTGCACCTGGACTTCCAGCTTGCCGCCGAGCTGATGTTGCAGATCGAGCAGATGGGCCACTCTCCCACCACGGACGCGCCGCGCAGCCTGTTCTCCAGCCCGATGGCCCCGGCGCTGAAGCAGTCGGTGCTGCGTTTGCTCGAAGCGTTGGGCGAGCCGCTGGAAGCGGCAATCCTCGCGCCGGCGCTGCTGCGCGAGCTGTATTTCCGCGTGCTCACTGGCGCCCAGGGCAATGCCATGCGCGCGGCGCTGGCCATGCGCGGCCGCTTCGGCAATATCGCCAGGGCTCTGCAGCGCATCCATACGAGCTACGCGCACCCCATCGACCTGCCGCAACTGGCGAGCGAAGCCGGTATGAGCGTTCCGTCATTCCATAGCCACCTCAAGGCCGTCACGCGCACATCGCCCATGCAGTACCTCAAGTGCACGCGGCTGCACCAGGCTCGGCTGCTGATCGTGCGCCAGGGCATGACGGCGCAGGCGGCGAGCCTGGCCGTCGGTTATGCCAGTGCGTCGCAGTTCAACCGCGAATTCAAGCGCCTGTTCGGCCGAACGCCATTGGCAGAGGCCGAGCGCATGCGGGAAAACTTTGCGATTCCCCCCGCGCAGGAAGCGTCGGGTTATGTCTCCTCTCACTGAAAAGAGAAAAACTTTACGAAGACGCCAAGCACCTGCTGATTTTTGATGATTTATTGCGCCTTAATTATTGTCTCGACAATACAACGCCAAATTATGCCGGATAGCCTCATTTAGAATGCTGACTCAACCAGGAGTCCCGCATGACGCCGCTCGATACCCCCAACCGCCGCGCAGGTCAGCCAGCATGACCTGCGCCATGTCCCTCGAAGCGCTGGCCTACGACCACCAGGATGGCGAGGAAATCCTGCCCCACTGCCACACCCAGGCACAGCTGATCCACTCGATTTCCGGCGTGATGCTGGTCGGCGCTGCGCAGAAGAACTGGGTGGTGCCGCCTGGCCACGCACTCTGGGTGCCGCCGGGCACCGAGCACCAGATCCGCATGTTCGGCAGCGTGCGGATGCGCACCCTGTTCATGCCCGCTTCGAGCTGGCCCTGGGGCGGCCAGCACTGCCAGCTGATCGCCGTGACGCCCCTGCTGCGGGAGCTGCTGGTGGCCGCCAGTGCCGTGCAGGCCAGCGAGGGCAACGAGCACCGCCGCCGTTGCCTGCACGAACTGCTGCTGGTGGAAATGGACGCGGCGCAGACGGTCGGCATTCACCTCGCCATGCCAAGGGACGCGCGCCTGCTGCGGTTGTGCAACGCGGTGATCGGCGCACCGGCGGATGAAACCGGCATGGAGGACTGGGCGCAGCGGCTGAACATGAGCAGCCGTACCCTCGCCCGTCTGTTCCAGCGCGAGCTGGGAATGAACTTCGGCGATTGGCGCACCCGCGTGCGCATGGTACTCAGCCTGCAACGGCTGATCGCCGGCGCCTCGGTACTGGAAGTGGCCCTGGAGCACGGCTACCAGAGCCCGAGCGCCTTCTCCCAGACCTTCAAGCGCATCCTCGGGCAATCGCCCAGCCATTATCAGGCGGCCAGTTGCTGAGCCTGGGCGCAGGCCGGTTGTCATTTTCGCGAGGCTGGTTGTCGGTCGTGCGAGAGAGCTGCACCGACTGAATCCCTAACCTGCGGGAGTCCGAAACCAAGTGACTCCCCGACATGCCCATACCTGCATTCAACCCGCGACATTCGCTGCTCGTACTGGCCGGCGCCGGCCTGCTGCTGAGTGGCTGTTCGGCGGTCAGTGATCATCAAGCGCCCACTTCCCGGCTTTCACCCGGCGCCGACTGGCAAACGCTCGCCACCGGTACCAACCCGCAGGAGCCGCCCGCCCGCTGGTGGCGGCTGTACCAGGACCCGCAGCTGGACCAACTGGTAACCCGAGCCCTGCAACACAACCAGGACCTGCAGGCGTCCCTGGCCCGTGTCGATGAGCTGATGGCCTTGCTGGGGCAGGCGCGGGCGCAGCGCTGGCCGAGTACCACGGCGAGCTGGCAAACCTTCTACGGCCGCACCAGCGATGATCAAACCGAAGCCAAGGCCAGCGGCGGCCGAGCCGGTTCGCAGTGGAACCATGTGCCGGGGTTCGCGCTGGACTACCAGCTCGACCTCTGGGGCCAGGTGCGCCAGTCGATCCTCGCCGCCCAGGCCAACGCCGAGGCGGCGCAAGCAGCCCATGACCAACTGCGAGTGAACGTCGCCGCCGGTACCGCCCGTGCCTATGCCAATGCCTGCGCCTATGCCGCGCGCGCCAGCATCCAGCAGCACTCGATCGCGACCGTGGCGCGCAGCCTCGATCTCACGGTCCGCCAGCGCCGCGCCGGGCTGGTCACCGACCTGGAGGTCGACCGCGTGCGCAGCCTGCTGGAGGAAACCCGTGCCCAGCTGCCACGCCTGCAGGCCGAACACCAGGCCGCGCTGGAAGAGCTCAGCGTGCTCACCGGCAGCGAGCCGGGACAGTTGCCCGCTGCTGTCACCGACTGCCGCAGCGTGCCTCGCTTGAGTCAGGCGCTTCCGGTCGGCGATGGCTGGTCGCTGCTGCAGCGCCGCCCGGACATTCGCGCCGCCGAGCGCGCACTGGCGGCCGCCGGGCATGAAGTCGGCGTGTGTCAGGCCGACTTCTATCCGAGCGTGTCCTTCGGTGCATCGATCACCGCTTCCGCCGAGCGCATGCACGACCTCGGCGATCACGAGGCGATCACTTATGCGGTCGGGCCGCTGATCAGCTGGAGCTTTCCCAACCTGCTCACCACCCGCGCCCGCCTCGAGGGGGCTCAGGCCCACGAGCGCCAGCAACTCGCACGCTTCCAGCAGCAGGTATTGGTGGCACTCAAGGACGTTCGCCAGAGCCTGGCGCGCTACAGCGGCGAGACCGGCCATCGCGAGGCACTCGGCAGTGCGCTGGATAGCAGCCGCAACGCCTTCCGCCTGGCGCAGGTGAATTACCAGGCCGGCGCCCTCGACTTCCTCGATGTGCTCGACAGCGAACGCGCCATGGTCCGTCTCGAAGCGGACAAGGCCGAGGCCGACCGGCAACTGGTCGAGCGCCAGATCGAACTCTTCCATGCCCTCGGCGGCGGCTGGCAGGACATGCCCGCCAATCAGCTTGCCGAACATTCCACCACTGCCAAGGGACCCGCGCGATGAACATTGCCGTCGATGACCAACAAGCCGAATCTGCCGAACGGGCGGCCCAGGTCGACAGGAAGCGAAACCAGCGCCGCCTGCTGTGGCTTGGCGGCGGCGCCCTCGTCGTTGCCGCGCTGGGCTACGGCCTGTACTGGGCCAGTGTCGGCCGCTACCTGGAGGAAACGGATGACGCCTATGTGCGCGCCGACTGGATCACCATCAGCCCGAAGGTTTCCGGCTACGTTGCCGAGGTGCTGGTGGATGACAACCAGAAGGTTGCCGCCGGCACCCCCCTGGTGCGCATCCAGCCTCGCGATTACCAGGCTCGCCTGCTGCAGGCTCAGGCGCGGCAGGCCGAGGCTCGGGCCGCCATCTCCGCACAACAGGCTGCGCTGGTGACACTCGACGCGCAGTTGAAGGAGCAGCAGGCGCTGATCGACCAGGCCGCTGCCGATGTCGACAGCACCCGTGCCGAACGCCAGCGCGCGCAACTGGACTTCCAGCGCTACCGCGACCTGGTCGCCCAGCAGGCCGCCAGCAGCCAGCGCCTGGAGAGCGTCACCGCCGACTTTGCCCGTGCGCGCTCAGCCGTCAGCCGTGCAGAGGCCGCTGCCAGCCGCCAGCGCACGCGCCTGGGCGTGCTCCAGGCCAGCCGCGATCAGGCCTTGGCGCTGCTCGCCCAGCAGCAGGCACGTGCCGCCGAGGCCGATGCCAGCCTGACCCTGGCCGAGCACGAAGAGGAAGACACGCTGATCCGCGCGCCCATCGCCGGCGTGGTCGGCCAGCGCCGGGTTCGCCAGCGCCAGTACGTCACGCCCGGCCTGCCGTTGCTGGCACTGGTGCCGGTGGAACAGTCCTATGTGGTGGCCAACTACAAGGAGACCCAGTTGCGCCGGATGCGTCCCGGCCAGCCGGTGGAGGTACGCGTAGACAGTTTCCCCCAGGTGGTTTTGCACGGCCGGGTGGACAGCTTCTCGCCGGGCTCGGGGGCGCTCTTCGCCCTGTTGCCGCCGGACAACGCCACCGGCAACTTCACCAAGATCGTCCAGCGTTTCCCGGTGAAGATCGCGCTCGCTGCCGACGCCCGCCAGCAGGTACCGATCCTGCCCGGCATGTCGGTGATCGCCGAAGTGGATACGCGCCAGGACAGTGAGGCCGGCCGGCATGACCAGTGAGGCGGAAAAGACTTCGCTGAAGGCCTGGGTAGCGGTCATCGGCGGACTGTTCGGCTGCTTCATGGCCGGCATGAACGTCCACGTCACCAGCGCCGCCCTGCCGGAAATCGAGGGTTCGCTCGGCGCGACCTTCGAGGAAGGCTCGTGGATCTCCACCGCCTACCTGGTCGCGGAGATCGTGATGATCCCGCTCACCGCCTGGCTGGTGCAGGTTTTCTCGCTGCGCCGGGTGATGCTGGTCGGCTCCGGCATCTTCCTGGCGGCCTCGGTAGCCTGCTCGTTCGCACCCAACCTCGCGAGCATGATCAGCATTCGGGTGATCCAGGGCGCGGCGGGGGCGGTGCTGATTCCGCTGTCCTTCCAGTTGATCATCACCGAACTGCCGGCTTCGCGGATGGCCATGGGCATGGCGCTGTTCAGCCTGTCGAACAGCGTTGCGCAGGCCGCCGGGCCCTCCATCGGCGGCTGGCTCACCGATGCCTACAGCTGGCGCTGGATCTTCTACCTGCAACTGATCCCCGGCGTGCTCCTGCTCGCTGCCGTGGCCTGGGCCATCGCCCCGCAGCCCATGCAGTTGCAGAAGCTGCGCCAGGGCGACTGGCTGGGCATCGCCAGCATGATCGTCGGCCTGGGGGCGATCCAGATCGTGCTGGAGGAAGGCGGCCGCAAGGACTGGTTCGGCTCCGAGTTCATCGTCTGGATGCTGGCCATCGGCGTCATCGCCCTGCTGCTGTTCATCCATACGCAGTTGTTCGGCCGGCGCTCGTTCATCAACCTGCGCCTGCTGGCAGGCTACAACTTCGGCGTGGCCAGCGCGGCGATGTTCATCTTCGGCGCGGCGACCTTCGGTCTGGTGTTCCTGGTGCCGAACTATCTGTCGCAACTGCATGGCTACAACGCCCGCGAGATCGGTGTCAGCCTGATCGCCTACGGCCTCGTGCAACTGGTCCTGGCACCGCTGATGCCGCGCCTGATGCGCTGGCTGAACCCCAAGCTGATGGTCGCCAGCGGCTTCGCCATCATGGCCCTGGGGTGCTACCTGGGGGTCTACCTGGACGCCGACAGCGCTGCCAACGTGATCATCCCGTCGACCGTGGTGCGTGGCATCGGCCAGCCCTTCATCATGGTGGCGTTGTCGGTGCTGGCGGTGTCCGGCCTGTCGAAGCAGGAAGCCGGCTCGGCCTCGGCGCTGTTCTCGATGCTGCGCAACCTGGGGGGCGCGGTCGGCACGGCGGCACTGACGCAGATCGTCTCGCAACGCGAGCGCTTCCATTCCGAACGTATCGGCGAACAGCTGGATGTCTTCTCGCCGGCTCTGCAGGAGCGCCTGCAGAACGAACCCGGCAGCGCCTTCGTCATCAACGAATGGCTGCCGACGCAAGCCGAAACCCTCGCCCGCCTCGCCGCGCACGTCCGCCATGAAGCCTTTCTCATGGCCTATGGTGATGCCTTCTATCTCTCTTTCATCGCCCTGCTGGCCTGCGCGATTGCCGCGTTGGCACTGCGCGGCAACAAGACTTCCTGAGGAGCCTGCATGCCCACCTTCCTGGCGACCTGGGCCGAGAAGCCCTGAGCCGCCCGGAAGGCGGCTCGGTGTTACTCGATGGTGAAGTGGATGCTGTAGTTCACCGTCTCGCCGCGCCGCGCGCTGGCGCGCATCTGGTAGACCTGCACGCTGTAGGTTCCCGAGGCTGGCAGCGCACCGCTCCAGTCCTGGCCGACGGAGCCAGCGCCCAGGGCGGTCGATTCGCCCGGCTTGTCGCCCGGAGCGAAGAGGTTGAAGTTGGCATTGCTGCTGCCCGTGACGCCGACTTTCATGTGTTGCCCAGCCTTGGCCGAAAGCGTGTAGAGGACCGTGTCGTAGCCCTTGAAGCTGCCTTTGACGGCGGCGCTGCTCGCGCCCTTGGCGAAGTGCACCGGGACCGTGGTGACGGTGTCGGCAGCCAGCGCGAACGCAGGGGTGACAGTGGCAAGGCAGAACAGCAGCAGGGAAGCTTTCATGGTGATCATCCTGTGTTCAGGGGAAGGGGAAATCATGACGCAGCCTGCCAGTCGTGGCCGGCTACGAAGGTTAAGAATGCTTCCAGCGGCATCGCCTGGCCGAACAGCCAACCCTGACCGTACTGCACGCCACGCTGGCGCAGGTACTGCAGTTGCTCGTCGGACTCGATGCCTTCAGCCACCAGCAGCAGCTTCAGCTGACGCGCCATGGCGATGGTGTGGTCGGTCACCGGGCAAGGCGTGCCGGCCGAGAGCGGCTGGACGAAGGAGCGGTCGATCTTCAGCAGGTCCAGCGGCAGCCGCCTGAGGTATTGCAGGCTGGAGTACCCGGTGCCGAAGTCGTCCAGGGCAATCGGGTGCCCTGCCGCGCGGCTCTGCGCCAGTGTTCGGTGCGCCGCATCGATGCTCAGCAGGCTGCTTTCGGTCACTTCCAGCCAGATGCACTGGGCGGCGATGCCGGCGTGCTGCCGTTCCTGCGTCAGGTACGGGAGGAAGGCGCCACTGGCTACATCGCGCGCCGACAGGTTGATCGACACGTGCTGCAACTGCCCCGAAACGAGGCTGGCGCCCAGCTCACGGCAAACGCCGGAGATCACCTGCGCAGTGATGGGCTCGATCAGGCCGCTGGATTCGGCCAGCGGAAGAAAGCTGTCAGGCATGCCCAGCGAACCGTCTGCGCGGCGCCAGCGTACCAGCGCTTCGGCACCGATGCAGCGGCCGTCGCGCAGGTCGAGGATGGGCTGGTAGAAGGCATGAAACTCGCCCTTTGCAACCGCCCGTGACAGTACGGCCAAGGGCGACAGCCATGCCCGCACACGGCACGCCACCAGCCAGCACCACAGGCCCGAAATCAGCAGGGCCAGCGGTGCGAGCATCAGCATTTCGCGCCACAGGTCGCCGAGAATTTCCTGGCGGGTGACCGCCGCGACGGTCTGCCAATTGCCGTGCGCAACCCGCGCGTACACGTAGCCGTCCTGCAAGCCGGAGTGCGGTTCGCCATGGATGCGCGTCAGCACCTGGGCGAAACCGGCGGCAGGCGTACCCAGCCAGTGCCCCGTGGGCGTGCCCAGCGCCAGGCTGACACCGGGCGCCAGGGAAGTCTCGAGGAAGTGTTCCGGCTCGATCAGCAGGTTGAACGCGGCATCGCGCAGGGCCAGCATGGGTTTGGCCGGCACAACGAACGGCTGCACGTTGATCGACACGCCAAGGCCCTCGCGGGTACGGAAGTCTTCCGGCCAGCGCTGTGCCGGGGACGTGACGGCGCCCCAGGAGCTGCAGACGAACACCTCTTCCTCGACATAACCGACCGCCTTCACCGCCAGTGTGTCGATGGCCACCAGGCGCATCTGCTCGATGCCCTCCACCGAGCAGGGCGGCAACGGCGAGCTGTTCAGTTGCCGCAGCGCGGTCGCGGCCTGGGCCAAGGTTCGGTCCGCGCGTTCGGAGGCAAGCCTTGCCAGGCTTTCCAGGCGTTCAGCGGTATGTTGCATGACCAGGTGCCAGGCGAGGAAGCCGCTGCCGGCTATGACCAGAGCGACACCCAGCGAGCCGACGAGGATGCCGGCCCTGACGATTCGAGTGCGACTCATATCGGTCACCTTGAGGGGAATGGGGAGTCTTTGCAGGCATTCTTTCCCAGTGGCCATGAACTGAGGATGCGAAATCCAGTCACGACTTGTAGGAAAATGACTACACGAAAGCCGCCGCCATGCCCTAGAGTGGAGAGCAGACCAGAGGGATAGAGATGGCGCGGATACTGATCGCGGACGAACACCCGATGACCCGCTACGCCGTGCGCATGCTGCTGCAGGCGGAGCGCCACACGGTAGTCGGGGAAGCCTGCAACGGCCTCGAAGCCCTGAGCCTGGCCACGCGCCTGGTCCCGGACCTGCTGATCATCGATATCGACCTGTCGCAGCTCACCGGCCTGGATGTCATCTCGCGTCTGCGCGCAAGGGGGCTGACGTTGCCGATCCTGGGCTACAGCACCCAGGACTCGGAGCACTACGTCGGCCGCTTCCTGCAGGCAGGCGCCTCGGGGTTCGTCAGCAAGCACCAGGACATCGAGCGCCTCAAGGAAGCACTGGGCGTTGTCCTGCGTGGGCACAGCTACTTCCCGGCCGAAATGCTCGGCAGCGTGCACCGCGGCAGCCTGCACGAGAACGACGCCGAGCGCGTGGCCTCGCTGTCCAACCGTGAATTGAGCGTGCTCAGCCTGCTCGCCAGCGGCTACAGCAACCAGGAGATCGCCCACGAACTGACCATCAGCGAGAAGTCCGTCAGCACCTACCGGGCGCGCATGCGCAGCAAGCTCAACCTTTCCAGCATGCTCGAGCTGATCGACTTCGCCCGCCGCAACCACCTTGCTGCACCCGCCAGCGATGCCCATGGCACCGACGCCGATGCCGGCGGGGCGCCCCTGTGGCGCTCCATGGTCGAAAGCCTGCCGGCGGCCTTCTACGTTCGCGACACCGAGGCACGTCTTGTCTATGCCAACCCGGCGCACCTGGAGCTGTACCAGGCAGAGCTGGACGACGTGCTCGGCACCCGCACCACCGAGGTGGACTGGTACTCGCCCAGCGACGCCCGCAACATGCTGCGTTTCCTGCAGCGCGCGATCAGTGAGGAGCAGTCCTTCAACAAGGACATCGAGCTCACCGTCCACGGTGAGCGCCGTGTGCTGCACCACTGGGGTACGCCCTACCGGGATGGCGAAGGCAACCTGCTCGGGATGATCTGCTGCAGCACCGACATCACCGAACGCTACGACCAGCTCGAAGAGCTGCGCAGCCGCGCCGAAGCTGGCGAACTGGCGCATCAGCAACTGACCGACCTGTTCACCAGCGCGACTACGCACCTGAACGAACGCATCCAGGCGCTGGCCGATACCCTGGGGCAGCCTGGCGGCCCGGCCCTCGAACAGGCCCAAGCGATTCTCGACGAGCTGCGAGTCCATGGCGCCTCGCTCAAGCGCGCGCTCATCGCCCAGGATGAAGTCCCGCTGCTGCCCACGCGGCTTGACGAGCTCTCCAGCGAGGTGCTCGAAGCCCTGCACGGCCAAGCCGGGCAGAAGCAGCTGGCCCTGAAGCTGGAAACCGACAGTCGCTCGCGCAAGCGGCTGCTGGTCGATGCCAAGTCCCTGCGCGAGGCGTTGCGGCACCTGGGCCTGTACGTGATCGACCTGACCGATGACGGCAGTGTCCGGCTATGCATTGCCGCCACCCCGAAGCAGGAACAGATGGCCGTGCGCATTACCGTCGAAGGCCTGCCGGGCAGCAGACGCCGCGAAATGCGCGCGTACTCACTCTCCGAGCTGACCCGCGACTACCCCGCCCGCAACCCGGCGCGCAGCAGCCTCAGCCTGAGCATTGCCCAGCACCTGATCAACAGCATCGGCGGCGAGCTGCAGGTGTCCCACCTGCCCGGCCAGGCCTGCAGCGCGACCGTGCACCTGTTGCTGCAACCCGCCGGCTGAAACCTGCGGCGGGCGCAATCGCAGGCGCTCATACGATCGTACAGGCCCCTACGCGGCGCTTCTTACCTTGGGTGGATTGTCCGCCCTGACCCACCCCTGCAACCTTTGCCTCCCCTCGCCGGCCGCTGAACGCGGGCTCCTGCCGCCCGTTGCCGACTCTCGGCAGCCGCCTGCCCGGCCACTTATAAATTCAACAAAGGTTGTACCCATGAGCGTGTTTGATGTCATTGAACATTCCCCGGTATCGAAATTTCACCGCAAGCTGCTGCTGGCCTGCTGCGGCGGGCCGTTCCTGGACGGCTATATCCTCAGCCTGATCGGCATCGCGCTGATCGGCTTCGGCCAGGACATCGCCGCCACTTCGGTGGAAACAGGCCTGATCGGCGCCGCCTCGCTGCTGGGCATCTTCTTCGGCGCGACGGTGTTCGGCGCCATCACCGACCGCATCGGCCGGGAAACCATGTACGCCCTGGACCTCACCATACTGGTGATCGCCTGCGGCCTGTCTGCCTTCGTCACCGAGGCCTGGCAACTGATTGTGCTGCGCTTCGTCATCGGCCTGGCGGTCGGCGCGGACTACCCCATCGCCACCTCGCTGCTGACCGAGTTCACCCCGTCCAAGCGCCGTGGCTTCATGATCGGCGTGTCCGGCCTGGCCTGGTCCTGCGGCGCCATGACCGCCTTCATCGTCGGCTACCTGATGGTTTCCTGGACGGGCGACCATTCGCTGTGGCGCTGGATGCTGTTCAGCGGCGCGGTGGTCGGCATCATCGTCGTACTGATCCGCCGCGGCATTCCGGAATCGCCACGCTGGCTGGCCAGCAAGGGCCGCATCGAGGAAGCGCAGAAGGTCATCAAGCTGGTCTACGGCAAGGACGTGGTGATCACCCCCGCCGACGTTGCCGAGCTGAACGACGGCGGCCGCCATCGCTCGTGGAAGAGCGACCTGAAGATGATTTCCTCGGGCGGCTACCTCAAGCGCACCATCATGTGCGGCATGCTCTACTTCGCGCAGATCACCCCGCAATACGTGCTCTACACCTTCGGCAGCATGATCCTGCTGACTGCCGGCATCAAAGGCGAAAACTCCTCGACCCTGGGCGAGCTGATGATCGCCATTCTCTTCGCCATCGGCGTGATCCCGGCGCTGAAACTGGTGGAAACCTGGGGCCGCCGGCCCATGGTGGTGGTGCCCTTCGCGCTGATGGCGCTGCCGCTGCTGGCCTTGGGCCTGTGGGCGGACGCGCCGGCCTGGTTCATCGTCGGCGCCTTTGCCTTCTATGCGTTCGTCTCCGGCGGGCCGAGCATCCTGGAATGGATCTACCCCAACGAGCTGTTCCCAACCTCCGTGCGTGCCACTGCCGTGGGTGTGGCCGTGGGCTTCAGCCGCATCGGCGCGGCGACCGGCACCTACCTGATGCCGATCGGCATCGAGTCCATCGGTTTGCAGGCGACCCTGCTGATCGGTGCGGCGATCACCCTGCTGGCGTTCTTCATCTGCCTGGCCTGGGCGCCGGAAACCAAGGGCCGCTCGCTGCAGCAGTCGGCATCGCTGAGCCTGGCGACCTGATCCGATATCCAGCCTGACCCCAAAGCCCATCGGTGACCCCGATGGGCTTTTTTGTGGGCGAGCTACCGGCGTTCCCGCAAGAGCAGACCTTGTCCGCGAGCCGTTCCCGACTGTGCAGGCCCTGGTTCGCGAGCAAGCTCGCTCCTACAGGATGCAACGCACGGCGCAGCAGGCTCTTCGTAGGACCGAGGGGGGGGACGCCTAGTCCTTGCTCGCGAACATCGAAGGCACCGGTCTCCGGTTCGCGCAGGCGAAGCCTGATCGCGGGCGCATCCCCTTCACGGTCCGGCCCCTCCACCCACAAAAAAGGCCACCCGAAGGTGGCCTGAAAGTGCGGGCGGGACCGCACACTGGGAAGACTTACTGCTTGGCGGCCCAGGCGTTGAAGCGCTGCTCCAGCTGCTCGCCGTGGTCGGCCCAGAAGGCCGCGTTCATCGCCACCTGGCCGGCCAGGTTGGCCTCGTCGGTGGGCATGTTGCTGCGGCGCGCGGCGTCCACCAACGGGACGGCAGCACGGTTCACCGGGCCGTAGGCAATCTGCTGCGCGTAGTTCTTCTGCTGCTCGGTCTGCAATACGTACTGGATGAAACGCAGCCCTTCCTCGGTGTTCTTCGCACCCTTGGGAATGGCGAAGGCGTCCATATCGTAGATGCCACCGTTCCACACCACGCGCAGCTGGCTTTCATCCTGCACGGCGGCGATCCGGCCGTTGTAGGCGGAGCTCATCACCACGTCGCCGGACGCGAGGTACTGCGGCGGCTGCGCACCGGCTTCCCACCACTGGATGCTCGGCTTGATCTGGTCGAGCTTGCGGAAGGCGCGGTCCTGGCCTTCCTTGGTGGCGAGCACGCTGTACACATCCTTGGGCGCCACACCGTCGGCCATCAGGGCGAACTCCAGGGTGTACATGGCGCCCTTGCGCAGACCGCGCTTTCCGGGGAATTTCTGCGTGTCCCAGAAATCCGCCCAGCCGGTGGGCGCGCTCTTCAGCTTGTCTGCGTTGTAGGCCAGCACCGTGGACCAGACGAAGAAGCCGACGCCGCAAGGTTGTACGGCACCGTCCAGCAGTTCAGGGGCGAGCTTGGCAATGCCCGGCTGTTCGCCGATCTCCTGCAGCAGGCCTTCATCGCAGGCGCGCGCCAGTTCCGGCATCTCCATCTCGACGACGTCCCAGGAAACGCTGCCGGTGTCCACCTGAACCTTGACCTTGGCCATCTCGCCGTTGAACTCGTCGGCGATCAGCCGGCTGCCACTCTGCTGCATGTAGGGCTGGTAGAAGGCCTTGACCTGGGCGGCCTTGTTGGCGCCGCCGTGGGAGACCACGGTGAGGTCGGCGAAGGCAGGGAAAGTCGCCGCGCAACCCAGGGCGCAGGCGATGGAGGAACTCAGGATCTTGTTCATTGTTATGGTCTCCGGTGAGTAGACGGCCCGCCTTGCGGCAGGCGGCGCCATCCGGGGCCTCCAAGGGCCCGCATGGCGCACTGCCAGCTAGTCTTGGGGCACGCGGGCAAGCTCCACAATCAGACGGAACTACAATTCGGAAGACCCCGCTCGTATCCCGGTACGAAGCCTGCGATGCCCACTCAAGCCAGGCGCGACAAGGCCTCGCGCTTGGTGGCATGCTTGCCGGCCGTTTCTCTTCGCTGCGGACCCGCCATGCCTTTCCATATCCAGGACATCCTCGACAACGCCTCCCTGCGCACCCGCCTGCTTGGCGGCAGCGAAGGCGTCGGCCGGCGCCTGCGCTGGGCGCACGTGTGCGAGCTGGCGGACCCCACCCAATGGCTCGGCGAAGGTGACCTGCTGATGACCACCGGCATCGGCATTCCCGCGCAGGCGCAAGCGCAGCGCGACTACCTGCAACGCCTGGCCGGGGCACGGATATCGGGGCTGATGATCGGCGAGAACATGCAGGCGCCGGCGGATATCCAGGCCCTGCAGGACGAAGCCTGCCGGCTGGGTTTCCCGCTGCTGATGACCGATTACGCGGTGCCCTTCTCCGCCGTCACCCGCGCCATCGTCGACGCCAGCAAGCAGGAAGAGCACGAGCGCCGCAGCGCCGTGACACGCATCTATGAAAGCGCACGCATCGGCCTGCGCGGGCTCGGCCTTGCCGGGCTGCTGCGGCGGCTGTGCAGCGACGTCCGCGCCCAGCTCTACCTGTTCGATACGGCCACCCTGCAGCCCTGGCAGGAGGGTTTGCCGCCGCTGCCAGACAGTTGGCGGGCAACCCTCGCCCAGCGTCGCTCGGTGCCGGACACCGTGACCCGCTGCAGCAATGGCGAGCAGGAAGCACTGGTGATGCCACTGCCGTCGCTGGCCACCTGCGAGATTCTCGCTACCGGCGGCGAGCTGCTCGACTACGGCCTTCTGCACCACATCGTCGCGGTGCTGGGCATCGAGCTGGAACGCGCCCAGGTCGAGCACGAGCGCATGCTGCGCCTGGGCTCGGAGTTGCTGGATGACCTGCTGCAGCAGCGCCTCACCGAACGCGCCGCGCAGGAACGCCTGGCGCAGCTGAACTGCCCGGTGGATGCCGCCTGCCTGGTGCTTGCGCGCGCCGCCGGCGAACTGCCGACGCACTGGCAGCAGCGCCTGCAGCGGCTGGGAATGGGGCTGCTGGTGCGCCACCAGGGCAACGAGCTGATCCTGCTGCTGAACGACCCGGCACAGGCGCAGGCCCTGCAGGCCGAGCTGGACTGCGTGCTCGGCCATAGCAACCCGCTGGGCCATGCATTGCGCGCGGTGGAGGCGCTGCGTGAGGCACGCCTGGCGCTGTCCCATGCCAACCGCCAGCGACCGCTGGTGGCTTACGCCGATGCGCAGGGCGAGCAGTCCTGGCTGCCGGCAAGCCTGGAGGAAGCCCGCCGCGTACATCGCCGGGTGCTGGGTGCGCTGGCGGATTACGACGCGCAACAGGGTGGCCAGTTGCAGCACACCCTGCGCGTCTTCCTCGAACAGAACCGCTCCTGGCAAAAGGCCGCGCAGCTGCTCAACGTGCACAAGCAGACGCTGGTCTACCGCATCCGCCGCATCGAGGAAATCACCGAGCGCTCGCTGGATTCCACCGAGGACGTGGCCGTCCTCTGGATCGCGCTGCGCTCGGCGCAGATTGCCGGGATGGACCTGGGGATCAGGGAATGATCACGAAGCTCTTGCGCACCGTCTCGCGGATATCCCAGGTGCCCTGACAGTTCGCCGGGAACAGCACGGCGTCGCCGGCGCGCAGTTCGATGGGCTCGCCGTCGTCCGGGATGAACAGGCAGTGGCCGCTGATGAAATGGCTGAACTCCCGTGACGACACCTGGCGCCGCCAGCGGCCGGGCGTGCATTCCCAGACGCCGGTGAGCAGCCCACCCTCGCCTTCCTCGGCGTGGGTCGCGGTGCTGGACACGGGCGTACCCAGGGGTTCCTTCACCGGCTGCGGCGCCGGCAGTTCGAGTCCGGCGGTGCCGGTGAGCAGGATCGGTTGGGGCATGGGCTGTTCTCCTAGAGGTCCTTGTCTTCGAGGCCCGCCGGAGCGAAGCCGGCCAGGGTCCGGTCGAGCCAGGCGCCCTTGCGGTTCTGCGCCTCGGCCTGTTCCTTGCGTTGCACCGCACCGCGCACCATCAGGCCGCCGATGTAGCGCACCGGTTCGAGCGGGAAGCGCTTGGGCTGGCGGCCGACCAGGCCGCAACGGCTCCATTCGTCATCGATGCCCAGCGCGAGACTGGCGAGGATGCGCCCGCCGAGACGGCTCGGGCCGACGCCGTTGCCGCTCCAGCCGATGCCGAAGACGATGTGCGGCGCGCCGTTCAGGTGGCCGAACACCGGCAGGCTGTCGTAGGTACGGTCGATGGGCCCGGACCAGCTGTGGGTCACCGGCACGTCGTCCAGCTGCGGGTAGGTGCGGCGCAGGTCCTGTTCGGTGTCGTCATTGAGCTGCGGGTTGTGGTCGTAGCTCTCGTCGATGCGGCTGGCGAAGCTGATCATCCCGGTGCCCTTGCCGAAGGCGATACGGCCGTCCTGGGTGGTGCGGTAGTAGTCGACCATCAGCTGCGAATCGGTGACGGCTTCGCCGCCGGTCCAGCCGATCTGCTCCAGGCGCTCGGGAATCGGCGCGGTGGCGACCACCGTGCTGGTCACCGGCAGGATGGTGCGGCGCAGTTCGGGAATCGCCGCCGCCCAGGCATTGGTCGCCATCACTACCTTGGGGGCGCGCAATTCGCCGCCGGGCGTGCGGATCACGGCCGGCTGGCCGCGATCCAGGCTGAGCATCGGGGTGTTCTCGAAGATCCGCACACCCTTCTCCAGCGCCACCCGGCGCAGGCCACGCACCAGACGTGCCGGCTGCACGGTGGCGTTGCTGGCTTCCAGTACGCCTTCCAGGTGCTTCGGCGAGCCGGCGCGGCGGGCCACTTCACTGTTGGAAAGCGATTGGAAAACCGGCTCGCCCAAGCGCTCGCAGGTCTGCTGCACGCCATTCCAGGCACCGCGCTGCGCATCGGTGGTGGCGGTCCACAACCAGCCGGCGCGGCGGAAGTGCGCGTCGATATCGTGGGCCTTGCAGAATTCCTCGATCTCACCGATGGCCGCCGCCGAGGCACGAGCCAGGCGCAGCGCCTCATCCTTGCCGCACTGCGCAGCCAGCGAGCTGATCTTCGGCCACCAGGACATGACGAAGCCGCCGTTTCGCCCGGAGGCGCCGCCACCGCAGATGTCGCGCTCGATGATGGCGATACGGCAGTCAGGCTTGAGCTCCAGCAGGCGCAGCGCGGTCCACAGGCCGACAAAGCCGCCGCCGACGATGGCTACGTCGACCTCGAGTGGGCCGTCCAGCGCGGGCAGCGGAGTCAGCTCGGAGGCGATTTCCTCCAGCCACAGGGAACGTTTCATGTGCGGATTCCAGATTGAACGGTAGTGCGCCACTGTCCTGTGTCAGGCCAGTGGCGAACAATCGTCCGTTCCATGCAATCCGGGGGAAGGCCTCATACGAAGATATGAAGCCATTGGGTGCGCATCCGCCTGACGAGACCGTTCGCCGGGCTCCTCGCCTGCGCTTACGCCCCTCACCCCAGCCCTGGCTGCGCGCCCCGCTCCGAAGGGAGAAGGGGCAGGCCGTGCCAACTGACGCGGAGGTTTCATCCTGCATCGAACGCTCCCCTCTCCCTCTGGGAGAGGGTTAGGGTGAGGGCCGACCAAAGCACAGGACTCAGTTGCGGGAGCGGACTCCGTCCGCGATGTCCTCACGCCGCGCCAAGGTGTCAGGGGCGCAGCAATCGCAGGTGAAGCCCGCCCCTGCGCTCAACCCTTGGCCTTCTTCGGCGCAAGGCCCGGCTTGGCGAACTTCACGATCAGCCAGTTCTCCGACTTGCCATGCTTCACCGTGACCTCGGCCACGCGAATGCTCGCCGGCACTGTCGCCAATACCTGGCGCGCGTCCAGCCCCGGCTTGATGTACTTGTCGAGCTGTTCGTAGAGGCGGTAGCTGATCATGCCGCTGCGCAGCGCGTGGGTCTCGAAGTCGCCGATAGCCTTGGCGTCAGCCTCGGTGCGGTTCGGGTTCAGGGTATGCGCCAGAACGTCGACCACGTTCTTGTCGTCGGCAATGGCCACCAGCATGAAGCGCTTGGCCACTTCCTGCAGCACGCGCCGGTACGCGGCGTCGTTGTATTCGGTGTACAACACCGCCTCCACCAGCTTCTGCTTGTCGAAGGTCAGCGCCAAGCGATAGCGCGTGCCGGCATAGTCGACGCCGTCCTTGCAGCGCGCGGTGACGCCCATGGGCTGCAGGCATTCGACGAAGCCCTGCTGCTTGCCGAAACCCTTCTGCGCCGCGCCGTAGTTGTACTTGCCGAACAGCGGGTCAGCCGCCGACGCCCAGCCCGCCACGCACATCAACAATGCCCCGATTGCCCATTTGCCCATTACGAACTCGTCTCACGAAATGCAAAAGACGCGAGGATAGAGGATTTGGCGCAATCATGGCTGCATGCAGACGATGATCGGACGTGGAGGGATGCGGGGTCGCGAGCAAGGACTAGGCGTCCCCTCGGTCCTACGAAGAGCCACAAGCCCACCTGTAGGAGCGAGCTTGCTCGCGAACCCGCACGGCACCGATCGGGACCGTAGGGCGCACAACCTGGAACAGGTTATCCGCCGACCGGCTTGCGGCGAATAACGCTGCCGCCTTAATGCGCCCTACGCAAAACCTCGGTCAGGACGCTCAGTCGAAGCGATACTCCAGCCCCGCCCCCGCGTACCACGACCGCCCCGGCGCGGCCTCGTAGTAACGACCGTTGCTATCGCCGACGATCACCGAACCGACGTACTGGCGATCCAGCAGGTTGTCCAGCCGCACCAGTTGGTGGAAGGTCCAGGGTCCGACATGCTGCTCGAAGCGGGTGCGCCAGTTGAACACCGCGTAGCTGGGCGCCGGCTTGTCCTCGTTGCTGTCCTCGACGTAGACCTTGCTGCGGTACTGGCCCTCGAAGCCCATGCTGATGCCGTCCCGGGGCTTCCACACCAGCTCGCCGAACAGGCTGCTGCCGGGCACGCCGGGCAGGTGGTTGCCCTTTTCGATCACGCTGCCGCTCTCGACGAAGTCCTCGTCGTAGGTGGCATCCAGGCGCGTGTAGGCGAGATTGGCCTGCCAGTGCTCGGAGAGGTCGCTCTGCACGCCCAGCTCGAAGCCCCGCCGCAGGGTCTTGCCGGCGTTCTGGTAGCTGGTTCGGCCGTCGGTGGAGCTGGCGACGACGATCTCGTCGTCGGTACGGATTTCGAAGATCGCCGCGTTGACCCGCGTATTGCCGGCGACCTTCGCCTTGAGGCCGACTTCGTACTGGGTGCTGGTGGCCGGGTCGAGGCCGAAGTTGAAGCTTTCCGCCAGCCCTGGCGCGTAGGCCATCTCTGCCTGGGTCGGCGTCTCGAAGCCCTTGCCGGCACTGACATAGCCATGCAGGTTCGGGGTAAAGGCATACATCACCGAGAGCGACGGGTTGTTCTGCTGGTACGTCTTCGATCCGCTGGAATCGCCGTTGCTCAGGTAATGGTCGTCCACTTCCATCTTCATGCTGCTGTGGCGCAGGCCGGCGTCGAAAGTCCAGTTGCCCAGCTCCCAGCGCGCCTGCACGTAGGGGTCGAGGCTGGTGGCGATGTCGTTTTCGTTGCGGCGCATCTCGCCCTTCACACCCAGCTGGTCGCCGCTGAAATTCTGGAAGCCCTTGCGGTCGTCCTCGGTGCGATCGTAGTCCACCCCGGTGGTGACGGTCAGCTCACCCGGCACGCCTTGCACCGGCTGGATCCAGCGCAGGGTGCCGCCGTGGAATTCGCGATCGAAGTCCACCACCCCGCCACCGCGCTGGGCATTGGAAGCCACGCCCCTGGGGATCGACAGGTACTGCACCACGCTGCGCTGGCCGGCGTAGAGGTTGAACTGCAGGGTCGCGTCGCCGAAGTAGCGCTCGTAGTTCATGCCCAGTTGCTGGTGGTCGATGCTCTTGCGCGTGTTGTAGGTCTCGGCCGCCGCTGCCACCGAGCGCGGGTCGTGCTGGTACGCGTCCCAGGTCTGGCCCAGCGGGTCCTGCGTGCCGTTCTGCTCCAGGCTGCTGTAGATCAGCGCCAGGCGGCTGTCTTCGTCGGGCTTGAAGTTGAGCTTGGCGAAGGTCTGGTCGCGGCGCGCGGCGCTGTGGTCGCGGTAGCCGTCGGTGTCCATGCGCGAGGCGTCCAGCAGGAAGCCGGCCTGCTCGGTGCCGCCCTCGGCATAGAGGTGGTTCTTGTTGAAACCGTCGCTGCCGAAGGTGGTTTCCGCACCGACTTTCGGCGGGCCGTAGCCGTCGCGGGAGAACATCTGGATCACCCCGCCGCTGTTGCTGCCATAGAGCGTCGAGGCCGGGCCACGGAGTACTTCGATGCGGTCGGCGACATCCAGGTTCAGCGTCGCCGCCTGGCCCTGGCCGTCCGGCGTGCTGGCCGGTATGCCATCGCTGAGCAGCTTCAGCCCGCGAATGCCGAAAGCCGAGCGCGCGCCATAGCCGCGGGAGGAAATCTGCAGGTCCTGGGCGTAGTTCTGGCGGTTCTGCACCACCAGGCCGGGGACCCGCTGCAGCACTTCGGAGGCATTGACGCCGAGCTGGCCATCGCTGAGTTGCGGCTGCTGCACGGTATCGATGGAGAACGGCAGGTCGAAGCTGGACACCGGGGCATAGGCGCCGGTGACCACCATGGGGGCCAGCAGCGTTTCGTTGTCCGTTTCCGCCGGTTCGGCGCGAGCCAGTTGGCCGTGGGCGACACCGCAGATCAACAGCGGCAGCAGTTTGAGTCGGGCGGGTACGACAGAGCGGTTAGCAGGCACGGCGACTAGGATTCTTCTGTAGGACCGAACGGCGATGCTGCCAGTCTCGGCAGCCGCTGCACAGGCCTTTCGTGGGTCGGGATATTGCGGGTTATCGAGTATGCAAAGGCTATTTCATTCGTCCGCCTTTGCCTCTTCGACGATTGTACTATCTAGTTAATTAGCATGCTAAGCGTATAATCGGCGAATCCAACAGCGAGAACCTTCTGTATGAAACCGGTACAGCGCACCTCCCGCGCGAGCATATTCATCCTCCTCGGCCTGGGCCTGATCATCGCCCTCCTCGGCCTCGCCCTGGCCGCCGGTGGCGTCCGTCTGGTCAGCCTTGGCGGCTCCTGGTACTTCCTCGTCGGTGGCCTGGCCATGGCGCTCTCGGGCCTGCTGATCGCGTTGCGCAAGCCGGTCGGCGCCTGGCTGTTTGCCGCCTTCCTGATTGGCACCGCGCTATGGGCCGTGTCCGACACCGGCCTGGTGTTCTGGCCGCTGTTCTCGCGGCTGTTCATGTTCAGCGCCATCGGCGTGGTGGTCGCGCTGGTCTATCCGTTGCTGGCCCGCTCGGCAGGCCGCAACGCTGGTCGTGGTGCCTATGGCATCGCTGCTGTGCTGGCGGTACTGGTGGCCATCGCCGCCGGTAACATGTTCGTCGCCCATCCCAGCGTCGCGCCCACCGGCAAGGGCCCTGGCCTGACGCCGGTGGACCCGGCCCATGCGCAGAAGGATTGGGCGCACTACGGCAACACCGAGGGTGGCAGCCGCTTCGCCGCGCTGGACCAGATCAATCGCGGCAACGTCGACAAGCTGCAGGTGGCCTGGACCTACCACACCGGTGACGTGGCGATCAGCGACGGCAACGGCGCGGAAGACCAGCTCACCCCGCTGCAGGTCGGCGACAAGGTGTTCATCTGCACCCCGCACAACAACCTGATCGCGCTGGACGCGGACACCGGCAAGGAGCTGTGGAAGAACGAGATCAACGCCCAGTCCAAGGTCTGGCAACGCTGCCGTGGCATGGCCTATTTCGATGCCACCAAGGAAATCGCACAGCCGACCCAGCCGAACAGCACGCCGGTCATCGCTGCCAGCGTTCCGGCCGGCGCCAACTGCCAGCGTCGCCTGCTGACCAACACCATCGATGCGCGCCTGATCGCTGTCGACGCCGACACCGGCGAGTTCTGCCAGGGCTTCGGCACTAACGGCCAGGTCGATCTGAAGGCAGGGTTGGGCGACGTACCCGACTCCTACTACCAGCTCTCCTCCGCTCCGCTGATGGCCGGCACCACGGTGGTAGTCGGCGGCCGTGTCGCGGACAACGTCCAGACCGACATGCCCGGCGGCGTGATCCGTGGTTTCGACGTCATCACCGGCGCCATGCGCTGGGCCTTCGACCCGGGCAACCCGCGAGACAAGCAGGCCCCGGCGGACGGCAAGAGCTACGTACGCAGCACGCCCAACAGCTGGGCGCCGATGTCCTACGACCCGGCGATGAACACCGTCTTCCTGCCCATGGGCAGTTCCTCCACTGACATCTATGGCGTGGAGCGGACGAAACTCGACCACACCTACGGCGCTTCGATCCTTGCCGTGGACGCCACCAGCGGCGCCGAAAAGTGGGTCTACCAGACCGTGCACAACGACCTCTGGGACTTCGATCTGCCGATGCAGCCGAGCCTCGTCGATTTCCCCGTGGCTGACGGCAAGACCGTTCCGGCAGTCGTCATCGGCACCAAGGCCGGGCAGATCTACGTACTCGACCGCGCCACCGGCAAGCCGCTGACCGAGGTCAAGGATGTGCCGGTCAAGCCGGGCAACATCCCCGACGAGCCCTACTCGCCGACCCAGCCGAAGTCCGTTGGCATGCCGCAGATCGGCGCACAGACCCTCAGCGAGTCGGACATGTGGGGCGCCACGCCCTATGACCAGTTGCTGTGCCGCATCGACTTCAAGAAGATGCGCTACGACGGCCTCTACACCGCGCCGGGCACCGACCTGTCGCTGAGCTTCCCCGGCTCCCTGGGCGGCATGAACTGGGGCAGCCTGTCCACCGACCCGGTGCACGGCTTCATCTTCGTCAACGATATGCGCCTGGGCCTGTGGATCCAGATGATCCCTTCGGCCAACAAGGGCGCGGCCGCCGGCGGTGGCGAGGCACTGAACACCGGCATGGGCGCCGTGCCGCTCAAGGGAACACCCTACGCGGTGAACAAGAACCGCTTCCTCTCGGTGGCCGGCATCCCGTGCCAGGCGCCGCCGTTCGGCACCCTCACCGCCATCGACCTGAAGACCCGCCAGGTGGCCTGGCAGGTACCGGTGGGCACCGTGGAAGACACCGGCCCGCTGGGTATCCGCATGCACCTGCCGATCCCCATCGGCCTGCCGACCCTTGGCGGCACGCTCTCCACCCAGGGCGGCCTGGTATTCATCGCCGGCACCCAGGACTTCTACCTGCGCGCCTACGACAGCAGCAACGGCAAGGAAATCTGGAAATCCCGCCTGCCTGTCGGCAGCCAGGGCGGCCCGATGACCTACGTGTCGCCGAAGACCGGCAAGCAGTTCGTCGTCATCACCGCCGGCGGTGCGCGCCAGTCCACCGACCGTGGCGACTACGTGATGGCCTACGCGCTGCCCGACACCCCGACAGCCAGCCAGTAACCCTCCCATCGCGCCCGCCTCGTGCGGGCGCCTCCTTCCGGCGCGGCACTCCCACCGCGCCTTTTTTATTCGCTTCAAGCTCAGGAAATTCCATGCGCACTTCCCTTCGCCTCACGCCCGGCCTGCTGCTGTGCGTCGCCTCGCTGCCTACGCTGGCCGCAGAAGGCCTGCTCGAACGATCCACGATGACCGGCGACTGGGGCGGCCTGCGCCACCAGTTGGAAGAAGATGGCGTCAAGTTCACCGGCGACTACAGCGGCGAGACCGCCTACAACGCCCACGGCGGCCTGCACCGTTCCGCGCGCTATTCGCAGAACATCAAGCTGGGCGTGCAGTTCGACCTGTCGAAACTCTACGGCCTGGAGAATGGCGGCAAGGTCCAGCTGACCATCAACGACCGCCGCGGCAACAGCGCCTCGGAGGACCTGGTGGGCAACCGCCTGCCGATCCAGGAAAACTACGGCGGCCTCTACACCCGCCTGACTGAGCTGAGCTACGAGCGCGACCTGGGCCAGGCGGTGAACCTCAAGCTCGGCTACATGGCCATGGGCAATGACGTCGGCGGGCTGGACAGCGGCATCCTCTGCAACTTCATGAACGCCGGCTTCTGCGGCCACCCGCTGAACATGTCCGGCGGCAGCGGCTGGACCAACTACCCCAACGCGCACCTGGGCGCACGGGTGAAGTACAGCTTCGCGCCCGACTGGCAACTGCGCATCGCCGCGTTCAACGTCGACCCGGAAAGCAACGGCAACTCCAGCCGCGCCTGGCACCTCACGCCCAAGCACACCACCGGCACCGTGGTGCCCATCGAACTGGTCTACAAGCCTCAGGGCGAATTGCCCGGTGAGTACAAACTGGGCTGGTACTACGACAGCTCCGACGTGCAGCGCATCGGTAGCAACAAGGAAGAGTCCGGGCGCAGCGGCCACTACCTGCTGGTCGACCAGGCGGTGTGGAACGATCCGGCCTCCGAGGGCCGCAGCCTGCATCTGTTCGGCCAGGCCTCGGCCGCCAGCAGCGCCGCCTCGCCCTTCACCAAGTGGTACGGCGCAGGTGTAGTGCTCTACAAGCCCTTCGAAGGCCGCCCGAAAGACAGTCTCGCGCTGGGTTACGGCCGCGCCGTACCCAACCCGCGCAGCCGCGAAGTGCAGGAGAACAACGCCCTCGCCAACGGCCAGGACTACCCGAACCTGGACAGCGGCGAACAGCTCATCGAGCTGAGCTACGGCTACCAGGCCACGCCCTGGCTGACCCTGCGCCCGGACCTGCAGTACGTCATCGAACCGGGGGCCTTCTCCGGCCAGGACATCGACAACGCCCTGCTGCTCGGCCTGCAGGTGAAAGCCAGCTTCTGAGAAAAGCGATCCTGAGACAAATTGATACAGTAACCCTATGATTCATAGGACTTTTCTTATACAAATAGCACGCCTCTACTCCTAAACTGGCCTGTCACCCTGCGGGAACACCCGCAGGACGTTGACACCGGTTATATGGAGCTACACATGCCCGGTTGGTATGAAATCAAGGAACTCAGCAGCGGCAACCGTCGCGTTCTGCTCAAGAACACTGCCCACGGTACTCTGCTGGAAACTCTGGCCTACCCGACACAGGAGGCAGCCGAGCAGGCCATCAACAGCCTCCGCAGCTCCTGTGCGGCCGTCGAGCGCTACAAGCGCCAGATGTCCCCCGGCGGCAAGAATTTCTTCGTGATCCGCGATAACACCGGTGCAGAACTGCTGACCAGCAAGCTGTACGACTCCGAGGCCGCACGTGACCAGGCGATCGCAACGATCGCCCAGGCCGGCCTCAGCTCGGAGCTGCGTGCACACGCCTGAGTGACGAGTGAATGAAAGAGCCCCGCGCAATGCGGGGCTTTTTTGTGGGTGATCGGTTTTGCGCATAGTCATCCCCCGCTGCGCCGAATCGGCCGGCAACGCCAGCGCCCGCGTCTTTGCGGAATTCTGATATCGCCCCACCCCGCCCCCTTCGTACCTTCTGCCTGCCCGGCGCATCCGACGCCGGGAGCGTGCAACCCACAAAACAACAAGAAGGGCCCGCCCCATGACTCCACGCATTCATCCGTCGGCGCACGCCGATGCCCTCCCTTGCCCGCTGCGCCCCGGCGCTCGCGGCTGACTGCCGTTCACCCTCTCGATCAATTACAGGCAAGGGACAACCACCATGCTCAAACAAGGCGTACTCCGCTGGCCCCAGATCGCCGGGCTCGGCATTTCACTGGTCATTGCCGGGCAGTTCTCCGGCTGGAACTACGGCCTGGCCAGCAGCGGCTGGGCCAACATGCTCGTCGCCACCCTGCTGATGGCCGTACTCTGCGGCGGCCTGGCGCTGTGCGTGTGCGAACTCTCCACTGCTCGGCCCCATGCCGGCGGCGTGTTCGCCTACGCGCAGCTGGCCTTCGGCCCCTTCGTCGGCTACCTGGTCGGCGCGGCGTGCGCGCTGGCGCTGACCATCGGCACGGGCGCGGCTGCCAACTTCCTCGCCGCCTACATGGAGTCGGTATTCGGCTTCGGCGGCTGGCCGGTGCGCATCGGCCTGTTCGCAGTGATCATCGGTATCCACATCATCGGCGTCGGCGAGGCCCTGGGCCTGACCCTGCTGGCCGGCGCCGTGGCCGCCATCGCCCTGCTGGCCTTCGGCGGCGCCATGCTGCCCCACGTGCACTGGGAAAACCTGTTGCCCACGGCTGGCAGCGCACTGCCGGGCGTAAGCATCGCCGGCGTGTTCGCCTGCGTGCCGTTCGCCATCTGGATGTTCATCTGCCTGGAGCAGGTCGCCTCCGCTGCCGAGGAAGCTGCAGACCCCGGCCGCAGCATGCCGCGCGGGATCATCGCCGCTGTCGGTACCCTCCTGCTGACGGCCCTGACCGTGGTGATCAGCGCGCCGGGCGCAGCCGGCGTGGAAGTAGTCGGCAACGCCGGCGATCCGCTGTACGCCGCCATGACCCACGGCGGGCTGTACGGCGAGCGCGACTGGCTGCCGCTGCTGGTCGGTTCCGGCGCCGTGTGCGGCCTGCTGGCGACCTTCTTCTCGGTGGTGTTCTCGGCTTCCCGTCAGTTGTTCGCTCTGTCCCGCGACGGCTTCTTCCCTGCCGCGCTGGCCCGCACCAACCGCCGAGGCGCGCCCTACGTCGCCCTGCTGGTGCTGACCGTGATCGGCCTGCCGCTGACTCTGGTGCCGCCGGAAAAACTCCTGCTGTGCATCGTCCTGCTGCTGGGCAGTTGCCACCTGGTGCTGTTCGCCGCGTACCTGCGCCTGCACCGCAGCCAGCCCGGCCTGGCGCGCCCGTTCCGCCTGCGTGGCGGCCCTGTGATCGCCAGCGTCGGCATGCTGCTGACCCTCGTGGTCATCGCTGCCTGCTTCCAGCTGGAAGTGGCCATGCTCAGCGCCCTGGCGCTGGTGGTCGCCGCACTGATCCTCAACTACCTGCTGCGCGCTGCCACCCGCGCCGGCAAGCCCCTGGAGAATGTCGAGAATGTCTGAACCTACCCTGCTGCAACGCCGCCACCAGGTCATGGGCGATGCCTCGCCGCTGTTCTACGACGAGCCGCTGGAGCTGGTGAAAGGCGAAGGCGTCTGGCTCATCGACGCCAACGGCAAGCGCTACCTGGACTGCTACAACAACGTACCCTGCGTCGGCCATTGCCACCCGAAAGTGGTCGCGGCCATGGCGGAACAGGCGGCGACGCTGAACATTCATACCCGCTACCTCAACGAGCGTGTGGTGCGCTACGCCGAGAACCTCACCGCGACCTTCGCCGAGCCACTGGACAGCCTGATGTTCACCTGCACCGGCAGCGAGGCCAACGAGCTGGCCCTGCGCATGGCGCGCTTCGTCACCGGCAACAAGGGCGTGATCGTCAGCGACTACAACTACCACGGCAACACCACCTCGCTGGCGGCAGTGACCACGGCACTGCCCAGCTCCGAGCCGTTCTCGGCCCATGCGCGGGCGGTGCCGATTCCCTGCCTGTATCAGGCAGACGGTACGCCCGAGCAAGTCGCCGATCGTTACGTGGCCAAGGTCGCCGAAGCCATCGCCGAGCTACAGGCCGCCGGCGTCGGCCTGGCCGCCATGCTGATCGACACGCTGTTCGCCAACGAAGGCATCCCGCGCCTGCCGGCCGGCTACCTGGAGCGTGTGGCCAAGCTG
Organism: Pseudomonas sp. C9-3; assembly: GCF_032392015.1. NCBI lineage: Bacteria > Pseudomonadati > Pseudomonadota > Gammaproteobacteria > Pseudomonadales > Pseudomonadaceae > Pseudomonas > Pseudomonas sp. C9-3. The sequence goes on along the minus strand of NZ_CP135919.1, from coordinate 2,490,068 downwards.
GTGCGCGATGCAGGCGGCCTGCTGATCGCCGACGAGGTGCAATCGGGCTTCGCCCGTACCGGCGAGCACCTGTGGGGCCATCAGGCGCACCCGTTCGTGCCGGACATCGTCACCCTCGGCAAACCCATGGGCAACGGTTTCCCCCTGGCCGGGCTGGTGACCTCGCGCGAGCGCGTCGAGACCTTCGGCCGCGCCAACCTGTACTTCAACACCTTCGGCGGCTCGCCAGTGGCCGCCGCCGTCGGCCAGGCCGTACTCGACGTGATCGCCGAGGAAGACCTGCAAGGCAACGCCCTGCGTCAGGGCGCGAAGCTCAGCGCCGAACTGCATCGCCTGGCCGAGCGCCGTTCGATCATCGGCGACGTGCGCGGCAAGGGCCTGTTCTTCGCCGTGGAACTGGTGCGCGACCGCACCAGCCGCGAGCCGGCCGGGCTCGAAGCGCGACGTATCGTCAACGCCATGCGCCAGCGCGGCGTGCTGATCAGCAAGATCGGTGGCGCCGACAACATCCTCAAGATCCGCCCGCCTCTGCCCTTCCAGGCCGAACACGGCGAGCTGTTCATCGACACCCTGGACCAGGTCCTGAGCGAACTCTGAGGAAAACTGCATGAACGACTTCCCGAAGGCCGATTTCGCAGCGCTCGACCACGACCAGCAAGTCGCCTGCCTGCGCGACCTGGCGCTGGATGCCCTGCGCCACTGGGACGGCGACTTCGTCGGCCTGGAACTGCTCAAGTACCGCGAGAACGCCGTGTTCTGCGCCACCCGCAGCGACGGCACGCGCAGCGCCCTGCGCGTGCACCGCGGCGGCTACCACAGCGAAGCGGCGCTGCGCTCCGAGCTGACCTGGATGGAGCAACTGGCCGCCGGCGGCATTGGCGTGCCGACCATCATCCGCACCCGCGACGGCGAGCACCTGGCCGAAGTGCGCAGCGCCGCGCTCGACGAGCCGCGCTACGTCGACATGCTTGGCTGGCTGTCCGGCAGCACATTGGGTTCGGCGGAACAGGGCCTGAGCGCCGACGGTGACATCGAGGCGCTGTTCCACAAGGCCGGCGCCGTGGCGGCGCGCATCCACCTGAATTCGGCCCAGTGGCGCCAGCCCAACGAGTTCACCCGGCACGCCTGGGACGAAGAGGGATTGGTCGGCGCCAATCCGTTCTGGGGCCGCTTCTGGGAACTGGACCTGCTCGCCGACGATGAGCGCGAACTGCTCCAGCGCGCCCGCCAGGAGGCGCGCATGGATTTGCGCCGCTACGGCCGCAGCCTGGGCAATTTCGGCATGATCCACGCTGACCTGGTGCCGGAGAACCTGCTGCTGGAGGCGGGCGAGTTGCAACTGATCGACTTCGACGACGCCGGCTTCGGCTGGCACATGTTCGAACTGGCCACGGCGCTGTACTTCTGCCAGGACGACCCGCGCCTGGCGCAGATCGAAGCCGCGCTGCTCGCCGGCTATCACTCGGTCAAGCCGCTCTCCGCCGCGGACCGCGCCGCCCTGCCGCTGTTCCTCGCTCTGCGTGGCACGACGTACCTGGGCTGGGTGCACACCCGACGCAACAGCCAGACCGCGAAGGAGCTGGCGCCGATGCTGATCGAGCGCGCCTGCGCCCTGGCCCGCGCCTACCTGGCGAGCCGCTGAATCTGGCAGAGCGCCACAAGCCCCTGGCGTGCAGGCACAATCCTGCACGCCAGCGCTGACCGATACTCGGCGCACAACCGAGGTGAACCGTCATGACCGGCATAGCCCGCCACCAGGCAACCGACTCCGATGAACTGGCCTGCGCCCTCGCGGGCTGGAGCCAGGACTACACCCAGCTCGGCCACGGCCGCCTGCAGGCGGAGCTGCTGCATGTGCAGTTGCCGGACGCCTCGCTGATCTACGAACACTCCAACCTGCACCTGCACGAAAACATGGCGCCGCCGGCCGGCCACCTGGTGATCGGCATTCCACTGCGCGCCAGCGACGACTCGCGCTTCAACGGCCAGGCGCTGCACGACGACACCCTGCTGGTGCTCGAAGGCGGCCGCGAGCTGGAAATCTGCGCCGCCGGGGAAATCCACATGCTCGGCCTGACCTTCAGCCAGCCGCAACTGGAACGCCTGCTCGGCGCCGAGGAGCGCGAACTGTTCGAGCGCGCGCTGGAGCAACGCCGCCTGCACCTCTCACCCAGTGGCGCCGGCAACCTGCGGCGCAGCCTGTGCGGCGCCATCGCCTCCTTCGAAGAGGAGCCCTGGCGTACCGCCGACCCCCAGCAGGCCGGCCACGCCGTTGCCCGCGTGCTGAGCCATGTCCTGCAGGCGCTGGAGGAAATCCTCCCCGGCAGCACCCGCGATGGCGCGCCGCGCTCGCTGCAGCAGCATCGCCGGCTGGTACTCGCGGCCATCGACCGCATGCAGGCGGACCTCGCCCAACCACTGTCGCTGCTGGAACTGAGCCAGAGCCTGAACACCAGCCAACGCACCCTGCAGTACTGCTTCCGGCAGATCTGCCAGAGCACGCCGCAGCAGTTCTTCCTCAGCCTGCGCCTGGCCGAGGCGCGCCGCAGGCTCAAGCAGGAACCGCAGCAGAGCATCACCCACCTGGCGCTGGACCTGGGCTTTGCCAGTTCCAGTCATTTTTCGACCTTGTACAAGCGGTTGTATGCGGAGCAGCCGTCACTGATCTCGCGCTCGCGCTAAATCCTGCCCCTGTAGGAGCGAGCTTGCTCGCGAACCCGCCTGACGCTGGCGCCGTCGGATGGCTCGTTCGCGAGCAAGGACTGGGCGTCCCCCTCGGTCCTACTGAAAAGCGTGGCGTCCGATCTGGCAACCACACCCAATCACTTGGCAGACACACGCAACGGCACAACGCCAGCCCTTACTTAGCATCGGTAGAAGTCTCATCCCCCCAATCGACAATAACGAAACGGATGCCTTCGCCATGACCCACGCCGCCGTGCTGCGCCCCACCCTGCTCGCCCTGCTCATCGCCGGCGCCAGCAGCTCCGCCAGCGCCTACCAGCTGTACGCCACCGACGACACGCACCTGAACGCCGATCTTTCAGCGACCTTCGGGCTGTTCCACAGCCAGGAGCGCTACAACATGACCGACACGCTGGATGAGGGCTCGTCCTCCTGGCAGGAAGGCTTCATCAAGTACGGCCTGAGCGGCGACCAGAAACTCGGCGACGCAGGCACCGCCTACGGCGCGTTCAACCTGCTCAGCTCCGCCACCTGGGGCGACGGCGATGCCGCTGGCTTCAGCGACGGTTCCGAGCGCACCACCAAGATCGAAGATGCCTACGCCGGCTGGCGTTCGGGCAAGCTCTTCGAGGTGCTGGGCGAGGATGGCATCGACCTGTCCTTCGGCCGCCAGAACATCGTGGTCGGTGACGGCTTCCTGATCGACGGCGACGCCCTGAACATGGGCAAGGGCCTGGCCGATGGCGAATACAACCGTGGCGGCGCCTATTACCTCGCCGGCCGCCGTGACTTCGACGAAACCGCCGTGCTGCGCATCGGCGGCAAGGAAGGCTGGCGCGGCGACCTGATGCGCCTGAAATCCGACAACCGCGCGCAGGCCAATTCCGAGCTGTACGTCGCCACCCTGGAGCACGTCGCCCCGGAAGCCACCTTCGGCCTGACCTACATCGACGTCACCGACGTCGACGAACGCTACGCCTCGCCGATCCAGCTCGACCGCAAGGACATGAAGACCTACAGCCTGCGCGCCACCGGCAATGCCGGCGTGGAAAACCTGTTCCTCTCCGGCGAATACGCCTGGCAGGACAAGGACAAGGCCCAGTACAGCGACGACCGCGAGAACGCCTGGTACCTCGAAGCCGGCTGGACCTTCTCCGACGTCGCCTGGAAGCCCTACGTCAGCTACCGCTTCAGCCGCTTCTCGGAAGGCTACGACCCGCTGTTCTACGGCTTCAGCCGTGGTTTCGGCACCTGGTTCCAGGGCGAGGTGGCGGGCAACTATTCCGGCCCGTTCAACAGCAACACCCGCGTCAACAACATCGGCGCCAAGGTCAGCCCGCTGGAGAACGTGAATATCGGCCTGCAATGGTTCGACTTCCACACCCTCGACACCGACCTGGGCAATACCGATGCCCGCGAGCTGGACCTGTATGCGGAATGGGCCGTCAACGACCACCTGATGATCATCCCGCTGGTGGGGCTGTACCAGCCGAAGAAAAGCGCCGACGAAGGCGGCACCCAGATCGGCAATGACAACAGCAACCTGTACAGCCAGCTGATGTTCTCCACCACCTTCTGACCCGAAAGCGAGCCCGCCATGCCCAGCCTCCTGACTTCTATCCAGGGTCGCATCACCTGGCTGGCGGGCCTCTGCCTGCTGCTGGTCTCCAGCGTTCTGATCGGCCTCTCGCTGTACCAGGCGCGGCAGGACAGCCGCACCATCGAGCGCGACAGCGGCGAACTCTTCGCCGCCGCCGCGCAGCACAACCTGGAAACCCAGGGCCAGGTGCAGGCGCTGCTGATCCGCGAGCGCCTGCAGAACAACCTGTTGCTGGGCGAGGGTCTGCTGCGCACCGTGCAGACCCTGCGTGCACAGCAGCGCCAGGGCGTCCTCGACCCTGCCGCACTGCGTACCGCACTCAACCAGTCGATGGCCGAAACCCTCGGCGCGCACCCGGAGCTACTCGGCCTGTTCCTGGTGTTCCAGCCCGATGCGCTGGACGCCGCCGACCACCAGTTCACCGCCCGTGAAGACCTGGGCAGCAACGAAACCGGCCGCTTCGCCCTCTACCTGCTGCAGAACGGCAAGGAAACCCAGCGAGTGATCGGCACCGAGCAAGTCCTCGGCGACACCACGCCCGGCCCCAGCGGCCAGCCCTATAACGCCTTCTTCACCTGCTCCACCGGGCACGCCCGCCCCTGTGTGCTCGACCCGTATTTCGACGAAGCCTCCGGCCAGCGCCGGCTGGTCACCAGCGTCACCCTGCCCTTGCTGGAAAACGGCAAGGCGATTGCCGCCATCGGCTTCGACATCGACCTCGCCACTCTTCAGCAAAGCAGCGTGGAGGGCAGCCGCAGCCTGTTCGACGGCCAGGGTCGCATCCGCATTCTCAGTCCCAACGGGCTGGTCGCCAGCGACAGCGGCGATGCGTCGAAGCTGGGGCAGAAGTTCGACGACAAGGCCGTGCTCGCCGAGATTGCCGCCGGGCGCTCGCAGTCCAGCGACGACGGCGACTCCATCAACGTGCTGCACAGCCTCGCCCCGGTGCCGGATGCTGCCCCGTGGGGAATCCTGCTCAGCGTGCCGCGCGCGGTGATGCTCGCCCCGGCGGAACGTCTCAAGGGCACGCTGGACGACCTGCGCTGGCGCAGTACTGCACTGGAGTTCGGCATCGGTGTCACCGCCGGCCTGCTCGGCATGCTGCTGGTGGCGCTCACCGCGCTGGGCATCAGCCGGCCGATCCTGCGCCTGGCGCGCATGCTCGAAGACATCGCCGATGGCGAAGGCGACCTCACCCGCCGCCTCGACTACCCGCGCCGTGACGAACTGGGCCGCCTCGCCACCGCCTTCAACCGCTTCCTCGACAAGCTGCAACCGAGCATCGCCGCCGTGCAGTCAGCCACCCGCGAAGCCCATGCCAGCGCCGACCGCTCCGCGCAGATCGCCCGGCAGACCAGCGACGGCATGCAGCAGCAGTTCCGCGAGATCGACCAGGTCGCCACCGCGCTGCACGAGATGTCCGCCACCGCGCAGGATTCCGCCCGCAGCGCCGCTCGCGCCGCCGAAGCCGCGCGCACGGCGGAACAAGCCTGCGATGACGGCTTCCGCACCCTCGACGCGACCAACAGCGGCATCGACCTGCTGGCCAGCGGCATGCACCAGGCCATGGCTGAGCTGCAACAATTGGCGGCCAGCAACGAGCAGATCGGTTCGATCCTGGAAGTCATCTGCGGCATCGCCGCGCAGACCAATCTCCTCGCCCTCAACGCCGCCATCGAAGCGGCGCGCGCAGGCGATGCCGGGCGCGGCTTCGCGGTGGTCGCGGATGAAGTGCGTGGGCTGGCCCGGCGCACCCAGGAATCGGTGGAGGAAATCCGCGAGGTGATCGAGAACCTGCAGGCGCGCGGCCACTCGGTCACCAGCGCGATGCAGGGCAGTTTCGCCCAGGCCCAGGGCAACGTCGATCAGGCGCGCCAGGCCATCGACGCGCTGCGGCGCATCGGCGAGGCAGTGAACCTGATCAGCGAGATGAACCTGCAGATCGCCAGCGCAGCAGAAGAACAGAGCAGCGTCGCCGAGGAGATCAACCGCAACATCGCCGGTATCCGCGACGTCACCCAGACCATTTCCGACCACGCACAGCAGGCCGCCGGCGCCAGCCGTTCACTGAACGAACTGGCCAGCCGGCAGCAGGGATTGGTGGAGCAGTTCCGCGCCTGACTCAGATGTCGCTGCAGCGCGGGGTCTGGCGCAGGTACTTGAGGGTGTGCTGCTGGCCTTGCGAGTCCAGGTAGACCATGGTGGCCTGGCTGACTTCGCAGCGCTCGTTGGGTTGGCTGATGCTCAGCACCTTGGCGACGTCCAGCGGCATGCCGTAGTGGTAGACGGCCGCCTCATCGGCAAAGGCAGTGAAGGACAGCAGCACGGCGGGGATGGCGAACAGCGCGCAGAGAGTGGATTTCATGGCAGGCACCTCAGTGATCACGCGGGTCGCGTCGATCGTGGCCCACTGCCATAAATCTAGCTGATGCGACCTTTCCTACACAGATCGACTTCGACAACGGATTTCTACGATTCACGCAACAATATTGCCTTGCAGGCGTACCTCTGGCTGTGATTGTGACGCCCTCCGTTGCCAGAATGGCAGCATTCGTTCCCATCGGCCGATTGCAGCCAGGCCGTTCCACCGCAAGAATGAACGCCATCGATCAGATCGGGAGGCACCATGAAACGCGTGGCCATGCTGCTGTTCCCCGGCGTGCAGGCGCTGGACGTTTCCGGGCCGCTGGATGTGTTCGCCGAAGCCAATGCCTTCGTGCCTGCCGGCCAGGGTTATCAGGTGGTGACTCTCGCCGCACAGCCCGTTCCCTTGCGCGCCTCCAACGGCCAGCTGCTGGGAGCGGATGCCGCCATCGACCAGGGTGACGGCGCGGCCGATATCCTGTTGGTGCCGGGCGGCCCGACACTGCCTGAGGAATCACCCTCAGTGGAGTTGCTCGACTGGCTCCGCACAGCCTGCGCCCAGGCGCCGCGCTACGGCTCGATCTGCACAGGCGCCTTCCTGCTTGGCCACGCCGGACTGCTGGACGGCAAGCGCGTGACGACGCACTGGAGCGATGCCCGGCGACTGGCTGAATTGTTCCCTCTGGCGCAGGTCGAGCCGGATCGCATCCATGTCCGCGATGGCGCGCTGGTGACCTCGGCGGGCGTCACCGCGGGCATCGATCTCGCGTTGGCGCTGGTGGCGGAGGATCACGGCGCGGCGGTGGCGCTGTCCGTTGCGAAGCGCCTGCTGGTGGTCGCCCAGCGCCAGGGCGGGCAATCGCAGTTCAGCCCCTTCCTGCAGGCGCCGGCGGACGAGGCTTCGCCAGTGGCACGCATCCAGCGCTATGTGCAGGAGCATCTGGACCAGCCGCTGGGCGTGCCACAACTGGCCGCCGAAGTGGTGATGAGCCCACGCAGCTTCGCCCGAACCTTTGTCCGTGAGGCCGGAATTACGCCCGCCGAGTTCGTCCAGCGCGCCCGCATCGATGCGGCCCGTGGATTGCTAGAAGGCAGTGATCTGGCGTTGAAGGTCATCGCCTGGCGCTGCGGCTTCGGCAGCCCGGCGCGGATGCGCCTGGTGTTCGTACAGCGCCTGGGCGTGACGCCGACGCAGTATCGCGAGCAGTTCCGCCGCAACGGCTGATTTGCCTCGACGTAGGATGGGTGGAGCGCAGCGATACCCATCAATTCGGCGCGCCGCAGCATGGGTATCGCTGCGCTCCACCCCATCCTACAAAACTCGCGAACCTCTGGCTGGCGCGGCGCCCGCCTGATCGCGGATAAATCCGCTCCTACAGGGAACTACCCAGCTAGATCGGCGGCGCCGAGCGCAGCATCACCGACTTCAAGGCGAAGGCCGATTTGATCCCGGCCACGCCGGGAATCTGCGTCAGCGTATTGGTCAGGAACAGTTGGTAGGCCGACAGGTCCTTCACCACCACCCGCAGCATGTAGTCGGCGTCGCCGGTCATCTGGAAGCAGCTCATCACCTGCGGCGCCTGGACGATGCGTTCTTCGAACCGGGCGAGGTAGTCGCCGGTCTGTTTTTCCAGGGACACCGAGACGAACACACTCATGCCGCCGGACAGGCGCTCCTCGTCGAGCCGGGCGAAATAGCCCTGGATGTAGTGCTCCTCCTCCAGACGGCGGACCCGGCGCAGCGTCGGGGTCAGCGACAGGCCGATGTTCTGCGCCAGATCGCGCCAGGACAGGCGGCCATCGTCGGCCAGGGCGCGGAGGATCTTCAGGTCGGTGCGGTCGAGATCAGCCATTTTTGCTCGTACTACTCAGTGCTGTTTTTATAGTGCAAACACACTAATCCTTAAGCTCTGAGCTAGTCAATTTGGAGCAAAAAACCAATCGGTCACACCTATACTGAAACCACAACTACAACAACCGAGGACCTCACCATGAGTGATGTCACCACCCGCTGCGCAACCCTGCGCGGCACCTGCACCGTAGCCCGACCCGGCCGGGTGCGCCCGCCAGGCCTGGCTTCTTCCGTCTGCTGATCCACACCCAACGATCACAACTGGAGACCGCCATGACCGACTATGCCCCACTCCGCCTGCACGTCCCCGAACCCACCGGACGCCCGGGCTGCAAGACCGACTTCTCCTACCTGCATCTTTCGCCCGCCGGCGAGGTACGCAAGCCCGCCATCGACGTCGAACCGGCGCAGACCACTGACCTGGCCTTCAGCCTGGTGCGCGTGCTCGACGAGGACGGCAACGCCGTTGGCCCCTGGGCCCCGGAGCTGAGCCACGAGCAATTGCTGCGCGGCATGCGCCTGATGCTCAAGACGCGCATCTTCGACGCGCGCATGCTCACCGCCCAGCGCCAGAAGAAGATGTCCTTCTACATGCAGTGCCTGGGCGAAGAGGCCATCGCCACCGCCCACACCATGGCGTTGCGCGACGGCGACATGACCTTCCCGACGTACCGTCAGCAAGGCATCCTGATCACCCGCGACTACCCGCTCAAGGACATGATCTGCCAGCTGCTCTCCAACGAGCAGGACCCGCTCAAGGGCCGCCAGTTGCCGATCATGTACTCCAGCCGCGAGAAGGGCTTCTTCTCCATCTCCGGCAACCTCGCCACCCAGTTCATCCAGGCCGTCGGCTGGGGCATGGCCTCGGCGATCAAGGGCGACACCAAGATCTCGTCCGCCTGGATCGGCGACGGCGCCACCGCCGAATCCGACTTCCATACCGCCCTCACCTTCGCCCACGTCTACCGCGCGCCGGTGATCCTCAATGTGGTCAACAACCAGTGGGCGATCTCCACCTTCCAGGCCATCGCCGGCGGCGAAGGCACCACCTTCGCCAACCGTGGCGTGGGTTGCGGCATCGCTTCGCTGCGGGTGGACGGCAACGACTTCCTCGCGGTCTACGCCGCCTCGCAATGGGCCGCCGAGCGCGCCCGCCGTGGCCATGGCCCGAGCCTGATCGAGTGGGTCACGTATCGCGCCGGCCCGCACTCCACCTCGGACGATCCATCCAAGTACCGCCCCGCGGACGACTGGACCAACTTCCCCCTGGGCGACCCCATCGCCCGCCTGAAGCAACACCTGATCGGCCTCGGCATCTGGTCCGACGACCAGCACGAAGCGCTGAAGAAGGAACTGGAAGCCGAAGTGATCGCCGCGCAGAAAGAGGCCGAGCGCCACGGCTCGCTGGTCGACGGCCACGTGTTCAGCGCCGCCAACCTGTTCGACGACGTCTACAAGGACCTGCCGGAACACCTGCGCCGGCAGCGCCAGGAGCTTGGGGTATGAATGCCATGAACCCGCAACACGAGAACGCCCAGGCCGTCACCAGCATGACCATGATCCAGGCGCTGCGCTCGGCGATGGACGTGATGCTGGAGCGCGACGACAACGTCGTGGTGTTCGGCCAGGACGTCGGCTACTTCGGCGGCGTGTTCCGCTGCACCGAGGGCCTGCAGAAGAAGTACGGCACCTCCCGCGTATTCGACGCACCGATCTCCGAGAGCGGCATCATCGGCGCCGCCGTGGGCATGGGCGCCTACGGCCTGCGCCCGGTGGTGGAAATCCAGTTCGCCGACTACGTCTACCCGGCCACCGACCAGTTGGTATCGGAAGCCGCGCGCATCCGCTACCGCTCGGTGAACGACTTCAGCGTGCCCATGGTGGTGCGCATGCCCTGCGGCGGCGGCATCTACGGCGGGCAGACGCACAGTCAGAGCCCGGAGGCGATGTTCACCCAGGTGTGCGGCCTGCGCACCGTCATGCCGTCCAACCCGTACGACGCCAAGGGCCTGCTGATCGCCTGTATCGAGAACGACGACCCGGTGATCTTCCTCGAACCCAAGCGCCTGTATAACGGCCCGTTCGACGGCCACCACGACCGCCCGGTGACGCCCTGGTCCAAGCACCCGGCCAGCCAGGTGCCCGAGGGCTACTACAGCGTCCCGCTGGACAAGGCCGCCATCGCCCGCCCCGGCTCCGAGCTGACCGTGCTGACCTACGGCACCACCGTCTACGTGGCCCAGACCGCCGCCGATGAAACCGGCATCGACGCCGAGATCATTGACCTGCGCAGCCTCTGGCCGCTGGACCTGGACACCATCGTCGAGTCGGTGAAGAAGACCGGCCGCTGCGTCATCGTCCACGAAGCCACGCGCACCTGTGGTTATGGCGCCGAGCTGATGTCACTGGTGCAGGAGAACTGCTTCCACCACCTCGAAGCCCCGATTGCCCGCGTCACCGGTTGGGACACGCCCTACCCGCACGCCCAGGAATGGGACTACTTCCCCGGCCCCGCCCGCGTCGGCGCGGCCTTCAAGCGCGCCATGGAGGTCTGAATGGGCACTCACGTCATCAAGATGCCGGACATCGGCGAAGGCATCGCCGAGGTCGAGTTGGTGGAGTGGCATGTCCAGGTCGGCGACGAGGTCCACGAGGACCAGTTGCTGGCGGAAGTCATGACCGACAAGGCCACCGTGGAAATCCCCTCGCCGGTGGCCGGGAAGATCCTCGCCCTGGGCGGCGTACCGGGCCAGGTGATGGCCGTGGGCGGCGAGCTGATCCGCCTGGAAGTGGAAGGCCACGGCAACCACAAGGAGGCCGCGCAGCCGAAGCCACAGGAAGAAGCACCAACCCAGCCGGCGGCCAAGCCTGAGCCGGTCGCCGAGGCGGCCAAGATTGAGCCCCGCGTCGAGAACAAACCCGTCGCCCCGGCCGCGCGCCCTGCTCCGTCGCCGGCTCCGCGCCGCGCGCCAGGTGAGAAGCCGCTGGCTTCGCCGGCCGTGCGCCAGCGTGCCCGCGACCTGGGCGTGGAATTGCAGTTCGTCCAGGGCAGCGGCCCGGCCGGGCGCATCCTCCGGGAAGACCTGGAGCACTTCCTCGAACACGGCGGCGCGACCATTGCCTCCGGCTACGCCGCGCGCCATGACGAGCACCAGATCCCGGTAATCGGCCTGCGCCGCAAGATCGCGCAGAAGATGGCCGAGGCCAAGCGGCGCATCCCGCACTTCAGCTACGTCGAGGAAATCGACGTCACCGACCTGGAAGCCCTGCGCGTCCATCTCAACACCAAGCACAGCGCGGCGCGCGGCAAGCTCACCCTGCTGCCCTTCATCGCCCGCGCCATGGTCGTCGCCCTGCGCGACTTCCCGCAGCTCAATGCGCGCTATGACGACGATGCCGACGTGATCACCCGCTACGGCGCGGTGCACCTGGGCGTCGCCACCCAGAGCGACAACGGCCTGATGGTGCCGGTGCTGCGCAACGCCGAATCCCGCGACCTGTGGGGCAACTCCGCAGAAGTCGCGCGCCTCGCCGAAGCGGCACGGCACGGCAAGGCCAGCCGCGAGGAACTGTCCGGCTCGACCATCACCCTGAGCAGCCTCGGTGCGCTCGGCGGGATCGTCAGCACACCGGTGATCAACTACCCGGAAGTGGCCATCGTCGGCGTCAACCGCATGGTCGAGCGGCCGATGGTGATCAATGGGCAGATCATCGTGCGCAAGATGATGAACCTGTCTTCCTCCTTCGATCACCGGGTGGTCGACGGCATGGACGCAGCGGCCTTCATCCAGGCCGTGCGCGCCCTGCTCGAACATCCCGCCACCCTGTTCATCGACTGATGAGTGGAGCCAGAGACGTGAAACAGAACCAGACTCTCGAAACCACCCTGCTGGTGATCGGTGGCGGCCCCGGCGGCTATGTCGCGGCGATCCGCGCCGGCCAGCTGGGCATCCGCACCGTGCTGGTGGAAGGCGCCTCGCTCGGCGGCACCTGCCTGAACATCGGCTGCATCCCGTCCAAGGCGCTGATCCACGCCGCCGAGGAATACCTCAAGGCCCGCGAATTCGCCGGCAAGTCACCGCTGGGCATCAGCGTGCAGGCGCCGAGCATCGACATCCAGCGCACCGTGGAATGGAAGGACGGCATCGTCGATCGCCTGACCACCGGGGTTGCCGCACTGCTGAAGAAGCACGGCGTCACCGTGATCAACGGCTGGGCCAGGATCGTCGACGGCAAGACCGTCGAAGTCGATCTCAGCGAAGGCGGCACCCAGCACATCCACACCGAGCACCTGCTGCTGGCGGCCGGTTCGAAATCCGTCGAGCTGCCCTTCCTGCCGGTGGGCGGCAACGTGATTTCCTCCACCGAAGCCCTGGCGCCCAAGGCCCTGCCCAAACGCCTGGCGGTGGTGGGCGGCGGCTATATCGGCCTGGAATTGGGCACCGCCTACCGCAAGCTCGGCGTTGAGGTCACGGTGGTGGAAGCGCAGCCGCGCATCCTGCCGACCTACGACGAGGAGCTGACCAAGCCGGTGGCCAACGCCCTGCGCAAGCTCGGCATCGAGCTGTACCTGGGCCACAGCGTGATGGGCCTGGAGCCGGACGGCAAAGGCCTGCGCGTGCAGGATGGCGCCGGCTCGCAACGGGTGATCGAGACTGACCTGGTGCTGGTCGCCGTCGGCCGCCACCCCAATACTGCCGGCTGGAACCTCGACACCCTGCGCCTGGACATGAACGGCCGCGCCGTGCGCATCGACGAACAATGCCGCACCTCCATGCGCGACGTCTGGGCCATCGGCGACATCGCCGGCGAGCCCATGCTGGCCCACCGCGCCATGGCCCAGGGCGAGATGGTCGCCGAGATCATTGCCGGCAAGCGCCGCGCCTTCACCCCCACGGCAATCCCGGCGGTGTGCTTCACCGATCCGGAAGTGGTGGTGGTCGGCCTATCGCCCGAGCAGGCACAGGCCGCTGGCTACGAGGTGCTGACGGCGAACTTCCCGTTCGCTGCCAATGGCCGCGCCATGACCCTGGAATCCGGCGACGGTTTCGTCCGCGTGGTGGCGCGCAAGGACAACCACCTGATCCTCGGCTGGCAAGCGGTGGGCAAGGCGGTCTCGGAGCTGTCCACGGCCTTCGTGCAGTCCCTGGAAATGGGCGCCTGCCTGGAAGACATCGCCGGCACCATCCACGCCCATCCAACTCTTGGCGAAGCCGTGCAGGAAGCTGCGCTGCGCGCGCTGGGGCATGCCTTGCACGTCTGAAGCCTGCACTCTCCAAGGTTGATAGCCTCCAGGCTTCCCCCTCTGACCCGCCGATTGGCGGGTCTTTTTTTGCAGGACCGAGGGGCGCCCAGTCCTTCATCGCGAACCTGTCGTCCCACTGCCGGAGTTTGTTCGCGAGCAAGCTCGCTCCTACAGGGGCATCGTGCCCCTGGAAATCCTCGGCGGGCTTGAACCGATCGCGGGCGGAGCCCGCTCTTATCTATGGTCGATCACCGCACGGAATGTGATTCTGCCCCCCTGTGCACAGGGGGTTACGTAGCCTGGTGAATCATCGACGTTTCCGGCGTTTTGACGATTTATAGGGAATTTTCCTCACCATCTCCGCTTCACCGCCCCCGCATTGACCAAATTAACCATTTGGTACATTTTGCTCCTACAGGCCTTTCCTCTACGGCCATACAAGAACAACGGAGCCATTCCCCATGCCCCACATCCTGCTCGTGCTCAACGGGCCGAACCTCAACCTGCTCGGTACCCGTGAGCCGGCCACCTATGGCCACGAAACCCTCGACGACATCGCCGCGCTCTGCCAGCGCACCGCTGCCGAGAGCGGCCTGCAGATCGAATTCCGCCAGACCAACCACGAAGGCGAGCTGATCAACTGGATTCACCAGGCGCGCGGCCGCTGCGCCGGCATCCTGATCAATCCCGCTGCCTGGACACACACCTCGGTGGCGATCCGCGATGCGCTGGCCGCCGTGGCATTGCCGGTGATCGAAGTGCACCTGTCCAACGTGCACAAGCGGGAAGAATTCCGGCACCACTCGTTCGTCTCCGCTATCGCCGTGGGCGTGATCGCGGGGCTGGGCAGCGACGGTTACCGCGCCGGCATCCAGCACTTCGCCAAGTTGCTGCAGGAGTGAGCCCGATGAGCGAGCACCGCACCGTCCTGGCCGGCCTGATCGGCGCCGGCATCCAGGCTTCGCGCACCCCGGCGCTGCACGAGCGCGAAGGCGACGCCCAGGGGTTTCGCTACCTCTACCGGTTGATCGACCTGGACACCCTGGGCATCGACTCAGCCGCCCTGCCCGATCTGCTCGCCGCCGCCGAGCGCATGGGCTACACCGGGCTGAACATCACCTTTCCCTGCAAGCAGGCGGTGATTCCGCTGCTGCACGAACTCTCCGATGAAGCGCGCGGCATCGGCGCGGTGAATACAGTGGTACTGCGTGACGGCAGACGGATCGGGCATAACACGGACTGCCTGGGGTTTGCCGAAGGCTTCCGGCGCAACCTCAGCGATGCGCCGCGCGAACGTGTGGTGCAACTGGGGGCCGGTGGCGCGGGCGCTGCGGTAGCGCATGCGCTGCTCAGCGAAGGCGTGGCGCAATTGACCATCTTCGAGGTGGACGCAGCCCGCGCTCAGGCGCTGGCGAACAACCTCAACGCCCACTTCGGTGGCCAACGTGCGCGGGTCGGTCATGACCTGGCCGGTGCGCTCGCCGAGGCAGACGGGCTGGTCAACACCACGCCCGTCGGCATGGCCAAGCTACCCGGCGCGCCGCTGCCGCTGGAGTTGCTGCACCCGCGCCTGTGGGTGGCGGAGATCATCTATTTCCCGCTGGAGACCGAACTGCTCCGCCACGCCCGCAGCCTTGGCTGCCGCACGCTGGATGGCGGCAACATGGCGGTGTTCCAGGCGGTGAAGGCGTTCGAGCTGTTCAGTGGTGTCGAGGCCAACGCGCAAAGGATGCTGGCGCACTTCGCTGCGATGTAGTGCGATGCCCTGGGTCGGGGAATACCCGGTTCGCGGGCAAGGACTAGGCGTCCCCCTCGCTCCTACAGCCCCCCTGGGAATGCGGTGCCGATGGTAGGAGCGAGCTTGCTCGCGAACAGCCTTCGCTCCAGATCCAGATCTGGTTACGGCTGCACGTAGCGCAACACCGCCTCAATGATCATGTCCTTGTGCCGCGCCTTGATCGCCGGGTCTTCCAGCTCGACCTGGAACAGCGACCCGACCGTATGACGGTTGGACACGCGATAGAAGCAGAACCCACTGATCAGCATGTGCACGTCGATGGCCGGCAGGCCGGCGCGGAAGGCGCCGCTGGCGGCGCCGCGCTGGAGGATGTCCTCGATGGTGCGCAGGATGTTGCTGTTCATCGAACGGATCGCCTCGGAGCCGGAGGCGAACTGGCCGTAGTGGATGTTCTCGATACTGACGATGCGCACGAAATCGACGTTGCGGTCGTGGTGGTCGAAGGTGAAATCCACCAGCCGGCGCATGGCTTCCAGCGGCTCCAGTTCGGCCAGGTGCAGTGTCTGCTCGGTACCGCGGATATCGCCGTAGAGCTTCTCCAGCACGGCCTGGTAGAGCTGTTCCTTGCTGCCGAAGTAGTAGTAGATCATCCGCTTCGAGGTGTTCATGCGCTCGGCGATGGCGTCCACCCGCGCACCGGAAAGGCCCTGCTGGACGAACTCGACGATGGCCGCCTGGAGAATATCCTCGCGGGTCTTCTCCGGGTTGTTCTTGCGGCCCCGGCGGGCGGTTTCGGCAGGAATAGGCTGAGTGGCGCTGTCGGCAGTCATGGGCTTGGGCATCGGTCCGCCGGCGCCAGGGCGCCGGCTGTGCGGTGAAAGGATGCGCGGATTATGCGCGCCCCCGCGCCCTTCAGGCAAAGCGCAGCAGGCTCAGACCTTCGGCCGGCGCGTGGTGCCGTTGCGTGCCTGTGCCATGGCCGCCAGGCGCACGGCGACGTTGGCTGCGCCGTATCCCGCATAGCCGCCGCGACGCTGGATGATCTCGAAGAAGAAGCGCCCCTCGAACGGTTCGGTATAGACGTGGTACAGCTCGCCGCCATTGGCATCGCGGTCGTAGAGCACGTTGAAGTAGGCCAGCTCGCTGAGGAACTCGTCGTCGAAGTCGAAGCGAGCGGCGAGATCGTCATAGTAGTTGAGCGGAATATCCAGCAGGGGAACACCGGCGTCCTTCGCCCGCGCCACCTCGGCGAAGATGTCCTCGCAGGCGAAGGCGATGTGGTGCACACCGGAGCCGCGGTAACTGGACAGCGCGTGGGAGATGGCGGTGTTGCGGTTCTCCGAGATGTTCAGCGGCAACCGCACACTGCCGTTGGCGCTGCGCAGGGCGCGGCTCTTCACCAGGCCATAGGGATCGGGCAGCACCACTTCGTCGTCGGCCTCGAAGTCGAACAGGCCTTTATAGAACAGCACCCAGCTGTCCAGCCCATCCGCCGGCAGGGCCATGGCCATGTGGTCGATGCGCTGCAAGCGGCCGCTCGGCTTGGCCTCGGGGTCAAGACGAAAGTCCACGTCATAGATGGTCTGCCCGTTGGCGCGCTCTCCCACCAGGTGCTCTTCAACCAAGTAGATCAGGCTGCCGTCCGGCGCACGCACCGCAGGAATCTCCCGCTCGTTGGGGCCGACCAGCCCGCGATACGGCTGGCCCTTGTAGCCCTGCGCACGCTCCAGCGCGCTGGCGGCGTCCCGTACGCGCAACGCGGTGGCGCACAGCGACGGGCCGTGGGCCTCGAAGAAGCTGTGGCCGAAGGAATAGGGTTCGGCATTGAGCACGATGTTGATATCACCCTGGCGCAGCAGGCTCACCGCCTTGGAGCGGTGTTCGCCGGCGCGGGCGAAGCCCAGGCGCTCCAGCCAGTTGCCAAGGCGCGCGCCAAGGGCTTCGTCGACGGCGAATTCGAGGAACTCCACGCCCTCCAGCTGGCTGGCCGGTGGCGGCGCGAACAGGCAGTCCAGCTGCTCCTGCGGCATGCCTTCGCCGAGCAGGCGCTCGCGGGTCTTCTCTTCCAGGTACAGCAGCGAGCGCAGGCCATCGGCGGCATTGGCTCGCGGCGGCGCGGCGCGGAAGCCATCGTTGAAGATTTCCAGCGACAACGGCCCGCGATAACCGCTCTTCAGGATCGGCCCGAGGAAGCCCGGCAGGTCGAATTCGCCCTGGCCGGGGAAGTTGCGGAAGTGCCGGCTCCACTCCAGCACGTCCATGGCCAGGATCGGCGCGTCGGCCATCTGCACGAAGAAGATCTTCTCCCCCGGAATCTGCGCGATGCCGGCCGGGTCACCCTTGAGCGATAGCGTGTGGAAGCTGTCGAGGATCACACCCAGCGCCGGGTGGTCCACCTCGCGCACCAGGTCCCAGACCTGCTGCCAGGTGTTCACATGACGCCCCCAGGCCAGGGCTTCGTAGCCCACCCTTAGCCCGCGGGCACCCGCACGCTCGGCGGCGAGGCCGAGGTCCTCGAGGAGGAATTCGCGCTCGCCCAGGGAGTCGGCCGCAACGTTGCTGCACATCAGCACCAGGTCGGTGCCCAGCTCCTGCATGAGGTCGAACTTGCGCTCCAGGCGGTCGAGGTTGCGCGGCAGTCGATCGCGACGGCAGCCCTCGAAATCGCGAAACGGCTGGAACAGGGTGATCGCCAGCCCCAGGTCGGCACACAGGCGGCGCACGTCGCGCGGGCTGCCGCCATGGTAGAGAAGATCGTTCTCGAAGATTTCCACGCCGTCGAAACCGGCGGCGGCGATGGCTTCGAGCTTGTCCGGCAGGGTTCCGCTGAGGGAAACGGTGGCGATCGAACGTTGCATCGGTGGACTCCTGCCGGGCGGGGTGAGGGGCTTGTTGGAATCGGTCTCCGGCTGAGTCTGATTATTCTGGCGGTCCGGGCCGGCAGCAATTTAAAGTGTACTAACTGGTTAGTTTTGTGTTCGATTACCGAACCAAAGGCCGTTTATCGAATTGACGCTGTTACGGCCGCTGCTCAAGATTTAGCCACGTCGACGCAACCCGGCTGCTCCCCCGGCACTGCCTTCACCGGGCTCTTTATCGAAGAGAAGTCCCTCAGCCGCTGCGAGATGGCCTGCGTGTCATCCATAACAATTTCAAGAACGGGTAAATGCTCATGTACGTACCTCACCCTCGCCTCGCCGCCTCCATTCCCCACCGCCAAATCATCCTGGCCCGCCTGATGCCGGGTTTGTGCACACTGCTCGGCCACTGCCGCGCGCACTGATTTTCGCCAGCCACCGCACGTCTTTCCTGCAGCTCTAGCCGATCGGCGGTGGAGCACGCGGGCCGCCTGCGGCACGACAATAATTCCCGAGGCTGCGCGTCAGCCCGATAACGGATGGCCCGATCATGATCCATACGCAATCCGCTCCCCTCGCTGCGGTCGCTCCGCACGGCTCTTCCCTCTTCGGCAAGGTGCGTGGCGCCATGGCCGTCGGCAAGGTGCGCTGGGGCATGCTCGCCCTGGTGTTCTTCGCCACCACCCTGAACTACATCGACCGCGCTGCCCTGGGCGTGATGCAGCCGATCCTCGCCGAGAAAATGGCCTGGACGGCCATGGACTACGCCAACATCAACTTCTGGTTCCAGGTCGGCTATGCCATTGGCTTCGTGCTGCAGGGCCGGCTGATCGACCGCATCGGCGTGAAGCGTGCATTCTTCTTTGCCGTGCTGCTGTGGAGCTTCGCCACCGGCGCCCACGGCCTGGCCAGTTCAGCGGCCGGTTTCATGGTCTGCCGCTTCATCCTCGGCCTCACCGAAGCAGCCAACTACCCGGCCTGCGTGAAGACCACGCGCCTGTGGTTCCCGGCCGGCGAACGGGCCGTGGCCACCGGCATCTTCAATGCCGGCACCAACGTTGGCGCCATGGTCACCCCCGCCCTGTTGCCGCTGATCCTCTCGGTCTGGGGCTGGCAGGCGGCATTCCTCTGCATGAGCGCGCTGGGCTTCGTCTGGGTGGTGCTGTGGAGCCTGAAGTACTTCAACCCCGAGGAGCACCCGACGGTGAAGCAGAGCGAACTGGACTACATCCAGGATGCCGTCGAACCGCCGGCCGAGCGCGTGCCCTTCTCCACCATCCTGCGCATGCGCGGCACCTGGGCCTTCGCCGTGGCCCTTTCGCTGACCGCACCGGTGTTCTGGTTCTACCTCTACTGGCTGCCGCCGTTCCTCAACCAGCAATACGGCCTGGGGATCAGCGTCACCCAGATGGGCATCCCGCTGATGCTGATCTGGTTGACCGCCGACTTCGGCAGCATCGGCGGCGGCATCCTGTCGTCCTGGCTGATTGGTCGTGGCATGAAGCCCATCCATGCACGCCTGCTGTCGATGTTCATCTGCGCCTGCTGCATCATCGGCGTGATCTTCGCCGCCAAGGCCAGCGGCCTGTGGATCGCCGTGGCCGCCATCGCCCTGGGGGTCGGCGCGCACCAGGCCTGGACGGCGAACATCTGGAGCCTGGTGATGGACTACACGCCCAAGCACATGATGAGCACGGTGTTCGGCTTCGGCGGCATGTGCGCGGCGATTGGCGGCATGTTCATGACCCAGATCGTCGGCTACATCCTCACCGTCACCCACAACAACTACGCGATCCTCTTCACCTTGATCCCGACCATGTACTTCCTGGCCCTGGCCTGGATGTTCTTCATGGCCCCGCGCCAGGTGCCCGGCGCGCCGGAGTGATCCGCACGCCACGACGAAGAACCCCGCCAACTGGCGGGGTTCTTCATTCGGGCATTCACTTCTTCAACGGCGTGAGCACCGGTGCACCTTCGTCCAGCAGCATCCACACCAGCAACTTGGCCGGCTTCTTGTCGCTGGCGTTGCGCGAGACCAGGTGCGGCGTGTTCGGTGCTTCGTACCAGGACTGGCCGGCCTGGTAGGTCACCGGCTTCTGCCCTTCGAGCTGGGAGATGACTGCGCCCTCGAGTACGTAGGCAAACACCGAGCCGCTGTGCACGTGTGCAGCGGACGCCTGGCCCGGCTCGTAGGCAACCGTGATCATCAGGCCCTTCTTGCCGGCGGCATCGGGGAGCTTCTGCTCCTGCTGGACGTCGATTTTCTCCGGATTGGCCGCGTCACCATGGGCGAATACCGGCAGGCTCAGCGCCAGGCCGAGGCCGGCGAACAACAGTTTCAGGGATGTGGATGCGTGCATGGCGGGTACCTCGGGCAGTGGGAACGTGGGGTTCACGCTACGCCTCGGGGTGCATCGGACCAACAGCCAATTCCGCCGAAGATCGGGGTGCCATTGCGGCGGGTGGCGGTGCCGTGCTGTTCGCGAGCAAGCTCGCTCCTACAGAAGAGCCTCGGGGTAACCTTTGTAGGAGCGAGCTTGCTCGCGAACCAGCGCACCAGCGCCCACCAAAAAGCCCCGCACACTGGCGGGGCTCTCGGGGACAGCGACGGCTCAGCCGAGCAGCGCGCTCAGGTCCAGCAGCCCGTCCTTGCGCGGCGGGCACCAGTAGTAGCCGCCGGTGAGCGGACGGCTGAAGCGGTACAGCGCGTCGGTGATGCCGTCTTCCAGGCCGCTCATGCGGCGCAGCTGCACCTCGAAGGCGTCCAGGGTGCGGCCGAAGGCGAGGAACATCAGTCCCGCGTCCTGGCCCTGCGTCCAGGGCATGGAGCGGCGCACGATGAAGGCTTCGGGCTCGAAGCTCTCCTGGGCGGTGCGCTTGACGTGGGCGGACTCAGGCGCGTCGTCCAGTTCCTCGTTGTCGCTCAGGCGGCGCCCCATGATGTCGTCGCGCTCGTGCTGCGGCAGCGCGGCAAAGTCCTGCAGCTGGTGACGCCACTGCTGGATCGCGGCAAAGCTGCCGCCGACCAGGCCCGCTGCGTCGCCCTCGACGATGGCGGCGGCGATGGCGTCGTCATCCTGCGGATTCTCGGTGCCGTCCTCGTAACCGGTCAGGTCGTGGCCGCTGCCATGGCGGAAGGCTTCTGTCAGGCTGGTCAGCTCCAGGGCCGGGGCCAGCAATGCCTGGAGCTCCTGGGTGCGCAGCAGCAGTTCGCCACGATCCTCACCGCGCAGCCAGACCCACAGCGCGTGCGGGGTGGACGGGTTGTCGACGCCCACGCCGGAAATGGCCGGGAACTCACGCAGCCCCTCAATGCGGCGGCCCACCGCGCGCACCAGCGACTCGCCAAACCCCACCACCGCGCGTTCGCCATCGGCGACCTGCAGCAGGCGATCCAGCGCGGCGGGCAGGTCCTGCAGCGATTTCACATCGAAGAACAGATGGCGGGCGTGGGCGGGAACCGGGGTGGCGAGAATGCCGGGCTGGTAAAGGCTCATGACAGCGTCCTTGATCGAAAGAGCGGCGATTCTAATCGCGCCGCGCACGAATCCAAACCGCTCTGTATCAAGGCTTGTGCAAACTTTCCCGGGTTGCGCCGGAATGCGCCTTGCGCCGCTGCCGATGGCGCCGCCACAGCTCCAATCCACCCACCAGCACCAGCACCGCGAGGAAGATCGGCAGCCGGTACGGCCGCAGGTTGCCCAGCCAGCGCTCCAGCACTTCCCCCGCCCAGTAGCCGGCGCTGGCGAACAGCAGCGCCCAGCAGAAGGCGCCGAGCAGGTTGATCAGCAGGAAGCGCAGCGGCCCTACCCGGCTCGCGCCGATCAGCAACGGCCCGGCCAGGCGCATGCCATAGAGGAAACGCACGGAGAAGATCGCCAGCAGCGGATGTCGCTCGATCAGCCCGGTGACCCGCTCCACGGCCAGCCCACGCCGCTGCAGCCAGGGCACAGCGCGGTCGCCGGCGCGGCGGCCGGTCCAGTAGAGCAACTGGTCACCCAGGGTGCCGGCCAGGGTCGCCCAGAACACCACCGGCACGTAGGCCAGCAGGCCCTGGTGAGCCGCCAGACCGGCCAGGATGAGGATCGTCTCGCCCTCCAGCAGGCAACCGACGAACAGCGCCAGGTAACCGTATTGGGAAAGCAATTGCGCCAGGTCGAAATGCTCGAACATGAAAGTCCTTGAAAGCGTGCCGTGCCAAGAGCCTAGCGGCTCCCAAGCTGTTCTGCTTATCGAACATCGACTGTAA
Source organism: Pseudomonas sp. C9-3 (assembly GCF_032392015.1). Taxonomy (NCBI): domain Bacteria; kingdom Pseudomonadati; phylum Pseudomonadota; class Gammaproteobacteria; order Pseudomonadales; family Pseudomonadaceae; genus Pseudomonas; species Pseudomonas sp. C9-3. The sequence goes on along the minus strand of NZ_CP135919.1, from coordinate 2,467,477 downwards.
AAAATAAAAGACTAAACAGTCACTTTTGATCGTTAGCAACCAATCAAATCAATCCTTTAGCGTAACCATTCGTCCAGCAATGTAATTTTTTTCGCTCATGGACGATTCAAGTGTTTGACATATTTAACGGATTTGGCAGACTGCGGCCCGTTGTCGCAACTGGTTACGTTTTTCCGGATTCACTGCCTGGTGCACCGGATGACCTCGGCCGCGCAACCCAACAAAAACAACTTTGTCAGTCGTGGCCTACCTGCCCGAGCTTCGTCTCGGCAGCATGGTTCCCGGCGAGCCAACGGAACGAACAAATGCTGATCTGGTTTGTAGCGGTGTATCTGGTGATCACCGTAGCTGTCGGTTTCTACGCCACCACCCGCGTGCACAACTCCTCGGACTACGCGGCCGCCGGTCGTAGCATGTCCTTCCCCCTCGTCGTGACCATGGTGTTCGCCACCTGGTTCGGCTCCGAAGCCGTGCTGGGCATCCCGGCCACCTTCCTCGAAGAAGGCTTCGCCGGGATCATCGAAGACCCGTTCGGTTCCTTCGGTTGCCTGATGCTGGTCGGCGTGGTCTTCGCCCGCCCGCTGTACCGTCTCAACCTGCTCACCATCGGTGACTTCTTCCGCAAGCGCTTCGGCCAGCACGTGGAAATCTTCACCAGCCTGGTGATCATCATTTCCTACATGGGCTGGGTCGCCGCGCAGATCACCGCGCTGGGCGTGGTCTTCAGCGTGCTCTCCGACGGTGGCCTGACCACCACCCAGGGCATGATCATCGGCACCATCATCGTCCTGCTGCACACCCTGTTCGGCGGCATGTGGTCCGTGGCGCTGACCGACTTCCTGCAGATGATCATCATCGTCTGCGGCCTGTTCTACCTCGTCTGGCTGATCGGCGACATGGCCGGCGGCCCGGTCAACGTGATCAGCCACGCCGCCAGCGAAGGCAAGTTCACCTTCCTCCACGGCACCTCGGCGAAGGACATCGTGGCCTTCCTCGGCGCAGCGGTGACGATGATGTTCGGCTCGATCCCGCAGCAGGACGTCTATGCCCGCGTGATGTCGGCCAAGACCGAGAAGATCGCCCAGCGCGCCACCATGACCGGTGCCTGCTGCTACCTGGTCTTCTGCATGCTGCCGATCTTCCTGATCTACGCCGCCTCGATGATCGAACCGGAGATGGTCAAGCACTGGCTGGCCGAAGACTCCCAGCAGATCCTGCCGCACCTGATCCTGGAACGTACCCCGCTGTTCGCCCAGATCATGTTCTTCGGCGCCCTGCTCTCGGCCATCATGTCCTCCGCCTCGGGCGCCCTGCTGGCCCCGTCGGTGACCCTGACCGAGAACATCGTCAAGCACTTCCTGCCCAACATGAATGACCGCCAGGCCCTGCTGGCCATGCGTTGCAGCGTGCTGGCGATGACCGTCGCCACCTGCCTGTTCGCCCTGCTGTCCAACGCCAGCATCTACGAGATGGTCGGCAACGCCTACAAGGTGACCCTGGTCGCCGCCGTGGTGCCGCTGTTCTTCGGCCTGTTCTGGAAGCGTGCCACCACCCAGGGCGCCCTGACCGCCATCGCCTGCGGCCTGATCGGCTGGGTGTCGCTGGAACTGGGCCATCAGGAAGGTGACTTCTGGCCGCCGCAACTGGTGGGCCTGATCTGCAGCGCCATCGGCATGATCATCGGCTCGCTGGCCCCGCAGTTCAGCCAGCACCGTGGCGAGAGCGTATCGGACATGGCCGCTGCCGCAGCCGCCAACTGATCGCCCCCTAGCTGTAGAAGAAGCCCCGCCACGTGCGGGGCTTTTTCATGGGCGGCGAATCTGCAGAGGTGCTCCCTGCGTCGGCACTCCCGTAATCGAACAGCCAGGAACGCCGCGGCGCGCCACCTCCAGTCGAACGCCCCCTGGAGCGACCCGGAGACAGGCCGTTGAAGGCATCGAAGCGAGGTTTCGGGGCACGCCGCATGCCTGCGCCAACAGGCGTGATCTCGCCGGCCTGTCCCGCCGCGCTGATCCGCCTGGCTGGCGGAACCGGCCCCGAACAGGTGACTGGCGGCGTATCCCTGCCTATCCTGAACCTCGACCCGTCGAGGACAGACGGATCAGGCAGCCCGCCCCAGCACGGAGCCCGGCCCATGGAGAGCCACCTGACATCGCGCCACGGCGCAGAGAACTGCCCCCTCGACGGAGCCCCCCGAGCGCCTCGCCCACCCGCGGTGGCTGCATGAAGCGCTGGAGCCGCAAGCCGCTGACCCTGCGGCTGCTGATCCTGGTCTTCGTCCTGCTCGCCGCCCTGGCGACCCTCGGCAACAGCCTGGTCGTGGCCTATACCGTGCAACGTTCGGCGCTGATCCATACCACCCTGGAGGCCAACCGCGCCTATGCCGCCAAGGTCGCCTCCAGCATCAGCGAATTCATCGATTCGGCGCAGCGCAACCTGGCCTTCAGCGCCAATATCCTCGCAACGCACCAGGGTGATCGCGGGGTATTGCGCGCCGAAGCGATGCGCCTGCAATCCCAGGACACCTACTTCAACTCCATCGCCATCGTCGATGCTCACGGCAAGGTGCTGGAGGCCTACCCGGATTCGCTGCAGATCGTCGGCACCACATTGCGCTCGGTAGGCGTACAGCAGGCCCTGCAACTCAAGCAGCCGGCGGTCAGCCAGGCGTATGTCTCCATCGCCGGCAACCTGGTGGTGTTCATCTCCCAGCCTATCGTCAGCCCTACCGGCGAGTACCTCGGGCTGGTCGGCGGCTCGGTCTACATCCTCAAGCAGAGCGTGCTGCACACCATCATCGGCAGCCACTTCCACCACGAGGGCACCTACGCCTTCGTCACTGACGCCAACCGCCGCCTGCTGCACCACCCGGAGGCACCACGCGTCGGCGAACTGCTCAAGGGCAGCCCGACGGTGGAAGCCGCGCTACGCGGAGAAACCGGCGCAATGGAAGTGCCCAACACCCAGGGCGTGGAGATGCTTGCCGGCTACGCCCAGGTGCCCGGCGCCAACTGGGCCGTCGTGGCGCAGCAGCCCCGTGACCTGAGCCTGGCGCCACTGGGCCTGCTGATGAAGGACATGTTCTTCGGCCTGATCCCCGCCAGCCTGCTGGGCGTGCTGCTGATCTGGGGCGGCGCCCTGTTGATCACCCGGCCGCTGCGGCAACTGGCCTACAGCGCCGAGCGCCTGTCGGCGCCGGAAACCCCGGGCGAGCTGCGCAGCATCAGGACCTGGTACCGCGAGGCCGCCGCCATCCGCCAGGCACTGCTGACCGGTGTCGGGCTCATGCAGCAGAAGCTCGGCCGGCTCAGCCAGGAAGCCCAGAGCGACGCCCTCACCGGCCTGGCCAACCGCCGCGCGCTGGCCGCCGCCCTGGCGACACTGGAACAGTCCGGCCTGCCCTATGCGGTGCTGCTGCTGGATATCGACCACTTCAAGCAGGTCAACGACAGTTGGGGCCACGACGCCGGCGACGAGGCCCTGCGCCGGGTCGCCGGTGTGTTGCGCGACTCCTCCCGGGCAGAAGACCTGGCGTGCCGCTCCGGCGGCGAAGAGTTCGTCCTGCTGTTACCGGGCACCAGCCTGGAAGCGGCCCGCAACATTGCCGAGCGGATCCGCGAAACGGTCGCCAGCACGATGATTCCCCAGGTCGGCAAGGTGACGCTGTCCATCGGCGTGGCCGAGAGCGGCAGCGCGCCGACGTCCACCGAGACCGTGCTCAAGCGCGCCGACCAGCGCCTGTACAGCGCCAAGCAGAGCGGCCGCAACCGCGTTGTCAGCAGCGAGAAGCCCTAGCCGGGGCAAACCGTTGGCGAACCGTTCGTCCCTCCCGCTGAACACCCGGGTCGCACCGCCAGTCTCTGTTGAACACGGCGCGCGCTCTTCGGTCCACCTGCGCCACCCGGTCATCGGAGTAGTCAATCGAAGGAGGTACCGACGATGGGCTGGAACGATCATCAGGACGCGGAACTTACCGATGGGCTTCGTCGCCTGCTCGACGAAGGCAAGCTGGAAGCCAATGGCGACCCGGCTATCCTCGCCCAGTACATCCTCAACCACGGCTTTGCCGCCCTCTCCGAGGAGCAGCAACAACAATTCCAGCGGGAGCTGCTGCCCCTGCTCAACTGCCGGGCTCGCAGCGAGGGCCTGATGCCCCAGGGCGATCTGGCCCCGCTGATCAACGATCCGGGCAATGAAGACCCTGGCTCGCTGATCGAGGCCGATACCACCGAAGGCTTGCACCCGCGCCGCTGAACGCCTGCGACGCATGGCGCGGGCGGGCTAATCCCCGCCCTTCACCCTCAGCAGGAGCACCAGCAACTGATCGCGGTCGAACGGCTTGGGCAGCCGTGGCACCGAATCGGCGAGGGTATCCGGCCGCCCGGCGTAGCCTGTGGTCAGTACGCAGGCCAGCGCCGGCTGAAGCAGACGAACCTGCTGGATGAGCTGCATGCCGTCCATGTCCGGCATGGCGAAGTCGGTGATCAGCAGGTCGAAGGACGACTGCTCCAGGAGACCGAGCGCCGTGCGTGCAGACTCGGCACGGGCCACCTGGCAACCCAGGTCGGCCAGCAGCGCACTGGTACCGGCCAGCACCAGAGCATCGTCATCGACCACCAGTACCCGCAGGCCCAGCGGCTCGTTCAGGTCGGCGCTTGCTTCCACGGCGACCGCCACCTCCGGCGCCGTCGGTTCGGCCTTGGGCTTGACCGCCGGCAGCCAGATTTCTGCCGTGGTGCCCGTGCCGGGCGTGCTGCGCAGCAGCAGTGCGCCGCCCTGCTGCTGGGCCAGCCCATGAACGATGGAGAGCCCCAGCCCCGTGCCCTTGCCGGTGGCCTTGGTGGTGAAGAAGGGCTCCGCCGCGCGGCGCAGGGTGTCCTCATCCATGCCCTGCCCGGAATCGGTCACGGCCAGGCATACGTATTCTCCCGGCGCCAGCTTGCCGCTCTGGTGCGGCCCAACCTGCGCGTTGCGTGCCGAAAAGGTGATGTTGCCGCCGCCGGGCATGGCATCGCGGGCATTGGTTGCGAGGTTGATGATCGCCAGCTCCAGCTGGTTCTGGTCGCTCATCACGCAATCCAGTTGCAGCGGGAAGCGGGTTTCCAGGGTAATGGTCGGCCCCAGCGAGCTGACCAGCAGCTCGCTCATGTCCTGCAGCAGCGCCGGCAGCAGAATCGGCTGCGGGAACAGCCGCTGCTTGCGCGCGAAGGCGAGCATCCGCTGGGTCAACTGGGCACCCCGGCGGGTCGCTTCCAGAGCGTTGCGCCAGATGGCCTGGACCTTTTCGTTGTCCCGCGGCAAATGCCGCTCCAGCAGTTGCAGGCCACCGAGGATCACGGTCAGCAGGTTATTGAAATCATGGGCGACGCCACCGGTGAGCTGGCCGAGGGACTCCATCTTCTGCGACTGGATCAGTTCGTCGCGGGCGCGCTCCAGCTCTTCCTGCGCACGGCGCTTGTCGGTGATATCGCGGGTGATCTTGGCAAATCCGAGCAGCTTGCCGGTATCGTCGAACACCGGGTCGATGACGATATTGGCCCAGAAGCGCGAGCCATCCTTGCGCATCTGCTGGCGCTCCTCCTCGTACCGCCCCTCGACCAGTGCAGTGTCCAGGCTGGCCTGCGGGACGCCGCCCTGGCGGTCCTCGTCGCAGTAGAAGCAATCGAAGCGGCGGCCGATGATTTCCTCCGGGTGGTAGCCCTTGATTCGTTCGGCCCCGGAGTTCCAGCTGGTGACGTTGCCCTCGGCATCGAGCATGTACAGCGCATAGTCGGTCACGCCATTGACCAGCAGGCGGAACTGCTGCTCGCTGCGCCGCAGGGCCAGCTCGGTCTCATGCTGCTCGGTGCGGTCACGGGTGATCTTGGCGAAGCCCAGCAACTCGCCTTCGCTGCTGCGGATGGCGTCGATCACCACGTGGGCCCAGAACGAACTGCCATCGCGGTGCAGGCGCCAACCTTCGCTCTCGTAGCGGCCGACCCGCGCCGCTTCGCCCAGTGCCAGCTCGGGCAGGCCGGCCTCGCGGTCGGTGGGCGTATAGAACCTTGAAAAGTGCTGGCCGAGGATTTCATCGGCGGCATAGCCCTTCAGGCGCTGTGCTCCGGAACTCCAGCTACTGACTCGACCATCCGGGTCGAGCATGTAGATGGCATAGTCGGTTACCGCCTCGACCAGCAGGCGGTAGCGCGCGTCTTCGACGAGTTGGGCGGTGCTGGCAGTCGTTTCGGGCATGAAATCTGCTCTCTTGGCTCATTGGAGCAAAGCATAGGTGCAGGCACGTCACTTCGAATGCCGCCGGACGGCGCTCAGTCCAGCGGCAGGTAGACACTGAACGCCGCGCCCTGCCCCGGCTCGCTGCGTACTTCGATACGACCGCCATGGGCCTGCACGATCTGCTCGGAGATGTACAAACCCAGGCCCAGGCCGGCGACGCGGGCTGCACCGGCGCCGCGCTCGAACTGCTGGAAGATGCGCCGCTGCTCGTCGGCACTGATACCGTCGCCATGGTCACGCACGCCAAGTTGCGCCTGGCCGTCCTGCGCCACGACGCTCACCTCCACCGGCTGGCCGGGACCATAACGCAGTGCGTTGCTGACCAGGTTGCTGATCACCTGTTCCAGGCGATAGGCGTCCCAGACACCTTCCACCGCCTCCGGCGCGTTCAGGCTCAGCTCGCAGCCGGCAGCCTGGGCCTGCACCGCGAAATTGCCCAGCACACGCTGGGCAATTTCCGTGAGATTGGCCAGCTCCGGGCGGATCGACAGCTTGCCGGTACGGATGCGCGACACATCGAGCATGTCCTCGATCAGCCGGGTCAGCCCGGTGAGCTGGCGCTCATCGCGCTCAAACAGTACGCCGAGGCGCTCCTGGGCGAAGTGCTCCAGCTTGCCCTTGGCCAGGTGCAGGCGGCGCAGCTGGGTATCGAGCATCAGGCCATTGAGCGGGGTGCGCAATTCGTGGGAGACGATGGACATGAAATCGTCGCGCATCTTCACCGCGCGCTGCAGTTCCACCTGGGTTTCGCGCAGCTCGGCGAGCAGCTTGTCCTGCTCGGTGCGCGCCTGCTCCAGTGCCTCAACGTGCTGGTCGAGCACCTTGCGCTGGCGGTAGAGGTCAACGAAGACGTTCACCTTGCTGCGCACCGCGTGGTTGTCCAGCGGCTTGTAGAGGAAATCCACCGCGCCGCTCTCGTAGCCCTTGAACGCGTAGTTCAGCTCGCGCCCGGCGGCGGTGACGAAGACGATGGGGATGTTCTTGGTGCGCGCGGTCCCGCGCATCAGCTCGGCCAGGCCGAAGCCATCCATGCCCGGCATCTGTACGTCGAGGATGGCGAGGGCGAATTCGTGTTCCAGCAGCAACGACAGCGCCTCGTCCGCCGAGGAGGCCTTGAATACCTCGCGCCCCTCGCCCTTGATCAACGCTTCCAGTGCCAGCAGGTTCTCCGGCAGGTCGTCGACGATCAGCAGTTTGCTTCCCTGGTTACGCAGCATGTTGGGTGCCCATTCGGGTCAGGAGTGCGTGAATCTCACGCAACGGCAAAATGTAGTCCGGGGCGTGCAGCGCAATCGCCGCCTCCGGCATGGTGGACACGGCGGCTTCGGCCGGGTCCTGGACGATACTGAGTCCACCCTGGTGCTGGATTCGCGCCAGCCCCTCGGCACCGTCCTGGTTGGCTCCGGTCAGCAGGATGCCGGCAAGCTTGTCCCGATAAGCGTCAGACGCCGAGTCGAAGAGGATGTCGATCGAAGGCCGGGAGAAGTTCCTCGGCGCCTCGCGGCTCAGGGCAAACGTGCGGTCCTGCTCGATGGACAGGTGGTAACCGGCGGCAGCGAAGTAAAGCCTGCCGGCCTCCATCGGCGCCTTGTCGCGGGCCTCTTCCACGGGGATGGCCAGGCGCCGGGCGAACAGTTCCACCAACTGGCTCTCGTGGTTCTCCGGCAGATGCAGCACAGCCACCATCGGCAGGACGAAGTCCGCGGGCAACCCGCCGAACAGCTGAAACAGCGCATCCACGCCGCCTGCGGAGGCGCCGATGACCACGGCCTGGATATCGCGTTGCGTGTTCATCGCTTGCGGAACACCCGTTCGCGGCGGTTCACCACCTCGAACTCCGAGGCGAAGTCGGTGAAATCCAGGCTTTCCTTGCTGCCCAGGCCGAGGAAGCCGCGGTGGCACAGCGATTCGTGGAACAGGCCGATGGCGCGGTTCTGCAACTGCCGGTTGAAATAGATCAGCACGTTGCGGCAGGAGATCAGGTGCGTCTCGGAAAACACGCTGTCGGTGGCCAGGCTGTGGTCGGCGAAGGTCACGTTGGCACGCAGCATCTTGTCGAACAGCGCGCCGTCGTAGGCCGCCGTGTAGTAGTCCGAGAGCGAGCCCTTGCCACCGGCGGCGCGGTAGTTCTCGCTGGCCTGGGCCAGGTCGTCCACCGCATAGATGCCACGCCGCGCCTGCTCCAGCGAGCGCGGGTTGATGTCGGTGGCATAGATGAGCGTGCGCTCGAGCAGGCCTTCCTCGTGCAGCAGGATGGCCAGCGAGTGTACTTCCTCGCCCGTGCTGCAACCCGCCACCCAGAGGCGCAGCGACGGGTAGGTACGCAACACCGGCACCACTTCCTGGCGCAGCGCGAGGAAGTAGCTGGGATCGCGGAACAGTTCGCTCACCGAGATGGTGAGGTACTGCAGCAGTTCGTGGAACGCGTGCGGGTCGTGCAGGATGCGCTCCTGCAGCGCCGAAATGCTGCGGCACTCGAACAGCTTGGTGGCATGCAGCACGCGGCGCTTCAGCGAGGTACCGGAGTAGTCCCGGAAGTCGTAGCTGTACTTCAGGTAGATCGCCTCGATGAGGAGGCGCAGCTCGATGTCCTGGCTGCGATCAGGCATTTCAGATGCGCTCCAGCTTGGGTAGCCATACACGGATCAGGGAGAACAGGCGGTCAAGGTCGATGGGCTTGGCCAGGTAGTCGTTGGCGCCGGCGCGCAGGCACAGCTCGTGGTCGTCCTTCATCGCCTTGGCGGTCACGGCGAGGATCGGCAGCTTCTTCCAGCGCGGGTCCTGGCGGATCAGGCGCGTCGCCTCGTAGCCGTCCATCTCCGGCATCATCACGTCCATCAGCACCAGGTCGATATCGCCGGCCTCGCCGAGCTTCTCGATGGCCTCGCGGCCGTTGCGCGCCACTTCCACGCGGGCGCCCTTGTGCTCCAGGGCACTGGTGAGGGCGAAGATATTGCGCACGTCGTCGTCCACCAGCAGGATGCGCCGCTCTTCGAAGGCCCGGTCGCGGTTACGCGAGGTGCGCAGCATGCGCTGGCGCTCGCTGGAGAGTTGCGACTCGACCTTGTGCAGGAACAGCGTCACCTCATCCAGCAGGCGCTCCGGCGAACGCGCGCCCTTGATGATGATCGAGCGCGAGTACTTGAGCAGCTCGGCCTCCTCGTCGCGGGTCAGGTTGCGTCCGGTGTAGACGATCACCGGCGGGAAGGAACAGATGTCCTCCTCGCCCATGCGCCGCAGCAGTTCATTGCCCTGCATGTCCGGCAGCTTCAGGTCGATGATCATGCAGTCGTAGATGTTCTTGCGCAGCAGCTCCAGGGCCTGCTCGCCCTGCTCCACCGCGGTGATCTCGATGTCGTCGTCGCCGATCAGCCGCGAGACGCTGTCGCGCTGCAGCGGGTCGTCTTCCACCAGCAGGATGCGCTTGACCTCTTGGGTCAGCTTGGCCTCCAGCTTGCCGAACACCTCGCGCAGCTGCTCGCGGGTGGTGGGCTTGAGGGCATAACCGATGGCGCCCAGGTGCAGGGCCGCTTCGCTGCGGTCTTCCACCGAGACGACGTGCACCGGCACATGGCGGGTACGCGGGTTGGCCTTCAGGCGTTGCAGTACGGCGAGGCCGGATTCGTCGGGCAGGTGCATGTCCAGCAGGATGGCGTCGGGAGCGTGCTCGTCGGCCAGCCGCAGGCCTTCCTCGGCGCCCATGGCCACCAGGCAGCGGTAGCCCAGCTCGCGGGCCAGGTCATAGAGAATGCGGGCGAACTTCGGTTCGTCCTCCACTACCAGCACGCAGCGCTGGCCGACATTGACCTGCTCGCGATCGTCGGCGAAGGCTGCCGCAGCAGGCGCACGCACCACCGGAGGGGCAACGGCAACCGCCTTCGCCACGATCGGCACGGGGGCGCTGGCGGCTTCCTCTTCAGCCGGCGCCTGGTAGTTCAGCGGCAACAGCAGGCTGAAGACGCTGCCCTTGCCCGGCTCGCTGCTGACGATGATGCTGCCGCCCAGCAGGTGCGCCAGGTCGCGGGAGATCGACAGCCCCAGGCCGGTGCCGCCGTAGCGGCGGTTGGTGGCGCCGTCGGCCTGCTGGAAGGCTTCGAAGATGCGCGCGAGCTGGTCCTCGGCGATGCCGATGCCGCTGTCACGCACATCGAAACGCAGCCCCTCGGGCGCTGCACTCACGCGCAGGGAAACTTCGCCGGCGTCGGTGAACTTGAAGGCGTTGGAGAGCAGGTTCTTGAGGATCTGCTCGACCCGCTGGCGGTCGCTGAACAACTGGGTCGGCGCGTCCTGGGCGACTTCGGCGACGAAGCGCAGGCCCTTGTCGTCGGCCTGCGGGCGGAACATGGTCTCCACCGCTTCCACCAGGCGGCGCACGCTGGCGTTCTCCGGGCGCACCTCCAGCTTGCCGGCCTCGACCTTGGAGATGTCGAGGATGTCGTTGATCAGATTGAGCAGGTCGTTGCCGGCGCCGTAGATCGACTCGGCGAACTTCACCTGCTCGTCGTCCAGGTTGCCCTGCTCGTTGTCCGCCAGCAGGCGCGCAAGGATCAGCGAGCTGTTGAGCGGCGTACGCAGTTCGTGGGACATGTTGGCCAGGAACTCGGACTTGTAGCGGCTGGCACGCTGCAGCTCGTCCGCACGGCCCTGCAGGTCCAGGCGTGCCTGGTTCAGCTCGGTGTTCTTGCCGTCGAGGTCGTCGCGCTGGGCGGCCAGTTCCTGGGTCTGCTCGGCCAGTCGCTCGTTGGTCTGCTCCAGCTCGGCCTGCTGGGCTTCGAGGTGCGCCTGGGACTCCTTGAGCACCCGCGACTGCTCTTCCAGCTCCTCGTTGGCGGTCTTGAGTTCCTCCTGCTGCACCTGCAGTTCTTCATTGAGCTGCTGGGTCTCCGCCAGCAGGTCCTGCAGGCGCTGGCGGTGCAGGGCTGCGGCCACGGCACTGCCGAGCGTTTCCGCGACACCCTGGAGGAACGCCTGCTCGCGCTCGCTCAGCGTACGCAGGAAGCCCAGCTCCAGGACGCCCACCACGCCACCCTCGTTGAGCAGCGGCAGCAGGGCGACGCTGACCGGCGAGCCATTGCCCAGCGCCGAGTTGACCTTCAGGTAATCCGCCGGCAGGCCCTCCATCACGCGCAGCTTGCGCTGCCGGGCAGCCTGGGCGATCAGGCTCTGGTCGGCGGCGAAATATTGCGTGCCGTCTTCCGCGTGGGCAAAACCGTAGGTGGCACCGCGCAACAGGCCACCATGGTCGTCGCGCACATACAACGCACCGATGGGCGAGCCGACGAAGTCACCGAGGAATTCCATCAGGCTGCGCCCCAGCGAAGGCAGGGATTGCTGCCCGATCAACTGGTCGCCCAGTCGGCTCTGGCCGTCGCGCAGCCATGCCTGCTGCTGCAGCTGTTCATTGTGCAGCATCTGGCGGCGCAGGGATTCGGAATAGGATTCGGACAGGCTGACCAGCTGCCGGCGTCCGAAATAGGCCAGCAAGGTGCCGACCACGATGCTGAACAGCAGGTAGAGAATCACCACGCCGGTGGACAGGCTGGAGGCGAACTGGTTGCGGTCGTGGCGCAACTGCTGCTCGGTATTGATCAGCGAGCCGTACTGCGCGCGAATGGCATCCATCATGCTCTTGCCGCGCCCGGCCTTGATCGCGTCGGCAGTGTCCAGGCCCTGGCGGCGCTGCTCGATCATCTGCTGGGCGAAGGTCATCCACTCGTCCTGCATCGAGGTCAGGCGCGAAACCCGGTCCACTTGCGGCGGGTTGTCGGCGACCAGCTCCGAGAGGCTCTTCAGCCCGGCATTGATGCGTGGCCGTGCCTGTTCCAGCGGCTCGAGGAAGCGCGGATCACCGGTAATCAGGAAACCGCGCAGGCCGCTCTCCTGGTCGACGCTCAGCCGCTGCATCTCGTTGGCGCTGGAAATCACCCGGTCGGTGTGTTCGACCCAGCCCAGCACATTGAGCATGTAGAGGATCAGCCCGATGAACAGCACCGCGCCCAACAGGCAGATGCCCAGCGGCAGCGCCATGTTGCGCGCCAGGATGCGGCGGAAGGCGCTTTCGTCGGCGATGGCTTTCTGGTTCATCGATGGATTCCCTGATGGCGGACCTTCCCTGGAAGCGATCGGCCGGTGTGGCGGCGTCGACGACATGAACCAGGTAAGTGTTTGAAGTTATTGTAAGAATGCTCTTAAAACAGCAGAAATAATAACCTGAAGCGTTGTAGGCTACACACCGGCTGGCCAATTGACAGCCGATCCCGCGCGCGCGTTCGAATTATTTGCCGTCGCCGGGGAGAAAAGTGGAATCTTCTGTCAAAGGGCCTTTCCAACGTCCGACAAGGAACAGAAGATCAATCGGCCGCAGGGTTTGCTCGATGCCAAGCTCCCAGGGGAATCCCCCCATTTCGCCAGGCAGTTTCCTCAACAGCAGTAGCGCCATGGCACCGCTGATCCGTCAGCATGACTGGGCATCCTCCCCGCTCGGCCCCATGGACCAGTGGCCGGCCATCCTCAAGGGTATCCTCGAAGTCGGCCTCAATTCGCGCCTGCCGGTATGCATCTACTGGGGCCCGGAATTCATTCTGCTGTACAACGATGCCTGGAGTGCGATACCCGGCGACAAGCATCCCGGCTGCCTGGGCCAGCCGGCGCGCGTGGCCTGGTCGGATATCTGGTCGATCCTCGACCCCATGTACAACGGCATCCTGCAGACCGGCGTGGCCGCCCACGAGGAAGATCGCCTGCTGCCCATGGTGCGTTTCGGCTATGTCGAGGAAGCCTACTTCACCTACAACGTCAGCCCGATCTTCGGCCAGGATGGCAAGCCCATAGGGCTGTTCAATACCGCCGTAGAAACCACCGGCAATGTCATCCAGCAACGCCGCCAGCGCCTGCTCACGCGCCTCGCCGAGCGCCTGGGGCAGGCCGACGACAGCGAGCAGATCTGCGCCCAGGCCTTCACCCTGCTTGCCGAAGCCAGCCATGACGTGCCGTTCTGCCTGCTCTACCGCGCCGGCACCCTGCTCGGCGCCTGCGGCACCGACACCAACGACCGCTTCGCGCCCGCGCAACTGACGCTCGAAGACGACCCGCTGCACCTGTTCAACGGCTTGAAGGAGGCTCACCAGTCGCCCCTGGGCAGCCAGCACGTGCGTGCCTTCGCGCCCTGGCCGGAGGTACTCGACAGCACCTACGCCACCCCGCTGAACGGTCACGGCGACAGCCTCGCGGTCTTCGGCATCAGCCCGCGCCGGCGCCTGGACGAAAGCTATGCGACCTTCTTCAACGAGCTGGCCGGCCTGCTCGGCCACGCCCTGGCCGCGGCCACCCAGCGCACGGAAGAACGCCGGCTGAAGGAAGCGGTGCAGGAAGAAGCCCGCCAGCGCACCCTGGAGCGTGATCGCGTCTGGACGGTGAGCCAGGACCTGCTCTGCGTGCTCGATCACCAGGGTCACCTGCGCAACGTCAACCCGGCCTGGAGCAGCCTGCTGGGCTGGAGCGAGGAGCAGCTCATCGGGCGTAACAGCGAAGAGCTGGTGCATCCGGACGACCTCACGCCCAGCATCGACATCCGCGCCACGCTGGCCCGTGGCGAGCGCCTGCAACACTTCGAGAACCGCATGCGCCATGCCGATGGCAGCTACCGCTGGATTTCCTGGCACGCCACCGAGGAAAACGGCGTGATCTACGGCTGCGGCCGCGACATCACCGAGCACAAGCGCGGCGTCGAGCTGCTGGAGCAGGCGCAGGCCGCGCTGCACAATGCCCAGCGCATGGAGGCTGTCGGCCAGTTGACCGGCGGTATCGCCCACGACTTCAACAACCTGCTGGCCAGCATCCGCTTCAGCCTCGACCTGATCACCCGGCGTGCGCCGGCCAATGCACAGCCGGAACTGGGCCATATCCTCCATGCCGCCACCCAGGCTACCGAGCGCGCCGCCGAGCTGACCCACAACCTGCTCGCCTTCGCCCGTCGCCAGGCCCTGGCCATGCATCCGGTGGACCTCGGCCAGCAATTGCGCGACTGGCAGGGCGAGCTGCTTGAACGCGCCGGCCCGGACGTCACCCTGACGCTCGTCCTGGCTGACGAACAAAGCGTGCTGACCGACAGCGACCAACTGCACAAGGCGATGCTTCACCTGGTAGAAAACGCCCGCGACGCCATGCCCGGCGGCGGCAGTCTGGAGATCACCCTGCAGCGGCAGGAGATCGCCGTCGGCGACCATGACGTGCCGGCCGGCGACTACCTGGGGCTGACCCTGCAGGACAGTGGCCAGGGCATGAGCGAGTCGACCCTGGCGCACGTCTTCGACCCCTTCTTCACCACCAAGGGCATCGGCCCCAACAGCGGGTTGGGCCTGTCGATGGTCTATGGCTTCATCAAACAGTCCGGCGGTCATATCCGCCTGCGCAGCGAGCCTGGCCAGGGCACCTGCGTCACTCTTTACTTCCCGAGAGGCAGTTCCGTGGTCAATATCCCCGACGTTCCCGTCATCCCCACCGAGTCGACCAGCCAGCAACTCTGCGTGCTGGTGGTTGAGGACAACGATCTGGTGCGCATGCTCACCGTGGAAGTGCTGGAGGAGATCGGCTACCAGGTCCTGCAAGCCGAAGACGCCGAACAGGCGCTGCCGATCCTGCAGGGCGACAGCGCCATCGACCTCCTGCTCACGGACGTCGGCCTGCCGGGCATGAACGGCGAGGAACTGGCCGCCGCCGCGCGGGAAGCGCGGCCGGAGCTGCCGATCCTGTTCGCCACCGGCTTCGCGGAGATCGTCCAGATCGATGGCAGCGAGCTGGCCACGCGCATGTCGATGATCGCCAAGCCCTTCTCCATCGACGCCCTGCGCGACAAGGTCAACGGCATGCTCGGACGCAAGGACGGCTGACCGACACCGCTGCCGTCAGTGGCTCAGCAGAAGGCTCAAGGCGGCGCGCAACTTGCCTGGCTTCACCGGCTTGTTCAGCAGCGGCATCCCCAGCCTCTGCAGTGCCCGGCGGCAATCGTCGCTGCGGTCAGCGGTGATCATCACCGCCGGCAGCTCGCGGCGAAAATGCTCGCGTAGCCCGCGCACCGCCTCGCAGCCGGTGCGGCCATGGTCCAGGTGGTAATCGGCCAGGATCACCTCCGGCGCCTTGCCATCCAGCGCCTTCAGCGCTTCCTCGTAGTTCGTCGCCACCAGCACCTCGCAGCCCCACTGCCCGAGCAGCGCGGCCATGCTGAGGAGGATCGCCTCTTCGTTGTCGATCACCAGCAGGCGGCGGCCCGGCAGCGGATCGCCAGTGACCGGGCGCGGGCCGTTCTCGACCGGCCCGGCTTGCGGCAGATCGCGTACCAGCGGCACCTCGATGGCGAACACCGAACCACGCCCCGGCACCGAGCGCACCTGCACGCGGCAACCGAGGATACCGGCGATGCGGTCGACGATCGCCAGCCCCAGCCCGACACCTCGGCGCTCCGCTGCACGGCCGGCATCCAGCTGGTTGAATTCGAGAAAGATGGCTTGCAGCTGGTCTGCCGGAATCCCACGCCCGGTGTCCCAGACCTCCATGCGCACGTTATCGCCGCGTCGGCGTGCCGCCAGCATCACGCTGCCGCGCTCGGTGTAGCGGCAGGCATTGCTGAGGAAATTGCGCAGGATGCGTGACAGCAGGCGGTGATCGGTGCGTACCGCCAGCGCCGGTATCCGTGAGCGCAGACGCAACCCCGCCGCGCGCGCCACTTCGTCGAACTCCGAGACCAGCGGGCCGAGCAGCTCATCCAGCGGATGGACATCCAGGTCCGGGCGGATCGCACTCTGGTCCAGGCGGGCGATATCCAGCAGGTCGGTGAGCAGGTCCTCGGCGCCTTCCAGCGCCTGGTGCGTACGCTCGACCAGCACCTGCTCGGAACCCGGCAACTTGCGTTCGCGCAGGGTGGAAACCAGCAGGCGCGCGGCGTTCAGCGGTTGCAGCAGGTCGTGGCTGGCGGCAGCGAGGTACTTGTCCTTGCTGTTGTTGGCGGCCTCGGCAGCATCGCGGGCCTCGCGCAGTTGCTGGTTCAGGCCCTCCAGCTCGCGGGTGCGCGCGGCGACGCGCTGTTCCAGTTCCTCGTTGAGGCTCTGCAGGCGCTGCTGGGCCAGCACGCGCTCGGTGATGTCGGCGACGAAGCCTTCCACCAGCCCCTCTTCATCGGGCTTGATCAGCAGGTTCATCAGCACGATGACGTGGCTGCCATCGCGGCGACGCAGGCGTGTCTCATAGCCGAACAGGCCACCGCGCTCGCGCAATAGCGCCAGGATGCGGCGCATCTCCGCTTCGCCCTCGACGAACAGCTGGCTGGCCATATCGGCGAGGCTCCACAGCACCTGCTGCGGGTCGTCGTAGCCGAGCATCCGCGCCAGCGCCGGGTTGGCGGCGCGCAGGCCCTGGCTCAGGCTGGCCTGGAAGATGCCGTGGACGGCGTGCTCGAACAGCCATTTATAGCGGTTGCGCTCGGTTTCCAGCTCGTCCAGGCGCGCCACCAGTTCCGGGTAATGGCTCTTGCGCGCGGAATGGCTGCCCAGCCCGAGCAGCCCGGCCAGGGCTTGTTGCTGCTGCTCGTCAGAGGGCCTCGCCATACACCACCTCGACATCGCGCAGGCTGGATTCGCGAGGGTTGGTAAGGATGCACGGGTCCTGCATGGCGTGGCGCGAGAGGAACGGAATGTCCGAGCTGCCAACGCCGTGCAGGCCGAGGCTCTCGTGGAAGCCCACGGCGTTCTTCAGGGCGATCAGGTGTTCCACCAGGCGCTGGCGGATCTGCGCGTGGGTCATGCCCCGGCAGTCGATGCCGAAGGTCTCGGCGATCACTTTGAATCGCTCGGGCGCGGCGCTGTAGTTGAAGGCCACCACGTGCTCCACCAGCACGGCATTGCACAGCCCGTGCGGCAGGTCGAGGTAGCCGCCGAGGCTGTGGGACATGGCGTGCACCGCGCCGAGGATCGCGTTGGAGAACGCCAGCCCGGCTTGCATGCTGCCCAGCATGATCTTCTCGCGCAGGGCGATGTCCGCCGGGTTGGCGATCATCTGCACCAGATTGCCGTTGATCAGCCGCATCGCCTCCAGCGCGTGGGGGTCGGTGAGGGGGCCGTGGCCGGTGGAGACGAAGGCCTCGATGGCATGTACCAGGGCGTCGATGCCGGTGCACGCGGAGAGGAACGGGTCCATGGTCAGGGTGGTTTCCGGGTCGATCAGCGACACATCGGGCACCACGGCCTTGCTGACGATGGAGAACTTCATCCGCTCGTCCTGGTTGGAAATGATCACGAACTGCGAGACGTCCGCCGAAGTACCGGCGGTGGTCGGGATCAGGATCAGCGGCGGGCTGGGCACACGCAGGGTGTCCACGCCCTCGAACTCGAGGATATTGCGGCCGTGGGCGGCGACGATGCCGATGCCCTTGGCGCAGTCCATCGGGCTGCCACCGCCGACCGCGACTATCACGTTGCAGCCTTCGCTGCGGTAGACCTCGGCGCCGCGCATCACTTCGTCGACACGCGGATTGGGCGACACCTCGGTGTAGCGGCAGAAGGGAATATCCTGGGCGGCCAGGCTGGCCTCGATATCGGCGACCCAACCGGCGGCGACCACCCCAGGGTCCGACACCAGCAGTACCTTGCGCGCACCGAAGGTTTTCACGTAGTTGGCGACATTGTGCCGGCATCCGGCACCAAAAATGATCTCAGGCGAGACGAATTTACGCAATTGGCTGAGCTCGTGAGGCATCGGGGGCTCTGTCGTTATTGTTATGGGATATTTCCGGCAGCCTACTGTATCCGTCAGGTATTGCAATGCGACCTTGGCAGACGGTTCAGACCTCCAGCAGCGCCTGGTAGAAACGCCACTCCGCCTCCAGCGCATGGGCAAGATTGGCGGCCTGGCGGAAGCCATGGCGCTCCCCGGCATAGCGATGCACTTCCACCGGCACGCCGCGCCGACGAAGGGATTCGACCATCGCGTCGGTCTGCGCCGGTACCACCACCGCGTCCAGTTCGCCCTGGAAGAAGATCACCGGCACCTTGATCTGCCCGGCCAGCAGCACCGGGGTTCGCTCGCGGTAACGCCCGGCGTCCTGCTGCGGATCGCCGATCAGCCAGTCCAGGTAGTCCGCCTCGAACTTGTGGGTCACCCGCGCCAGTGCCTGCGGATCGCTGACGCCATACAGACTGGCGCCCCCGCGCAGACCGTCCAGCCGCGCCAACGCCATCAGTGCGCTATAGCCGCCGGCACTGGCGCCACGCACGAAGACACGCTGGCGATCGATGCGCCCGGCGTTGCCGAGGCAATCCAATGCTGCGCCGATGTCTTCCACTTCCACCTGGCCCCAGCCCAGGTGCAGGCGCTCGCGATAGGCGCGGCCGTAGCCGCTGCTGCCACGGTAATTGAGATCCGCCACGGCAAAGCCGCGGCGGGTCCAGAACTGGATGCGCCCGTCGAACACCGGGTAACAGGCGGAGGTCGGCCCGCCGTGGAGGAATACCACCAGCGGCGGCGCCGGTCGGTTGCCGTGCGCTGGATAGAAGAACCCGTGCCCGCATTCGTCTTCGCCCACCGGGTAATGGAAGGCCTCGCCGCGGGACAGTTCGGCTTCCGGCAGCGGCCGTTCGCCACCGGCGAGTACCTGGGTGGAGCCGTCCACCCGGCGGATCGCCAGCAGCGTCGGCAAGCGATCCGGCGCAGCGGCGATGCAATAGAAGTGGCGCTCATCCGCCGCCAGCGAGCGGAAGCGGCTGTACTCCGGCGCCAACCGGCGCTCGTCGCCACGTCCGTCATACAGCACCAGCACCCCGCGCCCCTCTTCGTAACGGGTCGCCAGCAGGTTGCCGCGCGGCAGCGGCAGGTAGGTGTGCCCGCCCAGTTGCCAGGGAGCGCTGGCGTGATCGGCGACGGCGCACGGCAAGGCACCCAGGACCTCGTGGTACGGCTGCCAGTAGCCGGCGCAGTCGCTCAGCCAGTGCAGGCGCCCATCCTCGGCAAAGCGCGGCTGCTGGATGGACTCGTGGCGGGCCTGCCCGGCCAGGCAGCGCTCTTCGCCGGCGAAGGATTCGCACAGGCGGGTGCGCGTCCAGGGCTGGTGCGGGCGATCCCACTCCACCCAGGCGATACGCTCACCATTGCGCTCCGCCACGGGCGATGCGTAGAAGTCCGCGCCGGAGGCAATCACCCGGCGCCGGCCATCGGCGTCGAGACGAACGATACGATGGCTCACCCCGCCGCTGCCGTTCTCCTCTTCCACCGCCAGGAGTGCATTCCATGCCGGAACGAAATGGAGGTCGCCGTAGCGGCAATCGTCGCGGTGGGTAATCGGCCTTGGCGTGCCGCCCAGGCGCAACCAGTACACCTGCTGGTCGCCCTCTTCCACCCAGGCCACGCCGTCGGCAGTTGGGCAGCAGGAGCCGCCGCCGTACTCGTAGACGCGACTGCGTACCGAAGCGCCCGGTGGCGTCAGTTCGCGGCTCTGTCCTTCGCGGCGCAGGAACAGTCGGCAGCGCGCACTGACAGGGTCGAACGCGGCCCACAGCAATCCGCCGTGGGCCACGTGCAGCTCGGCAAAGTCCCCCGCGGCGGCTACCGCGCGCTCGGCGCTCCAGTCGCTGTCGTGCATCCTCAGGCCTTGCAGATCAGCTGCGAGGCCCGCTCGTTGCGCAGGGTCAGCGCGCTGAGTGGCATGGCGGCGGTTTCCGCCTCGCGGCGGGCATCGAGGATGATCCCGTGGTGGGCCGACTTGGCGCACACCGGATCGGTGGCTTCGGCATCGCCGGTCAGCATGAACGCCTGGCAGCGGCAGCCGCCGAAGTCGCGTTCCTTCTCGTCGCAGGAACGGCACGGCTCGGGCATCCACGCATCACCGCGGAAACGGTTGAAGCCGAAGGATTCGTACCAGATGTGCTGCAGGCTGTGCTCGCGCACGTTGGGGAACTTCACCGGCAGTTGTCGTGCGCTGTGGCACGGCAGCGCGGTGCCGTCCGGGGTGACATCGAGGAACACGCTGCCCCAGCCGCCCATGCAGGCCTTGGGGCGCTCCTCGTAGTAGTCCGGCACCACGAAAATCAGCTTGCACGGATTGCCGGCGGCGGCCAGGCGTTCGCGGTATTCGGCAGTGATACGTTCGGCCCGTTGCAGCTGTTCGCGGGTCGGCAGCAGGCCGGCGCGGTTCAGCTCGGCCCAGCCGTAGAACTGGCAGGTGGCGAGCTCGACGAAGTCTGCCTCCAGCTCGATGCACAGCTCGATGATGCGGTCGATGCTGTCGATGTTGTGCCGGTGGGTGACGAAGTTCAGCACCATCGGGTAGCCGTGGGCCTTTACCGCGCGGGCCATGGCGAGCTTCTGGGCGAACGCCTTGCGCGAGCCGGCGAGCAGGTTGTTAACCTCCTCGTCGGCAGCCTGGAAGCTGATCTGGATATGGTCGAGCCCGGCGTCGGCGAACTCCTTCAGGCGCTTCTCGTTGAGGCCGATGCCGGAGGTGATCAGGTTGGTGTAGAAACCCAGCCCACGCGCGGCGGCGATCAGCTCGGCGAGGTCCTGGCGCACCAGCGGCTCACCGCCGGAAAAGCCCAGCTGCGCCGCGCCCATCTCGCGGGCCTGGCGGAATACCTCGATCCATTGTTCGGTGGAAAGCTCCTCGCCGCCCCTGGCGAAGTCCAGCGGGTTGGAACAGTACGGGCACTGCAGGGGGCAGCGGTAGGTCAGCTCGGCCAGCAGCCAGAGCGGTGGCCCTACCGGCGCCTCAGCGCAGCTCGATCCAGAATTGCGCATGGGCCACCTCGAGGAATGCCAGGATGTCTTCGTCGATGCCCGGCACGCCGGGGAAATCGGCACGCAGGCCATCGATGATGCCGGCGACGTCGGCTTGCCCGTCGACGCGACCGAGAATCGCCCCGGCGCTGTCGTTGAGCTTCACCATCCCTTCAGGATAGAGCAGCACGTGGCAGCCCTGGGCCGGTTCGAATTGCAGGCGGAACCCCCGGCGCAGCGCCGGTACGCTGTCCAGCGAAGGCAGACTCATCACAGCAACCCCCTGTGCCATACGCGCTCGCTCGTTACCGTGTGGTACGGCGGGCGCTGCAGTTCATAGGCCATGCTCATGGCGTCGAGCATGCTCCAGAGCACATCGAGCTTGAATTGCAGGATCTCCAGCATGCGCTCCTGGGCCTCGCGGGTGCGGTAGTGCTCCAGGGTGATGCGCAGGCCGTGCTCGACGTCGCGGCGCGCCTGCGACAGGCGCTTGCGGAAGTAGTCATAGCCGCTGGCGTCGATCCACGGGTAGTGCTGCGGCCAGCTGTCCAGGCGCGACTGGTGGATCTGCGGGGCGAACAGTTCGGTCAGCGAGCTGCTGGCCGCTTCCTGCCAGCTGGCGCGGCGGGCGAAGTTGACGTAGGCGTCCACGGCAAAGCGCACGCCGGGCAGCACCAGCTCCTGGGACAGCACCTGCTCGCGGTCCAACCCCACGGATTCAGCCAGGCGCAACCAGGCCTCGATGCCGCCCTCCTCACCGGGAGCCCCGTCGTGATCGAGGATGCGCTGCAGCCATTCGCGGCGCACCTCGCGATCGGGACAGTTGGCGAGGATCGCCGCGTCCTTCAGCGGGATGTTCAGCTGGTAGTAGAAGCGGTTGGCCACCCAGCCCTGGATCTGCTCACGGGTGGCACGACCTTCGTACATGGCCACGTGGTAGGGGTGGAAGATGTGGTAGCAGGCGCCCCTGGCGCGCAGGGCCTGCTCGAATTCGGCGGGGCTCATGGCTTCGCGGGTCATCGCGAGGCTCCTTCTGAAAGGGCCGTCACAGGAAGATACCCATGCCGTCGAACGCCACCTCGATGCCGCGCGCGTCGAGTTCGGCGCGTTCGGGCGAGGCGATGTCGAGGATGGGATTGGTGTTGTTGATATGGATGAGCACCTTGCGCGGCCCGTCGATCCCGTCGAGCACCTCGATCATGCCGCCGGGGCCGCTCTGGGCCAGGTGGCCCATCTCGCTGCCGAGCTTGTCGCCCACCTCGCAGACACGCATCTCGTCGTCGCGCCAGAGCGTGCCGTCCACCAGCAGGCAGTCGGCGCGGCGCATCCAGGCCAGCAGGCCGTCGTCCACCTGCCCCAGGCCCGGCGCATAGAACAGCTTGCCGCCGGTAGCGGTGTCTTCGACGAACAGGCCGATGTTGTCGCCCGGATGCGGATTGCCCCGGTGCGGTGAGTACGGCGGTGCACTGCTGCGCAGGGCGATGGCGGTGATGCGCAGGCCCGGGCAGGCCGGGATGACGAAGGGCTCGGCGTCCAGCTTGATGAGGTTGTGCTTCAGCCCGCCGTTCCAGTGCGACAGCATGGGGAACAGCGGAAATCCGGTGGACAGGTCCTGGTGGACCATCTGGGTGCACCACACCTCGTGCGGGCAACCTTCGCGCAGGCTGAGCAGGCCGGTGGTGTGGTCGATCTGGCTATCCAGCAGGACGATGGCGGCAATCGCCGAATCGCGCAGACGCCGCGCCGGCTGCAGGGCCGGGAAGGACGCCAGCTGGGCGCGGATGTCGGGGGATGCGTTGCAGAGAATCCAGTTCTCGCCGTCGTCGGACAGCGCGATGGAGGATTGGGTGCGTGGCTGCGCAATCACGCTGCCGTCGCGTACGCCGCGACAGTTGCGGCAATTGCAGTTCCACTGGGGAAAGCCGCCGCCGGCGGCCGACCCGAGAATTCGGATGTGCATGACAGTGCCCCGTGGGCAGGGGCCCCGGCGGACCGGGGCCGAGTGGATCAGCGGTTGGCGAAGTACAGGGTCACTTCGAAGCCAAGGCGCAGGTCGGTGAAGCTAGGCTTGGTCCACATGGGTCTGTCCTCTTTTTGTTAGGCATGATGCCGGCAAAACCGGCAGGTCGAGTTAAACACCAGGGGGGAAGGCTCCGAATGATACTTTCGAAGGAGATTCCCCCCTGATTTGGTAGCGGGCCGGCGACAGCTGTCGCGCCCCGCCGCTACAACTGTCCCATCGCTGCGACAGCCATTGCCCGGTTGCGCCCGCGCCCTTGGGCGGCGGGCGGTCTGGCGCGGGGCTCGGCGCTCCGCGCGGTGTGATTCGGCACAGGCCTTGCTCGGGCTCTCGTCGCCCGTGACCGACCGGTCTAGACTGTCCAATCCCAAGAGCCTCAGTCCTAGGATCGGTCCCACACGAAGCCGATCCCCTACAAAAACAATGCGCCGCAGTCCGACTGACGGCCGCCGGGAGTGACCATGCACCCGCAATCCCTGGAAAACTGCCCGAACGACCTTGCCGCCTTCATCGCCGATCACTTCGGCGAACGTGACATCCAGCCCGAGGGCGCCATCGCGCGCTCCTGGTACCGCAGCGTGATGGAGCACCATCTCGACCCCCGCGCACGGGCGGAAAAACACATCCTCACCGCCGGGGAAATCCGCGAGCACCAGAGCCTGCACCAGGACTACCTGGCCATCGCCAGCCAGGGCGTCACCGGCCTCGCCCGGCGCGTGCTGCCGGCTGGCTTCGCGGTGCTGCTCAGCGACGAAAACGGCATCACCCTCGACGCGCGCCTGCCCAGCGAGCGCGACCGCTACACCCAGGCCGGGCTGATCGTCGGTGCGCGCTGGGACGAATCCATCGCCGGCACCAACGGCATCGGCACCGCCCTGGCCGCCGGCGAAGCGCTGACCATCCACCGCCAGGAGCACTTCCTGGTGAGCAACTTCCGCCTGAGCTGCTCGGTGGCGCCGATCTTCGATGCCCAGCACCAGCTGCGCGGCTGCCTGAACGCCACCTGCCTGTACAACGACGGGCCCAAGGACGCGCAGTACCTGACACTGCAATTGGTGATCCTGTATGCCCGGCTGATCGAGAACGCCAGCTTCCGCCAGCGCTACCGCGACCGCCTGACGCTGTCGGTGAAGGCCCGCGACGAGGTGTCGGACCTGGCCAACGAACAGCTCATCGCCCTCGACGAACAGGGCCGGGTGATCGGCGCCAACCACGCCGCCTTCACCGCCAGCCGGGGCGAGCTGCTGGGCAGCCGCATCGAGCAGTTGCTGGAGGCGGACGTCGATCAGTTGCTGGACCTGAGCAAGGGCGGCGCGCGCGGTATCCGCCTGCGCACCCTGGCCGACCATGCGCTGGTGGACGTCGGCCTGCGCACGCCGGCCAGCCCGCCACGCCGCAGTACGCCCCTGCGCAACGGCTCGAACAGCCCGGAACATCCCGATCTCACCCGGCTCGCCGGCACCGACCCGCGCCTGCATGACGGCGTGCGCAAGCTGCGCAGGGTGCTCGACAAGGGCATTTCCATCCTGGTGACCGGCGAGACCGGCACCGGCAAGGAAGCCTTCGCCCGCGCCATCCACCAGGCCAGCGCGCGGCATGCCGGGCCCTTCGTCGCGCTGAACTGCGCGGCAATCCCGGAAAGCCTGATCGAGAGCGAACTCTTCGGCTACCGCGGCGGCAGCTTCACCGGCGCCAGCAAGAAAGGCATGAAGGGCAAGCTGGAGCTGGCCAATGGCGGCACCCTGTTCCTCGACGAGATCGGCGACATGCCGGCGCACCTGCAGACGCGCCTGCTGCGCGTGCTGGCCGAGCGGGAAATCCTCCCGCTGGGCGCTGAAGCGCCGGTGGCGCTGGACGTGCAAGTGGTTTCGGCCACCCACCAGAACCTGGCCGAGATGATCCGCACCAAGGGCTTCCGCGAAGACCTGTTCTACCGCCTCGCCGGCATGACCCTGCAGCTGCCGGCCCTGCGCGAACGCAGCGACCGCGAGGCGCTGATCGACAGCCTGCTGGCCAGCCTGGGCGGCAACCTGCGCCTGGACGCCGGCGTACGCGAACAGCTGCGCAGCCATCCCTGGCCGGGCAACATCCGCCAATTGCTGAACTGCCTGCGCTATGCCGCCGCCCTCGCCGAGGACGGCCGCATCGACCTGGACTGCCTGCCGATGGAATTGCATCAGGCGGCTCCCGCCGTCATGGCCATGCCGGAACCGCAGAATGGTGCCCTCGCCGCCCGCCTGGACGATGACGAAGCCCGCCACTTGCTGGCCGTGCTGCGCGAGCGGCAATGGAACATCAGTGCGGTAGCGGAACAGTTCGGCATTGCCCGGTCGACCCTGTATCGGAAGATGAAGAAGCACGGCATCGTGCAGCCCAATGCGCTGTATTGATCCTTTCCCTTTTCCCTGCGTCCGCTGATCAGCTGGCTAACCCGCTCTACGCAACGGCCACCTGCAGGCACAGGGAAAAAGGAGCGGACCGCACCTGGCAAGGACGGCCCGCCCAGTCGAAACGGTGATGCATGCATCCCGAGTACAGAAATTCCTTAGTTCTGAACATTCCGTGCGTTCCTTGACGCCCTCTCCCCAGCCCTCTCCCTGAAGGGAGAGGGAGTATTCGAGTGAAGCGTCCCCGCCGTGTTTTCCTGGCACGTTTGGATCAGGAATAAACCGTGGTTGCGCCCACGCCGATCCAGCCCCCTCTCCCGCTTGCGGGAGAGGGTTAGGGAGAGGGGCTCCTGGAAGCCCCCTGCCACTCACTCCTGCGCATACACCACATGGGTATGCGTGTACTCGTACAACCCATGCTTGCCGTCCGCGCCGCCGATGCCGGACTTGCGCGTGCCGGCATGGAAGCCCTGCATCGCCTCGAAGTTCTCGCGGTTGATGTAGGTCTCGCCGAAGTCCAGCTCGCGGCTGGCCTTGAGCGCGGCGCTGAGGTTGCGGGTGTAGATCGATGAGGTCAGGCCGTAGTCGCTGTCATTGGCCAGGGCGATGGCTTCGTCGAGGTCTTCCACCACCTGGATCGGCAGCACCGGGCCGAAGATCTCCTTGCGCATGATCTCCATGCCGGCCGAGCAGCCGGCCAGCACGGTGGGCTGGTAGTGGAAGCCCTGGCCGAGGTCGGCCACCGCGCCGCCGGTGATGACCTGGGCGCCCTGCCCGGTCGCCGTGCGGACCATCTGCGCGACCTTGTCCAGGCCGATGCGGTTGACCAACGGGCCCATGTCCAGGTCGGCCTGCACGTTCGGGTCGCCGAAACGGGTGGCGGCCATGGCAGCGGCGATCTTCTCGATGAACTGGTCAGCCACCTGGCGCTGCACGTAGACGCGCTCGGCGCAGTTGCACACCTGCCCGGTGTTGATCACCCGCGAGGCCTTGATGGCGTTCACCGCCAGGTCCAGGTCGGCATCGGCCAGGACGATGGCCGGCGCCTTGCCGCCCAGTTCAAGGTTCAGCTTGGTGATGTTCGGCGCGGCCGCGGCCATGATCCGCGAGCCGGTAGCGACGCTGCCGGTGAAGCTGATCAGGTCCACCCCGGCGTGGCTGGTCAGCGCGCTGCCGGCGCTGGCACCGGTGCCGCCGACGACGTTGAACACGCCGGTGGGCAGGTCGGTTTCCGCCACCAGGCGGGCGAACTCGAAGCAGTTGATCGGCGTTTCTTCACTGGGCTTGATGACGATGGTGTTGCCGGTCAGCAGCGCCGGCGCCATCTTCCGGGCGATGAGGAAGAACGGGAAGTTCCACGGCAGGATGCCGGCCACCACGCCCAACGGCTTGCGCAGCAGGAAGATGTGCTCGCCGGCGCGGTCGCTGGTCAGCACCTCGCCTTCCAGGCGGCGCGCCCACTCGGCCATGTAGTCGAGATAATCGGCGGTGAAGTTCACCTCCACTTCCGCCAGCGCCGGCACCTTGCCCTGCTCGGCGGTGATGATCCTGGCCAGGCGCGGTGCGTTGGCGCGGACCTTCTCGGCGATCCTGCGCAGGTAGCCGGCGCGCTCGATGGCCGGCTTGGCCGCCCAGCCCTTCTGCGCCGCGCGGGCGGCGCCGATGGCACTGTCCACCTGCGCCGCGCTGGCTTCCGGGATGCGCGCCAGCAGCTCGCCGTTGGCCGGGTTGTGCACTTCGATCAACGGCTCGCCGGCGACGAAGCGGTTGTCGATGTAGTGCTGGTAGGTCGTTACTTCGGTCATGAATCAGTCTCCTGCTGGGCTGTTTCTTGGGGAGCCATCACTTGGCAGCGGTCTTCTGCGCACCGGCCAGTTGTTCCTTGAGGTCGTAGGCGCGCTTGATCAGGTACTGGTGCACGGCCTCGGCCTGTTGCAGGTCGAGGTGGCCCTGGAACGAGGGCATGCCGTCGGGGATGCGTCCGCCGTAGATGATGCCGAGGAAGCGCTGGTGGTTTTCCGCGCTGAGGGTGCGCAGGTCGGGTACTACGCCGCCACTGATGGCGTTGATGCCGTGGCACTGGGAGCAACTGCCATTGAACAGCTCGCGGCCCTGGTCGATCTGCGCGGTGGTCCCGGTCAGCGCTGGCGGCTCGGGCTTGCGGTCGGCCCACTTGTAGTTGATGTCCGGCAGCTTGGCGGTACCGCCGAGCTTGTAGGTCAGCACCTGGGCGTTGGGCTTGACCCCGGCGCGCAGCGACAGGGCGCCGGCGAAGGTGGAGAAGGCGCCGCCCCAGCCGGCCATGAAGGTCACGTACTGCTCGCCGTCCACTTCATAGGTGATGGGTGCGGCCATCACGCCGGTGTTGGCCGGGGACTCCCAGAGCTTCTTGCCGGTCTCGGCGGCGTAGGCCACCACGCGGCCGTCGGCGGTGCCTTCGAACACCAGGTTGCCGGCGGTGCTCAGGGTGCCGCCGTTGAAGATGGTGCTGTAGGGCACTTCCCAGCGTTGTTCCTGCTTCACCGGGTCCCAGGCGATCAGCTTGCCGGTCCAGGTGTCGGCGATCTTGCGCAGGCCCTCCGGGTCTTCCGGCATCATCCCGGTGTTGACGTCGAGCTGGTAGATGCTCTTGAACTTGGAGCGCGGCGGCGCGCCGTCGACGTCCTGGTACATCGCCGACATGATGTGCGCCGGGATGTAGACCAGCCCGGTATTGGGGTTGTACGACATCGGTTGCCAGTCGTGGGCGCCCCAGAACGCCGGCTGGATCAGCCGCGCCTTCTTCTGCGGGTCCTTCCAGTAGTCGGACACCGCCTCGTTGCGGATCGGCCGGCCGGTCTTCAGGTCGACGCCCTTGGCCCAGTTGATCGGCACGATGTTGTTGGCCGAGAGCAGCTTGCCGGTCTCGCGGTCGATGACGTAGAAGAAGCCGTTCTTCGGCGCCTGCATCAGCACCTTGCGTTGCTTGCCGTCGATCTCCATGTCCACCAGCATGATGTGCGCGGTGGCAGTGAAGTCCCAGGCATCGCCAGGCGTGGTCTGGTAGTGCCAGACGTATTCGCCGTTATCGGGATTGATCGCGACGATGGACGAGAGGAACAGGTTGTCGCCCTTGCCTTCGCTGCGGATGCGCGGGTTCCACGAGGAGCCGTTGCCGACGCCGATGTACAGCAGGTTCAGCTCGGGGTCGTAGGACATGGAGTCCCACACGGTGCCGCCACCGCCCTGCTTGGCGTAGTTATCGCCGAACCAGGTCTTGGCAGCGATTTCCATGCCCTTGCCCTTGGGCATTTCCTTCGGGTCGCCGGGCACGGTGAAGAAGCGCCAGTCCTGCTTGCCGGTCTCGGCATCGTACGCGGTGATGTAGCCGCGCACGCCGAATTCGGCGCCGCCGTTGCCGATGATCACCTTGCCCTTCACGATGCGCGGCGCGCCGGTGATGGTGATGCTGCGCGAGGGGTCGGTGCGGGTATCGACGCTCCACACGCGCTTGCCGGTCTTGGCGTCGATGGCCTCCAGGCGGCCATCGAGCACGCCGACATAGACCTTGCCCTTCCACACCGCCACGCCACGGTTCACCGCGTCGCAGCAGGCTTCGCCAGCGCGGCTGCGGTCGGACTGCGGGTCGTACTTCCACAGCAACTCGCCGGTGCGGGCGTCCAGCGCGTAGACGATGGAGAACGGCCCGGTGGTGTACATCACGCCATCGACCACGATGGGCGTGGCTTCCACGCCGCGGTCGATGTCCAGCTTGTGACTCCAGGCCAGCCCCAGGCCACCGACGTTGCTCTGGTCGATCTGCTTGAGCGGGCTGTAGCGCTGCTCGTCGTAGGTGCGCCCGGTGGTCATCCAGTTGCCCGGTTCCTTGTCGGCAGCAGCGATGCGCTGGCCATCGACGTTGGCCGGCCCCTCGGCGGCTTGCAGGTTGGCGGACAGACCGCCCATCAGCAGCGAGGCGGTCAGCAGGGAATGACGCAGGGCGGGTTGCAGGCGAACGGAAGGCACAGACAGGCCAATCGATCTCATGGAGGTTCTCCGATTCTTGTTGGTGCCGCGGATCGTTCGCCGCGGCTTGCAAGGCTCAGAGCAACCGCTGTGCCAGGCTTTTCGAATTGGGCTGGAGGGCTTGCGGTTCGGGGCTTCTGGCGTTGTCTGCCGGATGCTGTACAGGTGTTGCGGGCGCTACAGGTGTTGCGCAGCACAGATGCAGATGTTGCGGAGACGGGACGCTGCGAAAGCCCTTGTAGGATGGGTATCGCTGCGCTCCACCCATCCTACGGAACCTGCATGTCCGGACATTTCGGCGCATGGGCGGGTTCGCGAGCAAGCTCGCTCCTACGCAAGCGCTGCGAACCGAACCTGTAGGAGCGAGCTTGCTCGCGAACGACGACTCATCGGGAAAAAGAAAACGCGGCCGGAGCCGCGTTCGACGAAGGCCGTCACCCGTGGAATGGGTACGGAAGCGGACGGCCGCCCGATCGGGCGTGTCGACACAAGAAATGCCTGGTGGAGTGCCAGGCGGAGTACAGCGGAAAGGTCCGGCGAACCTGATGGGGGAAGGTCCGCCGGGTTACTGCAAGCTTTAGAAGAAGCCCAGCGGATTGATGTCGTAGCTCACCAGCAGGTTCTTGGTCTGCTGGTAGTGGTCGAGCATCATCTTGTGGGTCTCGCGGCCGACGCCGGACTTCTTGTAGCCACCGAACGCGGCGTGGGCCGGGTACAGGTGGTAGCAGTTGGTCCACACGCGGCCAGACTGGATGCCCCGGCCCATGCGCCAGGCACGGTTGATGTCGCGGGTCCAGACGCCGGCGCCAAGGCCGAACTCGGTGTCGTTGGCAATCGCCAGGGCTTCGGCTTCGTCCTTGAAGGTGGTCACGCCCACCACCGGGCCGAAGATTTCTTCCTGGAACACGCGCATGCCGTTGTGCCCTTTGAGCAGGGTCGGCTGGATGTAGTAACCGCTGGCCAGGTCGCCTTCCAGGCGCTCGCTGGAGCCGCCGGTGAGCAATTCCGCGCCTTCGCTCTGGGCGATGTCGAGGTAGGAGAGGATCTTCTCGTACTGCTGCTGCGAGGCCTGGGCGCCGACCATGGTGTCGGTGTCCAGCGGGTTACCGCGCTTGATCGCCTTGATCTTCTTCATGACCTCGACCATGAACGGCTCGAAGATCGACTCCTGCACCAGCGCCCGCGACGGGCAGGTGCAGACTTCACCCTGGTTGAAGAAGGCCAGCACCAGGCCCTCGGCGGCTTTCTCGATGAACGCCGGCTCGGCGTTCATGATGTCCTCGAAGAAGATGTTCGGGCTCTTGCCGCCCAGTTCCACGGTGGACGGGATGATGTTCTCCGCCGCGCAGTGGAGGATGTGCGAGCCGACCGGGGTCGAGCCGGTGAAGGCGATCTTGGCGATGCGCTTGCTGGTGGCCAGCGCCTGGCCGGCTTCCTTGCCGAAGCCCTGGACGATGTTCAGCACACCCGGCGGCAGCAGGTCGCCGATGATCTCGGCCAGCAGCATGATCGACAGCGGGGTCTGCTCGGCCGGCTTGATCACCACGCAGTTGCCGGCGGCCAGGGCCGGGGCGAGCTTCCACGCGGCCATCAGCAGCGGGAAGTTCCACGGGATGATCTGCCCGACCACGCCCAGCGGTTCGTGGATGTGGTAGGCGACGGTGTTCTCGTTGATCTCGGCGGCGCCGCCTTCCTGGGCGCGGATGCAGCCGGCGTAGTAGCGGAAGTGGTCGGCGGCCAGCGGTACGTCAGCATTCAGGGTCTCGCGCACGGCCTTGCCGTTGTCCCAGGTTTCGGCGACGGCGAGTTGTTCCAGGTTCTGCTCGATGCGGTCGGCGATCTTCAGCAGGATCAGCGCGCGATCCTGCACCGACGTGCGGCCCCAGCTGCCGGCAGCGGCGTGGGCGGCGTCCAGCGCCTTGTCGATGTCTTCGGCGGTGGAGCGCGGGAACTCGGCGATGATTTCGCCGTTCACCGGCGAGGTGTTGCTGAAGTACTGGCCCAGCACCGGCGCGACGAACTCGCCGCCGATGTAGTTGCCGTAGCGCGGTTTGAGGGTGACGACGGCGCCTGGGGTTCCGGGTGGGGCGTAGATCATGGGGATGCTCTCCTGTCGGGTCCCGGCCTCCATCGGCCAGGTCATGGAGCGATCTTAGGCAGCGCCCTTCCCGGCCCGGAATGCACCCATGGGAGGGATGGGTTCCTCATTTGGTAGTAGATGCGGCGAGCGTCGCAGGTTGTAGGGCGCCTAACCCGGAACGGATTATCCGCCGACGCCACCACGGCGTATAACGCTGTCGCGTTATGCGCCCTACGGTGCCGGGTGGTTCGCGAGCACGCTCGCTCCTACAGGTGGCGGCGAGCATCTGATGTTGCTTATCAGCGCAAGGTCCGCCGCGAAGGATTTCGCGGACAAGGTCCGCTCCTACGGGAACTCCACAACACGGCTCTGGCCCTGGCTCTGGATTTTGAAGGTTTCCAGAGAGACTTTCGCACACGCCGAACGCCCCGTTCAGGAGGCCTCGTTGAAGCGGAGTTTCAGGGGTTGAGCGACATGGATGTCGCGAGAGCCGCGATGGGCCAGGGATGGCCCTTCGTGGGGGGACGCCTAGTTCGGGCCCCTGAAACTGCGCTTCGACGAGGGAATTTTTCGCCTAAGCGAAAAACCGGATGTCCGGGGCAAGACCTTTGCCTACTTTGGGCGGGGCGGCCATCCGTCGTTTGCCAAAGTAGGTCGCCCGAGGGGGCGAAACCCAATGCATCCGCGCACACAGATGCGGCGCAGAAACGCCCAAAGGCCATGCACGCGAACAGCGCCAACAGCGCGCCAAAACAATGGGCCGGCACAATGGCCGGCCCCTGCTCACCTCACGGGCACATCACTTCTTCGCCACCAGGTCCTTGGGCAGCTTGAAGGTCCAGATCATCCCGCCCTGGTCCAGGTCCTTGATCCGCTTGGCCACCTCGCCGCCCCACAGCGGCACCGCGCCGCCCCAGCCGGAGAGAACGGTCACGTACTGTTCGCCGTCCATTTCCCAGGTGATCGGCGAGGCGATCACGCCCGAGCCGGTGTTGAACTGGTAGAGCTTCTTGCCGGTCTTGGCGTCGAAGGCCATCAGGTAGCCCTCGGGGTTGCCGGTGAACACCAGGTTGCCGTGGGTCGCCAGCACGCCGCCCCAAAGCGGCGCGTAGTTCTCGTAGCGCCAGACCTGCTTGCCGGTCTTCGGATCGATGGCGCGCAGCACGCCGATGTACTTCTCGTTCAGCGGCTTGATGGTGAAGCCCGCGCCGAGGTACGCCGCACCTTTCTTGTAGGCGATGTTCTCGTTCCACATGTCCATGCCCCACTCGTTGGACGGCACGTAGAACAGCCCGGTGTCCTGGCTGTAGGCCATGGGCATCCAGTTCTTGCCGCCGAGGAAGGACGGCGCGACGAACACCGACGTGCCCTTCTCGCCACCCTCACCCGGCGCGCCCGGGCGGTGGGCGTCGTCGTAGATCGGCCGGCCGTTCTCGTCCAGGCCCTTGGCCCAGGTCACCTTGTCGACGAAGGGGAAGCCACGGATGAACTTGCCGTTGGTGCGGTCGAGCACATAGAAGAAGCCGTTGCGGTCAGCGGTGGCAGCAGCCTGCACGGTCTTGCCGCCGTCCTTGTAGTCGAAGGACACCAGCTCGTTGACGCCGTCGAAGTCCCAGCCGTCGTGCGGGGTGGTCTGGAAGTGCCACTTGATCGAGCCATCTTCCGGGTTCAGCGCCAGGCGCGAGGAGGAGAACAGGTTGTCGCCCGGACGCAAGTGCGAGTTCCACGGCGACGGGTTGCCGGTGCCGATGAACAGCGAGTCGGTGCTCGGGTCGTAGTAGCCGCCCAGCCACGGCGCCGCGCCGCCGGTCTTCCACAGGTCGCCCGGCCAGGTCTTGCCCGCTTCGCCGCCGGAGATGCCGTTCTCCACCGGCTTGCCGTCCTTGTAGACGTAGCCCATGTGGCCTTCCACGGTCGGGCGGCTCCACAGCAGCTCACCGTTGGTGGGGTTGTAGGCCTCGATCTTGCCGACCACGCCGAACTCGCCGCCGGCGACGCCGGTGATCAGCTTGCCCTTGGCGATCAGCGGCGCCGCGGAGATGGAGTAGCCGGCCTTGTAGTCGGCCACGGTCTTCTTCCACACCACCTTGCCGGTGTCCTTGTTCAGGGCGACCAGCTTGGCGTCGAGGGTGCCGAAGATCACCAGGTCGCCATACAGCGCCACGCCACGGTTGATCACGTCACAGCACGGCATGATGCCGTCGGGCAGGCGTGCGTCGTACTGCCAGAGCTTGCGCCCGGTGCGCGCATCGGCGGCGAACACCCGCGAGTAGGAGGCGGTGACGTACATCACGCCGTCCTTGATCAGCGGTTGCGCCTGCTGGCCACGTTGCTTCTCGCCGCCGAAGGACAGCGCCCACACCGGCCGCAGCTCTTTAACGTTATCGCTGTTCAGCGTGTTCAACGGACTGAAGCGCTGGCCCTGCTGGTTGATGCCGTTGACCACGATCTGGTCGGTGCGCTTGGCGGCATCACTGATGTCCTGGTCGGTGACGCCGGCGTGGGCGCCCAGGCTGGCCAGGCCGATGGCGGTGAACAGCACGGTGCGGGCGAAAGGTTGAAGCTGTCTCATGGCGGTGCGCCTCTGCGATTGTTGTTGTACCCGGGAAAATTTCCCGGTCTGTCGCAGATTCTTGGTTTGGCACGGCAGGCCAACAATTGAACGCAGTGCCGAATTTCCTAGTTCCTTGGTAGCAATACCGGGCTGCAGCGGTGCGAAATTCGCGGCTTTTACGGGCTGGATGGGCGAGCCTTGTCCCTGTAGGAGCGAGCTTGCTCGCGAAGTGGATTCCCCGGCCACTGCGTTGTCTGTACGGGGTTACGAGCCCCTCACCCCAGCCCTCTCCCAGGGGGAGAGGGAGCCGTTCGGCGCGAGGGGCGAAAGCAGGAATGCATCCTGCTGGAAGGTTCGCGAGCAAGCTCGCTCCTACAGGAAGAGCAGATCGGAGCGACGAGCAGCAAAGCCGCTCCAGACAGCCCCCTCTCCCGTCGGGAGAGGGCTGGGGTGAGGGCCTGCGCGCGCACCGAAACCTCCGCAGAAATGGCTATTGCTCATCGACTCGCGGCAGAGCCTTCTGCTCATAGCGCGGATACAGGTGGCTGACACTGCGGATCAGCTCGTAGCGCGTCAGGCTGATGCCGGCGAAACGGTCCGGAATCGGCGTGCGCAGCAGGTCGTTCATGTCCGCGCCCTGGGCGATGCCGTCACGCATTACAGTGTCGAGCCAGCCCAGGTAATCGCGCATCTGCGCAAACGGCGCCGCATCCGTGGCGATGGGGCCATGGCCGGGGACGATCTGTTTCCACGGCAGCTGCTGCAGGGTATCGAGGTCACCCAGCCACACATCCAGGCCAGGACTGTTCGGCGTGGTCAGTGCGCGCTGGTAGAAGACGATATCCCCGGCGAACAGCACGCCGGTGGTTTCGTCGAGAATCGCCAGGTCCGCGCCAGTGTGCCCGCGCAAGCCCAGCAGGCGGAAGCGGTGGCTGCCCATCTGCCATTCACCGGGCTCCACCGTCTCGGTGGGCAGCACGACCTCAGTGCCACGCATCCAGTCGCCGACCAGGCGGTACATGTTCTCCGCCATGGCGTTGCCCTGCTCTTTCAGCAATTTACTGGTGCCGGCCAGCGCGCCGATGGGCACGTCGGTGAAGGCCTGGTTGCCCAGCACGTGGTCGGGGTGATGGTGGGTCAGCAGCACGTGCTTCACCGGCTTGCCGGTGGTCTGCTGGATCAGCGCACGCAGGGCTTCGCCATAGCGCCTTGACGGACCGCTGTCGATCACCAGCACGCCGTCGCCGGTGTCGATGAAGGCGACGTTGACGATGGCGCCACCGTTGTCCTTGGCAAAGTTGTCGGTGCTGCCTTCCACCACCCAGGTGCCCTCGGCGATCTGTCGGGGCTGAAGGTGGTACTGCAGGTCGGCCAGTGCCGGCAGGCACAGGCACGCGAGGGCGATCAGGAGGAAACGCATGGGCACCTCGTTGGCGCAGTGCGGCGTCAGCGCAGAGCGGCCTGGAATTCGTTGCCGTTGTTGTCGTGCAGCCAGAGCTCGGTATGCGGGTGGCCGCGCACTTCGAAGGTGAAGGTCGGGTTCTCGCTGACCGCGGGGAACAGGTCCAGTCGGGCGAAGACCTCGCCTTCCGGCCCCCGCAGTTCGGCATGGTCGAGGTAGAACTCGGGGATGCCGCCGACCAGGCCATTGTCCATCGGGTGCGAGACCGACAGGCGCACGCGGCTGTACTCTCCTTTGGGGTAAGACTCGCCATGGACCTGGCCGAGCCGGTCCTCCCAGCCCGGTTGCGCACGCACCACGCTGGGCGCTGTGCAGCCGCCACCGGCCGCATCGATCCACGCCGAGCCGACATGCCAGACTCCCTGCTCGTCCCGCAGCGCAGCACGGATCGGCGTGGCCTGTTCGATGCGGATGCGCACCGCCAGCAGCGGCTCCAGGTGCACGCCGGGGTAAAGCGTCAGCACATGGGGAATCGGGTTCAGCTCGGCCCATAGCAGCAGCCGGTCGAAGCGCCCCGGCAAGGCGCGGGCGTCCACCTCCACCGGGACCTGGCGGGAGTCCTCGGCGAACGGCGGCACACCCAGCCTGACCCGCTCGTCGAAGACGTAGGGCTCGCCATTGAGCAGGCGCTTGTGGTGGTACTCCCACATCACCGAGGGCATCGGGTCGCCCTCCACCGCCGCGGCCAGCAGCGGCAAGCCGCACAGCCCGAGCAACATCTGGCGCCTGCGCATCATGTCTCCCTCATTGCACGTCCTGGTAGAGCCCCGGCAGTTCGTAACGCACGCCGTAGGCCGCATAGAGCTTCTCCATCTCGCCGCTGCGCACCAGTTCCTCCAGTTCGCCGTCCAGGGCATTGGAGAGCTGGCGATTGCTTTCATGCACCGCCATGCCGATGTCCCACTCGGGCTGGCCGAGGTTGGGGTAGGTGTTCTCGGCGTTCTTCAGGTGCTCGTCGGCGGCTTGCGCGCGCATCCAGTCCAGCTCGCCACGCAGGGCCATCACCGCGTCCACCTTGCCCGCGCGCATGCCGTCGAAGGCCGCCTGGGTGCTGGGGAAGTGGATCGTCATGCGGCTGAGCTGGCCGCCCAGCACCGAGGTCAGGTAGAACGACGGCACGCTGTCCAGTTCGACGCCGATGGGGTGTTCGCGGAACGCCGCGATGGTGTCCACTTCCGCCAGCCGACGGTCATCGCTGACCACCTGCCAGCGCTCGCGCTGGTAGGGGCCGAACATCACCACCTGCTCGTTGGCGAACTCGCCGACATCGTTGCGCCGGTTGGCGTACTGGCGGTCGTAGGGCACGCGCAGCATCACGTCGGCAACCACGCCGGGGCGCAGGTAGTGGCCTTTCCAGATGAAGTTGCGCAGGTCATCGTCCAGGCGTTCGCCGGGGGTTACCCAGAGGAACTCCGCGCGCATGCCCAGGCCGCTGGCCAGGTGCTGCGCGAGATCGATATCGACCCCGCGCGGCTGCCCGTCCTGCATGAAACTGTAGGGCGGGAAGTTCTCGTAGACGGCGACCCGCAGGACACCGCTCGCGACCATGTCCTCGTAGGGGCGCACACCGGCCTGCGCCTGCCCCAGCAGCAGGCACAGGGCCGCACTCAGCAGCAGGCCGATCAGCAGATTGGGCAGGCGCATGGCGATCACTCGTCCACGTGCACGCTGTCCAGGTAGGTGCGGATTGCCCAGAGGCCTTCCTGGCTGATGAAGTCGGCCATCTTCGGCATGTACACCGCACCGTCACGTACCGCGCCGTTGATCACCCGCTCCTTGAACCATTCGTCACCCTCGGCGCCCACGTCAAGCATGCGCAGGTCGGGGGCGATACCACCGGACTTGGCCTCCAGGCCATGGCAGCGCGCGCAGTTCTGGTTGTAGGCCGAAGCGCCGATCTCCACCGCCTTGGCGTGGTTGGCGTAGGGCTCGCGGTAGGGGTTGGTGTCGCGCCATTCCTTGCCCAATGGTTCCAGCCCCGTGGTATCCACTGCCTGGGGCGTCACATTGCCGTGGGACAGGGCCAGGCCCGAGACACCCAGGCCGGCCATCAACAGCAGGCCGCACAGCACGTTCTTGTTGTTCATCACTTCATCCTCTCATCGAGATGCTTGGCAAGGCACGGCGCCCGGAAAGACGCCAGTGATGACGATGGTAAGAACGCGCGACCGACGGCCGAATCCTGCTTTGGATGCTCCCGTCTACTCCCTTCGTACTAGAACGCCGGTCGGCCACTGCCGGCGCTTTGGCAGCAAGCCCAAGTCATGCCCGGACCGGGAAATAGTCCCGGCATCGCCGGGAGCTTTTCCGTTCCCCGCCACCACGCCCTCCTCCCACCATGGATTCGCCGCGGCACGTGCAGCGGCCTGCCGCCATCCATCACGGGAAACCCACCATGAGAACAACAACAGCCCCCCTGCACCTCGTCCTCAACAGCCTCGCCTGCGCCATCGCCCTTACCGCCGGCGGCTCCGCCCAGGCCAAGGATGTGACCTGGGACGACATCGCCAACGACCACAAGACCACCGGCGACGTGCTGCAGTACGGCATGGGCACCAATGCCCAGCGCTGGAGCCCGCTCAAGCAGGTCAATGCCGACAACGTGTTCAAGCTGACCCCGGCCTGGTCCTACTCTTTCGGCGACGAGAAGCAGCGCGGCCAGGAGTCCCAGGCCATCGTCAGCGACGGCGTGGTCTACGTGACCGCCTCCTACTCGCGGCTGTTCGCCCTCGACGCGAAGACCGGCAAGCGCCTGTGGACCTACAACCACCGTCTGCCCGACGACATTCGCCCATGCTGCGATGTGGTCAACCGCGGCGCTGCCATCTATGGCGACAAGATCTACTTCGGCACCCTCGACGCCTCGGTCGTGGCGCTGAACAAGAAGACCGGCAAGGTGGTCTGGAAGAAGAAGTTCGGCGACCACGGCGCCGGCTACACCATGACCGGCGCGCCGACCATCGTGAAGGACGGCAAGACCGGCAAGGTGCTGCTGATCCACGGCAGCTCGGGCGACGAGTTCGGCGTGGTCGGCCGCCTGTTCGCCCGCGACCCGGACACCGGCGATGAGGTGTGGATGCGGCCCTTCGTCGAGGGCCACATGGGCCGCCTCAATGGCAAGGACAGCACTCCCACGGGCGACGTGAAGGCACCCTCCTGGCCGGAGGACAAGAACTCCCCCACCGGCAAGGTCGAGGCCTGGAGCCACGGCGGCGGCGCCCCGTGGCAGAGCGCGAGCTTCGATGCCGAGACCAACACCATCATCGTCGGCGCCGGCAACCCCGGCCCCTGGAATACCTGGGCGCGCACCGCCAAGGGCGGCAACCCGCACGATTACGACAGCCTCTACACCTCCGGCCAGGTCGGCGTCGACCCGAGCACCGGCGAGGTGAAGTGGTTCTACCAGCACACGCCCAACGACGCCTGGGATTTCTCCGGCAACAACGAACTGGTGCTGTTCGACTACAAGGCCCAGGACGGCAAGATCGTCAAGGCCACCGCCCACGCCGACCGCAACGGCTTCTTCTATGTGGTCGACCGGACCAACGGCAAGCTGCAGAACGCCTTCCCCTTCGTCGACAACATCACCTGGGCCAGCCACATCGACCTGAAGACCGGTCGCCCGGTGGAGAACGAAGGCCAGCGCCCGCCGCTGCCGGAGCCTGGGCAGAAGCACGGTAAGGCCGTGGAGGTCTCGCCGCCGTTCCTCGGCGGCAAGAACTGGAACCCCATGGCCTACAGCCAGGACACCGGGCTTTTCTACGTCCCCGCCAACCACTGGAAGGAAGACTACTGGACCGAGGAGGTGAACTACGCCAAGGGCAGCGCCTACCTGGGCATGGGCTTCCGCATCAAGCGCATGTATGACGACCACGTCGGCACGCTGCGCGCCATGAACCCCACCACCGGCAAGGTGGAATGGGAATACAAGGACCACCTGCCGCTCTGGGCCGGTGTGTTGGCCACCGCCGGCAACCTGGTGTTCACCGGCACCGGCGAGGGCTACCTCAAGGCCTTCGACGCCAAGACCGGCAAGGAGCTGTGGCAGTTCCAGACCGGCAGCGGCATCGTCTCTCCGCCCATCACCTGGGAACAGGACGGCGAGCAGTACATCGGCGTGACCGTCGGATACGGCGGCGCGGTGCCGCTGTGGGGCGGCGACATGGCCGAGCTGACCAAGCCGGTGGCCCAGGGCGGTTCCTTCTGGGTGTTCAAGCTGCCCAGCTGGGACAACAAGACCGCCAGCCGTTGATGCACAGGCCCGCGCCGGCTCCGGCGCGGGCCCTTTCACGTTCCCAGGAGATCGCCATGCGCCTGCTTGCCTGCCTGCTCTTCCCCCTCTCCACCCTCGCCTTCGCCACCAGCCAGCCGGCTGAAGTACCCGAAGACGACGCGGCCACCGTCATCGCTGGCTGCCGTATCGAGCCGGACAGCCAATGTCCCAACGCCGACCTGCGCGGTGCCGACCTGCGCAACCAGGACCTGACGCGGATGAACCTCTCCGGCGCCAACCTTGCCGGAGCCGACCTGCGCCACGCCAAGCTGGACCTGGCGAACCTGCAACAGGCGCAGCTGAACGGTGCAGATCTCACCCGCGCCAGCCTGCAGCAGTCCAACCTGCGTGGCGCCGACCTGAGTGGTGCCAAGCTGGTCGCCATCCAGGCCTGGGGGCTGTTCGCCCAGGGTGCGCAATGGCAAGGCGCAGACCTGACCGCCGCGTACCTGGAGTTCGCCCGCCTGAGCGGCGGCAAGCTGCACCAGGCCAACCTGCGTGCTGCCGACCTGGAAATGACCTGGCTGTCCCGCGCCGACCTCAAGGGCGCCGACCTGCGCGACGCCAACCTGCAGGAAGTGAAGCTGGCCGAAGCAAATCTGGAAGATGCCGACCTGCGCGGCAGCCGCCAGCGCTTCGGCAACTTCCAGGGCAGCAACATGGCGGGCTGCAAGGGTTGCCCAGGCGGTTGGGACTGAGCGCCCGGCGCATAGCCGGGATTGGCTCCATTGGTCTGCCGGTATTGCCGGGAATTGGCTATTCGAACGCCGGGGAGTCGGCGTTACCTTAGCTCCATTCCCGCACTACCGCGGGCCCCACTGGAGACCACCATGAGCGCACGTATCGAATGGGCCAAGGCCGCCCCCGACGCCTACAAGGCCATGATCGGCCTGGAACAGGCACTGGCCAAATCCGGCCTGGAAACTTCGCTGCTGGAGCTGATCCGCCTGCGCGCCTCGCAGATCAACGGCTGCGCCTACTGCGTGAACATGCACGCCAACGACGCCCGCAAGGCCGGCGAGACCGAGGCACGGCTGCAGACCCTGAGCGTGTGGGAGGAAACCCGCTTCTTCACCGAGCGCGAACGCGCCGCGCTGGCCTGGGTGGAAAGCCTCACCCGCCTGCCGGAGAAGCACGCCCCGCAGCACCAGTTCGACGCCCTGCGCGAGCACTTCAGCGACGCCGAGATCGCCAACCTGACCCTGGCCATCGCCACCATCAATGCCTGGAACCGCTTCGGCGTGGGCATGGCGATGGTGCCCTGAGCAGAGAGCTCTGACACCCGTAGGATGGGTGGAGCGCAGCGATACCCATGCGGTCGGTGCACGGAACTGATGGGTATCGCTTCGCTCCACGCCATCCTGCGAATTGCATCTGTGGCTCACGTAGGGCGCATAACCCGGCACGGGTTATCCGCCAGATGGCGGATAACGCCTCCGGCGTTATGCGCCCTACGCCGGTTTCAGCCTTCGATCAGCTCAACCTTCTCCGGCTCGCGCTTCATCAGCACGCGGCCATTGCGGATCGAGTACAGCGCCTTGGTCTGCTGGCGCACCGCTTCGTAGTCGCTGTCCACGCCCAGCACCAGCAGGTTGGCCGGACGGCCGGCGGCGATACCGTAGCGCGCCCCCAGGTTCAGCGCGCGAGCGCTGTTGTCGGTGACCAGGTCCAGCGCGCGCTGCAGGTCATCGAAGCCCATCATGTGGCAGATGTGCAGGCCGGCATCCAGCACGCGCAGGATGTTGCCGTTGCCCAGGGGGTACCACGGGTCCTTGATCGAATCCTGGCCGAAGCAGACGTTCATGCCGGCGCGGTCGATCTCGGCCACGCGGGTCACGCCGCGGCGTTTCGGGAAGGTGTCGAAGCGGCCCTGCAGGTGGATGCTCTCGGTCGGGCAGGAGACGAAGTTGATGCCCGAGCGCTTGAGCAGGCGGAACAACTTGGAGCAGTAGGCGTTGTCGTAGGAACCCATGGCCGTGGTGTGGCTGGCGGTGACGCGGCCGCCCATGCCGCGCACGCGGGCTTCCTCGGCGAGCACTTCGAGGAAGCGCGAGTTCGGGTCGTCGGTCTCGTCGCAGTGCACGTCCACCAGGCAACCGGTGCGCTCGGCCAGGTCCATGAGGAACTTGATCGAGCTGACGCCCTGCTCGCGGGTGTTTTCGAAGTGCGGGATGCCACCGACCACGTCGGCGCCCAGGCGGATCGCCTCTTCCATCAACTCGCGGCCGCCCTCGTAGGACTCGATGCCCTCCTGCGGGAAAGCGACGATCTGCAGGTCCACCAGGTGCCGCGCCTCTTCGCGCACTTCCACCATGGCCTTGAGCGCCGCCAGGGTCGGATCGGTCACGTCGACGTGGGTGCGCACGTGCTGGATGCCATGGGCGGCCAGCATGCGGATGGTGGTGTGGGCGCGGGACTTGGTGTCCTCGTGCGTAATGGTTTCCTTGCGCTGGGCCCAGCGCTCGATGCCCTCGAACAGCGTGCCGCTCATGTTCCACTCCGGATCGCCGGCGGTCAGGGTGGCGTCGAGGTGGATGTGCGGCTCCACCAGCGGGGCGATGGCCAGGTTGCCACGGGCGTCGATGTCGTCGCCGCTGGCGGCCAGGGTGCCGGCTTGCTGGACGACTTCGGCGATGACGTCGCCTTCGCAGCGGATGGTAAACAGGCCGGTCTGCTTGCGCAGGGAGGCGTTGATGATTTTCATGGGATCAAAGGTCCTCTTCAGGCTATTCGTGGCGCGGCGCGCTGGACATGCGCCAGATGAGCAGCGCCACGGAGGTATTCAGGCGGAATTGCGCGTCGTCCAGGGACTGGCCGCTGAGGGCCTCGATGCGCGCAATCCGCTGATTCAGGGTGTTGCGATGGATGCCCAGGCGCTGTGCCGCCTTGAGCGCGTTGCCGCCTTCCTGGACCAGCGCGTCGAGCGTCTCGATCAGCAGGTGCGGCTGTTTGCGGCCCGCATCGTTGAGCGGGCCGAGGGTGTCCTTCATGAACTGCTCGATCACCGCGCGATCGGGGATCGCCCGCAGCAGGCGCAGCACGCCCAGCTCACGGTAGTCGCAGACGCCGCCCGGCGCCTGCATGCCTTCGGCGACATCCAGCGCCTGGCGCGCTTCGAGCAGCGCGCGGGGATATTCCGCGCAGGAATCGGCGCGGGCAGACAGCCCAAGGTAAGCGCGCAGCGGAGCCAGCTCCCGCTGCAGTTCGGCGGCCAGGGCGTGCAGTTCGGGGCGCTCGGCGCTTTCGGAATCGGTCAGCAGCAGGACGAACAGGTCGCCCTGGATCACCACCGGCAGGCGCTCGGGGCGCTCCTGCTGCCAGCTTTCGAGATGGTCGAGCAGGCGCTGGCGGGTGAGCTGCAGTGCGCGCTCGGCCTCTTCCGGTTCGTGCTGCTGGAATAGCCTGTCGACGCCGGACAGCCGTAGCGCCACCAGGCGCCGCGGGGCTTCCAGCGGCAACTCCAGGTGTTGTGCGCGGCGACGGACGATCTCCAGGCTGGGGAAGTCGCCGCTCAGCAACTGGCCGAGGATGTCCCGACGCGAGGTCTTCACCTGGGTCATCTGCACCAGCGCCGTACCGATCAGGTGGGTGACGATGACCATCTTCAGCGCGTAGGGCTGCTCGATCAGCGGCAGCCCTTCCACCTCGGCCAGATGCACCACGGACTCGGGAATGCGCTGGATGAACTCGTCACCGGTAAGAATGACGATGCCGGCGATGCCGCTGGCGACGCCTTCGCGCACCAGTTGCAGCAGGTTGGCTTCGTCACGGGTGTGGTTGATGCCGGTGACGAACACCAGCTCACCGCCCATCACCCAGTCGGCAATGCCGACGTTTTCCGCCACGTAGGACCAGCGCACGCTGCGATGCACATTGCGCGCGCCGGCCCGCAGCGCGAGGCTTTCCAGCCCCGGCAG
Organism: Pseudomonas sp. C9-3; assembly: GCF_032392015.1. Lineage (NCBI taxonomy): Bacteria > Pseudomonadati > Pseudomonadota > Gammaproteobacteria > Pseudomonadales > Pseudomonadaceae > Pseudomonas > Pseudomonas sp. C9-3. The sequence continues at coordinate 2,423,752 of NZ_CP135919.1, read as the reverse complement.
ACGGAGGATTTCCTCGACGCTCAGGCTCAAGCGCGCGGCTCGGCCACCGGCGCGCGGGCGCGGGTGACTTCGGTGAGGACGATGTAGCAGATGGCCGAGGCGGCGATGCCCACCAGCGGTGCGATCCACGGCGAGGCGTAGGCCAGGCCCGCGCCGACGGCGTAGGACACCAGGCCGGAGACGTTGAACGCCGGGATGTGGGTGCCCACCAGCGCCGGGTATTCACCGCGGTTGCGGTACCAGTAGTCCGCCATGATCACGCCGCCCAGCGGCGGGATGATCGAGCCCAGCAGCACAAGGAACGGGATCAGCCACTCGTACATGCCACCGATGGCCAGGATGATGCCGATACCGGCGGCCAGCAGGGTCATGGTGCGGCGGCGCTCGCTGCGCACCAGGTGGCAGGCGGCGGCGGAGACGTTGTAGATGGTCGGACCCTGGATGGTCCACAGGTTCAGGCAGAGCATGATCACCGCGGCGAAGGACAGGCCCTGCAGCACCATCACTTCGACGATGTCGGCGTTCTGGTAGACGATCGCGCACCAGGCGCCGGCGACGATCATCAGGCCGTTGCCGATGAGGAAGGCGACCACGCTGGCAATCACCGCGATGCGCCCGCTGCGGGCCATGCGCGTCCAGTTGGTGGCCTGGGTCGCGCCGCTGGCGAAGGTGCCGAAGACCATGGTCACGGCGGCGGAGAAGGTCAGCGTCTGGCTCGGCTCCTTCGCCAGCAGGCCGCTCCAGCCGCCGGCGTGGTTGGTCGCGATGACCATCGACGCCACCAGCAGGATGAACATCAGCGGCACCGACACGCGGGACATGATGTCCAGCCCCTTGAAGCCGATGATCGCGGTGACCGAGAACAGCAGGCCGAACACCACCATCAGCGGGATGTTCAGCCACTCGGGCAGGCTCAGCATCTTCACCAGCACGATGGCCACGGTGGCAGTGCCCCAGGCGTACCAGCCCAGTTCGGCGAAGCCGAGGAGGAAGTCGGACAGCTTGCTGCCGCGCTCGCCGAAGCAGAAACGCCCCATCAGCACGGTGTTCAGGCCGCTGCGCGAGGCGATCAGGCCCAGGGCGGCGGCGTAGATGGCGAGCAACACGTTGCCGATGAAGGCGACCCAGAGCATGTCGACGAAGTCGAAGGCCATGCCGATCTTGCCGCCGGCGAACATGGTGCCGGTGAAAAAGGTGAAGCTGAACAGGACCATGGCGATGGGCAGCAGGCCTTTGCGCCCTTCCCTGGGCGTCGCGCTCAGGGGGAACTCACTGGGGGAACTCATCAGATGTCTCCGCGAGGATTGGTTGAGGACTCCCGGCACAACGCAAATAGCGGGCCGGAAAAGCCAATCAGGAACGACGCGGAAATTTTGAGCATGTCGAACATTGTGAACTGTTCACAATGCACACTTCCGGTGGGTGTAACGGCGTTTCAAGATAGCTCAAATGTGCATTGTGCGGATTTTCGGGGCACGATGCAGCTTTTTCGCACCAAAACTGACGAAAGCCTTGATCCATGTCTGTGCCGTTCGGCGGATTTTCTCCTTCCAAACGCCACGGCCGTCTGCACTTTCTCCCTGCGACACCCTGTCACCCCCAGACAAGGAAATGGCACGGACAACAAGTCCGGCGCACCCCGACACAGGCAGACTCTCCTCAATCTTCCGTCCGCCAACCACTCCCCGTGGCTGGCGGACAAGCCACGAAAAGCCCGCCAACACAAGAATAGGGAGTAACCCAATGAGCGTCGCCAGGTTCCTCGCTCCATCGGTCCTCGCGCTGGGCACCTGCCTCGCGATGAGCGCAGCCCACGCCGAGCTGCCGACCGAGAGCATCGGTGAGACCGTCTTGCCGTTCCCGCCCTCGCCGCACCGTGCGTACATCGTCGACGTGGAGTTCGAGAACTTCATCGCCGGCCGCGTCACCGTGGTCGACCCCGAGCAGAAGAAGATGCTCGGCATGGTCAGCACCGGCTTCGTCGCTCCGTCCACCCTGAGCCACGACGAGAAGACCCTGTACTCCGCCGACACCTTCTACTCCCGCGGCACCCGCGGCGTGCGCACCGACGTGCTGACCGCCTGGGACACCTCGAACCTGCGTCCGAAGTGGGAAGTGGAAATCCCGGCCAAGCGCGCCTCGATCCTGACCCAGAAGTACGCCCTGGGCGCGAGCTCCGACGACCGCTTCGTCTACATCTACAACTTCACTCCGTCCACCTCGGTCACCGTGGTCGACACGCAAGAGAAAAAGGTCGCCAGCGAAATCGCCATCAGCGGCTGCGTGCTCAACTACCCGGTGGGCAAGCGCAGCTTCGCCTCGCTGTGCGGTGACGGCCAGCTGCAGATCACCAGGATCGGCGACGACGGCAAGGAGGTCGGCCGCAGCCAGACCCCCTTCTTCGACCCGAACAAGGAGAAGCTCAACGAACGCGGCCTGGCCGTGGGCGAGACCTACTTCTTCGTGACCACCGACGGCATGGTCAAGCCGGTGGACGTTTCCGGCGACAAGCCGAAGATGCTGCCGAGCTGGTCGCTGACCACCGACGAAGAACGCAAGAAGGGCTGGGGCACCGGCGGCTGGCAGTTGATGGCCGTAGCGCCCAAGCTGAACCGCATGTACGTGCTGATGCATGAAGAGCACAGCGCCGGCAAATGGGAAGACCCGAGCCCGTTCATCTGGATCTACGACCTGAAGACGCAGAAGAAGATCGGCACCCTGGAAGCGCCCAAGCCGGTATGGAGCCTGCACGCCACCACCGACGACAAACCGCTGCTGCTGGGCACCGACATCGAAGGCGGCCTGCAGATCTTCGACCTGAAGACCGGCAAGTACAACGGCAGCATGGACAAGATCGCCAAGACGCCGATCCTGGTCCTGAGCCACTAAGCCTTTTTAGCAAGTCATCCCTGAGAGGTACGGATATGTTTTCCGATCCGATCCTGATCATCGCCAGTGCGGTGGCCGTTGCGGTGCTGCTCGCCAGCGCCGCCAGCCACAAGCTGCGCGCGCCGATGCGCTTCGCCCGCCAGGTCGAAGACTACGGCCTGCTGCCGGCCTCGCTGGTCGGCCCGGTGGCCCGCGTGCTGCCGGTGGTCGAGGGCGTCATTGCCTTCGCCCTGCTGGTGCCGGCGAGCCGTCATGTGGCGGCCCTGGCCGCCACGGCGCTGATCCTGTTCTATGCCGGCGCCATCGGCATCAACCTCTGGCGCGGTCGTCGAGACATCGACTGCGGCTGCTCCGGCCCCGGCCAGATGCAACCGCTGCGCCCGGTGCTGCTGCTGCGCAACGCGATCATCGCGGCGCTCGCCCTGCTCGCCGCCAGCGCTCCGCAGGCTCGCGAGCTGGGCGTGTTCGACGCCTTCGTGATCCTCGCGGCCAGCGCCGTCACCCTGCTCCTGTACGCCGCGGCCGACAGCCTGCTGGCGAACCATCCCCGTCTGCTCAAACTCATCGGAAGGTGAACAAATGGAAGGCCTGATCGTTTCCAACATTCTTCTCTGGGTGCTGCTCATCGCCCTCGCCTTCACCGTGATGGCGCTGGTGCGCCAGATCGGCGTCCTGCATGGCCGTATCGCTCCGGCCGGCGCGCTGATGGTCGACAAGGGCGTGGCCGTCAACGAGCCCGCGCCGAAAGTCACCGCCGCCGACCGCCACGGTCGCCCGGTCAACTTCGGCTATGAAGGCGAGCGCGGCCAGTTGCTGTTCTTCCTCTCGCCGACCTGCCCGATCTGCAAATCGCTGCTGCCGGCGATCAAATCCATCGCCAAGGACAAGGCCGGCGAGCTGGAAGTGATCTACGTCAGCGACGGCGACATGGCCGCCCAGCAGGCGCTGATCGCCGAGCACGGCCTGGAAAAAGCCGCCTACGTGGTCGGCCCGGAAGTCGGCATGACCTACCAGATCGGCAAGCTGCCCTACGCCGCGCTGATCGACAGCAAGGGCGTGCTGCGCGCCAAGGGCCTGGTGAACTCCCGCGAGCACCTGGACAGCCTGTTCGAGGTCGAGCACCTGGGCAGCGCCACCCTGCAGCAGTACATGAATGGCCACAGCCACAACGGCGTGCACACCCACGACGCCAGCCACGGCCACAGCCACTGATCACGGAGAGAACAAGAATGAAATTCCTCGACAACCTGTTCGAGCGCTCCTCCCGCCAGGTGGCCAACGTCACCTCGCGGCGCAAGCTGCTGGGCCGCTTCGGCTCGCTGCTGGTGGCCGGCGCGGCGCTGCCGATCATCCTGCCGATCGACCGCACCTCCAAGGCCCTGGCCGCCGAGGCGCCGAAGGCGGGCGACCCGGGTGATCCGAACAGCTGCGACTACTGGCGCTACTGCTCCATCGACGGCTTCCTCTGCACCTGCTGTGGCGGCACCACCACCTCCTGCCCGCCCGGCACCGATGCTTCCCAGGTGACCTGGATCGGTACCTGCCGCAACCCGGCCGACGGCAAGGACTACATCATTTCCTACAACGACTGCTGCGGTAAGCACAGCTGCTCCCAGTGCGCCTGTACCCGCAACGAGAGCGAGGAACCGCTGTACCGTCCGTTCAACAACAACGACGTCAACTGGTGCCTGGGCGCGGAATCGCGCATCTACAACTGCACCGTCACCATCATCCGCGGCGTCGCGGTCTGAGTCCGGAGAAGTCCCATGCGTAGTCTCGTTGTCGGCGCCCTGCTCTGCAGCCTGGTCGCTCCCCTCGCCCAGGCCCGTGCGATCCCCGATCCGCACCAGCGCCCGGCGCCCGGCAACGAGGCGGTGCAGAAGCCGATCTCCCAGCTCAGCTATACCCCGGCCACCAACTATCAGTTGCAGTGCGCCGGCTGCCACCTCACTGAAGGCAGCGGCAGCAAGGCCAACGACACGCCGCGCCTGCACGGCTTCGTCGGCAACTTCCTCAAGGTGGACGGAGGGCGGCAATTCCTCGTGCGCGTGCCGGGCATGTCGCAGTCCGCGCTGAACGACGCGCAACTGGCCGACCTGCTCAACTGGCTGCTGCGCAAGGACGGCATGGCTGGCGACAGCATGCCCGCCGAGTTCAAGCCGTACACCGCCGAGGAAGTCAAAGCCACGCGCTACCAGGCCCTGATGAACCTGCCCGGCACCCGCGCCGGGTTGATCCAGGAAATGCGCAAGCAGGGCATCACCATCACCGATGGGATGAGCGATGCGTATTGAGTGATTGCTCCGGCGGCTTGCCGCCGAATTGTTTTGCCTCCGCATTCAGCCCGCCGCTCCAGCGGGCTTTTTTATGCGCGGCAGATTTGCAGGGGGCTTTCGTAGGATGGGTGGAGCGCAGCGATACCCATGCGGACGGCGCACGGACCTGATGGGTATCGCTTCGCTCCACGCCATCCTACGGCCGAGGTACCGATTTCCCTGAACAGATCCGTAGGGCGAATAACCTGGAACAGGTTATCCGCCGGATGCCTCACGGCGGATAACGCTGGCGCGTTATGCGCCCTACGAAAGCGCTGGAGTCAACTGCTCTCCCGCACCATCAACTCGAACCCCAGGTCCATCACCGGTTCGCTCACCGGTTTGTCGTTGATCAGGTCGAGCAGTCGCTCGGCTGCGTGGGTGCCGATGGCCTTGCGCGGGGTGCGGATGCTGGACAGGCGCGGCACCATGAACTCCGAGCTGGGCAGGTCGTTGAAGCCCAGCACTGCCACCTGTTCGGGGATGCGAATGCCGTGACGCATGGCTTCGAGCAGCGCACCGTGGGCCAGGTCGTCGTTGCCGAAGAAGATGCCTTCCACCTGCGGCTGGCTGGCCAGCAACTGGCGAAACAGCTCGCCGCCAAGGCCCACCGAAGATGGGCGTGGCGTGAGGATTTCCAACGCAGGGTCGTAGCAGCCAGCCTGCTGCAGCGCGCGGCGATAACCCTCGCCGCGCAGCAGCGTGCGCTGGTCCAGCTGCGCGCCGATATAGGCCAGGCGTTTGCGGCCGCTCTTGAGCAGATGTTTGGCCGCTGCCTCTCCCGCGCGAATCTGCGAGAAGCCCACGCAGTGCAGCCCGGCGCCAGGGTCGAGGTCCATCATGTAGACGCTCGGCACGCCGCTCGCCTCGATCATCCGTCGTGCGCTTTCCGTGCGATCGAAGCCGGTCAGCAGCAAGCCGCGCGGCTGATAGGAGAGGTAGTTGCGCAGCAGGTTCTCTTCTTCGTCGCGGGAGTAGTGGTAGTTGCCGATCAGCACTTCGAGGCCGCGCGGGTGCATCACCGCGTGGATGGCTTCGAGGGTTTCGATGAACAGCTGGTTCGCCAGCGACGGCACCAGCACCACGATGTTGTGGCTCTGCTTGGAGGCCAGCGCGCGGGCGGCCGGGTTGGCGACGTAGCCCAGCTCGCTGGCCGCCTGTCGGACCTTTTCCGCCAGTTCCTCAGCTACCGTGCTCACCCCTCGCAGCGCCCGCGAAGCGGTGATCGGGCTTACTCCGGCGCGGTGCGCTACTTCATCCAGTGTCGGTCGGCCGGTGGTTCGGGAGCTTTTGTCGTTCTTCTTGTCATTCTTCTTGACGGTCATCGGGCGTATTGCCAAACAAAAATCGAGGCACTAAGGTAGCGCTGTCTTGCGACCAGGGCAATTGCCTGAGGCCGGCTCAACCGGTCCCTCGCCCGCCGACAGATCACCTCTGTCGAGAGCGCCGAGACAGACCGACTAGAATGACAAGAATACGGAGGCAGCCGATGCTTTTCGTTACGCCCAACAAAGACAGCGCTGTCTCAGCAATGAGGCTTTCCATGACCCCTTCCATCGATGCCGTCCTCATCATGGGCGTCTCCGGATGCGGCAAATCCAGCGTTGGTGAGGCGCTTTGCCTGCGCAACGGCGCGTTCGCCATCGAAGGCGATTCCTTCCACCCCACCGCCAACATCGAGAAGATGAGCGCCGGCATCCCGCTCACCGACGACGACCGCGCCGGCTGGCTCGATACCCTCGCCGCCGAACTGCAGAAGGCCATCGCCGCCGGCCAGCGCCCGGTACTCACCTGCTCCGCACTCAAGCTGATCTACCGCGAACGCCTGCGCCGCGCGGTGCCCGGCCTGGGCGTGGTGTTCCTGGAACTGACCCGTGACGCCGCCGCCGAGCGCGTCGCCACCCGGCCCGGTCACTTCATGCCGGCCAGCCTGATCGACAGCCAGTTCGCCGCCCTCGAACCGCCGCTGAGCGAGCCGCTGACCCTGCACCTGGATGCCACCCGCCCGGTCGACGACCTGGCCGAAGCCGCGCACTTGTGGTGGCGACAGCATTCCAGCGACTGACCTTGATAGCGCCTGCCCGCTCAAGATAGCGCTATCTCAACTCACCAAACTCTCTGCACCCAGAGAAGAGCCGCTCCGGCACACAACGACAACAACAGGAGAGCCCCATGCTCGGCATGTCCCACGAGACCTATCTGCTGCTGGATGCGGTGGTCACCATCATCGGCCTGATCCTGCTGATCACCCGTTTCAAGATCCATCCCTTCGTCGCCCTGATCATCGCCGCCGGCTTCCTCGGCCTGACGTCCGGCATGCCCGTGGCGACCATCGTCAAATCCTTCCAGGACGGTTTTGGCGGCGTGCTCGGCTTCGTCGGCATCATCCTTGCGCTGGGCACCATGCTCGGCAAGATGATGGCCGAGTCCGGCGGTGCCGATCAGATCGCCCGCACGCTGATCCAGGCCTTCGGCAAGCAGCGCGTGCACTGGGCGATGATGTTCGCCGCCTTCCTGGTTGGCATCCCGCTGTTCTTCGAGATCGGCTTCATCCTGCTGGTGCCGCTGGTGTTCATCGTCGCCCGGCGCAGCGGCGTGTCGCTGATCAAGATCGGCATCCCGCTGCTCGCCGGACTCTCCGCCGTGCACGGCCTGGTGCCGCCGCACCCGGGCCCGCTGCTGGCCATCGGCGTATTCGGCGCGGATATCGGCAAGACCATTTTCTATGGCCTGCTGGTCGCCCTGCCGACCGCCGCCATTGCCGGCCCGATCTTCGGTGCCTGGATCTCGAAGATGATCCCCGGCCAGCCCAATGAAGAGCTGGTGGCGCAGATCGCCCACGAGCCGGACACCAGCAACCTGCCCAGCTTCGGCGTCACCCTGTTCACCGTGCTGCTGCCGGTGTTCCTGATGCTGCTGAAAACCTTCGCCGACGTCATGCTCGCTGACGGCCATGTGGTGCGCGCCTGGCTGGACATGATCGGCCACCCGATCACCGCCCTGCTCCTGGCCCTGCTGCTGTCGCTCTACACCTTCGGCCATGCCCGTGGGTTCGACTCGAAGAAGATCCTCAAGCTGCTCGACCAGAGCCTCGCGCCCACCGCCGCCATCGTGATGATCATCGGTGCCGGCGGCGGCTTCAAACAGATGCTGGTGGCCAGCGGCGTAGGCGATGTGATCGGCCACATGGCAGTCCACGCGCAGATTTCACCGATCCTCCTGGCCTGGCTGGTGGCCGCGGTGATCCGTATCGCCACCGGCTCCGCCACCGTTGCCACCATCACCGGCGCAGGCATTGTGGTGCCGGTGATCGACCTGATCCCTGGCGTGAACCGCGAACTGCTGGTACTGGCGACCGGCGCCGGCTCGCTGATCCTTTCCCACGTCAATGACGCTGGCTTCTGGCTGGTGAAGCAGTACTTCAACATGAGCGTGATGGAGACCTTCAAGACCTGGACCGCCATGGAGACCATCCTCTCGGTGGTCGGCCTGGGCTTCATCCTGCTGCTGTCGCTGTTTGTCTGAGGCATTGATCGATGGGTATCGCTGCGCTCCACCCATCCTACGCACGAGGCTCACTCGGGCACTCGTAGGATGGCGTGGAGCGCAGCGATACCCATCAACCCCTCTTCGACACTACCCGGCGAACGCTGAACCCTTCGCCCCGGACTCCTGCAACGAGGTATCGCCCGTGACTTCCTCCGCAACTCCGAAAGCCCGCCCCGCGCAACCCGCCTGGCCTCGCGACTTCGACATCCGCGCCCGCTACGCCGAGCAGCAGGAACTCCTGCAGCCTCTGCAACCCCCGCAACCGGCGAAACACCCGTAGGGCGCATAACGCGGCACGCGTTATGCGCCAATCCCCCTGCGCCGAGCCCGAAGGCGGATAACCGCGAGCGGTTATTCGCCCTACATAGGCGCCGCCTGTACTCTCGGAGCTGAATCGATTTACTAATCCGTAGCTACGCTCTAAAACAGACCAGTCGCCCACCTTTCCCGAGGGATGAGTCATGCCCGACAACAACAAGCTCGACCATCTGTTCCCCCGCCTCACGGACATCCCCGACACCTGGCGCCCAGACGCGCCGGTCGAACAACGCGAATACCTGGTCAACGGCGAGATGCGCCGCTGGGATGGCCCGCTCGCCCCGGTGCGCAGCCCGGTATTCCTCGCCACTGACCAGGGCGACGAACAGGTCATCCTCGGCAGCACACCGCTGCTCGACGCCGACGCCGCCCTCGCCGCGCTGGATGCCGCCGTGGCCGCCTACGACAACGGCCAGGGTGAATGGCCCAACCTGCGCGTGGCCGAGCGCATCGCCCACGTCGAACGCTTCCTCGCCCGCATGCGCGAGCAGCGCACCGCCGTGGTCAAGCTGCTGATGTGGGAGATCGGCAAGAACCTCAAGGACTCAGAGAAGGAGTTCGACCGCACCTGCGACTACATCGTCGACACCATCGAGGCGCGCAAGGCGCTGGATCGCCGCTCCAGCCGCTTCGAGCTGGAACAGGGCACCCTCGGGCAGATCCGCCGCGTGCCGCTGGGCGTGGCGCTGTGCATGGGCCCGTACAACTACCCGCTGAACGAAACCTTCACCACGCTGATCCCGGCGCTGATCATGGGCAACACCGTAGTCTTCAAGCCCGCCAAATTCGGCGTGCTATTGATTCGCCCGTTGCTCGAAGCCTTCCGCGACAGCTTCCCGCCAGGCGTCATCAACGTCATCTACGGGCGCGGCCGCGAGACCGTCAGCGCGCTGATGGCCAGCGGCAAGGTCGACGTCTTCGCCTTCATCGGCACCCACTCCGGCGCCGCCGACCTGAAGAAACTCCACCCACGCCCGCACCGCCTGCGCGCGGCCCTCGGGCTGGATGCGAAGAACCCCGGCATCGTCCTGCCCAGCGTCGACCTCGACAACGCCGTCAGCGAAGCCATCACCGGCGCCCTCTCCTTCAACGGCCAGCGCTGCACCGCGCTGAAGATCCTCTTCGTCCACGAAGACGTGCTGGAGACTTTCCTCGACAAGTTCAGCGCCAAGCTCGCCGAACTCAAGCCCGGTATGCCCTGGGAGCCAGGCGTGGCGCTGACGCCGCTGCCCGAGCCGGGCAAGGTCGATTACCTGAACGGCCTCTTGCAGGACGCGCTGGCCAAGGGCGCCAAGGTCATCAACCAAGGCGGCGGCGAGAGCCGTGAAAGCTTCTTCTACCCCGCCCTGCTCAGCCCGGTGCGCGCCGACATGCGCCTGTACAACGAGGAACAGTTCGGCCCGCTGGTGCCCGTGGTGCCCTACCGCGAGCTGGACGAAGTGATCGACTACGTCCTGCAATCCGACTACGGCCAGCAGCTCAGCCTGTTCGGCAACGACCCGGCGCAAATCGGCCCGCTGGTGGACGCCTTCGTCAACCAGGTGGGCCGCATCAACATCAACGCCCAGTGCCAGCGCGGCCCGGACAGCTATCCCTTCAACGGCCGCAAGAACTCCGCCGAAGGCACCCTTTCCGTCCATGACGCCCTGCGCACCTTCTCCATCCGCACCCTGGTCGCCACGCGCTTCACCGACGCCAACAAGGAACTGATCAGCCAGATCATCCGTGACCGCGATTCCAGCTTCCTGACTACGGATTACATCTTCTGACACTCAGTTGCGCAGAGCCCCTCTCCCTAACCCTGGCTGGGGAGAGGGAAGCGCCCCGGCACGGCATTCCCATGAAATGCACTGACTCCGCTTCAAGCCCTTCCAGCCTCCCCTGCAAACCATCCCGACTAACGCTCATCGCCAATTGAAACAACCCGGTAAGAAGACCCCACTACGCTTGCCTTAAGTCAAAGGGGTCCCCCCTGGAGACTCGATAGTCTGCGCGCCTCTCGACGAGTTCGATATCCGTCGTCTGAATGAACAGTGGCAACGACCGATAACGAACCGGACTGAGCCTTTGCCACGAAACCCACGGATTCCCAGCAAACCAGGGAGCACCCTATGAGTGGCTACAACGCAGTACTGGCGAGAAATACCGACAAGGCACCCCAGGGCACCGGCCCTTATTCGCAAACCGTCGCCTTCTCCCACTACAACAACCTGTCGGCGCAACTGCCCATCGACCCTGCCAGCGGCAAGCTGGTCGCCGGCGGCGTGAAAGAGCAGGCCGAGCAGTGCTACAGGAACCTCAAGGCCGTGGTGGAAAGCATCGGCCACAAACTGGATGACAGCGTCCGTATCTCGATCTTCCTGACCAACATCGCGGACGCCGAAGCCGTCGGCAAAGTCCACGCCAGCTTCTTCCCGGACTACGTCCCGACCCTGACCACCGTTGGCGTGGCAGCGCTGCCGCTGGGCGCCCAGGTGCAGGTCGAGGCCCTCATCACCTGCGGTGAAGGCACCATCCCCAACGCCCCGCAGGCCGGCGACCTGATCAAGGTCGAAGGCAGCACCGAAAATGCGCCGCTGAATCCGCTCTCGACCCAGTCGGTCGCCTTCTCCCACTACAACAACCTGTCCGCGCAGCTGCCCATCGACCCGCGCACCGGCAAGCTGGTCTCAGGGGGCATCAAGGAACAGACCGCGCAGTGCCTGCGCAACATCAAGAACATCCTCGAAGGCATCGACGTGCCCTTCGACGACATCGTGCGGATCACCGTCTTCGTCAAGAACCTCGCCGATGCCGAAGCAGTGAACCAGGTCTACACCACCTTCTTCCCCGATTCGGCCATCGCCCGTGCCGTCGGCTACTTCCCCGCGCGCACCGTGGTAGCGGCAAAAGCCCTGCCGCTGGACGCCCTGGTGCAGATCGAAGCCGTGGTCTCCCACGGTGACGGCACCCCGCCGCAAGCGGTGGAAGACCGCCACGGCATCGTCATCAAGGCCCACAACACCGACGCCGCACCGCGTTGCCCCTACTCCACCCAGACCGTCGCCTTCTCTCACTACAACCACATCTCCGCCCAGTTGCCGCTGGACGTACGGACCGGTGAACTGGTGGCAGGCGGCGTGAAGGAACAGGCCGCCCAGTGCTTCAAGCACCTCAAGGCCATCGTCGAAAGCATCGACCACGCCTTGGCGGATGTGGTGAAGGTCAACCTGTTCCTGACCAACATCGACGATATCGCCGCAGTGGATGAGGTGTACGCCAGCTACTTCCCTGGCGGCACGCCGGCGCGCCGCACCGTGGGCGTATCGGCCCTGCCCAAAGGCGCCTCGATCCAGATCGACGCCGTGGTCGCCAACGCCGAAGGCACCCCGCCGGCCGCGTAACGGTTGAGCGGACGCAGCCTTTTCCGCCTCGCTCCGTCCCCTCTCCAGCCCTCTCCCTTAAGGGAAAGGGCTGGGGTGAGGGCAACGTCCAACACCGAACCACCCTCGACAGTACGCCCTGCGTAGACCGCAGGACGAACAGCCTGGCACCGCCTATCCGCCAGCCTCTGGGCGGCGAAGTACGCTATCGCGTTTTCCGCCCTACCCAGCCACCCCGCAGGCGCGAGCCCGCTCGCGAACCCGCTGCCACCGCCCCGATCCCCGAAGCGACCAGCCGCTAGGCAACAACCCCTTCCACACGATTGCGCCCCGAAGTCTTGCCCCGGTACAGCGCCGCATCGGCCTGCTGCAGCACGCCATCCAGCGCATGCGCGCTGCTGAATTCAGGCGAAACACCGATGGTCGCCGTACAGCGGATCGGCTGACTCGCACCGATGCCGGGCACCTGGCTGTGCTCAATCGCCACTCGCGTGCGCTCCGCCAGTTGCAAGGCACCCGCTCCGTCCGTATTCAGGGCAATCACCACGAACTCCTCGCCGCCCAGGCGGCAGATCAGGTCGCCCTGGCGCGCCGTGCTCTTGAGGACCTTCGCGACATGGCAGAGCACGAGGTCGCCCACCTGGTGGCCGTGGGTATCGTTGATGCGCTTGAAGTGGTCGATATCCACGATCAACAGGTAAGCCGCCCCGGCACGCCGGGAGCGGAAGTGCGCCTCCAGCCCGTCGAGCAAGCCCCGCCGGTTGAGCAGATGAGTGAGCGGGTCATGGGCAGCCATGGTGCGCAGCTCATCCGTCAGGCGTCGCAGCACCAGCCAGACGGCGCACGGAGGCAGCACCGTCCCCAGGAAGGACATGTAGATGTAGAAGGTTCGCTGGAAGCTGCTGCTCATATCCAGCGCGTCCATTCCTCCGTGGAGAATCATCACGAGCTTGATCGCATTCAGCGCACAGATGCCGCCGATCAACACAGCAAACACCATCATCTCGACGCGCAGATCCCTGGCAACGGTTCGTCCGGCGTACAACACCGCCACGGTCATGGCCAGGAACAGCACCGCACAGGCCCCCGCCAGCAGCGCGTGGCGCGCCGCCGAGCCGAACAGCGTCTGCACCAGCACCTGCGCCAGCAAGTAGCCGGCGGCCAGCGACAGCAGTGGACGCCACACTGGCGTGGGGCGGTCGAAGAAACGCAGCGCACCCAGCACATAGGCCACCGGCGCGCAGAGCGTCAGCGTGTGGTTAACGACACTCATCACCCCCCAGCTTGCCGGGCCGCCGAGCAGTTGCAGGATGTAGGCAAGCCCCAGCAACAGATTGCCCAGCGCAAACACATCCATGCCCATCTTCCGGCCATTCAGTCGCCTGCTGATCAGCAGGAACATCACGCAGAAACAAAGCAGGTGCACGCAGAGCATGCTGAGGATGACAGTCGTAACCATGGATTCGCGCTAGTGGAGGGATGGCAACAGGAGCCGAACATTGCAGGAGCGGCGCAAGCACGCGCCTATGATGCTCCTGGAGCGCCAGCGTATGGGGCATGGCTATTTACAATCATGGATCGTAGTCACACGGAGCAACCGAAGGCAATCTCCGCGCCACGCACAACGCAGGCCCAGTTCGACTGCACTGAATCGTCGGAGCGGGCGGCCTACCTTACCCTGCTCCGTGCTGCCCTCTCCCACTTGCGGGAAGCGGACTCCCGGGACTCGGTCGAATAGGAGCCCGCTGCTGCTCCACCGCGGCTGGCTACTCCCTGCGCCACCAGCGCCCGCGCCGCTCCTCACGCATCAATCTCGGCACCTCATGCATCGGCACCCACAACTCCCCCTGCCAATCCAGCACCGCCAGCGCACGGCCGTCCCCTCTTGCCTGCATGCGCTGCGGGAATCCCGCCCTGCCAGGCTCCTGATCCCTTAACACCGGCAACACATGGCCGGTGATCCACCGACGCAACTCCCGATGCTCCGGATCACGAAACCGATGCAGCACATGGAAAGCGCCAAAATCATTCACCAGCAACGCGACCTCCTCGCCGCCGCCCGTCACCAGGCGTGCTTCACGAAACAGATCATCATCCAGACGAAGAACATAAGTCTCGACCCGCTCGCGGATCAGATAGCCCAGCTCGCAGGCGACCAACCAGGGCTGGTTGTCGATCAACACGCCGCGCAGGGAACGGTTGTAGCGGTGGAAAACGGTGGGAACGTAGAGTTCGTCCATGTGCTTTTCCTAGGTAGTTTCAAGAAACCACCGCCCTGATCGTCGCCAAACGATGAGGGAGGCGGAGCCACACAGGGTTGGCGAACCGGCTACCTAGGTCCCGGCAGACCCGAAGGTCTCCCTGTGCGGCCCGCCATAGCACAGAACCGTGGGCGTATTGACACGCCACGGTCTGACGAAGCGTCACCGCGCCTAGGTAGTTTTTCGAGTCGCCAAACCCGTCCCCCGTCGCTTTCACAGGGGCGTCGGGAGGTTATGGGGAAGGCTGGAAGAGGTCAAGCCAGGCGATCCATCCGGCATGTTGCCAAAGGGCAGCTTCCGGCCCATTGCGGGCATTGTCCCTGCACAGTTCTAATCACGGCTGCCCGGGTATGTAATTGACCTAGCCGTGCCGAGTCGGGCGTCCGGGCGCCGCCAAGGTGCGAATGCTGATATTTCACGGGAGGTACACCTGTGACCCCGGACGATCTTGATGGACTGGATGTGGCGTGGATAGCAGTTGATGCCCTCGGGCAAGTTGCCATCTTTACGACCGGCGGAGCTGGAACCGTTCCATTCACAGCCGTTGCATCGATCGATATCACCGAACCGGAAGTCGATCTGCTGCCCGAAACGTCGGGCTTCGATCTGCTGGCCAATCTTCCGCGCCCGGATGATTTCGTTAGGTTCGCCAAACGTGGATTCTTCGCTTACGACTGGTCGGACGTCCATCGAGTAACTCAGCTTCGGATCGAAGGCTACGAGCTGCAAGCACGGCCGCTGCGGCCGTTAACGCTTAAAGAACTCCCCGCTTCGATGCAACTGGCTGCCGCGGCTACCGAGTTGCCCGATGTTTCGTTCGGCGCCTTGGTGATCCCAGCTGCGCTGCTGAAGACCTAGGCGCGCGGATGTCCGCTACTGGCCGCTTTCTGCCCCTCACGAATGGCTGCAATGGGTCGGAAGCGGACTCTAAAAAACCAATGACCCGGCCCTGTGGGAATACCGAGCCGGGTCTAAACTTGCGAGTTACTTATTCGAAAAGCGCCACAGCACGCACGAAACCTGCGGAGGCGTGACGGATCTTGTAGGGGAAGCACGAAACCCAGAAGCCGCTCGCCGGCAACTGATCGAGATTGGCGAGCTTTTCCATCTGCCCGTAGCCAATATCCCGCCCAGCCTTATGCCCTTCCCAGATGATGGATGCATCGCCTGACTCGGCAAAACGCTCACGGGTGTACTTGAAGGGCGCGTCCCAACTCCATGCATCGGTGCCTACTACGCGAACTCCCCGCTCCAGTAGATAGAGCGTAGCTTCGCGACCGATGCCGACCCCTGCATCGAGATAGCCGGGCTGACCAAACAAGCTTCCGGCCCGAGTGTTGATCAGGACGATTTCCAGTGGCTTCAGGTCGTGCCCGATACGCTGCAGCTCGGCTTCGATTTCCCCGGCGGTTACAACATGGCCATCAGGAAAATGCCGGAAGTCCAGCTTCACACCAGGCTGCAGGCACCATTCGAGCGGCAACTCATCGATGCCGAACGCAGGCTTTCCGCCGTCCGTAGTAGAGGCATAGTGCCAAGGTGCGTCCATATGCGTGCCACTATGCGTGGTTATGGTGAGGCGCTCAGCGGCCCACGACTCATCGCCAGGCAAGTCTTCCTTGCGCAGGCCAGGGAACATCGCTGCCATCTCGGGCCAGCCTTCCTGGTGATCCATGTAGTCGATCTTCGGCAACAGAGGCGGCGGGTCGGTGTATGGATTGTTCTCGAGGCAGACCGACAGATCGAGCATCCGACATTTACTGAGATTCATGAGAAGCAACTCCTACTTTGGCGGTTGTCGGTCGACTACGGCGGGCAGCGTTGGGCAGTGAGTTTCGCAGCAGCGCTGCTGCACTCCCGTCATGACAGAAGCCCAAGGCACGGGCACGAGGCGTGCGCAATTGCGGCTGGCGACCGAAGAGATTTTCCAACTGCGTATCGGGCGAGAATTCGATCTGCTCGCCATTGGACTCTCCGAAGCGTGCTGCCAGTGCATCGAGAATCTGGGCGACTGAAAGCTGCAGAACAGGCAATTGCCAAACCCGCTCTTCCACCAAATTCTTCAGCTCCGCCGCGTGCAAGAGGTTCTCCACACAACAACGGGCAGACATCCACCAGGCGGTCGCCCGCGGCGACACAGGGCAAGAGTAAGAGCCCCCTTCTGCATAGGCGTGCAAGAGGTCACTCATGAATGCGGACTTCAATCCGTTCGGTTCGCGCGGACGTGCAACGATGCCTGGGAGACGCAGCGCTCGCCCATCGACTTCACCACGCCGGGCCAGATCTTCAATGGCGATCTCGATCATGCGCTTGTGCGACGCATACGAGAGCTGCGGGTTAGCAGATTGAGACTCATCCATGCGCCCAGGAAGCTCGCCGCCATATATGGCAACACTGCTTGCATAGACCAACACAGGGGGGCGGTCACTGCTCCGTAGCTGATGGAGCAGCTCCAGGCTCGCTAGAAGGTTGACCTGATATCCCAGTTCGTAATTCGCTTCTGCCGCCCCACCAGGCACGCTGACCAGATGAAACACAACATCGATGCCGTCAGCCAGCGCCCGACGTAGCAAAGCAGGATCGGTGACACTGCCATAGTGCCGGCGCAGGCGCGTATCGTCCGGCAAGCCGTCCAGCTTCTGATCAAGAAGCAACAGAGCATCGATCTTCTTCCCGCGGATCTCGCCCTGGCTTAGTAGGCGAGAGACCAGCTCTCGTCCGACGAATCCGTTGGCGCCGGTTACCATTACGCGCATGGCCAACCTCCCTGCACCACGCGCTGGTCAATCGCTCCGAACAGGATCTCGCCTTGGGGGCCCCTGGCTTCCATACGTACCCTATCGCCGAAGCGCATGAAGCCAGTACTAGGTGAACCGTCTGCAATAGCTTCGATGGCTCGACGCTCAGAAATGCAGGCCGAGCCAACGGATCGATCGGAGTTAGAAACCGTGCCCGAACCAATCACCGTGCCTGAGCTCAGCTTCCTACTCAGCGCTGCATGTGCAATCAACTGATGGAAGCCAAAATGCATGGCCCCACCATGGGGATTGCCGAACCACTCACCATTCCACTCGACGCTCAGAGACAGATGCACCCTGCCACCTCGCCAGGCTTCGCCCAACTCATCAGGAGTGACAGCTACGGGAGCAAAACTGGTCGTTGGCTTAGCCTGGAGAAACCCGAAACCGGTCTTCATCTCACGGGGAGCGAGGGCACGAAGGCTGACATCGTTCAGCTGCAACACCAGGCGCACATGCCCCAGCGCTTCTTCAGGCGGGCACCCCATCGGAACCTCATCCACGAGGACTGCAAATTCCCCTTCGAAGTCGATGCCATGAGCTTCACTCGGCAAAGGAATATCCGCGCGCGGGCCAAGAAAGTCGTCGCCCGCCCCCTGGTAGATGAGTGGAATTCGATCGACGCCCTCAATGGGCTCCAGGTTGAAAGCCTTTTGCATCAACTCCCCGTGGCTCAGGAAGCACGAACCATCCAGCCACTGCCAAGCTCTAGGCAACGGTGCAGCCAACTGCTCGAAATCCAGTTTAAAGACGCCAGCAACGTCTCCCGCATTCAAGCGTTGATAAAGGTTCTCGAGATCAGCGTGAACAAGCTCCCAGCTGTCCAGAGCAGCCTGCATTGTGGCGGCAATTCCAGTTGCATCCACTGCAAACTGAAGGTTGCGGGAAACCACGATCAGGCTCCCGTCGCGAGTACCATCATTCAGTGTGGCCAGCTTCACGGCAGCAGCTCCTGCAGATCCGGCGCATAACGGCCGTCGAGAAGGATGAACACCATCCGCGCCATCTGCTCGGTGCGGTTGCTCCAGGCATGATTGGTTCCGCGCTGAACTACTATGTCTCCGCGTTTCAGATGAACTTCCTCGCCATCGAGAACGAGCCAGATCTCACCCTCCGTGACGATCCCGTAGTCCAGCGTCTCGGTACGGTGCATCAGCTTGTGTTTGGAATCCGTCTTCCCGGTACCGGCATGGGACTCGCCAATCTCCGCGAATGCTGCCGCAGCATCTTCAGCGCTTACCTGGTTTTGGACGCTATCCGGCGGAATATCGACCACACGAATGACACTGCCCAGAGGCCCTGGGCTGAGCTGCAACGGCTGCGAAGTGGGATCGTCGGCGTTGTCCAACGGTGCCGGGGTCGTTGCGCTATTCCAGACTTCGTAGAAGACGGTTCCCGGAATAGCCTTAAGCGGGAAGTTATTCGGAGTAGCGCCACTGCTCGCGACCACAGCCTGGCCGTGGGTGTCATGCCCAGTTACTATGCGTTTGAAGGTCGGAAGCTGTTGCATGTTGTCTCCTTTCAATTGCCGTCACCGACGGTAGTACCGCCGTCGACGATGATGTTCTGGCCGCTGATGAAGGCGCCTCCCGGAGCCGCGAGTAGCACTGCCAAAGCGGCCACCTCCTCGGGGCAGCCGAAGCGACGCAATGGTGTGAGGGCTATTCGGCGCTGTACGACTTCAGGATTATCAGTAAGGGGGCGTGCGAACTCGGTTTGAATCACGCCAGGGCTGATTGCATTCACGCGGATATTGCTCGGCCCCCACTCCACAGCCAGGTTGCGCGCGAGCTGCGCAAGGCCGGCCTTGGACATTCCATACAGGCCTAATGACTTGTTTCCGCGCACCCCGGCAATGCTCGACATCAGGATCACGCTACCTCCACCATGTTTCGCCATCGCGGGAAGCAGATAGCTCGTTAACCACATCGCGCTGCGCAAGTTGACGGTGAAGGTCAAATCCCAATCGGCATCGCTAGCGGTCAAAAGCGCCCCCATGTGAGGGGCAACGCCGGCATTGCAGACCAGAATGTCCACGCGGCCAAACAGCTCAAGTGCCTGTTTCGCCAGGTCAGCCACAGACGGCTGAAAACGCAGATCTGCAACTAGCGCATAGGCCTCAATGCCAGCATCGACCAGCTCGGCTGCGGCCTGACTGGACGTATCGGCATCCTCGCTGTTGATGATGACCTTGGCACCGGCGCGACCTAACTCTCGCGCCACCGCAAGGCCAATACCTCGGGTACCGCCAGTGATCAGCGCGATCTTCCCGGTCAGATTGAAAAGGTCGCTCATACAGCTTCTGCCACGTACGCCTTTCGGCGCTTGCGAAGCAGAACCAGGCAGATCGGAGCCAGTACGAGTTGAGCAATTGCAAACAGGAGAAGGGCAAAGGGCAGCCCTGCATGGTCTCCACCCGTCAGCGAGAGAATGATCAAGGGGCTCAGAAACTCGCCAGCAAAGATCGCCGCTGTGAATCCGCCAGTAGCCCGCCCACGCTGGGTGAAATCAACTTCCTGCATGACCTGAGTAATCAGCGTCGGAAGCAGTAGCCCCACGCCCATGCCATTGATCAGTACGGCGACTACCATCAGCGCCACGTTTGCCGTCTGGCTCATCAGGGCGCCACCAGCACCAGCAATCACAAACCCAATGGCGAGCAGTCGCGGAGCTGAGAACCCCGAAAAGATATGGAAGAGCAACGCCCCAGCAAGAACTCCCAGCTGGTTAGCTCCCATCGTGATGCCGATCTGCTGAGGCGCATCGACGTGAATCAGGTTGAGCAGGAATCCGGCCTGTACGGGCACGATGAAAAGGCTGACGCCCGCGAGGAGGCTGACCAGATAGAGCGGCAGCAGTTTTGCCCAAGGAAAACTTGAGCTGCTGGGCGTAGAGTTCTCCAACTGGCTGGCAGCGGGTTCCCAGAGAAGTTTTGCCATGAGAGGTATGCACAGCAGCCCTACGGCATACAGCACGAAAGGTGCTCTCCAGCCTACCTCACCGAGCGAGCCGCCTACGGCCATGAAGAGCGCTGCGGAGAGCGAGCTGGCGACCATCTGCAACGCAAACAATCGCTCCCGCCGCTCGCCCTCGAAGTAGTCACCGATCAAAGTGGTGCAGCAGGTCATGATCCCTGCCTCAGCGAGCCCAAGGCCTGCCCGGCTCGCCACAATGAGCGGCAATGAATCCAGAATAAGGGGGAGTGTCCCGCAGAGTGTGTAAACCAGCATGCACGCCAGGAGTAACGCCCGACGACCGAAGCGGTCGACCAGAGCCCCTGCGATGGGGGCCACGAGAGCGATCATCAACGCTGGTATGGTGAGCGCGACTGGAACCAGCACCGTGGAACCAGGAGAATCAAAGAAATGAGCCTGCAGGCGCGGCAGTACCGGAGCGATTAATACTGCGCCGAGCACCGGCAGGCAGCTGCCAAAAAGCAGCAAAACGGATTGTGCGGCTCCAGCGCTGCGCTCAGTGCTCATGTCGCATCTCCTCAAGGGAGCAGATGCAGGCACCAAAACTTGACAGGCCAGAAGCTAGTTCAATCAACAGTGTGGGCAGCAGGCAGGTAATGCGGGCCATTCAGATGTCCTCGTTCTTGTCTTTATGTCGCGGACTGTCCGAACCCCTGGCTCACGCCAGGGGAACAGTTGCGTGGGGCTTGCAGCAGGTGCGGTCGTGGTGAATTTCTTCCAGGTTGTGCGGAAGCGCGGCTTTGGCGACCGAAGCTGCAGTCGCACCTCTAGGAAGCAGGAAGTAGGCAAGCGCAGGCAGCAGAACCAGGGCGCCGACCATGTTCCAAACAAACATGAAGGCCAGCAGAACGCCCATATCTGCCTGGAACTTGATCGGAGATAAGATCCAGGTACCGACACCGATAGCGAGGGTCACGCCAGTCAGCATCACCACCTTCCCGGTGAAGAGCAGTGCCCGGTAGTACGCCTCGGAAAGACTGGCTCCTTGGCGCAGCTGCGAGAGCACAATGCTCATGACATACAACGCATAATCGACGCCGATACCCACACCCAGGGCAATCACTGGAAGAGTCGCAACCTTCACCCCCATCCCCAGGACGACCATCAGTGCCTCACAGAGAATTGAGGTGAGTACCAAGGGAAGAACCGCACAAAGAACGGCACGCCACGAACGGAAGGTGACAAGGCAGAGCAGGATTACCGCACCGTATACCCACCACAACATGTCGCGGTTAGCCTGCTTCACCACGATATTGGTCGCGGCCTCAATCCCTGCACTACCTGCGGCAAGCAGGAATTGAGCGTGCTCGGTGTCGTTGTTCTTTGCGAATCCCTCGACACTCTCGACGACGCTAGTGAGCGTGTCAGCCTTGTGATCCTTGAGGTAGGCATAAAGGGTCAGCAGGCTGCAGTCATCGTTGTACAGACCTCGCGGTGCACCCGCAGTGACCATGTTCAACGTCGCCTGGTTGTTGACCAGTTCGTACCACTTGGGATTACCCTCGGAAAGTCCAACCAGGACTCGGCGATTCAACAACGCCAGAGAGTTGGTGGAGTCCACGCCCTCTAGACCACGAAGCTGCCAATCAAGATCGTCCACACGCTTCAGCGTGTTGTATGCGGAGCACTCACCAGCAGGTGTTTTCACCATCACTGCAAATACATCGCTGCTCGCGCCGTAGTGCCGGGTGATAAAGCCGTTGTCTCGGTTGTAGCGAGAGTCCGGACGAAGCTCAGGCGCACCGGCATCCAGGTCGCCCACCTTCAGTTTGAGGCTGACAGCGTATCCACCAGCAGCCATGAGAGCGGCTACCACAACACACAGGGTCGCCCAACGCTTGTGGGTGAACAGATCAAGGAAGCGCCATACCGCATGCTTCTCCTCTCCGCTTGCTTCCGCCTCCTCTGCGCGAAGGCTGCGGCGTGCAGCTCGCCGGCTCACTCCAACATAGGAAAGCAGCACGGGGAGCAAAATCAGGTTGGTGAAGATGAGTACAGCGACGCCAAGGCTGGCGATCACGGCCAGATCCTGGATGACCTGGATTTTGATGATCATCAATACTGCGAAGCCGACGGCGTCGCACAGCAGAGCGGTAAGCCCTGCCAGGAAGAGCCTACGGAAGGTGAAGCGGGCCGCTACCAGACGATGCATACCGCGCCCAACGTCCTGCATGATGCCGTTCATTTTCTGGGCGCCATGACTCATGCCAATCGCGAACACCAGGAACGGAACCAGCACGGAATACGGATCGAGCTCGTACCCGAGTAGAGGCAACAGGCCAAGCTGCCAGATCACCGCTACCAGGGAGCAGGTGACAACCAGGAATGTGCTGCGTACACAACGTGTGTACCAATAGAGCACCGCGGCAGTGATGGCGATCGCGGCAGCAAAGAAAATCAGGATCTGCTTCAACCCATCAATGAGATCGCCAACGACCTTCGCAAAGCCTGTGATGTGGATCTCGACACCTTGGGCCTGATAGGTGGAGCGAATCTTTTCAAGCTCATGGGCGAAAACGGTGTAGTCGAGTGGCTGACCATCGGGCGTACGCTCCAGCAAGGGCACGTAAACGATGCTGGAGCGCTGATCGAACGCTACCAGTTGGCCAATTTCGTTGGAGCGCTCCACGTTGCGCTTCAGGGCATCCAGGCTAGTAGCGCCACCGTCATAACCGTCGGGAATCACCGGGCCGCCTTCGAGCCCTTCCTCCGTTACCCCCGTCCAACGAGTGGACGGCGTCCACAGCGATTTCATCGCCGCACGGTCGACACCGGGAAGTAGATACACCTCATCATTGAGCTGCTGCAGCGTATGCAGGTAGTCCTTGTCGTAAATATTGCCTTTGGGGTTGGCGACGGCAATGCGTACCGCATTCCCCAGACCTGCCAGTTCCTGGCGGTGCTCCAGGTAGTTGACGATGAATGGATGCTCGCGGGGAATCATCTTCTCGAAACTGGCATTGAGCGTTAGGCGTGTCGCTTGCCAGCCGAGTAGCAAGGTTGCAGCGAGGCACAGCAGAAGAACCAGTGCTCGGTGGTTGAACAGGGCACGCTCGAGCACGGAGCCAGAAGCGCTATCGAAATCGTCGAGGCTGCCGTTGGACGGCGCCGGAGAGGTCTGTACTTGCATGGCTCAGTCCGCGGTCGTGGTATTGGAGGAAGGCGCCAGGCGACGCGCGCCGGCCACACCGACTGCCACCAGCGCGCCATCGGCAGCTTGAGTGGCAGCCGCCAACGGAAGTCCGTCGGATACGGGGATAGGCTGAAGGCGGATAGGCGAAAGCTTGCTTTGGAGGAGCATGCCGGCCTGATTGACCAGCACCAGGTGATCGCCAACAACACGAATGGCGTTAAGAGAGGCCGGAACCGGATTGTCGACAGCCTGGAACGTGCTTCCACCGTCCTCGGACGAGAAGAGCTTGCCCCGCAGCCCACCGACCAATACGCGACGATCGGGGAGAATGGCCGCGGCAAAGTAGCTCCCCTCATACGGCCCCTCTATCGGGTCGAACTTCTGACCTCCGTCAGTGGAGCGCAGCAGGAGCCCCTGCTCTCCGACGATGATGAGTTCATTGCCGTCGCGTGCCATAGCATAGAGGTGGAGGCCTCTCGGGTTAGGCAGCTCGCCCATCCAAGACCGCCAGGTCTTGCCTCCATCCTCGGTGATCATAGCCAGGCCATAAGCCCCAAGAACCACGCCGTGCTGTGCATCAACGAAGTTCACGACCAGAAAAGGCTTGTCGGCGCCATCAGCGGACAGGCGTTGTGCCGCGGCAAGACGGCCAGCATCGCCAGAGGCTTGAGCCGCTTGCAGCTCAAGCGCGGCAGCCTGCTTTCCATCAAGCTGCAAGCTCCAGCTCTCGCCGCCATCGCCACTATGCAGGACGACACCAGAGTGACCGACGGCCCATCCGTTCTTTGCATCGACGAATTGCACACTGGTCAGCGTGCTACTGACGGGGCTGGCGGTTTGACGCCACTGCTGGCCGCCATCGTCGGACAGCAGAACAACCCCGCGTTCGCCGACAGCCACCAGCCGCGAGCCGGCTTGATTGACGTCCAGTAGCACAGCCTTCAGGGCTTGCGGCCCGACCACAGCAGGCTGGGAAAGGACATCCATCGTGCCTGATGCCCAGGCAGGCAACAGGGTGCAACTTGCTGACAGCAGCAAGCTGGAGACTATCTTCTTCATCGCACGCAACCTTTCTTTGTTCTTATGTGGAGCAGGCGGGGCTCACGCCCCGCCGAGATCAGCGAACGCCTTCGCCCGCCATCGCATCAGCGGTGAACACCGAGTCCTTGTAGGGCGGCACGATGCGGTACTGCTCACTCTTGCCAGCGAAGACATCACCCACGAACCAGGCTCCGGAGAGCAGGTCGTAGAAGCCAGTGGTAAGCGAGGCGGTACCCGGCAGGTCAGGCAGAACAACGGGCGAAGTCCACAGGACTTTCGCGAGCTGGCCGCGGGCGTCGTAACGGTCACCCAGGACTGCAGTCCAGGTGTCCTCGTCGAGGTAGTAGGTGCTCTTCGGCATTACGTGCCGCGCACCACTTTTCAGCGTGGCTTCAACCACCCACACACGGTGCAGTTCCCAGCGCACAGCGTCGGACTTCATGTGGTGCGCATCGAGCAGTGCTTCCGGGCTCGCAGCAGTGAACACGCGGTTGGAGTTGTAGGGGATATACATCTCCTTCTTGCCGACCAGCTTCCAGTCGAAGCGATCGATGCGGCCGTTGAAAACATAGAGTTCGTCGAAGCTCATTACGCCAGCAGTCGCCGGAGTCGGCGTATCACAGCAAGCGTTGGGTAGACGACGCACCCGACGCTGCCCCGGCAGGTAAGTCCAGGCGGCAGTCTTCTCAGCATTGAGGTTTTCAAGACCGGTGATACCTTCGCCGGCACGCAGAGGCGGGCCATCATTGGTCATGCGGATCGACCAGAACACGCCCTTGTCGCTATTGAAGTTTGGGAGATACCAGGGCATTTGCAGATCTGCGCGGGAGTCGTTGGTAAGCACGTGCTTGCCATCCGCAGTGGTGAGGTACTGGGTGAAGCTCGCGTGCCAGGACGCGCCGCGCCAACGCAGAAGGTGGTTCCAGATTGCCTCCGCGCCGTTTTGAGGAATCGGGAACGGAATGCCGCCAGCAGCACCTTCCGGCATCGGCCCGCCAGGGCCCTCTACCAGCTTGCCACTGGTGGCGTTGGCGAAGGTCGCGTCGTACACAGCCTGGGGCGCAGCGGCGCTACGATGCGTCGGATACACGACGACCTTGTAGCTGTCCGGGTACTTTTTCAGCATGGCTAGCGTGCCAGCAGACAGCTTGTCAGCGTACTGAGCCATGTTCTGCGCAGTGATGGTCAGAACTGCCTGATCAGCTGCGTACGGATCACTACGCTTCCCACCGGCCTTGTAGGAGGGGTCTGCCTGGGTGAGGCCACCCTTCCATTCGGGAATGCTGCCATCCGCGTTCCCGGCACGCTCGGCGCCGAACGGGGTAAGCGTCGATTTGAGCTTGGCGGCTTCATCAGCCGAAACGGCTCCCATCGCTCCGTGTGCAAAGAACAGCGAGGCGCTCAAGGCAGTGAGCAGGGAAACGAACTTCTTGTTGTGTTTCATCGAAAAATCCTCGGTCAGAAGGTGCGACTGACGGTGAAGGCGATGAAGTCGCGGTCTTTGAGCGACTGTTCGAAGGTGTAGTGGTTGTCTGCGTCCAGGAAGGTGTTCTCCGGGCCGTAGTAGTGCGTGTAGGTCAGGCCCAGGTTCCAGGTATTCAGGTAGTTGCCCTTCAGGCCGACGTTGATGTCACCGCCGTGATCGGCGCCGAATCCAGTACCGAGCGCCTCGGAGGCACCATTGGTGTAACTGGCACCGATCGGCACGGACAGATCCAGGCCCGGCAGGAACTGGCGATACATCGGTTCGAAAACCAGGCGCAGGCTGGTGGCGTCACGATCAGCATTCGGGTCGAGAGCATCGTGGTTCTTGCTAACGCTCATGACCCGGTTCCAGGCGATCTCACCCAGGAAGTTGGCTTCCGGTGCGATGAAGTTCGGCTCCAGGCTGGATAGCCAGGACAAGTTCGCGTGCAGGGTGCGGCCAGTCGCGTAGACGGGATCGTCGTCGTTGTTGATCGCTTCGCCGGGCGCCAGAGCATGTTGGCTGGTGGATGCCAGCGGCTGGTTCCAGCGGGTGGAGAGCTCGCCCGCAACGTTGAAGTTGCCGAGCGTGGTGGAGAAGCTCGCGCCGAGCGACTCGATACCTTCCGGGTAAACCCAGTAGTACTCGCCGGCCTTACCGCTCAGGGGATTGAGGTTGGCGAAGTCCGGGCGGACGTTGAGCTGAGGATTCTTGTCGTGGAAGCGGATGGCATATACACCCCAGTCCACTGTATCCGTACGCCAACGAACTTGGAGACCACCCTGACCGGAGTCTTTCGCCTCTTTGTCATTACCGTGGTAGAACGCTAGCGGTTGAGCCCCCGGGAACAGCGGCGCGCCAATGAACATACGTTCGTTGCCATCGCCGAAGGAGTCTGAAGTCGAGAAGTAGCTACCAGCGGCCGGCAGGCGGTTCGCTTCCCACTCGAATTGGTAGTAGGCGGCGACCGAGACGTCCGGAGTGATCTGCAATTGCCCGGAGATTTGCTGCACCGGACGAATGAGTTCCTTGAACTGGGTGTTCGGTACAGAGAGTCCTTTGACCACATCGATCGGAGCCATGCCACCGGCGATACCGTTCATGCCGTAGAAGAGACTTTCACCCCACTGCATTGCGTACTGCCCTACGCGCCCCGATGCCTGCATGTCACCAATGTCGGTCTTGCCGAAGAGAAAGGCGTCCAGCAGCTCACCTTTTCGACCGTGCAGCGTGCGAGTGTCATCGGTGAACTCGTCGTAATCCACGGAGTAGCTGTTGGCGCGGGAGGGGTCGTTGTTGTCCGTTCCGCGGTTGTAAACGTCGTCGTACCAGGCCGCACCGCTCAGGCGAGCACCGACATCGCCGTACGTGATGTCCAGTTCGGAAAGGAGATCCAGGCGGTTGGAGATCAGCCCTTTATCGAAGTTGCGGTCACCATCATCCTGGTTGAGCGCCGTTTGGCCCTCAGTCAGCTTGTCGCTCTGATCCCTGGTGCGCCACGCGGCGCTGTACTTCAGAGTGTTGTCCCAGCGAGTCCGGAGATCAGGGTTGCCGGTATCGAACTCGAATGCGCGCGCATCAGGTATCCCGGCGGTGATAGCCAGGATGGAGATCGCGAATGCCAGAGGCTTGAGTCGCGGCAACGGCCGTACGGGTGCACGCTTGCTAGACAGCATTTAAGTCACCTCATTATTGTTTTTGTAAGTCAGTGTTGGCTTGTGATCAGGTGCGCCTAGGCATGGCGCACCTGTCAGGTACTCAGATGGGACGGGCAGTGAGCTCCAGCATCTGCTTGACCAAAGCAATGCGATCGAAATGGCGGTCTTGCTCCATTTCTTTCTCACCTGCGAAGAGGGATTTCTGGCTGATGAATCTGCAGCGCTCGAAGCGGCGATCCATGAATCGATGCAGTTGCTCGGCCACGGTGCCGCCGGCAGTCAGTTCTTCGCTCAGGACAACTGCATCCTCAATCGCCATGCCGGCGCCCTGTCCCAGATGGGGGGTGGTCGCGTGCGCAGCATCACCGATCAGCAGAACCCGGCCGCGGTACCAAGGCTCGTCGACGAATACCGCTTCCAGCGGCTTGTATACGACCTGCGAGTTGTCGGTAATCTGTTCGCGCAGCTTGCCGATCAGCCCACCGAAACCCGACAGACGCTTGCGCAGCTCCGCTGCGAGGGAGTCCTCGGCCATCCAGGGATTGCCCGGTTCATGGGAAGTGGTGAAGAGATACATCAGGTCTTCCGCCAGGGGGACAAGGCCTGCATTGCCTGACGGCCCCTGGTAGTTGGCGAGATGATCAATCTCAGCGGGGCGCGGGAAGTTGTAGCGCCAGACCGACTGGCCAGTGAAGCGAGGCTGGTACTTGTCGCCGAACATCAGGCTGCGAACTTTCGAGAACAGGCCGTCAGCACCTACAACGAGCGAGTAACGAGAGCTGCTGCTATCGCTGAAAACCACGTCGACGCCGTCTGTATCCTGCTCGAAGCTTTCAACCGATGTGCCGAGACGCACCTGTGTGCCGAGCTCGATTGCCGTTTCGGTGAGTACCTTGTGCAGTGCGCGGCGAGAAATGCCGACGTTGGCAGGGTATTCAGGGCCAGCTAGGCGCTGCCCAGGGATACGCACGAGGGGAACACCGTCAGTGGTGTAGATACCGACATCCTCAAACGCATACGCAGCATCAAGGTAGGCGTCGAGCAGCCCCAGCTTGGCCATTTCACGGACGACGTTGCTCTGCTGGATGATACCCACGCCGTAGACAGTCCACTCGGTCTTCAGCTCGACCAGGTCGACCTCAATCCCTTTGCGGCGCAACGCGATAGCGGCACACAAGCCACCGATGCCACCACCGACTATCAGCACTTTTGCAGTATTCATGACGTTACTCACACGTGTTGTTCTTGTTCTCCGCATCCTTACGAGGTGCGGCCGTTATTCGTGCTGGGGTCGAGTTTCCCGAGCACAGTGGGATTTGACTAATCGAGTCCTCGGATGCGACCTATCGCGCTGCGAGATACCTCAATTGGCTGGCCGTGAGGATCGAGACGGAGGGCAAGCGATCCGCCCTCGAAAGCGAACTCCAGAGCCGTCAACGACTGCCCGAGGCAGGGGCCATAGACGCACTCGCCGCTGTCGGGCATGAACTGGGCGCCATGCGCATAGCAGATGACCCGCTGACCGTCGGCTGACAGGAATCGATCCTTTCGGTATTCCAGGCGCACATCGAGGTGAGGACAGCTGTTGCGATAAACCCGCACCTCGCCCCGATGAAGCAGCACGAACAACGTGTCGCGGCCTGTACCGAACGGATCGAAGCCGATCGCCTCGCCCTCTCTCAAGCGATCGAAAGGACAAAGCGCGATGCTGCGATCCACGGATCAGCCCTGTTTGGGCGGCGGGCCGCCGGGGGCCCATTTCTCGCGAGAGGTGAAGAGGAACAACTGAGAGTTGTCAGCGGACATGGGTGCCTGGCGAGCCGCCCAAGCGTCGTCATGCTTGTCCATGTCAGCGTCATATTCGATGTGGCAGCCCAGGGGACTGTTGAAGTACCAGAACCAGTTGGAGCCGAAGAGGTGACGGCCTGGGCCCCAGAAGCTCGTCCAACCCTTCTCCTGGAAGCGAGTGCCGGCCAAAAGGACTTCGGTACCGCTGCCCATATGGAAAGTGAAGTGCTCACAGCCCTGCATATGGGGCGGGGTCTGGATCATGAACAGGCAATGGTGGTCATCCATGGCCTTGGTGCGCATGAAGGGCCCCACACCAACGAAGCTGTCCGTGGTCACGAAACCCAGACGATCACGATAGAAGGCTTCACCTTTGGCCACGTCGGGCACGAAGTAGACAACGTGGGAAAGAGTGCGAGGACGAGCCTCCATATCGGGGGTGATACCCAACTGGTTCGCGGGGCGCTGAGGAGCACTACCCGGGGCATTGGTGAGGTCAGCCGGAGCATCGAAGTGACGGCGCCAGGAAACCTGGAAGGCGATGGCAAAACCGAGGTCATCTACGGTGTGCAGAGCACCGTTGGAGTCACGACGCACTTCGCGATCCCGACTCAGCTCGTCTTCGATCGCGGCAAGGTCGGCGGCACTGGCAACGCCATAGACGGTTTCACGAAGCGACGGTGCCGGGCCGATTGCCGGCGGCAGCTCCGCATCGTCGGGATGACGGATGATGATTGCAGATCCGTCCAGAGCTTCGAAATGGCCACCCTCAGTGTTCAGGTGGACTTCAGTCAGTCCGTAATCGCGAAGACAATCAGCGCAGGCTTGCAGGTCATCGACGCCAAAGACCAGGGCGTCAAGGCCAAGAATGTTCATGGCTACCACTCCATTGAAATTATGATCCGGCGGCAAGGCCGGTGGTGGTGTCGCCGCGGTAGGCATGCCGCTCGACTGGAGCGGAGATTGCTGACGTGAGGTAGTGCTGACTAATCGCGAGTCGGGATGCCAGCTATCCACAATCGCGATACATGGCTTGAAACAAGCTGGGCAGGGGGTTTCAGACGATCTGGCAGGTTGTTCTCTTGACGTATCGAGAATGTCGCACGAAGGTATCTCAAAAATAACTACAAGAACCGAGATGCATCGCCATGCGTTTTCATCATCTGGATCTGAACCTTTTGGTCGCACTTGATGTGCTTCTGGAAGAACAGAACATTACCCGTGCCGCCGAACGTCTTCACATGACACAGTCCGCCACCAGCGGTGTGCTGGGCAGGCTCCGCAAGTATTTCGAGGACGACCTTCTGGTACAGGTGGGCCGGACTATGCAGCCGACGCCCTATGCACTTGAACTGGCCAAACCAGTGCGCGAAGTGCTGCTCACGATTCGTTCCTCCATCACAGCAAAACCCGTCTTCGACCCAACCACTAGCAAGCGGCATTTTCGCTTGATCGCCTCTGACTACTTGATCAGTGTCCTGTTTTCGCAGGTGATTCAGCGTATCCATCAGGAAGCTCCGGGCATCACGTTTGAAATGCACCCCCCAGGTGAGCAGGCAGTTGAGATGACCTTGCGGGGTGAGGTCGATCTGATGTTTGTCCCAGAGCGCTATGTGATTGAAGGACACCCTTCTCAGCTGCTCTTCGAGGAGGAGCACGTCTGCGTCGTCTGGAAAGGAAATACTTATGTCGGAGACACGCTAACCCTGGAGCAGTACATGGAGATGGGCCACATCTCCGTTGCGTTCGGCCGCTCCCGGCAATTGAGCATCGAGGACTGGTTCATGAGCCAGTACGGTTTCAAACGCCGCCTCGAAGTCATCACCAACGACTTCAATACGCTGCCTCAGCTGCTGGTTGGCACCCATCGAGTAGCGACCATGCATCGCCGGTTGGCGGAGCTTTACGCACGATATCTGCCTCTACGGATTATCCCGCCGCCCGTCAAAATTCCCGTGATGCGGGAGATTATGCAGTGGCATCGCAGCATGGATGGTGACCCCATGCATCGCTGGCTGAGAGAGAAGGTTCACGACTTTATCCAGTCTCTCGACCAAGCCGGCGCACAGGCCGATGTGGCGGTTTCATAGGGGCATGCCCTCCCCTCTCATTTAAAGCGCCATCAATCTACGATGGCGCCTCGCTGCCTCTAGCTTCCCCAGTCTCAGAGCTACCTGCTGACTGCAGCATCTCGTTTCGCGATACCTCGCATCCCTACTCGCGATTGGCCAAAGCTCCCTGCTCTGCATAACGTCCTGATCTGATCGTGCCCGGCGTGCCTGAGATTTCCGGGTTCACTTTCCGCCCCCATAAGGACAACAAGAACATGTTCCGCTACTTCCCTACCAACTACGTTTGGAACCTGTCGGTGGATCTCGCCATCGAGATGGGTGCCCGCATGGGCGAAATCGAAGAAATGTGCGCTCCTCTTCAGGAAGCCGCAAAACAGCCAGATGCAGCTGGAACCGCGGCCTTCCGCGAGACCTGGTCGAAAATGGCCGACAAGCTCTGTGGTCTCGCAGAGGAGGATGAGTTCGCCGGCCGCCTGCTCTCTGCAGGCGAGAAATACAGCCGTGCCGCTACCTACTACCTCACCTGCGAACGTCTCCAGGCCCATGGCGCTCCTGGACGTGAAGCTCTCTACCAGCGCTTCCTAGAGACATTTGCCTTGGGCATCTCAATGTCGAAGGAGAATTGCGAGCGCGTCGAGATCCCCTACGAGGGCAAAGTCATCTCCGGGCTCTACGTCCGCGCCGAGGGCGTTGAAGGCCCTGCACCGTTGCTGGTTCAGGTCAACGGCCTCGATTCCACCAAAGAAATGAAATACCGCGTGGGCCTGCCGGCGTGGCTGGCCAAGCGTGGGGTGTCTTCGCTAATCATCGATCAGCCTGGCACCGGCGAAGCCCTGCGACTGCATGGGCTCACTGCACGTTACGACAGCGAACACTGGGCCAGTCGCGTGGTCGATTGGCTTGAAACCCGTTACGAAGTGGACGCAAAACGCGTCGGTATGGAAGGTGTTTCACTGGGCGGCTACTACTGTCCCCGCGCAGTCGCTTTCGAGCCTCGCTTTGCCTGCGGCGTGGTGTGGGGTGCTAACCACGATTGGCGTGATGTCCAGAAGCGTCGTCTCGAGAAAGAGGGCAGCTTCCCGGTGCCGCACTACTGGGCTCACGTTTGCTGGGTGTGGGGCGCGAAGGACATCGATGACTTCATGCGGATTTCGGAGAACGTGCACCTCGATGGCGTGCTCGACCGCATCAAGGTTCCGTTCCTGGTCACCCATGGCGAGAAGGACTCGCAGATCCCTCTCAAATGGGCGCACCGCACCTTCGAGCAACTGGTAAATAGCCCGAAGCGCGAACTGAAGATCTTCACCGAGCGCGAAGGTGGCGTGCAACACTCCAGCTTCGACAACAGCATCAACGCTGGTCAGTTCATCGCTGACTGGGTTGCCGAGACTCTCGGAGGCCATACCGCGTGAGGTCAGGCTCTGCCTGCGCCATGCGCAGGCAGAGCCTACCGCTCACCAGACCTTGATCGTGTAGTCGATGTTTATGCGCGTCTCGTTATCGCTCCGGAAGGTCGAGGCCGCTCCTTGCTGGTTTCGATAGAAAGCCTCCCGCACCCGAAATGCCAAGCCTTTAGCGGGGCCGGATTGGATGACATAAGCCAGCTCGAAGTCCTTGGACGACTCAGTGAGATTGCTGCCGCCCAACGCAGGAAGATCGATACTGTCGCCATGCAGGTAACGCATCATCCCGGTAAGACCCGGTATGCCCGACGCGGCAAAGTCATAGTCGTACTTCACGGCCCAGGTTCGCTCCTTGGGGTTAACGAAATCCGCACTCATCGTTCCATCACTCAAAACCACCGGTTCCCCGCCGGCAATGTAGGGGAAAGCCGTGTCCCCGAATTGCCTCATGTAACCAACACCCAGGCTGTGACCACCCCAGAGGTAGCTGAACATTCCTCCCACGTTCAGGTTGTCGACCTTTCCGCCTCTGGCCTGACCATCATCACGGCTGTTGAATACGCGAATATCTGATTTGAGCTTTCCCTCACCGAGCGGCAGTGTGTGAAGTACCCCGAGGAAGTCCTGGGTGTAGATGTCGCGAAGCTCTGCATGGAAAAGCCGCAGGGTCAGGCTGTCCGACCAGCGATAGTCGCCGCCGTAGAAATCAAACCGCTCGGACGAAGCTCCCGGCCGGAATCGACCATTGGGAGACGCTAATCCGATCGGTTGATAGTCGGTGGAGTCACGCAGGTTGACCCTGTCCATGCGCCCCACATGCGCAGTCAGGCCATCGATGTCGTCGGAAATCATGTAAGCGCCGCGGAACGACTGCGGAAGTAGGCGCGCCGGGCTCGCGTTGATGATGGGCAAAGCAGGGAATTGAGTTCCGACCGAGAGCTTCGTCTTGGAAATTTTTCCTTTCACTGCCAAGCCTAGTTCGGAGTACTCGTCTTTCGCCTCACGAGTTACCGGGTCGTAGGAAAGCAACTGAGTACCTGTGCGGTCGGGAGAAGAATCCAGCTTGAGCCCCAGCATGCCAATGGCGTCGACGCCCAGGCCAACCGTTCCTTCCGTGAATCCCGAATTCGCTCTCACGATGAAGCCCTGTGCCCACTCCCTGGCTGCGGAGTATGGGGTTTCGCCCTTGTAGTCTCGATCCAGATAAAAATTTCGTGCAGTGAGGGTGAGGTTGCTGTCCTCAACAAAGTCCGCCGCCGCCCCTTGCGAAAGCAAAGCGGCAAGCATCCCCAGGCCGGCAAGCCTAAAGCCCGAAAACTGATTGCTCATTGGGTGTCACCTTATTGTTCTTATGGGTGATCGGATCAGGAGGCTGGTTTGAGCGCGACGTGCGGCGCAGCCTTACTCTTCATCAGCCAGACGATGACCGCCGCTGCGACGAAGGCTGACGCGAACAGCAGATAGAGATCCGCAGGCTTCCAATTGGCATCGATGAGACGGCCCGCCACCAAGGGAGAGAGAATTGCCCCCGCTCTTCCCATACCGATCCCCCAGCCCAATGCGGTGACACGCAGCTCTGGGCCATAGATGCTCGGCGTAAGCGCATAGAGTCCTGCCACACATCCGTTCACCAGGACGCCAATCACCAGCACAAGGCCAAATGCCAGGTTCAGGTTGGAGGTGAAATTAACGAAGATGGCGAGGAAGAGAGCATTGAGAATCAGGTAGCTCATCAGGACTCGCGACAGGCGATAGCGAGCAGCAAGCAGACCTATCAGTGAAGTCCCGAGGATACCGCCGACGTTTAACAGGACACCGCCGGTAATCCCTTGCTGGTTCGACAATCCGGCTGTGACCAGAAGCTTCGGCGTCCAGCTCATGACGAAGTAGAACCCGAACATCACCAGGAAGAACCCTGCCCAAACCAACAGCGTTGGGCGCAAAAGGTCTTTGGAAAACAGACCGGCGAATGTCTGGCCCAGCGAGGCCTGAGCGCCCTGTTCCGATTTCGGCAT
This sequence comes from Pseudomonas sp. C9-3, assembly GCF_032392015.1. Lineage (NCBI taxonomy): Bacteria > Pseudomonadati > Pseudomonadota > Gammaproteobacteria > Pseudomonadales > Pseudomonadaceae > Pseudomonas > Pseudomonas sp. C9-3. Next base: position 2,388,710 of record NZ_CP135919.1, on the reverse strand, counting down.
GTCTGCAATCTGCTCTATCCCCACACGGCTCAGGAGCCGGTTGATTCGAAGCAGAGCATCACGAGGCTGACGGACAACAAGATAGGCGATGGACTCGGGGAGCAGGAAGTACAACACGGGCAAGGTAAGCAGTGTGGCTATACCGCCGTAAAGGAAGACAGAACGCCATCCCATTTGCGGGATAATCTGGGCGGCGATCAAACCGCCTAGGGTCGCGCCCAAAGCGTAGGCTGTCGACTGAAGACTTATTGCAAGGCTTCGCCATTTTTTGTTGGCGTACTCACCTGCAATGACATAGCTGCTCGCGAGAACACCGCCGATTCCCAATCCTGTCAGTAGCCTGAGAACCCCCAGCATCGTCACCGACGGCGCCTGTGATGACACCAGCATGCCAACGCCTGCAATCGAGATGCAGAGCAGAATCAGAGGCCTGCGGCCAAATCGATCGGCCCAGGGAGCAATGAAAAGTGAACCGAGCGCCATGCCGACCAAGCCCGCGCTCAGCAGATATCCAAGCTCGATACCACTGAGTCCCCATTCACTCGATACGGACGCTGCGGTGAAAGCCATCACCAGGACGTCAAATCCGTCGAGCATATTGATCAGGAAACAGAGGGAGATAACCACCCACTGGAACTTCCCCATGTCCTTCTGATCGAGCTGAATACTGATCGACTGGCTCATTGAGCGCCCCCCCGAATAACTGCTGGAGGGTTTTCGGGGACGGCCATAGCCGCCCTGCGGAGAAGGGAGCGTGAGAATTTCATCAGAGACCTTTTTGTTTTTGTTATGCGTGCAACGCAAGAGCTCGGCCAGGTCGACCAAGCGATGACGAGCTACCGCCCCGAGGCAAAAGGGGCGGTAGCCGGTGTAATACGTCAAGCGGCGCGGAACAGGTTGTGCGGATCGATAACGAACTTCTTCGGCACGCCGGCATCGAACTCGCCGTAGCCTTTAGGCGCGTCGTCCAGGGTGATGACTTCCACACCGACGATGTCGGCGATCTTGATGCGATCCCACATGATCGCCTGCATCAGCTGGCGGTTGTATTTCATCACCGGAGTCTGGCCGGTGTGGAAGCTGTGCGACTTGGCCCAGCCCAGGCCGAAGCGGATGCTCAGCGAGCCCTGCTTGGCGGCCGCGTCCGCCGCGCCCGGATCCTCGGTAACGTACAGGCCCGGAATGCCGATCTTGCCGGCCACCCGTACAACGCCCATCAGCGAGTTAAGCACGGTGGCCGGAGCCTCGTGCTGAGAGCCCGAATGGCCATGACCACGGGCCTCGAAGCCCACCGCGTCAACCGCGCAGTCCACTTCCGGCTCGCCCAGCAGATCGGCGATCTGCTCGTGCAGCGGGGTGTCCTTGGACAGGTCAGCGATCTCGAAGCCCTGGGCCTTGGCGTGGGCCAGGCGAGTCGGGTTGACGTCACCAACGATCACCACGGCGGCGCCCAGAAGGTGAGCTGAAGCAGCAGCGGCGAGCCCGACTGGGCCAGCGCCGGCGATGTATACGGTGCTGCCCGGCCCCACGCCGGCAGTCACCGCGCCGTGGTAGCCGGTGGGGAGGATGTCGGAGAGGCAGGTCAGGTCGCGGATTTTCTCCATGGCCAGCTCGCGGTTCGGCAGTTTGAGCAGGTTGAAGTCGGCGTAGGGAACCATCACGTACTCGGCCTGGCCCCCGACCCAGCCGCCCATATCGACGTAGCCGTAGGCGCCGCCGGCGCGGGACGGGTTGACCGTCAGGCAGACGCCGGTGTGCTGCTCCTTGCAGGTGCGGCAGTGGCCACAGGCGACGTTGAACGGCACCGAGACCAGGTCGCCGATCTTCATGGTTTCCACGCCACGGCCGATCTCGACGACTTCACCGGTGATCTCGTGGCCCAGCACCAGACCTTCGGGCGCAGTGGTGCGACCACGCACCATGTGCTGATCAGAACCGCAGATGTTGGTGGAGACGACGCGCAGGATTACGCCGTGGTCGATCTGCTTGCCCTGCGGATCCTGCATCTTCGGATAGGGAATGCTCTGAACTTCGACCTTGCCCGGGCCGAGATAAACCACACCACGATTTACAGACATATGTCCTCCATCTATGCGCCATTGGCGCCCTGTGAGATGTGTTGCGAGGAGGCAGTTATGGTCGCCTCCCGGTAGACCATCAGGATTCCTGGCGAAGCTGCTCAATGATCTTGCGTGCGCGGTTGGCCCCTACATCCACATGGATGTCCACGATCGACCGAGGGCCGAATTCGAGCATGTTCTTGTACTGAGCTTCGATAACGACCTTGTCTTCATCGAAGGTCATCGCGGTCTGCTCGACGACCTTCGCTTTGGTTTCTTCGTGATTGCTCTTCGGGTTGGTGGCAATCGTCCAGAAGTAGTGGCTGGTGTTTTCAGTCTCGGGAGTCACCCCATGGAACCCCCGCATGTGGAATCCACCGCGCCCAGGATCTTCAAGCGAGTCAGTCCCGGCATCGACTGCACCAGTCCAGATTCGGAGGTGAGTGACGCGGAACTCGATTTCCTGCCAACGATCAACCTTGCCCTTGAAGGGATAAGCAGCGGTGTAGGTCGGTGGCGGAACCGAGTCCGGCATATGGCGAATGACCCGCACAGTGGCGTCATCACTTTCAACACGCATCTGAGCGTTCATATGGATGCTGGCGTTTCCACCGATGGTGCGCAGGTGCACGTAACCCAGATGGCTCAGGTCGAGCAGGTTGTCATGGATGAGCTGGTAAGGAGCGTCGTAGTGATAGACGTCCCCTTCGTAGACGTACTCGCCGCTGCTGTGGACATCGTATGCCGGAGGTTCGCAGGTCGGTTCCGTTTGATCTGCGCTGCCAAACCAGATCCAGAGGATCTGATCACGCTCTCGAACGTGGTAAGCAGGGACTTTCGCCTTCGTTGGAATTTTGGCCTGACCGGGCACCTCAAGACACTGTCCCGCGCCGTTGAACAGCAGACCGTGGTAACCACAGCGGACACCTTTCTCCTCGAGCGTGCCATGCGACAGAGGCAGAGCCCGATGGCAGCAGCGGTCTTCCAGCGCCGCTGGCTGGCCGTCTGCTGTACGGAACAGAACAACGGGTTTGCCCAGCAGGGTTCTGCCTACAGGTTTATCTTTCAGCTCCCACGCAAAGCCCGCGACGTACCACTGGTTCAGCGGGAATTTAGGTAGCTCTGCAGGAGCTCCCACCTCGTATGCGAGCGACTGAGCTTGCGATGTACTCATAGCGATCTCCAGCTATCAGGTAGTTCTTGTTAGAGGGTCACAGATCCAGCACTAAGCGCGGACTGCGGGAGCGGGAACAGCAAGGTGTAAAACTGTCGTTTCGCGCATGCTCTGCTGCGCTCATGTACTGATCGCGATGCTCTGGTTCGCCCGCAAGAACTCGAGTAATGCAAGCGCCGCAAATGCCTTGTTCGCAGGAGCTTTCGACCTCAACGTCGTGCTCCAGCAACACTTCCAAAACGGTCTTTTGCGCAGGAACTTCAATCACACGACCAGAGCGTGAGAGCTCGACTTCGAAGGGTTGATCACCTTCAAGAACTTGCGGGGGCGCCGCGAAATCCTCGCGATGGATTTGCTGATCAGCCCAGCCAGACTCCTTCGCAGTGGATTGAATGTGCGACATGAAGCCTGATGGGCCGCAAACGTAGAGCTGATCCCCCTGCCCGGGCGCCGCTAGGATCTTCGCGGCATCCAGGTGCTGTTCGATTGGCCCATTGTCTACGTGAAGACGGAGGTGCTGCGCGAAGGGCGCGTCGCTCAGAAGATCGAGGAACGCCAGCCGCTCAACAGAGCGACCGCAGTAATGGAGCTCGAAGCGCTTGCGCGCTACCAAAAGGGTATGAGCCATAGCCAGGATGGGCGTGATGCCGATACCTCCGGCAAACAGCACATATCGATCGCCGCTGAGATCCAAATCGAACAGATTACGAGGCGCACTGATGGTCAGGCTGGAACCTTCCATAACGTCGGCGTGCATGCCTTTTGAACCACCTCTGGAAGCCGGCTCATTCAGCACCGCGATGACGTACCTGCCACGCTCTTGCGGCGAATTGCACAGCGAGTACTGTCGGACAACACCTGGCGCCACATGCACGTCGACGTGGGAACCCGCTGTAAAGGTCGGCAATTCCAGTCCGTTGGCGGCAGTTAATTCGAAGCTGCATACACCGTCAGCTTCAGCGGTTTTTCGAGAAACACAAACTTCGAGCATGAGCGTGACCCCACCGCAGATCTGCAGTGTTTGATAGCGAATAGATGTGAGCCGGCCTTACTGGCTGGGAGCGTTAGCTGGAGAAGAAATTACGAAGGGGGTGTCAGGGGTAGGCAAGACATGGCACGGCACCTCTGGATTTTTATTGTCGTGTCGCGTGCGCTTATGATGCGAACGCGGAATCTTTGTGTGATTCTCATCCTAAGCATTTTAGTTGCGATGTCAACCAATTAGACCTACGTGCAGGAACCGCTCGTCATGCCTCGTTCGCCCCTCAACCTGGATCGCTACGTTCCTGCGCTACTCACATCGTTGACCAACAAAATGTCCAGCGGGGCCTCTGCCTGCTACCGCAAGCACTTCGGGATAGGGATTGTGGAATGGCGGGTGCTGGCCATGCTCGCAGTCGAGGATCACATCAGTGCTAATCGCGTGGTTCAGGTGATCGGCCTCGACAAGAGCGCTGTCAGCCGAGCACTGCAAGTGCTGGAGCGTGATGGCCACGTGGCAACCGAGGTCGATTCAAAGGACGCTAGGCGCTATACCGTTTCGCTCACAGCGTCGGGCCGCAAGCTGCATGATCGTGTGTTGGTAACTGCGCTTGAGAGAGAGAGACTACTTTTGGCAGCTTTGAGCGAGGACGAGATTGAGGTGCTCATTGGCTTCCTACATCGCATGAGCGGGCAATTGGACTCAGTGAATGCGGTAGAGCCAAAAAGTTAATCATCGAGATTTGAGTTGCATCCTACTGCCGCGCAGGGGCGCTCTAGGGCCGTTATTCCTTCGAACCGGCCCCAATAGCGGGTGCGGCTGCTATCGGCCAGAAGCGGACCTTTTCTCAAATATTGTGCGCGGGGTTGATACTTCACCGGGTCGAACTGACGATTCAAGAGAGCACAGACTGGTGCCCGGCTGGATTGCCAGGCGATACGACCCGCAAAACAGCGGAGAGTAGGGGGGACTTCGTCTGATGTGAAATCTCTCGCCATTCCGGCGTCGACCAAGGGACACTGTTCTCCTAGAAGTCTTTTTTGTTCAATATGATGGGTGCGATCCAATCAGGCTCGCGGCGCCGTAGGAAACACATGTCGAATCAAGAAAGGAAACAAGCAATGCGCGCGGGTCTACTTCTCGTCGTGCCGCTGGCTCTTGCTGGCTGCACATTCAAAAAAACTGACATTCAGAACGAGGCTGAAGCAAGGAAGTATGACTCCGCGACTATGGCGCGCGTTCGATTGATCAGTGGGCAAGGTGCATACGCAGGCTTTGTATCAGGTCAAAGCTGCGAGCAATATTTCAACGTCAGCTATAGAAACGCTACAGTTGGTAAGGCGCCGGAAGGATGGAATCCAGCGCGTACCGCTCCGAAAGGCGAGAGTCTTGATGCCTTCGGAATGCCGCCCTCCGCCTATCAGAACAATGTCATTGGCATGCCGGCATCAACCGTTACTGCGACGATCGATGACACGCGTAGATACTACGATGAACATGTGGTCCCAGCTGGGCAGCCGCTGATCGCTTTTGTTGCTCTGGTTACCTCGAACTCCAGCTGTTCCTCGGCTCCTGTGAGCTTTATACCCCAGGCAGGCAAGGACTATGAGGTTCGGCAGGTGTTTAAGTCTGACTGGCCCCGGGCAACGTGCCGCAATGCTGTCTATGAGCTGGGAACAAAATATGAAACGCCTGTTTCCATAAATTACTGCTTCCGCGACAAGTCAGGCGATTTTCGAACCGTCAGCGGAGCCTCTACCGCCCCGATATCCCAATAGATGTAACGCCACACATATGCCCGATTGTGCGGATTTACTCCGTCCAATCGGGCATCTACGTTAACTGGACCGGATGGCTACATTGGTCGTCCTCTGCCAGGTGTGACCGACAGAAATCGACCCATTGCGGACGCTCCAATCTGAGCGAGCTGCGCTATTGCCACTGACTGTGCACACGTTGTATCTATACGTCCGAGCCGATCTATGTTCGGCATCATGGATGTGTACATAGTCAGGGAGGAACAGATGCTCACAGAGACAAATCAGGAACGCCAGATATTTGCCAGTACGGGCGAGCTAAAGTCCGAGGCGCGTAAAACCGGCTACAAGGCGCTAATTGCCTTTACCCGAGAATGGATTCTCAACCTTCCTGAGAATTACGGGCCACACCTGAAGAAGCTGTATTTCGAGGGCACCCTGCCGAATGAGTTAGAGGAAGGTCTCGGTCGTCAGGAGCCTATTTTTATTTGTCTGTCTGCACCCACAATAGATCGTGACTTTGTGGTTAATACGTTTAATCAGTATCAATACGATGGGATTCCCGCCGGATTTGTGAATGATTATCGCATGTATTTTGATGGGTGGGTTCGAGAGATCGACTCCGGCATCATGAATCGTATGCAGTTCATCGTGGAGAGCTTGGCTGATGACCGCGCGAACTGGCTCACTCGCAAAGGAGCAGACCACCGACCACTGTATCTCGTCTTCTACACCAGCATTTTCGCGGGGCTGCAACAAGGAAAACCGTCTAGTGAGTACATAGGCGTCGGACTGATTTCGTATGTCGAAGAAGTCTACGAAGAAATCTGCGACCTATATGACGGTGTGAGGGAAGCAGACTTTCTGAGAAGTTGTCTGGAAGTGCTATTTAGAGGGGAGGCTGCCCATCCGGACAAGACTTACCAAGACCCCGTATTTGTCGAGTTCATGTCCCGCTTTTTCGCCAAACAACTTCCGCCTTCTCTGCAGTCCTTGGTGGAAGATGTCTATCAGCAAACGCCCTCCGATGTGCGAATTGGCTGGGCGAGCGGGCGAGTGATTTTCTGAGGGAGAAACTCAGTGGAATGCTTATTGTACGTTTTAGCCGAGGCGAAGAACCAAGAGCATTTGGCTCAGGTGATACTGAATCTATCTGTCGACAAGCCCGTGCTTGAGGACGATGTCGAGCCTCACTGGCAGCCCTTGTTTCTCGCCTTGGAATTTATTCCGATGCCGGATTCCACGCTGACGCTGAAGGATGAACGACTGCTTGTGAGTTGGCCATTTCTACCGACTACTTCGCCCAGCCGCTATCTCGAGGCTTTGCAGGGTGCCGATATGAGATTGCTAGGTGTGATGGAGGCCTATGAAGACGGTGGCTACCACACGATTGCCTTGGACGCCTCTGGGAAAAATGGACGGTTCTCGGAAGAGTCCGTCTTTTTCGCACCTGAAAAAGTTGCGGCAATCCTAGGCGCGGGATGGACAGGCCAGCAGAGCTGACTTCCGCTTCTGGCCGGTAGCGGTCCCTGGCGAGCAGCCTCGTCCTAACAGTTCATTGGCGGCAACCGGACGCTTCTACATCCCTTGGCACTGCCGAGTGACCGTAACTATTTATTGCGCCGCGTGCTCATCGAACTGAGGGGCGATTCCCTGCCCTGACCCCCCGCCCCTGCCCTGAAATGGCCGCCAGCCACGGCGCGCAGCAGCTGCGAATTCACCTGACGCGCGTCGCAGAAGCCCGGAGATATGCCAGTCGAGCCGGCGAGCCAGAGCGTTTGCCACCGCGCTGTCATAAAAATTTCACAGGACCAGATCACAGTATGGCAGCCCGATATCAAAAGGATTGCCCTCGATGAAAAGCTTTGTGAAATCTGCTGCGATCGCCGTTACGCTGTCCATGTGTGCCACTTCCGTCACCTTTGCCGACGAAAGCGTCCGCCTGACCGGCTCTGGCGCCAGCTTCCCCGCTCCGATCTACCTGACCTGGTTCAAGGACTTCAGCAAGAAATCCGCTGGCGTCACCGTGGATTACCAGTCCAAGGGCAGCGGTGCGGGCGTACAGGATTTCCTCAACAAGACGGTGGACTTCGCGGCCAGTGACTCGGCCATGAAAGACGAAGACATCGCCAAGGTTGCCGAAGGCGTGCAACTGCTGCCGATGACCGCCGGCGAAATCGTCCTGGCGTACAACCTGCCGGGCAGCCCCAAAGGGCTGAAACTGCCGCGCGATGTTTACTCCAACATCTTCCTGGGCAAGATCACTCAGTGGAACGACCCGCAGATCGTCGCGGCCAACCCTGAGCTGAAGCTGCCGGCCCTGCCGATCACCGTTGTCGTGCGTGCGGATTCCAGTGGCACCACCGCTGTGTTCACCAAGCACATGTCGACCATCAACCCGGAGTTCAAGACTGCCCTGGGTGAAGGCAACACCGTCAACTGGCCGGCCAGCGACAAATTCATCAAGTCGCCGAAGAACGATGGCGTGACCGCTACCGTTCGCCAGACCCCTGGCGCCATCGGCTACATCGAGTACGGCTTCGCCAAGCTGGCCAAGGTCGACTTCGCCGAGCTGCAGAACAAGGCCGGTCAGTACGTCGTACCGAACGCAGAAAGCGGTGCGGCGGCGCTGGCTGCCGTGAAGTTCCCGGAAAACCTGGTGGCCTGGCTGCCCGATCCGGACGGTGCCCAGTCCTACCCGATCACCTCCTACACCTGGATGATCTTCCGCAAGCACAACGAGAGCCCGGCCAAGGCCAAGGCGATGCGTGAAATGGTCGAGTACGGCCTGACCGAAGGGCAGAAGATCGCTGATTCGATGGGCTACATCCCGCTGCCGCAAGCCGTTGTCGATCAGGTTCGCAAAGCTTCCGCCAACATCCAGTAACGCCTGCGAGTCTTCATCCGGCGTGGGCTGTCAGCCACGCCGGATGAGATTTCCACCTGTTCCGGAACTCCCCCATGACCCAACCTTTTGTCGTACCGGTAAATCCGGACTCTGCCTGCCAACCGCCATCCGCGAAGGATTTCCTGGTTGACCGGACCTTCCGTGCCATTGCACGCCTGGGTGTGGTCCTGATTCTGGTGCTGGTCGTTGCCCTCGTGTTCGAAGTCGGCCGCAAGGCCCTTCCGGGCATGGAGAAACATGGCCTGGACGTTCTCCTGGGTTCGGTCTGGGACGTCAACCAAGGCAAGTACGGCATTTTGCCGGCCATCTGGGGCACGCTCTACAGCGCACTGATCGCTCTGCTGATCGCAGGCCTGTTCGGCGTCAGCATGGCGATCTTCCTGACCCAGGATTTCCTCCCCGCCAAGCTTGCGGCGGTGTTCCGTACCATCGTCGAACTGCTCGCCGCCATCCCCAGCGTCGTTTATGGCCTGTGGGGGATCTACGTGGTGATCCCGGCCATTCGCCCGCTGACGGCGTGGCTGAACAGCGAGCTCGGCTGGATACCCTTTTTCGGCACATCGTTGAGCGGGCCAGGGTTGCTGCCCGCCTCTCTGGTGCTTGCCATCATGATTCTGCCCACCATTGCCGCGGTCTCGCAGGACGCTCTTGCCAGCGTGCCGATGAAGACCAAGCAGGCCGCCTACGGCATGGGAACCACCCATTGGGAAGCGATCCTCAAGGTGATGGTGCCCTCCGCTGCCACCGGCATCTTCGGCTCCCTGGTCCTGGGCCTGGGCCGCGCACTGGGTGAAACCATGGCCCTGGCCATGCTGGTCGGCAACGCGAACACCATTTCCTTGTCGCTGTTTGCACCGGCGAACACGCTGGCAGCCTTGCTGGCGCTGAACTTCCCCGAAGCCGGGCCGAGCGAGGTTGAAGTGCTGATGTATGCCGCACTGGTGCTGATGTTCATCACGCTGATCGTGAACGTACTCGGCTCCATGATCATGCTTTACGCCCAGCGGGGGACCAAGTAATGACCAGCCTCACTCCTACCGCATCTGCCCTGCCGAGCCTGCAGCGCAAGCTCGAGGGCCGTGCCCTGCGCAGCCTGGTGCTGACCACGCTGGTGTGGCTGGGCGCCCTGCTGGCCAGCGTGCCGCTGATCTCCGTGCTCTACATGCTGATCACCCGCGGTGGTGCGCGCCTGAGCCTGGAGGTCTTCACCGAACTGCCACCGACCGGCTTCGAGACGGGCGGCGGCTTCGGCAACGCGCTGGCCGGCACCTTCGTCATGGTCGGTATCGCCGCCGCCATTGCCGTTCCGGTTGGCATCATGGCAGCCGTCTTCCTGGCTGAACTGGGCCCGGACAGCAAACTGGCGAGCGCCGCGCGCTTTGCCGCCAAGACGCTCACCGGCCTGCCCTCGATCCTGGCCGGGGTCTTCGCCTACGCCCTGGTCGTGATGACCACCGGTACCTACTCGGCTCCTGCGGGTGGCGTGGCACTGGCCGTACTGATGCTGCCGATCGTCGTGCTCACGGCCGAAGAGTCGATGAAGATGGTGCCCAAGATCATGAAGGATGCCGCCTACGGCATGGGCTGCACCCGCGCCCAGGTCATCTGGAAGATCGTACTGCCTACCGGCCTGCCGGCGATCCTCACCGGCGTCATGCTGGCCGTGGCGCGCGCCGCAGGCGAAACCGCGCCTTTGCTGTTCACCGCGTTGTTCAGCAACTACTGGATCTACCACGACGGCAGCCTAGCAGTGATGAACCCCACGGCCTCGCTTTCCGTACTGATCTACAACTTCTCCGGCATGCCCTTCGACAACCAGCTCGAGCTCGCGTGGGCCGCATCGCTGGTGCTGGTGATGATCGTGCTGATCGTGAACGTCATCAGTCGCATTTTTGGCAAGCCCAAGTTTTGAGATACGGAGCATCCGAATCGTGAACACAGCTACTGCACAGAAAGTCGCCCCGGTTGGCTCCGAGACCCAGGTGGTCATGGACTGCAAACTGGACAAGATTTTCTACGGCAACTTCATGGCGGTACGTGACAGCCACGTGCCGATCGAAAAGAACAAGATCACCGGTTTCATCGGCCCTTCCGGCTGTGGCAAGAGCACCGTGCTGCGCAGCCTGAACCGGATGAACGATCTGGTGCGCGGCTTCCGCTTCGAGGGCCATGTGCATTTCCTCGGGCAGGACGTCTACGGCAAGGGCGTGGACCCTGTCGTCGTGCGCCGCTACATCGGCATGGTGTTCCAGCAGCCGAACCCGTTTTCGATGAGCATCTTCGACAACGTCGCGTTTGGCCTGCGCCTCAATCGCTACAAGGGCGACATCGGCGACCGGGTCAAGCATGCCCTGCAGGGCGCCGCGCTGTGGGATGAAGTGAAGGACAAGCTGAAGGTGAGCGGCCTGTCGCTCTCCGGTGGCCAGCAGCAACGCCTGTGCATCGCCCGCGCCATTGCCACCGAGCCGGAAGTCCTGTTGCTGGACGAGCCGTGCTCGGCACTCGACCCGATCGCTACCCGCCGTGTCGAGGAGCTGATGGTCGAGCTGAAGAAGGACTACACCATCGCGCTGGTCACCCACAACATGCAGCAGGCCATCCGTGTCGCTGACACGACGGCGTTCTTCTCGGTGGACATTTCCCAAGGCACGCGCACGGGCTACCTGGTCGAAATGGGCGCGACGAAGCAGATCTTCGAAAGCCCGCGGGAAAAAATGACCGAGGACTACATCAGCGGCAAGTTCAGCTGAGTCGAACCTGCAGTCGTATGAAGCCTCTCACCTCTTCTTCAGGGTTGCCCATGCCTGCCACGCGCCGTCTTGATCTGCCAGCGATTGAACGTGCGCTGCGTGAGGTGCAAGGCCGTTTCGGCGAGCTCAGCCAGTGCTTTACCGAGCCGCGTGATCCGTTCACCGATGAAGTGCTGCACAACGTGCTGGAGGGCTACGCCCTGATCGACGACTACGTCGCACGGGGCGTCGACCTGTTCGATCTGCAGCAGGTCAACCTGATGCTGGAGATCAACGCCACCGTGCTGTGCGGCCGGGACCCTGCCCGTCGGCTGGAATTCGCGCCGCACCTGGCGGCCACCGAGGCGCACTTCTTCAACAACGTGGAAGGCGGCATCAAGGACCTGTTCAACTGGTACTGCGCGTATCACAGCGAATCGGTGTGGAAGCGCGCGGCCGGGGTCTATGTGCGGATTCTGAGCAAGCCGCAGTTGTTCATCGAAGGTAACCATCGCAGCGGCTCGCTCATCGTCAGCTATCTGCTGCTACGTGCCGGGCTGCCACCGTTCGTGCTGACCCTGGACAACGCCAAGGGTTACTACAACCCGTCATCGGTCATCCGCAACTCTGCCAAGCATGGCGTAAAGGCGCTATTCGAATTGCCCAAGATCAAGAAAAAGTACGCAGCCTTCCTCGAAGATCAGGCAGCGGATTCGCAGCGATTCTTCCTTGGCGAAAAACACACCTCCGCCCATCAGGGAGGTGCCTGATGACCACCCAGCCCATGCTCGCAACCTGCCTGGCCATCAAGGATCAGCTATGGGACGCCATGAAGGGCTCCCTTGCGCCTTACCGGTTCGGACGCCCGCGCATACGGATTTCGTTCGATATCGATGACACCCTGGCCTGCCTCCCCCACCACAGCGACGTCGAACCCAGCAGGCTCCCGGTGTTTATTCATCGCTGGCTTGGCGAACCACTGCGTATCGGGACCCGCTCCCTGACCCGGGAACTACGCCGCCAGGGCTGCAGCATCTGGGTCTACACGTCCTCCGGCCGCACACCATCCTATATCCGGCGCTGGCTGTTGTTGTACGGCATCCACGTCGACGGCGTGGTCAACAGCGTTCGGCACAACCAGGCCCTGACCGAGCGCGGGCTGGCGAACTCCCCCTCGAAACTTCCGCCGGCGTTCGATATCGACCTGCATGTCGATGACTCCGAAGGCGTGAAGAGCGAAGGCCATGACCACGGTTTCCGCGTCGTTGTCGTACGGCCGGACGATGAGCGCTGGGCGCAGAGAGTCCTGGACTCAGTGGCTGAGCTCCAGGAAATGCTGGATCGACAACAGCAGCCAATGGCTACAGCGGCGTAAGCCATTAACCACGCGGCTCGTTGCTTACTGGCAAACATCATCCCCCTGCCCGTCGAGCAGACCCTGCAGCTTCGCGGATGTCGGTCCTTGGCCGACTCCCTCAAGGTTACGCCCTGGCTGAGTGCACCGTGCGGGCGCCTCCCTCCTCATCGTTGGACTATCCCGCTCAGCAGGCCACTTCAGGCCAATCCAATCGCCTCCGCACGCCAGGCTCTGCTGACGACCCTCTGTCGAATTGCCCCGCCCCGACGCCGCTGAACTTTGACAGTGTGATCCCCCAGGTCCCATGCTGAGCGAACACCTGACGCCCAATGAGTCGCCAGCGCCTCAGCGCCGTGGGCGATCACTCGTAGCAAAAGCCTGTACACCTGACTTCCGGCGCAGCGCCCATGCCTGACCTCTCGCATCTTCACAGCCAAGTCTCCGAGTGGGTAATCGGCCCCATTACTGCCCAGATCTCCGGCCTCTTCGACCTCAGTGGCCGCGTCGGCGTGGTGTTCCTGCTGTGTTCCTACGCCATCGCCTACGCGCTGTTCCGCTTCCGCCGGCAACGCGGGTTGACGCAATCGACGTCGTTCTGGCAGTTCATCGGCGGCGCGCGGGTTAATTTCCATCGCTCGGCGCTGCTGGATTACCGCTACTACCTGGTGCGCGGCATCCTCAACGTGGTGTTGCTGGTACCCATCATCGGGCTGGTCGATCCCTACATCCTGCGCTCGGGCGACTACATCGCCTTCTTCACCAACCTGTGGGGCGCGCGGCCGCAGGTGGGCGAGAACCTTGGGCTGTCGTTGCTCTATGGGCTGGGGGTGTTCCTGGTCAGCGACTTCAAGAACTACTGGGTGCACCGCGCCTTCCATTCGCGCTGGCTGTGGGCGTTCCACAAGGTGCACCACTCGGCAGCGGTGCTGACGCCGATCACGGCGAGCCGCGTACACTTCGTGGAGAAGCTGGCAGCCAATCTGGCCGGGACCGTGCTGCTGGGCGTCTACGCCGGCATTTTCTGGTACGCGTGCGGCGGCCAGATCAGCGCCTACACGCTGTTCGGCGTGACCTACATGATCCTGCTGTTCAACGTGCTGGCGACCAACCTGCGCCACAGTCATGTGTGGCTGTCGTTCGGACCTCTGGTCGAGCACGTGATCAACAGCCCCGCCCAGCACCAGATCCACCACAGCGACGCGCCCCGCCACTTCAACCGGAACTTCGGCATCAACCTGTCGCTGTGGGACTGGATGTTCGGCACGCTCTACGTCACCCAGCGCGCGCCGGAACCAATCCAGTTCGGCGCGGGGGAACACGACGATGCGAAGTATTCGTCGTTGTGGAGCCTGATCGTGACGCCGTTTGTGGAAACGGTGCGGAAGATTCGGATAGTAAGGCGTGTGCATGGCGCTTCGCCTATCACCTCGAAGACACCTTCCTCCTGATCAGGCCCAAGCCTTACTCTGCTCCTACACCCCGTTCAACGTCTCCCCGTCAAATCTCCTCTGCCAGCTCTGGTAATCGCATACAGCCCTCTCGGCTGTTTCCGACACCCTGCCCACAGTTCTCCTTGATAGCGTCCGGTATCCACTTGGCCTTCTACCGATAAGGAAGCCAACTCTGCCCCTCAAGGAGAACGTTATGACCGGAGAAGCCGCGTTCAGCGCTTATTACACGAACGAAACCAGCGAAGAGCTGCTTCGGGAGATGAATACTCCACACCATACCGACGAACAGATTCTGGCTATGGACTCTCTGGCCGCGGAGGTCGTACGCGAGAACCAGGATTATGAGAGGCGACACCCGATAATCGGTATTCGTCGAATTGCTACGCAAGGCAGCCGCAGCAAGCTCGGTGGCGAAATCAGGAAAGGCACCCTGGACATCCGAATAGGCCTGCCGACGGGCAAGACGGTGAATGTCGCGGTGATAGGCGACCAGGTCGAATACCCTGATGGAAGTTCTGCGCGCATCACCACTGGAGCGGATGAAAACTTCTACTACGCCGCACTTGTGGGCAGCCGCGTGGAAAACGGCGACGAAATCATCGACACCCCACAAGACGGCGTCGTCCTCACCATTCGCCAGGGCGAGAACCTGGATAACTTCCTGCCCGAAGTGGGAGGCCAATGATGTTGCGTCCTCAGGCACACGGCAAAGGCCAAGCGCTCCACGGTGATAAAACAACCACCAGCGCAACACTTATCAGCAGTCTGCAAAACATGGCGACCTGCCAAGGAAGAGGCGCCGTGCGCCACTCGGACCGCACCACGCCATGCCCCAAATGTGGGAAACCCGGAATCGTCATAGACGGGCATCCAGGGACAATCATGTTTGGCGAGCCCACGGCACTCGATGGGCACGTAGTCAAATGCGGTTGCCCAATTGGGAGTAATCGGATTATTGCGCCGCTGGGACCGCTTCCACCTAATCCTACCCGGCGCGCACCCGGCGAAACAAATAACTCCACCTTCTCTCTAGCGCGCCCCACCGACAAGCTAATTTCAAACAATCCGTTTGATCTGCAATTCTTGCTGACCGACTCAAATAACGGAAAACCCAAGCCCTATACGCCTTACCGAATAAAAATGGAAAACGGAACAGTAATAAGAGGTGTATCAGACGAGAGCGGCCTAACAAAAAAAATCTTCGCCGACTCCCCATTAAAAGCAACCATTGAGGCCCCAATTTATGAACCAGCAGAACTCACCAACCTCTGCACCGACGTCTGCCAACACTAACACCCAGCAATACACTTTGACGCCATCAACAGAAACCGACCCGGTGGTGATCACAGTACAAAACGAACTCAGTGGGGCGCAGTGGTTCAACCGTTTTCCAACCAGCAAGCAGACAAGCGACCTCCGTTCTCCGTTCCGAGAAAACACAGAGAGATTTATACAGGCATTAGAGGCCGCCGGCGCAAATGTTGACATCTCAGCAACACGCCGACCGAAAGAAAGAGCATTCCTCATGCACTGGTCATGGAAAATTGTTAAGCAAGGATACGACCCAAGGAACGTCCCCGACTATCCTGGCGGAGGTATAAATATAAAATGGGATCATACATTCGATAACGACCAATACAATGCGAGCGTTTCAGTTCAAGCTGCTCTAGACATGGTCACTCTATACCAAATATTCAATCTGCAAGTAGCACCATCACTGACCACCAAGCACATAACCGGAACAGCTATTGACATGACAATAAACTGGCAGGGGAACCTGACTATCAATCGCGCAAATGGCTCAATAGAAACCATAGAGACCCTTCCACGCGATGGAATGAATCAAAAACTAAAGGACATTGGGGCCGGCTACAACGTAATGAAATTTGTCGGCGGAATCGCCGATCGACCGCACTGGTCGGATAACGGGCATTGATCATGAGCAGAATATTTTTACTTCCGCTGATCATATCATGCGCCTCCATCCACGCGGCCCCACTGGAAACCTCTCCACAATTGCCATGTGATGTCTTGAAATTCACTGAAGAAAGGGACATCTGCGACCACCTCCGTGGGGAAACACCCGAAAATCCCGAGATATCTACAGCCGAGGTGGACAAATATTGCAAAGGCACAGACAAAAAACTGGCTGACCTTTTGACGAAATACCCTAACAGACCCGACATCCAAGAGGCTCTTTCTTCTTATGAGCCGAGAATCGAATCCGATAGCCGATAAACTTGAGCAGACACATACAAAAGATTATTCATAAAAAATAAGCACTTTGGGATTTTGAGATTCACCGAGGGCGGAAAGTAAGATTGCGCTCCGCTCTCTATTTCAATTAATCCTGTCTTCCGTTCAATTCTCATTCCTACACCCCTGCCCCCACACCGGATACCGCAGCGTATGCCGTTGCCCGGTGCTGTCCTCGTAGATCATCTCCACCTCGCGAATCCCGCAGAAATCCAGCTCCGGTGCCTGCACCACGCGCTTGATGTCGAGCTTCTGGCCGAAGTGATAGTCCTCGGCGGGTGGTGCGTCCTGCGCGGCGAGAGCCGCGCAGGAGGTGAAGAGGCAGGCCACGGCGAGCAGTCGCTTCATGGCCGTTCTCCCGAGGAAGTGGTACGCGGCATCGGGGCGCCAGTCATGCTCGGGAGCACTTCATCGCGACGAATGAGCCCGTGGAACAGCGCGGCGGCCAGGTGCAGGAGGATGGTCGCCAGCAAGGCGCAGGCGATGACGGTGTGAGCGCTGCGCAGGATTGCGTGGAGCTGCACCGAGGGCGAGACCAGCGCGGGCAGTTCGAAGCCACCCCACAGCACCACGGGGTACCCGCCGGCCGACTGCATGGTCCAGCCCACCAGCGGCTGGGCCAGCAGCAGGCCATAGAGCGCGAGATGCGAGAGGTGCGCGGCGCTGCGTTGCCAGCCGGGCATGTCGCTGGGCAGCGCGGGGATGCGATGGGTCAGGCGCACGAGGATGCGCAGCAGCACCAGTACCAGCAGCGCTGCGCCCAGGGGTTTGTGGATGGCGACCAGCGCGGCATGGCGCGGGGAGACGCTGGCAACCATGCCCAGGCCGATCAGCAGCATGGCGAGCACCAGCACCGCCATGAGCCAGTGCAGCACGCGCAGGGAGAGTGGGAAGTAGGTCGGTTTCATCAGTGGGTCTCCTGGGCCTGCTCACGGGTGCGACGGTTGAAGGATTCCGAGTAGGCGGCCGAGCGCGCGCTGAGCAGCGGGTCGTCGGAGGCGCGGATGCCGTCTGGGAGGATCAACGGGTCGTAGTTGACGTCGCGGCAGTCGCCGCCGATCTCCGGCTGCAGGCGCTCGATCACCAGTTCGCCGGCATCCACCGTGCGGCGGCCGGCAGGCCAGGCCTGGGTGGCGTCGCTGGTGCTGTCGCCGGGCTCGCCGAGGGTGAATTGCAGGCGCCAGCGCAGCGGGCCGGCGGCAATGCGCTGGGCCAGTTCGTCGGCGAGGAAGTCGGCGTCGCCGCGCTTGTCGGCGGCCAGCGGCTCGACCGGCGCTTCAGGCTGCACGGACCAGCGCACGGGCTGCTCCTTGCCGTCCTTGTTCACCAGGTAGAAGGCGTTGAGGCCGTAGTAGGCGCTGTTGGCGTAGCTGGAGGATGGCGTGGAGGATTTCACCCATTGCAGGAAGGGCCCGGTCTCGGGGTGCGCCTTGAAGAAGGCGCCGGCCTTGGCCGGGTCGGGCTTGCCGGTGCCCGGTTGCGGTGCGGTGGCCTGCTGCAGGGCAAAGAAGCTGGCGACGTCGCGGACGACGAAGACCGGCATGGCGTTCATGCCGGTCCGCCATTCCTGGCCATCCTTGGGCAGGAAGCGCAGCGCCAGGCTGCGGATCGGGGCCGCACCGTCGCTGGCCTTGGGGTTGCCGCCGGGAATGGCCAGGCGCCCCACCACCGGCACGCGGCCGACCGAGAACAAGCTGGCGCGGGACAGATCGGCCAGCCCGCCGTTGCTGTCGAAGTGGCCGATCACGCACAGGCCCTTGGCGTGGTTGCGCCGATAGCCGGGATAGACGCCGCCGTTGTGCTCCAGGGTGTTGATGACCTTGTCCGGGGTGAGGCGCTGCGGGTCGAGCCAGCCGGCAACATAGGCGAAGACGGCGGCCACGCCGAGTACCACGGCGCCGATGGCGGCCAGGCGCAGGGGCACGTTGGGTGTGGGTGTTTCTGTCATTTCCAGCTCCTCAGGCTTAGGCTGAATGCGTTGAGCCGGTACGACGCACCGTGCGCCGGGTTATTCCCGACCACTGCCAAAGAATTATTTTTTCGCAGGCCGGGAATAGATTGCCGCCGCAGTCGTCTTTCTCGCTCGAACCCACCCACTCCCGGCGCCCCGATGCATTCACTGGACGACCATTCACTGCGCGAACTGCTGCCCCGGCTGCGGCGCTTCGCCCTGTCGCTGACCCGCAGCGCAAGCAGCGCCGACGACCTGGTGCAGGCCACGCTGGAGAAGGCGCTGTCGGCCTGGGCCGGCCGCCGCGACGACGGCGACCTGCGCGCCTGGCTGTTCTCGATCCTCTACCGGCACTTCATCGACGGGCAGCGCCGGGCGAAGCGCTACGCGCGCCTGCTCAGCCTGTTCGGCGCGGACAGCGCGGTCAGCGCATCGCCCGAGGACATCGTCAGCGCACGCTCGACGCTGGAGGCCTTTGAGCGCCTACCCGCCGAGCAGCGCGCGCTGCTGACGCTGGTCAGCGTCGAAGGCCTGAGCTACCGCGAGGTAGCCGAGGCACTGGACATTCCCATGGGCACCGTCATGTCCCGCCTGTCGCGCGCCCGCACGGCGCTGCGCGCGCTGAGCGAAGGACAGGCGGCGACACCTTCTCTGCGGGTACTGAAATGAACGAACGCATTCCCGATGAGCACGATCTGCACGCCTACATCGATGACCAGCTCGACCCGGCGCGCCGCCAGTGGGTGGAAGCCTGGCTCGCCACGCACCCGGACGACGCCCGTCGCGTGGAAGGCTGGCGACAGGATGCGCAGCAACTGCGTGCGGCCTTTGCCGGGCAGGCGCGTAGTGCAATTCCCGAACAACTGGACCCGGCGCGGATTCGCCGTCAGCTCCAGCAACGCCGTCGAGCCCGGCTGGCCACGGCGGCGGCGCTGCTGGTGGCGCTGGGCGTCGGCGGCATGGGCGGCTGGCAGATGCGCGGCGACGCAATGATGCGCGGCATGGTGCCGATGCAGGACGCCGTGCAGGCTTACCGGTTGTTCGCCGATGCCAGCCAGAGCGGGCTCGACCTGCGCGATGGCGGCGACCTGAACGGCTGGCTGGCCCGTTACCTGAAGAACGCGGTGCCGCCACCGGCGCTGGAACAGGTTGGCTTGAAGACAGTCGGGGCGCGTCTGCTGGCGACGGAACAGGGGGCGGCAGCGCTGGTGATCTACGAAGATGGCCAGGGCCGCCGGCTGACCTTCTTCATCCGCCCGCCGGGCCCACGCCACGAGATGTTGCCGCCGGGGCAGCGCACGGATGGGGACCTGCTGGCACGTTACTGGAGCCAGGGTGGCTACAACTACGCGCTGGTGAGCCGCAGCGATGATCCGCAGGCGCAGGCCGTGGGGCAGTTGGTGGGGTTCTAGCGGAAGAGACAAGGTTAAGGCGCGCGCAGGAGCGCACCGAGGCACCTGCAGAGGGGCTTAAGAGCGGCCTCCGGCCATTGAGGTCGGAGGCCGCAGCGCCAGCGTCAGAACGCGAAGCACGAACAACCGAAAGCGCCCCAGAACCCCTGGAAGTCACTCACCGGCACGCTCGATTGCCGGGCGCGCTCGTGGCTGTGGCCATGCACGCCGCAGGAGCCGGCGCACTGGTGCACGGCCTGCTGCAGCGGGCCCTGCGGGCGCCAGTGGCCGGGGACCTTGGCCACGGGAGACCAGTCCGGCAGCACGGGTATTGCGGTCGGTGCCTGGCGCTCGAAGTCGCCACTGCCGAACACCACGCGGCCGTCCACCACGGTCAGCACCGATTCGATGGCCTTGATTTCTTCCTCCGGCACGTTGAAGTAGTCCGCCGAAAGCACGGCCACATCGGCCATCTGTCCGACCTTGATCATCCCTTTCTTGCCCTGTTCGTTGGAGAACCAGGCGCTGCCGTGAGTGTACAGCTGCAGCGCGGTGGCACGGGACAGGCCCTCGGGGTACAGCTCCATGCCGCCGACGGTCTTGCCGCTGACCATCCAGTACAGCGAGGTCCAGGGGTTGTAGCTGGACACACGGGTGGCATCGGTACCGGCGCCGACGGGGACGCCTTCGGCCAGCATGCGCTTGATCGGCGGGGTCGCCTCGGCGGCCTGCTTACCGTAGCGGTCGACGAAGTATTCGCCCTGGAAGGCCATGCGGTCCTGGATGGCGATGCCGCCGCCCAGCGCCCTCACCCGCTCGATGTTCTTCGGCGAGATGGTCTCGCAATGGTCGAAGAACCAGTGCAGGCCGTTGAACGGAATGTCCAGGTTGACCTTCTCGAACACGTCGAGCATCCGCGAGATGGATTCGTCGTACGTGGCGTGCAGGCGGAACGGCCAGCGCTGTTCGACGAGGTGGCGCACCACCGGCTCCAGTTCGGCTTCCATGCTGCCGGGCAGGTCCGGGCGCGGTTCGAGGAAGTCCTCGAAGTCAGCGGCGGAGAACACCAGCATCTCACCGGCACCGTTGTGCCGCAGGAAGTCGCTGCCCTGCCCGTACTTCACGCTGCTGGTCCAGTTCTTGAAATCGGCCAGCTCTTCCTTGGGTTTCTGGGTGAACAGGTTGTAGGCGATGCGCACGGTGAGCTGGTTTTCTTTTTCCAGTTGCTCGATCACCTGGTAGTCGTCCGGGTAATTCTGGAAGCCGCCGCCGGCATCGATGGCGCTGGTCACGCCCAGGCGGTTCAGCTCGCGCATGAACTGGCGGGTAGAGTTGACCTGGTACTCGAACGGCAGCTTCGGCCCCTTCGCCAGGGTTGCGTAGAGGATCATCGCGTTCGGCCGGGCCACCAGCATGCCGGTGGGCTCGCCGTTGCTGTCGCGAACGATCTCGCCGCCGGGCGGGTTCGGGGTGTCCTTGGTGTAGCCGACGACGCGCAGCGCGGCGCGGTTGAGCAATGCGCGGTCGTACAGGTGCAGGACGAAGACGGGAGTGTCCGGCGCCGCCTGGTTCAGCTCTTCGATGGTCGGCATGCGCTTCTCGGCGAACTGGAATTCGTTCCAGCCACCCACCACGCGCACCCACTGCGGCGACGGCGTGCGCAGGGCCTGCTCCTTGAGCATGCGCAGGGCGTCGGCCAGGGACGGCACGCCTTCCCAGCGCAGTTCGAGGTTGTAGTTCAGCCCGCCGCGGATCAGGTGCAGGTGCGAGTCGTTGAGGCCGGGAATCGCGGTGCGTCCCTTGAGGTCGACGACGCGGGTGGCGCCGGCGCGCAAGGCCATGGCCTCCGCCTCGGTGCCCACGGCGATGAATTTGCCGTCAGCGATGGCCACGGCGGTGGCCTCGGGTTTCTCGCGGTCGACGGTGTGGAAGCGGCCGTTGGTCAGGATCAGATCGGCGTACATGGCTATGTTCCTCTTTCGATCAGCGGGTGTTGAGCCAGGCGGAGAACAGGCGCGTGGCCCGTGGCATGAAAACGTAGACCACCAGCAGGACGATGGTCGCGACGATGAGCATGTTGGCCGGCACGAAGCCACCCAGCAGCGGGATTTGCGTGAACAGCGGGCGCCAGAGCTGCGGCACCAGCATCACCAGCGGCAGGATCACCAGGTAGGAGACGGCCGCCTGTTTCCAGCGCGGCGGCTGCTGCTGCGGGTTGTCCGGGGCGGTGAACCAGAACTCGTGGGCGCGGTGCAGTTCCTTCTGCTCGCCGTCGATCAGGTGCGGGTCGGCACGCTCGATCAGCTCGCGGCGCTGCGGCGAGTCGAGCCAGGCCTGCAGTTCATCGGCGCTGGCGAAGCGCAGGACCGAGGTGAAGTGGTCGCCTTGGCGCATCACGTCCACGCCCAGGTGGCCGGGGAACTCGCTGGCAGCGCGGGTCAGCTCGCGCAGGATGGTTTCATAGGCGGCGACGCTGTCGGGGCGGGCGCGGTGGCGGATGATCAGGGTGACGGATTCTTGCTGAGTGGTCTGGTTCATGTGGGTTCCCTCCAGAGAAGTGGCTTCCCCCGCCTGGTGGCGAGGGAGGCAAGCGGCTGGTTCGACAGACGGCTTACTTCAGATGAACCTTCAGCTCTTCACCGGCCTGGCGCATGGCGGCCTGTACCGCCGGAACCTGGTTGACGACGTTGAGCAGACCGTAGTCGTGGATCATTCCGTTGTAGCGCACGGAAGTGACAGCCACACCGGCGGCATCCAGCTTGCGACCGTAGGCTTCGCCTTCGTCGCGCAGCACGTCGGACTCGGCAGTCTGGATCAGCGTCGGCGGCAGGCCCTTGAGCTGGTCGTTACTGGCCCGCAACGGGGAAGCGTAGATCTCGGCGCGCTGTTTCGGGTCGGTGGTGTAGCTGTCCCAGAACCATTGCATCATCGGCTTGGTGAGGAAGTGCCCCTGGGCGAACTGGTTGTACGAGCCGGTCTCGAAGCTGGCATCGGTCACCGGCCACAGCAGCGCCTGGAAGCGCAGCTTGGGCGTGCCCTTGTCCTTGGCCATCAGGGCAACCACCGCGGCCATGTTGCCGCCGACGCTGTTGCCGGCCACGGCCAGGCGCTTGCCGTCGACGTTGATCTCCTTGCCGTGCTCGGCGACCCACTTCGTCGCGGCGTAAGCCTGGTTGATCGCCACCGGGTAGTGCGCCTCGGGGGACGGGGTGTAGTCGACATAGACCGCCACCGCGCCGGAGTTCACCACCAGGTCGCGGATCAGGCGGGCGTGGGTCGGGTAGTCACCGAGCACCCAGCCACCGCCGTGGAAGTACATGAACGCGGGCAACGTGCCCTTAACTCCAGCCGGGCGGACGATGGTCAGCTTCACCGGGCCAACGTCGGTCTGGATGGTCTTCTCGCTGACCTGGGTGCCGGAGAGGTCGACCTTCACCGAGGCCTGGGCGCCGGTCAGCACGGCACGGGCATCCTTGGGCGACAGGGTTTGCAGCGGCTGGCCCTTGCCAGCCTCCAGGGCTTCGAGGAAGGCCTGGGTGCTGTGTTCGACAGTCGGGTTGCCGGCAGCGAAGACGTTGCCGATGGCCAGGGCGAGAGAGGCGGCGAGCAGGGATTGCTTGGCGTTCATGATTCGGTTCCTTGAAAGTGGGGGAGGTTTTCCGAAAGGACGAACGAATCTTGATTCATGCCCGCAAAGCGCGGAATAGACAGGGTTGCAGGGTCGCTTTGCAGTTTTGCAAGGGCATTGCCCTGCCCTCTGCACGGCTGCATTGCGCAGTTCCAGGGCCGGTGCGTACTGATTCAGGTCAGGCGCAATCTGGCCTGGTCATGACGTTTCTCAATACCCATGGCGGATTCGAAAACCTTCTGACATAGCTCAAGGGTGTTGTCGGGCGCTGTAGTGAACAATCGCCGCCGCTACCAACTCCCGTGAGTGACTCACAGTGCCAGGACACCACCACTGAAACCCACCGCCCCACCCCTTCACGCCAGGCAACCCCTGGTGCGGCACACGGAAACTGCGCAACCGGGTTCTCTTCACCCATCCCGCCGAGAGGCGGTAGGAAACCGTGATGAAGAACACCCCATTGATGCTTCTGCTGGCCAGCCCGCTGGCCGTGGCCACCGCAACGGCGGCCAACAGCGTCACCGAAACCGATCAACGTTACACCGCCAACCAGAGCGGCCAATACGAAGACTTCCCCCAGGTCGGCACCATCAAGACCTTTGCCGTGAGCAACGGCGCCATCATCACCATGACCGGTCCCAGCGGCTCACCCCTGGTGCTGACCGGCGTCAGCGGCAAGGTCGACGGCAATACCCTGGATATCAAGGGCGCCAACAGCCAGGTCACCGTCAACGGTGACATCACCTACAACTACGGCAGCAACACCAACTCCAACAGCAAGTATGTCTACAACGGCATCGCCGTCACCGGCGGCGGACGTTTCGTGCTCAACGGCAACCTCACCGCCACTTCGACCAGTTCGGGCTACAGCAGCCCGAAAAGCGCCATGTATGTGGACGGCGCCACTTCCAGCGCCGAGCTCAACGGCAACGCCAACCTGACCATCGCCGGCGGCAAGGGCCTGTTCGCCGCCAATGGCGGGACCATCGACATGACCTCGAAAGACGGCACGCCCTATGT
This sequence comes from Pseudomonas sp. C9-3, assembly GCF_032392015.1. Classification (NCBI taxonomy): domain Bacteria; kingdom Pseudomonadati; phylum Pseudomonadota; class Gammaproteobacteria; order Pseudomonadales; family Pseudomonadaceae; genus Pseudomonas; species Pseudomonas sp. C9-3. The sequence goes on along the minus strand of NZ_CP135919.1, from coordinate 2,364,046 downwards.
GCTGACGGTCACCAACAAGTCCAGCCAGCGTTCGGTGGAAGCCAACAATGGCGGCACCGTGACCCTCGACCTGGTGGACATGAACGGTACCTCTTACCTGAGCAACGGCGTGGGCCTGTACGCCACCAAGAACTCTTCCATCACCTTCATGGGTGGCGACTTCAACCAGACCACCACCCGCCCGGGCGCCAACGCGCTGTTTGCCCTCAACCATTCGAGCGTCACCGCCACCGGCTATGACGGCGGCCACCTGCGGATCAAGACCGGCGGCCTCAACGAAATCGGCGCCTGGGCCACCGGCAACTCTCAGGTGACCATCAACAGCGAGAAGCATCAGGACTTCCAGACGGTGATCCATACCACCGGCACCGGGCAATCCCATGGTCTGGCCGCAGGCTCGCTGGGCGGCGGCAGTGCCAGCGCCCCCGTCGACAGCGGCCACGCCGGCGCGCAGTACGGCAACTCCGAAGTCACGGTGTACGGCAAGACCGATATCACCACCGAAGGCAGGGACTCCGCCGGCCTGCGGGTGATGGGTGACGGCGCGAAGATCACGCTCACACCGCTGGTGGCTGGCGTGCGCAACAGCATCACCTCCGCCGCCAGCGCGATCCGTTACTCCTTCGCCAACGGCTACAGCCTCGCCAGCAACGGCGACCGCCTCGAAGGCGGCCAGGTGATCGACCTCACCGACACCGACATGGCGCACCTCGACGGCGCCACCGGCACTGCCGGGCTGATCGAAGTCGGCGGCCTCGCCGGGCGCACCAGTGACGGGCAGAACAGCGGCATCATGAATGTCGCCGATGCGGTGAAGGACGCCACCCTGAACCTCGCCAACAGCAGCGCCACTGCCCAGGACGGGCGCAGCCTGCTCAACGTCAACGCCAGCCAGAACAGTGCCGACGGCGTGTTCGCCAGCAGCTTCACGCTCAACGCCGAGAACAGCGAACTGGTGGGCCGCGCGGTGACCGACAGCACCGTTGCCGGCGATGGCAGCGTCAGTAGCGCCACGCTCAACCTCAAGGGCTCGCGCTGGTTCCTGCTGGACAAGAACAGCAGCGAGGCCAACCACTACGCCACCTCCAGCCTCACGGCGCTGGACCTGCAGGACGACTCGCAGGTCTACCTCAACAGCCGCGAGTCCTGGCAGAACGGCTTTGCCGCCAACCAGCCGGAGCACTATGGCAGCCTGCAGCTGGGCTCGCTGAGCGGCGCCGGGGCCTTCCACTTCTACACCGACATCGTCAACCAGCTGACCGACAATCTGACCATCACGGGTACCGACGGCAGCACCGGCAGCCATTCGGTCCTGGTGGCCAACGACGGCTCGCAGAGCACCCTGGGTGACGAGCGCATCGAGATCATCGAAACCAACGGCGGCAGCGGCCAGTTCGGCCTCTACGAAGGCGCGCTGGTGGAGCTGGGCGGCAACACCTATGCCCTGCGCAAGAACGAGGACGATAACTGGGAACTGTATGGCTATACCGCGCCGCCGGTTGATCCGGGCCCGACCGACCCGGTCGATCCAGAGCCTCCGGTTGACCCGAAGCCTCCCGTTGACCCCATACCGCCAGTAGACCCGACACCGCCTGTCGACCCCACGCCGCCTGGCCCGGTCGAACCCGGCGACCCTGTAGCGCCGACGCCGCCCGGCCCGGCCCCGGGCCCCGGCACCTCGACTACCCGCGCCTTCCACGCCCAGGTGCACACCAACTACCTGCTGTCCTACCTGGACATGCAGACCCTGCTGCAACGCATGGGTGAGCTGCGCTACACCGAGCGCGACACCGACGGCAACGTCTGGCTGCGCACCAACGGCGGCCGCCTGCACTCCTTCGCCGGCAGCAACTTCGACGGTTACCGCCTGAGCTACCAGGGTATCCAGCTCGGCGTCGACCGGCGTGTGCCGGTCAGCAGTGGTGACCTGTTCGTCGGTGCCATGCTCGGCCACACCGAGGCCGACCAGAGCTTCGACGAAGGCAGTGGCGGCGCGCGCAACACCCACGTCGGCATCTACGGCACCTGGCTGCACGAGAACGGCTTCTACATCGACGCCGTGCTCAAGGCCGCTCACCTGAAGAACAACTTCAGCGTCAACGATACCCAGGGCAACCGCGTGAAGAGCTCCGGCAGCAGCAACGGCTACTCCGCCTCGGTGGAAGCCGGCAAACGCTTCACCCTGCACCGCGAGAAGGACAGCCAGTGGTTCGTCGAGCCCCAGGCGCAACTGGTCTACACCGACCAGGGCGGCTTTTCCTCGCGTGCCAGCAACGGCCTGAAGATCCACTACGACGACTACGACTCACTGCTGGCTCGCGCCGGCGGCATCGTCGGCTACGAGCTGAGCAACGCTAAACACAAGTCCGAGGTGTACCTGAAGGGCGGTTACGTTCGCGAGCTGATGGCCGACGACATCGGCTACCGGATCAACGGCACGCCCAAGCAGAGTTCGGACTTCAGTGGCGGCTGGCGCGAGGCGGCCGTGGGCGTTTCCACACGCCTTACCGACGGCCACAGCCTGTTCATGGAAGTGGGTTACCGCGACGGCGACAACTTCGACCAGAACCACGCCAACGTCGGCTACCGGTTCGAATACTGAGCCACCCGGGGCGGCTGGTAACGGCCGCCCCGTTCTTTACAGGCGTACCCCTGCGCACCGTCCGGCACGCCACGGATGCCGGCGCGGCGTTTGACCGGTACAATGCGCGATTGCCCGTTCCATACCTGATAAGCACGCCTGATAAAGAAGAAACCATGTCCTTGCCCAAACACCATCTGGAACTGCTCAGCCCTGCCCGCGATGTGCATATCGCCCGCGAGGCCATCCTGCATGGCGCCGACGCCGTCTACATCGGCGGCCCGAGCTTCGGCGCGCGGCACAATGCCTGCAACGAGGTGAGCGATATCGCCCAGTTGGTGGAGTTCGCCCATCGCTACCACGCGCGGGTGTTCACCACGATCAATACCATCCTCCACGACAACGAGCTGGAGCCGGCGCGCGCGCTGATCCACCAGCTCTACGACGCCGGTGTCGACGCGCTGATCGTGCAGGACCTGGGCATCATGGAACTGGACATCCCGCCGATCGAGCTGCACGCCAGCACCCAGACCGACATCCGCACCCTGGGCCGGGCGAAGTTCCTCGACCAGGCCGGCTTCTCCCAGCTGGTATTGGCCCGCGAGCTGAACCTGCAGGAAATCCGCGCCATCGCCGACGAGACCGACGCGGCCATCGAGTTCTTCATCCACGGCGCGCTCTGCGTGGCCTTCTCCGGCCAGTGCAACATTTCCCACGCCCAGACCGGCCGCAGCGCCAACCGTGGCGACTGCTCCCAGGCCTGCCGCCTGCCCTACACCCTGAAGGATGACCAGGGCCGCGTGGTGGCCTTCGAGAAGCACCTGCTGTCGATGAAGGACAACAACCAGAGCGCCAACCTCAGCGCCCTGGTGGACGCCGGTGTGCGCTCCTTCAAGATCGAAGGGCGCTACAAGGACATGGGCTACGTGAAGAACATCACTGCCTATTACCGCCAGCGCCTGGACGGCATCCTCGCCGAGCGCCCGGACCTGGCACGCGCCTCCAGCGGCCGCACCGACCACTTCTTCGTGCCGGACCCGGACAAGACCTTCCACCGCGGCAGCACCGACTACTTCGTCAGCGACCGCAAGATCGACATCGGCGCCTTCGACTCGCCGACCTTCACCGGCCTGCCGGTGGGCACCGTGGAAAAGGTCGGCAAGCGCGACATGCTGGTGGTGACCAAGGACCCGCTGTCCAACGGCGACGGCCTCAACGTGCTGGTCAAGCGCGAAGTGGTCGGTTTCCGCGCCAACATTGCCGAGCCGAAGGGCGAGTTCGAGGAAGACGGCGAGAAGCGCTACCGCTACCGCGTCGAGCCCAACGAGATGCCGGAAGGCCTCTACCGCCTGCGCCCGAACCACCCGCTGTCGCGCAACCTCGACCACAACTGGCAGCAGGCGCTGCAGAAGACGTCCGCCGAGCGCCGTGTCGGCCTGTCGTGGGTCGCCAAGCTGCGTGAAGAGCGCCTGGAACTGACCGCCACCAGCGAGGAAGGCGTCAGTGCCAGCGTCGCCCTGGACGGCCCGTTCGGTGTCGCCAACAAACCGGAACAGGCGCTGGACCAGCTGCACGACCTGCTCGGCCAGCTGGGCACCACCCAGTACCACGCCGACGCCATCAAGCTGGACGCCCCGCAGGCGTTCTTCATCCCCAACTCCCAGCTCAAGTCGCTGCGCCGCGAGGCCATCGAGGCGTTGACCGAAGCCCGCGTGCAGGCCCACCCGCGTGGCGGCCGCAAGGCCGAGACCAACCCGCCGCCGGTGTACCCGGAGTCGCATCTGTCATTCCTGTACAACGTGTACAACGAGAAGGCCCGCGCGTTTTACCACCGCCACGGTGTGCAACTGATCGATGCCGCGTACGAAGCCCACGAGGAAACCGGCGAAGTACCGGTGATGATCACCAAGCACTGCCTGCGCTTCTCCTTCAACCTGTGCCCGAAACAGGCCAAGGGCGTCACCGGCGTACGCACCAAGGTGCAGCCGATGCAACTGATCCACGGCGACGAGGTGCTGACCCTGAAGTTCGACTGCAAGCCGTGCGAGATGCACGTGATCGGCAAGATCAAGGGCCACATCCTCGGCCTGCCGCAGCCGGGCAGCGAAGGCGTGAACACCATCGTCGGGCAGATCAGCCCGGAAGACCTGCTCAAGACCATTCGCAAACCGGCGCACTGAGCCGCTTTTTGTAGGAGCGAGCTTGCTCGCGAACAAGCTCCGCCGCGAGAGCAGGGTTCGCGAGCAAGCTCGCTCCTACAGTTACCCCCCTGCGCAATTCTCCGATCCCCCGCTATGATCGGGAGCATGCCCACCACTCCCCCACTCCGCCAGCAATGCCCACCCGGTGCCTGTGACTGCGACCGGGAACGGCTGCTGGCTGATCCCGGCGCCGACCTGCGCATTCTCCTGCTGACCCGGCATGAAGAGCAGCGCCTGCTGGAGCGCCTGGAAAATCTCAAGGACCTGGCCGACCTGGAGCGTCTGCAACAGAAGCTCTACGAGCAGCTCGGCATCCGCCTGCACATTGCCCCTGGCTTCAATGAAGTGCGCACCATGCGCGGCATCGAATTCGGTTTCGAGACCCAGCCCGGCCTCTGCCGCAAGACTCGCCAGGCCATCCCCGCCGCGATTCGCCGGGGCCTGGAGAAGAACCCGGAAATCGCCTGGCGCCTGCTGGATTCGCACGACCTGCTCGGCGGGTTCTGACCCGCGCCAACGTTCGGGGCCTTCCTGCAGGAGCGAGCCTGCTCGCGAACGGATTCCCCGGCAGTTGCGCTGCGAGGGCGGTTCGCGAGCAAGCTCGCTCCTGCAACCGGCCTGGAATCCTGGTTATCGCTTCACGTCCTTCGAGCTGACCATGGCCCCGGCCAGCGCGGTGTTTCCGCGCTGGCCGAGCGCTTCAGCCGCCCCCAGCCGATCCCGGTCTTCCTTGTTCTGGCTGAGCTTGGACTTGCCGACGATCTCGCTGATTTCCACTTCGATGCCGACGATGTTGGCCAGCATGCCGCTGATGAACTCCGGCGTGGAGTCGCTCATCTTCCAAGGCTTCGCTTCGCTGGCCTCGTGGGTGCGGGTCAGGCGGCCGACCACACCGCGCACGAAGCGCTCCTCGTCCATCACTTTCAGGCGACCGCGCACGTGCACCACCTGGTAGTTCCAGGTCGGCACCTGGCGGTGCGCCTCGTGCTTGCTCGGGTACCAGTTGGGCGACACATAGGCGTGCTCGCCACGGAAGATCACCAGCACGTCCTCGCCGTCGGACTCCTGCCACACCGGGTTGTTGCGCGCGACGTGGGCGCGCAGCAGCGGCCGCTCGGCGGAGAGCTCCAATTCGAATGGCAGGTGATTGGCATCCAGCACGCCGTCATGGCCGGTGACCAGGATGCCCAGGGGATACTCGCGGATCAGCCGGTGCAACTCGTCCGCCCGGGTTTCCTCGAAATGCGCAGGTACGTACATGAAAGACCTCGACTGCAGGTGGTGACGGTCATCATGCCGCCGTATTGGCACCCTATAAAGATCCATTGCAGGCCCTGGCAACAGAGCCAATCCTCGGCGAGCGAAGATTTGGTACACCCTATGCATCGCCCTGCTGGACGGCAATGACGCCGCCCCCTACTCTAGCCCTTAGCCAGCATTCGCCCTGGATGGCAGACACAGGCTCCCACTCTCGATGACCGCACCCGAGTTTCCCGCCGTTCCTCCCCGGCAGTCCCAGGGGAGAATTCCGCCGCGCCTGCAGGATGCCTACAAGGCATACGTGATCCAGCATTACCGGCGCTTCCTGCTGGCGATCAACTTCATCGCCATGGCCGCCTACGATTCCTACGTGCTGGCCGACGCGCTGCTGATCCCGGACATGGCCAAGGAGTCCCTGCTCCTGCGCAGCGGTCTGAGCCTGATCGGCCTGCTCAACATCTTCCTGGTGTTCCGCTTCAGCCGCAGCGTGCTGGTGATGGACATGCTGATGCCGTTGCACGACATCGTCTCGACCATCGCCTGGTTCGAGCTGCTCAAGCGCAGCGCCTCGCCGGACGTGCCCTTCTTCCTCTATGCCTCGGTGGTGTTCATCCTGCTGGGCAACCTGGGCGTGCGTTATTCGTTCAAAGGCATCGCACTGGTCTCGGCGATCATCTCGGCGATCATTCTCTACAACGTCTGGCTGATTCATGATGGCGCGGTCAAGCCGCTGCTGATCTTCACCCTGGTCTACCTGCCCATCGCCCTGTTCAGCCTGTTCATCAGCTGGACCAACATCAAGGGCGTGCGCCAGGCCTTTCTCGCCGACCTCGAGGAGCGCCGCCAGCGCGCGGAACTGGCGTCGCTCAACCTGCGCCTGCAGGAACTGGCCACCACCGATGGCCTCACCGGCGTGGGCAACCGCCGGGCCCTGGACCTGCAGCTCAACGAAAGCTGGCACGGCATGCGCGCCCACGGCCGGCCCTTCGCCCTGCTGATGGCGGACATCGACTACTTCAAGCCGTACAACGACCATTACGGGCACCAGGCCGGCGACCGCTGCCTGTGCCAAGTGGCCGAGAACCTGGTCGGCACCCTGCGCGGCGGGCGGGCCAACGTCTATCGTTATGGCGGTGAGGAATTCGCCATCCTGCTGGAGGCGACCAACGCCGAAGACCTGCGCTGCGTCGCTGAACGACTGCGCGAGCAGGTGGCGAGCCAGGGCATCGAGCACCTGCACCGGCCTGACAGCCTGCGCCAGCTGACCATCAGCCTCGGCGCAGCAATGGCCAACGAGGGCGGCCTGCATGAACCGCGCGAGTTGCTCGCCCGCTGCGACCGCCACCTGTACATCGCCAAGCAGAAAGGTCGCAACCGTGTGCAACTCAGCGGCATGCCAGGCGTCTGACCACCATAGCCAACCCGGCACGTGCTGCCGGCGTCTCCCTGGACCCGCCGGGCGATGCCCGCCCTGCGTGACGACCGCCACAGGGAACGTCCCAACGAGGCCAGTGTGAAACGCGACATCCGCCTTGCCATCCTCCTGCTGTCGATCATCAGCCTGACCGTCGCCATCGCAACGATCTGGGAGCTGTGGTCGGCCCGCGAGCGCACACTGGCGGAAACCACCACGCACAACCTCAACCTCACCCAGGCGCTGGACACCTACGTCGAGGGCATCGTCACGCAGAGCTCCATGCTGCTGCTCGGAATCGCCGAACGCCTGGAGCACGAAGGCCTCGCTGCTCCGCAGCTGCAACGTCTCAATGAACTGGTACAACGGCAGCAGCACCTGCTCGTGCAGCTCAATGGCGTCGGCATCTACGACGCCCACGGCAACTGGCTGATGACCTCTACCGGCCCCTTCCCGCCCGGCTCCAACAGCGCCGACCGCGCGTACTTCATCCACCATCGCGACAACCCTTCACTGGACGCCTACATCGACGGACCGATCCACAGTCGCTCCACCGGCGTCTGGGTGATCACCGTCAGCCGCCGCTACAACGACGCCCAGGGCAACTTTGCCGGGGTGATAGTGGCGGCGCTCGGCGTGCAGGACTTCCTGCGCCTGTTCGGCAAGATCGATATCGGCAAGACCGGCGCCATCGGCGTTGCCACCAGCAGCGGCCAGGTGCTGGTGCGCTATCCCTTCCGCGAGAGCGACATGGGCCGCGTGCTCTCGCGCTCGCCGATCTTCACCCAGTACCTGGAGGAAGCCACGGTCGGCAGCGCGACCTTCGCCTCCTCGCTGGACGGCATAGAGCGCATCTACGCCTTCCGCAAGAACGAACGCTATCCGCTGGTGACCTCGGTCGCCCTGGGCAAGGACGAAGCCCTGGCCGCCTGGCGCGCCGACGCCCTGCGCACGGTCGCCATCGCCTTCGGCCTGCTGATGGTCATCGTGGTGATCGGCAGCCTGCTGATCCTCGCCATCCAGCGCCGCATCGGCACTGAACGCCTGCTGCGCGACGCCCGCGAGGACCTGATCAAGGCCAACCGCCAACTGGAGGTCCTCGCCTCCCGCGATCCCCTCACCGGCCTGGAGAACCGCCGTAGCTTCGACGACCACCTGATCGCCGAGCTGCGCCGCGCACACCGCGAGCGCACGCCGCTGGGGCTGCTGTTGATCGACGTCGACCACTTCAAGCGCTTCAACGATACCTACGGTCACCCCGCCGGCGATGACTGCCTGCGCCGCATCGGCCGCATCCTCGCCGACAGCGTGCGCCGCCCCGGCGACCTCGCCGCACGCTACGGCGGCGAGGAACTGGCGGTGATCCTGCCCAATACGGCAGCGGACGGTGCCCTTGCCGTCGCCGAACAGTTCATGAAGCGCCTGCAGCAGGCCAATCTCACTCACGCGGGCAGTCCGCTGGGCCGCATCACCGCGAGCATCGGCATTGCCACCCTGCCCGGCGGCAGCGACAACTCCGCCGCCACGCTCATCGAGGCCGCCGACCGCGCGCTGTACCGCGCCAAGGCGGCCGGCCGCAATCGCCTGGAAAATGCCCCCACGCTGCCGGGAACCGCACCGTGATATTCGAACCCGCCCTGCTCGACGCCCTGCGCAAAGCCCACCACGTGGTGGTATTCACCGGTGCTGGTGTTTCCGCCGAGAGTGGTGTCCCCACCTTCCGCGACCGCCTCGGCGGGCTGTGGGAGCGTTTCGACGCCGCATCCCTGGCCACCGCCCAGGCCTTCCGTGCCGACCCGCCGCTGGTCTGGGGCTGGTATGAATGGCGACGCAGTGTCGTCCATCGCGCGCAGCCCAATCCCGCTCACCTGGCCATCGCAGCGCTGGCGGGCAAGGTGCCGAAGCTCACGCTGATCACCCAGAACGTCGACGATCTCCACGAACGCGCCGGCAGCCAGGACGTCACCCACCTGCACGGCCAACTGGAACGCCCGCGCTGTTTCGACTGCCAGCGCGAACCCGACGCAGCGCTGCCGGTTCCGGATGAGCCTGAGGCAGGGCGCCGCGTACCGCCGCCGGCCTGCGCCCATTGCGGCGGCCCGCTGCGCCCCGGCGTGGTGTGGTTCGGCGAAGGCCTGCCGATGAATGCCCTCAACCACGCCTTCCAGGCCGCCGAAGACTGCGACCTGCTGATCTCCGTGGGCACCTCCGGCGTGGTCTACCCGGCGGCCGAAGTCCCGCAGATCGCCTGGCGCGCCGGGGCCACTGTCCTGCACATCAACCCCGCACCGGGCCCGCTGCATGGCGAACGCGACTTCGCCCTCGCCAGCGCGGCTGGCACGGCCCTGCCAGCTTTGCTGATCGAGGCTTTCGCCGAGCGCTGATCGCGCAACGACTCTCGACCCATCCTACGAAGCTCACCCCACCGTAGGGCGAATAACCCGGAACGGGGTATCCGCCGAAAACGAATTCACCGGCCCCCGTGGCACATCCAGCGATAACGGACTTGTAGGAACGAGGGGGACGCCCAGTTCTTGCTTGCGAACCAGTCTGGCATCCATGCCGCCGTGGGCTGTTCGCGAGCAAGCTCGCTCCTACAAGGAGCCCGCCTGTGTAACCGCTCTACACCGCCGGCATCTGCAACGTCACGCAGTGGGTGCCACCACCACCGGCGGCGATCGGGTCGATGTTCAACTGCACGATCTCGCGGTCCGGGTACAGCTCGCTGAGCAAGGCATGGCAATGCTCATCCGCCGCCGCATCGCCAAACTTCGGCGCAATTACCCCGCCGTTCACCGGCAGGTAGTTGATGTAACCGGCCGCGAAATCCGGGTTGTCGCGGTTGTAGGCGCTGGGCTTGGGCTTCATCGGCGGCGGCAGCGTGTGCAGTTTCAGCGCGCGGCCATCGGCATCCGTAGCGGTCTTGAGTATCTCCAGGTGGCGACGGGTGACAGCGTGGTCATAGGACTGCGGATCGTTGTCCAGGTTGACCACGACCACGCCCGGCTCGACGAAGCGCGCGTAGAAGTCCACGTGCGCATCGGTGATGTCCTTGCCACGGATGCCCGGCAGCCAGATCACCTTGCGCAGCCCCAGCATGCGCTTGAGCTCGGCCTCGACGCGAGGGCGCGACCAGCCAGGATTGCGGTTGTCGTTGACCCAGCAGCTTTCGGTGAAGATCGCCGTGCCGTGGCCATCCACCTCGATGCCGCCGCCCTCCCCGCACAGCTCGCTGACGATGGCCTTGGCCTCCAGGTCCTCGGCCAGTGCCGCCGACACTCCACGATCGCGCTCGGCGTGCTGCTTGCCGCCCCAGCCGTTGAAGTTGAAGTCGGCCAGCGCCAGGCCGCCCGACGTGCCGTCGACAAGGAAGCAACCGCCGTAGTCGCGCACCCAGATGTCATCCACCGGCACCGGCAGGAAGTCGACATTCTGCCCGCCGCACGCACGCTTGGCCTCGGCCTGTTGTTCAGGCCGGCACAGCACCGTCACCGGCTGGAACTCGGCAATGGCGCGGGCCAGCCGCGCCACGGTGGCGTTGACGTCCGGGGCGAGGTCTTCCCAGACGTCGGCGCTCGCCGCGTAAGCGACGAACACCCGTTCCTGTTTGCGGTGCTCGTCGGGCATGGTCCACTTGCCCGAAGCCAGGGCGACGCGCCCCAACCCCAGGCCGAGCCCGGCGGCCAGCGTGATGCCGGTGCCGAGCAGGTTCCTGCGTGTCATCATCCTCGCCTCCTCAACCGCCGGTGCCGGTCTTGAAACTGGTCCAGGTACGCATCCGCGCGCGCATGTCGCGCTGGGGGATGTCCTTGCCGGGGAACAGCCGCGCGTAGGCCTTCTCATTAAGATAGATGTCCGGGTTGTCGCGCATGCTCGCCTCGACCATCGGCCGCGCCTTGGCGTTGGAGGTCGGGTAGCCGGTGGCGTTGCTGATCGCGGCCATCACTTCCGGGCGCATCAGGTAGTTGATCAGCGCATAGGCGTATTCCGGGTGCGGCGCGTCGACGGGAATGGCCATGGTGTCCATCCACACCGAGGTGCCTTCGCGCGGGACGCGGTACTCGAAGCGCTCGGGCTTCTTCGCCTCGTCGGCCGCCCGTTGCGACTGGGTGACGTCGCCGCTGTAACCGAGTGACAGGCACAGGTCGCCATTAACCAGCTGGGTGACCGGCTGTGACTGGAACTTGCGGATGTACGGGCGGATGCCGTTGAGCAGCGCCAAAGCATCCGCCAGGTCCTGCGGCTTGCCGCTGCGCGGGTCGCGGCCGAGGTAGTTGAGAACCACGGCCAGCACTTCGTCCGGCGAGTCGATCATGGAGATGCCGCAATCGGCGAAACGCTTGGCGACTTCCGGCTTGAACAGCATGTCCAGGCTGTTCACCGGTGCGCCGGGCATGCGCTGTTCGATCTTCGCCTGGTTGTAGGTCACGCCGATGCTGCCCCAGGTGTAGGGCACCACCGCGTGGCGCGAGTACGGGTACTTGGTCTGCAGCGTCTGCAGGCCCGGCTCGATATCGGCCAGCTGCGTCAGCTTGCTGTCATCGAGCTTCTGCAGGGCGCCGGCGCGCATCAACCGCTCGGCCACGGTGTCGCCGGGGAAGACCAGGTCGTAGCCGCTGTGCCCGGCCATCATCTTGGCTTCCAGCGTCTCGCTGCTGTCCATCACGTCGTAGATGACGCGGATGCCGGTTTCCTTGGTGAAATTCGCCAGCGTGTCGGGGGCGAAGTAGTCCGCCCAGTTGAACAGGCGCAGGACCTTTTCCTCCTCCGCCACGGCCGGTTGCAGGAGGCACGCCAGGGACAACCCCAACGCGCCGATCAGCAGGTGCTTGTTCATGGTCAGACTCCTTGCCAGCGTGGGTGCAGGTGGCGGCCATCGAGGCCGAGCAGCGGGCCGTACATTTCCGGGCGGCGGTCGCGGTACACGCCCCAGGTCAGGCGCTCTTCGCGGGCCAGGTCCAGGTCCAGCTCCTGCACCAGTACGGCGGCCTCGTTGCGCCCGGCTTCGGCCAGCAGCGCGCCTTTGTGGTCAGTGATGAACGACGAGCCGTAGAAGCGCATGCGCAGCGCATCATCGCTGGGCGCCACTTCCTCGCCGATACGATTGGCGGCCAGCACCGGCAGCAGGTTGGCGGCGGCGTGGCCGCGCTGGGCGGTCTGCCAGTGATCGCGAGAATCCAGTTGTTCCGCGCCCGGCTCGGAGCCGATGGCGGTGGGGAACAGCAGCAGCTCCGCGCCCTGCAGTGCCAGGCAACGGGCTGTCTCGGGGAACCACTGGTCCCAGCAGATGCCCACGCCAATGCGCCCAACGGCGGTGTCCCAGACGCGGAAACCGGTATCGCCGGGGCTGAAATACTCCTTCTCCTGGTAGCCGATGGCGTTGGGGATGTGCGTCTTGCGGTACACGCCAAGCAGGCCGCCGTCTGCATCGGCCACCGTCAGCGAGTTGAAGTAGGCGTTGCCCGCGCGCTCGAACCAGCTGATCGGCAGCACCACGTTCAGCTCCGCCGCCAGGCTGGCGAAGCGCTGCAGCAGCGGGCTGTCGTCGTAGGGCTGGGCCAGTGCGAGGTGGGCGTGGTCCTGCTCGATGCAGAAGTATGGGGTGGCGAACAGCTCGGGCAGGAGGATCAGCCTTGCCCCGGCCGCCGCTGCCGAGCGCACGTGGCGCTCGGCTTCGGCAAGGTTACGCGGCAGGTCCCAGCTGCAGGAGAACTGCAGCACGGCGACGGTCAGCTTGCTCATCACAGGCCTCCCAGCGGCCAGGCCGGCTGCTGCTGGGTAATGCAGTGCACGCCGCCGCCGCCGTGGGCCAGGTTGTTGATGCGCACCGGCACCACTTCACGACCGGGGAACGCGCGGGCCAGCACGGCAGCGGCTTCGTCGTCGGCAGCGATGCCATAGGCCGGCATGATCACCGCGCCGTTGGCCAGGTAGAAGTTGGTGTAGGAAGCACAGAACACTTCCGCTTCCGGGTCCACCGCCGCGCTGGCTTCGAACAGTTCGATCAGCTCGAAGGAGCGGCCCTTGGCGTCAGTGGCCAGCTCCAGCGCGCGACGGTTCTCGCGGGCGACTTCGGCGTAGGTGCTGGAAGCGTCGTGGGTTGCATCCACCAGCAGCACGCCAGGGCGGGCGAAGGCGCACACACCGTCGACGTGGCCGTCGGTCATGTCGCCGGTAACGTACTGCGGGTCGCCCGGCAGCCAGATGGTCTTGGTCACGCCCAGCAGGTGGGAGAAGATTTCCTCCATCTCACGCTTGCTCACGCCGGGGTTGCGATTGGGGTTGAGCAGCACCGACTCGGTGGTGATCAGCGTGCCCTCGCCGTCCACATGAATCGCCCCGCCCTCGTTGGCCAGTGGCGTGCCGAAGCAGTCCAGGCCGAGGTGGTTGAGGATGCGGCGGCCCAGGCCTTCGTCCAGGGTGTGCTCGGACTTGCCGCCCCAGGCGTTGAAGCGCCAGCTCACACCGGCCACGCCGTGTTGCGGATGGCAGACGAAGGTCGGCCCGGAGTCGCGGCACCAGCTGTCGTCGATGGGCAGCGGCACCAGCTCGACGTTCGGCCCGCAGAGTTCGGCGGCGCGGGCGACGGCGGACGGGTCCACTACCAGCTTCACCGGCTCGAAGCGGGCAATGGCATTGGCGACGCGAGCAAAGTCTTCCTGCACCTGCTCCAGCGTCACGCGCCAGCCACCCTCCCAGAGCGGTCGGTTGTGCGGGAAAGCCATCCAGGTCGCCGCGTGGTTGACCCATTCGGCAGGCATGCGCCAGCCGTTCTGCCTATCGTCGTTGCGATGCATATTCAAACCTTTGGTAAGGAATTTTTATCGGAAGAAAAGGATTAAGCGGCGCCTGACGACCATGCTAGGCCTGTAAAAACGCGACAACAAACGATAGATTTTGCGCAAATCTGATTAGGCGAACTTATCGATCATGCTCAAGCACTGGCCCCCCCTGAATGCCCTGCGCGGCTTTGAAGCCGCCGCGCGCCTGGGCAGCTTCCACAAGGCCGCCGAGGAGCTGCACCTCACCCAGTCGGCCATCAGCCAGCAGATCCGCAGCCTGGAAAGCTTCGTCGAGCAGCCGCTGTTCTACCGCTCCGGGCGCAAGGTGGCGCTGACCGACGCCGGCGCCGACCTGCTCAGCACCACGCAATCCATGCTGCAGCAACTGGCGGTGGGCATCCGCCGCCTGGACCAGTACCGCAAGCCCAACCAACTGGTGGTCAACACCACCCCGGCCTTCGCCCGCCACTGGCTGGTACCGCGCCTGGGCGACTTCCACGCGCGCCACCCGCAGATCGACCTGTGGCTGCTGACCACCGACGAAACCCCGGACATGGCCTCCCAGACCATCGACATCGCCGTGCGCGACGACCTCACCGCCCAGGCCGAATGCCGCTTCCGCGTGCTGCTGGAGGATCGTCTCTACCCGGCCTGTCATCCATCCGTACTGGCACAGGCGGAGCCGTCGCGCACCACCCTGCACGGTGAGCGGGAGATGGACTGGGCGCACTGGCAGGTGCAGGGCGGCGCGGATGTCGGCCAGCGCAGCGAGGGGTTGAACTTCTCCGATCCCGGATTGCTGCTGGATGCGGCGAGCCAGGGCCTGGGCATCGCGCTGGTGAGCCAGTTGCTGGCGGGGGATGCGCGGCAGAATGGCTTGCTGGCCCCACTCAGCGAAAAGACCGTGCGCGGGCCGAACTGGTCGCTGCTGGTGCATCAGCAGAGCGAGCGGAATGCGCAGGCGCAGGGGTTCTGCGAGTGGCTGGAAGCGGCGCTGGGGCTCCCCCTGTAGGAGCGAGCGTGCTCGCGAACCGCCCAAGGTGGATGTAACCGGGCGACATTGTTCGCGAGCAAGCTCGCTCCTACAGAAAGCCCCTCTCTCGGAGGGAGTTGCACCGTACAGTCCCCTCTCCCTCTGGAGCGGGGCGCGCAGCCAGGGTCAGGGTGAGGGCGAGCCCCGCGCAGGACTTCACCTCCGTAGGGCGCATAACGCCTATGGCGTTATCCGCCATCCGGCGGATAACCCGTTCCGGGTTAGTCGCCCTCCGAAAGCGCAACGGGTCAAACCTTCCCCTTACTCAACCGTCCCCGCTCCTTCTTCCCCTCCAGCGCACTCTTCGCCGCCGCCTTCACCAGGCGCTGGAAGGTCGGGCACTCGGCGTGGCTGGGCGCCGGACAGGCTGCCGCGTGGCGCAATCCCCGGCTCATCGCCTGCAGGCGCCCGATCGTGGCATCCAGCTCGTCCGCCTTGGCCGCCAGCATCGCCCGGTCGATATGGGGCCCACCGTCAGCTGCAAACATCGAGCGGATATCGTCCAGGCTGAAACCCGCTGTCTGCCCCAGGGTGATCAACGCCAGCTGGTCGAGAATCTGCGGGGCGAACTGGCGGCGCGCACCGGGCTTCGCCAGGGAGACGATCAACCCCTTCTCCTCGTAGAAACGCAGGGTAGATGCCGGCACGCCGGAGCGTTTCGCCACATCGGCGATGTCCATGGATCACCTCTTGACTTCAAGTTCACTTGAACTTGTAGGGTCACGCCAAAGCCCCTCCCGGTCAACCCAGGATGTGGCTTTCACCTTGCGTGCACCCACGGAGAAGCCATGAAAACCATTGCCATCGTCTACCACAGCGCCAGCGGCCGCACCGAGCGCATCGCCCAGACCATCGCCAGCGGAGCGAGCCTTGTCTCCCGCTGCGACGTGCAGCTAATCAGGGCCCAGGAGCTGATCGGGCGCCCGGACGCCCTCCTCGCCTACCACGGCCTGATCTTTGGCTCCCCCACCTATCTGGGCGGCGTCTCGACACCGCTGAAAACCCTGATGGACGCCACCGGACCGTTGTGGCGCCAACAGAAGCTGCGCAGCCGCCTCGCCGCCGGGTTCACCGTCTCGGCGCTGCCGGCGGGCGACAAGCAGTCCACGCTGATCTCGCTGTTCACCTTCTGCATGCAGCACGGGATGCTCTGGGCCGGCAACCCGATCCTGCCCGAGCAGCACCTGGGCGTACCGTTCGAGGAGGCCGCCAACCGCCTGGGCTCCTGGTCCGGCCTGATGGCCCAGGCCGACAAGACTGCAGCGGACTTCTGCCCCGGCGACCTGAAGACCGCACGGCTGTTCGGCCAGCACTTTGCCGAAACCCTCAGCCGCCTTCACCAGCCACAGTTCGACCAGGAGGCCCACGCATGATCCCGCGCCGCTACGCTCCGCTGCTGTTCGCGTTGATTCTGTCCGGGGTGATGAGCCTGCTGGTCTCCGGCCTTGCCACCGGGCGCGCCATCGGCCTCGCACCAGGCTTCGCCCATCTCTGGCTCGGCGCCTGGCTCACTAGTTGGGGCATCGCCTTCCCGCTGGTGCTGGTCATTGCCCCGCTGACGCGCCGTCTCATCGAGAGACTGGTACGCGAGTAGGAGCGGACTCCGACCGCGATTGACGTCAGACTCCGCGAAATATCAGAGAGCCTAGAACGTAGGATGGCGTGGAGCGCAGCGATACCCATCGCATCTGGCTGCGCAACAGCATGGGTATCGCTGCGCTCTACCCATCCTACCTAGGCAACCATGCCCACCCTGCTCGCACGAGCGGGCTCCATCGGCGAACACCTGCAGAAGCGGGCCATGCCCGCGATTCGCGCGCATGGCGCGCTCCTACACCGAGGTCAGCGGTTACTGCCGAATCCCGTCAGTGAACCGGCAGAAGCCGTCACGCACTGCGCCTTCGGTGGTGTACATGCCGCCCAGGGTGACGAAGACATAGCTTACCTTGGAGCCGGAGCCCGCCTTTTCCACCACGATGTTCAACGGTGCGTTCCGGCTGCTCAGGATCACGCCCTGGTAGGCGGAGATGGTGCCGCTCTTCTCGTCGGCGGTCTGGATGGTGAAGCCCTCCTTCACCAGGGTCTTCTGCGCCCGGTCGAAGACCTTGGCGTAAGGCATGTCCAACTGCACATTGGAGGTGAAGGTCTTGCCGGCGATGAAGCCGCCTTCGGTGTTGAAGTTGTCTTCGCACTGGTTGCCGGTCTTCTGGTGCGCGCAGCCCTGCAACAGGGCGGCGGCGAGCAGAA
This sequence comes from Pseudomonas sp. C9-3, assembly GCF_032392015.1. Taxonomy (NCBI): domain Bacteria; kingdom Pseudomonadati; phylum Pseudomonadota; class Gammaproteobacteria; order Pseudomonadales; family Pseudomonadaceae; genus Pseudomonas; species Pseudomonas sp. C9-3. Next base: position 2,346,528 of record NZ_CP135919.1, on the reverse strand, counting down.
TCATCGTGATTCGTCGCATTATCGTTCCTTGATCTGGTGGGGCCGCCATCCTTGCGGGTCTACAGCGGCGAAGGGGTTTTATAAGCCGAGGGCCGGCGCCCTGACCAGACTTTTCCTTGCCCGGTGAGAGGTTCGACACGGGAAAAATCGCCAATAACCCCCTCAAGCACGCACTTTCGCGCCATTCGTCCCGGAATTTTCCCAGCAGGGGACTCATGCTCGCCTACGCTTTGTCCGGCCCACCCCAACAAGGAAAAGACATGTCGGAGCACTTCGATAGCAGTCGCCGCGACCTGATGCGCCTGGCAGCGGTAGCACTCGCCGCCACCCAATTGCCAGCCGTCGCCCTGGCTGCCAGCGAGAAGAGCAAGGCCACCGCGTCGCTGAAGGCCGGTACACACACCACCTTCAAGGCGCTCAAGCAGATCGTTGCCGGCCAGTTCAATGTCGGCTATGCCGAAGATGGCCCGGCGGATGGCCCGGTGGTGATCCTGCTGCATGGCTGGCCGTATGACATCTACAGCTTCGTCGACGTAGCGCCGGCGCTGGCCGCACAAGGCTTCCGGGTGATCGTTCCGTGGCTGCGCGGCTATGGCAGCACGCATTTCCTCTCCGAGCAGACGATGCGCAACGGCCAACCCGCCGCGGTAGCCAGCGACATCATCGCGCTGATGGATGCGCTGAAGATCGACAAGGCCGTGCTCGCCGGCTTCGACTGGGGCGCGCGCACCGCCGATATCATTGCCGCCCTCTGGCCCGAACGCTGCAAGGCGCTGGTAGCAGTCAGCGGCTACCTGATCGGCAACCAGGCCGCCGGCCAGCAACCGCTGCCGCCGGAAGCCGAGTTCCTCTGGTGGTACCAGTTCTACTTCGCCACCGAGCGCGGCGCCGCCGGCTACGCGAAGAACACCCGCGACTTCACCCGGCTGATCTGGAAGCAGGCCTCACCCAAGTGGGACTTCGATGAAGCCACCTTCGAGCGCAGCGCCAAGGCGTTCGAAAACCCCGACCACGTCGCCGTCACTCTCCACAATTACCGCTGGCGGCAGAACCTGGCGGCAGGCGAAGCGCAGTATGACGAGCTCGAACAGAAGCTCGCCAAGGCCCCGCCGATCAGCGTGCCGACCGTCACCCTGGAAGGCGACGCCAACGGCGCGTTCCATCCGCCACCCAAGGCCTACGCGGCGAAGTTCACCGGCCACTACGAGCATCGCACGCTCACCGGAGGCATCGGCCACAACCTGCCGCAGGAAGCACCGGAGGCATTCGCCAAGGCCGTCGTCGACGTCAGCAAGTGGTAAGGCCCAGATCGAACGCATAAAAAAGCCCCGCCTGAGCGGGGCTTTTCGGTGCTGCCTGGCGCGTTACCAGATCGGCAAGGTGTAGCTGACGATGAAGCGGGTCTCGTCCATGTCATTGCCGAAGCTGCTGCGGAAGGTGCTGTTGCGCAGCTTGAAACCGACGTTCTTCAGCGGGCCGCTCTGTACGAGATAGCCGACGTCGGTGTCGCGTTCCCACTCCTTGCCGTTGCCCTGGCCGTTGAGCAGGTCGATGTTGTCGCCGCGCAGGTAGCGAGTCATCAGGCTCAGGCCGGGCAGCCCGTAGGAGGCGAAGTTGAAGTCGTAGCGCAGCTGCCAGGAGCGTTCGTCCTTGTTGGCGAAGTCGCCGATCTGCACATAGTTGACCAGGTACGGATCGGTGCCCGACAGGTAGGCGAAGCCGGTGTCGCCGGACATGCGCTGCAGGCCCAGGCCGAACGCCTGGTTGCCCAGCTTGTAGGTGAACATGGCGTTGAGCGCGCGGTTGTCGACGTTGCTGCCGCCATCGTCGGTGGAACGTGCCCAGCGGATGTCGGACTTCAGCGATTGGCCTTCGGCAATCGGCAGCGTGTGCACGAGGCTCACGTAATGCTGACGATAGAGGTCTTCGAGGTTGGCATAGTGGTAGCTGGTGCTCAGTTGGCTGTTCCAGCGATAGGTGCCGCCGGCGATGTTGAAGCGGTCGCTGGTCAGGTGGCTGCCGGCGACGATGTTGCGCTTGTTGCCGCGGGTCATCGACAGGTCTTCGTTGTTGGACGAATCGCGCTGCTTCACCTCGCGCAGCTGGCCGAGTTGCAGGTCGAGGTCGTCGAGTTCCTTCGACTCCACCAGCGCGCCCTGGAAGGTCTGCGGCAGCAGGCGGGTGTCGTTGTACTGCACGACTGGCAGCTTGGGCAGCAAGGTGCCGACCTTCAGCGTACTTTTGGAGGCGCGCAGCTTGGCGGTGAGGCCGAGGTCGCTGTAGTCGTCGGCGGCGCGCTTGTTACTGGCCGAGTACGGCAGCAGACCGGAGCCGGAACGGTCCGGGCTGGAATCCAGTTTCAGGCCCAGCAGGCCGAGGGCATCGACGCCCACGCCGACGGTGCCCTCGGTGTAGCCCGACTCGTAGCGCAGCAGGAAGCCCTGGGCCCACTCTTCGGATTTGGACTGCACGGCACCGCTCTGGCGGTAATCGCGGTTGAAGTAGAAGTTGCGTGCTTCGATGCTGGCCTTGCTGTCGGCGAGGAAATCCGCATGGGCGAACGAGGGCAGCAGCGCCAGTCCGGAGACCAGCACAGGGGTACGACGATTTTTCATTGTTCTTGTTTCTTTCTACTGGGGTGTTGGCAAAACGCCGGGCCGATGACAGCTGGCCCGGCCAGGGGAATGAGCAGGATCAGAGGGTCTTTTCCAGCTCCGGTACGGCTTCGAACAGGTCGGCGACCAGGCCGTAGTCGGCGACCTGGAAGATCGGCGCCTCTTCGTCCTTGTTGATCGCAACGATCACTTTCGAATCCTTCATGCCCGCCAGGTGCTGGATGGCGCCGGAGATACCAACGGCCACGTACAGCTGCGGAGCAACGATCTTGCCGGTCTGGCCGACCTGCATGTCGTTCGGCACGAAGCCGGCGTCGACCGCGGCGCGGGAAGCACCGACGGCAGCGCCCAGCTTGTCGGCCAGGGAATAAAGGATGCTGAAGTTGTCGCCATTGCCCATGCCGCGGCCGCCGGATACGACGATCTTGGCAGCGGTCAGTTCCGGACGGTCGGACTTGGCCAGCTCTTCGCCGACAAAGGCGGACTTGCCGGCATCGGCCGGGCCGGAAACAGCTTCAACAGCGGCAGAGCCACCTTCGGCAGCAACGGCGTCGAAGCCGGTGCCACGCACGGTGATCACTTTCACGGCAGCCGAGGACTGCACGGTAGCGATGGCGTTACCGGCATAGATCGGGCGCTTGAAGGTGTCGGCGCTGACGACTTCGATGATCTCGGAGATCTGGTCGACGTCCAGCAGGGCGGCAACGCGCGGCAGGAAGTTCTTGCCGTTGGTGGTGGCGGCGGCCAGCACGTGGCTGTAGCCCTTGCCCAGCTCAGCGATCAGCGGAGCAACGTTCTCCGGCAGTTGGTGAGCGTAGGCAGCGTTGTCGGCGACCAGCACCTTGGCAACACCAGCGATCTTGGCAGCGGCTTCAGCCACGCCACCGACGTTCTGGCCAGCGACCAGGACGGCGATGTCGCCACCAATCTTCTGCGCCGCAGCGACAGTGTTCAGAGTGGCGGCGCCCAGTGCGCCGTTGTTGTGCTCAGCGATTACCAGGATAGCCATCAGATTACTTTCGCCTCGTTCTTCAGTTTCTCGACCAGTTCAGCAACGGACTTGACCTTGATGCCAGCGCTACGGGCAGCCGGAGCTTCGACTTTCACGGTCTTCACGGTGGAAGCGGTGGAAACGCCCAGGGCGTCCGGGGTCACCACGTCCAGCGGCTTCTTCTTCGCCTTCATGATGTTGGGCAGCGACGCGTAGCGCGGCTCGTTCAGGCGCAGGTCGGTGGTGACGATTGCCGGCAGGTTCAGGGCAACGGTCTGCAGGCCGCCGTCGATTTCACGGGTGACGTTGACCTTGTCGCCAGCAACTTCGACCTTGGAGGCGAAGGTGCCTTGCGCGTAGCCGGTCAGCGCAGCCAGCATCTGGCCGGTCTGGTTGTTGTCGCTGTCGATGGCCTGCTTGCCGAGGATGACCAGCTGCGGCTGCTCTTTGTCGACCAGGGCTTTCAGCGACTTGGCGATGGCCAGGGAGCTCAGCTCTTCGTTGGTTTCAACGAGGATGGCGCGATCAGCACCCAGAGCCAGCGCGGTACGCAGTTGCTCCTGGGCAGCGGTCGGGCCGACGGAGACCGCAACGATCTCGGTGACGACGCCTTTCTCTTTCAGGCGTACGGCCTCTTCCACGGCGATTTCGCAGAAGGGGTTCATGGACATCTTGACGTTGGCCAGATCGACGCCGGAGTTATCCGCCTTGACGCGAACCTTGACGTTGTAATCGACCACGCGTTTTACCGCGACCAGTACTTTCATCAGTTGTTTCCTTGGCTAACGCCGGTTTGCATCGGCGCTGCGGTTGGGGGTGGTTCGCGAGCAAGCTCGCTCCTACAGGTCCAGCCTTGTGCCGGTGCGCTCTTCGTAGGAGCGAGCTTGCTCGCGAACGGATTCAGTTACGTAGGGCGCATAACCGCTTGCGGTTATCCGCCGTCATTCGGTGCAGCGGCGGATAACGCTGACGCGTTATGCGCCCTACTCTCTGGCGACCATCAGGGCGTCAGGCCTCACCGAGCTGCTCGATCACACCCTCGGCCTTCAACTGCGCCAGGCGTGCGTCATCGATTCCCAGACGGCGCTTGAGCACCTCGTCGGTGTGCTCGCCGAGCATGGGCGCCGGGCGCTGGTATTCCACCGGCGTCTCGGACAATTTCAGCGGGCTGCCGACCATGCGGAACGCCGCGTTCTGCGCGTGGGGAATCTCCACCAGCATGTCGCGGGCGATCACCTGCGGCTCATCCAGTGCGCGACCGATATCGTTGATCACACCGACCGGCACCTTCATCGCATGGATGCGCTTCACCCAGTTGTCGGCGGTGTCGCCCTGGAAGTGCTCGGCCAGCTTGCCGACGATGATGTCGCGGTTGCGCACGCGGTCGGCATTGCGGGTGAAGCGCGGGTCCTTGGGCAGTTCCGGCAGGCCGATCGCATCGCACAGCGAGACGAACTGGCTGTCGTTGCCGCAGGCGATGATGAAGTCCATGTCCTTCGCGCTGAATACCTGGTACGGCACGATGTTGACGTGGGCATTGCCCTGGCGGCCCGGCGAGCGTCCGGTGGCGAGGTAGTTCTGGCTCTGGTTGCCGAGCATGGCGACCTGCACGTCGAGCAGCGCCATGTCGCAGTGCTGGCCGCGGCCGGTCTTCTCCCGCGCCAGCAGCGCGGCCTGGATGGCGACCACCGAGTAGAGGCCGGTCATCACGTCCGACACGGCGACACCGACTTTCTGCGGGCCGGCGCCGGGCACGCCGTCCTTCTCGCCGGTGATGCTCATCAATCCGCCCATGCCCTGGATGATGAAGTCGTAGCCGGGCTCCTCGGCGCGCGGGCCAGTCTGGCCGAAGCCGGTGATGGAGCAGTAGACCAGGCGCGGATTCACTTTCGACAGGCTCTCGTAGTCCAGCCCGTACTTGGCCAGCGAACCGGCCTTGTAGTTCTCGATCAGCACGTCGCACTCGCAGGCCAGGGCGCGCACCAGCGCCTGCCCTTCTTCGGTGGCCAGGTTCAGCGCCACCGACAGCTTGTTGCGGTTGGTGGACTGGTAGTACGCCGCCTCGGAGCTGTCCGAGCCATCGGCGGCTTTCATGTAGGGCGGGCCCCAGCCGCGGGTGTCGTCACCCACGCCGGGCCGTTCGATCTTGATCACTTCCGCGCCCAGGTCGGCCAGCACCTGGCCGCACCAGGGGCCGGCCAGCACGCGGCTGAGGTCGAGTACGCGGTATCCGCTCAAAGCACCCATCTTCAACTCCTCACAGGCGCTCAGGCGCGCTCGATAACCATGGCGAGCCCCTGGCCCACGCCGATGCAAAGACTGATCACCGCATAGCGTTGACCGCTGCGCTGCAGTTGTCGCGCCACGCTCAGCGCCAGCCGCGCGCCGGAAGCGCCCAGCGGGTGACCGACGGCGATGGCGCCGCCATTGGGGTTGACCCGCGCATCGTCGAAATCGACACCCAGACCATGCAGGCAACCGAGCACCTGGGAAGCGAAAGCCTCGTTGATCTCGATGATGTCCATGTCGGCCAGGGTCAGGTTGGCGCGGGCCAGCGCCTTGTTGATCGCCTCGACCGGGCCGACACCCATGATCCGCGGCTCGACGCCGACTGCCGCCGCCGAAAGAATCCGCGCCAGCGGCTTGAGGTCGTGGCGTTCGCCCGCCGCTGCCGAGCCGATCAGCAATGCGGCGGCGCCGTCGTTGACGCCGGAAGCGTTGCCCGCGGTGACCACCCCGCCTTCGGACAGCGGCTTGAGGCGCGCCAACGCGGACTCATCGGAAGACGGACGCGGATGCTCGTCCTGCTCGACCACATTCGGCGGCGTCTTGCGCCCGGTCGGCACGCTGACCGGGAGGATTTCCCCGGCGAAGAAACCGGCCTGGCGGGCGGCTTCAAAGTTGGCCTGGGAACGGGCAGCGAAGCGGTCGGCCTGCTCGCGGCTGATGCCAAATTCGCGGGCTACGTTGTCGCCAGTCTCCGGCATGCTGTCGTTGCCGAACCCAGCAACGATCTTCGGGTTGGGAAAGCGCGCACCGATGGTGCTGTCGAATACTGTCAGGTCACGGCTGTACGCCGCCTCGGCCTTGGCCATGACGAAGGGCGCGCGGGACATGCTTTCCACGCCGCCAGCGACGAACAGCTCGCCTTCACCACAGGTCACGGCGCGCGCTGCATCGATTACCGCCGCCAGACCACTGGCGCACAGGCGGTTCACCGTCTGGCCCGGCACGGTCACCGGCAGGCCGGCGAGCAGTGCGGCATGGCGGGCGATGTTGCGGCTGTCTTCACCGGCCTGGTTGGTGTTGCCGAGGATCACGTCCTCGATGGCTTCGCCCGGCACCTTGGTGCTGGCCAGCAGCTCGCGGATCACCTGGGCGATCAGGTCGTCCGGGCGCACCGGCGCCAGGGCACCGCCGTGGCGACCGAAGGGCGTGCGCAGGCCGGCGTAAATATAAGCATTGAGCATCGGTATCTCCTTGAATCGGTAGGCGCCGGGCTTCAGCCCAGCGCAGGCTCGGCGTGGCGCAGCGACAGGCCCAGCGCGGCGCGGCGGCGTAGCCACGGGCCGGGGCGGTAGCGGGCATCGCCGGTCAGGTCGGTCATGCGTTCGAGAATGGTCAGCAGACGCGCCGGGCCGACGCTGTCGCCCCAGGCCAGCGGGCCTTGCGGGTAGCCCAGGCCACGGCGCACGCCTTCGTCGAGGTCGTCGACGCTGGCGATGCGCTGCTGGACGATGTCGCCGGCCAGGTTGACGATCAGCGCCAGTACGCGCTGGGCGACGAAGCCGACGCTGTCATTGATGACCGTGACGCCTATTCCGTCAGCCGCCAGCAGTGCATGGGCGGCATCGCGCATGGCCGGGGAAGTCGCCGGGTTCAGCATCAGGCAGCGGTGGCGCTGCAGGTCCAGCAGCAGGTCGATGCAGACGGTGCGTGCCGGGTCGGTGCCGAAGTTCTGGCAGGCCGTGGTTGCGTCCACACCATAGGGTGCGAGCAGGCACAGCGCCTCGCTGCTGGGTTGGGTGCCCTGCTCCAGGTTCGCGCCGAGTTTCTTCAGCAGTTCGCCGAGCAACTCGCGGTCCTGGTCGTTCTCCGCACCGATCCACACCGGCGGCAGAGCGGCCACGCTCGGTACCGGTTGCGGCGCCGGCGGGTCGATCATCTTGCCGTCTGCGTAGCGATAGAAGCCGCGGCCGACCTTGCGACCGACGAAGCCGGCCTCGAGCATCTGCCGGGTCAGCGCCGCCGGGCGATAACGCGGTTCCTGGTAGAACTGGTTGTAGATGGACTCGATCACCGGGTGGGAAACGTCCAGCGCGGTGAGGTCGAACAGCTCCAGCGGCCCCATGCGGAAGCCCAGGCCATCGCGCAGGATGCGGTCGATATCTGCCGGTTCGGCGATGGCTTCCTTGAGCATCTGCAGGGCTTCGGTGCTGTAGGCACGGCCGGCGTGGTTGATGATGAAGCCGGGGGTATCCTTGGCGCGGATGCCGCGATGGCCCATGCGCGCGGCCAGCGCTACCAACCTGTCGCCGACCAGCGGGTCGCTGGCCAGGCCGTCGATTATCTCGACCACCTTCATCAGCGGCACCGGGTTGAAGAAGTGGAAGCCCGCTACCCGCTCCGGATGCTGGCAGCCACGGGCGATGCTGGTGACCGACAGCGACGAGGTGTTGGTGGCGAGGATGCAGTCGGCGCTGACCACGGCTTCCAGATCGGCCAGCAGCGCCTGCTTGGCATCGAGACGCTCGATGATCGCCTCGACCACCAGATCAGAATCGGCCAGCTCGCCCAGGGAATCGGCAACCAGCAAACGAGCCAGGGTGGCGTCGGCCTCGGCAGGAGTGATCTTGCCCTTCTCCGCCAGCTTGGCGAGGGTGCGACCGAGGCTTTCACGCGCGGTTTGGGCCGCACCGTCACGGGCATCGAAGAGTTTCACCTGGATGCCGGCCTGGGCGGCGATCTGGGCGATACCGCTGCCCATGACACCCGTACCGACGATGGCCATGCGTTCAATACCGAAAGAAAGGGTCATGCTCATTCCCCCAGGAAACTGGCTTTGCGTTTTTCGAGGAAGGCGGCGGCGCCCTCTTTCTGGTCTTTCGAGTCGAACAGCAACTGGAAGGCCTTGCGCTCGAGCGTCAATGCGCTGTCCAGCGGCAGGTCGGCACCGGCGAGCATCACTTCCTTGATCTGCGCCACGGCCAGCGGCGGCAGCGCGGCGATCTCAGCGGCCAGCTCCAGCGCGCGGGGCAGCGTGCGCGAGTCTTCCACCACTTCACTGAGCATGCCGATGGCCAGGGCTTCGGGCGCCCTGACCAGGCAGCCGGTCAGGGCGATGCGCATTGCCTGGAACTTGCCCACGGCGCGGATCAGCCGCTGGGTGCCACCGGCGCCGGGCATCAGGCCGAGTTTCACTTCCGGCTGACCAAAGCGTGCCGACTCGCCGGCGACGATGATGTCGCAGTGCATTGCGAGCTCGCAGCCGCCGCCCAGGGCAAAACCGTTCACCGCAGCGATCACCGGCTTGGGGCAACGGGAAATCGCTTCCCACAGCAGTTCGGTGTGGCGACGGTACATCTCGATGGGGCTGGCCTGGGCGAATTCACGGATGTCAGCGCCGGCGACGAAGCACTCCTCTCCGCCGGTCAGCACCACCGCGCGAACCTCAGGGTTATCGCTCAGGGCGCGGAAGTGCTCGGCCAGTTGCTGGCGCACCGCAGCATTGAGGGCGTTTTTGGCTTCCGGGCGGTCGATGCGGACAACCGCCACACCGTTGGCCTGGATATCGAAATGAACCACGCTGGTACTCATGAAAGCTGTGACCTCACTTTTGTTTCGTCTGACGAAACGACATTCCGTATTTCGATTTAATCATAGTGATCCTGGATCGGCGCTGTAAACGGTGATGAGCCAAATAGCCTTGGAAGCCCCTTAAAACCTGAGCCCGATATATTTTTAGCGGCACGCCTGTACTAACCAGTTCAGACCCATTACAATTTCGTCTGACGAAACTGAATTTTATTTTATTGATTTTCCGTGAATAGGGGTTCTACCATGCGCCGCAACAAGACGGAGATGGACTCGGCTGCGCCGACGAAAAACGAAGGTGAAATCGGCCTGCTGGAACGCGGCCTGTACGACCCGGCCACGGCACTGAGCGAAGAGGAAAACAGCGGCCAGTTCGTCACGGCGCTGGCTCGCGGCCTGGAGATCCTGCGTTGCTTCACGCCACGGGAAAACGTGCTGAGCAACCAGGACCTGGCCCGCAAGACCGACCTGCCCAAGCCGACGGTGACGCGCCTGACCAACACCCTGATGCGCCTGGGTTGCCTCAAGCGCGAAGTGCATTCGGGCAAGTACCAGCTGGATGTCGGCGTGCTGGGTTTCGGCTACGCGATGCTGTCGAACCTGTCGATCCGCGCGGTGGCCCATCCGCTGATGGAGGAACTGGCCAACCACGCCCAGGCGGCGGTGGCCATGGCCGCCCGCGACCGCCTGCAGATGGTCTACCTGGATGTGGTCCAGGGACAGGGAAACATGACGATGCGCCGGCAGATCGGCAGTTACCTGCCGCTGGCGGTGAGTTCGGTAGGCCGCGCGTGCCTCGCGGCGATGCCGGAAAACGAACGGGAATTCCTGCTCGACCACGTTCGCGAACGCGAACCGGACAACTGGCCGGCCATCCGCAAGGGTCTGGACCGCGCCTTCAGGGACTACACCGACTACGGCTACTGCCTGTCGATCGGTGAATGGCACCGCGACGTCAACTCCGTCGCCGTGCCCTTGGTACACCCGCAGTACGGCCTGCTGGCCTTCAACTGCGGCGGACCGAGCTTCCAGCTGACCCGCGAGAAGCTCGAGGACGACATCGGGCCCCGCCTGATCAACATGGTCAACAACATAGGTGCCGCCGCTCGCTGAATCTCGGGTGACGGTGCCTCGCCAGACCGGCCCGCTCGCGGGCCTTGTGAGGAGTGCACATGATCCGAGACCCAGAAACGCTGCAGATACTTCTGGACTCCATCCACCAGTTCGTCGGCGAAGTGCTGATCCCGCGGGAAAACGAGGTTGCCGAAACCGACGCGATCCCGCAGGACATCATCCAGCAGATGCGCGAGATGGGCCTGTTCGGCCTGACCATCCCCGAAGAGTTCGGCGGCCTGGGCGTGACCATGGAAGAAGAGGTGAACATCACCTTCGAACTCGGCCGCACCTCCCCCGCCTTCCGCTCCTACATCGGCACCAACAACGGCATCGGCTCCATCGGCATCCTGATCGACGGCACGCCGGAACAGAAAGCCGATTACCTGCCCAAGCTCGCCAGCGGCGAACTGCTCAGCGCCTTCTGCCTGACCGAGCCGGACTCGGGCTCCGACGCCGCCTCGCTGAAGACCACCGCCGTGCGCGATGGCGACTTCTACGTGCTCAACGGCACCAAGCGCTTCATCACCAACGCCCCGCACGCCGGCATCTATACCGTGATGGCCCGCACCAACCCGGCGATCAAGGGTTCCGGCGGCATCAGCGCATTCATCGTCGAACGCGGCACACCGGGCATTTCCCTCGGCAAGCCGGACCACAAGATGGGCCAGAAAGGCGCGCACACCAGCGACGTGATCTTCGACAACGTGCGCATCCCGGCCAGCCAACTCATCGGCGGCGTCGAGGGCGTCGGCTTCAAGACCGCCATGAAGGTGCTCGACAAGGGCCGCCTGCACATCGCCGCGCTGAGCGTCGGCGCCGCCGAGCGCATGCTCGCCGATGCGTTGCAGTACGCCCTGGAGCGCAAGCAGTTCGGCCAGCCGATTGCCGAGTTCCAGCTGATCCAGGCGATGCTCGCCGACAGCAAGGCCGAGATCTACGCCGCCCGCTGCATGGTGCTGGACGCCGCGCGCAAGCGCGACGAGGGCCGCAACGTCAGCACCGAGGCCTCCTGCGCCAAGATGTTCGCCACCGAGATGTGCGGCCGCGTTGCCGATCGCTGCGTGCAGATCCACGGCGGCGCCGGCTACGTCAGCGAGTACGCCATCGAGCGTTTCTATCGCGACGTCCGCCTGTTCCGGCTCTACGAGGGCACCACGCAGATCCAGCAGGTGATCATCGCCCGCAACATGATCCGCGAAGCCCAGGCCTGACCCCCTCAGGCGGCGCGGGGCCACGCACCCCGCGCCTGCCAACCCCAAAGCACCTGCCACACGCTTACCGAGGACCGGCACGCCGGTCCGCCAACAACTACAACAGGTAATTCGTTCATGGAAAACACTGCTTCCGCTCCGGCGGCAACCGCCGCTACCCAGGACAAGACCTGGGTCCTCGTCTTCGCCTTCTGCTTCATCGGCCTGCTGATCGATGGCGCAGACCTGATGCTGCTCTCCTACAGCCTCACCAGCCTCAAGGCCGAGTTCGGCCTGAGCAACCTCCAGGCCGGCAGCCTGGGTAGCGTCACCCTGGCCGGCATGGCCTTCGGTGGGATCTACGGCGGCTGGGCGTGCGATCGCTTCGGCCGGGTCAAGACGGTGGTCTGGACCATCGTGCTGTTCTCCGTCGGCACCGCTGTTCTTGGTCTGACCCACAACTACTGGCAGTTCGCCGCGGCACGCTTCGTCGCGTCGCTCGGCCTCGGCGCCCTTTACGTGGCCTGCAATACGCTGATGGCCGAGTACGTGCCCACCAAATACCGCACCACCGTGCTAGGCACCCTGCAGGCAGGCTGGTCGGTCGGCTACATCGTCGCCACCCTGCTGGCCGGCTGGATCCTGCCGGACCACGGTTGGCGCTACCTGTTCTATATCGCCATCATCCCGGTGGTACTGGCCATCGCCATGCGCAAGCTGATTCCCGAGCCCGCCGCCTGGGTCCAGGCGCAGGCCGAACGCCAGCAGCGCAAGGCCAACGCTCCTGCCGGAACGGTTGCCGCTCCGCGGCAGAACGCCTTCCGCCAGATCTTCGCCGACCCGAAGGCCAGCCGCATGTTCCTGTTCTGGGCGCTGACCGCCGGCTTCCTGCAGTTCGGCTACTACGGCGTGAACAACTGGATGCCGTCGTACCTGGAAACCGAGATGGGCATGAACTTCAAAGCCATGACCGCCTACCTGGTCGGCACCTATGCCGCGATGATCCTCGGCAAGGTACTGGCCGGCGTCGCCGCCGACTGGTTCGGCCGCCGCACCGTGTTCTCCTTCGGCGCCCTGGGCACCGCGGTGTTCCTGCCGGTGATCGTGCTGTTCCACAGCCCCGAGAACATTCTGTGGATGCTGGTGGTGTTCGGCTTCCTCTACGGCATTCCGTATGGCGTGAACGCGACCTACATGACCGAGAGCTTCGCTGCGGCGTTCCGCGGTACGGCCGTGGGTGGTGCCTACAACATCGGTCGCATCGGCGCGGCCATTGCGCCGGCGGTGATCGGTTTCCTCGCCACGCAGATGTCCATCGGCGTGGGCTTCCTGGTGATGGGTGCCGCGTACTTCATCTGCGGGGTGATCCCCGCCCTGCTGATCCGCGACAAGCAGTTCGACCCGCAACAGGAATGATCGGGAGCCAGTGAGCCTGCTTCGGCTGGCTCACCCCTTCAATACAAAAACGCCCGGTGCACTGCACCGGGCGTTTTTTATTTGCGCTGTCGAATGGGGCGGAGCAAATCGAACAAGCAAAAAAAAGCCCCGCCTAAGCGGGGCTTTCTTCGTCAGCGATGTCGATTAGACAGCGCGAACTTGTTCAGCTTGCGGGCCTTTCTGGCCGGCAGTCACAACGAAGCTGACCTTCTGGCCTTCGTCGAGGGACTTGTAGCCGTTGCCTTCGATCTGACGGAAGTGAACGAATACGTCCGGGCCGCTTTCCGGGGTGATGAAGCCGAAGCCCTTCTCAGCGTTGAACCACTTGACGATGCCGTTTTGACGATCGGACATGATGTTGTCTCCTAAAAATATGCTAAAGGCCGGCCGAAAGCCGACCGGCGATGAGCTGAATGCGTAGTGAAGAGGTGCCGAGGAGATGGAGCATCTTGTAGAAGAACATCAAGTCGCGGAACTCGTTACTGGGCAGGCAGCCCATGCAGAATACAAGGTTTGGCGCATATTCATAGCTTTTTTTCACGACCAGTGGTGATTTTGACAAATGGTCGAGCTATCCCGGCGCTTTGAACAAAACAGGTGTAGTCTGCCGGTGCCGGTTTGGCGCCCCAACGCATAGGTGACTTCATGACTGATTCACAGCTGATTCGCGAACGTTCGGAGCTTGATGAAAAGATTGCTGCCTTCCTCTCCCAGGGCGGTGAAATCCAGGAAATCCCCGTTGGCCAACTGGCGGTGAAGGTCGAGAAAAAATCGCAGTGGGCGAAGTCCGACAGCAAGAAACCAACCGCCTGAGCGCACCTGCCCGCTCGAAAAAAGCCCCGCCGAAGCGGGGCTTGTTGTTTGCGTCAGTGACTCAGGTAGTGATTGGACAACCAGTTCAGCGCCCTCCCCGGCCGGGTCAGCGCATCGATGAAGCTGGGGCCCCAGAAGCGGATGTCGTTGGCTTCCAGCACCGCGTACATGTCGCGGTGGCGCGCCTGGCGCTCCTTCAGCGGCATGCGCAGCGCCTGCGCCATGGCATCGGCGAGGGCGCCGCGATCATGGGGATTGATGATCAGCGCGCCACCCAGTTCGGCGGCCGCACCGGCGAACTGGGAAAGAATCAGCACGCCGGGATCGTCCGGGTCCTGGGCGGCGACGAATTCCTTGGCAACCAGGTTCATTCCATCGCGCAGCGGCGTCACCAGGCCGATCCGCGCGTGGCGCATGACCATGGCGATGTCTGCTCGCTGGTGGTTGCGCGCCACATAGCGCAGCGGCACCCAGGACACCGCGCCGAATCGCCCGTTGATATGCCCTACCCGCGCGCTGACGGCGGCGTCGATGTCGGCGTACTCGGGGATGTCCTGGCGGCTGCCCGGTGAAATCTGCAGGCAGGTGACGCGGTTGTGCCAGTCCGGATTGAGTTCGAGGAAGCGCTCGTAGCCATCCAGCCGGTTGACGATGCCCTTGGAATAGTCGAGCCGGTCCACCCCCACCATCAGCGCACGGCCGCCCAGGCTCTCGCGCAGGTCTTCGGCGGCCTGGCTCTGCGATGCTTCCTCGGCGAGACGGCGGAAACCGGCGGCATCCACGCCCACCGGGAACACGCCCACGCGAAAATGCTGGTCCTCCAGGTGGTAGCGCCGACCATCGGGGGTCGCCGCGCCGACCACTCGCGTGAGGTAACGGGCGAAGTTGCTGGCGTCGTTCTCGGTCTGGAAGCCGATCAGGTTGTATTCGGTGAGCGCGCGGATCAGTTCGTCGTGGTGCGGCAACGCGGTGATGAGGTCGGCCGGCGGCATCGGGATGTGCAGGAAGAAGCCGATGCGGTTGCCGTGCCCGCGCTGCCTCAGGGCTGAGGCCAGGGGGATCAGGTGGTAGTCGTGGACCCAGAGGACATCGTCCTCTTCCAGTAGCGGGCTCAGGCGTTCGGCGAAGAATTCGTTGACGCGCTGATAACCGCCGAACTCGGCCTCGTTGAACTCGGCAAGATCCACCCGGTAATGCAGGATCGGCCAGAGCACGCGGTTGGCGAAGCCGTTGTAGTACTCGTCAAAATCCTGCGGGTGCAGGTCGGTGAGGATGTACTGCAGGTTGTCGCGCTGTACCACGGTCAGCGGGCCCGGCTCCTCGGCCTTCTCGCCGCTCCAGCCGAACCAGATGCCCTCGCGGTTGCGCATGGCGGCTTCCACCGCCACGGCCAGCCCGCCCGGCGCCGGGCCGTTCTCATCGGGAATCGCGACCCGGTTGGATATCACCACGAGGCGCGGCATAGGCCTTCCTCCCAGCCAATGGAAAGACGCATGGCCGAGTTGATCAGCCCCGCCATGGAATAGGTCTGTGGAATGTTCCCCCAGAGTTCGCCGGTATGCGGGTGCAGGTCCTCGGAGAGCAGCCCATAGCGGTTGCGCGCGGCGATGAGCTGTTCGAACAGCTGGCGCGCCTCCTCGGTACGGCCGATGGCGGCCAGCGCGTCGAGGTACCAGAACTTCACCACCAGGAAGGCGGTTTCCGGCACGCCGAAATCGTCCGCTGCGGCGTAGCGCAGCATCTGGCCGTTGACGTTGAGCTCGCGGCCGATGCATTCGACGGTCGCGATAAAGCGCGGATCGTCAGCTTCGATGATCCCCAACTCGTTCATCAGCAGCACGCTGGCGTCGAGGTCGTCGTGGCCGAAGGCGCCGGTGAAGCACTGCTTCTTCTCGCTCCAGGCCTCGGCGAGGATGTGTTCGCGCAGGTTGGCCGCCTTGTCCATCCAGCCAGCGGCTTCCTCGCTGCGCCCCAGGCGCCTGGCGATGCGCCCGACGCGGTCGGAGGCGACCCAGCAGAGCAGCGCGGAATGCGTATGGACACGCTGGCGGCCGCGGTACTCCCAGATGCCGGCATCCGGCTCGAAAGCGGCGTGCACGGCCTTGGCGGCTAGGCTTTCCAGCAGGTGCAGCATGCCCTCGCTGCTCGGGTTGGGCAGGCGCTCGTCGACGAAGCTCTGCAGGACCGCCAGGGCAACCGAGCCGAACACGTCATGCTGGTTCTGTTCCACCGCCTGGTTGCCGACACGCACTGGCGCGTGATTGAGGAAACCGGCAAGGTCCGGCTCGACGCGTTCGGTGGTGTCCTGATTGGGAATGATCCCGTACAGCGGCTTGAGCTCGGCGTCGCCGCTGGCCACGGTGGTGATGAAGTCGATGTAGCCCTCCATGGTCCGCGTCGCACCCAGGCGGTTGAGGGCGAGGATCACGAAGTAGGCGTCGCGCAGCCAGCAGTAGCGGTAGTCCCAGTTGCGCTGGGAATCCGGCGCCTCCGGTATGGAGGTGGTGGCGGCCGCGATAATCGCGCCGGTGTCCTCGAAGTTGCACAGTTTCAGGGTGATCGCCGAGCGGATCACCACCGCCTGCCACTCGAAGCAGATCGCCAGGCCACGCACCCAGTCGTGCCAGTGGTTCTGGGTGCGCTTGAGGTAATCGCGGACGACTTCGCCCGGAGCATTGTCCAGCGGTTCGTCGAGGCCGATCACCAGGCTCACCGGGTGACGCAGGGCGAACGGTGTTTCGTGCTGGATGTAGGCCAGCGGCGCGTCAGTGGTCAGGCGCAGCGGCTCTTCGCCCTCCAGGTAGCGGATATGGCTGGAGCCCGTGACGCCCTGGCTGGGCTTGCCGTAGCCGTGGGTCGGACGCACACGCAGGGTGATTTTCGGCACGCCTTCGATGGGCTCGACCAGCCGGCACAGCTGCGCCGGGCGATAGACGTGGCCGTGCTGCAGGAAGCGTGGGGCGAAGTCGGTGATGCGCACCGCGCCACCGCTGTCATCGCGCAGCACGGTGGTGATGATCGCCGTGTTGCGCTGGTAATCGGACGTGCTGCTGATCTGGTTCTCCAGCACCACATCGGCGAAACCTTTTTCGTCGTCCCCGGCCAGCAGCCGGGAGAAGGTCGGGTCACTGTCGAAATTCGGGTAGCACCACCAGACCAGTCGCGCCTGCGGGTTGACCAGGGCGGCCACCCGGCAGTTGCCGATCAGGCCCAGTTCCAGAGCACCTTCGTGCCGGTTCGTCATCGGTGGTTTCCTCCTGCTTGCATCAGTGCATGACGGACTTGCTGCGCATCGCTGAAGACGGCGCTGGCGCCGGGCAACGCGCGCCCGACGGACAGCCCGAGGCCGCCCAGCGTCGGCATCAGCGCGATGGCGGGCTCGTCGGTGACGTCGTCCCCGATGTACAGCGGCAGGCGCCCGGCGAAGCCCGGCATTTCCAGCAGCCGCTGGACCGCGCGGGCCTTGTCGACGCCTTCGTTGACGACTTCGTAAACCTGCTTGCCATTGAGCAGCCGCAACCCGGTACCTGCCGGCGAGCGCAACAACGACTGCAACTCGACGCGCAGATCGGTGGCCAGCGAGGGTACGGAGCGGTAGTGCAGTGCAAAGCTGCTGCCCTTGTCCTCAACATGGATTCCGACATGCCGGTTCGCCAGGGCGTTCAACTGCACTCGCACGCTGGCGGGCAGGTCCCTGGTGGTACGACGCAACGGGCTGTCGCCGCTCTCGCGCCAGTGGGCGCCATGACCGCCGCTGGCGGCGAGACGCAGGGGTTGGAAGAGCCGGTCGAGTTCTTCGACCGGGCGGCCGCTGATCAGGGCCAGGGCACCATCGAGTCGGCGATGCAGGTGCGTGAGCGCATCGAGCAGCCCGGGCGGTACGACGACCGCGCCGGGTGATTCGGCGATGTCCAGAAGGGTTCCGTCGACATCCAGGAACACTGCGGTCTGCTGAGGTCGGCTGAGCCAGAGGTTCAGCAGCGCAGTGGCTGAGGCCTCGCTTTGCGGGACCATGGCCGTGTCGACAGGTCCCCTCGATGCGGGACGTGACATGAGCCATTTCTCCTTGTTCAGGGCGTGCCGCGCGGCCGTGGGTAGCCAGTGCGGACGTGAAAGGGAGCACAAGGACCCTAACATGGGAGGCCACCAGGGTCGACCTCGGATTGCCCTGGCTGCCCTGCCGGGAAGGCTCGAGCCAGAGCTGGCGGCATCTGCGTCACATCGAACTGCCGCTGGCCCTGCCGGTGGCCGCTGTGGTCGGGGACGCTGGGCATTCGCCACCTCGACGGCGGTGCTGCATGGAAGCGCCGGGCGACCGTGGCGTCGGCAGTGGCGCTCAACCGCTTCCGCCAGGGATACGGAAGAAGCTGACAAACCGGAAGCGGTTCCGATGGGATTTCCCTGACAGAAGAACTGGAATCATCCGCCTCACATCAAGGGCAGCGTTCCTGAGAATACACAGGGCCAATCTTCCGTGAGAAAACCCATGCCTCCGCTCTCCGCGCTGGTACTCCAGGCTTCCGGCCTGCACCGCTCGACCGCTGTCACCGCACTGCATCATCTGGGCTACAGCTTCCTGTCGGAAGTTTCCAGCAACGCATTCGCTCTGGATCGGCTACGTAGCCAGGGGGGCGTCCACTTGCTGATCTGCGATGTGCGCATCGATCCGGTTGCCCGCCTGGAGTTCCTTCAGACCGTTGCCCGCGAGCGCCTGGCCCACGGCGTGGTGGTCAGCGGGGAGATGGCCCCGGGCACCTGGAGTGCCCTCTCGTATCTCCTGCAATTGCAGGGCATGAAGGTCTTCTGGCTGGGTAACGATGCCGCCACTCTGGAGCGCCTGCGGGCGCTGCTCAGCGACTTCCAGCCATCGAGTGGCCAGCTCGGCCTGCCGCTGGCAGAGAGCGGCACGGCGGACGATGGCGAACCGGCAGGCCTGCCGGCGCGCGGTAAGCTGCGCGCCTACCTGCAACCCAAGGTCAACGTCGCCACGGCGCAGGTCTATGGATTCGAAGTGCTCGCTCGCTGGCAGCTGGAAGATGGCACGGTGCTGCTACCCGCAGAATTCCTGCCCGCCCTGCGCCGCGCCGGCAAGCTCGACGGCATGCTCTTCGAGTTGATGACCCAGGCTGTCGAAGCGCTGCGCGCCCAGGGCAGCAACGAGCTGAAGCTGTCCTTCAACCTGGAAGCCGAGCAGATCGCCCAGATCGATTTCGCCGCCACCGTGGAGAGGAATCTGCGCGGGCTGGACATCGAACCCCAGCGAATCACCTTCGAGCTGACCGAATCCTCGCCGCTGCATGCCCCACCGCTGAGCCTGGAGAACGTGCTGCGTCTGCGCCTGCTGGGTTGCGGCCTGGCCATCGATGATTTCGGTTGCGGACACTCCACCCTGCAGCGCCTGATGGAGCTGCCCTTCACCGAGATGAAACTCGACCGCCACCTGTTGGCCGACGTGAACAAAGGCGACCCGCGCCGCCTGATCGTATTGCGCAATGCCCTGGCGCTGGGCCGTGAGCTGGGGCTGAAGGTCATCGCCGAGGGCGTGGAGAACGCCGTGCAGCTTCGCCAGCTGCAGCAACTGGAGTGCGATTGTGCGCAGGGTTATCTGTTCGGCAAGCCGATGGATGCCAGCCAGATCGGCACCTTCCTGCGCGGTGCACCACTGCGGCTACAGAAACTGGAAGCGGTTCCGGCAATGCGTCCGGCGCAGTGAAGCGCAGAAAAGAAAACGGCTGTTGCGAACTTCCTGTCCGCAACAGCCGTCTGGATTGTCCTCAGCAAAGGACACGGGAATTGTAGGCCATTGGCCATCAAGCCGTCTTCCCAGTTCTCCCGCATGGCCTGCAAATAGACACAAACGCGACAAAGAGCCGCAAATTACCCCTTCGATAGCCACCTATTCGCGGCACATTCGTCCCAATATCGTCGGTCATACAGCGATCGCTGCTGCGTTCCACCTTCACTGGCGTGACGCCCATCACCGCTTTTCGCCCTAGCCCGCCGATGAACTGTCTGGTTACCATGCCGGCCCGCACGCTGGACGCCAGGAAGGCACACAATCAAAAGGATCGCCCCAGCGCCGCCCACCTCTGTATTGGCAGCCGATACATGTCCCAGACCTCCGCGCGTCCGTCCCGTCGCCCGCTATTCCGCCTGGCTCTGACCGGTGCCAGTTTCGTCATCGCCGCCGCCCTGGCCTTCTTCGCCTGGCAGGACTTCTACCCTGTGCAGGCAGCCAATGGCTGGTCCGTCGCGGTTCTGCACCAGAACGTGCAGAAGGCTGCATCGCTGGTCCCGCTTGCCGATGGCGGCCTGCTGGTCAGCCAGGAGCTGAAGAAGGACAAGGGCAACATCCTGCGCATCGCCGCCGATGGCCAGCGCCGGGTCATGGTCGACGGGTTATCCAAGCCTGACGGCATGATCGCCGCACAGGGCGGCTGGGTGTTCAGCCAGGAGTCCGACGGCAGGCCGGTGCAATTGCTCAAGGATGGCAAGATCACCGACCTGTTCATGGGCCAGTCGGTACAGGGCCTGTGGGATGACGGCGAGAATCTCTACGCCATCGAGGACCGCCGCGAGGATGGCCGTCTGCTGCGCTACCGCTGGAGCGATGGCGAGCTGACCGTGCTGCGCGACAAGCTGCAGGAGACCGAATCCGTCACCCGCTGCACCGACGGCAAACTGCTCTACACCGAGAAGAAGAAAGGCGTGGTGCACCAGTTCAGCGATGACGGCAAGGATCCCATCCTGCTCTCGGGCCTGAACCAGCCGACCTTCCTGATGTGCGACGCCCGCGGCCTGTGGATCAGCGAGGACTCCACCCACCGTGCCCGCCTGCTGCTATGGGACGGCAAGGGGGAACCGCGCACCATCCTGTCGTTCCTCAAGGCCCCGCAATCCATCGTGCCGGACGGCAAGGGCGGCTACCTGCTCGCCGAAGGCGGCCGCGACCGCGTCCTGCAACTCACGCCGGGCAGATGACGCCGCCGGGCGGTCTCCAGGGCCGCCCTATTCCTGCCCCGCCGGCATGACCAGGCCGGGTATCACCTCGACCAGCGCATCGATCGCCAGGCGCACCTTGCGCGGCAGCTGAGTAGTCTGCAGCCACGTCGCGTGCACGTCGTAGAGAAAACCCGGCTGCCCTGGCAGCAACTCCTCCAGCGCGCCCTGCGCGATGACTTCCCGCACCAGCCAGTAAGGCAGCCATGCCAGCCCCATGCCGCGTGCGGCTGCATCGGCTATGGCGGCCAGGTCGTCGAAGCGCAACCGGGAGCTCGGCGCGAACTCTTCCGGCGCCTGCCCCTCGCGAGGGAACAGCCAGGGGTTGATCCGCCCGGAGCGGTGGTAGACCAGCAGGCGGTGAGCCGCCAGCTCGGCGATGCCGTCCGGCCGTCCGTGGACCGCCAGATAGGCTGGCGCCGCGCAGACCACCATGCGCTGCCGGCCGATGCGGCGCGCGATGATGCCGTCCCTGGGCTGCGGCTCGCCGGTGCGGATCGCCAGGTCGATCTGCTCTTCCGCCAGGTCCGTCAGCCGGTCGCTGAAACGCAGGTCCAGCTCCAGTCGCGGGTAGCGCTGCGCCAGCTCCAGCAGGACCGGCGCCACGCAGCGCCGGCCGAAATGCACCGGCATGGCCACCCGCAGCCTGCCGCGCGGCTCGGCCACCTCACCGGCGGCGAGGATGTCCGCCGCCTCGGCATCGGCCAGCAGCGCGCGACAGCGTTCGTAGTAGATCCGCCCGGCCTCGGTCAGGCTCTGCCGGCGCGTGCTGCGCAGCAACAACTGGGCACCCAGGCGTTCTTCGAGAAAGCGCACATGCTTGCCCACCATGGGCGCGGACATTTCCAGGGCATCCGCCGCCGCCGCGAAGGACCCGAGGTCCACCGCGCGAACAAAGACTTCCATGCTGGTCAGACGATCCATTCGAAACTCCCGATTTCGACTGAGTGTTTCTATACGCCATTTATTGGGCGAAACCCATGACTGATAGTCGCTTTACGTCAAATCAATTTCGTATGGGAGCATCACATGGAAAGCATCAAGACCCGCGCCGTGCGTTTCCACCAGTTCGGCGGCCCGGAGGTCCTGCGCATCGAACCAGTGGAGGGTCGCCAACCCGGCGTGAACGAAGTGAGCATCCGGGTCAAAGCCCTGGGACTGAACCGCGCCGAAGCGCTGCTGCGGACTGATCGCTACATCGAGAGCCCGCAGTTCCCCTCCGGGCTCGGGCTGGAAGCCACAGGCGTGGTCGAGGCCGTGGGCAGCGCGGTGCGCGGGTTCGCGCCGGGCGACGCGGTGAGCGTCCTGCCGCCGACCTCGATGCAGCAGGACCCTACCCACGCCGAGCGCCTGGTGGTCCCGCAAGCTCGCCTGGTGAAGAACCCGCCGGGGCAGGCCTGGAGCGACGCCGCTGCCACCTGGATGCAGTACCTCACCGCCTATGGCGCGCTGGTCCAGGTAGCCGGGCTGCGCGAGGGGGACTTCGTCGTCATCACCGCCGCGTCGAGCAGCGTCGGTCTGGCCGCCATCCAGATCGCCCGCCGCGCAGGCGCGGTGCCCATTGCGGTGACCCGCACGTCGGCCAAACGCGAAGCCCTGCTGCAGGCCGGCGCCGCCGAGGTCATTGCCAGCGAGGAGGAGAACCTGCGCTCGCGCCTGCTCGAGATCACCGGCCAGGCCGGCGCGCGGGTGGTGTTCGACCCGGTGGGCGGGCCGATCTTCGAACCGCTGACCGCGGCCATGGCCGAAGGCGGCATCCTCATCGAGTACGGCGGCCTGAGCCCCGAGCCCACGCCCTTCCCCCTCTTCGAGGTGCTCAGTCGCTCGCTGGTCCTGCGCGGCTACCGGGTCTACGAAGTGCTCGAAGATCCGCTGCGCCTGCAGGAAGCCAAGGATTACATTCTCGCCGGCCTTGCCGATGGCTCGCTGCGCCCGGTGATCGCCCGCACTTTCGCCTTCGACGAGATCGTCGAGGCCTACCGCTACCTGGAGTCCAACCAGCAGTTCGGCAAGGTGGTGGTCACGCTGTAGGCGCAGCAGGCAACCAGGCGACTCGGATACACTGCATCGGGCGCGGCCCCCTGCCGCGCCCGATGCCGCGGAGTCGAGATGCCAAGGGAAAACTTCAACGACCTGATCGCCTTCGTCACCGTGGCGCGCGAAGGCAGCTTCACCAAGGCGGCGGCGCAGCTGGGCGTCTCCCAGTCGGCGCTGAGCCACACCATCCGCGCGCTGGAAACCCGCCTGGGCCTGCGCCTGCTCAGCCGGACCACGCGCAGCGTCTCCCCCACCGAAGCCGGTGAGCGACTGCTCACTACCCTGGCTCCGCGCTTCGAGGAGATCGAGGCGGAACTGGCGGCCCTCAGTGACTTCCGCGACAAGCCGGTCGGCACCCTGCGCATCACCGCCGCCGAACACGCGGCCAGTACCGTGCTCTGGCCGAAGCTGTCGAAAGTGCTGCCGGACTACCCCGACATCAAGGTCGAGGTCAGCATCGACTACGGCCTGACTGACATCGCCGCGGAGCGCTTCGATGCCGGCGTGCGCCTGGGCGACCAGGTGGCCAAGGACATGATTGCCGTGCGCATTGCCCCGGACCTGCGCATGGCGGTTGTGGCGAGCCCCGGCTATCTCGCGCGCAAGGGCCAACCAGCCGATGTGCCGGCGCTCGCCGGGCATGATTGCCTGAACCTGCGGCTACCGACTTACGGCGGGCTGATGGCCTGGGAATTCAGCAAGGACGGTCACGAGGTGAAGGCCCGCGTCGAGGGGCAACTGACCTTCAACAGCAGCCCGCACATTCTGCGCGCTGCCCTGGATGGCTTCGGCCTGGCCTATCTCCCCGACGACATGGTCATCGAACACGTCGCTGCCGGGCGCCTGGCGAAGGTACTGGAAGACTGGTGCCCGATCTTCCCCGGCTACCACCTCTACTACCCGAGCCGGCGGCAGAAGTCCCGCGCCTTCTCGGTGCTGGTGGACGCACTGCGCCACCAGCAATGAGCGCCGGCCGCCGAACGCGCCCGGCGCAGCGCCTCAAGCCAACGTCGCGAGATCGATGACGAAGCGGTAGCGCACGTCGGAGCGCTCCATGCGTTCGTAGGCGTGATTGATCTCGTCCATGCGGATCATCTCGCACTCCGGCAGGATGTTCTTCCTGGCGCAGAAATCGAGCATCTCCTGGGTTTCGGCAATGCCGCCGATGGGCGAGCCGGCGATGCGCCGACGTCCCAGCAGCAACGGCACGGTGCTGATCTCGTCCACCGGACCGACCTGGCCGACCAGCACCAGGGTACCGTCGACGTCCAGCAGCGGCAGGTAGGGCTTGAGATCATGCTTCACCGGCACGGTGTCGATGATCAGGTCGAAGCCGTTGGCGGCGGCCTTCATCGCATCGGCGTCGGAGGACGCCAGCAGCGCATCCGCACCCAGGTCCAGGGCATCCTGGCGCTTGTCCGCGGTGCGGCTGAGCACGGTGACGCTGGCGCCCAGGCCGACCGCCAGCTTCACCGCCATGTGTCCCAGCCCGCCGAGACCGACCACGCCCACGCGGCTGCCCGGCCCGACGTTCCAGGTGCGCAGCGGCGAATAGGTGGTGATGCCGGCGCACAGCAGCGGCGCGGCCTTGCTAAGGTCCAGGCCGTCCGGCACGCGCAGGACAAATTCCTCGCGCACCACAAGCTGCTTGGAGTAGCCGCCCTGGGTCGCCTCGCGGGTCACGCGGTCACGGTCGTTGTAGGTCTGGGTGTTGCCTTCGCGGCACAGCTGTTCCTCGCCCTTGCGGCACTGGTCGCACACCTGGCAGGAATCCACCATGCAGCCCACCGCCACGGCGTCGCCGACCTGGTAGCGGGTGACCTTCGAGCCGACGGCGCTGACCCGGCCGACGATCTCGTGGCCCGGCACCATCGGGTAGCGGCTGAAGCCCCAGTCGTTGCGCGCCTGGTGCAGGTCGGAGTGGCAGACGCCGCAGTAAAGGACATCCATTGCCACGTCATTGTCGCGCAGCGAGCGGCGTTCGAAGGTAAAGGGAGCGAGCGGGTCCTGCGGGTTCTGCGCAGCATATCCAAGGGTCTTCATCGGCATTGCTCCTCAAGGTCATTAACGGGCCGGGCGGCCTTCGACGGGATAGGCAGGATCGCTGTAGCCGGGAGTGGAGGCGTGGCCGGGCGGCACCAGGCTGTCCACCAGCGCCTCGTCTTCGGCGGTCAGTTGCAGGTCCAGTGCCGGCAGGTAGCCGTCCCAGTGCTCCTCGGTACGCGGGCCGGCGATGATCGAGCTGACCAACGGGTTGTTCAGCACCCAGGCCAGGGCGAACGCGGCCGGCGTGGTACCGCGGGCCACCGCGTGCTCCGCGATGCGCTGGGCGATCTGCAGGGATTCGGGACGCCATTCGGTCTGGTGAATGCGTTTATCGCCACGGCCAACGCGGGAGTCCACCGGCGGTTCGGCGCCGGGCCGGTACTTGCCGGTGAGGATGCCGCGGGCCAGGGGGCTGTAGGGCACCACGCCGATGCCGAAGTGACCGGCGACCGGCAGTTGCTCGACCTCCGCGGTGCGGTCCACCAGGTTATACAGCGGCTCACTGCAGATCGGCCGGTCCATCCCCAACTGGTCGGCCAGGCGTACCACCTCGGCGATGCGCCAGCCGCGGAAGTTGGACAGGCCGTAGTAGCGCACTTTGCCCTGGCGGATCAGCTCGCCCACCGCGCGCAGGCCCTCTTCCAGCGGCGCGGCGACGTCGGTGCGGTGGAAGTAGAGAATGTCCAGGTAGTCGGTGCCCAGGCGCCGCAGGCTGTCCTCCACCGACTGGTAGATCCACTTGCGCGACTGGCCGCGCTGGTTCGGGCCATCGCCCAGGGCATTGCCGAACTTGCTGGCGATCACCCAGTCATCCCGGCGGGCGGCGACCGCGCGGCCGACCACCTCTTCGGAACGGCCCTTGTGGTAGACGTCGGCGGTATCGATGAAGTTGACGCCCTGCTCCAGGGCCTTGTCGATGATGCGCCGCGAGGTCGGCTCGTCGGTCTCGCCGCCGAACATCATGGCGCCCAGGCACAGGGGTGAGACTTTCAGGGCGCTGCGGCCCAGGTAACGGTATTCCATGCAGTACTCCTCAGGCGGAATCGCGCTCGGCAAATACGCGGCGGGCGACGCCCAGTGCGGTGGAGGCCGTGGGCCAGCCGGAATAGAAAGCCAGGTGGGTGATGGCCTCGACCAGCTCCTCGCGGGTCAGGCCGTTGTCCAGCGCCTTGCCCAGGTGAAAATAAAGTTCGTTGGCCTGGTAGCGCGCCACCAGGCTGGCCACGGTGACCAGGCTGCGGTCACGCGGCGAGAGGCCTGGGCGTTGCCAGACATCGCCGAACAGCACCTGGTCGGTGTAGTCGGCCAGCGCCGGGGCGATGTCGCCGAAAGCCTTGTGGGCGGTGGAAGCTGGTTCGCTCATGGGGTTCTCCACTTCGCTGTTCGATAGGCGGACCATGCTAGGTCGCCGCGCGCTATCGATTAAGAGGGGAAACGCGTTTGGACCTATGAAGGACTCTCATGAATGACCGGGCATAATCCATGAGCCACACTCATAGGCGAATGCGCTTCCAGCCGTCTAATCACACTGAAAGTCCTTGAGTAAAGTCCATTCCAGACGTTTCGCCGGGCAATTCTGCCCTTCCCGCTTCAGGACTGACTTTCGATTGGAGAGACCTCGATGGACAAGCGCACACTGGGCCGCACCGGCCTGCAGGTATCGGCACTGGGCTTGGGCTGCATGGGCCTGAGCTACGGCTATGGCCCGGCGGTCGATCGCTACGATGGCATCCGTTTGTTACGCAGTGCCTTCGATAGCGGCGTGACCTTTTTCGACACCGCCGAGGCCTACGGCCCCTTCGCCAACGAAGAGCTGCTGGGCGAAGCCCTGGCACCGGTCCGTGACGACGTGGTGATCGCCACCAAGTTCGGCTTCGCGAGCGGTGACGTCGGCCTCGGCCTGGACAGCCGCCCGGAAAACATCCGCGCCGTGGCGGAGGCGTCGCTCAAGCGCCTGAAGACCGACCGTATCGACCTGTTCTACCAGCACCGCGTCGACCCGAACGTGCCCATGGAAGACGTGGCCGGCGCCGTCGGCGAGCTGATCCGCGAGGGCAAGGTCAAGCACTTCGGCCTCTCCGAAGCCGGTCCGGAATCCATCCGCCGCGCCCACGCGGTGCAGCCGGTGGCGGCGCTGCAGAGCGAGTACTCGCTGTGGTGGCGCGAACCGGAGAAGGAAATCCTCCCGCTGCTGGCCGAACTGGGCATCGGCTTCGTGCCCTTCAGCCCGCTGGGCAAGGGCTTCCTCACCGGTGCTATCGACGAGCGCACGCAGTTCTCGGCCAACGACTTCCGCAACATCGTCCCGCGATTCTCGGAAGAGAACCGCAAGGCCAATGCCGGGCTGATCGAAGTGCTCGGCCGCATCGCCGACAGCAAGGGCGCGACCCGCGCGCAGATTGCCATTGCCTGGCTGTTGGCCCAGCAACCCTGGATCGTGCCGATTCCCGGCACCACCAAGCTGCATCGCCTGGAGGAAAACCTCGGGGCGGCCACGCTGGCACTGGACTCCACCGACCTTGCTGCCATCGAAGCCGCGCTGCGACAGATCGAGATCGTCGGCGAACGCTATCCGGCACACCTGCAGCAACGGGTCGGTCGCTGAGGCGGAGAAAGCCCGGTGCCAGGTGGCACCGGGCATTGGCGGTCAATCTTCGAAAGTGACCGGGCGCAAGGGTGCGGTATTCACCTTCAGCTCGAACACGTCCGGCCGCGCGTAGTGGCCGCACACGTCGAAATCGAGGTTGCCCTGGTTGAGCTGGCCCATGTCGAGGTCGGCATAAAGCTCGGTTTCGCAGTCGAACACCGGCCCGGCCAGCACCTCGCCCAGCGGGCTGACGATCATGCTGCCGCCGCGCATCACGTAGTCGTCGTCCTTGAAGTCCAGGCCGAACGCCTCGCGGTGCTGCTGCGGATACTCGCCCAGGCGGATCGCCTGGCATGCGGAGAGCACGAACACTCGCCCCTCCAGGGCGATGTGCTGCATGGAGCTCGCCCAGGACGGCCGATCATCGGCGGTCGGTGCGCAATACAGTTCCACGCCCTGGGCGTACATGGCCTGGCGCAGCGCCGGCATGTAGTTCTCCCAGCAGATGACACTGCCCAGCACACCGATCTCGCTGTTCACCGGCTCGATCGTCGAACCGTCGCCGAAGCCCCACACCAGCCGCTCCTGGCCCGTCGGCATGAGTTTGCGGTGGTAGCCGGCGATCCCACGCCCCGGCACCAGGGTAACGGCGGTGCAATACAGGGTGCGGCCGAAGCGCTCGATGATGCCGACCACGGTGATCACGCCGGTCTGTTCGACGAACTCGGCCAGCGTGGCCAGCTCGGGGCCGTCCAGCGCCACGGCGCCTTCGACGTAGCGCTGGTACAACTCGCGCCCGGCGCCGCTGCGGTTGCCGATCACGCTGCCGAAGCTGGCGCCCTTGGGATAGCCGCCGATGTAAGCCTCGGGGAAGACCGCCAGCCTGGCGCCCTGCTCCGCCACGCGGCGCAGGATGCCGCCGGCCTTCTCGACGCTGGCCATCGGCTCGTAGGGAACGGCGGCGGCCTGGATGATTGCTACACGGGTCATGGGGACTCCTGACTGCTGGTGAAAAGGGACTAGAAGCGGTTGATGTCGTTGTCGCGGGTTTCCGGCAGGGTCTTCCACAGCACCAGCAGGCACACCAGGGAAACCACCGCCAGATAGGCCGCGGGCAGATTCGCGTCGCCGGTCTGGCGGATCAGCGCGGCGGCGATGAAGGGGCCGGGGCCGGCGAGTATGGCCAGCGCCAGGTTGTGGCCGAGCGCCGCGCCGGTGGAGCGGATCGAGGCCGGGAAGACTTCCACCAGCAACACCACGTCCATCACCGCGGTAATCGCCACCAGTACGCCCATCACCGTCAGGCCGACGAGGATCGCCACCGGGTTGCCGGTGTTGAGCAGCAGGAAGATCGGATAGGCGAGAACCGTCAGCGCGGCAGCCGCGCCGAGCAGCAGCTTGCGCCGGCCGATGCTGTCGCTGAGGCGACCGATCAGCGGGTTGACGATGACGTAGACCACCAGCGCGATGCTGCACAGCCACAGCGCACTGCTGCGCGGCAGGCCGACGGTGCTGACCAGGTGGTTGTTGGCATAGGTGATGAAGTAGTACAGCGAGACGCCAAACAGCGCAGAGAAGGCGAAGGTAGTGATGAACGCGCGGCGGCGCACGGCCTTGCTCGGCGCGTGGACCTGGTGCGAATCACGCTGGCGCACCATTTCCTCGTAGACCGGCGTATCGCCCAGTTTGCGACGGATGAACACGGCGATACCGGTCATCACGATGGACGCCACGAACGGCAGGCGCCAACCCCAGGCCGCCAGTTGCGCATCGTCCAGCGCCGAGGAAATGCTCGCTGCGGTGAAGGTGCCGAACAGGAAGGCCAGCCCCGCCGTGCCGGTGATTACGCTGGCGGCGGTGGCGCGGCGGTTCGACGGCGCGCTCTCGACGATGTAGATGCCGGCGCTGGACCACTCGCCGCCGACCATCATGCCCTGGATGAAGCGCATGGCGATCAGCAGGATCGGCGCGGCGATGCCGATTGCCTCATAGGAGGGCAACAGGCCGATGATGGTGGTGCACACACCCATGCCGAAGACGGTGATGATCAGCACCGCGCGGCGGCCGAAGCGATCGCCGACAGGGCCGAGGATCAGCGCACCGAAAGGCCGCGAGAGGAAGCCGACGGCGAACACCGCCAGCGATGACAGCAGCGACACGCCCGGCGCGCTGGAAGGGAAGAACAGCATGCCGATCACGGCGGCGAAGTAGCCGTAGATGGCGAAGTCGAACCACTCCATGAAGTTACCGATGCCGACCGCCATGGCCCGCTTGCGGATGTCCGACTGCCCACCCCTGGTATGGATACTGCTAGCACCCACGCTTTGCGAAATCGCGTCCACAGGACTCTCCATCCCTTGTTATGTTTGTGTGGACGCCAGACTAGGAAGCCCCACGACCGCAGGGCAAACGATTAGGAAATATGAGCCGGATTAACGTACGTAATATCGCGCGGATCGACCTGAACCTGCTGCTGACCTTCCACTGCCTGATGACCGAGCGCAGCGCCACTCGCGCCTCGGCCATGCTGCACGTGACCCAGGGCGCGGTGAGCTCGGCCCTGCGCCGGCTGCGCGAGCACTTCGGCGATGAGCTGTTCATCCGCACGGCCTCCGGCATGCAGCCCACGCGCAAGGCCATGGAGCTGGCACCGAAGATCGCCGAGGCGTTGACGTCGATTTCCGGGGTGCTGGGCGCCGAACCGGATTTCTCGCCGCGCGACTCCAGCTACGTGTTCAATATCGGCCTGTCCGACGACATCGAGGCCTACCTCGCCCCGCGCATCGTCAATGCCGCAGCAGCAGAAGGCCTGGGCGTGAGCTTCGCCTTCCACCAGAGCAACAGCTCGCTGTGGAAGCAATCGCTGAAGGACCCGGACATGGACTTGGTGATCTGCAGCGAACCCAAGGACTTCAACACCAGCTATTCGTCGCAGGTGCTGTTCTCCTCGTCCTACGCCTGCCTGTTCCGCTCCCGTGGCCGTGCGGCGGATGAGCCGATTGCCCTGGAGGAATACTTCGCCGCCAACCACGTGCGGGTGTCCTACGACGGCCGGCGCGGCTTCATCGACGACATGTTCGAAGCGGCAGGCTACGCGCGGCGCGTCACCGCCTCCTTCACGCATTTCAGTGGCGCACTGACGACGCTGATGAGCAGCGAGGTGATCGCCACCATCCCCAGCTTCGCAGCCGAGAGCTACGCGGCCATGACCGACCTGAGTGTCAGCCCGGTGCCGTTCCCGGTGCCCTCTTTCCGCTGTTTCATGGTCTGGGACATCGCCCGGCACAACAAACCGCACCACGAGTGGCTGCGGCAGTTCATCGGCGAACTGGCGCAGAAGCTCGGCTGACGGGAGCTTTTGATCTCGCAGGAGCGAGCTTGCTCGCAAACAGTTCTCCCGACCACTCGGGCGTCAAGCGGTTCGCGAGCGAGCTCGCTCCTACAGCTTGTCCAACGCCAGGGGGCGATACAGCGGCTCGCTGCTCAGCACCTTGATGCCTTCGGGAGAACTCTCCAACAAGCGACGCTCGCTGTCGGCCACCAGCAGTTCCAGGCCACAACCCAGCTCGCCCAGACAACAGGCAATGCTGCTCACGGCCTCCTTCGCCCACGGCAGGTCGGAATCGAAATGGCCGAGCAACCGGCCATGGTGCTGAATGATCAGACGGTACTTCTGCATGGAAATCTCTCGACGAAGAATCGGACTGGAATGAACCTTGGTATCGAATCGAAACCTTGACAGAGCCTACCGATCTGGCAGATTTTGTCCAGGTAGTTTTTGATCGATACCATATTCACCGGCTTCACCAGGAGTGTTCCGCGATGAACCTACCCTCCATTCGCCTCGATGCCCTTCTCACTGGCCGCGCCGTGCCTTTCACCCGGCCAGGCTCGCGCAGCGCCATTGCCAAGCTGCCGCGCCAGGCGGCACTGAGGGTGACCAGGCTGGGCCTGGAAAGTGATGAACAAGGTGATCTACGCGTGCACGGCGGGGTGGAAAAGGCCATTCACCACTACCCCCGCGAGCACTACGCCGACTGGTCTGCCGAACTAGGCGAACACCCGCTGCTGAGCCAGCCCGGCGCATTTGGCGAGAACTTCAGCAGCACCGGCTGGACCGAGCGCGATCTCTGCCTGGGCGACCGCATACGCGCCGGCACGGCGTTGCTGGAGGTGTCGCAGGGGCGCATGCCTTGCTGGAAGCTCAACGACCGCTTCGACGTGGTGCAAATGGCCCTGCGGGTGCAGGAGTCGGGACGAACCGGCTGGTACTACCGGGTACTGGAGGAAGGCACCGTGGCCGCCGGTGCGACACTGGAAGTGGTCGAGCGTCCGTATCCCGACTGGTCGCTGCAACGGCTCTCCGCCGTGCTGTTCGACAAGCGTGTGGATGCCGATGTCCTGCGCGAATGCCTGGAACTGCCGCTACCGCCCAACTGGCGCCGCACCCTGTCGCGGCGCCTGGAGAACGGCGCGGTGGAAGACTGGAGCCCGCGCCTGGAAGGCGCGCCGAAAGCCTGACTCAGGACTCCACGGCGCGAGCCGGAACCTGAGCCGGCGCGCGGTGCAGGCCGATGGCCCAGAGCACGCCAACGGTGAGCAGGACAATTGCCAGCGCCTCCATCGGACCGGGCAAGCGCTGCTCGTTGATGTAGGCATAGGCGCAGGCGAACAACGTCTCGAAAACGATCAACTGCCCGCCCAGGCTCATCGGCAAGCGGCGCGTCGCTGCGTTCCACAGGCCATTGGCGACCCAGGAACCAAACACGGCGAGGAACAGCGACACCCAGAGGAACGCCATCCAGCGCTCCGCGGAAATGCCACTGGGCACTGCCTGCGGTGCAATCAGCACGCCGACGCCCGCCAGCATCACGGCCATCACGCCCGTCACCACGCCGATCAGCGTCGACCATTCGTGACTGTTGAAGTGGCTGGCCTTCAGGTAGCGCGCGTTGGCGCTGGCATACCAGGACCAGCAGGCTACGCCGCAGAAGCCGCAGACAATGCCAAGAATGCGCTCGCCCGAGGTACTGCCGGCCGCCATCAGGGCCGAGGGGTCGAGGTTGATGCAGAGGATGCCCAGCGCCACCAGGGCCAGCGGCAGCTTCATTCGCGACAGCGGCAGCGAATCATGTTCCGAACGGCTCTGGTAGGCGATCGCCAGCGGCATGATGCCGTTGATCAGCGAGGCCGCCGCCACGCCGGCGAACTGCACCGCCGCCGAGAGCAGCGCGAAGTACAGCAGGTTGCCGGCCAGGGACAGGCGCACCAGCATCGAAAGGTCTTCGCGGCTGACCCGGCGCAACAGGCCGAGGGCCACCGGCAAGGCGATCAGCAACGAGATGGCGCCATACAGCGCGAAACGCACGGAGCTGATCAGCAGCGGGTTGAATTCCGGCACCAGCGACGGCGCCAGGATCACGCCACCCCAGATTGCGCCTGCCATGCCTGCGTAGACCACCCCGCGTTTCATCTCCAACGACCTCGATACTGCAATGAATGCCTAGAAAGTGCCGCCACGGTAGCCGCTGTGCTAGCTTCTGACCAAGGATAAATCCGCACCGAGACATTCCCCGGAGGAATGCCAGACGCTTTCACTGGAGCCCCGTCATCAGCCGATATCTGCGCACCCTGCCGCCCCTGGAAACCCTCATCACCTTCGAGGCCGTTGGCCGCTGCGGCAGCTTCACCCAGGCCGCCACCGAGCTGTTCCTCACGCAGAGCGCAGTGAGCAAGCAGATGCGGGCGCTGGAAAGCAGCCTCAAGGTGCCGCTGTTCGAGCGCAAACCGCGTGGCGTCACCCTCACCGCTGCCGGCGCGGAGCTGCTGAGCACCGTGGACATGCTGCTTGAGCGCCTGCAGCACAGCGTGCGGCGCATCCGCAACGTGCACCAGAGCAACGCCGTGTCGGTACTGGCGACCCACGCGATGGCGCAGTTCTGGCTGTTTCCCAGGCTGATCGAGTTCAACAAGGCGCATCCCGGCATTGCCGTGCACGTGCACGCGATCAACGAGATGGACGAAGCCAGCTTGGTGGATTTCGACCTGGGCATCCTCTACGGCGCAGGCGACTGGACCACACTGGACAGCCGCTTCGTGCTGCCGGAGGTGGTCTACCCTGTCGCCCGCCCGGACTTCGATGCCTCGCGCATCACTAGCCTCGAGCAGCTTGCCGCCGCACCGCTGGTGCAACTGGATACCTCGGCCTGGAGCTGCCTGGACTGGCACGACTGGTTCGGCCACTTCGGCAAGGATTACCAGCCGGCGGAAAGCGACCCGGTGTTCAACCAGCTCACCCTCGCCTACCGCGCCGTGCAGCAGGGCATGGGCATCGGCCTGGCCTGGGGCTTCATGGCCGACGAAGCGGTGGCCAGCGGCGAAATGCAACGGGTGACCGACCTGGCGATGGTCACCGAGCGCGGCGAATACCTGGTGTCGCTACGCCATCGAGAACTGTCTCCGGCAGCCCGGCTGTTCCATGACTGGTTGCTGGCATCACTGGGCCTGGATGAAGCGACCGCGTAGCAGCTCGATCACCTGCCCGATCGACGGCCCCTGCACCGCTGGCGGTACGGGCGCCTCGCCGAACTCGCGCCAGACGAACAGGGTCAGCTCGGCGCCGTCGGTCTGGGTGGCGGCATCCTCGATATGGGCGAACTGGCTCAGCGTTCGATAGCGCTCATCGGCCCAGAACAGCTCCTCCACCCAGGCGTACACCGGGATGAAATGGAAGTGGATCGGGAAGCCCGGCGAGTGACCGAAGCGGCCGATGTACAGCCATTTGGGCTGCAGCGTCTGTTCGAGGATGCGCTGGACCTTCGCCATCAGCCCGCCCATTTCCGCCAGCGCGGCTTCCGGCAGGTCGGCCAGGGAGCCCACCGGCTGCTTCGAACCGAGCATCAGGTAACCCGGCAGGGCGGACGCCAGATGGTGGTTGAGCAGCCAGTGCTCGGTCTGGTGGATGACGTGGGAGGAAGGAATCTGCATCGACTGGCGTCCGGCGAAACGGGACGCCAATCTAGCAGACACAGCTCTTGCAAGGGCGCTCAGGCGAGCGCGACCCAGCCGCGGAAGGCGAAACCGACGTAGAAGGCCTCGATGCGACTGAAGCCGGCCTCCCAGAGCAGCGCTTCGTCCTGCTCGGGAGTGAGGATGTTCAGGTGCGCGTCCACGGCGCTGCGCGCCTGCTGGGCGTTGGCCGGCTCCATCCCCGAGCTGACGGCGAAATCGGCATAGCGCGACAGCCAGCGCGCCCGCTCGCCAGCGCCTTGCGGTACGCACAGATGCGCCATGACGAAGGCAGAGCCGGGCTTGAGCCGGGAGTGGATCTCGCGCAGCGTGCGCAGGCGCTCCGCCTCGGGCAGAAAGTGCAGCGTCAGCAGGCAGGCGCCACCGTCGAACGGGCCTGGCGGTGCGTCATCGATATAGCCCTGCAGCAGGTCGGCCCGGCGTGCGTGCGGCCCCAGCATCTGCGCGGCCACCGCGAGCATCTCGGCGGAAGGGTCTAAGCCCGTGAAGCGCCAGGACGGCTGCGCCTCGGCGAAGGCCCGTAGCTCCATGCCGCCACCCGCGCCGAGCACCAGCAGGTGGCCGTCGGGCGGCGCATTCTCGGCCAGCAGGATGGCGGCCATGCGGTGCAGGTCGAACAGGCCGGGGACGAAACGTGGCGGATTTTCCGCATAGCGCGCGGCGGCATCAGGATCGTGGAACGGGGCCATCAGTTCGGAGTGGTTCACGGCGAGTCCTTTCGACGTCATTCGGAGGCGAACAGCTTTTTCAGTTCCCGCTCGCGGACGGCCTTGGCCATGGCGGTGAGGAACACCTTGAACAGCAGGCCGCAGAACAGAGCGGTCAAGGCGACGGTGAAGAAGGTCGCCACCAGCCAGTCGACCGCCGCCCAGCCGCTGGCGATCACTACCGGACGGTAGACCAGGGTGCCGGCGATCACCACCCAATGGCTGAAGCAGTAGAAGCACTGGAACAGGTGGCCGACCTGCGGGTGGGCCTTCCAGGCCAGCGCGCGCAGGGGTGCGAAGAGTTCGGTCTGGGTGACGGTCATGGACAGGGCGGATGCGGCGATGGCAAGCGCCAGGCAGGTCCACAGCGCACCGGCCAGTGGCGAGTTCAGGAGGTCGATCATGGGAGGGTTCCTGGTGGGTTCGGATTCTTTCGTTACTTTTAAAGTATCGTGATTGAACACACAGGGTCAACGCTCGGTATCGAGCGATGTTCATCGAGGGAGGGTCAGCGGTCCTGCGGGTAAAGCGTGCTGAAACGCTCGGCGAGATCGGCCAGCGACACGGCGCCCAGGCGTTCCAGGAGGATCGCCGTGGCCTGCTCCATGGCGTCCTGCAGCGCGGCGTTGACCACCTTTTCCACCAGGCAGCCCGGGTGCGCGTTGTCGAAACCCATGGCGAACAGGCGTTCGCTGCCCACCGCGCGGTAGACGTCCAGCAGCGTCACCTGGCCGAGGTCGCAGTCCAGCGTCCAGCCGCCGCCGTGGCCCTTCTCCGAGCGCACGTAACCAGCCTCGCGCAGCCCGCCCATGGTCCGCCGGACCACGGCCGGGTTGGTGCCGAGCATCCGGGCGATGCGTTCGGAGGTCACGGGCTGGTCGTCGCGGGCCATGTGCAGCAGCACGTGGAGCATGCGCGAGAGGCGGCTGTCGGTTCTCACTGCGGAATCTCGAAGGGAAATGCGCTGGCATCATCGCACCCCGCCGCTGCGCGGTTCAAACCCGCCCGCCACTGGAATTGCCATGGGAATGGGCGACAATGGCGGTCACGCGCCCTCCTCCGACTCGCCGCGAGCCTCCCGACCATGAACGATCTTTCCATCCAGCTGGTGCAGGCCGGCCCCGAGCACCAGGACCTGATCCGCAATCTCTACCAGTACTACGCCTACGAGTCATCGGACTGGGAGGACGAGGACGTGGAAGTCGACGGCCGCTTCTACATCCACGAAGAGCACCTGGCGCGCTACTGGAGCGAGCCGGAGTGGAGCGCCAACCTGATCCTCGCCGACGGCTTCATCGCCGGCTTCCTGCTGGTGGAAGGCAGCGAGTTGCCCGGCATCGATGCGCTGGAGCTATCGGACCTGTTCGTCCTGAAGAAGTACCGCCGCCTCGGTATCGGCCGCGCGCTGGCCAACCAGGTGCTGCTGGGCAATCCGGGGCCCTGGCTGGTGCGTTTCTACGCACAGGACGAAGTCGCGGCAGCTTTCTGGAAGGCCGTATTCGCCGACCTGCCGCGCCCGGTGCAGAACGTCGAGCCAGGAGACGATCCGCAGTTGATGAGCTACCTGATCAACCCGGCCACGCACTGATGGGCTGTACGCCAGGATCAGTCTTCTGTCATTTCCGATCATTGAGCGACTCGCCAACCCGGCCGTATCGTCCTGAGTGAACAACAAGAACCCTCAGGAGGTATTCCCGTGACCGCACTGAACCTGCATCCCCAGGCCGCCGCTTCCCTGGCCAGCTGGCACCAGATGGTGGCTGCCAAGAACCTGTCCAACCTGCCGCAACTGCTGGCGCCCAACGCGGTGTTCCGCTCGCCCATGGCGCACACGCCCTACCCCGGCGCCCCGGTGGTCTCGACCATCCTCAACACCGTGCTGCAGGTGTTCGAGGACTTCACCTACCACCGCGAACTCGCCACCGGCGACGGCCTGAACGTCGTGCTGGAATTCAGCGCCACCGTCAGCGGCAAGGAGCTCAAGGGCATCGACATGATCCGCTTCGACGAAGCCGGCAAGATCGTCGAGTTCGAGGTCATGGTCCGCCCGCTCAGTGGCCTGCAGGCCCTGGGCGAGGAAATGGGCCGGCGCCTGGCACCCTACCTGGCGGCAGCCAAGGCGCAGGCCGCGAAAGCCTGACGGACGGATTGCCGGCCACGGGGATTTCTGCTGGGATGAGCCCATCACCCGTTTCAAGGAAATCCCCATGGCCTCCTATGAGGAACTGTTCGCCATCGGCGAAGACTTCGACGCCTTCGTCGCCCACGGCCTGCCCGACGAGATCGCTGGCGTCCGCAAGGTCCAGCAGCAACTGGCCAAGCCCGGTTCGATCAGCGCCGAAACCCTGCGCCGCATCCAGGCCATAGAGGGCCACTACCGCCTGCTGATCGCCGGCGAGATGTGGTGCCCGGACTGCCAGATCAACGTCACCGTGATGGACCATCTGCAGCGCCTGCAACCCCGTGTGGAGCTGGCCGTGATCACCAAGGGCCGCGCCGAGGACGACCTGCGCGAGCGCATGGCGCTGGACCGTATCCTGATTCCTGTGGTGCTGGTGCTTGATGGAAATTTCCAGCCAGTGGGGCGCTTCATCGAACGGCCGCTGGAAGTGATGGCCGGTGGCGATGCACTCAAGCCGGCCTACCGCGCGGGCGAGTATCTGGAGAGCACGCTGCGCGACCTGCTCGATCTGTTTGAAAAAGCCGAGGGCCGCGCCTGACCCCCTGCTTGCAGATAGGTAGGGCGCATAACCTGGAACAGGTTATCCGCCGGCACTTTGCGGCGGATAACGCTGGCGCGTTATGCGCCCTACGGCGCTGCCGGAAAGGCAATCGTAGGATGGGTATCGCTTCGCTCCACGCCATCCTACAAAGGCACCGAAGGCCTGTAAGCCGAAAGCAAGAAAAAGCCCCGCGATGCGGGGCTTTTCCGTTCAGGCCAGGCGGATCACATCGAGTACTTCACCGTGAACATCAGGTTGCGCGGCTCGCCGTAGTTGAGGTTGCCGAAGCTGATCCCGCTGTAATAGTACTTGTCGAAGATGTTGTTGAAGTTGACCCGGGTGTCGATGTTCTCGTTGACCTTGTAGCCAAGCATGGCGTTGGTCACCGTGTAGCCGCCCTGCTGGAAGCCGGTGGTGGTGTCCTCGGTCTGGCTCTGGGTCACCAGGTTGCCGCCGACGCGCCATTGGTGCAGTTCACCCGGCAGGGTGTAGCTGGTGGCGAGCTTGAACAGGTGGCGCGGCTTGCTCGGGTCGAACTGTTTGCCGACGTTGTCCTCGTTGCTGTCGTGCTTGTACTTGGCATCGACGTAGGTGTAGCCGGCCATGGCCTGCCAGTTCTCGGTGATGGCACCGCTGACTTCCATGTCCACGCCCTGGCTGCGCACCTTGCCCGAGGCGCGCGAGCAGTAGATCGAGGTTGGCGAACTGGGGCACGGCGAGGGGCCGCTGGTGTCGTCGGTGGCGCGGTTTTCCTGGTCGATCTGGAAGATCGCGAGCTGGGTGTTCAGCGCACCGCCGAAGTGCTCGCCTTTCAGGCCGATCTCGTAGTTCTTGCCGGTGATCGGGTCGAGCAGGCTGCCGCTGGCGTCGAAATTGCTCTGCGGCTTGAAGATGTCGGTGTAGCTGGCATAGACCGAGTACACGTCGTTCAGGTCGTAGACCACGCCGGCGTAACGGGTGACGTTGCGGGTGACCTTCTGGGTGCCGGTGTCGTTGTGCGGGTCGGCTTCGTACCAGTCCAGGCGCCCGCCGAGGATGACCTTCAGCGGGTCGGCGACGTTCAGGCGGGTGGTGACATAGGCGCCCTTCTGCTCCTGGTCGAGCTTCATGTTCCAGAGGCTCATGTCGATGTTCGGCTTCTGCACCGAGCCCGGGTCCCATTTCGTCGGGTCGAACGGGGTCACTGGCGAGCCATCGTTGTAGGTCAGGTCACCCCAGCCGCCGTGGCCGTCGAAGCGCTCTTCACGGTAGCTGCCGCCGAACACCAGCTCGTGCTCGCGGCCAAAGGCCTGGAACGGGCCATTGGCGAAGGCGTCGTAGCTCTGGTGGTCGTCGGTGTAGGCATATTTTCCCGGCCCCATGGTCATGGTCGGGCAGCCTTCGGTGTAGTAGCAGCTGTTGTACAGGCCGAGCATGTCGATGCGCGCCCACAACTTGTCGGCGGCGACCTTCATCTGCCAGCCGTTGTCGAAGCGGTGCACCACGTCGCCGAACAGGTGGGTGGTGGTGGTATCCCAGTAGGACCAGTCGGCGCCGTAGTAATCGGAGCGCTTGAGGTCCAGGTGGCGGCCGCCGAGCGGCGCCGGCAGGCCCACCCAGTTGTCGTTCTTGTTGTCGTTCTGGTAGGACGCGCCCAGGGTCAGGGTGGTGTCCGGGTTCAGGTCGGCTTCGGTGATGCCGTAGAGCACGCCGCGCTCGCCGCTGACCACGTCCTGGAAGCTGTCGCGGGTCTCGTAGGCGGCCACCGCGCGGCCGCGCAGGGTGCCTTCGCTGTTCAGCGGGCCGGAGACGTCGACCTGGCTGCGGTAGCGGTCCCAGGTTCCGGCGCTGCCTTCCAGGCTCATGTGGAAGTCCTGGGTCGGGCGCTTGCGCACC
Organism: Pseudomonas sp. C9-3; assembly: GCF_032392015.1. Classification (NCBI taxonomy): domain Bacteria; kingdom Pseudomonadati; phylum Pseudomonadota; class Gammaproteobacteria; order Pseudomonadales; family Pseudomonadaceae; genus Pseudomonas; species Pseudomonas sp. C9-3. Next base: position 2,306,549 of record NZ_CP135919.1, on the reverse strand, counting down.
ATGTTGACGGCAGCGGCCGGGTTGCCGGCGCCCTGCATCAGGCCGGTGGCGCCGCGCACCACTTCGACGCGGTCGAACATTGCCAGGTCGGCGGCGCTGATGACGTCCTGGGTGTAGGTGGAAATACTGGTCGCCAGGCCGTCGTACATGATGTTGTCGACGTCGAAGCCGCGCGCCGCGTAGCTCACGCGGGCCGGGCCGTACTGCTGCACGGTCATGCCGGTGACGCCGCGGATCGCGTCGTCGAGATCCTGCATGTTCTGGTCTTCCATCTGCTGGCGGGTGACCACGCTGACCGACTGCGGCGTCTCGCGGACGGTCAAGTTCAGCTTGGTGGAAGTCTGCATCACACCGGTGGTGTAGGAGCCGGTGCCTTCGGTGGTGCCGGGCGCCACGCTGGCGGCACCGACGATTTCGGTCGCGCCCAGGTCGACGCTGTCGTTGCCCGCCGCCTTGCTGCGCACGGTGCCGCTGACCTGCGCGCTGTTGCCGTCGACCGTGCCTTGCAGGCCGCTGTCCGCCAGCAGACGGTCGAGCGCCTCGCCCCGCTCCATGTTGCCCTTGAGTGCCGGCGCGCCAACCTTGGCGACCTGGGCACGATCATAGGAAATCCGCATTCCGCTTGCGGACTGCAATTGCTCCAGGGAAGCGGCCAGGGGCTGCTTGGGCAGGTCGATGGCCACGGGGGCGGCGACCGCGGAGAGAGCAAAGGTGGAGAGACCGAGCAGGAGCGCTCCCGACGCTACGTCTTTCATCTGCTGAAGGATCCTTGGTGCGAGGTTTTGCGCTCTGTCGGCGCAATGACTCGGGTTGGCGAATGCCAGCGTGGTGGGACGCCGGCGGGGAGCCAAAGTGTATGCAGATGTAAATTATCTGTAAATGCGAATTGTTTGTATCTTAAATCGTATCGATAGCACCCTGTCTTCGCCCTATCCGACGCTGCACCATCATGCAAAAACGCTGCGGCTCGGCACGGTGTGGGGGCGGACTCTTTCCACGATGGCTTCGCCCAACTCGTGGTCGATCAGTGCGCTTGCTCTTCGATCGAGGACAGAGTCCTACACAGGTGACTCTGGGTGCTTGGCAATGCCCTCACCCTCTCCCGGAGGGAGAGGGGACGGTTCGGTGCAGGATGAAACTTCGGCGTCAGCGGGAACGGACGGCTCCCTCTCCCTCCGGGAGAGGGCTGGGGTGAGGGGAAAGTATCGGCACGGATTCACCGGAAGAAGACAGTTGCTCCTACGCACGCGTCTCCAGCATGAACTCGATGAAAGCCCGTACCCGCGACGGCACATGGCGCGCATGGGGGTAGATCAGCAGGAATGGCCGTGTCGTCTGGCCGTATTTCTTCAGCACTTCCACCAGATCGCCGCGCCTGAGTTCCTCCTCCACGGTGAAGCGATAGGCCTGCATCAGCCCTCCCCCACACTTGGCCAGGGTGGCGGTGGCCAGGTAGTCCTCCAGCACCGTGAGACTGCCGGACGTCTCGATCTCGACCGGCTTGCCGTCGACCAGGAACGACCAGGGCACGCGCCGCCCGGTACTGGGCAACTCGAACTGGATGCACTCGTGGTGAACCAGTTCCTCCGGCGTCTGCGGTGTACCGGCGCGTGCCAGGTACTCGGGCGTGGCGACGATCACGTTCTCCGCGTCTTCCAGGCGCCGCGCCACCAGGGTGGAATCCGCCGGGTCACGGCCACGGATGGCCAGGTCATAGCCCTCGTTGGCGAAGTCGATATTGCGGTTGCTGACATGCACATCCACCTGCACCTGCGGGAAACGCCGGCGGAACTCGGGCAGCAGCGGAAACAGCCGGTAGTGCGCGTAGGGCGTGGGCACGCTGATGCGCAGGCGGCCGGACACGACGATCTGGCCGCCGCTGACAGCGCGCTCGGCGTCCACCAGTTGGGTCAGCGCCTGGCGGCATTGCTCGAAGTAGTTGCGGCCGTCATCGGTCAGGCGCATCTGCCGCGTGGTGCGCACGAACAGCCGCGCGCCCAGGCGCTCCTCCAGCCGCGCCACCGAGCGGCTGACTGCCGCCGGGGTGATTCCGGCCTCGTTGGCGGCAGCGGTGAAGCTGCCGGTTTCCGCGGCAAGGCAGAACAACTCGATGCTGCCCAGTTGCAGATCGTCGAAGTGGCGCGTCATGGCACGGCTCAATTGATTACATGAAGTATCAATTCAAATGCCATGGGCCTCATTTTTCAAGCAGCGAATGCAGCCTAGATTGGCCTCCAAGACGCGGGCACACCGCCCGCCCCACTCTCGGAGAATCCACCATGAGCAAGACCGTCATCGTCACCGGCGCCTCCAGCGGCCTCGGCTTCGCCATCGCCCGCGCCTACCTGGAGCGCGGCTACAACGTGGTCGGTAACGCCCGCACCCAGGCGCGCCTGGAGGAAGCGGCGGCGAAGCTGGGCAACCCGCACAACTTCCTCGGCGTGGCCGGCGACATCGCCCGGCCGGAAACCGCCAGCCGCCTGTTCGCCCAGGCCATCGAAGCCTTCGGCCGGGTGGACATCCTGATCAACAACGCCGGCATCTTCATTCCCAAGCCCGTCATCGATTACACCGAGGAAGAGGTCAACGCCATCGTCGGCACCAACCTGATGGGCTTCTTCTACCCGTCCCAGGCGGCCGCACGGCATATGTCGGCCAATGGCTCCGGGCACATCGTCACCGTCACCGCGTCCATCGCCATGCAGCCCAACGTGAAGGTCCCGGCGTTGCTGCCGGTGCTGATCAAGGGCGGCCTGAACAGCGCGGTGCGCGGCCTGGCCCTGGAGCTGGCAGCGTCCCAGGTACAGGTCAACGCCGTGGCGCCGGGGATCATCGAGACGCCGCTGCACGCCAATGACGAAGGCACCCACACCTTCCTCCGCAGTTTGTCCCCCAGTGGCCAGATCGGCAGCCCGCAGGATATCGTCGACGCCGTGCTCTACCTGACCGACTCGACCTTCGTCAGCGGCACCATCCTCAACGTCGACGGTGGCTCCACCACCGGCGTCTGGTAACTCGTCACTCGAACAACAACGGAGAACCGCAATGCCCTATGTGAACATCCAGGTCACCGACGAAGGCGTCACCGCCGACGAACGCCGCCAGCTCATCGAAGGCGTCACCGAACTGCTCGAACGCGTGCTGCGCAAGCCGCCGTCCACCACCTACGTGGTGATCCAGGAAATCGCCACCGACAGTTGGGGCGTGGGCGGCAAGACCGTCGCCGAGCTGAAGGCCCAGGGCAAGCACGGCAGCAGCTGACCCAGCGGGCACGCCGGGGGCTCGCCAGGGCCTCCGGCGCTTGCCATGCACCAAGCTGGTGCTGATAGGATCGGGAGCCCACCCGCTCCTCTCGACAGCCGAGGCATGGAATGCTCGCCGCCCTCAAGCGTTACCCGCTACAGGTCAACCTGCTGCTCGGCGGCACCTTCCTGCTGACCATGGGCCGGGCCATCACCCTGCCCTACCTGGTAATCTATCTCTCCACCCGGTTCGGCCTGCCGGTCAGCCGCATCGGCCTGATCATGGGTGGCGCATTGTTCGGCGGCTCGCTGCTCAGCCTCTATGGCGGCTTCCTGATCGACCGGATGCCCGGCTTTCGCCTGATCCTCGGCTTCGGCAGCTGCTTCGTCGCCGCCTTCGCCGGCATGCTGCTGACCAGCCAGCTGTGGCTGTTCTTCCTGTTCCTGCTGGGCTTCAACTTCGCCTACTCGGTTACCGACGTGGTGGTGAAGACCATCTTCGGCCGCCTGTTGCCCGCCGGCGAGCAAGGCCGCGCCTTCTCCATCCGCTACACGCTGATCAACCTCGCCTACGCCATCGGCCCCTTCATCGGCGCGGCCCTGGCGCAGTGGCACGCGCATGTTCCCTTCGTCGTCTCCGCGGCCCTGGGCGGCCTGTTCCTGCTGGCCTTCCTGCGCTACGGCGACCGTGGCATGCGCCCGGCGCAAGGGGTAGCGCCGCCGTCCTTCATCGCCGTGATGGCCGTGCTGGCGAAGGACCATCGGCTGATGTCCTTCACCATCGGCGGCGTGCTTACCGCCGTGGTGTTCGGCCAGTTCTCCGCCTACCTGTCCCAGTACCTCGTGGCCACCGGGACGGCGGAGTATGCCTACCAGGTGATCCAGACCCTGCTCGGGGTGAACGCGGTAACGGTGATCGCCCTGCAATACCTGCTGGGCAAGCGCATCGGCAACGAGCACCTGCAGCGCTGGCTGATCGTCGGCCTGGGGTTTTTCGTACTCGGCATCGCCGGCTTCGGCCTGTCCCACAGCCTCTGGCACTGGGGACTGGCGATGGTCGTATTCACCCTGGGCGAGATCATCGTGATCCCGGCCGAGTACATGTTCATCGACCGTATCGCCCCGGCGCACCTGCGCGGCGTGTACTACGGCACGCAGAACCTGGCCAACCTTGGCGGCGCCTTCGGGCCGATCCTGGTGGGCTGCTTCCTGGCGCTGTTCGCCCCGCACTGGGTGTTCGTCATGCTCGGCGCCTTCATCGTCGGCGGCGGGGTGTTCTATGTGATCGGCTCGAATCTGAGCCGACGCAGCCCCAGCGGGTCTTGACCTCAAGTCCACTTGAACCGGGATGCTGGGCTCCCTCGACTCGCTCAAGGAGCCCCGCATGCCCTACTCCCTCGTTACCCTGCTGCACATCGCCGCCATCGGCATCGGCGCCACCCTGCTGATGGACGGCTGGAGCATCCTGCGCAAACGCCTGCTGGGCATGCCGTCGCTGGACTATGCGCTGGTCGGCCGCTGGGTCGGCCACATGCCGCGCGGGCAATTCCATCACGCCGCCATCGGCAAGGCCGAGCCGATCGCCGCTGAGCGCGCACTGGGCTGGTTAGTGCATTACCTCACCGGCATCCTGTTCGCCGCGCTGCTGATCGGCGCCGCCGGCCGTGACTGGCTGTGCGCGCCAACGCTGCTGCCGGCGCTGGTGCTCGGCCTGGCCACTGTCCTGCTGCCCTTCCTGCTGATGCAACCGGCGTTCGGCCTGGGTATCGCCGCCGCGAAAACAGCCCATCCCGGCAAAGCTCGCTTCCACAGCGCCCTCACCCACCTGATATTCGGCGCAGGGCTGTACCTGGCCGCACAGATCGGCCTGCTGTCACCGGTTGCCTGCGCCAACTGAATCGCCGGACTACCCTTGCAGCGAACCTATCGCCGCGCAGGAAGCCAGCGAATGAGCCGAATCCTCATTGCCGATCCACAACCCTTCACCCGTGCCGCCCTGCGCCAGCGGCTGGTCGCGGCCGGGCATGAGGTGGTCGGCGAAACAGGCGACGGCCGCGAAACACTGGCACTGGTGCAGCGCCTGCACCCGGACCTGCTGGTGCTCGACCTGGACCTGCCGCGCCTGGGTGGTGTGGAGCTGCTACGGCGCTTCGGCGGCGCGGCGCCGCGGCAGCAAACGCTGGTGTTCACCAACCTCTCGGGGGCCTATTACCACAGCCTTTGCCTGCAAGCTGGCGCGTCCGGCTTCGTCCACAAGAGCGACCTGCCCGAAGAATTCGACGAGGCGGTGAGGCTGGTGCTCAGCGGGCGCAAGGTGTTTCCCGCGCGATTACCCGACGTACTGGCCGACAGCGGCGGGCAAAGCATCACGGCGGAAAGCATCACCCCGCGCGAACTGACCGTGCTGAAGTACCTGGCGCAGGGTTATCGGGTCAAGGACATCGCCGAACAACTGGCGATCAGCGATCGAACAGTCAGCACCTACAAGACCCGCCTGCTGGAGAAGACCCAGACCGACTCGCTGATCGACCTGGTGCAGGCCGCCAGGCAGCGCGGCCTGCTGGACGACGGCGTGATCCGCGGCCTAACTGCCGCGCCGAGTACGCCGCCAGGCACGCCGGACGAATTGGTGCAGGTGCTGGAGATACTGCCCAACGCCGTCAGCCTGTGGAGCGTCGAAGGCCGGCTGCTGGCCTGCAACCAGCGCTTCGCCGAAATTCACCAGCAGAGCGAAGCGCAGTTGCTGGGAGCGGGCATCTTCGAGCAGGGCAAGGTCAACCCGCAGCGGGTCCGGCAGGCACGCCAGGAGTTCCTCAAGGGCGCCGCATCGGGGGAGCACTTCAGCCTGATCGTCGACCTGCAGGACGGGGAAGATCAGCGGATCATCCGCTTCATCGGCGTCCCCATGAAAGAAGCGTCGGGCAAGCTGATCGGCGTGCTCGCCTCCTATGTCGACATTACCGAGCATGAGCGCTACGTCGAACGCCTGCAGGAGTCCAAGGCCTATCTTGAATCCCTCTATACCAGCCGATCGGGATTCCTGCTGTCCTCTGGCGAGGAGCTGCTCGCCGAAGTCGGGGCGCTCGACGACCTGCTGGCAACCAGCCGCGCCCGGTATCCGCAGGACCCGGAACTGAATCAGTCCTCGGCGCACATGGCCAGGATGCGCGACAAGATCGACGTGCTACTCGAGCTGGTTCGGCTGGAGCAAGGCAGCGTGCTGACCGTCCCGCAGTCGGAGAATCTCAACAGCCTGACCCGAGACACCTTGCACGCCACCCACCCGCTTACGAGCCTGGTTCCCAGCGCCGAAGAACACTGGGGATGGATCGATCCGAACCGCTATCGGCAATTGCTCAACGTCCTGCTGCGCTGTTTCGACACTGCCGGTTTGCCGCCGCTGAAGGTGATTGCCGACAGCTCCACGCTGCCCCACGGCGAAGTGGAATGGCGCCTGACGCTCACGGCCGAGCCGCACGCTGATGTGCAGCCGCAGCTGGTCAACCTCAATCGCCAGGCACGGCTGCGTCTGGCACAGCGACTCTGCCAGCTGCTCGGCGGTGAACTATCGGTCGGTAGCGAGACGCAGCAGGAAGTCGCGGGCTTGATCCAGCTCAAGCTTCCCAAGGGAACTCCCCGCTTCTAGTGCCCCCACTACAGCAGGATCAGTCGCCCCCGATGGGGTGCACGAGTGCCTGGCCCGATGCTTGCGCCGTAGACTACCAGACCCTGCCAGCCTGACCGGCGGTCTCGGCATTCAGAAATCCTTCGATGGTGAGTGCCTCAGCCACGAAGGCATCCTGAGCATCAAGGTGGAATTCTGAACTTCAGCAGCCCGGCCAGCGAGGCGCCATCAAGGCGTCTCGCCACTTCTGTTCACTTTCAATTCGGAGAGCGTCATGCAACACCACGAAATCAACATTCTGCGCAAGGTGCGCACCTCATCCTTCAACAACGAGGTCGCCGCCGAACTGCTCCGCGAGCTGTGCTCCTGCAACGTCACCGACGAACAGGCCCGACGCATCCGCTGCGCCGCCCGCCAACTGCTGCTGGATGCCGACGCGCTCGAATGCGTCTGGCAGGAGCTCAACGGCAAGTCCGACCAGAATTGCCTCGTGAACCATCCTGCGCCGGCAACGCCTTGATCCTGCTCACGGTCACGTTCGCCCCTGCTGGTTCAGGCGTGCAGAAGCAGACTCCGGCAGCGATGGCCATCCGGCCGTGCCCTGGTCGCCCTTCCGCCCCGCCACTCAGGCGTGCTGCGCGCCGGCTCGCTTGAGCAACTGCTTGCAGCGCTCGGACAGGTGCACCACGCGCAAATGCTTGCCGGCCTTGGCGTAGCGCTCGCGCAGGGTCATCAGCGCCGCGATGGCCGAGTAATCGACGAAGCTCAGGTGCGCGCAGTCCAGGGTGACCTGCTGCGGGTCGTTCGCCGGGTCGAACTGGTTGAGGAAGGGCGTGGTGGAGGCAAAGAACAGCGTGCCGTGGACGCGGTAAAGCTTGCTGCCATCCGATTCGTCGTGGATATCCGCGTACAGCTCGCGGGCATGCTTCCAGGCGAAATCCAGTGCCGCCAGGATGATCCCGCAGAACACTGCCATGGCCAGGTCCGTGGCAACAGTGATGGCGGTCACCGCGATGATCACCAGCACATCGCTCAGCGGCACCTTGTTGATCACCCGCAGCGAAGCCCAGGCGAAGGTCTGCTGGGACACCACGAACATCACGCCCACCAGCGCCGCCAGCGGGATGCGCTCGATCAAGGGTGAGAGGAACAGCACGAACAGCAGGATCATCACCCCGGCGGCCACGCCCGAAAGCCGGCCACGGCCGCCGGAGCTGAGGTTGATCACCGTCTGGCCGATCATCGCGCAGCCGCCCATGCCGCCAAACAGACCGGAAACGATGTTCGCCCCGCCCAGCGCCACGCACTCGCGGTCCGGGAAGCCACGGGTCTGGGTGATCTCGTCGGTGAGGTTGAGGGTCAGCAGGGTTTCCAGGATGCCGACCATGGCCATCAGGAAGGCATAGGGCGCGATGATCCGGAGGGTTTCCAGGTTCCAGGGGATGTCCGGCAGCGCGAACACCGGCAGGCCGCCGGCGATGTGCGCCATGTCGCCCAGGGTGCGCGTCGGCAGGCCCAGCAGGTAGACCAGCAGGCCAACCCCGAGGATCGCCACCAGCGCCGGCGGTACCGCGCGGGTCAGCTTCGGCAGCAGATAGACCACCGCCATGGTCAGCGCCACCAGGCCCAGCATCACGTAGAGCGGATTACCGCTCAGCCAATGCTCGCCGTCCTTGAAATGCTCCAGTTGCGCCATGGCAATGACAATCGCCAGGCCGTTGACGAAGCCGAGCATCACCGGGTGCGGCACCATGCGCACCAGTTTGCCCAGGCGCAATACGCCGAACAGGATCATCACCACACCACCGAGCAGCACCGTGGCCAGCAGGTACTGCACACCGTGCTGCACCACCAGCGCGACGATCACCACGGCCATCGAGCCCGCAGCGCCGGAGACCATGCCGGGACGGCCGCCGAACAGCGCGGTGAGGGTGCAGAGGATAAAGGCGCCGTACAGCCCCATCAGCGGGTTGAGATGGGCGACCAGGGCAAAGGCGATGCACTCGGGCACCAGCGCGAAGGACGTGGTGAGTCCGGCCAGGACATCGGCACGCAGGCGGGCGGGTTTCATTTATCTACTCGGAACGGGGACTTCGAAGGGCCGGCAATGGTACGGAAAACCGCCCTGCCCAGCCACCCGCCAGTCCCGCGCCATTCCCTGCACCGCAGGTTCAGGTAGGGGTCTTGACCAACGCCCCGTTGAGGAACAACTGCTCCAGCACATGGGCGGAGCTGGAGCTGGCCGCGCGGCCATAGCGCTCGGCGTCGACCATGCCGTAGAGCATGGAGAGGAAGAGTTCGGTGAACACGGCGGCGGTGATGTCGATGCGGAACCTGCCGCTCTGCTGGCCGCGCAGGAAGAAGGCATCCACCGCCTCGGTGTAGTAGCCCCAGCGCTCGGTGGTCGCCTGCATGTCGAGGTTTTCCGCGCGGTACTGGAACAGCAGGAAGTTCAGCATGTCGCGGTGCCGAAGGTGCTCGGCGATGAGTTGGCGCAGCGCCTCCAGGGGTTCTGCCTGTTGCAGCTGCGAAGCCTCGAGGATCTGCCGGATCACCACATGGCCATAGTCCTCGAGCATCTCCATCAGCCCGTCGCGGGTACCGCAGAAGCGATGCAGCGTGGCCTTGCTCACCCCCGCCGATTCCGCCAGCTCCTTGAGCGTCGCCCGTGGGCGGTCGACGATGGCGACGGCCAGCGCCTTGAGCAGACGTTCATCGTGGGCGGAGAGAGTCATTCGGAGCCTCGTGTCAGGTGGCAGATCGTCTCATTGTGCAGAAAAAGACCTCTCTTTTGAAAGGTCATGACACATTTTATACACCATAGAAGCAAATGAGACATTATTGACTCATTTAGAGTTTGAAAGGATCATACGCACCTTTCCAGATAGACAGACCCGGGTGAATCATGGGCAGGTTGCGTGCAGTAGGGACAATCAGTGCGTTGGTGGCAGCGCTGGCGCTGGCGGGTTGCGGACAATCCGGCGAACCTCAGGCGGCCGCCGAAACGGCACGCCCGGTGGATGTGGTAGCGGTCGCGACCGAACCCCTCACCCTGACCTCGGAGTTGCCGGGGCGCATCGAGCCGATGCGCGTCGCCGAAGTGCGGGCGCGGGTGGCGGGCATCGTGGTGCAGAAACGCTTCGAGGAAGGCGCCGACGTCAAGGCCGGTGACCTGCTGTTCCAGATCGACCCGGCGCCGCTGAAGGCCGCCGTGTCCCGCGCCGAAGGCGAACTGGCGCGAGCCCAGGCCGCGCAGCAGGAAGCCCAGGCTCGGGTGAAGCGCTACGAGCCGCTGGTGAAGATCGAAGCGGTCAGCCAGCAGGACTTCGACACTGCCACCGCCGACCTGCGCAGTGCCCAGGCGTCCGTGCGCTCGGCCCAGGCCGACCTGGAAACCGCGCGCTTGAACCTGGGCTATGCCTCGGTCAAGGCGCCGATCTCCGGGCGTATCGGCCGCGCGCTGGTGACCGAAGGGGCGCTGGTCGGCCAGGGTGACGCCACGCTGATGGCGCGTATCCAGCAACTCGACCCGATCTATGCCGACTTCACCCAGCCGGTGGCCGATGCCCTGCGCCTGCGTGAAGCGCTGAAGAGCGGCAACCTCCCCGCCGGCCAGAGCCAGGCGCTGAGCCTGCGCGTGGAAGGCACCCCGTACGAGCGCCAGGGCGAACTGCTGTTCACCGATATCTCGGTGGATCGCGGCACCGGCCAGGTTTCGCTGCGCGGCAAGTTCGACAACGCCGATGGCCTGCTGCTGCCCGGCATGTACGTGCGCGTCACAGCCCCGCAGGGTACCGACGCCAAGGCCATCCTCGTGCCGCAGCGCGCCGTGCAGCGCGCCACCGATGGCACCGCCCACGTGCTGGTGATCGGCGCCGAGAACCGTGTCGAGACGCGCCAGGTACAGACCGGCGCCATGCAGGGCGCGCGCTGGCAAATCAGCCAGGGCCTGGCCAGCGGCGACCAGGTGATCGTCGGCGGCCTGACCGGCCTGCAGCCCGGCGCCAAGGTCGAGGCCCGTCACGCCCCTGAGCAACAGCAGGCGTCGCGCCAGTAAGGCAGCGCCGAGGAATTCCCCATGTCACTGTTCTTCATCAAGCGCCCCAACTTCGCGTGGGTGGTGGCGCTGTTCATTTCCCTGGCCGGCCTGCTGGCGATTCCGCTGCTGCCGGTAGCGCAATACCCCAGCGTGGCGCCACCGCAGATCACCGTCACCGCCACCTACCCCGGCGCCTCGGCGCAGGTGCTGGTGGACTCGGTCACCAGCGTGATCGAGGAGGAGCTCAACGGCGCCAAGGGCCTGCTCTACTTCGAGTCCACCAGCAACTCCAACGGCATGGCCGAAGTGGTGGTCACCTTCCAGCCCGGCACTAATCCCGAGCTGGCCCAGGTGGACGTGCAGAACCGCCTGAAGAAGGCCGAGGCACGCATGCCCCAGGCCGTGCTCACGCAGGGGCTGGAGGTCGAGCAGACCAGCGCCGGCTTCCTGCTGATCTACGCGCTGAATTACAAGGAAGGCTCGCAGCGCACCGATACCACCGCCCTGGGCGACTACGCCGCGCGCAACATCAACAACGAGCTGCGTCGCGTCCAGGGCGTCGGCAAGCTGCAGTTCTTCTCCTCCGAAGCCGCCATGCGCGTGTGGATCGACCCGCAGAAGCTGGTCGGCTACGGCCTGTCCATCGATGACGTGGGCAACGCCATTCGCGGGCAGAACGTGCAGGTACCTGCCGGCAGCTTCGGCGCCTCCCCCGGCAGCACCGAGCAGGAGCTGACCGCCACCCTCGCCGTGAAAGGCACCCTGGACGACCCGGCGGAGTTCGGCCGCATTGTCCTGCGCGCCAATCCGGACGGCTCCAGCGTGAAGCTGGCCGACGTGGCGCGCCTGGAAGTCGGCAGCGAAAGCTACAACTTCACCGCCCGCCTGGACGGCAAGCCCACCGTGGCCGGCGCCATCCAGCTCTCCCCCGGCGCCAACGCCCTGCAGACCGCCGCCCTGGTGAAGGAGCGCCTGGCCGAGCTGTCGGTGAACTTCCCCGACGACGTCGAATACTCGGTGCCCTACGACACCTCGCGCTTCGTCGACGTGGCCATCGAGAAGGTCATCCACACCCTGCTCGAAGCCATGGTGCTGGTGTTCCTGGTGATGTTCCTGTTCCTGCAGAACGTGCGCTACACGCTGATCCCGGCCATCGTCGTGCCGGTGTGCCTGCTGGGCACGCTGACGATGATGTACCTGCTGGGCTTCTCGGTGAACATGATGACCATGTTCGGCATGGTGCTGGCCATCGGCATCCTGGTGGACGACGCCATCGTGGTGGTGGAGAACGTCGAGCGGATCATGGCCGAGGAAGGCCTGTCCCCGGCGAAGGCCACGGTCAAGGCGATGGGCCAGGTCTCCGGTGCGATCATCGGCATCACCCTGGTGCTCTCGGCGGTGTTCCTGCCCCTGGCCTTCATGGCCGGCTCGGTGGGCGTCATCTACCAGCAGTTCTCCCTGTCGCTGGCGGTGTCGATCCTGTTCTCCGGCTTCCTCGCCCTGACCTTCACCCCGGCGCTGTGCGCCACGCTGCTCAAGCCGATCCCGGCGGGCCATCACGAGAAGCGCGGCTTCTTCGGCGCCTTCAACCGTGGCTTCACGCGCCTGACCGAGCGCTACACGCGGCTCAACAGTGCACTGGTGAAACGCGCCGGGCGCTACATGCTGATCTACGCCGGCATCCTCGCCCTGCTCGGCTACAGCTACCTGCGCCTGCCCGAATCCTTCGTGCCGGTGGAAGACCAGGGCTACATGATCGTCGACATCCAGCTGCCGCCGGGCGCCACCCGCGCGCGGGCCGACGTCACCGGCCAGGAGCTGGAGAAGTTCCTCGCTTCGCGTGAGGCCGTGGCCTCGTCCTTCCTGGTGATGGGCTTCAGCTTCTCCGGCATGGGCGAGAACGCCGCGCTGGCCTTCCCGACCCTGAAGGACTGGTCCGTGCGCGACAAGTCGCAGTCCGCCGAAGCGGAAACCGCCGCGGTGAACGAGCGTTTCGCCGGCATCAGCGACGGCGCGATCATGGCCGTGACCCCGCCGCCGATCGACGGCCTGGGCAACTCCGGCGGCTTCTCGCTGCGCCTGCAGGACCGCGCCGGCCTCGGCCGCGAGGCACTGCTGGCGGCCCGCGACCAGTTGCTCGGAGAGGCCAACGGCAACCCGAAGATCCTCTACGCGATGATGGAAGGCCTCGCCGAGGCACCCCAGTTGCGCGTCGAAATCGACCGCGAGAAGGCGCGCACCCTGGGCGTCAGCTTCGAGTCCATCAGCAGTGCGCTGTCCACTGCCTTCGGCTCCTCGGTGATCAACGACTTCGCCAACGCCGGCCGCCAGCAGCGCGTGGTGGTGCAGGCCGAACAGGGTGACCGGATGACCCCGGAAGCCGTGCTCAAGCTCTACGTGCCCAATACCAGCGGCGAGCTGGTGCCGCTGTCCGCCTTCGTCAGCACCCGCTGGGAAGAAGGCCCGGTGCAGCTGGCGCGCTACAACGGTTACCCGTCGATCCGTATCGCCGGCGACGCCGCACCCGGTGTGAGTACCGGCGAAGCCATGGCCGAGATGCAACGCCTGGCCTCCGAGCTGCCGGCCGGCATCGGCTACGAGTGGACCGGCCTGTCCTACCAGGAGAAGGTCGCCAGCGGCCAGGCCAGCCAGCTGTTCGCCCTCGCCATTCTCGTAGTGTTCCTGCTGCTGGTGGCGCTCTACGAGAGCTGGGCGATCCCGCTGTCGGTGATGCTCATCGTGCCCATCGGCGCCCTCGGCGCGGTATTGGCGGTGACGGTCACCGGGTTGCCCAACGACGTGTACTTCAAGGTCGGCCTGATCACCGTCATCGGCCTCGCGGCGAAGAACGCGATCCTCATCGTCGAATTCGCCAAGGAGCTCTGGGAACAGGGCCACAGCCTGCGCGACGCCGCCATCCAGGCCGCGCGCCTGCGCTTCCGCCCGATCATCATGACCTCCATGGCCTTCATCCTCGGCGTGGTGCCGCTGGTGGTCGCCAGCGGCGCCGGCGCGGCGAGCCAGCGCGCCCTGGGTACCGGGGTAATCGGCGGAATGCTCAGCGCCACGCTGCTGGGGGTGATTTTCGTGCCCATCTGCTTCGTCTGGCTGCTGTCGCTGCTGCGTCGCCAACCTAAACCTGCGCAACAACCGTCGGAGGTCGCGCAATGACCGCCCTGCATAAACCCGCCTGCACCTTGCTGCTGGCGCTGAGCCTGGCCGGCTGCTCGATGGCGCCCACCTACGAACGCCCCGAAGCACCGGTGGCGCCGAGCTGGAACAGCCCCGCCGCGAAGACCGGCCAGGCCGCCAGCAACCTCGACTGGCAAACCTTCATCGTCGACAGCGAGCTGCGCAATCTGGTGGGCGTCGCCCTGGACAACAACCGCTCGCTGCGCCAGACCCTGCTGGACATCGAACAGGCCCGCGCGCAATACCGCATCCAGCGCGCCGACCGCGTGCCGGGGCTGAACGCCGCGGCCAACGGCAATCGCCAGCGGCTGCCGGGTGATCTGTCCAACACCGGCAGCTCGGCGGTGAGCAGCAGCTATCAGGTCGGCCTCGCGCTGCCCGAGTACGAGCTGGACCTGTTCGGCCGGGTGAAGAGCCTGACCGACGCCGCGCTGGAGCAATACCTATCCACCGAGGCAGCCGCCCGCAGCGCGCGCATCGCGCTGATCGCCGAGGTCAGCCAGGCCTATCTCACCTATGACGGTGCGCAGCGCCGCCTGCAGCTCACCGAGCAGACCCTGGCCAGCCGCGAGGATTCGCTCGGCCTGATCAGCCAGCGGCGCTCGGCGGGTGCGGCCACTGCGCTGGACTACCAGGAAGCGCTGGGGCTGGTCGAGCAGTCGCGCGCCGAGCTGGAAAGCAATGCCCGGCAGAAACAGCAGGCGCTCAATGCCCTGGTACTGCTGCTCGGTACCGCCGATGCGGCCAAGCGCATCCCGCAGTTGCCGCAGGACAAGCCCATGCTGATCCAGGACATCGCCCCCGGCACACCATCGGAGCTGATCGAGCGGCGCCCGGACATCCTCGCCGCCGAGCACGTGCTCAAGGCGCGCAACGCCGACATCGGTGCAGCCCGCGCGGCGTTCTTCCCGCGTATCAGCCTGACCGGCAGCTTCGGTACATCCAGCGCGGAAATGTCCGGGTTGTTCGACGGCGGCTCGCGGTCGTGGAGCTTCGTGCCGACCCTGTCGCTGCCGATCTTCGACGCGGGGCGCAACAGTGCTAATCTCGACCTGGCCAAGGTGCGCAAGGACTCCGCCGTGGCGGCCTACGAAGGCACCATCCAGACGGCGTTCCGTGAAGTCGCCGACGCACTCGCGGCGACCGACACCCTGCGCCGCGAGGAGGCCGCGCGCCGCGCACTGGCCAACACCACCAACGAGACGCTGAAGCTGGCCAAGGCGCGCTACGAAGGCGGCGTGGACAGCCACCTGCGCTACCTCGACGCGCAGCGCAGCAACTTCGTCAACGAGTCGGCCTACATCGAGACCAGCACCCAGCGGCAGATTGCGCTGGTGGACCTGTTCCGCGCCCTCGGCGGTGGCTGGAGCGGCGAGGTAACGGCGCAGCGCTGATCCACCACCCTGGTTCCGCTTCACGTAGGGCGCATAACCCGGAACGGGTTATCCGCCGCCATGGCGGATAACGCCTCCGGCGTTATGCGCCCTACGATGCTGCTCCTCCGCCGGCGGACTTTGTCCGCACAGCTTGGTGAACCACGGCGGCCGCTCAGCCGCCGAACACCGGCCGGAAGAAGCTCCGCTCGTAGCTGAGGATGCAGCGGGTTTCCTCGGCGTAGCGGAACGCGGCCTGGCACTCGGCATCCTCCATGGACTGCTGCCGGTAGCGCTCGAAGTCGGCCAGGCTGGGGAAAGTGAACATCGCCAGGGCAATGTTGCTGGCCCCTTCGGAGGGCAGGAAGTAGCCGTGGTGCTGGCCGCCGAAGCGTTCCACCAGCGGGATCCACAACCGGCCGTAATGTTCGAATTCCTTGAGCTTGTACGGGTCCAGCACGTAGCGCAGGTAACAGGTGACCATCTTGCCAACTCTCGTCCAGTGAAAGGGACCGCCACTGTACCTATTCCTCACCTGATCGCCCAAACCGATCGCATCCGCCACATCGCGCTTTTGTAGGAGCGAGCTTGCTCGCGAACCGCTCAACGCCGGAGACGCCGGCAGCAGCATTCGCGAGCAAGAACCAGGCGCGCCCAGGCTCCTTCAGGCTGCTGCCAGCCTGCGCAACATCAGCCTGCAACACCGCGCGACCCGGTAGACTGGCCGCATCTTCAACCATCGCAGGGGCACGCACCCTCCCACGGGCGCCGGCGCAAGGCCGGCGCGGAGCACCACGGCATGTACTTCGACATCATCCTCGACCTCTTCGCAGCGCTCTGCTTCGGCGCGCTGATCGGCATGGAGCGCCAGTGGCGCCAGCGTTTCACCGGGGTCGCCACCCACGGGCTGGTCTCGCTCGGCGCCGCTACCTTCGCCACCCTGCCCTTCCTCATGGGCGCGGAAGACCAGGTGGTGCGCATGTCGGCGCAGGTGGTCACCGGCATCGGCTTCCTCGGCGCCGGCGTGATCATGCGCGACGGCCTCAGCGTGCGCGGCCTGAGCACCGCGGCGACGATCTGGTGCACCGGGGCGGTAGGCGTGCTGGCCGGCAGCGGCTTCCTCGCGGCAGCGCTGGTCGCCACCCTGCTGATCGTGCTGTGCAACCTGACGCTGCCCTCGGTGACACGCTGGATCCAGCGTCACGCGCCGATAGAACCGAGCAGCGAGCGCTACTACACGGTCGAGGCCGTCACCGAGGCTCACCAGGAAGCGCTGGTGCGCTCCACCCTGCTGCGCCGCCTGAGTGCCAACGGCCTGGCCCTGCAAAGCCTGGAGAGCCACGCACGCAAGACCGGCGGCGAAGTGGAAGTGGCCGCGCTGGTACTCGCCCCCAGCGACAAGGACAGCCTGCTGGAAGCCCTGGTCGGCGAACTGGCGCTGGCGCCCTATGTATCGGCGGCCAGCTGGTCGGTCAGCGACGGCCCGCAGTGAGTCGCCCGGAACGCAGAAAGGGAGCCTGTCGGCTCCCTTTTTCATAACCGCCTGGTCAGGCGAAGACGAAGTACTTGCGCACCGTCTCCACCACTTCCCAGGTGCCCTTCATGCCCGGCTCGATAACGAATACATCGCCGGCGCGCAGATGGATCGGCTGCTCGCCCTCGGGGGTGATGACGCAGTAGCCGTCGAGGAAATGGCAGTACTCCCACTTCTCGTAGTTCACCTGGAACTTGCCGGGGGTGCAGATCCAGGTGCCCATAATCTTGCTGCCGTCCGCCGACAGGTAGGCATTGAGGTTGACGGTGTGCGGGTCGCCGCCGATGCGCTGCCACTTGGTGGCATCCAGCACGGGCGTCGGGCAGGTGTCGCGCAGCACGGTAATGAAATCGGACATGTCGGCTCCAGATCGTTTCGGTGAGGGTTCGCCACCCTAGGCATCGACCGCCGGGAACGATTGCCTGGTTCCGACATCGGTTTGCCTGCCAGCGCTGCCCCGCCGCTGCCTGACAGATTTGTCATCCGCCGCTCACCGGCTCGTTATCCACGCTCCTACACGATGCCCGTGGCCCTCGCCACGCCTGAGCGAAAACAACAACAGCAGGCGGTAACCGACCATCCTGCCCTTAGGAGCACATTCATGTATCGCACGCCTCGAAAATACCGACGCAAATTCCCGCTGGCGGCTTCGCTGCTGGCACTGGGCGTCGCATCGCCGACCGTCTTCGCCGAAGCGACAACCGAAGAGAAGCCCGAAGGCTTCATCGAAGGCGCCAGCCTGGAAATCCTCAACCGCAACCTCTACTTCAACCGCGACGCCCGCCATGGCCAGTCCGTACCGCCGCGCGGCAACGGCTACTCGGAAGTCTGGGCCCACGGGATCATCGGCAGGTTCGAATCCGGCTTCACCCAGGGCACGGTCGGCGTCGGGGTGGACGCCTTCGCCATGCTCGGCTTCCAGCTCGATACCGGCGATGGCCGCAACGGCGCGGGCAGTTCGGTGGACGTATTGCCCACCGACAACGACGGGCGCACCGAAAGCGACTACTCCAAGGCCGGCGGCGCGGCCAAGGTGCGCCTGTGGGACACGGTGCTGAAAGTCGGCGACGTGTTCCCGGAGACACCCGTGGTGCACTACGGCGACTCGCGCCTGCTGCTCGAATCCTTCCGTGGTTTCACCCTGCAGAACACCAGCCTCGAAGGCCTGACCCTGCAGGGTGGCCGCCTGCACTCCATGAGCCAGCCGCAATCACGGCAGATGGACGACGGCTTCGCCACTTTCTACGCCGGCCCGGTGGATTCGTCCTGGCTTGCCTACGGCGGCGGTGACTACGCGATCAATGACAATGCCAGCGTCAGCCTCTACAGCAGCCGCCTGAAGGACGCCTGGAACCAGTACTACTTCGGCACTGCGTTGAACTTCCCGCTCAGCGAGGCAGTGGAGCTGTTCGGCGGGTTCAACTACTACAAGTCGCAGGACGAGGGGCGCGAGCTGCTCGGCGAGTTCAACACCAATATCTGGAGCGCCAGCGCCGGCGTGCACTTCGGCGCCCACCGCATCGCCGTCAGCCACCAGCGCAACAACGGCAACAACGACTTCGACTACCTGCGCCAGGCCGACTCGATCTACCTCGACAACTCCATCCAGTACAGCGACTTCAACTCGCCGAAGGAGCGCTCCTGGATGGTCCGCTACGACCTCGACATGGCCACCTACGGCGTGCCCGGCCTGAGCTTCATGACCCGCTACGCACGCGGTACCGACGCCGACTACTCCAATGCCAACGCCGTGTACATGCGCCGCGACGACAACGGCGACCCGCTGACCGACCAGAAACGCTGGGAGCGCGACATCGAGGCCAAGTACGTATTCCAGGAAGGCCAGCTCAAGGACCTGTCGCTGCGCGTACGCCAGGCGACGACCCGCGCCACCGCCTTCGAATCGGACCTGGACGAAGTGCGGCTGATCATCGAATACCCGCTGGCCGTGCTGTAAGGCCGGCGCCTGGCAGGCGGATGACGGAATTGTCAGCTGCGCATCAGCCTGCCGTTAGGCGCCCCTGGGTATAACGGAAGGCATCACCGCCCCCCAAGGCTTCTGGTGATGATTTCCCCCGCAAGACTGCTCCACTTCCTGGCGCTCCACGTGCCCCTTTGGAGGAAGAGGAACCCTCGGCGCCCGCAAGGGCGCCTTTTTTTCGTGGAGCCTGGAGGGTGCGATGTCAGAAGCACTCGTCTCGAATCGCCGGCAGGACCAGTTCGCGGACGAACGAAGCTCCCGAAAGCTGCAACAACGCATCGACCATTCGCACCACATCATGCACTGGAACCTGATGGCCTCCTCCTCGGCGAGCAGCATCCGCCAGGGGCGTGGTCAGCGGATCATCGGTGTTCAGGTAACCCAGCTGGAGCACGCTCACCGCCAGCCTGCTGTCCCTGAAGCCCTCGCGCAGCGCATCGGCCATGCCATTGAGGGCAAACTTCGAAGCACCGAAGGTCACCTCGGGACGTCCGCTCTGGCGCAAGCCGGATGTCGACCCGGTCAGGATCAGTTGCGGCCGTGACGAGTCCAGCAGCCTGGGAACCAGGCGCCTGAGCAGGAACAGAGTGGCGGTGATGTTCACGTCGACCAGCCTGCCGATGGACTCGTCGGAATCGGTGAGGAAGCAATAGCCTTCGCTGAAGGCCTCCTCTTCCCAGATGCCGACATTGCAGATCAATACATCCAGCTCGGCAGGCGCCTGGGCTTCGATGGCTGATGCGGCCTCTCCGGCGACCGACAGGTCGGCTTCGATCCACTCGAGCTGGACGCCTTCAGCGGCCGCCAATGATTCCGGCCGCCTGCGCGATACGCCCACCACACTATCGCCCGGCCGTCCCAGGCCCTCGGCCAGCGCGCGGCCCAGCCCCCGGCTCGCGCCCACAATCATGATGTTCATCGAACGTCTCCCCGGCGCCTGCCTGTCCAGTGTGCTTTTGCGCACGGGTGAATTCGCCACTGCGCAAAGGTTCGGGCTGGACTCTAAAACCTCAACCTAGCCTGAGGTCAATAGAAGCAATCGCCCAGATATGGGCCGGAATCGCTGCGCGGAGTTCGTTGCTCCATTTGGAGCGATGAATAGGCTGGAAGACTGCCAGCCGCCTCGGCAGCCGGGTGCACGGGTGGACAACCGACAGAGAGCACGTATCCGACTGCTACGGAGAGGAGTGAGCGGTAGCGCTGGAAATCACCTCCGAGCGCTGGCGGGCCGACACAGGGGGATCGATCCGTGCGATGCCTGGGGCGGGCATTTTCAGGGCCTCACACCAGGCATCCGCGACGGTTACCGCCGATCTTTCGAATCGTCCTCCGGGCGGTCGTTTTCCTCATGGGGCTCCTCGATCACGGGGCCTGGACGCGCAGGATCAGGCTCGTCCTTGCGCACCGGTGTCCTGGGCGGTCTTTCGCCCGGCTTGTCGTGCTCGGCGATCGGCCCCGGCCGAGGCTCGGGTACAATTTCCTCTTTCACGCTGCATCTCCCGGGACAGTACTGCCCCTGTACGCTGGTGGCTCGGGGCACAGGCAGGCGGCCAGAGCCGCTGCCACCCCTCTACCGGACAGAGCGTCGGAGTGGCGGACGCTCCCTCGATGGAAACATCCCGGCCGGGATAGTTCAGAGCATTTCCCGACCGTACATCCGCCCGGCTCTCTAGCGGCCGAGGCCAGTTCCCTCCCGCTGCACCCGGGCATCCTCATCCCGCCGATGCATCCACCGATACAACGCCGGCAGCACCAGCAGCGTCAGCGTGGTCGATGAAAGGATGCCGCCGATCACCACGGTCGCCAGCGGCCGCTGCACTTCCGCACCCGTGCCGGTGGCCAGGGCCATGGGCACGAAGCCCAGCGAGGCCACCAGCGCGGTCATCAGCACCGGGCGCAAGCGGGTCAGCGCCCCCTCGCGGATTGCTGCGTCGAGGCCACGCCCCTCCTCCCGCAGGCTGCGGATGAAGGAGATCATCACCAGGCCATTGAGTACCGCCACGCCGGACAGCGCGATGAAACCGACGCCTGCCGAGATCGACAGCGGGATATCCCGCAGCCACAGCGCGACCACGCCACCGGTGAGGGCAAAGGGAATCCCGGTGAAAACCACCAGCCCGTCGCGCACGTTGTTGAACATCATCAGCAGCAACGTGAACACCAGCAGCAGCGCCACCGGCACCACGATCTGCAAACGCTGCGCCGCCGACTGTAACTGCTCGAACTGGCCGCCCCAGGTCGTCCAGTAGCCGGCCTGCAGCTTCACCTGCTGCTCGATGTTGCCGCTCGCCTCGGCGACGAACGAACCGATATCCCGCCCGCGCACGTTGGCGCTCACGACCACCAGGCGCTTGCCGTTCTCGCGGCTGACCTGGTTCGGCCCCTGTACCAGTTCCAGGCGTGCCACTTCGCCCAGGGTGATGAAGCCGATGCGCGAATCCGTGGCATTGGCCGGGGCCGGCACCGGGATGAGCATGCGCGACAGGGCGTCGATGTCGCTGCGCAGGTTTTCCGGCAGGCGCACGATCAGGTCGAAGCGGCGGTCGCCCTCGAACAGCGTACCCGCCTCGCGGCCACCGATGGCCACGGAGACGTTGTCCTGGATGTCGCCGACATTCAGCCCGTAACGCGCGGCACGCTGGCGGTCGATGTTCACGGTGAGCACCGGCAGGCCGCTGGTCTGCTCGACCTTCACCTCGGACGAGCCCTGCACCTGGCGCAGCACGCCAGCAATCTGCTCGGCAGTCTGGTTCAGGACCTCCATGTCGTCGCCGAAGACCTTCACCGCCACGTCGCTGCGTACCCCGGAAATCAGCTCGTTGAAGCGCAACTGGATCGGTTGCGACAGCTCATAGGCGCTGCCCGGCACGCCATTGGCGGCTTCCTGGATTTCCGCTTCCAACTGCGCACGGCTCTTCTTCGGATCGGGCCACTGCTCCTTGGGTTTCAACATCACGTAGGCGTCGGAGATATTCGGCGGCATCGGGTCGGAGGCGATCTCCGCAGTGCCAGTGCGGCTGAACATGCGTTGCACCTCCGGCACCTTGTCCAGCACCTGGCGCTCCAGGGCCTCCTGCATGGCCACCGATTGCGACAAGCTGGTGCCCGGCGTGCGCAGCGATTGCAGGGCGAAGTCGCCCTCGCCCAGGCTGGGCACGAACTCGCTGCCCATGCGGCTGGCCAGCAGGCCGGAGAGCAGCACCAGCACCGCGGCGCAGGCGAACACCAGCGCGCGCCGCGCCATCACCCAGTCCAGCACCGGTTCATAGGCGCGGCGCGCGCCACGCATGAGCAGGTTTTCCTCTTCCTTCACCTTGCCGCTGATGAACAGCGCGATGGCCGCCGGCACGAAGGTCACCGAGAGGATCATCGCCCCCAGCAACACCAGCACCACGGTGAAGGCCATCGGGTGGAACATTTTCCCCTCGACGCCGGTGAGGGCGAAGATCGGCAGGTACACCACCATGATGATCAGTTGCCCGTAGATCAGTGCGCGGCGCGCTTCCTTCGACGCGGCGAAGACTTCGTGCATCCGCTCGCTGCGGGTCAGCAGGCGGCCATGGTGCTGCTGTGCATGGGCCAGGCGGCGGATGGCGTTCTCGACGATCACCACGGCGCCATCGACGATGATGCCGAAGTCCAGCGCGCCGAGGCTCATCAGGTTGGCGCTGATGCGGTTGCTGAACATGCCGGTGAAGGTGAACAGCATCGCCAGCGGGATCACCATGGCGGTGATCAGCGCCGCGCGGATATTGCCCAGGAACAGGAAGAGTACCGCCACCACCAGGATCGCCCCCTCGGTGAGGTTGCGCTTGACCGTGGCGATGGCCTTGTCGACCAGTTGCGTACGGTCATAGACAGTCACCGCCTTGACCCCGGCCGGCAGCGTACGGTTGATCTCGTCCAGCTTGGCCGCGGCAGCCTTGGCGACGGTGCGGCTGTTCTCGCCGATCAGCATGAACACCGTGCCGAGCACCACTTCGCGGCCGTCCTCGGTAGCGGCGCCGGTGCGCAGCTCGCGCCCCAGGCCGACCTCGGCGACATTGCGCAGGCGGATCGGTGTGCCATCGACATTGGCCACGACGATGTTGGCGATGTCCTCCAGGCTGCCCACCTGCCCCGGCGCACGCACCAGCAACTGCTCGCCGTTGCGCTCGATGTAGCCGGCGCCGACGTTGGCGTTGTTGCGCTCCAGTGCAGCGATCACGTCCGCCAGGGTCAGCCGGTAGGCCGCCAGCCGGCGAGTATCCGGGGCAACCTGGAACTGCTTGGCGAAGCCGCCGATGGTGTTCACCTCGGCCACACCCGGCACGTTGCGCAGTTGCGGCTTGATCACCCAGTCCTGGATCACCCGCAGGTCGGTCGGCGTGTACTCGCTGCCGTCCTCCTTGCGCGCGCCCGGCTCGGCCTCGATGGTCCACAGGAATATCTCGCCCAGGCCGGTGGAGATCGGCCCCATGGCCGACTCGACGCCCTCGGGGAGCTGCTCGCGCGCCTGCTGCAGGCGTTCGTTGACCAGTTGGCGGGCGAAGAACAGGTCGGTACCGTCCTTGAAGATCACCGTCACCTGCGACAGCCCCGAGCGCGAAATCGAGCGCGTCTGCTGCAGGCCCGGCAAGCCGGCCATGGCGGTTTCCACCGGGTAGGTAATGCGCTGCTCGGTCTCCAGCGGCGTGAAGCCCGGCGCCGAAGTGTTGACCTGCACCTGCACGTTGGTGATGTCGGGTACCGCGTCGATGGGCAGTTTCTGGTAGCTGGCGATACCCAGGCCGGCCATGCCGAGGACGGCGAGCAGCACCAGGTAGCGCTGCTCGATGGCGAAACGAATGATGCGTTCGAACATGCTGGCGCCCCGTCAGTGAGCGTGGGACGCCGAGCTCTTGCCCAGCTCCGACTTGAGAATGAAGCTGCCTTCGGCCGCCACCTGATCACCCGCCGAGAGTCCCGCCAGCACTTCCACCTGGCCGGCGCTGCGCAGCCCAAGGTTGACCGGGCGCGGGTCGAAGCCTTCGGCATTGCGTACGAATACGCTCGGCTGGCCCTCCACCTCCTGGACGGCCTGCTCCGGCACCGCGACCGGCACCTGGCGTGCCGAACTGCTGACCCGCACGTTGACGAACAGGCCCGGGCGCCAGGCGCCATCGGGATTGGCCAGGGTCACGCGGGCCACCGCGCTGCGGGTCTGCTCGCCGAGCAGGTTGCCGACGTAACTCACGCGACCGTCGACCTGCATGCCCAGATCCGCTGCTTCAACCCGTGCCGGCTTGCCCACCTGAACCCGCGCGAGGTCCTGCGGTGCGACACTGAAACTGGCCCAGACCCGCGACAGGTCGGACAGCGTGAACGCCGCCGTGGTCTCGCTGACCACCTCGCCGGGCACCAGGTGCTTCTCCACCACCACACCGTCGAACGGCGCCCGCAGCTCGTAGCGGTTACCGCCGGCGCTGGCCGACACGCCGCTCAGGGCGTTGGTCTTCTGCTGCGCATTGGCCAGGGCGATGCGGGCTTCCTCCAGGTCCTGGCGGGCCTGGAGATAATCCTGCTCGGCGGAGATCTTCTCCTGCCACAGCTCGCGTTCGCGTTCGAAGGTCTTGCTCGCCAGGCTCGCCCGGCGCTGGGCGGCGGCCAGCTCGCTGCGCAACTCGGACACCTGCTGGCTGGCGATCACTGCCAGCAGCTCGCCCTTCTTCACGTTCTGCCCGAGCTCAACCGCCACCGACTCCACCACGCCCGGCGTGCGCGGTACGACGTGGGCAGTGCGGTCCTGGTCGAAGCCGATCTCGCCGGGCAGGCTGAATGCCTCGTCCAGCGCCTGCGGCCCGGCTGTGACCAGTTGGATGCCGGCAGCCTCGATCTGCGCCGGGCTCAGATGCAGGCCTTGCTCTTCGGTTTCGGCTCCCTGGGCGGCGTGATGCTCACCGTCGGCATGGCTCGCCGCTTCGGCATGAGGGGTCGGCGCCGCGCTGTTGTGGTGCTCGCCGTCCGCGTGGGTCGCATCGTCGAGGTGGTTGCCGCCGGCCTGTTCGCTGCCCATCCAGGCATAGGCGCTGACGCCCAGCGCAGAGGCCAGCAGCACGGCGGCGAGAGGGGTTTTCTTGATCATGGAAGCTCCGGGAAGTATCCGCCGGCGCCGCGCTGTGACGCTGGCACCGCAAGGTGATGGAGGTTGCTGAAGAGGTCGTGGACGCACCAATGCACCGGCAGGCCCGCGGTCGGCGCGGCGGCAGACGGCGTCAGGGTCACCAGCAGCAGGGCGAGCCTGGCGCGGCGAGCCTTAGCGGGCCGCGCCGACATCGCCGTAGACCCGTTCGATGCGGCCCCAGGCATCGCTGACCTGGGCCAGCGCACGCAGGTACTGGTCGCGCGCAGCGATCAGGGTGCGTTGGGCGTCGAGTACTTCGAGGAAGCCGAACTTGCCCATCTCGAAGCCGCGCGTGGCGCTTTCCACGGCGGTCTGGGCGGTGGGCAGGATGGTCTGGCGGAAGGCGTTGACCTCGCCCTGGGCGGTGCTCCACTGCTGCCACGCCTGCTGGGTCTCCTGGCGCAGGCGCAGCTCGACGGCGTTGCGCAGGTCGCGGGCCTGGTCGGCGCGGCGCGACTCGGCGAGGATGTTGCCCTGGTTGCGGTCGAACAGCGGCAAGGGCAGGCTCAGGCCGATCACCGCGATGCGGTCGCGGTTGCCGTCCTCGATGGCCTCCTGGCTGCCCAGGCTGACATCGAGGTCGGGAATCCGCTGGGTCTTCGCCAGGCGTACGGCGGCTTCGCCTTCATCGATGCGACTCTGCGCCAGGCGCATTTCTGCGCTGTCGCCCAGACGGCGCAACAGCTCTTCGCTGGAGGGCAGGCCGGGCAGTGAACGGCCTGTCTCGCTGCGCACGCCGGTGAAGTCCGGCGAGGCAAGCCCCATCAGGCTGGCCAGCGCCTGGTTGGCGTCGGCGCGGTCGCGGCGGGCGCGATCCTGCTCCAGGCGCACTTCGGCCAGCTGTACCTGCGCACGATCGGCTTCGAGCGGCGGGGCCTTGCCGGCACGGACACGCCCGTCAGCCGCGGCCACTCCCCGCCGCGCCAGCTCGACGGACTGCTGTGCCAGCCGTTCACGCTCCTGGGCGCGCAAGGCCGTGAAGAAGGCTGCGATCAACTCGCCGCGCAGCTGGTTGCGCCGCGCCTCCAGGCTCAGCGCGGCGACGGCCTGGCCGCGCTCCGCAAGCTCCACCCGCGCGCCCCGCTTGCCGCCCAGCTCCAGCGGCTGGCTGATGCCCACAGTGGTGGTGCGATTGCGCGATTCGGTGCCTTCCTGCTCCCAGGACAGCGTCGGGTTGCGCAGCAGGCCTGCCTGCTCGCGCAAACCCTGGGCGATGCCGATCTCACGGGCGCTGGCGGACAGCTCGGGATTGCCATTGGCCGCAGCCTGCAGCGCCTCCTCGATGCCGATCTCTCGGCTTTGCGCCCAGGCGGGCGACTGCCAGAGCAGCAAGGCGAGCAACCCCGCCCATGGAATGAACCCAGTACGTCTTGCAAACACGGCGAACCTCGCACGATGGAGTCAACTTCGACGGCATGCCGTCATTTCCATCGGCGAATCTAGGGGCGCCTCTCTAGCGACAAGGTGACTGGATAATTACAAACATGTAATTGGTCAGCCGGGGAGTTCTCGTTGTATGTATTTAAAAAGGCCTCGCACCTCTTCCAGGTAACTTCAGGAAACAATTCGCGAAATTCCCGGCAGCCCTGCATTTCCCAGAAAACCCTTCAAGAGCAGTCACCTGCAGAACTTCCCCGGTTTTCTGAACAACGCCGAATACAACATCGCCACGATTGACCCTGAAGTCGCTACAGCTTCTAGACTGCGCGCGCTTTACAGGGCTCGGCGAACTTTCCTGTGTCCCTGGCATTATTTCTCACGCTATTACCGAGTAACTATTCATGAAAATCCTGCTCATCGAGGACGACCACAAGACGGCCGATTATCTGCAACAGGGGCTGAGCGAAAGCGGCTATGTGGTCGACCGCGCCGACAACGGCGTCGATGGCCTGCACCTGGCGCGGCAGTGCGCCTACGACCTGGTCATCCTCGATGTGAACCTGCCGCAGATGGATGGCTGGGATGTACTCGCCAGCCTGCGCCAGCACAGCGATATCCGCGTGATGATGCTCACCGCCCGCGGCCGCCTCACCGAACGGGTGAAAGGCTTCGACCTGGGCGCCGACGACTACCTGCTCAAGCCCTTCGAATTCCCCGAACTGCTCGCCCGCGTGCGCTCGCTGATGCGCCGCAGCGAACGCATCGACCAGCCCCAGGTGCTGGAGATCGGCGGGCTGGAACTTGACCCCGGCCGCCACCGCGCCTACCGCGACAGCCGCCGAATAGACCTGACCAGCAAGGAGTTCGCCCTGCTGCACCTGCTGATGAGCCGTAGCGGCGAGGTACTCTCGCGCACGCAGATCATCTCGCTGGTCTGGGACATGAACTTCGACTGCGATACCAACGTGGTGGAAGTCACCATCCGCCGCCTGCGGGCAAAGATCGACGACCCCTTCGCCGACAAGCTGATCCACACCCTGCGCGGGGTCGGCTACGTGCTGGAAGCGCGCGCATGAAGCCGGCCAGCCTGTCGCTGCGCATCGGCCTGTGGGTCGGCGTACTGGGTTCGGTGCTGATGGTCCTGCTGCTCACCCTGGCCTACCTCGCCCTCGACCACCAATTGGACCAGCGAGCCCACCGTGAACTGGAAGACAAACTCGGGCAGTTGCGTCACGCGCTGGACGCAGACCCCGGCCTCGCCGCCCTGCCCTTGCGCGGCCATGCCCTGCAGGACCAGCTGATGGGCCACGACAACCTGAGCGCCACACTGCTCGACGAGCAACGCGGGCAGCCGCCGCGATTCAGCAGCGGGCCGCCCCGCGACGTAGCGGCGCTCGATGAGTTCGCCGGCAGTGGCCGCGCCTTCGGCTGGACCTCGGCGGACGGTCGCCGCCTGCTGACCGAGCGGGGCCTGGTCCGCTTGCGCGACGGCAATACCCTGCGGGTGTTCCTGACCCTGGATCGGCGCGACGACGATGCCCTGCTCGGCGCCTTCCTGCGCTCGGCCTGGCTGGCGGTACCACCGCTGCTGCTGCTCATCGCCCTGGGTGCGCGCCTGGTGGCCAAGCGCGGCCTGCAGCCCTTGCGGCAGTTCGGCCAGGTGGCCTCGCTGATCACCACCCAGGACCTCAGCCACCGCATTCCCGTGCAGGACCTGCCACGGGAGCTGGGCAAGGCTGCGCGGGCGCTGAACCTGATGCTGCATCGGCTGGATGGCGGCGTGCAGCAGCTCACGCAGTTCTCCGACGACATCGCCCACGAGTTGCGCTCGCCCATCGGCAACCTGCTGGGCAAGGCACAGGTGACGCTGTCGCGGCCGCGGGAAAAGGACGAGTACGAAGCGGTGCTGGCCGCCAGTACCGAGGAGCTGGAACGGGTCGGCCGGATCGTCAGCGACATGCTGTTCCTCGCCCAGGTCAGCCACCCGCGCGCGCTGCTGCCGCAGGAGGCGGTGCAGCTGGAGGAGGAAGCGGCGAAGGTCGCCGAGCTGTTCGATTTCAGCGCGGAGGAAAGGTCGTTGCGCATCGCCATTGAGGGGCATGGGCAGGTCGTGGGCGATCGCCTGATGATCCAGCGCGCCATTTCCAACCTGCTCTCCAACGCGATCCGCCACACGCCCGAGGGCGAATGCATCAGCGTGCAAGTGCGGGACGATGGCGCAACCGTGACGCTAGAGGTGCAGAACCCCGGAACGGGCATTGCCGCCGAGCACCTGCCGCACCTGTTCGAGCGCTTCTACCGGGTGGACAAGGGCCGCTCGCGAGCGCAGGGCGGTACGGGCCTGGGGCTGGCCATCGTGCGCTCGATCATGGAGCTGCACCTGGGTGCGGCCAGCGCGCAGAGTTCGGAGGAAGGGCCGACGCGCTTCCTCCTGAAATTCCCCGCCTCGCCGGACTGAATCAGCGGGTAGCGCGACAGGCGACGCGCTCGGTGCGGTACTCGATGGCCTGCTCCTCGCCGGAGGAATCCTTGTAGCGCAGTTGCACCGGGACCACGCCGCAGTCGGTGCTCATCGGCGTCACTGCTACGACTTCGGCGATGTCCAGGTTCATCCCGTAGGTGTACTGCTTCGCCTCGGCGATCTGCATCGGCGACGGGGCGCCCTCGCGAGCCTGCATGGCTTGCTGGCGGGCCTGCTCCATGCGGGCGAAGGTGATGTCGCCGCCACCGTCGGCCAGCGCCAGGGAGGAAGTGCCCAGCAGGGCGGCGGTCAGGAAGAAGCGGGAGAGTTGCATGGCAGTCACCTCATGGGTGGTTGAAAGTGACTCCACCTTACGAGGCCGCCGCTAACGGGAAGCTGAGGCACGGATGACGATTCGGTTATCCAGCCGACACCGCCGTTGACCTTGCCCCAGGGGAAGGTTCTAAGCTGCGCGGCATGCTTCGTCGCCTGCGGCTCTTCATCATCCTGTTGCTCAGCCTTGCGCTTCCCCTCACCGGGATGGCGGGCTTCGAGGCGCCGACCGAACCCTGTCCGATGCAGGAACAGGGCATGAGCCAGATGGCCGGCATGGACCAGGATTGCTGCCAGGACGCGGGCAAGATGACCCCGCACGGCAAGAAGGCCTGCAAGACCGGCCAGGAGTGCAAGACCAGCAGCCTGCTCCAGGTCAGCCTCCTGAGCGCCCCGCACCACCCTGTCGCACCGCAGACTCCATCCTGCTACAACCACCTCGTGCCGAGCCAGGCGCCCGCCGATCTCTGGCGACCTCCCTGCGCCTGATTCCTCTCCTGACCTGAACTCTGCCCGCGGCCCCTGAAGGCTGCCGGGCGGCTTGCGCCCGTGCGCTGGTTTTCCAGAGGAATCCCCATCGTGACCCACGTCCGACTCCACTCGGGCTGGCTGCTGCTCGCGCTGCTGTCCAGCCTGCCCGCCCAGGGTGCGTCCCTGTCGCTGGACGACGCCCTGTTGCTGGCCGAACGCAACGCCCCTTCCCTGCTCGCCGAAAGCGAAAAAGTCGCGGCGGCCAAAAACGCCGCCATTCCGGCCGGGGAATTGCCCGATCCCAAGCTCAACCTCGGCCTGCAGAACATCCCCATCGAGGGGCAGGAGCGCTGGACCACCCAGCGCGACAACATGAGCATGCAGATGGTCGGCCTAATGCAGGAGGTGCCCAATCGCGACAAGCGCAAGGCCCGCATCGAGACCGCCCAGGCCGCCGTCGAACGCGCCGACGCCGAAGCCGGCGTGGAGCGCCTGAAGGTCCGCAACGCCCTCGCGCAGGCCTGGATCGCGGCGTACACGCTGCAACGCAAGCTGGCGATGTTCGATGATTTCTACCGCGAAAACCGGCTGCTTGACGCGAGCGTCCGCGCGCGCCTGGCCAGTGGCGGCGCCAGCACCGTGGACGCAGTGCTGCCGCGCCAGGAAGCCGCGCTGCTGGACGAGCGCAAGGACGATCTGCTGAGCCAGCAGGCCCGAGCCCGCGCGACGCTCAAGCGCTGGATCGGCCAGGACGCGTCGCAGACGCTCAGCGGAGACTTCCCGCGCTGGTCGATCGAAGCCCCCCACTACCTGCAGGCGCTGCACCAGCATCCGGAACTCGCCGCCTACGGGCCGATGACCGCGAGGCCGAGGCGCTGGTCCGCGAAGCCGTGGCGGAGAAGAAGCCGGACTGGAGCTGGGAGGTGGACTACCAGCGCCGCGGCCGCGAATTCGGCGACATGATGACTCTGCAGGTCAGCTTCGACCTGCCGCTGTTCAGCGGCACCCGCCAGGACCCGAAGATCGCCGCCCGCCGCCCGCCGTGCGCAGGTTCGCCAGCTGGATGCCGAGCGCGAGGCCCTGGCCCGCGAGCATGAGCAACAACTGGAGGAGGACCTGGCCGAGTACCGGCGCCTGCAGCGCGCCGTCGAGCGCAGCAGCGGCACGCTGGTGCCGCTGGCCGAGGAGAAGGCAAGCCTGGCCACCGCCGGCTATCGCGCTGGCAAGCTCCAGCTCGACGAGGTGCTCGGTGCGCGCCAGCAACTGATCGAGGCGCGGCTCCGGCAACTCGACCTGCTGGGCTCCCTGGCGCAGGTCGCGGCACGCCTCTATTTCACCTACGAGGAGGCGCACGCATGAGCCGGCTTCCCGTGAAGACCTCCACACTGCTGCTCCTCGCACTGGCCACCGGCGCTGCTGGCGGCTACTGGTTCGCCCAGCGGTTACCGGCCCCGGCGCCAGAAACCGGCGGTGCAGCCTCGCAGCGCAAAGCGCTCTACTGGTACGACCCGATGGTCCCGCAGCAGCGCTTCGATGCGCCGGGCAAGTCGCCGTTCATGGACATGCAACTGGTGCCCCGTTACGCCGACGATGACAGCGCCAGCGGCCCGCCGGCGGTCCACCTCGAACCGGGCATCCAGCAGAACCTCGGCGTGCGCCTGGCCTCGGTGAGCCGCGGCAGGCTCGATCGAAAGCTGCAGGTCACCGGCCTGCTGACCTTCAATGACCGCGACGTGGCAGTGCTCCAGGCGCGTGCCGGCGGCTTCGTCGAACGTACCTACGCCCTGGCGCCCGGTGACGTGGTACAGGCCGGAGCGCCGGTGGCCGACATCCTGGTGCCGGAGTGGGCCGGACTGCAGGAGGAATACCTCGCCCTGCAGACCACGCCGGATCGGAGCTTGCGCGAAGCGGCGCGGCAGCGCCTGCTGCTGGCGGGAATGCCGCCCGCGCTGGTCGCCCAGGTCGCGCGCAGTGGCCGGGCACGCCCGGTGATCACGCTCGGCTCGCCCATCTCCGGGGTGATCCGCGAACTGGACGTGCGCACCGGCATGACCCTGCCCGCCGGCGCACCGCTGGCGCGGATCAACGGCCTCGGGCAGGTCTGGCTGGAAGCGGCGGTGCCGGAGACACAGGCCGCTGGCCTGAAGATCGGCCAGCCGGTCACCGCCCGCCTGCCGGCATTCCCGGATCGTCCGGTGACGGGCACCCTGGCCAGCATCCTGCCGGAGAACGACCAGCAGAGCCGCACCCTGCGCCTGCGCATCGAACTGCCCAACCCGGATGGCCAACTGCGCCCGGGGATGACCGTGGAGGTCAGCCTCGATCTCGCTGGTGAGTCCGACGTGCTGCAAATTCCCAGCGAAGCAGTGATTCGCACCGGCAAGCGCAACCTGGTGATGCTCGCCGAGGAGCAGGGTCGCTTCCGCCCGGTCGAGGTGCGCCTCGGCCAGGAGAACGCCGGCCTGGTGGCTGTGCTCCAGGGCCTGGAGGAAGGTCAGCGGGTGGTTGCTTCCGGGCAGTTCCTGATCGATTCGGAAGCCAGCCTGAAAGGCATCGAGGCCCGCACGCAAGACGTGCCCGTCACAACGGCAAGCGTGCCCGCGCTGCATGAAGCCGAAGGCCGGATCGTGGCCATCGATGCCCAGGGCATGACGATCAGCCACGGCCCCTTCAACACCCTGGGCATGCCTGGCATGACCATGACCTTCCCACTCGCCCGTGCCGGGTTGGCGGACGGGCTGAAGGTCGGCGAGCGCATCCGCTTCGGGGTCAGCCAGGGCGATTCCGGGCTGGTGATCGAACAGGTGAGCCGGCAGGAGGCGCAGCCATGATCGCGAAGCTGATCCGCTGGTCGGTGGCCAACCGCCTGCTGGTGCTGCTGGCCACCCTGTTCATCGTCGCCTGGGGCCTCTGGTCGTTGCGCAGCACGCCCATCGACGCGCTGCCGGACCTCTCCGACGTACAGGTGATCATCCGCACCAGCTATCCGGGGCAAGCGCCGCAGATCGTCGAAAACCAGGTCACCTACCCGTTGGCCACCACGATGCTGTCGGTGCCGGGAGCGAAGACCGTGCGCGGTTTTTCCTCCTTCGGCGACAGCTTCGTCTATGTGCTGTTCGACGACGGCACCGACCTCTACTGGGCCCGTTCGCGGGTGCTGGAATACCTGAACCAGGTGCAGTCGCGCCTGCCACCCACGGCAAAGGCCGCGCTTGGGCCGGACGCCACCGGCGTCGGCTGGATCTACCAGTACGCCCTGGTGGACCGTACGGGGCGGCATGACCTGGCCCAGCTTCGAGGGCTGCAGGACTGGTTCCTGAAGTACGAGCTGAAGACGGTGCCGGACGTGGCCGAAGTCGCCACCGTCGGTGGCATGGTCAAGCAGTACCAGGTGCTGCTCGACCCGGTCCGGCTGGCCAGCCTGGGCATTACCCAGGGCCAGGTGATCGAGGCCATCGGCAAGGCCAACCAGGAAACCGGCGGTGGTGTGCTGGAGCTGGGCGAGGCGGAGTTCATGGTACGCGCCTCGGGCTACCTGAAGAGCCTGGCCGACTTTCGCGCCATCCCGTTGCGCCTGTCGGGTAATGGCAGCCCGGTCACCCTGGGCGACGTCGCGAGTGTCCAGCTCGGCCCGGAAATGCGCCGCGGCATCGGCGAGCTGGACGGCGAAGGCGAAGCCGTGGGCGGAGTGATTGTCCTGCGCAGCGGCAAGAACGCCCGCGAAGCCATCACGCGGGTGAAGGACCGGCTGGAGGAACTGAAGAAGAGCCTGCCCAAAGGCGTGGAGATCGTCACCACCTATGACCGCAGCCAACTGATCGACCGCGCGGTGAGCAACCTCAGCCACAAGCTGATCGAGGAATTCCTCGTGGTAGCACTGGTGTGCGCCGCCTTCCTCTGGCATCTGCGCTCGTCACTGGTGGCCATCGTGTCGTTGCCGGTGGGTGTGCTGATCGCGCTGATCGTCATGCGTCACCAGGGGATCAACGCCAACATCATGTCGCTTGGCGGCATCGCCATCGCCATCGGTGCGATGGTCGACGCGGCGGTGGTGATGATCGAGAACGCACACAGGCGCGTCGAGGCCTGGCACCGGCAGCACCCTGGCGTTCCTCTGGTCGGCGAGCAGCACTGGAAGGTCATGACCGAGGCCGCCGTGGAAGTGGGGCCGGCGCTGTTCTTCAGCCTGCTGTTCTTCAGCCTGCTGATCATCACCCTGTCGTTCATTCCGGTGTTCACCCTGCAAGCCCAGGAGGGCCGATTGTTCGGCCCGCTGGCGTTTACCAAGACCTACGCCATGGCCGGCGCCGCCGGGCTGTCGGTGACCCTGGTGCCGGTACTGATGGGCTACTGGATTCGTGGGCGGCTGCCACCGGAGCAGCGCAACCCGCTCAATCGCTGGCTGATCCGCCTCTACCAGCCGGCCCTCGATGCGGTACTGCGCCGGCCGCGGAGCACACTGGCGGTGGCAGCGCTGGTGTTCCTCTCCGGGCTCTGGCCGCTATCCCACCTGGGCGGCGAGTTTCTCCCGCCGCTGGACGAAGGCGACCTGCTGTACATGCCCTCGGCCCTGCCCGGCCTCTCCGCGCAGAAGGCTTCGGAGTTGCTGCAGAACACCGATCGCCTGATCCGTAGCGTGCCGGAAGTCGCCAGCGTTTTCGGCAAGGCCGGGCGCGCCGAATCCGCCACCGATCCGGCGCCACTGGAGATGTTCGAAACCACCATCCGCTTCAAGCCCAGGGACCAGTGGCGCCCCGGCATGACCAGCGAAAAGCTGGTGGAGGAACTGGACCGCGTGGTGAAGGTGCCGGGCCTGACCAACATCTGGATCCCGCCGATCCGCAACCGTATCGACATGCTCGCCACCGGCATCAAGAGCCCCATCGGGGTGAAGATCGCCGGCACCGACCTGGCCGAGATCGACCGTGCGACCCAGGCCGTGGAGCGGGTGGCGAAGACGGTGCCGGGCGTCAGCTCGGCGCTGGCCGAACGCCTGACCGGCGGCCGCTACATCGACGTCGACATCGACCGCCAGGCGGCGGCGCGCTACGGCATGAACATCGCCGACGTGCAGGCCATCGTCGGCAGCGCCATCGGCGGCGAGAACATCGGTGAAACGGTGGAAGGGCTGGCCCGCTATCCGATCAACGTGCGCTACCCGCGCGAATGGCGCGACTCGGTGGATGCCCTGCGCCAGTTGCCGATCTACACCGCACAGGGCGGCCAGATCACCCTCGGCAGCGTGGCGCGGATAGGCATCAGCGAGGGGCCGCCGATGCTCAAGAGCGAGAACGCCCGGCTTTCCGGCTGGGTGTATGTCGACGTCCGCGGCCGTGACCTGGCCTCGGTCGTGGCGGACCTGCGCCAGGCGGTGGAGCGCGAGGTGAGGCTCGCTCCGGGCATGAGCCTGGGCTACTCCGGACAGTTCGAGTACCTGGAGCGCGCCAACGCCCGCCTCAAGCTGGTCGTCCCGGCGACCCTGGCGATCATCTTCGTGCTGCTCTACCTGACGTTCGGGCGCATCGACGAGGCCTTGCTGATCATGGCGACCCTGCCCTTCGCACTCACCGGCGGCGTATGGCTGCTGTACCTGATGGGTTTCAACCTGTCGGTGGCCACGGGTGTCGGTTTCATCGCCCTGGCCGGCGTGGCGGCAGAGTTCGGCGTGATCATGCTGGTCTACCTGAAGAACGCCTGGGCCGAGCATCCCCAGGCCAACCAGCCGTCCTCGCTGCTGGCGGCGATCCGCGAGGGCGCAGTCCAGCGGGTACGCCCCAAGGCCATGACCGTGGCGGTGATCGTCGCCGGCCTGCTGCCCATCCTCTGGAGCAGCGGCACCGGCAGCGAGGTCATGAGTCGCATCGCCGTGCCCATGGTCGGCGGCATGATCACCGCGCCCCTGCTTTCCCTGTTCGTCATTCCCGCCGCCTACTGGCTGATGCGTCGTCGTCAGTCGTTGGCAGCCAGCCAACCGCAACCTGGAGACATCCCATGAAAACCCCACTGATCACCCTGGGCGCCCTGTTGCTCGCCCTGTCTCATTCCGCCCTGGCCGAAGACGACGCCGGCATGAAGATGGACGGCATGAGCATGGACAGCGCCCAGCAAACGCCCATCGCGAGCGCCGAGGGCAGCGTCCGCGCCATCGACGCCGAACGCCACCTCGTCACCCTCGCCCATGGCCCGGTGGCGGCGCTGCACTGGCCACCGATGACCATGGCCTTCAAGGCCACCGCTGCACAACTCGACGGCCTGAGCGTGGGCGACAGGGTCGCCTTCGAGTTCCGCAACGCCAGTGATGGCTCCACCCTGGTCAACATCCGCAAACCTTGAAGCCAGCCCCATGGACGCCTCGCCATCACGGCGAAGCGTCCATGGGCGGCATGGGCCTTCGTATTTCCACCACTCATCCGTGCAATTTCCTACCGGTGAACTCTCGGCGTCCGACGACTGTCTGTGTGCTGTCGGCCCACCGGGTGGAGCCCCTGGCCATTGGCCACCCGGCTAGTTCTGAACCCTTCGTTTCAAATAAAACGCCCGGCCGGCGTTTTCACTCCCGCAAGGCGGGTTTCGTTTCAAGTCATGTGAAGATTGCCCATGTCCCTATCGCGTCGTTTCCCTGCACGAGTTTCTCCCCTCCAGACCCGCGCCCTCGGCGCCTGCCTGTTTGCCGGCCTGCTGGCAGCCGGCGCCCCGGCCCAGGCCGAGGAGCCCGCCAGCAACGCGCGCTGGGTGAACGACAGCCTGAGCACCTATGTGCGCAGCGGCCCCACCGATGGTTACCGCATCGTTGGCACCCTCACGTCCGGGCAGCAGGTCCAGTTGCTCAGCACTTCCGGCGACTACAGCCAGGTACGCAGCGACAGCGGCAACAGCGTGTGGATCGCCAGCAAGGACCTGCAGGAAAAACCCGGCCAGGCCGAACGTCTGCCGGCGCTGGAGCAGAAGGTCACCGAGCTGACCACGCAATTGCAGACCATCGACGACAGCTGGAAGAACCGTGTCCAGGGCATGCAGGAAACCCTGGATGCGCGCAAGAAGCTCATCGACGAACTTCAGGCCGCGCGCACCGCGCTGGATAGCGAGCTGAACGAAGCCCGCTCGCAACTGCGCGATGCCCAGGCGCAACTGGGCGACGAGAACAAGCAGGTGCTGATGCGCTACATGGCCTACGGCGGCAGCATCGCCGGCGCCGGCCTGCTCGCCGGGCTGATCCTGCCGACCATGCTGCGCGTGCGGCGCAAGCGCAGCACCGAGTGGGTCTGACGCCTCAGTCGATCAGCAATTCGTACTGCCGATAGCCCAGGGCGTCGCTGCCCCGTGGCTGGAACCCGGCGCGCTCATACAGGCGCCGCGCCGGGTTGTCGGGGCGCACACTGAGCTTGAGTCGCGTGTAGCCTTCCTGCCGGGCGTCCTCGATGTAGCGCTGCAACAACGCTGTACCGACGCCCCTGCCCCGCCACGCCGTGCTGACGCCCAGGGTGCACAGTTCCGCGCTGCCATCTTCCGGCATCCAAAAGCTATAGCCCACGCTTTCGCCGGCGTGCTCGGCAATGGTCAGACGCTCGAAGTGATCGAGCCAGCGCGCCAGATGCCGGTCGAAGCCTTCCCGCCAGCGCGCCTCATGGGCAGGCTCCCACTGACGGATATAGGCCTCTTCGCCGCGCTGGACGTAGGGGACATCGGTGATCCGGGCGGGACGGAAGGAGAAGTTCATTGCAGGCAGCCATGGACAGCGCGGTCAGCCTATCTTAGCTGCTGGCCCTACCGGTTCGCTTTGCTCCCATGCAACCCGCATCACGCCACCGCGCTCTCCACCCCAGCGTCGAGGTCCACCAGCAATTCGATCATTGCCCGCGCCGCTGCCGAGAGGCGGTCGCCGCTGCGGGTGACGATGCCGCAACGGGCCTGGAGGATGTCGACGTTGTTGGGCAGGTTGCGGAAGTGCAGGCGCACCAGTTCGCCGCGCGCCATGGGCTCGCTCAGCGCCTCCTCCACGGCGATGCCGATGGCGTCGGTCTGGCTGACGATGCGCACCAGCGAGGCCATGTCCTCGCACTGCACATTGGTGGTGATGTCGATCTTGCCGCTGAGGTTGGCGAGCATCTTCCGCGCGCTGGGGGGGATCAGCGTGGCGGCCAGCGGGTAGGCGAACATGTCGTTGGTGGAGAGGCTCTCCTTGGCCAGTAGCGGATGCCCCTGGCGGCAGAAGAACAGGCCGCTGCGCGGCTTCAACGCGCGGGTCTGGAAGTTCGGGTCGGCTTCGAAATGGCGGATGTCGGCGACGAAGAATTCGATCTCCTCGCGGCTCAGGCTGCGCGCCAGGCGCTCCCAGTTGTCCACGCCGAACTGGATGTGGATGCGCGGGTAGCGCTGGACGAAGCGCGACACCGCGTCGGACACCAGCTTCTGCGCCGGGGCCGGCCCGCTGCCGAAGCGCAACTCACCCGAATCCAGCTTGTTCAGTCTCGCGACCGCATGGCTCAGGTTGTTCGCGCCCTGCACCAGGCTCAGCGCGTGCTGCAGCACCACCTGGCCCTCGGGAGTCGGCCGCAGGTCCTTGCTGCCTCGGTCCACCAGGCGGCAGCCCAGCTCCTGCTCCAGGCCCTGGATGCTGCGGCTGAACGCCGGCTGGGTAATGCCCATGGCGTCGGCCGCGCGAACGAAGCTGCGGTGTTCGTTGAGGGCGATGAAGTAGCGGAGTTGGCGCAGATCCATGATGCATTTCCGGCATTGAAAATAGTGGGCAAAGGCATTTGCCGCTCGTTATGCGCTGGTTTTAAATGCAAGCTCTTATTCCGTCAATGAAGAATAAAACAAACATCTATTCTTTTATGAACTAAGAATATAGCTCAGACCAGGAGTCGCCCGATGCCAGCCTTGTCCCTCCTTTCCTCGCGAATGTGTCAGCCGCGCTGTCGCTGACAGCAAACGCCGCAGACCCCATAGAGAAAACGTCGCTCGCCACTTTCGTGTGGCGCGGCCCCCTTTTGCCCGCGATCGGCGCGGACAGACAAGGACACAGCATGATTTCGAGACATTCGCCCTTCCCCTTCGCCCCGCGCCGGCTGCGCGCTCCGGACTACGCAGTGGTCCTGCTGTTGGCACTGGGCGGCGCCCTGCCGGTGCTCGCCGAGGAAAGCGAGGACAGCACGACTGCCGCTCAGACCGATAAGGCCGTAAGCGCCGCGCCGGCCAAGGCCGATGCCACCCTGGGCAAGGTCACCGTCACCGCCCGCCGCCGCGAGGAGGATTCGCAAAAGGTACCCACGCCGATCACCGTGGTCGGCGGCGAAACTCTGGAAACCCAGCGCGTCTACAAGGTGCAGGACCTGCAGCAGATCCTGCCCAGCGTGAACGTCGCCTTCATCCACGCGCGGCAGTCGAGCATCGCCGTGCGCGGCATCGGCAACAACCCGGCCAGCGACGGCCTGGAAGGCAGCGCCGGGGTCTACCTGGACAACGTCTACCTGGGCCGCCCAGGCATGGCAGTGTTCGACCTGCTGGACATCGAGCAGCTGGAACTGCTGCGCGGCCCGCAAGGCACGCTGTTCGGCAAGAACACCACGGCCGGCGTGCTGAACATCAGCACCCGCGCACCGACCTTCAGCCCCGAGCGCAGCGTCGAGGTCTCCGGTGGCCAGGACGGCTACTTCCAGGGCAAGGGCACCGTCTCCGGCGCGCTGACCGACACCCTGGCCGGGCGCGTGTCCGCCTACCGCACCCGCGACGACGGCTACATCAAGAACGTCCATGACGACAACTACCTGAACGGCGGCGAGCGCCAGGGCATCCGCGGGCAATTGCTGTTCAAACCCAACGAGGACTTCGACCTGCGCTGGATCAACGACTACAACGAGGAGGATTCGAGCAACGGCAGC
This sequence comes from Pseudomonas sp. C9-3, assembly GCF_032392015.1. NCBI lineage: Bacteria > Pseudomonadati > Pseudomonadota > Gammaproteobacteria > Pseudomonadales > Pseudomonadaceae > Pseudomonas > Pseudomonas sp. C9-3. The sequence continues at coordinate 2,266,895 of NZ_CP135919.1, read as the reverse complement.
ATGGTGGTCTATGGCGCCGCCGACCGCTTCTGGCAGCGCGCCGCCGCAGTAGGCGCTTCGCCGATCCGCGATCCGGACCGGCACAAGGTCAACATCAACAGCCGCCAGCACGTCAGCGTGCACCAGGGCGGCAGCTCGGTGGAGGCCAACTGGAACCTCAACGGCGGCTACAAGCTGACCTCCATCAGCGCCTATCGCTACTGGCACTTCACCCCGGCCAACGACGAGCAACTCAACGTCTCGGCGATCAACAACACCGGAGTGGAAGTCCACGACCGCCAGTTCTCCCAGGAAATCCGCCTGGCCTCGCCCACCGGCGGCTTCTTCGACTACGTGCTGGGCGCCTATGCGTTCAACCAGAACCTGGGCAACAAGACCTTCACCGACTACGGCCCGCTGGCCGACCCGTACCTGCTGGGGGCGAACCTCAACGCCCTGAACAACACCTACTCCAAGGCCAACGGCAAGATCGAAACCGACAGCTTCGCGCTGTTCGCCCAGGGCACCTGGCACCTCACCGACAAGCTGGACTTCACCGCCGGCCTGCGCGGCACCTACGAGGAGAAGGACGCCAAGGTCGAGCGCTTCGCTCCGATCGGCGGTGCGCCGGTCAGTGGCGTCGGCGCAGTGGTCCGCAACAACCAGCTGGGCGCCTACGACTCGGGCGACCTCAGCCTCTACAGCTTCGCGCCCTCGGCCCTGCTGAGCCTGAGCTACCAGTTCACCGATGACCTGCTCGGTTATGCCTCGCTGTCCCACGGCGAGAAGTCCGGCGGCGTGAACCTGGCCGTGGCCAGTGCGCCAACGGCCGGCGCCGACTCCCTGCTGGTCGGCCCGGAGCGCGCCAACGACGCCGAACTGGGGATCAAGACCACCCTGTTCGACAACCGCCTGCAACTCAACACCAACCTCTTCTGGACCGGCATCCACGGCTACCAGGCAACCACGCTGTACCAGCCGCCGGGTTCGACCCAGCTGGTCTCGGTGCTCTCCAACGCCGGCAGCGTGCGCTCGCGCGGCCTGGAGTTCGAGGCCACCGCGCTGCCCATTCGCGGCCTGACGCTGAACTTCAACGGCTCCTACAACGACGTCACCTACCTGTCGTTCAAGGACGCCCCATGCCCGGCGGAAATCTCTACCCAGCCCGGCGCGCCCGCCACTTGCGACCTCACCGGGCAACGCGTGGTCGGCGCCTCGAAATGGATCGCCAACCTCAATGGCGAATACGCCTGGAACCTCGACGACGGCATCCGCCCCTACGTGACCGGCAGCTACTCCTACCGCTCCGAGGCCGAGGGCACGCTGGACAACTCCGACCTCTCGAAGATCGACGGCTACGGCCTGGCGAACTTCTCCGTCGGCCTGCGCAAGGACCTCGGCGACGGCCAGCTGGACGCCTCGGTCTGGCTGAAGAACGCCTTCGACAAGGACTACTACCTGGCCGCCTTCGCCAGCATCAACGGCTCCTACACCGCCTCGGTGGGGCAGCCGCGAACCCTGGGCGCGTCGGTCCGTTACGACTTCTGATCCCCATCCGCCGCGCTCCCGGGCGCGGCGCTATTGCCACAGCAAGAGGACGATGAGATGAGCACTGCAGCACAAGCCATTCAGCAAGACCTGGTACACCTGGACATCCACCCGGTAGCCGGCCGCATCGGCGCGGAAATTCGCGGCGTGACGCTTTCCGGCGATCTCGACGCCGCCACCATCGAGGCCATCCAGGCTGCGCTGGTGCAGCACAAAGTGATCTTCTTCCGTGGCCAGACCCAGCTCGACGACCAGGACCAGGAAGCCTTCGCCAAGCTGCTCGGCGAGCCGGTGGCGCACCCCACCGTGCCGGTGCAGGAAGGCACCCATTACCTGCTGGAACTGGACGGCGCCCAGGGCCGCCGCGCCAACTCCTGGCACACCGACGTGACCTTCGTCGACGCCTATCCCAAGGCCTCGATCCTGCGCAACGTGGTAGCACCGGAGTCTGGCGGCGATACCGTCTGGGCCAATACCGCCACCGCCTACGACGACCTGACGCCGGAGCTGAAGGCACTGGCCGAGTCGCTCTGGGCCGTGCACAGCAACGAATACGACTATGCCAGCGTGCGCCCGAACGTCGACCCGGCGCGCCTGGAGGAATACCGCAAGGTGTTCACCTCCACCGTCTACGAGACCGAGCACCCGGTGGTGCGCGTGCATCCCATCAGCGGCGAGAAGACGCTGCTGCTCGGACACTTCGTCAAGCGCCTGAAGGGCCTCTCGCAGCACGACTCGGCGCACCTGTTCGCCGTGCTGCAGAGCCACGTCACCCGCCTGGAAAACACCGTGCGCTGGCGCTGGCAGCCGGGCGACGTGGCCATCTGGGACAACCGCGCGACCCAGCACTACGCCGTCGACGACTACGGCACCCAGCCGCGCATCGTGCGCCGCGTGACGCTCAGCGGCGAAGTGCCGGTGGGTATCGACGGGCAGCGCAGCCGGACGATCAAGAAGGTTTGAGCCTTTCCCCAAAGCCCCTCACCCCCGCCCTCTCCCAGGGGGAGAGGGAGTAGATCGGCGCAACGGGATGACCCGCTGCATCGGACTGCCCCCTCTCCCTCCGGGAGAGGGTTGGGGTGAGGGAAGCCCCAAACGCAGGATTCTCGAGATGACCCAATCCAACGCCGTACAACAACCCACCCCCGAACCCTTCGCCATCGTCCCCCTCGACGCCCCGCTGGGCGCCGAAGTTCACGGCCTCGACGCCCGCGAGCCGCTGACCCCGGAACAGATCCTGGCAATCAAGCAGGCCCACCGCGAACACCACATCCTGATCTTCAAGAACCAGGACCTGGACGACCAGCAGTACCTGCGCTTCGCCACGCTGTTCGGCGCGGTGTTCCAGCCGCCGGCAGATGTGCCCGTGCTGTCCTCCGGCGCCGACGGCAAGGCCCCCGAAATCGTCAAGGTGGCCAACACCGAGGACGGTGAACTGGGCAACTTCGCTCTGCCGGCCCACGTTGACCATCAATGGACGCCAGTGCCCTCTTCCGGCTCCTTCCTCTATGCCCTGGAGGTGCCCAGGACCGGTGGCGAAACCCAGTTCACCAACCTCGCCCGCGCCTACGAGACACTGGATGAGGCGACCCGCGCCGAGATCGACCCATTGCGCCTGATCAACTACAACCCGTTCATCCGCCTGAAGAGCGGTGGCTACAACGGCACATTCGTGCGCTACCGCACCCCGGACATCGAGCCCATCCAGGGCACCGAGCATCCACTGGTGCGCACCCATCCGGAAAACGGCAAGCGCGTGCTCTTCCTCTCCGTGCACACCGAGGTGGAAATCCCCGGTGCAGATCCTGTGCAAGGGGCCGCACTGATCGAGCGGCTGCGCGAACACCTGCAGAAGCCCGAGCTGATCTACAGCCACAAATGGTCGGTGGGCGACATCGTCTGGTGGGACAACCAGGCCGTGCTGCATGGGCGCAACGCCTTCCCGGCCAGCGAGAAGCGGCGCTTGAAGCGCATCAGCCTGTCTGGCAGCCGGCCGTTCTGAGGTGATGTCCGCCCTATGGGGCGGAAATCTCCGCGCGAGGGCTTTTGACCCTGTAGGAGCGAGCTTGCTCGCGAACGGATTACCCGGGCGCTCTGGCATCAGGCGGTTCGCGAGCAAGGACTGGGCGTCCCCCTCGCTCCTACAAAAAACCTGAGATACCCCTGCTGACGGCGCTTTCTATGCTTATGCGAAATCGTTTCTTGTCCTGAATCAGCTATTCCTTTTATAGTTTCGGCAACTCGTCATAACAAGTTATGAACTATGGTCGAACTACTCCCCCTCTCCCCCGTTCCCCTGTACAGCCAGCTGAAGGAAATCCTCCGCACGCGCATCCTCGACGGCACCTATCCGCCGCTCAGCCGCATGCCGTCCGAGGCCGAGCTGGGCAAGGCCTTCGAGGTCAGCCGGATTACCGTGCGCCAGGCGCTGGGCGACCTGCAGAAGGAAGGGCTGATCTTCAAGATTCACGGCAAGGGCACCTTCGTCGCCAAGCCCAAGGCCTTCCAGAACGTCAGCACCCTGCAGGGCCTGGGCGAATCCATGACCCAGCGCGGCTACGAAGTGATCAACCGCCTGCGCAGCTTCAAGACCGTGCCCGCCAACGCCCAGGTTGCCGCCCGTCTGCAAGTCGCCGAGGGCGAGAACGTGGTGCAGATCAAGCGTGCCCGCCTGGTCAACCGCGAGCTGGTGTCGCTGGAGATCACCTGGCTGCCGGAGGCCGTTGGCAAGCGGCTGGAAAAGGCCGACCTGGTCAGCCGCGACATCTTCCTGATCCTGGAGAACGACTGCGCCCTGCCCCTGGGCCATGCCGATCTCGCCATCGACGCCATCCTCGCCGATGCTGAACTGGCCCGCGCGCTGGAGGTGGAAGAAGGTTCGCCGGTGATGCGCATCGAACGCCTGACCCACACTGCCGACGGCGCGCCGCTGGACTACGAACACCTCTACTACCGCGGCGACGCCTTCCAGTACCGCCTGCGCATCGACCGCCACAAGGGACAGCACCAATGACCCAGTTCGATCTCTCCCAGATCCCCGAGGACAAGGAACTCGCCTACGACATCGTGGTGATCGGCGGCGGCACCGCCGGCCCCATGGCGGCGATCAAGGCCAAGGAAGCCAACCGCGAGCTGCGCGTGCTGCTGGTGGACAAGGCCAACGTCAAGCGCAGCGGCGCCATCAGCATGGGCATGGACGGGCTGAACAACGCCATCATTCCCGGCCACGCCACGCCCGAGCAGTACACCAAGGAAATCACCGTCGCCAACGACGGCATCGTCAACCAGGCGGCGGTCTACGCCTACGCCACCCACAGCTTCGAGACCCTGCAGCAACTGGACCGCTGGGGCGTGAAATTCGAGAAGGACGAGGTCGGCGACTACGCGGTGAAGAAGGTCCACCACATGGGCGCCTACGTGCTGCCCATGCCCGAGGGCCACGACATCAAGAAGGTGCTGTACCGCCAGCTCAAGCGCGCGCGCATCGAGATCACCAACCGCTTGGTGGTGACCCGCCTGCTCACCGATGAAGAAGGCGCGGTCAACGGCCTGCTCGGCTTCGACTGCCGTACCGCGCAGTTCCAGGTGATCCGCGCCAAGGCGGTGGTCCTCGCCTGCGGCGCCGCCGGCCGCCTGGGCCTGCCCTCGTCCGGCTACCTGATGGGCACCTACGAGAACCCCACCAATGCCGGCGACGGCTACGCCATGGCCTACCACGCGGGCGCGGAGCTCTCGAACCTTGAGTGCTTCCAGATCAACCCGCTGATCAAGGACTACAACGGCCCGGCCTGCGCCTACGTCACCGGCCCGCTGGGCGGCTACACCGCCAACAGCAAGGGCGAGCGCTTCATCGAGTGCGACTACTGGAGCGGCCAGATGATGTGGGAGTTCCACCAGGAACTCGAAGGCGGCAACGGCCCGGTGTTCCTCAAGCTCGACCACCTGGCCGAGGAAACCATCCAGACCATCGAGGAAATCCTCCACAGCAACGAACGCCCCAGCCGCGGCCAGTTCCACGCCAACCGCGGCACCGACTACCGCCAGCAGATGGTCGAGATGCACATCTCCGAGATCGGTTTCTGCTCCGGCCATTCGGCCTCGGGCGTGTGGGTCAACGAGAAGGCCGAGACCAGCGTCAAGGGCCTGTACTCGGCCGGCGACATGGCTGCCGTGCCGCACAACTACATGCTTGGTGCCTTCACCTACGGCTGGTTCGCCGGGGCCAATGCCGCGCAATACGTGGCCGGCCGCGAGTTCAGCGAGGTCGATAGCGCCCAGGTGGAGCGTGAGCGTGAACGCGTCTTCGCCCCTTTGAAACGCGAGCACGGCCTGCCGCCAGCACAGGTGGAGTACAAGCTGCGGCGCATGGTCAACGACTACCTGCAGCCGCCCAAGGTGACCAGGAAGATGGAGATCGGCCTGCAGCGCTTCGCCGAGATCACCCGCGACCTCGACCAGCTCAAGGCCAACAACCCCCACGAGCTGATGCGCGCCATGGAAGTCAGCGTGATCCGCGACTGCGCCGAAATGGCCGCCCGCGCCTCGCTGTTCCGTACCGAGAGCCGCTGGGGCCTGTACCACCATCGCGTCGACTACCCGCTGCGCAACGACGCCGACTGGTTCTGCCATGCGCACCTGAAGAAGGGCGACGACGGCGAGATGACCAGCTTCAAGAAGCCCATCGAGCCCTATGTGATCGCGCTCGATGAAGACGAGCAGCAGGCTTACGAAAAACTGCGGGTAAAGAGCGAGGCGGCTTTAATTCTTGCGCCCTGAAGAGCCCCTCACCCTAACCCTGGCTACGCGCCCCGCTCCTGATGGAGAGGCGACTGTCCTGAGCGGCGAATGAATCGGCGCTCGCCGGCTGACTCGGTGCTTTCCAGACCCACCGAACGGCCCCCTCTCCCCCTGGGAGAGGGCTGGGGTGAGGGATGGGCCCTAGCACCAGTACCACCCCGGAACCACCGAACAGAATCAGCCCGCCGCCACGACGGCCGGCAAGCAACACGATGAGGACCGCGTGCAATGGCCTACCAACCCCAGGAAATCTTCTTCCGCTCCAGCGCCCCGGTGACGGTGGACGAGGACAAGTGCATCGCCGACAAGGGCTGCACCGTCTGCGTCGAGGTCTGCCCGATGGACCTGCTGGCGATCAACCCCGCCACCCAGAAGGCCTACATGGCCTTCGACGAATGCTGGTACTGCATGCCCTGCGAGAAGGACTGCCCGACCGGTGCGGTGCGCGTGGAGATTCCGTACCTCCTGCGCTGAGCTCCCGCAACGAAGTTCCCCTGTAGGAGCGAGCTTGCTCGCGAACCAACTCCTGCAGCAGGGCTGTTCGCGAGCAAGCTCGCTCCTACGAAAAGCCCGAACAAGCCATAAGAAACGCCATCCGGCCCCACCGCCGGACGCCTGATGCACCGCCCCTCGTTTCCCACCGCAAGGCCTGCGGCGGAGACGATTCCAACACTCATGATTCGAGGGGAACACCCATGACCTTGCGCACCACCCTGGCCGGCCTCGCGCTCGCCATTGCCAGTATCACCGCCCACGGCGAGACCATCCGCGTCGCCATCGGCACCCAGGACACCACCATCAACTGCGCCGCCGGCGGCCTGTTGATCCGCGAACTCGGCCTGCTCGACAAGTACCTGCCGCACGACGGCAAGTACAAGGACGCGCAGTACGACGTGCAGTGGAAGAACTTCACCAGCGGCGCGCCGCTGACCAACGAGATGCTCGCCGGCAAGCTCGACTTCGGCGCCATGGCCGACTTCCCCGGCTCGCTCAACGGCGTCGCCCACGAGGCGGCCGGCAAGCGCAGCCTGTTCATCAGCGTGCTCTCGGGGAGCATCGAGGGCAGCGGTAACGGCATCGTCGTGCCCGCCTCGTCCAAGGTGCAGTCGCTGGCCGAACTCAAGGGCCAGACCATCTCCGTGCCCTTCGCCTCCACCGCCCACGGCCTGCTGCTGCGCGCCATCGCCGCGCAGGGCTGGGACCCGGAGAAGGACGTCACCATCATCGCGCAACCGCCGGAAGTCGCCGGCTCCGCGCTGCAGGCCAACAAGATCGCCGCCCATGCCGACTTCGTGCCCTTCGCCGAGTTGTTCGAGAGCCGTGGCATCGCCCGCAAGATCTACGACGGCTCCCAGGCCAAGGCACCGACCTTCCACGGCGCGCTGGTGGAAGCCGACTACGCGCAGCAGTACCCGGAAATCGTCGAGGCCTACCTGCGCGCCACCTACGAAGCCAACCAACTGCTGGCGAAAGACCCGGAGAAATACAGCGAGCTGATCGAGAAGGTCGCCGGCATTCCCGCCGAAGTGAACTACCTGTTCCACGGCCCGCTCGGCCTGCAGACCCGCGACCTGACCTGGAAGCCCGAATACCGCCAGGCCGTCACCACCGCCATCGACACCCTGAAGCTGCTGAAGAAGGCCGACCGCGGCCTGAACGTCGAGCAGTTCGTCGACGACCGCTACATCCGCGCCGCCTTCAAGGCCTCCGACGCCGACTACGACGCCGCGCTGAAGAACTACGCGCAGCAGCCACTGCTGGGTAACGACATTCTGACCAACAAGCCGATCAGCGATACGCGCAAGGTCGCGCAGATCTGGGTGCGCGGCGAACCGAAGGTGCGCAGCTACGCGACCGCCAGTGAAGCGCTGGGGCAACTCGCCGAGCTGAAGAAGCAGGGCAAGGACATCCGCGCCGTCTACGCCCAGGCCAGCGACAGCGGCATCAAGCTGCTGGCCAGCCAGGCCTGGTTCGTGCGTGGCAAGGACGGCGCGCTGGACGCCTTCCTGCTGCGCGAACAGGCCGACGCCTTCGCCCGCCAGCACGGCGGGGAAGTCGCCGACTTCGCCGCTGCCAGCCAGCAGGCGGTCGCCAGCCGCTGAGGTGCAGCCCCGGTGCCGCGCGCACCGGGGCTCGACGGAGAACGATGATGAACACCACCACCCTCACCCGCTGGAGCCTGCGCCTGGCCTCGCTGCTGGTCTGCCTGGCGCTGTGGCAGGTGCTCAGCGCACGGCACGTGAACCTCGGCGTGGTCACCTTCGCCAACGTGCCCGGCCCGCATGATGTGCTGGAAGCGGCCTGGAACCTGGCGCAATCGAGCAAGCTCGGCCGCCACCTCGGCAGCAGCCTGCTGCGGGTACTCGCCGGCTACCTGCTGGCGGCCTTCGCCGGCATCGCCCTGGGGTTGCTCATCGGCCGTGGCCGCTGGGCCCGCGACAGCCTGCTGCCGCCGCTGGAAGTGCTGCGGCCGATCCCGGCGGTGGCGTGGATTCCGCTGGCGATCCTGATGTTCCCCAGCTCCGAGCTGTCGATGATTTTCATCACCTTCACCGGCGCGCTGTTCCCCATCCTGCTCAACACCATCCACGGCGTGGAAGCGGTGGACCCGCGCCTGCTCGCCTCCGCCCGCAGCCTCGGGGCCGGGCGCCTGGCGCTGCTGCGCGAGGTGGTGCTGCCGGGTGCCGCGCCGAGCATCGTCACCGGTCTTGCCATCGGCATGGGCACCTCGTGGTTCTGCCTGGTGACCGCCGAAATGATCTCCGGCCAATGGGGCATCGGCTACTACACCTGGGAGTCCTACACCTTGCAGAACTACCCCGACATCGTCGTCGGCATGCTGCTGATCGGCGTGCTCGGCATGGCCAGCAGCCTGCTGGTGCGCCAGCTCGGCAGCCTCGTCACACCCTGGCAGCGCCAGGCCGGAGGCAAGCCATGAGCCTGCCCGCCAGCGCACCGGGGCGCGTGCGCGTCGACGGCCTGTCCATCCACCTTGGCAGCGGCCGCGACGCCTTCGAGGCCGTGCAGTCCCTGAGCTTCTCCATCGAGCCCGGCGAATTCGTCTGCGTGCTCGGCCCGTCCGGCTGCGGCAAGTCCACCCTGCTCGGTGCCCTTGCCGGCCACCTGGCGCCCAGTGCCGGCAAGCTGGAAGTGGACGGTGGTCCTGTCGCCGGCCCCTCGCCCGAGCGCGGCATGGTGTTCCAGCACCACACCCTGCTGCCCTGGCGGCGCGTGCGCGACAACGTCGCCTTCGGCCTGAAGATGCGCGGCGTGCCCTGCGCAGAACGCCATCGTCAGGCCGACGAGATGCTCCAGTTGGTCGGTCTGAACGGCTTCGCCAATCGCTGGCCGTCGCAGCTCTCCGGCGGCATGCAGCAACGCGTGGAAATCGCCCGCGTGCTGATCAACCAGCCACGCCTGCTGCTGATGGACGAACCCTTCGGCGCCCTCGACGCGCAGACGCGGATGATGATGCAGGAACTGCTGCTGGACATCTGGACGCGCCTGCGCACCAGCGTGCTGTTCATAACCCACGACATCGACGAGGCGCTGTTCCTTGCCGACCGCATCCTGGTGATGAGCCCGCGCCCCGGGCGCATCCTCGAAGACATTCGCCTCGACTTCCCGCGCCCACGCCACACCGACCTGCTCACCAGCCCGGAATTCTCCCGCCTCAAGCGCCACTGCCTGGAACTGCTGCGCCACGAAGACGGCCGCCAGCTGCCGCGCCTGACGCCGCTGGGGCTGCCCACTCCACAACGGATACCGCGATTCGCCATATGACCGACTTCAGCCTGACTACCGATAATCCTGACATCCTCGACCTGCAACCGCGTCTGCAGGACGCCGACGCCGGCGTGCGCCGCATCGCCCTGATCGAACTGGCCGACCTTGAAGACCCTGACGGCCTCCCCTGGCTCGCCCACGCGCTGACCCATGATGACGCCGCCAGCGTGCGTGCCGAAGCCGCACGCCTGCTGGAAGCCTGGGAAGAGCCCGACGTGGTGGACGCGCTCTGCCAGGCCCTTGCCGACCACGCCGAGGACGTGCGCGAAGCCGCCGCCCAGAGCCTCAGCGAGCTGAAGACCGCCGAGGCCGGCGTACGCCTGCTGCCCTGGGCTGCGCACAGCGATATCTTCGTCCGCCGCAGCGCCCTGCGCGCCTTGCGCGAACTGCGCCTGGAAGCCGCCGCCGAACCGGCGCTCACCGCGCTGCAGGACACCGATGCCGGCGTGCGCCGCGAAGCCGTGGGCATCCTCGGTTGGCTCAAACGCACCGACGCCCTGCCACACCTGGCTCGGCTGACCCGCGATGATCCGGACGCCGAAGTCCGCCGCGCCGCCGCCGGCGCGCTGGGCCTGGCCATCGACGCCAGCGTGCTGCCGGCCTTGCAGGCCGCCCTGGCCGATCCGGCCTGGCAAGTGCGCGAGGAAGCCGCCGGTACCCTCGGCAAACTGGCCCTGCCCGAAGCCGGCGAAGCGCTGGTGCAGGCGCTGGAAGACGACTTCTGGCAGGTTCGCCTGCGCGCCGCCCGTTCGCTGGGCAAGCTGCGCTACCTGCCGGCGCTGGAGGGGTTGACGGTCGTGCTCGGGCACGGCATCAGCAACCTGCGCAAGGAAGCCGCGCTGGCCCTGGGCGAACTGGGCAGCGGCGATGCCATCGAGGCACTGCGCAACGCCGAGCAGGACGGCGATCCGGAAGTCCGCAAGGCCGTGCGCATCGCCCTGAATCAGTTGGGCCAGTCGACATGAACACGCCGGTCGCGCTGCATCGCTCCAGCACAGACGGCGAACTGCGCATCCGCTGGGACGACGGCGTCGAGCAGTGCATTGCCTTCACCCGCCTGCGCGGCGCCTGCCCCTGTTCGCAATGCCGGGCAGCGCGGCTGCAAGGTCGCATCGAGCTGGTGAAGGCCGGCGTAGTCGTGCAACAGCTGAACCTGCAGGGCTACGGCGTGCAATTGGTGTTCGACGACGGCCATGACCGCGGGATCTATCCCTGGGACTACCTCCGCAACCTGGCCTGAACCTGCAATGCCCGGCAAGCAGATGACGCGCTGCCGCATCCAATCTGGCGCGCAGGAACATGCCGCGCGGCGGCAGGGTGATTAGCGTTCGCAGCATACCCACAAGAACGTCAACCACCGAGCGCCATTCATCATGCCTTCATCGCTTTCCCAACACGTCATCGCCATCACCGGAGCCTTCGGCAACCTCGGTGCGGCGCTGGCCATCCAGGCCGCCGAAGCCGGCGCACTGCTTGTTCTGATCGACCGGGCCGAAGCGCCGCCCGCGGACTTCCATACGCCCGAGGGCGCCCTGCTGCTGACCGGTATCGACCTCGCCTCGCTGGCCGACGCCCAGGCCGCAGCGCGCCGGATCGACGAACGCTTCGGCCGGCTCGACGCGCTGGTGAACGTCGCCGGCGGCTTTGCCTGGCAGACCCTGGCCGAAGGCGAGGTCGAGTGCTGGGACCGCCTCTACACCCTCAACCTGCGCACGGCCCTGTGCGCCTGCCAGGCGCTGCTGCCGCTGATTCGCCAGTCCGCCACCGGGCGCATCGTCAACCTGGGCGCCGGCGCAGCCAGCCGGGCCGGCTTCGGCATGGGCGCCTACGCCGCCTCCAAGGCCGGCGTGCTGCGCCTGACCGAAAGCCTCGCCGAGGAGCTCAAGGACCAGGGCGTCACGGTCAACGCGGTGCTGCCGAGCATCATCGACACGCCGCAGAACCGCGCGGCCATGCCGGAGGCGGACTTCGGCCGCTGGGTCACGGCCGAACAGCTGGCGGGGGTGATTCTCTTCCTGCTCGGTGATGCGGCCGCCGCCATCACCGGCGCCGGGATTCCGGTCAGCGGCCGCGTCTGAACGTGCCGACGGACGCCGCTGGCCTCGGCGGCGCCCGACTTGCTAGATTGCACCCGCTCTCCAACCGGACCACCGGATCGCCCCACACGCCATGCACCCCGCCACCGCCAGCGCCGCCTTCGTCAACCACGTGCTGAACACCGCCGAGCAATACGGCTGTGACGGCGAACTGTTGCTGAACGAAATCGGCCTGCAGCGCGAGCGCCTCGCCGACCCGATCCTGCGTATCCCCATGCACCAGCTGCGGGCCCTGCTGGAGCTGGCGGTACGCATGAGCGGCCTGCCGCACTTCGGCCTGCTGGTGGGCGCGGCGGTACGCCCCGGCAGCTACGGCGTGCTGGGGGCGGTGTCGATGACCAGCGCCACGCTGGGCGAGTCCATGAGCATGATCCGGCGCTTCGGCAAGATCGTCTTCGACAGCCCGTCGAGCCAGACGCACATCGTCATCGGGGACGGCCGGGTACTGCTCGAAGACCAGCGCATCACCGAGCTGGAGCCCTACTGCGCCTGCCAGCAGGACGCCGTGCTGGCGGGCTGGACGGCTTTCGGCCGCTGGCTGATCGGCAGCAGCGCGCCGCTGCTGGAAGTGCAGATGATTCACGCCGCGCAGGGCGACGCCGCACTCTACGACGAGTTCTTCGGCTGCCCCGTCCAGTTCAACGCCCCGCGCAACGCACTGGTTTTCCCCGAGGCGATGCTCGCCGCGCGAATCCAGGGCGCCGACCCGCGCACCCACAAGAGCCTGCTACTGGAGGCGGACCTGCAGCTGGGTCGCTCCTACGCGCCGCTCTCGGTGATCGGGCGGCTGCGGGCACTGCTGATCGAGCACATGCCCGGCGGCGAAGTCAGCCTGGATGGGCTGGCCAGCGAACTGGCCATGTCACCGCGCACCCTGCAGCGCAAGCTGGCCGCCGAAGGCGAAAGTTTCTCCCAGGTGCTGGAAACCATGCGCATGGAACTGGCCGACCACTACCTGCGGCGTACCGACTCCAGCGTCATGGAGATAGCCCTGATGCTCGGTTTTTCCCAGGCCAGCGCCTTCAGCCATGCCTTCCGCCAGTCACGCGGCATCTCCCCGGCAGATTTCCGCAAGACCCTGCGCAGCGCCTGACCTCCGGCGCGGGGGCCCTTGTAGGAGCGAGCTTGCTCGCGAACCGCATTCCCCCGAAATGTCCGCGTCAGGCTGGCCTTGTTCGCGAGCAAGCTCGCTCCTACAGGTAATGCCGCTCCTGGCGTCTATGGGTCGCCATCACCCAATCGAATGCGCCGCCGATTGACGTCGCGCGACATGCGCACTGGCGCCCTGCATCACGCCCGCCCTGGCGCATCGCGTTAGCCTCCGTGCAACAAAAAAAAGGAGGCAGAAACATGCCCAACATGATCGTCTACGCCGTGCCGGCATTCCTCGTGCTGCTGCTGGTCGAACTGCTCTGGAGCTTCTGGCGGCGGCGCCAGACCTTCGCCCTCTCCGACAGCCTGTCGAGCGCGTCACTGGGGCTCAGCGGCCAGGTGATCAACCTGTTCGTCCGCGCCCTGAACTTCGGCGTCTACCTGCTGGCCTACCAGTACCTGGCGCTGTTCGACCTCTCGACCTCGCATTGGTGGGTCTGGGTCATCGGCCTGCTCGGCTACGACTTCTGCTACTACTGGCACCACCGCATGGGCCATGAAGTGAACCTGGTCTGGGCGTCCCACGTGGTGCACCACTCCAGCGAGGAATTCAACTACTCCACGGCGCTGCGGCAGACCAGCACGGGCTTCCTCACCAACTGGTTCTTCTATTGGCCGCTGGCGCTGATCGGCATTCCGCCGACCGTGTTCATCGTCGCCGGGGCGGTGATCCTCGGTTACCAGTTCTGGATTCACACCCGCCACATCGGCAGCCTGGGCTGGTTCGACTACTGCTTCGCCTCGCCGTCCAACCACCGCGTGCACCACGGCCAGAATGCCTACTGCGTGGACAAGAATTACGGCGGCGTGCTGATGCTCTGGGACCACCTGTTCGGCACCTTCGCCAAGGAGCGCCCGGCGTCGGAAGAGCCGATCATCTACGGCATCCACGGCCAGCTGAAGACCTTCGATCCGCTCAAGGCGAACTTCCACAAGTACCGCGACCTGCTTGCCGACGCCCGCCTGGCCGACAGCTGGGGGGACAGAATTCGCGTCTGGTTCGCCCGCCCCGGCTGGCGCCCGGCCGCCGCCGAGCGGCTCGATCCGAAACCGCCCCACGACATCACCGCGTTCCGTATCTACCGCCCACGCATTTCCGCCGCAACGGCCTTCTACTGCCTGCTGCAGATGCTCCTGCTGATGGTGCTGGGCATGGGCTTCCTGGCCTTCGCCTACCAGCTGCCGCTGGCCTGGAAGGTGGTCGGAGCGCTGTGGATCATAGCCTCGCTGTGGGTACTCGGCCGCAGCCTGGAAGGCGCGCCCGGCAATGGCCGCTGGCAGTTGCTGTGGCTGTGTTCGCTGGCGATTCCGGCGGCCATCGGCCACCTGCAATGGGGCCTGCCGGTAGCCTGGGCAGTAGCACTGTTCTTCGCCGCGACACTGACCCTGTTCGGCATGCTGCTGCGTTCGCTGCGCCAGCCGCAATCGCTGGAGGTCTGAGATGAATTCCAGCGTGCTCTGCGAACTGTTGCTGTGCGCCGCGAGCGTCTGGGCAGCGGCGGACAGCCTGAAGAATGGGCAAGGCTGGCGCGTGGCCGGATTCGCCCTGATCACCTTCACTGCGTTGCTCGGCGCGCTGGTCTATGGCGGCCTGGAGACGGCGCGACCGGCGCACCAGACCATGACTGGCATCTCCGGGCGCATCAGCCTGCTGCTGATCGCCGTCGGCAGCCTGCACGGTGCCACCCGCCATCTGCTGCTCGCCGCCCTCGCCGCGCTGATGCTCTGGTTGCCGAACAACCTGGCGCTGGCCGGCAACCTGCTGGCGCTGATCGCCATCGCCTGGCCCGGCCGCTCGCAGCGCTGGCCGCTGGCAATCGCCGGCGCCTTGTTGTTCGTCCTCGCCGGGCTGGGTATCGCCGGGCGAGGCGACTGGTGGGGCATCCCGCGCGTGGACCTCTACCACCTCACGCTGATGCTGGCGACGCTGTGCTGGACGCTGGCACGGCTGCGCGGCACGCGCTGGCTGCTTGGCACGCCAGCTTCCCTCGCCCGCTGAATGCGGGCGCCACCGACCACCGGAGACCAGCACCCGGCGTGAACCCAACACGTCCGTTTGCCTTCGCAGAGCACTATCCGAAGGGGCGCCGCCACGCGGCCCCATCTGATGACACACACAATAAGAACCAGTCGTTGGAGTAGCCTCACATGACCACCAGATCCCGCAAGCGTCGCTTGCAGACCGGGTCCGCCTTTGCCTGCGTTTTACCCCTGATGCTCAGCGGCCAGTCGAAGGCCGTCGAATTCAGTTTCCTCGACAACCAGCTCAGCGGTTCGCTGGACACCACCGTGTCCTACGGCGCGCTGTGGCGCGTGCAAGGTCAGGACAAGACCAACAACGACGTCAACAGCAACGACGGCAACCGCAACTTCAGCACGGGCCTGGCCTCGGAGGTGTACAAGATCACCTCGGACCTGGAGGCGACCTACCAGAATTACGGCCTGTTCATGCGCGGCTCGGCGTTCTACGACACGCAGATCATGGACAAGCGCAACGACTACTACGACCACAACGACCCGCCGCAGCCCAGCCAGAGCTACCCGCACAACGACCACTTCACCGACGCCACCCGCGACACCGCCGGGCACCGCGCGGAAATCCTCGACGCCTACCTCTACGGTAACTGGGATATCGCCGACCATCCGCTGAGCGCGCGCCTGGGCAACCAGGTCTTCAACTGGGGCGAAGGCGTGTTCTACCGGGGCGGCATCAACACCACCAACCCGGTGGATGCTGCCAAATTCCGCCTGCCCGGCTCGGAGCTCAAGGAAGTGCTGATGCCGGTGGAGGCGGTCAGCTTCAACGTCGGCCTCACCGACAACCTGTCGATGGACGCCTTCTACCAGTGGAACTGGAAGGAAACCCGCCTCGACCCGGCCGGCACCTTCTTCTCCGAAACCGACCTTTTCGCCGATGGCGGCAACACTGGCTACACGCGGGTGAAGGCGCTGTCCGACCCGCTGTTCCAGACCCTCTACCCGCAGCTCTCGGCCAGCCACTTTGCCGGCCTGCAGGGCACCGACTACCTGGACAGCAACGGCTACTTCAAGGTGTCGCACATCGGCCAGGACATCAACGCGAAGAACGACGGCCAGTTCGGCGTGGCCTTCCACTATATCGCCGAGCAGCTCAACTCCACCGAATTCGGCTTCTACTTCGTCAACTACCACGCCAAGGACCCGGTGATCTATGCCGACCTGAACAAGAGCTACGCCGGGCTGGACATGGATCAGCTGGCACAGCTGGTCGGCTCGCCGTCCTACGATGCGCTGGTGCAGAGCGGTGGGCAGATGCTCGGCCTGGTCAACGCCGCCGCGGCGGTGGACATGGCCAACCAGGCCAACGCCCGCCGCGAGTACGTCGAGAACATCCGCATGTACGGCCTGAGCTTCAACACCACGCTGGGCGACGCCTCGCTGTTCGGCGAGATCGCCTACCGGCCCAACCTGCCAATCGGCGTGGCGACCACCAACGACCTGCTCGGCGACATGCTCGCCCAGGCCGGCAAGATCGCCGACGGGCAGAAGGTCAATGTCGGCGGGCAGATGGTCGGCCTGGGCGGTGCGGTGCATGACTACGAGCGCGTCGAGTCCTTCAACAGCTCGCTGGGGACGATCTACAACTTCGGCCCGTCGCTGTCCTTCGACTCCTTCATGGGCGTGTTCGAAGTGGCCGCCGAACAACTGCGCGGCAGCAGCCTGCAATACACCGCCTATGACGGCAGCACCCGCTACTACTCCGGCCGCAGCAACGGCGCGTACGTCTCCGGCTTCGACCGCGGGGACCAGGTCAACCGCAATGCCTACGGCGCCACCCTGCTGCTGACCGGTACCTGGAACGACGTGTTCGCCGGGGTCAACCTCTCGCCCTACGGCGTCTACAAGGACGACTTCAGCGGCAACTCGCAGCAGGCCGGCAACTTCATCGCCGGGCGCAAGGCCTACACCCTGGGCCTCAAGGCCACCTACCTGAACAGCCTGGAAGCCGAGCTGCAGTACACCGAGTTCTACGGCGCGGGGCAGGAAAACGCCGCCCGCGACCGCGACAACGTCGGCTTCAACGTCAAGTACTCCTTCTGAGCGGAGATTCACCATGGGCAACATCCGTACCCTGATCAGCGCCGCTGTCGCGCTGGCCCTGTCTGCCGGCAGTGCGCTGGCGGCGGTTTCCCCGCAGGACGCAGCCAGGCTGCAATCCACCCTCACGCCGCTGGGCGCGGAAAAGGCCGGCAACGCCGCCGGCACCATCCCCGCCTGGACCGGTGGCATCACCCAGGCCCCGGCCGGCTTCAAACCCGGCCAGCACCCCATCGACCCTTACGCGGCGGACAAGCCGCTGTTCACCATCACCAAGGCCAACCTCGACCAGTACAAGGCCAACCTCACGCCCGGCCAACTGGCGATGTTCAACAACAACCCGGACACCTTCCAGATTCCGGTCTACCCGACCCGGCGCAGCGGCTCGGCGCCGCAGTGGGTCTACGACAACACCTTGAAGAACGCCACCACGGCGAAACTGGCGGAGAACGGCAATGGCTTCGTCGATGCCTTCGGCGGCATTCCCTTCCCGATTCCGCAGAGCGGCGTGGAAGCGGTGTGGAACCACATCGCCCGTTACCGTGGCACCTTCATCGTGCGCCGCTCCGCCGAGGCTGCCGTGCAGCGCAACGGCGACTACTCGCCGGTGGTCACTCAGCAGGAAGCGCTGTTCAAGTACTACCAGCCGGGCGGCAATTTCGAAGGTCTGGGCAACCGCATGTTCTACTTCCTCGCCTTCACCAAGAGCCCGGCGCGCCTGGCCGGCAGCGCCGCGCTGGTGCACGAGACGCTGGACCAGGTGAAGGAGCCGCGCCAGGCCTGGGCCTACAACGCCGGCCAGCGCCGCGTGCGTCGTGCGCCAAGCCTGGCGTATGACACGCCCATCGCCTCCTCCGATGGCCTGCGCACCGCCGACGACACCGATCTGTACAACGGCGCGCCGAACCGCTACGACTGGAAGCTGCTGGGCAAGAAGGAGATCTACATCCCTTACAACAACTTCCGCCTGGCCAGCGCCGAGGTGAAGTACAAGGACCTGCTCACGCCCAACCACCTCAACCCGCAGTACACCCGTTACGAACTGCACCGCGTGTGGGTGGTGGAAGGCACGCTGAAGCCGGGCGCGCGGCATATCTACTCCAAGCGCGTGCTGTTCCTCGACGAGGACAGCTGGGGCGCCGCCGAAGTCGACCAGTACGACGGCCGTGGCGAACTGTGGCGCGTATCGATGGCCTACCTGCGCAGCTACTACGAGCTGCCCACCACCTGGACCTCCATCGACGTCTTCCACGACCTGCAGGCGCGCCGCTACGTGGCGATGAACCTGGACAACGAAGAGCCGGCCAGCATCGACTTCACCCAGGCGCTGCCGGACGGCGAGTACTTCAGCCCGTCGGCCCTGCGTCGGCGCGGCACCCGCTGACCCTCAGCCCATCGCGGGGCGCTCGGCCCCGCTTCCCCGCAAGGAAACCTGCACGATGTCCAGACCCGCCCTCACCCTCAAATGGTTCGGTTGCTACCTGATGCTGCTGGGCCTGGCGCTGATGCTGGTGCCCAACCTGCTGCTCGGCCTGTTCCACGTCGCCACCACGTCGGAGGTGTGGATACGGGTCGTCGGCGTGCTGGCGTTCAACATCGGCGTCTACTACCTCGCCGCCGCCCGCAGCGAATCCCGGCCGCTGTTCCTCGCCTCGGTGTATACCCGCGCCCTGGTGCTGGCCAGCTTCGCCGCCTTTGCCCTGCTGCAATTGTGCGAACCGATAGTGGTGCTGTTCGGCGCCGTGGACTTCTGCGGCGGCCTCTGGACGCTGCACGCCCTGCGTGCGGAGAACAGCGCTCACGCCATCAGCAACCAGTCTTGCTAGGACACTGTGCGCTGCAGGTGCTGGAGCACCCTCTCCACTGCCTGTTCCAGGCAGCCCTTGAAGAAGTGGTCGGCGCCGGTATAGAGCACCACTTCGCGCTGCTGCGGCCGCGCCCAGTCCAGCAGGTTGGCCAGCGGCGCCATTTCGTCCGCCTCGCCGTGCAACAGCAGGCAGTCGGCCGGCACCGCCTGTGCTTCGTAGTCGCGGCCGCCGGGGACCGTTCCCACCGGCAAGCCCATCAGCGCCACCGCATCCGCCACTGGTGACAGCTCGCTGGCAACGCGGGCGAACACATAGGCGCCGAAGGAAAAGCCCACCAGCGCCAACGGCAGATCGGGATACTCGCTACGCAGATGCTCGATCACCGCCAGCATGTCCTGCGCCTCGCCGATACCTTCGGCGTAGTCGCCTTCACTGCCATCCACGCCACGGAAGCTCGGCCGCACGGTCAGCCAGCCGGCGCCGCAGAGCTTGCGCGAAAGGGTCAGCGGCACGCGGTGCCTCGGGCTGCCACCGAGCAAAGGCTGCGGATGGCTGATCAGCGCAATGCCCTGCGGCGGCACACCCGGCCGGTCGATCAGCAATTGCAGCTTGCCCACCGGGCCATCGATCAGTTGCGTGCGGCGCTCTTCTTCGGACATCGACTCTTCTCGCGGGACGGGAACGGAGCGCCGATTGTAGCGCCCCGCCCGCACTCCAGGCTCGCAGAAGACCGCCCTCGCCGGGCGGATGACGCTGGCGCGTTATGCGCCCTGCGAACCGGGAATATCTGCGCGTGACGTCGGGTCCTGTAGGAGCGAGCTTGCTCGCGAACCGCTTGACGCTGGAGCGGCCGGGTAATCCATTCGCGAGCAAGCTCGCTCCTACGAAGAGCCCCCACTGCAGCACCCAGCAAGGTGCTGCAGTGGCGTTACAGGATCGACAGCGGGTAGTCGACGATCAGGCGGAACTCGTTGACGTCACCCTCGGCCTGGTCGGCATTGCCGCGGTGGATCGCCTCGCGCAGGCGCAAGGACAGGTCCTTCGCCGGCCCGGACTGCACCACGTACTTGGCTTCCAGGTTGGTCTCGTGGTGCTTGCCGTCATCGCCGTAACCGTAGCCGCGGTAGGGGCTGTCGGCGGCCATCTTGCTGCCGTCGATGCCATGGCCGTTGACATAGCGGGCCATGAAGCTCAGGCCGGGAATGCCGTAGGTCGCCATCGCCAGGTCATAGCGCAACTGCCAGGACTTCTCTTCCGGGCCGTTGAAGTCCGAGTACTGGATGGAGTTGGCGAGGAAGATCGAGTCGCCGGTGTCGCCGGGGCCGTTGACGCCGAACGCCACGTAGTCGAACGGCGTGTCGCCGTGGACCTTCTGGTAGGCCAGCGTCAGGGTGTGGGCGGTGAGGAAGGTGTACGCGGCGGCGGCCGACCACGTGGTGTTGCTGATCTCGCCGGCCTTGGCGCTGCCGTCGTCGTTGGTGCGGTAGATATTGAAATCGAAGTTCAGCGACTGGTCGTCCGCCAGCGGCAGCGTGTAGTTGGCGTTGCCGTAGTACTGGCGCCACACGTCCTCCAGCTTGGAGGCGTAGAGCGAGAAATTCAGCGCGTCGTTGACCGCGTACTTGCCGCCCACGTAGTCGATGCTGCTTGCCTCGACGTTGGCGTAGGAGGCCCAGATGCCATGGTCGCCGTTGGTGGTCACCGGGCCATTGCCGCCGGTGAAGTGACCGCCGTCCAGGTCCAACCCCTCGATCTCGCTGCTGAGCACGTTGAAGCCGGTGGCGGTCTGCGGGAACAGCCGCGTGCCGCCGGCGGCAAATACCGGCGCGGTGGGCTGCAGGTCGCCCCAGCGCAGCTCGGTTCTGGAGACGCGCAGCTTCACGGCGCCGCCGGCACGGCCGTATTCGCTTTCCGGCGAGCCATCGTCACGCACTGGCAGGTTGCCGGTGCCGGAGGTTCCGGCGCCGCCATCCAGGCGGATACCCCAGTTGCCGAAGGCTTCCACGCCGAAGCCGACGGTGCCCTGGGTGAAGCCGGAGCTGTAGTTCAGCGTGAAACCCTGGGTCCAGTCCTTGCGGTCCCCGGCGCCGGACTTGCGGTCGCTGTTGTAGTAGTAGTTGCGCATCAGCAGCGAAGCCGTGCTGCCTTCGATGAAGCCGGTGGCTTCGGACTGATCGGCAACGACGGCGGCATGCGCCAGCTGGAACGGAATGCCGGCGACGATCGCCCCCAGCATGGAAAGACGGAAAACAGACATCTTCTACCCCTTTGTTGGACTTGTCTTGGCAGGCGTATCGATTGAATCCTGAATAACTTTCTTATGTTTCCCCGCCATAGGCAGAGCGAGCGAAGAGATAACAATCCGCCGCCTCGCCCTCCAACCAGCCTTGTCGATAGTCGATATCGAGACGAATGATTAAGCATTTGTCGCTATCGCCATTAAGCTTGCGCCCCGATGAAGAACATGAGTCCCGGATGCCCGCTCCAGAGCGTCCGGAGGATTGCTCCACTTCATCATCCTTTGGTTTGGCCGCCTCCCCAGGCGGCCTTTTTTTGCCTGCAGGAAAGTTATGGAACAAGTGTTCCAGGCCATTCCCGGATAATTCTCCTGGCCAATTTTCAATTCATCCAAAGATGGTTTCAGGGCAACTTCCCAGAACTTCTCCAGTCAACTTCCGCAGAATTGGGCAACTCTTTGCGCAGCGGTGATATCACCTCGGTATACCGCTCATCCCCACGCCCGTTTCCCCTTCGATGAGTCACTTGCGCAAAGCAAGCGACCCAATTAGATTACAACCATAATCTTTCCAGCCGCCTTTGGCCTGACGCCCTGCCAGGCCCGTAGCAAGGCGGCCTTATTAGATGACGACATTCATGTAAAGAGAGGCCGCCATGCGCAGATCCAACTTCGAAAACCTCCCCTGCCCCGTGGCCCAGGCGCTGGACCTGATCGGTGACAGCTGGAACGTGCTGATCCTTCGCGAAGCCTTCTACGGCTCCACGCGCTTCGACCAGTTCCTCGCACGATTGGGCATCGCCAGCAACGTCCTCACCCGTCGGCTGCGCGCACTGGTGGACAGCGGCCTGCTGCAACGCCGCCAGTACAACGACCATCCGCCGCGCTTCGAATACCTGCTCACCGATCGCGGCCGAGACCTGCGCCCGGTTCTGCTCACGCTGTTGCAGTGGGGCAAGCGCCACGCCGGCATGGCCAGCGCCGCCGAACTGGTGGACACCCGCACGGGCCAGCCAGTGCGTATCGCCCTGGTGGACGCCGACAGCGGCGAAACCATCGGCCCGCAGCACCAGATCCATCGCCGCGAGGGCGACCAGCTCGTCCCCGTCCACATCCCACAAGCCGATCACGCCTGAGCGAGGCCGCCATGAACCAGCCCGTCACCCTTCCAGCCACGCCAGCCGTCGACACGGCAAAACCGAAGTCGCGCAAGGCCCTCAAGCTCGCTGTCGCAGCGGCAGCCGTTCTCGGCGCGGGCGCTTACGCCGGGCACTGGTGGCTCGACGGTCGCTTCCTGGAGAAGACCGACGATGCCTACGTTGGCGGCGACGTGACGGTGATCAGCCCGCGCGTGGCCGGCTATATCGCCGAATTGAAGGTGAGCGACAACCAGCTGGTGCATGCCGGCGACCTGTTGGCGCGCATCGATGACCGCGATTACCGCGCCGCGCTGGCCAAGGCGGACGGCGCCGTGCATGCCGAGGAAGCGGCGCTGACCAATGTCGATGCCCAGGCCTCGCTGCAGGATGCGCTGATTCGCCAGAGCCAGGCGGAGATCGACGCGGCGGCCGCCGAAGAAGTACGCACCCGCGACGACCAGCACCGCTACGCCACCCTGGTGCGGACCAACGCCGTTTCCGTGGAAGCCGCGCAGCGCGCCGACGCCAGCTTCAAATCCGCCCGCGCCAACAGCGACAAGGCTCGCGCCAGCCTGCTCGCCGCGCGGCGCCAGCTCGACGTGATCCAGAGCCAGCGGCAACAGGCCCAGGCCGCGCTGGAGCAGGCCATCGCCGCCCGCGACCTGGCACGCCTGGACCTCGGCTACACCGAGCTGCGTGCCCCGGTAGACGGCTACATCGGCAACCGCCGCGCACGGGTCGGCAGCTACGTCGCCGCCGGCACCCAATTGCTGGCCGTGGTCCCCGCACAAGGCCTGTGGGTGGACGCCAACTTCAAGGAAGACCAACTGGCCCGCATGCAACCTGGCCAGGCGGTGACCATCGAGGCCGACATCCTTCCCGGCAAGGTCTTCCACGGCCACCTGGACAGCCTCGCCCCGGCCACCGGCGCGCAGTTCAGCATCCTGCCGCCGGAGAACGCCACCGGCAACTTCACCAAGATCGTCCAGCGCGTGCCGGTGCGCGTGCACCTGGACGACGCCGACGGTCGCCTCGGCAACCTGCGCCCCGGCCTGTCCGTGCTGGTGGAAGTGGACACCCGCGCCCATGACCATGGCGATGCCGACCAGCGCGTCGCCCAGGGCAGCCGGCCGTGAACTTCTGGAGCAACGAGGTGGTGCCGGTGGAAAGCCTTTCCACCGGGCGCAAGGTGATCTCATTCGCCTGCATGTGCCTGGGAATGTTCATCGCCCTGCTGGACATCCAGATCGTCTCCGCCTCGCTGCGCGACATCGGTGGTGGACTATCGGCCGGCGCCGATGAACTCGCCTGGGTGCAGACCAGCTACCTGATCACCGAGATCATCGTCATCCCGCTCTCGGGCTGGCTGTCCAAGGTGCTCTCGACACGCTGGCTGTTCGCCGCCTCGGCGCTGGGTTTCACCCTTACCAGCCTGCTCTGCGCCATGGCCTGGAATATCCAGAGCATGATCGCCTTCCGCGCGCTGCAGGGCTTTCTCGGCGGCTCGATGATCCCCATGGTGTTCACCACCGGCTTTCTCTACTTCGACGGCAAGCAGCGGGTGATTGTCGCCGCCACCATCGGCGCCATCGCCTCCCTCGCGCCGACCCTCGGCCCGGTGGTCGGCGGCTGGATCACCGATATTTCCTCCTGGCCCTGGCTGTTCTACATCAACCTGGTGCCGGGGTTGTTCGTCGCCATCGTAGTGCCGATCATGGTGCGCATCGACAAGCCCGACCTGTCGCTGCTCAAGGGCGCCGACTACCCGGCGATCCTGCTGATGGCGCTGTTCCTCGGCTGCCTGGAGTACACCATGGAGGAAGGCCCGCGCTGGAACTGGTTCAGCGACGACACCATCCTCGCCACCGCCTGGATTTCCGCGCTGTGCGGCGTCGCCTTCATCTACCGCAGCCTGACCGCGGCGCACCCCATCGTCGACCTGCGCGCCCTGAAGGAACGCAACTTCGCCCTCGGCTGCCTGTTCAGCTTCGTCACCGGCATCGGCATCTTCGCCACCATCTACCTGACCCCGCTGTTCCTTGGCCGTGTGCGCGGCTATGGCGCGCTGGACATCGGCCTGGCGATCTTCTCCACCGGCATCTTCCAGATCATGAGCATCCCGCTCTACGCCGCGCTAGCCCGGCGCGTCGACCTGCGCTGGATCCTGCTGCTGGGCATGGTGATGTTCACCCTGTCGATGGTTGAGTTCGCCCCGCTGACCCACGACTGGGGCGCCGCGCAGCTGATGTTCCCGCAGGCCCTGCGTGGCATGGCCCAGCAGTTCTGCGTAGCACCCACCGTGACGCTTGCGCTCGGCTCGCTGCCGCCCGAGCGCCTGAAGCTCGCCTCCGGGCTGTTCAACCTGATGCGCAACCTCGGTGGCGCCATCGGCATCGCCGCCTGCGCCACGGTGCTCAACGACCGCGCCAACCTGCACTTCCTGCGCCTGGCGGAGCACCTGAACAGCAGCAACGAGGCGCTTAACCAATGGCTGGCGCCGTCACTGGAGTTCAATGGCGAACCGAGCCAGCAGGCGCTCAGGCACCTGTGGGACCTGACCTGGCGCGAGGCGCAGACGCTGACCTTCGCCGACGCCTTCCTGCTGGTCGGTGCGTGCTTCGCGGTGACGCTGCTGCTGGTGCCGCTGATGAAGAAGATCGCGCCGCCCGCGCAACCCAGCGCGGACAGCCACTGAGCCATCAGACCATGTCGCTTTCACCGAACTCCTCGGCGAGGAAATCGATCAGCGTGCGTACCGAGGGCAGCAGGCCGCGGCGTGACGGGAAGATCGCGTGGACGATGCCGCACTTGGGCGACCAGCCCGGCAGCAATTCCACCACCCGGCCGGCGGCCAGGTCCTCGCGTACCGCCACGCGGGGCAAGTGGGCGATGCCGACGCCGGCCAGCACGGCGTTGCGCAGGGCCAGCAGGTCGTCGGTCACCATGCGCGGCTTGTGCGAGATCAGCAGGCGCTCGCCTTCTTCGTTGAACAGCTCCCACTGGTATTCGCGCTGCATGCCGCCCCAGTGCAGGCTGGGCAGCTGGCCCAGGCCCATGGGGGAACTGTCGCCGGGCATGCGCTCCAGCAATTGCGGGCTGCCCACCAGGCACTGGGTGCTGTTGGCCAGCACCTTCATCACCATGTCGGTGTTTTCCAGCGGCGGGAAGCGCACCCGCAGGGCAATGTCGAAGCCCTCGTGGAGCAGGTCGACACGGCGGTTGGTGCTCTCGATGAACAGCTCCACCAGCGGGTACTTGAGCAGGTAGCGGGTGAGCATCGGCCCGACCCAGGAGTTGAGCAGCGTCGTCGGACAGGCCAGCCGCACCAGGCCGCGCGGTTCGGCGCGGTTGCGCTCGATCACCTCGGAAGCGCCTTCCGCCTCGATGCGCATGGCGACGCAACGCTGGTAGTACTCCTGGCCGATCTCGGTCAGCGAGCAGTGCCGGCTGGTGCGGTGCAGCAGGCGCACGCCCAGGCGCTCCTCCAGTTGGGCGATGCGCCGGCTGAGCTTGGACTTGGGGATGTCCAGCGCGCGGCCGGCAGCGGCGAAACCACCCTGCTCCACCACCTGGGTGAAGTAATAGAGGGTGTTGAGGTCTTCCATGGATCGTTCTCCGGATGGAACGCTGGGCAAGGCCTGGCAGCTTACCGTATCGGCCGGGAGCAGACGAAAGACACGGCAACAACCTGCGGGTTGATCGCCCTCCTGCCTGGCGCCTAGAATTGCCGCGCCCACTTCCGGGCATTCTCACTGATCCGTTGAGACAGGTTTCATGTTGGAGATAGCAGTAGTCCGATAACCCTCCGGCGCCTTGCCACGAGGCGGGACGGTTATCGATGCGCACAAACGCTGGCGGACACAACCTTGTGTCTGCGGTTTTTTCGCACCTACTGCATACAGGTTTCCACCGTGAACATTTCCAGACCGGAACAACGGACCCTGCACGTCCTGGCCAAGGGCGGCCGCATTTCCTTCCAGCGCGACGACTCCGGGCGCGTCGTCTTCGTCGAGTGCTATACCCGTGACGGGTACGTACTGGCCGACTGCACCCTGGCAGTCTTCAAAAAGCTCAGGAACAAGCGCCTGATCGTCTCTCGCGGCGGTGCGCCCTATCGCATCAACCCCACCGGGCTGGGCGCCGTGCGCCCACAACTGGACAACCGCTGACGCTCGCCGGCCGGGTCGCCGTTGCGCCCCGGCCGCACACCAGAGGAATTGCAGCATGCATTACGACATCGAACCCGAACGGCCTGGGGACGCGGGCAGCATCCGCCAGGTAACCGAAGCGGCCTTCGCCGTGGCTGAACACAGCGACGGCACCGAAGGCGCCATTGTCGACGCCTTGCGTGCCGCCGGCGCGCTGAGCGTGTCGCTGGTCGCCCGGCGTGGCGACGAACTGGTTGGCCATGCGGCCTTCTCGCCCATCACGCTCGACGGCGAAGCCCTCGGCTGGTACGGCCTGGGCCCGGTTTCCGTGCGCCCTGACCTGCATGCCCAGGGCGTAGGCGCAGCACTGATCCGCACCGGACTGGAACAGCTGAAGGCGCTCGGCGCCCAGGGCTGCGTGGTACTCGGCGACCCGCGCTACTACCGCCGCTTCGGCTTTGTCGTGGACCCGGCGATCCGCTACGAAGGCATTCCGCCGGAGTACTTCATGGCACTTCAATTGGGCGACATTCCGGCAACCGGCAAGGTCGCCTACCACCCGGCCTTTTCCGCATCCTGATGCGGAAGCGGCGGCACCGCCCGAAAGGTGTCGCCGCTGTGGCCACCGATGCAAGGAAGACACATGACACCCAGGATTCGTCGCGCGACTGTCGCCGACACCGACACCCTCTTCGACATCCGCACCAGCGTGCGGCAGAACCACCTGAGCCGTGAGCAGATGGCCGAATTGGGCATTACACCGGCAGTGCTGGAGGAGGCGCTGGAGGCAGGCCCCTGCGCCTGGATTGCCGAAGTGGACGGCAGCGCCGGGGGCTTCGCCATGGTGGATAGGGCATCGGCAGAAGTCTTCGCCCTGTTCGTGCGGCCCGAATGGGAAGGCCGCGGGCTGGGCAGCGTGCTACTGAGGGCTGCAGAGGCCGAGCTCTTCCGCGAACACGAGCGGATCTGTCTGCTGACGGATGGCGGCGACGAGATTCGCGCCAACGGGTTCTACCTGAAACAGGGCTGGGAACTGGTCACGCGCGTGGACGAGCGCGACGTGCGTTATGAAAAATCTCGGCCCGCGTAGAAAGAAGCGATCGCGGACGAAGTCCGCGATGATTTCCGTGCAGTGCGCAGGCCTTGTCAGAGCAGCGACTTGCCCTGGCTGAGGACCTTGTCGCACACCTGCTTGGTGACCTTCTCCTTGATGCCGCTGCCAGAGAGGTCGAGGCTCTTGCCGTCGCTACCGGTGAGGATACCCTTGGCACCGTCCTTGTAGCCGCTGTCGCTGGTGGTGGTGTTGCCCGGCAGCTTGCCCAGCAGCTTGTCCTTCACCTGGGTCGCCGCATCGGCATTGAGGTAATTGTTCTTCGCGCAGTACTCCAGCAGGCCGGCAACGTTGCCACTGCTACTGGAGGAAACCGACGACAGGTTGCCGAGGCCGCCCAGGCTACCGGCAACATCGCCGAGGGACGCAGCCTGCACCAGCGGCCAGGGCAGCAAGGCGACAGTAAGGACGGCGGGGATCAGTTTGCGGGCGTTCATGGAGTACTCCTTGATACGAACCAGACGTGAAGGACCACTGCGAGTGTAGCCCTCGACTGCTCATCGCTATTCAATAACCGACCGATTTCAGTACCTCATCCACATCCTGGCTCGGCGGGCGCCCGAGGAACTTCAGCAACTGGTCGGTGCGGTTGGTGAAGAAGCCGTCCACCCCGGCCTTGCTGAACTTGTCGAAGTCCACCGAGTCGTCGACGGTGTAGGCATGCACGAACAGGCCTCGTTCATGGGCGGCCTGGTTCATCCAGGGCTGGACGAGGTCCATGTAGCTCTGGTCGCCTCGCGCGGTCAGGGTCGCCGATGGCCCGGTGCCCAGCGCACCGTGGGCCTTGGCCCAGTCGAGCCAGGCGAAGAGCTCCTCCTTGGATTTCACTTCCTGCTGCGCATAGAAGTCCGCCTTGATCTTCTCGCCGGACTGCGCAAATGAGGTTGGCTTCTTCGCCGCCATATAGCCATCACCGACCCACAGCAGCAGGACCTTGGGCACCTTCGGCATGCTCTTGTGCAACAGCTCCAGGCTGCTCTTCTCGAAGGTCTGCAGCACGATTCGGCCCTGGGGCTCACCGTCTGCATTGAGCCAGCCGCGATTTTCCAGGACCTTGCGCAGGTCTTCCTCGATACCGGGGAACTGCCCCGGTGCCTTGGTTTCCAGGTACAGGCCGGGCGTCTCGCCGCCGCCTTCGGCGATATCGATCAGCTCGTCGAGCGTGAGAATGCGCGCACCCGCGTACTTGGAGCGGGCGCGCTCGGGATAGGTGGTGTTGAACCAGCTGCCGGCGTCCAGGCGCTTGAGCTCGGCCAGGGTGAACTGGCTCACCGGAGCCTTTTCGCGGCCGGGGAAGACCTTGGCGACATCGGTGGTGCGCTCCAGGGTGTCATCGTGCACCGCCACCAGCACGCCATCCTTGGTCCGCTGCAGGTCCGCTTCCAGATAGTCCGCGCCCAGGTCACGGGCGGCGAGATAGGCCGGCGCCGTTTCCTCCGGGGCATCGTGGGAGGCGCCGCGGTGGGCGATCACCGTCGGCCAGGGAACGCCGGCGGCCTCGCTCAGGGCGCGGCCGGGCGACTCCTCGGCGCTGGCGGTGAAGCTGGCGACAGCCAGCGCGAAGGTGCCCAATACAGCGATGAGTCGACGGCGCATAGGCGAAAGCCCCCCTTTCCCGGTTAAGCGGCCCAGTCTGCCGGCGGCCTGTGAACATCCTGCGACGGCTGGAACGACAAGGCCCGCGGACGATCGCTCGTCCGCGGGCCTTTGCTCTTCCCTGCCCGATCAGCGCGGCAGGTCGAAGCGGTCGAGGTTCATCACCTTGGTCCAGGCCTTGACGAAGTCATTGACGAACCTGCGTTCGCCATCCGAGCAACCATAGACCTCCGACAACGCCCGCAGCTGGGAGTTTGATCCCAGTAGCAGGTCGATACGGCTGCCGGTCCACTTCGCTTCGCCGGTCTTGCGATCGCGGCCCTCGAACTGGTCATTGGCGTCCGACGTCGGTTTCCACACCGTGCCCATGTCCAGCAGGTTGACGAAGAAGTCATTGCTCAAGGTGCCGGGACGCGAGGTGAACACGCCGTTCTGCGAGCCACCGGTGTTGGCGCCCAGCACGCGCAGGCCGCCGATCAGCGCGGTGACCTCCGGCGCGGTCAGGGTCAGCAGTTGCGCCTTGTCGATCAGCAGCGCTTCGGCCGGAACCGAGAACTTCGACTTCTGGAAGTTGCGGAAGCCGTCAGCCGCCGGCTCCAGCATGCCCACCGAGTGCACGTCGGTCTGCTCCTGGCTGGCGTCCATGCGGCCGGGCGCGAACGGTACGCTGACGCTGTGGCCACCCTTGCGCGCGGCCTCTTCCACAGCGGCATCGCCGGCGAGGACGATCAGGTCCGCCAGGGAAATCTTCTTGCCGCCACCGGCCGAGGCGTTGAACTCGGACTGGATTTCACCCAGCACGCCCAGCACTTTGGCCAGCTGTTCCGGCTGGTTCACCGGCCAGTCCTTCTGCGGTGCCAGGCGAATGCGCGCGCCGTTGGCACCGCCGCGCTTGTCGGAGCCACGGAAGGTGGAGGCCGACGCCCAGGCAGTGGACACCAGTTCGGAGACCGACAGGCCCGAGGCCAGTACCTTGGCCTTGAGCGCGGTGATGTCCTTCTCGTCCACCAGCGGGTGGTCGACCGCCGGAATCGGATCCTGCCAGATCAGCTCCTCTTTCGGCACTTCCGGCCCCAGGTAGCGGGCCAGCGGGCCCATGTCGCGGTGGGTCAGCTTGAACCAGGCGCGGGCGAAAGCGTCGGCGAATGCCTCGGGATCTTCGTAGAAACGACGGGAAATCTTCTCGTAGGCCGGGTCTACGCGCAGGGAAATGTCGGTGGTGAGCATCGACGGTGCACGGCGCTTGGACTTGTCGTGCGCATCGGGAATGCTGCCGGCACCGGCGCCGTTCTTCGGCTGCCACTGGTGCGCGCCGGCCGGGCTCTTGGTCAGTTCCCACTCGTAGCCGAACAGGTTCCAGAAGAAGTTGTTGCTCCAGCGCGTCGGCGTCGACGTCCAGGTGACCTCCAGGCCGCTGGTGATGGCATCGCCACCGGAGCCGCTGCCGAACTTGCTGACCCAGCCCAGGCCCTGGTTCTCCAGGCCGCCGGCTTCCGGGTCGACCCCGACGTTATCCGCCGGGCCCGCGCCGTGGGTCTTGCCGAAAGTGTGGCCGCCGGCGATCAGGGCGACAGTTTCCTCGTCGTCCATGGCCATGCGGGCGAAGGTCTCGCGGATGTCGCGGGCGGCAGCCACCGGGTCGGGGTTGCCGTTGGGGCCTTCCGGGTTCACGTAGATCAGGCCCATCTGTACCGCGGCCAGCGGGTTCTCCAGGTCGCGGTCGCCGGTGTAGCGCTTGTCGCCACCCAGCCAGGTGGTCTCTTCGCCCCAGTACACGTCCATGTCCGGTTCCCAGACATCCTCGCGGCCGCCGGCGAAGCCGAAGGTCTTGAAGCCCATGGACTCCAGGGCGACGTTGCCGGTGAGGACGATCAGGTCGGCCCAGGACAGCTTGGCGCCGTACTTCTGCTTGATCGGCCAGATCAGCCGACGGGCCTTGTCCAGGCTGACGTTGTCCGGCCAGCTGTTGAGCGGAGCGAAGCGTTGCTGGCCACGGCCGGCACCGCCACGGCCATCGCCGATGCGGTAGGTACCGGCGGCGTGCCAGGCCATGCGGATGAACAGTGGGCCGTAGTGGCCGAAGTCGGCGGGCCACCAGTCCTGGGAGTCGGTCATCACGGCGCGCAGGTCGGCCTTCACCGCTTCCAGGTCGAGGGTCTTGAAGGCCTCGGCATAGTTGAAGTCCTCGCCCATGGGGTTGGACTTGGAAGAATGCTGGTGCAGCAGGTCCAGCCTCAGCTGGTTGGGCCACCAGTCACGGTTGGAAGTACCACCACCAGCGGTCTGGTGGAACGGGCAGCTACCTTTCTTTTCTTCACTCATTGCAGGCTCCTTGGGGGCGCCTATCGTTGGCGCCTTGTATTCGCACAACCCATCAGAAGATAGATCAAACGGGGCGGGCTGCTATTGCAGTTTTCGATTGGCTGAAGCGGTAAAAGGCTATCGATGGCGGGTGGCCAAAGGCCTCATCGCGGGAGACGGCAACGGACGCAGTTGTCATCGATGGTGCAGGAGCGAGCTTGCTCGCGAACCCGCTTCACGTCGGCTTGATCCGGTACAGGGCGGTTCGCGGGCAAGCTCGCTCCTACAAGGAACCTCGCCCATTGGATGAACGATTACAATCCGGCCCTCGCGGGCCGGACTCTCACACCGTCAGAATGCGAAGCAGGAACAGCCGAACGCGCCCCAGAAGCCGGCGAAGTCGCTCACCGGCACGTCCTTCGTCCGCGCACGCTCATGGCCGTGCCCATGCACGCCGCAGGAACCAACGCACTGGTGCACGGCCTGCTGCAACGGTGCCTGCGGGCGCCAGTGGCCGGGGACCATGGCCACCGGGGACCACTCCGGCACCACCGGGATGCTCGGCGGGGCCAGCTTGTCGAACTCGCGGTCGCCATGGACGATCTTGCCGCCGACGACGGTGAGCACAGACTCGATGGTCTTGATCGCCTCTTCCTCGACGCTGAAGAAGTCCTCCGACAGCACTGCCAGGTCAGCCAGCTGGCCGGCCTTGAGCATGCCCTTCTTGCCCTGCTCGCTGGAGAACCAGGCGCTGCCGTGGGTGAACAGCTGGATCGCCACTTCGCGCGACAGCCCTTCCGGATAAAGGCTCAGGCCGCCCACGGTCTTGCCGCTGACCATCCAGTACAGCGAGGTCCAGGGGTTGTAGCTGGAGACACGGGTGGCGTCGGTGCCGGCGCCAACGGGAACGCCTTCGGCCAGCATGCGCTTGATCGGCGGCGTGGCCTCGGCGGCCTGCCTGCCATAACGGTCGACGAAATACTCGCCCTGGAAGGCCATGCGGTCCTGGATGGCGATGCCGCCACCCAGCGCCCTCACCCGCTCGATGTTCTTCGGCGTGATGGTCTCGGCATGGTCGAAGAACCACGGCAGGCCATTGAACGGGATATCGCGGTCGACCTTCTCGAACACGTCGAGCATGCGCGAAATGGACTCGTCGTAGGTGGCATGCAGGCGGAACGGCCAGCGTTGCTCAACCAGGTGGCGCACCACCGGTTCCAGCTCGGCTTCCATGGTGCCGGGCAGGTCCGGGCGCGGTTCGAGGAAGTCCTCGAAGTCGGCCGCCGAGAACACCAGCATCTCGCCCGCACCGTTATGGCGCAGGAAGTCGGTGCCCTGGCCGTAGGTCACGCTGGAGGTCCAGTTCCGGAAGTCCGCCAGCTCTTCCTTGGGCTTCTGGGTGAACAGGTTGTAGGCGATGCGCACGGTCAGCTGGTCGGCGTCGGCCAGTTGCTGGATCACCTGGTAGTCGTCCGGGTAGTTCTGGAAGCCGCCGCCGGCATCGATCACGCTGGTCAGGCCCAGGCGGTTCAGCTCGCGCATGAACTGGCGGGTGGAGTTGACCTGGTATTCCAGCGGCAGCTTCGGCCCCTTGGCCAGGGTCGCGTAGAGGATCATCGCGTTGGGGCGGGCAATCAGCATGCCGGTGGGCTCGCCGTTGCTGTCACGGACGATCTCGCCGCCGGGCGGATTCGGCGTGTCCTTCGTATAGCCGACGACGCGCAGCGCGGCGCGGTTGAGCAGCGCGCGGTCATAGAGGTGCAGGACGAACACCGGGGTATCCGGCGCCGCCTGGTTCAGCTCCGAGAGGGTCGGCATGCGCTTCTCGGCGAACTGGAACTCGTTCCAGCCGCCGACCACCCTCACCCACTGCGGCGACGGCGTGCGCTGGGCCTGCAGACGCAGCATTTCCAGGGCGTCGTGCAGCGACGGCACGCCTTCCCAGCGCAGCTCCAGGTTGTAGTTCAGGCCGCCGCGGATCAGGTGCAGGTGCGAGTCGTTGAGGCCGGGGATGACGGTGCGGCGATTGAGGTCGACCAGCTTCGTCGAGGCGTCACGGTAGGCCATCGCCTGGGCGTCAGTGCCCACGACGAGAAACTTGCCATCGGCAATGGCCACGGCGGTGGCGTGCGGGCGCTCAGGGTCGACGGTGTGCAGTTTGCCGTTGAACAGGATCAGCTCTGCGTTGCTCATGTTCGGCTACCTCAGCGTTGCAGGAAGGCCAGCAGGTCTTCGTTGAGTTGCTGCGTGTGGGTGACGGCAAAACCGTGGGGCGCACCGGCATAGACCTTCAATTCGGCGCCCGGAATCTGCTCGGCAGCCAGCTTGCCGGTGGTCTCGAACGGCACGATCTGGTCGTCATCGCCGTGGATCACCAGGGTCGGCACGTCGACCTTGGCGAGGTCCGCGCGGAAGTCGGTCTCGGAGAAGGCAGTGACGCAGTCCACGGTGCCCTTGAGCGACGCCAGCAGGGCGATGTTGAGGGTCTGGGTCAGCACGCCCTCGGAGACCTTCTGGCCATGGTTGGTGCCATAGAACGGCGCGGTGAAGTCCGCGATGAACTGTGCGCGATCCTGCAGCAGGCCGGCCTTGATGCCGTCGAACACGCCCTTCTCCACCCCCTGGGGGAAGTCCGCGGACTGGCCGAAGATCGGGGTGACGGCGCCCAGCAGCACCAGACCGGCGACGCGTGAGGTGCCGTGGCGGCCGATGTAGCGACTGACGTCGCCGCCGCCCATGGAGAAGCCCACCAGCGTCACCTCGCGCAGGTCCAGGTGCTCGATCAGGCCGGCGATGTCATCGGCGAAGGTGTCGTAGTCGTAGCCGCTCCACGGCTGGCTGGAACGACCGAAACCACGGCGGTCGAAGGCGATGGTGCGATAGCCGCGGCTGCTCAGGTACTGCATCTGGTATTCCCACATGTCGCCGTCCAGCGGCCAGCCGTGGCTGAACAGCACGGGTTTGCCGCTGCCCCAGTCCTTGTAATAGATCTCGGTGCCGTCGCGGGTGACGAAAGTGCTCATGGAAACTCCTCTGCCTGCCATGCAGGACAATGTGGGGACGGGCACCACGCGGGCGCCGCGGGAGGGAAAAGTCAGGGGAAAGCTCAGTCGGCGTTGAGCCAGCCGGCGCAACGCCGGGTCACCCAGGGCATGATCAGGTAGACCACCAGAAGGACGATGCACAGGGTCACCAGCAGGTTGCTCGGCACCACGCCGGCCAGCAGCGGAAAGCGCTCGAACGCGGGCGCCCAGAGCGGTGGAATGACCATGGTCAGCGGGCTGATCACCAGATAGGTGAGCAACGCCTGCTTCCATTTCGGTGGCTGGCGCACGCTGCCGTGCTCGGGGGTGAACCAGAACTCGGCGTCGTTGTGGATCAGCGGGTGGTCACCCTCTTCCAGCAGCGGCAGGACCTCGGCGACCAGCTCGGCGCGCTCGCGGGAGTCGATCCAGGCCTGCAGCTGGCCGGCGCGGGCGAAGCGCACCACGGTGGTGAACATCGCGCCCTCGCCGTCCGGGCGGATCACGTTGACGCCCAGGTGCCCCGGCTGCCGCCGCGCGGCGGCGACGGTGCGGCGCAACCAGGCCTCGTAGCTGGGCAGCGCTTCGCAACGCACCTTGTGGTGAACCACCAGCGTCACCACGCTGTTCAGATCGATGGCATCGGCGCTCATGGGTGTTCCGGGTTCGGGGTTGAGGTCCGGTCACTATGGCCTCGGCCGCAGCTGGCCTATTGGACGCATGTGCTGGGTTGGCGCTTTTGCTTTCGCAGGACACATAACCCGGCACGGGTCATCCGCCCAACAGTGGTGATGGGGCGACCTGTAGGAGCGAGCTTGCTCGCGAACGCTCTTCCTGGCCGTTCCGGCGCTGGGCGGTTCGCGAGCAAGCTCGCTCCTACGAAAAGCGTCAACGTGCGCGACGTGAAGAACGGGATGGCGGGCTTTTGCAGGAGCGCGTTCAGGCCGCAGTACTGGCCATGTCGACCTGCCGCATGTAAGCCCGCGCCGTGTTAGGCACGCGGTAGCGCACTTCACACTCACCTTGTTCGACCCACAGCAGCGACTTGTCCGCCAGTTGGCGGACGGTCGCGAACGCGCAGTCGCGGCACAGGCGGTCGCCGTCGAGCGAAGCCACCGCCGTGTCAAGGGTGAAGTCCTCGCCCAGTTGCGCGAGCAGACGCAGGCAGCGCTGCTCGGCAACGTCCAGCAGGCCGTAGCTCCAGTCATAGGTCGCACGCAGGCTCTGCTGCCGCGCCGGCGCGGTGCGGCGGCCGGGCATCAGCAGCTGCATCGGGGTATCCAGCAGGGCCGGCAGCCCGGCGAGACCGAGGATGCCCACCTGCCGCGCCGCCATCTCGATAGCCAGGGGAATGCCGTCCAGGCGCCGGCAGACGTCGATGATCGCGCGCACCTGGCCCGGCTTGAGTTCGAAGCGGTCGCAGACTTCCCGCGCGCGCATCACGAACAGCTGCACCGCCGAACTGCACATGGCCAGTGCCAGCGGCGCGTCGTCCTGCGCGGGCACCTCCAGCGGCGGCAGGCGCAACACGTGTTCGCCCTCGGCGCGCAACGGCTCGCGGCTGGTGGCGAGAATGCTCAGCGCCGGATGCAGGCGCAACAGGTGCTCCACCGCCTCGGCGCAGCGCTCGGCGAGGTGCTCGCAGTTGTCCAGCAACAGCAGGGTCGGCTCCTGCGCCGGCTCGCGCAGGAGGACGGCGAGGTTCTGGCTGAGGGAGATGCCGTCCGGGTCGATGGACAGGTCGAGGAAGCGCACCTGGCTGAAATGCTTGTGCAGCAACTCGGCGCAATGGATCGCCAGCGAGGTCTTGCCCATGCCGCCAGGGCCGACCAGGGTCAGCAGGCGCGTCGCGGGCAACTGCTTCACCACCCGTTCGAGCAGCGCCTGGCGGCCGACCAGGCCCATCAGCAGCACCGGCAGGTTGCTGGCGCGCACCTCGCACGGCAGTGCAGCGGCCTGCAGCGGAGCGATGACGGTTTCCACCACGCCGACGAAGCCATAGCCGCGCAGTGGCACGTTGGCGATGTAGCGTTCGCCGGTGCGGCCTTCGCCGAGGGCGCGACGCAGGGCGGCGATGTGTACGCGCAGGTTGATCTCTTCGACCACGGTATCGCCCCAGACCTGGGCGATGATCCTGTCCTTGCCGATGATCTCGCCGGGCTGGCGGATCAGCACCTGGAGAATGTCCAGCGCCCGGCTGCCGATGCGTACCGGGCGATCCCCCTGCAGCAGCTGGCGCTTGTAGGGGTGGAACTGGAAGCGACCGAACTGCAGGACGGTCTCGGTGCGGTTTTCCGTGCTTGCGCTCATGTCCTGCTCACGTCTGCGGATCTGACGGATCGCTCTACTACGGGTCCTCCAGGCGATCTGGCCAGTACCGAGGTGACGCGCCCCTGATTGATGGTCAGGGTATTTTCCCGTCCTCGTGTGACAGCGCAATTCCCGCAGGGGGAAGGATTCGGCCAATCAGGGTGCGCCGGACGGTCAACCGGCGTGAAATGCGGCGTACTGCCATCAGGCGAAGCCGAACTGCTCGCGGTACTGGCTCGGCGTCATGCCGATGCGTTCGCCGAAGACCGTGCGCATGTGCCGGGGGCTGCCGAACCCGCTGCGGCAGGCCACCTGCTTGAGCGGCAGGTCGCTGCTTTCCAGCAGCTTGCGCGCGTGGTCGATGCGCGCGCTCTGCACGTACTGCATGGGCGTCATGCTGGTCTCGCGCTGGAAGGCGCGGGCGAAGTTGCGCGGGCTCATGGCCACCTGCTCGGCCAGGCGATTCACCGTCAGTGGCTCGTCGATGTGGTCCACCACGTAGGCCTGTGCGCGGGCGATCACCGAGCCGTCGCGCACCACCGACACCAGCAGCGGGCCGAACGGCGTCTGCCCGCCCTGGCGCTTGAGCACCACCAGCAACACCTTGGCGACTTCCAGTGCGACATCCTTGCCGTGGTCCTCGGCGACGACCGCCAGTGCCATGTCGATGCCGGCGGTGACACCACCAGAGGTAATCAGGTTGCGGTCGATGACGTAGATACGCTCGGCCTGCACCTGGGTGCGCGGGTACAGCTGTGCCAGGCGCTCCAGGTAATTCCAGTGGGTGGTGCAGCGGTAGCCGTCAAGCAACCCGGCCGCGCCGAGCAGGAAGGCTCCGGTGCACACCGCGCCATAGCGTTTCGCCGCGCGCGCCGCTGCCGGCAGCCAGGCAGTCAGCGCGTCGTTGCGACCGTTGTAGGCGCCCGGCCCGCCGGGCACCAGCAGCAGGTCGACGCCCGCGAGCAGCGCTTCCAGCGGCAGGTCGGCGCTCATCTTCAGGCCGCTGGAGGCGCGCACGCCCTCGGGCTTCGCCGCCACCGTCAGTAACCGGTAGTGCTGCTCCGGCGGCAGGTAGCGGTTGGCCATGGAGAACACCTCCATCGGCCCCGTTACATCCAGCGCCAGCACATCGTCGTACAGCACCATGGCCACTGTTTTCATTCTTCTACTCGCACGCAAACGGGGCTTGGCGGTCTCGCGTGCCCCGGTATGGAAAAAACCACTGTACCGATTCGCCACGACGGCGAATCGCACGTTTGCATCATTCTCCGCCAGGCGGGCCGAGCACACAGGTCCAATAATTGGCGGGTCGGCGGAACCATAGTCTGCCCATCAACGCCCTCGGGCGGGCCTTGCAGAACTGCAAAGTGGCCGTGCAAGGCTGTCTGTTCCGCGCCTTTCGCCGATCGGCAAAGATGCGTCCACGGTTCGGCACTGGCTACGGCAGTCCGGGCCCACCGACCACTCGAACCTCATCCACCCACGCCATCCACAAGGACCATCGCCATGACCGCCATCGCCAAAGCCGTTCCCGGCAAGACCCTGCTCAACCCCTCCGATCACACCCTGATCATGATCGACCACCAGTCGCAGATGGCTTTCGCCACCAAGTCCATCGACGCAGTGACCCTGCGCAACAACGCAGCCCTGGTGTCCAAGGCGGCCAAGGAATTCGGCGTCTCCACCATCCTCACCACCGTCGCCGAGAAGAGCTTCTCCGGCCCGATGTTCGACGAGATCAAGTCGGTCTTCCCCGACCACAACGTCATCGACCGCACCAGCATGAACACCTGGGAAGACCCGCGCATCGCCGTGGAAGTGAACAAGTTCGGCAAGCAGAAGATCGTCCTCGCCGGCCTCTGGACCTCCGTGTGCATCGTCGGCCCAGCCCTGTCGGCCATTGACCAGGGCTTCGAGGTCTACGTGATCGCCGACGCCTGCGGCGATGTCTCCACCGAGGCCCACGAGATGGCGATGCAACGAATGATCCAACTGGGCGCCCGCCCCATGACCTCCGTGCAATACCTGCTGGAACTGCAACGCGACTGGGCCCGCGGCGAGACCTACGATGCCACCGTGAAGACCTCCATCGAGCATGGCGGCGCCTACGGCCTGGGCCTGATCTACGCCAAGACCATGTTCAACGCCAGCGAAGGCCACTGAGCCCGGGCACCGGAAAGGGGCGGCAGTGCCGCCCCTTTTCATTCGCAGGATTGAAGACACCATGCCGACCTACGACCGCTCCGGCGCGCTAGCGCTACTGTTCATGCGCATTGCTGCCGCCCTGCTGCTGCTCCAGGTACACGGGCTGCCCAAGCTGCTGCACTGGCACAGCGAGCTGCAGCGCATCGAAGACCCCTTCGGCCTCGGCGCTGTGCCAACCCTGGCGCTGGCGGTGTTCGCCGAAGTGCTCTGCCCGATCCTGCTGATCCTCGGCGTGTTCGCCCGCCTCGCCTGCCTGCCGGTGATCGCCGTGCTGCTGGTGGCACTGGTGTTCGTGCACCCGCAGTGGTCGCTGGAAGAAGGCCAGTTCGCCTGGTGGATGCTGATTCTCTTCGCCGGCCTGGCGATCGCCGGCCCCGGCGCTTATCGCCTTCCCCTGCCCCGTTTCGTGACAGCCCTGATGGAGCCGCGCCCGTGAAAAGCCCACTGATACCCTGCCTCCTGGCGCTGGCCTGCACCCAGGCCCAGGCCGCCGACTGGTCGCTGCTGTCGCGCAACTACTTCCTCGACAACGACTACCGCAGCCCCGGCCCCAACGGCCAGAGCCTGCGGCGCGAATGGGCGCAGGGTTTCATCGGCAGTTTCAGCAGCGATGTCACGCCCGGCACCATCGGCCTGGGCGTCGATGCCCACGCCTTCCTTGGCCTGAAGCTCGACGGTGGCCGAGGTCACGCCGGCACCGGTTTGCTGCCGCTGGACAGCGACGGCCGCAGCGAGAGCGAGTACTCCGATGCCGGCGGCGCGCTGCGCCTGGTGCACGAGAAAACCAGCCTCGCCTGGGGTGAGATGGAAGTGGCAACCCCGGTGTTCGACACCGGTGACAAGCGCCTGCAACCCGAATACGCCACCGGCTGGTTTCTCGACGACCGGAGCCTGCCGGGCCTGCGCCTGCAAGCCGGGCGCTTCACCGCCTTCAAGAACCAGAATTCCAGCTCCAGCCACGGCGAGTTCGAAGGCTACGGCGCCAGCACCCGCTTCGGCGGCCTGAGCCTGGCCGGCGCCACCTGGAGCGCGCCGGATGCCACCTGGGGCGGCGCGCTCTACGCCAGCCAGCTGGACGACGTCTGGCACCAGGCCTATGCCAACCTCAACGGCCGCTTCGGTCGCTGGTCGGTGGACGCCAACCTCTACAAGACCGGCGACACCGGCAGCGCCCGTGCCGGGGACATCGACACCCTGGCCTGGAGCCTGCTGGGCAAGGTCGCACTGGGTAGTCACGCGTTGAGCCTGGGCTACCAGCAGATCGACGGCGACACACCCTTCGACTTCGTCGGCAGCGACTCCATCTACCTCGCTAACTCCATCAAGTACGCCGACTTCAACGGCCCCGGCGAGCGCTCCTGGCAGGCCCGCTACCAGTGGGACGGCGCCAGCTCCGGCCTTGCCGGGCTGACCCTCTCGGCGCGCTATGTGCGCGGCAGTGACATCGACGGCACCCATGCCCCTTGCGGCGGCGCCTACAACCCCATGGAAGGCGCCGCCTGCCAGCCCGCCTACGGTGATGGCGGTAAGCACTGGGAGCGCGACCTGGATGTGCGCTACGTAGTGCAGTCCGGCCCGGCCAAGGACCTGGCGCTGAGCGTCGCGCAAGTCTCCCACCGCGCCAACGACGCCCAGGGTGGCGCGGATATCGATCGTATCTACGTTATCATCGAGTACCCGATCAAGGGCGTGTTCTGAGCCTGCGGCCCCACCTGCGCAGGGCGGATAACGCGCCAGCGTTACTCGCCACAACTGAACCGGCGAATAACCTGTTCCAGGTTATTCGCCTCACGATTCTGAGCCGTTTACGGGTAAGGCCCGCTCGAGGATTCCACTGGAAAAGCACGTCGCAGGATGGAGTGGAGCGATACCCATCATTACCCTGCTCCATCGGCATGGGTATCGCTGCGCTCCACCCATCCTACAAATGCCGATGAATTCCGTTCACGGCACCGGCGCGCTCATGTACTCGACCATCCGTTCGCGCAGCCAGCGTTCGGCCGGGTCGTTGTCGTGGGCGGCGCTCCAGACCAGGGAGAGCTCAGCCGGCTTGATCTCCAGCGGCGGGTCTTCGGCGCGCAGGCAGCTGTCTTCCACCAGCGCGCAGGCCGCGTAGTCAGGGACGGTGGCGATCATCTCGGTGTTGCGCAGCAGCGCGCGCAGGCTGCCGAACTGCGGCACGGCGAGCGCCACGCGACGACGGCGATCGATGCGCTCCAGGTCCAGATCGATGGCGCCGTTCAGGTCGCCGGAGAACGACACCATCACGTGCGGCCGCGAGCAGTATTCGTCCAGGCTCAGCGGGCCGGGTCGGCTGTCACCGCGCAGCACCTTCACGCCGATATCGCGCAGCTTGCGACGCTTGGCGTTGGCCGGCAGATCAGTGGTGTAGCTGACTCCGGCAGTGATCTCGCCGGAAGACAGCAGCGCCGGCATCAACAGGAAGTTGGCGCGGCGCACCACCACCGTGATGTTCGGCGCATCCTGCTGCAGGCGCGCCAGCAGCGCGGGGAACAGGCCGAATTCGGCATCGTCGGAGAGGCCCAGGCGGAAGACGTTGCAGCTGCTCTCAGGCTCGAAGGTCTTGGCGCGGCTGACCGCAGCGGAGATCACATCCATCGCCGGGCGCAGTTCCTCGAAGATGTGCAGCGCCCGACTGGTAGGCTCCATGGCGCGGCCGGCGCGCACCAGCAGCGGGTCGTCGAACAGGTCGCGCAGGCGCGCCAGGGCGGCGCTGACGGTGGACTGGGTGATGAACAGCTTCTCGCCGACGCGGGTGAGGTTCCGCTCCAGCATCAGGGATTCGAAGATCACCAGCAGGTTCATGTCCAGGCGGCGCAGGTCGTTTCGGTTCATGGCTGGTCGCTCGGGGCTGTGGGAGTGGGCATCTTTGCACAAGACGAGGGCCTCGCCAGTCGACCACGTAACACAGCGATCTTATTGGACGCATGTGCTTGATGGCGGCCTCTGAGCGCAATTCGATTGAGCATCGGATCACCTTGATTTACCTTGTGTTTTTCCTTAATCGAAGCCGCTTTACGCCGCCGCTGGAAGCTAACAGAAGAGAGACGCCATGCCCGCACCTGCCCACCAGGTAGCGACCATGCTCGCCCCCCAGACCCACCGCCTGGTCCGGCAGCTCATGGAGGAGCTGGAAAGCCAGGGAGACGGCCTCCACCAGGCCAGCCAGCGCCTTTGCCAGCACCTGCTGGAACACTACCGGCTGCCTGAGCCCCGCAACGATGGAGCAGATACCGGCGAACGCCTCGCCCTGGCCCCCTGGCAGGAGCGCAAGGCCAAGGACATCCTCGCCGGCAGCCTGCTCAGCCGCCTGTACATTGCCGATGTCGCCGAGCAGTGCGGCCTGTCGCGCAGCCACTTTTCCCGCGCCTTCAAACAGGCCACCGGGCTCGCGCCACGGGAATGGGCGCTGCGCCTGCGCATCGACCGTGCCCGCGAGTTGCTGGCCAGCGGCGACGCGCCAATCTCCCAGGTCGGCCAGGAATGCGGCTTCGCCGATCAGTCCCACTTCTGCCGCAGCTTTCGCAAGCTGGCGGGCTGTACGCCGAACCGCTGGCGGCAGGCCAGTCGGGTGGGCGGGACACAGGAATTGGCCTCTTCGTAGGAGCGGACTCCGTCCGCGATGTTTTCATCCAACTCCGGATGGGTCCGAGCGGACATGAGTTTCGTAGGGTGCATAACCTGGAACAGGTTATCCGCCAGACGCGCCACCGGCGGATAACGCTGGCGCGTTATGCGCCCTATCATCTGTTCGCGAGCAAGCTCGCTCCTACAGGGTTGGCATGAAGGGATAACCCTGAGCTCGCCGATGCGCTCTTCGTAGGAGCGGGCCACTCCCGCGATCGCGGACAAGGTCCGCATCTTCAGATGCAAATCTTCCATTCAGCTTCGTTCAGCCATGGTTCAGCGAGGATCGGCCGAATCTTGAGGTATGACAGTCCTACAGCGATTTCCTAGGTCTACGCTTCCCTGCAGTTAATCACCTTTCCCACTTGGCAGGAGCCGGGAGTCAGAGCATGACTGCACAGCAAACCACCGACGGCAAACCACAAACCACCGACTGGTACCGCAAGAGCGTCGACCAGACCCTGGCCGATCTGCAGACCAGCGCGGAAGGCCTCTCCCCCGACGAAGCCGAGGCGAGGCTGCTGCGCGTCGGCCCCAACGCTTTGCCGGCCAAGGACGTCGACCCACTCTGGCTGCGCTTCGCCCGGCACTTCAACGACGTGCTGATCTACATCCTCCTGGCCGCCGCCGTGGCCACCGCGCTGATGGGCCACTGGACCGACACCATCGTCATCCTGCTGGTGGCAGTGATCAACGCCGGCATCGGCTTCTTCCAGGAGAACAAGGCGGAGAAATCCCTCGCTGCCCTGCGCGGCATGCTCAGCAGCACCGCCCACGTGGTGCGCAACGGCAAGAAGATCGAACTGGACGCCAGCCAGCTGGTACCCGGCGACATCGTCATCCTGCGCCCCGGAGACAAGATTCCCGCCGACGTGCGCCTGTTCGACGTGCACCACCTGCAGGTCGAAGAGTCCATGCTCACCGGCGAATCACTCACCGTCGGCAAGCAGGCCGACGCGCTGGACACCGAAGCGCTGCTGGCCGACCGCCTGAACCTCGGCTTCTCCGGCACCAACGTCAGCGCCGGCAACGCCCGCGGCGTGGTGATCGAGACCGGCGGCAATACCGAACTGGGCCGCATCAACAAGCTGATCGCCAACGTCGACGAAAGCGAAACCCCGCTGCTGCGGCAGATCGCCGAGCTGGGCAAACGCATCTTCCAGCTGATCATCGGCATGATGGTGGCGCTGTTCATCATTGGCTTCTTCTGGCACGACTACCCGTTCGGCGAACTGCTGCTGTCGCTGATCAGCCTGGCCGTGGCCTCGGTCCCCGAGGGCCTGCCGGCCATCGTCTCGATCATCCTGTCGCTGGGCGTGCAACGCATGGCGCAGAACAAGGCGATCATCCGCAAGCTGCCGACCGTGGAAACCCTGGGCGCCATGAGCGTGATCTGCTCGGACAAGACCGGCACCCTGACCATGAACGAGATGACCGTGAAGAGCGTGCTGCTCGCCAACGGTCTCTACAGCGTCGAAGGCCAGAGCTACGAGCCCAAGGGCCGCATCACCTTCGGCGGTACCAGCGACGAGCTCGACTGGTCGCAGCACGGTGCGCTGGATGCCTTCATCCGCGCGGTGGACATCTGCAACGACAGCAGCCTGCAACTCAATGACGAAGGGCGCTGGGGCGTGGTCGGCGGCCCCACCGAGGGCGCGCTGAAAGTCCTGGCGCGCAAGGCGGACCTGCCGGAGATCGAGTTCCAGAAGTTCGGCAAGATTCCCTTCGACTCCGCCTACAAGTACATGGCGCGCCGTTGCGACGTTGCCGGCCAGAGCCTGATCTACCTCAAGGGCGCGCCCGACGTGCTGCTGCGCATGTGCCAACAGCAACTCGGTGCCAACGGCGTGGAGCCGCTGGACCGCGAGTACTGGGAGCGCGAGATGAGCTTCATCGCCGGGCAAGGCCTGCGCATGCTCGCCGCCGCCTACAAGCCGGTACAGCCCGATGACGGCGTGATCGACCACGAGGACGTGCAGGACGGCATGATCTTCCTCGGCGTTGCCGGCCTGC
Organism: Pseudomonas sp. C9-3; assembly: GCF_032392015.1. Classification (NCBI taxonomy): domain Bacteria; kingdom Pseudomonadati; phylum Pseudomonadota; class Gammaproteobacteria; order Pseudomonadales; family Pseudomonadaceae; genus Pseudomonas; species Pseudomonas sp. C9-3. The sequence goes on along the minus strand of NZ_CP135919.1, from coordinate 2,221,922 downwards.
TCGACCCGCCGCGCCCGGAAGCCATCGAGGCCATCGCGCTGTGCAAGCGCGCCGGCATCCAGGTGAAGATGATCACTGGCGACCACCCGGACACCGCCGTGGCCATCGCCGGCATGCTCGGCATGGGCAACGACCTGCGCGCCATGACCGGCCAGGAGCTGGAACAGGCCGATGATACCCAGCTGAAATCCCTCGCCATGCAGTACTCGGTGTTCGCCCGCACCAGCCCCGAGCACAAGCTGCGCCTGGTGCGTGCACTGCAGGCCAACGAGGAAGTGGTCGGCATGACCGGCGACGGGGTCAACGACGCCCCGGCGCTGAAACAGGCCGACGTCGGCATCGCCATGGGCATCAAGGGCACCGAGGTGACCAAGGAAGCCGCCGACATGGTGCTCACCGACGACAACTTCTCCACCATCGCCGGCGCCGTGCGCGAGGGCCGCCGGGTCTACGACAACCTGAAGAAGACCGTGCTGTTCATCCTGCCGACCAACATGGCCCAGGGCCTGCTGATCGTCATGGCGATCCTCGCCGGCGCGGTGATCCCGCTGGCGCCGCTGCAGATTCTCTGGATGAACATGGCGACCTCCACCACCTTGTCCTTCGCCCTGGCCTTCGAGCCCGGCGAGCCGGGGATGATGCGTCGGCCGCCGCGCAACGCGAAGGAATCGATCCTCAACGGCTTCGCGGTCTGGCGGGTGCTCTATGTGGGCGGCCTGCTCACCGCCGCGGCCTTCCTGCTGGAAGCCTGGATGGTCAGCAACGGCCAGGACACCGACCACATCCGCACCATGATCCTGCACACCCTGGTCACCGCGCAGTGGGCCTACCTGTTCAACTGCCGGCTGCAGGAAGAGTTCTCGCTGAACACGGCGCTGCTGCGTAACGGCGCGCTGCTCACCGTGACCCTGGCGCTGATCCTGCTGCAGTGCTTCGTGATCTACGTGCCCTTCATGCAGACCGCCTTCCACACCGTCGCCCTGCCCTTCAGCGGCTGGCTGATCTCGCTGGGCATCGGCATCGCGGTGTTCTTCGCGGTGGAACTGGAGAAACTGGTGATCCGCCGCTGGAAAGCCTCGCGCGGTTGACATGCTTCTCGTAGGAGCGAGCTTGCTCGCGAACAGCCCCAAGCCCCTCCCTCGCCGGAGGGGCTTTTTTTGGCCAGCGCTTACTGCCCCGCGCGATCCTGCAGGCATACCCGGCGTCAGGCCGTTCGCGAGCAAGCTCGCTCCTGCAGATCGGCGCCAGTGTGTGAGTCCATCTTCCGCCCCGTAGGGTGCATAACGCGCCAGCGTTATCCGCCCTACGGTCTGTAGGAGCGGTCAGAACAACGGCAAGGTGTAGCTGACGATCAGGCGATTCTCGTCCTGGTCGCGCTGGGTCGGCGTGCCGGAGCCGCTGGCGGGCAGGCCGCTGCGCAGCATGGCGTTGCGCCAGGAGAAGCCCAGTCCCTTGAAGCTGCCCTCGGGGATCACATAGGACAGCGTCAGGTCGCGCTCCCACTCGCCCTCGTCGCCGCTGGCGGTCTTCACGTCGTCGCCCTTGAGGTAGATCGCCGCGAAGGTCAGGCCCGGCAGGCCGGCCTGGGCGAAGTCGTAGCCGTAGCGCGCCACCCAGGTTCGCTCGCCGGCATGCAGGAACTTGCCGATCTGCACGTCGGTGATCAGGTAGGCGCTGCCGCTGGCACCGTCGCCCCGGTTCAGGTACGGGAAATCGCTGTCACCGTTCATGACCTGATAGCCGGCACCGAAGCTGTGGCCGGACAGGCTGTAGGTGAACATTCCGCTGTAGGTGCGATTGTCCACCTCGCCCTTGGTCACCCGGTTACCGTAGTAGCCGCTGGAGAGGTAGCCGTCGGCTCGCCCTGAGGTGCTGCCGTTCTTGCCATCGGAATCGCTGTCGAAGGCGCGCAGGTCGGTCTTCAGCACACCGGGGCCGAGGTTCAGGCTGTGTTGCAGGCCGAGGAAGTGCTGCTGGTAGAACTCGCTGAGCTGGCCGTAGTAGTACTGCAGCGTCAGGTCCTTGCTCAGCTTGTAGTCGCCGCCGGCATAGTAGAACTCGTTGCTGTCGCGGGCCGTCGCGCCGCTGTTGGCGCCCTGGATCGACAGGCCGCGCCAGTCGCTGGAGTTACGCCCGCGGGTGTGTTCCAGCTTGCCGGCCACCAGGCTCAGGTTGTCGATGTCGGCACTGGTCACCTGCCCGCCCTCGAAGGTGCCGGGCAGCAGGCGACCGTCGTTGTAGGTCACCACCGGCAGCTTGGGCATCAGGGTGCCGTAGCGCAGTTCGGTGCTGGAAATCTTCGCCTTGAGGGTCGGACCGAAGCTGCTGAAATCGTTCACCGCCTCGCCGTTGCTTTTCGACGGGAACACGGTGCCGGCCTGCTGACTGGCGGATTCGTAGTGGGTGCCGCCGCCACTGTCCAGCCGGACGCCGAGCAGTCCGATGGCGTCGACGCCCACCCCCACGGTGCCCTGGGTGTAGCCCGAGGCATAGTTGAGGATGAAACCCTGGCCCCACTCTTCCTGGCGGCTCGGTTCGGCAGTGCCGTTGCGGTTGTCACTGTTGATGTAGAAGTTGCGCAGGGTCAGGCTGGCCTTGCTGTCTTCGAGGAAGCCGGCAGCCTGGGCGGCAGGCACGAGCAGGCCGAGGGCGGCGCAGGCGATGGCGGCGCCCAGGGTGGAGTTTTTCATTGTTGTCTCCGGATCGTGGATTTCAGAGTGAGCGCCGCCCGTCCCAGCAGAGCGGGCAGACGCGAGGTTTCTAGCTTTTTGTAGGAGCGAGCTTGCTCGCGAACGGGCAAGCTCAGGGCTACCCGCAGCGTCTGGCGGCGCTGCGGGCGTTCAGGCGCGGATCAGGTCACCGGAGCCGGATTGAACAGCACCAGGTCGTTGTGCAGGCGGTGGCGTTCAGCCCAGGTGTGCACCTTGCCGCTGGCCACGTCGAGATAGAGCTGGAAGATTTCCCAACCCAGTTCGTCGAGGGTCATGCGCCCGGAGGTGACCCGGCCGGCGTCGACGTCGATCAGGTCCGGCCAGCGCTCGGCCAGCTCGGTGCGCGTGGCCACCTTGATCACCGGCGCCATGGCCAGCCCATAAGGCGTGCCGCGGCCCGTGGTGAAAATGTGCAGGTTCATCCCGGCGGCCAGTTGCAGGGTGCCGCAGATGAAGTCGCTGGCCGGGGTGGCGCAGTATTGCAGGCCCCTGCCCTTCACCCGCGCGCCGGGCGAAACGACCCCGGCGATGGCGCTGTTGCCGGACTTGGCGATGGAGCCCATGGCCTTCTCGACGATGTTGTTCAGCCCGCCCTTCTTGTTGCCGGGCGTCGTGTTGGCGCTGCGGTCGGCCATGCCGCGGGCGAGGTAGCGGTCGTACCAGTCCATCTCGGCGACCAGTTGCTCGGCCACCTCGCGGGTGGCCGCGCGGGCGGTGAGCAGGTGGATGCCGTCGCGCACCTCGGTGTTTTCGGAGAACATCACGGTGGCGCCAGCACGCACCAGCAGGTCCGCCGCCACACCGAGGCCGGGGTTGGCGGTGACGCCGGAGAAGGCATCGCTGCCGCCGCACTGCATGCCCACCACCAGCTCCGAGGCCGGCACGGTTTCGCGGCGGCGCTCGTTCAGCGCCACCAGACGCTCTTCGATCAGCTCGAGGATCTGCGCCACCATGCCCTGGAAGCCGTTGCCGGACTCCTGCAGGCGGTACAGCCACTGCGCCTCGTCCTGGCCGGCGGTGAGCGCATCGCCGTCCATCAGTTGCACCGGCTGCAGCTTCTCACACCCCAGGCCGATGACCAGCGCCTGGCCGCCTAGGTTGGGGTTGCGCGCCAGGTTGTACAACGTGCGAATCGGGATGATCGCGTCCGGCGCGTTGATCGCCACGCCGCAGCCGTAACTGTGGGTCAGCGCCACTACGTCATCGACGTGCGGGTACTTGGGCAGTAGCTCGCGGCGGGCGCGCTCCACGCAGTGGTCCAGCACGCCGGTCACGCACTGTACCGTGGTGCTGACGCCCAGCAGATTGCGCGTGCCGACGCTGCCGTCGGCGTTGCGGTAGCCCTCGAAGCTGTAGCCGGTCAGTGGCTCGGCGGCGGGCGGCACGTCGGTAGCCAGCGGCAGCGCATCCAGCGCCGGCGGCTCCGGCAGGCTGAGCAGCTGCTCGGTGACCCAGCGACCCTTGGCGATGGGTGCCAGCGCATAACCGATCACCGTGCCGTAGCGCAGCACCGGCGCACCTTCGGCTATGTCCACCAGCGCCACCTTGTGGCTCTGCGGGATCGACTCGGCAGCTACCAGTTCGTCTGGAAAGCGACCGCCAGCGGCCACGCCCTGGTCGTTGACGACGATGGCGACGTTATCGTCCGCGTGCAATTTCACGTAGCGCGGCGAGTCCTGGTGCGGGATCAACTGCATGACACTCATCTCCGAAATACCCCCGGAACTGCTCAGGAATTGGCCGGGGCCAGACGTTTTTCATCGACACGGCGCGGCGACTTGGGCGCTTCGTCGCTCAGCTCTACCCGCTCGATACGGCCGACGATGAACAGGTAGCTCAGCACCGCCACCAGGGCGTTGGCGCCGACGAACACCAGCGCCCACTTGAACGAGCCGGTGGCGCTGATCAGGTAGCCGATGACGATCGGCGTGGTGATCGAGGCCAGGTTGCCGAAGGTGTTGAACAGGCCACCGGAGAGGCCGGCGATCTGCTTGGGCGAGGTATCCGCCACCACCGCCCAGCCCAGCGCACCCAGGCCCTTGCCGAAGAACGCCAGGGTCATGAAGCCGACCACCATCCACTCGGCATCCACGTAGTTGCAGAACACCATGGTGGTGGACAGCAGCAGGCCGCAGACGATGGGCAGCTTGCGGGCGAAGGTCAGCGAATGGCCGCGGCGCAGCAGGTAGTCGGAGATGATCCCGCCCAGTACACCACCGAGGAAGCCCATCAGCGCGGGCAGCGAAGCGATGAAGCCGGCCTTGAGGATCGACATGCCGCGCTCCTGCACCAGGTACACCGGGAACCAGGTGAGGAAGAAGTAGGTGATCGCGTTGATGCAGTACTGGCCCAGGTACACGCCCAGCAGCATGCGGCTGCGCAGCAGCTGGCTGACGTAGTGCCATTTCGGACCGTCACTGGCGCGCTTCTGGTCCATGTCGACCATACCGCCGCCGGCCTCGATGGCGGCCACTTCAGCGGCGTTGGTGCGCGGGTGTTCCTTGGGGTTGTAGATGGTCTTCATCCAGATGCCGGCGAAGACCATGCCCAGCACACCCATCACCACGAACACGTGCTCCCAGCCGAAGTGGAAGACGATCCAGCCCATGATCGGGGCGAACAGCGCGGTGGCGAAGTACTGCGCCGAATTGAAGATGGCCGAGGCCGTGCCGCGTTCGGCGGTGGGGAACCAGGCAGCGACGATGCGCGCGTTACCGGGGAAGGACGGCGCCTCGGCGAAGCCCACCATGAAGCGCAGCAGGAACAGTGCGATCACCGCACTGGCCACCGGCAGGTAGCCGACGAAGCCCTGCAGGAAGGTGAACAGCGACCAGATGAAGATGCCCGCCGCATAGACCTTCTTCGAGCCGAAGCGATCCAGCAGCCAGCCGCCGGGAATCTGCCCGGCCACGTAGGCCCAGCCGAAGGCGGAGAAGATATAGCCGAGGGTGACCGCGTCGATGCCCAGGTCCTTCTGCAGGCTGGAGCCGGCGATGGAAATGGTGGCGCGGTCGGCGTAGTTGATGGTGGTTACCAGGAACAGCATCAGCAGGATCAGGTAACGCACATGCGTCGGTTTGGCGGTTGCTTGGCTCATCGATTGCGTCTCGTGTCTTGTTTTTATGGGAGCGACCGGCGCATGCCGGCCAGATTATCAGCCGGCCCGCTGCGGCGAGCCGTTACCGCCTCCTTGCCGACGTACGGCGGCCGGGGCCGGTACGTCCGTTCCGACTCGCGTACTGACGACATGCGCGAGCGACACAGGAAAGTGCGCGCCATGACCGGCAGGCAGCCGGATGGCGAAGTGCTTGAGAGCGTGGAGCGAAGAAAACAGCCCCGTCGGACGTCTGCCGAGCAGGCAAGACGACGCGACGCGGCCAGGGAACGGGCGCGGGGGAAGCCGGCGCGCGACGGCGCGGCGATGTGCAATCGGATGTGCGATCGATTGATTCAGCATGACGACCTACCAGCGAAAGTGAGCGGAGTGGGAAGCTCGCGGCGCGTTCAGCGCCTGGGTTCGCGGGTACGTGTCGACTGCGGGCAGACGATGGTCATGGTGGTTCCCCTGCTTTGTTCTTGTATCGGGGTTGCGGGTGCTTACGCAGCGGGCGGCGATGGCAAGGGCCGCCCGCTGAGCCGGTCAGGCGCCGACGTAGGCGGTCTTCACCGTGGTGTAGAACTCCTGGGCATAACGGCCCTGCTCGCGCGGCCCGTAGGACGAACCTTTGCGACCGCCGAACGGCACGTGGTAATCCACGCCGGCGGTGGGCAGGTTGACCATCACCATCCCGGCCTGGGCATGCCGCTTGAAGTGCGCGGCATGCTTGAGCGAGGTGGTGGCGATCCCGGCGGAGAGACCGAATTCGGTGGCGTTGGCCTGGGCCAGCGCTTCGTCGTAGTCCTTCACCTTGAGGATGCTGGCCACCGGGCCGAAGATTTCTTCGCGGTTGATGCGCATCTCCGGGGTGGTCTCGTCGAACAGCGCCGGGGCCATGTAGTAGCCGTCGGTGGCCAGCGCCAGACGCTCACCGCCGAACAGCAGGCGCGCGCCTTCGTTGCGGCCGATCTCGACGTAGTCCAGGTCCTGGCGCAGCTGCGCTTCGGAGACCACCGGGCCGATGTCGATACCTTCGTGCAACGCGTTGCCGACCTTGATCCTGCGCATGCGCTCGACCATGGCCTCGACGAAGCGCGGGTAGATACCTTCGGTGACGATCAGCCGGCTGGAAGCGGTGCAGCGCTGGCCGGTGGAGTAGAAGGCGCTCTGCACCGACAGTTCCACGGCGCTGGCGAGGTCTGCGTCGTCGAGGATGATCTGCGGGTTCTTGCCGCCCATCTCCAGCTGCACCTTGGCACCACGGGCCACGCATTGTGCGGCGATGCGCCGGCCGACACCGACCGAGCCGGTGAAGCTCACGGCGTCCACCTGCGGGTGGTTGACCAGGGCTTCGCCAATCACGCTGCCACGGCCCATCACCAGGTTGAACACGCCATTGGGGAAACCGGCGCGGGAGATGATTTCCGCCAGCGCCCAGGCACTGCCGGGCACCAGGTCGGCGGGCTTGATCACCACGCAGTTGCCGTAGGCCAGGGCCGGGGCGATCTTCCAGGCCGGGATGGCGATGGGGAAGTTCCACGGGGTGATCAGGCCGACCACGCCCACGGCTTCGCGGGTTATCTCGACGCTGACGCCGGGGCGAACCGAAGGCAGCAGGTCGCCGGCCAGGCGCAGGCATTCGCCGGCGAAGAACTTGAAGATGTTGCCGGCGCGGCCGACTTCGCCGATCGCTTCGGGCAGGGTCTTGCCCTCCTCCCGCGCCAGCAGCGCGCCCAGCTCGGCGCGACGGGCGAGGATCTCGCTGCCGACCTTGTCCAGTGCATCGGCGCGGGCCTGCACATTGCTGTTGGACCAGGCCGGGAATGCGGCGCGGGCCGCCTCCACTGCCTGGTTGACCAGCGCGGCGTCGCCCAGGGCGTAGTCGCCGACCACATCGGAGAGGTCGGACGGATTGCGGTTCGGGGTCGCGTCGGTAGCGGCCAGCCACTGGCCGTCGACGTAGTGCGAATACTGTTGTGCCACGGGAACCTCCGGCTTACTGCGGGCCGAGTTTCTTGATCAGCGCGTCGAGCATCTCGACTTCTTCGCCGGTGAGGTCGGTCAGCGGTGCGCGCACCGGACCCGCGTCATGGCCGACCAGCTTGGCGCCGGCCTTGATGATGCTCACGCCGTAACCTTCGCAGCGGTTGCGGATGGCCAGGTAAGGCAGGAAGAAATCGTCGATCAGGCGGTTGACCGTCGTGTGGTCGTCAGCGGCGATGGCGTTGTAGAACTCAATGGCAGTCTTCGGGATGAAGTTGAAGACGGCGGAGGAATACACCGGCACGCCCAGGGCCTTGTAGGCCGCCGCATAGACTTCGGCGGTCGGCAGGCCGCCGAGGTAGGTCAGGCGCTCGCCCAGGCGGCGGCGAATGGCGACCATCGGCTCGATCTCGCCGATGCCGTCCTTGAAGCCGATCAGGTTCGGGCAGCGATCCGCCAGTTTTTCCAGGCTGTCGGCGTTCAGGCGGCAGACGTTGCGGTTGTACACCACCACGCCGAAGTCCACCGAGCGGCAGACCTGCTCGACGTGGGCCACCAGGCCTTCCTGGCTGGCTTCGGTCAGGTAGTGCGGCAGCAGCAGGATGCCGGCGGCGCCCTGCCGTTCGGCTTCCTGGGCGTAGGCGATGGCCTGGCGGGTCGGGCCGCCGGCGCCAGCGAGGATCGGCACCTGGCCACGGCAGGTATCCACCGCGGTCTTGATGATCGAAGAGAACTCGTTGGGCTCCAGCGAGAAGAACTCGCCGGTGCCGCCAGCCGCGAAGAGTGCACTGGCGCCGTACGGGGCCAGCCACTCCAGGCGGCGGGCGTAGGTGTCCGCGCGGAAGTTGCCCTGGGTATCGAAGTCCGTCACGGGGAACGACAGCAGACCGGACGAAAGGGTGGACTTCAGTTCTTGTGGATTCATTGGCGATCACCCTGCAAAGCGAATTTTTATAGGAAGAGGTGGAACGACAATCGGCTTATGGCGTCTTGTTGTCAGTCATCGTACAACTACAAATAAAAGACGACAAGTCATCAGACAACCTTTTCTTCCGCCCGCTCGTCAGCCGAGTTTTTCTTCGGCCGATTCGTGGGCGCGGCGCAGGCGTTCGCGGGAGTTGGTGAGGTGCAGGCGCATGGCGGCGCGGGCGGCGTCGCTGTCGTGGCGGGCGATGGCCTCGAAGATGTCTTCGTGCTCGCGGTTGACGCGTGCCAGGTACTGGCCCTGGTCATCATGGGCCAGGCGCGCGGAGTTGAGCCGGGTACGCGGGATGATACTTGCCCCCAGGTGGCTCATGATGTCGGTGAAATAGCTGTTGCCGGTGGCCTCGGCGATGCGCAGGTGGAACTGGAAGTCCGAGGCCACGGCGTCGCGGCCATGGGCCTGGCTTTCCTCCAGGGCGTCCAGGGCTTCGCGCAGGCCCTGCAACTGCTCCGGCGTACGACGCTGGGCGGCGAGCCCGGCGGACTCCACCTCCAGGCTGATGCGCAGTTCCAGCACGGCGAGCACATCGCGCAGGGTCACGATGGTTGCCGGGTCAATGCGGAACGTGCCGTCCTTGGGCGTGTCCAGCACGAAGGTGCCGATACCGTGGCGCGTCTCCACCAGCCCTGCGGCCTGCAGCCGGGAGATCGCCTCGCGCACCACGGTGCGGCTGACACCCTGCTCGGCCATGATCGCCGACTCGGTGGGCAGCTTCTCCCCCGGTTTGATGCGACCGTCGCGGATACGCGCGGAAAGCTCGGCGACCACGTCGTGGGCGAGGCTGCGGGAACGTTTGCGGGGAAGCGGGCTGGTGGGCATGGGAGTCGCTGGATAGAAAATGAGAGGTAGTCATCGTACAACATCAGGCGCTACGGGGGCCATGGTCGACCAGGTTGTGTGATGACTGCCCTGCCCCACGCTCCCAGCTTCTTTATGTAGGAGCGAGCTTGCTCGCGAACGATTTTCCCGGTAGTTCCGGCGCTGGGAGGTTCGCGAGCAAGCTCGCTCCTACAGGAAGAACCGTAGTGGTGGATGCGAGGATCGACTGGCCGCCGTAGGAGCGAGCCGACCGCATGCCCCGCCCGGACATCCATGGCAGGTCGGCTCGCCCCTACAGTGCCACGCCCTTCCCTCCCCAGGTCCCCGGCCCTTTCCCGTCCGGGAAAGGAGGCGTACGCCGGGTGTTTCCGTGTTCACCTCATGGCCCGCCGGGCCATCCCCGGATGACCGTTCGTGCGGGGTACCTCGCTACATCAACCGCGCCTTGAGCAACGGCCGCAACAGGTAGTTCAGCACGCTGCGCTTGCCGCTGAGGATGTCCACTTCGGCGACCATGCCGGGGATGATCGGCAGCACCTCGCCGTTACGCGTCAACTGGCTACCGTCGGTCTTGATCAGCACCTGGTAGTAGTACTCCTTGCCGTGCACCGTCTCTTCTTCGATCGTATCGGCGCTGATCTGTTCCAGGGTGCCCTTCAAATCACCGTAGATGCTGTAGTCATAGGCAGTGATCTTCACCTTGGCCGGCATGCCCGGCACCAGGAAAGCCACGTCGCGCGGCTTGACCTTGGCCTCCACCAGCAGGCGCTCCTCCACCGGGATCACCTCCATGATCGGCTCACCCGGCTGCACCACGCCGCCACGGGTGCTGATCAGCACGGTGTTCACCCGCCCACGTACCGGCGAGAGGATTTCCGTGCGGCGCAACTGGTCCTTGCGCTGCTGGACGATGGGCTCGATCTGCGCCAGTTGGGCCTTCTTCTCCTGGCGTTCGGTGTAGGCGTCCTGGAAGTAGGTGTTCTTCAGTTCGGTGAGCTTGCCACTCAGGGTGGCGATGTCCTGGCTCAGCTTGAGTGCTTCCATCTGGCTCACCGCGCGTCGTGCCACCAGCGGTTCGACCAGGGCCAGCTGGCTCTGCGCCAGGCGGATCTGCTTCTGCAGCGAACGAGTATTTTCCTCCAGTTTGTCGCGCCGCGACTTGAACAGCTCGCGCTCGGAACGCGCCACCGGGCCATCGGCGGGCATGCCTTCGGGGAAGACGATGTGATCCTGGCCCATCACCTCGGCATCCAGCCGGGCAATGGCGGCGCCGAGCACTTCGGCCTGGTTGGCGGCTTCCTGCCAGGAGGTCTCGAAGTGCGTGCGATCCAGGCGTACCAGCGGCTGGCCCACCTGCACCAGCTCGCCCTCCTGCACCAGCAGACGGTCAAGGATGCCGCCCTCCAGGCTCTGGATCTTCTGCATGCGGCTGAACGGCACCACCCGGCCGTCGCCACGGGTCACCTCGTCCAGCTCGGCCCAGGCCGCCCAGGCAATGGCGGCGACCAGGCTCAACAGCAGCGCCCAGAGCAGCGGCCGCGACACCGGATGACTGGCGGCCAGCAGCGGGTCCTGCAACTCTCGGCGCAGGCGTTCGGCGGCACGGGATTCACTGGCCATGGACGGCTCCTTCCTGTCCGGGAATATGGACCGTGCGGTCCTTGACGATCTGGTCCAGGGTGCCGTCCATCACCACCTTGCCCTGGCTGAGCACCACAGCGCGAGAAGCCACGGCGAGCATGGTCTTCTTGTGCGTGGTCATCACCAGGGTGCGGCCTTCCAGCCAGCGTTGCAGATACCCGATGACGTGCAGCTCGGTACTCTGGTCAAAGGTGGCGGTGGGCTCGTCGAGCAATACCACGGGCGGGTCCTGCAGCAGCACCCGGGCCAGCCCCACGGCCTGGCGCTGGCCGCCGGACAGGCTGCCGTTGCCCAGCAGCGGCAGGTCCAGCCCCAGCGGGTGCGAGCGGACGAAATCGCCCAGGCCGACGCCGTCCAGCGCCTCGAACATCTCGTCGTCGCTGATCGCAGCGCCTTCCAGATTGAGGTTGTCACGCAGGGTGCCGAAGAACAGGGCGACGTCCTGAGGCAGATAGCCGATGTGCCGGCGGCGGTCGGAAGGGTCGATCTGCGCGATGGCCACGTCATCGAGCAGCAGACGACCGGATTGCGCGTCGTAAAGCCCGGCCAGCAGGCGCAGCAGGGTCGACTTGCCCGCGCCGTTGCCGCCCAGCAATGCGATGCGTTCGCCGGGACGAATCTCCAACGCCGTGATGTCCACCGCCGGCGGATTCTCGCCGTGGGCCAGCTTCAGGGCTTCCAGGCGGTAGTGCCCGGCGAGACGTTCCTTGCGCACGAAACGCTTGTCCTGCGGGCGCTCCATGGGCGCCTTCATCAATTGGTCGAGCCCTTCCATGGCCACTTTGGTGTGCTGCCAGCGGCCCAGGATGCCGGCGGCCTGGGCCAGCGGCGCCACCGCGCGGGATGCGAGGATCGAGCAGGCCACCAGCGCGCCGACGCTGAGCTCACCGGCACTGATGCGGTACACGCCGAACACCACTACGCCGACGTAGCACAGCTGCTGGACGATGCTCGCGCCATAGGACAGTGCCGTGGTCAGCGTGTGGGTGCGCATGGCGTTGCCAGCCAGCTGCGCGGTGAGATTTTCCCAGAGGTGCAGGCAGCGGCCCTCGGCACGGGTGGCCTTGACCGACTCGAGGTTCTCGATGGACTCCAGCAGGATGCCGTTCTTCACCGCGCCCTCGCGCAGGTTCTCCCGCGACAGCCGCGCCAGCAGCCCCTGGCAGAACAACCCGGGCAGCAGCATCAGCAGCGCCGCCACCGCCGGCACCCAGACCAGGTGCCCGCCGATCAGCGCGATGATCAGCAGGAACAGGAACACGAACGGCAGGTCGCTGATCATTGCAGCACTGGACGCCGTGAAGAATTCGCGCACGCCCTCGAACTCGCGCACCTGCGTACTGAACGCGCCCACCGAGCCGGGCTTGGCGGCCAGCCGGGTATTGAGCACGCGCTCGAACAGCAGGGTCGACAGCTGCAGGTCGATGCGCTTGCCCATGGTCGTCAGCAGGTGCCCCCGCAGGGCACGAATCACACCCTCCAGCACAATCGCCAGGCCCACGCCGGTGGCGAGAATCCACAAGGTGTCCATGGCCGCGTTGGGCACGACCCGGTCATACACCTGCATGGCGAACAGCGCTGAAGCAATCGCCAGCAGGTTCGCCATCATCGCCGCCATGGCGACTTCGAAGTAGGAGCGCCAGAGGCGTTTCAGCGGGCCAAAGAACCAGTGGTCCGGCTCGCGCCGGGCGAAGTCGCCGACGCGACCGTCCGCGCGGTAGCGGCACTTGGCGAAGATCGCCACGCCGCTGTAGCGGTGCTGCAGCTCGGCCAACGGAATTCGCTCGACGCCGCCGTCGCTGTACGGCACCAGCACGCTGGCCGTCTGTTCATCCTGCTCGCAGAGCACCAGGGTGCCGCCGTCTTCGAGCAGCAGCAGCGCGGGGAGCAGGTAGCTGTCCATCTTCGCCAGGGCCAGGCGCTCGACCCGCGCAACAATGTCTGCTCGGCGCAGGGCGCGGGGCACGAAGCGCAGCGGCAGGCGGCCCTGGTGCAGCGGCATGCCCTCCCCCAGCTCGGCCACTCCCAGCGGTCGGCCCAGCTGGCGGCACAGCAGGGAAAGCCCCTGGCGCAGCGGATCGGCTTCATCCTCGTGTTCCGCCAGCAGCACCACATTGTCGGCGTTCATCAGGAGGCTCCCGGAGACAGGTGGTTTTCCAGCATCGGCCCGAGCAGGCCGATCTGCGCGGCGGCGCGGTATTCCACGCGCTTGCGCTCGAAGCGCAGGTTGGCCAGCTGGCGTTCAGCCTCGAAGCGTTCGCGCTGCACGTTGAGCAGGTCGATCACGTCGCGCCGGCCGACTTCGAACTGGTCACGGTAGACGCCGCTCACCTGGTCCGATTCACGCACCTGCTGCACCAGCGAATCCTGCCGCCAGCGCAGGGTGTCGTCGGTGTCGAACAGGGTCTGCAGCTTGCGCTTGATGTCGCGTTGCATGGCATCGCGGGTCCAGCGGGTGGACTCCAGGTGTTGCTGGGCGGCGGTGGGCCGACGGAAGTTGGAGAGACCTTCGAAGGTATCCATGCGCAGGCGCAGCGAGACGACCGAGTCGTTCTCCAGGTGTCCACCGATCTCCCGGCGCAGCGACGAGGCCTCCAGGTTCACCTGCGGAAGCAGCGAGGCCTTGCTCTCGCGCAGCCTGGCCTCGGCCACCTCGGCGTCCTCGGCGGCCTTGCGGTACAGCGGGCTGTCGACGATCAGGCGATTCATGTCGGTTCCGACCAGGTAGCGTTGCATGGACAGGGGCTCCGGTTCGGCGAGGTCGGCCGGCGGCTTGCCGACCAGTACCTCGTACTGGTTGCGGGCGTCCTGCAGGGCGCCTTTCTCCAGCGCCAGCTGTTCCTGCGCGCGGGACAGTTCGAGGTTGGCGCGGTCCAGTTCGCTGCGGTCGGCATAGCCGTCGCCGCCGCGGGCCTGGGTCATCTCGCGGATGTCACCCAGGCGCTGGATGTGCTCGCGCACAGTCTCGATCCGCGCCTGTGCGGCAAGCACGTCGAGGTAGGTCTCGACGATGTCCAGGGCAGCGTCCTCGCGGCTCACCAGCGCGGACTCGTCGAGCTGGCGATGGGTGGCCTTGGCGCTGTCCACCTTGCTCTTCATCCGGCCCCAGTCGTAGAGCATCTGGGACGCGGTCAGGTCGTAGACGACTTCGCCGAAGTCGAATTCGTTGGGCCCTCCGGACATGCTCACCTGCGGGTAATAACCGCCCTTGCTGATCTCCACATCGGTCTTGCCGCGCTCCGCCTCCGCCACCGCGGCGCGGACTTCGGGATGGATGGCGAGGCCGGCGCGCACGGCCTCGTCCAGTGTCTGCCCCTGGCCTGCCGCGCTGATCAGCAGCAGGCCGTACAACCAGGCGTTGCGTGGTGTCATGCAGTGCTTTCCTTCTCCCGGAAACGACGGTTCAGGACACAACGACGTGGACGGTGTTTTCCTCCACCAGCAGCGTATTGCTGCCGAAGCTGTAGACGTCGTAGCTGACGCCGCCATGCACCTGGTTCACCCCCGTATCCACCGCGCCCCTTACCGTCAGCGTGTCGTTGGCGTCGCCGGTGACCTGCAGGACGTTGTTGGCATCGGTCACCGCGTCCACCTGGGCGGCGGTGAGCGTCAGGCTGCCGCCGGTATCGCCCTTGCCCATGTCCACCCGCTCGATGTTGGTCCAGGTGCCGGTGCCGGCCGCGCCGTAGTTGAGGGTGATGCCGTGGTCGAGCATCACGGTGTCGAAGCCGGTACCGCCGTCGATGGACTTGAAGTTGGTGGCCTGCAGCTGGACGGTGTCGTTGCCATCGCCGGCCTGGACGATGTCGCCGGTACCGACATGGAGGAACAGGTCCGCCCCGGCATTGCCGTAGAAATGCTCGGCACCGCTCTGCCCGACGAACACATCGGCACCCGCTGTCCCGGTGACACTGATCTCGCCGATGGCCAGGCTCAGCCCCGAGCCGGTGAGCGAGATGCCGTAGGTCGCGCTCTGGTGACCGCTGGCGTCATAGGCGATCAATTGCAGGCTGAGCTGGCTGCCCAGGTTGAGGATCTGCGTGACGGACAGGCCGAGCTGCCCCAGCAGGTCCGCCGCCAGCAGGTTGATGGTGAAGTGCCCGGTGGCATCGACAACCGGGTGCAGCGTGACGTTGGCCGCCGGCGTGATCACCTGCACCGCGAGGCTGCCCCCGGCGATCGCCGTGCCGCTGATGCCCAGTGCCGGCGGCAGCAACCCGACGGCCAGGCCGAGCCCGCCGATGGTCACAGTGTTCTGCGTGAGCACATTCTCCAGGTTGATGCTCGCCAGGTTGCCGAGGTTGCCGGCGGCATCCCGCGATCCCACCGACACACTGGCGTCCAGCAACTGGTCCCAGGTCAGGCTCAGGCCCAGGCCGCTGAACAGGTCCACCTGGGCGAGGCCCGCGTTACTGGCAGTCAGTTCGGTGTGCGAGGTCAGCCCACTGACGTTCACGTCCACCACCAGCGTGCTGTTGGCCTCACCACTGATACCCAGCAGGTTGCTCGCCAGGGTCAGTACCGGTGTGGCCGGCGCAAGGGTGTCGAGGACGAAGCTGGCCGGCGTCGCCGTCAGCCCGCCATTGACGTCTGCGGTGAGGGTCGCCGCGCCCTGCGGGATCACACCCACTCCGGCGGCAGGCAGCACGGTTACCAGGGCCACTCCCGCCAGAATCTCCGCGGCAGTGAGCACGTGGGCCTGGGTGTAGCTGTAGCCGCCCGGCTCGCTGTAGCGCAGGGTCAGGGTCTGCCCGGCGCGGGCACCAGCGGTCAGGCCGACACGCACCTGGATGCCGTCGCTCAGCTCGGCCTTGTTGATGTAGCCGTCGGCGGCCTCGGCGATGGTCAGCACCGGGCGCGTCAGGTCCGGCGCCTGGATCTGGATCGCCGCGCCGGCATTGCCGGCGGCATCCACGGCGTTCACCGTCAGCAACTGCCCTGCGGTCAGGGCCGGGCTGAGGTTGACGGTGAAGTTGCCGCTGGCGTTGGCCTGGACAGTGATCGGGTTGGCCGTGTCGCCATTGATGATGACCTTCACCGTGCTGTTCGCTTCGGCGATGCCGGTGAGCACTGTGCCATTGGCGGTCACGCTCAAGCCGCTGGGCGCGACCGGCGCCACGCTGTCGATGCCGATGGTGGTTGCCACACTGGTGTTGCCGGCAGCGTCCTTGGCCGTCACGCTGACCTGAGTGTTGTTCGCCAGCGGGCTGCCGGGCGTGAAGCTCCAGTTCCCGGTGGCATCGGCGGTGACCTGCGCGATGATGGCGCCGCCGACCTTGAGGATTACCGTCGAACCGATCTCCGCCGTGCCGCTGAGTACACTGCCGTTGCTCGGGGCGACTACCGGAGCGGTGGGCGCCACGGCATCCACCGTGACACTGGCGGCGACGCTGATATTGCCCACGGCGTCCTTGGCCACCACGCTGACCTGGGTGTTGTTGGCCAGCGCCACGCCAGGGGCGAAGCTCCATTGCCCCTGAGCGTTGGCGGTGACCTGGCCGATGATGTTGCCGCCCACGCTGAGCACCACCGTGGCGCCCGCCTCGGCCGTACCGGCAAGCAACACGCCATTGCTGGGATTGATCACCGGGGTGGCCGGCGGCAGCGCATCCACCGTGGTGCTGGCGGCGATGAGGCTGACGTTGCCGGCGGCATCCTTCGCCACCACGCTCACCACCACACCGTTGCCCACCGGTACTCCCGGTGTGAAGCTCCAGAGACCGCTGGCGTTGGCCGTGACCTGGCCGAGCAACGCGCCATTGGCTCCCGTGATGATGACCGTGGAGTTGGCTTCGGCAGTGCCGGTGAAGGTGATGCCGTTGCTGGCGGCAATGGTCGGCGTGTTGGGTGCGACGCTGTCCACCGTGACGCTCACCGCGCCACTGGTATTGCCCGTCGCATCCCGAGCCACCACGCTGACCTGCACGCCATTGGCCAGAGGCACACCGGGCGTGTAGGCCCAATGGCCGGTGCCGTCGACCACCACCTGGGCGATGGGCACGCCCCCGACGCTGAGTACCACCGTGGCACCCGCCTCTGCCGTGCCGGTGATCTGTCCGCCATTGCTCGGCGAGACCACCGGTACGTTCGGTGCCAGCGCGTCGACCACCAGGGTAGCGGCGCCGCTGAGGTTGTTGCTGGCGTCGCGCGCCACGACGCTGATCACGGCACCATCGGCCAGCGGTGCTGCGGGCGTGAAGCTCCAGCTGCCGTTGGCTTGCGCGGTCACCTGGCCGACGAACACACCGTCGACGCTCAGCAGGATAGTGACGTTGGCTTCGGCGGTGCCGCTGATCACCGTGCCGTTGCTCGGTGTGATGACCGGCACGGCCGGCAGGCTGGAGTCGATGACCACGCTGGTCCCCAGGCCTTCGTTGCCGACCGCGTCACGGGCGCTGACCACGACTTCCAGGCCGTCGGCCAGCGGCGAGCCCGGCACGTAGTGCCAGTTGCCGCTGGCATCGGCCTTCACTTCGATGATCAGGTTGCCGAAGCCATCGCGCAGGATGACCGTGGCATTGGCTTCCGCGGTGCCGGCGAGTACGGAGCCATCGCTGGGCGTAACGGTGGGGACCGGCGGCGCCAGGGCGTCGATGGTGACGCTGACGCTGGCGCTCAGGTTGCCCGTGGCGTCCACCGTCAGCACATCCACCACCGTGCCGTTGGCCAGCGCCGAGGGTACCGGGAAGGACCAGGTCCCATCGGCCTGCACCGCAACCCGCGCCAGTTCCACACCATTCACGCTGAGCACCACGGTGACGCCCAGTTCGGCGCTGCCGCTGAGCAGCGTGCCATTGCTGGGGTCGACCACCGGTGGCTCAGGCGCCTGGCTGTCGACTACCGTGGACGCAGGGCCGCTACTGTTGCCGGCGGCGTCCTGGGCCACGGCGGTGACCGTGGTGCCGTTGGCCAGCGCCGGGCTGGGACTGAATGTCCAGTCGCCGCTACCGTTGGCCTGGGTAGTGCCGATGAAGTTGCCGTTGCCATCGCGCAGGATGACGGTGGCGTTGATTTCGGCGGTACCGCTCAGCACGGTGCCATCGCTGGGCTCGATGGTCGGTGGCGGCGGCGCGACGTTGTCGACGGTGGTGCTGACCGTTGCACTGGTATTCCCGACCGCATCGCGGGTGGCGGCCTGGATGACCACGCCATTGCCCAGCGGCGTGGCCGGATCGAAGGACCAGTTGCCGGCGCTGTCGGCGACGGCGGTGCCGATGGGATTGCCGCCGCCATCGGTGAGCACCACGGTAACGCCGGCCGTGGCGGTACCGGTGATATGCACGCCATTGCTCGGGGCAATGGTCGGGACGGCCGGCGCCACGGCGTCCACCGTGGTGCTGGCTGAGCCGCTGGTATTGCCGGCAGCATCCCGCGCCACGACGTTGACCACGGTGCCATCGGGCAGCGCTGTGCCGGGTGCGAAGGACCACTGCCCCGCCCCATTGGCGCTGACCTGGCCGATGGGATTGCCGTTGCCGTCGGTGAGAATCACCGTGGCGTTGGCCTCGGCGGTCCCTTCGAGCAGCGTGCCGTTGCTGGCGTCAATGGTCGGGGTGGGCGGCGCCAGGTTGTCGACCGTGGTGCTGACCGGGCCGCTGGTGTTGCCGGTGGCATCCTGCGCCACTGCGTTCACCACAGTGCCATTGGCCAACGGGGTACCGGGTGTGAAGCTCCAGTTGCCGCTGCCGTTGGCCGTGGCCTGGCCGATCAGGTTGCCGTTGCCGTCGGTGAGGATGACGGTGGCGTTGATCTCGGCGGTGCCGTGCAGCTCGGTGCCGTTGCTCGCCGCGATGGTCGGTGCGGCGGGCGCGACCGAGTCCACGGTGGTGCTCACCGTGCCGCTGGTGTTGCCGGCGGCATCCTTGGCCTGGGCAATCACCTGCGTACCGTTGGCCAGCGCCGGGCTCACCGCCAGGCTCCAGGCGCCGTTGGCACCCGCGCGTACCTGGCCGATGGCGTTGCCATTGCCATCGGTGAGCAGTACCAGCGCATTCGCTTCTGCGGTGCCGGTCAGCAGCGTGCCGTTGCTCTGGTTGATGGTCGGGTCGGCCGGGGCGGTGGTGTCCACGGTGGTGCTGACCGAGGCGCTCTGGTTGCCGGCGGCGTCCACCGACACGGCATTCACCGTCGTGCCATTGGGCAACATCGTCGACGGCGTGAAGCTCCACTTGCCGTTGCCATCGACGCTGACCTGGGCGATCGAGTTGCCGTTACCGTCAGTGAGCACGATGCTCGAACCGGCCTCGCCGGTGCCGCTGAGCACAGTGCCGTTGCTGGGCAGGATGGTCGGCGTGGTCGGCGCGGTGGTGTCCACCTGGGTGCTGGCCGGGCCGCTGGTGTTGCCGGCGGCATCCTGGGCGATGGCGATCACTGTGGTACCGCCGAGCAGCGGTGGGTTGGGCGTGAAACTCCACTGCCCGGTGCCGGCATTGGCAATCACCTGGCCGATGGGGTTGCCGTTGCCGTCGATGAGGATGACCGTGGCCCCCGGTTCGACGCTGCCGGTCAGAACGTTGCCGTTGCTGGCGTCGATGGTTGGTGCGGCCGGTGCCAGCGCATCCACCGTGGTGCTGGCGGGTTGACTGGTGTTGCCGGCGGCGTCCTGCGCCACGGCATTGACCACCGTACCGTTTGCCAGCGGCGCGGCGGGCGAGAAGGTCCAGTGCCCACTGGGGTCGGCGGTAACTTGCGCGACCGGGTTGCCGTTGCCATCGCTGAGGATCACGGTGCTACCGGCCTCGGCAGTACCGCTGAGAACGGTGCCATTGCTCGGCTCAATGGTTGGAGCACCGGGCGCGAGGCCATCGATGGTGATGCTGGTTTCACCGCTGACCTGCCCGCCCTCCACCGCCACGGCGGAAATTTGTGTGCCATCGGGGAGCTTCGAGGGCGGCGTCCAGCTCCACTTGCCGTCGCTACCGGCGCCAACTTCGATCAGCATCACGCCGTTGCCATCGAGAATGCGCACGATGACGTTGGGCTCCGCGGTCCCGCTGATCACGCTGCCATCGCTGGGAGAGATGATCGGCGCACTCGGCAGCGTGGCGTCCACCGTCACCGTCGCTGGCGGGCTGATGTTGCCCGCCGCATCGCGGGCCAGGGCAGTCACCAGGGTCGTGTCGGCGATCGGACTGGCCGGTGTGAAGGTCCAGTGCCCACTGGCATCCGCCGTGGTCTGGCCGATGGCAGTGCCACCCACGCTCAGCAAGACGGTGCTGCCCGCCTCCGCCGTGCCGCTGAGCACTTCGCCGTTGCTGGCGCTGAGGGTCGGTGCGGCAGGCGGGTCGGCATCGATGGTGACGCTGGCCGGCGTGCTCTGGTTGCCGGCGGCGTCCCGCGCGATGACCTGCAGCACGTCGCCATCACCCGGCTGCGGGCTTGGGTTTAGCGTCCACTGGCCGTCCGGGCCGGCGGTGGTGCGGCCCAGTTCCTGGCCGCCCGCGGTAGTGACGATGACCGTGCTGCCCACCTCTGCCGTGCCGCTGAGTGCGCTGCCATTGCTCGGTGCGACGGTTGGCGCCGCCGGGGGCGCGGCATCGATGACGATGCTCGCCACGGCGCTGGCGTTGCCGGAAGCATCCTGGGCAATCACATCGATCCGGGTGCCGTCGGCCAGGGGCGGACTCGGGGTGAAGGTCCAGCTGCCGTCCGGGCCGGTGGTGGCCTGGCCGATCAGCACGTTGTTGGCGTAGACCAGCGTAATGGTGCTGGCGATCTCGGCGGTGCCGGTGATTACCGTGCCATTGCTCGGGTCGATGCTCGGGGCGACGGGCGCAGCGGAGTCCACCACCACACTGTCACTGCCACTGATGTTGCCGGCGGCATCCTGTGCGACTGCGCTGACGGTCACGCCGTTGCCCACCGCTGGAGTGGCGGTGTAGGTCCAGTGGCCCTCGGCATCCACCAGGGCGCGGCCGATCTCGCCGCCCGGCCCGCTGAGGATGACGGTGCTGCCCGCTTCGGCGGTGCCGCTGAAGGTGGTGCCGTTGCTCGGCAGGATATCCGGCGCGCCGGGAGCGACGCCGTCCACGCTGCCGTTGACGACAGGCGTGGTGTTGCCGGCCGCGTCGGTGCCCTGCACCGAGACGGCCGTGCCGTCGCCCAACGGGCTGCCGGGCGTGTAGCTCCAGCGGCCGTCCTGGCCGACCTGCACACGGGCGACCTCACTGCCGGCGACGCTGACGATGACCGTACTGCCGATTTCCCCGGTGCCGCCCAGGACGCTGCCGCTGCTTGGGTCGAGGGTCGGCGTGGTGGGCGCGCTGGAGTCCACCGTCACCTGGACCGGGCCGCTCTCGTTGCCTGCAGCATCGCGGGCGACGATGGTCACCACGGTTCCGTCGGCCAGAGGCTGGTCCGGGGTGAAGGTCCAGTTGCCGCCCGCACCGACGGTGACCTGCCCCAGCGCGTTGCCGGCGCCGTCGGTGAAGACCAGGATGCTGCCCTCCTCGGCGGTCCCGCTGAGCACGGTGCCGTTGCTCGGCGTGGCCGTCGGGTCCGTCGGCGCGCTGCTGTCGATGGTCACCACCGTGCCATTGCTGGCATTGCCCGCCGCATCGGTGGCGACCACCGTTACGCTGCTGCCGTTGGGCAACGGCGATGCCGGGGTGATGCTCCAGTTGCCCTGGCCGTCGGCGGTGGTCTGGCCCACCAGGTTGTTGTTCGCATCGGTCACCGTGACCGTGCTGCCCGGTTCGGCGGTGCCGCTGATCTGCGTGCCGTTGCCGGGGTTCACCTGCGGGTCTGCCGGCGGCGTGGCGTCGACGGTCAGCGTGGTGGTGTCGCTGCGGTTGCCGGAGGAGTCCACCGCGACCACGCTGAGGGTCGCACCATCGGGCAGCGGCGTGCTCGGGGTGTAGCTCCAGCTGCCGTCGGGCCCTACTGGCACTTCGGCGATCACCTGGCCATTGGCGGAGATCACCACCACCTGCGCGTTGGGTTCGGCGGTGCCGCTGAGCTCGCTGCCGGTGCTGGGTGCGACCACCGGCGCGGCCGGTGGCTGCGCGTCCACGGTCACACCCGCCGTGCCGCTTTCATTGCCCGCCGCATCGCGGGCCATGACCGTCACCTGGGTGCCGTTGGGCAGCGCCGGTTGCGGGGCGAAGCTCCAGACGCCACCCGCGTCGGCGAGCGCCTGGCCGATTACATTGCCGCCGGCATCGCGCAGGATCACCGTGGCGTTGGCCTCGGCGGTACCGGTGAAGAGCTGGCCATTGCTCGGATCGACCAGCGGGGTCGGCGGCGCCACGGAATCCACCGTGGTGCTCGCCGGCTGGCTGACATTGCCGGCCGCGTCGGTGGCCGTCACGTTCACCTGCGTGCCGTTGGGCAGCGCGGTACCGGGTGTGAAGGTCCACTGCCCGTTGCCATCGGCCGTGACCACGGCGATGGGATTGCCGTTGCCATCGCTGAGCGTGACGGTCGAGCCGGGTTCCGCCCTGCCCGACAGCGTCACGCCGGTGCTGCCGTTGATGGTCGGAGCGGCCGGCGCCACGGCATCCACGGAGCCCGTGACCGGTGCGCTTTCACGGCCGCTGACCGGGTCGACGGCTACCACCTGGTAATCCGAACCGTTGGGCAATGGCGTCGCCGGCGTGACGCTCCAGTGGCCATTTCCGTCGGCCGTGGTGCGGCCGATTTCATTGCCGTTGGCATCGCGCACTATCACCTGCTGGCCGGCCTCGGCGGTGCCGCTGATGACGCTGCCGTTGCTCGCATCCGGTGTGGGCGGCGTGGTCAGGTCGCTGTCCACCGTGGTGGTGGTTTCCGCACCAACGTTGCCGGCCGCATCACGCACCGCCAGGCGCAGCACGAAGCCACTGGGCAGCGCCTGGTTGAAGCGGAACAGCCAGGCTCCATTGAGCCCCACCGCCGCCTCGCCCAAGGGGTTGCCGGCGGCGTCCATGATGACGACGGTGCTGCCCGGCTCGGCGGTGCCGCTGATCTGCGTGCCGTTGCTTGGCCCTGCCGTGGGGGCATTGGGTGCCAGGTTGTCGACGGTGATCTGCCCCACCGGGCTGACGTTGCCGGCCGCGTCCGTCGCGGTGGCGAGCACCTGGGTGCCATTGCCCAGGGGCGTACCCGGCGTGTATGACCAGTCCCCGGTCACCGGATCGGCGGAAACCTGGGCGATGGGATTGCCGTTGCCGTCGGTGAGGGTCACCGTGCTGCCCGGCTCGGCGGTGCCATGCAGGACATCGCCGTTGCTCGCGTCGATCTGCGGAGCATTGGGGGCCTGGCGGTCGATGACCACGGGAGTTGGCTGGCCGACGTTACCGGCGGCGTCACGGGCGACCACGGAAACCTGCGTGCCGCTGGGCAGGGCCGACGGCGGCGTGAAGGTCCACTGCCCGGTGGCGGCGTCGGCGGTCACCTGGCCGATGGGATTGCCGTTGGCATCGAGGATGATCAGGGTGGCGCCGCGTTCGGCCGTCCCGCTGAGGACAAGGCCATTGCTGGCATTGACCTGCGGCGGCGGCGGCGCGGCGGCGTCGACCACCACGCTGGTGGGCTGGCTGGAGTTGCCGGCGGCGTCGGTGGCGGTGACCACCACCACCGTACCGTCTGGCAACGAAGCCCCCGGCGTGAAGGACCACGCACCGCTGATGCCGTCGGCGCGGACCTGAGCAATGAGGTTGCCCTGTGGGTCGGTGAGGCTGACCAGGCTGCCGGGTTCGGCGATGCCGCTGAGGACGGCGCCATTGCTGGTGTCCACCTGGGGCGCAACGGGTGCCACCCCGTCAACGACCAGCCCGATCACCGGGCTCTGGTGGCCGCTCAGCGGGTCCACGGCGACGACCTGCAACTGGGTGCCGTCAGGGAGCTGAGCACCGGGGGTGTAGCTCCAGTGGCCTCCTCCATCGGCAGTGACGGAGCCGATCAGGTTGCCGTTGGCGTCGCGGATCTCCACGCGGTCCCCGGCATCCGCCAGGCCACTGATGCTCAAGCCGTTGCTGGGGTTGACCGTGGGCGCCGAGGGAATGCTGGCATCCACCGTGACGCTGGCCGCCGGCCCGGTGTTGCCGGCGGCGTCCCTGGCGCTGACCGAGACCTGCACACCGTCGCCCAGCGGGGGGCTGAAGGAGAACTGCCAGTGGCCGCTGCCGTCGACCTGGGCCTGGCCGATCACCTGGCCGGAGGCATTGGTCAGCAGCACCGTGCTGTTGGCTTCCGCGCTGCCACTGAACAATCCGCCATTGCTCGGGTTGACCGTGGGCGCTGCCGGGGGCTGGGTATCCAGGGTGATCTGCGCCGGGCCGCTGAGGTTGCCGGCCGCGTCCCTGGCGACGACGGTGACCTGGGTGCCATTGGGCAATGGCGAGCCGGGCTGGTAGCTCCAGTGGCCGTTGCCGTCGGCGACGACGGTCGCCAGCGGGGCGCCGTTGCCGGTGGTGAGCACCACGGTCGCGCCGGCTTCCGCCGTCCCCTCCAGCCCGCTGGCGTTACCCGACGTGATGGCCGGCGTGGACGGTGCCACGGCATCCACCGTGACGCTGACGGGGCCGCTCTCCCCCTGCGGGCCTCGTGCAACGGCGGTAACCACTGTACCGTCGGCCAGCGGCGTGAGCGGGGTGAAGCTCCAGTGGCCGTCGCCACCCACCAGGGCCACGCCGATCAGGGTGCCCTGGGCATTGCTCAGGTAGACCTGGGTGCCCACAGTCGCCGTGCCCTGGAGGACATGACCGTTGCTCGGTTCGATGACCGGCGCCGGCACCGCGCCGCCCGGCGCGCTGACGGTGGCGATGGGGCTGGCGTTGCCGGCGGCGTCGCGAACGATGATGGAAATGACCTGGCCGGCGGACAGCGGCGACTCCAGGCTGAGATTGAAACGCCCATCGGGACCGACCTGCACGGTCAGGTCAGGGATGCCGTCATTGTTGAGATCGATGGACAATGAGCTACCCGGTTCGGCGATACCCGCAAGGCCACGACCGTCGGCGCTGATCGCCAGGTCATGGGCGGCCTCCGGTGGCGTGGTATCCGGCGCACTCACCACGGTGGCCGGTCCGCTGTTGCCGGCCGGGTCGGTGACCGTCACCGTGACGCCCTGGCCATTGTTCACCGGGGTGGGCAGGGTGATCTCGAAATGCCCGTCGGAGCCGGCAACACCGGTAGCGTCGGGAACACCATCTCCGTTGGTGTCGACCTTCACGGTGGAACCAGGCTCGGCGCTGCCGCTGACCTTGCTGCCATCTTCCGACACCGTGACACCGGTCGCGGCGCCAGGAGCCGTGGTATCCGGCGCGGTGACGGTGGTACCGGAGCTGGCACTGCCACCATTGGGGCCGCGCACTACCACGGTGACATTTTCGCCGTTGCTCAATGGCGGGCTGACCGGTATCTGGAAATTGCCGTTGCCGTCCACCGGCGCGGTGTAGTCGGGCTGGCCGTCACCGTTGACATCCACCTCGACGGTCGTACCCGGCGTTGCACGGCCGGTGATCACGCTGCCATCAGGGCTGACCGTGACATCGGTCGCCGGCGCGGGGGCGCTGGAGGGTTGCTGCCGCCGCCACCGCCGCCACCCCCGCCCCCACCGCCGCTGCTGGCAATGGCAGCGCCGCCAGCAATCACTGCGGCGCCGGCGAGGATGGTCCCGGCCGTGCCCAGCCCGGCGATGCCACCTGCCGCAGCGCCGGCCTCGGCACCGGTCAGGGACTCAAAGCCGGCGTCGATGGGCGCGGAGACGTAGGTGGGCATCAGCGTGCCGTCGGCCGCAACAGCATCCAGTTCGGTCACCACCAGGTCGCCCTTCTCGTCCACGAGATAAAGCTGGCTGGGCGGCTGCCCTTCGGCGAAGAAATTGGCGATGCGGATGGTCTCGCCATCCTTGAGCTGCACCACCAGGTCCGCACCAACCTGCTGGTAGCTGGCGACCGCGTCGGCGGTGACATCCAGGGCCACGTTGCTGGCCTGCTGGAGAACGATGCTTCCTTGTACCGTCTGCTGCGTGGCGGTGGCCACCTGCACTTGAGACGCCACGACCTTCGCCTGGATCGCCATGCTGACTTCCTCTGACCGGAATATTTTTTTGTTTATGGCCAGAAAGAGATAGCAGCTTCTGTACAAGGCGCCGGGAGCACTCTCAAAGGCTCCTGGCCAAAAGGTTTAATCGAAAGGTAGTAACCTAAGCACCCGCTGAAAAGTTCAGAGTTTATTGTCCACTCGCAGATATAAGCGCTGATATCGGGCCGGTTTACTCTCGACAATTAATTGACATTCTCTGTAAGCAGCGCCACTTACGGGGCTTACTCCCGCTATCGCGAATTGGTCGTCGCACTTCGCCGCCCCGACACGTCCACGACAATATTCAGTCGCTTGTTTGACTATCGCCAATGGCTTACACGGCTGTAATCCCTGGAGTACAAATTACCGTTCGTCGGAAAATATGAGTCCAGCAAACCTGTCGGTACGGTCATGCCAATCCACAGACCAGAGGGTCGCTGAAGCCCGGCGCAGAGCGAAGCGGCGAAACAGACTGGTTGACATGCAAAATTGAATGTAAAGGCCCAGCCTCCCACGGTTCGAATAGCAGTTCGTCACCGGCGTAGGCGCGAGCGCAAAACTTCGACTATTGCGCGGATTCGCCCTGTTCATTAATTCACCAGGGCAGGATCTGCGGTTTCGAAGTTGCCCGGCAGTTCACAGGACACTCGGACATCAAGGGAAGTGAGAGATAAAGCGGGAAGCCCGAGCGTTATACCGGGCAGATCGCCCTGACTAAAGTTCGGCAAATGGCGAAATAGAGGATGTTCAATAAAGGAATTCCGAAGACCGAACTTTAAGTCCGGCCTTCGGAACTCGCTTATTCAGCGAGGCAATTTAAAGCGCCATATCGCTGGAGGCCTTTTCCGGTGCCGGAGCGGCGTCGGTCGGCTGTGCAGCCGGAGCCTGGTCGATGGCCGGCGGCGGGTCCAGTTGCAGGACCTTGGCGGTGTAGCTCCACTCCTGGAAGGTTTTCTCCGGGCTGTCGTTGAGCTTGGTGCCGTAGCTGGGGACGATCTGGTGGACCTTGGCCTGCCACTCCGGGGTAGCCAGCTTGTCCTTGAACACCTTCTCCAGCACGTTGAGCATGATCGGCGCGGCGGTGGAAGCGCCCGGCGATGCGCCCAGCAGGCCGGCGATGCTGCCGTCGGCGGAAGCGACGATCTCGGTGCCGAGCTTCAGCACGCCGCCCTTGTCCGCGTCTCGCTTGATGATCTGCACGCGCTGACCGGCCTGCCACAGACGCCAGTCCTCGGCCTTGGCCTCCGGGAAGTACTCGCGCAGGGCGGCGAGGCGGTCGTCGTCAGACAGCATCAGCTGGCCGGCGAGGTATTCCACCAGCGGGTATTCGTCGATGCCTACGCGGGTCATCGGCCAGACGTTGTGGACATTGGTGCTGCCCAGCAGGTCGAGGTACGAGCCTTCCTTGAGGAACTTGGTGGAGAAGGTGGCGAACGGCCCGAAGAGGATCACGCGCTTACCGTCCAGCACGCGGGTGTCCAGGTGCGGCACGGACATCGGCGGAGCGCCGACCGATGCCTTGCCGTAGGCCTTGGCCAGGTGCTGCTGGGCAATGGTCGGGTTCTCGGTGACCAGGAACGAACCGCCCACCGGGAAACCGGCGTAGTCCTTGGCTTCCTCGATGCCGGATTTCTGCAGCAGACGCAGTGCACCGCCGCCGGCGCCGATGAAGACGAACTTGGCGTCGGTTTCGGTGACGCTGCCGTCCTTGAGGTTCTTGTACTCGACGCGCCAGGTGCCGTCGTCGTTGCGGGTGATGTCCTCGACTTCGCTGGAGAGCTTCAGGCTGAAGTTCGGCCTGGTCTGCAGGTAGCCGGCGAACTGGCGGGTGATCTCGCCGAAGTTCACATCGGTGCCAATCGGCGTCCAGGTGGCGGCGATCTTCTGCGCCGGGTCGCGGCCCTGCATCATCAGCGGCACCCACTTGGCGATCTGCGCCGGGTCCTCGGAGTACTGCATGCCACGGAACAGCGGGCTGGCCTGCAGCGTCTCGTAGCGCTTCTTGAGGAAGGCGATGTTGTCGTCGCCCCAGACGAAGCTCATGTGCGGGGTGGAGTTGATGAACGAGCGCGGGTTCTTCAGCACGCCGTTCTGCACCTGCCAGGCCCAGAACTGACGGGAGATCTGGAAGGACTCGTTGATCTCCACCGCCTTGGCGATGGTGACGTTGCCATCTTTATCTTCGGGGGTGTAGTTCAGCTCGGCCAGGGCGGAATGGCCGGTGCCGGCGTTGTTCCAGCCGTTGGAGCTTTCCTGGGCGACGCCGTCCAGGCGCTCGACCATCTCCATGCTCCAGCCCGGCTCCAGCTCGTTGAGCCAGACGCCCAGGGTGGTGCTCATGATGCCGCCGCCGATCAGCAGCACATCGACCTTCTTGGTTTCCGCGAACGCGGGCGCGCAATTCATTGCCAGAGCGAGGCCCAGCAGCGCCCCGCTAACTTTCTTGATCATCGAAAGGTTTCTCGTCGTTAGGGCTTGGCCTTCCCCACCAGCGTCATTCAGCGTGAAGGCCGGACCCCGCGCACAGGGCGCGAACGATGGGCAAGGCGACAGATGACGAGGATGAGTCGGGACTCAGTTCCCTCCTCCGCCGGCTCTGAGGCCTGCTTGATGGAATGAGGGACGTCCTGCGCAGAGAGACACGCAAAGCCTTCGGCTTTGGCTTTTGTTGTGGGAGGGATGCATGGTCTGCTGAAACGTTTGCGCATTCTATAGAAAGCGCACCTCATCACCAACCGTTTCGCTCAACTATCCGTTACGCGGTGTTCCTGCCAGCTGTCGCGCCCCGGTCGCAGGTCGCGCACGGCACTGGGCACCCGCCCCGTCCAGCGCTTGAACGAGCGACGGAAGTTGGTGGTGTCGGTAAAGCGCAGGTACTCCGCGACTTCCTCGTTGCTATAGCCCTGTGACCAGTACAGATAAAGCGCCACGTGCTTGCGCACCTCATCGTGCACAGCCTGGAAGTGCGTCTGGTGCTTCTGCAGCTTGCGCTTGCAGGTGGCCGGGCTGATGCCCATGCGCTCGGCCAGCTGATCGAGGCTCAGCGGATCGCGGGCCTCGCGCTGCAGCAGGCGGTACACATGTTCCAGCACGCCTTCGCGCAGGCCCAGTTGGTCCTGCTCGCGCCGGGCATCGCGCTGCGCCGCCTGGCCAGCGGTGAGTGAGGCGCGCGGCCAGGGTTTCACCAGGTATTCGCGGGGGATCAGCATGGCGTCGACATGGCAGTCGAACTGCAGGTTGAGCCCCAGGTGCGCCTGGTACTGCTCGATATAGTCAGGTCGTTCATGGGCGAACAGATACTTCCACGGCAGGCGCTCCTCCGACAGCCAACGTGACAATGAGGTGACCGCCGTCATGCCGCTCTCCACCAGAAAACGCCGGGCACCACCGATACCGCAGGCATCCACCCAGTACAGACAGGCAACGCGCTCCTCCACCAGCAGGCGCGGTGCAAGCAGCGGGCTGAAACGCGCACGGTGGCGGATCAGCAACTCCAGCGCCTCCTGCAGGTTGGCCGCGTGCATCAGCGCACCACTGGCGGCGCCCTGATGTCCCGGCAGCAAGCGCTGGCCAAAGAGAAAACCCAGTTCCTCGCCGCCGCTGCCCTGCCGGCAATTGTCCACCAGCCGCAGGTACTGCTCGACGCTGATCAGCCGCTGGCCCGCGATGATGTCTTCCTGGAACAGCCCCGTGCCACGCAACAGGCGATGGCTGTCCAGTTCGCGGCTGAGCGCCAGGTCGAGCAGGCAGGCGGGCTGGTGCTGCGCCGGGATGAAGCGCAGGTCGCGCTCGTAGTAGTTCAGTCGGGCATCCATGCGGCACACCTCACGCGCTGCGCGCCAGTCGCGGCCGCGATTTGGCCCGCGCCATGGCCAGGCTCAGGCGCTCCAGCAGGTTGTCCGCTGATTCATCACGCGCCATGCAGGCCACGGCAGTGGCACTGAGGGCGAGGCTTTCGCCCTGCGGCATGCTCTTGTGCGCATAGGAACGCACCGCGCGCTCCAGCTCCCCGGCGATGCGCCAGGCCTGGGCCTCGCCAGTGCCAGGCAGGAGTGCGACGAAACGGTCGCCCGCCAGCCGGCACAGCAGATCGGAGTGGCGCAGGTTGAGCAACAGTAATTGGCTCACCGCCTGCAGCACCCGGTCACCCTCGGCATGACCATGCTGGCGATTGAAGGGCGCGAAATCGTCCAGGTCCACCAGCACCAGGGAAAACGCCTGTTGCTCCTCGCCAGAGCGACGCTGCTCCAGCTCGATCTGCCGGCGCAGGTAGGCCGCGCCATTGAGCGGAGTAAGGCGGTCATGGTGCAGGTGCTCGCGGAACAGCCGCTCGCGCTTGCTCAGCTGTTGGCCGAGGGCCTTCTGCTCCTTGCTCCAATGGTACAGACCCAGGGTGATCAGCAGCAGGCCGATGGGCATCGGCGCCGACTCGAGCCAGTGGTCCCAGGAAATCTCGGCGGGCAACTGGATGAACTCGTCGAGAGCGTCCATCCACATGGAGAAGAACACCGCGCCCAGCCCCACCGCCAGCAAGGTAGTGACTCGCCCGGCAGGCCGGTGCGCGAGCACCAGGCATACCCAGCAGAACGCCAGCAGCGCCGACCCACCCTCGCCCACCACGTCGAGCCAGTCGATCCGCTCCCAGGTCTTGATGTGCCCGGCCGCGAGGTAGAGCAGCAGGCCAATGTTGGCGAGCGCCACCAGCGCGATCAGTTTCAGCCGGTGCAGCTTGAGCAGGTTGGACATGGGAGTGGTATCCGCGAACGAGTGACGGAGGCCAGCCAAACAGGTCCGCGTGATGCTTTGATGACAGTACCGAGGGTGCAATCGGCTCACTCGAAACTGCCCTCATCCTGCAAAAAAAACCTGTGCCGCCAACACCGACGCCACGCGGCGCGACCTGCCGCCGGGGCTGAGCCGAACGCACCGGGTCAATTGGGCTCAAAAACACCCTTGCCACGGCTGAAACCCCGGTATTCCGGGGCTCGCAGGCCATCGCTGTCACGTAACCGTCATTCCCGCTGCCTAGCTTCCGCTCCCCAGTTGACCGGGCCGAATCGCCCCGGTCGAAGGAACGGGCACAAGGGGAAATGCCGTGATCGATCAACAATTGCCGCGGACGCTGCGTCCGCTGTTCAAGGTCAGCGCCCTGGCGCTGGCGATCGCCGCCACACCGTCGGGCTGGGCCGAGGAAGCTGCCGAGGTTGGCGAAAGCGTCACCGTGTACGGTCAGGCCGACAGCCTCGACAAGGCCCTGCGCCAGCAGCGCCGCTCCGACAGCGTGGAGAGCGTGGTACACGCCGACAGCATCGGCCAGCTGCCCGACAGCAATGCCGCCGAAGCCCTGCAACGCGTACCGGGGACCTCCATCGAACGCGACCAGGGCGAAGGCCGCTTCGTACGGGTTCGTGGCCTCGGCCCGGACCTCAACGCCGTCACCATCAACGGCACCCTGGTGCCCTCGCCCGAGGCCGGACGCCGTGCCGTGGCGCTGGACGTGCTGCCCAGCGAACTGATCCAGTCGCTGTCAGTGGTCAAGACCCTGACCCCGGACATGGACGCCAACTCCCTGGGCGGCACCATCGAGGTTGAAAGCCTCTCCGCCTTCGATCACGACGGCCTGTTCTTCAGCGGCACCGCACAGACCAGCTACGACGAGAACACCAACCGCTTCAGCCCGAAATACTCCGGCGCCGCCAGCCAGCGCTTCAGCCTCGGCGACGGCATCGACAACTTCGGCGTGGCCGCCGCACTGAGCTGGCAGAAGCGCAAGTTCGGTTCCGACAACGTCGAGACCGGCGGCGACTGGGATTTCGACGACGGTGCCCGACTCAACAGCCTGGAGCAACGTGACTACGACATCCAGCGCGAGCGCAGCGGCGGCGCGCTGAACTTCGACTACCGCCCCGACGACGACAGCAAGCTCTGGCTGCGCACGCTCTACAGCGAGTTCAAGGACAACGAGACACGCCAGTCCACCAAGATCGACTTCGAGGACGCCCTGGCCGAAGGCGAAAGCGGCGAAGCCGAGGTGGAGCGCCGCCTGAAACACCGCGAGGAAACCCAGACCATCCAGTCCTACGTCTTCGGCGGCGAGCAACGCCGCGGCGACTGGACCTTCAGCGGCCAGGCCGGCTGGAGCAAATCCGACGAGGACAGCCCCGGCCACATCGACCCGGCCGTTTACAGCGGCGGCGACATGGACAGTGGCTGGTACGACAGCGAGAAGCCACGCCTGAACATCGACCCGGCGTTCTACGACCCGAGTCAGTTCAGCCTGGACAAGGTCGAGTGGGGCAAGTCCTACACATCGGACCGCGAGAAGAACCTGCGTCTGGACCTGGCCCGCGACTACGACCTGGCCGGCAACCCGTCGACCTTCAAATTCGGCGGCAAGCTCAGCCGGCGCACCAAGGACAACGACGAAGAGGTCTGGCAGTACGAGGACCTCGCCGACGCCGGCCTGAGCGACGACCAGCTGAACCTCGCCAACGCCCTGGACGGCACCGTGCACTACCGCCTGCAGAAGTTCGGCCAGGGAATATCCGCCGACGCGGTCAAGCGCCTGATCGGCGGGCTGGATTCGGCGCAGTACTACGACGAGGAAGCCTCCACCATCAATGACTTCCGCATGCACGAAGACATCGACGCCGGCTACTTCATGAACACCGTGGACGTCGGTGACTGGCGTTTCATCGCCGGCCTGCGCTACGAGGGCACGCACTTCGAGGCCAGGGGCACCGGCATCGACAACGGCGACTACCAGGCCATCGAGCGCAAGCGCGACTACCACAACTGGCTGCCAGGCCTGCATGCCCGTTACCAACTGGACGACCAGACGCAGATTCGCGCCGCCTGGACCAACACCGTGGTGCGCCCGACCTTCGAACAACTCGCGCCCGGTTATGCCATCGATGGCGACGAAGCGGAGTTCGGCAACCCGGACCTCGCCGCCCTGCGCTCGCACAACCTGGACCTGGCCATCGAGCGCTACCTGGGGCGCGCCAGCGTGGTTTCGGCGTCGCTGTTCTACAAGGACATCAAGAACTTCGTCTACAACACCGACCTCGCCGGCAGCGGCGCCTGGGCGGACTTCGACGAGGCGTCCACCTTCGCCAATGGCGACAAGGCCAAGGTCTACGGCCTGGAACTGGCCTGGTCGCAGAAAATGGTCATGCTCCCGGCGCCCTGGGACGGCCTGCTGCTGGGCGCCAACGCCACCTTCAGCCGCTCGCGCGCCGAGATCGCCGATGCCGACGGCAACCAGCGCAACATCGACTTGCCCAGCCAATCCGACGTCACCGGCAACCTGCTCATCGGCTACGAGAAGGACCGCCTGAGCCTGCGCCTGACCGCCAACTACAAGTCCGACTACATCTATGAGGTCGGCAACGTCAGCGACAAGCGCTACGACAGCCGTGTCGACGACCAGACGCAGATCGACTTCAGCGCGCGCTACTCGCTGACGGACAACCTGCAGGTGTTCTTCAACGCCGAGAACCTCGGCGATGAGCCTTACTACATCTACAGCGGCCACCGTCGCTACAACTACCAGTACGAAGAGTACGGCCCGACCTACACCGTCGGCCTGACCCTCACCCACTTCTGAGGACCGCGCACGCCGGTCCGCCGGCGTCCGCGCAGCACCACAAGGACAGACGCCCTCCATGAAACGCCGCTACTCCCTTGCTCCGCTGCTCGCCGGCCTGCTGCTGGCCGGCCATGCCTGCGCCGAATCCGTCGCCCTGCAACCCTGGCCGACCCGTGCCAAGGCCCAGGCCATCGCCTTGCTGCCCGGCGCCGGCAGCGTCGTCGCCAGCAAGCGCGACGGCCTCCTGCTGCTGGACGAGACAGGCAGCGAACGCGGTCGTCTCGCCGGCCGCTACGACTTCCTCGACCAGCGCCCCTGGGGCGACGGTAGCCTGCTCGCCACTTTCGACCGCGAACGCCAACAGCCGCTGTTGCAGCCGTTGGCCGGCAACGGCCACTGGGGCGCTGCACTGCGCCTGCCAAGCCCGGACTTCGCGGTCAACGGCCAGTGCCTCTACCGTGACGCCAGCGCCAACCTCTACCTGTTCCTGGTCGGCGAGAACGGCCAGGGCGAGCAATGGCTGGTCGGCCACGGCCAGCGACTCGAACGCGAGGCGCGCAAGGTGCGACGCCTGGCCCTGCCGCCGAGCGCCGAGCTGTGCCGTACCGACGACAGCGACGGCACCCTGTACGTCGACGAACCCGGCATCGGCCTGTGGGCCTATGGTGCCAACCCGGAGGCAGACGGCAGCCGCCTGCCGGTGGACCTGAGCGCGCCCTATGGCAATCTCGCCGGATCGGTCAGCGGACTGGCGGTGGTATCCGGCGGTGTGCTCGCGCTGGACAAGGGCCCGGCCCTGCAACGCTACGTGCGTCAGGGCAACGGTTGGGAGAACCTCGGCGCGATTGCACTGAGTGGCCCGAAGAAAGCCGAACAACTCGCAGCCGCCGAACAGGCCGGCACGCTGCGCATCGTCCTGCAGGACGATACCAGCGGGCACTACTACCACGCCGAAGTCCCTGCCCTGCCCGCACACGCCGAAGGCCCCCGCGCGCTGCCCGAGGTGATGCCGGCGGTGCAGACGCAGAGCGTGCAGCGTCATGGCGACGCCGCCGATGACCCGGCGATCTGGGTCAGCGCGAAAAACCCGAAACTCAGCCGCGTACTGGGCACCAACAAGCAGGAAGGCCTGCTGGTCTTCGACCTCCAGGGTCGCCAGTTGCAGAGCCTGGCTTCCGGTCTGGTGAACAATGTCGACGTGCGCCACGGCTTCCGGCTCGGCAATCGCCGCGTCGACCTGGCGGTGGCGAGCAACCGCAGCGACAACAGCCTGACGCTGTTCGCCATCGAGCCGGCTGACGGCAAGGTGCGCGAGATCGGCCGCGTGCCAACGCCACTGGAAGAAGTCTACGGCCTGTGCCTGTACGCCCCTCGCGACGGCGACATTCAGGCCTTCGTCAACGACAAGGACGGTCGCTTCCAGCAATACCGCCTCAGTGCCCCCAACGGCAAGGTGAAGGGCGAGTTGCTGCGCGAGTTCCGCGTCGCCAGCCAGCCCGAGGGCTGCGTTGCCGATGATCGCAACCAGCGTCTGTTCCTCGGCGAGGAAGACGTGGCCGTCTGGACCCTCGGCGCCGAGCCCGACACACCTGGCGTGCCGGAACAGGTACTGGCCGTGGGCGACCTGCTGCATGACGACGTCGAGGGCCTGGCCCTTTACCAAGGCGCCAAGGCGAGCTACCTGCTGGTCTCCAGCCAGGGCAACGACAGCTACCTGGTGCTCGACGCCAAAGCACCCTACCGCGTGCGCGGTGCCTTCCGCGTTGGCCTGAACGCCGCTGCCGGTATCGACGGCACTTCGGAAACCGACGGCATCGAGGTTACCTCGGCCAACCTGGGCGGTGCGTTCGGCCAGGGCATGCTGGTGGTGCAGGACGGCCGCAAGCGCCTGCCCGAAGGCACGCAGAACTTCAAGTACGTGCCCTGGGCGGAAGTCGCCCGTGTCCTCGATCTCGACTGACCACCGCGCTCCCCTCAAGGGGAGCCCTACCGGGAGACCACCATGCAAGCCACACTCGAACATACCAGCCTCTGGGGGCTGGTCGAAGCCGCCAGCCCGCTCGCCCAGGCCGTGCTGCTGATCCTCCTGGCCGCCTCGCTGTTGAGCTGGTACGTGATAGTCCAGCGCAGCCTGTTGCTAGGCAGCGCCCGTCGCCGCCTGCGCACCTTCGAAGCCCGCTGGCGGGCCAGCGGTGACCTGCCGCGGCTGTTCCGGGAAACCGCCGAGCCCGGCGAGGACGCTGGCGTCGAACGCATCTTCCACGCTGGCTACCAGGAATTCCTGCACCTGCGCGACGAGCCGGGAATCGACCCGGCGCTGCTGATCGAAGGCAGCGAGCGCGCCATGCGCGTGGTCATCGCCCAGGAGGAAGAACGCCTGCAGCGGGGCCTGCCGTTCCTCGCCACCGTTGGCTCCACCAGCCCCTACATCGGCCTGTTCGGCACCGTCTGGGGCATCATGAACGCCTTCATCGGCCTCTCCGGCGTGCAACAGGCCACACTCTCCACCGTCGCACCGGGCATTGCCGAGGCGCTGGTGGCCACCGCCGTCGGCCTGTTCGCGGCGATCCCGGCGGTGATGGCCTACAACCGCTTCGCCGCCGGTTCCGATCAGCTGCTGGGGCGCTACTGCGCCTTTGCCGAACAGCTGCAGGCCCAGCTCAACCGCCGCATCCACGCCGCCCCGGCGCTGGCCGCGGCGGCCTGAACGGAGGCCGGCCATGCGACGCATACGCAGCAAGCACGCGCCCAAGGCGGAAATGAACGTGGTGCCCTACATCGACGTCATGCTGGTGCTGCTGGTGATTTTCATGGTCACCGCACCCATGATCCAGCAGGGCCTGAAGGTGGAGCTGCCGAAGGTGACCAGCAAAGCGCTGCCCAGTGAAACCGAGCGCCCGGTGCTGACCCTCACGGTACAGGCCGACGGCGGCTACCACTGGTACCTGGGCAGCCAGGTGGACACCGAGCAGCGCACCGACGTTGCCGGCAGCCTGGACGAGCTGACCGCCAAGCTCACCCGCCTGGGTACCGACACCCAGGTGCTGATCCGCGCCGACCAGGCGGTGGACTACGGCCGGGTGATCGCCGCCATGGCCGCGCTGCAACGCGGCGGCGTCAGTGATGTCGGGCTGATCACCGAGGCCCCGCAATCGTGAACCCGAGGATCACCCGCCGCGCCCTGCCGGCCGCCATCAGCGCGGGGCTGCACGCCCTGGCGCTGGTCGGCCTGTACATCGGCTTCCATCCATCCGCGCCGACGACACCGGCGCCGAAGGTGATGCGCACCGCGCTGGTCAGCCTGCCGAGCCCCTCCCCCGTGGTCCCGACGCCCCCCGCGGTGCAGCCTCCCGAGCCCGTCACCACGCCAGCGCCGCAGGCCGAGCCGCCCCCGTCCAAGCCGCAACCCGATGTGGCCCAACTGGCCAGGCGCAAGGCCGAACAACGCGAGCGCGAGGATCGCCAACGCGAAGAGCGACGCCAGGAGCAGCAGCGCCTCGCCGAGCAGCAACGCCGGGAACAGGAGCTGCGCGAACGTCAGCAGGCCGAACAGCAGGCCCGTGCCGAGCGCGACCGCCAACTTGCCGCGCAACAAGCCGCTGCCGCCGAAGCTGCCCGCGCCGCGCAGAACTACCAGCCGCTGGTGAAGAAGGCCCCGACTTACCCGGACACAGCCCTCGATCGGCGCCTGGAGGGGGACTGCACAGTGGAATACACCGTCACCCCCAACGGCTCGGTGCGCGACCCGCGCGTGGTGCCCGGCGCCTGCAGCCACAGTGTGTTCGAGCGCCCGTCGCTACAGGCCGCCACCCGTTTCCGCTACCAGCCACGGGTGATCGACGGCCAGGCCGTCACCGTGGCCAACGTGCGCAACACCTTCCATTACCGGATCCAAGAGACGTCCCGATGAGTGCTGAACCAACCGATTTCCACGCCCAGCTTTCCGCCTTCGACGACCAGCCGATCAACCCCTCCGGCAACGTGCCGATGAGCGAGCTCATCGATGCCTCGCGCCGCCGCCTGCTGAAGAACAGCCTGGTGCTGGGCGCCGTCGGCTTCCTTGGCGGCAGCCTGTTCCCCGGCCGCTCGCTGTTCGCCGCCGACGCCCCGGTGCCCACCGGGTTGCTGGGCTTCAAGGGCGTGCCGGTGCAGCAGGACCCGAAGTTCGACCGGGTGATCGTCGCCGAAGGCTACAGCGCACGGCCGTTCTTCTCCTGGGGCGACGCCGTGGTGAGCGGCTCGCCGGCCTGGAAAGGCGACGCCAGCGAGGACTGGAAAGCCCAGGAGCTGCAGGCCGGCGACAACCATGACGGCATGCACTACTTCCCCTTCCCCGATGCGCCGGACAGCCACGGCCTGCTGGTGATCAACCACGAGTACATCAACCCGACGCTGCACCCCAAGGGCCAGACCTTCGAGGCCCGCCCCGATGGTTCGCGCGGCCGCCCGGAAGGCGAAGTGCGCAAGGAGATCGCCGCCCACGGGCTGAGCGTGATCGAGGTGAAGAAGGACGCCGGCGGCCACTGGCAGCGTGTCGAAGGCTCGAGCTACAACCGCCGCATCACCGGCAGCTCGCCGCTGGACCTGTCCGGCCCCCTGGCCGGCCACGACCTGCTGCGCACCGCCAGCGACCCCGAGGCCAGACAGGTGCTCGGCACCCTGAACAACTGCTCCATGGGCGTCACGCCCTGGGGCACTTACCTGGCCTGCGAAGAGAACTGGCACCAGTACTTCGTCAACCGCGACAAGGACGACTACGCCCAGCGCGTTTCGCACAAGCGCTACGGCCTGTCCAACGGCCAGTTCAGCAACTATTACGCCTGGGAAGCGGTGGATGAGCGCTTCGACGCCACGCCCAAGGCGGACCAGCCCCACGGCGGCCATGTCAACGAGCCGAACCGGTTTGGCTGGGTGGTGGAGATCGACCCCTTCGACCCCGGCTCCACGCCGAAGAAGCGCACCGCCGTCGGCCGTTTCTGCCGCGAGTGCTCGACCCTCTCGCTGGGCGCCGACAACCGCATGGCCTTCTACTACGGCGATGACACCAAGGGCGAGTACATCTACAAGTTTGTCCCGGCGGGCCAGTACGAGCCGAACAACCGCGCGGCGAATATTGACCTGCTGGATGAGGGCACCCTCTATGTCGCCCGCTTCAACGCCGACGGCAGCGGACAGTGGCTGCCGCTGGTGCACGGGCAGAACGGCCTGACCGCCGAGAACGGTTTCGCCAGCCAGGCCGAAGTGCTGGTCAACGCCCGCGCTGCCGCCGACAAGCTCGGCGCCACGCCCATGGACCGCCCCGAATGGGTCGCCGTACAGCAGACCACCCGCGAGGTCTATGTCAGCCTCACCAACAACGACGCGCGCGGCAAGAAGCAGCCGGTGGACGCCGCCACCCCCCGCCAGGAGAACCTCCACGGGCAGATTCTGCGCTGGAACGAAACCGGCGGCGATCCGACCGCCACCACCTTCCAGTGGGAAATCTTCCTGCTGGCCGGCGAGCACAAGGGCGCCAACGCGCCGGAGAACCTGATCGGCACCATCAACGGCGACATCTTCTCCTCGCCGGACGGCCTGTACTTCGACACCGCCGGCCGCCTGTGGATCGAGACCGACTACGACGACGCCGAAGCGCCAATGCAGGCCATGGGCTGCAACCAGCTGCTCTGCGCCGACCCGCACAGCCGCGAGGTGCGGCGCTTCCTGGTCGGCCCGCGCGGCTGCGAGCTGACCGGCATCACCCAGACGCCGGATGGCAAGACGCTGTGGGTGAATATCCAGCACCCGGGCATCAGCTTCCCGGCCAGCGACGGCAAGAGCATCCCGCGTTCGACGACGCTGGTGATCACCAAGGACGATGGGGGCGTGATCGGGACGTAACCGCCGGCCGAGCCGGTTCGCGAGCAAGCTCGCCCCTACGAAGAGCAGGAGCGAGCGTAGAACCTATAGAAGCGGCCACACCCGCGATCCGGCCGGTATCCAACCCAATTTTCCGGCCACAAGCGCCCGACACGGGTTTGGTAGCGGGCATGGCCCGCTCCTACACATACGCGCCCACCATGCACCACAACGTTACCGAAGCGCACCGCAAGCGCGCACGAAATACCCTATCCGTTACCGTTTCGCCCCGTCCCATTCCGTCATTCCCACCCCGCCTTCCTACGCCTACCGCTCTACCCCGGCCAGTTCCGATCATTTCGCCAGCATTGGCACGGCAACTGCTTAACTGCATGCATGGATAATTGGATCCAAAAATCCACGAGGAAACACCCCATGCGCCTGGTACCCGCTGCCCGCCCGCCGATGAGCGCCGAAGACGAGGCCTACGACTATCTCCTCCAGGCCATCTGCACCGGCCGCTACAAGACCGGCGACCGCCTGGTGGCCGAGGACATCGCCAGCGACATCGGCATGAGCCGCATGCCCGTGCGTGGTGCCTTCAAGCGCCTGGACGCCGAGGGCCTGGTGACCCTGCGACCCAATCGCGGTGCCATCGTCAGCGGCCTGAACATCGAGGAAATGCGCGAAGTCTTCGAGATGCGCAGCGCCCTCGAAGGCCTGGCCATCCGCCTCGCCGTGCCACAACTCACCGACCGCGACCTGTCCCGCCTCGAACGCATGCTCGACGAAATGGACGACTACCGCGACGACAGCGCCGGGTGGGTCAGCCGCCACCGCGCCTTCCACGAATACCTCTGCAGCCTTTCCGGACGTCCGCGCCTGCAACGGCAGATCACCGCGCTCTACTCCGTGATCGAGCCGCACATGCGCCTGTGGCTGCAGCACGTCGACAAGCCCATGAGCGCCCGCGAGGAACACGCGGTGATCCTCGACGCCCTGCGCTCGGGCGATGCCCGCGAAGCCGAGCGGGTGATCTGCGACCACATCGAGGGAACCATCCCGTCCCTGGCGAAATTCCTCGAGGCGCAAGCCACCTGAGGCGCCATCCACCAACGCGCAATCCACCCAAACGAAATCCACGAAGCCGATCCACGAAGAAGAGAATCGAAGCAACGGGCGCCTAGACCCGTACTTCTGTGTCCCTG
This sequence comes from Pseudomonas sp. C9-3, assembly GCF_032392015.1. Taxonomy (NCBI): domain Bacteria; kingdom Pseudomonadati; phylum Pseudomonadota; class Gammaproteobacteria; order Pseudomonadales; family Pseudomonadaceae; genus Pseudomonas; species Pseudomonas sp. C9-3. The sequence goes on along the minus strand of NZ_CP135919.1, from coordinate 2,181,043 downwards.
AACTGCCCCTGGCAACCCCACCCCGGAGAGCAACATGTTCGAACGCAGGATCCCGCAATGCCTTCTCGCCCTTTGCCTGGCCGCCCCCCTGGCGCATGCCGATGTGAAGATTCCCGACCGCTTGCAGAACGCCAACAAGGTCACCTTCTGCGGCGGCATGGACTCCCCGCCCATGGGCTTCTATGACGCCAACCAGAAGCTCACCGGCGTCACCATCGACCTGGGCGAAGCCATCGCCAAGCGCCTGGGCGACAAGAAGATCGACTGGCGCATCACGCCCTTCTCCGGGCTGATCCCGGCGCTGCTCGCCGGTCAGTGCGACATGCTTGTCGACCAACTGTTCGACAAGCCCGAGCGGCGCGAAGTGATCGACATGGTCAACTACATGTACTCCAGCCAGGCCGTGGTCGTCGGCAAGGGCAACCCCGAGGGCATTCACACCCTGGACGATCTCTCCGGCAAGAAGGTCGCGGTGCTCAACGGTTCAACCATCCGTACCCTGCTCGAGGCCCACAACGAGAAGCTGGCAAAGGCCGGCAAGCCGCCGATGAAAGTGGTGGTCTACAACACCGACACCGACGCCTTCCAGTCCCTGCGCATCCGCCAGACCGACGCCTACGGCACCACCGTGGAAACCGCCGGTTACTACCAGAGCACCGCGCCGGACCTGTTCGAGATCGGCGTGCCGGCCTTCGCGCGCATCCTTACCGGCCTGGGCATCCGCAAGGAAGACAAGCAGCTGAGCGAAGCCGTCACCCAGATCATCAAGGACATGCAGGCCGACGGCAGCTACGCCGCGCTCCTGGCCAAGTGGCATATCGAAGGCGACAAACTGGACTGAGGTAACGAGACATGAACTTCAGTTGGGACGTGTTCTGGCAGTACCTGCTGCGACCGAGCGATATCTACCTCTACGGCCTGTGGCTGACCTGCGTGATCGCCGTCAGCGCCATGCTCCTGGGCTGCGTGCTCGGGCTGCTGGCGGCGCTGATGCGCCTGTCGACCAATCCGCTGCTGCAATACCCGGTGCGTTTCTACGTGTGGCTGATGCGCGGCACGCCGCTGCTGGTGCAGATCGTCTTCCTCTACACCGCGCTGGCTGCTGGCGGGATCTTCCGCTTCGAGGACCTGGACCTGGGGTTGTTCATCCTGCCGGGCAATATCCAGGCCGCGATCATCGCCCTGGGCCTCAACGAAGGCGCGTACATGGCCGAGATCATCCGCGCCGGTATCGGTGCGGTGGACAAGGGCCAGTACGAGGCCGGCAAATCCCTCGGCATGACCTTCCCCAAGCTGATGCGCCGCATCGTGCTGCCGCAGGCCTTCCGGGTGATCGTTCCGCCGCTGGGCAACGAGTTCAACGTGATGCTGAAGAACACCACGCTGGTCAGCGTGATCGGCGTACAGGAACTGTTGCTGAGCACCCAGATGGTCACCTCGGCGACCTTCCGCGTGTTCGAGCTGTACCTGGTCGTGGCGATCTACTTCCTCGCCCTGACCACCCTGTGGGGCTTCTTCCAGCGCTGGCTGGAAGTGCGCTTCGGCAAATCCGATGGCCAGCCAGCCGCCTCGAACCGCCTGTTCGGCCGGCAGGCGATGAAACTGCTGAGGGGGCGTTGAGATGATCCCGGACATGAAAGACGTGGTAATCCAGGCCCGCGACGTGCACAAGGCCTTCGGCGAACTGGAAATCCTCAAGGGCGTTTCCCTGGAAGTACGCCGGGGCGAAGTGGTGGTGCTGATCGGCGCCTCGGGCTCGGGCAAGACCACCTTCATCCGCTGCATGAACCACCTGGAAGACATCCAGGGCGGCAGCATTCGCGTCAACGGCGAGCTGATGGGCTACCGCGAACGCCCGGACGGCAAGCTGGTGCGCGACTCGGAAAGCAACATCGCCCGGCGTCGCCGCGACATCGGCATGGTCTTCCAGCGCTTCAACCTGTTCCCGCACATGACCGTGCTGGAGAACATCATCGAAGCGCCGACCCAGGTGCTCGGTGTGCCCAAGGGCGAGGCGCTGGACCAGGCCCGCCGTCTACTGGCACGGGTGCGCCTGTCGGACAAGGCCGAGCACTACCCCGGCCAGCTCTCAGGCGGCCAGCAGCAGCGCGTGGCCATTGCCCGCGCCCTGGCGATGAAGCCCCAGGCCATGCTCTTCGACGAACCCACCAGCGCGCTGGACCCGGAAACCGTGGGCGAAGTGCTGCAGGTGATGAAGGAGCTGGCCGACGAAGGCATGACCATGGTGGTCGTCACCCACGAGATGGGCTTCGCCCGCGAAGTGGCCGACCGCGTGGTGGTCCTGCACCAGGGCGAGCTCATCGAAGAAGGCCCGCCCGCGCAGGTCTTCGGCAATCCGCACCACCCGCGCACGCGGGAATTCCTCAGCCGCGTTCTCTGAAGATAAGGACAAGTCATGCGTAAACGCGTTCTGTTCGCCAGCACTCTCACCCTCCTCGCCTGCGCCACCGCCGCCCAGGCCGACGACAAGCTGGTGCGCTTCTACAACTGGTCCGACTACATGGGCCCGGACACCCTGAAGAACTTCGAGAAGGACACCGGCATCAAGGTCCAGTACGACGTCTTCGACACCAACGAAATGCTAGAGGCCAAGTTGCTCTCCGGTCACTCGGGCTACGACCTGGTGGTGCCGTCGAGCCAGTTCCTCACCAAGCAGATCAACGCCGGCGTCTACCAGAAACTCGACCGCGCCCAACTGCCCAACTGGAAGCACCTCGACCCGCGCCTGATGAAGCGCCTGGAAGCCGCCGACCCGGGCAACCAGTACGCCGTGCCCTACATGTGGGGCACCGTGGGCATCGGCTACAACTACGACAAGGTCAAGGCCGCCCTCGGCGACAACGCTCCGCTGGATTCCTGGGACCTGATCTTCAAGCCGGAAAACCTTGCCAAGCTGCATGGCTGCGGCGTGGCCTTCCTCGACGCACCGGTGAAGATCATCCCGCAGGCGCTGCACTACCTGGGCCTGGACCCGAACAGCACCAACCCCGAGGACTACACCAAGGCCTCCGCACTGTTGCAGAAGCTGCGTCCGTCGATCACCTACTTCAACTCCTCGAAGTACACCACTGACCTGGCCAACGGCGACATCTGCGTGGCGGTCGGCTACTCGGGCGACGTGATGCAGGCGCAGAGCCGCGCCCAGGAAGCCGGCAAGAAGATCGACGTGCGCTACGTGATCCCCAAGGAAGGCGCCAACCTCTGGTTCGACATGCTCGCCATCCCGCGCGACTCGAAGAACCCCAAGGGCGCCCACGAGCTGGTGAACTACCTGCTGCGCCCGGAAGTGATCGCCCCGGTCAGCGACTACGTCGGCTACGCCAACCCCAACCCCGACGCCACCCCGCTGCTCGATCCGAAAGTCCGTGACAACCCCGGCATCTACCCCAGCGACGCGGTGATCGAGAAGCTCTACGTCTCCGCCGACCTGCCGCCGAAAATCCAGCGCGTGATCACCCGCGAATGGACCCGTATCAAGACTGACCGCTGAACCGAAGAGAGTTTTCCATGCTGAGCTTCTCTGCCCACGAGTACCCCTACGCCTCCCAGCGCCAGAGCGTGTTCGCCCGTAACGGCATGGTCGCCGCCTCGCAGCCCCTGGCTGCCGAGGCCGGCATTGCCATGCTGCGCGCCGGCGGCAACGCCATCGACGCCGCCATCGCCACCGCCGCCGCGCTGACGGTGGTGGAACCCACCGGCTGCGCCATCGGCGGCGACGCCTTCGCCCTGGTCTGGGTCAAGGACCAGTTGCACGGCCTCGACGCCAGCGGCCATGCGCCCGCCTCCCTTTCCATCGACAAGGTAAAAGCCGCCGGGCACGACAAGATGCCGGTACACGGGTGGCTGCCGGTCACCGTGCCGGGCATCCCCTCGGCCTGGGCCGAGCTGTCCGCGCGCTTCGGCAAACTGCCCTTCGCCGACCTGCTGCAACCGGCCATCGCCCTCGCCCGTGACGGCTTCCCGGTGTCCCCGGTGGTTGCCTACCAGTGGGAAATCGCCCGCCAGGAATACCAGCAAAGCCGCGCCGCCGTGCCGGCCCTGGAAGCCTGGTTCGACACCTTCACCCTTGACGGTAAAGCCCCCCGTGCCGGCCAGCTGTTCCGCAACCCGGCCCAGGCAAAAACGCTCGCAGAACTGGCCGAGACGAAGTGCGAAAGCTTCTACCGTGGCGCCATCGCCGAGCGTCTGGCCGCCCACTCCGCCGCCACCGGTGGCGAGTTGAGCGCCGCTGACCTGGCCGGCTACAAACCCAAGTGGGTCGAGCCGATCAAGACCAATTACCGTGGCTATGACGTCTGGGAAATCCCGCCGGCCGGCCAGGGCCTGATCGCCCTGATGACCCTGAACATCCTCCAGGGCTACGACTTCGACCAGCGCGACAGCCAGCTCACCTGGCACCGCCAGCTCGAAGCCATGAAGAAGGCCTACGCCGATGGCCTGCACTACATCACCGACGCCGAGCACATGCGCGTCAGCACTGCCGCGCTGCTCTCCGAAGACTATGCCGCGCGCCGTCGCGGCGAGATCGGCGAACATGCCGCCGAGCCGAAACACGGCGACCCGCTCTCCAGCGGGACCGTGTACATCGCCACCGCCGACGGCGAAGGCAACATGGTCTCGTTCATCCAGAGCGCGTACCACGGATTCGGCTCTGGCGTGGTGCTGCCCGACAGCGGCATCGGCCTGCAGAACCGTGGCTCGGAGTTCAGCCTCGACCCGGCGCACTCCAACGCCCTGGCGCCGGGCAAGAAGACCTTCCACACCATCATCCCCGGCTTCCTCAGCAAGGACGGCGTGGCGGTCGGCCCGTTCGGCGTGATGGGCGGCTACATGCAGCCCCAGGGCCACGTGCAGATGGTGATGAACCTGGTGGACTTCGGCCTCAACCCCCAGGCCGCGTTGGACGCCCCGCGCTGGCAATGGCTGGGCGGCATGAAGGTCGGCATCGAGCAGCACGCCAACCGCGACCTCGCCTTCGGCCTCGCCCGGCGCGGCCACGAAGTGGAGATCGCCTGCGACCTCACCGACTACGGGCGCGGCCAGATCATCGTCCGCGATCCTGAAACCGGCGTACTCTGCGGCGGCACCGAACCGCGCGCGGATTCACATATCGCGGTGTGCTGAGGAGAAAGCCATGCATGCTCGTGACCTGAACCTTTCACCACTGATACTGGGCGGTAACGTGTTCGGCTGGACGGTGGACGAAGCGATGTCGCGACGCCTGCTGGACGCGGCGTTCGACGCGGGGCTGAGCAGTATCGATACTGCGGATATGTACTCAGTCTGGGTGCCGGGTCACGAGGGCGGCGAGTCGGAGGCCATCATCGGCCGCTGGCTCGCCAGCCAGCCGGGGCGCCGCACTGAGGTGACGCTGTGCACCAAGGTCGGCGCCGAACTCTCGGTACAGCGGCGCGGGCTGTCGTGCCGCTGGATCCTGCAGGGTGTCGAGGACTCCCTGCGGCGCCTGAACACCGACTACATCGACCTGTACTTCAGCCATTACCCCGATGACAGCACGCCCCACGAAGAAACCCTGCGCACCTACGAAGACTTGATCGCCTCGGGGAAGGTACGCGCCATCGGTGCGTCCAATTTCAGCCGACAACAACTGCAGGCAGCCGAAGCCACTTCACGTAGCAACGGCCTCCCTGCGTATTCCGCACTGCAGGTCCAGTACAACCTCTACGACCGCGCGGGCCACGAAACGGAAACCGCAGCCATCGCCGCCGAACACGGCAACGTCGTGGTGACCTATTTCAGCCTCGCCTCGGGCTTTCTCACCGGCAAGTACCGCGCCCCCGGCGACCTCGCAGGTAGCGCCCGTGGCGAAGACCTGGAGGGCTACTTTGATACCCGCGGATTGAAGATTCTCGCGGCGCTGGGCCAGGTCGCCGAAGAAACCCACTCGACGCCGGCGGAGGTCGCGCTCGCCTGGCTCCGCCAGCAGCCAGGCATCGCCGCCCCCATCGCCAGTGCCACCAATGAACGCCAGCTCGCCAGCCTGGTAAGGGCTACCCGGTTGAGCCTTTCCGCCCCCCAGCTGACAACCCTCGACCTAGCTAGCCGGGCAGGCTGACAAGCTACTGCATGCCATCCTTCAAGGGGGCTTGTGAGCAGAGCGCAGCAACCCTTATCATGAGAAGCATTCTCAAATGATAAAAATTCCGCCATGCCCCCGGTCGATGCTCCCCTCCATGCCGCCGTTAGCGAGCTTTACCAGCACCATCACGGCTGGCTGCAAGGCTGGCTACGCCGTCGCCTGGACTGCCACGAACAGGCAGCGGACCTGGCCCAGGACACTTTCACCCGCCTGCTCGGTTCACGCCGGGTGTTGGATGCACGCGAGCCGCGGGCTTACCTTACAACGATAGCCAAGGGGCTGATGATCAACTGGTTCCAACGCCAGTCGCTGGAACGCGCCTATCTCGAAGCCCTGGCCGGGCTTCCGGAAGAGCTGGCCCCCTCCCCCGAACAGCGCTACCTGGTGCTGGAAACCCTGCACGAGATCGACGCCCTGCTTGCTCGTCTGCCTGACCCGGTACGCCAGGCCTTCCTGTTGGCGCAGATCGAGGGGCTGAAATACGAGGCCATCGCCCAACGCCTGGGCGTGTCCCTTGGCTCGGTGAAGCGCTATATGCAGCAGGCCTTCCGTCATTGCCTGGAGTTGATGGAATGACTGCCGCCGAGCCCATCGCGCCTCGCATCCTCGACGAAGCGGCGGACTGGCTGGTGCGCCTGCAGCACGATGCCAGCGAGGAAACCCGCCGCGCCTGCGCCGACTGGCAACGGCAGAGTCCGCAGCACGCCCGCGCCTGGGACCGCGCCGAGCGCCTGCTGGGCCACCTTGGCAGCTTGCCTCCCGCTCTGGCCATGCCGACGCTGGGCCGAGAACGCACGCTGGACCGCCGCCGCGCCCTCAAGCAGCTTGCCGTGCTGCTGGCCGTCGCTCCGGTAGGCCTCGCTACCTGGCGCACACAACCCTGGCAGGATTGGCTGGCCGACCAGCACACCGCGGTGGGCGAGCAGCGCAAGCTGCCGCTGCCCGATGGCAGTCTGCTCACGTTGGACACTGACAGCGCCGTAGATATCGCCTTCACTCCCGCACAACGCCTGGTGCGGTTGCTGCGCGGCGAAATATTCCTCGATACCCGCGCGGACGGCCGCCCGTTCCTGGTCACCACCCGCGAAGGCCGGATGCAAACCGCCGAGGCACGCTTCAACGTACGCCAAGCCGACGGCGCGACCCGAGTTGCCGTGCAGCACGGGCGCGTGCAGGTGTCGCCGTTGCAAAGCTCCGGCCAGTGGCTGGGTGCCGGGGAGTCCGTACTGCTGACCGCGCAATCCATCACTGCCATGCCCAGCACGCCGAACCCGGATGCCTGGACCCACGGCATGCTGATGGCCGACCGCCTGCCCCTGCAGGCACTGCTGGGCGAGCTGAGCCGATATCGCCGCGGCGTGCTGCGCTGTGACCCTGCGGTGGCGCAACTGGCGGTGTCAGGGGCTTTCCCGCTGCTGGACAGCAACCTCGCGCTGTCGATGCTGCAGGCCACCTATCCCCTGCGAATCCGTCGGGTAACGGACTTCTGGATCACTCTGGCAGCCGCCTGAAGACAGGCACCGGGCGTTGATGCAAAGTATTTTCAAAAAGAAGTGAGACTTTTTCTCACTTCAGCTGGCAACAGGGGAACATCTCCCGACACGAAGCCCGCAGAGGCCCGAAGGTACCCCGTCCATGTCCAGCAGCAGACACGCACACCCCTCTTCACTTTCCCTGGCGGTACGCACCGCCCTCCTCTCCCTGGCGGTGGCCGTGGCGACGCCGGTGACGGCCGCGCCGGCAGCCAGCGAAGTACGCAGCTACAGTATTTCCCCCGGTCCACTGGGCCGCGCCCTGGCCTCGTTCGCCGCCGAGACCGGCGTGCACCTGTCCTTCGACCCGACGCTGACCGACGGCCTGCAGAGCCCCGGGCTCAAGGGTGACTATTCAACCCGCGGCGCCCTCGAGCGCCTGCTGCAAGGCAGCGGCCTGGAACTGGAGCAGCGCGGTGACGGCACCTTTACCCTGATTCGTTCACCCAGTCCCGATGCGTTGCAAATGCAGCCCTCTCTGATCACCGGGCAGGCTTCCGGCCCTGAAGACCTGCCTGCCGAGTATGCCGGTGGCCAGGTGGCGCGTGGCGGACGCCTCGGCCTGCTGGGCAACACCGACCTGATGGACGCGCCTTTCAGCATCACCAGCTATACCGAGCAGACCATCAATGACCAGCAGGCCCGGAGCGTCGCCGACGTACTGGCCAACGAACCTTCAGCGCAGATCGGCAGTGCGCGCACCAACCTCAACGAGGACTTCTCGCTGCGCGGCTTCCCGGTGGTCAGCGCCGACGTCGCGCTCAACGGCATGTACGGCCTGGCGCCGTTCTTCCGGGTACCGGTGGAGATGGCCGAGCGCGTGGAGGTGGTCAAGGGTCCGAGCACCATGCTCAACGGCATGCCGCCCAGCGGCAACGTCGGAGGCGCAGTGAACCTGGTAACCAAGCGCGCCGGTGCCGAACCGCTGAACCGGGTGACCCTGGAGTATCTGTCCGACTCGGTGTTCGGCACCCACCTGGATGTCGGCCGTCGCTTCGGCGAGGGCAAGGAATTAGGTGTGCGCTTCAATGGCGTGTACCGCAACGGCGACACCACGGTGGACAAGCAGGAACTGGAAGACAGCCTGGGTTCCCTCGGCCTGGACTACACCGGCGAGCGCCTGCGTCTGTCCGCCGACTACATCACCCAGCGCGAGGACCTCACCAACGTCGTCCGCCAGTTCAGCGTTGGCCCCGGTGTCACCAAGATTCCCCATGCACCGGACAACGACCTGAACTATCCCGGCTACGGCGATTCGGAGATGACCGACCGCACCCTGGTGTTCCGTGGTGAATACGACATCGCCGACTGGCTGACCGGCTACGCCGGCTATGGTGATCGCCGCAGCGAGATGGACGCCCTGGCCGGCAACCCGGTGCTGATGGGCAACCAGGGCGATTTCGTCTCCAGCCCGGCCTGGCAGGTCTACGACGTCGGCTCGCACTCCGCCGAGGCCGGCCTGCGCAGCACTTTCGACACCGGTCCGGTGCAGCACAAGCTGATTTTCGGCGCGACCCGCGTGGTGCAGAACTCGGACATCTTCTTCCTCTACACCGCCTTCCCGTCGCGCGCATCGAACCTCTACAACCCGGTCTACTCCGGCACGCCGAGCACGGACGATTATCCGAAGAACGTGCAGAAGTACACCGCCGCTACCCTCACCAGCTACGCGCTAGCCGACACTCTGTCGATCCTCGACGGCCGCGTCGAGCTGACTCTCGGCGCACGCAAGCAGCGGGTGGAATCGCAGAACTACGAAATGAACGTCGGCACCCCGGTAGGTGAAGGCTACGACGAGGAGAAGACCACGCCCATGGGTGGCATCGTGGTCAAGCCGTGGGAAAACATCTCGCTCTACGCCAATTACATCGAAGGCCTGAGCCCCGGTGAAACCGCGCCCATTGGCACCGTCAACGCCGGTGAAATGCTCACGCCCTACGTTTCCAAGCAGAAGGAAGTCGGCGTCAAGGGCGAGTGGGACGGTTTCGGCGCTACCCTGGCTGCGTTCGAGATCAAGCGCCCGAGCAGCGTCAACGACAACGGCCGCTTCACTCGTGGCGGCGAACAACGCAACCGCGGCCTGGAGCTGAGCCTGTTCGGCGAGGTAGCCAAGGGCGCGCGCCTGCTCGGCGGTGCTTCCTACACCCAGGCCAAGCTGACCAAGACCCAGGACGGCCAGTACGACGGCAACAACGGTATCGGCGTACCGCGCCGCCAGCTCAATCTGGGCGGTGAGTACGACATCACCCAGGTGCCGGGCCTGACTGTCACGGCCCGGACGATCTACACCAGCGAGCAGTACGTGGACCAGGCCAACGCCCTGAGCATTCCCGACTGGTGGCGCCTGGACCTGGGCGCGCGCTATCGCTTCGAGACCCTCGGCAAACCGGTAGTGCTACGCGCCAACCTGGATAACGTGTTCGACAAGGACTACTGGGGCACTTCCACCGCCGGGTACCTGTACCTGGGCGAGGGCCGCACGCTGCAGTTGTCCGCGAGCGTGGATTTCTAAATGGATGTTTAAAGAAGAAAGAGCCTGACGATGACCGCCAAAGCCCTCCGCACCTGGTACCTGGTGCACAAGTGGACCAGCCTGATCTCCACGGTATTCCTGCTGATGCTCTGCCTCACAGGCCTGCCGCTGATCTTCCACGAAGAGATCGAGCACACCTTCGAGCCGCACCCGGAGCTCAAACCGCTCACCGAGCAGTCGCCGAAGATCGACTACGACGATGTGGTCGCCCGCGCGCTGGCGACACGGCCGGGTGAAGTGGTGCGCTTCGTGTATTGGGAGCAGGACGATCCGCTGGGCGGCGTCATCACCGCGCCAACCCTGGTGCCGCCGCCGGAAGATGGCCACGTGCAGCCTTTCGACGCGCGCACCGGGGAGTTCTTCGAGGCCCTGCCGCCGCCGGGCGGCTTCATGTACATCATGCTCAAGCTGCACACCGACCTCTTCATGGGGCTGCCCGGTTACCTGTTCCTCGGTTTCATGGGCCTGCTGCTGGTGGCTTCGCTGGTCTCCGGCGTGGTGGTCTACACGCCGTTCATGCGCAAGCTCGACTTCGCCACCGTGCGCTTGCAGCGCAGCTCGCGCCTGAAGTGGCTGGACCTGCACAACGTGCTGGGCATCGTCACCCTCGCCTGGGTGCTGGTGGTGGGCGTCACCGGGGTGATCAACACCCTGGCGCTGCCGATCCTCATGCTCTGGCAAGGCGGCCAACTGGCGGAGATGACCGCACCGTACAAGGACGCGCCGCCGCTGGAGCAGCTCGGCTCGCTGCACAAGGCTATCGACACCGCACGCAAGGCCGCGCCGGACATGGAGGTCAGTTTCGTAGGCTTCCCCGGCACACAGTTCAGCAGCAAGCATCACTACGCCGTGTTCATGCGCGGTAATACGCCGCTGACCGAACGCCTGCTCAAACCCGCCCTGGTGGATGCCGAAACCGGCGAACTGACCGACATGCGCGAGATGCCGCTGTACGTGAAGACCCTGCTGCTGTCCCAGCCGCTGCACTTTGGCGACTACGGCGGCATGCCGCTGAAGATCGTCTGGGCGCTGCTGGATATCGTCAGCATCGTGATCCTCGCCAGCGGCCTGTACCTATGGCTCGGACGCCGCCGCACGCCCATCGAGAAACGCCTCGCGGAACTGGATTCCGGCGGCCTGAGCACGGAGATCAAGGCATGAGACGCGGACTCTGGATGATCTTCCGCTGGCCCGTCGCGCTGGCCGTGCTGAGCACCTTCGGGCTGCTCTCGGCGCTGTTGGGCGACGGGGTTTTCGACGTGTTGTCGTGGATTTCCCTTGGTGTTCCGCTGCTCCTGATCGTCATTGTATGGATGAGAATGCCCCGCCGTCCCAAGGAGCCAACCCCGAAATGACCGCCATGCCGCCCCAGGCCCCCACCCTCAACCTGCGCCCGCTGATGTTCGAAACCTTCGTCTGCACGGTAGCGGTGATGTCCTTCGTCGCGCTGATCGGCCCGGTGGCGCGCACCCTGGGCCTGGCGCCCTGGCAGGCGGGCATGACGGTCACCATGGGCGGTATCGCCTGGATGCTCATGGCGCGCGTCTGGGGCATTGCCAGCGACCGTCTCGGCCGCCGTCGCGTGCTGCTCAGCGGCCTGGCTGGCTTCGCGGTGACCTATGCCCTGCTCTGCGCCTTCATGGCCCTGGCGCTGAATACCTCGATGTCTCCGCTGCCGGCCTTCATCGGAATTGTTGCGCTGCGCGGACTGGCGGGAGGCTTCTACGCCGCCGTGCCGGCCTGCTCGGCGGCATTGGTGGCCGACCACGTGAACGCGGACAAGCGTGCTTCGGCCATGGCTGGGCTCGGTGCCGCCAGCGCCGTGGGCATGGTGGTCGGCCCGAGCTTCGCCGGCCTGCTGGCCATGCTCGGCCTGGCCTTGCCGCTGCTGCTCACCTGCCTGTTACCGCTACTGGCGCTGGGCGTGTTGTGGAAATGGCTACCGCACCACGAGCGCACCCACGAGCGTAAAGGCCCCGCCCTGGCAATCAGTGACAAGCGCCTGCGCCGCTCGCTGACCCTGGGCTTCATCGCCATGGTCTGCGTGACCGTGGCGCAGATGACCGTTGGCTTCTTCGCCCTCGACCGCCTGCAGCTCCCCCCGGCAGACGCCGCCCGTGTAGCTGGCATCGCGCTTACATCCGTGGGCGTGGCGCTGATCTGTGCGCAGATGCTGGTACGCAAGCTGAACTGGGCGCCGCTGCGCCTGATCGGCGTGGGCGGCAGCATTTCCGCGCTGGGCTTCGCCACAGTGTGCTTCGCCGTGGCACCGTGGATGCTCTACGCCTCCTGCTTCGTTGCCGCCGCCGGCATGGGCTGGGTCTTCCCTGCCGTCTCGGCGCTCAACGCCAACGCCGTGGAAGCAGACGAGCAAGGCGCTGCTGCGGGCAGCCTGGTGGCCGTGCATGGGCTGGGCATGATCAGCGGCCCATTGCTGGGCACCCTGCTGCACCAGGTCGATAGCCGTGCGCCTTATGTGCTGGTCGCCGCCTTGCTGCTGTTCGGCATCGCCTGGACCGTACTGCCGCGCAAAGGCGCCGCTGCATGACGCTTGCCGACGGCCTGCTGCTCGCCCTGCTCGTCGTCGCCTTGCTTGGCTGGTGGCTGCGTCGTCGGCCCCTGGCAAATGCCGCCGCCCTGCTCGCGCTGCTCGTGGCGCTGTATGGCATGTGGGACGATCGCTGGCAGGCTGCCGTCGGCGCAGTCGTCGCCGTACTCCTGGTGCTGGCCCTGTTGCTGCGGCGCAGGCACCCGGCACGAGTGCCAGTCTGGTCGGGGATGTTCTTTACTCTACTGACGAGCCTGGCTGTCGCCGCACTGTATTTCTTCCCGGTCTCGCCGCTACCCAAGCCCGGTGGCCCCTACCCGGTCGGCATGCGCGACTTCGAGCTGGTCGATGCCAGCCGTACTGGCCTCCTTGGCGCACCAGCCGGCAAGGCTCGGCGTCTGTTGGTGCGCGTCTGGTATCCGGCCAGGCCGGCGATGGACGCGCAACCGCGTCACTACTTCAGCGATGCCGAAAGCCGCAGCACCGCGCGCGGCTTCGGTGAGCTGTTCCATTTCCCGCCGTTGCTCACGCACCTTCGTCACTTGCGTACCAATTCCTACGAAAACGCGCTGCTGCGGGCCGACCTCGGTCGCCTGCCCGTGGTGCTCTACAGCCACGGCTACGGCTCTTTCACCGGCATGAACGGGCGGATCATGGAGGAACTGGCCAGCAATGGATATGCGGTCTACTCCGTACAGCACACGGGGGATGCCTCGCCCACGCTGTTCCCAAACGGCGAAGTGGCCCCCACTGATCCGGCGCTCTACGTCCACCTTCGCGATGCCTTAGAGCACGGCTTCTCGCCACTTCTGCTGCAAGGTTACGGCGAGGACGATCTGGCCCGCCGCCTCGACGGCCAATTGCGTTTCGCGACCGAACTCAAGCCGCCGGCGGACCGCGCCATCCATCTCAGCGCGCCGGTCTGGCTGGCGGACCGCCTGTTTGTCCATGACCGTCTTCAAACCGGCGAAGTCCCCCCGAGTGTCGCCGAAGTGGTGGCCGCCAGTGACTTCGATCACGTGGGAGAGATGGGGATGTCCTTCGGCGGTTCGACTACTGGTGCGGTCTGCATGGTCGATCAGCGCTGCGCAGCGGCAGTGAACCTGGACGGAGGCGACTTCGACTTCACGCCCTTCGACCGGGACCTGCCGGTACCCATGCTGATGCTGCATTCGGACCTGTCGATGTTCTACCGCATGCTTGGCGTCACGCCGCCGACCCAGCCGCGCAGCTTCAACGACTTCGCCTACGAAAGCCTGGCGCACGCCGGCCAGAATCCACGCATCCACCGTCTGGTCATGCGCGACACCCTGCATGCCGGCCTCACCGACAATGCGCTATACCTGCGTCGCCCACTGCGCGACAAGCTGATCGGCAGCGCCCCCACCGACGTGCTGATCGAAGCACCGGCCACGCTGGTGCTGGGCTTCTTCGACCACTACCTGCGCGGCCGCGACAATGGTTTTCCGCAGACGCAGATGGCGCACTGGTCCGACTGGGTGACGCCTTACAGCAACCGTGCAGTGAGCCAGTGGTGGAACGCTCTGCCGGAAACCGAGCGCGCCCAGTGGGAACAACGCATCCGAGCCATGCACGTGCAGCGTCAGGCGTTGGGGCGGTAACTCGGCGAATCAATCTGTTGGAGCGAGCCTGCTCGCGAACCCAGCATCAGCCTGAATCGGCCCGCTCGACTTTTTCGCGAGCAAGCTCGCTCCTACAAATGCAGCCGGTCAGGCATGCCAGCAACGGTACCAGCCCTCCTGCTCGGTCACCTTCAGCGGCGCCTGGTACAGCGCAGATAGGTGCTCACTGGTGAGGACCTCGGCCTTGGGCCCGTCGGCGACCACCTTGCCCTCGGCAATCAGCACCACGCGTTCGATCTCCGGGATGATCTCGTCGAGATGATGGGTGGTGATGATCATCGCGTGCTCCGGGCCGCAGAAGCGCCGCAGCAGGGTCAGCATCTGCAGGCTGGCTCCCATGTCCAGACCGTTGGCCGGCTCGTCGAGAATCAATGCGCGGGGCTCGTGGATCAGTGCGCGCGCTAGCAGCAGGCGGCGCTTCTGGCCGGTGGAGAGGCGCTGGAACATGCGCTCAGCGAAACCGTCCATCTCCACGATGGCCAGCATCTCGCGCGCTTTGGCGACCTGCTCCGGCGTGGGCTGCAGGTGGCCGTGGCTGCCGATGGCGCCGAAGAAACCGGAGATCACCACCTCCAGCGCCTGGGTGAAGGGCGTGTAGTCTTCCTGCAGGTCCTGGGAGACGAAGCCGATACGGCTGCGCAGGTCCCAGATAGTGACGTTCTCCAGGCCAAACAGGCTCAGCGAACTGCCCTCGCGATCCACCGGGTAGAGCTCGCGGCTGATCAGCTTGAGCAGCGTACTCTTGCCAGCGCCATTGGGGCCGAGGATGGCGACCTTCTCGCCTTCGCCGATATGCAGGGAGAAGCCGTCCAGCACGCGGGTCTGCTGCTGGTAGGCGGTGACATTGTTGAAGTCGAT
Source organism: Pseudomonas sp. C9-3 (assembly GCF_032392015.1). NCBI lineage: Bacteria > Pseudomonadati > Pseudomonadota > Gammaproteobacteria > Pseudomonadales > Pseudomonadaceae > Pseudomonas > Pseudomonas sp. C9-3. The sequence continues at coordinate 2,165,808 of NZ_CP135919.1, read as the reverse complement.
CATGGGGCGTTTCATGTCCGGGCTTGGGGCAGCCGCTGACAGTAGGCGCGTTAGCCTTCGTACTCAAGCCTTCATCGAATCGCAACTACGCTTTCCACATTTCCCGCCAGCGAGTGAAACGCGATGAGTAAGCAGGAACCTCCCAGCCTCGATGACGACATCTGCATCCACATCTTCTCCGTCTCCGCCACCATGGTCGGCGTGTGCCTGACGGTGATTGGCATCATCCGGGTCATCCTCACCCTGCGCCGGGAAGACCTGATCATCGACGACCTGGTGGCAGTCAACATGATGTTCTACCTGGTCTCGGCGTTAACTTCCTACTGGAGCTTGCGTACTCACCGCACCCTACGTGGTCAGCGGATGATGCGGGTAGCTGACACCGTATTCCTGATCGCCTTGGCTTTTACGGCTGTTAACGCCGGGTTCATCACTTGGGCAATGACCTCTGTGCCCACCTCCTGATCCGCTGCCCTGCATTCATGCCACCGGACTGCAACTGCTCCAACGTCCCGTCCAGAGAGATGAACAGCGAGCGATCTCTCCCAGGCTGAGCGGAAACTGACTTAAGGTGGATAATATCCACCGCAAGGACTGTTCATCCCCCAGACCAGACGACATTTTCCCGAATCCGTCAAACGCGAAGCGGTAGACCAAATACTTGCCGGCACGCCGCTTCGTCACGTAGCCGACACATTGGCCATCGCTGAAAGCCCGCTGGGCAAATGGAAGCGCCAGTATGAACAGAAAGGTGACGATGGCTTTCCAGGCAACGGCAAGCAGCGCAGTGAGAGCTCGGAGCTCTGGTCGCCTACGCCAGCAGTTGGCGCAGGTCACCGTGGAGCGTGATACATAAAAATACGCTCACCATCTTCTCGCAGCGCACTAGTCGCTCGACTGATTCGCGAAGCCGGCCTGCGTGTTCGTTCGCGAAAGCGTTGGCGGCTGGATTCCAGCTGTCGCCAAGATCTGCCGATTGCACCGGATCATCTAGATCGCCACTTCGCCTCGGATCACGCCAACCGGCATTGGGTTTCGGACATGCCCCACGTACGGACGGCCCAAGCCTGGTTATATCTGGCCGTCGTGCTTGATCTCTATTCGCGCGCCGTTGTCGGTTGGGCGATGCACTACCCATGCAGCAGGCCCTAGTTCACGCCGCGCTAGAGATGGCTGTGGCACGCCGACAGCCACAAGCAGAGATGCTGTTGCACTCGGATCGCGGCAGCCAGTACTTCACCTACTGCTACCTGGCCTTGCTTCGACGACATCGCATCGCGCCAAGCCACTCGCGGCGAGGAAACTGTTGGGATACTCAGTTCACTTTCCTTCTGAACGTCAGCCCAATCTAACTCGTGCGGGGATTGGCTTGCTGGATTGCCTCTGCATTGACCTGTCGATTGGATGCTGAGGTTTCCCGGCATTACTAGGCCTGCCGTCAGTGACCGGATAGGAACCTTGTGTTGCACCCTGAATGACCTGTCCTACCCGTGGGGTAGCGATGCGCCTACGACACAGGAGGATCTCTCATGCCAGCGCTAATGACGAATAACCCTGATTTAAATAAAACACTAAGCACAGCGCGTCTTAATATTTACAAAACATCATAGTCTCCCGCATAAAAGCCATGACCGAACGCAATCAGCCATGGCTTTTATTCCGAATCGCAGACCTATTCATCTATCAGGGTGCTTTCTAAATTAGCGTCTAGCTCGTCAATCCTAAAAAGAACCCGCTCAATCACTTCCTCCTCCACCCAGCCTACACAATGCCTCAGAGAAGATGACTCTGGGAATTCGCCACCAGCAAGGAGTCTATAAATGGTTGACTTGGCTAAGTCTATGACCTTCCAAGGATTCTCGAAGTCGTATCGTCCTCATGAGCGGGCTCCTATTCTTCGTTCAAAGGATAGGCAGATTCGTTAGAAAATCACCTCCAGGCTTTACAACACGTAAGCCTCTCGAGCGCTCCCAGGCCGGCTACCTAGCGCCTCCCCCACCCCCCGGAAATAATTGCTCTAGATCAATTCTTTCTGGCATCGTCCCAAATCGCATGAAAACTTAAGGCCCTACGTTGACGTGGCCTGCTATTTTCGCTAGCCCTAGCGGAAATAGCGGAATAATCAATGTGAGCGAGATTTTTGATGCGAGGTTTGAAGACACTGACCCCGCAGACCCGAGAATGCAAGATGGGTGGCCGTGCTATCGAGAGCACAGCCTTTTTGAAGGGGCAGTGGAGGAGTCATCTCGTCAATTAGAGGTATCGCGAGAGATGAGCATGATGTGTGCATTCGGCGCTATGGCTACGACCTGCCAACGGCATGTAGATGTGCAGATGCCTCCGGGGAACAAGTCGAACACCTCTTTAATGCTGTTAACCATCGCCGAGTCGGGTGAGCGCAAGACCACCACGCAAAATTATTTTTTTGAGTCAATCTCAGCAGTAAACCAAGAGGCCATAGACGCTCACGACGAGACTCTGCGGGAGCACCGCATAAAGCAAGAAATCTGGAGCACTCAAAAGCAGTACTTAGAGCGCTCGTGGGGAAAGCTAGCCAGCTCAGGAGGTAAGGGGGAAGCAGATGCCGCGCTCCAAGAGCTTGAAGACCATCTAAGGAAAAAGCCTGAGCCTAATCCCTCAGAAAAGTTCCTATACGAGGACACAACACCGCAAGCCCTGGTGCAATATCTTTACGAAAACTCAGCACACGGCTGCCTACTTACCAGCGAAGCCAATAGTATTTTTAACGGAAAGATCGTCAACGAACTCGACAAGCTAAATACTCTTTGGGATGGAGGGAGTCTGATAGTAGATCGTCTCTCTAGGGCCCCGATCACCCTTAAGAACGCCCGACTCACAATGTCGCTGATGGCACAACCCAGCGTGATATCAAACTTCATGGGCCGTCGCGGCGAAGAAGCGCGCGGGACAGGATTTCTCGCTCGTTTTTTGATTTCAAAACCTAAGTCCATGGCTGGAGAGCGCTCTAGCGGGGCAGGAAAAAGGGAAACCCCACGAAAGACCCTATTTAATGAAAGAGCTAGGAATCTATTGGAGGCGCCCTCCCCAAAAGTGCGACAAGTACTAACATTCTCCGAACCAGCAAAGAGCCTATGGTTTAAAATAAACGAAAATCTCGAGAAGCAAATGCAAGATGGCGGCTGGTACCGCTACATGAGAGACCACGCATCCAAGCTATTGGAAAACACCAGTCGGCTAGCGGCAATTATTCATGCATTTGAGCGCAAATCTGAAGACGACTCAGAAATAGACCTTTTCACTTTAAAATTCAGCTGGAAATTTGCCCAGGCCTGCTCTAGAGATTTCAAGAAAAATCTAGCCAGCGACCCACAAATTGTTACAGACACCTGTGAGCTTGCAAGCTTCTTAATACAGGAGTGTTACAAGGACATTCGAAACAAAGAAATTCTTGAAGATGGCCTGCATAAACGGAGCAATCGAGGACTCGAGCGAAGCCTTCCAGCCCACTTGAGAGATGGAATGAGAACCACAGTAACTCTTACCAAAATAAAACAGTACGGCCCGAACAGACTTCGGGGACGAGCCAATGCAGAACGACTACTCGCATCCATGGAAATTCTCACCAGGCTCGGTCATCTCGCCAAGAACGGATCCCAATATAGTTTCAGGGAGTCAATCATAAACAATAGCGAGCCAGAACTGAGAAACGGCGAAAGTATTACAATAAATATTCTCCCGCTATTCAGCGACCAAGAACTCTACAAACCTGAACATCCCATCCGCCATTTGACGGAAAAGCGCTACTGCATCAGGCTACCGATCTGAAATAGCTGAGTAATTGCGGGTTTCCATCGAGGCCCGCAAGAGCGTATCCCGCTATAGCGCAAGCGATATCTCCAACTTCTGGCGAGAATTTTCGTGGTGGTGAATCATGTAAACGTTCGACGAAATAATCTCGGCGGCTTGCCTTTTCGATATCTTTCATGCAATTCGCTGCAGCTCACACCACTTAGAAGCGCAACCGCACCTCCAACGCCAAGTGCCGAGGCCCCTAGGCCAAAAATTAATTTGGAACCCCAAATCCGAATACTGTATTCAGCCACTGGGGAAAAGCACAAAAGCGACAAAAGCAATCCGCCCACGTTCCCTCCTATCTGCATTGCATATGCGCCCTACTGCTGCATTGCGCTACCGGCGCCAGACATCTTCCTGCTGGCCGACGGGGACCAGAGCGCAAGCACGCCGGAAACCTGATCAGAACCACCAACGTTGACATCGTCACCTCGTCGGACAGCCTGTACGTCAACACTGTCGGATGCCAGTAGGTAAACGATGAGATGCCGGCGATTCTATCGGTGGGTTGCAACCAACTGCTCTAGGGCGCTCCGCACGGTCGAGAGGTACACCGTTTTCTTGTCGGACCGCGCGGAATCGAAAGCAATTTCATGCAACGACCTCACTCAAAAAAATCTCAGTCCTATATCACAGCAATGACATACCAACAGGAGAGTCTGCGACATGTCATTGCACTGCCCTAACTGTCACTCGCTCAGGATCGTATCTGCAAAAACTATCATGAAGGCCGGCATCATTGTCGGAACTCTCTGTGGTGCAGCCCGCGGTGCTTCTGCCGCGCTGACAGCAAATCGAACAAGCATGGCCGGTCCCGTTGCCACACCTTTAACCCTCTCCGTCAGGTCGCTGTCTGCGGTCATTCTCCGAGGTTTGACCGGCGCCCTCAATGCTTGCGCACTCGGCGCACAACTCGGTGAGCAAATCGACGGTCACTCACCTGCCGACCATATCTGCTTGAACTGCGGCATTAGCTTCAACCTTTCGGCCAATTCAGTCTCCACCACCTCCACACACCTCAATTAAACATCTCGCCGGTGCTGCGTGCGGCGCAACGCTCTATGCCGGCTAATGCTAAAAGGAACTTCATCATGGCTCATCTCGTAGAAAGCATGGCTTACGTTGGCGTAGCTCCCTGGCACGGCCTGGGTAGCCGCCTGTCTCAACGCCAACCTCTCGAGGTCTGGCAGCGTGAAGCAGGCATGAACTGGCAAATCCGGGAAAGCCCGGTTCACTTCAATTCGGACGCCGCTGGCCACCTCGGCAGCATCCACTCCTTCCCAGAACAGAAAGTGCTCTACCGCTCCGATACTAAGGTCCCTCTCTCCGTTGTCTCTCAACGCTATCAAGTCGTGCAACCACGAGAGGTGTTGGAGTTCTACCGAGACCTCACACAGGTCTCCGGCTACGAGCTTGAAACCGCCGGCGTAATCAAAGGCGGTCGTAAGTTCTGGGCACTGGCTCGCACCGGACAGAACACCTCGCTGAAGGGCAACGACCTGGTTAACGGTTACTTGCTGTTGGCTACGTCCTGCGACGGGACTCTGGCTACCACTGCAACTCCGACAACCGTGCGGGTCGTGTGCAACAACACCCTCACCATCGCCGTCGACGGCGCCACCCGGGCGATCAAAGTCCCGCACAGCACCCGCTTCGACGCTCAGGCTGTGAAGAAACAACTGGGCATCGCAGTCTCGCAATGGGACGAGTTCATGTACCGCATGCGCATCTTGGCTGACACCAAGGTGCACCCGCGCCAAGCAACGAGCTTTTTCATGAACGTCCTATGCGATGTGAGAACGAACCAGGAGATACCCGACAAACTCGTAAACGAGCGCGCACTGCGGAAGGTGCACGAACTATATGAGGGTGCGGGGCGCGGTTCGCATCTGGAAGCAGCCAAGGGAACCGCGTGGGGACTGCTCAATGCAGTCACTGAGTATGTGGATCACGAGCGGCGTGCGCGCAGCAATGAGTACCGCATTGACTCGGCGTGGTTTGGTCAGGGTGCTGCGATCAAGCAGAAAGCACTAGACGCCGCTCTAGAGCTGGCGGCGTAGAAAACTCGAGGCGGATAGAGCTGAAACAGGTGCCATCTGCCTATCCGCCGCGACACGCAATAGTGTTGAACATGAGCTATTGCAAGAACTCAAGCACCAGCCTGCTTGATTGCATCCTCTAGCTCTTGAGCCAAGCTAACTAGATCGGTCTTGAGGACCTTACTTAAATCGCGAATTTGAATGATGTCGAGCCGTCGAGAGCCTCGCTCAACATCACTCATAAACGACTGCGGATGACCTAGAGCTTTAGAACACTCCACCTGAGTCAGACCAGCCGCTATGCGATGGCGCTTCAAGATCGCTAGAAAATGCGCGTACTCAGGGCGATAAATTGCTTTAGCCATGGTGGCTGACCATCTGATGAGCAGCCTTGCAAGCTATATCTGGTTTTCGGATATCTGAATTTCAGATAATCTTACCAAGCGAAGTCTAGCGCGCCCCACACCCCACGTAGCCTGAACGCATCGATGCCGCCGAAGCGGGTAAGGCTCCAACGATGCAGGCGCGGAAACTACGCAATTGGGGAGCTGAGCCCCCTCAACAGATCCATCCAGTAGGGAAATTTCAGAGAGGGAATCCCATGAAAATCGCAGTACTCGTAGCCATGCTTTTGGCTACTGCAGCAACGGTCACTCAGGCGGGTAACAACGTCATGCCCTGCTCAAATCCGTGGAGCCTGAAAAGCTCGCCATTTGAGGGTCTATTCACTGCCGCCGAAGGGCCGGCCAGCACGTGTTTACCGCTCGATGCCCCTAAAGTCTCTCGCCTCGTCATGCCCAATGGTGAGGTGCGGTTCGTATCTGGCTTCAAGCCGGTCACCTGTGGTGATGATGGAATCTGCGCCCTGGGCAAGGATTTCTATGGCAATGCGCCCAAAGGAAACTATGTCGTCGCAGCAGGTTGGTACATGGGCGTCGACACAGCCGGCAACCCGGTTTCCTATGCCAATGGCACAGGCCCTGGCTTCAATGGGAAACGTCAGACCGCCAACTCTCTCGGCAAGCGAGAGCCTGGTGAAAAATTCCATGCCGTCTGCCCTATCAACGACAGCGACTACTGCACCGTCGATACGGCCTTGGGCCTTGTCACTGTGAAACTGGCCAGCCTGCCAGTCATTGGCATTCCGGCCGTCAACGAAGCGGATGTGGCAGCCAAAGGAGGGAACTGTGACTCCCTGCCCATGTGCTACGACAAGAACGGCAATCAGATCGGCGTAAATGCCGACATGCTCCCGAAAAAATAACCCCCTAAATCCCCCCAATGCCCTGTGGAAGCCAACTTCCGCAGCGGGCCGGCTCACCCTAAGGAAATGTCATGAGCACCAGTTTTGATAACGCCCAATCCAACGGCGCTGACGCAGTCGGCAATCAATGGCACTACGAGCAGAACGGCGAACGCAAAGGCGGCTTCGATCAACAGCAGATCATCGATTTGATCCGCAGTGGAACGCTGACCTACGGCTCGATGGTTTGGAAGAAAGGCATGACCGCATGGGCCAAGATTGAGCAAACAGAGCTTCGCCAGCACCTGGATGAGTTCGGGCCGCCCCCCCTCACCGGATCCGGCGTGAACAACAAAATTGTTTGGCTGATCGCGTTCGCTCCGATCATTGGCTACCTGCTGGAGTCTTTCGTCGCCGGCCTGTTCGGTGCGAATGAAGCGCAGTGGGAGCGAGCCATGTCGGAGAACCGCTACTGGTACGTCACCCTGGCATTGAACATCGGCCTCTCGGTCCTCGACTCCAAGCACCTCAAGCAAGCTGGCCACGATGTCAGCCGCTTCAAAGGCTGGGTATTCGTGGTACCGGTCTACCTGTATCAACGCTCCAAACTGCTTAACCAAAACCTTGCCTACTTCATCACCTGGATCGTCTGCTTCTTCATCAGCATTGGTGCTCATCAGGGCTAAACCCCACGCGCCAGCTACAACTCTCCCTTCTCGCCCGGCCGGTGGAAACCAGCCGGGCTTTTTTGTACCCGGAGGCCCACATGGCTCATGTTTATTTCACCCCCAGCACAGAACCGACACGCCCGGCTTTGCGCCTGGTTAGCACCAAAGATCTGTCTCGCGACGACTGGCTTGCAGTTCGTAAAAGAGGCATTGGCAGCTCCGATGCCGCTGCAGCCGTCGGCCTCAACCCCTACAAATCACAGTTGGAATTGTGGCTGGAGAAAACCGGCCGCGATTCGGGTTTACCCAAGAGCGATGTGAACGATGAGGAGAGTCCGACTTACTGGGGCAACATCCTGGAATCAATCGTCGCGCGGCATTACACCCAGCGCACCGGCAATCGAGTACGCCGCATCAATGCCGTGTTGCAGCACCCTGACACCAAGCTCGACTGGATGCTGGCCAACATCGATCGCGAAGTCACCGGTGCTGAGGACGTGCAGATCCTTGAGTGCAAAACCGCAGGTATCAACGGTGCTCGTCTCTGGAAGGAAGGCGTACCGGTCTACGTTCAACTGCAGGTAATGCACCAGTTAGCGGTTACTGGAAAGCAGGCTGCCGATGTGGCTGTACTGCTCTGTGGTCAACATCTAGAGATCCACCGAATTGAGCGCGATGACGAACTCATCCATTGGCTGATTGAACTGGAGAAAGAGTTCTGGGGCTACGTCGTTCGTGACACTCCACCACCGGCAGATGGGTCTGAATCGGCGGAGCGTGCATTGCGTTGTCTTTATCCCCTCGACCAGGGGCGCACATTGGATTTCTCTGAAGACGCCATCCTGTCATCGGCGTTCGATGAATTGAAATCTGTGCGCGCCACTCTCGAACGTCAGAGCAAGCGCGAGGCGGAGCTGAAGCAGCAGTTGCAGCAAGCCATGGGCGATGCCAGTCGGGCAGTTTTCGCCAATGGCATGGTGTCCTGGCGCAAGGCAAAAGACAGCGTAACGCTCGATGTTTCCCAGGCGCTCAAAGAAAAGCCCTATCTACTCGCACGCTACCCCACCACCAAAACCGGCAGCCGTCGTTTTTTGATTCTCTGAATTCGATTCCCCCATTGGCCACCCCCGTGCAATTGCGCACCTGGGTGGCCTTTTTTATTCATCCACTGGAGAACCACCAATGCTCAAAGGCTTGGCTATCACCCCGCCGGTGCTCGGGCGGATTTCCATCGGTAAGGTCGTTGAGAGAAATGGCAAACGTCTACCGGAGAAGGACGACCAATTCACCATCACTACACAGATCCAATTGCGCGATCACTGGCTAACGCATCCGCTCGACGAGGAGCTACGCAAAGCCCAAGGAGGCAAGATTCGTAGCATCCCGATTCGCCTGCTGTTCAATGCTCCTGATTTGAATTTTCGCGCTGAGTACTGCCTGTTCGATCGTCAAACCGGACGGCCGATCTGCGTGGGCAATGGCGACAGCTGCAAGCGCCGTAGCGATAAAGGAATCGAGTCACTCCCCTGCCCTTCACCTGACGGTTGCCCACTGGCTAAGGGAGGCGCCTGCAAGCCCTACGGACGTCTCAACGTAGCTATTGGTGATGAGGATTCGCTGGGCAGCTTTGTGTTTCGTACTACCGGCTTCAACAGCATTCGCACCTTGACGGCTCGGCTGCAATACCTCCAGGCAATCTCCGGCGATCGCTTGGCTTGTCTTCCACTGGAACTACGTCTTCGTGGGAAGTCGACACGGCAGAGCCATGGGCTACCGATTTTCTATGTCGACATCACCGTGCGTAACGGCATATCGATGGAAGAAGCCCTTCTGCAGGCTCGCGAGATCGACGAAGCACGGCAATCATCTGGATTTGATCAGAACGCTTTGGATGCAGCGGCACGCTCAGGCTTCGCTAACGGGGCGTTTGAAGACAGCGAAGAAGAAGGCGAAACCGTCGTGGAAGAGTTCTTTCCTGAGTTCCCGCCTGCTACGACAACTTCACCGGACTCCCCCACACCAACCGCCAACGCCACGGCACGCCCAGAGCTCTTGAGCGTACTGCGAGATCGCGCCCAAGCACCCAACCACTAACTCACCAAACGTCAGACAGGTACCGAGTTCCGCTTGGAACCGGCTAAGCCTTCAGGAGTAACGAGCAATGCTCAGCCTTACCCGCACCGTCGGCAAAACCATTCGCATCGGCGATAACATCGAGATCGTCATTCTTCGCATCAGAGGCAACCAGGTGCGAGTCGGGATTTCAGCGCCGCCCCACATCACGGTCCATCGCGATGAGGTTTATCAGCGTATTCAAGGGAACCAGAATCAGCCTTCCTAATCGCTCAACTCAATGGAGACACGCCATGGGGCTATTGCGATTTTTGGGCCTTCTGTTTCTGTTGATCAGCATTTTCGCGGGGACGGCAGTCATCGTTGCGCTGGTGATTCTGGCTGCGCGCTATTGGCCGCTGATGCTGGTCATCCTTCTAACCCTCGTCATTTTTCAGTTGGCTTCCAGGCGGGCACACGCGTCTGGGCATTAGCTCGTCATAAGCAGGAGCCCGTCGGGCTCCTGCTACGTTTTTTTTTGCTGACGGTCAGGCAGCCTCCGGCCAATCGCGGACTATGGCAGCAGCGAATCACCCATGCCTGCCGTTCGCTACTTCGGCTAACACCGGCTGCTTTGCCTCAAGTGACAAGTCCCCACCAGTCGACCAGGACATACTCCAAGGCTGAACCAGTTGAGTCATGCACCCAAGCGCTGTAAACCCATGGCGAAACAATGGCGCGCGCAGGTACTCTTTGAGCTGGTAACTTCACCCTCATCGGAGGTTGGCTGCACATCACTCTAAGGAAAGAAGATGATCTCGGTTTCAGTCTCAAGGTTTCTAGCAGTCGCAGCATTCGCGTTTTCGTTGGTGGGCTGCATGGACTCGACTCACTTCGTCAAAGACAGCAAGTCGACCGGCCTGCCCGCCCACTCCAGCTACTACGTGGCTCTCCCAGAAGATGGGCAGTACGGACCGAAACCCTACCCTGGCTCGGGCAAGATGACCTCCAACATCATTAAGTCCGCGCTTCAGAAAAACTCGCAGAAGGTGACGAGCTCAAGTCGCGTTGAAGACTTCGATCAAGCCCTCAATAGCGCCCGTATCGGCGGCTACAGCTACCTGGTTTTTCCGACCATCCTGCATTGGGAGGACCGCGCCACCGAGTGGAATTTCATGCGCGATAAGGTCGAAGTAAAGATCGACATCGTAGATGTCTTCTCCGGCGAAGCGGAGAGCTCCACTGTGATTGATGGTAAAAGTGGGATTGCCACTCTGGGTGGCGACCATCCTCAAGACCTCCTCCCGGATCCGATCAACGAGTATTTCCGCTCAGCGCTTTATGGCACCGCTCAGTAAATCGCTACCCGCAGGATCATTAGGTCACTCGCACGCTTTTAGTGGGGGGCAGCAACTGACTACCTGAAAGCTTAGCCTTACTCCATTCGCACACTAAAGATCACCGGCGGGCGGGTACCAATCTCCGCGGATCTCCGTCATTGCGCTTTTAACCGGATGATGGACTGGACTCTCCAGCGCTTCTGCTGGGCAGAAAGAATGGGCTCCCCGGGGGAGCGGAGCGACCCTATGATCCTCAGTACCGCAGCGTCGGCGGCGGTGTCTCCGGAACTTTCGAGCAAGGTTAGCCCGGGCGCCGAAGCTTCGTTCGAAAAGTCGATCTGGACCCGGATTGGCTTGCTCGCCTGAGTGGACCTGACGTCCTCCTCGGCTTTCGAGATCACGCGGTTGAGCACGCCTCTCATGCCGTATAACCAAGCCTGGTTATAGCGCAGGGCCTGTTGTGAGTCGAACCTGACTCCCAGGGAGCGCAGGCGCTGTGCCCCCTCCCAGGCTTCGCCCTGTGATCTCTTGAGATTCCCAGTGTACAAGCTCAAGGCTGTGTCGAGGTCCTGGGGGCCACCCTTGCCGTTCTCCAGGAGCCTTGCCAGTCGCAGAGCCGCTATCGGGTTTCCATCCTGTGCCCCAGCGCGTAAATACAACTGCCTGGCTTTCGCGTAGTCGACGTATTCGCCAATGCCTTCCTCGGCCAGCCGGCCAAGTTCGATATAGGCTGTGCTATCGGCGCGCGCCGCCGCCTGGTAGATATCCCGGGCCTTGGCGAGGTCCTGCGGCACACCGATGCCATTTTCATAGAGGCGGCCCAGGGCAATTTGGCAATCGAGGCTGCCGTTCTCGCTCTCGGCCTGGAAGGCCCGCAGGTTCCTTGAGGTGATCGTGCCGATATGACCAGTACGGTAGGAAAAACAGAGCAATGTCACCCAGTTTTCATGGTCGTCAAGTCCGCCCTGGCTGCGAGGTCCAGTTGTAGGCGCATCGGACTGGCATCCTGCGAGAAGGACTGCCAGTAATAGAACGGCGGAAACACTACGCATGTTTTACGTCCATGTAATTGCTCACCCTGAAGGGCAACGTGGCGGTGGATCGGAAGGCGGTACGTTGCTGGAACTCGGTGCGACGGTAAAGCGAAAGGTGGCGGCCACCGACACGAGTCCTGAGTCGGCTCACCGCAGAGATAGCGGAAACCGGTGCGCTTTCGTAGCTGCATGCATAACAGAACAGGCCTCGAAGGGGGCCCTCCTGCTGGTTCAGCGTTCGCCTTAGCCCCGTTGAGCCTGTCGCGGAAGTAGGAAATGACCTTCTCGCCGATGCTCTTCAGCGTCTCCCGAAGGGCAGCTATGGGTCGGCAACGGAATCATGGGGACGTCAGTTCGACACGCGGTAACGCTCTGTTTAAGCTGCCGCTTCCATTCAAGGATCGATGGCGGAATGACTGAAATTCTCCAAGGTAGCTGCTTGTGCAGATCGGTCAGGTATGAATTGGAGACGCCACCAAAGGCTGTCAGCCATTGCCATTGCAGCCAGTGTCGGAAAGGCCACGGCGCGGCGTTCGCCAGCTACGGTAGCGTGCCGCGTGGCAATCTGCGGGTTGTGGCCGGTAATGATGAGCTCAAGTCCTACTCATCCTCGACCGGCGTCACACGCCAGTTTTGCGCCAGCTGTGGTTCTTCTCTGTTCTGGTCAAAAAGCCAAGGGGATTTTTCCGATTGGGTTTCGATAGCCCTGGGCACCTTGGACACAGCCTTCACACCCCAGAAGCAAAAGCATGTTCATGTCGGCAGCAAAGCTTCCTGGTTCGTGTTTCAAGACTCCTGGCCCAAGAGCACCTAACCGGTTCTGCAGGCAGCTACCGGCCAGAAGCGGTCATTCAGTCCCGTCGTCGACGCGCAATGACAGGCCCGCAAAGGCCGACCTGTTTCTCCTACTCGGTCAGGCCCACGCGCCCCAGCCGCTTCAATAGCTGTACTTGACCGACAGCATCATGTTCCTTGGCTCCCCATACACATTGCTTGGCACCGTGACGGAGGAGCTCAGCGAGTTGTAGTACTTCTTGTCGAACGCGTTGTTCAGGTTCAGTTGCGCATCAATATGGGGAGTCGGCTTGAACCCCACCATGAAGTCCACCAGTGTGAAAGCGTCCTGCTCGACCATGTAGGTGGTGCCTTTGTTGTAAATGCGATTCTGCCGGTACAGGGAGCTACCGATGCGCCATTGATCGAGCATGCCGGGCAAGGTGTAGGTCGTGCTCATCTTGAACAGGTGCCGCGGTATGTCGGTATCGAACAGACGCCCTTCGTTGGCCTTGTTCGCATCCTTGCGATATTTGGCTTCGGTGAAGGTGTAACCGGCGCCCAGCTGCCAGTTGGGTGTGAGCTGCCCTTGCAGTTCCAGCTCGAGGCCTTTGCTGCGCACCTCGCCGGCCGCCTCGTAGCACGAGGTTGTCGGGTAGCTGGGGCAAATGCTCTGGTCGGTGATGGCCTTGGCGCGGTTTTCCTGGTCCAGCTGGAAGATGGCGGCCGAGGCGTTCAGGGCACCCTCGAAGTACTCGCCCTTGATGCCCAGTTCGTAGTTCTTGCCGGTGATGGGCTCGATGACCGAGCCTGAGGTATCGAAGTAACTCTGCGGCTTGAAGATGTCGGTGTAGCTGACGTACACCGAGTGATACGCATCCAGGTCATAGACCAAGCCGGCGTACTTGGTGACGTGACGGTTGACCTTGAGTTCAGTCTCGGTGCCTTTGTAAGGGGCGCTGGTATCGTTTTCGTACCAGTCCAGCCGGCTGCCCAGAATTAGCTTCAGCGGGTCGGCCAGGCTCAGGCGAGCAGTCGCATATGCGCTGTTGAGCTTGGCGTTGGTATTCTGCCAACCGTACTTGGTCTGGCTGGCAACTTTCGGGGTGTCGCCGTTCCAGTTGTAGATATCGATATTGCTGTGCAGCAGCACGTTCACTGGCACATCGCCATTGAACACCACGCGACGATGGCTGGCGCCGACCACCAGTTCGTGGTCGCGATCCAGCAGTCGGAACGGGCCGCTGGCGTAGGCATCGAAGCTGTTCTGGCTTTCCCGGTAGTGGCCGGCGCCGACGTACTGGTCATAGGTCTGGGTGGCGGTGCGCCCCAGTATGTAGGTGCCCAGCATGTCCAGGTCTGCCCAGGTTTTGGTGGCCGACAGATTGAGTTTCCAACCGTTGTCCAGGGCATGCTCGACGGCGGCATAAGCGGAGGTGCTGGTCTTGTTCCAATACTCCCAGTCATTGCTCAGGGAGGTGGAGCGCGACAGCTTCAGGTCGCTGCCGTCGAAGCCCACGGGAAGACCGGTCCAGCCGTTGCCGTTGTAGTCGTCCTGTTGGCGCGAAGCGCTGACGGTCAGGGTGGTGCTGTCGTTCAGGTCGGCTTCCACGATCCCATAGAACAGGTTGCGCTCGTTATCCAATGAATCGCGGAAGCTACCCTGGGTCTGATAAGCGCTGACCAGCCGACCGCGCACGGCGCCGTTGTCGGTCAGCGGACCGGACACGTCGAGGTCGGTGCGGTAGCGGTCCCAGGTGCCTGCGCTGCCCTGGATGCTGGCCTGGAAAGTTGCCGTCGGACGCTTGCGGATCAGGTTCATGGCTGCGGCCGGGTTTCCGGCCCCCTGCATCAGGCCAGTGGCCCCGCGCACCACCTCCACCCGGTCGTACATGGCCATGTCTGCGGAGAGCAGGTCCTGGGACAGCTGAGAACTGTCGAGGCTGGTGGGCAAGCCGTCGTACATGATGTTGTCGAGTGCAAAGCCGCGGGCGTAATAGGTGGAGCGCTCCGGCCCAGTGCGCCGAATGACCATGCCCGGGGTGTTCTGCACAACGTCATTGAGATCGGCCAGGGCCTGGTCGTCGATGCGCTGGCGAGTCATTACCGTGACCGACTGCGGTGTTTCGCGCAGCGATGACGGCAGCTTGGTAGCCGTACTGGTGCTACCGGTGGTGTAGGAGCCGGTGAGTTCGGTGGTTTCCCCCAGGCCCTGGCCGATCACTGAAGTGGCGTCCATCTCCAGCGCGCCTTCGGTCGACACCGCCACCAGGGTAAAGCGGCCATCACTTTCCCGCACGGCGCGAATGCCCGTTCCGGCCAGCAGGTTGCGCAGCCCCTCCTCCACCGGGAAGCTGCCATCCAGACCCTTGCTGTTCATACCGCGGGTCAATCGAGAGTCGAACGACAGCACGATTCCCGACTCGGCAGCAAAGCGCGTCAGCACCTGCCCCAGATCGCCTGCGGCAATCTGGTAGCGCTGTGCGGCGGCCGTATCGGCCAGCGCCGGCAGTGGCGCCAGCAAGGCGGAACAGAGGATGGCCAGCCGCACACGAGCGCGCAGCGGGTGCAGGGAATTTGCCTGGGGAGTATGCGGGGAATTCATCGTCGTCCTTCTCTCATGGTCACCGACCGTTCAAATCGGCCGTCTTTCATGGGTCGAACGAAGATGCGAATTGATATCACCCGGCATGAATTATTTTTCTGATCAGGCCGGTGTGACCGTGATCCAGAAACGTGTGCGACGCTCCACCCGCACCGGCAACGCGCTGGTCAGCGCACGGAAAGTCTGTTCGGGGTCGTCCAGCTCGAAGGTGCCGCTCAGGCGCAAGTCCGCCACCTGCGGGTCACAGCGCAGCAAACCGGGCCGGTAGCGACCCAGGTCGGCCAGGAAATCCGCCAGACGTTGGTCGTTGGCGATCAGCAGCCCGCGGGACCAGGCATCTGCGGCGTAATCCAGTGCCCGTATGGAGACCACCGCGACCGCATCGAACAGACAGGCCTGCCCCTGCCCCAACGCGCTGACAGCCAGTGCGCTCTTCGGCTGCACCTGCACTTGTCCGCTGAAGACCTCCACCTGGGAGGCAGCATCGAGCTGGCGCACCGAATAACGCCCGCCCACGGCGCGGACGTCGCCCTGCCTTGTCGCCACACGGAGGCGCGAACCCGCCAGAGCGTTTACCAGCACTTCGCCACTGCGCAATGTCACCCGGCATTGCCCGTCGGCATAAGCGACGTCCAGGGCGCTCTGGGTATTGAGCAGCAATTGGCTGCCATCGGCGAGGGTAACCGGCAGCCGCTCGCCAACGGCGCTGTGGTAATCGGCGAACAGCGCTCCCTGCTCGAACTCGCGGTAGCCGCCCAACCCAAGCGCGCCCGTCCCCAGGGCCAGCAACATGCCCTTGAGAACGGTACGACGGCTGCTGCGCCGGTCCTCGCGCGCCAGGCCAAAGACACGGCCGCTGAAATCGCCGGGCATCCCCTGCATGCGTCGCTGCAATTTCTCAGCCTGCTGCCAGGCCCAGTCGTTGTGTGGAGAGGCATCCAACCAGCGCTGCCAGGCTTCGCGGTCCGCGGCGACAGCGTCGCCACTGGCAAACAGGCTGAACCAGTCCGCCGCCTGCTCGATGGAGTCCAGTTGCGCAGCGCTGATGCCCGCGCCGCTCACAAGCCGTGCTCCAGGCTGTAGAGCATGCAATGACGCGAGGCCTTCGCGATGTAGCGGTTCACCGTGACGAGCGACACTCCAAGGGTCTGGGCAATGCAGCGGTAGGTCATGCCATCGAGCTGGGACAACAGAAAGGCCTGGCGCACCTTGTCGCCGAGCGCGGCAAGCATGGCGTCGAGCTGGACCAGGGTCTCCATGAGGATCAGGCGATCCTCGGCAGATATGTCCAGGGGCTCCGGCACCTCGGCCAGGGCTTGCAGCCACGCGCGCTCCAGGCGCTGACGGCGGTAGTGATCGATCATCAACCGGCGCGCGACCGTCGCCAGAAAGCTTCGCGGCTCACGCATGGCCTCGATACGCCCCTGCCGGTCGGTACTGCCGAGCAGGCGGACGAAGACGTCCTGCACCAGGTCAGCCGCCAGTTGGCTGCAATCCACACGGCTGCGCAACCAGCCACGCAACCAACGGTGCTGTTCCTTATAGAGGTCGCCCACCTCCAGCTGCCGAATCGGGCCCTGGCTCGTCATCGCCAATCGTCTTTCGAGTGCAAATAGGAATAATTATCATATCAATCCCATGGGAAGTAGGGCAATCGTCCTGAATGCGCGGCAAGGTTGATTGCTGCGGTATTCGTCTGAGAAGTGCTGGTGAGGGCTTCTGACCAGATTGTTTGCTCAGCCACAGGGCCATGGGAGTGCTTTGCTGAAGAAAGGCGCCATGGGATCGAAATGGCGCCTCACTGGTGTGAGCGCCACTATTCATGAGGAGGCTGCGATGCCACTGGACTACTCGACTCAACAATTGCGGGTGACCTTCGCTGAGCTAGCGTTTCACAGTGAATCGATCGCAATGGCTCTTGACCAGGCGATACAAGAGTTGCCGGCGGGTTACGCGGCGAATATCGCCGACGTGATAGCCCTGCTGAAAGATGACGCCGAGAACCTCCGGACGCTGGCTGAGCGAACCCAAGGAGGCAGCATTCAAGTACTGGATTGAATAGCACGGAGAAGCAGCAGATTACTGCGCTTCGCACTACTTCATTCAACAACGCCTCGGTAGCCGATCGGTTGAATGCGCTGGCCCTTCAAGTGCTCGAAGTTAGGACTGAGTTGCGCACCATGGCCAGTCAGCTGGAGCAAGATGCCGACACCCTGGAGGTGTTCTTCCAGGAGATTCATGAGGGGCGGATTGTCAGGTCTCCGTAGGGGCAGCCAGCAGCCAGAGGCGGACATATTACCCGCGCGGCCGTGGACGAGGGCTAATTTGCTCAGACTTACTGCGCGTGTAGCTTTCTCCATTCACTCCAACAGTCCTACGCAACAACATCCGCATAAAGCTCAACGAACTGAAGTTGTTCGAAACCTCACTGATCACTCATCTGGCTTGGCGCAATCCCTTGTCGAGGGCGGCGACGCGGCCCTTGCCATGGATGACTTCACGTTCTGAGCGGATATGCCCACCCGTCGGAAGTCTCGGCGGCGGGCGTCATCCGTAACGACAGCTTTACACCTGCCTTCGATCCTACCGGCCGTGGCAACAACAGGCCGCGCCCCTGGCGGGTGTACGCTTGGCTATTGCAGGGGGGCGCCGTTATGCAGGAATGCTCATTGACAGTCGTCCGCCGCTTAAGTGTGATGGCCTTTCGTTCAGGCAAATGGCATTGCTGGCCGACTGTGTGTGCGTTGTGTCCTGCAATGCCGCGATGACGAAACTTTGGCGATCCCGACTCGCTTACGAAAGTTTTCTCGTTTCATCGACACAGGAGATGCCGGCGATGTTGAACCAGGCACCCCGCGATACCCAGGACGTTGAATTCGACGAGCAATTCTTCCTCGCCTTCGAGATCCAGGTCCTGCAAAAGGCCCTGCCGGCCTTCGAAGAGGCTTCGCGCTTCGCCCGCGACCGAGGCCTGCGCTGCAGCGTGGAATTGATCACCAACGCAGACGGCCACCCCGAACTCAGCCTCAGCGCCACCCAGCGTGACGACCTGCCGGACAGCTGTTATCGCCTGATTGCGGACCCGGCGTCCCAGGGCATAGTCCACGAGGAGTTCACCGCGGTGAACCGCCGCACGCGCCGCCAGGGCGTACGCCTGGCGACGTTGACCTCGCGCTCGCTGGAGCTGCAACTGGAGGCTTTCTTCATGCACGCCTTTGGCATGCGGCTGGACTACAACGTCCTGCGCCTGGACTACTCTTACGAGCATGCTTCAGGGCTCTAGGCCCTTTCCGACGCCGCCGGTCGTCGGTTCGGCCGGTGGCGGAACGAGCGTTCCGTCGGACAGTTCCTGCAAAGGATGATTTATGGCAACGATGAACGCGTCGAAGTCGCTATTATTCGCGCCCTGTGCGCCACCTCGTGCGTGTTTCCTCGTTGTCGCTTCGCCATGAATGAATTCCTCGTGCATTTTCAGGACGGTCACTGCCTGGGCAAGACCGTACTGCGCTCGTTTTCCCGTCAGATGACCCTCTCCGAGGCGCGCGTGCGCCTGCAGGCCTGCTACCCGCTGCGCGTTCCGCACCTGCTGAACATCCTGCACCTGACGCCGATGCTGCCCGGCCGCTGATCCGGCCCCACCCGTACAGTTTTCCTGCGCCACTGTGCCTGCAACCGGGCATCGATCGTGGCTAGAGTCGTTCGTCTCGACTTCGAGCCGACGCCCAGGAACACGCCATGGCCGACCTGCAGATTCGCCCCGCCCACGCCGTAGATGTGCCGGGCATGCTGGAACTGATCTTCGAGCACGGCCCCAACGACTGGAACTTCCTGCCCGAAGGTCCGGTGCGCGAGCACTTCCAGGGCATTGCCGAGGGAGCAATATGGGCGTTGGTCGCAGTGGATGGTGACGAGCTGCGCGGCCTGGTGACTTTTCATGAAAGCGATGCCTTCGGCCGCTTCCAGCAGAATGGACGGTCACGCCATGCCTATATCGCCGAGGCCACGGTGCACCGTGGCGAAGCCGGACGTGGCCTGGGTACCCGCCTGCTGCGCGCCGCCATCGCCGATCTGGTCGCCCGCGACCTGCCCGACATCTACATCGAGCGACACGAAGAGAACCCCGGTTCCGCCGGCATGATGCGCAAGGCCGGTTTCCAGGAGCTGGAAACCTTCGCCGACCCGCAGCGCCGGCCCAATGGGTCACGGCGCACGACGATCTGCTACCTGGACGCGCGAGCCACCGCCGGCTGAGCCTCGCCCAGCCCGGCGAGGGCTTGCCGCGCCGCCTCGCCGGCCTGTTCCAGCACCCGGCACTTCCAGCCGTCCTCGTCCACATAGAAGGCATCACGCAGCTGGCGATGGATGCGCAGGGCCTTCTCCGCCGGCACGCCGGGATTGTTGGCCAGCCACTGGTCCGCACGCAGTGCCTTGAGCACCTTGAGCCCCGGCAGCGTGCCGTACTCCAGGGCGATGGCGGTCAGCTCGGCCTGCGGGCACTCGCTGACAGCGCTGAGGATCATCTGCCCCTGCAACTGCACCGACACCGATCCCCCTTCGTGCGCCGAGGTCACCTCCGCGCCCCACCAGCGGCGGGTTCGCGCCAGGGTCTGCGGATCGTGACCGCCTACATAGATGCGCTCGGCATGGCCCTTGGGGCCCAAACCGGTGTGCAAGTCGATCCAGCCCAGGCGAGCGCACTCGCGAGCGTGCTGGCGTAGCACCTTGCGCACGGCCTGGTTGCTCCAGGTCGGCTGGGCGCCGATGTAGAACAGGCCATTGGGATGACTGTCCTGACCACTGGAGATGGCTGCCTGCAATTGCTTGCGACCATGGCGCATGGCGTAGCGCAGCAGGCGCAAGTGGCTGGCGAAGGATGGCCAGCGCCGCGGAATCAGGATCGGATCGAGCGCGCCATAAGCCTGGTTGCGCGGGCGCGGTTGGGAGAAGTCGATGAAATTGCGGTTGAGATCGACGTTCTCGTGGGTCCAGCGCCGCCACCAGGAGAAACCATGCGGGTTGACCGCGTGCAGGTAGAGCACCGCGCAATCAGCCTTGGCGCACAGTTCCAGCCAGTCGGGATCGTTGAGCAGTGCGACTTGCACTGCCGAGCCGCAGAATCCTTCCACCCCATGGCAGCCGCTGCTGATGATCAGCAGGTTGCGCGCATCGCGCGGGCCGCTGCGCGCCACATCCAGGGCAAGGGGCTCACCATCGCGGCCGGCCAGCGGGTGGCGGTGGGATTCGACGACCAGGCCGGCGGACAGGCAGGCGGCCAGGAACTTGCCACGCGCTTCGGCGTAGCTCTGGGAAAAGCAGGCAGACGGCTTCATCACCACTCCGGATGATTGGATTCGAGTGAGGAAAACGGGCCCGACATGCGGGCCCTTTGAAGAAGATCAGGCGTGGCCGACAGCACCGGGCAGCGGCGCTTCGCTATGCTCGCCCTGCAGGGACTGGCGGGTGCGCTCGGGGGCGATGATCCGGCAGCCGAGGATGGCGCAGACCACGGTAAGCACGCCGAACAGGCCGAGTGCGGTCTCGAAGCCATGGGCGATGTCGCCACCGCGCAACTCGACCAGTTGGCCGACGATCCAGGGCGCGAGCATGCCGGCGCTGGTCATGCCGCCGATATGGATCGCCAGCATCGAGCCGCGCTGCGCGCTCGGGGCGATGTAGGCGACCAGGGTGTTGCAGAAGGTCGGCAGGACGTTCACCAGGATCGCACCCAGGGCATAAAGCACCAGGATCGCCAGACGATCGCCGTGCAGCAGCGTCAGCGCGCAGAAGGCGACTCCGGCGACCGCCGCGAAGAGCATCGGCGGCAGCACCATGGCGCGCTGCACCGAGGCACCACGCTTCATTGCCCGTTGCGACAAGGTCGAGAGCAGCAGGTTGGCGAGGATTACCCCGACCGTCACCACCATCACGGTGTAGCCCGACTGCATCGGTGTCATGCCCTGCCCCTTCTGCAGGTAGACCGGCACCCAGCTGTATACCAGCGCGGTGGGCAGGTAGCTGAGGAAGCCCATCAGGGTGATCCAGATGAAACTGCGGTTGAGCAGCAGCCGGCTGTACGGCAGGCGCAACGACGACCCCGGCCCCTCCTCCTCGGTCTGCTGTCCTTCACGGCCGAAGATGAGCCAGACGACCAGCCAGACCAGCCCAAGCAGCGCCAGCAGGAAATACGCGGTGCGCCAGCCGAAGTGCTGGATCGCCAGCGGCAGGCTCAGCGCGCCGAGCACGGCGCCAAGCATGATCGACACCTGGATCAGCGCCGACGGCAACACGCGCTCCTTCGGGCCGAACCATTTGAAGCAGGCGTGCTGGGTCACCGCCGTGCCCGGCCCGGTGCCGACACCCAGCAGCAAGCGCCCGGCGACCAGCGCGGCGAAGCCACTGGACAGCGCCACCAGCAGTTGCGAGGCCATCCACACCAGCGACATGCCGGCGAGAATCCAGCGCGTCGGGAAACGGTTGGCGAGGAAGCCCACCAGCACGCCGGAGACGGAATAGAGGAAGAAGAACGCACTGCCGACAAAGCCGAACTCGGTCGGCGAGAGCTTCAGCTCATCGATGATCTGCGCGCCGGCGAAGGCGAAGATGGTCTTGTCCAGCACGCTGATGACCATCACCAGCATCAGGAGCAGGAGAACTGCATTGCGACGATTCATGCCAGGGCTCCGTTACCGGGAGTAGTACTCAGGGAAGTTTCCACCAGGCTCACCCAGAGGGCCGCGCCGAAGGGAATGGCGCCGTCGTTGAAGTCGTAGCCGGGATTGTGGACCATGCAGCCGCTGGGGCCGCTGTTGCCGTTGCCCAGCGCGATGTAGCAACCGGGCCGGCGCTCCAGCATCCAGGCGAAATCCTCGCTGCCGAGGAAGCCCGAAGGTATCTCGGACAGCAGGCGCTGCGGGCCGACCAGTTCGGTCAGCACCTGGCGTGCGAGGCGGGTTTCTTCCGGTGTGTTGACCAGTACCGGCACCAGTTCCTCGTATTCGTACTGCAGCTCCATGCCGTGCACAGCGGCGACGCCACGGGTGATTTCGCCGATGCGCCGCTTGAGCAGCTCACGCACCTCAGGCTTGGTAGCACGCACGCTCAGACGCAGGTCGGCGTGGTCGGGAATGACGTTGGCCGCCTCCCCCGCCTTGAGCATGCCCACGGTCACCACCCCCACTTCGGTAGACGGCACGTTGCGCGCGACGATGCTTTGCAGCGCCAGCACCAGTTCGGCGGCGGCGACTATCGGGTCACGGGTCAGGTGTGGCATGGCGCCGTGGCCGCCGACACCGGTCAGGCGGATCGATACGCGGTCCGAAGACGCCGTCAGGGCGCCTTCGCGAGTCAGGAAGCAGCCCACCGGCAGGCCCGGCGCGTTGTGCAGCGCGTAAACCGCATCGCAGGGGAAGCGCTCGAACAGGCCATCGTCCATCATCGCCACGGCGCCGCCCAGGGTTTCCTCGGCAGGCTGGAAGATCAGGTTGAGGGTGCCGTCGAAGTTGCGCTGCTCGGAGAGGTCGCGGGCGGCACAGAGCAGGATGGCAGTGTGGCCGTCATGCCCGCAGGCGTGCATGCGCCCCGCGTGCTGGCTGGCATAGGGAACGCCACTGGCTTCCTCGATGGGCAGCGCATCCATGTCGGCGCGGATGCCGATGCTGCGGGCGCTGTTGCCCTGTCGCAGCACGCCGACCACGCCAGTGCCACCGACGCCCTCATGGACTTCATAGCCCCATTCGCGCAGGTAGCCGGCGACGATGGAGCTGGTGCGCGCCTCTTCGAAGCCCAGTTCGGGATGCTGGTGAAAGTCCCGGCGAATCCGGGCGAAGGCTTCCTGGGAAGCCAGTAACCTTTCTAGGGTGGGGTGCTGACTCATGCCGCATCCTGCTCATTGTTCTGATGTGGCCGGCAGGATGCCCCACGCGCGAAGCACTGAATAATGACCTTCGCGCATGCTTATCAAAGGTGGTTATCGACGCCGCTCATTCTGTCTTGCGCAGGTGCGGGCCCTTGAAGGCGTAGACCAGCTCGTCTACCAGGGTCTGCGCCTCGCGGGTCATCAACTCCGGCGGGCGGCAGACCAGGGAGATATCGGTGCCGGGTACCGTCTCGGCGATATCCAGCGCATCGAGGGTGCCCGAGACGATGGGCAGGTCGAACACCCGCCGCGACCAGAAGCTCACCGCATCGGTATTGGCCGCCAATTCCGCGTAAAGCACCACCGAGGCACACTCGATGACGCGCTCGGGATGACGAACCTGGTACTGCTCGAACATCTGCCCGGCGAGGGAGACGTCGAGCGAGTCGGGCACCAGCCATTCTTCGTCGAGCAGCTCGTGCAACGAACGCGCATTGCGCAGCGGATGACCCTTGCGCACCGCCAGCGTGGTGGGTTGGGCATACAGTTCCTGCCAATGGAAACCGTCGACGTTGCGCGAAGACGGTTGCGAGGTCAGCACCAGGTCCAGCTGACCTTCGCGCAAACCTTCGAGCAGCTTGGCCGGGCGCAGTTCGCTGATCTGCAATTGCACCTTGGGGTAGCGCTTTCGGTAACGCAGCAGGCAGCTGGCGAACTGCTGGCTGGGCGTCACCGGTGATACGCCGATGGCCACCCGACCGTCCATGGCGCCCTTGAGCGTTTCGATCTCGTCCCGCGCGCGGCGCACCTCTTCCACCACCAGCCGGGCGCGACGTACCAGACGCTCACCGTATTCGGTGGCGGTGATGCCGCGGTTGGAGCGTACCAGCAGCGGCACGCCCAGCTCGGCCTCCAGCTCCTTGATGCTCTTGGACAAGGCGGGCTGGGAGATGTGCAGCAGGCGCGAAGCTTCCTGGATGCTGCCGCTCTCGCAGATGGCGACGATGGCGCGGAGTTGATGCAACTTCATGGTTTGGACGACGGCTCGGGATCGGTAACAGGTCCGAACATAAAGCAAAAACGAGGCCGGCGTGAGTAACGGTTGGTAAACGGGCGCAGACCGGCGAGTCGCGCAGCGGGCCTTTCGTAGGATGGCGTGGAGCGCAGCGATACCCATCGATCCCGAGCGACGACGGCATGGGTATCGCTGCGCTCCACCCATCCTACAGTCGAGGTTTCCTGGCAGTTCGTAGGGCGCATAACGCGCCAGCGTTATCCGCCATTCAGGATCGAATGAAAAAAAGCGGCCCGAAGGCCGCTGAATGAACACAAGGAGCGCCGGTGAGCGCCAGTAAAGCCCGCCGTCAGCGGATGCCCGTGGCGCGCAAGGCGTTGGGGGTGAAGTCGTTGCTGCTCGACTGCACGGCGAAGTCGTAACTGCTCTTCTCCTCGTTGCGCAGGCCGGACACCGTGTAGCGGCCGGACAGCACGTCGTAGTGGGTTTCCGCCGTCAGCCAGGTGAACTGCTGGTCGTAGAACGGCCGCGCATGGCCCTCCGACACGCGCCAGAGGCTGCCACGGCCATCGTAGGCGTCGGCCTCGGCGATCTGCCAGCTGTCCTCGTCGATGTACAGATCACGCTTGCTGTAGATGTGGCGCTGGCCCGGCTTCAGGGTCGCCACCACATGCCAAACGCGGTGCAGTTCGTAGCGGGTGTGGTCCGGATTCAGGTGACCGGGCTTGACGATGTCGTCGTACTTCAGCGTCGGCGAGTCGAGCGCGAAGCTGTTGTAGGGGATGTACAGCTCCTTCTTCCCCACCAGTTTCCAGTCGTAGCGATCCGGCGCGCCGTTGAACATGTCGAAGTCGTCGTAGGTGCGCATGCCTTCCGCACCGGGGCTGTCGTAGCCCACTTGCGGGGCGCGGCGCACGCGGCGCTGGCCGGCGTTGTACATCCACGCCATGCGCGGTTCCTTGACCTGGTCGATGGTCTCCAGCACCAGCATCACGCTGCCCGCGCGGCGCGGCGGCGAAAGAATCTCCTGGCGGAAGTAGTAGAGGATGTTGTTCATCTTCGCCGGGTCGTAGTCCTTGAGCCCGAACGGGAAGGCGAACTGCTCCTTCATGTAGCTGATGGTGTAGGCGCCGTTGGTCTGCGGGTTCATCTGCGCCGTGGTGCGCAGCATGGCGTTGCTACGGTAGCGGGTGACGTGGTTCCAGATGACTTCCAGGCCGCTCTGCGGAATCGGGAACGGCACGGTCATGGTGAAGTTGTTCAGCCCATTGCCACCCTCGGCCAGCGAGGTGGCGGTAGCGTTCTTCTTCGCCGCGTCGATCACCGTCTGCGGGTAGCTGGCGCTGCGGTGGCTCGGGTAGACCGGGATGCGGTAGCTGTCGGGGAAACGCTGGAACATTGCCAGCTGGCCCGGCGTGAGCTTGTCCTGGTACTGGCTGGCGTTCTGCGCGGTGATGGTGAACAGCGGTTTGTCGGCCGCATACGGATCGGCGAGGAAACCACCGGCATCGACCTTGCCGGCGTTGGGCGCCAGGCCACCGGTCCAGGCCGGGATACTGCCGTCGGCGTTGCCTGCCTTCTCAGCGCCAATCGGGGTGAGTTGATTGCCCAGGCGCGCGGCCTGGTCGGCGCCCACCGCGGCCATCACGTGCCCGGCGAGCAGGCTCAGGGTCAGGCAGCCGGCCTGCAACCATTGCTTGTTGTTCATGCTGATACCTCTGGGACTGAGAGTGGAGCAGGCGGCGTCAGAAGCTGACGCCCAGGCTGACGGCAAGGAAATCGCGGTCGGTGTTGACGTTGTAATCACCGCCGAAATAGTCGGTGTAACTGATGCTCGCGGTGTAGCGGCTCAGGTACTCGGCATCGACGCCGACGCTCACCGACTTGTCGCCCTCGTTGAAGGTCGGGCCGTAGCCCTCCACGTCGTGGGAGAACGCCAGGTTCGGGCGCAACGAGATGCCGCCGATGAGGTCGTTGTACTCAAGGCCCGCGCGCAGGCGATAACCCCAGGAGTTCTGGGTGTAGAAGCCTTTGTCGTTGCACTGCCCAGGGTTGGCGGTGTTGACCACCTTCTCGCACAGCGCGTTACCCGACAGGCCCAGCAGCGACGAGCTACCGGCGCTGGCCAGCTCACCGTTGCCGTAAACGCTGCTGCGGCCGAAGCGCAGGTCGGAGCCATCGGTGGAGCCCAGGTCGTCGATATGGCCAAAGCCGATTTCACCCACCAACGTCAGGCGTTCGGCGCCGATCACCGGGATCTGGTCGAAGGTGTTGGTGAAGGTCATCTGGGCCTGGGTGTACGGCAGGCGCTTGTAGCCCTGGATCAGCGAGCCGTAGCTCGAATCCGCCCAGCCGCTGGCGAAGATCGGCAAGCCGGCGTTGACCATCGCGTTGGTGGACGCCGAGCCGAGGGTGGCAGCGCCGGAGACGTCGCTGGAGTTGATGCCCATCGGCATGTTCGGCCGGTAACTGATCTCGCCCTGCACCGCGGTGCTGCCCCAGGTGGTATTGAAGCCCAGGCCGTAGAGGCGAATGTCTTCCGGATAATCCAGGTACCAGCTGGCCGTGCTGCGCCCGCCCTGCCCGATCAGTCCGCCCACCGGGTCGGCCAGCGCGCCCTTGCCCACCACCCAGTTACTGGTCGGGGTGCGGCTGTGGTAGTTCATCGCATAGGCGGAGAACTCGGTGTCGTTGACCATCCAGCGCAACGCCACGCCGAACTGGCCACCGTCGCGGGCGTCATGGTCGCCGGTGCGCGGCACGTAGCCATAGCCACCCCTGATGCCGGTGCCATCGATGTCGCGGTCGAAGTCGCTGCCGTTCACCGCCATGTTGATGTCGCAGCCCTTGGCCGCCACGTCGCTGCCGAAGAAGGTGCCGCAGTTGTCCGGCACGGTCTTCTCCCATTCGAGCTGGTAGAAGGCCTCCATGGACAGGGTGTCCGTCAGCCCCTGGTTGAAATACAGCATGCTCACCGGGATCAGCGCTTCCTTCACCTCGGAGCCCGGGCGGCGCAGCGCAGCGACGTCCACCGGGTTGATCGAGTTGATGCCGTTCTGGATGAAGGTACTCTCACCCCAGCTCACCACCTGGCGGCCAAGGCGCACGGTGCCGGGCAGGTCGTGGAAGTCGTAGTTGTGGTAGATGAAGGCGTCGAGCAGCTCGGCACCAGAGGAGCGCGCCGCCATGTCGCGGCCGTTGTCGTCGATGTCGTAGAGCGGGCGGTGCTCGTCCTTCAGCTCGAAGTCGTACCAGTACTTGCCGCGCAGGAACAGGCCGCTATCGCCGTACTTCAGCTCCAGGTCGTGCAGGCCCTTGAAGATCTTGGAGAAGGTTTCGCCCTTCTTGAAGTTCAGCCGACCGTCATCGGAGGTCTGGCTGGAGGCCGTACCGCCGTTGCGGGAGCCGATGAACTTCTTGTCCGGGCTGTCCATCGCCCAGCTGGCGCCGATGGACAGGGTCGAGTCGAAGCGCCCTTCGATTTCCCCCACGTTGAAGCTCACTGCCTGAGCCGAAGATGCCCCACCAAGGGCCATGCTGGTTGCCAGCGCCAGCGCGTGCGGCCTGAAGCCTGCGGCGCCGGTTATTGTTTTTTTCATGCTGCTCTCCGCCTGGAACGTGCTGGTCACGGCAAGCCGTGCCACTCCTGCGTCCCGGCTCTCAAGCCGGGAGGCGGTCGCATGGTAAGAGCGCTGTCACAAGGCTGACTGCTGAAAAAAAGTGATGCCCATAGCCAGAATCGAAACGCCTGCGACCGGCAGCCCGTGAGGTTTCGCGGGTGATAACCGGCAGCTATCGCGATACCCAGGATTCAGCCGACCGCGCCTGCGCATTGGCCTAAAGTCCGCCGCCATCAGCGACTCCCAACGATGAGGTGGACCATGAAGATTGCGTTGACCGGCGACAGCATCCTGCAGCGCCGCCTGAACAGCCGCGACGATGAAACCCTGCGCCCGCTGTTCGACCTGCTGCGCGGCGCCGATGTCAGCTTCACCAACCTGGAAGTACTGCCCAACGACTTCCAGGGCGACGCAGTGCTGGAAAGCGGCGGCTCGCACTTCGGCGCGCCGTCGTGGATTCTCGATGAGCTGGTGGACGGCGGCTTCGATCTGTTCTCCACCGCCAACAACCACAGCCTGGACTACGGCATTGCCGGCCTGCACGCCGCCCACGCGCAGCTGGAAAAACGCGAACTGCTGTTCGCCGGCACCGGCCGCAACCTCGAGGAAGCGCGCCGCCCGGCGTACTGCACCAAGCCCGCCGGCACCGTCTCGCTGCTCGCCTGCACCTCCACCTTCGGCAAGGGCCAGGAAGCCAGCGAACAGACCCGCGACATGCCTGGCCGCCCCGGCCTAAACCCGCTGCGCTACGACACCGTGCACCAACTGGACGGCACGCAGATGGAAGCCATGCGCGGGATCATCGCCAGCCTCGGCCTGGACCGCCTCTACCAGGGCGCGGTGGACCTGGGCTTCGCCCACCCGATTCCCGATCCGTCGCTGGCCGTATTCGGTCCCTTCACCCCGCTGCTGTTCCGCCAGGGCGAGAGTTCGCGCCTGCGCACCCTGCCGCGCAAGAAGGACATGGACGACATCCTGCGCTGGGTCGAGGAGGCACGGACGTTGTCCGACATCGTCGTACTGAGCATCCACGCCCACGAACTGGGTCATGACGCCACCGGCGAATGGAACCTGGAAGCCGCCGCCGAATTCATCCAGCCGGTCGCGCGACGGATGATCGACGCCGGCGTCGACATCGTGGTCGGCCACGGCCCGCACCTGCTGCGCGGCATGGAGATCTACAACGGCAAGCCGATCTTCTACAGCCTGGGCAACTTCATCGGCCAGAACGAGCTGGTCGAGCGCCTGCCGGCGGACAGCTACGAGCAGTTCCGCGTCGACCGCAACCAGACGCCGTCCAGGGTCTTCCTGCAACGCACCCAGAACGACACCCGCAGCTTCCCCTCCGATGCGCGCTTCTGGGAAAGCCTGGTGCCGGTCTGCCAGTTCGATGGCCGCCGTCTCACCGGCATCGAACTGCATCCGGTGAGCCTGGGCCTGGGCGAAGCGGTCCACCGCCGTGGCCGCCCGCGCCTGGCCGAAGGCGAGCACGCACAAGCGATCCTGCAGCGCTTTGCCGCGCTGTCGGAGCCCTACGGGACGCACCTGGTGCTGGAGGGGAACGTCGCTCACGTGGCGCTCTGATCGCCGTCGCGCACTTCCACTTGTAGGAGCG
Source organism: Pseudomonas sp. C9-3 (assembly GCF_032392015.1). Classification (NCBI taxonomy): domain Bacteria; kingdom Pseudomonadati; phylum Pseudomonadota; class Gammaproteobacteria; order Pseudomonadales; family Pseudomonadaceae; genus Pseudomonas; species Pseudomonas sp. C9-3. The sequence goes on along the minus strand of NZ_CP135919.1, from coordinate 2,136,114 downwards.
AGCAAGCTCGCTCCTACTCCATCAATAGCTACGACGCTCTCCATGGCAAATCCCGGCCCTGGCTCTGGCTATTTCGACTTCCACAGAAATGCCAACACACTCGAACCGCCCCTTTCAGGAGGCCTCGTTGAATTGGAGTTTCAGGGGTTGAGCGGCATGGATGCCGCGAGAGCTGCGATGGGCCAGGGATGGCCCTTCGTAGCGTGCCCCTGAAACTTCGATTCAACGAGGGAATTTTTCGCCTAAGCGAAAAACCGGATGGAGCGGCAAGCCTTCTTGGTTACTTTCCGGGGGGCGGCCATCCGTCGTTTGGAAGAAGTGACTCGCCCGAGGGGGCGAAACCCAATACATCCGCACGCATCGAAGCGGCGCAGAAACACGAAAACCCAAAAGCTTCGCGGCGAAACTTCGCTCCTACGAAAAGCCTCCCGCATCCGGTACGCTTTGGGCTCGTTCCAAGCAGAGCCCCGAAACATGCCCGCCCTCACCTGCCCCCACCTCATCGGCCAGCACGTCGAACTCATTCCTCTGCGCGCGGAACACCGCGACGCACTGCTCAATGCAGCCACCGACGGCGAACTGTGGAACCTCAAGGTCACGGTCGTGCCCGGCCCGGACACCGTGGATAGCTACATCGCCAAGGCTGAAAAGGGCCTGGAGGAAGGCACCGTCCTGCCCTTCGCCATCCTCGATCGGCACAACGGAAAGATCGTCGGCAGCACGCGGTTCTGGAAGGTCGACCGCGCCAACCGCAAGCTGGAGATCGGCCACACCTGGCTCGCCCTGTCGGCGCAGCGCACGCCGATCAACACCGAAGCCAAGCTCCTGCTGCTCACCTACGCCTTCGAAGAACTCGACTGCGTGCGCGTGCAGTTCACCACCGACGAGCTGAACGAGAAGTCCCGCGCCGCCATCCTGCGTCTGGGCGCCGTGCAGGAAGGCATCGTCCGCCACGAACGCATCATGCCCGACGGCCGCAAGCGCAACTCGGTGCGCTTCAGCATCATCGACAGCGAGTGGCCCGAGGTGAAGGCGCGGCTGCAGCAAAGGCTGGGCCGCGCCCCGACCTGAGAGCCACTCAGCCCTGGTAGAACACCTCGTCGCTGTACGGATACCACCAGGAGTGGATCTGCGGCTGGTGATCGATGATCACCATCTTCGACCGGCGGAACGCATCCAGGCCCTGGCGACCGAGTTCGCGGCCCATGCCGGACATCTTCCAGCCGCCGAACGGCAGCGCGTCGTTGTCGATCAGCGGGTTGTTCACCCAGACCATGCCCGCTTCCAGGCGGTCCGCCGCCTCCATGGCTTCCGCCAGGTCCGTGGAGAACAGCGAGGCGCCCAGGCCGAAGGGTGAATCGTTGGCCAAGCGCACGGCCTCGTCGAAATCCTTCACCTTGCAGATCGCCGCCACCGGGCCGAAGCACTCCTCGTGGAAGATCGCCATCGCCGGGGTGACGTCGGTGAGGATGGTCGGCTCGTAGTACCAGCCCACCGGGAATTGCGGCGGAATACGCCCGCCGCAGACCAGCGTGGCACCCTTGGCGATGGCATCGTCCACCAGGCGAATCACCTTGGCGCGGGCCGCTTCGCTGACCATCGGGCCGATCTCTGAGCGCTCCAGCCCGTGACCGATGCGCAACGCGCGAGTCCGCTCGGCGAAACGCGCGACGAACTCGTCGTGCACTTCGTCGACCACATAGAAGCGCTCGGCCGAGGTGCAGATCTGCCCGCTCAGGTGGAAGGCTGCGGTCACCGCGCCGGCCGCCGCGACTTCCAGCGGTGCATGGCGGGAGATGATCATCGGGTCGCTGCCGCCGGCCTCGATTACCGCCGGTTTCATCCGTTCGGCGCAGGCTACTGCCACTGCCTTGCCGGCGGCGACGCTACCGGTAAAGGCCACGGCGTGGGTGCGTTCGGATTGCACCAGGCGCTGCGCGGTACTGGCATCGCCCGGCACGCAGCTGACCATCCCCGCCGGCAGCACCTTGAAGTGCTCCATGAATTTCAGCGTGCACAGCGTGGTGCTTTCCGCCGGCTTGACGATGCAGGCGTTGCCCGCCGCGAGCGAGGCTGCCAAGGTCCAGCACATCAGCAGGATGGGGAAGTTGAACGGCATGATGTGCACGCTGACGCCATAGGGTTCGTAGCGCACATGCTGGAACGAGCCGAGCTGGGTAGTGCCGGCTACCTTGCCCGCTTCATCGCGGGCCATCTCGGCGTAGTAGCGGAAGATCGGCGCGCAGTTGGCCAGCTCGCCCATGGCCTCTGGGAACGGCTTGCCCATCTCCAGCGTCATCAGCCGCGCCACTTCGCGCTGGGTCGCCTGGTCGGTCTCGATGGCGTTGGCCAACTGGTGAAGGATCGCCGCGCGGGATTTCGCATCGACACGCTTCCACTCGCGCTGGGCAGCGTTGGCGGCGTCGATGGTGGCGTCCACGTCCTCCGCATCGCACAGGGCAATGCGGCCCACGGGCGTGAGGTCAGCGGGATTGATGATGTCGCGCAGGCGCTGCGTGGCCACGCCCTGGTAGTGAGGGCCGATGAAGCGCAGGGGCACGTCGCTGTGGAAGTCGGTCATGGAATGCTCCGCAGGGATTCGGATGAAGCCAGGCGCCGGGCGATCACGTCGCTCTCCAGCGGCTGGCGCCAGTTCGGCAAGTGAGAGTCGAACAGCGCTGCCAGCGGGCGCAGCTGCTCGTTATCCAGCGCGCGCTGGAACAGCCGCAGTACGCGCGGCAGGTGCTTGAGATAGCCGTGCTTGCCATCGCGCTTGGCCAGGCGCACGAAGATGCCCAGCACCTTGGCGTGGCGCTGTGCAGCTAGCACCTGGAAGTCGGCCAGGAAGCGCCGGCCGTCCACTTCCGGGCGCTGGCTGAGGTAATGGGTGAGCAGGGCCACGCGCAGCGTTTCGGGAATGTCGCGCCGCGCGTCTTCGAGCAGTGACATGAGGTCATAGGCCGGTGCGCCGAACAGCGCGTCCTGGAAGTCCAGCAACCCGCAGGCCGCCACGTCCTCCCTGCCCTCCAGCAGCATCAGGTTGTCGACGTGATAGTCGCGCAGCACCAGTACTTCGCGGCGCATCGAGGCGTCTCGCCAGAGCGCGGCGAACTCGGCGAGATAGCGTTCGCGCAACTGCGCGGCGGCCTTCTCGCCGATGAGCAGCGGCGCGTACCAATCGATGAACAGCGCCGCTTCCTCGCCCAGCTTCTGCCCGTCGTAGGCCGGCACACCCTCTGCCGCTTGCGGGCCGGCACGGTGCAGGCGCACCAGGGCATCCACGGCGAGACGGTACAGCTCCGTCTCGCTGTGGCCGGCCGCGAACAGCCGGGTATAGGTGGCGTCACCGAAGTCCTCGATCAGCGCCAGGCCCAGCTCACGGTCGGCGGCCAGCACGTTCGGCGCCGACAGCCCGCAGTCGCGCAGCAGTTGTGCCACCCGCAGGTACGGCGCCAGCGGCTCGGCGCCGGGTGGCGAATCCATCAGCAGCAGGCCCTTGCCGTCGACGCGGAAGTAGCGCCGCGCCGAGGCGTCGGCCGGTAGCGCGGTGAGCGTCTCTCCGGCCAGGCCGCTGCCGGCGAGAAAGGTCTCGCGGGCGGCGGCGCGGGTGGTTTCACAAGGCAGGTTCATGGCATCACCGGATCATGTAGACCTTCTTGATGGTCTCGTGCACGGTGCACACGCCCTTCCAGTCCTTGGGGAAGAAGGCCGCGGTATCCGGCTCGATCTCGATCACCTCGCCGGATTCGTGCACATAGGTGCAACGGCCTTCGAGGAAATGGCAGAACTCGTCGCTGGTCACGTGGCAGAACCACTTGCCCGGCGTGCAGTGCCAGATGCCGCATTCGGACTGGCCTTCAGGCCCCTTGTGCAGCACCACGCCGCTGACGTGGGACTCGCCCTCGAGCATGGTCGGGATCACGCCCCAGTCCTTGAGTTCGGTGACTTGCAGCGGGCGATGGATAACGGGAGTCTTCATGTCTTTCTCCAGCAATGGCCACCCTCTCGGGCGGCCGGATAAGGCGTAGGGCGAATAACCGCTTGCGGTTATCCGCCGATGGGCTCGGCGCAAAACTCGACGGCGGATAACGCTTGGGGCGTTATGCGCCCTACGGGTTCAGGCGAGCATGTAGAGGTTGCGAAGTGTGCTGTGCACGGTGCATTCGCCAGTCCAGCCGGCGGGGAACAGCACCAGGGTGTCGGGTTCGACCTCGATCACCTCGCCCTCGTCCGAGCGGTAAGTGGCGCGCCCGGCAACGAAGTGACACAGCTCGTCGCGCGGGATCGACAGCCGCCAGCGGCCGGGCGTGCAGACCCACAGGCCGGTCTCGGGACTGTTATTCGGGCCCTTGAACAGCAGGCGGCCACTGGAATGCGAGACGCCTTCCAGCGCGTCGGACTGCACGCCCCAGTCCACCAGGTCGTCGTAGTCGCGGGCGCCACGGATGTGCGGCGCGCTGGCCGCTCCATTGAAGAAGGGGTCCTTGGACTCAGCCATGGTTCACCGCCTTGCCGCCCATCAGTTGGTCGAGGATGCGCGCGGCGTCTTCCGGGCCCTTGCGCGAGCGCATGTAGTCGCTGGTGCGCGCCAGGCGCTCCTGCATCAGGTCGTCGCCGAGCAGCTGGGCGATGTTGCGCGCCAGGTCCTGCTCGCTCCAGTCGTAGCGATCCATGCGCAGGCCATGGCCACTCTCCTGGGCACGCATGGCGTTGTCGTGGCCGTCCCAGACATAGGGCATGACGATGGCCGGTTTGCCGAAGAACAGGCACTCGGTGAAGCTGTTGTTGCCGCCGTGGTGGATCACCCCGTCGACCTGGGCGATCACCGAGGGCTGCGGGTACCAGTTGGAAACGATCACGTTGTCCGGCAGGTCGTCGTATTTCTCCACGTGCTCGCCGACATTGAACAGCGCGCGGTACGGCAGCTTGCCGATAGCGGTGACCAGGCGCTTGAGCAGGTCGACATCGCCCGAGCCGAGGCTGCCGAAGCTGACGTACAGCAGCGGCTTGTCGTTGTGCGCCTTGAACTGCGGAATCTCGTAGGGCTTGTCGCTGCGCACGCACCCCTGCAGGTAGTGGAACTGCCGCGCCGGCAGCGCGTGGCGGCGCTGGAACTTCACCGGGTCCGGGTACAGCAGCAGGTTCATGTAGGGCGACTCTTCGAAGAAGGTGCCCAGCGGATACGGGCGCTCGCCACACTCGGCGAGGAAGTCGTTGAAGTCGGCGTGGATCGGCGCGATCACTTCCTCGAAGCGTTTCTGGAAGCGCGCGTGGCCCTCCTTGTCTTCCACGCTCATGCCCGACAGGTACGGCGGAATGTCCGGGTCATGCACCTCGTTCTCCGAGCAGGAGATGATCCGCACCCACGGCTTGCCGTAGTGCTTGATGGCCGGGAAGAGGATCACGTTGTCGACGCAGATCAGGTCCGGCTTGATCCGGTCGAGGATCGCCGGCAGCTCCTTCTGCGCCCACTTGGAGGTGGAGACGATGGCCTCCCAGCACTCCTTCACGTAGTTGTCGAGCTGGTCGATCGGTGCCTTGCGGAAGTTGGGGATGTGGCCGTTGATGAAGTCGGTCCAGTAGCGCGCCATCTCCTCCGCCGGCATCGGCTCGGACATGTTCACGTAGTGCTCCTCGAAGCCGTAGGCCGAATACACCCCGGTCATGCCCGGATCGGTGAGGAACACCGCCTTGTGCCCCAGCGCCTCGCAGGCCTGGGCGATGCCGACGGAGTTGAGGGCCGGGCCGTAGGCGGCCTCGGGGAAGAAGGCGATGACCTTGCGTTCACTACTCATGGTGCTCTCCTGTAAGTCTTGTTCTTGAAGCAATCAGTGAGTCAGCACGCGGCCGTGCCGCGCATCCCAGCCCAGGCGCACCGGCATGCCGGCGGCGAGGCGCAAGAAGTCGTAGTCCGAGGACGGCACGCGGACGATCAGCGGCTTGCTGGACAGCGCCGTGTTCACGTGCAGGTTGGTGTCCAGGCCGTGGTAGGCGACTTCCGCCACCTGGCCGTGGATCTGGTTGTCAGTGGCGGGCGTGGCATCGGTCAGCACGCGCAGGCGCTCCGGGCGCAGCGCGAGGGTCACGCTCTCGGGGCAGGACTGGGCGGTGGTCTCGATGTTCAGCACCTGATCGCCGGCCTGCAGGCGGTTGGTGCCCACGCGGCGGCCCTCGATCAGGTTGCTGACGCCGATGAAGTCGGCGACGAAGCGGCTGCCCGGGTTCTCGTAGAGTTCGCTGGGGCTGCCGCACTGGCAGACCTTGCCGTCACGCAGCACGGCCATGCGGTCGGACATCACCAGGGCTTCTTCCTGGTCGTGGGTGACCATGATGAAAGTGATGCCGCTCTCGTGCTGCAGGCGCTTGAGTTCCAGCTGCATCTTCTCGCGCAGCTTCTTGTCCAGCGCGCCGAGCGGTTCGTCCAGCAGCAGCACGCGCGGGCGCTTGACCAGCGCGCGGGCCAGGGCGACGCGCTGGCGCTGGCCGCCGGAAAGCTGGTCCGGGCGGCGGTTGGCCAGAGCGCCGAGCTGCGCGGTTTCCAGCACTGCATCGACGCGCTGGCGAATCTCGCCGGCGGGCAGCTTCTCCATCTCCAGGCCGTAGGCGATGTTGCTGCGTACGGTCATGTTGGGGAAAAGCGCGTAGGACTGGAACATCAGGTTCAGCGGGCGCTTGTTCGGCGGCAGCGGCGAGATGTCCTGGCCATTGAGGTAGATGGCGCCGGAGCTGGGCGTCTCGAAGCCGGCGATCATCCGCATCAGCGTGGTCTTGCCGCAGCCGGACGGGCCGAGCAGCGCGAAGAACTCGTTCTCGCGGATCGCCAGGGACACCTGGTCCACCGCCGTCAGGCCCTCGCCATAGGATTTGCTGACCTGGTCCAGCACCAGCAGGTCGGAAGACTTAGTCATGGGCTTTGGGCACCTTGTTCAGACGTTGGGAGGCGAACAGCGCGGTGAAGCTGACCAGCATCACCAGGGTGGCGAGGGCGTTGATTTCCGGGGTCACACCGAAGCGGATCATCGAGTAGATCTGCATCGGCAGCGTGGTGGAGGCGCTGCCGGAGCCGGAGTTGAAGAAAGCGATGATGAATTCGTCGACCGACAGGGTGAACGCCAGCAATCCGCCGGCCAGCACGCCGGGGAAGATCGCCGGCAGCAGCACCCGGCGCGCGGTGGTGAACCAGCCGGCGCCCAGGTCGATGGACGCTTCGAGGATCGAATAGTCGAAGTGCTTGAGGCGCGTGCGCACCACCGCGCAGACGAAGGCGATGTTGAACACCACGTGGCTGAGGATGATCGAGTGCAGCCCCAGGCTCATCTTCAGCAGGTTGAAGAAACTCAGCAGCGCAATGGCCAGGACGATGTCGGGGATGATCATCGGTGCCATCAGCAGGGTGTCGGCGATGTTGCTGCCTTTCTTGCCGCTGCTGCGCGCGCGCATTTCCACGCCCAGCGCGAGCAAGGTGCCAAGCACGCAGGCGATGAAGGTAGAGGTCAGTGCGACGATCAGGGTGTTCAGCGCAGCGTGCTGGATCGAGGCATTGGCCAGCAGCTTGGCGTACCACTTCAGCGATGCGCCGCCCCACGCGGTGGGCAGGCCGCTGGCGTTGAACGACAGCAGGATCAGCACCAGGATCGGCACATAGAGGAAGGCGTACACCAGCCACAGGTGTGTGCCGAGGGCGATGCCGGAGGAGTTACGCATGGCGTTCGCCCTCCGCGCCCTGGGCCCGGCGCGAGACCATGGCCTGGATGAACAGGAGCAGCAGCATGATGCCGATCAGGAAGAAGCTCAGCGCCGCGCCGAACGGCCAGTCCCGCGCGGTGAGGAACTGCGCGTAGATCAGGTTGCCGACCATCTGCACCTGCTTGCCGCCCAGCAGGTCGGCGGTGATGAAGTTGCCGATGGAGAGCACGAAGACGAACACCGCGCCGGCCGCCACGCCGGGCACCGACAGCGGCAGGATCACTCGGCGGAAAGTGGTCCAGCCGGACGCGCCAAGGTCCCGCGAGGCTTCCCAGAGCTCGTTGTCGATGCGCGACAGCGAGCTGTAGATGGCGAGGATGACGAAGGGGATGTAGTTGTAGACCAGCCCGAGCACCACGGTGGCGTCGGTGTACAACAGGTTGATCGGCTCGCCGCTGTAGCCCAGCAGGTTGAACAGCCGATTGAGCAGGCCTTCGCGGTTGAGCAGGACGATCCAGGCATAGGTGCGGATCAGGTAGTTGCTCCAGAACGGCAGCATCACCAGGAACAGGTACACCGCCTGCCGGCGAGGCGTGGTGCGGGTGATGGCGTAGGCCGCCGGGTAACCGATGATCACCGCGAAGAGCATGGCCAGGCCGGCGATCTTCGCCGAGCGCAGGAGGATGTCGAGGTACAGCGGGTCCACCGCGCGGCGGTAGTTTTCCCAGGTGAACACGTAGTCGATGCCGCCGTAGGCACCGCGCTCGAGGAAGCTGTAGACCAGCACCAGCAGGCACGGCAGCAGCAGGAACAGGGCCAGCCAGCCCAGACCGGGCGCGAGCAGCCAGGCCGACAATTTGCGGTCGGCGGATAAAGCGGTCATGCGTAGTTCCCCCAACCCCACGCCAGGCGGGGTGCTTCAGGGTTATTAAATGCAGTGAACTTCTGGGGCGAGCGAGCTAGAGCGAGGCAAGGCGAGAACAAGCGCGGGCGCGGAGTTTAGGCCGCTAAATGAGCAAGCCCGCGCTTGTTCTCAACGCAGCATCGCCGACGCGCAGCCGGCCCTACTACTGGGCCGCCATGATCTCGGTCACGGCGCGGGTGTACGCCTTCTGCGTCGAGCCGCCCACGTCACGCAACTGTTGCTGCTTGACCAACTCGGCCGGCGTGGTGGTGAGGTTGGGGTACTTGGCCAGCAGGTCCGGCTTGAGGGTCGCCATCGCCGCCTGGTTGGGCACCTTGTAGAGGATGTTCTCCGCGACCCAGGCGTGGTTCGCCGGCTCCAGCATGTAGTTGATGAAGCGGTAGGCGGCGTCGGGGTTCTTCGAGCTCTTCAGCACGACCATGGTGTCCACCCAGAGGTCGGAACCCTCCTTGGGCACGACGAACTTGATCGACTCGTTGGCCTGGGTGCCGTAGTTGCACCAGCCATCCCAGGCATGGGCCATCAGCGCCTCGCCCGAAGCCAGCTTGGAGTAGAAAGTGGTGTCGTCGAAGGACAGCAGGCGCTTCTTGGTGGCGATCAGCTGGTCGCGCACCGCGTTGATCTGGTCCGGGTTGCCGTCGTTGACCGACCAGCCGTTGGCCAGGAAGCCGGCGCCGAGCAGCCAGCGGTCGGTGGCGAGCATAGTGGTCTTGCCCTTGAGGGCGTCGGAAGGCTTGAGCAGGTCGCTCCAGCTCGACGGTGCCGGGTTGACCTTGTCCGAGCGGTAGCAGATGCCGGTGGTGCCCCAGGTGTAGGGCACGGAGAAGTGGTTGCCCGGGTCGTACTCGAGCTTCTGCGCTTCGGGGTAGAGGTTCTTGAGGTTCGGCACCTTGGCCGGATCGATGTCGGCGAGCAGGCCCTGCTTGTGCAGGATCTCGGCGAAGGGCGAAGAGACGAACACCACGTCGTAGCCTTCGCCGCCGGAGGCCATGAGCTTGCCCATGATCTCTTCGTTGGTGGCGTGGAGCGACTTGTCGGCTTCCAGGCCGGTGGCCTTCTGGAACTTCTCCAGGTTGTCCGGGGCCATGTAGCCGTCCCAGATGGAGATCACCAGATCCTTGGCACTGGCCGTGGTGGCGGACAGCGTGAGCGCGAGGGTTGCCCCTGCGTAGAGCATGGTCTTCAGCTTCATCTTGCGCACCTGACGATGATTGTTGTTGTGTCGACGGCAGCGGAACGAAAAGCGTACTACATGTCTTTTTTTCAAAATAAAAACCGAACCGCTGGCGAAGTCAACAATTTCCTACAACCATTTCCCACATTCTTGTTGGACCACCCTCGCTGTGGCATAAGGGTTCGCCCCGCGACGACAAGCCCGCCGGGACCGCTGGAGATGAGCCGCTTGAGCAAGGACACCGAGAAAAGACCGCGCACCAACCACCTGGAACTGGCCCGGCGGATCATCGAGCACGCCCAGGACACAGGTCTCGCCGATGGCGATGCGCTGTCCGAGCAACAGCTGGCGCGCACCTTCGGCGTCTCGCGCACGCTGATCCGCGCCGGCCTGGACCTGCTGCTGGAACAGCAACTGGTGGCCCACGAGCCGGGCAAGGGGTATCGCCTCACTGCCGACCCGTCCGCCCAGGTGCTCGGCTCCGCCCTGCCCCAGGCCGAGGAGGAAGCGCTGGCCGCCTCGGTATTGCGCGACCGCATGGCCGGCCGCCTGGGCAACAGCCTGAGCGCCAGCGAGCTGATGCGCCGCTACGACATCAGCCGCGTCGCCGCGCAGAAGGTCCTGGCGCAGCTCAGCGAGGACCAGGTGCTGGAGCGCGGCGCCGGACAGAGCTGGTCGTTCCGCCCGCTGCTGAACAACCTCGCAGCACTGGAAGACAGCCTGCGCTATCGGCTGATTCTCGAGCCCGAAGCCCTCCTCGCCCCCGGCTTCGAGCCGGACCTGGCGCGCCTCGCCCTGCTGCGCGGGGCCATGGAAGAGCTGCTGGCGGCGCCCATCGAGCGCTTCGACGTGGCCCAGTTCCGCGAACTGGACATCGGCTTCCACGAGCTGATCGCCCAGGGCTGCGGCAACCGTTTCGTCGGCGACGCCCTGCTGCAGCACCAGCGCCTGCGCCGCCTGCCCAACCTGCTGCCGATGGTCAGCGTGCACCGCCTGCAGGAAGCCCTGCGCGAGCACCTGCGGATCATCGAGCAGATCGAACGCGGCCAACTTGAAGTCGCCGCCGACCTGATGCGCCTGCACCTGCGGCTGTCCTTCGCGCAGCGCCCGCAGACCGCCAACCGCGGGATTCCGCAGTCGTTCGCCCTGGGCCGTCGCTGATTATTTTTCTCACACGGTGTTTTTTTTAACGAAAAAATGCAGTATCAGTTTCACGCAGTGCCCGTGAGCAACACCCGGATGTGCCCATGACGCAAAGAACAAGAACCATCGCCTTCTTCCCCGAGGCCAGCTTCGGCGCCGCGCTGAACTGCATCGGCATCGCCCAGGCCCTGCGCGAACTCGGCGCCCGCCCGGTGTTCATCTGCCATGCGCATTTCCAGGGCATCTTCGCCGAGTACGGCTTCGCCGAGTACCCGTTGCAACTGGACTCGCCGCTCTCCGCCGCCGACCACCAGCATTACTGGGAGCGCTTCATCGAGCGCAACGTGCCCTACTTCGACCAGCCGCCCCTGGCGCAGATCGACAGCTACGTAGCGCCGGCCTGGGAAGCCATCATCGACACTGCCATCGAGTCGGAAAAACCGCTGCAGCAGTTGCTCGCCCGGCTCAAGCCCGATGCCATCGTGCTGGACAACGTGGTCAGCTTCCCGGCCATCTCCGCCGCCGGCTGTCCCTGGGTGCGGATGATCTCCTGCGCGGAAACCGAACTGCCCGACGCTGCCGTGCCGCCCTACCTGTCCGGCGCCAGCAGCAGCGACCCGCAAGCCTGCGCAACCTATCGCGCGCACTACCTGCAGGCCACCCGGCCGGCCCATGAGCGCTTCGCGCAGTTCCTCGCCGAGTGCGGCCACCCCGCCCTGCCCGCCGGCCAGTTCCTCGAGGATTCGCCCTGGCTCAACCTGCTGCTCTCGCCCACCCCCGTGCGCTACGAGCGCCAGAATCCGCTGCCGGCCGAGCGCTATCTGTACCTCGATGGCTGCGTGCGCAGCGAGGCGCCGTATATCCCGCCGCAGTTCCCGCGGCACGACGATGCTGCGCTGATCTATGTGAGTTTCGGCAGCCTCGGCGCCGCCGATATCGAGATGATGCGCAAGCTGATCGATGCCGCCGCGCAACTGCCCTATCGCTTCCTGATCAACGTCGGCGCCTACCGCGAGCACTACGACAGCGTGCCCGACAACGTCTACCTCGACAGCTGGTATCCGCAGCCGGCGGTGCTGCGCGAATGCCAGTTGTTCATCCATCACGGCGGCAACAACAGCTTCTGCGAGGCGCTCTACTTCGGCCTGCCGTCGGTGATCATCCCCTACTGCTGGGACGGCCACGACAATGCCCGGCGCGCCGAGGAAGTCGGCGTGGCGCGCTACCTGCCACGCTTCGAGAACCCGCTGGCGGCGCTGCCCGGCACGCTGGCCGAACTGCTCGCCGACAAGGCCATGCAGCAACGGCTGGCCGGTGTGCGCGAACAGATGCAGGCCTCACGCGGCACAGCGTCGGCCGCGCAGGCAATTCTCGGCATCTGCAGCGACTAAGCAGCCAATGGCACCGCGCAAGTACGTGCCATTGGCTCTCTGCAAGGTTCCGATCCGCCCTTAAGCTGAGCTCCATTACCCCTGGAGCCCAGCATGACCACCTTCGATGACCAGCCGACCCTGCTCGGCGATTCCCTGCAACTTCGCCCGCTGCGCGGCGAGGATTTCGACGCCCTCTACGACGCCGCCAACTCGCCCGAAACCTGGGCCGGGCACCCGGCAAAGGATCGTTACCGCCGCGAGGTCTTCGAGCCCTACTTCCAGTTCCTGGTGAATGCCGGTGGCTGCCTGCTGATCCTCGACCGGGCAACCGGCCGGGCCATCGGCTGCTCGCGCTACTACCCGGTGCCGGACCAGCCGGAAGACATCGGCATCGGCTTCACCTTCATCAACCACCGCTACTGGGGCGGCGCGACCAACCGCGAACTGAAGGCCCTGATGCTCGGCCATGCCTTCCAGTGCTTCGAGCGCGTGTGGTTCCACATCGCGCCGAGCAACATCCGCTCGCAGAAAGGTACGGCAAAGCTGGGCGCCAGGCTGGCGTACGACGCTGAACTGGATCTCTCGGGCACTCCCGCGCAATGGCTTTGCTTCGAGCTTTCGCGCGAGCAGTGGGCCAGCCAAGGCGCCGAATAGGCGAGACACTCGCGGCCTGCCTGGCCGCCGTCCTGCGGCCGGGCGATCCGCAGCGGATCGGCGGCCGAGGTATCGTCAGGCCTTGCGCAGCGGAACTTCCTGCAGCAGCCACGACAGCGCGAAGGCCACGGCGCTGACCATGCACGCCACCAGGAAGACCCAGTGCATCGATCCGGAAAAGGCTTCCAGGTAAGCCTGTTGAAACGCTGCGGGCAAGGCATGCACAGCGGCCGGCGACAGGTTGGCCGGTGAGCCGACACTGGCCGGAAGGCACTCACGAGCCGACTCATCAGCTCGTGGGAGAACAATGCGCCGAACACCGAAACGCCAATCGAGCCGCCGATGGAGCGGAACAGGGTCGCCCCGGAGGTCGCCACGCCCATGTGGCGGAATTCGACGCTGTTCTGCACCGCCAGGATCAGCACCTGCATCACCATGCCCAGCCCGGCGCCGAGCAAGGCCATGTAGAGATTCATCTGCAACATCGACGATTGCAGGTCCAGACGGCTCAGCAACGCCAGGGCGATGACCTGCAGCAGCGTGCCAAGGATGGGGAATACCCGGTAACGTCCCCAGCGGCTGATCAGGCGACCGGTAATAGCCGAGACGACCAGCATTGCACCCATCAGGGGCAGCATCTGCAGGCCCGCACTGGTCGGCGTGGCGTCCTTGACCACCTGCATGTAGAGCGGTAGGAAGGTCACCGAGCCGAACAGCGAAACACCGACGGTGAACCCGATCAGCCCGGCGAGCACGAAGGTTCGGTGGCGGAACAGGTGCAGCGGCATGATCGGTTCCGCCGCGATGCGCTGCTCGTGGACAAAGCCGATCACACCGACAACGGCGAAGAGCGACAGGCACAGGATGTCGATCGAGGTCCATTTGAGCGTGCTGCCGCCCAGGCTGGTGATCAGCACCAGCGAGGCCAGGGCCAGGGTCAGGAAGAAGGCGCCAAAGTAGTCGATGACGTGTTTCACCCGTGCGACGTGGGGCTTGAACGCGCTGCCGATCACCAGCAGGGCGAGCAAGCCCAGCGGCAGGTTGATGTAGAAGATCCAGCGCCAGGACAACTGCTCGACCAGGAAGCCGCCCACCAGCGGACCGACCACCGTGGCGAGGCCGAATACGCCACCGAACAGCCCCTGGTAGCGGCCACGCTCGGCCGGCGGAATGACGTCGCCGATGGCCGCCATCGCCACCACCATCAAGCCGCCGCCGCCCAGGCCCTGGAGCGCGCGCAGGAGGATCAGCTCGGTCATGTTCTGCGCCAGCCCGCAGAGCGCCGAGCCCGCCAGGAACAGCACGATGGCGGTCTGCAGCACCAGCTTGCGGCCGTACAGGTCGCCGAACTTCCCATACAGCGGGACCACGACCGTGGAGGCCAGCAGGTAGGAGGTCACCACCCAGGACAACAGGTGCAGGCCGCCCAGTTCGCCGACGATGGTCGGCAACGCGGTGGACACGATGGTCTGGTCCAGCGCCGCGAGGAACATCACCAGCAGCAACGCCGCCAGCAACAGGGGAATGGATGGCTGCGTCGCCTGAGCGTCGTCCGAGGGGCTCAGGTTCGTGGCCAGGGGTTGTTCGGAAGCCGTTTGCATGGAGCGGACCTGATGAGATGAGGTGTCGTGGGAAGTAGAAGGAATGGAAGCCGGGCTCATTCGCCCGTGGAGGGCGCGCGCAGACGGTGCTGCCGCCCCACTTCCTGCAGGCCGGCCAGGGTGAAGCTGTAGAGCTGGGCGACGACCACAGGGCCTGGCATGTCGAGAATGTCGCGCAGGGCGCCATGCCCGCCACGAGGTCCGATCAGCAGCATCGCCCAGGGCGCCGTGACGCTGAGGATGCAGGGCACCAACGCGGGGTCGTCGGGCGGAATCCCGGTGATCTCGCTGAACAGCTGCTTGAGCAACGTCAGCTTCAGCGCCTTTTCGGGGTGCAGCACTTCCTGGCCGTGGCTGCTGGGCGCCAGGGCTTCGGCAGCCAGCACCCGCAGGTGCCAGCTTTCCCGCCCGCGCACCGCCTTGCGCACGACCAGTTCGGTCAGCGCGAGCAGCTTGTCCGGCGCCGACTGCCCGCCCTGGATGATCAGCTGCAGGTCGGCGATGTCGAGAAAGCGTCGACGGGCCTCACCCAGCACGGCCTGGTAGAGACCGTTGCGGCTGCCGAAGTGGTAGTTGATCGACGCCAGGTCGACCTCCGCCTTGGCGGCGACGGCCTTGTTGCTGGTTTCACCGAAGCCGAGCGTGGCGCACAGCTCACCGGCGGCTTCAAGAATGCGCAGGCGGGTCGCTTCACCATCTTTTCGAGCTTCGCGGGAGGCCATGGTTTTTCCTCAATAACGGAACAGTGCCGACAAGCCTGAAGCAGGTTAAATCTAAATTCAATTTAAATTTAAGGATTACGACGAACTGCTCTCTCGGTTGGGATCAGCCTCCGGACGTTGGTCGGCGCCCTCCTGAGCGGATCATTGGAGGCGCGCTCCATCTAGACCTTCGATGGACAGGAACGCTTGCGACAACGGCGGTCGGCCAGCCGCAACTGCTCGTTTGCCGAAGCGGCTGGGCACTCGCCGACTACTCCATTTTCCTTGCCTGCCTGATGGCACGCACATTAAGATGAGATTACTTCGCAACTGCAAGACGTTATCACGCAAGGATTCGCGTTGCCCCCACCCGCTGCTTCCAGCCCTCGACACGCTGACGTACAGGCCTTGTATCTCGATCACCATGCCTGGTTGCTGGGCTGGCTGCGCAAGCGGTTGCGCCATCGCGATAACGCGGCCGATGTGGCCCATGACACCTTTGTGCGCATATTGGCCTCCCGGGACCTTCTGGGACTGCAGGAACCGCGCGCCTTCATCTGCACCATCGCGCGGCGGCTGCTCATTGACCGCGCGCGCCGTCAAGCCATCGAGCAGGCCTACCTGGACGAACTGGCACGCGTCCTCGACGAAGCAGATGGTCACCCTTCCGCCGAGCAGGTTGCCGAGGCAATCGACGCGCTGGAACAGATCGCCCATGCCCTGCTCGGGCTCAACGCCAAGGCGCGCATGGCATTTCTGCTGCGCCATCTCGACGGCCTGACTCACGAGCAGATCGCGGAACGCCTCGGCGTCTCCACGCGCATGGTGCAGAAGTACCTGGTGCAGGCTCTGCTGCACTGCCACCGGCAACTGGGCGGAGCATGATGAGCCGGCACGAAGACGCCCTGCTCCAGCAGGTTGCCGAGTGGCTGGTGCGCCTGGAAGCCGAGCCGCAACGGCAGGCCGAGTTCGATGCATGGTGCGCGAGCGATGCTCGTCGCGCAGCGGCGGTAGCCAGCCTGACGAGCACCTTGCGGCGCTTCGACAGGCTGTCTGCGGCACCCGCGCATGCAGCACTGGATGCAGCACACAGCCTGGACCGGCAACGCCAGAGGCGTCGCACCGGCGGGGTCGCACTGGCCCTGGCGGCGCTATTGCCACTGGGCTTGTTCCTGCACGCCAATCCGCCGGCCTACCTGCTCGCCGACCTGCGTACCGGAACCAGCCAGTGGCAGGAAACACGTCTCGACGATGGCAGCCAGGTCATCCTCGACGGCCGCTCGGCAGCAGACCTCGACTTCGACACCCATCGCCGCACCGTGCACCTTATCCAGGGCGACATCCTGGTGCAGGTGGCCCATGACTCCGCCCGCCCCTTCGTCGTCGAAACCGCCCACGGCAGCATCCGCGCACTGGGTACGCGCTTCATCGTCGAACGCCGCGACGACGCCACCTGGCTGACGATGCTCGAATCCCGCGTCGAAGTGCGCAGCGTCTCCGGCGCCAGCGTGGAAGTGGCGGCCGGCCAGCGCCTGCGCCTGGACGATCAGGGCCTCGGCCAGCCGCAGCGGGTGGACAGCAACACCTTCGAGCGATCCTGGCGCAACCACCAGTTGGTGGTCTGGGACCGGCCGATACCCGAAGTGCTCAAGGAACTGGATCGCAACTTCAGCGGCTACCTGGCCTACGACGCCAAGGCGCTGGCCGGCCTGCGGGTTTCCGCGGTGTTGCCGATGGATGACCCGCAGCGCGCACTGCGCCTGCTGGCGCGCAGCTTCCCGCTGCAGGTGAAGTCCTACGGACCGTGGCTGCTGCAGGTGAACCGGGAAAATCCACGCGAATAATTATTTTTCAATGTCGGTTCCAGTTTGGCCGAGTGGCCCGTCCTGAATGACATAAGCCAACCCAACAGGAACCTTCATGAACCGCTCCTCGCGTCGCCTCTCTCCGCTGGCCCTGGCCCTGGCCCTGCAACTGGGCCTGGCCGCCTCCCTGGGCCTGCCAGCACTGTCGCTGGCAGCCCAGGCGGACAGCCGCAGCTTCGATATCCCCGCCGGCCCCCTGGGCACCGCCCTGAACCGCTATGCCAGCCAGGCTGGCGTGGCGCTGTCCTTCGATGCCGGACAGGTACGCGGCCTCCAGGCGTCAGCGTTGCACGGCAGCTATTCGCTGGAGGAAGGCTTCGCCCAGCTGCTGCACGGCAGCGGCCTGCAGGCCCGGGCGGTGGCCGACGGATACGTGCTGGCTCCCGCCGATGACGCACTGGAGATGTCACCGACCACCATCAATGGCGCCAACCTTGAATCGGCCTGGGGACCGGTGCAAGGCTACGTGGCGACCCGCACCGGCACCGCCACCAAGACCGACACACCGATCCTGGAGGTCCCGCAGACCATCAATGTGATCACCGCCGACCAGATCCAGGCCCAGGGCGCGCAGAACCTCACCCAGGCGCTGCGCTACACCCCCGGCCTGGGCGTCAACGGCTACACGGACCGCAACTCCATCGCCGACGAGATCACCAGCCGTGGTTTTGCGCCGACGCCGCTGTACCTCGACGGCGCCTACCTTCCCTACGCCGGCAGTCTGGGCGGCGCCCCGCAGATCGATCCCTACACGCTGGAACGTGTCGAGGTACTCAAGGGCCCGTCCTCGGTGCTGTACGGCCAGAACCAGCCCGGCGGGCTGGTCAACATGGTCTCCAAGCGTCCCACCACCGAGCAGCGCAGCCAGGTCAGGTTCGGTCTGGGCAGCTACCACCGGGTCAATGGCGCGTTCGATACCAGCGGTCCGCTGGATGAGCAGAAAGCCTTCTCCTACCGCGTCATCGGGGTCGCCAAGAAGGGCAATGAGCAGGTCGACCACACTCACAGCGAGCGAATGCTGCTGGCTCCCAGCCTGACCTGGGCGCCCACCGAGGACACCGCCCTTACCCTGCTCGCCCAGGTCCAGCGCGACGATGGGCTGGAGGACTACCAGTCGCTGCCGCGCATCGGCAGCCTGGTGCGCGGCCCCACCGGCCAGCGCATCGACCGGGACTTCTTCTCCGGCGACTCGCGCTACAACGACTACAAGCGCGACCAGTACATCCTCGGCTACGACTTCAGCCACCGCTTCGACGAAGACCTGCAGTTCCGCTCCACCGCCCGCTACACCGACGTGGATGATCGCTACCGGGGCTTCTACCTGCGCAGTTTCGTTACCGACGCCGACGGCGTCACCGACTACACCCGCGCCAACCGGACCAAGGTCGACTGGCGGCAGCACAACAGCGCCTACACCCTCGATAACAACCTGGAATACCGCTTCAACACTGGCGCCCTGCAGCACACCACGCTGGCCGGCGTCGACTATCGGCATTTCAACCGCAAGTACGACGGCTACAACGCCTACAACGCGGAACCCGTGAACCTCTATGGGAAGAACAACACCGACACCGGCAACGTGCGCCCGGAGCTGACCACCAAGTGGGATAACACCGTTCGCCAGACCGGGCTCTACCTGCAGGACCAGATCAAGCTGGACCAGTGGATCCTCACCATCGGCGGGCGCCAGGACTGGGCCGAGGTCGAGAACAAGGACCTGCTCGCGCGCAGCATCACCGAGCAGCGCGACAACAAGTTCACCGGGCGCATCGGCCTGACCTACGTCACCGACTTCGGCCTGGCGCCCTACGTCAGCTATTCCGAGTCCTTCCTGCCAACGGCGGGCACCGCCGCGCCGGAGCGCGGCGGCAATGCGTTCAAGCCCACCGAGGGCGAGCAGTACGAAGTGGGTGTGAAGTACCAGCCGTTCGACAAGACCCTGCTGACCGCCGCGGTGTTCCAGATCAAGCAGAAGAACGTCCTTACCGGCGACGTCGACTATCCGCAGTACGAAAGCCAGTCCGGCGAGGTACGTTCGCGCGGTGTCGAACTGGAGCTCAAGTCCAGCATCGAGCAATTCGACGTGCTCGCCGCAGCGACCTACATCGACTCGTTCTACACCAGGGAAACCTACGGCAACGAGGACAACCGCAGCGAAGCCCAGGCGCCTGTCTCGGCCACTGCGTGGGTGGATTACCACTTCAGCCAGGCCACCGTCGACGGCCTCACCTGGGGCGTCGGCGCACGCTACACGGGCAGGAAGCCGGGTGACGCGGCCAACAGCTTCCATACCCCCGCCTATGTCGTCTACGACACCACCCTCGGCTACGACTTCAGCCGCTTCTCGCCAAGCATGGCGGGCCTGCAAGCGCGCCTGAACGTGCAGAACCTGTTCGACCGGGAGTACGTCTCCGACTGCAACTACGCATTCGGCTGCTACTACGGCCAGGAGCGGGTGGCCTCGCTGGAAATGAGCTACGACTGGTAGCCACGACGCGGAACCGCAGCGATGCCCGGGGCCGGCCTCATCGACGGCCGGCTCCAGTCATCCATGCCTCACCGCATTGCTGGGGAACGCGCGCTCACCGGGAGCCCAGGCCTTGGCCATGTCTGCCAGACTGGCGCACCGGAATGCCGTCGTCACGCGCAACTCGTGACGACGGCCGAGGGGTGAGGCTCCGCCTTATCGCAACGGGATGTAGACATCCGTCTGCCACTGCTCCAGCGGCGTGTGCGGATAGACACTCAGGTAGTGGAAGAACAGGGGATGGTCGCGGAGCTCTTCGTTGCTTGCGGGTAACCAGTCTCGATAAACCGGGTAGATGCTCTCGCCAATGTGATCGGGTGAGCCGACGTGGCGCACGACGACGCAGCGGCCGCCGGGAATGACCAGTTCGCGAACACCGTAGTCGTTCGGCGCCACCTCCCCGTCGATCTCACCGCAGATGGCGAAGCGAAACTCCTCCGCCGGTGTCGTGTCGGGGTTGCCGTAGGGGATGCCAAAGGTGCGACTCGATGCGACGGGCGAGCAGCCGCTGCCCATGCGCCATTCGATGAACCGATTCACGCTCTCGTCGAGCTGTGCGGGAGGACCGCAGTGCTCGAGGGCTGCGACCCGGACTTCGGCGAAATCGACGATACGTACTTGCATGGTAATGCTCCTGGAGAAGTGGGGAATGGCGAAGACCGCATGCCAGGACCGCCAGTCCGGCTGCTGCCGGAAGGCCCTGGGAGCCATGCCAAAGTCCCGGCGAAAGGCTCGGCTGAAGGCCTCGGGACTGTCGAAGCCGGCGTCGAACGAGGCCTCCAGGACCGAGTACTGCGCGCCGGCCACCAGGCGATGCGCCGCTCGCCGCAACCGCATCAACTGCACATAGCGGGCAACGGGCACACCCACATAGGCGGTGAACTGCCGGTGGAAGTGGTACACCGAGAAATGGGCCACCTCACTCAACGCCTTTACCGAAAGATCACCTTCAAGGTGGCCATCGATATAGGCGAGCACCGCGTCGAAGCGTTTGGCGTAAGCAATCGGGATATCGGACACCGGACGGCAGCTCCTGGATATACGGTCGACGACAGGATCCCCCAATCCTGCAGGGGCGCACCTAGCCGGGCTTGCTCAGATCAAGCCCGGAGCATGCCAGCTTTGTGCGATAGCGGAAGCCTCACCGCCTTGGCGCTCGCTCCACGCAAGGTGGATAAGGGCGAGAACAACCACGCCCCTGCCCGCCTGCCGGGAAGCATTGATCTTCATCGAAGGACTTTCGGAAGCCCGGCCGCAGGGCCGTTGGTCAGCGCAGCCGTGCGAGGAGTCGGCAATTGGCGGGATGTCGCGCAGGCCGCCATCGTCCGCGATGTAACCCACCTAGGCCGGCGTAACGCCGGTCAACAGCTGCGCCGTCTGCAGGCAGCACTTCTCCGCCTTGCGCGCGCTGAAGGCCTTGTGGTCCAGCGCCCACTCCAGCCAGAAGCCATCGATCAGCGCGGTGATGATCAGTGCGCCGCAGGAGAAACGGATGTCCCGCCAGCAGGCGTGCGCGACAGACTGCTCGAAAGGTGCCTCGCGCCTGCGGTGCGCAACTGTCCGTTGCAGATGTTCGGGCTCCGGAAGCTTGCGCAGGACATATGGAAACCCGTATATTCGTTTTTCCATATATCCAGATAAAGCCATGATCACTCCACCCGAAGTCTTCAAGAGCCTGGCCGACGAGACCCGCGCTCGCGCCACCCTGCTCATCGCCAGCCTGGGCGAGCTGTGTGTCTGCGAGCTGATGTGCGCGCTGGACGATAGCCAGCCGAAGATCAGCCGCCACCTGGCACAACTGCGCAGCAGCGGCCTGCTGCTGGATCGCCGCCAGGGGCAGTGGGTGTATTACCGCCTCAACCCCGAACTGCCCGCCTGGGTGCACGACATGCTGCAGGTCACGCTGCTGGCCAACGGGCAGTGGCTGGCCGACAACACCCTGCGCCTGCAGAACATGGACGGCCGCCCCGTCCGTGACGCCGCCTGCTGCTGATCCCCGTCGAGCGAGTCTTCCATGCTGGTCGCCATTGCAGTCTTCATCTTCACTCTCGTTCTGGTCATCTGGCAGCCCAGGGGCCTTGGCGTCGGCTGGAGCGCCGCCCTGGGCGCGATCATCGCCCTGGCCGCCGGCGCGGTTTCGCTGCACGACATCCCGGTCGTCTGGGCCATCGTCTGGAACGCCACCGCCACCTTCATCGCGGTCATCGTCATCAGCCTGCTGCTGGATGAGGCCGGTTTCTTCGAGTGGGCCGCACTGCACGTGGCGCGCTGGGCGAACGGCAGCGGCCAGCGCCTGTTCGCCTTCTGTGTGCTGCTCGGCGCGGCCGTTTCGGCGCTGTTCGCCAATGATGGTGCGGCACTGATCCTCACGCCCATCGTCATGTCGATGCTGCTCGCCCTGCGCTTCTCGCCCGCCGCGACCCTGGCCTTCGTCATGGCTGCCGGCTTCATCGCCGACACCGCAAGCCTGCCGCTGGTGGTGTCCAACCTGGTGAACATCGTTTCGGCGGATTACTTCGGCCTGGGCTTCGCCGAGTATGCCTCGGTGATGCTGCCGGTGAGCCTTGCCAGCATTGCCGCCACCCTGCTGGTGCTGTTCCTGTACTTCCGCCGTGACATCCCTAGGCAGTACGCGCTCCATGCGCTGAAGGAACCCAAGGCCGCCATCCATGACCGCGCCACCTTCATCGTCGGCTGGTGGACGCTGCTGGCGTTGCTGGTCGGCCTGTTCGCCCTGGAGCCGCTGGGCATCCCGGTCAGCGCCGTGGCCGCCGCCTGTGCCGCGCTCCTCTTCGCTGTCGCCGCCCGCGGCCAGCGCATCTCCACCCGCCGTGTACTGCGCGAAGCGCCCTGGCAGGTAGTGATCTTCTCCCTCGGCATGTACCTGGTGGTCTACGGCCTGAAGAACGCCGGCCTCACGGACTTCCTTGCCCAGTTGCTCGACCGCCTTGCCGGACAGGGGCTGTGGGTCGCCGCCCTCGGCACCGGCCTGCTCTCGGCGCTGCTGTCCTCGGTGATGAACAACATGCCCAGCGTGCTGGTCGGCGCCTTGTCGATCCAGGCCAGCGGCGCGGAAGGCCTGGTGCGCGAGGCGATGATCTACGCCAACGTCATCGGCTGCGACCTCGGCCCGAAGATCACCCCCATCGGCAGTCTCGCCACGCTGCTCTGGCTGCATGTGCTGGAACGCAAGGGCGTGCGGATTACCTGGGGTTACTACTTCAAGGTCGGCATCCTCCTGACCTTGCCAGTTCTGCTGATCACCCTTTCGGCCCTGGCGTTGCGCCTGAGCCTCTGACGTCCCGCCCAGAAGCGGAGGAGCCTTCCATGCGAGTCCTGTTCATGTGCACGGCCAACAGTTGCCGCAGCATCCTCTCCGAGGCGCTGTTCAATCACCTGGCGCCCGAGGGCTTCGAGGCGGTCAGCTCCGGCAGCTTCCCCAAGGGCCAGGTGTTGCCCCGCAGCCTCGTTACCCTGGAGCAGGCCGGCATCTCTACCGAAGGCCTGAGCAGCAAGGGCAACGACGCCTTCGAAGGCAACCCGCCGGATATCGTCGTCACTGTCTGCGACAAGGCCGCGGGCGAGGTCTGCCCGGTCTACTTCGGCCCGGCAGTGAAATCCCACTGGGGGCTGGAAGATCCTTCGGATGCCGAGGGTGACGAGGCCGCGATCGACGCCGCCTTCCGCGCCACGCTGGCGCGCATCGAACTGCGCTGCCGTGCCTTCTTCGCCCTGCCCTTCGCCACCCTCGGCCGCGACGAACTCAAGCGCGAGCTGGATCGTATTGGCGCCCTTTGATCAGGAGGACACATGTCCGAACAACTGCCCAACCTCGACCTGTCGCTGATCGATCCGCTACCAGCCGCCGCCGATGCCAGCGAGCACAAACCGCGCATCCTGCTGCTTTACGGATCGACGCGCGAACGCTCCTTCAGCCGCCTGCTGGTGGAGGAAGCCGCACGGCTGCTGCAGCACTTCGGTGCCGAGACGCGCATCTTCAATCCTTCAGGCCTGCCGCTACCGGACGATGTGCCGGTGGAGCATCCGAAGGTGCAGGAACTGCGTGACCTGGTGCAGTGGTCGGAGGGCCAGGTCTGGTGCTCGCCGGAGCGCCACGGCGCACTCTCGGCGGTGTTCAAGGCACAGATCGACTGGATTCCCCTGGCCCTCGGCGCCGTGCGCCCCACCCAGGGCAAGACGCTCGCGGTGATGCAGGTCTGTGGCGGCTCGCAGTCGTTCAACGTGGTCAACCAGTTGCGCGTCCTTGGCCGCTGGATGCGCATGTTCACCATCCCCAACCAGTCCTCGGTACCCAAGGCCTACCTGGAGTTCGACGAGGCGGGCCGGATGAAGCCCTCGGCGTACTACGATCGCGTGGTCGACGTCATGGAGGAACTGGTGAAGTTCACCCTGCTGCTGCGGGATCGCCAGGAGTTCCTGGTGGATCGTTATTCGGAGCGCAAGGAGAACGCCGAGCAGCTGTCCGCCCGTGTGAATCAGCGCTCGATCTGAGGTGACCATGCCCATCGAAATCAGGGAGGCGCGACCCGAGGATGCGCCAGCAATCCAGGCCATCTACGCGCCGATCGTGAATGGAACGGCGATCTCCTTCGAAGAGGTGCCGCCGAGTGTCGCAGAGGTTAGACAGAGGATCTGCACGACCCTGCAGACTTACCCGTACCTGGTTGCCTCACGCGATGGGCACGTAGCCGGCTACGCCTATGCGAGCCAACACCGGGCGCGCGCTGCTTATCGGTGGGCAGTGGATGTCACGGTCTACATCGCGGAGAGCGAGCGGCGCTCGGGTGTGGGTCGCAGCCTCTATGCCGCGCTGCTCCCCATCCTGACCAGGCAGGGATTCACCGCCGCCTATGCCGGCATAGCCCTGCCCAATGCAGCCAGTGTCGGCCTGCATGAGCGGTTGGGTTTCCAGCATGTCGGCACCTTCCCGCAGGTCGGTTTCAAGCTCGGCCAATGGCACGACGTGGGCTACTGGCGCCTTGAGCTTGGCCCGCCGAGCCAGTGCCCCGGCGAGCCACGTCCGTATCGGGACATCGCGGGCTGAGCCTCCCGCACACGGGCAAGGCGTGGCGCAAGTACCCGGACGATCTCACTGCAGGTCCGGGCTCTCGTATCGACGCTGAATGCGCGCCAGCTCGCCCGATTCGCGCAACCGCTCCAGCGCGCGACTCCAGGCGGCGACTCGCTCATCGTCGCTATCGCGGCTGAAGGCGATGTAGAGCGTGGAGCGATACAGTTCGACCGGCACCTGGCGCAATGTGCCGGGCGACAGGCCCAACTGACGGCTGTAATACGCGACGCCGGCATCGGTGTCGCCGACGATGATGTCGGTACGCCCGGCCAGCAACATGAGATAGAGCTGCGGGCTGCCGGTGGCGCGCTTGTCGAGATTGTCGAAGCCCATGGCCTCCAGCGTCTCCGGAACCAGCCCGGCATGCCGGGTGGTAATGCGCGGAGCGCCCCGCAGGTCGCTCAGGGTATTCGCCGGCTGGCGCGCTTTGGCCAACTGATAGGGATGGATCGACTCTTCGACGATCGGGCCTACCCATTTGTACAACGGCTCGCGCGCCGGCGTGCGGAACATGGAGAACATGATGGTCTTCGGCTGCGACTGCAGGGCCAGGCTGGTGCGCATGCTGGGCAACAGCTCGATCGCGAAATCATCGCCGGTCAGCCCCATGATGGCCTTGACGATATCCGTCGCCATGCCGGTGAGCTGGCCGTTCTCGACGTAGTTGTACGGCGCCCACTCTTCGGTGACGACCCGATAGTCCCCTGCCCAGGCCCCGACATTGAGCAATGAACAGAGCAAGGCTGCACAGATGGTCGAAGGCTTCACAAGGCTCGCTTGGCGGGAGTGGCAGGACAGCGACGTGCTGAAGTGGGGAGCTGAAAATCATAGTACCACCCTCCTGGCGCCGCCACCGCCAGCCCAGGGCGGCAAAAACCTCGGCGTGCTGCCTTCCCAAGCGTCAAGCGCGACCGGCAAGATAGCGGCATTCGCTGCCACGCTTTGGCGGCCCCTGCTGCCTTGTGCCACCGGAGTCGTATGCAACCGCGCGACCTTGCCGCCTACCTGTTCCTCGCCGTCGGCTGGGGGCTGTCCTTCCTTGTGCTGCTCAAGGCCATCGCCGGCTTCGGCTGGGTTGGCGCGGTCAGCTTCCGCGCGCTGATCGCCAGCTTCACGCTGTTCGCCGTGGCACGGCTGGCCGGGCGCCAGCTGAACTTCGCAGGGCTGTGGAAGCCGCTGTGCGTGGTTGGCGCCACCACGGTGGCCGGGCAATTGATCGGCATGACCTACGCTACCCCACGCATCGGCACCGCCATGGCGGCGATCTTCGTCGCCGGGATTCCGCTGTTCTCGATGCTCATCGGCCGCCTCTGGGGCCTGGAACGCATCACCTGGAGCGGCCTCGGCGGGCTGGTGCTGGGCTTCTTCGGCATGGTGCTGCTGGTGGGCTTCCCGGCGGTGCCGATCACCCACGAGTTCATGCTCGGCAGCGCAGCCTCCGTGTTCGGCGCCGTCTGCGCGGCCTTCGGCAGCAATTACGCCAGCCTGAAGCTGCGCACCGCCGGCCCCTGGGAAGTGACCTGCGGCGCGTTCGGGATCGGCGGGCTGCTGACCCTGCCATTGCTGATCTGGGTGCCGGTGCCCGGCACGCCGCAACCGATCGATGTGTTCTTCCTGCTGATCTGCGGCTGCATATTCAGCGCGGTGAACTACGTCGTCTACTTCCAGCTCGTCTCGCGAATCGGCGCGACCAGAACCATCAGCGTGGAGTTCGTCGTCACCGTGGTCGCCGTCCTGATCGGCGCCCTGGTGCTGGGCGAGAGCCTGTCGCTGGTGCAGGGTGTGGGCGCGCTGATCATCCTGATCGGCTGCGCCCTGGTGCTCGGCCTGGTGCCCGGCACCAAAGCCCGCGCCGTGACTTAACCGACCTGAGCCTGGGCAACGCCCGGCGAGGCGTCGTCGCGGTCGATCAGTTCCATCGGCAGATGCGAGGTTTCGCGCAGCAGCCAGGAACAGATCGCCACCAGCAATAGCGCTGCCGCGCCGTAAAGCGCGACGCCGAACGGGTTGCGCCCGGTGGCGATGAGAATGGCGGTAGCGATGCTCGAGGCCGTGCCGCCACCCAGTGCCGCGCCAATCTGGTAGCTGAAGGAAATCCCCGAGTAGCGCATCTCCCGCGGGAACTGCTCGGCGAGGAAAGCCGGGATCGGCCCCTGGGTCGCCCCCATGAAGAAGCCCACGGCGATATACGCCAGCAACGCCAGCGGCAGGTTGTGCAAGCCGATCAGCGGGAAGAAGGCGAACAGCCCGAGCGCCATGATCGCCGCGCCGAAGATCATCACTGCACGCCTGCCGAAACGGTCGGACAAGTAACCGAAGAACGGCGCGGACGCGACGATGGCCACCGACAGCGAGAAGTCGAACAGCAGGGCGTGGCTGCTGCTGTAGCCGATGTCGGTCGCGTAGGCGAGGAAGAAGGTGCTGCCGATGTAGGCGATGGTGACGTAGCCGAAGGCGATGCCGATGCACAGCAACAGCTCGCGCGGCCGACGGCGGAAAGCCTCCATCAGCGGCATGCGCGCCTCGGCTTTCGGCGCGGCCTTGGGCTGCGGCGCGGTGTTCTGCAGGCGTGCGTAGAGGCCGATCAGCACCAGCAGGCCACCGAGCCAGAACGGAATGCGCCAGGCAATACCGCTCAGGTCATCGTCGAAGGCGAAGCTGACGATGGCGAATACCGCCGAACCGAAGATGCCGCCGATGCCGATACCCATGCTGGTGAAGCTGCCCCACAGGCCGCGGCGGCCTTCAGGCGCTACCTCAATGCCGAACAGCGCCGCCCCGCCCCACTCGCCACCGGCGGCGAAACCCTGCACCAGGCGCAGCAACACCAACAGGACGGGCGCGGCGGCACCGATGCTGGCGTGGGTCGGCAGGAAGCCGATCAGCAAGGTGCTCAGGCCCATCAGCACCAGGGTGGCGACCAGCGCCTTCTGTCGGCCATAACGATCACCCAGGTGCCCGAACACCACACCGCCCAGCGGGCGGGCGAAGAAGCCGGCGCCAAAAGCGGCGAAGACCACCAGCACGGCGGTCAGCCGGTCCATGCCGGGGAAGAACAGTTGCGGGAAGATCAGCGCGGCGGCGTAGCCGTAGATGACGAAGTCGTAGAACTCCAGCGCGGTGCCCATGCCGGAGACGCAGAAGGTGCGAAAGGCCGAGCGCGAGCCCGGCGCGGCGGGCGTGTGGTCGATCATGGCGGTTCACTCTTGTTTTTGTGGCAATACGAAACCCGCGCGGCGGCCGTCGGGCTGCCACGGAGGCGTAAGTTCTGAAATTGAGTAGTTGCGTTGTGACGTTTTACGAACTGCGGTGAAGCCAACTTCAGCGCTCGGACATAGCCCTCACCCCAGCCCTCTCCCTTTGGGAGAGGGCTGGGGTGAGGGGCTCCCACCCGGTTGCCTCTAGAACCGCAGGAAGCCCTCATCGGCCATTTTCTTCGGCGTACCAGCCACGTATTCCAGCGCGCAACCGGCGGTGTCCAGGCCGATGCTCAGCAGGGTTTCCCAGCGCTCGGTGTCCGGCTCGGACATATCCGGATGGAAGCACACCACCGCCTGGTCGCCGTCGGCGCCACAGAAGGCGTCGGCACGCTCGCGCAGGGCCTTGCCGGTCATGCCGGTGGTGGCCGCCTTGAGGTGCTCCAGGCGCGCGTAGGTGGTGGAGACATCCGCGGTGCGCTCCCCCCAGCTCAGCTCGCCGTCGAGGAAGTGGTTGGTATGCAGCAGCCAGCCATCTTCGCGCGGCACCACCACGGCGGTGTGCGCCGGGCTCATCTCGATACTCGCGGCACGCGCTCGCACATCGTTGCGGGTGAACACACTGAGCACGGTGGACGCACTGACCCGCGCCGAGCGTGCCATGTCGATGGCCTCGGTGACGCTGGTGGCTTCTTCCAGCACGCGGCGGGCGATGGCGTGTACCGGCACACCGGCGCTACCGTTGTCGCTCTGGTGGTGCAGGATGTTGAAGTGCACGCCCAGACCCGCGCTGTTCACGCCGATCTTGCCGAGCATGCCGAACTCGGTGAACAGCTTGGCGGTCAGGCCGGTGCTGCCGGTAAAGCCCAGCAGCAGGCCGTGGGGCACCAGGCTGTCGTGCCAGTCCCAGGTCTGCAGGCTGCGCGGTGCGATGGCGCCGGCGGGCGCATGGACGGAAGTGGAGCACTCGCCCTCCACCGGCTGTTCGGGCATCACCGCCAGCACTTCGGTGCGCGCATTCAGCGCTGCCAGCTGCCACAGCGGCAGGCCGGCGCCCAGGGCCAGGCCCTCCACTTCCTTCGCCAGCGCCGGGCACCAGTCGGCCAGCGCGGACAGGCTGCCCTCGCCGATGGCCCGTGCCTTGTCGATCTTCACCCCGACGCGCGGGAAGAAGTCCAGGTACAGCGCCACGGTCTGGCGGATCTGCTCGGCGAAGGTTTCGCCGATCTGCCGACCACGCTGCAGCGGGTCGCGGATGTCGGTGGTGAAGGTGTGAAGAATCACGGCAAGGCTCCTGCAATTGCTTTATTTCAAGAAGCCAGAGCGCCGCGGCGCTCTGGCTGGATCAGAGTTTGTCGCTCGAACGACTATAGACTTCGCGGCCGGCGAACCAGGTCTTGAGCACCCGGGTGTCGCGCAGCGCTTCCGGCTTGACCGTGAACACATCGCGGTCGAGCAGGATCAGGTCAGCCTGCTTGCCCGGCTTCAGCGAGCCGATGCGGTCCTCCAGGCGGAGGGTGCGCGCGGCGTTGAGGGTATAGGCCTGGAACATGGTCTGCCGGTCGATGTCCTCGGCGGCGTTGAGCACGCCTTTCGGGCCGACACGCTGGATCGCCTGGTAGATGGCCTTCCACGGATCGGGCGTGGTGATCGGCCAGTCGCTCGCGCCGGAGATGGTCGCGCCGTGCTTCAGCAGCGAGCGTGCCGGGTACATGTGCAGGAAGGCCATGGCGCTGACGTAGGGCTTGACCAGATCGACGCTGTTCTCGTCGGCGGCCGCCCAATAGAGCTGCATGGCGGCGATCACGTCGAGCGCCTTGAAGCGCGGGAAATCCTTCGGGTTGACCATCTGCAGGTGGGTGATCGAGTGCGGGATGCCGCTATGGCGATCCTTGCGCGCCTGCTCGATGCCATTGAGCGATTCGCGCACCGCCCGGTCGCCGATGGCGTGGATGTGCACCAGCCAGCCGCGGGCGTCGGCGGCGCTGACCAGTTCGCCGAAGTGCTTGGGGTCGATCAGCAGTTCGCCGTACTTCTTCGAGTTGCTGTAGGGCTCGAGCATCGCCGCGCTCTGCGCCGGCACCTCGGCCACGCCGTCAGCGAAGATCTTGATGCCCGGCAGCGTCAGGTTGGGGACATCGATGAACTGTTGGCGCACCTTGTCCAGCTCGTCGAGGTCAGCCGGGGTCGCCTTCGAATCGGCCATCAGCAGCGCAGCGACATGCGCGGTCAGCCCGCCCTGCTCGGCCAGCAGCTTATAGGCCGGCAGCACGCCAACAGAGTCGTTGTGGATGTCACCGCCCGGATTCTCGTTCGCCAGGGGCTCCATCCAGCCGGTGATGCCCAGCTCGTGATAGTAGCTCTGCGCGCCTTTCAGCGCCTTGAGCAGCTCGTCATCGGTCGGCAGCGGCAGCAGTGCCTGCACCGGATAGAGACCGGCGTCCACCAGGAAACCATTGGGCGCGCCATCGGCACCGTGGCCGATGGTGGCCTGCTCCTCGCCCTGCAACGACTTGACCTTGGCGGCGTCGATGCCGGCCAGTTTCAGCAACGCCTGGTTGGCCCAGCCAGTGTGATAGTCGCCACCGGCCAGGAGAATCGGCTGATCAGCCCATTCGCCCTGGTTGAAGCGCCGCTGCAGCTCACCGATTTCGTCCCAGTACGCCGTGGGCACGCCGCCGACATAGAGGAACTGGCCACGTCGCGCGCGGCCGTCCTCGCGCCACTGGCGCAGCTTGCCCTCGAACTCGGCGAGCGGCAGGTCCTGGTTGTCCAGGTTGGCCTGGAGCATCTGCAGGCCGCCCTTGACCAGGTGGGTATGAGCGTCAATGAAACCGGGCATCAGCACCTGGCCATGCAGGTCGATGACGGTCGTTTCCGGTTGCTTGAGCTTGAGGATCTGCGTGTCGGAACCGACGGCGAGAATGCGGCCGTTCTCCACCGCCACCGCCTGCTGCAGTGCCTGGCCGGGTTCGGCGGTGTAGACCTTGCCGCCATGGAAGATCAGGTCGGCGGCGGCCATCGTTTCCATCGAGGAAAAAGCGCAAGCGGCGGATACCAGCGCCGGAATCAGTAGTTTCATCGCAAAGCCTTCGTTATTGTTGGTCTGCGAAGAAGGTTAAGCAAAAGCCCCGGCGCCTTTAACACCGACTTCCCGCACAACTTCTGTTCCTGCCAGGAAGCAATCCATGGACAAGATGACCGCCCTGACCATGTTCGTCGCCACCGCCGACCATGGTGGCTTCAGCCGCGCCGCCGAACAGCTGGGCAAGACGCCCTCGGCAATAACCAAGGGCGTCGCGCAGCTGGAGGCCGAACTGGGCCAACGCCTGTTCGAGCGCACCACCCGGCGCATGGCGCTGACCGAGGCCGGGCACATCTACCTGGAAGGTGCGCGCCAGGCGCTGGTGCAACTGCAGCGGGCCGAGGAGGAAGTAGAGCAGTTGCAGACCGAATTGCGCGGCAGCCTGCGCATTGCCGCCCCGCCCTCCTTCGCGCCGGCCTTCTTCAATGCCGTGTGTTGCCGCTTCCTGCGCGAACATCCGCAAGTGCGCCTGGAGGTCGACCTGGCCGACGAGTTCGCCGACCTGGTGGAAGGCGGCTACGACCTCGCCCTGCGCGACGGCCCCATCGACCTGCCGGACGTGATCGCCCAGCCACTCCTGGAAAACCGCCTGCTGCTCTGCGCGAGCCCGGCATACCTCGCGCGCAAGGGGCTGGATGTGACCCTGGAGAACTACGAGCAGCACGACTGGCTGATCTTCCGCCACCCGTTGCTGAACCGGAATTTCTGGTGGGTGCAGCGTGACGGCGAGCGCATCCGTATCCGCCAGCCGACACCGCGTGTGGCCAGCGACAACTACGACTTCCTGCTGTCGTGCCTGCTGGATGGCCAGGGCCTGCAATTCCTGCCGCAATGGAGCGCGTTGCCCTATCTCGAACGCGGCGAGCTGGTGGAGCAACTACCGGACTGCTGGCGCGACCAGAGTGCATTCGGGCCATGGGTGCATGTGCTCTACCTGCCGCACCGAAGGAGCACGCGCAAGGTGCGGGTGTTCATCGACTACCTGCGCGAGCATTTGCAGGGGAAGGGATTGATCTGAGGTGCGCACCGGCCTCGTGGGAGGTGTGATGTCGATCCTGATCGTGCACAGAGTGCGCCTCTGCATCATCAAAAGCCCCTCGCCCTGACTCTCTCCCGCACGCGGGAGAGTGCTGAGGTGAGAGGGAAGCATCGGCACCGATCAGGCGTCAGAAGATCGTTGCTCCTACAGGGATTTTCCTGCCCGATCAGACCAACCGCTGCTCGCGCAGGTAATCCCGGAGGTGCTCGATGAACGCGATGATCTTGCGCGTCGCCCGCCGCGTACTCGGGTACACCGCCAGCAACTCGGACCCGAGCGCCTTCGGATCGAAATGGCAGTCGTCGAGAATCGTCCGCAGCCGCCCGTCGCGCAGGTACGGCAGCACGCTCCAGTAGGGCGACGGCAATATCCCCTGCCCGGCCAGGCAAGCCTCCAGCAGCAGTTCCTGGTTGTCGCTGTTCAACCGCCCGTTGCGGGGCAGCAATACGCGCTCGCCACCGCGCTCGATCAGCCAGCTGTCCCCCAGCGCCGGGTGGCGATAGACCAGGCACTCGTACTCCACCAGTTGCTCCGGCCGTTGCGGCTCGCCGTGGCGCTGCAGATAGTCGGGGCTGGCACAGAACACGATGCGGCTCGCGCCGACCGGCTGCGCGATCAGCCCCGGCAGGTCGCTGTGGCCCAGGCGCAGCGCCAGGTCATAGCGACCGTCGAGCATGTCGATGTAGGCATCGCTCAGGTCCACCTGCAGGCGCATGTCCGGATGCTTCTGCAGGAAGCTTGCACAGGCGCCATTGAGGAACGGGCGGCCGAATGCCAGCGGCCCGTTGATCCGTAGCCGTCCCTTCAAGCTGTGGTGCAACTGGGCGATTTCCTCCTCGGATTCGCGCATGCGCTCCAGCACTTCCCGCGCGGTTTCCAGGTAGAGCTGCCCGACCGACTTGGCCACGGCGGAGGGCGTCTTGCCCAACTCCTCGGCGGCACGGCTGAAACTGCCGAGTTCGGCGCTGATGACGAAGAGCTGCAGGCTGTTGAGCTTGTCCACGATTGAGTCCGATTTTTCCCAAGTGTTGTGCCGGCGCGCCGCTTACTTGTCGCCCGCCAGGCACTTAGCCTCTGCGACACACCAACAAGAATCAAGGGCAACGCCATTTCTGCGGGTACTGACGCCAGGTCATCCCGCCGCACGCCGCGCCCTGCATTTTGAACTCGAAAATGAAAATGAGCTGCCCCGTCCGTCCCCGAGCACCGTTCCCGCCCCGCCGTCCGCACCAATGGGTGACGGATTTGGCAAGTCCAGCCCGAGCCGCCCCGCCCATCCCAAGCACCCTGGACGACTAACCGCCATCCAGGCGATACGCGGCCTCCGCGATGTCGCCTCTGCCCACTCAACTTCCGCCTTGCCTGGAGCCAACATGTCCACCCCTGCCGAGCTGATCATCACCCACGCCGACATCCGCACCCTCGATGACCGCCAGCCGCGCGCCGAGGCCATCGCCATCCGCGACGGACGCATCCTGCGCGTCGGCAGCAATGCCGAGATCGAAGCCCTGGCCGATGTCGCCACCCGGCGCATCGACGCCGGTGGCCGCCTGATGCTGCCGGGCTTCCAGGACACCCACGTGCATTTCCAGCTGAGCGCCGCCGACCTCTACCACAACGCCTCGCTGTACGAGGCCACCAGCCTCGACGAGCTGCTGGCGACCATTCGGGCCTTCGCCGAAGCGCATCCGGAGAAGCCATGGATTCGCGGCGTCGGCTTCTCCTCCGCGCGCTTCACGCCCGAGCAATTGACCAGGGAGCTGCTCGACAGCGTCACCGACGGCCGCCCGGCACTGATGTTCGCCAGCGACTACCACAACGGCTGGGCCAACAGCGCCGCCTTCGAAAAGTCCGGCGTGCGCCCCGGCAGCGCCGAGCCGGACAATGGCGAATACCTGCGCCTGGCGGACGGCACGCCGAAAGGCTGGCTGGTGGAAGACGCCATCTGGACGATGAACCGCATCGCCCCCGGCTACACCGACGACGACTACCTGCAGGCCATGGCGCACTACAGCAAGGCCTTCAACGCCCGCGGCATCACCGGCGTGCTGGATGCCATGGCTGCACGCAATTACCTGAAGAACTACCAGGCCTCCCATGAGCGCGGCGACCTGACCCTGCGCGTCTGCGCGACCTCGAAGGTCTTCGCGCACAAATCACTGGCCGAGCAGATGGCCGAGCTCAAGGACCTGCGCGCCACCTATAAGGGCGACCGCGTGCGCCTGCATTCCGCGAAGTTCTTCCTCGACGGTGTACTGGAGAACGGCACCGCCGTGCTGGCCGCGCCGCGCAGCGACACCGGCGGCAATGCCGAACTGATGTTCAGCCAGGAGCAGATCGACGAGTTCTTCACGGCCTTCGACAAGGAAGGCTTCCAGATCCATGTACACAGCATTGGTGATGGTGCCGTGCGCGCCGCACTGAATGGCCTGGAGGTCGCCCGCGAACGCAATGGCAAGTGGGATTCACGCCACCAGTTGGCGCACCTGCAGGTCGTCGCGCCGGAGGACATCCCGCGCTTCAAGCAGCTGGACGCACTGGCCAACTACCAGACGCTCTGGGCGCAGCCCAACCCGGAAGCCGACGCCATCGTCGAAGCCATGATCGGCCCCGAGCGCAGCCAGTACATCTACCCGCTGGGCGAGTTCGTCCGCCAGGGCGTGACCTGCATGCTCAGCAGCGACTGGGGCGTGACCGGCTACGACCCGTTCCAGATCATCCAGTGCGCCCTCACCCGGCAGAACCCGGCGCTGGGCAGCGACAGCCCGGTGCAGACCGCCCAGCACCGTATCGGCATCGACGACGCGGTCCGGGGCTACACGATCAACGCCGCCCACGCCGCCTGGCGCGACGACTGCACCGGCAGCCTCGAACCGGGCAAGTACGCCGACCTGATCCTGCTGGACCGTGACCTCTACGCCATCTCGCCCTACGAGATCGGCCAGACCCAGGTCCTGCTGACCCTGCTCGAAGGCCGCGAAGTCCACCGTGACGCCGCCTTCACCGGCTGAGCCTCGCCGCCACTACGCCCGTCGCATGGACGGGCATCCCTCAAGAACAACAAGATCGGAGCCTGATCATGGGCGTTGCAAACCTGCAGAGCGGAGCGCAACTCAAGCGCACCCTCGGCCTGAAAGACCTGGTGGCCTATGGCATGGCCTACATCGCGCCGATGGCGCCGCTGACCACCTTCGGCTTCGTCTGGGACGCCTCTGGCGGATTGATCGCCCTGGCCTACCTGCTGGGGGCGATCTGCATGTACTTCACCGCGCAGAGCTACGCCACGTTGTCCGGTGAAGTGCAGAGCGCCGGCTCGGTCTATGGCTTCGCCCGCCATTGCCTGGGCGAGCTGCCCGGCTTCGTCGCCGGCTGGCTGATCCTGCTGGACTACCTGCTGATCCCCGCTCTGGTATTCCTGATCATGTCGGTGGGCCTGCAGATCCTGATCCCCGGCCTCGACCGCGCGCCCTGCCTGGTGCTGCTGGTGGCGGTATCGCTGGGCATCAACTGGTTCGGCGTCGCCGTCACCACGCGGGTGAGCATGGTCTCGGTGGTGCTGCAGTTCACCGCAATGTTCGGTCTGCTCGGCCTGGCGCTGTTCGCGCTGTCCCAGGGCAAGGGTGCAGGCACGCTGACGGCTGCGCCGTTCTTCGACAGCAGCACCTTCGATGTCGCCAAGGTGTTCACCGCAACGTCCATCTGCGTGCTGTCATTCCTGGGTTTCGATGCCATTTCCACCCTCGCCGAGGAGGTGAAGGACAACGACCGCCGGCTGGTCGGACGCGCCATCCTCACCGTGCTGTTCATCTGCGCGGCGCTGTTCGTGGTGACGACCTGGGTGCTGGGCAACCTGATGCCGGGCGTGGCCATCAAGGATGCCTCGGCCGCCATCTACGAGCTGACCTCGACGCAGATCGGCCCCTGGCTCGCGCTGGTGCTCGCCTGGGTGATCGCGGTGATGGTCGGCCTGACCAACGCACTGCCGATGCAGGTCGGCGTATCCCGCGTGCTGTTCGCCATGAGCCGTGACCGCCAGCTGCCATCGCTGTTCGCCCGCCTGCACCACAAGCACGCCACGCCGCATGTCGCGCTAGTGCTGTCGACGCTGCTGTCGCTGGGGATTGCGCTGGTGATGCGGGAGAAAATCGACACCCTCGCCTCCTTCGTCAACTTCGGCGCACTCACTGCCTTCGTCCTGCTGCACCTGTCGGTACTGGTCAAGCTCGGCATCAAAGGGCGCAGCCGCCGCTGGTTCGCCCACTGGCTGGTGCCGATCGTTGGTATCGCAGTGGTGCTGACGGTGCTCGACGGCATGGACGTGCATGCACTGGCCATGGGCAGCATCTGGCTGGCGGTTGGCGTGGCCTACGGCCTGTATCTGCGCGGCAAGGGGCGGGTTGCACTGAGCGTTTGAGGCGCGGACAGGCCATGCCCGGGCAATCCGAA
Source organism: Pseudomonas sp. C9-3 (assembly GCF_032392015.1). Lineage (NCBI taxonomy): Bacteria > Pseudomonadati > Pseudomonadota > Gammaproteobacteria > Pseudomonadales > Pseudomonadaceae > Pseudomonas > Pseudomonas sp. C9-3. Next base: position 2,099,606 of record NZ_CP135919.1, on the reverse strand, counting down.
TGATGGAACAACGCAGCGATACCCATCGACTTCCTGCACCGACTCACACTTCGGCGCCGGACGGGTTCGCGAGCAAGCTCGCTCCTACAGGTGTGCGCCGGAGTATTTCCTGTAGGAGCGAGCTTGCTCGCGAACAATGGCCATTCGAGAGATCGCGGCGGAGAGCAAGGCGCGGCCGAAGCCGCGCTGCGCTTCACATCACTTGATGTACCAACCCCACGGCTGGTCGCTGAGGTACTCGGTGACCTGCTTGGTCTCCAGGTAGTTGTCCAGGCCCCACACGCCCAGCTCGCGGCCGATGCCGCTCTGCTTGTAGCCGCCCCAGGGCGCCTGGGTGAAGGTTGGTTGCGAGCAGTTGACCCAGACGATGCCGGCGCGCAGGCCACGGCTCACGCGCTGGCAACGCGCCGGGTCGACGGACATTACCGCCGCCGCCAGGCCGAACTGGCTGTCGTTAGCCAGGCGCAGGGCCTCGGCTTCGTCCTTGAAGCGGCGCACGGCGAGCACCGGGCCGAAGATTTCCTCGCGCCACAGGGCGCTCTCCAGCGGCGAATCGATGAACACCGTCGGCTCGACGAACCAGCCCTTGTCCCGATGCGCCGGGCGCTTGCCGCCAGTGGCGAGTTTCGCGCCATCGCGCACGCCGGCTTCGATGGCCTGCAGCACCTTGGCGTGCTGGCCGGCGCTGACCAGCGGACCGAGCAGCACGCCCGGCTCCAGGCCGTTGCCGATGGTGATGCGGCGGGTTTCCTCCACCAGGCGCTCGATCAGCCGATCGTGCAGGCCGTCCTGTACCAGCAGGCGCGAGGTGGCGCTGCACACCTGGCCCTGGTTCCAGAAGATGCCGAACAGGATCCACTCCACGGCGGCCTCGACATCCGCGTCATCGAAGACGATGAAGGCCGACTTGCCGCCCAGCTCCAGGCTGACGTTCTTGATGTCCTGGGCCGCCGCCTGCATGATCGCGCGCCCGGTGGGCACGCTGCCGGTGAAGGCCAGTTTGTCCACGCCCGGATGCGCCGAAAGGGGCGAACCGGCATCGCGACCCAGTCCGGTGACCACGTTGAGCACGCCTTTGGGCAGGCCAACGGCATCAGCGGCAGCAGCCAGCTCCAGAGCGGTCAGCGGAGTCAGCTCGGAGGGCTTGAGCACGGCGGTGCAACCGGCAGCCAGCGCCGGCGCGACCTTCCACGAAGCCATCAGCAGCGGGTAGTTCCAAGGGATGATCTGCCCGGCAACACCGACCGGCTCGCGCAGCACACGACAGGCGAAGCGCTCGTCGGGCAGCGCAACCACTTCGCCCTCGCCGTTCAGTCCCTCAGCCAGCTCGGCGTAGTAGTCGAAGCAGCCGATGGCGTCGTCGATATCCCACTGTGCTTCAGGCAGCGGCTTGCCGTTGTCCTGCACTTCCAGGCGGGCCAGGTCTTCGCGGCGGCCGCGCAGGTTGTCGGCGATGGCACGCAGGTAGCCGGCGCGTTCCTTGCCCGTACTGCGGCCCCACTCGCCCTCATCGAAAGCCCGACGCGCGGACTGCACGGCGCGATCCACATCCTCACCGGTAGCGGCGGCGACCTCGGTCAGCACCGCTTCGCTGGACGGTTCGTACACCTCGAAGCGGCCGCCCTGTGCGGGTGCCTGCCACTGGCCATCGATATAGAGCTGGTCGCGCATGCGAAGGTCTCCTGAGCTTGTTGGAATGCTTGTCGGGCGAGCATAGGGAAATGGACACGGGATTGATAACGCGGACGCCGTGCATGCGGGCACGCGCGGAGCGGGCCCGAGAATTGGGGGAATCGATCAACACCGACTCCCTTCACGTCGCACTTTGTAGGATGGGTGGAGCTTGCGATACCCATCGCCCGGATCGCCAGCGATTGATGGGTATCGCTTCGCTCCACGCCATCCTACAAAAGCGATCCGATCACGAAGTCGCCTTCTGCTCCAGATACGCCTTGGGCGACAGCCCCGTCTCCTCGCGGAAGCAGCGGTAGAAGGTCGACAGCGAACGGAAGCCCGCCGCCCGCGCCAGTTCGTCGATGCGCGTGACGCTGGTGGCGCCGTCGAGTTGGCCGAGCAGGTGGCGCAGGCGCAACTGGTTCAGGTACTGGTAGAAGCTCAGGCCCAGCACCTGGTTGAGGAAGTAGGAAATCTGGTTGCGCGTGTAGCCGGTGGCCGCTGCAACCTGCGGCATGTCCAGGTCGGGATTGAGGAACGGCCGGGTCTGCTGGAAATACTGCTGGATATCGCCGCCGAGCTGGCTCAGCTGCCGCGCTGAAAGCCCCAGCCGGCTGTCGGCCATGCGCGGTTGCGGCTCACTGGCAGCCTTCTGCGGCTGACCGATCAATGCGGCGTGCTCGTTGACCCGGATGATCCGGCCATCGCGCACGGTATAGGCCTCGGTGGTGCGGAAGGACACCAGCCCTTGCGTGCCGCGCAGGGTCACCTGGTACTGCAGGAAGGCCGTGTCACCGTCCACCCGCAGGCGATCGGTGTAGACCTGCGATTCATCTCCCGCCGCCGGCATACTGGTTTGCAGGTACTCGCGCAGCTCACTCGGCGCGATCCGACGCCCCTGGAAGAAATCGTTGTACTCCACCTGCGGGTCGAACAGCGCCATCAGCGCCTCGATGTCATGCCGGCGCCAGGCCTGGTGGTAGCGCATGACCACCGCGTGAGTAGCGGCGCTGGCCGGGTCGGGCTGGTGAGTCGTGCCGTCGAGCGTGGAGCTCCAGCCCTGTTCTTCGATCATTGTTTTCCCCTGCCGGTCTCGGCCGGCATTTCCTGCTCCGGGCGTGCCCGCAAAGAGCAGCGGACCGTATGCCTGGCCCCCCCGGAGCGATTACAAAACTCGGACGCGGCCCGAAGACCGCTTTTTCTTCCGACATTCTGCCGGAGTTTTCCGATGACATCCGCCCCACTTGCGCACGCCACTCCCAGACCCTACTGGCTCGACACCCTCGACCCTGCTCCCGCCGCACCGGCGCTGGAAGCGGATCGCCGCTTCGACCTGGTGGTGGTCGGCGGCGGCTTCACCGGTCTCTGGACCGCCCTCCACGCCCGCCTGCGCTGGCCTGGCGCAAGCATCGCGGTGGTCGAGGCGCGGCGCTGCGGCGGCGAAGCCAGTGGGCGCAATGGCGGCTTCTGCGCGCCGAGCATTTCCCACGGCGTCGGCAATGCCCTGCGCCGCTGGCCGGAAGAAGCCGAGACTCTTGTACGCCTGGGTCGGCAGAATCTCGATGAATTCGAAGCGGACCTGAAGCGCTTCGGCATGAACGTCGAATTCGAGCGCCGCGGTAAACTCAGCGTTGCCGCCCAACCCTGGCAGGTCGACGGCCTGCGCAGCATGCAGCGCAACTACGAGCGCTTTGGCATCGCCTCGGAGTTTCTCGACAAGGCGCAACTGGCCGACAAACTGGACTCACCCGCCTACCAGGCCGGCGTATTCGAGCCCAACTATGCGTTGCTCAACCCGGCGAAAATGGCCGCCGAGCTGCGCCGGGTGTGCCTGGAACAAGGCGTCGAGCTGTTCGAGAACACCCCCGTGCACGAGCTGCACCAGCGCGGCGACCGCCTGATGCTGCGCTGCGATCGTGGCGAGCTGGAGGCCGGGCAGATCGCCCTGGCGACCAACATTGCACCGCCGCTGCTCGGCCACCTGAATTCCAGCGTGATCCCGGTGTACGACTATTCGCTGGTCACCCAGCCGCTCACTGACGAGCAGCTGCGTGCCATCGGCTGGGTCGACCGCTACGGTATCGCCGACGCCGGCAACCAGTTCCATTACCTGCGCAAGACCGCTGATAACCGCATCCTCTGGGCCGGCTTCGACGCCATCTACCACTTCGGCAACCGCCGCGACGAATCCCTGACCCAGCGCCCGGAAAGCTTCGAGCGCCTGGCCGGGCAGTTCCGCGAGGCTTTCTCGCAGCTCGGCCCGGTCGAGTTCAGCCATGCCTGGGGCGGCATCATCGACACCTCGGCGCGCACCACGCTGTTCACCGGCTGCGTGCTCAACGGCCGCGTCGCCTATGCGCTGGGCTTCACCGGCCAGGGCGTGTCGGCCAGCCGTTTCGCCGCGCTGAACATGCTCGACCAACTGGGTGGCGAGCGCACCGAACGCACCCAGCTGCGCATGACCTCGCAGAAGCCCTTCCCCTTCCCGCCCGAGCCGCTGCGCTACCTCGGCGTGAAGCTCGCCCAACGCTCGCTGGCCAAGGAAGACCGCACCGGCCGCCGCGACCTGCTGCTCAAGACCTGCGATGCCTTTGGCATCGGTTTCGATTCCTGATGGAGAACTTCATGTCCACCCTGCCCCGCCACGTCATCGACTTCGCCAACCCCGCCCTCGCCCCGCAAGAGCGCGAGATCAACGACCCGGCCATCGTCGATGCGCCCTATCAGAGCCGCAGCTGGCGGCACTTCTCAGCGCCCGAGAAGAACGCAATCGCCGGCATCTGGGAAGCCGGCGTGCACCTGGAGCGCTGCGAGTGCGACTACGACGAGCTGTGCCACATCCTCGAAGGCACGGTGCGCCTGACCGACGCCGACGGCGTGGCGAAGACCTTCGGCCCGGGGGACTCGTTCGTCGTGGCAGCGGGCTTCAAGGGCACCTGGGAAAACCTCACGCCGGTGCGCAAGGTGTATTTCATTCTCGGTTGAATCGCTGCTGCATAGGTTCGCGAGCAAGGACTAGGCGTCCCCCTCGGTCCTACAGCCGCGTGGCAAGCGCCGTAGGAGCGGACTCCGTCCGCGATCGACTCACCGCCACTCTGATCGACCCGGGAGTCGGGGGGGCCATCGCGGACAGAGTCCGCTCCTACTAAATGGCTGCCGTCAAACACCTCGATCTGTTCCGCCTTCCGCAGTACCGGCAGGCCGTACGTCTGCGCAAACTCCGCTGCAGGTGGAAAGGGCTATAACTAGCGAACCGAAACGGCGGGCTGCCCGGGATGAACCCTGCAACGGCAGCCCCTATTGGCATTTCCCATTTGCCCGGATCAGGCGCCCCAGCCTGATCGGCGCCCGCGGCGCGGAGCGGTTTGATGAGTTCCAGAACCTGGCGATGGGCTCGCAGGAGCCTTCCTGGCTGCATCGGACTGGCATTGCTGGTCGCGCCGCTTTACGCCAACGCCCTGTTCAAGTGCCACGCGCGGGACGGAACCGTCAGCCTCAGCAGCCAGGCCATCGCCGGTTCGCACTGCACTCGCCAGAAAGACTCGGCGAGCGCCGCTGGCAGCACCCGGGCAAAGACCGCATCCACGCTGGAGCGGGGCAACAGCCAGGGGGCAGATCGGATTCGCGTGTACACCTTCGTTCACAAGGGCGTTCGCCAGTATGTGAGCCGACGCCCGGTCGGCATTTCAGCGCGAGTCGATGTGATCGAGGTGTATTACATCAAGGGCTGCTACCTGTGCATGGCGCCGAAGGATTTCAACGTCGCCACACTGCGCCTGGACACCCGCTCCTATCGCCGGGAGATCGAAGCCGCATCGGTGCGCTACGGTGTCGACCGGGCGCTGGTGCGCGCGGTGATCCATGCCGAATCGGCATTCCAGCCCAACGCCATTTCCATTGCAGGCGCCCAGGGCCTGATGCAGTTGATGCCCGACACCGCCGAGCGCTTCAACGTGAGCGATCCGTTCGACGCGCGGCAGAACATCCGTGGCGGCGTGCGCTACCTGGCGTGGCTGCTCAAGCGCTTCAACGGCAATCAGCGGCTGGCGCTGGCCAGTTACAACGCGGGTGAAATGACGGTCGACAAGTACAACGGGATACCGCCCTACGCCGAGACGCAAACCTACGTCGCTCGCGTGCAGTCCCTGACCGAGCGCTATCGCAATCATCCGTAGGGCGCCGGGGACGGAGGCGGCTCGCGAGCAGGCATGTAGGGCGGATAACCTGGAACAGGTTATCCGCCGGCTTTTCGGCGGATAACGCTGGCGCGTTATGCGCCCTACGAAGGGCGCCAAGGTTTCAGCCGAACTTCCACCCCGCCACCGCCAGCCGCGCATCCAGCGTGGCGAGGTCGGCCTCCACCCGCGCGGCCGGTTCCGGCATGTAGGCCAGCGGATCGGGCAGCGAGGACGGCTGGCCGAGGAAGCCTTCGGTCGCCGCGTGCAGGCAGTACGCGCTGTACGCCGGGTTGTAGCCGCCCTCCTGCACCACCAGCAGCCGCCCGGCGCACAACTCGTCGGCCAGCCCACGGGCGCGGCGGGCCAGGCGGTTGAAGCCCTGCATGGTCACCAGTTGGCGGCCGTTGGGGTCGAACTGCGAGGCATCCAGGCCGTTGGCGATGATCAGCAGGTCCGGCTTGAACGCGCGCAACGCCGGCTCGACAAAGCGGCTGAAGACCATCTCGTAGAGCTGGTCGCCAGAGCCCATCGGCAGCGGCAGATTGAGATTGCTGCCCAGTCCTGCGCCAAAGCCGCGCTCGTCCACCGAGCCGGTCTGCGGGTGGCTCGGGCCCCAGGCGCCGTGGTCCATATGCAACGAGACGGTGAACACCGAGGGGTCGTCGTAGAAGCCTTCCTGCGTACCGTTGCCGTGGTGCACGTCCCAGTCGACGATGGCGACGCGTTCCAGGCCAGCGGCCTGTGCGGCGCGCGCGGCAATCCCGGCGTGGTTGAAGAAGCAGTAGCCGTCCGCCATGGCCGGCGCGGCGTGGTGACCCGGCGGGCGCACCAGGGCCATGGCCGGATGGCCGCTGGCCAATACGCTTTCCAGCGCTGCCAGGCTGGTGCCGGCAGCGGCCAGCAGCCCGGCGAGGCTGCCGGCGGACATCAGCGTGGTGCTGCTGAAGCGCTTGCCGGCGGCGTCCGCCTCGAAGATGCCGCGCAGGTAGTCGGCATCGTGGAAGCTCAGCAGATCCTCTTCGCTGGCGTGGCGGCCTTCGTGCCAACGCAACGAGCCGGCGACCGGCCCGCGCTGGAGGATGGCGCGCATGTTGAGCAGCCGGGGATTGCTCTCCGGGTGCAGCAGCTGCTCGGCCAGCAGGTCGCTGGGCGGCGCCTCGAACACGCCGGCGGCGGTGTCGTGGCGCAGCACGTCGTCGTGCCAGAAAACATCCATCGTGTGACTCATCAGAAGCCCTCGGTTTCCATCACTGCGCGCGCAGGCGCAGACACGCAACACGGCTTCGCCCCCGGCGGTACGCAGACCGGGGGCGAATCTCCATCAGTCGATGATCGTCAGTTCCGGCGGTATCTCCGACAGGCTCGCCGAGCCCTTCTCGCCGCACAGCACGGTGTCACCGAGCTTGATACCGAAGCCTTCGTTGTACAAGGACAGGTTGGGCTCGATGGAGAACGACATGTTCGGCTGGAACACGTGGTCGTCGGCCTCGTCCACCATCATCGCTTCCAGCCAGGTCGGCGGGTAGGCCAGGCCCAGGCTGTAGCCGATGCGGTGCACGCGGGTGCGCGAGAGGTCGATGCGGTCGAGGATCTGGTTGCACACGCGGTTGGCCTCGCCTACCGGGGTGCCCGGCTTGGCGATCTCGATTGCGGCGTTGAAGGCCTCGGTGAGCAGGGTAGCGACTTCCTTCACGCGCGGGCTGGGTTTGCCGATCACTGCGGTGCGCATGAGGATGGCGTGGTAGCGGTTGCACACGCCGGCGTGTTCGAGGATCACCACGTCGCCATGGCTGATGGTCTGGCGGTGCGGCATGGCGTGGGTCATGGTGCTGCGGCGGCCGGTGGCGCACATCGGGCTGATCGCCGAGTACTCGCTGCCGGCGCGGCCCAGGGCGTTGGCGACGATGCCCGCTACTTCTACCTCGGAGATGCCCGGACGCAGCGCCTCGAAGGCGGCCAGCATGCCCTGGTCAGCCATGCGTGCGGCGCTGCGCTGGTATTCGATTTCCTCGGCGGTCTTGATCAGGCGATTCTCCGCGACCAGCGGGCCGGCGTCTTCGAAGCGTGCTTCGGGCATGTAGCCCAGCAATGCGTTGTACTGCGCCGGGGAGAAGGTCGAGGCGGTCATTTCCAGGCCGATGCGCGCCTGGGACAGGCCGGCCTGGGCCAGCACGTCGGCGACGATCTTCAGCGGGTCCTGCTTGGCGATGTCATAGAAGATCGCCTCGTTGATGCACGACAGCTCCCAGGTGCAGGGCTCTTCGCTGGTGCGGGTGAGGAACACCGGCTCGGCCAGTTTCGGCGAGATGATCAGCGCCTGGTACCAGAGGAAGCCCAGGCTGTCGAAGCCGCTCAGGTAGTTGATGTTGTCCGGGTAGTTGACCACCAGGGCATCCAGGCCACGGTCGGCCATGCGGCGTTTGACGGCTTCGACGCGTTGACGGTAGGTGCGAGCGGGGAAAGCAGTAAGCATGGGGATTCCCTCCTCAGGGACAAGGTGCAAGCGACACAGGTGTTGTTGTTTGGGGCCGCCATCGGGCAGCCGTATGCGGGGGTTGAAACAGTCAGCTGGGTGGTTGCTGTCGCGCCAGGTACAGGCGCACCAGCATCACCACCAGGGTGAGGACGATCATCAGGGTGGACACGGCGGCAATCGCCGGGTCGAGGTTGTAGCGCAGGCCGTCCCAGATGCGCTTGGGCAGCGTCACCACGTTCAGGCCGCTGGTGAACAGGGTCACCACCACCTCTTCCCAGCTCATCACGAAGCCCATGAAGAAGCTGCCGAGCACGCCGCCGCGCACATTGGGCAGCAGCACGTTCCACAGCGTCGGCCAGAGCCCGGCACCCAGGGAGCGCGAGGCCTTGTACAGGCTCTGGTCGAGCCGCGCGTAGGCCACCAGCATGGCGATCACCGAGTACGGCAGCGCCATCAGCAGGTGGCCGAAACCGACGCCGAGCAGGCTGTCGAGCACGCCCAGGCGCGCATCGAGGTAGTAGATCGACATGGCCGAGACCACCTGCGGGACGATCATCGGCAGCAACACGATGGCGGTCAGCAGGGTGCGGTGCCGGCGCTGCAGCCAGATGCCGGTGGCGAACAGGAAGGCCAGCGCCGTGGACAGCGCACCAACCACCAGGGCCAGGCCCAGGCTCTGCAGGATCGACACCAGCCAGGCGCCGTCGAACAGCGTCGCATAGTGACGCAGCGACCAGCCGCCGTCCGGGAAAGCCAGGTAGCGCTGGTTGCCGAACGACAGCGGAACGATCACCAGGATCGGCAGCAGCAGGAACAGCGCAGACAGCGCCAGGGCGGCCCAGGACAGCCAGCGGCCGACCTGCGGGCGCGGCAGTTGCGGCTTTTTCACGCCCTTGGGCATGGCGGAGAGATAGGTTCCCTGCGGAGTCACAGCTCAGCCCTCCCGAGCAGGCGGCGGTAGCCGATGAGTTGTCCGAACAGCAGCGCGCAACCGACCACCAGCAGCATCAGCACGATGCTCAGCGCGGCGCCCAGGCCCCAGTTGGAGAGCTGGAACATCTGCACGTAGATGTACTCCGCGAGCATTGCCGCCTTGCCGCCGCCCAGCAGCGCCGGGGTGACGAAGCAGCCAAGGCTGAAGACGAAGACGATGGCCGATGCGGCGACCACACCGGGCAGCGTCAGCGGGATGAAGATGTCCTTCAGCGTCTGCCAGTGGCTGGCGCCCAGGCTGCTGGAAGCGCGCAGCAGGCTGTCGTCCACCTGCTTGAGCGAGGACAGCAGTGGCAGCACCGCGTAGGGCACCATGAAGTGCACCATGCCGATCAGCGCGCCCAGTTCGTTGCGCACCAGCGGCGGCGGCGCATCGAACCAGCCGGTGGCCATCAGCCCCTGGCTGACCAGGCCTCCGTTGCGCAACAGCACCAGCCAGGCGAAGGCGCGGATCAGCATCGACAGCCAGAACGGCAGCAGCACGAACAGCTCGATCAGTTGCCGGCCGCGCGGCGTCGCGAACCGCCAGCGATAGGCGATCAGGTAGGCGATGGCGACGCTGATTGCGGTGGTCAGCAGGCAGATGCGCAAGGTGCGCCAGATCACTGCCTGCAGGTTGGCGTTGTCGGCAATTGCCGCGTAGTTCTGCGTGCCCCACTCCGGCAGGCTGAAGCTCCAGCCCAGCACGCCGAGGGTCGGCAGCAGGTAGCCGACCACCACGAGCAATGGCAGGGGCAGGATCAGCAGGCCGTAGACCGGCAGCACGCCCGGTGCGAAACGTCGCATCTCAGCCACCGATCAGCGCGAGGTAGCGCTCCAGGGTTTCGCCGTAGTGTTCGGCATGCCACTTGTTGTTCAGCGACACCTGCTTCTTCAGGTTGTCCGGCGCGGTGGGGTTGATCGCCTGCAGCTGGGCGCTGAGCAGGTCGTTGGCCGCAAGGTTCACCGGGCCCATGTTGTAGACCTCCATGAGCTTGGCCTGCACTTCCGGCCGCAGCGCGTAGGCGATGAACTCCATGGCCGCCTTGGCGCCGGCCGGGTTGCCCTTGGGCACCATCCACACCGAAGGCGAGACAATGCCGCCGTCGAAGCTCCAGTCGATCTTGCCGCCGGTATCGTTCTTCACCAGCTCGGCGCGGGTGTGCCACATCTGCGCCATGCTCACTTCGCCATCGCGGATCAGCTGCTGCGACTCGGCTCCGGTGGACCAGTGGGTGGCGATGTGCGGCAGCAGTTCCTCGATCTTGCGCAGGGCGCGGTCCACATCCAGCGGGTAGAGCTGCTCCGGCGGCACACCGTCGGCCAGCAGCGCGCATTCGAGGTTGGCGCTCATCCATTTGTAGAGGGTGCGTTTGCCCGGGTACTTCTTCACGTCCCAGAAGTCGGCCCAGGACTTGGGCGGGTTCTTGCCGAACTGCTCGTGGTCGTAGCCGATCACGTAGCTGTAGGTGTAGTTGGCGAGGCCGAAATCATGCACGTCGCCGTAGCCGATCAGCGACTTGTCGACGATGCCGAAGTCGATGGGCGCGAGGAACTTGTCCTTGCCCAGGCGATAGGACGAATACATCTCGCCGTCGCACACATCCCAACGCACCGCGCCGCTGCTGACCTGGGTCTTCAGCGCACCCTCGGTGGGGCCGCTGCCATCGATCTTCAGCGTCAGCCCGGCCACCTCGTTGAAGCCGCCGAAGCTCTTCTCGAAGGCCGGCACCGCATCACCACCCCAGTTGGCCACCACCAGGTTGCCGCCGACAGCGAAGGCGCGGCCACCGGCGCCGAACGGCAGCGCGCTGGCGGCGGCGAGCAGCAGCAGGCTGCGGTTGAAATCACGGCGGCTGATGCCGGCGCGCTCGCCCTTCTGGGCAGCGATTTCGATGGCGTCTTCGATGAAGCCTGGGCGTTCTTTCATGGTGATTGCTCCCCGATCGTTGTTTTCGTTATGTGGTTGTCAGGCGGACAGCAGGTGGCAGTGCTGCGGCGACCAGCTGCACCAGTAGCGCTGGCCGCTGCGCAGATCGGCCAGCAGCGGGTGCGCGACCGGCAGGCGCAGGTCGAGGCGCTCGCCCTGCTCCAGGGTCAGCTCGAGGTTGACGTGGGCACCCTGGTAAGTGGCATTGCCGACGGTGGCGCACAGGCCGTTGTCGCGGCCGGCGTCCTGCAGCGGGCGCAGGTCGATATGCTCCGGGCGCACCGCCAGCCAGCTCTTGCCGCCCTGGTTCGCCTGGGCCGAATGGGCCACGCGCAGGTGCTGGCCACGGAAATCGCAGAGCGTGGCCTCGGCTTCGCGTCGTACCACGCCAACCTCCAGCAGGTTGGTGTCGCCGAGGAAGTTGGCGACAAAACGGCTGGCCGGGCGTTCGTAGACTTCGCGTGGGGTGCCGACCTGCTCCAGGCGGCCCTTGTTGAACACGGCGATGCGGTCGGACAGCGCCAGGGCTTCTTCCTGGTCGTGGGTGACGAAGACGAAGGTAGTGCCGAAATCCTTGTGCATGCGCGCCAGCTCGCCCTGCATTTCCTGGCGCAGGCGACGGTCGAGGGCGGACAGCGGTTCGTCGAGCAGCAAGAGCTTGGGTTTGAACACCAGCGCACGGGCCAGCGCCACGCGCTGCTGCTGGCCGCCGGAGAGCTGGGCGATGCCGCGATTGCCCATGCCGGCCAGGCCGACGCGCTCCAGCACCTCGGCCACCCGGCGCTCGATCTCCGCGCCCGGCACCTTGCGGATGCGCAGCGGGTAGGCGACGTTCTGCGCCACGCTCATGTGCGGGAACAGCGCGTAGCCCTGGAACACCACGCCGAAATCGCGCTGGTCCGGCGACAGCTGGGTGATGTCGCGGCCGTCCATCTCGATATGCCCTTCGCTGGGCTCGACGAAGCCGGCGAGCATCATCAGCGTGGTGCTCTTGCCCGAGCCCGAAGGGCCGAGCAGCGTGAGGAATTCGCCCTGGCGAATGCTCAGGCTGAGGTCGCTCAGGACCTGCAGGTTGCCGTAGCGCTTGCCCAGGCCGAGCAAGTCGACGAAATGCTGCATGGCGGGTCTCCAGCCGTTTTTCTTGTTGATCGGTGTTGGCTTGGTGATTTTTTTGTATTGGCTTGGGGCCATCTTCTGTGCAAATTTAACTAACGACAATTCAATAGATTTCCGCCTGAATCGTTAGTCAAATTCACACAAAAAGGTCTTCCATGCGTCAGAACAGTGCGTTCCGAATGCCCTCCCTCATCGCCCTGCGCGCTTTCGAGGCGCTGGTCCGGCAAGGCAGCATCAGCCGTGCGGCACTGGAGTTGCACGTCACCCACGGGGCGGTCAGCCACCAGGTGAAGAAGCTGGAAGAAGAGCTGGGCATGGCGCTGGTGGAGCGCCAGGGCAAGGGCGTGAAACTGACCGCCGCCGGGCGCCAGCTGAGCCAGCAGATCAGCAGCGCCTTCGACCAGTTGCGCGACATCCGCCGCGCCCTGCCCAGCGAGGAACCCGCCGGCGAACTGCGCATCGCCTGCGCCCCGGCGCTGCTCGCGCGGGTGTCGTCGCTGCTGGAGAAATTCCTGCGCAACTACCAGGAAGTCGCCCTGCACCTGCTGCCGATGAGCAGTGACCTGGGCCAGGTGGACATGGTGATTTCCTTCGGCGAGACGCACATCGAAGGCCAGCGCTTCGCCGCGCTGGGCGACATCCGCTACTTCCCGGTGTGCAGCCCACGCCTGCTCAACACCCAGGAACACCTGCGCAAACCGCGCGACCTGGCGCGCCAGGTGCTATTGCACGAGGACGATGGTTTCGACTGGAGCCGCTACTTCCTCGCCGCCGGCGTGCCCGGCCTGCAGGCGCGGCAGAACGTCTTCCTGCCCGACGCCTACCTGACCATCCGCGCCGCACTGGCCGGCGGCGGCGTGACCATCAGCGACCACATCCTGGCCGGCGAGGAGCTGGCCGAAGGCCGACTGGTGCGCCTGTTCGACATCGACTTCCCGGCGCCCCACCCCTACTTCCTGATCATCCCGCCCCACGGCAACCAGGCCCTGGCGCGGGAGTTCGCAGATTGGTTGCTGCACGAGCTGGAGGCGATTCCGGCGTTTGATTGAGTAGCGAAATGCTCTTGTAGGATGGCGTGGAGCGCAGCGATACCCATCGATTCCGTGCGGCGACAGCATGGGTATCGCTGCGCTCCACCCATCCTACGATCGAGGTTTTCCTGGCAAGGGTGGCGCTGGGCGTTCGCGAGCAAGCTCGCTCCTACAAAGAGCACCATGGCGCACCCTGTAGGAGCGAGCTTGCTCGCGAACAAAGACCCGCTGTGGCGGGCGGCTATGTCCTCAGAGCTTCCGCCCGCCGAGCAGGAAATGCGACAACGCCGGAATCAGGATCAGCGCCCCGAGCATGTTCCAGAGGAACATGAAGGTCAGCAGGATGCCCATGTCCGCCTGGAACTTGATTGGCGACCAGGCCCAGGTGATCACGCCCGCTGCCAGGGTCACGCCAACCAGCGCGACCACCTTGCCGGTGAAGGCGACCGCCTGCTGGTACGCCACCGACAGTGGCAGCCCGGCCCGCTGCAACTGCAGCTGCACGCTGAGCAGGTAGAGCGCGTAATCCACCCCAATCCCCACACCCAGGGCGATCACCGGCAGCGTGGCAACCTTCACGCCGATGCCCATCACTACCATCAGCGCCTCGCAGAGAATCGAGGTAAGCACCAGCGGCAGCAGCGCCACCAGGGTTGCGCGCCAGCTGCGGAAGGTGATCAGGCAGAAGATGCCCACGGCCGCATAGACGTAGAACAGCATGCGGTGGTTGGCCTCGCGCACCACGCGGTTGGTCGCCGCCTCGATACCGGCGCTGCCGGCGGCGAGGAGGAACTGGCGGTCCGGGGTGCTGTTGGCGCGGGCGAAGTTCTCGGCGATGCCGGCCACTTCGTCCAGGGTTTGCGCCTTGTGGTCCTTGAGAAAGGCGATCACCGGCATCAGCGAGCATTCGGTGTTGAACAGCTCAGGGGTGTTCACCGAGGCCTGCTGGGCGGCGTAGTTGAGCACGTCCTGGTTGCGCTGCAGGCTGGCGAACTTGGGGTTGCCCTCGTAGGTGCCGGCGGTGATCTGGCGCACCGCGTTGACCAGCGAAGTCGTCGCCTGCACACCGTCGTGCTGTTGCAGCGCCCAGCCCAGGCGGTCGGCGAGGATCAGCGTGCGGTAGTTCAGGCAGCCTTCGGGGGCGGTCTTCACCATCACCGCGAAGAGGTCGCTGGAGAGCGCGTAATGGCTGGTGATGTAGGCGTTGTCGCGGTTGTAGCGCGAGTCGGCGCGCAGCTCCGGCGCGCCGGCGTCGAGGTCGCCGATCTGCAGGTGCTGGCTGACCAGCAGGCCACCCGCCCCCAGCAGCGCCGCCACGGCCAGCGCGATAGTCGCCCAGCGTCGCTCGGTGAAGTGATCGAGCAGCGCCCACAGTTTGCCGAGGCCCTGCCGGCGATCCACCTGGCGTTCCTCGCGCAGGGCGCGCTCGACGGCACGCTGGCTGACACCGACATAGGACAGCGCCACCGGCATCATCAGCAGCGAAGTGAAGATCAGCACTGCCACACCGATGCTGGCGGCGATGGCCAGGTCCTGGATCACCGGGATGTCGATCAGCATCAGCACGGCGAAGCCCACCGCATCCGACAGCAGCGCAGTGACGCCGGCGAGGAACAGGCGGCGGAAGGTGTTGCGCGCGGCCACCTGCTTGTGGGTGCCACGGCCGATGTCCTGCATGATCCCGTTCATCTTCTGGGTGGCGTGGGACACGCCAATGGCGAAGATCAGGAACGGCACCAGGATCGAGTACGGGTCCAGCGCATAGCCCAGCCACGCCACCAGGCCGAGCTGCCAGACCACCGCAAGCAGCGAGCAGCCGATCACCAGCAGGCTGCTGCGCAGGCAGCGGGTGTAGAAGAAGATGATGACGAAGGCGGTGACCACCGCCAGGCCGAAGAACAGCATCACCCGCAGCAGGCCGTCGATCAGGTCGCCCACCAGCTTGGCGAAGCCGATCACGTGCAGGCGTACTGCGCCCTTGCCCTCTTCGCCAGCGGCGAAGGCCCGGGAATCCCCCAGGTATTCGTACTTCAGGCGCAGCTCGTCGAGGGCACGAGAGAATTCGCGGTAGTCGATGCCCTTGCCGGTGGCCGAGTCGCGGTCCAGCAGCGGCACCACCAGCATGCTGGAACGGAAGTCATTGCCCACCAGGCTGCCGACGATGCCGGCGCGGGCGATGTTCTGGCGCAACTGGCCGATGGCCTCGGGCTTGCCGTCGTAGCCGTCGGGCATCACCGGGCCACCCTGGAATCCTTCCTCGGTGACCTCGGTCCAGCGCACCGCCGGCGACCACAGAGACTTCATCCAGGCGCGGTCGACGCCGTGGCTGAGGAACAGCTGGTCACTGATCTGCCGCAGGCTGGAGAGGTAGGCCGGGTCGAAGATGTCGCCGTTGGGGTTCTCCACCACCACCCGCACCGCGTTGCCCAGGCCGCGCAGCGCGGCGCGGTTGTCCAGGTAGTTGCGGATGTAGGGATCGCCGTGGGGGATCATCTTCTCGAAGGCCGGGCGCATCTCCAGGCGGGTCACGGCCATGTAGCCCAGCACCAGGGTGACCAGGGCAATCAGGGCGATGAACAGCGCACGGTGGTTGAACACCAGGCGCTCCAGCAGGTTGCCGCTGTGGGCGTCGAAGTCCCGCAGTTCGCGGACTACAGGCATCTCGCCTTGCTTGAGGTCGACCATCAGGCTGTCTCTCTTTCTCTTGTTCTTATGAAGGGCCGGCGCATTCAGCGCACCGGCATGGCGTTCTCGCGAACGCCGCGGGTGCCGACCAGCAGCAGGCGGCCGGGACCAGCCACGGCGCCGCTGACGGGCAGGCGCTCGGCCAGTTCCAGCGGTTTGAAGCTGACACCATGGTCATCGCTGACCAGCCCCTGGCCAGCCTGGCTGAACAGGTACAGCCGGCCGCTGGCGTCGAAGCTGGCGGCGGTCAGGCTCACCGGCAGGCCGGTGTCGACCGCGCTCCAGCTCTCTCCACCGTCGACACTGCGCACCGCGTGCCCGCGCAGACCGTAGGCGAACACCAGGCCAGGCCGCGCGACCACGCCGAAGAAGCTGCCGGCATAGGGCGATGGCAGGGCGACGAAGCGTTCCTGCTGGCCCTCCTGCTGATGGGAAAGGCGCAGCAACAGGCCCTGCTCGCCGACGATGAACAGGTCATCGCCGCTGGCCGCGATGGCGGTCAGGTGCAACGCCTGGGGGTTGTCGATGCGATGGTTCCAGGGCTCCCAGGTGCGCCCGCCGTCGCGGGTATGCAGGATCAGGTTGAAGGCACCGACCACGAAGCCTTCATTGGCATCGCGGAACCACAGGTCGAGGAACGGCTTGTCGGCGCCCTCCTCCTTGAATCGCCGCGCCTGCTCCAGCCAGGTAGCGTTGTCCGGCTGCGGATGGGCGGCGTAGTAGTCGAGCATCAGTTGGCCGATCTGCCGGCCATCGAGCTGGCGCTCCCAGTGGATGCCGCCGTCGGCGCTGTGCAGCACCACGCCATCGTGGCCCACGGCCCAACCCTCGTTCGGCGTCGGGAAGTAGACGGCAGTCAGGTCCGAGCTGACCGGCACTTCGGCCTGGCGCCAGTGAGTGCCGCCGTCGTCGGAGTACAGGATATGGCCGCGCTGGCCGACGCTCACCAGCCTGTTGCCGGCACGGGTGACGGCCAGCAGCGGTACGCGGCTCGGTGCGTTGCTGTAGGCCGCCGGCAGGTCGAGCACGTCGACAAAACCATCAGCCTGTTCGCCAGCCTGGACGCCACCCGCCAGCAGCAACGCGCCCAGGAGTAACAGGCGCTTGAAGGGGATCTGCATGGAGCTTTCCTCGGGTAGAGCAGCGGCGGCTCCGGGGGGAGCCGCCACTTCTTTCATCAACGAATACCGCTACCGGCCAGCGCCTCGGGGGACCACTGGGTCTTGGCCAGCGGGTCGATGTAGCTGATGCCGCCATACGGGCCGACGACGCCGTTGATGTTGTAGGAGCCGGCAGTCAGGTCGTAGATCATGAACGGCGTGGCGTCCGGGATGCGCTTGTCGTAGCTCTGGCTGAGGAAGGCGAAGGAGCCGCGATAGAGCTGGCCGCGAGCGTCATATTGGTCGGAAGCCAGGGCCACCCAGCTGTCTTCGTCGAGGTAGAAGCGACGCTTGGCGTAGATGTGCCGCGCGCCGGATTTCAGCGTGCCTTCGACGACCCACACGCGGTGCTTCTCCCAGCGCACGTAGTCGGGTGAGAGGTGGTTGGGCGTGACCACCGGCTTGATGTCGCTGGCATAGGTCAGGCGGTAGGTGTTGTAGGGCACGATCATTTCCTGCTTGCCCACCAGCTTCCAGTCGTAGCGGTCCAGCGCGCCGTTGAAGACGAACACGTCGTCGTAGGTGCCGGCGCCGGCCATGCCGGGGTTCGGCGTGTCGTAGGCGAGGTTCGGCGCGAGCTTCACGCGGCGCTGGCCGGGCAGGTACTGCCAGGCGCGGCGCGGCTGCTGCAGCGGGTTGGCGGCGTCCTTGAGCATCATCGCCTCGCCGGCACGCCGGGCCGGGCCGCTGTAGTACAGCTTCATCTGGTAGTAGACCTCGGAGCCTTTCACCGGCTGGGTGAGGTCTTCGTACACCGGGTAGTTGATGAAGGCCTGGCCGGTGGTGGCGAGGTTGGCGCTACCGGAGGCGTCGACGTTCCAGGAGTCGTACTTGGCCTTGATGTTCACGCCCTGGTAGCGCAGCAGGAAGTTCCACATGGCTTCCGCGCCAGTCTGCGGAATCGGGAACGGCACGCCCGGCAGCGCGTTGTCGATGGCCGTGCCGCCTTCCAGGGACTGCGCGGTGACGGCGTTCTTCTTGCTGTTTTCCAGCACGGTATCCGGCAGCGCGGCGCTACGGTGGGTCGGATAGACGTCGACGCGGAAGGTCGGATAACGCTTGGCCAGCTCGACGGTGGTGGCCGACAGCTGGTTCTTGTACTGCTCGACGTTCTTGCCATCGATCACCAGCAGCGGCTTCTCGCCGGCGAATGGGTCCGGGCGCATGGAGTCGCCGGCCTTGAAGCCGGCCGGAGCGCTGGTCAGGCCGCCGGCGTAGGCGGGAATCGAGCCGTCGCTGCTGGCGGCTTTCTCGGCGCCGACCAGGGTCAGGGTGCTGCCCAGCTGGGCAGCGTCCTGCGGGGAGACAGCGGCCTGGGCCAGACCGCAGAGGGTCAGGCCGAGGGCGGTGGCGATCAGGGTGGGTTTGAAGTTCATGCTGGGTTTCTCCTGCTTCGAGCGCGAAGCCTGGGGTGAAATCAGAAGGTGGCCTTCAGGGAGGCGGTGACCATGCCGCGGTCCTTCAGCAGGGGCGCGAGGCCGCCTTGCGAGGTGATCTGGCCGGGAATGCACTGGTACTGGCCGTTGGCGCCGGGGGTGTTGTTGTCGCGGCCGCTCTCGCAGGTATCGAAGGGGCCGAAGGCGTCGACGTACTTCAGGTCCAGGCGGTACTTCTGGTGGAAGTCCGCGGCCACGCCCAACGAGTAGCTGCCGGCGTCCTCGTTGCCGCCCAGTTGCACCGCCGAGTTGCCGTGCAGGCCGACGTTGTACGAGAGCGGCATGGACAGGTCGACGCCGGGGAAGGCCTGGTACCAGGTCGGAGTGAAGTTGGCCGACATGGCGTAGGCGTTGGTGGTGACCTTGTCGACACCGTGGTAGCTGGAGTCGCCCTTGAAGGTCTGCTCGCCTTCGGTGACGTCGATCAGGTGGGTCAGGGTGCCTTCCACCGCCAGCGAAGAGGCATCCCACAGCGGGGTGGCGCCGAAGGTCACCAGGCCGTTGAGCACGACGTGGAAGGTCCTGCCGCGGGCAAGGCCCGTGTCGCCGTCGCTGGGCAGCTCGCCGATCAGGTTGGCGCCATTGACCGCGCCACGCTTGGCGGCCGCGTAGAGGGTCGAGTTGACGGTGGTGAAGTTGCTCGCCAGCGGCATGTTCTCGCGGTAGTTCAGGTCCATGCCGACGCTCACGCCGGCGATTTCCTTGGACAGGCTGATGCCGTAGATATCGATGTCGTCGGCGTAGGCGGTGATGTAGTTCATCCCCTGCAGGCCGGCGAGGCCGGGCTTGTGCAGGTTCGGTGCGTCGATGAGTACCGCCGGCAGGGTGTCCGAGGTCTTGCGGTAGTAGAAGCCCAGGGTGCCGTCGAGCCATTCCGGGCTCCACTTGGCCATCAGGCCGAAGTCGCCGGTGTTGCTCGGCTCGCGGTCGTGCCCGCGTGGCGCGGCGTAGAAAGCATTCTGCGCCGGCAGCGGCAGCCAGAAGACGTTGCCGCCGTCGTTGAGCATGTCGTAGGGGCCCATGTAGGTGCCGCCTTCGGGGAAGCGCGAGTTCTCGAACTCGAGGAAGTACTGCGCGGCCAGGGTCAGCTCGGGGTTTACCGTCAGCGAGGCGGACAGCTGGTTGCGCGGCATGAACAGCTCTTTCGCCTCGGTGCCCGGTACGTTGTAGAGCTTGCCCAGGTCCAGGGCCGATTGGCCGTAGTTGATGCCGTTGGCGGCGCTGAACAGCGTCTCGCCCCAGTAGATGGTGTGGCGGCCGAGCTTGCCGCTGAGCTGCATGTCGTCGCCCACCTGGTGGCTGGCGAAGACGAAGGCATCGAGCAACTCGCCCGATGGGCCGTTGTAGTAACGATCGGCGAAGGTGCTGAGGCCGTGGGTGGCCGGCTGCGCGCCACGCGGGGCGATTACCGTGCCATTGCGGCTGACCAGGTGGCCGGCGTTGCCCTTCTCGCCGGGGAACGGGTTGTCGGACCCGACATCATCGTAGGCATGGTCGTACCAGCCGGCGGCGCTGAGGCGGAAGCCCATGCTGTCGCGGTAGACGAAGTCCAGTTCGCTGAGCAGGTCGAAGCGCTGGGTCACCGGAGTGCCGGACGAAAAGTTGCGGTCGCCGTCGTTGGTGTTGGCAGTGCCGGCGATCTTGCTGTTGGGCGACTCGACCCGCTGCCCGTAGCTGAGCTTGACGGTGTTGTCGAAGCGGATCGACAGGTCCGGGTTGCCGGTATCCAGCTCGAAGGCCTGCAGGGGCTGGCCAGCCATGGCGGCGAGGACTGCGGTCGCCAGCAGGCAGCGCTGCAGGGGACGATTCGGATTGCTCTGGTGATGCATGCGTGTGCTCCGTTTCTTGTTGTGGTCGGGACGCTTTCCGGGCCCGTCCCGCAGCCCCTTCTTTGCTCTGGAAGAGCGTGCGCCGGGGCGCACGAGGGCCTGCCCCGGCGCGAACGCCGGAACCGGGGGTTGTCGTTGAGTCAGGTGTGGTGGATCAGTGGTCCAGCATCTGGATCAGTGCTTCGGCCTCTGGCCAGTCGCCGAACCCCGAAGCGGGATTGAGGTGGCCGACACGGCCCAGCTCTACCAGGCTCGCGCCCCAGGCCTCGGCCAGTCGCCGTACGGCATCGGGCGTGGCCAGCGGATCGTTGTCGCTGCACGCCACCAGGGTCGGGAACGGCAGAGGCTGCTGCGGCAGCGGTGCCCACCCCATCTCGGCAAGCACGGCAGGCCTGGGATAGTGGGCCGGCCAGTCGCCGTCCAGGTCCGGCGGGGTTGCCAGCAGCGCACCCTTGATCGGCCGGCTGTAGCGCGCGGCCCAGTGCGCGACCATCAGCACACCGGCGCTGTGGGCCACCAGGATCACCTCGCCGTCGATGCCCTCCAGCTCGCACTGAATGGCTTCGATACGGGCGTTCAGGTCGAGTTTGTTCTCGGTCAGTGGCGGCACGCTGCGAACATTGGGCAGGCGCTGCTGGAGCAGGGTCTGCCAGTGCTCGGCCACGTGGTCGCGCAGGCCGGGAACCATGAGGACGGTGGTGGAAGATTTATTGTTGTTCACCGGTTCACCTTTCAGTGATTTCGAACTTGTTGGACAGACAGTAGAGATGCCCCGGTGGCGGTGCTTTGCATTGAGCGTCAGGCACTTCGCATTTGATGACAGCCTGCCCCCCACCCGGCATGTCGTCGCTGAGCCAGGGGCCGTGCGTTACGGGACGTACGGTGCATTCCAGAGCGCCGGAAGCACTGGCCGAAGCACGAACTTTCGTACACGCTTGGTTACAGCTGTCGCTAGAATCTGATGTCATCGACCCAGCCAGCGTGCGCCCCGGTCGCCAGGTGTCCATGAACCCTGCCGGCACGGAGCAACCACAAGAACAAGAAGGCGATCGGCATGACCCCAATGGTTCGCATTGCGGCCCTCACCAACTACCTGGAAGTGGCCAGGCACCTGGGCCTCAACCCGCAGCAACAACTGAGCGCGGTGGGCCTTTCCCAATCCATGCTCGAGCACCCGGAGCAGCGCATTCCCGTTGCAACGGCAGTGACCCTGCTGGAGGAATCGGCGCGCATCAGCGGCTGCGAAACCTTCGGCCTGCGCATGGCCGAGTCGCGCCAGCTCGCCGACTTTGGCGTGATCAGCCTGCTGTTGTCGCACCAGGCGACGCTGCGCGAGGCGATGGATACCATCATTCGCTATCGGCACCTGCTCAACGAGTCCCTGGCGCTGTACGTCGACCAGGAAGGCAAGATGGCGATCCTGCGCGAAGAGCTCCTCACCGTACCGCCAATGCCCATGCGCCAGGGCCTGGAGCTGGCCCTTGGCACGCTGTACCGCCTCTGCGCCGCCCTCCTCGGCCCGCACTGGCGACCGATCAGCGTCAACTTCAGCCACGACGCCCCGGCGGACCTGCAGGTGCACCGCCGGCTGTTCGGCTGCAAGATCGAGTTCGGCAGCGAGTTCAACGGCATCGTCATCCCCGCCGCCGACCTGGACGCCGCCAACCCCATGGCCGACCCGGCCATGGCCCGCCACGCACGCAGCTTCGTCGACTCCCTGCCCGGCGCCACCGACGGCAGCACGCTGAACGAGGTGCGCAAGTCGATCTACCTGCTGCTGCCCATGGGCCGCGCGACCATCGAGCAGATCGCCCAGTCGCTGGGCCTGAACGTGCGCACGCTGCAACGGCGCCTGGAAGACAACGGGGTGACCTTCTCCGACCTGATCAACGAAGTCCGCCGCGAACTGGTACTGCGCTACATGGAGAACCCGCGCTATTCGCTGGGGCGCATCGCGGATTTGCTGGGGTATTCGATGCCCAGTTCCTTCACCCGCTGGTTCGCCGTGCAGTACGGGATGTCGCCGGCGGCGTGGCGCAAGGAGCATCTGGGGCGAGAGGGGGAGTGATTTTTCCCTGAGGGGAACGGTGCCGTGCGGTTCGCGAGCAAGCTCGCTCCTACAAGGAGTGCGCTTTGGCTTTGGCTCAGCAAGGCTTCCAGATAAACGTCAGCGCACTCCGAACGCCCCGTTCAGGAGGCCTCGTTGAAGCGGAGTTTCAGGGGTTGAGCGGCATGGATGCCGCGAGAGCTGCGATGGGCCAAGGATGGCCCTTCGCGGCGTGCCCCTGAAACTTCGATTCAACGAGGGAATTTTTCGCCTAAGCGAAAAACCGGATGTCCGGGGCGAGCCTTCTTGGTTACTTCTTTGGCGTTTGAAAGAAGTGACTCGCCCGAGGGGGCGAAACCCAATACATCCGAACACACTAATGCGACGCAGAAACTCCAAAACTAAATGCATCACGGTTCGGTGTTCCCGCGTCGCTTCGGCGTACGCGCGAACTTCGTGTTTCGCCCCCTCGGGCGACCTACTTTGGCAAACGACGGATGGCCGCCCCACCCAAAGTAGGCAAAAGTCTCGCCCCTGACATCCGGCTTTTCGCTTCGCGAAAAGTACCCTCGGTTCTTCGGAGTTCCAGGGGCCCGCGGCGAAGGGCCATCCCTGGCCCATCGCCGCTCTCGCGACATCCATGTCGCTCAACCCCTGAAACTCCGATCACCTTCGGCCTCCTGAAAGGGGCACTCGGCGCGTGCGGATATTTCTCTGGAAGCCCTCAAAAGCCAAAGCCAAAGCCAAAGCCAAAGCCAAAGCCAAAACAGGAGTCTTTGCGTAGAGCGCATAACCCGGAACGGGTTATCCGCCGATAGCCACATCGGCGGATAACGCTGGCGCGTTATACGCCCTACGATCTGATCGGCTCAACCCGCGACCTTCAACATCCCCAGCACCAACAGGGCCAGGAACACCGTCTCCCCCACCATCAGCAGGATCGGCTTCACCCCCACCGTCGCCAGAGCCTTGAGCTGGGTCTTCATGCCCAGCGCCGCGATGGAAATCACCAGGCACCACTGCGACAGCTTCCCGCCGGCTTCTACCAGCATCGACGGCAGATAGCCGGTGCTGTTCACCGCCGCCAGTAGCACGAAGCCCACGGCAAACCACGGCAACAGCGGCGGACGTTTGTCGCCCGGTTCCACGCCGCGGGCGCGGGTGATCATCGCCGCGCAGAGGATCACCGGCAGCAGCATGGCCACACGCATCAGCTTGACTACCGTGGCACTGTCACCAACTTCCTTCGAGATGCTGTAACCGGCGCCGACCACCTGGGCAACATCATGGATGGTGCCGCCGAGGAAGATCCCCGCCTGCAGCGGCGGCAGACCCAGGGACCGGACGATCATCGGGTAGAGGATCATCGCCAGGGTCGACAATGCCGACACGCCAAGCACGGTGAACAGCGTGGCCTTTTCCTTCTGCGTGTGCGCCGGCAGCGCCGCGGCCAGCGCCAGGGCCGCCGAGGCGCCGCAGATGGCGGTGGCGCCACCGGTGAGCAGGCCGAAGAGGAAGTTGAAGCCCATGGCGCGCGCCGCCGCGATGGAAACCAGGATCGTCACCGTCACCAGCACCACCACCATGACCACCGGCTGCCAGCCCAGTTCGGCAATCTGCCCGAAGGTGATACGGATACCGAGCAGCGCCACGCCCAGGCGCAGGATTTCGCGGGCGGTGAATTCAATGCCGGCCTTGCACACGCTGTCGGCGGCGAGGAAGTTCATCGCCAGGCCGAGCAGCAACGCGAAGAGCATCACCGGCGCGCCGTAGTGTTCGGACAGGAAGGTCGCGGCCGCCGCCACCATGGCGCTCACCAGCAGGCCCGGCAGCAGCGTGCGGCTGCGCGTGCCGAGCGCGGAGATCGTCAATGCGGTCATGCTGGCATCTCCTGGTCGGCGATCACCACGTGGCACTCGCCGGCGATCCAGGAAATCCCGTGCCGGCGCAAGCCGAAACCCTTGATCCCCGCCGGGCAACCCGTGGCCACGTCGAAGCGCAGGCCATGGGCCGGGCACTGCAACCAGGGGCCATCCAGGCGGCCGCTGAACAGCGAGGCACCGGCGTGGGGGCAGCTGTCTTCAATGGCGTGCAGTTCGCCGTCGATATCGAACAGCAGGAAGATGCCTTTCTCGTGATGGAACAGGCTTCTGCCACCGCGCGCCGGCAGGCGTTCAGCGGGAATACGGACCACACCGCTCATGCCGGAATCGCCTCCGGGAACTGCCGTTCCAACGCACGATAGAGCGCCGCCAGCAGTTGCTCAGGGCTCTGCCCGCCGAGCGCGAAGGCGCGGCCTTCAAGGAGGAACATCGGCACGCTGGAATCGGCCAGGGCCACGCGCCGGCCAATGAACTGGCGCGCGCCGTCGGCCAGGGCTTCATCGAAGTCAGCCACGTCGAAATCACAGGCTCGCAGCAGGCGGCACAGGGTGTCGCGATTGCCAATGTCCTGGCCCAGCTGGAAGTGCGCGCGAAAGATCATCTCCAGCAACTGCTCCTTCTGGCTCTCGCCGCCCACATGCACCGCGCGCTGGAACACCCGGTGCGCATAGGTGGTGTTGGGCATGGTGAGGATGCGTTGCAGATCGAGGTCGACCTTGGCGCCCTCCGCCGCCCGCCGCACCTCACCCATGCGCGCCTGCACGGCACGCTTGCCGCCCAGGCGGCGCTGGTAGAACTCGGCGAATGGCTCGCCCTCCATCGGCAGTTGCGGCAGCAGTTGCAGGCCGAGCCAGTTCACTCGCACCTGCAGTTCCGGGCGCTGACGGGCCAGCAGGCGCAGCGCCACATCGAGGTTGCGCTTGCCGATCAGGCACCAGGGGCAGATGAAGTCGAAGGTCATCTCAAGGTTCAGCGTCGGCATCAGGCGCCCTCCTCTTCGCCGCGCAGGCGGCGCATATCGCTGTGGTAGTGGCGCCGGGCGTAAAGGAACACCAGCGCGGCGAGAATGCTCAGCAACGGCACGAGCTGGAAGGCACGGTCCAGGCCGATGCGGTCGGCCAGCACGCCGGTGAGCAGCGGGCCGGGGGCCAGGCCCAGCAGGTTGTTGGCCAGGGTCAGGGTGGCGAAGGCGGTGCCGTGTACCGCCGGCGCGGTGAGGTTGGCGACCATCGCGCCGGACGGCCCGGAAGTACCGGCGGCGACCAGCATGCCCAGGCAGATCAGACTCAGCTGCATGGTGCCCGGTGGCAGGTGGAAGGCGATGGACAGCAGCACGCAGCTGACCAGGCAGAAGCCGATGGCGAGGATGATCTTGCGCGGCGGGTTGGCGCGGCCCAGGCGGTCGCAGAGGATGCCGCAGAGCACCATGCCGCTGCCACCGACCAGCACGATCACCGCCGAGATCAGCCCGGCCTTGCCGGTGTCCAGGTGGTAGTAGCGGTTCAGGTAGCTGGGAATCCACACCATCACGGCGGCAGCGACGAACAGTTGCAGGCCGCTGCCCAGGTAGGCGGCGATCACCGAACGGCTGCCGAACAGGCTGCGCAGGGAACGCCCACCCACCTGGCGCGGCGCTTCGGCGGCGGCTACCGGGGCGATGCGTTTCTCACTGACGATCAACGGATAGAGCAGCGCCAGCAGCAGGCCGAACAGCGCCATGCCAGCGAAGGCCCAGCGCCAGCCCAGGTGCGCGGCGAGCACGCCGCCCATGCCCATGCCAAGGACGGAGCCGAACATGCCACCGGCCATGAACGCGCCGGTCAGGGTGGCGCGCAGGTGCGCCGGGAAGACCGAGATGACCACGGCGATGCCGACGCTGCCATAGGCGGCCTCGCCGACGCCGACGAAGAAGCGCGCGGCGAACATCTGCGGGAAGTTCTGCGCCACCGCGCAGCCCAGGGTCGCCAGGCTCCACAGCATGGCCATCAGCGCCAGGCTGCGCACGCGGCCCCAGCGGTCGGCGAGCAGCGACAGGGGGAAGGTCAGCAAACCGACCATCACCGCGACGATTCCGCTGAGCAGGCCGAGCTGTGCGTCACTCAGGGCCCATTCGACCTTGAGCAGCGGGAACACGGCGTTGAGCACCTGGCGCGACATGTAGTCGGAGATCAGCAGGCCGAAGGTCAGGGCGAACACCACCCAGGCATAGCGGCGCGGCACGCTGGGCGCGGTGGCAGGGATGTCGCCCAGGGCGACGGAGTGGATGGCCATGGTGCTAGCTCTCCGGGGGAGTCAGTGGATTCTTGTTGTTGTGGGGTGAAGGTCAGCCCCCTCTCCCTAACCCTCTCCCTCAAGGAAGAGGGGACCGTTCGGTGCAGGATGAAACCTTGGCGTCAACCGGCACGGGCAGCTCCCTCTCCCTTCAGGGAGAGGGCTGGGGAGAGGGCCGTTTCGGACCATTACTTGGTCACGCGCGTTGCGGGACGGACTTCTGGCCCGGCTGGCGGTTGGGCGCCATGCCGTTCATGCGCAGGGTTTCCTCGACGCTCTCGTACTGCACGCCGATCTTGTAGATGGCACGCGCTTCCTTGCCGCTGGCGACCTCGCGGCCCAGTTCATGGGCAACGCGGACGCACTGCTGGATCTGCTCCACCGAAGTCATGCGCTGGCCGTGCTGGCCGATGATGGTGTCCTCGATGCCGCAACGCGGGTGCAGCCCCATGGCCATCGCCATCATGTTGAACGGCAGGACGTTCTTGAGCAGCGACTCGGCAGTGACGGTGGCGCCGTCCGGGGCGCGGTGCACGAAGTTCATGAAGTTGAACGGGTTGGGGCCGTCGAAACCGCCGCCGATGCCGATCCAGGTCAGGTTCAGCGGGCCCTTGTAGACGCCCTTGCGCACCAGGCGCTCGAGGGTTTCCAGGGCATGCATGCCGGTGAGCTGGAAGTGCGGCTGGATGCCCGATGCCTGCAAGCGCTTGAGGTGCTCCTCGACCCAGGCCGGGCCGGCCGGCACGGTCATCTCGCTATAGGCCGCCTGGTAGAGCGGGTTCGCCAGGGAAGTGCCCTTGAGGTACTCCGGATAGAGCAGCTCCATGATGTTCATCTGGGTGGTATTGATCGCCACCGTCACCTGGTCGGGCTTGGGGGTCAGCTCGGCGAGCATGTGGCGGGTGTCATCGGACAGCCACTTGGCCGCCTCGCCGTCGCTCTCCGGGGCGAAGGAAATCGAACCGCCGACCTGGATGATCATGTCCGGCACCGCTTCACGCACGCCAGCGATCAGCTCGTTGAACTTGGACAGGCGCTTGGAGCCCTTGCCGTCCAGCTCACGCACGTGCAGGTGGAGCACGGTGGCGCCGGCTTCGTAGCAGTCCACGGCCTTCTGCACCTGCTCGTCCATGGTCACCGGGATGTCTTCGGGGAAGTCCTCGGGCATCCATTCCGGGCCGTAGGGAGCGGTGGTGATGACCACCTTTTCCTGGTTCTCGGGGTGCAGCGAATCGTCGAAGAATTGCATGTCTGTCTCCTGGAATTGTTCTTGTAGAAGTCGGTTTCAACGAGGGCTCAGAACGGCTTGTCGCCGATGATCCCGGCGCGCTCCATGCGGCGCACGCAGGGCGGGTAGTCCATCACCGCGTAGTGCTGGGTACAGCGGTTGTCCCAGATCGCCACGTCGTTCCTCTTCCAGCGCCAGCGCACCTGGAATTCGGGGATGTACACCTGGCTCACCAGGTAGCGCAGCAGGTCGGACGCACCGGGGTTGGCGTCCTGGCCGAAGCGCACGTTCTGCGGGGTGTGGTAGTTGCTGAAGTGAGTGGTGAAGGCGTTGACGAACAGCACCTTCTCGCCGGTTTCGGGATGGGTGCGCACCACCGGGTGCTCGGCGTCCGGGTACATGGCCTTGAGCGCCAGGCGCTTCTCGATGGGCATCGCCGCACCGAAGCTGGCTTCGATGCTGTGGCGGGCGCGCAGCTTGGCGATGCGCTCCTTGATCTCAGCCGGGAGCATGTCGTAGGCCAAGGCCATGTTCGCCCACATGGTGTCGCCCCCGACCGGCGGGCACTCCACACAGCGCAGGACGCAGCCCAGGGGCGGCGCCTCGCGCCAGGTGGCGTCTGTGTGCCAGGCGTTTTCGTAGCGGTCGTTGGGCAGGTCCGGGGTCTTGTAGATGCGCACCAGGCCCGGATGCTCCGGGTCGCTGCCGGCCACCGGGTGGTCTTCCAGCTCGCCGAAGCGGCGGGCGAAGGCGACGTGCTCGGCTCGGCTGATGTCCTGATCGCGCAGGAACAGCACCTTGTGCTTGAGCAGCAGCTCGCGCAGCTCGGCGAACAGCCCTTCGTCGCGCGACGCATCGCCCAGGCTCACTCCTGAAATCTCGGCGCCGATGCTGCAGGTCAGACGTTCTACGTGCATGGCGGCGCCCTCAGATGACGAAGATCGACGAGCCGGTGGTCTTGCGCGACTCGAGGTCGCGGTGGGCTTGCACGGCATCTTCCAGCGCGTAGTGCTGGTTGATCTCGATGCGGATGTCGCCGTTGCCCACGTGGGTAAACAACTCATCCAGCAACGCCGCCTTCTCCGCCGGGTCGGCGATGTAGTCGGCCAGCGCCGGGCGAGTGAGGAAGATCGAGCCCTTCATCGCCAGCAGCACCGGATCGAACGGCGGGATCGGGCCGGAGGCGGTGCCGACGCAGACCATCAGCCCGCGGCGCTTGAGCGACTCCAGGGAGGTCATGAAGGTGTCCTTGCCGACGCTGTCGAACACCACGTCCACGCCACGTCCGTCGGTGAGTTCGCGCACGCGCTCGGCGACGCTTTCATGGCTGTAGTTGATGACGTGCTCGCAGCCGTGGGCGAAGGCCACTTCGGCCTTGGCATCGCTGGAAACGGTACCGATCACGCTCAGGCCGAGCAGCTTCGCCCACTGCGCGACGATCAGCCCGACACCACCGGCGGCCGCGTGCAGCAGGATGCTCTGGCCCGGCTTGAAGTCATGGATGCGGCGCAGCAGGTAGGCCGAGGTCAGGCCGCGCATGGTCATGGCGGCGGCGGTCTCGAAGGCGATGTTCTCCGGCAGGCGGATCAGCGGCGCCGCCGGAACCAGTCGCTCGGTGCTGTAGGCGCCGAGGGTGTTGATGAAGCCGGTGTAGGTCACACGGTCGCCGGGCACGACGTTGGTCACGCCCTCGCCCACCGCAACCACTACGCCGGCGGCTTCCACGCCCATGCCGCTGGGCAGCGGAACGGCGTAGGTGCCATTGCGGAAGTAGGTGTCGGCGTAGTTCAGGCCCACCGCCACATGGCGGATGCGCACTTGCCCCGGGCCGGGCTCGCCGACCTCCACGTCCTCGTAACGCAGGACTTCGGGTCCCCCTGTTTCATAGAAACGAACGGCTTTGGCCATGGCCGGAATCTCCAGTTGTCTTGTTGTCGTGGGCGCTCCGTTTGGAGCGGGCAAGCGCCCTTTGAGCGGACAATAGGCAGGGGGCCGGCAGGCAGCTTCACATCGTGCGACAGGGGCTTTTCATTTCATGACAGGCCAGGCCAGCGCAGGGCTGAGGCGTGCCTGTAGGAGCGTGCTTGCTTGCGAACCGTGTCTGCCGGCAGCTCCAGGCATCAAGCGATTCGCAAGCAAGCTCGCTCCTGCAAGTGGGGTACAACCCGGGAAGGAATGGCTGCGGCCGGACGGCCGCAGCGCGGGGTGGATCAGTGGAACGGGAAGATGTAGTTCATCCAGGCCGCCATGCGCAGGAGGATCTTGCGCATGATCGCCACGTGGTGGAAGTGCTGGCTGTAGATCGCTGCCTGGCCGTAGGCACCGCCAGGCATCAGGTTGGCGTACTGGGCATAGTCCGGGTCGGTAATCTCGATGATCACCGGTACGCGTCCCGGTGGCGGTGAGCCCGTATAGCTGAGGAGGGTACCCGAGGGCTGTATCTGGCCCTCCCCGATCACGCCGATCGCCTGTTTCACCTTGCCGCTGAAGACCTTGCCGGGAATCCCGTCGAAGGCGACTTCCGCCTCGTCTCCGGCGGTCAGTCGCAGCTGGCTGTTCTGCCGCATCCAGGCGGCGAAATAGTGCCCCTCGTCCGGCACGAAGACCATCGAGGGCCGCAACGGCAAGCGTGTCGCCATCATTCCCGGACGCAGCGACACATGGGTGACGAAGCCACGGGACGGCGCCCGCACCACCGTGTTGTCGAGGTTGAACTGCGCCAGTGCCAGCTGGGCATTCAGGTCATCGACACGCGCGGTAGTCAGGTCGACGTCGCGCTTGTTGCCGACGTTGCGCAGCGCCAGCTCACGGGCGCGAGCCTGGTCGGCACGGGCCGACACCAGCTGCGCCTTGATCGAATCCAGCTTCAACTGGAAGGGTTTGGGGTCGATACGGAACAGCACCGTGCCCTTTTCGATCATCTCGTTGCCCTTGACCGGCACTTCGATCACCTGGCCGGTCACCACCGGGATCACCGGGGTGGAAACGAAATAGGAGCGCGCCACCTCGGAGTACGGGTGGTTGTAGTTCATCGTGAAGATCAGCGCACCGATCAGCACAACCCCGCCAAG
Source organism: Pseudomonas sp. C9-3 (assembly GCF_032392015.1). NCBI lineage: Bacteria > Pseudomonadati > Pseudomonadota > Gammaproteobacteria > Pseudomonadales > Pseudomonadaceae > Pseudomonas > Pseudomonas sp. C9-3. The sequence goes on along the minus strand of NZ_CP135919.1, from coordinate 2,068,619 downwards.
CACGGCGGTGGGCACCGTCCACTTGTTCAGCGGGATGTGGAAGATCTTGAAAATGGCGATGCAGATGGAGGCGTACGTCAGGATCAGCAACAGGTCCATGGCTCAGCCCTCCCCGCCCGGTTGCGTCGAAGCTGGCGGCACCACTGGCGGTGCACCGGGAGAACGACCTTCGAGCAGCTCCAGACGCTGGCGCAGTTCGGCAAGTTGCTCCTCCAGGTAATTTGCCTCGGCTTCCGGCGTTCTGCCGTGGTGAAAGCCCCAGCCCCGGTCCTCGCGGTACAACATCGCCCAGATCCAGAGGAACGGCCACAGCGCGTGCAGAGTGAACAGGCTGACCCACCCGGCCGCATGAATAGCGTCCTGGTGGGGGTGGTTGCGGTGTACCGCAATCTCATAGGGAATGTCGTGCAGCGCGATGATGCCGTAGAACAGCACCACGGCGGCGAAGATCAGTATTCCCAGGGCGACGTAATCGAGCATCCCACACTCCTTGGTCCCGGGCCCAATGCCTGGGGGGTGCGGATGAGTATGGCTGAGCCCTGGCGATCTGCACGATAGCGCTCAGGCCCGTGTGGCGGAGTTTCGAGCAATTGCCAGGCCACCCTGGCCGCTACGTTGCAACGGCTCCCACTCGTCAGGCCAGCCATCCACCTGCGGGGATTTCGCGTTCACTGAACAGGGACATCACCGGGGAGAAACGACATGCGAAAGTCCACCCTCCTGCTGCTGATCGGCGCGCTGGCCGTGCTGCTCGGCGGCTCGTCCTGCGGCGGCCACAATGACCGCCACGACGCCCCACCCCCGCCGCCCATGGACGACGGGCAGATGGGCTACCAGCGCATTCCGCAGCAACAGATCCAGCCGCAGGTGCAGTCGATTCCGCGGCGGTGAGCCCGCCCGGACAGCGGCGTTCAGCGAGGACAATCGCGGACGGAGCCCGCTCCTACACTGGCCTGGGCCTCAGCAGGATCACCCGCGCCACCACCAGCGCCAGCACGCCGACCACGGCGAAGGCGATGATGATCGCCACGCCGCCGTCCTGCTGCAGAAAGTCGGTCAACGCCGCAAGGGCTGCGGCCAGGAACAGCAACACCAGGCCAAACCACTGCATCCGCAGGGCGCGCAGGCGCCACGACCCAGGATGCTGACTCAGGACGGTCTTCTGGTTGCCCATGGCGGCATCTCCATGAGGGGTGTTACTCCACGCTAACAGGCAATCCGGCCGATGACGCGGGAGCTGACGAAACGCACAAGGTCAGCCCGTACGGCGGCGCCATCGAATTGAAACCTTCATCCTCTGTCGCTGCCGAATGGTCATCGAAACGGCCGGGCCTGCAGGCCAGAGCGTTTCGACATTGATACAGGTCCTCATGGCTGGCGTGGAACTGTCTATCCTTCATCGGGCTGTCATGAAACAGGGAAGGCCTGCATGCCTAAGAAGCTGGTGCTGGTAGCGCTCGTGGCGCTGCTGCTGGGGGGCGGAGTGTGGTGGTACCTGCACTCTCGCGAGAGTGATGACAAACGCCTGGTGCTCTACGGCAACGTGGACATCCGCCAGGTGTCGCTGGCCTTCACCGGCAGCGAGCGCATCGCGAAGATGAATGTCGAGGAAGGCGACCAGGTAAAGGCCGGCGATGTGCTCGCCAGCCTCGATACCCGAACCCTGCGCCTGCAGATCGACAAGGCCCAGGCGCAGATCGCCGCCCAGGAGCAGAACCTGCTGCGCCTGAAAAACGGCTCGCGTCCCGAGGACATCGACCGCGCGAAAGCTCAGGACAAGGCCGCCCGCGCCCAGCTCGACCTCGCCAACACCCAACTGCGTCGGCTTGAGAGCATCCGTGCCAACAGCCCCGGCGGCCGCGCCGTGAGTCAGCAGGACATCGACAGCGCCACCTCGCAGCAGAAGGTCGCCCAGGCCGAGCTGGAAGACCGCCAGAAATCCCTGCGCCTGGCGCAGATCGGCCCGCGGGCGGAAGACATCGCCCAGGCCGACGCCCAGCTCGCTGCCGCCCGCGCCGATGTGGCGCTGCTGCAGCACAACCTCGACGAGGCCGATCTTAAAGCCCCGCAGAACGCCACCGTGCGCTCGCGCCTGCTGGAACCCGGCGACATGGCCTCGCCGCAGCGCCCGGTGTATTCACTGGCGCTGACCGACCCGAAATGGATTCGCGCCTACGTCAGCGAAACCAACCTGGGCCGCATCAAGCCGGGCATGAAGGCGCAGGTGTTCACCGACAGCCACCCGGACCAGGCCATCGACGGCCATGTCGGCTTCATCTCCTCGGTGGCCGAGTTCACCCCGAAATCGGTACAGACCGAAGAGCTGCGTACCAGCCTCGTGTACGAAGTGCGCGTGCTGGTCGCCGACCCGGACAACCGCCTGCGCCTGGGCATGCCGGCCACGGTGCGCTTCGCCGACGAGCCGCGTTGATGGCCTCGACTCAGGGAACCCACCACGGAGGCCCGGTCATCCGCGCCGAGGGCCTGGCCAAGCACTTCCTGGTGAAGGAGTCGGGCAAGACCGTGCAGGCACTCAAGGACATCTCGCTGGATATCCCGCGCGGCCAGCTCACCGCGCTGGTCGGCCCGGACGGCGCCGGCAAGACCACCTTCCTGCGCCTGGTCGCCGGGCTGCTGCAGGCCGACGCCGGCACGCTGACCGTGCTCGACCTGGACGTCCACGCCCACCCGCAGCAGGTCCAGGACCGCATCAGCTACATGCCGCAGCGCTTCGGCCTCTATGAAGACCTGAGCGTGCAGGAGAACCTCGACCTCTACGCGGACCTCCACGGCGTGCCGCACAAGGAACGCCAGGAGCGCTACCAGCGCCTGCTGGAAATGACCGACCTGGCGCGCTTCACCGACCGCCCGGCAGGCAAGCTCTCCGGCGGCATGAAGCAGAAGCTCGGGCTGGCCTGCACGCTGGTTCGCTCGCCGGACCTGCTGCTGCTCGATGAACCCACCGTCGGCGTCGACCCGCTGTCGCGCCGCGAGCTGTGGGAGATCATCCAGCAGCTGATCGAGCAGGAGCAGCTCAGTGTGCTGGTCTCCACCTCGTACATGGACGAGGCCGAGCGCTGCGCCGAAGTCTTCCTGCTGCACCAGGGCCAACTGATGGCCAAGGGCGACCCGGCATCGATCCGCGAGCACGCCGACAACCTCTGCTTCATCGCCACCCCGCCCCAGGACGAACCTGCGCGCACCTTGCAGGCGCGGCTGCTGGACGACCACCAGAACATCGTCGATGCCGTACCGCAATCGGGCGAAGTGCGCTTCATCCGCCAGCCCGATGCGGATCAGGGCAAGCTCGACCAGCTACTCGATGGCGCCCCGGTACGCCAGGTGGATGCGCGCCTGGAAGACGGCTTCATGTTCCTGCTGCGCGCCCGCAGCGATGCCGAGCAAGTCGACATGGAATCGCTCAAGGCCGGCACTCGTCGCCACGGAGAGGGCCACGCCGACAGCGACGAAACGGTGATCGAAGTGAAGGATCTGGTGCGCAAGTTCGGCGACTTCACCGCCGTGGCCAGCACCAGCTTCAGCGTGCACCGTGGGGAAATCTTCGGCCTGCTCGGCCCCAACGGCGCCGGCAAGACCACCACCTTCCGCATGCTCTGCGGGCTGTTGCCCGCCACCAGCGGCACGCTGCAGGTGGCCGGGGTCAACCTGCGCAATGCTCGGGCCCAGGCACGGCGCAAGGTCGGCTACGTGTCGCAGAAGTTCTCCCTCTACGGCAACCTATCGGTGGCGGAAAACCTGCGCTTCTTCGGCGGCGCCTATGGCCTGGGCGGCAAGCAGCTGAAGCAGCGAATGGCGGAGGTATCCCACCAGTTCGACCTCGCCGGGCAGGAGGACTCGCCCAGCGGCCAGCTGCCCGGCGGCTTCAAGCAGCGCCTGGCGATGGCGGTGGGCCTGCTCCACGAGCCGGAAATCCTCTTCCTCGACGAACCCACCAGCGGTGCCGATCCCCTCGCCCGCCGCGGCTTCTGGCAGCGCATCACGGCGCTGGCGGCGTCCGGCACCACCATCATCATCACCACGCACTTCATGGAAGAGGCCGAGTACTGCGACCGCATCGTCATCCAGGACGCCGGCAAGCTGCTGGCCATGGGCACGCCGCGGGAAGTGCGCGAACAGGCCGGCGGCAAGGGCAGCACGCTGAACATGGAGCAGGCGTTCATCCGGATCGTCGAAACCAATCGCGTCGAAACCAACCGGCATGAGGCCAGCCACGGGCACGCCAAGGTGGAGTCCGCATGAGCGCCGGCGGCTTCTGGCGGCGCCTGGCCTCGCTGACCCGCAAGGAAGTGCGGCAGCTGGTACGCGACCGCAGCAACCTGCTGATCGGCATCGGCCTGCCCATCGCGCTGATCCTGATCTTCGGCTATGGCCTGTCGCTGGACGTGAAACGCGCCATCGTCGCCATCGTCCTCGACGATCCCTCCCCCGTGGCCCGTGATGTGGCCGCAGGGATCAGCCGCACCGAATACCTGGAGCCGCACCTGGTGCGCTCCTACGCCGAGGGCGAGAAGCTGATGCGAGCCCGCGAGGTGGATGCAGTGGTGCAGTTCCCCTCTGACTTCACCCGCCGCCTGAACGACGGCAACGCGCAGATCCAGGTGCTGGTGCAGGGTTCGGACGCCACCCGCGCCGCCAGCGTCTCCACCTACGTCAGCAGCGCGCTGGCGGGCTACGCCGAGAAGCAGGCCGACCGTGGCGCCGGCTCAGCGAGCCAGGCTGGCGCGGTCACCATCGTCCAGCGCATGTGGTTCAACGCCGCCAACACCAGCACCTGGTACCTGGTGCCGGGCCTGATCGTGCTGATCATGACGCTGGTGGGCGCCTTCCTCACCGCCCTGGTGATGGCCCGCGAGTGGGAACGCGGCACGCTGGAGGCACTGTTCGTCACGCCGGTGCGTCCGGTGGAAATCCTCCTGGCGAAGATCATCCCCTGCTTCGGCATTGGCATGATCGGCCTGGCGCTGTGCCTGCTCGCCGCACGCTTCCTGTTCGACGTGCCGATCTACGGCTCCTTCATCGTGCTGGTGATCTCCTCCATGCTCTACATGCTGGTGGCGCTGGGCATTGGCCTGCTGATCTCGGCGGTGACCAAGAACCAGTTCCTCGCCAGCCAGATCGCCCTGCTCGCCAGCTTCCTGCCGGCGATGATGCTCTCGGGCTTCATCTTCGACCTGCGCAACGTACCGACCGCCATCCGCGTGATCGGCAACCTGCTGCCGGCTACCTACTTCATGGAGCTGGTGAAATCCCTGTTCCTGGCCGGCGACTTCTGGCCGATGATCTTCAAGAACTGCGCCATCCTCGCCGCCTACGCCGTCGCCCTGCTGGGCCTGGCGCGGCTGGTAACGCGCAAGCGGCTGGACTGACTCGCATGGAATTTCTCTGGCGCATCCTCAACCTGTGGCGCAAGGAACTGCTGGTGATCCTCAAGGACCCGGCCAACCGCATCGTGCTGGTGGCGCCGGTGCTGATGCAGAGCGTGCTGTTCGGCTACGCCGTGACCTTCGACCTCAACGACGCGCCCTACGCCATCCTCGACCTGAGCCATAGCGAATCCTCCACGCGGCTGATTTCGCGCCTGGACGGCAGCGGCATCTTCCACCGGGTAGCGACGCTGACCCGCGTGGAAGAAATCCAGACGGTGATCGACGAGCAGAAAGCGCTGCTGGTGATCCACATCCCCTCGGATTTCCAGACCCGCCTCGCCCAGGGCGACCCGGCGCCGATCCAGGTCATCCTCGACGGGCGCAACTCCAACACCGCCGGCTCCGCCGCTGCCGGGCTCGCCGTGGTGGTGGACCAGTTCAACCGCGAACAGGGCCTGGCCTCGGCGCCGATCAGCGTGGTCAGCCGCTCCTGGTACAACCCCAACCTGGAAACCCGCTGGCCGCTGATCCCCGCGCTGATCGCCACCCTGAGCATGATGCAGACGCTGATGCTCACTGCCCTCTCGGTTGCCCGCGAACGCGAACAGGGCACCTTCGACCAGTTGCTGGTGACGCCCTACACACCGCTGGAAATCATGTTCGGCAAAGCCATCCCGCCGCTGCTCATCGGCCTGGTGCAGGCCACGCTGGTGCTGCTGATGGCGCTGTTCTGGTTCCGAATACCCATGGCCGGCTCGCTGTTCAACCTCTACGGCGGGCTGACGGTCTTCACCATCGCCTGCGTCGGGCTGGGCATGTCGATCTCCGCCGTGTCGCTGAACATGCAGCAGGCGATGCTCTACACCTTCGTGCTGATCATGCCGCTGACGCTGCTCTCCGGCCTCGCCACGCCGGTACGCAACATGCCCGAGTTCCTGCAGATCGTGACCTACGCCAACCCGCTGCGCTTCGGCATCGACCTGATCCAGCGGGTGTACCTCGAAGGCGCGACCCTGGCCGACGTGGGGCTCAACCTGATCCCCATGCTGGTGGTCGCGGCCGTCACCTTGCCGCTCGCCTCGTGGCTGTTCCGCCACCGGCTTGCGTAACGGGTCACCCGGCATGGCGAGCGAATGCAATACCCTGGCGGTGACCTATTTCGGAAATGGACAGCCATGAGCGACACCAGCAGCTTCATCGTCTTCCTCGTTACCCAGCTTCTGCTGCCGTTCTGGCTGGGCCACCGGTACTGCCGCAGGAAAGGCATTCCCACCCAGTCCTGGCGCGCGGGCGGCATCTACCTGATCGCCCTGTCGGTGGCGATGCTGTTCTTCATCGGCCTGCTCGGCCTGCCCACCCACGTGAAGAACGTCGGCATGGTGACCAACCGCTCCATGGGTCTGGCCTGCGGCGTGATCGGCATCGTCGGCGGCCTGCTGATGGGCTATGTCGCGCGACGCTTCGAGGGCACTTCGGATGACTAGGTCTGCAAGAGGGTGTCACCCATGAACCTCACTTCCCGTTTCGTCTCCCTGGCCCTGCTGAGTAGCCTCGCCGGCTGCGCCGTCGGCCCCGACTACGAAGCGCCGAAAACCCAGGCACCGGCGAGCTGGCAGGCCGCCCACGCCGGCGCCGGACAACTGCACCCGGTGGAGGGCAGTACCCGGCTCAGCGAGGACTGGTGGACCCTGTTCAACGACCCGGTGCTGAACAACCTGCAACGCCGCGCCGACAAGGCCAGCCCGGACCTCAAGACTGCCGTGCTGCGCTTCGCCCAGAGCCGCATGCAGCGGCAGATGGTGGCGGCCCAGCGCGGCGTCGACGTCAACGCCTCGGCGGCAGTGAATCGCCAGCGCCTGAGCGAGAACGGCTCCAACGCCCTGATGATCCAGCGCATCGCACCGACCGGTGACAGCGGCCAGATCGCCAAGGTCCTGGCCGAGCCCTTCACGCTTTACCAGGCTGGCTTCGACGCTTCGTGGGAGCCCGATCTGTGGGGCCGCATCCGTCGCTCCATCGAGGCCGCCGATGCCAGCGTCGATGCGCAGCAGGCGATGTTCGAGGAAACCCGCCTGGGCGTTTCGGCGGAACTGGCCCGCAGTTACTTCGAGCTGCGTGGCGTGCAGCAACAGATCGCCGTGGCGCAGCAGGACATCGCCGCCACCGAGGAGTCCATGCAACTGATCCAGGTGCGCGCCGATGGCGGCCTGGTGGACGATTTCGATGTCGAACGCCAGCGCGGCCAGCTCGCCGAGCTGCGTTCCAGCCTGCCGCAACTGCAGGCCAGCGAAAGCGCGGCGATCAACCAGATCGGCGTACTGATCGGCGCCGAACCGGGCAGCCTGCGCGAGGACCTGAAGCCTGTCGCGCAGACTGCGCCGCAGACACCGGACCTGAGCCTCGGCCTGCCCTCGGAAGTGGCGCGCCGGCGCCCGGATATCCGCGCCGCCGAGGCCCAACTGCACGCCGCCACCGCGAACATCGGCGTGGCCGTAGCCGACCTCTATCCGACCATCCGCCTGGGCGCGCATTTCGGCTACGAGTCGGTGGAAGACAGCAAATTCGGCGATTGGGGAAGCCGGACCTGGACGGTCGGCCCGAGCCTCTCCCTGCCGATTTTCGACAACGGCCGGCGCCGCTCGCAGATCAACCTGCGCAAGCTGGAGCAGCAGGAAGCCGCCGTGTCCTACCAGCAGACCGTGCTCAAGGCCTGGCAGGAAGTCGACGACGCGCTGAGCCACTACGGCGCCGAACGCCAGCGCAACCAGCGCCTGCAGGAAAAACTGCACAGCAGCGACGCCGCCTACGGCATGGCCAAGGCGCGCTACGCCGGCGGCATGACCGACTTCCTGGTGGAACTGGACGCCCAGCGCGCCTACCTGCAATCACGCCGCGACGTGGTGGACAGCGACACCCAGCTGCGCCTGACGCTGATCGCCCTGTGCAAGGCCCTGGGCGGAGGTACGCCGGCCCTGGAAGTCAGTCGCAGCGATACGCCGACTCCGGAAGCCACCGCCGCTCGCTGAGCAAGGACTCGCGAGCGCTATGGCGCCGGAGCGGCCAGCTTGCCATCGCGCAGGTCCTTCGCCACTCGCCGCGCCATTTCGTAGGCCGGCGCCTCCACGGCGTCGAAGTCGTCGGTGTAGCGCGTGGCGAAGCCCTGCACGCCCCATTCCTGGTACTGCTTTACATGCCACAGCTCGTGAGCCCAGAGCGCGACGTCCTTCTGCGCGTCTTCCTCGCGGCGGAAGACGATCACGTCGACCAGGGTGACGGCCTCCGTGTCGGGGTTCTGCATCATCGCCTGGGCGGCGTTGAGTTGGTCCAGCGCGCCGGTGGAGTAGCGCGCGCCCATCAGCACGTCATCGGAAAAGTAGCCCTGCAGCTGAGCGCGGATTTCCAGCGGGATCGGCTCGGTGCCGCCCTGCTCCGCCTGCTCGCGGGACTGTTGCAGCCAGACGCCCAGTGCCTGGGCGGCGACCTTGCGGGTGTCCGAGAGGACCGGCCCGAGCACGGCACCCAGGTCGGGCAGGCACACGCAGCTGTCCAGGCAGACCTGGCGCTGCCCCGTCGGGCAACTGGGCGCGACGGCGGAGGCAGACGCGCAGACGGCCAACCCGGCCAGCAGCGTCAGCGCGCGCAGGAGGCGGGTCGGTAGGAAGGATGGCATGGAAGACTCCGCTACAGCGTGGAGAAAGACTTGGCGTTTGGACCACGGCGCGGCGCGATCATGCCACGGCGCGAGGAAAAAAGAGCACTGGCGCAGCGCGGGAATTTTCTGCTAGCTTCTGACCCATGAATGCCGCCAACCGCACCTTCCAGCAGATTATTACCACCATCGCTCCGATGGTGGGTTAGCGCATTCCGCGAACAACCAAACCCGCCTCCCGGCGGGTTTTTTAATGCCCGCCGTCCGAGGCTCCCGAACAAGGAGACACTGATGGATCAGGCATTCCCCCCACAACAGCACCCGCTGCAAGCGCTCATCCAGGCCGCCGACGAAGCCATCGGCCGCGAGGATTTCGACGCGCTGATCGACTTCTACACCGACGACGCCCTGCTGGTGGTCAAGCCCGGCCTGTTCGCACGCGGCAAGGGGCAGATCCGCCAGGCCTTCGTCGCCATCGCCGAGCACTTCGGGCACAACCTGCGGGTGCGCCAGGGCCGCCTGGAAATCCTCGAGACCAGCGACACCGCGCTGGTCGTGGCGCAGACCCTGCTCGACACCAGCCACGGCAAACTGACCCGCCGCGCCACCTATGTCTTTCGCCGCGAGGCCGATGGCGCCTGGCGCTGCGCCGTGGACAACTCCTACGGCACCGACCTGCTGGAGGCCACGACATGAGTACAGGCACATTGCACCTGCTGTGCGGCAAGGCGGCGTCGGGCAAGTCCTGCCTGGCGCGACAACTGGCCGAAGCACCGGGCACCGTGATGCTGGCCGAGGAACAGTGGCTGGCCGAGCTGTTCCCCTGGGGTATCAGCAGCCCCGACGACTACCAGCTCTACGCCCGCCGTGTACGCAAGGTGATGGGGCCGCACGTGGTCGGCCTGTTGCGCGCCGGCACCAGCGTAGTGCTGGATATTACCGCCAATACCCTGGCCGACCGCCGCTGGCTGATCGACCTGGCACAACAGGCCGGCGCGGCGCATTGCCTGCACTTCCTCGACGTCGACCCGGCCACCTGCCGCAGCCGCCTGCTGGCGCGCCATGCCATTGCACCACTGGCGGCGCCGCTGGACCCGGCCGGCTACGAGGCGCTCAACCGCTACTTCGTCGCCCCGCGCCCGGAGGAAAAACTGCGGGTGCAGCGCCATGGCGCCTGAGCGCGTAGAATCGCCGCCCCGATCCGCCGAATCAGCCTGTGTAGAAAGACCCGAAGCATGAACACCGACGCCATCGCTACCCTGCGCGAGCAACTGCTTGCGGCCCTGAACCCCGCCCCCGCGGAGACCCGCCGCCTGTTCCACGGCCGCGGCCGGCGCTGGCCGGGGCTGGAGCACGTGACTGCAGATTGGCTGGAAGGCGTGCTGCTGGTTTCGCTGTTCCGCGAGCCTGCCGAAGACGAGCTGGCAGCACTCAGGACGATGCTGGTCGAACTGGCGCAAAGCGAAACCTGGCGCGCCACCGGCGCCCGCAGCCTGATGCTGCAGCACCGCTACACCCTGGAAAGCACGATGGAAGTCCTCCACGGCGAGGCATTCGACGGCTGGCAGATCACCGAGCACGGGCTGCGCTACCAACTGGACCTGGGCCGCAAGCAGAACAACGGCCTGTTCCTCGACATGCGCTACGGCCGCCAGTGGGTACAGGCCAACGCCAGCGGCCTGCGCGTGCTCAACCTGTTCGCCTACACCTGCGGCTTCTCCGTGGCGGCCATCGCCGGCGGCGCGCAGAAGGTGGTCAACCTCGACATGGCCCGCGCCGCGCTCAGCCGTGGCCGCGACAACCACCGCCTGAACAGCCACGACCTGTCGAAGGTCAGCTTCCTCGACCACGACCTGTTCAAGTCCTGGGGCAAGGTGAAGAAATCCGGCCCCTACGACCTGATCATCATCGACCCGCCGAGCTTCCAGAAAGGCAGCTTCGTCCTCGACAAGGACTACGCCCGCGTCCTGCGCCGCCTGCCGGAACTGCTGGACGGCAGCGGTACCGTACTGGCCTGCGTGAACGACCCGGCCGTTGGCGTCGACTTCCTGCTCCAGGGCATGGCCGCCGAGGCGCCGCAACTGCGCTTCATCGAGCGCCTGGAGAATCCGCCGGAATTTGCCGACATCGAAGAAGACAGCGGCCTCAAGGCGCTGGTGTTCCGACTGAATTGACCCGTAGGGCGCATAACGCCTACAGCGTTATCCGCCAACCACGACGGGCATAGTTTCCCTGTAGGAGCGAGCTTGCTCGCGAACCGAGCTTCACGCCGAAACGCCAGGTTTAGAGCGTTCGCGATCAAGATCGCTCCTACAGAAAGCCATTCTTTTGTAAGACGCATCCCGATGAAAGGCCGCCAGAGCCCTTGCAGCCAAGCCCCCATCGCGCCATCCTTGGCACTGTATGTAAAACCAGTGCCCGCCGATGTCTGCGCCGCTCGACCCCAGCCTCTACTACCTGACCAACTTCCACCGCGCCCTCGACTGGATCGACGAGCGCTACGCCGACCTGCTCGACGCCGAGGAAGCCCGGTTCATCGCGGACTTCCGCGCGCTGCCGCTGCCCTCGCGGGCGCTGCTGGTGCGGCTGGTCATGCGCAAGGGACCGCACTTTCGCGCCGGCAAGCTGAGCTATGCCGAGATCGGCGATATCCCCAAGGCCGCCGCGCCGCTGCTGGAGCTCGGCTGGCTGAGCGATGACTACCCGCTGGCACTGGACGAACTGCTGCCGTTGCTGCTCAAGGACGAACTGCTCGCGCGCTTCCGCGACGACCTGCCGCGCGGCTCGCTGAAGAAGGCCGAGTTGTACGAGCACCTGCACGCCTATCACCAGCAGGTGCAGCCATTCGACAGCTGGTACCCGGACCTCGACCGCCTCTATACCCTCATGGCGACGCCGCTGTGCGACCGTCTGCGCCTGCTGTTCTTCGGCAACCTGCAGCAGGACTGGTCCGAATTCGTCCTTGCCGACCTCGGCATCTTCCGCTACGAAACCGTCCCCTTCACCCCCGATTCCCGCGCCTTCCGCCGCCGCGATGAACTGGAGGCCTACATCCACCTGTGGAATGGCGCCGTCCGCTTCGACGCCGGCGAATCCATCGCCGAGCTGCTGGTCGAACTGGGCGAGTTCCGCAGCGACAACGCCTACCTGCAAGCTCGCCACGCCCGCCTGTTGTACCGCATGGCCTATCAGCTGGAGCGTGAAGGCGAGCTGGACGCCGCCCTGGCGCTCTATCGGCAAACCTCCGCAGGTGGCTCGCGGCAGCGGCAGATCCGCGTGCTGGAACGCCTGCAGCGCTTCGATGAAGCGCATGCACTGGTCCAGGCCGCACTGACCGCGCCGGAAAGCGACGGCGAGCTGCAGCTTGTGGAACGTGCGCTGACGCGACTGGTCCGCCAACTCGGGCTGCCGAAGGAAAAAGTGGCCAAGCCCGTACCGCCGTTGCGTATCGACCTGGAACTGCCGCGCCCCGACGTCAACGTCGAATTCGCCGTGCAATCCGTGCTCCACGAGGAAGAGGCGCCAGTGCACTACGTGGAAAACGCGCTGGTCTGCAGCCTGTTCGGCCTGCTCTGCTGGGAGGTGATCTTCGCTCCGCTGCCCGGCGCCTTCTTCCACCCCTTCCAGGCCGGGCCGAGCGATCTGTATCGCGGCGATTTCGTCAGCCGCCGCGCCGAGGCCTTCGCCGCGCGCCTGGCACTGCTGGACAGCGACGCCTATCTGGCTGCGATCCGTGAGACTTACGCCGCCAAGCACGGCATCCTCTCGCCCTTCGTGCACTGGGAGCTGCTCGACGAGAGCCTGCTGACACAGGCCCTGCACTGCCTGCCGGCCGCGCACCTGAAGCTGTGGTTCGCGCGCCTGCTGGCCGACCCGAAGGCCAACCGCGCCGGCATGCCGGACCTGATCCAGTTCTGGCCCGGCGAGGCGCGCTACCGGATGATCGAAGTGAAAGGCCCGGGCGACCGCCTGCAGGATAATCAGAAGCGCTGGCTGGCCTTCTGCGCCGAGCACGGCATGCCGGTGGAAGTCTGCTACGTGCGCTGGCAGGGCGAGGCGGACGAAAGCCAATGAGCTACGCCGTCGCCGTGCGCGCGCTGTGCGAATTCACCGCCAAGGAAGGTGACCTCGACCTGCGCTTCACCCCCGCGCCCACTGCCCAGGAAGGCATGGCCGGGCACGCCACGGTGGTCTCGCGCCGGGGCCTGGGCTATATCGCCGAGCTACCGCTGCGCGGGGAGTATCCGGGGCTGGTGGTCAGCGGCCGCGCCGATGGCTACGACCCCGACGCCAATCTGCTGGAAGAGATCAAGACCCACCGAGGCGACGTCGCGCGCATCCCGCAGAACCACCGGCTGCTGCACTGGGCGCAGGTGAAGGTTTACGGCTGGCTGCTCTGCCAGACACTGGAGATCGACGCCATCGATCTCGCCGTCGTCTACTTCAACGTCATCACCCAGAAGGAAACGGTATTCCGCGAGCGCTTCGCCGCCGATGACCTGCGTACCTTCTTCGAGCTGCAATGCAGCCGCTTCGTGAAATGGGCCGAGCAGGAAAGCGCCCACCGCATCGAGCGTGACCAGGGCCTGGAAGCGCTGCGCTTCCCCTACGCCGACTTCCGCCAGGGCCAGCGCATGCTCGCCGAATCGGTCTACCGCGCCGCCCGCGACGGCCAGACGCTGATGGCCCAGGCCACCACCGGCATCGGCAAGACCCTCGGCACCCTGTTCCCGCAGCTCAAGGCCTTCCCCGGCCAGAAGCTCGACCGGCTGTTCTTCCTCACCGCCAAGACTCCCGGCCGGCGCCTGGCCCTCGACGCCCTGGCGACCCTGCGCCAGCAGGACGCCGCGCAGCCGCTGCGGGTGCTGGAGCACGTCGCCCGCGACAAGGCCTGCGAGCACCCGGACAAATCCTGCCACGGCGATTCCTGCCCCTTGGCCAAGGGTTTCTACGACCGCCTGCCCGCCGCCCGCGAGGCCGCGCTCAAGCATCGCTGGCTGACCCAGGAAGCACTGCGCGACGTGGCGCTGCAGCACCAGGTCTGCCCCTACTACCTGAGCCAGGAACTGTGCCGCTGGGCCGACGTGGTGGTGGGCGACTACAACTACTACTTCGACATGAACGCCCTGCTCTACGGCCTTACCGTGCTCAACGACTGGAAGGTCACCCTGCTGGTGGACGAGGCGCACAACCTCATCGAGCGCGGCCGCGGCATGTACAGCGCCGAACTGGACCAGTCCGAGTTCAACGCCCTGCGCAAGGTAGCCCCGGCCGGGTTGAAAGGCGTGCTGGAGCGCGTCGGCCGCCACTGGAACCAGATGCACCGCGACCAGGAGGTCGATTACCAGATCTACCCGACGGTGCCCGACCTGTTCATCGCCGCGCTGCAGAAAGCCGTCAGCGCCATCACCGACCACCTCACGGACCAGCCCACCGGCAACGAGGCCGAACTGCTGCGTTTCTACCTCGACGCCATGCTGTTCTGCCGGCTGGCCGAAGCCTACGGACCACACTCGCTGTTCGACATCACCCGCCACGACGGCAGCGGCCAGCGCACGCTCTCCACCCTGTGCCTGCGCAACGTGGTGCCGGCGCCCTTCCTCGAACCACGCTTCGAGGCGGCCCACAGCACCACGCTGTTCTCCGCCACGCTGAACCCGGCCAATTACTACGCCGACCTGCTCGGCCTGCCGGAAGACACTACCTGGCGCGAAGTGGAATCGCCCTTCCGCGCGGAGCAACTGGAAGTCCACGCGCTGAGCAACCTATCCACCCGCTACCAGCACCGCGAGGCCAGCCTGTCGCCAATCAGCACGCTGATGGCCCGGCAGTTCCGCGCACGTCCCGGCAACTACCTGGCCTTCTTCAGCAGCTACGCCTACCTGCAGCAGGCGCTGGAGCGCTTCGCCGCCGAGCACCCGGACATTCCGCGCTGGGTACAGTCGCGCAGCATGAACGAGATCGAGCGCCAGGCTTTCCTCGACCGCTTCACCCCACACTCGCAGGGCATCGGCTTCGCCGTGCTCGGCGGCGCCTTCGGCGAGGGCATCGACCTGCCGGGCGACCGCCTGATCGGCGCCTTCATCGCCACGCTGGGCCTGCCGCAGGTGAACGAGGTCAACGAGGAGATCAAGCAGCGCATGCAGGCCATGTTCGGCGATGGCTACGACTACACCTACCTGTTCCCCGGCTTGCAGAAGGTCGTCCAAGCGGCCGGCCGGGTGATCCGTACGCCGACGGATTCGGGGGTGATCTACCTGCTCGATGATCGATTCAACCAGCCGGCGGTGCGGCGGTTGTTGCCGGGGTGGTGGAAGCCGGAGCGGCTGAGGTTCGTTGCCGATCCGCCGCGCTCGAAAGAGCCGCAAGGTTTTTTGCTGCTGTAACGCATTGCGGGGATTTTCACTTGGGGAATGGCCTTGTGCCGTGCGGTTCGCGAGCAAGCTCGCTCCTACGAAGGGTGCACTGGCTTTACCTGTAGGAGCGAGCTTGCTCGCGAACCCGCTCAGCGCCAGCCTTGCCGGCTGATCGCGGAGAAGCTCCGCTGCTACGAGAACAGAAATACTGGAGTCGATCTATCGAAGGGCTCCGTCGCGTCCGAATGGCCGTCAGACCAACCGCCATTGACGACACCACCCCATCAGATAAACTGTATATCCATACAGTTATATCCGAGCAATCCCATGCCACACCCATCCATCCTTCCCCCCCGGCCCTCCTGCCGGGCGCATGACTGTCGCCGCTCGCCGGCCGGGAGGCCGTGATGGGCAGCGTGGTTGCGCTCGACACCCTGTTCCACCAGCGCCAGGTCTGGAAAGGCCAGCCCCAGGGCCTGCCACCCAGCCAGCAACCCACCGGCCACGCCGTGCTGGACCAGGCCCTGCCCACCGGTGGCTGGCCGGAAGCCGCCCTCAGCGAAATCCTCCTGGCCCAGGAAGGCGTCGGCGAGCTTCAGTTGGTCTGGCCAACCCTCGCGCGGCTCAGCGCAGCCGGCGAGCGCATCGTGCTGGTCGCGCCGCCCCACGTACCCTACCCGGCCGCCTGGCAGGCCGCCGGCGTGATGCTCGACCAACTGGCCATCGTCCGCGCCGAAGGCCGCGATGCCCTCTGGGCCGCCGAACAGTGCCTGCGCTCGGGCAGTTGCGGCGCCGTGCTGTGCTGGCCGCAGCAGGCCGACGACCGCGCCCTGCGCCGCCTGCAGGTGGCTGCCGAGACCGGACAGACCCTGGCCATCGCCTATCGTTCGCAGCGCGAAGCGCTCAACCCCTCGCCCGCCGCGTTGCGCCTGGCGCTGGACGCCACCCCGGCACAGCTGCGCGTACTCAAGTGCCGGGGTGGGCTGGCGCCGGCGCGGCCCATCCCGTTGCCCTGGCACTGAGGCCGCCATGCTCTGGGCCTGCATTCTCCTGCCACAACTGGCGATGGACGGCGCGCTCCGTGGCCGTCCCGAGCCGGGCGCCGCCCTGGCACTGCTCACCGGACCAGCGCAACGCCGCGTGCTGCAAGCGGTGAACCCGGCGGCACGGGCGCTGGGGCTCAAGCCCGGCCAGTCGCTCACCGCCGCCCAGGCCCTGAGCCGCGATTTCGAAACCGCCGAGTACGACCTGCGCGAAGTGCAGCGCTGGCAGGACCTGCTGGCCGCCTGGGGCTACGGTTTCAGCTCGCAGGTCAGCCAGCACTACCCGCGTGCGCTGCTGATGGAAGTACAGTCCAGCCTGCAACTGTTCGGCCCCTGGCCACGCTTCGAAGCGCGCCTGCGCGAGGAGTTGAACGCCCTGGGTTTTCGTCACCGCATCACCGCTGCGCCCAATCCGGCCGCCGCGCGCATCCTCGCCAATGGCCACGATGGCGTGGCGATCCACGACAACCAGCAACTGCGCCAGTACCTGGGCAGGATGCCGCTGGAACGCCTCGGCCTGGAGCGCGACGTCGTCACCTCGCTGAGCCGCATGGGCCTGCGCAGCCTGCAGCAACTGCTCGCCCTGCCGCGCGAGAGCCTGGCCCGGCGCTTCCCGCCGCAGGTACTGCGCCAGGTCGACACCCTGCTCGGCCAGCGCCCGCTGGCCCTGGAGTTCTACCGGCCACCGGACAGTTTCAAGTCGCGCATCGAGCTGAACTTCGACGTGGAATCCACCCAGGCGTTGCTCTTCCCGCTGCGCCGCCTGACCGCCGACCTGGGCGCCTTCCTCGCCGGGCGCGATAGCGGCGTGCAGCGCTTCGTCCTGCATCTGGAGCACCACGACGGCCCGGACACACAGATGCCGGTGGGCCTGCTCAGCGCCGAGCGCGAGGCGACGATGCTCTTCGAGCTGAGCCGGGGCCGCCTGGAACAACTGCAACTGCGCGCCCCGGTGCACAGCGTGCGGCTCACCGCCGACGACTTGCCGCCCTTCGTGCCGCAACACCGCGAGCTGTTCGACGACCGCCCGCAGCAATCACAACCCTGGGAACAGCTGCGCGAACGCCTGCGCGCACGCCTGGGCGACGACGCCGTACACGGCCTCGGCGGCCTCGCCGAGCATCGCCCGGAGCGCGCCTGGCAAGGCAACTCCACGCCGCGCCTGCCCACTACCGAGGTCCCGCGCCCCGGCTGGCTGCTGGCAGAACCGCAACCGCTGCGCGAATTCGCCCCGACCCTGCTGGCCGGCCCGGAGCGCATCGAGTCCGGCTGGTGGGACGGCGAGGACATCCGCCGCGACTACTATCAGGTGCGCACCCGCAGCGGCCAGCGCGCCTGGGTGTTCCGCCCGGTGGGCGACGACGGCCCGTTGCTGCTGCACGGCTGGTTCGCATGAACGCGCCGGATGAAGGCCCCGACTACGCCGAGCTGCACTGCCTGTCCAATTTCAGCTTCCAGCGCGGCGCCTCCAGCGCGGCCGAGCTGTTCGAGCGGGCGAAGAAGCTGGGCTACCGCGCCCTGGCGATCACCGACGAATGCAGCCTGGCCGGCATCGTCCGCGCCTGGCAGGCGTCGAAGGAAACCGAGATTCCCCTGATCACCGGCAGCGAACTGAGCATCGAGCAGGGCCCGAAGCTGGTGCTGCTGGCGGAGAACCTCACTGGCTACGAAAACCTCTGCCGCCTGCTCACCCACGCCCGGCGTCGCGCCGAGAAAGGCAGCTACCGTCTGGTGCGCGCGGACTTCGACGGCAACCTCGACCACCTGCTGGCGATCTGGCTGCCGCGAGACGACCAGGACGATGACGGCCTGTGGCTGCGCGAACGCTTCCCCGAGCGCCTGTGGTTGGGCGTCGAGCTGCACAAGGGCCCTGACGACGCCGGCAAGCTGCATCGCCTGCGCGATCAGGCCGTGCACCTGGCCATCCCCGCCGTGGCCTGCGGCGACGTGCACATGCATATCCGCGGCCGCCGCGCCCTGCAGGACTGCATGACCGCCATCCGCCAGCACCTGCCGGTGCACGAGGCCGGCCAGTACCTCTATCCCAATGGCGAGCGGCATCTGCGGCCGAAAGAAGCGCTGGCGGCGATCTATCCGGCCGAGTTGTTGGCGGAGACGGTGAAGATCGCCGAGCGCTGCAGCTTCAATCTCGGTCAACTGGATTATCAGTACCCGCGCGAGCTGGTGCCAGAAGGTCATACGCCCACCACCTGGCTGCGGGAGAAGACCGAGGAAGGCATCCTGTGCCGCTGGAAAGACGGCGCCGATGCCGCCGTCCGCCAGCGTGTCGAGGATGAGCTCGCGCTGATCGCCGAGCTTGAGTACGACAGCTACTTCCTCACGGTCTACGACATCGTCGCCTTTGCCCGCAGCCAGAGCATTCTCTGTCAGGGACGCGGCTCGGCGGCCAACTCGGTGGTCTGCTTCGCCCTTGGCATCACCGAGCTGGACCCGACCCGCGAACACGTACACCTGCTGTTCGAACGCTTCATCTCCCGCGAACGCAACGAGCCGCCAGACATTGACGTCGACTTCGAGCACGACCGCCGCGAGGAAGTTATCCAGTACGTGTTCCGCCGCTATGGCCGCACGCGCGCTGCGCTCACCGCCGTGGCCAGCACCTACCGCGGCGCCGGCGCCGTGCGCGACGTGGCCAAGGCGCTGGGGCTGCCGCCGGACCAGGTCGGCGCACTGGCCGACTGCTGCGGCGCCTGGAGCCGCGAAGCGCCGCACCCCGACCGCCTGCGCGAAACCGGCTTCGATCCGGAGAGCCCGATCCTGCGGCGAGTCCTGGCGCTGACCGGCCAGCTGGTCGGTTTCCCCCGGCACCTGTCGCAGCACCCCGGCGGTTTCGTGATCTCCCAGCAACCGCTGGAAACCCTGGTACCGGTAGAGAACGCCGCGATGCCCGAGCGCACCCTGATCCAATGGGACAAGGACGACCTCGACGCCGTCGGCCTGCTCAAGGTCGACGTGCTCGCCCTCGGCATGCTCAGCGCCCTGCGCCGCTGCTTCAACCTGATCGCCGACTATCGCGGCAAACACTGGACCCTCGCCACGCTGCCGCAGGAGTGCAAGGAAACCTACGCCATGATCAGCCGCGCCGACACCGTGGGCGTGTTCCAGATCGAGTCACGCGCGCAGATGGCGATGCTGCCGCGCTTGCGGCCCGAGACTTTCTACGATCTGGTGATCGAAGTCGCCATCGTCCGTCCCGGTCCGATCCAGGGCGACATGGTCCATCCCTACCTGCGCCGGCGGAACAAGGAAGAACCGGTCATCTACCCCTCCGAGGAACTCAAGCCAGTATTCGAGCGCACCCTCGGCGTGCCGCTGTTCCAGGAGCAGGTGATGCAACTGGCGATCATCGCCGCCCAATACACGCCCGGCGAAGCCGACCACCTGCGCCGCTCCATGGCCGCCTGGAAACGCCACGGCGGCCTGGAACCGCACCGCAAGCGTCTGTTCGAGCGCATGACCGCCAAGGGCTACGAGCAGGAGTACATCGCGCGCATCTTCGAGCAGATCAAGGGCTTCGGCAGCTACGGCTTCCCCGAATCCCACGCCGCCAGCTTCGCCCTGCTCACCTACGCCAGTTGCTGGCTGAAATGCCACGAGCCGGCGGCCTTCACCTGCGCCCTGATCAACAGCTGGCCGATGGGTTTCTACAGCCCCGACCAGTTGCTGCAGGACGCTCGCCGCCACGGCCTGCAGATCCGCCCGGTGGACGTGCGCCACAGCCACTGGGACTGCACCCTGGAGCCCATCGCCGAACGCCAGCCGGCGATTCGCCTCGGCCTGCGCATGGTGCGCGGGCTGCGCGAAGACGTCGCCGATGCCATTGCCCAGGCCCGCGAGCAACGCCCCTTCGCCGATGCCGCCGACCTCTGCCTGCGCGCCCACCTGGATAACCGCGCCCGCGAGCAACTGGCCGACGCCGGCGCCCTGCGCGGCCTCGCTGGCCACCGGCACAAGGCGCGCTGGGCGATTGCCGGGGTCGAGCCGCAACTGCCGCTGTTCGCCGGCCAGGTCACCGAGGAAGCGCCCGTCAGCCTGCCGCTGCCCAGCCGCGGCGAAGACCTGCTGATCGACTACGCGACCCTGGGCACCACCCTCGGCCCGCACCCCATGACCCTGCTGCGCGGCGCCCTCAAGGCTCGCCGCTGCCGCAGTTCGCGGGACCTGCTCAAGCTCGAAGCTGATCGCCCGGTGCGCGTCGCCGGCCTGGTGGTCGGTCGGCAACGGCCGGGGACGGCCAGCGGCGTCACCTTCGTCACCCTCGAAGACGAGTTCGGCATGATCAACGTGATCGTCTGGCGCGACCTTGCCGAACAGCAGCGCCGCCCCTTCCTCAGCGCCCGCCTGATGCAGGTGGACGGCACCCTGGAAGCCAAGGACGGCGTGCGCCATGTGATCGCCGGGCGGCTGACGGATTTGAGCGGATTGCTGGAAGGGCTGGATGTGCGGAGTCGGGACTTCCATTAGAAGCGCGAGCTGCCGGCCGCTCGCGACGGTATCATTCAAGGCATCACGCAAATCCTGGATGGAACCCATGAACTCGAACGGACTTCGGCCACTCCTTCTCCTTTTCATTGCACTGGGCTGCACCGCCCACGCCGCCGACACCACGCTCCCCGCCGGGGAATATCTGGCCAAGGGCGGTTGGGGCACCCTGGTGATCCAGCCGGCCAGAGAGGGCAAGCAGCAGTTCAGCCTCGATTCCCTTGGCGCCAACGGTCACTCCTGCACGCTGGATGGCAGCATTCGCAACGGTGAAGCCGACCTTCGCGAGGACTGGCAGGACGGCACCTGCCACATCACCTTCAAGCTGCAGGACAGCGCAATAGAAGTCAGCAACGAGCAGAACGAAAACTGCCGAAGTTACTGCGGAGCCCGGGCCGGCTTCGACGGCAGCTATCTGAAACCCGCCCAGGGCTGTGGGAGCAAGGCGCTGCGGCAGACGCGAGACCGCTTCAAGAAGCTCTACGACAGCAAGGACTATGCAGGCGCCGAGCGCGTGCTCAACCCGGTCCTGAGCGACTGCAAGGCCACCTTGCTCTGGCTGGAAGAACTCAGCATCCGCAACGACCTCGCCCTCACCCAGGCCAAGCTCGGCCAGGGCAAGGCATGCCGCAGCACGCTGGAGTCGATGATCGAGGATGCCCAGCGCTACAGCGGCCCCCAGGAGGACAACACGACCATCTGCGACAGCGGCGATCGCTACCTTCCCCCGGCGGACTGCGATGGCTACCTGCGACAGGTCCGTGCCGCCAAGACCAACCTCGGCTGGTGCGAACGCGCCGGCGGCTGATTCGCAACGTAGGGTGCATAACCTGGAACGGGTGATCCGCCATTACAGCGGGTAACGCTTGAGGCGTGAGTCACCCTGCGGAGCTTCCGCAAAATTCGACGTGTTGTGCGGTTCGCGAGCAAGCGCGCTCCTACAAGGAGCGCACGGCGCAAAGTCGGACCTGTAGGAGCGAGCTTGCTCGCGAACCCGCCGGGCGCCGAGCAGGTCAGGGGAATCACGGAGTACGAAAGGACTCACCCTCCCAGCAGGTAGATGACCAACTCGGCCACCGACAGCGAGAACAGGTACGGCCCGGTGAAACCCGCCCAGATGAGCAGCGCAAAAGGCGTGTAGAGCACTACCAGCACCACGCGGGCGCGACGGCTGCGGAGCATCAGCCAGAATATCTGCCCCAGTGCAAACAATGCGCCGCACAGAACGGCGGGAACGAAGATGGCGTGGAGCCGACCATAGTCGCTCAGCGCCCCGATATCGCTGCCCAGCACCAGGTACATCGCCAGCGCCATGCCCGCCGCGCCGACTGCCAGGGCCAGCACAGCGCCCACCAGGACCCAGAACGCCAGACGTGTGAGCCCGGGCTCAGCGGGTACGGATTGTTCGCCTTCCATCAGCCTTGCCGCTCCTTTGCATGACGGCCCGACACTACACAACCCCGGCCGATTTGCCGAGACCGCGCGGACGCCTTACGCTGCCGCCATTCCTTTCTCCGGCCCCGAGCATGATCACCCTCCGCCACATCGAAGTCTTCCGCGCGGTCATGACTACCGGCAGCGTCACCCGTGCGGCGGCGTTCCTGCATACCAGCCAGCCCACGGTCAGCCGCGAGCTGGCTCGGCTCGAGCAACTGGTCGGCTTCGAGCTGTTCCTGCGCGAGCGCGGGCGGCTGGCGCCGACGGCGCGGGCGTTGATGCTGTTCGAGGAGGTGGAGCGTTCCTTCACCGGGCTGGACCGTATCGTCGCCTTCGCCGGTAGCCTGGGGCAGTTCGCCGAGGGCAAGTTCTCCATCGGTTGCCTGCCGGCGCTGTCCCAGGCGCTGCTGCCGGAAGCCTGCAAGCGCTTCAGCCGGGAAAACCCGGCCATCAGCCTGGAAGTGGCGGCGCTGGAGTCACCGCATCTGGAAGAGGCCCTCAGCGCCCAGCACCACGACATCGGCCTGATCGAGAACGACGACGCCCCGCGCGGCACCGAGTTGCAGCCGCTGCTGGCGGTGGACGAGGTGTGCATTCTCCCGGAGGGCCACCCGCTGCTGGCCCGCGAGCGCCTGGAGGCGGCGGATTTCGCCAGCCAGCCCTTCGTCAGCCTCGCCACCAGCGACCGTTACCGGCACCTGATCGATGCCGTATTCCTCGGCGCCGGCGTGCAGCGGCAGATGCAGGTGGAAACCCACAGCGCCGTCTCGGTGTGCAGCATGGTCCGCGCTGGTTTGGGCCTTGCCGTGGTCAACCCGATCACCGCGCTGATGTTCCAGGGCCAGGGCATCCAGTTGCGGCCACTGGCGTTCTCGCTGCCGTTCCAGGTAAGCGTGGCGAAGCCGCTGTACCGCCCCGCTACGCCACTGCGCGAGCGCTTCGTCGCGGCACTTCAGGCAGAAGCTGGCGTGCTGGTACAGCGCCTGCGCGAAGCCGGCGTGGGCTGCACCCTATATCAAAAATGAATTGACCAAATAACAAGCGGCATTATTCAGCCAGACAAAGGCCCGGTAGACTAGCGCCATCTATCTTCGGAGCCCATTCATGACTTTCCTCGCCCTGCCCCGCGCCGAACAGCTCGCCCTGCAATTCGGCACCCCGCTGTGGATCTACGACGCCGCCACCATCCGCAGTCAGATCGAGCGTCTGAAGAGCTTCGACATCATCCGCTTCGCCCAGAAGGCCTGCTCCAACCTGCACATCCTGCGCCTGATGCGCGAACAGGGCGTGAAGGTCGACGCCGTTTCCCAGGGCGAACTGCTGCGCGCCCTGGCCGCTGGCTACTCGTGCCGCGAGGATGAATCCGAGATCGTCTTCACCGCCGACCTGCTGGACCGCGCCACCCTGGAAACCGTGGTCGAGCACGGCATCCCGGTGAACGCCGGCTCCATCGACATGCTCCGCCAGCTGGGCGAAGTCGCTCCCGGCCATCCGGTGTGGCTGCGCATCAACCCCGGTTTCGGCCACGGCCACAGCAACAAGACCAACACCGGCGGCGAGCACTCCAAGCACGGCATCTGGCACAGCGACCTGCGCGCCGCCCTGGACGTGATCCGCGAACGCGGCCTGCGCCTGGTCGGCCTGCACATGCACATCGGCTCGGGCGTCGACTACGGTCACCTGGCCCAGGTCGGCGAAGCCATGCTCGGCCTGGTACAGCAGGTGAAAGACGCCGGCCACGACCTGTCCGGCATCTCCGCCGGCGGCGGCCTGTCCATCCCCTACCGCGCCGGCGACCCGGAAGTGGACACCACGCACTATTTCCAGCTGTGGGACAAGGCGCGCAAGGCCGCCGAAGCCGTGGTCGGCCACTCGCTGCACCTGGAGATCGAGCCGGGTCGCTACCTGGTCGCCCAGTCCGGCTGCCTGCTCAGCGAAGTGCGCGCCACCAAGGACGCCGGCCGCAACCACTTCGTGCTGGTGGACGCCGGCTTCAACGAGCTGATGCGCCCGTCCATGTACGGCAGCTACCACGGCATCCGCGTACTGGCCGGCGACGTGGCCAGCCGCGAGGTGATCGACACCGTGGTGGCCGGCCCGCTGTGCGAGTCCGGCGACGTGTTCACCCAGGGGGACGGCGGCGTGGTCATCCCCCGCGCCCTGCCGCGCGCCCAGGTCGGCGACCTGCTGCTGATCGAGGACACCGGCGCGTATGGCGCGTCCATGTCGTCGAACTACAACAGCCGTCCGCTGATCGCCGAGGTGCTGCTCGAAGGCGCCGAAGCGAAGCTGATCCGCCGCCGCCAGCGCGTGGAAGAACTGCTGGCGCTGGAAGAAGAACTGGGCTGATTGCGGGCGTGGCCCATTACAGAGGCCATCGGCGCTGGGCGGTTCGCGAGCAAGCTCGCTCCTACAGTTCCATCCCGGTTTCGGAGTGCTTTTCGTAGGAGCGAGCTTGCTCGCGAACCCGCTCCACGCTGGCTCCGCCGGCGAGGAGCGGGCGAAGTCCTCCTACAAGGACAACAGCCCCCTCACCGATCGATGCGCGTCGACAGAATGATCGACGACATCGTCCGCTCCACCCCGTCCAGCGCGCCGATGCGGTCCAGCACGGCGTCCAGGTCGCGGATCGACAGCGCCTCGACGATCACGATCATGTCGAAGTTGCCGCTCACCGAGTGCAGTGTCTTCACCTCGATGATCTTCTCCAACGCCTGCACGACCTGGTGCGACAGCTTGGGCAGCGCCGTCACCAGCACGTGGGCGCGCACCAGCGACTGGGCGTAGCTGTCCGACACCTTGATCGAATAGCCACTGATGATCCCCTGCTGCTCCAGCCGCTCGATTCGGCTCTGCACCGTGGAACGGGACACCCCCAGCTTGCGCGCCAGCTCGGAAATCGACTCACGGGCATTGGCGCGCAACAGGTTCAACAAGGCCGCATCAGCGTTTTTCGTCATATTGCTCATTGGATTGATCAATCTGCCTGAAAGCTCTCGCCAATCTTGCAGATTGCCGGATTCATTTCAACGACAAGCTTTGCAATAGTGATCGCCAAGGCGAGCCCACCAGCTCGCCATTTCTTTGCCCGCGCGCCGCTCATCGACTGGCTCCTGCGGGCCACGCAATGCCTTGCCAAGCTGGTCGAGACAGACCGGCAGACCGATAACCGGGAGATTCCAATGCACAAGAACCGCCATCCCCACACCCCCGGCAAGAAACCGGTGACCATCTTCGGCCCGGACTTCCCCTTTGCCTTCGACGACTGGATCGAGCACCCCGCCGGCCTGGGCAGCATCCCCGCCGAGCAGCACGGCCAGGAAGTGGCCATCGTCGGCGCCGGCATTTCCGGGCTGGTGGCGGCCTACGAGCTGATGAAAATGGGCCTGAAGCCCGTCGTCTACGAAGCCTCGAAGATGGGCGGTCGCCTGCGCTCGGAGACCTTCGAAGGCGCCGACGGAATCATCGCCGAGCTGGGCGGCATGCGCTTCCCGGTGTCCAGCACCGCCTTCTACCACTACGTCGACAAGCTGGGCCTGGAAACCAGACCCTTCCCCAACCCGCTGACCCCGGCGTCGGGCAGCACCGTGGTCGACCTGGAGGGCACCAGCCACTACGCGGAGAAGATCGACGACCTGCCGGAAATCTTCCGCGAAGTCGCCCAGGCCTGGGCCGACGCGCTGGAAGACGGCGCGCGCTTCTCCGAGATCCAGGACGCCATCCGCGAGCGCGACACGGTCAAGCTCAAGGCCCTGTGGGACGAGCTGGTGCCCAAGTGGGACGACCGCACCTTCTACGACTTCGTCGCCAGCTCCAAGGCTTTCTCCCGGCTGTCCTTCCAGCACCGCGAAATCTTCGGCCAGGTCGGCTTCGGCACCGGCGGCTGGGACTCGGACTTCCCCAACTCCATGCTGGAAATCTTCCGCGTGGTGATGACCAACTGCGACGACCACCAGCACCTGGTCGTGGGCGGCGTCGAGCAGGTGCCGCGCGGCATCTGGAGCCATGTGCCGGAAAACTGCGCGCACTGGCCGGCCGGCACCTCCCTGGCCTCGCTGCACAACGGCGCGCCGCGCCCGGGCGTGAAGAAGATCGCCCGCGCCACCGATGGCACTTTCGCCGTCACCGACTACTGGGGCGATACCCGCCACTACGCGGCCGTCCTGGCGACCTGCCAGACCTGGCTGCTGACCACCCAGATCGAATGCGAGGAAGCGCTGTTCTCGCAGAAGATGTGGATGGCCCTGGACCGCACCCGCTACATGCAATCCTCGAAGACCTTCGTGATGGTCGACCGGCCGTTCTGGAAGGACAAGGACCCGCAGACCGGCCGCGACGTGATGAGTATGACCCTCACCGACCGCCTGACCCGCGGCACCTACCTGTTCGACAACGGCGACGACAAGCCGGGGGTGATCTGCCTGTCCTACTCGTGGATGAGCGACGCCATGAAGATGCTCCCGCACCCGGTGGAAAAGCGCGTGCAGCTGGCCCTGGACGCGCTGAAGAAGGTCTACCCGAAGGTCGATATCGCCGGGCACATCATCGGCAATCCGATCACCGTGTCCTGGGAGGCCGACCCGCACTTCCTGGGCGCCTTCAAGGGCGCGCTGCCGGGCCACTACCGATACAACCAGCGCATGTACGCGCACTTCATGCAGGACGCCATGCCCGCCGAGCAGCGCGGCATCTTCATTGCCGGCGACGATGTGTCCTGGACCCCGGCCTGGGTGGAAGGCGCGGTGCAGACCTCGCTGAACGCCGTGTGGGGCATCATGAAGCACTTCGGCGGCGCGACTCATCCGGAGAACCCCGGCCCTGGCGATCGCTTCGCCGAGCTGGGCCCGATGGCGCTGCCGGACTGAAGCCCGGCTGACGAAAACCGCCTCGCGCACGAGTGGGATCGGGTGCAAACTGCCTGACCCGCTCGTGCTTTTTTCAAGGAGACCCCTCATGTACCTCGCCCTCTACCAGTGCCCTCCCGGCCCCGAAGACGTCGCCGGCAACCTGCAGCGTCTGGAACAGGCAGCGCGGCAGGCGGTGCAGAACGGCGCGGACCTGCTGGTGCTGCCGGAGATGTTCCTGTCCGGCTACAACATCGGCGCGAAACGTGTCGCGGAACTGGCGGAAAGCTGCGACGGCCCCTCCGCCCTGCGCATCGCCGAGATCGCCCGCCAGCACAAGCTCGGCATCCTCTACGGCTACCCCGAACGTGACGCCAACGGCGCCATCTACAACAGCGTGCAGCTGATCGACCGCCAGGGCGAACGCCGCGCCAACTACCGCAAGACCCACCTCTACGGCGATCTGGACCGCAGCCAGTTCAGCGCCTCCGACGAGCCACCGGCGATCTTCGAGCTGGACGGCTGGAAGATCGGCCTGCTGATCTGCTTCGACGTGGAATTCCCCGAAGCCGTCCGCACCCTCGCCCTGGCCGGCGCCGACCTGGTGCTGGTGCCCACCGCGAACATGCGCCCCTACGAGTTCGTCGCCCAGGTGCTGGTACCGACTCGCGCCTTCGAGAACCAGGTATTCCTGGCCTACGCCAACTACGTCGGCAGCGAAGGCGAGATCGAGTACTGCGGGCTGAGCAGCATCGTCGCCCCGGATGGCCAGGTGATGACCCAGGCCAAGCACGGCGAGGAACTGCTGGTCGCCGAACTGGACCCGCAGCGTATCGCCCTGGCGCGCGAGGGATACAGCTACGTGCACCTGCGGCGGCCAGTGCTGTATCGCAGCTGACGAAAAGCCCGGCATCACGCCGGGCTTTCTCCATCGGTGCTGCAACTTCCCTTGTAGGAGCGAGCTTGCTCGCGAACAGATTCGCCCGCGGCTTCGGCGTCAGGCAGGTTCGCGAGCAAGCTCGCTCCTACAGGTTCCCTCTGCGGTGGCACGCCTGGCAGCTACGCACCGGCCCGCTGGCGTGAAACGCCTGCAATCGTTCGAGGTGACAGCTCTGGCACAGCTGATGGAAATCCGCCTCGATGCGCACCGCCAGCGCCGGGCTCTGCTTGTGGCAGAGAATGCAGGTGCGGTTGCCGGAGACCGAAGGCGACTGGTCCTTGTAGTCGTGGTGGCAGGTGATGCAGTTCACCGAGGCGTGTGGCTCGTGGGGGAAGGCCAGCGGCATCAGCGGCCGGCTGCGTTGCCAATGCCCGTGGGCGAACCACGCCCCCACCGACAGCGCCACGACCGAAACAAGCGAAAGCCCGATCCAGACTCGCCTCATAGCGGCAGCTCCAGGTTCGCCAGCAGGCTGTAGAGCGCCGAAAGTCCGATGATCACGCCGCTTGCCGCCAGCGCAAACCAGGTGGCGCGCTGCGCCGTGTTCCGCTTGCGCCCGCTGATACCGTTGCCAGGTTTTGGCAAGCGCGGCCAGATGGCCGCCGCCAGCATCAGCGTCACCAGCAGTGCACCTTTCCAGATGCCACCGCTGTAGTAACCCGCGCCAAGCACGTGCACGGCCATCAGCAACAGGGCGAGCAGGCTGCCGCCGTAATGCCAGCGGCGGAACGAAGCGGCGCTGCTGCTCCAGCGTGGGCGCACGCGGTTCAGGCTGGATATCGCGAGCACCAGCATCAGCACCGCCGAAGCCAGCCCGGCGAGCATGTAGCCGGGTGCGGATGGCAGCAGGTCCTCGATCAGCAATGGTTCATCGACCAGCAGCACGCCGATATGCACCAGCAGCAGCGCAACGGCGGCGAAGCCCAGGTCGCGGTGCAGGCGCAGGAAGAACTTGCCCTCATAGAGCGGGCGCGGCTGCGGGCGCCCCCCGATGACGAAAAGCAGCCCCAGCAGGCAGGCGCCGAGCAGCCCGGCGGCATTGGCGAAATCCCAGGCATAGCCGAGCCCCGGCATGGCGCCGAGGCCGAGCAGGATGGCGACCGGCAGCAGGCAGCCGAGCGCCAGGCGCGCGATCAGCGTAGGCATGGGGGACTCCGAACGGGGACTATCGCCGGAGGCTAGCAATTGCCGGCGGCGCGCGAGTGTCGCTGTCTGCCAGACGAATTGCCAGCGCTGCCATCACCCGCCGATCTGATGTTGCAGGAGCGAGCCTGCTCGCGAGCGAAGTACCCCTGCGACGCCGGCATCAAGCGGGTTCGCGAGCAAGCTCGCTCCTACATGGTCCATGTCCGTAGGATGGGGTGGAGCGCAGCGATACCCATGCTGCTGGCGCGCAGATTGATGGGTATCGCTTCGCTCCACGCCATCCTACGCAGAGCGATCTGCGTTACAGGTCCAGCACCAACCGCGCCGACCGGGCCCGCGAAACGCAGGCGCAGATCTGCTTGTTGGAGGCCTTCTCCTTGTTCGACAGGCAGTTGTCGCGGTGCTCCGGCTCGCCGTCCAGCACCTCGACGATGCAGGTGCCGCAGATGCCCTCGCGGCACTCCGTGTCGATGTCGCAGCCGTGGGCCTGCAGCACGTCCACCAGCGTCGAGTCCGCCGGCACATGGAGCACCACGCCGGAGCTGGCCAGTTCCACTTCGAAGGAACCCGCCGGCGCCGCGTTGGCGGCCAGGTCGGCCTGGAAGTGTTCGAGGTGGATGGCATCTTCCGGGCGGCTGCGCGCGGCGATCTCCACCACCTTGTTCATGAATGGCGCCGGGCCGCAGGTGTAGACGTGGGCGTGCTGCGGCGCACGCGCAAGGCACTCGCCCAGCACGCTGTCGAGGTCAGCGGGTTCGACGCCGTAATGCAACTCGACCTTGCCGGCGAACGCCTCGCTGGCCAGCAGCTCGACAAAGGCCGCGTGCTCGGCGGACCGGGCGAAGTAATGCAGGCGATAAGGCTCGCCCTTGGCGTTCAGGCGGTAGGCCATGCTCAGCAGCGGTGTGACACCGATGCCCGCAGCAAACAGCACGTGCTCGCGGGCTTCCGCTGCCAGGCGGAACAGGTTGCGCGGCGCGCCGATGTCCAGCTCCGCGCCTTCCTGCACGTCGTGCAGGGCACTGGAGCCGCCACGGGACGCGCCCTCCTTCTTCACCGCCACCAGGTAGGCGGTGCGGTCGTCCGGCGGGCTGCACAGCGAATACTGGCGCGTCACCCCGGTCGGCCCGGTGACGTCGACGTGAGCGCCCGGCTCGTAGGCGTCGAACGGCTGGCCATCACAACGTACGAGACGCAGGGAACGGATGTCCTGCGCTTCCTCGACGATCCTTTCGATTCTGACCTTCATCATGGCGTTACCTGCAAGGCGTTGGGTGCGGGCTCTGTGGCCCCTTTCCCGGCCTCTTTGTTACGAGCGGACGGGTTTTCGATTGGGTAAGGGAGCGTGCCGGGCTCACTTCTGAAATATCGGAGCGGACGGCTTCGCCCTCTCCCTAACCCTCTCCCTGAAGGGAGAGGGAACCGGTCGGCGCAGGGTGAATCCACAGCGTCAGCCGGTACGGACAGCTCCCTCTCCCTTCAGGGAGAGGGCTGGGGAGAGGGGCTTTCAGACACCCATGTCCCCATGGTTCAAACCTCAACGCATGAACAACCCACCATTGATATCCCAGCACGCCCCGGTCACCGATCCGGCGTTCTCCGCACACAGCAGCAGCACGCTGTCGGCGATGAAGGTCGGGTCGCCCAGGCGGCCGGCGGGGATGGTCTTGAGGATCTGTTCCAGGCGCTCGGGCGCCACGCTCTCGTAGACCACCGGCAAGTCCAGCGGCCCCGGCGAGATCGCGTTGACGGTGACGCCCTGCGCCGAGAGTTCGCGGGCGAACACCTTGGTCAGGGTCGCCACGCCGCCCTTGGCTGCGGCGTAGTGGCCGCCGGTGGCGGTGCCGCCGTTCTGCCCGGCCAGCGAGGCAATGTTGACGATGCGACCGAAACCGCGTGCCGCGAAGTGCGTGCCGAATACCTGGCA
Organism: Pseudomonas sp. C9-3; assembly: GCF_032392015.1. NCBI lineage: Bacteria > Pseudomonadati > Pseudomonadota > Gammaproteobacteria > Pseudomonadales > Pseudomonadaceae > Pseudomonas > Pseudomonas sp. C9-3. Next base: position 2,037,387 of record NZ_CP135919.1, on the reverse strand, counting down.
GGCGACGAAAGTGCCGCGCAGGTTCACCGCCATGGAGGCGTCGAAATCCTCCGGGCTGATGTCCATCAGCCCGGCAACCTTGGACATCCCGGCATTGTTCACCAGGATGTCGGTGCCGCCCCAGCGCTCGGCAATCACATCGCGAGCGCGTTCGAAATCGGCTTTCTCCCGCGCATCCAGCTTCAACCCGAGGGCCGTGCGGCCCTCCGGGTCGAGTTCATCGGCCAGGCGCTGCACCGCGTCCTCGTTGAGGTCGGCCAGCGCCACGCGCAGGCCGGCGGCGTGCAGGCGGCGCGCGATGACTTCGCCGAGCCCGCGTGCGGCGCCAGTTACCAGGGCAACTCGTTGCATGGTGCGGCCCTCAGAGCAGGAAGCCGAGCGCGTTGAGCGTGTCTTCGGCGTTGATCAGGCGGATCACCTTGCGCTCCAGGCGGGCTTGCCCGTCGGTGAAGCGAATACGGTGGTTCAGGTCGGCAATGAACGGCGTCGCCACGCCACGCTTGTAGGCGTAGAGCACCTGCGCCGAGTTCACCTCGACCACATCGCCCGCCGCTTCCACCAGGGTGAAACGCGAGACGGTGCGCACGGTCTTCGCCGCGTCCACCGCCGACGGCGAATGGCCGCCGGTGAGGCGTTCGATGCGCAGGGCGCGCATGCGCGCGTCGTCGAAGACGTAGTTCAGGCTGGCGGCGAAGTCGTCGCCCTCGGCGTCAATCGGCACCACGTAGATGCCGTCCTCGCTCCACAGCTGCGACCACTGTGCGTAGTCCTTGCGGTCGAGCAACTCGGCCTCGCGCCAGACGAATTCGATGGCCTTGGCCAGCGGGCCGGAGAAGCCGTTCAGGGTGTCGTTGCTCATTGGCTCATCATCCTTTTCCACATCTGGTACGCCTCGCGCATGCCGCCTTCGTCGGTGGCGTGGGAGACCTTGTCGCCGTTCTCGGCGACCACTTCGCGGTTCAGACCGCGGTTGACCAGGATCGGCGCGTCGACGCCGGCGTAGGAGCCACGCTGCACGCGGTCCCAGGCCTCGGCGTCGTCCGGGCTGCCAAAGCCGAACGGGCCCTGGAAGTGCTCGTGGATGCGCATGCGTTCGCGGTTGGCGATTTCCGGGCCGCCGTCCATGCCCAGGGCGACGTGGCGAATCTCGGTCTCGGTGACGGAGATCGGCCGCAGCACGCGGAAGAACGACATGGACATGGCCACGTTGGGGAACAGGTTGAGGTTGAAGCCGGCGCCATGCAGCGAGCGGACGATGCGGCGCACCTGGGCAGGCTCCATGGTTTTCGACAGTTCCTCGGTGACGTGGGCGAAGCGCTCCTGCAGTTGCTCGGTGCCGTCGTCGTGGTCGAGGTCGACGTGCTCGGGGACCATCACCATCACGCTGTGGCCGTTGCCCAGGGCGTGAGTCACCGCCTGCTCGTCGCTCATGAACGAGAGCATCTCTTCGGTCTCTTCATCCACCGAGGACATGAACGACTTGTGCACGATGGGGAAGTGGTAGCCGTCGGTGGTGTTTTCCAGCTGGATCTTCCAGTTGCCGCGGAAGGTGAACTTGTGTTCGCCCTGGGTCTTGATCGGGTAGCCGGCGCCCTGCTTCATGAACAGGTCCATCCAGTGCTTCGCCCCGCCGAGGAAGTCTTCCAGCGGCTCGATGTCGTCGTTGTAGGTGGCGAACACCATGCCGGCGTAGCTTTCCACGCGCAGGCTGGTCAGCGGCAGCTCGGACTTGTCGAGGATGTCCTCGTAGCCATCCGGGTACGGCAGCGCACGCAGCTTGCCGTCCAGCGCGTAGGACCAGCTGTGGTACGGGCAGGTGAATCCGGTGGCGTTGCCCTTGTGCTTCTCGCAAACGGTGGCACCACGGTGGCGGCAGCGGTTTTCCAGGACGTTGATGTTGCCCTTCTTGTCGCGCACCACGATCACCGGGCGGCGACCGACGCTGGTGGTTTTGAAGTCACCGGCGTTACGCACTTCGCTTTCGTGGGCGACCCACACCCAGGTGCGGTAGAAGATCTTGTCCATCTCCGCTTCGAACAGCTGCGGGTCGTTGTACAGCGAGACATCGACGCGGTCGTCACCGACCAGCTCTTCGACGCTGCGCGACCGGGCGATCAGCCGGTATTCGTGAGCGCTCATGCCCATCTCCTCATGCCGATTTCTTATGTTTTTGCGCAGGCCGCGTGGCGGCCAGGCTGTGTTCGAGTTGCGCACCGAAGGCGCATACGCGTTCGTCGTCGCCCTTGCGGCCGACGATCTGCAGGCCGACTTTCAGCCCGCCGCAATCCAGGTCCACCGGCACGGTCAGCGCCGGGTGTCCGCTGAGGTTGAAAGGCCGCACCAGGGGCGTCATGCCGGCCACCGATTTGCCGTTGCGCGCATCGCTGAGCAGCGGCGGCAGGTCGGGCATGGTCGGCAGCAAGAGCACTTCAAAGTCCTCCAGCGCGGCGTCGATGGCGCGGGTGAAGTGCTCGCGCACTTTCTCCGCCTCGGCGCGCTCGGCGTCGGTGGTGCGGCTGGCCAGCAGCAGGCGCTGCTCGACATCGGCGCCGATCAGGCCCTTGCCGGTCAGCGCCGCATAGGCGGCCCAGTTCTCATGATTGATCACCACCAGCCCGGCCTGGAACGCCGCCTCGAACTCGCCGAGGAACAGGTGGCTGCGGCGCCAGCCGGCGCGGTCCGCGGCGGCACCCAGGCAGGCCTGGATGTGTGGCGCGGACGGCACTTCGAGGAAGGCCACACGGGCGCCGTCACCGGGCATTTGCACGTTGCCGAAGCCAGGGCAGATGACCTGCATGGCGGCGATCAGGTCGGCCATGTTGGCGGCAAACGGGCCAACGCAATCCAGGCTGCTCTGCGCCGGGTGCACGCCGTCGCGGCTGACGCGACCGAAGGTCGGCTTCAACCCGGCGATACCGCAGCAGGCCGCCGGCACGCGCACCGAACCACCGGTGTCGGTGCCCAGCGCGATATCCGCCAGGCCCGCCGCCACGGCGGACGCGGAGCCGCTGGAGGAACCGCCGGGTACGCGGTCCGGCGCCATCGGGTTGATCGGCGTGCCGGTCCAGTCATTGATGCCGGTGACGCCGAAGGCCAGTTCGTGAAGATTGGTCTTGCCGACGATCTGCCAGCCGGCGTTCAGCACGGCGTCGACCACGAACGCGTTGCGCGTGGCCGGCGCGGCGTCGGCCAGCGCGCGAGTGCCGCAACAGGTCGGGTAGCCGGCGATGTCGATGCTGTCCTTGACCGCGACGCGCTTGCCGTCGCCGCCGAGAATGAATTCGCTGACGAAAGTGCTCATGGACGGCCCTCCCCTGCGCCACCCAGCGCGCGTTGCGAGAGGCGCTGCGTGCGGAAATGGCTGATCTGCCAGCGCCCGTCGATCTCGCGGAAATCGATGTCCAGCCGCGTGCCGAACAGCTCGGTGTGGCCCTCGGCATAGGTCGAGAGCTGCTGCATGATCCATTGCCCGCGCGCGGTGCGGCCGTCGACGCGGATCGACTCGCTGGTAAGGAAATGCAGGTTCAGCGCGAAGTGCGGCGACGGCGGCAGGTAGCCGAAGACGAACGCAGCGATCGCCTCGCGGCCCTGGTGATGGCCGAAGGTCTGCGCCGTAGTTGCGCCGATGCCTTCCCACACTGCGTCCTCGCTGAACAGCTCGGCCAGCTCGGTGATCGCCACCGGCGCGCGCGGTACGTCGCAGAGGTCCATGTAGCGGGCCATCAACCGGCGCACCTGGCTTTCCCCTTCGAGGACCTCCAGGCGGCGGTTCAGCTCGGCCATGCTCAGGCTGCTCATGGCTCAGGTCCGCGCGGCTTCGGGAATGGTCAGCGGGCGGCCGATGCGCGCCTCGACCTTGGCGTACTTCCACAGGCTGTACTCGCCCACCGGCGTGGTGCGGAACAGGTTGCAGGCGTCGATCACGGTCTGGTGGCAATCCACGTCGGCCATGATGTAGACGGTCCAGGGCGAGGTGGTGGACGGGCCGACCATCAGGCGGTCGTCATCCAGCACGCCGAGCACGTTCATGCCCGGCAGCGCGCCGAGGTCGCTCATCATTTGCGAGAAGCCTTTCCACACGGTGATGCCTTCACCGGTGGGCAGGTCGAAGAACGGCTGGGCGATGCCGATGCAGAACAGTACGCGCAAGGGTTCGGTGGTCGGACGGGTCATGCTTCGAGTCCTTGTTCTTATGGGTTTGAATCAGATGTATCCGGGGAACGGCGGCACATCGAGCAGCACCGCACCGGCGCCGTCGTACATGCCATCGCTCAGGAAGGCGTGCTGGGTCACCACCATGGCGTCGCGCAGGTAGCGCTGCAGCGGGTGGTTCAGGTAGATCGCCGTGGTGCCGGCCAGGCTGTAGGCGCGGCGTACCACGTCGGCGCCGGCGCGGGACACGTGCACGGCGGCCAGGCGCAGCTGGCTGACCTGCTCGGGGCTGACGGCGTTGCCGGCAAGGATGGAGTCCCAGACGGTCTCGGTGGCGTCGTAGAAGAAGCCGCGCGCGGCCTGCAGCTCAGCCTCGGCCTTGCCGATCTCGATGCGTACATAGGCGCGGTCGCCAAGCTTGGGCGCGCCGGTCACGCCACTGGAGGACGCCATGCGGGTGATCTCGTCCAGCGCCGCGCGGGCCAGGCCGAGGTTGACCACGGCCAATACCTGGGCGGCGTAGGCGATGGTCGGGTAGCGGTACAGCGGTTCATCGATGTTCGATTCGCCGCCGCGAATGAACGTCCAGTCGTCCGCAACGAAGGCGTTGTCCAGCTTCAGGTCGTGACTGCCGGTGCCCTTGAGGCCAACCACGTTCCAGTTCTCGACGATCTCCACGTCCCTGGCGCGCAGCAGCGCAGTGCGCGGCTTGCCGCCTGGGCCACCGATGCCAATGCCGACGCCGAGCACGTCGGCGCCCTTGCAGCCGCTGGCGAATTTCCAGGTGCCGCTGACGCGCCAGCCGCCTTCGACCTGGGTGGCCGGCTGGATCGGGAACAGGCCGCCGGCGAACACCAGGTCCGGGCCGTCGGCATAGAGTTCGGCGAGGGTGTGGCGCGGCAGCGCGGTGAGGTAGGTGCTGGCGCTGCCAAAGCTGGCCACCCAGCCGGCGGAGCCGTCGGCTTCGGCGATACGCTCGACCAGTTTCAGGAACTGCGCAGGCGGCAGTGCGTCGCCGCCGAAGCAGCGCGGAGTTGCGGCGCGGTAGATGCCGACATCGCGGAAGCGTTCGATCATGTCGCGGGGAACGTGGGAGCGGGTGTCGAACTCATCGCGGCGCTGGCGCACTTCATCGAGCACGCGCTGGAATTCGAGGGCACGGCCGTCCGCATCGAGCGGTTCGGCGAGGGCGGCACGCAGCATGGCATTATCTCCGTTTGTTCTTATCGACCTGCTCCCGGTCTGCCTGCGCTTGCTCAGGCTGCGTTGGAGGCGCACTCGGAATGCTCATTTGCAAATGCAAACTGCGCTTCCTCGCGCGCCTCCGCCTTGCCTGAACTGCGCTCGGCGAGACCTGGAACAGGTCGTGTAGGCCATCGGCCCGTTCGATGCGGGCCGGTCGTCGTTGGGGCCAGTGTATGAACCGCCCTGCCCGCCCAACTATTGGGGCGTGCAGCCCCGCGTCTAAAGGAATCCCCTAGTCGGCGCCGGGTTACTCCGCAGTCCCTTCGCGCTACGCTGCGCGGTATAAAGGCGCCACTGCTTACCCGTCCCTGCAATCGAGAGCGAGCTTCGATGTTCCAGCCCAAGCCCGACGACTTCCTCGCCCTGCTCCAGGCCATGCCGCTGTGCGTGATCCTTCACGATGCGCAGACCAAGGAAATCCTCTGGGCCAACAACGCCGCACTGGCCGTGCTTGGTTTCACGCTGGAAGAGCTGGTGCCACTGAAGGCGCCGGACATGACCGCCAAGGCCCCGCAGTACCGCCGCTCGGTCGGCCTGCGCTGGCTGGAAGGCGCGGCGCGCACCGGCCAGCGCACCATCGAGTGGTGCTACCGCTCCAAACAGGGCGTGGAAATCCTCTCCGAGGCCGTCGCCACCCGCGTGCGCCTGCAGGAGCGCGACGTGCTGATGGTGCAGTTCCGCGATATCTCCAGGGAGAAACAGGTCGAGCGCGACCTGCAGCGTTTCGAGAGCCGCCTGAAGGCCTTCATGCAGGACCTCGCCGAAGGCGTGGCGGTGCTCGACGCTGACGGCAACCTGCGCTTCCTCAGCGAATCCGCCCTGCCCCTGCTGGGCGGCAGCCAGGACGACTGGATGGCGCACAACTTCCTCGGCCGCTGCGACAGCGCCACGCGCCCGCGCCTGGAACACCACCTGGCGATGCAGCCGCCAAGCCGCGAGCCGTACTCCGTCAGCTACCAGTTGCAGCGCCTGGACGGCGAATGGCGCTGGCACCACGCGACCTGCCGCTACATCGAGATCGAGGACGACCTGGTCGGCCACCTGCTGCTGTTCCGCGACGTCACCGAACAGGTCCGCGCCGCCCAGGCGCAGCGCCAGAGCGACCAGAAGCTGGAGTACCTGGCGCGCTACAACGCCATGGGCGAGATGGCCCTGGCCATCGCCCACGAACTCAGCCAGCCGCTGGCGGCCACGCGCAACTTCATCGAGGGCGCGCTGATCCGCCTGGACCGCGAACAGAAGGCCGAAGCTTCCGCCGCCTGGGGCCTGGACAGCGCCGTGCGGCAGATCGAGCACGCCTCGCTGATCATCAAGAGCGTGCGCGAATACGTGGTGAAACTGGAGCAGGCCGAACAGCGCATCGACCTCAACGAACTGCTCGGCGAAACGCTCTACTTCATCAGCCTCAAGGCGCAGCCGAGCAACGTGCGCGTGGAACTGGAGCGCTGCGACGAGCCGCTCTGGGTGAGCTGCGAGAAGGTGCTGGTCGGCCAGGTGATCCTCAACCTCGCCTTCAACGCCATCGAGGAGATGCTCAACCTACCCGAGGAGCGCCGCCTGCTGCGCATCCGCACCTCTCGCGAGGGCGACAGCGCGCGGCTGTGCGTGCTCGACCAGGGCCGTGGCATCGATGCCGGGGCCAAGGAGCGGCTGTTCGATGGCTTCTTCACCTCCAAGGTGAGCGGCAATGGCATTGGCCTGGCGCTGTGCCAAAGCATCGTCTCGCGGCATCGCGGGGATATCTGGGCGGAGAATGTCGAGCCGTGCGGGGCGATGTTCTGTTTCGGGTTGCCGTTGGCGGACCGACCGTAAACACAGCACGACGCTTTTCGTAGGATGGGTGGAGCGCAGCGATACGCGTCCTACATCCGAGACTCGCCGGTAAGGCCGCCACCGTAGGGCGCATAACCTGGAACAGGTTATCCGCCATTGCCGGCGGATAACGCTGGCGCGTTATGCGCCCTACGAAACTGAGGGGTTCGCGAGCAAGCTCGCTCCTACAAAAAAGCAAAAGAAACGGCGCCCGAAGGCGCCGTCATTGGCTCAGGGAAACCTCAGCCGTGGGCCTTCTTGATAATCGCCTCGGCGATGTTCGCCGGCGCCTCGGCGTACTTGGTGAACTCCATCGAGTAGCTCGCGCGCCCCTGGGACATCGAGCGCACGTCGGTGGCGTAGCCGAACATCTCGCCCAGCGGCACCTCGGCGCGGATGACCTTGCCGGCCGGCGTATCTTCCATCCCCTGGATCAGCCCGCGCCGGCGGTTCAGGTCGCCCATCACGTCACCCATGTAGTCCTCCGGCGTCACCACCTCGACCTTCATCACCGGCTCCAGCAGCACCGCGCCGCCCTTCTGCGAGAGCTGCTTGGTGGCCATGGAGGCGGCGATCTTGAACGCCATCTCGCTGGAGTCGACGTCGTGGTAGGAGCCGTCGAATACCGAGGCCTTCAGGCCGATCAGCGGGTAGCCGGCGAGCACGCCGTTCTGCATCTGTTCCTCGATGCCCTTCTGGATCGCCGGGATGAATTCGCGCGGGATCACACCACCGACCACCTCGTTGACGAACTCCAGCCCGTCCTTGCCCTCGTCGCCCGGCTCGAAACGAATCCAGCAGTGACCGAACTGGCCACGGCCGCCAGACTGGCGGACGAACTTGCCTTCGATCTCGCACTTCCTGCGGATCGCCTCGCGGTAGGCCACCTGCGGCTTGCCGATGTTGGCCTCGACGTTGAACTCGCGGCGCATGCGGTCGACGATGATGTCTAGGTGCAGCTCGCCCATGCCGGAGATGATGGTCTGCCCGGTTTCCTCGTCGGTCTTGACGCGGAACGAGGGGTCTTCCTGGGCCAGCTTGGACAGGGCGATGCCCATCTTCTCCTGGTCGGCCTTGGTCTTGGGTTCCACGGCCACGGAGATCACCGGGTCGGGGAAGTCCATGCGTTCGAGGATGATCGGCTTGTCGATGGAACACAGGGTGTCGCCGGTGGTGACATCCTTCATGCCGATCAGCGCGGCGATGTCGCCGGCGCGCACTTCCTTGATCTCCTCGCGCTGGTTGGCGTGCATCTGCACCATCCGGCCGACGCGTTCCTTCTTGGTCTTCACCGAGTTGAGCACGGCGTCGCCGCTGCTGAGCACGCCGGAATAGACGCGGGCGAAGGTCAGGGTGCCGACGAAGGGGTCGGTGGCGATCTTGAAGGCCAGCGCGGAGAACGGTTCGCTGTCGTCGGCGTGGCGCTCCAGGTGCTTTTCTTCATCGTCCGGGTCGGTGCCGTTGATCGCGGGGATTTCCGAGGGCGCCGGCAAGTAGTCGATGACGGCGTCGAGCACCAGCGGCACGCCCTTGTTCTTGAACGAGGAACCCAGTACCGCCGGGACGATCTCGTTGGCCAGGGTGCGCTGGCGCAGGCCGGCCTTGATTTCCGCGATGCTCAGTTCCTCGCCTTCGAGGTACTTGTTCATCAGCTCGTCGTTGGCTTCGGCGGCGGCCTCGATCATGTGCGCGCGCCACTCGTCCGCCAGCGCCTGCAGTTCTGCGGGGATCGGCTCCTCGGTGTAACTGGTGCCCTGGTCGGTATCGTTCCAGACGATGGCCTTCATCTTCACCAGGTCGATCTGCCCGGCGAAGTTTTCCTCCGAGCCGATGGCCAGCTGGATCGGCACCGGCGTGTGGCCCAGGCGCTGTTTGATCTGCGCGACCACGCGGAGGAAGTCGGCGCCCTGGCGGTCCATCTTGTTGACGTAGGCCAGGCGCGGCACGTGGTACTTGTTGGCCTGGCGCCAGACCGTCTCGGACTGCGGCTCGACGCCGTCGGCGCCGCTGAACACCACCACCGCGCCATCGAGCACGCGCAGGGAGCGCTCCACCTCGATGGTGAAGTCGACGTGGCCGGGGGTGTCGATGATGTTGAAGCGGTACTTGTGGTCGTACTGTTTGGTGGAGCCCTGCCAGAACGCCGTGGTGGCCGCCGAGGTGATGGTGATGCCGCGTTCCTGTTCCTGCACCATCCAGTCCATGGTCGCCGCGCCGTCGTGCACCTCGCCCATCTTGTGGTTCACACCGGTGTAGAAAAGGATGCGCTCGGTCGTGGTGGTCTTGCCGGCGTCCACGTGGGCGACGATGCCGATATTGCGGTAAAGCTCGATGGGCGTATTGCGAGCCATGGTGTGCTCCGTTTCTGCTGGTTGACTGCCGGGCCTGCTGCTGCGGGTCCGTTGCCTGCGCGGGACGGCGGGAGGAAATGCGGCGTCAGAAATTTCTGAGCGCAACAGGCTCAAGGTAGCGCGTCTTCGTGGCAATTCCAGTATGGCGGGGGCGCTGGTGTCGCGGTCCGACCGGCTGCGTCGCTCCGGCATTGCGTTGCACGGCGGGAAAACCCTAAAATGATAGGCATTCTCAAATGAAAATCTGACGCACGCACCGTGGCTCTCGTCGAAACCCCTTCCCCACAGCACCTGCACACTCTCTATAACGAGCACAACGGCTGGCTCCAGCAGTGGCTGCGCGGAAAGCTGGGCAACGCCTGGGATGCCGCCGATCTTGCCCATGACACCTTCCTGCGCCTGTTGCGGCGGCCGCTGGAAGACCTCGGCGAACGCCCGCGCGCCCTTCTCACCCACATTGCCAAGGGTCTGCTGGTGGACCGCTGGCGGCGCCAGGAGATCGAGCGAGCCTACCTGGAAAGCGTCGCCGCGCTGCCCGAAGAGCTGGTGCCCGGCCCGGAAACCCGCGAGCTGATCATCGAGGCGCTGGAGCGCATCGACGCCGCCCTGAGCGAATTGCCGGTGCTGACCCGCGAGGCTTTCCTGCTGTCACAACTGGATGGCCTGACCTACCCGGTGATCGCCGAGCGCCTGGGCGTTTCCCTGGCCAGCGTGAAGCGCTACATGCGTGCCGGTTTCGTCGCCTGCCTGAGCGTCGCCTGATGCGCGAGCAACCACTGGACCCCGGCATCCTCGGCGAAGCCGCCGACTGGCTGGTGCGCCTGAACGAACACCCGGCCAGCAGCGCCGACCTGCAGGCCATCGAGCAATGGCGCGCGCGCAGCGCCCAGCACGCCGAAGCCTGGCGCCGCGCCGAAGCGTTGCTGGGCCTGCGCCAGCTGCCGCCGGGCCTGGGCCGGCAAAGCCTGCAACGCACGGGCCTGAGTCGCCGGCAGATGCTCAACCGCCTGGGCGTGATGATGGCCGTGGCGCCCGCTGCCTGGCTGGTAGCCCGGCAGATGCCGTGGGCGGAGTGGAATGCCGATCTGCGCACCGCCGTGGGCGAGCGCAAGCACCTGCGTCTGCCGGACGGCAGCCAGATCACGCTGAATACCGGCAGCGCGGTGAATGTCGCTTTCAACGCCCGCGAACGCCGCCTCAGCCTGGTGGAAGGCGAAATCCTCGTCGACGCCCTCCCCGATCCACGCCCCTTCCTCGTCGACAGCCGTCATGGCCTGTTGCGCACCCCGGCCGCGCGCTTCAGCCTGCGCGACCTGGGCGACGCCTGCCGGGTCGCGGTGCTGGACAAGGAAGTCAGCGTCGAATTGCCGGGAGCCGCGAGCCAGGTGGTCAGCGCCGGCCAGCAACTGGTGTTCGGGGCGCAGGGCTTCCAGTCCCTGCAAAGCGCGGATGCCAACGCCAGCGCCTGGGAGAACGGCATGCTGCTGGCCCAGGGCATGCGCCTGGATGCTCTGCTGGAAGAACTCGGCCGCTATCGCAGCGGCTTCCTGCGCTGCGACCCGCGCCTGGCGAACCTGCGCGTGACCGGGGCGATCCCGGTTGGCGACAGCGATGCCGGGCTGGCACTGCTGGCGGACATGCTGCCGGTGAAGCTACGTCGGCTGACGCGCTACTGGGTGACGGTGGAGCCGGCGTGAGCCGGGAGCAAAGTGTGCCTCCTGCTATTCCTGCGCCCACGGCGTCCCCCTCACCCCAGCCCTCTCCCTCAGGGAGAGGGGGCCGTGTGGTGCAGGACGAAACCCTCGGCGTCAGCCGGCACGATCTGCTCCCTCTCCCCCTGGGAGAGGGTTGGGGTGAGGGCATGCCACCACTCCGAACTATCCATTGCCCTGTAGGAGTGAGCTTGCTCGCGAACAGATTCTCCGGCCGCGCTGGCGCTGGGCGGTTCGCGAGCAAGAGCTGGGCGCCCCCCTCGCTCCTACAGAACAGACAACCTGAAATTTTTTCGCCCACCCCTGACACCTTTTCCGATCTCGCCCGGTGAAGAGGAAGACAACCTCTATTCGCCGACAGGAACACTCCATGCTCCTCCGCTCCCGCCTCCGCCCCCACTCCCTTGCCCTGGCCGTCGGCCTGGCCCTGACTGGCGGCGTCGTGCTGCCCACCCTGGCGGCCGAAGCCAGCAGCCAGCAGCGCCAGTACGACATCGCCCCCGGCCCGCTGGGCGAGGTGCTGGCCCGCTTCGCTGCGCAGGCCGGCGTGCCGCTGGCATTCGAGGCACAGGCGCTGAATCGCCAGCAAAGTGCTGGATTGAAAGGCAACTACGCGCCGGAGCAGGGCCTTGAGCACCTGCTCGAAGGCAGCGGCTACCGCCTGATGCGCAAGAGCAGCGGCTACGGCGTGGAAGCGGCGCCGGATGACAGCGGCGCCCTGGAGATGGATGCCACCACCGTCAGCGGCGCCGCGCAGCAACGCGGCGAGCTGCCGCCCGCCTATGCTGGCGGCCAGGTTGCCCGTGGCGCGCGGCTGGGCATGCTGGGTGACCAGGACATGCAGGACGTGCCCTTCAGCTTCACCAGCTACACCGCCAGGACCATCCAGGACCAGCAGGCGCAGACCGTCGGCGACGTGCTGCTCAACGATGCCTCGGTGCGCCAGGGCAATGGCTACGGCAACTTCTCGCAGATCTTCGTCATCCGTGGCCTGCCGCTGAGTACCGACGACGTCTCGCTCAACGGCCTGTACGGCGTCACCCCGCGGCAGATCATCGGCACCGAATCGCTGGAGCGCGTCGAACTGTTCAAGGGTCCCAACGCCTTCATCAACGGCGTGACACCCAGCGGCAGCGGCATCGGCGGCGCGGTCAACCTGCAGACCAAGCGCGCCGAAGACAACCCCACCCGCAGCGTGACCCTGGGCTACGGCAGCGACAATCAGATCGGCGAGCACCTCGACCTCGGCCAGCGCTTCGGCGAGGACAACCGCTTCGGCGCGCGGGTCAACCTGGCCCAGCGCGAGGGCGAGACCGGCGTCGACGACGAGAACCAGCGCTACAAGCTGGCCACCGTCAACCTCGACTACCGCGGCGAGCGCCTGCGCCTGATGACTGACTTCGGCTACCAGAAGCAGCGCATCAACCAGGGCCGCCCGGTGGTCTACGTTGGCACCGGCGTCAGCAGCATTCCCCACGCCCCGGACGCCGACCACAACTACGGCCAGTCCTGGAGCTATTCCCAGCTGGAAGACACCTTCGGCATGTTCCGCGCCGAGTACGACCTCAATGACAGCTGGACCGCCTACCTCTCCGGCGGCGCCAAGCACACCCGCGAGAATGGCGCCTACTCGGCCCTGACGCTCAGCGACAACAATGGCGCCGCAGGCGGCGGCATGATGGATGCCACCCACGACGAGGACAACAAGAGCGCCATGGCCGGCCTCAACGGCCACTTCGCCACCGGCCCGGTCAGCCACCAGATGAACCTCAGCGTCGCCGGCATCTGGGCCGAGCAGCGCAGCGCCTACACCATGGCCACCAAGCGCTACCCCACCGACATCTATAACCCGGTGCAGACGCCCAAGCCCGCGCCAACCCTCACCGGCGGCGACTACAGCGACCCCGGCATCGTCGGCAAGACACTGAACAAGAGCCTGGCCGCCGCCGATACCCTGGGCTTCCTCGACGACCGTGTGCTGCTGACCGTCGGCGTACGCCGCCAGAGCATCGGCACCGACGGCTGGAACTACGTCGGCAAGCGCACCGCCACCTACGACGAATCCATCACCACGCCGGTCTACGGCCTGGTGGTGAAGCCCACCGAGTACCTGTCGCTCTACGCCAACCGCATCGAAGGCCTGGCCGCCGGCCCGACCGCGCCCAGCAGCGCAGCGAACTTCGGTGAAGTCTTCGCACCGAACCGCTCCAAGCAGGTGGAAGTGGGCGCCAAGCTGGACTTCGGCAGCTACGGCGGCAACCTCGCCTTCTACCGCATCGAGCAGCCCTTCAGCACCACCGACCCGGACTCGAAGATCTTCAGCGTCGACGGCGAGCAGGAAAACCGCGGCATCGAGCTGAACGTCTTCGGCGAGCCGGTGGACGGGCTGCGCCTGCTGGCCGGCGGCACCTGGATCGACACCGAACTGAAGAACACCGCTGGCGGCAAGACCGACGGTAACCGCGCCGTCGGCGTGCCGACCTTCCAGTACAACCTGGGCGCCGACTGGGATGTGCCGGGTATCCAGGGTGCAGCCATCAACGGCCGCATGCTGCGCACCGGCGGCCAGTACCTGGACGCAGCCAACGACCTCAGCATCCCGGCCTGGACCCGCTTCGACCTCGGCGCCCGCTATGCCTTCAAGGTGGACGAGCGCGACGTGACCCTGCGCGCCAACCTGGAGAACGTCGCCAACAAGTCCTACTGGGCCTCCACCATCGGTGGCTACCTGACCCAGGGCGACCCGCGCACCCTGAAGCTGTCGATGACCCTGGACTTCTGATTTCCCCTTCGCGACAGGGACGTCGCCCCTCTTCCACCGATGGCGCCGGCCTTCCTGGCGGCTCGCCGTCGGCCTGACAAACGCCGATCAGCTTTCAGAATCAGCGGGTTACGCTGGTTCTGGGGTTGCCGCAGAGCCTTCCGTCCGCCCCGTTACTGGATTGGAATACCCATTCGGGTCCATGCTTGATGCTCGCCCATTTGCCGGAGATCGCCCCCATGAGCGATGCCATTACCGTTGATTTCGTCTCCGACGTGGTCTGCCCCTGGTGTGCCATCGGCCTCAACGGCCTGCTCGAAGCCATGCGCCGGGTGGACGGCGAGTTGACCGTGGAGTTGCGCATCAAGCCCTTCGAACTCAACGCCGACATGCCCGCTGAAGGGGAAGACCTGGTGGAACACCTGCAGCGCAAGTACGGCAGCAGCGCCGAGGACATTGCCCGCAACCAGGAACACCTGCGCACCATGGGCGAGGAAGTCGGCGTGCACTTCGACCTGAAGAAGCGCGACCGCATCTACAACACCTTCGATGCCCATCGCCTGCTGCACTGGGCGGCGGAATCGCACCGCGACGTGGCGCTGAAACAGGCGCTGCTGCACGCCTACTTCGGCGAAGGGCGCAACCCGAGCGACCCGGAAGTGCTGCTGGAAGTGGCCGTCAGCGTCGGCCTGGACGCCGTGCGCACGCGGGAAATCCTCGACAGCGATGCCTACGCCGACGAGGTAGTGGCCGAGGAGGACTTCTACACCAGCCACGGTATCCGCGCCGTGCCGGCGGTAATCCTCAACGGCCGCCAGCTGATCTCCGGGGCGCAGAGTACCGACTACTACGAGCAGGCACTGCGCCAGGTGGCGCGGCAGGCACCGTTGCCGGAGTGAATTTCTGCTCTTATGAAAAGGCCCACTTCGCGTGGGCCTTTTCGTTACGGCGTCCCCGTCACCCCAAGCGGGTGCCATTGGGAACATTGAATTCCGGGACGATGAAGGCCGTGGGGCGCAGACCCTCGGAATAACCCAGATCGAGAATCAAGCCGTTGGAAACGATCCCGGCAATCTCCTTGGGCTGCAGATTGATCAGAAAAAGCGCCTGCTTGCCGACCAGACTGCTGAAGGACCCCCTCTCTTTCCTGATCGCCGACAAGATCTCGCGACTGAAACTGCCAAAATCGACAGTGAAACGTAGCAACTTCCGCGAACCCTCCACTTCACTAATCGCCAGAATCTGCCCAGCCCTGATGTCGGCTTTTTCAAACGACACAAGGTCGATAACCTCCCTGACCGGCAATCCCATAGGTAACCTCTGCAATCAATCGAATGAGTGGAGACTAATGATTGCCGCGCCTTGCCTGGTCGTCATAGGGGAAAAGCCAATGCATGCTCGCGGGAAACGGCTATTGCAGAAGTACGACATCTCCACGAACGCGAGAAATCCGCCCCCGACAAGGAGACGAATCCGCTGGAAGCCCACGAAGCGGCACACTCCAGCGACACGGCACGAAGCGCCCGCCCAAAGAAAAACGGCGCCCGAAGGCGCCGTTTTTCATGAGGCATCAGCCGATCAGAGCGCCGACCAGCCGTCCATCTGACCACCGAGGTCGGCGGAGTGCTCGGACAGCAGTGCGGCATAGCCGCTGATGTGCTCGTGGCTGAGCTCCATCACCGGGTAGGCCAGGACCTGCCAGGGCAGCTTGTCGTTGCCGTCGTACTCGGAGTACGCCACCTTCTGCCCGTTCTGCAGCAGCATGATGGCGAAGTCCAGGGCGGACTGCTCGTCCGGGAAGATCACCGCGAACTCCACCTCATGCTCGAGGGAGAGGTCTTCGCCGTCTTCCTGCAGGGCCCACAGGGCATCGCCGATTTCGTCTTCCGGGAAAAGCTGCTTGTCGCGGCTCATGTCACTGCTCCAATTCGATTTACAAAATGCCCGTTTTGGGCACGCCCGCGCAGGATACCTGTCCTGCATGACAGATGCCGGAAAATCTCGCCGGCACCATCGCCTTTGGTGATGTTCACCATCACGGTGTTTCACTTCCGCCCTTGCCCGCCCGGCGCGACGATGCCTCCATCGGGCCTGCGCCCTCCCACACCGAGCCTGCGACCATGCACAGCACAGAGGCGGCTTACCGCATCACCTACATCACTCTGGACGAAGTGCAGTTGCACTTCGAGACCCAGATCGCCGTGCCCGACGACGAAGGCGGCCTGGCGCTGCACAACGCCGCCACCCTGCCCGAAGAACGCCGGGTGCTGCGCGAGCTGATCTGCGAAGGGCACGAACAGCAGGCCCTGGTTGCCTGATCTCGGGAAAGTTTAGACCCTGCCAAGCAAATGCCCCGCTCGTGCGGGGCATTTGTGTTACCAGCCGGGCATCACGCCTGTAGCTGATTGCCGATCGGCAGGGTGCGGATACGCTTGCCGGTCGCCGCAAACAGCGCATTGGCCAGTGCCGGCGCCAGCGGCGGCACCCCCGGTTCACCCACGCCGGTGGGCGGCTCGGCCGATGGCACGATGTGCACTTCCACTACCGGCATCTCGTTGATCCGCAATACCTGGAAGTCGTGGAAGTTGGACTGGTCGACCTTGCCGTCGGTCAGGGTGATGGCGCTGTGCAGCGCCGCCGACAGGGCGAAGCCGATGCCGCCCTCCATCTGCGCCTTGATCACGTCCGGGTTGATCGCCAGGCCGCAATCCACCGCACAGACCACGCGGTCCACCTTGAAGCTCTTGTCCGCCTTGTAGGTCACCTCCACAACCTGGGCAACGAAGCTGCCGAACGACTCGTGCACGGCAATACCCCGGCCGCGCTGCTCGCCTTCCTTGCCCTTCTCCAGCGGCGCCAGCCAGTTGGCGCGCTGCGCCACCAGTTCCAGTGCACCGCGGTGACGCGGGTGTTCCGCCAGCAGCTTGCGGCGGAACTCGTAGGGGTCCTGCTTGGCGGCGACAGCTGCTTCGTCGACCAGTGTTTCAGTGGAGAACGCCGTGTGGGTGTGGCCCACCGAGCGCCACCACTGGGTCGGAACCGTCACATTGTCTGCCAGCGCCTGTTCGATGCGCAGGTTGGGCACGGCGTAAGGCAGGTCGGCGGCGCCTTCCACGGCGATCTTGTCGATGCCGTCCTTGACCATGAACTTCTCGAACGGCGTCCCGACGATAAAGGATTGCCCCACCAGCCGCTGCTCCCAACCCACCAGGTTGCCCTGGGCATCCACCGCCAGTCGCGCGCGGTGCAGGAAGGCCGGCCGGTAGTAGCCGGCGCGGGTGTCGTCCTCGCGGGTCCAGACCATCTTGATCGGTACCTTCACGCCCTGCTCGCGGGCGGCCTTGGCGATCGCGGCCGCTTCCAGCACGTAGTCCGAGTGCGGGTTGGCGCGGCGGCCGAAGCTGCCGCCGGCGTACAACTGGGTGATGCTCACTTGCTCGGGCTGCATGCCCAGCAACTGCGCCACCGACATCTGGTCGCCGGTCTGCCACTGCTCGCCGTTCCAGATCTGGCAGCCGTCCTCCTTGAGGAATACCACGCAGTTCAGCGGCTCCATGGCGGCATGGGCGAGATAGGGGAACTGATACTCCGCCTCGATCAGGTGCGCCGGCTTCTCCAGCGCCTTGGCGATATCGCCGTCGTTGCGCGCCACCAGGCCCGGCTTGCTGGCCATGTCGCGGTACTGGGCAAAGATTTCCTTGCTGCCCATCTTGAAAGCCTTGCTCTCGTCCCACTCGACCTGCAGCGCATCACGGCCCTGGCGCGCGGCCCAGGTATTCTTCGCCAGCACCGCGACACCGGCGAAACGCCGCTCGCTACCGGGGAACTGCACGACGTCCACCACGCCGGGCACGGCCTTGGCCTTGCTCGCATCGACCTTCGCCGGCACACCGCCGAAGCGCGGCGGGTGGGCGACCACGGCCACCAGCATGTCCGGCAGGTGCACGTCCTGGGTGAACTGCGCAGTACCGTCGGTCTTCGACGGGCTGTCCTTGCGCGGCAGCTGCACCTGGCCGATCAGCTTGAAGTCCTTCGGATCCTTGAGCTTCACGTCCGCCGGCACCGGCTGTTTCGCCGCCGCCTCGGCCAGTTCGCCGAAACCGGCCTTGTGCCCGGAAGACGCATGGCTGACGACGCCGTCGTGCACTTCGATCTCGGCCGCCGGCACCTTCCACTGCTCCGCCGCCGCGCCCACCAACATGGCGCGGGCGCTGGCGCCGGCCTTGCGCATCTGTTCGAAGGAGTTGGCCATGGCGTTGCTGCCGCCAGTGCCCTGCAGGTTGCCGAAGGCCAGGTTGGCGTAGCGCTTGGCATCGGCTGGGGCGCCTTCGACCTGCACGTGGCTCCAGTCGGCATCCAGTTCCTCCGCCACCAGGGTGGCGAGGCCGGTGTAGCTGCCCTGGCCCATCTCCACATGTTTGGCGATCACAGTGACGGTGCCATCAGGGGCGATTCGCACGAAGGCATTCGGTTCGAAATCGCTGGCCGCCTGGGCATCGCCCAGCTTGCCCAGCAGCGGTGCGAAATAGATGCCCAGGGCCAGGCCACCGGCGCCGCGCAGGAAGCTGCGGCGGCTGACGTTGAGGATGCTGCCGGCCTCGGCCGGCAGTTGGTCGATACGGGGGTCGAGCATGGTGTCGGTCCTCAGGCCAGGGTCTGGGCGGCGTCGTGGATGGCCGCGCGGATCCGCGCATAGGTGGCGCAGCGGCAGATGTTGCCGCTCATCGCTGCATCGATATCGGCATCGCTGGGCGCCTTGTTCGAAGCCAGCAGCGCAGTGGCCGACATGATCTGCCCGGACTGGCAGTAACCGCACTGCACCACGTCGAGCTTGCGCCAGGCGTCCTGCACCGCCTTGCCGGCGGGTTGCTCGGCCACCGCCTCGATGGTGGTGATCTTCTTGCCGGCCACCGCCGCCAGCGGGGTGACGCAGGAGCGCGTCGGCTGGCCGTCGACGTGCACGGTGCAGGCACCGCACAGCGCCATGCCACAGCCGTACTTGGTGCCGGTCATGCCGGCGACATCGCGCAGGGCCCAGAGCAGCGGCATCTCGCCGGGGGCGTCGAGTTGGTGGTCCTTGCCGTTCAGGTTCACGGTAATCATCAGGGGTTTCACCTCTTCTGCGGGTGATGGAATGGGGCGAAGCACGCGGGCTTCGACACGCAATGGATTCAGCCTAGGCGCAAGCGCCGGCCTGTGCCGCGACGATACGCGAGGAAGACGCCGAGCGGTTTGCCTGGTTCTCTGGAGGCTTGCCTGATTCTGCGCAGGATGGCGCTCGGAGCGTCCTGCGTGATTGTCTGCAGGAGCGAGCTTGCTCGCGAACCCGCTTGACGCTGGTGTGGCCGGAAACTCTGTTCGCGAACAAGCTCGCTCCTACAGGGATACCGGGAATCCCGCGCGCACAAAAAAGCCACTCCGAAGAGTGGCTTTCTCGCCTCATGGATGCAGGATCACTCCGGCATCCTGATCACTACACGGCCGCCGCCCGGGCAGGTTTCCATATAGGTGTTGGCGTCCAGGTACTGGGCGAAATCGAACACCCGGTCAATGCTCGGCTTGAGCAACTGGTCGGCGGTCATCTGGTTGATCGCGGTCAGCGCCCGTTGCACGGCTTCGTCGTTGCGGGTCAGGCCGATCTCCGGCTGCCCGGTGAAGTCCAGCACGCAGTGGCGGAAGAACTGCAGGTGCTTCTTGAAGGCCGCACAGGCCGGGAAGGCTGCATCGTTGCCGCCGTTGATGCCGTACAGGATCAGCTTGCCGCGCGGGGCCGCCACGTCACCCAGCAGCTTCATCTGCGGGCCGGCGCACTGGTCGAGGACGATCTCGACGCCTTCACCCTTGGTGAACCGCTCGACCTCCAGTACCAGGTCCTGCTCCTCGGTATAGATGACCTTGTCCGCCCCCAGGCCCTTGAGGAACTCACGGGTTTCCTCGTGGCTGGTGGTGGCGATCACCTGGGCGCCGAGCGCCTTGGCAAGCTGCACCGCCTGCGGGGCCAGGCAATGGCCGGCCTCGGTGATCAGCACGCGCTGGCCGGGCTTGATCTGGGCAAGCTCCACCAGGGCGAAATAGGAGTACATCAGGCCGGTGTAGTGCACCGCCGCCTCGACCGGGGTCAGGACATCCGGATAGCGGGTCAGCGACGTGCGCGGCAGGATGACGTGGTCACCCCAGGCCGGATACAGGTTCGGCGAGTTCGCCGGGAAGCTGGCCACCGCCACGCCGGGCTCGAGGTCTTCCACACCCTCGCCCACGGCTTCGACGATGCCGGAGAGTTCATAGCCGATGCCCGCCGGCAACTTGGCCTGATCCGGGGCGAGGTTCTGCCGCCAGAGCACGTCGCGCCAACTGACGCCCAGTGCCTGGGTACGGATCAGTACTTCACCCGGCCCCGGTTGCGGGGTCGGCATTTCCTCGATCTTCAGGACCGAGGCGTCACCGAACTGGTGGAAACGGATCATGCGGGACATCACATACCTCGCCTTTGTAGTGCTTCATAGCCACGGACTCTATCCGGGCTTTCCGGGTGACGCCACCGTTCGCCATTGATAATGGACATAAACGGCGATGATTCGGCACGCGGTGAAATGCTTGTCCGGCGCGGCCCGGAGGCTCTGCGGCGGGTCTGCGCGACCGTGCGTGGAGGTCGGTACCTTACAAACTCTGACCACGCATCCGGGGCGTGATTCTCTTTAAAAAAGTAGAAATTGATCAAGGACTTATCTGACAGACTTGACTCAGGACACGGTCGGCCTCACTTTTCCCCCATCGCCAGGGAGTCCCCATGAACCGCAACGACCTTCGCAAGGTTGACCTCAACCTGTTGATCGTTTTCGAGACGCTGATGCATGAACGCAGCGTGACCCGCGCCGCCGAGAAGCTGTTCCTCGGCCAGCCGGCGATCAGTGCGGCCCTGGCGCGCCTGCGCGGCCTGTTCGACGATCCGCTGTTCGTCCGCACCGGACGCAGCATGGAACCCACCGCGCGGGCCCAGGAAATCTTCGGCCACCTCTCGCCGGCGCTGGACTCCATCTCCACCGCCCTGAGCCGCGCCGCCGACTTCGACCCGGCCACCAGCAAGGCGGTGTTCCGCATCGGCCTGTCCGACGACGTGGAGTTCGGCCTGCTGCCACCGCTGCTGCGCCGCCTGCGCTCGGAAGCACCGGGCATTACCCTGGTGGTGCGCCGCGCCAACTACCTGTTGATGCCGCAATTGCTGTCGTCCGGGGAAATCTCCGTCGGCGTGAGCTACACCGACGAGCTACCGGCCAATGCCAAGCGCAAGACCCTGCGCCGCAGCACCTGGAAGATCCTGCGGGCCGATTCGATTCCCGGTGCGCTGACCCTCGATGATTACTGCGCGCGCCCGCACGCGCTGGTGTCCTATGCGGGCGACCTGGACGGCTTCGTCGACCAGACGCTGGCCGAGATGGACCGCAAGCGCCAGGTGGTGCTGGCCGTGCCGCAGTTCGTCGGCCTCGCCCAGTTGCTGGCCGGCACCGACATCATCGCCACCGTGCCCGAATACGTGGCCCTGGCCCTGACCGCCGCCGGCGGCCTGCGCGCCGAAGACCCGCCCTTCCCCACCCGCCTGGCCGAGCTGTCGATGGTCTGGCGCGGCGCCCAGGACCAGGACCCGGCCGAGCGCTGGCTGCGTTCGCGGATCACCATGTTCGTGGGTGACCCCGACAGTCTCTGACGCAACCCCCTCCCATTCCCCACCTGTAGGGCGCATAACCCGGAACGGGTTATCCGCCATGGCGGATAACGCCGAGGGCGTTATGCGCCCTACGCACTGAGTTCCATAGCGTGTACCCCTGCAAGAGCGAGCCTCTTCGCCGACGCATCGGCGTGGGATCCTTCCCTCACCCCAGCCCTCTCCCTGAGGGAGAGGGAGCCGACCGTGCCGGCTGAAACTGCAGCGTTCCCCTGCTCCGAACGGTCCCCTCTCCCGCTGGGAGAGGGTTAGGGTGAGGGGGTACCGAGCGCCCATCCTGAACGTGTCGGCGAGTGCATATGCCGTACTCACTTCTTCAATCTATTGGTGCGCGCTCTTCTATCTATCTATTCATACGAATAGTGCAAAGGCTTTTATCACTCCACGTGATAATCAAAATTCTCTCGTTCGATTAGTTCCCAACCCCCCGCGCACGCAGACTCCGCTCCATTAGAAATCCATAAACCAATTAGAACGCCGGAGTCTTTTCCATGGAGCGAAATCTGAACACCTTGCGTATTCCGTTGGCGTTGGCCGCCGTGCTGGTTCTCAGCGCCTGCGGCAAGGGCCAGGAGGCGGCACAGAACATGGCCGCCCCCAAGGTCAGCGTGGCGGACGTCATCGAACAGCCGATCAACGAATGGGACGAATTCACCGGCCGCCTGGAGGCTCCGGAATCCGTCGAACTGCGTCCGCGCGTCTCCGGCTACATCGACCGAGTCGCCTTCCGTGAAGGCGCCCTGGTGAAGAAAGGCGACCTGCTGTTCCAGATTGACCCGCGGCCGTTCCAGGCCGAGGTCCATCGCCTGGAAGCCCAGCTGCAACAAGCCCGTGCCAACCAGACCCGTACCGTCAATGAAGATGCTCGTGGTGTGCGCCTGCGTGCCACCAACGCCATCTCCGCTGAATTGGCCGACGCCCGCACCGCCGCCGCCACCGAGGCGAAAGCCGTGGTCGCCGCGACCCAGGCGGAACTGGACAACGCCCGGCTGAACCTGTCGTTCACCCAGATCACCGCGCCCATCGACGGCCGCGTCTCGCGCGCCGAAGTGACCGCCGGCAACCTGGTGAACAGCGGCCAGAGCCTGCTGACTACCCTGGTGTCCACCGACAAGGTCTACGCCTACTTCGACGCCGACGAGCGCGTCTACTTGAAGTACGTCGACCTCGCCCGCAAGGGCGGCCCGGATGCGCGCGGCACTAGCCCGGTGTACCTGGGCCTGACCGGCGAGGATGGCTTCCCCCACCAGGGTCGCCTGGACTTCCTCGACAACCAGGTCAACCCGAAGACCGGCACCATCCGCGGTCGCGCGGTGTTCGACAACGACGCCAACCAGTTCACCCCCGGCCTGTATGCCCGCATCAAGCTGGTCGGCAGCGGCACCTACCCCGCCGCGCTGATCAAGGACGAAGCGGTCGGCACCGACCTGGGCAAGAAGTTCGTGCTGGTGGTCGACAAGGACAGCAAGGCGCAGTACCGCGGCATCGAGCTGGGCCCGAAACTGGAAGGCCTGCGCATCGTCCGCAGCGGTCTGGTGAAGGGTGACCGCATCGTGGTCAACGGCCTGCAACGGGTTCGCCCGGGTGCCCAGGTCGACGCCCAGGGTGTCGAGATGGCCAGCCAGTCAACCCTCGCCAACCTCGAAAACCAGCGTCGTGCGCTGGAGAGCTTCGAGGCGCCGAAGGTGGCCGAGAAATCCGCCAAGCCGGGCGCGCCGCGCGGCTGAGCACTCTCCGACTGAACCACCCCCTGTCTTAAACGATTGATGTACCAGGCCCTGTCCCACCAGGGCCTTGGGTGACCTTTGTCCCGGGTTTGGCGAACCGTAGCGTTCGCGACAGGAACCAGCCATGAACTTTTCGCAATTCTTCATCCAGCGGCCGATCTTCGCCGCCGTGCTATCGCTGATCATCCTGATCGGCGGGGCCATCTCGCTGTTCCAGCTACCGATCAGCGAATACCCCGAAGTGGTGCCGCCCACCGTGGTGGTGCGCGCCAACTTCCCCGGCGCCAACCCCAAGGTGATCGGCGAGACCGTTGCCGCGCCGCTGGAACAGGCCATCACCGGCGTCGAGAACATGCTCTACATGTCCTCGCAGTCCACTGCCGACGGCAAGATGACCCTGACCATCACCTTCGCCCTGGGCACCGACCTGGACAACGCGCAGGTGCAGGTGCAGAACCGCGTGACCCGCACGCAGCCCAAGCTGCCCGAGGAAGTCACCCGCATCGGCATCACCGTCGACAAGGCTTCGCCCGACCTGACCATGGTCGTGCACCTGACCTCGCCGGATAACCGCTACGACATGCTCTACCTGTCCAACTACGCCATCCTCAACATCAAGGACGAGCTGGCGCGCCTGGACGGTGTGGGTGACGTGCAGTTGTTCGGCATGGGTGACTACTCGCTGCGCGTGTGGCTCGACCCGAACAAGGTCGCCTCGCGCAACCTGACCGCCACCGACGTGGTCGCGGCGATCCGCGAGCAGAACCGCCAGGTGGCCGCCGGCTCCCTCGGTGCCCCGCCGGCGCCGAGCGACACCAGCTTCCAGCTGTCGATCAACACTCAGGGTCGCCTGGTCACCGAAGAAGAGTTCGAGAACATCGTCATCCGCAGCGGCCCCGACGGCGAGATCACCCGCCTGAAGGACATCGCCCGCGTCGAGCTCGGCTCCAGCCAGTACGCCCTGCGTTCGCTGCTGGACAACCAGCCGGCGGTCGCCATCCCGATCTTCCAGCGCCCTGGTTCCAATGCCATCGCCATCTCCAACCTGGTGCGCGAGAAGATGGCCGAGCTGAAGAAGGATTTCCCGCAGGGCGTGGACTACTCCATCGTCTATGACCCGACCATCTTCGTCCGCGGCTCCATCGAAGCAGTGGTGCACACCCTGTTCGAAGCGCTGATCCTGGTGGTGCTGGTGGTCGTGCTGTTCCTGCAGACCTGGCGCGCCTCGATCATTCCGCTGGCCGCCGTACCGGTCTCGCTGATCGGCACCTTCGCGGTGATGCACGCCTTCGGCTTCTCGCTCAACGCGCTGTCGCTATTCGGCCTGGTATTGGCCATCGGCATCGTGGTGGACGACGCCATCGTGGTGGTGGAGAACGTCGAGCGGAACATCGGGCTGGGGCTCACTCCCGTCGAGGCGACCAAGCGCGCTATGAAGGAAGTGACCGGGCCGATCATCGCCACCGCCCTGGTGCTGTGCGCCGTGTTCATCCCGACCGCGTTCATCTCCGGCCTCACCGGGCAGTTCTACCGGCAGTTCGCACTGACCATCGCGATCTCCACGGTGATCTCCGCATTCAACTCGCTGACCCTGTCGCCGGCGCTGTCCGCCGTGCTGCTCAAAGGGCACCACGAGCCGAAGGACCGCTTCTCGGTGATCCTCGACAAGCTGCTGGGCGGCTGGCTGTTCCGTCCGTTCAACCGCTTCTTCGACCGCGCCAGCCATGGCTATGTCGGCACCGTCACCCGCGTGCTGCGCGGCAGCTCCATCGCGCTGCTGCTGTATGCAGGCCTGATCGGCCTGACCTACCTGGGCTTCTCTAGCACCCCGACGGGCTTCGTGCCGCAACAGGACAAGCAGTACCTGGTGGCGTTCGCACAACTGCCTGACGCCGCCACGCTGGACCGCACCGAAGCGGTGATCAAGCGCATGTCGGAAATTGCCGGCAAGCACCCGGGCATCGAGCACACCGTGTCCTTCCCCGGCCTGTCGATCAACGGCTTCACCAACAGCCCCAACAGCGGCATCGTCTTCACCCCGCTGAAGGACTTCAGCGAGCGTAAGGGCCCGGGCATGTCGGCCAACGAGATCGCCGCCGAGCTGAACAAGCAGTTCGCGGATATCCAGGACGCCTACATCGCGATCTTCCCGCCGCCGCCGGTACAGGGGCTGGGCACCATCGGTGGCTTCCGCCTGCAGATCGAGGACCGCGGCAACGCCGGTTACGAGGAGCTCTACGCACAGACCCAGAACATCCTCAACAAGGCCCGCGCGCTGCCGGAACTGAACCCCATGTCGGTGTTCACCAGCTACCAGGTGAACGTGCCACAGGTGGACGCTGCCATCGACCGCGAAAAGGCCAAGACCCACGGTGTGGCGATCAGCGACATCTTCGACACCCTGCAGGTCTACCTGGGCTCGCTGTATGCGAACGACTTCAACCGCTTCGGCCGCACCTACCAGGTGAACGTCCAGGGCGAGCAGCAGTTCCGTCTCGAACCCGAGCAGATCGGCCAGCTGAAGGTGCGCAACAACCAGGGTGAAATGGTCCCGCTGGCGACCTTCATCAAGATCAGCGACACCGCTGGTCCCGACCGCGTGATGCACTACAACGGCTTCATCACCGCCGAGATCAACGGCGCCGCCGCACCGGGCTACAGCTCCGGCCAGGCCGAGGCCGCCATCGAGCGCCTGCTCAAGCAGGAGCTGCCCAATGGCATGACCTACGAGTGGACCGAGCTGACCTACCAGCAGATCCTCGCCGGCAACTCCGCGATCTACGTGTTCCCGCTCTGCGTGCTGCTCGCCTTCCTCGTGCTGGCCGCGCTGTACGAAAGCTGGGGCCTGCCGCTGGCGGTGATCCTGATCGTGCCGATGACCCTGCTGTCGGCCATCGCGGGCGTGATCCTGTCCGGTGGCGACAACAACATCTTCACCCAGATCGGCCTGATCGTACTGGTGGGCCTGGCGTGCAAGAACGCGATCCTGATCGTCGAGTTCGCCAAGGACAAACAGGACGAAGGCATGGACCGCCTGAGCGCGGTACTGGAAGCCTGCCGCCTGCGTCTGCGGCCGATCCTGATGACCTCCATCGCCTTCATCATGGGCGTGGTGCCCCTGGTGCTGTCGTCCGGCGCCGGCGCCGAAATGCGCCATGCCATGGGTGTCGCGGTGTTCTCCGGGATGCTCGGCGTGACCTTCTTCGGCCTGCTGCTGACCCCGGTCTTCTATGTGCTGATCCGCCGCTTCATGGAAGCCCGTGAAGCGAAGAAGCAGGCGCGTGCTGCCCTGAGCCACACGAACCATAACGAGGCCCATCAGGCATGAGCGTCATGACCATCAATGCTGTGAGCAAGAGTGCCGTGAAACTGTTCGTCCCCTCCCTGCTCGCGCTGGCCCTCAGCGCGTGCATGGTCGGCCCCGATTACCAGAAGCCGGACACTGCGCCGGCCCAACTGGACAGCAATGCCCAGGCGAAGAACTACGACCGCAGCCGTTACGAAGACGCCTGGTGGAAGCAGTTCGACGACCCCGTGCTGACCCAGCTGGTCGACCAGTCCCTCAAGGAAAACCGCGAGCTGCGCGTGGCCTATGCCCGCGTGCTGGCTTCGCGGGCGATCCGCGACGACGTCGCCAATGACCGTTTCCCCACGGTCACCAGCCGCGCCGAAGGCCAGGTCGGCAAGGGCCAGGTGCCCGGCCAGACCGAGGACCGGGTCAACCAGGAGCGCTACGACCTGGGCCTGGACATGATCTGGGAAGTCGACCTGTTCGGCCGCGTGCGCCGTCAGCTGGAATCCAGCGACGCGCTGAGCGCAGCCACCGTGGCCGACCTGCAGCAGTTGCAGGTCAGCCTGATCGCCGAGCTGGCCGATGCCTATGGGCAGCTGCGCGGTGCGCAACTGCGCGAAAGCATCGCCAGGAGCAACCTGGAGAACCAGCGCGAATCCCGCGACCTGACCATCCAGCTGCGTGACGCCGGTGTCGGCAGCGAGCTGGACGTGCAGCGCGCCGAAGCGCGCCTGGCCTCCACCGAAGCCAGCGTGCCGCAACTGCAGGCCGAGGAAGTGCGCCAGCGCAACCGTATCGCCACCCTCCTCGGCCAGCGCCCGGACGCGCTCTCCGTGGACCTGTCGCCGAAGAAACTCCCGGCCATCGCCAAGGCGTTGCCGATCGGCGATCCGAGCGAGCTGCTGCGTCGCCGGCCGGACGTGGCCTCCGCCGAACGCCGCCTGGCTGCGGCCACCGCGGATGTGGGCGTGGCCACCGCCGACCTGTTCCCGAAAGTCAGCCTCGGCGGCTTCCTCGGCTACACCGCCGGCCGTGGCTCGCAGATCGGTTCGTCCGCCGCCAGCGCCTGGGGCGTCGCCCCGAGCATTACCTGGGCGGCCTTCGACCTGGGCAGCGTGCGGGCCCGCCTGCGCGCCTCCAAGGCCGACGCCGATGGCGCCCTGGCGACCTACGAGCAGCAGGTCCTGCTGGCCCTGGAAGAGTCGTCGAACGCCTTCAGCGACTACGGCAAGCGCCAGCAGCGCCTGGTGTCGCTGGTGCGCCAGTCCGAAGCCAACCGCAATGCCGCACAGCAAGCCGGCCTGCAGTACCGCGAAGGCACCGTGGACTTCCTCAACCTGCTGGACGCCGAGCGCGAGCAACTCGCCGCCGAGGACGCCCAGGCCCTGGCGGAAGTCGACGTGTATCGCGGCATCGTGGCGATCTACAAGGCCCTCGGCGGCGGCTGGCAGCCGACACCGGCGGCCTGATCGGTCCTCCCCGGTCGAGAATTTCTCGACCGTTCTGGCCCTGCGGTCTGACGCTCCGGACCGCGGGGCTTTTTTATGGCCGTGTTTCCGAGGCGCTTCCTAGCTATTGGCATGCAAGTTCCGAAATCTGTCAGATACTCAGATGCTGATCAGTATTTTCTGATAGCAATAGAAAATAAGCTGAAGCCTGTTCGAATTCAGAATCCACTGACACCAGGTATAAGGAATACCGCTCAGTGTCCGACGCCGATGAAACCAGAATCCCAGCCCCTCGCCGCGGTAACGAGCTGCACGACCTCCTACGAGGCGTGCGGCGCGGCGATGTCTTTCACCCTGCGCTGAAAAGATGGCTCGTGCACCTGCGGCTGGCCGAGTTCCGCGGCCTGCAACTGGTGCTGACGAACCAGGGGCAGCGTCTGGCGCAGAGCTGAGCCTTGGGCTGGGCGGTTTGTGCCGTTATGATCCGGCGCGACTTGCCAGGGATCAAAAGAGTTCGCCCTCGCCCTGGCCTAGAATTTCTATATCGGAATTTTCAGACAAGGATTCGCCATGGACGCCACCGCTCATTTCATCCCCCTGGACCCCACGTCCCTCTTCGTCACCCTCGGCATCCTCGTCTTCGGCATGTTCATGCTGGGGATCGGCTTCACCATCCGCCATCGTCCGGTCGGTGTGTTCCTCATGTGGATCGGCGTGCTGAGCATGCTGTCGATCATCACCTACCGGATCTACATCGCGACGTCGGTCTAGCCATCCCACCCGCCTGAAAACGATCGCGGACTCTGTCCGCGATTGGCCGCCGGCCACTCCGAATTCCCGCTACCGCTGCATTGCGCGCGCGTACCCCTTGGGCGAGAAGCGCAACGTCACGCCCAACATCAGCACCACCGACACCGCCAGCAGGATCCACGAAGCCTGGAAGCTCCCGGTGCTGTCACGCAGCCAGCCGGTGACGTAGGGCACGATGCCGGTGACGATGAAGCCGATGCCCTGCACGAAGGCCGCCAGCCGACCGGCTGCGCCGGCATCGGTGAGATGATCCAGGGTCAGCGTCAGGCTCAGGGCGAAACAGGCGCCCAGGCCGTAGCCGATCATCGCCACCCAGATACCCGGCAGGTGCAGCGGCGCCGAGAGCAGCCCGATGAAGCCAGCCAGTTGAATCAGCAGGCACAGGCACAGCCAGCCGCGACGGTCCGGCGAACGGCGGATCAGCAAGGGGACGGTCAGCGCGGCGATCACCTGGAAGATGGTCATCAGGCCGATCAGTTGCCCGCTGGCCTGAGCCGTCCAGCCCAGTTGGCGGTAATACACCGGCAACCAGGCCACCATGCTGGTGTAGCCGCCGTTGATCAAGCCGAAGTACAGCGCCAGCAGCCAGGCGCGACGGCTGCCGAAATAGTGCTGCGCCTTCTGCCGGGGCGGTGCCGCCACCGGCGCCTCCCGCGGGCGGGCCACGGCCCAGAGCAGCAGGCCGACAATGGCCAGCAGCAGCCAGGCGCCGAGACCGTCCTGCCAGCGATGGAAGTGCTCCGAAACCACCGGTGCCAGGACTGCGGCGCTACCGCCGCCAGCCATCAGCGAAGCCGAGTAGAGCCCCATCGCCGAGGGCACCTTGTGCGGGAACCAGCGCTTGATCACCCCCGGCACGAACGCCTGGATCACCGCCACGCCGCAGCCCGCCAGCACCGCACTGGCAATCAGCGCGATGCCGCTGTCCAGCAGCAACCGCCAGAAGCACGCCGCGCCAATGGCCAGCAGGCCGAACACCATGCCTCGGCTCTCGCCCAGGCGCGGGCCGACCCAGGGCAGGCCCAGCGCAAACAGGCCCATGCACAGCACGGGCAGCACGGTCAGCATCGACAGGCCCTGGAAGCCCAGGCCGGTGGCATCGTGAATATCCGCGAGCAACGGGCCGATGGACGTGAGGATCGGCCGCAAGTTGATGCCCAGCGCGACGATCACCAGCAGGCCGATCCAGCCGGCGTGACTGCTGCTCTCCTCGACCGGCATGGCCATGCCCCGGCTCACGAGCGCTGCTCCTGCCAGTGCTGGTACAAGCCCTCTTCGCCATTGGGGCGCAACGGGCGCAGCGGCACCGCCTGCCATTGCGGCGGCTGGGTCATCTGCTGGTACACGGCGGAAGTCGACAGCCCGAACGGCTCGCCGTCGTCATTGGAATAGGCGAAATAGGCGCCCTCCACGCCGCACAGGTGCATGGCCGCCAGACACATCGGGCATGGGTGGCCGCTGGCGTAGATCACGCAGCCGTCCAGACGCGACATGCCCAGCACGGCCGAAGCGCGGCGGATCGCCAGCAGCTCGGCGTGGGCGGTAGG
This sequence comes from Pseudomonas sp. C9-3, assembly GCF_032392015.1. Lineage (NCBI taxonomy): Bacteria > Pseudomonadati > Pseudomonadota > Gammaproteobacteria > Pseudomonadales > Pseudomonadaceae > Pseudomonas > Pseudomonas sp. C9-3. The sequence goes on along the minus strand of NZ_CP135919.1, from coordinate 2,006,810 downwards.
GTCGAAATCCAGGTGGATGGAATTGGCGGCGCGGGCGATCACCCGGCCATCCTTGACCAGTACGGCGCCGAACGGGCGGCCGCCGGCCTCGATGTTGTCGCGGGCCAGTTGCAGGGCCTCGCGCATGAAGACTTCGTGTGACATGGCAGTTTCCAGCAAATCAATCGGTTCAATGCGCGCCGGCGACTTCCAGCATCCTGGCGATGGTGGTCTGGTTGCGCTGGCGGGCGTGTTGCAGCGGCGTGATGCCGTCGTTGTCGGCCAGGTTCAGGTTCGCCCCGGCTTCTATGAGTTGTTTCACGATGGCCTGATGACGCGGGCCGCCGTCGCTGAGCAGGATGGCTTCGAGCAGCCCGGTCCAGCCCAGCTTGTTGACATGGTCTGGATCGACACCGGCCTTGAGCAGCGTCGCCACTACGTCCACATGGCCGCGCTCGCAGGCCGGGATCAGCGCCGTGCCGCCATAGCGGTTGGTGCTGCGCAGATCGGCGCCATGGGCCAGCGTCAGCTGGAGGATTTCCAGGCGCCCGGCAGCGCCAGCCAACAGGTAGGCGCTGTCATGGATGCGATTCTGCTGGTTGACGTCGGCACCGGCGGCGACCAGTTGGCGCGCCACGGCAACTCGGTTGTGCGCGGTGGCCAGGAGCAGCGGCGAATTGCCCTGTCCGTCGGTGACGTCCACCGGTACGCCACGCTCGAGCAACGTCGCCACATCGTGTTCGCGGCCATCGCTGGCGGCGCTGAGCAGTGCGTCGGCAGCGACGCGGCTGCGCACGTCCTCGGTCTGGATGGTTGGCATGTCCATGGGCGCTCCCCCGTGATGGCTGTCGTGCCTCGAATCACTCTCGATCAATGAGCAGTCGCAGTATGACAAAGGGATGTTCTATGCTGAAATTAAATAGAAACATGAGTTTCAGTGGGAATCACAATGCTTGACCCCAATCTGCTGCGCAGCTTCGTGATGGTGGTGGACGCCGGCAACTTCACCCGCGCTGCCGAACTGCTGCACCTGACCCAGTCCACCGTCAGCCAGCAGATCCTGCGCCTGGAGCAGAGCCTGGACTGCCGCCTGCTGGACCGTAGCCAGCGCCAGGTACTGCCGACCGAACAGGGGGAACGGCTGCTGGGCTATGCGCGGCGCATCCTCGAACTGGGCTCGGAGGCCCGCGAGGCGCTGAGCAGCGAACACAGTGAAGGCGTGCTGCGCCTGGGGATGCCGGAAGACTTCGCCGGCGAGCGGATGATGCCGCTGCTGGCGGCCTTCAGCGCCGAGCGCCCGCGGCTGCGCCTGGAGGTCTCCAGCGGTCTCAGCCAGGAGCTGTTGCGCCAGTACCGCAGCGGCGAGCTGGACCTGGCGCTGGTCAAGCAATGGGGCGCCGATGCCGATTGCCTGGCGCACTGGCCCGAACCGCTGGCCTGGCAGGACAGCGCGGCCACTCCGGCCGCCGCCCGTGATCCGCTGCCTCTGGTGGTCTTCCCGCTGGGCGCGCTGTACCGCCAGGAGATGATCCACGCCCTGGAAGCCAGCGGCCGGCGTTGGCGCATCAGCTACAGCAGCGCGAGCCTGGCCAGCCTGTCAGCGGCCGTGGCGGCCGGCATGGGCGTCAGCCTGCTGCCCCTGCGCGGGCGCCACGAAGGCCACCGCGTATTGACCGCCGAAGAGGGGTTTGCGCCCATCGAGGGGCTGGAACTGGCGCTCTACGCACGCCCGGAACTGGGCAGCGCCGGGCGCCGCCTGTGCGAACAACTGCGTGAGCTGTGTACGCAGTTGGCAGCGTTGCCAGCGGAGTACTGAGCCGCTCAGGCCGGAGCGCCGAGACGCTCGAGGAATTGCTCGGCCGGCACCGGCTTGCCGAGCAGGAAGCCCTGCAACGAATCGCATCCCAGGCGGGTGAGGAAGTTCTGCTGGCCGGAGGTTTCCACCCCTTCGGCTACGATGCGCAAATCCAGCGCCTGGCCCAGCGCGACGATGGCCGAGACGATGGCGGCGTCGTCACTGTCCTGCTCCAGGTCGCGGACGAAACCGCGATCAATCTTCAACTCGTTGGCCGGCAGGCGCTTGAGGTACAGCAGGCTGGAGTAGCCGGTACCGAAGTCGTCGATGGACAGGTCCACGCCCATCTCCGACAGTTTGCCCAGTATTTCCAGGCTGGAATCGGCGTCGCGCATCGCCGTGGTCTCGGTGATTTCCAGGGTCAGGCAGCGCGCCGGCAAGTGGTGGCGCTGCAGCGCATCGGCCACCGACTGCACCAGCGCCGCATGGCAGAACTGCAGGGCCGAGAGGTTCACCGCCACCCGCCAGCTTTCGTGGCCCTGCAGGTACCACTCGCGCATCTGCCGGCAGGCCTCGTCGAGCACCCAGTCGCCGATGGGGATGATCAACCCGGTGCGCTCGGCCAGGGCGATGAAGGTATCGGGCATCAGCAGCCCGCGTTGCGGATGCTGCCAGCGCAGCAGCGCCTCGGCACCGATGGGTTCGCCGCTGGCGGCGAACTTGGGCTGGTAATGCAGGATGAACTCGCGACGGTCCAGGGCCGCGCGCAGGTCGTGCAATAGCTGCAGATGGTTGCGCGCATTGGTGTTCATCGATTGCTCGAAGAAGCTGTAGCCGTTCTTGCCATTGCCCTTGGCGTGATACATCGCCGCGTCGGCGTTGCGCAGCAGTTCCTGCTGGCTGGCGCCGTCGCCCGGATAGAGCGCAATGCCGATGCTCGCGGCGATGCGCAGCTCCTGCCCGGCCACCTGGAACGGCTGGGCCAGCAGGTTGACCTGCTGGCTGGCGACGGTCACCGCGTCTTCGGCCTCGGCCAGTTCCACCAGCACCACGAACTCGTCGCCGCCGATGCGCGCCACGGTATCGTCGCTGCGCAGGTTGCCGCACAGGCGCAGCGCCACATCCTTGAGCAGCAGGTCGCCGACATGGTGGCCGAACGCATCATTGACCGGCTTGAAGCCATCGAGGTCGAGGAACATCAGCGCGAAGTAGCCGCCGTTGCGCTGGACCTTGCCAATCATCTGTTCGACGCGGTCTTCCAGCAGGATGCGGTTGGGCAGCCGGGTGAGGTTGTCGTGCAGGGCGAGCTGGGTCAGTTCCTGGTTGGCCTGGGCCAGCGACGAGGTGAGCTGTGCCGTGCGCGATTCCAGGCGCGCATCCAGCACTGAGGTGAGCAACGCGATGCCGATGATCGCCAGGGTCACGATGATGATCAGCAATGCCAGCCAGTCACTGTTCAGCCCGCTGGGGGCTGCGCCGCAGAAGCTGCCCTCGGGAAAGCGCGCCGCGGCCATGCCGGTGTAGTGCATGCCGACGATCGCCAGGCCCATCACCAGCGCTGCGCCACCGCGAGCCAGACGCACATAGGGGGTGTTCTGCCGCAGCTTGAAGGCGATCCACAATGCGGCGCCGGACGCCGCCACGGCGATCGCCAGGGAAAGCCCGAACAGTGCCGGGTCGTAGTCGATGCCTGGCTGCATCAGCATCGCGTACATGCCCAGGTAGTGCATGCAGCTGATCCCGGCGCCCATGGCCAGCGCCCCGCAGACCAGTTGCCAGAGCGGCAGGCGGTCCTGGCTGACCAGCGCCAGGGCGAAGCCTGAGCTGAGCACGGCGATGGCCAGCGACAGCAGGGTCAGGGTGAGGTCGTAACCCAGCGGGATCGGCAGGCTGAAAGCGAGCATGCCGATGAAGTGCATCGACCAGACGCCGATGCCCATCGCCACTCCGCCACCGCCGATCCACAGCAGCACGGGCCAGCCGCGGGTCGTCGCGATGCGCCCGGCCAGGTCCAGGGCGGTGTAGGACGCCAACATGGCGACGCACAGCGAGATCAGGACGAGGGCGGGATCGTAACTACCGGTAAGCATGGGGGCTCTCTAATGGACTCAAGCGCTGATGGCCGCACGCGGTCCATGCGCGCAAAAGTCCGGGATTCTAGCGAAAACCCCCAGGGCTCAACTACTGGCCAGTGGCCCTGCTCGTCGCCAACCGGGCAACATCGTTCTGCTTCAGGCAGCCCTGGGCCAGCCAGGGGCAGGCCCGCGCCCAGAGGAAGCCCTGCTCGCGGTTTCCCTGCGGGTCGTAGTAGGCCAGCTGCAGCCGATCCGCGCTGAAGGCCAACCGCGCGAAACCGTGCTGTTCGACGGCGAACAGGGTGCCATCGGCCGGCACACCGGGCCTGATGCCGTCGAGCGTCTGGCCGCCGCCACCGGAGACCAGCCAGGCGGGCTCGCCAGGGCGGACTATCACCTCCTGGTTGTGCTCGTGGCCGGACAGGTAGAGGTCCACCCCACTGCGCTGCATCGCCGGCAGCAACTGCTGCAACAATGCGTCGTCATCGCCGTGCTTGCCGCCACTGCTGCGGATCGCATGGTGTGCCACCACCATCTTCCACAGCGGTGCGGGCCCCGGCCGGGCGAAGGCCGCCTGCAGGAAATCTGCCTGGCGCTGGCGGCCGGCGGCATCGGCATTGGTATCCAGGAACGCGACCCGTAACAGCGGGCGCCCCTCTGCCTCGCCGAAATCGCGCGTATAGAAGGGAGCGGGCATCTGCCAGCGGCCGGAGCCCGCGCGCTGGCGGGCGTAGTCCAGTTCGACGGCGGCGGAGGCCGGGTAGTCGTGATTGCCCAGTACCGCGTAGAACGGCACATGGCTGAGCCAGCGGCCGTGGTAGACGCGTTCGAACTTGAGCTGCCAGGTCGGGTCGTCGACACCGCTCAACGCCTTGCCGTAGAAGTTGTCGCCCAGCAGCAGGACCATGTTCACCCCGCCTTCACTCTCCGCCACACGCTCCATGCCCTCGGCCACGCGCCATTGCTGCAGGTCGCCACTGCCCTGGTCGCCCAGAGCGAGCAGGGTGACCTGTGCAGGGTTCTGGCCCGGCAGGGGCGTATAGGGCGGCGGTGGAACCAGCACCATGAAGCCGGCCAGGCAGCCGACCACGACAATCAGCACCAACAAAGCCAGCAATAGATAACGCCGGCGCAAACGAGGGGCCGGGGTAACGCGGGAACCAGGCAGGCGAGCGGACATGGCGACCCCCCAGGGGAGTACCGGGTGAAGGGCGCAGTGAAACACCGAGAAGGTTAATTTCGCGTTAACGAAATGTCGCCTATACATGCAGGCTCAAACCCCCTGCCCGGGATCCGCCATGTACCAGCGCCGCCATCTACTCCTCCTGCTCGTGCTGGGCGGCCTGCTGTTTTTCTGCGCGCTGGGCAATCACCAGCTGCAGGGCTCCACCGAACCCAGGGTGGCGGGCATCGCGATGGAAATGCACCTGGATCAGGACTGGGTGACGCCGCGCCTGAACGGCCAGTCGTTCCTGGAAAAGCCGCCACTGAGCCTGTGGCTGGACGTTGCCGCCATCCAACTGTTCGGCCTGACCACCTTGTCCGTGCGGCTGGCCTCGGCATTTGCCGGGCTGTTCTGCGTGCTGTTGCTCTACGGCGCACTCCGGCGCATCGGCCGGCCCGCGACGCTCGCGCTGCTCGCCGCGCTGATGCTGATGACCCTGGCGAGTTTCTGGGCCAATGCACGCCAAGTGGGCGAAGACGCCCTGCTAACGCTGGGCGTAACCCTGGCGCTGTTGTCCTTCCTGCAGGCCTGGCTCAGGCCACCGGGGCGCACCGGGCACTGGCTGGCGTTCGCCGCGGGGATCGCGCTCTCCACCCTGAGCAAGGGCGTACTGGGCCTGGCGCTGCCGGGGGTGGTGATTTTCGCCTGCCTGCTGTGGGACAGCCTGGCGCGGCGCCGCCTGGAAATTTCCACCTGGCTGCGACCGCTGCTGTGGACACTGCCGGGCCTGCTGCCGCTGCTGGCCTGGCTGTTGTTCCTCTATCACGATGGCGGGTCTGCAGCCCTGCAGGAAATCCTCTGGACCAACAGCGTCGGCCGCTTCAGCGGCTCGTTCAGCGAAGCCGGGCATTTCGAACCCTTCTACTACTACCTGGTGCGTCTGCCGCAGGCCTTTCTGCCGTGGAACATCCTGCTCTACCTCGGGCTCTGGCACCTGCGCAAACGCCTGGCGCGGGACCGCTACCTGCTGTTCTTCTGCCTGTGGCTGGCGGCACAGTTCGCCCTGCTCAGCTTCGCCTCCAGCAAGCGCATGGTCTACCTGATGGCGCTGGCCCCGGCAGCGGCGGTGATCGCCGCCGAGTTCGGTCACCTCCTGCTAACGCGCTGGCATGCCCGGGCCTCGCAGTGGATGCGCTGTGCCGCCGTGTCCCTGGCGTTGCTGGTACCCGCCTGCTACCTGGGGTACGCGATCTGGGTCGAGCCCCGCGCCGATCTGAAGGAATCCTTCCTGCCGCTGACCGAGCAGATTCGCCAGTACCAGATGCTCGGGCGCCAGGTGGCGCTGTACCAGCCCAGCGAGCGCCTGGCCGGTGCCGGTGTGTTCTACAGCCGTAGCCTGCTGCCGGCCCTGCAGACCAGCGAGGAGCTGACGACCTTCCTCGGCCAACCCGACCAACACATCGCCCTTCTGGAAAGCCAAACCGTGCCACAGGCGCCGCTGAGCGTGCTGCAGCACTTCCGAGTGGGCGAACGCGACTACTACTTCGTCGGCCAGCAGTCCTCGAGATGATTGATCCAGGGCCGGCCGTTCCGGCTGGGACCGGCTAACCTTGCTGCATCGCCACCGTCCGCACAGGAGCCGCTTCCCTTGGCGAAGCAACCCTCGATCCTGACCTTGCCGTTCCGCCGCCTGGCCAATCCCTACACCCGTTATCGCTACGCCGCCTGGATCCATTGCGTGCGCGTCGGCCTCGCCCTGCTCGCCTCGATGCTGCTGACCAGCGCGCTGAAACTGCCACACGGACTCTGGGCCTCGGTGACAGTGCTGGTGGTGATGGGCGGGCTGGTGCACCAGGGGACGATCCGCGGCAAGTCCTACGAACGGGTGCTCGGCACTCTGGCTGGCGCGGCACTGGGTCTGTGCGTGATCGCGGTTTACGACCGCACGCGCTCGCTCACCCTCACCTACCTGGTGATGTCGGTGCTGGGCGCGGCTTCGGCCTTCTACGCGATCCGCCGTCCCGGCTACGTCGCGCTGCTGGCGGGGATCACCATGTGCATTGTCGCCGGCCCCGGCGAGACCGGCTTCACCGAAGGGTTGTGGCGCTCGGCCAACGTGTTGATCGGGGTCGCGGTGGCCCTGGTCTTCTCGCAGATCTACCCGTTGCGGGCGGTCTACGTCTGGCGCTACCTGCTTTCGGACAACCTGCGCGCCTGCGCGCAGATGTACGGACAGTTATCGTCCAACCACGACTTTACCGCCGAGCATTTCGCCCGCCAGCTGGAAGAGCTGGACCATCGACTCGTGGCTTCGCGTGCCCACCTTGGGCCAGTATCGCGGGAGACCGGCATGCCACTGCGCGAGCTGGAGATCCTCCAGCGCATCCATCGCGCCATCATGGGCACCCTGGAATCGCTGATCGCCTCGCGACAGTTCGCGGCCCAGGCCGGGGAGATAGAACCGGTGCCTGCCAGCCTCGACACGCACCGGCAGATCATCGGACGCCTGTTGCTGCAATCGGCCCACGCCCTGAAGTTCAGCCGCACCAGCAAGCTGGTCCAGGCCTGCCAGGGCCTGGACAACCTGCCGGCACGGCCGCACAACCTGACCGACTCCTTCGAGAAGCAGGGCTTCTACTGGCTGACCCTGCGCCTCTACGAACAGGTGGAGATGCTCTCGGAAAAACTCGCCAGCACCTCCGAACACTGGAACATCCAGAGCCGCGACCGGGCCTGAGCCTGGCCGCGCTGCGGTGATCAGGAGCCCATCAGGCGCCGAAGCCGCCGTCGATGGTCAGGCTGGCGCCGGTGATGTAGCCGGCTTCCGGGCCCGCCAGGTAGGCAACGAAGGCCGCGACTTCTTCTGCACGGCCATAACGGCCGACCGCCATCAGGTCCATCAGGGATGCCGCGAAGTCGCTGTCGGCCGGGTTCATGTCGGTGTCCACCGGGCCGGGCTGCACATTGTTCACGGTGATGCCGCGCGGGCCGAGGTCACGGGCCAGGCCCTTGGTCAGGCCGACGATGGCCGACTTGCTCATGGCATAGACGGCGCCGCCGCCAAAGGGCATGCGGTCGGCGTTGGTGCTGCCGATGGTGATGATGCGCCCGCCCTGCCCCATGTGCCGCGCGGCGGCCTGGGTGGCGACGAAGACGCTGCGCACGTTCACAGCCAGGGTGCGGTCGAGGTCTTCCAGGCTGAACTCTTCGACCGGAGCGATGGCCAGTACGCCGGCGTTGTTCACCAGGATGTCGATACCGCCAAAGCGCTGGGCGGCGGTGTCGATGGCCTGCTGCACGGACGCGGCATCCGCGCTGTCGGCTTGCAGCGCCAGGGCGCGCCCGCCGGCGGCTTCGATGCTGGCGGCGAGGTCTTCGGCCTTCTGCGCCGAGCTGACGTAGGTGAAGGCCACGGCAGCGCCTTCACGAGCCAGGCGCTGCACGGTGGCGGCGCCAATGCCGCGGGAGCCGCCCTGTACGAAAGCGACTTTGCCGGCGAGGGTTTGAGTGGTGGTCATTTCGTGTCTCCAGGAATCAGTGGGGGAGTAAGTTCGACAGGGCCAGTTTCGCGCTCGCACTCCTGACCCGGTAGCCAGTAATCGCTATATTCAGTCGATACCAAACGTCCGGAATACCACCCATGGAAAGCCTGATCAGTATCGAATGCTTCGTCCGCAGCGCCGAGGCCGGCAGCTTCGCCGCCGCCGCGCGACGCCTGGGGCTCACGCCGGCGGCGGTGAGCAAGAACGTGGCGCGGCTGGAGAACAACCTGGGCGTCCGGCTGTTCCAGCGTAGTACCCGCAGCCTGACCCTGACCGAATCCGGCGAGCGTTTTCTCGAGGAAGCCAGCGGCGGCCTGGCCAGCCTGCAAAGCGCCATCGCCAACCTGGCCAGCGCCGATGGCCAGCCCAGCGGGGCGCTGAAAGTCAGCATGGGACTGGTGTTCGGCCGCGACTACATCCTGCCGCTGCTGAGGGACTTCCTCGGCCGCTACCCGGCGATACGTCCGGACTGGCACTTCGACAACCGCCAGGTCGACCTCATCGCCGAAGGCTTCGACGCAGCCATCGGCGGCGGCTTCGAGCTGCCGCCCGGCGTGGTGGCGCGCAAGCTGTGCCCGGCACACCTCGTGCTGCTGGCCGCGCCCGCCTACCTCGACGGACGCCCGGCGATCCGTTACCCCTCGGACCTGCCCAGCCATGACGGCATCCGCATCCGCTCGCCGCAGACCGGCCGCGTGCGCCCCTGGCCACTGACCAACCGCCAGCAGGCCCAGGCACCGATTTCTTTGAAGGAGCGCATGACCTTCAGCGACCCGGAAGCCGCCTGCGTGGCCGCCTTGATGGGCCTGGGAGTCACCCTGGTGAGCATGCAGCACGCGGTGCCGTACCTCGATAGCGGCCGTTTGGTGCGCGTGCTGCCGGAGTGGTACGTGGACGCTGGCAACACCGCGCTCTACTACGCCGCCCAGAAGTTGCTGCCGGCGAAGACTCGGGTATTCGTCGACTACGTGATCGAGCATTTTCGCAGCCAGGGCCTGGAGCGGAAGTTCAGCGCCATCTGACCGGCGACACGGACGATCGGGATTTTCCTGACTAGCGTCAGAAATGAAATGAATTCGCGGGGTAAACGCTTGTCGATTGTTAGCAAGCTAACGTAATTTCGAATTTCTTCGATTCGACATTCGAGATGCAAGGAGAACCTGCATGAAAAAGTACGCTCTGCTCCTGGCCATGGTGTTTTCCGTCCCGGCATTCGCCGATAGCGCGCTGTGCGACGGCAACCTGCAGCAACTCAACGACTTCCTCAAGACCGCCAGCACCAACGCCACCGGCGTCAAGGTGAACGTGGTCCACGAGTACATTGCCAAGGCCGAGGAAGCGAAGAAGGCTGGCAATTACGAGGAATGCGTCAACCAGACCACCCAGGCATTGCGGGTGATCCACAAGCCCGCCAACCGCTGATCGCGGCCGGAAACGAAAAGCCCCGCCTAGGCGGGGCTTTTTCATGGGTACAACCCATTGGAATGCAATCAGCCGCAGGAGACCTGCTTCACCACCTGATTGTCATCAACGTCGATGTTCAGGCGCTGCGAGTTGTATTCCATGGTCACCGGCTGGTGCGGGGTGAGCACACGGGCGACGCTGGCGCCCGCGTCACGGCGGGCTTCCTCGGTCAGGGTCGGGGTGACGACCTTGCCGACGATCGACTGCCCCGCCTTGGCGTTGCAGGTGCCGGTCAGGGCCGGCGGATTGTCCGCCGCCGGCTGCGCGGCATCGGACGAAGCATCCTTGGAGCTGCAGCCGGCCAGGGCGGCTGCAGCCAGAAGCGCCAGCAGAGCGCGGTTCAAGGATCTGGGGTTCGAGGGCATGAATGGTCTCCCTGTTCTGTTCTAAGCGCGAAAAACCGCCACCTTACCAGCCGTGAGGCCGAGGCGGCGCGTGGATGTATTGCAAGCTGCTGCACGCAAAGCCCGTCGCAGAGCCACGCAGTGCCATTTACACAACCTTTACACCAGAGCCGTTACAAAACTCTCGGGGCAGATGTCTCATAGATACCGGGATCCTCGCCGGGTTCCTCAGGAGGTGCATCATGCTTCACCGTCTCCCCCAGATCGCCCTGCTCTGCGCTGGCCTCGCCCTCGCTGGTCAGGCCGCGGCCAACAGCAACACTGATGCCGCCGCCATCGGCGCCGTGGTCGGTGCCGTTGTCGGGGGTGCAGTGGTTGCCGGCTCGCAACCCGCGCCAGCGCCCTATTACGCTCCGCCGCCCCCGGTGGCCTACTACCCGCCGCAGCCGGTGTACTACCAACCGGCGCCGGTCTACCAACCCGTCTACCAGCCGGTCTACCGCCCGGTGGTGGTGGTTCCGGGCCCGCGTTACTACGGGCCGCCCCGCTACTATGGTCCGCCACGCTATTACGGCCCTGGCTACTACGGCCCGCCGGGACACTACCGTCACTGGTGATGGCTATTACAGACAAAAGACCCCGCCTCCTGGCGGGGTCTTTCATTCAGGCCGGCAGGCGAATGCTGCCGGCCAGTTCCTCGAACAACGTCACTACTGCCCGCAAGGCGCGGCAGTCCGGCCGGGTCAGCAGCCAGAGATGGATACTGCAGCCGGGCAGTTCCGGCTCCAGCACCTGCAAACCGTCGTCCGGGCGCAGCAGGAACGCCGGCAGCGCCGCCAACCCCAGGCCCGCGCGGCACAGGTCCAGCACCGACAGCATGCTGTTGCAGCGGTAGGCTGGCAGCACCGAGGGGTAAGCCTGGCGGCGCCAGGCGACGCTGGAGTGGTCGGGTAGAAAGTCATCCGGGGCAATCCAGCTCATTTCCTGCCAGGGACGTTCGCCCTGCTCGGCCAGGTAATCGCGATGGGCGCAGAGGACGTAATGCACCTCACCCAGCTTGCGTCCCACCAGATGCTCCGGCGGCGCATTGGTCAAACGCAGGGCGATGTCGGCATCGCGGCGACTGAGGTTGGCGAAGGCGTTGGAGGTGGTCAGCTCCAGGTTTAGTGCCGGGTAGCGTTTCATGAAGCGCGCCAGGGCAGGCAGGAGCAGGCCCTGCAGCACGGTGTCGGAGCAGGTCAGGCGCACGGTGCCACTGAGCACGTCATGCCCCTGCTCCAGCCCCAGTCGCGCCGCTTCCAGCGCCTGCTCGGCCAGTTCCGCCTGGGTCGCCAGTTGCTGTGCGGTGGCGGTCGCCAGGTAGCCGTTGCGGCCCTTCTCGAACAATGCGGTACCCAACGCCTTCTCCAGCCTGCGCACGGCACGGAATACGGTGGAAACGTCTACCTCGAGCAATTCCGAGGCACGGGCAAGGCTGCCCCCGCGCACCAGCGCCAGCACCAGGGCGAGATCGGCGTATTCCAGACGGTATTGCATCGACGCACTCCAAGGTTGCGCAACCGCCCATTTTCGATTGCGCCTGCGCAACTATAAATTGCCTCCCATGGGCCCGCCAATGGGCCACGACGCCGGGGGGAACAACAGATGGGAAAACGTCGCAAAACACTGCGGATCGGCCTGATCGGCGACCGCAACAGCCGCGTCACTGCCCACTGGGCGATACCCCTGGCCTTGCAGCAATCGCTGCTGCCGCACTCGGGCACCTTGCGCGTGGACTGGCTGGATACCCCGCGCCTCGCCGAAGGCCTGGAACTGGAAGCGTACTCGGGCTTCTGGTGCATCCCCGGCAGCCCCTACCTGAATACCGAAGGTGCCTTGCGTGCGATCCGCTTTGCCCGCGAACGCGAGGTGCCTTTCCTCGGCACCTGCGGTGGCTTCCAGCACGCCCTGCTGGAGCGCGCTCGCCATGTACTGGGCTGGAGCGACGCGGCCCATGGCGAACTGGAGCCGGAGGCAGCGCAACAGGTAGTGCATGCATTGCCCTGCTCCCTGCTGGAAGTCAGCGAGACCATTCGTCTCACGCCCGGTTCGAACCTGGCGGCCATCTATGGGCTGCCGGAGATTCGTGAAGGTTACCGCTGCAGCTACGGCGTGAACCCCGAGTTCCAGGACACCCTGTTCGGCGGCTCGCTGCGCGCCTGTGCCCACGGCGAGGACGACAGCATCCGCGCGCTGGAAGCCGCCGACCATCCGTTTTTCGTCGCCACCCTGTTCCAACCCGAGCGCAAGGCCCTGGCCGGCATCGCCGTACCGTTGGCCGAGGCGCTCCTGTCCGCCGCGTTCCGCCATCAATCCAGCCGAATCGGGAGTCCCGCATGATCGCCAGCACACCGCAACCGCCGTACTACGCCGTAACCTTCACTTCCTACCGTACCGAGTTGGACGAAGGCTACGGCGCCACGGCCGAGCGCATGCTCGAACTGGCGGCGCAGCAGGACGGTTTCCTCGGCGTAGAGTCCGCACGGGGTGCCGATGGCCTGGGCATCACTGTGTCCTACTGGCGCGACGAAGCCGCCATCCGCAGCTGGAAGCAGCAGGGTGAGCACCGCATGGCGCAGCAGGCCGGCCGCCGCGACTGGTACAGCGCCTTCCGCGTGCGCATCAGCCGGGTCGAGCGCGAGTACGGTTTCGAACGCTGAGCGACCCGTTCTGGCCCAGACACGACATGCCGGGTTCGATGCCCCGCACACATCGTCTAGGCTGGTCCCCATTCAGCAAAGGGGGACCGACGCATGCACCGACAAGCCAGTGAACTGCAGGCCGCCTACCTGGGCGAAGTCCGCGGCGAAAACTTCTTCCTCGGCCTGGCCGAGCAACTGCCGGAGGGGGCATCCTCGATGCTCCTGCTGGCGCGACTGGAGCGCCAGACCGGCCTGCGCATGGCGCGCCTGCTGCAGCGCCACGGCCTGCCGCTGGGCGATACCGCCCACGCCGCCGCCCAGGGCCGGCAACGCGCCGCCGACTGGCTCGGGCTCGACTGGACGCAGACCCTGGAGAAACTCGAAGTGCTGGTGGAGCCTTACGTCCAGCGCTACGACAGCCTGGCCGATGATGGCGACGACGATGACCGCGACATCCTCGATGAGCTCGCCGAGCACGAACATGCCCTGCTGGAATTCACCCGCCTCGCCCGCGAAGGCCAGATAAGCGCGGCCAAGGCCACCATCACCCGCCTGCTGGCCGTACCGGCCTGAGCCCGACAAGGAGCGCGTCCATGGCCCTATCGCCCTTCCACCTGGCCATCCCCGTCTACGACCTGGCGCTGGCACGGCGCTTCTATGGCGAAGTACTGGGCCTCGGCGAAGGTCGCAGTAGTGCGCAGTGGGTGGATTTCGACTTTTTCGGCCACCAGTTGGTGATCCACCAGCACCCACGCACCGCCAGCCAGGCAGCCGCGCACACCAATGCCGTGGACGGCCACGATGTGCCAGTGCCGCACTTCGGCGTGGTGCTGGACTGGGAAGACTGGGAGCGCCTGGCGCAACGCCTGCGCGAGCACGGCACGCAGTTCGTCATCGAGCCCCACGTGCGCTTCCAGGGGCAGGTGGGCGAACAGGCAACGTTCTTCTTCGACCCTTGCGGCAATGCCCTGGAGTTCAAGTCGTTCAAGGATATCGGTCAGCTGTTCGCTTCTTGACCGTTGGTCAGGCATGGAAATCGCCTTCATGCCATGTGGAAATCTCCTACATAGCACCTGACAGCCAGTTCCTAGGATAACGCCCGTCTCCACTGCATCACCCTGAGGTGACTCGACGTGCGCCCCATCCGCTGGCTTCCGTTTTACCTGTTCTGCACCCTGGGTGCGTCCATCGCCCTGGCAGATGAGTACGACGCCCCGGACTGGCGTCGCTACGAAAACGCCGCCATCGACCGGAGCTTCTCGCCCGCGGGCCACGCTTCGCGCGACGACGAGCAGCGCAGCGTGATCCATCGCCTGCAGCGCAGCGGGGAATTCTCACAGGTGCACCAACGAGGCGCCGCGGCCCTGGCCTCCCGTGCACACGACAGGGGCAGCCGGCAATTCAGCCCGGTAGACACCTCGCGCATCGTCGAGCGCGCCCACGAACTGATCGGCACGCCCTACCGCTGGGGGGGTGAAAGCGAGGAAAACGGCTTCGACTGCAGCGGTCTGCTCGTCTATCTCTACCGCAGCATCGCCAACCGCAAGCTGCCGCGCACCACCCACTCAATGATTGCCCAGCGCCAGAACGAAGTCAGCCGCGACGAACTGCAACCCGGCGATGCGGTGTTCTTCAACCACAACGGCGGCGGCAGCGCCAGCCACGTGGGCCTGTACATCGGCGACGACCGTTTCATCCACGCGCCGCGAACCGGCAAGACCATCCGCATCGACTCGCTGGACAACAGCTACTGGAGCCGCAGCTACACCACCGCGCGACGCTTCAGCGGGTAACGCGTGGCACTGCAGAACCGAGTCACTCAGGATCACCTAATCAGAAAAACCTTACGGCACTTTGCAGTATCCCCACGTTCATCCATTCAGGGAGATTCCTAAGATAGCGCCCCGTTTCGCTTACCAGTCATCTGACGTGCCCCATCATGCGCCCCCTGATTCTCCTGAGCACAGCGCTGCTGTTCGCCCTCTCCTCTCCGCTGGCCTCGGCCCGCGACGCCAAGAGCACGCCAACCCATAAAGCCAGTGCGAAGCTCGTTCACGCCGCGCACAGCAATTTGCCCAATCGCAATGTCGTTCGCCTGCACACGGGAGCCAAACGGCTACCCAGCGCCAGCCCGTACAAGGCCAGGGTGAGCACCAATTCCCGTGTGGTCACCCGTGCCCGCGAACTGATCGGCATGCCCTACCGCTGGGGCGGCACCAGCGTGGCCAGCGGCTTCGACTGCAGCGGCCTGCTGGTCTACCTGTTCCGTACCGAGGCGGACATGCAACTGCCGCGAACCACCGGTGAAATGATCGAGAGTGGCAGCAAGCGGGTCAGCCGTGGCGAGCTCAAACCCGGCGATGCGGTGTTCTTCAACCGCAACGGGCGAGGCGATGTCAACCACGTCGGGTTGTACATCGGCAACAACCTGTTCATCCACGCCCCGAGCACTGGCGAGCGAATCCGCATGGACTCACTGAACAACGACTACTGGGAACGCAGCTTCACCACCGCCCGCCGCTTCAACGGTTGACATTCAATTTCCACCACAGGACCTCCACAACAATGCCCAGCCTGCTGGTCGAAATAGTGCGCTACACCGAAGAGTGCTTTCCGGGATGGGCGGAATGTCGTCTGATCGACGCGTGCGGGCGCGACTGGCGCTTTCTCAAGCCACGGGCGCGCCTGCGTACGCCCGCCCAGGATGATCGTCTCCCGGCCATGGGCCAGATCGACTGCGAAGTGCTGGAGCGCCTGGATGGCACGGCCCTGGTCAGCACCGCCCAACCTCGTGGAATCAAGTCGCTGGATGGGGAAAACCGCTTCCGGATCCCCCTCAGCGCGCTGATCGAAGACTGACGCGGGCTCAGTCCCGCGTCGCCTGCCGTTCCTCGGCGATCTTCGCCGCATCCCAACCGCCGCCGAGCGCGGCGATCAGCTGCACGCTGGCGGTCAGACGGCTGCCGGTCAGGGTCAGCAGCGTCCTTTCGTTGGACAGTGCGCTGGTCTGGGTGGTGACCACGTTGCTGTAGTCGATGGTCCCGGCCTTGTACTGGTTGGTGGTCAGGCGCAGCGCCTCGCGGGCGGAGTCCAGCGCTTCCTGCTGCACGCCACTCTCCTCTTCCAGCACCTTGAGCTGGACCATGTAGTCCTCGACCTCGCGGAAGCTATCCAGCACGGTCTGCCGGTAGTTGGCCACCGTCTGGTCGTAGCTCGCCTCGGCCTGCTCGACCTGGGAGGCGATCAGCCCGCCGTCGAACAGTGTCATGGCGAACTGCGGGCCGATGGACCAGTAGCGGTTGGGCGTCTCGATCCAGTTCTGGAAGCTGCCGCTGCGGTAGCCGCCAGCGGCGGTGAGGGTCAGGTCGGGGAACCAGGCAGCCTTGGCCACGCCGATCTTGGCGTTGGCGGAGATCACCTGGCGCTCGGCCGAGGCCACGTCCGGGCGGCGTTGCAGTATCTCCGACGGCAGCAGCGCCGGCACATTCGGCAAGCTCGGCACCGTATCCACGGCAGCCAGGCTGAACTGCGCCGGCGGCACGCCGACCAGCACGGCAATGGCGTGCTCCAGTTGCGCACGTTGGTATTTCAGGTCGATGGCCTGGGCCTCGGTGCTTTTCAGCTGGGTGCGCGCCTGGGCGACGTCGGCCTTGGTGACGATGCCGGCGTTGTACTGGTTCTCGGTGAGCTTGAGCGAGCGCTGGTAAGCCGTGACCGTGTCGTTGAGCAGCTTGATCTGCTGGTCCATCACGCGCAGTTGCAGGTAGTTCTGGGTCAGCTGCGACTGCAGCGAAAGTCGCGAATTGGCCAGGTCCGCCGCACTGGCGTCCATGCTTGCATTGTCTGCCTCCAACTGGCGACGCAACTTGCCCCACAGGTCCAGCTCCCAGCTCACGCCGAGGCTTGCCGAGTAGCTGTTGCTGATAGAACTGCTGCCGCCGCCACTGCTGACGGTGGAACCGTCCGGCAGCCGCACGCTGCCGCCGCTGCCGGTGCCTTGCCCGGAACGGGTCTTGCCGACGTCTGCGCTGATGGTGGGGAAGAATGATGAGCGCGCTCCCTTGGCCAGCGCCTGGGCCTGGCGGTAGGACGCGACCGACTGCGCCAGCGTCTGGTTGGCGGCGACCAGGCGGGTCTGCAGGTCATTCAACGTGGCATCACCGTACAGCTCCCACCAGGCGCCGTGGTTGAAGCCGTCCTGCGGCTTCGCCAGCTGCCAGCCCTCGCCCTCCTTGAAGCTGGCGGGCACCGTCAGCTCGGGGCGCTGGTAGTCCGGGCCGATGGCGCAACCGGCCAGGGCCACGGCCAGCGCCAGGGCCGCCATCGGAGAAAGAAGGGAACGGGAGCGGATCATACGGGTGTCTCCAGGGCGCCATCGGTGCGCACGCCGCGCTTCTTGTTGACCCAATGGCGCAGGCGGTCGAGGTAGAGGTAGACGACGGGGGTGGTGTAGAGGGTCAGCAACTGACTGCCGATCAGGCCGCCAACGATGGTCATGCCCAGCGGGCGGCGCAGCGCGGCATCGCCGCCGATGCCGAAGATCAGCGGCAGCGCGCCGAGGATGGCTGCCAGGGTGGTCATCATGATCGGCCGGAAGCGCTTCATCGCCGCTTCCAGGATCGCGTCCCGCGGCGACAGGCCGAGGCTGCGCTCGGCGTCGAGGGCGAAGTCGATCATCATGATGGCGTTCTTCTTCACGATGCCGATCAGCAGGATCACCCCGATCAGCGCGATCAGCGACAGCTCGGTGCGGAACAGCATCAGCGTGAGCAGCGCGCCGACGCCTGCCGAGGGCAGCGTCGAGAGGATGGTCAGCGGATGAACATAGCTCTCGTAGAGGATGCCCAGCACGATGTACACCGACACCAGCGCCAGCAGGATCAGCCAGGGCATGTCGTTCTGCGTGTCCTGCACCGCGCCGGCGTTGCCTTCGAAGGTGGCCTGGATTTCCATCGGCAGGTGGATGGGTTCCACCGCCGCCAGGATCGCGTCGCGGGCCGGGCCGATCTGCGCGCCCTGGGCCAGATTGAAGGAGAAGGTGGTCGCGGCGAACTGGCCCTGGTGGTTGACCTCCAGCGGCGCACGGCTCGGCTCGATATGGGTGAAGGCCGACAACGGAATGCGCTCGCCCTCGCTGTTGATCACGTAGACCTGGCGCAGCTCCTCGGGCGTCTCCTGGTACGGCTGGGCGACTTCCATCACCACGTGGTACTGGTTCAGCGGGTTGAAGATGGTCGAAACCTGGCGCTGGCCATAGGAGTTGTTCAGTACCGCATCCACCTCGGCGACGTTCACCCCCAGGCTTGCCGCGCGGTCGCGGTCGATCACCAGGCGGCTCTGCACGCCCTTGTCCTGGGCGTCGCTGCTCACGTCGACGATCTGCGGCACCTTGTTCATCGCTGCCTCGACCTTCGGCGCCCACTCGCGCAGCAGGTTCAGGTCATCGCTGCGCAGGGTGAAGTCGTACTGCGCGTTGCCCTGGCGGCCGCCGATGCGCACGTCCTGGCCGGCGACCAGGAACAGGTTGGCGCCAGGCACCTGCGCCAGCTTCTTGCGCAGCCGGTTGACGATGGTTTCGGCGGAGTCGCGCTCGGTGATGTCCTTGAGGGTGACGAAGAAGGAGCCGGTGTTGCTGGACTGCCACTTGCCGCCGCCGACGAAGCCCACCACGTTCTCCACGCCCGGGTCCTCGGAGAGGATCTTGCGGAACTGCGCCATCTTCTTGTCCAGCGCCTGGAACGAGATGCTCTGGTCGGCCACCGCGAAGCCGCGCAGGCGCCCGGAATCCTGCTGCGGCAGGAAGCCCTTGGGCACCACCACGAACAGGTAGAGGTTCAGCGCGATGCAGCCGAGCATGATCACCACCATCAGCCGCGAATGCTCCAGCGCCCAGCTCAGGCTGGCGCGGTAGCGCTGCATGAAGGCGACGAAGAATCGGTTGCTCTGGCGCTCCACCGAGGCCTTCTTCGGCCCTCGCTCGACAGGCTTGAGCAGGCGCGCACAGAGCATCGGCGTCAGCGTCAGGGAGACCACCAGCGACACCAGGATTGCAGCCGCCAGCGTCACCGAAAACTCGCGGAACAGCCGCCCGGTGATGCCGCCCATGAGCAGCAGCGGGATGAACACCGCCACCAGCGACAGGGTCATCGACAGCACGGTGAAGCTCACTTCCCGTGCGCCGCGGATGGCGGCCTGGATCGGCGGGTCGCCCTCCTCGATGCGCCGGGCGATGTTCTCCACCACGACGATGGCGTCGTCCACCACGAAGCCGGTGGCGATGATCAGCGCCATCAGCGACAGGTTGTTCAGCGAGAAGCCGCACAGGTACATGACCGCGAAGGTCCCCACCAGCGACACCGGTACCGCGAGGCTGGGGATCAGCGTGGCGCGGCCGTTGCGCAGGAACAGGTAGACCACCAGGATCACCAGCACCACGGAGATGATCAGGGTCAGTTCGGCCTCTTCCAGCGAGGAGCGGATCGACGGGCTGCGGTCGTCCATCACCGACAGTTTCACCTGCGGGCCGAGCACATCCTGGATGATCGGCAACTGCTCGTGGATGGCATCGGTGGCTTCGATGATGTTCGCGCCGGGCTGCCGGGTAATGATCAGCAGCACCGCCGGCAGGTCGTCGGAGAAGCCGGCGTTGCGGATGTCCTCCACCGAATCGGTGACCTTGGCGACGTCCTTCAGGCGCACCGCCGCGCCGGTTTCGGCGTTGTAGTGGACGATCAGCGGGGCGTACTCGCTGGCCTTGCGCAGCTGGTCGTTGGAATCCACCTGCCAATGGCGCTCGCCGAACTCCAGCGAGCCCTTGGGCCCGTCGGCGTTGGTGTTGTTGATCGCGTTGCGCACGGTATCCAGCGAGATGCCGTAGTGGCTGAGCTGGTCCGGATTCACATCGACGCGCACTGCCGGCAGCGATGAGCCGCCGATGCTCACCTGGCCCACACCCTTCACCTGCGCGAGCTTGGGCGAGACGATGGTCGAGGCCAGGTCGTACATCTCGCCGCGAGTGTAGGTGTCCGAGGTCAGCGTGAGGATCATGATCGGCATGTCCGACGGGTTCGCCTTGCGGTACGTCGGGTTGTTCGGCATGCCGGTGGGCAGCAGGCTCATCGCCGCGTTGATTGCCGACTGCACCTCGCGCGCCGCGCCGTCGATGTCCTTGGACAGGTCGAACTGCACGATGATGGTGGTGTTGCCCAGGGAGCTGCTGGAGGTCATGTCGGTAACCCCGGCGATGCGTCCCAGGGAGCGCTCCAGCGGCGTCGCCACGGTGGAAGCCATGGTCTCCGGGCTGGCGCCCGGCAAGGTGGCCTGCACCATGATGGTCGGGAAGTCGACGTTGGGCAGCGGCGCTACCGGCAGCAGGCTGAACGACAGCGCGCCGGCCAGCATCAGCGCCAGGGTCAGCAGGCAGGTGGCGACCGGGCGCAGGATGAACAGGCGCGAGAGGCCGCCCATCAGGTGCGCTCCGCCGGGTCGATGCTGTTCACGTCGAGGCCGTGACGGCCACGCCAGGCTGCCCAGCGCGCGGCGAGGCGGTCGAAGTACAGGTAGATCACCGGCGTGGTGAACAGTGTCAGCAGTTGGCTGACCAGCAGGCCGCCGACCATGGTGATGCCCAGCGGCTGGCGCAGTTCGGCGCCAGCGCCGCCGGCGAGCATCAGCGGCAGTGCGCCGAGCAGCGCGGCCATGGTGGTCATCAGGATCGGCCGGAAGCGCAGCAGGCACGCCTGGTAGATCGCTTCATGGGGCGGCTTGCCCTCGTTGCGTTCGGCGTCCAGGGCGAAGTCGATCATCATGATCGCGTTCTTCTTGACGATGCCGATCAGCAGGATGATGCCAATGATCGCGACGATGCCGATGTCCTGGCCCGACAGCATCAGCGCCAGCAGCGCGCCCACGCCCGCCGAGGGCAGCGTGGAAAGGATGGTCACCGGGTGGATGAAGCTCTCGTAGAGGATGCCCAGCACGATGTACATGGTGACGATGGACGCCAGCACCAGCAGCAGGGTGTTGGACAGCGAGGCCTCGAACGCCTGCGCTGCGCCACGGAAGCTGCCCTGCAGGCTGACGGGCATTTCCATCTGCGCCTCGACGTCGCGGATCGCCTGCACCGCCTCACCCAGGGCGACGCCCTTAGCCAGGTTGAAGGAGATGGTCGCCGCCGGGAACTGGGCGATGTGGTTGACCGCCAGCAGGGTGTGGCGCTCCTCCACCTTGGCCAGGCTCGACAGGCGCACCTGGGTGCCGTCGCTGGATG
Source organism: Pseudomonas sp. C9-3 (assembly GCF_032392015.1). NCBI lineage: Bacteria > Pseudomonadati > Pseudomonadota > Gammaproteobacteria > Pseudomonadales > Pseudomonadaceae > Pseudomonas > Pseudomonas sp. C9-3. The sequence continues at coordinate 1,985,496 of NZ_CP135919.1, read as the reverse complement.
GCACGTAGAGGTTCTCCAGCGACTGCGGGCCGATCTGGAACTCCGGCGCCACTTCCAGCACTACGCGGTACTGCGTGGCCTGGGTGAAGATGGTGGAGATCAGCCGCTGGCCGAAGGCGTTGTACAGCACGCTGTCGATGTTCGACAGGCTCACGCCCAGGCGCGAGGCGGTGTCGCGATCGATGTTGATATAGGCCTGCAGTCCCTTGTCCTGCCAGTCGGTGGCCACGTCGGCCAGCTCCGGCAATTGCTGCAGGCGATCCACCAGGCGTGGCACCCAGTCGGCGAGGACGTCCGGGTCGGCATCCTGCAGGGTGAACTGGTACTGCGTCCGGGCGATGCGGTCCTCAATGGTCAGGTCCTGCACCGGCTGCATGTACAGCTTGATGCCGGTGATCTGGTCCAGTTCCGGCTGCAGGCGGTGGATCACCTCGCTGGCGGTCACGTCGCGGTCGGCGTGGGGCTTGAGGTTGATCAGCAGGCGCCCGGTGTTGAGCGTGGCGTTGGTGCCGTCGACGCCGATGAAGGACGACAGGCTTTCCACCGCCGGGTCCTGCAGCACGATCTTCGCCAGCTCCTGCTGGCGGCCCGCCATGGCCTGGAAGGAAATCGACTGCGGCGCTTCGGCGATGCCCTGGATCACACCGGTGTCCTGGATCGGGAAGAAGCCCTTGGGCATGAAGATATACAGCAGCGCGGTGAGTACCACGGTGGCAATGGCTACCAGCAGGGTCAGCGGCTGGTGACGCAGCACCACACGCAGGGCCGCCGCGTAGCGCTCGATCAGGTTGTCGATGAAGCGCCCGGCGGCGCGGGCGAAGCGCCCTTCCTTCTCCGGCTCGACGTGACGCAGCAGCTTGGCGCTGAGCATCGGCGTCAGGGTCAGGGAAACGAAGCCCGATATGAGAATCGCCACTGCCAGGGTGATGGCGAATTCGCGGAACAATCGGCCGGCCACATCGCCCATGAACAGCAGCGGGATCAGCACGGCGATCAGCGAGAAGGTCAGCGAGATGATGGTGAAGCCGATCTGCTTCGAACCCTTGAGCGCGGCTTCCAGCGGCGGGTCGCCCTGCTCCAGGTAGCGGGCGATGTTCTCCACCATGACGATGGCGTCGTCCACCACGAAGCCGGTGGCGATGGTCAGTGCCATCAGCGTCAGGTTGTTGATCGAGAAGCCGGCCAGGTACATCACGCCGAAGGTGCCGATCAGCGACAGCGGCACGGCGAAGCTGGGGATCAGCGTCGCGGAGATATTGCGCAGGAACAGGAAGGTGACCATCACCACCAGGCAGACGGCGAGGAACAGCTCGAACTGCACGTCCGCCACCGAAGCACGGATGGTCGTGGTGCGGTCGGTCAGCACCGACACTTCGAGGCTGCCAGGCAGGGTTGCCTGCAGTTGCGGGAGCATCTTCTTGATGCTGTCCACCACCTCGATGACGTTGGCGCCCGGCTGGCGCTGGATGTTCAGCACCACGGCCGGCGAGGTGTTGGCCCAGGCAGCCAGGCGCACGTTCTCGGCGTCGTCCTCCACGCTCGCCACGTCACGCACGCGCAGTGGCGAGCCGTTCTTGTAGGCGATGATCAGGTCGCGGTAGGCGTCGGCGGACTTGAGCTGGTCGTTGGCGTCCAGGGTCGAGGAACGGGTCGGGCCGTCGAAGCTGCCCTTGGGGCCGTTGAGGTTGTTGTTGGTGACGGTGGTCTGCAGGTCCTGCAGGCTCAGGCCGGCTGCCGCCAGCGCGCCGGGGTTGGCGCGGATGCGCACGGCGGGGCGCTGGCCGCCGCTGATGCTGACCAGGCCGACGCCGGAAATCTGCGAAATCTTCTGCGCAAGGCGCGTGTCCACGAGGTCCTGGATCTGTGGCAGAGGCATGTCCGGGGACATCACCGCCAGCGTCAGGATCGGCGCATCCGCCGGGTTCACCTTGCTGTACACCGGCTGGTTCGGCAGGTCCTTGGGCAGCAGGCTCTGCGCGGTGTTGATCGCCGCCTGGACTTCCTGCTCGGCCACATCCAGGTTGATCTGCAGGCTGAACTGCAGAGTGATCACCGAAGCACCGCCGGAGCTGGTGGAGGACATCTCGTTGAGGCCGGGAATCTGCCCCAGCTGGTTCTCCAGCGGCGCGGTCACCGAGGAGGTCATGATGTCCGGACTGGCGCCGGGGTAAAGGGTCACCACCTGGATGGTCGGGTAATCCACCTCCGGCAGCGCCGAGATCGGCAGGAACCGGTAGGCGATGATCCCCGACAGCAGGATCGCCACCATCAGGAGCGTGGTGGCGACCGGCCGCAGGATGAACAGGCGGGACGGGTTCATTCGCTCTTACCGCTGTCCTGGACCGGAGTATCCGAGCCGAACGGCTTGGCGGTGGACTTGTCGGCTTCCTCTCCCGCAGCGGCACGGGCCTTCTCGGCAGAGGCGGCGATGGTCATGCGGGTGCCTTCGCGCAGGCGGTCGGTGCCTTCGACGACGACACGGTCACCTTCTTTAAGACCCTCGGTAACCACCACGCGCTCGCTCTCGCTGGTGCCCAGGGTGACCAGTTGGCGCTTGGCCTTGTTCTCCTCGCCCACAAGGTACACGTAGGTGCCGTCGTTGCCGCGCTGCACGGCGTTGGCCGGGATGGTCAGCACGCCCGGCAGGGTCTCGGCGAGCAGGCGCACGTTGACGAACTGGTTGGGGAACAGCTTGTGGTCGTCGTTCTCGAAACCGGCCTTGAGCTTGACCGTGCCGGTGGTGGTGTCGATCTGGTTGTCCAGGGTCTTCAGTACACCGGTAGCGAGGGTCTGGTTCTGGTTGCGGTCCAGCGCTTCCACCGGCACCGGCTTGCCGCTGTAGAGTTCGCGGGCGACGGTGCCCAGTTGCTGCTGGGGCAGGCTGAAGACCACGGAGATCGGCTTGACCTGGGTGATGACCACCAGCGGCGTGGTGTCGCCGGAAGTGACCAGGTTACCCACGTCCACCTGGCGCAGGCCGACGCGGCCGGCGATGGGCGCGCGCACCTGGGTGAATTCGAGGCTGAGCTTGGCGTCGGCGACCTGGCCCTGGTTGGTCTTCAGGGTGCCCTCGTACTGGCGCACCTGGGCTTCCTGGGTGTCCAGGGTCTGCTTGGCGATGGAATCCTCGGCGTACAGGCCCTTGTAGCGGGCAAGGTCGATCTGCGCGTTCTTCAGTTGCGCCTGGTTCTGCAGCAGGGTGCCCTGGGCCTGGTCCAGCGCGGCCTGGAACGGACGCGGGTCGATCACCGCGAGCACATCGCCGGCCTTCACTTCCTGACCTTCCTGGAACGGTACCTTGACCAGTTGGCCGCTGACCCGCGCGCGCACGTTGACGGTGTTGTAGGCGGTCACCGTGCCCAATGCATGGTAGTGAACCGGCAGGTCGCCCTTGACCACCGGCGCGACGCTGACGGTCACCGCCGTACCGCCCTGCCCCGTGGCCATCTGCCCCGGCCCCGGCCGGCCGCCGCGCCCGCCCTGGGCCGCCGGTGCGCCAGTGGAGGTCGAGTGCAGCCACATGATCAGCCCCACCACGGCGGCGAACAGCAGTGCCGTGATAAGCCAGGGGCGCAGTTTGCGGAGTTTGGAGGGCGATCCGTTGCTTGCAGTCATGGGGCTCTGTCTTGTTGAAAAGAGGGCTTCACGCAAAAAAGTGAGAATAGCGAGGCTGAACGATAAGCACAGCCGCGTCGCAGGCAAAGTCTCTTTACCCGCTATTTACCTTTGATTTACTGGGAGTTACGAAAGTCCGGGGCATTGCGACCAGGATTGGCCGGAAGGGTTCCCGACCTGACGGACCGACCCTGGCGGGTCGGCCCGGCTTTCTTACGAAAGCAGCAGCGTCATCAGGCCAGGGCGGCGATGGCAGCGGCGTAGTTCGGCTCGTCGGCGATCTCGCCCACCAGCTCGCTGTGCAGCACCTTGTTCTGCTCGTCCAGCACTACCACGGCGCGGGCAGCCAGGCCGGCCAGCGGGCCGTCGGCGATGGCTACGCCGTAGTTGGCGAGGAACTCGCGGCCACGCAGGGTGGACAGGTTCACCACGTTCTCCAGGCCTTCGGCGCCGCAGAAGCGCGCCTGGGCGAACGGCAGGTCAGCGGAGATGCACAGCACCACGGTATTGGCCAGCTTGCTCGCCTCGGCGTTGAACTTGCGCACGGAGGTGGCGCAGGTCGGGGTGTCGACGCTGGGGAAGATGTTCAGCACCTTGCGCTTGCCGGCGTAGGTTTCCAGGGTGACGTCGGACAGGTTGCCGGCGACCAGCGACAGGGCCGGAGCCTGCTCGCCTTTCTGCGGCAGCTTGCCGTCGACGGATACCGGGGTGCCCTTGAGGGTGACTTGAGCCATTGCTTGGGTCCTTCTGTGAGGGATGGCGGCGCTGGCGGGTTGCCAGCGCCGCAGGAGGATTCGGGGCCGGAGCAGATGCTAGCACGACTTGCCCGAGCGCAATGCTCGGACATGCATCCGGCCACCCCCCCTCAGGCCCGGCTCAAGCGGCAGCCGCTACAGGAGCGCCGGCAGCCGCACCCACGAATGCCTGGTCCTGGAACCCACGCGGCAGGCGCTGGGTGCCAGGCATCGCGGCCAGGCGTTTCTCCCAGAAGCTGCGCCAGTCGTTGTGCACGGCTTCTGCGCGGGCCTTGCGCTGGGCACGGCGCGCGGCGTTGCGTGCATCGCGGCGGGCCTCCTTGTAAACGTCGGTGTTACGGCAGCTCCGGCATTTCACCCGGTTCAGCTCGGTGGTGGATTCCAGGTGCTTGCCCGCGTGCCCGCAAGCCAGGTGGCCTTTGACCTTGTAGTGAGTGACCATCGCAGATTCTCCCTGTCCGGCGAGCGCACCCTCGCCGCTTGGCGGTGCCGCAGTCGGGCGAACGGTGCGTGCCGGTTGACTGTGGCGCTCAGGGAGTTGGACGGGCCGCTACGCACTGAGGTTCGAAATATCTGCCAGCTGCGACCGTCAGTGGGTCGCCACCATCCGCGCGCCGAACAGCAGGTAGCAGCAGCCGGCAAAGCGATCCAGCGCCCGGCGGAAGCGGCGGTAGACGCCCGCCATGCGCTCGCTGGCAAAGACCAGCACCACGCAGCAGTACCAGCTGAACGACAGCGTTACCATCAGCGCGATAGCCATGCCCAGCAATGCAGCCGAGGGCGCAGCCGGCATGGCGGTGGCGAACAGGGTCGCCACGAACAGCGCGGTCTTGGGATTGGTCAGGTTGCCCAGCAGGCCGAGACGGAACGCCGAGAAGGCACTGCGTTCACGGCTGACTTCAGCGAGGCACTCTCCACCCTCGGCCGGCGTCCTGCGCTTGAGCAGCTTGATGCCGAGATAGATCAGGTAGGCGCCGCCGGCCAGCTTGAAGCCCATGTACAGCGCGGGCGCGGCGCTGAACAGCGACTTGATTCCCAGGCCGCCGGCAAGCCCCCAGATCACCGTGCCGCAGGCAACTCCCAGGGCGGCGATGAGTCCATGGCGACGCGAATGCACAGCGGCGATGCGCGCCGTGGTGAAGAAGTTCGGCCCCGGCGTGACCACCGCCACGGCCCACAACAGGGCCACGGAAAGCAGCGGAGCGAAGGTGCTGGCAGCGGTCATGGGCATTCTCGTCGACAGGATGGCAAGTGCGCATTCTAGCGCCCTCGCACGCCGCTCACTCCGGCAGATGACAGACGCAACACAGCTTGTTGCCATCCAGGTCGCGAACATAGGCGCCGTAATAGGTCGGCGAATAGTGCAGACGCAGACCCGGCGGCCCTTCATCGACGCCGCCCAGTTGCATGGCACGAGCATGGAAACTGTCCACCTGATGCCGCGTACGCGCCTCGAAGGCCACCAGGCTGCCATTGCCGGCACTCGCCGCCTGGCCGTCGATGGGCTCGTAGACGCAGAACACCACGTCGCTGTCCGGATGGGCGTAGATCGCCCGCTCCGGCGCATGGCGGTGCGCCTTGAGGGCGATCCCCAGCGGCTCGAGCAGCTTGCTGTAGAAAGCAATGGCCCGCGGCAGGTCGTTGGTGCCGACGGTGATATGGCTGAACATGTCGCGCGCCCTCTTCTTCCGTGCCGGCCTCAATTACCTGCGTGGGCGCGCTCGATGGCGGCCATGTCCAGCTTCTTCATGCCCATCACCGCCTGCAGCGTGCGGCTGGCCTTGGCCTTGTCCGGGTCGGCGACCATGTCGCCGACGTGGCGCGGGCAGATCTGCCAGGACACCCCATAGCGATCCTTCAGCCAGCCGCAGATCTGTGCTTCCACCGGGCCGCCGGCGCCGAGCTTGTCCCAGAAGTGGTCGATCTCCTTCTGGCTGTCGCACATCACCTGCAGCGACAGCGCCTCGGTGAAGTTGAACGCCGGCCCGCCGTTCAGGGCAATGAAGGTCTGGCCGTCGAGTTCGAACTCCACCGTCAGTACCGAGCCGGGCACGCCGCCGTGGCGGTCCTTCTCGGCTTCGGGGTAGTAGGCGGTCTGGACGATCCGCGAGTTGGGGAATATCCCGGTGTAGAACTTGGCCGCTTCCTCGGCCTTGCCGTCGAACCACAGGCAGGGGGTGACGCGTTGCAGGCTGGACATGGTGACTCTCCTGATTCTCGCGCGGTCGGCGTGACCGGCATGCAGCTTGGTCGCCTGGGCGACGACGGAATCGACAAGTCTAGGCGGACTTTCGCGCCTTACCGGACGACCGGTCGGGCGGCATGAGAGTGAGAGACCAGAAACGCGTACCCCTTCTCTGGAAACGCAAAAGGCACCCGAAGGTGCCTTTCATGCACAGTCAGCAGGATGGGTGGAGCGCAGCGATACCCATCCTACAAACACCGCTCGACCATATCCCCGGCAGCGGGCGCCGGAACGAGCGGCATCGGCGGCCTGTTCTGCCGGATCAGCGCGCCACTGCCCTGGCCCGAGCCTGGTGCAGCTTCTTGTAGCTCTCGATCAGGCGCAGGTGCTTGTCCAGGCCTTCGAGCTTCATGCTGGTCGGTGTCAGGCCGTAGAAACGCACGCTGCCGTCCAGCGAACCCAGCACCGCGTCCATGCGCTCGTTGCCGAACATGCGGCGGAAGTTGGCCTCGAAGTCGGCCATCTCCAGTTCCTCGTCCAGCTGAACTTCCAGCGCCGCATTGAGCGTCTGGTAGAACAGCCCGCGCTCGACGGTGTTGTCGTTGTACTGGAGGAACATCTCCACCAGTTCCTTGGCGTTCTCGAAGCGCTTCACCGCGAGGTTGATCAGCAGCTTGAGCTCAAGGATGGTCAGCTGGCCCCAGACCGTGTTGTCGTCGAACTCGATTCCGATCAGCGTGGTGATGTCGGTGTAGTCGTCCACCTCGCAGCTCTCCAGGCGCTTGAGCAGCGACTTGAGGCGGACGACGTTGAGGCTGTGCAGGTTGAGGATGTCGGCGCGGAACGCCAGGGCCTTGTTGGTGTTGTCCCAGATCAGGTCTTCCACCGGGTAGATTTCCGAGTAGCCCGGCACCAGGATGCGGCACGCGGTGGCGCCCAGGTGTTCGTACACGGCCATGTAGACCTCCTTGCCCTGCTCTTCGAGGATGCCGAACAGGGTCTGTGCTTCCTGCACATTGGAGTCGTCGCCGTGGCCGGAGAAGTCCCACTCGACGAACTCGAAATCGGCCTTGGCGCTGAAGAAGCGCCACGACACCACGCCGCTGGAGTCGATGAAGTGCTCGACGAAGTTGTTCGGCTCGGTCACTGCCTGGCTTTCGAAAGTCGGCCGCGGCAGGTCGTTCAGGCCCTCGAAGCTGCGGCCCTGGAGCAGCTCGGTGAGGCTGCGCTCCAGCGCCACTTCCAGGCTGGGGTGCGCGCCGAAGGAGGCGAACACGCCACCGGTGCGCGGGTTCATCAGGGTCACGCACATCACCGGGAACTCGCCGCCCAGGGAGGCGTCCTTGACCAGCACCGGGAAGCCCTGCTCCTCCAGGCCCTTGATACCGGCGAGGATGCCGGGGTACTTGGCCAGCACCTCCTGCGGCACGTCTGGCAGCGCCAGCTCACCTTCGAGGATCTCGCGCTTCACCGCGCGCTCGAAGATCTCCGACAGGCACTGCACCTGCGCCTCGGCCAGGGTGTTGCCGGCGCTCATGCCGTTGGAGAGGTAGAGGTTCTCGATGAGGTTGGACGGGAAGTACACCGTCTCGCCGTCGGACTGGCGCACGAACGGCAGCGAGCAGATGCCGCGCTCGGTGTTGCCCGAGTTGGTGTCGTACAGGTGCGAGCCGCGCAGTTCGCCGTCCGGGTTGTAGACCTCCAGGCAGTACTCGTCGAGGATTTCCTCCGGCAGCGCGTCCTTGGGGCCGGGCTTGAACCAGCGCTCATCGGGGTAATGCACGAACGGCGCGTTGGCGATCTCCTCGCCCCAGAACTGGTCGTTGTAGAAGAAGTTGCAGTTCAGCCGCTCGATGAACTCGCCCAGCGCCGAGGCCAGCGCACTTTCCTTGGTGGCGCCCTTGCCGTTGGTGAAGCACATCGGCGACTGCGCATCGCGGATGTGCAGCGACCAGACGTTGGGCACGATGTTGCGCCAGGAGGCGATCTCGATCTTCATGCCCAGGCCGGCGAGGATTTCCGACATGTTGGCGATGGTCTGTTCCAGCGGCAGGTCCTTGCCCTGGATATAAGTGCTGGCGCCGGCGTCGGTGCTCGGCATCAGCAGCGCCTGGGCGTCGGCGTCGAGGTTTTCCACTTCCTCGATGACGAAGTCCGGGCCGGTCTGCACCACCTTCTTCACCGTGCAGCGGTCGATGGAGCGCAGGATGCCCTGACGGTCCTTCTCGGAGATGTCCGCCGGCAGTTCCACCTGGATCTTGAATATCTGCTTGTAGCGGTTTTCCGGGTCGACGATGTTGTTCTGCGAAAGGCGGATATTGTCCGTGGGAATGTCGCGGGTCTGGCAGTAGAGCTTGACGAAGTAAGCCGCGCACAGCGCCGAGGAAGCCAGGAAGTAGTCGAACGGACCGGGGGCCGAACCGTCGCCCTTGTAGCGGATGGGCTGGTCGGCAATCACCGTGAAGTCGTCGAACTTGGCTTCGAGTCGGAGGTTGTCGAGAAAATTGACCTTGATTTCCATGCGGGCATTACCACGAAAAAGTAGAAAGCGAACTGGCCGGCATTATCCGGACAAAAGCGCCGCGGGGATATCCCGACGTGGTCGGCGCCGGTCGGGAAACCTGGCCCGGCCGGTGATGTGCAGTCGACGCGCGGTCGACTGCCGGCAGCCGGCGCACCCGTGCTTCGGGTAAGATGCGCCGCCTCAAGCGCCCGCTACCCCGTACAGAAGGAAACCATCGTGCTCACATCCCAGGTCATCATCATCGGCGCCGGCGCCGCGGGACTGATGTGCGCCATGAGCGCCGCCGCGCGCGGTCGCCAGGTCCTGCTGATCGACCACGCCAACAAGGCCGGCAAGAAGATACTGATGTCCGGTGGCGGGCGCTGCAACTTCACTAACATGTACTGCGAGCCGGTCAACTTCCTCTCCCAGAATCCGCACTTCTGCAAGTCCGCACTGGCACGTTTCACCCAGTGGGACTTCATCGCCCTGGTGGCCAAGCACGGCGTGCCCTACCACGAGAAGAAGCTCGGCCAGCTGTTCTGCGATAACAAGTCCAGCGACATCCTCGGCCTGCTGCTGGACGAATGCGACCAGGCCGGCGTCGACCTGCGCCTGGACACCTCGGTCACCGAGATCGCCCGCCTCGACGAAGGCGGCTACCAGCTGCAGACCAGCCTCGGCCTCGCTCGCTGCGAATCCCTGGTGATCGCCACCGGCGGCCTGTCCATCCCGACCCTCGGCGCCACCGGCTTCGGCTATCAGATCGCCCGCCAGTTCGGCCACAACGTGCTGCCGACCCGCGCCGGCCTGGTGCCCTTCACCCTCACCGACCCGCAGCTCAAGGCGCTGTGCACGGAGTTGTCCGGCACCTCGGTGGAGGACTGCCGCGTCAGCTGCAACGGCCAGAGCTTCGTCGAGAACATCCTGTTCACCCACCGCGGTCTCAGCGGCCCGGCGATCCTGCAGATTTCCTCCTACTGGCAGCCCGGCGACACCATCAGCATCGACCTGCTGCCGCGTATCGACCTGCCCGTCTGGCTCGCCGAGCAGCAGCGCGAGCGCCCCAACAGCGAGCTGAAGACACTGTTGGGCGAGTTGTTCACCAAGAAGATGGCCGGCCTGCTGGCCGAACAGTGGTTCGTCTCCAAGCCCATGAAGCAGTACACGCCGGCAGAACTCAAAGCCATCGCCGAGTCCCTGGGCAATTGGCAACTGGTGCCGGCCGGCACCGAGGGCTACCGCACGGCGGAAGTCACCCTGGGCGGCGTGGATACCCGCGAGGTGTCGTCCAAGACCCTGGAGTCGCTGAAATCACCCGGCCTGTACTTCGTCGGCGAAGTGCTGGACGTCACCGGCCACCTGGGCGGCTTCAACTTCCAGTGGGCCTGGGCCTCGGGCTACGCGGCGGCGCAGTTCGTCTAGGGCTGGCAGCGCATTCGACGACCGAGCGGCACGCCCGGTCGTTCCGCATCAAGTCCAGCGGCGTTACGCCCCTAGACTCGGAAGCCAGGCCCGGCCAGCCCGGCACGGGCATCGCTCCCGGAGCCGCCATGCCAACGCTTGCCAGCCGCACCCTCGACACCAGTCTGGAACGCCAGGGCCGCATCGACCTCGCCTGCGCCTTCCGCTGGACCGCGCGCCTGAACCTGCACGAGGCCATCGCCAATCACTTCAGCCTGGCGTTGTCCGCCGATGGCCGCGACTTCCTTATCAACCCCTACGGCCGACACTTCTCGCAGGTGCGCGCCAGCGACCTGTTGCGCCTGCACGCCGACGACCCCGAGGCGCTGAATCGCCCGGACGCGCCGGATATCACCGCCTGGGCGCTGCATGGCGCACTGCACCGCAATAACCCGCAGGCACGCTGCATCCTGCATGTGCATTCGAAATACGCCACCGCCCTCGCCTGCCTGGCCGACTCACGGCTGCCGCCGATCGAGCAGAACAGCATGCGCTTCTTCGAGCGGGTGGCCATCGACGAAGGCTTCGACGGCATGGGCCTGGGCGATGAGGCCGAGCGCGTCAGCCGCCTGCTGGGCGACAAGCCGATCCTCCTGATGGGCAACCACGGCGTGCTGGTGGCCGCACCCAGCGTGGCCCAGGCCTTCGATGACCTGTACTACTTCGAGCGCGCCTGCGAGGTCTACCTCACCGCCCTGGCCACCGGCCGCCCGCTGCGCATCGCCAGCGACGAGGTAGCGCGCAAGACCATGCGCCAGTGGCTGGAGTATCCGGGCTTCGCCGAGCGGCATTTCGCGGCGCTGCGGGAGATGCTGATGGAGAGCGAACCCAACTTCGCGGGTTGACACGCATCTGTAGGAGCGAGCTTGCTCGCGAACCACTCGACGGCAGTTCGGTACATCCGGCGGTTCGCGAGCAAGCTCGCTCCTACAAAAGGGCGACCGCTCAGTGCTGGCTATCACGCCCTACGAGAGTCGCTAGTTGTCACGCCCCAGCGGCTGGCGCATCACCGGTGCGGTATAGGTCTGGGTGCGGTCCGCACTGGGCGGGCAACCGAAATGGGCGCGGTAGGCGCGGGAGAAATGCTCCAGCGACCCGAAGCCGGAACTGGCAGCGACCTGCGCCACGCTCAGGCGCGTCTGCTGCAGCAGGCTGTGGGCGCGGCCCAGCCTCAGGACGATGTAGTACTTGAGCGGCGACAACCCCGTGTGCTGCTTGAACTGCCGCTCCAGCTGGCGGCGCGACAGGCCGACACGCTCGGCGATGGCGTCGCATTCCAGCGGTTCTTCCAGCGCCTGTTCCATCAGCGCGATGGCGCGGCGCACCTTACCGCCGTGGGCGTGGGCGTCGCTTTGCCGGCCCTGCAACTGGTGCGCGCCGGGCTCGCGGGTTTCGCCCAGCAACAGGTGCATGGCGATCTCCCGCGACAGGTCGGCGTCCACCCGCTGGGCGATCCAGCCGAGCATCAGGTCGAGGATGGCGCTGGCACCCGCGCAGGTCAGGCGCTGGCGGTCGAGGGTGTAGAGCTGCGCGCGGGCCTGGACCTTCGGGTAACTCTCCTGGAAGCCCTGCAGGTTGTCCCAGTGCACTGCCGCGGGGAAGCCATCCAGCACTCCCGCCGCGGCCAGCAGCTCGGTGCCGGTCTCGATGCCCGCCAGCGTCGCGCCGAACGCTGCCTGGCGGCGCAGCCAGCTTTTCAGCGGGCGATTGCGTGCATGCTTGTGCACGTCGAAGCTGGCAATGACGAAGCAGGCATCCCAACCCCGCTCAGGGTCGATGGCACCGTGCACCGTGCTGGTCAGGCCGTTGCTGGCGGTGACCGGCTCGCCGTCCAGCGACAGCAGCTGCCACTCGAACAGCGCCTCGCCGCCCAGCCAGTTGGCGATCGCCAGCGGCTCGACCACCGCCGCCAACCCCAGGCCAGGGAAAGACGGCAGCAACAGCAAGCCCACGCGCAAAGGCTCGCGGCGGAACCGGGAAGGCGGTGCAACACTGGCCATCGACTCTCCTTAGCGCTGTTGGTGCTGCCACTGCGGATGCAGCCACACCGGGACATTGGCCGCCGGTAGCGGCGGCATTCCCCGGATCATATCGCTGGCCTTCTCGGCGATCATCACCGTCGGCGCATTGGTGTTGCCGCTGACGATGCTCGGCATGATCGACGCATCCACCACACGCAACCCTTGCAGGCCGTGCACGCGCAGCTGCGGATCGACCACTGCCTCGGGATCATTGGCCAACCCCATCTTGCAGGTACCGCTGGCATGGTAGCCGGTCTCGGTCACGCGCCGCGCCCAGGCGTCCAGCTCGGCGTCGCTGTGGGCCAGCGGGCCGGGCGTCAGCTCTTCGCCCGCCAGCCCGCGCATCGACGGCTGGCGCATCAGCTCGCGCACCAGACGGGCGCCGGCGCGCATGTCGGCGCGGTCCTGCTCGGTCTGCAGGTAGTTGAAGAGGATGCGCGGTGCCTGCCGGGGCTCGGCGCTGCGCAGGGTGACGCTGCCCAGGCTGGTGGGCCGCATCAGGTCGATGTGTACCTGGAAGGCGTGGTCCGGCACCGGCGCCACGCTGCCCGGCTGTACCGCCAGCGGCATGAAGGTCAGCTGCAGATCGGGGTGTTCGACACCCGCGCGGGAGCGGATGAAAGCGCCCGCCTCAAAATGATTGCTCGCCGCCAGCCCGTCGTGGGTGGCGAACCAGCGCGCGCCAATCCACCACTTGCCCGGCGCGCGGGTCCAGGGGTAGATCGACACCGGTGCCTTGCAGATGAACTGCACCACACTGTCGGGGTGATCGTTCAGGCGCCGGCCGACGCCGGGCAAGTCGTGCTTCACCGCGATGCCCAACTGGCGCAGTTCGTCCGCCGGGCCGATGCCCGAGAGCAACAACAGATGCGGCGAATTGATCGCCCCCGCCGTCAACAATACTTCGCGGCTTGCATGGGCGGTCAGTGCCTGGCCGTTCTGCTCGTACTCCACCCCCACGGCACGCTCACCTTCGAACAGAATCCGCAGTGCCAATGCCCCCGTGGCAACGGTGACATTACCGCGCCCCAATGCCTCGCTCAGATACCCGCGTGACGTGCTCCAGCGCTTGCCCTGCCGCGTGGTGCGATCAACCCGTCCGAAGCCCTCCTGGCGATGACCGTTGAGATCGCTGCTGCGCCCATAGCCCGCCTCCTCGCCCGCCGCGACGAATGCCGCGCAGAGCGGCGTGTCGATATCACCGGGAGTGACATGCAGGTGCCCGGCCGCGCCGTGGTAATCGTCGGCGCCGCTGGCATGGTTCTCCGAGCGAATGAAGTACGGCAGCACGCGCTGGTAATCCCAGCCTTCGCAGCCCTGCGCCGCCCAGCCGTCATAGTCGCGGGCGTGGCCGCGGATGTAGACCATGCCATTGATCGAGGACGACCCGCCCAGAGTCCGCCCGCGCGGCGTGGCGATCCGCCGGCCATCCAGGTACGGCTCCGGCTCGCTGCTGTAGCTCCAGTTGTAACGTGTGCCACCGACCACGATGCCCACCGCCGAGGGCATGTCGATGGTCCAGCTCTTGTCCGCCGGCCCCGCCTCCAGCAACAGGATGCGCACGGCCGGATCGGCGCCCAGGCGGTTGGCCAGCACACAACCGGCCGAGCCCGCGCCGACGATGACGTAGTCGTAGTCCATGGCCATTCCTCAGAGCTGCGCGCCGTGGATGCCCTGGAACACCAGGCGGTGGAAGTGGTGCACCAGGTGCTCGCTCTCGTTGCTGCGCTCGGCGTCGATCATGTAGCGGCCCTGGTCGTAGCCCATGGAATGCAGGCCCTTCTGCACACTGATGTTCAGGGCGATGTCCTCGGGCCCCAGCTCCTCGTTCATCCAGCGCATGCAGGCCTTGCTCACCTCGGCGGTCTGCTCGTTCGCCGAGTAGTAGCCAAAGCGCAGCAGCGAGCGTTCGGCGTCCAGCGGAATCATGATGAAGGTGCCGAGGAACTCGGAGAACGGGAAGGTGTAGAAGGTGTTGTTCGGCCACATGCCGATGTTGAAGAAGCACTCGTCGGTGTTCAGGTCGCTGCGCAGTTTCACCCCGTAAGCCTCGCCTGCTTCGAGGTTGGCCGGGGCGATGTAGGTCCACCAGTTGTCGCGTTTGGTCAGGCGATAGCCCTTGAAGTCGATCAGCTTGGCGAGGTCGATGTGGCACGGCCCGGAGAGCTTGAAGTGATAGCCCTCGATGGAGTTGTCCATGATCACTTTCCAGTTGGCCGGGACCACGACATCCGCCTCCTCGATCAGACGCATGTCGGCCAGGTTCGGGAACACCCGGTGCATCTCCTCGTCGGCGCCAGGGAACAGCTCGGCCAGTGACGGCGCGTTCGGGTCGAGGTTGAAGTAGAGGAAGCCGCCCAGTTCCTCCAGGCGCACCTGCGGGATGGCGAATTCTTCCTTGTCGAAGTTCTTGATGCGCTCGCAGCGCGGCGCACTGCGCAGCGCGCCATCCATCTCGTAGCACCAGGAGTGGTAGGCGCAGCGCACGATGCCGCCGGTGTTGCCGCGACGCTCCTCCAGCAGGCGGTTGCCGCGGTGTTGGCAGACGTTGTGGAAGGCGCGGATGTTCCCACTGCGGCTGCGGGCGATGACGATGCTCTGGTCGAACAGGTCGCAGACCACGTACTGCCCAACCTCCGCGAACTCGCTCAGGTGCCCGGCGACGTGCCAGGAGCGCAGGAAGATGTTGTCGCGCTCGGCCTTGAACAGTGCTTCGTCGAAGAAATAGCGCGACGGCAGGGTGAAGGCCTGCTCCGGGTCCTGGCGGTCCCAGCCGTCGATGGAAGTACGCAGTTTCAGGCTCTCGATGGACGACATGTTCGACTCTCCTCGGCTTCTTCTGGCGTGGCCGGCTCATGGTCCGGCGGCTCGGTTCGAGGACAAATCTAGGGGCACGCCTGCGGCGGCTCTTGATGAAAAACGACAAGTTTTCTGGAGGATTGATCAAGCGCTCCTGCCTTCGAAGCAGAGCGTGAAGAGAAAACATCGAGCTTCCTGAAACTCTTGTTCGAAGCTCCCTCTCCCCAGTCCTCTCCCTGAAGGGAGAGGGAGCTATTCGTGCCGGCTGACGTATCGGTATGACTCTGCGCCGATCCAGTCCCTCGCCCTTCGGAGCGGGACGCGTAGCCAGGGTTAGGGAGAGGGCAACAGGGGCACCGACACGAGACCATGACACCCCTTGGCAGCAAACGAACGCTGGCTGTCCGGATTCGCTCCCTCGCTCTCGTTGTCCGCGCATGGCCGTGGATCTCCAATGGAACCAACCGCGACGCAGCCCGCGCCGCACCTTGGAAACCCAGCCCCGGAGCCCGCCATGAGCCTCGACCTGAACGGCGTCAAAGTCCCCGACAGCAGCCTCGCCAAGGCCATCACCGAGATGGTCCGCGACAACGCCACCCCGCTGCTCTTCCACCACTCCTCCCGCGTCTATTACTGGGGCGCGCTGACCGGCGCACGCAAGAGCCTGAAGTTCGACGCCGAACTGCTCTACGCCGGCGCGATGTTCCACGACATGGGCCTGATGCCGCGCTATTGCAGCCAGTGCGAACGTTTCGAAGTGGACGGCGCCGACTGCGCCGCCGAATTCCTGCGCAGCCATGGCATCGCCGAAAGCGACATCGACACCGTGTGGACGGCCATCGCCCTGCACACCACGCCGGGCATCCCGCAGCACATGAAGCCGGAGATCGCCCTGGTCACCGCCGGCGTGGAGATGGACGTGCTGGGCATCGCCTATCAGCAGTTCCCCGACGCCCAGCGTGACGCCGTGGTCGCCGCCCACCCGCGCGGCGGGCAGTTCAAGCAGGACATCCTGCAGGCCTTCTACGACGGCATCAAAGCCAAGCCGCAAACCACCTTCGGCAACGTCAAGGCCGACGTGCTGGCCATGAAGGATGCGGACTTCGTGCGCGGCAACTTCTGCGAGGTGATCCTGAATTCCGACTGGGCCAGCTAGGGCCTGGCGATCACGGGCGAACCCAGCACACCGGGCTCGCCCAGCAGCTGCGTCAGCCACTGCATGAAGGCGCGAACCCGCTGCGGCAGACGGCGATGCGCGTAGAGCAGGGAGATTTCCATGGGTGGCAGCGGGATGTGCCCCAGCACCTGCACCAGACGCCCCGCCTCCAGGTCATCCAGCACGCCATGGACCGGCACCTGGATGATCCCCAGCCCACCCATGGCCGCGCTCTCGTAAGCCTCGGCGTTGTTCACCGACAACGCTCCGCCCATCGGTATGTAGCGCACCTCGCCCTGATGCAGGTACTCGAAGCCCGGCGGCCGCGCGCCCAGCACCGTGACGTAGTGGATCAGTTGGTGCCCCGCCAGGTCGTCCAGCGACTGCGGCACGCCGCGCTCGGCAAGGTAGGACGGGCTGGCGCAGGTCACCTGCGGGAACTGCCCGAGGGTGCGCGCCACCACCGACGGATCGTTCACCGCACCGACCCGCACCACGCAATCGAAGCCCTCGCGCACCAGGTCGACTCGGCGGTCGGTGCAGCTCACCTCCAGCTCCAGCGCCGGGTGCCGCGCGAGGAACTCGCCCAGGCGCGGCATTACCAGCTTGCGCGCCATCACCGTCGGCATGTCCA
This sequence comes from Pseudomonas sp. C9-3, assembly GCF_032392015.1. Taxonomy (NCBI): domain Bacteria; kingdom Pseudomonadati; phylum Pseudomonadota; class Gammaproteobacteria; order Pseudomonadales; family Pseudomonadaceae; genus Pseudomonas; species Pseudomonas sp. C9-3. The sequence continues at coordinate 1,968,364 of NZ_CP135919.1, read as the reverse complement.
CCCGCAGGCGGCCGCCAAGGGCCTCGTCGTCCTGGCGGAACAGGCCCTGCAACTCGTCCAGCTGGGCCAGCATGTCCTTGCTGCGCTCGTAGAGCACCAGCCCGTCCTGGGTTGCGGTGACGCGCCGGGTGGTGCGTTGCAGCAGGCGCGTGCACAGCAGCTCCTCCAGCGCCTGCACGTGCTCGGAGACGGTGGAGCGCGGCAGGCCGAGTTGCTCGCCAGCCTGGGTGAAGCTGGCCAGTTCGGTAACGCGGACGAAGGTACGCAGGAGGTCGGGGCGGATCATGGGCAGGCCTGTTGTTCGCGGATCATTGTTCGCCAATACCGACCAGTATTTCCGATTCTCGCCGGTTTATCACTACTCAATCGAACAATAAGCTATCCCTCAATCCCACCCGCCAGCTACCGCAAACAAGGAGCTTCGCCATGACCCGCAAGATCGCTCTCATCACCGGCGCCAGCCGTGGCCTTGGCCGCAACGCCGCCCTGCACCTCGCCGCCGCGGGCGTCGACATCATCGGCACCTACCGCAGCCAGGCCGACGAAGCCCAGGCCGTCGCCGCCGAGATCGAACAGCACGGCGGCCGCGCCGTGATGCTGCACCTGGACGTAGCGGAGAGCGCCAGCTTTGCCGCCTTTGCCGAGCAGATCCGCGCCACCCTGGGCGAGACGTTTGGCCGCCAGAACTTCGACTTCCTGGTGAACAACGCCGGCATCGGCCTCTACGCCAGCTTCGCCGAGACCAGCGAGGAGATGTTCGACCAACTGATGAACATCCAGCTCAAGGGCCCGTTCTTCCTGACCCAGAAGCTGCTGCCGCTGATTGCCGACGGCGGCCGCATCCTCAATGTCTCCAGCGGCCTGACGCGTTTCTCCCTGCCCGGCTACGCCGCCTACGCGACCATGAAGGGCGCCATGGAGACGCTGACCAAGTACCAGGCGAAAGAATTGGGCGCGCGCGGCATTGCCGTGAACATCCTCGCCCCGGGCGCCATCGAGACCGATTTCGGTGGCGGCCGGGTGCGCGACAACGCCGAGCTGAACAAACAGATCGCCAGCAACACCGCCCTGGGCCGGGTCGGCTTGCCAGACGACATTGGCGCAGTGATCGCCAGCCTGCTCTCCGAGGGCGGCCGCTGGATCAACGGCCAGCGCGTGGAAGCCTCGGGCGGCATGTTCCTCTAACGCCCCTCGCGCCGATTTGCTCTTCGTAGGAGCGAGCTTGCTCGCGAACAGGCCCCACAGTGGGGTGGTTCGCGAGCAAGCTCGCTCCTACAAGCCGCTGCAACCCATCGTCTCCAGATAACCGTTCTATTCCGCGTATTTTCTCGAATTCCGCAATAAACATTTACCGCGAAAATTTCTGCAACATTCTGTTACGGCCTCTAGTCTAAAAACGCGCGTGGAGAAGACGAATCGCAGATTCCGCCTGGGCGAAGGACCCGTTCAGCCGATCTGCACAGCGCCCCGACGGGGCGACTTCGCACCCTCGCTCCGCTCATCCGGCACCTGCCGCGAGCGCAGATCACCGTGAACTGACCTGGCACTACCCGTTCCTGCCACCTCGATAACGAGCGGACGGGTGCTGCCTCAGGAGCCGAAATGACCGAACACCCCAAGGGATTCACCCGGCGTCAGCTGTTGAAGACGTCCGCCGCCTCCCTGGCCGTGGGCGCCGCCGCCAGCACCCAGGCCGCCACCGTGATCGGCACGCCGAAATGGCTGCCCTTCGACCACAACGGCCCGCTGCACTACGACAGCCCCGGCTGGCAGTTCTTCACCACCGAGGAAGCCACCGAGGTGGAGGCCATAGTCGAACAACTGATTCCCGCCGATGACCTGAGCGTCAGCGGCAAGGACGCCGGTTGCGCGGTGTTCATCGACCGCCAGCTGGTGAGCGATTACGGCGACTTCGGCCGCCTGTACATGACCGGGCCCTTCACGCCGGGCACGCCCGCGCAGGCCGACCAGTCGCCACTGGTGCCACGCGAGCGCTATCGCATCGGCCTGGCCGCGCTGGGCAAGTACTGCCAGGGCAAGTTCCAGAAGCCGTTCAGCGCCCTGCCCGGCGAACAGCGCGACCAGGTGCTGGCCGACCTGGAAAAAGGCGCCATCACCCTCGACGGCATCGACGCCAAGGCGTTCTTCCAGCAGGTGCTGGACAACACCATGGAAGGCTTCTTCGCCGACCCTATCTATGGCGGCAATCGCGACATGGTGTCGTGGAAGATGCTCGGCTTCCCCGGCGCGCGCTACGACTACCGCGACTACATCAGCCTGCACAACCAGAAGCTGAATCTCGTGCCGCTCTCCATCGTCGGCAGCTCCGCCTGGACCAAGAAGGGTTAACAACGCCATGGCCAAGAAACTACCTTCCACCGACGTCGTGGTTGTCGGGCTCGGCTGGGCGGGTTCCATCATCGCCCACGAACTGGCCGACGCCGGCCTCGATGTGATCGGCTTCGAACGCGGCCCCTGGCGCGACACCGCCAGCGACTTCAACCTCGCCTCGGCCGCCGACGAACTGCGCTACAACCGCCGCCAGGAACTGATGCTGCGCACCCGGCAGAACACCTGCACGATGCGCAACAAGGAGTCGGAGACCGCCCTGCCGATGCGCGTCTGGGGCTCGTTCCACCCCGGCAACGGCACGGGCGGCGCGGGCAACCACTGGGCCGGTATCACCTTCCGCTTCCAGCCCGAGGAATTCCGCCTGGCCAGCCACCTGAAGGAGCGCTACGGCAAGGAGGTGCCCGAAGAGCTGACCCTGCAGGACTGGGGCACCACCTGGGAGGAAATGGAGCCGCACTACGACGCCTTCGAGCGGCTCGCCGGCGTTTCCGGCAAGGCCGGCAACCTCGGCGGCACCCTCGTCGAAGGCGGCAACCCCTTCGAGGGCGCGCGCTCGCGCGAGTACCCCAACCCGCCCACCGCGCAGACCTACGCCCCGACGCTGTTCGCCGAAGCGGCGCGCAACCTGGGCTACAAACCCTTCCCGGTGCCCTCGGCACTGGCCTCCCAGGGCTACACCAACCAACTGGGCGTGACCATGGGGCCCTGCACCTTCTGCGGTTTCTGCACCAACTACGGCTGCGCCAACTATTCCAAGGCCAGCGCCATCGTCAACGTCCTGCCGGCGCTGATCCGCAAACCCAACTTCACCGCCAGGACCAACTCCGAAGTGCTCAAGGTGACCATGGACAGCACCGGTTCCCGTGCCACCGGTATCGTCTACGTCGACTCCAGCGGAGAGGAATGGGAACAGCCGGCGGACATCGTGGTGGTCGCCGCGTTCATCTTCGAGAACGTGCGGCTGATGCTGCTTTCGAGCGTCGGCGAGCCCTACAACCCGATCGCGAATACCGGCACCACCGGGCGCAACTTCGCCTACCAGACGGCCAACAGCGTCAAGCTGTTCTTCAAGGACAAGAACTTCAATCCCTTCATCGGTGGCGGCGCTATCGGCATGGGCATCGACGAGTTCAACAACGACAACTTCGACCACTCCGGGCTGGGTTTCGTCGGCGGCGGCAGCACCCGCGTGACCCCGATCGGCGCCGCCCCGATCGACTCGCGGCCGGTTCCGCCCGGCACGCCTGCCTGGGGCTCCCAATGGAAGAAAGCCACGGTAGAAAGCTACCTGAGCAACATGTCCATCGGCTGTGAGGCCAGCAGCTACACAACGCGCAGCAACTACCTGTCGCTGGACCCCAACTACAACGACCCCCACGGTCGCCCGCTGCTGCGCATTACCTTCGACTTCCCGGAAAACGACCTGCGGATGGCGCAGTACTGCACCGACAAGGTGGCAGAGATCGCCCGCAGCATGAACCCGCAGCAGATTGTCCCGGCTCCGCGCAAAGGCCCCTGGTCGAATACCTCTTACCAGTCGTCGCACATCGTCGGCGGCTTCATCATGGGCGCCGATCCGAAGAACAGTTCGGTGAACAAGCACCTGCAGGTCTGGGGCGTACCCAACCTGTTCGTGGTGGGCTCCTCGGCCTTCCCGCAGAACCCCGGCTACAACCCTACCGGCACTGTCGGCGCACTGGCCTTCAAGGCCGCCGATGCAATCCGCCGGCTATACCTGAAACGCCCCGGGGAGATGATCAGCGCATGAAGACTCTCCTTCGCATCGGCACCCTCGCCCTGCTGGGCCTGAACCTGCAGCAAGCCAGTGCAGGAACGGGCGCGGACTCCTACAACCTGGTGGAAAAAGGTCGCTATCTCGCCGTCGTCGGCGACTGCACCGCCTGCCACACCCTGCCCGGCGGCGCGCCGTTCGCCGGCGGCGTGGCCATCGAGACACCGTTCGGCAAACTGGTCGGCGCCAACATCACCCCTGACCCGGACACCGGCCTGGGACGCTGGAGCTTCGAGGACTTCCAGGCGGTGATGTCCACCGGTCACAGCCGCGGCGGCAAACGCCTGTACGGCGCCATGCCGTTCACCGCTTACACCAAGGTACACCGCGAGGACAACCGGGCGCTCTGGGCCTACCTGCAGACCTTGCAGCCGGTGCACAACCCGGTGGAAACCAACCAGCTGCCCTTCCCCTTCAGCGTGCGCACCAGCCTGATCGGCTGGAACTGGCTGAACTTCACTCAGGGCGAGTTCGTTCCCAAGCCAGACAAGTCGGCGCAGTGGAACCGTGGTGCCTACCTGGTGGAGGGCCTGGGCCATTGCGGCACCTGCCACACGCCGAAGAACCTGATCGGCGGTGATGACAACGACCGTTTCCTCACCGGTGCCAACCTGCAGGGCTGGGTCGCCCCGGACATCACCGCCAACCCGCACAGCGGCATCGGCCAGTGGAGCACGCAGGACCTGGTGCAGTACCTGAAAACCGGTGCCAACCGCTTCGACATCGCCTCCGGCCCGATGGCCGAAGCGGTGGAGAACTCCACCCAGCACTGGAGCGACGAGGACCTGATGGCGGTCGCCGTGTATCTCAAGGATGGCGCCCCCGGCAAGGCCGCTCCCCCACCCATGGCGGCGGACGACGCCGCCATGGTGGCGGGCAAGGCGATCTACGCGGACCGCTGCTCCGCCTGCCATGTGAGCAACGGCCAGGGCGTGAAGAACCTGTTCCCGACCCTGGCCGCTGCCCCCCTGGTCAACAACGACGACCCCACCTCGCTGATCCGCGTGGTGCTGGCCGGCAGCCGCGCCGGAAGCACCGACGCCGCCCCGACGGCGCCGGCCATGCCCTCGTTCGCCTGGAACCTCGACGACGACAAGGTCGCCAAGGTGCTGACCTACGTGCGCAACACCTGGGGCAACGCGGCGACACCGGTGACCGCCAGCCAGGTGGCGGACCTGCGCAAGGAACTGGCTGAGTAAGGTGCAATGAACGTGGGAGCGGACTCCTTCCGCGATGGTCTCCGCGCGATGCGGACCTATCGCGGATGGAGCCCGCTCCTGCGTATCCGGCTATTTCGTACCCTGCAGGAGCGAGCCCGCGAACCCCTCCCCGGCTTCGCGCAACCCGGCGCTCCCCGCCCCTGCGAACGCCCGGCGCCCAGGCGTGGTGATCACTTCAGCCGACGCTCGGCGGCGATCTCCGGCAGATCAGTGCGGCGCAGATAGGTGAGCAACGCCTCGCTGAGGTTCAGCCTGTCGTGGATATTCTGCTCGGCGAGGATCTGCAGGCACTCTCTGCTCAAGGTCATCACCTCGCCGCTCCTGGGTGCCCAGACGAACTCGCACGCCGGACGGATACTGTCCTCGGCCACGTCCATGCCGAAGGAATCCTCGCTGAAGCGCACGATGTACTTGCCGGTCTTGAGGTTGAAGCCGACGAAGCCGGACAGGCCCTCGGCGGCGTTGCAGATATCGCTGGAAGTGATGGCCATGATGGTGCCCCCTGGATTTCTTCTGTTGTGGATTCGCACGCAGGAGGTCCCCGCTTCTGGGAGCAGGTGAACGGGGAATTCTGACAGCCTTCCCCAAGCCTGCTCAGGGGCCGGTTGTCGCACCCGTCACTGTTGCCTGGCCAACACCTGGCCAGCAGCATTGCTCCCGGCAAAACACCGGCTGCTGTCCCGACGAATCAGCAAGCTGCTGATCAGGCTGGAATTTCCCCCCGTGGCATGGCTTTCGCTCTGATCACGTTGCGGCACCTTCGCCGCCGTACAGCAACGAGGAGTCGCGCCATGAGCCAACCACCGATCCGCTTCGCCTACTGGGTGCCCAACGTCAGTGGCGGCCTGGTCGTCAGCAAGATCGAACAGCGCACCCACTGGGACATCGACTACAACCGCGAACTGGCGCGCATCGCCGAGGACGCCGGGTTCGACTACGCGCTGACACAGATTCGCTTCACCGCCGGCTACGGCGCCGAGAACCAGCACGAGTCCGTCGCTTTCAGCCACGCACTGCTGGGCGCCACGCAAAAGCTCAAGGTGATCGCCGCCATCCTCCCCGGCCCCTGGACGCCCTCGCTGGCCGCCAAGCAGCTGGCGACCATCGACCAGCTCACCGCCGGGCGCATCGCCGTAAACATCGTCAGCGGCTGGTTCAAGGGCGAGTTCCAGGCCATTGGTGAACCCTGGCTGGAACACGATGAGCGCTACCGTCGCTCGGAGGAATTCATTCGCGCCCTGAAAGGCATCTGGACCGAGGACAACTTCACCTTCAAGGGCGACTTCTACCGCTTCCACGACTACACCCTGAAACCCAAGCCGATCCAGCGGCCGCATCCGGAAATCTTCCAGGGCGGCAGCTCACGGGCCGCGCGGGACATGGCCTCGCGCGTCTCCGACTGGTACTTCACCAACGGCAACAGCGTCGAAGGCATCAAGGCCCAGGTGGATGACATCCGCGAGAAGGCCGCCGCCAACGGCCACTCGGTGAAGATCGGGGTGAACGCCTTCGTCATCGCCCGCGACACCGAGGAAGAAGCCCGAGCGGTGCTCGCCGAGATCATCGACAAGGCCGACCCGGAAGCGGTGAATGCCTTCGGCCATGCGGCGAAACAGGCGGGGGCGGCGTCACCGGAAGGCGAAGGCAACTGGGCCAAGTCCAGCTTCGAAGACCTGGTGCAATACAACGACGGCTTCAAGACCAACCTGATCGGCACGCCGCAGCAGATCGCCGAACGCATCGTCGCGCTCAAGGCCGTGGGCGTGGACCTGGTGCTGGCGGGCTTCCTGCACTTCCAGGAAGAGGTGCGCTACTTCGGCGAGAAGGTACTGCCGCTGGTGCGGGAGCTGGAGCAGAAGAAGGCGCGGCAGACCGAGGCAGCCTGAGACATCAGGCTCAGCCGTTCGCGAGCACGCTCGCTCCTACGAAAAGCGCACCGAATATCCCGGCATCCGTAGGAGTGAGCTTGCTCGCGAACGCTTTTGCTCTCTCTGGGCCAGCCCTGCAGGGCTCGTATCGCTGAGGGAGATGCCGAGCCGGCCCTCAGGCCCCCTGCGTCAGGTGCCTGGCGATGGCCGTGCGTAGCGGCGGCAGGTTCTGCGCCAGGCGCAGGCCGGCATTACGCAGCAGGCGCACCGGCGGGCGCGGGTCGGTATACATGCCGACGATCAATCGGGTCGCCTGGTACAGCGGCCAGGTCGCCAGACGGTGGCTCATCGCGTAGCGGCGCAGCGGCCAGGCGCCGCCGATATCACCGCCACGGCGATGGGTCGCGAGGATTTCATTGGCCAGCCGGCGCTGGCTCTGCAGGCCGAAGTTGAAGCCGTGCGCGGTCACCGGATGCATGCCGACGGCGGCATCGCCGATCAGCGCGCTGCGCGGGCCGACGAAGCGGTCGGAGTAGACGCCCACCAGCGGGTAGCTGTGCCGCGGGCCGAGCAGTTCCATCCCGCCCAGTCGGCGGTCGAAGCGGCGTTCCATCTCGTGGGCAAAGGCGTTCTCGTCCATCTCCAGCAACGGCGCCATCTCGCGCTGCGGCAGGGTCAGTACCACCGAGGAGCGGTCGCCGTTGATCGGCAGCAGCGCCAGGGTCTGGCCATAGCCGAACCATTCCCAGGCGACGTTGTGGTGCGGTCTCTCGTGGGCCATGCGGCAGACCATCATGGTCTTGCCGAAGTCTTCCATGTGCGCGCCGATGCCGAGCATCCGCCGCGTCTCGGAGAAGCGACTGTCGGCGGCAACCAGCAGGCGCGCATGCACACGGCTGTCGTCATCCAGCGTCAGGTCCACGCCATTCTGCTCGACACGCAACGAGCGCAGCGCACGCCCGCAGACCAGCGAGACATCCGGGCACTCATGCACTGCATCGAAGGCCGCGCGGCGGATCATCTGGTTCGACACGAAGTAGCCCAGCTGTTCGGCCCCGGCCTGTTCCGCCTCGATGCGCAGGGTGAACAGCGACGGACCGTTGAGCACCTGGGCATCGCGCAGCGGCGAGACTTCCTGCGGGTCGATCCGCGACCACATCCCCAGGCGTTGCAACTCGGCGCGTGAAGCGTGGGTCAGGGCGATCTCCCGGCCATCCTCGGCGGGTTCGGCCACGGCGGCCAGCGGCTGGCGGTCGATCAGCAGGATCGACAGGCCATTGCCCGACAGCGAGCGGGCCAGGCAAAGCCCGGCGGGGCCGGCGCCGACGATGGCGATGTCCACGTGCATGGGTGACTCCTTTCGCTTGGGATGGGCGGTCCCGGAGTCTAGGCTGGCCAGTGGCCGGTTTCGTTGCCGTGGATCAGTTGCCCGCGGCGAATACCTCCAAATAGACAGGCCTAGATCGACAGCCGCACGCCCCGCTCCGGGTCGATCACCGCCGCGCCGCGGCGCTTGTTCACCACCAGTTCGCCGATCTCGATCAGCCGCGTGCGCGTGACGTTGCGGCTCAGGCCCAGCAGATTGGCGGTGTGCACCTGGTTGCAGTGGCAGAAGCGATAAGCCGCGCGCAGCAGTGCATCCTCCACCCGCGCGTGCAGGTTGCCGCCCTGCTCCTCGAACAGGCGCTGGAAGGCCTGCTGGAGAATCTGCTCGGCGCCCAGCGATTCCAGCCGTGGCTCGTCGCTGCGATCGATGCGCAGGTTGGACAGGTGCAGATCCTCCGCGCGCACCACGCCGTCGCGGCAGATGAGCAAGGTGTGGTGGATGACGTTCTCCAGCTCGCGAATGTTCCCCGGCCAGGAATAGCTGCGCAGTTTCTGCGCCGCCTCGGCGCTGAGCTGGCTCTGCCCGTAGCCCAGGCGCCGGCTGTACTCGGCAATGAAGTGGCGGGTCAGCGGGAGGATGTCGCCAGGGCGCTCGCGCAGCGGCGAAAGCTCCAGGCTGACCACGTTGAGCCGGTAGTAGAGGTCCTCGCGGAAGTGCCCGGCGTTGATCGCCTTCTCCAGCTGCACGTTGGTGGCCGCCAGCACCCGCACGTTGATCGGGATGCTCTTGCGCGAACCCAGGCGCACCACTTCGCGCTCCTGCAGGACGCGCAGCAGCTTGACCTGGATCGGCATCGGCAAATCGCCGATCTCATCGAGAAACAGGGTGCCGCCGTTGGCCTCCTCGAACCAGCCGGCCTTGGCCGCCAGCGCACCGGTGAAGGCGCCCTTCTCGTGGCCGAACAGCTCGGCCTCCACCAGGGATTCGGAGAAGGCCCCACAGTTCACCGCCACGAACGGGCCACTGCGCCGCGCGCTGAGGTTATGGATGTGCCGCGCCACCAATTCCTTGCCGGTGCCGGTCTCGCCGATGATCAGCACGCTGGCCTCACTGGGCGCGACCTGTTGCAGGTGGTCGAGCAACGCCTGGGATTTCGGGTCCTCGAACACCTGCGCGGTGGCGCGGATGGAAGTGGCCAGCGCGGGGGACTTGGGCAGGATCAGCAGACCCTCGGGTGTGGTCGCATTCATGAGTAGAAAGTCGGTTGCGGGAGTTGCTGGTTCAGCGCCCAGTCACCCAACTCGCGGACCTTGTAGTCCACCGGGTCATGCAGGGTCTGGGTACGCAGGTTGCGCCAGTAGCGGTCGATGCGCAGCGCGGCATGGGTGGACCGCGCGCCAGTGACCTCGAACAGGCGGTTGCAGATTTCCAGGCCATTGCGCGTGGCCGCGACCTTGGCCGTGGCGATGGCCACGGCCAGCCGGCCGCGCTCTTCGGCATCCAGCGCGGCGCCCTTGTTCCAGGCTTCATCCAGCAGTTGCGCGGCGCGGCGCACCAGCAGGCGGGTGCTTTCCAGGCCGACCCAGAATTCGCCGTAATGGGCGAGCACGTAAGGGTCTTCGCTGACCGTGGCGGCGTTGGAGCGGAACCACGGGCGAGCTTCCTTGAGCGTGTACTGCCGCGCCTCTTCGAACGCACCTTCAGCTATGCCAAGGAACACATGGGTGAAGATCAGTTGCGCGATCAGCGGGCGCAGGCAGGCGAACGGCGTGCTCAGCGGGCCCGGATCGAGCAGCAGCTCGCTCTCCTCCACGCGCACGCGCTCGAAGGTGGCGCTGCCGCTGTCGGTCTGGCGCTGGCCCATGTTGTCCCAGTCGTGGGCGAGGCTGATGCCGCTGCGCGCAGTTGGAATCGCGGCTATCAGCAGCTTGCCGCCCTCACCGTCCAGCGCCGAGGCGATGAGCATTTCCGAATCCAGTGCGCCGGAGCAGAAGCTCTTGCGCCCGGAAAACTCGCGCCAGCCGGCGAAGCTGCGCGACACAGTGCGGGTGTCCAGCGGGTTCAGGGCGTTACCCCAGAACCACTGGTTGCGCGCGGTCAGCTCGAACCACGGCTGCCACTGCTCGGGGCGCGAGAACAGGCGCACGGTGGCCAGCATCAGGTGCTGGAAGCCGAACACATGGGCAATGGAGCTATCGACCACGGCGAACTGCCTGACGATGTCCAGCGTGGTGCTCCAGTCGGCGCCCAGGCCGCCGTACTCGCTGGGGATGATCAGCGACAACAGGCCGCTCTGGCGCAGCGCATCGCGCTCGGCCTTCGGCGTGCCGCCACGGATGTCGCGCTCGGCGGCGGTTTCGGCGAAACCGGCGGCCAGGCGTTGGGCTATTTGCCCGGGTGTCTGTGCGTCGAGACGCGTCTTGGCGTTCACGCTCGCTTCCTCTTTGTTCGATTGAATGCGTACCGGGCTCCTGCCCGGCACGTCATGGGTGGGGCTCAGCCGGCCTTGCGTCCGGGCAGCACGTCATTGGCGATCATTTCGCCGAAGGGCCCGGTAAGGTTGGTCACGCCGCGCCCGGCGAGGCTCGCATAGGGTTCGGGCAGCAACGGGAAGACCAGTTCGGCGAAGCGATACGCCTCTTCCAGGTGCGGGTAGCCGGAGAAGATGAAGCTGTCGATCCCCAGGTCCGCGTACTCCTTGATGCGTTCGGCGACCTGCTGCGGGTCGCCCACCAGCGCGGTGCCGGCACCGCCGCGCACCAGGCCGACGCCGGCCCAGAGATTGGGGTAGATCTCCAGCTGGTCACGCCGGCCGCCGTGCAGCGCGGCCATGCGCCGCTGGCCTTCGGAGTCGAAGCGGGCGAAGGACTTCTGCGCGTTGGCGATGGTCTCGTCGGAGATGTTGGCGATCAGCTTGTCGGCGGCCTGCCAAGCTTCCTCGGCGGTCTCGCGGACGATCACGTGCAGGCGGATACCGAACGTCACAGTGCGGCCCTGCTTCGCGGCTTTCTCACGCACGTCGGCGATCTTCTGCGCGACCGCTTGTGGCGGTTCGCCCCAGGTCAGGTAGACGTCCACCTGCTCGGCGGCGAGGTCGTGGGCCTCGGCTGAGGAGCCACCGAAGTACAACGGCGGATAGGGCTTCTGGATCGGCGGATAGAGCGCCTTGGCGTTCTCCACCTGCAGGTGTTTGCCGGCGAAGTCCACCGATTCGCCCTGCAGCACGCGGCGCCAGATGCGCAGGAATTCGTCGGTGACTTCGTAGCGCTCGGCATGGCTGAGGTGGATGCCGTCGCCACGGTTTTCGTCCGGGTCGCCACCGGTGACCACGTTGATCAGCAGGCGCCCGCCGGACAGGCGATCCAGGGTCGCCGCCATGCGCGCGGAGACGGTCGGCGAGATGATCCCCGGGCGGATCGCCACCAGATAGCGCAGGCGCTCGGTGAGCGGCGCCAGGGCCGAGGCGACTACCCAGGAATCCTCGCAGGAGCGGCCGGTGGGAATCAGCACGCCGTAGTAGCCGAGGGAATCGGCGGCCTGGGCGATCTGCTTGAGATACGGCAGCGACACCGGCCGCGCGCCCTCGCTGGTGCCGAGGAAGTGGCCGTCACCATGGGTGGGCAGGAACCAGAACACGTTCATCGAGGGCTCCTCAGGCGGTCTTGCGCAGTTGCGGGCGGGCGAACAGCGGTGCGGCGCGTTCGGCGGCCAGCTGGATGCGGGCGCGCAGGGTGTCGCTGGTGATCTGGTAGTTGGCGAAGTCCGCCTCGCTGGCGTACACGCCGATGGGCAGAGTGATCGACTGGAAGAAGCTGAACAGCGGGCGCAGCTGGTGGTCGAGAACCAGCGCGTGGCGCTCGCTGCCACCGGTGGCGGCGAGCAGCACCGGGGTGTCGATCAGGGCGTTCATGTCCACCAGGTCGAACAGATGCTTGAGCAGGCCCGGATAGGAACCGCGGTAGACCGGCGAGGCGACGACCAGCAGGTCGGCCGTCTCGATCTCGCGCAGGGTGGCCTCCAGCTCGGCAGAGAGTTCCTGGCGGGACAGCGCGGCGCCCAGCGGGCGGGCGATGTCGGCCAGTTCGATCACTCGGGCGTCTACCGGAAGCTGCTCGCCGAGAGCGTCCAGTACGGCCTGCGTGAGCACCAGGGTGCGCGAGGGGCGATAGGTGCCGCCGGAAACGGCGACCACTTTGATGGGGCTGGTCATGGGTTTTCCCTGTTGACTGTTGCGCTAGGTACAGAAGCCTTGAGCAAGGGCCGTACCAACCCCCGAAAGGGCCGTAACAACAAGGAAATGTGCGATTTCAGGGCACTTGAGCGGGGTTTCCGGGGTAATCCATGTCACTCAGGCAACAGCGTTGCTGATCAACTGTTGCCAGGGCAACACCCGGTGCTCAATGCACGGCCAGCTCGCGCAGGCCGTGAGAGATATCCAGGCCCTCCAGTTCAGCCACGTACTCATCCTTGCTGAGCAGGCCGATACAGGGCGTGGCGCCACGCTGGCGCAGCTGCCCGGCGGCCAGTTTGCGCGCCAGCGCCACCGCGGCCATGCAGGGGATGTTCGGGCCATGGTCGCGCTGCGCGAGCATTTCCCAGCACAGCGCCAGCGGCTTGCCGTCGCCGTCAAGTCCGTGCAGCTGGACGAACATGCCGCTGCGGCCATCGCCCAGCGGCTCCATGGCCACGGCCATGCGGTGCAGGCCGGCGCCCAGTCGCGCAGCATCCTTCACCAGACCGGCGCGCACCAGCCAGGACAGGCCCCAGGTGCCGAACTGGGTGAGTCGCAGGCCCAGGCCGGCGGAGAAACGCACGTCCTGCACGCCGGCATAGCGCTGCGGGAAAAGGTCCAGGTCCGGCACATCGCAATGGGCCAGCCAGCGTTGGCCCAGGGGAGCGGGAAAACGGTGGCGATTGAGCCCCTGCCAGCCGTGCACGTCCTGCCAGCGCCCCTGGCGCCACTGCCGCAACGGCTTGCCGCAGTATCCGAGTACCGCGGACACGGTGGCCTGGCCGGGAATCTTCGCCGAGGAGCTGATGCCATGGTGGATGCTGTCCAGCCGCTGGAAGCGCGGCAGCAGTTCGTCGATCACCGAGGCGGCCAGTGCAGGCACGGAGCTGGCACCGCTGCAGACCAGCACGCCGGCACTGCGCGCGGCGCGGTCGAGTTCATGGATACCGCAGACGAACTGGCGCGCGTCCGCCAGGTCGATGTAATGCGCGCGGGCACCGATGGCGGCACGGGCGACGCGGTAATCCTGCCCCTGGAAGGGACCGGCGGTGGATATCACCAGGTCCACCTTCAGCTCGTTGAGGCGGCCTGCCAGGGTCGGCTGGTTCATGTCCAGGCACACCGCCTCGCCGCCCACCTGCGCGGCCAGTTCATTGGCGCGGCGCTGGTCGCGCCCGCCGACCAGTACGCGGACTCCTTCGATACCGCTCAGACGCCGTACGATCAGGCTGCCGAAGTTGCCGTAGCCACCGAGCACCAGCACGCGAAATTTCCGTTCCATTCCCACTGACCCTGCTACTCCCTGAGTGCTGGCGGCTGCGCCAGCTTATTCATCCTGGTTTTGCACCCTCGTGACGGGGCAGATTGTCCTCCAGCGGCCACCAGCTGGCGCGGGACGCGACGTAATAATGTGCTTCGAGCTTTGTCCGTACCGGCTCGTCCAGGGTTCCCGCACGCACCCGCAAAGTCTCCGGCAAGGCATCGCGGGCGCTGTAGATCGGCGAGCCGCAGGTGCGGCAGAACACGCGCTTCTTATCGGGGGAAGCGCGATACTCGCCCAACTGCGACTCGCCGCTGAGCAGACGGAACGCCGCGCGGTCCACGGGAATGTTGGTGGCGAACGGCCCGCCCTGGGCCTTGCGGCACTGGCTGCAATGGCAGACCTGGACAGGCGCCAGTTCGCCATCGATCTCGAAACGCACTGCGCCGCACAGACAACCGCCCGAATGCATGGCCCTGCTCCCTCGTCCCGTTTTCACGAAGTGCAGGAGTCTAGATCAGCAACGCGGGTAATCACCACCGTGCCTTCGAGCGGTTTCAGCCCTATCTGCCCCAGCCCAGCGGATAGAGCAGTTCTTCCTTGTATCCGGCCCACACGCGCACGGCCGCGGGGAAGCTTGCGTCCAGCTCGGCGTCGCCGCTATCCACCAGCAGCGGCCGGCCTTCGAGAGTGCCGAGCTTGCGCTTGGTGGCGATCACCCGCAGCCGTTCGATGCCAATGGCGCGCAGCACCCGTGGGCTGATCTGCTGGTTGCCACGGCCGAGGATATGCCCCTGGCCACCAATGGCCGTCACCAGCAGGAAGGCCGGGTGGCCGTCCACCAGTTCGAACAACTGCGCCTCGGTGACATCGCGGGCGATCACTTCACCGTTCTCGATCACGTCGACGCCCAGCAGCGTGGTGTCCAGGTGCAGGTCGGCAGCCAGCCCATGCAGCGTCGAGCCGGGGCCGAAGACGTAGCGCACGTCGTTTTCCCAGCTGTCCTCCAGCCAGGCGGCGAGATCGGCCAGCACCAGTTCCTCGGTTTCCATGCCGGCCTGCTTCACGTGCTGCATGAAGTGGCCTTCCTCGGGCACCGTCAGCTCGGCGTACCAGCGCGCGGCGACGCGACCTTCGCGCAGCGCGGCTTCGTCCAGATCGCGCACTTCCCCCTGGGTCAGGCGCACCAGGCCGCCGTCGACCAGCCGCCGCGCCAGTTCCCCGGCGGCACGCGGGCTGATGGCGTAGACGCCGGAATGGATCTTCACCCCGGCGGGAATGCCCAGCACCGGCTGGCCCTCGCGGGCCACTTCGGCCACGTCCCGCGCAGTGCCATCGCCACCGGCGAAGAGGATCAGCGCCACGCCTGCTTCCTGCAGCGCCTGCACGGCGTGACGGGTATCCGCCGCACTGCTCTGCTGCTGTTCCAGCGCGCCGACCAGGCGGTGGCCGAAGCCCATGCTCGCCAGCAGCTCGGCGCCCATGGCGCCGGGAAAAGTGAGGAACTCCAGGCGCTCGCGCACCGGCAACAGATGCTCCAGTGCCACGCGGGTGCGCTCCGCTGCCCGCGGCTGCGCGCCGCGCGCCAGTGCCAGCTCGGCCACCCCGTCACTGCCCTTGAGCGCCGTCGGGCCGCCAATACCGGCCAGCGGATTGATGATCAGCCCTATGCGAATCCTGTCCATACTCAACCTCGAGGGAAACTTCTTCGAACCACCGGCGCAATGCCGGGTCGGACCAGGGAAGCGACGGTTCCACTCACTATAACGACAAGCAAACGACCGGGGACCACGCGATTGGCATGCAATCTGCGAGGGCATTGGTCGTCTGTCTTCGGTGACGGTTCTTCGGCGCTGCCGCGCGCAGCCTCTGTCACCGGGCTTTCATCTGATCTGCCTAGACTGCAACGAACCTGATGTAGAGGAGATTGGCCATGAGCCTGCAAACCCACCGTGAACCCACTCCCCGCCCCGCCCCGCGCAACCCGCAGCAGCCGGTCGGCGGCTCGATCATCGATGCCCAGGGCCGCGAGGTCCCGATCACCGAAGACATGATCCAGCGCGCCTGCCAGGAACTTGACAAGACCTGCGAGCAGCCACGCCGCTGACAGTCGGTGCAGCGGCGCGTCCGCCCTACTCCCCGACCCGGTTGGCGCCCAAGGCGGTCAGCAGGCTTTCCAGGCGCGGCGAATCACCCTGGATGTCCACCCATAGCCCGGTGATCTCGCGCCGCGGCGGGTAATGCTTGCGCAGCGCATCGAAGGCCGCCCGCCGGGTCTTGGTATCGCCTACCAGGCTGCGACGGAAGTTGGCGTCGTCGCTGCGCGGGTCATAAACCGCACGGCAGAGCATCGCCAGTGCCCAGTCGGGGTCGCACTCTTCCTTGAGGCTCAGCTCGGCCAGCCATTGCGCGGGCAACAGGTCGTCGAGATCGACTTCCGGCGCGCGCTGCTGCCAGGCGCAGAACGCCTCGTAGATCTGCGCCGTACCGCGCAGCTTGCCGTCGAGGCTGTAGCCGGCGATGTGCGGCGTCGCGATACGGCAGAGTTCGGCCAGGCGAACATTGACCTCCGGCTCGCCCTCCCAGACATCCAGCGCCACATCGAGATTCGCACCGGATTCCAGGTGAACGCGTAGCGCGGTGTTGTCGACCACGCCGCCGCGGCTGGCATTGATCAGCCAGGTGCCGGGGCGCAGCGCCTTCAGGCGCGCGGCGTCGATCAGGTGGCGGGTCGGGTTGTCGCCGTCGCGGGTCAGCGGCGTGTGCAGGCTGATCACGTCGCACTCGCGCAGCACTTCCTCCAGGCTGCGGAAATCGCCGCCCTCGGCAGCCGCGCGCGGCGGATCGCAGACGCGCACATCCCAGCCCAACCCACGCAGCACATCCACCAGACGACCGCCCACCTGCCCAGCGCCGATCACGCCATAGCGGCGTTCGGCGAGCTTCGCGCCGTGCACGTCGGCCAGCGCCAGCAGGCTGCCCAGCACCCAGTCGACCACGCCACGGGCATTGCAACCCGGCGCACTGGACCAGGCGATACCGGCCTCGGCGAAGTAATCGAGGTCCAGGTGGTCGGTGCCGATGGTGCAGGTGCCGACGAATTTCACCTGGCTGCCCTTGAGCAGCTCGCGGCTGACGTCCGTCACCGAGCGCACCAGCAGCACTTCGGCATCGCCCAGGGCGGTACGGTCGATGCCGCGTCCGGGCAGACGGCGGATATCGCCATGGGCACCGAAGAAGGCTTCGACCAGGGGAATGTTTTCATCGGCAAGGATACGCATGGGCTGACTCCAGAAATCGGCTGCGGGTACTTTACCAGCGCTGCTGCGCGCGGTCCCGCACAGCCATATAGGGCGCATAACCTGGAGCAGGTTATCCGCCGCTCTCCCTTCAAGGCGGATAACGCTGGCGCGTTAAGCGCCCTACGTCAGCGCCGATCCTTCAGCCCTGCGCGCGGTCCCGCGCGGCGCACGCAAGACTTCCTGACTGGCCCGTCAGCCCTTAAACTGGTCGGCTTCCCGCCAATTTCTTTCGCCAAGGAAAGCCGTGACCAGCCTCGCCCAGCCCGTCTCCCGCGGACGGCGCACCGCCACCGAACTCAAGGAACTGCTGACCCTCGCAGCGCCCATCATGATCGCCCAGCTGGCCACTACCGCCATGGGCTTCGTCGATGCGGTGATGGCCGGCAGCGTCGGCCCGCGTGACCTCGCGGCCGTGGCGCTGGGCAACTCGATCTGGATTCCGGTGTTCCTGCTGATGACCGGCACCCTGCTCGCCACCACCGCCAAGGTGGCCCAGCGCTACGGTTCCGGCGATCAGGCCGGGACCGGCCCGCTGGTACGCCAGGCGCTGTGGCTGGCGCTGCTGGTCGGCCCACTGGCGGGCGCGACGCTGTGGCTGCTCTCCGAGCCGGTACTGCGGGCGATGAAGGTCGAGGAAGCGCTGATCGAGCCCAGTTGCTTCTACCTGCGCGGTATCGCCTGCGGCCTGCCGGCGGTGGCGCTGTACCACGTGCTGCGCTGCTACAGCGACGGCCTGGGCCGCACCCGGCCGAGCATGGTGCTGGGCATCTGCGGGCTGATGCTGAACATCCCGATCAACTACGTGCTGATCTACGGCCACCTTGGCTTCCCGGCCCTGGGCGGCCCCGGCTGCGGCTGGGCCACCGGCTCGGTGATGTGGTTCATGCTGCTGGGCATGCTGTTCTGGGTGAACTGGGCCAAGGTCTACCAGCCGAGCCAGTTATTCAGCCACTGGGAACTGCCGCAGCCGAAGGTGATCGGCAGCCTGGTGGCGGTGGGCCTGCCCATCGGCATCGCGGTATTCGCCGAATCCAGCATCTTCTCGGTGATCGCCCTGCTGATCGGCGAGCTCGGCGAGAAGGTTGTCGCCGGGCACCAGGTGGCGCTGAACTTCAGCGCGCTGGTGTTCATGATCCCGTACTCGCTGGCCATGGCCGTGACGGTACGCGTTGGCCAGTCACTGGGCGCCGGGGCCCCGCGCGATGCGCGCTTCGCCGCCGGCGTGGGCATGGGCGCGGCGTTGGCGTACGCCTGCATTTCCGCCAGCGGCATGCTGCTGATGCGCGAGCACATCGCCGGGCTCTACACCCAGGACCCGGAAGTGCTGGCCCTGGCCGCTACGCTGCTGGTGTTCTCGGCGCTGTTCCAGTTCTCCGATGCCGTGCAGGTCACTGCCGCCGGCGCCCTGCGCGGCTACCAAGACACCCGCGCGACCATGATCATGACCCTGTTCGCCTACTGGGGCATCGGCCTGCCGGTGGGCTACAGCCTCGGCCTGGCCCACTGGCTGCAGGAGCCCACCGGCCCGCGCGGCCTGTGGGAAGGCCTGATCGTCGGCCTGACCTGTGCGGCGGTGATGCTGTGCATCCGCCTGTCGCGCAGCGCCAAGCGGCAGATCGTGCTGAACGAGAGGCGCGTGGCTGCCTAACGCCCATGACGCGAAAAAAGCCGCCCAAGGGCGGCTTTTTCATTTGGAAACCCCGCGGGGAAAACACCGCACGAACTGGTCGCCGCGCTGCAAGGACTCTGTAGGAGCGAGCTTGCTCGCGAACGGATTTACCTCAAGCATCGGCGTCAAGCGGTTCGCGAGCAAGCTCGCTCCTACAACAACGAAAAAGCCGCCCGGGGGCGGCTTTTTCGTTTCGTATCCTGGGATCAGTCAGCGACCAGCGCCGGCTTCGGCCGGCTGCTCAGCGTCGTCCCAACGGAGGCCACGATGATGGCGCAGATGGCGATCCACTGGTGCGAAGTCAGTTGCTCGCCGAGGAAGAACAACCCGGACAACGCACCGAACGCCGGCTCGATGCTCATCAGGGTGCCGAAAGTACGTGCAGGCAAACGGGTGAGCGCAACCATTTCCAGGGTGTAGGGCAACGCGCTGGAAAGGATCGCCACGCCCAGCAGAGCCGGGAACAGGCTGACATCGAACAGCGCCATGCCGCTGTGCGCGAGGCCGATCGGCGCTACGCAGATCGCCGCGATAGTGATGCCCAGCGCCGCGCCCTGGGCGCCCAGGTCGTTGCCGGCGCGCTGGCCGAAGATGATGTAGAGCCCCCAGCAGACCCCCGCTCCCAGCGCCAGCGCGGCGCCCTTGGGGTCGATGCCGTTGCCGAAGTCAGCGATCGGCAGCAGCAGGCCGAGACCGACCACCGCGATGGCGATCCACAGGAAGTCGATGGGTTTGCGCGAGTAGAACAGCGCCACCGCCAGCGGCCCGGTGAACTCCAGGGCCACGGCGACACCCAGCGGGATGGTCTGCAGCGCCATATAGAAGGTCAGGTTCATCAGGCCCAGCGTCACGCCATAGATGAACAGCGGCTTGAGCGGCTTGCCGCGCAGGGAGGTGCGCCACGGCCGCAGGATCGCCAGCAGGAGGATGGCGGCGAAGACCAGGCGCATGGAAGTCACGCCTTCCGCGCCGAGCACCGGGAACAGGCTCTTGGCGACGGACGCACCGGTCTGGATCGAGGCCATGGACACGATCAGGATGAGGATGGGAAAGACAGTGGAAAGAAAGCGAGAGCGAGGCATGATGCGGACCAGGACAGGCGTTGCAACGGTGGGAAAATCTTGATTGACTGTTATGCGCAACATAATGCGCAAAAAGGCCAGAATGAGCAATATACTGCCCACCCCTTCTGAACGTCCCAGCGTGCTGGTCCACGTCGCCGATAACGTGAAGACGCACCGTCGTAGCGCCGGTCTCAGCCAGGATGCGCTGGCCAAGGCCTCGGGCGTCAGCCGGCGGATGCTGGTCGGCATCGAGGGAGGCGACAACAACGTCAGCCTCGCAACCCTCGACCGCATCGCCGCCGCGCTGCACGTGACCTTCGCCGACCTGGTACGCCCACCGGCCACCGGCGGCCTGACCCGCGTAGACGCCGTCGCCTGGGGCGGCCAGCAGCCCGACAGCCGCGGCACCCTCCTCGCCAGCACACCTGCCACGCGCCAGGCGGAACTCTGGCACTGGGCACTCGCCCCCGGCGATCGCTACAACGCCGAGCCCGACGCTGAAGGCTGGCATGACATGGCCTATGTCATCGAGGGCCGGCTGACCATTGTCCTCGCCGAGGAGACGGTGGAAGTCGAGGCCGGTGGGTTTCATGTGTTCAAGAGCAACCAGCCGTTTTCCTACCAGAACCATGGGGATGTGCTGGTGCGGTTTGTGCGGAACGTCGTGAACTGAATCCCGCTGACAAGCCGCCCTCTCAGGTCGGCGAGGCAATCACGGACGAAGTCTGCTCCTAGGTCAGGGGAAGTAACGGCTAGGAGTGGGCTTGCTCGCAAGCGCTCTGGAAGAACGCTGAACCACCCTCTCCCCAACCCTCTCCCTGAAGGGAGAGGGAGCTATCCATGCTCACTCTGGCTCTGCTTTGGCTTTGGCTTTGGCTTTGGCTTTGGCTTTGGCTTTGGCTTTGGCTTTGGCTTTGGCTTTGGCTTTGGCTTTGAAGTCTTCCAGAGAAATGTCCGCACACGCCGAATGCCCCGTTCAGGAGGCCTCGTTGGAGCGTAGTTTCAGGGGTTGAGCGACATGGATGTCGCGAGAGCTGCGATGGGCCAGGGACGGCCCTTCGCAGCGTGCCCCTGAAACTTCGTTGCAACGAGGGAATTTTTCGCCTAAGCGAAAAACCGGATGTCCGGGGCAAGCCTTCTTGGTTACTTCTTTGGCGTTTGAAAGAAGTGACTCGCCCGAGGGGGCGAAACCCAATACATCCGAACACGCAAATGCGGCGCAGAAACACCCAACTCCAAAAAAAGGCCCGCATCAAGCGGGCCTTTTGTTGAAGCAATCGATCAGCTGCCCTGCGGCATCTCGCCCCGCGCCAACCGCGCATTGATATCGGCGATCACCGCCGGCAATTCGGCGATGGTGTCGATCAGGTAATGCGGCCGCGAGCCCTCGAACATCTGGCCGATGCGACGGCGTTCCTGCTCAAGCTTTTCCGCCGGCAGCGCCTTGTACTGCTCATAGGTCAGGCCCAGGGCGTTGCCCGAGCAGGTCAGCGCCACAGTCCACATGCCGGCGCTGCGGCCTTCGAGGATGCCCGGCCAGGTGTCGTCGACCTTCACGCAGGCCGCGACATCGTTGATGCCCAGGGCAATCACGTTGGCCAGCGCCTGGGCCGGGTGCGGGCGGCCGTTGGGCACTTCGTCGGTGGCGACCACGTGGTCGGCGACGTAGCCGTTAGTCTTGGCCAGCGCCACGACCTTCTCCATCACCACCGCCGGGTAGCCGGAGCAGGAGCCGATCTTCAGCCCGCCCTTGCGCAGGGTGGCAATGGCTTCCAGCGCGCCGGGAATCAGCGCCGAGTGCTCGGCGATCTTCTCGATCTGCAGCGGCATGAAGCGCTCGTAGATGGCGGTGACGTCATTGTCGCTCGGCACGCGACCGAACTTGGCCTTGTAGCGCTCGGCGATGGCCGGGATGTCGCACAGGGTGCGGATGTGGTCCCACTTGCCCATGCCCATCGGGCCGCGGGCTTCTTCCAGGCTGACCTGCACGCCGAATTCGGCGAAGGCTTCGACGAAGATCTGGGTCGGCGCGAAGGAGCCGAAATCGACCACGGTGCCAGCCCAGTCGAGGATGGCGGCTTGCAGTTGCTTGGGTTGTTCGTAGTTCATGGCATTCAATCCTGTGAGAATTCGGGCGGGCGTCAGATTTCGAAGACTTCCATTTCCTTCAGCGTCTCGGCGATGGCCGCGACGGCGGCGCGCATGCCGCTGCTGTCGACCTGGCCTATGCAGCCGACGCGGAAGGTTTCCACCTGGGTCAGCTTGCCCGGGTAGAGGATGAAGCCCTTCTCGCGCACCCGACCGTAGAACTCGGTGAAGTTGTAACGGCTATCGCGCGGCGCGTGGAAGGTGACGATGATCGGCGCCTGGATCTCGGCCGGCAGGAAGCTGCGCAAGCCCAACCTGGCCATCTCGCTGAGGAGAGTCTGGCAATTGTTTGCGTAACGCTGATGACGGGCCGCAAGGCCACCCTCCTCCTCGTACTGGGTCAGCGCTTCGTGCAGCGCGGCCACCACGTGGGTCGGCGGAGTGAAGCGCCACTGGCCGGTCTTGGCCATGTAGGCCTGCTGGTCCTGCAGGTCCATGGACAGCGAATGGCAGTTGCCGGTGCTGGCGTTCAGCGCGCTGCTGCGGGCAAAGACGAAGCCCATCCCCGGCACGCCTTCCAGGCACTTGCCGGAAGCGGCGATCAGCGCATCGAAGGGCACCTGGCGAGCGTCGATATCGAGGGCGCCAAAGGAGCTCATGGCGTCGATGATCAGGCGCTTGCCGTGGGACTCGATGACCTTGGCGATGCCCTGCAGCGGGTTGAGGATGCCGGTGCTGGTCTCGCAATGGATCAGCGCGACGTGGGTGACGCTGGGGTCTTCAGTGAGCAGGCGATCGACGTCGGCGGCGGTGGTCGGCACGTCTTCTTCGGTTTCGAAGGTGCTGAACTCGCGGCCGATCACCTGGCAGATTTTCGCCAGGCGCTTGCCGTAGGCGCCGTTGATCAGCACCAGCACCTTGCCGTCACGCGGCACCAGGGTGCCCACGGCGGCCTCGACGGAGAAGGTGCCGCTGCCCTGCAGGGGCACGCAGGTGTGGGTCTGCTCGCCGTGGATGATCGCCAGCAGGCGCTTGCACACATCGGCGGTCAGCTCGTTGAAGTCGGTGTCCCACGAACCCCAGTCGACCATCATGGCGCGACGGGTGCGGGGGGACGTGGTCAGCGGACCGGGAGTCAGCAGGATGGGGGCTCGCTCGGCAATGCTCATGCTCGATTCCTCTTTCGTGGGAACGTCGTCAGGGCTGAATTCGGTTGGGCCGGGCGGGTTCGCTGCGGCCTGGGCATAACTTGCCGGCCGGGCTGATATCGTTCAAATTGTTTATCACGATGCACTGCATAAGCCGGACATATACCTCATGAATCTCTTCCAGCTCCGCGCCTTCGACGCCGTCGCCCGCGAACGCAGCTTCACCCGCGCCGCCGAGCGCCTGTTCATCAGCCAGCCGGCCGTGACCGGCCACGTGAAGGCGCTGGAGGAGCACTACCAGGTCAACCTGTTCCGCCGCACCGCGCGAGGCGTGGAGCTGACCGAGGACGGCGTGCGGCTGTCGGCGATCAGCCGCACGCTGTTCGCCCTGGAGGAAGAAGCCGAGGCCATGCTCGACGCCAGCCGCGAGCTGGTGACCGGGCGTATCGAGGTAGCCGCCGACGGCCCGCACCTGGTGATGCCGATGCTTGCCCGGCTGCGCGCGTCCTACCCCGGCATCACCGTCAACCTGCGTCTGGGCAACGCCCAGGAGACTTTGGCCGCGCTGCTCGACGAACACGTCGATATCGCCGTGCTGACCGAAGTGGAGCCGCGCGCCGGGCTGTTCCTGCGCGAGCTGGTGGAGTCACGCATCTGCGCGCTCGTGCCGGCCAGCCATGCCTGGGCCGGGTATGTCGGCGAACTGCCGCTGGCTGAACTGGACCAGCAGATCATGGTGCTGCGCGAGCCCGACTCCATCACTCGCCGGACCTTCGATGCTGCCTGTTCGGCCCAGTCCGTGGCACCGCGCGTGTTGCTGGAATTGGACAGCCGCGAGGCGGTGACCGAGGCGGTCGCGGCGGAGCTGGGGGTGGGCATCGTGTCGTCGATGGAAGTCAGCCCGGACCCACGGGTGAAGGCTATTCCCCTGAGCGGCGAGGGCCTGATGAATCGACACGCCATCGGTTGCCTGGAGCGCCGCCGGGGATTGCGGGTGGTGAGTGCGTTTCTGGAGTTGGCGGAAGCCTGACCTGAGGTTCGACGAGAGGCAGTTCGCGAGCAAGCTCGTTCATAAGAAGAGCGCTCCAGCGTATGCACGGACTGCAGGATCGAGGTGACGCCTGGTTCTTGCTCGCGAATCACCGCCTTACTTCGACGGCAAATCTTCCCTCACCAGATCGAGAAACGTCGCCACGATTCGCCGGGAGCTCTGCTCACGCAGGCACACCAGGGTCTCGCTCATGTGTCGCTCGCAATCGACGATCGGCAACGCCTGGACGCGGTTGTCCGAACCGAACTCCGCCGCCGACACCACCCCCACGCCAATGCCCGCCACGACCGCCTCGCGGGCGGCCTCGCGGCCCTCGACCTCGATCGCCGCGCGCATGCGCAAACCGGCGCGGCGCATTTCCTCCTCCAGCGTCTGGCGGGTGACCGAGCCGTGCTCGCGCAGCACCAACGGCGCGTCGTCGAGGTCGGCCAGATGGATCGACTCGCGGCCCGCCCAGGGATGGCCGCTGGCGACGAAGGCGACTATGGGGTCGCGGCGCAAGGTGAAGGACACCAGGCGTTCGTCCTCCACCGCACGCCCGAGCAGCGCCAGGTCGGCGCGATAGCCGAACAAAGCCTGCAGGGACTCGTCGGTGTTGCCCGTCTCGATGCGTACGCGAATGCCGGGGTGGCGCTGGCAGAACAGCGCCACCTGTGGCAGCAGGTGAACTGCCGCGTCCACCGCCAGCACCAGGCTGCCGGTCTGCAGCGCGCTGGACTCCTGCAACAGCTCCTGGGCCTCGGCCTCGATCACGAACAATCGTTGGGTCACTGCCAGCAGGCGTTCACCCAATTCCGTCAGCCGTACCGAGCGCTTGTTGCGATGGAACAGCAGCACGCCGTAACGCTCTTCCAGCTTGCGAACCTGGTCGGAAACGGCCGGCTGGGTGAGGAACAGGCGCTCCGCGGCGCGAGTGAAGCTGCCGTGCACGGCGACGGCATGGAAGGCTTTGAGCTGGGCGTGGGAAACGGACATGCAGACATTCCTCGCAAACGGCGATCTGACCGCTTTCCCGCCAATCGACGGAAAGCGACTACAGGGTCATACGACCTGGACGCGAAGGTCGCACAGCAACGCACTTAAAAGGAAAACTTATTTTTAAAATTTGATAAATCGATTTCAGTTATTTATTCGGAATTGTTTCTATCGCTTCACCGCCGCTTCCCACGAGTTTTTCGGCGGTATGCAGAACAGCCTCCGTGCTTCTGACCCGCGCCGCCTCGGCGACGCGCAGTGCTCATGCTCCTAGAACAACAAGAACAAGAAAGGCGTTACCTCAACGACTGCCGGCACAGCACACACAACAAGAACGAGGTCAGATCATGCTCAACCCTCACGGCAACGCAGCATCGCGCTCGCCCTTCGCATCGATCCAACGCTGGCGCTGGCAGATCTTCGCCATCACCTGGCTGGCCTACGCGGCCTTCTACTTCACTCGCAAGGCTTTCTCGGTGGCCAAGCTGGGCATCGGCGAGGACCCTACCTTCCACCTCGACAAGGCCATGATGGCCAACCTCGACGCCACCTACCTCGCGGCCTACGCCGTGGGCCAGTTCACCTGGGGGGTGCTCGCCGACCGCTTCGGCCCACGGGTGGTAGTGCTCGGCGGCCTGGTGATTTCCGCCGGTGCGGCCATCGTCATGGGCACCTGGGCGACCCTGCCGGTGTTCGCCACCTGCATGGTCATCCAGGGCCTGGCGCAGTCCACCGGCTGGTCGGGGCTGTGCAAGAACATCGGCAGCTTCTTCGCCACCCACGAACGCGGTCGCATCCTCGGCCTGTGGAGCACCTGCTACGCCTTCGGCGGGCTGGTCGCCTCGCCCTTCGCCGGCTGGTGGGCCTATTCGGTGTTCGGCACCTGGCATGCGGCCTTCTACTCCAGCGCCGCGGTGGTGGGCGGCGTGGCCGTGCTGTTCCTGCTGCTGCAGCGCAATCGCCCGCAGGACGTCGGCCTGCCTCCGCTGGAAGACGAGCCCGAGGCCGTGCGCTACGCCGGTTTCAAGCCCGAGGGGCAGAACCCCGGCATCAGCGAAACCCTGCGCCTGGTGCTGCGCAATCGCACCGTACTGACCCTGGGCCTGGCTTACTTTCTGCTCAAGCCGGCGCGCTACGCGATCCTGCTGTGGGGCCCGGTGATCGTCTATGAGCGCATGCCCGGACTGGGCAAGGTGGGTGCAGCGATCCTGCCGACCTCATTCGAGATCGCCGGCCTGCTCGGGCCGATCCTGATCGGCCTGGCCTCGGACAAGATCTTCGGCGCACGGCGCATGCCGGCCTGCGTGATCAGCCTGATCGCCCTCACCGCCTGCCTGGCACTGTTCGTCCCGGCCATGCAGACCGGCAGCAGCCTGATGGTATTCGCCCTGCTGTTCATGATGGGCCTGACCCTGTACGGACCGGACTCGATGATCAGCGGCTCGGCCGCCATCGACTTCGGTACCGGCAAGGCCGCCGCCACCGCCGCCGGTTTCGTCAATGGTTGCGGCTCGGTCGGCGCGATCCTCGGCGGCCTGCTGCCCGGCTACTTCGACACCTACAGCGTGTTCATCGGCTTCACCGTCGCCGCGCTGGTCTCCGCCGCCATTCTGCTGCCGCACTGGAACAGCCTGCCGGAGGGCGCCACGTCCTCGGCCGCACGCGTCCCGAACCGCTCCGTGAAGGTGCGCATGGCGCGCTCCTGAAGTCCCCGCACAAGGATGTGCCTCCACCTCCGCTACAGGTAGACCCCATGAACATCGAACGCTTCGGCGTGGTGAAACGCCGCGCCGAAATGGTCCTGCACGACCACACGCTCTACATCGGCGGCCAGGTCGCCAGCGATACCAGCGCCGGCATCGAAGCCCAGACGCGGGAAATTCTCCACGGCATCGAGCAGTTGCTGCAGAGCGTCGGCGCCGACCGCACCCACCTGCTGTCGGTGCGCATCCTGCTGGCCGATCGCGCGGACTACGCCGGGCTGAACGCCGTGTGGGACGACTTCTTCCCGCTCGGCCATGCCCCGACCCGCGCCTGCACCCTGGCGCAGCTGATCGACCCCGCCTGGCGCGTGGAGATGATCGCCACCGCCGCCCTGCCCGACCAATGACCACGGAGAACGCCATGCGCCCCTTCTGGCTCGAACAGGCCCTGCTGAGCGATAACGAGCGCGCCGCCGCGCTCGAAGGCGAGACCCGCGCCGACGTCTGCATCGTCGGTGGCGGCTACACCGGTCTGTGGACCGCCATCCTGCTCAAGGAGCAGAACCCGGAACTCGACATCGTCATCGTCGAGGCCGACCTCTGCGGTGCCGGTGCCAGTGGGCGCAACGGCGGCTGCGCGCTGTCCTGGTCGGCGAAGTTCTTCACCCTGGAACGCCTGTTCGGCCTGGCCGAGGCGATCCGCCTGGTGCGCGAGTCGGAGCGGAGCATCCACGCCATCGGCGAATTCTGCGAGCGCTACGGCGTGGATGCCGACTATCGCCTGGACGGCACCCTCTACACCGCCACCAATGCCGCACAGGTGGGCTCCACCGACAGTGTGATCGCCGCGTTGGAGAAGCACGGCATCAACTCCTTCAGCAAGCGCCCGCTGGAAGACGTGCAGCGCATGGCCGGTTCGAGCAAGCACCTGGAAGGCTGGTTCTCCCCGGCTGCCGCCAGCGTGCAGCCGGGCAAGCTGGTGCGCGGCCTGCGCCGGGTGGCGCTGCAATTGGGCGTGCGGCTCTACGAAGGGACGCCAATGACCGGCCTGGACCACGGCCAACCCGCCACCGTCCACACCGCGCGGGGATCGGTCAGCGCCGACCGTGTAGTGCTGGCGATGAACGCCTGGATGGCCCGCGCCTTCCCGCAGTTCGAGCGCAGCGTGGCGATCGTTTCCAGCGACATGGTCATCACCGAACCCCGCCCGGACCTGCTGCGGGAAATCGGCCTGACCTCCGGCGTCACCGTGCTGGATTCGCGCATCTTCGTGCACTACTACCACAACACTCCGGACGGCCGGATTATGCTCGGCAAGGGCGGCAACACCTTCGCCTACGGCGGCCGCATGCTGCCGGTGTTCGATCGCCCCTCGCCCTACCTGGGGCTGCTGCGCGAGAGCCTGGCGGAGTTCTTCCCGGCCTTCGCCGAAGTCCCCATTGCGGCGAGCTGGAACGGTCCCTCGGACCGCTCGGTGACCGGGCTGCCGTTCTTCGGCCAGTTGGGCGACGCGGGCAACGTGTTCTACGGCTTCGGCTACTCCGGCAGCGGCGTCGGGCCGTGCCACATGGGCGGGCAGATTCTCAGTTCGCTGGTCCTCGGGCTGGACAACGAATGGACCCGCTCGCCGCTCACGCAAGGTCCGCTGGGCTTCTTCCCGCCCGAGCCGATCCGCTACGTCGGTTCGTTGATGGTGCGCAACGCCATCCGCCGCAAGGAGCACGCCGAGGACCGCGGCCAGCACCCACGCCGCCTGGATGTGCGCCTGGCGCGCTTCGCTGCCGCCGCAGGCAAGGCCGACAAGGCCTGACGACTTCCCCTCATCTGCCGGCTGAGGGAATGGGCGAGGCGCCCCGTGCGCCTCGCCTTTTTTTCATGGGGCCGAGCAACGCGGAACTACGCTTGGGCTTGTGCCGCGCGCCACAGCTGAATAACATTGATTATCATTTGAAAATTATTCCTGCTGGACGCCCTTGTGAGCACTTCCAACCTCGACGCGGTCTTCCTGGCCCAGCGCCTGCCATTGCTGCGCACGCTCGTACGGATGGTGAAGAACCCGAGCATCGCCGAAGACCTGGTGCAGGAAACCTACCTGCGCGTCGCCCGCACCCTGCTCGAACGCCGCATCGATCACCTGGAACCCTTCCTCTTCCAGACCGGCCGCAACCTTGCCCTGGACCACCTGCGCCACCTGCGCATGCAGTCACGGACCATGCTCGAGGACGTGCCTTTCGATATCGTGCAGGCCGTGCCGGCGCCGGGTTCCAGCGCCGAGGACCAGCTCCACGCGGAAAAACTGCTGGAGCGTCTGGGCTCAACGCTCGAACAGCTCAGCGAACGCCAGCAACGCATCTTCATCCTCAGCCGCCTGCACGGCTGCGGCTATGCGGAAATCGCCGAGCAGCTGGGCGTCTCGCCCAGCACGGTGCAGAAGGAACTGAAACTGATCATGGCGATCTGTGTCGGACTGGTCAGCCGCCTCGAGGAAACGGTATGACGGACTACCGTTCGCCGGCCGATTCGACAACAATGCGCGGCTCACCCTCCCAGGACCGCCCCGAGGATCGCCCCTTGCCCCACGCCGCGCCCCCGCAGACCCGCAGCAGATGGCCGAAGCCCTCGACTGGCTGATCCTCGAGGACGACATGGACGCCGCCACCCGTGCGCGCTTCGAGGCCTGGCTCGCTGCCAGCGAAGGCAATGCGCAGGCGTACCAGCGCGTACGCGCTGCCTGGCAGTCGCCGCTGCTGCCGGTCGCCGCCGCACGCCTGGAACGCAGGCAGGTGCAGGACAAGGTTCGCCCGCTGCGTCGTAATCGACGTTTCCTGAAGCCCCTGGCAAGCGCAGCCGCGTTGGTGCTCGCCATCGGTGTCGTGGTACAGGGCGACCTGCTGACACGGCTGCGGGCGGACCATCTCACCGCTATCGGCGAACGCCAGAAGGTCCAGTTGGCCGATGGCTCCAACGTGCTGCTCAATACCGACACGGCGCTCTCCAGCAAGGTCGATGACCAGCAACGCGTCGCCCGCCTCTACCGCGGCGAAGCCTTCTTTGATGTTGCTCATGACCGCAGCCGCCCGTTCGAGGTGGAGGCCGGGCCGGTGCAGGTCACGGTGCGCGGCACCGCGTTCGCGGTGCGCTACCTGGGCAATGAGGCGGAGGTCAGCGTGCAGCGCGGCGAAGTGGACCTGCGCACGCGCCTGGACGATGCGCGCGTCAGCCTCGGCGCCGGCGACAGCATCCGCGTCGGCCCGCAGGGCTTCGGCGAGCGCCAGCACGGCGCGGAAGCCGAATCCCAGCTGGCCTGGGTGAAAGGCCGCATGGTGTTCGAGAACTGCCCCATGAGCCAGGTTCTGGCCGAGTTGCGCCGCTACTACCCCGGCTGGATCGTCAACACCAACGAGCGCCTGGACAATGTCAGCGTCACCGGCAACTGGCGCCTGGACGACCCGCTGGGCGTGGCGCGTTCGCTGGCGCAGATCACCTCCGCCGAGCTGCACGAATACCCGAAACTGCTGATCCTCAACTGATCGCCCGCCACTGAACTGAAAGTATTTTTACTCGATTCGAAAGGCTCGTTCGTTTAGTCAGAAGCCAATGCAATAGATTCGCATTTACGAATGCGAACAACGACTGACTAAGAGAGCCCTTCGATGACCATTGCTTCTTCGCGTGCCCCTCTGCGCCGGCTGTCCGCGCCGGCCAGCATCTCGCTGCTCGCCCTGTCCATCGGCCTCGCCAGCCTGCCGGCCGCCTCCGCCCTCGCCGCCGAGGCCAGCCAGACCCAGGCCGGCTACAGCTTCGATATCGCTCGCCAGCCCCTGCCGCAGGCGCTGAATGCCTTCAGCGCGGTGACTGGCTGGCAGGTGGGCGTGGCTGGCGATCTGGCCGACGGCGTGGAATCCCCGGGCGTCAGCGGCCGCCTGCCGGCGGAGCGCGCACTGAAGACCCTGCTCGGCGGCACCGGCCTGACCGTCCGCCAGCTCGGCCCGCGCAATGTGGTCCTGGAACGCAACCTCTCCTCCGTCTCCGAGATGCAGCCGCTGACCGTCACCGCCACCCGCCAGGCGCAGAGCGTCACTTCGGTGCCGACCACCGTCAACGTGGTGAGCCGCGAAGAGCTGGACCGCAAGAACGTCAACAGCATCAAGGAACTGGTGCGCGACATGCCCGGCGTCTCCGTCGGCGGCACCGGCAACCGTGCCGGCATCACCGGCTACAACATCCGCGGTATCGACGGCGACCGCGTGCTGACGCAGATCGACGGCGTCGAGATCCCCAACAGCTTCTTCAATGGCCCGTATGCGCAGACCGAGCGCAACTACGTCGACCCGGAGATCGTCAAGCGCGTCGAAGTCCTGCGCGGCCCGGCCTCGGCCCTGTACGGCAGCAACGCCATCGGCGGCGCGGTGAGCTACTTCACCCTCGACCCGGACGACATCATCAAGGACGGCCAGGACGTCGGCGCGCGACTGAAGACCGGCTACAGCTCCGCCGATGACAGCTGGCTGACCTCCGCCACCGTCGCCGGCCGCCTCGATACCTTCGACGGCCTGCTGCACCTGAGCCAGCGCAACGGCCACGAGACCGAGTCCTACGGCAGCACCGGCGGCACCGGCCTGTCGCGCACCGAAGCCAACCCCGAAGACGTGCGTACCACCAACGTGCTGGCCAAGCTGGGCTGGAACTACGCCGAAGGCAGCCGCTTCGGCCTGGTCTACGAGAAGTACAAGGACGACGTCGATACCGACCAGAAAAGCGCCTACGGCGGCCCGTACTTCAACGGCGCGCCGACCATTCCCGATTCCGTGCTGCCCGGCGGCATGTACCAATGGCGTACCGGCAACGACACCATCACCCGCGAGCGCTATGGCCTGGAACACCAGATGCTGCTGGACAGCGCCGTGGCCGATCACCTGAAGTGGACCTTCAACTACCAGATCGCCAAGACCGACCAGAGCACCGACGAGTTCTACTACCCCATCACCCGCCAGGTGCTGCGTACCCGCGAGACCCAGTACAAGGAACGCCAGTGGGTGCTCGACCTGCAGATGGACAAGGCCTTCGCCCTGGGCGACACCGACCACCTGCTGACCTACGGCACCACCCTCAAGCGGCAGAAAGTCACCGGCTACCGCGAAGGCGGCGCCACCTGCCTGGCCGTCAGCCGCACCTGCCCCACCATCGGTGGCCCGAGCACCGTGGCCAGCGACCAACTGGCGCGCAGCAGCGATTTTCCCGATCCGACCATCGACACCTACGCGCTCTTCGCCCAGGACGAAATCCGCTGGAACGACTGGACCTTCCTGCCCGGCCTGCGCTACGACCACACCCGCCTGAAGCCCCACGTCACCGACGAATTCCTCAACACCGTCGACCAGAGCGGAGAAGGCGACGTGAGCAGCGAAAGCAAGACCTGGCACCAGCTCTCGCCCAAGCTCGGCGTGACCTATTCGTTCAACGACAACTACCTGTGGTACGGCCAGTACGCCCAGGGCTTCCGCACCCCGACCGCGAAGGCGCTCTACGGCCGCTTCGACAACCCCACCACCGGTTATCGCGTGGAGCCCAACCCGGACCTGGACCCGGAGCGCAGCCAGAGCTACGAGACCGGCCTGCGCGGCAACTTCGAGGAAGGCTCGTTCGACGTGGCGGTCTTCTATAACAAGTACCGCGACTTCATCAACGAAGACGCCATCACCCCCGGTTACGACGAGCCGACCTTCACCAGCAACAACATCAAGCACGCCATCATCAAGGGCGTGGAAGTGAAGGGCCGCCTGGAGCTGGGCGCCTTCGGCGCACCGCAAGGCCTCTACACCAAAGGCTCGGTGGCCTATGCCTACGGTCGCAACAAGGACACCGGCGAGCCGATCAACAGCGTCAACCCGCTCACCGGCGTGTTCGGCCTGGGCTACGACGAACAGGCTGGCCGCTACGGCGCGCTGCTCGACTGGACCCTGGTCAAGCGCAAGAACCGCGTGGACGACAGCCAGTTCAACGCCCCGGACGGCACCAGCAGCCAGTTCAAGACGCCGGGCTTCGGCATCCTCGACCTGACCGGCTACTACAAGCTGACCGACGACCTGACCCTGAACGCCGGCCTCTACAACCTCACCGACAAGAAGTACTGGCTGTGGGATGACGTGCGCGGCTACGACGGCGTCGGCGAAGCGGCGGTGCTGGCCCCGGCCAACCTCGACCGCCTGACCCAGCCGGGCCGCAACTTTGCGATCAACCTGGTGTGGGATATCTGATCGACAGTGAATCGCAGGCACGGTCGTCAAGTTGATCTCCGCGGCCTGCGATCTTCGCGAGTCACTCCGGCATCACCCATTGAACGCGCGACAATCTTTACGCTTTCCAAACGCTGATTCGTCTCGTCTACAAAGCCCTGTAATTTCAAGGAATTGGACATGACCACCCTGGAACTCCCTGCCCTGCGCTCGCAGCGCCTGAACGCGCTGACCCACGCCCCCCACGAGCGCCTCGACCACGCCGTGAAGGCCCGTGAGCCCTTCTCCAGCCGTGAGCGCTTCGCCCGCTTCGTGGTCGCCCAGTACCTGTTCCAGTCCGAGCTGCAGGCCCTGTACCAGGACGCCGAGCTGGGCAAGATCTTCCCCGACCTGCCGCAGCGCTGCCGCGCCGATCAGGCCCGCCTGGACCTGGCCGACCTGGACACCGAAGTCCCCGCTCCGGTCGCCGGCGCCGTCGACAAGCCGAGCCTGGCCCACGCGCTGGGCTGGCTGTTCGTCTCCGAAGGTTCCAAGCTGGGCGCCGCGTTCCTGATCAAGCGTGTTGCCGCGATGGGCCTGGACGAGAACACCGGCGCACGCCACCTGGGCGAGCCCGAAGGCGGTCGCGCTGAAGGCTGGAAACGCTTCACCCGCACCCTCGACGCCCTGGAGCTCAGCGAAGCCGAAGAGCGTGAAGCCGAAGCCGGTGCCATTGCCGCCTTCGAGCGCTTCGCCCATCTGCTGCAGCACAGCTACGACAGTGCACCCGCCGCCGTCTGAGGCCATCGAGCGCGCGCCCGTCGCAGGAGCGCGCGCCACGCCGTTCGGCCCGGCACGCTCGCGCCTGGCACGGATCGCCTTCGCGCTGCTCGCCTACACCAGCCTGGGCGTGGGCATGGTGGGGCTGGTGGTGCCGGGGCTGCCGACCACCGAGTTCGTGCTGTTGGCCGCCTGGGCTGCCTCGAAGAGTTCGCCGCGGTTGTCCGCCTGGCTGGAGAACCACCGGCTGTTCGGTCCGATCCTGCACAACTGGCGCAATGGCCGCGCCGTTGCCCGCCGCGCCAAGATCAGCGCCAGCCTGGCAATGCTCGCCGCCCTGGCGATCATGCTGATCACCCTGCCCCACGGCATCTGGCTGTACGCCGTGATCCTCGGCATGGCGGTTGGCAATCTGTGGATCTGGTCGCGCCCGGATACACCCAGGCCGTAGCCAGCACGCGGGCGCGGACCTATGCTGGAGGTCCGTTTCCTTACTGCCTCACGAGCCATGAACCAGCCCACCAGCAAAGTCGACGCCGTCCTCGCCGAAGCCCAGCGCCGCCGCGAAACCAGCTACCGCGAAAAGGCCCTGAAGATGTACCCCTGGATCTGCGGTCGCTGCGGCCGTGAATTCAGTGGCGTGCGCCTGCGCGAACTGACCGTCCACCACCGCGACCACAACCACGACAACAATCCCGAAGACGGCTCCAACTGGGAGCTGCTGTGCCTCTATTGCCACGACAACGAGCACCAGCGGCAGGTAGACCTGCATTACCAGAACGGCAATGACGCCGGGAACAAGGGGCCGAAGGTCACCCACAAGGGACTGGCCGGGCTGGCCGACCTGCTGAAGAAGAAGGACGACGGGCAGGCCTGACCGCCGCGCTCTCGTAGGATGGGTGGAGCTTGCGATACCCATCAGCCTCGCGTGATCGATTGCGATGGGTATCGCTTCGCTCCACGCCATCCTACAAAGAACTTCTATCAGCGCAGGCCGGCGACGATCTCCAGCGAACGCAGGCGCAGTTCGTGATCGTAGATGTCGCTGGTGAAGATGATCTCGTCCACGCCCGTCTGCTCCAGCAGGATTTCCAGGCGGCTGCGCACCTTCTCCGGACCACCGATCACCGCCAGACCAAAGAAGTTGCCGACAGCATCCTGCTCATGAGGTAGCCACAGCCCGGCCATGCTCGGCACTGGCGGCTTCTGCTTCAGGCTGTCGCCACGGATCAGCGCCAGTACGCGCTGGAAGGCAGTGGTCGCCAGGTATTCGGCTTCCTCGTCGGTCGGGGCCGCCACCAGCGGTACGCCGATCATGGCGTACGGCTTGTCGAGCACCGCGGAAGGCTGGAAGTTCTCGCGGTAGATGCGCAGCGCGTCGTGCAGGTAGCGCGGTGCGAAGTGCGAGGCGAAGGCGTAGGGCAAACCCTTTTGCGCTGCCAGGTGGGCACTGAACAGACTGGAACCCAGCAGCCAGATCGGCACGTTGGTGCCCTCCCCCGGAATCGCCAGCAGCGACTGCTGCGAGCGACGCGGGCCGAGGAGCATTTCCAGCTCGGCAACCTGTTCGGGGAAATCGGCACCGTCACCCAGGCGGTCGCGGCGCAGCGCGCGCATGGTTGCCTGGTCGGCGCCCGGTGCGCGGCCGAGGCCGAGGTCGATGCGGCCCGGATACAGCGTTTCCAGGGTGCCGAAGTTCTCCGCCACTACCAGCGGCGGATGGTTGGGCAGCATCACGCCGCCGGAGCCGACGCGGATGCGCTCGGTCTTGCCGGCGATGTGGCCGATCAGCACGGCAGTGGCCGAGCTGGCGATGCCGTCCATGTTGTGGTGCTCCGCCAACCAGTAGCGGGTAAAGCCCAGCCGCTCGACGTGCCGGGCAACTTCGACGGCGTTGTGCAACGCTTCGGCAGCAGTGCCCTGGTCGCGCACGGGCACCAGGTCGAGCATGGAGAAGGCAGTTTCTGACAGGGACTTCATAGGCACTCCGATTCGGGTCACACTGGCGCCGCCTGACGCAGCCCGGTGGACATGACTTTGATCGTGACTCTATCGGCGCCCGCCGGGCCTGGCCACTCGTCGGGATCGATAGTATTCATGAGCGCCAGTAATACAGCCCATGACACAAGGATGTCCCATGGTACGCAAGGTCCTGCTCGGCACGTTTGCCTTCCTGCTCATCGCCACGATCGTGGTGCAGGCGATCTATATCGACTATCTGAAGCGCCAGTACCGGGTCAATGTGAGGGGCTTCGCCCATGTGCACGCCATCGAGGTACTGCAAAAGGCTCGCGAATTTGCCGACTTGCGTCCGGTCAACCGAGACGGCTATCGGGCCCTGATCATTGCGCTGGCGATGGAGCAGGGCCAGTTAGAGCGGTGGCAGGCGAAGAGCGGATACGAACTGACAGCTACCCAGCAGGCGTTTCTGTCACGCGTTGCCGAATACCAAAGCCCGAAAGCACCGCCACAGGGCGCCGAACTACTGGCAAGGTGACACGCCCCTGTCACATCCCTCGCGCATAATCGCCCTCGTGCTGAAGGACCAGCACCCCATCTACACGGGCATCCGCCGCCAATCCTCCCCAGGCAACGGCGAATCCTGTGGCCTACGAAGCAAAAAGCCCGCATCCGTGCGGGCTTTTTGCTTTGTCATCGCCAGAAACTTCAGTCGCGGTTCTTCACCATTTCGAAGAGTTTCAGGCGATCGCTGATTTCCTGCAGGGTGTGGCGGAACGGGTCGTGCTGCTCGCTGTGGGCCGGGTCGACGAAATTCCAGACGATCACCTGGCTGGAAGTCGGCAGCTCGTCGCCCTCGTCGCTGGATTTGTCGCACAGGTCGATCAGGTAATCGAAATGCTGGCCGCGGAATTCGTCGATGGCCTTGCTGCGCAGGCCTTCGGTGGAAATCCCCGCGTGCTCCAGCACGCTGCGCGCACGGGGATCGATGGCGGTCGGGTGGATACCCGCGCTGAAAGCTTCGAAGTGTTCGCCGTCGGTATGCCGCAGCAGCGCTTCTGCCATCGGCGAGCGGGCGTCGTTGGCGACGCAGACGAACAGGACTCGGCGTTTCTCGGTCATCTTTACCTCGGCACGGGGCATCGGCTTTGCGCCCCTTATACGTCAGGTTTTATGACAAGGCCGTGTCAGCGCCATGAAGGCTCACAACACGATGTAGTCACTGCGCTGCACGATGCCGCGGCTCTCGCCCTCCACCAGGTGGACATAGCGCCCGCCGACCTGGTCGACGGCAATGCAGTCGTCGACGTCGATCACCGCATCGGTGTGCGCCTTGTCCCAGCTGCGCGGCATGCGGCGCTTGGCGCGCGCCTTGGCGTCGGCGGCGTCGCGGGCGGCCACCAGTACGTACTGGTGCGCCTCGCCGAAGCTGCCCAGCTCGTAGCCACCCAGGTTGACGAAGAACAGCCGCTGCTCGCCTGGCGCCGGCATCGCCTCGCTGAATTCGACGCGATAAGCCTCCACGCCATCCACCTCCAGCCAGGAGTCGATGTGCAGACCTTCCGGGCTGCCGAACCAGGCCTCGCGCAATTGCGCGTAGGTGGATTTCAGGTTGTCGCCAAGGACAAAGGCCACATCGTGAACCTCGATCCGCGCGCGCGGATGGCGTCCCCCCAGCATGACTACGAACAGCATCTCAGACCCTTCCTAGGTTTCAGACTGGCTCTGACAGACTCGTCACACAGCAGGTTCAATCTAATGGCGGATAAATGGCCATCCGCCAGTCAACCTCATGGGTGTGCAAGCGCTATATAGAAAGTTATATTCTGAACCCTCGTTTGATTGCCCCGATGTTTCCCCATGCCCCAGACCGCGCCCACCCCGACGCGCCGCCGTCAGCGCCCCGCCCTCAGCATCCGTGACCGCAATCGCCAGCGCATCCTGCTGGCCGCCGGCGAGGAATTCGCCGAGAAGGGGTTTACCGCCGCCAAGACCCAGGACATCGCCAGCCGCGCCGACCTGCCCAAGTCCAACGTTTATTACTATTTCCAGAGCAAGGAGAATCTCTACCTGCGCCTGCTGGAAAACGTGGTGGATGCCGTGCTGGAAGCCTCCGCCCTGCTGCGCGAGTGTGACGACCCGGCCTGGGCGCTGCCTGCGCACATCCGCGCGCGCCTGTACATCGCCCGGCAGTGGCCGTACGCCTACAAGGTGTTCGCCAGCGAAATGCTCCACGGCGCTCCGCGCCTGCCGCCGGAATGGTTGCAGCGCCTGCGGGCGGAATCGCGTCGCAGCCTGGAGTGCATCGCCGCCTGGATCGACCGTGGCCTGCTCGCCCCGGTGGACCCGCAGCACCTGCTGCTGAGCATCTCCGCCGCCACCCGCACCTACGTCGATTTCGACTGGCAGATCGCGATGATCACCGGCAAGGCACAGCCGGATGCCGATGACTTCGAAGCGGCCGCCGCGACCATCACCCGCCTCGTCCTGCGCGGCACCGAGCCGGAACCGGCAGCGCGCCTGCGGCCCTTGCCGCTCTAGCGCGCCACGACGTCTGCACTAAGCTGTGATTGTCCGCGCGGCCTTGCGCCGTGTCCGCAGCTCTCAGGGAGACGCCATGAAACCGCTACTGATCGCTACGCTGTCGCTGATCGTCGTGCAGCCCGCCTTTGCCGCCATCCCCATGCTCAACTACGACTGCCCCAATGACATCCAGGTCCACACCGACGAGGGCGGCCCGGTGTACATCAACGGCAAGGAAGCCAAGGTCAAGCAGAAGAACGACAAGTACCTCGAGGCCAAGGGCGAAGGCGTGACCATCTCCATCAGCCTCAATGACGATGGCAGCGCCACCGTGTCCTACACCGGGCCGAAAGGCGCCAACGGTATGTGCCAACCCGCCGAGGGCGACTGATTCAGTCCTTCGGCGCACGCCCCAGGCAGCGCTGGTAGCGCTCGTCCACGCGCTGGGCGAACCAGGCGGTGGTGAGCTGGCGGGTGATCTTCGGGCTGTGCAGCGTGATCCCCGGCAGCATCGCCCGCGGCATCGACTTGCCGGCGGAGCGTTCGGCCAGGGCAAATACCTTGGTGTAGAGCTCCGACCGGGTGAACTCCGGCTTGTCGCCCAACTCCAGGTCGCGGCGGATCTCCCGCTCGCTCATGCCCAGCTTCGGCCCCAGGGTGCGCACCGCCTTCTCGGTGCTGCCGGCGTCATAGCTGCCATAGAGGATCACGTCCCCGTCCAGTGCCAGGGTGATGCCGGTGAGATCCGCGACCACGCGCTGGAACGCCGCGTTGCGGCTGGCATACCAGCCGGCGTTGAAGTCGGCGAAACGGTACAACTGACGCGGATAGTTCACCGGATAACCCAGCAGGTGGGCGGTACCGAAGTACATGCCGCCACGGCGACTGAACACTTCGCGGCGGATACTGCCGTCCACCGGGTACGGGTAGCCCTCGGCATGGGCCTGCGCAAACGCGATGCTGACCTGCATCGGCCCACCGGTATGCACCGGGTTAAAGCGGCCGAACAACTGCTGGCCCAGCGGTACGCCGCCGATGAAGTCATCGAAGATCGCGCTCAGTTCCCTCTCGGTCTTCGCGCTCGCCAGGCGCTGGCTGTAGGTGCGGCCATTCGGTGATTTCAGCGCCAGCGCGGTATCGATGAGGAAACCCGGCACATGGACCTTGCTCGCACGCCGGTCGATCTCGGCGCGGGCGATCTTGCCCAGCCCCGGCACAGGCGGGTCGGCCTTGAAGTTGGACTCCTGCTCGGTGATCGCCACCACTGAGCAGAGGTTCTCGGTAGTCGCCGGAATGCGCTGGGTGGTGAAGGCGACCTGGATGTCCTTCGCCCAGCCCTCGCGGTCAGAAGTGCCAGCGGGAATCAGCCTGACCAGCTTGCCGCGCACCTCCTCCGGGGTCGGCTCCGGCACGCTCGGCGCGCGGCTGCCACAGCCGGCCAGCGCCAGCAACGCGGCCACGCCCAGCAGATGAATGTATCGGGATGAAAGCCTTTTCAGGCTGGGTGAATCTGCCGTCAGGGCAGCCGCAGTCATAGTCCGTTCCTTGCTTGAAGTCCGCCTACAGGACCGGTGCGCAGCGGCACAGGTTCCCCGGCATTGTCAGGCAAGCACGGATTTCAGCGCCAGGCCAGGCGCCGCAGGTTCAGGCTCCAGCCGCGCTGCATGCCGGCGGCGGCCAGCAGGATGGCGATCACGCCCAGCCATTGCAGCGGAGTCAGGCGATGGCCGAAGGCGAACCAGTCGACGAAGATCGCTGCGATCGGATAGATGAACGACAGCGCCCCGGTCAGGGCTGTCGGCAGCTTCTGGATCGCGCCGTAGAGCAGCACGTACATGATGCCGGTGTGCACGATGCCCAGGGTCGCCAGGCTGGCCCAGGCCGTGCTCGCCTGGGGCAGCGAGGTCAGGTTGGCCCAGGGAGCGAGCAGGAGAACGCCGGTCAACGCCTGGATCAGCGCGATCAGGTGCGGCGGCACGCCGGTCAGGCGCTTGATGATCAGCGCCGCCACGGCGTACAACGCCGCCGCACCGAGTGCCAGCGCGATCCCGCCCAGGTAGTCGCTACCCACCTGCCCCGCTTCACCGTGCGCGCTGACGATGGCCAGCATGCCGAGGAAGGAAATACCCAGCCAGGCGAGTTTTTGCGCCGTCACCTTCTCGCCGAGGAACAACGCGCCGAGCAACACCAGCAGGAATGGCTGCACGTTGTACACGGCCGTGCCGATGGCGATGGAGGCCCGCGAGTAGGAGCCGAACAGCAGCACCCAATTGCCAACGATGGCCGCGCCGCTGAGCAGCGCCAGGCCGAAGGTGGCGCGGCTGAGAATGCCAGGGCGCAGGAAGCCCATGGCGGCGCAGATCACCAGCAGGGTGGCGGCGCCGAATACGCAGCGCCAGAACACCACGTCCAGCACCGGCTGGCCTGAAACCACCACCAGCCAGCCGATGGTGCCGCAGATCAGCATGGCGCTGATCATTTCCAGGGTGCCGCGTTTGATCCGCTCGTTCATGGTCCACCTCCACTCGTTGGTGATCAGTATGAACAGGTGGATTCGCGCACTCCATCGCCTGACGCAGGCAAATCCCTCCAACGACCTTTACTATCAAGGCCACACTGCGAATTTACCTTCCGAGACCAAGATGACTGATGAAATCGACCAGTTGCTGATCGCCGCACTGATGGAAGACTCGCGCCTGTCCCTCAAGGCCCTCGCCCAGGTCAGCGGCCTCAGCTCCCCCAGTGTGGCTGAACGGCTGCGCAAGCTGGAGGAGCGCCAGGTCATCACCGGCTATACGGTGAACGTCGACCCGCGCGCCTTCGGCTACCAACTGCAGGCCATCGTCCGCGTACGACCGCTACCAGGCAGATTGCAGGAGGTGGAACGGCAGATCCTGGCGATCCCCGAGTTCACCGAGTGCGACAAGGTCACCGGCGAGGATTGCTTCTACGCACGGATGTGCGTCCGCTCCATGGAGCAACTGGACGAGATTCTGGATCACCTCAATGGCTTCGCCGAGACCAATACGGCCATCGTCAAGAAGAGCCCGGTGAAGCGCCGGTTGCCGCCGATGGCGTGAGGCACTACAAACCGCGCGCCAGACAGCCTGCGCTGAACACCAGGCGTTCAGCGCCTAGTGCCGCGCAGGATTGCCGGACCACGACCGGGTAGCGTTACACGGGCGGCGGACTAGTCCAATGGTAGTGTTCCCTTTCGCCTGCCAGCTTCGAATGTCATGATCCGGCGACCGCCGGGTCAACCAGTCCGGCCCTCGTATCGTGACACTGGAATCCATGTCTTCACTCGGCGGCTTTGACTCACATACCCCGACCGTCCTGGTCATCGATGACGAACTGCGCTCCCGCGAAGCCCTCTCACGGGCACTCGACGGCGAGTTCCAGGTGCTGCTTGCCGACTCGGCCGAGCAGGCACGCGAGCTGCTCGAACGCCATCCGGTCGCGGTGATCCTCTGCGATCAACGCATGCCCGGTGTGCAAGGCATCGAATTTCTCAAGGAGGCCCGTGAGCGCTGGCCCGAGGCGGTGCGCATCGTCCTCTCCGGCTACACCGACTCCGAAGACATCATTGCCGGCGTGAACCAGGCCGGCATCTACCAGTACCTGCTCAAGCCCTGGCTGCCCGACCACCTGCTCACCACGGTGCGCAATGCCATGGAAAGCCGCGCCCTGCACAACCACCTGCAGCGCCTGGACGTGGAGTTGCGCGCAGCCACCCCGGTGCTGCGCCGGCGTAACCAGCAGGTGCTGGACAAGGTCCGCAATGCCTTCGACTTCGCCCGCATCGTGCGCGAGCCCGGTAGCCCGCTGGACGCAGTGTGCGAACTGGCCGCGCGCGTGGCGCGCTTCGATCTGTCGGTCCTGTTGCTGGGCGAATCGGGCACCGGCAAGGAGTTGCTGGCCCGCGCCATTCACTACGCCAGCCCGCGCGCGGACAAGGCCTTCATCATGGAGAACTGCGCGGCGCTGCCGGATTCGCTGCTTGAGTCCGAACTCTTCGGGCACAAGCGCGGCGCGTTCACGGGCGCTCACCAGGATCACATCGGGCTGATCCAGCGCGCCCACGGCGGTACCCTTTTCCTTGACGAGATCGGCGATACCTCGCCGGCCTTCCAGGTCAAGTTGCTGCGTGTCCTGCAGGAAGGCGA
The DNA here is from genome assembly GCF_032392015.1 of Pseudomonas sp. C9-3. Lineage (NCBI taxonomy): Bacteria > Pseudomonadati > Pseudomonadota > Gammaproteobacteria > Pseudomonadales > Pseudomonadaceae > Pseudomonas > Pseudomonas sp. C9-3. The sequence continues at coordinate 1,925,670 of NZ_CP135919.1, read as the reverse complement.
ATTGCGCCCGGTGGGCGCCAGCACGCCGGTGCGCGTGGACGTGCGGGTGATTGCCGCGACACACCGTGACCTGGAAGCCGATGTCCAGGAGGGGCGTTTCCGCAGCGACCTCTATTACCGGCTGGCCGGGGTATCTCTGGGTTTGCCGCCGCTGCGCGAACGCAGTGGCGATCTCATCCCGATCGCCAGCAAACTGCTGGCCGACGCCAGCCAGGAACTCGACCTGCCCGGCCTGCACTTCGCCGACGATGCCCTCGGCAACCTGCTGCACTACCCCTGGCCGGGCAACATCCGCGAGCTGCGCAATGAAATCTACCGCGCCGCCGCCCTGTCCGAAGGTGCGGAAGTCAGCGCCCGGGCATTCTCCCTGAAGGTGCTGCAGGGCCAGGCACCGTGCGCGCGATCCTCTTCCTGCGCGCCTGGCATCCCGGCCGGCACCCTGCAGGAGCAACTCGACGCCATCGAGGCGACGCTGCTCAGGGAAGCGCTGCTGCGCCATCACTGGAACAAGACCCATGCCGCGCGTGAGCTGGGCCTGTCGCGCGTTGGCCTGCGTCAGAAACTGCGCCGCTTCGGCCTGGAGGAAACCCCATGAGCGCGCCTTTTCGCGTTCTCTGGCTGCAGTCCGGCGGTTGCGGCGGCTGCAATATGTCGCTGCTCTGCGCCGATACGCAGGATTTCGCCGGGTTGTGGCGCAACGCCGGGATCGAGTTGCTGTGGCACCCGTCGCTATCGCTGGAAAGCGCTGATGAGGTGCTGTCGATTCTCGATGATTGCCTGAGTGGTCGCACCCACCTGGATGCGCTGTGCATCGAAGGCTCACTGTTGCGCGGCCCCAATGGCAGCGGGCGCTTCCATCTGCTGGCCGGCACCGGCATAGCGATGATCGACTGGGTGCGGCGCCTCGCGGGCATTGCCGACTACACCCTGGGCATCGGCACCTGCGCCGCCTACGGCGGTATCACCGCCGCCGGTAGCAACCCCACCGACGCCTGCGGGCTGCAGTATGACGGCGAGCGCCTCGGCGGCCTGCTGGGCGCCGAGTATCGCTCGCGCAAGGGTCTGCCAGTGATCAATGTCGCCGGCTGCCCCACCCATCCGGGCTGGGTCACCGACACGCTGATGGCCCTGGCCGCCGGGCTGTTCGGCGAGCCTGACCTGGATGCCCTGGGCCGCCCTCGCTTCTATGCAGACCAGTTGGTGCACCACGGCTGCACGCGCAACGAGTTCTATGAGTACAAGGCCAGCGCGGTAAAACCCTCCGACCTCGGCTGCATGATGGAAAACCTCGGCTGCAAGGGCACCCAGGCCCACGGCGACTGCAATAACCGCCTGTGGAACGGCGAAGGCTCCTGCACCCGTGGCGGCTACGCCTGCATCAACTGCACCGCGCCCGGTTTCGAGGAGCCCGGCCACGGTTTCCACCTCACGCCCAAGCGTGCTGGCATCCCCATCGGCCTGCCCACCGACATGCCCAAGGCCTGGTTTGTCGCCTTGGCGGCGCTGTCGAAATCAGCCACTCCGGAACGCGTCCGACAGAACGCCACCGCCGATCATGCACTGATCGCCCCCGTTATCCGCCGGACACGCCGCTAGGGAACACGTCCATGACACGTCTGCTGGTCGGCCCGTTCAATCGCGTCGAAGGCGACCTCGAAGTCCAGTTGGATATCGAGGACGGCCAGGTGCGCTCGGCCCAGGTCAACGCCACCATGTACCGGGGTTTCGAGCAGATCCTGCGCGATCATCCGCCGCTCGATGCGCTGGTCTACGCACCCCGCGTCTGTGGAATCTGCTCGGTTTCCCAGTCGGTCGCCGCTGCGCGAGCGCTGGGTGGATTGGCCGGTGTCCAGCCGCCAGCCAACGGTTTGATCGCCACCAACCTGATGGCCGCGACGGAGAACCTCGCCGATCACCTGAGCCATTTCTACCTGTTCTTCATGCCGGATTTCGTGCGCCCGCTGTATGCCGATCGCCCCTGGTACGCCGATGCGGTGCAGCGCTTCACTCCGCACACCGGCACCCAGCAGCGTGTGGCCCTGGCCGCGCGCAAGCGCTGGCTGGACCTGATCGGTACGCTGGGCGGCAAATGGCCTCACACCGGCTCCATCCATCCGGGTGGCTCCACCCGCGCCATCGACCCGGCGGAGCGTCTGCGCCTGCTGACACGGGTGCGCGAGTTCCGCCAGTTCCTCGAAAGCGAGCTGTACGCAGCGCCGCTGGAACGCATCGCCGGACTCGCTAGCGAAGACCAACTGTGGTCCTGGTACGCCGAAGCACCAGAACAAGGCGATCTGCGCCGCTTCCTGCGCATCGTCCTCGATAGCGGCCTGGAGCACCTCGGCCAGGGGCCCGGCCTGTATCTGTCGTACGGTGCATACCCGCAAGCCGACAGTACGCTCACCTTCGAGCGCGGGCTGTGGGATGCCGCGTCAAGGCAGGTGCGGCCCTTGGCGCTGGAGACGATCAGCGAAGATGCGAGCCACGCCTGGCTGGACGATAGCTCCGGCCCTGTGCACCCGGCCGAAGGCATCACCGAGCCCAGCCTGGACAAGGCCGCCGCCTATACCTGGAACAAAGCCCCACGACTGGCCGGTGCCGTACTGGAGACCGGCGCCCTGGCTCGCCAGTTGATCGATGGCCACCCCCTGCTGCGCGATGCTGAAGGCCGCTGTGGCGGTAGCGTCTATACGCGGTTGCTGGCGCGCCTGGTGGAGTTGGCACGGGTTGTGCCACTCATGGAGGGCTGGTTGCTCGCACTGCGTCCCGGCGAGCCCTATTACCGGGACTGCCAAATGCCGGACAACGGCAGCGCGGTCGGTCTCACCGAAGCCGCACGCGGCGCGCTGGGGCATTGGCTCAAGGTCGAACAAGGGCGGATCGCCAGCTACCAGATCATCGCCCCGACCACCTGGAACTTCTCGCCGCGCGATGCCCAGGGCCGCCCCGGCGCCCTGGAGCGAGCCCTGGAAGGCGCGCCGGTGCGCCCCGGCGAGCAGAACCCGGTGTCGGTGCAACATATCGTGCGCTCGTTCGATCCCTGCATGGTCTGCACCGTGCACTGACCCGGAGTCTCGCCATGCAACGCCTGACCATCTCCCTCGACGATAACCTGGCCGACGCGCTCGATCAGTTGATCCGTTCCCAGGGCTACGGCAATCGCTCCGAGGCGCTGCGTGACATACTGCGCCGCCACATCGAACAGTCGCGCCTGCGCCAGGAGGCTGAGTCGCTGCACTGCGTCGCCAACCTGAGCTACGTCTATGACCATCACGCACGCACCCTCGCCGAACGAGTCATGACCTTGCAGCACGACCATCACGACCTGACCATTGCCAGCCAGCACGTGCATCTGGACCACGATCACTGCCTGGAAAGCCTCATGCTCAAGGGGCCGGTGACGCACGTTCGAGCCTTCGCCGAACGCTTGAGCGCCGAGCGTGGCGTGCGCCATGGGCAGCTGAACCTGATCCCGGTGGCCGCGTCGAACAGCGAACACGCCCACCCGCACCTGCACCCCACGAGCTGATGTCCATGGCCCGCAAACCACCATCGCAGCTGGATGAAGATGCCTGGCTGGAAGTCATCGGCAAGATGGACGAGGTCTACTCGCAGTTGGTTCAGGACGAGATCGAACTGGAGCAGAAGAACGCCGAACTGGAGCAGTCGCAGCAGTTCATCGCCAGCATGCTGGCGTCGATGTCGGACATCCTCCTGGCCTGTGACCCGCAAGGGTTGATCGAGGAGTCCAACCAGTCGCTGCGTAAACTGGTCGGCGGCGACGAACAACGTCTGCTCGGCTGCTCGGTCTACTCGCTGCTCGGTGATGACGCCAGCGTGGAGCGCCTTCGCACTCTGCTCGGCGGCCTGCGCCGCGACAATGCCAGCGCCCGCCTGGAAGTGAACTTCCTCGGCGCCGAGGGTGCGCTGCTGCCGGTGGATCTCAGTTGCACAGTCCGCAGCGGCGCCCACGGACGTTGCCTGGGGCATGTCCTGGTGGGCCGGCCTCTGGGCGAATTGCAGCACGCCTACCGCCAACTGCACGAAGCCCACGAAGCGCTCAAGCGCACCCAGCAGCAACTGCTGCACGCCGAGAAGATGGCGTCGCTGGGGCGCCTGGTAGCCGGCGTGGCCCACGAACTGAACAATCCGATCAGCTTCGTGCTTGCCAACGCCCACGTACTGGGCGGCTATGGAAACCGCTTGCAGGACTACCTGCACGCGGTGCATGAAGAGGCACCCGCCGAGCAGCGCGATGCCATGCGCCGACAACTGCGCATCGACCCGTTGCTGGCCGACCTGCCCTCACTGATCGAGGGCACACTGGAAGGCGCGCAACGCACCGCCGATATTGTCAGCGCGCTCAAGCGTTTCTCCGCGCTGGACCGCGGGCATCCCGGCGAAGCTGCACTCAACGACGTCATCGAGCGCGCCATTCACTGGATCACCCGCGGTACGGCACCGGATCTGGTCGTGCATTGGCGGCCGACTGGCGACGTGCATGTCCACGGCAATGCCGGGCAGTTGCTGCAGGTGCTGATGAACCTCACGCAGAACGCCTACGACGCCGCGCGCGCTGCCGCAGCCGAGCCTCCGCAACTGTGGATCGACCTGGGGCGCGAACCGGGCTGGGCCATTCTCACCCTGCGCGACAACGGCCCCGGCATCGCCGAACAATACCTCAGCCAGGTATTCGAACCCTTCTTCACCACCAAACCTGCCGGCCAGGGCACCGGTCTGGGACTGGCAATCAGCTATGGCATCGTCGAGCGCTGCGGCGGCTCGCTGGAGGCCGGCAATCATCCCGCGGGGGGCGCGATGTTCCGTTTACGTCTGCCAGCACTGGACTGAGTTCGGTGCAAAGCTGCTTTCCACCCTCATGAGCAAACTGCCAACCGACTGACCAGCCACCTTCGCCAATACGCCCACTCCGACGCTGACGAAGGCTTGGCACAGCGCTTGTATGAGCATTTTCCGACTCTTCATACAAGACTGCTGGAGACCCCATGCCGCGCCCGGCCTCGCCCCGTTCGACCATCACCCTGTTCATCGGCCTGATCACGGTCAACCTGCTTGCCTGGACCTGGGCGCTGTTCGCTTTCAGCGACTACCCGATGCTGCTGGGCACTGCGGTCCTTGCGTACAGTTTCGGTCTTCGCCATGCGGTGGATGCAGACCATATCGCCGCCATCGACAACGCCACCCGCAAGCTGATTCAGGAAGGCCAGGCCACGCAAAGCGTCGGTTTGTATTTTTCCCTCGGCCATAGCAGCGTGGTGATTCTCGCCTCGGTGCTGATCGCCCTCAGCGCCGCCAGCCTGCAGGATGAACTCGAAGCCTTCCACGGTATCGGCACACTCATCGGCACCTCGGTTTCGGCAGCCTTCCTGCTGCTGGTAGCGCTGATCAACCTGGTCATTCTGCGCTCGGTCTATCGCGCCTTCCGCCGCGTCTGCCGAGGCGAACGCGTCGGCGAGGCAGAGCTGCAAAGCATGCTCACCGGCAGCGGGCCGATAGCACGCCTGGCACGGCCCCTGTTCCGCCTGATCCGACGCAGCTGGCACCTCTACCCGCTGGGGTTCCTGTTCGGCCTGGGCTTTGATACCGCCACGGAAATCGGCCTGCTCGGCATCGCTGCGAGCCAGGCGGCGCAGAACCTGCCAATGGTCTCGATCCTGGTATTTCCCGCACTGTTTACCGCCGGCATGGCGCTGGTCGACAGCGCCGACAGCGTACTGATGACCGGGGCCTATCGCTGGGCCCAGGTCCGGCCGGCGCGCAAGCTCTACTACAACCTCACCATCACCTCGGCATCCGTACTGGTAGCGCTGCTGGTCGGCGGCATGGAAGCGCTGAACCTGCTGGCAGAGCAACTGGGGCTCGAAGGCGGAGTCTGGGATTTCATCGCCCAGGTGAACGAGCACTTCGGCCTGCTCGGCTACCTGATCATCGGCCTGTTCGTTATCACCTGGCTGCTGTCCTGGGCCTTCTACCGCTACAAGGGCTACGACCGCCTCGACCTGGCGCCGGCCTGAGTACTGAACAGAACATTTCCACCCAAGCCACCAAAGCGATAACGGAATGACCAGTTGGCGTTCGCAGCCATCGCCGTACATCAGCGCAAAACCTGGGAGAACCCTGCCATTGGGGCTCTTTTCGGCCCAGATAAACCGCACGACCAGGCATGCGACCGAATGGCACAGGATTTGAAAAGCCTCCGGTATGTCATTCGACCGCACTACCCCGTCCCCCGTAGCTGATCGCCACCACCGTGTGCAGGCTGCCGAGTCCGTCCGTGATCCGATCACCACGCCGACCTACCGGTCCGGCGCGGCTGTTCCGTGCGCCGCGCCAGAAGCGCGGGTGTATGCCATTCCCAAGAGCAAAAAGAGCCTGGCCGAGGAGAATACAAGTGACCGAAACGTTCTATGAAGTAATGCGCAGGCAAGGCATCTCGCGGCGCAGCTTCATCAAATTCTGCTCGCTGACAGCCACGTCGCTGGGCCTGGGGCCGGCCTTCATGCCACAGATCGCCTGGGCCATGGAGAACAAGCCGCGCACCCCCGTGCTCTGGTTGCATGGCCTTGAGTGCACCTGCTGCTCTGAATCCTTCATCCGCTCCGCGCACCCGCTAGCCAAGGACGTGGTGCTGTCGATGATCTCGCTGGATTATGACGACACCCTGATGGCCTCCGCCGGGCATCAGGCCGAGGCGATCCTCGATGAGGTGATGACCAAGTACAAGGGCAACTACATCCTCGCGGTCGAAGGCAACCCGCCGCTGAACCAGGACGGCATGAGCTGCATCATCGGCGGGAAACCCTTCGTCGAGCAGCTCAAACGCGTCTCCCGCGATGCCAAGGCGATCATTTCCTGGGGTTCCTGCGCCAGTTGGGGGTGCGTACAGGCAGCCAAGCCGAACCCGACCCAGGCCGTACCGATCCACAAGGTGATCACCGACAAGCCGATCATCAAGGTACCGGGCTGCCCGCCCATCGCCGAGGTGATGACCGGGGTGATCACCTACATGCTGACGTTCGACCGCATACCGGAACTGGATCGCCAGGGGCGGCCGAAAATGTTCTACAGCCAGCGCATTCACGACAAGTGCTACCGCCGGCCGAACTTCGACGCCGGCCAGTTCGTCGAGGCCTGGGACGATGACTCCGCGCGCAAGGGCTACTGCCTGTACAAGGTCGGCTGCAAGGGCCCGACCACCTACAACGCCTGCTCCACGGTGCGCTGGAACGGGGGCACCAGCTTCCCGATCCAGTCCGGCCACGGCTGCATCGGTTGCTCGGAAGAAGGTTTCTGGGACAAGGGCTCGTTCTACCAGCACCTGACGGACATCAACGCCTTCGGCGTGGAAGCCAACGCCGACCGGATCGGCCTGGCCGCCGCCGGCACCGTGGGCGCGGCAATCGCCGCCCACGCAGCGGTCTCTGCCATCAAGCGCGCCAGCAATGGCAAGGCGCACACCTCCACGCAAGACGCCTGAGCGCAGTACAGGAAGCCTGATCCATGAGCAACTACTCCACCCAAGGTTTCGATCTGGACAACAGCGGCCGGCGCATCGTCGTCGACCCGGTGACCCGAATCGAGGGCCACCTGCGGGTCGAGGTCAACCTCGATGCCAATAACGTGATCCGCAATGCCGTGTCCACCGGCACCATGTGGCGCGGCCTCGAAGTCATTCTCAAGGGGCGCGACCCGCGCGATGCCTGGGCCTTCGTCGAACGTATCTGCGGCGTGTGCACCGGCTGCCACGCCCTGGCCTCGGTCCGTGCGGTAGAGGATGCGCTGGGCATCCGCATTCCGCCCAACGCCCACCTGATCCGCGAAATGATGGCCAAGACCCTGCAGGTACACGACCATGTCGTGCACTTCTATCACCTGCATGCGCTGGACTGGGTCGATGTGGTATCGGCGCTCAAGGCCGACCCCAAGGCGACTTCGGCGTTGCAGCAACTGGTCTCGCCGGCAAACCCGAAGTCCTCGCCCGGCTATTTCCGCGACGTGCAGAACCGCCTGAAGAAGTTCGTCGAGAGCGGCCAACTCGGGCCGTTCATGAACGGCTACTGGGGCAACCCGGCCTACAAGCTGCCGCCGGAAGCCAATCTGATGGCGGTCACCCACTACCTGGAAGCGCTGGACCTGCAGAAGGAATGGGTGAAGATCCACACCATCTTCGGCGGCAAGAACCCTCATCCCAACTATCTGGTGGGCGGCGTGCCCTGCGCCATCAACATCGATGGCGACCTCGCCGCTGGCGCCCCGCTGAACATGGAGCGATTGAACTTCGTGCGTGCGCGCATCGACGAGGCGCTGGAATTCGTGCGCAACGTCTACGTGCCCGACGTTCTGGCCATCGGCACCCTGTACAAGCAACAGGGCTGGCTGCATGGCGGCGGCCTGTCGGCCAGCAACGTGATGGATTACGGCACCTACGCCAAGATCAACTACGACGACAGCACCAACCAATTGCCCGGTGGCGCCATCCTCAACGGCAACTGGGACGAGATCCTGCCGGTGGACGTGCGCGACCCGGAGCAGGTCCAGGAGTTCGTCACCCACTCCTGGTACCAGTACCCGGACAACGACCAGGGCCTGCACCCCTGGGACGGTATCACCGACCCCCACTACGAGCTGGGCAGCGCCACCAAGGGCAGTCGCACGGCGATCGAGGAAATCGACGAGAGCGCCAAGTATTCCTGGGTGAAGTCACCGCGCTGGCGAGGCCATGCCATGGAAGTCGGCCCGCTTGCCCGCTACATCCTCGGCTATGCCCACGCCCTCAAAGGCAACCCGTATGGCCAGCGGGTCAAGCAGCAACTGGACGACGCGCTGCAGGCGGTCAACCACGACCTGCCTCGCGCCCTGGGCCTGAGCGAAACCGACTACAGCGCCAAGCAACTGCTACCCAGCACCATCGGCCGCACCCTGGCCCGCGCGCTGGAAGCGGAATACTGCGCGGAGATGATGGTCGACGACTGGAACGAGCTGATGGGCAACATCCGCAACGGTGACCGCGCCACCGCCAACGTCGAGAAGTGGGACCCAAAGACCTGGCCTGCCGAGGCCAAGGGCGTGGGCAGCGTCGCCGCTCCGCGCGGTGCGCTCGGCCACTGGATTCGCATCAAGGACGGGCGCATCGAGAACTACCAGTGCGTGGTACCCAGCACCTGGAACAGCAGCCCGCGCGACAGCAAGGGGCAGATCGGCGCCTTCGAAGCGGCGCTGCTGAACACCCCGGTCGCGGTAGCCGACCAACCCGTGGAAATTCTTCGCACGCTGCACTCCTTCGACCCCTGCATGGCCTGCGCAACCCACGTGATGAGCGAGGATGGCGTCGAACTGAGCACGGTCACCGTGCGTTGAGCCACCCAGCAGCCCGCCGCCGGGTGCGTTCGCGCGCCCGGCGCACTTGAGGTGACGACATGTCCGAGCATCACACTGAGTACGTCTACGAAGCGCCCGTGCGCCTGTGGCACTGGATCAACGCCAGCTGCATCCTGGTGCTGGCGGTAACCGGCTACTTCATCGGTTCGCCACTGCCGACCCAGCCGGGAGAAGCCAGCGCCAACTTCCTGATGGGCTATATCCGCTTCGCCCATTTTGCTGCGGCCTACCTGTTCGCCGTCGGCATGATCGGCCGCGCCTACTGGGCTCTGGTCGGCAACCACCATGCCCGCGAGCTGTTCTGGGTTCCGCTCACCAGCAAGGCCTACTGGCGCAGCTTCAGTATCTGGGTGCGCTATTACCTTGCTATGGGGCCGGTGCCGAAACCGATCTTCGGCCACAACCCACTGTCGCGTTTCGCCATGGTGTTCATCTTCCTGCTCACGTCGCTGTTCATGTTGCTGAGCGGCTTTGCCCTGTATGGCGAAGGCACACAGATGGGCTCCTGGCAGGAAAGCCTGTTCGGCTGGATGCTGCCGCTGCTGGGCGGTTCCAGCAATGTGCGCACCCTTCACCACCTGGGCATGTGGCTGATGATCATCTTCATCGTGGCGCATGTGTATGCAGCGGTGCGCGAGGAGATCTACGGTCGCCTGAACCTGATCGGCAGCATCATCACCGGCTACAAGAGCCTGAAAAAATGACTGCAACTCCCTCCCCCGCGCCACGTATCACCGTGCTCGGCATTGGCAACCTGTTGTGGGCTGACGAAGGCTTCGGCGTGCGCTGTGTCGAAGCCCTGCAGCAACGTTACGAGTTCGCCGACAACGTCACCCTGATCGATGGCGGCACCCAGGGCCTGTACCTGATCCAGCACGTGCAGCAGGCTGACTACCTGCTGATCTTCGACGCCGTGGACTACAACATGGCGCCTGGCACCCTGAAGTTTGTCGCTGATGAGGATGTACCGCGCTTTCTCGGCGTGAAGAAGCTCAGCCTGCACCAGACCGGTTTCCAGGAAGTGCTGATGCTCGCCCAACTCACCGGCCACTACCCGAAGCGCGTGCTACTGATGGGCTGTCAGCCAGAACGCATGGACGACTATGGCGGTAGCCTGCGCCCGTGTGTGAAGGCCGCGCTGGAGCTGACCATCGACGCCGCCCACCAGGTGCTCGAAGAATGGGGCGCAGCACCACGCCCGCGCACCACTCCGCTGCCCGAAGACGAAGCAGTGACCCTGCTGCATCTGGACCTGCAGCGCTACGAAAGCGAACGCCCCAGCGAACAGGAAGCCTGCCGCGTCGGTGACGAACGCGTGCTGGCGCGGCGCAGCTGACATGTGCATTGGCCTTCCCATGCACATCCTCAGCGTCCGCCCCGGCGCGGCGCTGTGCAGCGACCGTCATGGCCGGCAGCGCTGGATCGACACCACCCTGGTCGACGCATGCGCCACCGGTGACTGGGTACTGGTGTTCATTGACGCGGCTCGCGAGCTCCTGTCGCCCGACCGCGCCGCGGAAATCGACGCCACCCTGGCCCTGCTTGACGCCGCGCTGCTCGGCGAAGGTGCGGATGGCCCAGCTGCCTTCGCTCTGCCCTCCGCCATGAGCGCCGACCACCTTTCCGGCCTGCTCGGCCAACCGCCATCCAAGGAGTCTCCATGAGCGACCCTGCCGCCCTGCTGGCGCCCCAGCCCGCTATTCCCAAGGTGCCCCCGCTGATCAACCGGCTGGTCGAAGACTTCGCCGCCAGTTGGGTCGGCCTGGACAATCTCGACGCCTGGCTGGCCCTGCCAGGTGAAGCCTTGCTGCTGCTCTGTGGTGACCCGGTGCGCCACCCCGAATGCCTGGACGTGGCGGTGATACTGCCTGAGCTGTGCAAGACCCTCGCCGCACGCCATGACTGCCACCCGCGCCTGGGAGTCGGTCTGCGCGCAGACGAAGCCGCCCTGGCCGAGCGCTTCGCACTGCGCCGTTGGCCGAGCATCATCTGGCTACGCGACGGTGGTTATGTCACCCAGATCGACGGCATGCGCGACTGGGACGCTTATCTGCAGCTGGCCGAGAGCGCCCTTCAGCAAAGCAATGCGCTGATCCCGCTGCGCAGCGAAACCGCACAACCCGCCTCCGGAGGTTGCCAATGAACGGTGCCCCGCCCATGGACCCACACCACTACATCCCCCTCATGGACATCGGCCCCGGCTCACAACCCGAGGACGACGCCACCCTCGAATACATCAACATGCCGCAAGGCATGTACACCCATGCGCTGCCGCTACTTCCCGAGCCGCAGGTGCTGGACGCCGCCCCCGGCGCGCGACAGGTACTGAGCGAAATCCTCCACATGCTCCGCAGCCGGCATGTCGGAGATACCCCACCCAGCCTCGACCTGCGTGCCTATAGCCCGGCCGACCGCGTCTTGCTCGACCAACTGCTGGGCGAAGGTGAAGTCAGCGCGCATATTGGCGGCACCGACGGCGTACGTATCCAGGAATCGATCTTCGCCGGCGTCTGGCGCGTGTTGGGTGCCGGGCTCGACTACATCGACGTAGACGCGGCGCCTGCATTGCTACGCCGCGCCGCGAAGTTCGACATTTCGACAGCCGCGCTCGCGCCAGCGTCGCCGCTGCCGGCTGGCGTGATGAACGCCCCGGCCATACTCACCGAACTGCAGGACCGCACCTTGCACTGGCTCCCCGGGAGCCCGGCGCACATCATCAACCTCAGCCTGCTGCCGCTGTCCGAACAGGACGTGCCGTTCCTCGACCAATGCCTGGGTGAAGGCACCGTGCTGATGCTGGTGCGCGGCTATGGCAACTGCCGCATCAGCAACACCCGCGTACCCAACTGCTGGCGCGTACGTTACTTCAACTCTCAAGACGCGCTGATCCTCGACACCATCGAGGTCACCGACCTGCCCGAAGTGGTAATGGCCGCGCCGGAAGACATTGCCGACTCGCTGGAGCGCTTCGAGGATGTCATCCAGTGGTTCGAGGGCGAGCTTGCAGGATCCGACCAATGAACCAACGTGCAGGCTTCGAAGGCAGCTACCTGGGTGACCGCAGTCGACTGCCCGCCGATGCGCGCCTGGAGTGCAAGATTTGCTGGTGGATCTATGACCCGGCCCAGGGCGACCCGGTATGGCAGATCGCACCGGGCACGCCTTTCGCGCAATTGCCCGCCCACTGGCGCTGCCCCAACTGTGATGGCGACGCAGAGCAATTCATGGTGCTCGATGAGTGATCCGCTGGCTCGCGCCGAAGAACTGGCGCAGCGCTTTCGCGACATAGCCGACTCACGTATGCACGGCCTGCCGCTGCTGAACCCGGCACTGGACGTCGAGGCAATCGGGTTTGCCCCGCAGCATCTCGACACGGCAGACGCTGTCGGCTTGCTTGGCGTGCTCATCACGCCCTGGTGCATGAACCTGATCTGGTTGCCCGACGCGCCCCTGAATGCCGCTGCCAACGGCGCGATCCGCGAGCATGCGCTGGGCGGCGAGCGTTTGAGCTTCATGGCTGCCCAGGACGAGCTTTTCGGCCACTACCAGAGCTGCTCGCTGTTCTCGCCGATGTTCGATTTCATCGATCAGCAACAAGCACGGGATACCGCACGGCAGGTGTTGGCCCTGTTACGCCGTCGGCCGCCCGAGCAACCGGCCAACCCGAGCCGCCGCAGCCTGTTCGGCCGCCTTGCCGGGACAACGCGATGAGCGCGGAGAACGGGGTTGCGAAACTGGCCGGATGGCTGCGCGTGCGTCCCGCGCAGCACCCGGCGCTGCTGGGAGGCCGCCCACCGTTGGCAGGACGGCTACTGCGCGGACAACCGCCGGAAGCGGCAGTGCACCATCTGCCGCTGATCTACAGCCTGTGCGGCCAGGCCCACCGGCTGACCGCCGAGATGGCGCTGCAAGCCGTCCGTCACGGCCTTGCCGCGCCGAGCGAGCAGGCACGCGCGGCGCTGCGCGAGGAAAACATCCGCGAGCACCTGCGGCACGTCCTGCTGGAGTGGCCGCGCCTGCTGGCTGGGCCACTGTCGCAAAATTCACTGCCTTCGCCCCGGCAGGCAGCAGATATCGACAGCTGGTTCGACGGCTCGGCCCGGGACTGGTTACAGAGCTGGCGCACCGACCCGCGCCAGGCGTTGCTGGACTGGAGCCTGCGCGGCCGCCACCCGCTGGCACGCCTGCTGCACGATTGCCGTCGGCGCGCCGAGGCGCTGGTGCTTCCCGTTTACGCATTGCCCAGCGGGCCAACCAGCCTGCAGGAGATCGGCCGTAGCCTGGCCGCCGAGGCGGATTTCCTGCGTCACCCGGAACTCTGCGGCACCCCCCGCGAGACCGGCGCCTGGACCCGAGAGCGCGACGCCCACCCAGAGCGCTACGACAACGCCTGGCTGCGCCTGGGCGCACGCCTGGCAGATCTCGTCGAACTGAGCCAAACGCCCTCTGCGCCACTGGCAATGGGCGGCATGGCGCTGGGCGAGAACCAGGCGCTGGCCTGGAGCGAAACCGCCCGTGGCCTGCTGATCCACCTGCTGCAACTCGAACCTGCCGCGACCGGCTGGCAAATATGTGACTACCGGATACTGGCACCCACCGAGTGGAACCTGCATCCTCGCGGGACGCTGGCACGTGCCTTGGAGGCCTTGCCCGACGATGCCATGGCAGCACGTCAGGCAGAGCTGCTACTGGCGGTATTCGACCCGTGCCTTCCCTACTGCCTGGAGAGCCGTGCGCTCCATCCAGCCGAGCAACTGGCGAACAGTTCAGGAGCGCCGCGCCATGCATGAAGTCAGTCTGGCCGGAGGCATTCTTGCCGCCGTCGAGAACGCCGCGCGCCAGGACCCGTTCCAGCGTGTCAGCCGCCTGCGCCTGGAGGCCGGCAGGCTGGCCGGGGTGGAAGTCGAGGCGCTGCGCTTCGCCCTGCAAGCCATCGCGCCGGGCAGCCTGCTCGAGGGTGCGCAGATCGAGATCGAACAACCCGACGGCCAGGCCTGGTGCCTGGATTGCGCCATCAATGTGCCGCTGGCCCAGCGTGGCGCACCCTGCCCGCACTGCGGCGGCTTCTGGCTGCAACCCAATGCCGGCACCCAATTGCGCATCCTCGACCTGCAGGTCGAGGATCACTGATCCCGCGACAGGAGAAACGCCATGTGCGTCGTCTGCGGCTGCTCCAGCGGCCATTCCCACCACAGCCACTCACCGGCTCCGGCATCCAGTACCGATGCGCCGGGCGATATCGGTGGCGACCTGCACTACGGTCTTGGCACTGCCGGTGTATCGCTGCCCGGCGTGAGCCAGTCGCGCACCATTCAGATCGAGCAGGACGTCCTCGGCGAGAACGACCGCCATGCCGCGCGCAACCGCCAGAGCTTCGATAGTCACGGCCTGCTGGCGTTGAATCTGGTGTCCAGCCCCGGGTCAGGCAAGACCACCCTGCTTTGCGCCACCCTCGACGCCCTGAGGACGAAACGCCCGCGGCTGCCGCTGGCGGTGATCGAAGGTGACCAGCAGACCAGCAACGACGCCGAACGCATCCGCGCCACCGGCGTGCCGGCGATCCAGGTCAATACCGGCAAGGGCTGCCACCTCGATGCGCGGATGGTCGCCGAGGCCTACGCGCGGCTGCCGCTGCACGATGCCATGCACGCACAGGGGCATGGGCATGCCTCATCGCTGTTGGCGCCCGCTACGGGAGGGCTGGACGCCGGCACGCTGCGCCCGTTCAATCCCCGCGCACCAGCGGGCATCCTGTTCATCGAAAACGTCGGCAACCTGGTCTGCCCGGCCCTGTGGGACCTGGGCGAAGCGGCCAAGGTCGTGATTCTTTCGGTCACCGAAGGCGAAGACAAACCGCTGAAGTACCCGGACATGTTCGCCGCCGCCGGCCTGATGCTGCTGACCAAGACTGATTTGCTGCCGCACCTGGACTTCGACGTGCAGCGCTGCCTGGAGTACGCCCATCGGGTCAACCCCGGCCTGCGCGTGATTCAGCTCAGCGCCCGCGACGGCAGTGGCATGCAGGCGTGGCTGGACTGGTTGCTTGGCGGCGCGCGCGATGTCGATGAGCCAACCGCGCGGATTGCTGCGCGGCAAGCCGAGCTGGGGCAACGCAAGGCCCATCATGACTGAACTGACAATCCAGAACCTGCCCGACGCAGCGATCTGGCCACCGGTGCTAGCCTGCGGTGCCTGGCTGAAGAACAGCGCCTGCCTGTTACAAGGGGACCAGGCCATCTGGTCGCCGGTGCACGGCGACCTCGCTGACGCGGACAACTGCCTGGCACTGGAACGCTCACTGGAGCAATTGCTCGCACGAGCCGAGGAAATGCCACGCGTCATCGCCCATGACCTGCATCCTGACTTCCACAGCACCCGGCTGGCGGTCGACACGGCAGCGCACCTGGGCATTCAGGCCCTGGGCGTACAGCACCATCACGCACACATCGCCGCACTGCAGGCCGAACACGGCTTGCAGGGGCCGGCGCTGGGCCTGGCCCTGGACGGCGTGGGCCTGGGCACCGACGGCAACGCCTGGGGTGGTGAACTGCTCTGGATCGACCGCGGAGCCTGGCGCCGCCTCGGCGCGCTGCTGCCGCTGCCCCTGCCGGGAGGCGATATCGCCGCTCGCGAACCATGGCGCCTGCTGGCTGCCGCGCTGCACCTGCTCGGGCGCAGCGAGGAGATCGGCATGCGCCTGGCACCGCTGGTGGGTGCGTCCGCCGCTGCTACCGTGGGCCGGATGCTCGAACGCCAGCTCAACTGCCCGACCAGCAGCGGTGCCGGACGCTGGTTCGACGCCGCCGCCGGTATTCTTGGGCTGAGTGTGCGCCAGGCGTTCGAAGCCGAGGCTGCGATCGCCCTGGAACAGCGCGCCACCCACTTCCTGAGCCAGCACCCAGCACCCAGCGTCACCGGGCTCTGGCAATTGCGCCATGACGGACGGCTGGACCTGCTGCCGCTGCTGGCGCGGCTGTTTGAACTGGCCGATCACGGACGCGCAGACGAAGGCGCCGCCCTCTTCCACATGGCCCTCGCGGCCGCCCTGGCCGACTGGGTAGCGCAGCAGCCCATGCAGCTGCCTGTGCTGCTGGGGGGCGGTTGCTTTGCCAATCGCCTGCTGAGTGCACAATTGAGCAGCTTGCTGTCCCGGCAAGGACGGCACGTATTCAGCGCACAAACCGTTTCCTGCGGCGATGCAGGCCTGGCCCTGGGCCAGGCCTGGGTCGCTGCGCAATGGGCCGACCAGGCCTGTCAGGCGGCGCTGCCGCTGGAGGATATTCCCCCATGTGCCTAGCCATCCCCGCCCGCGTGGTTGAGCTGCGCGACAACGACCAGGCGCTGGTCGATCTCGGCGGCATTCGCAAGGAAATCTCGCTGGCGCTGGTCGACGGCGCACAACTGGGCGACTACGTGATTGTCCACGTCGGCTACGCCCTCGGGCTGATCGACCCGGAGGAAGCACAGCGTACCCTGGAGATGTTCAAGGCGCTTGGCCAGGCCCAGGAGCTGGAGCCATGAAGTACATCGATGAATACCGTGACGGCGAACTCGCCCGGCAGATTGCCGAGCGCATCCGTGCAGCAGCACGGCCCGAGCGGGAATACCGCTTCATGGAGTTCTGCGGCGGACATACCCACGCCATCTCCCGCTATGGCATAAGCGACCTGCTGCCGGCCAATGTGCGGATGATCCACGGCCCCGGCTGCCCGGTCTGCGTGCTGCCCATCGGGCGCATCGATCTCGCCATCCGCCTGGCCCTGGAGCAACAGGTGATCCTCTGCAGCTATGGCGACACCCTGCGCGTGCCGGCATCCAACGGCCTCTCGCTGTTGCGCGCCAAGGCGCGTGGCGCGGACATCCGCATGATCTACTCGCCGCAGGACGCGCTGAAGATCGCCCAGGCCAACCCTGGCCGCGAGGTGGTGTTCTTCGCCGTCGGCTTCGAGACCACCACGCCGCCCACCGCCCTGGTGATCCGCGAGGCCGCGCGGCGCGGGGTGGATAATTTCAGTGTGCTCTGTTGCCACGTACTCACGCCGCCGGCCATCAGCCACATCCTCGACACACCGGTTGACGAAGCGGTACCGCTGGATGGCTTCATCGGGCCGGCCCACGTCAGCGTGGTCATCGGCGCGGCCGCCTACGCCGACTTCGCCCGGCGCTACCACAAGCCGGTGGTGATCGCCGGCTTCGAGCCGCTGGACGTACTGCAGTCGATCCTCATGCTGGTGCAGCAGGTCAACGAAGGTCGCGCCGAGGTGCAGAACGAATTCATCCGCGCCGTCAGCGACGAAGGCAGCCGGCCAATGCAGGCGCTGATGGAGGAGGTTTTCGAGCTGCGTGACTGCTTCGAATGGCGCGGCCTGGGCGAAATGCAAGCCAGCGCGCGGCGCATCCGTCCGGCCTTTGCCCGCCATGACGCCGAAGCACGCTTCGCATTGCGCTACCAGTCGGTATCGGACCACAAGGCCTGCGAGTGCGGGCCAATCCTGCGCGGGCAGAAACGCCCCACCGACTGCCGCCTGTTCGGCACCGTCTGCACGCCGGAGAACCCGATCGGCTCGTGCATGGTTTCCAATGAAGGCGCCTGCGCGGCGCACTATGCCTATGGGCGCTACAAGGACATCGAGGCAATCAGCCTATGACTACCCCCTCCCCCGTGAAGCGCGGCTACGTGCGCCCACTGAACCTGCGCGACGGCCGCATCGAGATGGCCCACGGCTCAGGTGGCCGCGCCTCGGCGCAACTGATCGAGGAAGTCTTCCTGCGCGCCTTCGACAATCCCTGGCTCCGCCAGGGCAACGATGGGGCGACACTGGCTACGGTGTTGGGCGCGGGTGAGCGGCTGGTGATGGCCACCGATGCCCACGTGATCTCGCCGCTGTTCTTCCCCGGAGGCGACATCGGCAGCCTGTCGGTGCACGGCACGCTGAACGACGTGGCCATGAGTGGCGCCCGGCCGCTGTACCTGTCGGCCAGTTTCATCCTCGAGGAAGGCTTCCCGCTTGCCGACCTCAAGCGCATTGCCGACTCCATGGGGCGCGCTGCGCAGGAGGCCGGCGTCGCCATCGTCACTGGCGATACCAAGGTGGTCGAGCGTGGCAAGGGCGATGGAGTGTTCATCAGCACCACCGGGGTCGGCGTGGTGGCCGCCGGCATCGATACCAGCGGCAACCGCGCGCGCCCCGGCGATGTGATCCTCGTATCCGGCTGCATCGGCGAGCACGGTGTGGCGATCCTCTCGCAGCGCGAATCCCTGGAGTTCGAGACACAGATACGGTCCGACAGCGCCGCCCTGCACGGCCTGGTGACGGACATGCTGGAAGCCGTACCGGGCGTACGCGTATTGCGCGACCCCACTCGCGGCGGGCTGGCGACGACGCTCAACGAGATCGCCGGCCAATCCGACGTGGGCATGCTCCTCGATGAAGCCGCCATCCCGGTGCAGCCGCAGGTGGAGGCCGCCTGCGAATTGCTCGGGCTCGATCCGCTGTACGTCGCCAACGAAGGCAAGCTGGTGGCGATCTGCGACGCGCGCGACGCCGACACCCTGCTGCAAGTGATGCACGCCCATCCGCTGGGCGCACAGGCGGCGCGGATCGGCAGCGTCATCGAGGACAGCCACGGCTTCGTGCAGATGCAGACCCGCTTCGGTGGCCGACGCATCGTCGACTGGCTGGCGGGTGAGCAGCTGCCACGGATCTGCTAGCGAAAGCGGCACCACCTCAGCCTGGCGCACCCGCTGGAACGGCCCCGCTTTTGGGGCGCCCTCGGCAGGAAGCAGGACAGGAAGCGGAAGTCCTCGGATACAGGCTTCCAAAACAAAAGGCCCCTTGCGGGGCCTTTGTCGTTTGCGCGCTTAGCGCGATGCCTTGCGACGCAGCGCGGAGGGGCTGAAGTTGGAGTCGTCCGGGGCCGGCTGGCTGAAGTCGGCGGTGCCAGGCTCCTCGTTGTCCAGCCACTGGATGCTGTAGCGGTGGGCCTGGAGGTCATGGAAGGTGTCCAGGGCGGTCCACACCATCGGCTGCTCGTAGAAGCTCTTCAGGTAGGCCAGCGACACGCGCCACAGCTCGCCGCGGCCGTCGTACTGGTCCACTACGGCAGCGCCCCAGCTGTCCTCGTCGAGGTAGAGGGTGCGGCGCGAGTAGATGTGCCGCGCGCCAGGCTTCAGCTTGCCGTCCACTACCCATACGCGGTGCAGTTCGTAGCGGGTGTACTTGGGATTGACGTGGCCCGCGGTGAGCAGGTCCTTGTACTTAACCTCCGGACTGGTGATCTGGTAGTTGTTGTAGGGGATGTAGATTTCCTTCTTGCCCACCAGGGTCCAGTCGTAGCGGTCCGGCGCGCCGTTGTACATGTCGGTATCGTCGGCGGTGCGCAGGCCATCGGAGTCTTCGATGGGGGTGTCGTAGGCCAGCGTCGGAGCGCGGCGCACGCGGCGCTGGCCAGGGTTGTAGCCCCATGCCTGGCGCGGTTCCTTGACTTGGTCAAGGGTCTCCTGGACCAGTGCGCCGTTACCGGCCAGGCGAGCCGGCGCGGTGGTGAAGGTCATGTAGTAGAACAGCGTGTTGCCGAGCTTGTCGTAACTGCCCTTGGGGTCGTAGAAGCGGAACAGCGCCTCGTCCTGGGAGGTCACCAGCGAGTAGGCGCCATTGCGCTGCACGCCAGCCTGGGACGAGCGCCGCACGATGTAGGTGCCACGGTAGCGGGCGATGTGGTTCCACACCGCTTCCACGCCGCTCTGCGGAATCGGGAACGGCACGCCGCCGTACGCGTCGGAGAAACCGTTGCCGCCTTCCACCAGCTTGGCGCTGGTCGCGTTCTTGTAGATGTTGTCGTAGACCCACTGCGGCGCCGAGCCGGTGCGGTGGGTCTCGTAGACCGGCATCTGGTAGGTGTCCGGGTAGGCGTTGAACAGCGCGATCTGCCCCGCGGTCAGGTTGGCCTTGTACTGGTCAAGGTTGGCCTTGGTGATGACGAACTTGGGCTTCTCGCCAGCGAAGGGATCGACGTGGTGCGAGCCCGGCCCCTTGTAGCCGGCGGGTGCCGAGGTCAGGCCACCGCTCCAGGCGGGAATGCTGCCAGCGGCGTTGCCGGCCTTCTCCGCGCCCATGGGCGTCAGGCTGCTCTTCAGCTGGGCGGCCTGGTCGGCCGAGACGGCAGCACGCGCATCGGTGACGGCGAGGGCCGTCAGCGTGGCAAGGACGATCAGGGAACTCTTCTTGTACATGGTCCTCTCCGGATCAGAACGAGTATTTCGCGGTGATCGAGACGTTGTCGCGGTCGCGCATGGAGTTGCTGGAGCCGGCGCCGTAGTAGTTGGTGTACTGGGTGCCGACCTCGAAGGTGTTCAGGTAGCTGGCGTCGATGCCGAGGGTGTAGGCCTTGCGTCCCTCGATGAAGTTGCCGGTGCGATCGGAGTTGCCGCTGAAGTCGTCCTGGTAGACGACGTAGGGCGAAAGCTTCACCCCAGCGTAGACGTCGTTCCAGCTACCGGTGAGCAGCAGGGTGTAGCCATAGCTGTCGCGGCTGATCTGCACGTCGTCGTCGTTGCCGCCGACGTAGGCCTTGTCCTGGGCACCGACGAACTTGCGCTCGGTGCCGTCCCAGGCGGTGTACTTCAGGCTGCTGCCACGGATGTGCTCGGAGGCGAGCTCCGCCACGCCGGTCATGGAGTCGAAGGTCAGGTGTGGGCCGAAGTTGTAGATGGTCGACAGCGAGATGTTGTAGGTCTCGGCGCGTTCATAGTTCTCGAACAGGCTGCCGCGGCACAGCTGCTTGCCCGCCACTTCGGCGCAGGCCTGGCCGGCCGCGACGTTGCCGTCGTAGAGGTTGGTCTGGCCCAGCACGCCCTGGGTCAGCAGGTCGCCGAGCAGGTCGTCGGTGGCGGAAATGCTGATGGGCATGTTCGGCCGGTAGGCGATCTCGCCGGATACCGAGGCATCGCCCAGGGTGGTGTTGAAGCTGAAGCCGTACATGCGGATGTCTTCGACATAGTCACGGCGGGCTTCGGCGTTGCTCGCCATGTCCAGCGTGGCCAGGCCCGGTACGGCCTCGCCCAGGCCCAGCGGGCCGAGCAGACTGTTCAACGCGTCGACATCAACACCCTGGTAGTTGCGCAGATCGACCGCGACCTGCGGCTCCTTGGCGTGGTAGTTGACGAAGTAGAAGCCGAACTCGGTGGAGTTGAGCTCCTCGGCGATGTAGCGGAACGCCACGCCGAACTGACCGTTGTCGCGCGCCTCGATGTCCTTGCCGATGTTGGCCACCTTGAAGGTGCCGGTGTTCGGATCGAGGAAGGCGTTCGGCCCGTGCGGGCCGTTGCCCAGCAGGCCGAGGGAGGCGACCGTCGGGTAGCCGGCCAGCAGCTCCTTGATAAGCGGGTCGGTTTCGGTGGTGTAGGCGGTTTCGCCACCATCGCTGAACAGGTCGGTATCGGAGAAGTAGGTACCGACCGAGTCGAGGCGGGTTTCCTTCCACTTCCACTGGTAGAAGGCTTCCATGGACAGGTCGTCGGTCAGGCCGAGGTTGAAGCTCAGGGCCTCCACCGGCACCAGCACTTCCTTGAGTTCGGAACCCGGCAGGTGGAAGCGTGCGGCGTCGACCGGGTTGATGGTGTTGACCCCGCCACGGTAGAACACGCCCTCGCCCCAGTTCAGTACCTGGCGGCCGACGCGGCCGGTCAGCGGGTGCTCGTCGACATCCCAGCTACCGGACAGGTAGGCATCCAGCAGCTCGGCCTTGCGGCCGGCGATATGGCGGGTGTCGTCGGTGAAGTGGTCGTCCTGCGGGTACGACTGACTGGGACGCTCCACGCCATTGGTGGTGTCATAGTAGTCGTTGCGCTTGTCCATGATCTGCGTGTCGTAATACGCGGTGCCACGCATGAACAGGCCATAGTTCTGGTACTTGGCCGAGAGGTCGGAAGTCAGTTTGAAGACCTGGGAAACCAGGCCGGTATCGAAGTTGCGGTTGCCGTCGTCGGCGTTGATGTCGCTGATGTTGCTCTTGTCGCGGCCCTGCACGCGCCACATGGCGCCGTAGGACAGCGTACTGTCCAGCGAACCGGTGATCTCGTTGTCGGCCAGCTTGAACTCCAGGGCCTGGGCCGAGCCCGCCACCAACAGCGGCAAGAGTCCCATCACCGCCCCCGCCCGCCGCGGCGCCCAGAAAATGGACGAGCGCGCACCCAATCGACTGTTCATAGACAGCATTACCTCCATGGCCAAGATTTATCGCCCCGGTCATTGCGGCCGGCGCTGTTCTTATTCGTTTCTCGGCTGCCGCCAGCCTCGGACAAAACCGGGCCAACGTGCAGTAACACTCCTGCCAGAGCGCTTGCGGGCGCCATGGCCCCCTCTCCTCTTCTGCTTGCACGCTGGAGTTGGGACTATCGTGCAGGCAAAGTAACAAACTGTTTCCCCTCTGCCAATGGAAAGGATGTAATCCATCTCTTTCAACAGGAAAAGAAAAGCCCGGCACATGGCCGGGCTTTTTCTTACAGCGTGACCTACTCGACGGTGAAGGTCTTTTCTGCCAGCAGGCGATCGCCCTGGAACACTATGAAGCGCCACTGGCCCTGCACCACCTCGTGGTTCTCGGTGAACTGGTAGGCCATCACGTCGGTGGGCGCGCCCACGACCAGCTTCTGCACCACTTCGAACTTGTCGTGGCGCTGGCCATCGGGGCTGACCACACCGGGGGTGAAGTACAGCAGCGTCAGCGGAGTATCGCCCTCGACCTTGCCACTGAGCTGGTAGCGCAGGCCGAACTTGGTGCCCAGCTTGGCCGGCACGCGGGTGGTGGACTCGAGCTCCTGCTCGCTGCGCGTCAGCACGCGCTCGCCCGGCTGGTAATCCTTGTAGTTGCTGACGAAGACGCCGTACTCGACCGGGCCGTTGACGCGCACCTCGGCAAAGGCCGTGGATGCGAAAGCGGAAGCCAGGGAGAGAGCCAGGACTGCTGGCAGGCGGGAAATGGGCATGTCGCGCTCCTTGTTGGGGTCCGCGCGAGGCTATGACATCGCCGTGACAGCCTGATGACAGCTTGACGCCTCGCGGGTCGGCACGGCGCCAAGCGTCTATCATGCGTGGATCGGACCACTGGACACCATCATGAGCGACAGCCTGCTAGCCATCCGCCCGCGCGCCGAAGACGTCGAGGGCGTGCCCATCCTGCGGCCCCTGCCGTCCGCACAGCGGCGCAGCATCGGCCCCTTCGTGTTCTTCGACCACATGCTCGAAAGCAGCTTTGCGCCCGAGCATGGCATGGACATCCGCCAGCACCCGCACATCGGCCTGTCCACCCTCACCTACCTGTTCGAGGGCCAGGTGCAGCACAAGGACAGCCTCGGCTCGGACCAGCGGGTACTGCCCGGCGACGTCAGCTGGATGACCGCCGGCCGCGGCGTCGCCCACGTCGAGCGAACCCCCGCCGACCTGCTGCACAGCGGCTCGCGCCTGCACGGCCTGCAGGTCTGGCTGGCTCTGCCGCGCGAGCTCGAAGGTTGCGAGCCCAGCTACAGCCACCACGCCAGCGCCAGCCTGCCGGAAAGCGATCACCTGGGCGTGCGCATCCGCATGATCGCCGGCACCGGCTTCTGCCTCGAGTCACCGGTGCCTGTGCGCTCCAGAACGCTTTACGCCGACCTGCAACTCAGTGCTGGCGCGACCCTGGTGATACCCGACGAACACCCCGAACGGGCGCTCTACCTCATCGAGGGAGAGGCCCTCCTGGACAACGAGCCCGTGTCACCGCACGAGCTGGTGGTGCTGCCCGAAGGTGAAACCTTCACCCTCAGTGCCTGCGGCGACTGCCATGCCGTGATCATCGGCGGCGAGCCGCTGGATGGCCCGCGGCGGATGAACTGGAACTTCGTCGCCAGCGACCCGGCGCTGATCGACAGCGCTCGTGCCCGTTGGGCCGCCCACGACTGGCCAACGGTGCCAGGTGAGCAGGAACGCATCGAGTTGCCGCGCTAGCCATATAGAGAAACCGATCGGAAATCGCCGCCGCGCTGTCGAACACCGACGAATGCTTGAGGACTCGCGCGACGGCCTGCCGTAGCATCGCGCGCCCTGAACCCTTGCCACCGGCAAGCCCGCCACTTCTCGCCCGAGGAGTCCGTGATGGACCAGTCGACCGCCCAACGCCACACCAGCGCCCTCACCGTGCTGACCCTGCTGTTCTTCATGTGGGGCCTGATCACTTCGCTGAACGACATCCTCGTGCCGCACCTCAAGGCCGTCTTCACGCTGTCCTACGTGGAGGCCTCGCTGGTGCAGTTCTGCTTCTTCGGCGCCTACTTCATCATGTCCTTCCCCGCCGGGCGGCTGGTGGAGAAGGTCGGCTACAAGAGCGGGATCATCGTCGGCCTGGCCACCGCCGGCATCGGCTGCCTGCTGTTCTACCCGGCGGCCGGCTCGCAGTCCTACCCGTTCTTCCTCGCCGCGCTGTTCATCCTCGCCTCGGGCATCACCCTGCTGCAGGTCGCGGCCAACCCCTACGTGAATGTGCTCGGCCCCGCCGCCACCGCGGCCAGCCGGCTGAACCTGACCCAGGCATTCAACTCCCTGGGCACCACGGTCGGCCCGCTGGTGGGCTCGGTGACCATCCTCGCCATCGGTGCCGGTGCCGCTTCGCAGATCGGCGGCTCCGCCGCCAGTGAAGCCGACTCGGTGAAGACGCCCTACCTGGTGCTGGCCGGGTTGCTGTTCGCCATCGCCGTGCTGATCGCCCTGTTCCGCCTGCCGAAGATCCACCACGGCGAACCGACCGATGGCGTGGCAGGCCGCCAGTCGATCTTCGCCCACCGCCACCTGATTTTCGGGGTGATCGCGATCTTCTGCTACGTCGGCGCCGAAGTCTCCATCGGCAGCTACCTGGTGAGCCTGATGGGCCAGCCGGACATCGCCGGGCTGCCGGCGGAGCAGGCCGGCAAGTACCTGTCGTTCTACTGGGGTGGCGCCATGGTCGGTCGCTTCATCGGTAGCGCCCTGATGCGCACCATCGCGCCGAATCGCCTGCTGGCCTTCAACGCCGTGGCCATCGCGGTGCTGATCGGCATAGCGCTGACCCTGGGCGGGCACGTGGCGATGTGGGCGCTGATCCTGATCGGCCTGTTCAACTCGATCATGTTCCCGACCATCTTCTCTCTCGCCCTGGAGGGCCTGGGCAACCTCACCAGCAAAGGTTCCGGCCTGCTCTGCATGGCCATCGTCGGCGGCGCGGTGATGCCGCTGGTGCAGGCCTTCTTCGCCGACCGCATCGGCCTGCTGCCCTCCTTCGCAGTCCCGCTGGTGTGCTACCTGTACATCATCTGGTTCGGCGCACGCGGTTATCGTGCCGACCAGTCTGCCAGGGCTCAGGCCGCCAGCGCCTGACGCTGACCTCCGAGGGGCGCCTGGTGTCTGCGCCCCTTTCACCTGATTCCTACAGACCTATCGGCCCGCGCACCCTGGCTGGCGTCAGCTCGCTCCCGAAGACTTCCTTCCTTTTCCCTCCGCCGACCCTCTCCGGCGCAAGGGACCGATTCCCCCGGAAGGAGCACACCCCGTGGCTGACCCCCTCTCGCTGGTCGTCAATGGCCAGCCCAGGCACCTCGCCGTGGCCGCCGATACGCCGCTGCTGTACGTCCTGCGCAACGACCTGCAGCTCAACGGCCCCAAGTTCGGCTGCGGCCTGGGCGAGTGCGGCGCCTGCACCGTCCATATCGACGGCATCGCCACCCGTTCCTGCATCACGCCGGTCTCCGCGGCTGTAGGACGCCAGGTCACCACCCTGGAAGGTCTCGGCACACTGGATGCCCCGCACCCGGTCCAGCAGGCCTTCATCGACGAGCAGGCGGCGCAGTGCGGCTACTGCAGCAACGGCATGATCATGACCAGCGCGGCCCTGCTCGCGCGCAACAGTTCGCCCAGCGACGAGGAGATCCGCCAGGAGCTGGCCTACAACCTGTGCCGCTGCGGTACCCATGTGCAGATCCTCAGTGCCGTACGCAAGGCCGCCGAGCGAATCGGCAACCGCGGCCAGGAAAACCCGGCATGAGCCTGCTCGGCCGCCGTGAGTTCCTGAAGGCCGGCGCGGCCCTGCTGGTCAGCACTCAGCTGCCTCGCCCGTTGCTGGCGCAAGGCGCCGACGGCGTGCTGCCCCTCGACGAGGTCGACAGCTTCATCGCCATCGCCGGCAACGGCACCATCACCGCTGCCTGCGGCCATGTCGACCTCGGCACCGGCATACGCACTGCCCTGACCCAGATAGTCGCCGAGGAGTTGAACGTCGACCTGGAGCAGATCACCCTGCTGCTGGGTGACACCCGCTACACGCCCGACCAGGGGCCGACCATCGCCAGTTCGACCCTCCAGGTCAGCGCCATTCCGCTGCGCCGGGCAGCGGCCGAGGCGCGGGAGTTCCTGATGCAGCGCGCGGCGCAGCACCTCAAGGTGGACATTCGCCAGCTCGACTGCGCCGGCGGGGCAATCTTCGTCAGGGGCAAACCCACGCGCGGCATCGGCTACGGCGAGCTGCTGCGGGGCGAGCGCTTCGAACTGAAGGTCGATGCCAGCGCGCCGCTCAAGGCCCACAGCGATTACCGCGTGGTCGGCCGCTCGGTGCCGCGCCTGGATATTCCGGCCAAGGTCACGGGCGGGCTGACCTACGTACACGACATGCGCCTGCCGGGCATGCTCCACGGCCGCGTGGTGCGCCCGCCCTACACCGGCGTGGATGCCAGCGCACCGCTGGGCAGGAGCCGGGTGGAGGCGGATGAGCAGTCCGTGGCCCACCTGCCCGGCTTTGTCCGGCTGGTAGTGATAGGTGACTTCATTGGCGTGGTAGCCGAGCGCGAAGAGCAGGCGATCCACATTGCCCACCAGTTGAAAGTACGCTGGAAGCACTGGAGCGGCCTGCCACCCCTGGGCCTGGACGAGCTGGAATCCACCCTGCGCGCCCACCCCAAGCAGCCACGCATGCTCCAGGACGACACACAGATGGACGCCGTGCTGGCGCAGCTCCACCGTCCCCTGCAGCGTACTTACGTCTGGCCCTATCAGCAGCACGCCTCCATCGGCCCATCCTGCGCGCTCGCGCATTTCGAGGATGGCCTGATGAAGGTCTGGTCGGGCAGCCAGAATCCCCATGACCTGCGCGCCGACCTGGTGACGTTGCTCGGCATGCAGCCTGAACAGGTCGAGGTCATCCGGATGGAAGCGTCGGGTTGCTATGGCCGCAACTGCGCCGACGACGTGAGCGCCGATGCCGCGCTGCTCGCCCTGGCCGTCGGCCGACCGGTGCGCGTGCAATTGATGCGCGAACAGGAACACGGCTGGGAGCCCAAGGGTTCGGCGCAACTGATCGATGTCCGCGGCGGGCTGGACGAAAACGGCGAAGTGGCGGCCTACGACTTCTCAACCTGCTATCCCTCCAATAACGCGGTCAACCTGGCCCTGCTGCTCACCTCGCGAGTGGACGCCAAGCCGCAGATCGCCCAGATGGGCGACCGCACCGCCGTCCCGCAATACGCCTTCGCGCACATGCGGGTGGTGTGCAACGACGCAGCCCCCATCGTTCGCGCCTCGTGGATGCGCGGCGTATCGGCTCTGCCCAACGTCTTCGCCCATGAGTCCTACATCGACGAACTGGCGCAGATGGCCAGCGCCGACCCCATCGAATTCCGCCTGCGCTACCTGCACGACGAACGTGCCATAGCGCTGATCAACGCGCTGGCCACCGCCGCCCAGTGGCAGCCGCGCGTCTCGCCCAACCCGCGGGCACGCCAGGGCAACCTGCTGGTCGGCCGCGGCTTCGCCTACGCGCGCTACTTCCACAGTGCCTTCCCGGGGTTCGGCGCGGCCTGGGCGGCGTGGATAGTCGACGTCGAGGTCGAGCCGCACACCGGCGCCGTCCGCGTGACCGAGGTCCACGTGGCGCAGGACTGCGGGCAGATGGTGAATCCCGACGGGGTGCGCCACCAGGTCCACGGCAACGTGATCCAGGCCACCAGTCGCGCACTGATGGAGCACGCGACCTTCGACCGCAGCGGTGTCACCAGCCTGGAATGGGGCGGCTACCCGATCCTCGGATTCCCCCAGGTGCCCAGGATCACCGCGCTGCTGCTCGACCGCCCCGGTACACCGCCGCTGGGGGCCGGCGAATCTGCCTCGGTACCCAGCGCAGCCGCCATCGCCAATGCCCTGCACGACGCGACCGGCGTGCGCTTCACCCGCCCGCCGTTCACGCCAGAACGGGTACTGGCCGCCCTGAACGAGAAACAACCCACATGAAAATCCATTCACTGGGCGTCATCGCAGCGCTGGCCGCATCAAGCCTGGTAGCGCTGGCCATTACCTGGAAAGGCAGCATTGCACCAGTCGACCCGCCGGCCGCCGCCAGCTTCGGTGCCGAGTCCATCGCCCGCGGGCAGAAACTGGCGGCCCTGGGCGACTGCGCCGTCTGCCACACCCGCGAAGGTGGCGCCCCGCTGAGCGGTGGCCGCGCCATGGCCACACCGTTCGGCACGCTCTACACCAGCAACCTCACCCCGGACCGCGATACCGGGCTGGGCAGTTGGTCCTTCGAGGCCTTCGAGCGAGCGATGCGCGAAGGTGTCTCGCGGGAGGGCGACTACCTCTACCCGGCCTTCCCCTACACCGCCTTCACCCGTATTGGCGATGAAGACCTGCGCGACCTCTACGCCTACCTGATGAGCCGGCCGCCGGTGCAGGCGCAGCCCAGGGACAACCGCCTGCGCTTCCCCTACAGCCAGCGCAGGCTGATGGCCACCTGGAACCTGCTGTATTTCGACCAGGGCCGCTTCCAGCCTCAGCCGCAGCGCGATGCGGCCTGGAACCGCGGCGCCTATCTGGTGGAGGGGCTGGGCCACTGCAGCGCCTGCCATTCACCGCGCAATGCACTGGGTGCCGAGCGTGCCGGCAAGCAACGCTTCACCGGTACGACAGTGGACGGCTGGCAGGCGCCCCCTCTCGACGGCAGCGGCCAGACGGCGATTCCCTGGACCCAGGCGACGTTGTACGACTATCTGCGCAACGGCTTCTCGCGCTACCACGGCGGCGCCGCCGGCCCGATGGCGCCGGTGGCCGCAGGCCTTGTGCAGCAGCCGGACGCGGACCTGCAAGCCATGGCGCGTTATCTGGCGTCCTTCCTGCCGGAGCAGGCGGGCGACTTCTCGCCGCAGAAGCAGGCCAGCGAGTTGGAAGAGCGCACCTACGGCACCCTGCAACCGGTCAGCGGTACTGGCGCCAGGCTGTTCAATGGCGCCTGCATGGCCTGCCACCATGACGGCGACAGCCCGAAGCTCAATGGCGTGCGGCCGTCACTGGCAGTGAGCAACAAACTCTATGCGGCCACACCGGACAATCTGCTGAGGGTGATCCTGGACGGCATCGGCGAACCCGCCCGACCAGAGCTGGGCTACATGCCGGCAATGCGTCACAGCCTCAACGACGAACAGATCGTCGCGCTGGCGCGTTTCCTGCGGGAGGACTTCGCCGGCCTGCCAGCCTGGCCTGACCTCGAGTTCAAGGTAGCCAAGCTGCGCTGAACCCGACATGGGGGAGCGGCGCAATGCCCTCCCCCGGATGCCGTCAGGCGCCGAAGCGCTCCTCCAGCAGGTCGAACATCGCGGCGAAGGCACGGCGCGCCACCTTGGCGTCGTACTGCATCTTGCCGGGAATCTGCGCGTGCGGGTCGGTGAAGGAATGCGCCGCTCCGCCGTAGCTGGTCAGGGTCCAGTCCACCCCGGCATCGATCATTTCCTTGGCGAAACCGCTGAGCTGCTCGCGCGGCACGAACGGGTCGACAGCGCCGTCGAGCACCAGCACTGCGCCCTGGATGTTCTTCGCATCGGCCGGGTTCGGCGTATCCAGGGTGCCGTGGAAGGACACCGCAGCCGCCAGCGGCGCGCCGTCACGGGCCAGCTCCAGGGAGCAGCAGCCGCCGAAGCAGAAGCCGAAGGTGGCCAGCTTTGCGGTATCCAGCGGGGCCTTGCCGGCCTGCTCCAGCAGGGTCTTCAGCGAAAGCTGCATGCGCTTGCGCAGCAGCGCGCGGTCGTTCTTCAGCGGCATCATGGCGGCGCCGGCCTGTTCCGGGCCATTGGGGCGCACGTCCTTGCCGTAAAGGTCGGCCACCAGCACCACATAGCCGCGCTCGGCGACCTTGCGGGCGATATCCACCGCGCCCTGGCTGACGCCCATCCAGTTCGGCGCCATCAGCAGGCCGGGACGCGGCGCGTTGCTGGCGGCATCGAATACCAGTTGGCCTTCGAAGGACACGCCATCGAGGCTGTAGGCGACAGGTTGCACGCTGATCTGGCTCATTCGGGTAGTCCCCTTTCGCTTGTCGGTGTAGTTGATCGAGTACTGGAAAAACACAAAGCCCGCCGAAGCGGGCTTTGGGCTGGTTCAGCTTAGGCGGAAAGTTCCACCAGCAGCTTGTTCAGGCGGCGCACATAAGCGGCCGGGTCCTTCAGGCTGTCCCCCGCGGCCAGGGCGGCCTGGTCGAAGAGGATGTGGGTCAGTTCGCCGAAGCGGTCTTCGTCGGCTTCCGCGTCGAGCTTCTCGATCAGCGGGTGGGCCGGGTTGAACTCGAAGATCGGCTTGGCTTCCGGCACCTTCTGCCCGCTGGCCTCGAGGATCTGGCGCATCTGCAGGCCCAGGTCCTGCTCGCCGATGGCGAGGATCGCCGGCGAGTCGGTCAGGCGGTGGGAAACACGCACCTCGGCGACTTCATCGCCCAGTGCGGCTTTCAGGCGCTCGGCCAGACCTTCCTTGGCCTTGGCGATCTCTTCCTGGGCCTTCTTGTCCTCTTCCGAGTCCAGGCTGCCCAGGTCCAGGTCGCCGCGTGCGACGTCGACCAGTTGCTTGCCGTCGAATTCCGGCAGGTAGCTCATCAGCCACTCGTCGATGCGGTCGGTGAGCAGCAGCACTTCGATGCCTTTCTTGCGGAAGACTTCCAGGTGCGGGCTGTTCTTCACCTGGGCGAAGCTCTCGCCGGTGAGGTAGTAGATCTTGTCCTGGCCTTCCTTCAGGCGGCCGATGTAGTCGGCCAGGGAAACGCTCTGCTCGCCGCTCTCGTCGCTGGTGGAAGAGAAGCGCAGCAGGCCGGCGATCTTGTCCTTGTTGGCGAAGTCCTCGGCGGGGCCTTCCTTCAGCACCTGGCCGAAGTTCTTCCAGAAGCCCTTGTAGGCCTCGGCGTCGTTGCTGGCGAGTTTTTCCAGCATGTCCAGGGAGCGCTTGGTCAGCGCGGACTTCATCGAATCGACAATGGGGCCGGACTGCAGGATTTCGCGGGAGACGTTCAGCGACAGGTCGTTGGAATCCACCACGCCCTTGATGAAGCGCAGGTACAGCGGCAGGAACTGGTCGGCCTGGTCCATGATGAACACGCGCTGCACGTAGAGCTTCAGGCCACGCGGCGCCTCGCGGTGGTACAGGTCGAACGGCGCGCGGGCCGGGACGTACAGCAGCGAGGTGTACTCGAGCTTGCCCTCGACCTTGTTGTGGCTCCAGGTCAGCGGGTTCTCGAAATCATGGGCGATGTGCTTGTAGAACTCCTGGTATTCCTCGTCCTTCACCTCGGTGCGCGGACGGGTCCACAGGGCGCTGGCACGGTTGACCACTTCCCATTCGGTTTCAGCCGGCTTGTCGGCCTCTTCCCCGTGGTGCTCCTTCGGCAACTCGATGGGCAGCGCGATGTGGTCGGAGTATTTCTTGATGATGTTGCGCAGGCGCCAGCCGTCGGCGAACTCGTCCTCGCCATCCTTCAGGTGCAGGACGATGCGAGTGCCGCGCTCGGCTTTCTCGATGGTGGCAACTTCGAACTCGCCCTCGCCCCTGGACGACCAGTGCACGCCTTCACTGGCCGGTGCACCGGCACGGCGGCTGAACACATCGACCTTGTCGGCGACGATGAAGGCACTGTAGAAGCCCACGCCGAACTGGCCGATCAGGTGGGAATCCTTCTTCTGGTCACCGGAGAGGTTCTTCAGGAAGTCGGCGGTACCGGACTTGGCGATGGTGCCCAGGTGCGCGATGACTTCCTCGCGGCTCATGCCGATGCCGTTGTCTTCGAGGGTGACGGTCTTGGCGTCCTTGTCGAAGCTCACACGGATCTTCAGCTCGGCGCCGCCTTCGAGCAGCTCAGGCTTGGCCAGGGCCTCGAAACGCAGCTTGTCGGCCGCGTCGGAGGCGTTGGAAATCAGTTCGCGAAGGAAGATTTCCTTGTTCGAATACAGGGAGTGAATCATCAGGTGAAGCAGCTGCTTCACTTCGGTCTGGAAGCCCAGTGTTTCTTTTTGAGTCTCCGCGCTCATCGTTTCTCGCTCCGAGGGTGACAAATGCCGCGTCGTGCGGCCGATGTCAGCGAGATGGGGGCTTCCCGAACCAATTCAAGGGGTTGGAGAAAATTCGCCGGCAAATGACCGGCGAACGGTCAGCGCGCCGGCAGTTCGATGTCGGTCACTTCGCTGGGACGCAGCGTGTAGCTCGCCTCGCCCGGGCCATCGATGACCTGGCGGATGACGATGCGGCCGTCGACATCGAGGCCGACGAAGACGCCCTCGGCAACCCGGCCGCGCTCGGTGGTCACACGCATGCTGCGGTTGACGTAGCGCTGCGGTGCGGACAGCAGGCGCTCAATGGCCAGGCGACCGCTTTCCGGCGCCTGCGGCACGGGGGCATTGGATTTCGCCGGCGTGGCAGCCGTAACGGGGGCCGCAGGGACGTTCGACGCCTTCATCCGCGGGTAGCGGTCGTCCCGCACACCCCAGCCACGCGCGGGGGTCTTCTCCAGCGTGACCTGCAGGTCCTGCGGCGCGCCGCCAACTTCGACGGTCAGTGCAACCTCCTGGGAAGCGCGCTGGGTATCCAGGGTGGGCATGCGGGTGATGGCGACATCACGACGCGCAAAGCGGCGCTGCAGGTAGTCCTGCAGTACATAACGCAAGGTATCGCGGGAGTCGAAGCGGGTATCCACCTCGCCATCGCGATAGCGCAGGCGGTCGGTGAAGACTTCGATGGTGCCCGAAAGCGTGGTCTGCATCTGGGCCGGCAGCACCAGGTGGAAGGCGCCTTCCAGGCGGTTGGGAGCCTTTGGCGCCAGGTCCAGGTGCAGGCTGTAGCCACGCTGCAGGCGGACCGCTTCGGGCAGGTCCTGGCCTGGCGCGAGCCAGCTGACTTCGATTTCCGGCAGGCGTCCCTTGTCGTCAGGCAACACGTCCAGCCTGACCGGGCCGCTGACCGGCGCAGCCAGGCGCACCTGGATTTCGCGGTGAGCGTAGAAGTCCTGGCCTTCGCGCAGGCTGAGCACACCGTCGATGAACTCGGCCTGCTCGGGCACGAAGGGCTGGCCATTCAGCTCCCCGCGCAGGTTGATCGCCAGTTCAGGCTTGACGACCGCCTCGGGCTTGAGCCACTCCAGGCGGAGGATGGCCTCCAGGCGCGCACTGTCGCGGCTGGCCAGCATCGTCAGGCCGACCACCAGCGGAATGCAGCCCAGGGCCCCGAGGGCCACGGCGCTGCGGGCCAGGCGCCAGTGAACCAGGACGAACAGCACGGCCAGCGGCGGCAGCAGGCTGGCAAGCCCCCAGAACAGGCTGCGCTCGAAGGCGCGGGCGATCAGCCAGACGTACCCCGCGAGGATCAGCAGCAGGCCGAGCAGGATCAGCAGCGTATCCATTCAGGCGCCATCGACCTTGAAGTGCGCGCGAGCGGTGGCGATGGGTTCGGTGCGAGTGGTCTGCCAGGCGGTGATGGCGACGTTCGCCACCCGTCGGCCCTGGCGCCAGACCTGGCACTGCGCGTAGGTATCGCGGAAGTGCCCGGCGCGCAGGTAGTCAATGGAGAAGTCGATGATCTTGGGCATGTGCGGGATGCCCATGAACATCAGCAGGTGCAGCAGCGCCGAGTGCTCCATGAAACCGGCGATCACCCCGCCATGCAGGGCCGGCAGCGTGGGGTTGCCGATGTTGTCCGGGTTGGCCGGCAGGTGGAAGATCGCATCGTCGCCCAGGCGCAGGCAGCGGATGCCGAGCAGCCGGGCATAGGGGATCGCGTCGATCAGCGGGTCGTAGTCCTTGCTCTCGTGCGCGGCGCGCACCATGGCCTCGATGTTCACCGTGGTCATCCCTGGCCCCCATCGACGTCGCGCTTCACCGAGCCGGCGGATACCGCCTTGCCCATGCGCATGAAGGTCCCGACCACATGGGCGATGGGTTCGCTGGGGTCGTCCTGATAGGCATAGCCACGGGTGAAGATGATGTTCGGGGTGACCCGGTAGCACTCGGCGAACCCGTAGACATCCTTGTGCGGCTGCGCTGGGTGCATGTAGTCGATGCGCAGGTCCAGGGTCGGGCAGATCTCGAACTGCGGCAGCACGCAGACGGTGGAGATGCCGCAGGTGGTGTCCATCAGCGTGGTGATGGCGCCGCCGTGGATCACGCCGGTTTCCGGGTTGCCGACAATGGCCTCGCTGTAGGGAAGCCGCAGGGTCAGGCCGGAGGCGTCCGCCGCATGCGCGCTGATGCCCAGCAACTGGCAGTGGCGCAGCGCCGAAAGGAAGCGTTGGGCGCGCTCCAGGAGTGGGTTTTCGGACATGGGAGGGGTCGACCGATTGACTGCACGGGGCGGCATCATACCCCGGTCGCTGTCAATCCTGCAGTGATGGAATACAGGGGCTTAGGAATATTCGTTGAACTAATTCACACAACACCGGTTCAAAGGGCTAACACCAGGAAAGCCGCACATGGAGGCTCCGCATGAAAAAAACCCTTCCCCTCGCTCTGCTGATCGTTGCAGGTCTGGGCCTTGCCGCCTGCGACAAGAAAGAAGAGCCGAAAGCGCCGCCGGCACCGGCCGCGACCGAGCAGCCGGCGACTCCGGCGCCGACCACTCCGCCGGCACCTGAAGCCTCCCCGGCCACTCCGGCTGCCCCGGCCACCGCGCCGCAGGAGCCCGCTGGCGGCGAGCAGAAGCAGTAATTCGCTTGCGCTGCACAAGACAAGGCCCGCATGTTGCGGGCCTTGTCGTTTCTGCCGTTTGCCGCTCAGCCGCTGGGCGGAATGTCGTTGTCCCGTGGCGCGTCGCCCTGCGGCGTCGGCGTGTAGACCATCACATGGAGCACGCTGGAGTGGAACTCGCGCTGGTACAGCACGCCCACCACACCCGCCGTCACCAGCATGAAGATCCAGGGGTTGATGAACCAGGCCAGCATGGCCAGGCCGAAGTAGTAGGTGCGCAGGCCCTGGTTGAACTGGTGCGCCGCCAGCGACACCACGCGCGCCGCGCGCTCGGCGAAGGATTTGCGCTCCAGCTCGCCGACGTTGCGCTCCCCCACCATGGGCGCCGAACCGATCAGCACCGCCGCGAAGTTGTATTGGCGCATGCACCAGCTGAAGGTGAAGAAGGCATAGACAAACACCACTGCCAGGCACAGCAGCTTCAGCTCTGAAAGCCCGCGGGTGGGCGGCGTCACGAAAGGCAGGTCGGCGAGCACCGAGATCGTGCGCTCGGCCGAGCCCAGCAACGTGAGGATACCCGCCAGAATGATCAGGGTGCTGGAGGCGAAGAACGAGGCGTTGCGCTCCAGGTTGCCGATCACGCTGGCGTCCGCCACGCGGTTGTCGCGCAACAATACGCGGCGCATCCAGTCCTGGCGGTAGAGATGCAGCACGCTGGCCAGGCACGCGGTGTCGCGGGCCTTGGTCTTGGCGTAGCGGGTGTAGCCGATCCAGCAGAAGAGGAACCAGAGGATGGCAAGCAGGTTCCAGAAATACTGGATGTCGAACAGGTCGACGACGTCGGTCATGGATTTCCTTGCGATTCGAGACGAAATGAAGTCGGTACGCAGCCGATAGACGCCAGTTTATCCCGCCAGGACACGCGCCCCTGCACGGGCTTCCCGGTATGTGGCGCACGTCCGGGCGCCGGGTGCCACCGGGCGTTCACATGCCTTCGCAGCCGCACCCGACTGGCGAGGGTCGCCAGCGCCCGGTGAGCGTGTTGCCCGGCACGCCCCTACCAGCGCAACAGGCGCGGCCCCAGGGCCATGCCCAGCAGCGTAGGCAGGAGCATGCCGAGCAGGTACCACACGCCCCAGAAGGGAATGCCCATCTCCGGGCAGTGCAGGCAGTACGCCAGGGTCGAGGTAGCCCCGGCGAGCAGGCCGCCAGCAGCACCGGCCAGGCGCAGCCGGGTAGGCGCCAGCCCACGCAGCGCCCAGAAGACGGCGATGAATGTGGGTATCGAGAGCAGCGCAATGTTCAGCGGGCAGGTGCGCCAGGTCTTGCCCAGTATCAGCCCGGCGCGCGCTTCGGCAGGCACCGCAGCCAGCTCCACCGCGCCCCCCAGCCACACCAGCAGCACCGGCAGCCCGAGCAGTAGCCACGCTGCACCACCCTTCACTCCCGGCCGCGCCAGGCGGCTGTTCAACCCGTACGCGATCAGCGCCAGGCTGCCGGGCAGCGCGACCTTGGCCCAGAACAGCGGAGTCCGCGCGACGTCAGCGAGGTCCGCGCGCACCCCATAGAGCGCGGCCATCAGCAGTATCGCGCCCAGGCCGCCGCCCAGCAGAGCCAGTGCAAAGCGCTTGCCCAGCGCTCGCCGATCGACCGCGCTCTCGCCGGCAGCCAGCAGGTCGATCAGTTCATTGGTCTTCATCGCTTCGCAACCCTCGGATCATGTTCGCCAGGGCCTTCAGCCCGCGGTGGATGCCGACCTTCACGGCGGAACTGGAAAGCCCGGTCAGGCTTGCCGTTTCCTCTACAGACAACCCTTCCAGCTTCACATGGACGATCGGCAGGCGCTGCTTGTCCGGCAACTGCTGCAGCAGTTTGCCCAGATCGCGGCTGGCCTGCGCCGGCTGGTCGTCCTCGGTGGCGAACAGCTCGCCCTCATCGTCGTCCAGCGGATCATGCAACGCCTCGCGACGGGCAAAGGCGCGGAAATGGTCAGCCAGCTTGTAGCGCGCAATCGCCTGCACCCAGGCCGTC
This sequence comes from Pseudomonas sp. C9-3, assembly GCF_032392015.1. Taxonomy (NCBI): domain Bacteria; kingdom Pseudomonadati; phylum Pseudomonadota; class Gammaproteobacteria; order Pseudomonadales; family Pseudomonadaceae; genus Pseudomonas; species Pseudomonas sp. C9-3. The sequence continues at coordinate 1,888,268 of NZ_CP135919.1, read as the reverse complement.
AGTGGCTGTTCTGCGCGATAGGTGTGGCGGGCGTTGTGCACGGCCAGCAGGACTTCCTGCACCAGGTCCTCCACCTCGCCGGGGCGCTGCGCCAGACGGCGGCGCAGGAAGGCGCGCAAGTGCGAGCCAAGGGCGGCGAGGAACTCGCGGTAGGCCACCGCGTTACCGGCCATGCCCTGCATCAGCAGTGTCTGAAGGTGCGCTTCGCGCGCGATCAACACATCCTGGCTGGTAGTTCGTTGCATCGACCGTCCTGGTTACAGCGCGCAAGGAAAATCTTCCCGAGTCTGCCCCACGCTTGCTGGCAGATCGCCGGCCCGCAGAAAAAACAGGCAGCTGTTCAATACCTTAGGGCCGCCCCAGGGAAATCTCAAAAAAATCTTCAGGCGGCTGTAACCGGATCACCACTCCCGGCGAACTACTCGACAAGCCGCCGGAAATCTCTGTGCGGCCCCACCACCCAACGGGAGACCGCACCATGAAAAACCTCACCCTCGCCACCGCCGCCCTTGCCCTTGCCGCCCTTGCCGGGAACGCACTGGCCGACGACATGAATACCAAGGCCAGCACGGGCGCGGCCATGGAGAAATGCTACGGCGTGGCACTGGCCGGCAAGAACGACTGCAAGGCCGGCGCTGGCACCACCTGCGCAGGCAGCGCCAAGAAGGACTACGACGGCATGCACTGGAAGAACGTCCCGGCCGGCACCTGCGCCTCGATCAAGACGCCGCACGGCATGGGCTCGCTGACCCCGATGAAGTCCTGAGTGCAGGCTGCCGACCATGAACGTATCGACTCAACCGGGTGCCGGGCTTGGGCTCAAGGCCGAGCACTACACCCAGGCGCTCGACTGCTGCGCGCGAGGGCTCTGGTTCGAAGTGCATCCGGAAAACTACATGGTCGGCGGCCCCCGCCTTGCCTGGCTGGAGCGGATCGCCGAACGGCATCCGCTGTCGCTGCACGGGGTTTCGCTGTCCCTGGCAGCGGACGCCGCCCCCGACGAGGCTCATCTGCTGCGGCTGCGCGCGCTGGTTGAGCGCGTGCAGCCCGTGCTGATCTCCGAGCACCTGGCCTGGTCCACCTGGCGCGGCCGCTATCTGCCGGACCTGCTGCCTTTCCCCCGCAGCCACGCAGCCCTGGCCCGCATCGTCGACAACATCGAGCGTACCCAGCATGCCCTGGGCCGGCGCATCGCTATCGAGAACCCCAGCCACTACCTTCGCCTCGACGGCCACGACTGGGACGAGATCGAATTCCTGACCGAACTGGCGCTGCGCACCGGCTGCGGCCTGCTGCTGGACATCAACAACGTACACGTCAGCGCGCACAATCTCGGCTTCGATGCCAAGCGCTATCTCGACCGATTCCCCGCCGCAGCCATCCTGGAAATCCACCTGGCCGGGCACAGTCACGACGAGCGCGGCGAGCTGCTGATCGACTCCCACGACGCCCCCATCGCCGAACCGGTCTGGGAGCTCTACCAGCACCTGATCCGGCGCATCGGCCCGCGCCCGACGCTGATCGAACGCGACGACCACATCCCCGCCTTCAGCGAACTGCTGGCCGAGCGCGAAATCGCCCAGGCCATCCTCAACCGGGCGGAGGTGGCCGCATGAAGACGTCCCTCGGCAGCTTCCAGGAAGCTTTCGTCGAAGCGCTGTACCAGCGCTCTCCCCCCGGCCTGCAAGGTTTGACCGAGCAGGCCGGCTTCAGCGTCTACCGCAACACCGTGTTCAAGGGCTGCACCGACGCCTTGTGCGACAACTTCCCCAGTGTCGAACGCCTGGTCGGCACTGACTGGCTGCGCGGCGCGGCGGCCATCCACGCACAGCAGACACCGCCGAACGACGCGCGCCTGGTGCTCTACGGCGAAGACTTCGCCGATTTCCTCGACGCCTTCGAACCCGCGCGCGAGTTGCCCTACCTGGCCGACGTGGCGCGCCTCGACCGCTTGTGGCTGGAAGCCTACACCGCGCCACAGGAGCCTGCGCTGCAGTGGTCCGACCTGGCGGGCATGACCGCTTCCGACCTTGCCCCCTGTCACCTGCAACCCCGCGCCAGCGCACGCTGGCGCTGGTTCGACCAACAGCCGATCTACAGCATCTGGCGCTACAACCGCGAAGCGCTGCCATTGCCCGAAGAGCTGCCCTGGCACGCTGAAGGCGCGCTGCTGGTCGGCCATGCCGAGGGCGTCACCTGGCAGGCACTGGACGTGGGCGGTTGCGCTTTCCTCGATGCCTGCGCCAGCGGTCATGACCTCGATCAGGCATCGACCCTGGCGCTCAGGGCGCAAGCCGACCTCGACTTCACGGTGCTGCTGGGCAGCCTGCTCGGCGCCGCCGTGTTCCAACCGCTGAAACTCACCTGAGGAAGCCGCCATGGACATCTCCCGCAGCCACTACCCGGGCGGCGCCCTTCGCCAGCACTGGAACACCATCGCCAGCCGCCTGCAGTCCCTGCTCAGCGACTCTTTGTTGTGCCTGGTAGCGCGCCTGGGGATTGCTTCGATCTTCTTCCTGTCCGGGCGCACCAAGGTCGAGGGCATCCTGACCATCACGCCGAGCACCTACGAACTGTTCCAGACCGAATACGTGCTGCCGCTGGTGCCACCCTATATAGCCGCGCACCTGGCGACCTACGCAGAACACTTCTTCCCGGTCCTGCTGGTGCTGGGCCTGTTCACCCGCCTCTCCGCCCTCGCCCTGCTGGGCATGACCACCGTGATCGAAGTGTTCGTCTACCCCGATGCCTGGCCGACGCACCTGTCCTGGGCCGGCCTGCTCCTGCTGCTGATTGGTCGCGGCGCGGGCGCCTGGTCGCTGGACCGGGCATTGAAGATCGGCTGACGGCATGGCGGCTCTCGTCGACGGTCATCCTGGCTTTCCCGGTTCAGCCGGTAGCGGTCATACTCGGTCTTTCTGGGACGAAACTTCTACCCGCCGATGTCCGACTCTGACCTCCAAGATGAACCCGATGCACGAAGCGTTTCCGCCGCGAGCAAGCGCACGCGGCGACTGCTTCGCTCGCGCTGGCTGAAATGGCGGCAGCACCTCGCGTTCTGGGTCGGCGCCCTGCTGGTGGGGCTGGTAGCCCTGGCTTTTGCGTGGCTGGCGGATCGCTCCTTCGGGTTGTTCCAGCGGATGCTGCAGGTATCGCCGTGGTTGCCGCTGCTGGCGACGCCGCTGGGTTTTGCGCTGCTGGCCTGGATCACCCAGCGCTGGTTCGTGAACTCGAAAGGCAGTGGCATCCCGCAGGTGATTGCCGCGCTGGAATCGCCATCGCGGCGATTCCGTGCACAGGTCCTCGCCCTGCCGGTGGCGCTGGTGCGGATGCTGTTCACCCTCGGCGCCCTGCTGGTCGGTGGCTCGGTCGGCCGTGAGGGACCGACCGTGCACGTGGGTGCCGCGGTGATCTACGCCTTCGGCACGCGCCTGGGCCTCCACGGCCGACGCACCGTGGCGGGGCTGATCCTGGCGGGCGGCGCCGCCGGTATCGCGGCGGCTTTCAATACGCCCCTTGCCGGGGTGGTTTTCGCCATCGAGGAACTGAGCCGCACCTACGAGCAGCGCTTCAGCGGCCTGGTGCTGACCGCCGTGCTGATCGGCGGCGTGGTCACCCTGGGCCTGATGGGGCACTACTCCTACTTTGGCGACATCAGCGGCGGGTTGCCCACCGGCTGGGGCTGGAGCGAAGTGCCCGCCTGCGCGCTGCTGGGCGGCGTGCTCGGCGGGCTCTACGTGAAGCTGGTACTGCCGGCGCAGCACGGCTGGATCGGCCGGATGTGCGCCGTGCGGGAGCGCTTCCCGGTGCGCTTCGCTGCTGTTTGCGGGCTAGCGCTGGCGCTGCTCGGCGTGATTTCCGGCAACCACGTGTTCGGCACCGGCTACGAGGAAACCCGCGCCCTGCTCGACGGCAACCCGGTGACCGACGCCAGCTTCCTGCTCTGGAAGTTCCTCGCCAACGTGGTGTCGTACCTGGCCGGAATCCCTGGCGGCCTGTTCTCGCCCTCATTGAGCGTCGGCGCAGGGTTCGCGCCCGTGCTCTCCCTGCTGCCGGGCGTCAACCCGCAGACCTGCGCGCTGCTCGGCATGGGCGCCTATCTGGCGGGCGTCACGCGCTCGCCATTGACCGCCTCGGTGATCGTGCTGGAGCTTTCCCACAGCCCGGACCTGGCCATTCCCATGCTCGCCGCCACGCTGCTGGCCGCGGCCATTTCCGGCTGGATAGCGCCGGTTTCGCTCTACCATGCCCTGGCCCGGCAGATTCTCGACAAGGTGGCGCCGAACAAGCCCTGAGTTCAGCGCACGACGTGGAGGTAATGCAGGTGCCGCTCGTACTGGTCGAGGATGTCGGAGATCACGTCGTCGCGGTTCCACCCCATCACGTCGTAATCCTGCCCGCCTTCGCGCAGGTGAACCTCGGCGCGGAAGTACTTGCGCGCCTCGGTGCCCTCGTCTTCATCCAGCAGAACGAAGCTGGGGCTGGTGAAGGCCCGCGGGCGGACTTCATAGAGGAAATGGCCCTCCCCCGGCTGCGCCAGCTCCAGGGCCACGCGGCCATCTTCGCGCTCCAGCACCTGCACGTCATGGCCTTGCTTGCGCAACTCGGCGGCCACTTCCTCGCAAGCCGGGCGCACGACCTCGGCAATGAAGCGGGTCACATGGGCGCGTCGGGGGCGCATGGCAATACTCCGCAAGCGCCGCTGCCAACCGCCTTCGTGGTGTGGCGCATGCCGCGGCGCAGGTAGCGACTGGTGGCGCAGGCCGCGTCGCGTGGCATCCAGGTGCAGCGCGCGGAACAGCCCCCAGATGGACGCCAGCAGGATCGCCGAGAACGGCAGCGCACTGGCGATGGTCGCTGTCTGCAGGGCCTTCAGCCCGTTCGCCAGCAGCAATGCCACCGCCACCACGCCAATGCTCACCGACCAGAAGATGCGCTGCCACAACGGCGAGTGGGAGTGCCCCGATGAAGCAAGCATGTCCACCACCAGCGCCCCGGAGTCTGCCGAGGTGACGAAGAACACCACCACCATCAGCACCGCGACCATCGACACCACGCTGGATAGCGGGAAGTGCTCGAGGAAGGCGAACAGCGCCAGGGAACTGTCCTGGTCGACGACCGCCGCCAGGGTGGTCACGCCCTCGTTGAGGATCATGTGGATCGCCGAATCGCCGAACACGGTCATCCACAGCAGGGTGAAGCCGGCCGGGACGAAGAGCACGCCGCAGACGAATTCGCGGATGGTCCGCCCGCGCGAGATGCGCGCGATGAACAGCCCCACGAACGGCGACCAGGACAGCCACCAGCCCCAGTACAGCAGGGTCCAGCCGCCAATCCAGTCGGTCGGCTCGTAGGCATAGAGGTTGAAGGTCTTGTTGACGATGTCCGAGAGGTAGGCACCGGTGTTCTGCACGTAGGTCTGCAGCAGGAACACGGTCGGGCCGAGCAGCAGCACGAACAGCATGAGGATCACCGCCAGCGCCAGGTTCAGCTCGGAAAGGATACGGATGCCCTTGTCCAGGCCGCTGGCCACCGAGAGTGTCGCCAGGGCGCAGGTCGCGGCGATGAGGATGATCTGCACGGTCGCATTCACCGGCAGGCCGAACAGGTGGTGGAAGCCGCTGTTGATCTGCAGCACGCCATAACCCAGTGAGGTGGCGACGCCGAACACCGTGCCGAGGATGGCGAAGATGTCCACTGCATGGCCGATCGGGCCGTAGATGCGCTCGCCGATCAGCGGATACAGCGCCGAGCGCAACGTCAGCGGCAGGCCCTTGCGGAAGCTGAAGTAGGCCAGGATCAGCCCGACGATGGCGTAGATCGCCCAGGCATGCAGGCCCCAGTGGAAGAAGGTGATCTTCATCGCTTCGCGAGCCGCGGTGACCGTCCCCGCCTCGCCCACCGGCGGGCTGGTGAAGTGCATCACCGGTTCGGCTACGCCGAAGAACATCAGGCCGATGCCCATGCCGGCGGAGAACAACATGGCGAACCAGCTGCTGCTGCGATATTCGGGCTCGCTGTGATCAGGTCCGAGCTTGATGTCGCCGTAGCGACTGACCGCGAGGAACACCACGCTGATCAGGATCAGCGCCACCGCGAGGATGTAGAACCAGCTGGCGTTGGTGAAGATCCACTGCTGGATGTGTTCGAACTGCGTCTGGGCCTGGCTCTTGAAGAGTACGGCGTAGAGCACCAGCAGCAGGATCAGCGCCGCGCTGGTATAGAAAACCGGAGGGTTCAGGGTTGTCCTTGGCTTGCCGGATGAGCTCATCGGGAAGGTTTCTCCTGTGCAACGACATCGCGCGCACCAACCTGCAAGCCACGGCGTGCGTGGTGGCACGCCGGTCCAAGGGTATCGCGTTCAGTACTCGTAAAGTATCGATAGGCGCCCGGCCCGGCGCCGTCCGGCCCCAAGCATCAAGGACAACGCGTGGCGCCATTGGCGTTCGCTTGCGCCACCAGTGCGGCGAACTTGCGCACATTGGCCTGGTGCGCGACCACCAGCCCGTCCACGGTATCGTTGGCCGCCGTCTGCAGGCTGCTGCGGCAGGTCAGCGGTTTGTTCGCGCCGGGCCGCTGCAGGCGCCACCGGGCATCGAGCAGCGCGTACTGGCCCGGCACCGAATCGAAGCGCTGCACCTCCACGCGCAGCCGCGCAGCGCCTGGCCCCGGAGCACCGAGCTGGTCCTCCAGGGCATTGCGGAACTCGTCCACCAGGTTGGCGCCCCACCATTCGGTTTCCAGGATCGACAGCCCGCTGCCGCCCTGGCGGACGACAATCTGCGAGCGATCGACCTGCGGCGGCATCTCCACCCGTTCGACGCGTACCTGGCCGCTGGCGGGGCTGCCCGGCTGTGCGGGAACCAGCGTGTGGTAGTGGATCGGAGCGCTGCTGCAGCCCGACAACACGGGGAACAGTGCGGCCAGGAGCAGCATGGGCAGCTTCGGCATCTGAAGTCTCTCCTTGTACGCGAATCAGGGCTGCAGGTTGTCGGCGTTGGCGTTCTTCGGACGACCACGGATCAAGGATTCCGGGTGGCGCCCGAGGTAGTCGGACAGGTCACGCAACGAGCGCGACATGCGGTCCAGCTCATCCAGGGTGTCGCTGAGCTTTTCCCGTTGCGGCGAGTTCTCGCCCAGCGCCGAGTTGGCCGTGGCGAGCGTGGTGCGCACCTCATCGAGCGTCCGGGTGACGCCCGGCAAAGTCTGCGTATTGAACTGCTTGAGGCTGCCCTGCAACTCACGCAGGTTGCCGTCTAGGTTGTTGGCGATGCGCTCCAGCGGCAGCTTGCCGATGCGGTCGACCACCGCCTGCAACTGTTCCTGGAGTTTCGCCAGGCTGCTGGGCACCGTCGGGATGCGCAGCGGCCGCGCGCTGGCATCGAAGGCCACCGGCTTGGCGTCCGGATAGAAGTCCAGCGAGATATACAACTGCCCGGTCAGCAGGTTGCCGCTGCGCGCCTGGGCCCGCATGCCGTGCTCGACGAAGCTGCCGATCACGCGGGTGACGCCGCCCTGGTCGCCCACGCTGCTGTTGAAGACCTTGAGCATCTTCTGGTGCACGGGCCCCAGGCGCTGCGGGTAGATCACCGCATCGACCACCACCGGGAAAATCTGCAGCTTCTCGTCGTAGTCCAGCTGGATGTTGGTGACCTTGCCGAAATCGACACCCATGAACTCCACGGGCGCGCCCACGCTCAGGCCGCGCATCGACTGGTCGAAGCGCAGGCGCAGGTACTGCGGCAGGCCGGTGGGCGGAGCCAGGGCATTGTCGCGGTCGACGTAGAGGTCGAAGGCTTCGTTGTCCTGGGCGGCGGCCGTTTCCTCGCTGCCCTCGGGCGTGCCGAAGGCCAGCCCGCCGACCAGCAGCGCGGACAACGATTCGGTGTTCACCTTCAGGCCGTTGGCGCTGACGTTGACGTCAACGCCACTGGCATTCCAGAACCGGGTGTTCTGGGTCACGAAAGCGTCATTGGGCGACTCGACGAAGATGCCCAGGTCCACGCCCTTGCCATCGCTGCGCAAGGCGTAGGAAGTCACCTGGCCCACCGGAATCTTGCGGTAGTAGATGGGCGAGCCGATATCCAGCGAGCCCAGGTCGTCGGCGCGCAGGACGAAGCTCTTGCCCTTCTCCCCGTAGGTGATCGGCGGCGGCAGCTCCAGGCCGGTGAAGCGCTTCTTCGGCGCACTCGATTCACCGGCGTCGGCACCGATGAAATTGCCCGACAACAGCGTGTCGACGCCGGTCACGCCGCCAGCGCCGATGCGTGGCCGCACGACCCAGAATTTCGCACCCTCGGTGGCGAAGGATTCGGCCTCCTTGTTCAGCTTGACGCTGGCGGTGACGCTCTTCTTGTCCTTGGCCAGCTCGACGCCTTCGACCTCGCCGATCACCACGCTGCGGTACTTCACCTGGGTCTTGTGCGCGACCAGGCCCTCCCCCGTCCGGAAGGAGATCTCGATGGTCGGCCCCTGCTCCATCCAGTTGCGCACGATGAGCGAAGCGCCCACCAGCAGCGCCACGATCGGCACGATCCAGACCAGCGATACATTCCAGCGCCGCGTGCGTACCTGCGGCTGTCCGGGGGCGGCGTGCTTAGGGGTGTCCTGCTCCATCGATCGGATCTCCGTCGTCCCAGATATGTCGTGGATCGAAACTCATGGCGGAAAGCATGGTGAGGACCACCACCATGCCGAAGAACAGGATGCCGGCGCGCGGCTCGATGGTGCCCAGTTCATGCATCTGCACCAGGGCCGCCACCAGCGCGACGACCATCACGTCGAGCATCGACCAGTAGCCGATCAGCTCGACGAAGCGGTACAGCTGCGAACGCTGCCGACGTGCCCAGTTGCTGCGGCGCTGGGCAGTCCAGAGCAGCAGCCCGAGGGAGAAGAACTTGATCGCCGGCACGCCGATACTGGCAATGAAGATGATCAGCGCGATGTCCCAGGCGCCGCTTTCCCAGAACTCCAGCACGCCACCACCGATGGTGCTGTCGATGCCCTGGCCGAGCATCTCGGTATGCATGACCGGCAACAGGTTGGCCGGCACGTAGAAGATCAGCGCCGCCACCAGGTACGCCCAGCCGCGGGTGATGGCATCGGCCTTGCGCAGGTGCAAGGGGGCGCCACAGCGTTGGCAATGATGGCCGCCGCTGCGCGTATCGCAGGCGGCGCCGCAGCCGTGGCAAAGGCACAGGTTCAGGTGAGCGGCGAGCGGGGGCGTATTCATACCCGCTCCCAGAGATCGCGGATGTCCTTGCCGGCGATGTAGATGATCAGCACGCTCAGCGCGGCCATCGCCAGCAGGCCGATACCGGGTATCACATCGAGCAGGCCGGCCAGCTTGATCACCGCGACCATGGTGCCCAGCAGGCAGACCTCCAGCATGCTCCAGGGGCGCAACGACTCCAGCCAGCGCATGCACCCGGCGAAGGCCGGCGCGCGGCGGCCGGCCAGGGCGAAGCCGAGCACCCAGATCAGCAGCGCTACCTGCAGCGCCGGCGCGAGGATGATGGCCAGTGCTGTCACCAGTGCGATGAAGGTGATAGGGCCGCTGCTCAGGATCATCACCGCGTCCCACAGCGTCGCCGAATTGCTCAGGCCCTGCATGCTGATGGTCATCACCGGGTAGCTGTTGGCGAAGGCCAGCAGCACCGCGCCGGTCAGCGCCAGCGCCAGGCGTTGTTGTACTGACAGTGAGTTGTGCCGATGCAGTACCCCGCCGCAGCGCACGCACAGTGCACGCTGGTGTCGCTGCAGCGGCTGGCGTTCGTACACCGCATCGCAGTACTCACAGATGATCAGGTCGCTGGCTGCTGCCATGGGCGCTCTCGTGGTGAGCCGGCGCACGGCGCCGGCCAGGGAAATCGCTATCCACGACGAGAGCCTGGGCACAGGCTCTGGAGCGATCCACATGAAGTCTGCACAAGACTAGTCGAGGATTTTCGATGGTGGGGGTCGCGCGGCGAAATCGCACTAAAGAGAAACTCGTTCCACACTCCACTGCATAACGGCAGCTCGGCATTCACCGTCCATACTGCACGGACGCCACTTCGACAGGGAGCCGCGTCGATGCTCGATTTTTTCCTCCACGCCTTGCGCGCCAACCCCGAGATTGCGGTGTTCCTGGCGATCTCCCTGGGGGTTCTGCTGGGGCGGATACAGATCGGCAGCTTTCACCTGGGCTCGGTCGCCGGCGCGCTGCTGATGGGCCTGCTGATCGGGCAGATCGGCCTGGAAGTGCCCCATGAGCTGAAGTCGGTGTTCTTCGCGCTGTTCATCTATGCCGTCGGTTTCAAGAGCGGCCCGGAGTTCTTCGGCAGCCTCAATCGCGGCACCCTGAAGCTGGTACTGCTTTCCGTGGTGCTCTGCGCCACTGCCCTGGGCGTCATCCTCGGCATGTATCACCTGTTCCACTTCGACGCCGGCTTCACCGCCGGCCTGGGCGCGGGAGCGCTGACCGACACGGCGATCATGGGCACCGCGAGCAGCGCCATTTCCCAGCTGGCCATCGACGATGCCGCCAAGAGCCAGCTCAACAGCCACATGGCGGTGGCCTATGCCATTACCTACCTGTTCGGCACCATCGGCCTGATCGTCTTCGTCGGCAGCATCGCGCCGAAGCTGCTGCGCGTCGACCTGCGCCAGAGCGCGCGCGAGCTGGAACGGGAGCTGGGCATCGAGCGCGAAGAGAACGCCATCAGCATTCCCTACACCCGTATCGTCGTCCGTGCCCATCGTGCCCAGTCGGCGGCAGCGATAGGCCAGCGCATCGCCGATGTCGAGGCGCTGCACGCCGCGCTGAGCGTGGAGCGGGTCATCCGTGGCGGTCAGATTCTCGAGCGCGACCCGCAATTGCGACTGGAGAGCGGCGACATCCTCGGCGTCTACGCCCTGCGCGAAGCCGTGGCCGACCTCAACGACTGGATCGGCCCGGAAATCGACAACCCCGACAGCATGTCCTTCGCCACCCGCGATGCCGACATCGTCCTGACCTCGCCCCGGCTGGCCGGCAAGACCATCCACCAGATCAAGACGCTGCTGGTCGGCGCCGACCGAATGGGCTGCTACATCCGCTCCATCACCCGGCAAGGCCTGGAGCTGCCGCTGCTGCCCGACACCGTGCTGCGCCGTGGCGACGTCATCACCCTGGTCGGCCGTACGGCCAGCGTCGAGGCGCTGGCAGCGCAGATCGGCCGCATCCGGGCGAACAACTACAAGAGCGATATCGCCATCCATACCCTGGGCATGGTCGTGGGGTCGCTGGTCGGCATGCTCTCCACCCACATCGGCATGATTCCGGTGGAACTGGGCATCGGTGGCGGCATGCTGCTCGCCGGCCTGCTGATCGGCTGGTACAACTCGCGGCATCCCGAAGTGGGCGCCCTGCCCCCGGCCGCACAATGGGCCTTCTCGGAGTTCGGGCTGACCGCCTTCGGCGCCGTGGTGGGGCTGCTGGCCGGCCCCGCCGCCATCGCCGCGATCCAGAGCCAGGGCGCGGCGCTGCTGCTCTCCGGCGCCCTGGTGACCATCATCCCGCCGCTGGTGACGCTTTACTTCGGCCGCTACGTCCTGGGGCTGCACCCGATGATCCTGTTCGGCGCCCTGGCCGGCGCGCAGACCGAAGCGGCCTCGATGAACAAGATCATCGAGCAGTCCGGCAGCAATACACCGGTCATTGGCTTCACGGTGTGCTACGCCATTTCCAACGTACTGCTGGCGGTGTGCGGTCCGATCATCGTCGCCGTCACGGCAGGCTGAGCCCGCCATCGATTCACCGGCTGCGTTGCGCTGTCGTCGGCCGGCTTCCCCAAGGAGGTCGAAATGCTGAAGTTCATCCGCACCACCATCGCCGGTGGGCTGCTGTTCATCCTGCCGCTGGTACTGGTGTTCGTCCTGGTCGAGAAGGCCATCCACCTGCTCACGCCGCCGGTACAGAAACTCCTCCCGCTGTTCACCGGTTTCACCGCGCTGGGTGTCACGGAGATCACCCTGGCCTGCATCGTCCTGCTCGCCCTGCTGTGCTTCCTCGCCGGGCTGCTGGCCAGGACCCGCGCAGCCAGCGCGGCGCTGCAGACGCTGGAGGACCGGCTGCTGAGCAACCTGCCGGGCTACCCGCTGCTCAAGGACGCCGCCGCACGTTTCACCGGGATGGATGACGTGGGGGCGGCGAAGGTCGGCCTGGTGAGCGAGGACGTCGGTTTTCGCTTCGCGCTGATCTTCGAGGAGCGCGACGACTGGCTGCTCGTCTACCTGCCGGATGGCGGACCAGCCGGCGGCACCGCCGGTGAAGTACGGATGGTTCCCGCCAGTTCGGTACGGATCACCGATATCCCCTGGCTGCCCCTGCTGGGTTGCCTGCGCCGGGGCGGGCTCGGCGCCCTGGAGCTGGCCGCCCGGCACATGGGCGAGGATGGCAGCCCGCAGCCCTGACGCGGGCCACGCGCCGGGGGCTCAGCGCTCGCCGAGGAACCAGCGGTAGTAGGGGTTGTCGCCGTCCTCCCGGACCACCTGCCGCGCCTCGCGGGCCCAGGCCTGGCGGTCGCCGCGATAGGCGCTCAGGCTCATGTCGTAGAAGCGCCGCAGCCTTGCCCAGTTATCGTCTACCGAGGCGCGAACCGAAGGCACGGCGTTCTCCAGGGGCGGTGCGGTGCGCAGGGCCAGCAACGTCGGCAGGACACGGGCAATTTCCTTCGAGCGAACCCAGGGCGCGTACTCGATGCGCGGCTGGTCGTCGGTCACCGGCGCCGCATCGCCGGCGTACCGCACCAGGCCATCGCGATCGGTCACCCAGGTGGCGAGCAGTGCTTCGACCGAATCGATGCCGACCTCGCTCAAGGCCTGGGCCACGTCGGGCTGCTCGAAGCGCGCGCGGATGCGCGTCACATCCAGGTGCAGGGGCCGCAGCGAGCCAACCAGGAGCATTTCGTGGAACTCGGTCGTCCAGAGCGTGGCATTGGGGAAGACATCGATGAAGCTGCGCACCAGCGAGCGGCTTTCCTCATCGTTCTGCGTCGGCAGCGGCAACCACTGGGCGACTATGCCGTCCTCCTCCAGCCGCGACGCCGCCAGCTCATAGAAGTCCCGCGAGTACAGGTTGACCACCCCGGCAGCCGAGGGCGGTGGCGGTTCGAGCGTGATCATGTCGTAGTGTTCGGCGCTGCGCAGCAGCTCACGCCGACCATCGCGCAGGCGGATATCCAGGCGCGGGTCGTGGATCGCGTCGAAGTTGCCCTTGAAGCGCGGGGCGGCCGCCAGTACCTCGGGCAGCAACTCGGCCACCACCGGGTGCTGCAGGTCGCGATAACGCAGCATCGCGCCTGCGGTAATGCCCGTGCCGAAACCGATGACCAACGCAGAACGCGGCTCGCCGTTATGGATCAGTAGCGGCAACAGCGCTTGCAGTCGCATGTAGCGCAGCGACGGCATGGCATCGCCGGTGTTGGAAACGCCCTGGATGTAGAGACGGCTGAAACGGTTGTCGCCCCGGCCCTGCTCGATCACCGCCACCGTGCCGCCGCGGCCCTCGGCATAGAAGCTGATCTGGCCGTTGCGCGCCCCCGGCATCAGCTGCGCCAGGTGCTGCGCTGGCGTCAGCGCGCCGATGGCCAGCGTCAGGACCGCGACCATGGCGACGCCAATGCGCAGGACCTTGCCCACGCCCTCCCCCCGCCAGACCGCCAGCAGGCCGATGAGCGCAGCCAAAGCTCCGAGGACCGCCAAGGTACGCACCAGGCCGATCCCCGGCACCAGGACGAAACCGGTCAGCATCACGCCGACGATGCCGCCCAGGGTATTGAGCGCCACCACCACGCCCACGTCGCGGCCCACGTGCTGCTGATCCACCGCCAAGCGCAGGGCGATGGGGAACGCGGCCCCCAGCAGGGTGGTCGGCAGGAACACCACGCACAGCGCGGCCACGGCGAAGCGCGCGCACATGCCCGCCAGTTCGCTGCCACCGGCCTGCAGCACCAGCCATTCGGCGCGGGTCTGCAAGCCGACCAGCCAGCTACCCAGCCCGGCGACCTGCAGGATGGCCAGCAACCCGGCCGCTGCGATGAGCAGGCCGAACAGGCCCCAGGGGTCGCGAAGGCGGTCCGCGCGCCGGGCATACAGGGCGCTGCCCAGCACCAGGCCGCAAAGATAGGTGGCCAGTACCACGGCGAAGGCAAAGGTCCGGGTGCTCATGAACTGGACGATGGATTGCGTCCAGACCACCTCGTAACCCAGCGCGACGCCACCCGCCACGCAGTAAAGGGCGATGGCCAGGCGCGCCGCCTTGCTGCGCGGAGCGGCCAGCGATTCACCTGCGATCACTGGCGTGGCGGCCTCGCGCCGCAGCGTCAGCGCGCCTGCGGCAGCAATCAGATTGAACACAGCCGCCGCAAAGGCGCTCGCCAGCACGCCAAGCATCGGCAGGAAGACGAACGCCGCCATCAGCGTACCGGCGATGGCGCCGGCGGTATTGGCAGCGTACAGACCGCCGCCCGTGCGGCCCATCTGCCCGTCGGCGGGCTCCACGGCGCGCACCAGCACCGGCAGCGTGCCGCCCATGAAGAATGCCGGCACGCCCACCAGCACCAACGGCAGCGCCCAGGCCAGGATGCCGAAGGCTTCCTCCAGAAACGCGAAGGCGCTGGCGGCATTGGCCAGCGCCACGGTAGACGCGACGGCCAGCAGCGCCACCAGGACCTCCAGCGCCGCATAGAGTCGCAGCGGCCGCGCCAGCCGATCGGCGAGCCGCCCGAACGCCAGTCCTCCCAGCGCCAGGCCGGCGAAGAAGGCGCTGATCGCCGTGGTCACGGCGTACACCTCCACACCGACCACCAGCGACAACTGCTTCACCCACAGCACCTGGAACACCAGCGCCGCGCCGCCGGAAGCAAACAGCAGCAGAGCCGGCATCCACATGGCCAGCCGGCGCGGAACGCCAACGGCAGCCTGTCTGGCGGGGCGAGCATTCATGGTCGACGAACTGACAGGTGACGGCATCGAGACAACCTTGTCGAACAGAAGAATCCCCGCGACAGCACAGCTGCCGCGGGGATCGAGGTGGGCAATGCCGGAGCGCTGCCCAATGCGTGGATCACTACTTGCTGCCCTGCTTCATCTTCGCTTCGATCTTCGCGTCCACATCCTTGCGAATCTGATCGATGCTGAAGCTGGCCGGGCGCTGGCTCGGCGGGTAATCGACGAACGTCTGCAGGAAGGCTGCGGCCTTGCGAGTGCCCTGGAAGATCAGGTAGTCGTTCTTGGTCAGCCAGTCGTAGTACTGGTCCGACACCACGTCCGCCCGCTCGTAGGGGTCCATCCGCAGGTTGAACAGCTTGGGTACCCGCAGGCAGGTGAACGGCTCGCTCCAGACTTTCAGCCCGCCCGGTGCACGCTGCTCGCACCAGACGATCTTCCAGTCACCGAAGCGCATGCCCACCAGCTCGGCGTCGTCGTTGAAGTAGTAGAACTCGTTTCGCGCACCCTTGTCGGTCTTGCCGGTCAGGTAGTCGAGCTGGTTGTAGCCGTCCAGGTGCACCTTGAAGTTCTTGCCACCGATATCGGCGCCCTTGAGCAGGCGGTCCTTGATGTCGGTGTCACCGATGGCGGCCAACAGCGTCGGGAACCAGTCCAGCCCGGAGAACATCTGGGTGGACACGCTGCCCGGCTTGACGTGGTTCGGCCAGCGGATCATCGCCGGTACACGGTAGGCGCCTTCCCAGTTGGAGTTCTTCTCGTTGCGGAACGGAGTCGTTGCGGCGTCCGGCCAGGACCACTGGTTCGGCCCGTTGTCGGTGGTGTAGATGACGATGGTGTTGTCGGCGATCTTCAGGTCATCCACCGCCTTGAGCAGTTTGCCGACGTCGCCGTCGTGCTCGATCATGCCATCCGCGTACTCGTTGCCCGGCATGCCGCTCTGCCCTTGCATGGACTCGCGCACGTGGGTGAAGGCGTGCATGCGCGTGGTGTTCATCCAGACGAAGAACGGCTTGTCGGCCTTGACCTGCTTGTCGATGAAGTTGATGGCGGCCTGGGTGGTGTCGTCGTCGATGGTCTCCATGCGCTTGCTGTTCAGCGCACCGGTGTCCTCGATCTTGCCGTCGGCGGTGGCCTTGAGCACGCCGCGCGGCGAGGCGGCCTTGACGAAGTCCGGGTCGTCCTTGGGCCAGTACGGGCGCTCGGGCTCTTCCTCGGCGTTGAGGTGGTACAGGTTGCCAAAGAATTCGTCGAAGCCGTGCTTGGTCGGCAGGTACTCGTCCTTGTCGCCCAGGTGGTTCTTGCCGAACTGGCCGGTGGCATAGCCGTGGGCCTTGAGCGCCTGGGCGATGGTGACGTCGCGGTCCTGCAGGCCGACCGGGACGCCCGGCATGCCCACCTTCGACAGCCCGGTACGCAGGATCGACTGCCCGGTGATAAAGGTCGAACGCCCCGCGGTGCAGCTGTTCTCCGCGTAGTAGTCGGTGAACATCATGCCTTCCTTGGCGATACGATCGATGTTCGGCGTCTGGTAGCCGACCACTCCGAACGAATAGGCGCTGATATTGGTCTGGCCGATATCGTCGCCGAAGATCACCAGGATGTTCGGCTTGTCAGCAGCGCTGGCAACCGTACACCCCACTATCGCGGTCGCCGCGAGGGCGAACTGCGATAACCATCTTCCCGTGCGCTTCATTGTTGTCTCTCCATTCCAGTTACTCATCGTTTGCCACGACTGCGTCACTGGAGATACCGACTGCTCGACTGGAGATCCCCGTGCCCCTGCGGTTTTCACTTGTTGGCGTTACTGATCAAACGGGTAGATCCGCTTCCATTCCTTTGCCATGTCCACTACCACCCAGTCCTTGCTCTTCGCCTCATCGAGCGCCTTGTCCAGGCGCCCGACCTTGCTCTCCCGGTCATAGGCCCACTCCCGCCGGGCGTCGGTGTGGTGCACCAGGCCGGCAAAGCGTAGCCCCTTGCCGGTGGTCGTCCACTGCAGCATCTGCAGGTCGCCGTCGGAGTTGCCGAAGGCCAGGATCGGCCGGCGGCCGATGATGCTATCGATGCTCTCCGGCTTGCCGGGGCCGTCATCGTTGTGCACCAGCTTGGGCAGGCGCTGGATCGACAACTTGCCGTCGCGGTCCTCGAAGCGGCTGCCCAGGGTGGTGCCGATCACCTGCTCCGGCGCAATGCCGTAGACCTCTTCGGCGAAGGCGCGCATGAACGCCACTTCGCCACCGGAGACGATGTAGGTCTTGAAGCCGTTGGCCCGCAGGTAGCCCAGCAGCTCCAGCATCGGCTGGAACACCATCTCGGTGTAGGGCCGGTGGCTGCGCGGGTGCTTGGCGCTGGCGAGCCAGCGGCGGGCGTTGGCGATGAAATCTTCGGTGCTCATCCCCGAATGGGTGGCGGCAACTATCTCCAGGATGCCGTTCATGCCGCTGGCGGCGAGGGTCTTCTGGTCGCCTTCGAGCACCGCCTTGAACGGCTGCTTCTGCTTCCACTCCGGATGCTGCGGCGCCTGCCGCTTCACCTCGTCCAGGGCGAAGAGCACCTGGAAGTACATCGGCTGCTCGCTCCACAACGTACCGTCGTTATCGAACACGGCGATGCGCTCGGCCGGCGGCACGAAGTCCTTGCCGCCCTCGTGGGTCACGGCCTCGACGAACTCGATGATCGCCTGCCGCGAGGGCCCTTCGTTCCACGATGGCAACGCGTCCGCCGCCTGAACCAGCAGCGGCAGGCAGAGCAGCAGAAGCATCCAGCGGGCAATCGGTCGCGCGAGGTACGAAGGCATGTCACATCCCTGGATCACGGATTCAAAGGCTTGAGGGCATGGGCCGGCAGGCTCGTCGGCTTGCCGTGGCCCATCTCCCGATGGATTTCCGGCAACGCCTGTATCAGTTGGGCGGGCGCGCTACGCGCCTGCGCATCGGTCCGGCCGTAACGGGCCCTGAGAAACGCTAGCAAAGAATTGCCGGGCCTGACGGAACCATCAGGCACTGCCGTGCTTAATTCACGACATCCGGTTGTCCGCCGCAGCCACAGGTACAGCGCACCAAGCTGCGGCGGGTCGCCCTTGAGCTGGGAGCGAACCTGGCGCCAGGCGTAGCCAGGCGACTCGCGCCATGCCTGGCGGCGGCGTTCGATGGCATTCATCATGCCGGTACGCAACGGCGCGCCCCACGCATGCGCGGCGTAACCCGCGCCCACCAGAACCGCCAGTAACACGGCCAGCAGCAACCAGTGACGGGCGATACGCAATTGGGCATGGCGCCCCAGTTCGCGCAGGTCGTCGCTGATGGAGAAAGGCGCCTTGTAGACGGCCGCAGCCTGGGCCGACAGCTCCAGCGCAGGGACCGAAACAGTACGTTGCTCCCCGCTGTCCGCCGCCCACCAGTGCAACTCGATGGGCGGCAACTGGAAATCACCGGCCTGGCTGACCACGTAGGTGACCGCATCCATGCGCTCACCGCCGCTGCTGCCGCCACGCCCATCGCTCAAGGCCTGCACCGTCGGAGGCTGCACGTAGCGGCGCAGCCCCTTCACCTCGGCGAAGTCCGGCGCGGGGATCAGCATGGCCTGGGCGTTTTCGGCGGTGATGTGCAGGCTGCGGGTCACGCTGTCGCCCACCCGCAGTGGCTCGTGGGAAGCCGTGAGCTGCTGGGTCATCAGCACCTGGCTGGCGACCAGGCGCTGACCGCCTTCGGCAGCAACGCCCGCGGGGGCCTTGGCGGTGAAGTGCAGCGGCTGGCTGGTGATCTTCACCGGACCGCTGCCCTGCCCTGGCTGCACCTGGATATCCAGCGCAGGCAGCGTGAACTCCCCGGCATTCTGCGGGGTGATCTGGTAGCCGTAGCGCAGGCCGAAGAACGGCTTCCCGGCGATCTTCTCGTTGAGGTGGGCAGCCTCGCTGCTCGGCTCGGAGACCACCGCGCCGGCGACCTTCAGCGCGGGCAGTTGCGGCGGCTGGGCGAACCAGGTGTCCACCAGCAGATCGACCTGCAACGTGAGCGTCCCACCGACCAGCACCGAATCGCCCGGCAGCAGCTGGGTACGGACCTTCACCTCCGGCTCGGCGGCCAGCCCCAGCAAAGGCCAGCACAGCAACAGGCAGAGCAGCGCGCGCCTCATGATCCCGCCCCCGTCGCCGCATCCTGCAGCAGGAACTTGCGGCGCAGGAACTGTGCCGGCGAGGTGCTCAGGTTGTTCAGCCACTGCTCGTCCGAGTCGGCCTTGGCGCGTGCGCGGGGCACGCTCTTGCCCTTGCCGGCGGTATTGTCGAAGACCTCCTGGTCGGGCTTCTCGTCGGGCGGGCCGGCTTCCTGCTGGTCTTCGCGGTCCTTCTGCAGGGCCAGCGCCAGGGCGAGGTTGGCGGTGGCGGCTGGAAAGTCCGCCTGGCGCTGCAGCGCCTGACGATAAGCGTCGATGGCCTGATCGAACTTCGACAGGCGCACATAGGTATTGCCCAGGTAGAAGTACGCCTCGGACGAATCCAGCCGGGCGAAACTGCTCAGGGCCAGCGGGTAGTCTGCGGCGCGATACGCGGCCAGTCCCTTCCAGAATGGATCACGGAAATGCGCAGCCGCCTGCGGATAATGGCCGTGTTCGAAAGCCCAGCGCCCCTGCTGGTCCGCCGTAAAAAAGGCATCGGCCAGCGCGCCGGCACGCGCCGGTTCCGGGGCACCACTCAGCCCGACGGCGAGCAACAGTGCGCTCATCCAGTGCACCTTCCAGCCCTTGCGTACACTCACCAGCGCCAGCAGCAGCAACGGCCAGCACAGCCAATAACCGGCATCCTTCCAATGCAGCTGCTGCTCGTCACCCTGGGCGGCCTGGAAGTGTTGCTGGGCGTGCAATTCGATCCAGTCCAGGTCGTCATCTCCCAGGGTCAGGCTGCCCAGCGGCGCATCCGCCGCCTCCGCGAGGCCCTTCAAGGCGTCCGAGTCGAAGCTGGCCAACAAGGGGCGGCCGGCGGCGTCCTGCTGGCCACCGTCGAGCAAGCCGCCATCCTGGCTGCCTACAGCGAGCACCAGCACTTGCAGATCACTGCCGCGCAGGGCTTTGTCGATGGCGTCGAACTGCTGCTGGTCGGCGCCATCGGTCAGCAATACCAGGGTACCCGGCGACTGCTCGGCCGCCAGGAGGCGCTTGGCGATCTCGATGGCACCCAGCGCGTCCTTGCCGCTGCGCTGGATAAGGCCGGGGGACAGCGCCTGCAGGAAGCTGTCGAGCAAGCCGCCATCGTCGGTGGCGGGCAGCACCAGGTGTGCGCTGCCGGCATAGGCGATAAGCGCCGTCGGGCTGCCCGGCCGCCGCACGATGAGGTCGTGGAGCTTGTGCTTCACCGCCTCGATGCGTGACGGCGGAACATCGCTGGCGGCCATGGAGGGCGACAGGTCCACCGCCAGGATCAGCGGCGCACGGTTCTCCAGGAAGGCCGGGCGGTCCTGCTCCCAGGTCGGCCCGGCCGCCGCCACGCCTCCTAGCACCAGTACGGCGCCGAGCAGCTGCACCGGGCGCACACGCTGGCGGTCGGTGGGTGTGATCACCAGGTGCTCCAGCAGATGGGGAGCAATGATGCCGTCCAGGCGGCGGGCCAGATCGTGACGCCGGCTCCACAGCAGCGGCAGCAGCACTCCCGGCAACAGGAGCAGCAACCACCACGGCCGCAGGAAGTGGAAGGCACTGAAGTCGATGTCCATCAGCCCTCCACCTCCCGGCTGCCACGCGAATCGCCTGGCACGGCCAATCGTCCGGCGATGGCCGCCAACAGGTGCGACAGCACCAGCAACGCCAACGCAGCGCCAAGCGGCACCCAGAACAGGTCGCGCTTGGGCTGGTGGCTGAGGGTCTTTACCTGGTGCGGCGTGATCTGGTCCAGCGTCGCGTAGACGGCCTTCAGCGCCTCGCGGTCGCCGGCTCGGAAGTAGCGCCCGCCGGTGCTGTGGGCGATATCCTGCAACGTCTTCAGGTCCACCTTCGACTCGCCGCTGGCCGCGGGGTCGCCAATGCCGATGGTGTGCACTACCACACCGCGCTCATGGGCCATGGCCGCCGCGTGGCTGGGCGTGATGGCGCTGGCAGTGTCGTTGCCGTCGGTGAGCAGGATCAGCACCTTTTCCTGCTCCGGCGCGTCCTTGAGCAGCTTGAGCGTCAGGCCGATGGCGTCGCCCAGGGCGGTGTTCGGCCCCGCCATGCCGATGCCGACTTCGTCCAGCAACATCAGCAGGCTGGCGTGGTCCAGCGTCGGCGGCGCCTGGGCGAAGGCGCCGGTGCCGAAGACGATCAGGCCGATACGGTCATCCTTGCGCTCGCCGATGAAGTCGCGCACCACGCCCTTGACGATGCTCAGGCGGTCCACCCGCTGGCCACCGGCATCGAGGTAATCGTTGGTCTCCATGGACTGCGAGATATCGATGGCCAGCATCAGGTCGCGGATCGGCTGCACCCGCTCGATGGGTTTCTCCACCAATACCGGACGCGCGCACGCCACCAGCACCAGCACCCACACCAGCAGGTTCAGGGGGAGTTGCCAGCGCCCACCGGCGGCTCCGCCGCGGCTGGGTTCCTGCCCCACGGCGCGGCTCATGGCGGCGAAGAACGGCACCCGCAAGGCGCTGCGCGATTCCCGGTAGGCCGGCAGGTAGCGCCAGGCGAGCCAGGGCAACGGCAGCAGGAGCAGCAGCCAGGGCAGGTCAAACTGCCACATGGTGCACCTCGATCCATTCCCGGCAGACCGCCAGCAGGGCCTGCGCCTCCTGCTCGCCCAGTGCCTGGACGCGCTCATCCGGCGCATAGGCCAGCATGGCCAGCCGCTGATCCAGATCGTCCGGCAGCTGCGCCGGGCTGCGGCCTTGCAGATAGCTGCGCCAGGCGCTGCCACCCAGCGCCGCCGTGGCTTCGCCACCGGGCATCGACAGTGCCACACGCTTGAGCAGCGAAGGCAGCTGGCGCAGCGCGGCAAGACGACGTTGCGGGTCCGCCAGGGCCGTACCCAGATCATCCAGGAGCAGCAGCGCCTCGCGCCGATAGCGGTCGCGCCGCCATCGCCGGTAGCGCCATAGCGCCCAAACGGCCAAGGCCGCCACGAGCAGCAGGGCAAGTACCGCCCAGGCCCAGGTCTGCGGCCAGTAGCTGACCAGCGTCGGTGGCGCCGGCAGTTCCTGGAGCTGGTCGATGCGCGGAGTGCTCATCGCGCCAGGCGCCCCAGCTCGCCGCGCAGTTGCTCCAGGCTGTCGCGGCCGCTGCTGAACATCATCAAGGGCACCTGGCTGCGGCGCAGCAGGGTCGCCACGTCCTTCAGGCGGCCGGATAGGAACTCGCCCAGCGGCCGGTGCACCTGCCGCCGGCCAACCTCCAGTTCCACCTGCAGTTCGCCCTGGGTCACGGTCACGCGGCCGCGATCCGGCAGGCGCAGGGCAAGTGGATCGAATACCTGCAAGGCCAGCACGTCGTTATGCGAGCTCAGCTGCCGCAACAGCTGCAGCGTCTGGTCGGTCACGCCGGCAAAGTCGCTGATGATCACCACCAGGCTGTCGTGCCCCGCTACCCCCAGGCATTGGCGCAGCGCCCGGTCGAGCTGGCCGGGTGCATCGTCGTCGCTGCGGGTGGCTTGCAGTGCATGGTTGTGCCGCACGATGGCCGCGCACAGCGCCTCGACTCTGGCCCGGCTGCGCAAGGGGCGGATGTACTCGATCTGGCGGTCGCCGAACACCAGGCCGCCGACCCGGTCACCCGCCTGCAGAGCCATCCAGGCGCCGAGCGCGGCAATCTCCGCAGCGGTCACGGACTTGAAGCTGCGCTTGGAGCCGAAATACATGCTCATGCGCTGGTCCACCAGCAGCAGCGTGGGGCGGTCGCGCTCCTCGGTATAGCTGCGCACGAAGGGCTTGCCGTAGCGCAGCGAGGCGCGCCAGTCCAGATGACGCAGGTCGTCGCCAGGGTTGTACTGGCGCAGTTCGTCAAAGCTCAGCCCCCGGCCGCGCAAGCGCGCCGCGTGGCTGCCGGAAAGGATGCTGGACAACGGTTGCCGCGACAGGAAGCTCAGGCCGCGCACGCGATGTTCCAGCAGCATCAGCTGGTCCAGCGAGGCGTAGACGAAACCATCGGCGACCGGCTGCTGATCCGCCATCGACGCCCTCCTCCTCAGGCAGGAATCGCGACTTTGTCGAGCAGCCGGTCGATCACCTGATCGGCACCGACGCCATCGGCCACCGCGTCATAGGACAGCAGCAGGCGATGACGCAGAACGGGATGCACGACAGCGCGTACATCGTCGGGCGTGACGTAATCATTGCCGGCCATCCAGGCGTGGGCGCGGGAAACGCGGTCCAGGCTGATGCCGCCGCGCGGGCTGGCGCCGACCTTCAACCAGCGGGCCAGGTCGGCGTCATAGTCGGCGGGTCGGCGAGTGGCATGGATGAGGTCGATCAGGTAGCGGTCGATGGCGTCCGAGACATGTACGTCGCCCACTTCCCGGCGCGCCGCGAACACGGCGTCCTGGGCAAGCGGCGTGATCTCCAGCGGCTCGGTGCCGGACTGCTGGCTGCGCTCCTCGGCGCGCACCAGTTGCAATACGCGGGACTCGTCCTCGACCTTGGGATAGTCGATCAGCAGCTTCATCAGGAAGCG
Organism: Pseudomonas sp. C9-3; assembly: GCF_032392015.1. Lineage (NCBI taxonomy): Bacteria > Pseudomonadati > Pseudomonadota > Gammaproteobacteria > Pseudomonadales > Pseudomonadaceae > Pseudomonas > Pseudomonas sp. C9-3. The sequence goes on along the minus strand of NZ_CP135919.1, from coordinate 1,864,661 downwards.
GTCCATCTGCGCTTCCGGCAACGGATACGTGCCTTCCTGCTCGATGGGGTTCTGCGTCGCCAGCACCATGAACAGGCCAGGCATCCGATGCGTTTGTCCGGCGACGGTGATCTGGCGCTCTTCCATGGCTTCGAGCAACGCCGCCTGCACCTTGGCCGGCGCGCGGTTGATCTCGTCGGCGAGGATGACGTTGCCGAACAGCGGCCCCGGCTGGAACCTGAGCTGGTTGCCCTGCTCGGTCTGCTGCAGGATCTCGGCACCGGTGATGTCCGACGGCAACAGGTCGGGGGTGAACTGCACGCGGCTCATGCGGGCATCGAGGTGCTTCGACAGCGCCTTGACGGTGCGGGTCTTGGCCAGCCCGGGCAGGCTTTCCAGCAAGACGTGACCGTTGGCCAGCAGGCCCAGCAGGATGTGGCGGACGGTTTCTTCCTGGCCGAGCACCTGCGCCGACACGGCGGCTTCCAGGCCAGCAATCTGTTCACGCGTGGACACGGGGATGATCCTTGTACCGTGGGTTCGGGTTCCTTGCCGATGGCGTGCTGGAATTGCCCTCCAGCCACACTGCCGTGCCACGGCCTGCTGGATAACAGTAGCCCACTGGTAATGCTTCGCTATGGAAGCGGGTTGCCATGATGCGGGCAGGCAAAACCAGGGAGGCTGGCGGCAGCGTGCTGTGCAGTCTCGGCTTCCACCATCGTCAATTCGAGCGTCGCGAGGCCCGCGCAGCAGTGCTGGCGGGCCTCTGGCAGCAGAGCTGGGGAAGTCTCACTGCTCCTGGTAATGCATGAACTTCTCCAGCATCTGGTCCACGGTGAAAGTGGCCGGGCGCTGGCGCGGCGGGTATTCCTTGAACGTGGTGAGGAACTGCTGGACACGGATCATTGCCGGCAAGGCCACCACCGCCACCTTCTTGTCCCACCAGACGTTGTAGCTGTTGGAGTCGGTGTCGGCGCGCTCGAACGGATCGCGCCGCAGGTTGAAGACCTTGGGAATGCGCAGGTCGACGAAGGGATCGCGCCACACGTCGAAGCGCTTCGCCCGCTGCTCGGAGAACACCACCTTCCAGTCACCATCGCGCATGCCGAGCAACTTGCCGTCATCGCTGAAATAGTAGAAGTCGGTGCGCGGACCCTTGTCGCTCTTGCCCTCCAGGTAAGGCAGGAAGTTGTAGCCGTCCAGGTGGACCTTGAACTGCTTCGGCCCGGCCTGGTAACCCTTGAGCAATTGCTCCTTGACGTCGCTCACGCCCGCGGCGGCCATCAGCGTCGGCAGCCAGTCCTGGGCGGACATGATGTCGTTGGACACCTCACCGGCCTTGAAGTGATTCGGCCAGCGCACGATGGCCGGCACCCGGAAGCCACCCTCCCAGTTGGTGTTCTTCTCGCCGCGGAACGGCGTGATGCCCGCATCCGGCCACTGGTTGAAGTGCACGCCGTTGTCGGTGGTGTAGAGCACGATGGTGTTTTCGCTCACGCCCAGGTCGTCGAGCTGCTTCAGCAACTGGCCGACGTGGCCATCGTGTTCGAGCATGCCGTCGTTGTAGAAGTCCTGCCCGGACTTCCCCGCCACCTTGTCGCTGATGTGCGTGTAGTAGTGCATGCGGCTGGAGTTGAACCAGACGAAGAAGGGCTTGTCGGCCTTGACAGCCTTGTCGATGAAGTTCTTCGAGGCTTGCAGGAACTCTTCGTCGATCGTCTCCATGCGCTTGCTGTTGAGCGCGCCCAGGTCCTCGATCTTGCCGTCGGCGGTGCTGTGGATGACACCGCGAGGTGTGGATCATCTTGTCGATGGCCGGGTTCTTCGTCCAGTCGGGATCTTCCGGCCCCTCTTCGGCATTGAGGTGGTAGAGGTTGCCGAAGAACTCGTCGAAACCATGGTTGGTCGGCAGGAACTCGTCGCGGTCGCCCAGGTGGTTCTTGCCGAACTGACCGGTCATGTAGCCCAGCGGCTTGAGCAGCTCTGCCAGCGTCGGGTCTTCCTTCTGGATGCCGATCGGCGAGCCGGGGATTCCGACCTTGGTCAGGCCGGTACGTACCGGGTGCTGGCCAGTGATGAAGGCCGCACGCCCCGCAGTGCAACTCTGCTCACCGTAGTAGTCGGTGAACATCACGCCCTCATTGGCGAGGCGATCTATGTTGGGCGTCTTGTAGCCCATCATTCCGTAACTGTACTTGCTGATGTTGGTGATGCCGATGTCGTCGCCGAAGATGACCAGGATATTCGGCTTGTCCGCAGCCAGTAGCGCTGTCGGCAAGGACATGCTTGCAAGCATGAGCGTGGCGATGCCACACCAGTGAGCCAGACGAGAACCCGATTTCATTGTTGTTATGGCCTTGTTGCAGGGAGTTGGGCTGATTTCGGCGCAGTGCTCAGAATCGGTTGAAGATGTCACCTACGCTGGCCGGAACTCCCCCGTGCTCTGCTGTATCGGCCCTGGGTGTCGGTACATGCCCCTGAATGGCGGCACAGGTCAGACCCACTGTCGCGACAAGGAACAGGCAAGCCAGTAAGCGCATGGCGATCTCCTACATTCGGCACAGGCCGCTGCAGCGTTGTTATTGCCTGCAAGTGTTCGGAAGAACCGCACCTGTTTTCTTGTCTTTTTACGTCAGGATTTTTTCATTTGACGTCAATCCTCGCGCCCTCTTCCGCGCAACCGAGCGCTCGCTCTTAATCCGGTGGGGCCTGGGCCGACTATTAATTTCACTGTGAATTTAAAGTCGGCTTGCACATCGCGTTTGGCTATCTAGGCTGATTTCACAGCCACCCCTCTCGATGGGGAATCGGAACTCGACTCCAGAAAGCATTCGGAGCATTGAGCCGCCACAGGCCTGCACTTGTGGCGGTTGATAACGGTGTGCACTCGGAGCGCCAGATGAACGCGGATCACCTACGAACCAAGCCTGCTTCTGTTTATCTGCTATCGACGGTTTTCCTGGCTTGCCTGAGCAGCCCTGCGCTGGCGGGCGGCATCCTGATCTACGAGGCCGGGCAGGAAGGCAATGGCCTTGCCAACGCCGGCTCCGCTGCGCTGGCCACCGATCCGAGCGTGCTGATGAGCAACCCGGCCGGCATCGCCGAACTCAAGGGCACGCAGATCAGCGCCAACGCCCAGGTGATCCTCGGTGACATCCGCTTCTCCCGTGACAGCAACAACCAGTTCGATGGCAACGAAGGCGGCAACTCCCTGCAATGGCTGCCGGGCTCCAGCCTGTTCATCAGCCACCAGATCGACGACCGCTCGGCCATCGGCTTCGGCATGTACGGCAATTTCGGCCTGGCGCTCGATTACGACGACGACTGGGCCGGCCGCTACTTCACCCAGGAGGCGGCGGTAATCGGCGTGTCCTTCCAGCCAACCCTGGCGCACAAGTTCACCGACGACCTCACCGTGGGCATCGGTCCGCGCTTCGTCTACGGCTACTACCGCACCGAGATGGCCATCAACAACAACCTGCTCGGGCTGGCAGACCGGCCGGACGGCCAGCTGGAATACAAGGACACCGACGTCGGCACCGGGGTCAACCTGGGCCTGCTCTACCACGTGAGCGACCGTACGCAGATCGGCCTCGCCTACACCAGCAAGGTCAAGCTGGAGTTCAAGGACAGCCCGGATGTGCGCAAGGTCAGCAACCCGATCATCAATGCCGCGCTCAATCGCCTGGATGTCGACTCGCTGGAACTGGACATGAACATCCCGCAGACGGCGACCCTGAGCATCGCCCACCAACTCGACCCGCAATGGAAGCTGCTGGGCAGCCTGGGCTGGCAGGACTGGAGCGACTTCGGTCAGATCGGCGTGGAAGTCGACGCCAACACCGGCGGCGTCGACCGCACCGTCGACCGCCAGTACAAGGACACCTGGCACGCCTCCGTCGGCGCGCAGTACCAGGCCAACCCGCGCCTGCGCTGGAGCATGGGCCTGGGCTACGACAGCTCGGCGGTGGACGACAAGGATCGCACCGTCGACAACCCCATGGGCGAGGCCTGGCGCCTGGCGACCGGGGTGAACTACGAGCTGGAAGAGGGCCTCGACCTGCATGTGGCCTACACCCTGGTCTGGATGGGCGACATGGACGACGAGCAGACCAAGTCCCGATCCGGCGAAACCCTCTCCGGTACCTATCGCAATGCCGCCCTGCACATTCTGGGCGGCGGTGCGACCTGGCGGTTCTGACAACCCACGTCAAACGAAGCATTCACGCGACGAAGAACGCGATCCAACACCTGCTGTACCTACAAGGAGCGACTCGATGCACACCAAACTCCTGGCCCTGTGCCTGGCTTCCATCACCCTCGCCGGCTGCGCAAGCAAGTACGTCGAGCCCGAGAAATACTCAGGCTTCCTCAAGGACTACAGCGTCCTCAAGGAAGACAAATCGCCCTCCGGCGCGCCAGTGATGCGCTGGATCAAACCCGGCATCGACGCCAATCAGTTCACCAGTGTGTATGTCGAGCCGAGCCAGCTCTATCCGCAGCCGCAAGCCAGCGAGAAGATTCCGCAGAGCACCCTGGACGGTATTACCAAATACTATGACCAGGCCCTCAAGACGCAATTCTCCAAGGCCCTGCCACTGGCCGAAGGCCCCGGCCCGGGCGTGCTGATCGTGCGCCCGGCGATCACTGCTGTCAGCGCCTCGACCAAGAGCCTGCAGCCTTATGAGGTCATTCCGATCGCCCTGATCGCCGCCGGCGTCAGTACCGCCACCGGCATCCGCGACCAGGACACCAGCATCGCCACCGAAGCCGCCTTCCTCGATGGCAGCAACGGCACGGTAGTCGCCCAGGTGGTACGCAAGGGCGCCGGTACCGAGCTGGAAAACTCCTCCCAGGTCATGACCGCCAACGACGCCAAGGCCCTGCTCGATGGCTGGGCGCGGGACATGGTCAAGTCCTACGAGCAGTTGAAGCGCAAGTAGAACCCGACGAGTCCAGGAAGGACGCCACCAAGCATCTGCTGGAGCAATGAAAAAGGCCGCCTTGTGGGCGGCCTTTTTCATTGGAGGCTCAGTACGGCGTGATCAGGCCATCGCTTCCTGGGGCTTGCCCAGCAGCCGGTCGATCACCACCATCACGGCCAGCATGGCGACCGAGGGGATCAGCCAGGCCAGGCCCTGTTCGGCCAGCGGCAGATGTTCCATCCAGGCCGGCATCCAGGCGTCGAGCTTGGCGCCCTTGAGCGCGTCGATGATGCCGAAGACGAAGGAAATCACCATGACCGGAGCAACGATGCGGGTCTGCGAGCGCCACAGGCTGGCGCAGAAGCTCAGCGCTACCAGCACGATGCACGGCGGGTAGATGGCGGTCAGCACCGGGATGGAGAACTGGATGAGCTTGGTCAGCCCCAGGTTCGACACCAGCAGCGAGAAGCCCGCCAGGATGATCACGAGGCTGCGGTACGACAGCGGCAGGATGCGGCAGAAGTACTCGGCGCAGGCGCAGGTCAGGCCCACGGCAGTGACCAGGCAGGCCAGTGCGATCAGCACGGCGAGGAAAGTACTGCCCAGCGAGCCGAAGGTATGCTGCACGTAGGCGTGCAGGACGGCAGCGCCGTTGGCGGCACCGGCGGCAATCTCATGGCTGCCCGAGCCCAGGCGGAACAGGCTGATGTACACCAGCGCCAGGCCGACACCGGCGATCAGGCCGGCAATGATGGCGTAGCGGGTGATCAGCCGCGGCGAATCCACGCCACGGGAGCGGATCGCGTTGACGATGACGATGCCGAAGACCAGCGCGCCAAGGGTGTCCATGGTCAGGTAGCCATTGACGAAGCCCTGGGAGAACGCCGCGGCCTGGTAGGCCGGCTCAGCAACGCCGATGGGGCCGGCCGGCAGCATGAAGGCGGCGATACCCAGGGCGGCCAGGGCGATGATCTTCAGCGGCGCGAGGAAGCGGCCGACGGTATCCAGCAGCTTGCCCGGATACAGCGAGATCACCAGCACCACCAGGAAGTACACCAGGCTATAGAGGAACAGCGGCAGAGCGCCCTCCCCGGTCAGCGGCGCCAGGCCGACTTCGAAGGAGACGGTGGCAGTACGCGGGGTGGCGAACAGCGGCCCGACCGACAGGTAGCAGACGGCCGCCAGCAACCCACCGGCAACGCGACCGATCGGGTGGCTCAGGGTGTCCATCGCGCCGCCGACTTTTGCCAGCGCGACAACGGTGATCACCGGCAGGCCGACCGCGGTGATCAGGAAGCCCAGCGCTGCCATCCAAACGTGCGGCCCCGACTGCAGGCCCACGATCGGCGGGAAGATGATGTTGCCCGCGCCAACGAACAGCGCGAAGGTCATAAAACCCAATGCCAGGACGTCCTGGCCTTTCAAGACTTTCATGAAGGGAAATACCACAGTGCTTTAGCGGGTTTGTGGTCTCCCAAGGCACGCACGCCGTACGGACGTGACAAAGCCGCATCGAACGGGACTGGCCGACTCACTCGGGGCGAGCCTGCGCATCCTGTGATGCTGCTGTCATCGGTACGGAGAGTTGTTCTTGGAAGTCCGATAGCAGAGGTTTTCCATGGGCTCGTGGCCCGGTTGCTCCTGCATTCTGGTTATCCCGCCATCCTTGACGGTCAGGAATCGCCGTCGCTTCCGGGTAGGAATTGACGGTGAGCGAGCCCTCCCTTGTGGGGAGCGCGACGCTTCATATAGTTGCTAGCCTAACGATCTATTCCGATGAGCTGCACTGACATACGTCAGATCGTCCGCGCAATGATCGGCGATGTCGCCTGAACGACACTTTTCAGACGAGGCAGAAACGACAGAGGCCACCCGAAGGTGGCCTCTGTTGACAAACGGTTAAATAAGCGAGGCGCTTACTTGACCGGCCAGCCGGTCAGCTCGGCCAGGGCCTTGCCGATGTCGGCCAGGGAACGCACGGTTTTCACACCAGCGTCCTGCAGGGCGGCGAACTTCTCGTCCGCAGTGCCCTTGCCGCCGGAGATGATGGCGCCGGCGTGGCCCATGCGCTTGCCGGGCGGTGCGGTGACACCAGCGATGTAGGACACCACCGGCTTGGTCACGTTGGCCTTGATGTAGGCAGCCGCTTCTTCTTCAGCCGAACCACCGATTTCGCCGATCATGACGATGGCTTCGGTTTTCGGGTCTTCCTGGAACAGCTTCAGGATGTCGATGAAGTTGGAGCCCGGGATCGGGTCGCCACCGATGCCCACGCAGGTGGACTGGCCGAAGCCGGCGTCGGTGGTCTGCTTCACGGCTTCGTAGGTCAGGGTGCCGGAACGCGACACGATGCCTACCTTGCCCGGCAGGTGGATGTGACCCGGCATGATGCCGATCTTGCACTCGCCGGGAGTGATCACGCCCGGGCAGTTCGGGCCGATCAGGCGTACGCCCAGCTCGTCGCACTTGACCTTGGCTTCCAGCATGTCGATGGTCGGGATGCCTTCGGTGATGCAGACGATCAGCTTGATGCCGCCGAAGGCCGCTTCCAGGATCGAGTCCTTGCAGAACGGAGCCGGAACGTAGATGACCGACGCGTCAGCGCCGGTAGCTTCCACGGCTTCCTTGACGGTGTTGAACACCGGCAGGCCCAGGTGGGTGGTGCCGCCCTTGCCGGGGGTCACGCCGCCAACCATCTTGGTGCCGTAGGCGATGGCTTGTTCGGAGTGGAAGGTACCCTGCGAGCCGGTGAAGCCCTGGCAGATAACTTTGGTGTCTTTATTGATCAGGACGCTCATTACTTACCCTCCGCGGCCTTGACGACTTGCTGGGCAGCGTCGGTCAGGCTGGTCGCCGCGATGATGTTCAGACCGCTTTCGGCCAGGACCTTGGCGCCGAGGTCGGCGTTGTTGCCTTCCAGACGAACGACAACCGGGATTTTCACGCCGACTTCTTTCACGGCGCCGATGATGCCTTCGGCAATCATGTCGCAGCGAACGATGCCGCCGAAGATGTTCACCAGAACGGCAGCGACGTTGCTGTCGGACAGGATGATCTTGAACGCTTCGGTCACGCGCTCTTTGGTGGCACCGCCGCCAACGTCGAGGAAGTTGGCCGGCTTGCCGCCGTGCAGGTTGACGATGTCCATGGTGCCCATGGCCAGGCCAGCGCCGTTGACCATGCAGCCGATGTTGCCTTCCAGTGCGACGTAGTTCAGTTCCCACTTCTGCGCATGGGCTTCACGAGCGTCGTCCTGGGACGGGTCGTGCATGGCGCGCAGCTTAGGCTGACGGTACATGGCATTGGAGTCGATGTTGATCTTGGCGTCCAGGCAGTGCAGGTTGCCGTCTTTCTTGATCACCAGCGGGTTCACTTCCAGCAGCGCCAGGTCGTAATCCTGGAACAGCTTGGCCAGGCCCACGAAGATGTGGGTGAACTGCTTGATCTGGTCGCCCTTCAGGCCCAGCTGGAAAGCCAGCTCGCGACCCTGGTACGGCTGAGCGCCAACCAGCGGATCGATGGTGGCTTTCAGGATCTTCTCAGGGGTCTCGTGCGCAACTTTCTCGATGTCCACGCCACCTTCGGTGGAGGCCATGAAGACGATGCGACGGCTGGAACGGTCGACAACGGCGCCGAGGTACAGCTCCTTGTCGATGTCGGTGCAGGATTCCACCAGGATCTTGCTGACCGGCTGGCCGTTGGCGTCAGTCTGGTAAGTCACCAGACGCTTGCCCAGCCAGTTGGCGGCGAACGCCTTGGCGTCCTCTTTGCTCTTGACCAGCTTCACACCGCCCGCTTTACCGCGGCCACCGGCGTGTACCTGGGCTTTAACGACCCACTCGGTACCACCGATTTTTTCACAGGCTTCTGCGGCCTCTTCGGGTGTGTCGACGGCGAAGCCCTTGGATACGGGCAGGCCGTACTCAGCGAACAGCTGCTTACCCTGATATTCGTGGAGATTCATGCTTGTCTACCGTTTTCGTCTTGGGTATTGCGCATTCGGCGCGGCGCTCGTGGCGCCACGCCACCTGTGACCGATTCCCCCTCGGGGGAGAAACGATCCGGCGGGTCGGGGGCAGCCCCTCGCAAAAGACTGCCGCCCTCCCCGCCGTGGTCCCGTTCCTTAGCGCTTCTTGCGGTTGGCGATGTGGATGGCGTGGCCATTCACTGCCAGGGCCGCTTCGTGCAGCGCTTCGGACAGAGTCGGGTGGGAGAAGACCATCATGCCCAGGTCTTCGGCACTGGTGCCGAATTCCATGCCGATCGCGCCTTGCTGTACCAGCTCGGCGGCGCTCGGGCCGATCACGTGAACGCCCAGTACGCGGTCGGTCTTGGCATCGGCGATGACCTTGACCAGGCCGGTGGTGTCGTTGGCGGCCATGGCACGGCCGCTGGCGGCGAACGGGAAGGTACCGACGTTGACTTCAACGCCTTCGCCTTTCAGCTGCTGCTCGGTCTTGCCGACCCATGCGATTTCCGGGTGGGTGTAGATCACCGACGGAATCAGGTCGTAGTTCATCTGAGCCTTGTGGCCGGCGATGCGCTCGGCAACCATCACGCCCTCTTCCGAGGCCTTGTGCGCCAGCATGGCGCCGCGGACCACGTCACCGATGGCGTAGACGCCCGGAACGCTGGTCTTGCAGTGGTCGTCGACGTAGATGAAGCCACGCTCATCCAGGGTCACGCCGCTGTCGGCGGCCAGCAGGTCGGTGGTCACCGGGCGACGGCCCACGGCCACGATCAGCTTGTCGAAGGTTTCCTTCTGCTCGCCATTGGCGTCAGTGAAGGTCACGGTGACCTGCTTCTTCTTCACGTCCGAACCGGTGACGCGAGCGCCCAGGCGGATGTTCAGGCCTTGCTTGGTCAGGACCTTCAGGGCTTCCTTGGCGATCTGCTCGTCGGCAGCCGGAAGGAACTTGTCCAGGGCTTCCAGGACGGTGACTTCAGCGCCCAGGCGAGCCCAGACCGAACCCAGCTCCAGGCCGATGACGCCAGCGCCGATTACGCCGAGCTTCTTCGGTACGCTCTGGAATTCCAGGGCGCCGGTGGAGTCGACGATCACGTCTTCGGTCAGCGGGGCCGGCGGGATTTCAACCGGCTTGGAGCCCGAGGCGATGATGATGTTGTCGGCTTCCAGAACCTGGGTCTTGCCGTCCAGGCCGGTCACTTCGACCTGCTTGTTGGCCAGGACCTTGCCGTGGCCTTCGAAGGAGGTCACGCCGTTGGCCTTGAACAGGGTGGCGATGCCGCCGGTCAGGTTCTTCACGATGTTGGCCTTGCGGGCAATCATCGCCGGAACGTCCATCTTCACGCCGCCGGTGGAGATACCGTGGACGTCGAAGCCTTCTTTGGCTTCCTTGTACTTCCAGGAGCTGTCCAGCAGTGCCTTGGACGGGATGCAACCTACGTTCAGGCAGGTACCGCCGAGGGCAACCTTGCCCTCTTTACCGATGTACTTCTCGATGCAAGCGGTCTTCAGGCCGAGCTGGGCGGCACGGATGGCGGCTACATAGCCGCCGGGGCCGGCACCAATCACAACCACGTCGAATTTCTGGCTCATGTCTCAATCCTTATTCCGGTGAAGCGGACGGCCCCTTTCGGGGCCGTCGTGTAGTACGGGGCCGTCGTGTGAATTGACGTATCAGACGTCCAGCAGCAGGCGAGCCGGGTCTTCCAGCAGATCCTTCATGGTGACCAGGAAGCTTACTGCTTCCTTGCCATCGATCATGCGGTGATCGTAGGACAGCGCCAGGTACATCATCGGCAGGATGACCACTTGACCGTTAACGGCCATCGGGCGCTCCTGGATCTTGTGCATGCCGAGGATAGCGGTCTGCGGCGGGTTGACGATCGGAGTCGACAGCAGGGAACCGAATACGCCACCGTTGGAAATGGTGAAAGTACCACCGGTCATGTCTTCGATGGACAGCTTGCCGTCTTTGGCTTTCTTGCCGAAGGTGGCGATGCCGTTCTCGATCTCGGCCAGGCTCATGAACTCGGCGTTACGCAGAACCGGTACGACCAGACCGCGGTCGCTGGAAACTGCCACACCGATGTCCTGGTAGCCGTGGTAGACGATGTCGTTGCCGTCGATCGAGGCGTTGACACCCGGGAAGCGCTTCAGGGCTTCGGTGGCGGCCTTGACGAAGAAGGACATGAAGCCCAGGCGTACGCCGTTGTGCTTCTTCTCGAACAGGTCCTTGTACTTGTTGCGCAGGTCCATGATCGGCTTCATGTTGACTTCGTTGAAGGTAGTCAGCATGGCCATGGAGGACTGGGCTTCGACCAGACGCTCGGCAACCTTGGCGCGCAGGCGGGTCATCGGAACGCGCTTCTCGACGCGGTCGCCAGCGGCGAACACCGGAGCAGCGGCAGCCGGAGCTGCAGCCTTGGCAGCCGGAGCGGCGGCCGGGGCGTTCTTCTTGGCTTCAACGGCAGCGACGACGTCTTCCTTGGTGACGCGACCGCCCTTGCCGGTACCGGCCAGGCTGTTCGGGTCGATGCCGTTCTCTTCGGCCAGCTTGCGGGCAGCCGGCGAGAGGATGTTGTCGTCGCCAGCGGCAGCAGCGGCCGGTGCAGCGGCAGCAGGTGCAGCAGCCGGAGCCGAGGCAGCAGCCGGAGCGGCAGCGGCAGCACCGCCTTCGCTCAGCTTGCCCAGCAGCTCGTTGGAGAGAACGGTGTCGCCTTCGTTCTTGACGATCTCTGCCAGGACGCCGTCAGCCTCGGCCAGTACTTCGATCACGACCTTGTCGGTCTCGATGTCGACGATCAGTTCGTCGCGCTTGACGGCTTCACCGACCTTCTTGTGCCAGGTTGCAACGGTGCCGTCGGCAACCGATTCCGGGAAGGTTGGGGCTTTGATTTCGATAGCCATTATGTGTGTTTCCTTAAATTCGGTATCAACTGCGCGTTGGCGTTAAACGGTGAAGGCGTCCTGCAGCAGTTTTTCCTGCTGCTCGGCGTGCATCGAAGCGTAGCCGCAAGCCGGAGCTGCCGAGCCTTCGCGGCCCGCGTATTCCAGGTTGAGACCTTTCTTGTGCGCGGCGATGACACGACGCATATGGTGCTGCGAGCAGAACCAGGCACCCTGGTTCATCGGCTCTTCCTGACACCAGACGATGTGCTTGAGGTTCTTGTACTGCGACAGCACCTCGGCCAGATCGTCTTCCGGGAAGGGATACAGCTGCTCGAGGCGAACGATCGCGATGTTCTCGAGACCTTCGGCGCGACGCTTCTCCAGCAGGTCGTAGTACACCTTGCCGCTGCACAGCACGATGCGGTCGACTTTCTTCGGATCCAGGCTGTCGATCTCGTTGATCACAGTCTGGAACGAGCCGTCGGCCAGATCTTCCAGGGTCGAGATGGCCAGCTTGTGACGCAGCAGCGACTTCGGAGTCATCACGATCAGCGGCTTGCGCAGCGGACGGATCACCTGACGGCGCAGCATGTGGTAGACCTGCGCCGGGGTAGTCGGCACGCAGACCTGGATGTTCTGCTCGGCGCACAGCTGCAGGTAACGCTCCAGGCGCGCGGAGGAGTGCTCCGGACCCTGGCCTTCGTAACCGTGCGGCAGCAGCATGGTCAGACCACACAGACGTTGCCACTTGGTTTCGCCGCTGGTGATGAACTGGTCGATCACGACCTGCGCACCGTTGGCGAAGTCACCGAACTGGGCTTCCCAGGTCACCAGCGCGTTCGGCATGGTGGTGGCGTAGCCGTATTCGAATGCCAGTACTGCTTCTTCCGAAAGGTAGGAGTCGTACAGGCTGACGCGCGGCTGACCTTCGAACAGGTTGGCCAGCGGGATGTAGACCGAGTCATCCTTCTGGTTGTGCAGCGCCGCATGGCGGTGCGAGAAGGTGCCACGGCCGACGTCCTGACCGGTCATGCGAACCGGGTGACCTTCGAACAGCAGGGTGGCGTAGGCCAGGTTCTCGGCGAAGCCCCAGTTGATGGGCATGCCACCGGCAGCCATCTTCGCGCGGTCTTCGTAGATCTTCTGCACCTGACGCTGCATGACGAAGCCGTCCGGGGTCTCCAGCAGCTTGGCGGAGAGGTCCTGCAGGGTCTTCAGGTCGAAGCGGGTGTCGTGTCGCGCGGTCCAGGCATGGCCCACGTACGGACGCCAGTCGACGAAGAGCTCCTTGTTGGGCTCCTTCACCAGGCTCTTCACCACGTGCTGGCCGTTGTCGAGAGCGTCGCGATATTCGTCGACCTTCTCCTGGGCCTGCTCGGTGGTCTGCACGCCGGCTGCGATCAGCGCGTCGGCATACAGGTCACGGGTGGTGCGCTGCTTGGCGATCTGCTGGTACATCAGCGGCTGGGTGCCGCTCGGCTCGTCGGCCTCGTTGTGGCCGCGACGGCGGTAGCAGACCAGGTCGATGACCACGTCACGCTTGAACTGCATGCGGTAGTCGACGGCCAACTGGGTCACGAACAGGACCGCTTCCGGATCGTCGCCGTTCACATGGAAGATCGGCGCCTGGATCATCTTGGCCACGTCGGTCGCGTACTCGGTGGAACGAGCATCGTCCTGGCGGCTGGTGGTGAAGCCCACCTGGTTGTTGATCACGATGTGGATGGTGCCGCCCGTCTTGTAAGCACGGGTCTGCGACATCTGGAAGGTCTCCATGACCACGCCCTGCCCCGCGAAGGCGGCATCGCCGTGGATGGAGATCGGCACGACCTTGTCACCGGTGCCGTCCTTGCGACGGTCCTGGCGAGCGCGTACCGAACCCTCGACCACCGGGGAAACGATTTCCAGGTGCGAGGGGTTGAACGCCAGGGCGAGGTGGACTTCGCCGCCGGAGGTCATGACGTTGGAAGAGAAGCCCTGGTGGTACTTCACGTCACCGGAGCCCATCTCGACCAGCTTCTTGCCTTCGAACTCGTCGAACAGCTCGCGCGGGTTCTTGCCCAGGGTGTTGACCAGGACGTTCAGACGGCCGCGGTGGGCCATGCCGATGACGATTTCCTTCACACCATAGGAGCCGGAGCGCTGGATGATCTCGTCGACCATCGGGATCAGGCTCTCGCCGCCTTCCAGGCCGAAGCGCTTGGTGCCCGGGTACTTGGTGCCCAGGTACTTTTCCAGGCCTTCGGCAGCGGTCAGGCGCTCGAGCAGGTGGGAGCGGGCGTCGGCGGAGTACGTCGGACGGCCACGGACGCTTTCCAGGCGCTGGGCGAACCAGTGACGCTGCTCGGAGTCGACGATGTGCATGAACTCGGCGCCGATGGTGCTGCAGTAGGTCTGCTTCAGCGCATCGATGATTTCACGCAGGGTCGCTTCTTCCTTGCCGATGTAGAGCTCACCGGTACGGAAAGTAGTGTCGAGGTCTGCAGCGGTGAGCCCGTAATGTTCCAGCGACAGGTCGGAGGGAGCGGTACGCACCCAGAGACCCAGCGGATCGAGCGATGCTGCCTGATGTCCACGCAGACGGTATGCCAGGATCAGGCGCAGGACTTCAACCTGCTTTTTCTCGTGCTCGGTGCTTACGCTGCCAGCGGAAACAGGCGCGGCGCGGCGCTGGTTCTTGGCCAGGAGTACGAAATGATCACGGATAGAGGAATGCGAAACGTCGGGGGCAGGATTGCCGTCGGCAGGAAGCTTCTGGAAGTACGTGCGCCACTCTTCTGGCACAGCGTTCGGGTCGTGCAGGTAGAGCTCGTAGAGCTCTTCGACGTAGGCAGCGTTTCCACCGGATAGATGGGCACTGTTCCACATCCGCTGCATTACGCTTTCGTGCATGCTTGGTCACCCTCGGTAAGGGGACTCCACCTGTGGAACCTCTGGCGCGAAGTCAAACACAGCGACTTCAAGCCACCGATTCCCGCAGATAGTCCGGGTACCAGCCCGGATGCCCCTGCTGGTCATATATACGTTTTCAAAACAGGACCCCCGCTTTGTGGGCTTGGGTCCTAAGGACTGTACCGCCGGACAATGTTCCGGCGGCACAGGTGTCGCTCTTTCATGATCTTTGGGCGCAAGGCCCGCAGATCAAGTGCCGCTCTGCAGCAGCATGTTACGGATGTGACCGATTGCCTTGGTGGGGTTCAGACCCTTCGGGCAAACGTTCACGCAGTTCATGATCCCGCGGCAGCGGAAGACGCTGAACGGGTCATCCAGGCTCGCCAGGCGCGCCTGAGTTTCGGTGTCACGGCTGTCGGCCAGGAAGCGGTAGGCCTGCAGCAGCGCGGCGGGACCCAGGAACTTGTCGGGGTTCCACCAGAACGACGGGCAGGAGGTCGAGCAGCAGGCGCACAGGATGCACTCGTACAGACCGTCCAGCTTTTCGCGCTCTTCCGGGCTCTGCAGACGCTCGATGGCCGGCGCTGCATATTTGTTCTGCAGGAACGGCTTCACGCTCTCGTACTGTTTGTAGAAGATGCGCATATCGACGACCAGGTCACGAATGACCGGCAGGCCCGGCAGCGGACGCAGAACCAGCTTGCCGCCCTTCAGGCCAGCGGCCGACAGGGGGGTGATGCAGGCCAGGCCGTTCTTGCCGTTGATGTTCATACCGTCGGAACCGCACACGCCTTCACGGCAGGAACGACGATAGGAGAAGCCCTCGTCCTGTTCCTTGATCAGCGCCAGCACGTCCAGGACCATGATGTCCTTGCCGTCGGTATCGACCTGGAAGTCCTGCATGTAGGGTGCAGCGTCCTTCTCAGGGTTGTAGCGGTAAACACTCACTTGCAACATGGCGGGCACCCTTAGTAAGTACGAACCTTGGGTTCGAATGCCGGAACAGTTTTCGGCGCGAAGTTGACGGCACGCTTGGCTACACGCTTCTCACCCGGGAAGTACAGGGTGTGGCACAGCCAGTTCTCGTCATCGCGCTCCTCGAAGTCTTCACGGGCATGCGCGCCGCGGGACTCTTTGCGGGCTTCTGCCGCAATCGCAGTGGCTTCGGCCACTTCGAGGAGGTTCTGCAGTTCCAGCGCTTCGATACGCGCCGTGTTGAATGCCTGGCTCTTGTCGTTGATCTTGACGGTGGCGATACGCTCACGCAGATCAGCCAGCTGAGCGATACCTTTCTGCATGTACTCGCCGGTACGGAATACACCGAAGTAGTTCTGCATGCAGGATTGCAGCTCGCGCTTGAGCGGAGCGACTTCTTCGCCGCTGGTGCGCTCGTTCACGCCGTTCAGGCGCTTGAAAGCGGATTCCAGGTCGGACTCGGAAGCCTGGCGGTGCTCGATACCATCCTTGAGCGCCTTCTCCAGGTGCAGGCCGGTGGCACGACCGAACACAACCAGGTCGAGCAGCGAGTTGCCGCCCAGGCGGTTGGCGCCGTGTACCGATACGCAAGCCACTTCGCCTACGGCGAACAGGCCTTCGATGATCTGCTCGTTGCCGTTGGCATCGGTAGTCAGGGCCTGGCCATGGATGTTGGTGGCAACGCCGCCCATCATGTAGTGGCAGGTCGGGATAACCGGGATCGGAGCGACGACCGGGTCGACGTGAGCGAAGGTCTTGGACAGTTCGCAGATGCCGGGCAGGCGGCTGTGCAGGACTTCTTCGCCGAGGTGGTCGAGCTTCAGCAGTACGTGGTCCTTGTTCGGGCCCACGCCGTTGCCGGCGATCACTTCTTTCACCATGGAACGGGCAACCACGTCGCGGCCGGCCAGGTCCTTGGCGTTCGGAGCGTAACGCTCCATGAAACGCTCGCCATGGGCGTTGATCAGGTAGCCGCCTTCACCGCGGCAGCCTTCGGTGACCAGTACACCAGCGCCGGCGATGCCGGTCGGATGGAACTGCCACATCTCGATGTCCTGCACCGGCACACCAGCGCGCAGCGCCATGCCGATACCGTCACCGGTGTTGATCAGGGCGTTGGTGGTGGAGGCGTAGATACGGCCGGCACCGCCAGTGGCCAGGACCACGGCCTTGGAGCGGATATAAACGGTGTCGCCGGTTTCGATGTCGATGGCGATGACGCCAACCACATGACCGTCCTGGTTCTTCACCAGATCGACCGCGTACCACTCATTAAGGAAGGAAGTACCGTTCTTCAGGTTGGCCTGATAAAGGGTGTGCAGCAGGGCGTGACCGGTACGGTCAGCCGCGGCGCAGGTGCGCGCAGCCTGGCCACCCTTGCCGAAGTCCTTGGACTGGCCACCGAACGGACGCTGGTAGATGCGGCCCTGCTCGGTACGGGAGAACGGCAGGCCCATGTGTTCCAGTTCGAACACGGCTTCCGGGCCGACGGAGCACATGTATTCGATAGCGTCCTGGTCACCGATGTAGTCGGAGCCCTTGACGGTGTCGTACATGTGCCAGCGCCAATCGTCGTTCGGGTCGGCCGAAGCGATGGCGCAGGTGATGCCGCCCTGGGCGGATACGGTGTGCGAACGAGTCGGGAAGACCTTGGTCACCACGGCAGTCTTGTGACCACCCTGAGCCAGTTGCAGTGCGGCACGCATGCCGGCGCCGCCGCCACCAACGATGATGGCGTCGAAGGAAAGAGTACGAATGCTAGCCATGGATCAGTTACCCCAGAGAATCTGCACACCCCAGACGAAGAATGCGAACATGGCCATGCCGCATACCGCCTGGACGAGGAAACGCACGACGGTCGCGGACTTGCCCAGCGCCATCGGAGTCAGGTAGTCGGTGGTGATGGTCCACATACCGACCCAGGCGTGCACGCTCAGGGAAACCAGCGTCAACAGGCTGAAGATCTTCATCAGGCTGTGGGAGAACAGACCATGCCACTCGGCGTAGGTGATACCTGGGTGAGCGATCAGGAAGCCCAGCAGGAAGAGAACATAAGCCGCGAGAACGACCGCGGAGACGCGCTGGACCATCCAGTCATAGAGACCCGAACGCGACAAGTTAGTGACGTTAGTTACCATACCCATACCCCCGCCAGAACGATCAGCACCACTGCGACAGCGATGACGATTTTCGAACCACGCTTACCGCCTTCCAGTGTTTCGCCAATACCTACGTCCATGACGAGGTGACGAATACCGGCTACCAGGTGGTACAGCAGCGCAGACAGCAGGCCCCAAATCACAAGCTTGACCAACGGATGGGTCAGACACGCCTTCACCTGCTCGAAGCTGTCTTCGGATGCGAGGGAACGATCCAGTGCGAACAGCAGCACTGCGATGCCCACGAACAGAATGACGCCGGAGATACGGTGGAGAATCGACGTGTAAGCAGTGATAGGGAGTTGGATGGTCCTTAGGTCTAGGTTTACGGGTCGTTTGCTATTCACGGCTTTTTTCACACTGAGAGCCCTTCTATGGATCAGGGCTAGTTGTCGGGAGGTGCACTTGTCAGGTACCCATCACCTTCGGGAGTGACAACCACCAATCAAGCTAGGCCGGACGGCCCTTGGCGGCTGGTCGCCGAGTATAGACAGTTAGGCCCCTAATGACAACGGAAAGACCTCCACCTAAGGACTAATTGCCGCACCCCCATAAAAGGCGTAAACAGGCAAATTTTTCCGGCAAAACAGGGGCTTGGAGGAGCCAAACTTCTCCGATTGTGCAAATTGACATTCGGATTTATCTCTCTATAGTGGTGCGGGCCCTGCGTGGGGGGTCGTACAGATGATTTCAAGCATAAATAGGAGGCCATCATGGCTGACAAAAAAGCGCAGTTGATCATCGAGGGCGCTGCCCCCGTCGAACTGCCTGTCCTCTCCGGCACGCTGGGTCCCGATGTTGTCGACGTGCGGGGCCTGACCTCCACGGGTCACTTCACTTTCGACCCCGGCTTCATGTCCACCGCCTCCTGCGAGTCGAAGATCACCTACATCGATGGTGATAAAGGTGTACTGCTGCATCGCGGCTACCCGATCGAACAGCTCGCCGAGAAGTCCGACTACCTGGAAACCTGCTACCTGTTGCTCAACGGCGAACTGCCCACTGCCGAGCAGAAAGAGAAGTTCGTCGGCACCATCAAGAACCACACCATGGTTCACGAGCAGCTGAAGACCTTCTTCAACGGTTTCCGCCGTGATGCGCACCCGATGGCCGTTATGTGCGGCGTGATCGGTGCCCTCTCCGCCTTCTATCACGACTCCCTGGACATCAATAATCCGAAGCACCGGGAAGTCTCGGCGCATCGTCTGATCGCCAAGATGCCGACCATCGCTGCCATGGTGTACAAGTACTCCAAGGGCGAGCCGATGATGTACCCGCGCAACGACCTGAACTATGCAGAAAACTTCCTGCATATGATGTTCAACACCCCCTGCGAGACCAAGCCGATCAGCCCTGTGCTGGCCAAGGCCATGGACCGCATCTTCATCCTGCACGCCGACCACGAGCAGAACGCCTCCACCTCCACCGTGCGCCTGGCGGGCTCCTCGGGTGCCAACCCGTTCGCCTGTATCGCCTCGGGCATCGCTGCCCTGTGGGGACCGGCTCACGGCGGTGCGAACGAAGCCGTTCTGCGCATGCTGGACGAGATCGGTGACGTATCGAACATCGAGAAGTTCGTGGCCAAGGCCAAGGACAAGAACGATCCGTTCAAGCTGATGGGCTTCGGCCACCGCGTCTACAAGAACTTCGACCCGCGCGCCAAGGTCATGAAGCAGACCTGCGACGAGGTTCTCCAGGAGCTGGGTATCAACGACCCGCAGCTGGAACTGGCCATGAAGCTGGAAGAAATCGCTCGCCACGACCCCTACTTCGTGGAGCGCAACCTCTACCCGAACGTGGACTTCTACTCCGGCATCATCCTGAAGGCCATCGGCATCCCGACCAGCATGTTCACCGTGATCTTCGCCCTGGCACGTACCGTGGGCTGGATCTCGCACTGGCAGGAAATGCTCTCCGGCCCGTACAAGATCGGCCGTCCGCGCCAGCTGTACACCGGCGCCACCCAGCGCGACTTCGTGGACCTCAAGGCCCGCTAAGCGCTACGGCGTAAAAGAAAAGGCCGCCTTCGGGCGGCCTTTTTATTGCCACGGCTTTTCTGTAGGAGCGAGCTTGCTTGCTCGCGAACAGCCCCGCTGCGAGCTTCCCCACCCCTCGGTTCGCGAGCAGGAACTAGGCGTCACCTCGGTCCCGCAAAAGCAAAAAAGCCGCCCAAGGGCGGCCTCTTCACGAAAGGGAACGACAGCGCCGATTACTTCTCGGCAGCGCTGCGCAGGCCCTTCAGGGTATTCATCGGCGCATCGACCACGAAGCTGTTGGCCAGCCAGGACGGGATGCTGCCACCCGGCTCGGTCTGCACCTGGTAAGTCACCTCGGTCACGCCAGCGCCCTTGGGCACCAGCTTCCACTCGCCGATCAGTTTCGGCACGCGGATTTCGCCTTTTTCTTCCGGGATATAGGTCGGCTCGGCCTTGAGATGACGGATCAGGCCGCCGTCGGCGGTCTTCTCGGTGGTCACGTGGATCACCACGTCGCGGCCAGTCACCGGCCAGGGCATGTCGATCTTCGAGTAGGTCCAGGAATTGTCGCCTTCGGTCTTCAGCAGACGCATCTCGGCGCAGGCGTGGATCCACTTGCAGGAGCCGGCCACGTCTTCCTGCAGGGCGTTGATCTTGGCCACATCGGCCTTGATGTCGACGACGCCACGGTAGGCCTTGTACTTGGAGCCTGCGACCGGGCTGAGGAAGACCTTCACACCGTCGTCTTCCTTCTCCAGCTTCCAGTCGTCCGCCAGGGCAGTACCGGCAAAGCCCATCACGGCAGTGGCCAGCAGGGTCATACGCAATACACCACGCATCGTCTTACCTCTCTTTATTCTTGGTCTCGTAGGGTCGGCAATTGCCGGCGCCCTGTCGCAATCCGCGGTCTTGAGCGGATCGGGGCGTCAGTATGGACCGCGAAATCGTGACTTCCAAGTCACATCAGGAGGCGGTGATGCGTTCCCACTCGGTGAGGATCCGCAGGGCCTGTTCATTGCTGCTGCCACAGGCATCGGCGTCCGCATCGAAGGCCGCACAGACCTTTGGACGCCGTGAGTCGCCGAATAGTTTGCACAGATTGCGCTCATCTAGTTGCACGCAGCGCACCCCCGCAGGCTTGCCGTCGGGCATGCCGGGGATGGGCGAGGAAATCGACGGCGCTATGCAGCAGGCGCCACAGCCGATACGGCATTGCATGGTTGATGAACTCTCGACTCGCTGATCATGGGTTGGAGCGCAGCAGCCCCTGCTCGCGCAGCGCCGCCACCAGATGCGCGCCCTCGGCGGAACCGGCACGGTAGAACACCGCCGGCTCGCCAATTGGCGTGGGGACTTCAACTGTCCCGCCGGCAGCCACCTCGAAGGTGCTGCCGCTCCACAGGTGCACCCAGCGTCCCTCGGGCAATGCCACGCTCAGGCGCTGCACGCCGGGCTCCAGCACCGGGGCCACCAGAAATTGGTCGCCGAGCATATAGCTCGTCGGCGTTTCCGCCAAGCTGGCCGGATCAGCGGGAAACTCCAGCCATAGCGGGCGCACCAGCGGCCAGCCATGCTTCGCTGCCTCGTCCATCAGGCGCTGGCGGTAAGGCGCCAGCTCTCGGAACAATGTTGCGAAACGCTGCAGCTGCGCTACTGTGGCCGGCGTGCTGTAGGCCTGCACATTATCATCCGGGCGATTGCCCTCGTGGGTGCGCAGCAGGCTGGTGAAGGCGGAAAACTCCGTCCAGCGCAGCAGCAGTTCCTCGCTGCGGTGGTAGTTCCTGATCGGGCTGCTGATGGTGGTATAGCCGCCGGTGTCGCTGTGATTCAGGCTGAAACCGGAAACGCCACCAGACAGCAATCCCAACAGCGCACTGTGCAGGCCATCGTCGGCATCCCAGGTCACCAGCTGGTCACCCAGCCACAGGCTGGTGGTCAGTCCAGGGCTGCGGCTGTAGGCAGAGCGCATGAAGAACAGCAGCTCGCCTGGCCCCTCCTCGTCAACCAGTTGCCGGTTGAGCTTCGCCCACAGTTCCGGATAGCGGTTGTGCAGCGCCGCGGCCGGCTCACCGGACGCCAGCTTCGCCTCATAGGGCAAGGCCTCGCCGAAGTCCGCCATCCAGCCGGAGAAGCCAGCGCCAAGCATTTCCTTGCGCATCACTTCGCGCAGCCACTCGGCAGCCTGAGGGTTGGTCAGGTCGACCAGCCCGGCGCTGAAGCTGGTGTTCTGCAGCAGCAGCGGCTGCCCCTGGGCGTCCACAGTCAGGTAGCCATGCTCCAGCGCTTCCCGGTAGAGATTGCGGGTCGCCCCGCCCTTCTCCACCGTGTCCACCAGGAAGGGATTTACGTAGGCCAGGCTGCGAATACCCTTGGCCCGCAGCTCGGCATTGAAGGCTGACCAGCCCGGATAGCGCTCCCCATCGAGCACCCAGTTCCACCACAGTTGCTTGCCGAAACTGGTGGTGCGCTGGCCGACCCAGTCCTGCACCCAGACGCCGGCCAGCGGCACCTTCGCCTGCTCCAGCTGATGGACGATGCCACGCACACGCTCAGTGCCGCCCTGCAGCCCGAGGATCGCTCCCTGCTGCGTCCAGGCCGGCAACGGCGGCATGCGCCCGACTACCGAGGTGTGCGCCTCGATCAGTGCCTTGGGACTGCTGCCTTTATAGAAGTGCGCCTTGAGTTTGCCGGCGTGCACTTCCAGCGCCACGCGCTGATCGTCGCGCAGGTCGAAGACCTGGTACTCCGACGCCTCGCTGAAGAAGCCGTGCAGGCGCGAGGTGAGGTAGAAAGGTACTGGCGCGTAGGTGGTCCACCAATCGCCACCGGCGCGGTTGGTCAGGTCGGCTGCCAGCGTGATGGGTTGCAGGCCCCGCCCCACGCCCTGCTCCTGCACCAGGATCGGCAGGCGGCGCCCGCTCAGGTCGAAGCGGGTGAACTGCTCGCCGAAGCCGTGGAACTGCTCGTCCGCCTCCCGCGCCCAAGCCAGATAGAGACGGTTCAGCGCCGGGTCATCCAGGCTCACATCCATCAGCACGCCGCGCTCGCCATCGGCACGCAGTGCAACGCTGTAGAGCACCTGCCGACCATCGTCGCAACCCAGTTTCCCCGAGATCAGCAGCTCATCCGGGCCGCCCCGAACGGCATCCAGCTGTTGCTGGCGACACAGCAAACCACGGTGTTCGTGGACGAACATTGCGCCACGATGCTCCTCGGCCGCGACACGCCCGATGCCGGCGGCGAGAAACCCGCCACGGGTTTGCCACAGCGTCTGCGCGGGGTGCTCGCCCGCCAGCAGCGCGAAGGACGCCCCATCCCACTCCAGGCGGTAGTCACCCAGCTTCCAGCTCTGCCCGGCTGAGACGGCCGGCGCCACCGTCAGCTGCGCCCAGACCGGCCGCTGCTGCCACCACTGCCAGCCTTTCCAGCCGCCGAATGCCAGCACACCCAGCGCCAGCAACACCGCGCCTCCCCGCAACAAGAATCTGATCACTATCCCGCCCCTTGGCTGTCGCGCGGCGCTCCACTAGGCTCAGGCGCAGTCCCTCTCTGGAGCCTCTGCCATGCCGGTCTGGCTGCAAACCGCGTTTCTTCTGTCGCTTTCCAACCTGTTCATGACCTTCGCCTGGTACGGCCACCTGAAAACCCTGAGCAGCAAGCCGTGGATCATCGCGGCGCTGGTCAGTTGGGGCATCGCACTCTTCGAGTATTTATTGCAGGTGCCGGCCAACCGCATCGGCTATACGGTGATGTCGGTGGGGCAACTGAAGATCATGCAGGAGGTCATCACGCTGGCGGTCTTCGTGCCGTTCAGCGTGTACTTCATGCAGCAGCCACTGAAGCTCGACTACTTGTGGGCCGGCTTGTGCCTGCTGGGCGCGGTGTACTTTATCTTCCGCGCCTGAGGCGGGCAGGAGCGGCGCACGACGATCTCTGCGACCGATGGCGCCACCTGCGGGGAATAAAGCGGGTCAGGACTCGGGCGAATCCTGCAGGCGAGTGATCAGGCTGGAAGTATCCCAGCGCCCGCCACCGGCGGCCTGCACCTCGGCGTAGAACTGGTCGACCAGCGCCGTGACCGGCAGTTGCGCGCCGTTGCGGCGGGCCTCATCGAGCACGATCCCCAGGTCCTTGCGCATCCAGTCCACCGCGAAGCCGAAGTCGAAGCGCCCTTCCAGCATGCTCTGGTGGCGGTTCTCCAATTGCCAGGATTGCGCCGCGCCCTTGCTGATCACTTCCATGGCCGCCATGCCGTCGAGGCCGGCGCTCTGGGCGAAGTGCAGCGCCTCCGACAGCCCTTGCAGCAAGCCGCCGACGCAGATCTGGTTGACCATCTTGGTCAACTGGCCGCTACCCACCGGGCCCATGCGCCGCACCATGCGCGCGTAGGTGGCGATCACCGGTTCGGCGCGCGCATAGAGGTCCGCATCGCCGCCAACCATCACCGTCAGCGCACCGTTCTCGGCGCCGGCCTGGCCGCCGGAGACCGGCGCATCAAGGAAGCCCAGCTCGCGCTCCGCCGCCGCCACGGCCAGTTCACGGGCGACCTCAGCCGAAGCGGTGGTGTGGTCCACCAGCACAGCGCCCGGCTGCATCCCGGCCAACGCGCCCTCTTCGCCCAGCACCACGCTGCGCAGGTCATCATCGTTGCCGACGCAGCACATCACGAACTCAACCCACTGCGCGGCCTCGCGCGGAGTGTCCGCCGAACTGCCGCCAAACTGCCTGACCCACTGGGCCGCGCGGCTCGCGGTACGGTTGTAGACGCACACCTCATGCCCTTCGCGCGCCAGATGCCCGGCCATGGGATAGCCCATCACGCCCAGACCGATGAATGCCACTTTCGCCATCTTGATCCCCCTTGTCCTGGTAGCCGGTCAGCCTAGCACAGCGGTTTGCCGGCCCCGCAAACGCCTTCCATACTCGATTCGTACCCAACCACGAGCACCGACTATGCCCCACTGGCTGGTGATCGACCTGGAAGCCACCACCGAGGAAGGCGGCTGGCCGGTCGAGGAAATGGAAATCATCGAGATCGGCGCCAGCCTGGTGGCCGAGGCCGACGGCCGCGAGCTGGATCACTTCCAGCGCTTCGTGCGCCCGCAACGTCGACCGCTGCTGACCGCCTTCTGTCGCGAACTCACCCACATCACCCAGGCCAACGTCGATGCCGCAGCGCCCCTGCATGAGGTCTGGCCGCAATTCGAGCGCTGGCTGGCCCAGCACCGCCCGCGCCTGGCCGGCTGGACCAGCTGGGGCGACTACGACCGCCACCAGCTGGAACTGGAATGGCGTCGCCAGAACCTGGACAGCCACCTGGCCCGTGTTCCTCACGTCAACCTCAAACAGCGCTTCGCCCAGGCCCGCCAGCTCAAGCGGCCGGTGGGCCTGAATGCCGCGCTGCACCTGGCCGGATTGAACTTCCAGGGACAGCCGCACCGCGCCCTGGAGGATGCCCGCAATACTGCCCGCCTGTTGCCGCTGACACTGCCGGTGGCCGGCTGAAAGAAGGCCCCATTCACTGACCGAACGGTCGCCTGCGCCGCTCTAGTGACGGAGCCTGCGCCCTTGGGCATACTGGCGGGCCCTTTTTCACCCCTCTAGCAGGAGAAGCCCATGTTCAAGGTCAACGAGTACTTCGACGGCACCGTCAAATCCATCGCCTTCGACATGACCGCAGGCCCCGCCACTATCGGCGTGATGGCTCCCGGCGAATACGAATTCGGCACCAGCCAGCTGGAGGTGATGCACGTCGTCGCCGGCGCGCTGACCGTCAAGCTGCCGGGCAGCGACAGCTGGGAAACCTTCGAAGGCGGCAGCAACTTCACCGTGCCGGCCAACAGCAAGTTCCAGCTGAAAGTCGCCCAGGACACTGCCTACCTCTGCGAATACCGCTGAGTTCGGCTGTTCCATGAAAAACCGGCCCTGGTGGCCGGTTTTTTATTGGCTGCGAAAAGGCCCGGCGAACTCTCGGTGCTCGGGCGCCCCTCTCCCCCGCCCTATCCCTAAAGGGAGAGGGCAGCCCATGGCACAGAACTCCAGGCAGCTAAGAAAAGCACCCTTGCAGGCCAGCCTCAAGACCAGCCCGCAGTCCCGCATCCTTCTCGGCAATGAACACCAGCCGCGAGCCCTGTGCCGCCTCGGCCGCCGTCGCCGGGCGCAGTTGATAGCGCCCGCCCACAAACTGCAGCCACTGCACATCACCCTGTCCCTTCAGGCGGATCAGCCCCTTGAGCCGCAACAGCCCGCGCGGCAATGTCTCCAGCCAGTGTTTCAGCCGCACGCCATCGAAGCTTTCATCGCCCTGCCAGCTCCAGCTGTCGAACAGGTCGCCATGGTCGACTCCTTCCTGCCCATGCGGCCGGAGCTTGCGTGACGGCTCGCCCAGCAGCAGTTCATCGGGAATCTGCGCCTGGATGGTTTCCAGCACGCGCGCGCCACGGCCGAAGCGCTCGCGCTGGGCGGCCAGCTCATCGGCTTCGAGCAGGTCGCACTTGTTCAGCAGCAGCAGGTCGGCGGCGGCCGCCTGCATGCGTTCCAGCCGCGCATACTCGCCTTCGAGCGGCTCACGACGGGCAGCGTCGACCACGGTCAGCACCGCATCCAGGTGCAGGCGTCGGCGCAGCTTCGGGTAGCCCAGCGTCTGTACGATGCGCTGCGGGTCGGACACCCCGCTGCACTCGATCACCACCTGTTCCAGCGGCGGGTGCATGTTCGCCAACCGTTCCAGCTGCGCCAGCAGGTCGTCCTGCACCGAGCAGCAGATGCAGCCGTTCTCCAGGCTGTACACAGCCTCGGTCTGCTCGGCGATCATCCCGGCGTCGATGTTCAGCTCGCCGAAGTCATTGACGATCACTGCCAGCCGCCGCCCTTCGCAGCGCTCCAGCAGGTTGCGCAGCAGCGTGGTCTTGCCGGCGCCGAGGAAGCCGGCGACCACCGTTACCGGGATGCTCGCGGCGTTCATGCGTTGACGCCTTCGATGCGCGGCGGCTCGCCCTGCCAGACAGCCGCCAGCGGCGTGTCGGCGAACTGGCCGAGACGGTCGTAGACCGGCCGCCCCTCGACGAAGGTCAGCTGCACTTCGGTACGGTGAATGTAGTTGCGTGCCGGCTGCTCGAAGAGGTTGCGATCGAGCACGATGAAGTCCGCCGACTTGCCCGCCTCCAGGCTGCCGGTGAGATGTTCCAGGCCCATGGCGTAGGCGCCGTTGAGGGTCGCCACGCGGATCGCCTGTTCCAGGCTGATCGGCTCGCCAAAGCAGGCAGGGTCGTCGTTCCACGGGTTCTGCCGGGTGACCAGGGTTTCCAGCGCCAGCCAGGGATCGATGGACGCCACTGGCCAGTCGGTGCCGAACACCGCGGTGCCGCCGGCGGCCAGCACGCCCTTGAAGTCGTAGATGCGCTTCAGGCGATCCGGACCGTAGCCGGAGCGCGCCCCGCTGGCGAAAGGCGTCGGGTACCAGGCCGCCGGGGAGAACTCGGCGATCACCTCCAGCTCGCGGAAGCGCTTGAGGTTGCCCGGATGCAGGATGGTGCTGTGCGCGCACTGGTGGCGTACGCCGCTGAAGCCGTTGCGCCGGCGCGCTTCGGCCACCGCGTCGAGGAACACGTCGGACGCCGCATCGCCGGTGCAATGGGCAATCACACGGATGCCGCGGCGATCCATGTCCACCACCATGTCGGTGATGTGCTCCGGGGTCAGGTTCAGCTTGCCGCGCCAGGCGTCCTCGCCCGGCCACGGCGTAATAAGGAAGGAGGAACGCGGTTCGACGGTACCGTCGAAGTGGAATTTCACCGCGTTCGCCGACAACCGTGCGCTGCGGTAGTAGTGGCGTTCGCCGCTGAGCAGTTCCCAGCGGCGGCGCACCGGGAAGATATCGTCCTGCCAGCTGATCGCTGCTTCCACCCGCAGGGTCAGTTGGCCGGCGTCGTCCAGGTGCTTGAGGGCATCCAGGCGGTTCTCGCAGACGTGCACATACTTTGCCGCCGTGACCCCGCGCGAACTCTGGAAGTGCACGCCATCTCGGTAGGCCTGGCGCAGCACCTTGGCCGGAGTCGGCGGCATGGCGGCATGGATCAGCGCGTAGGCGCCGTCGATCATCAGGCCGTTGGGCTCGCCGGTGAACTCGTCACGCTCCAGGTAACCATTGCGCGGATCGGGGGTGTTGGCGTCGATGCGGGCCAGCTCCAGGGCGCGGGAGTTGACCATCATGGTGCCCCACATGCGGTCGAGCAGTGCCACCGGGCGATCCGGCAGGATGCTGTCGAGCCACTCGCGGCCCGGCCTCAGCCCGGCCTCGCGGAAGGTGTAACGCACCCAGTACTGGCCGTAGACCCAGCCATCGCCAGGGTGGCTGTCGGCATAGCCGCGGATCGCTTTCGCCAACTGATCCGGAGTCGGGTCCTCGATGCCGACATCGAGGTCGTCGGCGTAGCGGGGTGCCAGCGCCAGGTCCGGGTGGGTGTGCATGTCGTGCAGGCCGGGCATGCAGAAGGCGCCTTCGAGATCACGCACCAGGGTGTCCGGGCCGATCAGGTGCTCCATGTCCTCGCGCCGGCCTACCGCCAGCAGCCGGCCATCGCGTACGGCCACGGCCTCGGCCCAGGGCTGGGCGGGGTCGAGGGTGTAGAAGCGGCCGTTGTGCATCAGCAGTTCTGCGAAGCGGTCGCTGGGGGAATTGGAGGAGCGGAAGCGGTCCGGAGCGGTCATGGGATGCCCTTGTTGTTCTTGTCCGTGGGGGCAGTATAGGGCTCGACTTTCAGCCAGTGACTAGCACAAAATAACAACTCGCTAGCATTAAACGACAGGTTGACTGCGCGAATGCCCACCGCTTCCTTCGACATCGATTACGCCGCGCGCCAGCTGTTCCGCCATTTCCTCGACGAATGGCGCGCTCGCCCCGCCCTGCCGCCCGTGGCTCCCCTGCTCGGCGGCCTGGGCTTGCCGCCGAGCGGAGAAGCGGCAGCCACCGAGATGAACTTCGCCCGCTACTATCGCCTGCTGCAGCAGGCCGCCGGGTTGCTCGGCCCGAGCGACTTCTACCTGCGCCTGGGCCAGCGCTACAACCTTTATGACCTGGGAGTGATCGGCTACGCGCTGATCAGCGCGGCCAACCTGCGGCGCTCCTGGGACATCTCCCTCGGCCAGCCGTCGAGCCTGATGCCCCACCCGATCCACACCCACCGCGAGGAAGTCGGCGAGCACATCCGCCTGACGCTGCAATTGCCGCCCTTCAGCGAGGTAGAGCGCATCGCCCTCTGCGAGGAATGGCTGAGCAGTACCTGGCGCTGGTTGTGCCAGCGCCTGCCGGACCTGGAACACTGCGCCGACATGCAGTTGCACCTGCCCTACCCGCCGCCGGCCCATGCGGCGCTGTACCAACAGCTATTCCCCGGCCCCTGCCATTTCAATGCCGGCCAGGCCGAGCTGTGGATGCCGAAGGCATTCCATGACCAACCCTTCTCCACCGCCAACCCCTCGGTGAGCCGGCTGTGCCAGGCCCAGGGCGCGGCAACGCTGGCCAGCTTCGAGCGCGGCCCGGCATTGCCCGATGATGTGCGCTACTACCTGCTGCAGAACGCGCGCATCCCGCTGCCGGACCTGGAGCAGACCGCCGCCTGGCTGCGCCTGCCGCCGCATACGCTGCAACGCCGGCTGCGCGAGCACGGGCTGACGTTCAAGGGCATCGTGCTGGAAGTGCGGATGGCGCTGGCCCAGCGTTATCTGCTGGCCAGCCGGATGGCATTGCAGGAGATCGCCTTCCTGCTCGGCTATGAACACGTCACCAGTTTCCACCGGGCATTCCAGCGGTTTACCGGGACGACACCGGAGCGATTCCGCGCCAACGGTGGGAAGGAGCAGCCGTAGGGTGCATAACCTGGAACAGGTTATCCGCCGGCAACACCACGGCGGATAACGCTGGCGCGTTATGCGCCCTACGGATTATCGAGGCGCACTCAGGCTTCTTTCTCGCAATTGATCATCCACGGCACCCCGAAGCGGTCTTCCACCGCGCCGAACAGCTCGGCCCAGAAGGTCTGGTCCAGCGGCATGGTGACCTTGCCACCCTTGCCCAGGGCGTCGAAGAGGCGCCGCGCCTCGGCCTTGCTATCGACATTGAGGGTGATCGACACGCCCTTGATCCCTTCGTACTGGCCGCACTGGGGCGAGGCATCCGAGCCCATCAGCACATGGCCGTCCACCTCCAGGCGGACATGGATGACACGGCTTTTCAGCGCCTCGGGCATGTCCTCGCAGCCCGGCGCATCGGAGAAGCGCATCAGCGCCGGCAGCTCGGCGCGCAGCACCTCGGCGTAATAACGGAAGGCTTCCTCGCAGTTGCCATCAAAGACCAGGTAGGCATTCATCAACATGGCGGTGTCCTCCAGATTCAGGATTTGCTGGCGATTTCGGCGCGCAGGCGTTCTTCCTGCTCGCGCAGTTCCGGGGTGAATTCGGCGCCGAAGTCCTCGGCCTCGAAGATCTGCCGGATTTCGATCTCGGACTCACCATCGAAGGGATTGGGCGAGCGCTTGACCCAGTCGATGCACTCCTGCAACGACGCGGTCTGCATGATCCAGAAGCCGGCGATAAGCTCCTTGGTTTCGGCGAACGGGCCGTCGATCACCTGCCGCGAAGCGCCATCGAAGCGCACCCGCGCGCCCTTGGCGCTGGGGTGCAGCCCTTCGCCCGCCAGCATCACCCCGGCCTTGACCAGTTCTTCGTTGAACGCCCCCATGGCGGCGAGCAGTTCTTCCTTGGGCATCACACCCGCCTCGGAGTCGGCGGTGGCTTTGACGATCACCATGAAACGCATGGGTTTTCTCCTCTTGTCATTCTCTTGTAATTGCCAGCGTGGCGGCCGGTTTCATCCGGTTCCTGACAAATAGTCGAAGGGCAGGACGGCAGATCGACAGGCCGGGAAAATTTTTTTAATGATGCTGGGCGGGCTCTGAGCATAGGCCGGCAGACGAGCGCCAGAGAGCCATATGAGAAATTTCACTATGGACGAACAAAGTCGGCACCATTACAACGTGCCTCCCGCTACCCGTGAATTCGAGACATGCAAGTCCAACTGATCCCGGTCGTCGAGCTGTTCTACCCGGTCGGGTCAGTTCCCACGCCCGCCACAGGCCCCTACTGGGAACATGTGGACAGCTGGCAGGACTACCAGTCACGGAGCCTGCTGGCCAACGGGTTCAGCCCCGGTCTGAAGCCGTATCGAGCAGGCGCGGCCCTCTACCGGCTGGCAGAAATGAGCGAAGAGGACATCGCTCAACTGGCCAGCCTGCACTGCGCCGGGGGGCTGCAGATTTCCGGCGACTGGGAACAGGTGTGCCCGCTGTCAGGCGGCTATGTTCTTCGCCTGGACAACAGCGATCTCTTCTATCCGCAATGTTGCAGCGACCTGCGCGACCTGCAGAGCTGGCGGCAGATCGCCCAGGGGAAAGGCCGATACCTCTACAGTGGCCATCCTTCCCCGGTGATCCGTATCGAGCGAGGCACCATTACCTTCGACTTCAGCGAAGGCGACATGGGCGAAGCCTTTGCTCCGCCACCCGCGCGCTCCTCGGCATCCTTTCCACTGGTTGGTCTGGCAGTAGCCGTACAGACTGCCGAACTCGAACTGCAAACCTTCGCTGTACGCCTGGAGCGGCTGAACGCCGAGCGCCACCTGAACATTCCCAACATCCGGGCCCTGCTCCTCTAAGAGCCACAGTCGGAGGCTGGACAGCCCCGCCGGCACTCCCTAGATTCAGACCTTTTCGCACGACACGGAGCATTGCCCCATGAGCCTGGAATCGGTTCGCGCCTTCTTCGCCGAAAAGGCCCCCGACATCGCCATCATCGAGCTGGAAACCAGTACCGCCACTGTCGCCCTGGCCGCCGAGGCCCACGGCGTCGAGCCGGGCCGCATCGCCAAGACGCTTTCCCTGCGCGTCGGCGAACGCACCGTGCTGGTGGTGGCGCGTGGCGATGCGCGGCTGGACAACCGCAAGCTCAAGGACGCCTTTGGCGGCAAGGCCAAGATGCTCGGCGCCGAGGAAGTCGTGGAGTTGACCGGCCACCCCGTAGGCGGGGTCTGCCCGTTCGGCCTGGCGACGCCGTTGCCGGTGTATTGCGATGTGTCGTTGCAGGCGTTCGATGAGGTACTGCCGGCGGCCGGCGCGGTCCACAGCGCTGTGAGGATCGGGCCGCAGCGCATGGCAGAGCTGGTGGCGGCGGACTGGATCGATGTCTGCCAGGAACTGGCCTGAGATCGGCGCTGCCAGCCTGGTTCGCGAGCAAGCTCGCTCCTACAAGAAATCCATCGGCGCTGAACCGTAGGAGCGCGCTTGCTCGCGAACATCGTCCCCCTACCGACAGAATCCCCGCTGCGCCGTCGCTGTTGCTCCAGCAACACTCGCCCAACACTTTGCTGTTTGCCCAGCGTCTCAACTGTTGGCGAAAAACACCAAACCATTGATTTACAAGACTTTTAAATTCCGGCACAGCTTGTGCAATGACCTGGACAGACAGGCCCGAATACCGGGCCGCTTCATCTGCCCCGAGGTCGCTGTACTGCCATGTCCCAACTCCCCGAATCCGCCCACTACGACATCCGTGAGCCGAACGCCCAGGTAATCGCCTCCGACGCCGAGGCCATCGACGTCGCCCACAAGGTCGCTGCCTTCCTGCTCGAAGGCGCCGCCGAGCGCGACCGCAACCGCGAAGTCCCGCCGGAAGTCGTCGAGCTCTACTCCAACAGCGGCCTGTGGGGTATCACCGTGCCACGCGCCTTTGGCGGCGCCGAGGTGTCCTACGCCACGCTGGCGGAAGTCATCGCCATCATCTCCGCCGCCGACCCGTCGCTGGGGCAGATTCCACAGAACCATTACTGCCTGCTGGAAGACATCCGCCTGCAGGGCAGCGACGAGCAGAAGCACTTCTTCTTCAACCTCGCGCTCAAGGGCAACCGCTTCGCCAACGCGCTGTCGGAAACCGGCGGCAAGACCGTGCAGGACATCCAGACCCGCCTGCGCCGCGACGGCGACCATGTCGTGCTCGACGGTCGCAAGGGCTACTGCACCGGCTCGCTCTACGCCCACTGGCTCGGCGTGCTGGGCCTGGACGAACAGGGCAACGCCCAGCTCGCCTTCGTCCCACGCGGCACGCCGGGGCTGGTGATCGTCGACGACTGGGCGAGCATCGGCCAGCGCACCACCTCCAGCGGCACCGTGCTGGTGGAAGGCCTGCGCGTGCCGGCGTTCAACGTCTTCCCCACCCACCGCTCCTACGACGTGCCGACCCTGGCCGGCCCGTTCGCGCAGATCACCACCGCCGCCATCGACGCCGGCATTGCCCGCGCTGCGCTGCGCGACACCATCGCCTTCGTCCGCGAACAGGCGCGCCCGTGGATCGACGCCGGCGTGGAGAAGGCCAGCGAAGACCCGCTGACCATCATTCAGGTCGGTGAATTGGGCATCCGCATCGAAGCCGCCGACGCCCTGCTGGAGCGCGCCGGCAAGGTGATGGACGCCGCCCGCCCGGCGCCGGACGAAGACAGCGTGGCCCGCGCCTCCGTTGCCGTGGCCAAGGCCAAGGTGCTGACCACCGAAGTCGCCATCGACGCCGCCAACAAGCTGTTCGAGCTGGGCGGCACCCGCTCCACCCTCGCCCGCCACGCCCTCGACCGCCACTGGCGCAACGCCCGCGTGCACACCCTGCACGACCCGGTGCGCTGGAAGTACCACCTCGTCGGCAACTGGCTGCTGAACGACAAGCGCCCGCCGCGCCACGACTGGAACTGAGGCCATCGCCATGAGCAAGCAGATTCGCCTCAACGCCTTCGCCATGAACTGTGTCGGCCACCTCTCGCCCGGCCTCTGGCGCCACCCGCGCGACCAGCAGGCCGCGCGCTACACCGACATCCACTACTGGATCGAACTGGCGAAAACCCTGGAACGCGGCAGGATCGACGGCCTGTTCCTGGCCGACGTGCTAGGCGTCTACGACGTCTACCACGGCAATGCTGACGCCGCGCTGAGCGCCGGCGCCCAGGTGCCGGCCAACGACCCGCTGCAGATCGTCCCGGCCATGGCCGCGGCCACCGAGCACCTGGGCTTCGGCATCACCGCCTCGGTGTCGTTCGAGCACCCGTTCCCGTTCGCCCGGCGCATGTCCACGCTGGATCACCTGACCCGTGGCCGCGCCGGCTGGAACATCGTCACCTCCTACCTCAACAGCGGCGCGCGCAACCTGGGGCTGAAGCAGCAGCTCAACCACCAGCAGCGCTACGCCCTGGCCGCCGAGTACCTGGAGGTCTGCTACAAGCTCTGGGAAGCCAGCTGGGACGATGACGCCGTGGTCGCCGACCGCACGAGCGGCGTCTACGCCGACCCTCGCAAGGTCCACCCCATCGAGCACAAGGGCGAGCACTTCGAGGTGCCCGGCTTCCACCTCAGCCAGCCATCGCCGCAGCGCACGCCGGTGCTGTACCAGGCCGGCGCCTCCAGCCGCGGCAAGGCCTTCGCCGCGGGCAATGCCGAGTGCGTATTCGTCGCCGCGCCGACCAAAAACATCCTCCGCGACCAGGTGGCCGACCTGCGCCGCCTCGCCGTGGAGGCCGGCCGCCAGCCCGGCGACGTGCTGGTGCTCAACCAGCTCACGGTGATCGTCGCGCCGACCGATGCCGAGGCGCTTGCCAAGCTGGAAGACTACCGCCAGTACAGCGACCGCGAAGGCGCCCTGGCGCTGGTCTCCGGCTGGACCGGCATCGACTTCGGCCAGTACGCGCCGGACCAGGTGTTGCGCCACGTACAGAGCGACGCCATCCAGTCTGCGGTGGACGCCTTCAGCGCCGCCGACCCGCAGCGCCAGTGGACCGCCGCCGAGATCGCCGACTACTGCGCCCTGGGCGGCGATGGCCCGCTGCTGGTGGGTTCGCCGCAGACCGTGGCGGATCAGTTGCAGGCCTGGGTCGAGGAAACCGACGTGGACGGTTTCAACCTCTCCAGCCTGGTGGCGCCGGAAACCTTCGTCGACATCGTCGACCTGCTGGTGCCGGAACTACAGGCGCGCGGCCTGTTCAAGCGCGAGTACGAACAGGGCACGCTGCGCAACAAGCTGTTCGGCCAGGGCGACCGCCTCGGCGCTTCGCACCGCGCCGCGAAGCTGCGCAGGGGCCGCGAATGATGGACGGCTGGTTCCGCAACCTCGACTGGCACGACCTCGGCCAGGCCTGCCTGGACACCCTCGCCATGCTCGGCGGCGCGCTGGCCTTCACCGTGCTGCTGGGCCTGCCGCTGGGCGTCCTGCTGTACCTCACCGGCAAGCGCCAGCTGCACGAGAAACCCGGCCTGTACCGCGCCCTGTCGGTGGTGGTGAACATGCTGCGTTCGTTGCCGTTCATCATCCTGCTGATCGTGCTGATCCCGGTCACCACGCTGGTCACCGGCACTTCGCTGGGCGTGCCCGGTGCCATTCCGCCACTGGTGGTGGGCTGCACGCCGTTCTTCGCGCGGCTGGTGGAAACCGCCCTGCGCGAAGTCGACCGCGGCCTGGTGGAAGCCACCCAGGCGATGGGCGCCAGCACCTGGCAGATCATCTGGCACACGCTGCTGCCGGAAGCCCGCACCGGGCTGATCGCTGCCGTCACCGTGACTGCCATCGTGCTGGTGGACTACACGGCGATGTCCGGCGTGATCGGCGGCGGTGGCCTCGGCGACCTGGCCATCCGCTTCGGTTACCAGCGTTTCCAGACCGACGTGATGATCATCACCGTCGCCCTGCTGATCCTGCTGGTGCAGGCCCTGCAGATGAGCGGCGACCGCCTGGTGGCGCGCTACACCCGGCGCTGAATTCCCCGCCCACTCCCTCTCCGGGAGCGGCACCCAGAACACCCGCCGGCAGCCGGGCCCCGCTGCCATCAAGGCCCCACGTCCACACCACGACGGCCCACCCACTGAAGCCCCAAGGAGCAACACCCATGAAAAAGGCCATCGCCATTCTGGCGGCCGTCGTCGCCTTCTCCGCCCACGCGGGGGAGAAACTCGTTGTCGGCGCCACCCCGGTGCCGCACGCGGAAATTCTCGAGTTCGTCAAACCGGAACTGGCCAAGGAAGGCGTCGACCTGGACATCAAGGTCTTCACCGACTTCATCCAGCCCAACCTGCAGCTCGCGCAGAAGAACCTCGACGCCAACTACTACCAGTACCGCCCGTTCCTCGATGACTTCAACAAGACCCGCCACACCGACCTGGTGCCGGTGGTGGGCATCCACATCGAGCCGTTCGGCGCCTACTCCACCAAGTACAAGTCCCTCGCCGAACTGCCCGACGGCGCCAGCGTGGCCATCCCCAACGACCCGGTGAACACCGGTCGCGCCCTGGTGCTGCTGGCCGAGAGCGGCCTGATCAAGCTCAAGGACCCGAGCAACCCGCAGTCCACCGAGCGCGACATCACCGACAACCCCAGGCACCTGAAGATCCGTGAACTGGAAGGCGCCCTGCTGGCCCGCGCGGTGAAGCAGGTCGACCTGGCGTTCATCTTCGCCAACTACGCGCTGGAAGCCGGCATCGACACCAAGAGCGCGCTGATCGTGGAGAAGGGCAAGGACCTCTATGCCGAGTTCCTGGTGGCGCGTCCGGACAACATCCAGGACCCGGGCATCCAGAAGCTGGCCAAGGCGCTGAATTCGCCGGAGGTCCGCCAGTTCATCCTGACCCGCTACAAGGGCGAGATCGCACCGGCGTTCTAAGCGCCCCCGCGTTTGTCCTGTAGGAGCGAGCTTGCTCGCGAACCTTTCGGCCCCGCACCAGGGTTTGTTCGCGAGCAAGCTCGCTCCTACGAAGAGCTGCTCCGTCACCACAGGAAACCGCATGACCAACGAATCCGCACCCAAGGACCTTCGTGACCAGGCGCCCCGGCTACTCCCGGCGCGCCGTATCAGCAACGACGCCCAGGCCATCGAAGCCGCCCACGAAGTGGCCCGCCTGGCGAAACCCGGAGCCGCCGCCCGCGACCGCGAGCGCGCGCTGCCCTGGAGCGAACTGGAACACTTCACCGCCCTCGGCCTCGGCGGCATCAGCATTCCCCGCGAGTACGGCGGCGCGCAGGTTTCCTACGCCACCGTCGCCGACGTCTTCCGCGTAATCTGTGCCGCCGACCCGGCACTGGGGCAGATCCCGCAGAACCAGTTCGGCCTGCTCAACGTCATCGACAGCGTCGCCAGCGAGGCACAGAAGCGCGTGCTGTTCGGCGGCGTGCTCAACGGCCGGCGCATCGGCAATGCCGGGCCCGAGCGCAATACCAGAAACACCCTCGAACTCAAGGCGCGCCTGCTGCGCGATGGAGACAACTTCCGCGTCAGCGGCGAGAAGTTCTACTCCACCGGCGCGCTGTTTGCCCACTGGGTAGCGGTGAAGGCTATCGACGAGGAAGGCCGCGCGGTCATGGGCTTCGTCGAACGCGGCGTGGATGGCCTGAGCATAGTCGACGACTGGTCCGGCTTCGGCCAGCGCACCACCGCCAGCGGCACCGTGCTGCTGGATAACGCACCCGTCGCCGGCTCCCTGGTGATCCACAACGGCCGCCTGGCCGACATCCCGAACATCCAGGGCGCCGTCTCGCAATTGATCCAGGCCGCCATCGACGCCGGCATCGCTGCCAACGCCCTGGAAGACGCCATCGACTTCATCCGCACGCGCACTCGCCCCTTCATCGACGCGAACGTCGAGCAGGCCAGCGACGAGCCGTTCACCCTCTTCGAGATCGGCCGCCTGCAAGTCGAACTGCACGCCGCCGAAGCCCTGCTGGAGCGCGCCGGGCACATCCTCGACGAAGTCAGCGCGCGGCCCATCGACGACGAGTCCGCCGCCCGCGCTTCCATTGCCGTGGCCGAGGCCAAGGTGCTGACCACCGAGATCAGCCTGGCCGCCAGCGAAAAGCTCTTCGAACTGGCCGGCAGCCGCGCCACCCTCGCCGAATTCAACCTCGACCGCCACTGGCGCAACGCCCGCGTGCACACCCTGCACGACCCGGTGCGCTGGAAGGTCCAGGCAGTTGGCGCCTACCACCTCAACGGCGCCCGCCCGGCGCGTCATTCCTGGATCTGAGGAGCGCCGATGAACAGCATCGTTTTGTCCAACCCAGAGCTGGCCAATCCCGTCCATATCATCCGCAGCGACGACGAAGCTCTCGACGTCGCCCGCGCGCTGGCCGCCGACTTCAGCGCAGGCGCCATCGCCCGCGACCGCGAGCGACGCCTACCGTGGGACGAACTCGAGCGCTTCAGCCGCTCCGGCCTGTGGGGCATCACCGTGCCGCGCGAGTATGGCGGCGCGGGCGTTTCCCGCGTCACCGTGGCGCGGGTGATCGCCATCATTTCCGCCGCCGACGGCTCGCTGGGGCAGATTCCGCAGAACCATTTCTACGCCGTCGAACTGCTGCGGGTGAATGGCAACGACGAGCAGAAAGCCCGCCTGTTCGCCGAGGTGCTGGCCGGCGTGCGCTTCGGCAATGCGCTGGCGGAGATCGGCACCCGTACCGCCCACGACCGCACCACGCGCCTCAAGCGCGAGGACGGCCGTCTGCGTATTCACGGCCGCAAGTTCTACTGCACCGGCGCGCTCTACGCGCAGCGCATCCCGACGCTGGTGATCGATGACAATGGCCAGCAGCAGTTCGCCTTCATTCAGCGCGACACTCCGGGCGTCGAGATCATCGACGACTGGTCCGGCTTCGGCCAGCGAACCACCGGCAGCGGCAGCGTGGTGTTCGATGGCGCGCAGGTCAGTGAGGGCGACATTGTCTCGTTCCAGGCTGCCTTCGAGCGCCCGACCACCGTTGGCCCGTACGCGCAGATTCTGCACGCGGCCATCGATGTCGGCATCGCTCGGGGCGCTTATGAAGACACGCTGACCTTCCTGCGCGAGAAGGCACGACCGTGGATCGATTCGGGCGTGGACAAGGCCAGCGATGATCCGCTGGCGATCAACGAGGTGGGACGCCTGGCGATCCGCCTGCATGCCGCCGAAGCGCTGCTGGATCGCTCTGGCCGAGTGCTCGACGCAGCCACCGCCGAGCCGACTGCCGAAAGCGTTGCCGCCGCCTCCATCGCCGTGGCCGAGGCGCGGGCGATCACCACGGAGGTCTCGCTGCTGGCCGGCAGCAAGCTGATCGAACTGGGCGGCAGCCGCGCCAGCCTCGCCGAGCTGGGCCTGGATCGCCACTGGCGCAACGCCCGCGTGCACACCCTGCACGACCCGGCGCGCTGGAAGTATTTCGCGGTGGGCAACTACTACCTCAACGGCAAGCTGCCGCCGCGCCGGGGGACGTTGTGATGCCCCGCGCCCTACCTGCCTTTCGTAGGAGCGAGCTTGCTCGCGAACAGTCCTTGCGCCCGATGGTTCGCGAGCAAGCTCGCTCCTACAGGGCCTCTGCCAGCGAGGATTTCCCATGAGCCAGAAACAGATTCTCCTCAACGCCTTCAGCATGAATTGCGTCGGCCACATCAACCACGGCCTGTGGACTCACCCGCGCGACCGCTTGACAGA
Source organism: Pseudomonas sp. C9-3 (assembly GCF_032392015.1). Lineage (NCBI taxonomy): Bacteria > Pseudomonadati > Pseudomonadota > Gammaproteobacteria > Pseudomonadales > Pseudomonadaceae > Pseudomonas > Pseudomonas sp. C9-3. The sequence continues at coordinate 1,825,364 of NZ_CP135919.1, read as the reverse complement.
CTTCAACAAGCTCAGCCACTGGACCGACCTCGCACGCCTGCTGGAGAAGGGCCTGTTCGATGGCCTGTTCCTGGCCGATATCCTCGGCGTCTACGACGTCTACCAGAACGGCATCGAGCTCACCGCGAAAGAAGCCATCCAGCTGCCTGTGAACGACCCGCTGATGTTGGTCTCGGCCATGGCAGGCGTTACGCAAAACCTGGGCTTCGGCGTCACCGCCAACCTCACCTACGAGGCGCCCTACCCGTTCGCCCGGCGGCTTTCCACCCTCGACCATCTGAGCGATGGCCGGGTCGGTTGGAACATCGTCACCGGCTACCTGGAAAGCACCGCCCGCGCCCTGGGCCAGGACCGGCAGATCGACCACGACCGCCGCTACGACCGCGCCGACGAATACCTGGAGGTGCTCTACAAGCTCTGGGAAGGCAGTTGGGAAGACGACGCGGTAATTGCCGACCGCGAGCGCCGCGTCTACGCCCAACCGGGCAAGGTGCACAAGGTCCGCCACCACGGCGAGTTCTTCGACGTCGAGGGCTACCACCTCAGCCAGCCCTCACCGCAGCGCACGCCGCTGCTGTTCCAGGCCGGTGCGTCGAACCGCGGGCTGGCCTTTGCCGCGCGCCACGCCGAGTGCGTGTTCGTCTCCGCGCAGACCCGTGAGGCCACCCGCGTGCTGGTGGACCGCATCCGCCAGGCGGCGGTCGATGCTGGCCGCCGGGCGGACGACATCAAGGTGTTCATGGGCATCAATGTGATCGTCGCACCGACCGAGGCCGAGGCGCGCGACAAGCTCGCCGAGTACCGCCGCTTCGCCAGCGCGGAGGCGGGTCTTGCGCACTTCGCCAGCACCACCGGCATCGACTTCTCGCGCTATGCGCTGGACGAGCCGATCCGCTACGAGAAGACCAACGCCATCGAGTCCGCCACCAAGGCCCTGACCGTCGCCCGCACCGACGCCACCGTGCGCCAGCTGCTCGAGCAACTGGCCCTCGGCGGGCGCTACACCACGCTGGTGGGCAATCCGGTGCAGGTCGCCGATGAGCTGCTGGGCTGGATCAACGATGCCGGGCTCGATGGCTTCAACCTGACCCGTACCGTGGAGCCGGAGAGCTACGCCGACTTCATCGAATGGGTCGTGCCCGAACTGCAGAACCGTGGCGCCTACAAGACCGCCTACGCCGACGGCACCCTGCGGGAAAAACTCTTCGGCGCCGGCCGCGCCCGACTGCCCGCGCGGCACGTCGGTGCGAGCTATCGCCAGGCAACCGCCACTGGAGCGACTCCAGCCTTCTCTCTTTAAAGGCCATCAGGCTCTAAAACCTATAAGGACTCGTTGCCATGCATGCACGCCTCAAACTCACCCTCGGCCTCTCGCTGAGCCTCCTTGCCGCCGGCCTCGCCCAGGCCGCCGACACCCTGCGCCTGGGCACCACCGCCGCCTTCGCGCCGCCGCTGGAAGTGGCGGTGAAGGAAGCCGCCCAGCAAGGGCTGAAGGTCGAACTGGTGGAATTCACCGACTGGAACGCGCCGAACATCACCCTCGACCACGGCGACATCGACGCCAACTACTTCCAGCACACGCCCTTCCTGGAGAACGCCAACCGCGAGGGTGGCCTGCACCTGAAGGCGTTCGCGCCGGGGATCATCAACAACGTCGGCCTGTACTCGACTCGGTACAAGGCCATCGCCGACCTGCCCGAGGGTGCCAAGGTCGCCATCGCCAACGACCCGATCAATGGCGGCCGCGGCCTGCAGCTGCTGCAGAAAGCCGGGCTGCTCAAGCTCAAGGATGGTGTGGGTTACAAGGCGACCCTGGACGACATCGTGGCCAACCCGAAAAACATCCAGATCATCGAGCTGGAGGCCGTGCAGCTGGTGCGCGCGTTGGACGACGTTGACCTCGCCCAGGGCTACCCGCACTACATCCGTCTCGCCGGGACTATCGATCCGAACAGCGCGCTGTTGTTCGACGGCATCGAGAACAAGGAATACGTCATCCAGTTCGTCACCCGCGATGACTACAAGGACCCGGATGGCCGGCTGAAGAAATTCGTCGATCTCTACCAGCATTCGCCGCAGGTCCGCGCCGCGCTGGTCAAGGCCCACGGCTCGCTCTACCAGCCGGGCTGGCAGTAAGCGCCCCAGCGTTTACGTAGCAGCGGACTCCGTCCGCGATAGGTCCGCATCGCGCCCGAGGCCATCGCGGACAGAGTCCGCTCCTACAACGATTGCCGGACTCGCAAGCTTGCTTTCGTAGGGCGCATAACGCGCCAGCGTTATCCGCCGCATAGCAGCCGGCGGATAACCTGTTCCAGGTTATGCGCCCTACGTTCCTTGCCCCACATTTCAGGAACAGGCCCCACCATGGTCAGCTTCAACCGCAACCTCGAACTCGCCACCCAGCACATCGCCCTGCGCGGGCTGGGCAAGACCTACGCCGGCCACCACGGCCCGGTGGAAGCACTGAGCGACATCGAACTCTCCGTCCGCCGTGGCGAAGTGTTCGGCATCATCGGCCGCAGCGGCGCCGGCAAGAGCTCGCTGATCCGCACCCTCAACCGCCTGGAAAATCCCAGCGTCGGCCAGGTGCTGATCGACGGCGAGGACATCGGCGCCTTCGACGCCCAGCAACTGGTCGGCCTGCGCCGCCGCGTCGGCATGATCTTCCAGCACTTCAACCTGATGTCAGCCAAGACGGTGGCGCAGAACATCGCCCTGCCCCTGCGCGTGGCGGGGCTGCCAAAGGCGCGCATCGCCGAGCGGGTGGACGAACTGCTGCAGCTCGTGGGACTGCAAGACAAGCGCCACGCCTACCCGGCGCAACTTTCCGGCGGGCAGAAGCAGCGCGTCGGCATCGCCCGCGCGCTGGTGCACCAGCCGGAAATCCTGCTCTGCGACGAAGCCACCTCGGCCCTGGACCCGGAGAGCACCCAGGCCATCCTCGCGCTGCTGCGCGACATCAACCGCCGCCTCGGCCTGACCATCGTGCTGATCACCCACGAGATGGCAGTGATCCGCGAAATCTGCGACCGCGTGGTGGTGCTAGAACGCGGGCGCATCGTCGAGCAGGGCGATGTCTGGGAAGTCTTCGGCAACCCGCAGCACGAAGTCAGCCGCACCCTGCTCGGCTCGCTGCAGCAGCACCTGCCGCCGGACCTGCTGGCGCGCCTGGAACATCCGTCGGACGACGAAGTCATCCTCGACCTGCACTACACCGGCGTGCGCGAACAGGAACCCGACCTGCTGGCTATCGCCCAGGCCCTGGGCAGCCGCGTCAGCCTGCTGCACGGCGGCATCGAGCGCATCCAGGGCCGCGCCCTCGGCCGCCTGCTGCTGAGCGTTGCCGCCCCCGCCGCCAACGCACCGCAACTGCTCGAACGTGCCCGCGACGTCGCCGATCGCCTGGAGGTGCTCACCCATGCCTGATCGCTTGCTGCAAGGCTTGCTTGATACCTTGCTGATGATCGGCGCGTCCTCGGCCATCGTCCTGCTGGTGGGCATTCCGCTGGCCCTGGTGCTGGTCACCACCGGCCCCGGCGGGATCTTCCAGGCGCGCCTGGTCAACCAGGGCCTGGGCAGCGTGGTCAATGTGCTGCGCTCGATCCCGTTCCTGATCCTGATGGTCGCGCTGATCCCCTTCACCCGCCTGATCGTCGGCACCAGCTACGGCGTATGGGCCGCCGTGGTGCCGCTGACCATCGCTGCTACGCCGTTCTTCGCGCGCATCGCCGAAGTCAGCCTGCGCGAGGTCGACCACGGCCTGATCGAAGCGGCGCAGGCGATGGGCTGCCAACCCCGGCACATCATCTGGAACGTGCTGCTGCCCGAGGCACGCCCAGGCATCGTCGCCGGCTTCACCATCACCCTGGTGACCATGATCAACTCCTCGGCCATGGCCGGCGCCATCGGTGCCGGCGGCCTGGGCGATCTCGCATACCGCTATGGCTACCAGCGCTTCGATACCCAGGTGATGCTGACCGTGATCATCCTGCTGGTGGCGCTGGTGACGCTGATCCAGTTCGGCGGCGACCGTCTGGCGCGCTGGCTCAACAAGCGCCTGTGACGTTCGTCGGCTGAATCCAGCGAAGCCCTACTCCCACGTGGGTTGCGTCTAACCTGACTACACACCCGCCCCTCCGTGCCGCGGCACAGTTCGTGGATGCGTGGCGTCCCTGTGCTCACTGCGGAGGCGTTCGTCATGGCCAACCCCCTTTCCACCCTGGGTATCGTGCATACCGCCATCAGCCTGGTGCCCCTTGTCGCGGGCATCTGGGCGCTCTATCAGGCAGGGCGCATCGACCCCCGCAGTCGTGTCGGCAGGTGGTATGTCTACGGGATGATTCTCGGCGTGCTGACGGCATTCGGACTCTCCAGTACCGGCGGCTTCAACGCGGGGCACGCCATCGGCATCCTCTGCCTGGTCGCCATTGCGGTGGGTAGCTACGCGCAGCGCGTCGGCGCCCTCGGCGGCCTGGGCGAGTACGTGGAAACGGCGGCGATGAGCTTCAGCTTCTTCCTGATGATGATCCCGACGCTCAACGAATCGCTGTCGCGGCTGCCGCCCTCCAACCCCATCGGCCAGGGCCCGGACTCGCCGCCGGTGCAGACTGCCGTGATGATCGCGCTACTGGTGTTCTTCGTTGGCGTGCTCTACCAGTTCTACCGCATCCACCGGCGCCGCATGCCGCCGGCGCGCCCGGCGCACTGAGGGTCTATGCTGGCGGCGTCATCCTTCCGGAGCGCCGCCATGACCGTCCGCCGCATCGTCGCCAACCTCGCCACCGGCAAACCTGCCGAGGTGGCACGCTTCTACCGCGAGTTGTTCGATCTGGAAATCGTGATGGACCATGGCTGGATACTGACGCTCGCCAGCGGCGAGCCGGCCCTGGCGCAGGTCAGCCTGGCCAGCGAAGGCGGCTCCGGCGCACCCGTGCCGGACCTGTCCATCGAAGTGGACAATCTCGATGAGGTCCACCAACGTGCCCTGGCTGCCGGTCACGAGATTCCCTACGCGCTGACCCTCGAACCGTGGGGCGTACGGCGTTTCTTCCTGCGTGACCCGTTAGGGACGCTGCTGAACGTGCTGCAGCACGTCCATTGAAGAGAGGGTTCGCGAGCAAGCTTGCTCTTGCAGGAAGAACACCCAGGCACCTGCAGGAGCGAACTTGCTCGCGAACGGCTTCAGCGATTGAGGAAGCCCAGCAGGTCCTCGTTGACCTGGTCGGCCATGGTCGTGCACATGCCGTGCGGCCCACCCTTGTAGACTTTCAATTCGCCCTTCTGCACCAGTTCCACCGAGCGCCGGCCAGCCGCATCGATGGGCACGATCTGATCGTCATCGCCATGGAGGATCAGCGCCGGCACGTCGATCTTCTTCAGGTCCTCGGTGTAGTCAACCTCGGAAAACTCGTGGATGCACAGGTACTGCCCCAGGTGCCCGCCGGTCATGCCCTGCAGCCAGAAATTGTCGATCACCCCCTGAGACTGCTTCGCGCCGGGCCGGTTGTAGCCGTAGAACGGCACTGCCAGGTCCTTGAAGAATTGCGAGCGGTCCTCCTTCACGCCCTTGCGGATGCCATCGAACACGTCGATCGGCAAGCCACCGGGGTTGGCCGCGGTCTTGAGCATGAGTGGCGGCACCGCGCCGATCAGCACCGCGCCGGACAACCGTTTCGTGCCGTGGCGGCCGATATAGTGCGCCACCTCGCCGCCGCCGGTGGAGTGACCGACCAGGGTTGCGCCCTTGAGGTCCAGTGCATCGATCACCGCCGCCAGGTCATCGGCGTAGGTGTCCATGTCATTGCCGTTGGCCGGCTGGCCCGAACGGCCGTGGCCGCGTCGGTCATGGGCGATGACCCGGTAGCCCTTCTGCACCAGGAACAGCATCTGCGCGTCCCAGGCGTCGGCATTGAGCGGCCAGCCATGGGAGAACACCACCGGCTGACCGCTGCCCCAGTCCTTGTAGAAGATTTCGGTGCCATCTTTCGCTTTCACGATGCTCATTTGGGTCGTTTCCTTCAGGGATTGGTTGAAAAGAAACGCCGCAACTCCGGCGACTGCGAACCGCTCTACGGCGGCCTTGAGCATAGACAGCGCGGTGACGCCGGCAGCAACGGCCGGCGGCTTTCCGACGAGCGTCGGAAGGCTCAGTCGATGCCGGCCTCGAACAGCCTGCCGAGCCAGTCGGAAAACACCCGCAAGCGCCGCGACATCTGCCGCCGCACCGGATACAGCACACTGACCGGCAGCGGCGGCGGCTGCCAATCGCGCAGCACCTCCACCAACTCGCCGCTGGCAAGGCCCTCACGCAGGTGGTAGCGCGGCGCCTGGATCATCCCGAAACCGGCCCGGCAGGCGGCGATGTAGGCATCGGCGTTGTTCACCGTGATCCGGCTGGGCAACCGCTGGGTGCGCAGTTGGCCATCGAAGCGGAACTCCAGGTCGAAGATGCGCCCGCTGGAAGCCGACTGGTAGTTCACCGCGAAGTGCCCTTCGAGCCGCTCCGGGTGCTCGGGCAGCCCGAACTCTTGCGCGTAGGCGCGCCCCACGCAGGTGAGTTGCTCGAGCTCGGCGACACGCCGGCCGACCAGGCTGGAGTCCGGCAGCTCGCCTGCGCGCAGCACGCAGTCCACACCTTCGCGTACCAGGTCCACTTGGCGGTCGTTCAGGCTCAGCTCCAACTCGATCTGCGGGTAGCGCCGGCAGAACTCCGGCAGCGCCGGGATCACCACCAGCCGCCCCAGCGAACTGGGCAGGTCGACCCGCAGCTTGCCGCGCGGGTTATCGGGGGAGTCGGAGAAGCAGTTCTCCGCTTCCTCCAGATCCTCCAGCAGGCGCACGCAGCGCTCGTAATAGGCCTGCCCGTCGGCGGTGACACTGACCTGCCGGGTGGTGCGGCGCAGCAGTTGCACGCCCAGGTGCGTCTCCAATTGCTGGATCAGCTGGGTCACGCTGGCGCGCGGCAGCTGGAGGCTGTCCGCCGCCTTGCCGAAGGCCCTGAGTTCGACGATCCGGGTGTAGACCTGCATGGCCTGCAAGCGGTCCATAACGCGCTCCGATTATTCATCCATGCCGAATAGTTAAACCGTAATCCGCTGGTTTATCCATGCCAGACAAACAACAAGAATGGTCCTGCCCTTTCCTCACCTGGAGAATCCCGCATGAAAACCCGTCGCCTGGGCCCGCAAGGCCCTATCGTCTCTGCCATCGGCCTCGGTTGCATGGGCATGTCCGACTTCTACACCACCGGCAGCGATGAAGCCGAATCCATCGCCACCCTGCACCGCGCGCTGGAACTGGGCGTCACGCTGCTCGACACTGCCGACATCTATGGCCCGCACACCAACGAGGAGTTGCTAGGCCGCGCCCTGAAGGGCAAGCGCGAGCAGGTCTTCCTTGCCACCAAGTTCGGCATCGTGCGCACCCCGGACCAGCCGCAGGTACGCGGCGCCAACGGCAGCCCGGAGTACATCCGCCAGGCCGTGGAAGGCAGCCTGAAGCGCCTGGGCACCGACCACATCGACCTCTACTACCAGCACCGCGTCGACCCGAAGGTACCCATCGAGGAAACCGTCGGTGCCATGGCCGAGCTGGTGAAGGCCGGCAAGGTGCGCTTCCTCGGCCTCAGCGAAGCCTCGGCAGAAACCCTGGAGCGCGCGCACCGGGTCCACCCGATCACCGCGCTGCAGAGCGAGTACTCGCTGTGGACCCGCGACCCGGAGGAGAACGGCGTGCTGGCCGCCTGTGCGCGCCTGGGAGTCGGCTTCGTGCCCTACAGCCCCCTGGGCCGGGGCTTCCTCACCGGCGCGCTGAAGAGCCCGGATGATTTCGCCGAAGACGACTATCGCCGCTCCAGCCCACGCTTCACGGGGGAGAACTTCGCGAAGAACCTGCGATTGGTGGACAAGGTCGCCGAGTTGGCCGCCGCTCGGGGCGTGAAACCCTCGCAACTGGCACTGGCCTGGGTGCTGGCCCAGGGCGAGCATCTCGTGCCCATCCCCGGCACCAAGCAGCGCAAGTACCTGGAAGAGAACGTCGCCGCCGTGGATCTCGCGCTGACCCAGGCTGAACTGCTCGAACTGGACGCGATCTTCCCGGCCGGCGCCGCCGCCGGCGGGCGCTACAGCGAACAGGTGATGGCGCTGATCCAGTAAAAGCTCTGCACCGGGGCTCCGGTGGGCGCTCGCAGCGGTTATGCTGGCAGTGTCCACCGGAGGCTCCATGCGATTCGTTCCCGCCGCACTGCTCGTACTTTCCTTCCTTCCCTTTGCCGCGCACGCGGATGAAGAGTGCCAGGTAACGGCCGTCTTCAGCGGCGACCAGTTGACCTGCCAGCGCGCGGACGGCAACGACACCACCATTCACCTGCGCGGTGTCGCGGCCCCGGAACTGGAACAGCCCTTTGGCCAGCGCTCTCGCGCAGCCCTGGTGCAACTCGCGCTGGGCAAAAGCGCCACCCTCAAGCACGCCGAGCAGCTACCCGACGGCAGCCTGCGCGCGGCGGTGTGGGTCACCCCGGCGGAGTGCCCGAACTGCGGTCATACCCTGGATATCGGCCGCGCCCAGTTGAGCATTGGCCTCGCCCGCTGGAGGCAGAGCGATGCGCAGACGCCCGAGGAAGTCGGCCAGTACCAGTTCGAAGAGCACGAAGCCAAGGCGCGCCGAATCAACCTCTGGCGCAAGCCCTGAGGTCAGTCAATTGCTGACATAGTGCTGCAGGATGCGCCGGTCCTCGCCCTCTTCCACCAGCGTCTTGAGCGTCTGCGCGTAGCGACGGACGAAGTCCTGGTCCTGGGTGCGCTTGCTGAACGCAACCTCCGCCGACTCCGCTGATACCACCACGCCCGTGGGCTCGATGCGCCTCGCCAGGCCCAACTGCTGCAGCTCGTACTGGCCGCTGTGCTCGTCGGCGATGATGCCGTCGATGCGCCCCTTGTCGACCATGTGCCAGAGGTTGCTGCGGCTTGGGTTGAAGAATACCCGCGCGGCATAGTCCGGATCGGCCATCAGTTGGCGGAAGGGTTCGCCGTAGGACACATCGATCTGCGCGCCGAGACGGAAGTCGCTGCCGGCCAGGTCGGAAAGCTGGTGCAGGCTGTCACGCTGGGGCAGGCCGCGCCGGACGAAGAGGATGTTGCGCGACGGCGGCAATACTGCACCGGAGAACCACGCGTAGGCCTCGCGCTCGGGTTTGCGGAAGGCGCCGGGCAGTACGTCGAGGCGGCCCAGTTCCAGCTCCTTCAGCGCCCGCGCCCAGGGCAGCTTGACCATGCGCACCTGGCAACCCAGGCGTTCCAGCACGGCGCGGTTCAGCTCTACGTAGAGGCCACCGACGCTGCCGTCAGGCAACTGCATGCTGAACGGCGGGTCGTCATCCCAGCGCAGTGACTTTTCGCAGGCAGCCAGCGGCACGCTGGCCAGCGCCAGGCCCAGCAGGACCAGGCGCTTGAAGCGCACACGCAGGAGCAACGGCAGGCGAACGGCTCGCGACGGCAATATCTCGACTCACAGCGGGAGAAGACGGACACCTCAGTGTATTGAACCCGATGCCCGCGTGACCAGCGGTGATCGGCTTCGCACGTTGGTCCCGTTTCGCTCACTGCCAGCCGTAGCGCCGGGCGAACCAGCCCTTCACCGCCTGGGTCAGCGCCATGTAGCCCAGCAGGATGGCCGCCAGCCAAGGCCAGTAACCCAGCGGCAGCGCCTCCATGCGGAAGGAGTGCGCCAGCGGCCCCATGGGCAGGAAGATTGCCACCGCGACGATCACCAGGGTCATGCCCAGCAGTGGCCAGGCGGCTCGGCTCTGCAGGAAGGGAATGCGCCGGGTGCGGATCATGTGCACCACCAGCAGTTGCGAGATCAGCCCCTCGACGAACCAGCCGGACTGGAACAGCGTCTGGTGCGCGGGTGAGTTCGCACCGAACACATGCCAGAGCACAAGGAAGGTGGCGATGTCGAAGATCGAGCTGATCGGCCCGAAGAACACCATGAAACGCCCCAGCCCATCCGGGTTCCATTGCTGCGGTTTGCGCAGCAGCTCGTCGTCGACATGGTCGAAGGGAATGGCGATCTGCGACAGGTCGTAGAGCAGGTTCTGCACCAGCAGCTGCAGCGGCAACATCGGCAGGAAGGGAATGAAGGCACTGGCCACCAGCACGCTGAACACGTTGCCGAAGTTGGAGCTGGCGGTCATGCGGATGTACTTGAGCATGTTGGCGAAGGTGCGGCGGCCTTCGATAACGCCCTCCTCCAGGACCATCAGGCTCTTCTCCAGGAGGATCAGGTCGGCGGCTTCCTTGGCGATGTCCACCGCCGAGTCCACCGAGATGCCAATGTCCGCGGTGCGCAGCGCCGGAGCATCGTTGATGCCGTCGCCGAGGAAGCCGACCACGTGGCCGCGCTCGCGCAGCACGCGCACCAGGCGCTCCTTGTGGCTGGGGGTGAGCTTGGCGAACAGCGTGGTGCGCTCGGCCAGTTCGCCCAGCGCAATATCGTCCAGCTCGTCCAGCTGCGGGCCGAGCAGCACACCCTCGACCACCAGGCCCACGTCGCGGCAGACCTTGAGGCTCACCCGGTCGTTGTCGCCGGTCAGCACCTTCACTGCCACGCCGTTCTGTGCCAGCGCACGCAGCGCCGGAGCGGTGGTTTCCTTGGGCGGATCGAGGAAAGCGATGTAGCCGGCCAGGCACAGCCGGCTCTCGTCCGCCACGCCGTAGGTATCGCGGGTCGGCGGCAACTCGCGAGTGGCGACGGCGACCACCCGCAAGCCCTCCTGGTTGAGTTCATCGGCCACCGCGCGAATGCTGTCCAGGCGGGCGCCGGTCAGCGGCTCGATACCCTCGGCGGTTTCCACCGATTCGCACACCGCCAGCACCTCTTCCAGCGCGCCCTTGCAGATCAGCAGGTGGTTGTCCTCGCGTTCGCTGACCACCACCGACATGCGCCGGCGGGCAAAGTCGAAAGGAATCTCGTCGAGCTTGTGGAAGCGGCTGTCCACCTTGAGCGCATGGCGCAGCTCGACGTGTTCCAGCACGGCGACGTCCAGCAGGTTCTTCAGGCCGGTCTGGTAGTGGCTGTTGAGGAAGGCCAGTTGCAGCACGCGGTCCTGCACCTGGCCGAATGCGTCGGTGTGGCGTTCGAGAACGATGCGGTCCTGGGTCAGGGTACCGGTCTTGTCGGTGCAAAGGATGTCCATGGCGCCGAAGTTCTGGATGGCGTCCAGGCGCTTGACGATCACCTTGCGCCGGCTGAGCACCACCGCGCCCTTGGCCAAGGTCGAGGTGACGATCATCGGAAGCATTTCCGGGGTCAGGCCGACGGCGATGGACAGCGCGAACAGCGCGGCCTCCAGCCAGTCGCCCTTGGTGAAACCGTTGATCAGCAGGACCACCGGCGCCATCACCAGCATGAAGCGGATCAGCAGCCAGCTGACGCGGTTCACCCCGGTCTGGAAGGCGGTCGGCGTCGGATCGCTGGCGATCACCCGCTCGGCGAGGGAACCGAAGTAGGTGCGCGTGCCGGTGCCAATCACCACCGCCAGGGCAGAGCCACTGACCACCGTAGTGCCCATGAAGCACAGGCTGTCGCGCTCCAGCGGATTGCCCTGGCGGGCATCGCGCAGCTGGGCGAACTTCTCCACCGGCAGAGATTCGCCGGTCAGTGCAGCCTGGCCGACAAAGAGGTCCTTGGCACTGAGCAGGCGCACGTCCGCCGGCACCATGTCGCCGGCCGACAGCCACAGCACATCGCCGGGCACCAGTTGACGGATCGGCACCTCCACGCGCAGCGCGGGGCCATCGTCCTCGGCGCTGCGGAATACCGTGGCAGTGTTGCTGACCATCGCCTTGAGCTTTTCGGCGGCCCGGTTGGAGCGCTTCTCCTGGATGAAGCGGAGCAACGTGGAAATAGCCACCATGCTGCCGATCACCACGGCGGCCTCGACGTCCTCGGTGAGCCAGGAGATGGTCGCCAGCACGGTGAGCAGCAGGTTGAAGGGATTGCAGTAGCAGTACCACAGGTGCATCCAGGCACCGATGGGCCGGTCCTGGTCAACTTCGTTCAGCCCGTCGCGCTGGCGGCGTTCCTCTGCCTCGGTTTCGCTGAGGCCCTCGCGCCGGCTTTCCAGGCGCTCCAGAACCGAGGCGGACTCCAGCGCGGACCACTCCAGCAGGGTCGAGGCCAGCGCATTGGGCGCCTGACGCCCGACGGCGGAGCCGCGCAGCAGGTCGCGCGCGGCCAGCCGGCGCAATTGACGGGCCGGGAAGCCCTTGTTGATGAATTCGAGCAGGTGGGTCCTGATGAGGTCCAGGCGCATGATGACTCTCCCCTTGTGCGCCACGTCGTCCGGCGGCGGGAGAAGTCTGTGCTGGCTACCTTAAGGGGCCATGAAGGCCGGCAGGACGCGGGAGAAGACAAGTCGGCAGCAACGCTGCCGACTGCACTCAGAAGTCGCGCTTGTAGAAGATGTCCAGCGAACTGGCCAGGCCGCTGGCGGCCTCCAGGTACACCTTCTTGCTCAGCAGGTAGCGCAGCGCGATGGTGTTTGCCGGCTCGAATACGCCCACGCCATACCGCAGGCTGAGACGGTCGGAGAGCTGGCCGCTGGCGACCACGCTGGTGCTGTTGCCGGTGCCCTCGGTGTCCAACTGGAAGTCCTGGATACCCAGCTTCTGCGCCACCTCGCCGGTCAATGGCGCACTGCCCGCCAGGCCGAGCGCCAGGGCAGCTTCGCCCAGCATGTTGCTGTCTTCACCGCTGGACATCGGCCGCCCCAGCACCAGGTAGGACAGCGCCTGCTGCTGGCTCATGGCGGGCTCGGAGAACACCTCGCTGCGCGGCTGCTCGGCATTGCCGGTCAGGCGCAGGCCGGCAACCACGTCGTCGACCTTGCGGATCGCCTCGACATCGAGGAACGGCTGGTCGATAGGCCCGGCGAACAGCAGCCGCGCACGGCGGATGGTCAGCTTCTGACCGTAGGCGCGGTAGCGGCCGTTGTTCAGGCGCAGCTCGCCGCGGGTGTCCATGTTGTCGCCGATGTGCACCTGGCCGGCCAGTTCGGCATTCAGGCCGAAGCCGCTGAAGGTCAGCTTGTCGCTGCCAACCTTGACGTCGATGTCCATGTTCAGCGCCAGGGCGCTCTTGGGTTCCTGCTTCGCGCCGACGATCACGGTGTCGTCGGAGACCTTGACCGTGGACGGCGGCAACTGGCGAATGGTGATGGCGCCGCGCGGCACCTGCACCGAACCGGAAACCGCGAGCTTCTCACCCGCCATCTGCACGCTGAGGTCCGGTTCCACCTCAAGGTTGGCGTAAGGCTCCACGGTGACCGGCAAACGATTGCCGCGCAGCTTCACGTCGACATCCAGGCCACTTGCCCAGGCGATGCGCCCGGACAGGCTGCCGTTGCCGTTCTCGCCCGCCTTCCAGTCACCACTCAGGTCGACCTGCTCGCCGGCGATCCGCGCGGTGACCTGCAGCTGCTCGAAGCGCGTCGGCAGATCGCCACCGGAGATTTCGCTGTCACTCAGGCGCAGTTCGCCGTCCACCCGGGGCGCCAGCAGGCCGCCGGAAATCTGCCCGCTGCCATTGAGATGGCCTTTCAGGGTTTCCACCATGGGCGCGAACGGCCGGGCCAGGGAGATATCCAGGCCATTGAGGCTGAAGGTGCCGTTGACCGGCTTGTTCTTCGGGCGTGGATCGAGCTGGACCTGGGCCTGCAGGCTGCCGAGCTTGTCGCCCTGGAACTGCAGGTTGGTGTCGATGCGCCGTGGCGTCAGGCGACTTTCCAGCTGCAGGCGCTGGTAGGGGAAGTCGACCCATTCCTCCTGCTCCTTGATGCGCAGGGTGCCGTTATTGGCATTGATCAGGATCGAACCGTTCGGCCCGCTACCAGGCAGGTCGAGCTGCACGTCGCCGTCGAGCTTGCCCTTCCAGGCAAAGTCTTCCGGCAGCCAGCGCGCCAGGCTGTCCAGCGGGAACTCGCGCAGGTGCATGCGCAGGCGCGGGTCAGGCATCAGGCGCTGGTCTTCCATGCACAGGCTGGCCGGGCCGGAGGCCCAGCAATGGGCGCCAAGGTTGATGCGCCCGTTCGCCAGACGCTCCAGGCGCGCCGGCTGCTGCAAGCGCCAATCCTGTCCGCCGCTCTGTATATCGCCTTTCGCGAGGCGTCCGCGCCAGTCCTTGCCGTTCCAGTCTCCGTCCAGGCCGAGGTCGAGCACCACCGGCTTGCCTTGCAGGTTCAGCGCAAGCTGCTGGCGCTTGAGATCGCCGCTGCCGTCCAGCTTGAGCACGCCGAAATCCGTATCGCCGCTGCGCAGGCCCTGGGCCGTCAGGTTGACCCGGCCACGCTGGGCGGCATCCAGGGAGGCGGTCAGGTCCAGCGTGCGCAGGCCCTGGTCGGCGTAGGCGACGCGCTGGCCGTCGAGCTTGAGTTGCCCCTGCGGCGCCTGCAGCGTGCCGGCAAGATCGAGCTGACCGCTGACCTTGCCGAACAATTGCGGCCACAACTGGCCCAGGCGATTCAGCGCGATATCCAGGCGGCCGGACAACCGCTGGTCCAGCGCAGCTTGCCCGCTGATGCGGTTATCGCCCAGTTGCAGCGTCAGTCCATCGACCTTCCACGCCTGACCGGCCGCCACGGCATTTGCCTTGAAAATGGCTGGCTGGCCGCGCAAGCGCCCCTGCAGGTCGAGGTTGGCATCAAGGTTCAACGCCTCGCCCTTGAGCGAGCCCTTGCTGCGCAGCGGCCCGCCGAGGCGACCGGGCATCTCCTCCAGCCAGTAGGCCGGGTCGAGGTCAGACAGGTCGAGGGCCGCATCCCAGGTCACCGCGTCGGCGAAGCCGACCTTCAGGTGTCCTTCGGCCTTGCCCTGACCCGCCACCAGTTTCAGCGACGGCAGGAAGACTTCCGAGAGGTTGCCCGACACCGGGCTGGCCAGGGTGAAGTCGCCGGCAGGCCCCTTGAAGGCGCCATCGAAGTTGCCCAGGTAGGCACCCTCGCTGTAGCTCACTTCGGCCTTGAAGGTATGCACGCTCACCGGCGGCTCGTCGATGGCCGGATACAGGCGGCGCCAGGGGAAGTCGAGCCAGTCGAGCTGAGCGTTGGCAGCGAAGGCATCCTTCCAGTCGAGCCGGCCGGTCAGCGCCACGTGCTGGTCCTTGGCGGCACTCAGGTCCAGCGCGGCGATATCCGCGCCCTGGGCGTCGACACGGCCGCGCAGCGTCAGTACCACCGGGCTTTCCTCGGCAGGCAGCACGGCAGCGCCGGCCAGTTGGTAGCCATCCTTGAGATTGCCGCTGGCGTTCAGGCGCAGTTGGTTAAGCGTCAGGGTATCGGGCAGCGAAGCATCCGCCTTGAAGCCGTCGGCAGTCACCAGTGCGGTGGCCGGCAGGTTCTCCTCCAGCGGTTGCAGGTCACCTTCCAGGGTGCCGTTCAGGTAGCCACTGCTCTGCGCCTGCAACTTCAGGTGGCCCATCAGCTCGCCACTGGCCTGCAGTCGCAGGGTCCAGGGTTGCTCGCCCGGCGCCGGCAGGCCGAGACTGCCCTCGGCTTCAAGCGGCCAGCCCTGCGTGGGTTTCAGCAAGCCCTTGAGCGACAGGTTCAGGCCATCGCGGGCGAGCTTTACCGAATCGATATGCAGGCCTTCACGGTCCCAGTGCGCCGCCAGTTCGGCGTCGCGCAGCTGTTCCTGGCCATCCAGCAGGAAGCGGCCAATACGGATATCGCCCAGCTCCAGCGACAGCGGCAGGCTCAGGTCGGGCAGCTCGATTGGGCCGGAGGACTCGCTCGGCTCGCTTGGCGGCAGGGTCAGCAGCACTTCGTTGGCCACCACCTTGTGCAAGCACAGGGTCATGCGCAGCAGGCAGGCGGGCGACCAGTCGATCTGCGGCTGATCGAGCACCAGATGCGTTGCACCATCGCTCCATTCCAAGCGCTTGGCGCTGAAACCTCCGGCGAGGCGACCGTCGAATCCTTCCACGTTCAGGCCCGGCACCCAGCTCAACACCGCACGGCTGCCGGCTGGAGTGCCGAGCAAGGCAGCCACGGCGATAACCAGCAGCAGAATCAGCCCGAGCAGGCCGCCCAGGCTCCAGCGCAGCGCGCGCATCCAGCCCACGCGACTCACAGCTCAGGCCCCATGGAGAAGTGCAGGCGGATGCCGCCGTCCTCGTCCAGGCCGTCGGCGAGGTCCAGGCGCAACGGGCCGACTGGGGAAATCCAGCGGATGCCGATACCAACGCCAGTCTTGATCGAGGGGAAGTCCAGCGAGTTGAAGGAGTTGCCCTGGTCGACGAAGGCGGCGATGCGCCAGCGCTCGGCGACGGGATACTGGTATTCGACGCTGCCGGCGACCATGTAGCGGCCGCCAATGCGGTCGCCATCGGAGTTCTTCGGCGACAGCGTCTGGTAGTCGTAGCCACGCACGCTCTGGTCGCCACCGGCGAAAAAGCGCAGCGACGGCGGGATCGCGCTGTAGTCATTGGTGGCGATGCCGCCGACCTGGATGCGTCCTAGCAAGCGCTGCCCTCCCCAGAAACTGGTCACGCCCTTGGCCATGGCGTTGATGTGCGCCACGTCGGCGTCCGCCAGCAGACCTTCCTTGGCGCCCTTCACTTCGAACTGCAGACGGTAGCCCTTGCCGGGGTCGATCTTGTTGTCGGCTTCGAGGATCGAGTAACCGATCCCCGGCATCAGGAAGCTGCTCAGACCCGAATCGTCACCCAGCTTGTACTCCTCGCGCTGCCAGTTCAGCGAGACGACCCGCTGCCAGCCGCTGTCGAGCTTGTGGTGCCACTCGCCACCGAGCGTGAGCAGCTTGCTCTCGGTGTCCACCAGGTCTTCGTACTGGTAGCCGCTGGTGAAGCGCAGCTTGTCGGTGAGTGGCGGGTCCAGCGGGATCTCGTACCAGGCGCCGACGTTCTGCCGGGGCGCCGAGACTTCCGCCTCGAAGCCCAGGCTATGGCCCTGCGGGTTGACCCAGTGGCGGGTCCAGGTCGCCCGAGCGCGCGGCCCCACGTCCGTCGAGAAGCCGAGGCCAAGCCCCATGGTGCGCGGCTTGCGCGCTTCCAGGTGAACGTGCACCGGCACCACCTCGCCATCAGCATTGGTCGGTGCAGCGTCGACCCGCACGCCATCGAAATAGCCGCTGGATTGCAGAGCCTGGTTGAGATCGGCAATCTGCTCGGAATCGTAGTCGCTGCCTTCCTTGAACGGCACCATGCGCTGCAGCAGGTCCTCGTCGAAGGGGAAATCGCCGGCGAAGTCGACCTTGCCCAGCCGGTAGCGCGGCCCGCTGGCGTAGACCAGCTCGATATCCGCCACACCCGCCTCGGGGTCGATGCGCAACTGCTGCTGGGTGAACTGCCCGCGGAAGAAACCGAAGCGCGAAGCCTGGTTCTGGATCAGCCGCTTGGCGTCCTCGTAGGCGCCGTGGTTGAGCTGCGCGCCAGGCTTCAGGGAATCCCCGCCGGGAACGCGGAAGCTCTTGAGCTTGGCGGCCGGCCCGTCGACTCGCACCGTCACAGTACGCAGGTGAACGGGCTCGCCTGGCCGCACATTGATCCGCAGCGTGGGCACCTTGTCATCGGTCACCCGGCCACGGATCCGCGCCTGGTAGTAACCCAAAGCCTGGGCGGCCTTCTGCGCCTGCTCCACGGCATTGCGCCGGAATCTTTGCAGGGCCGCCTGATCACGCTCGCCAAGGCTGCCCACATAGGCCTCGATATTGGCCTTGAGCGCAGCGTTGGCAGGGGTGACACGAACGTCGAGATGGGCTTCGACCGCCAGCGCCCTCTGCAAGCAGAAGGCCATTACCAGCAGCAGCCCAAGCAATCCTTGGACAACTCTCATGGCGCGAAATGCTAGCACGGGTTTTCCCCGCGATGCCTCACCCTAGAGCGTAGGAAACGTCTGAGCGACTGACCACCGGCCTATCCCGCAGATGCCTTTGCCGCCTCGCGCCCGGCATTCGGATGGAACAGGACATGCTCGCGGATCGGTCCCAGGGCAACCTCACCGAGTTCCTCGTAGCCGTGGCGCCGATAGAACTCCAGGTACCGTGCGTTGCCCGTATCCAGCACCAGCCCTTGCGAGCCACCATCCTCGGCGCACCAGGTATGCAGCGCGTCGAGAAGCTGTTCGCCCAGGTGCTTGCCCTGGAACTCCGGGTGCACGCCAATCAGCGGCAGGATGTGGTATGGCCCCGGCGGCAGGCAGCCAATCACGGCAGCGTGGTAGTCCAGATAGCGCCGGGTGCAGCCCAGGCCGGTGGTCAGCAGCATGCGCATACGCCAGAACCAGCTTTCCGTGACATCCAGGCGACGTTGTGGCGGAACAACCAGCGCCACGCCCACCAGGCGATCGTCGATCAGCAGGCCGATGGCCGGCAACTCCTCGACAAAATGCTGGTTGACCAGCTCACGGACAGTCGCCCGCACACGCTGATCGAAACCGGCTCGGTCGGACTCGAACAGGTAGGCAAAGGTGGGTTCGTGACGATAGGCGTGATAAAGCAGCGAGCGCACTTCACGGCTGTAGCTACCGTCCAGCAGACGGACTTCGGCGAGGGTATCAGGCATGCGGACGCCTCTTCTTGTGAGTTCTTCTTATGGTTATGAGTCCAGCCACAAAACCCTAGCAGCGCCTCGCCGGGGTCGCCAGGGTCCGTCCACCTGGGCTAGCATCGTGCTTTTGCCAGGGCGCCCAGGATGAAAATCGTCTCTTTCAATATCAACGGTTTGCGCGCACGTCCCCACCAGCTCCAGGCGATCATCGAACGCCACCAGCCGGACGTGATCGGCCTGCAGGAAACCAAGGTCGCCGACGAACAGTTCCCCCGCGAGGAAATCGAAGCCCTCGGCTACCACGTGCATTACCACGGGCAGAAAGGCCACTACGGCGTGGCCCTGCTCTCTCGCCAGGAGCCGCTGGAACTGCAGCGCGGCTTCCCCAACGACGGCGAGGAATCCCAGCGCCGCTTCATCTGGGGCACCTTCAAGGACGCCCAGGGCCAGTTGATCACCGTGATGAACGGCTACTTCCCGCAGGGCGAGAGCCGTGATCATCCGGTGAAGTTCCCGGCCAAACAGCGCTTCTACGCCGACCTCCAGGACCTGCTGGAAACCCGCTTCCAGCCCGACCAGCAACTGATCGTGATGGGCGACATCAATATCTCGCCGGAAGACTGCGACATCGGTATTGGCGAAGAGAATCGCAAGCGCTGGCTGAAGACCGGCAAGTGCAGCTTCCTGCCGGAAGAACGCGAATGGTTGGCGCGCCTCAAGGGCTGGGGCCTGGTGGACAGCTTCCGCCTGCAGAACCCGAGCGTGGACGACCGATTCAGCTGGTTCGACTATCGCAGTCGCGGCTTCGAGGACACCCCCAAGCGCGGCCTGCGCATCGACGTCATCCTTGCCTCAGAGGCCCTGCGCGGGCGCATTGCCGATACCGGTGTGGACTACGATATCCGCGGTATGGAAAAGCCCTCGGACCATGCGCCGATCTGGCTACAGCTGAAGTGACACCCTGAATGATAAAGCCCGGCCAGTGCCGGGCCTTATCATTCCTGGGCTCGGCTTCGGGCTCAGGCCTCTTCCGCGCCGGCTCCGACAGTCTTGCTGATAGCGCTATAGGTCGTGTTGAAGCGTACGGTTTCGTTGAATCCCTTGACGATGGCGCCAAAGCGCTCCTTGGCATCGAGCAGTTGCTTGAAGCGATCTGACAGTTCCGCGCCCTGGCGTTGCAGCCCCACCTCGCGGTCATCCAGCTCCTGCACCCGAGCGCGCAACTGATTCAGCTGACGGTCGATACTTTGCTGTTCCTGGCTCAGTACCTCGGCGCGTTTGGTCGTCGCACGATCGCGGCTGTCGACTGTTTCCGCAAGCGTCTGCAGCGCGCTGCTGCGCTCCGCGAGTACAGCAGCATTGTGCTCGGCGATACGCTCGATGCCGTGCTTCTCTTCCTGCAACCGCTGCTCCTGCTGGCTCAGGCGTTCCTCACGCTCAACCAACTGACGCTCACGCTCAAGCGCCGCCAGACGACGCTCCTCGAGCGCCTCGCGCATTTTCACGATCTCCAGCTTCTGCTGCGACAAGCCATGGGCCATACCCGCCAGGGAATCGAGCGTGGACTGCACATCGTGCAGGACGCCGTCGGTTTCAAGGGAGGACGATTGACGCACACTCACAGCAGACTCCACGGACGCCTGGGCATTTGCGACTCCGGAGCCAGCGGGTTGGGCTTGGGCATTCATGGTGGAGGATTCCTCGTTGGAAAAGTGGAAGGCCGGCCGATCGGCGGGCGAAACGATCGCTACGTCAGCCACATTGCATTCGGCGTCATACCTATTTGCCGGCATCTGGAGCGAATCGAGCAGAATGGCGCCAGCTTCGGCTTCATCGACCACCGAGCAGGCAGACGCTTCGTCGGCAGTGATCGCCAAGGGCTCGATTGAACCGGCGCAACCGGGCTCCACAGGGCTCAGCCCCGAGCAGACCGTGGCGAGATCGTCGAGATCCCGCTCCAGGTTTTCGAAAGCCTTCACAGAACGAGGATCAGCGGGCTCCCCAGCCCCAGTCGGAGCGTTGACATGGATCGGGATATACCCCACCGAAACAGCGGGGCGAACCAGGCCTTCAATGGGGGCTGGTTGAGGAGTCAGGAGCCCGGACAGATCCTCCTCGATAGCTGGGGAAAGAAATGCGGTTTCCAGCGCAGACGGCTGAGTGTCGGTCATGACAGACAAGCCCTCTTCCTGATCTCCTTCGTACCGCTTCGCATCTGAAGTCATGAAACGTCCTACCCTGAGGGTAGTCAGCCTCACCGTCCCGGCAGCTCGCTCGACTCTTCGAACAAGGCCAGGAACCTGGTGGTGATGCCGCTTCGAAAGCAGCGGCAATCGGGCCAACTGGATGAGCCGATGGGCTGTCCTGCTCTACGTTGATAGCGTGAGATCAGGACAGGTTGCGGGAAGGATTCTCACAGCCCAACGTCGACGTGGATGTCAGTTAATTCCTGCATAGACGAAGGAAAACTATGCAAGGCCGCCGAATCATTCGACGCATTCCTACGACAATGCGACCACCGGACTCAGGAAGCGGCAGATAGCTCGAGCGAAGCAATGCGTTTAGAGCAGGCCGATCTGCTCGCTTATGCTGAATAGCTCCTCCAGGGTCGTGGCCGACAGTTTCCGCATCAGTTGTCTCCTGTGCTGGCCAATGCTCGCCCCTGACAATGCCAGGACATCCGCCAGTGCCGCGACAGAGCGCCCCCTGCGCAAGCCATAGAGAACAGCCACCAGGTGGGTGGGAAGAGCCAGCGCGGACTCCAGTCTGGGATCACGGTCCAGCGGCAGATGCCCGTGCTCGGGAAATATCTTCCCGCCCGCAAGAACGGCGTCGACAGCTCGGCCGATCAGGGTCGGACGGTCGTCCATCAGCAGAAATCCCGAAACGCCGATGCGAATCGCCCGTTGAATATTCAGGGGCGAACCCAGGCTGGAGCAGACCAGCACCGGTGTAGTGGGCTTGAGTCGACCATCTCGCCGGAGCATGGTGACCAGTTCCATGCCATGAATGTCCGGCAACTCCAGAGTTACCACCAGGAGGTCGCAGTTACTGATATCCAGGCCAATCAAGGCTTGACGTGCAAACTTGAAATGCACATCACACTGATGACCGTGATCCAGCAGAAACCGGCGAAGCGCGATGAAGTCACGCCGCAACGGTTCGATGAGAACTACGCGGGCCATGTTCCTCCTTGCAGCGAAGGCCCTACGGGCTGGGTACGACGTGGCGTATCGACAGAAGATGCCGTCGCAGTCGTTCCCGCAGAATGTCATTGAATGGCTGGGGCACCGGAACTCGTGGCTGTCAAATACGCGTAAACGGACCAATCCCGGTCTCGGCAACGCCCTATGCGACAGCGCACCCACTGCAACAGCATCTCAGCCGGTGGGGCTTCCGCCCCACCGGCCGGACAGGTCACTCGGTAACCGTCTTGGAAATGGCAGACAAGGTGCTGTTGAACTGCACCGTCTCGTTGAAGCTCTTGACGATGGTGCTGAATTTATCCTTGGCGCTCTGCAACTGCTTGAGCCTAACCGCCAGTTCATCGGTCTTGCGCTTGAGTGCGCTTTCACGCTCATCCAACTCGCTCGCACGGCCACGCAGGCTGGCCGACTGCTCATCAATGCGCTGTTGCTCCAGTTGGATGGACTCGGCACGCTTGAGAGTAGTCTTGTCGCGCATATCGACTGTCTGGGCCAATTCCTTGAGTGCTTCGCTGCGCTCAGCCAGCAGGCGATTGTTTTCGGCAGCCATGCGATCCAGATTGGTCTTGGCCTCCTTGAGGTGGTTCTCCAGTTGCTGCAGACGCTCTTCCTTGTCAGCCGCGAGGCGTTCGCGCTCCTGCAACTGGTTGTTCCAGTGCTCCAGCTCTTCCTGCAAGCGGCCGGCGGCCTGCTTCTGCTGGGTCAGCCCCTGGGCCATGCCAGCGAGGGAGTTGAGGGTACTCTGGACGTCGGACAGGACATCTTCCGGATCGGCCTCGAGCTGAGGCACATTCAGCACAGCCGACACCTCCTGCAATTCCACCGAGGTTACTGGGGCAGCCGTTTCCTGCACATCTGCCTCAGCCATCTCATTGTGCACATGGGTCATTTCAGTTTCCTTATGGATAAATATCCCCTGAAGCACCGCCGCCTCAAGGTAGTTGTCAGCCAATGGCTTGGCCTCGACTGCGGGAGCCGCAAGAGACACGGTTGACTGGGTGTATCTCGCCGTCGCGACATCAATCGAACCAATGCCCACAAATTCCGACCTTTCGCCGATGCGGCCTCGCGGCTGGCTGTAGATCTGGTCGTGAGTGGGGTCGGAAACCGCCAGCGTTGCCAGCGCGTCCTCAAGGCTTGCGATGATCGGCTCCAGAGCCACCTCGGCATGAGCAGTGCTGGAATCGGAAACGCCGGGCTCCGCCATCAAGTGTTCGGACTGGCTTCCCGAGGCCAGGGCCTCCTGGAAAATTGAGGTTTCTACCGGCACGTCTCGTTCCGGTTCGAAAAGCTCGGCAGACTCCGCCGCCACCTGCACGGCAGGAGCAGCTTCCTCCTGCGGCTCCAGGTCCACGGCAAGGATGCTGGTCGCCACCTCCGGTTCGAGTGATGCGATTGGTTCCACCACATGGATCAACAGCGGTTCGACATCCATCGCCCCCTCGTGCAGGGAAGCCTGGACATCATCCGGTTCAGGGGACTTTTCCATCTGCTCGACTCTGTGCTCGACGAATTCCTGCTGTTCGAGCTCATTCGGAATATCGGCACTGATCGCCTCAACGACCGGAATCTCGGAAGGCTCGCTCAAATCCTGCAAAGGCAGCAAAAGCTCGAGATGCTCGTCGTCAATCTGCTCAGCAAGATCGACACCCACCGACACCTCTGTCGGCTGGCATTCGAGAGAAGGCTCGTACACTGCGCTCCCTTCGTGGGCAGCGGTTTCGGATTGCTGAGTCCTGACCGGCTCCAGAGTGCCCGGGGCATCTGGCTCGGCCTGCTCGACCGAAGCGAGTAGTACGGTCTCAACAGAAGGGACGCTGGCCGCTTTTTCGGTGTCCTGCCAGACCGGCGTTGCGGTTGGTTCAGACGTCGACGCGACAGGCTCTGCTTCGGTGGACTCGTGTACCGCGGTAATAGCAGGCTGGCGCTCGGTGGCGGCCTCCTGTTCCGGCAGGAGCGGCTTGGGCGGTTCGATTGCTGTCGACTCATCGTCAACGACCTGTTTCGACGCGTCAGCCGCAATGCTCTCGATGCTCTCCACCTCAGTGGAAGCAACCGAATCAGCAAGCTCGATTCCAATTGTTGATTGCATCGAAACCGGCTCTGAGACTGGTGCGGAGTCATCGTCGGCAGCAGACGGCAACTCCGCAGCTTGCAATCCGCCCGTCACGGTGCCTTCGGAACCCTGCGGCGCGACCGGCTCTGCAGCAGTGCCTTCGGCTTGTTGTGCGGGCTCGGCCTCTCCGACCTTTTCACCCTGCTGCACCGTGCTATTCGTGGGATCCAGGAAGTCCGCATCCAGAACTTCTGACGGCACGGCATCCATCGAGGCGCCGCTGAGAATCGCGTCTGCGTCACTGGGCAGGCCATCGAGCAGTTCCTGATCACCGGCGGAACCAGACAGGTCCTCGCTGCCATCAACGGCGGCCCGTTCCTGCTCTCTCTTCAATCGCGACAACCGGGCGAACTGTGCGAAATCCGGAATCATCTCCGAACTCCACTCAAAGGCCAGGTCTGCCAACGCCGAACCGGCCTGCGGCGTCTCTACTGGCGGCGGAGCCTGCTTCGCGACCTCGCTCTGACGGCTACCTGCAGGTTCGGCCTTGCGCCGCTTCAATACCCCGGCCCTTGCCAGCAGGTTCAACCATGACTGCATTTGTTGGGTCGACAGCCTGATGCCCTTGAAGGTCAATTCCCGCGGATACATCACACTCAATGTCCGCCGGCGCCACGGGCGCCCCCAGTGATTGGCGGAAGCGCTGTGTACAGCCAGGGAAATCAGCTTTACAGGATGCTCGGGGCCAACCGGCGTTGGTGCACTACTGGACTGAGTCATGATTCATTTCCGGCGGGGATGTTAAAACCGCGCAAGTTTCGCTTGGCCGGAAAACTGGCGTTATCAGGCAATCCTGATGAGCCGGAAGAATTTTCCCATCACCCGTTCATTGGATCTGCGTTGTTTCCGTCTCGCGACGGCAGGCCATCAACTGCGGGGTAAATCGTGCGACGGTTTCGGAGTGAGGCTGCCTGGCGAGTTCCCGCGCACAGCACCAACCAGGTCGAGTACCGTCGTCAGGACAAACAACGGGGCGACCAGCCACAGCGTCGAAGACGCGCTTTCCAACATCGATTCAGGTGCCACCAGCAAAGTTGCAGCCATCAGCGCCACCAGCAGGATGAGGACCAGCTTCATCAGAAGCGACGAAAAATCGAGAATCTCGTCCATTTTGTTCTCCGGCATGCCCGTACTGAGGGAGCTGTATAGCCCTGCCGGCACGGAGCCGAAATCGGAAACATCCGACAACCCACCAGTCATATCCGAAGGCAGCGACAAACGCTCTGCGCCGCAGCGAAGCGTCATATCGATGCAATGATTCCGACTTAATCTGCCGCGCCAACGATGCCTCAAATGGAAGTTGACCCATGCAGTACAAGTCGAGCCCCAGCGACGCCCAACCCTGGCCCGTGACCATCGCCTGGCTCACCATCGCCTTCATCTGCTACGCATTCCCCTGGTCGGCATTCGCCGCCCTGCCCTCGTCCCAGGGCGGAGAGCCGGTGCTGCGCATCCAGGGTTCCAACACCATCGGCGCACACCTGCTGCCGGAGCTGGTGAAAGGCCTGCTGGCCAGCGAGGGCTACAGCGACGTCACTGCCAAGCCGGGCAAGGCGGAGAACGAACAGCGAATCATCGGTCGCACCCAGGACGGCAAGGAGGCCATCGTCGACCTGGCCGCCCACGGCTCCAGCACTGGCTTCGTCGCCCTGAAGGACAACAGTGCCGAGCTGGCAGCCGCCTCGCGCCCGATCAAGGACGCCGAAGTCGCAGGCCTCTCGGCATCGGGCAACCTGCGCAGCGCCAAGGCCGAACAGGTGATCGGCATCGATGGCCTGGCGATCATCGTCAACGCAGCCAACCCACTGGATGAACTGACCACCGATACGCTGGCGAAGATCTTTTCCGGCGAGGTGAAAACCTGGGAAGAGATTGGCGGGCGCGGCGGTGCCATTCGCCTGTATTCGCGCGACGACAACTCCGGCACCTTCGATACCTTCAAGGAGCTTGTCCTGGCGAGTCACGGCAAGACACTGGCCAGTGGTGTCCAGCGCTTCGAGTCCAGCGACCAGTTGTCCGCCGAAGTGAGCAAGGACCCGCAGGGCATTGGCTTCGTCGGCCTGTCGTCCGTCCAACATGCCAAGGCGCTGCGCATTGCCGACGGCGACTCCCAGGCCATGCCGCCATCGACCACACTGATCGCCACCGAGGACTACCCACTGTCGCGCCGTCTGTTCCTCTACATGAAGCCCGAAGAGCCGAACCGCTGGGCCCGCGCCCTGCTGCAGTTCGCCCAGGGTGACAAGGGCCAGGCCCTGGTCAGCACCAGCGGCTTCGTCGGCCAGCGTGTACAGGCAGTGAAGATGGCACCGCGTGCCAGCATGCCGGAGAACTATCAGGCCCTGGCGCGAGACGCCGAGCGCCTGTCGGTGAACTTCCGTTTCCGCGAAGGCAGCGCAACCCTGGACAACAAGGCACAGCGCGATATCGACCGTCTGCTCGCCTACCTTCAGCAGGCCGGCAAGATGAACAAGCAGGCGGTGCTGGTCGGCTTCGGCGATCCCAAGCAGGACCCGGCGCGCGCCGAACTGCTTTCCAAGCTGCGCGCCATGGCCGTGCGCCGCGAACTGGCCAAGGAAGGCGTGATGTTCCGCGAGATCAGCGGGATGGGTGATGCCCTTCCGGTGGCAGCCAACAGCGATAACGACGGCCGGGTGAAGAATCGCCGCGTCGAAGTCTGGGTCTACTGACCCCTCTGGCGCTCAACTTCTAGACTGTTTGAAGGAAGCTGATCGCCTGGTCTGGAAATGCTGTAGGAACTTGTTACGTTCCTTCGCTTGTCTCTGCCGGGCGCTCTGCTATTTTCCCGCCAGTGACGCCGGGCCCCTCTGACGGTTGCCAACCGCCATGTCGGAGTCACTTTTCGACAACGACACTAAGGGAGGGGCCAAATGACAGCTCTGCACGCCTTTTTGACCGAACCATTCCTCGGAACCGCCACCTGGTTCTGGCTGGCCTTCCTGGCCATCGTGATTCTTCTCCTCGTACTCGACCTGGGCGTCCTGCAACGCGATCACCATGAGATCGGCGTGCGCGAGAGCCTGATGCTTTCCGCCGGCTACTTCGCCTGCGGCCTGGCCTTCGGTGGCTGGGTCTGGTACGAGTTCGGTGCCACCAGCGCGGTGGAGTACTACACCGGTTTCCTCGTCGAACAGTCGCTATCGATGGACAACGTGTTCGTCATGGCGATGATCTTCGGCTTCTTCGGCATCCCTCGCCGTTACCAGCACCAGGTCCTGTTCTGGGGCATCCTTGGCGCCGTCGTCATGCGTGCGCTGATGATCGGCCTGGGTGCCGCGCTGGTGAAAGAGTTCGAGTGGATCATGTATGTGTTCGGCGCCTTCCTGCTGTTCAGCGGCGTGAAGATGCTGTTCGCCAAGCATGACGCCGAACCGGACCTGGCCAACAACCCGGTGCTGAAGTTCCTGCGCAAGCGCATCCGCATGACCGACACCCTTCACGAGCACCACTTCTTCGTGAAGATGCCAGACGCCTCGGGCAAGCTGGTGCGCTACGCCACGCCGCTGTTCCTGGCGCTGATCCTGATCGAACTGGCCGATCTGGTGTTCGCCGTCGACAGCGTGCCGGCGATCTTCGCCATCACCCAGGACCCGTTCATCGTCTACACCTCGAACATCTTCGCCATCCTCGGCCTGCGCGCCCTGTACTTCTCGCTGGCGGCGATGATCCATCGCTTCGTGTACCTCAAGTACGCCCTGGCGCTGGTCCTGGTGTTCATCGGCACGAAGATTTTCCTGCATGGATTCATCGGCAAGGTTCCCGCCGCCCTGTCCCTTGGCGTAACCTTCGGCCTTTTGGCGGGTGGCATACTGCTATCCTTGCTCAAGACGCGCCGGACCAGCGAGGAACCGCTGGAAATCGTCAGCCAGGAGAGGATCCATGCAAGCGCTGGAGGTGAGGATCGAAGCCGTTGAGTTTCGCGGCCGGGCCTATTGGCAGGTCCGTCTCGGTCGTCGCGCGCTGCGCTTTCCCCACGAGGCCGCTGCGCGGGCCTTCGCCGCCCAGTTGCACACGCGGCGGGAATGGTTGATCGAGCAGCGAGCGAAGACCGACGGGCCAGACCCCTCTCCCCTGCAATGAATGAACAAGGCCAGCGCAAGCTGGCCTTGTGCTTTGTGAGTCGGGCCCGACCGGCGCCTGAAAGCGCGGACTTTCTCCGCGACAGGTTTCCGGCAGCTCGGAGCCGGCTTGATGCACATCGCGGACGGAGTCCGCTCCTATGAAAAGCGCCCTGACCCACCAATGAAAAGGCCCGCATCAGCGGGCCTTTTCATTGGGACTAACGATCAGTGGCTACTACGCAGCGCGTCACGCGGCACGTACTTGCCGATCTCGTACTTGCCGATGGCCGCACGGTGCACCTCGTCCGGGCCGTCGGCCAGGCGCAGGGTGCGCTGCATGGCGTACCAGTAGGCCAGGGGGAAGTCGTTGGAGACGCCGGCGCCACCGTGCATCTGGATGGCGCGGTCGATCACCTGCAGGGCGACGTTGGGCGCGACGACCTTGATCTGGGCAATCTCGCTCTGGGCGAACTTGTTGCCGGCCTTGTCCATCATGTATGCGGCATTGAGAGTCAGCAGGCGCGCCTGGTTGATCTCGATGCGCGAGTTGGCGATATGGTCGATGTTGCCACCCAGGCGTGCCAGCGGCTTGCCGAAGGCGGTGCGACTGACGGAGCGCTTGCACATCAGTTCCAGCGCGCGCTCGGCCATGCCGATGGAGCGCATGCAGTGGTGGATGCGGCCTGGGCCGAGGCGACCCTGGGCGATCTCGAAGCCGCGACCTTCGCCGAGCAGGACGTTCTCGTAGGGCACGCGGACGTTCTCGAACAGCACTTCGGCGTGGCCGTGCGGAGCGTCGTCGTAGCCGAATACCGGCAGCGGACGGAGGATCTTCACGCCGGGGGCGTCAGTGGGCACCAGGATCATCGAGTGCTGCTGGTGACGCGGCGCGTCCGGATTGGTCAGGCCCATGAAGATCATGATCTTGCAGCGCGGGTCACAGGCGCCGGAGGTCCACCACTTGCGGCCGTTGATGACCCACTCGTCGCCATCGCGCACGGCGTTGGCCTGCATGTTGGTGGCGTCGGAAGAAGCCACACCCGGCTCGGTCATGGCGAAGGCCGAGCGGATCTCGCC
Source organism: Pseudomonas sp. C9-3 (assembly GCF_032392015.1). Taxonomy (NCBI): domain Bacteria; kingdom Pseudomonadati; phylum Pseudomonadota; class Gammaproteobacteria; order Pseudomonadales; family Pseudomonadaceae; genus Pseudomonas; species Pseudomonas sp. C9-3. Next base: position 1,796,322 of record NZ_CP135919.1, on the reverse strand, counting down.
ACGCAGCAGCGGCTCCAGCCAGGTGCGCTTGTGCTCTTCGGAGCCGTAGCGCACCAGCACTTCCATGTTGCCGGTGTCGGGAGCTGCACAGTTGAACGGTTCGGAGCCGATCAGCGAGCGCCCCATGATCTCGGCCAGCGGTGCGTATTCCATGTTGGTCAGGCCAGCGCCCAGCTCGGACTCGGGCAGGAACAGGTTCCACAGGCCTTCGGCTTTCGCCTTGGCCTTGAGGTCTTCCATGATTTGCGTGGGCTGCCAGCGGTCACCCTGGGCCACTTGCTCCTCGAACACCTTTTCGGCGGGATAGACGTTGGCTTCCATGAACGCGGTGAGGCGCTCACGCAGATCCTGAACCTTGGCGGAATAAGCGAAATCCATGGGGGCTAACCTTCTGGCGGCGGTTGTTTGTGTGGAGTGATGCTAGAACAGCGGGAAGGATTTACCCAGCCTATTATCCGAATCGATGAACATTCATAACCCATATGGACCTGGGCGCAGGTTCGGGTATGATCGGGCCAAAACAATGACAAGCGGAGCCCTGGAATGAACCTCAGCAAGGTCGATCTGAACCTGTTCATCGTCTTCGACGCGATCTACACCGAAGCCAACCTGACCCGCGCCGGACAAATAGTCGGAATCACCCAGCCCGCCGTCTCCAACGCCCTCGCCCGCCTGCGCGAAACCTTCAACGACCCGCTGTTCGTGCGCACCGCGCAAGGCATGGTGCCCACGCCCATGGCGCAGAATATCATCGGGCCGGTGCGCAACGCGCTGCAGCTTCTTCGCGTGTCAGTGCAGGAAAGCCGTACCTTCACCCCGACCCAGGCGAACAAGACCTATCGCATCAGCATGACCGACCTTACCGAGGCCATCGTCCTGCCGCCGCTGTTCCAGCGCCTGCGCCGCCAGGCACCGAACGTGCACATCGAGAGCTTCCTCTCCAAGCGCCGCGAAACCACCAAGGAGCTGGCCGCCGGACGCCTGGACTTCGCCGTGGACGCGCCGCTGAACACCGACCCGCAGGTGCGCCACGTCAAACTGATGGAAGACCGCTACGTCTGCGCCATGCGCCAGGGCCATGCGCTGGCCAAGGACAAGGTGACGCTGGAGGAATACCTGTCGGTGGCGCACATTCAGATTTCCAGCCGCCGCAGCGGCCTGGGCTACGTCGACTTGTCGCTGGGCAAGATGGGCCTGCAACGCAAGATCGCCCTGCGTTCGCAGCACTACCTGATGGCCTCCACCGTGGTGCAGCAGACCGACATGGTGGTCACCGTGCCCGAGCGCTTCGCCCGCCACCACGGCCTGCACTTCGTCGACCTGCCGGTGAATGACGTGCCCAAGCTGGAAACCCACCTGTACTGGCACGAAAGCACCGACCAGGACCCGGCCAACCGCTGGATGCGCGAGCAGATCATCGAGTTGTGCCAGCAAGTGACGGCACGCGAAGCGCGCGAGGCGGCGGAGCGCGCCTGATACCTGGGGCGATGCCCATTGATGGGTATCGCTTCACTCCACACCATCCTGCGTAGCACATTGCAGAAGCGAGGTTGCTCTCGGACATTGCTCGCCGGTAACTCGACCGTTGGGCGGTTCGCGAGCTCGCTCCTACAGAAAGCAAAGGCGTCAGGTCCGACAAGCCACCTGCAGACCCCGCCCTGCCGAAGTGCCTGTCCAACGAACAGGCCGGGGTCTGCCGGCGAACCCTTTACAGACTCCGCGCGATCACCAGCCGCTGCACGTCGCTGGTGCCTTCGTAGATCTGGCACACGCGCACGTCGCGGTAGATGCGCTCTACCGGGTAATCCTGCAGATAACCGTAACCGCCGAGGGTCTGGATCGCTGCGGAGCAAACGCGCTCGGCCATTTCCGAGGCGAACAGCTTGGCCATGGAGGCCTCGGTCAGGCACGGCAAGCCGGCTTCGCGCAGACTGGCGGCGTGGTGGACCATCTGCCGCGCCACGGCGATCTCGGTGGCCATGTCGCTCAAGCGGAAAGCCACCGCCTGGTGCTGAATGATCGGCTTGCCGAAGGTTTCGCGCTCGTGGGCGTAGTCGCGGGCGTACTCGAACGCGGCGCGGGCCATGCCGACGGCTTGCGAAGCGATGCCGATGCGACCGCCTTCCAGGTTCGCCAGGGCAATGGCGTAGCCCTGCCCCTCCTCGCCCAGCCGGTAGCTGGCGGGGATGCGCACATCGTCGAACGCGATCTGGCAGGTGTCCGAGGCATGCTGGCCGAGCTTGTCCTCGACACGCACCACGCGGTAGCCGGGCGTATCGGTCGGCACGATGAAGGCGCTGATGCCTTTCTTGCCCGCCGCCGCATCGGTCACTGCGAAGACGATCACCACGCCGGCATGGCTGCCGGAGGTGATGAACTGCTTGCTGCCGTTCAGCACGTAATGCTCGCCGTCGCGGCGCGCGCGGGTCTTCAGGAAGCTGGCGTCGGAGCCGGCCTGCGGTTCGGTCAGGGCAAAGGCGCCGATCATTTCGCCACGGGCCAGGGGCACGAGGAACTGGCGCTTCTGCTCGTCGTTGCCGAACTTGGCGATGGGCATGCAGCCCACCGAGTTGTGCACGCTCATGATGGTCGAGCAGGCGCCGTCGCCGGCGGCGATCTCTTCCAGCGCCATGGCGTAGGCCAGGTGGCCGGTCTGCGCACCGCCCCACTCCTCCGCCACCAGCATGCCGAGGAAGCCGAGGTCGGCCATTTCCTTGATCGCTTCCGCGGGGAAACGGTGCTCACGGTCCCAGTCGGCGGCGAAGGGTTTCAGCCGCTCCTGGGCGAATTGTCGGGCAACGTCGCGGATCTGGATGTCTTCTTCACTGGGAATCATGGTCGGCTCCTTACGCCAGGCGCTCGACCGCAATGGCCGTGGCTTCGCCGCCGCCAATGCACACCGAGGCCACACCGCGCTTGAGGTCGTACTGCTTGAGCGCCGACAGCAGGGTCACGATCACCCGCGCGCCAGAGGCACCAATGGGGTGGCCGAGGGCGCAGGCGCCGCCGTGGACGTTGAGCTTGTCGTGGGGAATATCCAGCTCGCGCATGGCGGCCATGGCGACCACGGCGAAGGCTTCGTTGACCTCGAACAGGTCGACATCGCCGATGGCCCAGCCGGTGCGTTGCAGCAGGCGGTTCACCGCGCCCACCGGAGCGGTCGGGAACAGGTTCGGCGCGTCGGCGAAGGACGCGTGGCCACGGATCGCGGCCAGCGGCGTCAGGCCGCGTTTCTCGGCTTCGGACAGACGCATCAGCACCAGCGCGGCGGCGCCGTCGGAGATGGAGCTGGCATTCGCCGCCGTCACGGTACCGCCGTCGCGGAACGCCGGTTTCAGGGTGGGAATCTTGTCCGGGCGCGCCTTGGGCGGCTGTTCGTCCTGGCTGATTTCGCGGGTTTCCTTGCCGGCCTTGACAGTCACCGCGACGATTTCCTCGGCGAAGCGGCCTTCACTCATGGCCTTCTGCGCGCGGGTCAGCGAGGCGATGGCGTAGTCGTCCTGCTGCTGGCGGGTGAAGCCGTATTTCTCGGCGCAGTCCTCGGCGAAGGTGCCCATCAGGCGGCCCTTGTCGTAGGCGTCTTCGAGGCCGTCGAGGAACATGTGGTCAAGCACCTTGCCGTGGCCCATGCGGTAGCCGCTGCGGGCACGCTCCAGCAGGTACGGCGCATTGGACATGCTCTCCATGCCGCCGGCCAAAGCCACGCGGGCGCTGCCGGCGAGGATGGCGTCGTGGGCCATCATCGCGGCCTTCATGCCCGAGCCGCACATCTTGTTCACCGTGGAGCACGGCGTGCCGCGCGCCAGGCCCGCACCCAGCACTGCCTGGCGTGCCGGCGCCTGGCCCTGCCCGGCGGAGAGCACGCAGCCGAGTACCGCTTCGTCCACCTCTTCGGCGCCCAGGCGGGCCCGTTCGACAGCGGCGCGGATCGCGGCCGCGCCGAGGGTGGCGGCGGTGACGTCCTTGAAGTCGCCGAGGAAGCCGCCCATGGGCGTACGGGCGGCGCTGACGATAACGATGGGATCGTTCATGAGCTGTCTCCTCTTGCTTACTTCGCGGCCATGCGGATGGCGCCGTCGAGGCGGATCACTTCGCCGTTGAGCATGCTGTTCTCGATGATGTGCCGGGCCAGCGCGGCGTACTCGTCGGGACGACCGAGGCGCGGCGGGAACGGCACGCTGGCGCCGAGGGAGTCCCGGACTTCCTGGGGCATGGCGGCCATCATCGGCGTCTCGAAGATGCCGGGAGCAATGGTCATCACGCGAATGCCCGAGCGCGCCAGTTCGCGGGCGATCGGCAGGGTCATGCCGACCACGGCGCTCTTGGAGGCGGAATACGCGGCCTGTCCGATCTGCCCGTCGAAGGCCGCCACCGAGGCGGTGTTGATGATGATGCCGCGCTCGCCGCCGGCATCGGGCTGGTTCTGCGCCATGGCTTCAGCGGCCAGGCGCAGCATGTTGAAGGTGCCGATCAGGTTGATGTTGATGGTGCGGGCGAAGCTTTCCAGCCCGTGCACGCCATTGCGCCCGATGACCTTTTCCGCCGGGGCCACGCCCGCGCAGTTGGCCAGCCCATGCAGCGCGCCGAAGGCGTCGAGGGCGAGTTGCACGGCGGCCTTGGCGTCCGCCTCGCTGCACACGTCGGTGCGGATGAAACGCGCATTGGCTTCGCCCAGTTCGGCGGCCTGGGCCGCGCCGGCTTCGGCGTTGATATCGGCCAGCACTACCTTGGCGCCTGCGGACACCAGCAGTTTCGCCGTGGCGGCGCCGAGGCCGGAGCCGCCGCCGGTGATCAGGAATACCTTGTTCTGGATCTGCATGAAGTCTCTCCGCTGTACTTAGTGAGCTGCCGCTTTCTCGGCTGCTTCGCGTTGCCTGGCGATCTCCTGGTTGCGCAGGAGGAAGCGCTGGATCTTGCCGCTGGGGGTCTTGGGCAGTTCGTCGACGAACTCCACTTCCCGCGGGTAGCTGTGCGCCGACAGTCGCTTGCGCACGTACTGTTGTAGTTCCTCGGCCAGCTCCGCGCCCGGCCGGTAGGACGAGCAGAGCACCACGAAGGCTTTCACCAGTTCGGTGCGCTCCGGGTCCGGCTTGCCGATGACCGCCGCCTCGATCACTGCCGGGTGTTCGATCAGCGCGCTTTCCACGTCGAACGGCCCGACGCGGTAGCCGGAGGTGGTGATCAGGTCATCGGCGCGGCCGACGAAGCTGATGCTGCCGTCGGCATTCAGCTCGACGGTATCGCCGCTCAGGTAGTAGTCGCCGACGAAGGACTTGGTCTGCATGCCCTGGTAGCCGGCGAACCACATCAGCGGCGAACGCTTGCGGTCCATGGCGAGGACACCGGGCTGGCCGGCAGGCAGCTCGTTGCCCTGCTCGTCCAGCACCACCACGCGGTGGCCGGGAATGGAGAAGCCGGCAGCGCCCAGGTGCACCGGGTGTTCCAGCTCGTGGTGGTTCGCCAGCACCATGCCCAGCTCGGTCTGGCCGTAATGGTCGTGGATGGTCACGCCCAGCTCGCTGGCGAACCAGCGGATCACTTCCGGGGTCAGCGGCTCGCCGGCGCTGCTTACCGCGCGCAGTCGCCCCTTGAGCGGTTTGGACACTGCCTCGCCGGCGGCGATCAGCAGGCGGTACGCGGTAGGCGAGCCGGCCAGGTTGGTGATGGCGTACTTGCGCACGATGCGACAGGTGCTCTCCACCGTGAACGCGCCTTCGTAGAAGGTGATCGGATGCCCCATGGCCAGCGGCCCGGTAACGCCGTAGTAGAGGCCGTAGGCCCAGCCTGGATCGGCCAGGTTCCAGAACGAATCCTCCTCGCGCAGGCCCACTGCGTCGCGCATGTAGCCAACGAAGGCGACGATGGCTTTGAGCGGCACGGCCAGCGGCTTGGCCAAGCCGGTGGTGCCGGAGGTGAACATCAGCAGGAAGGTGTCTTCGCCGCTGCGCAGGACAGGTTCGAAGTCCGCTGAGTGGCGTTCCAGTTCGGCCCAGAAGCTGTAGTCGCCATGGCGGATGCCCTGCCCCTTCGGTCCGCCAACGGTGACCTGCATAGGCGCGTCGGGGACTTCGTCCAGCTTGCTGCGGTTGGCCCCGTCAGTGACGACCACCTTGCTGCCGGCCAGCTTCACGCGATGCTCAATGGCTTTCGGCCCGAAGGCGGTGAACAGCGGCTGGTAGACCGCGCCCAGGCGCCAGGTGCCGAGCACGGTGATCAGCAGTTCCGGGGTGCGCGGCAGCATGCCGGACACCACATCGCCGGGGCGCACGCCAAGGCTGTGCAGGAAGCTGGCGAAGCGACCTGAGAGTTCTTTCAGTTGAGTGAAGGTGTAGGAGGCGCTGTCGCCGTCCTTGCCCTCCCAGAACAGCGCAATGCGGCCAGGGATGGCGTGGCGGTCGCAGCATTCGACACAGGCGTTGAGGGCGTCGAGGTTGCCGGCCAGGGTGGCATCGGCGGTGGCGCGGTAATCGAATTCGCCAGCAGCGGCGGAATGGGAACGCATCACTTGGGACTCCCGGGTTGTTCTTGTTGGAGTCCCCTGATGTTCCCGCCGTGCGCGAACGCGGGCAATGTCGAAAGCCGCCAATCTGGATGAGCGGATTGGACAGCCCGGCAAGTGCTTTTGTAGGGCGCATAACGCGCCAGCGTTATCCGCCGCTGGTTGAGCGGCGGATAACCTGTTCCAGGTTATTCGCCCTACGGTGTGACCGGCCTGCCTTCCTCAGATGGCAGGCCCGGAACTCAAACACGGAACTGATCCATCAACCCCTGCTGATGGTTCGCCAGCTTGTTCAACGACTGGCTCACCTGCGCCGATTCCTGCGCCTGGCTGGACAGCGATTCGGTCACGTCACGGATTCCCGCCACGTTGCGGTTGATCTCCTCGGCGACCGCGCTCTGTTCCTCGGCGGCGCTGGCGATCTGCAGGTTCATGTCGGTGATCACGCTGACGGCATCGCCGATGCGTTTGAGCGCGGCCACGGCCTGTTCGACCTGGGACACGCTGTCCTGCGCCTGGCGGTGGCTGTTGCTCATTGCGCCGACCACGTCGCGGGTGCCGTTCTGCAGGCCTTCGATGACCTGGCGGATTTCCTCCACCGAATCCTGGGTGCGCTTGGCGAGGTTGCGCACCTCGTCGGCGACCACCGCGAAGCCGCGTCCGGCTTCACCGGCACGGGCTGCTTCGATGGCCGCGTTGAGCGCCAGCAGGTTGGTCTGCTCGGCGATGCCGCGAATGACTTCCAGCACCGAGCCGATCTGCTCGCTGCTCGCCGCCAAACCTTCGACCTGGCTCATGGCGCTACTCATGTCGCTGGCCAGTTCGTCGATCAGGCGGGTGGTGTTATCGATCACGTTGAGACCATCGCGGGTCGCACCATCAGCGCCACGCGCAGCGTCGGCGGCCATGGCGGCGCTATTGGCGACGTCGTGGGCGGTCGCGCTCATCTCCTGCGAGGCGGTGGCGACCTGGTCGACTTCGCGGAACTGCTGCTGCATGCCGGCACTGGTCTGGCTGGCGATTTCCGAGGATTGATCAGCAGTGGCGCGGGCGTCGTGCACCGAGGATTTCACGTCGCGGATGATCGGCTGCAGCTTGTCGAGGAAGCGGTTGAACCAGCCGGCCAGCTCGCCCAGTTCGTCCTTGCCGGCGTAGTCCAGGCGCTTGGTCAGGTCGCCTTCGCCACTGGCGATGTTGCGCAGCATGGCGGCCACACCGAGGATCGGCCGGGTCACGCCGCGTGCGGTGAGCCAGACCAGCAGCAGGCCGACGATGGCGGCGATCAGGCCGAAGATCGTCTGCCACAGCGCGCCGCTGGAGTTGCGCTCATCCAGCTGCTTCTGCAGTTCCAATGCGGGCGCCAGCAGCACCTCCTGCGGTACGTCGAGTACCACGGCCCATGGCTTGGTGGCGTCCGGGATCGGCAGCAGCGGCTCGACCACGCGCAGCTGGCCATCCTTCTCCAGCACCTGCGGGCGACCGCTGGCCTGCAGCGACAGCAGTTCGGCGGCCTGGCCGGGAATAGCCTTCTCCAGCGGCTGGCCGAGCAGCGCTTCGTCGCTGCTGTAGCCGGCGAGCAGGCCCGCCGGGCTGACGATGCTGACGCTGCCGGCACCGTCGTAGAGCTCGCGGTCGCCATCAACGGCCAGTTGCTGCAAGCGGCTGAGGCTGATGTCGATGCCGATCACGGCGATGACCTTGCCCTGGTCCATCAGCGGGAAGGTCACAGTGGTCATCAGCACCTTGGTGCCCGAAGCGCTGTCGAAATACGGGTTGAGCACGCAGGCCTTGCGGGTCTGCAGCGGGCACAGCTGCCAGGTGTTGAACGGGCTGCCGTCGAGCATGGCCGAGGTGTCGCCGATCATGTCCTCGGTCACTGCCAGGCCGGTCATTTCACCGGAAGCTTTCTGCGCCCAGTAGGCACCGAAGCGGCCCTTTTCGTTGCTGCCGGCATCGGGCTGGTCATGGAAGGCGGCGTCCTGGCCATCCAGCGCATCGGGCTCGAAGACCACGTAGAGGCTGAGCAGGTTGGGGTTGCTCTTCAGGCCGTCACGCACCAGCTGATTCAGGTCCTTGCGCACGCTGGCGGCATCCGCGCCATGCCTGGTCGACTGCTCGCGCAGCTGGCTGACCTGGCGGGAAAACTGGTTGCCGAAGTGGTACACGTCGGTGAAGAAGCGCTGGATGATCTCCGCCTGCTGCTCGCTGCGTGCCTGCATCCGCGACTTCGCGGCGTCCTTGAGCATGTCCGCGTTGGCCGCCTTGATCAGCTCGGCGTCATGGTTCATCCGGAACAGCGAGAGGCCGACCAACAGGCAGACGATGCAGAGCAGGCAGAGGCCGGTCAGCAGCGTGATCTTCCACTGGATCGAGAGGCGGGACAGGGGCATGGAGTGGCGTCCTTGGGAGAGAGCGGTTCTGTGTTGTTCTATCGGCCTTTAAGGCGGCTACTTGAGCCAGGCCCTTAAATTTCAGGGCTCCTGGCGAATCAGCGCGCGGTATTGCCCCGGCGTCGACCCGGTCCATTTGCGGAAGGCCTTGTAGAAGGCGCTGGTGTCGGCGAAACCCAGTTCCTCGGCGAGGTCGGCGAAGTTGCCATCGCCGCTGTCCAGCCGGGCAATGGCGAGGTCGCGGCGCAGTTGATCCTTGAGCGCCTGGTAGGACTGCCCTTCGGCCGCCAGCTTGCGGCGCAAAGTCGAGGGCGCCATGTAGAAGTGGCTGGCGAGTGCGTCGAGGTCCGGCCAGCGCTCGAACTTCAGGCTGCGCAGGTAGGCCTTGGTACGCGCGGCGAGGCTCTGCGGATCGCGGTAGCGCACCAGGATGTTGGCCGGCGCGCCACCCAGGAAACGCCGCAGCTCGCGCTCGTCGCGGCGCACCGGCAGCTCCAGCGCTTCGGCATTGAACAGCAGGCGCGACTGGCGGCGGGCGAAACGCAGGTTGTCGCTGAACATCACCCGGTAGTCCTCGATGAAATCCGGCTGCGGGCAGCGCAGTTCGATGGCGAGGATCGGGATGCGCCGCCCCACCAGCCAGCAGGCCAGGCCGTGCAGCATCAGCCACAGGGTGAAGTAGCAGAAGGCACGTGGTGCGGGGCCTTCAGGCTCGTCGAGGGTGATCGAGGCGACGCCGTCCTGGCGCACCAGGCGCGGCGCGAAGTCGTCGAACACCAGCCCCATGAAGCGCAGCGCGGCATTCATCGCCGCCTCCAGGGTCGGCTCGCGGATCGCCGCGGCAGCCATGAAGTTGAAGCTGCCGGACTTCATGCGCCGGGCATTCATGCCGAAGAACTCGTCGTCCATCTCCTTCGCCAGGCGCAGCCAGAGCCGCGCGTAAGCCTGGCTGGAAACCCGCGCGTAAGGCTTGCCGAACAGCTCCGGAGCGATGCCGGCGGCGGCCAATAGCGGCCCGTCGTCGCGGCCGGCGCGACGAAACTCGGCCAGCGCTTCGCTGACCAGGCGGATGGAGATGGTGCCCTTCTCTACGCCCATGGCGCGCCGATGTCAGGGACGCACGCCTGGGCGCAGGGTGTCGAACGCTCAGCCACGCTTGGCGCGCACCTCGTCGATGCTGATTTCGCGCATGCGGAACTTCTGGATCTTGCCGGTCACCGTCATCGGGAACTCGTCGCAGAAGCGGAAGTGACGCGGCACCTTGAAGTGGGCGATGGCGTTCTTGCAGAAGGCGCGCAGCTCGTCCTCGGCGACGCTATGGCCGGGGTGGAACTTGACCCAGGCCACCAGCTCCTCGCCGTACTTCTCGTCGGGGATGCCGATCACCTGCGCGTCGGCCACGGCGTGGTGGGTATAGAGGAACTCTTCGATCTCGCGCGGATAGATGTTCTCGCCGCCGCGAATGATCATGTCCTTGCTGCGCCCGACAATGCGCACGTTGCCCGCCTCGTCCATCTCGGCGAGGTCACCGGTGAGCATCCAGCGCGCCGGGCTGATGGCCTCGGAAGTCGCCTGCGGGTTGTTCCAGTAGCCGAGCATCACGCTGTAGCCACGGGTGCAGAGTTCGCCGATGGTGCCGCGCGGGACGATGCGGCCGTCGGCGTCGATGATCTTGCTTTCCAGGTGCGGCTGGGTGCGACCGACGGTGGTGACGCGGGTTTCCAGGTCGTCTTCCGGGCCGGTCTGCAGGGACACCGGGCTGGTCTCGGTCATGCCGTAGGCGATCTGTACCTCGGCCATGTGCATTTCGTCGATCACGCGACGCATGACTTCAATCGGGCAGGTAGCACCGGCCATGATGCCGGTGCGCAGGCTGGAGAGGTCGAAGTCGTGGCGGGTCGGGTGATCCAGTTCGGCGATGAACATGGTCGGCACGCCGTACAGCGCGGTGGCCTTCTCTTCTGCCACCGCCGCCAGGGTTGCCTCGGGCTCGAAGCTGGGCGCGGGGTAGATCATGGTGGAGCCGTGGGTCAGGCAGCCGAGATTGCCCATCACCATGCCGAAGCAGTGGTACAGCGGCACCGGGATCACCAGGCGGTCGTGCTCGGTGAGGCCGAGGCTGTCGCCGACCATCAGGCCGTTGTTGAGGATGTTGTAGTGGCTGAGCGTGGCGCCCTTGGGGAAACCGGTGGTGCCAGAGGTGTATTGGATGTTGATCGGCTCGTCGAACTGCAGCAGCGCCTGGCGCTCGGCCAGCTCGGCGGCGGACGTGCCACGGCCCAGCGGCTCCAGCTGGCTCCAGCGCAGGAAGCCGGACGGCGCCGTATCGGACAGGCTGATCACCCCGCGCAGCTCCGGCAGGCGGTCGCTGGACAGCTCGCCCGGTCGCCCCTGCCCCAACTCGGGCAGCAGGTCGGCGAGCATGCCGTGGTAATCGGAGGTCTTGAACGCATCGGCGCACACCAGCCAGCGGCAGCCGGACTGCTTGAGCGCGTATTCGAGTTCGCTCACCCGGTAGGCCGGGTTGATGTTGACCAGCACCGCGCCGACCTTGGCGCTGGCGAACTGGGTGACACACCATTGTGCGCAGTTGGGCGCCCAGATGCCCAGTCGGTCGCCGGGACGCAGGCCGAGGGCGAGGAAAGCGCGGGCGATGCCATTGACCACCTCGGCCAGCTCGGCCCAGGTGTAGCGCAGGTTCTGGTGACGCACGACCAGAGCCTCGCGTGCCGCGAAACGCTCTACCGTGGCGTCGAAGGCCGCGCCAACGGTCATGGCCAGCAGGGGTTTGTCCTGGGGGCCGCGGGTGTAACTCAGGTGGTTCATGGCTTTCCCTTGTTGTGCTTGTTCTGGGATCAACGCTGAACGATCGGCTCTGGCAGCGGTGCCAATGCACCGAGAGCCAACCTACCCCGCCGGACTGACTGACCGGTCGCGGGCGACGTGGAATGTTTACGTTAACGTAAAGGTAAACGCAACCCCGACCATCGGCAGAACGATGTTGGCGGGCGCCTCCGCATCATTCAGGATAGCTACTCACAAAGCGTGCCATTCGGCCTGAAAGCCATAGGTGGCGAGGCTTTGAGAAGAGTTTCGGACGTTGGCCTGCCAACCGCTGCGGTTGCATTTCGCAACAGCTCGGCCTGTTAGCTAAGCTACGGCCGCCAGTACCAGTCGTGGCCTTGCCTGGACGATGTCGGCACGTCTCAGGCTGTCGCAAACTGAGACGCCCTGCGCCAGGTGCGCTAGCGCAGGCCTTGCAGTAGAATTCGACGAAAATGCCTACATGGATGTAGACAAATTCCCACTCAACGCTTGCGAATCACATCCATGACTACTCGTCGTTCGATACTGAGCCTGCTGTTTGCCTGCGCCGCTGTTGTCTGTACATCGAACTCCTCTGCTGCCACCCCTAAGGCCGCCTCCCCCAAAGAACTCGTCCTCGCCTCCGGCAGCGCACTGGTGGTCGACCTGGAGAACGGCAAGACCCTCTACTCCAGCAATCCGAACCTGGTGGTGCCCATCGCCTCGGTGACCAAGCTGATGACCGCGATGGTCACCCTGGACGCCAAGCTGCCGATGAACGAGCTGATCCCCGTGGACATCTCCGAGACTGCCGAGATGAAGGGCGTGTTCTCCCGCGTCCACCTGGGCAGCATGATCAGCCGCCAGAACATGCTGCTGCTGGCGCTGATGTCCTCGGAAAACCGCGCCGCCGCCAGCCTCGCCCACAACTACCCGGGCGGCTCCAGGGCCTTCGTCGCGGCCATGAACGCCAAGGCGAAATCCCTCGGCATGACCAGCACTCATTATGTCGAGCCCACCGGCCTGTCGATCCACAACGTTTCCGACGCCAATGACCTGATCCGCCTGGCCAAGGCTGCCTACACCTACCCGCAGATCCGCCAGTTGAGCACCACGGCGACCAGCGATGCGCGCTTCAGCAAGCCCAGCTATTCGCTGAGCTTCTTCAACACCAACCCGCTGGTGCGCAACGGCAAGTGGGACATCCGCCTGACCAAGACCGGCTTCACCAACGACGCCGGCCACTGCCTGGTGATGGTTACCATGATGAACGGCCGCCCGGTCGCCCTGGCCCTGCTCGATGCCTTCGGCAAACGCACCCATGTGGCCGACGCCGGTCGCATCCGCCGCTGGGTCGAAACCGGTGTCGCTTCGCCGGTGCCCGCCGTCGCCCTGCAATACAAGGCTCAGCGCAGCCAGGCACGCGCGGCCAGCATGACCGCCACCGCCGAGTAATGCCCTCCGCGCTGGCGGAGTCCGCTCCGCCAGCGCCCTCTCCTTCCCCCTTTTCCTGTCGTTTCAGCCCTGCTGGATGGCGCTTCCGTCACTTATATGCCGATCAACATTCAATGCTAGTATGATGACCGTAATATTTAATCGAAGTGCTGGAGCCCGCGATGACCGAACTGACACTGACCCGTGAACAGAAGATTGCCGCCTGGGAAGCGGCGGCCGCGCAAATGCGCCAGCGCCTGGCCGAGCCCGGCGTGATTGCCCTGCAGGAACTGCGCGGCAAGACGCCCCAGGAATTCTTCGACGGCATCGGCGCAGGCGAATTGCCCGCCCCGCCGATCAACGCGCTGATCGGCTTCGTCCCGCTGGAATGGAGCCAGGGCCGCTTCATCTTCCAGGGCACCCCGGACATGCGCCACTACAACCCGCTGGGCACCGTGCACGGCGGCTACGCGGCCACGCTGCTGGACTCGGCCATGGGCTGCGCGGTGCACACCATGCTCGAACCGGGCCTGGGCTACACCACCACCGACCTGCGCATCAGCTACATCCGCGCACTGACCCGCGACACCGGACCGATCCGCGCCGAGGGCACGATCGTGCATGTCGGCCGCTCCACCGCCCTGGCCGAAGGCCGTCTCTACGACGTGGACGGCAAGCTCTACGCCACCGGTTCCACCACCTGCCTGATCCTCGGGCGCTGACAGCTGTTCAGGAGACCGACCATGACTTCCGTAGTGATCGCGGGTTATGCCCGCTCCCCGTTCCACTTTGCTAAAAAGGGCGCGCTGATCGACGTACGCCCGGACGACCTGGCCGCGCAGACCGTCAAGGCACTGGTACAGCGCAGCGGCCTGGATGCCAGCCTGATCGAGGACCTGATCATGGGCTGCTCCTACCCCGAGGCCGAACAGGGCATGAACATCGCGCGCATCACCAGCTTCCTCGCCGGACTGCCGGAAACGGTGGCGGGCGCCACGGTGAACCGTTTCTGTGGCTCCTCGATGACCTCCATTCATTTTGCCGCCGGGCAGATCCAACTCGGCGCCGGCGATGCGTTCATCTGCGCCGGCGTGGAATCCATGACCCGCGTACCCATGGGTGGCTTCAACCTGTCGCCCAACCCACGACTGCTGGCCGAATTCCCGCAGGCCTACATGCCCATGGGGCAGACGGCGGAAATCGTCGCCGAGCGCTTCGGCATTTCCCGCGTCGACCAGGAAGCCATGGCGGTGGACTCCCACGCCAAGGCGGCCCGTGCCCGTGAACAAGGGCTGCTGGCGGCGGAAATCGTGTCCATCGACACGCCAAACGGCGTGGTCAACGAGGACGGCTGCATCCGCCCCGGCACCAACCTGGAGGCGCTGGCGCAGCTCAAACCGGCGTTCGGCGGCAGCGTCACTGCGGGTACCGCCTCTCCTCTCACCGATGGCGCAGCGGCCGTGCTGGTGTGCAGCGAAGACTTCGCCCGTGCCCATGGGCTGGACATCCTGGCGCGGGTGAAAGCCGTCGCCGTGGTTGGCTGCCCGCCGGAAATCATGGGCATGGGCCCGCTCTATGCCACCCGCAAGCTGCTCGACCGCGCGGGTCTGCGCATGGCCGACATCGACCTGGTGGAGATCAACGAAGCCTTCTCCAGCCAGGCCCTGGCCTGCCTGCGTGGGCTTGAGCTGGATATCGACCGCGTCAACCTGCACGGCGGCGCCCTGGCCATCGGTCACCCGCTGGGAGCAACCGGCGCGCGCATCACCGGCAAGGCGGCGGCGCTGCTGAAGGAAACCGGCGGGCGTTATGCCATTGCCACCCAGTGCATTGGTGGCGGGCAAGGTGTGGCGACGTTGCTGGAAGCTGTTCGCTGACGGTTACCGAGCGCTTTTGACGTTTGTGGGAGCGAGGGGGACGCCTAGTCCTCGCTCCTGCAACTCCATCCACGCCTCTGCCCTGAATCACCTCCCCTCGCCCACCCTGCGTTAGAATGTCACCCAGCATTCCATGCACCGCAGGAGACACCCGGTCATGCGTTACTCCGAAGACCACAAGGCCCAGACCCGCGAACGCATCATCAACGAGGCGGCGCAGCGCTTCCGCAGCGAAGGCGTCGACGCCACCGGCCTGCAGACGCTGATGAAGGCGCTGGGCCTGACCCACGGCGGCTTTTACGCGCACTTCAAGTCCAAGGACGAGCTGGTGGAAATCGCCCTGCAGCAGGCCGCCGAGCAACTGCGCCCGGTGGTCGACCAGCAGTTCGCCAAGGACGACCCGCTGCCCGGCTTCATCGACCAGTACCTCTCCACCGGCCATCGCAACACGCCGGGCAAGGGCTGCCCGTTGCCGACCATCTCTGCCGAACTGGGCGCCCGAGGGCATGCCAGTGCCACCACGGACGCCATCGTCCAGGCGCGCATCAAAGCCATCGAGCAGGCGCTGCCAACCGAGCATGCCGAGGACGAAAGCGTCGCCCTGCTCGCCACGCTGATTGGCGCGCTGGTGCTGTCGCGCAGCGTGGCGGATACCGAGCTGGCCGAGCGCATCCTGGACAGCACCCGCCGGCACCTCAAGCGGGAGATTGGCGCGGCGGAGTAACTGCTGCGGACACCTGCGAGAGCAACAAGCTATTTCGGAAAATTTGTGCCTGCGCTTTCCCCTCACCCCAACCCTCTCCCCAAGGGAGAGGGAGCTGTCTGTGCCGGCTGACGCCATGATTTCATCCTTCACCGAACGGTCCCCTCTCCCCTTGGGAGAGGGTTAGGGTGAGGGCCAGTCCGAGCGTAGATGCTCAGCCCATGCGCGCCATTACACGCATGGCGCACTCCTACAAAAGCCGCGCATAAAAAAGCCCCGGCGCAAGGCCGGGGCAAGCTTTTCGCCACTCAATTACTCGGTTAGCCCACTGCAACTCCGTAGCGCTGCGCCGGCACGCTGCGCGAGAGGTTCGGCGCCAATTTCAGGCGCGCAGCGGTGAAGGCGTCGAACTCGCCGGCATCCGGCAGCGCCGGCAGGGTTACTACTTCGCCCTGGGCCAGGCCGGCCAGCGCGGCGTCGACCATGTGGTTCACGTCCATCAACATTTCAGGCGGCAGTGCGGAGATATCGGTGCCGGCGCGGTCCCATATTTCGGTGCGGGTGGCGCCCGGCAGCACGGCCTGGATGCGCAGGCCCTGCGGCGCCAGTTCCTGCTGCATGGATTGGCTCAGGTTGAGCACGAAGGCCTTGGTGGCGCTGTAGCTGCCGTTGAACAGCTCCGGCGCCAGGGCCAGCACCGAGGCCACGTTGATGATGGTGCCGCGCCCGCGCCCGCGCCCGGCGAAGGCCTTGGCGGCAGCGCCGGCCAGACGCGCGGTGGCGGTGACGTTCAGCTCGATCATGCTTTCCAGGCGGTCCAGGTCGGTCTCCAGCAGGGTGCCGTTGATGGCGACACCGGCATTGTTCAGCAGCAGGCTGATGCTGCTGTCTTCGGCCAGGCGCGCTTCGACGCGGGCACGATCCTCGCGACGGGTGAGGTCGGCCTTGAGCACATCCACGGAAACGCCGTACTCCTCGCCCAGCCGTGCGGCCAGGGCTTCCAGGCGTTGCTGGTCGCGGGCCACCAGCAGCAGGTCGTAGCCCTGGGCGGCGAAGCGCTGGGCGTAGGTGGCGCCGATGCCGGAGGAAGCACCGGTGATCAGTGCGCGGCCCAGTTCGGATTTGGCATTCATGGTTCTGTCTCCAGTGAGGCGGTTGCCCCGCATGCAAGGTGGGTAGGGCCGATTGGCCGTCTGGAATGTCCGGCCTGATTTAGATTATGGCCGTCATCTGAAGGTGAATATTATGCTTATAATATTAACTGTCAAGGTCCATTCCCTGAGGGTGACGAGTGGTAACCGGCGTGTCGGCAGACCGCACCGCACGGGCCATGAAGGCCGTTGGGCGGTTTAGATTGCCCATTCTAGAGCGCTCGCGAGAACCTCTCGGACGTCTCCACACAAGAACAAGCCGGGAGCCACACCTGCACCTTTCTGCCTGTCTCAACACCGGCGTTGCCGGAGGAGGACACATGCGATTGCGCTGCTTTTTCCTGGGCTGTGTTTGGGATGAAGGGAGTCTGACCGAGGTCGGCCATGTGCCGATGCTGTGCCAGCGCTGTGCGCGCTGCGGGGCGCAGCGGTACCTGAGGCCCGCTCCGGAAATCTGAGCCGGGATTGCGGGCCGGAAACGAAACTGCCCGGAGCACGCAAGTGCTCCGGGCAGTCCGGTACAGCGAAGGTGAATCAGTTGGCCACGAAGGCCTGGCTGGTGGTGATCGCCATGTCGCCGCCGGGCAGCTTCAGATCGCCGATGCGCTCCAGGCTGTCGGCATCGTAGATCGCCACGTCGTTCAGGGTGCCGGTCAGGTACAGCTTGTTGCCGGCCTTGTTGGTCGACAGGCAGTAGTAGGAGTGGTCCAGGTTCGCCGCCTTGACCAGCTTCTGCTCCTTGATGTCGTACTTGGCCAGGCGGTTCAGCACGCCGTAGATGACGTTGCGGTCCTTGGCCGAGCGAATACCGCTGAAGTACACCTCGGTGACCGGGCCGAAATCGACCGTTTCGGTCTTGCCGGTGGCCAGGTCGATGTTGAAGAAGCCGTAGAGGAAATCGGCCGTGGCCATGTCCTGCTTGGCATCCTTGAACTTCGCCGTGGTGTAGAGCAGCGAGAAGTCACGCGGATAGGTCTGCTGGTTCCACACGTAGAGCACATCTGGCGGCGCGTAGTTGGGGCGCTTCCAGTTGCGACTGGGGATGATCACGTCGAACTTGCCGGTCTTCACGTCCACCTTGTAGATGTCCGGGCCCGCCACGTAGAGGGTGCCGTCATCGCCGCTCTGCATGATGGTCAGCTGGCGCGGCGCCGGGAAGGTGCGCACCGGCTTGGCGCCCATGCCGTCGGCCACCGAGTAGACCTGCAGGCGCGGCTGCTGCACTTCGTAGTGTTCGGAGAGGATCAGCGTCGGGTTGGCGATGGCGTAGATCTCCTTGCCGTCGTGGCTGACGGTCATGGAGAACATCGCCCGCGCGTTCTCGCCCGGCTTCTGCGCGATGGTGGCGTGGAACACCGGTTTGCAGTCATCGAGCTGGATGCCGTAGATGTCCGCGTAGTGGTTGCTGAGGATGTAGGCGACCTTGCGATCCGGCGACAGCTGGGTCATGCCCGGGCCATAGGCGCCGGGGATCGCGCAGGTCTTGTAGAGCTTGTCGGTCTGCATGTCGATGACGTGCAGGTTGTTCGGGTAGTTGGTGCTGATCAGGTACTCGTGGCCACTTTCCAGCGCTTTGCCGGTGTCGGCGCCGGCATCGGCGGCGACGGCGACGGCTTGCAGCGCGCAGGCCAGCGAGAGGCCGCCGAGCGCGGCGGCGAATGCTTTTCTGGACATGCAGGTTTTCCTCTTGTTCTTCTGGTCCATGCTCTTTGGGCCGATATTCGTCCGTCCGGTCATTTGTCGTCCGGGAATACGGTGCCGAGGTTGCGCCAGTTCTCGGCCGAGGCCTGGGCATCCTTGTTCCAGTCGGGGTAGGTGCTCATCATGTCCGGCACCTGGGCCGGCCACCAGCAGGGGTCGGAGCAGCCGTAGAGGTCCGCTTCCATCGGCTGGCAGAGCGAGGACACGCCGCCGAACACGTCGACTTCCCAGCCCGGGTCGGTGGTGGCCGCGCAGCCGGCCACGGAGTTCATTGCCACCACGTCCTCGATGCGATCCTCGGCGGCGGCCTGTTCGAGCTTCTGTGCTTTGGTGTTGATCGCTTTCAGATGTTTCATGTCAGTGCGCCTTCCGCGGAGTGATGTGGCGGTCGATGAAGCTGGGGTTGGAAGCCATGATCCGGCTGTAGACCTCGATGCCGAAATCGACCCAGTCCCTCATCAGTTCGCAGTAGTGGTAGGTGGGGTGCGCCGGGTCGCCGTAGCGTGCATAGCTCTCGTGGTAGCAGCCGCCGGAGCAGAGGTTGCGGATGTGGCAGCTGGCGCAGCCGGTGTCGGTACGGTCCAGGCGCTGGGAGAGGAACTCGTTCAGCTCGGCCTGCTTCACCCCTTCATGCACGTTGCCGAAGGTCGGCAGCGAGGAGCCGGTGAAGCGGTGGCACAGGTTCAGCTCGCCCTTGTGGTCCACCGCCAGCATCTTCAGCCCGGCGCCGCACGGCAGGGCCTTCTTCTGCCCTTCGTGGATGTCAGTGATCAGCTGGTGCAGGTTGGAGAAGCCGATGTTGCGCCCTTGCAGCGCCTCATCCAGGTAGCGCCGGCCGAGGGCCTTCATCCCGGCGAAGACCGCCTTCAGCTCGTCCCCGGTGAGGTTGTAGCTGCTGATGTCGCCCGAGGTGACCGGGGCGAAGCCGACTTCGGCAAAACCCATCTCGTTGAACAGGTGGTTCCAGATGGTCTCGACATCGGTGACGCCGGTGGTCAGCGTCACCCGCGCGCCGACCGGCCGCGCGGTGTAGCGCGACAGCAGCATGTCGGCCTTGCGCCGCACCACGTCATAGGTGCCCTGCCCGCCCACGGTGATGCGGTTGCGGTCGTGCACCGTCTTCGGCCCGTCGATGCTGATGGACAGCCCGAAGCGATGGGCATTGAGCCAGTCGACGATTTCCTCGGTGAGCAGCGTGGCGTTGGTGGTCATGACGAAGTCCACCGTCTTGCCCAGTTCGCCGAAACGGCGCTCGCAATACGCGACCATGTGCTCGATCAGCGGGCGGTTGGACAGCGGTTCGCCGCCGAAGAACACCACGGTGTAGCGCTGCTCGTCGGGGGACTCCTGGATCAGCATTTCCACCGAGGCCTCGGCGGTTTCCGCACCCATCTTCTTGCCGGCGGAGGGCTTGTCCAGGTCTTCCTTGTAGCAGTACGTGCAGCTCAGGTTGCAGCCGGTGTTGACGTTCAGCACCACGGTGTTGAGCGCGGTGCGGTCAACCTTCTTGATGCCGATTTCAGGAGTCAGCGGCGAGCCGTCGCTGACCAGCTCCAGCGCGATCAGCTCGCGCAGGGTCTCGTCGATTTCCTCGGCACCGAAGCGTCCGCTAAGACGTTGGGTCAGCTCGTCCGGCGAGCAGGCATGCCCGCGCAGCGCGTCGATGATCCCGCCGGTCAACTCGTCGCTGGCGAACAGCGAGGAGCTGGGGATATGGAACAACAGGCGGTCGGCGTCGACCTGCACTTCGTGCAGGTTGCGTTCGACCAGATTCAAGATGGCGCCCATGGCGACCTCCCGGAACTCTTGGAATGTGCCCGCCCGAAGGCGGGACTCACGCGTTCAGTTCATCCGAGCCCGAGGTTTACGGGATCGGCGGGTTGTTCCAACGCTGCACGGTGACGATCATGTGCCCTTCGCCCTTGTGCGACTGGCCAGCGTCGTCCACCGCGGCAATCACCTTCAGGTTGCCGGCGTTGTTGGTCATCATCTTGCGCGCCGGGTTCGGGCCGGCGTCGCCCGGCGTGAAGATGCCGCTATCGGCGTCCATCACCCCGGCGAACTTCACGTCCTGGTCTTCCTTGGCGCGGTCGTCGAACGGCTCCACCGACCACTGCGCGGGGAACACGCCGATGCGGAACGGTTTGCCGTCGGCACCCTTGCCCCAGGCCTCGGCGTCGAAGCTGCCCTGGACCTTGGGCGTCGAGCCGCCATTGCCGCCGATGCGGGAGATGGAGAACTCCGGCACCACCTTCACTTCGGCGATGTCCTTGTACACCGCGAGGCTGCCACCCTTGGCGCTGCCCACAGCAACATCGCGCTCGCCGACGGCAGCGGAGTCGGCGGCCTTGACCTTGACGGTCACGCGTTCGGGAGTCTCGGAAACCACCGACACCACCTCGACGCCCGGGCCGAACGACGGCTTGCCTTTCAGGCCGCTGCCGATGACGCTCACTTCAGTCTCGGCGCCCGCCTTCAGGTAGGCCGGCTGCACGCCCAGCACGCGGCTGGTGCCGTTCTGCGCGGCGACGAAGTCCAGGCCGCGCTCGTCGTGGGCCTTGTCGAACATGCGGCCCTGCATCTGGCCGTTCAGGGCAGCGAACACCTGGCGCATGGTGACGTCACCGACCTTCACCGCGCCGCGCCATTCGTAACCGTTGTACAGGACCGCGCTGCCATCACCGTTGAACGGCG
This sequence comes from Pseudomonas sp. C9-3, assembly GCF_032392015.1. NCBI lineage: Bacteria > Pseudomonadati > Pseudomonadota > Gammaproteobacteria > Pseudomonadales > Pseudomonadaceae > Pseudomonas > Pseudomonas sp. C9-3. The sequence continues at coordinate 1,775,068 of NZ_CP135919.1, read as the reverse complement.
TGCCGTCGGCGTACTGGCCTTTCACACTGACCTTGAACGCGTCGTCGCCGTCCTTGCTCACCTTCATGCTGCCAGCGACGTCGCCCTTGCCCGGCATGTGCCCGGCGAAGCTCCACTCGCCGGCCAGCGCCTCGGCCTTCGGCCGGTTCTTCTGCCAGTCGCTCCAGGCCTTGTCTTCCAGCGGGAAGCGCTTGGCCAGTTCCGGGACCATCTCCTTCTTCGCCAGGTCGAACCAGTCGCGGTCGCGAGCCAGTGCCTGGTACTCCAGCGATGGCCAGCGACCGAGGTGGAAGTTCACCAGCTTCTCCCACTCCGCCGCCGGGCGACGCTGCAGGGCGATGCGCGCGGCCGAGTGGCAGCGGGCACACATCTGCTCGAAGTTGGTATCGAAGGTCTCGACGGTGTTCAGCCGGCGTTCCAGGGCGTAGCGCACGCCATCGGTCTCGCTCGGCGCCAGGCCCTGCTTGTCGGCGAGAAACTTGACCACCGCGCGACGCTCCTCGTCGGTGATCTTCAGGCCGTACATCACCTGCATGCGGCCGATGCTCATCAGCCAGCCTTCGGGGGTCTTGCGCTGGTGGCTGATGCGGCTGAGGGAGTTGTTGCCTTCGGGCGTGTGGCACGCCTGGCACTTGGCGTTGATGATCGCCTGGCCCTCGGGTGCGGCCTGGGCCGTCTGGTGCAGCGCAAGGGCCAGTGCGGCCAGGGTTCCGGCACCCAGATAGTGCCGAAGTCGTGTCATCTTCAAGGTCAGGCCTCCTCGGTATTCTTGTTGGTTATTGGCGCCCACCGATGGGCTAAGAACCTGCTTACGATCTGCTGCGCGTCGGCATAACTGCGTTGAAATCGATCTCGGGACGCTCATTTACGGCGAGTAAACTCCGCTCCCTCAATCGATTTCGCCTTGTTCTGCTCTAGCTCGCAAGATCGCAAGCAGGTTCCAAGAGCGAGCTCTTCAAAGCGGTTTTGCAGGTTGTGTGCCACTCCTTTGCAAACCCCGCCGAATCAGGCTTCCGGCGGCACTTGCCGGCACGCCCGGCGGGTGGCAGCGGGGTTGCGACGTCACATTTCGCGATTGCTGTCTAACTCTGAGACAGGGCCTGTGAGACACCCTGCGAAGCAGTATGGTCCTGCCTGCGCAAAGTGCCGCCCGCCGGCAGCATCAGGGCGCCGAACAGCATGGTGAGCAGGCCGATCCAGACCAGCGAGAGGAACGGGAAGCGACGGACCACCACGACGCTCTCGATGTCGTCGCCGGGTTGCTTGAGCAGCCTTGCGGAAGCCGGCACCCAGATCTGCAGGTCGCCACTCCAGCCACGGACGATGAAGGGATGCAGCACGTAGCCGCGGTCCGAGGCGAAGCGCGCGTAGTGGTAGTCGAGGATTTCGCAGAGCTGGCGTACCGGGCCCTGGTAGGCCGGCGGGTTGCCGCGGCTGTCCTGGAACAGCGCGTGGCCGGCCAATGTGCGCTCGCCGTCGCGCAACTCGACCTTGGCCACCGCGTGGTAACCGGAGAAATCCGGGCGGCTGGAATCCGGCGAGACGCGCATCTGCATGCCGCCGATCACCGCGTGCCACTGCTCGAACGACGTGCCCGGCGGAATGCTGATCTGCTGGTAGCTGTTCAGCGCGGTGGCGGCCAGCCCGCCCAGCAGCGCAATCACCGCACCGCCGTGCACCAGCGCCAGCCCGCCGCTGTAGCGCAGGTTGCCCAGGCGCCGGCTGCGCCACAGGCTCTGCAGGCCCCACAGCAGGCAACTGCCCATCAGGAAGGCGCCCCCCAGCAGCGCCGCGTCCAGCCAGGGCAGCACCTGCACGATATTCTGCGAAAGCATGCCGTCGCCGTTGTAGCCGCCGCTCAGCCAACCGCCGCGCCAGCCGGTCCAGAGCATCAGGGCGGCCATCAGGGCGGTTGCCAGCAGCGCCAGCCGAGGTCGCCCGCAACGGCGCAGGAAGCTGTAGCCGCCCATCAGGCCGAGGGCCGCCAGCAGCGGCACCACCCAGTGGGCCAGGCCGTAGCCGTTGACGTCCCACTGGTCGAAGGCGCGACGCAGGCTGTCCATCTCGGCGGTAGTGGCCCAGGCAGTGAGAGTCTCGAAGAAGGGTTTCAGCTCGCTCGGCCGCTCCATTCCCAGCCATTCGTAGAGGTGCGCCTGGAGCAGCGCGCCGAGGGCCAGCAGGCCGGTCCCAGCGAACAGGTAGATGGCCACGTCCAGCGTCCAGTCCGAGGCTCCGCGCCGCCGCCCTGCCCCCTTGCGCGTCCGCCATCCGGCCAGCAGATGGAAGGTCGCGAGGGCCAGCAGGATTGCCGCCAACGCCAGGTGGCTGAGCCAGGACGTAGTGCCGATGTAGCGGTGCGAGCTGGCCAGCACCGTGCTGCGGGTCACCGCCATGGCACCGCAGGCCATGGCCGCCGCCAGCAGGCTGAGCGCCGGCAACAGCCGTGCGTAGGAGCCGTCCGCGCGCCAGCGGCGGGCACCGTGAAGCACCGCGCCGAGCAGCGCCCAGATGATGAAGGCCGAGGTCTGCACCGGGTCCCAGTGCCACAGCTGGCCGTAGGTGAAATCCTCCATGGCCCAGGCCATGCCGACGCCGATACCGGCACTGAGGATCAGCCAGGCACGACGGCTGTAGCGCGGCATCACCCAGGCGTAGGCGTGCCCGCCTCGCCCCAGCGCTTCGAGCGCGGCGCCAGCGGGCGCCAGCACCCAGGCGTAGGCGCAGAGAATCAGCGGCGCATGCAACGACATCCAGAACGTCTGCAGGTGCGCGTTCATGCCCTGGCTCGGCTGCGCCGCCAACCAGTCAGCCGGCGTCGCACTGAACGGTCCGAGCCAGGCGGCGGTGGCGGCATACCAGGCAGCGATCAGCGCCATGCCGCGCCCCGCCCAATCGGGCAGCGCGGCGCTTTTCAGGGCGATCGCCATGCAGAAGGTTGCCAGCAGCAACACCGTGCCTTCGTCGCCACCCCAGAGGTTGGAAAACTTCAGGTAGGCCGGCAGCGCCGCGCTGCTGTAGAGCCACGCATAACGCAGCTGGAAGTGATCGGCCACCAGGTGCAACGCCAGCGCCAGGCAGGCGCCACAGAGCGCACCGACGGCAATCGGCCAAGCCAGCCCTCGCCATTCATGGCGGATGGCGCCCAGGGCAATCAGACCCGCCAGCGCCCAGAGCAAAGCGTTGCCCATGCCGGGCAGCAACCACAGCAAAAGGCAGGTCAACGCGGCGGCAAGCAACCCCGCCATCCACGGCAACGACAGATGCATCCTCTTCAAGCCAGGCCTCCTTGTGCAGCGCCGACGCGGCGCTTGGCGAAACCCAGCGCTCTTCACGTTGCGTGCCAGGGGGGAAAAACCCTTGTGAAACAGCAGGCTGCGTTCACGCAGTGGGCAATGCGGCGTGGCAGATCGCGACAGCTGTAGCAGCCTGAGACAGCTCCACCCGTTATAGACGATGGTCTAAAGGCAGAAAGCCATCATCGAATACCGCCCCCGAGAAAGGCGCCAGCCAGACGCGTCACCTCCCACCGCTTGTCCAGAACAGGTGCCAATCCGCGCCAGCCGGGGCTTTGCCGGTGATGGCCAGTGGATATCCGCGGCAGGCCGATTATGCTTCTCATTGACCTTGCGACGTGCCGCAGGGCTGCCTGTATTCAAGCTTCGCGCAATCCGTACGACCTGACATCAGCCCTGGGCTCGAGTGCGGTAACGGTATTGAGGGACTCCGGCCCAACACAACAACAAGACGGAGACGAACATGGCACAGACATACAGCCCGTCCGCGGGCAACGCGCCTTCCACCGGAGTGACGAAGGAGGAGCGCAAGGTCATCTTTGCCTCCTCCCTGGGCACCGTTTTCGAGTGGTACGACTTCTACCTCTACGGCTCCCTGGCGGCGATCATCGCCAAACACTTCTTCGCCGGGGTCAACGAAACCACCGCCTTCATCTTCGCCCTGCTGGCCTTCGCCGCCGGCTTCGCGGTGCGGCCCTTCGGCGCCATCGTGTTCGGCCGCCTGGGCGACATGATCGGGCGCAAGCACACCTTCCTCATCACCATCGTCATCATGGGCGTGTCCACCGCCGTAGTCGGCCTGCTACCGGCCTACTCCACCATCGGCGTCGCTGCGCCGATCATCCTCATCACCCTGCGCCTGCTGCAGGGCCTGGCGCTGGGCGGCGAGTACGGCGGCGCGGCGACCTACGTCGCCGAGCACGCGCCCAAGGGCAAGCGGGGCTTCTTCACCTCGTGGATCCAGACCACCGCGACCCTCGGCCTGTTCCTCTCGCTGCTGGTGATCATGGCCTGCCGCACCGTGCTCAGGACCGAGGCGTTCGAAGCCTGGGGCTGGCGGATTCCGTTCCTGCTGTCGATCCTGCTGCTGATCATCTCGGTGTACATCCGCCTGCAACTCGCCGAGTCGCCGGTGTTCATGAAGATGAAGGAAGAAGGCAAGGCCTCCAAGGCGCCGCTGACCGAGTCCTTCGCTCGCTGGGAGAACCTCAAGGTAGTGATCATGTCGCTGCTCGGCGGCACCGCCGGCCAGGCCGTGGTCTGGTACACCGGGCAGTTCTACGCGCTGTTCTTCCTGCTGCAGACACTGAAGATCGACCCGCAGACTGCCAACCTGCTAATCGCCGGCTCGCTGCTGCTGGGCACACCGTTCTTCGTGTTCTTCGGCAGCCTGTCCGATCGCATCGGCCGCAAGAAGATCATCATGACCGGCTGCATCCTCGCGGCGCTGACCTACTTCCCGATCTTCCACGGGCTGACCCAGTTCGGTAACCCGGACGTGTTCGCCGCCCAGGAAAAGAACCCGGTGACGGTGGTCGCCGACCCGAATGCCTGCGCCTTCCAGTTCGACCCGGTGGGCAAGGCCAAATTCGTCAGCTCCTGCGACATGGCCAAGAGCCTGCTGGCGAAGCGGGCGATTCCCTACGAGAACATCAAGGCTGAAAGCGGTGCGGTGGCCCAGGTGCACATCGGCGACAAGATCATCGCCAGCTTCGAAGGCGCCGGCATGCCCGCGGCGGACTTCAAGGTGCAGTCCGAAGTCTTCACCGCGCAACTGGCCGCCTCGCTGAAGGAAGCCGGCTACCCCGAGAAGGCCGACCCGGCGAAGATCAATCACCTGATGATGCTGGTGCTGCTGACCGTCCTGGTGATCTACGTGACCATGGTCTACGGCCCCATCGCCGCATGGCTGGTGGAGCTGTTCCCGACACGCATCCGCTACACCTCCATGTCGCTGCCCTACCACATCGGCAACGGCTGGTTCGGCGGCTTCCTGCCCACCGTCGCCTTCGCCATGGTGGCGGCCACCGGGGACATCTACTACGGGCTCTGGTACCCCATTGTCATTGCGGTGATGACGGCGATCCTCGGCATCTTCTTCCTGCCCGAAACCAAGGACCGGGATATCACGAACTGATGGGTCGGGCTACGCCGCAGCGCCCCTCTCCCTGAAGGGAGAGGGGACTGGTTCGGCGCGAGTTGACTCTACACCTTCAGCCGGCAACACCATCACAGGAGCACGCCAGCGCGCACTCCCACTCGGACACTCCCTCTCCCTTCAGGGAGAGGGTTGGGGAGAGGGAGCGCCCAGCACCGAGATTCCATCCGCAAACCAGCCGGCACCGTCTCAGCTGCTGTCGCAATGTGCGACAGCAACCCTTCTTCACTGTCGCTAAAAAATCAATTAACTCTTTTAATTTCAATAAGTTAAATTTAAATAACAGCCTTGGCACAGCCGTTGCGATATCCCGCCTCAACGTTCCTGGAACAGACAACAAGAGGCCACCGCAATGCTCGCTTCCCTGCCCATCAAGCCCGAATCCCGCGCCTTCCTGCAGCGCGCCCCGAAGATGCTCATCGGTGCCGACTGGACCTCCGCCAGCGACGGCGCCCTGATGGACCTGCGCAACCCGGCCACCGGCGAAGTGCTCTGCCAGGTGCCGGCCGGCACTCCCGATGACGTCGACCGCGCCGTGCGTGCCGCGCGCCAGGCCTTCGACGATTCCGCCTGGACCCGCACCCGCCCTCGCGAGCGGCAGAACCTGCTGTGGAAGCTCGCCGACCTGATGGAGCGCGACGCCGACCTGCTGGCCGAACTCGAGTGCCTGAACAACGGCAAGAGCGCCGCCGTCGCCCGCGTGATGGACGTGCAACTAGCCATCGACTTCCTGCGCTACATGGCCGGCTACGCCACCAAGATCGAAGGCAGCACCGTCGACGTATCCATGCCGCTGATGCCCGACGGCGACTTCCACGGCTACATTCGCCGCGAAGCCGTCGGCGTGGTCGGCGCCATCGTCGCCTGGAACTTCCCGCTGCTGCTGGCCTGCTGGAAACTCGGCCCGGCGCTGGCCACCGGCTGTTCGGTGGTGCTCAAGCCTGCCGACGAGACACCGCTGTCCGCGCTGAAACTTGCCGAACTCGTCCTCGAAGCAGGCTACCCGGCCGGCGTGTTCAACGTCGTCACCGGCACCGGCATCACCGCGGGCGCCGCCCTCTCCCACCACCCGCTGGTGGACAAGCTGACCTTTACCGGCTCCACGCCGGTGGGCAAGCAGATCGGCAAGGCGGCCATGGACAACATGACCCGCGTGACCCTGGAACTGGGCGGCAAGTCGCCGACCATCGTCATGGCCGACGCCGACCTGGCCACCGCTGCGGCCGGCGCCGCCCAGGCGATCTTCTTCAACCAGGGCCAGGTCTGCTGCGCCGGTTCGCGCCTGTATGTGCAGCGCAAGCACTTCGACAACGTGGTGGCCGACATCGCCGGCATCGCCAACGGCATGAAGCTGGGCAACGGGCTCGACCCGAGCATCGACATGGGCCCGCTGATCTCTGCCAAGCAGCAGAAGCGCGTGTTCGACTACATCGAACTGGGTCGCGACAAGGGCGCCACCATCGCCTGCGGCGGCGAACAGTTCGGCCCCGGCTACTTCGTCAAGCCGACGGTGATCGTCGACGTCGACCAGAAGAACCCGCTGGTGCAGGAAGAGATCTTCGGCCCGGTGCTGGTCGCCATGCCCTTCGACGACATCGAAGACGCCCTGCGCCTGGCCAACGACAGCCCCTACGGCCTCGGCGCGAGCGTCTGGTCCAACGACCTGGCGGCGGTGCACCGCATGGTGCCGCGCATCAAGTCCGGCTCGGTGTGGGTCAACTGCCACAGCGCGCTGGACCCGGCGCTGCCCTTCGGTGGCTACAAGATGTCCGGCCTCGGCCGCGAAATGGGCGCCGCCGCCATCGAGCACTACACCGAGCTGAAGTCGGTGCTGATCCGCCTGTAAGCGACACGAGCCCGGCCGCGAATAACAGGCGTGCTGGCGCGACTGTCTTCTCTCGGGAATTCCGCATCGCGCCGGAGGACACTGCGGACGGCGTCCGCTCCTAAGCAAGCGAAACCGTCTACCTCGTCCGCGCACCCCCTGCGCGGGCCTTGCATCCCTCGGTCGTACCCGCGACCGGGGGATTTTTTTGCGCCGATGATCGTCCTCAGTCCCAGCTAAGTTTCCCGCCGTAGCCTTCTCCTCACGCCGACCCACGGCAGCCAAGGAGATGCACACGCCCATGAACCAGCCAACAACCGCCGCCTGGCTCAACAAAGTCCCTGAGGTCACCCTGGCCTTCTGGGTGATCAAGATCATGTCCACCACGGTGGGCGAAACCTTCGCCGACTTTCTCGCTGTCGATGCCGGGCTGGGCCAGGCCGCCACCAGCATCGGCATGGCCCTGCTGCTGGCGGCCGCGCTGTTCGGCCAGTTCCGCACGCGAGCCTATACGCCCTGGATCTACTGGCTCAGCGTGGTGCTGGTGAGCATCGTCGGCACCCAGATCACCGACCTGCTCACCGATGTCCTCGGGGTCAGCCTCTACCTCAGCACGACGGTGTTCGCGGTGCTGCTGGCGATCAACTTCGCCGCCTGGTACGCGCTGGAGCGCAACCTCTCCATCCAGCAGATCGTCACCCCGCGCCGCGAGCTGTTCTACTGGACGACGGTGCTGTGCACCTTCGCCCTCGGCACCGCGGCCGGCGACCTGGCCACCGAAGCCCTGGGTCTTGGCTTCACGGTGGGCGTGCTGGTCTTCGCCGGGCTGATCGCTGCCACCGCCATCGCCTGGAAGCTGGGCGGCAACACCGTACTGTGCTTCTGGATCGTCTACATCCTCACCCGCCCCTTCGGCGCCTCGCTGGGTGACCTGCTGACCCAGGCCAAGACCTACGGTGGCCTGGGCATGGGCGCCACCTGGACCAGCGCGCTGTTCCTCAGCGTCATCCTGATCCTGGTCGCGGTCGCCCAGTTCAGCAGCAACAGCCAGAAAAGCATCACTCAATAACCCACCCTTCGATCATTCGGGAGCTACCATGCCTCGTCTCCATTCGCTTGTCCGCAAAACTGCCGTCGCCTGTGCCATTGCCCTGATCGGCCTGGCCACGGCCTGCTCAAAATCCACCGACGCCCCGGCGTCCGCTGCCAGCAGCCAGCTCGGTGCCGGCCAGAACACCGTCTCGAAACTGGGCGATCTGTCCGAGTTCCAGAGCATTGCCCAGGATGTCACCGGCCTGGTCAACCAGGGCGACCTGGCGCTTGCCAAGCTGCGTATCAAGGACCTGGAACTGGCGTGGGACGGCGCCGAAGCCGGCCTCAAGCCGCGGGCTGCCGCCGACTGGCACGTGCTCGACGATGCCATCGACCAGTCGCTCTCGGCCTTGCGCGCCAGCAGCCCGCAACAGGCCAACTGCAAGGCAGCGATGGATGCGCTGCTGAAAACCTTCAACAGATTGCAAGGCAAAGCCTGAGCAAAGCGCGCAAAAGCCATCGCGAAAAGCGCACACAGGTGCTTCAATCCCACCGCGGCCTCCTCCTCCGGGAGGCCGCGCCCGTGTACTGCGGAGAAGAACATGCGGGTACTGCTGGTCGAAGACGACACCATGATCGGCGATGCCATCCAGGCCGCGCTCAACGAAGCGGGCTATGCCACCGACTGGGTGCAGGATGGCCTGAGCGCCCTGAGCGCACTCGCCAGCCAGCACTATGACCAGGTACTGCTCGACCTCGGCCTGCCGGGCAAGGATGGGCTCGATGTGCTGGCCAGCCTGCGTGCCCACGACAATCCGGTGCCCTTGCTGATCATTACCGCCCGCGACAGTCTCGATGACCGCCTGCGCGGGCTGGACGGCGGCGCCGACGACTATCTGCTCAAGCCCTTCGAACTGGCCGAACTGCTGGCCCGCATGCGTGCCGTGATGCGCCGCAAGGGAGGCAGTGCCAGCCCCCTGCTGAGCAATGGCGTGGTCTCGCTGGACCCGATCCACAAGCATGCCAGCACCGCCGAGCATGCCGAGGTGGCACTCTCCAACCGCGAGTTCAGCCTCCTGCAGGCGCTGCTGATCCGCCCCGGCGCCATCCTCTCGCGCAGCGAGCTGGAAGATCGCCTGTACGGCTGGGGCAACGAGGTGGAAAGCAATGCCGTCGAATTCCTGATCCACTCGCTGCGACGCAAGCTGGGCAGCCATGTCATCAAGAACGTCAGGGGAATGGGATGGATGGTTTCAAAAGGCGCCTGAACGAGTCGGTACAGCTACGCCTGTCCATCGCCTTGTCGCTGGCCATCCTGGCGGTGGCAATCGTCGCCGGCGTCTTCGCCTTCGCCTCGGCCTTCGATGAAGCGCTGGAAATCCAGGACAACAGCCTGCGCCACGTTGCCGCGCTGTTCGAGCGCCAGCACATGACGCTGCGCTACCCCGAGGAGGTCATTTCCACCAAGGGCGATGACGAGGAATCGCGCATCGTCGTCCAGTACCTGGCCGACGGCAGCAAGGCCCGTGGTGACTCCGACACCACCTTGCCGCTGCCGCTGTCGACCCACCTTGCCGATGGCCTGTCGACCCAGTCCCTGTACGGCGAGTCCTTCCGCGTGCTGGTGAAAACCACCGCCGCCGGCGAACGCATCGCCGTGGCGCAGGAAACCGGCAGCCGTGACAAGGACGCCCGCGAGAGCGCCTGGCGCAGCCTGCTTCCCCTGCTGGTACTGTTCCCGATCCTGCTGCTGGTGGTCGCCGACCTGGTGCGCAAGCTGTTCCGCCCCATCGCCCGGCTGGCGGCGGAAATCGACCAGCGCGACGAGCAACAGTTGCACCCGGTGAACGAGTCGGCGCTGCCCACCGAGGTCCGGCCATTCGTACATGCCATCAATCGCTTGCTGGGCCGCGTGGGTAACAGCCTGGAAACTCAGCGCCGCTTCGTCGCCGATGCCGCCCACGAGTTGCGCTCTCCCTTGACCGCGCTCTCGCTGCAGGCAGAACGCCTCGGCGCCGCGGACATGTCCGATGTCGCCCGCGAGCGGCTGGCGCAACTGCGCCGGGGGCTCGAGCGAAGCAAGAACCTCGTCGACCAGTTGCTGAGCCTCGCCCGCGCCCAGGCTCCCGCGACGCAACCGGCCTCACCGACCTCCGTGCACCAGGTGTATCGCAGCGTACTCGAGGACCTGCTGCCACTGGCCAGGGCCAAGGATCTGGATATCGGCCTGGAACCCGGCGAGGACGCCCACCTGCCCGTCAGCGAGATGGATCTCTCGACGATGCTGAAGAACCTGGTCGACAATGCCATTCGCTACACACCGCAAGGCGGCCGCATCGACCTGGCCGTCCTGCGCGGACCGCAGGCCGTCCTGCTACGGGTCAGCGACACAGGGCCAGGTATCGCCGAAGCCGAACGGCAACGAGTCTTCGACCCCTTCTATCGCACGCTGGGCAACACCGAAATAGGTTCAGGCCTGGGCCTGTCCATCGTCAGGGCCATTGCCGAACGCCTGGGAGCCGTGGTGGAACTGGGCTATACGGACGCCAAGGCGAAAACCGGTCTTAGCGTCACCCTGAGCTTTGCCCTCGCAGCCGACTGAAAGCCCGAGCGCGCAAATCCTCCCAGGCCTGTACGAAGCAGCGCACCGTACTCAATCGCGATCCGGCGCTCCCAGCGGGAACAGTGTCCGCAGAGGTCGCGCATCCTCCACCGCGCGGGCGAAGGACGGGCGCGCCAGCAGACGCGAACGGTAGGCGCGCAGGGTCGGGTAGCGGTCGCCGATGGGGTGGGTCCAGTCGGCGTAGAACAGCGAAGGAGCCGCGGCACAGTCAGCCAGGCTGAAGCTGTCGCCCGCCGCCCAGGCGCGCCCGGCCAGTTCCTCTTCCAGCCAGGCGTAGGCCAGTTCGAGCTTGCTCACCGCGTGGGCCAGGCCTTCGACGCGCTTGCTCGCCTCACCGCTCATGGCCCCCAGCACGGCGTGCTGCACCGGGGTCATCACGTGCCAGTCGAAGAAGCGGTCGAGGAAGCGCACGTCCAGCGCCTTCAGCGGATCGTCCGGCAACAGCCGCACCGGGCCGGGATGCTTCAGGTGGAGGTACTCGATGATGATGCTGGTCTCGGCGACGCTGTGCTCACCGTCGAGCAGCACCGGGAACTTCGCCAGCGGCCACAGGCGCAGCCAGTGCGCACCGTTGTCCGGCTCATCCGGGCCCAGGCCGCGGAACTCGAAGGGCGTGGCGTTCTCGTACAGCGCGATCAGCACCTTCTGCGTGTAGGAGGAAAAAAGATGGCCGAAGAGCACAAGGGACATGGCTGGATCACCTGAGGCAGACGAAAGTACTCAGCCTAGACCCGAATGCCGCCAGGCGAGCCTCAAGCCGCCGAAACGCTGACCGTCGATCCGGTTCGCTGGCGTCGCCCCCCCTACTCCGGCCGTGCGGAACCTTCGCCGCAGAGCGGCTGATGGCCACTATCGATCCCCGTAGCCATGTCGCTTTTGATCATGCCCGCGGCGATTTCGAGCAACTCGCAGCCTGCCCATCTGCCTTAGCTTGGATCCCGCGTGATGCGCGTTGCCAGCAGCGGCGCCTTTCCCCGGTCATTCCCTGATCCTGCAAGGAGCGGAACCATCGACCGGACGGGAAGCCTCACTCCTGCACGCGCCACCGCGCCGACCTCGCTACTTCCATAAGAACAATTTCAAGAAAAGGCCGACAGATGAGTGCTCCCAGTGCAAAAGGCGCCAATGGCGATCTGGTGCAGGGCTTCAAGCCCCGCCACGTGACCATGCTTTCCATCGCGGGAATCATCGGCGCGGGGTTGTTCGTCGGCTCCGGCCACGCGATTGCCGCCGCCGGCCCTTCCGCCATCGTCGCCTACGCGCTCTCCGGGTTGCTGGTGGTGCTGGTCATGCGCATGCTCGGCGAGATGGCCGTGGCCAGCCCCGACACCGGTTCCTTCTCGGCCTATGCCGACCAGGCCATCGGCCGCTGGGCCGGGTTCACCATCGGCTGGCTGTACTGGTGGTTCTGGGTGCTGGTCATCCCCATCGAGGCCATCGCCGCCGGGGTCATCCTCAACAACTGGTTCCCACAGGTCGAGACCTGGGTCTTCGCCCTGTCGATGACCCTGCTGCTCACCGTCACCAACCTGTTCAGCGTCGCCAAGTACGGCGAGTTCGAATTCTGGTTCGCCATGCTCAAGGTGGTCGCCATCGTGGCCTTCATCGGCCTCGGCGCGGCAGCGCTGTTCGGCCTGCTGCCGGGGCGCGAGGTCAGCGGCCTGCACAAGCTGATGGGCGAGCACGGCGGCTTCATGCCCAACGGCTGGACGGCGATCTTCAGTGCGCTGATCACCACCCTGTTCAGCTTCATCGGCACCGAGGCGGTGACCATCGCCGCCGCCGAATCCAGCGACCCCAGCCGCAACATCGCCAAGGCCACGCGCTCGGTGATCTGGCGCATCAGCGTGTTCTACCTGCTGTCGATCCTGGTGATCATCTCGGTGGTGCCGTGGAACGACCCACGCCTGGTGGAGATCGGCTCCTACCAGCGCACCCTGGAGCTGCTGCACATCCCCAACGCGCAGCTGCTGATGGACCTGGTGGTGCTGGTCGCCGTGGCCAGTTGCCTGAACTCCTCGGTGTACATCGCCTCGCGGATGATCTATTCGCTGAGCCGCCGCAACGACGCACCGGCCTTCATCCAGCGCACCTCGGCAGCGGGCGTGCCGCGGGCGGCGGTGATCGCCAGTACGCTGATCGGCATGTTCACCACCCTGCTCAACTTCTTCGCACCGGGGCGGCTGTTCGAGTTCCTGCTCGCCAGCTCCGGCTCCATCGCCCTGCTCGTCTACCTGGCCATCGCCGTGTCACAGCTGCGCATGCGCGGCATCCTGCGCCGGCGCAACCACGAGCTGGTGTTTCGCATGTGGCTGTTCCCCTGGCTGACCTGGCTGGTGATCGGGATCATCAGCTTCATCCTCACGGTAATGTTCATCATGCCGGCGCACCGCGTGGAAGTGAGTTCGACCCTGGCGCTGACGGTGATCATCGTCCTGCTCAGCCAGACCGGCCGGCGCACGTCGCCCCACACCCAGCGAACCATCGGCCGGCGCGCCGTGCGTAGCTGAACGCTCCGCCACACAACGAGACGAGGTGCCGATTGGTCGAACGCCGCCAGTTCAGTGGTGCCATGCAGGGGCGCAACCTGCGCTACCTCGACGGTGAGTCCCGGGAGCCCGGCCGGCTCGCGCGGGTGGGCTTCCTGCTGCTGGAGCACTTCTCTCTGCCGGCCTTCACCCAGGCGCTGGATACCCTGGTCACCGCCAACCTCATCCGCGCACAGACCTTCGCCACGCAGACCTTCAGCCTCGATGGCGAGTCGGTCACCAGCGACCTGGGCCTGGTGATCTGCCCCGGCGCGACGCTGACCTCGGCGCAACTCGTCGAGCTCGACCTGCTGGTGGTGTGCGGCGGCCTGCGCACCCCGCTGCGCGCAATCCCCGAACTGACGCGCCTGCTGCAGATCGCCGCCGACCGCGGCATCGCCCTCGCCGGCCTGTGGAACGGCGCCTGGTTCCTTGGCCAGGCCGGCCTGCTGGACGGCTACCGTTGCGCCATCCACCCGGAGAACCGCGCGGCGCTGGCGGAGATCGCCCGGCACAGCGAGGTCACCAGCGAGAGCTACCAGGCCGACCGCGACCGCCTCACCGCCGCCAGCCCCACCGGCGCCTTCAACCTCGTGCTGGAGTGGATCAACGCGCGCCACGGCCGCGAACTGGTGGACGCCATCGTCGACATCCTCGCCTTCGAGGAGTCGCGCTTCCGCCGCACTCGCCCGGCGCTGCACGAAAAGCTCAGCGAGCCGCTGCGCGAGGCGATCAACCTGATGAGTGCGAACATCGAGGAACCGCTGAGCCAGGACCAGCTGTCGAACTACGTCGGGCGCTCCAAGCGGCAGATCGAGCGGTTGTTCCAGGAACAATTGGGCACCACGCCGGTGCGCTATTACCTGGAGCTGCGCATCACCGAAAGCCGCCGCCTGCTGCAGCATTCCAGCCTGCCGATGTACGAGGTAGGGCTGGCCTGCGGCTTCGTCTCGCCCAGCCATTTCAGCAAGTGCTACACGTCCTTCTACGGCTACTCGCCGTCCAGGGAGGCGCGTTTCGGTTGCGTGAAGGCGCAACGCACATCCGAGCGCTCCCCGTAGGAGCGGACTCTGTCCGCGATGGCTTCCCGGCTGTCGCGCCAGGCCGGCAGGGGTTCGCGAGCAAGCTCGCTCCTACAAGGAGCAGGACCGCCACACCCTGTGGGGACCGAGGGGGACGCCTAGTCCTTGCTCGCGAACAATGGCCCATCAACACACGAGACCATCGAAAACGTCGCACCCAGTGCTTCTGGCAATAAAAAACCGCGCCCTGGGGCGCGGTTTTTCATCCTGCTGGAAGCAACTGACCGATCAGCCCAGCGGCGGCGTGCTCGGCGGCACCAGGCGCTTGGAGCCGGTGGCCTCGAAGGCCGCGGCAAAGCTCAGCAGCGCCGAGTCGTCATAGGCGCGACCGGCGAAGGTCAGGCCCACCGGCATGCCGATGTCGGCCATCACGCCCATCGGCACGGTGACGGTCGGCACGCCCAGGTGACGGATCGCCAGGTTGCCGTTGGCTACCCAGATGCCGTTGCTCCAGGCGATGTCGGCCGATTCCGGGTTCACGTCGGCGTCCGCCGGGCCCACATCGGCCACGGTGGGGAACAGCACGGCGTCCAGCTTCAGGCCGTCCATCCAGTCTTCCAGGTCGAGCTTGCGGGTCTTCTCCAGGCCGCGCAGGCCGTCGGGCAGGGTTTCGATCTGGTCCCAGGTCTTCAGGCCACGCTTGGCCATGTTGACGTACTCGTCCATACCGGCGACCAGGTCGTCCTCGCGGTTCGGCAGAGTGCCCGGGTCATGCGGGAAGATCTTCGGCCCGTCGACGTCGGCCAGCTTGTTCAGCTTGGGGTCGCCGTTGGCGCGGAGGAAGTCGTCGAAGCCCCAGCCGGACAGTTCCCACAGTTCGTCATGCAGGAACTGCTCGGAAACGAAGCCACGGTTGTACACGGTCGGCGCGCCAGGACGGTCGCCCTCGCAGTTGGAAACCAGCGGGAAGTCCACTTCGACGACTTCGGCGCCGGCGGCTTCCAGGGCCTTGCGGGCCTGTTCCCAGAGGTCGATGACCGAGGCGCGGGTGTTGATGCGCTGGCCGGTCGGGCCGCCGATACCGGGCTTCTCGCTGGTGCCGGCCAGTTCGTCCTTGTTGATGAACATGCGCGGCACGCCCAGGCGCTTGCCCTTGAGGGCTTCCGGGCCGGCGGCGAGGTCCAGGTAGGACGCCGGGCGCACTTCGCTGACGGCGGGGATCGGCACCCACGGCTGCAGGCGCCACAGGTCGCCACGCTTGTCGGCGTCTTCGGCGACGACCACGTCAAGCACTTCCAGCAAATCGGCCATGGTGCGGGCGTAGGGCACCACCACGTCCATGGTCGGGGTCAGCGGCCAGTTGCCACGCACCGAGATCACGCCACGGGACGGGGTGTAGGCGCACAGGCCGTTGTTCGACGCCGGGCCGCGGCCGCTGGACCAGGTTTCTTCCGCCAGGCCGAAGGCCGAGAAGCTCGCGGCGGTCGCAGTGCCGGCACCGTTGGAGGAGCCGGAGGCGAAGGGCGCGGTGAGGAACTTGCGGTTGTACGGGCTTTCCGCACGGCCGTAGACGCCGCGCTGCATGCCACCGTTGGCCATGGGCGGCATGTTGGTCTTGCCCAGGCAGATGGCGCCGCCAGCGCGCAGGCGCTCGACGGTGAAGGCGTCGCGGTAGGCGATCAGGTCCTTGAAGGCCGGGCTGCCGGAAGCGGCGGTCAGGCCTTTCACCAGGTAGCTGTCCTTGGCGGTGTACGGAATGCCGTCCAGCGGGCCGAGGGTTTCGCCACGAGCGCGGCGGGCGTCGGAGGCTTCGGCTTCCTTCAGGGCCTCGGGGTTGCGCACGACCACGGCGTTGAGCTTGGTCGGGCCATCGTAGGCATCGATGCGCGCGAGGTAGGCCTTGACCAGTTCGACCGCGGTGGTGCGGTCCGACTCGAGGGCTTCACGCAGCTGCGCAATGGAAACTTCGGTTACCTCGATCATGCTTTCACCGTCGGCTGAAGGTTGGTGGGAAGGGGCAGGTCTGCGTCGCGAAGGACCCAGACGGCGCAAGTCGGAAAATGCGTGTTCATCTCGATTCTCTTGTACTTCTGTTACGCGACGGGAGTGAGTTTACCGTCGGCCGGCGGCGTCGTTCAGCGCCCGGCGGACAAACCGGATGCGCATCCTGGGCAAGGCAGGGCGAATACAGCCGCCAGGGCGCACACACTGGCATGTCCGATCAGAATACACAACACGCGTAAATTAAAAAAAACGCCCGCCGAGCGCGGACTCGACGGGCGAGATACGGGTGCCGGGGGAAGCACCCTTGGAGAGTGAATCAGCGAAAGCCCGAAGGCAGACGCTGGCGCAGGCTACTCGCCGCCTGCCGGCGCTGGGCGGGTCGCTGGGGGGAGCGACCCGCTCGAAGACATATCAACCTCTACAGATCATCAACCGTGCTGCGAGCACTGGTAGGCGGCGTCCAGCAGCTCGCCCTTGTCCTGCCAGGCGCTGCGCTGGTAGGCGCTGAAATGGTTGCCACCGGCGATGGGGGTCACCTGGACGATGCCGCTGGCCTGCAGCGGATCAGCGCTGCCGGTGAGCAGCTGGCGGGTGGTGCCGCGGTCGCTGACGAACGTGGCGGTGCCGGGAGTCAGCCTGCCGTCGACGCAGTTGAGGTAGGCGCTGCTGTCCTGGGCAGTCATGCCGCCGAGGCTGTCCCAGCTCAGCTGGCTTTCGGAGGTCGCCGCGCAGCCGGTCAGGCTTGCCACCGCCAGCAGTAGCGAACCAAGGGCGATACGGGCAGCCGGGCGATTGGCGGTGGGGCGCTGGGTGTTCATCGATTCTGTCCCTTGCTCGGTTCATCGATCTCGTGGGACAGATAGTCAGCCGCGCCCGGCCCGCGCACCACTCGATTGCATCGATAGTGAAACTCGACGGTATTGATGGTTGCGCACCGCTGCGCAGGAAGTTCGAACCCTCCCCGCCATGGCCGGTCGCAAATCAGGAAGCCCCCGCCTTTCCAACCCCGGAGGACATGCCATGAGCTACGACTGGGACCTGATCGAACGCCTGCTGCTGCGCGCCCAGGAATGCGCTGACCAACCCTACAAGGCTCGCGAATGCGGCGAGGAAGTGGCCGAGCAGCACCGGCTGCAGGGCGAGCCGGTGGAGGGCAGCACGGATCATCTGAAGAAGGTCGCCGGCGACCTGGAGGGCGATCTCTTCGCCAACGGCTATATCCAGGAGCGCCCGCGCGAACACGGCGGCACCGGCAACAACTTCGAGCTGACCGAGCGCGGCACCGAGTTGCTCACGCTGATCAGCCGCAGCTTCCCGGACCACCTGGTATTCCGCCAGCTGCTCGACGAGCAGGGCGAGGCGGCGCTGCTGCCGGAATCCTTCGACCGGCTGGCCGAGCGCGCCACCCGCGACCGGGTGAACGATCGACCGGAGCGCTGAAGGCTCAGGCGGCTGGCAATTCCATGACCATCTCGTGCCACGCCATGCCGCCATGGTCGGACGCCGACGGCTTGACGTAGCGGTAGCCGAAGCGCTCGTAGAGCGGCACGTGGCGGTCCTTGCACATCAGGTGGATGGTGCGCTTGCCCAGGCCCGCCATGCGTTCGACAAAGGTGCGCATCAGCAGCGACGCATAGCCTTTGCCCTGCTGCGCCGGGTCGATCACCACCGACATGATCACCACGTTGGGCGCCGCCGGATCATGGCCGATGAGTTCCTTGAAGTCCTCGTCGGACATCACCACGTCGAACGCGCAGCCACTGTTGATGAAGCCGATGATCTCGCCGTCCAGCTCCATGATCAGGAAGCCTTCGGGGTACTGCGCGATGCGCGTGGCGATCTTCTCGTGCGTCGCCGCTTCGTCGCCTTCGTAGGCGGTGGTTTCGATCGCGAAGCAACGGTCGGTGTCGGCGGGAACGGCGGTGCGGAAGGTCGGCGCGGTCATGGGGGAAATCCTGGCAGGGCAAACAGGATGGCATGGTAAAGAAACCCGGCCGTCCCGTCTCGCCGCCCTGCCCTGCGGCCGGCCTCAGCCCTGTGGCAGGCGCGCGATCGCCTTGATCTCGAAATCGAAGCCGTAGAGCCAGGTCACGCCCACCGCGGTCACCGTCGGATAGGGGGCTGCGCCCCAATAGTCGGCGGCAACCTGCCAGGCGCGCTCGAAATTCGCCTGGGGGTCGACCATGAAGATCGTCACGTCCATCACGTCATCGAAGCTGCAACCGGCGGCGTCGAGGATCGCGTTGAGGTTTGCGAAGGCGCGCCGCACCTGGGCATCCAGCCCAGCCTCGGGCGAACCGTCCTCGCGGCTGCCAACCTGGCCCGAGACGAACAGCAGGCCGTTGCTGCGGATCGCCGGGGAATAGCGGTTGCGTTCATAAAGAGCCTGGCGGCCGGAAGGGAAAACCACGTCACGTGTACTCATCTGCTTGCTCCAGCGAGGGGCGCGATGGCCCCGGTTCAACGATGGAGGCAGGTTACGGCGCGGGCGGGCAGCAATAATCGGGCAACACTGGTCAGCATTGTTTGTAGAATCCAAACAATCAGCCCCTATCAACGCCCTCCTTCCTGAGCCAGCCGGAGCCGCCATGGACCGTTTCGATGCGATGCAAGCCTTCGCCCGCGTGGTGGAAACCGGCAGCTTCACCAAGGCCGCCGACACCCTGCACATGAGCCGCACCAGCGTGACCCAGCTGATCCAGCAGCTGGAGGCGCGCCTGCGTGTGCGACTGCTCAACCGCACCACGCGCAAGCTCAACCTCACCGCCGACGGCGCTGCGTACTACGAGCGCGTGGTGCGCCTGCTGGCGGACATGGATGACGCCGAGACCAGCCTATCCAGCGCCGCCGCCGAACCCCGCGGGCGGCTAAGGGTGGACGTGCCCAGCCCGCTGGCGCGCATCCTGCTGATCCCCGCGCTGCCGGGCTTCCACGCGCGCTACCCGGACATCCAGATCGACCTGGGCGTCAGCGACCGCATGGTCGACCTCATCGATGAGAATGTGGATTGTGTGGTGCGCGGTGGCGAACTCACCGATCAATCGCTGATGGCCCGGCGCGTCGGCGACCTGCAGTTGGGGGTCTTTGCCGCACCTTCCTACCTGCAGCGCGCCGGAGTGCCGGAGCACCCGCGTGACCTGGAGAATAGCCAGCAGCGCATCGTCGGTTACCTCTGGGCGCGCACCGGCAAGCCGTTGTCGTACGCGCTGCACAAGGAGGGAGAAACCGTGCAGGTCCAGGGTCGGCCGGTGCTGACCGTGGACGACGGCAACGCCTACCTCGCCGCCGGTATCGCCGGCATGGGGGTGCTCTGGCTGCCGCGCTACATGGCCGACGAGGCCGTGGCGCGCGGCGAACTGGTGGAGCTGTTCGCCGGCTGGACGATGGAAACCATGCCGCTGTTCGTGGCCTTCCCGCCCAACCGCCACGTCAGCGCGAAGCTGAGGGTGTTCATCGACTGGATCGTCGAGCTGATGGCGCGACACGCGCCGGTGGCCCAGCCCCTGCTCTAGACAGCGCAGCTTCAACCCAGGCGCATGGACAATTCCACGTCATCGGCAAACGAAATCGACAGGTAGCGCCCGCCCGGCAGGCGGACCTCCGCCAGGTATTCCGCGCTGTAGTCGGCGTTGTCGGCGATGACCAGCGCACCGGGCCGCAGACGGTTTTCCACCAGGGCGAGGATTTCCGGGTAGAGCGCCTTGGCGCCGTCGAGCAGCAACAGGTCGATGCTCTCGGGCAGGTCGCGGGCCAGCGTCTGCAGTGCATCGCCCTCGCGGATTTCCACCAGGTCGGCCACGCCACCCGCGACCAGGTTGGCCTGGGCGCGTGCCACTTTCGAAGGCTCGAACTCGCTGGTGATCAGCCGGCCGCCGCCGTTGTCGCGCAAGGCAGCCGCCAGGTGCAGCGTCGAAATACCGAAGGAAGTGCCGAATTCGACGATGTGCCTGGCGCCGATGCTGCGCGCCAGCATGTACAGCAGCGCACCGGTTTCCCGCGAGACGGGCAGCGGCTGATCCTTGAGCTGGCCGTAGAGCTCCCGGTACTCGGTCTTGCTCTGCATCAGGTGCGTCAGCGCGGCCTGGTCGAGATTGGCGAAGGCCGGGCTGGACTGGGGAGAGGCCGCATCAGCTTCCTCGAAGAGGCGTTGCAGCAGGGGTGCCACGGGGGCAGAAGTGAGGGTCGTCATGGTGGTCTCCGGATAGGGGATTGAGCGCGAAAAAGCGCCCGACTAGAATGCGACGAATTCGTCAGGTTCCACTATTCGCATTGCCGGAGAGCCCCATGCCCGAACGCCGCAGCCCGCGTATTTCCACGCGCAAGGAGCCGAAACAGGCGCGCTCCAACGACCTGGTGACGGCCATTCTGGATGCCGCTGTTCAGGTTCTGGAGAAGGAAGGCGCCTCGCGTTTCACCACCGCGCGCGTGGCCGAGCGCGCCGGGGTCAGTGTCGGCTCGCTGTACCAGTACTTCCCGAACAAGGCGGCGCTCCTGTTCCGCCTGCAGAGCGACGAGTGGCGGCAAACCACCGAGATGTTGCGCGGCCTGCTGGCGGACGAAACGCAGGCGCCATTGCAGCGCCTGCGCAACCTCGTCCATGCCTTCATCCGTTCCGAGTGCGAAGAGGCGCGAATGCGCATCGCCCTGAGCGATGCCGCCCCGCTCTACCGTGATGCGCCGGAGGCCCGCGAAGCCAAGGCCGCCGGCGAGGGGATTTTCCAGGCGTTCATCGCCGAAGCCCTCCCGCTCGCTCCCGAAGCACAACGCACGCTGGCTTGCGAGTTGATCACCACGACGCTCGGCTCGGTGGGCAAGCAGTTCTCGGAAAGCCCGCGCAGCGCCGAGCAGATCGATGCATTCAGCGACGCGATGGCAGATATGTTCTGCGCCTACCTGAAGAGCCTCATGCAGTAGAGGCTTACTCCCGGCACGCCACCAGCAGCGCCTCGGCCTTGGCGCCCGGCATCATCTCCTGCAACCCGGCAATCAACTGCTCACCCGCACCCTGCAGGGCCTCCAGCGGCATCTGCGGCAGGCTTTCGAGGATGAACCACATCTGCTGCGCTTCGGCGTCCAGGCGGGTGCGCACGCCCTGCCGCCAGTTCCAGCGGCGACAGGTGACACCGAGGTCGTCACGCCAGACGACTTCGCCGGCGTCGGGCGATTCGTGGGCCGGCGTGCCGTCCTTCATCGTGTCGAAGAGTTCGTTGCCGTCGGCGATTACCAGGCGCGGGGTTCCGATGTAGGCGGCGAGGTTCTCCCCACCCACCGGAATCGCGAACTGCACGCTGATGGCGTTGTACAGGTCCACCACCGGATCGATCACCGGCAGGCTGCCGTCACGCAGTACACGCTTGCGCAGCGCCTCTGCCGAGCAGGGCGTGCGCTGGGGCTTGGCGCCGAAGCGGCGGAACACTTCGGCCCACGCCGCCAGGTGTGCCTCGGCCCAGGCCGGCTCGCCCGCCAGGAGCGCCGCGCAGGCTCGCTGCAGGGCCTGCTCGGCCACCGCCGGGTGGCGGATCGGCGCGGCCTCGACCGTGATGCTCAGGGCCCGAAAGCCGGGGGCGATGGCAGCGATGGCGGGATCAATGCGAGGCGTGACGGGATGCATGGCGAAATCCTTGATGTACAGCGAATGCGGACGATCGAATTGCCCGCCTCAGCGGCGAACGAAGTTGCGCTTGTTGTAGTCGCCCCAGGCAACAGACAGGGTTTTCAGCACGCACAGCAATGTGGTCCATCTGGACGTCATTGGAATAGCTCCGGTAACAGGGGAATGGGGCGCGAAAAGCGCGCCCGACCAGCGTAGTTCTACCGGCATGGCGTTCTCGCTGCCATGAAATCCCCGAATGAAGGATTAGCCCTGCTTATCGGATATCACGCAAATCGACTTTGCTAATACCGCCCAACTGTCAGGCTTTAGCTGATCTGAACTGTCGGGCCACAAAAATCGTGGATTGAAGTGCGCCCTCGCCAGCGTTGAGATGGGCTGACGGAAATACCCGCCGCCATTCCCACCCAAAACAACGACAAAGAGGTTCGCGCCCCATGCGCACACTGATCAAAGCCTTGGCCCTGGCTTCCACTACCCTCCTCGGCGCACCGTTCGCCGCCACCGCCACCGCCGCCGAGGCGCCCAAGGCCGACGCCCTCAAGGTAGAAAAACCGACCTTCGTGGTACACAAGCTGACGGACTTCCTCTACGCCATCGGCGAGCCGAACTACTACCAGAAGAACTATTCGTACCTGCTGGTGGGTTCTGAGCACGCGCTGATGTTCGACTCAGGCGCGAACCAGAAGGAAGACGTCACCCAGGTCGCCCGCCAGATCACCGACAAGCCGCTCTCGGTGCTGCCTTCGCACCTGCACTTCGACCATCTGGGCGGGCTGCACAACTTCCAGAGCATCTACCTGGTGGATACGCCCTTCACCGCGAAATTCCGCCGCGCCGACGGCCTCTACCAGGTGCCCGAGCCGGTCTACCTGGGCAACATCGACCACATGACCCTGGCGCCCTTCAAGGTGTCACGGCTGGTGAAGCCTGATGAAGTGATCGATCTGGGCGGCCTCAAGCTGCGCCTGCTGAGCATGCCCGGCCACACGCCGGACGAAGTTGCGCTGTTTGACGAAGCGCACAACATCCTGCTCTCCGGCGACCACCTGTATCCGTCGTGGCTGCTGGCGGGGAACCTGAAGGATTACGTCGCCTCGCTGGACACCACCCTGAAGGTGATCAACCCGCAGACCACCCTCTACGGCGCCCACGCCGACGAGGACCCGAGCAAGGTGCCGGCCATGACCTACGCCGACGTCGTGGCGGTTCGCGACAAGATGCAGCAGATCCAGGCCGGCCGCGCCAAGGGCGAAGCCTTCAGCGACCCGGAACTGATCAGGAGCTCGGAGCTGTACAAGGTGGAGAAGGACATCAGCATCCTGACCGACATCCAGTTCACGGATGGGCGCGGGTACGGCTACTGAGGCCTGCGCCCAACCCGCCTTTTGTAGGACCGAGAGGGACGCCCAGTCCTTGCTCGCGAACCGGGGTCAGCCTGATACAAAAGTGCAGGAAGGTAGGCTGCTGTTCGCGAGCAAGCTCGCGCCTAAAGATACTTCCAACCCACAGCGCTGGCGGGTTGAGCACTACTCACCCACAGACAGCAACCACTCGATGAACGCCCGTACCTCCGGGCGTTCCCGCTTCGCCTCGGGGCAGACCACGTAGTAGTTGTGCACTGCCGCTACCGAGATCGGCAGCGGGCACACCAGCCGGCCTTCGTCCAGGTCGCGTTGTGAAACCGTCTCGTCGCTGAGCGCCACGCCGAAGCCATCGCGCGCCGCCTGCAGGACCATGCCGAAATCCTCGAAATGGATGTCCTCGGCGCCTCCGCGGCTGTGGCCAGCCTCGGCCAGCCATTGCTGCCACTGGCTGCCATCGTCCTCGTGGAGCAACCGGTGCCGCGCCAGGTCCGCGGCCTCGACGATGGCCAGCGGCCCACGCAGGTACTGCGGGCTGCACACCGGCGTCATGCGGATGCCATGCAGCAGACGCCACCAGACACCCGACCACGGCGGCGTGCCATAGATCACCGCGACGTCGGCGCGGCGCCAGTCCACCTGGGGCATGCCCGGCGCGGTGATCACGCTCACCCGCACCGAACTCGACTCCTCCATGAAGCGCAACAACGGCCGGGTCAGCCACTCCACGCCTTCGGCCGGGGGGATCGACAGGCAGATATCCACCCGTTCCTCGTCCGGGCGCCCTCCTGCCTGCAACGCCAGGACCGCCCCGCTGATCTCGTCCATCGCGCTGGCCACGCTCTTCTGCAGCGCTCGCCCACTGGCGGTCAGCACCAACTGGCGGCCGCGCTTCTCGAACAGCTCCACGCCCAGGCCGGCCTGCAGCGCCTTGACCTGCTGGCTGACCGCGCCGGTGGTGACGTGCAGTTCGACGGCAGCCGCCGCCAGGCTGCCCAGGCGGGCCACGCTTTCGAACACCCTGAAACTGTGCAGTGGCGGGAGGGCCATCTTCTGAAGCAGTCCTGCGCAAATCGTGACGGACGGTTATAGCAGGAGCGGCCTTCACAGGGGAACGCAACGCGCTCGAAGCCCCCCTGGCCCACAAATTGCGAAGTCCTGTGTCCAGGTGGTCGCAAAGAACCTTTCGGCGCTTTGCATGCAGCCAACTGGTGCTTTTGGATTCAGAAATGCACACATTTTGGGCAAAGCATCCCGAGTCAGGATTTCATGCATAACGCTGATTGCAGAGCGATCTCAACGGAAAAAGCACTTAACCTCCCGGTCAGATTCCGGACCATCGGACGAGAAAATGTATACAAACCAGTGGATATTTCACACGAACTTTGTCTACAGTGGCCGCACAACAAAAACAAGCGAGTCCTCAGCCATGAATGATCGTTCAGCTGTAGCGTCCGCCGGAGCACGCCCGGAAGACGAGAACCTCGGAATCGGCGCCAACCTGGCGTACGGCCTGCAACACGTTCTGACCATGTACGGCGGTATCGTCGCCGTGCCCCTGATCCTCGGCCAGGCGGCCGGGCTCTCCCCCAGCGAGATCGGCCTGCTGATCGCCGCCTCGCTGTTCGCCGGTGGCCTCGCCACCCTGCTGCAGACCCTCGGCATCCCCTTCTTCGGCTCACAGATGCCGCTGGTGCAAGGCGTATCCTTCGCCGGCGTCGCCACCATGATCGCCATCCTCGGTGGCGGCTATGAGGGCGGCGGCATGCCCGCCGTGCTCGGTGCGGTGATGGCAGCCTCGTTCATCGGCTTCCTGATCACGCCGATCTTCTCGCGTATCACCAAGTTCTTCCCGCCGATGGTCACCGGCATCGTCATCACCACCATCGGCCTGACGCTGATGCCGGTGGCGGCGCGCTGGGCCATGGGCGGCAACCCCAAGGCACCGGACTTCGGCAGCATGGCCAACATCGGCCTGGCCGCGCTCACCCTGGTGATCGTCCTGCTACTGAGCAAGCTGGGCAGCGCCTCCATCTCGCGCCTGTCGATCCTGCTGGCCATGGTGATCGGTACCGTGATCGCCGCCGCCCTGGGCATGACCGACTTCTCCCGCGTGGCCGAAGGCCCGATGGTGGCCTTCCCGTCGATCTTCCATTTCGGCCTGCCGACCTTCCACATCGCCGCCATCATCTCGATGCTGATCGTGATCATGGTGACCCTGGTGGAGACCTCGGCGGACATCCTCGCCGTCGGTGAGATCATCGGCACCAAGGTCGACTCCAAGCGCCTGGGCAACGGCCTGCGCGCGGACATGGCCTCCAGCATCCTGGCGCCGATCTTCGGCTCCTTCACCCAGAGCGCGTTCGCCCAGAACGTCGGCCTGGTGGCCGTGACCGGCGTCAAGAGCCGCTACGTGGTAGCCACTGGCGGGCTGATCCTGGTGACCCTCGGCCTGCTGCCGGTGATGGGCCGGGTGATCGCCGCGGTGCCCTCATCCGTGCTGGGCGGCGCTGGCGTGGTGCTGTTCGGCACCGTGGCGGCGAGCGGCATCCGCACGCTGTCCAAGGTCGACTACCGCAACAACATGAACCTGATCATCGTCGCCACCTCGATCGGCTTCGGCATGATCCCGATCGCCGCGCCGAGCTTCTACGAGCACTTCCCTAGCTGGTTCGCCACCATCTTCCACTCGGGCATCAGCTCGGCGGCGATCATGGCCATCGGCCTCAACCTGCTGTTCAACCACTTCAAGACCGGCAACTCGGACCAGCAGTCGGTATTCGTCGCCGCCGAGGAACGCACCCTGCGCTACCGTGACATCGCTGCGCTGAACGAGGGTGACTACTTCCAGAACGGCAAGCTGTTTGACGCCGAGGGCAACGAAGTACCGGTAATCGTCGACGATCACGACCACGACGAGCACCACGCGCCAGCGACCAGACCGCTCAAGCGCGAGACGGTGAACAGCAGCGCCTGATACTCAGTCAGACGTCCATGAAAAAGGCCCCTTCCGGGGCCTTTTTCATTCAGGGCGCCTGTTCCTGCAGCAGGGCCTGATCGACCAGCCGCCAGGTCTTCGGCCCCACTATGCCATCAGCCACCAGCTCGTGGCGGCGCTGGAACTCCCGCACCGCAGCTTCGGTTTTCGCGCCAAAATGGGCGTCCTCATCGGCACCACAGGCACGCTGGACAAGGCGCACCAGGTCACCTACCGCACCACGCCGCAAGGTCGGCCGCGGTAACTGGCCAGGCACCGTATCCGGCTCCAGGGCCGGGATCATCGGACGCAGGATCGCCTTGCCATCGAGTATCTCGCGCACCCTCGCGCGAAATGCCTCCATGTCGAAGGTCGGATCGTTCTTGCGCCCATGCGGCAGGGCGTACTCCTTGTGGCCGGCGCAGGCCTGTTCGTCCTGCTTCAGGTGCTTGAGAATGGCCGCGACACCGCGCTGGTAGCTGTCCATCAGTACGTCGCTCCAGGCTTCATCGAGCCCGGTGTTTTCCGCCTCGATGCCGATGAAGCTGCTGTTACCAGAGCTTATGCCTTCCCAGCTTCCCTTGCCGGCATGGTTGCAGCGGCCGGCGGCGATCACGTAATAGGTGCCGTCGCGCCCGAGCCCCAGCTGTGCCAGCGGCCCGCTGAGATCACGGCGCCCCTCGATCAGGGTCTTGAGACTGGGCATATTGCCGCGCAACGGGCCAGCGGTGTGATGGCAGATCACGCCGTGCACCTGCCCCATATCTCCCACGCCGCGACTGCTCCAGCCGTCCACACGGGCTACTTTCAAGCCGGCGGCTTCGAGCACGTCCGGCAACCAGGTCAATGCATAGCTCATGCTTCGACTCCTCCGGTGGCGGCGGGCAGGTCCTCGTCCGCGGTTTCCTCTTCGATGGGGCAATCGCAACCGTCGATCTCAACCTCCGGGTGCAGCATGACGACCCCGGGCGCCGACAGCCCCACCGGCGCCGCGAGTGGCGCCGCGGCTGGCTCCAGCAGCGGCAGCATCAGCGGCGCCGAGGCGCCTCCACCTGGAGGCGGATTGACTACCACCAGGCTCAGTTGGCGGCCCGTCAGCAGGTCCTCCTCCAGCAGTTGCACCGCCAGGCGAGTGCTGTCGCTGATGGTGGTTTCACGGCTCACGCCGTTGACCTGGACGACGGCACCGCGCACGAAACCGCCGCCCTGCAGGCTGACATGGAGGGACTGGGCATCCACGGCGCCAGGCTGTGCATCGGTCAATATCGGCACGGGGTTGCTCAGGCCGTCGCGGCGCTTGTCGCTTTCACGGGTCCGGAACAGGGTGTCGAACAACTCACCCAGCTTGTCGGTGGCCTGCTTGGCGAACATGCCGGCAAGGCATGCCATGCCCACCAGGCCGTAGAGATTGACGTTGACCACACCGTCATCGGCAGCCGCCGTGGTACCAACAGTGAGGAATCCGCCGCGGATGACCAGGTAGAGCATCAGCGCGAGGATCATGCCGATAAAGGGCTTGAGGATGTACCACCAGATCCAGCTGGCCATGAAGCGGTCGTTGCCGACGAAGTCGCCGAACGACTTGGCAATATGCACGAAGCTGCCCAGGCCGCCCGCGACCATCACCATCACCAGCAACCGGGCATCTGGGCCAGGGCACCAGCCGAGCAGGCATTGCGCGCCGGCGTCGCCTTCGACACCGGCCAGCGGGAACTTCGGGTAGTGTTGCGGCCACAACGACACAAGCAGCCAGGCCAGCAGAAGGGAAAGGAAGATCAGGCCAGCGCCCATCGTCCATATTTGCAGACGATTCGCGCGGCGAGTCCGGGTGCGTGTGTCCATAGCGGCTCCGGGCAACGAGGGATGGAAACGATCCCTGTCGCGAAGCGCCACGGCATGCGCCCAATGCTTCAACCACTGGCGCCTTCCGCGCATTCGCACGGCTGACAGTCCAGCTCACGTTAGCGCAGCGCAAAGGCTCTGCAAGGGGGCTTTGCGGATAAATTCGGGCGTCTCGCCACCGTTACGTTGCAGCGCTGAAACAGGTGCTGTTTCAGCGTTGAAATCAAGCCGCTTCGGTTTCCGCGCCCGGCGCGTCCAGCAGCCCGATAAACGCCCGCAGCGCCGGCGTGTCGGTGCCGCGCCGCCAGAACAGCCAGGTGCTGGCATCGGCGTGATGTGGCGCCAGGCGGTGGATCGCCACGTTGCGGCCGCCGGCCAGGCTCTCGAACATCGCCCGCGGGATGATCGCCACGCCACCGCCCGCCGCGATGCAGGCAAGCATGCCGTGGTAGGACTCCATCTCGACGATCTTGCCCGGGACCACGCGGTGCTCGGCGAACCAGCCCTCCAGGCGCTTGCGGTAGGAGCAGGTATCGCGGAAGGCGAATACCGTCTCCCCCGCCACGTCCCGCGCGTCATGCACCGGCGGATGCGACCTGGCGCTCATCAGTACCAGCTCCTCGCGGTATACCGGCTGGCCGTCCAGTTGCGGGTGGTTGGCCGGGCCGTCCGCGAAGGCAGCGATGAAACGGCCGGAGAGCACCCCGTCGATCATCTCGCCCGAGGGGCCGGTGGAGAGGTCCAGTTGCACCTTCGGGCAATGCTGGTGGTAACGCGCGAGCATCTCCGGGATGCGCACCGCTGCCGTGCTCTCCATCGATCCCAGGGAGAAGCTGCCGTGGGGCTCGGCGCCCACCGCCACCTGCCTGGCCTCCTCCACCAGATCGAGGATGCGTTCGGCATATTCGAGGAAGCTGCGGCCGGTCGGCGACAGACGCAGGCGCAGCTTCTCACGGATGAACAGCTCGGTGCCCAGCTCCGCCTCCAGCTGCTTGATCCGCGTGGTCAGGTTGGAAGGCACGCGGTGCAGACGGGCCGCGGCGGCGGTGATGCTGCCTTCGGTGGCGACGGCGCGGACGATTTCCAGCTGGGTCAGGTCCATCATTCTCTCCGAGAGAAAGAGTCTTTCTTGATTATTCATTTTACATGAATGGTTCGGCATCTTAATTTCTGCCCCATTCCGGAGCCAGTGCGCCCGGACGAACGACCGGCCTTGCGCCCCTACACAGAACAAGCAGGACTCACCATGAATCAGATCGCCGCCATCCCCGCTGCCATCTCCCGCAGCCCCGCCACCGGCCAGGAACTGGCCCGCTACACCTTCGAAGACGCCGCCCAGCTTGAAACCTCGCTGGCCCGCACCGATGCCGCGTTCCGCCAATGGCGCGACACCAGCATCGCCGAACGTGTCGCCGTGCTGCGCAAGATGGCCGAAGTGCTGCGCGCCAACGTCGAGCCGATGGCCCGCATGGAAGCCCAGGAAATGGGCATGCCGGTCACCCAGGCCCGTGGCGAGATCAACAAGTGCGCCAACCTCTGCGAGTGGTACGCCGACAACGGCCCGGCCATGCTCGAAGACGAGAAGACCAGCATCGAAGGCGCGTACATCTCCTACCTGCCGCTGGGCCCGGTCCTGGCCGTGATGCCGTGGAACTTCCCCACCTGGCAGGTCATGCGTGGCGCGGTCAGCATCATCCTCGGCGGCAACACCTACGTGCTCAAGCACGCGCCGAACGTCATGGGCTGCGCCTATCAGCTGCGCGACGCCTGGCTGCAGGCCGGCCTGCCGGAAGGCGTGTTCGAGGTGCTGAACGTCGAGCCGCCGCTGGTCTCCAAGGCCATCGCCGATGACCGCATCGCCTCCATCGCCGTCACCGGCAGCGTCGGCGCGGGCGCCGCCATCGCCTCCCAGGCCGGTGCCGCGCTGAAGAAGTGTGTGCTGGAACTGGGCGGCTCCGACGCCTTCATCGTGCTCGCCGACGCCGACCTCGACGCCGCCGTGAAGGCCGCCGTCGCCAGCCGCTTCGGCAACTGCGGCCAGGTGTGCATCGCCGCCAAGCGCATGATCCTCGAAGAATCCATCGCCCCGGCCTTCACCGAGAAGCTGCTGGCTGCGGTGCAAGCGCTGAAGATCGGCGACCCGCTGGCGGACGACACCTTCGTCGGCCCGATGGCCCGCTTCGACCTGCGCGACGAGCTGGACGGCCAGGTACAACAGGCTATCGCCGACGGCGCCACCCTGCTGCTGGGCGGCCACAAGCTCGACGGCGAAGGCAACTACTACGCGCCGACCGTGCTGGCCAACGTGCAGCCGGGCAACACCGCGTTCAAGAAGGAAATCTTCGGCCCCGTCGCCTCGCTGATCGTCGCCCGTGACGCCGAGCACGCCCTGGAACTGGCCAACGACAGCGAGTTCGGCCTCTCCGGCGCGATCTGGACTGCCGACAAGGCCAAGGCCCAGCACATGGCCCGTCGCCTGGTCAGCGGTGGTGTGTTCATCAACGGCTTCTCCGCTTCCGATCCCCGCGTACCGATCGGCGGCGTGAAGAAAAGCGGCTTCGGTCGCGAGCTGTCGCACTTCGGCCTGCGCGAGTTCACCAACCCGCAGACCGTTTGGATCGACCGCAAGTAAGCCACGCTGAAAGCAGAAGGCCCCTCTATCGCCAAGCGGTAGCGGGGCCTTTTTCATGGGCGATGTACCGTGCGTTTCGTTCAAGGCAGAAGGGCCTTTGCAGGGGCAGACTTCTTACTCGCGAACAGAACCGGACCGAAGTCCGACCTCAAGCCGTAGGGCGGATAACCTGGAACAGGTTATCCGCCGGCTCATCCTTCGGCGGATAACGCTTGCGCGTTATGCGCCCTACAAGAACTTGAGGCGTTTCTGCATCAGGGCTTGGCCGCGCCCTTCTTCAGCTGCAGGAGCTCACGGGTGCTATGCCGGAGATTCTCGGCCAGGCTGCCCTGCTCATTGAAGCAGTCCTCGACGAGCCAGCCGCCTGACGTGCGATGCAACAGCAGGCCAAGGTCGCGGTCCTCCCCGGTCAGTGCATCCTTGAGCACCACCCGGGCCTTGATTCGCTCGTCGTCCACCGGGGCAAACTCCAGCGACTTCACCTTGATATCGCCCCAGTCCTGGCAATCGCACAGCGGGTCGCCACCCAGGTAGCCCAGCTCGCCATCGGCGGCGTCCTGGTCGGCCTTCATCAGGGCGATCAGCGAGGCGTCGTAGACGTCCTCTTCCTTCAGCGACTGGTTCGGCACGCCCAGCCCGTCCGGCGAATAGCTGGCGTACAACTGGCGCAGGAAGCGCTCCGCGCTGGCGGTGTCGACCGCCGACGTCGAAGCCGCGAGCGAAGTATCGAAGAGCGTCAGCAGGATCAGCGACAGGGCAAAGGCGGATCGCAGGAAGGCCATGGGATTCTCCATCGGGCAGCCGTACATCATCGCCCGGCGCAGCCTCGAAAATCCGTGAAGTGGTTAAAGCTGCGGGCGATAGCCCTGGGCGAGCAGCCAGCCCTGGAAGGCTCGACGCCGTTCCGGCGGCAGGTCCGCCAGCACCTGGGCTTCCGGCTCCGTGCGCAGCCGCCGCAGCCAGGGCGCCAGCTCCAGGCCGTCGAGGTGCCAGATGCCCAGCGGCTGATCGGCGCTGACCACCACTTCCGCCTCATCGACGAACTCGCCCCTCAGGACCGGTGCACGCTCGATGCGCAGGCTGGCGAAATCCGCCGGCACGTGGCTCGGCTGCTCGTCAGGCCACCCGCGGCGCGCCTGCCAGAACGGCTGGCCACTCCACTGTTCTTCGCTGGCATAGAAGTCACGGCCAACGCGAGCGAAGCGCAGGAACAGCTGCTCGACCCGTTGCTGGTGGAAGCGCTTGGCCAATTCAGCCCGCTCCGGCGCGCGCAGCAGCGTGTTGATCACCAGCGGCGCCTGCAAGGCCGAGGACAGCGACTGGAAGATGCCATTGCCCGACAGCGGGTCCACCGCCATCGCCGCATCGCCCACGCGAATCCAGTTATCGCCGCAAGCCTCCAGGCAGAGGATCGCCGTACTGCTGCGGGCGTGCAGGTCCAGTTCGCGCTCCTCGGCATCCCCGAAAAATTGCCGGACCAACCTCGACGCGCGGCGGCGCTCGCGGCAGTAGCCCAGCAGTTGCTCGCGGGGCGGCAGTTGGCTGCTGGCGACGTCCAGGGTGAGCTGCCAGTAGCAGCGCCCATCCTCCAGCCGCGCCATCCACGCCCAGCCGTCGGGCAGGCTCTCCACCGCTGTCGCCAAAGGACCGGGCTCGCCCTGCCAGCGATTGAGCAGGCTGAGGGTTTCCGGGCCGCGCCGGGCTTTCATTCCCTTCTGGCTCAAGGGCGCCTGCCGGCCTCGCGCCTCGACCAGAAAAGCGCCCTGCACTTTCCGGCCGTTTTCGATTTTCACGCGCCAGCCGGGGCCGTCTTCCGCCACGCCCAGCACCTGGGCTTCGATCAGTTCGACGCCGGCCAGCCTCAGGTCCTCGCGCAGTCCTGCGTCGAAGCGCGGGCGGTCGAGGACACATTCGATGTTCTGCGCGCTTTCCACACCGTTCCAGTGCACGCGACGCTGTGAGGGTGGCGCGGCGCACTCCAGCGCATGCCGCAAGCCGGCATTGCGCAGGCCTTCGAGTACGCGCTGGGAGACACCTTCGACGGCGGCGAAGCGGCGCCATTCGCTGATCACTGTGACGGGATGACCGAGACGGCGCAGGCCGAGGGCGACGGCGGCTCCGGCGGGGCCGACGCCAAGAATCAGGATCGGGCGTTCACTCATGCTACGGAGGCCCTCACCCTAGCCCTCTCCCAGAGGGAGAGGGGACTGATCGGCGTGCATGGGAGTTTCTGCGCACGTAGAGGGCCGCGGGAAAGTCTGCGTAATGAACGCTTGCAGAGGACGGCTCCCTCTCCCTCCGGGAGAGGGTTGGGGTGAGGGGAAAAAACTCGACCATGACTCACAAACTCACCTTCCGCTCGATCCCCCGAAAAGCTGCCCGCTCCCGCATCAGCTCAATGAGCTGCACATTGGAAAGCTCCGGTCGTTCCACCAGCAATGCCGCCAGATGCCCGCAAAAAGCCGCACACCCCAGGCTCGCCCCGGAACGCCCGCCGACCTTCACCGCCGCGCCAAAATCCGCCTGCGGACTATCCAGCCACGACCACTCTTTTTCACTGCAGCGCGCATCACCCGTCACCCGAATTACACCGGGATAGGCCGCTGGAAACACCGCTTCACCCCGCGCCGGGCTGGACGCACAAACGATCACGCCAGCTTCGACCAGTTCCGCCACGGCATCACGCAGGATTGGCCGATCCTGGCGCACGCCCAGGCTCAGGTTGATCACCCGCACGCCCTGCTCACCGAGCCAGTGCAACGCGGCGGCGATCTGCAAGGGGCTGGTCACGCCGCGTTCGTCGAAGACCTGTGCAACAGACAGGCGAGCATCCGGCGCACGGGTAAGGACGGCTTCGCAGACAGCGCTTCCGTGGCCAAGGGCATCCACCTGGAATTCGCCTTCAGCATGGCCGGTGTCGGTGAGGAAGAAACGGCGCGCAGCGCTGACGCTCGCTGACTGCGACTCGGCAAAACCGCTATCGACCACCCCAACCCGCAGCTCAGGCCTCATGTCGCTGCACCGGCTGCGCTGCGCGCACGCGCATCTGTCCGTCCTGCAATTCCAGGTACAGGTCGGCGGCGGCCAACGTCGAAGTACGGTGGCTGATCAGCAATCGCGTACGCCCGGCAAACAACTGGTCGATGGCCGCGATCACCTCGCGCTCGGTGCTCTCGTCCACCTGCGACGTGGCCTCGTCCAGCACCAGAATCAGCGGGTCCTGCAGCAGCGCACGGGCAATGGCGATGCGTTGCTTCTGCCCACCGGACAGCTGCTGGCCGCGCTCGCCCAGCGGGCTGTCGAGGCCTTCGGGCAGGCTGGCGATCAGGCTGTCCAGCTGCGCGGCGCGAGCAGCCTTCTCGATGGCCTCGCGGCTCGACTCGGGTGCGCTGTAGGCCAGGTTGTCTGCGAGGCTGCCGCGGAACAGCACGATGTCCTGGCTGACCACCGCCACGCGCCGGCGCAGGGCTTGCAGGTCGAGCTCGCGCAAGTCGACGCCGTCGAGCAGGAT
Organism: Pseudomonas sp. C9-3; assembly: GCF_032392015.1. NCBI lineage: Bacteria > Pseudomonadati > Pseudomonadota > Gammaproteobacteria > Pseudomonadales > Pseudomonadaceae > Pseudomonas > Pseudomonas sp. C9-3. The sequence continues at coordinate 1,740,646 of NZ_CP135919.1, read as the reverse complement.
GCTGCCTTGGTCGGGGTCGTAGAAGCGCTGCAGCAGGTCGATCAGGGTGCTTTTGCCAACGCCGGACGGGCCGCTCAGCGCGACCTTGAGGCCGGCAGGAATCACCGCCTGCACGTCCTGCAAAACGGCTTGCGCACGGCCAGGCCAGGCGTAGCTCAGGTTCTCCAGGCGCAGCTCGCCAATCGCAGGCATGGCCCGTGGAGTGACCGGTGAAACGATGCTGGCTTCCTCGCCGCGCAGTTCCATCACCCGGCCAAGGCTGACCGTCATGCGCTGCAACGCGACATACAGGCCGAGCAGGCTCTGCACCGGCCCGATGGCCATGCCCAGGTACGTGGAAAAGGCGATCAGCGAACCCAGTTGCCAGGTGCCCTGCACCACCCAGTAACCGCCGACCAGGAAGGCGCAGGCGCGGGACAGCGACATCAGCGTGCCCGGCACGGCCTGGGTGAAGAACTCGGTGAGTTGCAGGCGCAGCAGCTGGCCCAGATAGCCCTGCCCCAGGCCTTCCAGGCGCCCGGCTTCGCGGTTCTGCTGGCCGGCGGACTGGATGAACTTCATCGCCGGCAAGGTCTCGACGAAGAACGACGAGAGGTCCGCCGAACGCTCGCGCAGCCCGCGCGCTTCGCGCTCGACCTTGCGCCGCATCCAGCGCAGCCAGAGCACGTCCAGGGGAATCAGCAGCGCCACCAGCAGCGACAATTGCCAGGACAGCGTGAGCAGCAGCGCCAATGCACCGATCAGCCCGATCACGCTGGAGACGGCGGAGAACAGCGAGTCCACGGCGAAGCGCTGGATTTCCGCGACGTCGCCATCCAGCCGGGACATCAGGTCGCCGATGCGACGGCGGCCGAAGAAACTCGGTGAGAGGGTCTGCAGGTGGCGATACAGCGCATCGCGCAGGGAGAACAGGATGCGCCCGGACAGCCGCGTGTGCAGAAAGCGGTTGAGCCCGGACAGCGCGGTACCTACCAGACCGACGACGATCATCGCCATGGCCACCGTCACCAGCACCGGGAAGTTTTTCGCCAGCAGGCCGTCGTCGATCAGCGTCTTGGTCAGCCAGGGCTGCGCCAGCACCAGCAGGGATGCGCAGAACGACAATCCGAGAAGCCCGGCAATCGCCAGTTTATGCGGCTTCACGAAGCCGTACAGCCAGCGCAGCGAAGCCTTGAGTTGCTGCGGGTCTTCGCTGTCGATCAGGCGGGTGAAGAACATCAGCCCACCTTGAGTTGCTTGAGCTTGCGGTACAGCGTGGCGCGGCTGATGCCCAGCGCGTCGGCGGCGGCGGAGACGTTGCCCTGGTGACGTTCCAGCGCCTGGCGGATCAGCTCCAGTTCGTTCTCGCGGATGCTGCCACTCTGCGGGCGTTCGCCGACGCTGAGTTCGTCCAGGGTGCTGTCGGGCAAGTGGTCGAGACTCAGTTCCTCCTCGCCCTCCTCGCGCATGGCCAGCGCGGTGCGCAGGACCATTTCCAGCTGGCGGATGTTGCCCGGCCAATGGTATTCGCGCAGCAGGCCGAGCAGTTCGGCGGAGAGTTTCACCTTGAGTGCGCCCAGGCGTGCCAGTAGACATCTGGCGAGCTCGGCGAGGTCGTCGCGTTCGCGCAGCGCCGGCAGCTTCACGCTGATGCCGTTGACGCGGTAGTAGAGGTCCTCGCGGAAGTGCTTTTCTTCTACCAGGCGCTTGAGGTCACGGTGGGTGGCGCAGATCAGCGCGACGTCGATGTCCTGCTCTTCGCCGGCGCCCAGCGGCGCTACCTTGCGTTCCTGTAGCACGCGCAGCAGTCGCGCCTGCAGTGCCAGCGGCATATCGCCGATTTCGTCGAGGAACAGCGTGCCGCCGTGGGCCTGTTGTAGCCGGCCGACCATGCCGCCACGCCGCGATCCGGTGAAGGCGCCGTCGCGGTAACCAAAGAGTTCGGATTCGATCAGGCCCTCTGGAATCGCCGCGCAGTTCACCGCGACGAAGGGTTTGTCGCTGCGCGCGCTGGCCTGGTGCAGGGCACGGGCCACCACTTCCTTGCCGCTGCCGGTTTCGCCCAGCAGCAGTACCGGCAGTTCGTTCACCAGCCCCTGGCGCGCCATGCGCAGGGCGCGGGCATAGCGCGGATGATTGCCGGCAAGGGCTTCAAGTTCGGGACCGGCCGCCGGGCGCGGCGCGCGGGCACTGACCGGCACCGCATGGCTGCGCAGCGGCGCCTGCAGGGTCTTGTAGAACAACTCGCCCTTGGGCGTCTGCAGGCTGCCCACGCCGCCCTGGTAGAGCCGCGCAATAAGCTGCTCGCCGCGCAGGCCGAGGAAGTCTTCGCTACGCCGGCCGACGAGGGATTCACGGTTGGCGCCGAGCAGTTGGCAGGCCTGCCCGCTGACGGCCAGCACCTTGCCGTCCAGCCCCAGCGCCAGCAGGCCTTGCCAGGCTGAGTCGAGGTACTGGCGACGGTAATGGAAGGCGATCACCACCTGCCCCGGATGGCTGACGGCGAACAGCCGCGCCTCGATCTGGAACACCGCGAGGCTGAGCAGCGAGAGGCTTTCCCGCGGGCCGGAAAGCGGTCCTTCGCGAGTCATGTCGAGCACGCCGAGCAACGTGCCCTGCGGCCCTTCAATGGGCACCGAGGTGCAGGAGAAACGGCTCAGGCGGTCGAGGAAGTGCTCGCCGCAATCGATCTGCGTGGCGCGCCTTTCCACCAGCGCGGTACCCAGCGCATTGGTGCCGCGCGAGGCTTCGCTCCAGCAGGCGCCCTGGACGATGTCGGCCAGGCCCTTGCTCTGCATGCGCTCGCGCGCGCCTTCGACGGAAAGAATGGTGGCGTCGGCGTTGGCCAGGATGATCACGCCGTCGTGGCCCTGGCGCTGTTGCAGGTAATCGAGCTCGGGAGTTGCCGCGTCCAGCAACAGGCGGTTACCGGCCAGCAGCACGTCGGGTTTGACCCGTGTATCGAGCCCATGCTCGGTGCCGTTGGAGCAGTCCAGGCCATGGCCCAGGCTGCGCCGCCAGGAAGCGTCGATCTCCTCGCGGAGCACGCCGCTAGGCACTTCGCCCTCCTGTTGCAGGTGTTCACGGGCAAGGTGGGCTTCGCGCAGCAGGTCGCTGTTTATTGTTCTTGTGGTCATGCATCGCTCCGGTAGGTTCCGCGCCCTCTTTGAGGGCACGGAACTCGCAGGCTGGTCAGGGCTGTGTACACCCGCTGGCGGCGTCCGTAAAGGGGAAGCCCCCGGTAGGAAGGTTAGTCCTCAGACGCGAGGCAATTCCCGCGCCAGAGAAGCTTGCCGGACCTTTCCAAAACCTTCCTACGCCGCATTCGCGTTGTATTGACAGTGACCCAAGGCAGGTTTACGTTAACGTAAAGGTAAACAACCAGGCAAGAGCATTCCATGTCCACGACCTACACCATCTCCGAGCTGGCCCGCGAACTGGATGTCACCACCCGTGCCATCCGCTTCTACGAGGAGCAAGGCATGCTCAGCCCCGAACGCCGTGGCCAGGAGCGCATCTACAGCGCCAAGGACCTGGTGGCGCTGAAGCTGATCCTGCGCGGCAAGCGCATCGGCTTCTCGCTGGCCGAGTGCAAGGAACTGATCGACCTCTACGACCCCAGCAGCGGCAACACCAGGCAGCTGCAGACCTTCCTCGACAAGATCACCGCGCGCCGCGCGCAGCTGGAACAGCAACTGCTCGACATCGAGCAGATGAAACTGGAACTGGACACGGCCGAGGAGCGCTGCCTGGCGGCCATGGCCGAGACCGACAAACCCCGCAAGCAGCGCGCCACGAGCTGATCTCGCCGCCCTGCCCGCTCTCTCATCCGATTACAAATACAAGTACAGGTGATTCCATGAGCTACCCCTCCCTCAACTTCGGCCTCGGCGAAACCATCGACATGCTGCGCGAGCAGGTGCAGGGCTTCGTCGCCAGCGAACTCGCCCCGCGCGCCGCGCAGATCGATGCGGACAACCTGTTCCCCATGGACATGTGGAAGAAGTTCGGCGACATGGGCCTGCTCGGCATCACCGTCGCGGAGGAATATGGCGGCGCCAACATGGGTTACCTGGCCCACGTCATCGCCATCGAGGAAATCAGCCGTGGCTCGGCGTCGGTCGGCCTGTCCTACGGCGCGCACTCCAACCTGTGCGTCAACCAGATCAAGCGCAACGGCTCGGCCTCCCAGAAGGCCAAGTACCTGCCCAAGCTGATCAGCGGCGAGCACATCGGCGCCCTGGCCATGAGCGAGCCCAACGCCGGCTCCGACGTCGTATCGATGAAGCTGCGTGCCGAGAAGCGCGGCGACCGCTTCGTCCTCAATGGCAGCAAGACCTGGATCACCAACGGCCCGGACGCCAACACCTACGTGATCTACGCCAAGACCGAGCCGGAGAAAGGCGCCCACGGCATCACCGCATTCATCGTCGAGCGCGACTGGAAAGGCTTCAGCCGTGGCAGCAAGTTCGACAAGCTGGGCATGCGCGGCTCGAACACCTGCGAGCTGTTCTTCGATGACGTGGAAGTGCCGGAAGAGAACGTGCTGGGCGCGGTCAATGGCGGCGTGAAGGTGCTGATGAGCGGCCTGGACTACGAGCGCGTGGTCCTCGCCGGCGGCCCGATCGGCATCATGCAGGCCTGCATGGACGTGATCGTCCCCTACATCCACGACCGCAAGCAGTTCGGCCAGAGCATCGGCGAGTTCCAGCTGATCCAGGGCAAGGTCGCCGACATGTACACCCAGCTCAACGCCAGCCGCGCCTATCTGTATGCCGTGGCCCAGGCCTGTGACCGTGGCGAGACCACCCGCAAGGACGCCGCCGGGGTGATTCTCTACACCGCCGAACGCGCCACCCAGATGGCCCTGGACGCCATCCAGATCCTCGGCGGGAATGGTTACATCAACGAATTCCCCACCGGCCGCCTGCTGCGCGACGCCAAGCTCTACGAGATCGGCGCCGGCACCAGCGAAATCCGCCGCATGCTGATCGGCCGCGAGCTGTTCAACGAGACCCGCTGATCCTGCTCTTGTAGGAGCGAGCTTGCTCGCGAACCGGCCCCGCTACGGAGGTTGTTCGCGAGCAAGGGCCAGGCGCCCCCCTCGCTCCTACAGATCCCTTCCCGCTCGTGGAGACGCCATGACCATCCTCGGCACCCAACTCAACACCCGTTCCCCGGAATACGCCGCCAACGCCGCGACCATGCTGGAGAACGTCCAGGACCTGCGCGCCGTCCTCGGCCGCGTCCACGAAGGCGGCGGCGCCGCCGCCCAGGCCAAGCACACTGCGCGCGGCAAGCTGTTGGTGCGCGAGCGCATCAACCGCCTGCTCGACGCCGGCTCGCCCTTCCTCGAAGTCTCTGCCCTCGCCGCCCATGAGGTGTACGGCGAAGACGTCGCCGCCGCCGGCGTGGTCGCCGGCATCGGCCGCGTGGAAGGCGTGGAATGCATGATCGTCGGCAACGACGCCACGGTGAAAGGCGGCAGCTACTACCCGCTGACCGTGAAGAAGCACCTGCGCGCCCAGACCATCGCTCAGCAGAACCGCCTGCCGTGCATCTACCTGGTGGACTCGGGCGGCGCCAACCTGCCGCGCCAGGACGAGGTGTTCCCCGACCGCGAACACTTCGGCCGCATCTTCTTCAACCAGGCCAACATGAGCGCTCAGGGCATCCCGCAGATCGCCGTAGTGATGGGTTCCTGCACCGCCGGCGGCGCCTACGTGCCGGCGATGAGCGACGAGACCATCATGGTGCGCAACCAGGCCACCATCTTCCTCGCCGGCCCGCCGCTGGTAAAAGCCGCCACCGGTGAAGTGGTGAGCGCCGAGGACCTGGGTGGCGCCGACGTGCACTGCAAGACCTCGGGCGTCGCCGACCACTACGCCGAGGACGACGAACACGCGCTGGCCATCGCCCGCCGCTGCATCGCCAACCTCAACTGGACCAAGCAGGGCAAGCTCAACACCCGTGCCCCGCGCGCGCCGCTGTACGCCGCCGACGAGCTGTACGGCGTGATCCCGGTGGACAGCAAGCAGCCCTTCGACGTGCGCGAGATCATCGCGCGGCTGGTCGACGGCAGCGAATTCGACGAGTTCAAGGCGCTGTTCGGCACCACCCTGGTGTGCGGCTTCGCCCACCTGCATGGCTACCCGGTAGCGATTCTCGCAAACAACGGCATCCTCTTCGCCGAGGCCGCGCAGAAAGGCGCGCACTTCATCGAACTGGCCTGCCAGCGCGGCATCCCGCTGGTGTTCCTGCAGAACATCACCGGCTTCATGGTCGGCCAGAAGTACGAGGCCGGCGGCATCGCCAAGCACGGCGCCAAGCTGGTCACCGCGGTGGCCTGCGCCCAGGTGCCGAAGTTCACCGTGATCATCGGCGGCAGCTTCGGCGCCGGTAACTACGGCATGTGCGGCCGCGCCTACGACCCGCGCTTCCTGTGGATGTGGCCCAACGCGCGGATCGGCGTGATGGGCGGCGAACAGGCTGCCGGCGTGCTGGCCCAGGTCAAGCGCGAGCAGGCCGAACGCGCCGGCAACGCGCTGTCCGCCGAGGACGAGGCGAAGATCAAGGCGCCGATCCTCGAACAGTACGAGCGCCAGGGTCACCCCTACTACTCCAGCGCCCGCCTGTGGGACGACGGCGTGATCGATCCGGCGCAGACCCGCGACGTGCTCGGCCTCGCCCTCTCCGCTTCGCTCAACGCGCCTGTCGAAGCGACCCGCTTCGGCGTCTTCCGCATGTAAGGCCGCTGCCATGACCGACTATCAGACTTTCTCTTTTGAGAGCATCGAGCTCGATATCGACCCACGCGGCGTCGCCAGCCTGTGGCTGAACCGCCCGGAGAAGAACAACGCCTTCAACGCCCAGACCATCACCGAGCTGATCCAGGCGCTGGGCGCCGTGGCCAACGACGACCGCGTACGCCTCGTCGTGCTGCGCGGCCGTGGCCGCCACTTCTGCGGCGGCGCGGACCTGGCGTGGATGCAGGAGTCCGTGAAGCTGGACTACCAGGGCAACCTGAACGACGCCCAGCAGCTCGCGGAGTTGCTCTACAACCTCCACCAACTGAAGAAGCCGACCCTCGCCATCGTCCAGGGCGCGGCGTTTGGCGGCGGTGTCGGCCTGGCCGCCTGCTGCGACATGGTGCTGGCCGCCGAGGATGCGCAGTTCTGTCTGTCCGAAGTGCGCATCGGCCTGATCCCGGCGACCATCGCCCCGTTCGTCACCAAGGCCATCGGCCAGCGCGCCGCGACTCGCTACGCCATGACCGCCGAGCGTTTCAGCGGCATCCGTGCCCGCGAACTGGGCCTGGTCGACGAGCACTACCCGGCCGCCGAACTGGACGATGAGGCCGAGGCCTGGATCGCCAACCTGATGAACAACAGCCCGGCGGCGCTGGTCGCCTGCAAGGCGCTGTTCCAGGAAATCGGCGCCGGCGAACTCACCCCCGAACGCCGCCGCTACACCGAAGCCGCCATCGCCCGCATCCGCATCAGCCCCGAGGGGCAGGAAGGCCTGCACGCCTTCCTGGAAAAACGCAAACCGGCCTGGCAGGAGCAAGTCTGATGAAGAAGATCGATACCCTGCTGGTGGCCAACCGCGGCGAAATCGCCTGCCGCGTGATGCGCACCGCCAAGGCCCTGGGCCTGACTACCGTGGCCGTGCACAGCGCTACCGACCGCAACGCCCGCCACGTTGAAGAGGCGGACATCGCCATCGACCTGGGCGGCGCCAAGCCCGCTGAAAGCTACCTGCGCGCGGACGCCGTGCTGGCCGCCGCGAAAGCTGCCGGCGCCCAGGCCATCCACCCCGGCTACGGCTTCCTCTCGGAAAACGCCGGGTTTGCCCGCGCCTGCGAAGAGGCCGGGCTGATCTTCCTCGGCCCGCCGGCCAGCGCCATCGACGCAATGGGCAGCAAGTCCGCTGCCAAGGCGCTGATGGAAACCGCCGGCGTGCCGCTGGTGCCCGGCTACCACGGCGAGGCGCAGGACTACGCCACCTTCCAGCGCGAAGCCCAGCGCATCGGCTACCCGGTGCTGCTCAAGGCCGCCGCCGGTGGCGGTGGCAAAGGCATGAAGGTCGTCGAGCGCGAGGCCGAACTGGCCGAGGCGCTGGAATCCGCCCAGCGTGAAGCGCAGTCCGGCTTCGGCGACTCGCGCATGCTGGTGGAGAAGTACCTGACCAAGCCGCGCCACGTGGAAATCCAGGTGTTCGCCGACCAGCACGGCCACTGCCTGTACCTCAACGAGCGCGACTGCTCGATCCAGCGCCGCCACCAGAAAGTCGTCGAGGAAGCGCCGGCACCGGGCCTCTCCGCCGAGCTGCGCGCCGCCATGGGCGAGTCCGCTGTACGCGCGGCCCAGGCCATCGGCTACGTCGGCGCCGGCACCGTGGAGTTCCTCTACGACGAAGGCAGCGGCCAGTTCTTCTTCATGGAAATGAACACCCGCCTGCAGGTGGAACACCCGGTCACCGAAGCCATCACCGGCCTCGACCTGGTCGCCTGGCAGATCCGCGTCGCCCGTGGCGAGCCGCTGCCGATCACCCAGGAACAGGTTCCGCTGAACGGCCACGCCATCGAAGTGCGCCTCTACGCCGAAGACCCCGAAGGCGGCTTCCTGCCCGCCAGCGGCCATCTCGCGCTGTACCGCGAACCCGCCGCCGGCCCCGGCCGTCGCACCGACAGCGGTATCCGCGAGGGCGACGACATCTCACCGTTCTACGACCCGATGCTGGCCAAGCTGATCGCCTGGGGCGAGAACCGCGAGGAAGCGCGCCAGCGCCTGCTGTCGATGCTGGCGGAAACCGCCGTTGGCGGCTTCAAGACCAACCTGGCCTTCCTGCGCCGCGTGCTGGCCCACCCGGCCTTCGCCGAGGGCGAACTGGACACCGGCTTCATCGCCCGTTACCAGGACACCCTGCTGCCCGCTCCGACCGCACTGCCCGAGCGCTTCTGGCAACTGGCCGGCGAAGCCTGGGTGCAAAGCGAAGCCGCCCGCGTGCGCGGCGATGACGCCCATTCGCCCTGGTCCGCCCAGAGCGGTTGGCGCAGCGGCCTGCCGGGCGAGACCGACCTGCACCTGCTGGCCAAGGGTGAATCGCAAGTGGTGCGCCTGCGCCATGCCGATGGGCAGCGCATCGCCCAGCTCGATGGTCAGTGGCTGGACGTGAAGGACGGCGAGATTCGCCGCCGCCATCAGGTGATCCGCCGTGGCGACAGCCTCTACCTGGAGTGGAACGGTGAGTTGGTCAACGTGCAGCGTTTCGACGCCATCGCCGAGGCCGAAGCCGCGCATTCGCACCAGGGCGGCCTGGGCGCGCCGATGAACGGCAGCATCGTGCGCATCCTGGTCGAACCCGGCCAGAGCGTCGAAGCCGGCGCCGCGCTGGTGGTGCTCGAAGCCATGAAGATGGAACACAGCATTCGCGCGCCGCACGCTGGCGTGGTGAAATCGCTGTATTGCAGCGAAGGCGAGCTGGTGTCGGAAGGCACGGCGCTGGTCGAACTGGAAGAAGCGCCGGCCTGACGCTGGCTTTTGTAGGGCGCATAACGCGCCAGCGTTATCCGCCGCGAGACAACGGCGGATAACGCGTTCCGCTTTATGCGCCCTACCTGGCTGATTGATGCCGAAACAACTTTTGTAGGAGCGAGCTTGCTCGCGAACCCGCTTCACTCCGATCCCTTCGGGTGCAATGCGTTCGCGAGCAAGCTCGCTCCTACAGGAAGAGCCGCCCTTCGCACGAATCCAACGAGGACAAGTCATGACCCTGCCCCAATCCGTCCGTTTGGTCGAAGTCGGCCCGCGCGACGGCCTGCAGAACGAGAAACAACCCATCGCCGTGGCCGACAAGGTTCGCCTGGTCGATGACCTCACCGCCGCCGGCCTGGGCTACATCGAGGTCGGCAGCTTCGTATCACCCAAGTGGGTGCCGCAGATGGCCGGTTCGGCGGAAGTCTTCGCCGGCATCCAGCAGAAGGCCGGCGTCACCTACGCTGCCCTGGCGCCGAACCTCAAGGGCTTCGAGGCCGCGCTGGAATCGCAAGTGAAGGAAGTCGCGGTGTTCGCCGCCGCCTCCGAGGCCTTCTCGCAGAAGAACATCAACTGTTCCATCAAGGAGAGCCTGGAGCGCTTCGTGCCGATCATGGAAGCGGCGCGCCAGCACGGTGTGCGCGTGCGCGGCTACGTCTCCTGCGTGCTTGGTTGCCCCTACCAGGGCGAGGTGGACGTGGCGCAGGTCGCCGCCGTCGCCGAAGAACTGCACGCCATGGGCTGCTACGAAGTCTCACTGGGCGACACCATCGGCGTCGGCACCGCCGGCGCCACCCGGCACATGTTCGACGTCGTCGGCCAGAGCGTACCGCGCGCGCAACTGGCCGGGCACTTCCATGACACCTACGGCCAGGCCACGGCGAACATCTACGCCAGCCTGCTGGAAGGCATCGCCGTGTTCGACAGCTCGGTCGCAGGCCTCGGCGGCTGCCCCTACGCCAAGGGCGCCACCGGCAACGTCGCCACCGAAGACGTGCTCTACCTGCTCAACGGCCTGGGCATCCACACCGGCATCGACCTGGACAAGCTGATCGACGCCGGCCAGCGCATCTGCGCCGTGCTCGACAAGCCGAACGGCTCGCGGGTGGCCAAGGCGCAGTTGTCCAAACGCTAAGGCGCCTGCCTGAACCTGTAGGAGCGAGCTTGCTCGCGAACACCCCCGCTGCGGGCCCGGTTCGCGAGCAAGGACAAGGCGCCCCTCGCTCCTACAAAAGCCTTCCGCTTCTCCTACATCTCGGCGTCCCGTGCCACACTGGTTCGAAAGAAAAACCGGACGGACGCCCAAGATGACCCCATTGTGGACCCCCTCCCCCGAACGCATCACCGCCACCCGCATGGACGCCTTCCGCCGCAAGGTGGCGCAGCGGCATGGGCTCGACCTGCCCGACTATGCCGCCCTGCACGCCTGGAGCATCGCCGAGCGCGAGGCCTTCTGGCTGGCGATCGTCGATACCTTCGGCGTGCAATTCCACGAGGCGCCCACAGCGGTCCTCGAGGAAGGCCCGGAAATGCCCGATGCGCGCTGGTTCCCCGGCGCCACCCTGAACTTCGCCGAACATCTGCTGCGCCGCCGCGACCACCAGCCGGCGCTGATCGCCATCAGCGAGGACGAGCGCCGCGAGGTGATCAGCCACGCCGAACTGGCCGCACAGGTCGCCGGCCTGCAACGCGCGCTGCGTGAAGCCGGCGTGGGCGTCGGCGACCGCGTCGCGGCCTTCATGCCCAACACCTGGCAGACCGTGGTCGGCATGCTCGCCACCACCAGCCTCGGCGCTACCTGGTCGAGCTGCTCGCCGGACTTCGGCACCCAGGGCGTGATCGACCGCTTCGGCCAGATCGAACCCAAGGTGCTGATCGCCTGCGCCGGCTACCGCTACGCCGGCAAGGTGCTGGACCTGACCGCCAAGCTCAACGAAATCCTTGCCCAGCTGCCGAGCCTGGAGCAGTTGCTGATCGTCCCCTACGCCAACGGCCACGCCCGCCGCACGGACTTCCAGACCCCGGCGCGGGTCAGCCTCTGGCAGGACTTCTTCCACAGTGGCGGCGAGCCCGTGTTCACCCCGGTGCCGTTCGACCACCCTCTGTACATCCTCTACTCCTCCGGCACCACCGGCGTGCCCAAGTGCATCGTGCATGGCGCTGGCGGCGTGCTGCTGCAGCACCTGAAAGAACACGGCCTGCACGTCGACCTGGGCCAGGACGACACGCTGTTCTACTACACCACCTGCGGCTGGATGATGTGGAACTGGCTGGTCTCCGGCCTGGCCGTCGGCGCCACGCTGGTACTCTATGACGGCTCGCCCTTCCACCCCCGCCCGGAACGGCTGATGGACCTGATCGACGCCGAACACATCAGCGTCTTCGGTACCAGCGCCAAATACATCGCCGCGCTGGAAAAGGCCAATGTGCGACCGCGCCTGACCCACTCGCTGGAACAACTGAAGGCCCTCCTCTCCACCGGCTCGCCGCTGGCCCATGAGAGCTTCGACTACGTCTACCGCGATGTGAAAACCGACCTCTGCCTGTCGTCGATTTCCGGCGGCACCGACATCGTTTCCTGCTTCGCCCTCGGCAACCCGACTGCGCCGGTGTGGCGCGGCGAGCTGCAATGCAAGGGCCTGGGCATGGCGGTGGAAGTCTGGGGCGATGCCGGCAAACCGGTGCGTGGCGAGAAAGGCGAGCTGGTCTGCGTACGGCACTTCCCGTCGATCCCGGTGGGCTTCTGGAACGACGAGGACAACGGGAAGTTCCTTGATGCCTACTTCGCCACCTTCCCTGGCGTCTGGGCCCATGGCGACTACGCCGAGGAAACCGAACACGGCGGCCTGGTGATCCACGGTCGCTCTGACGCCGTGCTCAACCCCGGCGGCGTACGCATCGGTACCGCGGAAATCTACCGCCAGGTGGAAAAGATCGAGCAGGTGCTGGAGTCCATCGCCATCGGCCAGGACTGGCAGGGCGACGTGCGCGTGGTGTTGTTCGTACGCCTGCGCGAAGGCGTGGAGCTCGATGAAACGCTGCAGGAGCGCATCCGCCAGAACATCCGCAGCAACACCACGCCGCGCCACGTGCCGGCGAAGATACTTGCGGTGACGGATATCCCCCGCACCATCAGCGGCAAGATCGTCGAACTGGCGGTGCGCAACGTCGTGCATGGGCAACCGGTGAAGAACACCGATGCGCTGGCCAATCCGCAGGCGCTGGAGTTGTTCAGGGATCGGAAGGAGCTGGAGAGCTGAACTGGTGGTTGGGTAGAGGCACAGCATGGGTATCGCTTCGCTCCACCCATCCTACGAGAACCCAACCCACGGCATGCGCCTGCGATCGCCACATGAGACGCTCATACATAAGCAGACAGACCTCCGGATGCGTGGTCCGGAGGCCGTTGTGTAGGATGGGTGGAGCGAAGCGATACCCATCAATCCCGGAACGGGTTACTCGTCCAGCGACTCGGTACCCAGCTCGTCCCACACCGCTTCGGCAAGGTGGAAGGTAGCGTTGGCGGCGGGAATGCCGCAGTAGATCGCGCTCTGCAGCAGCACTTCCTTGATCTCCTCGCGGGTCACGCCATTGTTGCGCGCAGCGCGCAGGTGCAGCTTGAGCTCGCCCTCGCGGTTCATGCCGATCAGCATGGCGATGGTGATCAGGCTGCGCGTATGGCGCGGCAGGCCGGGGCGGGTCCAGATGTCACCCCAGGCGTGGCGGGTGATCATTTCCTGGAACTCTTCGTTGAAGTCCGTGCGCTTCTCCAGGCTGCGGTCGACATGGGCATCGCCCAGCACCGCGCGGCGGACCTGCATGCCGACTTCGTAGCGTTCTTTCTCGTCCATCTCTAACTCCGATGTTGACCTGTAGGACCGAGGGGGCGCCTGGCCCTTGCTCGCGAACAAGCCCCGCAGGGGGGCTTGGGTTCGCGAGCAAGCTCGCTCCTACGAAGAGTAATTACGCGCGCAGGAAGGCCAGCACACGCTGGCTGAAGGCATCGCCTGCCTGCACATTGGACAGGTGCGCGGCGCGGAACTCCACCAGCTCGGCGCCGTGAATGCGTGCCTGCAGGAAGCGGCCGTCCTCGGTGGTGGTCACCGGGTCGGCGGCGCCGCAGACCACCAGGGTCGGTGCGCTGATCGCGCCGATCTCGCCACGGAAATCGGCGTCACGCACAGCGGCGCAGTTGGCCGCGTAACCTTCCGGCGAGGTCTGCGCCAGCATGCCGACGATGGCCTCGACCTTGCCCGGCTCAGCCTCGGCGAAATCGGCAGTGAACCAGCGCGAGATGGAGGCATCGCGCAGGTTGCGCATCGCTTCGGCCCCACCGCTGAGCACGGTGTCGATGCGCGGGTTCCAGACGTCCGGCGTACCGATCTTGGCGGCGGTGTTGCAAAGCACCAGCCGCGAGAGACGCTCTGGCGCATGGATGCCCAGCCATTGGCCGATCAGACCGCCCATGGACAGGCCGCAGAAATGCGCACGCGGGATGTCCAGCGCGTCCAGCAGCGCCAGCACGTCGCGGCCGTTCTGCTCGACGCTGTAGGGGCCGGGGGTGACCAGCGAAGCGCCGTGGCCACGGGTGTCGTAGCGCAGCACGCGGAAGTGTTCGGCGAAGGCCGCGACCTGCGCGTCCCACATGTGCAGGTCGGTGCCCAGGGAGTTGGACAGCACCAGCACCGGCGCACCGGCCGGGCCGTCCAGTTGATAGTTCAGGTCGCCATCGGCGAGATGTACGGCAGGCATGCAAAGCTCCTATCGCGACTGTTATCGCAAAGCCAGTTATCGCAAAGAAAGTTCTTGATGTTCGGCCAGCGCGCGCTCAACCCAGCGGCGCGCCTGGCCCAGGTAATGGGCGGGATCGAGCAGGCGATCCAGCTCCTCGGTATTCAGTTGTGCAGTGACCTCGGCATTGGCGCCGAGCACCGCGCGCAGGTGCGCGCCCTCCTTCACCGCCTGCTTGCAGCACTGCTCCACCAGATGGTGGGCGGCATCACGGCCGATGCGCTGGGCCAGGGCGATGCTCACGGCTTCGGCGAGTACCAGGCCGCGGGTCAGGTCGAGGTTGGCGAGCATGCGCTGGGGATCGACTTCCAGGCCCGGCACAAGGGACAACGCCTGTTGCAGCGAACCGGAAACCAGGCAGCACAACTCCGGCAGGCTTTCCCATTCGGCGTGCCACAGGCCGAGGCTGCGTTCGTGCTCCTGCGGCATGGCGGAGAACAGCGTCGAGACCAATCCCGGCGCGCGGGTTGCTGCGCCGATCAGCACGGCAGCGCCCACCGGATTGCGCTTGTGCGGCATGGTGGAGGAGCCACCCTTGCCCGGTGCAGAAGGCTCGAAGACTTCGCCGGCTTCGGTCTGCATCAGCAGGCTGAGGTCGCGGCCGAGCTTGCCGAGGCTGCCGGCGACCAGGCCGAGCAGGCTGGCGAACTCCACCAGCCGGTCGCGCTGGGTGTGCCAGGGTTGCTCGGGCAGTTGCAGGCCCAGTTCTTCAGCGAGTGCTTCGGCCACGGCAAAGCCCTGTTCACCCAGCGCGGCGAGGCTGCCGGAGGCGCCGCCGAACTGCAGGCACAAAAGGCGAGGTTTGAGTTCCCTCAGACGCTGGCGATGGCGGGTAATCGCGCCCAGCCAGCCGGCGATCTTCATGCCGAGCGTGACCGGCGTGGCGTGTTGCAGCCAGGTGCGGCCGACCATGGGCGTGCCGGCGTGGGCTTGAGCCTGAACGGCGAGCGCGTCGGCCAACTGGGCGAGATCACTCTCCAGCAACTCGATGGCGGCACGCAGTTGCAGGACCAGTCCGGAATCCATGGCGTCCTGGCTGGTGGCGCCCAGATGCACATGGCGCTCGGCCTCGGCGTCCTCGGCGGCGATGCGCTTGCCCAGCGCCTTCACCAGCGGGATCGCGGAATTACCGGCGCTGCAGATGGCCTGGGCCAGTGCCTCGAAATCGTAGAGCTCGGCGCGACAGGCAGCGGTGATGGGTGCCACCGCGTTCGCCGGGATCACGCCAACACGGGCCTCGGCACGAGCCAGGGCAGCCTCGAAGTCGAGCATGCCCTGCACCCGGCCGTGGTCGCTGAAGATCGCGCGCATGGCGGGCTGGGTGAAGTAGGCGTCGAACAGAAGGTTGGTGCTCACGAGGCAGCTCCGGAGATCGGCGGGCGTTGTCGGGACAGTATGATCGCAGAGCAGGAGTCTGTAGCAGACTCCCATTGGCTGCGCGCAAGGGCGTCGGTTTGCGTAGGGCGAATAACGCGCCAGCGTTATCCGCCGAATGGGAACCGGCGGATAACCTGTTCCAGGTTATGCGCCCTACACGGCTGAGCGAATCACACCCGCTCGACGACCAGCGCCACGCCCTGCCCGACGCCCACACACATGGTGCACAGGCCGAGCTTGCCACCAGACTTCTGCAACTGATGCACCGCTGTCAGCACCAGCCGTGCCCCGCTGGCGCCCAGCGGGTGACCGAGGGCGATGGCGCCGCCGTTGGGATTCACCCGCGCGTCGTCATCGGCGACGCCGAGATCACGAGTGACTGCCAGCCCCTGTGCAGCAAAGGCTTCATTCAGCTCGATGACATCGAACTGATCCATCGACAGATTCAGGCGCTCCAGCAGCTTGCGCACCGCCGGCACCGGGCCGATGCCCATCACCCGTGGCGCGACGCCGGCGCTGGCCATGCCGAGTACTTTCGCACGCGGCGTCAGGCCGTGTTTCTTCACCGCTTCGGCACTGGCGATGATCAGCGCCACGGCGCCGTCGTTGACGCCCGAGGCGTTGCCGGCGGTGACGGTCTTGCCTTCGCCGTTGACCGGCTTGAGCTTGGCCAGCGCTTCCAGGGTGGTATCCGGGCGCGGATGCTCGTCGGTGTCGACCACGGTCTCGCCCTTGCGACCCTTGATCACCACCGGGACGATTTCCTCGGCGAAGTAACCGTTGGCCTGGGCGATGCCGGCACGCTGCTGGCTGCGCAGGGAGAAGGCATCCTGGTCGGCGCGGTTGACGTTGTAATCGTCGGCCACGTTGTCGGCGGTCTGCGGCATGGCGTCCACACCGTACTGCGCCTTCATCAGCGGGTTGATGAAGCGCCAGCCGATGGTGGTGTCTTCGATCTTCTGGCCACGACCAAAGGCGCTGTCGGCCTTGCCCATCACGTAGGGCGCACGAGACATGGACTCCACGCCGCCGGCGATGACCAGTTCGGCCTCACCACTGGCGATGGCGCGGAAGGCGGTGCCTACCGCGTCCAGGCCCGAGGCGCAGAGACGGTTGAGGGTCACGCCCGGCACGCTCTCCGGCAGGCCCGCCAGCAGCAGCGCCATGCGCGCGACGTTGCGGTTGTCCTCGCCGGCCTGGTTGGCGCAGCCGAGGTAGACCTCGTCCAGAGCGGCCCAGTCGACCTGCGGATTGCGCTCCACCAGCGCCTTCACCGGCACGGCGGCGAGGTCGTCGGCGCGCACACCGGCCAGCGAGCCGCCGAAGCGGCCGATGGGCGTGCGCACGGCGTCGCAGATGAAGACATCGCGGCTCATTCCTCACCTCCCAGCTGACCGTGGGCGGCGGCAGTGCGAGCTTCCAGGGCACGCAGGGCGGTCAGTTCGATCTCGTTCGGGGCGACGGTTTCGCTCACCTGCTCGGCGAAGCGGATCGCCCAGCCGGTGTTCTCGACCACCTGCTCGCGGGTCACGCCCGGGTGCAGCGAGGTGACGATGAATTCGTTGCTGCCGGCTTCCGGTTCCATGATGCACAGGTCGGTGATGATCGCCACCGGGCCTTTTCCGGGAAGGCCCAATTGCTGGCGGTGGTCGCCGCCCTCGCCGAAGCCGACCGAGGTAACGAAAGCCAGCTTGTCGACGAAGGTGCGGTGCGACTGCTTGAGGATGATCAGCACTTCCTTGGCGGAACCGGCAATCTCCGGTGCCCCGCCGGCGCCCGGCAGGCGCACCTTCGGCTTGTTGTAGTCGCCGATGACGGTGGTGTTGATATTGCCGAAGCGATCGACCTGGGCCGCGCCGAGGAAGCCGACGTCGATGCGCCCGCCCTGCAGCCAGTAGCGGAAGATTTCGCCGGTGGGCACCACGGTGTCGGCGGTCTCGGCCAGTTCGCCGTCGCCGATGGACAGCGGCAGCACGCTGGGCTTGGCGCCGATGGGGCCGGATTCGTAGATCAGGACCACGTCAGGGGACGCGGTCAGGCGCGCGAGGTTGGCGGCCTTGGACGGCAGGCCGATGCCGACGAAGCAGACGGCGCCGTTCTTCAGGCGGCGGGCGGCGGCCACGGTCATCATTTCATTGGTGCTGTAGGCGCTCATCAGTTGGCCTCCGCGAGCTTGGTCTGGAACTCGGCAAAATCCTTGGTGCCGCGGATGTAGGTATCGATCCAGGCGTTGAAGGTGTCGCGGTCACGGGCGATCGGGTCCCAGGCCTGGTAGAAGCGGTTGTCACGCTCGGAGTAGCCGTGGGCGTAGGACGGGTGCGAGCCGCCGGGCACGTGGCAGACGGCGGACAGTGCCCAGGTCGGCAGCACGCAGGAGTTCATCGGCGCGTTCAGGTCGTCGACGATTTCTTCCACGGTGACAATGCAGCGCTTGGCGGCCAGGGCGGCCTCCTTCTGCACGCCGAGGATGCCCCACAGCAGCACGTTGCCCTTGCGGTCGGCCTTCTGCGCGTGGATCACGGTGACGTCCGGGCGAACCGAAGGCACGGCGGCCAGTTGCTCGCCGGTGAACGGGCAGTTGATGAACTTGATGTTCGGGTTGACCTTCGGCAGGTCGGAACCGGCGTAGGCGCGCAGCACGGCGAACGGCAGGCCCGAGGCGCCGGCGACGTAGGAGTTGGCGAGGTCGGCGTGGCTGTGTTCGTCGATCTCCAGTTCGCGCGGCCAGCCCTTCTCCACCGCGTCACGCAGGCGGTGCAGCGAACCGACGCCGGGGTTGCCACCCCAGGAGAAAGTCAGCTTGCGCACGCAGCCGGCGCCGATCAGCAGGTCGTAGACCAGGTCGGGCGTCATGCGTACCAGGTGCAGGTCTTTCTTGCCCTGGCGGATCAGCTCGTGGGAAGCGGCGGTCGGGATCAGGTGGGTGAAGCCTTCGAGCGCGACGGTATCGCCGTCGTTGACGAAGCGCTCGACCGCTTCGCGGAGAGTCAGGAGTTCAGCCATGGTCGGTCTCGTTGTAAGGGTGGTGCGGGTGGGAAAAAGGTACCGCCGGGGGGATGGACGAACAATGCGATAATCGACTATTGGTGCGAATATCGAACACTTCTCTTAGGGGGCTAACGGCTGCTCTGGGAGTAAGGATTGCCACTTGAGCGAGTCTGCGGGAGGCGCGGTCTTTTGTAGGAGCGAGCTTGCTCGCGAACCCGCCCAGCGCTGGAGCGGCCGGGGAATCCGTTCGCGAGCAAGCTCGCTCCTACAGGTTTCAGGCTTGCTGCAGCGCGCGGGGGCGGTTGCTGCGGTCCTCGGCATCGGCGGAAACCGCCTGCTGCAGCTGGAAATCGAACTCGATCTCGGCGAAGCGCCCTTCCACGCCGCGTGCCCTGGCAGCGGCTGCGTCCTCGACGAAACGCACCTCGCCGATCAGCCCGTCGCGGGTGGCGTAGGCGAAGTCGTCCCACAGGTACTGGTCGCCGGCCAGGTTGATCTGCGTGGTCAGGTGGCGATGCCCCGGCGCGGAGATGAAGAAGTGGATGTGCGCCGGGCGCTGGCCGTGGCGGCCGAGCTGGTTCAGCAGCTCCTGGGTCGGGCCGTCCGGCGGGCAGCCGTAGCCGCTGGGCACGAT
This sequence comes from Pseudomonas sp. C9-3, assembly GCF_032392015.1. Classification (NCBI taxonomy): domain Bacteria; kingdom Pseudomonadati; phylum Pseudomonadota; class Gammaproteobacteria; order Pseudomonadales; family Pseudomonadaceae; genus Pseudomonas; species Pseudomonas sp. C9-3. Next base: position 1,721,341 of record NZ_CP135919.1, on the reverse strand, counting down.
GCTGCGGGCTTGGTAGCGGCCTTCGGCGTCGGTGACGATGCGGCGGCGCAGGTTGTACTCGGACTGGGTGCTGTCGAAGTACGAGTAGGTGCCGTTGGTGTTGGCGTGCCAGAGGTCGACTACGGCGCCAGCCAGCGGCTTGCCGTCGAGGTCGAATACGCGGCCGGAGAGGAACATCACGGTGCCGGCATCTTTTCCGTCATCCATCCGCGCTTCGCCTTCGGACAGCGGCGCACCGGCCACGTACAGCGGGCCTTCGATGGTGCGCGGGGTGCCGCCTTCGATGCCGACAGCAGCGTCCTGGGCGTCCAGCAGCAGGTCGAGATAATGCTCGATGCCCAGGCCGGCGACCACCAGGCCGGCTTCCTGGCGAGCGCCGAGGCGGTTGAGGTAGTCCACGGCTTTCCAGAACTCGTCGGGGGTGACGTTCATGTCTTCGATGAGCTTCGCGGTGTCCTGCAGGATGCGCAGGACGAGGTTCTTCACGCGCGGGTTGCCGGCATCGTTCAGGGCGCCGCTGGCTTCTTCGAAGAAGGTCTGGATATCGGCAGTCTGGGAAATCTTCACGGTCATGGTGCGATCCTCAAGTCTTGTTCTTGTTGAGTCGTACGGAGCGACTGTCAGCGGTCGTCGGAATGGATCGAGGACGGATGGCGGCAGAGCCCGTCGACCTCGATGTCCATGTAGGGGAACAGCGGCAGCTGCATCAGGGTGTCGTGCAGCTCCTCGACACTGGCGAGGTCGAACACGCTGTAGTTGGCGTAGTGCCCGGCGATGCGCCAGAGGTGGCGCCACTTGCCCTCGCGCTGCAGGCGCTGGGCCAGTTCCTTCTCGTCGGCCTTGAGCTGGGCGGCCTTGGCCGGGTCCATGTCGACGGGCAATTTCACGGTCATCTTCACGTGGAACAGCATCGGGTCATCTCCTCTATCGGGCAGTCGGGAACAGGTTGAAAGTCAGGTGCGGCGGAAGCGCGCCAGGCGCTCTTCGTCCAGGGTCAGGCCCAGGCCGGGTGTGCGCGGCACGTGCAACTGGAAGTCGCGGTACACCGGCGCTTCGGTAACGATTTCCTCGGTGAGCAGCAGCGGGCCGAACAGCTCGGTGGCCCAGGTGAGTTTTTCCAGGGTGATGAAGGCGTGGGCCGAGGCCAGCGTGCCGACCGCGCCTTCGAGCATGGTCCCGCCGTACAGCGCGATGCCCGCCGCCTCTGCAATCTGCGCGGTACGCAGCACAGCGCGCGGGCCGCCGTTCTTGGCGATCTTCAGGGCGAAGATGCTGGCTGCGCCGTCGGCGGCGAGACTGAAGGCGTCGGCCACGCTCTCGATGGATTCGTCGGCCATGATCGGTGCCGGGCTGCGCTGGTTCAGGCGCACCTGGCCGCTGCGGTTGATGCGCGAGATGGGCTGTTCGATCAGGTCGATGCCGTTCTCGCCGAGCACCTGGCAGCCGCGGATGGCCTGGGATTCATCCCAACCCTGGTTGACGTCCACGCGCACGCTGGCGCGCTCGCCCAGGGCCTTCTTGATCGCCACCACGTGCTTGAGGTCCTGCTCCAGCGGGTTGGCGCCGATCTTCAGCTTGAAGATGCGGTGGCGGCGGATCTCCAGCATCTGTTCGGCTTCGGCGATGTCGCGGGCGGTGTCGCCGGAGGCCAGGGTCCAGGCCACTTCCAGGCTGTCGCGCACGCGGCCGCCGAGCAGCTCGCTGACCGGCAGGCCAAGGCGCTTGCCCTGGGCGTCCAGCAGCGCGCTCTCGATGCCGGAGCGGGCGAAGGTGTTGCCCTTGATCGACTTGTCCAGGCGCTGCATGCACGCGTTGATGTTGCTCGCGTCCTGGCCCTGCAGCAGCGGCGCGAAGTGCGCGTCGATGTTGGCCTTGATGCTTTCCGGGCTCTCGTTGCCGTAGGCCAGGCCACCGATGGTAGTGGCTTCGCCGATGCCTTCGACGCCGTCGGAGCAGCGCAGGCGGATGATCACCAGCGTCTGCCGCTGCATGGTGTGCATGGCCAGCTTGTGCGGGCGGATGGTCGGCAGGTCGACGATGATCGACTCGATGCGTTCGATGACGGGGCTACTCATGGACGGCGTTCCGTTCTGCTATTTCTGAAGTGGCCGGGCTGCCAGCTGGCGATACCCGGAGGGTCTTTTCGCGATTCAAGAAGGATTGCGCCGGGGCCTGCGGCCAGTCCAATATCGATGCCGTCTTGTGCATACCCTGGAGGTATCATGGAGCTGCGACACCTGCGCTACTTCCGCGAAGTGGCCGGCACCCTCAACTTCACCCGCGCCGCCGAGCGCCTGCACATCGCCCAGCCGCCGCTGAGCCGGCAGATCCAGCAGCTTGAGGAGCTGCTCGGCGTACCCTTGCTGGAACGCGGCCGGCCGCTGCGCCTGACCGACGCCGGGCGCTACTTCCACGAGCAGACCGGCACCCTGCTGGCGCAGCTGGAGGGCATCTGCGAAAGCACCCGGCGCATCGGCCTGGGCGAGCGCCAGTGGTTCGGCATCGGTTTCGCGCCGTCGACGCTGTACGACGGCCTGCCCGAGCTGATCCGCGAGCTGCGCAGCGATGCCGGGCTGGAGTTGGGTTTGCAGGAAATGACCACGGTGCAGCAGGTCGAGGCGCTGAAAAGCGGGCGCATCGACATCGGCTTCGGGCGCATCCGCATCGACGACCCGGCGATCAGCCAGATCGTCCTGCGTGAGGAGCCGATGGTCGCCGTGCTGCCCGCCGGACACCGTCTGCTGGGTCACCCAGTGAGCCTGGAGCAGCTGGCCGGCGAGGACTTCGTGCTCTACCCCGCCAACCCACGCCCCAGCTACGCCGACCATGTGCTGGCGCTGTTCGCCAATCACGGCCTGAGCGTGCGTATTGCGCAGTGGACCAACGAATTGCAGACCGCCATCGGCCTGGTCGCCGCTGGCCTTGGCGTGGCGCTGGTGCCGGCGTCGGTGCAACAACAGCACCGTGCCGATATCGGCTACGCCACGCTGACCGATGCCGAGGCAGTCTCGCCGATCATCCTCAGCCTGCGCCGGGGCGATGTCAGCGCACCGCTGCAACGCTGCCTGCAGCTGATCGGCGCGAAACTGCCGTGAGCGGAGCATGGCGGCGCCTCAGCCCAGGTCGCCGCCACCCACCGGCAGGGTCACGCCGGTGATGTAGCTGGCTTCGTCGGAGGCGAGGAAGAGAATCGCCCCCACCTGCTCGTCGATAGTCCCGTAGCGCTTCATCAGGCTGCTGCTGACGGTCTGGTCGACGATCTGCTGGTACCAGGTTTTCTCTGCTTCGCTCTGCTGTGCCGCATTGCGCGGAATGCGCCGGGGCGGCGCCTCGGTGCCGCCGGGCGCGGTGGCGTTCACCCGCACGCCGCGCTCGGCGGTCTCGAAGGCCAGGCAGGCGGTCAGCGCGTTCACCCCGCCTTTCGCCGCGCCGTAGGGCACGCGGTTCACCCCACGGGTGGCGATGGACGAGACGTTGACGATGGCGCCCGCACCCTGCTCCAGCATCGGCACCAGCGCCGCGCGGCAGCACCACAGGGTGGGGAACAGCGAGCGACGCACCTCGGCTTCGATCTCCTCTTCGGCGTAGTGCTCGAAGGGTTTCGCCCAAATGGTGCCACCGACGTTGTTGACCAGGATGTCGAGGCGGCCGAAGCGTTCGTGTGCCTGATCGACCACGCCCTGGCAGTCGGCAAAGCGCTCCAGGTCCGCGGTCAGGGTGAGGATTTCTCCGTGCTGGCCGAGGGCGTCCTGCAGTTCGTGGACGATCTCGGAGCGGTCCACGGCGATGACCTTCGCGCCCTCTTCCACCAGTCGTTCGGCGACGCGACGGCCGATGCCCTGGGCGGCGCCGGTGACGAGGGCGATCTTGTTGTTGAATCTTTTCATGGTGACCTCATGGCACTGAGGCGAGCACAACCTGTTGGAGCGCGCTTGCTCGCGAACCAAAGCCCCGCTGCGAAGCTGTTCGCGAGCAAGCTCGCTCCTACGAAGAGCCGCCCCGCGTGGGTTGTCGGGAATCAGGCAGCGCTGGCGGCGAACTTCTCGTAGTAGAAATTCGCCGGAGTGATGCCCTGTTCTCGGATGTACTGGCTGACCGCCTCGACCATCGGCGGCGGCCCGCAGAGGTAGATGTCCACTTCGCCATCGTTCAGGTGCGCCGGCGTGATGTGCTGGGTGACGTAGCCCTTGCGCGGGTAGCTGCTCTGGGGGCTGGCCACGCAGGCGCTCCAGGTGAAGTTGGGAATGCGCACGGCGAAGGCTTCCAGGCGATCCAGCTCCACCAGATCGAAGTCATGGGTGACGCCGTAGATCAGGTGCAGCGGATACTCGCTGCCACGCTCGGCGATCTGCTCCAGCATCGCGGTGAAGGGCGCCAGGCCAGTGCCGCCGGCCAGCAGAAGCAGCGGCCGCTTGATCTCGCGCAGGTAGAAGCTGCCCAGCGGACCGGCCAGGGTCATGCTGTCGCCGGCTTTCGCCAATCCGGTGAGGAAGCTGCTCATCAGCCCGCCCGGCACATTGCGGATCAGGAAGCTCACCTCGCCATCCTTCTGCAGCGAGCTGAAGGAGTAGGCGCGGCTCTGTTCGCTGCCCGGCACCTGCAGATTGACGTACTGCCCCGGCAGGAAGGCGAGCTTGCTCAGCGCCTCGCCCTGGATCGACAACGCGATGGTGCTTTCGGACAGTTGGCGCACGGCACTGATGCTGGCCTCGAAGCTGGCCTGGGCGGTCTTGCAGACTTGCGACGATGCCGGCACGCGCACCACGCAATCGCTTTGCGCACGCATCTGGCAGGTGAGCACATAGCCCTTCTCGGCTTCGTCCTCGGTCAGGGCATCTTCGATGTATTCCTGGCCCAGGTCGTAGCGGCCGGTCTCGGCGAAGCACTTGCAAGTGCCGCAGGCGCCGTCGCGGCAATCCAGCGGGATGTTGATGCCCTGGCGGTAGGCCGCATCGGCCACGGTTTCGTTGGGGCTGGCGTCGATGAAGCGGGTAACGCCGTCTTCGAAGTTGAGTGCGATCTTGTTCATTTCATTCGCCTCAAAAACGCGGCTTGAAGCGTCGCGAGCGCAGGCCGGGCAAGGCGGAGGACGGTTCGGAAGCGCAGTTCACTCTAGTGAATGAGCATTACGGACCGTTCTCCAACGCAGCACGGGCAAGCGCAGTAGCTTCATGCCGTGTTTTTCAGATGTGGTAGATGTCGATGACTTGCCTGACGTAATCGTTCTTCAGCACGACCTTCTTGGCCTTCACCAGCGGCTGCTCGCCAAGCACGTCGAGCGTGTAGAAACTGGTGCCGAAGTAGCTGTCGACGGTCTTGTAGCGGAAGCTCAGGGTGTGCCAGTTGAAACGCACCTGGCACAGGCCATCCGCCTCGCTCAGCACCTCGATGTTGCTGAGGTTGTGCGAGGTGCGGGTATCGGGCAGGGTCGCGCTGGAACGCTCGGTCCTGATGCGGAACACGCGGTCTTCCAGGCCGCCACGGCTGCCGTACCAGATCAGCGAAATCTCCCGCTGCGGGTCTTCGGTGAGTTGGTCGCGGTCGTCCCAGGAAGGCATCCAGAAGGAGGCGTCGGCGGCGTACAGCTCCAGCCAGGCGTCCCAGTCCTTGTCGTCGAGGTAGCGCGCTTCGCGGTAGAGGAAATCGCGCACGGTTTCGTAGCGGCTCATCACACGCCCTCCTCTTTCAGTGCGATGCGATTGGCCTGCTCGGTGGCCAGTGCGTCGATCATGGTCTGCTGCCAGTACTGGTGCTGCAGCACGAACAAGCCTTCATCCTCGGTGCGCACCCCGGACAGCGCCGGCGCCAGGTCGATTTCCCGTGCGGCCTCGTCCGCGCCCTCGATCCAGTGCTTCGCTCCGCGCGACATGTCGTTCCAGCCACCCGCACTGCCCTGGTAGGCCTGCTGGCAGGAGCGGAATTCCTCCAGATCGTCCGGCGTGGCCATGCCGCTGACGTTGAAGAAGTCCTCGTACTGGCGGATGCGCTGGGCGCGCGCCTCGCTGCTCTCACCCTTGGGCGCGATGCAGTAGATGGTGATCTCGGTGCGGTTGACGTCGATGGGCCGGGCGATGCGGATCTGCGAGCTGAACTGGTCCATCAGGTAGACGTTGGGGTACAGGCAGAGGTTGCGCGAGTTCTCGATCATCCAGTCGGCGCGGGCACGGCCGTGGTCGCGGGCCAGCTCGTCGCGGCGCTCGAAGGCCGGGCGCGCCTCGGGGTTGGCCCAGCGGCTCCAGAGCAGCAGGTGGCCGTGGTCGAAGGAGTAGAAACCGCCACCATGCTTGGCCCAGCCACCGGCGCTCATGGTCTTCACTTCCTCGCCGGCTTCACGCTGCTGACGCTGGCTCTGGGTGGCGGCGTAGTTCCAGTGCACGGAACTGACGTGATAGCCGTCGGCGCCGTTCTCGGCGGTAAGTTTCCAGTTGCCCTCGTAGATGTAGCTGCTCGATCCGCGCAGCACTTCCAGGCCTTCGGGGGACTGGTCGACGATCATGTCGATGATCTTCGCTGACTCGCCCAGATGCTCCACCAGCGGCTTGACGTCGGCCTTCAGGCTGCCGAAGAGGAAGCCACGGTAGGACTCGAAGCGCGCGACCTTCGTCAGGTCGTGGGAGCCTTCGCAGTTGAAGCCTTCCGGGTAGCCGGCCTCGGCCGGGTCCTTGACCTTGAGCAGCTTGCCGGAGTTGTTGAAGGTCCAGCCGTGGAACGGGCAGGTGTAGCTGGAGCGGTTGCCGGACTTGTGCCGGCAGAGCATGGCGCCCTTGTGGCTGCAGGCGTTGAGGAAGGCATTGAGCACACCGTCCTTGTTGCGCGCGATGAAGATCGACTGGCGACCGATCATGGTCGTCAGGAAGTCATTCTTCTCGGGGATCTGGCTTTCATGGGCGAGGTAGACCCAGTTGCCTTCGAAGAGGTGGGTCATCTCCAGGTCGAACAGGCGCGGGTCGGTGAACATTTCCCGGCGGCAGCGGTAGACGCCCTTCGCGGGGTCTTCCTCAAGCAGTGAACGCAAGTAGTCGATACCCAGGGACATGGCCAGGGCCTCCGTTGTTATTGTTCAGGCAGGCTCAGGTTAGGGCTGGGTACGCGGGGGCAATATCCGCTTTGTGCAGAGTGCTATCCGTTTTGTGCAGGCGTGCTGGTGAGCGGATGCCCTTGATTTGTGGCACAGGATTCGCGAGCAAGCTCGCTCCTACAGGCAGGGGCTGCCTCTGTGTGCTCTTGAGGGCTTCCAGAGCGACTTCCGAGCACTCCGAACGGCCCCGTTCAGGAGGCCTCGTTGAAGCGCAGTTTCAGGGGTTGAGCGACATGGATGTCGCGAGAGCCGCGATGGGCCAGGGATGGCCCTTCGTGGGGGGACGCCTAGTTCGGGCCCCTGAAACTGCGCTTCAACGAGGGAATTTTTCGCCTAAGCGAAACCGGGGCAAGACCTTTGGTTACTTTGGGCGGGGCGGCCATCCGTCGTTTGCCAAAGTGACTCGCCCGAGGGGGCGAAACGAAGAGTCCGAGTGCACGCCGATGCGGCGCAGGACGCCCAAACGGCACACCAATCCAATCTTGGAACCAAGGCTAACCAGCAGGAACGGCTCAGGTGCGACGCTTGAAAGTTTCCGAAGGCAACTCGCCAAACTGCTGCCGATACCCCTCGGCAAACCGCCCCAGGTGCAGGAAGCCATAGTCCAGCGCCAGCTCGGTCACGCTGCGGACATTGCACGCCGGGTCCGCCAGGCACGAGCGAATACGCTCCAGCTTGAGCCGGCGGATATATTGCCGCGGCGTGGTGCCGGCCTGGCGCTCGAACAGCGCGTACAACGAGCGCAGGCTCATGGACGCCTGGCGCGCCAGGGCTTCGACATCGATGTCCTCACGCAGGTGGCCTTCGATGTACGCCTCGATGCGCTCGAAGGAGGCGCTGCCGCCAGCGATGGGCTCGCGACTGACATTGGTCTTCAACAGGGTCAGCAGCTTGCTGGCGACAATCTGCTGGTAGTGCTCGTCCACCCGAGCCAGACGTTCGCCAGCTTCGGACTCCTGGCAGACCATCGACAACAGGTTCACGAAGCCTTCCAGTTCGCCCAGCCGGTAGCGATTCTCGGTGAAGCGCACGCCACCGCGCGGTGCGTTCCAGCGCTGCTCGGCGCAGATGGCTTCGAGCAGGGTCACCGGAATCTTCAGGATGAATTTCTCGCAGTCGTCCGAGTAGGTCAGGTCGACCGGATCATCCGGGTTGATCAGCAGCAGCTCGCCCGGCGCCAGGTAATGCTCCTGCCGCTGGCCGCGCCAAAGGCAGTGGCCGCTGAGGAGAATCTGCAGATGGAAGATGCTTTCCAACGCCGGCGAGGTGACGCGCACCGCACCGCCATAGCTGATACGGCAAAGGTCGAGGCTGGCGAAGCGGCGGTGGTTGAGGCTGGCCTGGGGATGACCGTGCGCCGGCAGGCGCAGGTCGTGGGTGCCCACATGCTGGTTGACGTAGCCGGATACCGCATAGGGATCAGCGCGCTCGAACACGCGGCTGCGCTCGCTCAGCAGGCTTTGCATACAGGCACTCACTCTTGTGGTTGGCCGCGCTCTTCGGCGCGGCTCGTGTGCCCAGTCTATGCCGTGGCCCAAGGCATGGGCAGTAGCGGAGATGGGCGGTCGCGCGGGCGGTTCAGGGCGACGGCAGGCCCGCGTCTGCGTCCCACCCTAGGGACCCTCCCCGCTGGGCGCAATTCGACCTGTGGTGCAGTGTTCGCCAATCGCCCGCTTTCGTTAACCACTCATTGCCAACAAGTGGTGCCGGTTCCCGTGCCGGTATTGCTGCGGGTACCGGCCTGGTCGAGGATCAGGGAGAGGCACTCGCTGTCCTTGGCCTGGGCTCCCTTGGCAGTGGCAGTGAGCGTGTAGCTGGTGGCAGTGACATTGGAAATCGCCAGGCTGTAGTACTGCAGTCCGTTGACGTAGCTGGTCATGTTCAGTGCGCCAGCATTACTGGCATAGGCGTTGTTCTGCGTGTAGTAGCGCTCCTGGCGGGCGGCCGCCTCGCTGAGCAATGCCTGGCCTTCGACACGATGGCTGCGCAGCACGTAACGCTGGTAACTGGGGAACGCGACCGCGGCGAGGATGGCCACTATCACCACCGTGATCATCAGTTCGATCAGGGTAAAACCGTGCATCGGCCGCCGTATCTTTGTCATCGCCCTACTCCTTCGCCTGGCGTCAGTTGGGGTTGGCCGGCTGCACCTGCCAGGTGCGCCTTCCGCTCACGCTGCCGAGATTGGTGCTGATGCCGTCCAGGGTATTGTTGGGGGTATCCGAGTTGCCCCAGGTGTAGCCGCCGGACAGGGTGATATCGCCCCCGCCGGTGATGAAGCCCGAGAGGCTGTCGAAAGTGCCGTCGCCATTGAGGTCGAAGACGTTGTAATCGGTACGGGCGCCCGACTCCGGGTTCACCGCGTAGACGGTGCCGGAAAGCCCTGCCGTGCAGGTTCCGGTCTGTGGCGTGATGGTGCTGAGGATGATGCTCGATCCATACAGCGTCATGTCGTAGATCAGGCGCTCGCCGCTCTGGGTGAAGTCGAAGTACCAGCCCCACTTGTTGACGTTGGCATCGGCGGTATTGCCCGAGGTGTCGTACCAGGCCACGGCGTTGGTGCTGAGGCTGTAGGTCGTCGCGCCATTGGCGGTGGTAGCGCTGAGGGTCTGCGCCTGCAGGCTGCTGCGGGTGCGCGCGCCCGTCAGCGATGTAGCAGTGGCCTCGCCGGCAGTCTTGCGGTCCCAGATGCCGTAAAGGCTCTGCACGCCGGTGGAGGTCTTGTCGGCGGTGACCAGATAGCGCCCTGTGCCGAAGGTGACGATGTAGCCAATGCCACCGGGATGCTCCAGCAGCGACGGCGCAGCAGTGATCGGCTGGCGCGTGCCGTCGGCGTTGCGCGCGACGTACAGCGGGCTGCCGCCGAAGGACACGCCATAGCGCGCTTCAGCGGCCGTCGAGTTGAGCGGGTCGGCCACGGCAGTATCGATCAGGTCGAAGCGCCAGAGGTTGCCCAGCAAGTCGCCGCCGTAGGCGTAGTCGGCGATGCCGTCGCTGTTGACGTCGGCGACGAACAGACGCGAGAGGCCGTTGCTCAGGGCATCCAGCCCGGCCGTTTCAGCGGCGGTCAAGCTCGGCGTGGCAGTGATCTTTCGCAGCAGCGTGCCGGTCTGGATATCGATGATCAGCAGCGAGGCGGTACTGCTGCCGGTGTCATAGCCATTGGGCACCAGCGCCACCCACTTGCCGTTGTGCAGACGGGCGATGGTCGGGCGCGCAGCGGTGTAACCCAGGCTGCTGTCGTTGTCGCTGGTGAATTCCCAGAGCAGCTTTGGCGCGGCCGGGTCGCTGACGTCGAGGGCGAAGACTTCGCGCCCACCGCCCCCCAGGCTGCCGACCAGTACCTTGTGCCAGTCGGCGCCGTAGTAGACGTCGGCAACCACGGGACTGCCGTCGACGAAGTATCGGTGCTCGGTGCCCTGGTTCTTCCCGTAGTCGGTGGCGGTGAGCGCGTTGAGGTTGGGGATCACCGCGCTGGGAATGAAGGCGAAGAGCTCGGCGCCAGTGCCGGCGTTGAAGGCATGCAGCATGCCGTCATTGGCGCCGACGTAGACGGCTGCCGGCTTGCCTGCCTGGACGGTGGCGTAGGCAGCGTATTTGGTGGTGCCCTCGAGGGCGTCGGCGCGAGACACCAGGTAGTCGCTGCCACTGACCAGCGCCGGCGAGGAGTTGATGATGTCGCCGATCAGCGAGGCACGGGTGCGGAAGGTACTGTTCTCGCCACGCAGGAAACCGACGCGCGCCTGCCCCTGGCTATCGACCACACCTGTCACGGTGCGGTTGAGCTGGGTCTGCTGGGCGGTAGTCAGGTTGCCCCAGTTGAACGCCGTGAGCGCGCCGGACTTGGCGAACAGGATGTTGCGTGAACCGGGCGCACCCAACTGTGCAGAGGCACGCCAGACGACGGTGCTGGTGGCCGAGGTGCCGGTGCGTGTCTTCTGCCGCTTCACCACGTCGCCAGTCCAGTCACTGGAGGTGAAGCTGGTGCCGTAGACGTACTGGCCACTGTCCAGGGACTGCGAGTCGACCGCCACGGAAGTGACCGAGGTGTTGAGCTGGAGGATATCGTCGAACGCCGATTTCAGCTGGGCTGCCAGTTGGCTCGGGTCGCTGACCAGGAAATAGTTGTCCGGCACGCCGTCGCCATCGCGATCCCAGCTGTTGAGGTCGGTCTTGCCGTACTTGGCGGCATACCACAGCGGGTCCTGCAGGGTGGTCACGGCGGTGGTCGCCGAGGGCGTGAAATTGCGCGTGTGATAGGCCAGGCGATTGCCGCTGAGTGCCCCACTGCTGCCACTCAGGCCAGGCAACAGGGCACAGGTGATGGAGGAGCAATCGCCGGGGGATCGGCCGTCGGGGGTGTCGAGCTTGTAGCGGGTGCTACCGCTGCCGCCGCCGGTGACCTCCAGGTACACGCCGTCCTTGGTGGTGCCGGCCATGGTATAGCCCATGTGCGATTCGTCCCCGGCCACCGAGTATTCGGTCTGACTGGTCACGTCCACGGTGCCGTCGCCCTTGGCCGTCACTGTGTAGAGCACGATGGCGTCCATGTCGTAGTCGCGGCCCTGGGCCGAATCGTCGTAGACCACGCGGAAGGTGATGGAGGTGAGGTTGCCGGCGCTGTCGCGGGCCAGGGTGTCGACGTAGAACCCAGTGATCTGGCTGACCACCCCCTGGCTGACGTTCATGCTGAAGGGCACCAGGCGCAGGGTGCCCTTGCTGGTCTTGATGCGGATATAGGGCAGGGTCGAGGACAGCGCGATGGAAAAGCTCTGCACCTTGTTCGAACCGGCGGTGGTAAGGACATTCTGGCTGCCGAAATAGGACACCGCGGAAGCCACATAGCTGCCCTGCCGGGTCGGTTCCTCCGCCAGGCCGCGGATGGTGGCGAAACTGCTGGCGGTCTTGGCGGTGGGCGCAGAGTCGTTGGTGCTGCCCGATTGGCCGACGTTGACCGAAACGCTGCCGCCCACCTCGCGGCTCCACAGGGTGGCGCCGATGCTGGCGAAGTCGAAGCCGATATCGGTGGTCGGTCGGCTGTCGGTGCCGAGCGTGCTGCCCGGCACGTCGGAATCGTAGCTGGGGTTGATGTCGCTCATCAGCGTCATGAACGGCCGGGTGCAGGACGGGTAGGTACTGTAGGGGTTGCTCCAGGTGGTCAGGCTGGAGAGACCCAGGTTGGTATCGGCCGTGCCGGCGGCATAGGCGCTGTTGGGCGCCTTGCCCGCGTAGTAGCGCAGGGTTTCGTAGCTCATCTCGCCCAGCGGGTTGCCCCAGTCGACGCATTTGCCATTGGTCAGCGGATTGAGGTTGTAGCCGCTGGAATCGGTGCAGCCGGCGGAAAAGACCAGGCGGTCGAGGTTGGCGACTATGCCGCTGTTGTTCACATAGCAGCGACCATTGAGGCAACCGGTACCGGTGATGGCATCGGTGAGGAAGCGCCCCGTGGAACTGCTGTATTCGTTGCTGAAGGACGAGGCTGCCTTGCGCACTACCCCGCCGCGCAGGTTGTTGGTGTAAGTGCCGGTGACCAGGCCGAAGTACATCTTGTCCGCCGAGCCGTAGTCGTGCAGCACGCCGGTCGGTTTGTAGACGCTGCCGTACTGGGTGCAGTTGCTTTCCAGCAGCCCCGCCACGCAGACCCGCACCCGCACATTGAGGTCGTAGGCCGGGATGATCGTTGTGTCACTGTTGGTGGTGCTGGTGATGGTGTTGGTGCCCTGGGCCGACTCACGCGAAACCCATCCCCAGATGCGATAGGTGCCCAGAGTCTGCTGAGTGCTGGTAATGATCCGCAGCCGCGGCACAGCACTGCTGTTGTAGGCGGTCAGCGTGCCAGTGCCGATGGAGGTGTTGGCGAAGAGCACGTACTTGCCATTGGTGGGCGCGCTGATCGGTGTGTAGTCGGCGATGTTGTAGCCGTCGCGGGCCACGCTCAGGTATTCCTTGCCCCAGCTGTGCGCGTCATTGGGGATGAAGGCGCGCTCGAGCACGGTGGACAGGGTCGTGTCGGTGGAGCGGTAGCCCCCGTAGAGCACCTTGCGCAGCACGTCCTGGCGCGACATGGTCAGGTAGTTGAGGTAGTCGCCGCTCCAGCGCCCCAGCGCACTGCCGCACTTCTTGTTGGCCGTGGTGGTGGACGGTGTGAACGCTCCGCTCAGCGCATCGTAGAGGTAGCACTTGTAGGAGTCGAAATAGCCGGTGTAGTCGATGCCGGGCTTGTAGTAGGTATCCAATTGACCGTCGCCGTCGATGTCGGAGGCATCGTTGTAGGCCGGGAAGTAGAGCTTCTGGTCACGGCCGACCACCAGCATGTTCATGGGTGGGGCGATGTTGCTGACGAACAGTGGCGTCTGCGCCAGGGAGGCTCCCCAGGCCTGGGCTACCGCCAGGCAGGACAACAGCAGGAACAGCGTCGCGCGCAGCATCTTCATGGCATCGGCATCCTTGTACGACCGGAACGATTCAAGGGATCACCAGCCCGAAGGTCGAGCGCAGGCACAGCGCATCGGCACCGCAGGCCTTGCTGGTGGCGGTGCCCTTGTAGGCCTGCGAGTTGACCTCGTAGTAGTAGGTACAACCCACCTGCCCCTTCGACAGGTAGGAGTTGGCGCTGCCCCCTGCGCCGCCCTTGCAGTTGTTGGAGATGTAGCGCAGGTACCAGCGCGCACTGCGCAGCAGGCTGGTGCCACCGTCCATGCCGGAGTAGAGGTTGGACTTGCTGAAATCGGTGGTGTAGTTCGTCGCCTGGGCAGCGAAGCAGGGCGTGGTCCCCGCGGTGCAGTTGTCCAGCGCGCGGGTACTCTTGCGCAGGCGCCCTTCCCCTTCACGCAGCGCGGACTCGGCCGCACTCATCAGCCGCTGCTGCTCCAGGCGATTGCCAGTCATGCGACCCTCCAGTTGCATGCCGCGCATGCCACTGACGGCAGCCAGGGTAATCAGCAACAGCATCACCAGCGCGACGAACAGCACCGCTCCGCGCTGCCGTGGGAAAGACTGTCGGTTCATGGCATCAGGTTCCTCAACATGCTGGTGCCGCTGACGATGCGCCGCACCGGCCCATCGCCGTCAGTGCAGGCCTTGCTGCCGTAAAGGTCCTGCCAACGCTGGCAGGTAGTGGCAGCCAGGCCGCCGCTCACCGAGCTACTGCTGGCCAGCAGCACGGCGTAGCGCAAGCTGCGCACCGTCTGCCCGCTGGCGGGGGTGGCGACGTACTGCGCCACCTGGCGATTGAACTCGTCGCTGCTGGTGTCCACTCCGAAGTCGAAGCGCACCGCCACCACGTTATCCACCAGGGTGGTGCCGTTGCAGGTCAGCTGGCCGTTGCTCAACGTGAGCTTCTCGACCACGTTGTTGCTGGGGCTGTAAGTGCTGTAGGGCTTGCTCACCCCCGCACGACTGGCCAGCGAAGCGCCGGTGCAATCCACGTCGGTGGTGTCGCGCGGCTGGTAGCGCAGGCAGACGGTATTGGCGTCCACCCGCACCAGCGCCTGTCCGGCGGTAAAGACACAACCGTTGCTGGTCTGCGCGGGAAAGGCAGCGGTCATCCGCGAAGACGGCAGGCGCCGGTAGCCGGCTTTCGTCAAACGCCCGTCCAGCATCTGCTGGGCGTAGCGGGCGCTGTCCTGGTTCTGCGCCTGGCCGTCGAAGTAGCGCGAACGGTTCTGCCCGTCGAGGAACATCTGGGTCACACCCAGGATCAGGAAGAGGCTCAGCCCCATGGCGATCATCAGCTCGATGAGCGTCACCCCCGCCTGAGCGCACGCACTTGACCGATGCATCCTAGGGTTCCTCCCGCAGCACGTACCGGCAGATGGTGTTGTCGCCCGTGGCGCTGGCATCCAGGCACTCGCCCGCCTTGACCCGCCAGGCCAGCTGGATCTCGATGGCCGACCCGCTGTTGCTGCACTTGCTGCTGCCATTGGTGCGGCAGACATAGAATTCGCTGGCCAGGCCCGAGGCGCCCGGCAGTGCCTGGTTGACCCGCTGCGCCCAACAGGCCAGGCGCTGGCTGGCAGTCAGCGTCGCCAGCGAGGCACAACTGCTGGGGGCACTGGGGAAGGAAGCGCTGGCAGCCTTGTAGTAACCCCAGCTGGAGGGCGGCAACACCTGGGCGGCGCTGCCGTCCTGGATGGAGTACAGGTCCGTGCGCATCAGTTCCATCAACTCGTCCGCCAGCTCCGCTGCATTGCTGCGCAGAACGGTGTCCTGTGCGTAACTGATGGTGCGCCCCTGCATTGCCAGCATGCCCAGTACACCAAAACAGGTGACCAGCAGGGCCACCATCACCTCCACCAGACTGAATCCCGCCATGCGCCGGTTCATTGCCCGCTGGCTCCCTGCAGGTTGATGTAGCCCGAGGCAGCGACCCTGATGCTGAATGCCTTGCTGGTGCCGCTGCTGGAAATGCCCAGATCGGCCGCCGCGGCGGTGCCATCGGGCTTGAAAGAAAGCGTGCTGACACTGCTGCTGACGCTGAGGCTGCCCGGCAGGTCCAGACGCTGGCTTACCAGGCTGCTGGCGAGCGATCCGCAGGTGCTGGCGCGCACCACCACCCACTGCAGGTTTCCCCCGCTGGGGCAGAGCGTGAGGGTCTGTCGGGTATTCACCGCATCCGCGCGGGATGCCTGCAGCAGCCGATAGAGGGTCGAAGCGCCGCTTTGCACCCGGCTGGATTCGATCAGGTAACGGAAACCCGGCAGGGCTACGCTGGCGAAGATCGCCAGCAGCGCGACAACCACCATCAGCTCCACCAGGGAAAAGCCTTCCTGGCGTCCGGGGCCCCGCCACGAATGTGGGCGGGAATACGAGCATCCAACTGCATGAAGAAACATGGACTTTTCCAACGATGGTCAGGTGGCCGGGCCCCGTGTGGAGCCCCCCTTGCGGGATGCCAGGACAAAGATTGGCTATTGGTCCGACAGCAATTTCTTCAGGGAGTTGAATCTGATTCAGCGAAATAAGACGATTTTTCGACCGCTCATTCCCGCTCAGCGACCGTTCATCCTGTTGACGTCAAAACAACTGCGTTGACGTGGGCGTCGGGAAGACCTGCAGGAGGGAAGCCGCGACCTTGCATCGCGGCCTTATCGGAAGCGTCTGTCAGGTAGCGTCGGCGTGGCTCACCAGCCCCTTGACCAGCACCGCCGCCGTCGCGATGGCGGCCGGCACCATCAACGCGGTCAACACCTGCTCGAAGTTCCAGCCCAGGCCCAGCAGGGTCGCGCCGATCCAGGCACCGAGGATGGCACCGAAACGGCCGATGCCGAGCATCCAGGACACCCCGGTGGCGCGCCCCTGGGTCGGGTAGAAGCGCGCGGCGAGAGACGGCATGGCCGACTGCGCACCGTTCACGCACATGCCGGCGGCCAGCACCAGGGTCGCCAGCAGCGTGACGGTGCCCAGGCTCTGCCCGACGAAGTAGGCAAATACGCCTGCCAGGCAGTAGAAGATGCCGATGACCTTGTGCGGGTTGAAGCGGTCCATGGCCCAGCCCACCGCCACCGAACTGAGCACCCCGCCGAGCTGGAACAGCGCGCCGATGAAGGCGGCCTGCTCCATGCTCGCGCCGGCGTCACGCATCAGCGTCGGCAGCCAGCTGGTGAGCAGGTAGACGATCACCAGGCCCATGAAATAGGTCAGCCACAGCAGCAGGGTTCCCGCGCTGTAGGTGCCGGAGAAGATCACCTTGAACACGTTGCGGCTCTGCACCGTCTTCTGTTCCGGCACGCTGAATGCGCTGGCCGTGACAACCTCGGCCGGGGCAATCGGCGCCAGCACACGCTTGACCCTGTCCGCTCCGCGATTGCGCACCACCAGGAAACGCGCCGACTCCGGCAGCCAGACCAGCAGCACCACCGTCAGCACCAGCGGCAGCACTCCGCCGAGCAACAGCAGGCTATGCCAGCCGTAGGCCGGGATCAGCTTGGCAGAGACGAAACCGCCCGAGGCCATGCCGAGGTTGAAACCACAGAACATGCTGGTCACCAGCAGCGACTTGAGGCGCTCGGGGGTGTACTCCGAGAGCAGCGTGGTCGCGTTAGGCATCGCCGCGCCCAGGCCGATACCGGTCAACAGGCGCAGCGCCATCAGTTGTTCGAGGTTGCTGCTGTAGGCCGACAGAAGGCTGAACAGCCCGAACAGGAACACCGCCACCACCAGCACGCCCTTGCGCCCGAAGCGGTCGGCCAGCGGGCCGGAACCCAGGGCGCCAAAGACCATGCCAATCAGCGCGGCGCTCATCACCGGGCCAAGGCTGGCACGGTCGATGCCCCAGTCCTGGGTCAGCGCCGGGGCGATGAAGCCCATGGCGGCAGTGTCCAGGCCATCGAGGAAGACGATGAGGAAGCACAGCAGCACGATGCGGCACTGGTACAGCGACAGCGGCTGGGCGTTGATGAAGGACTGGACGTCTAGGGTGCCGGCAGCGGGCACGTGGGCGGAACTGGTCATGCGAAGACTTCCTGCGAAGGCGTCGTCGCGGGAAGGCCGGCTGGATCGCCCTGCACTCCCGCAAGCTGGACAGGAATGAGGCGCGAGCCGGTGGACGCACGGACCGGCGGATGGGGCAGGCACACAGGGGCCATGGCTGACGCTCATTGTTGTTATTGCCCGTCCGGCTGGACGGGTCGAGCAACAGTACGAAGAGACGTTCAGCCGATCAATTCGATAATCGCCACTGTGGGCGGTTAGCGAACGGGATTACCGCAAGACGGACCGCGCAAGGCAATCAATGGAACAGCCGCGTGCCCAGCTCGCGGCTGGCCTCAAGCAGTACCGGCAGGAAGCGCGTTTCCAGCTCCTGGCGTGACACGCGCCCGGCGTGGGTGCCGACGTTCAGCGCGGCCAGTACCTGGCCGGCGGAGTCCTTCAGGGGCACGGCGATGGAGCGCAGGCCGACTTCCAATTCCTGATCGATGATCACCCAGCCCTGCTGGCGGATCTCGGCGATGCTCGCGCGGAGCATTTCCGGGGTGTGCACGGTGCGGCTGGTCTTCACTTGCAGGTCGGCGTGGGCCAGGTAGTCCTCCAGGGCTTCGTCATTCAGCCCAGCGAGCAGGATGCGGCCCATGGAGGTGCAGTACGCCGGCAGGCGGCTGCCGACGCTCAGGTCTACCGAGATCAGACGCTGCGGCGTGGCCGAGCGGGCGATGTAGAGAATCTCGTCGCCTTCGAGCGTGGCCATCGAACAGGCCTCGTGCAGTTGCTCGCTCAAGCGGTCGAGAATCGGCTGCGCGGTGACCGCCAACGGCGTCGACGACAGGTAGGCGTGGCCGAGGGTCAGCACCTTCGGCAACAGCGAATAGGTGCGACCGTCAGAGGTGACGTAGCCCAGCTTCATCAGCGTGTGCAGGCAGCGGCGCACGGCGGCGCGGGGAATCTCGGTGCGGTGGCTGATCTGCGCGATGGTCAGGTGCCGTTTGCGCTCCTGGAACGCGTGGATCACCGCCAGGCCGCGGGCCAGCGAGGTCATGAAGTTCGGGTCGCCGGTGAAGGCCTCGATGCGCTTGGCAGGCGAAGCGATGATCGGTGGTGCGAGGGGCGGCAGGCTGGCGCGGGGGGCGTCGGTCATTGTTGTTGTCCTGGCAGGCGAATGCCGGGCGATTATCGACACGCACGGGCGATTATCGCAACACAACTGGCCGATTATCGAACGGAGGTTACCGGCACCGCAGGCGATGGCTGCAGCGCGCCTGCCCTGCCTGCCCTGCCTGCCCTGCCTGCCCTGCGGGCCGACGCATCGGTGCCGGCCAGAGTTCGCGAGCAAGCTCGCTCCTACAGGCGAAGACCGTGCGTTCCTTGTAGGAGCGAGCTTGCTTGCGAACAAATCTCGACGGCCCGCGCGACCGCCTACAGCGGCTCCAGCTTCAACTGCCGCAACCGGCTCAGCGTTCGCGAGAAGTCCAGCGCCGCCCCGCCTGCGGCCAACTCGTCCAGCGACACCGTGGCGAACAATTGCAGCCTCAGCTGCCGATCGTAGGCGATATCGATGAAGTTGAGGAAGCGCATGCTCACGTCCGGCGGGTAGTCCGCCAGCGGTCCGAGGCCGCTCACCGCCATGCGCGGGAAATGCTCGATCAGCCACAGGTAATCGCTGGCCGAGCGCGGGCGCTCGAACATTTCGCTGAAGTCCATCCACGCGCAGTGATCGTCGTGGGCATGTACCTTCAGCGGATGGTGATTGACGCTCAAGACCTCGTCGAACTTCGCGTCTGCAGCCAGCCCCAGGCGCGAGCCGATCAGCTCCAGATCATCCGCGCGGGCCGGCCAGAGGAAGCTGCCCCACTCTTCCAGCGACGTGCTGTGCTCGCGGTAATCCTGGCCGGCATCCACCGAAATCACGTCGAAGCGCTTTTCGATCAGCTCGATGGCCGGACGGAAGCGCTCGCGGTACAGCGGATTCGGACAGAGATTTTCCGGTTCGTAGTTGGACGTACAGACCAGGCCTACGCCTTCATCCACCAGCACCTTCAGCATCCGCCCCAGGAGCATGGCGTCGCCGATGTCGTGCACGTGGAATTCATCGAAGCACAGCAGCTTGGTTTCCTCGGCGATGGCGCGGGCCACACGCACCAGCGGGTCAGATTGCCCGGTGATCGCCAACATGCGTGATTGCAGTTCCTGCAGGAAGGCATGGAAGTGCACGCGGCGCTTGGCCTGCGTCGGCGCGGCGGCGAAGAACTGGTCCATGACGAAGCTCTTGCCCCGCCCGACGCCGCCCCACAGGTAGACGCCCGCCACCGGCTTGCGCAAGAAGCCATGGCGGCCGGCGAGGAAGTCGTCGAGCCAGGTGGCGAGGTGGTCCACCGCCGTCACCTGCGCTTCGTCCGCCCGATAGCCGCGCTCGTCGAGCGCGGCCGCGAAGTGCCGCCGAACGCGGTCGGCGACCGGCTCGGCGGATGTCTCATGTAGTCGTGTATCAGAAGTCAAAGAACACCGTTTCCGCATTTCCCTGGACGCGGATATCAAACCGGTAAGCGAGCCTCCCGTCCACCTCGCAACGCTTTGCAATGAGGGTTTGCCGACGTTCGGGCTGCTCGATCAGGTTCAAGACCGGGTCCAGGGCGTTCGCTTGCGCCTCATCCTCGAAGTACAGCCGCGTCTGCAGATGCAGGTTTATACCGCGGGCGAACAACGAGATGTTGATATGCGGCGCCATGGGCACACCGGCGGCGTTTTTCACCACACCGGGCTTGATGGTCTGCACCTGCCACTCGCCAGCATCGAAGGTCGTTGCCGTGCGTCCGAAGCCATTGAAGGGCTTTTCCAGATCGTAATCAGTGTCATACACACCTTCGTGATTTGCCTGCCACAGCTCCAGGAAGGAATCGCGGATCAGGTGGCCGTTGCCGTCATACACATGGCCGATCAGCAGGATGTGTTCGCCCGGCGCGCCGGACTTGGCCATCTCGCTCCAGATTTCCTGGTCACGGGGCGGATTACCGGCGGCGGCCAGCGCCAGACCGATGTGCACGTAGGGGCCGGCGGTCTGCGAGGGGGTTTCCGGCAGCAGTTCGATAGGCATGGTCGGTCCTCCTCACTTGTTCTCGAAATGGGTCTTGCGCTGGCCGCGCAGCACGATGTCGAAGCGGTAGGCCAGGCAGTCCATGGGGTTGGCGTTGCTCATGTCGAGCTTCGCGATCAGGCTTTCCACCGCGTCCGGGTTAGCGATGGACTTGACGATGGGGCACATCGGAATCAGCGGGTCGCCCTCGAAGTACAGCTGGGTGATCAGCCGCGTGGAGATCGACGGGCCGCTGATGGAGAAGTGGATGTGCGCCGGGCGCCAGTCGTTCGGGCCGTTGCGCCAGGGATACGGGCCGGGCTTGATGGTGCGGAAGACGTAGCGTCCTTCGCTGTCGGTCAGCGCACGGCCGACGCCGCCGAAGTTCGGGTCCAGCGGCGCGAGGTAGCGGTCGTTCTTGTGGCGATAACGGCCGCCGGCGTTGGCCTGCCACATCTCCACCAGGGTATGTGGCACGGGCTTGCCATACTGGTCCATGACCCGGCCGGAAACGATGATGCGCTCCCCGATGGGCAGGCCACCGTTGTTGAAGTTGAGCAGCAGGTCATTGTCGTGCTCGCCCATCTTCAGGTGCGAGAAGTCCGGGCCGCTGGTTTCGGAAACCGATTGCGGAATGCTCACCAGCGCCTGGCGCGGCGAGCGGGCGATGGAAGTCTTGTAGTCGGGCGTGAGGGCTTTGGGGTGCCAGTTTCGGTCACGAATGACGAAGCGGCTGTTCTCCGCGTCGGACATGTCGGTCTCCTCTTGTTGGATTTATAGGAGCCTGTTGCATCAGGCAGTGCGACGCAGTGTCGCCGGCTCATCCGAACTGGAAAACTGAAAAGATGCCCGCCATCCATAACCAATAGGTTATGGATAAGTCCCGTTGCGATAGGCTTCTCCCACCTCGCGCAGTACCTCCAGGCACCAGTGCGCACCGAGGGAAAGCGGCAGCGTCGAGTTGCTGCAAATCCCCACCGAACCGCCCGGCTCCTGTACATCCAGCGGCAGTTCGACCATCTCGCCGGAGCGCAGGTCCAGGCGCACCGAATCCAGCGGAGCGATCCACAGCGCGTCGCTGGTCAATACATAACGGCGGCTGAGCACCGTGGACAGGGTTTCCAGCCTCTGGCGCGGCTGGCCGAGGCCGCTCTGCACCAGCAGGCTGTCGGCGGACTTGCGGATGGTGGTGCCGGCCAGCGGCAGCACCAGCGGCCAGTCGTCCAGCGCAGAGGGCGGCAGAGGGCGGCCCAGCAGCGGATGGCCGGCGCGGGCCACCAGGGTCATGGCTTCGCTGTACAGGTGCTCGAAAGCGAGGCCCTGGATCTGCGGGCTTTCGGTCATACGGCCGACCACCAGGTCCAGCTCGCCCACACGCAGTTGCGAGAGCAGGTGCGCACTCGGCCCAGTCACCACGCTGACCACCAGCGCCGGATGGCGCTCGTGCAGGCGCCGCACCGTCTCCGGCATCAACAGGCTTTCCACGGTAGAGAGCACGCCCAGGCGTACCGTGCTGGAGGCGTACTCGCCGCCGCGCAGGCTGTTCACGCCGTCACGCAGCGCCTGCACGCAGGGGCCGGCGTAGCGCAGGAAGGCTACTCCCGCTTCCGTCAGACTGGCCCCGCTCTTGCCGCGCTCGAACAGGCTGGCTTCGAGCAGGTCCTCCAGTTCCTTGAGCGTCTTCGAGATGGCCGGCTGGCTCACGGCCAGGGCATCCGCCGCGCGGGCCAGGCTGCCCTGACGGGCCACTTCGAGGAAGCACACGAGGTGGCGGAACTTGATACGCGAATCGATATTCATGGCGGCTCAACGCAGCTCGCGGAACGCGCGGGGCGAAACCCCGGCGTAGCGCTTGAAGAATCGGGAGAAATACGCGGGTTCGGAGAAGCCCAGGCTGTCCGACACCTGCTGGATGGTCATGGCTGTGTACACCAGGTTGCGCTTGGCCTCCAGCAGCAGGCGCTGATGGATCATCTGCAGCGCCGACTGCCCGGCCAGGCGCCGGCACAGCGCATTGAGGTGCGCGGCGCTGATGCCCAGCGCCGCCGCGTAGTGTTCGATGGGCCGATGTACCCGGAAATCCTGCTCCAGCCGGCGGGAGAACGCCTGCATATGCTCGACGCCGCGATCCTGCTGGCTTGCCTCCGTGCGGGACTGCTCCAGCGCCCGGCGGCTGAGCCAGACCAGCAGCATGTTGAGCAGCGATTGCAGCATCAGGTCGCGGCCCGGTGCCTGCCCGGCGTACTCGCGGTCGATGGATTCGAACAGCGCATCCAGGTGACGCTTGCCCTCGCCCACGGCAAAGCACGCCGGCTGCTCCAGCACCGTGCTTTCCAGCAGGCTGCCGAGCTGTTCGGCCAGCGGCAGGCCCATGCTCAGCACCCAGCCCTGCACGTCCTCGGCGAAGCGAAAACCATGCACAGCCAGCGCCGGCGTGACCTGCAGCGACGCCTCGCGGATCAGCGTCAGCTGCCCCTCCACCTCCAGCTCCGCCGCACCGGCCTGCACGTAGAGCAGTTGCACCAGGTCGCCATGGCGATGCGGGCGGATTTCCCAGTCATGCAGGCGACTGCGCGAGGCGATCGACTCGCAGTGGATCAGGTCCGGCGTCGGCCAAACCGTCGTTTCGCCATACAGGCGGAACACCGGGACCGGATTGTCAGCACGTTGTTCGATCACCGCCCGCATCCATGAAAAGTCCAAGAAGACTGTTGGAAATTACCTTCAAAGACCGATCCCATCCACAAAAAATGCAGGAGACAAAAACAACAGCGCTCTCCAAGGAGCCACGCCATGAAGACCCAAGTCGCGATTATCGGCGCCGGCCCTGCCGGCCTCCTGCTTGGCCAGCTGCTGCACAAGGCTGGCATCGACACCGTGATTCTCGAACGCCAGACCCCCGACTACGTACTCGGCCGCATCCGCGCCGGGGTACTCGAACAGGGCACCGCCGACCTGCTGCGCGAAGCCGGAGCCGGCGCGCGGATGGACGCCGAAGGGTTGCTCCACGACGGTTTCGAGCTGGTGCTCAACGGCCGCCGCGAGCGTATCGACCTCAAAAGTCTCACCGGCGGAAAGCAGGTGATGGTGTACGGCCAGACCGAAGTCACCCGCGACCTGATGCAGGCCCGCGCGGCCAGCGGCGCGATGAGCGTGTATGAAGCGGCTGACGTGGAGCTGCACGACGTCACCAGCGAAAAGCCCTACGTCAGTTTCACCCATCAGGGCGAGCGTGTGCGCCTGGACTGCGACTACATCGCCGGCTGCGACGGCTTCCACGGCGTGGCCCGGCGCAGCATTCCCGCCGATCGCCTCAGCGTCTTCGAGCGCGTCTATCCGTTCGGCTGGCTCGGCCTGCTCAGCGACACGCCACCAGTCAGCCACGAACTCATCTACGCCAGCAGCGAACGCGGTTTCAGCCTGTGCAGCCAGCGCAGCGCCACTCGTAGCCGCTACTACCTGCAGGTAGGGTTGGATGAGAAGGTGGAGGATTGGTCTGACGGGCGTTTCTGGGACGAGCTCAAACGCCGTATTCCCGAGGACGTTGCGCGCCAGTTGGTGACTGGGCCGTCACTGGAAAAAAGCATCGCCCCGCTGCGCAGCTTCGTGGTGGAGCCGCTGCAGTACGGCCGGCTGTTCCTGGTCGGCGACGCCGGGCACATCGTCCCGCCCACCGGCGCCAAGGGACTGAACCTGGCGGCCAGCGATGTCGATGCCCTGCACCGAATCCTCCTGAAGGTCTACGCCGACGGCCGCACTGACTTGCTGGCGCAGTACTCGCCGATTGCCCTGCGGCGCATCTGGAAGGCCGAGCGCTTCTCCTGGTGGATGACCTCGATGCTGCACCAGTTCCCCGACAGCGACGCCTTCACCCGGCGCATGCTGGAGACCGAGCTGGACTACTTCCTCGACTCCGAGGCCGGGCGCACGACCATTGCCGAGAACTATGTCGGGTTGCCGTTCGAGGACGTAGCCTGACGGCGCTTCCCCAGGCCTGTAGGGCGCATAACGCGCCAGCGTTATCCGCCGTTCAAGTGCAGGCGGATAACCTGTTCCAGGTTATTCGCCCTACGATTCTGGGGTGAGGGGAATTCAGTGGTACGAACTTCCCCGAAGAAGACAGTTGCTCCTGCAAGGAGGCTCCGTCGGTAGCCCTAAGTTGTAGGAGCGAGCTTGCTCGCGAAGAGGGGCTCGCCGGGAGATCCGCTGCTGGGCGGTTCGCGAGCAAGCTCGCTCCTACAAAAGCATCGCGATCTATCCTTACCCTCCAGCCACATCGCTCGCCGCGACACCGCCGGAGGCCGTCATCGACCCGGACGAAGCCAACTTCCTCAGCTACCTGCTCGCCGAAAGCGGCGACGGGGACGCGCGCGCCTTCGCCACGCTGTACCGCTGCACCGCCCCGCGCCTCTACCCCTTGGCGCTGAAGCTGAAGGACGATCAGACGCAGGCCGACGCCCTGCTGGTCGACACCTTCCTCCACGTCTGGACCGACGCCGACCGCTACCATCCCACGCGCATTGCCGCGCTGGACTGGATGATCGCCCTGCTCTACCAGCTCGCCGGCCACCCTTCCCCGCCGCCCAGCGACGAACCCTGGCCGGAGTTGCCGCCCCCGGACGAACTCTGGCCCGCCATCCATGCGCGCCTGCCCGATGACGAAGACGACAGCCCCGGCCTGCGCTGGCCGCTGATCATCGCCAGCGTGGTCGGCGTGCTGATCGGCGCGGTGATCTGCCTGAGCCTGCTGATGGAGCTGCGCCCCGCGGCTTAGGCGCTTGCCTGAAAGACGATGGCTGCCACCGCACATCCGCTCTCCGTAAATCCGGAAACTCCCCACCACACCCCGTAACCCGCCATAAAAACCCTGAATTCAGTGCGGCATCACCTTGCCAATCCGTCACGCAGTTGGCATAAACGTCCGAATCTTTTTCGCACACATAACAAGGAAGTTTCGATGCGCATTCTCGGACGCGTCCTACTGGCGATTTTGCTGCTGTTCCTGCTCGTCGGCGGCGTCATCGCCTGGTACACCGCGCATCCCAACCTGCCGGAATACACCCCGCCGCAGAAGATGATCCACCTCGAGGAGCAGTGGTCCAAAGAGGACCGCGAAACCTATTACTACACGCCCCAGGGCACCCAGGTGAAAGGCCTGCGCTACGACTGGTTCACCCACCTCGAGCAGCCTTTCAACAAGGACAAGTTCGCCTCCCCGGAAAACCTCGCGCGCTTCGGCTTCCTCATCGAGCCCGAACAGATCGGCCGCGCCGCCGACGACACCCTGGCCGCCACTGCAAAGAATCCCGGCAACCTGCCAGTCGGCTTCGCCCGCCACCAGGACGGCGAGACCGGCGCCTGGTACCTGGACATCACCTGCTCCGCCTGCCACACCGGCGAGCTGCGCTATAAAGGCACCGCCATCCGCATCGACGGCGGCGCGGCCATGCACTCCATCGCCTCCACCGTGCCCACCCTGCGCGGCGGCGCCTTCGGCCAGGCGCTGGGCGCCAGCCTCGCGTCCACCTACTACGTACCGTGGAAGTTCGACCGCTTCGCCAAGGGCGTACTGGGCGATCGCTATCCCAAGGGCAAGGCCGCCCTCAAGCGCGACGTGCGCAACGTGCTCGGCACCCTCGTCTCCACCGCCTGGAACGACACCCACCGCGGCCTCTACCCGACCCTGGAAGGCCCTGGCCGCGCCGACGCCTTCGGGCGCATCGCCAACAGCGTGTTCGGCGATGGCATCGACGCCTCCAACTACCGCGTCGCCAACGCCCCGGTGAACTACCCGCAGGTGTGGGACATCTGGAAATTCGACTGGGTGCAGTGGAACGGCTCGGCCATGCAACCCATGGCGCGCAACATCGGCGAAGCCCTCGGCGTCGGCGCCACCTTGCGCATGTTCGAAAGCGACGGCAAACCGGTGATGGGCGATGAGCGCTACGCCTCCAGCGTGCGCCTGCGCGACCTCTACACCCTCGAAGAAACCCTCAAGCAGCTCAAGCCGCCGGCCTGGCCGAAGGACGTCTTCGGCGAAATCGACCTGAAGAAAGCCTCCCAGGGCCGCGCCCTGTTCCAGGCCAACTGCGTCTACTGCCACGGCCCGCACGTGAAGGAGCCCGGCGCCAAGGACTACATCGCCCCGGCGCGCGTGCCCGAGTGGCGCATGAAGCTGGTGTCCACGAAAGAGATCGGCACTGACCCGACCACCGCCGACAACATCGCCGACCACACCTTCGACATCCGCGCGCTGAAGCTGAAGACCGACGAGCTGCAGGGCATGAACGTCCACCTCTACCCGCAGAGCGACGTGCAGTTGGACCTGTCGAAAATCTCCGCCGCCAAGGGCCTGGCCTACGTCACCGCCTTCGTCGAGCAGCGCGCCTACCGCGACGCGCACATCAGCGAGCCACAGCAGCAGGAAATGAACGGCTACGGCCTGCCCATCGGCGTGCAGGAACTGCGCGCCTACAAGGCCCGCCCGCTGGACGGCATCTGGGCCACCCCGCCCTTCCTGCACAACGGCTCAGTGCCCAACCTGTTCCAGATGCTCTCCCCGGTGGCCGAGCGCGACGCGCAATTCTGGGTCGGCAGCTTCGAGTACGACCCCAAGTTCGCCGGCTACCGCACCGAGCGCTTCCCCGGCGGCTTCCTCTACAAGACCAGCGTCACCGGCAACAGCAACCGCGGCCACGAATTCCGCGACGGCTGCCGCCAGGACGGCGTCATCGGCCGCGCCCTGTCGCCGGAAGAACGCTGGGCGCTGGTGGAATACCTGAAGGTGCTGGGCAACGCCGAATACGAAAACAAACTCGACCCGAACGTCCCCACCCCACCGTGGACGCCCGGGCCGAAGTGCGAATGACCGGCCAGCGCTGAACTGTCTTTTGTTTTTTTGTAGGACCGAGGGGGACGCCTAGTCCTTGCTCGCGAACAGACTCCCCACCGCTCCAGAGTGAAGCGGGTTCGCGAGCAAGCTCGCTCCTACAGGTAAAGCTCCTGAGCACAACCGAAACACCGGACAGCCCCCTCTCCCCCTGGGAGAGGGCTGGGGTGAGGGCCAGCCGCCCGCTCCCAAGCACCACCGAAACACCGCCCCATCCCCTCTCCCTTCAGGGAGAGGGCTAGGGAGAGGGAAACGCTCCACAGCAAGCCCGCACGGGCCAGGGAACGGAATCCCCTCCAAAAAAAGAAAACACCAAAGGACCCCGTGCCATGCGCTCCCTGCTCACCCGAATCTGGCTCTTCCTCGGCAAATGGCTCGGCCGTCTGCTGCTCGCCATCGCCGCCATCGGCCTGCTCGGCTGGGGCATCGGCAGCCTCTACTACGCCTGGAAATTCTCCGGCCCCGTCTCCGCCCAGGAAGAAATCCCGCCGGGCGAAGCCCAGCTCACCCAGGCCATCATCGAAGACGCCGTGCGCATCGTCGAACAGCACCGCGACAACACCCGCGTACTGCGTGACGCCCACGCCAAGGCTCACGGCTGCGTAAAAGCCGAGGTCACAGTCGCCAGCGATATCGCTCCCGGCCTGCGCCAGGGCGTGTTCGCCGAGCCGGGCCACAAGTGGGACGCCATGGTCCGCTTCTCCAACGGCAACGCCTACCCGCAGTTCGACAGCGCCCGCGACGCCCGCGGCATGGCCATCAAACTGCTCGACGTCCCCGGCGCCAAGCTGATGCCAGGCAAGGGCCACGACACCGAACAGGACTTCGTCATGTTCAACCACCCGGTGTTCTTCGTCCGCGACGTCGCCGAATACCGGCAGAACTTCGCCGCCCAGGCCAGTGGCCAGAAGGTCGCTGCCTTCTTCCCCAGCTGGAAGCCCAGCTCCTGGGAAATCCGCCACCTGGTCATCGCCCTGCAGACCCTCGCCCCCGCGCCCGACAGCCCCTTCGAAACCGGCTACAACGGCATCGCGCCGTACAAGCTGGGCGAGGCGAACAACATCAAGTTCCGCGTCATCCCGCAAGCCGAAGGCTGCCCGGCCTACCAGCTACCCAAGCTCAACGAAAAACTGCCCAACTTCCTGCGCACCGCTATGTACCAGCAGCTCTCGGTCGACCGCGTCCCCGCCTGCTTCGCCCTGCAAGTGCAGAAACAGGACCCGAGCAAGTACATGCCCATCGAAGACACCAGCGTCGAATGGAGCGAATCCGACGCCCCCTTCCAGACCGTCGCCACCGTCAGCATCCCGCCCCAGGACTTCGACAGCCGCGAGCAGAACCTCGCTTGCGACAACATCTCCTACAACCCGTGGCATGCCCTGCCGGAGCACCAGCCGATTGGCGGGATCAACCGGTTGAGGAAGGCGGTTTATGAGGCGGTGAGTGTTTATCGGCATCAGCGCAATGGGGTGGGCGGGGAATAGTCCCGCCCAACTCATAGAGACGCAGTAACTGAAATTCAGCGGCAAAAAAGTTGGCGATAGATGACGTTTCACGATTGGTTGATTGCCCAAGGCAAAAGCCCCAAGACCATCAAACACTACACCGGTGCCATCGACGGGCGCCTACAAGGGATGGCTACGCATTTCAATAACGGCGATTTCTCGCTGGGCGATATCAAGACCAGTGCGGCATTCGCCGACACTTGCCAGACGTTCGATCCAACTGAGGAAATCCTGCCGCTCAACACACGCGGGAAGGACATGTATCGCCGCGCTCTGGTGATGTACGCGGAATATCGGCACAGCTCGCTGAACGAAGCCGCGCTCGTCCAAGACGACTTCCTGCAATCCGTGCAGAAAGCGCTTCAGGACTCAACCGAGCAGCGACGGGGCCGTCTGGCAAAAGCCCCAAAGAAACCGAGCAAGAAAACCGTCCGTACGGTGGTGTTTAACCGCAACCCTGATGTAGTCGCCGAGGTATTGCTGCGTGCAGAAGGGCATTGCGAGGGCTGTAAGGAGCCTGCCCCCTTCAAGCGCAAATCGGACAGCTCACCCTATCTAGAGGTACACCACCGGATACCGCTCGCCCAGCACGGGGACGACACGGTTGAGAACGCCATTGCGCTTTGCCCTAACTGCCACCGCGAAAGACATTTCGGCTGAAGCCCTTACAAATTCAGCGCCCAATAGTGCACCAAGGACCGTTCATGTACAGCCTCCTACGCAGCTCTCTCCTATCCGTGACTACTGCTCTGCTAATCCCGATTGCTAGCGCCCAAGCAGCCCAGGAATATTTGGTGATGGCCCCGTTGGAGGAGGTGCGGCACAAATGCGATAGCGACCTGCCCCGCCTCGGAGTCGGGTGCACCCTCGACGGCAACCCAATCGGTGGCGAGGCACAGTGGATCAAGGTCACCGAGAATCTCTCGCAGGACGAGTGGGCCGCAGGGGTGACCGTCAGCGCCGTGCTTCAACTCACAACACACACTACTGCCAACGGAATCCCGTACCTCACGGCCACCAGCTACCAGATGACCAGCCAGGCGCCAAAACAGAAGGAAACTCGCTTCGGCAGCACTTTCTGGAAGTCCATCCGCGCCCAGGTGTATAGCAAACCGATCGAAGACCCAGTCTCCGTGCAGTACTTGAAGGACGCCAACAACAATCCCACCTCGGAACAACTGGCTGCCCGCGACTTCGCCGCGAAGGACGCCGAAGCGCGCCAGTACGCCGCTTCCCCCGAAGCACAGCGCAATATCTCCGCCGACTTGATCCTTGATTGCGATCTACGCATCAAGGAAGCGCGCGAAACCATCACTTACGAGAAGAAGGTGGGCGCGACGTCCGGCTTCGTGAACAAGCTGAATCTGCGTCAGGCAGGTGAACAGATCGTGCAGTGCCAGGAGGACATGAAAGAGTACTGGAGTGACTACAAGAGCAACGGCGGCAAGTCGCGCAACATTGAACAACTCAGAGCTGAGCGCGCGAATTGAACGTGACGCTAGAGCAAGCCCCACAACTTTCACGAACGAAATGGCTGCAGCATCGACTGCAATACTGAGACAGGCAATGCAGTTTCACCCCGAGGCGGACTGTACCCATCGCGTCTCTTGTCTGCCTCAGTTTGTTCCCTCTATCGTTCACCCGCCCCGTGATAAAGCGGGGCCGGGATTAGCAGCCCGAAACCCTAGAGACAATCGCCGATCTGTATCGGCGGCCCAGCCAATTGGGCCGTCCACCGGAACGCGGCGTGTTGGTTCATGTGGCTGCTGATCCAACATCGTCCGTAGGTGGTCTGCTCGTAGTAGAGATGTGACTGAAATGGACGATTCATCCCTGCCCACCCCACTCCCCTTCCTCCGCAATCGCCGCACCCTGCGCGCCCTGCTGATCGACGATCAGGTCTGGTTCCTCCTTCCCGATTTCTGCCGCGTGACCGGCTATACGCACGAAGACCGCATGGCCATGCGTATGGCCGACGACCAGATTCGCCAGGAACGGCTGCTGACCGAGGACGGCCTGGAACTCGACCAGGTGCTGATCAGCGAATCCGCCGTGTACCAGGCGCTGGTGCTGTTCAACGTGCCGGACTACGGCTCGCTGCGGCGCTGGATCAGCGGCACGGTGGTGCCGCAGGTGCGCAGCCAGTTCAAGGCCAGCGGCCCACGCCATGTGCAGTTGCAGTTCGAACGGCAATGCCTGCGAGTGCTGGATTGGCAGGACGATCTCTGGGTGAGCTTCGGCGACTTGCCGCGCGTGCTCGGCGGGCGCTCGCCGATTGTCGGGCGCACCGGGTGGCGCGGTTGGGCGAAGCGATTGCGGACCTGATACACGGGCAGGGTATGAGCCGCGCATCAGCGCTGTACCCAGTCAGCCGCTTCAGCGGAGCAGCCAATGGTTTGGCTTTGCGATATGGTGCGAGGCTTGTTACAGATCGCACGGAAGCACACCCATGCACATCGAATTGCTCACAGCGCAGATGATCGGCCACTGGGAATCCAGCCCCGGCGTCCATCAGTGTGAATTTCAGTTCGGATCGCGACTGATCTATGTCGAGCACCCCTCCAGTGAACCACCAGAACCATCCCTCCAGGTCGCGCTGCCACTGGCACAGGCTGCATGGAACGACATCGATGCAGTCATCGCCTTCGCTCAGCTGACGCTCCGCCCGGGCGATCCTGAGCTGTGGCGACTGTTGGAGTCGGCGACGAGAATGGGCTCGCCACTGGATGTTTTCTCGATCCATATTTCAGAAGGCGGCGGCCTAGTGTCCTACACGATGTCGTGGAATCCGGATTTCGATTGGCGGCAGATGTTGTACGACGAGTTCGACACTTGGAAGGAATCGCCCATTTCGCTGCAGCGCTTCGAGCCAGAAAAAGATCTCTGGCTGGGTATCAGGCGTCACAGCGACGGTCGATTCGAGCTGGAAAATCCTGAATCCCTGGCCGGGAGCGTCGAATGAATCGACTCTCCTGCAAACTGTACAAGTCGCGCTACAGCATGGACTTTTACCCAGCCCTGAGCATTGACGGGCTGCCGCTGGAGGTCTGGTTGCCGCAACACGATGCAAGCGCAGAACTCGATTTGGTCTGCGCTCATGCAGGCCTCTACAGCGATACCGATTCAGAGCTGGTCTGGGATCGATCGTATTCCGTGGCACCGGGCTGGAAGACGGTCGTGCCTTTGCTGGTGCGCTCCGATGACCTGGACCTGAGCTGCGCGGTGATCGCTGTCAAACAGGTGGCAGACGAGCAACATGTTCGCTGGGAGCGCTTCGGCTTGTTGCGCGAGTGTATTACCCACCCCACTCCCATTCCCGAGTATTACGACATTCCACCGGCAGTGTTCGACCGCGATCAGTTCATCGCCGCGCTGGACGATTTTCGTCGGGAAATCGGGCTGCGGATGGAATGGGATCTGCCGTGATGGCGCAGGGCGCGGCGCAGCATCAGCCTTGTCCTCCCTGCTGAGGCGTCACGCAAAAATCAGAGCCTGCCGGTCAGCTTGAGGACGGTGAAGACCAATCCGCCGATGGTCATCGCGGCCGAAAGGATGGTGCCGAGGATCAGTGGGACGAAGGTGGCCGGCGAGACATGGGGCGAGACTTCCAGCTGGAAGCCGGGGCGGATGTGTTCCGGGGTCAGGCAGGTGACCTGGTAATCGCCGGGTTCGCTGCAGCTGAACTCGCCCAGTGGGTTGCTGGAGTTGCCGCCCATGTCGCTGCGCCGCACGCTGAACAGGTTGAACCGGCTATAGCGCTGGTACGGCACGGGCTGGCCGGAGGCGCGGGCGGTGATGGCGAAGTCGGCGGAGAAATAGGCGGTGCCGGTGACCATGGTGAAGGCCGGGAAGACGATGTTGATGACGTAGCGCCCGGCGCAGGGCAAGGCGACCACTTCTGGCCGCCTGGCGTCGGCCCAGCGCTGGCGCACGGCCGGGAAGATGATGCGGCGCAACCGGCCGATACAGCGGGTCAGCAGGTAGCCGCCCAGCAGCATCAGCACGGGAGCGCCCCATAGCAGGGTGGTGGGTTCGAGGGTCATGGGCGCCCTGCTCTGTCAGGTACGTTGGCTGGGGTAGCAGAAACTATAAGCCAGCCGTTCCCCGAGCATGCAATCTGCGGCGCTGCGCGGGCCCGATCCTGCAATCTGCATGGCCATCGGCCGCCGAAATTTTCCAAGTCATTGATTAGACTAGAAATATTATTTTGTTACATCTGGCATATCCGCTGCAGCGGAAAGACGGAGGCTTCCACCTCTCTTTCACGGAGCAGCCAACAATGATCACAACGACCGATGCCTACGCCACCACTGCCGTGGATACCACCGACCATTCGGGGGTGTCCTGGGCGGCGGTATTCGCCGGGGCCGCCGGGGCGGCGGCGCTGTCCCTGATCCTGATCATCCTGGGCTTCGGCCTGGGCTTTTCCGCGGTGTCGCCCTGGCCGGGCGATGGCGCGACGCTCAAGCAGATAGGCGTTTCCACCATCGTCTGGCTGATGCTGACGCAGATCCTCGCCTCGGGCCTGGGTGGCTATATCGCCGGGCGCCTGCGCGCGCGCTGGGCAACGCTGCATGACGACGAGGTGTATTTCCGCGACACCGCACACGGCTTCCTCGCCTGGGCCGTGGCGACGCTGGTAACCGCCACACTGGTGGTGGGCTCGGTGAGCAATATCGTCGGCGGCGGCCTGCAGGCCGGGGCTTCTGCGGCAACCACCGCCGCCGCTGCCGCGGGTTCGAACGCCAGCGCCAGTGGCACGGACGACGGCTCGGCGTACTTCATCGACATGCTGTTCCGCGATAACCGCCCGGTGGCGGTCAGTGACGACGCCGCCCATGCCATCGCCACGCGCATCTTCCTGCGCGGCCTGGCCGACGGGCAGTTGAGCGCGGACGATCGCAGCTATCTCGCCCGCGTGGTTTCCCAGCGTACCGAGATCAGCCAGGCCGAAGCCGAGCAGCGCATCGACCAGGTATTCGCCGCGGCGCAGCAGGCCAAGCTGAAAGCCCAGCAAGCGGCCGATACCGCCCGCAAGGTGGCCGCCGCCTCGGCGCTGTGGATGTTCGTGGCCCTGCTCTGCGGCGCCTTCTTCGCCAGCTTCCTGGCCATCCACGGTGGCCGTCGCCGCGATGCGGTGGTGCTGCTGACCAATACCCGCACGCTGCATTCCACGCAGTCCCGTCCTGCCCACTGACCGGAGGCACATCATGCGCTCGATTCTTCTGTACTTCCTCGGCGTTCCAATCCCGATCATCATCCTGATCGCGCTGTTCTGGCACTGATTGCAGCCGGTTGGCGCACTGACGAAAAAGCCGTCCTCGGGACGGCTTTTTCAATGGAGTGCCGAGTGGATTCGCGAACAAGGGCCCGGCGTCAGTCCGGCCCTGCGCGATCAACCCTTTCTCTTCGAAGCGACGCGTGCAGCCAGGGATGGGGAGAGCTGCGCAGCCCTTCCAGAAGAGGCCAATTGCCCGGCCGGTTCCGGCAGGAACGAACCTTCCGACGAATCATCGGGACCGTGGTCGCAAGCGCGATGGGTAGCGCGGCGCTCCACGCTCTCCAGGCTCATGGCGGCCTCAGCCGCAGGAGCCGTCCATGGTTTCCTGGCTTTCACGGATGATGCGCTGGCCTTCGTCACGCAGTTGCGTCCAGGTGGGGATTTCATGGCAAAGCTCGGCCACGCGCACGGTCATCTCGCCGATCTTGTGCATCGCCCTAGCGGAGCCGCAAATGCCAAGGTCCTGGTTGTTGGCTTGCTGGCCGAGCCGTTCCATGTAGGCCTGGCCCTTCTGCTGCGCTGCCTGGCAGCCACCGGAGAGGTCGACCGAGCCGACTTCGCCGGAAGCCGCTGCGCCACTGGCGTTCTGGCTGCCACTGGCCGGCGCAGCCGGGGCATCGGCCTGCACCAACTGGCTGTTGCTGAACACGCCGCTGGCGGTGGTGCCATTCGGGTAGCGATAGGTGCCGTGGCCGCTGAGCGTGCCGTTCTGCAACTCGCCTTCGTAGCGGTCGCCCTTGGCCCACTGGATCACCGCGGGGCCGTTGAAACTGCCCTTGCGCAGGGTGCCCTCGGTGGTGGAGAACACCTGGCCGTCCACCAGCGACAAGAGGATGCCCTTGCCGTCGGCGAAACCGCCCACGCACTGGCCGGACCAGATGTAGCTGGGATTGGAGCGCTGGGCGTTCCAGTCCTGAACCAGGCAGCCCTTGTCCGTTCTGGCGAACTCGACGGCAAGGCCCGGTGCGCTGACAAGCATGGCGAGCAAGCTCGCCAGTCCGATTCGATTCATTCGATCACCCGCTGACAAGGCTTCAGGGCCCGATGGATTTCCTGCGGGCAAAGAATAGTGGCGGGCCGATATCACCGCTAGCCGGGAGACAGCGGCGGCGCGGAAGAGACTTCGTACTTATCGCCGCCGCGCGCAGGAAATATCCGATAGAGCCCTCTCCCCCCGCTCCCTAGCCTTGCGCTCCATGCAATCGAGGGCGCGCGGGCTGCTCATTCCGGGCAGAAATACCCGCCGCCCTCCTGCCCTGGAGAGTTTCTGCATGTCTGCCGTCGAGAAGAAGTTCCAAAAGCTGGCCGCCACCTTCCGCGCCGCCCTGGCGGCAGGCAATTACCGCCAGGGCCGTGACGTGGCGCGTCAGGCGCTGCAGCTCTCGCCGAACAATCCGACGCTGCTGACGGACTATGCCCTGTGCCTGATGCGCACCAAAGACTACGAACAGGCCTACAAGACCTATCTCAAGCTGCTGAATACGCTGGGCGAAGACAGGATGCCGGACACCGCGCTGGACGGGCTGACGGAGGTTTGCGGCTGGCTGAAGCGGGAGGACCTGGTGCGCCGCTACGGCAACCTGTCGCTGAGCGTGGCGGATCGCAAGTACGGCCAGCTCCCCGCCTATCCCCTGCCCGATGCACCGCCCCCGCCGTTTGACGGCTCGAGACCGGAACGCAACCTGATCGTGTTTTCGCTGTTCGGTGCCCGCCCCCGCTATTGCGAGAGCGCGCTGAAGAACGTGGAGGCCGCACGCGAGCTGTTCCCGCAATGGCGCTGCCGCTTCTACGTGGACGAATCGGTGCCGCCGACGGTGCTGGATCGCCTGGCGAAAGCCGGGGCACAGGTGGTGCTGGTGGACCCGGCGACACGCGCTTCGATCCCGCCGACGATGTGGCGCTTCCTGGTGATGGAGGACGGCGAAGTCTCGCGCTTCCAGGTGCGCGATGCCGACTCGCTGCTCTCCGAACGCGACCGTGCGGCCGTTGAGGCGTGGCTGCAGAGTGGCTTCTGGTATCACCACATGCGCGATTACTTCAGCCACACCGAACTGCTGCTGGCGGGCATGTGGGCTGGCTGTCACAACCCGAACCTGCCGGGCATCCGCGAGCTGATCGCCCAGTACCTGAAGGATGAGAAGGCGCACCCGCGCTTCGCCGACCAGTACTTCCTGCGCCGCAGCCTGTGGCCGACCATCCGCCAGAGCCTGCTGAACCATGACGAACTGTTCGGCTTCCTGGAGGCGCAGCCCTTCCCCGCGCACGAGCCGGTGCGCTGGCGGATGGAAGCCTTCCATGTCGGCTGCAACGTCAGCTACCAGGGCATCAAGGTGCCGAGCAAGCTGAAGGACGGCGAGCTGCAGCCCTGGGGCCTGTTCGAAGCCGAAGGCACGCTGCTATGCCGTTACGAATCGCCAGTGGCGAAGGGACATTGGGAGGAATGGATGCCGTACTTCCTCTGCAACGCCATTACGGACGGCAGCTGCACGGTGCGCAGCCTGGCGTGAATGATCCCCGAGTGCGAATCGCGCCGGTGGCGCGACTCCACGCCATCCTGCGAAAGCGCCCGCTACCGGTCAGTAGACTTCCGGCACCTGCAACTCCAGCGGCGTGGGATGCCGGCGGTAGCCTTCGTGGCGCTGCCGCTCGGGCAGGCTGACAGCGGGCAGTTGCACTTCCTGGTAGGGAATCTGGCTCAACAGGTGGCTGATACAGTTCAGTCGTGCGCGCTTCTTGTCGTCAGCCTGCACGATCCACCAGGGCGCCTCGGGGATGTGGGTGCGCTCGAGCATGATTTCCTTCGCCTTGGTGTAGGACTCCCAGCGGCGGCGCGATTCCAGGTCCATCGGGCTGAGCTTCCACTGCTTGAGCGGATCATGGATTCGGCTGAGGAAACGGTAGTGCTGTTCCTCGTCGGAGATGGAAAACCAGTACTTGATGACCTGGATGCCGGACCGCACCAGCATGCGCTCGAACTCGGGCACGCTGCGGAAGAACTCCTCGTACTGGCCGTCGGTACAGAAGCCCATCACCCGCTCGACCCCGGCGCGGTTGTACCAGCTGCGGTCGAACAGGACGATCTCCCCCGCCGCCGGCAGGTGCGAGACGTAGCGCTGGAAGTACCACTGGGTCTGCTCGCGGTCGTTCGGCGCGGGCAGCGCGGCGACGCGGCAGACACGCGGATTGAGGCGCTGGGTGATGCGCTTGATCACGCCGCCCTTGCCGGCAGCGTCGCGCCCCTCGAAGAGGATGACCACCTTGTGGCCGGTCTTCACCACCCAGTTCTGCAACTTGACCAGCTCGGCCTGCAGGCTGAACAGGGTGTGGAAGTAACGCTGGCGCGCCAGGCGCTCTTCATGGGTTTGCAGGCTGCCGTGGCGCAGCCCTTCGAAATCGTAGAGTTCGTCGAACAGTTCGAGTTCGAGCTCTTCGTCGCGGTCGTCCTGCAGGTCGCGCTGGACGCGCCGTGGGAAGTTCTTGTCATCGAGCAGCATGGTGGGTTGCCTTGTGCCGTCACTGGCTCAGTCACATTGAGTGACACTTTCATGACAGAAAAATGTAGACACGCTTTATGACGAATTCATTACAACCGGTGAAAGAAGTTTCTTGCAGAGCCCGTGCTAGAGCGTCCCTTGATAGGACACCCGATGAATTAAGAAGATCTTAAGAACGCCGCCGGGCCGCCGAGCGGTGCTGGTATCGAAGCGCTATCAGCCCGGGGAAACAGCCGCGAACATCCGTCCGCGGCCGTGGGGAGGTGAATATTCGGGGGCGGAAAATGCTCAGGCGTCAGCCAGCGGGCGCGGCTTGTTGACGTACTTGAAGGTGCCGGAGGCGGACGCCACGGCCACACCGGCGCTATTGCGCAACTCGGCCTCGCAGAAGGCGATGGAGCGCGTGTGGTGGCGGACGCTGCCAAGGGCTTCCAGCACCTCACCCACTTCCCCGCCCGGCCGCAGGAAATTGGTCTTCATTTCCACCGTCACCACGCCGCGGCCGGCTTCGTCGGCATCGCTGGCACTCAGCGCCATGGCGACATCCAGCAGGGTCATGATCAGCCCGCCATGGGCGTTGGCCCAGCCGTTCACGTGCTGCGGTTCGACGCGCACCACCAGCCGACCGGGGCCATTGCCGTCGTCCGCCGGGGCATGGCGGAACTGCAGGAAGTCGAGCATGGGAATGGCGATGCCACGGTGTGCGGTGTAGAGCTTGAGCTGTTCGATATCGAGGGGCATGGGGCTTCCTGGTGCAACGAGTGGGGCCAGGCGATATTCCCCGCTCCGATCGGCAGATCGCAAGCCCGACGAAGCTTCATGCACGGCGGGAATGCCCACCGATTGCAACGCTCAGCGCCCCACCGGCGCGGGGGGTCAGCGCGCCTTGCGGGTGCCGTTCTTCTTTTCGCTCTGGCGCTCGACGGCCTGGACGAAGAGTTCCTCCACCAGCAGCGACTGGATCGGCGAGCGCGTTTCCAGCGACAGGCTCATGGACTCCAGCTTCTGGTTCACCCCCAGGCGGGCGATGCCGCACAGCAGGATGCGCTGGGCGCCGAAAATGCTGCCCTTGTCGACCAGCACTTCGCGGGGCTTGTCGCCGTCCAGGTAACTGATCTTGAGGGATATACCGGTGTCGTCGCGCACAGCCAGGTTGAGCCAGGTGGCAACGTTGAACTCGACCACCCATCCCAGACCGGTCTTCTTGGCCACGGCTTCACGGACCAGATGAGCGGGAACCGGACCCAGGGGGGTACTGTGGTTTTCCATGGGGTTACTTCTGACGGCTGCGGGTAGAGCGAAATGCGCTAACGGAAGACCCGAGTTTATGTGAAGCAGTTCAAGTTTTCAGTCTGTATTTTGTATGACATCGACTATTGGGTAAGCCTGAAGTTACAGATACGCGGCGCTCTAAAATGCCGTCTCCAGCCTGGAAACGGATGACAGAAGGGAGCTGACGACGCGGAACAGCAGAAGCAGTCCGACGAAGTGAATGACTGCGGCCCAACATCACATAAGGCCGATCCGGCGGAAAGCCGAATCGACCTTGGCGTATCTCCCTGCCTGGCGCACTCCCTAGTGAGGCATAACCCTCGGCCTGCTGGCTCAGGCTGCGCCAGCAAAGGTGCGTGACCTGTGTTCGCCCGCGCGGTTCTTGCGCACTTCACGGCGCTCTCTGAAATCCAGTTCTTCCAGGGCGTCCGTGCGGTCCTGCAGGTCTTCGATGACTTGCGGGGTCAACAGCTTGCAATGTCGAGTCATACCTGCCTCCTGAATTCGTATGCCTCATGCTTTGGATTAGCACGCGAGGGTGAAGATTCAACAGCCAGGCGGGACGGATTACCCCAACGGTCAGCCGCCAGGGATGTAAGACGTCGCCGGGAAAGACGCCTTTCTGTAGGAGCGAGCTTGCTCGCGAACACCCAGCGGCTGGGCGGGTTCGCGAGCAAGGACTAGGCGTTCCCTCGGTCCTACAAAGAACTCCGGGGCGGGCTAACGCAAACCGCGATGTCCGTCCGCTCGCGAATCAGCGCAGCTCGTCGACCAGGCTGGCGACCGTGACCAGCACCGCCTCCGCCAGCGCCTTCGACCGCGCCCCGCTCCAGCCGGTGCGCGGGTTGGGCGACAGGTTGTGGTCCTTGAACGGCATTTCCAGGGTCAGCGACAGGCAGTCGTAGGTGCGGCCGACGTGATTGCAGGCCAGGGTCAGGTTGGCCTGGCCGGGGGCGTCCTTCGGGTAGCCGTGCACGCTCTGGAATTCGCCGTTGGCTTCCAGACGCTCGCGGAACAGGCTTTCCAGGCGATCCAGGCGCGGCGTGAACTCCGGGTTGCCTTCGCAGCCGGCGGCGAATACGAAGGGGATTTCCTCGTCGCCGTGCACGTCAAGGAACAGGTCGACGCCGTACTGGGCCATCTGCTGCTGGACGAACAGCACTTCCGGGCTTTCCTCGGCGCTGGGCGCGGCCCAGGCGCGGTTCAGGTCCTTGCCGGCGGCGTTGGTGCGCAGGTGGCCGTGGAAGGCACCGTCCGGATTCATGTTCGGCACCAGGTAGAAGTCGGCGCGCTCCAGCAGGCGCTGGACCTCGGCATCACCCGATTGCAGGCGATCGATCAGGCCTTCCATGAACCACTCGGCCATGTGCTCGCCGGGGTGTTGCTGGGCGATCAGCCAGATCTTCCGCGCACCCGCCGCGCCCTTGCCGATGCGCAGCAGGGGCAGTTCGCGGCCTTCGATGCTGTGGCCGGTGGCGAGCAACTCGGCGCCATTGGCCTGGGCGCGCTTCACCAGTTCGGCGTGACGTTCGCGGCTGTAGGGCTCGAAGTAGGCGAACCAGGCCTGGGGCTGTTCGGCATCGAGGCTGAAGTGCAGGCCGTTGGAATCATAGGTGCTGGGCACGCGGAACCAGTCGCGCTGGTCATACGAAGCCACCGCGTTGTAGCCCGGCCAGCCGCCGGTGTAGCTGGAGCCGGGTGTATTGGTCAGGCTGAACCGGTACTGCTGGCCGGGTTCGAGGCCCTCGGCCTTGAAGTGGAACCACTGGAAGTGCGGGCTCTTGGTGTCCGGGCGCAGCGCCAGGCGCACGTGGCGCGGGTCACTGTCGTCGATGACCTGGATGTTGCCGCTGTCGAAATCGCAGTCGATCTTCATGAATTCTCCGTAGGCGCACGAACCTGAGGCGCCAAAGCCCTGCATTTTCGCCCTCCCCGCCGCGTCTGTCATGTCTGCGTGACTTGCGTTGAATAATATATTATGTTCGTAATATAAATCGAGTAACGCTTATCCCAGGCCCTGCGCTGGTGATCCGGCGAGCGCGGGCTAACCTCGATTGACCCCTTTTTCCAACTCGGAGAGCACTGCATGAGCGCATACGATGTGATCGTCATCGGCGGCGGCCCCGGCGGCTACAACGCGGCCATTCGCGCGGGCCAGCTGGGCCTGAAGGTCGCCTGTGTGGAGGGCCGCGAAACCCTCGGCGGCACCTGCCTGAACGTCGGCTGCATGCCGTCCAAGGCGCTGCTGCACGCGTCGGAACTGTACGAAGCGGCGGCCGGCGGCGAGTTCGCCAACCTCGGCATCCAGGTCAAGCCCAAGCTGGACCTGGCGCAGATGATGAAGCAGAAGGCCGAGAGCGTGACCGCGCTGACCAAGGGCGTGGAATTCCTCTTCCGCAAGAACAAGGTGGACTGGGTGAAGGGCTGGGGCCGCATCGACGGGCCGGGCAAGGTGGAAGTGACCGCCGCCGACGGCAGCAAGAGCAGCCTCACCGCCAAGGACATCATCATCGCCACCGGTTCCGAGCCCTCCCCGCTGCCGGGCGTGGACGTCGACAACAAGCGCATCCTCGACTCCACCGGCGCGCTGTCGATTCCCGAGGTGCCCAAGCACCTGGTGGTAATCGGCGCCGGCGTGATCGGCCTGGAGCTGGGTTCGGTATGGCGCCGCCTGGGTGCGGAAGTCACGGTCATCGAATACCTCGACCGCATCTGCCCCGGCATGGACCTGGAAACCGCCAAGACCTTCCAGCGCGCGCTGACCAAGCAGGGCATGAGCTTCAAGCTGGGTTCGAAAGTCACCCAGGCCAAGGTCAGCGGCAAGCAAGTGACCCTGAGCGTCGAGCCGGCTGCTGGCGGCGCGGCAGAGTCGATCCAGGCGGAGCTTATTCAGGCAGATCGTGTATTGCTCGCCATCGGCCGCCGCCCTTATACGCAGGGCCTGGGGCTGGAAAGCGTGGGCCTGGCTACCGACAAGCGCGGCATGCTGGAAAACCATGAACACCGCAGCAGCGTGCCGGGCATCTGGGTGATCGGCGACGTGACCTCCGGCCCGATGCTCGCGCACAAGGCCGAGGACGAGGCCATCGCCTGCGTCGAACTGATTGCCGGCAAGGCCGGGGAAGTGAACTACGACGTCATCCCCAGCGTGATCTACACCCATCCGGAAGTGGCCACCGTGGGCAGGACCGAGGAGCAGCTCAAGGCCGAGGGCCGCGCTTACAAAGTGGGCAAGTTCCCCTTCACCGCCAACAGCCGGGCGAAGATCAACCACGAGACCGAGGGCTTCGTGAAGGTGCTGGCGGACGAGCGCAGCGACGAGATCCTCGGCGTGCACATGATCGGCCCGAACGTCGGCGACATGATCGCGGAGTACTGCGTGGCCATGGAGTTCCGCGGCGCCGCCGAGGACATCGCGCGCACCTGCCACCCGCACCCGACCCGCTCCGAGGCACTGCGCCAGGCGGCGATGAACGTGGACGGCTGGGCCATGCAGGCCTGACCGCTCGTCGCCAACTACAGATGGCACATGCGGCGCGATGGCGCACCCCGAAAATCGCTACAGGCCACGGCTGACGGGGCCTGTAGCGACTGAAACAGTTTTATTTGCGACTATTTTGTGTACAACCGCGACATGGGTTGTGACTTTCTTCGACTCTGAATCCATCAATTGCGTGAACGAACACGAAAGTGGATGAACCGCTTTCGCCACCTTCGCAATGGATTACCACGCAGAGAGATCACAACCATGCATGCGACTCTTCGTTTCAACGAGGCTCTGCTGATCACTGGACGAGCCTTCCAACCCTTCAATTGTGTGACCTGGGTTGACCAAGGGGGCGACGGCAGCCTCGACCTGTCCGTCCTCGATCGCACCGGTACCCGTCTGCTGGGCCTCACCCGCATTCCCAGCTCCGCCTACTCCGACCCGGAGCAGCTCGAAGGCCTGCTGAACCAGGCCCGCGACGAGCTGAACCGCGAAGGCTACCGCCTGCAGGAATGGCACATGCCCGCCTGATCCGCAGACAGGTACCCCAAGAAGCCCGGCCCCAAGCCGGGCTTCTTCATTTCCGGCGCCAGCCGTCGGCAAGCGCTCAATTTGCCGCTTCGTCAGCCGACAACGAAGTGTCGGTCGCCGTCCGAGCTGCATCGTTTCAGCTTCGATTCCGAACATTGGCTTTCCGCTCGTCCGAAACCCGCATTCCACTGCCGGTTCAGCGGGAGCAGCGATCGACAATGATGGCAATTTGCAGCCATCCTGTGTTTTGCTCACCCCGTCTCGTCTTCCACCGGGCCTTCGGCACGCAGTACGGTCTCGTTCAATGCTCGATCTGCAGCGATATTTCTACAGCGGCGACACTCCTTCGCTGCTGGTTTTCGGCGAGCACAACAATGCTCTGGTGCTGCTCTCCATCCTGATTGCCGTCTTCACCTCGACCATGGCCCTGCAACTGTCAGGCGTGGCGCGGCTGGCGCGCAGCCCGTTCTACCGCCAACTGGCCATCGGCACCGGCGCGGTGGCCCTGGGCGGTGGCGTGTGGGCGATGCACTTCATCGGCATGCTGTCCTTCCAGCTCTGCGCGGCGGTGCGCTACGACCCGTTGATCACCCTGCTTTCCGGCCTGCCGAGCCTGTTCGCCTCCTGGATCGCACTCAACCTGCTGGCCCAGCGCAACGTCAGCACGCTGCAGTTCATCGGTGGCGGCGTGCTGGTCGGCGCCGGCATCGGCGCCATGCACTACAGCGGCATGGCGGCCATGCAGATGGCGCCGCTGCTGCGCTACGACCCGTGGATGTTTGCCCTGTCGATCCTCGTCGCGGTGGTCCTGGCCGTCATTGCGCTCTGGGTGCGCTTCGGCCTGCGCGGCAAGATGCGCCCGAACCTTGCCATTCTGGTCAGCGGCCTGGTGATGGGCCTGGCAATTGCCGGCATGCACTACACCGGGATGGCGGCGGCACGTTTCGTCGGCATGGAAGAATTTGGCGTGCCGCAAGGCGTGCAGGGCAGCTTCTACCTGGCGATGGCGGTGTCCATGGCCACCATCAGCCTGAGCATCTGCGTCGCCGCGGTGAACGGCCTGCTGCGCTATCGCCAGCTGTTCCAGGAGCTGGAGCGCCGGCGCAAGCACCTGGATTCGCTGCTCGACGCCGCCGTCGAGGCGATCCTCACCATCGATCACAGCGGCGTGATCCGCTCGGTCAACCACGCGG
The DNA here is from genome assembly GCF_032392015.1 of Pseudomonas sp. C9-3. Lineage (NCBI taxonomy): Bacteria > Pseudomonadati > Pseudomonadota > Gammaproteobacteria > Pseudomonadales > Pseudomonadaceae > Pseudomonas > Pseudomonas sp. C9-3. The sequence continues at coordinate 1,677,107 of NZ_CP135919.1, read as the reverse complement.
TGCTGCGCCTGTTTGGCTGGCACCCGCACGAGCTGGTGGGCAAGCCCATGCAGGTGCTGATGAACGAGGCTTACGGCCATCAGTTCCGCATGGCGCTGGAGAACTACAAGAGCAGTGGCAAGCGCCAGTTCAGCAACTCCGAACTGGAGCTGGAAGGCCTGACCCGCGACGGCCGGGAAATCCCCGTGCGCGTCAGCCTCGGCGTCACCGATCACAACGGCAAGCCCTGGTTCGTCGTGTTCGTCGCCGATATCAGCGAACGCCGCGAAATGGAGCAGGCCCTGCGCACCAGCGAGGAGCAGTACCGCTCGCTGATCCGCAACATGCCCGGCATCGCCTTCCGCGTCCTCCCGGACGACGCCTGGAGCACCCTGTTCGTCAGCGATGCGGTGGAGGCCGTCACCGGCTGGTCGGCGCAGGACTTCAGCGACCAGCGCATCACCTTCGCCCAGCTCTACCATCCCGATGATCAGGAAGCGGTGAACGAGGAAGTCCGCCGCGCCATTGCCGAGCGCCGCAGCTACGTCGTCGAGTACCGGCTGTTCGACCGCAGCGGCGCCGAACACTGGATCTGGGAAGGCGGCAGCGCCTGCTACGACGAGGCTGGCAACCCGCAGTGGATCGACGGGGTGCTGCTCGACCAGACCGAAACCAAGCTGCTGAGCAACGAGTACGAAGGCAAGGTCACCGCCATTGGCCGCGCCATGGCGCTGATCGAATTCGACCTGGACGGCCGCGTACTTGCCGCCAACGAGAACATCCTCGAACTCTTCGGCTACACCGAAGCCGAGGTACTGGGCCAGCACCACAGCCTGTTCTGCCCGCCGGACATCGCCGCCAGCGCCCGCTACCAGGCCTTCTGGCAGGGCCTGCGCGAGGGCGAGTACAACGCCGGCGAATACCGCCGCCTGGCCAGGGATGGGCGCGAGGTGTGGATCCACGCCACCTACAACCCGATCCTCGACTTCGACGGCAAACCGGTGAAGGTGGTGAAGCTGGCCACCGACCTCACCCCGCGCCGGGTCATGGAGCAGGAACTGCGCAGCGCCCGCGACCGCGCCGAACAGGCCGCCGCCGCGCGCAGCAGCTTCCTGGCCAACATGAGCCACGAAATCCGCACGCCGATGAACGCCATCATGGGCTTCACCGAACTGCTGCTGGATTCACCGCTGGAAGACAATCAGCGGCGCTACCTGAGCACCGTACAGAACGCTTCGCGCTCGCTGCTGGGCCTGCTCAACGACATCCTCGACACCGCCAAGCTGGACCGTGGCGCCATCGAACTGGAAGCCCTGGACTTCTCCCTGCCGGAGCTGTGCGAGCAGGTCTGCGCGGCGCTGCGACTGTCCGCCGAGCGCAAGGGCCTGAGCCTGCAGATCGACTACGGCCCGCGCGCCGGCGAGTACTTCCGCGGCGACCCGCTGCGCCTGCAGCAGGTGCTGACCAACCTGCTGGGCAACGCAGTGAAATTCACCGAGCGCGGCGAAGTGCGGCTGGTGATCAGCGGCGAACCCGGCGCGCTGCGCCTGGCCATCCGCGACACCGGCATCGGCATCGCCGCCGACCGCCTGGAGCGCATCTTCGACCCCTTCGCCCAGGCCGACGCCTCCATGAGCCGGCGCTTCGGCGGCACCGGGCTGGGCACCACCATTTCGCGCCAGCTGGTGGAGCTGATGGGCGGCCGCATCACCGTGGAAAGCGAAGTGGGCCGGGGCAGCGTGTTCACCGTCGACCTGCCCTTGCCAGCCGGCCACAGTGTGCAACCGGTTACCCGCAGCCACGCGCCGGGCCTGCCGCCGCTGCGCATCCTGGTGGCGGACGACGTGCCGCAGAACGTCGAGCTGCTGGAGCTGAACCTGCGGCGCCTGGGCCACCACCCGCACAGTGTCGGCGACGGCCAGGCCGCGGTGGAGGCCTACAGCGCGCAGGACTTCGACCTGGTCCTGATGGACGTGCAGATGCCCGGCATGGACGGCCTGGAAGCCACCCGGCGCATCCGCACCCTCGAGCAGCAGCGTGGCGTCGAGGCCGTCCCTATCATTGCCCTGACCGCCAGCGTGCTCGACCGCGACCGGCAGAACGCCCTGGACGCCGGCATGAACGGCTTCGCCAGCAAGCCGCTGGAGCTCAATGCCCTGCTGGATGAGATAGCCCGCCTGCTCGGCGCCGCGCCCGCAGTACGCAGCACGCAAGCCACCGCGCCAGCACCACTGGCAACCCTGGACTGGACCGTCGGCGCCCGCCTGTGGGGCGGGCCGCTGCCCATGGCACGGGCCATCGTGCGCTTCCTCGAAGAGCAGGAAACCAGCCTGAACACCCTGGAAAGCGCAGTGAGCAACGGCGATCGCGCCGGCATTGCCGCCCTCGCCCACCGCCTGCGCGGCGCCGCCGCCAACCTCGCCCTGCCGCGTCTGGCCGGCGCCATCGGCGCACTGGAAGGCTCCGCAGAGCAGGGCAAGGCTGAACAACTGGCGGCGGCCCTGGAGCGTGTCCGCGCGGAGTTCACCACGGTCCGCGAATCAGTGCCGCTGGTACCGGAAGCCTTCGCCGAGGCGGTTGGGGCAGCCGTTGGCGAGGCCGCCTCGCAGGACCTGCGCGACGCGCTGCAGGCCCTGCAACTGGCCCTTTCCCGCGGCGGCCTGGACGACCAGGCACTGGAACGCCTGCGCCTGGGCACCGCCCAAGGCGAACACCGCGAGGCCTTCGAAGCCCTGCGCTATGCCATCGACGACTTCGACTTCGACCAGGCCCTGGAATGGGTCCGGACCCTCGGCGCCCGCCTGGAGCAAGCATGACCCTGACCGCCCAAGATCATCGTCCCTGCCTGCTGCTGGTGGACGATAAAGCCACCAACCTCCAGGTGCTGCGCCACATCCTGCAGGACGACTACCGCCTGCTGTTCGCCAAGGACGGCGACAAGGCGCTGGAGCTGGCCAACCGCGAACGCCCGGACCTGGTCCTGCTGGACGTGATGATGCCCGGCATGACCGGTTTCGAGGTCTGCCAGCGGCTCAAGGCCGAGCAGGCCACCTGCGCCATCCCGGTGATCTTCGTCACCGCGCTGGCCGATGTGCCCGACGAGGCGCGGGGCTTCGAGGTCGGCGCGGTGGACTACATCACCAAGCCGGTGAGCCCGCCCATCGTCAAAGCGCGCGTGCGCACGCACCTGTCGCTGGTGCGCGTGGAAGAGCTGCGCGAGACGCGCCTGCAGATCGTCCAGCGCCTGGGCAAGGCCTCCGAGTACAAGGACAACGAGACCGGCCTGCACGTCATCCGCATGAGCCACTACGCGCACATCCTGGCCCGCGCCGCCGGCTTCTCGGAGAAGGCCGCCGACGACCTGCTCAACGCGGCGCCCATGCACGACGTGGGCAAGATCGGCATTCCCGATGCCATCCTGCAGAAGCCTGGCCGCCTCGACGAACAGGAATGGGCGGTGATGCGCCAGCACCCGGAGATCGGCGCGCGGATCATCGGCGAACACGACTCCACCCTGCTCACCCTGGCGCGCAGCATCGCCCTCACCCACCACGAGCGCTGGGACGGGACGGGTTACCCCAATGCCCTGCGCGGCGAGGAAATCCCCCTGGAGGGCCGCATCGTCGCCATCGCCGACGTATTCGACGCGCTGACCAGCGTGCGCCCGTACAAGCCGGCCTGGAGCATCGACGAGGCCATCGAACTGCTGCGTCGGGAAAAAGGCCGCCAGTTCGACCCGGAGCTGGTGGAGCTTTTCCTCGGTTGCCTGCCCGACATCCTCGCCGTGCGCGAGCGCTGGGCCGACGCCGGCTGAGCCGCAGGCCGCGCAAATCCTGCTTTACTCTCTGACCTGCAACCCCTGCCGAGAGTAAGCAAGATGAATGCGAAGCAACGCGACGCCCTGCTGGCCACCCTGCAGGCGCGGTTCAAGCAACACCCCGAGCGCCACAAGGGCATCGACTGGGCGGAAGTCCAGGCGCGCCTGGAGGCCGCCCCGGCCAAGTTGAAAGCGCTGGAGCAGATGGAGGAAACCGGCGGCGAACCCGACGTGGTCGGCCGCGAAAGCGCCAGCGGCGCCTTCCTGTTCTTCGATTGCTCCGCCGAGACCCCGGTCGGCCGCCGCAGCCTCTGCTACGACCGCGAGGCGCTGGACGCACGCAAGAAGGACAAGCCCGCCGGCTGCGCCACCGAGCTGGCCGCGCAGATCGGCATCGAGCTACTGGACGAGGCGCAGTACCGCCAGCTGCAGGAGCTGGGCAGCTTCGACCAGAAGACCTCCAGTTGGCTGCGCACGCCCGGCTCCATGCGCAAGCTGGACGGCGCGCTGTTCGGCGACCGCCGCTACGAGCGGGTGTTCACCTACCACAATGGCGTGCAGTCCTACTACGCCGCGCGCGGTTTTCGCGGTGTGCTGATGGTTTAGAGGCGCTCATCTGTAGGCCATTTCTGAACGATTCCTGTACCGCTACCGAACTTTCCCAGGGCCGGCCGGCAGCCCTTGATTCATGTCAGACGGATTCCTCCGAGCGGCGCGCAGCCTTGCCACACCCGCTCAGCTCAAGAGGAATCCCGCGTGAAAACGCCCGCCTGCCTTCTGCTCGCCGGCCTGCTGGCCGGCTGTGGCCCGACGCCGTCGGCGCCGATAGATATCGTGCGCCCGGTAAAGCTCTACAGCGTGCCCGCCGCCACCGCCGAAGGCGTGCGTCAGTTTCCCGGCCAACTGGTAGCCTCGGACGAGGTCGACCTGTCCTTCCGCCTCGCCGGCCACCTCAAGACCCTGACAGTGAAACAGGGCCAGCGCGTGGAGCGCGGCCAACTGATCGCCGAACTGGACGACGCCGACCTGCGCCTGCGGCTGCGTGACCGCGAAGCCAGCTATAACCTTGCCCGCGCCCAATACCAGCGGGTCGCAACGCTCAACGAACGGCAACTGGTGGCCCGCGCCGAGCTGGATCAGCGCAAGGCCCAGCTGGATTCCGCCGAAGCCGCGTTGAAGCTGGCCCGCCAGGAACTGGGTTACGCGCGCCTGGCGGCGCCCTTCACCGGCGTCATCGCGCAGGTGCCGGTGCAGAACCACCAGATGCTGCAGCCCAAGCAGCCGGTGGCCATCCTGCAATCCGCCGATAGCTACGACGTGCAGTTCCAGTTGCCGGAAAGCCTGCTGGAGCGCGTCGACGGTGCGAGCCTGCGCAGCGACTACCAACCCATCGTGCGCCTGGCCCGTGTGCCTGGCCGGGACTTCCCCGCGCACTACAAGGAGCACAGCACCCGCCCCGATCCGGCGACCCTGAGCTACACCGTCACACTCACCCTGGAGCGACCGAAGGACGTCACCCTGCTGCCGGGCATGAGTGCCACCGTCGAGGTGGATTTCGCCCAGCTCGGCCGCGATGCGCAGGCGCTCCTGCGGGTGCCGGTGGAAGCGGTCTTCAGCGCCGACGACGGCGCGCCGGGGCAGAGCCAGGTGTGGGTAGTAAAAGGCGACGGCGTTGCGCTGCGCGTTGAACGCCGCACGGTGCAACTTGGCCAACCCGGTGCCGAGGGCATCCAGATTCTGTCGGGGCTGGAGCCGGGCGAGCGCATCGTCGCCGCCGGCACCGCCGAGCTGCGTGAAGGCCAGCACGTGCGTCCGTGGCAACGCGAACGGGGGCTGTGATGGACTTCACCGGCTATTTCCTGAAAAACAAGGTCGGCAGCTGGATCGTCATCCTGCTGCTGGCCCTCGGCGGCCTCTACGCCATCCTGGAGATCGGCCGGCTGGAAGACCCCGCCTTCACGGTGAAGACCGCCGTGGTCGCCACCCGCTACGCCGGCGCCTCGCCGCAGCAGGTGGAAGAGGAAGTCACCTACCCGCTGGAAAACGCCATCCAGCAACTGGCCTACGTCGACAAGCTGACTTCGATCTCCAGCGCCGGCCTCTCGCAGATCACCGTCAACGTGAAGCCGCAGTACCGCGCAGGCGACTTGCCGCAGATCTGGGACGAACTGCGGCGCAAGGTCAACGATCTCGCTCCGCACCTGCCGCCGGGCGTTTCGCCGCCACAGGTGAACGACGATTTCGGCGACGTGTACGGCATCCTCCTGTCGCTCTCCGGCCAGGGCTACAGTTACCAGGAGCTGCGCGACTACGCCGACTACCTGCGCCGCGAGCTGGTGCTGGTGCCCGGCGTGAGCAAGGTGGTGGTTTCCGGCCTGCAGGCCGAACAGGTGCAGGTGGATGTCTCGCGGGAAAAGATGACCGCCATGGGCGTCCCGCTGACTCGCTTGGTGAACCTGCTGACCCGGCAGAATGTGGTGTCCGACGCGGGTAGCCTGCGCGTCGGCAGCGAGAGCATTCGTCTGCACCCCACCGGCGAATTCACCGACGTCTCGGAGCTGGAACAGTTGCTGGTCAGCGCACCGGGCAGCGCCCAGCTGATCCGCCTGGGCGACATCGCCACGGTGAAACGCGGTTTCACCGACACTCCCAGCCACCTCTGGCGCGCCGACGGCGAAGCGGCCCTGGCGCTGGGCATCGCCTTCGCCCCGCAGGTGAACGTGGTAAAGGTCGGCGACGCCGTGCACCTGCGCCTCGACCAGCTGGAAAGCGAACGCCCCGCTGGCATGCAGCTGACGCCGTTCTATGACCAGGCCGTGGAAGTGCACGGCGCAGTGAACGGTTTCCTGCTCAGCTTCGTCCTGGCGCTGGCCATCGTGGTCGGCACGCTGCTGGTCTTCATGGGCCTGCGCAGCGGCCTGGTGATCGCCGGGGTGCTGGCGCTCAACGTGCTCGGCAGCCTGCTGCTGATGTACCTGCTGGGCATCGAGCTGCAGCGCATCAGCCTCGGCGCGCTGATCATTTCCCTGTGCATGCTGGTGGACAACGCCATCGTCGTGGTCGAGGGCGTGCTGGTCGGGCGCCTGCGCGGCCAGGGCATCGACGCCGCGATCCGCCACATCGTCCGCCTCACCGCCCTGCCCCTGCTGGGCGCCACGGTGATCGCGGTGCTGGCCTTCGCGCCCATCGGCCTGTCTTCCGACTCCACCGGTGAATACTGCCGCTCACTGTTCGATGTGCTGCTGGTGTCGCTGCTGCTCAGCTGGGTGACGGCCATGACCCTGACGCCGCTGTTCGCCCGCTGGGCCTTCGCGAAGATGCCGGCACAGGCAGCGAGCGCCGAGCCGCACCAGGGCTGGCTGTACCGCACCTACCGCGGGCTGCTGGAAGCCTGCCTGCGCCAGCGCGCGCTGACTCTGGGCGTGCTCGCCCTGGCACTCGCCGCATCGCTGCTGGGCTTCTCCCAGGTGCGGCAGAACTTCTTCCCGCCGGCCAACACGCCGATGTTCTTCGTCGACCTGTGGCTGCCGCAGGGCACGGCCATCGAACACACCCGCGACCTGGCCGCCGAGATCGACCGGCACATCACCGCCCTGCCGGGCGTCGAACGCACCGTCACCAGCATCGGCCAGGGCGCACCACGCTTCATCCTCACCTACAGCGCCGAACGCCAGCACGCCAACTACGCGCAAGTGCTGGTGCGCACCGAGAACCGCGCGCAGATTCCAGGGCTGATCGCCGACCTGCAGCACTACCTCGATGAGCGCTATCCGCAAGTGCAGACCGGCCTCAAGCGCCTGATGTTCGGGCCCTCCAGCGGCAGCGCCATCGAAGTACGGCTGACCGGCGCCGATCCGCAGGTGCTGCGCCGCCTCGGCGCGCAGGTGGGCGATATCCTCGCCGCCGACCCGGTCGCCACCGGCGTCGGCCATGACTGGCAAGCCCGCGCGCTGCTGGTCCGCCCACAGTTCAACGAAGCCCGCGCCCGCGAACTGGGGATCGACAAGGGCGACCTGGATAGCCTGCTGCGCATGAGCTTCAGCGGCCTCTCCGTCGGCCTCTACCGCGACGGCACGCAGCAGTTGCCCATCGTCGTGCGCGAACGCGACCTGGACGCCGGGCAGATCAACGACCTGATGCTGTGGAGCCCGGTGAGCCAGCGCTACCTGCCCATCGAACAGGTGGTCGGTGGCTTCGACAGCGTCTGGGAAGACCCACTGATCCTGCGCCAGGACCGCAAGCGCACGCTGACGGTGATGGCCGACGTCGCCCCACAGAGCGGCGAAACCTCCTCGCAATTGCTCGCCCGCGTGCGCCCGCAGATCGAGGCGCTGCAACTGCCACCGGGCTACGAACTGGCCTGGGGCGGCGACGTGGAAAGCTCTGGTGATGCCCGCAATGGCGTACTCGGCAGCCTGCCGATGGCCTTCCTGGCGATGTTCATCATCACCGTGCTGATGTTCTCCTCGCCGCGCAAGGCGCTGCTGATCTGGCTGACCGTGCCGCTGGCGATGATCGGCGTGACCGTCGGCTTCCTGCTCACCGGCATTCCCTTCGGCTTCATGGCGCTGCTCGGGCTCCTGAGCCTGTCGGGCATGCTGGTGCGCAATGGCATCGTACTGCTGGAGGAAGTCGACAACCTCGCCGCCGGCGGCCAGCCGCCGCGCGAGGCGCTGGTGAACGCGTCCTGTGCGCGCCTGCGGCCGATCTGCCTGACTGCGCTGACCACCATCCTCGGCCTGGCTCCCCTGCTGCTGGACGCGTTCTTCCAGAGCATGTCGGTGGTGATCATGTTCGGCCTGGGTTTCGCCACGCTGCTGACATTGATCGTGCTGCCGGTGCTGTATGCCAGCGCGTATCGGCTGGGTGCAGCCAGGTAGGCCGGCCTGTAGATTGGCAAGATTCGTGGGGTGACTGACGTTGCCGCCAGCGTCGGCCACCGCCACACTCGTGACATCCAATGAACGAGTGTCGCCATGGAATCGCTGCGCCGCATCGCCTGCCTGCTCTACCCCGAGGTCATGAGCCTGGACATCACCGGGCCGCTGCAGGTGTTCGCCTCGGCCAACGTCGAGCGCCAGCGCCAGGGCCTGGCGCCGGTCTATGAGCTGCTGGTACTGGGCGAACAGGCCGGGCGGGTGGCCACCTCGGCCGGCCTGCGCATCTGCGCTGACATGGGATGGCGGGAAGTCGAGCCCGCCACCCTGGATACCCTGCTGGTGCCCGGCGGGCTGGGCGTCCCGCAACAATGCGAAAACACCGACCTGCTGCATTGGCTGGCTGCCGCCGAGCCCCAGGTGCGCCGGCTCGGCTCGGTGTGCTCCGGCGCGCTGATCCTCGCCGCGGCCGGCGTGCTCAACGGCCGTCCGGCCACCACGCACTGGGCGGATGTCGATGAGCTGTGCAGCGACTACCCCGAGGTACTGGTCCAGGGCGACCGCCTGCATACCTACGATCCGCAGCGCCGCGATGGCGACGATCACGTGTTCACCTCGGCCGGCGTCACCGCTGGCATCGACCTCGCCCTGGCGCTGGTGGAAGCCGATCTCGGCCGTGCCCTCGCCCTGACCGTGGCGCGGCGGTTGGTGATGTTCCTCAAGCGCCCCGGCGGGCAGGCGCAGTTCAGTCACTGGTTGACCCCGGAACCTAGCCGCACGCCACGCCTGGCGGCACTGCTGGAGTGGATACCGGCCAACCTGGGCAGCGACCTGTCGCTAGAGGTTCTGGCCGAACAGGCGTGCATGAGCCCGCGCACACTGTCGCGGGTGTTCATCAACGAACTGGGCATGGGCCCGGGGCGCTACGTCGAACGCGTGCGCCTGGAAGCCGCCCGCGCGCTGCTGCAGGACGCCCAGGCGTCGATCAGCACGGTGTCGCGCCTGTGCGGCTTCGGCCACCCGGAAAACCTGCGCCGTACCTTCCACAAGCACCTGGCGATCAGCCCGCAGGAATACGCCGAGCGCTTCGGCCAGTTGCACTGACTTCACTCCACAGCAAAGGACTTTGCCATGCTCGAACTCCGCCCCGGCTGCGAATGCTGCGACCGTGACCTGCCCGGCGACAGCGCCGACGCGCGCATCTGCAGCTTCGAATGCACCTTCTGCACGGACTGCGCCGAACAAGTGCTGCACGGCCATTGCCCGAACTGCGGCGGCGAACTGCTGCCACGCCCACGCCGGCCGCTGGCGAAACTGGCGGCCAACCCGGCCTCGACCCAGCGCGTGCTCAAGCCTGCCGGCTGCCAGGGCTGAGGACGGAGCATGCTGCTGCGCACTCCGGCGATCCGCCTGCTGTTCGCCAGCCAGGCGCTGTACTGGTCCTGCTCGCTGATCGGCATCACCCTCACCTCGCTGGTGGGCGCGCAGCTCACGCCGATCAACAGCCTGGCCACGCTGCCCCTGGCGATCCTGGTGCTGGGCAACCTGCTGGCGGTGCAGCCGTTGTCGCTGTTCATGCAACGCCACGGACGGCGGCGCGGCCTGCTGCTGGGCGCCGCCTGCGGCGTGTTCGGCGGGCTGCTATGCGCGCTGGGCGTCTGGCTGGCGGACTTCCTGCTGTTCTGCCTGGGCGCGTTGCCTATTGGCGCCTACCAGGCGTCGGCGATGTATTACCGCTTCGCCGCGCTGGAAGCGGTGGACGAAACCCACAAGGGGCGCGCCACCGCCTACGTGATCGGTGGCGGCGTGCTGGCGGCGTTGCTCGCACCGAGCCTGGCGCTGTGGTCGCGCAATGCCCTGCCCGCGCCCTTCGTGGGTTCGTACCTGACCATCGCTGTGCTGGCGCTGGTCGCCCTCGCCGTGCTCAGCCGTCTGCCGGAAGGCGCAGCGCCCGCGCCATCCACCGGCGGCTGGAAGGTGATGCGCGAGCTGCTGTCGCGCCCGGCGGTCCGCGCGGCCATGGCCTGCACCGCCGCCGGCCACGGGCTGATGATCCTGATCATGAACGCCACGCCACTGGCCATGAGCTTCTGCGGGCTGCCGCTGGAGCGCTCGGTGAGCGTGATCCAGTGGCACGTGCTGGGCATGTTTCTCCCCGCCTTCGTCGCCGGCCCGCTGGTGGACCGCCTCGGCGGCCGCCGCGTGGCCTGGGCCGGCATGGCGCTGCTGGCAGTGAGTGCGGCGGTGGCGCTGAGCGGTCAGTCGGTGGCGCAGTTCCTCATCAGCTCACTGCTGCTGGGCATGGGCTGGAACCTGATGCTGGTGGCCGGCACCACCCTGCTCGCCTTCGGCCACACGCCGCAGGAGCGCGGGCATGCGCAAGGGCTGATGGAGCTGGGCAACGGCAGCCTGGCGGCGCTGATGTCGTTCAGCTCCGGCGCGCTGATCACCAGCGTCGGCTGGAGCGCGGTGAACCTGCTGGTGTGGCCGGTGCTGCTGGTGGCGCTGGTGATGCTCTGGTCGGGACGGCGGGAAGTGGCGCAGGCCTGAGAGTTTGGCTGCCTACGCGGTTCGCGAGCAAGCTCGCTCCTGCAAGGAGTACCACTGCGTCGGGCGCATAACCCGGAACGGGTTATCCGCCGCAATGGCGGATAACGCCTGAGGCGTTGTTCGCCCTACGTTTCCGAGCAGGCTCAGGCCCGGCTCCAAACGAAAAAGGCGACCCGAAGGTCGCCTTTTCGCTGCTCGATCGCCTGCCTTTAGTAGTAGGCGTTCTCGCGGTTGCTGTGGTCGGTGACGTCACGCACGCCCTTCAGCTCAGGGATGCGCTCGATCAGGGTCTTCTCGACACCGTCCTTCAGGGTCATCTCGACCGCACCGCAGCCCTGGCAACCGCCGCCGAAACGCAGCACGGCGATGTTGTCCTCGACCACGTCCACCAGGCTCACCTGGCCGCCGTGGCTGGCCAGGCCGGGGTTGATCTCGGTCTGCAGGTAGTAGTTGATGCGCTCGGTGATCGGGCTGTCCTCGTTGACCATCGGCACCTTGGCGTTCGGCGCCTTGATGGTCAGCTGGCCGCCCATGCGGTCGGTGGCGTAATCGACCACGGCGTCTTCCAGGAAGGGCTCGCTGATGGCGTCGATGTAGGCAGTGAAATCCTTCAGGCCGACCGGGGTGTCTTCCGGCTTCTGCTCACCCGGCTTGCAGTAGGCGATGCAGGTTTCGGCGTACGTGGTGCCCGGCTGGGTGATGAAGATGCGAATGCCGATGCCGGGAGTGTCCTGCTTGGACAGCAGCTCGGCCAGGTAATCCTGTGCGGCTTCGGTAATGGTGATAGCGCTCATGGCAACTCCTCGCAAACGTGGCGCCAGTTTACGCCAAACGGGGGGATCGGATAAAGCCCTACTGATTTAGTAGGAATAATTCGCAGGTAGGCTAAGCACTTTCCTGTAGGAGCGAGCTTGCTCGCGAATGGCCCCGCAGCGGGGGCTGGTTCGCGAGCAAGGACCGGGCGTTCCCCTCGGTCCTACAGGTTCAGGTCCGCGATCTGGTTTACAGGTTCTCGTAGCGATTCATGTCCAGCACGCCTGCCTCCACCGGTTCGGTTTCGCGCAGGTAGGCATCCAGGTCGTGGAAGTAGAACCAGAACTGCGGGTTGCTGCGACGCACTCCCCAGCGGTCGGCGATCTTCTCGAAGTCCGCCGCACTCTTTACCTGCTCCAGGGCGCCGACGAAATCCCGCACCTCGGCCGCCTTCAGGTTGAACATGAAGTTCGGGTAGCTCGACAGCACGCCTGGGTAGATGGTCAGCGTATCCAGCCCCGGCTGGTAGCGCAGCGACTCGCCCGTCATGAAGGCCACGTTGCTGTGGGCACGGTTGCGCAGCACGGTGTAGATCTCGCGCTGGCCGTCCGGCAGTTCCACACGCAGCATGGTCGCCTCGGGGAACTGGTCGATGACCGGCAGGCCGGCAGCCGGGCGGCTGACCAGCCGGCTGAAGGCCTGTTCGGCGTCCTGCAGCGGTGCGGCCACCGAGTTGCGGTAGCAAGCGCCGTTTTCGCACAGGTTGATCGGGTCGGGCCGCGCATTGAGCGCCACGTAGTGCTTCAGCAATTGCTTGGCGAAGGCCAGCTTGGCGCCCTTCTCCGGCAGGAACAGCCCGGTGGGCGCGTCGCTGTCGGTGGTGTAGTAGTCGGCCCACATCTTCAGCTTGCCGCTGCTCTGGTACCAGTCATCCAGCAGCTTCTTGCGCGCCCCCACCGGCATCAGGCGCAGGAAATTCTGCTCGGCGCCGTTGCGGATCAGGTCGAAGTACAGACGCGTCTGCGCCTGGTGGGCGACGTTGCCGAACACGTCGAAGTTCACCACCAGCCCGTAGTAGGTGCGCTCCAGCAGCGGGTAGTCCATCCACCAGAGGGTCTGCGGCACGCCGCCGATCAGGCCCTTGCGCACCGAAGCGCTGTCGTACTGGCGGAAGATGCTCAGCACGGCGTTGTCGTTGCCGGCCCAGATGTCCGCCCAGGTCGGCGCGGGCGCCTCGTCATAGACGTCCTGGCGCAGCTCTTCGTATTTATTGCGCTTGTCGCGGTAGGAGCGCCATTGCGACAGCATCGCGCCGACGTCGTCGATCTGCCCCGGCAGCGCCAGCAGCGGCGAGGCCTGGCGCTGGAATTTCGGATCGGTGACATAGAGGTCGTGGTCCGGGTCCTGGAACACCGCCCAGAAGTTGTCGCGGATCACGTCGGTGGCGATCTGCCCACGGCACACCGGCCCGCGGATGAAGGTACGGACGAAGTACTCGGCGTTGTCCAGCATGAACTGGTAGCGCGCCCGCGCCGGAATCGCCTCGAAGGTCACGAAGGGGTTGGCGCGGTGCTGCAGGCCGTAGCCGGGCACCTTGTCGGTAGTCCAGGCGGTGCCGTAGAACAGCTCCTGGTTGCGCTTGAGCCGCGCCTCGTTGAGCGGATAGGTGATGTGCGTCTTGTGCACGATCACACCCTGGATCGGCCACAGGCGGTAATAGAAGGTATTGCCCGGATCGTCGTTCGGCCGCCGCGTGGCGATGGGGTCGATGGGCTGGCCGCTGGGCGTGCGCGAGCGCACCAGCTGGAAGAAGTGCCCCGGCTCGCCGCGCTCGGTGAAGTACAGGTGGGCGAGGAACAGGTGCTCGTAGATCCAGCGCGACACCAGGCTCTGACGGGCGCCGGGCTGGTTGAGGAAGCTTTCCCACTCGGCGATCTGCTGCGCTTCGCCGCTGCCCGGCTGCCAGGCCTGTTCGTCCACCGGCGCGCCCTGGGCCAGCCAGGTCTTGATGGTTTTCAGCTGCTTGTCGGTTAGGCCGGTAACGGCGAAGGGCATGCCGCTGCGCGGGTTCTTCGCCACGAAGTCGTCGATGGTCGCGGGCGTCGGGCACTGGTTGGTGCGGTTGATCGACAGGTCGAGCCCATCGGGGATCTTCGCGTTGGGCACCAGCGGGTGGTCATGCCCCAGGTCGATCATCCGTGCCATCAGCGCCGCCTGGCTGCCGCGGCCATCGAGCACCGACCAGAAGTCCTTGCGTCGCCAGGCATCCGCACCGTGGGCGTCGAGGAACAGCCGGGTGGTGTCCTGTGCCTTGGTACGCGCGCCGTCATACACCGGCAGCTTGTTCGCGCCGCGTTGCGCGCCTTCGGCGGCCGTCAGGTTGAGCTGGCACGGCGAGTCGTAGCAGGCATGGCAGGCCACGCATTTCTCGGTGAAGATCGGTTGGATATCGCGGGTGTAGGACATCGATTCGGCACGCAGGCCCACGCTGGCCATGAGCAGGGCCAGCAGCACGAGGATCCGGGGGAGCATGGGGGTGTTCCTTGGCCAGTAACGCCGGCAAGTCTATCAACTCGCGGCCCGGCCGGCTCCGCGCCTTTTGGCTAGCGCGCGTCGCGCTCCAGGGTGGATAGCTCGTGGCGCAGCAATATCGGCAGCTCGGCGGCCTCGAACTGACCGGCGAACAGCGGCACGGCGAAGGCGTAGCCATCGCCGCTGCGCTTGAGCACGAAAGCCAGTTGCAGCCGCGCCAGGGAGGCCTTGAGCGCCACAGCATCGATGCGCTCGCCGAACAGCTCGATCAGCACCGCCAGGCCGGTGCCGGCATGCTGCGCGCAGTGGTAGACGATGATCCGGTCCAGGCGGCAGGCCGTCTCGTCCTGGCTCAGGCGGCCCCAGCCGGCCAGTGCATCCTGTACCGCCTGGGAGGCCAGCGCGCCCTTGAGTTGCAGCCGCTCGATCACCCGCGCCCCCGGCGGCAGCGCCTCCAGGCATTCCTGGCAGAGAATGGCGACCAAATTGGCGCGCTGGCCGCTGGCGTCCACCAGGTCTTCCAGCAGGGTGTCGCTGGCGAACCCCAGCCGCAGCCGCGCCAGGGGCACACTGGCCAGTTCGCGGCAGGCCTGGCGCTCCAGCGCGCCGATGGTCAGCACCTCGCCGAAGTTGCGCAGCGGCGACTGGTAGTCCAGCACGGCAGTGGCATAGAGGTCCCAGAAACCGGCCAGCATGAACCAGCAACGCCCCTCCTCGCTCAATGCGCGCAGGGTCGATAGCTGTGGATAGCCGTTGGCGGCCTCGTCACGGAAGAACAGGTCGGCCTCGTCGATCAGCAGGAACAGGCGCTTGCCGAGTTGCTGGGTATTGATGTGTTCGATGATCGCCTCCAACGTGCTTTCTGCGGGAAGGCCGAACTGCAGCGCCAGCCGTGGCGTGAGGCGGTGGTCGCGTAGCGACACGTAGTGGCAGACCACCTGCGGATGATCCTCCAGGCGCCGCTGCACGGCCTTGAGCAGGCTGCTCTTGCCCAACTGCCGGCCGCCAACCACCAGGTAATTGGCCGGCTCGCGGTTGAGTACTCGCGCCAGCAACTGGTCGCGGCCGAAGAACGAGCTGGCGCGCACCACGCCGCCGCGCGTCTGGTACGGCGAGATGCGGGTCAGCCGCAGTTGTGCGGCGAGCAGGCGCAGCAGCAGCTCGCCGGGGTTGCCGCCCAGCAACCATTGGGTCTGCTCGCGGGCGTCGATCGCCACGCAGAGATTGGCGGTATCGGCGCAGTACTTCAGCAATTGTTCCTGGCGCTCGCCGAGCAGCACCAGCATCACGTCGAGTCCGGTGTGGGAAACGCGCAGGTGCTGGAGGACGCGGGTCTCGTTCTCCTCAGTCGCCGGCACATAGACCAGGCAACGATCCAGGGAAACCGGCACATCCTCGGGCAGCTTCCACTCGAATACCCGCCCCGGCAGCGACCAGCCCCAGCTCACCTGGCAACTGGCACCCAACGCCAGGGCCAGCGCCTGGGCGCGCTGCTCCGCTTCGGCGCCCACGTAGGCCAGCGCCTGCTGCCAGCTCTGCGCTTCGATGCCGGCGGCACGCAGGGTTGCCCTGCGCCGCCCGAGCAGACCGAGCAGGCGGTCGACCCTGGGCAGGTCCGCCGGCGGCATGTCCAGCAGGCGTTGCGGGCGCAGCTGCACCGGCCCCAGCAAAGGGTGGCGAAACAGCAGGAGCAACGCGGCGATGACGAACAGCAGCGCGCAGATGATCACCAGCCAGCGCAGGTTCTCCACCAGCGGGCTGTCGTTCGAGGCCTTGTCCGCGGACTCCAGGCAGAAGTTCATCAGGTAGCGCGCGGGAACCGGCGGGCTCCCCGGCCGGCAGCTCCACTCGCTGCTGCGCGGCGGCATGTCGACGATGACTTGCTTGCCGGCCAGGTCGCCCATCTCGCTGCGATCCGCGACGGTCATCAGCAGGCGCTGCGGCTGCGGCGAAACGACGTTCAACACGGGATGTTCGATGGAGGGCGCGAAAGCCTGGATGTTCTCGGGCCAGTGGCCCTCGATCTGCTGCGCCTCCATCATCGCCGTTCGCCAGGCGGCCATTTCGCCGAAGAACTGTTCGAACGCCGCATTGCCCAGTGCCGCATCGCGGGTGAAGGGATTGAGCCGGGGCGCCAACACAGCGCTGACCAGCAGGAAGGTCACACTGGCAATGACCAGCAGGCGCTTGTAGCTCACCGCGCCCCGCTGGCGACTCAGGCCTCGACGCATGCGTCCAGCACTTGGCGGCCCGTCTGCCGGATGATCTCGCAGCGCCATACCAGGCGCGCAGAATCCCCGTGACCGCGGACGGTGATCAGGTTGTTCCAGAACAGCCGACGCAGCTCGCCATCGGCCAGGTACGGGCTGGCGCGCCCCAGGTCGTCCGCCTCCAGGCGCAGGCGCAGGCGTTCACGTGAGCTGTCGGTTTCGCTCAGCGGCAGGAAGGCCTGCCAGAGCCGGGCACTGCGGGACAGTAGTTGATGCAGCGCTTGGCGGGACTCCGCGGTCAGCACGGTGTACTGCACCAGCCACTCCAACCCCTCCTCCGCCAGCGCCGGGTGGCCGCCGCAGCTTTCCAGCAGCTCGCCGAGCATGGCCTGGTCGAAGCGCTGCCCGGGCCAACGGCGCTGGGCGAGCAGCGCCAGGTCGGCGAGGGTCAACTCGGACCAGTGGCTGACCTGAGCGATGTTCAGCAGCGAGAGGTCGCCACTGCGGTATTTCAGGTCGGCCAGCGCTTCCCCGCCGCACAACAACAGATGCAGGCGACCACTGTGCATTTCACTCAGGCTGCGCAGGATGCCGGCGAGCATCTCGCGCAGTTCTGCGGTGCCCTGTTCGAAACGGCTGACCAGGCAAAAGATCCGTTCGCCGGCCAGCAGGCGGCGCTCCAGGGCGGCTTCGAAGTCGTAGTCAGAGGTGATGTCGGCGAAGCCACACTGGCGGCCGATGGCGGCGAAGTAGTCGCTGCTGGCGGTGCTGGCGCTGTAGGGCGGCTGGATATGCAGCACCGACTGTTCGCCGTAAAGCCCACGGGCACGGGTCAGCAGTTCCTGGCGGAACGGCGGCTGGCCCCAGTGCGCCTGGGACAGCAGCAGGACGATGGGATACGGCGTGAGCCTGCGCAACTGGTCGAACAACGAGTCGATGTAGGGCGCGAAAGGCACGCCGCCGGCAGCCTCGGCCTGCAGCGGGAATTCCGGTTCGAAGCCCGCGGCACTGAACAGGCGGTTGGTTTCCGACTCGGTCAGGCGCAGGTAGCGGGCGCAGGCGATGAGCTTGTCGCGGGATTTCGGGTTAGGCAGCGACAGGCCGTTGCGCCAGTTGTTCACCGCCTCGCGGCTCAGGCCGATTTCCGTCGCCACGCCCGAAGCGCTGGCGCGAATGCGCCGCATATAGAGCGTCAGCAGTTGCGAAAATGCATCCGTATCCAAGGTCGCCAATCCATAGCTTGCGTGGGGCGGCCAGCTGCGCCGCACGCTCCATCCCTGCCGGTCCTGCGATGCTGCCGGCTGCATGATCCGGCAGGCGATCATGGCGCCCTGCCGACGGCGAGCAGGCAGATAGCCACTACCTCTCGCCGCGCGCCAGCATACGCATGGCCGGGTTTTGCGCCTAGATGGGTGCGACAGCGTTTCGCTTTTGGCTGCGACGGGTTTCGCATTTCACGGTAGCGGACCGATGGGCCGGAAGCTGGCGCATCAGTCCGCGCCATCGGCAACCTCGGGTTCCTCGCGCTTTTCGCTGAGGTCGCTGTACTCGACCCAGCCATACAGCAGCGGCAGGACGATGGCGAGCACCACGCCCAGGCCCAGCCACATCCAGAAGCCCTTGAAGAACACCAGCGCCAGCACGGTCAGGATCACCGCGTGCAGCAGGCCCTTGGCCATCTGCCAGAGCACCAGCCCGGTCTTGATCACGCCTCCGGGGCCGACGCCCGTCTGGCGCGCCACCTTGGCGATTTCGGCGATGCCCTCCACCAGCGCCTTGGCTTTCTCCTCCTGCTCGCGCTCTTCCTCGATCAGCTTGCGCAGGGGCACCGGTCGCGCCACGCAGACACTGGTGTCCTCCTCCCCTTCCTCGCGCTGGACGTCCAACTGGGCGGTGACGATGGGCGCGATGAAGGGTTCGCGGTGATACAGGTCGGAGCGATTCACCAGCTTGCCGTCGAGGAAATGGTGGCGCTGGGTTTCGCCGACCTGGTCGTGGAACACCTCGACTACCGCCGCGCGCAGGCCGCGCTCGAACAGGCTCTCCAGCAGCACCAGCGGCAGGTTGGCGCGCACCGAGGTGTCGAAGTCCAGGCGGATGTACTCGGGCTGCGCGCTGAACTGCTGGTTGAACCATTCGCCCTGCCAGACTCCCGAGAGATCGACACCCAGGCGCTGCTGGTAGACGAGTGATTTCTCCTCGTCACCCCGCATCAGGTTGACCAGCGACAGCACGCACAGCTCGTGCGGGCCCTGCTCCTTGAAGAACAGCATCAGGGTGTTGGCGTTCTGCGACATGGGTGTCTCCTTGCGTGCGAATTCCTTGGGCGAGCGGCCAGCGACGCGAAACTTCCTCATCCGTGCCGCCTTGTGCCGTGGATTCTTCCAGCAAGCCCGTCGTCAGGCAGTTCCGGACTTGTCAGGTCCGGCCGGGGCGCGGTTGACAGGACGTCAAGTCGTCCCTCGCGCCAACATGAGCAGAATTCATGGAAAACCGCGAACCACCGGAAAGCTGTGCAGCTTTGCTATCATCAGCGACCTTTCGCCACGCCCTTTTCCCCCAGGTATTCCAATGATCGACCGTGCCGCACGCCTGCAAGCCCTCCAGCAAGCCCTCAAGGAGCGCATCCTGATCCTCGACGGCGGCATGGGCACCATGATCCAGAGCTACAAGCTGCAGGAAGAGGACTACCGTGGCGCGCGCTTCGCCGACTGGCCGAGCGACGTGAAGGGCAACAACGACCTGCTGCTGCTCAGCCGCCCGGACGTGATCCAGGCCATCGAGAAGGCCTACCTCGATGCCGGCGCCGACATCCTCGAGACCAACACCTTCAACGCCACCCGCGTGTCGCAGGCCGACTACGACATGCAGGAGCTGGCCTACGAGATGAACGTCGAGGGCGCGCGCCTGGCCCGTGAAGTGGCCGACGCCAAGACCGCCGAGACCCCGGACCGCCCGCGCTTCGTCGCCGGCGTCCTCGGCCCGACCAGCCGCACCTGCTCGATTTCCCCGGACGTCAACGACCCCGGCTTCCGCAACGTCACCTTCGACGAACTGGTGGAGAACTACAGCGAATCCACCCGCGGCCTGATCGAGGGCGGCGCGGACCTGATCCTGATCGAGACCATCTTCGACACCCTCAACGCCAAGGCAGCGATCTTCGCCGTGCAGGGCGTCTATGAAGAGCTGGGCGTCGAGTTGCCGATCATGATCTCCGGCACCATCACCGACGCCTCCGGCCGCACCCTGTCCGGCCAGACCACCGAGGCCTTCTGGAACTCGGTGCGCCACGCCAACCCGATCTCCGTCGGCCTCAACTGCGCCCTCGGTGCAAAAGAGCTGCGCCCGTACCTGGAAGAGCTGGCGACCAAGGCCGGGACCCACGTCTCCGCCCACCCCAACGCCGGCCTGCCGAACGCCTTCGGCGAGTACGACGAGACCCCGGCGGAAATGGCGGTGGTCGTGGAAGAGTTCGCCTCATCCGGCTTCCTCAACATCATCGGCGGCTGCTGCGGCACCACGCCGGGCCATATCGAGGCCATCGCCAAGGCCGTAGCCAAGTACGCGCCACGCGCCATCCCGGAGATTCCCAAGGCCTGCCGCCTGTCCGGCCTGGAACCCTTCACCATCGACCGCAACTCGCTGTTCGTGAACGTCGGCGAGCGCACCAACATCACCGGCTCGGCCAAGTTCGCGCGGCTGATCCGCGAGGAGAACTACGCCGAAGCGCTGGAAGTGGCGCAGCAGCAGGTGGAAGCCGGCGCCCAGGTGATCGACATCAACATGGACGAGGGCATGCTCGACTCCAAGGCGGCCATGGTGAAGTTCCTCAACCTGATCGCCTCCGAGCCGGACATCTCCCGCGTGCCGATCATGATCGACTCATCCAAGTGGGAGGTGATCGAAGCCGGCCTGAAGTGCATCCAGGGCAAGGGCATCGTCAACTCCATCTCCATGAAGGAAGGCGTCGAGCAGTTCAAGCACCACGCCCGCCTGTGCAAGCGCTATGGCGCCGCCGTGGTGGTGATGGCCTTCGACGAAGCCGGCCAGGCCGATACCCAGGCGCGCAAGGAAGAAATCTGCCAGCGCTCCTACGACATCCTGGTCAACGAAGTGGGCTTCCCGCCGGAAGACATCATCTTCGACCCGAACATCTTCGCGGTCGCCACCGGTATCGAGGAACACAACAACTACGCGGTCGACTTCATCGAGGCCTGCGCCTACATCCGTGACAACCTGCCCTACGCACTGACCTCGGGCGGGGTGTCCAACGTGTCGTTCTCGTTCCGTGGCAACAACCCGGTGCGCGAGGCGATCCACTCGGTGTTCCTCTACTACGCGATCCAGAACGGCCTGACGATGGGCATCGTCAACGCCGGCCAGTTGGAGATCTACGACGAGATCCCGAAGGAGCTGCGCGACAAGGTCGAGGACGTGGTGCTCAACCGCAGCCCGGACGCCACCGAAGCGCTGCTGGCCATCGCCGACAACTACAAGGGCGGCGGCGCGGTCAAGGAAGTGGAAGACGAAGAGTGGCGCAGCCACAGCGTCGAGAAGCGCCTGGAGCACGCCCTGGTCAAGGGCATCACCACCTTCATCGTCGAAGACACCGAGGAATGCCGGCAGAAGTGCGCGCGCCCCATCGAGGTCATCGAAGGCCCACTGATGTCCGGCATGAACGTGGTCGGTGACCTGTTCGGCGCCGGCAAGATGTTCCTCCCGCAGGTGGTGAAATCCGCCCGCGTGATGAAGCAGGCCGTGGCGCACCTGATTCCCTTCATCGAAGCGGAAAAAGGCGACAAGCCAGAAGCCAAGGGCAAGATTCTCATGGCCACGGTGAAGGGCGACGTCCACGACATCGGCAAGAACATCGTCGGCGTGGTGCTGGGCTGCAACGGCTACGACATCGTCGACCTGGGCGTGATGGTCCCGGCGGAGAAGATCCTGCAGACCGCCCGCGAGCAGAAGTGCGACATCATCGGCCTGTCCGGCCTGATCACTCCGTCGCTGGACGAGATGGTCCACGTGGCCAAGGAGATGCAGCGGCAGAACTTCAGCCTGCCCCTGCTGATCGGCGGCGCCACCACCTCCAAGGCGCACACCGCGGTGAAGATCGACCCGCAGTACAGCAACGACGCGGTGGTCTACGTCACCGACGCCTCCCGCGCGGTGGGCGTGGCGACCACGCTGCTGTCCAAGGAAATGAAGCCCGAGTACGCCCGCAAGCTGCGCGAAGAGTACGCGGAAGTGCGCGAACGCACCGCCAACCGCAGCGCGCGCACCGAGCGCCTGAGCTACGAACAGGCCATCGCCGCCAAGCCGAAGTTCGACTGGGCCGGCTACCAGCCGCCGGTGCCGAGCTTCACCGGCGTCAAGGTGCTGGATGATATCGACCTCAACGTGCTGGCCGAGTACATCGACTGGACGCCCTTCTTCATCTCCTGGGACCTGGCCGGCAAGTACCCGCGCATCCTCACCGACGAAGTCGTGGGCGAAGCGGCGACCAGCCTGTTCAACGACGCCCAGGCGATGCTGAAGAAGCTGATCGACGAGAAGCTGATCAAGTCCCGTGCTGTGCTGGGCTTCTGGCCGGCCAACCAGGTGCACCACGACGACCTGGAAGTCTACGGCGACGACGGCCACAAGCTGGCCACCCTGCACCACCTGCGCCAGCAGACCATCAAGCCCGACGGCAAGCCGAACTTCAGCCTGGCCGACTTTGTCGCGCCCAAGGACAGCGGCGTGAAGGACTACGTCGGCGGCTTCATCACTACCGCCGGCATCGGCGCCGAGGAAGTGGCCAAGGCCTACGAGGCCAAGGGCGACGACTACAGCGCGATCATGGTCAAGGCCCTGGCCGACCGCCTCGCCGAAGCCTGCGCCGAATGGCTGCACGAGCGCGTGCGCAAGGAATACTGGGGTTACCAGCCCGAGGAACACCTGGACAACGAGGCGCTGATCAAGGAGCAGTACGTCGGCATCCGTCCGGCGCCCGGCTACCCGGCCTGCCCGGACCATACCGAGAAAGGCACGCTGTTCCAGCTGCTCGATCCGCAGGGCCTGTCCGGCGTGACCCTGACCGAGCACTACGCGATGTTCCCCGCCGCCGCCGTCAGCGGCTGGTACTTCGCCCACCCGCAGGCGCAGTACTTCGCCGTGGGCAAGCTCGACAAGGACCAGATCGAACGCTACAGCGCGCGCAAGGACCAGGAAATCAGCACCAGCGAGCGCTGGCTGTCGCCCAACCTGGGCTACGACAACTGATCTGACGCCCCACGCCGCAGCCGGGCCCGCCCGGCGCGGCGGTTTCGTCAGGCAGGTCCGCGGCCTGGGGAAAAGCTTCGCTGCATATCCTGCGCAGATGCGGGATAATCCCGCCATCCTGGGCACCCCCAGGGCACAACGGATCGAAGCTGGCCACCCGCCAGGCTTCCGCTGAAGAGAGAATCACAGATGAAATACCTCACCCCCGAACAAATGGCCAAGCCTCGCAAACGCCGCCTGCTGAAGAAGCTGCGCCTGGGCGAGTTCCAGGAGTTCGGCTTCAGCCTCGAAGTGAACTACACCGGCGACCTGGATGACGTGCTCGACCAGTGGATCGCCTTCGTCGAGTCCGAAGGCTGGGTCTTCGTCGGCGGCGCCACCGAAGACGGCGAGTTCACCGGCTACCTGTGCCTGAACGACGTCGGCAGCCTGACCGAAGCCGACCGCGAGACCACCCGTCTGTGGCTGGAAAAGCAGTCCTGGGTGAAATCCTTCGAACTGGGCGAGCTGAGCGACTGCTGGCACGGCCTGTTCGAGGAGTAAGCACTCCTTGCGCAAAGCGTGGGCGGGCCTCCCCGCCCGCCCACGTCCATCAGCTCACCTCAGATCGCCACCTGTGCCTCGACCTCCTGCAACTTGCGCCGCGCCAGCGCCAGGTTGGCTTTCACCTTGTCCAGCACGTAGTACATGAACACCCCTTCGTGCTTCGCCATCGGGCGGATGATGTGGTACTGCCGGCCGAGGGTGATGAGGATGTCCTCGATCACGTCGTTGAGCGCCAGGGACTTCATGGTCTTGAGCTTGGCGCGCACCACCTCGGTGTTGCCCGCGGCCGCCAGTTCCAGGTCCACGCCGCCTCCTGCCTGCCCGAGCAGCATGCCGCTCTTGGCATCCACCACGGCCGACGCCAGGGCACCATCCAGGTTCAGCAGTTCGTCCAGCGATTGTTGCAGTGCTGCCATAGCGATTACTCCTTGAGTGCGCGTCCTGTTATAGGGGCCCCGCGACCGCGCGCGCCGCGAAACCTTTTGTCTCAGCCGGCCAGCGACAGATCCGCCAGCCGGGTTGCCGTTCGCTTGGCCTGGTAGAGCACCTGGCCAAGCATCTCCTCTCGATCGGCGACCAGGTTGAGGATCATCGGATGGCTCGGATGCGGTATGTCGACGATGACGATGTAGCCCTCGCTGGCCTCGACTATCACGTTCTGGTGCGGGCCGACCTCGCTCTCCTGGCCGACCATGGCGCCAAGGGCCGAAATCGAGCAGGCCATGGCTGCCAGCTTGGAAACCTCCAGCCCCTTACCGGCGCGGGAGGCCACCTCAAAGCCGTCGGTGGTGGCGATCACCGCCGCGCTCAGCCGCCCCAGGCTGGCGCCGAGCTCATCCAACGCCTGTTCGGCGTCGTTCCGCAGTCTTTCCGGCAAGCTCGTCAAGGCGTGTTCCATGGTCGACTCCAGTCGGTTGCAAACGTCAGGCTTCAGGCCGCCGTGCATTCCAGTTGCAGCAGGAGCAGGTCGAGCAGCATGCGCACCTGCTCCGCCTCGCGTACGTCCACTTCGACTACCGGGAAGCTGTGGCCGGCCCGCGCCAGCGCGGCGGCGTAGTCATCCAGGCCGGGGACGGGATGCCCTGGCAGTCGCCCGACGCCGATGACACAGGGCGCACCGGCGATGCAGTCGGCAAAGCCATCGAGGTAAACCTGCAGGTCGCCCAGCGGATCGGGCCGCGAGTTGTCGATCAGGATCACCAGCCCCAGCGCCCCGCGCGCGAGGATGCCCCACATGAAGGCGAAGCGCGCCTGACCGGGCGTGCCGTAAAGGCGCAGGCGCTCATCGGGCCCGAGCACCACTTCGCCGTAGTCCAGGCCGACCGTGGTGCGTGCCTTGTCCAGGTTGGGATCGTTGTTCTGCACATCGGTGCTGACCGGCTCGATATCGCTGATCGCGGCGATGGCGGTGGTCTTGCCGGCGCCCATGGTGCCGGTGAAGAGGATCTTGTATTCCCTCATCGACCGACCTCCGAAGCACCGCCAAGGCCGAAGTGGCGGCGGATGCGCGCCAGCAGGCCGACGGGGGCGGCTGCCTGTTGCTCGGGCCGCGCCGGCAAGGCCTCGCCGGGCTGGAGCATGTCCTGGGCGGCCATCAGGCGGGCGAAGCTCTCCGCCACGTGGCGCGGCACGCCGGAGCGCTCGCAAAGCTCGTCCAGGCTCATGGTCCTTGCACAGAGCAGCGTGGCCAGCCGGACGTAGCGGTGATCACCCTTGAGCAGCGCCGCTGCCGGCCAGTGCTTCAGGCGCAGAGCTTCACCCGTGGAATGCGCCGGCCGCTGGCCGATGGCGCGGGCGGCACGTTCCAGGCAATCGAATACCTCGCTGGCACGCAGCGGCCAGTGCACCCAGAGCGGTTCACCCTCGGCCGTGCGCAACTGCACCCGCGGCTCGCCCTCCTCGCCCTCCACCAGCAGGTCGGCCGGGCCATCGACATACGCCCAGCTCGCCAACGTGCGACCACTGAGCAAGCCGACAATGGACTTGAACACCACCTGATCACGCAACGCCATCCGGGCGAACCCGTAGGTGTACTGAAGCTGGTACGGCTGATTCATCGGCGCGCTCCCTTGGGCCAACAAACACCATCAACCTGCACGGGTTGATCAGGAGGCTCACCGGGACGTTGGAGGATGCCGAGCACAAGCTCGCAGAGGGCGCGGACGAACGTCCGGCCTGCTTGGCAACCCCGCGGTCATGGCCCTTGCGGGCGGTAGATCGGTGGCTTTGCGTCCCTGGCTTTCGCACAGGTTTGCCCTGGTCAATTGAATTTCAGCGTAGTACGCCGCCTTCGTTCGCCAAGCCGAAAAAACGTGACATACCTCACACAAACATCGGAAATATCACCGGAACAACTTCGCAATGTTCGTAGGCATATTCCGCCCCAAAAGGGAGCAGGAAGCCTGCCCTTCGGCTAGGATTTCCCACAGCGGCGCCTCACCGGCACGGCCCGCCGGATATCCACAACAAGCCGGAATTCACTGCCCCGAGACGCCATGCTAGAGCGCCAGCGGTTCCAGAACATTCTCAGCCTGGGCCTGCCGATCATCGGCGGCATGCTCAGCCAGAGCCTGCTCAACCTGGTGGATGCAGCCATGGTTGGCCACCTGGGGGAGAAATCCCTCGCCGGGGTCGGCATCGGCAGCTACGCCAACTTCGTCGCCATCTCCCTGGTGATGGGGCTGGGGGCCGGCGTACAGGCGCTGGTAGCTCGCCGGCGGGGCGAAGGTCGCAGCGACGAGCTGGCCGCACCGCTGAACTGCGGGCTGCTGGTCGCGCTGGGCCTGTCGCTGCCGATCACGCTGATCTGCCTGCTGTTCGCCGAGCCCATCGTCCGCGCCCTGTCCAGCGACCCTGACGTGCTGGCGGTCGGCACCCCCTACTTCGAATGGCGCGCGCTGTCGGTGCTCGCCGTGGGCCTGAACTTCTCCTTCCGGGGCTACTGGAACGGCACCCGGCGATCAGGCATGTACATGCGCACTCTGGTGGTCATGCACCTCGCCAACGCGGCGATCAGCTACAGCCTGATCCACGGCCTGTTCGGCCTGCCGCGCATGGGCGCGGTGGGAAGCGGCCTGGGCACCACCCTGGCGTTGTACATCGGCTCGCTGATCTACGCCTGGATTACCTGGCGCGATGCACGCGCCCAAGGCTGTCACCCGCGCCTGCCGAGCGAGCGCGACGTCCGCACGTTGTTGCGCCTGTCGTTGCCCAACTCGCTGCAGCAGTTCTTCTTCGCCGCCGGCATCACCCTGCTGTTCTGGATCATCGCCCAGGTCGGCACCCGCGAACTGGCCGTGGCCCACGTGCTGATCAACTTGGCGCTGTTCCTGATCCTGCCTGGCGTCGGCCTGGGCATGGCGGCAACCACCCTGGTCAGCCAGAGCATGGGCGAGCGCGATTTCGACAGCGCTCACCGCTGGGGCTGGGACGTGGTGAAGGTGGCGGCCTGTGGGCTGGCGCTGCTGGGTGCGCCGTTCTGGATATTCCCCGAGGCCATCCTGCGGCTATTCGTCAGCGACCCTGCGCTGATCGAACTGGGCCGCGTGCCGCTGATGCTGACCGGCATGGGCATGGTGATCGACGCTACGGCGCTGGTGCTGACCCAGGCGCTGCTGGGCGCGGGGGCCGTGCGCACGGTGATGGCGGTCAGCCTGGGCAATCAGTGGCTGTTCTTCCTGCCGCTGGCCTATCTGGTCGGCCCGGTACTGGGCGGCGGCCTGCTGGCGATCTGGAGCATGCAGATTCTGCAGCGCGGGCTGGCCTCGGCGATCTTCGCGGTGATGTGGCAGAAGCGCCAGTGGACGCAGATCGAACTCTAGCGCCAGCTCCGTCAGGAGCTAGGCTTGCAGGCAAAAGGAGGATGAACGATGGACGAGCAACAGAACAAGCCGCCGACCTTCTGGCAGATGCTGCACAGCGTGCTGGCCGCGGCCTTCGGCGTGCAGAGCGGGCGCAACCGGGCGCGCGACTTCACCCACGGCAAGCCCAGTCACTTCATCGCCATGGGCATTCTCTTCACGCTGATCTTCGTGCTGCTGCTGTACGGGCTGGTGCAACTGGTGCTGCATTTCGCCGGGCTGTAGGACAGGCGGCGAGGCGTTTGGTACCAGCGGGCCGCAGGACGGCCCGCCGGCACCGCTGTCACTGATGGCTGACCCAGAACACGGCGGTCGCGACCACCAGCAGGATCAGGATGAATGCGGCGCGGGCATCGACGACGCTGTCGCTGGTCTTGTTCGACGTTTCTTCGCTCATGCTTCCCCCATCTTCTCGTTATTGGCTGAAGAACCACACCACGAGTTAAGACCAGCTCTGCCCACCCCGCTACTCCCGCCCTGCTTCGAAAGCCGTTAGGCTGGCTGCTCGACAAGCACAACGACAAGAACAAGGAACAGTAATGAACCTGGTATCGCTACAGGACACCGTCGCGCCCGAGGGTGTCTGCTATGGCTGCGGCGGCAGCAACCCGCACGGACTGCACATCAAGAGCCGCTGGCACGACGACGGTATCCACGTGGTTGCCGAACACCTGCCCGAGGCCAAGTACTGCGGCTGGCCGGAGCTGGTCTACGGCGGCCTGATCGCCATGCTGGTGGACTGCCACTCCAACTGGACCGCCATGGCCTATCACTACCGCGCCGAGGGCCGCGAGCCGGGCAGCCTGCCGCGTATTGACTGCGTCACCGGCAACCTGGGCATCAAGTACATCAAGCCGACACCCATGGGCGTGCCGCTGACCCTCAGGGCGCATGTCGAGGGCGAAGTCGGCCGCAAGAGCCGGATCATCTGCGAGGTCTACGCCGGCGACGTGCTGACCTGCGTCGGCGACTCGATCTTCGTCCGCGTCGACACCTCGCAACTGCGCGATGCCGCCCACGGCCGCGAAGCCTGATCGACTGCCAATTGCGCCGCTGCCGTTTGAAATGGGTATAAAGGGCAGCGCCGCAACGGCGAGCCCGGGCACCGGCGCAAGCCCCCGTCCTGCCTGAGCCTCAGGCCTGGCGCGGCTTAGATCCGAAAGTTCTCGCCATATACTCAAACATCACTTTTGCGCATATTCCCGAACTGGTATCGTGCGCCCCACTCCGCGTGGAGCGCGTTGCCGTGCGCGCTGGGAAACGCAGTACGCCCTGAGCGCTATAGCCTGACAGCAGGATGATTCATGTACGTATATGACGAATACGATCAAAGGATCGTAGAGGATCGCGTCAAGCAGTTCCGCGATCAGACCCACCGTTACCTGGCGGGCGAACTGACCGGCGAGGAATTCCGCCCGCTGCGTCTGCAGAATGGCCTGTACATCCAGCGCTATGCGCCCATGCTGCGCGTGGCCGTGCCTTACGGCCTGCTGAACTCCCAGCAGGTTCGCAAGCTGGCGCAGATCGCCCGCGACTACGACAAGGGCTACGCGCACATCAGCACCCGCCAGAACGTCCAGTACAACTGGCCGGAACTGGAAGACGTGCCGGAAATCCTCGCCGAGCTGGCCACCGTGCAGATGCACGCGATCCAGACCAGCGGCAACTGCATCCGCAACACCACCACCGACCAGTTCGCCGGCGTCGCCCATGACGAACTGGTCGATCCGCGCCCCTGGTGCGAGATCATCCGCCAGTGGTCGACCTTCCACCCCGAGTTCGCCCACCTGCCGCGCAAGTTCAAGATCGCCGTCAACGGCGCCGTGAGCGACCGTGCCGCCATCGAGGTGCACGATATCGGCCTGGAAGCGGTGCAGAACGAAGCCGGCGAGCTGGGCTTCCGCGTCTCTGTCGGTGGCGGCCTGGGCCGTACCCCGATCGTCGGCAATTTCATCAATGAATTCCTGCCGTGGAAGCACCTGCTGTCCTACCTGGACGCCATCCTGCGCGTGTACAACCGCTATGGCCGTCGGGACAACAAGTACAAGGCGCGCATCAAGATCCTGGTGAAAGCGCTGACGCCGGAAGTCTTCGCCCAGAAGGTCGACGCCGAATGGGCGAACCTGAAGGACGGCCCGAGCACCCTGACCGACGCCGAGCTGCAGCGCGTGGCCGCGCACTTCGTCGACCCGGCCTACCTGGCACTGGAAAACCAGGACGCCGCCCTCGCCCAGCTCGACGCCGAGAACCCCGGCTTCGCCCGCTGGCGCAGCCGCAACACCTTCGCCCACAAGAAGCCCGGCTACGTCGCCGTGACCCTGTCGCTCAAGCCCACCGGCGTGGCGCCCGGCGACATCACCGACAAGCAGCTGGACGTGGTCGCCGACCTGGCCGACCGCTACAGCTTCGGCGAAGTGCGCAACAGCCATAACCAGAACATCATCCTCGCCGACGTCGAGCAGGCGCAGCTGTTCACCCTCTGGGGCGAACTGCGCGAGAACGGTTTCGCCACCCCGAACGTGGGCCTGCTGACCGACCTCATCTGCTGCCCGGGCGGTGACTTCTGCTCCCTGGCCAACGCCAAGTCGATCCCGGTGGCCGAAGCCATCCAGCGTCGCTTCGACGACCTGGACTACCTGTTCGACATCGGCGCCATCGATCTGAACATCTCCGGCTGCATGAACGCCTGCGGCCACCACCACGTCGGCCACATCGGCATCCTCGGCGTGGACAAGAAGGGCGAGGAGTTCTACCAGGTCTCCCTGGGCGGCAGCGCCAGCCGCGACGCCAGCCTGGCGCAGATCCTCGGCCCGTCCTTCGCCCAGGAGCAGATGGCCGACGTGATCGAGAAGATCATCAAGGTCTACGTGGAACAGCGCACCGAAGAGGAACGTTTCCTCGATACCTACCGTCGCATCGGCATCGACCCCTTCAAGGAGCGCGTATATGCAGCGAATCATTAAGCACCGCGAGGTCGTCGACGACCGTTGGCACCTGCTGCCCA
Source organism: Pseudomonas sp. C9-3 (assembly GCF_032392015.1). Taxonomy (NCBI): domain Bacteria; kingdom Pseudomonadati; phylum Pseudomonadota; class Gammaproteobacteria; order Pseudomonadales; family Pseudomonadaceae; genus Pseudomonas; species Pseudomonas sp. C9-3. The sequence continues at coordinate 1,646,715 of NZ_CP135919.1, read as the reverse complement.
AGGACGCGACCCTGGAAACCGTGCCTAACTGCGACGACGTGATCATCCCGCTGAACCTGTGGCTGGAACACGGCCCTGCCCTGCGCGGTCGCGACGGCGGCCTGGGCGTCTGGCTGGATGCGGACGAAGAGCCCGAAGCCATCGCCGGCGACCTGGACAACTTCCAGGTGATCGCCGTGAACTTCCCGGCCTTCACCGACGGCCGCGGCTTCAGCACCGCGCGCCTGCTGCGCGAGCGCTTCGGCTACAAGGGCGAAGTGCGCGCCATCGGCGATGTCCTGCGTGACCAGCTGTTCTTCATGCAGAGCTGCGGCTTCGACGCCTACGCCATCCGCGCCGACCGCGATCCGCAAGCAGCGCTGGCGGGCCTGGACGACTTCAGCGAGGTCTACCAGACCTCGGTGACCCAGCCGCAACCGCTGTTCCGTCGCCGCCAGCTGGCCTGACCCGGCAGAGCTGATTCAGCGACATGAAAAAGCCCCGCATCGCGGGGCTTTTTCAATTCTGCACGGCGCATTTCTCGTAGGGCGCATAGCGCGCCAGCGTTATCCGCCTGCAGGGGGACGGCGGATAACCTGTTCCAGGTTATCCGCCCTACGGCCCTTCGTAGGAGCGAGCTTGCTCGCGAACCGATGCAGCGCCGCAACTGCCGGGAACACCGTTCGCGAGCAAGCTCGCTCCTACAGAAGGTGCATCCGCCTAAGCCTGCAGAGCATCAGGCCCGCACGCTCTCCCAGGCAATCTGCGCCAGTTGATCCCGGCAATCGATCAGGTCCACCCGCGTACGCCCGGCCAGCCAGTTGCGCGCGTAGTCCTGGCTCGGGCCGATCACCACCGAATTGAACAGCTCCGGCGCCAGCTCCTTGAACGCCCCGGCCTTGCGGTGCTCGGAGAGCAGCCCGGCAATGCGGCGGCCCTGTTCGCGGTTGGCTTCGCGCAACGCCTCGCCTACCTCTCCCGCTTCGACGCGCCCCCTGCTGTGCAGGATGAAACGCGCCCACTCCGGGTTCGCCGCCACCCAATCGACGTAGCAGGTGACGAACAGCTTCACGCAGGCCTCCGCGCTCATCCCGTCCTCGATTCCGGCATCGAGCAGCGCGGCATATTGGCCGACGCCCGTGAGGTACAGCGCGCCGATGATCCGTTCCTTGTTGCCGTAGTGGTGATACAGGCTGCCGATACTGGCGCCGGAGCGGTCGCGGATCATCTCGATGGTGGTGGCATCCACGCCGGATTCGCTGAAGCAGGCCAGCGCGGCCTGGAGGATGTCGTCTTTGCGGGAAGGTCGGGCCATGGGGTTCCTGTTGGAAAAACCGCTCGAACAGAATTCTAGAATATTTTTCTAGAATTAATTTCTAGTCTTCGTATACTGCCTGGGCGCGCATCCATCTTCAATCCGCTTTGCCCCGGAGTTGCCATGAGTCAGATGATGCAAATGTACCAGCAGGCCGGCCCCGCGCAGTTCAGCGCCATGATCGGCCAGGTCGCCCCCTACTTCGCCAGCATCGCCCCGCAGTTCGTCGAACTGCGCCCAGGCTACGCGGAAGTGACCTTCCCCAAGCGCCGCGAAGTGCTCAACCACATCGGCACCGTGCACGCCATCGCCCTGTGCAACGCTGCCGAACTGGCCGCCGGGACCATGACCGACGTGTCGATCCCCAAGGGCCGCCGCTGGATTCCCCGCGGCATGACCGTGGAATACCTGGCCAAGGCCGACGGTGACGTACGCGCCGTGGCCGATGGCCGTGCCGTGGACTGGAACCAGGAAGGCGACGTCATCGTCCCGGTGCTCGCCTACGTCGGTGACAAGAAGGTCTTCCGCGCCGACATCACCATGTACATCAGCCAGGCCTGAGGGATCGCGCCATGATCACACCGCTTCCCCGCCCGCTGGACAACGGCAATGGCCAAAGCCTCTCCAGCCACTGGTACTACCCACCCGGCGAAGCCCGCGGAGCGGTGCTGATCGTTCCTGCCATGGGCGTCGAGCAGCGCTTCTACACAGCCTTCGCCAACTGGCTGGCCGAGCGCGGCTACCTGACAGTCACCTTCGACTATGTCGGCATGGGTAAGTCCCGCGCCGGCTCCCTGCGTGACCTGGACGTCGACATCCTCGCCTGGGGCAACCACGACTGCAGCACCATGCTCGATGCCGTGGTCGCCGCGGCCGGCGAGCTGCCGGTGTACTGGATCGGCCACAGCCTCGGCGGGCAGATACTGCCCTTCGTGCGGGGTACCGAGCGCATCCACCGCGCCTTCACCATTGCCACCGGCAGCGGCTACTGGCGCGAGAACACCAAGGGCTTGCGGCATAAGGCCTGGCTGCTCTGGTACCTGCTGGCACCGACGATCACGCCGCTGCTGGGCTACTTCCCCGGCAAGCGCCTGGGCGTGGTTGGCGACCTGCCGCGCGGGGTGATCGAGCAATGGCGGCGCTGGTGCCTGGACCCGGAGTACTCGGTGGGCGCGGAAGGCGGCGCGGTTCGCGAGGCATATTCCTCGGTGAGCACACCCATTATCTCCATCTCCTTCACCGACGACGAGATGATGTCCGGGCGCAATACCGAGTCGCTGCACGGTTTCTACCGTGGCTCGCCGAAGACGCTGAAGAGAATCGCGCCGGAGGATATCGGCGTGAAGCGCATCGGCCACTTCGGCTTCTTCAGAAGCCAGTTCGCCGATTCGCTGTGGGCGGATTACCTGCTGCCGGACCTGGGCTGACTCCCAGGCCCGGCACGGGCATCAATCCAGGTTGACCAGCACCCGTCCGACCAGCTTGCCGGCCAGGATCTGGTGGATGGCGGCCGGCAGGTCGTCAAGTTTGACCTCGCGGACGGCCGCTTCGAGGTTGTCGAGCTTCCATTGCAGGGACAGCTTGTCCCACATGGAAGCCTTGACCACCAGCGGCAGCTCTACCGAGTCCACGCCCAGCAGGTTCACGCCGCGCAGGATGAAGGGCAGCACGGTGGCCTTGAAGGCGGCACCGGCGGTCAGGCCGCAGCAGGCGACGCTGCCGCCGTACTGCAGCGACTTGACCACGTTGAACAGGATGTCGCCGCCCACGGTGTCCACCGCGCCGGCCCACTGCTCGCGCAGCAGCGGCTTGTCGACGCCGTCGGAGACGGTGGCACGGTCGAGGATCTGCCGCGCGCCAAGGCGGTTCAGCAGCTCGGCCTGTTCCAGCTTGCCGGTGGCGGCAGCCACGGTGTAGCCCAGTTGCGCCAGCAGCATCACCGCGATGCTGCCCACGCCGCCGGTGGCGCCAGTGACCAGGATCGGCCCGGCGGACGGCGTCAGGCCGGCGCGCTCGAGCTTGTCGACGCACAGCGCGGCAGTCAGGCCGGCGGTGCCGAGGATCATCGATTCGCGCAGCGACAGGCCCTGCGGGCGCTTGATCAGCCAGGCGGCAGGCACGCGGATGTACTGGCCGAAGCCACCCGGCGTGTTCATGCCCAGGTCATAGCCGGTGACGATGACTTCATCGCCGGCGGCGAATTCGCCCACCGAGGACTCTTCCACCACGCCGGCGGCGTCGATGCCGGGAGTGTGCGGGTACTTGCGGGTGACGCCACGGTTGCCGCTGGCGGACAGCGCATCCTTGTAGTTGAGCGAGGAATACTTCACCCGCACCAGCACTTCACCCGCCGGCAGATCGGCAACCTGCCGCTCGGCCACCTGCAGGTCATGCACGCCGTGCGCGCTCTCCGTGACCCACAACGCCTTGAATGCACTCATCTCGACCCTCCTCTTTCGAATTCGATAAACGGGCGCGATCCCGGCGCCCGACGCCCAATCATTGCCAGAAGAGTCACTGCCAGAAACGGCTGCGACCCAGGCGGTCCCACCAGGTCACCAGCACGCGATCGATCACGCCGCTGACGCCCACGCCGAAGCGCTCCTGAATGGACTTCTTCTGCACATAACTGAGCTGGTAGACATCCGCCTCACGGGCGCGTTCGGCCAGGTATTCGTCACTGGTCTTGAGCTCGTCGACCAGTTTCTTGCCCAGCGCCGCCTGGCCCAACCAGACCTCGCCGGTGGCGATCTCGTCGATGGCCAGCTGGGGGCGGTAGTGGACGACAAAACGCTTGAACAGCTCGTGGGTGGTTTCCAGGTCTTCCTGGAACTTCTCGCGGCCCTTGTCGGTGTTCTCGCCGAACACGGTCAGGGTGCGCTTGTACTCGCCGGCGGTGAGTACTTCGAAATCGACGTCGTGCTTCTTCAGCAGACGATGGATGTTGGGCAACTGAGCCACCACGCCGATGGAGCCGAGGATGGCGAAAGGCGCAGACAAGATGCGCTCGCCGATGCAGGCCATCATGTAGCCGCCGCTGGCGGCGACCTTGTCGACGCAGACGGTCAGCGGCACGCCGGCCTGACGGATGCGCGCCAGCTGGGAGGCGGCCAGGCCGTAGCCATGGACCATGCCGCCGCCGCTTTCCAGGCGCAGTACCACTTCGTCACGCGGAGTAGCCAGGGTCAGCAGCGCAGTCACTTCATGGCGCAGTTGCTCGGTGGCCGAGGCCTTGATGTCGCCATCGAAGTCCAGCACGTAGACGCGGTTCTTCTCGCCGCCCTTCTTCTTTTTCGCTTCCTTCAGCGTTTTCGCCTCGGACTTGCGCAGGGCCTTGAGCTTGGCCTTCTCCAGCACGCTGTGCTGCAGGCGCTCGCGCAGTTCCTTGTAGAAGTCGTTGAGCTTGTGCACCTCCAGGTGCCCGCTGCCGCCACGACGGCCGCGGCCGCGCAGAGCGGCGATCACCACCAGGACGATGACGATGGCCACCACCACGGTGAAGGTCTTGGCCAGGAAACCCGCGTAATTCGCTAGAAACTCCACTCACATCCCCTTTTACAATTCTGTACGCGCACGCGTGACAAGCGCTGTGAATCCCGCAAGCATACCCACGCCGCGGGCCCGCCACCAGCGCTGGCAAAGCGCTGTATCAGTCCAGCGAATAGCATTCAAACAAGCGTATGTTTTTTCGTTGACAGCCCCAGGTGATCCTCATAACCTCGCCGGAACTTTCAGCCCTGCCGGGAACGCGCGCGTGGGAAGCATCTACCTGATTCGACATGGCCAGGCTTCATTCGGTGCCGACGACTACGATGTGCTCTCGGACACCGGCGTGCGCCAGGCGCAAATCCTCGGCGAGCACCTGGCCAGCCTCGGCCTGCGCTTCGATCGCTGCATTGCCGGCGACCTGCGCCGCCAGCGCCACACCGCCGAAGCGGTGATGGGCCGGCTGAACGAAGCCGGGATCGATACGCCCACCCTGGAAATCGATTCCGCCTTCAACGAATTCGAGGCCGACGCAGTGATCCGCGCCCACCTGCCGGACCTGCTGGAGATCGAGCCGCAGGCACTGCACATCATGCGCAACGCCGCCGACCACCGCGCCGAATTCCAGCGCCTGTTCTCCACCGTGATCGCCCGCTGGGTTTCCGGCGACCATGACAAGGACGGCCTGGTCAGTTGGGCACAATTCCTCGACACCGTGCACGGCGGCCTCAAGCGCCTGCTGGAGTCGGCCAGCGGCAAGGACAACATCGGCGTGTTCACCTCCGGCGGCACCATCACCGCCGTCCTGCAGATGGTCACCGGCATTCCGGCGCTGAACGCCTTCGAGCTCAACTGGCAGATCGTCAACACTTCGCTCAACCGCCTGAAGTTCCGCGGCAGCGAAGTGGCCCTGGCTTCCTTCAACAGTCACGTGCATCTGGAACTGTTGAGGGCGCCGGAACTCATCACCTATCGTTGAGTACCGGCCCAATGCGGCGCCGAGCGCCGCGCGAGAAAACCTAGAAAAGGAATAGAACCATGAGTGTTGCTGACATCGTTTCCACCATGAAGAGCAAGTTCAACGCCAGCGCGGCCGCCGGCCTGGATCTGGTGTTCCAGTTCAACATCGAAGACGGCGACAACCACTACCTGGTCGTCAAGGACGGTACCTGCGAAGTGGTACAGGGCGACGCCGAGTCCCCCAACGTCACCCTGATCATGGACAGCGAGACCCTCAAGGGCATCACCAGCGGCGAAACCGACGGCATGCAAGCCTTCATGGCCGGCAAGCTGCGCGCCGAAGGCGACATGATGCTGGCGATGAAGCTGGGCGAACTGTTCCCGGTCTGATCCGAGGAAGCCTGCCCGCGCAGCACGAAAAACCGGAGTCCCTGGCTCCGGTTTTTTTATGCCCGCGCCCCGCTCCGGCCCGCGAATCAGGCAGCTTGATCGGGGTGCAACACGGACGCCAATAACGTCCCGCCGTGCTTGTGAGCGGCAGACGTCGACATTAGATTAGCTAATGATCACCCGGCGCCATCATTGCTTTGCCTGATTCTGCCGCACCCCATCAGGCCAGAGCACGACGCCACCTTGCGCGCCACCCTTGCCCGCCGCTTTCGCTGCGGTGCGATGACCCGTACAAGCCCAGTACAAGAAGGGACCAGCATGTCGTTGACCGACCAGACCATCCGCTCCCGCGAAGGTGAAGAACTCGACGCCGCCGTGATCGACGGCTACCTCAAGGACCACATTCCCGGCCTGCAGGGCCAGCCGCGCATCAGCCAGTTCCCCGGCGGCGCGTCGAACCTGACCTACCTGATCCAGTACGACAACCAGGAACTGGTCCTGCGCCGCCCGCCGTTTGGCAAAAAGGCCAAGTCCGCCCACGACATGGGCCGCGAATACCGCATCCTGAACCAGCTCAGGGACGGCTTCCCCTACTGCCCCAAGGCGTACGCCTACTGCACCGACGAATCGGTGATCGGCGCCGAGTTCTACGTCATGGAACGGGTCAACGGCATCATCCTGCGCAGCGACCTGCCCAAGGAACTCAACCTCGGCGCGGCGCAGACCACCGCGCTGTGCAAGAGCTTCATCGACAAGTTCGTCGACCTGCACAACGTCGACTACAACGCCTGCGGCCTGGGTGACCTGGGCAAGCCCGAGGGCTACGTGCAGCGCCAGATCGGCGGCTGGATCGATCGCTACGAGAAGTCCCTGACCCCCGACGCACCGGCCTGGGAACAGGTGAAGGTATGGCTACGCGAGAAGATGCCGGCCGACCACCACAAGCCGGGCATCGTCCACAACGACTACCGCTTCGACAACGTCATCCTCGACCCGAACAACCCGATGCAGATCATCGGCGTGCTCGACTGGGAGATGACCACCATCGGCGACCCGCTGATGGACCTGGGCAACACCCTCGCCTACTGGATCGAAGCGGGCGACCCGCAGCCGATGCAGATGCTGCGCCGCCAGCCCAGCCACGAGCCGGGCATGCTCACGCGCCAGCAATTCGCCGACTACTACGCCGAACGCGCTGGCATCCAGATCGACAACCTCGATTACTACTACACCTACGGCCTGTTCCGCCTGGCCGGCATCATGCAGCAGATCTACTACCGCTTCTTCCACGGCCAGACCCAGGACAAGCGCTTCGCCACCTTCATCCACGCCAACAAGCTGCTGGAACAGGTGAGCCTGCAGGTCATCGGCAAGTCCCGCCTGTAAGAGTCGACTGTCGACCTGGCGAGCTAGAGCCGTACAAGGCGGAAGCCGGACGAAGAGCGGAGTTTACCGATTGTAAATGAGCATCTGAGTCCGGCTTCCAACGCAGTACAGCCGACGCGCAGCCGGTCGCCAGCCGACTCTTGCGGCCCAAAACAAGGAGAATTTCCATGTCCAAGACCCAACTGTTCGACCTCGAAGGCAAGATCGCCTTCGTTTCCGGCGCCAGCCGCGGCATCGGCGAGGCCATCGCCAAGCTGCTGGCCCAACAGGGCGCCCACGTGATCGTCTCCAGCCGCAAGATCGATGGCTGCCAGGCCGTGGCTGACGAGATCGTCGCCGCCGGCGGCAAGGCCACCGCGATTGCCTGCCACATCGGTGAAATGGAGCAGATCCAGGCCGTCTTCGCGCAGATCCGCGAGCAGTTCGGCCGCCTGGATATCCTGGTCAACAACGCCGCTACCAACCCGCAGTTCTGCAACGTGCTGGACACCGACCTGTCGGCCTTCCAGAAGACCGTCGACGTGAACATCCGCGGCTACTACTTCATGTCCATCGAAGGCGGCAAGCTGATGAAGGCCAACGGTGGCGGCAGCATCATCAACGTCGCCTCGGTCAACGGCGTTACCCCGGGCGAGTTCCAGGGCATCTACTCGGTGACCAAGGCCGCCGTGATCAGCATGACCAAGGTCTTCGCCAAGGAATGCGCGCAGTTCAACATCCGCTGCAACGCCCTGCTGCCGGGTCTGACCGACACCAAGTTCGCCTCGGCCCTGGTGAGCAACGACGCCATCCGCAACGTTGCCCTGCAGCGCATCCCGCTCAAGCGCGTAGCCGACCCGAGCGAAATGGCCGGCGCCGTGCTGTACCTCGCCAGCGATGCCTCCAGCTACACCACCGGCGTGACGCTGAACGTGGACGGCGGCTTCCTCGCCTAAGCGCTTTCGCGGAAACGAGAAAGGGAGCCATTCGGCTCCCTTTTCTGCTTTTGCAGGAGCGAGCAGGCTCGCTCCTGCAGACGGCGAATTACTGCCACTCCTTGAGTGCCTGATTGGCCGCCGCATTCATCGGCTCGGTGGTCAGCCCGCCCGCCCCGTAACGCACGGCGAAAACCGCCTGGTCGGCCATTGGCAGATAATTCACCCGCCCGGCTTTCGGCACGAAAGTCAGCAGATCGTGCTGGCCATCGCGCAGCCAGCGCCAGAGGTCGATCCCCGGCGCATCGGAAACCAGAGACACCTTACGCCCGAGGGACTGCTGCTCAACCGCCAGGAAGCGGCCGGACAGGTCCTGCAGGCGATAGCCGGGCGCCATGCCGATCAGCCGTGCCAGGCCTTTCCACTCCAGTACCCGTGCATCCAGTTGCCAGAGGTCGCCGGCCAGCTCCACGCGACGCTCCTCGTCGCCCTGCAGCAGCGTCACGTCATAGCGTTGCTCGCCGATCTTGTGGAAGCTCAGGGTCGCCAGAGGCCGCTCTGCCGGCAGCGCGTCATAGCTGCGCAGGTCCCAGGCCACCAGCGCCACCAGCGCGGCCAAGGCCACGAACAGCATTCCCGCCGTACCGCGCAACCAGCCGAGGAACCAGTGACGGTCGAACAGAATGCGGGCGGCTACCGCCAGGGCCAATAGCGCCAGGATGGCAACGACCCAGGCCAGACCGTCGTACTGCATCGAATGATTTCCTTCCTCGTAGAATTGCCGGCATTATGCGCACCGCGTACCTGCGCGGCCAGCCAGACCGTCGCAGCTTTCGGGCCCGTTAACGTTTCCTATGCCACCCACTCTTTACAAAAGAGTGGCTGGACGGGCCCCTGATCAAGGCGAACCCAATGCCCTTCGAACTCGTCGTAGACCCGACCACCCTCGTCATCCTCGCCGGCGTCGCCTTCCTCGCCGGTTTCATCGATGCCATTGCCGGCGGCGGTGGCCTGCTGACCATCCCTGCCCTGCTCACCGCCGGCGTCCCGCCGCACCTGGCGCTGGGCACCAACAAGCTCAGCTCGACCTTTGGCGCTGCCGTGGCCAGCTACACCTTCTACCGCCGCAAACTGTTCCAGCCGCGCCAGTGGCGCAAAGGGTTGATCGCCACTGCCATCGGTGCAGCGCTCGGTGCCTGGGCCGCGCACCTGATGCCGGCGGAATGGCTGAACCGCATGCTGCCGGTGGTGGTGTTCGGCTGTGGCCTGTACCTGCTGTTCGGCAAGACGCCCGAAGCGCCGCTGGACGCCAACCCGCAGATCGCCCAGGGCCGGCAGTGGCCGCAGGGCCTGGGGCTGGGCTTCTACGACGGCGTGGCCGGGCCCGGCACCGGCGCCTTCTGGACCGTCAGCACGCTGCTGATGTACCCGCTGGACCTGGTACGCGCCAGCGGCGTGGCGCGCAGCATGAACTTCGTCAGCAACATCGTTGCGCTGGCGGTGTTCATCGCCTCGGGCCAGGTGGTCTGGCTGCTGGGGCTGTGCATGGGCAGCTCACTGATGGTCGGCGCCTACTTCGGCGCGCGCACGGCGATTGGCGGCGGCGCCAAGTTCATCCGCCCAGTGTTCATCCTGGTGGTATTGGCGCTGACCGTGCGCCTGGCCTGGCAGCACTGGTTCGCTGCCGCGGCCTGAAGACGGCCAGTGCGGCGCCTGGAGTCAGGCGCCGCCGGGCAGGACGGGATCGGGACGACCGGCGCGGCGCGCCAGGTAGACCTCGATCAGGTAGCGGGCGATGGAGCGCTCGGCCGGCAGGCGCGGCAGCTCGTCGACGTGGAACCAGCGGGCATCCTCGATCTCGTCCGGCTGCATGACGATCTCGCCGCTGACGTACTCGGCGTGGTAGCCGAACATCAGCGAATGCGGGAACGGCCAGGGTTGGCTGCCCATGTAGCGGATATTGCCGATCTCGACGCCCACCTCTTCGCGCACTTCGCGCGCGACGCAGTGCTCGACCGACTCGCCCGGCTCGACGAAACCTGCCAGGGTGCTGTACATCCCCGGCACGAAGCGCGGCGAACGGGCCAGCAACACCTCATCGCCACGGGTCACCAGCACGATCATGCTCGGCGACAGCAGCGGATAACGCTGGATGCCGCAGCTTTCACACTGCATGGCGCGGTCGCGGGGCATGCGCTGATTGGGCTGCCCGCAGCTGCCGCAGAAGCGGTTCTGCCGCCACCAGATGCCGATCTGGCTGGCGAAGCCGAGCATGGCGAAGATGTCTTCCTCGGCCTGCATCATGAATTGGCGCAGGCCGATCCAGCTGGCACCCTCCAGCGGGTCGGTACGATCGACTTCCAGCAGGTACACCGGCTCGCCATCGAACTGCCCGACGGCGTGCTCGGAAAGCACGGAAAGGTCCTGGCGCTTGAGCCAGTCACGGGGAAACAGCACGCCGTTGCTGTCGGCAAGGAACTGCTGCTGGCAATGGGCGAGCGCCCAGCCACCGTTCGTAGCCACCTCGAACATCGAGGATTCCCAACGCCCGGTACGCATCAGGCAGCCACCGTCAGGCCCAGGGCCTTGACGCTCTCGCTGGCGACGTCCAGGACGTCGGGTTGGCCTTCAGGCCGCATCATGGCTCCACCCTCCAGGTAGTACTCCAGGCCGGTCAGAGCATCGGCCAGGGTTTCCAGCATCTGCTCGGACGGCATCTGGGTCGTCTCGATCATCTGCCCCTGAATGTAATCGGCACAGGCACCCACGAGCAATGCCGCACGCTCCTGGCCGAGGAACCACAGGCCGCCGCGCACTGCCTGCAGACTGATCGGGACGTTGGCCAGGTGCAGCTTGTCGCCGTTGGATTCCAGGTACGCGGTGATCGCGCGCTTGGCCAGCGCCAGGCCCGACTGGGCTTCGTCGATCACCACAATGCGCGCTTCGGCAAGCTGATGCACGGCGAAGGAATCGTCCTCGCCCATCGGTGCCGGGCGCGCGCTCATGCGCTCGCCACGCTCCAGGTTGCCGACCATGCTTTCGACGTACAGCAACGCGTCGGCCAATGCGTTGAGCGCAGCCGGATCGTCCACCGCGCCCTTGGCGACCCAGCCGGCGACCACGCCATGCTGGTGCTGCAGCGACGTGGCGGCAGAATTCAGGCCCACCATGCCCAGGGTCTTGGCCAGCTTGCCCAACTGGGTGTGCAGGATGCCCAGCGCATCGGCCTGGGAAACGCCGCGCTCGATCAGGTCGAGCTGGTCCTTCACCGCCGTGAGCTCCTCGCGGATCGCCACCGACAGCGAACGCATCACCGACTGGCCGGGGCCGGACAGGCGTTGCGACTCGTCTTCGAGCAGGTGATCGGTGAACGGCAGCGGTGCCAAGCCGAACACCTGGCGCAGCTCAGTGGCGCGCACGCCGCCGGTGTCGGCCAGCGTGGTGAGATAGAGCAGTTCCTTGAGCAACTGCCGCGGCGCTTCGTACTGCGGGTTGGCGATTAGTTGCTTGAGCTCGCGATCCAGGCGCGAGAACACCAGCTTGCGTGTCTTGCGTGGCAGCATCTGCGCGTCGACCAGCGCTTCCAGCGCGCCGGCGCCGACCCAGCACAGGCGAGTGCGCGCCGCACTGCCCAGCAGCACGTCGAGCTTGCCCAGTGCGCGGCCCATGAGCTTGAGGCTCGGGTAGAGATTCTGTTCGCGGATCAGTCCTACCAGGCCGACCTGGTACATCTGCCGCAAGCGGCGGACTTCACGCGCAGGGTCGTCCACCTGCGGCGCGGTAACGGCGCGCAGCGGGCGCGGCAGGTCCAGGCGCGCACTGAAGAAGAAGCTCTCCGGCAGCGCGGGCTGGCCAGCGGCCTGGCGCACGTCGTTGATCGCCGGCAGCAGTAGCTCGGGGATTTCCTGACGGTGCGCCTCGAGGTTTTCCAGGTAGCGGCGCAGCACATAGAGCGCATTGCCGAGCGCAGCCAGTTGGCCGTCGCGGTCTTCGCTGACCCCGGTGGGAATGTCGGTGGCCAGGTCCAGCGCTTCCTGCGCCAGCAGCTCGGCACCCGCCAGCTCGATCAGGTTCAGCGTGCCGCGAATCTGGCTCAGGCAATCGACGGAATGTTGCAGCAGGCTGCCGTTCTGACGCTCGGCGATGAAGTGCTCGAGGTTCTGCTCGGCCTCCTCCATCGTGGCGAACAGCTCGTCGCGGACCAGACTGAGGGACGTGGCTCCAGTAACCATCGGCCTAGTGCGCCTCCTGCGCGCAAGAAGAGTGGACGGACATCAATCGGCGAACTCGGCGGTCTTCTTGCTCATGTGCGCCATCATGGCGACCTGCAGGTCAGCGGACTGCAGCATCGCGGCGTTCCAGGTGGCGATGTATTCCAGGCCGTCCTCGACGCGGTGGTCGCGGGCGTAGCCGATCATTTCCTTGGTGCCGCGGATGGCGATCGGCGATTTGGCGGCGATCTGCCGGGCCAGCTCCATCACGCCGTCGAACAGCGAGGCGTGGTCGGCGTAAACGCTGTTGACCAGGCCGATACGCTGGGCTTCCTCGGCATTGACGTTACGCCCGGTGTAGGCCAGTTCGCGCATGATGCCGTCGCCGATCAGGCGCGGCAGGCGCTGCAGGGTGCCGACGTCGGCAGCCATGCCCATGTCGATTTCCTTGATGGAGAACTGCGCGTCCGCGCTGCAGTAGCGCATGTCGCAGGCGGAGATCAGGTCGATGCCACCGCCGATGCAGTAGCCCTGGATCGCCGCGAGGACCGGCTTGCTGCAGTTGTCCACGGCGTTGAAGGAGCCCTGCAGCTGGAGGATAGTCTTGCGCAGGGCGCGGGCATTGCGGCCGACGTCCTTGCCCAGCTGGCTGGCAGCCTGGGCCAGCAGCGCCAGGTCGATACCGGCGGAGAAGTGCTTGCCGGCGCCGCTGAGGACCACGACACGGACTTCATCCGTTTCATCGGCCCACTGGAAGATATCGATGATTTCCTTCCAGAAATCGGCATTCATCGCGTTGAGTTTTTCCGGACGGTTGATCTGCACATGGGCGATCTTGTCCGCCAGCTCGATGCGGAAGGCTTTGTATTCTTTCACGGGGATGTCCTCGGGTATGCCCTGCTTCTCGTCTGGGTGCGGCGCAGTGCCGCTGGAGCCCGGGCCAACAGTTCTTATTCGTGCTGGGAATCAGATTTTGGAAATCGCGTCACTATAACAAGGCGAAACTAAAAGTCGATGCCGTGGTCTGTGACGCAGCCCACGGCATCGGGCGGGAACTGGCTCGCAGATCGGCCAGCAAGTGCTTGATCTGGCTGCAAGGCCCGGTACGCGACAATCAGTCGCCGGCCGCCATCGGTAGCCCTTGCACGCGATTACGGTACTGCCGCCAGGTGTACATCGGGATGCCCGCCATGAACACCAGGAAGCCCCAGAAGATCGCCTGTTCGCCGGTGCCATAGAGCGCCCACAGCGAATAGAGGAAGCCCAGGCAACCGATGGCCAGCACCTGCGGGCGCGAGCGTGGGGAGAAGGACTCCGGCTTGGTCGCCAGCATCTGCAGCAGCGCCGCGGTGCAGAAGGCGTACGGCACGACACCGGTCATGGTGCCGAGCAGGATGATGACGTTGAACACCTCCACCAGCTCGCCGTGGCCGTCGACCATCACCAATGCCGTCACCAGCAGCCCGGAAGAAAGCAGCCCATTGGCCGGCGCGCCGTTCTTGTTGAGCTTGCCCAGGGACTCGGGGAACAGCCCGTCACGGGCCGGTGCCACCGGAATCTGGCCCTGCAGCAGCACCCAGCCATTGAGCGCGCCCAGGCAGGCGATCACTGCGCCGCCCGCGACCAGGTAGTAACCCCAGTTGCCCAGCAGGATGCGCGCGGCATCGGCGAACGGCGACGTGGACTTGGCCAGTACCTCCGGCGGCATCAGGCCCTGCACGGCAGTGATCGAGAGGATGTACACCGAGGCAGCCGCCAGGGTGCCGAACAGCGTGGCGCGGGGAATGGTCTTCTTCGGGTCGCGCACGTCGTCCGCCGGCACGGTAGCCGACTCCAGGCCGATGAACGACCAGAGCGTCAGCGCCGCCGTGGTGGCGATGGCCTGGGCGTATCCCATGTTCGGCAGTTCGCTCGGCGCCGGGATGGTCAGGTAGTCCGGATTGAAGTGGAACCAGCCAAGGATGCCGACCAGCAGCAGCGGTATCAGCTTGAGCGCGGTCAGGCAGTTCTGCACCACGGCGAAGGCGGTGATACCACGCAGGTTGATCAGGGTGCACAGCCAGATCGCGCCAATGGCTGTGGCGACCATCAACAGCGGATCGGCCAGCGCCGGAATGAACACCCGCAGGTAGCCCACCAGGGTGACGGCAATGGCCGCGTTGCCAATCCACGCGGCTTTCCAGTATGTCCAGGCACACAGGTAGCCGGCAAAGCTGCCGAAACCGTCGCGGGTATAGGCATAGGGGCCGCCCGCACCGGGGTTGAGCCGGGCGAGCCGGGCAAAGGTGAAGGCCAGGATCACCGCCCCGGTGCTCGACACCAGCCAGCCGAACAGGCTGAGCCCACCGAATGCCGCCAGGCTCGACGGCAGCAGGAATACCCCAGACCCGACCATGTTGCCGACCACCAGCGCAGTGCAGCTCCAGAATCCCATGCTGCCCTTTTTCGCTTCCGCCATCTGCGCTCCTTAGAAGCCGCGACCTGTACTTTTCATTTAATTGCCCTGCCCCTGCGAAGGTGCAGAACAGCGATCTGTCCTACAGGGTAGACAGCGGCGGGCAAAGGAGGAAACCGATTTGCGAGGCGACACCGCCCGTTTCGAACGGTTTCGCCCCGCACGGTCAATGTCGCTGCAGAAAATCCGTCGCTCAGGCCCGGCCGACCTGGCGCTCGCCGAGACCGTACAGCTGCTCGAGCTGCAGCGCAGGCATCGGCTTGGCGAACAGGTAGCCCTGCCCTTCATTGCAGCGTTCAGCACGCAGGCGGTCGCGCTGCGCGGTGGTCTCGATGCCTTCGGCGATGGTTTCCAGGTCGAAACTGCGCGCCATGTCGAGAATGGCGCGGATCACCGAGAGGTCCTGCTGGGTTTCCAGCATGCCGATGACGAAGGTGCGGTCGATCTTGATGCGCGAGAGGGGGTAGGTCTTGAGCAGGCTGAGCGATGCGTAGCCGGTGCCGAAGTCGTCGAAGGCGATGCCGACCCCATAGGAGCGCAGGCTCTGCAGGGTGCTGAGCACGCTGTCGTCGTGGTTGAGCACGATGTTCTCGGTGATTTCCAGCTCCAGCGCCTCGGCCGGCAGGCCGTGGCGTTCCAGCGCCTCCAGCACCTGGGTGACCAGGTTGCCCATGCGGAACTGCGCGCCGAACAGATTGACGCCCATACGCAGGTCCGGCGCACCGTTGCGCCGCCAGTAAGCCGCCTGGGCACAGGCCTCGTCCAGGATCCAGGCGCCGACGATGGCCGCCAGCGGCCCGCCTTCCAGCGACGGCAGGAAAGCCGCCGGCGACAGCAGGCCGCGCTGCGGATGCTGCCAGCGGATCAGCGCTTCGGCGCCACGCAGCGAGCCATCGCGCAGGCTGACCTGGGGCTGGTAGAACAGCAGGAACTCCCCATTGGCAACCGCGCGGTGCAGCTCCATGCCGTAAAGATGCCGCGCTGCCGCCTCCATCTTCAGCGCCGGGACGAACACGAAGGCATGGCTGCGCCCGCTGATCTTGGCCTTGAACAGGGCCAGGTCGGCGTCGCCGACCAGCTCCAGCGCTTCCTGGGCATGCAGCGGCGCCAGCGCCACGCCACAACTGGCGGCAACGTGGATTTCATGGCCATCGATGAGGATCGGCTCGGCGATGCTGGCGATCACGGCCTGGGCGAAACGCATGGCGTGTTCCGGCGAAAGCAGGTTGGGCTCGAGGATGGCGAACTCGTCGCCGCCGATCCGCGCGACCGTTGCGCCGTCAGTTGCCAGACGCTCCAACCGTTCGGCAACTTGCCGCAGGATGCCGTCACCGACCGCATGGCCAAGGGAGTCGTTGACGTCCTTGAAGCCATCCAGATCGATCATCAGTACCGTCGCCGGCCGCGACTGCACCAGCAGTTCCTCGGTTCGGCGATAGAACTGGCCACGGTTGGCCAATCCGGTGAGCACGTCGACGCTGGCCAGTTGGCGCAGCGCTTCTTCCTCCTGATGGCGGGCGGTGAGGTCCTTGAGTACGGCCTCGAACTTGAGCTTGCCCTTCTCCGACCAACTGAACAGCGTCAGGCCCAGGGACAGCTCGGAGCCGTCCTTGCGCACGCCGGTGATTTCCCCCGGCACGGCCACGCCGTCCAGGGAAGTGGCGTCGCTGGCTCCGCTGATCAACGCGCGGAATGACGCGCGCTCACGCTCGGGCAGCAGCAGCTCGAAGGCCTGCCCACTGCCTTCGACCAGGTCGTAACCGAACAGGTTGGCCGCTGCCTCGTTCCAGGCGCCGATCTCGCCCCAGCAGTCGAACCACACCACGGGCGTGGGTGAGGTGCCGGCGTACTCCTCGAACAAGGGCCGGGTGCGCGACGAGGCGACTTCGATGCGCCGCAGCTCCAGCCGGTCCGACGCCATGCGCGCCAGCTCGACCAGGCGTTCGCGGTCCTCGCCGGAAAAGTCCTCGTGGGGCCTGCTGTCGATGATGCAGAGAGCACCCAACGCCTGCCCTTCCACCGACAGCAGCGGCACGCCGGCATAGAAGCGCACGCCATTGGGCGCGGTCACCAGCGGATTGTCGTGGAAGCGCTCGTCGCGGCTGGCGTCGCCCACCACCATCACTCCGTCCTGGGCGATGGCATGGGCGCAGAATGAAACGTCGCGCCCCATGTCCACCTCGCCGATGCCTGTGGCGGCGGCGAAGAACACATGGTCACTGCCGATCATGTTCACCGCCGCAACGGGCATGCCGAACATGCGGACCGCAATCTGCACCACCGGGTCCAGGCTGGGCAGCAGGCTTTCGTCGTCGAATCCATAGTCGGCGAGTGCGCTCAGGCGCTCGCTTTCATTCGGCAACGTCACGGGACAGCGCATAGGGGAAACCTCCCTTTTTCCTCAAGTTCTCCCTTTACCGATGCGCACAAGGATAGTTCTACTTTTCATACAGTGATGTATGTCACTTCTGTCAGGAGCCGGACGGTCACTTGCAGCACTCCACGGTATAGCGCCGCTCCCCGTCTACCTCGCGCACTTGCAGGCCATGGACGTCCGAATCGAAGCCGGGGAAGTTGCGCTCGAAACTCTGGGCGAAGGCCAGGTAATCGAGTATGGAACGGGTGGATTCGGTGAACCGCTCCCCCGGCATGATCAGCGGGATTCCTGGCGGATATGGCACCAGCATCACCGCGGCAACGCGCCCTTCCAACCGATCGATAGGTACCGCCTCGACCTCGCCGCGCACCAGCTGTGCGTATGCGTCGGCCGGGCGTATGGCGATCTCCGGGAGCACCGTGTACATGCGCTTCATCGCCTTCGCCGTGGCGTGGTCGCGATAACAGCGGTGCAGTTCATCGCACAGGTCGCGCAGGCCCATGCCTGCATATCGCGCACCGCCGGCCTGGGCGACGCTGGGCAGCGCATCCGCCAGCGGCTGGTTGGCATCGTAGCTGCGCTTGAACTCCAGCAACTCGGTGACCAGCGTGCTCCACTTGCCCTTGGTCACGCCCATGGAGAATAGGACGAGGAAGGAATACAGCCCGGTCTTCTCCACCACCAACCCGCGCTCCCAGAGGAAGCGACTGACCACCGCGGCGGGAATCCCCCGCGAATCCAGGCGGCCGCCAGCGGTCAGGCCCGGCGTAGCCAGGGTCACCTTGATCGGGTCGAGCAGGACGTAGTCTTCCACCGCGTCGCCGAAACCGTGCCAGTCAGCATTGGGCTCCAGCACCCAGTCGCGGGTTTTCACCTCGTCGGTCCCCTCGACGCCCGGCGGCTGCCAGACGCAGAACCACCAGTCATCCTCGGCGAGGTTCTGCTGCACGTTGGCCAGCGCCCGGCGGAAGCTCAGGGCCTCGTCGAAAGTTTCCTGGATCAGCGAACGCCCCGCCGGGCCCTCCATCATTGCCGAGGCCACATCCAACGAGGCGATGATGCCGTACTGCGGCGACGTGGAGATGTGCATCATGAAAGCTTCGTTAAAGCGCGCCTGCTCGAAGCGCCGGGAGCCTGCGTCCTGCACGTGGATCATCGAGGCCTGGCTGAACGCCGCGAGCATCTTGTGCGTGGAGTGAGTGGTGAACACCAGCGGGCCGCTGTCATCGCGGCGGGTGCCCATGCCGTAGCGGCCGCCGTAGAACTCATGGAACGCCGCGTAGGCGTACCAGGCTTCGTCGAAGTGCAGTACCTCGACGCTGTCGCCCAGGGCCTGCTTGATCATCTGCGCGTTGTAGCAGAGGCCGTCATAGGTGGAATTGGTGACCACCGCCAACCGCACTTTCGGCTCGCGGCCACGCGCCAGCGGGCTGGCCTCTATCTTCGCGGCGATGGATTCGCGGCTGAACTCGGACAACGGGATCGGCCCGATGATGCCCAGCTCGTTGCGCTCCGGCGTCAGGTACAGCGGGATGGCGCCGGTCATGATGATCGAGTGGAGAATCGACTTGTGGCAGTTGCGGTCCACCAGCACCAGGTCATCGCGGCAGACCATGGAATGCCAGACGATCTTGTTCGCCGTGGAGGTGCCGTTGATCACGAAGAAAGTGTGGTCGGCGCCGAAATTGCGCGCGGCGCGAGCCTCCGCCTCGGCCAGCGGGCCGGTGTGATCGAGCAGCGAGCCCAGTTCAGGCACAGAGACCGAGAGGTCCGAACGCAGGGTGTTCTCGCCGAAGAACTGGTGAAAGGCCTGCCCCACCGGGCTCTTGCGATACGCCACGCCACCACCATGGCCGGGCGTGTGCCAGGAATAGTTGGATTGCGCCGTGTGCTCCACCAGTGCGCGGAAGAAAGGCGGCAGCAAACCTTCCAGGTACTTGCGCGCAGCACGGCTGACCTGGCGGGCGAGGAACGGCACGGTGTCTTCGAACAGATAGAGGATGCCGCGCAACTGGTGCAGGTCGGCCATGGATTCGGCCGGCGCGTTCTCGATGGTCATCTGCTCGCCAAGGGCGAAGATCGGCAATTGCGGCGCGCGCACCCGTGCCATGCGGATCAGCTCCACCACGTCCTGCAGCAACCGCTGGTTCTCCCCCGCCCCCTCGGCGGCGACCAGGATGCAGGCGAGACCATGGTGGGTGGAGGCGACGATGCGCCCCTCCGCGGAGCTCGCAGTGGAGAGGATGCTGAAGCCGTCCTGCTCCAGCTCCCGCGCGATATCCCTCACCCGGTCGCCGGCCACGGTATCGGCCTTGATGTCGCGGTGAACGATTAGGATGGGGAATTTTAGGTCTTTGTACATTGTGAACCCCTGAAAAGACGTACGACTGGCGTCGATCCTCTTCAGAGTATGGGCTCACGGAATGTAGGGGAATGCGCTGGACTGACGGCTGTACGAAAACGTCGCGTGGCTGACAGGAACGCTCACCTCGAGCGATTTGCTCTGGCTAGCGCCCACAGAAATGAAAAGGCCCCTGTTCAGGGGCCTTTTCTCGGTCAACGCAGAGGATCACTCCTTCGGCGCTTCCATCTGCGCCCACAGCGACGGGCCGCCAGCGGACTTCTCGATCACCGCCAGGCGCGCAACATGCGCCTCGATTTCCGCATCGGTGGCGCGGATCACCCGGGTCAATCCGCGCTCGGCCGCCAGGCGGCGAATCGCCGTGGCCGTGGCGCGCCCGCTGCCGTCACCTTCGGCGCCATTGCCCGCCAGCGACAGGCTGGTCTGGCCACCGGTCATCGCCAGGTAGACGTCGGCCAGAATCTCGGCATCGAGCAGTGCGCCGTGCAAATCACGGCCGGAGTTGTCGACGCCATAGCGCTTGCATAGCGCATCGAGGTTGTTGCGCTGTCCCGGATGGCGCTCGCGGGCCATCAGCAGGGTGTCGAGGATAGAGCAGTAGTCGGCGACTTCGGCGCGCTCGCTCTGACCGATCAGGGCGAACTCATTGTTGATGAAGCCAACGTCGAACGCCGCGTTGTGGATGATCAGCTGCGCGCCATTGATGAACTCGAAGAAGTCATTGGCCACCTCGCGAAAGCGCGGCATGTCCTTGACGTAATCGTTGGTGATGCCGTGGACGGCGATGGCGCCCTCGTCGATCTCGCGGTCGGGCTGCAGGTAGACGTGGAAGTGCCGGCCAGTCAGGCGGCGACCTTCGAGTTCGACGCAACCGATCTCGATGATCCGGTGGCCGTCGGTGACCGGCATACCGGTCGTTTCAGTATCGAGTACGACGCTGCGCATTCTGTGTGAAACCTTCTTGCGGTTGATTCGCCCGGACTGATCCAGGCGAGCTTGATGCTGATGCTGGACGCTTAGCGGGGTAGTTCGCTCACGCCGCGGTTGGCGAGCATGTCGGCACGCTCGTTGCCGGGATGGCCGGTGTGGCCGCGCACCCAGCGCCATTCGACAGTATGCCGGTTCACCTGCTCGTCCAGCGCCTGCCACAGGTCGGCATTCTTCACCGGCTGCTTGGCGGCAGTCTTCCAGCCGCGCTTCTTCCAGTTGACCATCCACTCGGTGATGCCCTGCATGACGTACTGCGAATCGGTGACGATGCGCACGTCGCAATGCCGCTTGAGCGCGGCGAGGGCCATGATGGCGGCCATCAATTCCATGCGGTTGTTGGTGGTTTCGGCCTCGCCGCCCCACAACTCGCGCTCGGCACCCTTGTAGAACAGCACGGCGCCCCAGCCCCCCGGTCCCGGGTTGCCCTTGCAGGCGCCGTCGGTGTAGATCTCGACTTTCTCTTCGCTCATTTGGCTCGCTTTCAGGACTCGGAATCGCGACGACTGACCTTGGCCACCGGCAGCGGCACCAGTTGGCCGCGCGGTTCACGACGGGGCTGACGCAGGGGCCGCAGACCGACCACCAGCTTGCGCGCCACCAATAGATAGAAGCCGGCGCCGGAGCCCTGCAGCACGGGGCCCCAGGTTTCCATGCGGGCCAGACGGCCCTGCCATTTCGCCGATGCAAGCGGCGGACGATAACACCCGAAGCGGCGTTTCTCCAGCGCGAAGCCCAGCAGATTGAGCCAGTCGCAGACCCGGCCAGGCGAGATGCAGCGGGCGCGACGCAAGGCGTCGCGGGCGAAGTAGTGGCGGATGCCCCAGGCGCTCCGGGGATTCACCCCGACGACCAGCAGGTGCCCACCGGGACGCACGCTGCGCGCGGCTTCGCGCAATAAACGGTGCGGTGACAGGCAGAAATCCAGGCCATGCTGCAGCAGCACCACATCCGCGGCATGCTCGCCCAGCGGCCAGGCCGCTTCGTCGCAGGCGATCTCCACGCCGGGCAGCGGCGGCCCGAGGCGTACGCCGCGCTGGATGTTGCCGACGCTGGCCGGCAACTCCGCATGCGGCCCGTAATGGACCAGGTAACCGCCGAAATAGCGCTCCAGCTCATCGATCAGCAATTGCTGCTCTTCGGCGAGCATCATTCCGCCAATCGGCCCGGACAGCCAATGGCGAGCCTGGTCGATCAGCTCCAGCCAGTCGGCATCGGCCTGGGCGAAGGGTTCTTCGATCATCACGTCCCCCTGTGGCACAGCGCGACACAAAAGTGCGTATCCGCACTACTATGCGCCAATGCCCACCACTTGGCGACTTTCCACCCATGATACAGATAGATGCCCTGCCCGCCTTTTCCGACAACTACCTCTGGCTGTTGCAGGATGTGACCCGCCGCGAATGCGCCGTGGTCGATCCGGGTGACGCCGCACCGGTCGAGCAATGGCTGCTGGCCCATCCGGGCTGGAAGCTGACCGATATCATCATTACCCATCACCATGCCGACCATGTCGGGGGCGTCGTTCGCCTCAAGGCCGCGTCCGGCGCCCGCGTGCTGGGACCTGCCGGAGAAAAGATTCCAGGGCGCGACTTGGCGCTGGAAGACGGCGACCATGTGGAGGTGCTCGGACTGGATTTCGAGGTCATCCATGTCCCGGGCCATACCCTTGGGCATATCGCCTATTTCCACTCGACTGACAGCCATGACGATGAAGAGCAACCCTTGCTGTTCTGCGGCGATACCCTGTTCGCAGCAGGTTGCGGCCGCCTGTTCGAAGGCACACCGGCCCAGATGCATGCATCGCTGAGCCGGCTGGCCGCCTTGCCCGGCCACACCGCTGTGTACTGTGCACACGAATACACCCTCAGCAACCTCCGCTTCGCCTGCGCGGTGGAACCGGAGAACCCGGAAGTCCTCGCGCGCTTCGAAGAGGTCAGCCGCTGGCGCGAACAGGGGAAGATCAGCCTGCCTTCTTCCATTGACCTGGAGAGAGCTACGAATCCTTTCCTTCGCGTGTCAGAAACATCCGTTAAGAAAATGGCCGACGAGCGGGATGGCCAGCAAATCCGCACGCCGGAAGAGGTCTTTGCGACCATTCGCCGCTGGAAGGACCAGTTCTGAACGTTGGCGAAATCTTGACCAGGGGAGGCGTGGTTTCTAGAATCGCCGAAATTTTTGCCCCGGACAAAGTCATCAGCCAATGCCGCCCAAGACCAGAAAGACCTCCGATCTAGACGCATTGGCACGCGCCATCCGAGTCTCCATCGTCCTGCTCGCAGCGGGCCTCGCCGGCTGCCAGACATCCAAGCGGGTCGACTTCGATACCCCCTCTCGCCCAACCGCGGCGCGTGCGATCGACAGACAGTTCAACCCGGCATGGTCCACGGCCCAGAACGACATCTGGGAGCGCATGCGCGGCGGTTTCCAGCTGCAGGATCAGCTCAATACCAACCCGCGCATCGAGCGCCAGCGCCTGTGGTTCATGAGCAACCAGTCGTTCCTGGAGAACGCCAGCGAGCGCGGCGCACCGTATATGCACTACGTCGTCGAGCGCCTGGAAGAGCGCGACATGCCGCTGGAGCTCGCTCTGCTGCCGATGATCGAAAGCTCGTACAACCCGATGGCCGTGTCGCGCGCCCAGGCCGTGGGCCTGTGGCAGTTCATCCCCAGCACCGGCACGCACTTCAACCTGCGCCAGACCAACTTCTATGACGGTCGCCGCGACATCACTGCTTCGACCAATGCCGCGCTCACCTACCTGAACCGTCTGCACGACATGTTCAACGGCGACTGGCTACTCGCCCTGGCGGCCTACAACGCCGGCGAAGGTACCGTCAGCCGCGCCATCGAGCGCAACGAAAACCTCGGCCTGCCTACCGACTACTGGAACCTGCCGCTGCCGCAGGAAACCCAGGACTATGTGCCCAAGCTGCTGGCCCTGTCGCAATTGGTCAACGCACCGGCCATCTATGGCATCAACCTCAGCCCCATCGCCAACCAGCCCTACTTCACCTCGATCCGGGTCAAGCCAGGCCTGGATCTCTCCCAGGTCGCCGCAGTCGCAGACCTGGACCAGGACGAACTCCAGCAGCTCAACCCCGCCTTCAAGCGTGGCGTGACCCTCGACGGCCCGCATCACCTGCTGGTGCCGCTGAACAAGGCCGACTCCCTCAAGGCTGGTGTCGCCAACCTGCAGCCTGTCGAACTCAAGCCCCTGGCTGCCACCGTGGCAACTAGCTCCGGCAGCCGCTATCGGGTACGCAAGGGCGACAGCCTGCACAGCATCGCCCAGCGCTACCGCCTGAGTGTCGCCGAGCTCAAGGCCGCCAACCGCCTGAGCGCCAACCGCCTGCGCAACGGTCAGACCCTGGTGATCCCCGGCCAGCCGGGCCGCCCGGTCATCGAGCCGGAAAACCCGCGCCAACTGGCCCAGGTGGAAAGTTCGAAGACCACCGCCAGCGCGCGCGTCGCTACCCGCAGCTACACCGTGAAGAATGGCGACACGCTCTGGCAGATCGCCAAGAAAAACGGCGTCGAGGTGGCCGACCTCAAGCGCTGGAACGGTCTGGATAGCCACGGCGTAAAGCCCGGCCAGACTCTCAAGCTGCAGAGCGCCGCCGCCACCCAACTGGCGGCCAACAGCAAAGCCAAGGCCAAGCAGGACACCGCGACCTACTACAAGGTCAAGCAAGGCGACTCGATGTACCTGATCGCCAAGCGTTTCAACGTCGAGATGCAGCACATCAAGCGCTGGAACCCACGCAGTGGCAAGGCTCTTAAGCCTGGCCAGACCATCACGCTGTACCTCGACACCGCGAGCCGCTGATCCCACTTCTGCGCCGGGGCCTGCATGCCCCGGTTGCATGACTTCTGGCGGCAGGGACAAGCTGCTACTGTACGACGCAATTACCCCTCAGCCAGCCAGGATCGGATCCTACGCCTGATGCGTCGCTTGTCTCTCCTGCTCCTGGGACTCTTCCTGGGCGTCCCCGCCTCCGCCCAGATCACCGAAAGCCACGGGTACGCGCAATTCGGCGACCTCAAATACCCGGCCAGTTTCGACCACTTCGCCTGGGTCAATCCCAACGCTCCCAAGGGCGGCCTGCTGCGGCTGATGGGCCTGGGCACCTTCGACACACTCAACCCCTATACCTTCAAGGGCAGCCCGCCGGTGAGCACCGCGGACTTCCTGCAGTACGGCGTCAGCGAGCTGAACGAGCCGCTGATGGTCGGTACCGGTCTGTATGACCCCTCCGGTGACGAGCCCGCCTCCAGCTACGGCCTGATCGCCCGCAGCGTGGAGTACGCCGAGGACCGCAGCTGGGTGGTGTTCAACCTGCGCCCGGAAGCACGCTTCCACGACGGCAAGCCGATCACTGCCTATGACGTTGCGTTTTCCTACCGCACCCTGCTCAAACACGGCCACCCGATGTACCGCACCAACCTGCAGGAAGTGCAGCGGGTCGACATCCTTTCTGCTCGGAGCATCCGCTTCGTCTTCAAGCGCCACGACAACCCCTTGCTGATCCTGCGCCTGGGCGAAATGCCGGTGCTGCCGCAACACTACTGGAAAGGCCGCGATTTCCAGGCCACCACGTTCGATCCACCACTGGGCAGCGGGCCGTACCGGATCACCGAAGTAGTGCCGGGACGTCGCCTGGTGTTCGAGCGGGTCAAGGACTGGTGGGGCAAGGACCTGCCGGTGAACCGCGGCAAGTACAACTTCGACCGCGTCGAGGTGGACTTCTACCGCGACGCCGGCATCGCCTTCGAAGCCTTCAAGGCCGGCGAATTCGACATCTACATCGAGCACCAGGCGAAGAGTTGGCGCAGCAACTACCGCTTCCCGGCGGTTCGCCGGGGCGAGGTCGTCAAGGTGGAAATCCCCCACCAGATCCCCACCCAGACCCAGGCGCTGTTCCTCAACACCCGCCGGGCGACCTTCGCCGACCGCCGCCTGCGCGAGGCGCTGGGGATGATGTTCGACTTCGAGTGGACCAACCGCGCCCTGTTCAACGACGCCTACGCGCGCGCCAGCAGTTACTACCCCAACAGCACCTTCGCCGCCACCGGGGCGCCCCAGGGGAAGGAATGGCTGCTGCTGTCCCCGTATCGCCAGCAACTACCCGAAGCGTTGTTCAAGCGTCCCTTCACCGTACCGGTGACCAAGGGCGCCGGCATCCCGCGGGAAACCCTGCGCCACGCATTGGGTCTATTGGCCGAAGCCGGCTGGAAGCTCTCCGGCGACCGGCTGCTGGATGCCAACGGCAAACAGCTGCGTTTCGAAATCCTGCTGGTCAATCCCAGCCTGGAGCGGATACTCCAGCCCTATCGCGAGAACCTCGCCAGCATCGGTATCGATGCGAGCTTGCGCACCGTGGACCGCGCCCAGTACAAACAGCGTCTGGACCAGTTCGACTACGACATGATTCTGATGACCCTGCCACAGACCCTCAGCCCCGGCCTCGAACAATGGCAGTACTTCCATTCCAGCCAGGTGGCGGTCAAGGGCAGCAAGAACTATGCGGGCATCGCCAATCCCGTAGTGGACGCGATGCTCGAAAAACTGCTGGGCGCCACTGACCGCGACCAGCAGGAAGCCGCCGCTCGCGCCCTGGACAGGGTGCTGCTGTGGCAGCACTACAGCATTCCCAACTGGTACCTGAACAAACATCGACTGGCGTACCGCAACCGCTTCGCCTTCGTCACCACGCCGCCCTATACATTGGGCCTGCGCGCGTGGTGGCAAAAAGACCAGGAGAACACCCTATGAAAAGCCCCCGCCGCGCCGCGCTCTGCGCCGGCCTGTTGCTGGGACTGCTGGGCAGTGCGCAGGCCGCGCCGCAGCACGCCATCACCCTGTATGACGAGGCGCCGAAATACCCGGCGAACTTCAAGCATTTCGACTTCGTCAATGCCGATGCGCCCAAGGGCGGCACGTTGCGTCTCTCCGACTTCGGCGGCTTCGACAGCCTCAACCCCTTCATCGCCAAGGGCAACTCGGCGCCGCAGATCAACCTGATCTACGACACCCTCACCTTCCACTCCCTCGACGAGCCGTTTACCGAATACGGCCTGCTCGCCGAGAAGATCGAGAAGGATCCGGAGCACCGTTTCGTGCGCTACTACCTGCGCCCCGAGGCACGCTTCCAGGACGGCACGCCGGTCACCGCCGAGGACGTGGTGTTCACCTTCGAGACGCTGATGAAGGATGGCGACCCGATGTACCGCAACTACTACGCGGACGTCGACAAGGTGGTGGCCGAGGACAAGCTGCGCGTGCGCTTCGACTTCAAGCACGGCGACAACCGCGAACTGCC
Source organism: Pseudomonas sp. C9-3 (assembly GCF_032392015.1). NCBI lineage: Bacteria > Pseudomonadati > Pseudomonadota > Gammaproteobacteria > Pseudomonadales > Pseudomonadaceae > Pseudomonas > Pseudomonas sp. C9-3. The sequence continues at coordinate 1,619,570 of NZ_CP135919.1, read as the reverse complement.
GCTGATCCTTGGCCAGCTATCGATCCTGCCCAAGCACTGGTGGGCCAACCGCGACTTCAACAAGACCAACATGGAACCGCCGCTGGGCAGCGGACCGTACCGCATCGCCAAGGTCGAGGCCGGCCGCTCGATCCGCTACGAGCGGGTCAAGGACTGGTGGGGCGACAAGCTGCCGGTGAACCGCGGCTTCAACAACTTCGACGCCGTGGTGGTGGAGTCCTACCGCGATCTGACCGTCGCCCTGGAGGCCTTCAAGGCCGGGCAATTCGACTTCAACGACGAGCGCATCGCGAAGAACTGGGCGACCGCCTATGATTCGCCCGCCGTGCGTGACGGCCGCATCGTCCGCGAGGAGCCGGTGAACGGTAATCCGTGGGGCATGCAGGCCTACGCCTTCAACATCCGCCGCCCGGTGTTCCAGGACCCGCGCGTGCGCGAAGCGATCACCAACCTGTTCGACTTCGAGTGGACCAACAAGCAGCTGTTCTTCGGCTCCTACCTGCGCGACGGCAGCTACTTCGAGAACTCCGAGATGGCCGCCAAGGAGTTGCCTGACGCGGAAGAGCTGAAAATCCTCGAACCGCTGCGCGACAAGCTGCCACCGCAGGTCTTCACCCAGGTCTACGTACCGCCCACCAGCGACGGCAGCGGCATCATCCGCGAGCAGAAGCGCAAGGCCTACCAACTGCTGCTGGAGGCCGGCTACAAGATCGAGAACGACAAGATGGTCGGTCCGGACGGCAAGCAGCTGAGCTTCGAGTTCATGCTCGCCCAGGCCGACTTCGAGCGTGTGCTGCTGCCCTTCAAGCGCAACCTCGCGGAGCTGGGCATCGACATGCAGCTGCGCCGGGTCGACGTCTCGCAGTACATCAACCGCCTGCGTTCGCGGGACTACGACATGATCGTCAGCAGCTGGCCGCAATCCAGCTCGCCGGGCAACGAGCAGCGCGAGTTCTGGCACTCCAGCAGCGCCGACAAGCCGGGCAGCCGCAACTTCATCGGGCTGCGCGATCCGGGCATCGACGCCCTGGTCGAAGGCCTGATCAACGCCGGCTCCCGCGAAAGCCTGGTGCGCCACGCGCGCGCCCTCGACCGCGCGCTGCTCTGGGGCCACTACGTGGTGCCCAACTGGTACCTGGGCAACTGGCGCATCGCCTACTGGAACCGCATCGCCCACCCGGAAAAGCTGCCGCCCTACAGCTATGCGCTGCAAACCTGGTGGCAGGCCCGCGAAAAAGCCGAGCCGACCAAGACCGTAGCCAAGGCTGCAGCCGAAGCGCCAGCTGACAGCGCCGTCGCCCAAGGGGCCAACTGATGCTGGCCTACATCCTGCGGCGCCTGCTGCTGATCATCCCCACCCTGTTCGGCATCCTGCTGATCAACTTCATCATCATCCAGGCCGCCCCCGGCGGCCCGGTGGAACAGATGATCGCCAAGCTGGAAGGCTTCGATGCCGCCAGCGGCGGCGCCACCGGGCGTATCTCCGGCGGCGGAGGCGAAGTGGCCGCGGCGGGTACGCACTATCGCGGGGCCCAGGGCCTGGACCCGGAGCTGGTGAAGGAAATCGAAAAGATGTACGGCTTCGACAAGCCGGCACCCGAACGCTTCTGGATCATGCTCAAGAACTACGTGCACCTGGACTTCGGCCAGAGTTTCTTCCGCGATGCCAAGGTCACCGACCTGATCGTCGAGAAGCTGCCCGTCTCCATCTCCCTGGGGCTTTGGAGCACGCTGATCATGTACCTGGTGTCGATCCCGCTGGGCATCGCCAAGGCGGTGCGCCACGGCAGCCATTTCGACGTCTGGACCAGCTCGGCGATCATCGTCGGCTACGCGATCCCCGCTTTCCTCTTCGCCATCCTGCTGGTGGTGCTGTTCGCCGGCGGAAGCTACTGGGACTGGTTCCCGTTACGAGGGCTGACCTCCAACAACTTCGACGAACTGACCTGGGCCGGCAAGGTCCGCGACTACTTCTGGCACCTGGCGTTGCCCATCACCGCCCTGGTGATCGGCAACTTCGCCACCATCACCCTGCTGACCAAGAACAGCTTCCTCGACGAGATCGGCAAGCAGTACGTGGTCACCGCCCGCGCCAAGGGCCTGACCGAACGCCGCGTGCTCTACGGCCATGTGTTCCGCAACGCCATGCTGCTGATCATCGCCGGCCTGCCCTCGGCCCTGCTGGGCATCTTCTTCACCGGCTCGCTGCTGATCGAGGTGATCTTCTCCCTCGACGGCCTGGGCCTGCTCAGCTTCGAGGCGGCGCTGAACCGCGACTACCCGGTGGTGTTCGGCACGCTGTTCATCTTCACCCTGTTCGGCCTGATCATGAAGCTGGTCAGCGACGTCCTCTACACGCTGGTCGATCCGCGCATCGACTTCGAGAACCGGGAGTAATCCGATGCGCCTTTCTCCCATCAATCTGCGCCGCTGGGCGCGCTTCAAGGCCAACAAGCGTGGCTGGTGGTCGCTCTGGCTGTTCCTCACGCTGTTCATCCTCAGCCTGGGCGCCGAGCTGATCGCCAACGACAAGCCCCTGGCGATCCACTACGACGGCCAGTGGTACTTCCCGGTGGTCAAGCGCTACCCGGAAACCGCCTTCGGCGGCGAGTTCCCCATGGAGGCCAACTACAAGAGCCCGTACATGCGCGAGCAGATCGCGCAGAAGGACGGCTGGATCCTCTGGCCGCCGATCGCCTACAGCTACGACACCATCAACTATGACCTGCGCGTGCCGGCTCCTTCGGCGCCCACCGCGGAGAACTGGCTGGGCACCGATGACCAAGCCCGCGACGTGATGGCACGGGTGATCTACGGCTTCCGCGTATCGGTGCTGTTCGCCCTGATCCTCACCGTGCTCAGCTCCATTGTCGGCGTCGTCGTGGGCGCACTGCAGGGCTTCTATGGCGGCTGGATCGACCTGCTCGGCCAGCGCTTCCTGGAAATCTGGTCGGGCCTGCCGGTGCTCTACCTGCTGATCATCCTCGCCAGCTTCGTGCAGCCGAGCTTCTGGTGGCTGTTGGGAATCATGCTGCTGTTCTCCTGGATGAGCCTGGTGGACGTGGTGCGCGCCGAGTTCCTCCGTGGCCGCAACCTGGAGTACGTGCGCGCGGCGCGCGCCCTGGGCATGCGCAACGGGGCGATCATGTTCCGCCACATCCTGCCCAACGCGATGATCTCCACCCTGACCTTCATGCCCTTCATCCTCACCGGCGCGATCGGCACCCTGACCTCCCTGGACTTCCTCGGCTTCGGCCTGCCCGCCGGCGCGCCGTCGCTGGGCGAGCTGGTCGCCCAGGGCAAGTCCAACCTGCAGGCGCCCTGGCTGGGCATCACCGCTTTCGTGGTACTGGCCGTGATGCTGAGCCTGCTGGTATTCATCGGCGAAGCGGCCCGCGATGCCTTCGACCCGAGGAAGTGAGATGAACCAGAACGAGAACCTCATCGAAGTCCGCGACCTGTCCGTCGATTTCCTCTGCGGCGACGAGCAGGTGCGCGCGGTGGAACACATCAGCTTCGACATCCGCAAGGGTGAGACCCTGGCACTGGTGGGCGAAAGCGGCTCCGGCAAATCGGTGACCGCGCACTCGATCCTGCGCCTGCTGCCCTACCCCACTGCCAGCCATCCTTCGGGCAGCATCCATTACGCCGGCAAGGACCTGCTCAAGCTGCCCGAGCGCAAACTTCGGGGTATTCGCGGCAACCGCATCGCCATGGTGTTCCAGGAACCCATGACCTCGCTGAACCCGCTGCACAGCATCGAGAAGCAGATCGGTGAAGTATTGGCGCTGCACAAGGGCATGAACGGCGCCCAGGCACGCGCGCGCACGCTGGAGCTGCTGGAGCTGGTGGGCATCCCCAACCCGGCCAGCCGCCTCAAGGCCTATCCGCACGAACTCTCCGGCGGTCAGCGCCAGCGGGTGATGATCGCCATGGCCCTGGCCTGCGAGCCGGAACTGCTGATCGCCGACGAACCGACCACGGCGCTGGACGTCACCGTGCAGCTGAAGATCCTCGACCTGCTGCGTGAGTTGCAGGAGCGGCTGGGGATGGCCTTGCTGCTGATTACCCACGATCTCAACCTGGTGCGGCGCATCGCCCACCGCGTCTGCGTGATGCAGCGCGGCTGCATTGTCGAGCAAGCGGATTGCGAAGCCCTCTTCGAGGCCCCCCAGCACCCCTACACGCGCGAATTGCTCGGAGCCGAGCCCAGTGGTACCCCCGCACAGAACGAGCCAGGAGCGCCCTTGCTGGAGGTCGACGACCTGCGCGTGTGGTTCCCGATCAAGAAAGGCGTGTTCCGCAAGACCGTCGATCACGTCAAGGCCGTGGACGGCATCGACTTCAGCCTGCCGCGTGGCCAGACCCTGGGCATCGTCGGCGAGAGCGGCTCAGGCAAGTCGACCCTCGGCCTGGCCATTCTGCGCCTGATCAACAGCCAGGGCGGCATCCGCTTCGAGGGACAGGCCATCGAAGGCATGAACCAGGCGGAAGTCAGGCCCCTGCGGCGCGAGATGCAGGTAGTCTTCCAGGATCCGTTCGGCAGCCTCAGCCCGCGCATGTCGGTGGGCCAGATCGTCGGCGAAGGCCTGGAGATCCATGGCATGGGCACAGCCGAGGAACGCGAGCAGGCGATCATCGATGCGCTCAGGGAGGTCGGGCTCGACCCGGACACCCGACACCGCTACCCCCACGAGTTCTCCGGAGGCCAGCGGCAGCGCATCGCCATTGCCCGAGCGCTGGTGCTCAAGCCAGCGCTGATCCTGCTGGACGAACCGACCTCGGCACTGGACCGCACCGTGCAGCGCCAGGTTGTCGAGCTGCTGCGCGGCCTGCAGACCAAGTACAACCTGACCTACCTGTTCATCAGCCACGACCTGGCGGTGGTGAAAGCCCTCAGCCACCAGTTGATGGTGATCCGCCATGGCAAGGTGGTCGAACAGGGCATGGCCGAGGATGTCTTCGCCGCGCCGCAGCATGCGTACACACAGCAACTGCTGGAAGCAGCGTTCATGGTCCCGGCACCGACCTGACCTCACATGATCAAGGAGTGAATATGGGATTTCTCGCAGGCAAGCGCGTACTGATCGTCGGAGTCGCCAGCAAACTGTCCATCGCCTCCGGTATCGCTGCGGCGATGCACCGGGAAGGCGCCGAACTCGCCTTTACCTACCAGAACGACAAGCTCAAGGGCCGCGTGGAAGAGTTCGCTGCTGGCTGGGGCTCCAGCGCGGAGCTGTGCTTCCCCTGTGACGTCGCCAACGACGCGGACATCGCAGCCGTGTTCGCCGAGCTGGGGAAGCAGTGGGATGGCCTGGACTGTATTGTCCACTCGGTGGGCTTCGCACCGGGCGACCAACTCGACGGCGACTTCACCGAGGTCACCACCCGCGAAGGCTTCCGGATCGCCCACGACATCAGCGCCTATAGCTTCATCGCCCTGGCCAAGGCCGGCCGCGAGCTGATGCAGGGCCGCAACGGCAGCCTGCTCACCCTCTCCTACCTGGGCGCCGAGCGCACGATGCCCAACTACAACGTCATGGGCATGGCCAAGGCCAGCCTGGAAGCCGGCGTGCGCTACCTGGCCGGCAGCCTCGGCCCGGAGGGTACTCGGGTCAACGCCATCTCCGCAGGCCCCATTCGCACGCTCGCCGCCTCGGGCATCAAGAGCTTCCGCAAGATGCTCGCCGCCAACGAACGCCAGACACCGCTGCGGCGCAATGTGACCATCGAGGAAGTCGGCAACGCCGGTGCATTTCTCTGCTCGGACCTGGCCAGTGGCATCAGTGGCGAAATCCTCTATGTCGATGGCGGTTTCAACACCACGGCGATGGGTCCGCTCAGCGACGACTGAGGCTTTGCGACAGGCAAAGAAAAAGGCCGCGAATGCGGCCTTTTTTCTTTATCGGATAAAACGAGGGCCGCTTGCGCGGCCCCGGTCTCTTACTTCTTGGCTTCGTCGAATTTCTCGACTTTCGCCTGATCCTGCAGGTAACGGCGGAAGGCGGAGAAATCATCCTGGCCGCTACGCGAGGCGAGGAAGCGCTGGTACATCGCCTTCTCTTCCTCGGTCGGCTTGGCCTCCGGCTCGCTCACACCGCTGAGCTTGACCAGCACGAAGTCACCGTTCTGCAGCGCGACACCGCCCAGGCTGGGCTTGTCGGCACCTTCCGGACGCGCCATGCGGAACACGCTCTGCAGCACGACCGGATCGACACCTTCCTGACCACGGGCAGCCGCTTCCACGACCTTCCACTGCTGGCCTTCCTGGGCCTGGGTCAGCGGGATCTTGCCATCGCGCAGGCCAGCCAGCAGAGCTTCACCGCGGGACTTGGCATCGACTGCTGCGTGCTCGACCTGCAGGCGCTTGAGGATATCGGCACTGACCTGCTCCAGGGTTTCCTGCTCAGGCTTGTGGTGTGCCTTCACGCGCAGCACGACCACGGTGTCCGGATCCAGTTCGATGGCGCCGCTGTTGGCACCCTCCTCCAGCACTTCGGGGCTGAAAGCGGACTGAATGACCTGGCGATTGGCCGTAACACCTTCGCCGCCTTCCTTGCCGAACGGCTTGCTGGTCTGCACCTTCAGGCCCATGTCCTGAGCCGGCTGGCCCAGATCGGAAGCCTCGTAGGCGGAGCTTTCCAGCTGCTTGGTGGCATCGACGAAACGCTGCTCGACCAGTTGGGTCTTGGCTTCGTGCTCCAGCTTGGCTTTCAGGCTGTCGAAAGTCGGAACTTCCGGCGCTTCGACGCCCAGCAGCTTGATCAGGTGCCAGCCGTAGGAGGTTTTCACCGGAGCAGAGACTTCGCCCTTCTTCAGCGCGTACAGCGACTCTTCGAAGGCCGGGTCATACACGCCACGACCAGCGAAACCGAGGTCACCACCGTTGGCGGCAGAGCCGGTGTCGTTGGACAGCTCCTTGGCCAGCTTGGCGAAGTCCTCGCCCTTGTCCAGGCGCGCCTTGATCTCGTCGATCTTGGCCTTGGCCTGTTGGTCATTCTGCTTGTCGTTCACCTCGATCAGGATGTGCGCGGCGTCGCGCTGCTCGGCCAGGCCGGCGATTTCCTTCTGATAGAGGGCATCGAGGTCTTCCTTCTTCACCTCGACCTGGTCGAAGAAGGCGGACTTCTTCAGCTCGACATAGTCGATGGTGACCTGTTCGGGAGTCATGAACTCGGTGCTGTGGGCGTCGTAGTACGCCTTGATCTCGCTGTCCTCGACCTTGCTCTTGGCCGGGTCGGCCTTGAGAGTCAGGGTGGCGAAGTCACGGGTCTGCTTCTCCAGGCGAGCGAAGGCGTTCAATTCGTCATCGGTGACGAAGCCGGTACCGGCGATGCCAGCGCGCAGTTGGCCGATCAGCATTTCCTCGCCGAACATGCGGCGGAACTGCATGCGGTCATAGCCCATCTGGCGAATGACCTGATCGAAGCGGTCGGCGTTGAACTTGCCGTCTACCTGGAACTCGGGAGTCGACAGGATCAGTTGGTCCAGCGCCTGCTGGGACAGCGCGAACTTGTCGTTCTGGGCGGCCTGCAGGACCAGCTTGCGCTCGATGAGCGACTTCAGCGCGGAATCCTTGAGCAGCTTGTCGTCGAGCATGGACGAATCGAAGTCCTTGCCCAGGCGCTGCATCAGCTGGCGACGCTGCATGTCCGCAGCCTGCTGCAGTTCCGGCAGACTGATGTCCTCACCGTTGACCTGAGCAGCGACGTTCTCGTGGTGGGTTGCGCGAATGATCTGATCGAACCCGGTCAAAGCCATGAGGACAACGATCACGCCCAGGATGGTCTTGGTGATCCAGCCTTGGGAATTGTCCCTGATGTTTTGCAGCATGCGGCCCCCGACGCGGCCACGGCCCACCGTCAATGGCGGCGCGGCGTGGAAAAAAAGCGGATATAAGAAAGGCGCATCCGAGGATGCGCCTTCTCGTAACTGGTGGAGCTTGCGGGCGTTGAGCCCGTGACCCCTGATGATTCCAACCGACCTACGCCAGCCGGGTCATCGCTCCGTGACCGGTCCAACCGAAGTTGAACCGGTCCAGGTCAAGTCCAAAAAGACGCTTAGTTGACAGCGTCCTTGAGGGCTTTACCGGCCTTGAAGCCCGGGATCTTAGCAGCAGCGATCTTGATCGGCTTGCCGGTTTGCGGGTTGCGACCGGTGCGAGCAGCACGCTCTTTGACAGCGAAGGTGCCGAAGCCGACCAGTACGACGGAGTCACCAGCCTTCAGGGCGCCAGTTACGGACTCGATCACCGCGTCCAGAGCGCGACCGGCAACAGCTTTCGGGATATCAGCAGATGCGGCGATAGCATCGATCAGTTCCGACTTGTTCACTCTAAGTCCCCTTATTTCTGTTGAGTATGTTTCTATGTGTTAGGTGTAAGCAAAAGCAGGTGCTGGTTTGCCAACTGACAAAGCAAGTGCCGCTTTATAACAAGGGCTCAAAAACAGTGTCAAGAAAGCCCCCCAACTAATGCGTGCTGATTCGCTCCTTGGAATCAGACTCGCGCTTCTCATCCTTTGCAACCATCTCGGGAGCCGCATCGGGCAAGGGCTCCGGGGCGTATTGCAGCGCAATTTGCAGGACCTCGTCAATCCATTTAACCGGTTTAATAACGAGATCGGCCTTAATATTATCCGGAATTTCCCTAAGGTCTCGCACGTTTTCCTCGGGAATGATCACAGTCTTGATTCCACCCCGGTGCGCAGCCAGAAGTTTTTCCTTCAGGCCACCAATGGCCAGCACCTGACCCCGCAGGGTGATTTCGCCGGTCATGGCAACGTCGGCGCGAACGGGAATCTGGGTGATCGCCGAGACCAGCGCCGTGCACATGCCGATGCCCGCGCTAGGGCCGTCCTTGGGCGTCGCGCCCTCCGGCACATGGATGTGGATATCGTGCTTCTCGTGGAAGTCGGAGGCGATGCCCAGGCTCTTCGAACGGCTACGAACCACGGTCAGCGCAGCGGTGATGGACTCCGCCATGACATCGCCCAGCGAGCCGGTCTTGGTCAGCGCGCCCTTGCCGGGGACCATGGCCGATTCGATGGTCAGCAATTCGCCCCCCACCTGCGTCCACGCAAGGCCGGTCACCTGGCCGATCTGGTCCTGCTGCTCGGCCAGGCCGTAGCGGAACTTGCGCACGCCCAGGTAGTTCTCCAGCGAATCCGGAGTCACCACTGCATCGATGCGCTTGGCCTTGCCACCATCCTTGACCGCCTTGCGGCAGACCTTGGCAATCTGGCGCTCCAGGCTCCGCACACCGGCTTCACGGGTGTAATAGCGGATGATGTCACGGGTAGCCGCTTCCTCGAAGACCAGCTCGCCCTTCTTGAGACCATTGGCCGCAGTCTGTTTCGGTACAAGATATTTCGAGGCGATGTTGATCTTCTCGTCCTCGGTGTAACCCGGCAGGCGGATGACCTCCATGCGGTCCAGCAGCGGCGCCGGAATATTCATGGAGTTCGCCGTGCAGAGGAACATCACGTCGGAAAGGTCGTAGTCGACTTCGAGGTAGTGGTCGTTGAAATTGTGGTTCTGCTCCGGATCGAGCACTTCCAGCAGCGCAGACGCGGGGTCGCCACGCATGTCGCTGCCCATCTTGTCGATCTCGTCCAGCAGGAACAGCGGGTTGCGCACGCCGACCTTGGTCATTTTCTGGATCAGACGACCGGGCATGGAGCCGATGTAGGTACGGCGGTGACCGCGAATCTCAGCCTCGTCACGCACGCCCCCCAGGGCCATGCGCACGAACTTGCGGTTGGTCGCACGGGCGATGGACTCGGCCAGCGAAGTCTTGCCGACGCCGGGTGGGCCGACCAGGCAGAGTACCGGGCCTTTCAGCTTCTTCACGCGCTTCTGCACGGCGAGGTACTCAAGGATGCGCTCCTTGACCTCCTCCAGGCCGTAGTGGTCCGCATCGAGGATATCCTCGGCCTTGTCCAGGTCGTGGCGTACCTTGCTCTCGGCCTTCCACGGCACATTCACCAGCCAGTCGATGTAGGAACGCACCACAGTCGCTTCAGCGGACATCGGCGACATCTGCTTGAGCTTGTTCAGCTCGGCAGTGGCCTTGGCCAAGGCTTCCTTGGTCAGACCAGCGGCATCGATGCGCTTCTTCAGCTCCTCGACTTCGTTGTGGCCCTCGTCGATGTCACCCAGTTCTTTCTGGATGGCCTTCATCTGCTCGTTGAGGTAGTACTCGCGCTGGCTACGCTCCATCTGCTTCTTCACGCGGCCGCGGATGCGCTTCTCGACCTGCAGCAGGTCGATTTCGGCGTCCAGCATGGCCAGCACGTGCTCGACGCGGGCGGACAGTTCGGTGATCTCGAGGATTTCCTGCTTCTGCTCGATCTTCAGCGCCATGTGCGCGGCCATGGTGTCCACCAGGCGACCGGGCTCGTCGATGCTGTTGAGCGAGGACAGGACCTCGGCGGGCACTTTCTTGCCCAGTTGCACGTATTGTTCGAACTGGCTGAGCAGGCTGCGGGTGAAGACTTCCGACTCGCGCTCGCCGACGGAAACCTCGTCAATGATCGACACTTCGGCGCGGCAGTAGGCCTCCTCATCGATGAAGCGCTCTACCTGGCCGCGCTGCTCGCCTTCGACCAGCACCTTGACGGTGCCATCGGGCAGCTTCAGCAGTTGCAGGACGGTGGCCACGGTGCCCATGCGGTACAGGCCGTCTGCACCCGGATCATCGTCAGCCGGGTTTTTCTGCGCCAGCAACAGGATCTGTTTGTCGCCGGTCATGGCGGCCTCGAGGGCCTCGATGGATTTCTCACGTCCCACGAACAGCGGGATGACCATGTGCGGATACACCACTACGTCACGCAGGGGCAGCAGGGGCAACTCGACGAGTGTTTTCATGATATTCGGCTCTACAGCGGCACTTGGCCAAAACGATGGGATTGAACCCTTCGGCCTAAGATGGGGTTAGGACTGTGAAAAAACAAGCGCGGTAGATGGGAAGAAAAAAGGGGCCCTAGGGCCCCTTCTGGTTTCAGGCGTCAGGTGCAGCCTTGGCCGGCTGCTCGCTGTTCTCGTAGATCAGCAGCGGCTGGGAGGAGCCATCGATGACACTTTCGTCGATGACCACCTTGCTCACATCGTTCTGCGAGGGGATCTCGTACATGGTGTCGAGCAGGATGCCTTCGAGGATCGAACGCAGGCCACGGGCACCGGTCTTGCGCTCCAGCGCGCGGCGGGCGACGGCCTTGAGCGCATCCGGACGGAACTCGAGGTCCACACCCTCCATTTCGAAGAGCTTGGCGTACTGCTTGGTCAGCGCGTTCTTCGGCTCGGTCAGAATCTGCATCAGCGCAGGTTCGTCCAGCTCGTCGAGGGTCGCGATGATCGGCAGACGGCCGACGAATTCGGGGATCAGGCCGAATTTCACCAGATCTTCCGGCTCGACCTCTCGCAGCGCCTCACCGACCTTCTTGCCCGCTTCCTGGCTGCGAACTTCGGCGTTGAAGCCGATGCCGCCCTTGGTGGAACGATTCTGGATGACCTTTTCCAGGCCAGCGAACGCGCCACCGCAGATGAACAGGATGTTGCGGGTGTCGACCTGCAGGAACTCCTGCTGCGGGTGCTTGCGGCCGCCCTGGGGCGGTACGGAAGCCACAGTGCCTTCGATCAGCTTCAGCAGGGCCTGCTGAACGCCTTCGCCGGACACGTCGCGGGTGATCGACGGATTGTCGGATTTGCGCGAGATCTTGTCGATTTCGTCGATGTAGACAATGCCCATCTGGGCTTTCTCAACGTCGTAATCGCACTTCTGCAGCAGTTTCTGGATGATGTTCTCGACATCCTCGCCCACGTAGCCAGCCTCGGTGAGAGTGGTGGCATCGGCGATGGTGAAGGGAACATTGAGCAGGCGCGCCAGGGTCTCGGCGAGCAGGGTCTTGCCCGAGCCGGTCGGACCGATGAGCAGGATGTTGCTCTTGCCCAGTTCGACGTCGTCCTTGCGCTCGCGCTGATTCAGGCGCTTGTAGTGGTTGTACACCGCTACTGCCAGGGTTTTCTTGGCACGTTCCTGGCCGATCACGTACTGATCGAGGATGGTGCGGATCTCTTTCGGCGCCGGAAGCTTGTGCGCACTGCTCTCTGCCTGTGCTTCCTGCACCTCCTCGCGGATGATGTCATTGCACAGGTCGACGCACTCGTCGCAGATAAAGACCGAGGGGCCGGCAATCAACTTGCGCACTTCGTGCTGGCTCTTGCCGCAGAAGGAGCAATACAGCAGCTTGCCGTTGTCCTCGCCGTTGCGGGTGTCAGTCATTCGATCGTTCCAATCGGGGATATACGTGAAGGACAAGATGAAGGCATTCGCAGGCATTTTCAAGCCCGCGAGCGGCCGGATTACCGGCCGCAGTGCAGCGGAGAGACTCAGGCGGCAGAAGGACGCTGAGTGAAGACCTGATCGATCAGACCGTACTTGACAGCATCGTCGCCACTCATGAAGCGGTCACGGTCGGTATCGCGGGCGATGACATCCAGCGGTTGGCCGGTGTGGTGCGCCAGCACCTGGTTCAGGCGCTCCTTGATGAAGAGGATTTCCTTGGCATGGATCTCGATGTCCGAGGCCTGGCCCTGGAAGCCGCCCAGCGGCTGGTGGATCATCATCCGCGAATGCGGCAGGCAGTAGCGCTTGCCAGCGGCGCCGCCAGCCAGCAACAGGGCACCCATGCTGCACGCCTGGCCCACGCAGATGGTGGACACGTCGGGCTTGATGAACTGCATGGTGTCGTAGATCGACATGCCGGCAGTCACGGAGCCGCCCGGGGAGTTGATGTAGAGGTGGATGTCCTTGTCCGGATTCTCCGCCTCGAGGAACAGCAACTGGGCCACCACGAGGTTGGCCATGTAGTCCTCGACCTGGCCGACCAGGAAGATGATCCGCTCCTTCAGCAGGCGCGAATAGATGTCGTAGGAACGCTCACCGCGGGCGGACTGCTCCACCACCATCGGCACCAGACCACCAGCAGCCTGAATGTTCGGAACTTGCGGCATATAAGGATTATGCATGTCCGACGATCACTCCCTAATAAAAAGTCATGTCTCTATAGACGCACAAGCCAGCCCGAAGGCTGGCTTGTGACAATCGAACGAAGCGCTGGATCAGGCTGCTTGCGGAGCTTCTGCAGGCTTGACCGCGTCTTCGTAGGATACCTGCTTGTCGGTCACATTGGCCTTCTGCAGGACAGTATCTACAACTTGTTCTTCCAGTACAACCGAACGGACTTCGTTCAGTTGCTGGTCGTTCTTGTAGTACCAGGAAACAACTTGTTCCGGCTCCTGATAAGCGGAAGCCATCTCTTCGATCATTTCGCGAACGCGGGCTTCATCAGCCTTCAGCTCGTGCTGCTTGACCAGTTCAGCGACGATCAGACCCAGCACGACGCGGCGCTTGGCCTGCTCTTCGAACAGCTCGGCCGGCAGTTGGTCGGGCTTGATGTTGCCACCGAACTGCTGGACAGCCTGGACGCGCAGACGGTTGACTTCGTTACCGATCAGGGCTTTCGGAACTTCGATCGGATTGGTCTCGACGAGACCTTCCATCACCTGGTTCTTCACCTTGGACTTGATGGCCTGACGCAGCTCACGCTCCATGTTCTTGCGAACTTCGGTGCGGAAGCCTTCCAGAGTGCTTTCCTTCACGCCGAACAGAGCGAAGAACTCTTCGTTCAGTTCCGGCAGTTTCGGCTCGGCAACGCTGTTGACAGTAGCGGTGAACTCGGCGGCTTTGCCGGCCAGGTCCAGGTTCTGGTAGTCCTCGGGGAAGGTCACGTTCAGCACGCGCTCTTCACCGGCCTTGGCACCGACCAGGCCCTCTTCGAAGCCCGGGATCATGCGGCCGGAACCCAGCACCAGCAGGGTGCCCTTGGCGGAACCACCAGCGAAGGCTTCGCCGTCGATCTTGCCGACGAAATCGATGTTCACCTGGTCGTCGTTCTGAGCGGCACGGTCAACGGCTTCGAAGCGGGTGTTCTGCTTGCGCAGGATTTCCAGCATGTTGTCGAGATCGGCATCAGCCACGTCGGCCTGCAGACGCTCAACCTTGATGCCGTCGAAACCGGCAACCTGGAACTCGGGGAAGACTTCGAAGGTAGCGATGTACTCGAGGCCCTTCTCCTTCTCGAACACCTTCGGCTCGACCGACGGTGCGCCAGCCGGGTTCAGCTTCTGCTCGACCACGGCTTCGTAGAAGGTTTCCTGGATCAGGTCACCGAGGGCTTCCTGACGAGCGGCGGCTTCGTAGCGCTGACGGATCACGCTCATCGGCACCTTGCCGGGACGGAAGCCAGGAACCTTGGCGCGACGAGCGGTCTGCTGCAGACGCTTGTTGACTTCGGTCTCGATACGCTCGGCCGGCACGCCAACGGTCATGCGGCGCTCAAGAGCGGAGGTGCTTTCAACGGAAACTTGCATGGATATTCCTCGTGGCACAGACGTAAGCCGGTCCTTCCGGCTCCCAGAATCAAGGGCAAGCATTCTAGTAGCTAGAAATGCAGAAGTCACCCTGAGTGGAAGCTGCGGAAATTCACGGATGCGAGAGCTTATGGAAAGAAGATGGTGCGGACGGAGAGACTCGAACTCTCACAGCTTGCGCCACTGGAACCTAAATCCAGCGTGTCTACCAATTTCACCACGTCCGCAGGGTACCGCAGAAACGAAAACGCCAGGCTCAAGGCCTGGCGCTTCGGAATATGGGGTGGACGATGGGAATCGAACCCACGACACCAGGAGCCACAATCCTGTGCTCTACCAACTGAGCTACGCCCACCATATTACACTTGCTTGTACCGAACGCCACATGGCGCACCCGGCAGGACTCGAACCTGCGACCATCCGCTTAGAAGGCGGATGCTCTATCCAGCTGAGCTACGGGCGCTTTAAGTGGCGGCAACCCTTGCTAAGCAGACTCAGTGAAACCACTGAATCGGTTGGCACCGCCTCTTTCGTGTTTCAGGCTGTGCTCGGCAAGCGGGGCGCATGTTATCGATGAGGCCCTACCCCGTCAACAACTTTTTTAAAAAAAATTCAAAGAGATAAAGGAGTTACGGCAAATCAGGGGTGCGCGCCTTTGCCTTATGGAGGCAGCGTGCGAAAATGCGCGCCTTCTTTTCACCCGCCTTAATGGTTATCCCCCCGACATGACTGCAAAACTGATCGACGGCAAAGCGATCGCCGCCAGCCTCCGCCAGCAGATTGCCCAACGCGTCAACGAACGCCGCCAGCAAGGACTGCGCATCCCCGGCCTGGCAGTGATCCTGGTCGGCAGCGACCCCGCCTCTCAGGTCTATGTCGCGCACAAGCGCAAGGACTGTGAAGAGGTCGGCTTCCTCTCCCAGGCGTACGACCTTCCCGCCAGCACCACCCAGGAAGAACTGCTGGCGCTGATCGACCGCCTGAACGCCGACCCAGCCATCGACGGCATTCTGGTGCAGCTCCCCCTCCCCGCCCACCTCGATGCGTCCCAGTTGCTGGAGCGCATCAACCCGGACAAGGACGTGGACGGCTTCCATCCCTTCAACGTTGGCCGACTGGCCCAGCGCATCCCGCTGCTGCGCCCCTGCACGCCGAAGGGCATCATGACGCTGCTGCAGAGCACCGGTGTCGACCTGTACGGCCTGGACGCCGTCGTCGTAGGCGCCTCCAACATCGTCGGCCGCCCCATGGCGCTGGAACTGCTGCTGGCCGGCTGCACCGTCACCGTCACCCACCGCTTCACCCGCGACCTGGCCGACCACGTTGGCCGTGCCGATCTGGTCGTGGTTGCCGCCGGCAAACCCGGCCTGGTGAAGGGCGAATGGATCAAGGAAGGCGCCATCGTCATCGACGTGGGCATCAACCGCCAGGAAGACGGCAAGCTGGTGGGCGACGTGGAATATGACGTGGCTGCCGAACGCGCCAGCTGGATCACCCCGGTTCCGGGCGGCGTCGGCCCGATGACCCGCGCCTGCCTGCTGGAAAATACCCTCTACGCCGCCGAACACCTGCACACCTGACAGGTTTTCGACGAGCAAGAAAAAGGCCGCTGATCAGCGGCCTTTTTCATTTCGGGGTTGCGATTACTCGGCGAGACGCCAGGTAGTGCCGCCCTTGCCGTCTTCCAGCACCACGCCCAGAGCGGTCAGCTCGTCGCGGATGCGGTCGGATTCGGCCCAGTTCTTTGCCGCGCGAGCATCCAGGCGCGCCTGGATCAGCGCATCGACCTGTGCAGCATCGACCTTGCCGGCCGCGCCTGCCTGGAGAAACTCGTCGGCGTCCATCTGCAGCACGCCGAGCAGAGCCCCTAGTTCACGCACGCGTGCAGCCAGCGCAGCAGCCGCTGCCGGATCGCTGTCACGCAGGCGGTTGACCTCGCGGACCATCTCGAACAGCACGGCCACCGCTTCCGGCGTACCGAAATCGTCATCCATGGCCGCGCCGAAACGCTCGACGAACTCCTCGCCACCTCGGGCAGCCACCTGCGGAAGGCCGCGCAACGCGGTGTAGAAACGCTCCAGCGCGCCCTTGGCTTCCTTCAGGTTGTCTTCGGAGTAGTTGATCGGGCTGCGGTAGTGACTGGAGACCAGCAGGAAGCGCACGACTTCCGGGTGGTACTTCTCCAGCACTTCGCGAATGGTGAAGAAGTTGCCCAGGGACTTGGACATCTTCTCGCCGTCCACGCGCACCGCACCCGCGTGCATCCAACTGGCCGCGTAGAGCTTGCCGGTGGCCGCCTCGCTCTGGGCGATTTCGTTCTCGTGGTGCGGGAACACCAGGTCCGGGCCACCACCATGGATGTCGAAGGTCTCACCCAGGCAGCAGGTGGACATCACCGAGCACTCGATGTGCCAGCCCGGGCGACCGGCACCCCAGGGCGACTCCCAGCTCGGCTCGCCCGGCTTGGCGCCTTTCCAGAGCACGAAGTCCAGCGGGTCTTCCTTGGATTCGTCGACCTCGATGCGCGCACCGATGCGCAGGTCTTCGATTTTCTTGCGCGACAGCTTGCCGTAGCCGGCGAACTTGCCGACCCGGTAGTAGACGTCGCCGTTACCGGGCGCGTAGGCGTAGCCCTTGTCGATCAGGGTCTGGATCATCTCGTGCATGCCGGCGATGTGACCGGTGGCGCGCGGCTCGATGTCCGGACGCAGCACCGATAGGCGTGCTTCGTCCTCGTGCATCGCGGCGATCATGCGGGCGGTCAGGTCTTCGAACGATTCGCCGTTCTCCTGGGCGCGACGGATGATCTTGTCGTCGATGTCGGTGATGTTGCGCACGTAGGTCAAGTCATAGCCGCGATGGCGCAGCCAGCGGGCGATGACGTCGAACGCCACCATCACGCGGGCATGGCCGATGTGGCAGAAGTCGTAGACCGTCATGCCACACACGTACATGCGCACCTGGTTGCCGACCAGCGGCTTGAAGGTGTCCTTGGTCTTGGACAGCGTGCTGTAGATCTGCAAGTCAGCCATCCCTTA
Source organism: Pseudomonas sp. C9-3 (assembly GCF_032392015.1). Lineage (NCBI taxonomy): Bacteria > Pseudomonadati > Pseudomonadota > Gammaproteobacteria > Pseudomonadales > Pseudomonadaceae > Pseudomonas > Pseudomonas sp. C9-3. Next base: position 1,602,102 of record NZ_CP135919.1, on the reverse strand, counting down.
CTGCCCCCAGGAATCGCGCAGGGTCACGGTGCGGTTGAACACCAGGGCGCCAGCCTTGGAATCCTTGGCGTCGGCGCAGAAGTAGCCTTCGCGCTCGAACTGGAAGCGGTCCTCGGCGGTGGCGCTGGCCAGCGACGGCTCGGCGCGGCAGCCCTTCAGCACCACCAGGGATTCGGGGTTGATGTTGTCGAGGAAGCTGCCACCCTCTTCCGATTTCTCCGGGTTGGCGGAGCGGAACAGGCGGTCGTACAGGCGCACTTCGCACTCGACGCTCTCGGCGGCCGGCACCCAGTGGATCACGCCCTTGACCTTGCGGCCCTCGGGGTTCTTGCCCAGGGTGTTCTCGTCGTAGCTGCAGCGCAGTTCGACGATGTTGCCGGCGGCATCCTTGATGGCTTCATCGGCGCGGATCACGTAGCTGCCGCGCAGGCGCACTTCGCCACCCGGGATCAGGCGCTTGTAGCCGGCCGGCGGGACTTCCTCGAAGTCGCTGGCGTCGATGTAGATCTCGCGGCTGAACGGCAGCGCACGCACGCCCATGTCCTGCTTCGGATGGCGCGGCAGTTCGAGGTTCTCGACCTGGCCTTCCGGGTAGTTGGTGATGACCACCTTCAGCGGCTTGAGCACGCACATGGCGCGACCGGCGTTGGCATCCAGGTCGTCACGGATGGCGAACTCCAGCATGCCGATGTCCACCAGGCCGCCGGCGCGGTTCACGCCGATCATGTCGCAGAAGGCACGGATCGACGCCGGGGTATAGCCGCGGCGGCGGTAGCCGGAGAGGGTCGACATACGCGGGTCGTCCCAGCCATTCACGTGGTTCTCATCCACCAGTTGCTTGAGCTTGCGCTTGCTGGTGATGGTGTAGTTCAGGTTCAGGCGCGCAAATTCGTACTGGCGCGGCTGGGCCGGGACCGGCAGGTTGGCCAGGAACCACTCGTACAGCGGGCGGTGATCCTCGAACTCCAGGGTGCAGATGGAGTGGGTGATGCCCTCGATTGCGTCCGACTGACCATGGGTGAAGTCGTAGCTGGGATAGATGCACCACTTGTCGCCCGTCTGGTGGTGATGCGCATGACGGATGCGATAGAGGATCGGGTCGCGCAGGTTGATGTTCGGCGAGGCCATGTCGATCTTCGCGCGCAGCGAACGGGCGCCGTCCGGGAACTCGCCGGCCTTCATGCGGGCGAACAGGTCCAGGTTCTCTTCCACGGAGCGATCACGGAACGGGCTGTTCTTGCCCGGCTCGGTCAGCGAACCGCGGTAGGCGCGCATTTCCTCGGCGTTGAGATCACAGACGAAGGCCTTGCCGGCCTTGATCAGGTCTACCGCCCAATCGTGCAACTGGTCGAAATAGTTGGACGCGTAGCGCACCTGGCCGGCCCACTCGAAGCCCAGCCACTTCACATCGGCCTCGATGGCGTCGATGTATTCCTGGTCTTCCTTCGCCGGGTTGGTGTCGTCGAAGCGCAGGTGGCAGTCACCGCCGAACTCCTTGGCCAGGCCGAAGTTCAGACAGATGGACTTGGCATGACCGATATGCAGGTAGCCGTTGGGCTCCGGCGGGAAGCGGGTGACGATCTTCTGGTGCTTGCCACTGTCCAGGTCGGCCTGGACGATGGGGCGCAGGAAGTTGGCGGCAACAGTGGCTTCTTTCGTATCGGCGGTAGGCTTGCTCATGGTGTCCTTGATCATTCCGTCGTTCAGCCAGGGTAGGCCGGCCAAACCAAAGCGCTTATCATAGCCGAAGCTGTCAACCCCCTGACAGGCCTTCGATTTTTCCAAAGAGCGGAATTCCCTGATGACTACCACCGTCAAACTGCAGACCAACTTCGGCGATATCACCCTTGAACTCTTCGACGACAAGGCGCCGGAAACCGTGGCCAACTTCAAGGAGTACGTTAAGGCCGGCCACTACGACAACACCGTGTTCCACCGTGTGATCAACAACTTCATGATCCAGGGCGGCGGTTTCGAGCCGGGCATGAAGCAGAAGAGCACCCGCAAGTCGATCAAGAACGAAGCCAACAACGGCGTTGGCAACAAGATCGGCACCGTCGCCATGGCCCGTACCATGGAGCCGCATTCGGCCAGCGCGCAGTTCTTCATCAACGTCGCCGACAACGACTTCCTCAACCACAGCGCGCCGACCGTGCAGGGTTGGGGCTACTGCGTGTTCGGTGAAGTGAAGGACGGCATGGACGTGGTCAACAAGATCAAGACCGTCGCTACCACCATGCGCTCCGGCCACCAGGACGTACCGGCCGACGACGTGATCATCGAGAAAGCCGAAATCATCGGCGAGTGAGTCGATGAGCGTCCTGTTCATCTCGGACCTGCATCTCGAAGCGGAACGCCCGGACATTACCCGGGCGTTCTTGCATTTCCTCTCCACCCGCGCCCGCAGCGCGCAAGCGCTGTACATCCTCGGCGACTTCTTCGAAGCCTGGATCGGCGACGATGGCATGGACGAGTTCCAGCATTCCATCGCCCGCGCCCTGCGAGAACTGACCGACAGCGGCACGCGCATCTACCTGATGCACGGCAACCGCGACTTCCTGATCGGCAAGGCATTCTGCCGCGAAGCCGGGTGCACCCTGCTGCGCGACCCGAGCCTGATCGACCTGGGCGGCGAGAAGATCCTGCTGATGCACGGCGACAGCCTGTGCACCCTCGACGTGGCCTACATGAAGCTACGCCGCTGGCTGCGCAACCCGCTGACGCTGTTCATCCTGCGCAACCTGCCGCTGGCTACCCGCCACAAGCTGGCACGCAAGCTGCGCAAGGAAAGCCGCGCGCAGACGCGCATGAAGGCCAGCGAGATCGTCGACGTCACCCCGGCGGAAGTGGAGAAGATCATGCGCGACAAAGGCGTGCGCATCCTCATCCACGGCCACACCCACCGCCCCGCCGTCCACGAACTGGAGATCGACGGCCGCCCCGCGCGGCGCATCGTCCTCGGCGACTGGGATCGCCAGGGCTGGGCGCTGGAAGCCGACGAACAAGGCATGCAGCAGGCACCCTTCCCTCTCTGATCGGCACGGCCACTCCTGTAGTGGCCTTCTGATGCCGACCCAATCGCACTATCAGACGTTTCCACTTGACCGATACTCGCGATCTTACGCAGCATCGCCGGCTCGCTCATTCAAGGAAGAAACATGCTGATCTCCAAGGGAAATCTCATCAAATTCGGCGCTGCTCCTCTGGCGCTGGTCGCTGCCGGCTTCATCCTGTTCAACGGGGTCTTCTTCTATAACGAAGCGGGCTTCATGACCCACGTGCGGACCATCTTCGGCGACGAGAAGATCGTCGACGACGTGGGCTACGCCACCAAGTGGTTCGGTCGCGCCACCACCTGGAAGAAGGCCATCAGCGTGCAGTCCGTGCTGATCATGGACGACAACGACAACAACCCGGACAACGACGGGCTGGGCGCCACCATCGAAGCCTTCCCCATCGTCTTCCTCGGCAACGTCGACGCCAAGGTCGAGTCCTCCGCGCGCTTCCGCCTGCCCGGCGGCGACCAGTTCCTGAAGATGGCCCAGGAGTACCGCAACCCGGACAACTTCATCCGTACCGCGCTGATCCCGGCGATCAAGGAAACCCTGCAGGCCACCGCCTCGCTGATGACCGCCGACGATTACTACGCCGGCGCCCGCAGCGAATTCGCCGCGGAGTTCGAGAACCAGCTCAACGACGGCCTTTACCTGATCAAGCGCAAGGAAGTCCGCGGCCCGCGCGGCGCTGTCCCGCACCAGACCGCGATCCTCCAGGCCGGCACCGAACAGGGCAGCTTCGGCGACAACAATGCCAGCCAGTTCGTGACCGAGAAGGTCACCGACGGCAAGGGTATCCCGGTACGCAAGCAGCAGCAGTTCCGCAAGTTCGGCGTGGAAGTGGTCGAAGCGCGCATCACCAACGTCGACCCCAACCCACAGTACAAGCAGCGCATGGTCAAGGTGCAGCAGGCCCTGGCCGAGCTGGCCGTGGCGCGCCAGAACCGCCTGAAGGAAGAGGAAGAGAAACTGCTGGTCACCGCCCGCGGTGAGAAGGAAGTGGAAGCCAAGCGCCAGGAAACCCTGCGCGACCAGATCGAGCGCACCACCCAGGCGGAAACCGAGAAGCAGTTGGCCGTCATCAACGCCGAACGCGAGAAGCAGCGCGCCGAGATCGAAAAACAGACCGCCGAACTGCTGCGCGACAAGGCGGCAGTCACCGCGCAGGCCACCAAGATCACCGCCGACGCCGATGCCTACGCCCGTGAAGCAGTGATCAAGGCGGACGGCGCGCTGCAACCCAAGCTGGACGCGCTGATCGCCATCAACAAGGTCTGGGCCGAAGCCGCCGCCCAGGCACCGGTGCCCAGCGTGATGATGGCCGGCGGGCAGACCAGCGCCAGCAGCCGCCAGGACGAGATCGGCCAGCTGATGGGCGTGCTCGCCACCAAGGCGGCGCGCGACCTGGCGCTGGACCTGAAGGTAAAAGACTGACGCCGCATCTGTAGGAGCGAGCTTGCTCGCGAACCAGCCCAGCGCCGGAGCTGCCGGAAAATCTGTTCGCGAGCAAGCTCGCTCCTACGAAGAACCAAGAAAAAAGCGCCCGTCTGGGCGCTTTTTTTGTTGCGGGGCGCCAGTCAGGCCACCAGCTCCGCCGGCACGCCGCTGTGAAAACGGAACTCGCTGTCCGGCGACTGAATCAAGCCAGCCTCCACCTCGCGAATCTCCGCCACCCGGCGGTCGATATCGGCGTCATCGCCATAACGGCGCGCCAGGCTCAGATAGCCCTGGAAATGCCGCGCCTCGGATTTCAGCAGCGAGCCGTAGAACTTCGCCAGGTCGGCATCCAGATGATCCACCAGCGCAGCGAAACGCTCGCAGCTACGGCATTCGATGAAAGCGCCAACGATCAGGGTGTCCACCAGCTTCTGCGGCTCGTGGTTGCGCACTACCGAGCGCAGGCCTGAGGCGTAGCGGCCGGCGGAAATCGGCCGCAGCGGGATGCCGCGCTTCTTCAGGATCGCCAGCACCTGCTCGTGGTGGCGCAGTTCCTCGCGGGCCAGGCGCGACATGAAGTTCACCAGCTCCTCGTGGGCGCTGTACTTGGCGATCAGGGCCAGGGCCGTGCTGGCGGCCTTGAACTCGTTGTTCTTGTGGTCGATCAGCATGACCGCCTGATCCCGCAGCGCGGCTTCCACCCACGCATCCGGCGTGGCACAACCGAGGAATTCCCTGATTTCGGACAGCATCTTCTTGCTCCAGACGACTCAGCGCACCGGCGCCTGGCTGGCCGGTGCAATAAAGGCGGAGCATTATACGGGGGCCGCCGCGCGGAACCAGCTTCCGGCGTTGATATGCCTCAACGTCATGAACGGGATATCCCGACTACAGTGGTTCCACATAAACAACGCGCACGAAGGGAGACGATCATGCAAGCCATCCGTAGCATCCTCGTAGTCGTGGACCCGGACCAGCCGGAAGGTCTCGCGCTGAAACGGGCCCGTTTGATCGCCAGCGTGACCCAGTCGCACCTGCACCTGCTGGCCTGCGAGCGGCGCGCCGACTACAGCGCCAAACTCGAAGAAGTGGCCGAGGTGCTGCGCCAGGAAGGTTTCAGCGCTTCCAGCCGCCAGGCCTGGAAGGACAACCTGCACCAGACCGTCATCGCCGAGCAGCAGGCCGAAGGCTGTGGGCTGGTGATCAAGCAGCACAGCCCGGACAACCCGCTGAAAAAGGCCCTGCTCACCCCGGACGACTGGAAGCTGCTGCGCTTCTGCCCTGCCCCCGTACTTCTGGTGAAGACCAGCCTGCCCTGGGCCGGCCGCAACATCCTCGCCGCCGTAGACGTAGGCAACAACGATATCGAACACCGCACGTTGCATGCCGGGATCGTCAGCCACGCCTACGACATCGCCGGGCTCGCACACGGCCAGCTGCACGTGATCAGCGCCCACCCCTCGCCCATGCTCTCAGCCGCCGACCCGACCTTCCAGCTCAGCGAGACCATCGAGGCCAAGTACCGCGAGGCGTGCAAGGCATTCCAGGCCGAATACGGCGTGGACGACCAGCACCTGCACATCGAGGAAGGCCCGGCGGACGTGCTGATTCCCCGCGCGTCCCACAACCTCGATGCCGCGGTGACGGTGATCGGCAGTGTGGCGCGCACCGGGCTGTCCGGCGCGCTGATCGGCAACACTGCCGAAGTGGTGCTCGATTCCCTGGAGAGCGACATCCTGGTGCTCAAGCCGGACGACATCATCGCCCACCTGGAAGAAATCGCCGCCAAGCCCTGACCGATCACGTTGAAACCCAACCTGTAGGAGCGAGCTTGCTCGCGAACCGCCCAGCATCGCAGCAGGCGGGAAATGGTTCGCGAGCAAGCTCGCTCCTACAGAAAGCAAAAGCGCCCATCCGGGCGCTTTTTTATTAGCAGGCGGCGATCAGACCCGCGACTCCAGCCCCTCGGCGAGGAAGCTCGGCGCGATATAGCGCTCGTAATGCGCCTCGGAGAGGATGAAGAACTCCTTGTCGATGGCGTCGCGCAGGTCGGGCAGTGTCCAGCCGCGGAACTCCGGCAGCAGTGCCAGGCCATAGGCTTCCACCTGGTTGATCATCCGCGAGCCGCGGGCGATCAGCTGGTAGGCCCAGCAATAGGGCGACTGCTCGGGCACGAAGCGTATCTGCCGCTGCTCCAGCTGGCTGCGCAGCAGCGACGCATCGAAGACTTCCAGCTTGGCCATCATCACCTGCGCCAGCAGGACTTCCAGACGGCTCAGGACCGCCCGCTTCTCCTCGTCACCGTAGCGGTTCCAGTTCACCACTTCGTGGTGGAAACGCTTGCAGCCACGGCAGACCAGGTCGCCATAGACCGTCGAGCAGAGCCCGACGCAGGGAGTTTTGATGCGTTGCGAAGACATGGTTGAACAGGTTGCCGGCAAAGCGGGCATGTTAGCCCTTTGTCTAGGCAAGTTCACCCTCGGGCGCCACGCAAATCGGCTTACCAAGGCCCATTAATTCCATTAGAATGGCTGCGCCTTTTTGGCGTCATTGTCCGAAAGAAGCTGTTTTCAAAGCGTCACGAAGCACAGATTCCGGCAGCCGCGCGGTCTGGGCGCCTCCCTCAAGCGCCCAGTCCCTCTCGTCCCAGGCCCCACCGGCGTAAAACTTTGAAAACAGCTTCTGCCCGGAGATCGCCGGTGCCGTCGTAGGTCAGTGGATTACCGTCCACCATGCCTGACGAATGGATCGGAGGGGTCTCCTGGATACGCGTCCTCCGGGACCACTGATGAGGGAAATACTGTGCTTGAAGCCTATCGCAAACACGTAGAAGAGCGTGCCGCCCAGGGCGTCGTGCCCCAGCCGCTGAACGCCGAACAGACCGCAGGTCTGGTCGAACTCCTGAAGAACCCGCCGGCCGGCGAAGAAGAATTTCTCCTCGACCTGATCACCAACCGCGTACCGCCGGGCGTGGACGAAGCCGCCTACGTCAAGGCCGGTTTCCTGTCCGCCGTTGCCAAGGGTGAAGCCACTTCCCCGCTGCTGGACAAAGCCCGCGCCCTCGAGCTGCTGGGCACCATGCAGGGCGGCTACAACATCGCCACCATGGTCGAGCTGCTGGACAACGCCGAGCTGGCCGAAGTCGCCGCCGCGCAACTGAAGCACACCCTGCTGATGTTCGACGCCTTCCACGACGTCGCCGAGCGCGCCAAGAAAGGCAACGCTGCCGCCAAGGCCGTGCTGCAGTCCTGGGCCGATGGCGAGTGGTTCAAGGCCCGTCCGGCTGTCGCCGAGAAGCTGACCCTGACCGTGTTCAAGGTCCCCGGCGAAACCAACACCGACGACCTGTCCCCCGCTCCGGACGCCTGGTCGCGCCCCGACATCCCGCTGCACGCCCTGGCCATGCTGAAAATGGCCCGCGACGGCATCGAGCCGGTCCAGCCGGGCTCCGTCGGTCCGCTGAAGCAGATCGAAGCCGTGAAGGCCAAGGGCTTCCCGGTCGCCTACGTCGGTGACGTGGTCGGCACCGGTTCGTCCCGCAAGTCCGCCACCAACTCGGTGCTGTGGTTCTTCGGCGACGACATCCCCTACGTTCCGAACAAGCGCGCTGGCGGCTTCTGCTTTGGCACCAAGATCGCCCCGATCTTCTACAACACCATGGAAGACGCCGGCGCCCTGCCGATCGAGTTCGACTGCACCAACCTGGCCATGGGCGACGTCATCGACGTGTACCCGTACGAAGGCAAGGTCGTGCGTCATGACAGCGGCGAAGTGGTCACCACCTTCGAGCTGAAGACCCCGGTTCTGCTGGACGAAGTCCGCGCCGGCGGCCGTATCCCGCTGATCGTTGGCCGTGGCCTGACCGAGAAGGCCCGTGCCGAGCTGGGCCTGGCTCCGTCCGACCTGTTCAAGAAGCCGGAAGCTCCGGTGGACAGCGGCAAAGGCTTCACCCTCGCCCAGAAGATGGTTGGCCGCGCCTGCGGTCTGGCCGAAGGCCAGGGCGTACGTCCGGGCACCTACTGCGAACCGAAGATGACCACCGTCGGTTCCCAGGACACCACCGGCCCGATGACCCGCGACGAGCTGAAAGACCTGGCTTGCCTGGGCTTCTCCGCCGACCTGGTGATGCAGTCCTTCTGCCACACCGCTGCTTATCCGAAACCGATCGACGTCAAGACCCACCACACCCTGCCGGACTTCATCATGACCCGCGGCGGTGTCTCCCTGCGTCCGGGCGACGGCATCATCCACAGCTGGCTGAACCGCATGCTGCTGCCTGACACCGTCGGCACCGGCGGCGACTCGCACACCCGCTTCCCGATCGGCATCAGCTTCCCGGCCGGTTCCGGCCTGGTGGCCTTCGCCGCTGCCACCGGCGTCATGCCGCTGGACATGCCCGAATCGGTTCTGGTGCGCTTCAAGGGCCAGCTGCAACCGGGCATCACCCTGCGTGACCTGGTCCATGCGATCCCCTACTACGCGATCCAGGCCGGCCTGCTGACCGTCGAGAAGAAGGGCAAGAAGAACATCTTCTCCGGCCGCATCCTCGAGATCGAAGGTCTGAACGACCTGACCGTCGAGCAAGCCTTCGAGCTGTCCGACGCCTCCGCCGAGCGTTCGGCTGCCGGTTGCACCATCAAGCTGCCGGAAGAGGCCATCGCCGAATACCTGAAGTCCAACATCACCCTGCTGCGCTGGATGATCGGCGAAGGCTACGGCGACGCCCGCACCCTGGAGCGCCGCGCGCAAGCGATGGAAGCCTGGCTGGCCAACCCGCAACTGCTGGAAGCCGACAAGGACGCCGAGTACGCCGCGGTCATCGAGATCGACCTGGCCGACGTCAAGGAGCCGGTACTCTGCGCTCCGAACGACCCGGACGACGCTCGCCTGCTGTCCAGCGTACAAGGCCGCAAGATCGATGAAGTCTTCATCGGCTCCTGCATGACCAACATCGGTCACTTCCGCGCTGCCGGCAAACTGCTGGACAAGGTCAAGGGTGGCATTCCGACCCGTCTGTGGCTGGCTCCGCCGACCAAGATGGACGCCCACCAGTTGACCGAGGAAGGCTACTACGGCATCTACGGCAAGGCTGGCGCGCGCATGGAAATGCCGGGCTGCTCGCTGTGCATGGGTAACCAGGCTCGCGTACAGACCGGTTCGACCGTGGTCTCCACTTCGACCCGTAACTTCCCGAACCGTCTGGGCGATGCCACCGACGTGTTCCTGGCATCCGCCGAGCTGGCCGCTGTCGCTTCGATCATCGGCAAGCTGCCGACCGTCGAGGAGTACATGGCCTACGCGAAGGACATCGACAGCATGTCTGCCGATATCTACCGCTACCTGAGCTTCGACCAGATCGCCGAGTTCCGCGAAGCTGCAGCCAACGCGAAGATCCCGGCCGTTCAGGTCTGAGTGATCCCAGCGTGACGAAAAGCCCCGCCTAGTGCGGGGCTTTTCTTTTGCAGGACGCGAAATAGACGCCTGCAGCCCTACCCTAACGATGGGCCTAATACTTATTGACCGGTTGCGCCCCGAGCCTCGAGGTCTAAGGTGGACAACAGGCTCCTGCCGATTTCCGTGCCCAGGTGCCCTTGTGGAACCCTCCAGAGGTGCGCTCCCTTCCTCTGCGCCCCGCTCTCCATGGCGGGGCTTCTTTTTTCTGCCGCTTCCCTGGCACAGCCCTTGCTCCGCTTTCACAAACGGTGATCCAACGGCGGGTCGCCCTCTGACAATGGCGTCGCTGCCACCGCCCCTCGAAGGCCGGTGGAGCGGCGCCTTTTTGTATTGAGCGTGCATGAGCGCGCGTTCAGAGGTGGAGATGATCGACAGTACCAGCGCACTGCCGGGCAACCTGGCCTGGGTAGCCGGCTCCGATGCCCCGGAGAAGGCCGCGCTCAACCTGGGCTTCATGGCCCTCACCGATTCCGCCTCCCTGGTAGTGGCCGCGACCCAGGGCTTCGGCCAGCCCTACGGCCTGACCTTGAACCTGCAACGCCAAAGCTCCTGGGCCGGCCTGCGCGACCGTCTGCTGAGCGGCGCGCTCGATGCGGCGCAAAGCCTCTACGGCCTGATCTACGACCTGCAACTGGGCCTGGGCGGCGCCCCGGCCACAGACATGGCCGTGCTCATGGGCCTATGCCAGAACGGCCAGTCGATCAACCTTTCCGCCCCCTTGATGCGCGACGGTGTGACCTCTGCTGAAGCACTGCAAAGCCATGTGCGCCAGAACGGTGCGCAACTCACCCTCGCCCACACCTTCCCCACGGGCACGCACGCGATGTGGCTCTACTACTGGCTGGCCGCCCACGGCATTCATCCGCTGCAGGACGTGCGCAGCCTGGTGGTGCCGCCAGCGCAGATGGTCGAGCACCTCAGGGCCGGGCGCATCGACGGCTTCTGCGCCGGTGGCCCCTGGGGCGCGCTGGCCGTGGACGAAGGCATGGGTTTCACCCTCGCCACCAGCCAGCAGATCTGGCCCGACCACCCGGAAAAGGTCCTGGGCACAACCCGCGCCTTCGTCGAGCAATACCCCAACACCGCCCGCGCGCTGGTCATGAGCCTGCTCGATGCCAGCCGCTTCATCGAAGCCAGTGAAGACAACCTGCGCAGCGCCGCCCAGTTGATCAGCAGCGAGGACTACATCGACGCTCCCGTCGCCAGCATCGAGCCACGCCTGCTCGGCCGCTACCAGGACGGCCTCGGTCACGCCTGGCAGGACGCACACCCGCTGCGCTTCTTCAACGACGGGCAGGCGAACGTCCCCTGGCTCTCCGACGGACTGTGGTTCATGACCCAGTTCCGCCGCTGGGGCCTGCTGCGCGAGGACGTCGACTACCTCGGCATCGCTCGTCAGGTCCAACAGTTCGCGCTGTACCGCGAAGCCGCCAGCGCCGTCGGTGTCAGCGTGCCGGACAGCGAAATGCGCACCTCTACGCTGATCGACGGCCGCCTCTGGGGCGGTAACGATCCGGCCGGCTATGCCCGCAGCTTCGAGCTGAATGCCCTGGCGGAACGAGGTTGAGCATGCTGCGCGTTCTGCTGATCAACGACACCCCGAAGAAGGTCGGGCGCCTCAAGGCTGCCCTGGTGGAGTGCGGCTTCGAGGTGATCGACGAATCCGGCCTCACGGTCGACCTCGCGCAGCGGGTGGAAGCCCTGCGCCCCGATGTGATCCTCATCGACACCGAATCTCCCGGCCGCGACGTGATGGAGCAGGTGGTGCTGGTCAGCCGCGACCAGCCGCGCCCCATCGTCATGTTCACCGACGAGCACGACCCGCAGGTGATGCGCCAGGCCATCCGCTCCGGGGTCAGCGCGTACATAGTCGAGGGCATCCAGGCCCAGCGCCTGCAACCGATCCTCGACGTCGCCATGGCCCGTTTCGAGAGCGACCAGGCCCTGCGCGCCCAGCTGCAGGCACGCGAGCAGCAGTTGGCCGAACGCAAGCGAATCGAGCTCGCAAAGGGTCTGCTGATGAAGATGAAAGGCTGCGCCGAGGAAGAGGCCTACACCCTGATGCGCCGCCAGGCCATGGGCCGCCAGCAGAAACTGTCGCAGGTGGCGGAACAGATCATCGCGATGCACGAAATGCTTGAGAAGTAGGACGGAAGGCCCGAAAAACACGGTCTAGAATGGGCGCTCGCTGCAACTGAATGCCCATGAATGCCAGGTAGTGCGTGAGAGAGTCACGCAAAAGTCACGCAGGCGTGAGGATGACTCACGCCACATCTAGCCCATCCTTGGCACCCTACTCCCCCAATATCCGCTTCACATACGCCTGGCACGCCGTCAGTTGCCTGATGGCGTCGTCGCCCCGGTTGACGATCCCGAGAAGAGCCGCAGAGTCTCCTGGGTCAAGATCGGCTCGACCGCCTGCATCACCCACGCTTCCGGTGCCGGCGGTACCTGGCACTTGGGCGGCGGCACTGCAACCACTGACCTTGACTGACAGCCGGCGCTGAGCAGTGAGCAGATCAGCACGAAGCTGAGCGTTCTGATGCTGGGCATCGGTGTACTCCTGATATCGGGTAGCGGAATCCTGCTGTATCGCCTTGGCTAGCGCTTGGCGCTGTTCGTTGGCTTCCTGCTGGGCCTTGGCTGCGGCGAGGTTGATCGTGCTCAGGTCGGCCTGGAACGCGGCCTGGTGCTGTTCGATCTGCTGGCCGAGCCGCCAGCCATTGGCTATCCAGCCGGCGGCGGCTGCCAGGGACAGAAGCAGCGCGCACAGAAGCGGTTTCCAGTTGTTGAGCAGCCAGGCCATCAGTAGTCGTCCACCGGCGGGAGGTCCACCGTCTGACCGGCCAGGGCATGCGTGCAGTCGCCGAGGAACTCGATGCGACCGTCGCGAACGAACGAATGGCAGACGACCTGATGCTGATCCGGCCCCCACGGGTAGCGGACCAAGACAGACGGCGCGAAGGTCGGGCGGTCGACGTCACCATTCCAGGCCCAGTCGGGCTTCTGCCCGTTGCGCACGTTCAGTCCATGCACCATGTTGCAGCCTGGGCAGCCGAAGAAGAGTTTGCCGTCGGCCTCTTCCAGGACGTCCGATAATTTGGTGAATCCGCTCATGCCAATACCTCCTTGGCACGCGCCCACAGCTCAAGGCGCTCACGCTGACCGTTCAGGCCGCCATTGATGCGCCTGGTGATCTGCTCGAACTCGCCAGCATCGGCCAACTCGTTGAGACCATGGTTCGCCCACCACCAAGCAGCAGATGCCGCTGCCCACTCCGGCTGCTCCAGAAGCTCAGGTTTGTCGAGTAGCGGAAGGCCAAGGGCTGCGCCGGCCTTGCGGTAGTTCTCCCGCCCTGTCACCTGGATAAGCGAACGACCAAGGAAGCGCTTCCCGTCCCCTGGCTGCGTGTTGCCCAGGTCCTTGCGTCCTTCATATCGCGACTGCGCCGGCGTCGGCCCCCAGATCTCCTTCACCCACTTCAGCTGGCCCGACTCATGCCCAATCTGGGCAAGGAAAGCTGCCTGGCGCGCAGGCGTATTGATCTGGTACCGCTGCATCGCCCGGTTGAGCGCAGGAACAAAAACGCCAGCTCTCTGGCTGGCGTTGGGGTAGATGCGCAGCAATTGCTGCTCGGTGAGTGGCATTGCTGGTCTCCAAAAATCTGAATTGGGATGTTGGCTAGTTGTGTGGCGTCTCTCTAGACCGTATCCTCAGATATTTTTGAAATGGAAAGAAAAATGCGAGCCAGACAAATCGACTCTCTTACTTCACTGCGATTTGTAGCGGCAGCATTGGTCGTGATTTTTCATTCAAAACATAACTTCGGCGGCTACTCCTTCGCAGATCACTTTTCCCTGACGCAAGCGGTGTCGATGTTTTATGTCCTGTCAGGATTCATTTTATCCCACACGCACAAGAACATCACATCGAAGCACGATCTTGGAATTTTCTACATAAGCCGATTCGCCAGAATATGGCCACTCCACATCGCAACCGCAATATCAGCCATATACATAATTAAATACTACGATGGCGCAATTCCCATCAAGGATATTATTTTAAATTTCACCCTTCTTCAGTCATGGGTTCCTGACCAGGCAACATACTTCTCACTGAACGGTGTTTCATGGAGCTTATCGAATGAAATTTTCTTCTACGCAGTTTTCCCACTACTAATATTCAGAATAGAAAAAACCTGGGCACTTAAACTTATCTCAACAGCCGCAGCAACAGGGCTGATGCTATATATTTTTAGAAACAGCGATCGCCCTCTAATGCTTTGGTCAGCATACATATCGCCACTTAGCCGACTAAGTGAATTCATGCTTGGAATTGCTGCATATCAAATTTACTTAAAGATCAACAAAGCACCAAATCAAAGCACTCTAACAAATAGCGCGCTAGAAATCGCAGCACTTTCCATTTCCGCGGCCGTCATGTGGATTGGCGACCTTAATTTCTTCTCAAGCCTCCCAATAGCGATTAACAAATCAGTCTCAATCTGGTTTGCCAACTGCGGTGGTTCACTGGCTTTCGCCCTGCTAATAGTGATACTAGCCAAACAGGGCGGCGCATTATCAAAGGCAATGAGCGCCAAGCCGCTAGTATATCTTGGAGAAATAAGCTTCTCCATTTACATGGTGCATCAAATTATCATTAGGGTAATGGAGATGTACCAGACACTATTTGCAGGATTAAGCCAGGCCACTATTTTAATCATTTACTTCACATCTGTGATTCTGGTCTCTGCCGCAACCCATAGCCTGATCGAAAAGCCAGTTCAGAAGCTGATTATCAGCACATTAACAAGGCGCAATACAAAGCCTGACACAATTAATACCACTAGCGTAAATCAGGAACCTAGAGGCTAGGGTGCAGGTTCTGGCAAATCGTCCTTATAGGTGCCAACCAGAAGGGCATCCCACCAAGCCTTGTAGCGGGGGTCATCAGGGAGAATCTCTCCCTGATATTTGACCGCTTCAATTGGCTGGGGCGAACTGAATATACCGATGACGACACCTTCACTTTCATCAAAAAATTCAGCAATCATGGCCGACCTCAGAACTCGTAGTTTTTTACGGAAATTGTGAAACTTGGCGTTCCAGCACTATTGGCGGACGTCTGGTAGATCGTCTGCGGAACAGACAGAATTAGGCGGAACGGGATCGCGCACGAAGACCCTGCGGCGACGTTCTGTGTATTGAACTGACCGCCCAGTGCGTTGTTGCTTGTGCTGCAAAGCTGTTGCGATACCGCCGAGGCCAAGGCGCTTCCAATCTGGTTGAAGCCAGATACAGCCTTAGCATTTAACGGAATACCGGTAGATGTCCTGGGAGTGTTTGCCGTTACAGCCGAGGACCCTGTCAATACGCTAATACCTGCGTAGTCAACTGCCCGATCAATCTGTAAGAAAGGCGCGAATTGACCAGCAATCACACTGATCGGCGCGACCGATACCAGAGCCGATGCAGTGTAACCGGACGGCATGTTCGCGCCGCCGTAGATACTCGGGGCGGCAACACTGGTGGCATTAACCGCCAGCAACGCACTCGCGCCACTGACAGGGTTGTAGATCAGGTAGATGCCAACGAAGCCGTTGGCAGGCGCCGTGCCAGTGTCCATGCCGCCGGCGCCAATAGTGCCGAGGTTGATGGTTCTGTTGACGTTCGCCAGGCGGTAAGCCAGGACTCCCAGCGCACTTTCAACAATCACCTCGTCCGCAGTAAGCGTCGCACTTGCAGATTCAGCTGCCACCGACATAACTACGTTGCGAGATGTCCCGACGACGCCATTCGACTGCGCCTTGATGGATGCTTTCAAATTCGCGACGAGAGCTGCAGTTGAGCCATCGTCAAGGGCGTCCAGGCCGGTGGAGTCGACGATGAGTTGGCCTATTACGGCGGCCATGATCGACGCCTGCCTCCATACCTTGTTCAGCTGAGCTGACTGAGCAGTACCCGCTGAAAAACCGTTCGATCGGAGAGACGACAACGCAAGGTAGGCGTCTTGAGTGAGTACGTTCGCGCCTGCCCCGCCGGCAAACGGCAGGAAGTTGTTCACGGCCATGGAGGCCCCCTATGAGGAAGTGAGGGTAATGAGATCGGAATTGTTCAGCCGCGCGGGCTGGTAGCTGATCTGTTTTAACCAGCCGTTGAGGAACTGGCTTTGACCGTCAAGAGAGCCCAGGAAAAGCCCCTTGGGGAAGTCGGGAAGGGATGGCGGCGCGCCGACAGCGGTGATTACTCCTGCAACGGCCGCCGCGATGTCGCCTGCCTGGAACGCCACAGCCGCATTACCACCTGGTGCTGCTGGGCTGATGAAGGTACCGCCGACCTCGCATTGACCATTGCTGTCGATGGTGGTCATCTGGCCAGCGCTGCTGAACAACGAGGCGACCCGGTTGCTCTGCGCCGGATTATTCGCCTGGAAATTCGCCTGCAGCGTTCCCTCGAGGTTGTTGAACCAGGTGGAGATGGGGACGAACGCAACGTCCGCCGAGCGTGTAACTGCGGCGGCGCCAGTCGGGATGTAGGACGATGACTGGTCGCCGAGCTCCAACTGGCGACCCCACACATAGAAGCCGCTCGTACCGTCGCCCAAATAACTGGTGGTGCTTGCCCCGTTGGCAAGTTGGATCCGGCAATCAATGCTGGTCGCAACAGCGGCCACCCACACCAATGAGACTCGGAACCAGCCGCCCTTCAAGATCGCAACTGTGGCGCTGGAGAACTGCGGTCCAGATTTCACCAGCGCCTGAGTGGCGAAGTTAAAGTTAACCGCGGCGGCGGTGTTTCTGCCAGCCACGCGCAGGAGCAGATTCCGCGATCCTACGGCCTGTTTAACGAAAACGGACCAGGTATAGACCGATCCGGCCGAGGGTGTAAAATAAAAATCATAACAGTAATGCTCGCCGCTGATAGCGGTTTCAGTTAGGAGGTCGGCGGTTGACGCTCCATTTGGTGCTGTCCCTACATCACTTGAAACTGCTGTCCTTGCGCCGGCTCCGATTGCTTCAGAGTTAATGCAGAGATTAGTTCTCGCCTCCTCGAGCAGCAGCCCCCTCAAGACCAGAGAAACCGGGTCGTAGTCGAAGCGAGCCGCACCTGCCGGGACCGACTCAAGAATGCCCGAGGCGTTGTAGCGCGTCCCGGGTCCCGGCCTGCTGAAGCTGATCAGCGAGTCGAGTACCCCGGTAGTGAAGTCGAACGCAAGCGGTTGCGGATAAACAACATTGTCCGGACTACCGCCCCACGCGCCGACATCAAAACCACCGACATACTCGTTGTTCATGTCAAAGCCGAAGATCGGCGCGCCGCTAACTGAGGTCACAACATAGACCGACATCCGCACGCCTTCCGGCTTGATGGGGATGTAGCCGCCGGTCAGCATGGCCAAGAAGACGGCCGAGGGAATCTCACCAGAGATTCCGAGCACGATGGACATGTCCTGGCGGTCTTCAATGAAGACGTGTGTGTCACCGGAGAAGATCAGATCGAGGATTTCTTTCGACTGGCCAAGGGTCCCGTCCCAGCGATTGGCGCCGATCTTCGCTCGAATGAGCGTCCGGTAGGTCTCATCATCGAGGGAGATGATGCCGGTGTCTGGATCGAACGGCCCTTTCCATGCGCCCTGGTCGAAGCCCAGGCCAACCACGTCGAGCGAGAAATACACACCAGAGAGAGGCGCATTGACGTTGCGCGAGATTCCTACCCATAGCCCGACCACATCCAACTGGGCCCCCACCGCCTGGTCCAGGTCGAAATCTACAGGCAGTCCTTGCGAGGCATTCAGGGCGTCGATCATCGGCTGCACCACCGCCTCGACCATGGCCATGTACTTTGGCTTGTCCGAGTGCTCGGTGGTAATCAGCCCGACGTAGTCGGAAATATCAGCCATGGATCAGGTCACCGTGATGGTTACGGAAGCCGGCGCACACTGTGCTGCCTGGTTGAAGGCCAACGTTACGTCTGGGGTGCCGGCGCCACCGGGCCCCGTCAGAGTCAGGCCGGTGAGCTTGAACGTAGTGTTGTTCGGCACGCTGTTCGCCGCCGTGATCGCATCCGCCCACTCCACCGACTTACTCAGTCCACCGCCTATTTCCACGGAATTGATGTAGTCCGAGACAGCTTGTTGAACAGCCGCGCCGGTGGTCGAGCTGTAGCCGGCCAGAGCTTTGAGGGTCAGCGCCACCGTCAACGCCTGGTAGGTGGGCCTGTAGAAGCGAATCGTCAGTGGCCTGCCATACACATCGGTGACAGTCTGCGAGGTGGTGCCGTAGGTACCAGTCCCTGGCGTTTTCTTGTCGGCGATAGCCTGAGCGATCGCGGCCGCATCACCACCCTCGACGACTAGGGAGATGGAGTGCGCCGGGATCCCATTGGCATCGGTTGCGTTCGTGTCGTTCTCGTAGGTGGCCAGGCGGGTCACGCCGACGATATTCGCTACCGCGCCAGTCGTCCCTTCCAACACCGTCCGAGAGGGCAGAGCCACCGATACCTGCTGCCGCTGGCGGAGGGCAGAATCCGTTTCTACCGGCGCACCAGTATCTGCCGCCGATGGGTTGGTGACTGACTGCCAACCGCGGGTCGGCGTGGCGATTACATTCACCTGACCGATGCCGGCAGCGATATCACCCATCTCGGTGCAGATGGCGGTGACGGTGATCTCGCCCGCCGGTGGAATGGTTACAGTTGCCGGAAGCGCCCAGGTGTAACCGGCAACGTCTCTGGCGATCCCTTGAGTAATCACTGTGCCAGCCTGGCCGACGACTTTCAGGTCCACCTGCGAATTGGTAGCGACCGCGCGGGAGATACCGTTGATCTTCACGTTGCTCGACAAACCGTTCCCCTGCCCGGTCAGCGGCGAGAAAGAGTTGTAGGTGGCGATGGTCGCCGCGTTGGCATCGCTAATTGCGAGAGCCAGCACGCCCAGGAACTGGCCGTCCTGGCTGTCGTTGCCGAGGTACACGTCCGCCCCATAAATCGAGCGGTACTGCTGCTGCAGGTAGTCCAGCACATCTGCATAGCTGGGCGCCGAGATGCCGCTGGCGTCGATGATAGGTGCGGTCGAAGAGGCCATTCAGAGCGTCTCGCTGATGGTGGTTTGGCCGTAGGTCGTGGTGATCGTGCAGGTGATCGTCAGCTTCCGGCCATTCGGCTCGACCTCGCTGTCGTAGCTGTCGATCTGCTCCACGCCCTGGGTGCCGAGAATGCGATTCCTGATCGCCATGTCGTATTTCGACCCGGTGTGTTCTCCCAGCACATCGGTCTGCCACGGTGTGCCGTCGGCGGTGTCGACGAACCACTCCCCCTTGAATAGCTGGAGACGGGTCAGCACGGCCTGGCCAACTGCTGCCGGCGAATCCACAAGGAAGTCGGCACGGCTACCGCCGAAGGTGTAATCGCCGTTGGCGTCCAGTTTCCGGTACCTCATGGCGTCGGGACTCCGCTTGTTCCGCTACCCGGTGTGACACCGGCTTGCTTGTGGGTCTGCAGGCTGATCGTCCCTGCCTTCACGTCGCCGGTGGTGGTCACCTTGCCGTTCACGACCACATCGGCATTGATCGTCAGGCCGGCCGGTGCCGTGATGGCTACCGCGCCACCTGGCGACACCGACACGAAAGTGGCCCCGTCATCGCTGCGCAACTGTGCCGCGCCGGTACTGACGGCAGCGATAACCCGCGGCTGCGACCGGAAACCCAGCAACGCGAACCCGTCCGACAGGTCGTGCATGCGCAGTTCGGCCTGCGCCTGGATGCCGCCCGATTGCCACCAGGAATCGATGCAGCGCGAGGCGAACACCACCAGGCACTCGTCGTTCGGCTTCACTGGAAAGGTCAGCGTGCACCCGCCTCCGGCCGGGAATTGCACCGGGCAGTCCAGCAGCAGCGGCAGATCAGCGGATGAGAGGCCGCCAGCCTCGTCCCGCACCAGGGCCTGGATGGCGGGCTGAACGGTGCAGGTCATGGCCACCGCGTCGAAGCTCTGGATAATCCCTGGCATCGCGGTCCACAATTTGGATTGCAGCCCGTTGAAAGCCACGGCAAGCCAACGGATTGGATCGTCCATACGTTCAAGTGGGTTCAAGGAGAGTCACCGTGAAGAAAGCATTTCTGATGGGAGCACTACTGGCAGCAGCAACACCTGCTTTTGCTGAAAAGGTGCTAGTTGCGCCGGCAGGCTCGCTGTGCGCTGGCACGCGGGTGGAGTCTGGTCAGTTCACCCACTTCCTTTATGAAGAGCGTGCCTGCCCGCTACCGATCATCCATGCGAAGGACATGCGTGCATTCCGAATGAAGTCGCCGGTATCGATTGAGCTCAATGGGTGCTGGGGGAAAGCGCTTGGAGACAAGATCGTATTCGTTGACGCGGATGGCACATCATCATCGATGCCATCCGGGGTGTTCGCTGAGGTCGAGCTGGATAAGCAGGGAAAAGGGAAAGTCCTTTCGTCCTTTTCCCAGGATAAAGGATGGATCTCCTGTCCCTAGCCGTATGGCTTAACCGGGCCAGCAGGCTGGATGGCTCCAGGAACCCCTATTCCAGCCTTGATCATTCCTGAATTCGTGATGGTCGCGTCAACTCCGATGCAAATGACGTCCGTATACCATTCGTTTCCCCTGGTATCGCCAACATGATTTGCGACCAGCACTTTGTAGAACCCATCACTATCAAGGTCGACCTGTATTTTCGCTCGAACCACATCGGACTCCCCGAGCGGTGAAGGGTCATAACGTAGTCGCTGAATGCTGGAGTTGTTGATCTGCAGACGGCGCCCGCAGCGAACCGCAGGATTCAGCAGCATCTTCACGTTCACGCCGTTCTGGGTCTGCTCCGGCAGACCCACCATCCCAGTCTCCGAATTCACAACCACGGCCTCGCCTGGCAGGTACGCTGTGTTCGGGATCAGCGTCATCTTGCCGTCCTGGAAGCTCCAGCTGATGTCCTGCGTCTTGCCGAGAGCATCCAGATAGTCGCGAGTCATGCCGAACATGACCTTCCCGCGCGGGAGCTTGTTGGTAGGTAATTGCGGACGCTCGCCCATCGTGATGCCGCGCGACTCCATTGCTTTCATGGCGGCCTGAAGGTGGTCTTCTGGGGTAGACCCGGCTGCCAGGGACGTATTGATCACCGCCCAGTTGTAAGCGCTGTCTCCATCTGCCGCGGTGATGTCCAAGTAAGTGTCGGTCTGGCTCTCCCGGCCGCGCCGCACCTGCTTGATGGTGCCGTCGAAGATCACCCCGAAGTTACCGGCGTAGCCGGCCTGCAGGACCAGCCTGGAAAACTCCCGGAGGTCAGCCTTCCTAGCTGTTTCACCACTGACGTTGTAGACGCGGATGTCGGCCGTGTTCGGCGTCGATACGTCCCCTCTGCGTACCGAGAAGCGGATGCGCAAGTTGGACAGATCGAGGCCTTCTTGGTCGTTGCCGATCTTCAGGCTGATCTGCCGCAGGTATTGGGGTACGCTCATCGGATTTTCTCGTCGAGTTCGGTGAATGCCATGGATAGAGGCCCGCTGCTGATCATCGCGGTAGTAGTTATCTGCATAGTCCTGCTGGTCTCTCTAGCTCAGAGGCTATTTCGCCGATCTATACCAGAACCACCAAAGAAGAGCAGGGACCTGCCGAAGACTTCGACTTGGCCTTTCGATCTTCCAGACCCGCACGACCATAAGAACTGGGGTTATTCGCCTCCCCGGCCAAGCATGCCCAGAAAACGCGATGTAACGGCCGAAGAATATGAGCGAGCTAGACTCCTCTTCCATGCTCGTCAAAAGGCCAATGCCATGTGGGCGTTTGAGCTGACCAAGGCGAGAGCGATGAGCATTCGTTCAACCAGATATCGTTGGAGAACATCGGAAGACGGTTCGGTCTGCGAGTACTGCAAATCGAAATCTGGAAAGTCCTACACCTGGGGTCATCAGCATGAGCATCCTGGCTATCACCAGTGCGATGATGAAGAATCGTGCCGATGCTGGGCCGAGCCGATAATTCCTGACTAGCTTTCGGTCCACCAGTAAAGATGCGAGCCGAGACCCAGGTTTTCAAACGTGGGTACGGCATCTGGATCGGCGGTGGTCTGCACCCACAGCGCTGCGGTGAAGCCGAGGTGTGCGTAGGCCGCCAGCAGGTTGCACCCCGTCACCAGCGGGATTCCGTTGATGATGGGATTGCCGCCGGCGTCGGCGATATCCAGCGCCCATCCGCCATCCACGGCATTCCGCCACTGCACGCGCAGCTGATACTCGACGCCGCTGAGCGTGATGCTGAAGCGCTGCCCCTCTGGGGTTAGGGGAATCTCGAAGTTAGCCATTTCCGCCGCTCCCATCTGGGGGAAGCCACCCGCCTGGCGCAGGGAAAGCCTGGGCCGTCTGCTTCGTCCCCATGTTGGCCACCTCACCGGTGGCCTGCGGGCTCGCCTGGTTGTCTCGCGGAGGAAGCGTCGTCGCCTGGGTCTGCACGATGATCACCTGGCGGCATACCACCGTGCACATCAGGGCGTACTCGGTCCTTGGGTCGGTGGTCAGCGCCAGGCTGCGCATCAGCATGTTCTGGTAGGTGCGCTTTCCAGTCGAAACGTCGAACGGGATACGCGACTCCTGCAGGGCCAGCAGCTGGTTGTAGACGCCTGATACGTAGTCAGATCCGAAGGCTGAATCGCCGAAGATGGTAGAGACCGCCTGGCGCAGTCCAGAGATCAGGCCGCCCAGGCTGGAGTTACTCCATCCACAGCGAATCACCACCTCGGCCGGCTGCTTGAAGGCGTGATCGTTGATGTTGGCGCCAAGCTCTACCGGGTGCTCGGTGATCTGCAGGTTGTCGGTACCGAGCTCCTCCAGGGTCACCATCGCAGTGATGGGCCCGATGGAGCGCTTCGGGTCGATCGATATCAGGCCTGCGAAGTTGGGCATATCAGTTCACCGCTGTGCTGGTACTTCGGACCAGTTCTTCGTTTACTCGACCCTGCGCTCCGGCCACAGCATGAGCGGTCGAATTTGGATCAGACCCACCGGATACGTTGATGTTGGTTGTCTGATTTAGCTGCACAGCCATCTGGCCGCGTTTCGCAGCCTCGGCAGCCCGTACCGCTTCATCCCTTCCCGGCCGCTCGTAGTAGCGCGAGACAACGGCGCCTGCATCGCTTGCGTTCTGCGTAGCTCGAAGCAATCTCCCAGCCTTATCTTCTGCTCCATCAGTGAGTTCATGCTGGACAAACTCCAGTTGTTTCATGAAGTCAGCTCGATCATCCCAGATAGGGAATCCAGCCCATTTCTTGAACTCCTGCTGGCGGTCTGGATGCCACTGGCCAATGCCCCTCGCCTGGGGACCGGTCAGCCCCCAGTCGCCCTTCGCTGTTGGGTCGAGATTGCTCTCAGCAGCGAGGTTGGCCACCAGTCCGGATGCCTGCGCATCGCTCCAGCCCTGAGCCTTGAAGAAGTCCATGGCGAAGGTGGACTTGTCCTTGTCCACGCCCCGTAGGATGCGCCAAGCATTGGCAGTCGCACTCTCCTTGGCAGCCTGATCCGTAGTCTGACTTTCGTGCTCTGGTAAGCCCCTCTCGCGCCGGATGCGCGCCACCTCTTCGTCCTCACCCTCGTTGAGAGACGACGAGTAGACGGCGGCGCCGAGACCGACAGCCAGGGTAGAAATTGCACCTGCGGCGCCGGCCGCAGCAGAAGCCCCGGTGATTCCGGTGCCTAGCCTGAAGAAAGCGGCGGCGAGTTTAAGAATGCCGGTGACGACCGAAGTCAGGCCCAGGGCCTTCATCAGCCCCAGCAGCACGATGATTTTCGTGCTCCAGCCGTCTGTGGCTTCATCCAAATCCACAAAGAATTCGTAAATCGCCTTCAGGTATGGCTCGGAATCCTGAGCCAGCTGGATCAGCTTCTCGGTGACGTCGACGATGCGCTTCGCGATCAGAGGGCTGTTTTTCTCGAACCAGGCAGAGAAGCGCTCCAGCTCAGGACCGAGCCGATGCATCAACTCAGCCTGAACCAGGATCGACATGCTCTCGAACTGCATGCCCACAGCACGAAGTTCATTCATGAACTGGTGCGCATCTCTGGTGGCTTTATCCAAGCCAGCCCCAGCGAATCTCTTGCGGTTCTCCTCGAGCTTCCGACCAAACTCGCCACTCATGATGGCGCGCAAGGTGTTCTCGTCGATGCCGAAATGCTCGGCATAGCGAATCGCGACGAAGTAATCCTTCTTGCTCAGTACCCTTCCCAGGTTGCTGAGTAAGTCGGCGGTATCGCGCAACTGGCCATTGGCGTCGCGAGTTTTTACACCGAGGCTCTGCAGGAATGGTTCATTCCCTGGGTTCTGGCGCAGAGCCCTAGCCATACCCTCCAGCGATCCGCGGACTTCATTAGCGGATGCGCCAAGATCGCGAGCTGCATAGTCAGCAGCTTTCAGGCTGGCGGCCGATGCGCCAACCCGCTGTGATGCGAAATAAAGGTTCTCCAGGTTGTTGGCAAACGTTGCCACACCGGCTGCAACTGTCAGCGATGCACCGGCCAGCGTGGTCACCAGACGAGTCACCGCCGTGGTGGCGCCGTCAATGGTGCCGGTGAAGGTCTTCAGCCCCTTCTCGTCGACCTTGAAGCCCAGGCCGACCAAGAACTCCTTGATGACGGAGGATTCGGCCATTTACTTGGGCTCCATTGCCTCGCGCAGTCGCGCCTTGTTCTCTGCCCGCACCAGCAGGCAATCGTTCATCAGGGCGACGTCCGCCAGATCCAGCGTTCCGTCGATCAGGGATTCGTACTTGCACATCCCCTCGGCGACCGGCAGCAGGAGCCAGTCCAGGCCGTCTGGCAGCTTCGCCAGCTCGACCGTTGGTCCTACCCCTGCGCCGAGGTCGACAGGAGTCCGGCCAAAAAAGGGCCCAGGGACTCGCGGACTACATGCGCCGCCAGCTGCAGCATCACACCGCTGTCGATATCGTCGAACATGCAAACCTTCTGTCGGTCGTTCCAGACGGGCGACCAGGTGGTGCCTTGCTGGCGGGAGACTACCGACAGGCAGGTGCCCATGACGTACTCGGCGGTCTCGTCCGACATGGTGGCCACAGCCTCCGCGAACGGCTCGAATAACGAAGCCATGGCGGCCAGGTTGCTGCTGAGCGGCTTCGCGTTTTCCGCTTTCTGGCTCTCGGCCAGCTTGGCGAAGACCGGGATCAGTGCCGGGATCACCGGCGCGATCTTGCGGGAGAGATGGAACTGGCGCATCGCGTCGATCTTGGCGGTGCGGTAGGTCTGTCCGTTTACGGTGAACTCGCTCATGGAATCCTCTGGAAAATTTCCGCCACGATAGATAGCATCCTCGTATCCATCATGAATGTGGAGATGTTATGAAAGAACTGCCCATCGACTATCTGAACGAGTGCCTGACCTACGACAGTGATACGGGCATCCTGACTTGGAAGACGCGCCCTGAAAGCCACTTCAGCTCGCCAGGCGTTGCCCGGCGGTTCAACAATCTGTACGCGGGCAAGACTGCTGGAGGCAGGGTCGCAAACGGCTATCTGATGCTTCCGTTCAAGGATGAAACCGGTAAGCGCTGCCTGTTCTATGCGCACCGCATCGCATTCGCCATGCATCACGGGCGCTTTCCTCAGGCGGAGCTAGATCACATCAATGGGGTTAAAACTGACAATCGCGCGATCAACCTGCGCGAAGCCGTTCGGCTGCAGAATGCCGCCAATACGATTTTCAACGTCCAGAATCAGCGCGGCGCGAAGCGGCACAAGGATGGTCGGTGGTCAGCGCAAATTAGCTATCGGAACCAGAACATCTACCTCGGCCTGTATAACACCGAGGCAGAAGCACATGCCGCTTTCTGTGGGGCTGCAACGGTACTCCGAAAGGAGTTTGTTCAGCTCACCCACGAGCGCGACTAATAGGTTCCTAAGATGCCGTCGATCTTGGTCGAGTCGAATACCCACTCGACGATGTCGCCGTCCTTCCGGTAGTTCAGGTCTGGGCGCTTCTTGAAGGCGCAGGAGCGCGCAACGGTGGTGTCACCGTTGGCCGAGTTGGTGACGGTGATGACGTTGTTGCCCCAGGCCGAAGAGCTCAGCGACTGGGCGTCGTACAGCGCCATCAGTTGGGCGTTCTTCGGCGAGGTCTTCAGCAGGCGCACGGTGACCTGGCCCGACTTGTCGGCGTGCAGGGAGTGCATGCCCTCGCCGTCCGAGCCGATCATCATGGTGTTCTTGTCGCCTGCGGCGGCGATCGAGATGCCCTCTTCGGCCGTCGCCGAGCCGGCGCCCAGGTCGATCACCGCGCCGGCGCCGACCAGGGTCGCGTTCACATCGAGGAAGCTATAGGTGCTCATTCAAGGCGCTCCGATCAGCGGTTGACGTTGACGATGACGTCGACGAAGTGGACGGCGCCGGCCAGCTTGACCGCCACCTGGATTACCGGAGCCTTGCGGGCTTCGCGGTCTGCCTGAGACTGGGTCGATACCGGCGGCGCGTACACGTAATAGCCAGTGCTCAGGAACTGACCGGTCTTCAAAGCACCGAACTCCGGACCGTTCCACTGGCCCGGGGCAACCAGACCATTGGCCACTGCCTGGTCCAGGCGCTGGCAGATAGTGGTGACGATGCGGTTGATGCCCTGGTCGGTCTGCGGGATCTTCGTGGTGCTGGTGTACAGCAGGTTGTAGACGGCGGTTTGCAGATCGTTCTGCAGCCAGTCCAGGCCGTGCACCTCGTCGAAGAAGTACCCGTTGGCCATCACACCTTCCTGGATGATGGCGGTGTCGTTGCTGTAGTTGACGAAGACGTTGCAGTTCTTCGCCTTCAGCGCTGCAGCCTGGGTCTCGTTGAGCCCCTCGGCAGTGACGCCCGGCTCCTGCTTGAACTTCAGGGTGATGGTCGTGTTGTTGCCCTGGAAGTTCACGGTGAAGGCCCGGCCGAAGATCGAGGCCGCGGCATACGGGCTGCTGCTGGAGAACTGGTCGAAGGTGCGCTTGTAATTCGCGGCCTTCAGTTTCGCCACAATGTCCGTGGTGCTGGTGCCATCCAGGGCCAGCGGGTTCTGGGTGGTGTAGCCGAAGATGCGCGACTGCCCGGCGCCCTCGATGAAGGCGGCCACGGATAGGACGTCGCTCTCGCTGATGGTCGAGTCGGCCACGAGCAGGCCATACCAGGCATTGGACATGCCGGCGATGTCAGCAACGGCATCCACCAGCGACTCGGAAGCCACTCCGTTGACTGGGGCCGAAGCTACGCCAGTCACCAGGCCGAGTAGCGCCGAAATGTCGGTGCCCGAGGTTGGCGCCTCGGCATAGGTGATGGTCGAGGTTGCGCCGGTGGTGCTGCTGGTGATTTCGAAGCGATCGAAAGATGCGTTCCAGACGCAGACGCCCGAGGCGCCAAGCTTCGCAGTAACCGCCGAAGCCACGCCGTTCAGGTTGTTGACGGCCGACAGGTTGACCGCGCTCAGGGTCTTCAGGGTGCCGTCGATGGTGATCTTCATGCCGCCGGCGGTCACCGCGGCGAAGTTCGCCAGGGCCTGCTGAGCCTCGGACAGCGCGCCGCCCTTCAACAATGCGGACGTCGCGGCCTTGGCCCAGCGCCCGACATAGAGGATGGCCGGCTGCGGCGACTGGCTGAAGAACAAGTTGGCAGCCAGGTATTCCGGCGCAGTGGTGCCGAAGTCGGCTGCTACGGCGTCGAGGCTGGAGTACTGACGGATGCGCTCGTTGGTGTCGATAACATTCGAGGCCCCCAGAATCAGCAGCGCACCGAAATCACGGGTAGCGGCTGCCTTGGGCGCCATGACGATCTGGACGCTGACGACGTCCGAAACGGCAAGAGTAGGCATTGAATTCTCCGGGTAGGGTCAGCCGGTGGAGACCGGGGTTTCGGCGGAAAGGATGTTGAGGACCTGGTAGGTGCGCTCGATCTTCCGGCGTAGCCGGATGCGGAGGTCGTAGCGGCGGACCCACTGTTGGTTGAGCAGGTCGGGCGCGGCGATGAGGTCGCCTGCCTCGACAAAGGCCATGCCCAGCGCTTTCAGCGCCTCGCTGTTCTGCGGGACGTACATGCCGTCGCTCAGCAGCTGGCCGTAGGCCTGGGCGTTGGGCCCATAGAAGGTGGCCAGCAGGACCACGTCCTGGTGACGCTGGTACTGGTCAGCTCCGTCTCCGGCGCTGTCGTGCTCGATCGCGGGGTTGGCGTCCTGCTTGGTGTGCATCACGCCGATGGCGCACCAGTTGACGTCGGGCTCTGGCTGTTTCGGGTTTCCTGGCTGCCAGCGTGGGCGGACCATCTTGCCAGGGAGTCCGGTGATGCCGACCACCATCGGCTGCAGGATGTCCTCCAGGGCATCGTCTGCGGGCGTAGGTGTGCCCGCCGGCGTCAGGTACCCGCCGGATGCTGAGGTGTTCGCCATGGGTTATCCCGCCAGGGGTAGGAGGTCGCAGGAGGCAGCCACGAAGCCGCGGCCGAAGTGGCTGTAGTCGTTGACGTTGGCCACGGTGTAATCGCGGCCCTGCCAGGTGACGACGTCGGCGATGATCTCCTCGCCGCTCCCGGCGGTGAGCCGGAACATCGTATGAATGGTGATGGAGCCTTTCTTGCGCTCGCCGCCGGCGATCCGTTCGAGGATGTCGCCCTTGTCGCTGGTGACCACGGCCGCGAATGGTGTCGAGGTCACGACGTTGGTCGCGCGACCGTTGTCGCCGATGGCCTGGACGGAGCGCTTGCAGACCAGCCCCGTGTCCATGAAATCCGGGTCGAGGAGGATTTCAGTGACGTCGAGCTGGGCCATTACTCGCTCTCCCGCTCAACCGAGATTTCTGCCAGCGCAAGGGAGAGCCCGATGACCGCGACATCGCCTCTGCGGGCTATCGCCCTGATTTCATCCCTCACCGCAAAGACTTCCTGCTGCTGTTCTTCGGGCAAATCGCTGACCATCCCCTTGAGTAACAGGAGAGATTGTCTATCTGAGTTCATCAGGCTGATCCCTAGATCGTTGTCACTTCTTGCGGATGACGTAGGTAAGAGAGTTGCGGAGCTGGCCGGTGTTGATCAGTGGCCTGATACCTGCTTCGTCCTGGGCTTGCTCCGGCGTGGCACCGTTGGCGATCAGCTCCAGGTACTTCTTCTCGGCCGCGCGCATCGACTTCGTGCTGCGGTTCTTCCGCCGATTGCGGACGGTTGCAGGCGACAGCGGTTCGAAGTCGCCCGTGGTGATCTTGTGTCGCGCGCCGGACGATGCGGCTAGGCCCGCAGCATTCAGCTCCGTCTGTACCTTGGTGTTGTCGCCATTCATGGCCGCGCTGGCCGCCTTCTGCAGGTGGCCGGAAATGCTCTCCTGGGTGTCTTCCACGCCAGGAATCAGGAAAGGTCGCGCAGGGATGTTCTGCGCTGGAGAACCGTTCTCATGAACATAACCCAGCTGGGCGTTGTTCATAGGTTGCGGGTCTTCATCGCTTCGCTCGGCCTGGCTGGCAGGGATGCCGACGAGGACTTCCTGCCCGACAAGGCGCTGGATAGACGCCAGCACCTGGCCGACGTTGTCCTTCGTCACCTTCATCACAGCTGGATTCCCCCAGTGCCGACCATGCGGGCCAGTTGCAGGAACTGGATGCCGTAGGTTGTCAGGTTGAAGAAGCCGCCATCTTCGAGGGTCGCTGCGCCGCTGTCGTAGCCGGCGCTGACCTTGTCGACTGCCTTACTGGTAAGCGGCCCCTTCACTTGCCCGGGCACACCGCCAACCGCAGCCGTAGCCTGGTTGCCGGCGGCCAGCGCCAAGTTGTGAGCCGCGAACAGCTCCATGCCGATGTCCAGGTAGTCGCACCAGCGGTCAGCCGGCAGCGTCTTGCTAGCCAAGTCCAACCAGAGATTCACCGCCGAATCCGGGTATTTCACCGGGTCGTTGAACTCGGGGAAGTCCTGGCGGAACTTGGTGGCATCCATCGGTCAGTCCTTCTTGCCTTCGGCGTCAGCCTTGGCTTTGGATTTCGGCTGTTCGAGATGCGCCTGCACGAACCAGTGGTCGAGGTGCTTGTCCTCGATGTCCTGGGTGCCGGCGGCGAACTCGACGACGCCTTCCGGAGTGTTCAGCTTGAACGGCTTGATAACGTTTCGGGTTGCCATTGTTTATTTCCTCATTGTTCTCCCGAATGACCAGCCGTCAGGGAGAGCTTCGCCAGATTGTAGGTAGCGATTGGTTTCGCCGTTGGTAATCCATCGACCGCCCTTTTTAGTGGCGGCAAGCTTGGCATTGCGCTCTGGCGTGTAGATCGTGTTGGAGGCCTTTCTCACGGAGTCAGATATCTTTGCTCTGACATCTGTCTTTGGAGGTAGTCGCCCGCGATTCCAGCCATTCGGAACTTCATTCCCTTTGCGCATCAGCTTTGAACTTGTTCCATCGTTCACCCAAAACGAGCCAACATTTCCTTCAGCCATGGCGGCAGCGAGTTCCCTGGCCCTGGGATTCTTGCGCCCCTTGTTGGCGTCGCTGATCTTCTGTTTAGCCTCGGCGCTCAGCTTGTGCCCAGGCTTTCCTCGTCGTGACGCGTCCGATGCTTTCTTCTTGCCTGAAGCAAGCAGTCCATCGGAAATAGCAGACCTTGCCTCGTCGTCATGAGGTATTCCGAGTCGCCTGTCATTGCCTACAAGTAGGGAAGACACCTTGTCGCGAATTCGGAACCTAACGTCATCCGTTGGACCAATGAGTCCGATCCCTCCCTCAGTCGAATTGACGAGGTCGCCGGATAGTTCCTTGATCCAGAAGCGCTCACGATCCTGCCAGTCGCCATCGCGGACCTCCTCTAGAACGACAGCCTGCGGTCGCTCTCCACGATCAAGGATTTCCATAATCCATAGATGGCGACTGTTTGCTCTCTCCTTCGCCTCGCTGATGTGCTCAATGATTCGACGAGAAACGGTCTTGGATGAGCAGCCGACATACCTGATGCGCTTCTCAGGATCAGCTGGATCGAATAGTCCGTAGACGGCATGTGCCATGGGTATCGCTCCTGCAATGGGTGCGATACCATCATAGCATGTTATATGCCGTTTCTAGATTCCATCCCTGTAGCCAATCGTCTCGGGGTAGACTACCTCCACCACGCCCAGGCGGCCGTAGTAGGTGGTGATCTGGCGGATGCCACGGTACTCCAGCGGAGTGCGCTGCAGCGGCACCATCGGGAAGCGGACGCGATCCTGCTCGTTGGTGTACGCCATCATGCGGTTCTTGTTGCTGACACCACGGCCGGTCAGCCACTTCAACGGCTGGATGTTCAGCGGCGAGCCATTGATGGAGTTGGACAGGCTGTTGACGCGCAGGAACTCCAGGATGGAGATGTTGCCGGCGTCGGACACGATGCGGCTCACCAGGGAGCTATAGGACACCGGGTCGATCCGCAGCTCGCGCGGGCAAACGGCGAAGCCCGAAGCCGCCCACACGCTGTTCAGCAGGTCGTTCACGTCGGCCAGAATCTGCGCCGGGGTGGCGGTCCCCCAGGTGCCGGTGACGGCGTTGCTGACGTTGGTGACGGTGGCGGCATTGACCAGACCAGTCACACCGAGGTCGGCATCGCCGATGT
Organism: Pseudomonas sp. C9-3; assembly: GCF_032392015.1. NCBI lineage: Bacteria > Pseudomonadati > Pseudomonadota > Gammaproteobacteria > Pseudomonadales > Pseudomonadaceae > Pseudomonas > Pseudomonas sp. C9-3. The sequence goes on along the minus strand of NZ_CP135919.1, from coordinate 1,570,587 downwards.
ACACCTGCTCGTCGGTGTCCATGTTGTGCTTGAGCTGCATGCCGGTGAACTTCTGCGAGTCCACCGGGCGGCCCAGCTGCTGAGCGGACGCCAGTTCCGGCAGGGTCCACGACAGTTCCATGCCCCACAGGGTCAGCGGGCTGGCGGTCTTGCCGATGTCCAGCGCCAGCGAGGCGATGGAGCTGGAATCCTTGCCGATCCAGGCCTTGCCGTTCGGGCTGGTACCGCCCACGGCGGCGAAGGTGCTGTTGGTGAAGCTGGACATCTCGTCCGCGATCGACACGTCCTCGCGGAGTTGGATGTCACGGGACCAGGTCACGGACGCCAGCGGGCCGTGCAGGTTCTGGTCCAGGCGCTCCAGCTCACCGATGAGGAACACGCCGGTGGAGTCGATGGTTGCCGCGTCGAAGGTCATCATCGAGTCGCGGGTGTGCGCACGTTTGATAGCGCGCGGCAGGATCAGGTTGCTCATCGAGCTATCTCCGTCAGATGTTGTAGGCGATTTCGACGTTGCCGGAGGCATCCGCCGGGCCCATGAAGGTGGCGGTGGTGATCGCCACGGTGTTGGTGGAGTCGGCCGCAGCCTCAATGCCACCGATGGGTTTGCCGGCGGCAGCGGCAGCCACGCGGACGTACACCTGACCGTCCTTCGCGGCGGTGCCGGCGTTCAGCTTCACGGTCATGTAGCCGCGGCGCAGAACGTCGGCGACGCCCTTGGTGGGCGGCGTGGAGGTGCCGAGCGGATCGGAGCCGGAGCCGCCGGTGATCGGGTACGGGCGAACCAGCAGGCCGTATTCGGCGCCAGCGACGTCGCCCGCGCCGAAGGGCACGAACTTCTCGCTGACGATTTTCCCGAACAGGCCGAAGCCGGCGAACGGCAGCGACGGGTTTAGGAATACGGGCTCGATGGTGGACTGGCTGGCACGGGTGACATCACCCGGAATGCCCGCCGGCATGCGGTACAGGAATGCGTTGCTCATCGGGTGGTCCTCAGTTGTTGCCCTGGCCCTGCCAGTGCTTGCGGTTTGCGGCGTTGATCTCGGCGATGGTCTTCGTCTTGCCGAAATCACGAGTCGGGGAAGCGGTGCGCGCTGCCTTGTCGTTGTTGCGGACCTTCGCCAGCTCGCTCGCGCCGATGAAGGCGGAGGCCACCTGGTCGGCGGTGAGCTTCTCCAGGGCGCGACCGAACAGGAACGGCTCGACTACGGCCTTGCCGGTATCGGTGGCCATTGCCTTGATCAGCGCCTGGCGCTGGCAGCTGCAGATGTGGTCGGCGACCTTCACCTTGCCGTCGCGGGTGCCGAAGGTGATGCCCGGCACCAGGATCTCCGCGCGGGAGCGCAGATCGGTCAGCGCGGCGCTGTCGCCGGTGTAGGTTTCGCCGCCGGCGGCCGGGTTGTGCTCGGCGTTCTCGGCCTCGAGGACGTCGTCGTTGGTCTCTTCGGACTCCTCTTCGTCATCGTCCTCGGTCTGCTCTTCGAGCTTCTTCTCCATGTCGCCGACGCGACCGGATAGCGTGCGGACCTCCTTGAGGATCGCCGCCAGGGTCGCGGAGTCGCCGGTCTTGGCCTTCTCCTTGTCCTCGTCGTCTTCATCCTCGTCGGCGGTTTCCGCTTCCTTGGCCAGCTCTTCGGCAGCCTCGGCATCCTTGGACATGAAGGCCGCGCGCAGGCGATCGGCGAAGCTGCGTTTCTTGGTCTTGCTCATGGTGTCGGAGTCTCCGATTGCGCAGCGCGGGCCACAGCGGCCACGCTCTACCAGTGCTACGTGGTTGCCCACGATGGTGGTCTGACGCCCTCGGCCGGGAGCCAGCTGTTCATAGTCCGCGTCGTAGCCGCAGGAGACCTGCCGCAAACGCTCGCTGTTTGGGTCGTTGTCTCTGCGCACCAGCTCGATGGCTTCAGCATCGGTGATGAGCAGGTCGGCCAGCATTAGGTCCTGCTCGACGTCAGTGCCGCGCCGAACGTTCTGGACAATGCCGACGCTCAGTTGGCGCCAGTTCGCAGGGGTCACGAACTCGTCGGGGTGGGACAGCGTCACCGGCTTCCCTTCGAAACTGGCCATCGTCTCGGCGCGGAACACCTCGTCGGCGTTGCGCTCGATGGTCACCAGGCCGCCGGGGCCGCCTTCCACGGGGATTTCGCTCTCGTCGTAGATGAGCGTTCCGGTGCGGGCGATGGGGACCGCCTCGCAGAGCAGGAACCCTTCCGGCGTCATCCGCTGGCGGGCGCTGAGCGTCTCTGGCGTGAACCAGCGGCCGGCATCGTCTTGCGTCCTTACCTGCATGGCGTGCACTCACAAAAGCCCGCCAGGCGGCGGGTGTCATTCGGGGATCACTGGCTCAGGCCAGCACCTGCAGTTCGGCAGGCAGCCGGCGTGGCCGGTGAGCTTGTCCAGGGTGGGCGGGTCAGACCAGGGCACGAACTTCCCGGCCATGTCCTTGTGGGAGCTGCGCACCGTGCCGTCGTGGGCGGTGCGCCAGATGTAGCCCTCGCTACCGGTGGCCTTTGCGCGCGCCTCGGTCAGTGTCGCGGCGGTGCGCGACACTTCGGTGCGTGCGATCAGCTGCGCGCGGCTGGTGGCTACCTCGCCGGATCGCTGAATCTCCTTGGCGATCTCGTTCGCCCTGGTGGCGTCCTCGATGCCCTGGATGGTCAGCGTGTGCACGCGCTGGGCGGCCTCAAGCGGGATGCTCTTGATCAGCGTTACCTGCTCAGCGAGCAGACCGCGCATTGTCGCGCCGGTGTCGGCGTGCAGGATCTCGTCCCGCAGTGCCTTGGCCATCTCCTCGGTGCGCGCAGCCCAGGCCTTGCGGTCCTGCTGGTTCACGTCGGCAATCATCCGGCTGCCGGTGGCAATGGCCCAGTCGTTCAGAGCGTCTGCGTACCGGCGCAGTATCTGGCTGATGGTCGGGTCGGCGGCAGGATCACCTGGCGGGAAGCCGTTGATGATCGAGCCGACCTGCCTGGCCACCTGGGTCAGGCTGCGCTGGTATTCACGCTCCGCCCGGCTGGTCCTGACCGGGTTCCGGTTTTTCTTCCGGTCGATCGTTCGCATCGGGCAAGTCCAGGTCTTCGGCACCAGGTGGCGGGTCGTTCTCCGCCTCCTCGATGTCCTCGTCGGTGATGTTCGACCAGAGGCCGGTGGTCTGGCTGGACTGGCGCATTTCCTTCAGCGCCGTCGCCCGGCTGACGATGCCGGCGTCGTAGGCCTCGACGATCGACGAGGTGTCCTTGCTGCCAATGTCGGCCTTCTCGGTATCGGTGAGCTGCCAAAGCGGGCGGAACTGGAAGTCCCAGCCGTCGGGCATTGGCTTGCCGAGCACCGAAAGCGCGATCACCTGCAGCAACGTGGTGACGCCCGGGCGAAGGTCCCGGTCCTGCCAGGCCGCCACGTTGTCGTAGTAGGTCCGCAGGTCGCTGTCGCCCGAGCTGTTCAGGCCGCCAGGGGACTGACCGAACAGGCGAACCAGCGGAATCTGCAGCGCGCCGGAGATCTGCTCGCCAAAGCTGAGCATCAGCTCAGCCAGGCCGGAGAAGCTGTACTGGTGCGCCTCGAACTCGTCCTTCGCGTCCATGAGAGTGAGCCCCTCGTTGGACTGGTACAGGCGGATCATCTCCATCTGCTTGACGAAGGCCTCGAAGGTCTTGCCGCCCGTGGCAATGATCGTGCGCAATTCCTCGACCTTGTAGGTCCGCAGGTGCGCCTTATAGACCAGCTGCGCAGCGCCCGCGCTGGTGCTGTCGAACGCGATCAGGCGATCCCACAACCGCTCCAGCACCGACTGGCCCCAGCCGTTCTCGGCGATGCGCTGCCAGTACGGGAGCTGCACGCCCTCCAGGCGGATCACGCGGGTGTAGTGGATCTTCTGGTTGATGAGTGCCTGGGCATCGGCCACCACGGTGTAGAGCTTCGGCTTGCCGAGGTTCGGACCAAACTCGGTGACCAGATTCTCCAGCGACGGCTGCACCAGCCAGCGATCCAGCACCAGCAGCCCCTTGAACTGGCCTTTGGCGATGGTGTCCAGCCGCAGGGGCGTGCTGACATCCTGGCCGTCTATCAGCATCACGGCGATCGAGCCGCCGTACAGGCGCGACCACTTCACGTTGTCGCACAGCTGGTTCCAGACCTGTAGGCGCTCCAGCGCCTGGTTCAGCTTGTCCTTGTCCTCGGGCTCCATGTCCGACACAAGCTCAATGCCGGAGCGGGTCATGTCCTGCGCCACCAGGTCCACGGCCATGCCGGCGATCCAGCTGGAGCGATAAACCGCCTCCATCTGCACGCGGTTGCGGCTGACCAGGTCGAAGGTGTAGTGCGCTGCCGAGTTCTGGTTATTGGCCTGAAGGCCGACGCGCGCGGCGAAGTTCTCGAAGCTGTCGCCGGTCATGAACGACTTGCGCGCGCGCTCGGTGTCGTGGGTCACCTTGGCGGCCAGGCGCTGCTGTTGCCGTGCGTTCTTCTTGCTCATCAGCCTGCCAGCCTGTTCCAGATTTCAATGAGGTTGCCGGAGGCGACCATGTCGTTGATCGCATCGCACATCGGGTCGATCTGGTCGTCGTGCGCGTGCGTGTCGTTCGGTGTGAAGGCTTCGCACTCGGCGACGAAGTCGCTGGTGAACGGCGCGTCCTCCGGTATGCAGATGCGGCCAGCTTCGATGTAACCCACCACGTCGAGGACGCGCGTCAGCTTGTCCTTCTCGCGCTCGATCGGGAGGATCGGGATGCTGCAGGAGAGCCGGATGTCCTGGATCAAGCCGGTCCCGCTGGCCTTGTCCTCTACCGCCATGGCGCGCAAGGAGCCGAACTGGTGTGTGTCGAAGGCCAGGTGCTTGTTCCAGAACTCGACGGCGCGGCGCTTCAGCTCCGGCGCCTCCCACTTCCCGCGGACCATGTCGAGCAGATAGGCCTTGCCGTCCTCGCCCTGTCCCCAGCACTCGAAAACGCTGTAGTCGTTGTGCTCCTTCGTCTTCTGGGCGGTATCCGCGAAAATCTTGCGGTAGTTGAGCAGCGGCAGCTGCTTGTATCGCTGGAACCAGGCGCCTTTGATGATCCCGCCACCGAGCGGGCTGGGCCGTTGCTGGTACTGGCCGGAGAAGACGTAAGGGTTCGCTGCGCGCATCTGCTCGAGCATGTCGGCAGTGTGCTTCTCGGGCCATAGCGGAACACCATCCTCGCCCAGCGCGGGCAGGGAGAGCAGTTCCCACTCTTCGCCGTTACCACCACCAAGAAGCCAGCCGGCGAGGTCCTCCTCGTGCAGGCGCTGCATGATCACGATGATCGGCGTGTTGTGCGGGTCGTTCTTGCGCGACTCCAGGGTGTTCTGGAACCAGTCGAGCACGCCTTTCCGGATCGTGTCGCTGTTCGCTTCGTCGGCCTTGTGCGGGTCGTCGATGATGATCGCGCCACCGAAGCCTGGGCGATGCTTGCCGGCGCCGTAGCCAGTGATGGTGCCGCCAGAGCCGGTCGCATACACGATACCGCCCTTGGTGGTGCGCCATTCGTGCTTGGCCGCGCTATCGGGGCGCAGCTGCGTCTCAGGGAAAATCTCGCGGTAGGCCTCGTGAGCCACCAGCTCGCGCGCCTGCCAGGCGTTGTTCGAGGCGAGTTGCGCGGCGTAGCTGGTGTGGATGAACTCGGCGTCGGGCACCTTGCCCAGGCACCAGGCCATCCAGTTGATCACCGCGAGCTCGGTCTTCGAGTAGCGCGGCGGGATGTTGATCACTAGGCGCTTGCACTCACCTCGGTACACCCGCATCAGCGCGTCACAGACCATCTTGTGGTGCGCGGCGCGCATCCACTTGAAGCCCTTGCGCTGCAGGAACATCCAGCGTGCGAAGAAGTAGAAGTCAGCCCGGGCCAGCTGGATCGCCGCGTAGCGCTCTTCTGCCGCGGCGGTCATCGCTACACCTCGTCGTTGATCTTCTTCGCCAGGCGCTCCAGTTGCTCATCCGAGACGGTGCCTACCAGCAGGGGCGCGCCGCCCTTGCCGCTCAGTGCCACGTTGTCCGTAAACATGCCGAAGTGCCGACCGAGCAGCTCCAGGTTCTTCACCTTGTCCGGCCACTTGATCTTCTTCAGCAGGCCGACCATCTCGCGATCGTCGCCGCGGCCCTCGAACATTTCGGCCAGGTCGAAGCCGCTCAGGTACTGGCGCCAGACCTTGGGCCATTTGCTGACGGGCTTCAGCTGCATGTCGTCGGACATGATGTCCAGGACGTCCATCTTGTCGATCTCGACCATCCGGCGCAGCACGTAGTCCGCATCGATCTCGGTGCGGCTTGCACGCGCTTGCATCGCTTCCTGAATCGCGGCGGCTATTTCAGGCTTGCGCAAGTTCTGCGAGCCGATCTCGGAGGCGCGCCGCTCGCTGTACCCTGCGCGGATCGCTGCTTGCGTCGCGTTGAGGTCGACGAGGTACTCCTCGACGAAGCGGCGCTGCTTGTTGGTGAGCGCCATGGGGAATCTCTCTTATCGGTGCTGCCGCCGGCGGTCGGTGCCATCCCAGGACCAGTCCGCGCGGAATATCTGCTTGCGGCGCGACCAGGCGTAGGTGACCACTCCCAGGTGAAGCACCACAGCCCACGGGCTGACCCAGTAGCCTTTTGCCAGCTCCAGCAGCAAGCCGAAGGCCCCGATGGCGACCAGGTAGAACGACAGGCTCAGGATTGGATGCTCGAACAGGTGGACGGCGCGCAGAAACTCCAGCGCAGCCAGTACCACCAGAATGCACAGCACGGCGTCCAAGCCCATGAGGATCGTGTTCATCATGGTCAGGCACCCTTGGCAGCGAGAAGGCGCTCCGCAGCCGCCTTGATGGCGGGGATGATGTTCATGGCCAGAAGGCCGATCAGGAAGGCCACCCCGTTCTTCGACTCGGCGTCGGAGGGGAGGCCGAAATAGGCAACCACCAACTGGGTGATGGCCATGGAAGTTACGAACCCGGTGGCCACTGCCACGAAAGCCTGCCAACGAGTCAGGCCTTTCAGCGGTGCCAGCGAAAGGACGGCACCAGCGAAACCGAAGACAGCCATGCCGTACTTGGCGAGCAGCGCTCCGTCGGCAGTTGTCGTTGGTTCCATTGGTGTCTCCAGAAACGAAAAAAGCCCCGGCGGGTGGCCAGGGCTTCAGAGTGACTTTTGTCAGGATGGGAAAGATGGTGCGCTAGCCGCACAATTCTGTCAATACGTTATAACGATGCGTTTTTATGCAGCTTCCCGCATAACTGAGAGCATGCTGGAAACGGGGATCAGCGCCTCCTTGTCCAGGTCATCGCAGGCGAGGAAGCAGGCCTCCACGAACGGCTCCCACTCGCGAGCCCAATTCCGAGAGTCGATGGTCACGTCATACCGGGCCAACAGAAAGGCGCGGAAGGCCTCGGGATTGGGGATTGGATCAGGCATAGCGCTCTGCCCTCCCTGGTGCATCCGGCGGTAGCGCTCTAGCACTCCAGCAGCAACGTAGTGGGCCTTCTCGAACTTCTTGGCGTACATGCGCTCGCCGCGGCTATAGGCCAGGGTGAAGACAGCCTCCTCCGCAGCCTCCCGGAGATCGTCATCAGTGCCTGGGCCGTAGAGGTGGTGCCCGAATGCCTGAAGGCTTGGCGGCAACGTGGATATGGCGCCCTGAACGCGGCCGGCGAGTGCCTGGTGAATGGCCATGTCCGTCGATCGATTACGCTCGGTTGTTTGTACCATGCGACCAAGGATGCCCATTTGCTCGACCACTGCAGCTTGACTGTCCCACCGGCTGTACATGCAGTCATGCCATGCGATACGCGCGCTGTTGAGCTTCATGCGGACACTCCCCTGTAGTTTTCCGTAGCTTTCTTCAGCTCGCGCACCTTGGCGCGGAATTCGGCCGCAATGGCCTTGAGTTCTTCGTTGGTGTGCTTGCGGGGGCGGTGATCGGCTTCCAGGGCCTCCACGGCTGCCAGGCCGATCCGTTCGATCAGGCCTTCACGGAACCCTTCAGCGACCGAGACTCCCTTGCGGGCGTACTTGCTGGAGCCGGCGTTACAGGCTTTGCACTGCAACCAAATATTGGACGGCTCCAGTCTTAACTCCGGACGGGCACCCTTGCTGAGGAAATGGCCCCCATCGAACGCGCCACCGGTCTTCCACCCCTGCGCTGCCTGAATCTCGGCCTGGCTCTTGCCGCAGCTGATGCAGCCGCTGCCGATGGAGAGTTCATAGGTCCGGCGATAGTCACGAACGGCCTTCTCGGCGAGGCGCACAAAGTCGCTGTGGGTCATCAGCCCCTGCTTGCGCACCTTGATCTCTTTGCGCTCGCGGTCGGCGATGGCCTTGCGCGCCGGAGCCTGGTGCTTGTCCTTGGTGGCCAGGGCGCAGGCTGGCGAGCAGACCTTCTGCCCCATGCGCTGCGGCGCGAAGGGTGCACAGCACTGGGGGTTTTGGCATTTTTTAGGCTTGGGTTGCCGGGCTGTCGTCATGGGCGGATAACCCCAGTCATCATGAAAAGCCCCATTAAAATGGCAACAAGCCCAGTAAAAAGAGCAGCGCATACGCAAGCCATGAATAACGCCCATGCAGTCTGCTCTAGCGTTCTGATTGCCTTCTTCATGCCTCCACCCCCTTCGCCTTCTGCTGCTCGGGCTGGAAATCCCCGCGGAGGGGCATGAGATTGCGCTCCAGCTTGATGCCGATCTGGACGCCGTCCGTCACTGCCCAGCCGGAATGCTCAGAATCTGGGTTCAGGTAGTAGTGACTGCCATCCTTGGCAACGTGGTACAGATCGCCCGGATTCACCCAAGAGCGAACCTCTACCTGCTGCCCGAGGAACAGATCGCCGCCGACCACCAGGGCGATGTCGCCAGCCTTGAACTTGCTCATGCCGCCCTCCCCCTGCGCTCGCCATCCAACGATATGTGGCTCCAGGACCTGCCAGCCTTGATCTCGCTGATTGCAGATGGAGTAACCGGATAGTTGCGCGCTATGGAGGCAGGCCCTTCACCCGCAGCCAATCGCCGCTTGATCTCCCGCACAGAGTCATCTGTCAATTTTGCAGCTGGGCTTTCCATCCCTGGGCCAGAATTCGAAACCATCAACCCCATTCGTGCGGCATGGGCCATGTTCTGTTTGTGAGTAACCCACTCCAGATTTTCAGGGCGATTGTTCAGCTTATTTGCATCAATGTGGTTCACATGCGGCAGCCCATCAGCGTTCTCGATAAATGCCATCGCCACCAGCCTATGCACTAACATCCGGCGACGATTTCCGCTGTCCTTGAGTTCAACGGATTTGTAGCCATAGGCTGTATCCGTCATTTTCAGGATTCGTTCCGGAATTGCTCTAGGGCGCCATTGTTTCTTAGGGCAATGTCTGACGATTTGGGCAGACGAACGAATTCTTCCGAGATTTGATGCCCAGTACTGCCCATTGAAACCAGGTATCTCTTTCCATATCTCTTCCATCAGTAACGCCCCTCCCAATGGTCCTTCTGCGTCCAGCGCACCGAGTGCTCTGCACCGAATGCCTGAACCCATTCGATCAGCGACGCACACTTCTTCACCCCGAGCTTCGAGGTCTTCTCGTAGATCACGTCGAAGCCGTTGCCATCGAGGGCCGGAATCATGGTGGCGTTCTCGCCCTCTTCGCGAAGCCATGCCGCAGTGCATAGGCGTTTCCAGATCAGGACGCTCCATTTCTGGCCCGCGTGCTCAACCTGGCGCGCAATGTCGGTCAGCATCGCGTGGAGCTTGGCGTTCTGCTCGGCGGTACGGTCTTCGTCGCTGATGGCAACCTTGCGGGGCTTGCTCAGGTCCAGGCCGGCGATGAAGCCCATCAGCCTGGTGCGGTCGGATTCGGTACGGAGTTGAAGGTCAGCCATGGCTCACCCCAAAGGCGACAGCGAGCGCCATGCAAAGGCCAAGACCGACCAGGTTGGAACGGCTCAGCGACAGCCAGCCGAAGAACGACAGGATGGCGAGGATGGAGAGGTCAGCCATTGCACGCCCTCCTCTCGATTTCTATCCCGGCATCGCCGCGCTCGACGATCTCGTCACCGATCACGCCGTTCTCACGCATCGACTGGAACGCTTCAAAGGCGTCGCGATGGTCGTCACCCTTGATGACGGCGACACGCTCGACTCCGTTGTGCAGGAAGGAGAGCTCAAATTCAGCCATGGGAAGCCTCCCCGGCTTTGCGCCCGTAGTAGCGAACTAAGCGCAGCGCCTGGCCTCGCTGCTGGCGAAGTTTCTTCCTGCGGATGCAGAGCTTGAACGCGAGAAGACAGTGCTCGCACTCGTTGATGTTGCTGTCGAACTCTTCATCCTCTGGGACATCCTCTCCCCGGAAGAAATCGATTGGCAGGCGACCTCCGTTTTCGAAGTAGCGACCAAGATGCGTCTGCTCGTAATAGATGGGCTCTCCACCGCACGAGCCAATCAGCACATCGAAAGGCTTCTCGCACTTGTCGAGCGTTTCGGCGATTTGCGCCTTAAACGCATGGATCTCGTCTAGGACAGACGCATAGCGGATGCAGGCCTCGGCCGCCTTTTCGATGTAGTTCTTCTTCGCGGCCATCACTCAACCCTCCCGCGCGCAGATTCCCAGTCGAAGCCGACGACGATCCCACCACCCTCTCGCAGGCGGTCGACGCAGCGGTCACCAATGGCGGCCGGCAGCTCCTTGGGCGGCAGGTTGGAGATCACTACGGTGGGCATGCGCTCTTCGTACCGGCCGTTGATGACCGCGAAGATGGTCGCCATCTCGAACTCAGTCGGCTTGGTCGCCCCTACTTCGTCAAGGATCAGCAGGTGAGGCTTCACGATGCTCTTGAAGGCTTCGCCTTCGGTGTAGTCAGCGTCCCGGTCGTAGCTGCCCTTGATGTACTGGAGCAGGCCGCCCACGGTGCGGTACACAGCCATGGCGCTGGAGTTACGTACCAGGTCGTTGGCGATGGCAGTGCCCAGGTGGGTCTTCCCAGTACCAGGCTTGCCCAGCAGCATCAGGCAGCGGCCGGCTTCGTAGTTGTCCGCGAAGTTCTCGGCGTACTCGCGGCACACCGCCAAGGCCTTATGTTGGCGCGGCGTATCAGCCCGGTAGCTGTCGAAAGTTCGATCCAGGAACCGAGTCGGGATCATGGCGCTACCCAGCTTGCGCTGCAGGCGGTCACGGTCTTCGCGCGCCTTAGCTTCTGCCTCGGCCGCCGCCTCCGCTGCCTTTCGTTCTGCGGCGCAGTCAAGGCACCCAGACTTGAACTGGCGACCCATGATTTCGGTGATCTTGCCTTGGAACTCACCGTGCTTCTCGCAGACGTCGTGGTAGGTCGTCAGGGCCGGCATGGAGACCACGTTGGATTTTTCAGCTGAAGGCATAGCTGCCATCCTCCCGCTCGGTCAGTCCGTCGAAGTAGTCGCGCTCGTTGAAGCCGTGGTGACGACTGCTTGGCAGGTGATGCACGTTGTCGGCGCTGCGGACTTCGTCGTTCCAGCGCTCACCGTTGAGCCAAGTGGTCGGGTGTGGAACAAACTGGCCGTTGTCCTTGAGCCAAGATTGGCTTGCGCACTGGCTGCGAAGGCCGGCCATGATCTGGTCGAACAGGCCGGGAGTTACCTTGAGCTTGTCCCACTTCGCGCGGGCCTTGGCCTTGCAGGTCTTGTTCGGATAAGCAGACCAGAACTGGTCGAACAGGACGTCCGCATCCCCCTTGGGGGGTAAGGGGGGCTCTTGCTCTTTGCTCTTATTCTTCTCTACATCTTCTTTAGGTAACGCATCGCTAACGCTTGCATCGTTACCTTTGCCGTTACCTTTAGCGTTAGCGGCCTTGTGATTCGCCACGCGCTTGGCTGTGAGAAGCCTGTTCTTGGCGGTCTTTCCGTTGTGACGCTCGAATCGAGGAAGGCTGATAACGCCCTCCTCCTCGAACATCCAACCGACCGACTTCATGGAATCGCAGAACCCGGTAACGCCAACCAAACGGTCCAGTAACCGCTTGCTAACGCTCGGAGCGTTACCTGCTTCGGTGTGCTGATCGAACCATCCCCATACCCGCAGAAGCTTCCCTACAACCGCATCCATGTCGATGTTGGCCAGATCAGCCAGTTGACAGACCTCCGGCTTGTCCAGGGTGGCCAGTTCGAACTTGATCCAGTCCCCGGCCATCTCACACCGCCCGGCCGATTGGCATGTTGCGGACGGCGGCCAGGAGCTGCTGCTGCGCCTTCTGTTCGGCAGCGATGGCGTTCTCGATGTCCTTGCGCTCTTGAGCAGTGAGGATGTTGTCCTCCAGCGCTTCCATGACGATCTGGGTAGTCGATGCCGACTGCTTCAGGCTTTCCATCAGCGCCTGCACTGGGCTTTTCTCGGTGACGACGTAGCCGCCAACGAGTTCGTAACCAAGATCAGCAGCCAGGGCGCGCAGCGAGCGGTGATCCTTGCTGTGCAGATTCACCTGGTAGAACTGGGCGAAGGTCAGCTGGTGGCCTTCGTTCTGCGGGTTCGAGCGTTGCAGCAGCGCCACATGCGAGAGGCCCATCATGGGAGCCAGCTGCTTCGCGCCGTAGTCAAGGACCGTTTCGTGAATCGACTGCTGGATGTTTTCCATTTGTAAAAACCTCTCGGGTCTTTCCGTGGAGCCCTCGCCTCAGCGCTGGCAACCTGTCATCACTCGATCAACCACAGGGATGACCCCATGGCCGACCTCTCCGAACTCCAGGGCGAAGTTCTCGCCCTCCGCTGCGCAGTGGGAGCTCTGCTCTCTTCCATCCCGCTCGGCCAACAACTGAAGGTCTGGCCGGCGTTCAATCACTTCTCAGAACTGGTGCAGGACCGGATGGATGACGCAGGCAAGGCAGCGTTCAACCATGCGGTCGTGAGGCTGTCGGCTATGCGGCAGCTGGGCGACGCTGCTTCGATGGCTTCTGGAGCTCCGAATGCATGAGATCGATGGCTGTCCCGACGGCGTAGCTTGGGTTGAGGACAGCACCGTTCTTGATTCGGAAGACAGTCGAGGTATCGCACCCGGCGCGCTCAGCGATGGCCTTGTAGGTCATCTTCGCGTTGAGCAGGGCCTCGACCTTTTCGGCGAGGGTGAGATTGGACATATGCGTTCTCCTGTTGAGATATGCACAGTGTATGCATCTACGCATAGCTGTCAACGCATATCCGGCGACTTCCTCTATGCACGAGGGCCGGGCAGGATTGCATCCATGCAAAAGTCAAACGTCCACAAGGTCCTTGCAGCGCTGATCAAGCGCCAAGGCATCACGCCAACTGAACTGAGCCGCCGGACTACCGTTGGCCAGTCCACGATTTCGCGCATCCTTTCGCAGAAGATCGCCAAGCCAACCGACGAACAGGTGTTCAAGCTTGCCAGCTACTTCAATGTCTCAACTGACCAGATGCACGGCCGCGTACCGCTTGATGGCGAAAGCGATGTACAGCCGCCGGCAGGCCGCCTCATTGAGGCTGAGGCGGTCATGGAAGGACCTATCGAGGTATGGAGCGATGACACGCCGGTGCCGGATGACGAAATCGCAGTGCCGTTCCTCAAGGAGGTGGAGTTGGCAGCAGGAAGCGGTCGACTATCGATTGAGCTGAATGACAGGCGCCGTCTGCGCTTCGGGAAGTACTCCCTGCGCAATCAGGGGGTTGATCCAGAAGGGGCGCGGTGCGTTACCGTCTCAGGCAATAGCATGGAGCCCGTTCTGAGGAATGGGTCCACAGTCGGCGTTGACACCAGCCAGACGCGGGTGATCGACGGCGATATGTACGCGATCAACCACAGCGGCCAATTGCGGGTGAAGCAGCTTTACCGCCTCCCAGGCGGAGGTTTGCGCGTCAGAAGCTTCAATCGTGATGAACACCCCGATGAGGAGTACACCATCGAGGAAATCCAAGATCAGGAGCTGATCATTATTGGTCGCGTCTTCTGGTCTGGCGGATTCCACTGAATCAGGGAGCTTATATGGCAATCGTAAAATGCAAGGAGTGCGGTGGCCAGGTATCAACCACCGCGAAAGCATGTCCGACATGCGGGTCGAAGCCGCCAAAGAAGACTAGCGTTGTCACTTGGCTTGTCCTGGCAACCATCGTGATTGTCGTCGCGAAGGGAATGCTCACCGAGAAGCCTCCTGAGCCAACCAAGACTCCAGACCAGATCGCCGCTGATGCCGCAGCAGAAAAGCAGAGAGCCGCAGAAGCGAAGGTTCGGCAGGAGGTATTCCTCACGCAAGCTATTGCCAAGGAAGCCGTCTTGGCGAAATTGAAAGACCCAGACTCGGCCAAGTTTGGTCAAATTATCTCAAAGGCCTCTGGGATCGTTTGTGGCTACGTCAATGCGAAGAATGCATTCGGCGGCTACACGGGCGACAAGGCTTTCATGTATTCCCCTCAGAAGCAGATCGCGGTGATCCAGGGTGAAGCGAAGGATTTTGAAGGCGTCTGGAACAAGCAATGCGCCACAAACTAGCATGCCCGCCCATTCCTCTCGGCTATGCGCTTGGCTGATGACCGCGCCGATTCGTCGCTGAACTGACTTCAGCACTACCACTCCCGCCTGAAACCGAATTCTTAGCCCGCCAAGCGCGGGCTTTTTTGCGCCCGGAGGAAACCCATGCATAAATTTTTGCATCCATGCATTGACACGCATATGCGCTGATGCATAATTACACCAACGCCGAGCAACACGCCGGCCAGGCCGAAAGGCCGCACAAGCCGGACCACCGGAACGCAGCTAGCAGCGAATGCAGCCCAGGCCCCGATAGGCGAAAGCATCAAACGGGACCGACCTGGAGTAGGAAGCCACGCAGATGGCGGTTCTTTAACAGCAACGACGCACCACCCGCGGGTTGTAGAAGCCCAGTTAGGCGAACGCGGAGCAATACCGATTTCCTCGATGCGCTTCACCCGAGGCGCATCAGGGAAATCAACTGCCCTGGAGGGCAAACAGATGCGACCAGTTATGACCATGAAGGCCTTGCACGATGATCGTGGCCGCCGGACAGGGATCGAAGACGCAGCCGAAGGCAAGTTCCACGCCTGGGGTGTCGAGTACGAAGAGTTCGAGAACGGCCCTGGAAACTACAGCGTCGCCATTGTTGAGATGGCGGATGGCACAGTCAAAACGCTGATGCCTTGGGAGATCCGCTTCTTGGATGGTGAGGACGCCAAACAGCAGGCCCTGAATGACTTCCTCGCCCGGCCAGCCATTGGCTGACTAATTCCCTGACAGCCGGAAAGACGGCCCGATCCCCTGGCCCAGCCAGGGCGCGGCGGAACGCATCACTGAAGCCCATCCAGAGGGTGGGCTTTGGGATGACAACCAGGAGAACACCATGCGCATCAACGTCTATAGCCAGGAGCTGACCAGCGAGGTCATCACCGTGGCGAAGGAATCGAACACCGGGGTCACCTACCACGCCGCCCAGCTGATCCTGCACAGCAGCGAGCGCCTGCATCACCCGCCGGCGGATGACGACCGCAGCGCCGTCACCTTCTGGCTGCCGAAGTCGCAGCAGCGGCGCGAGGAAATGGCCCAGGCCTTCGAGCGCATCGCCGCGGTGTTCCGCGAAGCGCCACCGGAAAGCGGCCTCGACTGAGCATCACTTCTGCCGCTTCATCGAGGCGGCAGCGGGATGCGCAAGCATCTCCCTAGCTAGTTGGCCTTGCCCGTCCCCGCGGGCCTTTTGCGGGCGTTCTGGTTCGATGCCGGGCGCCCGCTCCACATTCGATCATGGAGTCATGAGGGGAGCGGTCTGCAAGTGAGTAGCCAGGCACCTGACTTGTAATCAGGCCGACGCCAGGTGGAACGCAAGCAGCCACCGCGAAAGCTGGGGACGCCCGCGCAGACCGCTCCCCCATGGCTCCGCACCAAAACACAACACCGACAAGGACACCACGATGACTATCACCTCCATCAAAGCAGCAGAACTCCCCGCCATCGGCCAAGCGCTGGCTGACGGCATCTTCGCCTACCGCTATTGGCTGAATGGCTCCGAGTACGCCCTGGTTGATCTGGGCGCCGAGCGTGAGTTCGCCGGCGAGTGGGGCGAGTACGACCAGGATGTGGAAGGCGCAACCAGTTACCGCGACGGCGCCGCGAACACCGTTGCCATGGTCGAAGCTGGCAGCCCCATTGCCAAGCAAGCCATGGAGCTCGGCGAAGGCGTATTCATCCCCTCCGCCCTTGAACTGGCAGGCCTGTACGCAGCGAAGCAAGCCGGCGAGATCAGCGGCTTCCAGGATCGCTGGTACTGGTCGAGTTCGCAGTACTCCGCCTACGGCGCCTTCTACGTGGACTTCACCGACGGCTGGACGTACACCAACGTCAAGTACGACGACTTCCGAGTTCGCCCCGTCCGCAAGATTCTCATCCTTCAGTGATCCGTTCCTTCATTCCTTTTTCTCGCAGGCGATTCGCGGGGCCGTAACCCACCGACGAGCCAGACCAGAAGCTTGCCGAGTAGCGCCGGCCGCCTGCCCTTTTCTTCAGGAGTCGACATGACCACTGTCACCGTTAACGCAGGAAGCACCAGCTTCACCACTGACAACCCGCAGTTTGCCGCAGTAGTGCTCCAGATGATCAGCGAAGGACCCCTGGTCGCGGAGCCATCGGAGATCGATGGCGTCCCCGCAATCGGCGCTGAATGGCCGGGCCAAGGCGGAATCTACGCGGGCCTCATGCGGGGCCGTGACGGCCACCCTGATTACCACCTGATCATCGCCCCAGCGGAAAGCGATGGCGAGCTTCAGTGGGGCGGTTACGGCAGCAAATCCTCGGCAGCCAGCAAGTGGGATGGACTGGCCAACACCAAGGCACTCATCGAGGAAGGCGATCACCCTGCGGCGGAGTTTGCGGCCAGCGTCACCATCGGCGACCACAAGGACTTCTATCTGCCGGCTCAGGCTGAGCTGATGCTCGCCTGGGCAAACGTTCCGGAAGCCTTCTCCGAGGGTTACCACTGGAGCAGCACGCAGTTCTCCGCCTACTACGCCTTCTACGTGCACTTCAACGACGGCTGGACGTACTCCAGCGGCAAGAACCTCGCCTTCCGAGTTCGCCCCGTCCGCAGATTGCTTCGCTAATTCATTCATTCGATCAGGACTGATCGTAGGAGGCCAGGATGGCCATGCACACGGAACTGCAGATTCACAAGACCGCCGAAGAGCTGCTCGGCCTGACGCTTGACCTGGTCAGGAACATCCCACGGGACCTGAAACAGGTCGTCGGCTCAAAGCTTCGTGATGAGGTTCTGCAGGTTCTTGTCCTGATCGGCAGAGCCAACATGGCGAAGGACAAGGTGGCTCACCTCAACCAACTGCTCGAAAGCATTTGGATGGTGAATTACCTACTCCGAGCTCTGGCCAACAACCGCTTCATCAGCCTCAAGCAACACGCCTCGGCGATGCAGCTCACTGCCTCCATTGGCAAACAGGCAAACGCCTGGAAAGGAAAATTCGCAACCGCGCCCGTTGGGTGAAGGCTACGGCCTCCATTCCTGTGCGCTGAATCTGGTCTTGCCGCTGCCCCATTGGGCACCGCCATGCGCACCACGGAAACCATCAGGAACGACTGACACGGTCCGGCGCAGTTGTTCAGCTGAGCAATCGTCTGGGCGACGTAGATAGCAAGACAGGTCGCAGTACTCCGCCAACAGCGCAAAGCCCTCCATCGGATTAATCCAATGAGCACTCACGGACTGCATGGAACCATCACCTACATGCGCTGGAAGTCTATGCGCGCTCGAACTTCAGATAGAGGGCGGGCGCGCAATAAAAACTACGCGAATGTCATGTGCTGCGAACGCTGGTCGAGTTTCGAGGCGTTCCTGGCTGATATGGGCGAGTGCCCGCCAGGCCACTCCATCGACCGATATCCGAATACGTCTGGCAACTACGAGCCAGGGAATTGCAGATGGGCGACGGCTCAGCAGCAGAGCGCCAACCGCAGACACTGCATTCAGATCACGAGGGACAGCAGAACCATGACCGCCAGTGAGTGGGCAGTAGAGCTCGGCTTGAATCCCTCCACAGTGATTGAGCGAATCCGCAGAGGATTCAGCCATGAGGAGGCCCTCTCTGACGCAAAGAGCCTTCACAGGGGTCGCAAGCCCACCGAGACGCTGACATTCCTAGGAAGAACCCAAACCCTTGTTGAATGGGCCAAAGAGATTGGCATGAGCCCAAATGCGCTTCGCCAGCGGATTGGCCGACTCGGCTGGCCGCTTGAGAGAGCGCTGACCAAGACATTCCCTCCCAGGAGGAAGTCATGAACGCAATCCAGCACCACAGGATCGAGGAGCACCAGCTCGCTTCGAGCGAGTGGCTCACCGCCCAGGTAGGCCAGCTTCTCAAGGGTAACGACGCCGATAGCGTCCCGTTCTTCTCCCACCGCTTCCAAATTCCTGCAGCTCAAGGCTTCTGCGACCGGCTTTACGAGAACCTGGCCGACATCGACCAGTGGCCCGAGAGCTTCGTGATCCAGTGCTTGCTTGCAGTTGGGCGCGGCGATCACGAACAGGCCGCAGCCATCTACGAAAACCACCTTCGCGCCGGCATCAACGCATTCGCCGAGCAGTGCATCCAGGAGAGCGCAGCATGAAGCCATGGCAGGTAATTGATCGGCAGATCGAACTACTCCGCTCAGCCGGCGAGCGCACGCCGCTTTCGGCCAGCGAAGTCATGGGGATGATCGAAATGGCAGAGGTCTGCCAGGTCATCACCTACGGCGACGGCATCAAGTTCCGCGCCGACGTCCACGACATCGAGAAGAAGCACTGGGACAAGGTGATTGGGAGGGTGGCATGACCATCACCATCGACCTGACCAAGGCCGCCCAAGTCCTGATCTTCGGCGGCTTTTTCGTGGGCGGCGTTATCGCCTTCGCTTGGGCCGTTGTGGGGATGGTGACGCCATGATGAAGAAAGCCCTCCGAAACGGCCTGATCCTCGCCCTGTTCTCCATGCTCGCCTTCTTCAAGGCCATCGAGTTCGCCGACTCGCTCACGGGGCGGCACACGGCTGAGCAGCCGATTCAGTACCCAGTCGCGCATCAGCGCTGATTTGGCCGAGTGGCGCACGTAACGCGCCTTTCCCCCTCCCTTCACTGGCTGCGCACCGCGCGGCGAGGTATCACAACATGAGCAATCTTGCGGTCATCGAGCAGGATGTCTACGGGGCTCGCAGCTCCTTCGCGTCCGTGCTGACCGACTCGGCACTCAACTTCGAGCGTGAAGCGGAGTTCGCCATACAGACCTTTCAGAACAACGATTACGCCGCGAAGATCGCCGCCAGCAACCGCCAGTCGGTCGTCAACGCAGTGACCAACATTGCAGCAATCGGCATCAGCCTGAACCCTGCGAAGCGCCAGGCGTACCTGGTGCCGCGCGATGGACGCATCTGCCTGGACATCAGTTACATGGGCCTGATGGACCTCGCCATGGCCACGGGATCGATCCTGTGGGCGCAGGCAGAACTGGTCTATGCACACGACTCCTTCGCTCTGAACGGCTTCGACAAGCCACCAACCCACTCCTACAACCCGTTCGCCAAAGAGCGTGGGGAGATCGTCGGAGTGTATGTGGTAGTGAAGACGGCGGACGGTGATTACCTGACCACCTGCATGAGCCGCGACGACATCGACGGCATCATGAACCGTTCCCAATCGGTCAAGTCCGGCAAGTCGTCTCCCTGGAAAACCGACTACGGCGAGATGGCCAAAAAGACGGTCGTGAAGCGTGCCTACAAGTACTGGCCGAAGACCGATCGCCTTGATCGAGCAATCCACTATCTGAACACCGACTCCGGCGAAGGGCTGGCAAGCCTTGCGTCCAACGCTCAGGGCGGAGAACTCGCCGAGAAGTGGATCTCCCAGGTGGTGAATGCTGAGTCTCTGGACGCGCTGCAAAGCGTATGGCTGGCCGGCAAGGCAGAGATGCAGGCCGCACGCGACGTGCAGTCGTTCGCCCAGTTCAAGAAGGCTGTTGAGCAGCGCAAAGGCGCGCTTGCCGTGCAGCCTGAGCCTATCGAGGCGGAGGTGGAACATGATCCAGCAGACTGATGATTGGTTCGCCGCGAGAATCGGCCGCGTAACGGCCAGCAAGGTTAAGGATGTGATGGCAAAGGGGCGCAGTGGCGCCCCTTCTTCTACCCGGCAGAACTACATGATGCAGCTACTTTGCGAGCGCCTGACTGGCACGCGCGAGGAAGGCTACACGAACGCAGCCATGCAGCGTGGCAATGACCTTGAGCCCGTTGCACGCTCTGCTTACGAGCTCTACGAGGACTGCGAAGTTCTGGAGGTTGGGCTGATCCTGCATCCAAGCATCGAAGGCTTCGGTGCAAGTCCTGATGGCGTGATCTTGCTGGACAGCGGCAGGCGCGGCCTGGAAATCAAGTGCCCGAACACCGCGCAGCACATAGCCGTAATCCAGGGCGGCAAGCACGACACCCAATACGAGTGGCAGATGCTCGCCCAGATGGCCTGTGCCGAACTGGAGTCAGTGGACTTCGTGTCCTTCGACGACCGCCTGCCCGACGAACTCCAGTACGCCTGCTTCCGCTACCACAGGGACGAGGCGCGTATTCGCGAGATGGAGGCCGAGGTGAAGGCCTTCCTGGAAGAACTTGCCGAACTCGAAGCCGACATGCGCGGGAGGATGGCAGCATGAGAACCCACCTGACCGCCTGCTTCTTCCGGAAGACGAAGAGCGTGGCATTCGCCGAGATCACCCACTTTACTGCCGGCGACAAATACGTCACGGCCCACTATCCGGGCGGCGAGTTGGTCCTGACCGACACGCTCAACGCCCTGGAAACCGAGTTCTGGGCCTACCCCACTCCCTGCCATTGCGCCAATACGGCGCGAGGACACCTCATGCCCAGGAAACTCCACTACCTCACGTCATCTGGCCAAGACATCTGCGGCGAGTACTACTCCAGTTCGGCCTGTGGCCTTGGCGACGACGCAGATTTCGAGTGGGACGGCACCCACAAGAAGGAGATGGCCACCTGTAAGCGCTGCATCGCCGCTCTGGCGAAACCGCCGCAGCCGATCGTGCCGTACGGCGAGAGAGCAAAGCCGATCCTGTTCTCAGGCCCAATGGTTCGCGCCATTCTCACCGGCCAGAAGACGGTAACGCGCCGCCTCATGCCTGCCTGGCAGGTGCCAAGTCGAACAAAAGAGCCTGATGAAGATCCGCGCTACAACTGGATCGCGGTCGCCCAGAACCATCCGCGCTGGGGCTTCGCCGCATTCGGGGAAACCGAACAGGCCTGTGCCGACGAACTCACCATGATCGCCAACAGCCCATATGGAGGTCGCTTTGACAGGCTATGGGTGCGGGAGACCTGGATGGACCTGCGCGGCACAGGCGTCGAGCATAGACCTACGCCGGACAGCCCGCTCCAGCGCTATGCCTATGGTGCCGACTCACCGCCTGGGTCGTTCAGTGACGAGGCGCGCAAGGACTTCGGCCTGAAGTGGCGGCCAAGCATCCATATGCCTCGCGATGCTTGCCGCCTCCAACTGGAAATCACCGACGTGCGAGCCGAGCGCCTGCATGACATCACCGTCGAGCAGATCATCGCCGAGGGCCTGAGCACCAATCTCCGCGAGCACGACGCCGAATGCGACCTTCGCCGTCAGTGGCGAGAGCTTTGGGAGTCAACCAGTGGCGACTGGGACTCAAACCCCTGGGTCTGGGCGATTTCGTTCCGCCGAGTCACCCCGTAACCCTCCGCAACAAATTGCCCTTTTCCGGAAACTCTTTTCCGATCAGCTCGCAACGACGGTGCCGGCCTTGACGCGATCTGCCAGTGCACTGGCCTTGTCGATGCAGTCATGCACCAGGCCAGCGGCCTGCATCAGCACTTCCACTTGATCCTCCGGCAGCGTTTTCGCCACCTGCCAGATGACATGCGCCGCCTCTTCTCCCAGGCGCGCAATGTCCTGCAGCTCTCTGCGTAGCTGCTGATTCGCTCGACTCATGCCCATACCGGCTCTCCTCTCAATCGGAGAGCCAGCATACCCCCAACCCTTTCCAGCGCCAGCAGGCGCCGAGGATTCGTCATGCCCGAAGAAAACGTGTGTTACAGCCTGAACGATGAGGATTACGTGTACACGGACCTGTTCACCCTAATGAGTGAAATGGAGGACGCAGACTACCTGCAGGAAGGTGCGGAGTACTGGGAGTCGGATTTCAGGGTCGCGCTTCCGAAAGATGCGATCAGCGTCGAGCACATCCTGGAATGCGCGGATGAGCGCTTGTTTGATGAAGTCGGGGAGATTTACGAGAACGACTTCAGCTATGCGTCGCCTGCGGCGAAACTTGAGCTTCTGGACCTGCTGAATGCCTGGTGTGACAAGCACATCAACTTGTCCAGCTACAGCGTCCTTACCGGGAAAGCCCGGAAGAAGAGCATCACCGCCGAGGAGGTTGAGCAATACCGCGCGGATGCCAAGCCGTGAGCGCCCCTCGCATCTGCCGCACTACTGGTAAGCGCATCGGCGAGTGCCCCTGCTTCCGTTGCCATCCGCCGAAGGAGACATCCAATGTCCCAGCTTCCTGACGACGTGCGCGCAGCCCTGTTGCGCAACGCCAAGACCTGGCTGCTCACCCGCTACTTCGGCGGCGGGCGGAAGCTCGAAGCCTGGGACGATCACTATGCAGGCCTCACAGGCATCCAGTCCTACTCACTGCCCGGCGATCGAGCGAAGAACCTGCGCTGCCTTGCCAAGCTCGCCGCAGACGGGCACCTGGTGGAGCGCCCGCGCTACCGAAAAGGCATCGGCACCCGGACGTTCACCCTTCCCCAGCCTCTGCTCGACGAACTCGGCCAGCAGGCACAGCGCGAATGGGAGGCCATCGGCTATGTCGTCGGCCAGATGATGGACCCCATCCCGGAGCCAGAACCATGCCCATCCAGTTGACCGTCATCCACCGCACCGACCAGGGCGGCAACCCCATCGCCTACATCAAAGGCTTCCCCCACTTCGGCGCCACGTTCAACCCCGAGCAGATGCACGAATACGCCCGCCAACTCCATCAGGCCGCCATAGCCGCCCAGCAGGGCGAGCGTGGTGAACGCCAATACCCCGCTAAGGACTGAGCCATGACCGAACAACAAGCCTGCACCCTCTGCGGTGCGGATGGGCACACTGCTGCCAACTGCATCTGGAATGGAAGCGAAAAGGGCCTGGCCCTGGTGCAGCGCATCGACAAGAACCTGGCCGAGCGCGAGCAGTTCGAGTCCTGGGTGCGCCGGGAGTGGCCCGGTGCTCCACTCCACCACGTGCGAGACGCGCTGCCAAAGGACGATCCGCGTTACGGCGAATACTGCAACGAGATGATCCAGCGCGCATGGGTCGGATGGCAAGCCAGCCGCGCGACTCTGGTGGTGGACCTGCCGCCGACAATCACCGTGGAGGAAGCCGCCGAGCACTTCAACATCGACGAAGAAGGCATCGACATGGCTGTCGGTATCGCGCACATGGTCAACGGCGCCATTGCCGTCTGCGCGGCCTTCATCAAGCAAGCCGGAATCGAGGTGAAGCCATGAGCAAACAGCGAGCAAAAGGCTACGCCCAGGCTAAGCGTCAACATGAGGCAGGGATGCCGCTTGCGATTCTCTACACCGGGTTCCGGGCAATGCCGATCTCGGAGTTCAAGGTCGGCGCCCTGGAGTATGTGAGCGAGCAATTGGCGGGAGGCGGGAGATGAGCGACGCACCAATCGAGCCGCACGAACACCTCTACGGCGTGAAGGTCGTTCAGATCGAAGACCTGAGGGTCGCGCGCGGCCTTACCCGGCGCCCACTTTCGTCCTGTCGCCACCGGAAGATGGTGTACGACGACAAGGAGCGCCGCATCTGGTGTAGCGACTGCGAAACGGAGGTCGAGCCATTCGACGCCTTCATGTACCTGGTCGAGGTATTCGACGGTGGATCGGTGGCACATACAAATAATCTTAAATAAGATCATTGACTTACCAAAGAGCAAAGGCTTGCTGTAGCAAATTCGTAGCAGCGCCGATCAGATTCGCCCCATCAGCCCGTTCTGGGCACCCTACTCCCCCAAGATTCGCTTCACATACGCCTGGCACGCCGTCAGTTGCCTGATGGCGTCGTCACCCCGGTTGGCGATGGCGACAATTCGTTCAGCAGATCGCGGGTCAAGGTCGGCTCGGCCTTCTGCATCACCCACGCTTCCGGTGCCGGCGGTACCTGGCACTTGGGCGGCGGCACTGCAACCACTGACCTTGACTGACAGCCGGCGCTGAGCAGTGAGCAGATCAGCACGAAGCTGAGCGTTCTGATGCTGGGCATCGGTGTACTCCTGATATCGGGTAGCGGAATCCTGCTGGATCGCCTTGGCGAGCGCCTGGCGCTGTTCGTTGGCTTCCTGCTGGGCCTTGGCTGCGGCGAGGTTGATCGCGCTCAGGTCAGCCTGGAAAGCAGCTTGCTGCTGCTCGATCTGCTGGCCAAGCCGCCATCCGTTCGATATCCAGCCGCAGGTGAAAGCGGCGAGCAATGCTAGCGCCAGCGCTACAGCCTTCCACCCGCCAGTCACTGGACCGCCTCCAGCGCCGCAGCGTAGTTGGTGGCCCATTTCTTCCGCAGGGCAGCCCGCCGGGCGGCGTCACCACGGCTATAGGCACCGGGCCGCCAGGTGCGCAGGTACAGCTCCCAGGCGCCAGCCTCGTCGCCCAGGTCGGGGAGCGGGAATGGATCGGTGTAGAGAAGCAGGCGCGCCAGGCAGGCGGCGAGGATATCGTCGTGTTCGATGGCTTCCCAGGCTCCCCGCTCGGTCGCCTTCACGTTGCGCTTGGCGCAGATGGCGGCGGCAAGGGTGGCGGTCTTCTGGTGCGTCAGCACCCCGTGCACTCCGCCGCCGCGCTCCATCTGCCAGAAGCTGGTTGCAGGTCCTTCCGGTACCAGGGTTTTCACGCCGTTGATGGTGCGTGTTATCGCCTGCCGGCGCGCTTCGAGCTTGGATTCCTGCAGGCCGATAGTCAGCAGCATGGCGATGGCCTGAGGGCTTTCCATTTTCGCGGGCAGCAGTAAAAGCGCCGGCTCGATGATCGAGCGGCGGACAGTTCGAGTATCCATTGCGAATGGTCCAGATTAATGTAAAGGCAATTAGTGCGCAGCGTTACTCAAGAAATCGCTACCCACGTACCGGGAGTTCCCGAAGCAGTACATCTGAAATGAGAAATCGACGTGCCGGATGTATTCCGAACAATATCCCCAACTTGCCATATTCCGGTGGTTGGGGCTGCTGCCCCGCTTGATTGACGAATGGCCCCGGCATAGCCGACGGGATCAATCCCACGACTACGCTTCGTGGGGTCAACGTAGTACTCACTTCCGACCAAGTTATCTACATAAACGACTGACTCGAAAACCACATCGGCCGCAACATTTTCCACTCCAAGTCGAGCTTTATTTACAGCCGTGCCGGTTCTATCCTGACGGTACGAGCATCCGGAACCGAATATTGTCCCGGATGCATTTTCAGTTAGGAAGAATCCGCTGTACGTCGCATTAGAAAACTGAGATGCGTTGTAGACGACAGTATTTGAAATACTCGTTTGTGTTGCATCTACATAGAGCCCGTGACCGCCAGCCCCGGAAATTGTAATTCCATCGATATTATAAAAGCCTCCGCCAGCCACACGAATTCCATGATCGGGACTCAACATTGGGTTAATCCGGTTCCACATGACACCCCCGCCAAGTTGGCAAATTCTCCTATCAAGTGATATTCCGTGCCCTGTGGCATCCATGCTGACGAAGCCGCGGAGCCCTCTTCTAATCGGAATATTAATGTGAGTGCCCGATGCGTAGCCACGAAAAATCTCGACCGAATCGTCTACCAGACCACCAAATATGATTACGTTTTGCAGATTCGATGCTGGCTCAATGAACACCACCGCAGCGCTTGCATCACCCAGCAGCCCTATCGAATGAAACCGACAGTCATAAATTTCGACATCACGGATATCAACGCCACCAACAAAGGAATACGAGAAAGCCCTCTGCAAGTTAGAGAAGATACAATTATGAAATTTAATATTGCGAGCAGCTTTGTTCTTTATTTCAACGGCTTTATTCGCTCGCAAGAAACCACACGACGCAAACACAGCATCGCAATCCACAGAACCCATCTCGAAATTTACAATCGATTGAACTACATCTGCGCCACGTGCAGAACTGGCACCTTCAAACAATACATTTTCGCAATAGAACCCATACCCTGTGACTGTTAAAGCGTCTTTTGAGCCTTCGGAGAACTTTAGCCTAAACGATTCCAAGGAAGAGCTTGAATTATAACCGACAAGTGATATCCCCTTCGCATCCAGGGTCAGGCCGCCCAAGACATAAGCATATCCACGCCGTGGCAATTCAACTTCCGCGCCACTGGGTAATCCAGAGAAAATATCTTGCAGCAGGCTATTATTATAAGCAGCGCTTGAAACAGCCCCATCATTCTTTATCTTCCCCCTCAGATGAACTATTTGAGGCCCGGACACGACGGAGGCAGATGCCGCACTGTAGGCTGACGCTTGATAATCTAGACGTATCCAGCGACCTGACAGAACTCCAGATGGCTGAACAATTCCGAATGTAGGGTTATGCGGTTTCGCGCTCGTTGCATCCCATCTCCAAATGTCCCCATCCTCCCCTTGCGCAACCTCACCAAAAAGAGTGACCTGTTGGCCGCTGTATATTCCGACATACTCACCTAGAGCAACTACATCATCAAAGGAGCGCGGAGCCGTCGGTACAAGTGTTGCTCCTTTTTGCGGGTCATCAGTATCAGCAAGTTCGGCAATAAAGCTATCAACCTTTCCGAGCACCTCGCTTGCCGCATCAAGAATCACCTGATCCCAGATCACCACCCCCGCTGAGTTCTGCAGCACCTGCCGATAAGGCCCAGTGCCATAGATAGCCGCCTCCCCGCGCGCGTTGAGGATGATGGGATTGGTGTTGGGGATCGTCTCGGCGGCATCCTGGAACGTGTCTTTGGGGTTGTTGGTGCCGACGAAGTAGTGGTAAACGCGCCCATTGGCCAACGGCTGGCCGTTGTTGTTCATGAAGTGCTGTTTGCCGTTGGGCAGCAACTGGGTCATGGGGTCACCTGTTGAGGGGCAATAGATGGACTGGGGCGAGATTTTTCACGATGCGCTTTACACCGTGTTCGATTTCACCGAGCCGAATGCGTGGTTTATTTGGGGGTGGATGGTGGTGGCGGCCGCTGTGAAGGCCTTCAGCGAGCCTTTGCCGTAGAGCGGCGCTTGCTGTCGGGCTTGGCACTTTCCGCCGTCGGCGCGAGCAGGCGAATGAGCTGGTTCGCCGGCTGCTGTTCGGCGGCCTGGCCGAGCATT
The DNA here is from genome assembly GCF_032392015.1 of Pseudomonas sp. C9-3. Lineage (NCBI taxonomy): Bacteria > Pseudomonadati > Pseudomonadota > Gammaproteobacteria > Pseudomonadales > Pseudomonadaceae > Pseudomonas > Pseudomonas sp. C9-3. The sequence goes on along the minus strand of NZ_CP135919.1, from coordinate 1,543,242 downwards.
GGCGAAAGGGCATTGCGCGCGGCGGATTGCTCGAGGATGCCGCTCGCAGCGTGACGGAGGCTGTCCAGCACCGGCAGGCGCATCGCACCGCCGCCGATGTGGCGCAGCAGGTTCGCCGCCGCCGCCGCCGTGTTGGAGTTGTTCACCGCCGAGCCGGCGGGCTGGGTGCCGATGTTGGCGGCCACGCGGCCCAGGGCGTTGAGCTGTGCGACTTCTTCGGGGTTGAAGAAGGCCGACAGCTTGTTCGTGCCCAGGCCGCGCAGGGCCTTGTTGAACGCCTCGGGACGGAACATCGAGTCACCGGCCGAGTTGGTGCCCAGCCCCTTGTTCTGCAGGTAGGCGACGATTTGCCCGCGAGCGGTATGCATGGCCTGCGGATCGCGGGCCAGGTACTGGGCGAGGGCCTGTGCGTCCGGGGTGTCGCTCTGGATCAAGAATTTCTGTACGAACCGATCAGGCGACGCTTCGTTGAGCGCGGCACCCAGGGCCGGAACGTCCTCGATCTGCTGAAAGCGCTGCCGCGCCAGGCCGCGCGCCTGGTCGAATGCCGCCTTGCTCTCGGCGCCCGCCTCGGTAGCGATGGGAGTGCGGTTGAGCGCGTCACGCACCACACCAACAGCCCGCGCTTCCGCTGATTTGCCGGCGTTGGCGAGGTTGCGCTGCGCTTCGCTCCACACGCTGTCCAGCTGGACGGCGTTGTTCACGTTGAGCGGGATGATGCCCTCCGACACGTCATTCAACTGGTGGCGCACCTGGGCGGGCAGCCAGCGGCCGAGCATGCCTTCGTCCAGCGCGTTGTTGGCCGCCTGGCTGAAGTGTGGTCTGTCTAGGCCGACTGGGCGCCCATCCGTTCCGCGCGCGGCCTGGTAGGCGCGGTCGACGGCCTGCCGGTCCGGCGTGTCGAGCAGGCGCAGGCGTGCCATGAGGGTGTTGCCGGCGACATCCGCCTCTGCTGCTTCGCCGCCACGCAGGTCGCCGAGCACGCGCATGAGCTGGTTGTTCTGCTGGGAGAAGCGTTGTGCCAGGGTCTCGCCGGCGGACTCCACACCACGCAGGTTGCGCTCGCGGGTGTACTGGGTTGGGTCGCGGGTGATCTGGCCGAGGGTGGGTTGCACGCCGACGGTTTCGAAGTCCAGACGGCGAGCGACGGCGGCCGGGTCCACCCGCTGACCGGCGCGCAGCGCCTGCTCTACTTCACCACGCACGGTGCTGAGTACAGAGCTTGGCACCGCTCCGGCGCCGCCCTCCTCGATCTGGGAGGCGGCGCGGGTCAGGATCTGGTCTGCAGCCGGCCGCACGCTAGACGCCGGGGTGATCAAGCCGCGCAGCGAATTGAATGCGCGGGTGCCGGCGTTGATCAGCGGCGGCGCCACAGCACCCAGCGGGGCGCCCAGCAGCGCGCCGAGGGTGGCGTCGGCCTTGGCATCCCCGCCGCCACCGGACAGCAGGGCGCCGCCGGCTGCACCTTGCTCGGCGCCGTAGGCCGCGCGGGAGAGCATGCCGCCCTGCCCCGTGAGGAAGCGGCCGGCGCCCTGGGCAGCGTTGGCCAGCAATTGCGCGCCGCCCCCGCGCAGGGCGTTGACCAGGGCATTGCCGCCACTGGCCAGGCCAGCTTCGGCACCGGCGATGGGGATCATGACGCCGCCAATGTTGCCGACGAGGCGGGCGACCTTGAGCGCACCACTGTCGCCGGCGCGCTGGGCGTAGTCCTCACGGGACTGGCGGTTGAGCTCTACCTGCTGCTCGTAGGTGGGCATGGGCACGCCCAGTTTGTTCAGCGCCCCGGTTAGGCCGACTTTCTCGGCGCCGCCGGCGAGCCATTCGGACGGAGCATCGAGCACGTCGCTGATGCCGCGCCCCAGAGCATTCGCCACGCGCAGGCCGGCTCCGCCGATTTGCGAGGCCAGGCCAGGAGTTTCAGGAGTTAGGGCCGGCGCAGTGGGCGCGGCCTCCGGTGCAGCCGTGGGCGTAGGCTGTTCAGCCAGCATCGATCCGAAGCGCTGCTGGAAGGCGCTTGCAGCCGATGCGGACTGCGGGTTCCCGTCGTCGCCGATGACCGCGCCAAAGCGATTGCGGAATGCGCTGTCGCCGGCGGGCTTCTCGGCGGCAGGTGCCGCCGGGGCCGCGTTTTGATATCTGCCCATGATCTTGCTGACGTAGTTCTTGGTTTCCGGGTAGTTCGGCACGCCGCCGGCACGATCCACCGCGCCGGGGCCGGCGTTGTACGCTGCCAGGGCCAGGCCGACGTCGTTGTACTTGTCGAGCTGCTGCGCCAGGTAGCGGGCACCGCCGAAGATGTTCTGGCGCGGATCGTTGATGTCGGTAACGCCCATCTCGCGGGCAGTTGCCGGCATTAACTGCATGAGCCCGCGCGCGCCCTTCTGGCTGACTGCACCGACATTCCCGGCGCTTTCCTGAGTCATCACCAGGCGCAGCAATGAGGGGTCGACGTTGTGCGTGCGGCCAGCCTCTTCGAGCAGGTCGTCGTAGTTCATGAGGTTTCCCGTAGGCATGAAAAAGCCCGCACTAGGCGGGCTTCTCGGATGGTGTGAATCGGCTACTTGTTACAGGAGTCGAAGCACTGCTCAGGCGAACGTGAGGTGTTCGCCTTGCAGGCTGTGATGCACGCGTTGATGTCTACTGGCGGGCTACTGGTAGTCACCACGTTGGAGAAAGCCGCAGTGCATTGCACAGCGGCTGCACGGTTCTCCACCACAGCAATCGAATCAGCGGCTCGCTGCTGCGCGGCGATCATGAAAAGCCCTGCATTGGGTCCAGGGGGGATATAGACCGGCGCAGTGTTGATCCTCGCTATCTCGGACCGAAGCATCGAGCATTCTTTCTGCTTTTCTTCTGCAGTCACCGGCAGCGGGCGGTTCTCGATCTGCTGCCGGTAGGTCGGTCCTGTTTCGCAGCCTGGCAGCACTGTTGCTACCAAAATGGTGAGAAGAATGCGCTTCATGCGGTAGGGCTTCCTGGGTGAGCTCGATCATTGATTCTATGGCCCACCCCATGCGCCCAATTCCGCATCGCATGTCAGAAAGCCCCTAGGCTCGCCATCTGGTCATAGCTCTTCTCGACTGCCTTGCGTTTGGCCTCGGGCAACGACTTCCAGTACTGCGCCGCTTCAGCGTCGCCGAGGCTGGCCATGTACATAGCGTCGGGGTTGTAGGCCTTGTTCCAGCGGGTTTCAAACTGGCTGTACTTGGTGAGGTCGCCGCCGTTGCCATCGGCGAACTGCTGCGCGGCCTGTTGCTTGGCGAGCTTGCCGGCGGACTGGGCGCGCACGTACTGGATGGCTTCCTTCAATGCGGCCGGGTTCATCGCGTCCGCGCTCGGCTGGCCGCCACGGAACATGGCGCGGCCGGCGTCGGAGCCTGAATAGCCGGCAGACTTGGCGGCCTCGTTGGCGGCGTTCTCCAGGTACTTGTGGAGCTCCTGCCAGTTCTTGTTCTGGTCGGCGTCCACCGGAAGGCCGAAAGCTTCAAGGCCTGCGTTCACAGTCATGACCGGCGACATGCCAGGGCCGGAGGTGCCCAGGCGATCCAGCGCCCCCATGGCGTTGTCATAGCCGGCAATGGTGTTGCGCAGGCCGTCTGCATCGGCCATCAAGCCGTTGAAGCGCTCTGCGCCGCCCTTTGCTGCCACTTCGGCGCTCGCCATCTGGCCTGGGCGCGCGGAGGCCTGGAAGCCGCCCGGCATACCCCCCATGGGTGCGCCCGAGTTGCCCGGGTAACGACCATTGCCGCCACCGCCAGCGAATCCGCCCGGCGCCTGGCCACCCTGTCCCAGGAGTTGCCCTTTCGGCACGAGGTAGTCCGTACCATCCGGGCCGGTAACGCGCACCATTTCGGCGGCGGCCTCCGGGCCGAGGGTGTTCTGCAGGCTGCCGGCGACGGTGGGCGCGCCGGTGATGGGATCGACGTTCAGCACCTGCTGGCCGCTGCCGGTGTTGATCACTTGGGTCTGCGGCATGATCGCCTTGAGCTGCGCCTCGTTCTGCAGGGACTGAACGTAGTTCTGCCGCAGCCACTGCTGCAGCTCGGGGCCGCCTTCCGGCGCGGATTGCAATGCGCCCATGAGCTGGTCAGGCGTCACCAGTCCCTGATGAAGGCCGCCGGCGGCGTACTTGATCACGTCCTGCCGGGTGGCGTTGGGGTTGTTGAGCATTGCCCCGAAGCCTGATTTCAGCCAGTCGTTCTGCTTCTTCGCCAGGTCGAACTGCTTTGTGTCGATGTCGTACTGCTTCGACGTGTTCTCCAACTGGGAGTTACGCATCTGCTGCACGCTGGCATTGAACTGCGGAGCGTTGTAGGCGCCGCGCGGGTCGGCAGCGAGGTTCGATAGGGCCTTGCCCCAATCAACCTGGCCATCCTGGCCGGTGGCGCCGCGGATGGCTTCGGACTGGGCGACGTTGGCGTTGTACTGCTGATTCATCGCGCGCTGCTGCATGCCGGCCTGGCCCAATTGCGCGTAGCCCAGCAGGCTTTCCAGGGGATTGTTCTGTGTTCCCCTTAGGATGATGTCGGTGTTGACTGGCATGGCGCCTCCTTAACCGTACTTCTTGTTCAGCGCGTAGAGGCCTAGCCCGGTGTTGGCCAGCCCCGACAGTGCATTGGCTTGACCCATGCGGCCAGCTGCCTGGGCATTGCCGGCGTCGACCATGTAGCCACCTGCCGAATTGGCGGCATTGATGCCGGCGGTGCCGGTCTGCGCGGCGGAGGCTTGGCCGGTCTGGAGCAGTTGCATGAGGTTATTCACGTTGTTGCCGGCGGTCTGGTAGTTGGTGTTGTAGGTGCTGAGGGCGTTGTTGTACTGATCGTTGAATGTTTGTTGGGCCAAACCCGTGGAGAACTGCTGCGCCCCCTTGAGTTGCGCCCCGGAAAGGCCGAGGCCGCGGGATGTCATGCTGTTTTGCCCTGCCTTCAGCCCTTGCTGTAACGCGAACTGATAGCCAGGGGAGCTCTCCAGGTTAGACGCGTTGAAACTGAATTTTTGCTGCAGCGGCGACGCGGAGTTCACCGCCAGCTCAGCCAATTTCCCGTCCTTGAACGTGGGGTTGTAGCCCATGGCCTTGAGCAGGGCGTTCTGGCTACCGGTGCCCAGGGAGACGAAGGGCGATAGGTCGGTGCGCATCTGCGCGGCGGCATCCTGCTGTCCCTGAGCAGCACTTTCGGCGGCGTCGGCTTGCTTCTCCGCGCCCTTCTTGGCCTGGTTTGCGGCATAGGCCGAGGCGGCGACGGTTCCGGCGACGACTGCGGTTGTGGCGGCCATGGTTACAGCACCTTGGTGAATGAGGTTTCGGTTTTCGCGTAGCCCAGTCGCTGGTAGATCCGGTTCGCCGTCTCGGGCGACGAGGATTCCATGCTGACCATGGTCCAGTAGCGGATGCCCTGTTCGCGGGCCAGGCGCTCGATGTACTGCATCAGTTCGATTCCCTTTCGGCCCTGGCGGTATTCAGGCTCTATCCACCAGGCGAGTTCGGTACCGGTGAGCACGGCGGCATTGCCGAGCAAAGCGCCCTTGCAACCGGCGACGAAGCCGACGACGCCGGCCTCTTCCTCGAGCACGGCGAGCAGACCCTGCTCATGGGCGAGTTCGACCATGAGCCGCACGCTGTCGGCGCAGAAGGGTTCGTCGTAGATCGTTTCTCGCCAGAAGTGCCGGGCGAGCTCGACGATTTCCGGCACGTCGCAGCGCAGGCCACGGCGGATCATGTGAAGAAGCAGGTCAGGACTACCCTGCCCTCCGCGCCTTCGCCGAAGCCGCCCACGGGCTCGGCCCGGTGCAGGGTGTTGGCTTCGAAGACGGCGCCGCGGTTGGGGACCATATCGATCATCTGGACGATGGCCCAGGCGTCTGGGGTGTTCTGGTCGGCGCGAATGGCATCGAGGAATTCAGCACGCTCCGGCGCGAATGCCACGCCGGTTTCCAGGTGCCGCACCATCGAGGTGCCGCCCTGGCAGTGTTCGGGGCGGTTGAGGTAGAGCATGAAGCTGAAGACGCCCATGGAGTTGTCGCTGTGGACCTGGTGCGGGCAATGCACACCCGCCGGAGAGCGGCGAAGGAACATCGTGTAATCGGTAACGGGCGCGCCCTTGATCAGGGCCAGGCGTTGGAGCACTTCTTCGCGGATTGCGCGGGGGATGTCGCGGCAGATTTGCGGGTAGGTCACGCCGTCGATGTCGTTCACCTCGTCCTGGTACTTGGCGTCGAAGGCGTAGGCCTGCAGGTCGGCGAACTGGGTCAGGAAGTTGTCGATGATCAGCATGGTCACTCCGGGATGTACTCGACGCCCGAGATGTTCAGGCCCAGGCCGAGGCCGTCGGCATAGAGCTGGGTGCCGGGTTGCAGCTTATGGTTAACGGCGTCGAAAAGGGTCACGGTCCCGCCGGCTGGCACGGTGCGGGTGGCGATTTTGTTCGGGCCGCCGGCGGTGCCGGCGGCGGGCACCTTGTAGAGGTTGCAGACCACAGCGGCGGCGGTTGGGTTGTTCACAGTGGCGGCGTGGATGGCGGCGGCGGTGTTGGCTGGGGCGGCGTAGTAGGCGACGGCGCTGGCGGTCAGCAGCTGGCCGGCCACCATTTCCTTGTAGGCGATCATGGGCGCTCCTAGAGGGCATCAAGCTTGGCTTTGTCCGCTGCGGACATGAATCCCGCGGACGTGGGAGTAGCGAGGGCGTGCAGGTCCGGATCATGCTGTAGGCCATGGCAGCTAATGACTTCGTGAAACTGGTCGTAACGGCGCGCCACGGCGACCAGTTCCACGTCTTGCTCGCGCCGCCGCAGGGATGGAACCGGTGCAACCTCCTGCTGCTGGCGGTGATGCACGGGCACGGCCGGAACATCCAGCGCGGCGGGGCGCGCAATCGTTACTAGTGACACGTCTGCCGGGGCGGCCTGCTGCTGGTGAATCTGCACCTGGGCAGCGGCCAGGGCTTCGAGGAACAGCTGCCCGATGACGGCGGCGCCGTTTGTAGGCACTTCGGACGCTGACAGCGCGGCGTTCTCGGTAATGACGACTTCTGTTCGTTCTGTGATGACCTGCAGTTCCGTAGCGTCGACGCCTTGCTGGCCGCCTGTGCGGTTGAGCAGTTGCAGTAGGAAACGCCACCACACGTCGTTTACGCGCCCGCCGGCGCCAAGAATCGGCGTGGCGAAGTCGGGAATGTTCCCGCGAACATCCATCGTCAACCCCTCCCGCTCTCGGTGCGTATGAATGCGCCGTTGAGCGCGGTTTTCGTGTTGGCCATCCAGCTCAGTTCGAATACGCGGTCGCGGCCCAGACCCAGGCGGCGGAAGGTCGGCGTCTTGAGGAAGTCACCGCGCGTGCCGAATGACTGGCTGACGCTGGTCCCCCAGCTGCGGCCGGCGGTGTCGCTCCAGCGCAGGCGCAGCTCGCCGTCATCAAAGCTATCCGCCCTACCCTCGCCCACCTGAATGGCGGCGGTGAATTCGTGGTAGTGGATGCGGTTGTCATCCTCCAGCAGGTGCGGGAAGGAACGCACGCGGCGGATGGGGCCGCCGTCGTCCTGGTAGACGTCGGTGCGCATCTCGTAGAGCCGGCCATCTTCCCAGTCGCCCACCAGCGTCATGCCCTGGAAGAAGGCGTGACAGTTGGCGCGGTGGCGGTGCTCTTTGCCCTGGGCATCGAGCCAAGTGCGCTCGTGCCATTGGCCGGTGGCCAGGTCGAAGCACCAGGTGGCATCGGCGGTCGGGAAGGTCACCTGGTAGAAGAAGTGTCCATCCTGCTGATAGGTGAATGCCGTCGCGTCGTCCACGCGTGGGTAGGCGGAAATCGCCTGCTCGATGGCATGGGTGGAGATGCGCCCGGCCTCGTAGTTCTCGGTACGGAAGAACACGCAGTGCCCCTCTTTCGACCGACTGAGCCAGTACAGCGAGCCATCCATCTGCTGCACCGAGCCCACGGCGACGCAGCCGTGCTGGATGAAGGCGCCGGGCATGCGCGAAAAGGTGAAGTCTGCGCTGCCGTCGTTGAACCACACTTCCGTGGTCAGCTCACCGAGCAGGTACACCTGACGTTTCGCGGCGGCAACGGCCACGAGGTTGTCGCTGAAGCCGCTCTTGGCCGCGAAGTCCAGGGCGTCGAAATCGACCTGCTGAAACAGGCTGATGTAGAACTGGTTGGTACCGGGGCGGTTGAGCAACAGGTAGTCGTCGCTCAAGTCGATGCGGCTGGAGCCGTAGAATGCAGAGTTGCTGACGACGCCGAACGCGTCGGTGCTCATGTCGATGGTGTAGCCGGCGGCGGTACCGTCCACTGCCACCACGGTCAGGCCATTGTCTACGGGGTATACCGGGGTGGTGTTCGCTCCTACGGTGCCCAGTAGAGTGAATGCCCAGGGTGTGCCGGGGATGATGCGGTAAAAGGCATTGCCGGCCACGCCGTAGAACCGGCCATTGTTCGCCGCATACAGGCAGCGCCACCCCTTGTTGTTCGGTGCTACGGCGACGCGCCGCAGGCCGGGCGTTGGATAGTGGGTGACCGGGAACGGCGAGTCCTCAGGGTTCTGCTCGGGGAACAGGTTGGCGCAGCGCTGAGCGTTGGCGATCACGCTGCGGGCTTGGTAGGCGCCGAGGGTCAGGGGCACTTTCATCGGGATTGGTCCGCGTAGACGTTGTACGCGCCGGGCCGGATCAACTCGCCGGGCACTTGCAGCCGGGGTATCTGCGCGTTGGCCTTCTTCACGATGTTGAGCGATGCGCGAGCCAGGCCGGCCAGTTCGGCGCTCACCGAGAGCCCATACAGCGGGCACAGGCGACCGGCGAGGTTGTACATGATCGCTTCCTGATACTCGTCGGGCATTTCGAATTCGTCGTAGGGCGTTGCGAAGCGCTGCAACGGTTCCATCACGGTCAGGTGCAGCTGGAACTGGCTGCCCGGTACCGGCCAGGGGTAGACGTTACCCAGCGGGTAGGCGCTGTCGTAGAACAGGCAGTAGGGGAACGACTTCAGGCTCTTCTGGCTGATGCGGTTGTAGTCCTCGCGGGCGCGCAGGATGTCCAGGTCGTAGTCCACCGGATCGGGGCCGGGCACCAGCTGCCGCACGAAGGCGCTTTCGATCTTGTTCGGGCGCGCGGTGTCGATGTCGCCGCCGGCGCCGATGGTGTAGGCCTGGCGGCCATCGCAAGTGATCGAGACGGTGCGCAGGCGGTATACGTTGTAGCGGTTGCGCTGCCACTGGGCGAGCATCATCTTCAGCAGGGTGAAGCCATCTTCCAGGTCTTCGGCGCTGGCGGTCTGGCCGATGCCGAGGGCGGTGGTCTGCTTCATTGCCAGGATGATCAGGTCTTGGGGGGTCATGGGCAGCGCTCGGAAAGAAAAGGCCCCGCCGGAGCGGGGCAAGGGTCACGCCGGCTTGTGCGCGGCGATGGCGGCAGCGATGCGGGAAGCGCCCCAGCGGGCGTCGTACTTCACGCCGAGGGCTTTGGCCTGGGCGATCAGGTCGTCACGGGTTGGCTCACCGGTTGCAGCCGGAGGTGTAGGTGGCGGAGTGGGCTCGGGCTCAGCTGGCGGTGGAACAACAGCGCCAACGGCCGCGAGCGGAATGGCCGGGGCGACGGCTGGTGTTTGCGGCGGCGCATCGAACCACTCGCCATCGAGGGCCAGTTCTTCCTCGGCGCTCTCGACGATCACCGCTTCACCCGGGCGGTACTTCCACTTCGGGAACTCTTCGAACATGGGAACTCCTGAAACGACACAGGCCCCGCAGGGCCTGTTGTCGTGTGTGGCGGGTTAGAGGATGTCCGCGACGGTGGTACCCCACTCGCCGCGGATGTTCTGCCAGCCGTAGAGCACGTCGAAGCGGCTGATGAAGTTGTCGTTGGTGACGTCGTAGCCGGTCACGAAGCGCAGCGACACGCCGTCGTAGCTTTCGCGGTATGCCTCATGCACGCCCTTGGGCAGTTCCAGGTCAGCGAAGGCGGCAGTGATCGCCATGGGGTCCATCACGAAGTTCTTGCGGAAGGTGACGCCTGCACCGCCCACCAGGGTGATCAGCGCGCCGTTGGCCGGCGAAGCGGTCACGGTGCCGTAGGCCACGTTGCCGGGGATCAGCGGCGGATAGATGGGGATGGACGTGCCGCCGGCCGCGACGTTGGCGGTGACCACGAACTGGCGCAGCTCGCCGGTGGATTGCTTGGTCACCGGGTTCACACCCTGCACACCGGCAAACACGATCACGTCGCCCTTGTTGAGGGTGCCGGTGATGGCGGCCGTGGTGATTGCGGAGCCGGTCTGGTTGGCACCTGCCACGGCGCCCGCCGAGTAGGTGCCGTTGGTGTGCTTGATGACGGTCTGGTCCACACCCCAGTCGAGGCCCAGGGTGTCCACGCCCATCTCGCCGGTCTTGAACTGCTCGCTGACCTTCTTCGAGTCGTTGAACAGACCCTTCAGGCTGTCGACAGTGCGCGCCTGGGTACGCGGGTCGAGGATGGCCTTGCGGTTGCCCTTGGCGTTCACGCGCGGGGTGCTGGTGAGGTCCAGCTGCGCGCCGGCATCGAGCCAGGTATTCGACGTAGGAGTGGCGATAACGCCCGTACTGTCGACGGTGTTGCGGCCCTGGAAGGTCAGGTTGCTGAAACCCTCGGTCGCGCTCATCACGTTAACCGCGATAGCGCCGGCAAGGGTGTTCATCGCCGGGAGCAGGATGCGCTGGCTGTAGTCGTCCAGGGACAGGGCGCGCTCGGCGGAGCTGAACGCAACGTCTACGCCCTGCTGGGTGGCAACGGTGAGCGAGGTACTGCGCTCGGCGGTGTCCTGCGGCGCGGCGACTTTGCCGGTACGAACGGTGTAGTCGTTCGGCAGACGGATGCGCAGGGTGTCGCCGATTTTGGCGCCCTTCTGCGCGAAGCTATCGTCGTACTGGGTGTCGATGTTGCGCAGGAAGAGGTTGGTGTTCTTGAAGATCCGCAGTGCTTCGCGGGTGATCATCTGCGGCGTCAGCAGGGTGTTGGCCATGGTGTGGTTTCCTTAAAAGCGAGTCTTGGCGTTCTTTTCGCGCCAGGCCATCCAGTCCTTGGTGGACATCTTGCTGGGGTCGGTCTCGACCTTCGCAGAGCCACCCACGGGAGTGATGGGTGCGGGCGCACTGGATACAGGAGTGGTTTTCGGGGCGGCGGCCTTCTGCGCGAGGCGCTCCAGCTCACGGCCCTGGGCAACGGGCGACAGGGAGAGAATGCGGGCGGCGTTGTCGAGATCACCGGCAAGGGCATGGAGGATCACGTGTGGCTTCTCCATCGACGTCACGGCGTCGAGGAAGCCCGGATCAAGCTGCCCCAGGAGCGTCAGGTTCTGGATTCTCTCGTCGAAGTCCGAAAACTCGGCCTTGCCCTGGGCGTAGGCGTCATTGCAGCGAGCATCAAAGGCCTGTTGCTGGACGATCTGCTGGGCCAGCGCCTGCGGGTCGCGGGTGTCCTGCTGCTGTTGCGGCAGTTGCACCTGGTCGCCGTTCTGCTGTGCGTCGAGCAGTCGTCGATAGGTCTCGTTTTCGCGCCGCGCGGCGTCAAGTTCCGCCTGCGTTGCGTGGTTGCGTGCGGTCAGTTGGCCGAGGCGCTTCTGAACCCATTGCGGCGTTTTCTGCCGCTGGTCATCCTGCTGCTCGCCGGGCTGCTCCGCTTCCTGCACCGTGGCCTGCTCGGTGCTGTTGAGTTCGGCCTGTTGCGCCTGTTCGACTTCCTGTCCAGTGGGCTCTACTGCGCTGCTTTCGTCGCTCATGGATTACTCCAAGGGGGTGCATCCGGTAACCGCCGGAAGTCGGGCGTAAAAAAGCCCGCACTAGGCGGGCATCTGGGGTTGTAGCGGATTCATGTCCGGTGGCGCGGCCATCTGTGGCTGCATGTCCATCGGCGTCGGCTGCTGTGGTGGCGGCATTGGCTCGGGGTCGGCCTGGGCGGCCTGCACGGTGTCGCCGGTCAGGCCTTCCAACAGCACGGCGGCGGCCGGGTTGGCCGTCAGCGCGCCAATGAGCTTGTCGAGGCGCTCGGTCACAGCCTTGTAGCTGTTGATCTCGTTGGCCTGGGCCTTGGTTTCGTTCTCGCCCTGGGCGTCGGCCAGGGCCTGGAGCGCGTCGCTCAGTTGGCCCTGCATCTGCTGAATCTGCTGCTGGGCCTGCACAAGCTCAGGCGGCGGCGCCTCGCCGCGAAGCTCCGGCGGGATGGTGCGGGCGAAGCGCTCGGCCAGTTCCTCGGCCATCGGGAAGTTCGCGCTGCGGAAGTACAGGTCGCCGGCCACGGTCTTGAAGGTCGGGTCCTGAGCCATCATCTGCGACATGGCGTCAAAGGCCTCATCACGGCGGGTGGCGTAGCTCGGGCCGGTGTCAGCGATGACGTCGTACTGCCCCACCGCCGGGTTGAAGATGCGCTGCACCGTGTCGCCGGGGCCTGGCTGCTCCGTCATAGCCTGCTGACTTTGCGGGTCGATTTTCACCTGCTCGTCGGTACCGTCCTCGGCGAGGATGCGAATCACGCGGGGCGTGTCGTAAATCTTCGGGATCAGGTCGAGCAGGATTTTCCCGGTGTAGCGCACGGCTTTGGCGAGGTTGTCGGTGTAATGGTAGGTCGCCTGGTCGGCCTTGCGCTGCTGCTTACCCAGTGCAACGCCGGATTGATCGAGCGGGTTGGCGCCCTGGGCCGGGTCGTACTGGCCGCTGACCATCTTCATCTCTTCGCCGGCGATCTGCATGCCGCTGATGTAGGCCTGGGCCATCACCGGGGGCTGTTCGCGGGTCGGCGGTGCTATCGGATTCCCCTGCTCGTCCACGCCGTTGTAGGGCAGATAGGAGTAGTTCACCCGGTTGGCGTTCTCGTACTCGGTCTCGAAGCCCTCGATTGCCTCTACCGCGGCGACGTAGGGCTGTTTGCCCTGCAGCGCGACCTGCTCAACAGCCGAGCTGGTCCAGTAGTTGTACATGCGCTGCGGGTCTTTCAGGTTGCGCACGTGGCCCTTGCGCTCCAGCTTGCCCTCGATCAGCAGTTCCTCACCCACCACCTGCACGATAGGCAGCCAAGCGCCGGGCCAGTCGGCGCGGTCGATGATCTGGTCGCCGCCGATCTTGTACCACTTCCACACGGCCCGTTCGACGGAGCGGCGCTTGATGCTCTTGTCGGCCTTCACAACGTCGCGCATGTCGTCCGGCAATTCGCTGAGCTTCACCACCTGGGTGTAGGTGCCGCCGTCGGGCGCGGGCAGCGGCAGCGCGATCAGTTCGTCTTTCTCATACTCGCAGCGGTAATACTCGGCGACCTTCACCGAGTCCTTGCTGGCCCACGAGATGTCGTCATCGAGCACGCTCTCGCGAACATCGTCCTTGAACTTGGGGTACTGCCGCTTGAACTCATCGCGGGACATATCGTCCAGCACAAACCCCCACTTGGCGTCGCTCTTGTCCGCCTCCTTGGCGTCGCAGTCGATCAGCACGCAAAGCGGGTCGCGCACGCGGCGGATGAAGATTTCCTGGTCGAAGCTCTCGCCGTCCGCGTAATCGGTCATCACCCGCCAGTAGCCGACGCCGCCCTGCACCTGGTGATCGAGCGCGGTGTCGTAGGCGTCCTGGGCGTTGCTGATGTACTCGATGTGGCGCACAACGCCCTCATACACCTGGGCGGAATCATAGGAAGCGCTGCCGCCGGTGGCCTGCACCTTCACGCTCGGCTTGTTCTGCTTCGCATCGTTGGTGATCTGCAGCACGTGCTGGCGGGTCTTGTTGATCGTCAGGCACGGCCGGGCATCATCGGCGCGGGTCTTGCGCAAGTCATCCGGCCACTGGTAGCCGTTGTCGGAATCGGCATTGCAGAACTGCAGGTCCTGCACAAACAGCTTGCGGAAGTCGGATTCGAATTCCATCGCGCGCTTGAACCGCTCGTGCGCCTCGCGAACGATTTCTTCGTCTTTCATCATGCCATCCAGGATTGTGCGCCGGACCGAGGGCCTTTCGCCCGGGTCTTCGGTTGCGGTTTGGGCTTGTCCTCGTCGTCCTGCGTCTGCGCGATGGCGAGGTAGCGGAATGCGTCGGCGCCGTGGGACGCCCAGTCGTGCAGCGGCTCGCGCTTGAATTCCTTCTTCTCTTCGTCGTACTCGTAGCGATAGCTGCGCAGAGCGGCGAGGCCGGAACCGCCGTCTTCGGGTCTGTCACTCTCCCGGTCGCAGCGGGTGCGGTCGAACCAGCAGCGGTCGAGCACCTGGCGAGCGGCGTTGATACCCTCGTTGACCCTGATCTTCTTCACGATGCGCACTTTGAAGCCGGCATCGCGCATCTGCTGCGCCACGGTCAGGCGCGAGGCGAGCAATTCGTTCTCAGCGTCGTGGGGCAGCCAGCAGTTGCCGTACACGTAGCCGCGCGATTGCAGCAGCTGGATGAAGTGGTCCAGCGCCTTGCCTGATCGCTCGTAGTAATCGATCACCGCGAAGCCGAACGGCACCACCTGCACGAACCAGATGGCGGTCTTGTCGGCGCGCCCCAAGTCCCAGAACAGGTGGACCGGCTTGGTGCGGTCATACGGGACGTTGGTCACACGGTCCGAGGCGTCCAGGCGCTTGAGCTCTTCGCCATACACCGCGCCGCGCACAATGCCCCGATACTCCCCTTCCCAGATCCAGCCGTACTCGTCCGGCCGTTCAACCTGGTCGCGCAGGCGCTGGCGGTTGAGCTTCGCCGGGAACCAAGGATTGTCCCGCCAGTTCAGCGCCACGACCTTGATACGCGGGTCTTTCGACTGTCGGTAGCGCTTGTCCGTGGGGCTGTTGCGCGCCTCGGGGTTCCACGTCACCCAGAGTTCGGCGTTCCAGCCTTCGTCCTCGGCGCGTAGCGTGGGCTCCAGTTTCATGTAGGCGTCATCGGTGACGCTCTCTGCCTCGTCCACCCAGCAGATCAGGATGCGCGCGGTGGACTTGATACTGTCGAGGTTCGCGCTCAGGCCGCGGAAGATGAAGTCCACCCGCCCTGGCAGGCCCTTGGTACTGATGTAGTTCTCGCCCAGGTCAAACACGGGCGCGAGTTCGGGGTTATCGGTGATCGCTTCCTTGATCTCGGCGAACGATGATTCCTTGATGCTGTTCATGTGCTGGCGGCCGCAGAGCATCACACCCCGCACCCCGGCCTCGGCGAAGCGCCTGGCGTGTACAGCGATCATCTCCGCGAAGCTATGCGTCTTCGCCGAGCCACGACCACCATAGGCGCCGCGCACGTCAGCCTCGCCCAGGAACACGTCCACCAGCTTGTCAGGTAGACGAATCTCCATCGGCCTTCACACCTATCAATCGGATTTCGGAAATGGCCTTGATCGGGCCGCCATCCGCCCCGGAGTGCTCGTGCTGGTGCTTGTTCGTATACACCCCGCCGGACTCCTTCGCGGCCTGCTCCAGCAACTGGGCGGCCAAGCTCAGGTTGCGCATGCTTTCAGCGCGCTCGGCCATGCGGCCCAAAGCGCGCAGGCGGAACGCGCGGTTGGCGATGGGAATGTCCGCCGTTTCCTCACGGAAGCGCGTGCGGGTGTCGTGGAAGAGCGTCACCCAGCGGGCTGCGAGATGCACTCCAGCGCGTTTGGTGGGGTCATGCTGCTCGACCTGCTGCCGGCTAACCTCGATGCCGAATACGTCCTTCACGGCCTGTGAGACCTGGCTCGGCGTGTCGAAACAGGCCAACGCCTGAACGATGAAGGCTTTCACCTCGATTTTCAGGGTGGCCATAGGGAATACATCCGTCTCATGTCTGTCTCACGTCACGCCGACTTCAGCAGACAGGTTCCGCAGGCCCTCGCGATGTTGATCTTGGCCACCTCGGGCGGCCTGTTGGCGGCGTCGACCAGAGCTCGCACGCCTTCGCTCGCGCCGTAGCGGCGCACCACGCCGACGAACTCTTCCACGTCGTGGCCACGCAGCGTCAGCGAGGGCAGCCCCTCTTCGGTGAACTTGGGTTCGCCGTACTTATCCAGCGCTTGGGCGATGTGGTACAGCTCATGCTCCACCAGGGCGCAGAACTCGGCGTCGGTGCATTCGGCAGCGTAGTCGGCGGCCAGGGTGATCAGGAAGGACGGCACGTAGCCGAACCAACGCAGCATCTGCTGTTCCTGCCGGCCCTTCTGCCACGGCCCGCAGCGAAACGTGACGTCCTCCGCCTGGCCTAGCACCAGGCGCCCTTTCCGCTCGAAGCCCGAGGCGGCCCAGAGGAAGGCGATAGGCGCATCCTGCAGATGAGCATGGTCTTCGTTCTGCAGCTCGCCGGTTTCGTGCACGAAGGTGGCCATGGCCCACTCCAGCACCTCGGGCGCGGGCACGAACGCGTCATCCCAGGCCTCGCCCTCGGCGAACTGGCCGAGGGTCGAGGGCGGCAGCGGGCGCATTTACTCGACCTTCATGACCGGATAAAGCTCCTCGTACTTGGCGTGGAACTCCTCGTTGCTCACCACGTGGACAACATCGCCAACCCTGTACACGATCTGCCCAAGACCCACGGTCACGGTCTCGCCGTTCTCCAGGGTCAGGATCAGTTCTTCGGTGCGGCGGTTCGCCTGGAAGGCGTCGGCCTTCACGAAGTTGGCGATCAGGCCGGCGTCGGCCATGTCGGCGAATGCGACGGCTTCCACCGTCGGAGCCTTCTCTTTGAAGCTGGTCACGCTGAACATCTGACTCTCCGAGTGTGTGGGCGCGGGGCGCTATCAAGGCTCGTCCGGACGCTGGGGCAGCTTCCAGTCTGCGAAGCGGTCGGCGATGTCCGCCACCTTCTTCACGCCCAGGAAGCCAGTGAACACCCCAGCAGCGGTGGCCAGCCCTTCGGGCAACCCGGCCCACTCCAACAGCGAAACAAGGCCGAGGGTGATGAGCGTGCAGAGCGCGGCTTCGAGTAGGGCCTGCCGACGCGTACCGCCCCCGTAGATGACGCGAATCAACGCGGTGAGGAATGAAAGGCCTGCGGCGTACAGAATCGGCGTGTGCTGGCTCAGCCAGGCGAGCACCATCGCCCAGAAGTCTGGTTTGTCAGGCATATGGGCCATTCCGTTATCCCCTCTGAGGGGTGGAAATGAAAAAACCCAGCGCGAAGGCTGGGCTCAGAAAAAAGCCCGGCTCATTGGCCGGGCTGGATGTCGTGCGAAGGTTCGCCGAAGCGGCAAAACCGCAATGTGACACAAACTCTATCTACGCTGATTATCACTGTCAATATGTCCAGCCTGGATATCCACTCAGGCCGCCAGGCGATCCTGCATCAGGAAACATGCGGCGATCGCCGAGAGCCCAGCCCGAACAAGCATTCGCGCATCCACGTAGCTGCGCCCCATTCGATCACCCACCTCTCGAAAAGTGAGATCGTGGACGAAGTAGAGGGTCAGGCTTTCCACCACATCAGGATCACTCTTCAGCAGCGTCCCCATAAATGAATCCACCTGCAGAGCACAGTCATCACTGATTAGCGGCGTAGGCGATCGCAGCCTCTTCTCGTTCGCTGGGTTCCTGAGCATGATCGCCAGCATCGGGGAAGTGCAGCGCGGAACGCCGTTGTCCCGCCACACCCAAAGGCCGTACTGCTCCATAAGGAACTCGGTAGCCTCGATTTTCATGCTGCTCCCCTTTTAAGTTCGCGCAACTTGGCGCGGTAGTGGGCCGTGATGGCTTTGATCTGGTCGATGGTCAGCTTCAGTGGCTCATGCGGACCCTCCAGCCAAGCCACGCGCTCAGCCCCGATCTTCGCCACCAGGTTGATGCGGTAGTTCACGATGTCGCCGGACTTGTGGTTGTTGCAGGGCGCGCACTGCTTGTGGATGTTCAGCAGTTCGAAGCGGAGCTCAGGGAAGGCAGCGACCGTTCGATAGTGCCCGGCGTGGTATTGACCCTGGTGGTGCCGACCACAGCTGATGCATGGGAGGTCCTTGTCGCGCAAACGGACGTATTCGTTCACTGCGGCCTGGGCGTCCTTTAGGTGATCCGCCCTGCTCTTCAGCTTCTCCTTCCGCTCCTTGATCTCGCGCCGCTCCCGGCGCTGGAACGACACTCGGTCCTTCTCACGCTTCGCGGCCGCCATGCCCAGGCCACACTTCGGACTGCAAGCCTCCTGCCCCAGACGCTGCGGCACGAAGGGCGCGCAGCATTGTGGGTTTTGGCATTTTTTAGGCTTGGGTTGCCGGGCTGTCGTCATGGGCGGATAACCCCAGTCATCATGAAAAGCCCCATTAAAATGGCAACAAGCCCAGTAAAAAGAGCAGCGCATACGCAAGCCATGAATAACGCCCATGCAGTCTGCTCTAGCGTTCTGATTGCCTTCTTCATGCCTCCACCCCCTTCGCCTTCTGCTGCTCGGGCTGGAAATCCCCGCGGAGGGGCATGAGATTGCGCTCCAGCTTGATGCCGATCTGGACGCCGTCCGTCACTGCCCAGCCGGAATGCTCAGAATCTGGGTTCAGGTAGTAGTGACTGCCATCCTTGGCAACGTGGTACAGATCGCCCGGATTCACCCAAGAGCGAACCTCTACCTGCTGCCCGAGGAACAGATCGCCGCCGACCACCAGGGCGATGTCGCCAGCCTTGAACTTGCTCATGCCGCCCTCCCCCTGCGCTCGCCATCCAACGATATGTGGCTCCAGGACCTGCCAGCCTTGATCTCGCTGATTGCAGATGGAGTAACCGGATAGTTGCGCGCTATGGAGGCAGGCCCTTCACCCGCAGCCAATCGCCGCTTGATCTCCCGCACAGAGTCATCTGTCAATTTTGCAGCTGGGCTTTCCATCCCTGGGCCAGAATTCGAAACCATCAACCCCATTCGTGCGGCATGGGCCATGTTCTGTTTGTGAGTAACCCACTCCAGATTTTCAGGGCGATTGTTCAGCTTATTTGCATCAATGTGGTTCACATGCGGCAGCCCATCAGCGTTCTCGATAAATGCCATCGCCACCAGCCTATGCACTAACATCCGGCGACGATTTCCGCTGTCCTTGAGTTCAACGGATTTGTAGCCATAGGCTGTATCCGTCATTTTCAGGATTCGTTCCGGAATTGCTCTAGGGCGCCATTGTTTCTTAGGGCAATGTCTGACGATTTGGGCAGACGAACGAATTCTTCCGAGATTTGATGCCCAGTACTGCCCATTGAAACCAGGTATCTCTTTCCATATCTCTTCCATCAGTAACGCCCCTCCCAATGGTCCTTCTGCGTCCAGCGCACCGAGTGCTCTGCACCGAATGCCTGAACCCATTCGATCAGCGACGCACACTTCTTCACCCCGAGCTTCGAGGTCTTCTCGTAGATCACGTCGAAGCCGTTGCCATCGAGGGCCGGAATCATGGTGGCGTTCTCGCCCTCTTCGCGAAGCCATGCCGCAGTGCATAGGCGTTTCCAGATCAGGACGCTCCATTTCTGGCCCGCGTGCTCAACCTGGCGCGCAATGTCGGTCAGCATCGCGTGGAGCTTGGCGTTCTGCTCGGCGGTACGGTCTTCGTCGCTGATGGCCACCTTGCGGGGCTTGCTCAGGTCCAGGCCGGAGATGAAGCCCAAAAGGCGCGAGCGGTCCGACTCGGTGCGGAGCTGAAGGTCAGCCATGGCTCCCCCCTATGACGAATGCCAGACCGATCACCAGGCCGACCCCGATATAGCTACGACGAGCCATTGCTATCCAGCCAAAGGCCGAGAGCGTGGCGATGGTTGCGAAGTCGATCATTGCTCCGCCCTCCCCCTGGCCGACTCCCAGTCGAAGCCGACCACGATGCCGCCACCCTCGCGCAGGCGGTCTACGCAGCGCTCGCCAATAGCCGCTGGCAACTCTTTCGGCGGCAGGTTGGAGATGATCACTGTTGGCAACCGCTCTTCGTAGCGGCCATTGAGGATCGCGAAGATGGTTGCCAGTTCGAATTCGGTAGGCTTGGTCGCACCGACCTCATCCAGGACCAACAGGTGGGGCCTGATGAGGCCCTTGAAGGCATCGGACTCGGTGTACTCGGCATCCCGGTCGTAACTGCCCTTGATGTACTGGAGCAGGCCGCCCACGGTGCGGTACACAGCCAGCGCTCCGGTGTTCCGAATCAGGTAATTCGCGATGGCCGCGCCCAGATGCGTCTTCCCGGTGCCGGGCTTCCCCAGCAGCATCAGGCAACGGCCGGCGTCGTAGTTTGCTTGGAAGTTCTCGGCGTACTCGCGGCATACCGACAGGGCTTTCTGCTGTCGCGGCGCGTCGGCCTGGTAATTCTCGAAGCTGCGATCAAGGAACCTAGTCGGAATCATGGCGCTGCCGAGCTTACGCTGCAGGCGGTCGCGATCTTCGCGGGCTTTGGACTCGATCTCGGCTGCTGCTTCCGCTGCTCGACGCTCCTGAGCGCAGACAGGGCAGCCACAGCGTATTTCGCGCCCCATGATCTCAGTGACCTTGCCTTGGAAATCACCGTGTTTATCGCAGGTGCCGCGGTAGCTGCCCGGAGCAGGCATTTCGACCACGTTGGATTTTTTAGATGCCATAGGTGCCATCCTTCCGTTCGGTCAGGCCGTCGAAATAATCGCGCCCAGCGAAGCCGTGATGCCGGCTACTGGGCAGGTGCTGGACGTTGGCTGTTACGCGATCAGGGAAGAGCCCCTGGTAGCCACCGGCTATGGAGCGGCGGATAACCTCATCGGGACTAGGGTGCCCCGCCAATTGCTTGGCTTGGGCGTGGCAGGTTGTTTCCTTGAGCGGCTTCCCCTGCTCCCTGCGGCACTGAATCCACTCAGCCCATACGGACGGGGTGACGTTCTCAGGGCAGCAGGTCATAGCGTCGAATTTGGCGCGCTGCTTGGCAGGCTTTGGGCTGCCTTCAACCTTTTCGGTTTCAGCCGACTGGCTCGGAGCGGCAGCGACGAATTCCCCCTCAGGGGGTAAGGGGGTTATCTCTTTCTCTTCTGTATCTGTATCTGTATCTGTATCTGTATCTAGAGCGTTATCTTTTGCTACTTCGCCGTTACCTGTAACGTTACATGCATTTTTCTTACGCGCTCGGTGGGCTGCAACCCGCGCAGCGCTTGAGTCCGAGGAATACTGGCGCTTGTCCCAAGCGACAGGCTTATTGTCGTTTCCGATAAGCCCCTTGGCGATGAAACGGGCCTTTGAGGCCGTCCACTCTTCCTCAGAAATCCGCATCTGAAACGCGACTTCCTCGTCCTGTAACGTTACATCTCCGTTACTGCAACGCATGCACAGCAGCATCACGTAACGACGCTGGTCGGACTCAGAAAGCATCTGGACCTTCGGGTCATTCGCGAACTCGGAGTACATGCGGAACCAGGGATTTGCCATGAAGGCCACCATCTAAATCTGAGAGGCCCTCGGGCCTACCCTTTTGAGGCCCTGTCGGAGTCCCTCTTGAGGGTCACCAACTGCAAGACCTTGGCTTTTTGGCGTCCAACCACCGATGTGGCGCCGTTGGATACCGCTGAAATGCAGATTTCGTTCAGGGCCTTCTCGAAGCTCCACCCGTTGGCGTGCATGAGTTCCTGAATGCGCCGTCGCGTCTCTGGCGACAGCTTGTCCGGTTCGAAAAGCATTGGGCCCTCCAGAGGGCCTTCAGCCCGCGATATCTTCGTGGTCGGTCTGGAGCTCTTCGATGGCGCCGTTGGCTACTGCCCACTCGATCAATTCGTAGAGGTATGTGGCGTGCTGCCGGCGGGACTTGTGCGCCGCCTTGCGCAGGATTCGATCCAGTACCGGTTCGAACCGAACCTTCACGGGGATGGCGCGTTTCTGGGATTGGTCGAGATACATGCACAGGCCTCCTATGCAGCTACAGGATTGGAAACTGGGTTTGCGTCAGCCTTCAGGCGGCCCTTGGTGATCACCTGGATCTGGCACTGGCGGACGTGAGGGATGGATTCGCCCCACATGGAAACTGCGCTCGGACTGATGCCCAGCGCCTTCGCGAGCTTGGTTTTGGTTTTGAAGTGCCCAACGGCATCGGTCATGTTCATTGCGCGTCCTCGGGTGGCAATGAACGAATTTCAGCACACTTAAAACATGCACGCAACAGCGCCAGACGATTTCCACACGCTTAAATTAAGCCACCTTAAGATTTGAGGATGAAAACAAACGAGCGCATCGCCAGGGCCATCCAAGCCAGTGGTAAATCAAAGAGCGAGGTCGCAAAACTTTGCGGCGTCGCTCCGTCTGCAGTCACGCAATGGATTTCAGGAGAGAGCAAGACGCTGAAGGCAGAGAGCGTCTTCGCGCTGGCTAAGGCGACCGGATTCCGAGCTGAATGGCTGGCAACTGGTCTCGGTGCTGAGCGCGCAATAGACGAGAGGCAAGGCGTCCAAGGTGAAGTGATCGGCCTAGTTTCCGCTTGGGAGGCCGACGATCCGCTAGATGACGATGAAGTCGAGCTCCCCTACTATGCCGAGGTCGAGTTTGCCGCGGGCGATGGAATGACCGAAGTAGTAGAGATCGCAGGCCGGAAGCTGCGATTCAGCAAGGACACCCTAAAGGCGGCCGGTGTGGAAGCATCGAGCGCGGCGTGCGCCAGAGTAAAGGGGAGGAGCATGGAGCGCCTGATCCTAGATGGAGCCGCCATCGGCTTTGATACCAGCTTCACCCACATCGTTGATGGCGAAATCTACGCCTTCAACCAAGACGGGATGCTGAGGGTGAAATACCTCTATCGCATGCCAGCCGGGAATGTTCGGGTTCGCAGTGAGAACGACGACGAATACCCTGACGAAATCCTATCCCCAGAGCAGTTTGCCGAGATCAAGATGCTCGGACGTGTATTCTGGTGGTCAACGGTAAGGCGCGCTCCGCGCCGATAGTTGGACGAACCCACGTAAAGCCCGCCAAGTGCGGGCTTTTTCATTCCCATACACTTCAGCACGCTGAAAATAATCTTTTCAGAGCGCTTGACCTTGCAATTTCAGTGCGCTTAAATTCACTCAACGCCGAGCAACACACCGCCGGCCAGGCCACCGAGCCGCGATCTTTCACAACCTGACGTACCCAGCGACGTACCGGCTCCAGCCGGTGGCGAGAAAGCTAAACCGTCGCCCATGCAGCCTCTGGCAGCTGCCGGACTCCCCATATGGGAGGACGCCAAACCACGCAAGCCATCCGGGAGCGCATCGACCACGAAATGTGCAATGCCGGACAGGTGGGGAAACCGCGGCGACGCGCGTGGGGAGGAACAAACGACAGAGGAGGAACCAACCGATGAAGAACTAAGCCCAGCCGACGACACGGGTCGGCACCTCGCGAGCAGCTGCCCACATCACCGGGCCGCCGGGCTGCAGTAGGCCGCGAGAGAAATCCTGAACCCCATGACCTGCTCCGTAAGCCGATTGAAGGCGCAGCGAGGGAAGCCCAAGGCCAAACATATCTAGTCCGAGCTGCTATCGGCAGTGGTGAGGACAGCACCACCCGCGGGTTGTAGAAGCCCAGTAGGCGAACGCGGAGCAATACCGATTTCCTCGATGCGCTTCACCCGAGGCGCATCAGGGAAATCAACTGCCCTGGAGGGCAAACAGATGCGACCAGTTATGACCATGAAGGCCTTGCACGATGATCGTGGCCGCCGGACAGGGATCGAAGACGCAGCCGAAGGCAAGTTCCACGCCTGGGGTGTCGAGTACGAAGAGTTCGAGAACGGCCCTGGAAACTACAGCGTCGCCATTGTTGAGATGGCGGATGGCACAGTCAAAACGCTGATGCCTTGGGAGATCCGCTTCTTGGATGGTGAGGACGCCAAACAGCAGGCCCTGAATGACTTCCTCGCCCGGCCAGCCATTGGCTGACTAATTCCCTGACAGCCGGAAAGACGGCCCGATCCCCTGGCCCAGCCAGGGCGCGGCGGAACGCATCACTGAAGCCCATCCAGAGGGTGGGCTTTGGGATGACAACCAGGAGAACACCATGCGCATCAACGTCTATAGCCAGGAGCTGACCAGCGAGGTCATCACCGTGGCGAAGGAATCGAACACCGGGGTCACCTACCACGCCGCCCAGCTGATCCTGCACAGCAGCGAGCGCCTGCATCACCCGCCGGCGGATGACGACCGCAGCGCCGTCACCTTCTGGCTGCCGAAGTCGCAGCAGCGGCGCGAGGAAATGGCCCAGGCCTTCGAGCGCATCGCCGCGGTGTTCCGCGAAGCGCCACCGGAAAGCGGCCTCGACTGAGCATCACTTCTGCCGCTTCATCGAGGCGGCAGCGGGATGCGCAAGCATCTCCCTAGCTAGTTGGCCTTGCCCGTCCCCGCGGGCCTTTTGCGGGCGTTCTGGTTCGATGCCGGGCGCCCGCTCCACATTCGATCATGGAGTCATGAGGGGAGCGGTCTGCAAGTGAGTAGCCAGGCACCTGACTTGTAATCAGGCCGACGCCAGGTGGAACGCAAGCAGCCACCGCGAAAGCTGGGGACGCCCGCGCAGACCGCTCCCCCATGGCTCCGCACCAAAACACAACACCGACAAGGACACCACGATGACTATCACCTCCATCAAAGCAGCAGAACTCCCCGCCATCGGCCAAGCGCTGGCTGACGGCATCTTCGCCTACCGCTATTGGCTGAATGGCTCCGAGTACGCCCTGGTTGATCTGGGCGCCGAGCGTGAGTTCGCCGGCGAGTGGGGCGAGTACGACCAGGATGTGGAAGGCGCAACCAGTTACCGCGACGGCGCCGCGAACACCGTTGCCATGGTCGAAGCTGGCAGCCCCATTGCCAAGCAAGCCATGGAGCTCGGCGAAGGCGTATTCATCCCCTCCGCCCTTGAACTGGCAGGCCTGTACGCAGCGAAGCAAGCCGGCGAGATCAGCGGCTTCCAGGATCGCTGGTACTGGTCGAGTTCGCAGTACTCCGCCTACGGCGCCTTCTACGTGGACTTCACCGACGGCTGGACGTACACCAACGTCAAGTACGACGACTTCCGAGTTCGCCCCGTCCGCAAGATTCTCATCCTTCAGTGATCCGTTCCTTCATTCCTTTTTCTCGCAGGCGATTCGCGGGGCCGTAACCCACCGACGAGCCAGACCAGAAGCTTGCCGAGTAGCGCCGGCCGCCTGCCCTTTTCTTCAGGAGTCGACATGACCACTGTCACCGTTAACGCAGGAAGCACCAGCTTCACCACTGACAACCCGCAGTTTGCCGCAGTAGTGCTCCAGATGATCAGCGAAGGACCCCTGGTCGCGGAGCCATCGGAGATCGATGGCGTCCCCGCAATCGGCGCTGAATGGCCGGGCCAAGGCGGAATCTACGCGGGCCTCATGCGGGGCCGTGACGGCCACCCTGATTACCACCTGATCATCGCCCCAGCGGAAAGCGATGGCGAGCTTCAGTGGGGCGGTTACGGCAGCAAATCCTCGGCAGCCAGCAAGTGGGATGGACTGGCCAACACCAAGGCACTCATCGAGGAAGGCGATCACCCTGCGGCGGAGTTTGCGGCCAGCGTCACCATCGGCGACCACAAGGACTTCTATCTGCCGGCTCAGGCTGAGCTGATGCTCGCCTGGGCAAACGTTCCGGAAGCCTTCTCCGAGGGTTACCACTGGAGCAGCACGCAGTTCTCCGCCTACTACGCCTTCTACGTGCACTTCAACGACGGCTGGACGTACTCCAGCGGCAAGAACCTCGCCTTCCGAGTTCGCCCCGTCCGCAGATTGCTTCGCTAATTCATTCATTCGATCAGGACTGATCGTAGGAGGCCAGGATGGCCATGCACACGGAACTGCAGATTCACAAGACCGCCGAAGAGCTGCTCGGCCTGACGCTTGACCTGGTCAGGAACATCCCACGGGACCTGAAACAGGTCGTCGGCTCAAAGCTTCGTGATGAGGTTCTGCAGGTTCTTGTCCTGATCGGCAGAGCCAACATGGCGAAGGACAAGGTGGCTCACCTCAACCAACTGCTCGAAAGCATTTGGATGGTGAATTACCTACTCCGAGCTCTGGCCAACAACCGCTTCATCAGCCTCAAGCAACACGCCTCGGCGATGCAGCTCACTGCCTCCATTGGCAAACAGGCAAACGCCTGGAAAGGAAAATTCGCAACCGCGCCCGTTGGGTGAAGGCTACGGCCTCCATTCCTGTGCGCTGAATCTGGTCTTGCCGCTGCCCCATTGGGCACCGCCATGCGCACCACGGAAACCATCAGGAACGACTGACACGGTCCGGCGCAGTTGTTCAGCTGAGCAATCGTCTGGGCGACGTAGATAGCAAGACAGGTCGCAGTACTCCGCCAACAGCGCAAAGCCCTCCATCGGATTAATCCAATGAGCACTCACGGACTGCATGGAACCATCACCTACATGCGCTGGAAGTCTATGCGCGCTCGAACTTCAGATAGAGGGCGGGCGCGCAATAAAAACTACGCGAATGTCATGTGCTGCGAACGCTGGTCGAGTTTCGAGGCGTTCCTGGCTGATATGGGCGAGTGCCCGCCAGGCCACTCCATCGACCGATATCCGAATACGTCTGGCAACTACGAGCCAGGGAATTGCAGATGGGCGACGGCTCAGCAGCAGAGCGCCAACCGCAGACACTGCATTCAGATCACGAGGGACAGCAGAACCATGACCGCCAGTGAGTGGGCAGTAGAGCTCGGCTTGAATCCCTCCACAGTGATTGAGCGAATCCGCAGAGGATTCAGCCATGAGGAGGCCCTCTCTGACGCAAAGAGCCTTCACAGGGGTCGCAAGCCCACCGAGACGCTGACATTCCTAGGAAGAACCCAAACCCTTGTTGAATGGGCCAAAGAGATTGGCATGAGCCCAAATGCGCTTCGCCAGCGGATTGGCCGACTCGGCTGGCCGCTTGAGAGAGCGCTGACCAAGACATTCCCTCCCAGGAGGAAGTCATGAACGCAATCCAGCACCACAGGATCGAGGAGCACCAGCTCGCTTCGAGCGAGTGGCTCACCGCCCAGGTAGGCCAGCTTCTCAAGGGTAACGACGCCGATAGCGTCCCGTTCTTCTCCCACCGCTTCCAAATTCCTGCAGCTCAAGGCTTCTGCGACCGGCTTTACGAGAACCTGGCCGACATCGACCAGTGGCCCGAGAGCTTCGTGATCCAGTGCTTGCTTGCAGTTGGGCGCGGCGATCACGAACAGGCCGCAGCCATCTACGAAAACCACCTTCGCGCCGGCATCAACGCATTCGCCGAGCAGTGCATCCAGGAGAGCGCAGCATGAAGCCATGGCAGGTAATTGATCGGCAGATCGAACTACTCCGCTCAGCCGGCGAGCGCACGCCGCTTTCGGCCAGCGAAGTCATGGGGATGATCGAAATGGCAGAGGTCTGCCAGGTCATCACCTACGGCGACGGCATCAAGTTCCGCGCCGACGTCCACGACATCGAGAAGAAGCACTGGGACAAGGTGATTGGGAGGGTGGCATGACCATCACCATCGACCTGACCAAGGCCGCCCAAGTCCTGATCTTCGGCGGCTTTTTCGTGGGCGGCGTTATCGCCTTCGCTTGGGCCGTTGTGGGGATGGTGACGCCATGATGAAGAAAGCCCTCCGAAACGGCCTGATCCTCGCCCTGTTCTCCATGCTCGCCTTCTTCAAGGCCATCGAGTTCGCCGACTCGCTCACGGGGCGGCACACGGCTGAGCAGCCGATTCAGTACCCAGTCGCGCATCAGCGCTGATTTGGCCGAGTGGCGCACGTAACGCGCCTTTCCCCCTCCCTTCACTGGCTGCGCACCGCGCGGCGAGGTATCACAACATGAGCAATCTTGCGGTCATCGAGCAGGATGTCTACGGGGCTCGCAGCTCCTTCGCGTCCGTGCTGACCGACTCGGCACTCAACTTCGAGCGTGAAGCGGAGTTCGCCATACAGACCTTTCAGAACAACGATTACGCCGCGAAGATCGCCGCCAGCAACCGCCAGTCGGTCGTCAACGCAGTGACCAACATTGCAGCAATCGGCATCAGCCTGAACCCTGCGAAGCGCCAGGCGTACCTGGTGCCGCGCGATGGACGCATCTGCCTGGACATCAGTTACATGGGCCTGATGGACCTCGCCATGGCCACGGGATCGATCCTGTGGGCGCAGGCAGAACTGGTCTATGCACACGACTCCTTCGCTCTGAACGGCTTCGACAAGCCACCAACCCACTCCTACAACCCGTTCGCCAAAGAGCGTGGGGAGATCGTCGGAGTGTATGTGGTAGTGAAGACGGCGGACGGTGATTACCTGACCACCTGCATGAGCCGCGACGACATCGACGGCATCATGAACCGTTCCCAATCGGTCAAGTCCGGCAAGTCGTCTCCCTGGAAAACCGACTACGGCGAGATGGCCAAAAAGACGGTCGTGAAGCGTGCCTACAAGTACTGGCCGAAGACCGATCGCCTTGATCGAGCAATCCACTATCTGAACACCGACTCCGGCGAAGGGCTGGCAAGCCTTGCGTCCAACGCTCAGGGCGGAGAACTCGCCGAGAAGTGGATCTCCCAGGTGGTGAATGCTGAGTCTCTGGACGCGCTGCAAAGCGTATGGCTGGCCGGCAAGGCAGAGATGCAGGCCGCACGCGACGTGCAGTCGTTCGCCCAGTTCAAGAAGGCTGTTGAGCAGCGCAAAGGCGCGCTTGCCGTGCAGCCTGAGCCTATCGAGGCGGAGGTGGAACATGATCCAGCAGACTGATGATTGGTTCGCCGCGAGAATCGGCCGCGTAACGGCCAGCAAGGTTAAGGATGTGATGGCAAAGGGGCGCAGTGGCGCCCCTTCTTCTACCCGGCAGAACTACATGATGCAGCTACTTTGCGAGCGCCTGACTGGCACGCGCGAGGAAGGCTACACGAACGCAGCCATGCAGCGTGGCAATGACCTTGAGCCCGTTGCACGCTCTGCTTACGAGCTCTACGAGGACTGCGAAGTTCTGGAGGTTGGGCTGATCCTGCATCCAAGCATCGAAGGCTTCGGTGCAAGTCCTGATGGCGTGATCTTGCTGGACAGCGGCAGGCGCGGCCTGGAAATCAAGTGCCCGAACACCGCGCAGCACATAGCCGTAATCCAGGGCGGCAAGCACGACACCCAATACGAGTGGCAGATGCTCGCCCAGATGGCCTGTGCCGAACTGGAGTCAGTGGACTTCGTGTCCTTCGACGACCGCCTGCCCGACGAACTCCAGTACGCCTGCTTCCGCTACCACAGGGACGAGGCGCGTATTCGCGAGATGGAGGCCGAGGTGAAGGCCTTCCTGGAAGAACTTGCCGAACTCGAAGCCGACATGCGCGGGAGGATGGCAGCATGAGAACCCACCTGACCGCCTGCTTCTTCCGGAAGACGAAGAGCGTGGCATTCGCCGAGATCACCCACTTTACTGCCGGCGACAAATACGTCACGGCCCACTATCCGGGCGGCGAGTTGGTCCTGACCGACACGCTCAACGCCCTGGAAACCGAGTTCTGGGCCTACACCACGCGCGTCCATCGCGGCGTACTGGTCAAGACGCACCTGATCAAGTCGATGTTCCGAGACGAGCAGAATAAGAACGCCCTGCTCCGCCTGGTCGGCGTGGACGACTACATCAAGGTCAGCCGGACACACATCTCGGAAGTCGCGCAGATCATCGACAGCCGTGCGATGGCTGCGTAGGTGACGACATGAGCAATCAGGCACCACTTACCTTCCCCGAGCGCACCACCGAGTACATAGAGGGCGTCGAATCTCGTCGCAGCAAGTTCTCCCGCGGGGCCTGCCCGTACGGCCAGCACATGATGTTTGAGCGCTCTCTGTGGCTCGCTGGCTGGCATGACACCGATATGTCGATGACCGCCATGAGGGTCGCTTAATGGCCAAGACCGCCGCCCAGCGCAAGGCTGACCAGCGTGAACGCGACAAGATGACCGAGGAGGAACGCCTGGCGCGCCTCCTCTCCCACCGCATCAGCCTGAACCTCTACAAGTCCACGGATATGGCGCTGATTCGCACCATGGCACGGCTTGGTATCGACGAGCCGCAGGATGTCATGAGCCGGCTTATCCACGGCGCCGACCGCCTCGACGACAAGTCACTGGCCGAGCTGACCAGCTACTAGTCACGCCAGCCCGTCACACAACACTTTCGCCATCCGCCGCACTCGCGGCGCGGCGGCGCTCTACCTGGAGAAACCATGAACCCCTATTTCATCAAGGGGCCGGCGCAGATCGGTCTCAGTGGTGGCCGCACGTCCGGGAAAATGATGCATGACATCCTTGACGCGCATGACGGCCAACTGCCGCCCGATGTGATCGTGACCTTCCAAAACACAGGAAAGGAAGATGACCGCACCCTCGTCTTCATCAACGAGATGGACAAGCGGTGGGGCCTTGGCGTCGTTTACCTTGAATACGACCGCGTGTATGGGCAGCCAAAGGACAAGCCGTGGTTCAAGATCGTCGACTTCGAGACGGCATCCCGCAACGGCGAACCCTTCGACATGATGCTGGCGTACTTCGCGGAATACCGCAGGATCGAGAATGGCCTTCCGCCAATCCTTCCCAACTTCTCAAACAACCTGTGCACTGGCCATTTGAAGATTCGGGTGACTGAGAAGTACATGCGGTCGCTTGGCTACGACGAGTGGGACAGCATCATCGGAATCCGACGCGACGAACCGCGCCGCTATCACAAGATGATGGCAGCAAACGCCAAGGGTAACTCGCGCTGGGAAGGCGTATGCCCGCCATACGAAGCAGGCGTAACAAAGGCAGACGTGACCGAGTTCTGGAGCCAGCAACCCTTCGACCTCAGCATCGACTCCGACCTCGGCAACTGCGATCTGTGCTGGAAGAAGAGCGAAGACAAGATCTACCGCTCCATCATCGAAGACCCGTCGAGGGTGCTCTGGTGGTCGGGCACGGAAGAGAAGTTCGGCCAGGTGTTCCGCCAGGACCGCCCGAAGTACGCCCACATGGGCTGGTACGCCGAGCGGATGGCAACTCAGGAAGCTTTCGACTTCGAAGCAGCCGGTCTGGTGAGCGAGGACATCGACTGCTTCTGCGGGGACTGATCAGTCCAGGATCGTCACCATGTAAGGCCCAATCTCCGGTATCTCGGCGGGCCTGTTATGACGCGCGGTATCGAGTGCATTTCGCGTCCTCTCTACGCTGAAGGTGCGGTCACTGTGCTCGGCGAGATACGACCCGTTGATCTTGAATTCGCCACATCCTGGGCAACGTAGGTGCAGCCCGTCATAACCACTCAGAATCCGCTCTGATTCCGAACCGCAAACTCTGCAATCCATAGCTCTCTCCTTGATCCGGCCCCATGCCGGGCCATCCGAACCTACCCCACTCCCTGCCATTGCGCCAATACGGCGCGAGGACACCTCATGCCCAGGAAACTCCACTACCTCACGTCATCTGGCCAAGACATCTGCGGCGAGTACTACTCCAGTTCGGCCTGTGGCCTTGGCGACGACGCAGATTTCGAGTGGGACGGCACCCACAAGAAGGAGATGGCCACCTGTAAGCGCTGCATCGCCGCTCTGGCGAAACCGCCGCAGCCGATCGTGCCGTACGGCGAGAGAGCAAAGCCGATCCTGTTCTCAGGCCCAATGGTTCGCGCCATTCTCACCGGCCAGAAGACGGTAACGCGCCGCCTCATGCCTGCCTGGCAGGTGCCAAGTCGAACAAAAGAGCCTGATGAAGATCCGCGCTACAACTGGATCGCGGTCGCCCAGAACCATCCGCGCTGGGGCTTCGCCGCATTCGGGGAAACCGAACAGGCCTGTGCCGACGAACTCACCATGATCGCCAACAGCCCATATGGAGGTCGCTTTGACAGGCTATGGGTGCGGGAGACCTGGATGGACCTGCGCGGCACAGGCGTCGAGCATAGACCTACGCCGGACAGCCCGCTCCAGCGCTATGCCTATGGTGCCGACTCACCGCCTGGGTCGTTCAGTGACGAGGCGCGCAAGGACTTCGGCCTGAAGTGGCGGCCAAGCATCCATATGCCTCGCGATGCTTGCCGCCTCCAACTGGAAATCACCGACGTGCGAGCCGAGCGCCTGCATGACATCACCGTCGAGCAGATCATCGCCGAGGGCCTGAGCACCAATCTCCGCGAGCACGACGCCGAATGCGACCTTCGCCGTCAGTGGCGAGAGCTTTGGGAGTCAACCAGTGGCGACTGGGACTCAAACCCCTGGGTCTGGGCGATTTCGTTCCGCCGAGTCACCCCGTAACCCTCCGCAACAAATTGCCCTTTTCCGGAAACTCTTTTCCGATCAGCTCGCAACGACGGTGCCGGCCTTGACGCGATCTGCCAGTGCACTGGCCTTGTCGATGCAGTCATGCACCAGGCCAGCGGCCTGCATCAGCACTTCCACTTGATCCTCCGGCAGCGTTTTCGCCACCTGCCAGATGACATGCGCCGCCTCTTCTCCCAGGCGCGCAATGTCCTGCAGCTCTCTGCGTAGCTGCTGATTCGCTCGACTCATGCCCATACCGGCTCTCCTCTCAATCGGAGAGCCAGCATACCCCCAACCCTTTCCAGCGCCAGCAGGCGCCGAGGATTCGTCATGCCCGAAGAAAACGTGTGTTACAGCCTGAACGATGAGGATTACGTGTACACGGACCTGTTCACCCTAATGAGTGAAATGGAGGACGCAGACTACCTGCAGGAAGGTGCGGAGTACTGGGAGTCGGATTTCAGGGTCGCGCTTCCGAAAGATGCGATCAGCGTCGAGCACATCCTGGAATGCGCGGATGAGCGCTTGTTTGATGAAGTCGGGGAGATTTACGAGAACGACTTCAGCTATGCGTCGCCTGCGGCGAAACTTGAGCTTCTGGACCTGCTGAATGCCTGGTGTGACAAGCACATCAACTTGTCCAGCTACAGCGTCCTTACCGGGAAAGCCCGGAAGAAGAGCATCACCGCCGAGGAGGTTGAGCAATACCGCGCGGATGCCAAGCCGTGAGCGCCCCTCGCATCTGCCGCACTACTGGTAAGCGCATCGGCGAGTGCCCCTGCTTCCGTTGCCATCCGCCGAAGGAGACATCCAATGTCCCAGCTTCCTGACGACGTGCGCGCAGCCCTGTTGCGCAACGCCAAGACCTGGCTGCTCACCCGCTACTTCGGCGGCGGGCGGAAGCTCGAAGCCTGGGACGATCACTATGCAGGCCTCACAGGCATCCAGTCCTACTCACTGCCCGGCGATCGAGCGAAGAACCTGCGCTGCCTTGCCAAGCTCGCCGCAGACGGGCACCTGGTGGAGCGCCCGCGCTACCGAAAAGGCATCGGCACCCGGACGTTCACCCTTCCCCAGCCTCTGCTCGACGAACTCGGCCAGCAGGCACAGCGCGAATGGGAGGCCATCGGCTATGTCGTCGGCCAGATGATGGACCCCATCCCGGAGCCAGAACCATGCCCATCCAGTTGACCGTCATCCACCGCACCGACCAGGGCGGCAACCCCATCGCCTACATCAAAGGCTTCCCCCACTTCGGCGCCACGTTCAACCCCGAGCAGATGCACGAATACGCCCGCCAACTCCATCAGGCCGCCATAGCCGCCCAGCAGGGCGAGCGTGGTGAACGCCAATACCCCGCTAAGGACTGAGCCATGACCGAACAACAAGCCTGCACCCTCTGCGGTGCGGATGGGCACACTGCTGCCAACTGCATCTGGAATGGAAGCGAAAAGGGCCTGGCCCTGGTGCAGCGCATCGACAAGAACCTGGCCGAGCGCGAGCAGTTCGAGTCCTGGGTGCGCCGGGAGTGGCCCGGTGCTCCACTCCACCACGTGCGAGACGCGCTGCCAAAGGACGATCCGCGTTACGGCGAATACTGCAACGAGATGATCCAGCGCGCATGGGTCGGATGGCAAGCCAGCCGCGCGACTCTGGTGGTGGACCTGCCGCCGACAATCACCGTGGAGGAAGCCGCCGAGCACTTCAACATCGACGAAGAAGGCATCGACATGGCTGTCGGTATCGCGCACATGGTCAACGGCGCCATTGCCGTCTGCGCGGCCTTCATCAAGCAAGCCGGAATCGAGGTGAAGCCATGAGCGACTTTCGAGTTTGGTGCCCTGACTACGGGCAGGAAGAGGATGATGCGACGCATATCCGTAACTCATACGACCACGCCTGCGCCGCGCGCGAATGGGCAGAAGAGTATGAACGACGCAATGCTGACTACAACATCGCCAACGGCGAGTGCGTGACAGTGATGGTGCATCGGATCGGCGAGGGAACGCAGGCATTCGCCGTCTCCGGCTACGCGCAACCAACCTATACCGCGACTCCGATCAGGGAGCAGCCATGACCGACCTCACCAAGCTGAAGGAGCTGGCGGAGCGGGCTCTGCCTTTCGCTCCAGGAGAATGGTTTGTCGAGAACGACCTCAACCAAGTGCGAGACGGAGAATACGACTTCGTGTGCGATACGAGCGAGGACGAGCCCATCAAGGCTGCCTACATCGCCGCCGCCAACCCCCCAAGCCATTCTCGCGCTGATTGCCGAGGTGGAGCGGCTGCGCGCCGAGTTATCCGCCTGCACCGAGCATCCAGGCGGCTGCGGATATTGGCGAGAAGCGTCCAAGCGCAGAGCAGAAGAGCGCGACCGGCTCAAGGCGGAGAACGAGGGGCTGCGGAAGCAGCTTGAGCAGGTGCATCCGTTCAAGTTCTCCAGCCCAACCGAAGGCCCTGACCTGAAGTGTGCGGCATGTGGCGGCTATCACTACGGACTCCCGCAGAACATGCCGTGCCCGAAGAGTGCCGCGATTGCCCAGGACGCAGCCCTGGAAGGAGGTGGGAGATGAGTACTGTGGAAATGAAGGCAGCCGACCTTATCGGGCCGGCACTGGATTGGGCTGTATTCTGCGCGGTCTATAGGGGAATGGAGCCTACGATTCACGTTATCGAAGCGACAACGCTGGAACGGCACCCGTTTATCAAGCCAATCACATTCCCTCGCGCGGTGAGCCTTAGCTATTCCGGGGCGTATGGCGTGGAGCTCTACTGGCACCCATCAACCGACTGGGAATGTGGAGGCCCTCTGTTTGATCGATATCTGCTCGACTTCACTGTCGAGCATCCGAAGACAATCGGTTCCGCACTCTGCGATGAAAACGGGATGTACATCAGCGCCATGATGTTTGCTGAGACTCACCTGATCGCAGCCTGCCGCGCCATCGTCCGCGCCAAGCTCGGCGAAACCGTCCAGATCCCAGCAGAACTAGCGAACCCGGCCTGACAGCCCACCCCCATCCTTGCCCGACACGGGCGACCTCTCAGGCCAGGTCCTGGCCGTTACCCTAGACCATTAATCGCCGGCAATCGCCGGCAGGCGAGGCATTGTCATGAACGCAGCAGAGAAGATTGATGCGCAAACGAAACCCGGATTTCTATACAGGCACTTCGATGCTGAAGGTGTTCTGCTCTATGTCGGGATATCTCTGAATGCAGTCAGTCGTCTTGCCCAGCATCGTGACCATGCTCATTGGTTCCAGTTAATCGCACGGGTCGATATAGAGCAGCACCCCAGCAGGGAGGCGGCAATAAAGGCTGAGAAGCTGGCAATCCACAAAGAAAATCCGCGACACAACCTGATGCGTCCATCACCGCCTAAGCAATCAAAAGGCGCGCAGGCCAGCTCAGACAACCTCACAGCACGTCTCGTCAGCTTCAACCCAACCTATTCGCTGAAGCAGATTGCCGAATGCCTCGGCGTTCGGGCGAGCAAGGTAAATGAGCTGATGGATAAAGGCCTGCTCTCCTTCTACGAGATCGAAGGGCCTAGGTCTGGAGGTCATCCGCCAAAGATGCACAGGAAATGCACCGGCTGGCAGCTGATCGACTACTTGGAATCGCTGCAGAGCAATAGACCCCGGAGGTAAGCCCATGTCCGCCCTTCTCGCGCCGACGGAATCCCGCCGGCGGCAGCCCCCTTTTGCCCCGAGGTTCATTCGAGCCAAGGACGCGCCGGCCTACCTGGGCATGTGCCGCGACGAGTTCAACAAGACAGTGCGCCCGCACGTCCACGAGTTCCCCATCGGCTCCCGCGGTGTCGGCTTCGACCGCGAGGAACTTGACGCCTGGGCTGACAGCTACATCGAGCAGCAGGCGATTGCCAAGCCAGCCGGTTCGGCCAACAATCAGGGCGCAGCGAGCGCCAAGGAGTCAACGCAATGGCGCGAAAAGGAATCACGGGCCTCTCGCAGAGGAACGGGATCTGGCATATCGACAAGAAAATCAACGGAGAACGACTTTACGAGAGCACTGGCACTGGTGACAGGGCAGAAGCGGAAAAGTACTTGATCCACCGCCTGGAACGACTCAGACAGGAAAAGGTATACGGCGTTCGGAGGGTGAGAGTCTGGCGGGAGGCAGCTACGCGCTACCTCGTCGAATTCAAGGACCAGCCCTCTATCCGGATTACGGCAAACTGCCTGAAGAAGCTGGACCCTTTCATCGGGGACATCCCGCTAACCCATGTTGACGATGAAGCTCTTGCCCCATTCGTCAAGCATAGGCTTGAGGTAGACGGCTCTTCGCATAGGACGGTGAACATCGCCCTTGAGCGTGTCATGCGGATTCTGAACCTGTCGGCGAGAAAGTGGCGGGATGAGGACAAGCGCCCATGGCTGGATACGGTCCCGCTGATCACGCGGCTGGACCTAAGATTGAACAGCCGGAAGCCTTACCCGATGTCATGGGAGGAGCAGAGCCTGCTTTTCGCGGAGCTGCCCGACCATATGCGGCGCATGGCGCTCTACAAGGTCAACGTCGGGTGTAGGGAGCAAGAGGTTTGCCGGCTTAGGTGGGATTGGGAGATCAAGGTTCCCGAACTGAATGTCAGCGTATTCCTCATCCCATCTGACTTTGGTGGACGAGGGTCCAGGGCTGGGGTGAAGAACCGGGATGACCGCCTGGTGATCTTGAATGACGTAGCTGCCAAGGTTGTTGACGGGCAGAGAGGAATGGACCCTGTGTACGTTTTCCCTTACGGGCGCTGGGGAGGTCCGATGAAGCGGTTATTCACGCCGGCTTGGATTGCGGCGCGGAAGCGTGCGGCAGCCAAGTGGGAAAAGATCCACGGAACCGCCGCACACACCGGCTTCCTTACGGTTCGCGTGCATGACCTCAAACATTCGTTTGGCCGACGACTGAGGGCAGCAGGCGTTTCTCTTGAGGACCGCAAGGCGCTATTGGGACATAAGAACGGCAGCGTGACCAGCCATTATTCAGGGGCTGAGCTCGGGCTGCTTATAGAGGCATCGAACAAGGTATCGGCGACCGATTCGCGCGGCCCGGTACTGACGATTCTGCGGAGGGCGAAAGGGTAGAACACACGCGAAGTCACGCAAAAGTCACGCACTCCATTTCGCGAGCAATTCGCGGAAACCGCTGGAGAGCCTGATACGACTGGGCCTGACGCTATACCTCAAGCAAGCAGTATCCCTGCACGAAATGCTCGGCCACTAACATCAAAGAGATAGGACCGGCCAACTGCCAGCGGCGGCAAGGCGCGATCATTTCGCCAGCCGCCAAGCTGGCCCCTGCCCTCCCGGCAACGTCCTATGCTGCGCCCGCCCGGCTTCAAGGCCGGGCCCCCGGAGCGTCATCGGCAGGGTTCGATGGCGCATCGCAGTGGCCGCCGCCGGCTAGGCACCTCGGCGCCCACCCGACCTCGCCGCACGCGCGGCTCAGCAAGGGCAAGCCCATGATCGACCTCAGCACCTGGAACCTCAGCGTTCCCACCGATCCACGCCCCACCGAAGTCACCACCGAGCAGATCGCCAGGGGCTACCAGAGCCGCTATTTCAAGAGAGACGGCAGCCAGCTGGTGTTCTGGGTGCCCGTCACCGGCTCGCACACCTCCGACAGCGTCTATCCCCGCAGTGAACTACGCGAGACAACCACCGCCGGCGAAGTCGCCAACTGGTACTACAACCAGGGCGACAACGAGCTGCGCGTGACCATGAGCGTCCAGCAGGTGCCATCGAAGAACAAGATCATCATCGGCCAGATCCACAGCCGCTCGCCCTATACCGGTGATGGCGAGCCACTGGTCAAGCTGCAGTACCACTATCTGCCAACCCTGGAGAGCGGGCGCCTCGAAGCCCTGGTGCGCAACCACCCCGACGACAGGGCCAGCATCAATGTCCCGCTGATCGACAACATCGCGCTGGATCAGACCTTCAACTACAGCCTGCGCGTCACCTCGGTGGGCAACCTGGCCATTCGCGTGGAAACCTCCGACGGCCGCGCCAACTACTACCGCAAGATCCTCAGCACCACCTGGTCCAAGCAACTGCTCTACTTCAAGGCCGGGGCCTATATCAACGACAACTACGGCAACAGCGGCGAGGGTGCGCGGGTGACCGTCTTCCATCTGAACATGGCGCATCGCTGACCGGCCATTCAGTGGCCTGATGAGGCGCGGGAGCGGCGGACTGCGCGTAGAATGCGCGGCACATCCGCACTACCCGCCGCCTTGTCACCGAGATCGCCATGGCCCGCCTGAAACTGGAATTCCCCGAAGAACTGTTCATCTACAGCACCAAGCTCACCGTTCGCGTCACCGACATCAACGGCGCCAACCACCTGGGCAACGACTCGATGATCTCGATGATCTCCGAGGCCCGCGCGCGCTTCCTGTTCGACTACGGCATCCGCGAGACCGGCATCATCGTCACCGACCTCGCCACCACCTACCGCGCCGAAGCCCACGCCCGCGACCAGCTGCTGTTCGAGGTCGGCGTCATGGACTTCAACAAGTACGGCGGCGACATCATCTTCCGCATCACCCGCCCGGCCGACGGCACCCTGGTGGCGATGGCCAAGTCCGGCTTCGTATTCTTCGACTACAAGATCGGCAAGGTCGTGGAGATACCGACGGCATTCCGCGACACCTTCCCCAACGTCAACTGGATCGCCTGACGCTCCAGCAGGGCGCGCGCCCTCCATCGGAGCGCCCCACGTTGGATCATTACTGATCCCACCTCACCCGGCATCGCCCTGATCCGCCGCGGTTCTGTCACCTTGGCCCGCACCTTGCTCAGTAAAGGGCGGCGGTAGTCAACGGCGATTACCCAACCTACGACAAAGGCGTCGCATCCACACCCGCAGCTTGCGGTGGGTGGAGCGACGCCTTTTTCGTTTGCCCCGGCGCAGGGGCTCAGCAGGACCTTTCCCGAGCCCGGCGGCTGCCACGTGAGCGCCTGACCGGAGCCCTCAACCGTTGCTGATGAGGTGTTCGATGAACACGAGTTTCTGGAAAGCCGGCCATGCGCCGACCCTCTTCGCCGCCTTCCTGTATTTCGACCTGAGCTTCATGGTCTGGTACGTCCTCGGCCCGCTGGCCGTGCAGATCGCCACCGACCTGCAACTGACCACCCAACAGCGCGCGCTGATGGTCGCCACGCCTATCCTCTCCGGCGCCATCCTGCGCTTCCTGATGGGCCTGCTGGCCGATCGCTGGTCACCCAAGGCCGCGGGCATCCTCGGTCAGGTAATCGT
Source organism: Pseudomonas sp. C9-3 (assembly GCF_032392015.1). Taxonomy (NCBI): domain Bacteria; kingdom Pseudomonadati; phylum Pseudomonadota; class Gammaproteobacteria; order Pseudomonadales; family Pseudomonadaceae; genus Pseudomonas; species Pseudomonas sp. C9-3. The sequence goes on along the minus strand of NZ_CP135919.1, from coordinate 1,503,853 downwards.
CATCTGCGCGCTGTTCGGCGCCTGGCAGCTGGGCATCCACAGCCTGGAGCAGGCGATGATCCTCGGCGTGCTGCTGGGCATGGCCGGCGCCTCGTTCGCCGTGGCGCTGCCACTGGCCTCGCAGTGGTATCCGCCGCAGCACCAGGGCAAAGCCATGGGCATCGCCGGCGCGGGCAACTCCGGTACCGTGCTCACCGCGCTGTTCGCCCCGGCCATCGCTGCCGCCTTCGGCTGGCAGAACGTCTTCGGCTTCGCGCTGATCCCGCTGCTGGCCACTCTGCTGGTGTTCGCCCTGCTCGCCCGCAACGCTCCGGAGCGGCCGCCGGTCAAGTCACTGGCGGATTACCTGAAGGCCCTGGGCGACCGTGACAGCTGGTGGTTCATGTTCTTCTACAGCGTGACCTTCGGCGGCTTCCTCGGCCTGGCCAGCACCCTGCCCGGTTACTTCCACGACCAGTACGGCCTCGACCCGGTGACGGCCGGCTACTACACCGCCGCCTGCGTCTTCGCCGGCAGCCTGATGCGCCCGTTGGGCGGTGCCCTGGCCGACCGCATCGGCGGCATCCGCAGCCTGCTGGTGATGTACACCGTCGCCGCGATCTGCATCGCCGCCGTAGGCTTCCACCTGCCCAGCGCGGTGGCCGCGCTCAGCCTCTTCGTGGTCGCCATGCTCAGCCTCGGTGCGGGCAACGGCGCGGTGTTCCAGCTGGTGCCGCAACGCTTCCGCCAGACCATCGGCGTGATGACGGGCCTGATCGGCATGGCCGGCGGCGTCGGCGGCTTCTGCCTGACGGCCGGCCTGGGTGCGATCAAACAGGCCACCGGTGACTACCAGATCGGCCTCTGGCTGTTTGCCAGCCTCGGCGTACTGGCCTGGTTCGGCCTGCACGCCGTGAAGGCCCGCTGGCGTACCACCTGGGGCAGTGCGGCCGCTACCGCCGCGCGGGTCTGAACGATGCGCCCTTGTAGGAGCGAGCTTGCTCGCGAACCGCTTAACGCCCGAGTCGCCGGGAAATCCGTTCGCGAGGCCGATTTTGTTCCCGACAACATTCGGCATTCCCCACATCCCTGTGGGTCACAAGCTCGCTCCTACAGGTGTCGGCGATGACTTTGCTGATTTCCTTCGCCCAGGCCAGCGCCACCGGCCCGCGCGCCGAGAACCAGGACGCCCTGCGAGTGGTCACCCCGCCCGCCGGGCTGGCCGCCAGCAAGGGGCACCTGTTCGCCATCGCCGACGGCGTCAGCCACTGCGCCGACGGCGGCCTGGCCGCGCGCCTGACCCTGCAGGCGCTGGCCGCCGATTACTACGCGACTCCCGAGACCTGGGCCGTCGCCCAGGCTCTCGACCGCCTGCTGATCTCGCAGAACCGCTGGCTGCAGGCCAACGGCGGCGGCCAGCCGCTGCTCACCACCCTCACTGCGCTGGTCCTGCGCGGCCGGCGATTCACCCTTGCCCACGTCGGCGATTGCCGCCTGTACCGCTGGCACGCAGGCGTTCTGGATTGCCTGACCCAGGATCATGTCTGGGAACAGCCCGGTATGCAGCACGTACTCAAGCGCGCGCTGGGCCTCGACCAGCACCTGGTGGTGGACTACTGCGACGGCGAACTGGAAGCCGGGCAATGCTTCCTGCTGGTCAGCGACGGCATCTGGGCCGCCCTGGGTGACAGTGTCATCCAGCGCCTGCTGGAGGACGCACAGAGCCTGCAAGCCTGCGTCGACGCACTGGTCAGCGCCGCCCACCTGGCCGGCAGCCAGGACAACGCCAGCGCCCTGCTGCTGCAGGTAGACGAACTGCCGCCCGCGAGCCTCGGCGACGCCCTTGCCCAACTCGACTACTGGCCCGCAGCGCCAGCACTGAGGGTCGAACAGGAGTTCGAGGGCTGGCAGGTCGAAGGCAAGCTGGCCCAGTCCCGCCAGTCGCTGATCTATCGCGTGCGCGACCGGCAGAATCGTCCCTGGCTGCTCAAAACCTTGCCGCCAGCGCTGCGCGATTCTCCGGAAGCCGCCCAGTCGCTGCTGCTGGAGGAATGGTTCCTGCGTCGCGTGCAAGGCCGCTACTTCCCCGAACTGCACAGCCTGCCGCAGCGCCAGCACCTCTATTACGTGATGCGCGAGTATCCGGGGCAGGCGCTGGACGAGCAGCTGAAACTCAACGGCCCGCTGAACCTGCCCGACTGGCTCGACCTCGCCCAGCGCCTGCTACGTGGCCTGGGCCAACTGCACAGGCGCAACATCCTGCACCGCGACATCAAGCCGGAAAACCTGCATTGGGCCGACGACGGCGAACTGCGCCTGCTGGACTTCGGCCTCGCCTACTGCCCCGGATTATCGCAGGAAGACCCGCACGACCTGCCCGGCACCCCGAGCTACCTGGCGCCGGAATCCTTCCAGGGCGCGCCGCCGGATGCGCGCCAGGACCTCTACGCCGTTGGTGTCACGCTGTATCGACTGCTCTGCGGCCAATACCCCTATGGCGAGATTGAAGCCTTCCAGCATCCGCGTTTCGGCACGCCCGCACCGGCCAGCCGCTATCGTCCGGATATACCGGCCTGGCTCGACGACTGGCTGGCAAAGCTGATCGTCGCCCAGCCGCAACAGCGCTTTGAAACCGCCGAGGAATGCCTGCTCGCCCTGGAACAAGGCGAACGGCAGGCACCGGCGCGCCCGCGCTCCCTGCTGGAGCGCGAGCCGCTGAGGGTCTGGCGCGGCGTTGCCCTCGCCTCCCTGGCGATCAACCTGGGGCTGCTGCTCTGGTTGTTGCACCAGGGCTGAGGGCGCACCAGTTCGGCCCAGAACGCATCACCGCAGTGCAGCAAAAACGACGATTCGCCGGGCGATCTACCTGAAAGCCCCGGAAACCGGAGATCGAGCAAGTTGGCACAGCCCCTGCAATAACCGTTTCAACAATCTACAAAAGCGCGTCCCTCAACGAAGAGGCTCGCACTTCCCGATCGAACGGGACTTGGACAAAGGCGTCCTCGCTGGGTAACCGGCGGGACGCCTTTTTTGTTTTCCGTGATTTTTCCCTGACGCGGAGCCCTGACATGAAAAAGCTCAAGCTCGTACTGATCGGCAACGGTATGGCCGGCGTACGCACCCTCGAAGAACTGCTGAAGATCGCGCCCGACCTCTACGACATCACCGTGTTCGGCGCCGAGCCCCACCCCAACTACAACCGCATCCTGCTCTCCCCCGTGCTGGCCGGCGAGCAGGCCTTCGAGGACATCGTCCTCAACGACCTCAACTGGTACAGCGAGAACGGCATCCGCCTGCTGCTCAACCGCAAGGTCACCCGCATCGACCGCCATCGCCGCAAGGTGTACGCCGAAGATGGCACCGAGGCCGAGTACGACCGCCTGCTGATCGCCACCGGCTCCAACCCCTTCATCCTGCCGGTGCCAGGCAGCCGCCTGCAGGGCGTGATCGGCTACCGCGATATCGCCGACACCCAGACCATGATCGACACCGCCGGCACCCACAGCCACGCGTTGGTCATCGGCGGCGGCCTGCTCGGCCTGGAGGCGGCCAACGGCCTCAAGCAGCGCGGCATGGACGTCACCGTGGTGCACCTCTCCGACTGGCTGCTGGAACGTCAGCTGGACCGCACTGCCGGCAAGCTGCTGCAGGAAGCGCTGGAATCGCGCGGCATCCACTTCCGCCTGAACACCCATACCGAAGAGCTGATCGATGACGGCAGCGGCCGCGTCTGCGCTATCCGCTTCAAGGACGGCGAAGTGATCGCCGCCGACCTGGTAGTCATGGCCGCTGGCATCCGCCCCAACACCGAGCTGGCAGAAAAAACCGGGCTGCCCTGCAACCGCGGCATCCTGGTCAACGACACCCTGCAGACCTATGACCCGCGCATCTACGCCCTGGGCGAATGCGCCAGCCACCGCGGCATCGCCTACGGCCTGGTGGCGCCGCTGTTCGAGCAGGCCAAGGTCTGCGCCAACCACCTGGCCATGCTCGGCTTCGCCCGCTACCAGGGTTCGGTGACCTCCACCAAGCTCAAGGTCACCGGCATCGACCTGTTCTCCGCCGGCCAGTTCATGGGCGGCGAAGGCACCGAGACCATCACCCTCTCCGACCCCATCGGCGGCGTGTACAAGAAGCTGGTGATCAAGGACGACGTGCTGGTCGGCGCCTGCCTGTACGGCGACACCGCTGACGGTGGCTGGTACTTCCGGCAGATCCGCGAGAACCACAACGTCGCACAGATCCGCGACCACCTGATGTTCGGCGAGAGCAGCCTCGGCGACGTCGGCCACCAGGGCCAGAACAGCGCGGCAAACATGCCCGACACCGCCGAAGTCTGCGGCTGCAACGGCGTGTGCAAGGGCACCATCGTCAAGGCGATCCAGGAGAACGGCCTGTTCAGCGTCGACGAGGTGAAGAAGCACACCAAGGCCGCCAGTTCCTGCGGCTCCTGTGCGGGGCTGGTGGAGCAGATCCTGATCAGCACCGTGGGCGGCGCGGCGGACGTGAAGCCCAAGAGCGAGAAAGCCATCTGCAGCTGCAGCGACCTCAACCACGGCCAGGTGCGCCAGGCGATCCGCGAGCATCACCTGATCACCCTGGGCAGCGCCATGCGCTTCATGGACTGGCGCACCTCGGACGGCTGCGCCACCTGCCGTCCGGCACTCAACTACTACCTGATCTCCACCTGGCCGGGCGAGGCCAAGGACGATCCGCAGTCGCGCCTGATCAACGAGCGCGCCCACGCCAACATCCAGAAGGACGGCACCTATTCAGTCGTTCCGCGCATGTGGGGCGGCGTTACCAACGCCGCCGAGCTGCGCCGTATTGCCGACATCGCCGACAAGTACCAGGTGCCCATGGTCAAGGTCACCGGCGGCCAGCGCATCGACCTGCTGGGCGTGAAGAAGGACGACCTCCCGGCCATCTGGAAGGAGCTGGACATGCCCTCCGGCCACGCCTACGGCAAATCCATCCGCACCGTGAAGACCTGCGTGGGCAGCGAGTTCTGCCGCTTCGGCACGCAGAATTCGACCCAGCTGGGCATCGATCTCGAGCACGACCTGTTCAACATGTGGTCGCCGCACAAGGTCAAGCTGGCGGTCTCCGGCTGCCCCCGCAACTGCGCCGAGGCCGGTATCAAGGACATCGGCATCATCGGCGTGGATTCGGGCTGGGAGCTGTACATCGGCGGCAACGGCGGGATCAAGACCGAGGTGGCGGAGTTCTTCGTCAAGCTCAAGACCGCCGACGAAGTCCGCGAGTACAGCGGCGCCTTCCTGCAGCTCTACCGCGAGGAAGCCTTCTACCTCGAGCGCACCGTGCACTACCTGCAACGGGTCGGCATGCAGCGCATCAGGAAGGCCGTGCTCGACGACGCGGAGAACCGCCAGGCGCTCAATGCGCGGCTGCAATTCTCCCTGTCACTGGAACAGGACCCATGGCAGGAGCGCATCGCCCAGCAACCGCTGAAGAAGGAATTCGAACGGATTCCGCTCAAGCAGCTGGAACCCGCCTGAGTGCCCGCCGGGCCTCGCCATCGGGGCCCTTACTACCCGATTGCCGGAGACACCCCATGAACTGGTTCGACATCTGCGCCCTGGACGACATCAACCCGCTGGGCTCGCGCGTCATCGCCGGCCCCCAGGGCGACATCGCGATCTTCCGCACCTCTGACGACGAAGTCTTCGCCCTCGATGACCGCTGCCCGCACAAGGGCGGCCCGTTGTCCCAGGGCCTGATCTACGGCAAGCGCGTGGCCTGCCCCCTGCACAACTGGCAGATCGAGTTGGAAAGCGGTGAAGCCGTGGCTCCCGACCAGGGCTGCGCCCATCGCCACGAGGCGAAGGTCGAGGATGGCCGCGTGCTGCTAGCCCTGCGCGGCGACCTCGCCCACTGCGCGTGATTTCCCGTGCTTCTGATTCAGAGCGAGGCTGCGCCATGACCAACAACCGTCGCACCACCGCATCTACCTGCTGTTACTGCGGCGTAGGCTGCGGCGTACTGATCGAACACGACGACGAGCGCATCCTCGGCGTGCAGGGCGACCCGCAGCATCCAGCCAACTTCGGCCGCCTGTGCAGCAAAGGCTCGACCCTGCACCTCACGGGCGATGAAGATGCCCGCGCGCAGTTCCCCGAGCTGCGCCAGGGCAAGGGCCTGGCTCGTAGCCGAACAGACTGGGATACGGCGCTGGAACATGCCGCTGGCGTTTTCGCCGAAACCATCCGCGAGTACGGGCCGGATAGCGTGGCCTTCTATGTGTCCGGCCAGTTGCTCACCGAGGACTACTACGCCTTCAACAAGCTGGCCCGCGCGCTGATCGGCACCAACAACATCGATAGCAATTCGCGCCTGTGCATGTCCTCGGCAGTGGTCGGCTACAAGCGCAGCCTGGGCGCAGACGCCCCGCCCTGCAGCTACGCGGACATCGAGCTGGCCGACTGCGTGATGATCGCCGGCAGCAACATGGCCTACGCCCACCCCGTGCTATTCCGCCGCCTGGAAGAGGCCCGCGCGCGACGCCCGGAGATGAAGCTGATCGTCATCGACCCGCGCGTCACCGACACCGCCGAGCAGGCCGACCTCCACCTGGCCATCCTGCCCGGCACCGACGTCGCGCTGTTCCACGGCATCCTGCACATCCTGCTCTGGGAAGGCTGGATCGACCGCGATTTCATCGACGCCCACACCGAAGGCCTGGATGAGCTGAAAGCCCTGGTGCGCGACTATGGCCCGCTGGCCGTGGCGGAAATCTGCGGCATCAGCGTCGACGACCTGCAACGCGCCGCTCAGTGGATCGGCCAGGCACCATCCTTCCTGTCGCTCTGGTGCATGGGCCTCAACCAGTCCAGCGCCGGCAGCGCGAAGAACAGCGCCCTGATCAACCTGCACCTGGCTACCGGGCAGATCGGCCGCCCCGGCGCCGGCCCCTTCTCGCTCACCGGCCAGCCCAACGCCATGGGTGGCCGCGAGACCGGCAGCCTGTCCAACCTGCTGCCCGGCCACCGTGACGCCGCGAATGCCGAGCACCGAGCGGAAGTCGCCGCTTACTGGGGAGTCGAAAAGCTCCCGGAAAGTCCCGGCCTGAGCGCCATCGAACTGTTCGATGCGGTCCGTGACGGCCGCATCAAGGCCCTGTGGATCGCCTGCACCAACCCGGCCCAATCACTGCCGGACCAGACCCGCGTGCGCGAAGCCCTGGCCGCCTGCCCATTCGTCATCGTCCAGGAAGCCTTCACCACCAGCGAGACCTGCCAGTACGCAGACTTGCTGCTGCCGGCCGCCAGTTGGGGCGAGAAGGAAGGCACGGTGACCAACTCCGAGCGCCGCATCAGCCACGTGCACTCGGCTGTTCCGGCCATTGGCGAGGCGCGGGCGGACTGGAATATCGTCTGCGATTTCGCTCGGCGCCTGGAGCAACACCTGCGTCCCGGCGAGCCCAGCCTGTTCGATTTCACATCACCGTCCACGCTGTTCGACGAATACAAGCTGCTAACCCGTGGGCGAGACCTCGACCTCTCCGGCATCGACTACGCGCTGCTGGACACCCATGGTCCGCAGCAGTGGCCCTTCCGCCCTGGCGCGCTACACGGTACCGAGCGCCTGTATGGCGCCGGACAGTTCCCCACTGCCAATGGCCGCGCCAGGATGATCGCCGAGCCCTATCGCGCACCGAAGGAAAAGCGCGATGCGCGCTATCCGCTGATCCTCAACACCGGCCGCTTGCGCGATCAATGGCACGGCATGACCCGCACCGGCACAGCGCCGCAACTGTTCGGCCACGTCGAAGAAGCCGTGCTCGGCCTGCACCCGGACGAACTGCGCCGCCGGCGCATCAGCGACGGCCAACTGGTCCGTCTGCACAGCCGCCGCGGTGAACTGGTGCTGCCGGTGCAGGCAGACGAGCGTTTGCGCCCCGGCCAGGCCTTCCTGCCTATGCACTGGGGCGACCGCTATCTCAAGGGGCTCGGCATCAACGTCCTGACCCTGCCTGCCGTGGACCCACTATCACGCCAACCCGAACTGAAACACGCCACGGTCGAGGTCAGTCGCGTCGAATTGCCCTGGCAGTTCTTCGCCTTGGTGGAAGGCGAGGTGCAGAAGCGCTTCGATGCCTTGCGCCCGCTGTTCGAAGAACTGCGCTACGCCAGCTTCAGCCCCACCGGCCGCGAGCGACCGGCACTGGTGATCCGCGCTGCGCACGTTGAGGCGCCCAGCGCGGAGTGGCTGGCCCGTATCGATGCTCTGCTCGGTCTGGCCGATGGCCCGGTGATGGCCTATGACGACCCACGCCGCACCGTCGGTAAACGCGTGCGTATCGAACAATCACGAATTGTCTCGCTGCGCCTGGCCGGCGAAACCGCCGCTCGCGCCTGGCTGCGCGAACTGTGGAAGGAAGGCCGCGCCGACCAGGAACTGCGCCGCTGGCTGCTCGCCCCGCTCAGCGCCGCACCTGGCAAAGCCAGCGGCGCGATGGACAAGACCCTGTGCAACTGCCTGAACGTCAGCCAGAGCCGCATACAGGCCGGCATCGACAAGGGCCTGGATCTGGAAGGCCTCAAATGCGAACTCAAGTGCGGGACCGCCTGCGGCTCCTGCGTACCGGAAATAAAGCGCCTGCTGGCCCGCAAGCCGCTGGCGGCGACCGCCTGAACCAAGCCGCGAAGACGGCAGCCTGAGGAGAACGACATGAGTGGAAAAGTCTGGCTGATCGGCGCCGGTCCGGGTGACCCCGAGTTGCTGACCCTGAAAGCCGTGCGCGCCATGGCTCAAGCCGAAATAGTACTGATCGACGATCTGGTGAATCCGGCGGTATTGGATCACTGCCCGTCGGCTCGGGTGATTGCCGTCGGCAAGCGCGGCGGCTGCCGCTCTACACCGCAGGACTTCATCCAACGCCTGATGCTGCGCTACGCAAGCCAGGGGCGCCGCGTGGCGCGCCTGAAAGGCGGCGACCCGTGCATCTTCGGCCGTGGCGGCGAAGAGGCAGACTGGCTCAAGGCACGGGGAATCGAGTGCGAACTGGTCAACGGCATCACCGCAGGACTGGCAGCCGCTACCCAATGCGGCATTTCCGTGACCCTGCGCGGCGTCAGCCGTGGAGTGACCCTGGTAACCGCCCACACTCAGGACGATAGCCCGTTGAATTGGCGAGCCCTGGCGGAAGGCGGGACAACCCTGGTGGTGTACATGGGCGTGGCGAAACTGGCTGAAATCCGCGACGGGCTGCTCGAAGGCGGCATGGCTGCCTGCACGCCGGTGGCGATGATCGAGAACGCTTCCCTGCCCGCCCAACGCGAATATCGCAGCCAGTTGGGCGACATGCTGGAAGACGCCCAGCACTTCGCCCTGAAGAGCCCGGCAATCCTGGTGGTCGGCGAAGTTGCAGCCGCTGCGCAGCAGGCAATACTGGCCTGTAGCGCCTGAGCCTTACTTTCCTGCAGGCAAAGAAAAACCCGGCCTAGGCCGGGTTTTTCTCAGGAGCTCGGACCGATTACTGCTTGGCCTGGGCTTCTACTTCGGCTTCTACGCGGCGGTTAACAGCGCGGCCTTCGGCAGTTGCGTTGTCAGCAACCGGACGGGACTCACCGTAACCAACAGCGTTTACGCGGCCGCCTTCAACACCGTACTCGTTGACCAGTACGTCACGAACGGCGTTAGCACGACGCTCGGACAGTTTCTGGTTGTAGGCGTCGGTGCCGACGGAGTCGGTGTGGCCTTCAACGGTGGTGGAGGTGGACGGGTACTGCTTCATGAAGTCAGCCAGGTTTTTGATGTCAGCGTAGCTGTTCTCTTTAACCTTGGACTTGTCGAAGTCGAACTTCACGTCCAGCTGAACGCGAACGACTTCAGCCACAGCCGGGCAGCCGTTGGCGTCAACGGTGACGTTAGCCGGGGTGTTCGGGCACTTGTCGACGTTGTCGCAGACGCCGTCGTTGTCGGAGTCGGAGCAGACTTCAGCAACCGGCTCGGGAGCCGGGGCCGGCTTGGCGCCGCCACCGAAGTTCATACCAACGCCCAGGCCTGCCATCCACTCGCCCTGGTGACCGTTGTCACGCTTCTCCAGGCCGTACTGACCGTCGAGGCTGGCTTTGGCGTAGAAGTTCTCGGTGAAGTAGTACTTCAGACCGGTACCGACCATGGCCATGGTCAGGTTCTGACGGCCACCGTTGTCGGAGTTGATGTTGGTCAGGCTCTGGTGGCCAACGCCGGCGGAAACGTACGGACGCAGGTTGCCAGCACCCGGAGTGCCGAAGTGGTAGATGGCGTCCAGAGTGCTCAGGTTGCCATGGACCTTCTTGTTGCCGGTCTCGTAGGTGCCACGTACGTCGTGGTACTCACCGTAGGACAGAGCCAGCTCGACGTCGTCGGTCAGGAAGTAGCCGACCGAGCCGCCGTACAGGTCGGCGTTCTTCATGTTGCGGGTGCTGTCGGTGAAGTAGCGCTTGCCGAAGGCTTCGACTTCGACGGCGCCCTGGCCTTGAGCGAACGCGTTGACAGCGGCGGTGGCGATCAGCGAGCCAACTACGACGCCTAAGGTGTTCTTCAGTTTCATCCGTTAAATCCCCATCTTGGTGGTCAATAAGTTGTCCAACCATAGGCCGTACAACTTGGGTGGCAAGTTTATCAGAACTTCCCAAACAGAGAGACAATATTTCCCCGACTAAGATTCCGTCACATTGGAAAACTTTTCTCTCATTCGATCGAGTGCACGCTTGTAGCGCATTTTCGTGGCGCTAAGCCCCATGTGCATGATATCGGCGATCTCCTGGAACTCCAGTTCAGCTACAAATCGAAGGACTAGGATTTCCCGATCAATGGGATTGACATGAACTAGCCAGCGGTCTAGCCCACCCCGTTCTTCGACTTTCGGAGACTTCTCTTCAGATGCCTCCTCGACTGGATCCAGACTCAGCGCATCAAGCAATCTGCGTTTGCGCCGCTCCTTCCGATACTGGGTTATGCACTCGTTGTAAGTGATGCTGTACAGCCAGGTCTTGAACTTCGATTTGCCCTCGAAGTTCTTCAGACCATACAACACCTTGAGCATGACCTCTTGACACACATCATCGGCGTCCCGGTCGTTGCCCAGGTAGCGCGCACAGACGTTGAACAGCGTGCGCTGGTAGCGGCGCATCAGCTCTTCATAGGCCCGTGTCACGTGGTAAAGCTCCTCGTGAGAACGCTCCACCAGCTCCTCATCGGTGAGCTGGCGCGGGTCATAGCGCAAGGACAATGATTGCGGCTTGTTCAAGTCGGGTCGGGCCAGGTCAAGTCAGCGTCCGGCGCGGCTTTCGGTAAGCCGGACCGGCAATCGGTCATCATCTTCAGCGACTGGTCACACGCTGATCGAGCAGGATGCGGTTGGCGATCGACACCAGCTCACCCTCGTCTGTCAGCAGGATAGTCTTGATGGTACCAATTTCCTCGATGATGCCTTCGACATCCGCCACTTTCACCTGTTGTCCGACCTGATACAGCTCCCGCACGTAGATCCCCGCGATAATCTGCCCCGCCACTTCGCGACTGCCCAGGCCCAGCGCTAGCGCAGCGGCCAGACCGATAGTGATCAGCACGATGGCGATGATGTAGTTCAGCAGGTCGGTCTTCACCTCGAGCTGGCCGATGGCGACCGAGATGCTGATGATGATGACCAGCCACTGAGCGACACGACCCAGGCCGTTGGAGTATTCGAGGCCGACGCCATCCGCAGCGCCACGCACCAGGCTGTTGGCCAGTTGGGCGAGCAGGATGCCGACGATCAGCACGAGTGCTGCGCCGAACACCTTGGGCAGGTACAGCGCGAGCATGTCCAGAGTCGCCGAGACACGCTGCAGGCCCAGGGACTCCGCGGCAGAGACGAGGAACACCAGCAGCACGAACCAGTAGATGATCTTGCCGATCAGGGTCGAAACCGGCACCTGGATCCCGGCGCGCGACAGCAGCTTGGTCAGGCCGGTACCCGCCATCAGGCGGTCGAGGCCGAGCTTGGCGAGCAACTTGGAAAGCAGCGCGTCCAGCAGCTTGGCGACGACGAAGCCGAGCAGCACGATTACCAGGGCGGCGAGCAGGTTCGGGATGAACCCGGCCAGCTTGCCCCACAGGGTGTTCATCGCGGTGAGCAGGCTTTGCGTCCAGATGTCGAATTGCATGTTCAGTCGGCCTTGTCAGCGGAAGGGGCGGAATTCTGCGCGTGGCGCGAGACGGGTGCAAGGTGTGCGGCGCCACGGCTCACGCCGATGGAAAGGGCCTGGAACCAGTGCCCAATCAGGCTGAACAGATCGCCCGCGCCCACCTGGCGGTTGGCGGTCTTGAGCACGCGGTCCAGGCGCGAGTTGTCACCCGGCTGTTCCGGGGGCATTCGCAGCAGATCGCGCAAGGATTCTTCAAATGGGTCGTGCATACGCACCTCGCCTGTGTGAGGTGCTTGACGCCCCCACCACCTCGAAAGTCACACCTAGAGCCAACGCAGGCGGCGGAAGATCCACCATTGGAATGTCGCCAGACCACCGATCAACAGGCAGGCAGCGACGAACCCATAAGGCGCATCCGCACCCGGAATGCCACCGACGTTGATGCCCAGGAGCCCGGTCACGAAGCTCATGGGCAGGAAAAAGCCGGTGATGATACCAAGCAGGTACATGGTGCGGTTCATTCGCTCGGTAATTCGACGATGTTCGGCTTCCTGGATCAGGCTGATGCGCTCTCGGACAAGCTCCAGTTCTTCCAGGTTGCGGGTCAGGCGGTTGTATAGCTCGTTCCAGTAGTCGGCGTCGTCGGCCACCGTCCAGGACAGCTTGAACTTGACCATCTGCGAGTAGATCTCCCGCTGGGGCGCCAGATATCGCCGCAGGCCTGCGGCACGTCGACGCAGGGTGCGCAACTGATGCTGGTCGGGAATGCTGCGCTCGTCCTCCTCGATGGCTTCTTCCATGGCGTCAAGCTGATCGGCCAGGCCGCCGATCAGGGTGTCCACGCGATCGGTGAGGTAATGGGCCAGGTAGAGAACGACTTCCGACGCGGTCTTGGGGCCACGCCCCGTATCCAGGTCAGTGCGTAGGTCAGCCACGGCCTTGAGCGGACGCAAGCGCAGGGAAATCACGCGTTGCGACTCGGCATAGACCCGCAGCGAGACCATGTCCTCCGGAACTGCACCGGGATTCAGGTTCACCCCGCGCAGGAACAGCAGCAGGCGCTCGCCGCCCAGGTCCACCAGGCGCGGGCGTGTCGCCTCCTCCAGCAGCAGGTCGCAGGCGAACTCGTTAAGCCCACTGGACTCGCGCAACCAGGCCTGGGCTTCGGGCACACCGCGATCCCAGTGCACCCAGAGGCTTTCCTCGGGCTTGAGGTCCAGCAGCGGCAATTCGCTACGGGTGATCCGCCGACCGCCACCATGGCCATCCAGCACGAAGCCGTCGATCAACCCGCGTTCCGTGCCGCTTTCGTACTGCTGCATGCCCTCTCCCCTCGCTCCAGATCGTGTGAACGCAGCCCCATGAAAAATGCCGGAAGCTTCCGCTCCCGGCATTGACTCGAAACCTTGTGGGAAGGTTCGAATTATTCCGGCATTTTCAAAGCTTTAGGCGAAACGATGATGCCGTTGTTGTCGGCATAGACGAAGTCGCCTGGGCGGAAGGTGATGCCGCCGAAGGTCACGGCGACGTTCAGGTCGCCGATGCCGCGCTTGTCGGTCTTCATCGGGTGGCTGGCCAGTGCCTGCACGCCCAGGTCGGTCTGCGCGATCACGTCGACGTCACGGATGCAGCCGTACACCACGATGCCTTCCCAGCCGCTCTTGGCAGCTTTCTCGGCGAGCATGTCGCCCAGCAGCGCGCGACGCAGCGAGCCGCCGCCATCCACCACCAGCACCTTGCCCTTGCCATCCTTCTCGACCTGCTCCTTGACCAGCGAGTTGTCCTCGAAGCACTTGATGGTGACGATCTCGCCACCGAAGGAGTCCCGCCCGCCGAAGTTGCTGAACATCGGCTCGACGACCTGGACCAGCTCCGGGTAGGCATCGCACAGATCGGGGGTGACGTAATGCATGGAGACGCTCCTCTTGATGAAATCCGGCAGGGTTTCAGGCCCGGATGTGACCGAAAGCCGCAATGGCGTCACAGTCTACTCCCTGCCACGCCAAGCTCAAGCCTGCGCCAGAGCGCCCTGCCCCGCTGGCAGGCAACCGTGCTCCAGCCAATGCTGCAGCTGTGGCCAGACTTCGCGCTGGGCGCCCTTGCTGATCAGCATGTCAACGTGGCCGAAATCCTCGGAGAAGCCTTGACGACGCCCCAGGTGCAGATATTCACGCACCTCGGAGCCAAACTGCTCCAGTAGCTTGCGGCAGGCCCAGGCAGGGTCCTGGATGTCGCCATCGGAGCCGATCGCCAGAACGGGCACGGAGACTTTCTGCAGCCCGGCCCACCAGTCATTGCCCTTCTCGCCGAAACGGCCGAACAGGCTGTACCAGTGCAGGGCCTCCAGCGCCAGTCCCAGCGGCTCGTCCTCCGGCCCACGCTTGAGTCGGGCCCCGGACAGGCCGCCCATGCGCTTGAGCAGGAACCGCCCGCCCCATGCCACAGGCGGCAACTTCAGCGGCCAGTAGGTACGGCTGACCTGGCTGCCGCAAAGCGCCGCACTGGCCGCTTGCTGATCATCCAGGTAGCCGCCACCCAGGGCGGCGGCGAGAGTCACGCCGCCCAGGGAGTGGCCGAGCCAATGCGGCACCTGGCCACTCTGCTCGACCACAAAATTGGCGATGGCCGGCAGATCGAAGCGCGCGTAGTCGGCGACCCGATTACGGTCGTAGTCCTCGTTGCGCGGCGAAAGGCCGTGGCCACGCATTTCCGCGATCCACACGTCGAAGCCGGCACGCGCCAGATGGGCGCCCAGGCCAATGCCCTTGGGTGAGTACCAGAAGCGGCGGTTGGAAAAGCTGCCATGCAGCAGGATCACCGGCACACCCCGGCGCCCGTCGGGGCGCCCCAGGCGGGTGACGGCCAGCTCGACGCTGGAGTCCGGGCTGTTGTTGGGCTTGAGGCGGTAGACGTCCTCGGTGAGGTCGCCCCGCAATTCGGCGCTCACGAGCGCGACGGGAAATAGTTGACTGCTGCTTTGCATGGAATCGCTTGCACAAAAAAGGGCGGGTGAAATCACCCGCCCTTCTCAGGATGGTAAGGGAAACGTCAGGACTGGCCTTCGGCGAGGAAGAACCAGGTATCGAGGACTGAGTCGGGGTTCAGCGACACGCTCTCGATGCCCTGCTCCATCAGCCACTTGGCGAGGTCCGGGTGGTCCGACGGGCCCTGGCCGCAAATGCCGATGTACTTGCCGGCACGGTTGCACGCCTGGATGGCGTTGGACAGCAGCTTCTTCACGGCCGGGTTACGCTCGTCGAACAGGTGCGCAACGATGCCCGAGTCACGGTCCAGGCCCAGGGTCAGCTGGGTCAGGTCGTTGGAGCCGATGGAGAAGCCGTCGAAGAACTCGAGGAACTCGTCGGCCAGCAGGGCGTTGGACGGCAGCTCGCACATCATGATGACGCGCAGGCCGTTCTCGCCACGCTTGAGACCATTGGTGGCCAGCAGATCGACGACCTGGGAGGCTTCGCCCAGTGTGCGGACGAACGGCACCATCAGCTCGACGTTGGTCAGGCCCATCTCGTTGCGGACCTTCTTCATCGCGCGGCATTCGAGCTCGAAGCAGTCACGGAAGGATTCGCTGATGTAGCGCGAGGCGCCACGGAAGCCGAGCATCGGGTTCTCTTCTTCCGGCTCGTAGAGCTTGCCGCCGATCAGGTTGGCGTATTCGTTGGACTTGAAGTCCGACAGGCGCACGATGACTTTCTTCGGCCAGAAGGCAGCGGCCAGGGTGCTGACACCTTCGACCAGCTTCTCGACGTAGAAGCCGACCGGATCGTCGTAACCGGCGATGCGCTTCTCGACGCTTTCCTTGATGTCCGCCGGCAGGCTGGCGAAGTTCAGCAGCGCCTTGGGGTGCACGCCGATCATGCGGTTGATTATGAATTCCAGACGAGCCAGGCCCACGCCTTCATTCGGCAGTTGGGCGAAGTCGAAGGCGCGGTCGGGGTTGCCGACGTTCATCATGATCTTGAACGGCAGGTCGGGCATGGCATCTACAGAGTTCTGACGGACGTCAAAGCCCAGCTCGCCCTCGTAGATCAGGCCGGTATCGCCTTCCGCGCAGGACACGGTCACACGCTGGCCATCCTTCAGCGCCTGGGTGGCGTTGCCGCAGCCGACGACGGCCGGGATACCCAGTTCGCGGGCGATGATCGCAGCGTGGCAGGTACGACCACCACGGTTGGTGACGATGGCGCTGGCGCGCTTCATCACAGGTTCCCAGTCCGGGTCGGTCATGTCGGAGACCAGCACGTCGCCCGGCTGGACCTTGTCCATTTCCGAAACATCGTGGATCACCTTCACCGGACCGGCGCCGATGCGCTGGCCGATAGCGCGGCCTTCGACCAGGACCTTGCCTTTTTCCTTGAGCAGGTAGCGCTCCATCACGTTGGCGCTGGAACGGCTCTTCACGGTTTCCGGACGGGCCTGCACGATGTACAGCTTGCCGTCGTCACCGTCCTTGGCCCACTCGATGTCCATCGGACGCTCGTAGTGCTTCTCAATGATCAGGGCCTGCTTGGCCAGCTCGGTCACTTCGGCGTCGGACAGGGCGAAGCGGGCGCGATCAGCCTTCTCCACATCGACCACCTTGACCGATTTACCGGCCTTGGCTTCGTCGCCGTAGATCATCTTGATGGCCTTGCTGCCCAGGTTGCGACGCAGGATGGCCGGGCGGCCGGCTTCCAGGGTCGGCTTGTGTACGTAGAACTCGTCGGGGTTCACCGCGCCTTGCACCACGGTCTCGCCGAGGCCGTAGGCACCAGTGATGAACACCACGTCACGGAAACCGGATTCGGTATCCAGGGTGAACATCACCCCGGCGGTGCCGGTTTCCGAACGAACCATGCGCTGCACGCCGGCGGACAGGGCGACCAGCTTGTGGTCGAAGCCCTGGTGCACACGGTAGGCGATGGCACGGTCGTTGAAGAGGGAGGCGAAGACTTCCTTGGCCGCGCGGATCACGTTGTCCACGCCGCGGATGTTCAGGAAGGTTTCCTGCTGGCCGGCGAAGGACGCATCCGGCAGGTCTTCGGCGGTGGCGGAGGAACGCACGGCCACGGCCATGTTGTCATTGCTGCCGGCCATTTCGGCAAATGCCTTGCGGATCTCGGCATCGAGGCGCTCGGGGAACTCGGCGTCCATCACCCACTGGCGGATCTGCGCGCCGGTCTTGGCCAGGGCGTTGACATCGTCCACGTCCAGGGCGTCGAGCGCCGCGTGGATGCGATCGTTCAGGCCGCTCTGGTCGAGGAAGTCACGGTAGGCCTGGGCGGTAGTGGCAAAGCCACCCGGTACGGAAACGCCGGCACCGGCGAGGTTGCTGATCATTTCGCCCAGGGATGCGTTCTTGCCCCCCACATGTTCGACATCGTGGACGCCGAGCTTATCGAGGGAAACTACGTACTCTACCAAGGTGATCTCTCCACTAAGTGTTGGAAAAGGTCATACGAGTCGGAGCGGCCCCACCCTTCTGGCCGGAGCCGGAAAAATGGGTGAGAATGCCCCGGCAAAGGGCCTTGCAAACGTGGGGCCTATCATAACCAGGATTCGATCCTACCTAATAAGGCCCGCAGCGCACATGAAACGAACTGCATTCTTCATTTCCGACGGCACCGGCATCACTGCCGAAACCCTCGGCCAGAGCCTTCTGGCGCAGTTCGAGAACATCAACTTCACCAAACTGACGCGACCTTACATCGATACCGAAGAAAAAGCGCGCGTCATGGTACAGCAAATCAACCGGGCTGCGGAGGCGGACGGGGCAAGACCGATCATCTTCGATACCATCGTCAATCGTGAGATCCGTTCGGTCCTTGCGCAATCCAACGGTTTCATGATTGACATCTTCTCGACCTTTTTGTCCCCGCTCGAGCAAGAATTATCCTCAGACTCGTCGTATTCCGTCGGAAAATCCCACAGCATCGGCCATAACCCGCACTACATGGAGCGGATCGATGCGGTGAACTTCGCCCTCGACAACGACGACGGCGCCCGCACCCACTACTACGACAAGGCCGACCTGATCCTGGTCGGCGTCTCGCGCTGCGGCAAGACACCCACCTGCCTCTATATGGCCCTGCAATACGGCATCCGTGCGGCCAACTACCCGCTGACCGAAGAGGACATGGAGCGCCTGCAACTACCCAATGCGCTCAAGCCCTACAAGCACAAGCTGTTCGGCCTGACCATCGACCCGGACCGGCTCACCGCCATCCGCCACGAACGCAAGCCCAACAGCCGCTACGCCAGCTTCGCCCAATGCGAGTTCGAAGTCCGCGAGGTGGAGAACCTGTTCCGTCGCGAAAACATCGCCTACATCAATTCCACGCACTTCTCGGTGGAGGAAATCTCCGCGAAGATCCTGGTGGAAAAAGGCGTCGAGCGTCGCCTGAAGTAATCCCCCGGAGACTCATCGCCTCTCCGCTCGACGGCCGGTCATACCGGCCGTTGATCTTTCGGCAGCTTCTCGCCGCTGCGCCTATCATTCTCCAGACCCACGAATTACCCGTGACCTATGTCATGGGGGCGGGCATTCCACTGCAACGGCACAGGAGAGCGCCATGCGAGAATGTCAGTACCTGGTTCTGGTCGTCTTGCTGGCACTGTCGGGTTGCGATTCGGATGAACCACCCAAAGCCAAGGCGGCCAACCCGAGCCCCCCGCCAACACTCAGCCCGCCGCCGTGCCAGCGCCGCCCCCGGCCCAGGCTGCTGCGCCCGCGCAACCAGCCGCCGCACCTGCACCTGCCCCAGCCCCTGCAGAGCAACAGTCCCAGGCCGTATTCACCCCTGAGCAACTGGACCAGATGCTCGCGCCCCTGGCGCTGTATCCCGACTCTCTGCTGGCGCAGGTGCTGATGGCGACTACCTACCCCGGCAATGTGGCCGACGCGGCAGCATGGTCGAAGGCGAACCCCAAAGTCAGTGGCGACGACGCCGTGAAGCAGGTGGCAGATCAGCCATGGGACCCCAGCGTCCAGTCGCTGGTTGCCTTTCCACTGGTGCTGGCGACACTGGGACAGGACCCGGCCTGGGTACAGCGGGTCGGCGATGCCTTCCTGGCCCAGCCTGATGCGGTGATGGACGCCATCCAGCGCCTGCGTCGCCAGGCCCAGGCCGCCGGCAATCTGCAGTCGAATGAGCAGCAGACCGTCACCGTCAAACCGGCGCCGCCGGCTCCCGCTCAGCCCGCGCCCAGCGGTGGTACCGCGGTTGTGCAGCAATCGGCGCCGGCGCAGACGATCATCATCGAGCCGGCCAATCCGCAGGTGGTCTACGTCCCCAGCTACAACCCGACGCAGGTCTACGGCACCTGGGCCTACCCGTCGAGCCCACCGGTCTACTACCCGCCTCCGCCCGAATACCCGGTAGCCACTGCACTGGCGACCGGCCTGGCATTTGGCGCAGGCGTCGCCATCGTCGGCTCGCTCTGGGGCGACTGCGACTGGGACGACCACGAGATCGACGTGGACGTGGAGCATTACAACAACTTCAACAGCAACCGGAACGTCAACGTCAACCGCGACTTCAACAGCAACCGCACCGTCAACGGCAATCGCACCGCTTGGCGCCATGACCCGACCTACCGCAACGGCGTGCCCTATCGCGATACCCGCAGCCGCGAGCAGTACAACCGCCGGCTTGCCGGTGGCGAGCAGCGCGAGGCCATGCGCGGCTTCGACTCGACCAAGGCACAGGAGCGCTCGCGCGCACGGGAAAGCCTGGCGCAGCGGGGAGTCGCACCGCCTGCGAACAATCAGCAGGCACGTGAGCGCGCCCAGGCTGCGACCCGCGATCTGCGCGACAACCCGCAGGCCCTCCAGCGTGCGCAGCAGGCCAACCGCGAACCGCGTGACGTCAATCAGGCCCGCGAACGCGCGCAGAACGCCACCCGCGAGCTGAAGAACAACCCCGAGGCCCGTCAGCGCGTGCAGAACGTGGCGCAGAACCGCAACGCACAATCCCAGCAGCGACCGAGGGCGCAGAACAACCAGAAAATTCGTGAACAGGCCCGCCAGCAGCACGCCCGTACCCAGGCTCCACGCAACAACGCCTTCGCCGGCGCCAACAATCCGCGGCAGACCCGCGAGCTCGCCAACCGCGGCCAAGTCAGCCGCGCTGCTGCCAGCCGCCCGCAGGCGGCACGCGCCGGCCATGCCGTACAACGACCTGCCCGCGCGCCTCGTGGCGGCGGACGTCGATAGGAGACGAGTCATGCATATCGCATCGCGCCTGCTGGCGCTCGCCCTCCTGAGTTCGTTGCCCGGCGTCCTGCTGGCGCAGGAGTCCTTCCCCACCCCGGAAGCCGCCGCCGACGCCTTCATCGCCGCGCTCGGCACCGAAAAAGCCGATCCGGAGCGCCTCGCTGCCCTGCTCGGCAATGACTGGCACAACTACATCCCCACCGAAGGTATCGACCGCGACGAGGTGGACGCCTTCCTCGCGCACTATCGGGACAAGCACGAAATCCACAAGGACAACGCCAAGCGCGCGCATCTGGTGGTGGGTAACGATCCCTGGACGCTGCCCCTGCCCATCGAGCAGGAGAAAAAAGGCTGGGCATTCAACGCCAAGGCCGGCGGCGAGGAAATCCGCATCCGCCGCATCGGCCGCAACGAGGAATCGACCCTGGAAGCCGTGCAGGCCTACCACGATGCGCAGATGGACTTCGCCGAGGTCGACCGCAACGGTGACGGCATCCTGGAATACGCACAGAAGTTCGTCAGCAGCGACGGGCAACACGATGGCCTGTACTGGCCCGAGGAAGAAGGTGGCGAGGAGAGCCCGCTCGGCCCGCTGTTCGGCGACGAACTGCCTGGTGACGGCTGGCACGGCTACCACTACCGCATCCTCGCGGCCCAGGGGCCATCGGCACCGGGTGGCGCCTACGACTATAAGATCGGCGGCAGGATGACTCGCGGCTTTGCCCTGATCGCCTGGCCGGTGAAGTACGGCGACAGCGGTGTCATGAGCTTCATGATCAGCCACGACGGCGAGATTTTCTCGAAGAACCTCGGCCCGGAGAGCGGCAAGATCGCCATGAAGATGAGCCGCTTCGACCCGGACAGCAGTTGGACCGAAGTCACTGCGCAGGAAGAAAAACCCTGACGCCCTGAACCCGTCCGGCCTTCCTGCGGTCGGACGGGGCGGGGAAAGTCTGCCACTCGCCTCGCTGCTCGGCAGGTACGCGCCGACCTGTTATGAGCCTGAAACAAATACCCTGCCAAGGCGCCAACCGACTGTCGCCAGCGAAAAACCACATGATAGAATTCGCCGCGCTATTGCCTGGCGTCACCAGGCCCCGCCGGCCGGCATGCCGGCCACAGCCACATGGGGTGACGACCGGGGCGTTTCTTTTCAAGGCTTTGCGGCCACTCACTCATCAAGGCCCATGAGACTCAAGCCCACAGCCCTGCTCCTCTTCCTGAGCATCTTCCTGCTTCCCGGCATCAGTGCCGCTGCCGGCAAGACCGTCTATGGCCTGAACGAATACGCGCGGATCAACGACCCGGACATCGAACTGGCCGCCAAGCTCGATACCGGCGCCAAGACCGCCTCCCTCAGCGCCCGCGATATCAAGCGCTTCAAGCGCGACGGCGAGACCTGGGTGCGCTTCTACCTGGCCACCGACACCGCAGACAGCCAGCCCATCGAGAAACCCCTGGCGCGCATCAGCAAGATCAAGCGCCGCCACGGCGACTACGACCCCGACGAAGGCAAGGCCTATACCGCGCGCCCGGTGATCGAACTGGAGCTGTGCATGGGCAAGGCCCTGCGCACCATCGAAGTGAACCTTACCGACCGCAGCGCCTTCCAATACCCGCTTCTGATCGGCTCCGACGCGCTCAAGCGCTTCGGCGCCCTGGTCGACCCGAGCCTGAAATACGCTGCCGGCAAGCCCGGCTGCCAACCCGTAGCGAAACCTGCCGAGTAATCCCATGCGCTCTCTTACCCTGCATCTGAAGGTCCTGATCGCCATCCTGCTGACGCTGGGCGTCGCGATCACTGCCTACCAGATCTTCGTCCTCGGCATTCCCATGACCGAGGCCGAAACCGACGACCTGTGGAACATCGACGCCAAAGTCGAGTTCGTCGCCACGCCGAAGACCCCGGTAAAGGTGCAGATGTTCGTGCCGCCGCTGACCCAGGATTACGTCAGCCTCAACGAGAGTTTCGTCTCCAACAACTACGGTGTGGGCATCAACCGCTCGGACGGCAACCGCAAGGTGACCTGGTCCTCGCGTCGCGCCAGCGGCCAGCAGACTCTCTACTACCGCCTGGTGCTGACCAAGCGCTATGCCGGCGCCAGCGGCGAGAAAGCCAAGGAGAAAGGCCCGATCTTCCGCGACAGCCTGCCGCTCGAAGGCCCGGACAAGATCGCCGCCGAAGCGCTGATCGCGCCCATCCGCCAGCATTCGGCGGATGTCGAGACCTTCGTCAGCGAAGCCATCAAGCGCGCCAACAACCTCAATGACGACAACGTGAAGCTGCTGCTGGCCGGCGATACCAGCCTGGACAAGCGCTCCCACGTGGTCGAGACCCTGCTCGCCGTGGCCCACGTGCCGCTGGAGCGCGTGCACACCATCCGCCTGGTCGCCAACCAGCCGCAACAACCCGAACTCTGGCTGCGCAGCTACAACGGCAAGGAGTGGCTGTACTTCAACCCGGAAACCGGCGAACGCGGCCTGCCCAACGACCGCCTGATCTGGTGGCTGGGTGACGAGAGCCTGCTGTCCATCGAGGGCGGCAAGAAAGCGACGGTCAATTTCAGCCTGAACAGCAGCGAGATGAACGCCATCCGCCTGGCCAAGCTGTCGGACGAGAACACCGACGCGGCCTTCCTCGAGTACTCGCTGTACGGCCTGCCGCTGTCTACCCAGCAGACCTTCCAGATCATGATCATGATCCCGTTCGGCGTGCTGGTGATCCTGGTGCTGCGCAACCTGATCGGCCTGCAGACCCTGGGTACCTTCACCCCGGTGCTGATCGCCCTGGCCTTCCGCGAGACCGGCCTGCAGTGGGGCATCGGCCTGTTCACGGTGATCACCGCGCTGGGCCTGTCGCTGCGTTCCTACCTGGAACACCTGAAGTTGCAGATGCTGCCGCGCCTGTCGGTGGTGCTGACCTTCGTGGTGGTGATGATCGCCGCCATCAGCCTGCTCAGCCACAAGCTCGGCTTCGAGAGCGGCCTGTCGGTCGCCCTGTTCCCGATGGTGATCCTGACCATGAGCATCGAACGCCTGTCGATCACCTGGGAAGAGCGCGGCGCCGCCCACGCGATGAAGGCGGCCATCGGCACCCTGTTCGCCGCCGCACTGGCGCACATCCTGATGCGCGTACCGGAACTGGTGTACTTCGTGTTCACCTTCCCGGCCGTGCTGCTGATCCTGGTGTCGTTCATGCTGGCGATGGGTCGCTACCGCGGTTACCGCCTGACCGAACTGTTCCGCTTCAAAGCCTTCCTCAAGGACTAAGCCATGTTCGGCCTGATCAAGCGATGGAAAGCCCTGGAAGCCAAAGGCATCATGGGCATCAACCGACGCAACGCGGACTACGTGCTCAAGTACAACCAGCGGCACCTGTACCCGATCGTCGATGACAAGATCATCACCAAGCAGCGCGCCATCGAAGCGGGCATCCACGTACCGGAAATGTACGGGATCATCTCCACCGAGAAGGAGATCGAACGCCTGCCGGAAATCATCGGCGAGCGCAGCGACTTCGTGATCAAGCCGGCGCAGGGCGCCGGCGGCGACGGCATCCTGGTGATCGCCGACCGCTTCGAGGAACGCTACAAGACGGTCTCCGGGCGGATCATCAGCCACGAGGAAATCGAGCACCAGCTGTCGAGCATCCTCACCGGCCTGTACTCCCTGGGCGGCCACCGCGACCGCGCGCTGATCGAGTACCGGGTGACCCCGGACCAGATCTTCAAGAGCATCAGCTACGAAGGCGTGCCGGACATCCGCATCATCGTCCTGATGGGCTACCCGGTGATGGCGATGCTGCGCCTGCCGACCCGCCAGTCCAACGGCAAGGCCAACCTGCACCAGGGCGCCATCGGCGTGGGTGTGGACCTGGCCACCGGCCTGACCCTGCGCGGCACCTGGCTGAACAACAAGATCAGCAAGCATCCGGACACCACCAATGCAGTGGACGGCGTGCAGTTGCCGAACTGGGACGGCTTCATGAAGCTCGCCGCCGGCTGCTACGAGCTGTGCGGCCTGGGCTACATCGGCGTGGACATGGTGCTGGACCAGGACAAGGGCCCGCTGATCCTCGAGCTCAACGCCCGTCCCGGCCTGAACATCCAGATCGCCAACGACTGCGGCCTGACCCTGCGCACCCATGCCGTCGAGGCGCATATCGCCGAGCTGGAAGCCAAGGGCGTGAAGGAGACGGCGGAGGAGCGCGTGCGCTTCTCCCAGCAGCTCTTCGGCCACGTGCATCCGAAGGAAGTCTGAGGCGCCCTGCTCCATGAAAAAGCCCGGCAATCGCCGGGCTTTTTCATGGGTGACCGCTGGGATGCAACCCCGTAGGGCGCATAACCTGGAACAGGTTATCCGCCGGATACTCTATGGCGGATAACGCTGACGCGTTATGCGCCCTACGCAACTGGACGGTTCGCGAGCAAGAACTAGGCGTCCCCCTCGCTCCTACGAAAAGCATCGACCCCGCGCACAGCTCAGCGCACCACCGCCAGCTCAAAGCCCCCCTGGTCGCCGTGATCGCGCACCTTCATCCCCGCCTCGTTCACCGCCAGGTTCTCCAGCGGGCGCTTGTACGGTTTGTTATCCAGAGTCTGCAGGCTGCGGTCCTCATCGGTGGTCAGCAACAGCACGTAGCGCTCGCCCTGGTTCGCACGCACCGGGATGGTCCCCTCGATGAACGCATAGCGGTACCAGGTTTCCGGATTGAGCTTGTACACCGCGTCGCTCACCAGCCGGGTCGGGCGTTTCTGCTCGTCGAGGAACAGCAGCGAGGGGTAGACCACCTGGTGATTGGCGAAGCTGCGCACGCGCAGGCCGTAGACGCGCTGGGAGCTGGGCAGCTTCATCGCCACGTAGTAACTCTTGCCCATGGGGAAGTCGAAGCTCGGCGAGAATTTGTTCAGCTCCTCGTAACGCGGCTCCTCAGCCGAAAGCTCGGTGAAGTCGCCTTCGCCCATCTGGTCGCAGCAGCGCCGCTGCAGGTCGACGTAGAGATCGTCCAGGGTCTTGCCGCTGCCTTTGAGCAGTGCCTTCATGGCGTCGGTCTGCTCGCCTGTGCCATCGAGTCCCGGCAAGTTGCTCGGGCGTGTTTTCAGGTCGATCTGGCGGCCTTCGGTGAAAGCGATCTGGCTGCCGCCCTGCTCGCCACGACGGAAGGTTTCGCCGCGCTGCTCCGCAGTGATCGGCGAGTTGCGTACCTGGCCCTTGTCGTCGACCCAGGTGAAGTACGGGCTGCCGTTCTCGCTGCGGACGAAGCCGCGGTCCTCATAGGACTCGGCATCGATGTACTCGGAGGAATGGTCGCCGTTGGGCAGCACATAGTCGGCCCGGCCGGGCGCGACCTGGCCGGCGGCGTAGAAGCTGTTCTGCAGGTTGCCCTGGGCATCGACCCAGGTGAAATAGCGCCTTTTGCTCTCCCCCGCTGGCCGGCTTCCCGGCCACTGGGTAGCGCTGACGTCGATCAACCGCGCTCGGTCGCTCTGGTCGATGCGCTTGTCCGCCTGGCGTTGCTGTTTGGCATAGCTGTCGTCGACGAAGGTGTTGTGCACCTGGCCGCTGTCGTCGATCCACGACAGGTAGCGGCCACTGGCGGCCTGCACCGACGCGCTGAGGCCGGCGGCGGCGATGCAGGAGATCAGGAGGGTCAGCCTGCCCATGTTCATGCCCTCAGAAGGTGGTGCGGTAAGTCATGGCGAAGACGTAGGCCTTCACCGTGGTGCTGACATCGAGGCCGGCATAAGGGTTGTAGACCAGGTTGTCGATGCCGGTGCAGTTCAGGTTGCAACTGGTACCCGCCTTGATGTTCTGCTTGGAGACGAAGTAGTTGAAGCCCAGGTCGATCACCGTGTCCTTGTCCCACTGATAACCCAGGCCCAGGCCGTAGAGGTTGGCATCGCCAATGGGCACCAGGGCGTCCGCCTTGTCCTTGGGGATCGCCGAGGGTCGGTATTCGTAACCGGCGCGCAGCTGCAGGCGGTCGTTGACGTCGTACTGCATGCCCATGGCGTAGCTCCAGGTGTCCTGGTAGCCGCGGTCGAGGATGATGCTGTGGTCGGTGGCGCCGTTGGGTGCGAAGTTCTTGGCGATACGCAGCAGGTCGAGCTCCTTGTCGAACTCGATTTCCAGCTTGTTCCAGTCGCTGTAGTCGGTCCACTTCAGGTCGAAGTTGAACTGCCACTTGTCGAACGGACGCACCTTGATGCCGGTGGAGAAACTGTCCGGGTTGACCATGTTCAGCGTCGCCACACCGTGCTCTTCATCGGCGTTGCCATAGGGGAACAGCGGGCTGAGGAAGGCGCCGAACACCGAGCTCTGCATGCCGGACCAGAAGCCCTGCCAGTCCTTGGTGTAGTCGACGCGGTATTTGCCCTTGAGGTGCATGCGTGACTCACTCTGGTAGGTCGCGCCCCAGGCGAACCAGTCGTAGGGCTCCCAGAGCACCCCCAGGTTGAAGCTCGGCGACAGGGTCTGCTGCATGTCCAGCTTGAGGTTGGCCAGCGAATCGTAGGGGCCGATGCGGCCACCGCAGACGTTGAAAACCAGCTCGACGATCTCCTGCGCGCCCGGCACGCAGGTGGTGTCGTGCAGGGTCTGCAGCAGGCCGGTGAGCAGGCCGGGGTTGCGGAAGTCGGTATCCAGCGCCATGGCCTGGTGCGAGAAGCCGATCGACAGGCCCGCCGACAGCGTGTCGTTGACCTCATAGCCCACCGAGGGCGAGAAGTAGGTGATGCGTTGCAGCGAGACGCGACGGCCTTCGTAGCGCGCCGGGTCGCTGTCGGAGTCGCGCGAATAGCCCAGCGCCTGGGGCGCGTAGACGTTGGTGGCGAAGGTGAACTTGGAGCCGGGCGGGTTGATCGACAGCCCCGCCAGTGGCGCCACCAGCAGCGGCATGTCGGTCATGCCGCCGAGGCCCGGCAGGTACATGGTCGGGGTCAGGGTACGGCTGTTCTGGCCGGCCACCGGGTCGTCGTCCAGGCCGAATGCAGCGGAGCCATAGTCCGGCGGAGCCTTGAAACCGGCGCGGATGTCCATGACCCCGGTGATCAGCTTGATCTGCGTCTGGCGGCCCTTGAGCTTGGTCAGGGCGGCAGGGTTGTAGTGCACCGCATCGATGCCGGTGGAGTCGGCCGTGACCGCGTTGGCCATGGCCATGGCCTTGGGGTTGCCGATGGTCAGGTCGTTGGCCAACTGGGCGTTGGCGAGCGTCGCCCAGCCAAACCCTACCCCTGCCATCGCCACCGCGAGGGGCGAAATGCGCATAGTCATGTGGTAGTCGCTCGTCGGTTACTGGGCTTTGAGGCCTTGGATATCCAGGGGCAGGGAAACCCCCAGCAGTACATCCGGCGAGTCTTCGGTCAGACCGAAACCGGCGTTCACGTTGACGATGTAGTCCGGCGATGTTCGCAGGCCGAGCGAGAAGTTCATGATCGCGCTGGTCTGCTCGGGTGCCTCGACCGTACGGTCGTTGAAGTAGTACTTGTTCTTGAACGAGTAGGCCATCTGATAGGAAGTGGCCAAGGAAACGTCGTAGGACAGCGCATAGGCCATGCCCATGGCGAAGTTGAGGGTATCGCCCGGCACCACCTTCTCCAGCTCTTCGCCGTACTGATTCTGGTGGATGTCGTCGACCTTCATGTTGTAGGTGTAACCCAGCGAGCCGTAGAGCACGACCGGGTCGATCACGTAGGACATGTTGGCCCCGGCACCGAGGCTGTAGTAACCAGCGCCGGTGGATACGTCGTCCTGCACATTGCCCTTGTACGGGCTGTCGCCGGTGGGCAGGCCGAGGGTTGCGTAGAGCGTGGTGACCGGCCGGCCACGGCGCGCGGCCCAGGGCTGCCAACGCATCGTCGCGGAAATGTCACCCAGGCTGTAGGCATGGATGTCGCGCTCGGTGTCGTACTTGGCCACGAACGGCAGGCGCATGCTGAAGGTCAGGTTGTCCCAGATGCCGTAGTCGAAGGTGAAGGAGTTGGTGAAGGTGTGCTGCGCCTCGCTCTGGGCCAGCACGCTGTAGACGTTCTCGCCACTGCGCACGGCCTGCAGGCGCGTGTCGCGCATCAGGGTGTAGTCGAAGCCGTAGGTCAGCTGGCGTTCACCCTTCTTGAGCAGGGTGTAGCTCTTCTCGGCGGCCTGGAACACCTGCTCCAGCGCCTTGGCGCTGTCGGCGTCGGTGTCCTTCTTGGCCAGCGCGTCACGCGCGTCCTCGGTTGTCGCTTCTTCGGCGATGGCGCTGGCATTCACCAGCAAGGCCAGAGCGGCAACGCACGCAAACCCCTTGAAATCCATGTTGCTATCCCCTGGTCTTGTTCTTATTCGTATGGGCCGATCGGGCGATCACTTGCGCCGGATGTACTGGACATCCCCCTTCGTGGCGGCTTCGCCAATCTGGTTCTGGGTGAGCTTGCTCATCTCCGGGAACTCGCGGAATGCCAGCAGGCTGACGGTCCGGTCGTCCACCAGGCGCAGGTCGGCCTCGCGCAGCTCCAGGGCGTTCTTCGGCTCCTGGCCGCTGGGGTAGATGACGAAGAGCACGTTCTGGTCCCAGATTTCCTCGAAGCGGGCGCGGGTGAAACTGATGTTGCCCAAGGCAGGATCGGCAACGAAAACGTGGTCGTTGTAGACGTCGCGGACCACGACGAAATGCTTGAAGCCGGCATAGTGGATCGGCACCAGCGCCGGGTGTTCGAGCGAGTCCAGGTCGGAGAACTCGGCACGGAAGCCGCCACTCTTGTAGCCGAGTGCGGCGGCATAACGCTTCATGTCCAGAAGCGAGAATCCACGGCGCTGGACGATCTTGTCGGCCTCGCCATACTTGATCAGGCCTTCCATGACCTGACGCTCTTCCAGGTTGCGGCCCAGGTAGTAGTCCAGCAGCGTGGTCAGCGCCGCCGAGCCGCAGCTGTAGTCATAGGCCTGGCGGATAACGTTGCGGAACTGCACCTGGCTCATCGGTTCGAGCTGCACCGACTCGCGGAACGGTCCGTTGGGCGTGAGCGGCTGCGAGATATTCACTGTGCCCTGCTGCTGCGGCTTGGTATCCACCGCCTGGGTAAAACCGAACAGACCCAGCAGGCTTCCCAGCAGAATCTCGAACATCCAGCCCCCTTCTCTTCAATCCTGGAAGAACCTTGCCGGCGAGCGCCGGCAAGGGATACCGCGCGTACAACCTCGGGATCAGTGACCCCAGACCTTCACGGTCGAACCGGCCAGGTTCAGGTTGGAAACGGTCAGCGAGCCAATGCTGGCTCCAGTGGTGCCAACCTTGACGGCGTCGATGGTAACGTCGCCGGTCACGGTGGGCAGACCGATGGCGAGCTGCTGGGTTGCAACAGCGGTGCCGCCACCGGACGGGGTGATGTTGGTGGTCACCACGTCGACAGTCATCGGGGCGTTGTCGGCGATGGTCACGCTCGGCAGGTGGATACCCTGCAGGACCAGGGAGCCGCCGCCGGCATCGGCGTCCTTGTAGGTAACGGCGCCGATGGAAGCGTTGAAGGTACCGGAAATGCTGATGCCATCCTGGCCGGTGATACCGGACAGTGCAGCGTCATCCATGGATTTCATGTCGGCATGTGCCAGGAACGGAGCGGCCAGAACTGCGCTTGCAAGAACCAGTTGCTTGATTTTCATTGTTATAACTCTCCAGTGTTCAGGTGGGGTTGCCCCAGGCACTGCAAGGGGCGTCCTACCCCGCTGCAGGTTGACCGGCTGCTGCCGATCTTCCAGACCCACGACTTCTTCCTTAGGCGCCGCGGGTATGGATTCGTGAAGCACGAAGCTTCGCGTCCTGATCTCCAAGCTACTGACCCGCCGTGAACCTGCCAGCCCATCCAAGGGATGGCGCAAAACCAACCGTCTGACTCAAGCTTCGCTCAGCAATCCCAGACTCTTCCCCTTGAGAACCGCCTGGGTCCGACTGCGCACGCCGAGCTTGGCGAACAGGTTGTGCAGATGCCACTTGATGGTGGCCTCCGACAAATGCACCGCCTGGGCGATGTCGCGGTTCGACAAGCCCGCCGCGACAAGTCGCAGGATCTCCCGCTCGCGATGGCTAACATCCTGATTTTCATCGAAACTTTCCGGATCGACAGACAGCCTGCGGCACTGCTCGCGGAGCATCTCCGCTACCCCCTGCCAGGCCGAGGCACGCTTGGGTTCCGCTACCTTCCAGGCCTCCCAGAGTGGCAGCAGCCACAGCGCGTCGTCCTGGAACAGGCGCCGGTAGCCCAGGTTCCAGGCTTCTTCCAGGGTGGGAGCGAACAAAGCGAAGGCTTTTTCGCTGTTACCTTTCTGCCAATACGCCACAGAAAGTAACAGCGAAAGACGCAGCCGTCGGTCGCGCTGGTAAGGCGAGGTAAAGCCCGCCAGGCACGATTCCAGACGCTGCTGGGCGCGCTCGGCGTGGCGCTCGGACAGTGCCAGGCGCGCCTCCGCCATCACCAGTGCGGAATGGGCGTCGGCATAACGCTCGGCGTTGAGCCCGGAGAGATGCCGCGCCAGCTGCAGGCACACCCGCTCGGCCTCGTTCGGCCGGCGCATCCACAGCAGCAATTGCACCTTGCAGCTCATGGCCAACGCATGCACCCGCTCGTAGCCCGGCGACTGCAGGCCAACCAGCCATTCGTCGAGCTGGGCCAGCCCCTGTTCGGCCTCACCGGCGAAGAAACGCGCCCGGGCCATCACCAGCTGACCACGGCTGATCAGCTCCACCGGCGTGGCGACGTCGCGCCAGGTGGTGGCCAGCGGCAATTCGGCGAGGATCGCCGCGTGGCGATCCTGCTCGTACAGCAGATCGGCATAGGCCAGGGACAGCGGTCCGCCGACCCGGCTGCGCCGGCCGAAGACCCGTTCCACGCGGCTGCGCGCGCTTTCGGCGATGGTCCGGCCGCGCTCCAGTTCGCCGCGCTCCTTGCAGATCAGCGCCTCGATCATGCTGACCACGACCTGCAGGTATTCGCTGTCGGCCATGCGCAGGCAATCGCGGGCGACACCGATGGCGTTGGCCGCCTCGGCATAATCCCCCAGCAGCGCATAGGCCGCCGCCTGGATGCACGACAGGCTGGCGCGAAACACCGGCTGATTGCCCGGCACCAGCGCCAGCCACTGGCGCGCCACCTTCAGGCAGGCCTCCAGCTTGTCCTGGTAGAGCAGCACGAGCGCCTTCAGCACCTGGGCCACGGCGAGCAACTCGGCCATGCCGAAGTGGCGCACCTTGCCCTGGCCCTGCAGCAGCCGGACACTGAGCTCTTCGATCAGCGCCTCGGCCTCGGCGAACTTCTGCTCGAAGGCCAACTGCCAGGCATAGAAGATCTGGAACACCGGATGTTCGCGGATCACCTCGGCGGGAATGCTGCTGAGCATGCCGAGGATGCCGTAGACGCGGTTACCGGCGATCAGCTTGGCGCCCTGGCGCTCCAGCAGGTCGGCGGCAAACGCATAGTCACGGGCGCGCAGGGCGTACTTGATCGCGCGGTCAGCCATGTCGCGACTCTCGCACCAGCGCGCCGCGGCGTGCAGCAGCGGTGTCGGGTCGGAGTTGCGCGCCAGGCGCCCCTGGAGGAATTCGGCGAACAGGTGGTGATAACGGAACCACTCGCGCTGGTCGTCCAGCGGAATGATGAACAGTTGCTCGTTCTGCAACCGCATCAGCATGTCCAGGCCGTCGCGGCGCCCGGTCAGGGCATTGCACAGTTCGGCGCAGAATTCGTCCAGCACCGAGGTCTGGTCGAGAAACTGCTGCAGCGGTTCGGGCAGGCTGCGCAGCACGTCCTCAGCGAGGTAATCGGCGAGGTCGCGCTCGGTGCCGGAGAGCCCCTTGAGCAGCGCCGCCCGGTCCGGATTGCGCGCCAGCGCCAGCGCCGCGAGATGCAGCGCGGTGATCCAGCCTTCGGTGCGCTTGTGCAGCAGCTTGAGCTCGCTGTCGCTCAGCGCCAGGCCCTTGAGTTCGGTGAGGAAGGTGTCGGTTTCCTCGCGGGTCAGGCGCAGGTCGTCACCGCTCAGGCAGAAGGCCC
Source organism: Pseudomonas sp. C9-3 (assembly GCF_032392015.1). NCBI lineage: Bacteria > Pseudomonadati > Pseudomonadota > Gammaproteobacteria > Pseudomonadales > Pseudomonadaceae > Pseudomonas > Pseudomonas sp. C9-3. Next base: position 1,471,508 of record NZ_CP135919.1, on the reverse strand, counting down.
AGGGCGCCAGGCCCGGCTCGTCCACCAGGAAGCGCGGACGATAACGGGTGCTGGTGACCAGGCGGATGTTGTCCGGCAGGTGCTCGATCAGGTAGCGCGCGCCGTGGGCCAGGGCCGGGTGGCGAATCTGGTGGAAGTCATCAAGGAACAGGTACAGCGGCCCGTCGAGGCGACTGAGGTCCGAGAGGAAGGCGTCGATGATGCCTTCCAGCGGCAGGGTCATGTCCGACTGCAGCAGGTTCGAGGTGTTGGTGCCGAAGTCCGCCTCGACACTGCGAATGCTCGCCACCAGGTACTGCACCAGTCGCTGCGGTTCACTGTCACCCTCGTCACAGGACATCCAGGCGACCCGAGCCCCGCTCTGCATCAGGCGCTGGCGGAACAGGCTGAGAATGGTGCTCTTGCCGAAGCCGGCCGGTGCACTGAGGATCAGCACGCGCTGCTGGCGATTGGCGTACAGGCGATCGATCAGGGCGCGGCGCGGCAGCAGCGAATCGCTGTCGGTGCGCGGCGGGAACAGCTTGGTGCGCAGCAGCGGCATGGGCTGCTGCGGCAGTGTGGTCAGGGTCGTCATGTCAGAGCAGACTCAGCTCGCGGGCACGGCGTATCGCTTGGGTCCGATTGCGCACCTTGAGCTTCTCGTAGATGTTGTGCAGGTGCCATTTGACGGTGCCCAGGGCCAGCGACAGCTGCTGGCCGATCTCCTCATTGGAGAGTCCCTGGGCCGCCAGGCATACCACCTCGCGCTCGCGGTCGGTCAGACCTTCCTCGAGCACCTCGGGTGACCTGCGTGCTTCCTGCCCCGGCCAGACGGTCAACATTCCGCGAATGAAGACCTGCAGTGCCGGTTGTCGCTCGGTGGATTCCAGCTGCTGCAGCAACTGGCGAATCCCCTCGCCTTCCTCGATGAAAATGCTCCGCACCCCCTCCCGCTCGGCGCCGACCAGACATTGGCCGAGCAGGCTGTGGGAGCGCTCCTGATAGCCCAGGCGCTGGTAGCTCAAGGCCGCCAGCAGGTCCAGGCGCAGCCGTTGCAGGCCGTGCCAGCCCGGCTGCAGCATGCCGCGCAGCTGGGTGATTTCGTGCAGCGCCTCGCTGAAGTGCCCGCGTGCCTGTAGCAGGCGAACCCGGCTGATGCCCTGTACCCAGAGCACCGGGTTGAACGGCATCTGCTTGTAGTGGCTGGCGAGCTTGGCCCAGTCGATGGCCTTGAGGCGCTGCTCGGCGCGCTTGCAGCGATCAGTGGCGGTTTCCTGGAGGATCAGGTTGATCTCCTCGCCCACTGCCATGGCAAAAAAGCGCCAGGACTGGTTGCGCGAGGCCAGGGTCTGCATCAGGCCCAGCGTGGCCAGCGCCTCCTTGCCGCGCCCCTGCAGGCGCTGGATGCGCGCCAGGCACTGCATGCCCTGGGCGTAAAGATCGATGGGATTGACCACGTCGACCCGACCCAGCGCCCAGCGCAGGCGCTCTTCCAGGCCGTCCAGCTCGGTACGGTAGTAGGCGGTCAGCGCTTCGGCGATGGCCGGCAGAGCGAGCGCCTGAGAGCGCTTGTCGAACAGCGGCATGGCCTGCTCGCGCACGCGCTCGATGAGCATCTGCGCCTGCTTGACCTGGCCCTGCTCCAGCGCCAGCACCACTTCGATGGTGCACTGCTGCATGTGCAGGTAGCGGCCATCGAGGAAGTGATTGCGCTGTTGTGCCAGCCCCATCAGCCGACGCGCCTGCTCCGCCTGGCCACGCACGACCTGAGCGAAGGCAGCGATCAGCAGGATGGCTCCCTCGAGAAACGCGGAGTTCTGTCCCAGCTGGCTCTCCACCTTGCGCGCCAGGGTGATGCACTGCTCCAGGTCATCCTTCTGCAGCGCCAGCACGGCCTTCACCGCCAGCGCCGAAAGGTACTGGTTGCCCATCGGGCCACTGCCGCGCGAGTCGCCCCAACGCGCCAGCAGCTCGTCGATCATGCGGTTGGCCTCGGGCAGGCTGAGCTCCGTGGCACGGGTCCAGACGTCGCTGAGCACGAGGATCGGGTAGCGCTCGGCGATCTCGTTGGGCACATGTTTGCGCCAGCGCGAAATCAGGTACAGCTGGCCACGGTTGATCAGCTCCAGGCCGCAGCCGTCCACCAGCGCAGCAAGCATCTCCGGGTCCTCGGCGAGGCAGGCGTGCTCGATGGCCAGGGTCGGCATGTGGTGGTTGGTGAACCACAGGCTGGCGTTGAAGTGCAGTTGCTTGAAGCGTTCCGGGTCGCGCTCGCGCAGGCGGGCCCGGAGAAAGTCGGCGAACAGCTGGTGGAAGCGGTACCACTGGCGGTCGCGGTCCAGCGGCAGGAGGAACAGCTGCATGCTGTCCAGGTGCTCCAGCAGCGCCTGGCCATCCTGGCGACCGGTCAGGGTGTTGGCCAGGTCGCCGTTCAGGCGATTGGCAATCCCCAGCGAGAGCAGCGCGCCCTGCACATCGGCAGGCAGGCGCTCGAACACCGCACGCAACAGGTAATCGCCTACGGCCGCCTTATCGCTGCTGAGCAGCTTGAGGTCCTCCGGCGCGCCAGACTGCTGGCGCAACCACAGGCTGACCAGGTGCACCCCCGCCATCCAACCTTCGGTCTGGTTGTGCAGCGACTGCAGGCAGCTATCTTCGAGTTGCAGGCCATCGCGGGCCAGGTATTCGCGGGTTTCGTCGCGGGACAGGCGCAACTCGTCCTGGCCGATTTCCAGCAGCAGGCCCTTGGCGCGCCAAGTGGCGAGGTTCAGCGGCGGCTGGGAACGGCTGCCGATGGCCAGGGTGAGGCCGGGCGGCGCGTATTGCACCAGGCGATTGAGGCCGGCGAAGACGTCGGAATGGGTGATCTCATGCAGGTCGTCGAGTACCAGCAGGACCTTGCGCTCGTCGCGGGAGAGGTCCATCAGCAGGCTTTCCATGACCGCGACCACGGGCACGCGCATGGTGTTGCGCACGTAGCCCAGCGCATCCTCGCCGATGCCCGGCACGGCAGTGGCCAGTGCCTGGATGAGCTTCAGGCAGAAGCGGCCAGGGTCGTCGTCGTCACTCTCCAGGGAGAGCCAGGCGACCTGGTGGCCTTCGCTCGCACGCTTGCCAGCCAACGCCGCCAGCGCGGTGGTCTTGCCAAAACCGGCCGGTGCGCAGAACTGCAGTATCGAGGCATAAGGATGACGGTCCAGGGCATTCTGGACCGCGGGACGAATCAAATAATCAGCAGGCACCCGAGGGGGTGTTAATCTGGAGCGCAGAAGGCTGCCGGCTGCGGGTTCGAGCACTACATCCACGGCCTGTATCCCTATGTCATTATCGTTGTTGGTACGGAGCATCGTCCGCGTGGGATTCGTCACTTCTTATCAGAATGCCTTTCCTACGTAAACTGAAGAAATAGCTCTAGGATCGATACTTCAGCCGACCTGATCACCTCATTTGCCTGCACGCTGTTACCCATGCCTGACTGTTTTTTGCACCCGCTTCCCTACCAGGAAGACCCGGGCGAACGCTTCGCCCTGATCCATCGGGCACCCGGCGCCGTCCTCCTGGACGCCGGTCGACCCATTGCCACACGTGGACGCTATGACCTTCTGAGCGCCTGGCCATTGGCAGAGTTGGCACCTTTGGCCGGAGAATCGGCCAACCGCTTTTTCGCTCGCGTCAGAAGTGCCCTTCAGAGCCTGGGCGAAGCTCGAGCACCCGATACTGTCGATGTGCCATTCGTCGGCGGAATGATCGGGTATCTCGGATATGACTTCGGCCGGCGCATCGAGCGCCTACCTGAGCCGAACCAGGATGATCTCGGCCTGCCCGACGCACGCCTGGGGCTCTATGCCTGGGCGCTGGTCACTGACCACGAAGAACGCAGCAGCCGGTTGGTATTCCATCCGGCACTGGCGGCGGACGAGCGGGAGCGCCTGATCAGACTGTTCGAAGATGGTCACGATGGCGACGCCCTGCCACCCTTCCAGCTGGCAGCGCCGTTCCGGCCGGACCTGAGCCGTGAGCAGTACCGCGACGCGCTGGAACGCGTACACGGCTACATCCTGGCCGGCGACTGCTATCAGGTGAACTACACCCAGCGCTTCCGCGCCCCCTGCAGCGGCTCCCCCTGGCTGGCCTACCGCGCGCTGCGCGAGGCCTGTCCTACGCCGTTTGCCGGCTATCTGGCATTGCCTGAAGGCGCCGTCCTCAGCCTGTCGCCGGAGCGCTTTATCCAGCTTCACGGCGGCCAGGTGGAAACCCGCCCGATCAAGGGTACCCGCCCGCGCGGCGATACCCCCGAGGCCGACCGGAACAACGCCGAAGCCCTGCTCGCCAGCGAGAAGGACCGCGCCGAGAACCTGATGATCGTCGACCTGCTGCGCAATGACCTGGGCCGCAGTTGCCGGCCGGGCAGCGTGCGTGTACCCGAGCTGTTCGCAGTGGAGACCTACCCCAACGTCCACCACCTGGTCAGCAGCGTGCGCGGCGAACTGGCGGCCGACAAGGATGCGCTGGACCTGCTCGAAGGCAGCTTCCCCGGCGGTTCCATCACCGGTGCACCGAAGGTTCGCGCCATGCAGATCATCGACGAACTGGAGCCCACCCAGCGCAGCATCTACTGCGGCAGCCTGCTCTACCTCGACGTGCGCGGCGAGATGGACAGCTCCATCGCCATCCGCACCGTGCTGGTGAAGGACGGCCAGGCAAGCTGCTGGGCCGGCGGCGGCATCGTGGCCGACTCCAACTGGGAGGAAGAATACGAGGAGTCGCTGACCAAGGTGGGCGTGCTGCTGCGCACACTGGAAAGCCTGTGAGGCTCGCTGGGACTGCCAGTTACCTACAGAAAAAGAAGCCGATAAGAAAAAGCCCCGCATCCGCGGGGCTTTTTCATCACAGCCGGTCTTACAGGCTGAGCGGGCGAATGGACGCCTTGAGGAATTCCTTCTTCAGGTCCTCATAGGTGTGCACCGCCGGGAACTGCGGGAACTCGCGAATCACGTTTTCCGGCGCGTGGAACAGGATGCCGGCGTGGGCTTCGGAGAGCATGGTAGTGTCGTTGTAGGAATCGCCAGCGGCGATGACACGGTAGTACAGGCTCTTGAAAGCGATGACCGACTGACGCTTCGGATCCTTCTGGCGCAGTTGGTAATCCACCACGCGATCGGTCTCGTCTGTGATCAGCTTGTGGCACAGCAGGGTCGGGAAACCGAGCTGGCGCATCAGCGGCTGGGAGAACTCATAGAAGGTGTCGGAAAGGATCACCACCTGGAAGCGCTCGCGCAGCCAGTCGACGAACTCCACGGCGCCTTCCAGCGGCTTCAGGGTGGCGATCACTTCCTGGATGTCGGACAGCTTCAGGCCGTGCTCGTCGAGGATGCGCAGACGCTGCTTCATCAGCACGTCGTAGTCCGGAATATCGCGAGTCGTCGCCTTGAGCGCTTCGATACCGGTTTTTTCAGCGAAGGCGATCCAGATTTCCGGAACCAGAACCCCTTCCAGGTCGAGACAGGCGATTTCCACGAACGATTTCCCCGCAGGATTGACTTGAGAGGCGGCACTCTAGCCGCTCGCTCCAAGCGGCGCAACGCGGCACTTATACCCAAACACCTCAGTCGACCTTCCTGATGGTTATTTAGGGGCATATCCGCCTCTTTGCTACCATCGCGCCCACAGAGCGCACTGCGCCATTAAAACTAGGAATACCGCCTGATGAGCCTCCCGTTCGATATCGCGGAAATCGCCGCGAGCTACGCCAGCAAATCCCCACAGGACATCCTGAAGTTTGCCTTCGAGCACTTCGGCGACGACCTGTGGATTTCCTTCAGCGGCGCCGAGGACGTGGTGCTGGTGGACATGGCCTGGAAGCTCAACAAGAACGTCAAGGTATTCAGCCTGGACACCGGCCGCCTGCATCCGGAGACCTACCGCTTCATCGAACAGGTCCGCGAGCACTATGGTATCGCCATCGAGGTGATGACCCCGGACCCTCGCCTGCTGGAGCCGTTCGTCAAGGAAAAGGGCTTGTTCAGCTTCTTCAAGGACGGCCACGGCGAGTGCTGCGGCATCCGCAAGATCGAGCCGCTCAAGCGCAAACTCTCCACCGTGACCGCCTGGGCCACTGGCCAGCGCAAGGACCAGAGCCCCGGCACCCGCAGCCAGGTCGCTGTGGTCGAACTGGACGGCGCCTTCTCCACTCCGGAAAAGCCGCTGGTCAAGTTCAACCCGCTGGCCAACATGAGCAGCGAAGACGTCTGGGCCTACATCCGCATGCTGGAAATCCCCTACAACAGCCTGCATGAGCGCGGCTTCATCAGCATCGGCTGCGAGCCCTGCACCCGCCCCGTGCTGCCGAACCAGCACGAGCGCGAAGGCCGCTGGTGGTGGGAAGAAGCCACACAGAAAGAGTGCGGCCTGCACGCTGGCAATTTGATCAGCAAGGCCTGAAGCCTTACCCTCGGCTGACGGAAAATTCCTTGTCAGCCCGCAGCCCAGGATCGGACTCCTGCACGCCTGCGGCGGAGTCGATCCCATGCGTATCACCCTGGTGAAAAAGGTCCTGGCCGATGGCCAGGACTGCCGCAAGTGCCGCGAAGTGCACGAACGCCTGGTCAAGGGCGGCTACCTGAGCCGCATCGACCGCACCCTGGTCGCCGACGAGCGCAACCCCGCCAGCACCGGCTGGCTGGTCGCCGCACAGTACGGCGTGGACACCGCGCCGTTCTTCATCGTTCGTCACGATGACGGCCGCGAGGTCGTCTACACGGTGTTCATGAGCTTCCTCCACGAGGTGCTCGAAGGCCGTGGAGAGCTACCGCTGGACTCACGCGAGGCCCTCGCTGAACTGGCGCGGCGCGACGACCTCGACAATCTGTGACGCACGCATTTCTTCGCGCACAGCACCCGCTGCCCGCGCCTTAACGCGTCCTTCACACTCCCGCGAATAGGCTTGCTGACTTCATGCCCGGCCACCTGTCAGTCCTCTCCCGATGCCAAGCGCGCTTCCACCCACCCCCAGCAATCTGCTGGAGGCCCTCAATCAATCCCTGTTCATCTCCATCAACGCCCGCCCGGACACCCCCGCCGGACTGATTCATCTGGCCCAACTGGTCGCCACGGTGCCGCTATTCCTGCTTCCGCTGGCACTGCTGTGGCTCTGGTGCCGGGGCAACTCCGTGAAACGCAATGCGTTGTTGCGGGCTGCGCTCGTCATGGCGACGGGCCTGGCCTTGGCCCAGGCCATCGGTCTGCTATGGCCTACGCCTCGCCCCTTCGTCATGGGACTTGGCCATGCCTGGCTGAATCACGCCGCCAATGCCTCGTTCCCCAGCGACCACATGACCTTGTTCGCCTGCGCGGCACTTAGCCTGATGTGCGATGGAATCATCCTGGCGGGTAGCCTGCTTGCCGTGATCGGCATTCTGGTCGGATTGGCACGGGTCTATCTGGGTATTCATTTTCCGCTGGACCTGTTCGGCGGCTGCGCCCTCGCGGCCATCGGCAACACGCTGGTGTGGATAGGCTGGGAGTACTGCGGAACACGCTGCACCCAGGCAGCAGAGAACATCCACCGCCGGTGGCTGGCCCCGCTGATTCGGCGCGGCTGGGTTCGCGCCTGAGGTGCAGACGTGAAAACGCCCGGCCGAGCCGGGCGTTTTTCTGCCGCCGTCGTACTCAGTAGACCGGCAGCTCGATACCGTCGAACAGTTCGTCCAGCTCGGTCTTGTTGTGGCACTGCACGGCCTTGGCCAACAGGTCGCGGGTCAGGTGCGGGGCGAACTTCTCGATGAAGTCGCACATGAAACCGCGCAGGAAGGTGCCGCGACGGAAGCCGATCTTGGTCACGCTGGACTCGAACAGGTGGCTGGCGTCGAGCATCACCAGATCGCTGTCCAGCTTCGGATCGACCGCCATGTGGGCGACGATGCCGACGCCCAGGCCCAGGCGCACGTATGTCTTGATCACGTCGGCGTCGGCCGCGGTGAACACCACCTTGGGCACCAGGCCGCGCTGGTTGAAGGCCTCGTCCAGCTTGGAGCGGCCGGTGAAGCCGAACACGTAGGTGACGATGGGCTGCTCGGCCAGCAGCTCCAGGGTCAGCTTCGGCACCTTGGTCAGCGGGTGGCCCTGGGGCACGATCACGCAACGGTTCCAGCGGTAGCAGGGCATCATGATCAGGTCACCGAACAGCTCCAGCGCTTCGGTGGCGATGGCGAAATCGACGGTGCCGTCGGCGGCCATCTCGGCGATCTGCATCGGCGTGCCCTGGTGCATGTGCAGGGAGACGTCCGGATACTGCTTGATGAAACCACTGATCACGCCAGGCAGCGCATAACGCGCCTGGGTGTGGGTGGTGGCGATGGACAGGGTGCCCTTCTTCTCGTTGGAGAACTCCTGGGCGATCTGCTTGATGCTTTCGACCTTGCGCAGGATCTCGCCGGCCGTGGTGATAATGCGCTCGCCGGCGGGGGTGACGCGGGTCAGATGCTTGCCGCTGCGGGCGAAGACTTCGACACCCAATTCATCTTCCAGCAGGCGGATCTGCTTGCTGATGCCGGGCTGGGAGGTATAGAGGCTTTGGGCGGTGGCCGAGACGTTCAGATCGTGGTGCGCGACTTCCCAGATATAGCGCAGTTGCTGAAGCTTCATGGACTTTCCTCGAAATGAATGTCGCGACCCGCGATCAGGGGCTTGTCGTTTTATAACCATATTAATGGTTTAAGGAATAAAACTAGACGTTTTTTTTTGCCCTGCATGCCATTCGTCTAAAGCCCCACGCAAATTCCGGGCTTGCCCGACGTATCGTCACAAAGCGCTCAGCGATGCTGCAGCATCGGTACCAGGTAGACCGGCACCTCGGCCAGTTGCACGAGCCGCCCGGCGGTGCGCCCCAGTGGCGTGTTCAACCCCTCCCCGTGGCTGTGGCTGCCGGCGACTATGATGTCGACGCCCAGGCGCTTGGCTTCATCGAGGATCACCATCGGCGCATCCCCCTGCACCACGCGCACCGAGCGGATCAGTTCGGCATCCTGGCGCGCTTCCCCCAGTTCGTCGCGGAACCCCTCCATCACCCGCTGCTCGATGCTGCCCATGACGTTGGTCAGGCCATTGGTGCGCATCTCGTTCAGCGTGCCTTCGTCCAGATAGGTCTGCAGGACGGACTCGGCGAACAGCCCCAGCGGCTCCACCGCGTGCACGACATACACCTCGGCTCCGTAGGCACGGGCCAGCGAGAGTGCGTGCTGAAGGACATAGGGGGCGTAGAGACCGAGGTCAGTGGCGTAAAGAATCGATCGGATCATGCGGCCTCCTCGACTGCCTGCGCGGCGGGGCCTATCCAGCAGCGTAGCAGGAGAACGCGAATCGCTCCGAGAAGGCCGGATGTCGCGGCCGAGCGGCTATCCGGCGACCTTCTTCTCGTTGCTCACACCGTGGGGGACATGACCGGTGGCGACCACCTCCCTGGCCTTCTCGCAGTGCATCGGCTGGTCGTCGAAGAACACGTCGGCAGCGAAGGCTTCGAGGAAAGCGGCCTTGTCCAGACCACCGAGGAACAGCGATTCGTCCAGGCGGATATCCCACTCGCGCAGCGTGCGGATCACCCGCTCGTGGGCCGGGGCGGACCGCGCAGTGACCAGCGCCGTGCGGATCGGGCAGGACTCCTGTGGGAAGGCCTGCTGCACACGGTTCAGCGCCGCCAGAAAAGGCTTGAACGGCCCGCCGCCCAGCGGCTCGCGGGCGGACTCGCGCTCGTGGGTTTGGAAGGCTTCAAGCCCGCCCTGCTGGTAGACGCGTTCGGAGTCGTCGGAGAACAGCACGGCATCGCCGTCGAAGGCAAAACGCAGCTCGCCATTGGCCTCCCGGCGTGTGCCGCCGGAGAGGATGGTTGCCGCGGCGAAGCCGGCATCCAGCGCATTGCGCACATCCTCGATGTGGGTCGAGAGGAACAGGTGGCAGTTGAACGCCTTGAGGTACGGATAGGGGCTGCGGCCTCCTACAAAGGCGGCGCGCGAGATGCCCAGGCCGTAATGCTGGATGGAGTTGAACACGCGCAGGCCAGTGTCGGCACTGTTGCGCGAGACCAGGATGACCTCCACCGGCGCGCTGTCGGTCCCGCCATTGAGGGCCAGCAGCTTCTGCACCAGGGCAAATGCATCGCCTGGCGGCAGGACTTCGTCCTCGCGGGCGATCTGGTATTGGCGATAGGCCTCGACACCCTCGCTTTCATAGACCTGATGGCTTTCCCGCAGATCGAACAGCGCCCGCGAGGAAATCGCCACCACCAGCTTGTCGCCCAACCCTTTTGCCATGCTTCCCCCGGCGTTCGTCAGCGAGCCTGGTTGCGCGCGTCGATGAAGCGCAGCGCGCGATACAGCGCCTCGATCTTCGGCAGTTCGCACCCGGCCCGGCGTGCAGCTTCCAGCGGCGCCGCGTAGATTGCGCCCAGTTCCAGCGGTCGGCGCTGGGCGAAGTCATGGTACATGCTCGGCAGGTAGTCAGGCATGGCATCCGTGGAGCTGAGCATGGCGCCAACAATGCCCGAAGGCAGCGAATGCCCGCAGGCGGCGGCGCCGGCGATGACTTCTTCCATCAGCTCGGCGACCAGGGCGCGGCTGTCAGGGTTGTCCATGATCGCCCGCGTGCCGCTGTCGAGCAGCACGGAGAGGCCGTTGTAGGGGATGTTCCAGACCAGCTTCTGCCAGCGCGCCTGCTCCAGGTTCGGCATGGCGTTGGAGTCCAGGCCGGCGCTGCGAAACAGTGCGGCGCCCTCCTCCACGATCGCCTGGCGCGCCTCGGCCTCGTCGGCAGGGCCGGAGTGATAGCCGATGTTGACGCCGCCGAAGGCCTGGTGCTCGATCACACCCGGCTCGGCGCGATGCACGCAGATGAAGCACAGTCCACCCAGCAGATGGATGTACTCAGGCAACAGAGCCCGCAATTCGTCTTCCACGGCGAGGCCGTTCTGCAGCAGCAGGACCTTCGCCCCCTGTGCAGCGGCCTGAATGATCAGCGGTGCGAGGTCTGCGTTGCTGGTGGTCTTGGCGCCCACCAGCAGCCAATCGCAGGGCGGCATCTTCGCCACGTCGGCATAGGCATTCACTGGCGCCAGGCTCAGTGCGCCATGCACCTGGCTGTTCAGGCGCAGGCCGTTCTGCGCAACAGCGGGGTATTCGCTACGCAGCAGGAAATGCACGTCGTGGCCGGCGCGGGCCAGCATCAGGCCGTAGAAACCGCCAATGGCGCCGGTTCCGATGATGCCGATTCGCAGATTCATCAAGGCAACTCCTCAGCAGGGCGCGACAGGGCAGCGCGCAGGGCTTGGATCAGGGGTTCGGGGCGCAGTGGTGTATGGACAGGGCCCAGGAAATGGCCGTCACGCACCAGGAACAGGGAAGGCAGGTGGAAGACTTCGTAGCGCTCGACCAGGCCGCCGCTGTGCCCGGCATCGATCCAGCACAGGCGATCCACCGGCAATTGGAACTGCGGCAGAGCCTGCCGCGCCCAGCGACAGGTGGAGCAGCCTTCCCCAGTGAAAATCAGCAGCGACACGCCCGGCAGCTCCAGCAGCCGGCGGTCGGCATCCAGGTCGGTCAGCTCCAGGGCCGGCACTATACTCAAGGTGCCAACACTATAAAGATTGCAGTCGGAGCGTTCCGTCATGCGTCAGTTCCTGCGTCACCCTTGCGATTTTCCGGTCGAGCTGGTCATCCGCAAACAGACTTTCCTGCCGCGCCAGCGGTTGCACAATATCAGCCTGGGCGGTGTCGCGTGCAATTCGCCACGGGGCTTTCGCCGCGGCACCTCCATCGAACTGCGCATCCCGCTGCTGGGCGACTCCGCCCGCTACCCCGGCATCATCGCCTGGAGCCGCAAGCAAGCCAGCGACTATCGCGTGGGTATCGCCTTCATCGACGAGGACACGCTGTTCCGGGCACGCATGGTGGAGCAGGTCTGCCAGATCGAGCAGTACCGCCGCCAGCGGGAACGGGCCAGCGGCAACAGCCTGCCTTTCGAGGACCTGGCACTGGAGTGGATCGCGCAGAACGCCGCGGACTTCCCATTGTTTTGCGCGGTCTGATCGACCCAGCGCAGAAAGTTGCGCAAATGCCCGTGTTGCGGGCACTTTCCTGCATCGAGCCATTGTCGAGGCCACGCCTGAACGGTTAAGGTTCGGGTTCCCCTTAGCGACACATTTGCCTGCGCCCCATCGCACGGGGATTTCTGGCGGCCGGCACCCGTGACCTGATTGAGTACCACGATGGCTGATTTACAGATCGACGACCTTAACGTTGCCTCCAACGAGACACTGATCACGCCGGAGCAGCTCAAGCGCGAAATCCCCCTGACCGATGCCGCCCTGCGCACCGTCGCCAATGGCCGCCAGGTCGTCCGCGACATCCTCGACGGCAAGGACCACCGCCTGTTCGTGGTGATCGGCCCCTGCTCGATCCACGACATCAAGGCCGCCCACGAATACGCCGAGCGTCTGAAGGTGCTGGCCGCGGAAGTCTCCGACACCCTGTTCCTGGTGATGCGCGTGTACTTCGAGAAGCCGCGTACCACCGTCGGCTGGAAGGGCCTGATCAACGACCCGTACCTGGACGACTCCTTCAAGATCCAGGACGGCCTGCACATCGGCCGCCAGCTGCTGCGCGACCTCGCCGAGATGGGCCTGCCCACCGCCACCGAAGCGCTCGACCCGATCTCCCCGCAATACCTGCAGGACCTGATCAGTTGGTCGGCCATCGGCGCGCGCACCACCGAATCCCAGACCCACCGCGAGATGGCCTCCGGCCTGTCCTCGGCGGTCGGCTTCAAGAACGGCACCGACGGCAGCCTGACCGTGGCGATCAACGCCCTGCAGTCGGTGTCCAGCCCGCACCGTTTCCTGGGTATCAACCAGGAAGGCGGCGTCTCCATCGTCACCACCAAGGGCAACGCCTACGGCCACGTGGTGCTGCGCGGCGGCAACGGCAAGCCGAACTATGACTCGGTCAGCGTCGCCCTGTGCGAACAGGAACTGACCAAGGCGAAGATCCCGCTAAACGTGATGGTCGACTGCAGCCATGCCAACTCCAACAAGGACCCGGCCCTGCAGCCGCTGGTGATGGACAACGTCGCCAACCAGATCGCCGAAGGCAACAATTCCATCGTCGGCCTGATGGTGGAAAGCCACCTGGGCTGGGGCGCTCAGCCGATCCCGAAGGATCTGTGCCAGCTGAAATACGGCGTGTCGATCACCGACGCCTGCATCGACTGGGACACCACCGAGAAGGCCGTGCGCAGCATGCATGCCAAGCTCAAGGACGTCCTGCCCAAGCGCCAGCGCGGCTGACGCTTCGAGCGGATAGGAAGAAGCCGGGCAGATGCCCGGCTTTTTCTTTGGCAAATTCTGCACCGGTGCTTTTTGTAGGAGCGAGCCTGCTCGCGAAGCGCTTGACGCTGGGTAGGAAGACCCTTCGCGAGCAAGCTCGCTCCTACAGAACTTCTGCCGGAAATGGAATTCCATCAGGCATAAAAAAGCCCGGCATTGGCCGGGCTTTTCGTTTCTGCACCCTGATGATCAGAGCGCGGTATCAGTGTGGCGCTGACGGCGCTCCAGGTAGCGCTCCACGTAGGAGCACGACGGGATGACACTGTAGCCCTTGCGCTCGGCGAACTGCAGCGCGTGTTCGGTGAGGGCGGCGGCAATGCCGCGGCCGCGAAGGCTGTCCGGAACGAAAGTGCGATAGATGTCGAGCGTCTGCTTGCCCAGATCCATGTAGGCCAGATAGGCGCGATGACCATCAACAGTCGTTACGAACTGGTGGCTGGTTTCATCATGCTGGATGGACAACGACTCACTCACTTGCTCTCTCCTTCCGGGGGCCTCACAACATGACCCGCACCTGATTGATCTTGTTCAGGCGGAGGAACATTTCTGCCGAGCCGGTCCCCATCAGGACCGTGATATAGGCTCGACCGTTCTCCACCTTGTGCAGCACACCCTGGTAATAGGCACCATCGAACGTGATGAACTGCAGGCGCTTGCCGGTGTACTGGGCAAGGCTTTCAACGCTAACGAACTCATATTGCTGCGTTCTGGCCTGCGACTCAACCGTTTCTTGGGCCGAAACCATTTGATATTGGCTTTCCGGCGTGATTTTTTTCTTCAGCGGATCGACCCAGGCGAATCCCAGCGGTGTAACTGACTGCTGGTTTACTAAGACGACCGGATGCAGCATCTGAATCACATCCTTGGGCTCGAAAAATTGCAGGCCGTCCCAGGCCATACCCTCACTGGGGGTCAGCTCAACGCGCAGCGAGCGCGGGTCTTCCAGGTAACGGCCGTAAGCCTCGAGCACCGGCTTGTCCAGGGCGATACGCTGTTGGCGCAGCGCCTTGTCGAACTGTTCCAGCGAGAGCGCGGTATACGCCTTCTGGTCCACGCCCAGCTTGCCCCGGCAGAACTCGCTGACTCGGCGCTGGTACTGGTTGTCGTTCATCTCGACGACGACCTGAGACACTCGCGGAGGGTTCACACGCATATCGCCCGGGCGCTCGGAGACGTTCATCAGCGTCATGCTGGTGTGCATGTCCAGCATGTCGCGGGTGTCGCTACGCAGGTCGAAGGTCAGGGTCTGCGCGCCCGGCTGCAGGCGGTAGGAGAACTCGATGTCCGATTCGAGGGTGCGGTAACCCATCTGCAGCAGCTCATCGACACCGATGTTGCGTACGTTGCCGCAGGCCACTTCGCTCATGGCGGTGAAGGCGCTCTTCTCCGCCGGCTGGGCGTACAGCGACTGCATGAACGGGCCGTGAATCTGCAGTTCAACGCCCTTCAGGTCCACCGCCATCTGCTCCGGCAGCTTGCCCTCGCCCAGGCGTTCCTTGAAGCTGAGCAGTTCGCGCAGGCCATTGAACTTCAGCTGTGCATGGGAAACCTTCAGGCTGTCACCGGCCATCGGCACCCTGATCACCACGTTCTGCAGCCCCACCCGACCGTCGAAAGACGAGGAAATGCCGCCATAGGTGATCTCCATGAACGGCGAGACACGGGCAATGGCGTCGTTCACCACGCTACGCACGGAGAGCCAGAGCGACGCCTTGATGATCAGGGCGATCGCGACGACGGCAAAGAGGGACCACTTGAGAATCTTCGACATGACAGGCACATCCTGGATTGTGCGAGGGGGGACGCGGGGATGCTGGCAGCTTAACAGCACGCCTAGGACCTCTCTATGAGCACCTCCGGAATTTGCGTGCATAGCGCACAGAAATCTCTCCATTTCTGTGGCAAGCGCCTGACTCACCAGTCAGTCAAAACGCTTTACGCCCCCTCCCGGCGTCAGTATGTTCTGGCCACTTCCAATCCAAGGACTCCAACCCAGGACCCTCTGCCATGAGTGAGCTGATCAGCTACCAATTCGAAGACGGCATCGCCACCCTGACCCTGAACAACGGCAAGGTGAACGCCATCTCCCCGGCGGTCATCGATGCCTTCAACCAGGCCCTGGACCAGGCGGAGAAGGACCGTGCGATTGTCATTGTCACTGGCCAGCCGGGCATTCTCTCTGGCGGCTACGACCTCAAGGTGATGACCTCCGGCCCGGAAAACGCCGTGAACCTGGTGGCCGCGGGCTCGACCCTGGCGCGCCGCATGCTGTCGCACCCGTTCCCGGTCATCGTCGCCTGCACCGGCCACGCGGTAGCCAAGGGCGCCTTCATCCTGCTTTCGGCGGACTACCGCATCGGCGTCGATGGTCCGTTCCAGATCGGCCTGAATGAAGTGGCCATCGGCATGACCATGCACCACGTCGGCATCGAACTGGCCCGTGACCGCCTGCGCCGCTCCGCCTTCACCCGCTCGGTAGTGAACGCGGAGATGTTCAACCCGCGCGACGCCGTGGACGCCGGCTTCCTCGACAAAGTGGTACCGGCCGAGCAACTCCAGGCCGCTGCCCTGGAAGCCGCACAGCACCTGAAAAAGCTGAACATGACAGCCCACCGCAATACCAAGCTGAAAGTGCGCAAGCAGTTGCTGGAAACCCTCGACAAGTCCATCGAGCTGGACAAGAACCACCTGGCCTGATCGCTCGAGAACGAAAAGCCCGGCCTGTGCCGGGCTTTTTCATGCCCACACTGTTACCTAAAGAGCAACACTGATTAAGCCTGTTTGCTATTTTTCAAAAATTATTACGCATTAACCTATAGATGAACCCAAGCAAAACCAACCGGAGGTGTTCATCATGAAACTCAACATCATCGCCGCCAGCGTCCTGGCCGCCGCTACTGCCTTTGCCGCTCAAGCCAGCTTCGCCGAAGAGTCCCCGCTGATGCAGGACCGCATGGTTCACATGACCCAGGCCGCCATCCAGCAGCAACAGTCCGAGCAGTCTGCCAGCAAGGTGAATGTCGAAGCCGCTGCCAAGCAGGGCTGAGACCTTTACGCCCCTCCAGCCGCCTGCAGCAGGTGACGTCATGCAGTCGAGCCCGAAGCCGAAAGCCCGGCGTGAAGCCGGGCTTTTCAGGGGCGACGACGCAGCGGCCTCAGAGCCCTTCGGCGGCCACGACGCCCCGGCGGTAGGTCTCATAGACCCACACTGTGGCGGCCAGGTCACCCAGGTAACGTTCCACCAGTGGCTTGACGTCCTTCCACTCCAACCCACCGACGCCCGTTGCCAGACAGGGCAGCGCAACGCTTTCAACGCGCTCACTCTGCAGGTATTTCGCCAGATCCTTCAGGCAATGGCTGACGTTTTCCAGTGTCGCTTCGGCAGGCTTAGCACCGCGCCCCTCGCCCT
Organism: Pseudomonas sp. C9-3; assembly: GCF_032392015.1. Lineage (NCBI taxonomy): Bacteria > Pseudomonadati > Pseudomonadota > Gammaproteobacteria > Pseudomonadales > Pseudomonadaceae > Pseudomonas > Pseudomonas sp. C9-3. Next base: position 1,454,751 of record NZ_CP135919.1, on the reverse strand, counting down.
GCATACCCTGGGTGAGCAGGTTGGCGATGCAGCGGGTGGAGCCATCGGCGTCCACGCCCGACCAGATCCAGATCGCACCCGGTCTGGGCGCCTTCGAGTGCGACGCGTGACGGTAATCGCGAACCATCGACGGCCAGCGCTCGCGCAGGTCCAGCGCCAGGCCGCTGTCGAAATGGTCCTGCGGCGCAATACCGTGCGCGATGACCTGGGCCTTGCTCAGCAGAATGTCGCCTTCAACGTATCGAATCATGGGGAGTTCCTTGCATCCTGGGAGTCCGTGGCAGCTTCGCGCCACCGTCTGATTTCCACGCTACGCCAGGCAACCGCCCCCTCCTTGACGAGGGTCAAGCAGCCATGAAGACCGCCAGAGTCCCGGAAACGTCCGACGAGATTCCACCACCCGCAGCCTTGCGCCTGGTCGTTGCCCCGCCATCTATCAATTCGCCTGATATCGGGAACCAACCGACATCGTTATTCAATCGAATTGGCCAAAGCGACACTGGGCCATCCCATCCCGGTCCCCGAGTCGCCAGCATGAATCGCCAAGCCCACCGCTATGCCCGCAACGGCGCCCTCGCCGCCCTGGGGCTCTATACCATCGTGATCCTGGTGGTCACGGCGCTCACTGCCGGCTTCGACGGCGCGCGCCGTGCTCCAGTGGACAATGTCGACCGCAACGGGCTCTTCGAGCGTTTCAACCAGGCGGTGCCCGTCGCGCTGCAAGGTATCCAGGCCGCCCTCACTCCCCACTCCTGACTGCACTTCACTGGCGCGTCTCGCCAGGCTGGCCAACACTCAATCCCTGCAGAACGACTCCCGACCGATCCAAGAGCAGGGTGGGTTTCAGCATGGGCCGAGTCATCGCTTCCGCCGTCTACAGCAAGGGCCGCAAGGTTTCCGATATTGCGCTCGAGGACGGCTATCGCTGGGCCTGCCAGCCCGACCACTTTGTCTGGACCGGCCTGCAGGAGCCGACGCCGGAAGAAATGTTCAACCTGCAACGGCAGTTCAACCTTCACGAACTGGCTGTCTCCGACGCCCTGGAAAAGCACAGCCGGCCGAAGCTGGAAACCTTTGGCGATGCCCTGTTCATCGTCATCTATTCGCCCATCCGCGCCGATAGCCGGCTGATGTTCGTCGAAACCCACCTGTTTGCCGGCATCGGCTACATCATCAGCGCGCGACATGGTTTCTCCCAGTCCTATTCCCAGGTCCGACAGCGCTGCGAAGCCCGGCCGCTGCTGCTGGCCCATGGCACCGACTTCGTGCTCTATGCCCTGCTGGATTTCGTGATGAGCAACTACGAACCGGTGGTGGAGGCGATCCGCGAGGAGATCGAGGAAGTGGAGCAGCAGGTGCTGCGCAAGTCGCTGACCCAGGAGCAGATCGAGAAAATCTACGGCCTGCGCCGCGAGGTGCTCAAGCTCAAGCACTACGCCGCACCCATGGTGGAAATCTGCCAGGAACTGCAGCGCCTGGACTTTCCCTTCATCGACAAACAGATGCGGCCCTACTTCCGCGACGTGGCAATCCACGTGAACCGCCTCCTGGAAGACCTCACTACTTTGCGCGACGTCGCCAGCCAGACCATCGAAGTCGGGCTGGCGCTGGAGTCCTCACGGCAGAGCGTGGTGCAGCGCAAATTCGCTGCCTGGGCGGCCATCCTCGCCTTCCCCACCGCCGTGGCCGGTATCTACGGGATGAACTTCGAATACATCCCGGAACTGCACTGGCACTACGGCTACTTCCTGATCATGGGGCTGCTGGCGCTGGGCTGCGTCGGGTTGTATATCAGCTTCAAGCAGGCGGATTGGCTATAGAGACCATTGGCGGCCATTCGGCGACGCGAAACGTAGGATGGCGTGGAGCGCAGCGATACCCATCGAATGATACGTACCGGCCTGCATGGGTATCGCTGCGCTCCACCGATCCTACAAAAGCTGTTCAGCCTGACACCTGCGCAAACGAAAACGCCGCTCATCTGAGCGGCGTTTTCAGTAAGAGCGGCAAAAATCAGGCCGCGCTTTTCTTCTCGGCTTTCTTCTTCTCGTCGCTGCCCTGCTGGACGAAGCGCATCATCCACTCGCCCACCGCCGTGCCCTGGTGCGAGCGCGCGAGGCTGTCGATGCCGGACTGGAACACCGGCTCGCTGAAGATGTGCTTGCGCAGCTCCAGGATCGCCTGGGAATAGTCGCTCTGGAACTCCGGGTGGCCCTGGAAGCACAGCACCTGATCACCGATGGCGTAGGCAGCGTTCGGGCAGAAATCGCTGGAAGCGATGCGACGCGCGCCGTGGGGCAGCTCGGTGACCTGGTCCTGGTGGCTGACCAGCAGGGTCAGGCCATCACCCAGCGACGGACTCATCCACTCCGGCTGCTCCTCGATGCGGTAGTCGTGGATACCCACGCCCCAACCCTGGCTGGCACGCTCGGTCTTGCCGCCCAGCACCAGCGCCAGCAACTGGTGGCCAAAGCACACGCCCAGCAGCTTGTCGCCGCGCTGGTAGAGCTTGAGCACGTAGTCCTTGAGGGTCTGGATCCAGGGATCAGTGCCGAAGGAGTCCGCCTTGCTGCCAGTCACCAGGTACGCATCGAACTTCTCATCATCGGGCGGGTAATGCCCTTCCACCACGTTGTAGACCTTGAACTCGGCCGGAACGGGTTGCTTGGCGAACAGTTGCTGGAACATCCAGCCATAGCCCTTGTACTGATCGATGAGTTCGGGGCGGAGGATGTCGGTTTCCAGAATGCAGATGTGCAACGACATGCAGTGGTGATTCCTGGGGGGTTGGCGGCTGATAAGAGTGGTTATCCTGACACTGATGAAACGCGCGTGAAAATTACGCCCTATTTTTTCACCACACAAGATACTGAGCGGATTCTTGTGCAGGAATTTCAGGGGAAATACCGGAAAAAACGACTTCCTTCAATTGCACCGACGCACAAGGGTGACGGCCGGTTGGCAAGGATTCAGTCCAATGACCGCTCGCGCAGAACCAAGTTCGCGTCCACTACCTGCGCGTATTCGCCTTGCAGGTTGGCCAGGGACATCGCATGGACTTCCTCCGCGCTGCGCAGCATGCCGCTGAAATCGCGCTTATCGAAGGCGAAGCAGGCATCCGCCACCACCTGGACGAAGAAGCCCAGGTTGCCCGCGGTGCGGGCCGTGGATTCCACCGAGTTGTTGGTACTCACGCCGCAGATCACCACCGATTCGATGCCGCGCACGCGCAACCAGCGTTCCAGGGCGCTGTTGATGAAGGCGTCGGGGACGTTCTTCTCCACCACGTGCTCGTGCTCCAGCGGCGCCAGCTCCGGCTGGAATTCCGCGCCGGGCTGGCCGGGCCAGAACGGTGAGCCTGGTGTACGGGAAATGTGCCGCACGTGAACCACCGGCCAGCCTGCCTGGCGCCAGGCTGCCAGAAGCTCACCGATGCGCCGTTCGGCCTGCGGGTTGTTGCGCGGGGCGGGGCTGTCACGCATGCCTTTCTGCTGGTCGATGATCAACAGGGCGGGAGCGGTCATCGGTGCGGTCCTTGCGATTCGGAAGGCGCCATCCTACGGCTTGTACAGGCAAGAAAAAACCGGCCACCAAGGCCGGTTTTTCTGTAGGAGCGAGGGGGACGCCTAGTCCTTGCACGCGAACCCAACCCCGCTGCGAGCCCGTTCGCGAGCAAGCTCGCTCCTACCAAGAGCCCATCAGAAGGGCTCGTTGCGCGCGGCCTTCTCCAGCAGCAGCGCCGGCGGCAGGAAGCGCTCGCCGTACTGCTCGGCCAGGTACTGGGCGCGGGCGACGAAGTCCTTCAGGCCGTACTGGTTGATGAACTGCAGCGCACCGCCGCTCCAGGCCGCGAAGCCAATGCCGAAGATCGAGCCGATGTTGGCGTCGGCGGTGGAGGTCAGCACGCCCTCCTCCACGCAGCGCACCGTCTCGATAGCCTGCACGAAGAGAATGCGATCGCGCACGTCCTCGGCGGAAATCTGCGCGTCAGCCTTTTCGAAGCGCTGTTTCAGCTCAGGCCACAGATGCTTCTTGCCGTTGGCCGGATAGTCGTAGAAGCCGGCGCCAGCGGCTTTGCCCGGGCGCTTGTACTCGTTGACCATCAGGTCCACCACGGCGAAGGCCGGATGCTTTGGCAATTGCTTGCCTTCGGCTTCCAGGTCCTTGCGGGTCTGCTCGCGGATATGGGTCATCAGGCTCATGGAGACTTCGTCGCTGATCGCCAGCGGGCCTACCGGCATACCGGCCTGGCGCGCCTGGTTCTCGATCATCGCCGCCGACACGCCTTCGCCGAGCATCGCCAGGCCTTCGTTGGTGAAGGTGCCGAACACGCGGGAGGTGAAGAAGCCGCGGCTGTCGTGGACGACGATCGGGGTCTTCTTGATCTGCAGGACGTAGTCGAAGGCGCGGGCCAGAGTGGCGTCGTCGGTCTTCTCGCCGCGGATGATCTCCACCAGCGGCATCTTGTCCACCGGGCTGAAGAAGTGCAGGCCGATGAATTTCTGCGGCTGCGCCACGGCTTCGGCCAGGCCGGTGATCGGCAGGGTCGAGGTGTTGGAGGCGATCACCGCGTCCGCCAGCGCGGCGGATTCCGCAGCAGCGCTGACCTTGGCCTTCAGGCCACGGTCCTCGAACACGGCCTCGATGATCAGGTCGCAGCCTTCGAAATCGGCGTCACTGGCGGTCGGCTTGATGCGGGCGAGGAAGGCGTCGCGTTTCTCGGCTGTCATCTGGCCCCTGCCGACTTTCTTGTCCAGCAGGCCGGCGGAGTACGCCTTGCCCTTTTCCGCCGCTTCGATGGAAACGTCCTTGAGCACCACCTCGATGCCGGCGGCGGCCGAGACGTAGGCGATACCCGCGCCCATCATGCCGGCGCCGACGACACCGACCTTCTTCGTCTGCTGCGGCGGGATGCCTTGCGGACGGGATTTGCCGGCGTTGATCTCGTTGAGCTGGAACCAGAAGGTGCCGATCATGTTCTTCGCCACCTGGCCGGTGGTCAGCTCGGTGAAGTAGCGCGCCTCGATCAACTGCGCGGTATCGAAGTCCACCTGGGCGCCTTCGACGGCAGCGCACATGATCTTCTCCGGTGCCGGGAAGCAGCCCTTGGTCTTGTCGCGCAGCACGGACGGGGCGATGGCGAGCATCTGCGCCACGGCCGGGCTGGACGGCGTGCCGCCGGGGATCTTGTAGCCGGCGCTGTCCCACGGCTGCTTGGCGGCCGGGTTGGCGACGATCCACTCGCGGGCCTTGCTCAGCATCTCGTCGCGGCTGGAGGCCAACTGATGGATCAGGCCGGCCTTGAGCGCCTGGTCCGGGCGCACCTTCTTGCCTTCGGCCAGGTACGGCAGGGCCTTCTCCAGCCCCAGCAGGCGCACCATGCGCACTACCCCGCCGCCACCGGGCAGCAGGCCCAGGGTGACTTCCGGCAGGCCGAGCTGGACGTGGCTTTCGTCCAGGGCGATGCGGTGGTGGCAGGCCAGGCAGATTTCCCAGCCGCCGCCCAGCGCCGCGCCGTTGATAGCGGCAACTACCGGCTTGCCGAGGGTTTCCAGGCGGCGCAGCTGGCCCTTGAGCACCAGGATGCCTTCGTAGAAGGCCTTGGCGTCCGCCTTGGTGACCTTGATCAGTTCATTGAGATCGCCGCCGGCGAAGAAGGTCTTCTTCGCGGAGGTGATCACCACGCCGGCGATCGAATCCTTCTCGGCTTCCAGGCGCGCGACAGTGGCGGCCATGGCCTCGCGGTAGACACCGTTCATGGTGTTGGCGCTCTGGCCGGGCATGTCCATGGTCAGGACGACGATATTGTCCTGGCCTTTTTCAAAGCGGATGGCGTCGGTCATTTTTATTCTCCGGCCTCAAACCCTTTCAATAATCGTCGCGATGCCCATGCCGCCGCCCACGCAGAGGGTGGCCAGGCCGTAGCGCAGGTTGCGCCGCTCCAGTTCGTCCAGCAGGGTGCCGAGGATCATGCAGCCGGTGGCGCCCAGCGGGTGGCCCATGGCGATGGAGCCGCCGTTGACGTTGACCTTGCTCTCCGGCACGCCCATGTCCTTCATGAACTTCATCACCACCGAGGCGAAGGCTTCGTTCACCTCATAGAGGTCGATGTCCTCGGCCTTCAGTCCGGCCTTGGCCAGCGCCTTGCGGGTGGCCGGCGCAGGGCCGGTGAGCATGATGGTCGGGTCGGTGCTGGTCACCGCGGTGGCGACGATGCGGCCACGGGCCTTCAGGCCCAGCTCGCGGCCCTTGGCTTCGGAGCCGATGAGCATGGCGGTGGCGCCGTCGACGATGCCGGAGCTGTTGCCCGGCGTATGCACGTGTTCGATGCGCTCGACGAAGCTGTACTTGCGCAGTGCGCTGGCGTCGAAGCCCATCTGCCCCATCATTTCGAAGCTGGGCTTGAGCGCGCCGAGGCCTTCGAGGGTGGAGTCGGCGCGGATGAACTCGTCATGGTCGAGCAAGACGATGCCGTTCTGGTCGGTGACCGGCACCAGGGATTTGGCGAACAGCCCTTCGGCGCGGGCCTTGGCAGCCTTCTGCTGGGAACGCAGGGCAAAGTCGTCGACGTCAGCTCGGCTGAAGCCTTCCAGGGTGGCGATCAGGTCGGCGCCGATGCCCTGGGGGACGAAGCTGGTGTGCAGGTTGGTCTCCGGGTCCAGCGCCCAGGCGCCGCCATCGGAGCCCATGGGCACGCGGGACATGGATTCCACGCCGCCGACCACCACCAGGTCCTCGAAGCCCGAGCGCACTTTCATGGCGCCCAGGTTGACCGCTTCCAGGCCCGAGGCGCAGAAGCGGTTGATCTGCACACCGGCGATCTGCTCGTCCCAGTCGGCCACCAGCGCGGCGGTCTTGGCGATGTCCGAGCCCTGGTCGCCCACCGGGGTCACGCAGCCCAGGACGATGTCGTCGACCTGGGCGGTATCCAGCTGGTTGCGCTGCTGCAGCGCGCGCAGTACACCGGCCATCAGGTTGACCGGCTTGACGCTATGCAGCGCGCCGTCCTTCTTGCCTTTGCCGCGGGGAGTACGCACCGCGTCGTAAATGAATGCTTCGGTCATGGCGTTCTCTCTTAGAGTTGTCGTCACGCAGGCGTGGCGTGTCGGCCTACCTTAGCGGCGTATCGGCACGGAGCAATGACCGCAGCGCTCAGCGAAATTGACCGCCACGCTCAGCGACCGACCGGAGGCGATGAGGCCGAAGGCTCTGGAAAGGGGCTGCCGGCGGCAGCGGACGAGCGGTCGAAAAGCTGAACGGCTTTGTCACGTGCCAGTCATATAGAGGGAATATGCCTGAAGCTGCATCACTTGCTGCAAGATGGTCTAAGCCCGCGCGGCACTAGGCTTAGACTCCGTTATGCAGTGAATGAAAAGCGTGCAGATGATGCGAAAAGTGCCGTTGCCGGGTTTTGCCGGCTCGGCTCGAGAAACCAGAAGCCAAGGCATGCGCGCCACTATCAACAGGCAGTGGGTGGCCGTGCCAAGAACAAGAAAGGCGGAAGGAGATCATGGACAAACAATCGAGAAAATGGCGTCAGGCAAGCCTGATCGTCTTCGCAACCACCGTTGTTCTGATCATTCCCAATCTGAGTCGTCTGGTCGGCTAGGGCCAACACCCGGCTTCCCCGCCGCTGCGTACCGCGTGCCGCCATCCGCGAGCCACGGTCAACGCAGCGCGGGAGCCACCTACCTCCTGCTGCGCCCACTCCTCTGCTAATGTTCCGCGGCCCACTCCGCCACGGATGCGACCATGCGCCCACTGCTGCTGACGCTGCTCCTGCTCTGCCCCACCGCTTTCGCCGCGACGCTCACCCTGGAACTGCCCGATGGCGAGCACAGCCTGACCAGTGAGCAATTGCTGGCCGATCCCCAGGCGCAGGACATCGAGATTCCCGCCGACGTTTCCTACAACCGCAGCATGCATTACCGCGCGGTGCCACTGGCCGCGCTGCTCAAAGGCGTGAAGCCCGGTGATCACCTGCAGGCAGTGGCGCTCGATGGATTTGCCGCCGAGCTGCCAGCCGCGCCGCTACTGGAGAGCAAAGGCTCGCGCGCCTGGCTGGCCATCGAGGAAGCCGACAAGCCCTGGCCGAAACTCGGCGACGGCAAGCCGTCCGCCGGGCCGTTCTATCTTGTGTGGAGCGATCCCAAGGCCGCCGGCATCGGCCCGGAGCAGTGGCCGTTCCAGGTTGCCAGCATCCGTTACCTGAAGCCGCTGGCCGAACGCTTCCCGGCGCTGCTGCCGGCGAAGAACGCACCGAAGCCAGTGCAGGAAGGTTTCGCCCAGTTCCAGAAGAACTGCCTGGCCTGCCATCGCCTGAACGGTGCCGGGGATTCGCAGTTCGGTCCGGACCTGAATATCCCGCACAACCCGACCGAATACTTCGCCGCGGGCTATCTCAAGCAGTACATCCGCGACCCGCAGAGCCTGCGGCACTGGCCGGAGGCACGGATGAAAGGGTTTGCGGCGGATGTGATCAGCGACAGGGAGCTGGATGAGATCGTCGCTTACCTGAAGCACATGGCGGGGCGCAAGGTGAAGGTTGGCGGCTAGAAGCCGGGGCTCTCTGTAGGGCGCATAACGCGCCAGCGTTATCCGCCATATCGATATCGGCGGATAACCTGTTCCAGGTTATCCGCCCTACCGTACTGAATCGTCTGGCGGGACGGAAGGTTAACGCCTGCGGCTGATCGGCAAGGCCTGCGTAGCGGCTGTTCGCGAGCAAGCTCGCTCCTACACCCCTGCACCGATGCATCCCTGTAGGAGCGAGCTTGCTCGCGAACCCGCCCCGCAGCGAAGCGTCAGTGCCAATAATCCCCCGGCGGCGCCGGCAGCTCGCCGAGCAACTGGCGCAACCCCGCGCCCCACTGCCCGCGAATTCCCTCGAAATACGCATCGCCTTCCTGGATGCGGTACCCCGCCGGTACCTCCAGGCTGCCTTCGCGGTACACCAGCAGGTCCAGCGGCATGCCCACCGAGAGGTTGCTGCGGATGGTCGAATCGAAGCTGATCAGCGCGCAGCGCAGCGCCTGTTCCAGCGGCGTGGCGTAACTCATGGCGCGGTCGATGATCGGCTTGCCGTACTTGCTTTCACCGATCTGGAAGTAAGGCGTGTCGCGGCAGGACTCGATGAAGTTGCCCTGCGGGTAGACATTGAACAGGCGCGGCACCTCGGTGCCGATCTGCCCACCCACGAGGAACGAACTGCCCAGGTCGACGCCCTGGTTCTGCCCGATGTTCTCGTCGTGGTCGACCACCTCGCGCAGCGTCGACCCCACCAGCCGGGCCGCTTCGAAGAGGTTGCCGACGTTCCCCAGGTTCGGTTCTTCGCTGCCCATGCGCTGCCGCAGCACGCTGATCACCGACTGCGAGGTGGCCAGGTTGCCGGCGCTCTGCACCACGATCAGGCGCTCGCCGGGCGTGCCGAAGATGTGCAGCTTGCGGAACACGGCGATGTTGTCGACGCCGGCGTTGGTGCGCGAATCGGAAACGAAGACCAGGCCCTGGGCGAGGTTCATGGCGACGCAATAGGTCATGACGTTCTCATGGCAGGTTCAGGGAGCGGGAGGGCTGGCACCGATCTTAAGCCGGTGCCCGGCCTTTCGCCACGCCTGCTCATTGCTGCATCTGCTGGGCCTGCTGCAGGTGCCCCGGCGCCACGGTGACGCGGGCATGCATCTGCTCACCGCCGCCGCCCCGACGCATGCCGCGCACCGGGCAGGCGTCGAGGTAGTCCAGGCCCACCGCCAGTTTCAGGTGGCGTTCGGGGCGGTCCAGCACGTTGGTCACGTCGAAGCTGTACCAGGCGTCGTCCAGCCAGGCTTCGGCCCAGGCGTGGCTGGCGAGGTGTTCTTCGCTGTCGGTGTAGAGGTAGCCGGAAACGTAGCGCGCCGGCACGCTCAGGTAGCGCAGGCAGGCGAGGAAGGCGTGGGCGTGGTCCTGGCAGACGCCCTGCCCGGCCGCAAAGGCTTCGGCGGCGGTGCTATCCACCTGGGTCGAACCGGGCACATAGGCGATGCGCTCGTTTAGCGCCTGCATCAGGCGAATCATCGCCTTGCGGTCGCGGCGCTCGGCGCACTGGGCGCGGGCAAACTCCTGCAGCGCGCCGTCGGCCAGGGTCAGGCGAGTGCTGCGCAGGAACGGCAGCGGCGACAGGTGATCGTGCTCGCACTCGTTCTCCACGTCGATTTCGACGTTGCCATGGGCGGCGATGGCAATGGCCTCGTGGGGCTCGTCGAGGGTCAGCACATGGAGGATGTTGCCGTAGGCATCGCGCTGCGGGTGCGCCGGACGCGGCAGGTGCAGTTGCCAGTCCAGGACGTGCTGGCGTTCGCTCTCCTGGGGGGTCAGGCGCAGGTACTGGATGCTCGCGCGCACCTGGTCTTCGTAGCGGTAGGTGGTGTCGTGGCGGATGGAGAGTTTCATGCGGCCTCCAGGTACGAGCTGTGAATGGCGTTGGCGAGCTGGCGCACCAGCCCGATGTGGTCGGTGATCCAGGTGTGCAGGCCGGTGCCCAGCACCTCGTCGATGCCGGTGTAGCGCACCCGCGCTTCCAGTTCGGCGGCCATGCGCTGCGCCGGGCGGCCGTTGGCGCCGGGCAGGCTGGCGAGGATCTGGCGCAGCTCCTCGGCACAGGCCAGCAGCGAGCGCGGGACGTCCTCGCGCAGCAGCAGGAGTTCGGCGATGTTCCGTGCGTTCAGCGCATCGCGATAAAGCTCGGTGTAGCCCTCGAAGGCCGAGAGCGCGCGTAGCAATGCCGTCCACTGGTAGTAACCACGGGCGGAACCTTCCGCCGGGCCGGCGCTGTGTTCGCCCAGCACCTGATGACGCGCATCGAGCAGGCGCAGGGTGTTGTCGGCGCGCTCGATGTAGGTGCCTAGGCGAATGAAGTGGAAGGCGTCGTTGCGCATGCTGGTGCCGAAGGTGGCGCCGCGGAACAGGTGCGAGCGGTCCTTCACCCATTCGCAGAAGTGGCTGATGCCGTAGCGCAGTAAGCCCTGGTGGGCGATGTCGCGCATCTCCAGCCAGGTGGCGTTGATGTTTTCCCACATGTCGGTGGTGATGCGCCCGCGCACTGCATGCGCTCCGGCACGGGCGGCGCCGAAGCAGGAATAGATGCTGGTGGGGTTCTGGGCATCCAGGGCGAAGAAGTTCAGCAGGCGCTCGGCGTGCAGCTCGCCGTGACGGGCGAGATAGGCGTCGAGATTGCCGGTGATCAGCATCGGCATGGCCAGTTCTTCCAGGCCATCGCCGCGGCCATCCTGGGGCATCAGCGACAACGAGTAGGACACGTCGAGCATGCGCGCGAGGTTCTCGGCGCGCTCCAGGTAACGCGACATCCAGTACAGGTCGGAAGCGGTTCTACTCAGCATGGTCAGTCCCCTACCACCCAGGTGTCCTTGGTACCGCCACCTTGTGACGAGTTGACGACCAGCGAGCCTTCGCGCAGCGCCACGCGGGTCAGCCCGCCGGGCACCAAACGCACGTTGTCCGGCGCGGACAGCACGAAAGGCCGCAGGTCGATGTGGCGCGGGGCGATGCCGTTCTCGACGAAGGTCGGGCAGGTAGACAGGCTCAACGTCGGCTGCGCGATGTAGGCCTCCGGCCGCGCCATCAGCCGCGCGCGGAAAGCTTCGATTTCCCCCGTGGTAGCCGCCGGGCCGACCAGCATGCCGTAGCCGCCGGAGCCCTGGGCTTCCTTCACCACCAGTTCGGGCAGGTGCGCCAGCACGTGGGACAGGTCCTGCGGGCGGCGACACTGCCAGGTCGGCACGTTGTGCAGGATCGGCTCCTGGTCGAGGTAGAAGCGGATCATCTCCGGCACGTAGGGGTAGACCGACTTGTCGTCGGCCACGCCGGTGCCGATGGCGTTGGCCAGGACCACGTTGCCGGCGCGATAGGCGGCCAGCAGGCCGGGCACGCCGAGCATGGAGTCGGGATTGAAGGCCAGCGGGTCGAGGAAGTCGTCGTCGATACGCCGGTAGATCACGTCCACCTGCTGTGGGCCGGCGGTGGTGCGCATGTAGACGCGCTCGTCGCGGACGAACAGGTCGGCGCCCTCCACCAGTTCCACGCCCATCTCGCGGGCAAGGAACGCGTGCTCGAAATAAGCGCTGTTGAAGCGTCCCGGCGTCAGCACCACCACGCTGGGGTTATCCAGCGGGCTGGAGTTGCGCAGGGTGTCCAGCAGCAGGTTCGGGTAGTGGTCGATGGGAGCGATGCGCTGGGCGGAGAACAGCTCGGGGAACAGCCGCATCATCATCTTGCGGTTCTCCAGCATGTAGGAGACGCCGCTGGGAGTGCGCAGGTTGTCCTCGAGCACGTAGTAGGCACCGTTGCCGTCGCGTACCAGGTCGATGCCGGCGATGTGCGCATAGACATTGCCGGGCACGTCCAGGCCCTGCATCGCCAGCTGGTACTGGTCGTTGGCCAGCACCTGTTCGGGCGGGATCAGGCCTTCCTTGAGGATGCGCTGGTCGTGGTAGAGGTCGGCAAGGAACAGGTTGAGCGCCTGTACACGCTGGATGCAGCCGGCCTCGATGATCTTCCATTCGCTGGCGGGAATGCTCCGCGGGATGGTGTCGAAGGGAATCAGGCGCTCGGTGCCCTGGTCGTCGCCGTAGAGGGTGAAGGTGATGCCCGCGCGATAGAACAGCAGGTCGGCTTCGCGGCGGCGCTGTTGCAGATGCTCGCCGGGCATGTCCGCCAGCCAGCGGGCGAACTCCGTGTAGTGCGGTCGGCAGGCGCCAGCGGCGTCATGCATTTCGTCATAGAACACCCGAGCCATCTTCTACTCCTTGTTGCCGCTCGTCCTCGGCTACGAAGGCCATCGCAAGGCCCGTGCCAGAGGTCGATTTCCTGTTGGTTCAATGACTTGCAAAGTCTGCCCGGACGCCACGCACCCGCTTGGTGCGCTTTTGCCGGCCGGCCACCCCGGCTCGCCCCGTTTGGGGCCGCAAGCGCCATGCGGCGGGCCTTTGCGGGGTGCCGGAGGCTTTCTTGTCAGCCTTCGGGGCCGGAACTACGCTGCAAGAGCGTGCCCATTCGCTATGGACATGCAGCGGTCAACGGAGGTGCCATTTTTCTGCGCGCTGGTTCCGCAGTGGCTCCCACAACGAAGAACAACAGGAGTCCGTCCATGTCATCCGTGCAATTGTCCTTAGTGAAAGCCGCGGCACTGGCCTTTGCCGGCGTCAGCCTGCTCTCCAGCGCCTCGCTGCAGGCGGCAGAAGCACTCAAGCAGCTCGGCAACCCCGAAGGCGCGCTGGATATCATTGCCTGGCCCGGCTACATCGAGCGCGGCGAGAGCGACAAGAACTACGACTGGGTCAGCCAATTCGAGAAGGACAGCGGCTGCAAGGTCAACGTGAAGACCGCCGCCACTTCCGATGAAATGGTCAGCCTGATGGCCAAGGGTGGCTACGACCTCGTCACCGCGTCCGGCGATGCCTCGCTGCGGCTGGTCTACGGCAAGCGCGTGCAGCCGATCAACATCGCCCTGGTGCCCAACTGGAAGAACGTCGACAAGCGCCTGCAGGACGCGCCCTGGCACACGGTGGACGGCAAGCACTACGGCACGCCGTACCAGTGGGGCCCGAACGTGCTGATGTACAACACCAAGGTCTTCCCCAAGGCGCCGGACAGCTGGAGCGTGGTGTTCACCGAGCAGAAGCTGCCCGACGGCAAGAGCAACAAGGGCCGCGTGCAGGCCTATGACGGGCCGATCTACATCGCCGATGCGGCGCTCTACCTGAAGACCACCCAGCCCGCGCTGGGCATCCAGGACCCGTACGAACTCAACGAGGAACAGTACGCCGCCGCCCTCAAGCTGCTGCGCGAACAGCAGAAGCTGATCCACCGCTACTGGCACGACGCAACGGTGCAGATGAGCGACTTCAAGAACGAAGGCGTGGCCGCTTCCGGTTCCTGGCCCTACCAGGTGAATGCGCTGCAGGGCGAGAAGCAACCGATCTCCTCGACCATCCCCACCGAGGGCGTCACCGGTTGGGCCGACACCACCATGATGCACGTGGACGCCAAGCACCCGGTGTGCGCCTACAAGTGGCTGAACTGGTCGCTGGAACCCAAGGTGCAGGGTGACGTCGCCGCCTGGTTCGGCTCGGTGCCCGCCTCGCCCGACGGCTGCACCGGCAGCCAGTTGCTGGGCGCCCAGGGATGCGCCACCAACGGCTACGACCAGTTCGACCGCATCGCCTTCTGGAAAACCCCGCAGGCCAAGTGCGCGCAGGGGCAGTGCGTGCCGTACAGCCGCTGGACGCAGGACTACATTGCGATCATGGGTGGGAGGTGACCCCTCGGTACTGACTGCTTTTCTGTAGGAGCGAGCTTGCTCGCGAACAGCCCCGCTGCGGAGTCCGGTTCGCGAGCAAGCTCGCTCCTACGAAGAGCAACCTCCTCAACAGGTTCTATGCGCTACCTTTTCTGATGCAGCCCCCGCCACGCAGGTAGCCCGCAGCATGACCACAGCCGTCCAGTTCACCGACGTGAGCCGTCACTATGGCGAGGTGCGCGCCGTCGACCGCGTGTCCATCGAGATCCGCGATGGCGAGTTCTTTTCCATGCTCGGCCCGTCCGGCTCCGGCAAGACCACCTGCCTGCGACTGATCGCCGGCTTCGAGCAGCCCACCTCCGGCTCCATCCGCATCCACGGCAACGAAGCCGCTGGCCTGCCGCCCTACGAGCGCGACGTCAACACGGTGTTCCAGGACTACGCACTGTTCCCGCACATGAACGTGCTGGATAACGTCGCCTACGGCCTGAAGGTAAAGGGCGTGGCGAAGACCGAACGCTACCACCGCGCCGAGGAAGCCCTGGGGATGGTCGCCCTCGCCGGCTACGGCAAGCGCAAGCCGGCGCAGCTGTCCGGCGGCCAGCGCCAGCGCGTGGCGCTCGCCCGCGCCCTGGTGAATCGCCCGCGTGTGCTGCTGCTGGACGAACCCCTCGGCGCACTGGACCTGAAGCTGCGCGAGCAGATGCAGGTGGAGTTGAAGAAACTGCAACGCCAGCTGGGCATCACCTTCATCTTCGTCACCCACGACCAGAGCGAAGCGCTGTCCATGTCCGACCGAGTGGCCGTGTTCAACAAGGGCCGCATCGAACAGGTCGATACTCCGGGCAACCTCTACCGTCGCCCTGCTACGCGCTTCGTCGCCGAGTTCGTCGGTACCGCCAACGTGCTGCGCGGCGATCTCGCCCAACGCCTGCTCGGCGAATCCCGCCCACATTCATTGCGCCCGGAACACGTGCGCTTCGGCCGCGCCGGTGAGGGCGAGCTGGAAGTCAGCGGTACCTTGTTCGACGTGCAGTACATGGGCGCCAGCAGCCGCTACGAGATCGAACTGGATAACGGTGTGCGCCTGGTCGCCGCGCTGCCCAACGGCGAGCGCGAGGAACAGCGCCCGAAACCCGGCGACGCAGTGACCGCCTCCTGGGCACGCAGCGCGCTGGTGCCGCTGCTGGAAGAACCGCCGTCATGAGGGCGATCTCCACCTTTCTCTACCGGCGCAGCACACTCTACCTGCTGATGCTGCTGATCCCGCCGCTGCTGTGGTTCGGCGTCATCTACATCGGCTCGCTGTTCGCCCTGCTCTGGCAGAGCTTCTACACCTTCGACGACTTCACCATGGCGGTGACGCCGGACCTGACGTTGGCCAACTACCAGGCACTGTTCAACCCGGCCAACTACGACATCGTCCTGCGCACGCTGGGCATGGCCATCGCCGTGTCCATCGCCAGCGCCATCCTCGCCTTCCCCATCGCCTACTACATGGCGCGCTATGCCGGGCCGAAGGAAAAAGCCTTCTTCTACATCGCCGTGATGCTGCCGATGTGGGCCAGCTACATCGTCAAGGCCTACGCCTGGACGGTGATCCTGGCCAAGGGCGGCATCCTCTACTGGGTGATCGAGCACCTGCACCTGCTCGGCCTGCTGGACTTGCTGCTGGAGGTTCCCGGCGTGGGCGGCAACACCCTGTCCACGTCACACATCGGGCGCTTCTGGGTGTTCACCTACATCTGGCTGCCGTTCATGATCCTGCCGATCCAGGCCGCCCTGGAGCGCCTGCCGCCCACGCTGCTGCAAGCCTCGGCCGACCTCGGCGCGCACCCGCGGCAGACGTTCTTCCAGGTCATCCTGCCGCTGGCCTTCCCCGGCGTGGTGGCCGGGTCGATCTTTACCTTCAGCCTGACGCTGGGCGACTTCATCATCCCGCAACTGGTGGGCCCCAGCGGGCTGTTCATCGGCACCATGGTCTACGTGCAACAGGGAGCGGTGGGCAACATGCCGCTGGCGGCAGCCTTCACCCTGGTGCCCATCGTGCTGATCGCCGTGTATCTCTCCATCGCCAAGCGGCTGGGGGCCTTCGATGCGCTCTGATGCACCTTCCACCGACCGCCCCTCCTGGTTCCTGCGCCTGGCGGCCTGGGGTGGGCTGGTGTTCCTGCACTTCCCGATCCTGGTGATCCTGCTCTACGCCTTCAACACCGAGGAGTCGGCCTACAGCTTCCCGCTGCAGGGCTTCACCCTGAAGTGGTTCAGCATCGCCTTCGGGCGCGGCGACGTACTCGACGCCATCTGGCTGTCGGTGAAGATCGCCTGCGTCGCCACGCTGATCGCCATGGTCCTGGGCACGCTGGCGGCCGGTGCGCTGTACCGCCGCGACTTCTTCGGCAAGGAAGGCATCTCGCTGATGCTGATCCTGCCCATCGCCCTGCCCGGCATCATCACCGGTATCGCCCTGCTCTCGGCGTTCAAGACCCTGGGGATCGACCCCGGCTTCCTGACCATCGTCATCGGCCACGCCACCTTCTGCGTGGTGATCGTCTACAACAACGTGATCGCGCGCTTCCGCCGCACCTCCTTCAGCCTGATCGAGGCGAGCATGGACCTGGGCGCCGACGGCTGGCAGACCTTCCGCTACATCATCCTGCCGAACATCGCCACGGCGCTGCTGGCGGGCGGCATGCTGGCCTTCGCGCTGTCGTTCGACGAGATCATCGTCACCACCTTCACCGCCGGCCATGAGCGCACTCTGCCGCTGTGGCTGCTCAACCAGCTGACCCGCCCGCGCGATGTGCCGATCACCAACGTGGTGGCCATGCTGGTGATGCTCACCACCATGCTGCCGATCCTCGGCGCGTACTACCTGACGCGCGGGACCAGTGATGTGGCGGGGAGCGGGAAATGACTCTGGCGTTTTGCGAAACGCCCTCTCCCCAGCCCTCTCCCTGAAGGGAGAGGGAGCATCCGTGCAGCGGGATACCACTGTGCAGAGGACAGCCCCCTCTCCCTCCGGGAGAGGGCTGGGGTGAGGGGAAACCCATTGAAGGAGGAGCCCCCATGCAAACCAAACTCCTGATCAACGGCCAGTTCGTTGCCGGCGAAGGCGCGAAGCTGGACGTCCTCAACCCCTCCACCGGCGAGGTGATCGGCCAGATCGCCGAAGCCAGCGAAGCCCAGGTGGATACCGCCGTGCGCGCCGCCAACGCCGCCTTCGACGGCTGGTCGCAGACCGCACCGAAGGACCGCGCCATGCTCCTGCTGCGCCTGGCCGACCGCATCGAGGAACACGCCGAGGAGCTGGCCCGCCTGGAATCGGACAACTGCGGCAAGCCCTACGCCGCCGCGCTGAATGACGAGATCCCGGCCATCGCCGACGTGTTCCGCTTCTTCGCCGGCGCCTGCCGCGTGCTGCCCGGCTCCGCCGCCGGCGAGTACCTGCCCGGCTTCACCTCGATGATCCGTCGCGACCCGGTGGGCGTGGTCGCCTCCATCGCACCGTGGAACTACCCGCTGATGATGGCCGCCTGGAAGCTCGGCCCGGCGCTGGCCGCGGGCAACTGCGTAGTGCTCAAACCCTCGGAACAGACGCCACTGACCGCCCTGCGCGTCGCCGAGTTCATCGCCGAGCTGTTCCCCGCCGGCGTGGTCAACCTGGTGTTCGGCCGTGGCCCGAGCGTGGGCGCACCGCTGGTCAGCCACGACCTGGTGCGCATGGTCTCGCTGACCGGCTCGGTGGGCACCGGCAAGGCGATCATCAAGAGTGCCGCCGACAGCGTGAAACGCCTGCACATGGAGCTGGGTGGCAAGGCCCCGGTGATCGTCTTCGACGACGCCGACCTGGAAGATGTGATCGCCGGCATCCGCACCTTCGGCTTCTACAACGCCGGACAGGATTGCACGGCCGCCTGCCGCATCTATGCCGGCAAGAAGGTCTACGACAACTTCGTCGCCGATCTGGCCAGCGCGGTATCCAGCCTGAAGACCGGCCTGCAGAACGACCCGAATACCGAACTCGGCCCGTTGATCACCGCGGCCCAGCGCGACCGCGTCTCCGGCTTCGTCGAACGGGCCAAGGCCAGCCCG
This sequence comes from Pseudomonas sp. C9-3, assembly GCF_032392015.1. Taxonomy (NCBI): domain Bacteria; kingdom Pseudomonadati; phylum Pseudomonadota; class Gammaproteobacteria; order Pseudomonadales; family Pseudomonadaceae; genus Pseudomonas; species Pseudomonas sp. C9-3. Next base: position 1,436,363 of record NZ_CP135919.1, on the reverse strand, counting down.
CACATCCAGATCGCCACCGGCGGCAAGATGGTCAGCGGCAAGGGGTTCTTCTACGAACCCACGGTGGTAGCCAACGCCCAGCAGGACGACGAGATCGTCCGCCGTGAGGTGTTCGGCCCGGTGGTGTCGGTGACGCCGTTCAGCGATGCGGACGAGGCCGTGCGCTGGGCGAATGACTCCGACTACGGCCTCGCCTCGTCGGTGTGGACCAAGGATGTGGGCCGCGCCTCACGAGTCGCAGCACGCCTGCAGTACGGCTGCACCTGGGTGAACACGCATTTCATGCTGTGCAGCGAAATGCCCCACGGCGGCTTCAAGCAGTCCGGCTATGGCAAGGATTTGTCGATGTACGGCCTGGAGGACTACACAGTGGCACGGCACATCATGTTCAAGCATTGAGTCGCACACGCATGCAGACACTGTAAGAGCGAGCTTGCTCGCGAACCCCAGCCCCGCAGCGGGGGGTGTTCGCGAGCAAGCCCGCTCCTACGAAAAGCCGGCTCCTGCGTAGGAGCGGACTCCGTCCGCGATGTCCCACTGCCGCACCAAGATCGCCGGATCAGATCAACCCGGCCAGCTTCAACCAATGAAGGTAGAACCCTTCCGCCACCTGGTTCATCGCCGCCACTCGCTGCGGCAGACCGTCGAGCATCACCTCGGCGCTTTCCTGGCTCGGCTGACTGGGATCGAGGTATTCCGGGAAGCCGTTGACCCAATCGCTGACCAGTTCCTCGGTCATTTCCGGGTGGCCCTGCAGGCCGAGGATGCGATCGCCATAACTGAAGCCCTGGTTCTCGCACCATGGGCTGGACAGCAGGCGCGTGGCGCCTTCGGGGATGTCGAAGGTATCGCCGTGCCACTGGTAGATCGGGAATTCGTCGGGCAAGTGCGCCAGCCACGGGCTCTGGCCTTCCTGGCGGCGCATCGGCTGCCAGCCCAGTTCGGTGTACGGCAGGCGATGGATGTCCGCGCCCAGCGCCTTGGCCAGCAACTGGCCGCCCAGGCAGTGGCCGATCATCGGTACGTCGCGCTCGATGAAGCGGCGGATTGCCGCGATCTCGTCGCGCAGCCATGGCAGGTCGTCGTTCACGCTCATCGGCCCGCCCATGATGGCGACGGCCCTGGGCCGCTCCAGGTCGTAGCCTTGCAGCTCGCCCAGGTCGGCACGGCGGACGTCGAACGGCAATTGCAGACGGTCGAGCAGCACGCCCAGATGGCCGGGGGGGCAGAAATCGACGTGGGTCAGGATCAGGATATCGGTCATGGTCACCTCCGCGCGGCAGTCTGCCGCATCGGTGGCGCCGGGGGAACCGGGCGTGTCCGCAAGGTCCTTCTTGCATCGCCGCCTTTGCCGACGTGAAGAAGCGCGCCGTCACTGCTAGCGACGGCGCGCTGTCTGGTTTCGCGGGTAGAAGATCGGCCGCCATGAAAGGCGGCTCAACGACGTGCTACTAGCGCAGGGAAGTGACCTCCTGGGTCACGCCCCATCCATCGAGAATACCGCCCAGTGGCACCACGACCTCCTCAAGATCGTGTTCGAAATCACCGATGGCGGCGTGGGTGGCGAACATCACCTTGCTGATCTGCAGGCTCCAGCCGCCGTCATCGCGGGCCTCGACCTGGGTTCTCAGCGATTCGCCGCGAAACTGCCGGGCAGCTTTGCGGGCGTTCTGTTCATCGGAAAAGATGGCGAAAAAGTCGATGGGATGAATGCGTGCGAAATCGAAGCCACCTTCCTTCATCCGGCGCAACACGTTGACGCTGATATCCTCCGAGAGGGGCTTTTCCATGGTACGCACCTCCTGTCGAGACGTTCAGAGTGTATTCCCCGCCAACGAACGCGGCCTTGGCGGTCGCGTTCCGGGCACTTCAGTGTGCCGCCAGGAAACGTCAAATGCCGCAACGTCCCCCGAAATGGTGGCCAACTCCGCCGAACGCGCCGAGCGGCGCAACGGAAATATACCGGCCACATTCCTCAGCGTAGCGTCTCGGCGCCCGACCTGCCGCTACTTTGACGCTTTGCTCCGCTCGGCGGCGACAGGCGGCGGATGGCGCAACCCCGCGGCACTAGCCGCCCAGCGCGATGCACAGGCCCGTCATGGCAACGCCAAGGGCCGTGAAGCCCAGCGCACCCGGCCAGGGGGAGTCGCCAGACCAGCGGCTGAGCAGCCAGCCCAGGCCAAACAGCATGACCACACCGATGCCCTGGGCAATGCGCAGTGCCATCAGCTCGTCCGGCACCAGCCACAGCGGCAGGATCAACGGCAGGGTGATGCCGCTAACCAGCAGCACGATCAGCAACGCCGCCAGCCAGACAGCGGCGCCGCCACCGCGCGGCTGACCGATACCCAGTTCCGAGGCCATCAGCCGCTGGCGCAGGCTCCAGACCTCATCCGGATGGAGCACTGCCACCAGCCTGGGCGGCAGGAACTCGTCGAGCCCTTCACGAAAGTCGGCGTCGCTCGAAACACCCCGCAAAGCGCGCAACCGCCCGTGCTGGTGCACCCGCTCCACCCGCAGGCGCACCAGCAGCATCAGGGCATCCACCACGCCCCAGGCGATGTTGCAGCCCAACGCGGCGACGATCAGGTCCTGTCGGCTCGCACCGCCACTGGCAGCAGAAATCACCGAGATGATGGTCAGGGTCATGATCACCCCGTAGGTCATCTCGCTGATCCGGTCGAACGGTGTGGTGATGTCCTGCAGCACTCGCTGCCAGACAGAGGGCTGGGGTTCGGGGATTCGCTGCATGGGACGGCCTCCTTCGCCGCCCCTGCAGTCTACTCAGGCACGGCTGAGCCAGGCCATCACCCAGCGGTTGATCGCCGGGGGCGACAGCTGACCGGACCAGTACATGGCGCGGAACATCGCGCCAATGGGCCGATGCACGCCGCCACTCCGGGCCTGGCGCCAGGCGGCCCGAGCGATGTCTTCGGCGACCAGGGTGACGCCCAGGCGGCGCAATACCGAGGGCTCGAAGGTCTGGCTGGCGACCATCGGCGTGCGCACGAAAGGCGGCATCAGGTCGGCGACGCGGATGCCGAGCTCGCGCCACTCCAGCTCCAGCGCCTCGGTCAGCCCACGGATGGCAAATTTCGAGGCCGAATAACTGGCCATCTGCGGCACGCCATAAAGCCCGGAAGCCGAGCCCATGTTCAGCACCTGCGCACCCGGCGTGCGCTTGAGGTATGGCAGCGCGGCATAGCAACAGTTGAGTACGCCCTGCACGTTGATGGCGATGATGCGGTTGTGCTCGGCGAGGCTGATGTCCTCGAAACGCCCGAAGCGCAGGATGCCCGCGCAGTTGAACAGCAGGCGCAGGTGGCCGCCATTGGCTTCTGCGAACGCGTTCACCGCCGCCGTTACAGCCTCGGCATCGGTTACGTCCAACGCCCTTTGCCAGGCACCGCCCAGTTCGGCGGCGAGGTTCTCCAGCGGCTCGGGATTGAGATCGATCAGACCGACGCGCCAGCCGTTACGGTGGAAGAGCTTCGCGGTGGCCGCGCCGATGCCCGAGGCGGCACCGCTGATCAGGATGGACTTCATCGGCGCGCTCCCTGCAGATGGCCGGCGAGATAGTTGGCAACGTCCTGCAGCGCCCGGTCGGCCACGTCCAGCAGGCCGGCGTGGGCCTGGAACACGTGCCAGCAGCCGGGGAAGCGTTGCAGGCTCACGCTCACGCCGTGACGCCGCGCGGCGTCGGCGAAGCGCAGGCTGTCGTTGCGCAGCACTTCATCCTCGCCGACCTGGATCAGCAGCGGCGGCAAGCCGGTGAGATCGGCATGCAGCGGCGACAGTTGTGCGTCCGCGCGCGGCACGCCCGGCGGGCAGAACATCTCCATGGCGCTGTCCATCCAGGCGCGGGTGATCAGCGGATCGCCGGCCGCTGGCGCGTGCAGATGCTCGGCGGAGAGATCGGTCACCGGCGAGAAGGTCACCAGCGCGCCTGGCACCGGCAGCCCCTGGGCCATCGCTTCCAGCGCCAGTTGCAGGGTCAGGTGGCCCCCCGCGGAATCCCCGGCGACGGCGATGGCGGATGCCGGGATGTCTTTGTCCAGCAAGGCGCGGTAGGCCGCCACCGCGTCGTCGCGCTGGGCCGGGAAGCGGTGCTCCGGCGCCAGGCGGTAATCGATCACCCACACCTCGGCCTGGCAGCGCCGCGCCAGGTTGGCGGTGATCGCCCGGTGGGTCGCCGGCGAGCCAACCAGATAGGCCCCGCCATGCAGGTAGAGGATCACCCTGCCCTCGCCGCCCCCATCGGGACGCCAGACCTCGGCCGGGACACCGCCCAGCGTCGTCTGCTGACGATGCACGCCGCGAGGCGTCAGGGTTGCGGCCGTCAGCCCGCGCAGCAATGCACGTTGAGCCTTCACCGGCAGCTGCGGGCCCATCAACCCGCGGAACAGCAGGTTGAGCGTGCCACGCAGGGTGGCGGTCAGGAGTTTCTGGCGGGTCGACAGCGGTACTACGGGCTCAACGGATGCAGTCATAGTCGGCGAACTCCGGCTGGCGGGTCTGTTGGCGGTAACGGAAGGTGAAGCCCGGCCAGTTGACGGGGTTGCGGCCGCTTTCGGTCTTGTACCAGCTGCTGCAACCGCGCTCCCAGATGGTGTGCTGCAGGTCGTGCTGCAACTGGCGATTGAAGCCCTGCTGTACCTGCGGTTTGAGGTCCAGGTACTTCAGGCCCTCGCGCTGGATGCGCTGCAGGCAGCCGAGCACGTAGGGGAACTGGCTCTCCAGCATGTAGATGATGGAGTTGTGCCCCAGGTTGGTGTTCGGTCCGTAGAGGATGAAGAAGTTGGGGAAACCGCTGACGCTGATGCCCTTGTACGCCTCGGCGCCGTCGCTCCAGGCCTGGTTCAGCTCGCGCCCGGCAAGGCCGGTGATGCGCATCGGCGCGAGGAACTCGGTGGCGGCGAAGCCGGTGCCGTAGATGATGGTGTCCACCGGATGCCGCACACCGTCACGGGTGACGATGGCGTCCTCAGTGACTTCACGGATGCCCGTATCGACCAGCTTCACGTTGCTACGCGCCAGCGCCGGGTAGTAGTCGTTGCTGATCAGGATGCGCTTGCAGCCCATGGGGTAATCCGGCTGCAGCCGCGCGCGCAGCTGCGGGTCGGCAATGCTCTTGCGCATGTGCAGGTGAAAGCTGATCCGCATGAATTTCATCATCGGCGGGAACACCGTGAAGGCCAGCGCCCGCGCCTCGTGCTGCACGTACTTCAGCCCACGATCCAGACGCTGCAGCCAGGGTAGGCGCGACTTGATGCGGCGCTCCCAGTCGGCGTAGGGGCGATCCGGCTTGGGAATCACGTAGGCGGCGCTGCGCTGGAACAGCAGCAACTCGGCGACTTTCGGCGCGATCTGCGGGACGAACTGGATGGCGCTGGCGCCGGTCCCGACCACGGCCACGCGCTTGCCGTCCAATGGCGTGCCATGGTCCCACTGCGCGGAATGGAAGGCCTTGCCCTGGAAGCGCTCGATCCCCGGCAGCTTCGGGATCAACGGGCGGCTCAGTTGGCCCAGGGCGCAGACCAGCGATTGCGCGCGCAGTTCTTCGCCATCGGCGCAGGTAACGCGCCACTCGCCGGCAGCCTCGTCGAAGTTTGCCTCGCGCACCTCGCAGTTGAAGCGGATGCGTTCGCGCAGGCGGTATTTATCGGCGCAGTGCCGCGCGTATTCGAGGATTTCCGCCTGGGGCGCGAACTTGCGCGACCAGTCGGCCTTGGGTTCGAAGGAGAAGGAATACAGGTGCGAAGGCACGTCGCAGGCAGCGCCCGGATAGACGTTCTCGCGCCAGCAGCCACCCACGTCGGCGGCCTTTTCGAGGATCAGGAAGTCGTCGATCCCGGCCTTTTGCAGGCGGATCGCCAACCCCAGGCCGGCGAAGCCGGCACCGATGATCAGCACGCGCGGGGCGGCCGATCGACGGGATGATGTTGTCATTGTTGTGCTCCCGGTTCTGATGTCCGCACAGCGGCGGATGACAACATCCTAGTGCGACTTCCCGCCACGGGTTATGGCATAGTCGGACAGAAAATTGTGACTTTCGGTCAGAGAAATTTCTTTCCGCTCAACGATCCTTCACTGGAAGAGAACGTGATGCCAGCCACCCCGCCCTGGTCGCCCCGACGCAGCGCCATCAGCGTGCAGCTCATGACCCAGTTCGCCCTCGACCACGGCATGACCCTGGAGCAATGCCTGGACGGCACCGGCCTGGACATCGGCGTGCTCGCCGACCCCGGCGCGGAGGTCGAAGCGACCCAGGAACTGGCGCTGGTGCGCAACATCAATCGGCACATCGGCCAGCGCCCCGGCATCGGGCTCAAGGCCGGCCTGCGCTACCACCTCAACACCTACGGCATCTGGGGCTTCGCGATGCTCAGCAGCTCGACCTTCCTGAGTGCCGCGCACCTGGGCCTGCGTTACCTCGACCTGACCTATGCCTTCCACCGCATGACATTGGAGGAACACGACGGCGAAGCGCACCTGGTGCTGGACGACACGTCCGTGCCGGACGACCTGCGCGGTTTCCTCATCGACCGCGACGGCGGCGGCGTGCTGCGTATCCAGCGCGATCTCACCAACCAGACGCCGCCGATCCGCCAGGCACTGTTCCGCCGCGAGGCGCCAGCCGACCTGCAGCCCTATATCGATGAACTGGGGGTAAAACCGCTGTTCGGCCAGACGGAAAACCGCATCGTCTTCGACAGCCGCATCCTCGAAATGCCGCTGCCGGGCGCCAACCCGGAAGTGGCACGGAGCTGCGAGGAGCAATGCCGCGCCCTGCTTGCCCGGCGCCAGGTACGCACCGGGCTTTCCGGGCAGATTCGCGACCGCCTGCTGGGCACACCGGGACAGCTGCCGGACATGGAGCAATTGGCGGATGAGCTGCACATGACCTCGCGCACGCTGCGGCGCCGGCTGGAAGGCGAAGGCAGCAGCTATCGTGCGCTGCTCGACGAGGTGCGCCAGGCGCTGGCCGAGGAATTGCTGGCCACGGGCGCGATTCGTCTGGAGGAAATTGCCGAGCGGCTCGGCTATGGCGAGGTGTCGAACTTCATCCACGCCTTCCGCCGCTGGAAAGGCGTGACACCGGGGCGTTTCCGCCGCCGTTAGAAAACCTGTTGACGATCTTGCGAGCTAGAGCCGTAGTAGGCGGAAACGCCCGAAGAATGGAGTTTACGTTCTGTAAATGAGCATCTGAGGGCGCTTTCCAACGCCCTACGACCGACGCGCAGCAGATCGTGGACAGCTTTTTAGAAGACCAGCTTGTAGCCGATCATTGCCAGCATGATCGCCAGGCACGGACGCAGCACGCCGTCCGGAATACGCCCGGCCAGGTGGCTGCCGACGTAGATGCCCGGCAACGAGCCGATCAGCAGGTAGCCCAGCAGGCCCCAGTCCATGTTGCCCATGCTGGCGTGGCCGAGGCCGGCGACCAGGGTCAGGGGTACGGCGTGGGCGATCTCGGTGCCCACCAGACGGCGGGTGGCGAGGAAGGGATAGAGGATGAACAGCGCCACCGTACCCAGGGCACCGGCGCCAATGGACGTCAGCGCAACCATGCCGCCGAGGATGGCGCCGGTGATCACGGTCAGGGTATTCAGCCGGGGGCCGCTGAAGTGGAAGCTGTCGCCGGCGTGACGCTGGGCGAAGGCCAGTACCTGCTTCTTGAACAGCACGGCCAGCGCAGTGAGCAGCAGCACGACGCCCAGGGCGTTCTTGATCACGGCGTTCATGGCCGCGGTGTCGGTGTGCAGGCTGTGCAGGAACAGCAACGTCAACGCGGCAGCCGGGACGCTGCCCAGGGCCAGCCAGCCGGTGATGCGCCAGTCGATGTTGTCGTTCTTGCGGTGAACCAGGACGCCGCCGGACTTGGTGATGGCGGCATAGAGCAGGTCGGTGCCTACCGCGGCGGCAGGGTTGATACCGAACCAGAGCAGGATGGGCGTCATCAGCGAACCGCCGCCGACACCGGTCATCCCAACGATAAAGCCTACGACAAGACCCGCGACTACAAACCCGATATTGCCGAAATCCATCTACGCGTCCTGACTGGCGAAACTGATCACCTCGTGGTGTGGCCGGGAGGATACTGACTTTTCTTATAATCCATTAGACCGATGTGGTCTTACTTTATAACTGTCTTTTGCTGAAATCTGGACGGGCCGCACCTGCGCGATGTCATCTGGAATGGCGCTCCTGGCGCAGCGGCAGGCAAGAAAAAGGGGCCCGAAGGCCCCTTTCACCGGATCATCGATCACTTCACGTCAGGCTTGCCGTCGACCACACCGGTCTTGTTATCCAGCAGGGCCTGGGTGGCGGTCTGAATGAAGGACTCCAGGCGGGTCTTCATCTGCGACTGCTCGGGGGTGTTTTCGATGCGGGTGACACCGAAGTCCTTGCCCAGCTTGTAATCGTAGACGCGGATGTCGCCTTCCTTGGGTTTGATCAGGATGCGATTACCGTATACCAGCGCCACATCCTGGCCACTGCCCGATGGCTTGATCATGCCGAAGCCCTTGTCACCCTCGGGCAGGTTCAGCAGGTCGCGGCCCCAGCACTGGTGGCGCGCTTCGCCGCCCAGGCGACCCATGATGGTCGGCACGATGTCGATCTGGGTGCCGACGGTGTCGCGAGTGGCGCCGAACTTCTCCTGGATGCCGGGCGCGATGACCAGCAGCGGCACGTTGAAGCGGAACAGGTCCATCTCGGTCAGTTGCTCGGGGGTACCGAAGCCGTGGTCGCCGACGATCACGAAGATGGTGTCCTTGTAGTACGGCGACTTCTTGGCCTTCTCGAAGAACTGGCCGAGCGACCAGTCGGAGTAGCGCATCGCGGTCAGGTGCTCGTCCAGGCTGCCGTAACCGGTCACCGGCTGTACCGGCAGGTCCTTGGGCAGCGCGTAGGGCACATGGTTGGACAGGGTCTGCAGCAGCGCATAGAACGGCTTGCCGGTGGCTTCCAGCTTGTCCAGTTCCTCGTTGCCGCGAGCGAACATGTCCTGGTCGGAGACGCCCCAGGTCGGGTCGGAGAACACCGGGTTGACGAAGTCATTGCGGCCGATGAACGAGGTCATGCCCTGGTTGGCGAAGAAGCCGGACTGGTTGTCCCAGGCGAAATCGCCGTTGTAGACGTAGACGTCCTCGAACTTGCGCGCCGACAGCAACTGCGGCAGGCCGGAGAACTTGTGGCCGCCCTCGGGCGTCTGCATCAGGTACTCGAAGCCCGGCAGGTTGGGGAAGCACGCCATGGTGGCGAACATGCCCTGGTGGGTGTGGGTGCCGTTGGAGAAGTACTGGGTGAACAGCAGCCCTTCCTTCGCCAGCTTGTCGAAGTTCGGCGTGATCTCACCCGGAGCGCCCAGGGCACCAACATAGTGGCCGGCGAAGCTTTCCATCAGGATCACCACGACATTCTTCACCGGCAGGGTGCCATCGGCTGGCGGCGTGTAGTCGCGGCGAACCGGCGCGTCATCGGCATCCACCAACTTGTCGTCCGGCATCACCAGCATCTGACGCACCGTGGCCAAGGCCTGGTCCTGCGGCAGGGTCGACTTCCAGATATTGTCGCGGTCTTCGGAGAAGCGGCTCTCGGCGGCCTTGATCAGGCTCAGGGTGCCGTTCAGGCCGAGCTGGTTGGCAAACTGCGAGTCCGTGGTGAACGCATCGCCCCAGCGCAGCGGCGGGCCCTGGCGCAAGGTGCCGCGGGCGGCGACGACGCACAGCAGGACCATGACCAGGAACACGGCGGTACGGATGTACCAGGCGGCCGCCGACGGGCCGCTGGCGGCCGGACGGGTGGCGCGGTCAATACCCTTGAAGAGCAGGTACAGCAGCCAGGTGGCAAAAGCCCAGGCCAGCAGGTAGCGGACCACCGGATAGCCGTACCAGATCATGCTCATGACCGTTTTCGGGTCTTCGGACATGTACTGGAACACCAGGCTGTTCAGGCGCTGGTGGAACTCACGGTAGAAGTCCATCTCCAGCACCCCGAGGAACAGGGTGATGCTCGCGGCGACGGTCAGCCAGGCCTTCCACAGCCAGCGCCAGCCCATGGCGCGCACACTGACGATGGCGAACACCAGCGGAGCAACGATGTAGACCACGGCGCGAATGTCGAAGCGCATGCCGGTGAGGAATGCTTCGACAAAGGTAGAGGCCGGCGTGCTACCGATCAGCTCGCGGTTATAGATCAACAGCGCCAGGCGCAGCAGGGAGTACATCACCATCAGCGTAACGACGCTGAGCGCGGTGAACGCCAGATGGCTGGACACGGTCGGCCGCGTGAGGCTCGCACCGGTCTGGCGATTGGTCAGGACTTCTGATTGGCCCATTTCTTGGTTCCGTAATGAACGTGTGGGTTCGAAGGTGCTTCGCCTGGGCCGGGCAGAACCGTGGCCCACGCAAGCACGAAAGGCTGCGGCATTACACCGCAAAAGCAGCGGCGGCGCATTCTATTCGGCGCCGCTTAATCGGACATTAAGCGCGGCAGGGTAATCGTTTCGCGATGATACGAAGCGATCCCGAGGACCTCCGACCGCCTGGCGGCGGGCAGAGTGCCCGAAACAGTGTGAAGAAAATGTCACCACTGGCGGCACCGACAGGCACCACGGGAAGCCTGCGCCGCAGGGAGACGACGGCGAAGCCCTGATCGGGTGTCAATCGTTGGCAGGCTTGCCGATGGCCTGCAGCACATACTGCGGCAGGGCAAAAGCGCCCTGGTGGATCGCCGGGTTGTAGTAGCGGGTCTGGATGCCGCTGGCGGCGAAGCGCCGGGCCAGGGTCGCCGTGTCGACATGGCGCAGGGCCGGGTTGGTCGAACCCCAGGCGAAGGTCATCGAACCGCCGATGTAGGTCGGTACCGCCGCCTGGTAGAAGTGCCAGTCGGCGAACAGGCCGTTCATGCGGCCGGCGGTATTGCGCACGGTGTCCAGCTGCATGAAGGGTGTGCCGTTCTGGGTCACCAGCACGCCGCCGTCGTTCAGACAGCGATGGCAGGCCTGGTAGAAGTTCTCCGAGAACAGCACTTCGCCGGGGCCGATGGGGTCGGTGGAGTCGGAGATGATCACGTCGAACTTCTCCGTGGTGGTGGCGACGAAGCGCATGCCGTCGTCGATCACCAGGTTGAGCCGCGCGTCGTCGAAGGCGCCCTGGGAATGGTTGGGCAGGAACTCCTTGCACATGTCGACCACGGTGCCGTCGATCTCGACCATGGTGATGTGCTCGACGCTGGCGTGCTTGGACACCTCGCGCAACATGCCGCCGTCGCCGCCACCGATGATCAGCACGCGCTTGGCGTTGCCATGGGCGAGGATCGGCACGTGGGTGAGCATCTCGTGGTAGATGAACTCGTCGGCCTCGGTGGTCTGGATCACGCCGTCCAGCGCCATCACCCGGCCCATACGGGCATTCTCGAAGATCACCAGGTGCTGGTGCTCGGTGCGCACCTCGTGGAGCATCCTGTCGACGCTGAAACGCTGGCCATAGCCGTCGTAGAGGGTTTCCTGGTAATCGTGCATGAGTGCGCTCCCGTCGGGACAAGACAATAGGAGGGGACGGCGGGCCGCCCCGAAAGAGGCGCGCATTCTACGTGCCCATCGATGACAGGTCGAACCCCGCCGTCGGCGCCAGCCTTCCAGGGGAATTTGAAAGTCAGGCGCGGGAGGACAGCATCGCCGGCAACGGGTAATGTCGCCCCATGACCAACACGCCCCCCACTCCCCAACTCATTCGCCTGCCCTACCGTGCGCCCTGGGACTGGCAGCAGTTCCACGAGCATTTCGCCCTGCGCAGCCTGGCCGGCGTCGAATGCCTGTCGCCGCGCCGCTATGCCCGCAGTGTGCGCGTGGGCGGCGATATCGGCTGGTTCAGCGTGCGCCCGCTGGAAGACAGCGCCGAACTGGAACTGGACATTCACCTGGCGCCGCAGCATGCGCAACCGCTGGCGGCGCGGGTGAGCAAGATGTTCGACCTGGACAGCGACCCACTGCAGATCGCCACGCATTTCCAGGCCGACCCGCTGCTCGCCCCGCTGCTACTGCAAGCGCCCGGCCTGCGCCTGCCCACCGCCTTCGACCCGTTCGAGCAGGCCGTGCGCGCCATCGTCGGCCAGCAGGTCACGGTGAAGGCCGCCGTCACCATCGTCGGACGCCTGGTGCAGCGCCTGGGTGGAGCGTTGCCCGGCGACTGTGAAGGCCAGCCAACGCGGCTGTTCCCCACCCCCGAGGCCCTGGCCGAAGCTGACCTTGCCGGCATCGGCATGCCCGGCAAGCGCGTGGAGACACTGCAGCGCTTCTCCGCCGCCTGCGCCAGCGGCGCGCTGGAATTGCACGTGAACGACGGCGCCGACGACCTGGTACAGCGCCTCTGCGCCCTCCCCGGCATTGGTCCGTGGACGGCGGAGTACGTCGCCCTGCGCGCCTTCGGCGATCCGGACGCCTTCCCCGCCGCCGATCTGGGCCTGCTCAAGTCACCGGTCTGGGGCGCCGGAGGCATCACCGCTCGCGAGCTGCAACGTCGCGCCGAAGCCTGGCGACCGTGGCGCGCCTATGCCGCCGTCTATCTGTGGCACGCCTATTCCCAGGCCGGCCGCACCGGAGGATGACCATGCACTACCGTTACCACGACAGCCCCACCGGCCGCCTGCTGCTGGCCGGCGACGAAGGCGGCCTGCGCATGCTATACATGGACCTGGAGGTGCGCCATTACCCTCAGCCGGACTGGTACGAAGGCAGCCCACTGCTGGACGATGTGGCGCGTCAGCTGGACGAGTATTTCGCCGGCAAGCGCCAGCGCTTCGAGGTGAAATTGAACACCGGTGGCACCGAGTTCCAGCGCCAGGTCTGGCAGGCGCTGCTGGAGATTCCCTACGGCTACACCACTGTCTATGCAGAACTGGCGCGGCGGATCGGCCGGCCCAAGGCCATCCGCGCGGTGGGCGCGGCCAACGGCGCCAACCCGATCAGCATCATCGTCCCCTGCCACCGGGTGATTGGCAGCAACGGCAGCCTCACCGGCTACGCTGGCGGCCTGCCGCGCAAGGAATTGTTGCTGCGCCTGGAGGGCGCGCTGGAAACGGCCTAGCCGTCCGCTCTAGGAGAAGTCGAAGGCGGTCTGCGCTGCCTGCGGATCGACGTAGCCTTCCAACGCCAGCATGCGCATCTTCGAGCCGCTGCCACCGGGTGCGGAGAAGCCACCGGTCTTGCCGCCACTGGCAAGCACGCGGTGACAGGGAATGATCAGCGGGATCGGATTGGACCCCATCGCTTGCCCCACCGCGCGGGACAAGCCGACATCACCCAGGCGCCGGGCGATCTCGCCATAGGTCGTGGTCTCCCCGCGGCCCAGCTGGAGGATGTCGTCGTAGACGCGGCGGTGGAAATCACTCTGGCCGGACAGGTCCAGCGGCAACGTCTCGAACGACACCGCCTCGCCCTGCGCATAGCCGAAGATCAACCGGCGCGCTTCATCGATGAATGCAGGCCATTGGGCAGTCTCGGTGCCGAGCTTGTCGAAGCGCTCGCGCACGCTGTGCACGGAGTCCCCCGGCAGATAGGCGCGCGTGATCCCCTGCGGGCTCCAGGCGAGCCCGAACCAGCCGAGTGTTGTTTCGATCAGGCAGTAATGCATCGAACGAGTCTCCATCGCGGCGCCTTATCCCGCAACCCTTTCCGCCTTCAGCACGACATTGCACCAACGGCGCAGCTCGCCGCCGATGGCACTCGCCGGATCGCCCCGGCGTTCGAAAGCCCACCACAACTGCGCGCCCTGCCACTGGCTGGCCATCAGCCGGCCGAGAATCGGCTGCCGTTGCGGATCATCGCTCAATCGCCGCCCCAATGCCGCGGCCAACGTCGCGCCCCATCGTGCCCCACGTTCACGAAGCAATGGATCGCGCATGTCCTCGCGCAGGATCAGCAACCCTTCCGCGTAATCGGTCTCACCCTCGCCCACCGGGAACATCGCCACCAGCATCCGAATCGCGCCTTCCGGGCTCAGCTCGATGCTCTCGTCGAGTCGGGCGGTCTGCTCATCCAGTTGGTCCCAGGCGCGCAGCAGCACGGCGCGGAGGAAATCCGCCTTGGTCGCGTAGCGCTGCACCAGCGTCGCAGCGCAAAGCCCGACCTCGCGGCCCACGGCAGCGAAAGTCACGGATTCCGGCCCTTCGCGCACCATCAATGCCATGGCGGCGTCGAGTATCGCTGCGTCGCTCACCGTCTTGGTTCGAGCCATGCCAATCTCTTTTATAAATGAACATTCATTTATATATTGGCACAAAGCTTATCCACGGAGACGCAACATGGCCAGAATTCTCAGCTACATCGCCACCAGCCTTGACGGCTTCATCGCAACGCCCGAACACGGGCTGGACTGGCTGTTCAGGCATGACCAGCTGCAGTTGGGCGAACATGACTACACCCTGTTCCTCCAGCGCATCCGCACGGTGGTCATGGGCCGCGCGACCTACGACTTCCTCGCGGCCGACCCCAGCCCCTGGCCCTATGGCGCACAGCGCGTGCTGGTGGTGACGTCCCGCCCCATCGACGAACCGAAGGGCCCGCTGGAAACCCGCAGCGATGTCGAAGCGCTGATCGGGGAACTGCGCGCATTGGAAGATGGCGACGTATGGATGCTCGGCGGAGGCCAGCTGCAGATGGCCTTCCTGGAGCGCGGGGCGCTGGATGAGCTGGAAATCTACGTAATGCCGGAGATCATTGGTGGCGGTTTTGCGCTATTCCCCGCAACCGGGCTGCGGGTGTCGCCGACGCTGCTGTCGGCCAAGGTGATCGAGCCGGGCTGCGTGCGGATGCATTACCGGTTCGACTGAGGCTGTCGACCTGCATGAGCGTTCCATGGGCGCTATCGCGAACATGGCCCGCTCCTGCGGGAGTTGAAATGACGCTCAGACCCGCACGTTGCCGCGCGGCCCTGCCACCGCCCAGATGATCAGGCCGAGCACCGGCAGGATGACGATTACCAGGATCCAGATGATCTTCATCGGCATCTCGGCGTTGCTTTTCACCACGTTGATGATCGCCCAGATATCCAGGGCAAAGATGATCAGGCTGATCAGGCCACTGAGGGTCGAGCCCATTTGGAAGATCCTTCTATGAGAATGTCGGCCTGATCAGCATAGCTGCCCGCGCCGCAGCGGCACGGGCGTGCATTCAAGGCAGGGGGTCAAACCCGCGCCGGGTCGATCACCGCGAAGCTTGCCACCGTGTCGTGGCCTTCCAGTACCCCACCCTCGCGGGCCAGGCCGATGGTCTGCAGGCCGGCCTGCTGTGCGGCATCCAGCTCCTGGACGATGTCGGAAAGGAACAGGATGTCTTCGCCCGGCAGACCGATGGCAGCGGCGATGCGGCAGTAGGACTCCACCTCGCGCTTGGGTCCGCTGGTGGTGTCGAAGTAACCGGAGAACAGCGGCGACAGGTCGCCCGCCTCCGAGCAGCCGAAGATCAGCTTCTGCGCCTGGATAGAGCCGGAGGAATAGACGTACAGCCGGTAGCCCTCGGCGTGCCAGTGGCGCAGCGCGTCGACGGCGTCCGGGTAGACGTGGCCCTTGAGCTGGCCGGCGCTGTAGCCCTGCTCCCAGACCATGCCTTGCAGTGCCTTGAGCGGCGTGGCCTTGCGGTCTTCGGCGATCCAGCCGAGAAGGATTTCGATGCAGCGTTCGGTGTCGGCGTTCGCCTCACCGCTGTCGGCGCGCACGGCGGCGAGTTGCTCGGCCACGGCCGGCTCGTCGGCATGCTCACGCACGAAGTCCGGCAGGTGCGCGGCGGCATAGGGAAAGAGCACGTCGAAGACGAAGCTGACCGCGCTGGTGGTGCCTTCGATGTCGGTGAGGATGGCTTTGATGGGCATGGGGACTCCAAAGGCCCGCCTTTAACCCAGGCGGGATGACATGCAGGACCGAGGGGGACGCCCAGTCCTTGCTCGCGAACGGCATGGAACCGAGTGGGCCGGCAACACTGTTCGCGAGCACGCTCGCTCCTACGAAGAGCAGGAAACAGCCTACCCTCCCCGGCTAAGGAGAGATCAGTCTTCCAACAACGGAAAACGCTTGGCGATCTCATCACCGGTGAATTTCGCGACCCAGCCTTCGGCATTGTTGAACAGGCGGATGGCCACGAAGTGCGGGCGCTCGCCCATGTCGAACCAGTGGCGGGTGCCGGCGGGCACCGAGATCAGGTCGTTCTTCTCGCACTGCACGGCGTAGACGTGGTCCTCGATGTGCAGGGTGAACAGCCCGCGGCCGGCAACGAAGAAGCGCACCTCGTCCTCGCCATGGCGATGTTCATCGAGGAACTTGGCGCGCAGCTCATCCTTTTGCGGATGGTCGGCGGTCAGGCTGACCACATCGACGGTGACGTAGCCCTCCTCCTCCTGCAGGCGACGAATCTCGTGCTGGTAGGCGGCGATCACCTCTTCCTGGCTGGCACCGGGAACGATGGGGGCATTCGCCGCCCAGCGCTGGAAGCGCACGCCCAGCTCGCCCAGGGTGGAAGCGATGTCCTCGGCGTGGGTCAGCAGCTTCAGCGGCTGCTCGGGGTTGGATTCGTGGTAGACGGTCAGGCTGCTCATGGTCGTTGTCCTTCTGGGCTTTTTTCTCAAAAGCGGGTCGGGTTCGCTCAGCGCGTGCCGCCGCGAAGGCTCAGTACTTTCAGTTCGCATTCGAAGAGGAATTCGAAGGCTTCGATCTGGCGCAGGGCATCGGCCATGCGTGGGCCCCAAGTGTACAGGCCGTGGCCACGGATCAGGTAACCCGGGCAGTCCGGATGCGCATCGAGCCAGGGTTGCACCTTGGCGGCCAGGCGGGCGATGTCCTGGTCGTTGTCGAAGGTCGGCACGGTGACGCGGCCCTCGTGGGTACTGACGCCGGCGAAGGCCTTCTGCAGTTCGTAGTCTTCCAGCTCCAGGCGGTCGCCCACAGTCAGGCGCGACAGCACGGTGGCATTGACCGAATGGGTGTGCAGCACCGCACCGATCTCCGGGCGCCAGGCGTAGAGCTGGGTGTGCAGCAGGGTTTCCGCCGAGGGCTTCTTGCCCGGTTCCAGGCTGTTGCCGGCGAGGTCGGTTTCCAGCACATCGTCGACGCCGAGCTGGCCCTTGTGCTTGCCCGAAACGGTGAGCAACGCACGGTCGGCGGCTAGGCGCGCGGAATAGTTGCTGCTGGTGGCCGGCGACCAGCCACGGCCATAGAGGAAACGGCCGGCCTCGATGATCTGTTGGGTCAGCTGCTCACGGGTGTCGTTCATGCGGGTCCTCGTTCAGACGGGTCCAGATGATGAAGGCGGCGGCCAGCGCAGCCACGCTGGCGATGGCAAAGGTCCAGGCCGGCCCAAGGCTACCCCAGCTGTAGCCGGAGTAAAGCGCGCCGAGCGCGCCACCGGTGCCGGCCAGCGCGGCGTAAAGCGCCTGGCTCTGCCCCTGCTGGCGAGCCTGGAAGCTGCGCTGGACGAAATGAATGGCGGCAGCGTGGAAGCTGCCAAAGGTCGCCGCGTGCAGCAACTGGGCGAATAACAGTACCGGCAGGTGCCCGGCCAAAGTGCCCAGCAGCAGCCAGCGCAAGGCCGCCAGCAGGAAGCTCGCCACCAGCACCTGGCGCAGCGAGAAGCGCTTGAGCAGGCGCGGCATGACCAGGAACAGCAGCACCTCGGCCACCACCCCCAGTGCCCAGAGCTGGCCGATCAGCCCACGAGCGTAGCCGAGCGACTCCAGGTGCAGGGTCAGGAAGGTGTAGTACGGGCCATGGGACAGCTGCATCAGGCACACGCACAGGTAGAAGGCGAGCACGCCGGGCTTGAGCAGTTGCTGGAGAAAACCGCCCGCGCTGGCCTCATCCTGCCGCGCCGGTGGCTGGGCGTTCGGCACCCACCAACTGGCGCCGACGATGCCGAGCATGATCGCCAGCAGCGCCAGCGGATAGGCGTCCAGACTGGCGAACTCGAACAGCCAGCCCAGGCCGACCACGGTGCAGATGAAACCGATGGAACCCCACAGGCGGATGCGGCTGTAGCTCTCGGTGCGCCCGCGCAGGTGCGCCAGTGTGATCACCTCGAACTGCGGCAGTACCGCGTGCCAGAAGAACGCGTGCCCGGCCATGATCAGCGCCAGCCACGCATAGCTGTGACCGAGGAAGATGCCGGCGAAACACAGCGCCGTGCACACCGCGCCAAAGCGCACGATGGCCAGTCGCTGGCCGCTGCGATCGCCCAACCAGCCCCACAGGTTCGGCGCCACGCAGCGCATCAGCATGGGGATCGCCACCAGTTCGCCGATGCGTGGCGCAGAGAACCCCAGGTGATGGAAATACAGCGCGAGGAACGGCGCCGTCCCGCCCAGCAGGCAGAAGTAGAAGAAGTAGAAACTGGACAGCCGCCAGTAGGGAACCTGAGTCATCGGCGGCGAATATCCGACGCTCCCGCCACCTGATCAGGCCGGCGGGAGCGCCAGGTCACTCAAAGCTGACCGAGGACCGGGGTGCCGACCTTCACGTCGGCATTCTGCGCGCGATTGCGCAGCAGGTGGTCGAGCAGCACGATGGCCATCATCGCCTCGGCGATGGGCGTAGCGCGGATGCCCACGCACGGGTCGTGGCGACCTTTGGTGATGACGTCCACCGGGTTGCCGTCCACATCGATGGAACGGCCGGGGGTGGTGATGCTGGAGGTCGGCTTCAGCGCCAGGTGGGCGATGATCGGCTGGCCGCTGGAAATACCGCCGAGGATGCCGCCAGCATTGTTCGACAGGAAACCTTCGGGGGTCAGCTCGTCGCGGTGCTCGGTGCCGCGCTGGGCGACGCTGGCGAAGCCGGCGCCGATTTCCACGCCCTTCACCGCGTTGATGCTCATCAGCGCGTGGGCCAGTTCGGCGTCCAGGCGGTCGAAGATCGGCTCGCCCAGGCCCGGCGGCACGCCTTCGGCGACCACGGTGATCTTCGCGCCTACCGAATCCTGGTCACGGCGCAGCTGGTCCATGTAGGCCTCCAGCTCCGGCACCTTGTCCGGGTCGGGGCTGAAGAAGGCGTTGTCTTCGACGCTGTCCCAGGTCTTGAAGGGGATTTCGATGGGGCCGAGCTGGCTCATGTAGCCGCGCACGCTGATGCCCATGCCTGCCAGGACCTTCTTGGCGATGGCGCCGGCGGCCACGCGCATGGCGGTCTCGCGCGCCGAGGAACGGCCGCCGCCACGGTAGTCACGGATGCCGTACTTGTGGTGGTAGGTGTAATCGGCGTGGGCCGGGCGGAACAGATCCTTGATCGCCGAGTAGTCCTTGGACTTCTGGTCGGTGTTGCGGATCAGCAGGCCGATCGGGGTGCCGGTGGTCTTGCCCTCGAACACGCCGGAGAGGATCTCCACCTCGTCGGCTTCCTGGCGCTGGGTAGTGTGGCGGCTGGTGCCGGGCTTGCGGCGGTCCAGGTCGCGCTGCAGGTCTTCCAGGGAAATCTCAAGGCCGGGCGGGCAGCCGTCGACGATGGCGACCAGCGCCGGGCCGTGGCTTTCGCCAGCGGTGGTGACGGTGAACAGCTTGCCGTAGGTGTTGCCGGACATGCGAGGCTCCGCGAAAAGACTGGTATCGAAAAGGCCGAGCAGTATACCTGCGTCAATCCGCCCTGCGAACCTTCGCCGCCCGCGAGGATCAAAGCGCCATCAGCCCCATCACGAAGTCTTCGATGCGCCGTCTCGCCCTGCTCCTCTTCTGTTTCGTCACCAGCATCGCCCAGGCCGCCCCCACCAGCATCCTGCAGCGTCCCTATGACCTGGATACCGGCCACGGCGTGCTGCGCGGGACGATGCTGCTGCCCCAGGGCGATACCCCTCCGCCAGTAGCACTGCTGATCGCCGGCTCCGGCCCCACCGACCGCGACGGCAACAACCCCGAGGGCGGACAGAACGCCTACCTGCGCAAACTGGCCGAGGCCTTGGCGGAAAACGGCATTGCCAGCGTACGCTACGACAAGCGCGGCGTGGCCCGCAGCCTGCCGGCCGCGCCGCGTGAGGAAGAGCTCAGCGTTGAAGCCTACGTCAGCGACGTGGTGGCCTGGAGCGACAAGCTGGCCCACGACCCGCGCTTCGGCCGGCAGATTCTCATCGGCCACAGCGAGGGCGCGCTGATCGCCAGCCTCGCCGCGCCGCGAACCCACGCCGAGGCGCTGGTTTCCCTCGCAGGCAGTGCCCGCCCGATCGGCGACGTATTGCGCGAGCAGTTGCAAGCCCGCCTACCGCCGCTCCTGCTCGCCCAGGCTGACCAACTGATCGACGGCCTGCAGGCCGGGCAGTTGCAGCCACGGGTGCCGGAGCCCCTGAAGGTGCTGTTCCGCCCCAGCGTGCAGCCCTACCTGATCTCGCTGTTCCGCCAGGACCCGGCCCGCGCCTTCGCCGAGTTGAAATTGCCGACGCTGGTCCTGCAGGGCACCAACGATATCCAGGTTGGCGTCGAGGATGCGCAGGCGCTCAAGCGCGCCAAGCCCGACAGCGACTTCCACCTGATCTCGGGGATGAACCATATCCTGCGGATCGTCCCGACCAGCGGTCCGCAGCAACTCGCCTCCTACAACAATCCCAACCTGCCGCTGGCCCGTGAGCTGGTGCAGCGCATCACGACTTTCATCCAGCACGCGCCGAGCCTTCCCGGCAGTACGCTTGCCGAAAATGCGCCGGGATCTGGAGCGAACGTCTCAAGAAATCCGCCGGTGCGTCGATAAACCACGGGAGAGCCCTGGCCACGCCCGCCAGGCCCCGAGGTAGACCCCATGACCGAAGCCGAACAGACTGCCGTCGCCGCCGACGAGAGCGCCGCCGCCCGCCCGCATCCCTGGGCGGACCTGGCGCCGGAACACTATCGCCTGCTGCGCCTGGCGCCGCTGCCCACCGACCGCACCACTGGCGCGCGACCGCTGCGCTTCGTGCAACTGGGCCGGGTGGAACGCCACAACGGCGAGCAGAGCCTGCTGCGGCTGACCGTACAGGTGCCCGGCCAGGTGCTGCGCAAGGAAGTGAACCTGTTGGAGGTCTGGGCGGACCACCGCAGCAAGGAAGTGCGCTTCGGCGCCGACTCGGGCTTCACCACCGAACCGCTGAACCGCGGACTGGGGCGATTCCTGCTGGCCCAGGGAGTGGCCTGGGCGAAAAAGAAGTGGTCGCACTACCGTGTCGAGGGTGGCGCGCTGGCGATGAAGGACGCCCCCAACGAAGAGGCCCGGCAGCGCCGGGACCACTTCCTGCGCGCCCAGGGCTTCGACGTGATCTACGAGGATTCGCGGCTGCTGAAGGCGCGCTACAGCGTCGGCCGGGTCAGCGAGCTGTACGACGACTGGCACAAGGACAAGGTGCAGATAGTCCCGCTGCTGGAAGCCGGTTCCATGCTGGAACAGGCTGACCAGAACCTCGCCACCCAGTCCAACGAGATCCGCCGGCTGGAGCAGCGCATCGAGACCTTCCGCCGCGACGACACCAGCCTGCGCTTCACCATCGCCTGCCTGACGGTGTTCGCCGTGTTCCAGGCGGGATTGCTGATCTGGATTGCCACGCACTAGCGTGCACACGCCGCCGACCGATCGGCGCAGCCGGTGGGCAATCGCGGACGAAGTCCGCTCCTACCCAAAGCCGACCTCCGCGATGGGCTGAGCCCCACACCGAAGCATTCTTTTGTAGGAGCGAGCCTGCTCGCGAACCGGCCAGGCGCCGGACCAACCGGTAAATCCGTTCGCGAGCAAGCTCGCTCCTACAGATTCAGCCCACCCTTGGAGTGGATCAGGCCTTTACCCGCGCCCTGAACAGCTCCTGATGCTCGCGGCATTGCTGCGCCGAGAGCAGGAATACCCCGTGGCCGCCGTACTCGAAGTCGAGCCAGGTGAAGTCCACTTCCGGGTAGAGCGCCGCCACGTGCACCTGGCTGTTGCCCACCTCCACCACCAATGTGCCGCGCTCGGTCAGGTGGTCCGCCGCCTCGGCTAGCATGCGCCGTACCAGGTCCAGGCCGTCGTTGCCGCAGGCCAGGCCCAGCTCCGGCTCGTGGTGGTACTCGGCGGGCATGTCGGCGAAGTCTTCGGCGTCGACATAGGGAGGGTTCGACACGATCAGGTCGAAACGCTGGCCCGGCAGGCCTTCGAAGCCGTCACCCTGCACGGTGTAGACGCGCTCGCCCAGCTCGTGGCGCTCGATGTTGATATTGGCCACTTCCAGGGCGTCGAACGACAGGTCGCCCAGCACCACTTCGGATTCCGGGAAGGCGCTGGCGCAGGCGATACCGATGCAGCCCGAGCCGGTGCACAGGTCGAGGATTCGTGCAGGGTCGGCCGCCAGCCAGGGCTCGAAGCGACGTTCGATGAGTTCCGCGATGGGCGAGCGCGGCACCAGTACGCGCTCGTCCACCACGAAGGGCATGCCACAGAACCAGGCTTCGCCCAACAGGTAGGCAGTCGGCACACGCTCCTCGATGCGTCGGCGCAGCAGGTGCATCAGGTATTCGCGCTCCTCGTCCTCGAGGCGACAATCCAGGTAGGCGTCGGCCATTTCCCAGGGCAGATGGAGCGCGCCCAGCACCAGTTGGCGGGCTTCATCCCAGGCGTTGTCGGTACCGTGGCCAAAGAACAGTTCCTCGGCGTGGAAGCGGCTGACGGCCCAGCGGATGTGGTCACGCAGGGTCAGCAAACGAGATTCGGTCACGGCAGCAGTCCTCGCAGCTCGCAAAAAGGGACGCATTCTAGCGGAACGCGGGCACTCCGGGGGCTTTCCAGCCCGTTCCGTAAAAGAATGCCATTACCACTTTGGCGCGAGTTCGCAAAGATTCACAGCGGACGCGTTACGGCCCACAATGAGTGAACATGCATTTACAGGAGTCGTGACATGTCCCTTCCGCTCAGCATGCTGCAGATCAGTGGGCGCGGATATCCGCCGGCCACCCTGCGCCAGAGCACTCTGTTGATCATCGATGCCCAGGAGGAGTACCGCAGCGGCGTACTGGCCCTGCCTGACCTGGATGCCGCGGTGGCGCAGATTCGCCTGCTGCTGGAGACGGCCCGGGCCATGGGCACCCCCATTGTCCACGTGCACCACCTGGGCGTGGTCGGCGGCCTCCTCGACCCGCAGGGCCCGCGCGGCCGCTTCCTGCCCGAACTGGCGCCGCTGCCGGGCGAGGTGGTGGTGGACAAGCGCCTGCCCAACGCCTTCGCCGGCACCGACCTGCATGACCGCCTGCAGGCCGGCGGCCGCCTGGACCTGATCGTCTGCGGGTTCATGACCCACTCCAGCATCAGCACCACCGTCCGCGCCGCCAAGGACTACGGCTACCGTTGCACCCTGGTGGATGCCGCCTGCGCCACCCGCGACATTCCCACCCCCGAAGGCGGCGTGCTCGCCGCGCGGGACCTGCACCGCGCCGAAATCGCCGCCCTGGGCGACAACTTCGCCGCCGTGGTCGCGCAAGCCCAGGCTCTGGTCTGAAGCCATTCGTCCCGACGGGCGGCAACGACAAGCACCCGGGGTTAGGCTCAGCTTAGGCGCGATAGCCCGCGAACCCGCTCATCCAGCGGGTTCGCCGCGCTTCCCGACCCTGGGGTTGGAACCCCTCCCCTCCCCACCGGTCATAGCCTCGTTCAATAGATGAGGAAGTCGGGATGAAGATGACCGATAAATTCGATCCACCCAGCCTGCGCCCGAAGCGTCCGGGTCGCTGGCGCTGGCGCTTCGCTGCCGCGATCGCCGCGGTAATCGCCACCTTCGGCATCCTGTCCGCCATGGCCGGCGTCGCCGCCCTGCTCCGCCGCCAGCCCGCGGTGGGCGTTCTGCACATCGAACCGGGAGCCGGCGCCGTGCTGCTGGTAATCGGACTGTTCTGTCTGTGGCTGGGCGTCACATTCTGGCGCGCCGCGCGCCGCCGCGCCCGTGGCCGTGAAGGCCTGAGCCTGTCGCCCCGGCTGATGAAGCGCCGCGACTGATCCCCGCACGGCGCATTTCCGCAGGACCGGCGCGATCCGTTAGACTGCGCGGCTGTTTGAGGAGGTGCGCATGCAAGACGACGATTTTTCCCAATTCGCCAGCGAAATGCGCGGCGTCAGGCGGATCACCGTGGACCAGGCCGACACCGGTAAACCCAAGGCCGACCGCAAGCAGCTCAAGGAGCTGCGACAGAACGCGACCGTACGCACCGAGAACATCCGGGTGGACGGTCTCTCCGACCAGTTCGTCATCGACGTCGGCCCCGAGGACGAACTCTACTGGGCCCGCGACGGCGTCCAGGAAGGCCAGATACGCAAGCTCAAGGCCGGCCAGATCAGCTTCGAAGGCAGCCTCGACCTGCACGGCATGAAGATCGAAACCGCCCGCGAAACCCTCTGGGACTTCATCGCCGAAGCCACGCGCTTCGAGATCCGCTGCGTCCGCGTTACCCACGGCAAGGCGGCGCGCGTCGACGGCCGCAGCCCGATGGTAAAGAGCCATGTGAACACCTGGCTGCGCCAGCACCCGCAGGTACTCGGCTTCACCTCCTGCCTGCCGCGCCACGGCGGTACCGGCGCCATCTACGTGATGCTGCGCCGCAACATGCTCGAAGGCCGCGACGAGTAAAAGGCCCGCGCCCGGCTTGCACCAGCGCCCGGCGACAATCCGCCTGCCATAACGCGCCAACCGGCGCTCGGGCCTTGCCAGCCAAGGCTGAGCGCCCTACCCTGCGCCACGGTTTTTATTTTTGTCATTGCCACAGGTAGATCATGTCCCTGGAACAAAACTACTCCGCGATCCTCAGCCAGCTCGGTGAGGACGTCACCCGCGAAGGCCTGGTGGACACGCCCAAGCGCGCCGCCAAAGCCATGCAGTACCTTTGCCGCGGCTACCAGCAGACGCTGGAGGAGATCGTCAACGGCGCCCTGTTCAGCTCCGACAACAGCGAGATGGTGCTGGTCAAGGACATCGAGCTCTACTCGCTGTGCGAACACCACCTGCTGCCGTTCATTGGCAAGGCCCACGTGGCCTACATCCCCAACGGCAAGGTGCTGGGGCTGTCCAAGGTGGCACGTATCGTCGACATGTACGCCCGCCGCCTGCAGATCCAGGAAAACATGTCGCGGCAGATCGCCGAGGCGGTCCAGCAGGTCACCGGCGCGCTGGGCGTGGCCGTGGTGATCGAGGCCAAGCACATGTGCATGATGATGCGCGGCGTGGAGAAGCAGAACTCCTCCATGGTCACCTCGGTGATGCTCGGCGAGTTCCGCGAGAACGCCGCCACCCGCAGCGAGTTCCTCAGCCTGATCCGCTGACAGCCGCTGCCATGAAAAAACCGGCCCTCGGGCCGGTTTTTTTGTGCCTGTGAATCGCTGCAATCAGCGCGTGTAGTAACCCACCGCAACGAGGTAGTGGCCGGACTTGCGCAGGAAGGCGTGCTTGTTCTCCACCTTGCTGGTCACCGGGTTGCGCCACTGGTAATCGAATTCCGCCTCGCCCTTGGACTTGGCCAGTTCCAGCATGGCGTGACCGATCGGGTTGCCGCCCGGGTCCTTCAGCGAATCGAAGTCCGTGCCGACCATGCGCGTATTGAAGCCATGGGCGACGAATTTCGACGTATCCAGGTCGACGACGAAGACGTAGAGGTCGTCCTGGATAAACGCGGGATCGCGCGCGGTGATCTTCTTGAAGGTGTCCTGTGGATCGGCCTCAACGGCCTTCACCGCCTTGTCCAGCATGGCCGCCGCCTGCTGCGCCGACGCGCGCGGGATGTAGTAGCCCACCGCGAGGAAGCGCTCACCCACACGCTGGTAATAGACGTGCTTGCGCTCGACCTTGCCGTCCGCCCAGTTCTTCCAGCGGTAGTCAGCCTGTTGCACCTTGCCGGTCTCCGGCGATTTCAGCGCCTGCGCAAACTGCTTCTGCAACGAGGGATCGAGTGTGGTCGACACATCCCGATCGATCAGCACCACCGACGGCCCGCCGCTGGCAAGCATGGTGCCCTTGCTGTCCACGACGAACACATACAGGTCCCCGTCGACGAACTCGCCCTGGCGGCTGAACGCAGCGAAGGCCTTGTCGCCCTCCTGCTTGTAGGCCGCCACCGCCTTGGACAGCAACGCCTTGGCGCGCTGGTCGTCCGTTGGCGAGGTCGTCGACTGGGCGGCGAACAATGGGAAGGATGAGAGGAAAGAAAGCAGCAGCAGTGACTTCAACAGCGTCTTCATGCGCGAATACCCCCGTGGCATTGCTTGTAGTTGTGCACAGAGCATAGTCAGCCGAAGGGGATTCGCGTCGGCATTCACCGCCGAAGTGACTGAAAATTCAGCCGAAGAATCGCTTCATCGAGCGCGACAGCCAGCCACCGTGGCTCTGGTCGCGGGTCAGCTCGTGCATGCTCGCCATCACCGACTCCACGTAGTTGGCGTCGTCATTACGGATATGGTTGAACAGCCAGCGTCCGAGCAGGCCCTTGAGTTCCTCGGCGACGTCCTCGCCGGCGTCGAAGCGTTGGCGGTAGTCGGAAACGCGCTTGATAAAGAGTTCGTGGACCTTCTTGTGCGCACGGGTGAACTGGTAGCCGGAATCCTCCAGCAGCGTCTCCTCGAAGGCGAAGTGCGAGATGGTGTAGTCGACCAGTTCCTCGATCACGCCGCCGAGCATGGCTCGGTCGTGATGGGCCTGGGCCTCGTGCAGCTGGTTGATCATTTCGACGATGCGTTTGTGCTGCGCGTCGATCACTCCGATCCCGGTGTCGAGATCCGCCTGCCAGACCAGATAGGCCATCTTTCCCCTCCCCACGCCGGGCGACGACACTGCCTGCCGCTCGCGCCCGGCCACATCGGTACGTCCCGCATGGCAGCCCGTCCAGATTAGGGAGGGCGACAAAACGCCGCCATGATGCCGGTCAACCTCAAAGTGCCGGAATCAGCGGATTAGAGCGGTTATTTAGGATTCGTCTGATGGCAAATTGCCGGTTTTCAGTCTCGAGGCGCGACTCGACCTGTAGGAGCGAGCTTGCTCGCCAACCGCCCGACATCAGCGTGGCCGGGCAATTTGTTCGCGAGCAAGCTCGTTCCTACAAAAAAGCTCGGCGCACAACGAAAAACGCCGCTTACAAGGAAGCGGCGTTTTCAATGGCCGGGCGTGGTGATCAGTCCTGCATCGCCACGTGCCGCGGATGGTCCGCCACCCGCGCCAACCAGGCATTGATCGCCGGGAAGTTCGACAGATCGAAGCCGCCCTGGTGCGCCACATGGGTGTAGGCATACAGGGTGATGTCAGCGATGGAGTACTGGTCACCCACCAGGTAAGGCGTCTGCTGCAGCTGCTTTTCCATCACCTTCAGCGCCTTGTAACCACCCTTCTGGCAGCGCGCGTATTCCTCGCGGCGCTCTTCGGGCAGGCCCAGGTAGAACTCGATGAAACGCGCCACCGCCACGTAGGGCTCATGGCTGTATTGCTCGAAGAACTGCCATTGCAGCACCTGGGTGCGCAGGCGCGGTTCACGTGGCAGGAGATCGCTGCCATCGGCGAGGAAGTTGAGGATGGCGTTGGACTCCCACAGGCAGGTGCCATCTTCCAGCTGCAGCACCGGCACCTTGCCGTTGGGGTTCATCGCCAGGAACTCGGCGGTCTGCGTCTCACCCTTGAGGATATCGATCTCGCGCCACTGGTAAGGCAGGCCGAGCAGGTGCAGGGCCAGCTTGACCTTATAGCAGTTGCCGGACAGTCGATCGCCGTAGACGGTGTACATGCTCATCTCCTCATTGGGCCTGGGCTTCGCGGATGACCGTCGCCAGGCGGCGCAAACCTTCGCCGGCACGTTCTGGCGCCACGTGGCTGAAGTTAAGCCGCAAATAGCCGGGATTGGCATCCGGTTGTGTGAAGAAAGGCTCGCCCGGCATGAAGGCCACGTTCTGCGCCAACGCCGCGTCCAGCAATGTACGGGTATCCAGCGGCTGCTTGAGCTTGAGCCAGAAGAACAAGCCGCCCTGGGGCACATTCCACTCCGCCAGCTCGGCGAAATGTTCTTCCAGCTGTCGCTGCATGGCGTCGCGGCGAATGCGATAGAAATCGCGCAGCTCGGCCAGGTGGCCGCGATAGGCCTCGGTGCCGAACCATTGCAGTGCCTGCCACTGGCCGACGCGGTTGGTGTGCAGGTCGGCGGACTGCTTCAGGCGCAGCAGGTGCGGGAACAGGTCCGGCGTGGCGATCAGGAAGCCCACGCGCAGCCCCGGCAGCAGCGTCTTGGAGACGGTACCGGTGTAGATCCAGCTGGATTTCTTCAGGCGGCTGACCAGCGGAGTCGCGGCGCCCGCATCGAACACCAGCTCGCGGTAAGGCTCGTCCTCGATCAGGGTCACGCCGAACTCGTCGAGCGCGGTAGCCACCTCATCGCGGCGTTGCTCGCTGTAGCGCACGCCGGACGGGTTCTGGAAAGTCGGGATCAGGTAGGCGAAGGCCGGCTTGCTGGCCTGCAGGCGCTCGCGCAGCGCGGCGACATCCGGGCCTTCGGCGCCCAGCGGCACGGTCAGGCAGTTCGCGCCGAACAGCTGGAAGGCCTGCAGCGCGGCAAGATAGGTCGGCGCTTCGAGCAATACCTCGGTGCCCGGATCGATGAACAGCTTGCTGGCCAGGTCGAGCGTCTGCTGCGAACCGCTGACGATCAATACCTGGCTCGCTTCGCAGGGCACGCCCAACGCTCGCGCCTCGGCGGCAATGGCCTCGCGCAGCGCCGGCTCCCCTTCGCTCATGCCGTACTGGCCCATGCTCACCGGCATGTCGTCCCAGTTCACCTTCGGCAACATCGGCTCGGCGGGCAGGCCGCCGGCAAAGGACATCACCTCCGGGCGCTGCGCCGCGGCGAGGATTTCACGGATCAGAGAGCTTTTCAGTCGGGCGATGCGTTCGGAGAAGGCCATGGGGGTCACCGGTAGCGGGAGCACGGAAGAATGAGTCAAACTGCTTGACCGAAGCTACGACGCCCGGGACGGATACGTCAATATGCCTGACCTAACAAAAAACACCCTGCAACTCGAAGCGATCCAGGCCTTCTTCTACAGCTACCGGGCCTTCACCGCGAAACCCGACGAGATGCTCGCCCGCCGCGGGCTGAGCCGGGTGCACCACCGCATCCTGTTCTTCATCGCGCGCAACCCGGGGCTGAGCGTCAGCCAGCTGCTGGCCGCCCTGGGCGTGACCAAGCAGGCGCTGAACGTGCCGCTGCGCCAGTTGCTCGAGCGCGAACTGATCCGCAGCGAAGCCTGCGACAACGACAAGCGCCGGCGCCTGCTGGAGCTGACGGCCGAAGGCGGCAAGCTGGAAAAGGCCCTGCGCCGCGAGCAGGAGCGCTTGCTGCAGCGCGCCTTCGGCGAGGCCGGAGAAGAAGCGGTGAAAGGCTGGCTGGCAGTGAACCAGGCTATCGCCCGCACGCAGGACGACTAGCGTGCCGCCCCCTCCAGCTCGCGGGCGGCACGCAGGAACATCAGCGCCTGCGGCAGCAGGCTGGCCATCGCCAGCGCGGTGCCGGGCAGGAACAGCAGGACGCTGAGCAGGCACACACCTGACGTGACCTCCAACCAGCCCATGACCTTTACCGACGGATACGGCAGTTCGATCTTCAACAGGCGGATGCCATACCAGAGGGTGACGATGCCGGTGGGCACGAACAGGCCCATGAAGCCCATCAGCGCGCCGTTGAATTCACCGCTGAGCTGCTCGTCGAAGATCAGGCTGTAGACCTGCATCACCAGCGCGATGGCGATCGACAGCCCCACGGGCCAACCCAGCCCGCGAGCGTTGAAGCGATCCTCGAGAAAATTGCGGGTACGCCACAGCAGGAAGCAGCCGAGCACCGTGCTGAGTACGCCGATCCAGAGTTCGTAGCGTTGCCAGGTGGTCGACTCATGCAGTGCTGCCGCGAAGGACAGGACGAACAGCACCAGGTTGCACAACAGCAGCGCCAGGCTCAGGCCACCGAGCAGGCGCAGGTGGCCTGGGTTCCAGCGCCCGGCGAGGAATGCCCCCGGAGCGCTCTGATCCACCAGTTCCACCTTGGGGGCGGCGTAGGGATTCTGTTCCATGGTGGCGAACTTCCATCAGTTGTACGGCTCTCCCGCACCATACCGGCGCACTTCCGCGCA
This sequence comes from Pseudomonas sp. C9-3, assembly GCF_032392015.1. Taxonomy (NCBI): domain Bacteria; kingdom Pseudomonadati; phylum Pseudomonadota; class Gammaproteobacteria; order Pseudomonadales; family Pseudomonadaceae; genus Pseudomonas; species Pseudomonas sp. C9-3. Next base: position 1,406,267 of record NZ_CP135919.1, on the reverse strand, counting down.
TGCCACTGCCGCTCGTACTGTACGGGCCACTCGGCCACTGGCTGTTATGGGACAGCTCTGCGCTGGCGGGATTAGGCTGGTCCCAATTGAGATTCTGCATGGGGCCTGCCCTCTCCCCCGCCCTCTCCCTGAAGGGAGAGGGAGCTGTTCGTGCCGGCTGACACTTTTGTTTCAACCTGCGCCATACAGTCCCCTCTCCCTTCGGAGCGGGGCGCACAGCCAGCGTTAGGGCGAGAGAACTCCCGGCACGATGAACCAAAAGAAGACAACCGTTGTTCCAACAACAAGACCGGTAATCCGCCATGCCCCTCGAACTCCTCGGCGCCTTCGTGCTGTTCGCCTTCGTCACCTCCATCACCCCCGGCCCCAACAACATGATGCTGCTGGCCTCGGGCGTGAACTTCGGCGTGCGCCGTACCATTCCGCACATGCTTGGCATCAGCATCGGCTTCCTGCTGCTGGTGGTCGCCGTGGGCCTGGGCCTGCACCAGTTGTTCGAGCGTTTCCCGGCGACCTACACGGCGCTGCGCTATGCCGGAGGCGCCTACCTGCTGTACCTGGCATGGAAGATTGCCCGCTCCGGCGCGCCCGAAGCGAAAGGCGAGAACGCCGCCAGACCCATGACCTTTCTCCAGGCCGCCGCCTTCCAGTGGGTCAACCCCAAGGCCTGGGTGATGGCCGTCGGCGCCATCGCCACCTACCTGCCGGCCAACAGCTGGATCGGCAACGTGGTGCTGATCGCCACCCTGTTCGCCGTGGTCAACCTCCCCAGCGTGGGCGTCTGGACCATACTCGGCAGCCTGCTGCGGCGCTGGCTGGAAGACCCGCTACGGCTGCGCCTGTTCAATGTCGGCATGGCTGCCCTGCTGGTAGCCTCGCTCTACCCGCTGTTCACCCGCACCTGATGGAAGTTCGTGCATGACTGACACCACTCCCGCCGCCACGCCCTTGCGCCCGCTGGCCGATTCATCCCCCGCTGCCATCGTCGCCGGGTTCGTCGCCATGCTTACCGGCTACACCAGCTCGCTTGTGCTGATGTTCCAGGCCGGCCAGGCTGCGGGGCTGACCACTGCGCAGATTTCTTCGTGGATCTGGGCGCTGTCCATCGGCATGGCGTTGACCACCATCGGCCTCACCCTGCGCTACCGCACCCCCATCGTCATCGCCTGGTCCACCCCCGGCGCGGCGCTGCTGATCAGCAGCCTGCCCGGCGTGCCGTATGGCGAGGCCATCGGCGCGTTCATTGTCTGCGCCGCGCTGATCACGATCTGCGGCGTCACCGGCAGCTTCGACCGCCTGATGCGCCAGGTGCCCGGCTCGCTGGCCTCGGCGCTGCTGGCCGGCGTGCTGTTCCGCATCTGCATCGAGATCTGCAACGCCGCGCAGCAGCAGACGGCGCTGGTGGTGGCGATGTTCGTCAGCTACCTCGTCGCCAAGCGCCTGTCGCCACGTTACGCGGTGTTCGCCGCGCTGCTGGTTGGCGTCGCCCTGGCCGGCTTCCTCGGCCTGCTCAACTTCAGCCACTTCCAGCTGGAGATCGCCCGTCCGGTGTGGACGACGCCGAGCTTCTCCCTGGCCGCCACCATCAGTATCGGCATCCCGCTGTTCATCGTCGCCATGGCCTCGCAGAACATGCCCGGCCTTGCCGTACTGCGCGCCGACGGCTACCAGGTGCCCGCCTCGCCGCTGATCTCCACTACCGGCATCGCCTCGCTGCTGCTGGCGCCCTTCGGCTCCCACGGCATCAACCTGGCGGCCATCAGCGCGGCGATCTGCACCGGCCCGGAAGCCCACGAGAACCCGCACAAGCGCTACACCGCCGCGCTCTGGTGCGGGCTGTTCTACGGCATCGCCGGCATCTTCGGCGCCACCCTGGCAGCGCTGTTCGCCGCGCTGCCCAAGGCGCTGGTGCTGTCGATCGCCGCGCTGGCGCTGCTTGGTTCGATCACCAATGGCCTGACCAACGCCATGGCCGATGCGCGCCAGCGCGAAGCGGCGATGGTCACCTTCCTGGTCACAGCCTCCGGTTTCACCCTGTTCTCCGTGGGTTCCGCCTTCTGGGGATTGGTTGCAGGCCTGCTGACACAGCTGGTACTGAACTGGCGTCGTTCCGCGTAAGACCCTTCTGCTAGCATGCGGGCGTTTGCCCGAACCGGATCGCCCGCATGCTGCACACCCTCGCCGTCGCCAATTACCGCTCGATCAACTCGCTGGTGCTGCCGCTGGGCCGGCTGAACCTGATCACTGGCGCCAACGGCAGCGGCAAGTCCAACCTCTACCGTGCCCTGCGCCTGCTCGCCGAGACCGCCCAGGGAGGCGTGGTGAATGCCCTGGCGCGCGAAGGCGGACTGGAATCCACCTTCTGGGCCGGCCCGGAAAACCACTCGCGGCGCATGCGCTCGGGTGAAGTGGAAGTCCAGGGCGGCCCGCGCAACGAAGTGAAGCGCCTGCGCCTGGGCTTCGCCGGCGAGGACTTCGGTTACGCCATCGCCCTCGGCCTGCCGCCACCGCCGGTGGTCAGCGCCTTCGGCCTGGACCCGGAGATCAAGCACGAGAGCATCTGGGCCGGCCCCTGGTATCGCCCCGCTTCACAGCTGGTGGAACGCAACGGACCCATGCTGCGCGCTCGCGAAGGCCGCAGCTGGCAGGTGCTGGAGCAGCACGTTCCAACCTTCGACAGCCTGTTCACCCAGATCGGCAGCGGTTCCGACTGCCCCGAAGCACTGCTGCTACGCGACCAGATTCGCGGCTGGCGCTTCTACGACCACTTCCGCACCGACGCCGACGCCCCCGCACGCCAGCCGCAACTGGGCACCCGCACGCCGGTGCTGCACCACGACGGCCGCGACCTGGCCGCCGCGCTGCAGACGATTCGGGAAATCGGCGATGCCAATGCCCTGGAAGCCGCCATCAGCGACGCCTTCCCGGGCGCCGAACTACAGATCGATTGCCAGCTTGGCGGGCGCTTCGCCGTCGCGCTGAAACAGCACGGGCTGCTGCGCCCCCTGAGCGCGGCCGAACTCTCCGATGGCACCCTGCGCTACCTGCTGCTGGTCGCCGCCCTGCTCACTCCACGGCCGCCGTCGCTGATGGTGCTCAACGAGCCGGAAACCAGCCTGCACCCGGACCTGCTGCCCGCGCTGGGACGGTTGATCATCGCGGCGTCGAAACACACCCAGGTCTGGGTTGTGTCCCACGCCAGCCGGCTGATTGCCACGCTGGAGGAACACCCCGAGTGCAATTGCCTGCACCTGGACAAGGAACTGGGCCAGACGCGCATCCGCGACCAGGGCATGTTCGATGCCCCGGCGTGGCATTGGGCGGATTGAGCTCGGAGTCAGGCAGCGGTATGGCGTAGGAGCGACGGGAAAACAATCGCGGACGGAGTCCGCTCCTGCGTTCACGAGAACAATGGACACCCGCTGGCGGGAGCGCGCCATGCGCGAATCATGCGCATGGCGGGTGCGGTAGCGGATCAGGCGGGCGCCTGCTCCGCGGCTGTCTTCGCCACGCCGCGGCTGACCCACCAGCCGAACAGACCGGCGGTGAAGAACATCAGCACGCCGTAGATCGCCGCCGGAATCGCCATGGTGCTGTTGTTCAGCAGCATCGGGCTGAGCGCCAGGGCAATGGCCAGGGTGCCGTTGTGGATGCCGATCTCCATGCCGATGGCGATGGACTGCGGCTTGGACAGCTTGAGCAGGCGTGGCACCCAGTAGCCCACGGCGAGGCTCAGCAGGTTGAAGCTCAGGGCGGCCGCGCCAACGATGGGGGCGTAGGTCAGGAAGGTCTGCCAGTCCTTGGTCACGGCCACGCCGATGATCACCGCCAGCAGCAGCGCCGAGAGGATCTTCACCGGCTTCTGCAGCGCCGCCGCCACGCTCGGCAGCAGGCGCCGCACGATCATGCCGATGGCGACCGGTCCCAGGACGATGACAAACACCTGCAGCACCTTGCCGAATTGCAGCGGAATGGTCTGGCCGTCGTTCATGAAGTACAGCAGCGACATGTTGACGATCAGCGGCATGGTGAGGATGGCGATCACCGAGTTCACCGCGGTCAGCGTGATGTTCAGCGCCACGTCACCGTGGGCCAGGTGGCTGTAGAGGTTCGCGGTGGTGCCGCCGGGGGACGCGGCGAGCAGCATCATGCCCACCGCCAGCGCGGCCTCGAGGGCAAAGCCGACGGTAATGAGGAAGCACGCCAGGGGCAGCAGGATGATCTGGCAGACCAGGCCGATGAGCACCGGCTTGGGATAGCGCACCACGCGGGCGAAGTCGGCGACGGTCAGGGACAGGCCGAGGCCCAGCATGATGATGCCCAGGGCGATGGGCATGAAAAGCGTCAGCAAGGGATCGTTGGTCATTGTCATTATTCTCCAACTGGGGTGGGCCGATTGTTTCGGCCTCTTGGGCGCTTGTAACTGGCCTTGCAGGCCAAAACCACTTCATCCTGTAACAGAATGCAAAGACTTGTAGCGAACGGGTCGGGATCGTCGGCGGGTACGCTTTTTGTAGGAGCGAGCTTGCTCGCGAACCGCCCAGCGCCGAATCGGCTGGTAAATGCGCTCCTACAGGTGATTCATGAAGTAATAGGACTGGGAACACCCTCTCCCTGAAGGGAGAGGGATTCGTCCTCCGCCACATTCAGTTCGTCGCTCACCTGACACCGTTTCGGTTACATGAAACGGGGGACGAGCCGGCTAAACAGGCGTGTCACCCGCATGCCGAACAGCCCCCTCTCCCTTCAGGGAGAGGGTTGGGGAGAGGGAACACTCGAGCACACCGCTCCCCCGAGACGATCAGATCGCCGTGGCCCCGCCATCCACCGGCAGCGCGATGCCCGTGGTGAAGCCGGCGTGGTCGCTGCACAGGTACAGCACCGCGCTGGCGATTTCCTCGACGCGACCGACGCGACCCACCGGGTGCATGGCAGCGGCGAACTCGGCCTTCTTCGGGTCGGCCTCGTAGGCGCGACGGAACATGTCGGTGTCGATCACCGCCGGGCAGACGGCGTTGACGCGGATTTTCTTCTTCGCGTACTCGATGGCGGCGGACTTGGTCAGGCCGATCACCGCATGCTTGGAGGCGGCGTAGATGCTCATTTTCGGCGCAGCGCCCAGGCCGGCCACGGAGGCGGTGTTGACGATGGCGCCGCCACCCTGCTCCAGCATCACCGGAATCTGGTGCTTCATGCACAGCCAGACGCCCTTCACGTTGACGCCCATGATGGCGTCGAACTCGCTCTCCTCGCCGTCGGCCAGCTTGCCCTTCTCGATCTCGATGCCGGCATTGTTGAAGGCGTAGTCCAGGCGACCGTAGGCGGCCACGGTGCCTTCCACCAGCGCCTTGACCTCAGCATCGCGGGTCACGTCGCAACGGATGAAGGTGGCCTCGCCACCGGCGGCGCGGATCAGCTCGACGGTAGCTTCGCCGCCCTTGGCGTCGACGTCGGAAACCACGACCTTCACGCCCTGCTGGGCGAAGGCCTGGGCGGTGGCGCGGCCGATACCGTTACCGGCGCCAGTGACCAGGGCAACCTGGCCGGAAAGCAGCTGACTCATGAGCGAACCTCGAAGCGGTTTGGGAAATAACCGTCGCAGTCTAGCCAGCGCTCCAGCGGCGCGAAGCACTATCAGGCGGGGCGACGTTCCTGCATCCATGGCAATGATGATTCCTGCAAATCCGGATCACTGGAACCGATGGGCGAACATTCCTCCGGCGGACGGAACTTGCCCCGGCGCGGCAGGCGGACTATCACCTAGGCTTTCCCACTGACTGAGTCCATTGCCATGTCTGCCCAGATCAACCGCCAGTTTCAGCTCGCCCAGCGCCCGGTCGGCGCCGCCACCCGCGACACCTTCGCCTACGTGGAAACCCCGGTCGGCGAGCCCGGTCCGGGGCAGATCCTGGTGCAGAACCAGTACCTGTCGCTGGACCCGGCCATGCGCGGCTGGATGAACGATGCCAAGTCCTATATCGCCCCGGTGGCCATCGGTGACGTGATGCGCGCCCTCGGCGTGGGCAAGGTGGTCGCCTCGCAGCACCCCGACTTCAAGGTCGGCGACGAGGTGAACGGCGCCCTCGGCGTGCAGGATTACTTCCTCGGCGAGCCGAAGGGTTTCTACAAGGTCGACAGCCAGCGCGCGCCGCTGCCGCTCTACCTCTCGGCGCTGGGCATGACCGGCATGACCGCCTACTTCGGCTTCCTTGACGTCGGCCTGCCCCAGGCCGGTGACACCGTGGTCGTCTCCGGCGCCGCCGGCGCGGTGGGCAGCGTGGTCGGGCAGATCGCCAAGATCAAGGGCTGCCGCGTGGTCGGCATCGCCGGGGGCGCCGACAAGTGCCGCTACCTGATCGATGAACTGGGCTTCGACGGCGCCATCGACTACAAGGCCGAGGACGTCAACGCCGGCCTCAAGCGCGAGTGCCCCAAGGGCGTGAACGTGTTCTTCGACAACGTCGGCGGCGACATCCTCGACGCCGTGCTGGCCCGCCTGGCGCCCAAGGCACGCGTGGTGATCTGCGGCGCGATAAGCCAGTACAACAACAAGGAAGCCGTGCGCGGCCCGGCCAACTACCTGTCGCTGCTGGTCAACCGCGCGCGCATGGAGGGCATGGTGGTGATGGACTACGCCCACCTCTTCCAGGAAGGCTTCAAGGACATGGCGACCTGGATCAGCGAAGGCAAGCTGAAATCGAAGGAAGATATCGTCGAGGGCCTGGAAACCTTCCCCGAGACCCTGGCCAAGCTGTTCAGCGGCGAGAACTTCGGCAAGCTGGTGCTGAAGGTCTGACGACCAGTGCCACCCTCTTGCAGGAGCGAGCTTGCTCGCGAACCCGCCCGGCACCGATGTCGCCGGCAAGAGCGTTCGCGAGCAAGGACTAGGCGTCCCCCTCGGTCCTACAGGATCAACAGCGCCGCCCTGGCCCCCCGAGGGAGAGGGGATTGATCGGTGCAGGATGAAACAGCCGCATCAGCCCTCTGGGAGACGACTGCATGGATGCAGGAGGCAGGGCGACGCAGGATGCCAAAGCCGAGGGTTGGGGTGAGGGGTAAACCCAGCACTGAAGTTGCCTGCAGAAGCTGGCCTGGCTTTCTGCGCTCTATCTCGATGATTTCCGACAAGCTCTGAGGCGCCTTTCCAGCTAGGATTTCCCTTGGCCGATTCCAAGGAAGATCCCCGATGTCCCTCGCCCGCTGGCTGCCCGGTCTGGACAGCCTGCTGCACTACCGTTCCGACTGGCTGCCGCGCGATATCCAGGCCGGCCTGTCGGTGGCTGCGGTGCAGATTCCCACTGCCATTGCGTACTCGCAGATCATCGGCTTTCCGCCGCAGGTCGGGCTCTACGCCTGCATCCTGCCGATGCTGATCTACGCCATCGTCGGCAGCTCGCGGCAACTGATGGTCGGCCCCGATGCCGCCACCGCCGCCATGGTCGCGGCGGCCATCACGCCGCTGGCGGCAGGCAACCCGGAGCGGCTGCTGCAACTGTCGATGATCGTCGCGGTGCTGGTGGGCGCGCTGTCCATCGCCGCCGGCTTTGCACGTGCGGGATTCGTCGCCAGCTTCCTGTCGCGGCCGACGCTGGTGGGTTACCTCAACGGTATCGGCCTGAGCCTGATCGCCGGCCAGCTCGGCAAGATCCTCGGCTACCACAGCGAGACCAGCGGTTTCGTCCGCGGCCTGATCGCGCTGATCCGCAACCTCGCCGATACGCACCTGCCGACGCTGGCGCTGGGCGTCGGCACCCTGGCGCTGATGATCCTGTTACCACGTCGCTACCCGAAGATTCCCGGCGCGCTGATCGGCGTGTTGTTCGCCTCGGTCATCGCCGCCGTGTTCGGCCTGGACCAGTACGGCATCAAGCTGCTGGGCGAGGTGCCGCAAGGCCTGCCCCACCTGACCTGGCCGAAGACCAGCGTCGAAGAGGCCGGCAGCCTGTTCCGCGATGCCATGGGCATCACCATCGTCAGCTTCTGCAGCGCGATGCTCACCGCGCGCAGCTTCGCCGCCCGCCACGGCTATGCCATCGACGCCAACCACGAGTTCATGGCGCTGGGCATGGCCAACATCGGTGCGGGGATTTCCCAGGGCTTCGTCATCAGCGGCGCCGACTCGCGTACCGCGGTGAACGACATGGTCGGCGGCAAGAGCCAGATGGTCGGCGTGGTCGCCGCCCTGGTGATCGGCCTGGTCCTGCTGCTGTTCAGCAAGCCGCTGGGCTGGGTGCCGATGCCGGCGCTGGGCGCGGTGCTGCTGATGGCCGGCTGGGGCCTGATCGACTTCCGCGCACTGCGCGGTTTCTGGGCGCTGAGCCGGTTCGAGTTCGGCCTGTGCGTGCTGACCACGGTCGGCGTGCTCAGCGTCGGCGTGCTGCCGGGCATCTTCGTCGCCATCATGCTGGCCCTGCTGCGCCTGCTCTATCTCACCTATCGCCCGCACGACGCGGTGATGGGCTGGGTGCATGGCATCGACGGCCAGGTGGAGATCGAGCAATACCCCAACGCGCGCACCTTGCCGGGGCTGGTGATCTACCGCTTCGACGCGCCGATCCTGTTCTTCAATGCCGACTACTTCAAGCAACGCATTCTCGAGGTGGTGGCCCAGACGCCGAACGCCCGCGCCGTGCTGCTCAACGCCGAAGGCATCCTCAACCTGGACATCAGCGGCCTGACCACGCTACGCGAAGTGCAGCAGACCCTCGAGGCCCAGGGCGTTTACCTGTCACTGGCGCGGGTCACCGGCGAAACGCTGGCCCTGCTCAAGCGCTCGCAACTGCTGGGCGAGGTGAAGCCGCCGCTGGTGTTCAGCTCCGTGCGTGCGGGCGTCAACGCCTACCGACGCTGGCACCAGCAGCGCAAGCGCGAGCAGGAAGCGGCCGAGCGCGCCGCGGCGGCGTCACAGCCGGAACTGCCCCACCAGCCCCTGTAGCTCGCGGCTGAGCTGCGCCAGCTCGACGCTGGATGATGCGGTGGACTCCATGGCCTGCGCCGATTCGTCGGCGATGCCACGGATGCTGGTGACGCTGCGGCTGATCTCCTCGGCGACCGCGCTCTGCTGTTCGGAAGCGGCGGCGATCTGCTGGTTCATCTGGTGGATCACCGCCACCGCCGAGGCGATGTTGCCCAGCGCGGCCTCGGTCTGTACCGCGTCACCCACGGTCATCTCAACCAGCGTGTGACTGCGCTGCATACGCTGTACCGACGTGGTCGCGCCGCTCTGCAGGGCGGCGATCAGCGTCTCGATTTCGGCGGTGGACTGCTGGGTGCGCCGCGCCAGCGCCCGCACCTCATCGGCCACCACGGCAAAGCCCCGGCCCTGCTCGCCGGCCCGCGCCGCCTCGATGGCGGCGTTGAGCGCCAGCAGGTTGGTCTGCTCGGCGACATTCTTGATTACCACCAGCACGCTGCCGATGCTCTGGCTCTCGCGGCCGAGCTGCTCGATGCTTTCGGTGGCCGCGCGCACGGCGTCGGCCAGTTGCTCGATACGGCCAAGGGTCTGGCGCACCACATCCTGCCCGCTGGCGACCTTGCCATCGGCCTGTTCGGCGGAACTGGCGGCTTCCTCGGCGTTGCGCGCGACATCATGCACGGTGGCCGCCATCTGGTTCATCGCCGTGGCAACCTGGTCGGTCTCGGCCTTCTGCGAGTTCACCCCGTGCTGGGTGCGCTCGGTGACACTGGAAAGCGCCTGCGCCGACGCGGTGATCTGCCCTACGCCATCGCTGAGCCGGCTGACAATGCCGCGCAGGCTGTCGGCCATGCTGCCCACCGCGCCCATCAGTTGGCCGACTTCGTCCTTGCGCCGCACCTCGATGCTCACGCTCAGATCACCCTCGGCGATGCGGCTGGCCATGCCGATGACCTGGCGCAGCGGCCGCACGATCATCCAGGTGATCAGCAGCGAAGCCAGTGCGCCCACCAGTAGCGCCAGCGCCGCCGAAGCGACGATCAGCAGCGTATTGGTGCGCAGCTGGGTCTGCATGGCCGCCCGTTGCGCCGCATAGGCGTCATCGACCTGCTGCATGACCTGGGCCGCGCGGTCGTTCATCTGCGCGTGGACCTGTTTTTCCTGCTCGAGGCTGGCGGTGTATTCGTCGAGCTTCTCGACGAAGGCGTTGATGTTGGTGATGACGTCCTTGAGCACCGAGACGTAGGTTGGATCGGTGATGGCCTCCTGCAGCTTGGCGGACAGTTCCAGCGCCTCGGCGGCGGACTTTATGCGCCCTCCCTCGGCCTTCTCGCCGCTCTCGCCGCCGGCCTCCATGCGCGAGCGCGCCTCGTTCAGGCCCTGCAGCACCAGACGGTAGAGCTGGCTGACCTGTGCGGCCTGCTGCAGCAACTCCTCACCCTTCTGGCCCTGGGATTCCTTGAGTTCGTAGGCGCCGTCATCGGCCAGGCTGGATTGCAGGATGTCCAGGCTGTTGGAGGCACCGTTCACCGACCAGGTGGCGGCGTCCAGCGACAGCCGCCGGCTCTTGCTGGACTTCTCGAACTTCTCGAATGCCGCCAGGTAATCGGCGATGCCCTGCTCCACCCGGGCCATGGCTGCCGCCTGGTCCGGCCGGGCCTTGAGCCGCGTCACCGCCTCGCCGAGATTGCCGGCGTGCTCGCGCAGGCGCTTGGCGGAAGCATCGCTGGCGTCGATGACGAAATCCTTCTCGCTCTGGCGCATCTCCAGCAGTTCGCGGTTGATGGTCGACATGTCGCCGAGCAGGTCGAAGCGCTGGGAAATGGCGCGCAACGACGTCACGCCGATGACCGCCACCAGCGCCGTGAGCAACAGCACCAGGCCGAAGCCGATGGCCAGTTTCTTCGCCGTGCCCATGTCGGCCAGACGACGCTGCACGAAGGCAACCATGGCTACTCCCCCCATCCGCAATGGCGTTGCAGGAAATCCTCGTAGGTCTCCTGCTCGTTATCGGTGCTTGTGGGCGGAACATTAGGAGCGCTGCCCATCGACTGGATAGAGGGCGCGACGGTGATGGCACGGTGATGCTGCGCAGGGATACGTGGAGGTCGTATCCAGAACACTGAACAGAACTTTCCTGGCACGGATACGGAAATCGCCGACAGCGACCTGCCTGCCCGACCGTTCAGATTCCGCCCCTTGCCCTTCCACTCCAGGTGCGCGGATGAATGCCTTCTACCAACTGGTCCTGCAGCGCCCGCTGACGGGATTCGCCGACGAACTCTACCTGCCGGAGTTGTACCGCGAGCAACGCCGCCTCGACCCCCTGCTGCTCACGCGCGGGCATCTGCCGATTCGACATTTCGTCTGCCCGCAGACCTACGACGAGAGCAAGGGCGAATGGCTGGACTGCTGGTTCGAGGCGCAGGCCGGCTGGCGCCTGGTACAGGTCGTCGTCAGCCTGGTTCACGGCAGTACGCTGGAATTCACCCGCCGCGACGAATTGCTCTCGGAACTCTTCGCCCTCGGCGAGCGGCTGGACGAGGCGCGCCTCGGCGACATCCGCTGGCAACTCGGCCTGGAGCTGGAATTTGCCTGACGGCGCAGCGCCAGGCGGGCAGCCCTACTTCGGGCAAATCATGCTGAAGGTGTCACGGGTGTAGCTGTACTGGGTGCCGCCCAGACGGCCCACCAGGTCCAGCCGCGCCGGGTCGATATGGCGTTCGTCCTGCATCACCGCATCGTCGATATGCGCCAGTAGCACGTGGGCGAAGATCAGCATGCTCGAGGGATTTTCCGCCGGGTACGGCATGATTTCCGCCAACTGGCATTCGAAGGCCACCGGCGCGCCCACGACGCGAGGTGGAGCAACACGCTCGCTGGGCACCGTGGCGATGCTGGCGTGCTCGATCTCGCTAACGCCGTGGGGCAGCCAGGCGGCGGTGGCGTTCATGGCCTCGGCCTGCGCGGCGCTGACCAGGTGGATCACCAGCTCGCCGGTCTCGCGCACGTTGCGCAAGGTGTCCTTGACGCTGCCGTCGTCGCGCACGCTGGTGTTGACCAGCAGGGTCGGCGGCGAATCGCTGATGACCTGGAAGAAGCTGAACGGCGCGAGGTTGCTTTGCCCCTCTTTCGACAGCGTGGAGACCCAGGCGATGGGGCGCGGCGTGACGGTGGAAGCCAGCCAGCGATAAGCCTCGGCCTTGGACAGTTGAGTGAAGTCGAGTTGCATGGGCAGATCCGGACAAATCGGTGGGAAGACGCGGACCGCGCCAGGCGGCCCGGCGGTGCGCGGCTCAGCGGCCGGCGCGGGATTCCTTGATGTAGAAACGCGCACGGCTGGCCTTGTCAGAGCAACCGGTGTACGCCTCGACCTGCTGCTGAGTCTTGGCAGCGGTCAGCAGGCCCAGGGCCTTGGAGTAGCTGACGGTGCCGGCGAAGCCTTCGGCCTTGGCCAGGTCCAGTTCGTGCCAGGCGGCATCCAGTTGCGAGGCGCAGCTGTCGCGGTTGACGGTCTTGCCCGAGCAGCCAGCGACGGCCAGCGCCAGGGCGATGATCAGGGGAATGCGCGGCATGACGGAACTCCTGGGAATATTCGCGGTGAATCCAGCTTAGAACGCGGCGCAGGGGCCTGCCGGATGGCGCCGCAGTATGCCATCGGACGGATGGCGTTCAAGCGACTACTACACTGTTTGACCACGGGATATCCCGACAGGAGAAGGATCATGGTGCATCAGGGCAGTTGCCATTGCGGGCAGATCGCGTTCGAAGTGGAAGGGGATGTCGGTGAGGTTGTGTCATGCAACTGCTCGATCTGCCGACGCAAGGGCTCGCTGCTCTGGTTCGTGCCGCGCGGCAAGCTGAAGCTGACGACTCCTGAGAGTGCGATGAGCACCTATACGTTCAACACCCATCGCATCGAGCATCGCTTCTGCCCCACCTGCGGCTGCGCACCGCTGGCCTACGCCAGCGCGCCGGATGGCACGCCAATGGCGGCGATCAATGTGCGCTGCCTGCCGGGTGTAGAACTCGCCGGGCTGACGGTGAAGGAGTACGACGGCAAGAGCCGGTGAGAAATGATTGCTCCGCTGCGGGCCTGACGACATCGCGGATGGAGTCCGCGATGTCGTCAGGCCCGCAGCGGTTCAAACGGCTTCGCGAGCAAGCTCGCGCCTACAAAGAGCTAGCGCTCGGCGCGGAAGCGCAGGTACTCCACCACTTCGTCCTGCGTCCCGCGGAACTCCACGCGCTCGCCCTTGCTCTCGCGCTGGAAGGCATACATCGGGTCGTAGTATTCGCCCAGCAGGCCCTCGATCCAGCCCCGGTGCAGGTCCACCGCACCGCTGCGCTTCTGCTCTTCCAGGGCTTCGTCCATGATCGCTGCCAGGCGCTGGTAGCGCTCGCCGCCCAGCCGCTTGACGATGCCCGACAGGCTCTTGCGCAGGTAAGCCGCGAAGGAGTCGAACCCGCCCTCCTCGCCCACCACCTGGACATGATCAGCGCACAGGTTCACCACGTAGTCCTTGAGGATGCGCTCCACGCGCTGCTCGAAGCTGTCCTCCAGCCACACCAGCGGGTAGTGCTGCATGCCCTGGTACAGCTCCAGCGGCACCGAACAGCTGCCAACGATGCGGCCCTCATCCTCCAGCACGAACTGCTCCATGCCGGCGTGGCGCTTCTTCAGGATGTCGATGGCCAGGCGGTTCTCGAAGTCGATCTGCGCCGGCTGCGGCGTGGCGCGGCGGCCGAAGGCAGAGCCGCGGTGGTTGGCGTGGCCTTCAAGGTCCAGGCTGTTGGCCAGTTGGGCGATGACCTCGGTCTTGCCGGTGCCGGTCAGGCCGCCCACCAGCACGAACTGACATTCCTCGGTGGCGGCGCGGGTGGTGTCGAAGAGGAAGCCGCGCATCGCCTTGTAGCCACCCACTACGCGCGGGTAGTCGATGCCAGCCTCGGTCTTCAGCCACTGCTGGGTGATCTGCGAGCGCAGGCCACCGCGGAAGCAGTACAGGTAGCCCTCGGGGTTGGCCTTGGCGAAGTTTGCCCAGGCTTCGATCCGCTCGGCCTTGATCTGGCCGCAGACCAGTTCGTGGCCCAGAGCAATGGCCGCCTGCTGGCCGTTCTGCTTATAGCTGGTGCCGACCTTCTGCCGCTCGATGTCGTTCATCAGCGGCAGGTTGATCACATTGGGGAAGGCGCCCTTGCCGAATTCGACCGGGGCGCGCACGTCCATCATCTTCACATCGCCGAGGAACAGCTCGCGGTAGTGGCGGGTGTTGTCGCGCATCACTCCACCTCGACCGCGTGGCGCTGTCGGCCAACCAGTTCGCCGATGGGCGCCAGGTCCATGCCCAGCTCCTTCGCCGTGGCGAGGAATTGCGTTTCTCCCTCCGGCTCCACTGCCACCAGCAGGCCGCCACTGGTCTGCGGGTCGCACAGCAGCAGCTTGTGCAGCTCGGGCAGCGGCGCAATGCGTTCGCCGTAGCTGTCGAAATTGCGCAGGGTGCCGCCGGGCACGCAGCCGGCTTCCAGGTAATGCTCGACGCTGGCCAGGCGCGGTACGGCGTCGTAGCGCACGCGAGCGGTCAGCCCGCTACCGTCGGCCATTTCCACCAGGTGGCCGAGCAGACCGAAGCCGGTGACGTCGGTCATTGCCTTCACGCCGTCGAGCTTGCCGAAGCGCGCGCCGGGTTTGTTCAGGGTGCACATCCAGTCGCGGGCGACGCCCACGTCTTCGGCGCGCAGCTTGGCCTTCTTCTCGGCGGTGGTGAGGATGCCGATGCCCAGCGGCTTGGTCAGGTATAGCTTGCAGCCGGCGGTGGCGGTGTCGTTGCGCTTCATGAAGCGCTTCTCCACCAGCCCGGTGACGGCCAGGCCGAAGATCGGCTCGGGCGCGTCGATGGAATGCCCGCCGGCCAGCGGGATACCGGCTTCGTCGCAGACCTTGCGGCCACCGGCGATCACTTCACGGGCGATTTCCGGCGCCAGCACGTTCACCGGCCAGCCGAGAATGGCGATCGCCATCAGCGGGTCACCGCCCATGGCGTAAATGTCACTGATCGCGTTGGTGGCAGCGATACGGCCGAAATCGAAGGGATCGTCGACGATCGGCATGAAAAAGTCGGTGGTGGACACCACGCCGCGCTCGGCGTCGATAGCGTAAACCGCAGCGTCATCGCGCGAGGCGTTGCCGACCCACAGCTTCGGGTCGAGGTTCTGCGCGCCGCTGCCGGCGAGGATCACCTCCAGCACCTTGGGGGAAATCTTGCAGCCGCAACCGGCACCATGGCTGTACTGGGTCAGGCGGATCGGTTCGCTCATCGGGAGGCTCCGGCAGGGAAATCAAACGCCGATTCTAGCAAAGCCCGGCTTGGCTCGACCGGTGTGCCCGGCGTATCGTCGGGCAGTTCGTAACGCGGAGTTGCCCTATGTCAAAACAGATTGCGCTGGTGCTTGGCTCCGGCGGAGCCCGAGGTTATGCGCACATTGGCGTAATCGAGGAGATCGAACGGCGCGGCTATGAAGTGGTGTGCATCGCCGGCTGCTCCATGGGCGCGGTGATCGGCGGCATCTACGCCGCCGGCAAACTGGGCGAATACCGCGACTGGGTGGAAAGCCTGGACTACCTCGACGTGCTACGCCTGCTGGACGTCAGCTTCCGCCTCGGCGCGATCCGCGGCGAGCGGGTGTTCGGCAAGATTCACGAGCTGCTCGGCGAGATCAATATCGAGGACTTACCGATCCCCTACACGGCGGTCGCCACCGACCTGACCAACCAGCAGGAAATCTGGTTCCAGGAAGGCTGCCTGCACCAGGCCATGCGCGCCTCGGCGGCGATTCCCAGCCTGTTCACCCCGGTCATGCAGGGCACCCGCATGCTGGTGGACGGCGGCCTGCTCAACCCGCTGCCCATTGTCCCGGTGGTCTCGACCCACGCCGACCTGATCGTCGCGGTCAACCTCAACGCCACCAACCAGCGCCAGTATTCGCTGCCAGTGATCGAGCGCCCCGCCGCCCTGAAAGGCCGCTTCGACGCAGTGCTCTCCGGGCTGTCCAACAAGCTGAGCTTCTTCCGTAAAGGGGAGTCCGAGTCGCCACCCGAGCTGATCGCCGACGCCCTGCTCCACCCCGTCCCGGCCGCCTCCGAGGAACCGGCCGAACCGGAGATGCAGCAACCCGCCGCCGCCCCGCAGGCCAAGGGCTCGCCACGCTCCGCGACCGGCAGCCACGTGATCGACAGCAGCAGCCCGGCCTCCTTGCTGGAACTGGTGAACCAGAGCTTCGAGGTGATGCAGACGTCGCTGGCGCAGTACAAGATCGCCGGCTACCCGCCGGACATCCTGATCAACGTGCCCAAGCGCGTGTGCCGCTTCTTCGAGTTCTACAAGGCCCCGGAACTCATCGCCCTCGGCCGGCAGATCGCCAGCGATACGCTGGATCGGTATGAGGCGGAGAATCCGTATTGACCGGTTGATCCGGTGCCGTGCGGGTTCGCGAGCAAGCTCGCTCCTACAGAAACCCGACCCGCTCTGGCTCTGGATTTTTGAAGGTTTCCAGAGAAACATCCGCACGCTCCGAACGGCCCCGTTCAGGAGGCCTCGTTGAAGCGGAGTTTCAGGGGTTGAGCGACATGGATGTCGCGAGAGCGGCGATGGGCCAGGGATGGCCCTTCGCCGCGGGCCCCTGAAACTTCGATTCAACGAGGGTATTTTTCGCCTAAGCGAAAAACCGGATGTCCGGGGCAAGACCTTTGCCCACTTTGGGTCGTTTGCCAAAGTGGGTCGCCCGAGGGGGCGAAACAAGAAGTCCGCGCGCACGCCGAAGCGACGCGGGAAACCCCAGTGCGAGGCACACACATCGCGGACGGAGTCCGCTCCTACGCGGGAACGTACGTCGCGCGATCAGGCGTCGCGCAACCGATAGCCGACACCGGCTTCAGTAACAATGAATCGCGGTGTCGCCGGATCGTCAGCGAGCTTCTGCCGCAGATGCCCAACCACCACCCGCAGGTAATGCGTGTCCTCGGTATGCGTCGGCCCCCAGATATCCTTGAGCAATTGCTGCTGGGTAACCACCCGCCCGACGTGCCGAGCGAGGGTCGAAAGCACCGCGTACTCCTTGCGCGTCAGCGAGACTTCGTCACCGTCGAGCAGCACCCGGCGGTAGGAGAAATCCACGCTCAGCGGCCCGACCGCCACCACCGCCTCCTGCGTCTCGCCACTGCCACCCTGGCGCAGCAACACACGAATGCGCGCAAGAAACTCCTGGATACCGAAGGGCTTGGTCACGTAGTCGTTGGCGCCGCTGTCCAGCGCCAGCACCTTCTCGCTTTCGCTGGCGCGCACCGACAGCACCAGCACCGGCACCTGCGACCATTCGCGCAGCTCACGCAGCACGTCCTGGCCGTCCTTGTCCGGCAGGCCGAGGTCGAGCACCACCAGGTCCGGGCGGCCCAGCGCGGCCTGGGCCAGCCCTTCTTCACCGGTTCCGGCCTCCAGCACCTTGTAGCCGCCAGCGCTGAGGCTGATGCGGAGAAACTTGCGGATCTGCGGTTCGTCGTCGACGACCAGAATCGTGGCGGCGCTGGCGTTCATCGGGGTGTTGGGCTGGCTGGCGGAAGCGTCCAGCTTGAGCCTTTCAGACAGCAGCATCAAGTTCCTCCATATCCGGCTGCTGCTGCAGTGGCAGGTGCAGCACGAGGGTCGTGCCGCGGCCGTCGATGCCGTCTTCCACCGTGATGCGCCCACCATGGGCGCCGACCATGCCCTGGCAGATCGCCAGGCCCAGCCCGGTGCCCTGCCCGCCACGGTCGCCGCGCGCGGCGGTGTAGAACATGTCGAAGATCTTCTCCCGCTCCGCCGGCGGAATGCCCGGCCCTTCGTCGCTGACCGAGAAGCGCAACTCGTCCTCGATAGAATCCACTGCAACGCGCAAGCGGCCCTGTGGCGGCGAAAAGCGTGCGGCGTTTTCCAGCACATTGACCAGCGCCTGCTCGATCAGCGCGGCGTGTACGTAGAGCAGCGGCAACTCCGGCGGCACACGGGTTTCCACGTGATACGGCGCGACCACGGCACGCAGGCGATTGAGCGCGCTGCCGACGATGTCGCCGGGCGATACCCAGTCCCGCGACAGCTTCAGGCCGCCATGACCGAGCCGGGTCATGTCCAGCAGGTTCTGGATATAGCGGTCCAGGCGTTCGGCCTCGTCGCGGGTGCTTTCCAGCAGTTCGCGGCGGTCTGGTGGCGGGATCGCGTCGCCCAGAGCCAGCAGGCTGTCGATGGCGCCGCGCATGGAGGTCAGTGGCGTGCGCAGGTCATGGCTGACCGAGGCCAGCAGCGCGCTGCGCAATTGTTCGGTTTCACCGTGCAGGCGCGCGGCTTCCAGGTCTTCGGCCAGGCGCGCGCGGGCCAGGGCCTGCCCCAGCGGCTGGCCGAGGGCGGCGAGCAGGCGGCGGCGCGAGCCTGGCAGCGGCTGGCCGTCGCGCGGGCTGACACCCAGCAGAGCCAAAGGGCCGTCCTCGCCGAACAGCGGCCACCACCACCAGCGCCCACCCGGCAGCGTGCCGGTGCCCAGCCCGGCGGGCTGGTCGTGCTGCCAGGCCCAGTCGGCGGCGGCGCGCTCCTGGTCGTCGAAGGGCCGGTTCAATCCTCCTTCGACTTTCCACTCGCGGTTGACCTGCCCGAGCAGGCAGATGTCCAGCCCATCCCAGCCCCCCAGCTGTTGCGCGGCGGCGGTCATCACCGCCTGGCGGTCGGTGGCGGCGGTGAGCTTGCGCGACAGGTCGAGCAGTTGGCTGGTTTCTTCCTGTGTCTCACGCAACGCCTGCAGCTGCCGGCGCTGGCGGGCGGCAAGGTTGCCAGTGAGGCCGGCCATGAGCAGGAAGAACAGCAGCGTCAGCACGTCTTCTTCGCGCTGGATGGAGAAGGAGAAATGCGGCGGGATGAACAGGAAGTCGTAGGCCAGGAACGACAGCACCGCGCAGGCCAGCGCCGGGCCGAGGCTGCTGCGCACCGCCACCAGCAGCACGGCGGCAAGGAACACCAGGGAGATGTTGGGCAATTCCAGCATGCTGGCCACGCCCCAGGCGAGCGCGCTGGCGCAGGCAGCGGCCAGCGCGGCGAGCAGGTAATTGCCCCAGGGCCAGGGCGTTTGCGCGCGAACCTTGGGTGGCGTGAGATCGGCCTCGCTGTCGAGCACGCTGATTTCCAGCCCCCCGCCCAGGCGCAGCAGGCGCGCCGCAAGGCCGCCGCCGAACAGCTGGCGATACCAGCGTTGTCGTGAACGGCCAACCAGCAACAGCGTGGCGCGACGCTCCTTGGCATGTTCGACCAGGGTTCGCGCGACTTCGCCACCGCGCAGTTCGACGACATCGCCGCCCAGGCGCTCAGCGAGTTGCTGGGCGCTCTGCAATTGCATGCGCGACTCTTCGCTGCGCGCCTCGCCGGTGTCGACATGCACCAGCGACCAGGGCAGGTGCCGGCGTTCAGCTACGCGACTGGCGTGGCGCACCAGGCGTTCGGCGTTGTGTTCGCCATCCACGCCGACCAGCAGGCGCCCACGCACGGCGGGCGCCTCGCCGCCCTGCTGGCGATAGCGATGGGCAAGGTCGGCATCGACCCGCGCGGCGGCCGTCTGCATGGCCAGCTCGCGCAGCGCGGTCAGGTTGGTCTGGCTGAAGAAGGCGTCAATGGCGGCGCGCGCCTGCTCGGGCACATAGACCTTGCCCTCGCGCAGGCGCTCCAGCAGTTCGCGCGGCGGCAGGTCCACCAGCAACAGTTCGTAGGCTTCCTGCAGGACCCAATCGGGCACGGTTTCGCGCACCTGCACGCCGGTGATGTCGCGGACGTGGTCGTTGAGGCTTTCCAGGTGCTGGACGTTGACCGTGGTGTAGACGTCGATGCCGGCGGAAAGCAGCTCCTGGATGTCCTGCCAGCGCTTGGCGTGGCGGCTGCCGGGTGCATTGCTGTGGGCCAGTTCGTCCACCAGCGCCAGTGTGGGCGGGTCGGCGAGCAGGCCGTCGAGGTCCATTTCTTCGAGGGTGATGCCACGGTAGACAGAGCGCTTGAGCGCCTGCTGCGGCAGACCGGCGAGCAGTGCTTCGGTTTCGGCGCGGCCGTGGGTCTCGACGATGCCGACGCGCAGCTTGACGCCCTGGCGCAACTGGCTCTGGGCGGCCAGGAGCATGGCGTAGGTCTTGCCGACGCCCGGCGCGGCGCCGAGGAAAACCTTGAGGCGGCCACGGCCCATGGCAGGCAGGTCGGCCAGCAGGGCATCGGCGCGGTTGGGGTCGGTCATGTGGCTATCCTCGAAGTGCCTGATGGCGCTCGTTCATGTGTTGCTGGAGAAGGGGCCGAAACCTCTTTCCCACGGGAAGATACCGTCAACCAGCGCCGCCTTCCTGCATAGCGTCGACGGCGCTCCTACCAGAACAACGCGCGCGTGCTTTTGTAGGGTGCATAACGCGCCAGCGTTATCCACCACGATCAGAGCCGGCGGACAACCTGTTCCAGGTTATTCGCCCTACGGTCCAACCCTGGCTGCACCCTGCTACACAGGCGCTGGAGTCTAGCGAGGCAGGCTGGCCAGGGCCATGTTCAGCGCCAGCACGTTGACCACGGCGGGGCCGATCAGCGGGCGTTCGGTGTTGGCTTCCACCAGCTTCTCCAGGCTCGCCGCCGGCACGCCACGTTCCAGCGCGATGCGCGGCACCTGGTACAGCGCGGCGGCGGGCGGCAGCTGCGGGTCGAGGCCACTGCCGGAGGTGGTGATCAGCGCCAGCGGCACCGGTTGCCCACCCACCTGCTGGGCTGCAGCATCCTTGGCAATGCGTTCGGCCAGCGCCGGGTTGCCGGGCGCAAGGTTGCTGGCGCTGCTGGAGACGGTGGCGAAATCACCGGCCGAGGGGCGCGAATGGAACCACTGGGCGCCGTCGAATTTCTGCGCGATCAGGGCCGAGCCGCGGACGTTGCCCTGGTCGTCGCGCACCAGGCTGCCATTGGCCTGGTCGTGGAAGGCCACCTGGGCGATGCCGGTGACGGTCAGCGGGTAGACAACACCGGTGATCGCGCTGAGCAGGACCAGCGAGGCGATGGCGGGGCGGAGTTGGTTGAGCATGTTGGTGTTCCTCTGTTGGGTCGGGAGCGGGGCTGGTTACCCTCTCCCCCGCCCTCTGACTAGGCACCCCCCTGAAGGGAGAGGGCGTTGTTCGGTGCATCCGGCCAGTTCAGCGCCGGGCGTGGCCTGTAGGAGCGAGCTTGCTCGCGAACAACTATCCGGCTGCTCCAGCGCTCGGGCGGTTCGCGAGCAAGCTCGCTCCTACGAAAAGCCGCTCAGCAGTCAGGCGAGGCCGATGGCGACGAGCAGCATGTCGATCACCTTGATCCCCACGAACGGCGCCAGCAGCCCGCCCACGCCGTAGATCAGCAGGTTGCGCCGTAGCAGCTGCGAGGCGTCGCTGGCCTGCACGCGCACACCGCGCAGGGCCAGGGGAATCAGCGCAACGATGATCAGCGCGTTGAACACGATGGCCGAGAGGATGGCGCTCTGCGGGCTGGCCAGTTTCATCACGTTGAGCACGCCCAGCTGCGGGTAGATGCCGGCGAACAGCGCGGGAAGGATGGCGAAGTACTTGGCCACATCGTTGGCCACCGAGAAGGTGGTCAGCGCGCCACGGGTCACCAGCAGTTCCTTGCCGACCTGCACCACGTCCAGCAGCTTGGTCGGGTCGCTGTCCAGGTCTACCAGGTTGGCGGCCTCGCGGGCGGCCTGGGTGCCGTCGTTCATGGCCATGCCGACATCCGCCTGGGCTAACGCGGGGGCGTCGTTGGCGCCGTCGCCGCACATGGCGACCATGCGCCCCTCGCCCTGTTCCTGGCGGATGCGCGCCAGTTTCTTCTCCGGCGTGGCTTCGGCGATCACGTCGTCCACACCGGCTTCGGCGGCGATGGCGGCGGCGGTCAGCGGGTTGTCGCCGGTCACCATCACGGTGCGGATGCCCATGCGGCGCAGTTCGGCGAAGCGCTCGCGGATGCCCGGCTTGACCACGTCCTTGAGGTGAATAGCGCCCAGCAGTTTGCCGTCGGCCACCACCAGCAGCGGCGTGCCGCCACTCTGGGCGATCCGTTCGATTTCCTTGGCCAGGCTTTCCGGCATCTGCGCGCGCTCCAGGCCAACGAAGGCCAGCGCGGCGTCGACGGCGCCCTTGCGGTAGACATGGCCGTCCATGTCGATGCCTGACAGGCGCGTCTCGGCGCTGAAGGCGATCGGCGTCACGCGGCTGCGCTCCGGCTCCGGAAGGACGATCTGCGCGCGCAGGAACTCCACGATGGATTTGCCTTCCGGCGTATCGTCCGCCAGCGAGGCGAGGAACGCGCCCTCGGCCAGTTCCAGCGGCTGCACGCCGGGCGCGGTGTGCAGCGCGCTGCAGCGGCGGTTGCCGAAGGTGATGGTGCCGGTCTTGTCGAGCATCAGCACGTGCACATCCCCCGCCGCCTCCACGGCGCGGCCGGACTTGGCGATGACGTTCAGGCGCACCAGGCGGTCCATGCCGGCGATACCGATGGCCGACAGCAGGCCGCCGATGGTGGTGGGGATCAGGGTCACCAGCAGCGCCACCAGGAACACCAGCGGCAGGTTGCCGCCGGCGAACAGGGCGAAGGGTTTGAGGGTCACGACCACCAGCAGGAAGATCAGCGTCAGGCCGATCAGCAGGATGTCCAGCGCGACTTCGTTGGGGGTCTTCTGCCGCTTGGCGCCTTCCACCAGCGCGATCATGCGGTCGAGGGTGGATTCGCCGGGGTTGGCGGTGATTTTCACCAGCAGCCAGTCGGAGACCAGCCGGGTGTTGCCGGTGACAGCCGAACGGTCGCCGCCGGATTCGCGGATCACCGGCGCGGATTCGCCAGTGATGGCGGCCTCGTTGACCGCTGCCACGCCCTCGATCACCTCGCCGTCGCCGGGGATCAGCTCGCCAGCTTCGACGCGTACCACGTCGCCCTTGCGCAGGCTGCTGGCGGCGACTTTCTCGAACTTGCCGGTCACCGCCATGCGCATGGCCTGCAGGCCCTGGGTACCGGCCTTGAGGCTGTCGGCGCGGGCCTTGCCGCGGCCTTCTGCAAGGGCTTCGGCGAAGTTGGCGAAGAGCACGGTGAACCACAGCCACACGGCGATCTGCACGGCGACGAAGGTGGGCACCGACTCACCGCCGACCACACACAGCACGGTGGTCAGCACGGCGGTCAGGGCGACCACCAGCATCACCGGCGAGCGTTGCAGCTGGCGTGGGTCGAGCTTGATGAAGGCCTGCAGCAGTGCCGGCTTCCAGAGGGCGGACAGCGCGGTGGTCGGGCGCTTTTCAACGGCCTTTTTCATCGCGAGTTCCTGGGTATGTGCGTTCATTCAAGGAGCTCCTCAGAAACCAAGCGTCAGGTGATCGGCCACCGGGCCCAGCACCAGCGTTGGCAGGAAGTTCAGGCCGCCGACCAGCAGAATGGTCGCGGTCAGCAGGCTGACGAACAGCAGGCCGTGGGTCGGGAAGCTGTTGGGGCCAACGGGCGTGGCCTTCTTCGCCGCCAGGCTGCCGGCGATCGCCAGCACCGGCAGGATGTAGCCGAAGCGGCCGATCAGCATGGCCAGGGCGATCATCAGGTTGTGGAACGGCGTATTGGCGCCGAAGCCACCGAAGGCCGAGCCGTTGTTCGCGGTGCCCGAGGTATAGGCGTACAGCAGCTGGCTGAAGCCATGCGGGCCGGGGTTGCTCACTGCCGAGGCCGGGCCCGGCAGGCTGGCGGCGATGGCGCCGAGCACCAGCACGCCGACCGGCATTACCAGCAGGGTTGCCACCAACAGGCGGACTTCGCGGGCTTCGAGCTTCTTGCCGAGGTATTCCGGGGTGCGACCGACCATCAACCCGGCGAGGAACACGGCGATCAGGACGAACAACAGCATGCCGTAGAGCCCCGCGCCGACGCCGCCGAAGATCACTTCGCCGACCATCATGTTGAGCATCGCCACCATACCGGACAGCGGATTCAGGCTGTCATGCATGGCGTTCACCGAGCCATTGGAGGCCGCAGTGGTGGTCACCGACCAGAGCACGCTGGCAGTGGTGCCGAAGCGGCTTTCCTTGCCTTCCAGCGGGGCGGCCTGCTCCACCGGCAGCGCGCTGAGCGCCGGGTTGGGCTGGTACTCGGCCCACAGCGAGGCGCCCAGGCCGAGGGCGAACAGCACCAGCATGCAGCCGAGGATGGCGCGGCTCTGGCGCAGGTCCTTCACGTAGTGGCCGAAGGTGAACACCAGCGCAGCCGGGATCAGGATGATCGAGACAACTTCGAACAGGTTGCTCCAGATGGTCGGGTTCTCGAACGGGTGCGCCGAGTTCACGCCGAAGAAGCCGCCGCCGTTGGTGCCCAATTGCTTGATAGCGATCTGGCTGGCCGCCGGGCCCAGCGGGATGGACTGGTCGGCGCCCTGCACGGTCAGCGCGTGGGCGTAGTCGAGGAAGGTCTGCGGCACGCCCTGCCAGACCAGCAGCAGCGCCAGCAGCAGGCACAGCGGGATCAGCCCGTAGAGGGTGGCGCGGGTCAGGTCGACCCAGAAGTTGCCGAGGTTGTTCGTCGACTTGCGCGAGATGCCGCGGGCCAGCGCCACCAGCACAGCCAGGCCGACGGCGGCGCTGACGAAGTTCTGCACGGTCAGGCCGAGCATCTGGCTCAGGTAGCTCAGCGAAGCCTCACCGCTGTAGGCCTGCCAGTTGGTGTTGGTGACGAAGCTCACCGCGGTGTTGAAGGCCAGCGTCCACTCCAGGCCCGGCAGGTGCTGCGGGTTGAGCGGCAGGCCGCCCTGCAGCAGGAGGATGGCGAACAGCAGCGCGAGCCCGGCCAGGTTGAAGGCCAGTAGCGCCAGGGTGTAGCTCTTCCAGTTCTGCTCATCGTCAGGATGGATGCCGCATACGCGGTAAATGGCCCGCTCCACCGGCAGGAAGACCGGGCTGAGGAAGGTCCGCTGGCCCTCCATCACCTTGTAGTAGAAACGCCCGAGGAAGGGCGCCGGCACCAGCACCAGCGCCAGGAAGGCAACGATCAGCAGTACGTCATGGCTGTTCATGGCCACTCCTAGGAACGGTCGGCGCGCAGCAGCGCCACCAGCAGGTAGATGAACAGTCCCGTCGCCAGGACCAGGGACACACCGTCGAGCACGCTCATGATTGCTTTCTCCTCACGCGGGCGATTCCATCGCTTGATGCGGCTGTTGCCGCTTGACGGAAAGTTTCCGCAAGGAACGCGTAAAGGAGCGATTCCCGGGCTCGCCGGGCGGCGTAAAGAAGGCGTAAAAAACCGCATGGGAGCGGCGCCCGGCGGGCATGTATCGAAACCGATACACAGCGGACACGCTGGCGACACCCGTCGGCTGCAGCCTCGCCGACCATGGCCCGCGCACGCGATGACGGGTTAGCATGCGTGCGTCGCATGCCCCTGGCGGCCCCTGGCCATCCTGCCCCACGTTCTCCCGCGACAGGTTTCTTCATGCACCCGACCACTTCCGACGACCCACGCCGCTGGACCACCCGCGCCCTGCTGGTGGATGACGACGAGCCGATCCGCGAGCTGCTCTGCGGTTACCTGGCACGCTTCAACATCGAGACCCATGGCGTCGCCGACGGCGTGGAGATGCGCCGTGCGCTGGAGAACGACAGCTACGACGTGGTGGTGCTCGACCTGATGCTGCCGGGCGAAGACGGCCTGTCGCTGTGCCGCTACCTGCGCGCCGAATCGGACATCCCGATCCTCATGCTCACCGCCCGCTGCGAGCCGGCGGACCGCATCATCGGCCTGGAACTGGGCGCCGACGACTACATGGCCAAGCCCTTCGAACCGCGCGAGCTGGTAGCACGCATCCAGACCATCCTGCGCCGCGTGCGCGGCACCAGTCTCCCCAGCGAGGAAGGCACCCGCGGCGAACCGCGTGCCCAGGTGCGCTTCGACCAGTGGCGGCTAGACAGCGTGCTGCGCCAGCTGCATGCCCCGGATGGCCTGGTGGTGCCGCTGTCCAACGCCGAATTCCGCCTGCTCTGGGTGTTCCTCGAACGCCCGCGGCGGGTGCTCAACCGCGAACTGCTGCTGGACGCCGCCCGTGGCCGCGCCATCGAGGCCTTCGACCGCAGCATCGACCTGCTGGTCTCGCGCCTGCGGCAGAAGCTCGGCGACGATCCGCGCTCGCCCCGGCTGATCAAGACCGTACGCGGCGAAGGGTACCTGTTCGATGTCCGCGACATCGCCTGAGTCCGCGCCCGTGCGCGCAAAGGAAAAACCCCTGGAGCGCGCCGACAGCCTGTTCGCCCGGCTGTTCGGCGTGTTCCTGCTGGCCATCGTGGTCGCGCACCTGCTGGCCTTCGCCTGGTTCCATCACTACGGGCCGCGCCACGAGCCGCCACCGCCGCCACCAGCGGGAGCAGGTTTCGAACGCGGACCGCCACCACCGGGCATGATGCCGCCGCCACCGCCCGGCCCGCGCCTGCCGTTCTGGAGCGTGCCGTTCGCCTTCCAACTGCTGACCCTGATCCTCGCCGCCTACATCGGCGCGCGCCTGCTGGCCCGCCCGGTGCAGCATCTGGGTGACGCTGCGCTGCGCCTCTCCGAAGACCTGGACAGCCCACCCCTGCCGGAGACCGGCACGCGTGAAGCGCGCCAGGCCGCGCGCGCCTTCAACCGCATGCGCGAGCGCATTCGCGAACAGGTACAGCAGCGCAGCCGCATGCTGGTGGCGGTTTCCCATGACCTGCGCACGCCGCTCTCGCGCCTGCGCCTGCGCGTCGAGGAAGTCGACAACCCACAGCTGCGCACCCGCATCAGCCAGGACCTGGCCGAAATGATCGGCATGCTCGACTCCACCCTGCACTACCTGCAGCAGGAGCGCGCCAGCGAACCCCTGCAGTGGTTCGACGTGAAGGCGCTGGCCGACTCCCTCGCGGAGGATGCCTGCGAGCGCGGCGCCGATGTCGGCGTGGAAGGCTACTGCGCGCCGCTCAAGGTGCAGCCGATGGCACTGCGCTCCTGCCTGAACAACCTGCTGGACAATGCGCTGCGCTATGCCGGCGATGTCAGCATCGAACTGCGTGACGGCACCCGCGAGCTGGAAATCCGCGTACGCGACCACGGCCCAGGCATTCCCGCGGAGCTGCGCGAGCAGGTGTTCGAGCCGTTCTTCCGCCTGGAAGGCTCGCGCAACCGCAACTCCGGCGGCGTCGGCCTGGGCCTGGCCATCGCTCGCGATGCCGCGCGGCGCCAGGGCGGCGACCTGTTCTTCGAGGAAACCCCCGGCGGCGGCGCCACCGCCGTACTGCGCCTACCCAGAAGCACGACTGCGTAACGCCGTTGTAGCCGCCAGCAAACAAAGCGCACAAACCCGCGACACAGGCGCGCCCGAGGCTGTCATCACCGGAGAACCCTCCGGCTTGGCAACCATGGAGACTCTCCTATGATCAGCGGCGTGAGCAGCAGCTATGCGAGCTACTACACCAGCTCGCTCGCCCGGCCCCAGACCGCCAGCAGCACTACCACCACGCAGAGCGGTAGCACTGGCGCGTCCCAGGGCGCGGCGAAATTCCAGGAAGACCTGTTCAAGTCCATCGACAGCGATGGCGACGGCAGCATCAGCAAGGACGAACTGACCAGCGCGCTCTCGTCCGGCGACGACTCGGACAGCAGCGATATCGACATCGACGCTCTGCTCAGCGAGTTGGACAGCGATGCCAGCGGCGGCATCTCCCAGGACGAACTCTCCGCCGCCATGCCTCCGCCTCCCCCACCGCCGGGCGGCATGGGGGGAATGGCCGATGCGGGTGAATCCGCCGACGACCTGATCAGCGCCCTGGACAGCGACGGCGACGGCAGCCTCAGCAGCGACGAGCTTTCCGCCCTGGGCAGCAGCGACGACAGCGAGCGCCTGAGCGAGCTGTTCAGCCAACTCGACGCCGACGGCAACGGCTCCATCAGCAGCGACGAACTCGCCAGCGCACTGCAGGCGCAGCGCAGCGACGGTCCGCCACCTTCGGCCTCCAGTGGCTCGTCCAGCGACTCTTCCAGCGGCTCCTCGGACAGCTCGACGACCACCGCCTCCAGCACCTCCTCAGGCAGCGCCAACACCGGCGCTGCCTACCAGAAGCTGGTGGCCAACCTGCTCAAGCAATACCAGAGCAGCGAGGTCACCGCGCTCCAGGCTACCAGCGGCAGCCTGGTGAACATCGCCGCCTGATCCGCGTCGTCCCCACCGCCGGAGCGCCCCGCTCCGGCGGTATCACCCGTCAGTCCTGCATTGCCAGCGACCCCGTCCCTGGCCTAGTCTTGGCCTCTTCAAATTCATCCGATGATTGGATGTTTCCATGCCAAGCCCTCTTCAAAAGCGCTCCCTGGTCGACATCGCCCTGGAGCAGATCCACCAGCGCATCGGCGACGGCACCTGGCCGCTGGGCCAGCGCCTGCCCCCCGAACCCGAACTGGCCGAAGCCCTCGGCATGAGCCGCAATACGGTTCGAGAGGCGGTGCGCGTGCTGACCTTCTCCGGTGTGCTGGAAGTGCGCCAGGGCGATGGCACCTACGTGCGCGCCTGCGCCAACCCACTGGACGCCATGCTGGTGCTCGCCCGCAGCTCGGTGGAACAGGCGCTGGAGGCACGCGGCATCATCGAGGTGGAAGCCAGCCGACTGGCCGCCGAGCGCCGCAGCGAAACCGACCTCGCCGCGCTGCATGAGGCCCTCGAAGCTTCCGCCGTGCACCACGGCGGATCGCTGGACGAATACATCGCCCACGACCTGGCCTTCCACCAACGCGTGGTGGACAGCGCCCACAACCCGGTGCTCAGCGAGCTGTACCGCTACTTCTCCCAGGTCATCCG
Source organism: Pseudomonas sp. C9-3 (assembly GCF_032392015.1). Taxonomy (NCBI): domain Bacteria; kingdom Pseudomonadati; phylum Pseudomonadota; class Gammaproteobacteria; order Pseudomonadales; family Pseudomonadaceae; genus Pseudomonas; species Pseudomonas sp. C9-3. The sequence continues at coordinate 1,377,466 of NZ_CP135919.1, read as the reverse complement.
CGCCGGGCTGGAACGCACCATCGGCGACCCGAGCCGTCCACAACCCAGCTTCGAGCTGCACCGCGAGCTGGTGGACGCCATTGCCCGTGGCGACGCCGAAGCCGCCGCGAAAGCGAACCGCGCGCTGCTGATCTGACTCCCATTTCCTATACCGAACGCTTTCTGCCTTGCTGCCCTGGAATGCCCACCATGTCCCTGCCCAATGACCCGAAAGACACCGAACACAAGGTGTCCTGCCCGCCCGAAGAACTGCTGATCGACGCCGAAGACGACAGCGCGCCGAAGATCGAACCGCGCCCGCAACGTACCTGGCTGTTGCTGCTGGGCCTGGTGCTGGTGGCGATCAACCTGCGCCCGGCGCTTTCCAGCCTGTCGCCGCTGCTCAACACCGTGCGCGACGGCACCGGCCTTTCCGCTGCCGCCGCCGGCCTGCTGACCACCCTGCCGGTACTCTGCCTGGGCCTGTTCGCGCCGCTGGCGCCGATGCTCGCGCGGCGCCTGGGCGCCGAGCGCACCGTGCTGCTGATCCTCTTCACTCTGGCCGGCGGCATCGTCCTGCGCAGCCTGTTCCCGGTGGCCGGGCTGTTCCTCGGCAGCCTGGTGGCCGGCGCCAGCATCGGCATCATCGGCGTGCTGCTGCCGGGCATCGTCAAGCGCGACTTCCCGCATATCGCCGGGACCATGACCGGCGTCTACACCATGGCCCTGTGCCTGGGCGCCGCCACCGCCGCCGGTTCCACCGTGCCGCTGGCCGGGCTGATGGGCAACAGCTGGCAACTGGCCCTGGCGTTCTGGGCGATTCCCGCCGTGGTCGCGGCGGCGATCTGGCTGCCGCAGACGCGCCAGAACCACCACGCCCACCGTGCGGTGTACAAGGTGAAGGGCCTGTGGCGGGACCCGCTGGCCTGGCAGGTGACGCTGTACATGGGCCTGCAATCGTCGCTGGCCTACATCGTCTTCGGCTGGGTGCCGTCGATCCTCATCGACCGTGGACTCAGTGCGGTGGAAGCCGGGCTGGTGCTCTCCGGTTCGGTGATGGTGCAGCTGTTCAGCGCCCTGGCCGCCCCCTGGCTGGCCACCCGTGGCAAGGACCAGCGCCTCGCCGTGGTAATCGTCATGAGCCTGACCCTGGCCGGCCTGCTCGGCCTGCTGCTCGCCCCGCTCTCGGGTATCTGGGGCTGGGCGGTGGTGCTCGGCCTCGGCCAGGGCGGCACCTTCAGCATCGCCCTGGCGCTGATCGTGCTGCGCTCGCCGGACTCCCACGTCGCCTCCAACCTCTCCGGCATGGCCCAGGGCGTGGGCTACACGCTGGCGGCCTGCGGACCTTTCCTGGTTGGCGTGGTGCACGACGTCACCGGCGGCTGGGCGGCAACCGGGGTGATCTTCGTGGTGGTGACGGTGGCGGCGATCATCTTCGGCCTGGGCGCCGGGCGGGATCGGTTGGTGCAGGTGAAGAGCGAGCACGTCTGACTTCGCCGGATCGTAGGGCGCATAACGCCCCAGGCGTTATCCGCCATGGCGGCGGATAACCCGTTCGGGATTGCGCCTTACCTGTAGGAGCAAGCTTGCTCGCGAACCCGCCCAGCACCTGAGCCGCCGGGCAACCCGTTCGCGAGCAAGCTCGCTCCTACAATGTGCGACGGCTAACGTGGCGCGGTCATCCTCACCACAGGGCCGTAGGGCGCATCCTGCATGCCTCAAGCCACCGGCGGCGACGGCGGTCGTTGCGAGCTATCTACCCAGGCGCTGATCAGGTTGTAGACCACCGCCAGCAATACCGGCCCGAGGAACAAGCCGATGAAGCCGAAGCTGAGCAAGCCGCCAAGCACACCCAGCAGCACCACCACCAACGGCAGGTTGCCGCCGCGGCTGATCAGGTAGGGCTTGAGGATGTTGTCCACGCCGCTGATCACGAAGAAGCCCCAGATCGCCATGAATACCGCGTAGCCGTAGCTCTCCTGGTAGAACAGCCAGATCACCGCAGGCCCCCAGATCAGCGGTGGCACCATCAGCAGGCTGCAGACGAAGGTCAGCAGTCCCAGCACCAGCGGGCCCGGCACGCCGGCGATGAGGAAACCGATGGTTGCCAGCACCCCCTGCGCAGCGGCGGTGCCGATCACCCCGTTGACCACCCGTTGCACGGTACCGGCGATGATGTCCATGTACTGCTGTGCGGTGTCGCCGATGAGGCGCTGCAGCATGCCGTGGGCAAAAGCCTGCAGGCGCAGGCCGTCACGGTAGAAGAAGAAGATCAGCACCAGGCTGAGTACCAGCTCGAAGATTCCCGCCCCCAGTTTGGCGCTGCGCGCCAGCACCCAGTTGCCGACCTCGCCCATGTACGGCTTGAGCGCGGAGAACATTGCCACGCCCTGCTGGTCGGCCTGGTACCACCAGCCGATCAGGCGATCGCCGATCAGCGGCACGCGAGCCATCCACTCCGGCGGCGGCGGCAGGCCGGAGACCTGCAGGTTCTTCACCAGCTCCACGCCTTCGCGCACCCGGTCGACCAGCCCGAAGCCCAGCCACACCAGCGGCAGCGCCACCAGCACGATCCAGCAAACGGTGAGCACGCCGGCCGCCGCTGCCTGGCGGCCGCCCAACAGTTGGGTGAGCAGGCGCATCAGCGGCCAACTGGCGAAAGCCAGCACTGCCGCCCAGACCAATGCCGACCAGAAGGGCAGCAACACCCAGATGCTGGCCGCAAGCAGGCCAAGCAACAGCAGGCGCAGCAACAGGCGATCATTGTCGAACATTGGAAACCCCGGTTGGCTCGAAAGCCCCAGTGTAGGGCGTTTCGCCCTTCAGCGTAGGGGAATCAGCGCAGCCAGGTCAGGTGCAGGCCGTCGCTGTCGTCCTTGCCCTGCTCCAGACGCGCATCGCGCACGCCCTGGGCGGTGAGTGCTGCACGCCAATCGCTGGCGTGCTTGCCGGCCAGCTCGACGCGCACCCCGGTATCCAGGCGCAGGGTACGCACCAGCAGGTCGAGCCAGGCACCGCCCGGCTCCTGCGGTACATGGCTGAGGGTCAGCTCGCCGTTGGCCTTGAGCAGGCGCATCAGGGTCGCCGGGCTGGGCAGCAGCTCGCCGAGCGCGGCGCCGCTGTCCAGTTGTTCGGCATGCAGGTAGGCGCGGCGGTTGCCGCGGGTGATGGTGTAGACCGCTACCAGGCTGTTCTCGTGGGGCGCGGCAAGGCGCACCAGCAGGTAGGCCTGCTGGTCGTCCGGGCCGAACAGCTTGGAGTTGCCGAACACCGAATTGGCCAGCAGGTTGCTGGAGCCGCAATCGCGGCTCTCGCACCAGAACAGCGGCGTGGCGTCGGCCTTGAGCAGGTCCTTGCGCGCGGCGGCGAAGGCGCTCTGGCTGGAGTCCTCGTCGGGCAGGCGGTAGGTCACGGCGGTCAGGTCACCGATGGCACGCACCTCCCCCTCCATGCGCAGGCGCCCGCTGATACGACTGATCGAGCCCTGTGGGTAGATGCGCTCCTGGCCGGCAGCCTGGTTGAAGTCGACGATCTCCGAACGCGGGAAGCGCGGGAGGATGTCCAGGTCGTGGCTGTCGGGCAGGTCGGCGGCGACGACTGCGCCAGCGGCAGCCATCGCGGTGGTGAGCATCAGGGACTGAAGGAGCCGTGAGATCCGGGCCTTCTGCGCGTCCGCCGGATGGGTTTTGCCGTCTTGGCGCGCGGTGGTCTGGACGTCGAGCATGCACAATCTCCCTGAAACGATCCGTGCAGACTCGCGGCAGGCCCCGCTTTAGTCAAGCTGCGCGCCGCTACAGGGTATTGCTCAGTCCGCCAGCAGGAACGGCCGGAAGATCGCGGCAACCGCTTCGGCGCCTGCCTCGTCATCCAGGTGCAGGTGGTGCTGGCCCGGCAGTTCATGGACCTCGAAGGGCCTGTCCTTGAGCAGTTCGCGGGTGGCCGGCTCGACCATCATCAACCCCTGCTGCGCCAGCACCAGGCTGGTCGGGCACTGCACGGACTGGACGAATTGTCGCGCATGGGCGCGGGTCAGGCGCAGTGGCGAAGGCAGTGTCAGGCGCGCGTCGGTACGCCAGGTATAACCACCGGGCACCGGCACCAGGCCACGGGATGCCAGCAGTTCAGCGGCTTCCCGGCTCACCGCACCGACGCCCTTCATGCGCGCTTCCACCGCACGGTCGATAGCCTCGTACACCGGCTTGCGCTTGTTCGGCAGCGCCAGTTGCGCGCGCAGGGCTTCGCCGAGTTTCTGCGGCGACGTGTCCGGTTCACCGGTGTAGGGCACCAGGCCGTCGATCAGCGCCAGGCGCTCGATGCGCTCGGGCATGGCGCCGGCCAGCAGCACCGAGACAATCGCGCCCATGGAGTGCCCGAGCAGGGAGAAACGTTCCCAGCCCATCTGGTCGGCCACCATCAGCACGTCCAGCGCGTAATCCCAGAGCAGGTAGCTGGCCCCCGGTGCGCGGTGACCGGAGTGGCCGTGGCCGGCGAAATCGAGGGCGAGGATGCGCACACCTTCGAGCTTCGGTGCCAGGCGGGCGAAGCTCATGGCGTTGTCCAGCCAACCGTGCAGGGCAATCACCGGACGGCCGTCTTCCGGGCCGAACAGGTGCGCGGCCAGCTCGATGTGCGGCAGGTTCAGGCGGATTTCCTGGACTTTGGCGGTCATGGCGGTTCCTCAGGCGTTGGTGCGCTGTTGCCAGCGGGCGAAGACGGTCTTGAGCAGAGCGGCGGTGTCCTGCGGGCGCTCCAGCGGGAACATGTGCCCACCGGGCAGCGACAGGCTCTCCCCCATGGGAATGCGGCCGATCATACGGGCGTGGTGCGGCAGCACCACCCGACTGTGGCGGCCGCGCACCATGGTCAACGGCACGGCGAGCTGCTTCGCGCGGCCGGGGCTGGTGTGTGGCACGTTGCGGTAGATGGAGATTTCGGTGGCCGGGTCGAACTTCAACCGCAGGCCCCTTGCGTCGGCCGGCGCCAGCCCGTGGCGCACATAGGCTTCCAGGCAATCGCGGTCGAAACGCTTGAACAGCGGCTTGCCGGCGAAATACTCCAGCGCCTCGGCAAAATCGTCGAAATCCTCGCGGCGACCGAGCGTGCGGCCGGCGGGCGTCAGCCGGTCGATGAAGCCGAAGCGCTTGGCGACACGGATCACCAGTTGATCGGCCAAGGTCAGCAGGGGCGAATCGAGCATGACCACCCCGCGATACAGCTCGGGCCTGCGCAGCGCCGCGTGGTAATGCAGCACGCCGCCCAGGGAATGGCCGACGCCCCACACCGGTTCATCCAGCGCCTCCAGGTGATGCAGCAGCTCCTCCACCAGGTTTTCCCAGTTGGCGTTCACCGGGAAGCGCGGGTCATGGCCGTGCATGTCCAGCCGATGGACCCGGTAATCCGGCTCCAGGGCGTCGAACAACTTGCCGTAGGTACCCGAGGGGAAACCGTTGGCGTGGGCGAAGAAGACCGCTTGCGACATGCTGGGTGAACTCGGGGGAATGACAGCCTGGATTTTCCGACAGCAACCCGAGTGCGGCAATGACCCGCACTCCCGCGAATGACGGCACTACGGCCAAAGTCCATGGCGCTCCGGCAGATTTGCCCTGATCCACCCTTCTGCGGCACAGCTTCGGCGGACAACCGCGAACGGTTATGCGCCCTTCAGGAGGCTCATCGTAGGGCGCATAACGCGGAACGCGTTATCCGCCGCCAACCATCACACCCAATGCACCGCGTGGTTCACCACGCTGAACAGGATGCCGCCAGCCACCAGCAGGAACACCAGCCCGCAAGCTCCATCGATCACCGGCACCGCCCGCAGCAAGCGCTTCTGCCAGACCGGTCGGGTGAGGATCACGCTGAGCAGGCTGAACCAGAGGAAACCAGTGCCGAACAGCATCACAGCCACCGCCACCTTGCCGGGTGCCGACATGTCTACCGGGATCAGGCTGGTCAGCAACGCGAGGAAGAACACCAGCGCCTTGGGATTGAACAGGTTGGTCGCCAACCCGCGCAGCCAGGGGCCAAGCCTGGATTCAGCCAGCTCGCCGTCGATCCGTCCTGCCCCGCCCGGCTTGCGCAGGGCACGCAGAGCGCCGATGCCCAGCCAGCCGAGGTAGACCGCGCCCACCAGCTGCAACGCACTGAACAGCAGCGGCGAGCGGCTGAGCAGCAGCGACACGCCGGTCAGCACCAACGTGCCGTGGACCAGGATGCCGCAGGCCAGCCCCAGGGCGCTGAGCACGCCGGCGCGGCGGCCCTGGTGCAGTGACGTGCGCACCACCAGCGCGACGTCCGGGCCGGGGCTGACCAGGGCGACGGCAAACACGGCGGTGAGCATGAGCAAGACGTGAACCTCCTGCATGGCGGGATTCTCCAGTGGAAAAGGGATACGAAGAGTGTCTGGGTCAACGCTGGCGCAGTCGCGCGGGCGGCAATCCGTAGGTGCGGCGGAACAGGCGGCTGAAGTGCGCCTGGTCATAGAAGCCCAGGCTCAGGGCGATCTCCGACAACGGCTGGCCCTTGAGCACCCGAGGCAAGGCGCGCTCGAGGCGCAGGTGCGTCAGCCACTGGTGCGGCGGCAATCCGCACTGGTGGCGGAAGCGGCGCAATACCTGCCAGGGGCTGAGGTCGCAGAACTCGGCGATCTCCTCCAGCGTCGGCGGCGTTTCCAGGCGCGACTCCAGCCATTCGCGGATACGTGCCCAGGTCGGCGCGTCGAAACCCTGCCCCGGCTCACGGATGCGCAGGCTGGAGGCGCGCTCCAGCAAGGCGGCCAGCGCCTGCCACAGCTGGCCTTCCTGTTCCAGCCGCTCGCCCCCCAGCATCAGGGCATGGGCTTGTTGCAGTTCGGCCTGCAGCCGTGGATCGCGCAGTTGCGCGGCCGTCAGCCGCGGCGCGCCCTGGCGGCCATCGCTGAAGGCGCGGCAGGCATCGTCCAGCCAGTGCGGGTCGATGGACAGCACGCGAATACGGTAGCCGTCCTCACCGTCGCTGGAGCCGTCGTGGATACTCTCGGGGCTCATCAGCAGGATGTCGCCATTCCCGGCCAGCGAGCGCTCACCGCGATGGGTGTAGCGCTGGCGACCGTCGAGCATCAACCCGACGTGATAGTCGAGGTGAAAATGCCGCGGAAAGGCGAAACGGCGGTACTCGGCGTCGATGAAACGGACGCCGGGCAAGCCGCTGCTGTGGTGTTCGATGCGTTCCATGCGCCTACTTTACCGGCGCAGGAACGGCGGGTCTTGGACAAAATTGCGAGCGCCCGCTCCTACAGTCAGATGCAACCGCAGGGAGCGCCCTTGTAGGATGGGTGGAGCCTAGGCGATACCCATGCTGACGGAGCTGTAATTGATGGGTATCGCTTCGCTCCACGCCATCCTACGTTCGAGCCAGTTCCCGGCCCCCTCAACGCTCCAGCGGCACCACCGCCATGGTCAGCCGCGAAATGCAGCTCGGCTTGCCATCATCCCCGTGCAGGCGGATTTCCCAGACGTGGGTCGAGCGGCCGATGTGCACCGCCTTCGCCACCGCCGTCACCCGCCCGCTGCGCAGGCCGCGCAGGTGGTTGGCGTTCACTTCCAGGCCAACGCAGTAGTACTTGGACGTATCCAGGCACAGGTAGCTGGCGGTGGAGCCGACGGTCTCCGCCAGCACCACCGAGGCGCCGCCGTGCAGCAGGCCGTAGGGCTGGTGGGTACGCGAATCCACCACCATGCTGGCGGTCAGCGAGTCGTCGTCGAACGCCTCGAAGCGGATGTCGAGCACTTCACCGATGGTGTTCTTCAGGTTCGCGTTGAGCTTTTCCAGATCGGGCGTGGTGCGCCAGGTCATGCCATTCCCCTCATGTCGTCTCATTCATGCCATTGCACCGCCTCGCGGCGCTCCGCCCATTCATTGAAGCGCTGACCGTAGGTGCCTTCCACCACGTTGCGCTTGATCTTCAGGGTGGGCGTGAGGAAGCCGTTATCCACCGTCCAGACGTCCTTGACCAGCACCAGTCCGGCCAGGCGTTCGTGCTTGTCCAGCGCCTCGTTCACCTCCGTCAGCAGCGCCTGCAGGCTCTGTTCGAGCTCGATGCGCGAGCCGTTGGCGGCTTCCTGGCGGCCAACCTCGGAGAGCACACACAGGCCCAGCGGGGCGATCAGGCCGTCGCCGACCACGCAGATCTGCTCGATCCGCGAATGCACGGCCAGGCGGTTCTCGATGGGCGCCGGGGCCACATACTTGCCCTTGGCGGTCTTGAAGATTTCCTTGATGCGTCCGGTCAGGCGCAGGTGGCCTTCGGCATCCTGCTCGCCCTTGTCGCCGGTACGCAGGAAGCCGTCCTCGGTGATGGTCTCGGCAGTGCGCTCCGGGTCCTTGAAGTAGCCGACCATGGTCGCGCCGCTGCGCACCTGCACTTCGCCCTCGTCGCTGATGCGCACTTCCACGCCGGGGCTGTTGCGGCCGATCCAGCCGGTCTTCTGCTCGCCGGGACGGCAGACGTGGGAGTAGCCGCAGTTCTCGGTCATGCCGTAGACCTCAAGCACATTCAGGCCCAGCCGCTGGTACCAGTTCAGCAGCGCCTCGGGCACCGGCGCGGCACCGCACAGGGCGTAGCGCACGGCGTCCAGGCCAAGGCCGGCGAGTACCTTGCGACCGACCAGGCGGCCGACGATGGGCAGGCGCAGCAGGCGGTCGAGCTTTTTCGCCGGCATCTGCGCGTAGACGCCCATCTGGAACTTGGTCCAGATGCGCGGCACGCCGAAGAACACCGTGGGCCGCGCCCGGCGCATGTCGGCAACGAAGGTGTCCAGGCTCTCGGCGAAGAAGATCGTCTGCCCGGCATAGATCGACGCCATCTGCACAAACATCCGCTCGGCCACATGGCACAGCGGCAGGTACGACAGCAGCCGGTCCTCCTCGCCGACACCGAACAGGTCGATGGCATGGCTGGCGGCGAAGGCGAAGTTGCCGAAGGTGTGCATCACGCCCTTGGGCGTACCGGTGGTGCCGGAGGTGTAGATGAGGGTCGCCAGGGTGGTGGTGTCCGGGCGCGGATCATCGCTGATCGGCGCCTGCTGCTGGAGATCGCCCCACTGGTGGTCGAATCGCCCTTCCGGATGCAGCGGCAAAGCCACCGTGGGCACGCCCTCGGGAATGCCGTCGACCATTGCCGGCCAGTCGTCCAGCTTGCCGATGAAGGCCACCCGCGCTTCGGAGTGGGTCATCACCTGGCGCACGGAGTCGGCGGTGAGGTTGGGATACAGCGGCACCGAGACGTGGCCGGCCATCCAGATGGCGACGTCGGCGACTATCCAGTGCGCACAGTTCTTCGAAATGATCGCCACCCGGCTGCCTTCGGGCAGGTCAAGGCTGCGCAGCCAGGCGGCGGCGCGGCGGGCCTGGTCGCCCACTTCGCCCCAGGTCAGGGTCTGCACTTCGCCGCCAGTGAGCGGCTGCACCAGGTAGCGCTTGTTCGGGTGGCTCTTCTCGCGCTGATAGAACAGGTCGAGTGGTAATCGGACTGCTTTAACCACGTGCCCCTCCTTTGTTTTTTTTGTCAGAGGTGTAGCTCAGGGATATAGCGATGGATCAACCAAGCACTTGCTTGGTTGAATATTCCACGCAGCGCAGCGGCAGACAAGGCTGGTCGTGTGAACTTTTGTAGGATTTAGCCGAAGGATTGGCCACCAGCCGCTCTGCAACGCGGCCCGCGAAGAAACATCCAGGCACGATTTGCCGGCAATAGAAATGCAAAAGGCCCCTTTCGGGGCCTTTGCGGAAACGGACGACTCAGGAATGCCGCGGATGGTAGAGCGACACCAGCTCCATCAATCCTGCTACCGGCACCTCGCCTTCCAGCTCCGCCAGCGTGGCGGTGCTGAACGGCACGGCATCGCTGCGGCTGCCATGCACCAGCAGGCCGGCGAGCGCACCGACCAGCGGCTGATGCGTCACCAGCAGCAGGTTCTGCTCGTTGCGGCCATCGAGGAAACGCAGCACGTCTTTCGGATCGTCATCCGGGGTAAGCCAGGGCGCGGTGCCGACCGAACCCTCGAAGCCCAGCGCCTCGCGAACCAGCTCAGCAGTTTCCTGGGCGCGCACGTAGGGGCTGGCAAGGATCCCGTCCAGCGGGCGACCGGCCAGTTGGGCGGCGCTTTTCAGCGCCTCCTTGATGCCATGGGCCGTCAGTCGGCGCTCGGCATCACGGCGGGCCTGGGGCTCGGCCTCGCCATGGCGCAGCAGCCAGAGCTTCAAAGCTTCGGCTCCTCGTCACGCACCGGGTGCGGCGCCGGCGGCACGTCGTGCGGGGCCTCGCCTTCCGGGGCACGGGCAGTCGGCCAGTCGGCGAACGGCCAGGGCTTCTCTTCGGTCTGGAAGGTGCCGAAGCGGCCAATCTGCGCAAAGTACTGGCTCAGGCTGTCGCCGAAGCCCATCAGGCTGCCGCTTGGCGCACCGTAGATGATGCGGTAGATCAGCTGGATGATCACCACGGCGCCGAGGATCATCTCGGCGACGAACCAGACCAGCGCGAAGACCAGCATCCAGACGACGCGCAGGACCAGGGACTCCTTCTCTAGACGATCAGCGGGCTGACGTTCAGCGGACATGGCGAATCCTCCTCAGAAACCGGTGGTGGGAATGAAGTCGACGTCGGTCTTCGGCTCGCCGCTCATCAGCGCTCCGATGACCTGCTCCAGTGTACGGCCGCCGAACAGGATGGCGTTGAGGCCGGCCACCAGCGGCATGTAGACCTGCAGCTCGTCGGCCTTGGCCTTGAGCACCTTGAGGGTATTCACGCCCTCGGCAGTCTCGCCCATGCGCGCCACGGCGTCTTCCAGGGTCAGGCCTTCGCCCAGGGCGAAGCCCACCTGATAGTTACGGCTCTTGGGTGACGAACAGGTGACGATCAGGTCTCCCACGCCGGCCAGGCCGAGGAAGGTCATGGGGTTGGCGCCGAGCTTGACGGCGAAGCGGGTCATCTCCGCCAGGGCGCGGGTGATCAGCATGCCCTTGGTGTTCTCGCCCATGCCCAGCGCGGCAGCCATGCCGGCAATAATGGCGTAGACGTTCTTCAGCGCGCCGCCCAGCTCGACGCCGAAGCGGTCGCCACTGGCGTAGACGCGGAAAGTGCGGCCGTGCAGGGCCTGCTGCACCTGGGCACAGAGGTCTTCGTCCTCGCTGGCGACCACGGTGGCGGTCAGCTCGTGCTCGGCGATCTCGCGCGCCAGGTTCGGGCCGGAAATCACCGCGATGCGGGATTTCGGGGCGATCTCTTCGAGCACCTGGCTCATCAGCTTGAAGCTCTGCGCTTCGATGCCCTTGGTCAGGCTGACCAGCATCTTGCCCGCCAGCTCTTCGCTGCGGCCGTCGAGCACCTTGCGCAGCGCGCTGGAAGGCACTGCGACGAAAATCATCTCGCACTCGGCCAGGGTCGCCGCCAGGTCCGTGGTCGGCTCCACGCCGTCATGGATACGCACGCCCTTGAGGTAGTTGGGATTCTCGCGGCGGGTGCGGATCGCCTCGGCCTGCTCCTCGTCGCGCATCCATTGACGAACGCGCTGCCCGTTTTCCGCCAGCAGATTGGCGAAGGCGGTGCCGAAACTGCCACCACCGAGGACGGCGATCGGTTGCTGCTGTGTCATGTCTGTTCCATTGGTGGCCGCCCTGAGGCAGCGATTGGGGCATTATAAGGCCGCATCGGCGAGCGACCAGCCCGGATCGCCGGACTGGCAATCAGCGCTGCCTCGTTTAACATCCGTCTGACAGAAAACGTCTAACTCCAGACGTCGACACACCTGATAAAAACCGAGAACAAGGTCGTTCCGTGCAGCATCCCGTCCGCGTCCCTTTGCCGCTTACCCTGCTTGCCGCGCTGCTGGCCGGCAAGGCCATGGCGGGCGATCTGTTCGTGGACAGCCTCGACATTCCCCAGGTACTGACCGCGACGCGGCTGAAACAGTCCCCCGCGGAAGTGCCCGGCAGCATGACGGTACTCGACCGCGACCTGATCAAGGCTTCCGGCGCTCGCGACATTCCGGAGCTGATGCGCCTGGTACCGGGCATGATGGTCGGCTACCTGTCGGGCAACCAGGCGACGGTGAACTACCACGGCACCAACGTCACCGAGGCGCGGCGCCTGCAGGTGCTGGTGGACGGCCGCTCGGTGTACCGCCCGGGCCTGGCGACGGTGGACTGGAGCGACATCCCGGTGGCCATCGAGGACATCGACCGCATCGAGGTCTTCCGCGGCCCCAACGCGGTGAGCTACGGCGCCAATGCGCTGATGGGCGTCATCAACATCCTCACCCGCCACCCGGCCGACAGCCAGGGCACGCGGTTGAAATACACCGCCGGGCAGAACGGCGTCCGCGACTGGTATGCGAGCCAGGGCATCCACGACCGCTCAGGCGATTACCGGTTGTCGTTGTCCGGCCAGGAAGACGACGGCTTCGACCATGACCAGTTCGATCGCAATTACCGCGATGGCCGTCGACTGAACCGCTTCAACCTGGTGGCCAGCCACAACCTCGACCTGCGCAACAGCCTGGACTGGCAGTTGGCGGCCAAGGAAGGCACGAACCAGCGGCCCTACAGCTACGAGCCGATCTTCGGCGACATCGCCCCCGGCGACGACAACTCCGACCTGACCGCGCGCGACTACGCGGGCTCGATGCGCTGGACCTTCGACGTGAACCCCGAGCACAGCTTCTATGTGCAGGGCTACGCCGAGCACTGGGAGCGCCTGCAGGACTTCGGCGCCTGCGAGGCCCAGGTCGCCTTCAGCCCCCAGCTGGCGCAGCTCTGGTCGCTGAACCCGAAGTACGTCGACGACCTGGCCGAGTCGCTGCCCAGGATTCCCCGCGGGACCGCTCAGGAACAGGCGCTGGCCGGACAGGTACTGCAGCAACTGGCCAATGGCGCCTACCTGCCGGTGTGCGGGCAGGTGAATCAGAACATTCGCGAGACCCGCTACGACCTGGAAATCCAGGACACCCTGAGCCTCGCCGAAAGCGTGCGGCTGGTCAGCGGCATGAGTTATCGGCACGACCAGGCCACCTCGGAGACCTACTTCGACGGCACGGTGAACAACGACATCTGGCGCCTGTTCGGCCAGCTGGAATGGCACCTGTCGCCGCACTGGCTGCTGCAGGGCGGTGCGATGGCGGAGGACGACCAGCTTTCCGGCAGTTCGGTCAGCCCGCGCCTCGCGCTGAACTACCTGATCAATCCGCGCCACAGCCTGCGAGCGGTGTATTCCGAAGCCGTGCGCTCGCCGGACATGTACGAGAACGACGTGAACTGGAGCTACCGGGTGCGCAACCTCTCGCCGCTCGCGTATGGCCAGTCCAGTGCCTACTACTTTGCCCGCGCCCACGGTCCCGGCGACCTGGACCAGGAGCGCATGCGCTCGCGGGAAATCGGTTACAACGGCCAGTTCGACGAACTCGGGCTGGCGGTGGACATCAAAGCCTACTACGACGAAATCCACGGGCTGATCAGCGATCCCTTGCAGGTATCCGACTTCGAACCGACCAACGACAACGACATCCGCTTCAGCGGCGCCGAAACCCAGCTGGACTGGCGCCTGACGCGGCAGGACCGCGTGCGGCTGACCTATGCCTATGTCGACTACGACGCCAGCAGCCGATTCGACCGGCGCCTCACCGCGCGCAACAGCGGCTCGGCCGGGTGGATGCGCGACTGGGGCCGCGGCTGGTCCAGCTCGGTCTTCTACTATGGCGACGATGCGCTGAACGAACACCGCTTCGAGCGCATCGACCTACGCGTGGCCAAGCGCATTCCCCTGGGCCGCGCCGCGCTGGAACTGGCCGGCGTCCTGCAGCAGCGCCTGGACGACGAACCACTGACCTGGCCGGAAAACCGCTACGACAACCGCCACCTGCTCTACTTCAGCGCCGAGGTGGCCTTCTAGCATGCCTGCCCGCCGCTCATGGACGAGCCCCGGCCCCCTCTTCGCCGCCCTGCTGCTCTGGTTGGCCTGCCTCTTCGCGCTGCCGGCCCAGGCCCGCGACATCCTGCTGGTCAGCACCGAGCAGAGCCCAGCCCTGCAGGACTTCGCCGAAGCGCTGGCGCAACATCGGCCTAATGACCAGGTGCGACTGGAGACCCCGGAAAACCTGCCCCCCGCCGCCAACCTCGATGGCCAGACGCGCCTGTTGCTGCTCGGCAGCGGCGCGCTGAACTGGCGCCTGGCCAGCCACGACGCACCGCCGGCGCTGACGCTACTGGTAAGCCGCGTCGAAGCCCGGCAGGTCCTGGGCGAGCGCGAGCCACCGCACCTCAGCCTGCTATGGAGCGACCCGCCGCCGGCCCGGCAACTGCAACTGGCGCTGCAACTCAGCCCGCGTCCGCAGCGCATTGGCGTGCTGCTCGGCCCTACCAGCGAGTTCCTCCTGCCGGAGCTCGACCAGGCTGCGCGGGAGCTCGGCGTCGAGCTCATCAACGAACGGCAAACCCGTCCTGACGACAGCCGCCCGTTGCGAGAATTGCTCGGTCGCAGTGACCTGCTGCTCGGGCTGGACGACAAACAGCTTTATAACGCGCAGACCATCAAGGGCATCCTCCTCAGCGCCTACGCCGAGAACCGGGCGCTGATCGGCCCTACCGCCACCTTCGTCAAGGCCGGCAGCCTGGCCAGCAGCTACAGCGACCAGAGCGACTGGCTGGAGACCCTGGACACCCTGCTCGACCAGCCAGCGGAGCAATGGCCGCGCAGCCTCTACCCCGAACGCTTCAAGGTGCAGAGCAACCGCCAGGTGGCGCGTTCGCTGGGCATCGACCTGCCGGACGACGCGCAGCTTGCGCAGCGCCTGGCCGAAGGAGAGAAACCATGAGTTCCCGCAAGAGCTGGAACATCCAGACGCGCATGCTGGCCATCAGCCTGGGGCCTGCGCTGCTGTTGACCGTGCTGCTGACCGGCTACTTCACCTACTCGCGTCTGCAGGACCTGCGCCTGGAGTCCAACCACACCGGCCAACTGATCGCCAACCAGCTCGCCCCGGCGGCGGAATACGGGGTGATCTCCGGCAACCTGCCCGTGCTGCAGAGCCTCCTGCGGGCGACCCTGAGCACCGCCCACGTGCGCTTCATCGAGGTGCGCGACCGGGGCGACAACATCCTCGTCTACGTCGAGCACGCAGCCGATCCCGCGCAGGCGAGTACCAAGGTGGAAATCTTCCACGCCTCGATCCAGCGCGAGAACATCGCCCTCAATGGCAGCGCGCTGGGCGGCTCCAACGACATGCTGCCGGCCGCCGCGCCGCCCAGCGGCGACTACCTGGGCCGCGTGGTGGTCGGCATGGCCAGCGACGCCTTCAGCGAGCGGCAGCAGGAGATCCTCCTCAAGGCCAGCCTGCTCGCCCTGTTCGCCCTGATCCTCACGTACCTGCTGGCGCGCCGTCTCGCCCGTCGACTCGCCGCGCCGATCCGCACCATGGGCCGCGCCGTGCAGGCGATCCAGACCGGCGACTACCACACCACCCTGCCGGTGCCGGACGACGGCGAAGTCGGCGACCTCGCCCGCCACATCAACAACCTCGCCCGCGGCCTGCAACAGGCCAGCCTGGAGCAGGAGCGCAGCATCGCCCAACTGGTGGCCGCGCGAGAGGAGGCCGAAGAGGCCAACCGTGCCAAATCCGACTTCCTGGCGATGATGAGCCACGAGCTGCGCACTCCGATGAACGGCGTGCTGGGCATGCTGCAGCTGCTGGAAACCACCGAACTGAACCAGGAGCAGGCCGAATACAGCGCACTGGCCACCGAATCCACCGAGCACCTGCTCAAGGTGATCAACGACATCCTCGACTTCTCCCGCGTCGAGCGCGGCGCGCTGGAGCTGGAGCGCATTCCGTTCAACCTGCTGGAACTGATCCAGAGCTCCATTCAAGTCTTCCAGCACAGCGCCCAGCAGCGCGGCCTGGCACTGGAAATGAATGTTCAGGACGGGCTGGACAATCTCGAGGTGCAGGGTGACCCGACGCGCATCCGGCAGATCCTCGTCAACCTGTTGGGCAATGCGCTGAAATTCACCGAGGAAGGCGGCGTGCGACTGGAGGCCACCTGGCAGGCACTGGACGCAGAGGTGCTGTGGCTCAGTTGCTCGGTGCAGGACAGCGGCATCGGCATCTCTCACGAACGCCTGGAACACATGTTCGAGGCCTTCCAGCAGGCAGACTCCTCCACCTCGCGGCGCTATGGCGGCACCGGGCTGGGCCTGTCCATCGCGCGCACCCTCGCCGAACGGATGGGCGGCACCCTGGGTGCGGTCAGCGAGGAAGGCTGCGGTTCGACCTTCACCCTGGAGATCCCGCTGCCCTTCCGCGAGCGTCAAAGCGCCGCAGAGGACGGGACGAACGGTGGCGCCGCGCTTGCCACTGGTCAGTCCGTGCTGCTGGTGGAAGACAACCCGGTGAATCAAACGGTCATAGAAGCTATGTTGCGCAGCCTGGGCTATCGCGTCACGCTGGTGGGTGACGGCGCCCAGGCAGTGCGCACCTCGGAGCGCGGCGAGTTCGCGGTGATCCTGATGGACTGCCGCCTGCCGGTGCTCAACGGCTACGAAGCTACCCGGCAGATCCGAGCGAAACTGGGCGGCGAACAGGTGCCGATCATCGCCCTGACCGCCAATGCGCTACAGGGTGATCGCGAGGCGTGCCTTGAGGCAGGAATGAACGACTATCTCGCAAAGCCGTTCAAACGCGCGGAGTTGCAGCGGATTCTGCAGCGCTGGGTTGCTCCAGGTCGTTGATCCAGGGAGCACTTGCCCGCAAACTGCGGACCGGCCCACGGCCTGCGTCCCGACAGGGAAACCTGGCGTCGGCGAAAAGTGAACAAGCGTTCGCCGATTGCTGTGACTTTCACTTAAAGGCAATAGTCTATGACTAGGCTGCCGCATGACACCGTGACAAGAACGACGGTACGCGGCACCGCAGGCACAAGCCAAACAACGCCTGCTATCCAGGATTTTTGAGGAGCTCGCATGACCAAACAAAACGCCTTCACCCGAGAAGACCTGCTGCGCTGCAGCCGCGGCGAGCTCTTCGGCCCGGGTAATGCGCAACTGCCCGCCCCGAACATGCTGATGATCGACCGCATCACCCACATCAGTGATGTCGGCGGCAAGTACGGCAAGGGCGAACTGGTCGCCGAGCTGGATATCAACCCGGACCTGTGGTTCTTCGCCTGCCACTTCGAAGGCGACCCCGTCATGCCGGGCTGCCTGGGCCTCGACGCCATGTGGCAACTGGTAGGCTTCCACCTCGGCTGGCAGGGCAACCCCGGCCGCGGCCGCGCCCTGGGTTCGGGCGAAGTGAAGTTCTTCGGCCAGGTCCTGCCGACCGCCAAGAAAGTCACCTACAACATTCACATCAAGCGTACGATCAATCGTTCGCTGATCCTGGCCATCGCCGACGGCACCGTCAGCGTCGATGGCCGCGAAATCTACAGCGCCGAAGGCCTCCGCGTCGGCCTGTTCACTTCCACTGACAGCTTCTAAGGGTATCCGCATGCGTCGCGTCGTGATCACCGGTCTGGGCATTGTTTCCTGCCTGGGCAATGACAAAGACACCGTCTCCGCCAACCTGCGTGCAGGCCGTGCTGGCATCCGCCACAACCCCAGCTACGCCGAGATGGGCCTGCGCAGCCACGTGTCCGGTTCGGTCAACCTGAACCTGGAAGAGCTGATCGACCGCAAGGTCTTCCGCTTCATGGGCGACGCCGCCGCTTATGCCTACCTGGCAATGGAACAGGCGATCAAGGACTCCGGCCTCACCCCCGAGCAGATCTCCAACCCGCGCACCGGCCTGATCGCCGGCTCCGGCGGTGCTTCCACCCTGAACCAGATGGAAGCCATCGACACCCTGCGCGAGAAGGGCGTCAAGCGCATCGGCCCATACCGCGTGACCCGCACCATGGGCAGCACCGTATCTGCGTGCCTGGCCACTCCCTTCCAGATCAAGGGCGTGAACTACTCCATCTCCTCGGCCTGCGCCACCAGCGCGCATTGCATCGGCCAGGCCATGGAGCAGATCCAGCTGGGTAAGCAGGACGTCGTCTTCGCTGGCGGCGGTGAGGAAGAACACTGGAGCCAGAGCTGCCTGTTCGACGCCATGGGCGCCCTCTCCACCCAGTACAACGACACTCCGGAAAAAGCTTCCCGCGCCTACGACGCCAAGCGTGACGGCTTCGTCATCGCCGGCGGCGGCGGTATGGTCGTGGTCGAAGAGCTGGAACACGCCCTCAAGCGTGGTGCCAAGATCTACGCCGAGATCGTCGGCTACGGCGCCACTTCCGACGGCTACGACATGGTCGCCCCGAGCGGCGAAGGCGCCATCCGCTGCATGCAGCAGGCCCTGGCCACCGTCGACACCCCGATCGACTACCTGAACACCCACGGCACCTCCACCCCGGTCGGCGACGTTGCCGAAATCCGTGGCGTGCGCGAAGTGTTCGGCAGCAACGCCCCGGCCATCAGCTCCACCAAGAGCCTGTCCGGCCACTCCCTGGGCGCTGCTGGCGTTCACGAAGCGATCTACTGCCTGCTGATGATGGAAGGCAACTTCATCGCCGGCTCCGCAAACATCGACGAACTGGACCCGGAGGTCGCCGACCTGCCGATCCTGCGCGAGACCCGCGAAAACGCGAAGATCGACACCGTCATGAGCAACAGCTTCGGCTTCGGCGGCACCAACGCCACCCTGGTCCTGAAACGCCACAACGGCTGATCGGTGATCCAAACAAAAAAGGCGCCTCAGGGCGCCTTTTTTGTTGCCTGCGATTCCGCCCTACCCTCCCGCGCCCGATCCAGTCAGGATGAACAGGCTGATAACAGGGAGTACGCAGATGGATTTGATGATCAGACAAGCCCGCAGCAACGACGCCAAGGCCATCAGCCAGGTGATCGTGGCGGCGGTCAGGGAGAGCAACAGCCAGAACTACCCGACGAGCGTCATCGAGTCGGTGGTGGCGCACTTCACGCCTGAGCGGGTGATGGAATTACTCGAACATCGGTTGGCGTTCGTCGCCTTGCTGGGCGACCAGGTGGTCGGCACAGGCGCACTGGATGGCAATGCCGTGCGCAGCCTCTTCGTAGCGCCTCAGCAACAACGCAAAGGCGTCGGCCAGGGGCTGATGAGGCAAATCGAGAAGGCCGCCCTGGAGCGCGGTATAGACGCCCTGCTGGTCCCGTCATCCCTCACCGCGGAGAGCTTCTACTCGCATCTGGGCTATCACGTCGTACGCGAACAACTGCAGGGAGAAGAGCGCACCATCATCATGGCCAAGCGGCTTGTCCCTCTGTAGGAGCGAGCTTGCTCGCGAACCGAATCCCCAAGGCTCTAACCCGGAACGGCCCCTACCCCTCTCTACTCAAGGAGAAGGCAGCACCATACCGAAGCATCCTGCCGGCATTTTCCCGCCCCAAAAACAAAGCCCCCGATCAGCTTTCGCTGATCAGGGGCCTTGGAATTAGAAGCTTGACGATGACCTACTCTCACATGGAGAAACTCCACACTACCATCGGCGATGCATCGTTTCACTACTGAGTTCGGGATGGGATCAGGTGGTTCCAATGCTCTATGGTCGTCAAGCAATTCGGTTGGATGCTCGCCTTGGCGCTCATCCGAATTCGGGTTGCTTACACTAATAAGCAAAACCCCCGGCCAGCGAAGCTGACCAGGGGTCTTGGGATAGGAGCTTGACGATGACCTACTCTCACATGGAGAAACTCCACACTACCATCGGCGATGCGTCGTTTCACTACTGAGTTCGGGATGGGATCAGGTGGTTCCAACGCTCTATGGTCGTCAAGCAATTCTTTACGGACGCTCGTGGCAGTTGCACACGCTCATCCAGATTCGGGTATGTGACAGGTATTTGCGGTTCACACGAACTTTCGGTTCGTTACGTCTTCACCGTACAACACGCAAATTGTTTGGGTGTTATATGGTCAAGCCTCACGGGCAATTAGTATCGGTTAGCTCAACGCCTCACAGCGCTTACACACCCGACCTATCAACGTCGTAGTCTTCGACGGCCCTTTAGGGGAATCAAGTTCCCAGTGAGATCTCATCTTGAGGCTAGTTTCCCGCTTAGATGCTTTCAGCGGTTATCTATTCCGAACATAGCTACCCGGCAATGCCACTGGCGTGACAACCGGAACACCAGAGGTTCGTCCACTCCGGTCCTCTCGTACTAGGAGCAGCCCCTCTCAAATCTCAAACGTCCACGGCAGATAGGGACCGAACTGTCTCACGACGTTCTAAACCCAGCTCGCGTACCACTTTAAATGGCGAACAGCCATACCCTTGGGACCGGCTTCAGCCCCAGGATGTGATGAGCCGACATCGAGGTGCCAAACACCGCCGTCGATATGAACTCTTGGGCGGTATCAGCCTGTTATCCCCGGAGTACCTTTTATCCGTTGAGCGATGGCCCTTCCATACAGAACCACCGGATCACTAAGACCTACTTTCGTACCTGCTCGACGTGTCTGTCTCGCAGTCAAGCGCGCTTTTGCCTTTATACTCTACGACCGATTTCCGACCGGTCTGAGCGCACCTTCGTACTCCTCCGTTACTCTTTAGGAGGAGACCGCCCCAGTCAAACTGCCCACCATACACTGTCCTCGATCCGGATAACGGACCAGAGTTAGAACCTCAAGCATGCCAGGGTGGTATTTCAAGGATGGCTCCACGCAGACTGGCGTCCACGCTTCAAAGCCTCCCACCTATCCTACACAAGCAGGCTCAAAGTCCAGTGCAAAGCTACAGTAAAGGTTCACGGGGTCTTTCCGTCTAGCCGCGGATACACTGCATCTTCACAGCGATTTCAATTTCACTGAGTCTCGGGTGGAGACAGCGCCGCCATCGTTACGCCATTCGTGCAGGTCGGAACTTACCCGACAAGGAATTTCGCTACCTTAGGACCGTTATAGTTACGGCCGCCGTTTACCGGGGCTTCGATCAAGAGCTTCGCTTTCGCTAACCCCATCAATTAACCTTCCGGCACCGGGCAGGCGTCACACCCTATACGTCCACTTTCGTGTTTGCAGAGTGCTGTGTTTTTAATAAACAGTCGCAGCGGCCTGGTATCTTCGACCGGCATGGGCTTACGGAGTAAATCCTTAACCCTCGCCGGCGCACCTTCTCCCGAAGTTACGGTGCCATTTTGCCTAGTTCCTTCACCCGAGTTCTCTCAAGCGCCTTGGTATTCTCTACCCAACCACCTGTGTCGGTTTGGGGTACGGTTCCTAGTTACCTGAAGCTTAGAAGCTTTTCCTGGAAGCATGGCATCAACCACTTCATCATCTGAAAGATGACTCGTCATCAGCTCTCGGCATTAAGACCCCGGATTTACCTAAGATCTCTGCCTACCACCTTAAACTTGGACAACCAACGCCAAGCTGGCCTAGCCTTCTCCGTCCCTCCATCGCAGTAACTAGAAGTACAGGAATATTAACCTGTTTCCCATCGACTACGCTCTTCAGCCTCGCCTTAGGGACCGACTAACCCTGCGTCGATTAACGTTGCGCAGGAACCCTTGGTCTTTCGGCGTGGGAGTTTTTCACTCCCATTGTCGTTACTCATGTCAGCATTCGCACTTCTGATACCTCCAGCAAGCTTCTCAACTCACCTTCACAGGCTTACAGAACGCTCCTCTACCGCGCATCTTGCGATGCACCCGTAGCTTCGGTGTATGGTTTGAGCCCCGTTACATCTTCCGCGCAGGCCGACTCGACTAGTGAGCTATTACGCTTTCTTTAAAGGGTGGCTGCTTCTAAGCCAACCTCCTAGCTGTCTAAGCCTTCCCACATCGTTTACCACTTAACCATAACTTTGGGACCTTAGCTGACGGTCTGGGTTGTTTCCCTTTTCACGACGGACGTTAGCACCCGCCGTGTGTCTCCCACGCTGACACTTCCAGGTATTCGGAGTTTGCATCGGTTTGGTAAGTCGGGATGACCCCCTAGCCGAAACAGTGCTCTACCCCCTGGAGTGATACGTGAGGCGCTACCTAAATAGCTTTCGAGGAGAACCAGCTATCTCCGAGCTTGATTAGCCTTTCACTCCGATCCACAAGTCATCCCCTACCTTTTCAACGGGAGTGGGTTCGGTCCTCCAGTCAGTGTTACCTAACCTTCAACCTGCTCATGGATAGATCGCCCGGTTTCGGGTCTATACCCAGCGACTAAAACGCCCTATTAAGACTCGCTTTCGCTACGCCTTCCCTATACGGTTAAGCTCGCCACTGAATATAAGTCGCTGACCCATTATACAAAAGGTACGCAGTCACCTAACAAAGTAGGCTCCCACTGCTTGTACGCATACGGTTTCAGGTTCTATTTCACTCCCCTCTCCGGGGTTCTTTTCGCCTTTCCCTCACGGTACTGGTTCACTATCGGTCAGTCAGTAGTATTTAGCCTTGGAGGATGGTCCCCCCATATTCAGACAAAGTTTCTCGTGCTCCGTCCTACTCGATTTCACTTCAAAGAACCTTTCACATACGGGGCTATCACCCACTATGGCCGCACTTTCCAGAGCGTTCTGTTAGATTCAAAGAAGCTTAAGGGCTAGTCCCCGTTCGCTCGCCACTACTAAGGGAATCTCGGTTGATTTCTTTTCCTCAGGGTACTTAGATGTTTCAGTTCCCCTGGTTCGCCTCTTGCACCTATGTATTCAGTACAAGATACCCAGCTTATGCCGGGTGGGTTTCCCCATTCAGAGATCTCCGGATCAAAGTCTGTTTGCCGACTCCCCGAAGCTTATCGCAGGCTACCACGTCTTTCATCGCCTCTGACTGCCAAGGCATCCACCGTATGCGCTTCTTCACTTGACCATATAACCCCAAGCAATCTGGTTATTGTCTCGAACGTGAAGACGACATTCGCCGAAAATTCGCGCTTGAACTCGCAAATTTTACCTTGACTTGAATAATCACCAGTGAAAGAGATTATTCAGTCTACTTCTATCACATACCCAAATTTTTAAAGAACAGTTCTGGCACAAAGACCAGACATCAATGTTCGTTCAACCTGAACATTCATGTCTGAGCTTTCGACGATTTAATGGTGGAGCCAAGGAGGATCGAACTCCTGACCTCCTGCGTGCAAAGCAGGCGCTCTCCCAGCTGAGCTATGGCCCCATCGGATCGCAGCACACCACAACAATTGGTGGGTCTGGGCAGATTCGAACTGCCGACCTCACCCTTATCAGGGGTGCGCTCTAACCAACTGAGCTACAGACCCAATCGTCTAACCAGTGAATCAAGCAATTCGTGTGGGAGCTTATGAAGAAGCTGAGATCTTCGATTAAGGAGGTGATCCAGCCGCAGGTTCCCCTACGGCTACCTTGTTACGACTTCACCCCAGTCATGAATCACTCCGTGGTAACCGTCCCCCTTGCGGTTAGACTAGCTACTTCTGGAGCAACCCACTCCCATGGTGTGACGGGCGGTGTGTACAAGGCCCGGGAACGTATTCACCGTGACATTCTGATTCACGATTACTAGCGATTCCGACTTCACGCAGTCGAGTTGCAGACTGCGATCCGGACTACGATCGGTTTTATGGGATTAGCTCCACCTCGCGGCTTGGCAACCCTCTGTACCGACCATTGTAGCACGTGTGTAGCCCTGGCCGTAAGGGCCATGATGACTTGACGTCATCCCCACCTTCCTCCGGTTTGTCACCGGCAGTCTCCTTAGAGTGCCCACCATAACGTGCTGGTAACTAAGGACAAGGGTTGCGCTCGTTACGGGACTTAACCCAACATCTCACGACACGAGCTGACGACAGCCATGCAGCACCTGTGTTCCGATTCCCGAAGGCACTCTCGCATCTCTGCAAGATTCCGGACATGTCAAGGCCAGGTAAGGTTCTTCGCGTTGCTTCGAATTAAACCACATGCTCCACCGCTTGTGCGGGCCCCCGTCAATTCATTTGAGTTTTAACCTTGCGGCCGTACTCCCCAGGCGGTCGACTTATCGCGTTAGCTGCGCCACTAAGATCTCAAGGATCCCAACGGCTAGTCGACATCGTTTACGGCGTGGACTACCAGGGTATCTAATCCTGTTTGCTCCCCACGCTTTCGCACCTCAGTGTCAGTATCAGTCCAGGTGGTCGCCTTCGCCACTGGTGTTCCTTCCTATATCTACGCATTTCACCGCTACACAGGAAATTCCACCACCCTCTACCGTACTCTAGTCAGGCAGTTATGGATGCAGTTCCCAGGTTGAGCCCGGGGATTTCACATCCATCTTACCAAACCACCTACGCGCGCTTTACGCCCAGTAATTCCGATTAACGCTTGCACCCTTCGTATTACCGCGGCTGCTGGCACGAAGTTAGCCGGTGCTTATTCTGTTGGTAACGTCAAAACAGCAAGGTATTAACTTACTGCCCTTCCTCCCAACTTAAAGTGCTTTACAATCCGAAGACCTTCTTCACACACGCGGCATGGCTGGATCAGGCTTTCGCCCATTGTCCAATATTCCCCACTGCTGCCTCCCGTAGGAGTCTGGACCGTGTCTCAGTTCCAGTGTGACTGATCATCCTCTCAGACCAGTTACGGATCGTCGCCTTGGTAGGCCTTTACCCCACCAACTAGCTAATCCGACCTAGGCTCATCTGATAGCGCAAGGCCCGAAGGTCCCCTGCTTTCTCCCGTAGGACGTATGCGGTATTAGCGTTCCTTTCGAAACGTTGTCCCCCACTACCAGGCAGATTCCTAGGCATTACTCACCCGTCCGCCGCTGAATCCGGGAGCAAGCTCCCATCATCCGCTCGACTTGCATGTGTTAGGCCTGCCGCCAGCGTTCAATCTGAGCCATGATCAAACTCTTCAGTTCAATACTGCTTGGGTTTTGAGAAAACCCTAAACTTGGCTCAGCAATCGCATGCTCAATTTAATGAGCTAAAACTCTCGAATTCACGAGTGTTACTTGCGTTGCTGATAATCAGTCGATCATCAGTCTTACATCACAAGCACCCACACGAATTGCTTGATTCAACTTGTTAAAGAGCAGTTGGTTAAGGCTTTCGTCTCAACCGAGGCGCGCATTCTACGCTAACCTCATCTTTCGTCAAGCTTTATTTTTCGAAAATTTCTTTTCTACTCAATCGCTTGGGCTTCCGAGAAGTCAAACCCCTCATCAGCGGGAGGCGCATTCTACAGCGATCAAACTCACTGTCAAGCACCTCGGCGACCTTCTTTTCAGCTCGCTGCCGGAGCAGCTAATGAAGAGCGGCAAGTGAATCACCTGCCTGATCACCACTCGCAACCTCGAATCTCTGTAAGTACTTGATTTTCAAGTTCTTTCAGCGCTTCGTCGCTGGGAGTGGTGCGCATTATAGGGAGTTTAAATTGGCCGTCAACGACTTTTTGCAGAAAGATGACAAAGGACCTCTCCCCTCCTCCTTCCATATAGAAGGAGCACCGTCCTGCAGCCGCACCACCCCAGGCGCATCAGCAACGACCATGCAACTGAATCGCGCGCCCATATAGAGAAGACGCCGCCGAACCGCCCATCTCGAGACACGCCTCCCAGATTCCTACGCGCTTTGCAGGTTGCCGCCTCCGAAAGCCTTCTTCCATCCTCCGTCCGTCACGGTCAATCCCGTGACCGGGTTTAGCGACTTGAAGAGATGGCGCGATTGCGCTGAAGGCGCATGCGGGAAACAGCGACTATTTCCTGTAGGCCCTTTCACGCCTGTAGTATTCACTACTGGCTCTATGGCGGATCGCGCGGGGAGACCCTCGGGTCTGCCGGTTCCATCTCCCGGTTCGCTAACCCTGCGCGGTCCGCCACCCTTTGAATAGCGACAACGTGTGGCGACTCCTCAACCTCGTAGATGGAGCTTCACCATGCAAGACGCCTACAGACCTGTCGCCTTCCAACGCCACACCCACCAACTGCGCGCAGTCCTGATCGACCGCCAACCCTGCGACTTCGCCCGTCTGATCAACGCCCGCCGCCCCTACCGCCTGCCCCAGCGCATGGACCCAGAACAGAAACACGCCGTCATCCTGGAATACCTCAGCGGTTTCCACGAGGAAGTAGAGGTCATCAGCGAATCCGGCGCCTACAAAGCCCTCTACCGCTTCTGGCACCCCGAACACCGCAACATCGCCAAATGGCTCAGCGACGAAGTCCTCCCAATCCTCCACGACTCCCAGCACATCCCCGGCAGCAACCCTCAGCGCACCTTCATGACTTGGGCCGACCAACGCATCGGCGTCATCAAGAGGCAAGGGGAAATCTGGATAGCGCGACGAGACCTACCAACCTTCCTGGCGGCGCAGGATGATTGGCCACTGAGGGACGCGCCGAGCTGGCGGTCGATATAGAGAGTTGTTGAGGGAAGAGAGATGCAAAAAGGCCGGCTCATTGCTGAACCGGCCTTTTCAAATTTGGTCGGGACGGAGTGATTCGAACACTCTACCCCTTGCACCCCATGCAGGTAAAAGCCCTTCCAGCGGAATCCAAGCGAGTCCAATAAAAACAGCTCAACCCATTGAACCTACTAGAGTATTTAGACTTTACCATCCAAAATAGTCCGAAGCCATGCAACGAAAGCCGATCTCATTTGGCAACGAATTGGCAACCAGATAGTCTCAATTGGCAACCAATTGGCAACGGGGAAACTAACCAGATGGCCAAGATCACAGACCGTCAGATGACGGCCAAACCGGGTACGAGCGACAAGTGGCTGAGCGAGGTTGCCATCTGGGGACACGGCAGCTTGGTGGCCCGTATCACTCCAAGCGGCGAGCGCCTCTTCTACTTCCGCTACACCAACAGCAGCAGTGAGCGCATCACTCTCCCCATTGGCACATACAGTCGCGATGGTAGCGAAGGCACTATGACACTCGCTGAAGCAGGTCAGCGGGCTAAAGAGCTTGCCGGGCTTCATAAGTCAGGCGTCAGAGATGTAAAGCAACATCTAGAAGCCGAGGAAGCTTCTCGTGTGGCGGCGCGCGATGCTGAACTTGCACGGGTCGCCACAGAGAAAGCTGCATCGGAGGCGGCCCAAGCCCGACAAGCCGCCAGAAAAACCGTCCGGCATCTGTTCGACCACTGGGCCAAGGTCGACTTAATCAACCGCAAGGACGGGGGCGCAGAAGTCCGCCGCATGTTCGAGAAAGATGTTCTGCCTTTCCTCGGCAAAATGGCCGTCGAAGATGTGAAAAAAGGTCACGTCACCGAGGTAACGGACGCTCTGCTCGCTCGTGGCGTAAACCGGATGGCGAAGATGATCTTCAGCCTGATGCGCCAGATGTTCCGATTCGCCGTAGACCGGGATTTAATTGATCACGATCCGACTGCGAGTATTCGCAAAGCCAAAATTGGCGGCAAGGACGTCGAGCGAGATCGCGTATTGAGCGAGGAAGAAATCCGCACACTGGCAAGGCTCACCCCACAAGCCGGCCTACTCCCCTCTTCAGAGGCTGCAATTTGGATTGCTTTGTCTACCTGCTGCCGCATCGGCGAGCTGCTGAATGCTCGATGGGAGAACGTCGACCTCATCAAAGGCAACTGGCACATACCCGCAGAGCAAAGCAAAAACGGTAAGGCCCACAACGTAACCCTCTCGCCGTTCGCCATCCAACGATTCAAGGCCATCATGGCAATAAGCGCTGCCAGCGAATGGTGCTATCCCAACACCCAAAATAGTGGCCCTGTCTGCTCAAAGACTGTGACCAAGCAGCTTGGCGATAGGCAACGCCTGCCAGATCAAGGGACCCTGAGCAACAGAAGCGCCAATGCTCAGGCGCTACTCCTCCCTGGAGGGAAATGGACTCCACACGATCTTAGGCGAACGGGTGCCACGATCATGACGGCCCTTGGTGTCCTCCCTGAAGTCGCTGAACGCTGCCTCAACCACACAGAGGAAAACAAGGTTAAGCGCACCTACCAACGCCATAGCTACGTCAAGGAAATGGCGGAAGCGTGGCAGACTCTGGGGCGGCACCTAGAGCAAATAACCCTCCAAGCACAGCATCCGCCTCAAGGAGAACGTCACACAGCCATCTTTGATTGATCGGCGGCCACGGGATAACAATTCGAAGGATTCGGCTTGCTTCACAACTCAGTTTACCGGGGAAAAGTAACCCGCCAAGCAGCAGCACTCCTTCTAGTTTTCCCCAAATTGCTCGCCTGGAGACTCGGGGAGCTTTCCTAGACCTTGCCTGTGATACACAGTAAGAAAGCCTCGATCCGAGCAGTTCCAAGCGCTAGCTCCAGTATTCTCCAGCCAGTCCTGTCGAGGAAATAGATGTAGGCGCTAGATACGTCAACCACAAACCCTATGCATGCCTCTACGGCGTATAGACGATATCTCTACTCAGCTAGCAAGGGCTTTCCGGGACGATCGGAATTGCATAGTCTTGACCATAAGGCTATACGTAGATTCTGTACTACCACGACTGGGAAAATAAAGGCCTGGAAAGGAACCCCAATGACTAGCTACAAACAACCAGCCTCAAAAGTCAAAAGAAAACAAACCATCGCCCCTTCACAGAAAAAAAATGAGAACTTCCCCACACATCCAGAATTAATACCTACAGAGGACACCAAGAGCTTCCTTTTTCAAATAAGACAGATTCTTGAATCAAAATTCATCAGGCATTGGGGAAACCTTTCCGCCCAAGAAATAAGAAAAAAAGAAGCATCCCTGGCAAGCTTCTGCGAGAAAATAGAAGAAATCTCAAAGTCAAAGGAGATCAAATGGAAGGAAATATTATCCTGCTACTACTGGAGCAAAAGCAAAGAAGGAGAAAAAAAAGGAATACTTAGAAAGCATTTCTTCTATGCCACACTCTACTACCTGGAAGCAAAAGAGGCATTAAAAAAACAAGAAAACAAAAAAACAGACAGAGCATTCACTCTAGCATCACACTCCGCCTATCACATTGGAATTATAGAGGGGTATGAGCACCGCTTGATTGAAGAGCAAGCAAGATCTCTTCGAGGAAAGATAGGAAATAAAGTCTCACAAAGCAATAGAGAGAAAACCAAAAAACACTTAGAAGCCCTTCTTAGAAGCCCTCCAAAAAGATGGCCAGATATTATCAAAACCGCCATCCTATTATCTCCCGCCATCAGCGACTTCAGAGAAAGTCTAGGAGCCCCTCCTCCGAAATGGGACCCCAGCCAATTCATAATTAACGAAATAAGCAAAGCGGGCTCTATAAAAAACGCCTACGACGAGAACTGTCTCTCCCAATACCGTCAAAATAGGATTTCGGCAAAGTGACGTTCGCCCTAGACCTAGAGCAAAGCTCAACACAAAAAAGACGTCCTTGATGAATGAAATCTATCTCCCCATTTTCCCGCATATAATCCAAAACAGGCTCTAGGCGACTCTTTGTTCGAATCCCCTTAGGAGCATACTGATAAAGCTTGGTCTTAGGAAAATAGTCATATCCCATTTCCCAATGTTCATCAAACCACTCCCTAAGCTTATTTACATCCACCTCCAGCTGGGTTGGCGCCATAAACACCTCCCTGAATTGATCAGAGCACCAGAAGCAAAATTTTATAGCATAGTCTAGAGTTTCCTTTGAAATCTCACCTTCTCCATATTCATAAACATGAAGCAACGCCGCCACCCTGGAAATATTTTCAGCAAGTTTTGATGCGTGATCCCCCATACCAAAAAATCTCCCGCCCTCTTTTATTTCCACCTCAATCGCATTATAGACACTTATCCATCGCCTACAGGCTTCAGGCGAAAACTCAATCACGCCGCGCACCCTACCAGGATTCGAGAGAAGTTCAACATTCCGCTCAAGATAGCTTAACAAGCGCACCGAAAACTCATTACAATGCTCCCATGAAAGTGTTCCATTTTTTATAATCCTTTTTCCCTGCATCGAAATAGGTCGCGACACTAAAAACCTAGCCCACAAACCAGACCCTCGCGCCATTTCACCATGACGCTTAATGTAGTTATCAAAAGCACTTGGCTGCACCAACATAGAGACCGTCAATCTAGCGCCGTCAACTCTGTAACTTTCGCTACTTTTACGCTCTACAGATATAGAATCACCACTCCACAAGGAGTTCTGTTTCGCCAGATCATTAAATGCTCTACCATTTAGAATACCGCCCTCTGTCGAAGTTAATCCTGCAGAAGGCAAATCCTGCGACAAACCGAAAAACAACGCTTCCGATGTAGAATCTTCATACAGGGCTTTAAACCTCCTGGGCTTCGTAGGCCTAGACTTTGAAAGCTTCATAAGCTTAGCCTCCTCCTCCTCAACAGGCTCACCTTGAGCCGCAAGCCTCCCTATCACCCTAAGGAGCTCCTTACTCTTCGAGGAAATAACATCATTCTGAAATTCCCACCCCTTAAACTCCCACTTATATATACTATCCCGAGCCTCCTGAAACTCCCTTATAGTGCGAGAGAAGACATTATCAGTAGTAGTTTTTCTATCACCTGAGGCCGCAATAGTGCACAGCATCAACGACAAAGGAACACATTGACCATTCGGCTTCCGCACATCAAAAAGCCCTTGAACGGCAATTGCTATGGCCGACAGCGCACTAAAATATATCATTGGGCGAGGAGCCTGAACGTTATTCTCGACCTCATCCATAATCTTGCGAAAATTAGATAACGGCGGATAATCTGGAAACTTACCCTCAGGACTCGGCAAGCTAGCATGTTCATTTATTGTCATTTGCAACCCCACTACTAGTGGGCGACATAGTTCTAGCCCGTATCCAACCAGCAATCTCTTCTTCAACCCACGCCACGGCTCCTCCTTTACAAATCGCCCCCGAAAGCTTTACCGGAAGAGGGAAAGTCGAGTCATAACGCGGCGACTTCGGATTCATTCGGTCATAGATGGTAGAGCGGCTCAAGCCTATGAGCTGAACCAATATCTTCATGCGCACTAGCCGAGGAGTAACACTACCTCCTCGCTCATCACATCCTGCCAAGCTCACAATTTCAAGACACTGCATAGACCCTCCCTTTCGCTTACATCTGATGAGCGAAGAGTAGAGATATCTATGCAAGACGTACGGTATCCGCTTAAAAAACCATGAACTTAATTAAGCAAAGGCATTGACAATCTGTAAAATCTCAAAATTGAATTTAGGAATTCCAGCATGACAGCAAAAATAGCTGCTATTTTTGCTATCGATAGCAGGAATAGCAGTGGCAATGACGAGTCTCGGAACGTCATGCTCAGCCGTTTCGGTAGACCGCAAACGACCACTTCGCTGAAGCGTGACTGCTGATTTCACGTCGACTTGAACACCCATTCCACGGCTATCCGGCCACTCTCCCAGCCCTGAGCGCGGCCATCCGATTCAAAAAAATCTCAGCCATACATCACCGCAGTGACATAAGCCCTAAGGAGGCCCCCATGTCACTGCAATGCCCTCGCTGTCACTCCCAGAAAGTCGCGTCCTTACAGCACGCCATGAGAATCGGCGCCGCCATCGGCACCGTAGGTGGTATTGCGCGCGGCGTCAGCGCTGCCCTGGCAGGTATCCAGACTGGCACGGCTATCGGCGCGCTCGCCGGACCGGCTGGCATCACCCTCGGCTCCGTATCGGGCGCCATCCTCGGCGGCCTGGTTGGTGGTGTTGGAGGCTGCGCACTCGGCGCTCAGCTGGGTGAGTCGCTCGACCGCCACATCCTGGCCCAAAACCTCTGCCTACTCTGCGGACATCGCTTCAATCTGCCTGCCTGATCGCAGCCCACACACCCGTCCCATTTAATTCGTCCGGATAGTGCTGCGCCTCGCGCGCGCTATATGTCGACTATTTTCTAAAGGAAATCCCTCATGGCTCATCTCGTAGAAAACATGGCCTACGTTGGCGTAGCTCCCTGGCACGGCCTAGGTAGTCGTCTGTCGCAGCGACAACCACTCGAAGTCTGGCAGCGTGAAGCAGGCATGGACTGGCAGATCCAGGAAAGCCCAGTTCACTTCAAATCAGATTCGGTAGGCCACCTTGGCAGCATCCACTCCTTCCCCGAACAAAAGGTGCTCTATCGCTCTGATACGAAGGCTCCCCTCTCCGTCGTCTCTCAACGCTATCAAGTCGTGCAACCGCGAGAGGTGTTGGAGTTCTACCGGGACCTCACACAAGTCTCCGGCTACGAGCTTGAAACCGCCGGCGTGCTCAAAGGCGGTCGTAAGTTTTGGGCACTGGCTCGCACCGGACAGAACACCTCGCTGAAGGGCAACGACCTGGTTAACGGTTATCTGCTGTTGGCTACGTCCTGCGACGGGACTTTAGCCACAACAGCCACTCCGACAACCGTACGGGTGGTGTGCAACAACACCCTCACCATCGCCATCGACGGCGCCACCCGGGCGATCAAAGTCCCGCACAGCACCCGCTTCGACGCTCAGGCTGTGAAGAAGCAACTCGGCATCGCAGTCTCGCAATGGGACGAGTTCATGTACCGCATGCGTATCTTGGCTGACACCCAGGTACACCCGCGCGAAGCAACGAGCTTTTTCATGAACGTCCTGTGCGACGTGAGGGCAAACCAGGAAATACCCGAAAAGCTCGTTAACGAGCGCGCATTACGTAAGGTGCATGAACTGTATGAGGGCGCCGGGCGCGGTTCGCATCTGGAAGCAGCTAAGGGAACCGCGTGGGGACTGCTCAATGCAGTCACAGAGTTTGTAGATCACGAGCGGCGTGCGCGCAGCAATGAGTACCGCATGGACTCCGCGTGGTTTGGTCAGGGTGCGGTGATCAAGCAGAAGGCGTTGGATGCTGCTCTGGCGCTAGCAGCGTAACTAGCGCCAAGCATCCATTGCCCTTCAGAACGAGCGAAACGGTATGGAAGTCACAGGCTCTCAAACAACAGTGATATCGAAATACCCAGTGCATCAGCCAACACCTTAATAGCATCAAGGCTCGGATTAGCTCCGCCGGTTTCTATACGCGACATGTAAGTCCGAGCAAACCCACACATCTCTGCAAACTCCTCTTGCGTTACCCCACTAGCCACCCGCAACTCCCGGACTCGGGAGCCGAAGCGTATGCGGAGAGCTGGATGCTGGGAGGGATGCGTCATTCCCAGATCGTTGATTAATGTGATCTAATCGTGAACACACTAATCGTGACATTGCACAGTTTTCTCATTCCAAAACCACAGCGGTCCTCACTCGGGAGCCTGTCATGCAAGACACGAACTCCTCTTAAGGGGCGTTAGCAAACCCGCATCCACCGACAGATCCACTCAGCAAGGAAAACTCAGAGAGGGAAGCCCATGAAAATCGCAGTACTCGTAGCCCTTGTTCTGGCTACCGCAGCAACGGTCACTCAAGCGGCTAACAACGTCATGCCCTGCTCAAATCCGTGGAGCCTGAAAAGCTCACCATTTGAGGGTCTATTCACTGCCGCTGAGGGACCGGCCAGCACATGCTTGCCGCTCGATGCCCCTAAAGTCGCTCGCCTCGTCATGCCCAATGGTGAGGTGCGGTTCGTATCTGGCTTCAAGCCGGTCACCTGTGGTGATGATGGAATCTGCGCCCTGGGCAAGGATTTCTACGGCAATGCGCCCAAAGGAAACTATGTCGTCGCGGCAGGTTGGTACATGGGCGTCGACACAGCCGGTAACCCGGTTTCCTATGCCAATGGCACAGGCCCTGGCTTCAACGGGAAACGTCAGACTGCCAACTCTCTAGGCAAGCGAGAGCCTGGTGAAAAATTCCATGCCGTCTGCCCTATCAACGATAGCGACTACTGCACCGTCGATACGGTCTTGGGGCTTGTCACGGTGAAACTGGCCAGCCTGCCCATCATTGGCATTCCGGCCGTCAACGAAGCGGATGTGGCAGCCAAAGGAGGGAACTGCGACTCCCTGCCCATGTGCTACGACAAGAAAGGCAATCAGATCGGCGTAAATGCCGACATGCTCCCGAAAAAATAACCCCCTAAATCCCCCAATGCCCTGTGGAAGCCATCTTCCGCAGCGGGCCGGCTCACCCTAAGGAAATGTCATGAGCACCAGTTTTGATAACGCCCAATCCAACGGCGCTGACGCAGTCGGCAATCAATGGCACTACGAGCAGAACGGCGAACGCAAAGGCGGCTTCGATCAACAGCAGATCATCGATTTGATCCGCAGTGGAACGCTGACCTACGGCTCGATGGTTTGGAAGAAAGGCATGACCGCATGGGTCAAGATTGAGCAAACAGAGCTTCGCCAGCACCTGGATGAGTTTGGGCCGCCGCCCCTCACCGGCTCCGGCGTAAACAATAAGATTGTCTGGCTGATCGCCTTCGCTCCGATCATTGGCTATCTGCTGGAGTCCTTCGTTGCCGGTCTGTTCGGTGCGAATGAAGCACAGTGGGAGCGAGCCATGTCGGAGAACCGCTACTGGTACGTCACCCTGGCGTTGAACATCGGCTTGTCGGTGCTCGACTCCAAGCGTCTCAAACAAGCCGGTCATGATGTCAGCCGCTTCAAAGGCTGGGTATTTGTGGTGCCGGTTTACCTGTATCAGCGCTCCAAACTGCTGAACCAAAACCTCGCCTACTTCATCACCTGGATCGTCTGTTTCTTCATCAGCATTGGTGCTCACCAGGGCTAAGCGCCCCAACGCATCAGCAGCAAATCCCTTGCATGCCCAGCCGGTGAAGACCTGCTGGGCTTTTTTATGCCCGGAGGCTTCTATGGCCCACGCCTATTTCACCCCCAGCTCGGACCTACCTCGCCCAGCCGTACGCTTGGTAAGCACGAAGGATCTGTCTCGCGATGACTGGCTTGCTGTCCGCAAACGCGGCATTGGCAGCTCCGATGCAGCCGCTGCTGTCGGCCTTAACCCCTACAAGTCACAGCTGGAGTTATGGCTGGAGAAAACCGGCCGCGATTCAGGATTACCTAAGAGCGATGTGAACGATGAGGAAAGCCCCACCTACTGGGGCAACATCCTGGAATCGATCGTTGCGCGGCATTACACCCAGCGCACCGGCAATCGAGTACGCCGTATCAATGCCGTGCTGCAGCATCCTGACGCGAAGCTCGATTGGATGCTCGCAAACATCGATCGTGAAGTCATCGGCTCAGAGGAAGTCCAAATCCTCGAGTGCAAGACCGCTGGGATCAATGGCGCCAGCCTTTGGAGAGAAGGAGTACCCGTCTACGTACAACTGCAGGTGATGCACCAGTTGGCGGTGACTGGAAAGCAGGCTGCGGATGTAGCTGTACTGCTCGGTGGTCAACATCTGGAGATCCACCGAATTGAGCGTGATGACGAGCTCATCCATTGGCTGATCGAACTGGAGAAAGAGTTTTGGGGCTACGTTCTTCGTGACACTCCACCGCCGGCAGATGGATCTGAATCGGCAGAACGTGCATTGCGTTGTCTGTATCCCCTAGACCAGGGACGCACACTGGATTTTTCTGAAGACGCATTCCTGTCATCGGCGTTCGATGAACTGAAATCTGTGCGCGCCACTCTCGACCGTCAGGGCAAGCGCGAGGCGGAGCTGAAGCAGCAGCTGCAACAGGCCATGGGAGATGCCAGTCGAGCGGTGTTCGCCAATGGCATGGTGTCCTGGCGCAAGACAAAAGACAGCGTCGTGTTCGATGTCGCTCAAGCTCTTAAAGAAAAGCCCTATCTCCTCGCACGCTACCCCACCACCAAATCCGGCAGCCGCCGGTTCTTGATTCTCTGAATGCGATTCCCCCATTGGCCACCCCGGTGCAATTGCACATCGGGGTGGCCTTTTTTACTCATCCACTGGAGAGCCACTAATGCTCAAAGGCCTGGCTATTACCCCGCCAGTGATCGGGCGGATTTCCATCGGCAAGGTCGTCGAAAAGAACGGCAAACGCCTACCGGAGAAAGACGACCAATTCACTATCACCACCCAAGTTCAGATACGGGATCACTGGCTGCTACACCCTATCGACGAAGAGCTACGCAAAGCTCAAGGCGGCAAGATCCGCAGCATCCCGATCCGCCTGCTATTCAATGCTCCAGATCTAAATTTTCGTGCTGAGTACTACCTGTTCGATCGCCAGACCGGTCGTCCAATCTGCGTGGGCAATGGCGAGATTTGCAGGCGCCGCGGCAAAGACGGAGTCGAGTCGATGCCCTGCCCTTCGCCTGACTGCTGCCCACTCGCCAAGGGCGGCGCCTGTAAGCCCTATGGCCGGCTCAACGTTGCCATCGGAGATGAGGACTCACTAGGCAGCTTTGTGTTTCGTACGACGGGCTTCAACAGCATTCGTACCTTGGCGGCTCGACTGCAGTACCTCCAGGCAATCTCCGGCAATCGTTTGGCCTGTCTTCCGCTGGAGCTACGTCTTCGTGGAAAGTCGACACGGCAAAGTCATGGGCTGCCGATCTTCTACGTGGACATCACTGTGCGTAACGGCATGTCGATGGAAGAAGCGCTGCACCATGCCCGTGAAGTCGATGAGACACGACAGGCTGCAGGCTTTGATCAGAGCTCCCTAGACGCAGCAGCGCATTTGGGGTTAGCCAATGCAGCCTTCGAGGACAGCGAAGATGCGTGTGAAGTCATAGTCCAGGAGCTCCGTCCTGAAGCCCCGACCGCTGCAGGCATATCCCCAACCACAGCGGGCACACCTGACAGCTTAACCACACGCCCCACGCTCTCGGCGCTCCTGCGTGATAGGGCCCAAGCACGCAATCAGTAACTCACCAATGGACGACGACAGGCATCGAGATTAGCTCGAGGCCGACCTACACCCACAGGAGCAAGAACCATGCTTAGCCTCACGCGCAGCGTCGGCAAAACCATCCGCATTGGCGATGACATTGAGGTCGTCATTCTTCGCATCAGAGGCAACCAGGTGCGAGTCGGAATCTCCGCGCCGCCCCACATCACGGTGCATCGCGATGAGGTCTATCGCCGCATCCAAGCTAACCTGGGACCGCCCTGCTGCTAGGCAGTCTCGCAGGAGATCTTCCATGGGTTTGATGCGCTTTTTAGGCCTGCTGTTTGTGTTGGTCAGCATCTTCGCCGGCTGTGCAGCCGTAGTGGCGTTGGTAATTCTTGCCGTGCGCTTTTGGCCACTAATGTTGGTGATGGTAACAACTCTCGCCGTGTTTCAGCTGGCCTTCAAGTTCGTACAGGCTTCTCGGCGTTAGGTCGTCATAAGCAGGAGCCCATCGGGCTCCTGCTTAGTTTTATTTTTTGATCGATAGGCAGCTTCCGGCTGTGGATTGAATCCGCGCCTACAGCCTCCCCTGTGAGTTCTTCTAGCGAGGCTTGCGGTAGGGGTAGGCCAAGACAGTACGCCACCGTTTCACTATAGGTAAGGACGCTATCGCTTCACGTTTGAAAGATTCGGGAAATTTTCGTCTGGCCTGGGTCATGAGCACTCCTCCTGGTGGACATTATCCACTTTAAGTTAGTGCCCACTCAGTCCAGGAAAGACCATTCAGAGCTACTGATAGACCCATTGCTGCACATCGTCGAGATTCACTACAACAATCTGTTGTGCTGCTGCTCGCGCTTGAACCTTGCTTGGGTCGATCTGATAGCGCTGCAAGACGTATTGCACCAAAGCTCCACGACTCGGGATATTTAGTTGGCCATCTTCCATGCCGTAATCCCGCTCAATAATCGCTCTCTGCTCCGGTTTCAAGCGAGGGTCTGCTTCGATGATGACTGCCACTTCTGTCTGCCAGGCCGTGTCTTCGTC
The DNA here is from genome assembly GCF_032392015.1 of Pseudomonas sp. C9-3. Lineage (NCBI taxonomy): Bacteria > Pseudomonadati > Pseudomonadota > Gammaproteobacteria > Pseudomonadales > Pseudomonadaceae > Pseudomonas > Pseudomonas sp. C9-3. The sequence continues at coordinate 1,339,818 of NZ_CP135919.1, read as the reverse complement.
ACGGGAATTTTCTGACTGCCCGAGCACATCTGGTTCTCCGCGGAACCTACTCAGCACAAAGTCGCGGTAGTCGCGATTTTTCTCGCAGTAGGCGCGTACGTGCCAGCGCATGCCTGTGTAAACCAGTGTATGAGGTGCAATCAGACGTGTTTCGGCAACCGGGTTGGCAAGCGACACATACTCACACTCCAGGCGCAGCCCTTCGCGGCTCGCCTTGAGCAAAGGGCGCAGGACTTCTGGATGCACAGAGCGATCCGGGACCTTTAGTACTTCCGTATGGGCGTATGCGAGAGCTAACCCTTCGATATGGGCTGCGCGATCCTTGTTCTGGTCCAGCAGATGGAGAAATCCACTTGCACTGTCGTCGATGAACATCGGCTGAAACTGAAGGGTCGGCACATAGCCCTTGATCGTTCGGTCATATGTAAGGTTTTGCGGCGCATGCTCGTTGATATAGGTGTTGATGTCTTTCGAGGCCTGCTGGCGACTGATCCCGAAGCTCTGCATCAGATGGCCCGTAGTGAGCCGCCCTTCCCACCACGCAACGGTCTCGATCATTTGGTATCGAAGCGCCAGATCCCAGCGCACTTTTTCGACCTGTTGCTTGCGTTTCATTCCGCGTCCTTCTGCTTGAAATGTTTACCTGTATATGTAATCACACTGGATATGCAATGAAACACTACATATCGTTCAAGCGTCTTCTTTAGGCAAAACAGAGTGATGCGCGATATGGACTTCCTGGCATTGGTTTGGCTGCTCGTGGGGTTGGTATTGCTGGTTCTCCTGGTCGCAACGGTAGCTCTGGCCTGGGCCTGGCTGCGTTGCGATGCACTTAAGGAGCACAGTGCATTCCTCCGCCTACAACTCGATGGCGAGCGCGCCCACTCTGCGGTCCTGCGTGCGGAGATGATAGAGCTGCAGGCTGCCGTCAGGGCTGAGCGCTTTCACGTAGAGCAGCTCCAGCGCCAAGTCGACATCCTGAAGTGAAGTGAAAAGCAGGCGTTCGCCAACCAGTAAGGAGCTACGAATGAAGAATCTTTTAGCAGCTATCGGATTAGTGGTTGTGGTCAAGAAAGGCTACGAGTTTTATCGGGAGTATTCAGAGCTCAAGCGTGCCCACGAAGCTAGGGAAAAGCCCTGTGCCTGAGACTTGTATTTGGGGTGCAAGCGGCACTCACGAACGAACCTACCTATGCTTCACCTCCTCGCACCAAGATCCGCGCAGGAACTCGAGATAGTCGACAGTTGAGCGAAATGGAGCGCGGTAGCCCAGTGCCCCATTTCCACCTTCACGCCAAGAGAGGAGGCTCGGGCAGATACTCGTCCAGCTCTTCTAGAATGCTCGCCGACAGAGAAATCTGTACATCGATTCGAGCGTCTAGCTCCCCAAGGATCTGCTTGTTTCGCTCGGCACGAATTGCGCCAAAGAGATCAAGCTTGTCGAGGAGGTAGCAGACTAGCGTCATGCTAAGGGCTGTTGCTGCGCCCACTAGTACGGCAGTAAGCACACCAGCAAAAGGCGCGAAAAGAGGAACGCCAAGGATGAGCTTCTCGGCTGCCTCTTCGAGTGCGACACCTCCCACCACGACGCCACCTGCCGCGAGTAGCTTCAGTGCCTCATGGGCGGCCTGCGCTGGGCTCAGCTCTTGAGGTGGGAACAGGAATGTCTTGAGTGCTTTCAGAAGGGAGAAGATTCCCTCCCGGATCATCCGAACTGCGCGCTTGCCAGTGGTAACAAAAAGGTTGATGAGCACCGTTACCGCATTGGACACGAAGCCCGAAACGAAGCCTCCGCTGAAGCTGTCCAGCATCTGTTCCCATTTGGCTGATACCTGCACACCGACACGCTTGAGGCGCTCGCCCAGTTCGCCCAGGAGGGACTCGTTTGTGCGGCCGGAGCGGTAGAGGTCCTTTATCTCGTCGACTGCGCTACTGAACAGCTCAACCATCAGCATACCAAAGGCCTGTTGGGCCCCCATCTTAAGGCCTTCGGTTAGTCCAGTCTGAGCAGCGTGGGATGTGTAATAGACCGCTTTCTCGGATTTGGTGGGACCGTGTCGTTCCGCAGCGTCTTCGCCTCGTTTGACTGCGGTCTCAAGACGCTCGCGATCTACTTTGTAATGCTCTTCGTTGGTCGCGTCACGTCCGCCTGACTGCTTCTCTGCCCACTTCAGCTTCTCCTCGTCGCTCATCGAGCTGTTGATGCTGCGTTGGGTGGAGACCAGGTTCTCGGTGTCAGTACCAAAGTCGGCGCGCTGAGTAGTCGTCTGCATGAAGCCGCCGTTCTTATGATACGTGTGCAGCGGCACGATATGATCCGGGCTCGTGTCGCTACCCTGGACGGTTTCACCGGTGTATCCGTCAACTAGCCGATCATTGCTGTCCAACTGACTCTTGGTGAAGGTCGCTCCGACAGACTTTTTGCTTGCTCCAGCAAATTGCTTGCCCTCACTGTTTTTGGTGTGGGTGTAGTCCTTGCGGTTGTACTCGTCGTCGCTGCTGGCATAGATGCCTTGATTCGCATTGTGGATGGTCGTGACATTTCCACCTTGCTTGTCGTACACCGCCAGAATCTTTCCCAACCCCAGCGGCCCTGCAATGGCACCAACGATATCGCGCTGTGTCTTGACGAGCAGGGTGTCTACTCTGTCGCGATTGAACTGCTGCTCAAGCTCCTCGAGCAGTGCACGCGCCTCCTGGGGAGCGACCTGTTCGGCGAGGGTCAGTGACGCGTGATAGTCCAGGGTGGCGAGCCGCGTGCAGTCGGATTTGACGGCCAGGAGTGCGGAAACGGCCTCAGGGTCAGCGGCGGCGTGCAGCAGGGGGCGATTGCTTAATTGCGCGCGTAAGGCTTGCTGCTTTCTAAACTGTTCGAGCTTGCTCATAGACTGCTCTCCTTACGCTGTTCTCAGGGTATTCCAAGCTTGCATGAATACCGCTTCCTGCGGATGCACGCTTGAGTTTGCGTGCACAACTAGATTGATAATTTCGTCGAAGATCGCCATGTCGACATTCGAGTCTTTCGCAAGGGCGAACGCGTCGGTGACTGTTGGGGGTTGCTGGTAGAGCGACTCGATTTTTTCCGACACGCTTGCAGGGATCGAGCTTGCAGCGACCCCATAGATGAACATTTCAATATCCGAGCGTTTGGATGCGGTGATGCTGCCTTCACAGCTGGCGGTCGCGACGGCAACTGCATGCAAAGCAATGATGGCGTTGAAGTGTGTACCTGCTTCCTTAAGGCTTTTGAGCGCATTGGCCAAGCTTTGCACCAGCTTGGTCACCTCTTCCAAATGCTCTGCCTTGGCTTCTTTACGGCCCTCTTCGTAGCCCGCCTTATGCGCTTCAGCATCGCCATCGAATTGCGACGCGACGACCGCTCCCGCAACACCTGCGCCTACGGCCACTGCAATTGTCCCTGCCCCAGCCAACGAGCCAGCTAGGGTGGCAGCTCCGATGATTGACCCGCCACCGGTAAACGGAGCTGCGGCTACAGCGCCCACACCGATCGCTGCTCCTCCGAGCACTTTCCAGTAGTTGATTTCCCTATCTCCGGAAGCAACCTCCTCAACATAGTCACGGGTAGCGTCGAAACTGTTGCTCACGGTCTCGCGCGTCGCGTCATAAGCATCAGAGGCTATTTCACTAACCGTTTCTGTGACCTGGGAAAGCGTATCGATGGTGGAGCTGTAGACACTTGAAGCTTTCTCCGATGCTACGTCGACGACCTGATCTGCAACATTGGAAACCGTTTCTCGCGTCGCTTCGTAACCATCGCTGATCAGGTCCGCCACATTTGAGGCAGTACGGCCGGCTGCATCAAAAGCATCGGATACGTTCTCGTTGACCTTGTCAGCCACTTCGCTGACGGTCTCCTTGGTTGCATCGTAGGCTTTAGACAAAGCGTCGCTTATGGTCGAGAAGATGTAGGTACCGCTTAGATCACCTCTCGAAAAAGCTTCGGTATCGGAACCAAGCAGAGAGGCAGCAAAGCTGTGAGCGGAAAGCGGAAAACTGCGTCGGGGCATGAAATAGGCCGTCCATGGTCGGGATCCTGCACATGTGATTCTCCATGGCACCTGCGCGATGTCAATATGCCTTCATATCAAGCTAGGATGCCAGCCACGTCTCACGGCGCTAATTGAGTCACGTCGCTTTTCGGCCACCTCATTCGCCAACGAAAAAACGGCTGCCCAGGACTTTTTGGCTTCCACAATCGATCTCGAGTGGACGAAGAGAATCTGGCCCTAACGCAGATATCGGCCTGTGACCCAGTGCAGTGATGCAGGGCAGTAGCAAGCCTGCCCGATGACTACCGGCACCAAAAATACGGAGCACAAGGAAGTGGACGCTGAACTAGTCGAACCAGCCTCGCCTCCCTTCGTGCAACAGCACGGTGCGCTCAAGTAAAGCTATGGAACCAATAGACGATGAGCTCTCGCGCTCCAGTCCAGCATCATTCCAAGAATCAACACTTTCATGGCAATCTGCTAGCAACCCATGCTGCCACGATTTAGGATCAGGGTCAGCTAACAGACATCATCATCTTGAGCATAGGAAGCTGCTTACTTGCACGTCTGAACGCTCAGGTCACGACCATTTGAAACAGGGAGAGCTTCAATGCGTTCCAGCGATGCCTTGGAAATTGCCAACGACGCACTAGATTCGTTCCATCAAATCGAACAAATTGCCTCCAAGCAGCTCGGAAATGGAAATCGAGAAGCCTCGGAAGCCTTGGCAGTCGTCAATACCTTCACTGGCTCAGCGGCTGTCGAGAAAATAGCAGCCATCTCAGACCATGTAACCAAATCACTTGTAAGTCTAGTGCGAGAGCCTGCTGTCTCACGGATAGTGGTCGAGAACGACAAAGGCCATGTTGAGATCTATTACATTTGCCGTACTACTGGGGGATTTGTTCTTAACCAAGGCAAGTTGGCAGGGTACCGTTCACCCTTCGGTCGTTTGGCTGCTCACGACGCTGGAGAGGACGTTGATATAGAGGTTGCGGGTAAAAAAGTCAGCTTCCATGTCTTGGACAAGCTCGAGCTGAAGCCTCAGAAAAGCTCCGAGCTATGGGACTCCATCGACAGTGTCTGGAAACAAGAAGGCTTGGCCCCGCAGACGATTCCTTCTCTTCGAAAAATTATACAGCCAGAGGACAGCAATGCATTCTTCGCCATGCTCGCCGGTAATTCAGAAACCGAGAAAATTCGCGAAGGTGTACGTCATGAAATCCGAAAGGCCATGGCGCTTCGCGACCAAGCTATTCTCGACAAATTCCAGGATGAAATTTTCCGTCTTTCAATAGACCATCAGATAATCATCCTTGGCCCTCCTGGGACAGGCAAGACAACTACTTTGATCAAACGCCTTGGCCAGAAATTGGACTGGGAGGCACTTAGTCAAGACGAACGCCTTCTGCTCGGTCCTCAATCTAAGCGCTCACGCTGGATGATGTTCACCCCTTCAGACCTCTTAAAGCACTACGTCAAAGAGGCCTTCAGCCGTGAAAATGTGCCGGCCTCCAACGAACACATCAAAACCTGGAACAAGCATCGACATGAGCTTGCAAGGTCGACATTTGGCATCCTCAAGACAGGTAACGGTGGCACATGCATTCTCAAGGCGGATTGCCGGTTCGCCCCCTTGCACATCGACGATGATCCTCGCCAGTGGTTCACCGATCTCAAGTCGCTGCACCACGACCGGCTCCTTGCCTCCCTGAAAGAAGGCGCGACTCTACTCAGAGACTCAGCTCCAAACCTGCAGGAAGCTGTCGTGCACGCATTGCTGACCACAGTCGAAGAACTGAGACCAGAAGGACTGCTGGGTGCCTATGCTGAGTGGAACAATCTCGAGGCACGGATCGACCCCCTGCTTAAAGCCAGTCGCGTAACCACAGACAAGCTGATCCAGCAGCAAGGCAACCTCCTCCACAACCAGAACAATGGCGTCTTCAAAGAGTTGGCCACCTTTCTTGAAGGCCTCGGTCAAAACGATGAGGAGGACGAGGATGGCGCTGAATTTGATGACGATATTGCGGAGGAAGCTACAGCCACTCCCTCCCATAGCGCAGAGCTGAAAGCGTTTCAGGCCTACCAGCGATTCCTGCAGAGCTATGCGCGCACGCGCTATCGCAACAGCAATTTAGGTAAAACAAGCCAAGCAGCTCAGATTCGGGATTGGCTTGTTGATCGGGTTCCCTCAGACGAATGGCTCAAAACACTCGGACGAGAAATGTGCTTCCAGAACGCGCTGCGGCGCTTCAGGAATGCATGGAAACGTTACGTGCTCGATGTCCCTGCAAGCTACAGAGCGTTCCGCCGCGATTGCTTGACACTCGATAGGTATGGCTATCAGCGACCTGAGCACCCTTCCCACATCGATGAGACAGAGCTCGACGCAATTCTTCTGCTCATGCTTCGAGCAGCTCGCGATCTCATCCGTCAAGATTTCGTGAAGCGGCATATCAACGAACCTCGTTTCACCGAACTGGCCAGAATCTCAAACCAGTTCCTGCAGCAAGTATTAGTCGATGAAGCCACAGACTTTTCTACTCTCCAGCTAGCTTGTATGGAGAGCCTCAGTGACCCTGCAATTGAGTCATTCTTCGCCTGTGGAGATCTAAATCAACGGATCACAGGAAATGGCCTCAAGCACCTCGATCAGCTTGAGTGGATTTCTCCTCGCCTCAAACCTCAACGAATCAACACGGTATATCGACAAAGCCGCCTTCTGAATAGCTTTTCCATCAAGCTGCTCGAGCATATGGACGGAGACCTTAAAGCGGTAGGTACCCTGCCGGAGCACTCCGCTCACGAGGGTGTTCAGCCAGTATTAGGGGAAAACCTACAGGGTGAAGATATCGTCATTTGGGTTGCTGAGAGGATCTTTGAGATCGAAGATCAGATTCGCTCTAAAAATGAACTGGTGCCTACGATTGCCATCCTGGTTGCATCCGAAGTGCACGTGAAACCCGTGGCCGAAGCGCTCACCAAAAGACTAGAGAGTAGGAGTTTGAGCGCCGTTCCCTGTGTAGATGGCCAATCATTGGGTAACCAAACAGATATTCGAGTGTTCGATGTCCAGCACATCAAAGGACTCGAGTTCGAAGCTGTATTCTTCATCGGCCTGGACGAACTCGTCGAAACGAAACCCACGCTGTTCGAAAGGTTCCTGTATGTGGGGGCAACCCGAGCAGCGACTTACCTCGGCATGGTCTGTCATCAGAAGCTCCCACACAGCTTGGAAAATCTCAGGCCATATCTGACTAGAAAATGGTGAAGCGGTGCTAATCAGAACGATCCCAGGCTAACCCAGCGACGGCCATAGGCCTGATTGCATCCAGCCCTGCAGATTCCTTCTGAGTGACGCCACTTACAGCACAAGCCAGAATGCTTAGACGTAAAAGGGGATGCGATGAAATCCGAAACACTCACCGTGCGCCAGATTTTTCAGGATCGGCGCCAGTACTGTGTACCGTTCTATCAACGCGCCTATGTGTGGACGCAGCGGAATCAATGGACTGCTTTGTGGCAGGACATTCAGGAGAAAGCCCAGGCAAGGGTATCGGGCCTGAACATCACGCCGCACTTCTTGGGCGCAGTGGTCCTGGAACCCCAGATGAAAGAAGGACTGATGGGCGTAGACACATTGCACATCATCGATGGCCAGCAGCGGTTAACGACGCTCCAATATGTCCTGGCCTCGCTCCTACTAGCCCTACGCGCCACCGGTATCCCTGCCTTTGAGCCCAGCGTTATAGGCTGCATGCAGAATAACAACGAAGAAACCATGCGCGACGCTAAGATGGAGCGCTACAAACTATGGCCGACTTTTCGCGACCGCCCCCATTTCACCAAAACTCTAAGCATCGAGCGCCTCGAGGATTTTTGTAGCGAGTATCCGGCGCACTTCACTCAGCACGGCACCCTGCGGAAGCATTATGATCACCCACCATCACTGGCCGCGATTTGGTTCTTTGCCCACGAATTCACCAAGTGGATTCACTCAGGCAAAGAGCTCGCCTCCGCATATGCCGAAAGCCTCATCATGGCAGTACTGCAAGATCTGAAGCTGGTCAGCATTTCGCTGGAAGCAGAAGACGATGCCCAAGTGATTTTTGAAACGCTCAACGGGCGCGGTGCGGAACTGCATGCCACGGACCTGATCCGCAACTACATCTTCATGCGCGCCGACCACGATAAAGTGGATGCCAAAACACTCTATGACACGCAGTGGCTGCAGTTCGAAGACGAATACTGGTCCACCAAGCAGCGACGTGGCCGCATTATCAAGCCGCGTTTGGAATGGTTAATCCATGCCACGCTGCAAGCAGAAATGGGTAGTGAGGTGGATCTGTCCCGCCTGTACAACGAATACCGCCGCTACGCTACTGCCGATACCCCCCAAAAAACCGCAGACCACCAACTGGTGACCTTGACCCAGTACGCGGAGCACTACCGCGAATTGATCAGCAGCTCCGGTTCATCCCTGATTGCGCGCATGGGGCGCCGCATAGCAGCGTATGACGTCACTACGTTGTATCCACTGGCCTTACTAATTTCGACAGCAAGCGCGCCTGAGGCGGACAAGTCTCAAATGTTCAGCGACCTCGTGTCTTATGTCGTGCGCCGAGCCGTGTGTGGGCTTACGCCTAAAAACTACAACAACATCTTTCTGACAGCGCTGCGGCACCTGACGAAGGTAGGCATTTCAAGTGGGGCACTTCGCGACTATCTGGGCACACTAAAGGGTGAAGCGTCTCGTTGGCCGGATGACCCCGAGTTCCGCAACGCCTGTATGAGCGCGCCACTGTACCCAGGCCGACTGGATGCCGCGAAAATGCGCTCGCTACTGACGGAGCTAGAAGGCAGCCTGCGAGTGTCGGTCAAAAGCGAGGAGCCTGAACTGCCGAACCTGTCAGCCCTTGATATCGATCACATCCTGCCGCGTAGTTGGCACGTTCACTGGCCCCTCAAGGATGGCAGCACGGCAGCCGATAGTGACGACTCAAATATCGAAATGATCTTGCGCTCTGGCGGCACACTAACCCCCTGGCAGCAATTGATTCACGAGCGCCACGTAAGTATCCCTACCCTGGGCAATCTGACGCTGCTGAACTTGAGTGTCAATAGAGCTGCCCAGCACTGTGACTTTGCGGTGAAACGCGACAAGCTGATTGCCAACACCAGCCTTCGTCTCAATGTCCCTTTGATTGCCAACACAGCGTGGGATGAAGTCGCAATCTCGACCCGGGCTAGCATCCTCGCAGACGAGGCCATGAAAATTTGGCCAAAAAGCGAATAACAACATAGTAACAAGGACTAGCAACCATGTTTCTATTGATCTGTCTCGGACCTGGCGGGCAGGTAGTCAAGAGCTACTCCTAATACTTAGTCACTCAACCCTGGGCTGAGATAGCCCAGGGTTGAGTGACGACGGTGGTGATGATAAAGGCGGACGTAGCCGAATAGATTGGCATTCACATCCTGGTAGCTGGCATAGCGCGTCAGCCACACCCGTTCCGCTTTCAGTAAGCGGAAGAAACTTTCCATCGCCGCATTCATCCCAACAATGCCACACGCGGGACAGTTCACCCTCGACGGGAACCATTCAGCTGCCCCACTCGAAAGCATCGAGCGCCTGCTGGCCTTAAGCGTAGGTGCTGGGCATCTTTGACGAGATACTTCAACGCCTGGTGAACATGGTTCCGTATTGCTTGGTCGCTCCTCAGGATGAGGCCGATACCACACTCATCGCCGTACCGCTCCTTGTCGTGGTTGCAGCTATGTATGTATCCCTGGCTACGCGTGATGTCCGTCCATAGCTTGCCGAGCTGGATGGCCTTATAGACGTCCCTACGTACTTCGTTGCCATTGAAGAAGTAGGCAGCATGGACGTGGTACCCCCCACCATCATTCCGGTCGCCCTGCTCGACTACGTAGATGTGGCCGATAAGGTGCTTGAAGATCGGATTGCGTTTGTGCGCAGTAATCAGCTGCTTCAGGTCACCGAACACGTGCTCAACGCGCAGCCTGGCCTGCACCTCAGAACGGTAATGGAAGTCGGTTCTAACGACGGTGAGGCGCGAATAGCGCTCACATAAGGCGTCGGCGTAGTCGCAGACATCTGCCTCCTGCCCCTTAGCCTGATAGCGTCGGTCGTCTCTGTTTCGACGATACCAGCGTTCACGAGTCAGTTGTCGGATCCGAGCAACCAAGACGTTCATGCTGCGATGATGATCCAGGTAGGCAGTCCCCTCTTCATTCAGGCAGACAGGGCCGTCTGGGTGACGCTCCAACCCAATGTATTGGCAAGCCTCCGCGAACGCCTGAAGGTGTTCGCTGTAGTCGTACTCAACGCGGTCATCGAACAGGTCGACCATCTGCTTGATGTGGGTAAAATACCGGGAGAGTCTGGTGTCTTCTATTCTCTCGTATCCATTGCGGGTTTGCCTGAATCGAAAGGCAGGACAGTCATGCAGTTCGACGGCTTGTACAAGTGATTCGATCTGGAGGGCGATGTCTGATTGGGAGAGGTGGGTGTAGGTCTTGCGATTGTTCATGCATGGGTACCGGGTTGTTGGTTTCATACCAGGTACGTGTTGTGTATTTTTTAACTGACGACCGATCCCCGGCACTGAGGGCCATCACAGATCAGACATGACTCCCAGCGGGAATGGATTAGCTGATTAGTGACGATTAGTTAGTGTTGATGAGGGTGGGGTAATGAGAGTGGCTAGCTATGTTAGCTATATCACTAGAAGCAGCCCAGACGATTCCCGACTATCCCGACAAGGTAGGGCAATGGGGAGCAACATTGCCAAGCCTGCCAAGGAATTTGCGAATTGCCCCTCTGGGAGAGTTAGCTGAGAACACAGGACCTTCCCAAACGGCATAAAGACCCTAACTAGCCGTAGCCAGTCAGGGCGCAAATGATCGTTTCTAGATGAGTACACTCAGATGGCCGGAAGAGCAGTACCCTCTGCCAGATCACGCTCTTCTATCCTAGCCAGGATCCAGTCGTGCACCTCTCTGTCTACCCAGCCAACACTGCGTCCCACGAGAGAGACAGGCTTTGGAAACGCCCCTAAGCCAATGAGCTTGTAGATTGTGGACCTAGCCAAGCCAGTGGAACTCATCACTTCATTTAGACGAATAATTCTCATAAGTACTCCTTCATAGCTCGTCTAGCACAAGACATCACCCGCCATCTCTAACGATGTGGCTAGCATCCTCCCAACGCGAGGTTTATCGAGCGGAGCCAATTTGACAATGTCAGATTATCTTAATATTTTAATGACATTGTCGAGTGCATCTGCAATCGGAGACTAAGCGATGAGCGACGGGCCATTTAGAAGTCTGCAGATGCGCAAGCCCTGGAAAGAGCTAGCCAAACGAGGTGACCAGGAGACGTACGACGCCGCGCAGGTGGCAGAGGCCGCGACCGTTGCCCTTGCTTCCGACTTCAAAATGGAGGTCTCCCCATACCTCACGCAAGAGCTGAAAGCCATTTTTGAAGGCCGCGACAACTCCCTACTGATGCCTGACATCGCCCTTCAGCAATTGGAAGAAATGAAGGCTCTCGCTGCCGGTTCAGTGTTTGGAAAAAATGCAGTGCTATGCAGCATTGAGCTGATCGATGAAGGCAAATTCGGAGCGGATGCATTTCACAAAGCGATAGGCCTTGCCGCAAAGATGCGAGGGCTAGCAAACGTACTATCGGTCAAAGAGCACTTTCTCAGGGAGTCAAATCAACAACGTGCAGAGCATGTACATAGTCGCCTCTGCAATGCGATCTGCGGTCTATCAGAAATTCAGCTTGGCCTGCGCCTCTCTAGCCCAGGAGCGGTTGAGATGCGACAACTAGGGAAGATGACCGGGATTGAAGCTGGAGTACCACTGTGAAAAACCCAATTCCGCTAAAGGAGCTGGTCGTCTGTGTGGTCGAGCCTGGCATCCGCCCACGAAAGGACGCAGTGCCCTGTCGCATTGGACAAAACATCAATTTCGATCTTGAAGCCCTTGCTTCCTTCTCTTCGCACAAATGGCAACCACTGGTATATGACGCTCTAGTTGTAGCCGCGGCTGTTGAGTTCTGTGATCGCGCCCTTGCGCGTAGTGCAATGACTTGGGGCAGGCGCTTTTTTGTTAGCATTCCGGTCCACGATCTCGATAAATGGTCAGAAATTACCTTAACGAAGCCCCTAGTGGATGCTTTGAATCTGCTCACTGGAGATGACTGGCATTTCGAGTTTTCGGCTCGCAAAGCTCCAGCAGAAGCGTCGGTTCAGGATCACATGAAATTTCCCACTAACGCAGAAGCTGTCATTGCTTACAGTGACGGCATGGACTCGCGCGCAGTAGCCGGCCTAGAGAGTAGGCGTTTAGGAAAACGCTTAGTTCGCGTTAGGGTAGGCAATAAGCAACATGACATTTCAAAGCGAGAACGCTTACAAATTCCGTTTACGGCACTCCCCTACGACGTAAAGCTTGAGAGACGTAGAAATGCTGAAAGTAGTGCTCGAAGCAGAGGATTCAAATTTTCCGTTGTATCTGCAATGGCAGCCTATCTGGTTGACGCGCCAGCGATCATAGTTCCTGAAAGCGGGCAAGGCGCGCTCGCACCAGCCCTTCTCCCAGTTGGCCATGGGTACGAGGACTATCGAAACCATCCAGTCTTCACCAAGTTAATGGAGCGCTTTGTTAAAGCTCTACTCAACTACCCGCTCCAATATCAGTTTCCTCGGCTCTGGATGACGAAAGGTGAAACCCTGCGCGAATTCGTCGATGCCTACGGTAATGATGCAAACTGGGCATCCACTAGATCGTGCTGGCAGCAGTCACGCCAGGTAGCAGTTCTAGGCGCACGGAGACAATGCGGAATCTGCGCGGCCTGCATACTCCGTCGCCTCAGTGTCCACGCCGCAGGACTGGAGGAAGCACCAGAGACCTACACGTGGGAGTCATTGAGGGCGACATCCTGGGAAGCAGGAGCGGCAAAAGACTTCGACAGACATACCAAGGCCTTGAGAGAATATGCCATAGCAGGGGTGCTTCATTTTGAACATTTCTCGTTAATTAGGGACTCCATACCGTACGAACTGATCAAACGCCTCAGATCGAACGAGCTAGCTCGCGCTTTGGCCGAGGAGCCAAAAACTGTGGCGAAAAATCTTGACCGCCTCTTGCAACAACATGCCGTGGAATGGTCAGCGTTCACGAATGATCTGGGATCAGATTCGTTCGTGAGAAAATGGATAGATCACGCATCATGACCAAACCAAACTATGAACTGAGCTCGATAGAACTGGGCGAACGATTGAAGACGGCGCGGGAAACCGCGAACATGACTCAAGATGCTGCAGCCAAAGCGGTTGGCATTGCACGCACTACGCTAGTCGCCATTGAAAAAGGGCAACGTAATGCGCGACTCGATGAAATCCAGGCACTTAGCCGCTGCTATGGCATATCTGCCAACATGCTGCTACGAAAGGAAGCTGTTCACGTGGACCTTGTTCCTCGCTTCCGCTCGCTTCCTGAGACCAACGAGGTCGGTATACAGCAAGCCGCAAGAATGCTAAACGACCTCGTCAGGGCCGAAGTGGAGCTTGAGAATGTTCTAGGCATTCAGAGAGCACATAACTACCCTGCCGAGAAGGCTATCTTACCTGGCGATGTTCGAAAACAGGCAGAACTTGATGCGCAAAATCTAAGAAACTGGCTAGGACTAGGTGAAGGTCCGATCCAAGATATCGTTGCGCTCATGGAACTACAGCTAGGCATACGGGTTTATAGTCGAAAACTGGACTCCAAAGTCTCTGGACTATTTGCTTATGATGAGGAGCTTGGCGCATGCATATTGATCAATGCCCACCATCGAAAGGACCGACGAGCTCAAACCAGTGCTCATGAACTTGGTCACTTTATTGCAACTCGCCGTCGCCCAGAGATCTATCAAGACGAAAAATATGACAACTCCCGCGAGGAGCGCTACGCGAACGCATTCGCGAGCGCATTTCTTACGCCAGCCCGAGCTGTCATGGAGAAATTCAAGGAGCTGACCATTGGCTCTACCCATCTCACTCGTAGACACATCATCTTGCTTTCCAGCTTTTTTGGGGTCTCCAGGCAAGCGATCGTAATGCGACTTGAGGAACTGAGTCTGACGAAGAAAGGCACCTGGGATTGGTTCGCAGATAATGGCGGCATTACCGATGAGCAAGCACGTCAGGTTTTGGGCGAGTCGGGAATTATCTCGATGCCTATCGACGGGACGCAGTCGTCGCGCCTCTTCCTGCTGGCCATCGAGGCATGGAAAAAGGACCTGATCAGTGAAGGTCAGATGTCTGAAATGCTGAAGCTTGATCGAGAGAAAGTTCGTGAACTGCTTGATGAGGCCGAAGAGGACGAAGTAGATGACCTTTTCAAGCTGCCTCACTGATCAAAGAACAGCCCTCGTCTTGGACGCCAGCGTCATCATCAATTTGCTGGCTACGGGATATGCGGGCCCGATCCTGCACGCATTGGCTGTTCCTCTCTTTCTGACCGACAACGTCGTGCACGAGATTGGGCAAGGTGCGGCAAATAGTCGTCCGGAGCCTGCTTTACTGGCTGCACTGATCAACGACCAAGTCGTGACGGTGAAAGAGCTCGCAGGAAGTGCCCTGGAGGATTTCTGTGGGATGATATCAGGTCATACCTCAAACTCACTTGGCGACGGTGAAGCGGCCACTCTTGCGCTCGCACACCACAATGGAATCTCCGCTGCAATTGACGAGAAGAAAGCAACCCGGATCGCTGCTGAGCGATTCGAGGCGCTAAAGCTCGTGACGACTGTAGATATTCTCGCGTATGAACCTGTACGGGCATCCCTGGGAAATGATTTGCTCGCCAAGGCAATGCTACGTGCTCTGCAACAAGCAAGAATGCAAGTTAGAGAGCACCAATTTGACTGGGTAGCTCAACTAATTGGGATAGAAAATGTCGGAATATGTCCAAGCTTGAAACGACATGCAAGACGAAGGTCGCCTGCACTTAACCCTTAAGCAAACCTTCTCATTTCCCCCCTGAATAACGATGCACGAAGCCAAAATCCCCTTCGGTGAGCGTGACAGCACCCTCTTCCGGGCCTACGAAGTAGAAAATGGACTGCGCTGCGGGTGTGTTTGCCCTGGCTGCCAGCAACCGTTGAACGCAGCCAACAATGGCGAGAAGGTCATCCCGCACTTCCGTCATGCGAAGTCGAATGACTGCGTCGATGGCTTCCGCGAAGGCGTCAGACGTGCTGCAGTCGCGCTGATCGCTAAGCACAAGCAGCTCATGCTCCCGGCACTTATAGAAACGGTCCGAGTGGCCACACAAGACGGCCGGCTGCTGGAGGAAAAGGTCGAGCTGCAACCAATGATGATCCACGCAGATAGAGTTGAGCGCTTTGTTGACCTGGGCGGTTTGAGATGTCACGCCGTCATCCACCAATCCGATAGGCAACTGATTGTCCGGATCAAACTTTCAACGCGGATGGAGCATGAGCGCTATCGCCAACTCGAAGCCCTGGAACACTCCAGCATGGAGATTGATCTCCATCACCTGGCACTAGAGCAGATCAATGATCCGACCAAGTTCGAGCACGCGGTTCTGCATGACTCGGCAAACCGACTTTGGACCCGATCAATTCGCGGTGAAAGGCTCGCAGCAAACGTGCTGCAAAAGCTTCATTCAGAGGCGGATGAAATAAACGCTCAGTGGCAACTCGAAGGGGCAGCGCACGAGGCTGCTGAGCAAGCCCGGCAGATTGAGCTAGCCAAGGAGAAAGCCGAACTGCAGCGAGCACTAGAAGTCCATAGAACCAAACAGCTTCAGTTGGCGGCTGAGCAGTCAGCCACAACCCTGGACAACACGGTGCAGGGCCGAGCCGAGCTAATCGCCAGAACTATGCTGAAGGCCCTACAAGCATGGACAGGGAGAGCCGTTGAATGCACCGCCTGCTACTTGCTTAGCCCGCCTGACTCAAGGTTCTGCCTCTACTGCGATGCGCCAACCAGCAAAGTCACCCCCGTGCTTTTAGCGCCAGACATAGCTTCGACGCTTAAGCAAAGGATGCACTGCTCAGCCAAGCCAAGCATGTCAGCTAAAGCAGTCCCTCACCTGATCGTAAACCCTGATGATGAACTGTTCAGCGCTAATGAAGGCCTGATAAATTCCGCATCCCAGAGTCAGGCGACAAACGATGAAACTACTCAACACCTACGAAGACCGTGACGAAGCTGAAGAAGCCGCTGAGAAGCTGACAGGTGAGAAACGCCTAGCCAGCGAGCGCGACGCCACAGTCACCATTTACAACCTCTTTGGCATACCTAGCTGGGGCAACTTTCACCGACTGGGTATGTACAACTTGGGAGAGCTCAAGCTCATGCTGGAGCGTCGTGCAAGCTGGAAACCCGCTGACCAAGCAAGACATGCCGAGATAATCGCCACGCTAGAGACAGTAGCTAAAAACTATGGGGTCGATGTGCCAAGGCACTGGCTGTAGTCACACAAGCCAGCGCCTATCAACTCTCTTAGACAATGCGGGCAAACATCTTGCTCAGGTAGGTTTGCCCACCGTCCTCCATGAATAGCACGTTGCGACTTTCCAGATCGGCCTTCTTTGTCGGGTCGCCCACGTTAAGCAGGTCGGCGAACTTCGTCGGCGAGAGGACAAAGGCATTCAAGACCAGCGGCGCTTCGCTCGCCTTGGCCTGCCCAGCCAGCGTTGTTTCCAGTGTCTTCACTTCCTTGTACAGACCCAACTTGGGGTGCGACAGGTCGAGATTGCGCAGCCCCTTCGGATCGACAAACGTCAGCCACTGCTTGCCGCTGGCATCGTCCACCAGCCACAGCAGGAAGTCCGGATAGAAGTTGCCCGCCAACGCGAAGCCCAGGCCTTTCTCTTCCCGATCTGCATTGCGCAGCAGATACAGACTGCGCGGACCAATCGCATCCTTGCCTTTGCTGGAGTTGTAGAACGCCTCCAGATCGCGGACAAACTCCCATTCGCTGGGCGCGTCAAAGGCCAGCGGGCGCAGTTTCAGCGGCACCGCATCCTTGTCCTCCAATGCCAGCAGCGGGTAGTACAAGTGGCGGTCGAAGCTGATGGCGACCATGTGTGGTGCGTTCCATTTGCTGGCCTCTCCGATCTTGCCGTCTGCCACCAGCTTCTTCAGCACTTCCAGCTTCGCCTGATACTCCAGACCGTCGTCGCTGTTATCGATCTCGAACTGGTACAGCTTGAGCATTGACCCGTGATCTTCATCGATGTGGGTAATGTCGTAGAACTGGCCCTCGTAGCCCGTCTTCAGGGCCTTGTAGAAGCGATCGGTGTAGTCCATTAGCAGTCGAAGCAGGATGTCTTCCTGCTTGCGGATGTCGGCGAAGGTCGTCACGTTCAGCTCCACCGCCGGGATGAACAGCGTGTACCAATCCTGCGCGCCCGCGCAGAAGTCGATCAGTTTCTGCCGTTCCAACCGCAGGTTGCTCCAGCTGCGCTGCAACTTGTAATCCTGCAGCGCCAGATAGACGCGATCCCAATTGAAAGCCGGGAACAGCGTCTGATTCAGCTTGCCCTTGTTGCGGGCTTCCGTCGTGGGGGCTGTGCCCTTTTCCTTGCTGGACAGCGCTTCGACACGCGGGTACAGGTCGAGCACCACATGGGGGGACTTAATCTTGCCCTGGAACTGCGCGGGTATTTCGTACAGCCATGGGAAGTACGTGCGCTTGAACCCAAGTTTCTGGTTGTCCTTGTAGCCATCCTTGAGCGCCAAGGTCTTGAGTTTGCCTTTGGGCAGGTTGGCCCGCGTAGGGAAGTCCAGCGCCAGCACTTCGTCGCTGGGAGTGATGCCTTCCTCACGCAGGTAGTCCTTGAACGCAGCCATGTAGCTGGCACGCACGCCGAAGATGTTCAGTGCCTCCAGTTTGTCCAGATGCACGCCCTTGGGCCGGTCCTGCGGTAAGGTGCGCTTCAGCGAGAAGCCCTTGCCCTTGAGGCGCACCCCGCGTCCGAACAACTGGATGATCTGCGAGCCTTCACCCTGGCCCATGTTCAGCAGCCCCATCGTGGACACACGCCAACTGCTCCAGCCTTCCGTGAATTTGCGCGAGCCGATCAGCACGTTGAGGCGGCTGTCCTTGTTGTTCAGGGTGCCGAACAGCGCGCCGCCGAAGTCGTCGCGTTCGCTATCGAAAGCCTCCACGTCCTCCGCCATCCCGAAGAAGCCCGCATCGTCGCCGATGTTGATGAGGCCGAAGGGCTCTGCATCGCCCACACGCAACGCCAGCTCACCCTTGCTGCTCTTTATGTTGACCAGTTTCAATCGCTGGCGGGCCGAGGCATTGAACACTCGCAGCAGGATGTCGGCGTACAGATCATCCACGCGACCGCCGAAGCCCATCAGGGGCGTGAAACGCCCGCTGAAGATGTTGTTGCCCTTGGCGTCCAAAATCTGCGCCCTGTCCGCAATCAGGTCGGTCAGCCAGCTCTTGATCTGCGCTTCGCTGCTCAGGAAGTCGGCGAGGAAGCTCACCACTTCCAGGATGTCCGACTCCTCGCCTGACACGGTGTTGCCCACGAACACCCACAGCGGCTTTTCGATGTTGAAGTCGGCAAGCGCTGAGCGGTGAGTGCTCCACAGCCAAAGCTGCTGGTAGTAGGCCAGCAGGCAGGCGGTGAAATACTTGCGCGCGTTGTCCGCCTGCTCGTAGGCCTCACCATTCATGTTGAGGATCAGCGACTCTTTGCCGTAGCCGTCCTCATAGAAGAACTTGTACGAGTAATCGAAGAGGATGCACTTGGCGTAAATCTCGCGCGTAGCGGTGATGCGCGCGCGACGCTTGTCCTCGGTGGTCAGCGCAAGTTGCGCCTTCTGTCCGTCGTCCAGGCTGCGCAGGCTGGTGGTGTTGAACAGCATCTTAGCGCGCTTTTTCTGGATATCTTCTTCCGCCGCCACCACGGTCATGCCCTTGGCCACCGCCTGCCCGAAGGTGGCCGAGTACTCAAAGGCAAAACCACCGCGTACCAGCGCATCGCGCCGCGCCATCCATGCGCCTGCCGCCGTACCCGTACCACGGTGGCCTTCGTCCACCAGCACGAGGTTGTTGCCCTCGAAGGCATCCACGGCGACGGTCTTGTCACCCATCTCATCGCCCAGCTTATTGATGTCGATGATTTCGATGGTGCCGCGCGCGGGTGACTGAGCCTTGTTGAAGAACTGCGAGAACCCGAAGCCGGACAGGTGCAGCTCCTCAAGATGCTGACGGCTCAATCCTTCGTTGGGCGTGAGCAGGATGATCTTGCTCGGGTAGTGATCGCTGCGCCCCGCCTGGAAGTAGTGCAGGTACTGGCGGATGTTGACGTGCAGCAGCAGGGTCTTGCCGCTGCCTGTGGCGCTCCAGAAGGCGACCTTGTTCAGGTCGTCCGCTTCGAAGTCACGGAACGGTTCCGCGCCGTTCTCGGCACGATAGCGAACCATCTCTTCGTTCAGGCCATTGAGCAAGTCCTGACGGTGGTTGAAGTACCAGTCCAGATACAGCTCGGTGAACAGCAGCGAGAGGTACTGGAAGTACTTCATCTGTAGTTCGTGGCCTTCCAACTTGTTGCGCTGGGCGGTGATGGCCTGCCAGTGGGCGACGACGTTTAAGTCGTAGCGCCGCAGGTCGGCCTCGGGCACCTTGTTGGGATCGAACAAGCCTCGGATCAGTTCGTGGAAGAATTTGGTCTGGCCGTCCTCGTCGATGCCCTCGAAGCGGTCATCGCCCAAGCGCATCTTGAGTGCCGCCAGCGTGCCGCCCTGAAAGAAACCCAGCACCCAGCGGTTGAGCACCAACTCCTGATGGAAGCTGCGCTTCTTTCCGCTGCGACTGGAGCTGGCTGCCCCGCCCGTGCCCGAAACGACGGCAGCGGTCTTGCGTGGTCGTGCCATCAGATGTCCTCCACCGAGAACATGTGCTCCAGAAACTCCGGCTCGATCTGACGCAGCTTGAGAACGCGCGTGGCACCGCCCTCCTCGGCCGTCTGCGTCAGCACGGTAGGAATGTTATGGTCGCCGTTGATGTAGACCACGTCGAACTCGTTGTCTGCCGGGTTGATGGCCAGCTTGTCGCAGAGCTTGTTAACTCCCTCATAGTCCAGCACGTCGCAGTCGCGCCACAGCACGAGACAGCTTTCACCGCTGGGCAGCGTGCCGGTGACGGTGACAAAACCGCGCTGCGGCTGTGCATCGATGTGCTTGATCTGCAGGCCGATCAGGTAGTTGAAGGTTTCGACCAGATCGATCTTGCGTGGCTCGAAGGCACCCGCCGAATCCACAGCCACGTTGAGGGTGTAGTCGAAGGGTTTTTTGAAGTCCTCCACCGACAACAGCGAGCCACGGCTTTCCACGTCCAAGAGGTAGTTGAGCAGGTAGTCGTCCTTGGCCTGCTGCGGCAGGGTGTTCAGCAGATCGCCCTGCGCGGACGTACGGCGCAGTTGCAAGTTGTTCAGGGTGTCTTCGTAGCTTTCGAGCTTGATTGCTTTGAAGCAGTGCGAAATGCCTGACTCTGAGGAAGTTGGTTTGCCGCCAGCCCAATCAGCTGAAAAGACGACCTTCTGAATTCTTGGCTTGAGAACGGTCTCGAAATACTCACCTTGCTCGACTAGAACGTACTTGCGCGATGCATTGTCCTGGCGATTTAGGGAGATTGTTGCATGTGCAGTTGTTCCTGAGCCCGCGAAGTAATCGAGAACAGTAAAGTTTGCTTTTCCGAATGACTGCATCCAAAAGGATTGCTCAAGGGTTTTGACTGACTTCGGGTAATCAAAAATTCCACCGAGCCCGAGACTATCCAAGACATTAGTGCCATTAGTTCCTGCATTGAAGTCTGCACCGATCCAATTACTGAATAGTGTCTCCCGCTTGTTCTGATGATCGATCAGCTGTTTCACAGCACCACGGTCAGTAACGATCAACTCGCCGTTTGCTGCACGTACTTTGCCGGTTTCGTAGGATGACCGCCAAACGCGCTCCTCACCCGTGGTATTGATCGGATAGATTCTTTGTAGTCCTTCCGCCGTTGGCCCAGTTGGATAATCGGTTCCAAGTGGCGGCGGGGGCTCTGCTCCTACAACCTTCTTGGTAGATGGGTCAACGAGAAGAGCGTAGAAGCTACGCCAACGACCAACCCCCCCGCCACGCGGCGCGCGGTAGTTGTTGTCAGCCGTTCCACTCCGCATGAACTGCCTATCCTCGGTCTCGTCCTCTTTCGGAAAACCAAGGTATTGCGGAGCATCTTTTGGAGAGGCGACGATGTAGTATTCGTGCGTCCGTGACAGCCTCCCACCCGATCCTTGGGGATGGTGATTGATCACGATGGTCGACACATCGCATTCAGTAAAGTTCCCCTTCAAACAGTGAAAGGCATTGTTATATTCGTAATCGTCAATGGCGAATCCAAACGAATAAACTTCTCCGAAAAGATCGCGAGTGAATGGCAGCGTGTTGGAAATCAAAGCCAACCAGCTTGAGTGCTCGAACTGGTTCTTGTACGCAATCTTCGAATGGACAGTGTTGTAAGGTGGATCAATATAGGTGAAATCTATGCTCGCCCGGTAACGATACTTCGCCAAATTGAGCGCCTGGAAGTTATCCCCATTTATGACGACGCCGCCGAGGCCTGTTTCGAGATCGTCGATATTTGCCAAAAGGCGATACTTAAAGTCGTCATTGAATAGTGCCGTATCCACCATCCGATACTGCGCAGTCTTCAAGCCCTCCAACGTCGCCGGCGCATCTCCATCCCACACGCCCAGCTGCTTCCACCGCGCCCACTGCTGCTCGTTCGCTACCACTTCCGGCCACAGCGCTTCTGGTACCCGATCCAACGTGATGCAGTATTGACTGGAGACAACGAACTTCTTTTTCAGCCACAGCTTCTTCTGGAAATCTTCCAATTGAGCCAAGAAAGTGATCAGCTCCAGCGCTATACTGCGCAGGCACTGGATCATGCGCAGGTTCTTTTCGATGTCCGCGAACGCGCCCGCGTTCTGCACATCATCCAAGTGCATGACTTCGTTCTTGATGTAGAAGTCCAGCTCGCGCCGGAGGAAACCACCCAGATCCTTGTGGATGAAGTAGTCCGCCGTGTTCTTGGTGGTGTAGTTGCTCAGGTGTTTTTCCAGTAGGGTGCGCTGTGGACTCTTCTCGGTGGGCGCACGGTTGCCCAGGGCCAGCCAACGGGCCTTGACAGCAGTGTCCGCCAGCACGGCCTCAACGGCCTTGGTGACCAGCGTATCCTGCTTGGTGCCTTTGGGCTGGGCGGCGTACTCGAAGTGGATGATCAGCTCTTGATTGCCGTCATTACCCGAAGCTTCCTCCACTGGCACCAGTTCCTCTTCGTATTCGTCTCCGTTTTCATCTAGTCGGGTGACGTTTCTCGACGCCACCAGGGCAAAGCGACGCTCCTTGTCGTTGTCCTTGCGGTTGTCTTTGGCAGTGTCGGCGGCGGCGAGGCGGAAATGCACCGTGCGGCCGTCTTCCAGCTTGAAGCTGTAGTTGCTGAAGTTCTCGCCGCTCTTGGTGTAGTACTGATCCTTGTTGGCCCAGTGCAGCATCACCTCCTCGCCCGCGTAGGGGATAGCGTAGGTGTCGCCCTTGTAACGGCGCTGGCTGATGAAGTCGCCTTGCTCGTAGTAGCGGGAGAAAAAGGCAAGCAGGTGTGAGAACACTGCGTTTTCGTGTTCGCTGCTGCCTGCGGTGGCATCTTTCAGCTTGGCGCGTAGTTCCTGCACCTTGGGCACGGCATCGGGGCTGAAACCCAAAGCTTGGGCGTTCTTCTCGGCCTCCTGCAATTCGGCCTGCAGTTGCTGCGCGCTGGCGACACTGCCTGCGGAGAGGGCTGCCTTTGCCTTCTCAGCCAGCCGGTTTTGCAGGTAGTCATTGATCTCGCCCGCGCGGGCGTTGACGATGCGGTAGATACCAAAGTCCAGTTCCGGGCGGTCGATCTGGAAGATTTCGCGCAGCTTGGCGACGAGCTCCTGGAATTTGGGATTCTGTTTGTTGGTCATAGCTTGGCCTGATCTCAGGAATTCGGATTCTTCTGTTATGCGACCTGCCAGCGCACGCTGAACAGTGTCTCGTTGCTTGTCTTTTCTTGCAGGCGCTGCTGGAGCGAGGCAATTAGTTCATCGCGCTTGGCGATGATCTCGTCCTCGACAGCGAAAATTTCCTGCCGCAGACGTCGTTGCTTGCGCTCCAGCTCAGACAGTTCGCGCTGGATGCCGTCTTGCTCCTGCAAGGTGGCGGCCTTGCGGGCGTCGCGCTTCAACTGGGCGATGCGCGCCTTGGTGTTTTTCAGGGCTTCCTCTGCGGCCAACAGCTTGTCCTCAGCCCAGCGTTCCAACTTGTCCCGTTCTTCATTGAAGAGGCGCTGGTTGGCTTCCAGCACCTGTGCAATGGTGGCGGCGACCGCACGTTGGCTGTTGGCCAGCAGTGCCTCGGGCACGGCGGTGCTCAAAGAAGTGGGTTTGCCTGCTGCTGGAATGGCCATCAGCTTTTCGCAGGCTTCCTGATCCAACACCTGACCATCGTCAGTGAGGCCTGAGAACAGCAGCGCCTCGGTGGTCTCGAAGGCGGTGACTTCCAGCCGGGCCAGCGTCAGCCAGCCGGACTTGCCGCGCAGTTTCTCAATCACGGAGACCCGTGCGCCGTGTTTTTCGTAGTCGAGCTTCAAGGTGGCGACGGGCGTGGCCGCATTCAGGCTGGTATCAATGCTCCACTCCCCAAGCGGGTGGCTGAGGCGGTAGGCGTGCGCCAGCATGTCCGGCTGCGCCGCACCACGAATGAGCTGGTAGCGGCCAGTGGCTATACCCGTTGGCGGCGTGTTCAATGAGAACGCGTAGGACTGCTCGTCGAAACGTGCGCGGTCATTGAGCGCATAGCGAGTGACGCCCCAGAACCAGCGCCCCAGCTTGTCGAGACGTGCCTCGGCATCCTGAAGACGCAGCTTGAGCCGGTCGTGGACATCCTCGTCAAAATTTTCCAGCAGCTGTGACTGGGTGTCTTTGATTCGGTCGGCAATGACTTCTTCCAGCTCCGTTTGGAGAGCATTGAAGGCGGCTTCGATCTGCTCGGATTGACGACAGGTGTCGTAGATCTGGAGGATGCGTTTCTCAAAATCGAGGCCACCCTCGATGCGGCCCAGCACTTCATCGCTTGCGCCAAACACGCCCGAAAACAGGTTGAATTTCTCGGTGAGCAGTTCCAGCACGCGCTGGTCGGCCTGGTTCCGGGTGTTGAGGAAGTTGATGACCACCACATCGAAACGCTGACCGTAGCGGTGGCAGCGGCCAATGCGCTGCTCGACGCGCTGCGGGTTCCAGGGCAGGTCGTAGTTGATGATCAGCGCGCAGAACTGCAGGTTGACGCCTTCGGCCGCCGCTTCAGTGGCGATCATGATTTCCGCGCCGGTGCCGTCGTCCTTGCGGAAGTGGTCGATCAGCGCGGTGCGTCGATCTACCTGCGGCGAGCCGGTGACGCGATCCGTGCCTTTGTACTCTTCCAGCCAGCGCTGGTAGATTGCGGTGGAGTCCTCGTGGGTGTTGGTGCCGCTGAACAACACCAATTTGCCTGCGTGGCCGTTGGCTGACAGGAAGCGGTGCAAGTACTCCTGAGTGCGCTTGGATTCCGTGAAGATGATGGCCTTACGTGGCGCGCGCAGCTCGGCCATCTTGCCGAACCCCAGGTTGATCGCCTTCAGTAGCGCCTGTGCCTTGGTGTCGGTCTGCAGAGCTTGGGCGGCATCGACGAATGCGGTCAGCTCATCGATCTCGGCGGCGATCGTGGCGCGGACGGCCTGGGCATCTTTTGCAGCGCCCGGTTTGCCGCTTTCGGCTGCCACAGGCGTGGGGGCTTCGGCGTTTTCTTCTGCCTCGCTGGCTTCCTCTTCCAGGTAGTCCTGCCCGAAATCGTCCTCAGCAATGAGCTGTTCGACCAGTTGGCTGCCGTCGTCTTCCGTTTTGCCTGCCGTGAGTAGGCCTTGCAGGCGCTCGCGGATGGTGACCAACGTGGCAGCAACGGCGTGCGAACTGGAGGCCAGCAGCTTGCGCAGGATCAGTGCCGTGAGGTGGCGCTGCTGCTTGGGCAGGGCGTAGGAGTCTTCCTTTTGCAGAAAGGCCGAGATGCGCTCGTATAGCGCGTGCTCGTCGTCAGTCGGGTTGAACGGCTGGGTGAGGGCCTTGCGCTCGGTGTACTTGATATACTCCAGTACGTCACGGCGGAGTGTCCGCTTGGCGAAGCTGGCAAGGCGATCACGCAGTTCGTCAAGCCCCGATCCGCTGTTTATGAACTGCTTGCGGAAGGCAGCTTCGTCGCCGAACATGTGCTCGTCGATCAGCGTCGACAGGCCGTACAGCTCCATCAACGAGTTCTGCAACGGCGTGGCAGTGAGCAGCAGCTTCTTGCGGCCTTGCAGTGCGCGCTTGAGCGCCTGGCCGGTGCGGTTGCTGGCACGGTGCGCATTGCGCAGCTTGTGCGCTTCGTCGATGACTACCACATCCCAAGACACGGCACGCAGCTCGGCCTCCAGCTTGGCGGCAAACTGGTAGGACATGATCACAACGGCCTTACCAACCTGCCGCTGCAGGGTGGCGAGGATATCTCCGGCCGACTGCTTGCGTAGGGAAACAGCATCCACAACGGTGGTGGGTACTGCGAACTTGTCGTGCAGCTCCTGCGCCCATTGCTTGCGAAGGCTGGCTGGGCATATAACCAGCAGCCGGCGACGGCGCTCGGCCCAGTACTGGCAAACCACCAATGCGGCTTCAATGGTTTTACCCAACCCCACTTCATCAGCTAGCAGCACACCTTCCTGCAAGGGGTTCCGAAGTGCGAACAGCGCCGCCTCAATCTGATGCGGGTTCAGATCAACGCTAGCGTCGAATAGGGATTGTGAAAGGCGGCCAACATCGTCAGAAGCGTGGCGCCGAATGAGCTCTTGGGCGTAGTACTTTGCATGATAAGCAGTAATCACGGCTCAAGCTCCTTCTACGGCCTGTCGAGTAAGCGAATCTCAATTGGCAACCAATTGGCAACCAGGATACATCAGCGAGGGCACAAGAGAGAAAACCGTCAGACATAAAAAAATCCAGCCACCGTTAAGTGACTGGATTTTCTAGTATTTTTTGGTCGGGACGGAGTGATTCGAACACTCGACCCCTTGCACCCCATGCAAGTGCGCTACCAGGCTGCGCTACGCCCCGACGGTGCTTTTGAGTTCCCTCAGAAGCGGATCGCACTATACCCCAAGCATTTGCTTTGGAGAAGTGCTTTTTTCATTTTTTTCAGTTACTTGCGCAACACATGCAGTACATCTTCCAATTCGGCGATCATCTGCCGGATCAGTTGCTTGTACTGGGTGGCGTCTTCGCGAGCTTCTTCGCCGGTGAGGCGCTGGCGGGCGCCGCCGATGGTGAAGCCCTGATCGTAGAGCAGCGCACGGATCTGGCGAATCATGAGCACGTCCTGGCGCTGATAGTAGCGCCGGTTGCCCCTTCGCTTGACCGGGTTGAGTTGCGGGAACTCCTGTTCCCAGTACCGCAGCACGTGCGGCTTCACCGCGCAAAGATCGCTCACCTCACCGATGGTGAAGTAGCGCTTGCCCGGAATGGGGGGCAGCTCGTCGTTATGACTTGGTTCCAGCATAAGCCTCAACCCTGGCCTTCAGTTTCTGCCCTGGACGAAAGGTGACGACGCGCCGGGCTGTGATCGGGATTTCCTCTCCCGTCTTCGGGTTGCGTCCGGGACGCTGGCGCTTGTCGCGCAGATCGAAGTTGCCGAAACCCGACAACTTCACCTGTTCGTTATGCTCCAGCGCCTGGCGGATCTCTTCAAAGAAGAGCTCCACCAGTTCCTTGGCTTCCCGCTTATTCAGGCCCAGCTCTTCGTACAGACGTTCAGCAATTTCAGCTTTCGTCAGAGCCCCCATACGCTACTTCCTTAACGTGGCGTTGAACCTTTGTTCCAGCGAGGCGACGATATTCTGCGTAGTCGCGTTCACCTCGTCATCGTTAAGAGTGCGTGATGGATGCTGCCAGGTCAAGCCAACGGCCAAGCTTTTTCTAAGCGGATCAATGCCTTTACCGTGGTAGACGTCAAACAACCTGAGATCCGTCAGCCATTCGCCCGCCGTTTCACGGATATTTGCCAGCACGAACTCGGCCGGAGTATCCAGATCGACGATCAGGGCCAGGTCACGGCGCACTTCGGGGAAGCGCGACAGCTCGCTGAATTTCGGCAGGCGCCCCTTGGCCACTTCGGCCAGCACCAGCTCGAAGACGTAGACCGGACGATCCAGGTCCAGCGCCTTGGCCAGTTCCGGGTGCAGGGCGCCCAGATAGCCGACCAGCACGCCGTCCCGTTCGATCTTGGCGGTCTGGCCCGGGTGAAGCGCCGGGTGTTCCGCCGGGGAGAAAGTGAAAGCCTCGATGGCGCCAGCATTGCCCAGCAATGCTTCGACATCAGCTTTCACGTCGAAGAAGTCGACATTCTCACGGCCGTTGGCCCAGCCCTCCGGCTGACGTGCACCGCAGACGACGCCGGCGAGCATGTTTTCCTGCACAAGGCCTTCCAGCTGGCCAACGAAGCGCAGGCCGCTTTCGAACAGGCGCACACGGGTCTGCTGACGATTGAGGTTGTGCTGCAGGGACTTCACCAGCCCCGGCCAGAGCGAGGCGCGCATGGCGGCCATGTCGGCGGAGATCGGGTTAGCCAGCATCAGCGGCTCGACACCGGGATGGAACAGCTGGAACACCTTGGGATCGATGAAGCTGTAGGTGATGGCTTCCTGATAGTCGCGAGCGACCAGCAGGCGGCGCAGCGCCGGCAGTTCAGCCTGGGACTCGGACTTGGTGTTCGGCGCCAGGCGTGCCTGCGGGTAGCGCACCGGCAGGCGGTTGTAGCCGTAAAGGCGACCCAGCTCTTCGATCAGGTCGACTTCGATGGAGACGTCGAAGCGATGGCTCGGAACGCCAACGGTCCAGGAATCGGCACCGGCTTTCTGGACATCGAACTCCAAGGCAGTGAGCAGACGCTCGATCTCGGTGTTTTCCAAGGTCATGCCCAGCATCTGGGTAACGCGCTCGGCACGCAGGGTGACCGGAGCGACCTTGGGCAGGTCAGCTTCCCTGACTGCTTCCACGATCGGGCCAGCTTCGCCACCGACGATCTGCAACAGCAGCTCGGTAGCACGCTCCATGGCGCGACGGGCCAGTTGCGAGTCCACGCCACGCTCGAAGCGGTGGGAGGCATCGGTGTGCAGGCCGTAGGAACGAGCCTTGCCAGCAACGGCAATGTTGTCGAAGAAGGCGCTTTCGAGGAACAGGTCGCGTGTCTTGGCGCTGACGCCGCTGTGCTCGCCACCCATCACGCCGGCGATGGCCAGGGCGCGTTCGTGATCAGCAATCACCAGGGTGTCAGCACGCAGGGTGACTTCCTGGCCGTCGAGCAGGACGAGCTTCTCGCCCTCCTCCGCCATGCGTACGCGTACGCCGCCTTTGATCTCGTCGAGATCGAAGGCATGCATTGGCTGGCCCAGCTCGATCATCACGTAGTTGGTGATGTCGACGGCGGCGTCGATGCTGCGAATGTCGGAACGGCGCAGGCGCTCGACCATCCACAGAGGGGTCGGCTTGCTCAGGTCGACGTTGCGGACGACGCGACCGAGGTAGCGCGGGCAGGCCTTGGGAGCCAGCAGCTCAACGCTGCGCACTTCATCGATCTGCGGAGCGACTGCGCTGACCACTACCGGCTTGACCTCAGCGCTGTACAGCGCGCCGACTTCGCGAGCGAGACCGGCCAGGGACAGGCAGTCACCACGGTTCGGGGTCAGGCCGATCTCGATGGAAGCGTCGTCCAGTTCGAGGTAGTCGCGGATGTTAGCGCCCACCGGCGCATCCGCGGCGAGTTCCATCAAGCCGGCGTTCTCTTCGCTGATTTCCAGTTCTTTGGCCGAGCAGAGCATGCCGTTGGATTCAACGCCGCGCAGCTTGGCTTTCTTAATCTTGAAGTCGCCCGGCAGTTCGGCACCGATCATGGCGAAGGGGATCTTCAGGCCCGGGCGCACATT
Organism: Pseudomonas sp. C9-3; assembly: GCF_032392015.1. Taxonomy (NCBI): domain Bacteria; kingdom Pseudomonadati; phylum Pseudomonadota; class Gammaproteobacteria; order Pseudomonadales; family Pseudomonadaceae; genus Pseudomonas; species Pseudomonas sp. C9-3. Next base: position 1,310,686 of record NZ_CP135919.1, on the reverse strand, counting down.
GGGCGCGCCGCAGACGACCTGGAAGGTCTCCGAACCGTTGCTGACCTGGCAGACGCGCAGCTTGTCGGCGTCCGGATGCTGTTCGGTCGACAGCACTTCGCCCACGACCACACCGTTGAACTGACCGGCGACTGGGATCACGGCGTCGACCTCGAGGCCCGCCATGGACAGACGAGCTACCAGCTCATCACGGGATACCTGCGGGTTTACCCAGCTCCGCAGCCACTGTTCACTGAATTTCATCCTGTTCTCCTAAATGCGTTGACGGTCGTGCGGGCTAGCGGAACTGGCCGAGGAACCGCAGATCGTTGTCGAAGAACAGGCGCAAGTCATTCACGCCATAGCGCAGCATGGCCAGACGCTCGATACCCATGCCGAAGGCGAAGCCCTGGTACTTCTCGGGATCGATGCCGGACATGCGCAGCACGTCGGGGTGGACCATGCCGCAACCCATGACTTCCAGCCAGCCAGTCTGCTTGCAGACACGGCAGCCTTTGCCGCTGCAAAGCACGCACTGAATGTCGACTTCCGCCGAAGGCTCGGTGAAGGGGAAGAAGGACGGACGGAAGCGGACGGAGAATTCTTTCTCGAAGAAGGCGCGGAGGAATTCTTCGATGGTGCCCTTGAGGTCGGCGAAGCTGACGTCTTCATCGACCAGCAGACCTTCGACCTGGTGGAACATGGGCGAGTGAGTCAGGTCGGAGTCGCAGCGGTACACGCGGCCCGGGCAGACAATGCGAATCGGCGGCTTCTGGTTTTCCATGGTGCGGACCTGTACCGGCGAGGTATGAGTGCGCAGCAGCATGTTCGCATTGAAGTAGAAGGTGTCGTGCATGGCACGAGCCGGGTGGTGGCCCGGAATGTTGAGCGCTTCGAAGTTGTGGTAGTCGTCTTCGACTTCCGGCCCCTCGGCCACTTCATAGCCGATGCGGGTGAAGCACTGCTCGATGCGTTCCTTGGTGCGAGTGACCGGATGCAGGCCACCGGAGGACTGGCCACGGCCCGGCAGGGTCACGTCGATGCGTTCGGCTGCCAGCTTGGCGGCGAGGGCGGCGCCCTCCAGCTCGGCCTTGCGGGCGTTCAGCACATCCTGAACCTTTTCCTTGGCAACGTTGATCAGCGCGCCGACCTTGGGGCGCTCTTCGGCCGGCAGGTCGCCCAGGGTCTTCATGACCTGGGTCAGCTCGCCTTTCTTGCCGAGGTAGTGAACCCGGATCTGCTCCAGGGCGTTGACGTCTTCGGTGTTTCGCACGGCGTCCAGGGCCTGCGAAACCAGCGCGTCCAGGTTTTCCATGTACCAACTCCAGATACAAAATAGGGGAAGAGCGGTAAGGCTCTTCCCCTATCGGTGACGTTACGTCCGGACCGAGATCCGGTAACTGTCGTGGGGCTTAAGCCAGGCTGGCCTTCGCTTTCTCGACAATCGCGGTAAACGCCGCTTTTTCGTTCACAGCCAGATCGGCCAGTACCTTACGGTCGATCTCGATGGCCGCCTTTTTCAGGCCAGCAATCAGACGGCTGTAGGACAGACCGTTCTGACGAGCACCAGCGTTGATACGGGCGATCCACAGGGCGCGGAACTGACGCTTGCGCTGACGACGGTCGCGGTAGGCGTATTGGCCTGCTTTGATTACCGCCTGCTTGGCAACACGGAACACGCGCGAGCGCGCGCCGTAGTAGCCTTTTGCGAGCTTCAGAATCTTTTTGTGACGACGACGGGCAATTACGCCACGCTTAACACGAGCCATTTATTTATCCTCTACCAGAAATCAACGCAGACGCAGGGAGCGCGCTACACGGCGAACGTCGGAAGCAGCGAGCATCGAAGTGCCGCGCAGCTGACGCTTACGCTTGGTGGTCATTTTGGTCAGGATGTGGCTCTTGAAAGCGTGCTTGTGCTTGATGCCACCAGCAGTCACTTTGAAGCGCTTTTTGGCGCCACTCTTGGTTTTCATCTTTGGCATGTTTAGTACTCCGCATTCGTTAACAACTGATAACCATCAGGCCTGCCAGTGCCCGGGAGGTTATTTACGCTTCTTGGGAGCAATGACCATCATCAGCTGGCGTCCTTCCAGCTTAGGATGCTGCTCCACGGTGCCGACTTCGGCGAGGTCGTTTTCGACTCGCTTCAGCAGCTCCATGCCCAGCTCCTGGTGGGCCATCTCACGACCACGGAATCGAAGCGATACCTTGGCCTTGTCCCCTTCATTAAGGAAACGTACCAGGTTGCGTAGTTTTACCTGGTAATCCCCTTCTTCCGTCCCTGGACGAAACTTGATTTCTTTGATCTGTTGCTGGTGCTGGTTTTTCTTCGCAGCAGCGGCTTGCTTCTTCTTCTCGAAGAGGTGCTTGCCGTAGTCCATGATGCGGCAGACAGGAGGCACCGCATCAGCAGAAATTTCCACCAGGTCCAGCTTGGCCTCGTCGGCTAGACGGAGGGCCTCATCGAGGGAGACCACGCCAATCTGTTGACCGTCGGCACCGATCAGACGCACCTCACGGGCGGTGATGTTTTCGTTGATCGGTGGTTTCGGGAGAGCCCGCTTATCCTGTCTCATTTCACGCTTAATAATGATTACTCCGAGTCTTGGCGACCACGCCGGGAAACCGCCTGAGCGAGAAGCTCCGCGAACTGGGCGACCGGCATCGAGCCGAGGTCTGCCCCTTCGCGCGTACGTACGGCGACGGCCTGCGATTCAACTTCCCTATCACCGATAACCAGCAGATAGGGAACCTTGAGCAAAGTATGCTCGCGGATTTTAAAGCCAATTTTCTCGTTTCTCAAGTCAGACTTGGCACGGAATCCGCTTTGCTCGAGCTGACGCACCACTTCTTCGGCCCATTCGCCCTGCTTGTCAGTGATATTCATCACCACCGCCTGGGTCGGTGCGAGCCAGGCCGGGAACAGGCCGGCGTAGTGCTCGATCAGCATGCCGATGAAGCGCTCGAACGAGCCGAGGATCGCGCGGTGCAGCATGACCGGACGGGTACGGCTGTTATCTTCGGCGATATAGCTGGCATCCAGGCGCTCCGGCAGGTTCGGATCGTACTGGAGGGTGCCGCATTGCCAGTTACGGCCTAGGCAGTCCTTCAGGGTGAACTCGATCTTCGGACCGTAGAAGGCACCCTCGCCCGGCTGGTATTCCCACTCCAGGCCGGATTCGTTCAGAGCGTCGGCCAGAGCACTTTCGGCCCGATCCCACAGCTCTTCGGAACCGACGCGCTTGGCCGGACGGGTGGACAGCTTCATGGAAACACCGCTGAAGCCGAAGTCCGAATAGACCTGCAGGGTCAGCTTGATGAAGTCGGCCGCTTCCTTCTTTACCTGCTCTTCGGTGCAGAAGATGTGCGCATCGTCCTGGGTGAAGCCACGTACACGCATGATGCCGTGCAGCGCGCCGGACGGTTCGTTGCGGTGGCACGCGCCAAACTCGGCGAGACGCAGCGGCAGGTCGCGGTAGGACTTCAGGCCCTGGTTGAAGATCTGCACGTGGCATGGGCAGTTCATCGGCTTGACCGCGAAGTCGCGGCTTTCCGACGAAGTGGTGAACATGTTCTCGGCGTAGTTGGTCCAGTGGCCGGAGCGCTCCCAGAGGATGCGGTCGACGACTTGCGGAGTGCGGACTTCCACGTAACCGTGGTCGCGCTGCACCTTGCGCATGTACTGCTCGAGCACCTGATAGACGGTCCAGCCGTTCGGGTGCCAGAAGACCATGCCCGGCGCCTCTTCCTGGAGATGGAAGAGGTCGAGCTGCTTGCCGATACGGCGGTGATCTCGCTTTTCGGCTTCCTCGATGCGCTGGATGTAGGCAGCCAGCTGCTTCTTGTCCGCCCAAGCGGTGCCATATACGCGCTGCAGCTGCTCGTTCTTCGAGTCGCCACGCCAGTAGGCACCGGAAATCTTGGTCAGCTTGAAGGCTTTCAGGAAGCGGGTATTCGGCACGTGCGGGCCGCGGCACATGTCCACGTACTCCTCGTGGAAGTACAGGCCCATGGCTTTCTCGTCCGGCATGTCGTCAATGAGGCGTAGCTTGTACTCCTCACCACGAGCCTTGAAGGTCTCAATGACTTCCGCACGCGGGGTCATCTTCTTGATGACGTCGTAGTCCTTCTCGATCAGCTCAGCCATGCGCTTTTCGATGGCAGCCATGTCTTCCGGCGTGAAGGGACGCTCGAAGGCGATGTCGTAATAGAAGCCTTCGTCGATCACCGGGCCGATGACCATCTTGGCGGTCGGATACAGCTGCTTGACCGCATGGCCCACCAGGTGGGCGCAGGAGTGGCGGATGATTTCCAGCCCATCCTCGTCCTTCGGGGTAATGATTTGCAGGGTCGCGTCGCTGTCGATGATGTCGCAGGCATCGACCAGGCGGCCGTTGACCTTGCCGGCCAGGGTGGCTTTCGCCAGGCCTGCGCCAATGGATTGCGCCACCTCGGTCACGCTGACCGGATGATCGAAGGAACGCTGACTACCGTCGGGAAGAGTAATGATGGGCATGGCGCCTCCTCTCCTAGTGGTGACCCCTACGAAAGGCCACATGGGTTGGGATGTGCCAGTAAGCGTCGCCCGCCGGGCAGGCCTGCCTCACAGTGGCAGGCGCCTTGTCGGCACCCTGCGCTTTCGCGCGCGGACGTAGATCACTGGAAGAAATCGAAAACCTGATCGCAAACAATAGCGGACAAGGCGCTGGATGTTACTGCAAGTTGCGCAAGCTGACGAGCGCAGAGCCTGACTTCGCTCAGTACTGATCGACAAATTCCAGCACAGCGCGATTGAAGGACGCCGGACGGATCACATTCATGCCATGGGAGGCGCCAGGAATCATCACCAAGCGCGCATCCGCAAGACTCAGTTGCAGCGCCTGGAGGATTCGCGGAAACGGCTCCGGACTTCTGGCTCCGCCGATCAGCAATACTGGCAACTGCAACTGCGATATCGACTCCCGATTAATAGGCGCAGGATGATCGGCAACCTGCCCAACCAAGGTCATGGCATTGGCCGTCGCCATTTCACGAAACTGTGCAGATGACCTCGACCAGACTCCCGCCCCGCTGACAGTATCGACAAAGAGCTGCAACCCTCCTTCAACATCCCCCTCGCGAATCATTCCAAGCGCCTGCCGACGAAACTGATTACGTTCGACAGGAGATACCGGCGCTTCAATATTTGCTCCAGTGAAGACATTGTCCGCAAAGTCTCCGCCAGGATCAGCCAGCGCCAAAGAGAGCAATTTATGCGGAGCCACCAGCGCCACTCGCAAACAGATGTTGCCGCCCCGCGAATGCCCCAGCAGATGGACCGGCGCAGGTAACTGGTCGATCAAGGCGAGAAGATCATCAACATGCTGTTCCGTCGAAAAGCCAATCCCCTGGCCGCCCCATTGCTCCGGGAAATAATGGCGCAGGCTGGGCACGATCACACGGTAACGGGCAGACAACGCTTCGACCTGTGCCTGCCAATAGCGGTAGTCGCAAAGCGACCCGTGTACCAGCAGCAGGGGCACGCCCTGCCCGGCAACCTGGCACGTCAGTTCATAGTCATTGACCCGATATTTCACAATCTCGAAATTCATCCAGCACTCACAGGCAACGCACCACAATAAAGCACACAGGATTTGCAGGGATTACTCAGCCCGAACGAAACCCAACCACACCCCTTAGCCCGCGCATTATCCCCAATCACTCAATTAATCCACCAACCCTTCATCCCCTGATTACATTTAAAGTGTGTTTTCCCAATCGCAACAATTCATATATTCAGTTGACGCGAACAATCACCAGAACACAGAATCGCCCCGTACAAATCACCCTACATACGGGAGCACCCAGATGTCCAAACTTGCGGAATTCCGCGAAGCCGAGCGCAAACTCCAGGAACAACTCGCCCTGCTCGAGAAACTCAAGAGCGATGGCGGCCTGAAAAAGGAACTGGAGTTCAAGGATCAACTGCAAGCCTTGATGGACCAGTACGGCATGAACCTGCGCAACGTCATCGAGATTCTCGACCCGCAGACTTCCACCGAGCCCGCAGCCGCACAGCCGGCGCGCCGCACTCGCCAACTGAAGATCTACAAGAACCCGCACAATGGCGAGACCATCGAGACCAAGGGCGGCAACCACAAGACCCTGAAGGCCTGGAAACAACAGTACGGTGGCGACACCGTGGAATCCTGGCTGCAGTGAGCCCGATTGTTCCGCGGAGCGCTCCCGCTCCGCGGAATTTCTCACCTTCCCAGAGAGAACTGACCGGCGGCTGTATAAAAACTAGCCATCGTTAGCAGAAATCCTTATAATCCCCTCAGCGAAAACCAAACCCAAGGTCGCCCCTCCCAGCACTCCCTACCTAATCCAGGGCAGAAGCTGGGGTCCACAGGGCCACGGCCAGCGCATCCTCCGCATCGATTCCAGAGCACGCCAACCGTGCCAGGAAAGCTTGCCCGAGCGACCAGCGCCCCACGTCAAATCACCTGCAATTACCCAACACCGCAGACTGACGCGAACCGACCCCCAAGTTTCCAATCGCTGCCATATTCCGGTCATACGTTTTCTGCATTCTCAAATCGCAACCGGAGCTTTTGACGATTTCGACGGTCATAGGACCGTTACCTATTTGGAAAGACAAGACAATGAAAACCTCCCCGCAAATCCTGGAGGCGATTGGCACCCTCTCGGCGGCCTTCGCCCCTCTGAACTGCGTCATCCAGGCCAAGCGCAAGCATGGCTTCAGCTTCACCCTGGTCAACGAGCATGGCATCGCCAAGCACACCGAACGCCTCTACCCCCAGCAATACCAGGGCGAGGCGCCGCTGAACGCGGTGATCCAGCGAGTGCAAGCCACCATCGCTGCCTGAGCCCGGAATCGAAAAAGCCCCGCATGAGCGGGGCTTTTGCTTTTCTGCCATCCATATAAAGGAAGAAGTCAGCGCAGACTGATGCCCGCCTTCACCTTCTCGATCTCCTGCAGCAATTCCGCATAGCGCTGCGCAGGCGCCGCATAGGTCAATGAATAGGCCGCGCCATCACCCAGCGCCACCTGCACGGTCTGCTTGAGCACTTCAGTGCCGTTCTGGCTGATCCCGCAATGCACCTCCAGACCTTCCAAACCGCCAAGCCGGGTATCCAACGGCTTGCTGCAAGCCGCCTGGAAACCCTGGCGCATGAAGTCCTTCTGCAACGCCTTGCGCATCTCGACGATGACATTCTCGGCACTGACCGTGACGCCGGAGCCGAGCCGACTGCGCGTGACCTCCATGACCAGGTCCTGAGAACCATCTTCAGCCAAGCGCACGCCACGTTGACGAACCACTGGCGCGTCCGCTGCTGCATCAACCGGCGAGCGCGAGACTTCCCAACCCTGCGGCCAGATAACCTGCATTTCCGCCAGTGCCGGCAACGGCACCAAGAACGCACCGAACAACAACCAGGTTCGCAGACCGAGCATCACCACCTCCGACCATCAGCCAGGAGAAAACATAGCAGGCGCGCCATCACCCCTGCAGAGAAGCCACTTTCCTGAAGACAAACAAAAAGGGCGACCCTTTCGGATCGCCCTTTCTGAAATCGCCGAAGCGATTATGTTTGGTAGGCACAATTGGACTCGAACCAACGACCCCCACCATGTCAAGGTGGTGCTCTAACCAACTGAGCTATGTGCCTGTCGTGTGGGGCGCATTCTACGCGATCGTTTTCACCGGTCAAGCACTTTTTTCAGCTAAGCCACTGAAAAAGTGAATTTTTTTATGTTCGACCGTCCGTAAATTATTTTGCACGGGCACTAGCCGGCCAGATTCGACTCAGGTAGCATCCTCCCATCTCGTAAAAAATAACAAACACAGGTGCATTATGCCGCACACTTCCTACCCCTCTTCCTATTACGCAGCTTCGGCCAACCCGGTCCCGGCCCGTCCTGAACTGCAGGGCGAGGTGGAAACCGATGTCTGCGTGATCGGCGCTGGCTACACCGGCCTGTCGACCGCCCTGTTCCTGCTGGAAAACGGTTTCAAGGTCACCGTACTGGAAGCCGCCAAGGTTGGCTTCGGTGCGTCGGGCCGTAACGGCGGCCAGATCGTCAATAGCTATAGCCGCGACATCGACGTCATCGAGCGCTCCGTTGGCGCCAAGCAGGCCAAGCTGCTGGGCGACATGGCATTCGAAGGCGGCCGCATCATTCGCGAGCGTATCGCCAAGTACAACATCCAGTGCGACCTGAAGGACGGCGGCGTGTTCGCAGCCCTCAGCGCCAAGCAGATGGGCCACCTGGAGTCGCAGAAAAAGCTGTGGGAGCGCTTCGGCCACACCCAGCTGGAACTGATGGACGCCAAGCGCATCCGGGAAGTCGTGGGCACCGACAGCTATGTCGGCGGCATGCTCGACATGAGCGGCGGCCACATTCACCCGCTGAACCTCGCCCTGGGCGAAGCCGCAGCCGTGGAATCCCTGGGCGGCGTGATCCACGAGCAGTCCCCTGCCGTGAAGATCGACCGTGGCGCCAACCCGGTCGTGCACACCCCGAAGGGTCGCGTGAAAGCCAAGTTCATCGTGGTAGCCGGTAACGCCTACCTCGGCGGCCTGGTACCGGAGCTGGCTTCCAAGTCCATGCCGTGCGGCACCCAGGTGATCACCACCGAGCCGCTGAGCGCCGACCTGGCCAAGTCCCTGCTGCCGACCGACTACTGCGTCGAGGACTGCAACTACCTGCTCGACTACTACCGCCTGACCGGCGACAACCGCCTGATCTTCGGTGGCGGCGTGGTCTACGGTGCGCGCGATCCGTCGAACATCGAGGCGATCATTCGTCCGAAGATGCTGAAGGTCTTCCCGCAGTTGAAAGACGTGAAGATCGACTTCGCCTGGACCGGCAACTTCCTGCTGACTCTCTCGCGTCTGCCGCAGGTTGGCCGCATCGGCGACAACATCTATTACTCCCAGGGCTGCTCGGGTCACGGCGTGACCTACACCCACCTGGCAGGCAAGCTGCTGGCCGAAGTCCTGCGTGGCCAGGCCGAGCGTTTCGACGCCTTCGCCACCCTGCCGCACTACCCCTTCCCGGGCGGCCGCATGTTCCAGGTGCCTTTCTCCGCGATCGGTGCCTGGTACTACACCATGCGCGACAAGCTGGGCATCTGACGCCTCGCTTCACACCGCACGAAAAAACGGCGCCTCAGGGCGCCGTTTTCTTTTTCGGGAGCTTTTCCGGTGTCGATGTCGTATCGCTGCGTACCTGGGCGTGGCTCATCAGGGCGAAGATCAGGCTGCCGCCCACGATGTTGCCCAACAGCGTCGGCAAGGCGAAATCGATGACGAACGCCGCCAGCCCCACTTCCCCGGCGAACATCAGGTAACCCACCTCGCAGGTGCCGACCACGATATGGCTGAAGCTGCCCAGCGCCATCAGGTAGGTGACCAGGAAGATGATCCACACCTTGGCGTTCTCCGCTGCCGGCACTAGCCAGACCATGGTGGCGATCATCCAGCCGGAGACGATGCCCTTGGAAAACATCTGCCAGTGGTCGTTCTCCATGACCTCGCGGCCGATCTCCAGGAAAGCCTGATCCGCCTTGGTGTCGAAAATCGGCAGGTGCAGCATGCCGTAGGCGAACAGCAGCGCGCCGACGATGTTGCCCAGCAGCACCACCGACCATAGGCGCAGCAACTGGCCGAACTTCTCCATGGTCGGTTCACTCATCACCGGCAGTACCGCCGTCAGGGTGTTCTCGGTGAACAGTTGCTGGCGCGCGAGGATGATTGCCAGGAAGCCGACCGGATACCCAAGGCTGGTGGTGATCACCGCCATGTCGTGGTCCGGCAGACGCGCGCGGAACAGCCCCATCGCCATCAGCGACAGGCCGATGGTCAGCCCGGCGGCCAGCGCCGACCACCAGAGCGCCGCCAGGGTGCGCTCCAGTTCATGATTGCCCTGCAGGCGGATGACTTCGTGCAGCACCAGTGCGCGGGGCGGCTGGCTCTTCTCGACCTTGCGACGCTCTTCGGCAGAGAGATCGTCCGCGGTATCACCGCCCGCCTTCGACTCCCTGGCCTGGGTGCGTGGTGCGGTCTTGCGCTTTGCGGCAGAGTCGCTGCCTTTGCTACGCGGCCGCGACTGGGCTGCGCCGCGAGCGGGCGGTTTTTCGGTGGCCATGCGGAGCACCTCGCTGGGACAGTGCAGATTTAGGCTGCGACCGCCGCGCTTCGGTTCCGGAAATATTGGGGTGCGCCGAGCTCAGGAAATCGGCTCGATCCGCAGTTGGCGCCAGTCCGTGTCCAGATGACCGAGGTAGACGCAGCCGTGACCACGGGGAAAGAGAATGTGCTCGGGGCCGATCCCCGGCCCCTCAAGACGCAGCAGGCGCCCCCAGGGATGATGACTGACGCGCCCGCGCACGTCCTCGACCGCCCCGCCGCGCCACCAATGGATGGCGGCCTCGGCATCCTCGACACCTTCGGGCTGCACGATGCGCACAGGCTCATCACGCCAGCCGATCACCCGCTGCGGATCGAACCCCGCCTGCTGCGCGAGCGGGACCGGCACAATCCACAACACGCCATCGCGCTCTTCCAGCGACACGGCCAGCTCGCACCATTGCGGCTGCTCCAGCGCCCAGAGCAGGTCGCCATCGATCTCCAGCGAAGGCTCAGTCTGGGCCTGGATGCGGAACCCCGGGCAGACCAGCACTGCATCCCGGAGCGCAATGCGAACTTCGCTCACGCCTGAGCCTGCAGCAGGAATGGCCCGACCTTGTGCTCGAGAATCCGCACCAGCTCCGGTTGCAGGTAGTCGTAGTCATCGGGGATATCCAGGCATACCAGGCGCTTGCCGCGCATCGCCATGGGGAATCGGCGCAGCAGTGCCTGTCGCTGCCTGCGCTCCATGACGAACACCAGATCAGCCCACTCCAACTGCTCGACGCCCACTAGAACCTCCGCGTCCGGCGCCAGCCCGGCGGAGTCGGTCTCGACCTCCGGCCAGTTGGCGAAGACAGCTTCGGCAGTGGGACTGCGCAAGCGGTTGCGGCTACAGATGAACAAAGCGCGGCGCACTTCATCCTCCCTACGGCTGGCGCGCAAACGACAGCGGCGATTCTAGGGAAGATGGCAACTTACGGCGACTTCTGTTTCGCTTTCTGTCGCTCGAGGAAATCGACCTTCCACTGCTCGACGCCCAGGTGCTCGGAGTCCAGGCTCGCCTCGACGCCGTACTTGGCCTTGAGCGCGGCGACTTCCTTGGCATGGTCAACGAGGAAGCGGTCGAAGCGCTGGATCAGTTCGCCCTGCTTCACCGTGGACAGGTGGAACGTGCTGCGGGTGTGCGGCAGCGAAGGATCGAACACCAGCGCGCCGGGCTTGGCGCGAATGTTGTCCAGGTAGTAAGTGGCGACCACCACGTTGAAGTAGGCGCCGTCGGCCTGTTTCTTCAGCGCGGTATGAACCATCTGCCGCAGGTCAGCACTGGGCGCCAGGCTGATCTGCCCGGCCTGGATCGGCGCCTCGTAGCCCCGCGGCGTCCAACCCTCCACCAGCGCCAGCCGCTTCAGTGCGCCGATGCCCTGCCCCAGTCGCTCCGGCGCCACCAGCACGCCATCGACGTACTGCGTCACCGGCTGGCTATAGCGCAGGGTCTTGCCGGCCTTCTGCTCCGGAGCCCAGTCGGGGTTATCGGGATACTTGAGATCGACCTCGCCGGAAAGCAGCGCCGGCAACAGCGCATCCACTGGCAGCGGGCGGTATTCCAGGCTGATGCCGCTACTGCTGGCGAACAGATCCAGCACATCGCGGGCGAAGCCGTGGTAATTGCCCTGGGCATCGGTGCTGTAGTGCGGAGCGAAGGGAAGGTTCTCGACGCCGACCACGTAGGTCTGCGCCACGACAGGAGCGGAAATGACGGGGGACAGCATGCTGGCGAGCGCCCAGCAGAAGGCCTTGAGCTTCAAACGACTCTCCTTGTGACGTGTTGTTGTTGTTCTATCGGGCAGGTCAGGCAACCCGCCGTGGCGGACTCAGCCGCCGGTCATGCTCATGAAGCGCAGCACCTGTACTTGCTGATCCGCTTCGAAATGGTGGCGCTCAGGCTTGAGTTGCAGCGCGCGCATCAGCGCCTCGCGCAGGCGCACGCTGTCGCCGGGGTGTTCGCGCAGCAGTTGGCGCAGGTCCAGCGCGCCTTCATGGCCAAGGCAAAGCACCAGCTTGCCTTCGGCGGTCACCCGTACCCGATTGCAGTCGCCACAGAAGTTATGGCTGTGCGGGGAGATGAAGCCGATGCGGCTGGCGTAACCGTCGATGCGGTAGTAGCGCGAAGGCCCGCCGCTGCGCTCGGGCGTGGGCAGCAACTGCCAGCGCTCGGCAAGTTGCGCGCGGACTTCATCGCTGCTGCACAGCGTCTGCTTGCGCTCGTGGCTGCTGACAGTGCCCAGCGGCATCTCTTCGATGAAGCTGATGTCGATGCCCTTGCCCAGGGCAAACTCCACCAGGTCGCAAACCTCGTCGTCGTTGCGGCCCTTCTGCACCACGGCATTGAGCTTGATGCGCTCGAAGCCGGCCTCTCTCGCAGCGTCGATACCATCGAGCACCTGCTCCAGCTTGTCGGAACGGGTGAAGGCGGCGAAGCGCTCGCGGCGCAGGGAGTCGAGGCTGATGTTCAGGCGGCGCACACCCGCCGCCCGCAGTTCGGCGGCGCGCTCGCGCAGTTGCGAGCCATTGGTGGTGATGGAGAGGTCTTCCAGCTCCGGCCGCGCGCCCAGCCTGGCCAGCAGCCCGGTCAGCCCCTTGCGCACCAGCGGCTCGCCGCCGGTGATGCGAATGCGCTTCACACCCAAGCCGATGAAGGCGTCGGCGACGGCTTCGAGCTCTTCCAGGCTCAATACCTGGTCGCGCGGCAAAAACTGCATGTCTTCGCTCATGCAGTAGGTGCAGCGGAAGTCGCAGCGGTCGGTGACCGACAGGCGCAGGTAGGTGATACGTCGACCGAAGGGGTCGACCAACTGGGAATCGGACATGGAAGTTCCGGATGGCAGGTGCCGAACGAAAGTGCGCTAGAAATACCGCAGAACCTTGCCGCTGTACACAGAAAACCGACCCACGAGTCAGGAAAATGCGTACAAGCGCCTGAGTTGAGGGCTTCCGGAGCCCGGTGCTACCATGCCCGGCTTATATTTGGTGACCACGCAATACAAGAAAGAAGACCAGCCAATGACCAGCATTCGCGAGCGTAACCGGCGCCTGATCCTGCGCGCAGCCAGCGAGGAGTTCGCCGAGAAGGGGTTCGCGGCGACCAAGACCAGCGACATCGCCGCTCGCGCCGGGCTACCCAAGCCCAACGTCTACTACTACTTCCAGTCCAAGGAAAACCTCTACCGCAGCGTGCTGGAAAGCGTGGTGGAACCCTTGCTGCAGGCGTCCGCGCCGTTCCGCGAGGACGACGAACCGAGCGAAGCGCTGCGCGCCTATATCCGCTCCAAGGTGAAGATTTCCCAGGAGCTGCCGCACGCGTCCAAGGTGTTCGCCAGCGAGCTGATGCACGGTGCGCCGCACCTGCCCAAGGAATACCTGGATGAACTGAACGCGCAGGCCCAACGCAACATCGCCTGCCTGCAGAGCTGGATCGACCGCGGCCTGCTGGCACCGGTGGATCCGCACCACCTGCTGTTCACCATCTGGGCGGCGACGCAGACCTATGCCGATTTCGACTGGCAGATCTCCATGGTCACCGGCAAGACCAGCCTGAGCGATGCGGATTTCGAAGCGGCCACCGAGACCATCACTCGTCTGGTGCTGCGCGGCACCGCGCCGGACAACGGCAGCGAGCCGAAGGCGCAGGGGCGTTTGCGGCCGCTCTCGATCTAAGCGTTTCAACTGTTGCAGCATGGGTATCGCTTCGCTCCACCCATCCTACTGGCACCCCGGAAACGCGTAGGAGCGAGCTTGCTCGCGAACCCGCTTCACACCTGAAACGTCCGGTGTTAATGGAGGTTCGCGAGCAGGCTCGCTCCTACAAGTTCGCCCAGGCGCACGACGAACGCGCGCCCTTCCCGTCTTCGATCAGCCCGCGTCCGCGACCAGGCCCAGCGCCTGCACACCACGGATCGCACATTGCTCATCGATATCCGACACATCGCCGCTGATGCCGATGGCACCGATCACTTCATTGGCCGAATTGCGGATCAGCACACCACCTGGCGCCGGCACGACGTTGCCCTGCGCCAGCGTATTCACTGCCGCAATGAACGAGGGGCGCTGCTGAGCGTCCGCCGCCAGCACGCGCGACGACTTGCCCAGCGCCACCGCGCCCCACGCCTTGCCGATGGCGATCTGCGGGCGAAGCATGCTCGCGCCATCCTCGCGCTGCAGGCTCAACAGATGCCCGCCAGCGTCCAGCACAGCGATGGTCAGCGGCGCAGTGGACAGCTCGCGGCTGGCGACCAGGGCGTGACGGGTGATGTCCAGTGCGGTTTCCAGGCTCAGGGTGGTCATGAGGTTTTCCTCTTCAAGGGTGATAAGCCGGGGCACGCTGTGCGCACCGATGAATGCTGCACACACGCGTATCAGAAATCTGTACGCAATCTAGTAGCCGAAGGTCTCACCCAAAGCAACTGAAAAGGACAATCCACATCTATTTTTGTATACATTTTTTCAAACGATAGTTTGACCCTGCGTTCAGGTTTTCTCCGAAACCAGCGCAGTAGAAGGCTTTCAGCGAAAAATGACCGCCCAGTCCCTCGTATACAACCCGTCTTGACCTTCGTCGAATTGCCTGTCTAGAATCGCCTCAACTTTTGTACACAATCAGTATAAGAACCGAGGAACAAAATATGGCCAGAATGAGAGCAATCGAGGCTGCCGTACTCGTCATGCGTCGCGAAGGTGTCGATACCGCCTTCGGCGTACCGGGCGCCGCCATCAACCCCATGTACGCGGCCATGAAGAAACTCGGTGGCATCGATCACGTCCTGGCCCGCCACGTGGAAGGCGCCTCGCACATGGCCGAGGGCTACACCCGCACCAACGCCGGCAACATCGGCGTGTGCATCGGCACCTCCGGCCCCGCCGGCACCGACATGGTCACCGGCCTGTACTCGGCTTCCGCCGACTCCATCCCGATTCTCTGCATCACCGGCCAGGCTCCCCGTGCGCGCATGCACAAGGAAGACTTCCAGGCCGTGGACATCACCAGCATCGTCAAGCCGGTCACCAAGTGGGCGACCACCGTGCTGGAGCCGGGCCAGGTGCCCTACGCCTTCCAGAAGGCCTTCTTCGAAATGCGCAGTGGCCGTCCCGGCCCGGTGCTGATCGACCTGCCGTTCGACGTGCAGATGGCCGAGATCGAATTCGATATCGACGCCTACGAGCCGCTGGCGGTCAACAAGCCCAAGGCCACCCGCGCCCAGGCCGAAAAAGCCCTGGCCCTGCTGAATGACGCCGAGCGTCCGCTGATCTGCGCCGGCGGCGGCATCATCAACGCCGACGCGTCCGATAAGCTGGTGGAATTCGCCGAGCTGACCGGCGTGCCGGTAGTCCCGACCCTGATGGGCTGGGGCACCATCCCCGACGATCACCCGCTGATGGCCGGCATGTGCGGCCTGCAGACCTCGCACCGCTACGGCAACGCCACCGTCCTGGAATCGGACATGGTGTTCGGCATCGGCAACCGCTGGGCCAACCGCCACACCGGTTCGGTCGACGTCTATACCGCTGGCCGCAAGTTCGTCCACGTGGACATCGAACCGACCCAGATCGGCCGCGTATTCACCCCGGACCTGGGCATCGTCTCCGACGCTGGTTCCGCCCTGGACGTGTTCCTGGAAGTGGCCCGCGAATGGAAAGCCGCCGGCAAGCTCAAGGACCGCAGCGCCTGGGTCGAATCCTGCCGCGAGCGCAAGCGCACCCTGCAGCGCAAGACCCACTTCGACAACGTGCCGGTCAAGCCGCAGCGCGTCTACGAAGAGATGAACGAGTTCTTCGGCAAGGACACCTGCTACGTCAGCACCATCGGTCTGTCGCAGATCGCCGGCGCGCAATTCCTGCACGTGTACAAGCCGCGCCACTGGATCAACTGCGGCCAGGCCGGCCCGCTGGGCTGGACCATTCCGGCAGCGCTGGGCGTGGTCAAGGCCGACCCGAGCCGCCAGGTCGTCGCACTGTCGGGCGACTATGACTTCCAGTTCATGATCGAAGAGCTGGCCGCCGGTGCACAGTTCAACCTGCCGTACATCCACGTCCTGGTGAACAACTCCTACCTGGGCCTGATCCGCCAGGCGCAGCGCGGTTTCGAGATCGACTACTGCGTGCAGCTGGCGTTCGAGAACGTCAACGCGCCGGAGCTCAACGGTTATGGCGTCGACCACGTCGCCGTGGTGGAAGGTCTGGGTTGCAAGGCGATCCGTGTCTCCGACCCGAACCAGATCGGCGCGGCCTTCGCCCAGGCCCGCGAGCTGATGCAGCAGCACCGTGTACCGGTGGTGGTCGAGGTCATCCTGGAGCGTGTCACCAACATCTCCATGGGCACCGAGATCAACGCGGTCAACGAGTTCGAAGAGCTGGCTCTGAAAGGCGTCGACGCGCCGACTGCCATCTCGCTGCTCGACTGATAGAACCGAACGACTCCTCCCTGCGGGGAGGAGCTGGGGGTGGATATTTCCTGGCGGGGAGTCCCCCACCCCCTGCTCTCTTTAGAAGAAGCCGAGCACCACGCACCACCCGTTCAACAGGAGTGACCCCATGCCCCGTTTCTGCGCCAACCTGTCCATGCTGTTCACCGAGGTGGACTTCCTCGACCGCTTCGACGCCGCCGCACGCGCCGGTTTCAGCGGTGTCGAGTACCTTTTCCCGTATGACGTCGAGGCCGAGGTGATCAAGGCCCGCCTGGACGCCAACAAGCTCGAGCAAGTGCTGTTCAACCTTCCGGCGGGCGATTGGTCGAAAGGCGAGCGCGGCATCGCCTGCCACCCGGACCGCGTCGAGGAATTCCGCGCCGGTGTCGACAAGGCCATCGCCTACGCCAAGGTCCTGGGCAACACCCAGGTCAACTGCCTGGCCGGTATCCGTCCGCAGGGCTACGACTGCGCGACCATCGAGAACACCTTCCTGAACAACCTGGAGTACGCGGCCGGCAAGCTCGAAGCCGCGGGCATCAAGCTGGTCATGGAAATGATCAACACGATCGACATTCCCGGCTTCTACCTGCAAACCACCCGGCAGGCCCAGGACATCCGCGAGAAGGTCGGCAGCGCCAACCTGTTCCTGCAGTACGACATCTACCACATGCAGATCATGGAAGGTGACCTGGCGCGGACCATCGAGAAGAACCTCGCCTCGATCAACCACGTGCAACTAGCCGACAACCCCGGCCGCCACGAGCCGGGCACCGGCGAGATCAACTACCGGTTCCTGTTCGACCACCTGGACCGCGTCGGCTACCGCGGCTGGGTCGGCTGCGAATACAAGCCCAAGACCACCACCGAAGCCGGCCTTGGCTGGCTGAAGAGCCACAACGTCATCTGATTCGCCGGCCGGCGCGGTGGGTACGCACCGCGCCAGCCAGCCCAACAAGAACAACCAGGAGATTTCCTCATGGCCAAAATCGGATTCATCGGCACCGGCATCATGGGCCTGCCCATGGCGCAGAACCTGCAGAAAGCCGGTCACCAGATCTTCGTTTCCACCCACCACGATGCAGCGCCTGCCGCTCTGGTCGAAGCCGGCGCCATCGGCCTGGCCAACCCCAAGGAAGTCGCCCAGGAAGCCGAGTTCATCATCGTGATGGTCCCGGACACCCCGCAGGTCGAAGACGTGCTGTTCCGCAAGGACGGCATCGCCGAGGGCGTGGGCCCGAACAAGGTGGTGATCGACATGAGCTCGATCTCCCCCACCGCCACCAAGACCTTCGCCGAGAAGATCAAGGCCACTGGCGCGCAGTACCTGGACGCCCCGGTTTCCGGCGGTGAAGTCGGTGCCAAGGCCGCGTCCCTGAGCATCATGGTCGGCGGCTGCCCGAACACCTTCGAACGCGCCCTACCGCTGTTCCAGGCCATGGGCAAGAACATCACCCGCGTCGGCGGCAATGGCGATGGCCAGACCGCCAAGGTGGCCAACCAGATCATCGTCGCCCTGAACATCCAGGCCGTCGCCGAAGCCCTGCTGTTCGCCGCCAAGAATGGCGCGGACCCGGCCAAGGTGCGTGAAGCGCTGATGGGCGGCTTCGCCTCCTCGCGCATCCTCGAAGTGCACGGCGACCGCATGGTCAAGGGCACCTTCGATCCGGGCTTCCGCATCAGCCTGCACCAGAAGGACCTCAACCTGGCCCTGGCCGGCGCGCGCGAGCTGGGCCTGAACCTGCCCAACACCGCCAACGCCCAGCAAGTGTTCAGCACCTGCGCGGCCATCGGTGGCAGCAACTGGGACCACTCCGGCCTGATCAAGGGCCTGGAGCACATGGCCAACTTCTCCATCCGCAAGGATTGAGAGGCGGCGGATAAAGCGTTCCGCTTTATGCGCCCTACGAGGAACTTCAACGTAGGGCGCATAACGCCAACGGCGTTATCCGCCAGCAAGAGCAAGGTGACGGGCGAGGTTATGGGAGTGGCGTCGCCCGCCATGCTGCAAAGCGACTCGAACACCCGGCCGGTGGGAATCACGGCCTTGCCGGCCGGGGCGTTCGAATCCATCGCTGAGTCTCCTTTGCCAAGGAGATTGAGCCATGGATACACCACAACAAGAATCACGGGAGCCTGTCATGAGCCTGGACCCACGCGCCTTCCTGCGCGAGCTGTTCGACACCGCCATTGCCGCCGCGCATCCGGCCCAGGTACTGGCGCAGCACCTGCCCACCGATAAAGGTGGCCGCACCATCGTCATCGGCGCCGGCAAGGCCGCCGGGGCCATGGCCGAAGTCGCCGAGCAACATTGGAACGGTCAGGTCGAAGGCCTGGTCGTCGCGCCCTACGGCTACGGCGCGCAGTGCCGCAGCATCGAAGTGGTGGAGGCCTCGCACCCGGTACCGGACGACGCCGGCGAGCGCGTTGCGCGTCGAGTGCTGGAGCTGATCAGCGGCCTGACCGAAAGCGACCGGGTGATCTTCCTGCTCTCCGGCGGCGGCTCTGCCCTGCTCGCCCTGCCGGCCGAAGGCATCAGCCTCGACGACAAGCGCAGCGTGAACAAGGCCCTGCTGAAATCCGGCGCCGCAATCAACGAAATGAACTGCGTGCGCAAACACCTCTCGGCCATCAAGGGCGGCCGCCTGGCACGCGCCTGCTGGCCGGCCAGCGTATACACCTACGCGATTTCCGACGTGCCCGGCGACGAGGCCACGGTGATCGCCTCCGGCCCCACCGTAGGCGACCCGACCACCTCCGCCGACGCCCTGGCGATCCTCAAGCGCTACGCCATCGAAGTCCCGGCAAACGTGCGCGCCTGGCTGGAAGACCCGCGTTCGGAAACGGTAAAACCCGGTGACGAGTGCCTGTCGCGCAGCCACTTCAAGCTGATAGCCACGCCCCAGCATGCCATCGACGCCGTGGCGGCCAAGGCCGAAGCCGCAGGCATCCCCACGCTGATCCTGGGCGACCTGGAAGGTGAGTCCCGCGAAGTGGCCAAGGTCCACGCCGGCATCGCCCGGCAGGTTCGCAAGTATGGCCAGCCGCTGAAGGCGCCGTGCCTGATCCTCTCCGGTGGCGAGACCACCGTGACCGTGCGCGGCAATGGCCGCGGCGGACGCAATGCCGAGTTTCTCCTCAGCCTCACCGCCGACCTGAAAGGTGAACCGAACATCTGGGCTCTGGCGGGGGACACCGACGGCATCGACGGCATGGAAAGCAACGCCGGTGCCCTGATGAGTCCGTGCAGCTACAGCCGCGCCACCAAGGCAGGCCTGAACCCGCTGCACGAGCTCGACAACAACAACGGCTACGGCTTCTTCGCCGAACTCGGCGACCTGGTGATCACCAGACCGACCCGCACCAACGTCAACGACTTCCGCGCCATCCTGGTCCTCGAGAACGACAAATGACTCCTGACAAGAAAGTAAAAATCCTCGCGACCCTGGGCCCGGCGATCAAAAGCCGCGACGACATCCGCGCATTGGTGGAAGCCGGCGCCAACCTGTTCCGCCTGAACTTCAGCCACGGCGAGTACAGCGACCACGCCCAGCGTTTCGCCTGGGTTCGTGAAGTGGAAAGCGAGCTGAACTACCCCATCGGCATCCTCATGGACCTGCAAGGACCGAAGCTGCGCGTGGGCCGTTTCGCCGAGGGCGCCGTCCAGTTGGAGAAGGGCCAGACCTTCACCCTCGACCTCAACGACGCACCGGGCGATGCCCAGCGCGTCACCCTGCCCCACCCGGAAATCATCCAGGCGCTGGAGCCGGGCATGAGCCTGCTGCTGGACGACGGCAAGATTCGCCTGCAGGTGCTCAATGCCCACTGCGATGCCATCGAGACGCGCGTGATGAACAGCGGCGAGCTGTCCGACCGCAAGGGCGTCAACGTCCCCGAGGCTGTGCTCAAGCTCAGCCCGCTGACCGCCAAGGACCGCCGAGATCTTACGTTCGGCCTGGAGCTGGGCGTGGACTGGGTGGCGCTGTCCTTTGTGCAACGCCCCGAAGACATCGAGGAAGCCCGCGCGCTGATCGGCGACAAGGCGTTCCTCATGGCCAAGATCGAGAAGCCTTCGGCGGTGCAGTCCATCGAAGCCATCGCACGCCTGTCTGACGCGATCATGGTCGCCCGTGGCGACCTCGGCGTGGAGATGCCGGCCGAAAGCGTGCCGGGTATCCAGAAGCGCATCATCCAGGTCTGCCGCCAGCTCGGCCGCCCGGTAGTGGTGGCGACGCAGATGCTCGAATCCATGCGCTTCTCTCCGGCGCCGACCCGCGCCGAAGTGACCGACGTCGCCAACGCCGTGAGCGAAGGCGCCGACTGCGTGATGCTCAGTGCCGAGAGCGCCTCGGGCCAGTACCCGCGTGAAGCGGTGGAGATGATGGCGAAGATCATCCGCCAGGTCGAAGCCGAGCCGGACTACCAGGCGACGCTGGAGATCAACCGCCCGGAACCGGATGCCACCGTGTCCGACGCCATCAGCTGCGCGATTCGCCGGATCAGCCGCATCCTGCCGGTAGCGGTGCTGGTGAACTACACCGAGTCCGGTGCCTCGACACTGCGCGCCTCCCGCGAGCGGCCCAAGGCACCGATTCTCAGCCTCACGCCGCAACTGAAATCCGCCCGCCGCCTGACCGTGGCCTGGGGCGTCCATTCGGTGGTCAACGCGCAACTCGCCCACGTCGACGAGATCTGCTCTACCGCCCTGGACATCGCCCTGGCCCAGCGCATGGCGCGCCGTGGCGACACCGTGGTGATCACCGCCGGCGTGCCCTTCGGCCAGCCGGGCAGCACCAATATGCTGCGGATCGAGACGGTGGCGCCGGCGCTGGAAGTTTGATGCAAGCCTGATAGCCCCTCTCCCCAACCCTCTCCCTGAAGGGAGAGGGGGCAGTTCGGAGCCGCCGGTGACTCCGGTGTTCCGCCTTCTGCCGCTCAAGCCCCCTCTCCCGCTTGCGGGAGAGGGCTGGGGAGAGGGCAACCGAGTTCAGGAGCCACGCCAACGCGCGTGCCTCCGCACCGAGTCACTCCCGGACGGACGGGGCCGGGAATACGGGGCCGCGTCCCCGTCCGTCCGGGTTTGACCTTGCTACTGAGTGCTTCAGCAGCAGAAACATGAGCACCGAATGCTTGTCGGTCCATGGCCCCCACGCAGCAACTCCCAATGCTGGCCATGGAACTTTGAGGCTGTTGGCGGCGATCCCGCCGGCAGCCTCTTTTCTTTTTCCAACCCCGTGGCGCGGCCCCGTATAGCGGCGTCACAGAATGCTCACGCACTGCTCGTCGATGGGGCCTCGATGCTCCACACCTAGCGAAGCGCTGCGGAACCCCATTTAACCTGCCCTGTACCCACATGCACCTGAATCCCCTCTCCAGGAAACATCCGCTCCGCCCCCGGCTGATCGGCTTCGGCCAGATCTACCTGCAGGCTGACGCACGCTTCGGCCTGATCCTGCTGCTGACCATCGCCTGGTCCGCACCGCAGCTGCTGCCCGGCGCCGTGCTGGGCGCCCTGCTCGGCCCGCTCACCGCGCGCTTCGTGCGCGAACCCCAGGCGGACATCGACGCCGGCCTGCACGACTACAACCCGATCCTCATCGGCCTGCTGCTGCCCTTCGTGTTCCAGTGGTCGCTGGGGCTGGTGATGCTGACCATTGCCGCCATCCTCACCTCGGTGGCGGTGCAGGCCGTCGTGTTGCGGCAGTCACGCCAGCGCTTCGGCCTGCCGGCCTATACCTCGGCCTTCGTGCTGCTGGGCTGGGTGTCGGTGGCCCTGGGCAAGGCCCTTGGCTTCGCGCCGGCGGCCGCGACCGCCTGCCTGTCCTGCGGCACGGTGAACGCGTTGCTGGATTCGACGACGCTGGGCTTCGGCGAGGTGATCTTCCTCGGTGAACCGCTCGCCGGCCTGACCATCGCCCTCGGCCTGCTGCTGGCGGATCGTCGTGCCGCGTTCTGGGCGCTGCTCGGCGCCGCGGGCGCCTTGGCCATCGCGCCGCTGTTCGGCCTACCGGCCGCCTCCGCTCAAGCCGGACTGCTTGGGCTGAACGGCGCGCTGGCCGGGATCGCCCTGTCGCTGCGCTTTCGCAGCCCCCTGGCGCCACTGTGCGGCATCCTCCTGGCGGTGCTGCTGCAACCCTGCTTCGCGCTGGTCGGCCTGCCCGCCTTCACCACGCCCTTCATCCTCGCCTGCTGGCTGGTGATCCTCGGCCAGCGCCTGCTGGATGTGCTGCTGAGCCAGGGAACGGAACGCACTGGGCCGCGTGTATAGTCGGAGCTCTCCACTGGCGACGGACCGCGACCATGCACTTCGTGAAATACCAGGCTCTGGGCAATGACTATCTGGTGTACGCCGGCAAGGCACCCTTTGCCCTGACGCCAGCGCAGATCGGCCGAGTCTGCGACCGCCACCATGGCATCGGCTCTGACGGCATCCTGCTGGCGAATCACAGCGACAGCGCCTTCGGCCTGCGCATCCTCAACCCGGACGGCTCGGAAGCAGAAAAGAGCGGCAATGGCCTGCGCATCTTCTCCCGCTATCTGTGGGATTGCGGATTGGTCGCAGACCAGCCGTTCGACATCGTCACCGCCGGCGGTACGGTCACCAGCCAGGTATTCGACGAGGGTCGCACCGTCGAGGTATCCATGGGCCGCGCCGAGTTCGCCTGTGCAAGGATTCCGGTGCTGGTCGATGCCCCCGAGGCGCTGGGCTATCCGCTGGAAATAGACGGCGTCGCTTTGAAGATCAACGCCGTCTCCATGGGCAATCCTCACTGCGTGGTCTTCGTCGAACAGACCAGCCCCGAACTGGCCCGCCGTCTCGGCCCATTGCTGGAGAACCACCCGCTGTTCCCCCGCCGTACCAACGTCCAGTTCGTCGAGTGGCTCGCCCGCGATGCGCTGCGCGTGGAAATCTGGGAGCGCGGTGCCGGCTACACGCTGTCCTCCGGCACCAGCAGTTGTGCGGCGGCTTCGGTGGCACGCCGGCTCGGCCTGTGCGACGAACGGATCGAGCTGCACCTGGCTGGCGGGCTGCTGCACATCCGCGTCGACGATGACTTCCAGGTGACCATGCGCGGCGCCGTGCAGCGGGTCGCCGGTATCGACCTGGACCCGGAAGCCTTCGCCAACCTCGGCTGAACTGCCGCTTTTCCCGACGTGACCGGCATGGATCAATGCCGGCCCGCGAGCCCTCGCCCACACTGCGGCATAACGTCCGCCGAACCGCTCAATCGACGGGTAACCGCGCATTTCCCGGATGCAGGCGGCATAATCCGCCCCCTTCCGCAGCCGGCCACGGGTGCGTTCCCCTCATTCACGCAGCGAAAGAAGTCATGACTCTTCCAGCTCCCACTCTCCTGCAGCGACTCAAGGGCACCAGCCTGGTCATGCGGATTTTCATCGGCATGCTGCTGGGCATCGCGCTGGCCTTGGTCTGGCCAGAAGCGGCACGGGCGGTCAGCCTGCTCGGCAACCTGTTCATCTCGGCACTCAAGGCCGTTGCCCCGGTACTGGTCCTGGTGCTGGTGATGTCCTCCATCGCCAACCACAAGCAAGGCCAGCGCACCCACATCCGTCCCATCCTGCTGCTGTACCTCCTGGGCACCTTCTCGGCGGCCCTGGTCGCAGTGGCGGCCAGCTTCGCGTTTCCCTCCACCCTGGTCCTCAAGGCCGTCGCCAGCGCCGACGCAGCCCCGCCCGGCGGTATCGGCGAGGTGCTCAACACCCTGCTGTTCAGCATTGCCACCAACCCGGTAAAAGCACTGCTGGAGGCCAACTTCATCGGCATCCTCGGCTGGGCCGTCGGCCTGGGCGTTGCCCTGCGCTACGCCCGTCCGGCAACCCGTGAAATGGTCGAGGACCTGGCCAATGGCGTGACCCTGATCGTGCGCGTAGTCATCGCCTTTGCTCCGCTGGGCATCTTCGGCCTGGTCGCCAGCACGCTGGCGGAGTCGGGCTTCGATGCGCTGCTGGGCTACCTGCGCCTGCTGGCCGTGCTGCTGGGTTGCATGCTGTTCGTCGCCCTGGTGGTCAACCCGCTGATCGTCTTCGCCAAGATCCGCCGCAACCCCTACCCGCTCGTCCTGATGTGCCTGCGCGAGAGCGGCATTACCGCCTTCTTCACCCGCAGCTCGGCAGCCAACATCCCGGTCAACCTGCAACTCTGCCAACGCCTGGGCCTGCACGAGGACACCTACTCGGTATCGATCCCGCTGGGCGCCACCATCAACATGGCCGGCGCCGCCATCACCATCAGCGTGTTGAGCCTCGCGGCCGCCAACACCCTCGGCATCGCCATCGACCTGCCCAGCGCCCTGCTGCTCTGCGTCGTCGCCTCCCTGTGCGCCTGCGGCGCCTCCGGCGTGGCCGGCGGCTCGCTGCTGCTGATCCCGCTGGCCTGCGGCCTGTTCGGCATCTCCAGCGAAGTCGCCATGCAGGTCGTGGCGGTCGGCTTCGTCATCAGCATCCTCCAGGATTCGGCCGAGACCGCGCTGAACTCCTCCACCGACGTGCTGTTCACCGCGGCGGCCTGCCTGGCCGAAGGCGATGTGGACGAGCAGCAGGCGACCGAGCGCGCCTGATCCTCCCGGGCGGGGCGGCACCAGCCGTCCCGCCGCATCTCGGCTAAGGTGACTGAACCCGTTCCGCGGATTCATTCATGGCCGACACCCAAAGCTTTCGCCAGCGCCTCTACATCATCATCTTCGAGTCCGACACAGCAGCCGGGCGGCGCTTCGACAGCGCGCTGCTGATCGTCATCCTGGCCAGCCTGCTGGTGGCCTTTCTCGACAGCGTCGGGCGCATTCACCAGCAGTTCGGCACCCTGCTCAGTGGAATCGAATGGTTCATCAGCGGGCTATTCCTGATCGAATACCTGCTGCGCCTGTACTGCTCACCCAAACCGCTGCGCTACGCCCTGAGTTTCTACGGCCTGATCGATCTGCTGGCGGTGCTGCCCGGCGTCATCGCTCTGTTCTATCCCGATGCCCAGTACCTGCTGGTGGTACGCGTGGTACGTCTGTTGCGTGTCTTTCGCATCCTCAAACTGCGCCAGTACCTGCGCCAGGCGGACTTCCTGCTCACCGCGCTGCGCGGCAGCCGGCAGAAAATCACCGTATTCTTCCTCTCGGTAATGAGCCTGGTGACGGTGTTCGGCTCACTGATGTACGTGGTCGAAGGTCCCGAGCACGGCTTCACCAGCATTCCGCGAGGGATCTACTGGGCCATCGTCACCCTGACCACCGTGGGCTTCGGCGATATCACTCCGAAGACGCCGCTGGGCCAGGCCATCGCCAGCCTGGTAATGCTCACCGGCTACTCGATCATCGCCGTGCCCACCGGCATCTTCAGCGCCGAGCTGCACAACGCCATGCGTCAGGAACGCCCGCCAGGGCAACTGGACAAGCCCTGCCCGGCCTGCGCCAAGGCCAACCACGAGGCCGAGGCAGCGTTCTGCTCGCGCTGCGGCAACGCGCTGTTCCCACGGGCGGATGACACTGCCAGGGGCTGACCCTGGCAACCGTTCGTCGCCCATCGCGGCATGAATTCACCCAGGCTCAACCCGTTGCCTGCGCCCCCTTCGTCACAAGCGCCATGGACGGACGCCATAGTGGCGTTCCGCAGTGTCGGTCGCCTTCCAGGCCCCGAGGTGAGCACATGCCCTTTCGACTCCACCCACTGATCCTCGCCATGGCCGGTGCACTGGCCAGCACCTCGCTGCTGGCCGCGCCGCAGGTGGCCGACAGCCGCATCAGCGCGGTGACCGTCTACACCGACCGCGCCATCGTCACCCGCACCGCCACCCTGCAGCTGCTCGCCGGCCAGCACGAGATCGCCCTGGAGCAGTTGCCCCTGCGCATCGACGACAACAGCCTGCAGGCCTCGCTCAGCGCCAGCGCCGCCGCGACCCTGCTCGACGTCAGCAGCGCGCCACAGGTATCGCCGCCTTCGCAGGACAATCGCCTGCAACAGCTGGACGCGCAGTTGCGCGACATCGAGCGGCAGGAGCGTGAAATCAGCGACCGCGGCAGCGTGCTGGAAAACCAGAAGCAGTTCCTCGCCGACATCCAGGCCAGCAGCACCAAGCCGGGCAAGAACCAGGCACTGCCGAGCATCGACGAACTGAAGAACCTGCTGCAGATGAGCGAAGGCAACCTGGGCCGCATCCTCGACGAGCAGCGCAAGCTCGACCAGCAGGGCGAGGAACTGCAGCAACGCAAGCAGGAACTGGAGAACCAGCGCAGCCACCTGGCCGGCGACGGCACCCACTACAAGCGGGCCATCCTGCGCGTGGCGCTGGAGAAGCCGGCACAAGTCCAGCTGCAGCTCAGCTACACGCTCTACGATGCCTCCTGGCGCCCGGCCTACGACGCCCGTCTGCGCGACGGCGAAGACAAGATCGAGATGACCTACCAGGGCATAGTCCGGCAGAGCAGCGGCGAGGACTGGACGGACGTCGACCTCACCCTGTCCACCGCTCGCCCCAACCTGGGCAGCAGCGTGCCGGCGCTGTCGCCATGGTTCGTCGACACCTTCGATCCACGCACGGTAATGGCCGCGCGCCCCGCTCCAGCACCGGCCGCGCCCATGATGGCGATGGAAGCGAAGAAAGCCCAGCGCTTCGCCGCCGACGAGATAGCCGTGGCCGGCTCGCTGGAAGAGATGCCCGTCGCGGTCGCCGAAGTCAGCGGTGCCACCACCAGCGCTTCCTTCCATATCCCGACCCGTGCCACGCTCAACAGCGATGGCAGCTCGCAGAAGGTTTCCATCGCCCAGTTCAAGCTGCCGGCAACCTTCCGCTACCTGGCCACACCGTCGCTGCGCGAAGCCGCGTACCTGCAGGCCGACACCCGCAATGCCAGCGACTACCCGCTGTTGCCCGGGACCCTCAACACCTACCTGGGCAATACCTTCGTCGCCAGCGGCCAGTTGCGCGCGGTGATGCCGGGCGAGACCTTCGAGCTGGCCCTGGGCGGCGACGAAGCGATGTCGGTCAAGCGCAAGCTGGTCAACCGCTACACCGACTACACCGGCCTCACCGGCGGCCGCAAGCGCGTCACCTACGAGTTCCGCATCGACGCGCAGAACAACCACAAGACCGAGCAGCGCCTGCAGTTCAAGGACCAGTTGCCGGTCTCGCGCAACGAGCAGATCAAGGTCGCCCTGCTGGAGCCCGAAGGCCAGGAGGCCAGGCGCGAAGACGATGGCAAGCTGCTGTGGGACTGGCAGCTGAAACCAGGCGAGAAACGCAGCACCACCTTCAAGTTCAGCGTCGAGTATCCCAAGGAACTGGAAGTCAGCGGGCTGGAATGACAACTGCCGGAGCAGCCCTTGCCCGGCCGGCCTGCTAGGCTGCCGGGCAACTTTCCGCTTCGTGGCATGCGCAGCAGCGCGGCGCGGAAAACGGCTCGCCGCATAAGCAAATAGCCTTTAAGTATTTAATTGCCATATAACCTGTCGGCATAATCGACGCCCAACAACACTGCCAAAAGGAACTGCTCGTGAAACGTCTGTTCAGCGCCTCGCTGCTGGCCGCCGGCCTCGCCCTGGCCACCGCCGCCCAGGCCGCCCAGCCCCTGCTCAACGTCTCCTACGACGTGATGCGTGACTTCTACAAGGACTACAACGCCGCCTTCCAGAAACACTGGCAGGCCGAAAAAGGCGAGAAGATCACCATCCAGATGTCCCACGGCGGTTCCAGCAAACAGGCCCGCGCCGTCATCGACGGCCTACCGGCCGACGTCATCACCATGAACCAGGCCACCGACATCGACGCCCTGGCCGACAATGGCGGCCTGGTGCCGAAGGACTGGGCGACCCGCCTGCCGAACAACAGCGCGCCTTTCACCTCCGCCACTGTGTTCATCGTGCGCAAGGGCAACCCGAAGGGCCTGAAGGACTGGGACGACCTGGTGAAGCCGGGTATCCAGGTCGTGGTGCCGAACCCGAAAACCTCGGGCAATGGCCGCTATACCTACCTCTCCGCCTGGGGCTACGCGCAGAAGCACGGCGCCGATGAAACCAAGGCCAAGGAATTCGTCGCCCAGCTGTTCAAGAACGTCCCGGTGCTGGACACTGGCGGCCGCGCTGCGACCACCACCTTCATGCAGAACCAGATCGGCGACGTACTGGTGACCTTCGAGAACGAAGCCGAGATGATCGCCCGCGAGTTCGGCCGTGGCGGCTTCGAAGTGGTCTACCCGAGCGTCTCCGCCGAAGCCGAGCCGCCGGTGGCGGTGGTCGACAAGGTGGTCGACAAGAAAGGCACCCGTACCGAAGCCGAGGCCTACCTGAAGTACCTGTGGTCCGAAGAAGGCCAGACCATCGCGGCGAACAACTACCTGCGCCCGCGCAACCCGGAAGTGCTGGCCAAGTTTTCCGACCGCTTCCCGAAGGTGGACTTCTTCTCCGTGGTGAAGACCTTCGGCGACTGGCGCACCGTGCAGAAGACCCACTTCGCCGACGGCGGCGTGTTCGACCAGATCTATACCCCGAACTGATTCGCCGGTACGAGAAAGACAAAAGCCGGAGCTGCCCAGCAGCTCCGGCTTTTTTCATGGCACGGCATCAACTTGTAGGAGCGAGCTTGCTCGCGAAGCCGCCCAACACCAGAGCGGCCGGAAAGCCCGTTCGCGAGCAAGAACCAGGCGTCCCCCTCGCTCCTGCAGGGAGCGCCCAGCCACCGAGCACCGCTGGTTAGCGCTCCCCCTTCCAACCGACCTCGCGCAACGCCGCCAGCAGACGCTCCCCGCTCAAGGCCGGCACCAGTACGCCGTCATCAGTACGCATGTCCTTGCCGGCCAGCAGCACATTGACGATGGCCTCCTCCACCGCCTCCGCCGCGGCGGCGAACAGTGGCGAGATATGGTCGTTGTTGACCATCTCCAGCGCCGTGGCGAACGGCAGGTTCTTGCGCCCGTAGTCCGCCGGCGGCAGGTCGCGGTTGCCGGTGGCGAAGGCAAGGAAGATGTCGCCGCTGGAATCGTCGGTCCCGCCACCAGTCCGGGCGATCCCCAGCGAGGCGCGTTGCGCCAGGCGCTGGCACTGGTGCGGCAGCAACGGCGCATCGGTGGCCAGTATCACCACGATGGAGCCCATGCCCGGCGTGCCCTGTTCGGCGAAGGGCGACGGCACATCGCCCAGGTGACGGCCGACCGGGTAGCCATCCACCCGCAGCTCGCGGCGCTGGCCATGGTTGGCCTGCACCAGTGCGCCCACGGTCCAGCCACCCTGCTCTGCCGGCAGCTTGCGCGAGGCCGTGCCGATACCGCCCTTGAACTCGTGGCAGATCATCCCCGTGCCGCCACCCACCGGACCCTCCCGCACCGGGCCGGACTCGGCCGCGGCCAACGCCTCGCGCACCTGCTCGGCGCCCACATGCTGGCCCCAGATGTCGTTGAGCAGCCCATCGTAGGTTTCCATCACCACCGGCATGCACCAGTAGATGGACGGGTCGGCCAACTCGGAATGCTCGGCGGCGATCAGCGCATCGCGTACCACGCCCACACTGTGGGTATTGGTGATGGCGATGGGCGTGGTCAGCAGGCCCGCCTCGCGAATCCACTCCAGCCCCGTGGCGTCGCCATTGCCGTTGAGCACATGGCAGCCGGCAAAACAGGGTTGCTGGCGTGCCGCCCCCTCGCGCGGCTGGACCACCGTGACCCCGGTGCGTACGGCGCGACCATCGCGCTCGCCGATCAGGGTGCTGTGGCCGACGCGGATGCCGGGAACGTCGGTGATGGCGTTGAACTCGCCGGGCGTGCCCAGGCCGAGGGTGATGCCGAGTTGACGAGCGCGCATGCTGTCTCCTTGGTTGTCGAGCAGGGTTTCAGAGCTTCTGGAAGGCCGGGCTGAGCTTGCCGTAGGTGCTGTAGAGAATCACCGACACGGCCAGTATCCCGACAATGATCATGATGTCCCGCGAGGAAGCGTCCATCAGCAGGTTGAGCAACAGGTAGCCGGCGCCGACCACGGCCAGCATCGCCGGCAACGGCCACAGCGGCATGCGGTACGGGTGCTCGCGGTCGCGGCGCAGCACGCGGCTGAACAGCGCGCAGAGCGCCACCACCAGGTAGACCATCACCAGCAGCAGCACGGTGAAGGAGGTCAGCTCCTCCAGGTTCGAGCTGAAGCTCAGCGCCGCCGAGGGCACGCCAAGGAACAGCGTGGCGATCCACGGCGACTCCCAGCGCGGATGGATGCGGGTGAAGGCGCGGTTCATCAGCGGCGTCCACAGCTCGTCACGGCCGCTGCTGAAGATCACCCGGCCGACCTGGATGACGATGGCGACGATGGCGTTGAACACCGAGAGGAAGATGCCGGCGCTGACCAGCCGCGACAGCGTTTCGTTGCCGTGGGCGGTGAGCAGGTAGCCGACCGGGTCGGGACTGGCGATCATGTCCTGCAGCGAAGGCGCGCCCAGCAGCAGCGCGGTCAGCGGGACGATCTCGATCGCCACCACCAGCACCAGCGACCAGATCACCGCACGGTGCACATTGCGCCCGCCGCACTTCATGTCCTCGGCCAGCAGCACCGCGCCGCCAAAGCCGTTGTAGGAGAACAGCGCGGTACCCACGGCGCCGATCACCAGCGCCCAGGGCGCGGCGGCCAGTATCCCGCCGTCGATGTGCTGCGGCTGCACCAGTACGCTCACCGGCTGGCTGACATGGCCGAAGCCGAGCACCACGATCACCAGCAGCGCCGCCACTTCGCAGAGCAGGAACACGCCGGTGATCCAGGCGTTCACGCGGATATTCAGGATGCCCAGCACGTAGCTGGCGGCGACTATCACCAGGGCCACGGTCTGGGTGTCGAAGTTCGTCCCCAGGGCGTTGTTGAGGTAGGTCGCCGCGCCCGTCGCCAGTACCGGCGGGATGAACAGCAGCGAGACGAGCACGGTAAGGAAGGTGGCGTAGCCGGCGAGCCCGCCGAACACGCGCTTGGCGTAGACATACTCGCCGCCGGCGGAACTGTGGGCCCGGCCCAGCTCGGCATAACACCAGGCGAACATCAGGGCCAGGAACCCGGCGAAGACGAACGCCAGGAAGGCCCCGCTGCCGGCCTGCTGGATGGCGAAGGGAGCGATGACGAAAACGGAGCTGGCGGGGGTGACCGCCGAGACGGTGATGGCGACTACGTCGAGCACGCCCAGGCTGGGCTTGAGCGCGCTCGCTGGCGCAGGGGAAGCGCTCATATCGTTGTTTCCTCGTGTTGTTATTGGTGGCTGAGGCAGGAACGAAGACCTTGTCGCGCCCTCTGAGCGGGGCGCTGCGTGGGGTGCAGTCTGGGCATGGCGAGCGGGGCGGCCAATCACCATTTGGGGTTACGCCCCCTTGACGGCGACGGGCTAAAAGGAGGAAACCGTGGGCCGACTCCTCCGCCCCTCTCAGAGAATTCCCTCGGATGCACAACCTGTTCCGCGAAGTCGGCATGCACGCCAACCTCGGCCGCACCATCGAGCAGATCGGCCAGCCGCGCTTCTGGAAGCAACTGGTCCTGCTGCTGCACCAGTGGTTGCCGTTCGATAACGCCCTGGCGATGTTCTACCCGGCCAGCGGCACTCCGGTGGCGCTGGAGGAATACGATGCCGAACCCACCGTCGGGCCGGCCGCCATGGCCATCTACCTGGACGGCCTCTACCAGCTCGACCCGTTCTACCAGGCCTGCCGCGAGGGCGTGCCCAGCGGGTTGTACCGGCTGGAGGAAATCTCCCCGGACCAGTTCCGACAGAGCGAGTACTTCCTCAGCTACTTCCACGACAACGTGCTGGAGGACGAGGTGCAGTTCATCCTGCAGCTGCCCGGCCAGGGCGCGCTGTCGCTGTCACTGGGCATGCGCAAGCTGTTCGATGGCGAGCAGACCGGCCTGCTGGCGATGCTCTGCCCCTGGGTGCTGGCCTTGATGCAGCAGCACTGGCAGCAACGCGGCCAGCGCCTGCTGCCGGGCGCCAGCGACGGTGTGGCGGTGCAGGTACGTGACGCCCTGAGCCATTTCGGCGCCGGCGTGCTGTCCGAGCGCGAGTTGGAGATCGCGCGGCTGATCCTCAGGGGTTACTCCTCCAAGGCCATGGCCGAGCGCCTGGCGATCTCCCCGGAGACCATCAAGGTCCATCGCCGCCACCTCTACAACAAGCTCGACATTTCCTCGCAGCCGGAGCTGTTCTCACTGTTCCTGCAGTCGCTGGGGCACGATCCGCAGAACCCCTGAGCGAACCTTGAACACCAGCCGCCATCCGTGCGGCTGATGCCGCACCATTCGCGCGCGCCGGGACACCCCGCTGGCGCTGCACGGACACTACCGCGTGCCCGTCAGGCTTCTAGACTGGATCGGTGCCATCCAGACACGCCACGACAATCACAAGAGAGCACAGCCTGATGAACGCACGCGCCAACTTCACCCACATGGAAGACGGCACCGCCGAGGACTGGGCGATCATCGCCAAGGACTTCGGCCAGTACGCCGCGCTTCTGCCCGACCGGATCATGACCCACCTGCGCCTGCTCGACGGCGACTTCGGCGGCTTCCCGGTAGACCGCCTGACCCACTCGCTGCAGACCGCCACCCTGGCCCACCGCGACGGTCGCGACGAGGAGTACGTGGTCTGCGCCCTGCTCCACGACATCGGCGACACCCTCGGCTCGTTCAACCACGCCGACATCGCCGCGGCCATCCTCAAGCCCTTCGTCAGCGAAGAAAACCTGTGGATGATCGAGAAGCACGCGATCTTCCAGGGCTATTACTTCTTCCATCACCTGGGCCTGGACCGGCACCTGCGCGAGCAGTTCAAGGACCACCCGCAGTTCGAGCGGACCATCGAATTCTGCGCGCGGTACGACGCCGCCGCCTTCGATCCGGACGCTGAGGTACTGCCCCTGGAGTACTTCGAACCCATGCTGCGCCGGGTCTTCGCCCAGCCGCGCCGCTCGATCTACCAGAAGCCCGACGGCAGCATGGCCTGAGGGTCCCGAAGCGACCGGCGGTCCGCGACGAGCAGTCGCTAGCCGCCGCTGGCTCCGGGGTAGCGCATGGAATAAGATTCCCAAAATTCAGACGCGTAATTGGCCACAAGCCCACACGCATTAGGGAAGTTTCCTGCGCATGAAGCCTAACGTTCTCGAGCGATCCAGTAGTCCGCTCCCCCCCACCCCTCTG
This sequence comes from Pseudomonas sp. C9-3, assembly GCF_032392015.1. Lineage (NCBI taxonomy): Bacteria > Pseudomonadati > Pseudomonadota > Gammaproteobacteria > Pseudomonadales > Pseudomonadaceae > Pseudomonas > Pseudomonas sp. C9-3. The sequence goes on along the minus strand of NZ_CP135919.1, from coordinate 1,276,958 downwards.
CGCGAATACCATTCCCGCGTGCTGGCCTATATCGCCATCGCCGCGACCATCACCGCCGGCACCTTCGCCAAGTACTTCGGCTACGAGATCCTCTGGATGATTCCGTACGCCCTGCTCTACCCGCACCTGGCCCAGCAGGTCAGCCGCCGCTTCAAGCGCGACACCCCGCAGCGTACCCGCCTGGTGCTGCTGTTCATCGACGCCCTGCACGCCGGTATTGCCACCACGCTGCTGGGGTTCTCCGAGGTACCCAGCCTGATGCTGGTGCTGATCCTTTCCTTCTCGGCGCTGATCATCGGCGGCCTGCGCTCGCTGGGGCTGGCGCTGCTGGTGGGGCTGAGTGCCTCGGTGCTGTCTGCCGCGCTGATCACTCCGGGCTACAAGGGCGCGACCCCCGCCATCGTTTCGCTGGTCAGCGTGCTGTTCTCGACCCTGTACATCTGCATCACCGCCTTCTTCGTGCACCAGCAGGGCCTGCGCCTGGCCCAGGCCCGCTCGGACATCACCCTGGAGCAGGAAAAGGCCGCGCGCCTGGCCAGCAACCTGGCCAAATACCTGTCGCCGCAGGTGTGGGAATCGATCTTCAGCGGCAAGCGCACGGTGCGCCTGGAAACCCAGCGCAAGAAGCTCACGGTGTTCTTCTCCGACATCAAGGGCTTCACCGAGCTGTCCGAGGAACTGGAAGCCGAAGCCCTCACCGACATGCTCAACAACTACCTCAACGAGATGTCGAAGATCGCCCTGAAGTACGGCGGCACCATCGACAAGTTCGTCGGCGACTGCGTGATGGTGTTCTTCGGCGACCCGGCCACCCAGGGTGCGAAGAAAGACGCCGTGGCCGCCGTGTCCATGGCGGTGGCCATGCGCAAACACATGAAGGTCATGCGCCAGCAGTGGCGCGCCCAGGGCATCACCAAGCCGCTGGAAGTGCGCATGGGCCTGAACACCGGCTACTGCACCGTGGGCAACTTCGGCGCCGATACGCGCATGGACTACACCATCATCGGCCGCGAAGTGAACCTCGCCAGCCGCCTGGAAAGCGCGGCCGAAGCCGGCGAGATCCTCATCAGCCACGAGACCTACTCGCTGGTGAAGGACGTGCTGATGTGCCGCGACAAGGGGCAGATCGCCGTGAAGGGCTTCAGCAAGCCGGTGCAGATCTACCAGGTGGTCGACTTCCGCCGCGACCTGGGCTCCAACCCCAGCTTCGTCGAGCATGAGGTGCCAGGCTTCTCCATGTACCTGGACACCAACAACGTGCAGAACTACGACAAGGAACGGGTCATCCAGGCGCTGCAGCAGGCGGCGGAGAAGCTCAAGGACAAGATCATTCTCTGATTCCTTTCCGCTTCTTCAACGCATGCTTCTGCGTGCGCCTTTCTCGTTGATGCACACCCTCCCCGCTGGCGGCCGGCCAATCGCGGGCGGAGTCCGCTCCCATGCGCGCCGGGCGCTCCCTGGAATGTTGCAAGGCTGACGACGCCCCGTCCTGGCTGCACACGCCCGCAGCCACTGTAGGAGCGAGCTTGCTCGCGAACCCGCCCAGCTCCGGAGCTGCCGGGAAACCGTTCGCGAGCAAGCTCACTCCTACAAAACGCGCGCCCCCACCAACCACCCGCCCATAAAAAAGCCCGCTCAAATGAGCGGGCTGGAAAGGCTCCGGTGCTTCACGTTCACCGGGCCGAATTGCTCTTTGAAAAGCGCGTCAGGACGGCTGCAGCTCCGCGGAGTTGCCCGGGCCAGCAGCCAGCTCGGCAGACAGGGTCTTCTCATCCAGCTGCTTGCACCACTTGGCAACCACGATGGTGGCCACGCCATTGCCGACCAGGTTGGTCAGCGCGCGGGCTTCGGACATGAAGCGGTCGATACCCAGGATCAGCGCCAGGCCCGCGACCGGCAGGTGGCCGACGGCGGACAGAGTGGCAGCCAGCACGATGAAGCCCGAACCGGTGACACCGGCGGCGCCCTTGGAGGCGATCAGCAGCACGACCAGCAGGGTCAGCTGGTGGGTGATGTCCATCGGGGTGTCAGTGGCCTGGGCGATGAACACGGCGGCCATGGTCAGGTAGATCGAGGTGCCGTCCAGGTTGAACGAGTAGCCGGTCGGGATCACCAGGCCGACGACGCTCTTGTCGGCACCCAGTTTCTCCATCTTGGCGATCATGCGCGGCAGGGCCGATTCGGAGGACGAGGTGCCCAGTACGATCAGCAGTTCTTCGCGGATGTAGGAGATGAAGCGCAGGATGCTGAAACCGTGGGCGCGGGCGATGCCGCCCAGCACGATCAGCACGAACAGCAGGCAGGTGATGTAGAAGCACAGCATCAGTTGGCCCAGCTGCACCAGCGAGCCGAGGCCGTAGGCACCGATGGTGAAGGCCATGGCACCAAAGGCACCGATGGGCGCGACCTTCATGATCACGTTGATGATGTTGAACATCACGTGGGTGATGCGATCGATGAACTCGAACACCGGCTTGCCGTAGTCACCCAGGCGGTGCAGCGCGTAGCCGAACAGCACGGAGAAGAACAGCACCTGGAGGATGTCACCGTTGGCGAAGGCGCCGACCACGGTGCTCGGGATGACGTTCATGAAGAAGTCGATGGTGCTCTGCTTCTCGCCCGAAGCGATGAAGCCGGTCAGCGCCGCGTTCTTGTTCATTTCGGCGGTCAGCGTGGCGACGTCGGCGTGCATGCCGGCGCCCGGCTGGACGACGTTGACCACGACCAGGCCGATGATCAGCGCGATGGTCGAAACGATTTCGAAGTACAGCAGCGCCATGCCACCCGTCTTCCCCACTGCCTTCATGCTCTGCATGCCGGCGATACCGGTAACCACGGTGCAGAAGATGATCGGCGCGATGGCCATCTTGATCAGTTTGACGAAGCCATCGCCCAGCGGCTTCATCAGTTTGGCGGTGTCGGGGTAGAAGTGGCCGAGTGCGATACCGATGGCGATGGCGATCAGTACCTGCACATACAGGCTTTTGTAGAAGGGTTGCTTGGTCATGGCAGCTCTGTCCTCTGGGCCTGCGCTCCAGGGGAGGCGCAAGACCGAACGCGTTATCTCCCTGCAATGGGAGAATTTGTTTTCAGGGCATGCCAGACGGCAGGCCTTGCTCGCCTATCGCAAGTGCTGTGCCAGACCTTTAAAAAATATGTAACTCCTTTAAATTCAACGGCTTCCGTAAAAAGTCAGGGCACGGAGGCGCCGAATCTGGCGGAAACCCGCCTCCTCGCTGGCGGGTTTCCCGCCCTCTGGCGGGTATCCGCCACGGCCTTCGTACCGTAGATTGTAGAACTCCGATCAGGTTCGATCGGGTTTGCCGCACTGTTCTTTCGGACATGCGGACAGAACAACAAGGACCGCTCATGCGTGAACGCACCATTGCCAGCCATTTCGTCCGCGCCGCCGTCCAAGGCGCCCAGCGCAAGGGGCTCGACGTCCCGGCGCTGCTGCGCGACGCCGGCATCGTCCCGGCCATCCTCGAGGAACCTCGCGCACGGATCGATCCCGAGCAGTTCAGCCGCCTGATGCAGACCCTCTGGGAAGCGCTGGACGACGAATACATGGGCTTCGGCAGCCTGCCGAGCAAGCGCGGTACCTTCGCGATGATGTGCAACGCGATCATCCACTGCCGCACGCTGGAGAAGGCGCTGGGCCGCGGTTCGCTGTTCTACGGGTTGTTTCCCGAGGCGCCGCGGATCGAGCTGGTGCGCGACGGCGACCGCGCCCGGCTGACCCTGGACGAGACCCACCTGCGCGACCCGGACCACTTCCTTACCGAGAGCCTGCTGCTGATCTGGCACCGCCTGGCCAGTTGGCTGATCGGCCAGCGCATCCGCCTGGAGGAAGCCACCTTCAGCTACCCGCCGCCCGAGCACCAGGCCGAGTACGACCTGCTGTTCCCCTGCCCTCGCCGCTTCGCCGCCGGCAGCACCAGCCTGCTGTTGCAGGCACGCTACCTGGACATGCCGCTGCTGCAGGACGAGCGCACGCTCAAGCACTTCCTCAAGGATTCACCCGCCGACCTGCTGGCCCGCCCTGACGGCGGCGACAGCCTGACCAGCCAGATCCGCCGCCTGCTCGGCCGCGACTGCCGTCGCTGGCCGGACTTGGAGCAGGTCGCCGCGCAACTGCACATGAGCCCGCAGACCCTGCGCCGGCATCTACGGGAAGAAGGGCCGAACTTCCAGGAATTGAAGGACCAACTGCGCCGCGACCTGGCGATCTACTACCTGGGCCGCGACGAGCACTCCATCCAGGACATCGCCGACCAGCTCGGCTTCTCCGAGCCGTCGGCGTTCCACCGGGCATTCAAGAAATGGACGGGGCTGACGCCGGGGGCGTATCGCTCGCAACACTCCGAATGAACAGGTAATGCCATGAGCACGACGCCCGCCGCCACACCTCTTGCCGATGCCGAGGAAAAAGCCATCCAGCTCAGGCAAGCAAACTAGACCGTAGGGCGCATAACCCGGAACGGGTTATGCGCCAATTGCCTCGCGGCGGATAACGCTGGCGCGTTATCCGCCCTACGACCTAAAACGAGGCTCCGGTACGTGGGCGTTCGCGAGCAAGCTCGCTCCTACGAAGAGCGGGCCCTGCATAGCGGTCTTCGGCAGCACAGGTCGACCGGCTTTTCTGTAGGAGCGAGCTTGCTCGCGAACTTGATCCCCGCCGACTCTCGATCAACCCGGCAGGCGAATGCGGAAGCAAGCGCCGCCCAGCGCGGAATCCTCCAGCGCCAGCTCGCCGTCGTAGCTGTCGATGATGTCCTTGACCACTGCCGTGCCGATGCCCTGGCCGGGGTGCTGGGTATCCAGGCGCTCGCCGCGCTTGAGGATGCGCTCACGCTGGCTGGCGGGAACACCGGGGCCGTCGTCCTCGATGATCAGTTCGAACATCCGGCCCTCCTTGCGCGCGCTGACCTTCACCGTGGTCAGGCACAGGCGATAGGCGTTCTCCAGCAGGTTGCCGAGCATCTCCAGCAGCGCGCCCTTTTCCAGCGGCAGGGAAAACCCCGGCGGGATATCCCGCGCAAGCTTCACCCGCTTGTCGCGGTAGACCTTGTCCAGCGCGCCGCCGATGGTGTCCAGCAGCGGATCGAGGGCCGCGCGGTGGCGAATCAGGCCGCTCTTGCGCAGGGTCGCGCGCTGCAACTGGTAGCCGATCTGCTGGCTCATGCGCTCGATCTGGGTCTGCAGCACCTGCATCTGCTCGCGGTTCTGCGGCTGGTCGGCGAGGGTTTCGCTGACGCCCTGCAGCACCGCCAGCGGCGTCTTCAGGCTGTGGGCGAGGTCGCCCAGGGAATTGCGATAGCGCTCGCGCTGGGCGCGCTCGCTTTCCAGCAGGCGGTTGACCGAGTCGGTCAGGCGCAGCATCTCGGCAGGATGGTCATCGCTGAGGCGTTCGCGATCACCGGCCTCGATCTGGTCCAGCTCCGAGCGCAGCCCGCGCATGGAGCGAAAGCCCCAGCCCAGGCCGAGCCAGAGCAGGCCCAGCAGCAACAGAAGCGCGCCGCCGAGCCAGAGGTAGAGCTGGTCGCGGAAGCCACTGACCAGTTCGCGGAATTCGCTCTCCGGCTGCATGGTGACGATGCTGTACGCAGCACGCTTGCCGCCGAGCAGGTCAATCTCCACGTCGTAGACGAAGAACTCCTGGCCAGAGGCATCGCGGATGCGGGTGAACTCGTCGATCATGCCATCGTACTTGGGTGAGTAGTCGACGCTTTCGTCCTGGGCCGAGGTAGAGCGCCACACCAGCTTGCCGGACTGGTCATAGATGAAGCCCAGCAACTTGGATTCGGGAAGGTTGAAGTCCTCCACCGGCAGGTGGTCGGGCATGCTCAGGACTTCGCCTTCGATACGCGCCGAGGACACCAGGGTCGCCACGTCCGCCGCCAGGCGTTGCTGGATGGCATTCTCCAGGGCAATGCTGAATGCCCGCTGGAGTGCCGGCAGCAACGCGGCCATGAACAGCACGGCTAGAATCGCCGCACCGATCATCAGGCGCAAGCGCAGCGAGCGGATCATTTACACAGCTCGTTGAAGATGTAGCCCTGGCCGCGCACGGTATCGATCGGTTTGAAGCCCGCTGCGCTCTCCAGCTTGCGGCGCAGGCGCCCGACCAGTACCTCGATGACGTTCGGGTCGCGCTCGTCGTCGTCCGGGTAGAGCTGCTCGATCAGCCGCTCCTTGGCGACCACCTGCTGATGATGGCGCATGAGGTATTCGAGGATGCGGTACTCGAAGGCAGTCAGCTGCAGCGACTCACCGTTGACCAGCGCCTGCTTGCGGTTGATGTCCAGCAGCAGCGGGCCGGCCTCGATGCTCGACTGGGCGAAGCCGCTGGAGCGGCGCAGCAATGCGTTCAGGCGGGCCTCCAGTTCTTCGAACTGGAAGGGCTTGACCACGTAGTCGTCGGCGCCGGCGGCCAGGCCTTCGACCTTGTCCTGCCAGTTGCCGCGAGCGGTGAGGATGAGAATGGGGAAGGTCTTGCCCTGGCTGCGGAATTCGCGGATCAGGTCCAGGCCGCTCATGCCCGGCAACCCGAGGTCGATCATCGCCAGGTCGTGATGGTATTCGGCGGCGCGGTACAGCGCCTCTTCGGCATTGGCGACGGCATCGACCACGTGGCCTTGCTCGCCAAGCCGGGTGTACAGGTGATGGCGCAACAGCGCCTCGTCTTCCACCACCAGCAGTTTCATGCGCGTGCTCCCTGAGTCAGGCAACCGGGCCACGCGGGGCCCGGTTGCGGTACCGGTCAGAACTTGTAGTTGGCGCCCAGGTAGAACTGGGAGCTGCTGTGCAGGTCAAGGGATCCCACCTTGCTGCCACCGTGCGGGCTCATCTCGGTACTCGCGTTGGTACGCAGGTAACGGTAGCCGCCTTCTACGGATGCGTTCTTGCCGAGTTCCTGGAGGATACCGGCTTGGGCGCCGATGGCGTAACCCACATCGCTGTCGCGGCTGTAGCCCTTGGAGTCCTGCTCCAGCTTGACCAGGCCGGCGGTGCCGCCGCCGAACAGCTTGGTGCCCTGGTCGCCCAGCGGCAGGAAGGCGTCGTAGCTGCCGAGCAGGTTCTGCTGGCGCAGCTTCAGGCCGTTCTCGGTATCGGAGACGTTTTCGTAGGTGACGTAGTAGCGACCCTGCTCCATCTGCTGGCCGGCGCGCACGCCCCAGGTGCCGCTGTTGTTGATCACGCTGTCGAACTTCGGGTTGCCGAGGTTGCGGTTCAGCGCATCGGATTTCTGGATGTTGTTGCTGGTTTCGCCCCAGGTCATGCCGACGAAGGTGTCGGCGGCGTTGGCGGCAGTAGCGGCGACACTGGCACCGAGGATGGCGCTGGCGAGGGCGATTTTCTTCAGAGTTTTCATGGGGATTCTCCCGTCAGAGGTCAGTAGTGTGTTGACGGGGAGAAGGTTACGAGGAGGGCTCTGAACGAAACCTGTCAGGGCGCTGAACCATCGCTGAACGAAAGCGCTGTATGAAAAAAGAATAACGCTCGTAGGCTTTTGCCCACACACAGCGCAGGGACTAGGCTCATTCCCAGTCGTTGGCGGGAGGCTGACCAAATGACTGAAGAGACCGGACCCGGCACGGATAAAGGCAAGGAAACCCGGCTGTTCCTGTTCCTCGTGATCTGCCTGTTCCCTCTGCTCTCCATCGCCATCGTCGGTGGCTATGGCTTTATCGTGTGGATGTACCAACTAGTGGTGGGGCCCCCCGGCCCGCCGTCCTAGGGGCGCCATGATGCTCGCCCGACGCGCCTTGCTGCGGCGCCTGGGCGGTGCGCCAGAAGTACGTCGCCCGCCATGGACAGCCACAGCCACCGCCAGCGAATTTCTCGAAGGCTGCACACGCTGCAATGCCTGCATCGACGCTTGCCCCGAGCAAGTGTTGCGCATCGGCGACGGCGGCTATCCGCAGCTGGACTTCACCAACGCCGGCTGCAGCCTGTGCGGTGCCTGCGCGCGCGCCTGCGAAGCCGAGGTGTTCGACCTGAACCGCGAGGCGTTTCCCTGGCGCGCGCAGATCGACGACCACTGCCTGGCCCGCGCCGGCATCCACTGCCGCAGCTGCGACGACGCCTGCGAACCGCGCGCCATCCGCTTCCGCCCGCAACTCGGCGGCCCCTCCCTGCCTACCCTCGACCCGACCCTGTGCACCGGCTGCGGCGCCTGCGTCTCGCCCTGCCCCGGCAACGCCATCCACCTGAACCGTGAGGCCCACCATGCCTGAGACCCAGATGCCCGAGAGCATCCAGATCGCCAGCCTGATCGTGCACACGCGCCCCGAGCTGCTCGAAGCGGTGAAGGCCAACCTGCTGCGCCTGCCGAACCTGGAAGTCCATCAGCAGAGCGCCCAGGGAAAGTTGGTCGTGCTGCTCGAAGCCGAGCATGAGGCGAGCATCCTCGACAACCTCAATGCCATCCAGAACCTGCCCGGCGTTCTCAACGCGGTGCTGATCTACCACGAGGTCGTCGAGTCGCCGGAAGCCCTGCAGAGAGAACCCCAACCCGAGCTGGCCCAGGCCGGAGGTGCAAGATGAACCTGACCCGCCGCCAGTTCGCCAAGGCCAACGCCGCCGCCATTGCCGCGGCCGCCGCCGGCCTGCCGATCCTGAGCTCCGCCAGCAACCTGGTCACCGAGGCGGACATGACCCGCCTGGACTGGAACAAGGCGCCGTGCCGCTTCTGCGGCACCGGCTGCAGCGTGATGGTCGCCACCCGCGACAACAAGGTGGTCGCCACCCACGGCGACATCAAGGCCGAGGTCAACCGCGGGATCAACTGCGTGAAGGGCTACTTCCTGTCCAAGATCATGTACGGCAGCGATCGCCTGACCCGGCCGCTGCTGCGCATGAAGGACGGCAAGTTCGACAAGCAGGGCGAGTTCCAGCCGATCAGCTGGGACGCCGCCTTCGACATCATGGCCGAGAAGTTCAAGGCCGCGCTCAAGGCCAAGGGCCCCACCTCGGTGGGCATGTTCGGCTCCGGGCAATGGACGGTCTGGGAAGGCTACGCCGCCAACAAGCTGTTCAAGGCCGGCCTGCGCAGCAACAACATCGACCCCAACGCGCGGCACTGCATGGCCTCGGCGGTAATGGGCTTCATGCGCAGCTTCGGCATGGACGAGCCGATGGGCTGCTACGACGACATCGAGGCCACCGATACCTTCGTGCTCTGGGGCTCGAACATGGCCGAGATGCACCCGGTGCTCTGGTCGCGGGTCACCGACCGCCGCCTGAGCGCAGGGCAGGTCAAGGTGGCCGTGCTGTCGACCTTCGAGCACCGCAGCTTCGACCTGGCCGATATCCCCATGGTGTTCAAGCCGCAGACCGACCTGTACATCCTCAACTACATCGCCAACCACATTATAGAAAGCGGCGCGGTCAACCGCGATTTCGTCGACAAGCACACCCGCTTCGCCCACGGCGCCGAGGACATCGGCTACGGCCTGCGCCCGGACAACCCGCTGGAGAAGAAAGCGAAGAACGCGGACAAGGCCAACACCTGGACCGACATCGGCTTCGACGAATTCGCCGCCTTCGTCAAACCCTACACGCTGGAGCGCACCGCCAAGGAAACCGGCGTGCCGGCCGAGCGCCTGAAGGCCCTCGCCGAGCTGTATGCCGACCCGAAACGCAAGGTGGTGTCGTTCTGGACCATGGGCTTCAACCAGCACACCCGCGGGGTCTGGGCGAACAACCTGATCTACAACATCCACCTGCTCACCGGGAAGATCAGCGAGCCGGGCAACAGCCCCTTCTCGCTCACCGGCCAACCCTCGGCCTGCGGCACCGCGCGCGAGGTTGGCACCTTCTCTCACCGCTTGCCGGCGGACCTGGTGGTAACCAATCCGAAGCACCGCGAGACCGCCGAGAAGATCTGGAAAATGCCCGCCGGCACCATCCAGGAAAAAATCGGCTTCCACGCCGTGCAACAGAGCCGGATGCTCAAGGACGGCGTACTCAACGTCTACTGGACCCAGGTCTGCAACAACATGCACGCCGGGCCGAACATCATGCAGGAAGTGCTGCCGGGCTGGCGCAACCCGGAAAACTTCGTGATCGTCTCCGACGTCTATCCGACCGTCTCGGCACAGGCGGCGGACCTGATCCTGCCCAGCGCCATGTGGGTGGAGAAGGAAGGCGCCTTCGGCAACGCCGAGCGCCGCACGCAGTTCTGGCACCAGTTGGTGAAGGCGCCGGGCGAGGCGAAATCCGACCTCTGGCAGCTGGTGGAGTTCTCCAAGCGCTTCACCACCGACGAGGTCTGGCCCGCCGAGCTGCTGGCGAAGGCGCCGCAACTCAAGGGCAAGACACTCTACGAGGTGCTGTACAAGAACGGCCAGGTGGACGCGTACGACAACGACGAGATCACCAAGGGCTTCGAGAACGACGAGGCCAAGGCCTTCGGCTTCTACATCCAGAAGGGGCTGTTCGAGGAGTACGCCAGCTTCGGCCGTGGCCACGGTCACGACCTCGCGCCCTTCGACGCCTATCACGAGGCGCGCGGCCTGCGCTGGCCGGTGGTCGACGGCAAGGAGACCCGCTGGCGCTACCGCGAGGGCTACGACCCCTACGTCACCGCCGGCAGCGGCGTGCAGTTCTACGGCTACCCGGACAAGAAGGCGATCATCTTCGCCCTGCCCTACGAGCCACCGGCCGAGGCCCCGGACAAGGAATATCCCTTCTGGCTCTCCACCGGCCGCGTGCTCGAACACTGGCACACCGGTTCGATGACCCAGCGCGTGCCGGAGCTCTACAAGGCCGTACCCGACGCCGTGGTGTACATGCACCCCGACGATGCGCGCGACCTGAAGATGCGCCGGGGCAGCGAGGTGAAGGTGATCAGTCGGCGCGGCGAGATCCGCGCGCGCATCGAGACCCGCGGGCGCAACAAGCCGCCGCAGGGACTGGTGTTCGTGCCTTTCTTCGATGCCAACAAGCTGATCAACAAGGTCACGCTGGACGCCACCGACCCGATCTCCAAGCAGACCGACTACAAGAAATGCGCGGTGCGCATCGAACTGGTCAGCCTGGCCTGAGGAACGCGCGATGAAACCGATACTGCCCGCCCTGCTCCTGCTGCTCTTCGCCCTTCCGGCGCTGGCTGCCGACGTCAACTACCCGCTGGACGCCCCGGCCCCGGATGGCCGCCGCCCCGGCGGCACCATCGCCGAAGACCGCCCGGCGCCGCCGCTCGCTGCCGACGAGAACAAGGACATCCGTCGCGAACGCGCCTACCCCGAACAGCCGCCGACCATCCCGCACACCATCGCCGGCTACCGCATCGACACCAACTCCAACAAATGCCTGTCATGCCACAGCCGCGCCAACAGCGCGCGGGTGCAGGCGCCGATGATCAGCATCACCCACTACATGGATCGCGACGGCCAGGCGCTGGCGGCCGTGGCGCCCCGGAGATACTTCTGCGTGCAGTGCCACGTGCCGCAGAAGGACGTGCAACCGCTGGTGGGCAACACCTTCGAGGACATCGACAAGATCCTCCAGCGCGACGCGGCCGCCGGGAAGTCCGCCAGCAATGACGACGGCACATCCACCGGCAACCCCTGAGGAGGCGCCATGAAAGCACTATTCGCCTGGCTCAAGGGTTACTGGGTCGTCCTGCGCCGGCCCAGCGTGCATTACAGCCTGGGCTTCCTGACACTGGCCGGGTTCATCGCCGGGATCATCTTCTGGGGCGGCTTCAACACCGCGCTGGAGGCCACCAACTCCGAGCAGTTCTGCACCTCATGCCACGAGATGCGCGACAACGTCTTTGCCGAACTCAAGGACACCATCCACTACACCAACCGTTCCGGTGTGCGCGCCACCTGCCCGGACTGCCACGTGCCGCACAAGTGGACCGACAAGATCGCCCGCAAGATGCAGGCGTCCAAGGAGGTCTGGGGCAAGATCTTCGGCACCATCAACACGCGGGAGAAATTCCTCGATCACCGCCGCGAACTGGCCGAACACGAATGGGCGCGCCTGAAGGCCAACGACTCACTGGAATGCCGCAACTGCCACAACTTCCAGTTCATGGACTTCACCCGCCAGAGCCAGCGCGCCCGACAGATGCACTCCACCGCCCTGGCCTCGGGCGAAGCCACCTGCATCGATTGCCACAAGGGCATCGCCCACCACCTGCCGGACATGACGGGGGTGAAGGGTTGGAATTGAGCCTTGCCTGCACCAGGGTCGCGGAGGGAGTCCGCTCCTACAGAACCTGATACCTGTGTTGGAGCGGACTCTGTCAGCCGGCGAACACCGCATCAAGGGGTTCGCGAGCAAGCTCGCTCCTACGAAGAGCAGTTCCGTACGAGGATGAGTGTGAGGCCCCCTGTAGAAGCGAGCCTGCTCGCGAACCCATCTCCGCCACAAACGAAAAGCCCCGGCCAGTGCCGGGGCTTCACTTGACTCAGAAGGGATCAATCAACCGCCCTTCAGCGCCTTCAGAATCTTCTGCCCTGCACGCCCATCTGCCGGCGTCAGGCCCAGCTTGTTCTGCTCCTGCTGGATCGCCTTGCGCGTCACGTCGCCGATCATGCCGTCCGCCTGGCCGATGTCGTAGCCGCGCTGGATCAGCAGCTCCTGCAGCTCCTTGCGCTGCGCCCGGCTCAGCCCCGGATCGTCGGTCGGCCAGGGCGTGCGCAGGCCCTGCTCACCGCGCAGTCGATCAGACAGCAGGGCGATGGCCAGCGCATAGCTTTCCGCCGCGTTGTAGGAATAGATCGCGTCATAGTTGCGCAGCACCAGGAAAGCCGGCCCGTTGGCGCCGGCCGGCAGCAGGATCGCTGCCTTGGAGTCGACGCTGGGGATCGGCTGGCCGTCGATGCGCTTCACGCCACGGCTGGTCCAGTCGGACAGCGCCCGGCGCTTGGTGCGCCCGGCCAAGGAGGCATCGAACCCCGCTGGCAACTTCACCTCGTAGCCCCAGGGCTGGCCCTCGCGCCAACCGGCCTTGCGCAGGTAGTTGGCGGTGGACGCCAGGGCGTCGGCGGTGCTGCCCACCAGATCGCGGTGGCCGTCGCCGTCGAAGTCCTCGGCGATGCGCGCGTAGGTAGACGGCATGAACTGCGTCTGGCCAAAGGCGCCAGCCCAGGAACCAGTGATGCCGCTGTCACGGATATCGCCCTGCTGCAGCAGCTTCAGAGTGGCAATGAACTCGCCCTGGAAGAACGCCTGCCGCCGCCCATAGCAGGACAGCGTCGACAGCGAGACCAGCAGCGGTCGCTTGCCGGTGATGCGGCCGTAGTCGCTCTCCACACCCCACACGGCGACCACCGTTGCCGGGTCGACCTGGTAGCGCGCGGCAACCTTGCGCAGCAGGTCGGCGTGCTCGGCCATGCGCGCCTTGCCGTCGGCGACGCGCTGGTCGTCCACCAGCCCGGCCAGATAGTCCCAGATCGGCGTGGTGAACTCTGGTTGCGCATCGAGCAGTGGCAGCACGGTCATGTCCGGCTGCAGGCCCTGGGTGAACTGCGCAAAACTGGCAGCGCTGACGCCCTTGGCCTGGGCAGCGCCCTGCAGGCGGTTCAGGCAGGAACCGAAATCGTCGCCCGTCGCAGCCTGCGCCAGTGCCGCCGGCAGCAGCAGGGACAAGGCCAGGGAAGCGCGACGCGCGATGGAGGAAGTCTTCATTGGTGTCGAATACTCAGATCGGTGAAGGTAGCGCGCCCGCCCTCGCTGGCGGGCCCGCGATTGTCCTGCAGGTAAAGGCCTGCCTTGAAGTACAGGCCCTGATAGGCCCATTTCGTATCCAGTTGCTGACTGACCTGGCCATCCTGGACCTGCACACTCAGCACCCCGCTGCTGGACACGCCCAGCCGGTAGGTAAAGGTATCGCCCAGGGGAATGCCGTCATAGACGGTATAGGTGCGCGTGGTGATGTCATCCGGCCTATCGCGAACCAGCGCCTGTACCCGCGCCTTGTCCAGGCGCTGCTGGTAGACCAGCTTGACCAGCGGCAGGGCCTCGGCGCTGCCGCTGCCATTGCTGTGGATCTGCCCGATCACCATGCGCCGGCTGGAAGGCACGGCCTCCACGCGCAGGGTGGCGACCATCTGGTTCTCCGCCAACGGGTAGCGCCAGGTCACCAGGCGGCCGTCCGGCCTGGTCTCGCGCAATTCGGTGCGGGGATATTCGCTGCCGCTGGTGTGGGCGCCGTTCACCGGCACCCAGAACTCCACGCCATCGGCGCTGCGGCGAAAATACGGGCTCTCGTAGTCACGGCCGAGTTTCGCCGTGGAAATGGTCGCGGCCGGGCCGCGTTGGGGAATGGTCAGATTCCAGGTGCTCAGGTCCAACATCGGCCTATCGCTTCGCGGGTCAGGACATGGGCGCAAGGGTAGACGACGCTGTCTGACTTTTCACTCGTCCGGCGTTCTATCTTTCGACCAACAACCGCGCCCTTGAGCGGCTGCGTGCATTCTGCACGAGCGTTTTCCGCCTCAACGGCTATCTTCAAGGTTCCCCGCTCAGGAGAGTCACCATGCGCCTGCTCACCGCCCTGCTGCTGTTCGCCTTCGCGGCCAGCGCTTCCGCCGCGATCAAGACCCAGGAAATCCCCTACGAATCCACTGACGGCACGAAGATGATCGGCTACTTCGCCTACGACGATGCCAAATCCGGCATCCGCCCAGGCGTTATCGTCGTCCATGAGTTCTGGGGCCTGAACGACTACGCGAAAAGCCGCGCCCGGCAACTCGCCGAATTGGGCTACAGCGCGCTGGCCATCGACATGTACGGCAACGGCAAGCACACCGACCACCCCAATGACGCCAAGGCCTTCATGGCCGAGGCGCTGAAGAACGCCGACGCCGCCAAGGCACGCTTCCAGGCCGGGCTGGAACTGCTGAAGAAGCAGCCGCAGACCGACCCGAGCAAGATCGCCGCAATCGGCTATTGCTTCGGCGGCAAGGTGGTGCTGGACATGGCCCGCGCCGGCCTGCCGCTGGCCGGCGTGGCCAGCTTCCACGGCGTGCTGGCGACCCAGGCGCCGGCGCAGCCGGGGGCGATCAAGGCGAAAATCCTGGTCGAGCATGGCGGCGCCGACACCCTGGTGCCGGCCGAGAGCGTCGCAGCCTTCAAGGCCGAGATGGACAACGCCAAGGCCGACTACAAGCTGGTGGTCCAGCCCGGCGCCAAGCACAGCTTCACCAGCCCGGACGCCGACAAGCACAAGGGCCATGGCCTGGACGTGGGCTACGACAAGACTGCCGACCAGAAGTCCTGGGCGGACCTGCAGGCCTTCTTCAAGGAAATCTTCGACGTGAAGCCCGAGGGCGCGTAAAAACGCCGGGCAATAAAAAACGGGAGCCCATTCGGGCTCCCGCACTCAATCAAGTGTAAAGGTCGGAGCCCACCGTGGCGGCACTCCAACAACAACCTCACCTGCGCCCCCTTGGGAACGCGGGGCGCAGTGTGTCAAAGCTTGTCGGATGAATCCGTACGCCTTTGGTGAAGGTTTGCAAACGAATGTAAGTGCCGCGTGACTGGTGGGCCACGTTCTGGCGCGGCAGAATGTTCCCATGACCGCCCTTCCCGACTTCTGCACCCCACTCGACGCCGACTGGCCGCTGCCAACACCCCTGGCCAGCTGCCAATTGCGCAGCACCCGCTTCGACCGCCAGCGTCTGCAAAGCGGTGACTTCGCCCTGAGCCGCGTCGAGGCGCCGGCCAATATCCAGCGTTCCGTTGCCAAGCGTCAGGCCGAGTACCTGGCCGGCCGCCTCTGCGCCCGTGAAGCGTTGCTGGCCGCAGGCAGCGAGGCCTGGGTACCCGGTACGGATGAAGAGCGAGCGCCGGTCTGGCCGGCAGGCTTCTGTGGCTCGATCACCCATGGCGACGGCTGGGCCGCGGCAATAGTCGCCCGTGACAGCCACTGGCGCGGGCTCGGACTGGACGTGGAAAACCGCCTGGAAACCACGCGAGCGGAGCGACTGGCCGCGGAAATCCTGACGCCGGACGAACTGACGCGCCTCGACCCGCAGCAGGCGGCACTGCAGGTCACCCTTACCTTTTCCCTCAAGGAAAGCCTGTTCAAGGCGCTCTTCCCGCTGGTGCGCAAGCGTTTCTACTTCGAGCACGCCGAGCTGCTGAGCTGGTCCGCCGGTGGCCACGCACGCCTGCGGCTGCTCACCGACCTCTCGGCGGAATGGCACCACGGCAAGGAGATCGACGGGCAGTTCAGCCTGTTCGATGAGCGCCTGCTGAGCCTGGTGGCCATTCCGTCGGTCGAGGGCAGCGTGTGATCGCTGCGACTGACAGACACACCTGAAAGTCTTGACTTAAAAGTCAGAATTTGGCGTCATGCACGCCGTCCAGGCGTTCCCGTACCTCCTTTGCTCCTCAGATTTTGCCTTCAGAGGAATCGTCAGCAGGTCAAGCGGTATATAGAATCGTATACAGCCAAACGGCAACGTCTGGTTCTTGGGGTCCCCACAAAAAGAAATGACCATCGGAGCAAACGTAATGACCAGAAACACCCTGGCGCTCGCCATTGCGGCCAGCTCGCTCGGCCTCATCGCGCAATCGGCACACGCCGGCGGCTTCATCGAAGACAGCAAGGCCAGCCTGACCCTGCGCAACTTCTACATCAACACCGACAACCGCAACGGCCCCGCCTCGCCCAGCAAGCAGGAAGAATGGGGCCAGGGCTTCATGCTCAACTATTCCTCGGGCTTCACCCAGGGCACCGTGGGCTTCGGCGTCGACGCCCTGGGCCTGCTCGGCGTGCGCCTGGACGGTGGCGGCAAATCCGGCAAGGCCGGCATCGACCGCCAGCCCGGCACCATCTTCCCGCTGGAAAGCGATGGCAGCGCCGTCGACGAATTCAGCAGCTTAGGGCTTACCGCCAAGGCGAAGATCTCCAAGACCGAATTCCGCTACGGCACCCTGCAGCCCAAACTGCCGGTGGTGGTCTACAACGACGCCCGCCTGCTGCCGATGACCTACGAAGGTGGCCAGGTCACCTCCACCGACATCGACAACCTGACCCTGACCGGCGGCCAGCTGACCCACACCAAGGGCCGCAACTCCACCGACTGGCGCAGCATGTCCATCGCCGGCGCCAACGGCAGCTCTGCCAGCTCCCGCGACAGCAACAAGTTCTACTTCGCCGGCGGCGACTACAAGGCGACCAAGAACCTGACCCTGTCGTACTACTACGGCGAGCTGGACAACTTCTACAAGCAGAACTATCTCGGCCTCGTCCACAACTGGGGCATCGGCCCGGGCACCCTGAAATCGGATATCCGCGTGTTCATCAGCGACTCCGATGGCAAGAACGGCAGCGCCTCCGGCCGCGCCGACGGCTACGTCAGCAGTGGCTACTACGGTGGCAACAGCCTCAAGGGCGAGGTGGACAACAACGTCTACAGCGGTATGTTCACCTACGCCCTCGGCGGCCACAGCATCGGCGCCGGCTACCAGGTGCTGACCGGTGACAGCGACTTCCCCTACCTGAACCGCGGCGATGGCGAAGGTACCAGCACCTACCTGATCTCCGACGCCCAGCTGCTGAAGTTCAACCGCGCCGGCGAGCGCACCTGGATCGGTCGCTATGCCTACGACTTCGCCGACCTCGGCGTGCCGGGCCTGACCTTCAGCGTGCTCTACCTGAACGCCGACAACATCGACACCAAGCAAGGCGACAAGGGCGAGTGGGAACGCGATATCGCCCTGGGCTACGTGGTTCCGGAAGGCACCTTCAAGGGCCTGGGCCTGGCCTGGAAAAACGCCGCCATGCGCAGTGGCCTGCCGGCGGCCTCCACTCCGGGCGTGCCCAGCCAGCGTGACCAGGACGAGAACCGCCTGATCGTCAGCTACACCATCCCGCTGCTGTAAGACGCGGAATGAAACAAGAAGGGCGGCCATGAGCCGCCCTTTTCTTTCTGTAGGAGCGAGCTTGCTCGCGAACCTTCGTCGCACCAGAGCCCTCCTCTGCCACAGCTGTTCGCGAGCAAGCTCGCTCCTACAAAGAGTTGCGTCAGGCCAGCAACGCCACCGACTTGATCTGCGCCCAAACCGCCTGCCCGGCATGCAGGCCAAGCTGATCGTGGGAGAAGCGGGTGATCCGCGCCAGCAGCGGCGTTCCGGCCACGTCGAGCTTCACCAGCCGATGCGCCGGATTGTCCGTCGGCACGATCTCGACCACGGTCGCCGGCAACACGTTGAGGATGCTGCTGTGGGCCGCCGGCTCCAGGCTCAGGCTAACGTCCCGCGCCTGTACCTTGATGCGCAACGCCCGGCCCTTTTCCATCGGTGAATGGGCCAGCCGAATGCGTTGTTCGCATCGCGGCAGGGATACCGAGAGCAAGCCGTAATCAGCATCGTGGGAAACCACGTGGCCATCGATCACCACCCCGGCATCTTCCAGATGGGAAATCGGCAGATCAGTACGCGCGAGGGTTTCCATCACCGGGCCGCTGGCAATCGCCTTGCCCTGGTCCAGCAACACCAGGTGATCGGCCAGCCGCGCCACTTCGTCTGGCGAGTGGCTGACGTAGAGAATCGGGATATCCAGTTCGTCGTGCAGGCGTTCCAGGTACGGCAGGATTTCCGCCTTGCGCTTGAGGTCCAGCGCTGCCAGTGGCTCATCCATCAGCAGCAGGCGCGGGCTGGTCAGCAGCGCGCGCGCCATGCCGACGCGCTGGCGTTCGCCACCGGACAAGTGTCCCGGCATGCGCTCCAGCAGATGGCTGATGCCCAGCAGCTCGGTGGCCTGTTTCAGCTCCACGCGATGCTGGTCGCGCGGCACGCGCTTCATCCCGTAGGTGAGGTTGCGCTTCACCGACAGGTGCTCGAACAGGTTGGCATCCTGGAACACGTAACCCAGCGCGCGCTTGTGCGGCGGCAGGAACACGCCCGTTGCGCTGTCCTGCCAGACCTCGCCATTCACCACCAGCCGGCCGAGCGGCGCACACTCCAGGCCCGCCACGCAGCGCAGGCAGGTGGTCTTGCCGGAACCGGAATGGCCGAACAGTGCAGTCACGCCCTTGCCCGGCAACTGCAGGTCGACGTCCAGGCTGAAGCCCGAATAGGCAATCTGGAAGCGGGCTTCGATGGCGCGCACGGGGATATCCTGCTGCATGCCCACCTCAGGCCCAGGCCGACCGGCCGCGGCGGCTCGCGTAGAGCGCCAGCAGGACGAAGAAGGAGAAGATCACCATGCCGCCGGCCAGCCAATGCGCCTGGGCGTACTCCATGGCCTCGACGTGATCGAATATCTGTACCGACACCACGCGGGTCTTGCCCGGAATGTTGCCGCCGATCATCAACACCACGCCGAACTCACCCACCGTGTGGGCGAAGCCGAGGATGCTGGCGGTGATGAAGCCCGGCCGCGCCAGCGGCAGGACCACCGAGAAGAAGGTATCCAGGGGGCTCGCACGCAGTGTGGCGGCGGCCTCCAGCGGTTTGTCGCCGATCGCCTCGAAGGCGTTCTGCAACGGCTGCACCACGAAGGGCAGCGAATAGAATACCGAGCCCACCACGAGCCCGGCGAAGGTGAACGGCAGCCGCCCCAGGCCCAGGCTCTCGGTCGCCTGTCCGATGAAGCCGTTGGGGCCCATGGTGATCAGCAGGTAGAAGCCGATCACCGTCGGCGGCAGCACCAGCGGCAGCGCCACCACCGCTCCCAGCGGGCCTTTCAGCCAGGAGCGGGTGCGCGACAGCCACCAGGCGATCGGCGTGCCGATCAGCAGGAGGATCAGGGTGCTCAGGGCGGCCAGCTCGATGGTGAGCCGGATGGCCAGGAAATCCTCCTGCGTGAGGGGCATCGCGCTTCCTTACTTCTACCTAGTTGAAGAGCATCAGAGCTCGTAACCGTAGGACTTGATCACCGCAGCGGCTTTCGGGCCCTTGAGGTACACGACCAGGGCCTTGGCGGCGGCGCTGTCCTTGCCCTTGTTGAGGATCACGGCGTCCTGGCGGATCGGGTCGTGCAGGTCAGCCGGGACGATCCAGGCGGAACCGCTGGTCACCTTGCCATCCTTGTAGATCTGCGACAACGCCACAAAGCCCAGCTCCGCATTGCCGGTGGAGACGAACTGGAAGGCCTGGGTGATGTTCTGGCCTTCGACGATCTTGCCGGCGACCTTGTCCTTCAGGCCGAGCTTGTCGATCACCTGGGTAGCGGCCAGGCCGTAAGGCGCGGCTTTCGGGTTGGCAATGGACAGGTGCTTGTACTCGTTCTTCTTCAGCACCTCGCCCTTGGCATCGACGTAGCCGTCTTTTGCCGACCACAGCGCCAGGGTGCCGATGGCATAAGTGAAGCGCGAACCGGGGACGATTTCCTTCTCGGCTTCGAGTTTCTTCGGCGTGCTGTCGTCGGCGGCGAGGAAGACTTCGAACGGCGCGCCGTTCTTGATCTGGGTGTAGAACTGGCCGGTGGCGCCGTAGGCGGCGACCAGCTTGTGGCCGGTGTCCTTCTCGAAGTCCTTGGCGATCGCCTGGATCGGCGCGGTGAAGTTGGCGGCCACGGCGACCTGCACTTCATCGGCCAGCGCCGAGTGCAGGGTGAAGCAGGAAGCGACCAGCAGGGACAGGCTTGCGAAGCGGTGTTTCATCGTGATGCTCCAGTGGGTTGTTGTTTTCAAGCGTGGAATCGTCAGGACTGGTCTATAAACTCGGTTCAGCCCCGCGTTACGTCCGGCGACAAGCCGGCCATTCAAAACGGTCAAGGAGAGTCATTTCATGAAGGTCAGTGCACGCAACGTCTTCAAGGGCAGCGTCAAGCAACTGCGCAACGGTGCGGTGAACGCGGAAGTCGTGGTCGCCCTGCCCGGCGGCAGCGAACTGGTGGCGATCGTTACCGAGGAAAGCGTCAGGAGCCTGGGCCTGGCCCAAGGCAAGGACGTCATCGCGCTGGTCAAGGCGCCCTGGGTCATGCTGATGACCGAAGCCGAGGACATCCGCCTGTCCGCACGCAACTGCCTGAGCGGCACGGTGAAATCGGTCACCGACGGCGCTGTGAATGCCGAGGTGGTGCTGGGCCTGCCCGGCGGCGCCGAAGTGGTCGCCGTGGTCACCCGCGATGCGGTCAGCGAGCTCGGCCTGGCGGCTGGCGTGAAGGCGACTGCAGTGATCAAAGCGTCCCATGTGATCCTCGGTGTTCCTGCCTGAAACCCTGCGCGGGCCTGTCGCTGACCGGCCCGCTTGCCCTGCCGCAAGCGCTCGTTATAGCAAAAATTACATAACGATACCGGTGACTCTGCAATACCTCTTAAGAGGGCTGTTTCACTGAAGGGAATTGCAGAGCGACGCGGCAGGGGCCATCAGCCTGTGATGGCACCGCAGCATTCTGCATTTTTTGACTTCAAGGTCAAATACTGTCTTCGACCTTCGGTGCCTGGCGGCGCGGCCACAGCAGCGTGAAGCATGCCCCGCCGAGCACTTCGCTTTTGGCGATCTGCGCACGGCCGCCGTGCCAGTGGATGATCCGCCGCACGATGGAAAGCCCCAGCCCATGCCCGCCGGTGACCCGCGCGCGGCTGTCGTCGGCACGGAAGAACGGCTGGAACAAACGGTGCCACTGCGCTTCGGGAACGCCAGGGCCGTCGTCTTCCACGTCGACCTGGCAGCGATCCACGCTCACCCGGTAACTCACCCGCACCCGCCCTTCGGCGTAGCGCAGCGCATTGGTCATCAGGTTCTGCAGGGCACGATGCAGGTAGCGCGGCTCGGCCTCGATCCAGCTGCCCTGGTCGAACGGCACCAACGCACCCGGCTCGCAGGTGACGGTGATTTCCCGGCGCAGCGGCGCGATCTCCGCCACTACCTGCTCCACCAGCGCGCCCAGCTCGATGCGCTGGTAGCTCAGCGCCGGCGAGCCCTGCTCCAGCCGCGCGTAGGTGAGCATCTCGTCCACCAACTGGTCGAGGTCCTGAATGTCGCCATCCATGCCGTCCATGTACTTGCGCCGTGCTGTGTCGGTCTCGGCGGACTCGATCATCTCCAGCCCGAAGCGCAGCCGCGCGACCGGCGTGCGCAGCTCATGGGACACCGCGCGCACCAGCTCGCGCTGCACCGTCAGCAACAGGTGCAACTGCTCGGCCATGTGGTTGAAGGCCCCGGCGAGGCGCCCCACCGAGTCCGCGCCGCGCACTTCCACGCGGGTATCCAGGCTGCCGCGGGCGATGCGCGTGGCGGCGGATTCGAGGCCGCGCAGGCGCTGCTCCAGCCCGCTGATCAACAGGTACAAGGTCAGACCGATGAGCGTCAGCGCGACGACCACGATGATCGTCAGCAACTGCGGAGGGTACGGGTTCATCTGGTAGATCGGCCCCAGCTCCAGCACCCAGGGCGTGTCGAGGATGCCCGAGAGCACGCGGATCGAATCACCGCCCTTGCCCAGCGCCATCACCGTATCGCCCTCTTCCACCCGGCGACTCTGGTCGTCGTCGAGGTCGACCTCCTTCAGGCGCAGCAGGTGCACCTCGAAGCCGAAGCGCTTGTCGCGGACGATGCGCGCCAGGTGATAAGGCTGCTCGCTGGCCGGGTAGCGCTTGAGTTCGTCCATCAGCAGGTAGATGGTCGCACGCGCCAGCTGCTCGCTGACCTGCTCCACCTCGCCAGTGAGGATCAGCCCTTCGGCCGCGCTCACCTGGGTCATCACCTTCACTTCATGGGGCGCGCCGGCCTGCACCAGCACCTGGTCGTTCATCAGCCGCGCCCGGCTGCGCCCTTCCATGCCCAGCGCATCCAGGCTGGTGAGTTTCAGCGGAATACCCAGCAGGCGGCTCCACTGGCTCAGTGCGCGCTTGCGGTCCACCTCGCTCATGGGCAGCAGCTCGTCCGCCATCAGGCGGAAGGTGCCGCGCGCCAGGTCTTCGCGGTAGCGCTCGCCGCGCACGTCGTTGACCAGGTGCAGGGTCAGCACGGCCAGCGCGGCGACCGCCACGAGGGTCAGCAGCATGCCGCCGTAGATGCGCAGGAAGATGGATTTCATGGGTGGTTGTTCCGGACAGACACGGTGCAGGCTGGGAATACCCTCACCCTAACCCTCTCCCAAAGGGAGAGGGGACTGTTCGGCGTGCGCATGAAGATGGGAGCTCTGCCCGGATGGCTCCGCGGGCGTCGTTCATGACAGGACAACGCCGAACCGACAGCCAGCACGGACAGCCCCCTCTCCCTTTGGGAGAGGGTTGGGGTGAGGGCCAGCGCCCGCCTCACTCAGCTGCCTCCGAGTTGAGCAACCCGTAATTGTCCAGGCTGAGGAACGCGCCGTCCTTCACCTCGCACTCACGCCGCCGACCTTCCAGCGTGAAGCCCTGGCGCAGCAGCAAGCGGCCGCTGGCAAGGTTTTCCGACTCCACCTCGGCCTCGATGCGGTGCACATTCATATCGCGGAAGGCGTGGCGGCAGATCAGCGGCAGGCATTCGCTCATCACACCCTGCCCCCAATGCTCGGGCAGCAGCCAGTAGCCCAGTTCCAGGCGACGATGCTCCTGCTGCCAGTTATTGAAGCCGCAGCCGCCGAGGACCTCCTCGGGCGCCTCCGACCGGCAGATCGCCCACCAGATACCACTGCCTTCCTTATGCAGGCGCTCGAACCACTCCATCTGCTCGCGGGTGGCCTCCAGCGTCGCGTAGGAGACGCCGTAGTAACGGATCACCTCGGGGTGCGACAGCGCGCGGAATACTGCCGGCTGGTCGGCATCGATGAAGGCGCGCAGGCGGAAGCGCTCGCCGTGCAGCTCGGGGAACGGTGGCACGGCGCTCACGGCTCAGAGCTCCCCGACGAACAGGTAGCCCTTGCTGCGTACCGTCTTGATCAGGCGCGGGTGCATCGGGTCGTCGCCGATCTTCGGGCGGATGCGCGAGATGCGCACGTCGATGGAGCGGTCCTGGCCGTCGTACTCGATGCCGCGCAGGGAGTTGAAGATTTCCTCGCGGGAGAGGATGCGCCCGGCGTTGGCCGCCAGCAGCCAGAGCAAGTCGAACTCGGCGCTGGTCAGCTCGATGGTCTGCTCATCCAGCCAGGCCTCCCGCATGGCATTGTCGATCACCAGCTTGCCGAAGGTCAGGCGCTTGCCGGCAACGGGCGGCACGGCCTCGGCCGGCTCACTGCGCCGCAACAGGGCGCGGATGCGCGCCAGCAGCACGCGCGGGCGCACCGGCTTGCACACGTAGTCGTCGGCGCCCATCTCCAGGCCCTGCACCTGGTCCATGTCGTCGGTGCGCGCGGTGAGCATCATGATCGGCCCGTCGTAGTCCGGGCGCAGGCGCTTGCAGATGGACAGCCCATCCTCACCCGGCAGCATCAGGTCGAGCACCACCAGGTCCGGCCGCTCGGCCAGCACCCGCTCCACCGCCTTGCCGCCGTGGGACTCGATGGACACCGCCAGGCCGTTGCTCTCCAGGTAGTCCTGGGTCAACTCGGCCAGTCGCTGGTCGTCCTCGACGATGAGAATGCGCGCTTCTTGTTCCACCTTGCCTCCTGATGCGCCATGAGCGAGCGCGGGCCCGCTTACTAATAGGGAGTAACTATAGAGAGCCCGCAAAAGCGGCCGGCATTGTAGCCAGATTGCCAGCGCTGCGGCACGCCACCGGCGTAAGCAGGCATTGCGCGAACAGGTCAAGGGCTGCGCGGTGAGAAACACTACATATTGTGGTAGTGTTCCTTCCCGCACAGCCCCTCCGATGCGTGTGAAAAATCTCTCACCAACCACGACGAACGGTGAAAGGCAGACAGCATCAGGGATAGCGCGAGTTACCCCGCTTCACCCACATTCCATGCACATTTTATCCACAGCTTTTCCCCGTCGCCCCGCCTTGCAAACACCCCCATAGCGCATTATCTTGTATCCCCGTTGCGGTATACCCCTACATCTTGGGGTTGCCACCACGAACCGGACACAAGAAGAAAGTCGAAATCCCGAGCCTGTTCCACGGCTCCTCCGGTTCCACCACAACGTATTCCAGACGTACTGAGGTGCCAGGCGGCCCAGCCCGCAAGGAGCGATTCATGTCGATGGAAATGCGGTACGGGTGTTGCAACGTAACGTTCAACACCACTAGGTATTGTGGTCCCGGCCCGTAAAGCCGGCACCCGAGTTGGGCCAGGGAGGCGCTTCGGGTCATTCCCCCTGTTCCAGAAGAATTCCAGCTCGCGGCTGCAATCGCGGGCGACTGCTCTTTTTGCTCTTTATTTCGGGACGGCGCTTCCAGCGTCAGCAACACACCAAATTACGAGAACGTGGAGACAACCACCCATGCAAATCGACACCACTCGCGAGAACCCGCAGGCCAACGCGCCGCAGGCCGCCGAATCCGCACAGGATCTGGCCGCCACTGCGCCCGGCCAGCTGCGCGTGATCAAGCGCAACGGCACCGTAGTTCCCTACACCGATGACAAGATCACCGTAGCCATCACCAAGGCGTTCCTCGCCGTGGAAGGCGGCACCGCCGCCGCCTCGTCGCGCATCCATGAGACCGTGCGCCGCCTGACCGAACAGGTCACCGCGACCTTCAAGCGCCGCATGCCCTCCGGTGGCACCATCCACATCGAAGAGATCCAGGACCAGGTCGAGCTGTCCCTGATGCGCGCCGGCGAGCAGAAAGTCGCCCGCGACTACGTGATCTACCGCGAAGCCCGTGCCAACGAGCGCAAGACCGCCGGCAACGCCAGCGACATCGCCCAGCCGCACCCGAGCATCCGCATCACCAAGGCCGACGGCAGCACCCAGCCGCTGGACATGGGCCGCCTGCAGACCATCATCCGCGAAGCCTGCGAAGGCCTGGCCGAAGTCGATGGCAGCCTGATCGAACGCGAAACCCTGAAGAACCTGTATGACGGCGTCGCCGAGAAGGACGTCAACACCGCCCTGGTGATGACCGCCCGTACCCTGGTCGAGCGCGAGCCGAACTACTCCTACGTCACCGCCCGCCTGCTGATGGACACCCTGCGCGCCGAAGCCCTCGGCTTCCTGGGCGTCGCCGAGAGCGCCACTCACCACGAGATGGCCGACCTCTACGCCAAGGCCCTGGCCGCCTACGTCG
This sequence comes from Pseudomonas sp. C9-3, assembly GCF_032392015.1. Taxonomy (NCBI): domain Bacteria; kingdom Pseudomonadati; phylum Pseudomonadota; class Gammaproteobacteria; order Pseudomonadales; family Pseudomonadaceae; genus Pseudomonas; species Pseudomonas sp. C9-3. The sequence goes on along the minus strand of NZ_CP135919.1, from coordinate 1,250,945 downwards.
AGAAGGGCTCCGAGTTCGAGCTGATCGACAGCAAGCTCAAAGGCTACGACCTGGCCAAACTGGGCGCCGCGATCAACCACGAGCGCGACCAGCAGTTCACCTACCTCGGCCTGCAGACCCTGTACGACCGCTACTTCATCCACAAGGACGGCATCCGTTTCGAACTGCCGCAGGTCTTCTTCATGCGCGTGGCCATGGGCCTGGCCATCGAAGAGAAGGACCGTGAAGCTCGCGCCATCGAGTTCTACAACCTGCTCTCCTCGTTCGACTACATGTCGTCGACCCCGACCCTGTTCAACGCCGGCACCCTGCGTCCGCAGCTGTCCTCCTGCTACCTGACCACCGTGCCGGACGACCTGTCGGGCATCTACAACGCGATCCACGACAACGCCATGCTGTCGAAATTCGCCGGTGGCCTGGGCAACGACTGGACTCCCGTGCGCGCACTGGGCTCCTACATCAAGGGCACCAACGGCAAATCCCAGGGCGTCGTCCCCTTCCTGAAAGTGGTGAACGACACCGCCGTCGCCGTGAACCAGGGTGGCAAGCGCAAGGGCGCCGTCTGCGCCTACCTGGAAACCTGGCACCTGGACATCGAGGAATTCCTCGAGCTGCGCAAGAACACCGGTGACGACCGTCGCCGTACCCACGACATGAACACCGCGAACTGGATTCCGGACCTGTTCATGAAGCGCGTCTTCGACGACGGCAAGTGGACCCTGTTCTCCCCGTCCGAAGTACCGGACCTGCACGATCTGACCGGCAAGGCCTTCGAAGAGCGCTACGAGTATTACGAAGCCCTGACCGAGTACAACAAGATCAAGGTGTTCAAAGTCGTCCAGGCCAAAGACCTGTGGCGCAAGATGCTCTCCATGCTATTCGAGACCGGCCACCCGTGGCTGACCTTCAAGGACCCGTGCAACCTGCGCAGCCCGCAGCAGCACGTGGGCGTGGTCCACAGCTCGAACCTGTGCACCGAGATCACCCTGAACACCAACAAGGACGAGATCGCGGTCTGCAACCTGGGCTCGATCAACCTGGTCAACCACATCGTCGATGGCAAGCTGGACACCGCCAAGCTCGAGAAGACCGTGAAGACCGCCGTGCGCATGCTCGATAACGTTATCGACATCAACTACTACTCGGTCCCGCAGGCTCGCAACTCGAACCTCAAGCACCGCCCGGTAGGCCTCGGCATCATGGGCTTCCAGGACGCGCTGTACCTGCAGCACATCGCCTACGGCTCCGACGCTGCCATCGAGTTTGCCGACAAGTCCATGGAAGCGGTGAGCTACTTCGCCATCCAGGCTTCCTGTGACCTGGCCGACGAGCGTGGCGCCTACGAGACCTTCGACGGCTCCCTGTGGTCCAAGGGCATCCTGCCGCTGGACTCCCAGCAGATCCTCATCGAAGCCCGTGGCCAGAAGTACATCGACGTCGACCTCACCGAATCCCTCGACTGGGCTCCGGTACGTGCTCGCGTACAGAAAGGCATCCGTAACTCGAACATCATGGCCATCGCGCCGACCGCGACCATCGCCAACATCACCGGCGTATCGCAGTCCATCGAGCCGACCTACCAGAACCTGTACGTGAAATCGAACCTCTCCGGCGAGTTCACCGTGATCAACCCTTACCTGGTTCGCGACCTCAAGGCGCGCGGCCTGTGGGACCCGGTCATGGTCAACGACCTGAAGTACTACGACGGCTCCGTGCAGCAGATCGAGCGCATCCCGCAAGACCTGAAAGACCTGTACGCCACCGCCTTCGAAGTCGAGACCAAGTGGATCGTCGACGCCGCCAGCCGCCGCCAGAAGTGGATCGATCAGGCCCAGTCCCTGAACCTCTACATCGCCGGCGCCTCGGGCAAGAAGCTGGACGTGACCTACCGCATGGCGTGGTTCCGTGGCCTGAAAACCACCTACTACCTCCGTGCCCTGGCCGCCACCAGCACCGAGAAGTCCACCATCAACACCGGCAAGCTGAACGCCGTGTCGGCCGGTGGCAACGATGGCCTGCAGGCCGCCGCTGCCGAGCCGCAACCGGCTCCGGTTCCGCAAGCCTGCTCCATCGACAATCCGGACTGCGAAGCCTGCCAGTAATGGAGTAAGCGGTGCCTCGGAGCGAGGCACCGCCGAAACTGCGGAGTTTCAAAGTCCCCTCTCCCCCTGGGAGAGGGCCAGGGTGAGGGGCTCTTCAAGGCCCCTCCTCCCTACAGAACAACAGCCTCCTCCGCCGCGCACCGCGCATGACGGAAGAAGCACAAGCTCTTGGCGTGCACCCCACGCAACCAGACACCAGGCCGCCACAGAGCGGCCCACCAGGAGAGGACCCCCATGCTGAGCTGGGACGAATTCGACAAAGAAGACGCCACCGAAGCCAAGGCCGCCCCGGCCGTCGCCCAGGCCGCCGCGCAGAACGCTGACAAACTCGACGCCGACGCCGCAGGCTCCGTCGAAGAAGCGCGCGCCGTATCCGCCAACGACTCCGACGCCGTCGCCCGTGCCAAGCAGGCCCTCGACGCCCTGGACATCCAGGAAGGCCTGGACGATCTCGAAGGCTCCGCCGCCCGCGTACAAGTCGGCGACAAGCAGATGATCAACGCCCGCGCCGACCTCAACCAGCTCGTACCCTTCAAGTACGACTGGGCCTGGCAGAAGTATCTGGATGGTTGCGCCAACCACTGGATGCCCCAGGAAGTGAACATGAACGCCGACATTGCCCTGTGGAAGAGCAAGGACGGCCTCAGCGAAGACGAGCGCCGCATCGTCATGCGCAACCTCGGCTTCTTCTCCACCGCCGACTCCCTGGTTGCCAACAACCTGGTGCTGGCCGTGTACCGCCTGATCACCAACCCCGAGTGCCGCCAGTACATCCTGCGCCAGGCCTTCGAGGAAGCGATCCACACCCACGCCTACCAGTACTGCATCGAGTCGCTGGGCATGGATGAAGGCGAAATCTTCAACATGTACCACGAGATTCCTTCGGTCGCGAAGAAAGCCTCCTGGGGCCTGAAGTACACCCGCTCGATCTCCGATCCGAAGTTCGAAACCGGTACCCCGGAGACCGACCGCCAGTTCCTGCGCAACCTGATCGCCTACTACTGCGTCCTGGAAGGCATCTTCTTCTACTGCGGCTTCACCCAGATCCTCTCCATGGGCCGCCGCAACAAGATGACCGGCACCGCCGAGCAGTTCCAGTACATCCTGCGCGACGAATCCATGCACCTGAACTTCGGCATCGACGTGATCAACCAGATCAAGATCGAAAACCCGCACCTGTGGGATGCCCAGATGAAGGACGAGGCCACCCAGATGATCCTCCAGGGCACCCAACTGGAGATCGAATACGCGCGCGACACCATGCCGCGCGGCGTACTGGGCATGAACGCGGCGATGATGGAGGACTACCTCAAGTTCATCGCCAACCGCCGCCTGACCCAGATCGGCCTCAAAGAGGAATACCCGGGCACCAGCAACCCGTTCCCGTGGATGAGCGAAATCATGGACTTGAAGAAAGAGAAGAACTTCTTCGAGACCCGCGTGATCGAGTACCAGACCGGCGGCGCGCTGAGCTGGGACTGACGGAAGTAGTCGTCATTTTTCACGAAGAATTGGATTTTTTTCACTTCAAAGTGAAACGAATGCACCGAGACGGTGCAGAGCCGCTGCCCTGGGGAGGACGGCGGCTCGGCCACTTAAGGTGGCTTGAAGTGCGGGCAAGGCCATAGCGCCAAAGGATTTGTGCGCAGGAGTAGCGAAAAAATAAGGGATGGGGAGAGAGCAAGGATGCTCGCACTATCGGCAGATAGATATGCAGGGGCGACAGGAACAAGAAACCCCACAGCAAACGATCGTGCGGCTGCCATGGGCCCTGACCGTGCCGGTGAACAAAGCGCCTTCGTACGAGCCGTAATAGGCAAATTCGCGAGCGCAATACGTAGGGCGACGCCCCCTCCCCTCCAAAGGTGGACTACTACCCCCGGTACGATAGACATCCCCGGCCTACGCTTTGAGCATAGGAGGAAGTCTATGAGCACCCAACGATTCACCCCGGAATTCAAGGCCGAAGCCGTCAGGCAGGTTATCGAGCGCGGATATTCAGTCGCGGAAATCGCCGCACGCCTCGGCGTCTCTACTCACAGCCTCTACAAATGGGTAAAGGCTGTCACCCCCGACAAGTCGGAGAAGCAGGCCAGCGAATTGCTGGAAGCCAAGAGCGAAATCCTGCGGCTGCGGGCCCAGATGCGCCGCCTTGAAGAAGAGCGGGACATTTTAAAAAAAGCCGCGCGGTACTTTGCCAGGGAGCCCGAGTGAAGTACCGCTTCATGAACGAGCACCGACATCAGCATGCGATTACCACGATGTGCAAAGTGCTGCGGATTGCTCGGGCCGGGTTCTATCAATGGCTGCACAAGCCTGTTTCCGACCGCGACCAGGACAACCATCGACTACTTCAGCTGATCCGCAGCTCCTACGCGGCCAGTCGTGGTGTTTATGGTGCGCGACGTGTCTTTGGTGACCTGCGCGAGGCCGGTGAAACCTGTGGCAAGCATCGTGTCGCTCGCTTGATGCGCGCCCACAAGATCAAGGCGCTACGCGGCTACAAGGCGCCACGCCCGATTGCTGGCCGGCCTTCGATCATCGCCCCCAATCATCTCAATCGAGAGTTCACCGTCGATGCTCCCAACAAAGCTTGGGTGACTGACATTACCTACATCCGAACCTGGCAAGGCTGGTTGTACTTGGCAGTAGTGGTGGATCTGTATGCGCGCAAGGTGATTGGTTGGTCGATGAAGCCGACCCTGGCCCGCGAGCTAGCTCTGGATGCCTTGCTGATGGCGCTTTGGCGGCGTAAACCCAAGGCACGCGTCATCGTTCATTCCGACCAGGGCAGCCAATACGGCAGCGATGACTGGAAGCGCTTCTGTGCTGCCAACAACCTGGAGCCCAGCATGAGCCGGCGCGGCAATTGTTGGGATAATGCCGTGGCGGAATCCTTCTTCAGTAGTTTGAAGAAAGAGCGTATCCGCAAACGTATCTACAAAACCCGAGACATGGCTCGGGCCGATGTTTTCGACTATATCGAGGTCTTCTACAACCGAACCCGCCGTCACAGTCATCTGGGTGGCGTCAGTCCCGAGGCCTTTGAAAGCGCCTCGTTATGAGGTCGGAAAATGTCTATTGGAACGGGGGTAGTCCACCTTTACTTGTGGTGAGGGGAAGTGGGTGCAACCAAAGACTTCCTAGCTTTTCGTAAATTGAAGAAAATCATTCGCGCCTACCGAGCTCATGCCTTTGCAGGCACTTCTCCGGCCCTTTTTTATGTTTGAAACTCATCACCCAGATCACACCTAACACCGATCCCAACAGAGATGGGAGAGTCATCATCCAAGTCCCTTGAGCCTTAGTCACATTATATACCACACCAACAAACATGGACGCCGTTACAACTGCCGCTGCGGTGCGTTTGCTTGGAGCTGTTGCGGCCACGATTGAAACACAAAAAAACTGATTAAGAATTGCTAAAACCGGCTGTATTGCATACAGATAAAAATCGCCTTCGCGATCAATTTTCAAGATCGTCAATAACGGCGAAGTAAAAGCAAAGAACATCGCGATAGAAATCAAACCCATAAAGGGTGACACGATCCATCTTGCCGCTGCCGGCCATGCCTTAACACCTCGCAGCCCTCCATCTTCCTCGATATAAAAGAATGAAGTTTTATTTTGTTTTTCTTTATTATAATTCATGTGTATTTACCCAATATTATTGATTTCAAACCAAGTGTTAGGCCATACAAATATTATTATAATTTATGCATTAGCCTTGCCCAAAGAAAACCAAAGAAAACCAAAGAAAACCAAAGAAAACCAAAGAAAACCAAAGAAAACCAGGATCTGTTTTTCACCAGACTCTCTAATGCATTTACTTTTAAGAAGCTTAATTATATCTAATTTACTTAATAGAGAAATTAGCACTCGAACATTTCAAGCAATCGCTAGATGTTTGATCTGGAGCAATACTACCTCCATCTGAAGGTACTCCACATATAGAATAGTCCGAAATACATGTAGGAAAAGTATATGACGGTGAATTGTGCGTTCCCGTTCACTGCCTGGAAACTAGCTGCGAAGCTGGAGCTCCTGCCCAGAATCCTCGTGAAGATGAGCGTGAGACACCCACCACCTCACACAGCAATCTCCTAATTGAGTGCAACAAACCCATCTCAGCTCCTCCTGCGCAAACAACCACGGCCCATGACTCTCATCGACGGCTATCGGTAGGCGGCCGAACGGGCCAGCATTGATGCTGCTGCCGATGTCATAGAAGCACCCTGGGTCGGCCAGCTCATTGAGCCTGTGGGACTTCCGCCAACAATCGGCGGACAGCGCAGCGAACTCGGGCAGCTCCAGAAGTTCGGGACGATCGAGCAGCGACTTGCCGATTCCAGGCGGCGTGATAATCATTGCGACCGGTCACCTGCTGCCGGCCGCGGCCACGGTACCGCCAAGCGTCTCCGGATAAAAACGGGCTACATTGCATGAGGCATCCGTGGCATTGGCGATCAGCTCAGATTGGTGGGCCATCTGATCGGCCAGCGGCGACGGGATGTAGGCACCCATCTCTGTTTGCAGGTACCGACCGGTTAAATCCGTCGCGGCATAGAGCGATTGCCGGACGTCTGCCAGAGGAGAGCGCTTTTGTTAAGGTTTTAACTAGGGGAGTGAGGCGCACGCTTTCGTGACCGATCTGCGCGAGGAACGCCGCTTGGCGCAGCGGAGAGCTGATGGCGAAACGAGTCATGGTCGCCCCCTGAGCGTACACGTAGTCAGACTAGCTCAAAAGCATTCCACTTAACTTAATACAGGGCGTAATTGCTTGAGAACGCCAGGATGCCAAGCTTCTGAAGCTTGTGACGGATCTTGAAGTAGGGCTCCCCCATGGCCACGTTGGGCTCGGCATCAGCGCTGCGAACGATGACGCAGCCGTCGTTGCCCCATAGCACCACGATCGGTGGTCCGGCCCGAACACTCGCTCACAACTGGCATAGAACGAATTGCAGTCGATCAGCACGATAGCGCGGTCAGCTATGGTCATGGCACCGGATGCTGTAACGCACCACACCAGCAGTTCGTCCCCCCTCGAGGATGAATGGGGCGGGTATTTCGGGTTCTCCGCACGCAGCACCACCTGGCCCCCTTCCTTGGCCAGGCGCTTCACTGTGGGTTTGCCGTTCACGGCGGCAATGATGATGTCCCTGGGATGAGGTTCGCAGGATCGGTCGCCCACCAAGAGATGACCGTCATGAATGCTGACACGGATCATGCGTTCGCCGCCCGATCGCACCAAGTAGGTGCGAGGCGCGCGAATCTGGAGGATTTCGTCCAGGGAGATTTCGCGCTCGAGGTGATCCTGGGCGGACGACGGGAAGCCCGCCGACACACAAAAGGCAAACAGAGGGAGTGGGCGACTGCCAGTCAGCAGGCGCGCGATTACATCGTGGAGCGTGGTTATCGATCCGAATACTGTATATAGACACAGTATTCTGAATTACCTTTTCCGACAATGCGTTCGGACCGAAGGCGAGGAAAACAGGACGCTTCCAAATCCGACCGACCAACTGCCATTGCAGAATGCAACGGTACAAGCGTACACATCACATGGCCTACACAACGAGGAGCACCAAAAATGTCGCAAGGGATCTTCCATGTTTTCTTCCGCTCGAACCTCCCGGACCAAGGCGAAGGACTTGTCGTCATCAAAGACCGGACCGTCAACGGCGGCGACGACCATTTCCTATACCGCGATGCCGACAGCCTCAGGGGCGGTGGCCACTAGATTCGCGGTATCCAAGTGGCGCGCGGGAAATTCGTCCGTAGTGCAAATGGATAATTTCGAACTTGAGGTACAGGGAAACGTCGATTACGTATGTGGCACTCTGCACCTTGACGGACAGGTCGTAGGAGCGCCAAACCGACGTGTCAGCATCGAGGGCCGAAAGGTCGCCGACGCGATTTGAAGTCACCTGGGGCCGAGCTATCGGCCCCAGCCGGAAACGTCCATGTGCGGGAGAGTTGCCCAATTTGGGACATTTCGAGAGATTGTGGAGTTGTTGAGGTGGCCAGGACCGGCCGACGAAAAGCAGAAGAGCGGCGAGCGGTACAACATACCGCCACAGACGCCCCTACGGCTGCTGCATGCAGAGGGCGACACCTTGGTGCAGGACCTGGTGCGCTGGGGATGGAAACCTCATTGGGCGAAGGACAACCGCCTGCCGTCCAACGCGCGCCTTGAAGGCGTGGCGCATAGCTCGTACTGGCGGGCCATCTGGTCGCACCGGGCGATCGCGCCGATCGAGGGTTGGTTCGAATGGATCAAGGATGTAGCCGCCCCTGAGAAGAAGCTGCCCTTCTGCATTCGACGTAAGGATAAGCACTTCAATCCGTAGCCATGCACTTTTAGTCGGCACGAATTTCAATTGGCGTTCCATTCGGCACCAAACTCCAAATATCCCGCATCTCAGTGTTTGTCACAGCAATACAACCATCAGTCCAATCAAACAATTCATGTAACGGCAAAAATATTTCTCCCCACCCATTGGGGAAGCCATGAATCATGATATTCCCTCCGGCGCTGAACCCATGATTAAGAGCGAACGCCATATCCGCAGCAGCCGGATAGGAAATATGGAGACTAAGATAATCCTTTGATTTTGAGTTACGCCAATCAATATAGTAAAGCCCCTCCGGCGTACGCTCGTCACCTTCACGCTGCTTGTGCCCTTCATCTGCTGATGCACCAAGCGCGATATGGTATTCTGCCAACCGCTTTCCATGCGTCGCTGCAACTTGTTTACAGCAATCAGATTAGCCCGCTTATCTTTATTTGTTAACTCGTCAAATGGAGCTGGCCCACCGCCAAAGCGAGCCATGACCTTTGTGTAGCAAAACAACATCAAAAACAAAGAAAAAACAAAATACAACACCTTCTTCATGAAACCCCTTACGAACACTTAAAAAGTATAACAAAAGAATATGTATCGCCCAATTAAAAGGCCCCACTTGGCACTTACATCAAATAGCACTAGGGCATCTCAATAAAATCCTCCTCAACTTCATATTTAACCACCACTCTATTTCGATAAAGCCTCCCCCTTTTGACCACCTTTCCATCCTGCCCTTTTTCTCTCATCTCTCTCCAAATCTCATTTTCCCGAAGCACCCTCCCTCCATCCCTAACAAACCGATGACCCAACTCAAAAACGTGATACCGAAATTCCCTCGGCCGCTCACATAATAACTCACCCTCCAGCTGTACCTCCCCTACACTCAAATTCAACTGAAAATCCCGATCCGTCGGGCATACAGAACGAGATCAATGTAGTTATAAAAAATCGCCGCCCCTGAACCAAAGGGCAACACCCTCCCATCATCCGGAAACGGATCGAAACTGTGATTGGAGCGTTCAACCACCAGAAGTGGTGAATGAATAGCCATCCAGTGAATCAGATTGCTCAATTGACAGATCCCTCCACCAACACCACGCAGGGCTTTGCCGAAGGACAATTCCATGCCTTCGACATAGCCGCGCTTGCGGCTAGGGAGGCCGACAAGGCGGCAGAAGGAGAAATATTTGCCGGGGGAGATAATGACGCCATCAATTGCGGCGACAGCGAGTTTGAGGTTGATGACTTTATTATGTTGCAGAGTAACATCAGAGTCGCCGCGTTTTCGGGTGAGTTTTGATGTGTGTTTGAGATAGAGGAATGGCAGGCGAGTGGCTAAGATTTCATTTCGCGCGTAGCACTTTCGAGAGCAGTACCAAGCGATAAGGCGTAATAGTCTTTTTTGCCACACGCGCAACCAGTAAAATGCCGGGTTGTATAGGGACAGGGGGTTCATTCGTGATCCAACGGCTTGCGCCTACTTATTCTATCCGCGTACGATCGTGCATCTTGCGTGTAACGAGCGACGCTGAGCAGACAACGATGAGCTTCAAAGTTATTAATTTCCAATCGGTGCAACCTATATTGCTCACCTCTTTCATCCATTTGGCCGCAGGCCTGGAATAGAAAGCACCAGGGAGTTCGTCGATCTCCTCCGGAGTGATAGAAACGATTCATATTCACGCTTTTCACAATAGTAGTGATGTGTGAAAGCCTATTCAGTCCAAGGCTTTTTATTAGCAGGATTAATCTTATTGCAGAGTAGAGATAGACTGATACATTAGCCGCCCCTATCTGGGTGCAAATCAATAACAAGCCTACGCTTATCAAAAGAGTCATAGATTAACGGTGATGGCCTGTAGAAAATGACCACTTTGCGAAGGAGTACAAGTGGGCAATCACTACGCAGAGATACGGGATAATCCAGAGGAGCCATGCGTCAAAACCAAAATACCAAGACGACAATGACAAGGGTTCAATAACAAATAAAGCAAAGATAAACAGGTGCGGAGCTACTACTGTAATAGCTATTAACAAGAGCGGGCGCAACCGAATGTACTGGGCAACGTTGAGAAAAATGAACATGGAGACAAATCCGGCCATCGCCGCCATATTGTAGTAAGTTACTCAAGCCATAATCGCAAAATAGCCCCATCCGTATTTATCATGGGAAATCATCTGCGCACTTGCCAAGGCAACGCACAATAGACCAACGATAAAGATCACTGAAGACCAAATCATGGTCCGGAGGACTACTTTCGACAGCCCCCCGAGGAGCTTCAATTTGTCGTACAGACTCATCCCACTGTTGCCCTGGGGTTCACGACAGATACTGCGGAGACGCCCAGCGAAGTCGTCTCGACTCTAATTCCGGAGAGCTTCGCTATTGAATATCAGTGCCTAGTAGATACCCCCCCTAAGACAGATGCTCTTAAGGCTGTGGCTTTAGTTAGCCGAATGGCTTAAATTTTCTCAACCTCAGCCATCTAGCTAGTCTTTGAAAAACCGCCAAACAGCAACTCAGGGACGAGCAGCTCTCATGTTTTCACAGTTTCTATGATTAGCAGGAAAGAAGCCTTCCTCGCATTTCTGCTTTACATAGTTATAGGTTGAATCGTCGTACTTAAGGTCGCTCATGCTGTAAATATTTTGGCTTTCCATTTTCATGACAGCCATCTCCGCACCGATCTTAATTACAGCGAGAACCAATATGAACACGACAACAAAGCTAGTTAATTTTTTGGATTTCATAGTTTATTAATTTCTCTTTTAACACCTAACAGACTAGATTCCGCATCTATAGGTTCGGCAGAAAGCCCCCCCTGGATGATCCTTGCCAAACTTGCAGAACTCCAGAGGCTGGATCTGGAGCAATACTATCTCTGCCTGAGAGCACACCTCTCCGAGAGCATTCCTAAACACATGTAGGAAAAGTATATAGACACGAGTAGCGCGCGCTTCCTCGCTGCCGCGGAACGACTGGTCTGTCCCGGAGCTGGTGGACAGGTAGTTAAGAGTTACTGCTCGCATAGCGCCGCTCAAACTCCATCGGGCTGAGATAGCCCAGCGTCGAGTGGCGGCGACGGTGATTGTAAAAGCGGATGTAGTCGAACAGGTCGGTTTTCGCCTCGTGGTATCTGGCATAGCGCGTCAGGTACACCCGCTCAGCCTTCAGCGAACGGAAAAACTCTCCATCGCGGCGTTGTCCCAGCAGTTCCCGGGACGTGAATGGCTGGACACGATTCGATGTCGCCGAAGCAAGGCCTGGTAGTCGTACGCGCAGTATTGGCTGCCACGATCCGAGTGCAGCAGCACTTCTTCTTTCGGCTGTCGGCGTGCAATGGCCATCTCCAGCGCGGCGTGTACCAAGGCCTGCTGCATGCGGTGGTGCATCGCCCAACCGACGACGGCGCGTAAATAGAGATCGAGCACGACTGTCAGATACAGCCAACCTTGGGCCGTCCGCACGTAAGTGATGTCCGAGACCCAGTGCCGATTGGCGCGATCCGAGGCGAACTGGCGATCCAGGTGGTTCGGGGCAATCGGCAGAGCATGACGACTGCTGGAAACCAGCCGCCAGCGCTTGCGCGAGCGAACGCGCAGACCGACTTCGCGCATCAGTCGAGCAACCCGGTGTCGACCACAAGCATGCCCCATAGCCGCCAACTCGGCCTTGATTCGGCGATGGCCATAGATCCCATTCACCTCGTGGTGAATGGTGCGGATCTCCTTGCTCAGACGCCGATTCGCCATCTCTCTCGCCGAAGGTGGCCGCTGCTGCCAGGCATAGAAGCCGCTGCGGGATACCCGCAGCAGCCGGCACATTGGCGCTACGGGATAGCGACCAGCCAACGCCTCGATGGCGCGGAACTTCACTTCGTGGGCTGCGCGAAGATGATGGCGAGCGCCTTTTTTAAAACATCGCGCGCCATGGTGACCTGAGCCAGTTGCTGGCGTAGACGACGCAACTCCGCGCTCTCACCACGCGGCTTGCCGTTGCCCGGAAAGGCATCGTCACCTTGCTGCTCGTACTGGCGCTTCCATTTGCCCAGCAGGATTTCAGCGATGCCGAGCGTCTCGGCCACATGACGAAGCGGCGTGCCGGCAAGTACCTGGTCTGCCGCCTCGCGTTTGAAGGATTCGGGAAAACGTCGTCTGGTCTGGGTCATGAACACTCCTTGCGGTGGACATTATCCACCTTAAGTCAGTATCCACTCAGCCCGGGACAGACCAATTTCAGCGCGATTCAAGACTATTCACAGCAGTTCATATGGAAGCATGTCGCAATACTCTCACCCGATATTCCCACTACTTTAGGGTGACGAGATGAACACGAACGAGCATAAAAACACCCCGCTGAATAGCGTGGACTCGCAGAGCCACCTGCTGCGTTTAAACAATATGCAAATGCGCAATGCCGAGCTAGATCTGAAAGTATTACAGTGCGCACGCGAATTGTTGGCATTAAATAATGTTAGCAGTCTAGCCACAGCCCTGTTGGAAAGGCTAGCCTCGCTGGCCGAGACACGCGACAACGAGACAGGCAATCATCTTCGTCGCACTCAACATTATATCCGTACACTGGCCAACTGTTTACGCGAACACTCGTATTATGCCGACCAATTGGACGACCGGTTTGTAGAGCTACTGTACAAGTCAGCCCCACTACATGATCTCGGCAAGCTCGGTATACCCGATCATATTCTTCTTAAACCCGGGCGTTTAGAGCCGCACGAGTTTGAGGTAATCAAGCAGCACCCATGTCTTGGCTACCAGGCATTGATGCAAGCCGAAGCGCTGCTCGGTGTATCGGCTTCTGCTCTTAGCATCGCTAAGGAAATTGCACTGTGTCATCACGAAAAATGGGACGGTAGCGGATATCCCCAGGGGTTGCGTGGCGAAGCTATTCCTCTCAGCGCTCGCTTGATGGCTGTTGCAGATGTATACGACGCAATTATTAGCCGTCGCGTTTATAAAGAAGCAACGTCGCACGAATTGGCGGCAAAAATCATCCGTGAAGGTCGCGGGAGACATTTCGACCCGATAGTGGTGGATGCGTTCTTCAACCTGGAAGAGGAGTTCCAGGACATTGCTCAGCGTTATGCTTTCTCCAACGTAGGCGTTCAGTCCCAATTTGAAATATAGGCTCGGAATTGTATAGCGTAGGGAGCGTTTGGCAATGAACAGACTGGTAAAGTACGCTCAAGCCTTACGGAGCAGCAGTTACATATTCGCCCTGCTACTTTGCTTTATGGCAGCTGTAGCTATTGTTAGTCGCTATGAATATCAGCAACAAGTTGCTATTAAAGCAGAAACAGTGATGTTGCAGCGAAACGCTGAACATCTGTTTTCACAGGTCCGAGCGGGAATCCAGTTACATCGTCTCCAGCCGGACATATTGACCAGCTTTGGCAACAGCAGAGGTGCTAACTGCTTGAGTGAGTCTGAGTATCGTGCTTTGGGGAACTGGGCAAAGGCCAACACCGACCGTGTGCTGTACTTGAATCAGAGATTGGTGGCTAACGCTGAAAAAGCCAGCATGGAAGCGTCACAATTTCCCGTGTTCACTCTTGCTAACGGCGCTTTGAGCATGAGCACCAGTATCACTCTGGGACGAGTCTGTGATGGACTGGACTGGTGGCTGTTGGAGACGACCACGCAGGTAGAACCTCAGAGTTTACAACGCGTCGATATTCCTTTTGTCGAGGTGCCGCAGATGCATGCGACGGTCAAAATGGATGGTCAGATTATGCGCGCCCTTGATCTTGATGTCGAAGATAATTGGCTCTCCTACCGATCGGCGAACGTTGCCGCAGACGTTCCTTGGCAACTGGCTCCAGGGCAACCCCAATTGAAGGACGGCCGCTTTCAGGTGCGGCTCTCCGATGAGCATACAGGCCTATCCATAGCTTTTGTGAGTACACCGCTGCGTCAAGGGGTAAACCTCCAGGAGTTCGTGCGAATCAACTCCCTATCGCTCAGCCTGTTATCAGGACTAATTTTGGCTTTGTTAGGCATACTTATGTTGCTACGGTACGCCATCAAAGTCAGTGAGCGTTTCCATTATCAAGCCACCCATGATTCCCTGACCGGTCTGTACAATCGCCGGGCAGCAATGGATCGGGCTACCGCTGAGCGCGCCAGCGCTATTCGCACAGGGCGCAAATTCTGTTTGGTACAGGTTGACATCGATCACTTCAAGCGCATCAACGATACATACGGCCATGCTGGTGGTGATGCAGTATTGCAGTTCTTCGCAGCCCATTTGCAGGAGGTGGTACGTCAGGGAGATATCGTGGCACGCATGGGCGGTGAGGAGTTTCTCATGTTGTTGCTTGACACTGACTTGGCAGGGGCAAGGCAGGTGGTAGAGCGTCTGCGTCGTGTACTGCAGGACACACAGGTGCGTTTCGACGGGCAGGATATTACTGCAACCTGCAGCTTTGGCTTGAGTGCCTGGGGAGGCGTAGACGACACCCTGCAAGCATTGCTAGTCCGCGCTGATCTCCTGCTATATCAGGCTAAGCGGTTGGGACGTGACCGCTGCATAGACGATTTGAACAGTATGGATCTTGAGGCCATACCCGCGTGAAAACGCAGCAATGATGTCGGAGCGATCGACTTTGAGCTACCAAAGCGACTTCGCAATCAAACGCATGCAGGAATAGCCCACAGTGTGATGCGCCGATAGTTGGCAGGAAACATCCATCTGCTCGCTACGCTGCTCAGCCTTCCAGTGGCGAGGCCCGAGGCGTCGTTGTGGCCGGTTAGCTTTTAGTTGCCGGAAAGATTGTGTACGCAGAACAGCATGCCACCTTGTCCCGTCTCAATCAGAAGGTTAGCCGGATCGATTTGGCGCATCTGGTAACTCAGCTGGTGCTGACTGAACGCGAAAAGGCCCAAACCCGCTAGCTGTACTGTTGGGAGGTTGCTCGTCTGGCCAATACCGTTATCCTTGATCTGTAAAAGCAAGCGCTGGTCCTGGCGCCGATAGCTAAAACTCGAAGTGCGGTGCTGGTAGCCCAGGTTCTCACTGCGCTCAGCATCTAATAGCCGCAAGCGAGCTTTGATGTCGCCCAGCCCTTCTTTTCGCAGGTCCAAGTCATAGCGTAGAAGCATCCACTGTTGGTGATTCTCCCCTGGAAGCAGCAGGGCCGAGCGACCGCCACACTGCAGGTCGAGAGGTGCCTGCGGGCGGCCGATCAAAAAACCGGTAATCAGGCTGACTAAGCAGCCCAACAGAAACAGGTACAACAGAGGGTGGCGTTGCAGACTATTCATCGACTTGCAGTCCCAGGCAATGACTGCTTCCAGGCCGCAATTCTCCGCTGCACAACAAATTAAGAGCACGGTCCTGACTGGCGAAACGATACAGGTTCGGCTCGGCCAGATTGAGCGCTATAGCGAGTTTTTTTGCCGAAGCAACCAGTTGGGCATTGGCGGGGCGAAGAGCGACGGCGGGCATGTCTTCGAGATGAAGAGTGACGCCGGCTATTTGTTCCTTCTTCACCTCTACGAACGGTCGGTTGGGCAAGGTAGATGGCAGCCAGAGTCCTGGCAGTTTATACAGCGCCACCCAACAGGCAACTGCTGCCAATCCTAAAAGTAATCGGCTGCGGCTGCGGTAGGGAGGGATAGGTGTCTTTTCGGCTACAGACAATCCAACGGGATCCCTTACCGCTTCAGGCGAGATCGCGTCAAGTAGCTCCACGCTCTCGTGGATCCTATAGCCAATCCGCGGTGTGGTAAGAATCAGTTCATGGCCCGGTTGAAGCTTCTCTAACGCTGCGCGTAGTTGGTGGATAACCTGGGCGAGGCTATTTTCAGTGACCTCTAGGCCAAAAGATCCCCAAGCGCCACTCATGAACTCGCGTTTGGTAACGATTTTTCCATCCGCCTGCACTAACAATGTCAGGCAACGGCTGGCGATCGCTCCAATGCGTATCCGTTCTGTCGGGGCCTCAGCTAGATATAGCTCAAAGGCCTCAGAGTCAAAATGAATGGAGTGATTGATCGCGTAGCGGCTCATGATGACCGAATCGGGAGTTCAAGTTATTGTGGCATTTAGGATGTTAGCTGCGGATGGCCTACCGGCGAGTCTAAATTCTATGCATGGAAATGGAAGAAAAACTTAGCATATCAATCGCCAACATACTGAGCGTGGAGTGGCTGTGGCCGGCGTGCTCCAGGCAGCGGTATCCATGGATCATGTCCGCTGTAATTGTTCACCTATCTAAGAGCAGCCATCCGGTCTTTCGCGAAGGCCACCGCGCTTCCGCTTGCACCAGTTCAGCCCCTCACGCGAGTTCTCAGTGATCACTATCTAGTCGACTACGGCTATTGAATCGGCAGGTGCTTCCTTGTCGCCGGTGGAAAGGAGTGCAATCGCTTCGAAGCGCTCAGGGCGTTGAGCCCTTCATGGATGAAATGCTGAAATCCCATACACCATTTAGTCGCTCGACGTTCATCGCGCCGACAGTGTGGCCGCCGGTGATCTTTGGTGCCACAATTGCGAGCCATGTCCGGCAGCCGTCATATAGTGGTTTTTCCACAGTTAGGGCTGGGCCCCTAATTGGTCTTGCCACGCTGACGTAGTTCACTATGCGTGCCGTTGATCATGGGGCTGGCGAGAGAGCCTCCCGAATAAGAGCCTCGCAGGGGAAGGGCCGCTATGTATGCATTTTTCTTGAAGCGCTGCACTAAAGGTCCAGTATCTCATCAGTCGCCGCTCCTGCGTCGAGCGGCCTCGAGCAATTGAGTGCGAAAACTCTGTGCAATCTTTGCGGAACTTCCATTCTGCGCCACCATGTTGTTACGGGTATACGCCCACACTGAAGCGTCGGGGAGCAATCCATCTGCGGTCAGGCTGACGGTTCCATGGCGTCCTTTGACGCGGTCTGCATCTTGCCGGCTTTGCTGATAGCTCTCAGCGACTGCACCGGAGATAAACTGCTCCTCTACCTCACCAAGGTGTGCCCCTATTGTTGGGCTTTCCATTTCTGGCATGGAGATCAACTCAACTTGGCTGCCATTAGTCTCCCTGGCAGCAGTTGCTAAACGATGGGCGATGCGTTGAACGATCGGCGTCACGAATATCGCCGGGGCGACGTCACGCAGCGGTTCGCGGGGGTAGCCGTCGTCGCCGAAGCGGTCGAAGTGCGGTCCTGGCGGAATGTACGGCGTGGCGATATTCAGGGTGATGGTCAGCTGCGCCTGGTCAGTCAGGCCGGTCAGGTCGCTGATGGTGTAGGTGAAGTAGTCCTTGAGGATCTGCCCGAGGCCCGCAGCAGCGAGGACTTCGCGATTGCTCAGGTCGATGGTGTAGGTGTAGCTGCCGTCGGCATTCAACACGAGCGTGCCGTAGCGGCCGGCAATGGGCTGGCCGATGACACCGGCCGTGCCGCTGGCGGTTTCCTCGCCGGTGCGGATGCCGGTGACGGTCAGGTGGTCGCCGCCATCCACGTCGCTGTCGTTGGGCAGCACGTTGCCGGTGGCCTGCGGCGCCGGGGTTTCGTCGCTGGCAACATTGCTGTCGTCGCGCGCCACCGGATTGTCGTCGGCGCCCTGGACGGTCACCGTCAGGCGCGCGTCGGAGGTGGCGCCGGCGGTGTCGCGCATGCGGTAGGTGAAGACCTCGCGCAGGGTTTCGCCGGCGGTGCGCAGCGCTTGTACTGTCGGGTTGGCGTTGTCCACGACGTACTGATAGCTGCCGTCGGCGTTGATCGTCAGCTTGCCGTAGAGCCCCTGGAGCACCTGGCCGGCGCTGACGGTGTTGCCATTCTCGCTGGTGTAGTGGACGACAGTCTTGGTCTCGCCGTACTGCACGCCATCGACATTGGTGTCGTTGTCCAGCACGTTGCCGCGCGGGTCGACGCCGGGGGTGCCATTGTTCACGCCGCCAGCCTCGACGGCGGTGGCGGTATCGTCACTGGCGATGGGTGTGTCGTTGCGGCCGTCGATGGTGATGGTCAGCAGGCCGGGCGTGGCGCCGCCCCAGATGTCTGCGCCGAGGTAGGTGAACTTGTCCTGCAGGGTCTGGCCGCTGGCGCGCAGGGCTTCGACTTCCGGCAGGGTGTTGTCCAGGGCGTAGCTCCAGCTGCCGTCCTGGTTCAGCGTGAGCGTGCCGTACTGGCCACGTAACGATTGGCCGGGCGCGGTGACCGTGGTGGACGTCGGGCTGTCGCCGGCCCAGAACGAAACCACGTGCATCACGTCCTGCGGGATGGTGGTGATGGTGTCCGGGTCGGTGTCGTTGGCCAGCACGTTGCCCGAAGGATTGCTGCCCGGCACGTTGTTGTGCAGGCCACCGTCCTCCACCGCGGTGCCGAAGTCCGGCGAGGTGATCGGCGGGTCGTTCTGGCCGCGGATCAGGATAACCAGTGTGGCCTGGTCGCTGAGGTTGCCGTCATCGGTGACCTGGTAGGTGAATTCCTCGATGGCGAATGCCAGCGGGCCGAGCGCCCGGATGGTCGCGTTGTTGCTCTCGACGAAGTACTGGTAGCTGCCGTCGGCGTTGATCACCAGGGTGCCGAAAGCGCCCAGGATGGTCTGCGGGCTGCCCGGCACCACCGCGACGGTATTCACCTGCGCGCCCTCAGGGCCCTTGGCGATGGTGGTGACGACCATATGGTCGCCGGCATCGACATCGGTGTCGGTGCCACGTAGCCCACCACTCCCTGACAGGCCAGTGATCACATTACCGGTGGGATTCTGCCCACCATTGCCATCGAGGCTGGCCACGGCGTAGTTGATGTCATCGTTGGCCACCGGGGCGTCGTAGCGGCCTTCGATGGTGATGGTCAGCTGGGCGATAGAGCTGGCGCCCGCGGTGTCGTGCATACGGTAGGTGAAGGCTTCTACCAGGCTGTCGCCGAGCTTGAGCGCCTGCACGGCGGCCAGGCTGTCGTTCACCCCATAGGTGTAGGTGCCGTTGGCGTTGAGGGTCAGGGTGCCGTAGCTGCCGGCGATCACGCCGCCGCTTGTGGTGAGATCGATCAGCGCGCCGCCGCCGGCTTCGGTGCCAGTGCGCGCGGCATCGACCGCCTTGGTTTCACCATTGGGCACGCTATCCACGTCGGTGTCGTTGCCCAGTACGTTACCGCTGGCCGGAGCGCCGGGAGTCGCGTTGTTGGTGCCGCCGGCCTCGATGGCGGTGCGGGTGTCGTCGTTGGCGATCGGCGTGTCGTCGCGGCCGTGGATGACCACGGTGAAGGTGGCGGTAACGGTCTTGCCGTTGCCATCGCTGACGCTGTACTGGAACACGTCGCTCAAGGACTGCTGGTTGGTGCGCAGGGCTTCGACCTGCGGGTTGCTGTTGTTCACCACATAGCGGTAGTTGCCCTGGGCATCCAGTACCAGACTGCCGTAAAGGCCGGTCAGGCTCTGGCCAACGGTGCCTGCGGTGCCGCCACTGGTGGCGATGCCGGTGATGGTCAGGGTGTCGCCGTCCGGGTCGCTGTAGGACGAACGGATGCTGCCGCTGGGGTCCACGCCGGGCGTGGCGTTGTTCAGGCCACCGGCTTCGACGGCGTCGACGTTGACCGGGTTGACCACCGGCGGGTCGTTCACGCCGGTGACGGTGATCACCAGCTGCGCCAGGTCGGTGAGGCCGCCGGTGTCGTGGATGCGGTAGGTGAAGATCACATCCAGACTCTGGTTGGCGGTCAATGCGCGGACGGTCGGGTCCGCACTGTTGACCACGAAGGTGTAGCTGCCGTCGGCGTTGAGGGTGAGTTGGCCGAAGTTGCCGTTGAGAACGTTGCCGTTGGCGAGCCGGGCGACGCTACCCGCGATGCTGGCGGGGGTGCCATTGGCGACGGTGGTCAAGGTGCCGCCGGCGGTCTCCAGGCCCGGACGCACGCCGTCGACCTTGAGCTGGCTGGCCGGCGGCTGGTCGAGGCGATCGACGTCGGTGTCGGCGCCGACACCGTTGACGTCACCGGTAATCACGTTGCCGCTGGCGTTGACCGGCGCCGGGCTGCCGTCGCTGGCCTCGGCGGTGGCCGTGTTGTGGTCGTCCACTGCCACTGGCGCGTCGTTGGCACCCTGGATGGTGATGGTCAGGGTGGTGATGGAGCTGAGACCGCCGGTGTCGGTCATCTGGTAGGTGAAGTCCTCGACCAGCGTGTCGCCGGGAGAGAGTGCCTGTACGGCAGGCAGGCTGTTGTCGATGACATAGCGGTAAGAGCCGTCGCTGTTGATCGTCAGGGTGCCGAATACGCCCTGGACGCTGGCCGCTGTGCCGGGGCTCACGGGGAACACGCGGCCGCCGCCCGGGCCATCGTAGCGGATGAGGGTGACGGTCTTGGTCTCGCCCAGGGCTACCGAGTCGACATCGGTGTCGGCGCCAGCGCCGGTGATGGGATCGCCGGTGAGCACGTTGCCGGTGGCATCCTGGCCCGGTGTGCCATTGTTGGTGCCGCCGGCCTCGATGGCAGTGCCGACATCGCCGTTGGCGATGGGGGTGTCGTTGGCACCGTGGATATCGATGGTCAGCGAGGTCGAACTGCTGAGGCCGCCGCTGTCGGTGATGAAGTAGCCGAAGGATTCGTGCAGCACGTTACCGGGGGTACGCAGGGCCTGGACCTCGGCATTGTTGTTGTCGACCACGTACTGGTAGCCGCCGGTGGCGGTGATGGTCAGCATGCCGTAACGACCGACGAGCCTGACTGGGCCGGCGGCCGGGACCGTGACGAAGCCGCCGATGGAATTCTCCACCCGCGTGACCTTGAGTTCATCGCCGTTGGTGGCGATATCCACGTCGGTATCGTTGTCCAGCACGTTGCCGGTCGGATTGACGCCCGGGTCGGCATTGTTCAGGCCGCCGGCCTCGATGGCGATACTGATGTCCGGGTGGGCGATGGGGGCATCGTTGACCGGGTCGATGATGATGGTCATCACGTCGGTGTCGGTCAGCGCGTCATCGGGGTTCTCGCCCGGGATGCCGTCGCCGTCCTTGTCGCCGAAGTTGCCCTGGTCGTTGGTGACCATCGTCAGGGTCTCGATGTTGCGCGAGGTGTTGAAGTCCTGGTCGCCCTTGTAATAGATCTGGCTGAGCAGCACGTTGATCTGCTGCAGCGTACCGGTCAGCACCAGCGTGCGGCCTGCGCCGGCCGGTGGCGCGTCAGTGGCGCCCGGTGCAGTGGCGCTCTGCCAGATCGTGCCATGCACCACCGTCAGGGTGACGGTCATCACGCCGTTTGCGTTGCCAGCGTTGACGTCGACGTCGCTGGTGGCCAGGCCGACGATATGCAGCACGGTGTCCTCGACGCCGTGCTGGTTGGCCACGGTGTTGATCGGGGCTTCGTTGAGGTGCACGTAACCGGCATCCGCAGTGCCGATGGTGCCTTCGCCCAGGGCGATGTTGATGCTGCCCAGGCCGGTGGTGGCGGTACCGGTATCGGTGTCGATGCACACCTGGAAGCGATTGTCGGTCGCCTGCTGGAAGTTCGGTGCCACGGCAACGAGGTAGTTGCCCGATGGCAGCAGGGCGAACTGGTAGGTCCCGTCGCTGGCGGTCACGGTGCTGAAGGTGCGGTCGTCGCCGTTGCCGAAGATGCCATCGTCGCCGGCCCAGGTGAGATTGACGGCGATGCCGCCCAGGCCCGGCCCGTCAGGTGTCGCGCTGTTGGTGGCGGACTTTGTGTCGTCCCACAGGGTACCCCGTATGACGCCCATGCCGGCGCCGTCGCTGAGAATGTAATCGTTCAGCCCGCCCGTGCCGTCCTGGCCGGTGCGCTCGCCATCGACGCCGCCGGCGCCCAGGGGCACCGAGCCGCCCCAACCGGCATTCTCGAAGCTGGTGGGCAGGCTGGTCCAGGTCAGCACCGCAGAGCTGTTGGCATCGTCTGGAACGATGGTGTTGGGCAAGGTGACGCTGTAGATCACCTGGACCTTGTCGTTGACATTCAACTGGTCGAAGTTGAGCACCACCTGGCCGCCTACCACGCTGGCGGTGACGCCCGCCGGCAGGTTGCCGGTGGTGTAGCTGGTGCCGTTGATGACAATGCTCTGGATGGCGTAGTCGCTGCCGCTGGGGAACTGGTCACGCAGCACGACGTTGTAGGCCGGCACTTCGCCGTTCTGGGTGAAGCTGATGGACACGGTGGCATTGGTCGTGCCCGCGACGCTGCCGGCGGCGATGTCGATGACCGATTTGTCCATCCCGGTAAAGCTGGGCTCCACCACATGCTCGAAGAGCGTATCGCTCTTGCCGCGATCGACCCCGCCGTTGTCGCCCACGTGCTCGATCACGTTCATGCCCAGCTGCGCGCCGGTCTGGTTGCTGAGGATGTTGGTGACGCGGACGTTGAATTCGAGAATCACGCCTTCCAGGTCGCCGTCATTCACTTCGGTATTGGTCAGGTTGCCGAGGCTGAATGTGACGGTCTGGCGACCGGTGACGGGGTCGGTAACGATTTCCAGGCGGCCGCTGTTGATATTGAAAATACCGGTGGGGTGATCGCCGGACAGGTCCGGGTGAATCGCCTGCGCCACGTCACTGGACTGGTTACCGATCATGCCCAGGCTGCCGCTGCTGATCAGGTCGGAGGCATCACTGCTGATGCCGCCAGAACCACTGGATATCAGGGCAATTAGGATGTTGTTGAGGTCGGCGGGAATGAACTCCAGCCCCGCGGCCAACTCGATGCGAATCTGGTAGTTGGGGTTGTCGCCAGTAGGCACTAGGACCGCCACGCGGTACCGGATGATTTCCCCCATCGCGACAGTTTCCTGCAGCCCTCTAGTATCCGTGGCGCCACTGCCATTGGTGGCTGGCGGAGTATCAGCAACCCCTCCCACACGGGAAAGAGCGATGCCGTTGGTAACTGGAATGAGCAAAGTATTGACCAGACGGTAGTCGTTCAATACTCCGGAGTTGAGCAAACCGTCGTCGCCGCCGCGCTCACCTTGAAGAGTGTCAGTGGCATTACTAATTCCGTTCAGGTCGGTCCATCGCACCTCGACGCTGTTAGAAATTGCAGCCTGGCCGGCCGCCGTAGAGTTCACAACGCCGGTCAGGGTGATAACGATTTTCCCACCATTAACGATGTCGATATTGGCACCGTTGGCGGTAATTAGCTGGCCATTCTCGATGGCAAAATCCACGCCGCCATTGTTGGTTGCACCTCCGCTATACAGGACTCCGCCGCTGAACATTAGGTTGTCGATTTCGGTAGGCAGAATGTCCAGCAGACTGAGGTCAAAGGCGTCAGTGCCAGAGTTGTTGGCGATAGTGATGGTGAATGTGACCGCGTCTCCCTGATCATAGCCCCCGAAGTCCGAACTCGACGTAATCTGCTGGCTCACCGTCAGCGTTGGCTCGACGACGGTCACGCTCGGCTGCTGGGCGCTGGCCTGGGTGCGGTCGATGGCGGTGGCGCCGTTGGGCGTGTCGCTGTCCGGATCGCTGTAGGCCAATTGGGCGCCATTGTTCAACACCGCGCCCTGCTGGTTGCCGATGACGTTGTTGGCGATCAGCACCAGGCGGATGACGAAGGCGTTGTTGCCGGTGTTGTTGTCGGCGTTGGAGCCTGCCGCGCTGAACACTAGATGCATGTCGCCACCATCGCCGGCGTCGACGGAGAAGCTCAGCACGCTGGGGATGGGGCCGCCGAAATTCTGGCCTAACGCGCCGCTGCCGCCGTTGACAAGGTTGGTGACAATGATCTGGTAGCCCAGTCCACCGTTGAAGCTGGTATCCAGACGCATGCCCGGCGGAATCAGGTCGTTGATGCGTAGGTTGCCGGTAGTGCCTTCGGGCAAGGTCACGACGATGTCGTAGGTCATGTTCTCGCCGATCACCAGGTTACTGCCGGTGGTATGCCCGGCGCTGGAGTCGTCGTCGCTGAGGCTGCCGTCCTTGTAGACCTTGGTGATGCTCGGCGCGGCGACCTGCTGGTTGGCCAGATCGATCAGGTCGGTCGGAGTGAAGTCCTGGCCGCCGTTGACGCTGGCGTAGTTGGTCAGTGCAGCGCTGCTCTGCAGGGTGCTCGAGGCAAGGATGGCGTTGTTCACCGTGACGTCGTAGGTGATCACCACCACGTTGCGGCCGGCGGCGTCGTTACCATCGGCAGCACCGACGCGGCCGGCGAGGAAGGTCGCCTGGCCGTTGACGTCGAGGAAGGTGATGGTGTTGCCGGTGACGCTGTAGTCCGTGCCTGCTATCAGCAGGGTGCCGTCGCCGCGGCAGATCTGCAGACGGGTCGTCAGCGCGTCCAGGCTGCCGCCGACGAAGCTGACGCCGGCCGGCAGGGTGATGCTGGTGGTGACGTCGTAGGCGCCACCGCCACCGCTGTTCTTGATCGCAGTGGCCAGGCGCAGGGTGTCACCACCGTCGATGCCGCTGATGTTGCCATCCACCGCCGCCAGGCTGGTGACGCTACCGCCGAATGGCACGCCGCTGGTACCGGGAGCGTTCCAACTGCCGGTGGTCCCTGTGACCGTGCCGTTGCTGCTGGAAACAACACCATGAGAGATGTCCAGAGCAGGCTCAGCGATTGAGGCAATCTCGGCAACGTCCGAGGATATCAGTACCTCCTTATCCACTGTGGTCGTTTGGCTAGACTGAGCCAGTACAACCTGAGGGCGCTGGTCGGCGTAAGGTTGGTCGCTGACTACCATGCTGAAACGTACTTGCACTACTCCGCCGTTCAGGCTGGCAGAGTCGTAAATCCCGAAGTCGAAAACTATAGAGTTACCGTCACCGCTAAAAACGCTTCTAGGCAGATTGAGGATGGTATTACTCGCCCCAAAAGACCACTGATTGATACCGCTGCCAGTAGACCAAGTGATGCCGCCGGTGTCGAACAATGGCAATGGCAGGAAAGTCGTCAGAGTGAAGTTTTCGTAATCAGCCACGCGCAGGTCATAGGTGATGGTAAAAGTAACTAAATCACCGGGGCGGAGTTCACCATTGGCTGGTGGCGCGCCACCGTTGACCTGAGAAATCTCTATTTCGACGCTGGATGACTGAATAGTACTGGTGGTGCTTGAAGTGTCGCTTTGCTCACCAGAAAGATTGACAGAGTCACGTGCCAAAGATGCATTAACGATGGCGCTATTACCAACGCTGTCGCCTTCATTGAGTTGATCGTGTGGCGGGTAGTCAGTTGTATAACTAGGGTCAAGCGTAGCGTCATAGACGATAGACAGTATGGTTGCTCCATCCTGTATGTCATCGTTCCACAGATCGCCGTGTAAGTCCGGTCCAAGGATGGATGCAATGGATGCGGCAATATCAAAGACCAGAGTGGTACTTCCATTGGCATTTATCGTAGCGCTGTAAACGAGTGTGATAGCTTGCGTGGTGCCATTTTGCTGAATGATCAGCGTGGGCGCAGTTCTGGCGTCGAATGTCTGACCGTCGCTGAGAAGATCGGTGACGGTGAAGCGGCCTTGGCCGAGTATGTTCTTGCCAAAAGAGAAATAGTCGGAAATGGCAATGTCCATCGAGTATCGCAACGTGTCACCGGGCGTCAGGCCGGCACTACCAATGTCGTTTTGCAGGTTCACCTGTTTCAGCAAGGTGATGGACTTGGCGACGAATGTAGCCCCCTGGCTGTCGCCGGTTTCGGTGAACGAATAGCCGTCCGGGTCGGTTGAATGATCGCGGGGATCCAGCGGAGACCACTCACCGCTGACGGTTGCTGTGCCGAAACTGATGGTCACCGGGTTACCAGTGGTCGGGTCGATCACCGGACGGCCATTGGCGTCAATTTCGGGCACGTAGAAGCCGATTTGGGAAGTGCTCGCCCCACTCAGTGAGTCGTAATGGATGGTATAGCTACTCACGAACGTGTCAGGGTTGGCCAGTGCCGCAGCAATGAGTGCAGGGTCCGTCAGGATGGTACCGTCGTGCAGTGTTACCGAGGTCAGCACGCCCCCAGCGCCAGGGGTGATCGAACTGACGTGGACTTGTTCGGGCACGGTCTGGGTGACGGTCACATTGGACAATGTCTGGCCGGTAGCGGGAGACACAGTGACGGTTTCAGTGCGAGGAAAGTTCGGACCTGTCACTGTCTCGCCTTCCGGCATGTCTAAGGTCTGCGTTACGGAGAGCAGCGCCGGAGTGATCACGAAACTGTGCAGCGAGGCCTCCACCAGCGTCGGGTCTTGTTCTGGGTTGTCCAGCGAGTCATTGCCAAATTGGAAGCCACCCCGTGCGTTTACAGTGAGGTTAGGGGCTCCGTCGGAGTAACTGGTGTCGGCCAGATTGCTCAATTGTGCGGTGACCTGGATGTCGATATTTGGCTGACCCGAGGTGACGCTGGCATAAGGTAGTTGCAACACCACCATCTGATCGCCCGGCTTCATGCCGACGCTGGCGGCGTTGATCACCAGAGCGTTGCCGTTGGCGCCCTTGGCGAACGGGTGGGTAGCATTGCCGCTGGCGTCGAAGGTCAGGACAGTGCTCTTCACCGCCTGGCCCAGGTAAGTGGCGGAGACGAACGTGGCGCCGTCGTTGCCATCGCGGCCAGTGGCCGGCATGAACAGATCGATGTAGGGCGCGTAGCCCACTTGCGTGGAAGGGTTGCTGAAGACCACATCGAAGGTGAAGGTATCACCCAAGCGTACCACAGCGCCGCCGCTGCCCATGGCCACGGTGGGGCTGGCATCGGCCAGCATGCCCTGGAAGTCCACCAGCGTGGCGACGCTCAGGGCGATGGCCTTGTCGACATCGCCCGAACGAACTTCGAGGTACCAGTCGCCGCCGGCGCTGGTGGAGCCGGTGGCGTTGCTAGACGCGCCGACATCGGCGCCGGTCCAGCGTGCCAGCTCGTTGACCAGCGCCTGCCCGGCGTAGCCCGCGCCGGTATCGCAGCCATAGAGCTGGATGTCCGCACCTTGATTCAACTCGCCGCGCCAGGCGCTCAGGCGTTCGCCGAGCTGGTCGATACTCTGACTGGTGAAGGTTTGGTTGCCCAGGGTGAACTGGCCAGTGGTGCCGTGGGAGAAAATCTGGATCGAGTCGACCTTGCCCAGCTGCGCCAGGGCATTGCTGATGTCCGCAATGGCGTCCTGGCCAGCATCCACCACCAGCGCGGTGGTGCCCACCGGCAGATTGGCGGCGAGCTGGTCGCGATTCTCCAGGCGAGCGTCGATGACCACCAGGTTGCGTGGTGCGGCCTGTGCGGGCGCCGCCGCCTGGGCCCGTGCCTCGACCGCGGTGGCCGGCCTGGCCGTGTCCTTGGCCTCGGCTCCTGCACTGGAGTCGTGGTGCTGCTGGTCGACGGCGGCCGCAGCGGCGCCATCGAAAAGAATGCGTTGTTCCAATGCAAGGGCTAGCGTCGCCGGCCGAAAAGTCTTCGAGCGATATTCTGTCTGCATGGCTGGATTTCCGGTGAATGATGCCCAGAAAACAAACAGCACTGCACATATCTGCCCTAATGACGCTAGTAGCAATTTGCCCTTTGGCAAGAGTGCCAGGTGCACTTCGCTTGTTCAGCCAATCCTCTTTGAGGAACGCCAGTAAAGCTGTGGCCTGTCCCGGAACTGGTACACACGCTCGGCCTTCAGCGACCGGAAGACGCTTTCCATTGCGGCGGCGTCCCAGCAGCTCACCGGAGGTGAATGGCTGGGCACGATGGGATGGTGGCGCAGCAAGGCCTAGTAGTCGTAGACACAATATTAACTGCCACGATCCGAGTGCAGTAGCGGCACTGTTTGCGCCGTCGGCGTGCCACAGCCTTCTCCAGCGCGATATGTACCATGGCACCGCTGGCGGTAGACATTATACACCTTAAATCAGTGACCACTCAGCCAGGAACAGACCAAACATCGTGCCGCATAAGTAGCTCAGAGCCAGAACATCATCCGCCAAGCTAAAAGATACACGGCCAGCGGAACGGAAAAGTGCCTGCAGCTTGTCCGTCATCCGAAAAATGATCGCGCCAAGAATTTACTTCGAAACACTTCTGACAAATTCAATTGCCGATACAATATCGCCAAACACCCTCGCAGTAGATAACAGTACCCCATCCGGCTCAGCGAGCCAATACTGGCTATCGGGAAGGAGCGTCACGTCACCGATCACGTCACCCTCCTCGTCCACTACACATACCTTTGTTAATGGCTTCTCTGGCCCCTCGAAAACTCGGCCTATCCAATGCCTCAAATCATTAGCTTGGCTTGAACTAATCCTCCCCTCCCGCTCGGCAATATCTACCTCACAAATATCAAGATTCCTCTTCAGCTTATTAATTAAACGTTGCCCCTCCACCGCCACTACCCCCTGAAAAGAAAATTAACAATTCCAGATTCATAGTACAACTTTCAACAGGAGGGAATTCAGGGTGCGAGCAAATCAAAACCTAACTCAGAGAAGTCCTACAAATCCCATTGAATTTTCCACAACCTTCAAGGAAAACGTCCGTATCTTTCACGCCGAGCAATGTCCATAATGACCATGACTGCTTCTTCAGTGCAGTCATTACCCCGCTATACTGGACTGTGAGATGGTCCGTAAAAGCCCACCTGAACACTGGTGGGCTTTTTTTATTCACCAAGTGAAAACCACATAAACCAGAGCTCTCTGATCCCCACCAACAATCGATAATGCATATCAAGTTTCCGGACATACTCAAGCACGATGCAACCTGACACGTGGGAGATGCACACGGCTACATAGGGGCCTCAACCTCTCACGATGAGAAAATCTTACCTCCACTCCTTAGTAAGAGATCAAATTTAAAAATCATATCCCCGCATCCGGAAGCCTCACCTTAAAAACAACCTTA
Source organism: Pseudomonas sp. C9-3 (assembly GCF_032392015.1). Taxonomy (NCBI): domain Bacteria; kingdom Pseudomonadati; phylum Pseudomonadota; class Gammaproteobacteria; order Pseudomonadales; family Pseudomonadaceae; genus Pseudomonas; species Pseudomonas sp. C9-3. The sequence goes on along the minus strand of NZ_CP135919.1, from coordinate 1,221,758 downwards.
GTTCCAACTCCGAGACGACTCTCCGCAGAAATAACCCCTCCCATCAAAGCCACTAAACCCTTCGATATCGCCAATCCCAAACCAGACCTCCCTTGCCCAATTCTATTTCCATCCAAGTCATACGCGAAAGGCTCAAATATTCTCCGCTGATCAGACTCCGACATACCAATCCCAGTATCAGTAATTTCGAATACCGCCTCGACCATTCCCTTGCCTACCCCTCTGGCACAAAGCTGGACAGTAACTGCCCCATCCTCAGTGTATTTAAGTGCATTTTCCAGCAAATTCTGCAGTACCTGCCGCAAGCGTAACGGATCACACCAAACTCGCGACCGCGGCGCCAAGTCAAAATTCGGCACCAAATCCACCTTCTTATTCTTCGCCGCAGCCTGAAAGCTTGCCAACTGCCCTAGAATTAGCTCTTTAAGATTAACATCCTCCTTGACAAGCATTATACGCCCGACTTTCAAATTACACAGAAGCTGGACATCATCAAGTATTGCCAGTAAATTATTAGACACCGAGCGCGCGACCAACAAGGGCTTACTCCGGGCATCCGGCTCATTCTTTTGCACATCGAGACTAATCATTGCATTAATGATCTGGAGAGGGCCTTTCATCTCCTCAGCCACCCCCCTCAAATACTCAGTCTTACTCTGGCTTACACCTTCAATTCTAACATTAACATTCCGCAAATCTCGCACCAAGTCGTTTTGATCGGTGATATTCAAAGACCCGCAAACGGCACCCAGCAACGCGCCATTCTTGTCGAGATACGGGCGCCCCCAATAACTAACCACGCGGCGCCCCTTTTTAAGCCGCATCTCCACGTCGGCCTCATAGGGCTCCCCTGCTTTAATGGCAGCAGCCATGTTCTCCCTTAACAGCTCCGCCTCATGTGGATCGGAAAACTCGTCTAATTCACCCAACCTTTTGCCTATAGCAGCTTCTGCAGTAACACCCAGAAAATCCAATGCAGCTTGGTTGCAGAAAAGAACGCGAGTATCGGGAGCACGAATTGAAATCGGGTAAGGTAAGCCACTGACTATACGCCTCAAAAGCGCCAACTCCTGAAGCTGGTCTTCATCAAGCTCCACTTCTGATGCTCCCGGACTACCAATACCATTTTCGATCAACCCTTGTCTTCGCCCAATATCAATCAGCTCCACCAATGACTTTACCTGCATCTTGTCCATCAACCGTGTTTTATAAGTGCTAACGGTTTTATCGCTGATAGCAAGCTGATCCGCGATTTCGGTATTTTTCATACCCTTCGCCAACAACTGCAAAACACAAAGCTCTCTTATCGATAATTTTTCAGGAGTCGCCTCATCTACTGCGTTAGCGATATTTATACCACTAGGAAAATAGCTCAGCCCTTTAGCAATTGCGCGCACTGCCAGCAGTATTTCCTTAGCATCTGCCTGCTTACTGACGAACCCTGCGGCACCTGCCGTCATACAACGGCCGACAAAGTATTCGGAGTCCTGTGAAGTCAGCACCAATATTTTGACTCTAGACTGTTGTCCAATGAGGCGCTGGATAACCTCTAGCCCACCGAGACGTGGGATAGACAAATCAAGGATCAAAATATCTGGAAGGCACTCGCGCGCTTGTTGCAGTGCGCCGGGGCCGTTGTCAGCCTCTCCGACAACCACGTGTCGGTCACTCTCCAAGACCAGACGCAGTGCTTCCCTGGTCAAAGGCTGTTCATCGACGATTAAGATCTTGCTCATGGCGCTTCTCGTGTGAGGACTACTTTTTTTTAGCCCACGCCATGCTGGTATTCCAGTAGTGCAAAAAATTAAAGCTCGATAAACCGTATCGACCTACCAATAACGCCGCACAGAGGAAAACCCGGGCAAAGCGACGCCATGGATGCCGTCCGCGCATTGAATAGCGCAGCGTGAAGCTGTTGATTAAATGATGGCTTCACCGCGACCGGGGCTGTGCCTCTGGCACATAACATGGAATCGCAGCAGATTCTAGAGTAGCCACGCCACGTTTAGGCACCCACACGCATCGCAAGGATTGCCGAGGAGTGGAATCGGAGCCGGCGAAGAAAACCTGATCCTGAGGTGGATATCTTCGCCGGTCCGATTTGGGGACCCAGAAGAGCGGGACGGTGCTTCTGGGGTAAGGCTTGACAGCCTACGGTTACGCCTTGCCTTGAGTTCCGCGAATCAGCAGCTCAACCCGGCGGTTCGGCGCATTGCAGGCAATCTGTTTGCGGCGCGAACCCTCATGGCAACTCACGACAGGTTCCGCGCTACCGCGGCCGCTGGCGTTTACCAGGTCGCTTTGAATCCCCTGTTCCAGCAGCATGCGGCGAATCGTCTCCGCGCGTTGCTGGGAGAGGCGCTGGTTGGCGGCGAACTGGCCGAGCGGATCGGCATAGCCTATAACCTCGATGCTCTGAATCCCCTGCTGCCGCTGCTGAATATCCCGCACAATCAGGTTCAGCTGAGCGCGGCCTTCGGCGGTTAGATCGTTATAACCCCCTTTGCCAAAGTCAAACAGCACATCGCTGCGCAGGCTCAACTTGGTTTCGGTTTGGCAAGGAAGGACGGAGCTGGCGCGGCTGATCACGTGGATTTGCCGACGCAGGCCCTGCAGGCTCTGCTGGGCCTCCTTACCACTGTGCACGATCGGAGTGTTCTGGTTGGCTCCGGTCGGCACCTCCAGGACGTAGGTCTTCCCGCCCTGGAACTTGGCGAAGCTTCGCGGGTTGCGCTTGCCCCTATACTGCGGAGCATCACCAATATAGTCCTCCAGCGAGTGTTCACCCGCCGCGACGCAGAAGGTGGTGTAACCACCTGGCATCAAGGCGGTTTGCAATTCGCCGTCGAGGTATACATGAGCGGCTTGCTTGTCGTTGTCCGTGCCACGAAACATGACGATCTGAGCCTGTTCCGGCACCACGGATTCAAGCTTCTGGTAGGCCTCGCCGTAGATGGAGTCATTTTGCGCGAAGGCTGCCGAGGCGAAGCCGATAGCGGTAACCAGGGCACTGAGGCCAGCGGCTGTGCGCAGCGGCCGATTAAGGAAAATATTCATAGGTTAACTCTCCGAAAACCCCACCGCAGTGTGGCGGGGTTCCGTATCGAAGTTTGACGGGGTAAGGCTGGGGCGAGCCCGACGCCGAAGCGCCGGGCTCGCCGTCAGGCGGCTTAGACCAGGTTGACGTGTACGCCGTACTGCACCAGCAGCTCGGCATCCAGCCCGCTGTGCTGGTACACCTCGAACACCGAACCGTTGATGATGGCCGGCCCCTTGTCGGACCAGGTGCCGACATTCGCTCCGCCGCTGCCCAACAGGTGATCAAGGTTCACCGTGTCGTTGCTGTCGCCCTTCACCATCATCTGCACGGTGTGTTGGTCGCTGGAGTGGAACAGGTCGGTCTGACCATTCTCCAGAACGTCCTTCACCGAAAGATTCAAAGTGATGGCATTGGACGCACCCGTGGTCTGGCCGGCGTTGAAGCCAGTGATGTCCACTACCTCCATACCCGACAGCTTGCCCACCGACGTCGGCAGTTCGAGATTCAACGTGCCGTGGTTGCCGACCAGCTTGAGGGTGTCCACCCCCGCGCCGCCGTGGATACCTGTGTTGCTGGTACTGGCGAAGTAGTTGGCCGCGCTGTACGTCAGGCTCACCGTATCGTCCGAAGGCGTGCCATAGAAGCTGTCAGTCACCTCATCTATGACCAAGGTTCGGGTATCGGCCACATGCAGCGCCTGCGTCTCGCTGAAGTTACTCAGGGTGAGACTGCCGGTACCCGATACCACCTTGAAGCTACCCACTTCGTGCCCTGGCGCTGCGGTATAGCTGTAGTTGTAGGCCGAGTAGGCCCCACTGCCAGTAACCGTTTGGCGCGACAGTTCGGTGCCATCCACTCCATAGACGATCACCAGCGCTCCACCGGAGGTGTTGTCTAACCCGGATAGCGCAAAGCCAACCTGGGTAGCGGACTTGCTCAGGGTGAACACCATGTCGGCCGAACTCGGGTCACTCACCATCAGACCGGCGTAGGTCTTGTTGGTGACCTGCGCGGCCTTCGCCATGGCGGCGCCATGGGTCGTCACGGTAAAGCCATCACCGGTATAGCTGTTATCGGTTACCGCGGTGGCCGTGGTGTTGTACAGGTTGTCCCCGACGTTGCGGGTCGAGAAGCCGCCACCCACCAAGTGGTAGGCCGCCGAGCTGGCACCGGCCACACCATCGTGGATGATGGATGTCGTCACATCGAAGTTGTACAGCACACCCTGTGCATAGCCATTGTAGGCGGTACTCGTGACGGTATTAGCCAGTTGCACAGCCACTTGGCCGGAGGAAATGTCCAGCGCCGTCAGGGTCTTGTCGTACTGCGCAATCCCCCATTGCGTATGGAGGATATCCCCTGCCTTAGCTCCGGTACCGGCCAGGGACACCACCATGTGGGCACCCGCGTTAGCCTCGGTGGCGGTATACAAGCCATCGTTATCTTGCTCAAGGATGCTGGTGATGGCTGGTGCCTTGGCCAGTGCGCTCAACTTCACGGCCTGCTCGGTTAGATATGCGGAGCCAGTACCGTCGGAGACGCGCACTTGAACAGCCCAGTCGGAAGCATGGGCAGTTTTGTCCACGTAAGCCCATTTCGTACCATCAACGGCTGTCACCTTATTCCAGGACTTGCCGCCGTCCAAAGATATTTCCAAGAAATTGCCGGCAGCCAGCTTCTGCGAGAGATCTCCGGAAATCGCGCGTCCAGATGTGCCGTCAGCGGTGATGAAGTCCCCAGCAACCCCACTGTCCTTGGTCATAGACAGGATGTGGATAGCTCCAGCCGATCCGGAGTCAAACACAATGTGCAGGGTCGCCGACTGGCTATGACCATCGCTGTCGACTCCAGTGTACTGATAATCCACCTCGTGGTTAGGATTGACCCCCAGGGGCATATCCGCTGGACGCAGCTGGTATAGATAGTCACCAGCCTTGTAAGCACCACTGCCTTTCATGTAGATCGTCAGACAACCAGTATCACTGTTCAGAATCAAACGGCCGGTGGTGCCGTCGTAGGTGGAGGACACCGACGAGTCGGGCTTATCTACAGCCAGCGTGTTGGCCGCAGTAATCTGATAGGTCGACGCACCAAGTTTGATCTGTGTGAGATGTTCTGCTCCGTCCCGATGCAACATGGAGTCATTGGCCAGCACGTTGCCGCCAACTGAATCGACGTACATGTGAGCCTGCATGATGTCGCTGAGTTGCGGAATCGACGGTGACATGACAGTCGCATCGGTAGTGATCTTCGACAGGAATTTATCTGAGATGTTGCTCCCCAGACCAATAGTCGTAACTGAGATCGGATCATGGCCATTGGGTGGCGTATGCATGAACGCCTGCCAGTTAGCCAGAGTCGCGGGCGTAGGTTCCAGATTCGAATAAGCCGGGTTGCCATCGGAGATAAAGAATACCTGCTTGTTCGGCACAGTTCCTGTAGTCAGCTCCGCATTCATGTTGGTTAAGGCGGTCTTCAGGCCTTGCTCGTAGTTCTCACTACCGCTGGCAGACAGTCCGTTGATCTTGTTGACCAAACTGGTGTAGCTAGCATCGGTGGCGCTGGAGAAGGTGAAGTAACCATAATCCGTTACGGCGTCTTTCAGCTCGATCAAGTTGAAGGTCACAGTCGAGCCGTACTTGAGCGCCGTCGTGAGCATGGCCAGCAATGCGGTTTTGGCAGCTGACATTCCAGTGCCCGCCATGCTCCCGGAAGTATCGAGTATCACGGTGTAACTCAAAGGGGCCTCGTCTCCACCATTAAGTTTGCGCGGATAGTCATCTCCCCCTGGGGTAATGCTGAAGTTAAATGAGTCAGACGGCACACTGGTATTACCGGCCTTGTCCGTCGCGTCCACAGTTAAAGCATGATCACCGCTGCTCAACGGCGTAGCTGGAGTGAAGCTCCACTTGCCGCCTGCATCTGCCGTCGTGCTGCCGATGACTTTGGCACCATCCTTGATAACCACTAGGCTGCCAGCTTCGGCGCTACCGCTGATCTGGGGCGTGGTATCCGCAGTGTCGCCATTGGGCAGAATAGGCTTACTGCTTCCGTCATCATAGAGCGATTCGATGACAGGTTTGGCCGGAGGGGTGGTGTCCAGGGTGATGTCGTAGACGCTGCTCGGCGCAGTCTTGTTGCCGGCGGCGTCCATCTCGACCGCGGTCAGCTCGTTCAGACCCGCGATCAGCGGGGTGCCAGGCTGCAGGCTCCAGGTGCCATCGGCACCGACCGTGGCACGGCCGAGCTCATGGTTACCGGTCGCATCCTTGGTGTAGACGATGACGGTATCGCCGGCGTTGCCAGTACCGCTGATTTGCGGACGGGAGTCGTCGGTGGTGCCTTTATCGGCCACGTTGCCGGTGACGCTACCCACGCTGTCGAGCACGCCGGTGATGGCGAGCTTGCCGGCGTCCGGCGCGGTGTAGTCAGTGTTCAGCGTGAACGGATCGGACTTGGCACTGACATTACCGGCCTTGTCGGTGGCATCGACGGTGAAGCTATGCGCACCTTCGCTGATCGGCGTAGTCGGGGTGTAGGACCAGTTGCCGTCCTTGTCCGCCACGACGCTACCCAGCTTGCTGCCGTTGTCGTAGACGGTCACGGTGGAGCCGGCTTCAGCCGTACCCGACAGGGTTGGGTTCGGGTCGTCCGTTACGCCTCCGTTGGCGACTGGGCCCTGGATCGAACCCACATCGTCGGTCACTTGGCCAATGGCTGGCTTGCTCGGCGCGATGGTGTCGATGTTGAAGGCGAACGGCGGGGTCGCCGGGCTGGTGTTGCCGGCCGCGTCGGTGGCGGTCGCAGTGATGCTGTGCGCACCATCAGCCAGGTCACTGGACGGGGTGAAGCTCCAGGTGCCATCGGCTTTGACTACGGTGCTGCCCAGTACCGTGCTGCCATCGGAGACGGTTACGGTGCTACCGGCTTTGCCGCTGCCCTGGATTTCCGGACGCTGGTCGTCGGTGCTGGCATTGGCCGCGATGTCGCCTTTGATGCTACCGATGTCATCGATCACGTGGGTGATCTGCACCACCACTTTGGAGGTGTCGACGACGATGTGCAGCGGATCGCTCGGACCGGAGAGGTTACCCGCCGGATCCTGGACCTCGGTGGTCAGGTCGTGCGAGCCCTCGGCCAGCGGCGTGGTCGGGGTGAACTCCCACTTGCCATCCTCGCCCACCGTGGCGGAGCCGATCGGCGTGCCGTTGTCGGAGATGATGACTTTGCTGCCCGGCTCGGCGCTGCCGCCCAGGGTCGGACGATTGTCATCGGTGGTATCGCCGTTGTGCAGCGGACCCGTCTTGTCACCCACATGGTCGATGGCAACCGGATCGGTCACTTTGGACGGAGCTGTGGTGTCGACGCTGAAGTTCCAGCCACCGGTGGCATCGCTGATCACGCCTACCGGGTTGGTGGCCGTGGCAGTGACGTTGTGCGGGCCGTCGGCCAGCGTGTCGGTGGTGATGCTCCAGTTGCCCTTGCTATCGACGAGGCCGCTGCCAATCAGTTTACCGCCGTCGTACAGCTTGACGGTGCTGCCCGGCTCGGCGCTGCCGCTGAAGGTCGGCTGGTTGTCGTCGGTCACCGCACCCTTCTGCAGCAGGCCCTGGATCGGACCCACATCATCGAGCACGCTGTTGATCACCGGCGGCAGCGGTTTGCTGGCGTCCAGGGTGATGTCGTAGGCGCTGCTCGGCGCAGTCTTGTTGCCGGCGGCGTCCATCTCGACCGCGGTCAGCTCGTTCAGACCCGCGATCAGCGGGGTGCCAGGCTGCAGGCTCCAGGTGCCGTCGGCACCGACCGTGGCACGGCCGAGCTCATGGTTACCGGTCGCATCCTTGGTGTAGACGATGACGGTATCGCCGGCGTTGCCAGTACCGCTGATTTGCGGACGGGAGTCGTCGGTGGTGCCTTTATCGGCCACGTTGCCGGTGACGCTACCCACGCTGTCGAGCACGCCGGTGATGGCGAGCTTGCCGGCGTCCGGCGCGGTGTAGTCAGTGTTCAGCGTGAACGGATCGGACTTGGCACTGACATTACCGGCCTTGTCGGTGGCATCGACGGTGAAGCTATGCGCACCTTCGCTGATCGGCGTAGTCGGGGTGTAGGACCAGTTGCCGTCCTTGTCCGCCACGACGCTACCCAGCTTGCTGCCGTTGTCGTAGACGGTCACGGTGGAGCCGGCTTCAGCCGTACCCGACAGGGTTGGGTTCGGGTCGTCCGTTACGCCTCCGTTGGCGACTGGGCCCTGGATCGAACCCACATCGTCGGTCACTTGGCCAATGGCTGGCTTGCTCGGCGCGATGGTGTCGATGTTGAAGGCGAACGGCGGGGTCGCCGGGCTGGTGTTGCCGGCCGCGTCGGTGGCGGTCGCAGTGATGCTGTGCGCACCATCAGCCAGGTCACTGGACGGGGTGAAGCTCCAGGTGCCATCGGCTTTGACTACGGTGCTGCCCAGTACCGTGCTGCCATCGGAGACGGTTACGGTGCTACCGGCTTTGCCGCTGCCCTGGATTTCCGGACGCTGGTCGTCGGTGCTGGCATTGGCCGCGATGTCGCCTTTGATGCTACCGATGTCATCGATCACGTGGGTGATCTGCACCACCACTTTGGAGGTGTCGACGACGATGTGCAGCGGATCGCTCGGACCGGAGAGGTTACCCGCCGGATCCTGGACCTCGGTGGTCAGGTCGTGCGAGCCCTCGGCCAGCGGCGTGGTCGGGGTGAACTCCCACTTGCCATCCTCGCCCACCGTGGCGGAGCCGATCGGCGTGCCGTTGTCGGAGATGATGACTTTGCTGCCCGGCTCGGCGCTGCCGCCCAGGGTCGGACGATTGTCATCGGTGGTATCGCCGTTGTGCAGCGGACCCGTCTTGTCACCCACATGGTCGATGGCAACCGGATCGGTCACTTTGGACGGAGCTGTGGTGTCGACGCTGAAGTTCCAGCCACCGGTGGCATCGCTGATCACGCCTACCGGGTTGGTGGCCGTGGCAGTGACGTTGTGCGGGCCGTCGGCCAGCGTGTCGGTGGTGATGCTCCAGTTGCCCTTGCTATCGACGAGGCCGCTGCCAATCAGTTTACCGCCGTCGTACAGCTTGACGGTGCTGCCCGGCTCGGCGCTGCCGCTGAAGGTCGGCTGGTTGTCGTCGGTCACCGCACCCTTCTGCAGCAGGCCCTGGATCGGACCCACATCATCGAGCACGCTGTTGATCACCGGCGGCAGCGGTTTGCTGGCGTCCAGGGTGATGTCGTAGGCGCTGCTCGGCGCAGTCTTGTTGCCGGCGGCGTCCATCTCGACCGCGGTCAGCTCGTTCAGACCCGCGATCAGCGGGGTGCCAGGCTGCAGGCTCCAGGTGCCGTCGGCACCGACCGTGGCACGGCCGAGCTCATGGTTACCGGTCGCATCCTTGGTGTAGACGATGACGGTATCGCCGGCGTTGCCAGTACCGCTGATTTGCGGACGGGAGTCGTCGGTGGTGCCTTTATCGGCCACGTTGCCGGTGACGCTACCCACGCTGTCGAGCACGCCGGTGATGGCGAGCTTGCCGGCGTCCGGCGCGGTGTAGTCAGTGTTCAGCGTGAACGGATCGGACTTGGCACTGACATTACCGGCCTTGTCGGTGGCATCGACGGTGAAGCTATGCGCACCTTCGCTGATCGGCGTAGTCGGGGTGTAGGACCAGTTGCCGTCCTTGTCCGCCACGACGCTACCCAGCTTGCTGCCGTTGTCGTAGACGGTCACGGTGGAGCCGGCTTCAGCCGTACCCGACAGGGTTGGGTTCGGGTCGTCCGTTACGCCTCCGTTGGCGACTGGGCCCTGGATCGAACCCACATCGTCGGTCACTTGGCCAATGGCTGGCTTGCTCGGCGCGATGGTGTCGATGTTGAAGGCGAACGGCGGGGTCGCCGGGCTGGTGTTGCCGGCCGCGTCGGTGGCGGTCGCAGTGATGCTGTGCGCACCATCAGCCAGGTCACTGGACGGGGTGAAGCTCCAGGTGCCATCGGCTTTGACTACGGTGCTGCCCAGTACCGTGCTGCCATCGGAGACGGTTACGGTGCTACCGGCTTTGCCGCTGCCCTGGATTTCCGGACGCTGGTCGTCGGTGCTGGCATTGGCCGCGATGTCGCCTTTGATGCTACCGATGTCATCGATCACGTGGGTGATCTGCACCACCACTTTGGAGGTGTCGACGACGATGTGCAGCGGATCGCTCGGACCGGAGAGGTTACCCGCCGGATCCTGGACCTCGGTGGTCAGGTCGTGCGAGCCCTCGGCCAGCGGCGTGGTCGGGGTGAACTCCCACTTGCCATCCTCGCCCACCGTGGCGGAGCCGATCGGCGTGCCGTTGTCGGAGATGATGACTTTGCTGCCCGGCTCGGCGCTGCCGCCCAGGGTCGGACGATTGTCATCGGTGGTATCGCCGTTGTGCAGCGGACCCGTCTTGTCACCCACATGGTCGATGGCAACCGGATCGGTCACTTTGGACGGAGCTGTGGTGTCGACGCTGAAGTTCCAGCCACCGGTGGCATCGCTGATCACGCCTACCGGGTTGGTGGCCGTGGCAGTGACGTTGTGCGGGCCGTCGGCCAGCGTGTCGGTGGTGATGCTCCAGTTGCCCTTGCTATCGACGAGGCCGCTGCCAATCAGTTTACCGCCGTCGTACAGCTTGACGGTGCTGCCCGGCTCGGCGCTGCCGCTGAAGGTCGGCTGGTTGTCGTCGGTCACCGCACCCTTCTGCAGCAGGCCCTGGATCGGACCCACATCATCGAGCACGCTGTTGATCACCGGCGGCAGCGGTTTGCTGGCGTCCAGGGTGATGTCGTAGGCGCTGCTCGGCGCAGTCTTGTTGCCGGCGGCGTCCATCTCGACCGCGGTCAGCTCGTTCAGACCCGCGATCAGCGGGGTGCCAGGCTGCAGGCTCCAGGTGCCGTCGGCACCGACCGTGGCACGGCCGAGCTCATGGTTACCGGTCGCATCCTTGGTGTAGACGATGACGGTATCGCCGGCGTTGCCAGTACCGCTGATTTGCGGACGGGAGTCGTCGGTGGTGCCTTTATCGGCCACGTTGCCGGTGACGCTACCCACGCTGTCGAGCACGCCGGTGATGGCGAGCTTGCCGGCGTCCGGCGCGGTGTAGTCAGTGTTCAGCGTGAACGGATCGGACTTGGCACTGACATTACCGGCCTTGTCGGTGGCATCGACGGTGAAGCTATGCGCACCTTCGCTGATCGGCGTAGTCGGGGTGTAGGACCAGTTGCCGTCCTTGTCCGCCACGACGCTACCCAGCTTGCTGCCGTTGTCGTAGACGGTCACGGTGGAGCCGGCTTCAGCCGTACCCGACAGGGTTGGGTTCGGGTCGTCCGTTACGCCTCCGTTGGCGACTGGGCCCTGGATCGAACCCACATCGTCGGTCACTTGGCCAATGGCTGGCTTGCTCGGCGCGATGGTGTCGATGTTGAAGGCGAACGGCGGGGTCGCCGGGCTGGTGTTGCCGGCCGCGTCGGTGGCGGTCGCAGTGATGCTGTGCGCACCATCAGCCAGGTCACTGGACGGGGTGAAGCTCCAGGTGCCATCGGCTTTGACTACGGTGCTGCCCAGTACCGTGCTGCCATCGGAGACGGTTACGGTGCTACCGGCTTTGCCGCTGCCCTGGATTTCCGGACGCTGGTCGTCGGTGCTGGCATTGGCCGCGATGTCGCCTTTGATGCTACCGATGTCATCGATCACGTGGGTGATCTGCACCACCACTTTGGAGGTGTCGACGACGATGTGCAGCGGATCGCTCGGACCGGAGAGGTTACCCGCCGGATCCTGGACCTCGGTGGTCAGGTCGTGCGAGCCCTCGGCCAGCGGCGTGGTCGGGGTGAACTCCCACTTGCCATCCTCGCCCACCGTGGCGGAGCCGATCGGCGTGCCGTTGTCGGAGATGATGACTTTGCTGCCCGGCTCGGCGCTGCCGCCCAGGGTCGGACGATTGTCATCGGTGGTATCGCCGTTGTGCAGCGGACCCGTCTTGTCACCCACATGGTCGATGGCAACCGGATCGGTCACTTTGGACGGAGCTGTGGTGTCGACGCTGAAGTTCCAGCCACCGGTGGCATCGCTGATCACGCCTACCGGGTTGGTGGCCGTGGCAGTGACGTTGTGCGGGCCGTCGGCCAGCGTGTCGGTGGTGATGCTCCAGTTGCCCTTGCTATCGACGAGGCCGCTGCCAATCAGTTTACCGCCGTCGTACAGCTTGACGGTGCTGCCCGGCTCGGCGCTGCCGCTGAAGGTCGGCTGGTTGTCGTCGGTCACCGCACCCTTCTGCAGCAGGCCCTGGATCGGACCCACATCATCGAGCACGCTGTTGATCACCGGCGGCAGCGGTTTGCTGGCGTCCAGGGTGATGTCGTAGGCGCTGCTCGGCGCAGTCTTGTTGCCGGCGGCGTCCATCTCGACCGCGGTCAGCTCGTTCAGACCCGCGATCAGCGGGGTGCCAGGCTGCAGGCTCCAGGTGCCGTCGGCACCGACCGTGGCACGGCCGAGCTCATGGTTACCGGTCGCATCCTTGGTGTAGACGATGACGGTATCGCCGGCGTTGCCAGTACCGCTGATTTGCGGACGGGAGTCGTCGGTGGTGCCTTTATCGGCCACGTTGCCGGTGACGCTACCCACGCTGTCGAGCACGCCGGTGATGGCGAGCTTGCCGGCGTCCGGCGCGGTGTAGTCAGTGTTCAGCGTGAACGGATCGGACTTGGCACTGACATTACCGGCCTTGTCGGTGGCATCGACGGTGAAGCTATGCGCACCTTCGCTGATCGGCGTAGTCGGGGTGTAGGACCAGTTGCCGTCCTTGTCCGCCACGACGCTACCCAGCTTGCTGCCGTTGTCGTAGACGGTCACGGTGGAGCCGGCTTCAGCCGTACCCGACAGGGTTGGGTTCGGGTCGTCCGTTACGCCTCCGTTGGCGACTGGGCCCTGGATCGAACCCACATCGTCGGTCACTTGGCCAATGGCTGGCTTGCTCGGCGCGATGGTGTCGATGTTGAAGGCGAACGGCGGGGTCGCCGGGCTGGTGTTGCCGGCCGCGTCGGTGGCGGTCGCAGTGATGCTGTGCGCACCATCAGCCAGGTCACTGGACGGGGTGAAGCTCCAGGTGCCATCGGCTTTGACTACGGTGCTGCCCAGTACCGTGCTGCCATCGGAGACGGTTACGGTGCTACCGGCTTTGCCGCTGCCCTGGATTTCCGGACGCTGGTCGTCGGTGCTGGCATTGGCCGCGATGTCGCCTTTGATGCTACCGATGTCATCGATCACGTGGGTGATCTGCACCACCACTTTGGAGGTGTCGACGACGATGTGCAGCGGATCGCTCGGACCGGAGAGGTTACCCGCCGGATCCTGGACCTCGGTGGTCAGGTCGTGCGAGCCCTCGGCCAGCGGCGTGGTCGGGGTGAACTCCCACTTGCCATCCTCGCCCACCGTGGCGGAGCCGATCGGCGTGCCGTTGTCGGAGATGATGACTTTGCTGCCCGGCTCGGCGCTGCCGCCCAGGGTCGGACGATTGTCATCGGTGGTATCGCCGTTGTGCAGCGGACCCGTCTTGTCACCCACATGGTCGATGGCAACCGGATCGGTCACTTTGGACGGAGCTGTGGTGTCGACGCTGAAGTTCCAGCCACCGGTGGCATCGCTGATCACGCCTACCGGGTTGGTGGCCGTGGCAGTGACGTTGTGCGGGCCGTCGGCCAGCGTGTCGGTGGTGATGCTCCAGTTGCCCTTGCTATCGACGAGGCCGCTGCCAATCAGTTTACCGCCGTCGTACAGCTTGACGGTGCTGCCCGGCTCGGCGCTGCCGCTGAAGGTCGGCTGGTTGTCGTCGGTCACCGCACCCTTCTGCAGCAGGCCCTGGATCGGACCCACATCATCGAGCACGCTGTTGATCACCGGCGGCAGCGGTTTGCTGGCGTCCAGGGTGATGTCGTAGGCGCTGCTCGGCGCAGTCTTGTTGCCGGCGGCGTCCATCTCGACCGCGGTCAGCTCGTTCAGACCCGCGATCAGCGGGGTGCCAGGCTGCAGGCTCCAGGTGCCGTCGGCACCGACCGTGGCACGGCCGAGCTCATGGTTACCGGTCGCATCCTTGGTGTAGACGATGACGGTATCGCCGGCGTTGCCAGTACCGCTGATTTGCGGACGGGAGTCGTCGGTGGTGCCTTTATCGGCCACGTTGCCGGTGACGCTACCCACGCTGTCGAGCACGCCGGTGATGGCGAGCTTGCCGGCGTCCGGCGCGGTGTAGTCAGTGTTCAGCGTGAACGGATCGGACTTGGCACTGACATTACCGGCCTTGTCGGTGGCATCGACGGTGAAGCTATGCGCACCTTCGCTGATCGGCGTAGTCGGGGTGTAGGACCAGTTGCCGTCCTTGTCCGCCACGACGCTACCCAGCTTGCTGCCGTTGTCGTAGACGGTCACGGTGGAGCCGGCTTCAGCCGTACCCGACAGGGTTGGGTTCGGGTCGTCCGTTACGCCTCCGTTGGCGACTGGGCCCTGGATCGAACCCACATCGTCGGTCACTTGGCCAATGGCTGGCTTGCTCGGCGCGATGGTGTCGATGTTGAAGGCGAACGGCGGGGTCGCCGGGCTGGTGTTGCCGGCCGCGTCGGTGGCGGTCGCAGTGATGCTGTGCGCACCATCAGCCAGGTCACTGGACGGGGTGAAGCTCCAGGTGCCATCGGCTTTGACTACGGTGCTGCCCAGTACCGTGCTGCCATCGGAGACGGTTACGGTGCTACCGGCTTTGCCGCTGCCCTGGATTTCCGGACGCTGGTCGTCGGTGCTGGCATTGGCCGCGATGTCGCCTTTGATGCTACCGATGTCATCGATCACGTGGGTGATCTGCACCACCACTTTGGAGGTGTCGACGACGATGTGCAGCGGATCGCTCGGACCGGAGAGGTTACCCGCCGGATCCTGGACCTCGGTGGTCAGGTCGTGCGAGCCCTCGGCCAGCGGCGTGGTCGGGGTGAACTCCCACTTGCCATCCTCGCCCACCGTGGCGGAGCCGATCGGCGTGCCGTTGTCGGAGATGATGACTTTGCTGCCCGGCTCGGCGCTGCCGCCCAGGGTCGGACGATTGTCATCGGTGGTATCGCCGTTGTGCAGCGGACCCGTCTTGTCACCCACATGGTCGATGGCAACCGGATCGGTCACTTTGGACGGAGCTGTGGTGTCGACGCTGAAGTTCCAGCCACCGGTGGCATCGCTGATCACGCCTACCGGGTTGGTGGCCGTGGCAGTGACGTTGTGCGGGCCGTCGGCCAGCGTGTCGGTGGTGATGCTCCAGTTGCCCTTGCTATCGACGAGGCCGCTGCCAATCAGTTTACCGCCGTCGTACAGCTTGACGGTGCTGCCCGGCTCGGCGCTGCCGCTGAAGGTCGGCTGGTTGTCGTCGGTCACCGCACCCTTCTGCAGCAGGCCCTGGATCGGACCCACATCATCGAGCACGCTGTTGATCACCGGCGGCAGCGGTTTGCTGGCGTCCAGGGTGATGTCGTAGGCGCTGCTCGGCGCAGTCTTGTTGCCGGCGGCGTCCATCTCGACCGCGGTCAGCTCGTTCAGACCCGCGATCAGCGGGGTGCCAGGCTGCAGGCTCCAGGTGCCGTCGGCACCGACCGTGGCACGGCCGAGCTCATGGTTACCGGTCGCATCCTTGGTGTAGACGATGACGGTATCGCCGGCGTTGCCAGTACCGCTGATTTGCGGACGGGAGTCGTCGGTGGTGCCTTTATCGGCCACGTTGCCGGTGACGCTACCCACGCTGTCGAGCACGCCGGTGATGGCGAGCTTGCCGGCGTCCGGCGCGGTGTAGTCAGTGTTCAGCGTGAACGGATCGGACTTGGCACTGACATTACCGGCCTTGTCGGTGGCATCGACGGTGAAGCTATGCGCACCTTCGCTGATCGGCGTAGTCGGGGTGTAGGACCAGTTGCCGTCCTTGTCCGCCACGACGCTACCCAGCTTGCTGCCGTTGTCGTAGACGGTCACGGTGGAGCCGGCTTCAGCCGTACCCGACAGGGTTGGGTTCGGGTCGTCCGTTACGCCTCCGTTGGCGACTGGGCCCTGGATCGAACCCACATCGTCGGTCACTTGGCCAATGGCTGGCTTGCTCGGCGCGATGGTGTCGATGTTGAAGGCGAACGGCGGGGTCGCCGGGCTGGTGTTGCCGGCCGCGTCGGTGGCGGTCGCAGTGATGCTGTGCGCACCATCAGCCAGGTCACTGGACGGGGTGAAGCTCCAGGTGCCATCGGCTTTGACTACGGTGCTGCCCAGTACCGTGCTGCCATCGGAGACGGTTACGGTGCTACCGGCTTTGCCGCTGCCCTGGATTTCCGGACGCTGGTCGTCGGTGCTGGCATTGGCCGCGATGTCGCCTTTGATGCTACCGATGTCATCGATCACGTGGGTGATCTGCACCACCACTTTGGAGGTGTCGACGACGATGTGCAGCGGATCGCTCGGACCGGAGAGGTTACCCGCCGGATCCTGGACCTCGGTGGTCAGGTCGTGCGAGCCCTCGGCCAGCGGCGTGGTCGGGGTGAACTCCCACTTGCCATCCTCGCCCACCGTGGCGGAGCCGATCGGCGTGCCGTTGTCGGAGATGATGACTTTGCTGCCCGGCTCGGCGCTGCCGCCCAGGGTCGGACGATTGTCATCGGTGGTATCGCCGTTGTGCAGCGGACCCGTCTTGTCACCCACATGGTCGATGGCAACCGGATCGGTCACTTTGGACGGAGCTGTGGTGTCGACGCTGAAGTTCCAGCCACCGGTGGCATCGCTGATCACGCCTACCGGGTTGGTGGCCGTGGCAGTGACGTTGTGCGGGCCGTCGGCCAGCGTGTCGGTGGTGATGCTCCAGTTGCCCTTGCTATCGACGAGGCCGCTGCCAATCAGTTTACCGCCGTCGTACAGCTTGACGGTGCTGCCCGGCTCGGCGCTGCCGCTGAAGGTCGGCTGGTTGTCGTCGGTCACCGCACCCTTCTGCAGCAGGCCCTGGATCGGACCCACATCATCGAGCACGCTGTTGATCACCGGCGGCAGCGGTTTGCTGGCGTCCAGGGTGATGTCGTAGGCGCTGCTCGGCGCAGTCTTGTTGCCGGCGGCGTCCATCTCGACCGCGGTCAGCTCGTTCAGACCCGCGATCAGCGGGGTGCCAGGCTGCAGGCTCCAGGTGCCGTCGGCACCGACCGTGGCACGGCCGAGCTCATGGTTACCGGTCGCATCCTTGGTGTAGACGATGACGGTATCGCCGGCGTTGCCAGTACCGCTGATTTGCGGACGGGAGTCGTCGGTGGTGCCTTTATCGGCCACGTTGCCGGTGACGCTACCCACGCTGTCGAGCACGCCGGTGATGGCGAGCTTGCCGGCGTCCGGCGCGGTGTAGTCAGTGTTCAGCGTGAACGGATCGGACTTGGCACTGACATTACCGGCCTTGTCGGTGGCATCGACGGTGAAGCTATGCGCACCTTCGCTGATCGGCGTAGTCGGGGTGTAGGACCAGTTGCCGTCCTTGTCCGCCACGACGCTACCCAGCTTGCTGCCGTTGTCGTAGACGGTCACGGTGGAGCCGGCTTCAGCCGTACCCGACAGGGTTGGGTTCGGGTCGTCCGTTACGCCTCCGTTGGCGACTGGGCCCTGGATCGAACCCACATCGTCGGTCACTTGGCCAATGGCTGGCTTGCTCGGCGCGATGGTGTCGATGTTGAAGGCGAACGGCGGGGTCGCCGGGCTGGTGTTGCCGGCCGCGTCGGTGGCGGTCGCAGTGATGCTGTGCGCACCATCAGCCAGGTCACTGGACGGGGTGAAGCTCCAGGTGCCATCGGCTTTGACTACGGTGCTGCCCAGTACCGTGCTGCCATCGGAGACGGTTACGGTGCTACCGGCTTTGCCGCTGCCCTGGATTTCCGGACGCTGGTCGTCGGTGCTGGCATTGGCCGCGATGTCGCCTTTGATGCTACCGATGTCATCGATCACGTGGGTGATCTGCACCACCACTTTGGAGGTGTCGACGACGATGTGCAGCGGATCGCTCGGACCGGAGAGGTTACCCGCCGGATCCTGGACCTCGGTGGTCAGGTCGTGCGAGCCCTCGGCCAGCGGCGTGGTCGGGGTGAACTCCCACTTGCCATCCTCGCCCACCGTGGCGGAGCCGATCGGCGTGCCGTTGTCGGAGATGATGACTTTGCTGCCCGGCTCGGCGCTGCCGCCCAGGGTCGGACGATTGTCATCGGTGGTATCGCCGTTGTGCAGCGGACCCGTCTTGTCACCCACATGGTCGATGGCAACCGGATCGGTCACTTTGGACGGAGCTGTGGTGTCGACGCTGAAGTTCCAGCCACCGGTGGCATCGCTGATCACGCCTACCGGGTTGGTGGCCGTGGCAGTGACGTTGTGCGGGCCGTCGGCCAGCGTGTCGGTGGTGATGCTCCAGTTGCCCTTGCTATCGACGAGGCCGCTGCCAATCAGTTTACCGCCGTCGTACAGCTTGACGGTGCTGCCCGGCTCGGCGCTGCCGCTGAAGGTCGGCTGGTTGTCGTCGGTCACCGCACCCTTCTGCAGCAGGCCCTGGATCGGACCCACATCATCGAGCACGCTGTTGATCACCGGCGGCAGCGGTTTGCTGGCGTCCAGGGTGATGTCGTAGGCGCTGCTCGGCGCAGTCTTGTTGCCGGCGGCGTCCATCTCGACCGCGGTCAGCTCGTTCAGACCCGCGATCAGCGGGGTGCCAGGCTGCAGGCTCCAGGTGCCGTCGGCACCGACCGTGGCACGGCCGAGCTCATGGTTACCGGTCGCATCCTTGGTGTAGACGATGACGGTATCGCCGGCGTTGCCAGTACCGCTGATTTGCGGACGGGAGTCGTCGGTGGTGCCTTTATCGGCCACGTTGCCGGTGACGCTACCCACGCTGTCGAGCACGCCGGTGATGGCAAGCTTGCCGGCGTCCGGGACGACGGAGTCAATTACCAGATGGATAACATTCGGATCACTGGCGTTGCCAGCGGGGTCGGTCGCGATGATGGTGATGTCATGTTGACCTTCGCTCAGCGGCTGGGTGGGGGTCACCGACCAGTCACCATTCTGGTCTGCCTTGGTGTGAACCTTTTCGCCGGAGGGGAACGAGACCGTGATGTCTGCACCCGGCTCGGTCTTGCCGTCGATGGTCGGCTTAGTGTCGTTGGTAATGTAATCGCCCTTCACGCCCGAATCAGATGCAGGGTCCAACCATGCATTCGGGATGATGGGCGCTATGGTGTCGATGACCACCTGGACAATGGTCGGATCACTGGCGTTGCCGGCGGGGTCGGTCGCGATTACGGTGATGTCATGTTGACCTTCGCTCAGCGGCTGGGTCGGGGTCACCGACCAGTCACCGTTTTGGTCTGCCTTGGTGTGAATCTCTTCGCCGGAGGGGAACGAGACCGTGATGTCTGCACCCGGCTCAGTCTTGCCGTCGATGGTCGGCTTGACATTGCTGATGGTGTTGCCACCGTCACTGCCCGTGCTGGAGCTCGGGTCCAGATGGGCTTCGGGGGCAGAGGGAGCCATTACATCAACATCGAAATCAATCACGTGCAGCGGTGCGCTGGGCTTCTCACCCGGCACACTCTGAGTGACGTCGATGCTGTGATGACCTCCGCCCAGATCACTGGTGGGTACGAAGCTCCAATGACCATCCGAGGCAACACTCGTACTGCCAACTTCGACGCCGTTATCGATGATATGAATGATCGAGCCAGGCATACCGCCGCCCGAGATGGTCGGGCGCGGGTCGTCCGTGATGGCGCCATTTGCCAGATCCCCCTGAATGGGGCCGACATGATCGCTGACCTTAGCGCTGGTCGGCTCGGGACTGGTTACTGAGCGATGCGGCTTGTCATCCTGGTTGTGGTTGTAAACGGCATATGTCGTTCCACCCACTGCCGCGGCGCCTGCCAGCAGCGGCCACAGCAGAAAGCCGAAGGTATCTTCGGTCTCGCCATTAAGCACAGGGGCGGCGCCCAGCGAATCGCCACCTAGCGCAATGGGAGCCGACTCACCGTCAGCCAGTAGAAGTTTTCCATAAACGCCTTCGCCGTCAGTACGCACATAGGCGTACATCTGACCATCTTCGGCGACACCGTAGAGCTCGCTCTCCATGCCTTCTGCGAAGAAGTCCTGGATCGTCAGGTCGGGCTTGTCGCTACCCTCGAAAGACACCTGCAAATCGTTACCGACTCGATGAACAGTAACGTTCTCGGGTGCAACAGAGCTATTGTCGATTTGCAGCAGGTATTTGGTACCTGCATGCGCCTTGATCTTTCCGCCTTCCTTGACCACAACCTTTTTGGCTGTGTCTGCAGTGACAGCGATGAGACTGATTTTTTCAATTGCCATTAAACCCACCTCAGGAGGGACTCACTTGTTGGGAGGTGGGAGGGTATTTTGTGCACCGCCAGGAGGAGCATCAGAATATTCCGCCGCGCATCCATTGAATTGTCCGATCTACCCTGCGAAACTAGGCAATCTCCGCAGCCATCGCCAATATCAACTGGAGTAATGAGTGCACGCCATCCATCTCGACCTGAAACCCACTAGTGAGAAAAAGCAAAGTCCGGGAGTCGCGTAGCCAAAGCAACACATAAGCTCGGAAACATTGGCGGCATGACCACTGATGCTGTGGGATCCCGCTCAACGAACCAAGTCAAACGGCATCGCACTCAAGTTAGACCGGCAGCACTACACGCACTGCTTCGACAACTGTGCGAATTGCGCACAATGGCGTAGATGCATTGACCTCGCTCCTGGATGGCAGCGCGCAGGTTAAGAATGTTCCGGCAGGGCTGATCGAGCAGCATAACAGCGATTATCAAGCCCCGAACTTCCTATAGCCAATATACGAAATAAATCAGAGAACGGTGCGGCCATCCTGAAGTAGTAGTATCGACTCCGTAAATTTCGCTTTCCTACAAGAGACTTTGTCAACGTCGGATGCGCTTAAAAACGCGTACCCTCCTCATTAGCGCTACTTGTCAAGCAGCCGCGGCAGCGCCGCTTACTTAAAAATCAGCGGCATCGCATCATGCCGGACCACGTGTCGTGTGAATTTCCCCAGGCTCACTGAAGACGAATCATATGCACCTAACGAACGACTCCGGCACTAAATCCAAAAACTAATATGCAGCTACCTTTGCAATCCACATCCCCGCTATTCAGCACTAGGATCCGATGAAATTTACGCGCCGCTACAGCAAAGAGAACCCCTTATCCACTACTACAGAAAAACAACCCCGACAGATACTTCCAGTAGGCGCGCATAATAAATTAGAGAAGCCAGCGACTATTTACAGAATGTAGGGCGCCGTCGAAAAATGAGCCACCTCCTGGGCAAAACAGAGTGTATATTGCAATAACCCCTTCGCTCCAAGAGGAATGGCCCAATGAACCATCTTGAATCCTGAACTCATAGTAAACTCGACAAATGGAGATACCTGCCCCACTCGATTCACCATATCGATACTTTGCAGCAGCAATGGCACCTCATCATCACAAACTAATCCGACCTGACCAATCGTCATACCATATAGCTGTTTAGCACCGAGCCCAACCATCCTGCAGAAACAAGCATTAGCAAAGAGCACCCTTCCATCTCTCGCCAGCGCATAAATAATTAGACTCTCGCTTTCAGAAAAATCCTTCATTAATCTCTGAAGAAGCAACGATTGACCATCTTTCGAAGGGGGGATGATACCCTTGGCTTGTGCGAACTCAAGCAACTCTACCGTCGATGAAGCACCGAGCTTCTTCATTAAATTTATTTTGTGATTGCTAACAGTCTTAAAATTTATGGAAAGCTTTTTTGCTATATCAACATTCGAGTAACCTCCCGCTAAGAGATTCAGAACTGATAATTCTCTCCGGGAGGGAAGTGGAGATGTAGAAATTTCAAGCCTAAATATTTTCCCCAAAACGCTACTTGAGAATAACTTTCCGCCCGCAAGAACCTTATTAACACTACTGCGAATTTCCTGAGAAGGAGCAGTCTTTCTGATCCATCCGTCAGCGCCTCCTTGCGCGTAACGAATCTCCAACGCCTCACAAATATCCGAGACACACACTAAAATCATTACACCACTATTTATTGATTTCACCTCTTTTATAAACTGAATCCCTCGGATGCCTGGCGCAAATATATCAAATATAACCAAGTCAACATTACATTCCGCGACAACCTTTCGACCATCAAATTCATTATCTACACCCGAAACAAAAGTATGCCCGTCAACCACCAGACTTCCTTTTATAAAACTGTGTACCAATGGATTTCTATCAATCAGTAAAATATTTGCCATTACTCTAGAACCAACCTCTCAATAAATCATGACTTTGCGCTCCGTACCGATTTGACTTCTGCCACCACCATTTCCAAACCTGGCTTACTCTACGCTTCGAAATAGCAGCGAGACGCGGGACCTCTTCTAAATATCTTGAATCCCTTGTGCCTTGCAGCATCCATCCATACGACGGTGCATCTACAGACCAATTCTGGCAATTGCGTAAGACCTCCAGCACTCAGAAATTTTAGTTTTATGTGTCAGTTAATTCTGCCACTACTATTTAAACAGTCCAAGGCGAGCGCCTAGATCACTCTCAGCGAGAGCCACACTGACGGAAATTCGGCACGCACTATCCGGCAGCATTGCCGCAGTCGCCTCTTGCTCATTCTTCGAGAGAAAACGCATCATCAAACCTTCATACTCCCAATTATCTATACCGATGATTGTAATTTTTACATGGATACCGCCCTGTTCTTTGAAAAGATGCAGCCGATATTCATGCTGGTGCCGACGGCTCGTCTTGAAATGTCGAAATCTGAGCATATAGCGATCAGCGTACATCAGTAGAAAATCATTCTCGCCATAATAGTTTGGGATATCTATACGCTGTACGCCATCAAAGAAAATGTTGGCAACATCGAGATATTTTGGAAAGCTGGCGTCCATGGCTAACTTAACAAGACTTACCTGCAATGGATCTTGCGCCGTCACCACCACGCTGTTAGCGTTCCAAAACAATAGTGCATCCCGGTTCGCTCGAACAACGCTAAATATGGCACACCCAAGAAGGGCTATCGAGGTTATAAATTTTCTCATATGGGAGCACTGAAAAACCCCAACTCATTACATAATCATTTCACAGGAGAGTGCACATTCCATATATTTATAGCCACGCCAGCCCCATAACACCCAACGAAACGGACCACCTTGGACAATCAAAAAAACATCTCCCTAACATCAATCTTCATAGATGCAATATCTACGGCGCCATTCGGAGCTTAAAGTACTCGACAGCCTTTCCTGGAAATTAAGCAGATTTTACGCAAAAGGGCTTCCCAGCCAACTTATCTCAGCCGTACCAAACGATGTTGTTTTACCGCAACTTTAGCCCACATTGATCGTACTCATGCGAATGACTGGCAAGGTACAGAAGAAAAAAATCATCTCGATCAAGCCGTCACAGTTGGTATCTTAAAGCTACTGATCGCCTCAGCCCTTTCACTCTCGCGATATAGACCATAGCCAACTTAGAGCATCTGGCGCGATAGCTCTAGGCGATAATTATTTTGCCTGTTCTATATTCTAATTCCTAGGCGGTTAGCGCGAAGACATCCGCATTGGCGTCGCCACGGCGATTTCTACCGATAATAACTAGGCAAGACATCCCATATCATTTTTCAGAGTTGTGACTGCAGGTCGCTCAATTGCCGCCTTGATCTCTGACTGAGGCGGCGCGGGGACATTAGAATTAGCGGCTTGACCCGTGGATGGCTTGGAGAAATTGGTCTGCAGCAATATTATGCTCTGGATGAGCTCGTGAGTAACCAGCATCTACATTACAGATTTTTTACTGGAGTATCGCCACTTATAAAACCTTCCAAGCAACACACTAAAAAACCCTGCAAAGAGAAAAAACAATATGATAATTAGCTCTCCCCCCAGAAGATTAATCATTTAAATTCAGGCCAACGCATCTCGTGTACCCCCCGCTCAGATCACCATCACAGACAATGGATTGATGTCCTTCATCACCAGGAGCAATGTAAAGACTGGCATTCTCTCGTGAAACATTTAGAACTTCAAGGGAA
This sequence comes from Pseudomonas sp. C9-3, assembly GCF_032392015.1. Lineage (NCBI taxonomy): Bacteria > Pseudomonadati > Pseudomonadota > Gammaproteobacteria > Pseudomonadales > Pseudomonadaceae > Pseudomonas > Pseudomonas sp. C9-3. The sequence goes on along the minus strand of NZ_CP135919.1, from coordinate 1,197,548 downwards.
CGAGAGACAGCCTGCAAAGCTTTATCAAGCCCTTCTTTAGTAACTGCAACGGAATTAGAAATATAAACACTTATCCCATGGATTCTTTGCGGAGGACCAAAATCCATTGTAAAACCCTCCTTTTGCAAGCCCCTCAAACATGAACCCACCCAAAACATTCCAAAACACCAAGCAAACAAAATAAATACAACCCCAAGCTTTGTGAAGCTAGACTTTTCCCGCCAAATAGCTGCCTTATCAGGAAAAAACCCTACATCTTCCGTCGCCCTATAGCCAGAATGCCGTTGATCGATAGCAGGAAGACTTGAATAAACAGTGATCACTACTTCTTTTGACAGCCTATAACCAATTTTCGGCAAAATTTGGATATATTCATACCCAGGGTGTAGCCTATCCATACTTAATCTTAATTGACGAATCGACTGAGCCAGACTACTTTCGGTTACTTCGAGCCCAAAGCACTCCCAAGCCCCACCAATTAAATCATTACTGAGGACAACTTCACCTCCAGCCTCTACCAATTGAGCCAAGCAGCGACTGGAGATCGCATTCAATTGCACTTCCTCTCCGCCTGCAACAGGGAAAAGCTTAAAGCCTTCATCATCAAACACTATTAAATCATTGATCACTCTTATCGACATATGACCTCAGTCCTAGCCCAGCCCACTCAATTCCAAGCATCTCTCATTACAGAATAATCAGCACCGTCAGAACAGACGCCTTTAAAATTACTATTAGTTATGCGACCCACTAAAAAATCATACCGAACCATTCTTGGCGATAGATTGACCATCTTAAAATCAAAAGAAGAGTTACCACAATTCACTACTAAACTCCCAACCTGAGCACTAGAGTCTCGCCGGGACCTATCAATTGCCGAGGCGCCGCGTCCATTCGAATTATATGAGGTTAATTTTAATACACCATAGGCAGGCCAAAACCTCGGTGAACATGAATCGAAATTATGACCCGGTCTCCCGGGCCATAACTAATTTATCGACTCAGTCTCACCACTGGTATCCAACCCCAACAGACAAACCGGTGTTACCGCGCGAGTCCGCACTACCAGCAATTTTGCTGACCCAATGACCGTTGTCGGAAATACGCGACACACCGACTGCCACTGCATTCTGTCCGTTGTAGTAGCCGGTACCAACAGAGGCCATGCTCGCGCCCGGGCTATATGGCTGTGGCAAAGTCGAGGCTGCCATCGCCCCGGCGATGCCGGCGCTCAGGTCATCCTCCATTCTGCCCATGTCATGGCGCAAACCATTAATCTGGGTATCAGTGTAGGCATTCGCGCTCTGAGTAACACTTTTCAGCTGGCTCAGATTGACCGCATCAGTATCCTGGGTGCCCGCCGCCAAATTGGTAATCTGACGCTCAGCTCCACTACTGCCAACCGAGACTGTGTTAGCGCGGTCTGCCACAGAGTTCGCTCCCAGTGCCACTGAATTGTTAGCCTTCGCCGAAGCGTTGGCACCAATGGCGCTGCTGTTATCCGCTGAGGCCACTGCACCAGCGCCGCCAGCGATGGAGTCTTTGCCGCTAGCCTTAGGCTTTCCATGCTGGCTCGAATCGTTCACCTGGAACATTCCGTCCGTACCATTCTGGATTTTGGTGACGTCCTCGCCAACCTTGGTGACGCGGTTTTCAATATTGGTCACGCTATGGCCGACGTTGCTAACGGTGTCATTGAGGCCCTGGACCTTTCTGTCGGTGTAGCTTTTCGACTCGGCCACCGCGCCATCCAGCTGCCGCAGATTGACTGCATCGGTGGCATCCTTGCCATCGGCAACGTTACTGATGGTACGTGTCTCCCCCGTGGCAGCATTGCCTACCGAGATAGTGCCGACCGTATCGTTTTGTGCAGTGGAATACTTGCCGGTGTAGCTCTCGGCACCACGACCACCATCGCTGGCACCCTGACCAAGCGCCACGCTGCCACTGGCGGTAGCTACTGCGCCGTTGCCCAGAGCCACAGCGCCTGCTCCGCTGGCTTGAGCACCGCTGCCCGCGGCCATCGAGTTGGTGCCACTGGAGGTAGCGTTCGCCCCGATAGCGACTGAGTCCGTGCCGCTTGCCTGCGAATCCGGTTGCGTGGAATTGGCGTGGAAATATTTGATACCAGCGCCATTGTTGATGGTAGTGATCTGATCACCCAGGTTGGTCACACGGTTATCCAGGTTGGCGACATTCTGGTTTGTCTCGTTGAGCTGAGACATGTTCACAGCATCACTGTCATCTACACCACGAGCGACGTTGGTGATCTTGGTACCACCAGTCTTGGTCACGCTGTTATAGGTGTTGCCACTCAGTGTGATGTTGTTCTGGTTGATGGTGCCATCCGGGTTTTGGTCATATTTGACCCCCCCCGCTCCGGCTGCAGTCATATTGCTGGCTAGCGACTTCAACTGCGATACGTTCACAGCATCGGTGTCGTCCGCGCCTGCGGCCAGGTTGGTCAGGCGGCGCTCGCTGCCGGCCTTTCCAATGCTGACTTCGCCTACAGCGCTGGTGCCCGCCAGGATTCCCACGCCGGCGTTGTAAGCAGCGTTACCCAGCTTACTGCCGTCGGCCAGGCTGTCCCGGCCAATGGCCACGCTCTGGTCGTGGCTGGCGGTGGCGTTGTAGCCCAGGGCGGTAGCACCGGCCACGGTAGCGTGCGCATCGGCCGCAGCTAGGCCGGTTTCATTGGTGCGGGCGTATTTGATACCTGCGCCGCTGTTGGCGATGTAGGTGTCGGTTTGGTCACCGGCGAAGTTGTTCACCAGGTTACTAACGTTGGTCACGTTCTGGTTGGTCTCGAACAGCTGAGCACCATTCACCGCATCCGTGCTGGTGAACGAGACTTCGCCCTGGTGTACGTTGGTGATGGTAGTGCCGCCCGTTGCGCCGCCGTCGATAGAGACCGGGCCGCCGAGGGTTACGCTGCTGTAGTCGACCGTGCCGTCTGCGTTCGCGCCATATTTGACACTCCCTGCATCTGCAGCCGTCACACTACTGGCTAGAGTTTTCAACTGCGATACGTTCACGGCATCGGTGTCGTTCGCGCCTGCGGCCAGGTTGGTCAAGCGACGTTCGCTGCCGGCGTTGCCGATGCTGACTTCGCCTACAGCGTTGGTGCCCGCAAGGACTCCCGCACCGGCATTGTAAGCGGCGTTACCCAGCTCACTGCCGTCGGCCAGGCTGTCGCGGCCAATGGCTACGCTCTGCTGGTGGCTGGCGGTGGCGTTGTAGCCCAGGGCGGTAGCACCGGCCACGGTAGCGTGCGCATCGGCCGCAGCTAGGCCGGTTTCATTGGTGCGCGCGTATTTGATGCCTGCGCCGTTGTTGGCGATGTAGGTGTCAGTCTGGTCGCCGGCGAAGTTGTTGACCAGGTTGCTGACGCTGCTCACGTTCTGATTGGTATCGAACAGTTGAGCACCATTCACCGCATCCGTACTGGTGGACGACACTTCGCCCTGGTGTACATTGGTGATGGTAGTGCCGCCCGTTGCGCCGCCATCGATGGAGACCGGGCCGTTCAGAGTTACGCTGCTGTAGTCGACCGTGCCGTCTGCGTTCGCGCCATATTTGACGTTACCGGCATCAGCAACACCGAGGCTGTCGATCGCCTGATTGGTAGCATTCAGCTGCGAGCCGTTAATTGCATCAGTGCTGTCACTGGCGACTCGGCCGGCGGCCACGTTGATGATTTGGCGCTCCTGACCAACGGAACCCACGGAGGCCACGCCATTGGCTGCCGAAGCTGGACCGGCGAAGGTGTAGTTAGTGCCATTAAGCGTGATGCCGTCTTCAGTGGTGGCCTCACGGTCGGTGCTGGCGTTGCCCAGTACCACGCTGTTTGCCTGGCTTGTGGTCACACCATTGCCGACCACGAAGCTGTTGTCCTGGGCAATGCGGTTATTGTTGCCCACTGCGCTGGCGCTATAACCGGTGACGGTGTTACTGACGCCTAGCGCGGTCGACTGGTTTCCCGAGACCATGGAGTCAGAACCGATTGCTGTCGCCTCGGTACCTACTGCATTCGCGTAGATGCCCGCAGAAAGAGATCGGTAACCACTCGTCTTTGCCCACGGTCCAATAGCAGTGGAGTAGATACCTTTCGCCGTAGCGCCAAGACCAACAGCGGTATCAGCGTACTGAGTTGCAGAAGTTAGATAGCCAAGAGAAACGGATTTAAAGCCTGACGCCGTCGCCCCGGCACCAAATGCGGAACCGCCTTCGACTGCCGAAGATTGTTGACCAACGGTTGTGGCACCTCCCCCCGCTCCTGAGACATTTGCGCCAGAACCAATAGCAACGTCTCCCCAGCCTTGAGTCAGAGCGTCAGCCCCCAAGACCACGGATTGAAACCCTCGCGCCACGGCCCCAGCCCCAACAGCAGTTGCGTGCTCGCCTGTTGCGAGTGCGCCAACGCCTGCTGCGAGAGCGCCCTCTGCCGTTGCACCATCGTTGTTATAGTTTGAAGCTTGAGTACCGCCATCATTAAGACTGTAGTAGTGGGTAGATTTGTTACCAAGGTCTTGCACTGCCTGGCTGGTAGCAAATAGTTGAGAGCCGTTAATGGCATCAGTGCTATCGGCGCTAACCTTGCCGGCGGCTACGTTGATGATCTGCCGCTCACTGCCTACGCCGCCAACTGACACGACTCCATTGGCCGCCGAGCCCTGCCCCGCGAAGAGATAGGGGATGCCATTCCAAGTGATTCCAGTCTCAGCGGTGGCCGCACGGTCTGTGCTGGCATTACCCAGTACTACACTATTAGCCTGAGTCGTCGTTACTCCATTGCCAATAACGAAGGTGTTATCTTGAAGAACTTTGTTGTTATTGCCCAGCGAGTAGCTATTGTTTCCAGCAACAGTACTCGGATCACCAATAGCACCAGAGTTATTGCCACTCACATAATTTCCGGCACCGATGGAAATTGCATTAGTACCTGCAGCGACTGCGTTATTACCAATGGCAATTGCATTTGCTTGGGAGGCAGTCGCAGTACCAATCGCCACGGCCTGGTCAGCGACCGCATATGAGTCGGTACCAAAGGCGTTCGCATGCTCACCCGTCGCAGTGCTCCCTGCGCCAATGGCGGTGGTGTTCGCTCCAGTGGCCATGGACCCATCGCCGAATGCGGAAGCGCCGTCGCCCTTGGCTGTGGATACGTATCCGACTGCAGTCGTCCAATTCCCTTCAGCTTTGGAAAACCCGCCCAAAGCGGTCGTTTCGGATCCAGTTGCAATGCTCTGAGAGCCGATCGAAATAGCGCCTAAAGAGTTTCCAACCATGCCGGTGGCTTTAGCATTGTTACCAATCGCAATTGAATCAGCAGTTTGACTTCCAGTAGCTATTGCATTTGAGCCCAATGCTACTGCACCAGATTGATTTGCACTTGCGCCAGGTCCTATTGCGACGCTCTGATAGCCATTTGAACTAGCGCTAACCCCTATTGCTACGCTCTGATAGCCACTTGAATTAGCACCATTACCGACTGCCGCTGAACTTGTGCCGGTCGCGCTGGCTGCTGAACCCAGCGCCGTATTCAATGCACTTCCACCATCAGTAGCCGCAGTGCCGCCATTCAGAATTTGTGAGGGGTCGACCGTATAGGCCATCGCCTCACCACCGGAAAGCGACAACAGCATTAACGTGACCGCACTCAACTTATGTCCAGCGCGCCCCCCACCTTTGCGGTGCGAGGTGGCAAGTTCACTTGCCGCAACCCAGGCATTAAGAGTGCTATTCCAAACTAATCTATATACTTTATTCATGGCGAAAGCCTCTGACCGACCGATAAGGTCGGATTACTATGGAAAATTGGTAATTAGGAAATTAACGCGTAGCTAGGGAAATTGATATGAGTGCTTTTTTGATGAGCGGTCGTTCGATGGATGCTCCCGGTTCCGCCAACTCACGCTGGTACAAACGCATAGCAGCGGGGTAGTCGTTTAGGACGTATTGCAAGTAACCACCACAGAAGAACGCTGCTTCACTGCGCGCAGTGCGCTCTTGCAGCGAATCAGTGAAGTGCATGCTTTCGATCGCTGAAAAAACGGCGTCAACGCTGCCCTCACCGGCGTAAAGCTGGCGAATTGCGTTTTGCTGTGGGGAAGCCGGGCGGATACCAGAGGAGGCTTCGGCGAGCAGTTCCCGATGGTAGGCAGAGCCTCCCTTTTGCGCAGCGAGTAGCCAGAGCTCCCATAGCTGGGCATAACCCGCGACGTATGAGTCTTGGCTTATGCTCAGTTGCTTGAAAGCAGTAGCAGCTTGTTTGAATTGACCTACCGCTACCAAATTCACTGCTGAAGGGACTGCTACGCTGCTTGCCAGCGGCCCGAGTTGCAGCCGGTCATACCCTATGCGGGCATGCTCATGCAGACCTTCCGTATCGTCAAGAAGCGCCTTTTCAAAAATAACCGCCGGTGTATTACGATCCGTAATCGCGACTTGCTGCAGCGTCTCCCGGGCTGCGGTAACTTCACCGCGTTGAAGCTTCTGCTGGGCTTGCCATGCTAAGTCCGTCGGGCTGCTATCCGCATGAGCCATGCTGCTTAATGGCAAACATACAATTAGTGAATTGCTGACCGCCTTACACAACATAGAAGCAACAGGTATTATTTCAAATCTGCGACTCAAAAATAAAATAAATCCGTTCTTATATTTCGAAGAACGCTCCCGAAACCATTTAACATCGTATTTTTTCATGAAAAAACACCGACCGCTCAAGGGCCCCAATCTAGTTACAAATAATGAAGATCCAGTGAAAGCACAGAACATCAAGAAATAAATCAAACAACATCATCGCAATTAAACATTAGCCGGCAATTTTTTGCGCTCGTAATCAGTCGATGCAAATTACTGGAGGATGGACTTTCCATTATAAAGATCGACAGCAACAACCATACGGCCCAAGATTTCGCGCAACCTAACAACCAATGTTGGCTTTTCAATAATATCAAGGAGTCCAACTCGCCTTGACCATGCCCATTTGAAAAGCTGATCTTTTTCACTGACTGCATAGCTGCCCAAGAGCACAACTTTATCAAAGCCCCCAGATCGGCTCATATCTTCCAAGAGTCTAAGCTCAGCAACATTGGGTATAAACTCGTCAATCATGAAGAGATCGAAGGCAGTTTGCCTCGCGCAGACCTGTCGAAGCTCATTAGCATTCACACAAAAGGAAACTCGAGAAATGTCGACACAGTTCAGGATCGCGCCGATGTTTAACCGAAGCGTGGAGTTATCGCACAATACAAGCGCCGTAGCTGAACGACCAAACATAATGCAACCCACAAATTGACAACTAGCCATAAGCTTACTAGATGCTAGGTATCAATCTGCATCAGAGTTCTCCTGTAAAAAGGTAGGAATTCACTTACATCCACCTGCAAGGGTTACTAGCAGGTAACATGAGTCTCAGGGAGACTTTGGGTTCTTCCCTGCTACCTCTTTGGACTACCCCCGTTCCAATAGACATTTTCCGACCTCATAACGAGGCGCTTTCAAAGGCCTCGGGACTGACGCCACCCAGATGACTGTGACGGCGGGTTCGGTGTAGAAGACCTCGATATAGTCGAAAACATCGGCCCGAGCCATGTCTCGGGTTTTGTAGATACGTTTGCGGATACGCTCTTTCTTCAAACTACTGAAGAAGGATTCCGCCACGGCATTATCCCAACAATTGCCGCGCCGGCTCATGCTGGGCTCCAGGTTGTTGGCAGCACAGAAGCGCTTCCAGTCATCGCTGCCGTATTGGCTGCCCTGGTCGGAATGAACGATGACGCGTGCCTTGGGTTTACGCCGCCAAAGCGCCATCAGCAAGGCATCTAGAGCTAGCTCGCGGGCCAGGGTCGGCTTCATCGACCAACCAATCACCTTACGCGCATACAGATCCACCACTACTGCCAAGTACAACCAGCCTTGCCAGGTTCGGATGTAGGTAATGTCAGTCACCCAAGCTTTGTTGGGAGCATCGACGGTGAACTCTCGATTGAGATGATTGGGGGCGATGATCGAAGGCCGGCCAGCAATCGGGCGTGGCGCCTTGTAGCCGCGTAGCGCCTTGATCTTGTGGGCGCGCATCAAGCGAGCGACACGATGCTTGCCACAGGTTTCACCGGCCTCGCGCAGGTCACCAAAGACACGTCGCGTACCATAAACACCACGACTGGCCGCGTAGGAGCTGCGGATCAGCTGAAGTAGTCGATGGTTGTCCTGGTCGCGGTCGGAAACAGGCTTGTGCAGCCATTGATAGAACCCGGCCCGAGCAATCCGCAGCACTTTGCACATCGTGGTAATCGCATGCTGATGTCGGTGCTCGTTCATGAAGCGGTACTTCACTCGGGCTCCCTGGCAAAGTACCGCGCGGCTTTTTTTAAAATGTCCCGCTCTTCTTCAAGGCGGCGCATCTGGGCCCGCAGCCGCAGGATTTTGCTCTTGGCTTCCAGCAATTCGCTGGCCTGTTTCTCCGACTTGTCGGGGGTGACAGCCTTTACCCATTTGTAGAGGCTGAGAGTAGAGACGCCGAGGCGTGCGGTGATTTCCGCGACTGAATATCCGCGCTCGATAACCTGCCTGACGGCTTCGGCCTTGAATTCCGGGGTGAATCGTTGGGTGCTCATAGACTTCCTCCTATGCTCAAAGCGTAGGCCGGGAATGTCTATCGTACCGGGGGGTAGTCCACAAATACGCCCAACCTAAATTTTAAATTCACGATCCACAATCTCAAACCCACACCAGACACGACCACAAGATCAGAATTTTCTTACGATTACGAGACCCATCAGTGCGTATAATTTAGAAAACTCCAGAGATATAAACAATGGCTACACTCAGTTAACATCAGCGCCAAACCATCTAATTACAGTCTTACCTCATGACATCCAAAACTCTCAAGCCATCGATTGAAAACCATCTTCTGAAACTAACTACTGCAATTCAACAAGCGGCTCTTGTAGCCATAAATAATGCAGATTCTTCAGCTCAAAACGTCTGCCCTGTACGAGGAGGAGTAACAATTGCTGGAGTTGAGTTCAGAATGCAAACCTTAAACAACCTCATGAACATGCAACTAGTCAATTTAGTACGAACCAAATCGACAAGAGAGTTCAACACATACTTTAAATTGACCGAAAGAGGGAGAAGGCTCGTCCAACTACTACCTAGCAACTTAAAAAAACCCACCAAATCTATTCCTGATGGTTATTTGACTTTAACAGCCGCGCTCAGAGTCGCAGGGGCCACCGAACACTCTGCGAGAAAAATTATTGCCCTTATGAAAAAGCAACATCTGTTGAGAAGACATATTTGCGACGTATACATTCAAAAATACCACTACTCCTTAACACTTGAAGGAAAGAAGTATGGAAAAAATCTACCCAATCATTTGCGCACAAGGTCAAACCCTGTGTTTCATCCTACCAAGATTGAGTCATTATTATCACGTCTAGGTGTAAAATATAAAAATACCAATAACAGTGTGAATTTACGAAGCAGATGAACAGCACGGGAATTATAATTTGACGCTATAGACTGGAGCGAGTTCCAAAACTCAGTCCTATCTATCACCTGAACCCCCTCAACTTTAACCCCTTCGAAAGAACAATGAAAAACGACATGAAATTTATGCTTAAATCAAGCCTATCGAACACACTTTAAGAAACCAGCTCGTTTAATTCGACATAAGAAATTGAACAACCAGTCACCTACCATCTTCATTTGAAAACACGGACACATCCGCCTCATGAAATTTGAAAATCAAAATATCCAGAGGCTGAGAGGGCTGTCTACCACTATCAGCTTTACTATTATCCTTCTCCAACATTGTGTAGGTATATTCACCACTGGCGACGGCATAACTCTCAAACTGACTGAATACTGTTTCAAACTCCTTCGGTGGCTTTGCCTTTGCAGCCAAATCAGGGATGCATAAGCTCCGCCCCTTACTATTGACCGCCATTGGGAAAAACCTTTCTTGCAGCAATCCTATTACCGATATATTAAGCTCTGACATGGTCTGTCCCGGGCTGAGTGGACACTGACTTAAGGTGGATAATGCCCACCGCAAGGAGTGTTCATGACCCAGACCAGACGACGTTTTCCCGAATCCTTCAAACGCGAAGCGGTAGACCAGGTGCTTGCTGGTACTCCGCTTCGTCATGTAGCCGAGGCGCTCGGCATCGCTGAAAGCCTGCTGGGCAAATGGAAGCGCCAGTACGAGCAGCAAGGTGAAGATGCCTTTCCGGGCAACGGCAAGCAGCGTGGTGAGAGCGCGGAGCTGCGTCGCCTACGCCAGCAACTGGCTCAGGTCACCATGGAGCGCGATGTTTTAAAAAAGGCACTCGCCATGTTCTCGCAGCCCACGAAGTGAAGTTCCGCGCCATCGAGGCGTTGGCTGGTCGCTATCCCGTAGCGCCAATGTGCCGGCTGCTGTGGGTATCCCGCAGCAGCTTCTATGCCTGGCAGCAGCGGCCACCTTCGGCGAGAGAGATGGTGAATCGGCGTCTGAGCAAGGAGAACCGCACCATCCACCACGAGGTGAATGGGACCTATGGCCATCGCCGAATCAAAGCCGAGTTGGCGGCTATGGGGCATGCTTGTGGTCGACACCGGGTTGCTCGACTGATGTGCGAAGCCGGTCTGCGCGTTCGCTCGCGCAAGCGCTGGCGGCTGGTTTCCAGCAGTCGTCATGCTCTGCCGATTGCCCCGAACCACCTGGATCGCCAGTTCGCCTCGGATCGCGCCAATCGGCACTGGGTCTCGGACATCACTTACGTGCGGACGGCCCAAGGTTGGCTGTATCTGACAGTCGTGCTCGATCTCTATTTACGCGCCGTCGTCGGTTGGGCGATGCACCACCGCATGCAGCAGGCCTTGGTACACGCCGCGCTGGAGATGGCCATTGCACGCCGACAGCCGAAAGAAGAAGTGCTGCTGCACTCGGATCGTGGCAGCCAATACTGCGCGTACGACTACCAGGCCTTGCTTCGGCGACATCGAATCGTGTCCAGCCATTCACGTCCCGGGAACTGCTGGGACAACGCCGCGATGGAGAGTTTTTCCGTTCGCTGAAGGCTGAGCGGGTGTACCTGACGCGCTATGCCAGATACCACGAGGCGAAAACCGACCTGTTCGACTACATCCGCTTTTACAATCACCGTCGCCGCCACTCGACGCTGGGCTATCTCAGCCCGATGGAGTTTGAGCGGCGCTATGCGAGCAGTAACTCTTAACTACCTGTCCACCAGCTCCGGGACAGACCAAATTGAGCACTTAAACCATCAGTGAAGCACGACAGGGAGATCTTAGTTTGCCACACCACCTCGCCAACGAAGGCCATAGCTCTTTCAAAGCAACAGCCACAGCCGGTTTCATCTCTTAGCGTCAAATTTCTGCGGGATGACCTCGGTAGCAGCCATAGGCATTGACGTTATTCTTGCCTGCCATGGCCAGATAATAAATAACGCATAGAGGACCAACGAGTGGAATAATCCAAAGAAAAGTTAACCACCCAGATTTACCCACATCATGCAGCCTTCGAACTGTAAACCCTAGTGACGGCAGCAGCATAATAAAACTATAAGCAACTGCAAGGACGTGGACTTTTAACAAAAACAGCAATCCCATCAAAATAATGGAGAAAGACATAGTAACGAACACAAATATCCAAAATCTTTTCGCCCCAACCTTCCATTGACATCGAAATATTTAATATTAAGAACCAAGACATACCACTTCATTACCGAAACATACCGTTTCATGAGGCACCCCAGTAGCAAGTTCTATGCATCTACTGACGACCATCCCTGGCCACATATAGCTCCAAATCAATGCACTTTAATTAGAATCTCACACAATGAGCCTCTTACACATTAAAGCGAATTTCAATTTACAGCTGTTTCAAGACCTCGTCATAATATTTACAGGCCGCATCAGGTGTAGGAGCACTTGCAAGCTCCATGGCCTTGGATTGCATCTCAGCGGAGAGCTTTTGCAGTTTTTGTGGGTCTGTTGCTGCAAGCCCCTGAAGTTTATTCTGTATTTCCGCCACCTTATTCATAACATCTGTCGGCGTACAGGCGGCATTCGCCGTCGCACCAAAAGCCGAGAGCGCCGAAGCAAGAGTCACATACAATGCGATTTTTTTCATACCAGAAATCCAAATATTTATATTTTAGACAAGTTAGAGAGGAGACAAATATGCAACACAACGAGGCAGGCGCTTATAGATCAATAGCACCCACATTCATCATCTGGATTAATGAATGCTACGAATATTCCCCTTATTCCCCTTAACGGTAACTGACACTTTCTTGAAGATGAAATAATTCTCCTCACTAACTTCATATCGTGGAGCAACAATCAGATCAGCACCAGACGACTTAACAGCTTTGTAGGCGGCCGCAGATTTGACTGCACCCACCGGATCCAAGCCAAGGCCGCCTAAGCCACCACCGCTTTCACCACCATATGCAACACCGTCAGCAAATTTAGAATCGCCGCCGAACTGCAAGAATCCGAATAGAATATTCACCGAGGACTGACCAGAAATGGTATCACCCACGGCAACATCAGCCTTAAGATCGGCCTTGACTTGACTGTCAATCGGAGCGGAAGGCTGGCTAGAATTATAGCTGGCACATCCGCTAGCGGCTGCGATGATAGCCGCCAGGGAAAGAAGTTTCAGAAACACTTTACTCATAATAGCGAATCCTTATTAAATGATCATTTATGCATGTTTAGCTGGCGCATCAGCCAGTGCGTAGAGAAATTAACTAGAATACGTGATTTTAAGAATAGGAATACCCCCATAACTGTCGTAGGAATATTCTTTAACATCACGCCGACAGGTCTTCCGTCCTACATGCCTATCTCACGAAAGCACAACGCCAGCGGAAAGGTAATTTCCACAGGAATGCGGGCGTCCGCAGGGGCTGAACAACAACTCGCTTAACATCCACCAAAAATTTGTAGAATTGGCCAACCTAACCTGATGCTTAGACCAGCCTAACTAATAAAATTGTTTCAACTTTCTGGGCTCATGAGGTTCCTGATTCTCAATAAATAGCAAGTTGGACTACCCCCATTCCAATAGACATTTCCCGGCCTCATAACGAGGCGCTTTCAAAGGCCTCGGGACTGACACCGCCCAAGTGGCTGTGACGGCGGGTTCGGTTGTAGAAGACCTCGATGTAGTCAAAAACATCGGCCCGAGCCATGTCTCGGGTTTTGTAGATGCGTTTGCGGATACGCTCTTTCTTCAAACTACTGAAGAAGGATTCCGCCACGGCATTATCCCAACAATTGCCGCGCCGGCTCATGCTGGGCTCCAGGTTGTTGGCAACACAGAAGCGCTTCCAGTCGTCACTACCGTATTGACTGCCCTGATCGGAGTGCACAATGACGCGTGCTTTCGGTTTGCGCCGCCAGAGCGCCATCAGCAAGGCATCCAGCGCCAGCTCGCGGGCTAACGTCGGCTTCATCGACCAGCCAACTACCTTGCGTGCGTACAGGTCGACCACCACCGCCAGATACAGCCAGCCCTGCCAAGTGCGAATGTAGGTAATGTCAGTCACCCAAGCTTTGTTGGGAGCATCGACGGTGAACTCTCGATTGAGATGATTGGGGGCAATAATCGAAGGCCGACCGGCAATTGGACGGGGTGCCTTGTAGCCGCGTAAAGCCTTGATCCTGTTGGCGCGCATCAAGCGGGCAACACGGTGCTTGCCGCAGGTTTCACCCGCTTCCCGAAGATCGCCAAAGACACGACGCGCGCCATAAACACCACGACTGGCCGCGTAAGAGCTTCGAATCAACTGGAGCAGTCGGTGATTATCCTGGTCGCGGTCGGAAACGGGCTTGTGCAGCCATTGATAGAACCCGGCCTGAGCAATCCGCAGCACTTTGCACATCGTGGTGATCGCATGCTGATGGCGATGCTCGTTCATGAAGCGGTACTTCACTCGGGCTCCCTGGCAAAGTACCGCGCGGCTTTTTTTAAGATGTCCCGCTCTTCTTCAAGGCGACGCATCTGGGCCCTCAGCCGCAGGATTTCGCTCTTGGCTTCCAACAGTTCGCTGGCCTGCTTCTCCGACTTGTCGGGGGTGACAGCCTTTACCCATTCGCCTTCAAGCCGAAGCCACTGAGCAAGTCGCCAGCCACTTGCTGGGCACCTTGTAGCACCGAACAAGCTGCCAGACTAGCGCGAGGGAGGCGCAAAGACGGATAGCGTAGCAGCAACCCCAACAGGCCTGCCGCTAGAAAGACGATTGTCGCAATCGGTGCAATCCATTCGAATGCAGAAACGCGCATCACCCAATGGTCGGCGCGATCGCTGAGAAAGTCATTCAGTAGAATCCAGCCAAGCCAGCCCCCCGCCACACCGACCATGATTAGCACGAGTCGCAGCAGTAGTCTTTTGCCGTTCAAGAGTGTCCTCGCACGCAAAAACAAGGCAAGGGGTGCTCCATGAGATCCTCAGGCTTTGCAAATGCGTTCATGAGCTCGTTCAGTTCCATTGATCATAAGTTTCGCTAGGCACTCGGCGCTGGCGGCTAGCGCCAGTCCATTGATAATAGATAGCCAGTCCCCCGAATGCCCTAAAAGGCTTGTGGCTGATCAACGTATCGACCGATACCATGTTGTCGCAGAACTGGGCATTTATCCCGCTCAACTCGCCGCTAATAGCCAGCTCTAACTGCTCGGCAGACATCTCCGGGTTGATTAAATGGCCCATGTCATGCAGCTGGAAGTGCGGCACATAGTTATCTTCCGTTGACGAGAAGCCGTGCCACTCCTCTTCACCGCTAAAACCCGAAAACGCCTGCTCACCACTTGGAGAAACCTCATACAATACCGAAAGACCGTCATAGACATTCACCTGAAACGCGTAGGCTCCCAAAGCCTTTGCAACGGCAGTCAAACGCGAACTGTTGGTCGACGGCGCCGACTCCGCCAACAGCTCGAGCGGAGCGGTCTTTACGATCGTCCAACCATCGACTCCAGGGAATACGGCCAGTCCCCAAAGATCATTTTCCAGAGCGATGTCGTATTGCATAGGCTCTACCCTTTGCAGCGAACGCTGAGGCGGGGAGGGAACGCGCTTCATCTTCTCTTTGGCAAAAATCGTATTTAACGTCGCGACAACCTGTTCCACACTAGCCTGATGGATATAGGTAGTGTTCTCCCAATTCGCCATGATCTGTTTTCCTCGCTGCTAGAAAGCTAGAAGTATTATGTTCACCTGCGTACGAATCTCGCGGTAAACCCCTTGGCGACTTGCTATATCGCCACATTCAAAAACCAGTCCGCCGTCACTAGCCCGCTCGTTACACTAATGGTTTGCCCAATGAGGTACTTCACAACTCCCTCCACGCTCAATTCATACTCTATGGCCGTAAAAATGCTACTTCAATGCCTTCATTCTCACCTTCACCCATTCGCTGCGCCATGAACTGACGAACAAGAAGTTCCAAGTACAGGTTGTAATGCTGGGCGCGACCGCCACCGACCTTTGAGACCTTGCCGACACGCCACAGGAAAACCTCCCAGACACTACGGTGAAGGAGGTGGACGATATGATGAATGTAAGTCTGGCCGCGCTAACTGACCGAAGAAAAAATCGGATGGCCGTCTCATTCTGCTATCCCGGCGGAAACTCGATGGCGGCATATGGCGCCATCGAGCCAGAATTCGAGGTACTCCTAGCCACAGGTTGAGAGAGCTTCAGGTGATCCTAACACTACATAATCGCTGAGTCGTGCGTGACTTGACTACTTCGAACGTATGGAGAGTATGGGTACCTTCTCGTGGATTATGCCTTCGGGTTGGCACCATAGTAGTTTGATCTTTCATTGCTGTCCTGGCAGAGCAAGTAGATGAGGTAGAAGTTTACCAGCGGAATGAATGCCAGGAAAAACATCCAGCCGCTCTTGTTAATATCGTGCAGGCGGCGTACGGTTACGCCCAGCCCCGGAAGCATGACAGCCAGTGAATAGAGGTTGGCTAGCGGAATCAACCTCTGGCTAATCAGACTCAGCATCACGCAAAGAGCGATGGTAATCAACACGTTGAACAGAGTGAACATCCAGTACTCTTTACGCCGCGCACGACCGTTGAAATCGAAATAGTGCTGCTTGATACATTTCAAATACCATTCCATAGAAACACCTGGCTGAACTGCGGCCCGCGTTCCGCAACGTGAAGAATTATTGGCTCATGGGCGAGCCTGACGTAATTCGCGGTAATTCCGACGGCGCACATGGTATTGGTAGGAGAGAGGCGGAGATTATAGGATTCCACCTCAGACTGCGTAGGTTTCTACTGATCCTACGACGCATGAACCATCGGAGTCGCGGCGCGGGAAGCGGTATGGCGGAGCGCACACGGTGAGGCCCCGCACACCGCAGCAACTGCCCAGCACATGAGCAAAACGCAGCATTGCCTCTGTCTCGCGTTGGCGTCGAGACATTTCTACTTAACTGTCCGGCAGACGTTTCTGAGCAGACTTGACGCGGATCAGGCACTTATCCAACCATGTCATGCATTGAGGCAAGTTGGGCGTGCTCGCAGCCAAAGACATACATGATCTCCAGCTTCACGCCGTCGGAGCCTTCCCGAATCGACGCGCCGTAGATTTCTTTCAGTAAGTGGGCGTCGTGAAGCTCCACAAGTACTGCTCCTTTGATTGGCTGTGGAGAGGAGAGCACAGCCCAAAAATCCTAAAATGAAGTACGCACCTCTCCTCCACCCAACTCGCGCCTCTGTAAATATCCTGCAATTTTATTCTTAAAACTCATTACCCAGATCACACTTGCGAGAAACAAAAGCAACGAGATGGAACTATAAAAACCCCTTGAGGCTTATCCACCAAACATGCCAAAATCTGAAAATATAAAATTTTCTATTTTAGCAATATCATCTCCACCAGGAATATATAGTCATAGGAACATCCTGAACCCCACTCATAAACCACTCAGCATTGAGCGCTATTTTCTCGGCAACACCCTGATCGAGTTAATAGCATGACACGAAGCGATGTAAATGAACATCAGCCATTAACCTTTACTACCGGAGTACATCTAAGCTTATTAAAAACCTTCTAACACCATGCACGGAGCAGTAGTCGATGAGCAATTATTCTTCGACGGACTCCTCCTACATCATTATGTAAATATTCCTATACAAAAACTCTCACCTTCGAATTCAGTATAAATCGAACCTTCCTTGAAGCCTCTCCTTTCCTTCACATCCGCCCTGTTAGATTTATATCAAACTTAACACACTCCGAACAAAAATGAACTCAAAAAAACACGCGCATTATGTATAATACCTGAAAAAATCGGAGCAGATATTTTGCTGAATGAATTCTTAACAACATTAGCGAAATAAATCACACCCCAACCTACTACTACGAAAAACAATTCGTGAAGTGGAATTTCTCTTGGATCTATCACGGCGAACTGAAATAACTTAAAAAAGCTGACTCCAAAGCCTAGGACTCCCTTGTCTTGTTCATTGACAATAAGCTGGCGGATAGGTTTAATCAAAGAAACCCCAAAAATAGCTACCCAGCGAATGTTAAGACCACGCCGAAGGTTATTACAGGGGTTGCTGACGAATGATCCTACAGATTCTATATTTCAAGAGAAGAGCACAAAGCTTTTTACCTTGAAATAAACGCCAATTAGCCAATCAAAATGATGACGGGCGAAGCTCTTCGCTTCTTGCAAATTATTTGATCAGTCACCTATAACATCAACATAGTTGATCTTAATTAAATTCGACACGGACGACATCTCTAATTACATTTCGCGTGTAGCAAGATACTCTGTAAATTTCGGAGTACATCCTTGGCCAGGTGATTTTTTACGCACTTCATGGAAGCTGTAATAAAAAATATATAACCAGCAAGGGCAAACGTAGTTTTCGCTCCCCGCCCCTGTAGAGCATCCGTTACGCATTTAGATTCTCGGCTCGAAAGTCTTTAAGCTCATATTACTGCAATAGTTGACACCCCCCTCCACCACTGCACAAGATGCAATGTTATCACTCAAAACAATCCGACCACATCACAATGGACTAGTGGGGCAAGGAATTAGAGACCAATGTAGCGAGAGGGAATTGCGCGAGCATCTAGAAATTCTGGGGGGGGGGTAGAGGTGGAGACCGGACATTAAGCCCTGATTAGAAATAACATTAATGTTTCACACAGTAATTTTCAAATTAACCGAGTTTGGCTTCCGCTTTTGATCAGGGCGCTCCATCAGACCAAGGGTGGCCAATTGCTCTAAGGCAAGGCAAAATCTCTGGAATTCAAGGAGGAAAGCTCATGACATGGCAGATCATACTACCGCTCGATAAACGGGCATATTCGCCCAGTGTCATTCAGAGGTAGGCCTACAGTATCGCCAGGGATTTCACAGTCGAGGTTATGACGCAGCAGATGCAAACCACCCTTCTGCTCTCCCCCCACCCAAACTCTGCCACCACCGCGGCACTCTCATTTGAGCAGACGAAGGCTCTGCTGCTCCAACAGTTGAATGATTTTGCCCTGCGGGAACGAATCTAGCAGGAAACTGCTGGCATCAGAGAACTGCTGATCCGAACTGCACTAGCCGGGCGCAGCTATTGAATGGGCCCGATCAACTCGACGGACAGCACCTATCAACTACTGCCCCTCCGCTTCATTAGATTGGAAGGCAAAAGCCCGCGGAGTGTGCTGCTCACCGCAGATACAGGAGAACACCTGTTTATCTCCGAGTTGCAACTGCGTGAGCTGACGCAGAAACGGTTGCAGCAAGGTTCCCATCTGTATAAGGACCTGCTAGCACGTCACTTCATATACGAACCGGGCAAGCACGATCCTCTGCCCGAGATGGCCGCGCAATTTCGGAGTCGCAAGGATTTCCTGTTGCAGGGCCCCGCCCTGCATCTCTTCGTCGTCACCTTGCGCTGCAACCATACTTGCCAGTATTGCCAGGTCTCACGCGCTCCCCTTGCCGGTGATGGCCACGACATATCCGAACAAGACGCACTGGACGCAGTCGAACGGATGTTCGAGTTCACCTCCGCTATTCTCACTGTCGAGTTTCAGGGGGGGCGAGCCGCTGCTCGCCTTCGAACGCATACAGCTAATCATCGAGCGCATCGTCGAGCGGAACGAAGCTGAACAACGCGATATCCGGTTTGTGATCACCAGCACCTTGCATCACCTAACTGAGGAGATCCTGGCTTTTGCGCTCAAGCACTGTATCCAGTTTTCCATCTCATTGGAGGGGCCGGCGGAACTGCATAATGCAAACCGCCCTACACCCACTCGCGACTCCTACGAACGAACCCTCGCGGGCATTCAGCGTGTCCGAGCGACGTTGGGCCATGACGCGGTATCCGCACTCACCACCCTCACCGCCAAGAGCTTGGAGCAGCCGCGGGCAATCATCGACGAGTACGTAAAGCAGGGTTTCTCCAGTGTCTCACTCCGACCGCTTACCCACGGCGCGTTGTTCCATGGAAACACGCCCAAACGTAAAGGATCGACAAGCCGACGATGAATAATCAAGATTTTCAGTTGGTCGCAACCAAGGTAAAAGAGTTTTAGGAGTATGTTATTCCGCTCGCCGTTACGCTATTTTCTTTCGTTTACGTTCGCGCGCGAGCGGGCTCAGCGGTTTTTTTTCATGATCGACTCTGGCGCCTACTCGGCGGTAAGCGAGACTACCAATGCCCAGTCCTGCAAGCCGAAAGTGACAAGTTAAGCGATCATGAGAAATTCACTTACAACACAGGGATCAGTTTCCAAGACCGCTATAAGATAGAGGAAGCGCTTCACTGGATGGCGACACAAAAAATCGGTATTGAGGAGGCGTCAGGGCCAAAGCCTTTTTCGACCCACGAGATCTTTCTTTCCGCAAACCCAAGCTCAACCACTATCGCTATCTTCGAAATTTGAGCATTTGGTTCCCTGTCGCTTTTACCGTCATATTTGCGCTGTTCTCAGTTCCCTACGCGCTGCTCAGCATCAAACAAACCGGAGCCATCATCTGGGCTTCCGCTTCGACTGTGAAGAGCTGGAACGGAAATAGTTGGTAGGTCGCTGTCGCCGACTGCAAAGATGAAGCGATACCAGAGCTGACACTCGGCGCCTACGATGAAAAGATCATCTGCGAGACTCTAAGCAAACCGGAACTCTCGGCCTACCTGGACTCCGCCATTCAGACGCAGAAACCAACCGGCGTGTTGGTCTGGTTGCTGAGCGGTGTTTTTGCATTCTTCATGGCCCAGCTCTAGGTGATCACCAAACTGGCCGACGACCTTCACGAGAGGACGCAAAATCAGCTTCCGAGCCAGATGACCTTATTCTCAGAATAAGCGTCGGGGCCGGGGCCGGGGCCGCCCGCGATTGAAGGTCGCGTGACTCCCCTAGGCTGACTCAAGCGAAGATAAGCTGGCGCGACAACGTACGTGTCCACATACACACCGACGCGCAATTAATGCCGGAGAAGGCCACGACGTCTCCAATGAAATCCCTGCGGCCCTGCCAGCCTTCACAAACTGAAGATATCCAAACGCAGCAGTTGAAAGGGAGCGGGTACTAGCTACGTCAGCGAAAATAACTAGACTGTCTTCCTACAGACGTTCAATGCCGCCTGAAGGAGAATGCCGATGTCCGTCGCCGCCGCAGTGCGCCATAAGATCTCGCGCATCCCAAGAGGTCAGCCCTTTGTCCTGGATCGCGTAGTTGGTACCGACTCACGATCAGCAGTCAGCAAAGCACTGGCGGCCCTGGTTCAAAAAGGCACTCTCAGACGGGTATTACCAGGCGTTTTTGTACGACCGGAATTTAGCCGATTGCTAGGTGAGGCTCCGGCCAATCTGGAGACAGTTGTAAGGGTTGTAGCTCGCGCGCGCGGTGAGACGCTGCAGCTTCATGGCAGTGAGGCAGCCAGACACTTTCGGCTGAGCACTCAAATGCAGGTCGTCGCTACATATTACACTAACGGGCCAACACGGACATTTCAGGCGGGCCTCGCCAAAGTAAGACTGATCCATGCCCGCCCTGAAGTCCTACAACATGCCGGCACTCAGGTCGGTGCAGCAGTTTCGGTGCTCTACTATCTAACCGACGGAGAGACAAGCGAGGCGGTACTCAGGACCATCACATCGCGGCTCGATTCTACGGAATTGGACAGGCTACGATCCTGCAAGTTGCCCAAATGGGTCACAGCGATCCTACGCAAAGATGAGTGATCAAGGTGTGGACAGCGCTATATCCAGACTAGTCCATCCGACGATGCGATTCTAGACACAACGCGGCTTGTGATTAATCAGTCGCGCAAGACATGCAAGCACGTCACGACACCCAAAGCAGCTTGCCATGGAAAGGTGCGCATCGCCCGTCTGAGCGATGCAGCAAACTCCTGATCAAGCATTAAGCCAGGATTCAACAGTCTCATTGCCGTATTCGGCCTTCCATGCTTTGAGCACCTTGTGGTTGCCCCCTTTAGTTTCCACCACCTCACCGGTTTGCGGATTCTTGTAGACCTTGAGAGCACGCTCACGGCGGACAGATTGACCGGGGCGCGGACCACGACGCACAGCGTCCCGCTCCGAGGACGGATCCAGGATGGCAAGGACATCTCGCAGCGACTTGCCATACTGGCTCATCAACCCGCGCAGTTTCTCCTCGAACTCAATCTCTTTTTTCAGGCCGCCGTCATTTTTTAGCGACTCTAGATAGGCCAACTGTTCCGCCAGGGCTCTTTCTGCGGCACGAAACTCGGCAAGTTTTGACAATTTGGCATTCCTCAAAAGGAGATAATTAAAGTAACCATCATAGCTTACCTCGAACGATATAAATTTTCCAAGCGAATTAGATTAATTTATCCGTTCCTATTTTGGGATTAGCTAGGGCATCGCTCTTCCCAATCTCCACAGAGCTTGTTATTTCTGCAGTCTCTTCGGGAGTGCCCCGGCACATGCGAGGCCCCGATCTTGAGCGGGTCGACCAATTACTAATCCGGCACAACGCCTGCAGCACCTTGCACCACTACCATCACCGAATATCGCGACACCTATATGCCATATGACTAACTTGGGAATGTATATTCTCCCCCGAAACAGTAGTCGCCACTCGGCAACCCACTAAACTGGCTTGCGCCGCCAGCTCCACTGTTCACCAGCATCCTAGCTGTGCTTGTTGCCCAGTCATCAGTCGACAATCGATAACACTTGGGGCGTTTACCGCCGCAAGTCGCCAAAAGGCATTTCGGGTTCGATATATTTCAGGGCAGAACGAACATCTCGCCAGCCGACGTATTCCATGAGGGCTTTCTGACTCCACTGCTGAGCGGAAGCCCAGGTGGCAAACCCTCGACGTAGCGAATGGCTGCTGAAACGATCCGATAGCTGCCCGCTGCGCTCCAGGGCGTGGCGCAAAATGCGCGACACGCTGTTGGGGTGCAACCCCATCTCCGACAGATGTCCCCACCGATCCAATGCACGAAAGGCTGGCCCTGCAGATATCTTCGACACAGCCAACCACTCCTCGTAGGCCTGCACTGGACACAAGCGTTTTAGTGCCGGCACCGTGAACACCTGCCCGAGGTTATCGCGGTCGCTCTTGCTCTGAGGGACAAAGACGGTCAGCTTCTGTCCGGGGCTCATCTGGATGTGCTCGACCTTTAGCCGGCACAGTTCGTCACTGCGAAAGGCTCGCCAAAACCCAAGCAAGATCAGTGCACGGTCGCGATAACCTCGCAGCCGGAGCGCCGGATCCTCAGCCTGCGTCTCTACCTCCAAGGTCGACATGCACCTCCCCAGCTCTGTCAGCGCGAGAGGTTCGGCTTGACGCTCGATCCGTGGGTGTTCAGCACGGATGCCGCGGAATACCTCGCGCACCCGCGCGGACTTGGTCGGATCCACATAGCCATGTCGCTCATGCCACTTGGCCAATGCCGCTAGCCGTCCGCGCAAGGTACTGCTCGCCAGTTCCCCGGCGTAGTCGGCCAAGTAGGCGGCCACAGATTCGGCACTCGCCGGCAGGAAACCACCCCAGACCTCCTCAAAGTGCTTCAAGGCCTGACGATAACGGCGCTGCGTACTGTCGCGGGTGCCCACCTGAATGTAGTGCTCCACCCGGCCGGTCGCCATGCTTCACCTCCTGCGTACCAGCATTCCGCCTGATTCGCGGGTTTTGCCGTCTCACGTTAGAGAAATCCCAATTCTCTAACGTCAGTCCGTCAGCTCGAAAAAGACGCTGACGACATTTGTACACCTGTACTTCCATACTCCATGGCACACCACGAAATTATCGGAGACCACCATGGCCCGCGGCGGAATCAATCAAGTGCTGGTGCAGCGCGCTCGCGTTGCCCTCCTCGCCCGTGGCGTCAACCCGTCGATTGATGCGATCAGGGTTGAGCTGGGCAATACCGGCTCGAAGAGCACGATTCATCGCTACCTACGGGAGCTCAATGATCAGCCTAGTCCGCCACTCGCCCCCACGCTGTGCGATGAGCTTCACCACCTGATCCAGCCTTTGGCCGAACGTCTTCGGAATCTGGCCGAACTGTCCGTCACAACGGACAGGGAGGCACTAGCTGAAGAACGTCAAGAACAAGAAAACCAGTGGCGCTATCGCGCCGAGCAGCTCGAACAGCTGCGCGAGACCAATGGCGCGCTAACACAGCGACTGCAGGAACAGGGCGTGCTAGAAGATCAACTCCGGAGCACCCTGCACAGCACCGATAAGGAACGGCTTCGTCTCACCGAAATCGTGCGTGGACTGCAAGAGGTTTTGGCAGAGCGGGCCAGACAGTTGGAGTCGCTGGAGGAGAAACATCGCCACGCACGTGAGGCTCTTGAGCATTACCGCCAGCAACACCTCGCCCAGCGTGATCAGGACCTCCAACGCCAGGATCTGCAGACCCGACAATTGCAGCACGAGCTGCATTCGCTGCGAGACTGTCTGCTCGAAAAGCAGACTGAGCTCGCCACCTTGAACCGGGACAATGAGCGGCTGCTGGTCGAGTTGCGCAACCAGGCACAGCAAGTCTATGAACTGGAGCGGGCGCTCACCGAACGCCAACAGCAACAGGCGCTAACGAAGCAACTGCATCGGTCAGAGCTCGAGCATCTATCGAATGATCTAGCCCTAAGTCTCGAGCAAAATCTAAAGCTGCAAGAACGCTGGAAACGCCACCTGGCCGACTACCGACGCAGTCGCCGCCAAGTCAACGAGCAGAGGCAACAATTAATCACGCTGCAAACCGCCCTGGAGCAGCTCGGCGGGCTATCTATGACAAGCCAACCTTAGTCAGAACACACGAAAGCCAATCGACAGAACTCGAGAGCGCTAGCTCGAGTGCCGATGAGGAGGATGGAAATGACGATGCCACATGAGCGAACCCGGGCAGTAATACAAACACGGGAGTTCCTGGTCGAGCTCTCACGTGACAGTACGCTCCCCGAGCGCATCCGTAACGGCGCCCGCCATTTGTTGCGCCATTACCCTAGCGAGTATGACGTCAGGATGGCTGGCAAGATTGAGGAGAATGCCAAAGAGATGCCCTTCCCTCTTTGGACGGAAATATTCAGTTCCGAGATTGAATATCTCCCTCGAGAAACTAAGGGCTAACTACGTCCATCTGATGGTAGGTCAACCAGACCTGCACCGCGCGGCTGGCGAGGCTTACTGAACTTGACCGATTCCAGACCGCCAAGCGAAAGTCCGGCTTCCTTCAAATAGACGACTTCCCTATTAAGGGCCATGCGCAAAGCAGCCGGCATACGGTCTCCCCTGACATGCTGCGTATGCGCGCACAGGTAGCTCACGTACTTGTCGCTCAACAGCGCCATCCACAGCAGCAGAACGCCTCTGTCATCCATTTGCTTGGCCCATCCGTTAGTAAGTAACCTATCAGCGAGCAATGTTAAGTGGTCAACATAGCGCTGAAACTCCTCGACAGAACTCGGCCAGTCCATTACTCCCTCTCCGTCGATAGTGATCGGCCTGAGGACTCGATCAACTAACAGGTATGCGCCTAAGGCTACGTGACGAAAGGGTGACTGCAAGCAGGCTAGCGCGAAATAAGCTGTAAAATTTCGCGCCAGCCACACACGGTGTATGAAGTACCGTGATGAATGCGTCCGGAGCAGCAGCAACAACACACCCATTCGCTCCCATGACGGCACCCCACAGAGCCTCCTCATATTTTCCGATGAAATACCAGGGAATCGTGCCGAAGGGCCGACCCTTAAAGTTTCGACCACCGCCTCCAGAAAAACGAGATCGCCCTCATGTAGAGCAAGCCATAACGGATTATTCAATACTCTCTGAAGTTTCGGAAAGCGCAATACCAGGATGCTCAAAAGGGAACCTCGTATCGCAGTTCCGTCTAGGTTTCCATAAAATCGATTGTGCGGCCCGCAACCCTTAATGAGTCCTTGATCAAGCGCATATTTAGCCATCCCATGACCTGTATGCGGGCACCCCCAAATATCAGCCAGTTCATGCGCCAGGAGCTTGTTCCTTAGGCGAAAAACTTCCTTTTGAGCAGCCAAAGCAAAGTCCATACCAGCCTCCTCCGCGAACAAATGCGCGGAAAATTCATTGCTAGAAGTGCCGCGCTAGAGCGATATATAGAGAAAACTGATCGCTAAACACTGTGGCAGACTACTCCAGCAGAACCTGATAGTTTAGCTCCTGTACTGGTGCAGTACAGTTAGAACGCAGTGGGTAGAAAAATAGTCTATGAGGCTGCAGCATGAAAACTCAGTCGAAACTTTCAAACATAGCCATGCCGTATTATCTTCCCCCTCTGGCCAACCAAATGGGATCTAAGTTAGGGAAAAACGAAAAATCTCTCAGAAAGGTCGTCCCCCTAATCGCCAAGAGAACTTCCGCCACACAAGAACTCGCACATGCCAGTAGAGCACTCCATTCCCTTTATCGATTCGACCCTCCATTTCCAATAATTATTATTTCCGGCGCAATTACTGCGGCACTTGAAGAATCATTATTTTTTAGGGAAATACATATTTTTATAAAACATAAAAATATAATTTTTATGCACCATCATGGGCCACGCCTGCATTTATCTTAGTGAATGAAAAACTGTCGACCGGCGCAATACGTGTAATTTCTTTTGCGAAATATGTAAAAAGACTGGCCCCCCCTACCAATTACCTACTCTGCCCCTAAGCGGTTAGCCGTTTAACAGCTTTGAATCGGTGCTAACAAAAAAACGTCTGGCTTAAGCCAACTCAAGAAGAGACTCCTATTCACTATTGGGCCGACCAGGCTCCGGCATCATCTATTTACAAGGGTATCAAAATATGAACTTATTAAATCTTCAAGAACCCATAGACTGGAGTCGCATACTTTACGGCTCCGATGTGACCGTATCAACAACTAGAAGGCTTCGATACGGGCGGTACGGAAAACGCATCAATCAATTTCCATCTAGGAAAAATAACCAATCCCTAAAGTGTGAGTCGTTGCTTGAGGCGGAATTTTGTTTGGAATTGGAGCGATCCCCTACCATTGCATCCTATATCGCACAGCCTTGCACACTGTATGTAGAGGAAACTTCAAACTATTACACCCCAGACTTCTTCGCACTCACAGACACCGAAGAAGGAATTTTCTTCGAAATCAAGAGCGAACTCGCAGGTAGAGATGCTGAAAAAATGGCGAAGCTAGCCATTTATGAAGGCGTATTTACACGAAACGACATTAGTTTTGAAATCATCTTCCAGCATGATTTCTTTCACCCTATCAAAAGCACAAACCTAAAATACTTATACTTCCACTGCGAATATCCAGACCAAGGGCAGTTAGAAAAGATTCTAGACCAATTAAAGGCCAGGCCATTATCTGTACGTGACCTCATTGGCCTTGGCATACCCTCTGGGCAGATTGCGTATGCCGTATTCTTCCAAATCGTATACTTCGACATATTCTCACCCTTCACCTTAGACTCGATTTTGCGGGCAGATTCGTCATGACCTCAACCTGCGAAAAAATACTTCCTGGGGAAGTATATTGTTATCACGGAGAAATGTACGAAATTATCGAAGTGCGAGGAGACCGCGTACAACTACGAAGCACAAGCTCCAATAAAAACATACACTTCCAAAGACTGGATAAGCTTCTAAGAGATCAAGAAAGAGGAATATTCTCAAAACAGCGTGAAGCTCCATTATCCGGAGCTCCACATAGAATACTAGAAGGATTAACAGAGGGACAAAGATCCAGACTTGAGAGGAGACTAGTCTATGTCAAGGCTGTTCTCGATAAATTTCATGGTCACTTGCCGCCCTTGAAGACACTAGAGCTCATTCGCCAGGTAGCAGACGCGAATCACGACAAGAAGCCACCGAGTTACAACACTGTCTATAAGTGGCTAAGGAACTATCTCTTATCGAACTCAAACCCTCTTGCATTGGTAGGTGGCCGAGCTCGATTCAGAAAATACCGTATCCATAACCAACCCGAGGAAATCCAAGGGCTGATCCAATATAACATTGACTTACTGTACTTTCGACGTGAGAAATGCTCTAAGTCTGACGTAATTGATGCTATTCAACTAAGCATATAAGATCTCAACGAGAAACGAGCAATTCATCAGCGGGTAAAAGCACCCTCAGCATCTACCCTCTGGCGAATAATCCAAGATCTAGACACATATGAAGTTGAAAACCATCAACTCGGCCACGCAACCGCGGTAAAAAATCAGCATTGGAGCGAAAAAACGACCCATAGATATCGCTTACTAGAGCGAGTAGAAGCAGACACTAATGAGATCCACGTAATCGTAGTGGATTCTTACGGCGAGCCAATCGGGAGGCCATACCTAACTGCAATCATTGATGTGGCCTCTCGCTACATAATTGGCTACGACATTTCATTTAATTTCCCTAGCATCGAAAAAACTACGCGAGCGCTTAAAGCCTCTATTTTATCCTCCGGATTGAGAAACGGCCAAGCGGAGACTTATATCATGGACAACGGGTCAGAGTTCGCGGCCAAGCGGATGGAATATGTTATGGACATAATCGGCTCATCAGTAGTGTGGTGTCCACCGGGCGAACCTAACCAGAAACCTTTTATTGAGCGCTGGTTTGAAACCTTTAACAAGGGACTAGTACATAAGATTCAAGGAACCACATTCTCCAATACACGGCAACGAGGGGATTACAAATCTGACAAGAAGGCAATTTACACACTAGACGAGCTTATAACCAAATTCGAAAAATGGCTCAACATCTACCATACAAAATTCCATAGCAGCATAAGGATGTCACCTGAAGAGTATTGGAACTTGCACGAAAAAGATCAATTGCCACCCAAAAAATACTCTGAAGAAGATATTCATCGCTTATTTTTGAGCCGTACTACCTCTCGTGTTCACTCAGGCAGAGTTAGACACAACAATTTATACTGGACTGGCCCCAGCATACCCTATCTGTCCACCTTGGCAGGAAAAGAGTCTGAGCTTATTTTATATTACGACCATAGCGAGCTTGGTCATGCCTGGGTCTGCCACCCCAATTATCCAGACGACATACATCAAGTCGAGGCGGTAGACCCTGAGTACCAGGTAGGTCTCACAATGGATATGCACAATTTTTTGAAGAAGAAGCTCAGAGATCAAGAGAAGAATTTTGACTCGCGTACTGCCAAAAGGAAAATGACAGAGCTTCTCTATGAGCTGGCACTGACCAAAGGGAAGAGATCCAGAAGGCTAACTGCCATCCTACAGAGAAGCATCAGCAAGAAAGACGCCGCCCCCCAAGCAAACAATCATTACTCGGTTAAAAATCCTGACAGAAAATTACCAGAAAACTTTAAGAGTACCGAGAACAGCTCATCTCCTATGCTCGACGACATCGTGGAGATCGATGATGAATAATAGCCAAACTGCCGAAGATAACACTGCAGCACGTCTGCGGCTTGTCAAGAAATTCGAGAAACACATAGTTTTCTATGAGAGTTTTCGCTGGGCATACTCTTTATTAGAAAACTCCGTCGAATGTACTCAGTTAAGAGAGAAACCGTCTTCGGCATTGCTGATAGGTCCCTCAGGTAGCGGAAAGTCAACTCTCTGCGAGTACTTCAAGAGCTCTTACACCAAGCAATGTAAAATTATAAAACCTGAAGGCATATACAGAACTATTCCTGTTTTTCTCTGTACCTTACCTGCACAGTTGACGCTGAAGTCTTTTGCAAAGACGATTCTAACGGAACTGGGTTGCCCCGCAAAAGAACAGAGGGGGGACTCTGTTGACTTAACTAACCAAGTAATCCTGCTATTTAAAACGTGCCATATTGAAGTGGCTATCTTTGATGAATTTCAACGCATCACCAGGCCAGAAGCAGAAAAGTCAATAAATGTTGTCATTGACTGGCTAAACCACCTACTAAACGAAACTGGCATTCCTATTATCATAGTAGGGACGGATGAGTGCAAAGAGATCATATATAAGAAAGCCATTCTTGCCAGACGTTTCCCCTACTTAGCTCAGCTTTATCACCTCTCATACAGTGAGAGCTCTAGCTCGGAATATCTAGTACTTCTCGGCCGTCTAGATAGCAAGCTCTATGAGCTGGGCAACCTGGAATCTGGACCACATCTGACAGATCCCATCCTTGCAGCAGCGCTTTATATATCCACCAAAGGTAATTTGGAGTATTTGCGAATACTCATAAGCAATGCCTTTCGGTCCAGCATATTACAAAATCGGAGAAATTTGAAAATCAGTGACTTCTTCAGCAGCTATGCATCCATGCATATCCCCGGAAGCTTGATCAAAGGAAAAAACCCATTTGAACTAACTTTAGCTGAGTGTCGAAAAATAATTGAGAGCAACCTAGCATGAAAAAATTATTCTTTACCCCATTCCCCTATCCCGAAGAGAGCCCGACGAGTTTAGTTAAACGAGCAGCTTTACTTAACGGATATCCTAATTGTCAGAAGCTCTTCTACTACGGCATTCCTGGCTACTGCAAAACCAATCATCCACCACTCCTTTCTACGACCCAATGTGCAAAATTCTTGATGGAGCAACATCCAGAGCACTCGGATAAAGTACGATCTGGCTTTTATGCGCCCTCTAACACGAGATTAAGCAGACCCGATTACTTAATTAACGGCATATCCGTTCCAAAAAAATTAATCAATTACACCAGCGAGTCCCTTTGTAGTGAATGCGTCAAAGATGGCTTTGAAAAATACATAAAGGACATCCGCCTATCTCAATTTTGCCCATATCACAACCGGACCTATATAAAAGCGTGTCCCCACTGTCAGAAAAAACTGCACTGGAACAACCACAGCAACACAACTTGCTCATGCAAGAGACAGCTAATATCACCAAATTGCAGCAGTACCGATTCGCAACCTGAACAGTATCTTCTCCGTATTTTTCAAGAAAAATCACAAGAAAAATTTAATATATTTTATGACTCACTCAGATCGTTGAATCACTCCAACGAGAACCCAGACATTTACAACAGACTAATATTTACTTTTTCTGCCAGCATCGCGTGCAATGATCTAGACTCTGCTGCCGAGGCATTACAGGCAATGTTCCCAGAAACAATATTGAGCGATACAAAATTAATGAGGGCAATCTTCTCGACAAAAATCCCAGAGATAACAAAGACACAGATAATTAACAGAATAACGCCCAGCCTTTCGACAGCTCAAGAATCAACTTCAAAGCTGCTGCGGCTATCTCTTCGACAGGCCGCAAAATATCTGCAGCTGTCGCCATACTACTGGCGAACGGTACGGGTCAATCCTGACTTCCCCAAAAGAACATGGCGGGCTGAGAAGTTAAACTTGAGCGAATTAAAGGCACTTCAAAAACTCCAGCCTACGCCGCAAAATAGCATGCCCAAAAATGATACTACATCAAGATCTTGGGTTACCTTAAAGCGTGCCGCCTCCATACTTCAAGTAAACTTGGACACATTACGCGAACTATTGAATGCGGGACTATTGTACAAAAGGAAGAGACCAAACGATCGCAAAGACTATATCCCACTAAACACGATATACAAATTCAATAAGAGCTTTATTTGCCGTCAATGCTTGGCTTGGGGATTACAGGTAAAAACAGCCATGGTACTAAAGGCGATTGACGAACTCGGCATCTTGCCTCTTGCGCTGCCATCAGGAAAAAAATACACCACCGTTATAACGAGAAAAGACGCAAGAGTAGTATCCAGTCTACTATTAAAGGAAACCACACCCGCCTTACTGCCGCCAAACAAAAATCGTAATTACCCTAGAAATATTTCCATCGAGGAAGCTGGTAAAATTTTAGGCATAAGTTTAGTTGCAGTTACACTACTCCGAAATGAGAATTTTATCTGTTGCACTGCTGAAAAATCCAGAAATTCATTGAAACTCGACAGCGTAGAGCGATTCAAGAAACAATACATTTCCGCTTCAGAAATACAAAAGATAATAAAAATCCCACGCACAAAGGTTACCCGAATACTTTCAACTTTCGGGATTGCTCCGGCTATCTGCAGAGAGATGAGCACCCACCGCGCTGTATTTTACGAGAGAAGCGATATATCTTCAGAGCTCATCGAGAATATTTCTAAAAATCGCGAACTACTGAAAACTCTTACTTCATTTAAAAGCAGCATTAATTTTTCAGATGCTTGTACTCTACTCCGGCTATCGAGGACGAGCCTATCGAGGGTTATAAATATTCGTGGCCACTCGCTTTCCTCTAAAAAGAAGATCTCCCCAAATGATCTAGAGGATGTAGAAAAATTCCTTTCAACTTTAACTAACATTCGTGAAATTCAAAAGCTGTACAAAATATCACTACGAGACTTCAACAAGTTATTTTTCAAGAGTGGCTTTGTCCAAGGGATTCGTATCAATGGTGAAACGTTCCTGAACATTACAGATTATCGAAGTGTAAAACACATACTTGATAACTACACCACATGCAGTGGATCAGACAATTTCCTATCCGTTCCGAGCGGATTTACCGCCAACCAGATCAAGATTGGTAAATTATCTTCAATTAAGCCTTTCGCCGAGGCACCTGATTCGCCGCGACTACTCTCTATAGAGAAACTTCGTCAATTCCTCCTGGATATCCACACAGATTAATAACTATTACATTACGCGCATTCGCTCAAGATTGCATCCCCACCTGGATCTTCTGCTTTTTTAATAGAATCTGGAGTATTCTCGTCTTTTTTAAAAAAATTGAAAGAGAATTTATTTTATCTTGAAAAGATATCAGTCTAAGCCATTGAATTGCAAAGAGTGAATTTTATTTATCTGTGAAAAATGAAGGTAGTAGCACCACCGCAAGTCAAGACCATTAGAAACGCTGTAGACCGAAATGGATTTTTGGGGCAGTGATAAAGAAAGACGAAAAGCCCCGCCTTTGTGCGGGGCTTTTTCATTTAGGAGCATAGAAATGCTAATCAAAATTCCAGAGATAAAATCATCAGAAATAGATGGATTCTCACCTGAGATTGACATATTCAAAAGAAAACAACTCGGCGAAGAGCTCTCTAATTTACTTGAGAGCACCGACGAAAACCTTATCATTGGTATTGACGGCCAGTGGGGGGAAGGCAAGAGCATATTTTCAAGAATGCTTTCAGCCCATTTATCAAACACAAAAAGCATCCCAACTATTTATTTTGACGCCTTTGAGAATGACTACCAAAAAGACCCATTCATCGCCATAGCCAGCGAAATTCAAAAGCTAATAGCAGATGCATCCCCTGAACTAAAAAAAGAATTTAAAAAATCTGCGATAAAGGTTTCCAAAGCAATCACTAGAGGCGCTCTTCGTGTAGGGATAAAAACCCTTACTGCCGGAATACTAGATGACAGCATATTGAGTGATCTTGGTACGTCCGATGATGCATCTAGCGAAATATCTGAAGGAATAGATAAAGTTCTCGCTCAAAAATTAGAACAGGTTGAGGCAGATAAAGAATCTCTACTGTCATTCAGAAGTACGCTAGAAAGCCATGTCGTCTCGATAGGGGCCGGGAAACCTGTAGTTTTCATCATTGATGAATTGGACAGGTGCAGACCAGATTTTTGCTTGGAATTGATTGAACAAATAAAGCACCTATTCACCGTTAAAAACCTAAAATTCCTTCTCGTAACAAATAAAACCCAAGTTTGTGCCTCCATTCAAAAAAGATATGGATTAGGAATAAATTCTCACATTTATCTTCAAAAATTTGTCGATTTCTGGATTTCTCTTCCCCGAGTAGAATCCCAGTATGCAAGCCATACAAAAATCTTCCTAAACCACCTAATAAAGAAAACAACAACCCCTGATGAAAAAATAAAGAACCAATTATCGCTCGACATCCTTAACGATATATTCTGCTCCAACAAAACAAGCTATCGGGGCATGCAAAAGACTCTCAGTTATTTTGCTCTAGTCAACAACTCCTCTGACCGCGGATACATAGATCACTATCAAGCCCTACTTGCTATAGCTTGCTATAGCAAAGCTGAAGCACCAGCCATTTCAGAAATGATACTCAACAAGAAGAGCCTCCAAGGAATTAAAGAAATTCTATTTCCAACAGACACCCCAATTAACTTCCGCACACAAGATTTCACTTGCTCAATAATAAAGTACTCAGTATCAGACGAAGAAACTCAACATCAAATGATTAAAGACCAAGAAATCAGATCAGATTTTGGCAGAGTCATATCAGACGATGCTTTTCAATCCATTATCAACAAGCTGAATCTGTACTCAACTTAGGCCTAAATCTGAACTCAGACATTGACCATTTTTGCTTAGCAACTTACTCTCGCCCGGCGCCTAAGAAACGCCTGTCACACAGCGGCCTGACCGCTCCCGAAAGTTAAGCGGCTTTTTCGAGCACGCTGGATTCATTCGTCCTCGAAAAACCTCTGCGACGCCGGGAGTGGGCTAATACAAGACCCGAAAGGGGAATACGTCCGGCCCTCTGTGTGGGGTTTCTTAGCTCCCGGCACCCAGCCCTAAGAAAGCTGGCCACATCACACAGAGGTAATGGATATGCCTTTCACTTCCAATCTTCATCCCGAAGGCGCTTCGCTGTACCCGCCCTCTTCTCCCTCCATCCCGGAGGTGCGCCATGTCTGAAGAGTTCCTGATCCCCACCGAATTCATCCGCCACAAGCGCCTGCTGCGCGCCGTGCTGCTGGAAGACCAGTGCTGGTTCTGCGCCCACGACCTGGGCCGGCTGATCGGCTCGCCCTATCTGGCCGAGCGTGTGGAGCGCAACCTGGACGACGACCAGTTCCGCCGCGCCTGGGTGCGCGATGGCAATGGCGAATATGTCGATGATCTGCTGATCAGCGAATCGGGCACCTATGCCGCGTTGATCCACTACTTCCATCCGGAGAATCGCAGCGTGCGGCAGTGGTTGTCGCAACAGGTGATTCCGACGTTGCGCGACCAGCACCGCACCGACCTGGGCGAACCGCGCCGGGAAATGCTGCGCGGGCCGACGGAGTCGTTGTCGGTGTTGAAGTGGCAAGGCGTGTTGTGGGTGCCGTATCGGCAGTGGCCGGAGTTGAGTGCCCGGCTGGAGGGTGGTGCGTAGGATGGTGTGGAGCGGAGCGATACCCATCGCTCTGCTCGACCCTTCGCTGCGGTGGTCTCACGTGGGAGCGGACTTTGTCCGCGGTGTTCTTGCCTGTGGTCAGGTGTTCAGCGCCGCTTCGGCGTGCGCGTGGGCTTCTTGTTTCGCCCACTCGGGCGACCCACTTTGGCAAACGCCCCAAAGTGGGCAAAGGTCTCGCCCCTCCATCCGGCTTTTCGCTTCGCGAAAAGTACCCTCGGCTCTTCGGAGTTTCAGGGGCCCGCGGCGAAGGGCCGTCCCTGGCCCATCGCCGCTCTCGCGACATCCATGTCGCTCAACCCCTGAAACTCCGATCACCTTCGGCCTCCTGAAAGGGGCACTCGGCGCATGCGGATGTTTCTCTGGAAGACTCACAAAAGGCCAAGGCGAGAGCCGGACTCGGCAACTTTGTAGGAGCGAGCTTGCTCGCGAACCGCACTCTGCCGGCGCTCCGGCAATGGCTGATCGGGCGGCGCTCCGCGAGCTTGCGATGGCCATGCTGTCGGAGCGCGGGCATTGATGGGTATCGCTGCGCTCCACGCCATCCTACGTTCTTGTTACGCCGTGACTTCGAGGTGGATGGAAACTCTGGAGACAAAGGAAATCCGCTTCTACGGAGAACGTATCCGCACAGCTTTGGCTTTGGCTTTGGCTTTGGCTTGATAAGTCTTCCAGAGAAACACCCGCGCACTCCGAACGCCCCGTTCAGGAGGCCTCGTTGAATTGGAGTTTCAGGGGTTGAGCGACATGGATGTCGCGAGAGCGGCGATGGGCCAGGGATGGCCCTTCGCCGCGGGCCCCTGAAACTTCGATTCAACGAGGGTATTTTTCGCCTAAGCGAAAAACCGGATGTCCGGGGCAAGACCTTTGCCTCCTTTGGGGCGTTTGCCAAAGGAGGTCGCCCGAGGGGGCGAAACAAAAAGTCCAAGCGCACGCCGGTGCGACGCAGGAAACCAAGGCGCGAAGCAGACACATCGCGGACGGAGTCCGCTCCTACGAGTAGGCATCGTGCCACAGCAGGTTCGCGAGCAAGCTCGCTCCTACAAAAGAAAAAGCGGAGCCCCATGCGAGGCTCCGCTTTTCGTTGTGCCGGGAGAATTACTTGCCGGCAGTCAGCGCGTTATAGCTGGTCATCAGATTCCGATAATCCGGAATGTGATTCGAGCACAGCGCCGCCAGCCCTTCGATATCGTTACGCCAGTCGCGGTGCAGCTCACAGGCCACGCCGAACCAGGTCATCAGCTGCGCGCCGGCCGCTTCCATCCGGCGCCAGGCGGCGTCGCGGGTCATCTCGTTGAAGGTGCCGGACGCATCCGCCACCACGAACACGTCGAAGCCTTCGGCAAGGGCCGACAGCGCCGGGAACGCCACGCAGACCTCGGTCACTACGCCAGCGATGATCAGCTGCTTCTTGCCGGTGGCCTTCACCGCTTTCACGAAGTCCTCGTTGTCCCAGGCGTTGATCTGGCCAGGGCGGGCAATGTACGGCGCGTCCGGGAACTGCGCTTTCAGCTCGGGAACCAGCGGGCCGTTGGGGCCGGTTTCGAAGCTGGTGGTGAGGATGGTCGGCAGGTTGAAGAACTTCGCCAGGTCGCCCAGCGCCAGCACGTTGTTCTTGAACTTGTCCGGATCGATATCGCGAACCAGCGAGAGCAGACCGGCCTGGTGATCGACCAGCAGTACGGCGGCGTTGTCTTTGTCCAGGCGGTTGTAGGTGGCGTTGGTCATGGTGAAATCCTCGATTTGCTTTCAGTGGGTGCCGGCTTGGCCGGAAAGGGTTTGGACTCGTTTTGCAGTGCGTCACTGCATGGAACAAAGATTAATTTCGACACCCTTGATGCACCAGACGGCAAAAAATGTCTCTAGCGTTCCATTTTCGGAACGATAGCGACAGACCAACCCCCAACTCTACGGCTCCAGGCCTGAACTCCCAGGCAAGTGCCGCCCACCACTCAAGGCACCGTCCCAGAGCCTTCCGGTTTCAAACCATCCAGAAACCCACCTACCGATGGTCACGCAGGCCTTTACAAGAAATACTGTATTTACATACAGTATTTTCCATCCACCCCGACCTGGAGGCCTCCCATGCACGCCGCAACCTACAATCAGCTGTCCGCCCGCGTGAACGCCCTGCTGGCAGACCCGACCACCCTGAAGAACCTCGGCATCACCCTGCGCCGCGAACCCAGCGACGACTCCGCCGCCTGGAGCCAACTGGTCACCGATCTGCGCCAGGCGCCGAACCTCACACTGCTGCCCCTGCAGGACGGCGCGATTCGCCTGGCGTGGCATAGCTGGCTGGATTGAGCCGCCAGCCCGACCCACTGCAAGATTTGTGAATTGCGTAGTAGCCGCATGCCATCTCCCCAGGCAGAATCCCGGGCAACAACCGGGATTTCAGGGACGAAACTCCATGGCACAGCCAATCATGCAGCGGCTTCATGCGCAGGCCGGTTTGCCCGGCGCAGCGAAGCGATGGCCCTGCATCCCCGCCGATCCTCGCCACTCTCCTGAACTCCCCAAACGGCGCCCACTGCCGGCGCTGAACCCTGATCGATGAAGGAAGAACCTCGCCCTTGTGCGGGGCATTTTCGTTGGTGAATCCGACTTTGTTGCACCAGACGCGGCGCTGGATGAACGTCGCCATCCTCACACCTGTAGAACGGAATCTGCCCCATGCACCTGCGTACCACCCTGCTTGCCCTCGGCCTGGCCCTGACCGGCAGCGCCCACGCCCTCGAACTGAATGAAGCGCAATCCCGCTACCAGGGCGCCGTCACCTGCATCGATCGCCTGTTCTATGACGGCGGCTACGATGAAGGCGACGCCCAGCGCATCGCACTGATCAATGAATTCCTCAGCCATAACAAACTCCCTGCCTACGACCAGGCCGCCTACGACCAAGCTCAGCAGAAAGGCACACAGATCGACACCACGGCCTTCATGGCAGGCTACGAACTCTGTAATGAAGTGGACTACGTGACGGCGCTGGGCAAGCGCCACGGGCGGGAGCTGCCGGAGGAGTGACAGCGCCATTCGCCCCGCCACACAAGTCGGCGGGGCGAGCCCCAATCGCTCACGCAAACACCGACCTCTGCCCAGCCCGCATCTGAAGCGGAAAAGTCGTGGGGATAAAGGATGGACCACGAACCTCCCATCCCGGCGAGACCTACGGCGCCCCCATCCGCGCCGTATCGGCGATGGCGTTGCAGGTTTCCGGATTCAGGCAGTAGGTGATGTAGGTCACCTGCTTGTTGCAGCCACGCACACCGATGGTGTACTCGGTGCGCTCCATGGCCCGGCGCACACTGGTGACCTTGCTCGACAGCACGCTGCTGGTCACCGCCTCACAGTTCATCTCGAACTTCGCCCGCGACTCGGTCGCCTTGATCGCGGCCTGCTGGTTGGAGGCGAGGAACTCTTCGTTGCTCATGCAACCGGACAACGCGGCAACCGCAGCCAGCACCGGCAGGGATATCGGTAGACGGTTCATGGTGACGCTCTCCGTGTGGTTCCCCCGGATATGGTCAGCTTCTGGAGTCTAGATCGCGGCAGGAGAATTGGTGGAGGGCCTGATGCCCTACCCACTGACTGGAAACGCGCTTTAGTATTCGCGTTTTGTCGACAGGGATTTTGGCAACATGGACATGCAAGCGACTGATGTTCAGGAAGACGACGCATTCGACCGCTACGTGAACTTGGCTGGAACCTATTTCAGAAGGTATGTCCGCCACTTGATACGCTGGCTCCCTCCTGCAGTTGGCTTTCTGCTTTTCCTGGCGTACTTCGTCAGTAACCATTTCTATCCGAGCTTCGACTTATTCCAGTTTTCTTCGTTGTTGCTCTCTGCGGCTGCGATTGGGTTCATTTTTGTCGGAGCCTTGACGGTGGGCGTTGCAACACCAGGAGTGCTCTTGGTGCATTGGTTTGCCAAGGACAAGCGTTACCAGGGCTTGCTCCGACAGAGAGAGGGTACAGAGCAGCAAAAAGACAAAGATGCACTCTGGTTACTACTTCTATGCTTTGTCTTGCCATGCTCCCTGACCGCCGTTTCTGGCTCGCTGTTAATTCTGTCCGTAGGGGCCAATAGCATTCTTCTGCACTTCCTTCCGCCCACCCTGATTGCCCTTATTTTTGGTGTCGCCCTGCAAGTCTGGTTTGGTTTGCCTAAATGGTCGTTTCTGCATTTCCTTACGGCAGCAATTACGCCTCTGTTGGCTGTAACTGCTTTGGCGTTGGCGGTTCTGGCCTCTACATCCACGTTGAACTTCATTCCCGCGAATTACCAACCGATTGCGATCGTATCGATCATGCTGCTCGTTGGCGTTTTGGTGGGCTTCATCGCACCAACGTCCTTTGCGGGCATCACAGCCACATTGTCCTTCGCCGTTCCCCTCGCTCTAGCATTCGCGTTCTACAGTGGCGCATTGACCAGCATGCCTGAGCGCGTAATGAACTGGCTTGGCCTAGGTAACTACCAGGCCACCGAAATTGCTCTGGACCCCGCTTTCTGCGAACAGCACGCACCAGAGCTACTGAAGCTCGACAAGCTTTGCGCTATGAAGGATGTCCATGTGGTCTGGTCACTAGGAGAGACTTTCGTAATACGCATCCACGGCAGCAGAGAGATTCAGGCGCAAATCCCCACCCGCTACGTAAAAGCTGTCATCAGAACAGTCAATTAGGCTCCCATAGGAGAAATTGCCGCCGCCCCGACGAACTGCTAAAAGTCGGTGTCGACATTTGCAAAACCGATACCGCCATGAGCGACAGTGACAAACCAAATACCCGTCTCTTCGACCTCGATCTGCTGCGCGCCATCGTCACGGTGGCCGATTGCGGCAGTTTCACCACGGCGGCGGCGCGGCTGCATTCGACCCAGTCGACGGTGAGCCAGAAGATTCGCCGGCTGGAAGAGATGGCCGGGCATCGGCTGCTGGAGCGTGGCAACCGCGATGTGCTGCCCACCGATGCCGGCGATACGTTGTTGGGCTATGCGCGGCGGCTGCTAGCGTTGAATGACGAGATGGTCGAGGCGCTGTCCGGGGCGACGGTGGCGCTGACGGTACGCATCGGCGTGCCGGATGACTTCGCCACCGGGCGCACCACCGAGCAGTTGGCGGCCTTCAACCGGGCCTATCCGCAGGTGAAGCTGGAAGTCACCAGCGGGCTGAGCCGCGACCTGTCCGCCAGCTACGACCGCGGCGAGCTGGACCTGGTGCTGCTCAAGCAGCGGCAGAACGCCCGCGAGGCGGTGGCCTGCTGGCCGGAGAAGACGCGCTGGGTGGATAGCGCGAAGAACGCCTGCATCGAACTGGACCCGCTGCCCATCGTGACCTTCCCGCCGCGCGGGGTGTACCGCGACGAGATGATCGCTGCGCTGGAATCCATCGGCCGCCGCTGGCACATCAGCTTCACCAGTTCGAGCCTTTCTGGCATCCAGTCGGCCATCGCCGACGGCATGGGCATCGGCCTGCTGCCGCAGCGCGCGGTGACGGCGGAGCACGCGGTGCTGCCGAAGAATATCGGGCTACCCTCGGTGGACGTGTTCGAGGTGGCGATGCTGCACCGGCCGGCGGTGGACCCGATGGTGAAGGAGCTGGCGCGGGTGCTGTCGCGGGTGTTGGCACAGGATACGAAGGGCTGATCAGCATTCGAAAATCGAATACAGCGAATTCCAACATTTAATTTGTGCATGAACACACCACTGGATATCGTGGTCTCCAGCGACGGCCAGCGCACCGACAAGCGCGCCGCTCTGCACCCATTGCTCACCACGGCGCCGCACGCGCCGGGCAGCAAGACAACAATGAGGAATCACCCCATGGCCAAATCCACTTATTACGCGCCGCACGGCGGGCACCCGGCACAGACCGAGCTGCTCACCGACCGCGCCATGTTCACCGAAGCCTACGCCGTGATCCCCAAGGGCGTGATGCGTGACATCGTCACCAGCCACCTGCCCTTCTGGGACAACATGCGCATGTGGGTCATCGCCCGCCCGCTGTCGGGCTTCGCCGAGACCTTCTCGCAGTACATCGTCGAGCTGGCGCCCCAGGGCGGCAGCGACAAGCCCGAGCAGGACGTCAACGCCGAGGCGGTGCTGTTCATCGTCGAAGGCGAGCTGAGCCTGACCCTGCAGGGCGAAGTGCACACCATGAAGCCGGGCGGCTATGCGTTCATTCCGCCGGGCGCCGACTACAAGGTGCGCAACACCAGCGGCCAGCACACCCGCTTCCACTGGATCCGCAAGCACTACCAGAAAGTCGACGGCGTACCGCTGCCCGAAGCCTTCGTCACCAACGAGCAGGACATCGAGCCGAAGGTGATGCCGGATACCGAAGGCCGCTGGAGCACCACCCGCTTCGTCGACATGGCCGACATGCGCCATGACATGCACGTGAACATCGTCAACTTCGAGCCGGGCGGCGTGATTCCGTTCGCCGAAACCCACGTGATGGAACACGGCCTGTACGTGCTGGAAGGCAAGGCGGTCTACCGCCTGAACCAGGACTGGGTCGAGGTGGAAGCCGGCGACTTCATGTGGCTGCGCGCCTTCTGCCCGCAGGCCTGCTACTCCGGTGGCCCCGGCCGCTTCCGCTACCTGCTGTACAAGGATGTGAACCGCCAGATGCGCCTGACCCTGAACCAGGCTCACTGACAGGCAGGTTCAGCGGGAAAGTCTTTGCGACTCCCGCGCATCACACGAGAAACCGGCGCCCAGGCGCCGGTTTTTCTTTGGACGATTCGGTCGGTGTCGTGACCGGGCTCGCATGGCAGGCGCCGCCCAGTCTGCTAAAACGTCTGGCTGAAGGACGTTTCGCAGTCGCCCAGGAGAAAACACATGGATGTCCGGTTCTTGCCGCAACCCGAATTCGACATCGTCCATTTCTATCGCGTCATGACCCTGCTGATTCTGCTGGCGATGGCCGCCTTCACGCTGATCAAGATGTTCGGCGGCGGCGTCAGCCTGTTCTCCTTCGTGCCCCTCTGCCTGTCACTGTTCGGTTGGCGCTTCACTATCGAGTGGCTGCGAGTCTCGCGCGCCAAACCGGCCTTCATCGACAAGGGCGAGCTGGTGCTGTGCGGCAAGGAAAGCCACCGGCAGATCGCGCTGGAAAGAATCAGCTCGGTACGCAGCCGCCACAGCCTGTTCATGGTACGGCGCTATCGCTCCTGGTCGGAGCACCTGGGGTTCGTGGAATTCACCCTGAACGACGGCGAACGCGTGTCCACGCTCGCCGAAAGCAAGGTATTCGAACACCCGGCGGCATCAGACACGCTGGCGGCGATCGAGGCGGCCATCCTGGAGGCCAAGGTGAAGCGCCAGGCCAGCGAGCCCGGCGCTGTCAGCGGCGGTCGATAAGGACTCAGGGCGAACCGAACATCGCCGTCCAGTAGATGCCCGCGTCGCTCTTCGGGTCCGCCGCGTAGGCCGCACCCAGTTCGCTGTACTGCGGGTTCATCAGGTTGGCGCAATGGCCGGGGCTGGCCAGCCAGCTGTCCACTACCTTCTGCGCGTTGCCCTGCCCGGCGGCGATGTTCTCGCCGATGCGCTGGCCGGCATAGCCGTCCAGTTCCGCGCGGTCGCCCGGCGTGCTGCCGTCGCGGCCCTTGTGGTCGAAGTAGTTGTTGTTGGCCATGTCGCGGCTGTGGGCTTCGGCGGTGCCGCCCAAAGTGGCGTTCCAGCTCAGGGCGCCCGCCGGGCCAAAGGCCTGCCCGCCGCACTGGCGGCCTTTGCCGCGCGCGGCGTTGATCGCCTGCAGCAGCTGTTGCCCTTCCGCCTCCCAGGTACCCAGCTTGGCCTGTACCAGCTGCCGGCCGA
The DNA here is from genome assembly GCF_032392015.1 of Pseudomonas sp. C9-3. Taxonomy (NCBI): domain Bacteria; kingdom Pseudomonadati; phylum Pseudomonadota; class Gammaproteobacteria; order Pseudomonadales; family Pseudomonadaceae; genus Pseudomonas; species Pseudomonas sp. C9-3. The sequence goes on along the minus strand of NZ_CP135919.1, from coordinate 1,155,096 downwards.
GCAGCACGCGCCAGTCATCGCCCTCGCGGACGATGCCGACATCGACGAACTGCGGGTCCAGCAGCACCTGGCAGAAGCTCTCCTGCAGCGCCTTCATGGCGGCCGTCACATCGCGCGGGCCGGTGAGGCTGAGCATGCGCACGCTGCTCATCGGATAGCCGGCCTGGTTCAGTGCGGCCTTCCACTCACCCGCCGAGGCCGGTAGCGCCAGGCGCGAATCCGGCGACAGCGGCGGCAGCACCTGGGACGCCTGGCCGGCGCAGGACTGCACATCCCCGCGGTAGGCGTTGATGGCTTCGAGCAGCTGATCCTGATCGCTTGCGCTGGCGGAAGCGGCGGCGCACAGGCCGAGCGACAACAGCAGGCTGCGCAGAAGGAACGACTGGCTGGGCATGGACGGCTCCGATGATCGAAAAGGGCTCAATGATGCGTGATTTCTCGGCATTTGGCTGCGGCCGCCGCGTTCGAGTTCCGTTGGCGGAAAAACCCGGAAAAGGTTGCGGTGCGCCGCGCACGGAAAATTGCCAGGCGGCCTGACATGGGGCAAGGGGGCTTCGAACTGCCGTTGTATGCCGCCCGGCATATCGGACAATTGAGGTACCTGAACATCGACCGAGCCATGCAGGAGGTACGCCGTGCTCAAACCGATTCGCGTCTTCTGCCTTACCTTCCTGCTGGCGGTACTCGCCTCGCTGCTGGCCGGCTGGCACATGCTGCAGATGAAGCAGGATGCGCTGGCCTACGCCCACGCCAGCGGCAAGAACACCCTGCTGCTGGTGGAGCGCGAGTTCCACCGCGACCTGGACGTGCACGCGCAGACGCTGCTGACGCTCTCCAACGTCATCACCGGCCCGGCGACGCCGGACCTTTCCCAGCAAGTTCTACAAGAACTGGTCGAAGGCCACGCCGCCGGCTCGATACACGCGGGCACCCTGGTGGTGACCGACGCCCACGGCCAATTGCTGGTGGACTTGAACCACGCCGGCGAGTCGAACCGCGACCTGTCCATGCGCGACTACTTCACGATGGCGCGTGACAACCCCGGCCGGTTGTTCCTCAGCCATCCCTTCATGCCGTCCTATCCACGCTCCTCCAGCAGTACCGCGCTGAGCCGCGCGGTGATCAGCAAGGACGGCCAGTTCGTCGGCGTGGTCGCCGCGATCAAGGAGCTGCAACACCTGGAATCCTTCGTGCGCGGCCTCGATCTGGGCAAGCACGGGGTGGTCTCGATCCGCCTGCTCGACGGCACGGTGCTCGCCCAATGGCCGCCGGAACTGCCGCGTTCGAGCGAGGAAGAAATCGGCACCTTCCGCGAGTTCGTCGACAGCGGCCGCAACGACTACTTCCTCCAGCAGGGCAGCAGCTCAGACGCCTACTGGCGCGGCTACCGGCGCATCGGTGACTACCCGGCGGTGGTCTCGGTGGAGCTGTGCCGTGAAGTGATCCTGAACACCTGGACCGCACGCACCTGGATCACCAGCGGACTGCTGGTGGCGATCAACGCCGCGACGCTGTTCTTCGCCTATCGCCTGACCCGGCACCTGCGGCGACGCGACGCCAAGGAAAGCCGCCTGCGCGCCGAGGCCGGCACCGACCCGCTGACCGGCCTGCACAACCGTCGCTGGTTCGACGAGAAAGCCGAGCGCGAATGGCAGCGCCGGCGCGCCGGCGACGGCCACCTTGCGGTACTGATGATGGATATCGACCAGTTCAAGGCCTACAACGACCACTACGGCCACCCGCGCGGCGACCTGGCGCTGATCAACGTGGCGCACCTGGTCGGCCAGGGCTGCCAGCGCGAGGACGATGGGGCGGCCCGCTACGGCGGCGAGGAGTTCGTGATGATCCTCCCCGGTTGCGACAGTGCGGCTGCCGCACGCGTGGCCGAGTCGATCCGCCGCTCGGTGGAGGAAACCGCGCTGCCACACGAGAAGAGCACGCGCGGCATCGTGACCATCAGCGTCGGCGTGGCCAGCACCTCGGATACCGCGGCAGACAGCATCCAGGCGCTGATCGATGCGGCGGATGCCAACCTCTACAAGGCCAAGGAAGGTGGGCGCAACCGGGTGGTGGCCTGAGCGGCGGTCAGCGTGGCGCCATCACCTCGACTTCCTGGATGTGGAAATCACGACGCAGGTATTCCATGCGCCGCTCGTGGAACTCGCGCATGTGCGGCAGCGCGGTGTGAATGGCCAGGTGTTCGCGGCTCTGCCAGACCTCGAAGAAGGTGAACAGGGTCGGGTCGTTCACGTCGCGCAGCATGTGGTACTGCACGCAGCCGTCTTCGGCGCGGCTGGGCGTGAGGTAGGCACGGAACAGGTCCTCGAAATCCTGGGATCTTTCGGGGCGGGTGTGGGCCTGGAGGATGAAGGCGTACATCGGATCGGCGTTCCTGGTGAGTGGATGGATTGCCTAATCCTGACGCAAATCAATCAACTCCATTTTTGAATCTCACGCACGGATCATTTGTCCGGAAGCGGGTTTTTCCATCCTGCCGCGCTCGATATTCTGCCGCCATCGACTTTCCATCCCCTTGCGGAGCCCACTCATGAAAAAGATTCTGCTGATCAATGGCGGCAAACAGTTCGCCCACTCTGACGGCCGCTACAACGCCACCCTGCACGAAGCCGCCATCGCCCACCTGGACCACGCCGGTTTCGACGTGAAGGAAACCTTCATCGACGGCGGCTACGACATCCAGGAAGAAGTGCAGAAAATGCTCTGGGCCGATGTCATCGTCTACCAGATGCCCGGCTGGTGGATGGGCGCGCCCTGGACGGTGAAACAGTACATCGACGAAGTCTTCACCGCCGGCCACGGCAGCCTCTACGCCAACGACGGCCGCACCCGTTCCGACGCTTCGCAGAAGTACGGCAGCGGTGGCCTGCTGCACGGCAAGCAGTACATGATTTCCGCCACCTGGAACGCACCGCAGCAAGCCTTCGATGACCCAACCGATTTCTTCGAGGGCAAGGGCGTAGACGCGGTGTACTTCCCCTTCCACAAGGCCAACCAGTTCCTGGGTATGAGCCCGCTGCCGACCTTCCTCTGCGTGGACGTGATGAAGCGCCCGAACATCGAAGGCGACGTGCAGCGCTACCAGCAGCACCTGAGCGAAGTGTTCGGCGCCTGAAGCGGGGATTTGCGCAGGAGCGGACTCCGTCCGCGATGTCTTCCCGGCTGCTCCGGCGATGGGCGGTTCGCGAGCAAGCTCGCTCCTACAAGGAACACCGGCAAAGTGTTCGGCGTCTGAGGCAGACACTTGCGTAGGAGCGGACTTCGTCCGCGATGACTCCCCGGCTGCTCCGGCGTCGGGCGGTTCGCGAGCAAGCTCGCTCCTACGAAGGGCAAGCCACCCGCCGCCTGGCATTGGGTTCAGGCCCGGAATCGGCTAGGCTTCGCTTTTTCCTACTGCCTGTTCAGGAGTTATCCCATGGCCCGTGCATCCGCCCGTCACATCCTGGTTTCCAGCGAAGACAAGTGCAACGAACTCAAGACCCAGATCGAGAACGGCGCGGATTTCGCCGCCGTCGCCCGCGACAACTCGACCTGCCCGTCCGGCCGCAGCGGCGGTGACCTGGGCAGCTTCCGCCCGGGCCAGATGGTTCGCGAATTCGACCAGGTCGTGTTCAGCGCCCCGCTGAACGTCGTCCAGGGTCCGGTGAAGACCCAGTTCGGCTACCACCTGGTGGAAGTGACCAGCCGCGAGGACTGATCCGCTTCGCCCGCGCCGCACCCGACTCAGGGAGCGGCGCGCCCCTTCCCTCCCCGCTTCACACCGGCCCGCCGCGGGCCACCAGCATCACCCCCAGCCCCACCAGAATCGAACCGCACACCCGCGGCATTACCCGCTGCCCGCGCCCCTGCCCCAGCGCGCCCAGCAGCAGCGAGGCGAACAGCACGGCAAGCACGTCGGCGGTGGAGAACACCAGGTTGACGATCATCCCCAGGATGAAGAACTGCAGGCCCACCGGCAGGCTGGCGGCCGGGTCGACGAATTGCGGCAGGAAGGTAAGGAAGAACAGCGCCGTCTTGGGATTGAGTATCTCCACCACCATGCTGTCGCGCAGCACCTTCGGCCGGGTTTCGATGCCCTCGCCATGCTCGGAGCGGCGGCGGCCGAAGATCATCGAGCCGCCGAGCCAGATCAGGTAGGCGGCCCCCGCCAGCTTCAGCGCAAGGTAGAGATTGGGCGCGTGGTGCAGCAACGCGGCGAGCCCGGCGCTGGCAGCGAAGATGTGTACATAGCAGCCCAGGTGGATACCCAGCGCGGCGTGCAGTCCGGCACGGCGACCGTGGGCGAGGGTCTGCGAGGTCATGTAGAGGATGGCCGGGCCGGGCATGCAGGCGAAGGCCAGCGTCGCCACAGCGAACGAGGCCCAATAGGCAGGCAGTGTCATGGTGTGATCCTTCCCTTGATCGGGTATCGGCCGACGCGCATCGACGTGGCGCCTGGTCCGTTTCGCAAGGTTAGGGAGTGAGGCGGGGCCGGCACATACGGCAGTTGCCGTATTTTTCCCCGGCCTGCAGGACGCTAGTCTCTGCCGAACCCTCCACCGACAGGACGCGCAGCATGCGCATGCAGGCAAGGCACTGCTTCGACTCAGGCGCTGGGAATGCCCAGGCGCACCGCGTAGGCCGCGAGCTCGGCAGTGCTGTGCAGGTCGAGCTTGCGCATCAGGTTCTCGCGGTGCTTGCGCACGGTCAGCGGGCTGATGCTGAAGTGTTCGGCGATCTCCCGCGCGCTGCGGCCCTGGGCGGCCAGGGAGAGAATCTGCCGCTCGCGCCGGGTCAGCTCCACGGCCGAGAGCAGATCGGCATCACCCTGCGGGCGCGCGGCCGGACTTTCCAGCTGGAAGCGCAGGGCGCGCGCCAGGTAGTGCTGGCCGCTGCGCAGGGCGACTATGGCTTCGAGCAGCTCGGCGGTGTCCTCGCCCTTGCTCAGGTAGCCGTGGACGCCGGCATCGAGCACCGAACGCACGGTCGCCAGTTCGGTGTTGGCGGTGAGCACCAGGATTCTCAGCCGGGGATGGCGCTGGCGCAGTTCATGGATGAACTGCAGCCGGTTGAGGCCGGGCATGTTCAGGTCGAGCAGGAGGAGGTCCGCGCGCTGCTCCTCCAGCAAAGCCTGCAGGCGCAGGCCGTCCGCCGCCTCGCCGACGATGCAGATGTCGTCCAGGGTCGACAGCAGCAGGCGCAGGCCGTCCCGTACGATGCCGTGGTCATCGGCGATGAGCACCCGCAGTTCGCGCTTCCCTTCCATCACTCGTCTCCCTGAGGCACTACGGACATGCATAACAGCCTGCAACAGCGCGACCTGGTCGATCTCTTGTTCCGCCAGTCGTATGCCGTGCTCTTCGCCAACCTGGTGATCCCTCTGCCGGTGCTGTACATCTTCCGTAATGCCATGGCGCCGACGGCGATGGTCTTCTGGCTGGCCGCGCTCTACTCGCTCACGCTGGCGCGGATTGTCCTGGCACGTGCGTACTTCCGGCAAGCCCCTGCGCGCACGCTGGGCAAAAGTTGGCTGTGGAGCAATACGCTGCTGTCCTGGGCAAGCAGCCTGCTGTGGGGCTGGCTGGGCTGGGTCGGCTTCGTCCACGGCGACCCGCAGCTATTCGCCTTCACCTGCATCGTGCTCACCGGTCTGGTGTGCGGCGCGGTGCCGTCGCTGTCGGCCCATCCACCGGCCTATGTCGGCTCGCTGGTCGCGATGCTGCTGCCCGTGCTGGTGCTGTGCCTGAGCGTAGCCGACGAGCAGCACACCACTTACAGCTTCTTCATCCTGTGCCTGGCCGGCGTCAACCTGTACTACAGCCGGGTGACCTACCGCAGCCTGTGCGAAACCATCCGCCTGCGCCAGGAAAACTCCGACCTCGTGCAGGACCTGCGCGAACAGCGCGATCGCGCCCGCGCTGCCGACCAGGCCAAGTCGCGCTTCCTCGCCGCCGCCAGCCACGACCTGCGCCAGCCGATCCACGCCCTCGGGCTGTTCGTCGGCGCCCTCGCCGCCCTCGCCGAACGCGGCCCGGTCGACGCCCGCCAGGCCCGTGAAATTGCCGGGCGCCTGCGCGCCATGCTCGGCAACCTCGGCGGCCTGCTCAATGGCCTGCTGGACATCTCGCGCCTCGACGCCGGGGTGGTGCCGGTGGCACGCGAACCGATCTCGCTGCGCAAGCTGTTCAGCGACCTGCAGGGCGAGTTCGCCGGCACTGCCAGCGAGCGCAATCTTCGCTGGCGCGTGCGCGAGAGCCGATTGTGGGTGGACAGCGATCCCCTGCTGCTCAAGCGCGTGCTCGACAACCTGCTCAGCAACGCCTTCCGCTACACCCGCAGCGGCAGCGTGCTGCTAGGTTGCCGCCGGCGCGGCCGGGAGCTGGAGATCCAGGTGATCGACACCGGCGTGGGTATCCATTCCAGCCAGCAGGAAGTCATCTTCGACGAGTTCGTCCAACTGCATAACGCCGAGCGCGATCGCAAGCAGGGCCTCGGCCTGGGCCTGGCCATCGTGCGCCACACTGCGCGCCTGCTCGGCCATCGCCTACTACTGCACTCCCTGCCCGGCCGCGGCTCGATGTTCAGCCTGCGCGTACCGCTGGCCGAGGCACCGCTGCAGATCGCCCCGCCGCCGGAGCCGAGCGAACGCGGCCCCGGCCTGGGCATCATGGTGGTAGAGGATCAGTACGACGTGCTGCACGCGCTGTGCAACCTGCTGGAGGTCTGGGGGCATCGCGTCTACCCCGGCACCAGTGCCCTGCTCGCCTGCCAGCGGCACATCGAGGCCAGCCATCTTGGCCACGCGCCGGTGGACCTGATCCTCACCGACTACCGCCTGGGCGAAGGCCAGACCGGCGCCGATGCCATCCGGCGCATCCGCAGCTACCTGTCGCGCCGGGTACCGGCGTTGATCGTCACCGGCGACACCTCGCCCGAGCGCCTGCGTGAAGCCGCTGCCAGCGGCAGCCAGTTGCTGCACAAGCCACTGGACACCGACCAGTTGCGCGCCGCGATCGACGTCAGCCAGGAGCATTCGATGACCGTCTAAAAACTGGCGCCAGCCCTTGCTGCATGCGGGATGCGCCAAGTGATTCGGGGCTAAAGTCGCGGCGCGATCAGCCGATGCAATGGGTGAAACGAATCGGCAGCAGCCTTCGTGCCTCACCACTAGAGAAAGCCCACGAATGTTCAACTCGCGTCTGAAGCAGGAACTGGCCGCCCTGCGTGAAGAACTCGCCTCCGTCGAAGAGATCCGCGCCAGCCTCGACGAGGAAATGCTCGTGCTGTTCCTCGACCCGCGGGGCCGCATCGAGTCGGTGAACGCCAACTTCGAGAAGGAAATGCTCCACCGCGGCGACCAGCTCAAGGGCCGCCCGCTGCTGGACCTGATCCCCGACCACGTGCGCGGGCTGGACTTCCACCTCAAGGTGAAGCACGCCATCGAGCGCGGCGAGCACCTGGCCGGAGTGATCCGCCTGCTGCGCGGCAACGGCGAGGAGGCCTGGCTGCGTTCGATCCTGCAGCCGGTGCACGACGCCGCCGGGGTGATCCAGCATTTCTCGATCTACGCCAGCGACCTCACCCGCACCATCGAGAACTCCCGCGAGCACGAGAACCTGATCGAGGCGCTGCAGCGCTCTACCGCCGTGATCGAGTTCAACCTGCAGGGCGAGGTGCTCACCGCCAATAGCCGCTTCCTCAACGCCATGGGCTACAGCCTGGCGCAGATCCAGGGCAAGCATCACCGGATGTTCTGCGAACCCGCCGAATACAACTCCTCGCAGTACGAAGCCTTCTGGGCCAAGCTGCGCCGCGGCGAGTTCGTCGCCGACCGCTTCAAGCGCGTCGACAGCCGTGGCCACGAAGTGTGGCTGGAGGCCTCCTACAACCCGATCATCGACGCCCACGACCGCCTCTACAAGGTGGTCAAGTTCGCCACCGTGATCACCGAACAGGTACACCGCGAGCGGGCCGTGGCCGAGGCTGCGACCATCGCCTTCGACACCTCGCAGACCACCGACGACAGCGCCACCAAGGGTGCCTCCGTGGTGCAGCAGACCGTGGATGTGATGCGCGAACTGGCCCAGCGCATGCAGGAAGCCGCCGAGGGAATCGAGGCACTGGACCGCCAGTCCCAGGCCATCGGCGCGCTGGTGCAGAGCATCCGCAGCATCGCCGACCAGACCAACCTGCTGGCGCTCAACGCCGCCATCGAGGCCGCCCGCGCGGGCGACCAGGGGCGCGGCTTCGCGGTGGTCGCCGACGAAGTGCGCCAGCTCGCCTCGCGCACCAGCGCCGCCACCGAGGAAATCACCCGCGTGGTGGAGCAGAACCAGCACCTGGCCGGCCAGGCCGTGGCCATGATCGACCGCGGCAAGCAGCAGGCCGAACTGGGCCTGGAGCTGTCCGGCCAGGCCGGCACGGTGATCATCGAGATCCAGGACAGCGCCCAGCGCGTAGTCAACGCCGTGGGCCAGTTCGCCAACCAGCTGTCGACCTGATGCGCTTGCCTGCGGCACGTCAACACGGCGTGCCGCAGCCTCCCCTAGTCTCCCGTCCGGCATTGCAGCTAGGCTCAATGCAGATGCGCCCCCTCGCCATCCAAGGACGAACCCATGAGCGACACTCCCCTCCCCGACGTCATCCAGTATCTGCGCCTGCTGCCCGAGCGCGGTGGCTCGGACATGTTCTTCAGCGTCGGCGCGCCGCCGCACCTGAAGGCCGAAGGCCACAGCCAGCCGGCGGACGATCGCGTGCTGCAATCCGGTGAAGTGAAGACCCTGGCCTGGCAGCTGATGTCGCCGGCCCAGGCGCAGGATTTCGAGCGCGACCTGGAGATGAACCTGGCGTTGAGCGTGCCGGACGTCGGGCGTTTCCGCGCGAACATCTACTACCAGCGCGGCGAAGTGGCGATGGTGGTGCGCCTGATCAAGCAGGTGATTCCCGACGTGACCGCCCTGGGCCTGCCGTCGATCCTCGACAAGCTGGCGATGCAGGATCGCGGATTGCTGCTGGTGATCGGCGCGGCGGGCGCGGGCAAGTCGACGACCCTGGCGAGCATGCTGGACTTCCGCAATCGCCACCGCTCCGGCCACATCGTCTGCATCGAAGACCCCATCGAGTTCCTCCACACGCACAAGAAGTCGATCATCGACCAGCGCGAGGTCGGCCTGGACACCCACAGTTACGAGGACGCCCTGCGCAACGTGCTGCGCGAGGCGCCGGACGTGATCATGCTCGGCGAGATCCGCGACGCGGCCACCATGCAGCACGCACTGCACTATGCCGAAACCGGCCACCTGTGCGTTGCCACGCTGCACGGCACCAGTTGCCGCCACGCCATCGAGCGCATCACCCGCTTCTTCCCTGACGAGGCGCGGCCGCAGGTGCTGGCCGACCTGTCGCAGAACATCCTGGCCCTGGTCGGCCAGCGCCTGGTGCCCGGCACGCACCAGCGCCGCGCCGTGGCGGTGGAGCTGGTGCTGGGCACGCCGCACATCCGCGGCATCATCCAGCGCGACGAGCTGCCCGAACTCAAGGGCGCGGTGGAACGCGCGCTGGAGAGCGGCATGCAGAGCTTCGACCAGAGCCTCTACAAGCTCCTGGAGGAAGGCCGCGTGAGCGTGGCCGATGCGCTGAAGTTTGCCGATTCGCGTACCGACCTGGCGTTGAAGATCAAGCTGGAGCGCGGGATGGATGCCGACAGCGTGGGGACGGTGTTTGGTAGTTGAGCGAGCCTGTTCGGTATGTGCCGGTGTCGAGCCAAACGCGGGCGGGGTCCTACATTAAATCTCGTGCCAGGCCTGCCCTCTCCCCCGCCCTCTCCCTGAAGGGAGAGGGAGCCGACCGTGCCGGCTGACGCTTTAGTTTCAACCTGCACCGAACGGTCCCCTCTCCCTTCAGGGAGAGAGAAATCCCAGGCACGAATTGTCCGAGACAGACAGTCGCTCCTACAACTGCCCCTCCAGTAACAGGCCCAGATCCACGCTCTCCGCCATCGCCTGGTTCCCCGCATCGCCGGGGTGCAGATGGTCGCCGCTGTCGTAAGCCGGCAGCAGGCGTTGCGGGTGGGCGGGGTCGCGCAGGTGCGCGTCCAGGTCCACCACCGCATCGAATTCCCCGCTCTGGCGAATCCACTGGTTTACCCGCTGGCGCAGCGCTTCCTTGTTGGCCGCGTGGTAGTTCTCTATCGGTGAGCCGCTGAGGGCGCGCTCGAACGGCAGGATGGTCGCGCCGACAATACGCACACCGCGCACATGGGCCTGGGCAATCAGCTGCCGGTATCCGGCGACCAGGTCCTCGTACTGCACCAGCGGGTTGTTCGGCGCGAAGGTACTGCCGGGCCAGGAGATATCGTTGATGCCCAGCAACACGATGGCCGCCTGCACGCCCGGCTTGCCCAGTGCGTCGCGCTGGAAGCGCGCCAGGGCGCTCTGCCCAATGCCGTCGGAGAGCAGCCGCCCGCCGGAAATGCCGGCATTGATCACTCCCACGCCGCGCGCTGCCAGCCGCTGCGCCAGCAGGTCCGGCCAGCGCTGGTTGCCGTCCAGGCTGGCGCCACGGCCGTCGGTGATCGAGTCTCCCAACACCGCCACCACCGGCCGCGGCGCGGGGTTTTCCACCAGCACATCGGCGAGGAACAGCCGCGCTTCCATCTTGCCGTCCACCGGCAGGAGCGTAGCGTCGAGTTGTTCGCCCGGTCCGCCATGGACGCGTTGCTTGCCGTCCCAATGGAAGGTTTCGATGGCGGTCGGCTGCGGCAGATAGATCGACACCGCCAGTTCGCCCAGCGCCGGGACGGCGAGGTCCAGCGGATCGCTCAGCAGCTCGGCACCTGGCGCGATATACGCCGTGGGCTGGCCGGCGAAAGTCAGCCGATGGCTGGGGCCGCCAAGCCGCCCGGCCGGTGCAGCCAGTGCCACGGCTGCACCGCCGATCGCCACCGGCTGGCTGCCATAGGCGTTGGACAGCGCAATGCGCACACGCTGGCCGCCGAGGCTGACCTTCACGGTCTGCCGCAGCGTCTGGTTACCGATCTGCATCGGTACGCTCAACGGCAGCGGCACCTCCTTGCCCCAGGTGCGTTGCGGGCTGGCGCTCCAGGTGGCCTGCCAATGTCCTTGATCCGCCTGCGCCAGCGGCAGGACAAGGGCAATCAGGGCGGCGAGCAACAATCTGTTCATGGCATTCCTCGAAATCGGTGAAGGGGTTGGCCACAGGCTCTGCCATTCCCATTCACGGCGGTAGACGGCATATTTGCAGACCCGTCATTCGATAAACGAATAGGACATGGATACTCTCAAGGCGTTGCACTGTTTCGTTCGCGCCGTGGAGCTGGGCAGCCTTTCCGCCGTCGCCCGCGAGTCCGGCAGCAGCCAGCCGACGGTGAGCAAGACCATGGCGGCGCTGGAGCGTCAGGTCGGTGCGCAGTTGCTGATCCGCAGCACCACCCGCGTACAGCCCACCGAGCAGGGCCGACGCTTCTACGAGCATGCGCGGCAGACACTGGAAAGCTACGCCGAGGGCGTCAGCCAGGCCCGTGGCGAGACCGAACAGGTGCGCGGCCGCCTGCGGGTCAGCGCGCCGGTGAGCCTGGGCGTGCTGCGGCTGAACGCGCTAATGCTGGAGTTCATGCAGCGGCACCCGGACGTAGAGGTGGAATTGCTGCTCAACGACCGCTTCGTCGACCTCACCGAAGAAGGCATCGACCTCGCCCTGCGCCTGGGCGGCGAACTGCCGGAGCAGATGATCGCCCGTCCGCTGGCCCGCTCGCCACGCTATCTGGTCGCGGCGCCGGCCTGGATTTCACGCGTGCCAGCACTGAACAGTCCCGAAGACCTGCCGCCTGCCGATTACCTGCGCTTCGCCTGGCTGGATGCCGGGCAGAACCTGCTGCTGCGCCATGCCGATGGCCGAGAGCTGAGCCTCGCCACGCGCAGCCGCTACACGGCGAACAGCTCCCTGGCGATCCGCGAGAGCTACTGCCTGGGCGCCGGCTTCGGCCTGACGCCGGCCTGGCTGGTGGCCGACCTGCTGGCCAACGGCAGCCTGCAGCGCCTCCTTGCGGATTGGCACGGGCCTGCCCAGGAGGCCAGTCTGCTGTATCCTTCGCGCCGTTTTCTGCCGGCCCGGACCCGCGCGCTGATCGACTTCCTCATCGAGCGCCTGCCGCACCTGCCCGGCTTCGAAGCCCTGTGAGCGCCCTGCGCGGTTCTCCGTGTAGCGCAGCGACTATGCTTTTCGCCATTGAGCCGAACCGGCGCGCCCGCCGGCCGGTCGAACCCTGACACTCGCCCCCGAGGGACTTGCATGGGCAAGCCACACACACCTTACCTGCTGGCCGCCCTGGCCCTGCCAGTGCTGCTGGCCGGCTGCTCCACGCCCGCCAGCAACCCTTGCGACGAGCCGCTGAGCGGCGAGGCCTGCCGCCAGGAACGCCTGCTCTACCAGAACGACATGCTGCAGGCGAAGCTGCTGATCGCCACCGGCGACCTGGCCAACTACGAGCTGGCCGAGGCCCTGCTGACGCGCTCCCTGGAGAAGGACGAGCGCGGCGAGGCGAGCTTCTACATGGCACTGCTGAAGATCAAGGAAGGCCCGCAAGTGGACGAAGTGCTGGCGCTGCTGGGCAAGGCCGCCGACGCCGGCCAACCGTACGCGGTGGCGCTGCTGTACAAGATCTGGTCCGAGCCCTTCCTGGTCGAGCAGGCCGACCCGCAGAAGGCCCAGCAGTACCTGGAGGACTACGCCAACCTGGACGTCGCCAAGAGCGGCTACCCGTCCTTCGAGAAGGCCAGCGCGCTGGTCGATGCCCTGCTCAGCGAACCGCCCGCCGTCGCCGGCCAGCCTGCCCAGCCCTAACCCTCGTCCGGCGCCGGCTCGGCCTGGTCGAAGGTGCGTTCGCCTTCACCCTTGCCGTGAGGCAGGTGGTGCTCGATCACCGCATTCAGCTCTGCTCCCAGCAGCAGCACCGCCGACGAGATGTAGAAGTACAGCAGCAGCACGATGATCGCGCCGACGCTGCCGTACATGGCGTTGTAGTCGGCGAAGTTCTTCACGTAGTAGCCGAACCCCAGTGACGCCGATATCCACAGCACCACGGCGAGCACCGACCCGGGCGTGATGAAGCGGAACTTCTGCTGCACGTTGGGCGTGACGTAGTAGATGATCGCCACCGCCATCATCATCAGCAGCACGATCACCGGCCAGCGCAGGATGCTCCAGAGGATCACCACGAAGTCCTCCAGGCCCACCTGGGCGGCAATCCAGCCCATCACCTGGGGCCCGAGGATCATCAGCGCGGCGATCAGCATCAGCATGGCCACCAGGCCGAAGGTGTAGAACAGCGACAGCGGGATGCGCTTCCACGCCGGGCGCGCTTCACGTACGTCGTAGGCGGCATTGAGCGCGATCATCAGCGAGCGCACCGCCGCCGAGGACGACCACAGCGCCACCACGATACCGATGGACAGCAGGCCGCCCTGGCGCTGCTGCAATTGGTCGATGACCGGGTTGACCTGGTCCAGCGCCTGGGCGGGCAGCACGTAGTTGGCCTGTTGGCGGAGGAAGTCGAAGAACTCGGGCAGGTGCAGGAAGCCCAGCAGCGCAATGAGGAACAGCAGGAAGGGAAACAGCGAGAACAGCCCCTGGTAAGCCAGCGCAGCGGCGTAGGTGGGCATCTCGTCTTCGAGGAATTCCTTCAGCGTCAGGCTGATCAGTTTCCAGGGCCCCAGACTGAGCCCACGCATGTCCATGAATCGCATCCCGCACCGTCCTCCCGATGAGCGCTCCACCTGCCGGCAACTGCAGGGTGGACCTGCGCAACGCCGGCAAAGTTGCAAGAAATGCGCGACGCAGAGCGCCCGCCAGCACAGACCATAGCCGCTGGCGGGGCCGGGATGCCAGAGCGGAAAGGTTTCAGTCAGCCAGCCGATAGACCTTGGCGAAACGCTCTGCCTTCACCACGCCGTAGTCGCCGGGCGCGTATTGCATGACCCAGTCGCCCGCGGCGCCGGTGAGGCGGTCGCCACCTGCCGAGCGCAGCAGGGTGAAGGGCTGGTCCATGCACCGGGCCAGCACCACGCTGGGACGGTTGCGGTAGGCACCGGGGTGCCCGTGCGTGAGTGCAGCGTCGGCGGGCAGGTATTTCGGGTCGAAACGCTCGCGGGAAACGACCCAACTCTCCCCCGTCGCGCTGCTGATGATCGCGTCACCGATAGCGTAGCGGTTCGGCCCTTCGAGGCTCATCAACTCGCCCGGCGCGACGGCGAATTCGACGGTGACGGTTTCATCCTTCACCACGCGTTGCGCGGCGGGATCGGTGCGGAGGTCGAGTTGGGTGAGTTCGATCATGGCGGGACTGCAGACCTGCGGAAATGGTGGGGAACGACCGGTCGCAAGCCTACCTGCAAAAGAATCGTCCCGCGAGCGGCCAGCGGCTGGCGGTGCTCTACACTCACAGGCCATGAGCGTGCAGCCACTGCACACTCGATCGAACCCGGCCATACCCTGGCTGTCGCACCTACTGAGCCTGCACCTCCGCCCCCATCAGCCGTACAGGAATCTCCCATGCCGTTTGCCCGTCTCGCCCTGCCCTTGCTGTTGCTCACCAGCCTTGCCGTCCACGCCGATGACTCTGCCGACGAGGCGAAATTCCTCAAGGAATCGGCAGACTATTTCGACCAGGTGACCAAGGCCAACCTGCCGCGCCAGGTGGACAAGGTGACCACCCTCAACAGCGTGCAGCTCGACCCGGCGAAGAAGATGCTGTATTACCGCTACGCCATCTCCAACCTGCGCCTGGACGCCATGGACCTGGGCGCCCGCGCCAAGTTCGAGAACGGCCTGAAGAAGCAGCTTGAAGGCACTACCTGCGAACAGCCGGACCTGCTGCAGCGCTTCCGCGAACATCACCTGAGCGTCACCCACGAATACGCCGGCAGCGACGCCAAGCCGCTGGCCAGCATCACCATCGACCCGCAGACCCTGAGCTGCGCGAAGACCTGACGCTGCACCCAAGAGCCACCGATGAGCCGTGCCGACTACCACCAGCAACACGCCCAACGCGCCGAGGCCGAAGCCCGGCGCCTGCTGGCCGAGCGCGACAACCTCGGCGCCCGCTGGCTGCCCTGGGTGGCCGGCGAGCTGTACCGCCTGAGCCCGGCGCCTTACGCCAACATGGTACGCCGCGAACTGGAACGCCTGACCGCCGGCTGAGCGGCCGTGCGCAGCGGGACTATGCTGAAGCTGTCAGCTCTCGGCCCGAGGGCGTCCCCTGGAGGACAGGCTCGTGAAAGGTCTCGACGCGAAGAAACAAGCGAAGAAGAAGCCACTGAAAACCGCGCATGAAAAACGCATGGCCAAGCGGCAGAAGAAAACCGGCAAGTCGCTGCTGGGTACTCCGCAACAACCGTCCTGAGGGTAATCCCCTCGTCTTGCGGATGGCCTCGGTGAGGGGCTGTCCGCTCACCTCGCCTGGCCGTTGCTTTTCGTAGGAGCGGGCTCAGCCAACCGTTGAAATCAGCCGGTCAGACCAGCCCGGCGCGCAGGTTCAGCAGCATGCGCTCGCCCTGGGCGAGGATCAGCCCGCCCGCACGATAGCCGGCAGCGCCAATGCACAGGAAGCGCTCCGCTTCGCCCGGCTCCACCTGTTCCACCGCGCGGCTGCCCGGATGCCAGATAACGCTGCCGGCGCTGGTGTTCTTGTCGATGCGCAGGCGGCGCTGCCAGCCGGCATCTTCCAGCACCAGGGAACCGGTGTTGTAGAGCACCTGCTTGACCGCGCCACGCGGCGCCCAGGTGTTTGGCAGGCCGCTGGCCTTGCCGTCCAGTTCCATGCCGTGGACCACCGAGCGACGCAGCGAACCCACGCGCCAGTATGGCTGCAGGGCGAAGCTGAACAGGCAGTCGCTGTCATCCTCGTGGTAGCTGGAAAGTTCGATGTCCAGGTCCTGGCCCAGGCGCGCTTCCAGTCGCACGTGCCAGTCCTCGATATCCAGTTGCCAGCTGACGACCGCCTTCTGGTCGTCGGCCCAGGCGTCGAGCATGCGCCACTCGCGCTGGCGCGCCCAGCCATGCTGGGGCCAGTCGGCCTCGGTGGGATGGCTGCCGAACCACGGCCAGCAGACCGGGATACCGCCACGGATCGGTGCCGTGCTCACGCTCGGCCACTGGCTGGAACACCACAGCAGCGGGCGTGCGCCGCGCGGCTGGAAGTGCAGCAGTTGCGCGCCCTGGCGGCTGAATACCGCCTGGCATTGCGGGTGATCGATGAGCAGCAGGTCGCGACGCTGGAAGCGCACCCAGTCGAAGGGCCGCTTGGCCCGCATGGAATGAAAAAAACGCTGCAGCGGATGCTCGAGCATTGTCCGGATGTCCTGATCCAATCCCTGCCCGGACATTCCGGGGCGTGAAATTCTCTGTAGTTTCACTACATCTTACAGAAAAGGCCGCGATTCTAACCGCAAAGCCTAGTCACGCGCAGCGCTTGCGCCAATGAAAAACGGTTCCTCACCCGCTCCGGGTCTGCCCGCTTCTGGCCTCTGTAGGAGCGAGCTTGCTCGCGAACCGCCTGACACCGGAGCCCCGGGGTATTCGCGAGCAAGCTCGCTCCTACAAAAAGCAGCACCGTAGGGCGCATAACCTGGAACAGGTTATCCGCCGGCCAGCGCGGCGGATAACGCTGGCGCGTTATGCGCCCTACGAAAGCTGACTGACGCCCTCTGGAGGCAGACAGAGAACCTGCTACCCAAAGCCGTCCACTCATCTGGCAAAAAAAGGCCCGTCACAAGGACGGGCCAGGTTCGCACCAGGGAGCAATCAGAAGCTGGACTGGATCTTCAGGCCGGCCACCACGGCGTTGTTCACCTCGTCCACACCGCCCGGATGGCGGATGTACTGCAGGTTCGGGCGCACGGTGAGCCAATTGGTCACATGCACGCCGTAGTACAGCTCGGCGTTGTACTCGGTGTCCTGGATGGGCTGGTACAGCGGGTTGTCGTAGTCGTCGATGCCGCTGACCTGGTTCACCAGGCGCTGGCGATCCTGCACGTCGTCGTTGACGTGGATGCGCGCCACGCCGAAGCCGATGTCGTCCTTGGGACGCGCGTCGAACGGGCCTTTGTAGACGACACCGAGCTGCTGGTAGTTGTCGACGGTATTGGTGGCCTTGTCGTGCACGGTGAAGTTGGCGAACAGGCTCAGGCCGCGGGAGGCGTCGCCGTTGTGCGCGGTGACCTGCTGCTGCGCCACCACCCACCAGCCGTGCTTGCCGCTGTGGGTCTTGGCCGGCTCGCCGGTGAGCGCCTGCGGGTTGCCGTTGACGTCGTCGTACACGTCGTCGGCCTCGGCAGTGCTGTAGTAGTAGCCCAGGCGGTACTCACCCGGCAGCTGAGCAGCACCGACTTTTGGCATCCACACCAGCTCCACCGGCAGGATGGTGCCCTTGGTGCCACTGCCGTTGAGCTTGAAGCCGTTGCCGGTTTCCAGGTTCGACGGGTTCTGGTTGTAGGCGCCGACCTGCGCGTACCACTCATCGTTGAAGTTCCACTTCACGCGGGCGGCCCACTGGCTGACCGGCCAGTTGTACCAGATGCCGCCCACCCAGTTGCCCACCTGCGAGCCACAGAAGGCCAGGTTCTGGAAGTCGCAGGGGAAGCTGTTGAAGTCCTCGCCCTCGCCGAAGCGGCCGACCTTCACGTCCAGTGCGCCGTCGAAGTACTGCTGTTTGATCCACATCTGCGTCAGGCGCCAGGTCTGGCCCCGGCCCCAGACTTCCTGCACGGAGCTGAACTGCCCGGCGCGCGGGTCGCTGATGCGGTCGTTGGAGAGGTTGCGACCGCTACGCTCGGTGACGGTCAGCTGGAACTCGGTAGCGTCCCAGCCGAGGATCTTCTGCAGGTCCAGGTGGGTGCCGAGGGCGAACTGGTCGGAGTAGCGCGCGGTGGTGTGCTGGTCGTAGCCACCGCCCAGGTTGCTGGCGACCTCGCCAACGTAGTCGAGCTTGAAGTCGTAGCCCTTCTCCAGCAGCTCGGTGCGCTTGCCGCCCCAGTCGCCCAGGCCCCACTGGGACTCGGATGAAAAGGCGTCAGCGGCCTGGGCGTGGCCCGCGCAGGCGCCACCCAGGGCGATCACGCAGCCCAGGGTACGGGCGATTGGCCGGGTATTCTTGTTCTTGTGCATCTCCAGCATCCTCGTTGTCTTGGTTTCTAGCGTAGTTACAGGCAGTGGATTTCAAGCAGTGGTCGTACCGTTCAGGAATGCTTCTGTCGGGCCAGCGGCGTCACCTTGCTCGCGCCGTCGCCGCGCGGCTCAGCGCGCAGGCGCTCGCCGCTCTGCGCGTCGAACAGCAGCGCACGGGAAGGATCGAAGCGCAGTTGCAGGGACGAGCCCGGTTGCGGCGACTGGTCCGGCGCGAGGCGGCAGCAGACCTTGGCACCGTTGAGCGTGACGAAGACCAGGGTGTCCGGACCGGTGGGTTCGACCACTTCGACCTCGGCGCGCAGGTCGCTCGGCCCGTTGGCGCCATCGGTGGCCAACTGCACCTGTTCCGGGCGCACGCCGAGGATCAGCTCGCGCCCCTCGGCCAGCCCGGCGTCCAGTTGCAGCGGCAGCTCGCAGCGGTCCTGGCCGCTGTCCAGCAGGCCGACCAGGCGGCCGCCCTGCTGCTGCACCTTGAGCGGAATGAAGTTCATCGGCGGCGAGCCGATGAAGCTGGCAACGAACAGGTTCGCCGGGTCGTTGTAGATCTGCTGCGGCGTGCCGAACTGCTGGACGATGCCGTCCTTCATCACCGCCACCTTGTCGCCCAGGGTCATGGCCTCGATCTGGTCGTGGGTCACGTAGACCGTGGTGGTCTTCAGGCGCTGGTGCATCAGCTTGATCTCGGTGCGCATCTCCACGCGCAGCTTGGCGTCGAGGTTCGACAGCGGTTCGTCGAACAGGTAGATCTTCGGCCGCCGCGCCAGCGCCCGGCCCATGGCCACGCGCTGCTGCTGGCCGCCGGAGAGCTGCGAGGGCTTGCGCTCGAGCAGGTGCTCGATCTGCAGCAGCTTGGAGACCCGTGCCACTTCGGCGTCGATCTCGGCCCTGGGCAGCTTGCGGATCTTCAGGCCGAAGGCGATGTTCTCGCGCACGCTCATGGTCGGGTACAGCGCATAGGACTGGAACACCATGGCAATGTCGCGATCCTTCGGGCTCATCCCGCTGATGTCCTGGCCATCGACCAGGATCGCACCGCCGGTGACGTTCTCCAGCCCTGCGATGCAGTTCATCAGGGTGGATTTGCCGCAGCCGGAGGGGCCGACCAGGATCAGGAATTCGCCCGAGTCGATCGACAGGTTGATCGACTTCAGCGTGTCGGCCAGGCCGCTGCCGTAGGACTTGTGCAGGTTGCGCAGTTCGAGTGTGGACATCTTGGGCTTACCTCAACCTTTGACCGCGCCGGCAGTCAGCCCGCGCACGAAGTACTTGCCGGCCAGTACGTAGACCACCAGCGTGGGCAGCGCCGCGATCATCGCGGCGGCCATGTCGACGTTGTATTCCTTGACCCCGGTGCTGATGTTCACCAGGTTGTTCAGCGCCACGGTGATGGGCTGCGCGTCGCCGCTGGCGAACACCACACCGAACAGGAAGTCGTTCCAGATCTGGGTGAACTGCCAGATCAGGCAGACCATCACGATGGGCGTGGACATGGGCATCAGGATGCGCAGGAAGATGGTGAAGAAGCCGGCGCCGTCCAGCCGCGCGGCCTTCACCAGGGCATCGGGAATCGCCACGAAGTAGTTGCGGAAGAACAGCGTGGTGAAGGCCAGACCATAGATGCAATGGACCATCACCAGGCCGGTGGTGGTGTTGGCCAGGCCGAGCTTGCCGAGGGTGAAGGACATCGGCAGGAGGATCACCTGGAACGGCAGGAAGCAGCCGAACAGCAGCGCGCCGAAGAACAGCTGCGAGCCACGGAAGCGCCACATCGACAGCACGTAGCCGTTCATGGCGCCGATGAAGGTGGAGATCAGCACGCCCGGCACGGTGATCTTCACCGAGTTCCAGAAGTAGTCGCCCACCGCGCCCCAGGCCTTCACCCAGCCAATTGTGGTGAATACCTCCGGCAGCGCCAGCAGGTTGCTGGTGCGGATGTCCTCGGGCGACTTGAAGCTGGTCAGCAGCATCACCAGCAGCGGGATCACATACAGCGCCACGGCGCCCCAGAGGGTCGCGTGCACCGCCAGGCGGCTCAGGCTGAACGACGGTTTCAGGGTCGAGTCATGCATGGCGCTTGCCCCGCAGTTCGGAGTACAGGTACGGCACGACGATGGCCAGCACGGCGCCCAGCATCAGCATCGCGCTGGCCGCGCCGAGGCCCATCTGGCCACGGGTGAAGGTGTGGGCATACATGAACATCGCAGGCAGGTCGGAGGAGTAGCCGGGGCCACCGGCGGTCATCGCGGCGACTAGGTCGAAGCTCTTGATGGCGATGTGCGCGAGGATCATCAGCGCGCTGAAGAACACCGGGCGCAGGCTCGGCAGGACGATGCGCAGGTAGATGGTCGGCAGGCTTGCACCATCCACCTGGGCGGCGCGCACAATGGCCGGGTCGACCCCGCGCAGGCCGGCGAGGAATAGCGCCATGACGAAGCCCGAGGCCTGCCAAACGGCGGCGATCACCAGGCAGTAGACGACCCGCTCCGGGTCCACCAGCCAGTCGAAGCGAAAGCCGGTCCAGCCCCAGTCGCGCAACAACTTATCCAGGCCCAGGCCGGGATTGAGCAGCCACTTCCAGGCGGTGCCGGTGACGATCATCGACAGTGCCATGGGGTACAGGTAGACAGTGCGGATGAAGCCTTCGCGGCGGATACGCTGGTCCAGCAGCACGGCGAGGAAGACGCCGAGCACCAGGCAGATACCGATGAACAGGCCGCCGAACAGCAGCAGGTTCTTGCTCGCCACCCACCAGCGGTCGTTGTCCCACAGGCGCAGGTACTGGCTCAGGCCCGCCCAGCTGTACGCCGGCATGAAGCGCGAATTGGTAAAGGACAGCAGCAGCGTCCAGCCGATGTAGCCGTACACGCAGACCAGCACCACGAGCATGCTCGGGGCCAGCACCAGCTTCGGCAGCCAGGCCTGCAGGCCGTCGAGCAGCGAAGCCCGAGGCGCGGCGGCGGGAGTGAAAGTCGGGGATCGGGTCGCCATCTGCTTTCTCGAGGATGAGTGAGCCCACCCGGGCTGCCGTGGCGGCCCGGAGTCGTTCTGGGGAATCAGAAAACCGGCTCCGTCACGGAGCCGGCGAGCGCGTTACTGCGCGGCGGCCTGGATGGCGGCGCCCAGTTGCTGCGCGGCCTTCTGCGGATCGGCGGCGGGGTCGTTGAAGAAGTTGGTGACCACGTCGAAGATCGCGCCCTGCACGTAGCTGGAGGCGGCCATGCTGTGGGCCATGCTCGGCACCAGATTGCCGTCGGCGGAGGCGGCCTTGAAGTCCTTCATGGACTGCTGGGCGCAGGCGTCGAAGGGCGTCATGTCGACGTCCAGGCGCACCGGGATCGAACCCTTGTTCAGGCTGAAGTCCTTCTGGAACGCCGGGTCGAGCACCGCGCGGGCCAGGTCTTCCTGGGCCTTGCGGTTCTCGGCGTTGCTCAGCTTGAACATCACCAGGGAATCGATGTTGTAGTCGAAAGCCTTCTGCGTGCCGGGGAACGGCAGGCACTGGTAGTCCTTGCCCGCCACCTTGCCGGCGGCAGTGAACTCGCTCTTGGCCCAGTCGCCCATGATCTGCATGCCGGCCTTGCCGTTGATCACCATGCCGGTAGCGACGTTCCATTCGCGGCCGGCAGCGTCGGCGTCGACGTAACTGTGCAGCTTCTTCAGCGCGGCGAAGACGTCGGCCATCGGCGCGCCGGTCAGCGTCGCCTTGTCCTGCTCGACGAAGGCCTTGCGGTAGCCTTCGGGGCCCATCTTGCTCAGCACCAGGTTCTCGAACAGCGTGCCGTCCTGCCAGGGCTGGCTACCGTGGGCGAGCGCCGTGAAGCCGGCAGCCTTGAGCTTGTCGGCGGCGGCGAAGAGCTCGTCCAGAGTGGTCGGCGGCGTGGCGCCGGCCTTCTTGAAGACTTCCGGGTTGATGTACAGCCAGTTGACCCGGTGCACGTTGACCGGCACGGCCACGTAGTCGCCCTTGTACTTCATGATCTGCGCCACCTGCGGCGGCAGCAGTTGGTCCCACTTGCCTTCGGCAGCGACATCGTTGAGGTCGGCGAGCAGACCGAGTTCGCCCCATTCCTGGATGTCCGGCCCCTTGATCTGCGCGGCGGCCGGCGGATTGCCGGAGACGGCGCGGGTCTTCAGCACAGTCATGGCGGCTTCACCACCGCCCCCGGCGACGGCAAAGTCCTTCCAGGTGTGGCCCTTGGCCTCGACGAGTTTCTTCAGGGTTTCGGCGGCGCGCTTCTCGCCAGGGGAAGTCCACCAGTGCAGCACTTCGACTTCACCGGCGTGGGCCAGCATCGGGGAGAGACAGAAAGAGGAAAGACAGATGGCGGCCGACAGGCGACGGATCGCATTCATGGGGAGCACCTTGTTCTTGTTATTGGAGGCAAGTCTGCGCTTGCGATGGTCCGAGTCTATCCAAGGCATTCCGCTCTCCGGGTAACGAAGCGATCTTCGATTGTCACGGGGTGGTGACATTTGGGCTTGCTGTGAAACGCTGTACTGAGGGAGTGTTTTCGAATGTGTCCTGGGGCACTGAATTCCGGCCCACTACCCTCTCCCCCGCCCCCTCCCAGAAGGGAGAGGGAGCTGTCCTCTGCCGTGCCAGGTATGCAGTTCGCCTGATGCGATCGCAGCTTTCAACTATCAATGGGGAGCCGACTGACGCTGAGGCCTCGCCTCGCTCCGAGCGGCCCCCTCTCCCTTCAGGGAGAGGGTTGGGGAGAGGGCAATGGCTAATCATCCAGCGCCAAGCGTATCGCCTCCAGCACCGAATCCACCTTCAACAGCACATCATGATTCCAGAAGCGCAGCACTTTGAAACCCTTGGTTTTGAGCCATGCGTCGCGCTCCCGGTCCCGACCAGAGTCCAGATGCTGCCCACCATCCAGTTCGATGATCAGCATGTGTTCGTGACAAATGAAATCGATGATGTACGGGCCGATGACTTTCTGTCGGCGGAATTTGAGGCCGAGGAAGCGGTGGGCGCGCAGATGGTGCCAGAGAGCGAGTTCGGCTTTGGTCTGGTCTGTGCGGAGTTGTTTCGAGAACTGGGTAAGTCGAGAGGTCATGCGACGGCTCCAGCGGAAGTACGTCTGGAGGCTAGTGCCTCGGCCCATCCCCTCTCCCCAGCCCTCTCCCTAAAGGGAGAGGGAGCTTTCCGAGCAGTCTGTAGGTTCTTGCGCCCATCCAAGCTGCTGCTTGAGGATGACTCCGATGGCACCGCTCACTCCGGACAGTCCCCTCTCCCTTCGGAGCGGGGCGCGTAGCCAGGGTTAGGGAGAGGGCGCGACAACCGAGCACTCCGGAGCGTCCCGGAGTAACCAACCGCCCTACTCCACCTCCAACCTCGGCAACCGCAACGTCACCCGCAACCCGCCCTCGCGGCGATTCTGCAGGCTGACCTCGCCGCCGTGGGTGTGGGCGATATTGCGCGCGATGCCCAACCCGAGGCCGTAGCCCTGGCCGCGTTCGGAGAGCCGGAAGCGCGGCTCGAAGACCTTCTCCAGGCGCTGTTCCGGTACGCCGGGGCCCTGGTCGTCGACGTGCAGCACCACGGCATCGGCATCGTCCTCGATGCTCAGTTGCGCGCGCTCGCCGTACTTCAACGCGTTGTCCAGCAGGTTGCCGATGCAGCGCTTGAGCGCCAGCGGCTTGCCGGGATAGGGCTCGCGCGCCGCGCCGATGACCTCGACCCGGCCATCGGCGAGGTAGGGCCCGGCGATGTACTGCAGCAGTTGGTTGAGGTCTACCGGCTCGATGTTCTCGTGGATGTCGGTGTCCTTCACGCATTGCAGCGCGCCCTTCACCAGCAGTTCCAGTTCGTCGAGGTCGTGGCTGAACTTGTCCCGCGCCTGCTCGTCGTCCAGCAACTCGGCACGCAGGCGCAGGCGGGTGATCGGCGTGCGCAGGTCGTGGGAGATACCGCTGAACAACTGGCCCCGCTCGTTGACGTAGCGGTCGATGCGCTCGCGCATGGTGTTGAAGGCCCGCGAGACTTCCACCAGCTCGCTCGCCCCGTTCTCCTCCAGCGGCTGGTCCTGGCCGCCTAGGGCAATGTCGCGGGCTGCGCGGGCGAGGCGCTTGAGCGGGCGGCTCTGCCAGTGCACCAGCAAGCCGGTGAACAGCAGCAACAGGAGGCTGGTGAAGGCGATGGAAATGATCTGCTGCGGCGGCAGGCCTTCGGGCTCCAGGGTGACGTAGGGCGCCGGCATCAGGCTGGCGATGTACAGCCATTCGCTCTCGCCGATGCGGATCTGCGTGACCAGCACCGGCGGGTTCACCGGTTCCAGGGTCAGTGCGTAGTGCGCCCAGGAACGCGGCAGTTCCTCCAGCTTCAGCTCGCCATTGAACAGCCGCAGGTCGTCGGGGCTGACGAACTCCACCTGCAGCTCCACGTCCTTGCCCAGCTTCTGGTGCAGCACGTCCTGCACGATGTCGATCACCGCCTGTTTGTTGGTGGTGTCGGGCAGCGCGCGCAGGTTCAGCGGGCGCTCGTTGAGCGAGACGAAGAAGCGCGTGCCGCCCATGCTGCGCAACTGGTCCAGCACCAGCGGGCGGTAGCCGATGGGCAGCGAGCGGAAGTAACTGACACTGGCGGCCATGGAATAGGCCAGGCTGCGCGAGCTGGTGAGCAGGCCGTCGCGCTGGCTGGAGCGCAGGTGGGATATCCAGAACAGGCTCGACAGCCCCTGGGCGAGCAGTACCGCCAGCAGGGTGAGCAGCAGCATGCGGCCGAGCAGCGAGCGCGGTACCAGGGCCCAGCGGCGGCGCTCACTCATGGCCGGCGAGGTGCGGGCGAACCTGGGCGGCCAGCAGGTAACCGCTGCCGCGCACGGTCTGGATCAGCCGCGCCGGCTTCTCGGTATCACGCAAACGCTGGCGCAGGCGTGACACGGCCATGTCGACGATGCGCTCCAGCGGCATCACCTCGCGGCCACGGGTGGCGCTGGCGATGGTGTCGCGATCGAGAATCTGCCGGGGATTGTCGAGGAACAGCTTGAGCAGGGCGAAGTCGGCGCCACTGAGGAAATGCTCCTCGCCGTCCTCGTGGAACAACCGGTGGCTGATGGTATCCAGCCGCCAATCGTCGAAAGCGATGACCTCGCCGCCGCGCACCTGGGTGAACTGCGCGCGACGCAGCAGCGCCTTGATCCGCGCCAGCAACTCGCGGGGGCTGAAGGGTTTGCCGAGGTAATCGTCGGCACCCAGCTCCAGGCCCACCACGCGGTCGGCCTCGTCGGAACTGGCGGTGAGCATGATCACCGGCATGCAGGCGTGGCGCTGGTGCGAGCGAATCCAGCGGCACAGGCTGAAGCCGTCCTCGTCGGGCAGCATCACGTCGAGGATCGCCAGGGCGGACTCCTCATCGCACAGCGCGCGGCGGAAGTCCTCGCCGTTGGCGACGGCGCGCACCTGGAAACCGGCGCGGCTCAGGTAGGTGTCCAGCAGCTCGCGGATTTCCTGGTCGTCGTCCACCAGCAGGATGGATTTGGCAGGCTGGTTCACTTCGGGCGTCCTTTCTTGTTGTTTTCAACGGTGGCGCGGTGAATCAGCCTTCGTTGCGCAGTGCCTGTTCCAGGGCCACGCCGGCGCCGAACAGCCCCGGATGATCCGCAGTCATGACCCACACCGGCACCGGGTCGAGATACGGCCCGCTGGTCTTGCCGCGGGTGCGGAACGCCTCGGCGAAGCCGCTGCGCTGGAAGCGTTCGAGGAAGCGCGGGACGATGCCGCCGGTGATGTACACGCCACCCAGCGCGCCGACCGTCAGCACGGCGTTGCCGGCGACCCGCGCCAGCCACAGGAAGAAGTGCTCCAGCACCGCGTCGGCGTAGGCGTCGCCGGCCATGGCGCGCTCGCCGATCTCGGCGGCAGTGGCGCATTTGG
Organism: Pseudomonas sp. C9-3; assembly: GCF_032392015.1. Lineage (NCBI taxonomy): Bacteria > Pseudomonadati > Pseudomonadota > Gammaproteobacteria > Pseudomonadales > Pseudomonadaceae > Pseudomonas > Pseudomonas sp. C9-3. The sequence continues at coordinate 1,129,014 of NZ_CP135919.1, read as the reverse complement.
GCTCCACGCCATCGAGCTGGCAGCTCATGCGGTAGAGGTTTTCCAGGCCGCTGCCGGAGAGCACGCGCTCGGCCGAGACGTGGCCATATTTCTCGCGAAGCAGTTGCCAGAGGGCGAAGTCGCGCTCGGAGGTCACCGGCAGGTCGACGTGGCCACCTTCGCAGGGCAGCACTTCCCAGCCACCGTTCGGCAGCGGCATCAGGCTGCCGACGCCCAGGCCGGTGCCGGGGCCGATGATCAGTTTGGCGCGCCCGTCCAGCGCCTTGCCGGGACGCACCTGCACCAGATGCTCTTCCGACAGTCGCGAAGCTGCCCAGGCCATGGTGCTGAAGTCGTTCACCAGCAGCAGGTGGCTCAGCCCCAGTTCAGTACGGAAGGCATCGCGCTGGATGACCCAGTGGTTGTTGGTGAACTTGAAGTCGCCGGCGCCGACCGGCCCGGCACAGGCCAGGCAGACGTTCTCGACAGAAGAGAGCGGCTGGCCGATACGCTGCAGATAATCGCGCACGGCGTCTTCCGGGCGCGGATAGTCGGCACAGGCCAGGACCTCGATGGATTCGAGGACTTCACCACGCCACAGGGCGAAGCGAGCATTGGTGCCACCGATATCGCCGACCAGGGCGAAACCGTTCGAGGCGGAGTGAGCTTTGTTGAAGTTCATTGCGGGCTCGGGCCTGGAAGTTGGGTGAAAGGGTGCGGCGCGGAATCATGCCAGCATAGGCCAGCGCCGAAAACGCCCCGCGCGATGGACAGGCAGTCCCTTCGCGCGGGGCGCTGCGACAGTCAGCTCGGACCGTTCAGTTCAGCCGTGAAGCTGCAGGCGCCCTGCTCCGCCGGGCTGAAGGCATTGCGCATGAAAGCGAACAGCTCGCGGCCCATGCCCAGGTTATCAATGGCCGGAGTCTCGACGAGCGGACGCGCCTCCCATTCCGCCGCATCCACCAGCACACGCAGTTCGCCGGTGGTGCCGTCGACGCGTACCACGTCGCCGTCGCGCAGCTTGGCCAGCGGGCCGCCATTGAGCGCTTCCGGGGACACATGGATGGCCGCCGGCACCTTGCCGGACGCGCCGGACATGCGCCCGTCGGTGACTAGCGCGACCTTGAAGCCGCGGTCCTGTAGCACACCGAGGAATGGCGTGAGCTTGTGCAACTCCGGCATGCCATTGGCGCGCGGGCCCTGGAAACGCACCACGGCGACCAGATCACGCTCCAGCTCGCCGGCCTTGAAGGCGGCGGCGAGGCTCGACTGGTCATGGAAGATGCGCACCGGCGCCTCGACGATCTGGTGTTCCACCGCAACGGCAGAGACCTTCATCACGCCGCGGCCCAGGTTGCCCTCCATCAGGCGCAGGCCGCCCTCGGGCGAGAACGGCTTGTCGATGGGGCGCAGGATGTTCTCGTCCAGGCTCGCCGCCGGGCCTTCGCGCCAGACCAGCTTGCCGCCATCGAGGAAGGGCTCCTGGATATAACGACGCAGGCCCTTGCCGACCACGGTCTGCACGTCTTCGTGCAGCAGGCCGCCGCCGAGCAACTGGCGGATCAGGAAGGACATGCCGCCCGCCGCCTGGAAGTGGTTGATGTCGGCCTGGCCGTTGGGATAGATGCGCGCCAGGGTCGGCACGATCTCGGAGAGGTCGGCCATGTCCTGCCAGGTCAGCTGGATGCCGGCCGCCTGGGCGATGGCGAGCAGGTGCAGGGTGTGGTTGGTCGAGCCGCCGGTGGCCAGCAGCGCCACCACCGAGTTGACCATGGCCTTCTCGTCGACGATCTCCGCCATGGGCACAAACTGGCCGTTCTCCGGCGTCAGGCGCGCAGCCTGGCGAGCGGCTTCGCGGGTCAGCTCGTCGCGCAGCGGGGTGTTCGGGTTGACGAAGGAAGCGCCCGGCAGGTGCAGGCCCATCACTTCCACCAGCAACTGGTTGGTATTGGCGGTGCCATAGAAGGTGCAGGTGCCCGGCGCGTGGTAGGAGGCCATTTCCGAAGCCAGCAGCTCCTCGCGGGTGGCCTTGCCTTCGGCGAACAACTGGCGCACTGCGGCCTTCTCCTTGTTGGAGATACCGGTAGGCATGGGGCCGGCGGGCACGAACACCACCGGCAGGTGGCCGAAGCGCAGCGAGCCGATCAGCAGGCCGGGGACGATCTTGTCACACACGCCCAGGCACAGCGCGGCATCGAACATGTTGTGCGACAGCGCGATGGCGGTGCCCATGGCGATCACGTCGCGGCTGGCCAGGGACAGTTCCATGCCCGGCTCGCCCTGGGTCACGCCATCGCACATGGCCGGCACGCCGCCGGCGAACTGGCCGACCGAACCGATCTGTCGCAGGGCGTCCTTGATCAGCTCGGGGAAGCGCTCCAGCGGCTGGTGCGCGGAGAGCATGTCGTTGTAGGCGGAGACGATGGCGACGTTGGCCTGGTTCATCAGCCGCAGCGCCTGTTTGTCGGAATCACCACAGGCCGCAACGCCATGGGCGAGGTTGCCGCAGGGCAGCGTGCCGCGGTGCGGGCCCTTGGTGGCGGCAGCCTTGACCAGGTCGAGGTAGCGCTGTCGCGTGGCCGCGCTGCGGGCCTGGATACGCTGGGTGACTTCAAGCACACGGGGGTGCATGGCAGCATTCTCCTACAGACTATCAGTTGTTGTTTTTACAACATAATTGTTTATTCCAAGGCGTTTACTTTTCAACGGCGTGGAAATTTAATGGTTTTTACCACAACAAAAGAAAAGAGACGACCTCAATGACTATACGCCTGGCAATCAACGGATTTGGCCGCATCGGTCGGAACGTACTCCGCGCGCTCTACTCGGGCGGCTATCGCCAGCACCTGCAAGTGGTGGCGATCAACGACATCGGTGACGCCGCGATTAACGCTCATCTGCTGCAGTTCGACAGCGTGCATGGGCGTTTTCCCGGCCAGGTCGAGCATGACGCCGAAAGTCTCAGGGTAGAGGGCGACGTGATTGCCGTCACGGCCATCCGCGATCCGGCGCAGCTGCCGTGGAAGGCGCTGGCGGTGGATATCGTGCTCGAATGCACCGGCCACTTCACCTCCCGCGACAAGGCTGCCGCGCACCTGCAGGCCGGGGCGCGCCAGGTGCTGATCTCGGCGCCGGGCCAGGGCGTCGACGCCACGGTGGTCTTCGGCGTCAACGAAGGCATCCTGCGCGCCGAACACCAGATCGTCTCCAACGCCTCCTGCACGACCAACTGCCTGGCGCCGGTGGCCCAGGTGCTGCACCGCGAACTGGGCATCGAGCACGGGCTGATGACCACCATCCACGCCTACACCAACGACCAGAGCCTCTCCGACGTCTACCACAGCGACCCCTACCGGGCGCGCTCGGCGACCCAATCGATGATCCCGACCAGGACCGGCGCCGCCGAAGCGGTAGGCCTGGTGCTGCCGGAACTGGCCGGCAAGCTGACGGGGCTGGCGGTGCGGGTTCCCGTTATTAACGTCTCGCTGGTGGACCTCACGGTGCAGGTCGGCCGCGATACCAGCGCGCAGGAAGTCAACGAGCTGATGGAGCGTGCCAGCGAGCTTTCGCCGATCCTCGGCTTCAATCGCCTGCCGCTGGTCTCGGTGGACTTCAATCACGATCCTCGCTCGGCCATCTTCGATGCCAGCCATACGCGGGTGAATGCGCGGCTGGTGAAGGTGATGGCCTGGTACGACAACGAGTGGGGGTTTTCCAATCGGATGCTGGATACGGCGAGGGCGATGGTTTCGGCGCGGGGGTGAACGGCGCTCGGCTGCCCGCAAGAGCCCCTCACCCCTGCCCTCTCCCAGAGGGAGAGGGAGCCGATTGTGCCGGCTGGCGCCATTGGCTCTCCCTGCACAGAACGGTCCCCTCTCCCTCTGGGAGAGGGTTAGGGTGAGGGAAATACAGGGCACAGAGCTGCCAGGTTGGCCTGTTTAGCGATAGCGACGTCTTCCCTGCGCCTCCAGCACCAGCAGGCGCATGTCGGCCTCGGCCAGGATCGCTTCCTGGCCGAGATGATCGACGCGCTTCCACGCCTTGATTTCCTCGCGGCTGCGGCCACAGCCCAGGCAGATACCTTCTTCGAACTCGCAGACCTTGATGCACGGACTCTTCACGGACTTCCTCGTGGTTTCGGCTGGATGAATGTCAGTGGGTCTCTACTAATGGACACCCGCGCGGCGCCAAGGTCCAACTCGATTTCCCCATCGGCGCCATCGACCCTGGCAATCGAAGGGTGCGCGCCTTGCTAGAATCCGCCGTCCACGCTGCCCGACCTCGCCCATGCTCGCCCTCAAGCTCACCCTCGTTCCGCTGTTCCTGCTGCTGGTCTCGCTCTCCGGGCGCTGGTGGGGCCCGGCCGTGGCCGGCTGCCTGGCCGCCCTGCCCGCCATCGCGGGGCCGATCCTCTATCTGATCACCGTGGAGCATGGCCGCCAGTTCGGCGCTCACGCCGCGCTGCTCGCACTGGCCGCGATCTTTGCCGCTGAAGCGTTCAACTTCGCCTATGCCTGGATCTGTCGGCGCCACGGATGGCCGCTGGCACTGACCGGCGCGATGCTCGCCTGGCTGGTGGCCGGCTGGGCACTGACGCAACTGCCCGCCTCGCCCGTCTGGGCGTTGCTCGCTGCGGCCATGGGCGCGTTGACCAGTCAGCTGTTCATGCCCCGTGCCGAGTTGAGCGCCGCCATCGCTCCACTGGGCCGCTTCGAACTGAGCCTGCGCATGCTCGCCGGCGCGCTGCTGACGCTGGCCGTCACCGCGCTCGCCGGCTGGGCGGGCCCCAGCTGGAGTGGCTTGCTGGCGGTATTCCCGCTGCTCTCCATCGTGCTTTGCGTGTCGTCCCAGCGGCTGCACGGGCCGGGTTTCGTCATTGCCCTGCTGCGCGGCATGGTCACCGGGCGCCCGGCTTTCGCGGCTTTCTGCCTGTGTCTGGCGCTGCGTTTGCCTGGCAATGACATCCTGCCCAGCTTTGCCGAGGCGGCACTGCTGGCCGTTCTGCTACAGGGCACAGTGCGCTGGCTGATCGGCGTGCGATCGCGAAGGCTCGCCAAAGCCGCCTGACAAAGAAAAACGCCACGGCTGGACCAGCCGTGGCGTTTTCGTCTGCAGCAGCGGGTAACGCTTAGAGCAGCGTGAAGCTCTGCTCCTTCACGTTGTCCGAATCCAGGCCGACGTAGACCTTGAACTCGCCCGGCTCCGAGGCGTAGCGCAACTGGCTGTCGTAGAAGCGCAGGTCTTCCTCGCGGATCGGGAACTGCACCACTTTCGACTCGCCCGGCTGCAGCAGGATCTTCTCGAAGCCCTTGAGCTCCTTGACCGGACGGCTGATGGACGCGGCGACGTCGCGCAGGTAGAGCTGCACGGTGGTTTCGCCGGCGACCTTGCCGGTGTTCTTCACGGTGACGCTGGCGGTCAGCTGGTCGCCCTTCTTCAGCTTGGCCGCCGACAGCTTCACGTCGGAGACGCTGAAGTCGGTGTAGCTCAAGCCGTAGCCGAACGGGTACAGCGGGCCGTTCTCCGAGTCGAAGTAGCGCGAGGTGTACTTGTTCGGGTGCTCGTGGTCGAACGGGCGGCCGGTGTTCAGGTGGTTGTAGTAGATCGGCACCTGGCCCACGGAGCGCGGGAAGGTCATGGTCAGCTTGCCCGACGGGTTGTAGTCGCCGAACAGCACGTCGGCGATGGCATTGCCACCTTCGGTGCCGCTGAACCAGGTTTCCAGCACGGCGTCGGCGTTGGCGCTTTCCCAGCGCAGGTCCATCGGCCGGCCGTTCATCAGCACCAGCACCAGCGGTTTGCCGGTGGCCTTGAGGGCCTTGAGCAGCTCGATCTGGCTTTGCGCGATGTGCAGGTTGGTCTTGCTCGACGCCTCGTGGGCCATGCCCTGGGATTCGCCGACCACGGCCACCACCACGTCAGCCTGCTTCGCCTTCTCGACGGCTTCGTCGATCATGGCCTTCGGGCTGCGCGGGTCGACCTTCACGTCATCGCTGTACTCGTTGAGGTATTTGACGATCTCCGGATCGTCGGTGACGTTGGCGCCCTTGGCGTAGAGCAGCGCGGCGTGGCCACGGGTGGCGGTGCCCATGCCTTCGAGCACGGTCACGGCCTGGAAGGCCTTGCCGGCGGCGGACCAGCTACCCATCACGTCGCGCTTGCTGTCGGCCAGCGGGCCGATCAGGGCGATCACACCGTCGCGCTTGAGCGGCAGCACGCCACCCTCGTTTTTCAGCAGGACCATGCCCTTGCGCGCGATCTCGCGGGCGTCGGCGCGGTGCAGGCGTTCTTCGGCATCGGTATCCACCGGGTCCTTGCCCTGCAGGTAACGGTACGGGTCCTGGAACAGGCCCATGTCCCACTTGGCGGCGAGCACGTCGCGGCAGGCACGGTCGATCTCGTCCTGACTGATCAGCCCGGCCTTGAGCAGCTCGGGCATGTGCTTGCCGTAAAGGTCGTCGTTCATGTTCATTTCGACGCCGGCGTTGATCGCCGCCTGGGTGGCGTCGCGCTCGGTGGCCGCTACGCCGTGCTTGATCAGCTCCAGCACCGCACCGTGGTCGCTCAGGGTCAGGCCCTTGTAGCCCCACTGCTTGCGCAGCAGGTCCTGCAGCAGCCACTTGTTGGCGGTGGCGGGCACGCCGTTGATGCTGTTGAGCGAGACCATCACCGCACCAGCGCCGGCATCGATGGCCGCGCGGTACGGCGGCAGGTAGTCCTGGAACATGCGCTGCGGGCTCATGTCCACGGTGTTGTAGTCGCGGCCGCCTTCGCCGGCGCCGTACAGGGCGAAGTGCTTGACCCCGGCCATGATGGTTTCCGGCTGGTTCAGGCCCTTGCCCTGGTAGCCCTTGACCACTGCGGCGGCGACCTTGCTGGTCAGCCAGGCGTCTTCGCCGAAGCCTTCGGAAACACGGCCCCAGCGTGGATCGCGGGCGATGTCGACGGTGGGCGAATAGGTCAGGTTGAGGCCGTCGGCGCTGGCCTCGATGGCCGAGACGCGCGCGCTGCGCTCGATGGCCGCCAGGTCCCAGCTTGCCGCCAGCCCCAGGCCGATGGGGAATACGGTGCGGTGGCCGTGAACCACGTCGTAGGCAAAGAACAGCGGAATCTTCAGGCGGCTCTTCATGGCCGCGTCCTGCAGGTCACGGATGCCCGGACGGACCACGGTGTTGAATACCGCGCCGGTGGTGCCCTCGGCGATTTCCTTCAGCAGTACCGGCTTGGGATGGTCCGGCCCGACGCTGACCAGGCGCAGCTGGCCGATCTTCTCTTCCAGTGTCATACGCTGCATCAGGCTGTCGATGAAGGCGTCCTTCGACTGGCCGGCGAGCGGTACGGCAGGAGCATCGGCAGGCGCCTGGGCGGCGGAAAGCGAAGCGCTGGTCAGGCCCAGCAGGAGGCCGAGCCAGCAGATACGGCTGATTGGAGTTCTTTTCATATGGGTACTCAGCAGCCTGCGCGAAGCGCCGGGCCACTGTGGAATGTTGTTAGAGGGGCATCGAACAGGTGGGATTCCGGCGACTCCCCCGGGTGTAGTCGCCAGCGCCTTTCGAACGCGGCACATAAGGTCGTCGCGCCGAGGGCGGAAGTCAATCACCGAACGGCTGGAAAACGCCGGTGAATGGGTCTCAATGGTCGCGATTGAGCCGGTTGAATTCCATTTCCTCGCGCATGGCTTCGCGCAGGGCGCGTTCCTCGTCCCACTCTTCTTCCGGCGCGGGGGCCGGCGGCTGGGGCGCCGGTTCCGGCTGCGCAGCGGGCTCGGCCGGCGCATCAGGCTCGGCGGCGCCTGCAGCCTCGGCGTCGGACGCAACTTCGGGCAGGCCGTGGACGCCGCTGAAATCGGCATCCACGCCGCTGTCTTCGTCGTCACTCGGCGGGAGGTCGATGAGGTCGTCGAAGTCGGTCTTCAGGCCCTGTTCCATCTCGTCCAGCTCGGCAAGCAGGCTGCGGAAACTGGTTTCTTCCTTCGGTTCTTCCGGCGGCGCGGGCTCCGGCTCCTCGCCGGCATCGCGCACGGCCTGGTCGGCCAGCGCCTGCAGGGACGGCGGGATGTAGTCCTCGTCGTACTCCTCAGGGCCGGGCAGGCTGACGGTGGGCGCCATGTCCTCGAGGATCGGCTGCGGCTCGGGCTCCATCAGCTTCAGCTCGGCCAGCGGCGGCAACTCCTCCAGGCTCTTCAGGTTGAAGTAGTCGAGAAAGGTCCGGGTGGTGGCGAGCATGGCCGGGCGGCCGGGGACTTCACGGTAGCCGACGATGCGGATCCACTCGCGCTCCATCAGCGTCTTGACGATCTGGGTGTTCACCGCGACGCCGCGGATTTCCTCGATCTCGCCACGGGTGATGGGCTGGCGGTAGGCGATCAGCGCCAGGGTCTCCAGCAGCGCGCGGGAATAGCGCTGCGGGCGCTCCTCCCACAAACGGCCCACCCAGGAGGCGAACTTCTCGCGCACCTGCAGGCGGTAGCCGGTGGCAACTTCCTTCAGTTCATAAGCCCGCCCGGCACAGGACAGGCCCAGCACCGCCAGCGCGTCGCGGAACTGCTGCGGCTCGGGGCGCTCGGCTTCCTCGAACAGCTCGCCGAGGCGCTCCAGCGACATGGGCTTGCCGGCAGCCAGGAGGATGCCTTCGAGCAGGGTCGCCAGTTCTTGCGGGTCGGAGAGATTCATCGGGAAGCTCGGGTCAGGTCATAAGGTTGCGGTACAGGCGGGAAAACTACTCAAAGCGCGGCGCCAGGGCAACGCTATCGGATCACAGCGGCTCTTCGTCCGGCTCGCTGTCGGCCTCGGCGATCTCGTCGAAGTGGCCGTCCTCGAAGGTCAGGTCAGCCGGCACCTCCTCGCGGGGCTCGAAGACGTCCTCGTCGCCTTCCTCCAGCACCTCCTCGACAGGCGCAGCACCTTCCTGCACCTCGCTGCGGGCGCGGACATGGATCGGCGCGAAGGCCTCGTTCTGCACCAGCTCCACCAGTTGCTCCTTCACCAGTTCCAGCACCGCCATGAAGGTCACCACCACGCCCAGCTTGCCTTCCTCGACACGGAACAGCGTGATGAAGGGCACGAAACCCTCGCCCTTCAGGCGCTCGAGGATCTCGCTCATGCGCTCGCGGGTGGAGAGCATCTCGCGGGTGACCTGGTGGCTTTCGAACAGGTCGGCGCGGCGCAGCACCTCGGCCATGCACAGCATCAGCTCCTGCATGTCCACGTCCGGCAGCAGCCGGCGCGCCCGCGCATCCGGCGCGGCGATGGTCGGCACCACGTAGTCACGACCCAGGCGCGGCAGTTCGTCGAGGTCCTCGGCGGCCTTCTTGAAGCGCTCGTACTCCTGCAGGCGGCGGATCAGTTCGGCGCGCGGGTCGTCCTCTTCTTCCTCGGCCTCGGCCGAGCGCGGCAGCAGCATGCGCGACTTGATCTCGGCGAGCATGGCGGCCATTACCAGGTACTCGGCGGCCAGTTCCAGGCGCACCGACTTCATCAGCTCGACGTAGCCCATGTACTGGCGGGTGATCTCCGCCACGGGGATGTCGAGGATGTTGATGTTCTGCTTGCGGATCAGGTAGAGCAGCAGGTCGAGCGGGCCCTCGAAGGCTTCGAGGAAGACCTCCAGGGCATCCGGCGGGATGTACAGGTCCTGCGGCATCTCCGTCAGGGCCTCGCCGTAGACGAGCGCCAGCTGCACCGGCACCTGGTATTCAGGGGCGGCGGCAGGGGCTTCCGGCTCGGTCAGGTCACTCATCGGCCACTCGGTCAGGCTCAGGGTTCGAAGGCGGCATTATCCCTGCTTTTGCCGGCGGCGCGAGGGGCTTTTGGCGGATTCACATGGTGCGGCGGCAAGCCTGTGGGTAGCAGCGGACTTTGTTCCCGATCGGTTACCGGCTCGATGCGGCCCTGCCATTACTGTAGGAGCGAGCTTGCTCGCGAACCAACCGCTCGCGGCGGAGCCAGGTTCGCGAGCAAGCTGGCTCCTACGAAAAGCAAATGCGCTGCCTATCGGTACGACAGCCCCATGGCATGCCGCACCTCCACCAAGGTCTCCCGCGCCGCCTCACGGGCACGCTCGGCGCCTTCGGCGAGGATGCTGCGCACCAGTTCAGGGTTGTCTTCGTAATCCAGCGCGCGCTCCTGGATCGGCGCCAGTTCCTGGAGGATCGATTCGATCAGCGGCCGCTTGCAGTCCAGGCAGCCGATTCCGGCGCTGCGGCAACCTTCCTGCACCCACTGGCGGCAACCGTCGTCGGAATAGATCAGGTGCCACTGCCATACTGGGCAGCGTTCCGGGTCGCCCGGATCGCGCCGGTGCACGCGCGCAGGATCGGTGGGCATGCGCGCGATCTTCTCCTCTATGGCAGCCGGGCTGTCGCGCAGGGCGATGGTGTTGTGGTGCGACTTGGACATCTTCTGTCCGTCCAGCCCCGGCATCTTCGGCGCGTGGCTGGTCAGGGTATGCGGCTCGGGCAGCAGCATGCGGCTGGTGCCTTCGAGATAGCCGAACAGCCGGTCGCGGTCGCCCAGGGTCAGGCTCTGCTGCTCCATCAGCAGCGCGCGGGCGGTTTCCAGCGCTTCGGCGTCGCCCTGCTCCTGCCAGGCCCGGCGCAGGCTGACGTACAGCTTGCCGGTCTTCTTGCCCAGGCGGGCGATGGCAGTCTGCGCACGGTCCTCGAAGTCCACCTCGCCGCCGTACAGGTGGTTGAAGCGGCGGGCGATCTCGCGGGTGAATTCGACATGGGCGAACTGGTCGGAGCCCACCGGCACCAGGCCTGCGCGGTAGATCAGGATATCCGCGGCCTGCAGCAGCGGGTAGCCGAGGAAGCCGAAGGTGGAGAGGTCCTTGTGGACCAGTTTCTCCTGCAGCTCCTTGTAGGTCGGCACACGCTCCAGCCAGGACAGCGGGCAGATCATCGACAGCAGCAGGTGCAACTCGGCGTGCTCGGGGACCTGGGACTGGATGAACAGCGTCGCCGCGCTGGGGCTGACGCCCACCGCCAGCCAGTCGATGGCCATGTCGCGTACGTGCTGGCGGATGCTGGCGGTCTCGTCGTACTCGGTGGTCAATGCATGCCAGTCGACGATGGAGAAGTAACACTCGTACTCGTGCTGGAGTTTCACCCAGTTCTGCAGCACGCCGTGGTAATGCCCCAGGTGCAGGCGCCCGGTGGGGCGCATGCCGGACAGCACGCGGCGCAGGGATTCGACGCTGGTCAAGCGGTCAACCTCGCGGGTTCGGCGATGGAACGAGGGAGTATAGCCAGCACGCCGGGCGTGTTCAGGCGTTGACCATGAAGGGTTCCGGATCGCCGCAGCCGACGCGTACCACCACCGGGTCTTCGTCGGTGAGGGCGATCACGGTGGAGGCTTCGCCCCCGCCGAAACCACCATCGATGATCAGGTCGACCAGGTGCTCCAGCTGGTCGCGCATCTCGTAGGGGTCGTTCAGTGGCTCCGTCTCCCCCGGCAGGATCAGGCTGACGCTCATCAGCGGCTCACCCAGTTCCTCCAGCAGCGCCAGGGCGATCGGGCAGGCCGGCACGCGCAGGCCGATGGTGCGGCGCTTGGGGTGCAGCAACATGCGCGGCACTTCGCGGGTGGCATTGAGGATGAAGGTGTAGGGGCCGGGTGTATGCGCCTTGAGCAAGCGGAACAGGCGCGTGTCGACCTTGGCGTAGAGGCCGAGCTCGGACAGGTCACGGCAGACCAGGGTGAAGTTGTGCTTGTCGTCCAGCCGGCGGATGTGGCGGATGCGCTCCACCGCGGCCTTCTCACCGATGCGGCAACCCAGCGCATAGGACGAGTCGGTGGGATAGGCGATCACTCCCCCCTGGCGGACGATCTCCACGGCCTGCTTGATCAGGCGCGCCTGGGGATTTTCCGGGTGGATCTGAAAGAACTGGCTCATGGAGTCTCCTCGATCCCGATGGCGTTCTCGGCACTGGCGAAGCGCGGCCAGAGTGGCGGCAGGTCCTCCGGCACGCGGCGGTAAAGCCCCAGCTCCGACCAGTCGCTGGGGCCGTGGAAGTCGCTGCCGGCGGTGACCATCAGGCCGAACTCGCGGACCAGGATGCTCAGCACGCCAACCTGCTCGGCCGGCTGCGGGCCGTTGCAGACTTCCAGCGCATGGCCGCCGGCAGCGATGAAATCCGCCACCAGCTTGCGCCGCTTGGTGCGGGTGAAATCGTACTGGTAGGGATGCGCAAGGCTGATCCAGGCGCCGGCCTCGCGCAGGGTGCCGACGGCGTCGGCGAGGCTCGGCCAGTGCTGCTTGACGTCGCCCAGCTTGCCGGCGCCCAGCCATTTGCGGAAGGCTTCGGCGCGATCCTTGACATGGCCCTGGCGCAGCAGGAATTCGGCGAAATGCGGGCGCGCCGGGGCGTTTTCGCTGTCGCCCAGTTCCGCCTGGATCGCCCGCGCGCCCTCGAAGGCACCGGGCATGCCCTTGGCTTCCAGGCGCCGGCCGATCTCCTCGGCGCGGGTCCAGCGCGCGCGGTGCAGGTCGCCCAGCGCTTTCACCAGCGGCTCGGCCGTCACGTCGAAGCCATAGCCCAGCACATGAATGGTCGCCCCACCCCAGGTGCAGGAAACCTCGACGCCATCCACCAGTTCCATGCCCAGCGCCTCTGCAGCGCGGCGCGCCTCGGGCAGGCCGTCGAGGGTGTCGTGGTCGGTCAGCGCCAGCACGCGCACGCCGCGCCCGTGGGCACGCTCGACCAGGGCGGTCGGGCTGAGCTGTCCGTCGGACGCGGTGCTGTGGCAGTGCAGGTCGACTCGCATGCGGTTTCCTGGGACGAGGGGATAACTTTCTGTATAGACGCTTCTGTGCCAACGCTCCCGCGGCAACGGCTTGAAACCATGATCTGACGCAGCGTTGGGCGGATGGCCCTTTCAGTTCACCCGCAGGTTGGTATTATGCCGGCTCTACTGGGCTCTGGCTGCCGTAATGAAGCAATTCATCGATTTCATTCCCCTCATTCTCTTCTTCATCGTCTACAAGCTCGACCCGCGCAACGTCGAACTCGCCGGCCAGAGCTTCTCGGTCGGGGGAATCTACAGCGCCACGGCCGTGCTGATCGCCACCTCCGTGGTGGTTTACGGCGCCCTGCTGATCAAGCAGCGCAAGCTGGACAAGGGCCAATGGGTGACGCTCGCGGCATGCCTGGTGTTCGGCGGCATGACCCTGGCCTTCCACAGCGAAACCTTCCTCAAATGGAAGGCACCGGTGGTGAACTGGCTGTTCGCCCTGGCCTTCGCCGGCAGCCACTTCATCGGCGACCGCCCGCTGATCCAGCGCATCATGGGCCATGCAGTCAACCTGGCCGATTCCCTCTGGGCGAAGCTGAACATCGCCTGGGTGCTGTTCTTCCTGATCTGCGGCTGTGTCCAGTTGTTCGTCGCCTTCACCTTCCAGGACTACTGGGTGGACTTCAAGGTGTTCGGCAGCCTGGGCATGACCCTGCTGTTCCTGATCGGCCAGGGCGTGTTCCTGGCCCGCCACATGCACGATGAGCCTACCGGCGAAAAACCCAAGGACTGACATGCTCTACGCGATCATTGCCCGTGACATCACCGCCTCCCAAGAACGCCGCCTGGCCACCCGCCCCGCGCACATCGCCCGCCTGGAGCAACTGAAGGAAGAGTGCCGCCTGGTCCTGGCCGGCCCGCACCCGGCCATCGACAGCAACGACCCGGGCGCCGCCGGCTTCACCGGCAGCCTGATCGTCGCCGAATTCGACTCCCTGGCCGCCGCGCAAGCCTGGGCCGACGCCGACCCGTACCGCGCCGCGGGTGTCTACGCTGACGTCGTGGTCAAGCCGTTCAAGAAAGTCCTGCCGTAACGACCCCCATCGTTGCAGCCCCAGGGCAGGGACGCCGGGGATGCGCAGTCGTATCCGCCGGCCCGTCCGGGCTGGCGCCGTATCATCGAACAAGGAGTCCCGATGTATCGTCTGCCCTTGCTGCTGTGCCTCGCCCTGCCCGCCGCCGCCCTGGCCGAAGAGCCCGCCACGGAACCCCTGACGCCGGCGCTGTCCAATACCCGCCCCATCCCCCTGCCCGATAATGCCTTGAGCAATGCCTCGAGCAATGCAACGGACAGCGGACAGGAAAACGCCGACCGCATCGCCACGCTGGAAAGCCGCCTCGCCGAAAGCGAACAGCAGCGCCAGGCCTTGAGCGAGCAGTTGGCCAACCCCGACAACAGCCAGGACGAAGCCCAGATCACAGGTCTGCGCCAGGAAAACCAGCGTCTGAAGCTGCAGCTGCGTGAAGCCCAGGCCAACCAGCCGCCGCGCCTGCTCAGCGAACAGCAGACCTGGTACGTGACCGGCGCCGGCACGGCCCTGCTGGCCTTCATCCTCGGTGCACTGGCCCGCGGCAAGCGCCGCCAGCGCCGCGAATGGATCAACTGAAAGAAGCCTCTTCATGAGTGAACTGCTGCTGATCGACGACGATGTCGAACTCTGCGAGCTGCTGAGCACCTGGCTGACCCAGGAAGGCTTCAGCATCCGCGCCGCCCATGATGGCGCGCAGGCCCGAGCTGCCCTCGGCAGCCGAGCGCCGGACGCGGTCGTGCTCGATGTCATGCTGCCCGACGGCAGCGGCCTGGAACTGCTCAAGTCGCTGCGCAGCGACCACCCGGACCTGCCGGTGCTGATGCTCTCCGCCCGAGGTGAGCCGCTGGACCGTATCCTCGGCCTGGAGCTGGGCGCCGACGACTACCTGGCCAAGCCCTGCGACCCGCGCGAACTGACCGCCCGCCTGCGTGCCGTGCTACGCCGCAGCCACCCGGCGCAACCCAGCGCGCAACTGGAACTGGGCGACCTGGCGCTGAACCTGTCGCGCGGCGTGGTCACCATAGGCACCGAAGAGATCAGCCTGACCCTCTCCGAAAGCCGCATCCTCGAAGCCCTGCTGCGCCAACCGGGCGAGCCGCTGGACAAGCAGGCCCTGGCCCAGCTCGCGCTGGGTCGCAAGCTGACGCTGTACGACCGCAGCCTGGACATGCACGTCAGCAACCTGCGCAAGAAGCTCGGCGGCCACCCCGACGGCCGCCCGCGCATCCTCGCCCTGCGCGGGCGCGGCTACTTCTACGCGCCCTGACCTCTCCGCACTCCCAGCCCGGGCCGCTCTGGCCCGGGCTTTCGTAAAGATTCCAGCAGGGCCTCACCTAATCTTTACCGAAGCTTTACGTGGGCCTGACCGCCCTTGACCTTGCCGACCCTAGACTGGGCTCATCCGGTAACGACCGGCCCCTGAAAGGAGAAACACCATGCGCAAGACCCTGACCGCCCTGCTGATCGCCGCCGCCCTGCCGACCGTCGCGCTGGCGGCCACTCCCGCGCCGACCGACGCCCCGCCGCCGGCCCCGTTCATGAAAGACCATGGCCCCGGCAAGCACGGTGGCGAACGCGGCGGTGCGTTCCGCGAACTGAACCTGACCCAGGACCAGCGCCAGCAAGTCGGCAAGGTGATGGGCGACTCGATGAAGGATCGCCGCGCGATCACCGAGAAATACTGGAACAAACTGCCCGAAGCCGATCGCAAGGCCATGCAGGAAGAGCTCAAGGCCAACCACGACAAGGCCGACGCCAGCATTCGCGGCATCCTCACTCCCGAGCAGCAGAAGAAGTTCGACGAGCTGAAGAAGCAGCGTGAACAGCGCAAGGCCGAATGGGCGGAATTCCAGACATGGAAGGCCCAGAAGGACGGCGCCAAGACCAACTGATCGCTCCACGATGTGCAGGCGCCGGGTTCATTCCCGGCGTCTTGCCGTGAGCCCTGACAACGGATAGACCATGCGGCTGAACAGGAAGACCATGCGTTCACTCTTCTGGCGGATCCTCGCCGCCTTCTGGCTCGCCCTGTTGCTGGTGGCCGGACTGTCGATCCTGCTGGGCCGCGCGCTGAACCAGGACACCTGGGTCATCGCCCGCTATCCGGGGCTGCACGACATCGCCAAGCAATGGACCCTGCTTTACGAGACGAAAGGCCCCGACGCCGCACAGCAATTACTGGAAAGCCGCCGGCAGCAGTACGAGCTGTCAGTGCAGGTGCTCGACGAAACCGGCCAGCGCCTGGTCAACGGCACCTACCTGCCACGACCACCGCGCCCACGCGACAACAGCTTCGACCGTGAAAACCTGCCGCGCTTCCCCTGGCGCCAGCTCAGCCAGGAATACACCAGCAGCCGCACCGACCAGACCTACCTGTTCATCTACCGTATTCCACACCCGACGTTGCAGGCCTGGCACCGCAGCAGCCTGCTCTGGCCGCTCAGTGCGCTGGGCATCGCCCTGGTGGTGCTGACCGTATTCAGCCTGCTGCTGACGCTGTCCATCACCCGCCCGCTGAACCGCCTGCGCCGCGCCGTGCATGACCTCGGCCAGACCAGTTATCAACAGGACAGCCTCGCCCGCCTCTCCCGCCGTGGCGACGAACTGGGCGTGCTGGCCCGCGACTTCAACCGCATGGGCGCCCGCCTGCAAGGGCTGATCGGCAGCCAGCGCCAGCTGCTGCGCGATGTGTCCCACGAACTGCGTTCACCACTGGCGCGCCTGCGCATTGCCCTGGCCCTGGCCGAACGTGCCGGCCCCGAACAGCGCGCCGCCATGTGGCCACGCCTGGAACAGGAATGCGATCGCCTGGAAGCGCTGATCGGCGAAATCCTCGCCCTCGCCCGTCTCGACGCCGATCCCGGCCCCACCAGCCGCATCGACCTGCTGCCACTGTTCGAACGCCTGCGCAATGACGCGCAACTGCTCTACCCGGAACAGGACATCCAGCTCGACGTCGCTGCGCAACTGGCCCTGGACGGCTGGCCGGACATGCTCGAACGCGCCCTCGACAACCTGCTGCGCAATGCCCTGCGCTTCAACCCGCCCCAGCACCCGCTGGAAGTTCAGGCACGGATCGACGGCGAGCGCCTGCACATCAGCATTCGAGACCATGGCCCTGGCGCCAGCGAGGAACACCTGGCGCAACTGGGCGAACCTTTCTTCCGCGCTCCCAACCAGAGCAGCCCTGGCCACGGGCTGGGCCTGGCCATCGCCCGCCGCGCCATCGAGCGCCACCATGGGCGGTTACGCCTGAGCAACCATCCCGACGGCGGTTTCCTGGCCAGCATCGACCTGCCATTGCGTCGGCAAGCCGCCTGAACCGAGCGCATTTTCGGAGAGCCACCATGAGCCTTCCCGCCATCGCTACCCCGATCCCCGCCCTGCAACAGGCGCTGCCGCCGGCAGCCCTGCTGCGCAGCGAGCCCTGCGACGACCCGCAGTACCTGGTGCTGGCTGTAGAGCTGGCACGTCACGCCGCACAATGGCGCGCCCGCTGGCCCGGCGTGCGCCTGAGCCTGCCGCAGAGTGGCACCTGGCCACTGGAAAGCTGGCCGGACGCACTGGGCGAGGCCCTGGATTCGTTGCTGGAGGCGGCGCTGGCGCGGCAACCGCACGCAGCGCTGAAACTCTCGCTCAGCTCAGCCCACGGAGAACTGCGCCTGGACCTGCACGGCCACGACCCGCAAGCGCGGGCCTGGCTGCCGGATGCCCTGCCCCCGGCGCGGCGACTGGCCGGCTGGCAGGGTGGCCACCTGTTCTGGCGCGCGCGCGACGGCGGCTGGAAGGTTCGCCTGGAACTGCCGCTCAGCCCTGCCAGGCGCTGACGAAGCCGGCCGGGTCCAGCGGCGCCGGGCGGCGCAGCTCGCCGACCGGCGTGCCGAGGTAGATGAAGCCGACGATGCGCTCATTCTCGGTCAGGCCCAGGCCTTCACGCACCAGCGGATCGAACGCCATGGCGCCCGTCCGCCACATCGCCCCCAATCCCTCGACATAGGCTGCCTGGACGATACCGTGGGCGGCACAGCCTGCGGCCAGCCACTGTTCGATTTCCGGCACCTTGGGGTGCTCCTGCAGGCGTGCCACGGCCACCACCAGCAAGGGCGCGCGCAGTGGCATGGCGCGAGCCTTGTCCAGCGCCTCGGGCTTGCCGTCCGGCTCGTTCGCCGCCACAGCGCGGGCGAACAACTCGCCCAGTTCCTTGCGCGCCTCGCCTTCCACGGTGATGAAACGCCAGGGGCGCAGTTGCCCATGATCCGGCGCGCGCAACGCCGAGCGGAACAGCCGGTCCAGTTGCTCGGCGGACGGTGCCGGCTCGCTAAGGCGGGCGTGGGACACACGGTTGAGCAACGCGTCGAGAGCCTCCATGGGCTGCCTCCAGTCAATCTCGAAAGCCGCCATTGTAGACGCAAAGGGTTCGCATTTGCCCGCGAAAGACAGCGCCTTCATTCTCTGCACAACTTGTAAAGGAGACCGGCGTCACGCGGTTTACTCTCGGCAGACGGCAGGTAAAATGGCCGATTCCCACTGGATTCAGACCTCAGCGCATGGCCCTGCCGACACTACGCACCCTCGGATTCATCATCGGCATCTTCGTGATCACGCTGGCGGTCGCCATGCTGGTCCCCATGGCCACGCTGCTCTACTACGGCCGCGCGAACGAACTGCACCCGTTCATCTGGTCGGCGATCATCACCTTCACCTGCGGACTCGGCCTGGTCATCCCCGGCCGCCCGGAGCAGGTGCACCTGCGCCCGCGGGACATGTACATGCTCACCGTGTCGAGCTGGGTGATCGTCTGCTTCTTCTCCTCCCTGCCCTTCATGTTCGCCCGGCACATCAGCTTCACCGACGCGATCTTCGAGAGCATGTCCGGCATCACCGCCACCGGTTCCACCGTGCTGTCGGGGCTGGACAAGATGTCGCCCGGCATCCTCATCTGGCGCTCGCTGCTGCACTGGCTGGGCGGTATCGGCTTCATCGCCATGGCGGTGGCGATCCTGCCGATGCTGCGCATCGGTGGCATGCGCCTGTTCCAGACCGAATCCTCCGACCGCTCCGACAAGGTCATGCCGCGCTCGCACATGGTGGCCAAGTACATAGTCGGTGTTTACGTGGCGATCACCATCGCCGGCACGCTGGCCTTCTGGTGGGCCGGGATGGGCCTGTTCGACTCGCTCAACCACGCCATGTCGGCGATCTCCACCGGCGGTTTCTCCACCTCCGACCAGTCGCTGGCCAAGTGGCACCAACCGGCGGTGCACTGGGTCGCGGTGGTGGTGATGATCCTGGGCAGCATCCCCTTCGTGCTGTACGTATCCATGCTGCGCGGCAACCGCAAGGCGCTGATCCGTGACCACCAGGTCCACGGTTTCCTCGGCCTGCTGGTGGTCACCTGGCTGGTGATGGGCACCTGGTACTCGGTGACGTCCAGCCTGCCCTGGCTGGACGCCTTCCGCATCGTCGCGGTGAACGTGACCTCGGTGGTCACCACCACCGGCTTCGCCCTGGGCGACTACAGCCTGTGGGGCCACTTCTCGATCATGCTGTTCTTCTACCTGGGCTTCATCGGCGGCTGCTCCGGCTCCACTGCCGGCGGCATCAAGATCTTCCGCTTCCAGGTGGCCTTCACCCTGCTGCGTGCCAGCCTCTACCAACTGATCCACCCGCGCGCGGTGATCAAGCAAAGCTACAACGGCCACCGCCTGGACGAGGAGATCGTGCGTTCGATCCTGACCTTCTCGTTCTTCTTCGGCGCCACCGTCGGTGCCCTGGCGCTGGGCCTGTCGTTCCTCGGCCTGGACTGGATGACCTCGCTGACCGGCGCGGCCAGCACCGTGGCCGGCGTCGGCCCGGGCATGGGCCCGATCATCGGCCCTTCGGGCAACTTCGCCTCACTGCCGGACGCCGCCAAATGGCTGCTCTGCGGCGGCATGCTGGCGGGCCGCCTGGAGATCATCACGGTGCTGGTGCTGTTCACCCCGGCGTTCTGGCGGCACTGACCGTCCCTGCCAGCAAATTTGCAGGATGAACACGCAGTAGGATGGCGTGGAGCGCAGCGATACCCATCAATCCCAGGCGCCGACTGCGCTAGCCGGCTGCAGCAGGCTTCTGTAGGAGCGAGCTTGCTCGCGAACGGCTGGGCACCGCCATCAAGCGGTTCGCGAGCAAGCTCGCTCCTACAACCAAGCGATTGACGCCGGGGTGATCACAACTCCTCGCGGTACTCCCCCGGCGTCTTGCCGAACCAGCGGCGGAAGGCACGGAAGAAGTTGCTCGGCTCCGAGAACCCCAGCAGGTAGGCAATCTCCAGCAGCGTCATGCGCGGCGTGGCGAGGTACTGCTGGGCCAGCTCGCGGCGGGTGTCGTCGAGCAGTTGCTGGTAGCTGGTCCCCTCTTCCTGCAGGCGACGCTGCAGGGTGCGTTCGGACAGGTGCAGCGCCTGCGCCACGCTCTCGCGCTTGGGCTCGCCCTGGGGCAGCAGGCGGCACAGCACCTGGCGCGTCTGGTGGCTGAAGCGGCTGCTGACGAAACGCGCCAGGTACTCCCCGGCAAAGCGGTCGTGCAGGCGCGCCAGTTCCTCGTTGGCAGTGGGTAGCAGCGCGGCCATGTCCTCGTGGGAAAACAGCATCGCGCAGTCGGCGTGGCCGAAGCTCAGCGGCGCCTGGAACAGTTCCCGGTAGGGCTCGATGTCCTGCGGCGGCTCGCCTGCCAGGCGCACCTCCAGCGGCTTGATCGCCCGCCCGGTAATCCAGCGCAGCATGGCAGTCAGGCTGGCCAGCGAGCACTCCGCGCTCTGCCGCGGCACCGGCAGCCGGTCGCCGTGGACCACGATGCGGTAGAGGCAGCCTTCGGGGAGGCGGCGGAAGGTCAGGTCGGCGCCCTCGGCGATGATCCGCTGGTAGCGCTCGAGCCGCTCGAAGCCCTCGCCCAGGTTGCGGCTGGACATCAGCGCGTAGCCCACCACCGGGAACGCCGGAGTGTGCACGCGGGCAATGTTCAGGCCGATGGCCGGATTGCCGGACAGCTCCACGGCGCGGTTCCACAGACGGCTCATGGCGTCCTGCGGGAAGCGCGCATCAGGGTCGTCGAGGGCAGCGAAATCCAATCCCAGTTCGGCGAACAGCGCTCGGCTGTCCAGGCCTTCCAGTTCCAGGGACTGGACGATTCCCCGCACCCAACTGGACAGGGTCGTACGCTCAGGCATGCGTTTTCTTCTGGTTATGGTGGTCAACGGCGCCACCGCCAGACAGCTGGCGGCGCAGGGGGATACTAAACTGGTCCCCTATGCCATCCGCAAGTCCGACAGCTCCAGCCTACACTGGGCCACCACAACAACAGGAGGTGCGCCATGAGCACCCAGACCGCCGATCGATTCCAGAGCTTCGCCGAGTTCTACCCGTATTACCTGCAGGAGCACAGCAACGCCGTGTGCCGTCGCCTGCATTACGTGGGCAGCCTGCTGGTGCTGTCGATCCTCGCCTACGCCATCGTCAGCGGGCACTGGTTGTGGCTGCTGGCCATGCCATTGGCCGGCTACGGCTTCGCCTGGGTCGGCCACTTCGTGTTCGAGAAGAACCGCCCCGCCACCTTCAAGTACCCGCTGTGGTCGCTGATGGGCGACTGGGTGATGCTCAAGGACGCCTTTACCGGGCGCATCCGTTTCTAAGGCTGCAACGCAACGGTTGCCCTCAGCGCGCCGCGTTACGCTGCGCCGTGCGCTCGAAGAGAATCGCCTGCACCTCCCCGCCGGCATGCTGCGCCACCCGTTTCCAGGTGGCCGGCACGTCGGGAATCTCCTGGTCATTGTAGCGGCTCATTACCAGCCAGACGCGCCCCTGGTCCTGCGGCAGGTCCGCCAGGCGGTCGACAAAGGCATGCTGGCGGTCGTCGATCAGCGATCCAAAGCCATAACGCCCCGGCCGCCCCGTGCTGCCGTCCGCCGCTGGCGCGGTGTAGAGCATTGGTTCGTGGCCGGTCTGGTTGTAGTAGCGGAAGGTCAGGTACCAGAGGATGTCATCGACCACCACCCGGTCGCCGGCGCGGTAGTGTGCGTTGACGTAGGCCGCCATGCCGTCGAACTGCTCGTCCGGGTCGATGGCGATCGCGCGCCCCACCCCGATGCCCTGCACCCCCAGCAGGGTCACCAGCAGCACCGCTCCCAGCGCACGGCGCTTATCCAGCAGGCGATCCAGCGCCAGCGCCAGCAGCAGCGGCAAGCCCAGGGCAAAGGCCGTGAGATAGCGCTCGACGAACACCGGGGAAATGAACGAGATGCCATACAGCAGGAGCAAGGGCACGCCGCAATAGAGTGCCAGCAGCACCGCGCCACGCTGGGGACTGCGGTCGGCGCGCAGCACCAGTGCAGCCGCCGCGACCAGCAGCAGCGGCACGCCGAGCAGCACGGGCCAGGGCAACTCGTTGCCATCGGATTGCGCCAGCCACTGCCAGAGCATCGAGGGTAGCGAGCGCGCATCCACCGGCGGCTGCCAGCCCACGTCGCCACCCGCTTCCAGCACCGCCATGTGGCGCATCAGGTCGAACAACCCCGGCAACCAGGGCAGGAACAGCACGGCGATGGCCAGGTTCGCCAGCCACCAGTCGCGTCGGCGCAGCGGGCTGTTCGGCAGCGTCGCCAGCCACAGCCACTGCACTAGTGCGCCGAACAGGCTGAAGTAATGGGTGTAGAAGGCCGCGGTCATCAGCGCGACATACACCAGCAGATAGCGCCGCCGCTGCACCTGCAGCCAGTACAGCAACGCCAGCGTCGCCGCCAGCAACCAGCAGCCGAGCAGCGAATACATGCGCACTTCCTGGCTGTAACGTACCGCCGTGGGCAGCATTGCCAACAACAGCACGGCGATGAAAGCGGCCCGCGGCGAAGCCAGCCGCCACACCAGCCAACCACCGAGAAACACCGCAAGCGTGCCGAACACGGCGCTGAACGATCGCAGCGAAAGAACGCCCTCGCCCGCCACTCCAACCCAGGCATGCAGCAGGAAGAAGTACAGCGGCGGATGCACGTCGTGGGCGGCGTGCTGCCAGAGCTGGACCGGCGAATAGCGGGCGAGGAACAGGCTGGAGGTCTCGTCCCCCCACAGTGCCGAATCCGACAGACCATAAAGGCGTAGGCACAGGGCGAGCACCAGCAGCGGCAGGAACCACCGCTGGCGCAGCAGGACAGGCAGAGTCGGCGGCTCGCGGGACAGCATCACACCCTCGCAGGAAAGACGTGCGTGCCGCTGAGTGTAAGCCAGGCGAGGCCGGAATCAGCGACGGATCAGCAGTTCCCGCGCAAGTGTCTGGTCCGCGGGCGGCAGTTCGGCCAGCAACTCCACCTCACCCGCGATCAGCGCGCCCACCGGCACGCCATCGCGGTAGAGCAGCCGGTTGCCGCTGACAGCCGGCACCTTGCGCCCCGGCAGCAGCGTGCCGGCAAGGTTCAGCGGATCCACCGCGGAGACCACGACCCATTCCCCGTTCGCCTCCCGGCGACGGACTTCACGCAGCAGGCCGACCGCTTCAGGGAGGGCGAACTGCTCGCCGGTCAGCCCCGCGACGAAGCGCCCGCCGCGGATTTCCCCGCGCGCCTCCAGGCGGTGATAGACCCGCAACAGGTCACGCCACGGCGGCAGCCAGTCGGCCTCGCGGTCGAGCAGGCGCCAGCAGACCACGCCGTAGCGGCGCAGCAGGGTCATGGCGACGTGTTCGAGGGCTTCCGCCGGCAACCGTGCTCCGGGCTCCAGCGTGGAGCGCCGCAGCAACGCCCAGCGCCCGGCATCGGCCATGCCGAATAGCGGCGTACGCGAGCGGCGCTGCGGATGGCGACGCGCCGCCGGCATCAGCAGGGCGCGCAGGCCGGCGAAGCTGTCGGCATTCACCCGCCCAGCCGCCACCAGTTCGCCCAGCACGGTTTCCAGCTCGCTGCGCAGCAGGTGGCTGTCGCTGGCAAGTTCCTCGAAGAATGACGCGCCGTGCTCCTTGAGCACGGCGAGCACCTTGCCGGCCTTGGCCGACAGCTCGGCGTCCGCCTGCCCCACAGCCAGCACGCTCCACTGCGCCATCTGCGCGCGCGGCAAGAGCACGATAGGCGTGCTCTTCAGCGGGCCACCACGGCCCTTTGCGGCGCTGCGGCCCGGCAAGCGCGCCCAGACGATGCGACCGGCACGGCAGAGGTCGTCCAGCCAGTTGATGCCGTAGTCAGCCACGCGGCTGGGCAGGATGTCGCTCTCCCAGGCAGAGGCTGCAGCCTGGAAGCCTTCCAGCTGACTGAGCACGCCGGCCAGGGACTCCGCCCCGCGCACCCGCGTGCCGCTGGCGACGCGCTGCCAGTCGAAGAGGAAGCGCATGAAATCGGCACGTTGCACCGGTTCGATTTCCCGGCGCAGGCGCTTCACCGTGTAGCGATGGATACGCGCCAGCAAGTGACGCTCGCACCACTCCTCTTCCTGCGCGCCCGGCGTGAAGCGGCCGCGCAGTACGTAACCCTCGCGCTCCAGGCTGGCCAGGGCGAAGCCGGCATCGCTGGTGGATATCCCCAGGTCGTCGGCCAGCTCGCGCAACAGCCGCGGGCCGAAACCGGTCAGGCGCGCCCGTACCAGTTCGACCTGCGCCTCATCGGTCGTGCAGGGTTGAAGCAGTGACGGTGGCAGGTCCAGCAGGGGCGTCCGTGTGACCTGCGGATGCAGCGCCAGCCACTGGCTGAGCCGCTCCGCCGCCACCCAGACATCGCCCACCGGCAGCGCCAGGCGCGTCGCCCGGCCCGCCCTGGCCAGCGACTTGAGCAGGAAGGGCCAGCCCTCGTTGGCCTGTGCCTCGCTCTCGCGAATACCGCCCAGGCCTGTCAGAGCCTCGTGCATCTCGTCGGCGTCGCGGGCTTCCGGCCAGGCCTCGGCGCGCACCGCGTCGATGGCGTCGGCATCCAGCGCCCCGAGGTCGTCGGCGCTTTCCGGATCGGTCCAGCGACGGCTCTGCACGGCCTGGGTACGGCGCTCTTCCAGTGGCGCATCGTCGAGGAAGGCGTAGGGGCTGGCCGACAATACTTCCGCCGCCAATGGCGAAGGTGCTGGCAGATCGCGCGCCAGCAAGGTCACCTCGCCGCGCTCCATGCGCCGCAGCAATGCCAGCCAGCCTTCGCAGTCCATGGCTTCGTGCAGGCAGTCGTCGAGGGTCTGCGCCACCAGCGGGTGATCGGGAATCTCGCGCTCGCCAACGATGTTCTCCAGGCACGCCACCTGGTCGGGGAACACCGAGGCCAACAGGTCTTCGCTGCGCATGCGCTGCAACTGCGGGGCGACCTTGCGGCCGCCGCTGTAGCGCGGCAACGCCAGCGCCGTGGTGGCGTTCCAGCGCCAGCGCACGCCGAACAGCGGCGCGTCGAGCAGCGCCTGGATCAGCACGTGCTCGGCGCTGTTGGAATGCAGGTAGCGCCAGACCTCGTCCAGCGGGAAGCTGTGGCTGGTGGACAGCGACAGGATGATCGCGTCTTCGGTGGCGGCTGCCTGCAGTTCGAAGTTGAAGGTGCGACAGAAGCGCTTGCGCAGCGCCAGGCCCCAGGCACGGTTGAGGCGGCTGCCGTAGGGCGAATGGATGACCAGTTGCATGCCGCCGGATTCATCGAAGAAACGTTCGAGTATCAGGGTCTTCTGCGTCGGCAGTGCACCAAGGGCGTGGCGCGCACGGGCCAGGTACTCCACCAGTTGCCGCGCTGCCGCATCGTTCAGGCCGAGCTGTTCCTGCAGCCAGTCGATGGCCCGCGCCAGCGGTTCGGGATCGTTCTCGCCCTGGGCCAGCAACTCGTCCAGCTGGCCGCGCAGACGAGCGACACTGGTAGACAGCTCATCGCTGCGCCCCGGTGCCTCGCCGAGCCAGAAGGGAATGTTCGGCGGCTGGCCCTGGGCATCCTCGACGCGCACGCGGCCCGGTTCGACGCGCAGGATGCGGTAGGAAATGTTGCCGAGCTGGAACACGTCGCCCGCCAGGCTTTCCACGGCGAAATCCTCATTCACCGTGCCCACGGTCAGGCCTTGCGGCTCCAGCAGTACGGCGTAGTCGCCGGTATCGGGGATGGTGCCGCCGGAAGTCACGGCGGTCAGCTTGGCGCCGCGCCGGCCGCGCAGGCGCTGGTGGACCGCATCGCGGTGCAGGTAGGCGCCGCGCTGACCGTTGCGGCTGGTGTAGCCCTCGGCGAGGGTGCGCAACATGCCGTCGAAGTGCTCGCGGCTCAGTTCGGCGTAGGGCTGCGCGCCGGTGAACAGGTCGAACAGCGCGTCCTCGCGCCATTCCTGGCAAGCCACTTCAGCGACTATCTGCTGGGCCAGCACATCCAACGGCGCTTGCGGAATGCTCAGCGCGTCCAGCTCGTTCTGCCGCACACTATCGAGCAGCGCTACGCATTCGATCAGGTCATCCCGCGAGGTCGGGAATAGCCGCCCCTTGGGCGTGCCGCCAACACTGTGCCCGGAACGCCCCACACGCTGCAGGAAAGCGGCGATGGAACGCGGCGAGCCGAGCTGGCAGACCAGCTCCACGTCGCCGATATCGATACCCAGCTCCAGCGAGGCCGTGGCTACCAGCACCTTCAGCTGCCCTGCCTTGAGCCGCTGCTCGGCGCCCAGGCGCAGTTCCTTGGACAGGCTGCCATGGTGCGCCGCCACCCAGCCGGCGCCGATGCGCTCGGCGAGATGCCGGGTCACGCGCTCAGCCAACCGCCGGGTGTTGACGAACACCAGCGTGGTGCGGTGTTCGCCGGCCAGCTCGGCCAGCCGGTCGTAGACCTTGTCCCAGACGTCGTGGGACATCACCGCTTCCAAGGGCGCGGACGGCACCTCCAGGTTCAGGTCGCGCCGGCGGCTGTAGCCGATGTCGACGATACGGCAGGCCGGATGGCGGCCGACCAGGAAACGCGCCACCGCTTCGATGGGTTTCTGCGTGGCGGACAGGCCGATGCGCACCAGCGGCGCCTCGCACAACGCCTGCAAACGCTCCAGCGACAGCGCCAGGTGGCTGCCGCGCTTGCTCGCCGCCAGTGCATGGATTTCATCGACGATCACGCTGCGCGCCCCGGCCAGCATGGCGCGGCCGGAGTCCGAGCCGAGCAGCACGTAGAGCGATTCGGGCGTGGTCACCAGGATATGCGGCACCTGCTTGCGCATGGCCTCACGTTCCTTGGTCGTGGTGTCGCCGGTGCGCACGGCAGTGCGGATGTCCACTTCCGGCAGGCCCATCTCGCCCAGCGCGGCGCGGATACCGGCCAGCGGTTCCTCAAGGTTGATGCGAATGTCGTTGGACAGCGCCTTGAGCGGCGAGACGTAGACCACCGTGGTGCGGTCCGGCAGCACGCCGCCGTTATCCAGCCCCTCGCGGACCAATGCATCGATGGCCGAGAGGAAAGCCGTGAGCGTCTTGCCCGAACCGGTGGGTGCGGCGACCAGCGTCGATTCCCCTGCCTGGATCGCCGGCCAGGCCTGTACCTGCGCCTGGGTCGGCGCCTTGAAATGCGCACGGAACCAGCCGGCCACCGCCGGGTGGAAGGCGGACAGCACATCGGCGCGCTTGCCGCGGGTGGAGGTTCGAGGGGCAGTCATGCAGACCAATATGGTGGTGCGCGAAGCCCGTCACAAGGACCGCTGATCGCGCCTCGCCGCACGCTGCGCCAGCCGTTACGCTGCACCCATCCAGCCGGCGGAATGACACTCGATGAGCGACCGTGATCGCGACTACTACTGGGAACAGGTCAAACAACAGAACCGGCAGAAGCCGCCCGATGCGCCGAAGCGCAAGTGGCGAATGCTGGTGAAGGCGTTGCTGTGGTTCCTCATCCCCTTGCTGATCGTGGCGGCAGGCGCAGCCCTGTGGCGCAACCCCGCCAGCCAGCTCTGGCTCCAGGAACGCTGGGTGCTGCTGCAGACACGCCTGGGCATTTCCCCGAGCGGCCTGCAGGCCACTCCGCCAGCTTCGCCCTACAGCGACAGTCCGCGCAGGCTGTCGGACTGCATCAAGCCGGGCAACGTGATCGACGACGAAGTGCGAGCCTGCGTCAAAGGGTACCGGCCGAAGACCTGGTGACGGGCAGCCTGCGGATCATGGCCATGGCCCGCACAGCGCGACGAGAACCCCGCCCGCTTGGGCGGGGTATCGGCCGATCACTTGGCCTTGTAGATGATGCCCGGGCTGCACTGGACCATCTGGTAATGATCCGGCAGTGCGTTGAGCGCCTCGGAAGCGCCGAGGAACAGGTAGCCGCCGGGCTTGAGGGTGGCATGGATGCGCAGCAGGATGTCGCGCTTCACCTCGGCCGAGAAATAGATCAGTACGTTGCGGCAGAACACCATGTCGAACTTGCCCAGCGTCGCGTAGCTGTCCAGCAGGTTCAGCGCGCGGAACTCCACGCGGCTCTTGATCGCCGGCTTCACCGTCCAGCGCCCCGGAGTCTTCTGGTCGAAGTAGCGCGCCAGGCGCTCCTGCGACAGGCCGCGGCCAATCGCCAGGCTGTCGTACTCACCGGCCTTGCAGGCGCTGAGCATCGAGCCGGAGAGATCCGTGGCGACGATCTGCACGCCCGCCTTGAGCTGGCCGAGGTTGGTGCGCTCGAACTCGTCGATGGCCATCGACAGCGAATAAGGTTCCTGCCCCGAGGAACAGGCCGCCGACCAGATGCGCAGGCGCTGGCCGGGCGCCGCCTTGATCATCTCCGGCAGCACGCGGTTCTTCAGTACTTCGAAGGGGTAGGTATCGCGAAACCACAGGGTCTCGTTGGTGGTCATCGCGTCGACCACCTGCTCGCGCAGCTGGCTGCGCATCTGGATCTTCTGCACCAGCTCGCCCAGGGACTTGATGCCCTGCTGCTCCATCAACTTGTTCAAGCGGCTGGAGACCAGGTACTGCTTGTTGGCGCCCAGGAGGATGCCGCAGGTCTTCTCCAGGAAATCCCGGAACAGCTCGAATTCAGAATTGGTGGATGTCACAGATAAACCTCTTTGCTCGTGGACGGCTGCCGACGGTGCGGCGGCAACTGCCTGACCGGTGCTCAAAAAAACATAGACGATGCGGGCGGCACCGGCGCCACCCGCACCTCGTCACTACCCGTCAGGCCGACGCGCCATCCACGGCCTTGATCCGGTCCGACACGCGGGCCGCCAGGTCATCGGGACGGAACTTGGCGAGGAAGTCGTCAGCGCCGACCTTCTTCACCATGGCCTGGTTGAACACCCCGGACAACGAAGTATGCAGGAGAATGTGCAGATCCTGCATGCGCGGGTCGTGACGGATTTCCGCCGTGAGCGTGTAGCCGTCCATCTCCGGCATCTCGATATCCGAGATCACCATCAACAGATCGCTGCCCGGATGCCCGCCGGCCTCCACCATCTGGTGCAGGTAATCCAGCGCCTGGCGGCCATCGTTGAGCGCCAGCACCTCGACGCCGACGGTCTCCAGGCAACGCACCAGTTGCTTGCGCGCCACCGAGGAGTCGTCCACCACCAGCACGCGCTTGCTCACCGCGCGGGCCTGGGTGTCGGCATCCAGCACGCCTTCGGAGATGTCCTCCGAGGTCGGCGCCACTTCGGCGAGGATCTTCTCCACGTCGATGATTTCCACCAACTGGTTGTCCACCCGCGTCACTGCCGTCAGGTAGTGGTCGCGACCGGTCCCCTTGGGTGGCGGATGGATCGACTCCCAATTCATGTTGACGATGCGCTCCACCGAGTGCACCAGGAAGCCCTGCACCTTGGTGTTGTACTCGGTGATGATCACGAAACTGTTGGCGACATCCCGCAGGGCGTGACGCCCCGTGGCCAGCGCCAGATCGAGGATCGGGATGGTACCGCCGCGGATGTTCGCCACCCCGCGCACCACCTGGCTGGACTTGGGCATCACGGTCAGGCGGGGGCACTGCAGCACCTCCTTCACCTTGAACACGTTGATCCCGTACAGCTGGCTGCCGTTCAAACGGAACAGCAGCAGTTCGAGACGATTCTGGCCAACCAGCTGCGTACGCTGGTTGACCGAATCCATGACTCCGGCCATTGAGCCTCCTGTGCACGCAACGCCGCCCTGCTGGCAGAGACGGCATGACCATTGCTTAAACCGTTGCATGAAACAGGCAACGACATTTTTCCGACATCCGAGACCCGCGCGCGCCCTGGTGGCTGCGCTACTCGGAATGGCGGGTGCGCTGACCCTCTCCCCGGCTGGGGCGGAAGGCTTCACCGCGCCTGAGATCCTTATCGGCTCCACCCAGGGCTTTCTTGAGTTCAAGGTGGAAGATTATCTGCAGACTTCCGGCATAGACGCACGCTACGAGATCGAAGTCGCCCGCATCGACCCCCGGCTGCGCCTGGCGCAGTGCGACAAGGACCTGACGCAGAAGCTGGAAAGCCCGGCGCAACCCGTTGGTCGGGTCACCGTGCGGGTCATCTGCGAAGGCAGCTCTCCCTGGACGGTATTCGTTCCGGCGACGGTCAGGCTGTACCGTCAAGTTGTCGTCACCACCCTGCCCCTGCAGCGCAACCGGGTCATCGAGCCAGGCGATATCAGCGTCGTCGAGCGCGACGTCGGCCAACTGAACCAGGGCTACCTGACCGATCCACAGCAGGTGGTCGGCATGAAGCTCAAGCGCCCGACGGTCAACGACCAGGTACTGGCGCCGGTGTTCCTCGAACAGGCAGCGGCCGTGCGCAAGGGCGACCAGGTGGTGATTCGCGCCAAGACCAATGCGATCAACGTATTCATGCCCGGCGAAGCGCTCTCGGACGGGGTGCCCGGCGAGCAGATCCGCGTGCGCAACCTGCGCTCCCAGCGTATCGTCAGGGCTCGCGTGGTCGAGCCGGGGACCGTGGAAGTCAGCCTGTAGCGCTCGGCCCCGGCGATTTTCTGGCATGATGAACGCAGCCATCTGCAAAATGTGCTCGGGCGCACGAAAATTCGGCCTAAAGTTTCTCCCAGGACGGCCGAAAAGCTTGGCAAGCGTCCAATACCTCCAGAGGTTTCCACCATGGTCATCGACTTCAACCGGCTGAACCCAGCCTCTACGACAGCCAGCACTGGCCGTAGCAGTGCTGCCCAGAGCGGTCGCAGCGAAGCCGCCGCAGAGAATGCCTCCGTCAACGCCCCGGTCAAGAGCGGCGAGTCGGTACAGCTGAGCGATACCGCGCAGCAACTACAGAAAGTAAGCGATCAACTGAAGGACCAGCCCGTGGTCGACAACGAGAAAGTGGCTCGCATCAAAGCGGCCATCGCTGACGGCAGCTACCAGGTCGACAGCCAGAAAGTCGCCAGCAAGCTGCTCGATTTCGAATCCCAGCGCTGAGTTCACTCAGCGCCTGGTCAACCGCTAGAACGCCGAGCCCAAGATGTCCGACGCCCTGCTTTCCCTGATCAACGGCGACATCGAAGCAGCCAGCACCCTGCTGCAACTGATCGACGACGAGTACCAGGCGCTGCAAGCGCGGGATCTCGATCAGCTGCAGAAGCTGCTCGACGGCAAGCTGCCGCTTCTGCAGCAGCTTGAGCAGAATGGCCGCATCCGCGCCCAGGCACTGCTGCAGGCCGGCGTCAGCGTGGATCGCGAAGGGCTCGCGCAGATCGCCCAGGCCACCGGCAATCCTCTGCTCCCCGCACGCGCGGAGGAACTGGGTGCGCTGCTGGAACGCTGCCAGGAAGCCAACCAGCGCAACGGCCGAATCATCCGCTCCGGCCAGGCCAGCACCGAGCGCACGCTCGACATCCTGCGCGGCCAGGACACCCCACGCCTCTATGACCGCTACGGCGGTTCGACCCAGGGCAACCGCCAGCGTCCGCTGAGCCAGGCCTGAGCGTTCGTCGGAAAGCTGGCCTGGCAGCCAGCCTTTGGGCAAAATGCCACTATCGATCCTGCCCCGTGCCTTACTCATAACAAACACAATGGAGATTCGCGGACCGTGTCCAATCCGTTCGTCGAGGAAAATGGCCCTCAACCACCGAAGGTCCTGAAAGCTCCGGTGGAGATCCACGCCAGCCTGAAATTACTGATGGACAGTCACGATCCCCTGGTCATCACCTTCGAAGGGCGCGGCCAGCGCTTCCAGAGCTTTGTCGTCGAGGTCAACCGCGAGCGCAACATCGTCGCCCTGGACGAACTGATCCCCAACGATGGCGAGCGCTTCCTGCAGAACGGCGAGCAGTTCCGTATCGAGGCCTTCCATGAAGGCGTGCGCATTGCCTGGGAGAACACCCAGAACGCCTTCTTCTCCGAGATCGACGGTGCCCGCTGCTACTGGCTGCCGGTGCCGACCGAGATGCTCTATCACCAGCGCCGCAATGCCTTCCGCGCCCCCGTGGGGCAGGGCCAGCCGGTGGCCGTGGAAATTGCCGGCAGCAAGCTCAAGGCGCCGCTCAAGGGCAACCTGATCGATATCTCTGCCACCGGCTGCAAGATCCGCCTGGAAGGCAACGCCGCCGAGCGCCTGCAGCCCGGCCAGATCTACGAGGAATTCACCGCGCGCCTGCCCTTTGGCGCCCTGACCATGGAAGTCGAACTGCGCCACGTGCATTTCGAGGAAAAGGTCGGCTACAGCTTCGCTGGCGTACGCTTCCACCAGATGAGCGGCCTGGCCCAGCGCAACATCGAGCGCTTCGTCTACCAGCTGCAGCGCGAAGCCCGACGCTTCGAGAAGGACGAACTGTTCTAGTCCCTGCGGGGCGGCAAGCACCTGCCGCCCTTCCCTCTCGGCCTCACGCGGGCCGGCTTTCTTCCTCTGCTTCCGTGCCCTTCTCGGGTACCGGCGCGCTGTTGTCGTTGCCCTTCATCTGCTCTTCCACGGCGGCCTCGTCGACCCGCGGGTCGAGCGCGGCGGACAATGGCGAGGACGCCAGGCTGTCCGGCGTGGCGACGTGCTTGACCGGCGCCTCGTCGACCCGGTGTACGCCGCTGACTTTTTCCGGGTGCACGCGCCAGATCAGGATCAACGAACAGGCGCAGACGAACGCGTAGAGCATGTTGGCGCCAAAAGCTTTCATCAGCGCGCCGGCCGCCAGCGGGCCGATACAGGCGCCGACACCGAAGGTCACCAGCAACATGGCGGTGAGGGAGACGCGATGCTCGCCCTCGACGTGGTCGTTGGAGAACGCCACCGCCAGCGGGTAGAGGGTGAACTGCACCAGGCAGACCACGAAGCCCAGCGGCAACAGCCAGGCCAGCGTCATCGGCGGCAGCGGCAGCACCGGCAGCAGGGCCAGCGGCAGGGCAACCACCAGCAGCAGTATCGCGGCATTGCGGATCAGCGCCGCGCGGTCATAACGATCCGACAGCCAGCCCAGCGGCCACTGCACCACCAGGCCGGCGAAGATGCAGCCGCCCATGAACAGGCCGATTTCCTCGGTGCTCAAGCCCTGGCGCACCGCGTAGAGCGGCGCCAGGCCGTAGAACGAACCGATCACCAGCCCCGACACCAGCACCGTGGTCAGCGACTGCGGCACCCGCTGGATGAAGAAGCGCGGCTCCAGTGGCGCCGGGCGCAGCGGCGCGGGGTGGACCTTGTGGGTGATCGCCACCGGGATCAGCGACAGCGCAAAGCACAGCGCAATCAGCATCGGCAGCTCCGGGCCCAGGCCCGGATGCACCACCAGCACCAGTTGGCCAAGTACCAGCCCCAGGTACGACGCGACCATGTAGCCGGCGAACACCAGCCCGCGCTGGCGCGCCTCGGCCTGCTCGTTGAGCCAGCTCTCGATGACCATGTACTGGCACATCATCCCCAGGCCGATGGCGACCCGCAGCACCAGCCAGAAGCCGATCCACGGCAGCAGGCCGATGCCCAGCACCGCGGCGGTGACCAGCCCGCCACAGGCGACGTAGGCGCGGATATGGCCGACGCGGGCGATCAGCCGGTGGCCGATCTTGCCGCCGAGGACGAGGCCAAGATAGTAGGCGGCCATCATGGCGCCGATCCATAGCCCGTCGACCTTCTCGGCGCCCAGGCGCAGGGCGAGATAGGTACTGAGCAGACCGGAACCGGTCAGGAGCATGACGGCGGCGAAGTACAGAGCGCGGAAGGCAGTGACGATCCGAAGCATTGGACCTCCTGGTCCAGAACAACCCCGGCACAGTGTCCGGGCAGCGGAAAGCGGGACTTGCCGTGACACATTAGAGGCTGCCAATCGGCGCGTCGAGAGCCCTGCCGGGCCCGGAATAGCGAGTGTCGCGCCCGGTGATGCGGGCCAGTTCGAAGGATACCGGCGGGATGAACGAGGATGGCTTGAAGATCGCCTGGAGATAGACGCCGATCACAGCTGCATCAGACTTTCGCCGCAGCTGTGTCGGCGGGCACGCGACTCACGACTTTGACATCAGACTTTCGACATCAGGCCTGGGCTGCGAGTACGCGGCGCTCCCAGGGGCTGATCTCGTCGAAGAAGCTGGTCAGCTCCATTGACTTGGTCGCGCAGTAGCCGTCGATGAACTCGTTGCCGAATACCTCGCGGGCCAGTTCGCTGCGCTTGAGGCGCTGCATCGCGTCGTACATCGTGCACGGCAGCAGCAGCTCGTCCGGCACCTCGAACTCACCCTGGATCGGCGCGGTGGGCTCCAGCGCCTGCTCGATGCCGTGCAGGCCGGCCGCCAGGCTCGCGGCAATCGCCAGGTAGGGGTTGGCGTCAGCGCCGGCCAGGCGGTTTTCCACTCGCCGGGCGACCGGTGCGCTGGCCGGAATGCGCAGGCCGGCGGCACGGTTGTCGTGGGACCAGCAGGCGTTGTTCGGCGACGCGTAGGGGTGGCACAGGCGCTGGAAGGAGTTCACGTTCGGCGCGAACAGCAGGGTGAAGTCCGCCAGGCACGCCTGTTGGCCACCGATGAAATGGCGGAACGCCGGCGTGGCCTCGCCATGGGCATCGGTGAAGATGTTGCGGCCTTCACCATCGACCACGCTCTGGTGGATGTGCATCGAACTGCCCGGCGTGTGCGCCAGCGGCTTGGCCATGCACACCACGATCAGCCCGTGCTTGAGCGCGACTTCCTTGAGCAGGTGCTTGAAGAGGAAGGTCTGGTCGGCCAGCAGCACCGGGTCGCCGTGCAGGAAGTTGATCTCGAACTGGGTGGTGCCCATCTCGTGCATGAAGGTGTCGCGTTCCAGCCCCACCGCTTCCATGCAGCGGTAGACGTCCTGGAAGAACGGTCGCAGGCCGTTGTTGGAGGACACGCTGAAGGCCGAGTGGCCGATCTCGCGGCGACCATCGAGGCCGACCGGCGCCTGGAAGGCTTCGTTGGCGTCGGGGTTGGGCGCGAAGACGAAGAACTCCAGTTCGGTCGCCACCACCGGGCTCCAGCCGCGCTCGGCGTAGCGCGCCACGACCTGCTTGAGCAGGCCACGGGTGGACAGGCCGGACGGCTTGCCGTCGAGCTCCACCGCATCGCAGATGGCGAAGGCGCGGGGTTCGTCGCTCCAGGGCAGGCGGTGGATCTGGGTGGGCTCGGCGATCAGCGCGAGGTCACCGTCGTCGCTGCCGTAATACTTGGCCGGCGGGTAGCCGCCCATGATGCATTGCAGCAGGACGCCACGCGCCAGTTGCAGCCGGCGCCCGGTGAGGAAGCCCTCTCCGGTCATCACCTTGCCACGCGGCACCCCGTTGAGGTCGGGGGTGACGCACTCGATCTCTTCCACTCCAGCCAGGCGTTCGGCGAGCGGGATTCCTAGATCGTTACTCATGACTTCTTATCCTTGTTCTTCTTGTCCGTGTCACAGGACGCCGCGCGAGGTGCGCTAGCCCGTACAAAATACGCACCACGCGTTCGATATTTCAAGCGGGCCAGAATGGGGCCGTTGCTAAAGCCACCGAACGGAGTAACGGGATGAGCACGACGTAGGATGGCGTGGAGCGCAGCGATACCCATCAAATCGGCATACCGACAGCATGGGTATCGCTGCGCTCCACCCATCCTACAAAGGCCCACGCCGGGAAAATGGTGCGCACACGTGCGGATGCGCAGAATGAAAACGCCGCTCCGTGGAGCGGCGTTTTCACTGAGTCACCCGCCATCAGAACAGGTGGGTGAACAGCCAGTACAGCGAAGCGGAGAGCACGATGGCCGCCGGCAGGGTCAGCACCCAGGCCATCAGCAGGTTGCGGATAGTGCGCATCTGCAGGCCGGAGCCGTTGGCGGCCATGGTGCCGGCCACCCCGGAAGACAGCACGTGGGTCGTCGATACCGGCAACCCGTACATGTCCGCCGCGCCAATGGTCATCATCGCCACCAGCTCCGCCGAAGCTCCCTGGGCGTAGGTCAGGTGGGTCTTGCCGATCTTCTCGCCGACGGTGACCACGATGCGCTTCCAGCCGACCATGGTGCCCAGGCCGAGGGCGATGGCCACGGCGACCTTCACCCACAGCGGGATGAAGCGGGTCGACTCGTCGATCTTGCCCTTGAACGCCGCCAGCTTGCTGGTGGTGTCGGCGTCGAAGTTGCCGACCTTGTCCTTGTCCATCAGGCGGATCGCTTCGCTGGTCAGGTACATGTCGTTGCGTACGTTGCCCATGGCTTCGGCCGGCACGCGAGCGAGGCTGCCGTAGCCCTTCACTTCCGCGCCGATGGCGCCGGTCAGCGCCGCCAGCGACGGGATCAGCTCCGGCTTGGCTTCCTTGGTGCGCACGTATTCCGAGAGCACCGCGCGCGGGTCGGCCGGGGCCGGCTGCGGCGCGGCGCGGACCAACGCCTGCTGGGTGACCTCGGCGATGGCGACGAACTGCACGGTCTGGTCCGCCGGCATGGTGCGGTTCAGCGCGTAGGCCATCGGCAGGGTGCCGACCAGGATCAGCATGATCAGGCCCATGCCCTTCTGCCCGTCGTTGGAGCCGTGGGCGAAGGAGACGCCGGTGCAGGTGAGAATCAGCAGGCCACGAATCCACCACGGCGGCGGCGTCTTGCCCTTGGGCGCCTTGTACAGCGCGCGGTTCCTTACCAGCAGGCGCAACGCCAGCAGCAGGAGCGCGGCGCAGACGAAGCCGATCAGCGGCGAGAGCAGCAGCGAGTAGCCGACCTTGGTCGCCTGCGCCCAGTCGACGCCACTGGTGCCGTCGCGGCCGTGCATCAGCGCATTGGCGATGCCCACGCCGATGATCGAGCCGATCAGGGTGTGCGAGGACGACGCCGGCAAGCCCAGCCACCAGGTGCCGAGGTTCCACAGGATGGCGGCGATCAGCAGTGCGAAGACCATGGCGAAACCGGCCGAGGAACCGACCTGCAGGATCAGCTCCACCGGCAGCAGGGCGATGATGCCGAAGGCCACCGCGCCGCTGGAGAGCAGCACGCCAAGGAAGTTGAAGCAGCCCGACCAGACCACCGCGAAGTGCGGCGGCAGCGAGTGCGTATAGATGACGGTGGCCACTGCGTTGGCGGTGTCGTGGAAGCCGTTGACGAACTCGAAGCCCAGGGCGATAAACAGGGCGACCCCGAGCAGCAGGAACGGCGTCCAGGTGGTGACCGCAGTGGTGACGTCGTCGACGTCACGCACCAGGCTCCAGGCCGAGAACAGCAGGCCGACGGCGAGCACGGCGAAGAAGATGAAGGCGGTAATGCGGCCGGGCTTGCGATCCAGATGGGGCCGTGCTTCGGAGACGGGAAGGTCGCCGGCGGCCAGGGTGTCGGTGGTCATGCTGGGAGTCCGCGTGGGGGATGTCCCGGTCATGATCGGCGGGGAATGTTACAAGTTATGTCTCAACGCCAGGCACTGGACGCTGTAGGAGCGAGCTTGCTCGCGAACCGCCTGACACTGCGGCAATCGGCCAGGTTCGCGAGCTTGCTCGCTCCTACGAAAAGCTCTGCCCAACCAGCTTCAGTAAACCTCTGGCACCACGATTTCCCGCGGGGTCGGTGTGCGCGAGTAATCCTCGTTGCGCTGCCGCGCGGGCAGGACCACTGAAGGATGCTCCACGTCCTCATAGGGAATCAGGTTCAGCAGATGGCTGATGCAGTTCAGCCGCGCGCGCTTCTTGTCGTCGGCCTGCACCACCCACCAGGGCGCCTCGGCAATATGGGTGCGGTCCAGCATGATTTCCTTGGCCTTGGTGTAGGCCTCCCAGCGCCGGCGTGACTCCAGGTCCATCGGGCTGAGCTTCCACTGCTTGAGCGGGTCGTGGATGCGGCTGAGGAAGCGCAGGTGCTGCTCGTCGTCGGAGATGGAGAACCAATACTTGATCAGCTGGATGCCCGAGCGCGCCAGCATGCGCTCGAACTCCGGCACGCTGCGGAAGAACTCCTCGTACTGCTCGTCGTTGCAGAACCCCATGACCCGTTCGACGCCAGCGCGGTTGTACCAGCTGCGGTCGAACAGGACGATCTCCCCCGCCGCCGGCAGGTGCGAGACGTAGCGCTGGAAGTACCACTGGGTCTGCTCGCGATCGTTCGGCGCGGGCAGCGCGGCGACCCGGCACACGCGCGGATTGAGGCGTTGGGTGATGCGCTTGATCACGCCACCCTTGCCCGCCGCGTCACGGCCCTCGAAGAGAATGACCACCTTGTGGCCGGTCTTCACCACCCAGCTCTGCAGTTTCACCAGCTCGCCCTGCAGGCGGAACAGCTCGCTGAAGTAGCGACGGCGGGCGAGCTTCTCCTCGTCGACGTCAGCGTGCTCGTCGAACAGTTCGTCGAGGTTGCGCACGTCTTCCAGCAGTTCCAGCTCCAGCTCTTCGTCGCTGTGGTCGAGCAGTTCGCGGTGGATGCGGCGGATCACGGATTCATTGGTCAGGGGCATGGCGGCGGCCTACGCGTCGGGGCTTTGCCGCCAGACTAGGCCCCGACGGTGTCAGGCTGGTGACAGCGGTCGCCGTGCCAGTGATCGGCCTGTAGGAGCGAGCTTGCTCGCGAACCGCACAGCTCCGAGCTGCCGGAGAGCACCGTTCGCGAGCAAGCTCGCTCCTACAAGATCCGTGAGCTCAGCTCACCGCTCGCGCAACTCCATCACCTTCAGCTCCGGATCGGCCTTGATCTGCTCGTCGGTAAACGGCAGCTCCGGCCATTGCTGCCGGGCGAACAGCTCCGTCTGGTCCCGATGGTGCGGCGAGCCCGGCTCGCTGGACTGCGAGAACGCCAGCAGCCCGCGCGCCTTCGGCCCGTCGGCGGTGAAGTCGACCAGCTGGATATAGCTGCTGCCGCTGAGCACGCGGTAATGGTCGCCCTGCCACTGCGAAGTGATGGCGTTGTACACGCCCTCGTTGCCGGTGCCGCCGGGGATGCCCAGGGGATTGGCCTGGTCGCCGGTCAGTTGCAGCTCGCCCCAGGTCTCATCTGCCTGGATCTTGCGGGCGTCGATTTCCTGCCCGGCGGCCACCAGGGCCTGCTGCGCCTGCTGGCGCACCTCCGGCTTGTCCAGGGCGATGCCCGAGGGCGTGGCCAGCGGCAGCTTGGGATCGAAGGGCAGGCGCCAGCCACCCTCGATCTTCAGGAAGCGCGCGACGAAGGCCTGGAAGTAGGCGAAGCCGGGATTGCTGTCGAGGTTGACGTGGCGGTCCCACGAGCCCAGCGCGGCGCAGGCCGTCTCCGCGCCCGCCGGGGCTGGCCTGCACAGTTGCAGCAGGTCGTCGAGGAGCAGGTCGGCCACGTAGACGCGGTTGTCGGTGACCAACTTCTGCAGGTCATCCGGGCCGATCTTGCCGTCGCCCTTCAGGCGCTCCAGGGCGAAGCGCGCACGGGCACTGACCGGGATCGAATCGCGGCTCACCAGCGGCGAGAAACCGGTCAGCGGCTGTGCCGGGTTGCTCAGCCAGGCGCTGTCGTTGGAGTTCTGCACGAAGTCCTGGCGCTCCAGCGCCGGCATCTGCTCCGGCGGCGTGAGGCCGGCATGACGCGCCCCCGGTGCGCTGGACCAGTTGCAGGCGCGACGTCCGCCCTGCAGAACCGGCAGGCCCTGCTTCTGGAACGCGGGGATCGCGCAGTCGGCCAATTGTTGCTGGCTCAGGTAAGGCACCACCGATTGATTGAGGTAGAGCACCTTGCCTTCAGCGTCAGTGGCCAGGGTGTTGACCCACGGAATCCCCTGTACCCGCTCCACGCTGTCGCGCAGCTCATCCAGGCTGCGCGCGTGATCGATGGCGTACCACTGCTGCAGCACGCGGTCGTTGCCCAGGTTGGCGTCGCGCACGGCGAAGGCTTCATTGGCGTTCCAGGGGAATTTGCCGGGCACGCTGAGCAGCGGGCCGTACTCGGACTCGTACAGTGTGTGGCTGCGCGTGCCCACGCGGCCGTCGGCCTCACGTACCCGCACGCGCAGGGTGACTTCCTTCAACGGCCGCGACTGGCCATCGACGCGGTAGCTGTGCGGGTCCTGCGGGTCGAGGTCCAGTCGATACAAGGTGAAGTGGCTAGAGGTGTCCACCGTATGGCTCCAGGCCAGGTCCTTGCTGAAGCCGATATTCACCAGCGGCATGCCCGGCAGCGAAGCGCCCATCACATCGAGCTGGCCGGGAATGGTCAGGTGCATCTGGTAGAAACGCAGCGCGCCGAACCAGGGGAAATGCGGGTTGGCCAGCAGCAGGCCGTTGCCGTCCACAGAACGCTCGCTGCCCACTGCGACGGCGTTGCTGCCGTGGTTCTGGTGGAAGTTCTCGCGCCGCTCCATCGCCGCCAGCACCTCGCCGTCGCTGACGATGGAGGACGTCGCCTGGCCCGGCGGCGCCGCTGCCATCATCGCCTCGGCGAACTGCCCGGCACCGGATTGCACCAGCAGCCGGCGGGTCAGGCGCAGCAGGTCATCGCTCTCCAGCGGGCGCAGCCAGGCCTTGCCCGCGCACTGCGTGCCGGCCGCCTGGGTATCCCACAGCCAGCGGTTGTAGCCGGCCGCGTAGCCATCGAGCAGGTCGCGGATCGGCTGCGGCTGGGCGCTGCGCAGGCGACGCAGGGATTCGTTGTCGTTGAGCCAGGTGTAGAAGAAGTCCGAGGGCAGGTTGCCGATGCCGGCGGAGGACTTGCCGTCCACGCCGAAGTAGCGCGAGCGTTCGCCCCGCGCGGTGAGGACTTCCTCGGCCAGCAGGCAGGCGTTGTCGCGGGCATAGGCGTAGCCGATGCCGTAGCCCAGGCCCAGTTCGTCCCTGGCCTGGATGTGCGGGATGCCGTAGCGGGTCCAGCGGATCTGCGCCTCGAGTTCGGCGCCATAGGCCAGCGCGGGTAGTCCGGAAGCCAGCAGGCTGCCGGCCACGGCGGCCAGTCGGAAGGTCTTGCTCATTGATTCCCTCAATGCTCGGATGACGGCCGGATGCCCGGCCAGGGGCACGCGGCCGCGCCGCTCGCGCGGTGCCGGTGCAAGGGTTGGAGGGCGGCTCACGCCGGCCAATGCAGTGCGCTGAAGGTCATCGCGCCGCGCCTTCCGAGGCACGCGCGCAGGCAGGTTGCTGAGGACATGGGTTCTCCTTTTTCTTGTCGGTCGCCTCGCGAAAAAAGCGACGCGCCTCTTCAGGGGAACGGATGGGCCACACGCGAAATTAACCCGCGACCGATGGCAATCGGCCACACAGCAAGGCTCTATCTCGCGGCTTTCGCCCGTTCCAGAGGCGTCGCGGGCGGTTCGACTTCAGGGCGCCGGGAGGGTTCCGGACTGACGCTTCCAACGACCGGGCGACTGCCCCGTCCAGCGCTGGAAAGCGCGGGAGAAACTCGCCGCCTCGGCGTAGCCCAGGCACTGCGCGATGCCATGCAGATCCATCCGCGATTCGCATAGCAGGCGCTCGGCCAGACGCCGTTTGATGCCGTCGTTCAGCCCCTGCAGGCTCTGCCCCTCCTCGGCCAGGCGCCGTTGCAGCGTGCGCTCGGAAAGACCCAGCCGCTCGGCCACTGCGGCAGCGCCGAGCAGGCTGGCGGAATCACGCAACAGCAGTTGCTGGACCTGCCGCGCGGTCGGTGTGGCGGCCAGGGTCAGCGCCAACTCTCCACAGAGGCGCTCGCAGAGCTGCTCGCCGCTGTCGCGCGCGCTGATCTGCGCTTGCGGCAGCGGCGCCTGCAGGTCTTCCAGGGCAAAGAGCATGGCGTTGCGTGGCGCCTCGAACAGCGGCTCGATGCCGAAGATGTCGCGGAACACACTGGCATCGGCTGGCGCCGGGCAGCGCAGTTCGATGGCCAGGGGCTGCAGCGGCCGCTGTAGCAATTCGCCGGACAATTGCCAGCAACCGGCGATGCCGCGCTCCACCACGAAGGCACGGGCATCCTCGGGCAGCACGCGATCGTCGTACACCAGCCACACCCCGCGCGCCTCCGCCTCGCTGCTTACGGGGCAAAGGGTCAGGGCCAGGCTCTGGTAGCGGCCGAAGGTTTCGAAGGCTTCCTGCAGGGTGCGGCTGGCGAGCATGGTGAAACCCAGCAACCCCAGCGACGTCAGGTGATAGCGCCGCCCGGTGGCCAAACCCAGGCCCGGCCTGTCCCGGCGCTGCAACAGGTTACGGATCACCGCCAGCTCCTGCCACGCCTGGATGCGCCCGGCGCGCGCCTGCAGGTCGGCTGGCGAGATGGCGCTGCCCACCAGGCAATCATCGGCGTCGATGCCTTCGTCGCGAGCGCTGTCGAGCAGGTACTGCACTCCGGTGATTTCGCGGGTCTGGCGCCAGTCCATCACGAATTCCTCGTTGTCCGCCGCATGGCGGGAAAAGTCAATTTTTGGCGGACTTGATCATGGAAGAAAGTGACGGCGCTGGCCATGCTTGAGGTGCCAATAACACTCACAAGAGGCTTCCCCATGTTCGAGTTCTTCTACGCGTTGCCCAGCCAGAACCGCGCCGCCGAGTACAAGCACTTCCGCATCGTCCCGGCCACCGGCGCCATCGGCGCGGACGTCAGCGACCTGGACCTGACCACCCTGGGCGACGACGGCTACGCCGAACTGCGCCAGGCACTGCTGGCGCACAAGGTGCTGTTCATCCGCGGGCAGGACCTGAGCGTGGAAAACCTCGAAGCCGTGACCCTGCGCTTCGGCGAATTCGGCCGTGAGCCCTATGTGGTCGGCATGGAAGATCACCCGCATGTGGTGCGGGTGGTGAAGGAAGCCAACGAGAAGACCCCGGTGGTGTTCGGCGGCGCCTGGCACAGTGACTGGTCGTTCCAGGAGCGCCCGCCGGCTTTCACCCTGCTCTACGGCCACGACATCCCGCCGTTCGGCGGCGACACCCTCTACGCCAACCTGGCGCTGGCCTACGAATGGCTGTCGCCGAAGCTGCGCGCACAACTGGAAACCCTCGACGCCATCCACAGCCCGGAGCGCGCCTACGGCGCCGAGGCCAAGCACAACGACCTGATGGAAAACATGGCGGTGCGCTACGGCAGCCACGATGGCGAAGTGCGCTCGCACCCGCTGGTGATCAAACACCCGGAGACCGGCAAGAAAGTCCTCTACATCAACCCGGCCTACACCAGCGGCATCAAGGGCATGCGCCCGGCCGAGTCGCAACCGCTGCTGGACTACCTGTTCGGCATCGCCACCCAGCCGG
This sequence comes from Pseudomonas sp. C9-3, assembly GCF_032392015.1. Classification (NCBI taxonomy): domain Bacteria; kingdom Pseudomonadati; phylum Pseudomonadota; class Gammaproteobacteria; order Pseudomonadales; family Pseudomonadaceae; genus Pseudomonas; species Pseudomonas sp. C9-3. The sequence goes on along the minus strand of NZ_CP135919.1, from coordinate 1,085,774 downwards.
CCTTCACCTGCCGCATGCGCTGGACGGCCGGCACCCTGGCGATCTGGGACAACCGCAGCACCTGGCACTACCCGGTGTCGGACTACCACGGCATGCGCCGGGAGATGTATCGCACCACCGTAGTGGGCGAAGTGCCGAGCCGCTGAGGAGCCCCACGATGAACACGGACAAGCTCCACGCCGCCGCCCACACCCTGGCCGAGGCGCGGGCCAGCCGAACGCCCATCGCCGCGCCAGCGGCACACTTTGGCCTCACCGGGCTGGACGACGCCTATCGCGTGCAGGCGCTGGGCATCGACCTCGCGCTGGCCGGCGGCGAACGCCTGGCGGGCGCCAAGGCCGGGCTGATCTCGCCGGCAATGCAGGCGGCGCTCAAGGTCGGCGAACCGGTTCACGGCCGCTTGCTCGCCAGCCTGCGCTGTCGATCCGGCGCGCTTATCGCCCGCGAACGCCTGCTGCAACCGCGAATCGAGGCAGAACTCGCCCTGCTCATCGGCCGCGACCTGCCAACGGGAGAGCTCGATCTGGCCACTTTTCGCGCCTGCATCGAAGGTGCGGTCCCGGCCATCGAGATCAACGACACCGCCGTGGCCAACTGGCAGATCGGCCTGCTCGACTCGGTGGCCGACAACCTCTGCGCGGGCCTCTACCTGACCGGCGACCGGCCGGTGGCGCTGGAAAGACTGGACGACGCCGCGCTGGCAGTGCAACTGCTGCGCAATGGCGCGCCGGCCTTCCCGCCGACCCGGACGACCCTCGGGGCGATGCTCGACATCGGCCTCTGGCTGGCGCGGCGCATGGCACGCCTGGACGCGCCGCTCAAGGCGGGAGACGTCCTGCTGTGCGGAGCCCTGGCGCCGATGTCGCCGGTTGCGCCGGGAGACGCATTCGAGCTGGAAATCGAGGGGCTGGGACGCGTCGGCTGTAGCTTCGAGCAATGACGGAGTGGACGGGCCCGTTCTCTTGCAACTGCGCGGAGCGCGTCCCCCCAGCGGGGTAAGGCACATCACCTGGAACCGGTTATCCGCCAATAACTCGCGGCGGATAACACCAGGGCGTTATTCGCCCTACGGGTTCCGTGCCCGCGCGCCGCTACAACGCCACTGCGAACCATCCCGGATGCTCCCTCAGCAGCGTGGGGCGCATAACCTGGAACAGGTTATGCGCCGAAAACTCACGGCGGATAACGCCAGGGCGTTATTCGCGCTGCGGGCTCCATGCCCGCGCGCCGTCAGAGCTCCGCTCCAAACCGCCCCGCATGTTCGCGCAGCATCCCCCGCAGCAACTGTGCAGCCGGCGACAGGTAGGCGCCCTCGCGCACGGCAAGCCCGATGGTCCGTGTCAGCGTGGTCTCGGCCAGCTGCACCTCGCGCAACTGGTCCATCCCGTGGCCGCCCGCCAGCGCCTCGCGGGCGATGAAGCTGAGCAGGCGGGTGCGGGCGATCAGGTTGGGCAGCATGGGAATCGCGTTGGTCTCGATCTGCACCTGCGGCATTGGCAACTGGTGGGCCTGGAAGGTGGCGTCCATCCAGCGCCGCGACGACACCCCGGTGGCCGGCAGCACCCAGCGATAACGGCACAGGTCGGCCATGGCTACGGGTGCGTCGAAGATCGGATGGTCGCGGCTGGCGACTACCACCACCTGATCCTGCAGCAGCGGCTCACTGCTCAGCTGCGGGTCATCGACGATGCGCGAGCAGATCGCCATGTCCAGCCGCCCGCTGCGCAACGCTTCACGCAGCACGTCGTCCTGGCCCAGCACCAGGCTCATGGTGACCTCCGGCGCACGGGCCAGCAGGTCCTCGGTGAGGCGCGGCAACAGGTACTCGGCCATGGTCGCCGCACAGCCCAGGCGGATATTGCCTACGACACCACTGGCGAAATCGCGCACCTCGCGGCGGGTTTCCTCGATGTCCTGACGCAGTTGCCGGGCACGCTGGAGCATCAGTTCGCCGGCCGGCGTCAGGCGAATCCGTCGGCCATCGCGCTGGAACAGGCGCGCGCCAAGGGACTCCTCCAGGCGCTGGATGCTCTTGGTCAGCGCCGGCTGGCTGCGCCCCAGGCGCTCGGCGGCGCGCCCCAGGTGGCCGAGTTCGGCGATGGTTTCGAAGTAGGCGAGATCACGCAGGTCCATGGCGGCCAACCGATAAATTCCAGGAATGGATTCATGACTATTAGAAAATAGACTTGATCGATCCGGCTACCGATAATTCCTCCGTCTTCCCCGTCCGGAGCCGTCCGTGTCCAGTCGCCCTGCCCTCTTCGTCGCCCGTATCCCCGTCAGCCTGCAATGGCTGACCCTGGCGCTCGGGGCCGCAGGCGCCGGGCAACTGCTCACCTGGCTCGGCATCCCCGCCGCGCTGTTCCTCGGGCCCATGCTGGTGGCCATCGCCTTTGGTGTCAGCGGCGCGGAAATCCGCCTGCCGCGCAGCGCCTTCCGCCTCAGCCAGGGCTGCATCGGCCTGCTGGTCGCCCACGCCATGAGCTGGTCGGTGCTGCAGGCGATGGTCGCGTCCTGGCCATTGATGCTCAGCGCCACGGTGCTCACCGTGCTGCTGTCCGCTGCCGTCAGCTATGCCATGGTGCGCTTCGGCGGCATCCCCGGCAGCACGGCCGCCTGGGGCACCGCGCCGGGCGGCGCGGCGGCCATGGTGTCGATGGCCGAAGCCAACGGCGCCGACCCGCGCGTGGTCGCCACCATGCAGTACGTGCGGGTGGTCTGCGTGGTCATGGCCGGTGCGCTGGTCGGGCGCTTCCTCGGTATCGAGGGCGGCGGTTCAGTGGCGCACAGCACGCCGATCATCGACACCGCCACCCTGCCCGACCTGATCAACTGCCTGTTGCTGATCTTCGTCTGCACCACTGCCGGCGCGAAGCTGCCGGCCGGTCCACTGCTGGTGCCGCTGGTGGCCGGAGCGGTTCTTCAGCTCACCGGCGTGCTGCACATCACCCTGCCGCACTGGTTGCTGGCCAGCGCCTACGGCGTGATCGGCTGCTACATCGGCCTGCGCTTCGACCGCGAAAGCCTTGCCTACGTCGGCCGCCACCTGCCGGCCATGCTGGTCAGCGCGCTGGCGCTGATCGCCAGCTGCGCGCTGTTCGCCTGGGCGCTGGCGGCCATCACCGGCATGGACTTCCTCTCCCTCTACCTCGCCACCAGCCCCGGCGGCCTGGATGCCATGGCGATCATCGCGGTGGACACCCACTCCGACGTCGGCCTGGTCCTGGCGATGCAGACGCTGCGGCTGTTCGTGGTGCTGTTCACCGGGGTTTCCGTCGCCCGCACGGTGATTCGCCTGAGCCGCGCCTGAGGCCAGGTCTGGACCTGAACCTGTAGGAGCGAGGGGGGCGCCTAGCTCTTGCTCGCGAACAGGGTCAACCGGCAGCTCCAAGGCTGGGCGGTTCGCGAGCAAGCTCGCTCCCACACAATGCCCCCACCCGTGGCCTTGTGCCGGCGAACCCACCCCCGCTAAGGTCGTCGCTCCTTCACCGAGCGAGCCCGCCATGGATAGCCTTCGCCACCGCCCCACTGCCTTCCACGTCACCCACTGGAGCGTCGACCCGTTCAGCCGCGGCGCCTACAGCACCCTGCTGCCCGGCGGCACGCCGGAGCATCGGCGCCGGCTGGGTGAGGTCCTGGGCGGCAAGCTGGTGCTGGCCGGCGAAGCCTGCAATCCCGTTGCGCCGGCCATGACCCACGGTGCCTGGGACGATGGCCTGCGCGCCGCTGAAGCCGCCATCGAAAGTGGCGCCCGCCGGGTGCTGGTGATCGGCGCGGGCTTCGCTGGTCTCGCCGCAGCGCGCCGCCTGCGGGAGGCCGCTATCGAGTGCGTGGTGCTGGAAGCCCGTGATCGTCTCGGCGGCCGTGTGCACAGTATTTCGCTCGGCTCGATAAAGGCAGACGAAGGCGCCGCCTGGTTGCAGCAGTTCGACGACAACGCACTCGCCGCGCACGCACAGCAACTGGGCCTGCCGTTGCAGGCAACCGATTTCAGCCACCCCCTGGCCGCTGCGGCCGACGGCCCGCTGCCGAACATCGATGCCGCCTGGGAAGCCCTGCGCGCCGGGATCGACCGCCATCTGCCGCTGGCGGAAGGCGTCGCGCGCTACCTGCAGGATCGCGACGAAGAAACCCGTCGCGCCACCCGCTTCGCCCTGGACGCCAACCTGATCCTGGAAGCCTGCCTGCCCCTGGAATCACTGTCGGTGGATGCGCTCGACGAAGAAGGCGTCGGCGCCGGCGACCGCTTCCTGCCGCAAGGCTATTCACAGCTGGTCGCGCACCTCGCCCAAGGGCTGGATATCCGCCTGAACCAGCCAGTGGCAGACATCGACTGGTCGGGCGCAAAAGTGCGGGCAGGCGACGAAAGCTGGGACTTCTGCATCTGTACCGTGCCCATCGGCGTGCTGCGCGATATCCACTTCCATCCGCCTTTGCCACCCGTCCAACGGGATGCGCTGGCGCACCTTGGGATGGGGCAACTGGAGAAAGTCGTGCTGCAGTTCGAGGAACGCTGGTGGCCGGTGTCGCCGTCGGGATATCTGCGCTGGTACGACACGCCAGCCAGCTTCGGCGAATGGCTCGATCTCACCGACGCGGTGGGCACGCCCACGATCGCCGGGTTGATCGCCGCAGATGCACTGGAGCGCGTATTCGCGGGGCGCAGCGACGAAGAAATTGCCCTCGCGGCCTGCAGGACTCTGCAAGCGTGGGCGAATGCCATTCGAAACGCCGGCGCTCCGAGTTGAAACGTAGGATGGGTGGAGCCTAGGCGATACCCATGCTGCCGGTGCCAGGATCGATGGGTATCGCAGCGCTCCACACCATCCTACGAATGCGCCAATAGCAGGCAGGAAGCCTGTCCACGAATCCGCTACACCCCGTCCAGCGTCAGATCGACCAACCGCTCGACATAGCCCGTGTCCAGCTCCTCGCCGGAAAACAGGATGCGGTACACCAGCGGCGCCATCAGCCGGTCGACGATGCGGTCGACGTCCGGCAGCTTCTCGCCGCGCCCCTTGGCGCGTAGCAGGATGATGTCGAACTGGCCGCAGGCAATCGCCATGCAGCGCCCGGAGCAGCCGCCGCCGGCCGCCAGCAGGTCGAGTACCACCGCGCGGCCGGGCACCGAGGCGGTTTCCTCCATGTACTGCTCGCCCCACGCCAGCAGGTCGCCGCGCAGGCTGCCGGTGTCCGCCGGCTCGGCATCCGGGCGGATGCGCTCCAGCGCGACATCGCCTAGCAGTTCGCTGAGGTCGCCCCAGCGCCGGTAGATGGTCGAGGGCGTGACACCGGCGCGCGCCGCGATCAGCGGCACGGTCAGTTCCGCGCGGTCGCGCTCTTCCAGCAACTCCTGGACAGCCTTGTGCACCGACGCCTGCACCCGCGCGCTGCGGCCGCCTGGACGAACACCCTGATTAATTGCCATAAGCACCTTAACGCAAAGAATTTGCTTTTATCCGAAAACGGGTCCAGCATCTCGCAAAAGCAAAATCTTAGCCTTTGCGAGCTGAATCATGGCACAGACCTTACCCAAAAGCGCGCCCGGCTTTTTCCCGGCCCTGCTGCTGACCGCGATCCTCATGGCCTTCCTCGCCGCCGCTGCCGCGCCCACGCCGCTCTATGCGCTGTACCGCGAGTCCTGGCAGTTCTCCCCCGCCCTGCTGACGCTGGCATTCAGCATCTACGCCGGCGGGCTGATGCTGGCGCTGCTGGTATTCGGTTCGCTGTCGGACTACCTCGGCCGCCGCCCGCTGATCCGTGCGGCGCTGATCATCGAGTTGCTGGCGATGAGCGTGTTCCTCTACGCCAACTCGGTGGAACTGCTGATCGCCGCGCGCCTGCTGCAAGGCTTCGCCACCGGCATCGCGACCGCTGTACTGGGCGCCGCCATGCTCGACATCGACCGTGAGCGCGGCCCGTTGATCAACAGCGTCGCGCCCATGCTCGGCATGGCGCTGGGCGCACTGGGCAGCAGTGCACTGGTGCAGTTCGGCGGCGACCCGCTGCACCGCGTCTATGTCTGGCTGCTGGCGGTATTCGCGCTGGCCCTGGTGCTGTTGCGCTGGCTGCCGGAAAGCGTCAGCAGGCAGCCCGGCGCGCTGGCCTCGCTGAAGCCGCGCATTCGCATTCCCCCGCAGGCGCGCCGGGCGTTCTGGAGCGTGGCGCCGCTGAACGCCAGCCTCTGGGCGCTGGGCGGTTTCTACCTGTCGCTGGGCCCGACCCTGGCGCGCCAGGTGACCGGTCTGCAGGTTCCGATGATCGGCGGTGGGCTGGTCTCGCTGCTGTGTTTCTGCGGCGCCGTGGCGATCTTCGCGCTGCGCAACCGGCCGGCAGCGGTCATCCTGCGCCGCGGCGGACTGGCCCTGATCATCGGCCTGCTGATTACCCTGCTCGGCGTGGACTCCTCCAGCCTCTGGCTGTTCTTCCTCGGTACCGCGGTGGCGGGCCTTGGCTTTGGCGGCGCCTTCCTCGGCGCATTGCGCTCGGTGGTGCCGCTGGCCCACGCCCACGAGCGCGGTGCACTGATGGCGAGCTTCTACGTGCTCAGCTACCTGGCCTTCAGCGTGCCGGCGCTCCTCGCCGGGCTGGCGATCCAGCGTTATGGCCTGGTCGCCACCACCAACGGCTATGCCAGCCTGCAGATTCTCGCGGCGTCGCTGGTCCTGCTGCTGTCCTTGCGCGCACCCGCCGCGCAGAAGACGCCGGCCTGAATCAGGCCGCCTCGCGGGCGCGCAGGAAGTCGTAGAGCGCGCGCACCGCCGGCTGCTCCAGCGCCTGGGCGGCGTGGCAAAGACCGATGCGGCGCACGGGTAGCGGCAGGTTCAAGGTTCCGCTGCGCACGGCCGGGGCGCCGCCCAGCAACGAGGCAGGAAGGATAGCCGCGCCCAGGCCCGCACTGACCAGCCGCAGGGCAAGATTCAGGGTGCTGGCCTGCGCGACCACCGGTGCGCTGCCGTAGGCAGTCATCAAACGCTGGTGCGACGGGTGCGACGGACAGGTGATCCAGGCGTCGACTGGCACACTCTCGGCGCCGGGCGGCAGCGCCAATACGTACGGGTCGTCCCACACCGGAACGAACAGTTCGTCCTCGCAACAGAACTCCTCCGCTGCCAGCCGCGCCTCGCCCACACAGCCTTCTTCCAGGTGCAGTTGCAGGTTGGGGATCGCTTGCCGGGCCAGGCCGACGAAGCGCTCGATCTGCTCGGCGCTGATGTCCCCTTCCACGCCCAGGTGCAGCGGCTGCCGCTCCGACGACTGGCGGAACAGCTTGCGCAAACCCTCCGCCTCGGCCAGCAGGGCACGGGCTCGCGGGTACAGGGTGCGCGCCGCTTCGCTGACATCCACACCGCGCGGTTGGCGCACGAACAGCTCGGTGCCCAGGCTCTCCTCCAACTGGCGCACGGTGGCGGACAGCGTGGGTTGGCTGACGAACAGGCGCTGCGCGGCAGCGGTGATGTTGCGCTCTTCGAAGACCGCGACGAAGGCGGCAAGCTGTCGAATATCCATAGGAAATCCCGATACCAGGCACAGGAATAAGCCATTTTTCAGGCAGCAATGCGCTAAATATACTTCACTGCATCGTCCAGGCATCCAGATTTTCGATTGCAGGAGAACCACCATGAGCAAGCCCCTGATCATCGTTACCGGCGCCAGTTCCGGCATCGGCGAAGCCACCGCCCGCCTCTTTTCCCAGCAAGGTCACCCGCTGCTGCTGCTCGCCCGGCGCATCGAGCGCCTGGAAGCACTCAAGCTGCCGAACGCGCTGTGCCGTGCTGTCGATGTGACTGACCGCGAAGCCCTGCTGGCCGCCGTCGAGGAAGCCGAGAAGCGTTTCGGCCCGGCTGACGCGCTGGTGAACAACGCTGGCGTGATGCTGCTGGGCAACATGGTCGAGCAGGATCCGGCCGAGTGGGAGCGCATGCTCGACGTCAACGTGAAGGGCCTGCTCAACGGCGTGCACGCCGTACTCAAGGGCATGGTCGAGCGCAACCAGGGCAGCGTGATCAATGTCAGCTCGGTGGCCGGGCGCAAGACCTTCCCCAACCACGTCGCCTATGTCGGCACCAAGTTCGCCGTGCACGCGATCTCCGAGAACCTGCGCGAGGAAGTCGCGGCGCACAACGTCCGCGTGGTGACCATCGCTCCCGGCGCGGTGGAAACCGAGCTGCTCAGCCACACCACCGACGAGGCGATCAAGAGCGGCTATCAGGACTGGAAACGCGAGATGGGCGGCAAGGTGCTCAGTGCCGAGGACGTGGCCAACGCCATCGGCTACGCCTACAACCAGCCGCAGGGCGTGTGCATCCGCGAGATCGTCCTGGCGGCGACTCGGCAGCAGGCGTGATCGGCCTGGCCCGAGGGTTCTTGCAAGAGCGCATGCGCGCCCCCCCCCCCGGAAGAACACCACCGTAGGATGGGTGGAGCCTAGGCGATACCCATGCTGCCAATGCGGCAGGAGTCGATGGGTATCGCTTCGCTCCACGCCATCCTACGAAGGCGTCAGCCAGTGAAGATCATCCCGCCTGCCTAGCCGCCCAGCGGCGGTACTGCTTGGCCCGGCGCAGCGTGCGCCACTGCTCCATCACCAGCGTGCGCCACGGCGAAGCCTGCGGGTTGGGCGCACGGTGGGCGCCGATGCGGTGCAGCTGCAACTTGACCAGTGCCATGTAGGCCAGCGCCGCCAGTGGCTTGGAGCGCCAGCGGATCGGCGGCAGTTGCGGCTGGGTCTGGCTGCCACGCTGCCAGTGCAGTACCAGTTGCGGCTCCAGGGCCAGGGCGGTGCCGATGCCGACCATGTCCAGCCCGCTGTCCAGCACCTGTTCCGCCACCGGCAGGCGCCGAATACCGCCGGTGACCATCAGCGGCATGCGCGCCGCCTCGCGCATCTCACGGGCAAATTCGAGGAAGTAGGCCTCCCGCGCCAGGGTCCGGCCGTCACGGGCGTCGCCCTGCATCGCCGGCGCCTCGTAGCTGCCGCCGGACAGCTCGACCAGGTCGACCTTCTCGTCGTTCAGCCACTCGATCACCTGGCGCGCGTCGCTGGCGTCGAAGCCGCCGCGCTGGAAGTCGGCCGAGTTGATCTTCACTCCCACGCAGAACTCCGGCGACACTTCGGCGCGCACCGCACGCACGACCTCGAGCAACAGCCGCGCACGGTTTTCCAGCGAGCCGCCCCAGCGGTCCTGGCGCTTGTTCGCCAGCGGCGAGAGGAACTGGCTGAGCAGGTAGCCGTGGGCAGCATGGATCTGCACGCCGGTGAAGCCGGCCTGCTCGGACAGCTGCGCGGCGCGGACGAAACGACGGATCACCTCGGCTATATCGGCCTCGGTCATCTCGCGGGCGACGGCGAACAGCTTGGAGAACTTGCCCATCTCCAGCGGCACCACCGACGGCGCGATGGCGCCCTGGCCGAGGTTGGTCTGCACCTGGCGACCAGGATGGTTCAGCTGCAACCAGAACTGCGCACCATGGGAACGGCCGATGCGCGCCCATTCGCGGAAGCGCTCCAGCTGCCGATCGTTTTCCAGCACCACGCCGCCGGGGCCGGTCATGGCGCGGCCGTCGATCATCACGTTGCCGCTGAGGATCAGGCCGACGCCGCCGTCCGCCCAGGCCTGGTAAAGGCACAGCAAGGCAGCCGACGGCGCCTGGTCGGCGTCGGCCATGTTCTCTTCCATGGCGGCCTTGGCGATACGGTTGGGGACTTCGCCGCCGTTGGGCAGGCGCAGGGGCTGGAAGGGCGACATGGCTAGGCTCCGAGGTTGTCCTGATGGGTTGTGACGGCAGCGAGGTTAAGTTTAAAGTTCACTTCAAGGTCAAGCCCCTTTCGGAGCCCAGCATGAAAATCGGTGAACTGGCCAGCCTCAGCGGCCTCGCCCCCTCGCGCATCCGCTTCTACGAAGCCAGCGGGCTGATCGCCCCGGCCCGCCGCCTGGCCAACGGTTACCGCGAGTACCCGGCAGAAACCCTCGACCTGCTGGAAATCATCCGCAGCGCCCAGCAGACCGGTTTCACCCTGGAGGAAATCCGCAACCTGCTGCCGCACTCCAACCCCATCGAGAACGGCCACGGCGAACTGGTCGCCGGCCTGCGCCGCAAGGTCGCGGAGATCGAGGCGATGGAGCGGCAGTTGCGGCAGAACCGTTTACGTCTGCTGGAAGTGATCGAGGGTATCGAGAACAAGCCCGAAGGCATGGGTTGCGCAGCGAATGCCGAACGCATGCTGGCGGAGATGCGCGAGCGCAAGGCACGGCGCTGACACGGCCCCTGTAGGAGCGAGCTTGCTCGCGAACCGCTTCGCGCCGGAGCTGCCTGGAACACCGTTCGCGAGCAAGCTCGCTCCCACAAAAAGACTCCGCGCCAGTATGTAGGGCGCATAACCTGGAACAGGTTATCCGCCGCCAGTCCCGAAACGGCGGATAACGCTGGCGCGTTATTCGCCCTACGGTTGCGTCTCACGCTCCCCAGTTATTTCCAACCCTCCAGCCGCAAGGTCGCCCGCACCAGCCGCTGTTCTTCCTGCTCGATCTCCCGCAGGTTGTCGCGCACGCCGTGGATATGCTCGCGGGCAGCGCGCTGGGCCTGTTCCGGCTGGCGCTCGATAATGGCGCGATACAGCCGCGCATGCTGGCGATCGATCTGGCGCTTCTGCGGCGGGCGGTTGTAGAGGTTGTTCACCGAGGCGAAGACGGTGCTGAGCATCAGCTCGTTGAGCGACTGCAGCGTATGCACCAGCACCGGGTTGTGCGAGGCCTCGCTGATCGCCTGGTGGAAGGCGTGGTCGCGCCGGGCGTGTTCGCGCGGGTCCAGCGGTTGCGGCTCATCGAAAGCCGCATGCATCTCCTCGAAGCGCCGGCCGATCAGCAACAGGTCGACCTCCGTGGCGCGCAGGGCGGCCAGCCGGGCAGACTCGCCTTCCAGCAACGCACGCACCTCCAGCAGGTCGTAGAGCGTGCGCGGCTGCGAGCGGAACAGGTGCAGCAGAGGCGAGACATCCTCGGCGCCGGTCAGGTCGGCAACGAACGATCCCCGCCCCTGCTCGGTATCGACGATGCCGCGCCCGCGCAACGCTCGCAGCCCTTCGCGCAACGCCGAGCGCGAACAGCCGAGCTTCTCCACCAGGCGCCGTTCCGACGGCAACGCCTGGCCGACCTTGAGCACGCCATCGACGATCAGGCGCTCGATCTTTTCTGCCACCTGGTCGGCGACGCGCTGCTTGCCCTGCTGGATGCTGGTCATCGAATGGCTCCACAACTGGTAGGACCAGCAGGTAACCACCGGCCTCGTGCCCAACAACCCTAGCCGCCACGGCCGGGCCTTTCCAGCGCAGCGGCACGCAACAACTGGTCCGACCAGTGCGAAAGGCGATGGACGCCTGCGAAGCGGCGGCCGCATGTTCACGGCGCTGTGGCTCATGAAGCCCGCCTGACGGGCTCGTCCAATAACAAGATCAGAGCACCGTGGCCCATGAATATCCTCTACGACGAGCGCGTCGACGGCGCGCTGCCTGCCGTCGACAAGTCCGCCCTGCTCGCCGAGCTGCGCGCGACACTGCCCGACCTCGAACTGCTGCACAACGCCGAAGACTTGAAGCCCTACGAGTGCGACGGCCTCTCCGCCTACCGCACCGTGCCGATGCTGGTGGCGCTGCCCGAGCGCATCGAGCAGGTGCAGGCGCTGCTCAAGCTCTGCCACGCGCGCCAGGTACCGGTGGTGGCGCGTGGCGCAGGCACGGGCCTGTCTGGCGGTGCGCTGCCGCTGGAGAAAGGCATCCTGCTGGTGATGGCGCGCTTCAACCGCATCCTCGAAGTCAACACCGCCGGCCGCTTCGCCCGCGTGCAACCCGGCGTGCGCAACTTGGCGATCTCCCAGGCCGCCGCGCCGCACGGGCTTTACTACGCACCCGATCCGTCGTCGCAGATCGCCTGTTCCATCGGCGGTAACGTCGCCGAGAACGCCGGCGGTGTGCATTGCCTCAAGTACGGCCTGACCGTGCACAACCTGCTGAAGGTGGACATCCTCACCGTCGAGGGCGAGCACCTGACGTTGGGCAGCGACGCCCTCGACAGCCCCGGCTTCGACCTGCTGGCGCTGTTCACCGGCTCCGAAGGCATGCTTGGCATCGTCACCGAGGTCACCGTCAAGCTGCTGCCCCGGCCGCAGGTGGCGCGGGTGCTGCTGGCCAGTTTCGATTCGGTGGAAAAGGCCGGCCACGCGGTGGCCGACATCATCGCCGCCGGCATCATCCCTGGCGGGCTGGAGATGATGGACAACCTGTCGATCCGCGCCGCCGAGGACTTCATCCACGCCGGCTACCCGGTGGACGCGGCGGCCATCCTGCTGTGTGAACTGGACGGCGTGGAGGCTGACGTACAGGACGACTGCCAGCGCGTCGACGGCGTGCTGCGCGCGGCCGGCGCCACCGATGTGCGGCTGGCCTGCGACGAGGCCGAGCGCGTGCGCTTCTGGGCCGGGCGCAAGAACGCTTTCCCCGCGGTGGGGCGCATCTCCCCGGACTACTACTGCATGGACGGCACCATCCCGCGCCGCGAGCTGCCGCGCGTGCTGCACGGCATCGCCGAGTTGTCGAAGGAATTCGGCCTGCGCGTGGCCAACGTATTCCATGCCGGCGACGGCAACATGCACCCGCTGATCCTCTTCGACGCCAACGTACCCGGCGAGCTGGAGCGCGCCGAGGCCATCGGCGGCAAGATCCTCGAGCTCTGCGTGGCGGTGGGCGGCAGCATCACCGGCGAACACGGCGTGGGGCGCGAGAAGATCAACCAGATGTGCGCGCAGTTCAACAGCGACGAACTGACCCTGTTCCATGCGGTGAAAGCGGCCTTCGACCCGGACCGCCTGCTCAACCCCGGCAAGAACATCCCAACCCTGCACCGCTGCGCCGAATTCGGCGCCATGCACGTGCACCACGGCCAGTTGCCCTTCCCCGACCTGGAGCGTTTCTGATGGCCGATGCCAGTGCCGACCTGCTCGAACAGGTGAACCAAGCGCTCCACGCTCGAACGCCGCTGCGTCTTCGCGGCGGTGACAGCAAGGCCTTCCTAGGCCGCCCGGTGAACGGCATGGAGCTGGATACCCGCGCCCATTGCGGCATCGTCAGCTACGACCCGACCGAGCTGGTGCTCACCGCCCGCGCCGGCACGCCGCTGGCGGAGATCGAAGCGGCGCTGGAGGCCGCCGGGCAGATGCTGCCCTGCGAGCCACCAGACTTTTCCACAGCAACCTTCGGCGGCATGGTCGCGGCCGGGATATCCGGCCCGCGCCGGCCCTGGTCGGGCTCGGTGCGCGACTACGTGCTGGGCACACGGATGATCACCGGCCACGGCAAGCTGCTGCGCTTTGGCGGCGAGGTAATGAAGAACGTCGCCGGCTATGACCTCTCCCGCTTGCTCGCCGGCAGTTTCGGCTGCCTTGGGCTGATCACCGAAGTGTCGATGAAGGTGCTGCCCAAACCCCGGATGTGCGCCAGCCTGCGCCTGCAAATGGACGTTCACCAGGCGCTGGGAGAACTGGCGGAATGGGGCGCGCAACCGATCCCGATCACCGCCGCCTGCCACGACGGAGCGGCGCTGCATCTGCGCCTGGAGGGCGGCAAAGGCTCCGTGTGTTCCGCACGCCTGCGCCTGGGTGGCGAGGAGATCGGCAGCGATTACTGGCAGGACTTGCGCGAGCAGCGCCTCGGCTTCTTCACCGGCCCCGGCACGCTGTGGCGGCTGTCACTGCCCAACGCGACCCCGGCGATAGCCCTGCCGGGTGAACAACTGATCGACTGGGGCGGCGCGCAACGCTGGCTGAAGTCCGACGCGGACGCCGAGCTGATCCGCCACAGCGTCGCCGAGTTCGGCGGCCACGCCACTCGCTACGCGCCGGGTGACGATGCGTTCCATCCACTGCCTGCCGCCCTGCTGCGCTATCACCGCAGCCTCAAGCAGCAGTTGGACCCGCAAGGCATCTTCAACCCCGGCCGGATGTACAGGGAGCTCTGATGCAAACCAACCTGAGCGAACAGGCCAGGCATCTGCCGCGCGCCGAGGAAGCCGAGCGCATCCTGCGCTCCTGCGTGCACTGCGGCTTCTGCACCGCCACCTGCCCGACCTACCAGTTGCTGGGCGACGAACTGGACGGCCCGCGCGGGCGTATCTACCTGATCAAGCAGGTGCTCGAAGGCGTTGATCCCAGCGCGAGCACCCGCGAACACCTGGACCGCTGCCTGAGCTGCCGCAATTGTGAAAGCACATGCCCTTCCGGCGTGGACTACCACAACCTGCTGGACATCGGCCGCGCGGTGGTCGAGGAGCAGGTGCCGCGAACCTTCGGCGAGCGCGCGATGCGTCGCGGCCTGCGCGCCGTGGTGCCGAATGCCGCTCTGTTCGGCGCGCTGGCCAAGGCCGGGCGGGCCTTCTACCCACTGCTGCCGGAGAGCCTGCAAAGCAAACTGCCGCGCCATCCGCACCCACCCGTGGAACGCCCGAAACCACACCACACCCGGCGCATGCTGATGCTCGAGGGCTGCGTGCAACCGGCACTTTCCCCCAACACCAATGCCGCCACCGCGCGGGTGCTGGATCGTCTGGGCATCAGCGTGATCCCGGCGGCGGACGCCGGTTGCTGCGGCGCCGTGGACTATCACCTGAACGCCCAGGAAGACGGGCTGGACCGCGCCCGGCGCAACATCGACGCCTGGTGGCCTTCCATCGAAGCCGGCGCCGAGGCCATCGTGCAGACCGCCAGCGGCTGTGGTGCCTTCGTCCGCGATTACGGTCACCTGCTGGAACGCGACGCCGCCTACGCCGCCAAGGCAAAGCGGATCAGCGAGCTGTCCCGCGACCTCTCCGAAGTGCTGCGCGACGAGCCGCTGGAAGAACTCCACCTGCAGGGCGACCGCCGCCTGGCCTTCCACTGCCCCTGCACGCTGCAGCACGCGCTGAAGCTGGGCGGCGCGGTGGAAAGCGTGCTCACGCGCCTGGGCTTCAGCCTTACCGACGTACCGGACAGCCACCTGTGCTGCGGCTCCGCCGGCACCTATTCGCTCACCCAGCCGGCGCTGTCCAGGCGGCTGCGCGACAACCGGATGCAGGCACTGGAAAGCGGCAACCCGGAGGTCATCGTCACCGCCAATATCGGCTGCCAGACACACCTGGGCGGCGCGGGACGCACACCGGTTCGGCACTGGATCGAACTGGTGGAGGAAGCGCTGGCCGACGCGCCGCAACCCCACTCTCAAGGCGAGGTGCAAGCATGCTCAACAAAGCCGTTCTGACCCAGCAGGAGGTCGGCCGCATCCTTGCCGCCGCCCGCGATGAGGCGCAGCGCAATCACTGGGCGGTGTCCATCGTGGTAGTGGACGACGGCGGCCACCCGCTGGCCCTGGAACGCCTCGACGGCTGTGCCCCGGCCAGTGCCTACATCGCCACCGAAAAGGCCCGCAGCGCGGCGCTGGGCCGGCGCGAAACCAAGGGCTACGAGGACATGGTCAACAACGGCCGCGTAGCCTTCGTCAGTGCGCCGTTGATCACTTCGCTGGAAGGCGGCGTGCCGGTCGTCGTCGAAGGCCAGGTGATCGGCGCGGTCGGCGTCTCCGGCGTGAAAGCCGGGGAAGATGCGCAGGTTGCCAGCGCAGGCGTGGCGGCGCTGTGATGGCGCCCACGCGACTCCGGCGACAGGTGCCCAGCGGCCGGGTTGCGGTCGCCGTCGGCTTCGAGCGAGCCGGCGGCGACGCCCGCGAAAGCGTGCCTGCAGCGTTATTCAAAAGCCCCGTTACGCGACGCGTGCCGGGGCTTTTTCCATGGGCGCCGGCACATCGCCGGCCGCCGTCCAACGCACCACCGACGAAAGTTATCCACCGCTGACGCTTTGCCGTGTGCATCCACAACAACAAGGGACAATCCCCATGCAAACCTGGCAACAGCTCTACACCCCGCTCGGCAGCCTCGGGCTGTCGGCACTGGCGGCCCTCGTGCCGATCATCTTCTTCTTCCTCGCGCTGGCGGTGTTCCGCCTGAAGGGGCATGTCGCCGGCGCGATCACCCTGGTGCTGTCATTGCTGGTCGCGGTATTCGTCTACCACATGCCGGTGGACAAGGCCCTGGCGTCGGCGGTCTACGGCTTCTTCTACGGGCTCTGGCCAATCGCCTGGATCATCGTCGCGGCGGTGTTCCTCTACAAGCTGACGGTGAAGAGCGGGCAGTTCGAGATCATCCGCAGCTCGGTGCTGTCGATCACCACCGACCAGCGTTTGCAGGTGGTGCTGATCGGCTTCTCCTTCGGCGCGTTTCTCGAAGGTGCGGCGGGCTTCGGCGCACCAGTGGCGATCACCGCGGCGCTGCTGGTCGGCCTGGGCTTCAACCCGCTGTATGCGGCAGGGCTGTGCCTGATCGCCAACACCGCGCCGGTAGCCTTCGGTGCGCTGGGCATCCCGATCATCGTCGCCGGGCAGGTGTCGGGGGTGGATGCCTTCAAGATCGGCGCCATGGCCGGGCGACAGTTGCCGATCCTGTCGGTGATCGTGCCGTTCTGGCTGGTGGCGATGATGGACGGCTGGCGCGGCATTCGCGAAACCTGGCCGGCGCTGCTGGTGGCCGGCGGCACCTTCGCGGTCAGCCAGTTCCTCACCTCCAACTTCATCGGCCCGGAACTGCCGGACATCACCTCCGCGCTGCTGAGCATGGTCTGCCTGACGTTGTTCCTGCGGGTGTGGCAGCCGGTAAACCTGCGCGAAACGGAGTTCTCCAGCATCAATGCCGACGGCAGCGCGACACTGGGCAACTTCGGCGGCGGCGGCCCGCGCCAGGAGTTGCAGTACAGCCTGGGGCAGATCATCAAGGCCTGGTCGCCGTTCCTGATCCTGACGGTGCTGGTGACGATCTGGACGATGAAGCCGTTCAAGGCGCTGTTCCTGCCCGGCGGCGCGCTGGAGAGCTGGGTGGCGGTGATTGCTGTGCCCTACCTCGACCAGCTTGTCCTGAAGGCCGCCCCTATCGTCGCCAACCCGACACCCATGCCCGCGATCTACAAGTTCGACCTGGTGTCGGCCAGCGGCACGGCGATCTTCATTTCGGCACTGATTTCGATGGCCATCCTGCGCATCGACTTCAAGAGCGGCGCGGTGACCTTCCGCGATACGCTGCTGGAGCTGAAATGGCCGGTGCTGACCATCGGCATGGTGCTGGCCTTCGCGTTCGTCACCAACTACTCGGGCATGTCCACCACGCTGGCGCTGGTGCTGGCTGGAACCGGCGCGGCCTTCCCGTTCTTCTCGCCGTTCCTCGGCTGGCTGGGGGTGTTCCTCACCGGGTCGGACACGTCATCCAATGCCCTGTTCGGCTCGCTGCAGGCGACCACCGCGCACCAACTCGGCGTGAGCGACACGCTGCTGGTGGCGGCCAACACCACCGGCGGAGTCACCGGCAAGATGATCTCGCCACAGTCCATCGCCGTGGCCTGCGCAGCCACCGGGATGGTCGGCCGGGAGTCGGACCTGTTCCGCTTCACGGTCAAGCACAGCCTGATCTTCGCGGCATTCATCGGCTTGATCACGCTGGCGCAGGCGTATGTGTTCACGGGGATGCTGGTGCACTGACAACATTCCCGCCTGGCGCCGGGGTATTTGTAGGAGCGAGGGGGACGCCATCGTTATTGCTCGCGAACCGATTTCGCAGCGGGCGCTGGTTCGAGAGCAAGCTCGCTCCTACGAAAGCCAAGGGCCCCTCACCCTAACCCTCTCCCGCAAGCGGGAGAGGGGACTGTTCGGAGCAGGATGAAACCATGCTGTCAGCCGGCACAATCGGCCCCCTCTCCCCCTGGGAGAGGGCTGGGGTGAGGGAATGGCCCGAGCGCCGATTTTCCCAACTGCCCTGACCGTGCTCAGTAATCCACCTTCCCTCGCCCCGCCTTGATGTTGCCCCGCTTGCTCTTACCCTCCAGCCGGCGCGTCTTCGAGCCGAGCGTCGGCTTGGTCGGACGGCGCTTCTTCTCCACTTTCGTGGCGCTGCGGATCAGCTCCGCCAGGCGGTTGAGCGCGTCCTCGCGATTCTGTTCCTGGGTCCGGAACTGCTGCGCCTTGATCACCACCACGCCGTCGCTGGTGATGCGCTGGTCGCTGAGCGCGAGCAGGCGTTCCTTGTAGAACTCCGGCAGGGACGAGGCGCGCACATCGAAGCGCAGGTGCACCGCGCTGGACACTTTGTTGACGTTCTGCCCGCCGGCGCCCTGGGCGCGGATGGCAGTCAGCTCGATCTCCGCGTCGGGGATCTGCACGGTGTTGGAAATCTGCAGCATGGGAAGCATTCAAAGTGGAAATGAATGTCAGGATACCGCGCAGCGCCGCTGGTGTCCCGAAGCCATCTAGCCCGCCGTGGAGCGCCCGTTCCTGACTTCCGCGTCAATTTTTGTATACGAATTTGTGTACAAGTTTTTCTTGCAATGTCATCAATTCACCATTAGAACCCAGCCTGTCACCGACCGCAGTTCCTCCTGCGGGACGCCGGCCCCCAAGCCACAAAAACAAGAAAAAGACAGAGGTGCAGCATGGTTTCATCCGCGACGACGGCCGTTGGCGCCGCCCGCCCCCAACCGCGTTCCAGCCGCCGCCTGAGCAACGGCCGCCGGTTCGCCCTCGGTACCGCGCTGGTCCTCGCCCCGCTGGGCATGGCGCAGGCCGAAGACGATCGCTTCTTCGAGTGGACCAGCAACACCCTGGGCTTCCGCTACGGCAAGGGCTTCACCAACCCGAACAACCCGCACGACATCAGCAAGCGCATCTTCAGCTTCAGCCACGCCGATGGTTACCGCTACGGCAGCAACTTCTTCCACCTCGATGTGCTGCAGTCCGACAGCGATGACCCGCGCAAGGGCACCGACCACGGCAGCAGCGAGGTCTACGGGGTATTCCGCAGCCAGCTGTTCGCCTCGCGGGTGTTCGACCTGCCGCAGGGCAAGGGCCTGGTGAAGGACCACGCCTTCACCTTCGGCTTCGACGCCAGCCGCAACAACAACCTCGGCTCGGCGAAGAAGCGCGCACTGGTGTTCGGCCCGACCATCAAGTTCAACGGCCCCGGCGTGCTGGACCTCTCGCTGTTCTACTACCGCGAGAAGAACCACTCCGGCATCCCCAACGCGAAACACCCGGACCACACCTTCGACACCACCTACATGCTCAACCTGACCTGGCTGCGGCCGTTCCAGCTGGGTGATCACGGTGCGAAGTTCCAGGGCTTCCTGAACTACACCGGGGAGAAGGGCGAGGACTACAACGACAACGACACCGCGCCGGAAACGCTGGTCCGTACCTCGCTGATGTTCGCCACCCTGCCCGGCACCAAGCGCCAGCCGAACCTGTGGCTGGGCGTGGGCTACGAGTACTGGCACAACAAGTTCGGCGTGGATGGCGGGCGCGGCACCCGTACCTCGACGCCGACGGTGAACCTGGAGTTTACCTTCTAGGGTCGGAAGTGGCGGTGGCTCGCGAGCAAGCTCGCTCCTACAAAAAGCAATGCCGGACGCGAGCCGGTTCCTGTAGGAGCGAGCTTGCTCGCGAACCCGCCTGACTCTGCCCCTACCATGAAAAAGCCCGGCCAATGCCGGGCTTTTTCGTCAGCGCAGTACAGAAAGCATCAACGCTCCTTGCAGGCCACGCCATCGGCGGGCTCGCCGCCTTTCCAATCCTTGTACAGGGTCGCGTCTTCGCCCTTGGTCCACCAGACGTACTGCCCGGCGGCATAGCGCGCGCCGGAGGCAGAGATGACATTGGCGAAGACCAGGCTGGAGGCGTCCGTCACCGGCACCACGGCCAGGCTGTTGTCGCCCTTGTTCAGGTACTGCACGCTGATCTTGCGGCCGTCCTCGCACTTGTACGAGACGCTGCGCGAATCCAGCTTGGCGTCGCCGGGCAGGACCAGCGCGTCGACCTGGGGTGCTTTCTTCTCTTCACCGCCGCAAGCGACGAGGATGACCGGCACGGCCGCCGCGAGCAGCCAAAGTGCTTTTTTCATGAGTATCCCTCTGACGAAAAATGGCCCGATCACTCTAGGAAGGATCGGGCCACGCGGTCAATCGCGCGCGGCTCGACCCAACGTAGGATCAGGCCGCCAGGTCAGTCAGTCAGCCAGCGCCGCGCTGGCGCTGCTGCGCGCAGCCGGCTGGCGCTTGAGGCGATAGCAACCGTACATCACCAGCAACCACACCGGGATCGCGTAGACCGAGACCTGGATGCCCGGCGTGAGCAGCATGACGCCGAGGATGAACACCACGAAGCCCAGGCACAGCCAGTTGGCCGCCGGATAGGCGACGGCCCGGAAGGCGCTGCGCTTGCCCTCGGCATCCATGTGCGCGCGAAACTTCAGGTGCGCCAGGCTGATCATCGCCCAGTTGATCACCAGCGCGGCGACCACCAGGGACATCAGCAGCTCCAGCGCGCGGGCCGGCACCAGGTAGTTCACCAGCACGGCGAGGAAGGTCACCGCCGCGGAGACCATCAGCGAGCGCACCGGCACGCCACGGCTGTCCACCTTGGCCAGCGCGCGCGGGGCATCGCCCTGCTCCGCCAGGCCCACCAGCATGCGGCCGTTGCAGTAGGTGCCGCTGTTGTAGACCGACAGCGCGGCAGTGAGCACCACGAAGTTGAGAACATGCGCCGCGGTGCCGCTGCCGATCATCGAGAAGATCTGCACGAAGGGGCTGCCGCTGTAGGAGTCGCCGGATGCGTTGAGGGTCTGCAGCAGGCTGTCCCACGGGGTCAGCGAGAGCAGCACGGTGAGCGCGCCGATGTAGAAGATCAGGATGCGGTAGATCACCTGGTTGATCGCCTTGGGGATCACCTTTTTCGGCTGGTCGGCCTCGGCGGCGGTGAAGCCGAGCATCTCCAGCCCGCCGAAGGAGAACATGATGATCGCCATGGCCATCACCAGCCCGCTGATGCCATTGGGGAAGAAGCCGCCGTGGGCCCACAGGTTGCTCACGGTTGCCTGCTCGCCCCCGGTGCCGCTGGCCAGCAGGTAGCAGCCCAGGGCGATCATGCCGACGATGGCGGCGACCTTGATGATGGCGAACCAGAACTCCGCCTCGCCGAAGGCCTTCACGTTGAACAGGTTGATCGCGTTGACCACCACGAAGAAGACTGCCGCCGTGGCCCAGGTCGGCACGTCCGGCCACCAGTAGTGGATGTACTTGCCCACCGCGGTGAGCTCCGACATGCCCACCAGGATGTACAGCACCCAGCAGTTCCAGCCCGAGAGGAAGCCGGCGAAACCGCCCCAGTACTTGTGCGCGAAGTGGCTGAAGGAGCCGGCCACGGGCTCCTCGACGATCATTTCGCCGAGCTGGCGCATGATCAGGAAGGCAATGCAGCCGGCGATGGCATAACCGAGGATCATCGACGGCCCGGCAGACTTGAGCACCCCGGCCGAGCCGAGGAACAGCCCGGTACCGATGGCGCCGCCGAGGGCGATCAGCTGGATATGGCGATTCTTCAGGCCGCGCTGGAGCTGGCCTGCGTGTTGAGTTTCACGCGTCATGCGTCACCTGTTGTTTTTATCTGTGACGGGATTCGGCCGCCCGGCTTGTGGCCAGGCGGTGCGGGCAAGGCAAGGCTAAAGAGCGGTGGAGCGGGCAGGCTGGTTTACAGGGTTACTGGGCGTCGGGCTGCACCTCCGGAGCGGCCTGCTGGAAGGCTTCGAGGAGCTCGCAGCGCGCGGCGATGGCGAGCAGGCGCGGGCAGCCGGAGAGGTCGCAGTCAAAGCGACGGGCGTTGTACAGCTGGGGAATCAGGCAAGCCTCGAAGTAGCCGGGGCGCTCGCCGAGGGACTGCGGGCCGCTCCAGCTGGAAACGCCCTCCTCTACCGCCTGCAGGCCGGTTTCGACCCAGTGGCGAATCCACGCCGTCTTCGCCTCGTCCGCCACCGCCAGCGGGCCGCTGAGGTACTGCAGCACACGCAGGTTGTTCAGCGGGTGAATGTCGCAGGCGATATGCAGGGACAGTGCACGAACCTGCGCAC
The DNA here is from genome assembly GCF_032392015.1 of Pseudomonas sp. C9-3. Classification (NCBI taxonomy): domain Bacteria; kingdom Pseudomonadati; phylum Pseudomonadota; class Gammaproteobacteria; order Pseudomonadales; family Pseudomonadaceae; genus Pseudomonas; species Pseudomonas sp. C9-3. The sequence continues at coordinate 1,063,761 of NZ_CP135919.1, read as the reverse complement.
GCTGCAGCGCATCGCGCGGCAGCAGGCCGGGTTGCGGATGGGTTTCGTCGAGGTATTCGAGGATGGCCAGGGACTGGGCAATGCGGGCATCGCCGTCCACCAGCAGCGGCACCAGTTCCTGGGGATTGAGCGCCTTGTAATCGGTGGCGTGCTGCTGGCCGCCGTCCTTCACCAGGTGCACGGGCACCTGGCGGTAGGCCAGGCCCTTGAGGCCGAGCGCGATGCGCACACGGTAGGCGGCGCTGGAGCGCCAGTAGGAGTACAGGGTGAGCATGGCGTTTCTCCGAGGGTGGCCACGCTACGCGCGCGGCCACCCTGCTAGCGATTTACTGATCGGAGATCACGCCACGGCGAATCTGGTCTTCCTCGATGGATTCGAACAGGGCCTTGAAGTTGCCCTCGCCGAAGCCCTGGTTGCCCTTGCGCTGGATGATCTCGAAGAAGATCGGGCCGATCACCGTGTTGGTGAAGATCTGCAGCAGGATGCCGTCGTCGCCCGGTGCGCCGTCGATCAGGATGCTCAGCTCGCGCAGGTCCTGCAGCGATTCGCCGTGGCCGGCGACGCGGGTGTCGACCTTCTCGTAGTAGGTGTCCGGAGTGGTCATGAAGTCCACGCCGTTGGCGCGCAGCTTGCGCACGGTTTCGTAGATGTTCTCGGTGGTCAGGGCGATGTGCTGGATGCCTTCGCCGTGGTACTCGCGGATGAATTCCTCGATCTGCGACTTGTCGTCGGCCGACTCGTTGATCGGGATGCGGATTTTGCCGCAGGGCGCGGTCATGGCGCGGGACAGCAGGCCGGTGAGCTTGCCTTCGATGTCGAAGTAGCGGATCTCGCGGAAGTTGGCGATGCGCTCGTAGAAGCCGGACCAGACGTCCATCTGGCCGCGCTTGACGTTGTGGGTCAGGTGGTCGATGCACAGCAGGCCGACGGCGTTGTCGGTGGCGCTGCGGCCTTCGATGAACTCGAAGTCGACGTCATAGATGCTCTTGTCGCCATAACGGTCGACGAGATACAGCAGCGAACCGCCAATGCCTTCGACGCAGGGGATGTTCAGCTCGCCGAAGTTGGCGTGGCTGCCCACCAGCTTGGCGCCCTGGGATTCGACGTAGGCGGCGGCCTGGGCGGCATTCTTCACCCGGAAGGCCATGGCGCAGGCGCTCGGCCCGTGCTTCCTGGCGAACTCGTGGACGTGGCCGGTGGGGCTGCCGTTGAGCACGATGTTGATGTCGTTCTGCTGGAACAGGAAGACTTCCTTGGAACGGTGCTTGGCGGTCTCGGTGAAGCCCATGCCCGTGAACAGCTGGCGCAGTTGCTCGATGCCCTGGGCGTCGGGGGCGGTGAATTCGACGAACTCGAAGCCGTCGGTGCCGATGGGGTTGTGTTGCTCGATCTTGGTCACGGCGTTCATCCGGCCTCCTCGTTGTCGTTATCGGCTGGTTCGGCGCAGGGGCCGTCCAGGCGTTTGGAATACCTTCATCACAACCGTCGCGGAGCTTTGGAACAAGCCACCGGCGGGGCGTTACCGGGGCCAAAGGCGCCGCGGCGCGGCAAGAAATCCTTACGTCGCCCAAAGCCCCGTGCGGCATGCCGTCGCACCGTAAAGAATTCGTGACAATGTGGTGCGCCGGCGTGCCAGTGCGAGTGCCGCGCACTCGTCAGGCCGTCGCGTGGCGGCTACCATGCGGCCCATCTCCCCTGCCCGAATCGTCCCATGGCCCGCGCCGCTCCCCCCGATTTCGACGCCACGCCCGCTCCACTGCGCGCCCTCGCCCGCAGCTATCCGCGCGGCCTGCACATCGAGCCGCACTCCCATGACTGGGGGCAGGTGCTCTATGCGATGTCCGGCGTGATGTGGCTGGAGACGCCCTCCGAAGCGCTGCTGGTGCCGCCCAATCGCGCCGTCTGGCTACCGCCCCAGGTGCTTCATGGCATCCGCGTGGTCAGCGAGCTGCAGATGCGCAACATCTACCTGCGGCCGGGCACGGCGGATTCGCTGGGCGAGCAGGTGCAGGCGTTCGAGGTCGGCGGGCTGCTGCGCGAGCTGATCGTCACGCTGGTGCAGCACGAGCGCGAGCCGGACACCGACTACTACCAGGCGCTGTCGCAACTGGCGGTGCTGGAGCTGCAACGCGCCCGCAGCCTGCTGCTGCGCGTGCCGCTGCCGGAGGATTCCGACCGCCGCCTGCTGAACCTGTGCCTGACGGTGATGGCCGAGCCGAGCCAGGAGATTTCCTTCGAGCAGCACGCCGCCGACGCTGGCGCCAGCGTGCGCACCCTCGCCCGCCTGTTCCAGCGCAGCCTGGGCATGGGCTTCGCCCAGTGGCGCCGGCAGGTGCAGCTGGCCACGGCGGTGGCGCAGCTCAACGAGGGTATGCCGGTGAGCCAGATCGCCCATGGGCTGGGGTACCAGCCGGGGAGCTTCAGCGAGATGTTCCGACGCGAGCTGGGCGTGGCGCCTTCGGAGTATTGCGCCCGATAGGCCGGGCCTTTCGTAGGAGCGAGCTTGCTCACGAACGGCATTGCACCGTGCCTTGCGGGTTCGCGAGCAAGCTCGCTCCTACAGGAAAAGCGTGCATCACGCTCTGGTTCTGGTTCTGGTTCTGGCTTCTAGAAGACTTCCAGAGAAACATCCAAGCGCTCCGGAATACCCCGTTCAGGAGGCCTCGTTGAATTGGAGTTTCAGGGGTTGAGCGACATGGATGTCGCGAGAGCGGCGATGGGCCAGGGATGGCCCTTCGCCGCGTGCCCCTGAAACTTCAATTCAACGAGGGTATTTTTCGCCCCAAGCGAAAAACCGGATGTCCGGGGCAAGACCTTTGCCTTCTTTGGGTCGTTTGCCAAAGAAGGTCGCCCGACGGGGCGAAACACAGAGTTTGCGCGTATGCCGTCGCGACGCTGAAAACCTCAAGCCAACGCAGCACCGTAGGCCGCATAACCCGAAACGGGTTATCCGCCGAATACCTCGCGGCGGATAACGCTGGCGCGTTATCCGCCCTACGAAGTGGCCCAGCCTTCTCCCGTGCCCGGCACGCCCATCCAATACACCCACCAACATCTGTCCGATATTCCGAAGCCAATGACCGGCGGCGCCAAGGCGCGGCCCCTAGACTGCCCCCATCCCACCCAGCCGCCGGAGCGATCCACGGAGGACACATGAGCTACCTGATCTCCCTGGCCATCGGCATCGCCGTCGGCCTGGCCTACCACTTCCTCGACTTCCGTTCGCCAGCGCCGCCGCTGGTGGCGCTGGTCGGCCTGCTGGGCATGCAGATCGGCGAGAACGCCCTGCCGCTGCTGACCCGCTGGTTCCACTGATCCCATCTCCCACTGCTTGCCAAGGACCCGTGCCATGAAAGCCCTGCAATTCGACCGCACCGGCGACCTCGCCGCCCTGAGCTTCACCGAGATCGCCGACCCGGTGCCCACCACCGACGAGGTGCTGGTGGAAGTCCACGCCGCCGGCCTCAACCCCAGCGACGTGAAGAACGTCCTCGGCCGCTTCCCCTACACCACCCTGCCCCGCGTGCCCGGCCGCGATTTCGCCGGCACCGTGGTGAAGGGCCCGACCGAGTTGCTGGGCAAATCCGTCTGGGGTACGGGCCGGGGCCTGGGCTTCAGCCGCGATGGCAGCCACGCCGGGTTGATGAGCGTGCCGACCGGTGGCGTGGCGCTGATGCCCGAGCGCATGAGCTTCGCCCAGGCCGCCAGCTGCGGCGTGCCCTTTACCACCGCCTGGGACGCCCTGGAGCGCAGCCAGGTCGGCAAGGGTACGCGCCTGCTGGTGATCGGCTCCGGCGCAGTCGGTGCGGCAGCCATTTCCCTGGCCAAGGCCCGTGGTGCGCAGGTGCTGGGCGCGGTACGGCGCGCCGAGTCGCAGGTGGAACTGCAGGCCCAGGGCGTCCCGAGCCTTCTGCTGGGCTCGGCGGAAACGCTGGCGGCGCAGGTGGAAGAACATTTCCCCGGCGGCGCCGAGGTGATCTTCGATACCACTGGCTTCTGGCTGCCGGCCGCCGTTTCCGCCCTGGCCACCTTCGGCCGCATCGCCATCATCGCCGCGCCGGTGGACGGCCATGTGCAATTGCCGGCCCTGGCGCTGTACCGCCGCGGCGGTTCGGTGGTGGGGGTGAATTCGCTGCTGTACGACACAGTGGCCTGCGCGGCGATGCTGCGCCAGTTCGGCCAGTGGTTCGACAACGGCAGGCTGCCGCTGCCCACCGGCCTGCGCGAAGTGCCGTTGAGCGAGGGTGTGCAGCGCTACCACGAGATCAACGAGGGCAGCAGCGAGAAGATCATTCTCGTGCCGTGAGGCTGAACTTGAGGTCGATGGAGAGCCCCTCTCCCTGAAGGGAGAGGGAGCCGTCCGAGCGGGCCGAACAAGACGTCTTTATCCTGCAACCTCAGACTGTGCACGCCAGTCAGCGACGATATCAATCCGCTCCCCCTTTCCCTCTGGAGCGGGGCGCGCAGCCAGGGTTGGGGTGAGGGCAAAGCCCTGTCGAGTAGCGGTGGCCCTATCCCGCCGCCTTCATCGAAGAGTCCCGCCGCACCCCACCCTGCGCCTGCTCCAGCGCCAGGCAGTGGTCGAGGAACATGCGCATGTAGCCGTAGCTCTTGCAGATCGCCTCGCGCAGGGCCAGGCAGCGCGGCATGGCGAGCTGCGGGCCGCAGAGGGTGCAGATGATCTCCAGGGCTTCCCACGGATGATCATCGTCGTAGCGGGCATGCATCTTCAGCCAGCGCATGGCGTCCTTGCGGGTGCCGGCCGGCAGGGTACGTTCGTAGGTGTCGGTGGAGCAGACCAGCGCCGACCAGTCTCCCGTCGCGCCTTCGATGGCATAGTTGGTGGCCGCCATGGCCAGCGCCAGCTCCTCGGTGGCGCAACTGTGCCAGCACCAGTGGCCGAGGGCGTGGAGCTCCGCGGGCACCAGTTGCGCCTTGAGTTCGGCCAGGGTCACGCCATAGGCCTCGGCCCAGCGCACCCAGTAGTCGGCGTGATTGAGTTCGACGCGGATATTGCGCATCAGCCAGCGCCGCGCCATGTCCTCGCCGGGGCTGCGGCCGAAGCGGGTCTTGAGCAGGTTGTGGGACATGTACAGGGGGAACTGCTCGACCACCTGCCAGCCGCCGATGAGGAAGGCGCGCAGGGTATGGCGGCTCAGCTGGCCGTCGCGCATTCGCGCATAGAGGGGATGCCCGACCACCGCCAGGCGGCTGGTCTCGCACTCCTGCACCAGGCGTTGCGCCCAGTGCGGGTAACTGGAAAGTTCCTTGAGCGGCCCACTGCGAACAAAGGTGTCGTTCATCCAAGGCTCCGTGCTGGTCGATCCATGCAAGCACCGGTAGATCAGGCCTCAGGTTAGTCCTCTCCGGGCGGCGCGTCACCGTCCGGAGGTTGTGTCGGTTGCTACGGCTGCGACGTGCGTCTCACGCAGGAAGCTGCGATTGAAGGGTTGCGGCCGAGCCAGGCCGTACCCCTGGGCGTAGTCGATGCCTATTTCGCGCAGGACTTCGAGGATTTCCTGCGTCTCGACGAACTCCGCCACGGTGCGTTTGCCCATCACATGGCCGATCTGATTGATCACCTGGACCATGGCGCGGTCGATCGGGTCCTCCAGCATGTCCTTGATGAAGCTGCCATCGATCTTCAGGTAATCCACCGGCAGGTGCTTGAGGTAGACGAAGGAGGACATGCCAGCACAGAAGTCGTCCAGCGAGAAACGGTACCCGAGGGCCTTGAGTTCCTGGATGAACCGCGTGGCGTTGACCAGGTTGGCAATGGCGCTGGTCTCGGTGATCTCGAAGCACACGCTGGACGGTTCGATGCCGTAGCGCGGCTGAACCTCGCGGAGAAAGTCGAGGAAGGTATCGTCGCCGATGGTCGCGCCGGAGAGGTTGATGGCGCAGGTGTGGATCGGTTCGTAACCGCCCTCGGCGATGCGCTCGGCCAGGATCTTGAAGGCGTTCTCGACCACCCAGCGGTCGATGTCCGGCATCAGGCCGTAGCGTTCCGCGGCGGGGATGAAGTTGATCGGCGCGACCAGCCGGCCGCACTCGTCATTCAGGCGCAGCAGCAGCTCGACATGGGCGCCTTCCATCGCGCGGTCGTCGACCGGGAAGATCGACTGGGCGTAGAGACAGAAGCGCTCCTCCTCCAGCCCCAGGCGGATGCGCTGCACCCAGGCCATTTCGCCGACGCGGTTGGACAGTTCGGTGTCGTCCGGGCGGAATACCTGGGCGCGGTTGCGGCCCTTTTCCTTGGCCATGTAGCAGGCCATGTCGGCGCAGCGCAGCGCCTCCTCCACCGACACCAGCATGGCGGAGATATGCACCACGCCGATGCTCACGGTGATGTTGAAGCCGCGGCCCTCCCACATGAAGTGCAGGGCCTGCACGGTCAGGCGGATGCGCTCGGCGATCTGCACCGCCATGTCCGGCGGGCAATGCTCCAGCAGGATGCCGAACTCGTCGCCACCCAGGCGCGCCAGGGTGTCGCCTTCGCGCAGGCACTGCTGCAACACCGAGCAGACCTGGCGCAGCAGTTCGTCGCCGGCGGCGTGGCCGCAGGTGTCGTTGACCAGTTTGAACTGGTCCAGGTCCAGGTACATCAGCGAGTGCTGGTCGTGGGAGTCCGCCGAGCTTTCCAGGGCCTGCTTGAGGCGGAACTCGAACTCCCGGCGGTTGGTCAGGCCGGTCAGCGCGTCGTGGGTCGCCTGCCAGGACAGGCTGGCCATGTACTGGCGCTCGCGGGTCATGTCGTGCAGCACCAGTACTACGCCGACCACTCGCCCTTCGGCATGGATCGGCGTGGCCACCAGGGTCACCGCCACGCTGGTGCCGTCCAGGCGCTGGATCAGCTTGCTGGTCTCGCTGCCGCCGTCCACCTCGCCACGCAGGATCTGCCCAACCAGCGGCAGGCCCTCGACCTGGGAGCTCTCGTCGAGCACCTGCAGCAGCGAGCGCAGCGGCAGGCCGACGGCCATGGAGTTGTCCCAGCCGATCAGGCGCTCCGCCGCGGGGTTGAAGTAGGCGATGCACTCATGTTCGTCGAGGGTGACCACGCCGTCGCCGATGGCCGCCAGGGTGGTCTGCGCGCGCTCCCGCTCGGTGTCCAGGGCACTTTCGAAGGCGCGTTGCTGGTGCAGCAGCTTGCGCGTGCGCCAGACCGCCAGGAGGATCAGCGCCAGGCCGGTCAGGCAGTTGGTGACCAGCAGCACCCACATGATCATCCGCGAGCCCTGCCCCAGGGCGGCGGAGAAGGCCATGGCGGCCGGCGTGACACCGTCATTGATCGCCTGGATGCGGCTGTTCCAGTAGCTCAGGTCGCCGGGGCGGACGTCATTGGCGCGAATCTTCGCGCTCATCTCGTCAGCCAGCTGCTCCAGCTGGTCGAGATAGGCGTCGCCGATGATCCACATCTTCACTGCCTGGTCGAAGTAGCTGTACTCGTGGAAGTAGCAGTACAGCCACACCAGCGCGCCGACATCGTCAGGATGGATGCCGCCCTGCAAGGCACCGGCACGGGCGAGTTCCAGGTCGGGCTGACTGAGGTCGAGTGCAGCACGGAAGGTCCGATCGCCCTGGGGAATGGCAATGGCGGTGCGATAGCGCTCGTAATCCTCCGGATCACGGCTCTGGCCGTAGAGCTGCAGGTAGTGGATGGCGTCCTTCTGGCCCTTGGACCAGAGGCTCTCGCCGCCGACGTAGGCGCGCACGCCAGAGAGGATAAAGAAGCTGCCGCTGCCAATCATCGTCTGCAGCAGGACCACGACCATGAACGGCCAGACCAGCTTGAGCAGACGCGTCGTACGGCGGGTCGGCAACAGTCCCAATGCATCCATAGCCAGTTTCGACTTCCTTCTTTCAATGCCTGGCAGGCCAAGGGGTGCAGTCAGGCAACACCCGGGACTTTTCTGTCAGGCCGCCCCTTCCTTAACTTCTAGCCGATCACGGGAAATCCACAAACCAGGCACCATGACGCTTGGTCGGCTGGTGGCCGGCCTCCCGCCGGAAAAACACTGCCGAAGGCTCTGGAGCGGGCCTGTACAGGCAACGCGAAAAGCAGCCGATTAGTGGCCTTGCGACAGCTAAGGCCATGTGCCATACCTCAGTCGATCGTGCATTCTGCAAAGTGCAATCTGCAAGGTGATCCGTGCAATCCGCGAGCAACCGATGGAGCGCCCATGCCACAGCGGGATATGGACATGCAGTACGACCGGCTGGTGGGCCTGACCTACGAGTGCGTGCTCGACGAGGCCAACTGGCTGCCGCTGCTCACCGAGCTGATCTGCGCCAGCGGCCGCCAGCAGGGTGCCCTGCTGTTCTGGGACCAGACCGAGAGCGGCGCGCTGGCGAGCGAGATCAACCTCTGCGATCCCGGCGCCATCGAGACCTATAACCGCGAGTTCTGCACCATCGACCCGTCCAAGGGATTCATGCTCCATCGCCCGGTAGGCCACTGGTACCACGACCGCGAGGAGTACGGCCCGCAGCGCATCGCCCGCGATCCGTACTACCAGGAATTCCAGCGCCCCAATGGCATGCACAACGTGTCCTGCCTCAAGCTCAACGAACAGGCCAACTCCGGCGTCTACCTGTCGGTGCTGACCAGCCTCGGCGCGCGCTATCCCGATACACAGGAACAAACCCTGCTGACCCGCCTGAGCGAGCATCTGACCCGCGCGGCACGGATGTTCGGACGCATCGATGAGATGCGCCAGCAACTGGCCCATCGCGACCTGCTGCTGGACCAGCACCCCACCTCGCTGTGGCTGCTGGAGGGCAATGCCCGCGTGCTCTACGCCAACCAGGCGGCGCGACAACGGCTCGGGCAGCGCACCGGGCTGTTCCATGAAGTCTTCGGCCGCCTGCACTGCCGCCAGCACGACACGAGGCTTCAGGCGCTGGTGCGCCAGGCCGCGCCGCGCGCCGGCAAGGCAAAGGCCGGTTGGCTGCCGCTGGACGATGGCAGCGGGCAGGAGCTACTGGTCACCCCGGTGTCAGCCGAGGCGAAGTTCAACCAGCCCTTCCAGCGCCCGCTGGTACTGCTGGCGCTGCTCGATGCGCACCGCCAGAGCGGTCTGCTGGGCGACCTGTTCGGCCTCACCCCGGCCGAACAGCGCCTGGGCGCCCTGCTGGTACGCGGCCTGACGCCCGAACACTGCGCCGACCAGCTCGGCACCTCGATCAATACGGTACGCAGCCAATTGCGCGCGCTGTTCCGCAAGACCAGCACCAGCCGCCAGGCCGAACTGGTCAGCCTGCTGGTGCGGCTGGGACAGCGCTGATTTTTCGCTGCCGTCATTCATTCAGATGATGGCCCGGGGCCAACCTGCCCCTAAGGTAGTGGACAGGTCAGCGGCCAAGTCGCCACTGGTGCACTTACTTCACTGAGCGTGGCCCCCAGGTGGATGGAATGGACAATCGCTTTCAGCAGCATCCGGGCTCGCTAAGCGAGGCCATCGAACAACTCGAACAACAGCTGCGCCACCTGCGCGATGGCGAGGCCGACCTGCTGGCGTTCGCCACGGACAGCCCATCGCCAGCGCAAGCACCGCGCGTCCTGCCGTTCCCCCGGCGGCGCGAACGGCCGATGGGCGAAGGCGCCGGCAATGCCGTACTGATGGATTACCTCTATGGCATCGACAGCACCCTGCACTCGCTGCTGCCCGACGGGCCGACCGAAGAGCTGTTCCGTTACGCCAGCTCCGCCCCCGCCTCCCGCGCGTTGCGCTCGCGCCGCCAATTGCTGGCGCGGGAGATCGACCGCTGCTGCGACCAGCTCAGTGGCCAGGCCCGCATCCTCTGCGTGGGCTGCGGGCACCTGCGCGAGGTCGAACTGGCGCGCTCGCTGCGCCATGGCCACTTCCGCGAATTCGTCGCCCTAGACGCCCAGGCACTGTCGCTGCAGACGGTGGAGGCCAGCTACGCCGCGCTCGGCGTACTGACGCAGCAATGCACCCTGGATGAGCTGTTCTACGGCCGCCAGGAGCTTTGCCACTTCGACCTGATCTACTCCCCCGGCCTCTACGAGGTGCTCGACGACCACGACGCTCGCGACCTGACCCGCAACCTGTTCGCCCGCCTGCTGCCCGGCGGGCGCCTGCTGATGGGCAACTTCCTGCCCGGCGTGCCCGACATCGCCTACCTCGAAGGGCTGCTGGACTGGCGCCCGCACTACCGCACCGATGCGTCGCTGCTCGACCTGCTGCTGGGCATTCCCTACAACGACATCGGCAGCGCGCGGGTCTTCCACGACCTGGGCAACTGCGTGGCCTTCCTCGAGGTCACGCGCTACGGCTGATCAGCCCTGCTGCAGGTGGCCGTAAAGGCGAGCGTAAAGCCCGCCTTCGGCGATCAGCTGCTGGTGATCGCCATCCTCGGCGATGCGCCCGCCATCGAACACCAGCACGCGGTCGGCCTGTTTCACCGCGGACAGGCGGTGGGCGATGATCAGCGTGGTGCGGCCTTCCAGGAAGCGCTCCAGCGCCTGGTGCAGGGCATATTCGGTGGCGGCATCCAGCGCCGAGGTAGCCTCGTCGAGGATCACCACCTTCGGCTCGGCGAGCACCATGCGGGCAATCGCCAGGCGCTGCCGCTGGCCGCCGGAGAGGCGCACGCCGGAACGCCCGACCACGCTGTCCAGCCCCTGTGGCAAGGCGCGGATGGTGTCCGCCAGCTGCGCCACTTCCAGCGCACGCCAGCACGCCTCGTCGTCACGCTCGCGGCCCATGGTCAGGTTGGCGCGCACCGTGTCGTTGAACAGCGCCGGATGCTGCAGGACCACGGCGATATGCTCGCGCACGCAGTCCAGGCCAATCTCCTCCAGTGCCGCGCCGCCATAGCGGATGGTCCCGAACTGCGGCTGGTAGAGGCCCAGCAGCAACTGCACCAGGGTGCTCTTGCCGCCGCCGCTGGCGCCGACGATGGCAACCTTTTCGCCGGGGGCAATATCCAGGTCGAGACCGTCCAGCACCAGCTCATCGCGGTAGGCAAAGCTCAGGTCGCGCACCTGGATGCCGACGCTGCTCTGCCCGGCGAACGGATCGCGGCGATGTTCGTAATGCGGCTCATCGGCACGGGCCAGCAGCTCGTTGATCCGCGCCAACGCACCGCCGGCGGCGTAATACGCGTATTGCAGGCTGAGCAGTTGCTCGACCGGGCCGATCATGAACCAGAGGTAGCTGAACACTGCCAGCATCTGGCCGATGGACAGGTCGGAGAACAGCACGGTGACCATCGCCGCGGCGCGGAACAGGTCGATGCCGAACTGGAACAGCAGGCCGCTGGCACGCCCGGCGGCATCGCTCTTCCATTGCGAGGCGACGGCATAGTCACGCACCTCGCGGGCGCGCACGCCGAGGCGGCCAAGGAAGAAGCCCTGGCGATTGCCGGCGCGTACTTCCTGAATGGCTTCAAGGGTTTCGGTCAGTGCCTGGGTGAAGCGCGAGGTGCTGTCGTTTTCCAGCTTCTTCAGGTGCTTCACGCGCTTGCCCAACTGCACCGTGGCGAAGATCACCAGCGGATTGAACAGCAGGATCAGCAGCGCGAGCTTCCAGTGCATCCAGATCAGGATGCCAGCGGTGCCGCAGAGGGTCAGCAGCGCCACCAGGAAGCGGCTCAGGGTGTCGCCGACGAACTTGTCGAGGGTGTCCAGGTCGGTCACCAGGTGCGTACTGACCGAGCCGCCGCCCAAGGTTTCGTACTCGCCCAGGGCGATGCGCTTGAGCCGTTCGATCAACCTCAGGCGAATGCGATAGACCACGTCCTTGGACAGCCGCGCGAACAACCGGGCCTGCAGCACGTTGAATACCAGCGCGCAGCTGCGCAGCACCAGGGTCACCAGCAGCATCAGGCCGATGTAGCCGGCGGGCTTGTGCCAGCCGGCGGGCAGCCAGTGGTTCATCACCTGCAGGGCGGCGTCGCCCTTGCCCAGCAGCACTTCGTCCACCAGCAGCGGCAGCAGCAGCGGGATCGGCACGCTGCAGGCGGTGGCCAGCACGGCGACCAGGTTGGCGAGGAGCAGGGCCTTGCGATGACGGAAAGCGAGCCGGCGAATCTCCGCCCAGCTCAGGCGGTCAGCGGACAGCTCAGGCATGCCGCCCACGCTCCAGCCAGCGCTCCAGCAGCGGCGCGAGCTCGCCCAGCGGCTGGTAGCCGTTGGTCAGCAGGGCCAGTTGGCCATCGCGCTCGGCCAGCAGCGTGGGGAAACCGGCGATGCCCAGGTCGCGGGCCCAGGAGAAGTCCGCCAGGGTCGCCAGGTGGTTGTCCTGGCTGTCGAAGGCCTCGGCGAACTCGATGCGCGGAAGGCCCACCTGTTCGGCCAGTTCGGTGAGCACGCTGACCTGGGTGACGTCGCGGCCTTCGGCGTAGAAAGCCCGCTGGATTTCGCCGACCAGCGCCCAGGCGCAGTCTTCGTCCAGGCGCCGTGCAGTGACCACGGCGCGGCAGGCCGGCTCGGTGTCGTAGACGAAGCCGTCGGGCAAGGCGTCCTCGAAGCGGAACGGCTGGCCGGTGGCGTCATGCACCGCGTGCCAGTGTTCGAGGATGTAGCGCTTGGTGGTCGGTTCCAGCGCCGCGCCCTGCCCCGTGCGCAGCCCGCCCATGACCAGCGCCAGCGGCACTCCCGCGGCGCGCGCCTGCTCCACCAGCTTCCCGGCCACCGGGGCGAAACCCCAGCACCAGGAGCACATCGGGTCCATCACGTAGAGCAGACGGCTGGTCATGGATCAGTTCTCCGCGCGGGGATCACGGCCAATGGGGTGCGGCTGGTTGCGCTGGCGCGCCAGTTCGATCTGCTTCTGCCGCTCGCGGGCACTGGCGCGCGTCTTCTCCGAGAGCGAGTCCCAGCAGTGCGGGCAACTGATGCCGGGGGCGTAGTGTTCGGAGGCGCGGTCTTCGACCGAGATCGGATTGCGGCAGGCATGGCACTGATCGTAATCGCCCTCGGAAAGGTCATGGCGCACGGTCACGCGGTTGTCGAACACGAAGCAGTCGCCGCGCCAGAGAGTATCGGCTTCGGGCACTTCCTCCAGGTACTTGAGGATGCCGCCCTTGAGGTGGAAGACCTCTTCGAAGCCTTCGCTGAGCATGTAGCTCGAAGCCTTCTCGCAGCGGATGCCGCCGGTGCAGAACATGGCGACCTTCTTGTGTTTCGCCGGGTCGTAATGCTCGCGGATGTACTCGGGGAACTCGCGGAACGACTTGGTCTTGGGATCGATGGCGCCTTCGAAGGTGCCGATGGCCACTTCGTAGTCATTGCGGGTGTCGATCAGCAGCACTTCCGGATCGGAAATCAGCGCGTTCCAGTCCTTGGGCTCGACATAGGTGCCGACCTTGGCGTTCGGGTCCACGCCCGGTACGCCGAGGGTGACGATTTCCTTCTTCAGCTTGACCTTGGTGCGGTAGAAGGGCTGCTCGTCGCAGTAGGACTCCTTGTGGTCCACATCAGCCAGGCGCGGATCGTTGCGCAGCCAGGCGAGCAGGCCGTCGATGCCGGCGCGGGTGCCGGACACGGTGCCGTTGATGCCCTCTTCGGCGAGCAGCAGGGTGCCCTTCACGCCGTTGTCCAGCAGGGCCTGCAGCAGGGGTTCGCGCAGGTCGACGTAGTCGGGCAGGGAGACGAACTTGTACAACGCCGCGACGACGATTCTTTCGGTGGTCATGCATCACTCCAGTGGTCACCCGCGTAAAGGGCGGACCGGGTTTCTTTGGAACAGAACGTTTGGAAACAAAAGCTGATCGACAGCCGAACCAGAGGCTGAAAATGACAGCGCCGGCAGAAGCCGGCGCTGGGAGTCGCATTCTACCGGAGCGGGACGCAGCCCGCATCCGGCAGCCGATCAATGCGGAAGATCGTGCTTGCTGCCGCCCCTGCAGGTCGGCGAATCCGGCGCTTGTCCCTGCTGCGCCCACTCCTCGGGGGTGTAGGTGTGCAGGGCCAGGGCATGGAACTGGCCCATCAGCTCGCCGAGCGTGGCATAGACCTTCTGGTGCCGCTTTACCGCGTTCAGCCCGGTGAACGCCGGGCTGACGATCACCGCCTTGTAGTGCGTTTCCTGCCCGCGGCTGTGCATGTGGCTCTCATCGAGCACCTCGAGGTGTTGCGGTTCGAGGGTGTCCAGGGCGGATTGAATACGGTCACGCATGCTCATGGCGGTTCTCTTTCAGGTACGGGCTTTCAGGTGCGGGCTTTCAGGTGCGGGCTTTCGGTTACTGGCTTTCAGTTACTGGAGATCAAGGCTTCTTGGCCGGAGCGGCCGGGGCTTTCACACCCAGTTCCTTGTCCATGTCGGCCATCAGCTTGTTCACCGGCTCTACTGCGGTCTGCAGCTTGGCCTGGGTCAGCTGGGCGGATTCGGCGGTCAGGCGCGGCATCTTCTCCAGCACCTTGCGGCCCAGGGGCGAGGCATAGAAGTCGTTCAGCTGCTTGAGCTCGGATTCGCTGAAGTTGCTGGTGTAGAGCTTGACCAGTTCGGGCTTGAGCTTGTCCCAACCCACGGCACGGTCCAGCTCGGCGTTGGCCTTGGCCTGGTAGCGGTCGAGCACGGCCTTCTTGCTGTCCGGCGCCTTGGCCTGGGCGAAGCGCTGGGCGAGCATCTGCTGGACTTGCGCGTAGACCGGCACGGTCAGCTTGTCGGCGTGCACCTGCTTGAGGAATTTCTCCGCCTCGGCGTTGGCATCAGCCAGTGCCACGGAACTGAAGCCAACCAGAAGTGCTGCGGTGCAGAGGGAACGAAGAACGGTCATGGGGCAGTCCTGTGAGTCTGAAGGGTGTCCGTGTGGGACCCGCCATTCTGCGCCTAAGTTCGGAATGCGCTCAAGTGAGTGCCAATTGAGCGGGAAGTGACCGGCTTCTCTTGTAGGACAGTTCATGAAACGGCATGCTGCGGCGCGTTGCCACATGGATGTGACCGATGAACACCCTCAGCCTCCCGCCGACTTCCGTCGCCGCACCGCCCCTGTGCGATGCGCGCGGCCGCCTGAACAGCGCGGCCGTGGGCTGGTCGTCGCGGCCACAGACGCTCTGCCAGCTCTCCGGCAACGCCGGCCGGCGCAAGCGCTGGAACCACTGGTGCATCAACGCACCGGGCTGGATGCTCTCGATCACCATCGCCGACCTCGATTACCTGGGCTACGGCGCCGTGTACTTCCTCGACCTGGAAACCGGCCAGTCGGTGCACCGCACCCAGTTCAGCCCGTTCGGCCTGGGCTGCCACCTGCCGGACATGCCGAACCAGAGCCACCGCTTCGCGCATGGCCAGCTCAGCCTGGGCTTCGACGAGCAGCCTGGCCAGTTGCGCATCACCGCCTGCGCGCCGAACCTGGGGGGCCAGCCGCTGAACCTCTCCCTGGAGGTACAGCGCCCGGCGCACCTGGAGTCGGTCAACCTGGTGGTGCCGATGAGCGGCAAGTGCTTCCACGCCTGCAGCCGGCAGATGGGCCTGCCGATCAGCGGCAGCCTCAGCCTCGGCCACAAGACCTACCGCTGCAGCGAGGGCCAGAGCTTCGCCGCGCTGGATTTCGGCCGGGGCGTCTGGCCCTTCCATACCCGCTGGACCCGCGCCGCCTTCGCTGCGCCCGGTGGCATCGCCGGCAACTTCGGCACCGGCTGGACGGAAAACAGCCACCTGACCGAGAACGCCTTGTGGTTCGGCGGCGAACTGCAGGCGCTGGCCGGCCCTGTGGATATCCGCCAGGTACCCCACGACCCGCTGTCGCCGTGGCAATTGCGAGATGCCGACGAGCGTGTCGACCTCACCTTCACTCCGCGCAAGCTGCATCGCGCCAGCCCGCGCCTGGGCCCGCTGTTCGCCGAGACCAGCCAGTGGTTCGGCCGCTTCGACGGCTCCCTGCGCGAAGCCGGCGGCGAACTGGTGCCGGTCAACGGCGCGCTCGGCTGGATCGGTGCCACTCACGCCCGCTGGTAACCCGGTGCGTCGTTGAAACCGCTCTATCACGGCCATTGAGCCAGAGTGGAACCCGGAAGCCCCGTGGCGGCCTAAACTGGCCGAGACCCTTTTCCGGAGAAGCACCATGAGCCGCACCGAAACCGACAGCCTCGGCCCCATCGAAGTCCCCGAAGACGCCTACTGGGGCGCCCAGACCCAGCGCTCGCTGGAGAACTTCGCCATCGGCGGACAGCGGATGCCCTTGGCCGTGGTGCACGCCCTGGCCCTGATCAAGAAGGCCGCCGCACGGGTGAACGCACAGCTCGGCGAGCTGCCAGAGAACATCACCAGCCTGATCGAGGAAGCCGCCGACGAAGTGCTGGCGGGCGAGCACGACGACCAGTTTCCCCTCGTCGTCTGGCAGACCGGCAGCGGCACCCAGAGCAACATGAACGTCAACGAGGTCATCGCCGGGCGCGCCAACGAGATCGCCGGCAACGGCCGCGGCGGCAAGAAACCGGTGCACCCCAATGACCACGTGAACCGCGCGCAAAGCTCCAACGACAGCTTCCCCACCGCCATGCACATCGCCGCCGCCCAGGCGGTGCAGAACGACCTGCTGCCGGCCATCGCCGAACTCAGCGGCGGCCTCGCCCAGCAGGCAGCACGCCACGCCAACCTGGTGAAAACCGGGCGCACCCACCTGATGGACGCAACGCCCGTCACCTTCGGCCAGGAACTTTCCGCCTTCGTCGCCCAACTCGACTATGCCGAGCGCGCCCTCCGCGCGGCGCTGCCGGCCGTCTACGAGCTGGCCCAGGGCGGCACCGCCGTCGGCACCGGGCTGAACGCGCCGAAGGAGTTCGCCGAGGCCATCGCCGCCGAACTGGCCGACCTTTCCGGCCTGCCTTTCGTTTCCGCACCGAACAAGTTCGCCGCCCTCGCCGGCCACGAACCGCTGGTGACCCTCGCCGGCGCCATGAAGACCCTGGCCGTGGCCCTGATGAAGATCGCCAACGACCTGCGCCTGCTCGGCTCCGGCCCCCGCGCAGGCTTCGCCGAGGTGAAGCTGCCGGCCAACGAACCGGGCTCCTCGATCATGCCTGGCAAGGTCAACCCGACCCAGTGCGAGGCTCTGTCGATGCTCGCCTGCCAGGTCTTCGGCAACGATGCCGCGATCACCTTCGCCGCCAGCCAGGGCCACCTGCAGCTCAACGTCTACAAGCCGGTGATCATCCACAACCTGCTGGAGTCCGCACGCCTGCTGGCCGACGGCTGCCGCAACTTCAACACCCACTGCATCGCCGGCATGGAACCGGACGCCGCGAAGATGCGCGAGCACCTCGACCGCGGCCTGATGCTGGTGACTGCGCTCAACCCGCACATCGGCTACGACAAGGCCGCCGAGATCGCCAAGAAGGCCTATGCCGAAGGCAAGACGCTGCGCGCCGCCGCACTGGAACTGGGCTACCTGAGCGACGCCGAGTTCGACCAGTGGGTGCGCCCGGAAACCATGCTGGAGGCCGGGCAGAATGGTTGAAGCCGTCAAGCATGGCGCCACGCCCCTTGAAGGCGACGGCAAGCGCGTGCTGCTGGTGCTGGGTTCGCCCAAGCCCGGCGGCTTCTGCCATGCGCTCGCCGAGGCCTACGCCCACGGCGCCCGGACCAAGGGTCATGTGGTGCACATGCTGAAGCTGGGCGAACTGAACTTCGACCCGGTACTGCGCGGCGGCTATGAACTGGGCCAATCCCTCGAACCGGACGTGCTCGAAGCGCAGCGGCAGATCCACTGGGCGCAACACATCGCCTTCGTCTACCCGGTCTGGTGGGGCGGCCTACCGGCGCTGCTGCAGGGCTTCTTCGACCGCGTGCTGCAACCCGGCTTCGCCTTCCGCTACCGCTCGGTGGAGTCTCGCGAGTTCGAACCCTTGCTGGGCGGGCGCAGCGCCGACCTGCTGGTCAGCCACGACCAGACCCACTGGCACTACCGCCTGCGCCAAGGCGCACCGGCCCATCGGCAGATGACCCGCTGCATCCTCGCGCCCTGCGGCATCGCCCTCCACCACCTGGAAGAGTTCAGCCCGGTACGCGGCTCGGGCGAGGAACAACGCCAGGGCTGGCTGCGGCGGGCGGAGCAGTTGGCCACGCAGATCTGAATATAAGGAGGGCACCTGCCCTCCCCATCAAATTCATCAGGCTTTTCCTGGCCGCAAACGGAAGGTACCTACACCCCGTCCGTCAGCCGCTTCCCTAGCATGCGCTCGCCCCAATTCGGGGTTCCACTTGCCTTTGGAGGCAGCATGCTTCGCAAACTTTCCGCCGAAATGATCGGCACCTTCTGGCTGGTGTTCGGTGGTTGCGGCAGCGCCATCTTCGCCGCCCACGCCATTGGCGTCCTGGGTGTCGCACTGGCTTTCGGCCTGACGGTCGTGACCATGGCCTACGCCATCGGCCCGATCTCCGGTTGCCACCTCAACCCTGCGGTCAGCCTCGGCCTGTGGGCCGGCGGCCGCTTCCGCACCGCTGAGCTGGTTCCGTACATCGTCGCCCAGGTGGTTGGCGGCATCCTCGCTGGTGCGGCGCTGTACTTCATCGCCAGCGGCAAACCGGGCTTCGACGCGCTGGCGGGCTTTGCCGCCAACGGCTTCGGCGAAGGCTCGCCGACCGGCTACAGCATGATCTCCGCGCTGGTGACCGAAGTGCTGCTGACGGCGTTCTTCCTGTTCGTGATCATGGGCGCCACCGACAGCAAGCTGGCCCCGGCGGGCTTTGCGCCGATCGCCATCGGCCTGACGCTGACGCTGATCCACCTGATCAGCATCCCGATCGACAACACCTCGGTGAACCCGGCGCGCAGCCTGGGCGTGGCGATCTTCGCCGACCCGCTGTTCATGAAGCAGCTGTGGCTGTTCTGGGTCGGCCCGCTGGTGGGCGGCGTGATTGGTGCGCTGGTCTACCGCGTGGTGCGCCCGGCTGCCTGAGCCTGATACCTGCAATAGCAAACGGGCGCCTTCGGGCGCCCGTTTTCGTTGGCACTTGGCGAAGGCCTTTTGGTAGGGCGCATAACGCCAACGGCGTTATCCGCCGTGAGCACCATCGGCGGATAAAGCGTCCCGCTTTATGCGCCCTACGGGCACGCCGGATCGTAGGGGCGAGCTTGCTCGCGAACCCGCCCTGCTCCGCTGCTGCCGGGAAATCCGTTCGCGAGCAAGCTCGCTCCTACAATCGACAGGGAGCGTCTCAGAAGTACTGGGTAAGGCTGAACTTGGCGTTGCGGCCCTGGCTGTAGACGCTGTCGCCGGCCAGCGCCGGGTGATAGTCGCGGTTGAACAGGTTGTCGACGGTGAAGTTCAGCTCGGTATTCTCGAAGCCCAGGCGGCGCGGCTTCCAGCTGGCGAAGACGCGCTGGGTGTCATAGCTGTCGTTGACCGTCTGGTCCCAGAAAATGTCGCCGACGCTGGTGCCCATGCCGCCCTTGTACTTGTCGCTGGGCAGGCGGTCGGTCTGGCGGACGAACTCGCCCTGCCAGCCGATCTGCGCATCCCACGCCGGAATCTTGGTGCCCAGGGTGGCGACCCACTTGGCCGGCGGCACGTCACGCGCCCACACGTTCGGCCCCCAGGGGTTGCTGTAGGCGCCGTCGTGCTTGCCGGTCACCCACGAGTACGACAGCCCGCCAAACAGCCAGGGGCTGTCGTAGAAGCTCTCGATCTCGAAGCCCTTGTAGGTCACGCCCGGCAGGTTGCGGTAGTTGGAGAGCGGCAGGTAGTCGCCGCAGCTGCCGGAGATGGTGCCGTTATCGATGGCCTGCTGCTCGCAGCCGACGCTGCGGGTGCGGAAGATCTCGTCCTTGATCTTGTTCTGGAACAGCGTGGTGCGCACCTGCAGGTTGTCGCCGTTGATGAACAGGTCCGGCAGGTTGACCAGCGAGCCGAAGCGCAGCGCATGAATGCGCTCGGGGTCGAGGTCGCGGCTGGTGGCGCTGACCGTGCTGCTGTTCTGCACCTCGTACATCTCGTCGATCACCGGCGCGCGCCAGGTGCGGCTGTAGTCGGCGAAGAAGCCCAGGCGCTCGGTGGCCGTCCAGAACAGCGAGAGGCGCGGCGACCAGCCGCTGTAGGTCTGCGAGCTGTAGTCGTGGCCTTGCGCGGCGTTGTTGTAGATCGGCGCGTCGTTGTCCTTGCCCTGGTTGCGCACATGGTCGAAGCGCAGCGACGGGGTGATGGTCACGCTGCCCAGGGTCAGCGCGTCCTGGATGTAGGCGCTGTTGGTGTTCTGCTTGCCGCTGGGCATGAAGGTCGGCTGGAAGTGACCATAGTTGTAGCGCGCGGTGTTGTAGGTGGAGCCGGGGATATACATGTCGGTGGTGCGGGTGTGCCGGTGGAACTCGGTACCCACGGTGAACGCATGCTGTACCGGGCCGGTGGCGAACAGGCTGGTGTTGCGCAATTCCAGCACCTTGTCCTTGTAGTCGGTATCCATCTTGCGGCCACCGGTGGAGACCTGGAAGAAGGCGTCCGGATTACGCTCGTCGGTCTGGTCGATGTGCGACTCGGAGTACTGCACCATCAGGTCGATCAACGGGTTATCGATCGGGTGGTATTCGTACTTGCCGGACCAGGTGGTGTCGGTGGTGTCGCGGTGCGCCAGCAGGCGCTTGAGCGCCGCTTCGTAGCCGTAGCGATCAATGCTCGACTGGGTCGGTGGCGTCGGGTAGGAGGCCGAGGAGAACGGCGTCCAGCGGGTGCTGTGGGAGCGGCTGTAGGCCAGGCTGATGTCGTTGTCGAGGTTGGGATGCAGGTTCAGCTTGAACAGCCCGGCGTCCAGGTCCTGGGCGCTGTTGGGCAGGCGGCTGGGGTTGATCGGGTAGTTGTTGTTCGGGTCGGGAATGTGCCCGGCGAGCTTGATGTCGCGGCCGTCGCGGGCGGTAACGTAGGCCAGCGCATCGACCTTGCGGTCCTCGGTGCGGCCATAGACGGCGCCGCTGTAGATCTTCTGCTGGTCGTTGGAGTGGTAGCCGTACTTGAGCATGGCGCCGACGTTCTGATCGTCGCGCAGCAGGTCCGGCGCGTCCTTGGTTTCCATGTGCACGGTGCCGCCGAAGCCGCCGTTGCCGTTGTAGACCGAGTGCGGGCCCTTCTCCACTTCGATGCGCTTGATCAGCTCCGGCTCGATGAACACGGTGCCCTGCTGGTAGCGCTCGAAGCCGCTCTTGGGTGCGCCGTCGAGGGTGAAGGGCACGTCCTCGGCATCGCCCAGGCCCCAGATGTTGACGGTCTGCCCGCCCGGCTTGGGCGAGCCGCCCATGGTCACGCCCGGCAGGGTCTGCAGCAGGGTGGGAATGTTGTCGGCCTGGATGCGCTCGATGTCCTTGCGGGTCAGGGTCGAACGGCCGACGTTGCTGGAATCCACCGACAGGCCGCTGCCGACGATGGTCTGCGAATCCAGCTCGATGGCGTTGTCGCTGAACTTATCGACCTTGCCGGAGCGCCGCACGACAAAGCCGTCGCCCGCCTCCACCAGTTCCAGCGATGAGCCCTTGAGCAGGTGCTCCAGGGCTTCGCGCATGCTGTAGCGGCCGGCTACCGCGGGCGCCTTGAGGCCTTCCAGCTGGGAGGCGTCATAGAGCACCTGCACGCCGGCCTGTTGCGACAGGCTGCCGATGGAGTCGCTCAGCGCCTGCGCCGGCAGGTCGATCTGCCAATCGGCAGCGCGGCTGTACTCGGCCATCATCAGGCTGCCGAGCAGCACGGCACAGCCCAGCGGGCGCGCGAACGGGAAATTGAAACGAGACTGCATGCAAGGCCCTCCCCAGGGACGAAAAGCGCTGCGCGTTTCGCAGCGAATGACGGGGAAGACCCTCATTCGAGAAAAACCCACACCTGCAAATAAAAATATTTCTCAAAAAGGATTCAGGGTACGTGGGAGCGGAAACGGGTACGGGATTTTCGTAGGAGCGAGCTTGCTCGCGAACCGACCCAGGTCCGGTGCTTCCGGGAAATACGTTCGCGAGCAAGCTCGCTCCTACAAGGGAGGGGCGATCAGCGCGGCAGGATGACCGCGCTGCCATCGGCCTTGCGCTGCACGCGCACGTCGAGCAGTACCGGCAGGGCCGCGAGGAAGTCGTCCGGGCGGGCCAGACGCACGTTGCCGGAGATGGGCCTCTGCGCCAGGCGCTCATCGCCCAGGCGGATGGGCGCAGCGCGGTACTGCGACAGCTCGTCCACCAGCGCCCCCAGGGGCTGATTGCGGAAGGCGAGCATGCCGTCGCGCCACGCAGCGATGGAGGCGACAGGCACGCGATCGATCTGCGCCTCCCCTGCCCCGGCGGCAAGCTGGGCGCGATCACCCGCGGTCAGGGTCTGCTCGTCCCGCGCATCGAGTTTTGCCTGCAAGGCCACCTTGCCGTGGCGTACAGCGACAGTCAGTCCAGCGTCTTCCCGGTGTACATCGAACCCAGTACCGAGGACACGTACACGGCTGTCACCGGAGGTCACCCGGAAGGGCCGGCCAACATCGTGGGTGACTTCGAAATAGGCCTCGCCGCGCAGCAATTGCACATCGCGGAACGCATCCGAGAAGTCCACGCGCAACGACGAATCCCCCGCGAGGAAAGCCCGCGTGCCGTCGGGCAACGTCACCTCGCGCTGCTCACCCGCAGCGGTGGTCTGCACCTGTTGCGGATCGGCCAGGCGGCCGCCGCTGAAGTCGTTGGCCAACAGCAACGCCGCGCAGAACACACTGGCAGCCGCGAGCCCGCGCCAGGGCAATGCCGGGCGACGGCCAGGCACGATGGCGGGTCGGCGGATGTGGTCGAGATCGCTCCACAACTGCTCGATCTCACGGTAGGCGGACTCATGCGCCGGGTCTTCCGCCAGCCAGTCGGCAAAGGCCTGGCGCTCGCGGGCATCCCAGGCGCCTGCGCGCTGGCGGCTGAACCACTTGGCGGCGAGTTCGTCGATCACCTGCTGGCGTTCTTCCTGTGGCGTCATGCTTCGCCCTCTCCCTGAACCTGACGCTTGCAATGCAGCAGCGCGCTGGCAACGTGCTTCTCCACCATGCTCAATGAAATCCCCATGCGCCTGGCCACCTCCGGCTGCGAAAGGCCATCGAACTTGTGCAGGATGAAGGCCTCGCGGCGCCGTGGCGGGAGGCTGTCGAGCGCCTTCGAAAGCTGGCGTAGATAACGTTGTCGCTCGAACTGCACCACGGGTTCGCCTCCTTCGGCGGCCGGTTGCTGGTCACTGTCGAGGGCCTCTTCCGGCTCGCTGGAGAAGCGCCGGGAGCGCTGCCAGTGGTCGCGCAGCAGGTTGCGCGCGACCTGGAAGAGAAATGCGCGCGGCTGTTCCACTTCATGCCGCGAGGAGGATTTGAGCCACTGGGCGAAGGCATCCTGGGCGAGGTCGGCGGCGTCCGCCGAACTGCCCAGCTGCTTGCGCAGGAAACGCAGCAGTTCGCCATGGAAGGAGCGATAGGCCTGGGACACTGAACGGGAGAAACGCTCATCCATCGACCCACGCCTCCCGGCATCGCCGCCCTGCCCCGCTGTTGCCCGCTACCACGTCGCCCCCGAACCGAGGCGCTGGGCCTCGACAACCATCGAATTGCACAAATGATAATACATATCATTTGCAAAAATGAAGCCGAACACGAGCGCTGGATAGCAGAAGGCCGCCTCGCGGCGGCCTTCGGGGATTCAGAGGTTGGCGATGCGCGCCCTTCGCGCCCGGTAACTGCGCAACAGTGAAGGCGCCAGCGCGGTCAGCGCGGAGCCGCTCACAACCAGCAGCGCGCCGACATAGGCCAGCCCGTTGAGGTCTTCGGGCAGCACGAACTCGGGCCACAGCGAGGCAGCCAGCGCCACCGACGCGAAGGTCACCAGCGGGGTGATCGCCAGGGTCGCGCTGACCCGCGAGGCCTCCCAGTGCGCCAGCGCTTCGGCGAAGGCGCCGTAGGCCACCAGGGTGTTCAGGCAGCAGGCCAGCAGCAGCCAGCCCTGCAACGGCGAGAGGTCCAGCGCTTCCAGCGGATGCGCCCAGGGCGTGAGCAACGCACCGCAGCCCAGGTAGATCACCATCATTACCTGCACCGAGGTCCACTGGGTCAGCAGTTGCTTCTGCGCCAGGCCGTAGAAGGTCCAGATGAAAGCGGCGAAGACCACGATCAGCACGCCGGTGGTGTACTCGCCCAGCGAGCTGAACAGTTCCGCCAGGCGCTGGTTGAAGAACAGCCCGAAACCGAAGATCAGCACGGCGAGCCCCAGCGCCTGGCCGATGCTGAAGCTCTCCTTGAAGACGAACAGGCTGCCCAGCAGGAGCAGGATCGGCGCGATCTGGATCACCAGTTGCGTGGTGCCCGGCGTGAGCATGCGCAGGCCGATCAGGTAGCACACGTAGTTGCCGGTCAGGCCGAGAATGGCCAGCAGCACCAATCCCTTGCCGCGCGCGCCAAGTGGCGAGAAGCGCGGCAGCTGGCGGGTGAAGGCCAGGTAGATCAGCAGCAGACCACCGGACACCACCAGGCGAAACCAGGTGACGGTGATCGGGTCCATGACCTTCAGGACCTCCTTGAGCTTGATCGGCAGGATGCCCCAGAGAACGGCGGTGACCAGGGCCAGGAACAGGCCGAATTGCCAGCGGCCGGATGAAACGTGCATGGAAGCCTCGACGCGTGTGCGGTCCGCCATGCTAAGTCATGGCGGTATCGCCCCATAGGAACAGTTGCGTTGCGCAACTGTTCCGGTCGCCGCTCAGATCAGGGTGGAAAGGCGCAGCAGCCACCAGATCAGGATGATCAGCTGGACGAAGAACGCGGCGAAACGGATCCACACCGCCAGTGCCGAGATACTGAACAGGTGCACGACGGATTGGACGATCCGCGCCACCAGCAGGGTCGGCGCCAAAGGGTCGGTGATCAGCACCTGGTCGGTGACCATCGCATAGAGCAGCACCGCGCAGAACAGCGGCACGTTCTCCACGCAGTTGGCGTGGGCACGCACCAGGCGCTGGCCGAAAGTGCCGGGGGTGTTGCTGCCGTCGGCGGCGAAGACGTTGACCTTCATGCGGCCGCTCATCACCAGCAGGCCACGCTGGTTGACCAGCAGCAGAACCAGCAGCACGGTCCAGGCGACCAGGCCGAGCAACGCGAAGGCAGAGGGACTCAGGGACATGCGGGACTCCTTTCTCTTGTTGGTTTGAGCGGGAGTCTAAGGGAAGTAGAGTAATTGCTCTAGCCGTTTGCCGCTGGCGCAAAGCCTGGCTATTCGTAGGATGGGTGGAGCTTGCGATACCCATCGGGCCGCGCGCCGACAGCATGGGTATCGCTGCGCTCCACCCATCCTACAAAATCGCCCGGCGCGTCCCGGAAGCCGTCGCGCAAAAGGAAACGGGCAGCCCGTTTCCGGACTGCCCGTTGTTTTCCAGCGCCGCATTCAGAGCTTGGCGATGGACACCTCGGTGGATTTCACGAAGGCGATCACTTCGCTGCCGATGGCCAGTTCCAGCTCTTTCACGGAACGGGTGGTGATCACCGAGGTGACGATGCCGGCAGCGGTCTGCACGTCGATTTCCGACAGTACATCGCCTTCGACGATTTCCTTGATGGTGCCTTTGAACTGGTTGCGGACGTTGATGGCTTTGATTGTCATGGCGTTTCTCCTTGGGGAATGGCGTTACACGTGTGAACGTTGGATCAGAGTGCCCAGCGCAATTGCGTGGGCAGTGGGGATACGGGTTCCGGCTCGGGCGGCTGTGCCGGCAGCGACAGCACGCGTTCGAGCACTTCGGCTTCCAGCGCGGCCAGGCGTGCCGAACCACGGGCGCGCGGGCGGTGCAGTTCGACATTGAGGTCCAGGCCGATCTCGCCGTCCTCGATGAGGATCACCCGGTCGGCGATGGCCACGGCCTCGGCGACGTCGTGGGTGACCAGCAGCACGGTGAAGCCATGCTGCTGCCAGAGGCCCTCGATCAGCTGCTGCATCTCGATGCGGGTCAGCGCATCCAGTGCACCCAGCGGCTCGTCGAGCAGCAGCAGGCGCGGCTGGTGGATCAGGGCGCGGGCCAGGGCCACGCGCTGCTTCTGGCCACCGGACAGGCTGGCCGGCCACTCGTTGGCGCGGTCGGACAGGCCCACGGCTTCCAGCGCTTCCAGCGCCTTGCCGCGCCAGTCACCCTTCAGGCCGAGGCCGACGTTGTCGATCACCCGCTTCCAGGGCAGCAGGCGCGAGTCCTGGAACATCAGGCGGGTTTCTTCGCGGGCGCTTTCCAGCGGCGCGGAGCCGGCCAGCAGTTGCCCATCGCTGGCTTCATCCAGCCCGGCCAGCAGGCGCAGCAGGGTGCTCTTGCCGCAACCGCTGCGACCGACGATAGCGACGAACTGGCCGGCGGGAATCCGCAGGTCGATGCCCTTGAGCACTTCACGCTCGCCGAAACGCTTGCGCACGTTTTCCAGCGCCAGCGGGATGCCTTTCTTGAGTTGTTGCGGCAACTGATTCACTGCGTTCATGCCGCACCTCCCTTCACCTGATAAGCCGGGTGCCAGCGCAGCCACACGCGTTCCAGACCACGGGCAGCGAGGTCCGCCAGCTTGCCGAGCACGGCATAGAGCAGGATCGCCAGGACCACTACGTCGGTCTGCAGGAACTCGCGGGCGTTCATCGCCAGGTAGCCGATGCCGGAGTTGGCGGAAATGGTCTCGGCGACGATCAGGGTCAGCCACATGAAGCCCAGGGCGAAGCGCACACCGACCAGGATCGAGGGCAGCGCGCCGGGCAGGATCACCTGGCGGAACAGCGCGAAGCCGGACAGCCCGTAGCTGCGCGACATTTCCAGCAGGCCCGGGTCGATGTTGCGGATGCCGTGGTAGGTATTGAGGTAGATCGGGAACAGCGTGCCGAGGGCGACCAGGAAGATCTTCGCCGACTCGTCGATGCCGAACCACAGGATCACCAGCGGGATCAGCGCCAGGTGCGGCACGTTGCGGATCATCTGCACCGAGCTGTCGAGGAAGCGCTCGCCCCATTTCGACAGGCCGGTGATCAGCCCCAGCACCAGGCCGATGCTGCCGCCGATGACGAAGCCGACGGCAGCGCGCCAGGTGCTGATCGCCAGGTGTTGCCACAGCTCGCCACTGACCACCAGGTGGTAGCCGGCCTCGGCCACCGCGCTGGGTGCCGGCAGGATGCGGCTGGACAGCCAGCCGAATTCCACCGCCAGTTGCCAGATCACCACCAGGCCCACCGGCAGGGCCCAGGGCGCGAGGCGCTGGGCAAGATTGTTGGAAACGCTCATCTCTTCTCTCCGGATTCGTCGGTCGCTACGTAGGGCGCATAACGCGCCAGCGTTATCCGCCACGGCGGATGAAGCGTTCCGCTTCATTCGCCCTACGGGTGTCAGCTCGCCGATGCCGCCTTGGGCAGGATGTCGTTGGCGACCATCTCGCCGAACGGGCTGACATAGCCGCGCTCCTGCGGTTGCTGCGGGCGGGCGAGGTCCAGGTGCGGGAAGAGCAATTCGGCGACCCGATACGACTCTTCCAGGTGCGGGTAACCGGAGAAGATGAAGGTGTCGATCCCCAGGTCCGCGTATTCCTTCACGCGCGCCGCCACGGTCGGGCCATCGCCCACCAGCGCAGTGCCGGCACCGCCGCGGACCAGGCCGACGCCGGCCCAGAGGTTGGGGCTGACTTCCAGCTTGTCCTTGTTGCCGCCATGCAGGGCGGCCATGCGTTGCTGGCCGACGGAATCGAAGCGCGCCAGGGACGCCTGGGCACGGTCGATGGTGTCCTGGTCCAGGTGGGAGATCAGGCGGTCGGCGGCCTGCCAGGCTTCCTCGTTGGTCTCGCGGACGATCACGTGCAGGCGGATGCCGAAGCGCACGCTGCGGCCCTGCTTGGCAGCCTTCTCGCGGACCTGGGCGATCTTCTCGGCGACGGCGGCCGGCGGCTCGCCCCAGGTCAGGTACAGCTCGACCTGCTCGGCGGCGAGGTCCTGCGCAGCATCGGAAGAACCACCGAAGTACAGCGGCGGACGCGGTTGCTGGATCGGCGGGTAGAGCAGCTTGGCGCCCTTCACTTGCAGGTGCTTGCCGTCGTAGTCGACGGTCTCGCCCTCCAGCACACGGCGCCAGATGCGGGTGAATTCGACCGAGGCTTCGTAGCGCTCGGCGTGACTCAGGTGCAGGCCGTCGCCGGCCAGTTCGTCCGGGTCACCGCCGGTCACCAGGTTGAACAGCGCGCGCCCACCGGAGAGCCGGTCGAGGGTTGCGGCCTGGCGGGCGGCCACGGTCGGGGAAATGATGCCCGGACGCAGGGCGACCAGGAACTTCAGGCGCTGGGTCACCGGGATCAGCGAGGCGGCAACCAGCCAGGAGTCCTCGCAGGAGCGGCCGGTGGGGATCAGCACGCCACCGAAACCGAGGCGGTCGGCGGCCTGGGCGACCTGTTGCAGATAACCGTGGTCCACGGCACGGGCGCCTTCGGCGGTGCCCAGGTAGTGGCCGTCGCCGTGGGTCGGCAGGAACCAGAAGATGTTGAGACTCATCGCTGTAACTCCAGATAAGCGCGCCGGCGTGGCGTAGCCGCGCGATGATGGGGTAGGTGTACGTGTTGCTGCTGTTCTTCGTAGGAGCGAGCTTGCTCGCGAACAGACTCCCGGCAGCTCTGGAGCTGGGAGGGTTCGCGAGCAAGGACTAGGCGTCCCCCTCGCTCCTACAAGCGGATCATTGGGCGGTGGCGACCTTGGCCGGAGCCGTCCACACCACGTCCTTGATGCTCAGCTTCTTGGGGATCAGCTTCAGGTCGGTGAAGGTGTCGGCGATCTTCTGCTGCGCGGCAGTAACGTCCGGGGTGATCGGCTGGGCGCCGTAGCCCTGGCGTTTCACCGCAGTGAAGGTGATGTCCGCCGGCAGGCCAAGCAGCGGCGCGACCTGGTCGGTCACCTGCTGTGGGTTCTGCTGCGACCACTCACCCACCGAACGCACTTCGTCGATCAGGGTGGTGATCACCTGCGGGTGCTGGTTCGCATACGGGCGGGTGGCGAGGTAGAACTGGTGGTTATCCACAAGGCCGGTGCCATCCACCAGGGTGCGGGCGGAGAGCTGTTTCTCGGCGGCGGCCTGGTACGGGTCCCAGATCACCCAGGCATCGACGCTGCCACGCTCGAAGGCGGCGCGGGCGTCGGCCGGCGGCAGGTAGACGGGCTGGATATCGGTGTATTTCAGGCCGGCTTTCTCCAGGGCGCGCACCAGCAGGTAGTGCACGTTGGAGCCTTTGTTCAGGGCGACTTTCTTGCCCTTCAGCTCGGCGACGGATTTGATCGGCGAATCCTTGGGCAGCAGGATCGCTTCGCTGGTCGGCGCCGGCGGTTCGTGGGCCACGTAGACCAGATCGGCGCCAGCGGCCTGGGCGAATACCGGCGGGGTTTCGCCGGTGACGCCGAAGTCGATGCTGCCAACGTTCAGGCCTTCGAGCAGCTGCGGGCCGCCGGGGAATTCGGTCCATTGCACCTTGACGCCCTGCTCGGCCAGGCGCTTCTCCAGCGTGCCACGGGCCTTGAGCAACACCAGGGTGCCGTATTTCTGATAGCCGATACGCAGGGTGCCGGGTTGTTCGTCCGCCTGGACGTTATAGGACAGGGCCGCGATCAGCAGGGCCGCCAGTCCACTACGCAAAGTGAGAGTCCGCATGGGAGTGATCCTTCGTCGAGTGTGATTGCCGGACCTGCGGTCCCGTTGACGGGACGGTGAGGGCCTTTTCTTGTTGGTGACGCAGTTGCCGCCTGCCGGGTTGGGGCTTGGCGCGCTCCTGCGTGGGGTTGTCTGTCAGATGCTCCAGCGGGCGTTGATCAGCCGTTCGTTGAGCAGGTTCGGGTCGATGGGTTTCGGCCGGCGCGCGAGGGCGCCATGGAACTGTTCCAGGGATTCCAGCAGTCGGTGTTCGAGGGTCGATTCCAGGCGCGCCGGGGTATTGCCCTCGGGGTATTGCACCTGGCTCTCTTCGGCGAACACGCCATGCAGGGTTTCCTGTGCCTTCAGCGCAGCGAGGACCGGCTTGAGCGCGTAGTCCACCGCCAGCATGTGGGCGTTGCTGCCGCCAGTAGCCAGGGGCAGCACCACCTTGTGCGCCAGCGCCCGCTCTGGCAGCAGGTCGAGAATGACCTTCAGCGCACCGGCGATGGATGCCTTGTACACCGGGGTGGAGATCACCAGGCCATCGGCGCGCAGGACCTGCTCGATCAGCTCGACCACCCGTGGGCTGTCGAAGCGTGCATACAGCAGGTCTTCCGCCGGAAAATCGTGCACGGAGTAGGAGCGCACCTCGGCACCGTGGGCGTGCAGCCAGTTCCGTGCGACGTCCAGGAGGACGCCGGAGCGGGAACGCTGGCTGGGGCTGCCGGCTAGGGTGACTACATACATCTGCACGTTTCCTTATAACGATCAGGACGATACAAATGCCGTCCTGCTAACCAATGTGCATAGACCTTAACAGCCCCTCACATATTCCAATAAATGTTATTTATTCATTTAGTTATGCGTTTTTGTTTTAAATGAGGGAGCGAGCTTGCTCGCGAACGCTTTCCGGGCAGCTCCGGCATCAAGCGGTTCGCGAGCAAGCTCGCTCCTACAGAACAGTGACGAGTCAGATGACGTGAGACTGGTGCAGCTCGGTCAGCGCTTCGCCACGCAGGAAGGCCAGCTCCACGGCGCGACGATCCCGCGGGCGCGGCAGCGGTACGGGGAATTCGCGGCGCAGGCGGCTGGGCGTGCCGCCCAGCAGCAAGACGCGGTCGCTGAGGTAGAAGGCTTCGTCGAGGTCGTGGGTGACCAGCAGGATGCTGATGTCGTACTCCAGCGCCAGTTGCTGGATCAGGTCCTGCAGGCGGATGCGGGTGAAGGCGTCCACCGCGCTGAAGGGTTCGTCCAGCAGCAACACCTGCGGACGACCGTAGAGACCACGGGCGATGGCCGCACGCTGGGCCATGCCGCCGGAAAGTTGTTTGGGCAGCAGGTCGCCCTTGCCTTCCAGGCCCACGTCGCGCAGCAGGTGGGCGATACGGTTGTCGTCGGCCAGCCAGCCGTCTGCGAAACCAATGTTCTGCGCCACGGTGAGCCAGGGCAGCAGGCGCGGCTCCTGGAACACCACGCCGACGCCACCGCCGCCACGACCGCTGTCGCCGTCCGGGCCGAAGCCCAGCAGCGGGTTGCGCTCCAGCGAGCCGGCGAACTCGTCGTCCAGCCCGGCGGCGATGCGCAGCAGGGTACTTTTTCCACAGCCGCTGGGGCCGAGCAGGCTGACCACTTCGCCCGGCGCCAGGCTCAGGCTGACGTCGTCCAGCACGCGCACGCCGGAGAAGCTCTTGCGGATATCACGCAGTTCCAGCAAGACGCTCATCAGCTCTCTCCATTGCCCAGGAAGGTATCGCGCCAGGCCAGCGCACGCTGCTCCAGCGCCTTGAGCAGGCTGTCGCTGAGCTTGCCGAGCACCGCCAGCACCAGGATGGCGGCGATGACGATGTCCGGCCGCGAGGTTTCCCGGCCGTCACTGAGCAGATAGCCCAGGCCACGGGTGGCCGCGATCAGCTCGGCAGCAACGAGGAACATCCAGCTCAGGCTCAGCGCGCCGCGCAGGCCGGTGAACAGGCTCGGCAGCGCGGCCGGCAGGAGGATGCGTCGCACCAGGGCAAACGGCGACAGGTGATACAAGCGGCCCAGTTCGACCCACTTGCGGTCGACGTTACGCACGCCGGCTACCAGCGAGAGATACACGGGGAAGAAAGCGCCGAGGGCGATCAGCACGATTTTCGGCGTCTCATCGATGCCCAGCCAGAGCAGCAGGAGCGGCACCCAGGCGAGGCTGGGAATGGCCCGCAGCGCCTGGAAAGTCGGTTCGAGATAAGCCTCGGCACGCTGGCTGAGGCCGACCCATGTGCCGATCAGGATGGCCAACGCCGCGCCGATGGAGAAGCCGGCAGCCACCCGCGCGAGGCTGGCCGCCACGTGTTTCCACAGCTCGCCCTGAGCCAGTTGCCAGAGCGTCAGCGCGACACTGCTGGGCGCGGGCATCTGGTGCTCGGGCAGCCAACCGATGCGTACCACCAGCTCCAGCACCGCGCACAGCAGCAGCGGCAACAGCCAGGCACGCCAGCTCAGTCGCGGCCAGCGCAGCCTTGGCAGGCGGCGCTGGCGAGCGAGGCGCAGGCTCTGGGTTGGCATGGACTACTGCTCCGCCTTGGCGACAGCGCCAGCCTTGCCGATCACCTCGCCGGCCAGTTGCGGGGCAATCAGCTGATCCACCACGGCGGTGACATCAGTACCCGGACGAACCAGTTGCTCATCGACCAGGATCGGCGCGGCGGCTTTCAACGCGGCGACCTGCTCGGCACCCGGCAACGGCTTGCTGAAATCGGTGCGCGAGAGCTGCAGCCTGGCCACTTCCAGCGGCAGCTTGGCCTCCTCGGCGAGCAGTTTCGCGGTTTCCTCCGGATGCGCTATCGCCCATTGGCGCGCCTCTTCGTAGGCGGCGATGACCTGCTTGATCAGCTCCGGCTGCTCCTGCTCGAATTTCTCGGTGACGCTGAGCACGCCGTAGCTGTTGAAGTCGACGTTGCGGTACAGCAGCCGCGAGCCGGCCTGCAGTTCGCTGGCGGCCATGTGCGGGTCCAGCCCCGCCCAGGCATCCACCCTGCCCTGCTCCAGTGCGGCACGGCCGTCCGGGTGCTGCAGGTGGACGATTTCCACGTCGTTCTTGTCCAACCCGGCCTTTTGCAGGCTGCGCAGGAGGAACAGATAGGGATCGGTGCCCTTGGTGGCGGCGATCTTCTTGCCCTTGAGGTCAGCGACGGACTTGAGCGGCGAATCCTTGGGCACCACCAGCGCGGTCCACTCCGGCCGGCTGGCGATGTAGACGGTCTTCAGCGGTGCGCCGTTGGCGCGGCTGAGTACGGCGGCCAGCCCCGCGGTGGAGGCGAAGTCGGTACTGCCGGCGTTGAGATATTCCAGGGAACGGTTGCTGCCCTGGCTGAACACCCAGCGCACTTCGGTGCCCTGCGGCTTGAGGGACTTCTCCAGCCAGCCGAAGTGCTTGAGCACCAGGCTGGTGGGAGCGTAGTAGGCGTAGTCCAGGCGCACCTCCTTCGGTGCGTCGGCGGCTTGGGCGGGGCTGTTGTAGGCGCCGATCGGCAGGCTCGCGAGAAGAGCGACGGCCAGGCTGCGGCGCCAGGTGGAATGACCCATGGTCGTTCTCCTTGGCGTGGGCTGGTGTCTTCTTCCCGTCTGGCGGGCAAGTCAGATCGTTGAGATGGAGCGAATAAAAAAGCGCGGCGTGGTCCGCGCATGAAGGATAAAAAAGGTGCCGGCGAACCGGCCCGATTTCCGCTCGAGGTTGAAACTTCGGCCTTCGAAGCGCGCGAGCTAGAGCCAGGCAAGGCGCCAACGGCAGTGGGAGCGGAGTGTGCTACAGCACATGAGCACCCCGCTGCCGCTGGCAACGCAGGCTGGCCGACGCGCAGCCGCTTCGAATCACTTGTTCGGCTGGGGCGTCAGGCGCAGGTACGGTTTGATCGCACGGTAGCCCTTGGGGAAACGCTGCTTGATCTCTTCCTCGTCCTTGAGCGAAGGCACGATCACCACGTCGTCGCCGTCCTGCCAGTTGCCCGGCGTGGCGACCTTGTGGTTGTCGGTAAGCTGCAGCGAGTCGATGACGCGCAGGATCTCGTTGAAGTTGCGCCCGGTGCTCGCCGGGTAGGTGATGGTCAGGCGCACCTTCTTGTTCGGGTCGATGACGAACAGCGAACGCACGGTGAGGGTGTCGTTGGCGTTCGGGTGGATCAGGTCATACAGCTCGGAGACCTTGCGGTCGGCGTCGGCGATGATCGGGAAGTTGACCACGGTGTTCTGGGTTTCGTTGATGTCGTCGATCCACTTCACGTGGGAGTCCACCGGGTCGACGGACAGGGCGATCACCTTGACGCCCTTGGCGGCGAACTGGTCCTTGAGCTTGGCGGTCAGGCCCAGCTCGGTGGTGCACACCGGGGTGAAGTCGGCCGGGTGGGAGAACAGAATGCCCCAGCTGTTGCCCAGCCATTCATGGAAACGGATGCGGCCTTCGCTGGATTCCTGTTCGAAGTCGGGGGCGATGTCGCCGAGTCGCAAGCTCATGGGTCTCTCCTTGTTCGTGTTGGTAGCCACTATGCACAAGGTCTTTACGCATTAAAAAGAATATATTTTGATTTTCTTATAACCAAAATTAAACACTCGTATCGACCCTGCCCTGGCGCCCTGGGCGCGCTGGACACTGAGCATAGCCAAGGCTGCGGGAAGCTCTGCCCGCCAAGTGTTTCACCGCTGAGACGAAACCCAACCGTTCGTCGCCATCCCCCTGCAGCCCCTGTACGGCGGGGCTTTGCGGCATACACTCGAATCAATTAATCCTTTTGTACGGGAGGTCAGCGTATGTTGGGGCAACGTGTCGACGACAGTCAGGCGGCCACCCATTACCGCAGCGATCGGATCAGCGCGGTCAATGGCCAGTACTTCTTCTCCACCCGCGAAGGGACTCTCGAAGGGCCCTACTTCACCCGCTTCGATGCCGAACGCGAGGTGGCGCAATACATCACCCGCATGCGCCAGGCGGCAGGGCTGATGGCGCGCGTGGCGCAGTGACGGCGAGCTGACTGAATACGAGTGCATAACCCCGGCCCGGTGCCGGGGTTTTGTTTTTCCGGCTGCGTTCAACCCCCGGCAGTCACTCAGGACTCCTCGCTTTGCCCCAACCCATGCAGGCGCAGCTTGTTGGCGATGGTGGTGTGCGACACCCCCAGGCGCTTGCCCAGTTGCCGGCTGCTCGGGTGCTCGCGGTAGAGCCGCTCCAGCACCGCTCTCTCGAACCGGCCGACGATGGCGTCCAATCCGCCTTCCAGGGAGAAGTCGCCCAGCGGATGCGGCGCGCCGTAGTCCGGCAGGCGGATGTGTTCGGGGCGAATGGTGCCGCCTTCGCACAGCGAGACCGCTTGGAACAGCGCATTTTCCAGTTGCCGCACGTTGCCCGGCCAGTGGTAGCGGCCGAGGCGGTCCAGCGCCTGGGGCGACAGCTTGGGCAGCGCGCAG
Organism: Pseudomonas sp. C9-3; assembly: GCF_032392015.1. NCBI lineage: Bacteria > Pseudomonadati > Pseudomonadota > Gammaproteobacteria > Pseudomonadales > Pseudomonadaceae > Pseudomonas > Pseudomonas sp. C9-3. Next base: position 1,028,773 of record NZ_CP135919.1, on the reverse strand, counting down.
CCGATCTGCCGGCTGGCCTGGTCGAGGAAGTGCTCCACCAGCGGTTCCAGGCCGTCCAGGCATTCGCGCAGCGGCGGGATGTGCAGCGACAGCACGTTGAGGCGGTGGTAGAGGTCCTGGCGGAACTCACCCTTGGTGCACAGCTCGGACAGGTCCACCTGGGTCGCGCAGATCACCCGCACATCCAGGTACACCTCCTCGTCGCTGCCCACTCGTCGGAAGCAACCGTCCTGTAGGAAGCGCAGCAGCTTGGCCTGCAGGCGCGGGCTCATCTCGCCGACGCCATCGAGGAACAGGGTGCCGCCCGCGGTGAGTTCCAGCAGGCCGAGCTTGCCTTCCGGGCGCGCGCCCTCGAAGGCGCCCGGGCCGTAGCCGAACAGCTCGGTCTCGGCCATGGATTCGGGCAGGCCGGCGCAGTTCAGCGCCATGAACGGCGACTGCCCGCGCGGGCTGGCCAGGTGGCAGGCGCGAGCCAGCAGTTCCTTGCCGGTGCCGGTCTCGCCCTCGATCAGCAGCGGCGCATCCAGCGGCGCCATGCGGCGCGCCTCGCGCACCACGGCGGCCATCACCCGCGAGCTCTGGAAGATGCTGTCAAAGCCGCGCAACTCCAGGCGCCGCACGTTGTAGATGCGCTCGCCGACGCGGTCGGCGCGGTGCAACGTCAGCACGGCGCCGGCCAGCGCCTCGCTCTCGTCGTGTTCGGATTGCAGCGGCGCGATGTCCGCGAGGAACACATCGCCCTTCACCTTCACCCGCAGGCCGTTGATGCGTGCCTTGTTGGCCCGCACCAACTCCGGCAGGTCGAGATCCTCGACGTAGCGCGACAGCGGAATCCCCGGCACTTCGTCGACCCGCGAGCCCAGCAGCTGCGCGGCGGCCCGGTTGGCCGCGACGATCTGCCCGGCCATGTCGATGGACAGCACCGGGAACTCCAGCGCCGCCAGCAATGCGTTCAACTCCAGGTGGCGCCGTTCGCTGGGCATCAGGCCGACACGCTTGACGCCGAACACGCCGGGCACCGCTTCGAGCTTGGGCTTGAGCGACTGGAACTGCAGGTTGATGAGGTTCGGGCAGAGCAGGTAGATGGCGTTGCCCTGCTCGCCGCCGACTTCGCCGCGGTTGACGTTGATGCCGTAGTCGACCAGCAGGTTGAGGATGTCGCGCAGGATGCCGACGCGGTTCTGACAGTGCACTTTGATGCGCATGGCGGGCCCGTGGTTGTCGTTGTGGTGGGCGCTCCGGCACGGATTTTCGCCAGTTGGCCGGAAATTACCGTCAAGAATATGTGACACCAAGCCGCACCTTCAAGCCATGGCCGGATGCCTGCGCCGCCTTGCGTAATCTTTTCTTTACGGATTACGGCCCTGGCAGCCTGAAAACACCGCGAACAGGGGGCTGTTCGGCGGCACGACTCGCGCTATCTGTTGGTCATCACAACAACAAGGCCTCGAAGCCACAGTACCTATGAGGGCACCCATGAAGACAACGCAGTACGTGGCCCGCCAACCTGATGAAGATGGCTTTATCCACTACCCGGAAGCCGAGCATCAGGTCTGGAACACCCTTATCACCCGCCAGCTGAAAGTGATCGAGGGCCGCGCGTGCCAGCAGTACCTGGACGGCATCGAGCAGCTCGGCCTGCCTCACGACCGCATCCCGCAACTGGGCGAAATCAACCAGGTGCTCCAGGCCACCACCGGCTGGCGCGTGGCGCGGGTGCCGGCACTGATTCCCTTCCAGACCTTCTTCGAGCTGCTGGCCAGCCAGCAATTCCCCGTCGCCACTTTCATCCGCACCCCGGAAGAACTGGACTACCTGCAGGAGCCGGACATCTTCCACGAGATCTTCGGCCACTGCCCGCTGCTGACCAACCCCTGGTTCGCCGAGTTCACCCACACCTATGGCAAGCTCGGCCTGGCCGCCAGCAAGGAAGAGCGCGTGTTCCTCGCCCGCCTCTACTGGATGACCATCGAGTTCGGCCTGCTCGACACCCCGCAAGGCCTGCGCATCTACGGCGGCGGCATCCTTTCGTCGCCCAGGGAGAGCGTCTACTGCCTCTCCGACGCGCCCGAGCACCAGGCTTTCGACCCGCTGGAATGCATGCGCACGCCGTACCGCATCGACATCCTGCAGCCCCTGTATTTCGTGCTCCCTGAGCTCAAGCGCCTGTTCGACCTGGCCCATGAGGACATCATGGCGCTGGTGCGCGAAGCCATGCACCTGGGCCTGCACGCGCCGAAGTTTCCGCCGAAACAGGCCGCCTGATCCGCTGCAATCGATCCCATCTGTGCCTAGGATGAGACGTGCTCGCGAGCCTAAGATGGTTCGCGAGCGCACTCCTATGCCACCCCACGACAAGGAGAACCTTTCATGACCGCACTTACCCAAGCCCATTGCGAAGCCTGCCGCGCCGACGCCCCGAAGGTGTCCGACGAAGAACTGGCGGTGCTGATCAAGCAGATCCCGGACTGGAACATCGAGGTCCGCGACGATCACATGGAGCTGGAACGGGTCTTCCTGTTCAAGAACTTCCGCCATGCCCTGGCCTTCACCAACGCGGTGGGCGCCATCGCCGAGGAAGAAGGCCACCACCCCGACCTGCTGACCCAGTGGGGCAAGGTCACCGTCACCTGGTGGAGCCACGAGCTGAAGGGCCTGCACCGCAACGATTTCATCATGGCCGCGCGCACCGACGAGCTGGCCGCGAAAGCAGAGGGACGCAAATGAGCCATTTCGCCAAGGTCACCCGCGTACCGGGCGACCCGATCCTGGGCCTGCTCGACGCCTATCGGGCTGACCCCAACCCCGCGCGGCTCGACCTTGGCGTGGGCGTCTACAAGGACGCCCAGGGCCTCACGCCGATTCCCCGTGCGGTGAAGCTGGCCGAGCAGCGCCTGGTGGATAGCGAGACCACCAAGAGCTACGTCGGCAGCCACGGCGACGCGCTGTTCGCCGCACGCCTGTGCGAGCAGGTACTGGGCGTCACCTCGCCGCTGCTGGCCGACTCGCGTGCCGATGCCACGCAGACGCCCGGCGGCACCGGCGCCCTGCGCCTGGCGGCGGAGTTCATCGCGCATTGCCTGCCGGGGAAAAATATCTGGCTGAGCGACCCGACCTGGCCGATCCACGAGACCCTGTTCGCCGCCGCCGGCGTGCCGATCAAGCACTACCCCTACGTCGGCGCGGACAACCGTCTCGACGCGGAGGCCATGTTCGCCATGCTGGAGAAAATCCCGCAGGGCGACGTGGTGCTGCTGCACGCCTGCTGCCACAACCCCACCGGCTTCGACCTGGATCACGCGCAGTGGCAGCGCGTGCTGGGGATCGTCCGTCGCCGCGAGTTGCTGCCGTTGCTGGACTTCGCCTACCAGGGCCTGGGCGATGGGCTGGAGGAGGACGCGTATTCCGTGCGCCTGCTGTCCGAGAGCCTGCCGGAAGTGCTGATCACCAGCTCCTGCTCGAAGAACTTCGGCCTCTACCGCGACCGTGTCGGCGCGCTGATCGTCTGCGCCGAGACCGCCGACAAGCTCACCGACATCCGCAGCCAACTGGCGCTGTTCGCCCGCAACCTGTGGTCCACCCCACCGGCCCACGGCGCCGAAGTGGTCGCCACCATCCTCGGCGACCCGGAACTGAAGAACCTGTGGCTGGCAGAACTGGACGCCATGCGCGGGCGCATCGCCGACCTGCGTATCGGCCTGGTGGAAGCCCTGCGCCCCCACGGGCTGGCGGAGCGCTTTGCGCACATCGCCATCCAGCGCGGCATGTTCTCCTATACCGGCCTGCACGCCGAGCAGGTGCGCATCCTGCGCGAGGAACACAGCATCTACCTGGTCAGCAGCGGCCGCGCCAACATCGCCGGGCTCGACGGCGAGCGCCTGGACCACCTGGCGGCGGCCATCGCCCGCGTCTGCCGCTGACGCCGTTTTCTTCCCCCTCGACCGGCCATTGGGCCGGTCTTTTTTTGCCCGGAAATCGGGGCCCTGCCTTACCTGTAGGAGCGAGCTTGCTCGCGAACGGTATCAACCGGCTGCTCTGGTGCCGGGGTTGTTCGCGAGCACGCTCGCTCCTGCAAAGTGCCCATGCCGACGTTGGTCAGTAATCGTCGCGCTTGCGAAACGCCCAGCGCCCGGCCAGGCCGGTGAAGCTGGCCACCAGCACGACCAGAATCCAGAACCCTTCCGGGTCGCTGGAGAAGGGAATGCCGCCGACGTTCATGCCGAAGAAGCCGGCGATGATGTTGATCGGCAGCGCCAGCACCGTGACCACGGTGAGGGTGAACAGCGTGCGGTTGCTCTGCTCGTTGATCTTTGCGGCGATCTCTTCCTGCAGCAGCTTGATGCGTTCGCCCAGCGCGGTGAGGTCGTTGATCACCAGGGAGAATTCCTCGGTGGCCTCGCGCAGCACACGCACGTCGTCTTCCTTCAGCCACAGCGGCGGGCGGTTGAGCAGGCGCATCAGCGAGCCCGGCTCCAGCGCCAGCAGGCGTTGCAGGCGCACCAGCACCCGGCGCATGCCGCCCAGGTCGGCGCGGCTGGCGGAGAGGCGCGATGACAGCAGCTGGTCTTCGATGCGGTCGACGCTGATGCTGGTCTCGCGGACGATATGGGTGAGGATTTCGCCCTGGTCGCGCAGCAGGTGGACCAGCAGCTCCAGCGGCGAGTTGAAGCTCTCGCCGTGCTTTACCGAGGAGCGCAGCGTATCCACCGAACGCAGCGGCTGCGCGCGGGCAGTCACCAGCAGGCGACCACGGGCGCAGACCCACAGCGTGGCGACGTCCGAGGACATGCGGCTGCTGAAGTCGAACACCACGTCGTTGACCACCGCCAGCAGTGCGCCGTCCACATGCTCGATGCGGGTGGAGCGCGAGCCTTCGCGCAGCGTCTCGAAGAAGTAGTCGGGCAGTTCCAGGTGCGACTTCATCCAGCGCTCGCAGGCCGCGTGCGCCAGGTTCAGGTGCAGCCAGAGGAACTCATCCGTCGCCCGCGGCTCCTGCAGGCGCTGCAGTGCGGTAGGCGAGTCGATTTCCAGGCCGGGCTGGCCGGGACGAAAGCTGAAGCCATAGAGGAGGCCGAACAGGTCGGAATCCTGATGGCTCTGAACGATGCTGTGGTTCATGTCTCTCCGCGCGCGCAGCCTGTGGGAGCGAGCTTGCTCGCGAACCGCCTGGCACCGTGCCGTGCAGGTTCGCGAGCAAGCTCGCTCCTACAAAAAAGCGAATCCGTGTGTGCCGGTAGTACCAGAACCCAGTGAACGGCAGATGACAGCTGCGTGTCAGCCAAACAATCCGGCCACGGTGCGCTCGCCCAGCGCCGGACCAATGCTCATGCCGACGCCGGTGTGCATCAGCACGGCAGTGATTCCGTCGGCGGCCTGCAGTACGGAGAACGGCCCCGGCCCGCGCGAACCGTAGACGCCCTGCCAGCGCTCGACCACCTCCACACGCATGCCCAGGGTGTCCTCGGCCAGCTCCAGCATGAGTCTGTCCACAGCCTCGGCATTGAACGGCGCGGCGTCGCTGCCGTAATGGTGGGAGTCGCCGATGATCAGCTCGCCATGGGGCGTTGGGCTGACCAGCAGGTGGATGCCCTGCTCTTCCAGTTCCGGCGTCTCACGGCGAATCTGCTCGCGCACCGCGTCGGCCTCGGGCAGGTCGGAGAAGGCACCGTAATGCACGCAACTCAGGCCAGTGAGGATCGAGTGGGCGAGGCCGAAATCGACCTGCGGGCGCGCGCGCAGCATCTGCAGGCGGCACACCTGCGGCTCCAGCGGCGCGATGACCTCGGCCAGCAGCGTCTGGTAGTCATGGCCGGAGCAGACGATCACCTGCCCGGCGGTGAAGCTGCCCGCCGTGGTGCGCAGCACGCCGCTGTCGACGTCACGCACGAGGGTGGAGAAATGGAACTGCACGCCGAGCTCACGGCGCAGGTAATCGATCAGGCTCGGCAGCGCTTCGCGGGAGTACAACTGCTGGTCGTCGAAGCCGAGCAGCGCGGCGCGGTGATGGCGGAAGTGCCCCTGGTAGAGGTCGTTCAGCTCGCTGCCGCGCAGCAGGCCCACGCGGTAGTCCAGCTCCTTCGCGCGGCCGGCGCAGAAGGCTTCCAGCAGATGCTCCTCGGCCTCGGTGCGAGCGAATAGCAACGAACCGTTGCGCCGCAGGGAGAACCCGGCGCCTTCCGCCCATTGCGCCCAGATCGGCCGGCTGGCCCGTGCCAGGTCGGACATCACGCCCGGCGGCTGGCCGGTGACCAGCGCCTGGCCGAAGTTGCGTATCGAGGCGCCCAGGGGTGTGGCGGTGCGTTCGAAGACACGCACGGAAAGCCCGCGACGGGCGGCGGCGTAGGCGTGGGAAAGGCCGAGGATACCGGCGCCGACGATGGCGACGTCGCAGTGGGTGTGGCTCATGGGGGTATTTCCTGCGTGGCGAAGAGCCCCTCTCCCCCGCCCTCTCCCTGAGGGGAGAGGGAGCTCTCCTCTGCGAAGAGAAACCCTGAGTTCATCCTGAAACCATCAAAGGCACAGGCAGACGCTGAAACCGAACCAACACACCGAACAGCCCCCTCTCCCTTCAGGGAGAGGGTTGGGGAGAGGGAGCCATCGGTGTCAAACCTTACTTCTGCGCAACCTTCTCCGACTTGCCGTCATAGCGCTTGCGCCACTCGGCGAGGATCTCGTCGCGGTTCTTCGAGGCCCAGGCGAAGTCGTTCTTGATCAGGCGCTGCTCGTAGTCAGCCGGCAGTTCGGTCTGCGGCTTGGCGATGCCCGGCTGGGCCAGCACGGCGAAGTTTTCCTTGTACAGCTCCATGGCTTTCGGGCTGGCGGAGAAGTCGGCGAGTTTCTTCGCGGCGGCTTCATGCTGGGTGCCTTTCACGATACCGGTGGCTTCGATTTCCCAGCCCAGGCCTTCCTTCGGCAGGACGATGTCCAGCGGCGCGCCCTGGCGCTTGAGCTGCACGGCTGGGTACTCGAAGGAGATGCCGATCGGGAATTCGCCGGCGGCGGCCAGCTTGCACGGCTTGGAGCCGGAGTGGACGTACTGGCCGATGTTCTCGTGCAGGGCGTCCATGTAGGCCCAGCCCTGCTTCTCGCCGAAGGTCTGCAGCCAGGCGGAAACGTCGAGGAAGCCGGTGCCGGAGGAGGCCGGGTTCGGCATGACGATCTTGCCCTTGTATTCCGGCTTGGTCAGGTCCTGCCAGCTCACCGGTTTCTCCAGGCCCAGTTTCTCGGCCTCGACGGTGTTGAAGCAGATGGTCGCGGCCCAGACATCCATGCCGACCCAGGCCGGCGGGTTGGCCGGGTCGCGGTAGTTCTTGCCGATGGCGTCCAGGTGCTTGGGCGCGTACTTCTCCAGCATGCCTTGCTGGTCGAGGATGGCCAGGCTGGAAGCCGCCAGGCCCCACACGGCGTCGGCCTGCGGGCGGTCCTTCTCGGCCAGCAGCTTGGCGGTGACGATGCCGGTGGAATCACGTACCCACTTGATCTTGATGTCCGGGTTCTCGGCTTCGAAGGCCTGCTTGTAGGCGGTCAGCTGTTCCGGTTCCAGGGCGGTGTAGACGGTCAGTTCGGTGTCGGCGGCGTGGACCTGTGCGGCGAAACCGGCAACCACGGCGGCGGCGAGGGCAAGACGTTTGAACATGTGGAGCTCCTTGGCAGTGTTTTTTCCCCGCGCGGGGCGGGTGTTGTCAGGGGTTGAGCCCTCGCCGAAACGGGGGCGACAGCGTCCAGCGGTGTTACGGGTTCGCGCCCCTCCTCCAGGCCTGGGAGCGGCGCAGCAGGCCGCGCGAGGCGCCGGCCAGCAGCAGCGACACGGCCGCGGAGGTGAGCAGGATCAGGGTGGACATGGCGGCGGCGCCGCCGACGTTGCCGGAGTCGTCCATGTTCAGCACGGCGACGGCGGCGAGGATGGTGTCCGGGTTGTAGAGGAAGATCGCCGCCGAGACCGTGGTCATCGCCGAGACGAACAGGTAGCGGGTGATATCCAGCAGCGCCGGCAGGCAGATCGGCACGGTGACGCGCAGGTAGTGGCGCCACAGCGGCATCTTCAGCGACAGCGCGGCCGCTTCGAACTCGCCGTCGAGCTGGCGCAGCGCGGCGGTGGCGGTCATCTGCGCGGTGGTCAGGTAGTGGGCGATAGTGCACACCACCAGCAGCGCCATGCTGCCGTAGAACACGTGCAGCGGGTTGCCCGGCAGGTTGAAGAAGAACACGTAGCCCAGGCCCAGAACGAGGCCCGGCACGGCCATCGGCACGAAGCAGAGCATGCGCAGCAGCTGGCTCAGCCAGCGCTGCTCGCGGGTCTTCTCGATCAGGTAGGCGCCGGTGAAGATCAGCGCGCTGCCGATGATCGCGGTGCACACGGCCATGGTCAGGCTGTTGCGGTAAGCCAGCCAGCCGCCGCCGGCGGTGGTGTTGAAGTCGTAGTGGTTCAGCGACAGCGAGAGGTTATAGGGCCAGAACTTCACCAGCGAGGAGTACACGGCCATGCCCAGCACGCCCAGCAATACCGTACTGATCAGCACGACGATGGCGAGGAAGGCGGCATCGCGGCGACGCGAGGGTTTCGGGTGATAGACCTGCGCGCGGCCGCTCATGGCGTCGCCCTGGCGACGGCGCAGCCAGGTATCCACCGCAAAGCTGAGCAGCGCCGGCAGCAGGAGGATCATGCCGATCTGCGCGCCACGGCCGAACTGCTGCTGGCCGACCACTGCCTTGTAGGCTTCCAGCGCCAGCACCTGGTAATCGCCGCCCACCACGACCGGCACGCCGAAGTCGGTGATGGTCAGGGTGAACACCAGGCAGAAGGCGGCGAACACCCCCTGCCGCGAGGCCGGCCAGGTGATGCTGCGGAAGGCTTTCCACGGGCCGGCGCCCATGCTGGAGGCGGCGTCGAACAGGCGCGCATCGGCCAGCGACAGTGCCGACAGCAGGATCATCAGCGCATGGGGGAAGGTGTAGATCGCCTCGCCGAGGACGATGCCCCAGAAGCCGTAGATGTTGTCCGGCAGCAGGTGGCGCAGCAGGCCCTGGTTGCCGAACAGGTAGATCAGCGCGATACCCGGCAGCATCGACGGCGCCAGCAGCGGCAGCAGGGAAATCCCGCGCCACAGACCCTTGGCCGGGATCAGCGTGCGTTGCAGCGCATAGGCGAACAGGTAGGCCGCCGGCACGACGATGCACGCCACGCTCACCGAGACCTTCAGGCTGTTGCCCAGCAGCCAGTGGAAGTTGTCGCTGCGCAGCAGCTCGCCCATGGCCGCCAGGCCACCGCCCTGCCCCGCCTCGCCGCTGAAGCCGCGCCAGAAGATGGCCAGCAGCGGCATCAGCACCGCGAGGGTCAGCAGGACCAGCAGCAGGTATTTGCCGCCACGAACGAACAGGCGATCACCCAGATCGCCGCGAATCTTGCCGACGGACAGCGTCGGGCTGTGCTTCACCACGGCTTCCATTTCAGGCGAACACCTGCAGGCTGCGCGGCGGGAGTGACACCCAGATATCCGGGGTGCCCAGGCGCGGCATGTCTTCCGGCGCCAGCTCGGCGAGCAGCGCATGGCCCGGCAGTTGTTCCAGCTCGAAGCTCATGCGGCAGCGGTTGCCGAGGAAGGTAATCTCGCGGATCTGCGCGCGGAACAGGTTTTCCTGGTGTACGGCAGGGTTCACGCTGATCGCTTCCGGGCGGCAGAACAGCCGGCCCGAGGCGCTTTGCGCCTGGCTGTGCAGGCGCAGGTTGAGGCTGCCGACGCGGGCGTGACCATCGCTGCCGCGCTCGAAGGGCAGCCAGTTGCCCTGGCCGACGAACTCGGCGACGAAGGGCGTGCTCGGGGTGCTGTAGATCTCCTGGGCGGTACCGTATTGCTCGATGCGCCCGTGGTTCATCACCGCGATGCGGTCGGCCATCAGCATGGCTTCGTCCTGGTTGTGGGTGACCATGACGGTGGTGATGCCCAGGCTCTTCTGCAACTGGCGCAGCTCGCCGCACAGGTGTTCGCGGACACGGGCGTCGAGCGCCGACATCGGCTCGTCGAGCAGCAGCAGCGACGGGCTCGGCGCCAGCGCGCGGGCCATGGCGACGCGTTGCTGCTGGCCGCCGGAGAGCTGGCCGGGGTACTTCTTCTCGCTGCCGGTCAGGCCGACCAGTTCGAGCATCTCGGCGACGCGGCGGCGGGCTTCTTCCTTGGATGCATTGGTCAGGCCGTAGGCAATGTTCTGTTCCACCGTGAGGTTGGGGAACAGCGCGTAGGACTGGAACAGGATGCCGTAGTCCCGCGCCTGCGGTGGCAGGTTCGACACGTCGCGCTCGCCCAGGTGCAGGCTGCCGTCATCCTGTTGCTCCAGGCCGGCGATGCAGCGCAGCAGCGTGGTCTTGCCGCAACCGGAGGGGCCGAGCAGGCAGACCAGCTCACCGGCCTTGACGTCCAGCGACACGCCGTCGAGAGCGACGAACTGGCCGAAACGCTTGCGGATGTGGCGCACGCTGAGCGGTGTGCCGGCGATGGTGGGATGCATGGCGGTACCTCGTTTTCTTGTGGTCCACGCTGCGTGTGCCGCGGCGTGAAGGAACGAGGTTCATGCTAGGGACGGATTGCGACGGCACTATTTCCAAAGGGCCAAGTGCGCCGATAGATCCATAGGCAGATTTTGGTATAGGGGCGAAAAAATTTTGGAAGTGGCGGCGTTGAGCGGCTCGTCCTTCGTCGTGCAGGAGCAGACATGAAAAACCCCCGGCGTCGCCGCCGGGGGTTCTCCTGGGCCTCGTCCCGCTTGCGTGGAGCGGTCGCTGCCGATCAGCCAGCGGCGCAGGCCGCTGGCCGTATTGCCTGGGTCAGCGTACCGCCTCGAACAGGCCGGTGGCGCCCATGCCGCCGCCCACGCACATGGTGACGATGCCGTAGCGCAGGTTGCGCCGCTGCAGTTCGCGCACCAGGTGGCCGACCTGGCGGGAGCCGGTCATGCCGAAGGGGTGGCCGATGGAGATGGAGCCGCCGTTGACGTTGTACTTCTCGTTGTCGATGCCCAGGCGATCGCGGGCATACAGGCACTGGGAAGCGAAGGCTTCGTTGAGCTCCCAGAGGTCGATGTCGGCGACCTGCAGGCCCTTGGCCTTGAGCAGTTTCGGTACCGAGAACACCGGGCCGATGCCCATCTCGTCCGGCTCGCAGCCGGCGACGGTAAAGCCACGGAAGAAGGCCTTGGGCTTGAGGCCCAGTTCCAGCGCCTTTTCCAGGGTCATGATCAGGGTCATCGAGGCGCCGTCGGAGAGTTGCGAGGCGTTGCCGGCGGTGACCGAGCCATCCTCGGCGAATACCGGCTTGAGGGAGTTCAGGCCCTCGAGGGTGGTTTCCGGGCGGTTGCAGTCGTCGCGATCCACCACGGCGTCGAGCACCTTCTTCTCGCCGGTGGCCTTGTCTTCCACCAGGTACTTCACGCTCATGGGCACGATTTCGTCGTCGAACAGGCCTTCGGCCTGGGCCCGTGCGGTGCGCTGCTGGCTCTGCAGCGAGTACAGGTCCTGCGCTTCGCGGGTGACGTTGTAGCGGCGGGCGACGATCTCGGCGGTCTGGCCCATGGGGTAGTAGATGCCGGGGAAGTCCGACTCCAGGCGCGGGTTGACGAAGTTGTCACGGTTCATCTTGCCCGCGGTCATGCTAATGGACTCGACGCCGCCGGCCACCAGGATGTCGCTGCAGCCGGAGGCCACCTGGTTGGCGGCAATGGCGATGGCCTGCAGGCCCGAGGAGCAGTAGCGGTTGAGGGTCATGCCGGCGACGTGGGTGCCCAGGCGCGACAGTACCGCGGCATTGCGGCCGATGTTGTGGCCCTGGGCGCCTTCGTTGGAGCCGGCGCCGACCACGCAGTCGTCCACCAGCAGCGGATCGAGGTTGTTGCGCGCCAGCAGCGCGTCGATGCAATGGGCGACCATGTCGTCCGGACGGGTCATGTTGAATTTGCCACGGAAGGACTTGGCCAGGCCGGTACGGACGCTGTCGACGATCACCACTTCGCGCATGGGAAACCTCGTTGCTTGTTGTTGGACTGAGGAAGGTGTGCGTGGAGCATAAGCGCCACTGACGGAGCACCGCGACGATCATTCACCAGCCGTATAGCCGTGCCCCCACCCTCGTTGGGCAGGCACAAACGAAACCGCCGCCCGGAGGCGGCGGTTTCGACCGGTATTGCGCCGGTCAGACGGTGTCGGTCTTGATCGCGTGGTCACCCAGCAGGCCGTTGAGCACGGTGTGGGTATCTCCCGCCGAGAGCACGCCGCTGCCGGCGTGGCCTGCGTACTTGGCGGAGAGATCGACGTTGGCCAGGTCGATGGTCTGGGTCGCGGCGCCGCCACTGGTGGGGCTGACAGCGATGCTGGTGGTGCCCGAGTTGACCGAGAAGGACAGGTAGTGAGACAGCGAATCGGCGGTGGGCAACGCGCCCTGCAGCAGGTCGGCGAGGTTCAGCGAATCCCCTTCGGCGATGCTGAAGTCCTTGATCACGTCGTGCCCGGTATCGCCCGACTTCCAGATGAACTCGTCCGCGCCGGTACCGCCGTACATGATGTCGTCGCCCGGGCCACCGATCAGCTTGTCGTTGCCACCCTGGCCGAACATCAGGTCATTGCCGGCGCCGCCCTCGAGGATGTCGTTGCCACCGCGGGTATCGCCGGCGACGTTGAACTGGTCCGCGTGCTGGACGATGTAGTTGGTGATCTGCGCGACCGTCGGCGCACTGCCGTTGGTGGCGGTCAGGTAATCCACCAGCCCCTGGTACCCCTGGCCGTTGTGACTGCCGGCGGGATGCCCGGCCCAGGCCAGCGCATCGGTGTTGATGACGTCACCGAAGATGATGTCATTGCCCGAGCCACCGACCAGGTGGTCGTTGCCCACGGTGACCGGCGTGCTGGTGCTGAAGCCTTCCTGCAGCGCCGCCTGCAATTGCTCGGCGGTGTTGATGATCTGCGGCTCGCCGACGCTGGCGGTGATGGTCTTGCCATCCAGGGTGACCGAGCCGGTGCCCGTGGTGTCGGTGTTGTCGAAGAACTTCAGGTAGTTGCTGTTGATGCCGTTGCCGATGCCGATGGCATTGACGTCCACCGCGTTGTCGCCGGTCAGGGCTCCTGCGTGGTGCAGCATGTCATTGCCGGAGGTCAGCGCATTGTTGATGTCGCCGTAGTTGGTGGTGTTGCCCGTACTGGAATCACTGTTGGAAACGGTCGGGTTGCCGTCGGTGAGGAAGAACGCCAGGTTGATGTAGCCATGGGCCGCATCGGCATGGTTGGTGGTCACCTGGGTGTTGAACCACTGCGAGGCCGCCTTCATCGCGTCATCGTAGTTGGTCGCCCCGTTGGCGCTCAGAGCGTTGATGGCCGCTATCAGCGCAGTCACGTTGGCGGCGCTCAGCCCATTGAAGGTGGTGACGTGGGAGCTGTCGCTGAACGACACCAGGCTCACGTTGATCACGCCGTCGTGGCCCTTGATGGTGTTCACCAGGTTGACCAGCGCGTTCTTCGCCAGGGCCATGCGCGACATGCCGCTACCGGAGGCATCGGTCATGCTGCCGGAGGTATCGACGATCAGCGAGATGTTGTAGTTCTTGCCCGGCTGGGTGTAGACCGAGACCCCGCCGGCATCGCCGATCAGCACGTCGTTGCCGCCGCTGCCGTTGATCTGCCCGGCCTTGTCCGCATCCAGCGGGCTGGGGACGGTGTGCAGGACGGTCGAGCCATCCACGTCGCCGCTGTTGCTGCCCACCACCAGGATCGGCTGGCCGTACTTCAGGCAGATGTTGAGGTTGGCCGACGCGGTGTCACCGTCGCCATCGACGATGGTGTACTTGAAGACCTCGCTGATCTGCCCGCTTTCCGGGAACGCCACGCCGGCCTTGGAGGCGTAGCTGTAGTCGCCGGCCTGGTGGCCGGTCACGTCCTTGAGGTAGACGGTCAGCGTGCCGTTGGCCGTCTGGATGGTCAGCAGGCCGCTGCTGGCGTTGTAGCTGCCGGTCGCGGTGGTGGCGTTGGGGTTCTCGTTGGTGAGGTTGCCCGCGGCATCCACCGCGAACTTCTCGCCGCCGAACTCGACCTGGGTGATGCGCACGGTGCCATCGGCGCTGACCGGCACGTCGTTGGCCAGCAGGTTGCCGCTCACCGAGTCGATGGTCACCAGGTTCTGCAGGGTGGCCGTCAGGTCGCTGGGCTTGGTGACGATGATCGGATCGCCCGTGTTGGTCACGCCCTTGAGGTCGGCATCGGTGATCGAGGCGCCCAGACCGACGGCGTAGGCATCCACATGGTTGGTGGCGTCATTGCCGTCGCCGTCCGGGTTGGCCAGGAAGGCCTTCCACTGGGTGATTGCCGAGTTGGTGTTGCCGGTGGTCGGCTCGCCATCGGAGATGAAGTACACCCGGTTGATCGCCGCCGGATCATGGCCGCTGACGGTGATGTCGGAGGTGACATTGGTCCTGGCCAGGTCCAGGGCAGCCTGGTAGTTGGTCTCGCCGTCTGCGCTGAGGCCGTTGATCTTGTTCACCAGCGCCGTGTACTGCGCGTCGGAAGTGCCGGTGAAGTTGAAGTCGCCCAGGTCCTTGGCAGTGGCCGCGAAGCTCAACAGCGACACATGGATGGCAATCCCCATGGCCGCATACTGCTGCACCAGGTTGACCAGGGCCGCCTTGGCATTGGTCAGCTTGTCGCCGGCCATGCTGCCGGAAACGTCGACCACCAGGGTCAGGTTCACCGCCGGCGGCGCCTGCTGCACCAGGCAGCGCGGCGAGTCGTCCACCGCGGTCGGGCCGTCGTCGAGGAAGCTGAGCTTGCTGCCCAGGTCGATGCTCGCTGATTTCGTGTCGCCGTCACCGTCTGTCACGGTGGCCACCAGGCCGATCTTGCCGCTGGCCAGGCTCAGCGAATCGTTTGGGTCGCTGGCGTTGGGGTGCTTGAGCGCCAGTTGCTGGTCGAGCTTGACCACACCGGTGCCGCTGTCGAGCGTCAGGGTGAAGGCGGTTGCGCCACTGGCATTGCCGACGTGGCCTTCCACCACGGTGGCGCTGACCTTGACCAGCACGATGTTCTGCCCGTCGGTGGTCTGCAGGCCGCTCTGGGTGCCCGTGGTCGCGCTCAGGCTGTAGGTCGTGCTGCCGCCGTCGGCGCCGGCATTGGCGGTGAACGCCGTGCTGAAGTTGGCGGTGGCATCGACGTTCAGGTGGGTTTCATCGACGATCAGGGTCGGCGCCGCAGTGGCATTGGCGGTGATGCTCGGGCCGTCGTCATGGAAGCTGAGCTTGCTGCCCAGGTCCAGGCTGGCGGACTTCGAATCGCCGTCGCCATCGGTGATGGTGGCGGTCAGGCTGATCTTGCCGTCGGCGATGCTCAGCGCATCATCGGGATCGCTGGCGTCGGCATGCTTGAGCGCCATCTGCTGGTCGAGGGTCACGCTGCCGTTGTTCAGCGTCAGCGTGAAGGCAACGGCGCCGTTGGCTCCGCCCACTCGACCGACGACACCATTGCCCTCGTTGTACAGGTAAATCTTGTCGCCGTTGGTGACGCGCAGCCCGCTATCGCTGCCGTCCTGCGCCGCGACCACCTTGTATACCAGCGAGCCCGCACCGTCGGCGCCATAGCTGCTGGTGAACAGACTGGTGATGTTGGCGCTGGCGTCGATACCCAGGTTGGTCTCGTCCACCACCAGGGCCGGTGCACCTTGCGCACTGGCAGTGATGCTCGGGCCGTCGTCATGGAAGCTCAGTTGGCTGCCCAGTTCGACACTGGCGCTGTGGGAGTCGCCATCGCCATCGGTGATGGTGGCCGTCAGGCTGATCTTGCCGCTGGCGATGCTCAGTGCATCATCCGGGTTGTTGCCATCGGGATGCTTGAGCGCCAGTTGCTGGTCGAGAGTGACAGTGCCGTTGTTCACCGTCAGCGTGAAGGCGACCGCCCCACTCTGCCCGCCGACCCGGCCGACCACGCCATTGCCTTCGTTGTACAGGTAGATCTTGTCGCCATTGGTGACGCGCAGGCCGCTGTCGCTGCCATCCTGCGCAGCGACCACCTTGTACACCAGCGAACCCGCGCCATCGGCGCCGTAGTGGCTGGTGAACAGGCTGCTGACGCTGGCGCTGGCATTGGCGCCCAGGTTGCTCTCGTCCACCACCAGGGCGGGGCCATCGGCCTGGTTGGCCACGATGCTCGGCCCGTCGTCGTGGAACACCAGCTTGCTGCCCAGATCGATGGAAGCGCTGTCGCTGTCGCCATCCTTGTCGGTGATGGTGGCGGTCAGGGTGATCTTGCCGCTGGCGATGCTCAGGGCTTCATCGTCGTTGTGGGCATCGGGATGGATGAAGGCCACACGCTGGTCCAGCGTGAGCGCACCGCCATCGGGACGCACCACGAAGGCGATGGCGCCAGTGCCCTCGACCTTGCCCACCACGCCATTGCCGTCGTTGAACAGCAGGATGCGCGCGCCGCCGGCGGTTTCACGCAGGCCGCTGTCGGTGCCGTCCACGGTGCTGACCTTGTACGTGACCGACCCGGCGCCGTCAGCGCCGAAGCTGGCGGTGAACAGTTCCGACACCAGCGGCGCTTCGACCCGCGCGTCACTGGCGAGGTTGCTTTCGTCCACTTCCAGGCGGATGTCGGCATCGGTGCACGGCTGGATGCTGGGACCATCGTCGAGGAAGGTCAGCTTGCCACCCAGGTCGATGCTGGCCGATGCATGATCGCCGTCGCCATCGGTGATGGTCGCGGTGAGGGTGATCTTGTCGGCGCCGATGCTCAGCGGATCATTGGCATCGGTGGCCACCGGGTGTACCAGTGCCCGTTGCTGGTCGAGGGTAATCACTCCGTTGTGCTGGCTCACGCTGAAGGCCACCAGGTTGGTGCCCTCCACGCGCCCTTCGACACCATTGGCGGTGTTGTAGAGGAAGATCTTCCCGCCCGTGGCGGTGTCCTTCAGGCCGCTGTCGGTGCCGTCGGTGGTGGTGACCTTGTAGGTAATTCCGCCGGCGCCATCGGCGCCGAAATGGCCGGTGAACAGTGCCGCGACATCACCCGCCGACGCCTGCGCGTCGACACCCAGTTTGGTCTCGTCCACGGTCAGCTGGATATCGGCGGTGGTGCACGGTTCGATGTGCGGGCCATCGTCGTAGAACACCATCTTGCTGCCCAGGTCGACATGGGCCGAAGCCTTGTCGCCGTCACCATCGGTGATGGTAGCGGTGAGGGTGATCTTGCCGCTTTCCAGGCGCAACGGGTCATCGGCGTCGTTGGTATCCGGATGCTTGAGCGCCAGGCGCTGGTCGAGCATGAGCGCGCCCTGGTCTTCGCTGACCACGAAGGCGATCGCGCCGCTGCCCTGGACCTTGCCGACCACGGTGCCGTCGACGTTGTACAGCAGGATGGATTCGCCCTGGGTGGTCTTCAGGCCACTGTCGGTGCCATCTACCGTGCTGACCTTGTAGGTGATGCTGCCCGGACCGTCGGCGCCGAAGTGCGTCTCGAACAGCAGCGAGACCAGGCTGGACTCGACGCGGGCGTCGTTGGAGAGGTCGGACTCGTCCACTTCCAGGCTGATGTCGTAGATGCTCGACGGGGCGATGCTCGGGCCGTCGTCGAGGAAGGTCAGCTTGCTGCCCAGGTCGACATGGGCACTGGCACTGTCGCCGTCCTTGTCGGTGATGGTCGCTGTCAGGGTGACCTGGCCGCTGAGGTTGAGCGCATCGTTGGCGTCACTGGTATTGGGGTGTGCCAGGGCGCGCAACTGCTCCAGGGTGACCTTGCCGTCGCCGTCGATGGACACGCGGAAGGCCACGGTACCGCTGCCCTCCAGGCGCCCCTCGATACCGTTGGCGGTGTTGTAGAGGAATACCCGGCTACCGGTCGCGGTGTCCTTCAGACCGGTATCGGTGTTGTCGGCCCCGGCCAGCTTATAGGTGATCTCGCCGGCGCCGTCCGCACCGAAGTGGGCGGTGAACAGATCGGCGACCGAGGCGCTGCTGGTGTCCGGCACGCCCAGGTGGGTTTCGTCCACGGTGAGCTTGATGTCGGCGTCCTGGCACGGCGTGATGCTCGGGCCGTCGTCGAGGAAGGTCAGTTTGCCGCTCAGGTCGATGTGGGCCTGGGCACTGTCGCCGTCCTTGTCGGTGATGGTCGCCGTCAGGGTGACGCTGTTCGCGTCGAGGCTGACGCCATCGTTCGCGTCGCTGGTGTTCGGATGAACCACCGCGCGCACCTGGTCCAGCGTGACCTTGCCGTCCGCGCCAAGGGTCACGCGGAAGGCCACGTCGGCACTGCTGCCGACTCGCCCTTCCACGCCATTGGCGGTGTTGTAGAGGAAGATCTTCTCGCCCGTGGCGGTATCGGTCAGGCCACTGTCCTTGCCGTCCTCTGTCGTCAGCTTGTAGGTGATAGCGCCTGCGCCGTCAGCGCCGAAGTGGGAGGTGAACAGGTCGGACACGGTGATCGAGCTGGTGTCGTTCACGCCCAGGTGGGTTTCGTCCACGGTCAGCTTGATATCGGCATCCTGGCACGGCGTGATGCTCGGACCATCGTCGAGGAAGGTCAGTTTGCCGCTCAGGTCAATGTGGGCCTGGGCACTGTCGCCGTCCTTGTCGGTGATGGTCGCCGTCAGGGTGACGCTGTTCGCGTCGAGGCTGACGCCATCGTTCGCGTCGCTGGTGTTCGGATGAACCACCGCGCGCACCTGGTCCAGCGTGACCTTGCCGTCCGCGCCAAGGGTCACGCGGAAGGCCACGTCGGCACTGCTGCCGACCCGCCCTTCCACGCCATTGGCGGTGTTGTAGAGGAAGATCTTCTCGCCCGTGGCGGTATCGGTCAGGCCGCTGTCCTTGCCGTCCTCGGTCGTCAGCTTGTAGGTGATGGTGCCTGCGCCATCGGCGCCGAAGTGGGAGGTGAACAGGTCGGACACGGTGATCGAGCTGGTGTCGCTTACGCCCAGGTGGGTTTCATCCACAGTGAACTTGATATCGGCGTCCTGGCACGGGGTGATGCTCGGGCCGTCGTCGAGGAAGGTCAGCTTGCCACCCAGGTCGATCTGCGCGGTGGCGCTGTCGCCATCCTTGTCGGTGATGGTGGCGGTGAGGGCGATCTTGCCGGCCAGGGTCAGCGCATCGTTGGGATCGCTGGCATCGGGATGGGCCAGGGCCCGCAGTTGCTCCAGGGTAACCTTGCCGTCACCGTCGATGGTGACGCGGAAGGCCACCGTGCTGGTGCCTTCAAGGCGCCCTTCCACACCATTGGCGGTGTTGTAGAGGAAGATCCGGTCACCGGTGGCGGTGTCTTTCAGGCCGCTATCGGTGTTGTCTGCGGCTTCGAGCTTGTAACTGATGGAGCCGGCGCCGTCCGCACCGTACTGGCCGTTGAACAGGTCGGCGACGGAGTTGCTGGTGGCAGCCTGACCGAGTTGGCTCTCATCCACGGTGAGGTGGATATCGCCGCCTTCGACCGGCGAGATGCGCGGACCATCGTCGAGGAAGGTGAGCTTGCTGCCCAGGTCCAGCCCGGCGCTCTGATGGTCGCCATCGGCGTCGGTCACGGTGGCGGTCAGGGTGATCTTGCCGGCGCCCAGGCTCAGCGGGTCGTTGGCATCGGTGGCGTCCGGGTGCACCAGTGCACGCACCTGGTCGAGGGTGATCTTGCCGTCCTCGCCCAGGGTCACGCGGAAGGCGACTTCGCCGTTCGCGCCGCCTACGCGGCCTTCGACACCGTTGGCGGTGTTGAACAGGAAGATCTTGTCGCCAGTGGCGGTGTCTTTCAGCCCGCTGTCGGTATTGTCGGTCGTACCGATCCTGTAGGTGATGGTGCCGGCGCCGTCAGCGCCGAACTGGGCGTCGAACAGATCACCCACCGCCACGCTGCTGGTGGCGTCCTGGCCGAGATTGGTCTCGTCCACGGTCAGATGCAGGCCTTCGGTATTGCCTACGGCGACGGTCGGGCCGTCATCGGTGAAGCTCACCCGGCCGCCGAGGTCGATGGAGCTGCTGGAGGAGGCACTGTCGCCGTCGCGGTCGGTGACCGTCAGGTTGCCCTGCAGTTGCACCAGGCCGGAATCGAGCACTGCGGTCTGGCTGGCATAACCGCTTTCACTGCCCGGCAAGGCATGGTCAATGGCACTGTACTGGGTCAGGGTAACCACGCCGCTGCCATTCACCGACAGCGAGAACACGGTGTTCTCGCCGGTAATGCCGGCGGCGCTGGCGGAGGTGGAGGCGACGATGGCGCCACCGACGCTGTACAGGTAGATAGTGGCGCCGCCACTGGTCAGGCCCGAGTTGGCGCCGTTGCCGCCGACCAGGTTCAGGCTGTAGGTCAGTTGGGTGCTGCCGGCGCCGTCGCCGCCGTAGTTGGCGGTCACCTGGAAGGCCGAGCTGTAGTCGGCGGTGGACGTGTCGAAGGCCGCACCAGCGGTGTTGGCGTCGTGGGTCTGCAGCAGCACGTCCACGCCATTGTCGGCGGACAGGCCGGCCTGCGGTGCATCGTCGACGATGCCCACGGTCAGGGTTCCGTTGGCCGGGGTGCCGTTGCCATCGGTGATGGTGTAGGGAATATCGAAGGTCAGGGTGTCTTCGCTGCCCTTGACCGGATGATCCACCGGCTGCAGCAAGGTCACTTCGAAGGCGCCGGTATTGATATCGGTGAGGGTCACGGTGAACACCGGCGCGCCGTTGGCGCTACCGGTCAGTACGTGGCCGTCGGGGCTGACGCTGTAGGTGATGGCGACACCGCCTGAGGTCAGGCTGGGCAGCCCTGCGGTTCCCCAGGCGAAGCTGCCGACTCCATCGCTACCGAAGTTGTAGCCGAGGCTGCCGGTGAAGGTCGCGCCTTCGCCTGCACCATCGGGAATCCCGCCGGGCAGACCGGCCTCGAATACGTTGGCGGTGCCAGGGCCGTTGGGGCCAGCGCTCGGCTGGCCATCCGGCGGCAGGACCTCCGGCGGCGTAACGGCCTCGGCTCGCGGCTGCGGAACGCCGTCGAACTCGCGCAGGGGCAGTGGCCCGGAGCCGATCGGCCCGGTGGGGAAGCCAATGGTCGGGTCGATATGCCCGCCGACTTCGGTCAGCAGAACAAAGGAGTGCCCGCCACCGGGTTTGCCATTGGCGGCGTTGCCCGCCTGGGGACCTGCGGCAGTGGCTTCGGCTTGCTGGGTCGGGTCGGCGCCCGCGCCGATGGCGGCCTGCAGGGCCTTGACGTCGGCGGTGTCTTTCGCGCTCGGCGGCGCAGGCTGTTGTGCCACCTGCTCGTCACCGTTCTGCGCCTGGTGCGCAGCAGCGAGCATCTGCGAGGTCAGCGGCAGGGAGCTGTCACGCCCCAGGGTGATCTCCCCCCCGCCAGCGACCTTCAGCGCCACCGCGCCGTTGGCGCCGGTGACCAGTTGCTCGCCTACAAAAACCTTGTCTCCCTGTTCCAAAGGACGACGCGATCCATCGGCGGCTACCGCAAACACTTCGCCGATTACCTTGCTGACGACACCCATCAAAGTAGCCATGAGTCCTTCCTCCACTGCACTGTCCGCGGCCGGTTCCACCGACACGCAAGTAACCTGAACAGGCCATGGCACGCTTGTATCCGGATGCCGCTACGAAAGCTGCGAAGGGTGCGAGAAGGACTGGTAGCGTTTGGGCATCAAAAAGCCAGCGACAATTTTCTGTCATGCTGGCCACGCGTTTTCTTGTCCTTCTGCGGTGGTCCCCGCCCTAACTGCTACAAACCGTACCTGGCTTCGTTTGCAAGCGCCTTTCCTGCCCATACCCAGGAAATACGAGGGCTTGCACGTTCAAACAATGTGCGGTTTTTCACATGACTCATAAGATTTTTTCCGAATAACCCATGTGAAAAATTCTTCTGAGGTTTTCGAAAAGTTGTTCTTAGCTCTGATGTTACAGGCGTGAAACGCTTGATAAGAGAAAAAAGCCAATAAATTGGCGATTCAAGAGCATCGAAGTACAGAACACCAGGAGCAAAGCCATGCGCAGTCGTAACGCGGCACTATGGAGCGGTGTATTTTTGGCGGTGTCAGGGGCCCATGGGCAGGCAATGACCCTGACTGAAGCTATACAAAGCACGCTGCAGTACCACCCGGAGATCAGTCAGAGCGTGAACAGTCGCCTGACCGCGGATGAAGAACTCAAGTTTGCCAGGGGAGGTTATCTGCCAACCGTCGATCTCGTGGCCGGATACGGCCGGGAGAACACCGACAGCCCGACCACTCGCGCGGCGGGCAATCACAACGATGAAACCCTGACCCGTGGTGATGCGGAAATCCGTTTGCGGCAAATGCTGTTCGACGGTTTCGGCACGCCCAACGAGGTCAAGCGCAACGAATCCAACGTCAACTCCAAGGCCTTCCGCATCCTCGGCACCTCCGAGACTGCTGCCCTGCGCACCGTCGAGGTCTACCTCGAAGTGCTCAAGCGCCGCGAGATGGTGACCCTGGCGAAGAACAACCTGCAGGCCCACGAACGCATCGGCGACCAGATTCGCCTGCGCAGCGAGCGGGGCGTCGGCAGTACCGCGGACAACGACCAGGCCATCGCCCGTCTGGCCCTGGCGCAGAACAACCTCTACACCGAGGAAGTGAACCTGGCCGACGCCGAGGCGAATTTCTACAGCGCCACCGGCAAGATGCCCGACCAGCTGGAAATGCCCACCACGATCAAGGCCGAAGTGCCGCCGGACCTGCTGAGCGCCCGCCAGGGCATGCTCAGCGACAACCCGCTGCTGAAATCGGCGCAGGCTGACGTCAATGCCGCCGAATCCCAGTACGAGGCGGCCAAGGCGCCCTTCTACCCGCGCTTCGACGCGGAGCTGGCCAAGGCGGCCAACAACAACGTCGACGGCGACGAAGGCCACTACAACAGCTGGGAAGCCCAGGTAGTGATGCGCTACAACCTGTTCAACGGGATGCGCGACAAGGCTCACCTGAATGCCACCTCGCACCAGATCGGCGAGGCCCAGGACATCCGCAACAACGCGCTGCGGCTGCTCAACGAGAACCTCTCGCTGGCCTGGGACGCGATGGAAAACTCGCGCAAGCAGACCCAACCGGCCCGTGAATACGCCGACTACACCCGCAAGGTGCGCGAGGCGTACCAGCAACAGTTCACCCTCGGCCAGCGCACCCTGCTCGACCTGCTGGACAGCGAGAACGAACTGTTCACCGCCAACCGCCGCTACACCGAAGTGCGCTACACCGAGGAATACTCGATGTACCGCGTGCTGGGCAGCATGGGTTCGCTGCTGCGCTCCCAGCATGTGGTAGCGCCTCACGAGTCGGTGGCGCTGTCGGACGTGAAGAACGAGGCACGCCTGCCTGACCTGAAATAAGAAAGTCGCACACATTCGCCGCCTCCCCCCACGCTGCCCAGCCTTGGGGAGGCGGCCGTGAAGCGATACGACGGGGCACGGAAAACCCGGCGTCCGGCGAGGGCCAGCGAGCACCTGCAAGTGCTCGCCGGCTGCTGCTGGCGTGGGCTGGCCCGGCCCGGGAGGAAGTAGCGTGACCATGATCATCCAGGAGCGCGGCGCACCCGCGCCGGGCGATCCGCGCCTGAGCCATGACGATCCCCTGCTCGACGGCCTGCTGATTCTCTGCCGCCTGCACGGTTGCGCGGTGAGTCGCAACAGCCTCGCCGCCGGACTGCCGCTGCCCAACCAGCGCCTGTCCGCCAGCCTGCTGCCGCGCGCCGCCGCACGTGCCGGGCTGCAGGGGCGACTGCTGCGCCGCGAGCTGAAGAGCATTTCCAGCCTGAACCTGCCGGTGCTGCTGCTGCTCAACGACGGCCGCAGCGCGGTGTTACGCCAATGGCGCGACGACGGCCAGGCACTGATCCTGCCCTGCGAAACCGAAGGCGGCGAGCAGGCCGTGAGCGCCGAGGAACTGGCCGCCCAGTACAGTGGCCAGGCCCTCTTCGCCCGCCCGCGCCACGAACTGGAGGCCGCCCGCAAACCGCTCGTGCCGCGGGTCGAAGCCTGGTTCCGCGACACCCTGCGACTCTCGCGCTGGCTTTATACCGATGCCCTGGTCGCCAGCCTGCTGATCAACCTGCTAGGCATGCTGGTGCCGCTGTTCGTCATGCAGACCTACGACCGCGTGGTGCCCAACCAGGCCATCTCGACCCTCTGGGTACTGGCGGCCGGCCTGCTGCTGGGAACGATGTTCGAACTGCTGCTGCGCGTGCTGCGCTCCAACCTGCTGGACATGGCCGGCAAGAAGACCGACGTGGTGCTGTCCGCCACCCTGTTCGAACGCATCACCGGCATGTCGCTCAAGGCCAAGCCCGAGACCATCGGCGGCTTCGCCCAGAGCATCCATGACTTCCAGGGCCTGCGCGAATTCCTCACCGCGCTGACCCTCACGAGCCTGATCGACCTGCCCTTCTCGATCCTGATGATCCTGGTCATCGGCCTGCTCGGCGGCTGGCTGATCGCGATCCCGCTGCTGGCCTTCCCGCTCACCATCGTCTTCGCCCTGATCATCCAGAGCCGCCTGCGCGACACGGTGCAGAAGAGCCTGACCCTGGGCGCCGAACGCCAGGCGCTGCTGATCGAAACCCTCGGCGGCCTGGAAACCCTCAAGGCCTGCGGCGCCGAGAGCGAGCGCCAGTACCGCTGGGAAGCCACCCATGGGGCGCTGGCACGGCTGGACAACCACGCGCGCTTCCTTTCCGCCCTGGCCACCAACGGCACCCTGTTCCTCCAGCAGTTCGCCGGCATGGCGATGATCTGCGCCGGGGTCTACAGCATCCTCGACGGCAACCTCAGCGTCGGCGCGCTGGTCGCCAGCTACATGCTCAACAGCCGCGTGCTCGCCCCGCTGGGGCAGATCGCCGGGCTGATCACCCGTTACCAGCAGGCGCGCCTGACCATGAAGAGCACCGACGCGCTGATGGAACTGCCGCAGGAGCGCCAGGCCCGCCAGCGTCCGCTGGAGCGCACCCAGTTGCACGGCGCACTGGAGGTCCGCCAACTGAGCTTCAGTTATCCGGAGCAGACCAGCCCGGCGCTGAACCACGTCAGCCTGCGCCTGGCCCCCGGCGAGAAGATCGGCATCATTGGCAAGAGCGGCTCGGGCAAGAGCACCTTCGGCCGCCTGCTGATGGGCTTCTATCACCCGGACGAAGGGCAGATCCTGCTGGACGGCCTGGACCTGCGCCAGCTCGACGTCGCCGACCTGCGCCAGCAGATCGGCTACGTCGCCCATGACCTGCCGCTGCTGGCCGGCAGCCTGCGCGACAACCTGACCTTGGGCGCGCGCTACGTCAGCGACGCGCGGATGCTCGAAGTGGCCGAACTGACCGGCGTCAGCGAACTGGCCCGGCAACACCCGGCCGGCTTCGACCGGCCGGTGGGCGAACGCGGCCAGCTGCTCTCCGGCGGCCAGCGCCAGGCGGTGCTGATGGCCCGCGCGCTGCTGCTCGACCCGCCGATCCTGCTGCTCGACGAGCCCACCAGCGCCATGGACAACAGCAGCGAGGAAATCCTCCGCAAGCGCCTGCACGAGGCCTGCCGCGACAAGACCCTGCTGCTGGTCACCCACCGCACCTCGATGCTCAGCCTGGTCGACCGCCTGCTGGTGCTCGACAACGGCCGCATCGTCGCCGACGGCCCGAAAGACGCGGTCATCGAAGCATTGCGCAAGGGCCACGTCGGCCCGGCAGCGGGGTAATGGCCATGCACTTTTCGCAATCGATCCGCGGCTACCTGGGCGGCAACGGCGCCCGCGACACCGAATTCATGCCCGAAGTGCAGGGCACCCTGCTGGAAGACTCGCCCAACGCCACGCGCATCACCCTCTGGGCAGCACTTGGGTTGCTGGTGGCGGCCATCACCTGGGCGTACTTCGCCGACATCGAGGAAGTCACCAAGGGCGAAGGCAAGGCTATCCCCTCCTCCAAGGTGCAGACCATCCAGAACCTGGAGGGCGGCATCGTCTCGGAAATCTTCGTCCGCGAGGGCCAGGTGGTGAACAAGGGCCAGCCGCTGCTGCGCCTGGACGACACGCGTTTCTCCTCCAACAAGGGCGAGTCCGAGGCCGACCGCAACTCGCTGGAAGCCCGCGTGGAGCGCCTGAAAGCGGAAGCGGACGGGCGTGCGCCGGACTTCACCGACGACCTGAAGAAAGCCGCGCCGCAGGTCGTGGAGGACCAGATGGCGCTCTACCAGACCCGCATGCAGCGGCAGAACAGCGAGCTGAACATTCTTCAGGAACAACTGCGGCAGAAGACCCAGGAGCTGCAGGAGTTCCGCGCCAAGACCCAGCAATACCGCTCCAGCCTCGGCCTGGTGCAGCAGGAGATCAACATGTCCGAGCCGCTGGTGAAGGCCGGTGCGGTCTCCCCCGTCGAGCTGCTGCGCCTGCGCCGCAGCGCGGTGGAGATCAGCGGCGACCTCAACGCCACCAACCTCGCCATCCCCCGCGCCGAGGCGGCGGTGAACGAGATCCAGCGCAAGGTCGAGGAATCGAAGCTGGGCTTTCGCAGCGATGCTTTGAAGGAACTCAACGACGTTCGCACCGACCTCAACAAGCTCACCGCCACCAGCCGCGCCATCGACGACAAGGTCAACCGCACGCTGGTGGTCGCGCCCCTGCGCGGCATCGTCAAGCAGCTCAAGGTCAACACCATTGGCGGCGTGGTGCAGCCGGGCAACGATATGGTGGAAATCGTCCCGCTGGAGGACAACCTGCTGGTGGAAGCGCGGGTGCGCCCGCAGGACATCGCCTTCCTCCACCCCGGCCAGCCGGCCACGGTGAAGTTCACCGCCTACGACTACACCATCTATGGCGGGCTCAAGGCCAAGCTGGAAATGATCAGCGCCGACACCATCACCGACGACAAGGGCAACAGCTTCTACCTGATCCAGGTGCGCACCGACAAGAACCACCTGGGCACCGACGCCAAGCCCCTGCTGATCATCCCCGGCATGGTGGCGACGGTGGACATCATCACCGGCGAGAAAAGCGTGCTGGATTACATCCTGAAGCCGGTGTTGAAGGCGCGGTGGGAGGCACTGCGGGAGCGGTGAGTTTTTTGGTCGGGCTTCGCAGCAGGGGTTTGCCCTCTCCCCAGCCCTCTCCCTGAAGGGAGAGGGAGCTATACGAGCGAGCTTTTACACTGGCGCTTCATTCATACAACCGCGTCCGGCCAGCTCAAAAGCTCCCCTCACTCGGGACAGTCCCCTCTCCCTTCAGGGAGAGGGTTAGGGAGGGGCTCTTCAGCTCTTCAGCCTCACTCCACCCCCTCCCGCCAATGCGCCCCCGGCCCCTCCTCCGCCAACTTGTCCCCGGATTGCGCGGCGGGCAGGCCTCCATCGACAAACAGCCACAACCGATGCAGCCGTCGAGTTGATCGCGCAGCAGCAATAGCTTCTCGATCCGCTCGTTCAGATCCTCCCGCCAGCGCGCCGACAATCGCGCCCAGTCCGCTGCCGACGGGTTGTGTCCGGTGGGCAGCGAGCCCAGTGCGTCGGCGATCTCCCCCAGGGGAATCCCTACCCGCTGCGCCACCTTGATCACCGCCACCCGGCGCAACGTGTCGCGCGAGTAGCGGCGCTGGTTGCCCGCGTTGCGGGTACTGCTGATCAGCCCCTTGGTCTCGTAGAAGTGCAGCGCCGAGACGGCCACGCCGGCGCGCTTGGCCAGTTCGCCGACACTCAGGTCGCGGTGCAGGGAGCAGGAAGAAGATTCTTTCATGGGCTATTGACCTCAAGTTATGTTGAGGTTTTACCCTCGCCTGGCATTCGGTTCAAGACAGGGAGCCCAGGAACATGACTCAACCCAGCCCGATCACCGCCCAGGCCTGCGTAGACAATCCGCACTTCGTGCTGCAGATCGAGATCGACGTGACACCCCAGCAACGCCCGCACATCGCCGCGCGCCTGTGCGATTACCTGGCGCACCTTCAAGAGCTGTTCTACCGGCGCCCCGGCTACCTCGCCAGCGAGCTGCATGCCGAAGGCCAACCGCAGCGGCTGGTCGGCCGCCTGCACTGGCGCCGCAAGGAAGACTGGGAAGCCGCCTGGGACTGCCGCAGCACGGCCAGCGACCTGTTCGCCGACAGCCTGCTCAGGCTCGGCGCGCGAAGCATCCGCTTCGGCAGCAGCGAGACCGAGCACAACAGCTTTTCGTAGGAGCGAGCTTGCTCGCGAACAAACCCCGCTGCGGAGTCCGTTCGCGAGCAAGAACCAGGCGTCCTCCTCGCTCCTGCAGGTCCTGCCTGCGCTTACTGACTGGCCGGCAGGCTCATATGCAGCAAGGGGAACGGCCGACCTTCGCCATCCAGCGGTGAGCGCCCGGTCTGGGCGAAGCCGTAGTGCAGATAGAACCCCACCGCTTGAGGATTCTGTTCATTGACGTCGACACCCAGCGTACCGCGCGTTTCGCGCACGAAATCCAGCAGCGCGCGGCCAAGGCCCCGCCCCCGGCAATCCGGGTCGATGAAAAGCATTTCCACATGGTTGTCGTTGAGGCCGATGAAGCCCTGAGGGCAGTCATCGGCATCGACCGCCACCCAGACCTCGACGGCGGGCAGGTAGACATCGCGAACCAGCGGCAGGAGCGCGTCGATGTCGGAGGGTTGCAGGAAGTCGTGGGTCGCGCGCACGGCGCCCAGCCAGATATCGAGCAGCCGCGGGTTGTCCGCAGCGATGCGTTGGCGAATGAGCATGAATTCATCCTGATTCAACAGATCACAAAGGGATAGCACGCCACGAGCGGTGACGGCCGTTGGAGCGTCGGCAGCATGAATGCCCGCTTCGCGAATCAACGCCTGGGCGGGGCACGGCAGAGGCAGCCGGAAAGAGAGGGACGCCGATCCTAACTGCCTCTCGCCGACCGGTAAAGGTTCAGCCTGCGCGCCAATGCCAGCCGTCTCGCGCGCACTCCAGGCGGCCCTCCAGAGCCAGCCGGGCAAGAAACGCTTCATCGTGGGATACCACCAGCAAGGCGCCCTGGTATTGCCGCAACAGCTCTTCCAGGGCCTCGCGGGATGGCAGGTCGAGGTGGTTTTCCGGCTCGTCCAGAAGCAGCAGCTGCGCCGGCGGCTCGGCGTAGATCTCGCAGGCCAGCGCCGCCTTCAGACGCTCGCCGCCGCTGAGCAGCGCACTGGGCAGATCGACCCGCGCGGCCGGCAGGTCGAGCTGCGCCAGGCGTGTGCGCAGCACGGACTTGTCCACAGCCCGGTTGCGCTCCAGCAACAGCTCCAGCACCGACCGCTCCGGCGACAACGCCGCCAGATGCTGGTCCAGGTAGGCGCTGCGCACCTTCACTTCGCAAAGCCCGGCGACAGGTTCGACGATGCCGGCCAGCACCTTGAGCAAGGTCGACTTGCCGCTGCCATTGCACCCGGTCACCGCCAGGCGGCGCGGCCCGTTCAGTTGCAAGTCCAGCGGAGCGGGATTGCCGAAGGGCAGGCGCAGCCCGGCCAGTTGCAATACCGCGCGTTGCTCGGGCAACTCACACGCCGGCGCATTCAATGCGACGGCGGCGTCATCACGCAGTTGGTCGAACGCTTCTCGCACGTCCTGCGTCAGTTGTTCGCGGCGTTCGCCATGCTGCGTGGCCAGGCGCGCAATGCTGGTCTGGCTGCGCTCCTTCTGCCGATCCACCAGGATCTTCGCCTGGTTGGCCTCCTGCGCATCCCTGCGTCCCTTCGCCTGCCGGTGCGCCTGGCGCTCGCGCTGCTCCTGCATCGCGCGCTGCTGGCGGTCCCGCTCCTGCTTGCGCCGCTGCAGTTCGCGCAGCGCATTGTCCTGCTCCTGCTGGCGCGCCTCCCGGTAAAAGGCATAGCCACCGGAGTAACTGCGCAGCCCGGCGGAAGACAGTTCGACGATGCGCTGCATGTCATCCAGCAGCAGGCGATCGTGGCTGATCAGGATCAGGCCGCCGCGCCAGCGCTGAAGCTGCTCGCGCAGCGCCTCGCGGCCGGCGCGATCCAGGTGATTGCTCGGTTCGTCGAGGAGCAGCCAGTCCGCCTCGCTCAGCCAGGCGCCGAGCAGCGCCACGCGCATGCACTCGCCGCCGCTCAGGCGTGCAGCGGGCGTATCGACGGTCAAATGTCCCATTCCTGCCGCCGACAGCATCGCCTCCAACTGCGCGCGGATGTCCCAGCGCCCGTCCAGCAACTCGAAGTCGGCGGAGTCGACGGCGCCGGCCTCGACCCGCGCCAGCGCATCCAGCAACGGCTGCACGCCGGCAAGCTCCGCCACGCTGCGAAACGCCTGCGGCTCGATGTGTTGGGGCAGGTAATGCACGAGCCCGGAGGCCAGGCAGCGCCCGGCGCTGGGCGCCAGGACTCCCGCCATGATCCGCGCCAGCACGGACTTGCCCGCACCATTGCGCCCGACCAGCGCGGTACGGCGCTGGTCGAAGGTTTCGTTGAGGTCGCGAAACAGCGGTTCGCCCGTGGGCAATTGAAACGTGACGCCATGCAGCGCCAGGGAGACAGGGTTCGTCATACGCAAATCCATCGGATGCCGGGTAACCCCCAGGAACGGAGCCTGGGACGGAAACGGGCCGTGAAACCACGGCGGCATCAATGGCGCATCGGACGAACACCTCGCGAAGGGGAATGAGGGGCGCAGTATACGCGCGTCCCCGAGCTCCTGCTCCTACTCCTGTAGGAGCAACTGTCTTCTCCGGATAGCCCGTCTCTGCGTCTTCCCCCTCACCCCAGCCCTCTCCCTCAGGGAGAGGGGGCAGTCCGAGCCGACTGACGCGAAGGTTTCATCCTGCACCGAACGGTCCCCTCTCCCCTTGGGAGAGGGCTAGGGTGAGGGATGGCCCAAGCGCAGAGGTATCTCGTAGGAGCGGATCAGCAGCGCGGCCCGTGGTTGCGCCGGAAGGTCTCCTCCCCCATGGCGGCAATCTGCCCTTCGATCAGCGCATCGAACGGACGCAGCAGGTCAGCGTGGGATTGCGGTGCGTCCAGCGCATCGAGGGCATGCGCCACGGCTTCGATGGTGGACAGAGCCCCTTCGGCCGGCGCCTTGCGCAGGCGGTAGCGCGAGGTGAGACCTTCCGGCAGCACAACGCGCGGCAACGCGGCGAGGTTCGGATTGAGGTGCAGCAGCTTGCGTGCCTTGCGCCAGGTGCCATCGGGGACGACCAGCAGGCGCGGTTTATCCACAGACCGTGCAGCCAGTTCACCCAGCACCAGGGCGGACTCGCCGGGAAACAGCAACCAGGCATCCCAGGCGGACAGGTCCAGGCCGCTGAAATCCTCTCCGACCATCAATTCGGCATTGATCAACCCAAGAGCTGCCAGTCGCGCGGTATTCAGCGCATGGCCGACCTCGCTCGGATGCTGCAACAACAGGACGCGGGTGCGGTTATCCACACGGGGAATCAGCGCACACAGGCAATGATCCAGCGGGCGCTCGCAGCGCGGGCAACGGGCGCGGCTCATGACTGGCTCGGCTGGGTGCGCAGCAGGTCGCGGAAGTTCTGGATCAGCGGCTCGCGGGAACGGCCGCGGCGCAGGATCAGCGAGAACGGCGCCTGATAGCCAAAGGTCGCTGGCAGCAGCGCGCGCAGGCGGCCCTGCTCCACCCACGGATGCGCGTAGTGCTCGGGCAGGTAGCCGATGTAGCCGCCGGAGAGGATCAGGATCAGCTGCGCTTCCATACTTTCCACGGTGCCGGCGCTGTGCTTGAAGCCGTGCCGCGCCAGTTCCGCCTGGCTCCAGTAGCCACGGCCGACCATGCGCTGCTGGGTGATCAGCTCGGCGGGAATGCGCCGCCCGTCGAACAGCGGGTGGCGGTCGCTGCAGTACAGCCAGTGCTGCTCTCTATAAAGAGGCTGGTAGACCAGGCCGTTCATCCGGCTGAAGAAGGAGCCGATGGCCAGGTCCAGGCGATTGTCCAGCACCGCCAGTTGCAGTTCGTAGGGGCTCTGCACCTGCAAGTGCAGGTGCACGGCAGGGTGCA
Source organism: Pseudomonas sp. C9-3 (assembly GCF_032392015.1). NCBI lineage: Bacteria > Pseudomonadati > Pseudomonadota > Gammaproteobacteria > Pseudomonadales > Pseudomonadaceae > Pseudomonas > Pseudomonas sp. C9-3. The sequence continues at coordinate 996,855 of NZ_CP135919.1, read as the reverse complement.
GGCTGCTGAAGGAGCCGATCACATCCGCCAGCGGCAATGCCGGATCGCTCACGGTGGAGTCCAGCACGCCGAGGTTCAGCGTGCCGCGCAGTTCCCCTTTCAAGGTCGCCGCGTAGCGCTCGAAGCCTTCCAGTTCGCCGAGGATGCGCAGGGTTTCCTGGTGGAACAGCTCGCCCTTGCTGGTCAGGCCGAAGCCACCACGGCCGCGGTGGCAGAGCACGATGCCCAACTGGTTTTCCAGTTGGCTCATGTAGGTACTGATCGCCGAAGTCGACAGGTTCAGCTCCTGCTGGGCGGCAGCGAAGCCCTGGCTACGCACCACGCAGGCGAAAATCCGCAGCAGTTTGACGTCGGGCAATGCGCTCGCGCTCATGAAGACTCCGCAAAACCGCGGCCGGGCCGCTCTAGTTCAGTAGTTTCTATACCTGAAAAATGGATGATAGCAAGCCACCTATCTATTCAGGAACCGCAGGCCACAAGCCCGGCGAGCCGTCTGCTGCGGCAAGGTGGCGCAGTCTAGCGACCGTTATTAGTTTAGAAAACTCTGAAGTGATTATTTGTAGCCAGCGATTTTTTCCACTACCCGGCGTGGAGAGAATCCGGCCTCAGTATCAACAAGCCTGTTTCCACGAAGACAGCGATCAGCCTGAGGCCCTACCCATGGACAAGAAACTTCACCAGCCCCTGGGCGGTAACGAAATGCCGCGTTTCGGCGGCATTGCCACCATGATGCGCCTGCCGCATATCCAGTCCCCCGAAGAGCTCAACCAGCTCGATGCCGCCTTCGTCGGCGTGCCCCTGGACATCGGCACCTCCCTGCGCTCCGGCACTCGTTTCGGGCCGCGCGAAATCCGCGCCGAGTCGGTGATGATCCGTCCGTACAACATGGCTACTGGCGCTGCGCCGTTCGACTCGCTGAACATCGCCGACATCGGTGACGTGGCGATCAACACCTTCAACCTGATGGAAGCCGTACGCATCATCGAAGAGGCGTACGACAAGATCCTCGACCACGGCATCCTCCCGCTGACCCTGGGCGGCGACCACACCATCACCCTGCCGATCCTGCGTGCCATCCACAAGAAGCACGGCAAGGTCGGCCTGGTCCACATCGACGCCCATGCCGATGTGAACGACCACATGTTCGGCGAGAAGATCGCCCACGGCACCACCTTCCGCCGCGCGGTGGAAGAAGGCCTGCTGGACTGCGACCGCGTGGTGCAGATCGGCCTGCGTGCGCAGGGCTACACCGCCGAAGACTTCAACTGGAGCCGCAAGCAGGGCTTCCGCGTGGTGCAGGCCGAAGAGTGCTGGCACAAGTCGCTGGAACCGCTGATGGCCGAAGTCCGCGAGAAAGTCGGCGGCGGCCCGGTGTACCTGTCCTTCGACATCGACGGCATCGACCCGGCCTGGGCGCCCGGTACCGGCACCCCGGAAATCGGCGGCCTGACCACTATCCAGGCGATCGAGATCGTCCGTGGTTGCCAGGGTCTGGACATCATCGGCTGCGACCTGGTGGAAGTCTCCCCGCCGTACGACACCACCGGCAACACCTCGTTGCTCGGCGCCAACCTGCTCTACGAAATGCTCTGCATCCTCCCGGGCGTAGAGCGCCGCTGAGCGCACGAGCACACACATGAATAACGACGCCTGCGTAGCACAGGTGCTGGAGGCTGCCCGAGATCTCGTGGCAGCCTTCGCGCGCACCGACACCGAAGCCTACTTCGCCGCCTTCAGCGAAGACGCCTCCTTCATCTTCCACACCTGGCCGGTGCCGCTGCTGTCGCGCGCGGCTTATCGCGACGTGTGGGAAGGCTGGCTGCGTGACGATGGTTTCGAGGTCCTTGACTGCCTTTCGAGCAACACCTTTGTGAGCCTGCAAAGCGAAGACGTGGCCGTGTTCTGCCACGACGTCGCCACGCGGCTGCGCATCCAGGGAGAGGAAAGCCTGAACCACGAACGGGAGACCATCGTCTTCCGCCGTGATCCGAAACAGGGCCGCTGGCTGGCCACACACGAGCACCTGTCACCGTCTCCGACGCCATAAAGACAGGGCTCCCCGGGAGGAAGTCATGGATAACAAGAACAACGCACACGCAATCACAACGATCGAGACATTCGGGGTCGAACAGATCCCGGATCACGAACGCAACGCCACGCCCACCGACCTGTTCCGCATGATCTTCGGTGGCGCCAACACCTTCGCCACCGCCGTGCTGGGCAGCTTCCCGGTACTGTTCGGCCTGTCGTTCCAGGCCGGCGTCTGGGCCATCGTGCTCGGCGTGCTGGTCGGTTCGCTCATCCTCGCGCCGATGGGCCTGTTCGGCCCGCTCAACGGCACCAACAACGCGGTCTCCTCGGGCGCCCACTTCGGCGTACACGGGCGGATCGTCGGTTCGTTCCTGTCGCTGCTCACCGCGGTCGCTTTCTTCTCCCTCTCCGTGTGGAGCTCGGGCGATGCGCTGATCGGTGGCGCCAAGCGCCTGTTCGACCTGCCGGAAACCGACCTGACCCTGGGCCTGGCCTACGGCCTGTTCGCCGTGCTGGTGCTGATCGTCTGCATCTACGGCTTCCGCTTCATGCTGATGGTCAACAAGATCGCCGTGTGGGCCGCGAGCCTGTTGTTCCTGCTCGGCCTGTTCGCCTTCTCCGGCCCGTTCGACGCTGGCTACGCCGGCACCGTGCAGATGGGCAGCGAAGGTTTCTGGGCCGCCTTCATCGGCGCCGCCCTGCTGGCGATGAGCAACCCGGTGTCCTTCGGCGCCTTCCTCGGTGACTGGGCGCGCTATATCCCGCGCCAGACCTCGCAGAAGCGCATCATGCTGGCCGTGATCTGCGCCCAGCTGGCCACCCTGATCCCGTTCCTGTTTGGCCTGGCCACCGCCACCATCGTTGCCGTCAACGCTCCGGACTACATCGCGCAGAACAACTACGTCGGCGGCCTGCTGGCCGTTTCGCCGAGCTGGTTCTTCCTGCCGGTGTGCCTGATCGCGGTAATCGGCGGCATGTCCACCGGCACCACGTCGCTGTACGGCACCGGCCTGGACATGTCCAGCGTGTTCCCGCGCCTGCTCAACCGCGTACAGGCGACCCTGCTGATCGGTCTGCTGTCCATCGCCTTCATCTTCATCGGTCGCTTCGCCGCGAACCTGGTTCAGAGCGTGTCCACCTTCGCCGTGCTGATCATCACCTGCACCAGCCCGTGGATGATCATCATGATCCTCGGCCTGATCATCCGCCGTGGCTTCTACCACGCCGATGACCTCCAGGTGTTCACCCGTGGCCAGGAAGGCGGCGCCTACTGGTTCCACAACGGCTGGAACTGGCGCGGCATGGGTGCCTGGATCCCGAGCGCGGCCCTGGGCCTGTGCTTCGTCAACCTGCCGGGCCAGTTCGTCGGTCCGCTGGGCAACCTGGCCGGCGGTATCGACATCAGCCTGCCGGTCACCCTCGGTGTCGCCGCGCTGCTTTATATCGCCCTGCTGCGCACCTTCCCGGAACCCGCTGGCGTGTATGGACCGAAAGGCCCGCGCTGGGTTGGCAGCCATGACCGCCCGGTACGCAGCATCAGCGAGCCGGCAGCCTGATCCAGGCTTCGCGGCCTGACGCGAAGCCCATTACCCGAAAGTCCCATCGGGCCGGTTGCCGCCGGTCCGATGCCCTACCGCACGCCACAAGCGCGCGGCAACAATGACAATGCAAGTGTGAGGAGCCGACCATGGCGTTAGATCTGATCGTCGTACTGATATATGCCGCTGGCATGTTGTGGCTGGGCTGGTACGGCATGCGCCGCGCCAAGACCCACGAAGACTACCTCGTGGCCGGCCGCAACCTCGGCCCGGCGTTCTACATGGGCACCATGGCCGCCACCGTCCTGGGCGGCGCCTCCACCGTCGGCACCGTACGCCTGGGCTACGTCCACGGCATCTCCGGCTTCTGGCTGTGCGCCGCACTGGGCGCCGGCATCATCGCGCTGAACCTGTTCCTGGCCAAGCCGCTGCTCAAGCTGCGCATCTTCACCGTTACCCAGGTCCTGGAGCGTCGCTACAACCCCATGGCCCGCCAGGCTTCGGCGGTGATCATGTTCGCCTATGCACTGATGATCGGCGTGGTTTCCACCCTGGCCATCGGCACCGTGATGCAGGTCCTGTTCGGCCTGCCGTTCTGGGTGTCCGTGCTGCTGGGCGGCGGCGTCGTGGTGATCTACTCCACCATCGGCGGCATGTGGTCGCTGACCCTGACCGACATCGTGCAGTTCATCATCAAGACCGTCGGCCTGATGTTCATCCTGCTGCCGATCTGCCTGCATCGTGTCGGTGGCTGGGACGAGCTGGTAGCCAAGCTGCCGAGCACCGCCTTCAGCTTCCACACCATCGGCTACGACACGATCATCACCTACTTCCTGATCTACTTCTTCGGCATCCTGATCGGCCAGGACATCTGGCAGCGCGTGTTCACCGCCCGCGACGAGAAGGTCACCAAGTACGCCGGCACCGCCGCAGGCGTGTACTGCGTGATCTACGGCCTGGTCGGCGCACTGATCGGCATGTGCGCCAAGGTGCTGCTGCCCGACCTGGACAACGTCAACAACGCCTTCGCCGCCATCGTCCAGTCCGCCCTGCCGGACGGCATCCGGGGCCTGGTGATCGCCGCTGCACTGGCCGCGATGATGTCCACCGCCAGCGCCGGCCTGCTCGCCGCCTCCACCACCATCACCGAAGACCTGCTGCCGATCTTCACCGGCCAGCGCTCCACCCGCCTGAGCCTGAACCGCATCTGCACCCTGCTCACCGGTGTGGTGGTCCTGGCGATCGCCCTGGTGGTGAACGACGTGATCAGTGCGCTGACCCTGGCTTACAACCTGCTGGTGGGCGGCATGCTGATTCCGCTGATCGGTGCCATCTACTGGAAGCGCGCCACCACTGCCGGCGCTATCACCAGCATGGCCCTGGGCTTCATCACCGCGCTGGTGTTCATGCTCAAGGATGGCTTCGACGCCAACACCCCGATCTACTACAGCCTGGCCATCGGCCTGGTCAGCTTCATCGTCGTCAGCCTGCTGTCGCCCCGCCCGGCAGCTGTCGCCGATGCGGCCTGACAAGACATTGCGCTAGGCAAAAGGGCGCGGCGAGCTGATCTCCGCGCCCTTTTGCATGATTAACGACCACCTCACCCACGAACTCCAAGGAACTGCCATGACCACCTGCGGCGAATTCCTCGTCAAGCAACTCGAAGCCTGGGGCGTCGATACCGTCTTCGGCATCCCCGGCGTGCACACCGTCGAGCTTTACCGCGGCCTGCCGCACAGCGGCATCCGCCACATCACCCCGCGCCACGAACAGGGCGCCGGCTTCATGTCCGACGGCTATGCGCGCGTCACCGGCAAGCCGGGCGTGTGCTTCATCATCACCGGCCCGGGCATGACCAACATCCTCACCGCCATGGGCCAGGCCTACGCCGACTCCATCCCCATGCTGGTGATCAGCAGCGTCAACGAACGCTCGCGCCTGGCCCACGGCAACGGCTACCTGCACGAACTGCCGAACCAGCGCGCCATGGTCGCCGGCGTCAGCGCGTTCAGCCACACGCTGATGAGCGTCGAGGAACTCCCCGCCGTTCTGGCCCGCGCCTTCGCCGTGTTCGACAGCGAACGCCCGCGCCCGGTGCACATCGAGCTGCCGCTGGACATCATCACCGCCCCGGCCGACCACATGCAGGTGCGCCCGCGCGTCCAACTGGCCCGCCCTGCCCCGGCGCGCTCGCCGCTGCACGAGGCCGCCGCCAAGCTGGCCAAGGCGAAGAACCCGCTGCTGCTGCTCGGCGGCGGCTGCGTCGAAGCCCAGGCCGAAGCCCGCGCGCTGGCCCTCGCCCTTGACGCCCCGACCGCGCAGACCATCAACGCCAAGGGCCTGCTGCAACCGGAACACCCGCTGCTGATCGGCAGCAACCAGTCGCTGATCCCGGTACGCGAACTGGCCGAGCAGGCCGACGTGGTCCTGGCCATCGGCACCGAGCTGGGCGAAACCGACTACGACGTGGTGTTCGACGGCAACTTCAAGATCGGCGGCGAGCTGATTCGCATCGACATCGACCCGCAGCAGCTGATGCGCAACTACGCGCCGAGCATCGCCATCCACAGCGACGCCCGCACCGCCATGCGCGCCCTGCTCGAACTGCTGCCGGCCCGCCAGGCCGACGCCAACAGCCCCGGCGCCCAGCGCGCAGCCAAGGTACGCGCACAACTGGCCGAGGACTTCAGCGGCTGGGCGCACTACCGCGAGCTGTTCGGCAAGATCCTCGAAGTACTACCCGACGCGCGCTTCGTCGGCGACTCGACGCAGACTGTCTACAGCGGCAACCACCTGGTGGAACTGGACGGCGGTCGCCGCTGGTTCAACGCCTCCACCGGCTACGGCACCCTGGGCTACGGCCTGCCGGCCGCCATCGGCGCCAAGCTCGGCGAGCCGGGCCGCCCGGTGATCAGCCTGATGGGCGACGGCGGCCTGCAGTTCACCATGACCGAGCTGGCCAGCGCCGTGGAAGCCAAGGTGGGCATCATCGTCCTGCTGTGGAACAACCACGGCTACGGCGAGATCAAGCGCTACATGGAACGCCGCGACATCACCCCGCTGGGCGTGGACATCTACACCCCGGACTTCCTCGCCATCGCCAAGGGCTTTGGTTGCGCCGCCGAGCGCGCCCGCGACCACGCGCACCTGCAGGAACTGCTGCGCAACGCCCCGAGCGATCGCCCGCTGATCGTGGAAGTGATGGAAGCGGCGCCTTTCGCACCGTAACGCTTTCGTAGGAGGGGTGGAGCCTGCGATACCCATCGGCATGGGTATCGCTCCGCTCCACCCCTCCTACGTTCGAGCCATTTCATCTCCGCCCTGCCCTCTCCCAGGGGGAGCGGGAATCCGCCAGAGCCGAGCGGCGGCGCAGCTACCGGCGACGCCGCTCCAATCCCCCAAGGCTCCGAACGGTTCCTTCTCCCCCTGGGAGAGGTTAGGGTGAAGTCTCCTTGCAGGAGCGAGCTTGCTCGCGAACCCGGCTTCGTGGCGGGGTTTGTTCGCGAGCAATGACTAGGCGTCCCCCTCGCTCCCACACAAAACGCCCGGAACCCGACTCATGAAGATCGTCACCCGCGACCGCTGGTTCGAGGTCCGTCACTGCTACGACGGCGTCAGCCTGATCCACGAGCCCTACGTCCGCCCCTTCTACCGCTGCAACATGTGGCATATCCAGGGTCGCGACCGCGACGTGCTGGTGGACAGCGGCTCAGGCCTGGTCAGCCTGCGCGAACAACTTCCCTGGCTCACCGACCGCCCGCTGCTGGCCGTGGCCAGCCATACCCATTTCGATCATATCGCCGGCCACCACGAGTTCGACGAACGCCTGGTGCACCCGGCCGAAGCCGACATCCTCGCCAGCCCCGACGGCGAGCGCACCCTGGCCACCGCCTTCGTCGACGACGAGATGTTCGACGCGCACCCGGACTGCCCGCTGTGCTACGCCGAATACCGGGTGAAAGCCGCGCCGGCCACCCGCACCATCGACGAAGGCGACGTGCTCGACCTGGGCGACCGCACCCTGCAGGTCCTGCACACCCCCGGTCACTCGCCGGGCGGCATCAGCCTGTGGGAAGAGAAGACGCAGACGCTGTTCTCCGGCGACATCATCTACGACGGTCCGCTGATCGAGGACGCCTACCACTCCAATCTCGACGACTACGCCGCCAGCCTTTCGCGCCTGCGCGAGCTGCCGGTGCGCACCGTGCATGGCGGGCACTTCCCGAGTTTCTCCGGGGAAAGGCTGAAAGGGATGATCGACGACTGGTTCAAGGCCCACGAATGACGGACAAGAAAAAACCCGCCAGCTGGCGGGTTTTCCTTTTTTGCGGTAGCGGGCGCGATCAGTAGCGCCGACGCTGCTCCATCAGGCGACGTTGCTCGTCGCTGCGGACGGGGATGGGTTGCAGACGTGGAGGCTCGATCAGGCCGAGCGTGACACCGAGTTTCCACGCAATGCTTTGCAGCCAGACTTTCATGGATACCTCCTCGTGCGAATTCGGGTCGGGCGGCCCGTTACCACCATGGGCCGCCCTAGGAAGAATAGCCCGGCGTCCCACTCTCCGCCCGTGCCACTCACTCCTTGAAACAAAGACTATCGTCTTACCCCGCCGCGACGCCTGACCTGAATCAAGAGCGCGACAGTTCCCCCTCAGCGCGAAAGCATCCGGCGAATCCACTGCTCGCTGCTCACCAGGGTAATCCCCGCCAGCACCAGCGCGGCGCCCGCGACGAAGTTCAGGGTAAGCGGCTCACCGAGGATGAGCACACCGAAGGCGATGCCGAACATCGGCGTCATGAACGAGAACACCGCCAGGTTCGACGCGAGATAGCGGCGCAGCAGCCAGAACCAGGTGAAGTAGCTGAAGAACGACACCACCAGGCCCTGGAACAGCACACTGCCCACGCCAATCGGGGTGAAGCTCACATCCTGGGTCTTGCCCAGCGCCAGCGCGGCGAAAGGCAGCAGCAGGGCAGCGATCAGCAACTGGTAGAACAGCGTGAGGATCGGTTTGGCCTCGGACAGCCGCGTGGTGCGCACTGCTACCGTGGTCATGCCCCAGGCGAAGCCGGCCAGCACACCGAAGGCGTCGCCCAGCAGCATGCGGCCATCCATGTTCGCCAGGTCGAACCCGCCACCGAAACACATCGCGATACCCGCGAAGCACACACCGATCCCCAGCCACTGCAACGGCCGCAGGCGCTCGCTGGGCAGCAGGAAGTGCAGCGCCAGCGCCGAGAAGATCGGTGCCGTATAGATGAACACCGCCATGTGCGAGGCCGACGTATAGACCAGCCCCTGGGCGATGAAGAAGAACTCGGCGGCGAACAGCACGCCAGCCAGCAGCCCGCCCTTGACAGTGCCATGGCGCAGGAAGCCTTCCCAGCCGCCGCGCCAGCACATCAGCAACCCCACCACCACGGCGGCCACCAGGTTGCGGCCGAAGGCCTGCATGATCGGCGCGATGTCGTGAGCGGCCAGTTTCACCATCACCGCCTGGATACCCCAGATGATGCACAGGCCGGTCATGACCTGGATGGCGAAGGCATCGGCGCCCTTGCGTTCGACGATATTGGCTGGGGAATTCATGAACGCCTCCCTGAGAAGGCGTGTGCAGCAGTCCGGCAGGTCATGGCAAGGCTCGGCAGCAAAGCTCAGCACTCAAGGCTCAGCAAGTGAGGATTATCGGGAAGCCCAATGAGAATCGGCGGACCTCCTCGAAGAGGGTCCGCCGATCATGCCAGTTCGCGGCGCCCGGCCGCCAACGGAAATCCGCTGTTCAGAGCGCCGTGGGCGACATTATTTGCCGGATTTCACCTGGGTCCAGGTGCGCGTGCGGATACGCTCCAGCTTGGGCGGCAGCATCTCCACAGAGAACAGCTTGGCCTGCACGTCCGCCGGCGGGTAGACGTTGGGGTTGTCGTGCAGCTCCTTGGAGATCAGCCCGTCCGCCGCCTGGTTGGGGTTGGCGTAGGCGACATAGTCGGAGATCGGCGCGACCACTTCCGGGCGCAGCAGGTAGTTGAGGAAGGCGTGGGCCTGCTCGACGTTCTTCGAGTCCTTCGGAATCGCCAGCACGTCGAACCATGCTGCGGCGCCTTCCTTGGGAATGCGGTACTCGATGTGGATGCCGTTATTGGCTTCCTTGGCACGGTTGGCCGCCTGCATCGCGCCGCCGGACCAGGCCAGGGCCACGCAGACATCGCCGTTGGCGAGGTCGGTGACGAACTTCGAAGAACTGAAGTAGGTAATGTGCGGGCGCAGTTGCGCCAGCAGCGCCTCGGCCTTCTTGTAGTCGTCCGGGTTGTGGCTGTTCGGCGACAGGCCCAGGTAATGCAGGACCTGCGGGATGACTTCGGTGGGCGAATCGAGGAAGGCCACGCCGCAGGACTTCAGCTTGGCCAGGTTCTCCGGCTTGAACACCAGGTCCCAGGAGTCCACCGGCGCGTTGTCGCCGAGCACGGCCTTGACCTTGTCGACGTTGTAGGCGATGCCGTTGGTGCCCCACATGTAGGGCATCACGTACTGGTTGCCCGGGTCCTTGCTCTCCAGCACCTTCAGCAGGGCGGGATTGAGATTCTTCCAGTTCGGCAGCTTGCTCTTGTCCAACGGCTGGAACACGCCAGCCTTGAGGTAGTTGGGCAGGAAGCTGTCGCTGGGCACGACCACGTCATAGCCCGAGTGACCGGACAGCAGCTTGGCTTCCAGTACTTCGTTGCTGTCGTAGACGTCGTATTGCGGCTTGATGCCGGTCTCGCTCTGGAAGCCCTTGAGGGTGTCCGGGCCGATGTAGTCGAACCAGTTGTAGATGCGCACTTCCGGCGCGGCGCTGGCGGCACCGGCGGTGACGAGGGCGGCGGCGGCGAGCAGGCCGCGCAGCGCGGTATTCTTGTTCATGTCCTTCCCCAGTTGGATGCGCTCGCACTCTGACCATTACAAACGACGGGTCGCGAGCCATAAAAAGCAATCGGGCGGAAATTCATCCGCCCGATCTTCTCTACTTAGCGTGCAGCGCCTTCGTAGCCCTGCAGCACGTTCACCGCGTTGACGCCGATGGCCTCGACCGCGTACCCCCCTTCCATGATGAACAGGGTCGGGATACCCAGTGCGGCGATGCGCTCGCCCATCTTCAGGTAGTCCGGGCTGTCCAGCTTGAACTCGGAAATCGGGTCGTCCTTATACGTATCCACGCCCAGCGATACAACCACCGCGTCCGGCGCGTAGTCGGCGATCTTGCGGCACGCATCGTCCAGCGCGGCGAACCAGCCATCCCAACCGGTGCCGTGCGGCAGCGGGTAGTTGTGGTTGTAGCCTTCGCCGGCGCCCTCGCCGTGCTCGTTGGCGTGGCCGAGGAAGTACGGGTACTCCACCAGCGGGTCGCCGTGGATCGAGGCGAACAGCACATCGTTGCGGCGGTAGAAGATGTCCTGGGTGCCGTTGCCGTGGTGATAGTCGACGTCGAGGATGGCCACGCGCTTGGCACCCTGGTCGAGGAAGGCCTGGCTGACGATGGCAGCGTTGTTCAGGAAGCAGTAGCCGCCCATGAAGTCGCTGCCGGCGTGGTGGCCCGGCGGACGGCACAGAGCGAAAGCGGTGCTGGCACCCTGGCGCATGTGGTCCTGGGCGGTCAGCGCGACCTGGGCCGAGCTGTACACGGCCTGCCAGGTGCCGGCAGTGATCGGCGCCTCGGTGTCGAAGCTGTAGTGTCCCACTTCGCCCATCAGCGCAGTCGGGATCGGACCATCACGGAGCAGGCGGCGCCCCGGGAAGGTGGTGGAGACCAGGTCGCCGGTGTGGCCTTCGGCCGACCAGCGCGCCCAGGCACCCTTGAGGAATTCGACGTAGCGGGTGTTGTGCGCGCGCAGGATCGGCTCCAGGCCGAAGTCCTTGGGCTCGATGATCTCGCCCAGGTTCTGCGATTTCACGCGGGCCAGCACGGTGTCCGCGCGGCTGGGCATTTCGAAGCAGGGCTGGAGTTTGCCGTCGACCAGTTCGGACTGGCCGAAATGCAGGCGGTGATCATCGCTGTACACGGTAAGCATGGGAGTACCCTCTGAAGGATTCTTGTTGTCCGGTGGGGGAATTCTGCCCAGCGACCGCGCTGCACAAAACAGCGGAAGCGGCCAAAAGGGGATCGATGTGGCCAGAATTTCTGACCCTTAACCATCTGCATACCTTGATTATCCGCACCAGCCGGACAAGCACCAGCCACTACGGCGCTATGCTCCAGGGAATTGTCCCGGCTATTGTCCGGTCGAACACCCACATGCGTTTTGACCACAGGATGGGGGAAGATGCGGGAAACCTTAGTGCATGCCTGCAGCCGCGTGCTGCTGATGCTCACCTTGTCGCTGGCCGGAACAGGCGCCGTGCTGGCCGACGAGCCGACCGACGTCCAGGCAGGCGATTCCATCCAGTTGCCGGACCTGCCCGAAGATGCTGGCGTCGATCAACTGAGCGCCCGTCTCGAACTGATCCGCCAGCGCGTTTCGGCCGACAGTGACGATGGCCTGCTGTCAAACCTGCGGCAGTCCGCGCTGGCCGTGCAGGCCCGCGCGGAACAGAACGCCACCGACATCGGCACGGCACTCTCGCGCACCGAGGATCAACTCAAGGTGCTCGGCCCGGTCACGCCTAACGAGGCCGAGAGTCTGACCAGACAGCGCAGCGACCTGACGGATGCCCAGAAGGACCTGCAGAAACAGCTCGAACGCGCCAATCAGCTGGACAAGAACGCCCAGGACCTCGCCGCGCAGATCGTCAACCTGCGGCGCAGCCAGTTCAACTCGCAGATCGCCACGCGCTACCCGCCGCCGCTGAGCCCTCGCTTCTGGTCCAGCCTGATCCGCCCCACCGACGACGACTTGTCCCGCCTGCAAGCGATTCGCGGGCAGATCGGCGATGCCTTCGCACTGACCTGGCAACCGGAACACCGCTGGCCCTTCATCGCCTGCCTGATCGTCGGCGCGCTGCTGTGGATCCCCGGCCGGCGCCTGCTCGAACAGTTGCTGACCAAAGCGATGATCCGCTGGATTCCCGTGGGCCGCCTGCGCCGTAGCGCCCTTGCCGTGGCGGTCAGCCTTGCCACCATCGTCACCCTGGGCGGCGCCGCCGCGCTGATCCGCGAAGGGCTGGACTGGCACGAACAGCTCAATGGCACCATGACCAACCTGGGCGACCAGTTGCTGACCCTGGTGATTTTCTGCACCTTTACCGCCGGTCTGGGCCGCGCCCTGCTCGCCGTACAAAGACCGTCCTGGCGCCTGCCTGACCTCCCCGACCCGGTGGCCGACGCCCTCTCCCCCTTCCCCTGGCTGATGGCCTGGCTGCTGCTGGTGCTCGGCACCCAGGAGCGCCTGAACAGCGTCAGCGGCGCCAGCCTGGCTTTGACCGTTGCGGTGAACGCCATCACTGCCATCGCTACCGCCATGCTGTTCTCCATCGCGCTGTACCGTTACCGACGCGCGCGGCGTGAGGCCGAGGGCCACGAGACGTCGGCGCTGGCCGGAATCATTGTGCTGGCGATGATGATCATCGTCTTGCTGATCGTCCTGGCACTGGTCAGCGGCTACCTGTCGCTGGCCTACTTCCTCGCCGGCAAGCTGCTCTGGGCCAGCGTCGTCTGTGCCACGGGGTACCTGCTCACGACCCTGTTCGTCGACCTCTGCGAAGCGCTGCTCTCACCCAGGCAGAAGATCGGCGCGCGGCTGGCCGAGAACCTTGGCGTCGACCCGCGCCACCAGGCGCAGTTCGCCACCCTGCTGACCGGTGCCGGGCGCACGCTGCTGGTGTTGTCGACGATACTGATCGCCTTCTCCACCACCGGCACCAGCCCCGGCGAGTTGCTGCAGGGCCTGGTGCGGCTGGTGGAAAGCGGCCAGTCCCTGGGCCGGCTGAACATCGTCCCGCAGGACATCCTGCTGGCGCTGGGCACCCTGGCTGCCGGGCTGTTCGGCCTGCGCCTGCTCAAGCGCTGGCTGGCCGAGGAACTGCTGCCGGAAACCAGCATGGACGTAGGCATGCGCGCCTCGCTGGTGACCCTGGTGGGCTACATCGGCATGGTCATCCTGGTGCTGCTGGTGCTCTCGGCGCTGCGCATCAACCTCACCAGCCTGACCTGGGTGGTCAGCGCCCTGTCGGTAGGTATCGGTTTCGGCCTGCAGGCCATCGTGCAGAACTTCATCTCCGGCCTGATCCTGCTCACCGAGCGCCCGGTCAAGGTCGGCGACTGGGTCAGCCTGACCGGCGGCGTCGAGGGCGACATCCGCCGCATCAACGTGCGTGCCACGGAAATCCAGATGTCCGACCAGTCCACGGTCATCGTGCCCAACTCCCAGTTCATCTCGCAGAACGTGCGCAACGTGACCATGGGCAGCGCCCTGGGCGTGGTCGGCATCAACCTGACCCTGCCGCTGGATACTGACGTGCAGAAGGTCCGCGAGCTGATGCTCAAGGCCTACACCGAGCACGAGAACATCGTCGAGACGCCGGCGCCCTCGGTGACCTTCAAGGACCTCAGCGCCACCGGCCTGACCTTGGCCGCCTCCGGCAACGTCAGCAGCCCACGGGCGGTGTACGGCACCAAGAGCGATCTGCTGTTCACCATCTTCAGCGGGTTGCGCGAGGCGGGCATCAGTCTGACAACATCGCAGAGTATTCGGCTGCTGGGGGAGTCGAATCAATTTCCGCCAGAACAATCGACGCCTACATGAGGTTGGAGGGTAGTTGACTGCCTGGGCGATGGACATGCTGCGTCGGCACAACAGCCGCAACCCTCTTGGACCTGTCTCAGGCGAAATGCAATCGGACGCCTGCTGCAGATACGAACGAAGGCGACGCAGGTCCCAGCTCACCGGGTTGACGTGCCCCCCTCAATTCCATTGAGCTCGGTCTTCATTCGAAATACGCTGACAGCGTCGCCATAGCGACCTGGCAACGTGCTGCTCCGATACACGAGCACATAGTCCAAGCCAGTAACCTCTTTCAGGACACTTTCATTCATAGCGTAATTAGCTATGCCCTGATTCTTCGGATAGCTTTCATACATCGCCACGACCACATCGGGCGGCACTCGCAGAACGTTTCTCAGCATCCTCTTTTTAGTATCATCCGGCAGCCCTGTCATGATAAACGGCCAATTCATGTTTAGTGCATAGGAGCTAGGCGCTCCGTAAGCCACGAGGACATGGGGCAAACCACTCCAATTGAAGACACGATCACCCGGCTTGATAAAGCGAAGCACCTGTGCAGTGGAAATATTGATGGGCGCCAGTTCGCCCCTCAGCATATTAGACTCTTTCATATCGGCATAACTGCCGATCAAACCAAAAAACAAACCCAGCACTCCTGCAGATAGAGCTAACGCAGCCGGGCGACGAGCCATAGAAATTAAAACACCGGAGACCAATGCGACAGGGGCCAACGACGAAAGGAAATAATGAGGAAAGAAGGTTAGCGCGAGGACAGCCTGCAACCAAGCACCAAACATCCATAAAATCGACAACAGTAGAGCTAGGCGCGCTCCACTCCATGCACGTTCACGCGACCGATAAAGACAAGCCATTGCCACCGGAATTAAAATAACAAGAGCAATTGTGGTCCATATACGGTGTACCGACAGGAACTGCCCAAATGACAGCGACCAAATTGGAACCGAATAGGAGGCCAGGGCATTACTCCAGAATTCGGACATCAATGCAGGTGCAATTCCAGATCTATAGATGGTACTTCCCAGAAGATAATTATCCAAAGTCCCGGTCACCAACAAATGCAATGCAAAAGCAGCCACACCTCCGACGGCACCGAGGAAGCACCCTCCCCACCAGGAAAGCCGCAATTGGCCGCGCAGTACCACTGCGCAGCCTGCAATGACGAGGAATTCCGGTAGCAAAGATGTCTGTTTGACGAACCACGACAGGAAAATCACAACCCCAACAGCACCGCCGTGGATAAAGTGGTGCCGAGAAGGCAGACGCAGCAGCAAGACTATGAGCAGCAGCTCCGGCAATCCTTGATACAGCGCGATATTCAGACCATCATCAGTAACCCTGACATCAAGGGCCAGAACCAGATATAGAAGCGCGACGGACAGGCCTGACCATAGACCAACCGAGCCAAACAATGTGCGCCCTTTCGGTTTTTTTTCCAGGGATACGCAGAATATGGTCAGGAAGATCAAAGTCGCGGTACTGGCTATCCAGATAGTCTCAGCAATGCGGACGGACTCCAAAATCCCCTGCGATTTCGCAAGCACAAAAATAAACAGACTCCAGAATATCTCCACCAAGGGGTTCTTGGTTTCGAATGAAGCCCAGTAAGGAGGCAGTCCATGAGCAATATTGTTCGCCATGAAAACGAAATGAGCACCATCACGCTGCATGGGAGCAGAAATATTTGACAAAAGATAAAATGCTGCAACAAAAAATATCACAGGCAGCGCAAGCAACATCCCCTTTTTAATAGAAGAATCCCGGCCCTTGGCGCCCACCGAAGAATCTTCGCCTTCGACCGTCCTTATATCGCTACCTTTCACACCGCCTCCTCATAGCACAAGCCCCGCTCGAAAACTTACTTATACGCTAACGTCCTCGCTTACCCACACCAAAAGTCCAATAGCGATTAATTATGAAATTACACACCGGCACGACAGCCACAACATACAACTGAGATAGAAAGTAATTAACATGTGCGTACTTTATCAAAGCAGACATCATGCCAGCATTTAACAGCAACCCACCCAAGGAAACAACAATGTACCGCCAGACCCCCTCCATGTGAGAGCGCCGAGATTGAAAGGCCCAGTGATAATTGAGATTATATGAAACTAGCAACGCAGAAATAAAACCAGCGATTGAGGCAACCACTGGCTGCCAATTTAATACCTCTACGCAGACAGCGAGCACTGCGAGATGGGAAACAGTACCAAGCCCTCCAACGATAACGTACCGGAAAAACTGCTTAACGAGCATCCCCCACCCACTCAGCAATAATGTACCGAGGGCGCTTCTTCACTTCCTCGTAGATACGCGCGATGTAAATACCAATCAGCCCCAGGCCAAACATCATACCACTGCCAATAATCAACAACAGGAGAATGACCGTGGTAAATCCATCAATTGCATAACCGTCAATTTTTCTAATAAGTGTTTGCACACCAAGGACCAAAGCAAATACGGAAAAACCGAAGCCAGCAAAAATCAAGAAGTACAATGGTATGCTTGAAAACGAGGCGACGGCAGTTACCGCCAAGCGCACCAACTGAATGACCGACCAACCAGACTGCCCATCAACCCGATCGTCGACATTATATTGAACTTGCACGCGCTTGAACCCGAGCCAGGCGTTCATTCCGCGAAAGAATAGATTCCGTTCCCCCATCCGTCGCCAAGCATTAATAACCTTGCGATCCATCAACTTGAAATCTGATGCCCCGCGCAAATCGAAACCGGTCAATCTGGAGAAAACGCTGTAGAAAAGACGACTGGAAAGACGCCCCGCCAGGCTTTCCTTTGCGCGCTGTTGTTTGACTGCCTCAATGACTTCAGCACCCTCCTGCCAGTGCTTCAGCATCTCAACAATAAGGCTGGGGGGATGCTGCAGATCGCCATCCATGACCACAACAGCGTCTCCGCTCACATGCTCCAGGCCAGCCGCCAATGCTGCTTCCTTCCCGAAGTTCCGACTCAAACGAGCCGCCTTGACCTGCGGAAATTCAATACATTGCTGTTGAATGACAGACCAAGTCTCGTCAGGTGAGCCGTCATCAACAAGCACTATCTCAAAGTCAACAGGAATCGACTCAAGTACCGCAACGATCTCGCGAAGAGATGAGGCGAAATGAGAGGCTTCTCGATACAGCGGAATCACCAACGACAACAATGGCTTTTCACTCGGATTAGCCATTTTTCGTCCCCACATAAGCTACCGTCGTGGACGGCAGCCATAAATTGAACCGATCGAACACCGCAGGCAATTTCAATCCAAATTTCGATGCGATAAGCGGCAGCGGAAAAGCATGCGGATAAGGAATACCTTCCAGACCTTCAAGCCCACACTCCCCCATCAATCGAGACAATGTCTCCGAACTGAAGTACTGCACGTGCTCGGGGAATTTGAACGACGGCCATCGGTTACCCATCAACTTTCGCCAATAGCTTCCAAAGTCGGGGGCTGCCAGAATAAGGCTCCCCCCCGAATTCAGCTTTTCGAGCAAGGACTGCACAAATTTTCGAGGATCATACACATGCTCAACGACATGTATGGCGACAATACAGTCAAACTTTTCCTCATCGCCAACGTCATCAGCCCCTCCCTGTATAACAAAATCAGCAAATCGACGAGAATTGGCAACCGCCTCCGACGAGTAATCCGTCCCTACTCTTCGAGCGAAATAGGGCTTCGCTTCATCCAGAAAGTAGCCATACCCACATCCAATTTCGAGTAATCGACCGCCAGTCCTTCCACCCTTATCCATACACTCGAGCAAACGCCGAAAGGTACGCCGCAGAGGTACTTCCTGATTGGAGTAGTTCGAATAGCCCTCGTCCTCTCCCCCAGCAAAATACCGATCTCTTTGATAGAGCAACAACATCTCCCGCTCGGTGGCACGTGGCGATAGAAACGCCATGCCGCAAGCCACACAGGCACAAACGGCATACGGACCATCCCCTGGACCGTCATACAAAGGTCTGCGTTCGGGGCTTCCACACAGCGGGCAATCCGGCGTCTCGAGTTCTATACTAGTCATGCAGTTTTCATGGGCCAAACAAGTGGTCACAAGAAGTTGACGAGCAAGCCTTCGGTCAAAAAGTTCCGAGAAGATGGCCCGCATCCAGGGGTGGCGAAGGAAGTGAATATATAGGCCAGCCTAGGCAACTCCACTTCTCCGGGCGGCATGCTAACGTTTTTTGTCACAGACGAACCAGACCCCAAGGATATTTCCTGAAGCGACATCGGTGGCGCACAAAATATCTGCAAGCTGCTCCACTAGATTTGCAGATACACGCGAGCTGTTGCCCAATCATTGCAAGCCCCGTTTTGACGTCCTGCTGACTTGGTGGAGCATCTACGCCACTTGGCGGGGAGCAGTTGCGCAGCGTATCTGCCGATTTACGCCGTGAGGCGGGGGCTCGTGCCATCGCCGAAGATTTCGTGGTCGTACCGGCCTCCAAGACAACCGCCTGACCCGCTATCGTGAAAGTCGCGACCGCAGATCGGTCATTTCCCGCGTATAAACTGGCGAAACTAGACTTACCAACAGGGCCCTGCTCGGGCCATAGCTAGCTGAATTGACTACCCAAAGTGCAGTCGAAGGTAGAAACGTCCAATTTGGCTGGTTCGCACGCATGGCTCCACCACGAGCAGCCATTGCGTGACAAAATCCGGGCCATCACGGCTGGAGCCCAACCTGACGAAAGGTATCCAGCATTTCCTCGTGGCCCCTTCCTTCCCGACCGCCGTCGCGCGGACGCATACGCGGTGGTCCTGTGCAGGAGACCGCGCGATGGACGAAGCCAGACTCAACGAATTCATGGGCAAACTGGTCACCGACATGGGTGGCGCGGCCATGCTCGCCAACATCATTCTTGGCGAAGAACTCGGCCTGTACAAAGCCATGGCGGACGGCATGGCCGTGACTCCGGAACAATTGGCCGAACGCACCGGCTGCAATGCCCGCCTGCTGCGCGAATGGCTGAGCGCCCACGCCGCCTCCGGCTACATGGAGCATCGGGACGGCAATTTCCGCCTGCCGGAAGAACAGGCCATGGCCCTGGCCATCGAGGACTCGCCGGTCTATGTCGCCGGCGGCGCCTCCGTGGTCGCTGCGCTGTACCACGACAAGGACAAGCTGGTCGCCGCCATGCGCGGCGACGGCGCCCTGGCCTGGGGCGATCACCATCCCTGCATGTTCTCCGGGACCGAGAAGTTCTTCCGCCCCGGCTATCGCGCGCACCTGGTCGCCGAGTGGCTGCCGGCGCTGGAAGACGTGGTCGGCAAGCTCGGCAATGGCGCGAAGGTTGCCGACGTCGGCTGCGGCCACGGCGCCTCGACCATCGTCATGGCCCAGGCCTATCCCTCCTCGAACTTCGTCGGCTTCGACTACCACCAGCCGTCCGTCGAAGTCGCCAACCGGCGTGCCGAACAGGCGGCCGTCGCCGAGCGCGCCAGCTTCCAGCGTGCCAGCGCCAAGGACTACCCCGGCAACGACTACGACCTGATCTGCTTCTTTGACTGCCTGCACGACATGGGCGACCCGGTGGGCGCCGCACAGCACGCGCGCCAGGCACTCAAGCCCGACGGCACCGTGCTGCTCGTGGAGCCGTTCGCCAACGACCAACTGGACGACAACCAGAACCCGGTTGGTCGGTTGTTCTATGCCGCCTCCACCTTCATCTGCACGCCCAACTCGCTGTCCCAGGAAGTCGGCCTGGGGCTGGGAGCCCAGGCCGGCGAGGCACGTCTGCGCAAGGTGTTCGAGCAAGCCGGCTTCAGCCGCTTCCGCCGGGCGGCCGAAACGCCGTTCAACCTGATCCTCGAAGCACGCCCCTGAATCGCCGGGAGACTGCCTGCAACGCCCGTGATCCGGGCGCTGCAGCTTCGAAACAATTCGTCATTTGCCCGTCATCAATCCGTTATGTGGCCCATTGAAACTCGCAGGCTTTCAACCCAGGGAAGCCCCCGAGATGTCCAATAACAAAGCCAACAAAGCTGCATCCATCGCTCTGCTCGTCGCCGCCCTCGCTGGCTGCGCCGCCCAGGCTCCGGTAGCCAGCAAGGAAGCCACGCCCAACAACGACGACTGGTACCTGGTGCGTACCGACGAGACCCTGTACCTGTTCGATGACACCGCCGTCTACCGCGACTACATCGTGACCGGCAAGACCACCTACACCAAGGAAGTGGGCGAGAAGGACAAGTTCGGCCAGAACGTCGTCCTGGTCGTCCGCGCCGAGGACAAGGACAAGGACGCGAAGAAGATCGCCTCCTACCAGTTCTACAAGCAGAGCCTGCCGCCGGCCGCCGGCTTCTACGGCGAAATCCGCCAGGAAGGCGTGATCTATGTGGCCCAGCGCTACGGCGACATGGTCGACATGAACGGCCTGGGCGAGCCGATCTTCCGCCACACCGAAATCGCCAGCGGCCCCAACGGCGAGCGTGTGGTGTACCTGATGCAGAAGGAAGAGAAGAAGCCGGTCGGCCTGATCGCCCGCTTCCAGAAGATCTACGGCATCACGCCCGCCAAGGGCTGATGACGAAAAAGCGCGCATTCCGGGGAGGGAATGCGCGCTTTTTCATGGCCGGCGCCGCAACGGCGCGGGTGTGTGCTAGCTGGAAGGCTCCAGTTGCACGGCAGAAATCGTTTTCGGCGCCTCGATACCCCAATCACCGAATTGATACCAGTCGTCACCGAGCATCTCGGCTGGGTGCATGGTGCGGTCCGCACCGTTGCCACAGGCCAGGTTGGTGGCCGGGCAGTAGCGGTCGCAGCCCCAGCAGATGCGCTCGGGGTGCGGTGGATTGAGCGGGAATTTCTTGGCCATGGTCAGGCCCTCGGGAGTTTCCTTGTGGGATTCCAGAAGGCTATGCCTGTCGGGCCAGCCTGCACCTTGATCTGCGACAATTTCGCGCGGATCTCAGGCGCGGCTTTTTACGCACGACGCTTAGGCGCGGCCTTTTATGCACGGCCTTTTATGCACGGAAGTGGCTCGGCGGCTGGCCACTCCAGCGCTGGAAGGCGTGGCGCAGGCTGGCGGTTTCGCTGAAGCCGAGCTCCTCGGCGATGCGGTAGATCGGCATGTCGCCGTCCTGCAGCAGTTCCTTGGCACGGGCGAAGCGCAATTCGTCGAGCAATTGCTGGTAGCTGGTCTGCTGTTGCTGCAGGTGGCGGCGCAGGCTGCGCGAGGAGCAGTTGAGGCGGCGCGCCAGTTCTTCCAGGCCCGGCGGCTCCTGCAGGCGTTCGCCGAGGATCGCGCGGACCTTGTCCAGCCAGGCGCGGCGGGCCGCCAGGTCGATGTTCTGGCGTCGGCACTGCTCCAGCATCTCGCGGTGCGTCACGGCATCCGCCAGTGGCAGGCGCATGTCCAGCCAACTGGCGGGGAAACCGATGGCGCTGCGCGAGCAGTTGAAACTCAACTGGCAGCCAAACAACGTGGCGTAGGCCGCGCGGCGATCGACCGGACCTTCGTAGTCGAACTCCGCGCGCACCAGCGGCAGCGGCTGGCCCAGCAGGTCGGCGCAGGCCACCTTCAGCGAGCCCAGGCACAGCTCGGTGTTGAACGGGCGCATGTCCTCCTCTTCGCCGTAGCCGGTGGCGACCAGCCAGGCCATGTCGCCGTCCACTTCCAGCGCGAGGTGGAAGTAGGTGCCCAGCAATACCGGATAGCTCAGGCCGATGCGCAGCGCCTCGCCCAGGGTCGGCGCGGAGATCAGTGCGTAGCCGAGCAGGCCATAGGCGGTGATCCGCGTGCGCACGCCCAGGCGCAGGCCGAGTGCGGGCTCGCCAGCAAGATTCTGCACATTGCCGAAGACCTGCTGTTCCTGCCAGGGGCTGACCAGCCGACGCAAGTCGAGCAGGTCGTCGCCGGTGATGCCGCTGCCCTCGAGGATGGACTCGCGGCTGTGCCCCTCGGACTCCATCAGCGCGACGGTCAGCGACGTCATGTGCAGGGAGTTGAGCCAGGTGGAGCGGGAGAAGGTCAGAGGATTCATTCGATGCCCATCGTAGACGCTACGGCGCCCCCGTCAGTGTTACCAGCACGGGGGCAGGTCAGGAGCAGGCAAGTTGCGTGCCGGCCACCCAGCGTGGCCGGATCGATCCCCATCTTACGGGGTCTCGGACGCGATGCGGAAGTTTCGAGCCTCGCGGCAGGGTTACCTTTGCGGACATCAGAACGGTGCGGGCGCACCGTTCCGGAGCTCAACCGCGGCAGAACTCAACCACGGGAGAGGAAGCGCATGCCCTCTTCCAGACCGCTCAGGGTCAGCGGGAACATCTGCTCCTTCACCAACTCGC
Source organism: Pseudomonas sp. C9-3 (assembly GCF_032392015.1). Classification (NCBI taxonomy): domain Bacteria; kingdom Pseudomonadati; phylum Pseudomonadota; class Gammaproteobacteria; order Pseudomonadales; family Pseudomonadaceae; genus Pseudomonas; species Pseudomonas sp. C9-3. The sequence goes on along the minus strand of NZ_CP135919.1, from coordinate 974,273 downwards.
GCACGAGACCGGTGGAGGCGGTGTAGTTCCAGGTGTCCTTCGGGTACGGGTTGATCCAGATGAGCTTCTTGTACTTCTCCATGAAGCGCTGCATCCAGACGTAGCCAGCCTCCTCGTTCCAGTGCTCGACGCTGCCGCCGGCCTGGGTGATCTCGTAGGGCGCCATGGCGGCGTCGCCGACGAACACCACCTTGTAGTCCGGCCCGTACTTGTGCAGCAGGTCGAAGGTGGCGGTGCGCTCGCTGGAACGACGCAGGTTGTTCTTCCACACCGACTCGTAGATGAAGTTGTGGAAGTAGAAGTACTCGAGGTGCTTGAACTCGGTCTTGCAGGCCGAGAACAGTTCTTCGCAGACCTTCACGTGGGCATCCATCGAGCCGCCGATATCCAGCAGCAGCAGGAGCTTCACAGTGTTGCGGCGTTCGGGACGCATCTGGATGTTGAGCAGGCCGGCATCCTTCGCGGTGTGGTCGATGGTGCCATCGATATCCAGCTCTTCTGCCGCACCCTCACGGGCGAACTTGCGCAGGCGGCGCAGGGCGATCTTGATGTTGCGCGTGCCCAGCTCGACCTGATCGTCGAGGTTCTTGTACTCGCGCTGGTCCCAGACCTTGGCGGCCTTGCCCTGGCGCTTGCCGGCGTCGCCGACGCGGATGCCCTCGGGGTTGAAGCCACCGGAGCCGAACGGGCTGGTGCCGCCGGTACCGATCCACTTGTTGCCGCCGGCGTGGCGTTCCTTCTGCTCCTCGAGGCGCTTCTTGAATTCCTCGATGAGCTTGTCCAGGCCACCCAGGGACTGGATCTGCGCACGCTCCTCGTCGGTCAGCAGGCGCTCGAATTCCTTGCGCAGCCACTCTTCGGGGATCAGCGCCTTGAGGTGGTCGTCGAGCTTTTCCAGGCCCTTGAAGTAGGCGCCGAAGGCCCGGTCGAACTTATCGAAATGGCGCTCGTCCTTCACCATGATGGTGCGGGCGAGGTAGTAGAACTCGTCCATGTCGGCGAACACGACGCGGTGCTTGAGCGCATCGATCAGGTCGAGCAGCTCGCGCACCGACACCGGCACCTTGGCCGCGCGCATTTCGTTGAACAGGTTGAGCAGCATGGAGATGCCCTCGGAAATCGCAAGTAACGGTCCCCTCTCCCTTCGGAGCGGGGCGCGTAGCCAGGGTTAGGGAGAGGGCAAGCACGCCACGGGGCCATTTCCCTCTCCCCGGCCCTCTCCCTGAAGGGAGAGGGAGTAAGAGCCTCAGCGACTCGCGCGGCGGCTCATGAAGGCAAGACGCTCAAGCAATTGAACGTCCTGCTCGTTCTTCACCAGGGCACCAGCCAGCGGCGGGATGGCCTTGGTGGGATCGCGTTCGCGCAGCACGGCTTCGCCGATGTTGTCGGCCATCAGCAGCTTCAGCCAGTCCACCAGTTCGGAGGTGGAGGGCTTTTTCTTCAGGCCGGGAACCTTGCGCACGTCGAAGAAGATGTCCAGCGCCTCGCTGACCAGCGTGCCGCTGATCTTCGGGTAGTGCACGTCGACGATCTTCTGCAGGGTCTCGCGGTCGGGGAAGGCGATGTAGTGGAAGAAGCAGCGGCGCAGGAAGGCGTCCGGCAGTTCCTTCTCGTTGTTGGAGGTGATGATGATGATCGGGCGCTGCTTGGCCTTGATGGTTTCGTTGGTCTCGTAAACGAAGAACTCCATCTTGTCGAGTTCCTGCAACAGGTCGTTGGGGAACTCGATGTCGGCCTTGTCGATCTCGTCAATCAGCAGGATCACGCGCTCTTCGGCCTCGAAGGCCTCCCAGAGCTTGCCCTTCTTGATGTAGTTGCGCACGTCGTGGACCTTGTCCACGCCCAGCTGCGAGTCGCGCAGGCGGCTGACCGCGTCGTACTCGTAGAGGCCCTGGTGGGCCTTGGTGGTGGACTTGATGTGCCAGGTGATCAGCTTGGCGCCGAAGGATTCCGCCAGCTGCTCGGCGAGCATGGTCTTGCCGGTACCCGGCTCGCCTTTCACCAGCAGCGGGCGCTGCAGGGTGATGGCGGCGTTGACCGCCAGCTTGAGGTCGTCGGTGGCGACGTAGGACTGGGTGCCTTCGAACTTCATCGGTGAATCCTCGAACGATAGCGGGCCAGGCATTCTGCCGGGCCGGGCGAGTGGTCGGACAAGCTGCGACTATACCGCGCACCCAAGGCGAGTGTGAACGCAGACGCGGCATTCAGTCATTGAATGGCGGGTCAGGGGATGACTGATCGCGATTGGCCTGCCGATGACAAGTTTACTTTACATCGCAGAATTCTCGATGTTAAGTTCACTTTACATCACAAGGAGACCGCGATGAATCCCGCCCTGCGCCGCTACACCCTGTCCTGTGCCGCCCTCATGTTCATCTACTCCGCCCTGGTGGCGCTGATCAGCTGGGGGCTGGACCTGCAGAAGCTGCCATATGCCCTGCGCGTCCTGGCCGCCGCCTCTCCGGCGTTGCCGCTGCTGGCGATGCTCTACGTGTTCGACCGCTACCTGCGCAGCGAGCCGGACGAATTCCTGCGATTCCTGTTGTCCCGCGCGGCGATGCTGGCCGGCGGCGTGGTGGTCGGGCTGTTCAGCGCCTGGGGCTTCCTCGAACAGTACGCCGCCTGGCCGCGCTTCCCGGTAATCCTCGCCTTCCCGCTGTTCTGGGCTGCCTACGGCGTCGCCGTGGTACTGCTGCGCCGCCGATTCGTCTGAAGAAGCTGAGGAGCAGCCATGCACAATCGCCTCAAGGAACTGCGCGCCGAGCACGGCTGGAGCCAGCAGGACCTCGCCACGCAACTGGGGGTTTCGCGGCAGAGCGTGATCGCCATCGAGAGTGGCAAGTTCGACCCCAGCCTGCCGCTGGCCTTTCGTATAGCCCGGGTTTTCAAGCTGCCCATCGAGGCCATCTTCAGCGACGCGCAGCCCGACTGAGCCGGGCGTCCCGACTGGACTACGAAGCCCGCCGGGCATAGGCTGCTGGGTCTGCACAGCTCCAACCTAAGGAACGCATCATGAGCCGCATCTACGCCGACAACGCGCAGTCCATCGGCAATACGCCGCTGGTCCAGATCAACCGCATCGCCCCGCGCGGCGTCACCATCCTGGCCAAGATCGAAGGCCGCAACCCCGGTTACTCGGTGAAATGCCGTATCGGCGCCAACATGATCTGGGACGCCGAATCCAGCGGCCGTCTGAAGTCGGGCATGACCATCGTCGAACCGACCTCCGGCAACACCGGCATCGGCCTGGCCTTCGTCGCCGCCGCCCGCGGCTACAAGATGATCCTGACCATGCCCGCCTCGATGAGCCTGGAGCGCCGCAAGGTGCTCAAGGCCCTGGGCGCCGAGTTGGTGCTGACCGAGCCGGCCAAGGGCATGAAGGGCGCCATCGCCAAGGCCGAGGAAATCCTCGCCAGCGACCCGGCGAAGTACTTCATGCCGGCGCAGTTCGACAACCCGGCCAACCCGGCGATCCACGAGAAGACTACCGGCCCGGAAATCTGGAACGACACCGATGGCGCGGTGGACGTGCTGGTGGCCGGCGTCGGCACCGGCGGCACCCTCACCGGCGTGTCGCGCTACATCAAGAACACCAGGGGCAAGCCGATCCTCTCGGTGGCCGTGGAACCGGTCAGCTCACCGGTAATCAGCCAGACCCTGGCCGGCGAAGAAGTCAAACCCAGCCCGCACAAGATCCAGGGCATCGGTGCCGGCTTCGTGCCGAAGAACCTGGACCTGTCGCTGGTTGACCGCGTGGCCACCATCGCCGACGAGGACGCCAAGAGCATGGCCCTGCGCCTGATGCAGGAAGAAGGCATCCTCTGCGGCATCTCCAGTGGCGCCGCCATGGCCGCGGCGGCGAAGCTGGCCGAAGAGCCGACCATGCAGGGCAAGACCATCGTGGTAGTGCTGCCGGACTCCGGCGAACGCTACCTCTCCAGCATGCTGTTCGACGGCCTGTTCGAGGACCAGGAACTGGTCCAGTAAGCTCTATTCCGCCCCTCTGCGGGGCGGTCTCCTGCCTGCCGTGCCGACTCGGTACGGCTCGGGCCACATGCGCTGTCTGCGGACCCGCAGGCAGCCATGGCCTCTCGCCATGTTCCGGCAAAATGGTTAATTCTTGCCCAGCCCGCGACGAAGCGTCGCCCATCTTTCGCGGATGGCCCGGGCTTTCCGCACCGTTGTCAGGAACACAAGAATGAAAATTTCCGCCCCGTTGCTCTCCACCCTTGCACTCTCCCTCGCTGTCTCCGCCGGCGCCGCCCAGGCCGACAGCGTCAAGATCTACAACTGGTCCGACTACATCGCCCCGGACACCGTGCCGACCTTCACCAAGGAAACCGGCATCCAGGCGACTTACGACGTCTACGACAGCAACGAAACCCTCGATGGCAAGCTGATGACCGGCAAATCCGGTTACGACATCGTGGTGCCGTCGAACCACTTCATGGCCAAGCAGATCCAGGCCGGCGCGCTGAAGAAGCTGGACAAGAGCCAGCTGCCGAACTGGAAGAACCTCAACCCGGTGCTGATGAAGGCGCTGGAAGTGAACGACCCGGGCAACGAGCACGGCTTCCCCTACCTGTGGGGCACCACCGGCATCGGCTACAACCCGGCGAAGATCAAGGAAGTCCTCGGCGACAACGCGCCGATCGATTCCTGGGACATCTTCTTCAAGCCCGAGTACATGGAAAAGCTGGCCAAGTGCGGCGTAGCGGTGCTGGACAACGGCCCGGAACTGCTGCCGATCACCCTGAACTACCTGGGCCTGCCGCATCACAGCCAGAAGCTGGATGACTACAAGAAGGCCGAGGAAGCGCTGCTCAAGGTGCGTCCGTACATCCGCTACTTCCACTCCTCCAAGTACGTCAGCGACCTGGCCAACGGCGAGATCTGCGTAGCCGTCGGCTTCTCCGGCGACATCCTGCAGGCTGCCACCCGCGCCAAGGAAGCCAAGAACGGCGTGGAAATCCAGTACTCCACCCCGAAGGAAGGCTCGCCGCTGTGGTTCGACATGGTCGCCATGCCGAACGACGCGCCGGATGAGAAAGCCGCCTACGCCTTCATGAACTACCTGCTGCGCCCCGAAGTGATGGCCGGCGTGAGCAACTACGTGCACTACGCCAACGGCAACCTGGCTGCCGACCCGCTGGTGGACAAGGCGATCAAGGCGGACCCGGCGATCTACCCGCCGCAGGACAAGATGGCCAAGCTGTTCGCCCTCGAATCCATGCCGATGAAGATCGACCGCGTACGTACCCGCACCTGGAACACCATCAAGACCGGCAAGTAAGCGTCACCCTTGCCTGACAACGCGCGGCCCCGGCCGCGCGTTGTCGTTTCTGTCGCAGGAATCGCAGATTGCCGCGCGACTCGCACAGGGCTCGCGTGCTCGCGCAACGCCCGCTATAGTCAGCCCACGCAGCGCCGTTGCTGCCTCCACTGAACAGGTTCGCCGTCCATGTCCCGATACCCATTGCCCGATCCGGCAATCATCGCTGCAGCCTCCCCGGCACGCGGCGCGGGTGCGGGCGCGGCCTGCCCTCCCCCTCCTGTCGTCGCTGTCGCGTCGCCTCCGCCACCCGGTGCGGCCTACCCGCCACCCGGCGTGAGTTTCTGACGCCTCACACGTTTTCCATCGCCTGGTTTTCCGCGTTGAACTGACGCGGCTCCCGGTATGTGTCCGGCCCTACGCAGGCCGGGCGTGATCTGCCTGACGACAGGTGCATTGCATGATTTCGTTCACTCGTTCTTCCCTGGCCGGCCTGGCCAGTACTTCGCTGTTCGTGCTGCTGTGGAGCAGCGCCGCCATCATCAGCAAGTGGGGCCTGGCCCATGCCTCGCCGATGGTGTTCCTCATCGCCCGCTTCGGCACCGCGCTGCTGGCGCTGCTGATCCTCTCGCCGCTGATCGGCCTGCGCTGGCCGCGCGAGCGCAAGCAGATTCGCCACGCCGTGCTCACCGGCCTGGTGATGCTGGGCATCTACCCGATCTTCTACCTGATGGCGCTGGACCTGCACGTCACCCCTGGCGTGATCGCCACAGTGCTGGGCGTGCAGCCGATGCTGACCAGCTTCCTGCTCGAACGCCGGCATTCGGCGCCGCGCCTTGCCGGTCTAGCGCTAGGGCTGATCGGGCTGGTGATGGTGGTCTACCAGAGCATCGGTCTCTCGGGCCTGACCTTCGCCGGGTTGGCCTGCTGCCTGCTGGCGCTGCTGTCGATCACCGGCGGCTCGATCCTGCAGAAGAACATCCGCGAGAATCCGCTGGGCACCCTGCCGCTGCAGTACATCGCCGGGCTGGCGCTGTGCGTCGCCGTGGCGCCCTTCCAGCCGCTGCACGTGGAATGGAATGCTGCGTTCATTCTCAGTGCACTGTGGATGGGGCTGATGGTCTCGGTGCTGGCCACCGTGCTGCTCTACCGGATGATCGCGGCGGGCAACCTGGTCAATGTCACCAGCCTGTTCTACCTGGTGCCTGCCGTCACGGCGCTGATGGATTACGCGGTGTTCGGCAATCGCCTGTCCGCCCTCGGGCTGCTGGGCATGGGGCTGATCGTGATGGGGTTGATGCTGGTGTTTCGCAAAACGGCTCCGGCGCAGGGCGCTGGGAACGCACAAGTGGTGGATAACGGATAGCCCGCTGCGAGGGTGACTCCCTCACCCTAACCCTCTCCCAAGGGGAGAGGGGACGGTCTGGGCGCAGGGAGAAGCCCTTGTGCCGGCCGCCACGAACGTCCCCTCTCCCTCAGTGAGAGGGGACGGTTTGGGTGCAGGGAGAAGCCCTTGTGTCAGCCGCCACGAACGGCTCCCTCTCCCTCAGGGAGAGGGCTGGGGTGAGGGGAACCTGCTGCGCCGAACTTTCAGCGCCCGCCCCTCACTACCCAATCACCCCGCCGCTTCCACCTTCGCCACCGGCGCCGGCCGCAGCACCAGCCACAGCGCCGCGGCGATCAGCACGCCACCCTGCAGGTGCGCCCAGGACAGCGACTCGTCCAGCAGCAACACGCCCCAGAACACGCCGAAGGGCGGGATCAGGAAAGTCACCGTCATGGTCTTCAGCGGACCGATGCTGGCCAGCAGGCGGAAGTACAGGACGTAGGCGAAGGAGGTGCAGAGAAAACCCAACCCGGCCAGGGCCAGCAGGACTTTCGGTTCCAGCAGCGGCGCCAGCGGCATGTCCAGGCTGGTGCCGAGGAAGAACGGCAGCAGGCACAGCGTCGCGCCGGTCTGGCTGCCAAGGGCAGAAACGCCGAAATCCAGCCCGCCCTGGTCGTTGATCCAGCGCTTGGTGATGAAGCCGGCGAAGCCGTAACAGGTGGTCGCCACCAGACAGGCGGCGGCCCCCCAGAGCAGCCCGGCATCGAACGGGACCGGGCCGGCGCGGGTCAGTACTGCAACGCCTGCCAACCCCAGCAGCACGCCCAGCGACTTGGCGCCGGTCAGCGCCTCGCCGAAGAACAGCGAGCCGATCAGCACGCCCATCAGCGGCGTGGTGGCGTTGAAGATCGCCGAGTAGCCGGCCGGCAGGAACTGCGCTGCCAGGCTGTACATCAGTACCGGGATGCCCGAGCTGATCACGCCGATAAGCAGGATGCGCCCGAACTTGCCGCGGAAATCCCAGCGCGTGCGCATTACCAGCAGGATCACCACCAGCCCGACGGCGGACAGGAACACCCGGAAGAACGCCGTCGGCATCACCCCGATGGCCGGCACCAGTTGGCGCATGAACAGGAAGCTGGCACCCCAGATGGCGGCCAGGGCGAGCAGGTTCAGTAGAGCGGCGGGGTTCATCGCGAACGGCTCCAGGGCAAGTAAGCCACCAGACTACGCTGGTGGAAAATCACATCCATCCACAGCTGACTTTCAAAGTCCACCGTCAGCTTCTGCGCAGGCGCGCCATGCTCAGCACGTCGGCGTAGATGCCGTCGCGAATGGCGTACTCGCGCAATTGCCCCTCCACTTCGAAACCGAACTTGCGGTACAGCGCGATGGCCGGAGCGTTGTCGGTGTAGACGGTCAGCTCGACGCGGCGCAGGGCCATCCAGTTGTCCGCAACCTCCAGCAACTCGGCCAGCAGCCGCGTGCCGACGCCGCGGCCCTGCCAGGCAACCGCCACGCCCATGCCGATGCTGCCGCAATGGCTGCGCCGCACGCGTGGGAACTGTTCGATGCTCGCGCTGCCGATCACCTGATCCTGGTGCATCGCCATCAGCGTTACCCGGCGCTCGTCATCCAGCACCAGCCGCTTGCGCCACAGGTCCGGCGCCTGATGCGGCATCTGCAGCACCTGGCGGCACACGGCCGGGTCGTTGTAGAGGGCTGCGAGGCCATTGATGTGCTGCTCGGTACAACGTTCGATGCGGATGCCGTCCATCGTTTGTCAGCTCCTTGCCAGAAAGAACGGGCCGACCAGCATACGTGGGATACGCCCAGGAAAGCTGCACGATCGCCCGGAGAATTCGTCCTTTCCCTCGCCGTTGCCCGTGGCTAAGCTCGCTGCACAAGAACTCTGCAGAGGCGCTCCCATGGCTCAGCACTGGCCGGCGACCGAGATCGCGACCCTGATCCTCGAAGGCTTCGACGACTACCGCGCGCAGTTCCACCGGATCACCGCCGGTGCGCCGGCACGCTTCGAACAGGCACATTGGCAGGAAGCGCAGCAGGCCTCCGCCGAGCGCATCAACCTGTACGAGGAAAAGGTCGCCGAGACCGTCGAGCGCCTGACCCGCACCATGGCCGGCATCGACCTGGTGGACGTGGAGCGCTGGCCCATCGCCAAAAGCGCCTACATCACCCTGATCGACCCGCGGCTGGACGACGAGCTGGCGGAAACCTGGTTCAACTCGATCTTCTGCGGCCTGTTCAGCCACGACAACATCAGCGACGGCACGATGTTCGTCCACACCACCCGGCCCGCGCTGCGTGCCCACTCCCGCGATCCGCACACGCGCCTCTACCGCCCCGGCGGCAAGCTGCGCCAGGCGCTGGAGAGCATCTTCGACGACTACCGGTTCGCCGTGGACTACGACGACCGCGAGCGCGACCTGGAGCGCATGGATCACCTGCTGCACGCCAACCTGCCGGACTGGGTGTGCAAGGACCCGACCCTGACCATCGAGCTGATCGGTTCAGTGTTCTACCGCAACAAGGGCGCCTACCTGGTGGGCCGCCTGTTCACCCCCGAAGAGCAATGGCCGCTGGTGTTCCCGCTGGTGCACCACGAAGGGCGCGGCATCCAGTTCGACACGGTGATCACCGACGAGGCCGAGGTCTCGATCATCTTCTCCTTCACCCGCTCCTACTTCATGGTCGACGCGCCGGTGCCGGCGGAAATGGTCGCCTTTCTCAAGCGCCTGCTGCCGGGCAAGCACATCGCCGAGCTGTACACCTCCATCGGCTTCTACAAGCAGGGCAAGAGCGAGTTCTACCGCGCGCTGATCAACCACCTGGCGGCCACCGACGACCGCTTTGTCATGGCCCCCGGCGTGCGCGGCATGGTGATGAGCGTGTTCACCCTGCCCGGCTTCAATACGGTGTTCAAGATCATCAAGGACAACTTCAACCCGGCCAAGACCGTGGACCACGCCACGGTGATCCAGAAGTACCAGTTGGTGAAGAACCACGACCGCGTCGGCCGCCTGGCCGACACCCAGCAATTCGCCGACTTCCGCTTCCCGGTGAGCAAGTTCGACCCCGAATGCCTGGCCGAGTTGCTGGACGTGGCGCCCTCCACCGTGGTGCTGGAAGGCGACGTGGTACTGATCCGCCATTGCTGGACGGAGCGCCGCATGACCCCGCTGAACCTCTACCTGGAACAGGCCACCGAGGCCCAGGTGCACGAGGCGCTGTATGACTACGGGCTGGCGATCAAGCAACTGGCGGCGGCGAACATCTTCCCCGGCGACATGCTGCTGAAGAACTTCGGCGTTACCCGCCACGGCCGTGTGGTGTTCTACGACTACGACGAGATCAGCTACCTGACCGAGGTGCACTTCCGCCACATCCCGCCGGCGCGCTACGAGGAGGACGAGCTGTCCTCCGAGCCCTGGTACTCGGTGGGGCCGATGGACGTGTTCCCCGAGGAGTTCCCGCGCTTCCTGTTCGTCGACCTGAAGCTGCGCCGGCAATTCGCCAAGCTGCACGGCAACCTGTTCGATGCCGACTACTGGAAGGGATTACAGGAGCAGATTCGCGCAGGGAAGGTGATCGATGTGTTCCCCTACCGCCGCCATGAATCACCCGAGGAAGCGCTGGCGCGCTGATCCCGCTCGCTGCTCCGGCCAACATGAAAAACGCGCCAATCGGCGCGTTTTTCCTGGGCGGCGTGCACTCAGATTTCCACCTGCGTCCCCAGTTCGATCACCCGGTTCAGCGGCAGGTTGAAGTAACGCAGGTTGCCGTTGGCGTTCTTCAGCAGGAAGGCGAACAGTGCCTCGCGCCAGCGCGCCATGCCGATCAGCTTGGACGGGATCACCGTCTCGCGGCTGAGGAAGTAGGTGGTGCGCATCGGGCTGAAGTCCAGCTCGTTGAGGTGGCACAGCTTGAGCGCCTGCGGGATGTCCGGGTCCTCGATGAAGCCGAAGTGCAGCACCACGCGGAAGAACCCCTCGCCGTAGGCGTCCACCTCGAAGCGACGGTCCGGAGCAACCCGCGGGCTGTCTTCGTTGACCACGGTGAGCAGGACAACCTGCTCGTGCAACACCTGGTTGTGCAGGAGGTTGTGCAACAGCGCATGGGGCACGGCGTCGGTACGCGCGGTGAGGAACACCGCGGTGCCCTGCACGCGGTGCGGCGGCTGCGAGCGGATGCTGGAAATGAACAGCGGCAGCGGCAGCGAGCCTTCGTCGAGGCGGTCCACCAGCAACTGGCGGCCGCGCTTCCAGGTGGTCATCAGGATGAACAGGCCGATACCGGCGATCACCGGGAAGGCACCACCCTGGACAACCTTGGGCAGGTTCGCGGCAAAGAACAGGGTGTCGACGAACAGCATCATCAGGAAGAACGGAATCGCCAGCCACAGCGGCCACTTCCACATCAGCCAGATCACCACGCCCATCAGCAGCGTGGTCATCAGCATGGTGCCGGTCACCGCGACGCCGTAGGCCGAGGCCAGCGCGGCGGACGATTCGAAGCCCAGTACCAGCAGCACCACACCGACCATCAGCGCCCAGTTCACCATGCCGATGTAGATCTGCCCCTGCTCGTGGCTGGAGGTGTGCTGGATCACCATGCGCGGCACGTAGCCGAGCTGGATGGCCTGGCGGGTCAGGGAGAAGGCGCCGGAAATCACCGCCTGCGACGCGATCACCGTGGCCGCGGTGGACAGCGCCACCAGAGGCACCAGCGCCCAGCTCGGCGCCGTCAGGTAGAAGGGGTTACGCGCGGCCTCGGCGTTGACCAGGATGGTCGCGCCCTGGCCGAAATAGTTGAGCACCAACGCCGGCAGCACCAGGGCGAACCAGGCACGGGCGATGGGCTTGCGGCCGAAGTGGCCCATGTCTGCGTATAGCGCTTCGGCGCCGGTCAGCGCCAGCACGGTGGCGCCGAGGATCGCCACGCCGATGCCCGGATGCGAAATGAAGAAATTGACCGCCCAGCCCGGGTTCATCGCCTTCAGCACTTCCGGTTGCTGTGCCACGCCATAGATACCCAGTGCCGCCAGCGCCAGGAACCAGGCCACCATCACTGGGCCGAAGAGGATGCCGATGCGCGCGGTGCCGTGCTTCTGGATGAGGAAAAGGCCGACCAGCACGATCAGCGACAGCGGTACGACCCAGTGCTCCAGCCCGTCGAAGGCGATTTCCAGGCCCTCGATGGCGGACAGCACCGAAATCGCCGGAGTGATCATGCTGTCGCCGTAGAAGAGTGCCGCGCCGATCAGCCCGGCGATCACCACCATCGCCTGCAGTTTGTGGCGCCCGCTGGCGGCGCGACGAGCCAGTGCGGACAGCGCCATTACCCCGCCCTCGCCCTGGTTGTCGGCGCGCAGTACGAAGATCACGTACTTGATCGACACCACCCAGATCAGCGACCAGAAGATCAGCGACAGCACGCCCAGCACGCCGTCGTGGTTGGCCTGCACACCATAACCACCCACGAAGACTTCCTTCAGGGTGTACAGCGGGCTGGTGCCGATGTCGCCGTAGCAGACGCCCACGGCACCGACCATCAAGCCGATCGCGGAGCTCGAGTGGGGCTGTTCATGCTCAACGGTGCCGGCGCTTGCATCGGACATGTAACAAAATTCCTCAAAAAAATTCGGCGCATCCTGCTCCGACCCATTCGTCGATGCAAGAGCCGGGTTCGAAGGTTCTGATTGACTATAGAGCCTGTTGCCCGGAATTACCGGGCGCAAGGGGTTGTCCGGCGGCGTGCGACAGCTTGTCCCAGAGAGGCTGGTCAAGTGCGCGGGACGCCGCTAGAATTGCGCACTTTTTGATCAGAGGCGCCGCCAGCGCGCCCTTCGAGGTTAGCCGCACATGTCCACCGCCACACCCAAAGTAGGATTCGTCTCGCTCGGATGCCCGAAAGCGACTGTCGACTCCGAACGCATCCTCACCCAACTGCGCATGGAAGGGTACGAAATCGTCCCCACCTACCAGGACGCGGACGTGGTGGTGGTGAACACCTGCGGTTTCATCGACAGCGCCAAGGCCGAATCCCTGGACGCCATCGGCGAGGCCATCGCCGAGAACGGCAAGGTAATCGTTACCGGCTGCATGGGCGTAGCCGAAGACAGCATCCGTGACGTACATCCCAGCGTGCTGGCCGTCACCGGCCCGCAGCAGTACGAGCAGGTGGTCAACGCCGTCCACGAGGTGATCCCGCCCAAGGCCGAGCACAACCCGCTGATCGACCTGGTGCCGCCGCAGGGTATCAAGCTGACCCCGCGCCACTACGCCTACCTGAAGATTTCCGAAGGCTGCAACCACAGCTGCAGCTTCTGCATCATCCCGTCAATGCGCGGCAAGCTGGTCAGCCGCCCGGTGGGCGACGTGCTCAGCGAAGCCCAGCGCCTGGTGAAAGCCGGCGTGAAAGAGCTGCTGGTGATCTCCCAGGACACCAGCGCCTACGGCGTGGACCTGAAGTACAAGATGGACTTCTGGGACGGCCAGCCGGTGAAGACCCGCATGCTGGAGCTGTGCCAGGCGCTCTCCTCGATGGGTGTGTGGGTGCGCCTGCACTACGTCTACCCGTACCCCAACGTCGACGATGTGATTCCGCTGATGGCCGAGGGCAAGCTGCTGCCCTACCTGGACATCCCCTTCCAGCACGCCAGCCCGAAAGTGCTCAAGTCCATGAAGCGCCCCGCCTTCGAGGACAAGACCCTGGCGCGCATCAAGAAGTGGCGCGAGATCTGCCCCGAGCTGACCATCCGTTCCACCTTCATCGTCGGCTTCCCCGGCGAGACCGAGGAAGACTTCCAGTACCTGCTCGACTGGCTGACCGAAGCCCAGCTCGACCGCGTCGGCTGCTTCCAGTACTCCCCGGTGGAAGGCGCCCCGGCCAACGATCTGGGCCTGGAAGTCGTCCCCGATGACGTCAAGCAGGACCGTTGGGAACGCTTCATGGCACACCAGCAGGCCATTTCCGCCGCACGCCTGCAGCTGAAGATCGGCAAGGAAATCGAAGTGCTGATCGACGAAGTGGATGACGAAGGCGCGGTCGGCCGCTCCTACGCCGACGCCCCGGAAATCGACGGCGCCGTGTACATCGACACCTTCGATGTGAAGCCGGGCGACAAGGTGCGCGTGCGCATCACCGACGCCGACGAGTACGACCTCTGGGCCGAACTGGTCTGATCCGCAAAAGCCCCGCTGATGCGGGGCTTTTCATTTCTGCTATTGGAAAGCCCATGACCAACAACGACGTACTGCGCAGTCTGCGCTACCTGCTGGACATCCGCGATGCGCAGGTCGCCGAGATCACCGCGCTGGCCGGCTTCAACCTCAGCACCGAAGACGTCGGCGCCTTCCTCGCCCGCGACGACGAGCCGGAGTTCAAGCCCTGCAGCGACCGCGTGCTGGCGCACTTCCTCGACGGCCTGATCGTGCATCGCCGTGGCCGCGACGAATCGCGCCCGCTGCCGCCGGTGGAACTGCCGCTGACCAACAACATCACCCTGAAGAAACTGCGCGTGGCCTTCGAACTGCGCGACGACGATATCCTCGCGATCCTCGACAGCGTCAGCTTCATCGTCACCAAGACAGAACTGGGCGCGCTGTTCCGCAAACCCGGCCACAACAACTACCGCCCCTGCGGCGATCAGTTGCTGCGCAACTTCCTCAAGGGCCTGACCCAGCGCCAGCAGCGCTGAGATCGACATGCTCTATCGCCTGGCCGCCGACGCCGTTGTCCTGTTCCATCTGGGCTTCATCCTCTTCGTGCTGCTCGGCGGCCTGCTGGTGCTGCGCTGGCCGCGCCTGGCGTGGCTGCACGTACCGGCGGCGGCCTGGGGCATGGCGGTGGAATTCCTCCACCTCTATTGCCCGCTCACGCCGCTGGAGAATTACTTCCGCGCCCTGGCCGGCGACCAGGGCTACAGCGGCGGCTTCATCGAGCACCACCTGATCCCGCTGATCTACCCCGCCGGCCTGACCGAGGCAACCCAGGTCGTCCTCGGCCTCATCGTGGCCGCAGTCAATCTGCCGCCTTACCTGCTTCTGCTGCGGCGGGTGCTGCGTTCGCGCTGAGCGGCTTGTCCATCGGCAGATAGGCCAGGCTCGCCTCCTTGTTCTTCGCGTGCCCCAGGCGCTGGCCATTGTTGAGCCCGGACTCGATCAGCCGGTGATCCGCCGTCAGCCAGTTCAGCGGCTGCGTACCTTCATGCGTCACCTGGGAAATGATCAGAGTACGCGCCGGGTCCCAGTCCTCGCCGGTGCGCTGGCGCAGCCAGGCGAACAACGCGGCGCTATCGCCCTGCGGATAATTGGAATGGATATAGAGGAAGGGATGGGCCTGCCGTTCGCCATGCTTCTGCAGATAGATCGGCAGGCGCGCGTCGTCATCGCCGAGAACCAGTACCCGCCACTGCGACCAGGGCGCCGTCTGCTCCGCTGCAGCACGCACCTCCCTGGCGAAGAGCGGAACCCCGCCGCCAGCATTGCTCCATGGGTACGCCACGCCCACCACCAGCAGCATTACCACCGCTGCGGCACCGACCGCCCGCGGCCAGGCACGCCCCAGCCCGGCCAGCTTGCGTTCATGCCGCCACTCGATCACCCACCACGCACCCAACAGTTGCGCGAACGGCACCAGCGGAAGCACGTAGTAACTGCGCCGGCCACCACTGGCAGTGAAGAACGCGAACAGCAGCACCAGCGCCCAGACCAGCCAGCGCGCATTGGGCTCCAGTTGCTTCCAGCGGCGCGCAGCGAACCACAGGCCAAGTACCCACAGCGGCGCCCAGGGCAGCGTGTAGGCCGGCAGATAGAGCAGGTAGGTGTAAATCGGACCCTCATGGTCGAAGGGCTGGAAGAAGCGCACCACGTTCTCGCGGAATACCAGCGCCAGCCCGCTCTCGCCGTAGCTGGGCTGGCCGTAGAAGTGCGACAGCACGAAGGGAATCGCATACACGCCACCAGCCACTACCAGCGCCACCAGCAACCGCAGGTTCAGGTGCCGGCGCCAGCGTCCCTCGCTGAGCAGATGCGGCAGCAGCACCAGCCCCGGCAGGACGAAACCGATCAACCCCTTGCACAGCGACGTCAGCGAGAGGATCAGGAAGAAGCCCAGGTAGCTCCTGAATCGCGAGTCCTCCGGGTCACGCCAGTACCAGGCCAGCGCCGCCAGCACGCCGAACACCGTGAGCATGTCCGCCGTCGCCACCCGTGCCCAGAACAGGAAGTAGAAAGTGGTCGCCAGCAGCCAGCCGGCCAGCAGTCCGGTGCCCTTGCGCAGCAGGCGTTCGCCCAGCCACCAGGTGAGCCAGATGCTGCCCAGCCCGGCCAGCACGGTGCTGAGGCGCAGCGTCCAATGGTTGAGACCGAACAGGCTGGCCGGCGCGGTGATCAGCCAGTAGGACAGCAATGGTTTGTCGTAGTACGGCGCCCCACGCAGGTAGGGGTCGAAGTAGTCGCCTGACTGCAGCATCTGCAACGAGATATCCGCCCAGCGCACTTCCGGGCCCCAGACCTCGCGCCAGCCCAACCCGAACAGCAACAGCAGCGCCGAGACGCCCAATAGCAGCGCCAATGCCTTCCGATCCTTGCTCCAACCCTGCATCACCTGGCCCCCGACCAACCGAATGTGCGGCGGACACTAGGGCAACGAAGGTTATGCGCAGGTTAAGAAAATGCAGCCGCCGCGTAATGCGCCGCCATTTCCCGATTGGATAGTGCTCGGAGCGCCCCGCTCATCCCGCTAGGGTGAGGCGAAAAACCAGCCAGGAGAGGCTCATGCACCCGTACTTTTCCCTCGCAGGCAAGACCGCACTGGTCACCGGCGGCACCCGCGGCATTGGCCGGATGATCGCCCAGGGCCTGCTCGAAGCCGGCGCCAGGGTCATCATCTGCGCCCGCGATGGCGCCGCCTGCGCCGACACCGCCGCCGAGCTGTCGCAGTACGGCGAGTGCATCGGCCTGCCGGCCAACCTCGCCACCGAGGAAGGCGCCCGCGCGCTGGCCGCCGAGCTGAACGAGCACCTGGATCACCTCGACATTCTGGTCAACAACGCCGGCACCACCTGGGGCGCGCCGCTGGAAAGCTACCCGGCCTCGGGCTGGGAGAAGGTCATGCAGCTCAACGTCACCGCCGTGTTCAGCTGCATCCAGCAACTGCTGCCGCTGCTGAAGAAGGCCGGCAGCGCGCAGAGTCCGGCGCGGGTGATCAACATCGGCTCGGTGGCCGGCGTCACCTCCCACGGCGAGAACGCCTATGCCTACGGCCCGAGCAAGGCCGCGCTGCACCAGCTGTCGCGCATGCTCGCCCGCGAACTGGTGGGCGACCACATCAACGTCAACGTCATCGCCCCCGGCCGCTTCCCCAGCAAGATGACCCGCCACATCGCCAACGACGAGCAGGCCATGGCCGAGGACACCGCCGTCATCCCCATGCGCCGCTGGGGCCGCGAGGAAGAAATGTCCGCTTTGGCAATCAGCCTGGCGAGCGCCGCCGGCGCCTACATGACCGGCAATATCATCCCCATCGACGGCGGCTTCCACCTCGGCTGAAGCCCGCTGCGAGGGGAATCGGGTACCATGGTGGCCCCTGCAAAAAGCCTGTGCCGCCATGTCCCACACCCTCTCGCCCATCGGCTACGTCCGCTCCTGCTTCAAGGAGAAGTTCGCCATCCCGCGCCAGCCGCAACTGGCTCCGGCCGCGACCGGCGTACTGGAACTGCTGCCGCCGTTCGACACGGGCGACGCGGTACAGGGCCTGGAGCAGGTCAGCCACGTCTGGCTGATATTCCTCTTCCACCAGGCGCTGGAAGACAAGCCACGGCTGAAGGTGCGCCCGCCGCGCCTGGGCGGCAACCAGTCGATGGGCGTCTTCGCCACCCGCGCCACCCACCGCCCCAACGGCCTAGGCCAATCCGTGGTGAAGCTGGAAAAGGTCGAGCCCGGCCGGCTCTGGCTGTCCGGCATCGACCTGCTCGATGGCACGCCGGTGATCGACATCAAGCCGTACGTGCCCTACGCGGACATCGTGGTCGACGCGCGCAACGCCATCGCCGACGCCCCACCCGCCCCCATCGCTGTGCACTGGAACGACGAAGCCCTGCGCCAGGCCCATGAACACGGCCTTCGCCTCGGCCAGCCAGTGCACGAGCTGATCGAGCAGTGCCTCGCCCAGGACCCGCGCCCGGCCTACCAGAAGCCGCCGCCCGAGCGTCGCTACGGCGTGCGCCTGTGGGACCTGGACGTGCACTGGCACTACCCGGCCGACGGCGAAATCTGCGTGCTGGACGTGCAGCGCGCCGCCGACTGAAACCTGCCTCAGTCCACCGGATTGAGGGCGATCACGTCGCTCTCGAAGCACTCCTGCTCGATGATCAGCGGCTCCACCAGCGGGCGGCTGTCGCGGAAGTGCGCGGTCTGCGTGTGCGCCTCATAGGCCGCGTCGTCGCGGTAGATCTCGTAGAGGTAGATCACGTCCGGATCAAGGCGATCCTGGGACACATCGAAGACCAAGCAGCCCGGCTCGCTGGACACGGAAGCAGCGGCGTTGGCCTTGATGGCGTGGAGGAAATCCTCGGCGCTACCAGGTTTGACGCGGGTCTTGATGAACAGACTGTACACAGGGCGTTCCTTTTGTTTTAAATTTGAAAATAAATTGTATACAAAAAAGGAAGCACGTCCATGTCCGATCTCCCTGCCCGCCCCGGCCGCCTCAACGGCCTGCGCCATCTCGCCCTGCTGGTGCCGAACCTGGAAGAGTGCGAACGCTTCTATGTCGATGTGCTCGGCATGGAGGTGCTGAACCGTGCCAACGAGGACCTGGTGTACCTCACCTGCGGCAACGACAACCTCTCGCTGGGGCGCGGCTTCGGTGCCGCCAACGGGCTGCAGACCATGGATCACTATGGTTTTGTGGTAGACAGCGTGGAAGAGCTGGAAGCCTGGTACCAATACTTCAAGGCACGCGGCGTGACGCTGCTGGACCGCCCCTTCGACCATGGCGACGGCGCGCGCAGCTTCCACCTGCTGGACCCGGCGGGGAACAAGGTGCAGCCGCTGTATCACCCGGCAGTGTCGGGGCAGCGGCTGGTCTGACGCCCATGTAGGAGCGAGCTTGCTCGCGAACAGGGCCGCCTTGCCGTTTCGCGAGCAAGCTTGCTCCTACAAAGAGCTGCTGTCTGGGGCAAAAATCCAGGCATAAAAAACGCCGCGCTCCCAAAGGAATCGCGGCGTTCTTTCGACTGAACCGTCGGACGCTGCTTACTTCTCGACGAAGGCGCGCTCGATCAGGTAGTCGCCGGGCTCGCCCATGCGCGGGGAGATCTGCAGGCCGAAGCTGTTCAGCACTTCGCTGGTCTCGTCGAGCATGCTCGGGCTGCCGCAGATCATGGCGCGGTCGTCCTGCGGGTTCATCGGCGGCAGGCCGATGTCGGCGAACAGCTTGCCACTGCGCATCAGGTCGGTCTGGCGGCCCATGCTGTGGAACTCTTCACGGGTGACCAGCGGGCAATAGATCAGCTTCTCTTTCACCATGTCGCCGAAGTACTCGTGCTCCGGCAGGACCTTGGTGATGAAGTCCGCGTAAGCGAGCTCGCTGACCCAGCGCACGCCGTGAACCAGGATGACCTTCTCGAAGCGCTCGTAAACTTCCGGGTCCTGGATCACCGAGAGGAACGGCGCCATGCCGGTGCCGGTGCTCAGCAGATACAGGTGCTTGCCGGGCTTGAGGTCGTCCAGCACCAGGGTGCCGGTGGGCTTGCGGCTGACCATCAGCTCGTCGCCTTCCTTCAGGTGCTGCAGACGCGAAGTCAGCGGACCGTCCGGGACCTTGATGCTGAAGAACTCCAGGTGCTCTTCGTAGTTCGGGCTGGCGATGCTGTACGCGCGCATCAGCGGACGACCGTTGACTTCCAGGCCGATCATCACGAACTGGCCGGTCTTGAAGCGCAGACCCGGGTTACGGGTGGTCTTGAAGCTGAAGAGGGTGTCGTTCCAGTGGTGCACGCTGAGAACGCGCTCGGTGTACAGGTTGCTCATCAAGGACTCCTAGGAGAAACGTGGCGCACCCCAGCAGATCCCGGACGTAGCGCAATTGCGCGACATTTTATAGGCGGCGACAATATCCGCAAAATAAATTATCTGGATATTGCTAATCCAAAACGCAGATAAGGCCGCATCATGTCGCCGCAAAAGGATACCTTCCGGGCATTCCGGCACCGGGGCGACGAAATGTCGCGCAGCCTTTTCGGAGCCATCCTCGATGAAATTCACCCTGCGCCAGCTCGAAGTCTTCGTCGCCGTCGCCCAGCAGGAAAGCGTCTCCCGCGCAGCTGCCGGGCTATCCATGTCGCAATCGGCGACCAGCACCGCCCTGGGCGAGTTGGAGCGGCAGTTCGACTGCAAGTTGTTCGATCGCTCCGGCAAACGCCTGACCCTCAACGCCCTCGGCCGCCAGTTGCTGCCCCAGGCAGTGGCGCTGCTGGACCGCGGCAGCGAGATCGAAAACATGCTCAACGGCAAGAGCGCCTTCGGCTCGCTGGACCTGGGCGCCACCCTGACCATCGGCAACTACCTGGCGACCCTGCTGATCGGCACCTTCATGCAGCGCCAGCCCGACTGCCGGGTGCGCCTGCACGTGCACAACACCGCCCACGTGGTGCAGCGCGTGGCGCACTACGAACTCGACCTCGGGCTGATCGAAGGCGACTGCCAGCACCCGGACATCGAGGTGCAGCCCTGGATGGAAGACGAACTGGTGGTGTTCTGCGCACCGCAGCACCCACTCGCCCGCGAAGGTAACGCGAGCCTGGAGCGCTTGACGGAAGAAGCGTGGATTCTGCGGGAACAGGGTTCCGGCACGCGGCTGACCTTCGACCAGGCCATGCGGCACCACGTCGAGCCGCTGAACGTGCGGCTGGAACTGGAGCACACCGAGGCGATCAAGCGTGCAGTGGAATCAGGACTGGGGATCGGCTGCATCTCGCGCCTGGCCCTGCGCGACGCCTTCCGCCGCGGTAGCCTGGTCCCGGTGGAAACACCTGACCTGGACCTGCGCCGGCAGTTCTATTTCATCTGGCATCGGCAGAAATACCAGACCGCGACCATGCGCGAGTTCCTGGAACTGTGCCGCAGCGAAACCGCCGGGGTAACGCGCAGCGACGATATTGTCCTGCCGATGATTCCCTGAAGCGTGCTTTTTTGTAGGACCGAGGGGGCGCTCAGCCCTTGCTCGCGAACGCTTCACGCCTGCGACACCAGTGTCAGGCCGTTCGCGAGCAAGCTCGCGCTCCTGCAGGCCGTCAGCCGAGCAGGATGCCCGCCCAGGTCACGGTGATGATGGTCAGCGCGACGAACTGGGCCGCACTGCCCATGTCCTTGGCGTTCTTCGACAGCGGATGGCGCTCCAGGGAAACCCGGTCCACCACCGCCTCGATGGCGGAATTGAGCAGTTCGACGATCAGCGCCAACAGGCACACGGCGATCATCAGCGCGCGCTCGCCACGGGTCACATCGCAGAAGAACGACAGCGGGATCAGGATGACGTTGATCAGCACCAGTTGGCGGAAAGCCGCTTCACCCTTGAAGGCGGCGGCGAAGCCGGCCAGCGAGTAGCCGGCGGCGTTGAAGATGCGTTTCAGGCCGGTCTGGCCCTTGAAGGGGGAGGCGGACACGTGTGGTTCTCACAGGCAAAGGTCGCGGCACTCTATACCAGCGATCGTCAAAAAGGGGTCAAGGCCATTACAGAATGTGACGGCCCCTGAGCCGGAATGTGGTGGGCTCAGGCCCCCGGCACCGACTCCATCTGCGCCAGCAACAGCGCTGCCTGGGTGCGGGTGCGCACGTTCAGCTTGCGGAAGATCGCGGTGACGTGGGCCTTTACCGTGGCTTCGGAGACGCTCAGCTCGAAAGCGATCTGCTTGTTCAGCAGACCTTCGCAGACCATGGTCAGCACGCGGAACTGCTGCGGCGTCAGGCTGGCCAGGCCAGCGCTGGCGGCGCGCACGTCATCGCTCATCTCGGTCACGGCATCCACCTGCGGCGGCCACCAGACGTCACCATCGAGCACCGCGCGCACGGCCTGCTGCAGCACGCTCAGCTCGCTGGACTTGGGGATGAAGCCGCTGGCGCCGAACTCGCGGGAGCGTTGTACCACGGCGGCATCTTCCTGGGCCGAGACCATCACCACCGGAATCTGCGGGTACTGCCCGCGCAACAGCACCAGGCCAGAGAAGCCGTAGGCGCCGGGCATGTTCAGGTCCAGCAGCACCAGGTCCCAGTCGGCCTTCTCGTTCAGGCGCGTCTCCAGCTCCGCGATACTCGCGGCCTCCGACAGTCGCGCCTCGGGGCCAAGACCGATGGTCAGAGCCTGGTGCAGGGCACTGCGGAACAGCGGGTGATCGTCAGCGATCAGGATCTCGTAGGAAGCCATGAATTTTCCTTGAAGGCCGCGTCGAAGTACTGCCGTGGATAACAGCCAGACTTGCGCAGGAAAGGTCGGAGCACGGATAGAGCACTGCTCGTAACATTGTACGCAAAGACCACCCCCGGTGTCCGCCGCGAATACATCGCCCAATGGTACATACAGCGTGGCTTCAAAGCCCCTGCCAGTGTGCCCGCCGAGAAGCCGCTCCCCTTTCCAAAGGCCCGGCGTTACGGCAGAGTTCCGCTTTTTTTCCTGCCCGTTACGAGAACAAGATGAAAAGCCATGCGCTGCGCGCCGATATCCTGATGCTGTTCACCGCGATGATCTGGGGGGTCTCCTTCGTCGCGCAACGCCTCGGGATGGATGCCATCGGTCCCTTCCTCTATACCGGCCTGCGCTTCACCCTCGGCGCCGTGGCACTGCTGCCGCTGCTGGCCTGGTCGAGCAAGCGCGGCGCCCAGCCGTTCAACCGGGGCCTGATCCTCGCAGGCCTGGCCATCGGCACCGCGCTGACCGTGGGGATCAACCTGCAGCAGGTTGGCCTGATGTTCACCAGCGTGACCAACTCCGGCTTCATCACCGGCCTGTACGTCATCATCGTGCCGCTGCTCGGCCTGCTGATCGGCCATCGTGCCGGCATGGGCACCTGGCTGGGTGCCGCGCTGGCCGTGACCGGCATGGCCATGCTGAGCATCGGCCCGGGCTTCCACGTTGCCTCCGGTGACTGGCTGCAACTGACCGGTGCCTTCGTCTGGGGCGGCCACGTGCTGCTCGTCGGCCTGTTCGCCAGCCGTTACGACCCGATCCGTCTGGCCTTCCTGCAGTTCGTCACCTGCGCGGTGGTGAGCATGATCCTGGCCGTGGTGTTCGAAGAGATTCACTGGGACGCCATCGTCCAGGCCGCCCCCGCCCTGATCTATGGCGGCCTGTTCGGCGTAGCCACCGGCTTCACCCTGCAGGTCATCGCACAGAAGCACGCCATTGCCTCCCACGCGGCGATCATCCTCTCGCTGGAGGCGGTGTTCGCCGCCATCGCCGGTGCACTGTTCCTCGACGAGACCCTGCATGTGCGCGGCTACTTCGGCTGCGCACTGATGCTGGCCGGCATGCTGGTGGCGCAGCTGTGGCCGAAGAAAGCCGAGGTGAAGGCGGTCTGATCTCTACTGCATAACGGAGCGAGACTGTTCGCGAGCAAGCTCGCTCCTGCAGGCTGGGGATTCGGCGCTCTTCGTAGGAGCGAGCTTGCTCGCGAACCGCACACCTCGGCGCCCGCCCTGAACATCAGAAACCTGCATGCGATGAAGAGCCGATCTAGCGCTCGGTAAACGGCCTCAACGCCTGGTGCGCCGGGCTCTGCTCGTCCAGCGGCTGCTGGCGCTTGGAGCCCAGGTAGCGCTCGCTGAATACGTCCAGATAAGCATCCAGCGCATCGCCGGCGCGGCGGTCGCCGGCCAACCCCAGGCACAGCGCCGCGACTTCGGCGGTGCACAGGTGCTCGTCGAACTTGGAGCGACGCAGGCGATAGCGTGACAAGGCATCGGGGGTGATGCTCAGCACGGGGAAACGGTCCAGGTAGGGGCTCTTGCGGAACATCTTGCGCGCCTCGTTCCAGGTGGCGTCAAGCAGGATGAACAGCGGGCGCTTGCCGCCCTGCGGCTCCACCGTCGTCACTACGCGCTCGGGCTGGACGAACTCGCCGGGGAATACCACATACGGCTGCCATTGCGGATCATCGAGCAGCGCCAGTAGTGCCGGATCGACCTCGATGCGCGACCAGCCGAATGCCCAGGTCTCGGGCACCGTCTCGGCGATCAGCCAGCCGGTATTGCTGGGCTTGAGCGGCTCGGTGTCGAACATCACCAGGCACATCGCCGCGTTGGACTCGACCTGCGGGCGCAAGCCGCACATGCAGTAGTTCGGCCGCAGGCGGCAACCGGGACAGCGTGGCGAGCGCGAGCCACGGGCCACGAAGGGCTTGAGGCAGCGGGCCAGGCGCTCATCACGCAGGCGGGCGACAGCGTGGCTCATCGGGCCACCGGGGTGCGGAAGATCGGACGGTACATCGAAGGCTCGAACGGGGCGACGGTTGCGGACCGCCAATTGTACCAGAGCTGCAACCAGCCTCCCTGTACACGGCCGAGTGGCGATGAAAGTCGCGACCGGCTTCGCGTCATCCCTCAACGAAGTTGGCCGCCTGGCGTGCCGGACAGCGGGCTGCGGCAATCGAATCTCGGCAGAGAGGTCGTTTTCGGGGACAATAGGCGGCTGTAATGACCAGCGAACCCGGAAGGCTCGCTACGGTCGAATCGGCACCATTGTCAGGAGATGCCCATGCTGCGCCTCACCGCCCTCGCCCTCTGCCTCGTTCTTCCCGTCGCGCATGCCGCCTCGAAGAAGGACTTCGAACTGACCCAGACCCTGGAAAAGGTCGCCAAGGAAAGCAGCGAAGGCACCCCGCGCGCGATCAACGAGGACATCCTCGACCAGGGCTACACCGTCGAGGGCCCGCAACTGATCAACCACCTGAGCGTACGCGCCAGCCATGCCGAGCGCATGCGCGAGAACCCGGACAGCGTGCGCAGCCAACTGGGCGACAGCGTCTGCAGCAATACCGCCTACCGCCAGTTGCTGGCCGAGGGCGCGATCCTCACTTACAGCTTCACCGAGTACAAGACCAACGCCCCGGTCGCCACCGAGCGTTTCGACGCCGGCAGCTGCAAGATCAAGCTGAAGAAATAAGTCGCCTGCATGCTCGACAAGGAAATGTTGCTGAAGATCGCGCGCACGCCGATGCCCTTCGGCAAGTACCAGGGCCGCATGCTGGTGGACCTGCCGGACGAGTACCTGCTGTGGTTCCACAAGAAGGGCCAGTTCCCGGCCGGTGAACTGGGCCGGCTGATGCAGCTGACCCTGGAACTGAAGATCGACGGCCTCGACGGCCTGATCAAGCCGCTCAAGCGCTGAAGCCCGCGCAACCGCCGCGTGGCGGTTGCGCCAGCGCCGGTCAGCGCAGGACCGCAGGACTTTCCTTGCCGGCCACCGCTGCTGCCTCGTCCGGTGCGAGCAAGGCGCTGCGCGGGACGTCCAGCAGTCGTGCACAGGCCGCCAGCACATGGGCCCAACTGCAACGGTTGGTGAACAGCATGCCCGCTTCGTCCAGCGTTCCGCCCTGGTTGCGATACCCCAGCACCGCCGTCTTCAACGCATCGGGCAGGATCGGCCAGAGGTGCCCACGCGCCACCTCCGGGCGCATGTGGGTGAGCAGCACGCGCCGCTCGTAATGATCGGGGAACAGACGCATGGCGATGGACTCGTCCGCCAGCGCCGGCAACTCCCAATTGTCGCGCGGCGCGCGGAAGCGCCCCGGCTCCTGTAGATAAACCAGTCGATACGGATAGCCGGCCTCCTCCAGCCGCAAGGCAGCGCGGCGCATCTCGGCCAACTGGTAACTGCCGTTGGCGATCAGCAGCAGCGGTTCGGCGCCGGGATGCTCGTCCAGCAGGATTGCGCCATCTCGCGCCAACTGCTCGGCCTCGGCCTGGGTGAATACCGATGGCCGCTCGCGCTTGGGAGCCACGATACAGGCCAACTGCCCGCGGCTGCGGTAGATGTCCGGCAACAGCGCCAAAAGGCTGTTGTGGTCGGCCGGGAAAACTACCCGCACCATGTCGCTCATCTCGCCCAGCAGCGCCTCGCAGAAAGTGGTGTCCTGGTGGGATTGCTGGTTCTTGCCGTTTTCCCAGGTATGCGAGGTCGCCACCAGCGGCCAGCCGAGCCAGCCCGCGGGGCGTCCGGCTTCCTTCTGCTGGCGGGCGAAGATCAGCGTCTGGCGCACTGCACCGAGCATCTTCACGCAGAAGGCTTCATAGCTGGCCACCAGGTTCAGCCCGCCCTGGTTGGCCAGGCAGGCAGAAACCACCGCCTCCTCGTTGAGCGCTGTGATGATCCGGCCATCCACGGCCTCCAGCTCGCTTTCCGGCTCGCTCACCCGGTGCCGCAGCGCCTTGAGCACGCCGCCCAGGCGGTTGCTCGCCAGTTCGTCTGGATTGCCGACACGGGCGCGCAGGTCCGGGTTGGCGCCGCACAGGTCGACGTAGAAGCGATCCAAAGCGGCCATGGGGGAGCATTCGTCATTGCGGTAATGCAGCGGGGGAATCGAAGGCTCGATGGGCCGACGCACGGCGAGCGGGTTATCCCGTTCCAGTACTCGGCCGCTGCGCGAAGCGATGAAGAGCTGGCAAGCCTCGGCTAGCTCATCGGGCTCGACCCACAGAGGCGCCGCATGCTGATTGAACAGGTCGCGCGCCTCGGCATCCACGCTGGGATTGCCCGGCAGCGGCAGGTTGTGCGCAGCATTGCTGCCAGCGCCATAGAACCCGTAGCCCTTGGTCGTTTCGGCGATGCCGTAGGGAATCGGCAAAGGGTAGCGGAGGATGCCGCGCTCCTTCTCATCGACGCGGTGCTGCAACCGTTCTTCCATTTCCCACAGAGCACAGACGAAAGCTGCCGGGTCGCGGCCGTCGAAACTGATCGGGTCGAAACCGCAACGCCGCAGGTGCAGCTTGAAGCCTTCCAGCCCTTCGTGGGTGCCCAGCTCAGTTCGCTGCTCGATACGCCGGCCATTGGCGATCATCACCGGCAAGGCCGTGCCGCAGTCCTCGGCGCGCCACCAGCGGGGAATCCAGTCGCTACCGCGCTGCTCCTCGGCAGCGCCGTCGGAGAGGAAGGCCACCAGGGTCTCGCCCGGCAGCGGCATGTGCGCATACATCAACTCGGCGAAGCCGAGGTATCCCCCTTCGGCAATGCCACCGGCAGTGTGCGGACTGACGTGGCTGCCCAAAGGAGCCGCAACCTTGCCTTCCGCCGTCTGCGCGTAGCTGTAGAAGTCCTGTACCAGCCGATCCAGGCCGGCTTCGCCATTCCCGTAAGCTGCAGCCTGCTCCGGATGCAGGTTGCCGGTAAGCACGTTGAGCGCGTCGATCGCGGCCACGCAGTGCCCTTGGCCCATCAGCCAGCCGCGTGTCTTGCCGCTCAGGGCATTCAGGGCGAGATAGCCGGCGTAGGCTGGCACCATGTTCAGCGCGCCGCCGGTATGTCCTTCGGGCTGTGCCTTTAAATCTTCGGGCTGCAAGGGCGCGCCATCGAGGCGGACGCGCCTGGCGTAGGTCATGTGCGCCACCAGCCAGAGACCGGCGCAGGTCAGGCGATCCAGCGCGCCGAACAACCGGTAGACGCTGGCCAGATCCGGCTGCAGGCCGTACTGGACCAATTGATGAGCGACACGAAAGACCGCCGCCTGGGTCTGCACGCTATGCTGAAGCGGACCACGGCCTCGCAGCCAGCGGGCGTATTCCGGCTCGGCTGCCGCATGGGCGGCAAGCTCCTCGGGGCTTGGCAGGATCTGTGACATGTCGGCTCTCCCTTGGTTATGCCGGAAAGTCTAGGTCTCCAGAGATCGGACGGGCGCTGACATGTATCAACGACCGTCCCGACCATTCGAGCAAGGCTGAAAGTGAATTCCGACAAGGAGACGACATGGCGCTTCTCACCTTCATCGGCGCAATCCAGGAAGTCACCGGTTCCTGCTACCTCCTGGAAACCCGCGACGGCGTCCGCGTACTACTCGAATGCGGGATGCGCCAGGGGCGCAGCGGCAACAAGGGCACTCGCGACAACGAGGCGACCAACCGCACGCCCTTCCCCTTCGATCCGCAGGAGCTGGACGCCGTCGTCCTGTCCCACGCCCACCTGGACCACAGCGGCCTGCTGCCGCGCCTGGCAAAGGAAGGCTACAAGGGGCCGATCTACGCCACCGAATCCTGCTGCGACCTGCTGGAATTGATGCTGATGGATTCGGCACACATCCAGGAGAAGGACGCCGAGTGGGAAAACAAGTGGCGCGCCCGCCTCGGCAAGCCACCCGTCAAGCCGCTGTACACCGTCGAAGACGCTTCCCGCGCGCTGAACCAGCGCCGCCGCGTCAGCTATGGCAGCACGGTGGACGTGGCGCGCGGCATCCGCGTGACCTTCCACAATGCCGGGCACATCCTCGGCTCGGCCATCGTCGAACTGGAAATCCATGAGTTCGGCTCGACCCGCCGCCTGGTGTTCTCCGGGGACCTGGGCAGCACCTGCTCCCCCCTGATGCGGACGCCGACACCACTGACCCGCGCTGATGTGGTGCTGCTGGAGTCCACCTACGGCGACCGCGACCACCGCGACGCCAACGACACCCTGCTGGAGCTCGCGGGCATCCTGCAGCGTGCCCAGAACGAGGGCGGCAATGTACTGATCCCGTCCTTCGCCGTGGGCCGCACCCAGGACCTGATCTACTACCTCGGGCGCTTCTATCAGGAGGGCCGGCTGCCGCAGCAGGTCGTCTACCTCGACAGCCCCATGGCGGCCCAGGCCAACAATATCTATCTGCAGCACATCGGCGAGATCGCCGACGTCGACCGCGAATACATGCGCGGCACCGGCACGGCCAAGGTCGGCGAGTGGCTGCCGATCCTGCGAACCACCCAGAACGCCGAAGAGTCCATGGCGCTGAATCGCATCAAGAGCGGTGCCATCATCATCGCCGGCAGCGGCATGTGCACCGGCGGGCGGATCGTCCACCACCTCAAGCACAATCTCTGGCGCGAGGAGTGCCACGTCGTCTTCCCCGGCTTCCAGGCCAAGGGCACGCTGGGACGTGCCATCGTCGACGGCGCCGAATCGGTCCGCATCCTGCGCCAGCGCATCAGCGTTAAAGCGCAGATCCACACCCTCGGCGGATTCTCCGCGCACGCGGGACAATCACAATTAATTCAGTGGGTTGGCCACTTCGAGAACAAACCCGAGCTATACCTGATACATGGCGAGCGGGAAAAGATGGACGTACTCAAGGGTGCACTCCAGGATCGCCTGAACTGGACGGCCAACATTCCGGAGCCCGGAGACCGGATCGCCATCTGATATCGAGGCCTCACCGACTGTCACAGCCCGCGTGCCAGACTGGGGCGGCCTCCTGCTGAACCCTGTGCGTGCGGCGAAGCGCCATTGCGTTACCGCCCAAGTCACCTTGCGTGGCCGGCGCCGCCCATGGACAGGCGATCAGGGGTTGATGAACAAGGAGTATCAACATGCCCTATGAGCCCGACGACTACCTCTCCAGACACTTCCAGACCAGCGGCACCGACCTCGCACAGAAGATCGAGGAGCTTGCCGCACTGGCCGCTCCCGGCGACAGCCAGAACCTGCCGCTGTACCGCGAAATGCTCACTACCGTCGCCCGCATGGCCCAGGCCGACCGCAATCGCTGGGACGCCAAGATCATGCTGCAGACACTTCGCGAAATGGAGCACGCCTTCAGCACCCTGGAGCAGTTCAAACGGCGCCGCAAAGTCACCGTATTCGGCTCGGCCCGCACGCCGGCCGACCATCCCGTCTACACCCTGGCCCGCGAACTGGGCGAAACCCTCGCGCGCTACGACCTGATGGTCATCACCGGCGCCGGCGGCGGCATCATGGCCGCGGCCCACGAAGGCGCCGGCCTGGAAAACAGCCTCGGCTTCAACATCACCCTGCCCTTCGAGCAACACGCCAACCGCATCGTAGACGGCACCAGCAACCTGCTGTCGTTCCACTTCTTCTTCCTGCGCAAGCTGTTCTTCGTCAAGGAAGCCGACGCCCTGGTGCTCTGCCCTGGTGGCTTCGGCACCCTGGACGAAGCGCTGGAGGTGCTGACCCTGATCCAGACCGGCAAGAGCCCACTGGTGCCGGTGGTCCTTCTCGACCAACCAGGCGGGCATTACTGGGATCACGCCCTGGAGTTCATCAAGGAGCAACTCGAAGACAACGGCTACATCCTGCCCAGCGACATGAGCCTGATGACACTGGTACACAGCGCCGAGGAAGCCGCCGGGGAAATCGCCCAGTTCTACAGCAACTTCCACTCCAGCCGCTGGCTCAAGGATCGCTTCGTGATCCGCCTGAACCACCCGCTGAGCGTGCGCGCCCTGCAATTGCTGGAACGCGAATTCGGCAATCTGTGCGTAAGCGGTGGATTTCACCAGCAGCCCTACAGCGAGTCGGAACTGGACGAGCCGGAATTCTCCCATCTCACCCGCCTGGCCTTCGCCTTCAATGGCCGCGCCCAGGGGCGTTTGCGGGAGCTGCTGAACTTCATCAACCAGCCGGAAAACTGGGAGCGCTGATTTTCCAGAACGATTTTCAGAGGCAGGAAACGAACAAGGCACCCGGTGGGGTGCCTTGTTCGTTCAATCATCTGATCGTCGACCACTCAGAAGCCGGCTGATGGCTTCCATCGAATAACCCCGATAGCTCAGGAAGCGCCCTTGCTGGGCTCGCTCGCGAGCATCCTGCGGCAGCCGGGCGAACTTCCGACGCCAGACCTCATGCAGGTTCTCGCCCCAGTCGACACCGGACTCGCTCAGCGCGCCATCGATCTCGCCACGGGGCAAACCGCGCTGCGACAGCTCCTCGCGAATCCGCATCGGCCCGTAACCGGCCCGCGCACGGCTGGCGATGTAGCTTTCCAGGTAACGGCTCTCGTTGAGCAGCCCCTCCTCGGCCAAACGGTCGAGGGCGGGGTCGATCAGGTCCTGCGTCGCACCGCGCTGCCGCAGCTTGCGCGAGAGCTCAGCCCGACCGTGCTCGCGGCGTGCCAGCAGGTCCATGGCGACCCGCCGCACCGCGACGGGGTTATCGAGCTCGGTGGTCATTCCTATTAATAGTCGGCTTCAGCTTCCGCTTCGGCTTCTGCCGCAGCGAGCTCGGCCTTGGTCGGCGCCGACTGATTGGTCAGCAGTTGATCGCGGATGGCCTTGTCGAGAGTGGTGCAGATCTCGGCGTTGTCTTCCAGGAACTTGGCGGCGTTGGCTTTGCCCTGGCCGATCTTGCTGCCCTGGTAGCTGTACCAGGCGCCGGACTTCTCGATCAGGCCCAGCTGCACGCCCAGGTCGATGATCTCGCCGGTGCGGTAGATGCCGCGGCCGTACATGATCTGGAACTCGGCCTGACGGAACGGCGGGGCGACCTTGTTCTTCACGACCTTGACGCGGGTTTCACTGCCGACCACCTCGTCGCCTTCCTTCACCGCGCCGGTCCGGCGGATGTCGAGACGAACGGAGGAGTAGAACTTCAGCGCGTTACCACCGGTGGTGGTTTCCGGGTTGCCGAACATCACGCCGATCTTCATGCGGATCTGGTTGATGAAGATGACCAGGCAGTTGGCGTTCTTGATGTTGCCGGTGATCTTGCGCAGCGCCTGGGACATCAGGCGGGCCTGCAGGCCGACGTGCTGATCGCCCATCTCGCCTTCGATTTCGGCCTTGGGTACCAGAGCCGCCACGGAGTCAACGATGATCACGTCAACGGCGTTGGAACGCACCAGCATGTCGGTGATTTCCAGCGCCTGTTCGCCAGTGTCCGGCTGGGAGACCAGCAGGTCGTCGACGTTGACACCCAGCTTGCCGGCGTAGTCCGGGTCCAGGGCGTGTTCGGCGTCGACGAAGGCGCAGGTGGCGCCGACCTTCTGTGCCTGGGCGATGACCGACAGGGTCAGCGTGGTCTTACCCGAGGATTCCGGGCCGTAGATCTCGACGATACGGCCGCGCGGCAGACCGCCGATGCCCAGCGCAATGTCCAGACCCAGCGAGCCGGTGGAGATGGCGGGGATCGCCTGGCGCTCATGGTCGCCCATGCGCATGACCGCGCCTTTGCCGAATTGGCGTTCGATCTGTCCCAGGGCCGCGGCCAGGGCGCGCTTCTTGTTGTCGTCCATTGAAGTCCTCGCGAAGTCAGGCGGCCGGGCGGCCACGAACAACTGTATAAGTAGCCAGTATTATTCCACAGGGCAAGCCGCTCGCCTACCCCTGAATCGGATTTTCCCCGCCCGCCAGTCGCAACAGCCCTTCCAGAGCGGTCGCCACGGTCTGCCGGCGTACAGCTTCCCGATCACCGGCATACAGACGGCGTTCGCTGAACACCTGTTCACCTTTCCTCCAGGCCAGCCAGACGGTGCCCACCGGCTTCTCGGCAGAACCGCCGTCCGGCCCAGCAATACCGCTGACCGCTACGGCAATATCCGCCCCGCTTCGCGGCAGAGCCCCCGCCACCATGGCCTCGACAACTTCCTGGCTCACTGCACCCACCTTGGGGAACAGTTCTACCGGCACATCCAGCTGACGAGTCTTCTGGCTATTGGAATAAGTCACGTACCCCACCTCGAACCAGGCCGAGCTACCCGGGATACGCGTGATCGCTTCGGCGATACCGCCCCCCGTGCAGGATTCGGCGGTTGTGACGCGCAGTTGCTCGGCGGCAAGTCGCACGCCCAACCGGGAGGAGAGATCGGTAATAAAGGAATCGGTAACGGGCACAGTGCGCTCCGGGGTTAAAGAAGGCTAGGTGGATACCGTACACTAGGCGCTTTTGCATGTTGAAGCCGGACAGCCAGAAGCCATGAGTCAGAGCGACCTCTCCGCCCACACACCGATGATGCAACAGTACTGGCGGCTGAAGAATCAGCACCCGGACCAACTGATGTTCTACCGCATGGGCGATTTCTATGAGCTGTTCTACGAGGACGCCAAGAAGGCCGCCAAGCTGCTGGACATCACCCTGACCGCACGCGGCCAGTCCGCCGGCAACTCCATCCCCATGGCCGGCATTCCCTTCCATTCCGCCGAAGGCTACCTGGCCAAACTGGTGAAGCTCGGCGAATCGGTGGTGATCTGCGAGCAGATCGGCGACCCGGCCACCAGCAAGGGCCCGGTTGAGCGCCAGGTGGTGCGCATCCTCACCCCCGGCACCGTCAGTGACGAAGCGCTGCTCGACGAACGCCGCGATAACCTGATCGCCGCCGTACTGGGAGACGAGCGCCTGTTCGGCCTGGCCGTGCTGGACATCACCAGCGGCCGCTTCAACGTCCAGGAAATAAAGGGCTGGGAAACCCTGCTGGCCGAACTGGAACGTCTGAATCCCGCTGAACTGCTGATCCCCGACGACTGGCCCCAGGGCCTGCCGGCGGAGAAGCGCCGCGGCTCGCACCGTCGCGCGCCGTGGGACTTCGATCGTGACTCGGCGAAAAAGAGCCTGTGCCAACAGTTCGGCGTGCAGGACCTCAAAGGCTTTGGCTGCCAGGAACTGACCCTGGCCATCGGCGCCGCCGGCTGCCTGCTGGCCTACGCCAAGGAAACCCAGCGCACCGCCCTACCGCACCTGCGCAGCCTGCGCCACGAGCGCATCGATGACACCGTGATCCTCGATGGTGCCAGCCGCCGCAACCTGGAACTGGACACCAACCTCGCCGGCGGCCGCGACAACACGCTGCAGTCGGTTGTCGACCGTTGCCAGACCGCCATGGGTAGCCGCCTGCTGACCCGCTGGCTGAACCGCCCATTGCGTGATCGCGCCGTTCTCGAAGCCCGCCAGGACTCCATCGCCTGTCTACTGGAGCGCTATCGCTTCGAAATCCTCCAGCCGCAGCTGAAGGAAATCGGCGACGTTGAACGCATCCTCGCCCGAATCGGCCTGCGCAATGCCCGCCCGCGCGATCTCGCTCGCCTGCGCGATGCCCTCGCGGCGCTGCCGGACCTGCAGAACGGCATGACTGAGCTGGAAGCCCCGCACTTGGGTGAGTTGGCCAGCAGCATCCGCACCTACCCGGAACTGGCCGACCTGCTGGCCCGCGCGGTGATCGAAAATCCGCCGGCAGTGATTCGCGACGGCGGCGTCATCGCCCGCGGTTACGACGCCGAGCTGGACGAGTTGCAGATGCTCAGCGAGAACGCCGGCCAGTACCTGATGGACCTGGAAACCCGCGAAAAGGCTCGCACCGGCCTGCCAAACCTGAAGGTCGGCTACAACCGCATCCACGGCTACTACATCGAACTGCCCCGCGTGCAGGCAGAACAGGCTCCCGCTGACTATATTCGCCGCCAGACCCTGAAAGGTGCCGAGCGCTTCATCACTCCGGAACTGAAGGCTTTCGAAGACAAGGCGCTATCGGCCCAGAGCCGCGCCCTGGCCCGCGAGAAGCAGCTTTACGAGGAACTGCTGGAACTGCTGATCGGCCAATTGGCGCCGCTGCAGGACACCGCCGCAGCCCTGGCCGAACTGGACGTGCTGTCCAACCTCGCCGAGCGCGCCCTGAACCTCGACCTGAACCGCCCGCGCTTTGTCGAGGAATCCGGCATTCTCATCGAGCAAGGCCGCCACCCCGTGGTCGAGCAGGTACTGGATACGCCGTTCGTCGCCAACGACCTGAACCTCGATGAAGACACTCGCATGCTGGTGATCACCGGCCCGAACATGGGCGGTAAATCGACCTATATGCGGCAAACGGCGCTGATCGTGCTGCTAGCGCACATTGGCAGCTTTGTGCCGGCGGCGCGCTGCGAACTGTCGCTGGTGGACCGGATTTTCACCCGTATCGGCTCTTCCGACGATCTCGCTGGCGGTCGCTCCACCTTCATGGTGGAAATGAGCGAAACCGCGAACATCCTCCACAACGCCAGCGACCGCAGTCTGGTGCTGATGGACGAAGTGGGACGCGGCACCAGCACCTTCGACGGCCTGTCGCTGGCATGGTCCGCGGCTGAACACCTGGCGAAACTGCGAGCTTTCACCCTGTTCGCCACCCACTATTTCGAGCTGACCGTGCTGCCGGAAAGCGAGCCGGCGGTGGCCAACGTGCACCTGAACGCCACCGAGCACAACGAGCGCATCGTGTTCCTGCACCACGTACTCCCTGGCCCGGCCAGCCAGAGTTATGGCTTGGCGGTCGCACAATTGGCCGGCGTGCCGGGTGCGGTCATTCAGCGCGCCCGCGAACACCTTTCGCGCCTGGAAACCACCAGCCTGCCCCACGAAGCACCGCGCTCGAGCGACCCGAAAAGCCCGGCGCCACTGCAAAGCGACCTGTTTGCCAGCCTGCCGCACCCGATCGTCGAAGAGCTGATGCGTGTCAGCCCCGACGACCTGACTCCACGTCAAGCTCTCGAATTGTTATATGCATGGAAGATGCGGGTCTGACGGACCGCTGGACAAGCTGCTAGAATCGCGCGCGCTTAGCCGCCCGCCTGAGGAGAAAATTAGAAATGACCTTCGTCGTCACCGACAACTGCATCAAGTGCAAATACACCGACTGCGTGGAAGTATGCCCGGTGGACTGCTTCTACGAAGGCCCGAACTTCCTGGTCATCCACCCGGATGAGTGCATTGACTGCGCCCTGTGCGAACCGGAATGTCCGGCACAGGCGATCTTCTCCGAGGACGAGGTCCCGGATGGTATGCAGGAGTTCATCGAGCTGAACAAGGATCTGGCCGATGTATGGCCGAATATCACCGAGAAGAAGGATTCCCTGCCGGACGCCGAAGAGTGGGACGGCAAGCCGAACAAGATGCAGTACCTGGAGCGCTGATCCGCGCTTCCGACCAAAAACACGAAAGGCCCGCTCAGTGCG
This sequence comes from Pseudomonas sp. C9-3, assembly GCF_032392015.1. NCBI lineage: Bacteria > Pseudomonadati > Pseudomonadota > Gammaproteobacteria > Pseudomonadales > Pseudomonadaceae > Pseudomonas > Pseudomonas sp. C9-3. The sequence goes on along the minus strand of NZ_CP135919.1, from coordinate 938,758 downwards.
GGCCTTTCTGTATCCGGGCATCACTTTCTTGCAGGCAAAAAAAGGGGCGGGATAACCCGCCCACTCTTTCTTCCTTTTTTCATCATCCTGATGAACCGCTTCCCGCGGTGCTCCTGCCCGACATCCTTACCGGCCTGCGCCTTTCCGTGTACGCAGGAGTGATATTACCCGCCTGCCAGAACTCAGCAACTGGGGCACTTCCGCGCACCCGATCTGTCTCGCAGCCGAGGTAAAAATAAAATCCTTTAAAAAACAACAAGATAAGAAAAATAGACGCCACAGCTGGCGGCTCTTCAAGCTGAACACTCACACGCTATGTAAGCGAATGCTTACATCAGAGCGCATAAAAAAGCCCGGAATCATCCGGGCTTCTTCGTTGTCGACCTGGCCGCTACTGGAACAGCGCGTCGCTCGACAGGCCGTTCTTCTCGAGGATCTCGCGCAGTCGCTTGAGCGCCTCGACCTGGATCTGCCGAACCCGCTCGCGGGTCAGGCCGATTTCCTGGCCAACCTCCTCCAGGGTGCTGCTTTCATGGCCGCGCAAGCCGAAGCGACGAATCACCACCTCGCGCTGCTTATCGGTCAGTTCCGACAGCCACAGGTCGATACTCTCGCTGAGGTCGTCGTCCTGCAGCAGTTCACAGGGGTCGGTGGGACGGTCGTCGGTCAGGGTGTCGAGCAGGGTCTTGTCCGAATCCGGGCCGAGGGAAACATCCACCGAGGTGACCCGCTCGTTCAGACCGAGCATTCGTTTCACCTCATCCACCGGCTTCTCGAGCAGGTTGGCGATTTCCTCGGGCGACGGCTCGTGGTCCAGCTTATGGGTCAGCTCGCGAGCAGCCCGCAGGTAGACGTTGAGCTCCTTCACCACGTGGATCGGCAATCGAATGGTGCGGGTCTGGTTCATGATGGCCCGTTCGATGGTCTGACGAATCCACCAGGTCGCGTAGGTGGAGAAGCGGAAGCCGCGCTCGGGGTCGAATTTCTCCACCGCGCGGATCAACCCGAGGTTGCCCTCTTCGATCAGGTCGAGCAGGGAAAGGCCGCGATTGACGTACCGTCGCGCGATCTTCACCACCAGACGCAGGTTGCTTTCGATCATCCGTCGCCGGCCCGCTGGGTCGCCCTTTTGCGCGAGACGCGCAAAGTGGACTTCCTCTTCCGGGGTCAGAAGCGGCGAGAAACCGATTTCATTCAGATACAGCTGGGTCGCGTCGAGCGCGCGGCTGTAGTCGATGTGCTTGTGTTGCTTGAGAGAGGAAAGTGAGGTGGCTTTAGGAGTGACTCGAAGCGATACCTGCTCTTCGGCAAATGACTCTTCGAGGATGATGCCGGGCTCCAGAAGAAGCACTTCATCATCGACGTCAAACTCCGGCCCTTCTTTTTTAAGTGCCATGTCGTTATCCCTTGCTGAGTTCGACAACAAGCCCAGGTGCGTCCTTATCCTTAGGACACCTAGGCCCGCTCACCCACGCAGGGGAACAGCCAGCATCAACGACTTGGCAGGTATTGCAGCGGATCTACAGGTTTACCCTGGCGGCGAATCTCGAAGTGCAGCTTCACCCGGTCAGTCCCTGTGGAGCCCATCTCGGCAATGTTCTGCCCGACCTTGACCTGTTGCCCTTCCCGCACCAGCAACCTGCGGTTGTGACCGTAGGCGCTTACGTAGGTATCGCTGTGCTTGATGATCACGAGTTCGCCGTAGCCCCGCAAACCACTACCGGCGTACACCACCGTGCCATTAGACGCAGCCAGGACAGGCTGGCCCAATTGCCCGGCTATATCAATCCCTTTATTCAAACTGCCGTTTGATGCAAAACGCCCAATGAGAGTGCCATTGGTTGGCCAAATCCAGCCTCCCGGCGCCCCCCCTGCAACCGCCGGAGTTCCGCCGCTGGCGGGCGGTTGCGCTGGCGTGGTGACGGCAGGCGTGGTCGGTTTGCTGGCGGTTGCCGGGGTAGATGTCGGTTTGTTGACAACGACTGGCGCGACAGGCGTTGCGCTTTTGGCGACAGACGGTGCAGCAGTCGAACCACCGTCAAAGCGAATGGCCTGGCCTGGGCGAATGGTGTAAGGCGCGGAGATATTGTTGCGCGCGGCCAGGGCTTTCCAGTCCCAGCCATAGCGGAAGGCGATGGAGTACAGCGTGTCGCCGGGGCGCACTACATACTGGCCACTGGTAACAGCCGGCTTCTGCTGGGCGTTGCGGTCCACCACGGTCGTGGTGCTACGAGAAGTCGAAGAACAGGCCGCCAGCAGAGAGCAGACGGCAATGGCCACCACAGCGTGGCCCAGGCCCTTGATCCAGTTCCGTTGATACAGGGTCGCTGTCAAGCTCACCCATCCCCCTTATCCATGAATTGACGTCCAGCCTCACTGGCCGGCAGTAACCGCAGCCTTGACCAGCCTGCTCTCAGCCTAGCGGACCGTTGAGCAGCGGGACAAAGCGGACGGAGTCCAGCACCTGCCGCTGGAAGCCATCCTCGGTGCGGACGATCAGCATCAGTTGCTGCACCTCGCCACCGCCTACCGGAATCACCAGCCGCCCTCCGGGCGCCAGTTGGTCCAGCAATGCCTGCGGGACCTCGGCCGCAGCTGCGGTAACGATGATGCCGTTGTAAGGCGCCAGGGCGGGCCAGCCTTCCCAGCCATCGCCCCAACGAAAGACAACATTTCTCAGGTTTAGCTCCGCAAGTCGCTCCTTGGCGCGATCCTGCAGGGCCTGGATGCGTTCGACGGAGAATACCCGCTCCACCAACTGAGACAGCACCGCCGTTTGATAACCAGAACCCGTACCGATCTCCAGCACCTTGTCCAGGGGGCCGGCGGCGAGCAGCAACTCGGTCATCCGCGCCACCATGAAGGGCTGCGAGATGGTCTGGTTATGCCCAATGGGCAGCGCGGTGTCTTCGTAGGCGCGGTGCGACAGCGCTTCATCGACGAACAGGTGGCGCGGTGTACGGCGGATCACTTCCAGCACGTGAGCGTTGGACAGTCCCTCTTCGTACAAACGCTGGATCAGCCGCTCACGGGTACGCTGGGAGGTCATGCCGATGCCGCCGCGGCGGGACAGTTCATTGGCCATGGTCGAGCCCTCCGAGCCAGTCTCCAAGGACATTGAACGCCTCCCGGAAGGTCCGGTCCATCTGCAGTGGCGTAATCGACACGTACCCCTGCATGACGGCATGGAAATCAGTGCCCTCGCCGCCGTCTTCAGCATCGCCGGCGGCGGCGATCCAGTAGCCTTCCTTGCCGCGCGGGTTGACCACCTTGACCGGCGGCTTGGCGCGAGCACGATGCCCCAGGCGAGTCAGCTGGATGCCCTTGATACGCTCCAGCGGCAGATTGGGGATATTCACGTTGAGCACGGTACGCGGCGGCAGATTGAGCTTCTCATGGGACTCCACCAGCAGGCGGGCGAAATGCATCGCGGCCGGCAGGTTGTCCGTCAGGCGCGAACACAGCGAGAAGGCGAAGGCCGGCCGGGACAGGAAACGCCCTTCCAGGGCTGCAGCCACGGTGCCCGAGTAGAGCACGTCATCGCCCAGGTTGGCGCCGAGATTGATACCCGAGACGACCATCTCCGGCACTTCTTCGAGCAAGCCATTGAGGCCCAGGTGCACGCAGTCGGTCGGAGTGCCGTTGAGGCTGATGAAACCATTGCCCAGGCGATGGGGATGCAGCGGCCGATCCAGCGTCAGCGAACTACTCGCTCCGCTACGATCGGCTTCCGGGGCGATCACGATGCAGTCCGCATAATCGGACAGCGCGTCGTGAAGCGCGGCGATACCGGGTGCAGTGACCCCGTCGTCGTTGGCAATCAATATGCGCATGGGCTTTCCGTCTGCCCTGCCGGCACGAGGTCGATCAGCTCGCGCACTACCACGGTGGCGAAGCAGCCAGCCGGCAGGACGAATTCCAGTTGCAGAATGTCAGGGGCGGGATAATGCCATGTAAGGCCCGGGATGGGGAGGCGCAGAATGCGCCGTTCGTGCGCCATGTCCGCACTGGCGAGCCACTGGCAAAGCGCCATCTCCGCTTGCTGCACGCTGCGTTCGATATCTCCCGGCCGGTTCGCCGCCGGTGAATCACCCTCGCCCCACATGGGGCCGGTGGGGTGCAGGTCGAGCACGGCGAGACGCGGGTCGGAGCATTCCGCTTCGCCGGCGGGGAAGAAGCTGCGGCTGTCGGTGAACGCCAGCAGGTCGCCGACCAGCGCCTGGTTCCAGGTGCCTTCGGCCACCCGGCGAGCCAGCACCTGATTGAAGACATAGCTGCGCGCTGCCGAGAGCAGGCGCGAGCGAATGTTGCGATGCTCCGGCAGCTTGCCGCGCTCGGCGAAGCCACGAGCATCGAAGACGTTGCCGCCACCATGGCCGAAGCGCTGGGTGCCGAAGTAGTTCGGCACGCCCTGGGCCACGATGGCCTTCAGGCGCGCTTCGAGCTGCTCGCGATCTGCCTGCAACTCGGTCAGGCGCAAGGTGAAGCCGTTGGCCGAATGTGCGCCGCGCTGCAGTTTGCGGCGATGGCGATTGCGCTCGAGGATTCGCAGCGTGTCGTCCTCGGCGGCTGCCAGGTCCGGATCGGACTTCCCCGGCAAGTGCAGACTGAACCACTGGCGGGTCAGCGCCTGGCGGTCCTTGAGACCGGCATAGCTGATCATCTTCACCGGGACGCCGGCGGCACGGGCAAGACGGCGCGCCGCTTCCTCGGTGTTCAGGCCGCGTTTCTCCACCCACAGCCACAAGTGCTCGCCATCGCCGGAGAGGGGAATATCCAGCACTTCGTCGACCTGGAAGTCTTCGGCCACCGCCTTGAGCACAGCCTGCCCGCAAGCATCGCCATGGGCGCGCGGGCCCAGCAGTTCCCACTCGGTCATGCGCGCCCCAGCAAAGCGACGGCGTGGACGGCAATGCCCTCTTCGCGCCCGGTGAAGCCAAGTTTCTCGGTGGTCGTGGCCTTGACGTTGACCTGGTCCAGTTCGACCTTCAGGTCGGCAGCGATGGTCTCGCGCATGTTCTGGATGTGCGGCGCCATCTTCGGCGCCTGGGCGATGATGGTGGTGTCGACGTTTTCCACCTTCCAGCCCTTGGCTTCCACCAGGCTCAGCACGTGGCGCAACAGTGCGCGACTGTCGGCCCCCTTGAACTGCGGGTCGGTATCAGGGAAGTGCTTGCCGATATCGCCCAGCGCGCAGGCGCCCAGCAAGGCATCGGAAAGCGCGTGCAACAGCACGTCGCCGTCGGAGTGGGCAACGAGCCCGAACTTGTGGGGAATACGCACGCCGCCAAGGGTGATGAAGTCTCCCTCGCCGAAGCGGTGCACGTCGTAGCCATGTCCGATACGCATGAAAAAACGCCCTGTTGATGTCAGGGCGTCGATTCTACCGGATCACTGCGCTCAGGGTGTCAGCCGCAGAGCGCCGCGGCATGGTGGCGCAGGTGATCTTCGATGAAGCTCGCAATGAAGTAGTAGCTGTGGTCGTAACCGGGCTGCAGGCGCAGGTCCAGCGGATGACCAACCGCAGCGGCGGCTTCGCGCAGCGCTTCGGGCTTGAGTTGCACGGCGAGGAAGTCGTCGCGCTCGCCCTGGTCGACCAGGATCGGCAGGCGCTCGCCGGCGTTGGCGAGCAACTCCACCGCATCCCACTCGCGCCACGCCGCCGGATCTTCGCCGAGGAAGCGACCCAGCGCCTTCTGTCCCCAGGGGCAATCGCTCGGATGAGTGATGGGGGCAAAGGCGGACAGCGACAGGTAGTGCCCCGGATTGCGCAGGGCGCAGACCAGCGCGCCGTGGCCGCCCATGGAATGCCCGCTGATGCCGCGTTTGCGGGAAACCGGGAAATTCGCTTCGATCAGCGCCGGCAACTCCTGCACCACGTAGTCGTGCATCCGGTAGTGCCGCGCCCAGGGCTCCTGGGTGGCGTTAACGTAAAAACCCGCCCCCAGTCCGAAATCCCAGGCGCCGTCCGGATCGCCAGGCACTTCCGGGCCGCGCGGGCTGGTATCCGGCGCAACGATCACAATCCCGAGTTCCGCGGCCACGCGCTGGGCGCCGGCCTTCTGCATGAAGTTCTCGTCGGTGCAGGTCAGGCCGGACAGCCAGTAAAGCACCGGAAGGCCCGCCTCTGGCTCGGCCTGCGGCGGCAGGTAGACCGCAAAGACCATCTCGCAGCCGAGCGTCTCGGAGCGATGGCGATAACGTTGATGCCAGCCGCCAAAGCTCTTCTGGCTGCTGATCAGTTCGATGGAATCCGTCATGGAGCCTCCTGTGAGGCCGGGCGCACAAGGCGCCCGGCGGTTCGATCAGTAATGGATGACCGAGCGGATGCTCTTGCCTTCATGCATCAGGTCAAAGGCCTCGTTGATCTTCTCCAGGCCCATGGTGTGGGTGATGAAGGTATCCAGCGGGATCTCGCCCTTCTGCGCCTTTTCCACATAGCTCGGCAGCTCGGTGCGACCTTTCACGCCGCCGAAGGCCGAACCGCGCCAGACACGACCGGTGACCAGTTGGAATGGACGGGTGCTGATTTCCTGGCCGGCACCGGCCACGCCGATGATGGTGGATTCGCCCCAGCCCTTATGGCAGCACTCCAGCGCCGCACGCATCAGCTGGACGTTGCCTACGCATTCGAAGGAATAGTCCACGCCGCCGTCGGTCATTTCGACAATCACTTCCTGGATCGGCTTCTGGTGATCCTTCGGATTGACGAAATCGGTGGCGCCCAACTCCTTGGCTATATCGAACTTCGCCGGGTTGATGTCCACCGCAATGATGCGCGAGGCCTTGGCCATTTTCGAGCCGATGATCGCCGCCAGTCCGATGCCGCCCAGACCGAAGATGGCAACGGTAGCGCCCTCCTCCACCTTGGCAGTATTGAGCACCGCACCGATGCCGGTGGTGACGCCGCAGCCGAGCAGGCAGACCTTCTCCAGCGGCGCTTCCTCGGGAATCTTCGCCAGGGAGATTTCCGGCAGCACGGTGTATTCGGAGAAGGTCGAGCAACCCATGTAGTGGTAGATCGGCTCGCCCTTGTAAGAGAAGCGGCTGGTGCCATCGGGCATCAGGCCCTTGCCCTGGGTAGCACGCACGGCCTGGCAGAGGTTGGTCTTGCCGGATTTGCAGAATTTGCACTCGCGGCATTCGGCGGTGTACAGCGGGATGACGTGGTCACCCACTTTCAGCGAAGTCACGCCCTCGCCCACCGCTTCGACGATACCGCCACCTTCGTGACCCAGGATGCACGGGAATACGCCCTCGGAATCCTGGCCGGACAGGGTGTACGCGTCGGTGTGGCAGACGCCGGTGGCGACGATGCGCACCAGGACTTCACCCTTCTGCGGCGGCGCCACATCGACTTCGACGATTTCCAACGGCTTGTTGGGGGCGAAGGCAACGGCAGCACGGGACTTGATCATCTGGAAACTCCTGAACGAAGGAAACGACAACGCCCGCCAGGGGCGGACGGGTTCGGCGCGACGGCCGAGAAGCCGGGACGGGCCGGAGCCCCGTCGGGGAACATTCGGGGCAGTCGACGAAAAGTGCGCCCCAAAGCCTTGGAAGTGTAGAAAACCTCCTGTCAGGGAATAATCAGGCAATAATCAAAACATTATTGCCATACAGGGATAATCTACATGCATCGCTGGGAAGGGCTGGACGAATTCGTTGCCGTCGCCGAAACCGGTCAGTTCACCGCCGCCGCCGAGCGCCTGGGCGTGTCTTCGTCCCACGTCAGCCGCCAGGTCGCGCGGCTGGAGGAGCGCCTGCAGACGCGCCTGCTCTACCGCAACACCCGAAAGGTAACGCTCAGCGAAGCCGGCCAGACCTTCCTGCAGCATTGCCGCCGCCTGCAGGACGCGCGCGAGGAAGCCTTGCGGGCGGTCAGCGATCTATCTGCCGAACCCAAGGGGCTTCTGCGCATGACCTGCGCGGTGGCTTACGGCGAACGATTCGTGGTGCCGCTGGTGAACGGGTTCATGGAGCAGTTTCCGCAATTGCGCGTCGAGATAGAGCTGTCCAACCGCCAACTCGACCTGTTCCATGAAGGCTTCGACCTGGCGATCCGCCTCGGACGCCTGAGCGACTCCCGGCTGGTGGCAACACGTCTGGCGCCGAGGGTGATGTACCTCTGTGCAACGCCGGGCTACCTCGCCCACCACGGCGCGCCACACAGTGTGGCAGAGCTCGCGCAACACAATTGCCTGGTGGGCAGCAGCGACCAGTGGAGTTTCCTCGAGGACGGCCGCGAAACCCAGCACCGGGTGCAGGGCAACTGGCGCTGCAACAGTGGCCAGGCGGTGCTGGACGCGGCGTTGCGCGGCTTCGGCCTGTGCCAACTGCCGGATTACTATGTGTTGGAACACCTGCGCAGCGGCCGGCTGGTTTCCTTGCTGGACCAGCATCAGCCGCCCAATACCGGGGTCTGGGCGCTTTATCCACAGCAGCGGCACCTGTCGCCCAAGGTGCGGCAACTGGTGGATCACCTCAAGGAAGGCCTACAGCATCTTCAGCCCTCTCCCTTGCCATGAAGCAAGCGGCTGAAACTGGCCTTGGCTAGAATGGGAGGTTTCCCACCCTTCGGATCAAGGACGACGAGATGTCAGCCCTTTCTTCCTTCCGCGAGCGCTATCTACTGCGCTTCTGGTCGCCACTGCCAACCCTGGTCGCCCTAGGGGTCATCTCGGCTTACTACTTCGCCATGACCGGCACCTTCTGGGCCGTCACCGGCGAGTTCACCCGCTGGGGCGGCCACGTACTGTCCTGGTTCGGCCTGCAACCGCAGGAATGGAGCTACTTCAAGATCATCGGGCTGCAGGGCACGCCACTCGACCGCATCGATGGCGTGATGATCATCGGCATGTTCCTCGGCGCGCTGGTCTGCGCGCTCTGGGCCGGCAATGTCAGCCTGCGCTGGCCGACCAGCAAGCGCCGCCTGCTGCAGGGCCTGATCGGCGGGGTGATTGCCGGTTTCGGTGCGCGCCTGGCAATGGGCTGCAACCTGGCGGCCTTCTTCACCGGCATCCCGATGTTCTCGGTGCATGCCTGGGCCTTCATGTTCTCCACCGTGATCGGCGCCTGGTTCGGCGTGAAGATCAGCCTGCTGCCCTTCCTGCGCATTCCGTTGAAGGTCGGCGGCAAGGCGGCAGCCCTGCCGAGTGCCGAAGCCCTCGCTCGCCGCGCCAAGCTGCAATGGCGACTGGGCATGGGCGTACTGGTGCTCGCCGCGCTGTTCGCCGCCTGGCGTTTCGAGGTCTCGCTGGTACTGGGCATGGCCTGCCTGTTCGGACTGCTGTTCGGTGGCCTGATCGAGCGCGCGCAGATCTGCTTCACCAGCGCCGCCCGCGATCTCTGGACCACCGGCCGGACCCAGGCCGCGCTGGGCATCCTGCTGGGCATGGCTGCTGCCTGCATCGGCACCTTCGCGGCGATCCACAACGGCCTGCCACCGAAGATTTTCTGGATGGGACCGAACGCCGTGATCGGTGGCGTGCTGTTCGGCATCGGCATCGTGCTGGCCGGCGGCTGCGAGACCGGCTGGATGTACCGTTCGATGGAAGGCCAGGTGCATTTCTGGGTGGTCGGCGTCGGCAACGTGATCGGCGGCACCTTGGTCGCGGTGTTCTGGGACCAGCTCGGCACCAGCCTCGCGCTGCCTTATCCCAAGCTCAACCTGCTGCAGGAGTTCGGCCCCGGCGGCGGCCTGCTGATCACTTTCGCCGGCCTCGCGCTGTGCATGCTGCTGGTGCAGCTCAACGCGCAGCGCTTCACTCGTAGACGGAAAACCAACGATGTCCGAAACCAAGACGCCGACGCTGTCGCTTGATCTGCGCGGCGAACACTGCCCGTACAACGCCATCGCCACTCTGGAAACCCTGGAGACGCTCAAGCCCGGCGACCTGCTGGAAGTGGTCACCGACTGCTCGCAGTCGGTCCATGGCATTCCGGAAGACACCCAGCGTCATGGCTACCATTGCCTGGCGGTCGAGCAGCACGGCGCGCTGTTTCGCTTCCTGATCGAAGTACCGCTACTGGGCTGAGGCTGCTCTTGTAAGAGCGGATTCCGTCCGCGATGGGCCTCCGGCGCGACTCGAACCTGCCGCGGACAGAGCCCGCTCCAACGGTTCGGCCCAGGGCGCAATCTGTAGGAGCGAGCTTGCTCGCGAACAAGGTTTCCGGCGACTTCAGCGCTGGCCAGGTTCGCGAGCAAGCTCGCTCCTACAGAGGCCGGATATGCCGCGAACGGTAAAGTGCCGGCCAAGCAGGAATCAGTGCTTGGCGAAATTACGCTGCAGGCGCTGCAGGTCTTCCGGGGTGGTGACCTTGATGTTGTCCACCCGCCCTTCCACCATGCGCGGCGCATAGCCCGCCCACTCCATGGCAGATGCCTCGTCGGTGATGGCCGCGTCGGCCACCAGCGCATCGGCGAGCGCGCGGTGCAGGGCGCCGAGGCGGAACATCTGCGGGGTGTAGGCCTGCCAGACCACGCTGCGATCGATGGTTTCGACCACGCGGCCATCAGCGCCGACGCGCTTCAAGGTGTCCCGCGCGGGCACGCCGAGCAGGCCGCCCACGGCGTCGAATTCCAGCTCATCCAGCAGGCGGTCCAGGTCGGTACGCGCCAGGTTCGGTCGAGCGGCGTCATGCACCAGTACCCAGTCGTCCGGCGTGGCGCCCAGCTCGGTCAGACGCAGCAGGCCGTTGAGCACGGAATCGGCGCGCTCGCGGCCACCATCGGCACGATGGATCAGTTCATTGGAAGCACTGGGCAGGGTCGGCCACCAGGGATCGTCGGCGGCCAGGCACACCACGAGCCCCTTCAGACGGGGATGACCGAGGAAACAGTCGAGGGTGCGCTCGAGAATGCTGCGACCGGCAAGGTCGAGGTATTGCTTGGGGCGGTCGGCGCGCATCCGCGAACCGATGCCGGCGGCCGGGATGACGGCCCAGAAGGCGGGAGTGGTCATTGCGCGAGCTGGTAGAGGGTTTCCTTGTCCTTGACCATGCCGAGTTCGTGACGGGCACGCTCCTCGACGGTCTCGGTGCCTTTCTTGAGCTCGGCGACTTCCGCCTCGAGGATGCGGTTACGTTCGAGCAGGCGCTCGTTCTCGCCCTGCTGGTCGGCGATCTGCTTCTGCAGGTCGCGCACCTGCGCCAGGCTGCCATCGCCAACCCACAGGCGATACTGCAGGCCGGCCAGCGCCAGGATCAGCACGACGAACAGCCAGTAAGGGCTACGTAACCTCAAACCTTCAGCTCCCTATACGCGAAGGGGTGGCTTCTGCCACCCCTTCACCGTACCAGACTCGGATCAGCCGCGGAATTCCGCGCGACCACGGTACGGCGCCTTGGCGCCCAACTGCTCTTCGATACGCAGCAACTGGTTGTACTTGGAAACGCGGTCGGAGCGGCAGAGGGAGCCGGTCTTGATCTGACCAGCGGCGGTGCCGACGGCCAGGTCAGCGATGGTGCTGTCCTCGGTTTCGCCCGAACGGTGCGAGATCACCGCGGTGAAGCCGGCGGCCTTGGCCATCTGGATGGCTTCCAGGGTCTCGGTCAGCGAGCCGATCTGGTTGAACTTGATCAGGATCGAGTTGCCGATCTTCTCGTCAATGCCGCGCTTGAGGATCTTGGTGTTGGTCACGAACAGGTCGTCACCGACCAGTTGCACCTTCTCGCCGATCTTGTCGGTCAGGACTTTCCAGCCAGCCCAGTCGGACTCGTCCATGCCGTCTTCGATGGAGATGATCGGGTAGCGCTGGGTCAGGCCTGCCAGGTAGTCGGCGAAACCTTCGGCGCTGAATACCTTGCCTTCGCCTTCGAGGTCGTACTGGCCGTCCTTGAAGAACTCGGAAGAGGCGCAGTCCAGGGCCAGGGTCACGTCATCGCCCAGCTTGTAGCCGGCGTTGGCGACGGCTTCGGCGATGGCGGCCAGGGCGTCTTCGTTGGAAGCCAGGTTCGGCGCGAAGCCACCTTCGTCACCCACAGCGGTGTTCAGGCCACGGGCCTTCAGCACGGCCTTGAGGTGATGGAATATCTCGGCGCCCATGCGCAGCGCGTCGGCGAAGTTCTTGGCGCCGACCGGCTGAACCATGAACTCCTGGATGTCGACGTTGTTATCGGCATGCTCGCCGCCGTTGATGATGTTCATCATCGGAACCGGCATGGAGTACTGGCCCGGGGTGCCGTTCAGGTCGGCGATGTGCGCGTACAGCGGCACGCCCTTGGCCTGGGCAGCGGCCTTGGCAGCAGCCAGGGACACGGCCAGGATGGCGTTGGCGCCCAGCTTGCCTTTGTTCTCGGTGCCGTCCAGGTCGATCATCGCGTGATCCAGACCTTTCTGGTCAGCCGCGTCCTTGCCCAGCAGCAGGTCGCGGATCGGGCCATTGATGTTGGCCACGGCTTTCAGCACGCCCTTGCCCAGGTAACGGCTCTTGTCGCCATCGCGCAGTTCGAGAGCCTCGCGGGAACCGGTGGATGCACCGGACGGGGCGCAAGCGCTGCCGACGATGCCGTTGTCCAGGATCACGTCCGCTTCAACGGTCGGGTTGCCGCGGGAGTCCAGGACCTCACGGCCCTTGATGTCGACGATCTTTGCCATTCTTGATAACACTCCGAAGATAGAGATAAACGGGGCGGCTGGTGAGACATCAGAAGCGGCTCAATGGCCTGCCGTGCTCAGCGCGGCAGGCATCGAGCCGATTCTCAGGCAGTCTCGATAATGGGGAAACTCTTGACCAGGTCGTCCAGCTGCTTGAGCTGGGACAGGAAAGGCTCGAGCTTGTTCAGGCGCAGGGCGCACGGACCGTCGCACTTGGCGTTCTCAGGGTCCGGATGGGCCTCCAGGAACAGGCCGGCGAGGCCCTGGCTCATGCCGGCCTTGGCCAGGTCGGTGACCTGGGCGCGGCGGCCGCCAGCGGAATCGGCGCGACCACCCGGCATCTGCAGGGCATGGGTCACGTCGAAGAACACCGGGTACTCGAACTGCTTCATGATGCCGAAGCCGAGCATGTCCACCACCAGGTTGTTGTACCCGAAGGAGGAGCCACGCTCGCAGAGGATCAGCTGGTCGTTACCCGCTTCCTCGCACTTGCGCAGGATGTGTTTCATCTCCTGCGGTGCAAGGAACTGGGCCTTCTTGATGTTGATCACCGCGTTGGTCTTGGCCATGGCCACGACCAGGTCGGTCTGCCGGGACAGGAAGGCCGGCAGCTGGATGATGTCGCAGACCTCGGCCACCGGAGCGGCTTGGTAGGGCTCGTGCACGTCGGTGATGACCGGCACCTTGAAGGTCTTCTTGATCTCTTCGAAGATCTTCAGCCCTTCTTCCATGCCCGGACCACGGAACGAGGTGATCGAGGAACGGTTGGCCTTGTCGAAGCTGGCCTTGAACACGTAGGGGATGCCGAGCTTCTCGGTCACCTTCACGTACTCTTCGCAGACCTGCATCGCCAGGTCGCGCGACTCCAGCACGTTCATGCCGCCAAACAGCACGAACGGCAGGTCGTTGCCGATCTGGATATCACCGACGCGGATGATCTTCTGGGTCATGTTCAGGCTTTCCCGGCTTGTTTCAGGGCGGCATTGACGAAGCCGCTGAACAGCGGGTGGCCATCACGCGGGGTGGAGGTGAATTCCGGGTGGAACTGGCAGGCGACGAACCACGGATGATCCGGAGCCTCGACCACTTCGACCAGCGCGCCGTCGCCGGAGCGGCCGGAAATCTTCAGGCCGGCGGCTTCCAGTTGCGGACGCAGGTTGTTGTTCACTTCGTAACGGTGACGGTGACGCTCGACGATCACTTCCTTGCCGTAGCAATCGTGCACCAGGGTGCCGGCGGACAGCAGGCACTCCTGGGCGCCCAGGCGCATGGTGCCGCCCAGGTCGGAAGCCTCGGTGCGCACTTCGGTGGCGCCGGTAGCGTCCTGCCATTCGGTGATCAGGCCGACAACCGGGTGGCCGCTGGACTTGTCGAACTCGGTGGAGTTGGCATCGGTCCAGCCCAGCACGTTGCGGGCGTACTCGATAACGGCCACCTGCATGCCCAGGCAGATGCCCAGGTACGGAACCTTGTTCTCACGGGCGTACTGCACGGCGGTGATCTTGCCTTCCACGCCGCGCAGGCCGAAGCCGCCCGGAACCAGGATGGCGTCGGCGCCTTCGAGCAGGCTGGTACCCTGCTGCTCAATGTCCTCGGAGTCGATGTAGCGCAGGTTGACCTTGGTGCGGCTCTGGATGCCGGCATGGGTCATGGCTTCGATCAGCGACTTGTAGGCGTCGAGCAGTTCCATGTACTTGCCGACCATGGCGATGGTGACTTCACGCTCGGGGTTGAGCTTGGCATCGACCACACGGTCCCACTCGGACAGGTCGGCCGGGCCGCACTCGAGGCCAAAGCGCTCGACGACCAGGTCGTCCACGCCCTGGGCATGCAGCACCGACGGAATGCGGTAGATGGTGTCGACGTCTTCCAGCGAGATGACCGCGCGCTCTTCCACGTTGGTGAAGAGGGCGATCTTGCGGCGGGAGGATACGTCTACCGGGTGGTCGGAGCGGCAGATCAGGATGTCCGGCTGCAGGCCGATGGAACGCAGTTCCTTGACCGAGTGCTGGGTCGGCTTGGTCTTGGTCTCGCCGGCGGTGGCGATGTACGGGACCAGCGTTAGGTGCATCAGCATGGCGCGGCGCGAACCGATCTCCACGCGCAGCTGGCGGATGGCCTCGAGGAAAGGTTGCGATTCGATATCACCGACAGTGCCGCCGACTTCAACCAGGGCCACATCGGCATCGCCGGCGCCCTTGATGATGCGACGCTTGATCTCGTCGGTGATGTGCGGGATCACCTGCACGGTGGCGCCCAGATAGTCACCACGGCGCTCCTTGCGGAGCACGTCCATGTAGACGCGGCCGGTGGTGAAATTGTTGTTCTGGGTCATCGTGGTACGAACGAAACGCTCGTAGTGGCCCAGATCGAGGTCGGTCTCAGCGCCGTCGTGGGTGACGAACACCTCACCGTGCTGGAACGGGCTCATGGTGCCCGGGTCGACGTTGATGTAGGGGTCCAGCTTGAGCATCGTGATCTTCAGGCCACGCGCTTCCAGAATGGCAGCCAAGGAAGCCGAGGCGATGCCTTTCCCCAATGAAGAAACAACACCACCCGTGACGAAGATGTAGCGCGTCATGAAAAGCCCTGAATGTCAGCGTTTAGGCGGCTCGGCCGCCGGGGAAGCGAAGGTGTCGGGTACAAGACCCGGCTCACGACTTCGTCGTGAAAATAGCGAACTCCCACTGATTCGAAGGCGAATCAACAGGAGCGGTACAAGACGGGAGCGTAGTCTACCGGAAAGCCGCTATCAGCTCAAACCCGAGTCATTCGTCGGAGGTGTCCAGCGCAGGGTCCAGCCCTGCCCAGCCTCCACCCGCAAGCCCGGCAGCAGCGCTACACCGAGCAGTTCGTCGGCTCGCCAGAGCAGCGGCAGGCGGCCACGCAGGAAGGCCGGCACCGCCGCTTCGTTGAGCAGGCGCTTGAGGTCACGGCTGCCGCGACCGACCAGCGCCATCACTTCTCCGCCCTGCCGGTAACGAACATCCAGCGGCCCTTCCGGCGCTTCGCCGTCAAACCGCAACTCACCATTGCCTGGCAGCGAAAGTACCTGCGAAGGGTCGCGCCAGCTCTGAATTGCCGGTACGAAACCCAGCCAGGGATTGGCCAGCCACCAGAGCCGACCGTGGGCACGGCGCAGCTCGCCATCGGCAAGGCGCCAGATTGGCTCGGCATCTTCGCGAGCGTCGCGCAGGTCCCGCCAACCGGCCCAGTGGGCACTGTCCGGCAAGCGCGCCAGGGGCGCGAGCCAGTGGCGCAGGGCATTGCGCTGGCGTGGCTCGCTCAGCTGCACCAGTGCGGCGACAGCCAGTGAGGGCAATTGCATACCGATGTATTCGTCGCGGGCACCGGCCGACACCAGGTCGTTCTGCGCCAGTTCGGCGAGCAGTCCATCGGCCTCCGCCAGGTGCTCGGCACTGCGGGCGATGGTCTCCACCGCCGACGGCCAGCGCTGGACGATGCCCGGCACAACCTGATTGCGCAGATAGTTGCGGTCGTAGTCGTCGCAAGCATTGGACGGATCGTCGACCCAACCCAGCCCATGGCGACAGGCGTACCTCTCCAACTCCGTACGACTGATGCCCAGCAACGGACGCAACAGCGTCCCAGCCCCCAGCGGGCGGCAAGCGGCCATTCCGGATAAGCCGCGCACTCCGGCACCACGAAAGAGCCGGAATAGAACGGTTTCAGCCTGGTCGTCACGGTGCTGCCCGGTCAGCAGGCACTCCCCCTCCCCCAGCGCCGCGGTGAAAGCCGCATAACGCGCCTCCCGCGCCGCGCGCTCGAGGCTTGCACCACCATCGACTTGCACGCGCGCCACCTGAAAGGGCACACCCAGGCCATCGCAGAACCGCTGACAGTGTTCCGGCCAAGCGTCAGCGACGGCCTGAAGGCCGTGGTGAACGTGAATGGCGGAGAGCGGAGGCAAGGATTGCCGGCGAGCCGACCCGGCCAGGAGATGCAGCAGGACGGTGGAATCCAGCCCGCCGGAAAAGGCAATGCGCCACGCCGGCGCAGCGCGCCAGGGAGCGAGGAAGCTCAGCAGTCGGGATTCGAGTTCAGCAGACATGGCGCAGGTCGACAGGGTCGGGGACGAGGCAAGGATACCTCGTCACCCGCGCTGCGCCGAAGGCGTCGATCAGGCGACGCCGTAGCTCATCAGGCGCTCGTAGCGGCGCGCAAGGAGCTCTTCGGTGCTCAGCTGACCCAGGGTGTCGAGTTGCCCGAGCAGGGAATTGCGGATGGTCTCGGCCATGGCGGCCGGGTCGCGGTGGGCGCTGCCCAGCGGCTCCGGGATAACGTTGTCGACGATACCCAGGTCCTTCAGGCGGTTGGCGGTGATGCCCATAGCCTCGGCCGCTTCCGGTGCTTTCTCGGCGGTACGCCAGAGAATCGAGGCGCAACCTTCGGGCGAGATCACCGCATAGGTGGAGTACTGCAGCATGTTCAGCTGGTCGCACACGCCGATGGCCAGCGCACCGCCCGAACCACCTTCGCCAATCACGGTAGCAATGATCGGGGTCTTCAGGCGCGCCATGACACGCAGGTTCCAGGCGATCGCCTCGCTCTGGCCACGCTCTTCGGCGTCGATGCCCGGGTAGGCGCCGGGAGTATCGATGAAGGTCAGGATCGGCATCTTGAAGCGCTCGGCCATCTCCATCAGACGGCAAGCCTTGCGGTAGCCTTCCGGGCGCGGCATGCCGAAGTTGCGGCGCACCTTCTCACGCACTTCGCGGCCCTTCTGGTGGCCGATGATCATCACCGGCTGGTCTTCCAGGCGGGCAACGCCACCGACAATCGCGGCGTCGTCGGAGAAGTGGCGGTCGCCGTGCAGCTCTTCGAACTCGGTGAAGATGTGCTCGATGTAGTCGAGGGTATAGGGACGACGCGGATGGCGAGCGAGCTGGGCGATCTGCCAGCTGGACAGGTTGCCGAAGATGTTCTCGGTCAGCGCCTTGCTCTTTTCCTGAAGACGGGAGATTTCGTCGGTGATGTTCAGGGCGTTGTCGTTACCGACCAACCGCAGTTCTTCGATCTTGGCGTGCAGGTCGGCAATGGGCTGTTCGAAATCGAGAAAATTCGGGTTCATGGGCTATCCGTCGTTCTGTTGGCGGCTGGGCCTGGTCCGTAGGCGCCCTACCTTACGGTATCGGGCGCCGAGGGTCGAGACTGGCGAGCGGGCGGCGTTTGGCCACCGCCACGCTAGCGGTAGTTCAGGAAGACGTTGTCGCGGCCGAACTGGTCACGCAGCGCTTGAATCAGGTTGTCTGCCGGGTCGATCCGCCACTGCTCGCCGAACTGCAGCAGCGCGCGTGCCGACTCGCCACTGTAGTCGACGGTGACCGGACAACTGCCCCGGTGGCGGGTGCACAGATCGGCCAGCCAGCGCAGGCGATCACCCTTGAGCGCATCGGCATGCACACGCACACGCAGGCTCTCGGCCAGCGAAGTACGGGCCTCTTCCAGGCCCATCACGCGCTTGGCGCGCAGGCGCAGGCCGCCGGAGAAATCGTCCTGGCTGACTTCACCCTCGATCACCACCAGCGCATCGGTCTGCAGCAGCGCCTGGTTGGCGGCGAAGGCTTCGGCGAACAACGAGGCTTCGATGCGGCCGGAGCGGTCGTCCAGGGTCACGAAGCCCATCTTGTCGCCGCGCTTGTTCTTCATCACCCGCAGATTGACGATCAGGCCGGCGACAGTCTGGGTATCGCGCGCCGGCTTGAGTTCGACGATGCGCTGGCGGGCAAAACGTCGCACCTCGCCTTCGTACTCGTCGATAGGGTGGCCGGTCAGGTACAGGCCGAGGGTGTCCTTCTCGCCTTTCAGGCGCTCCTTGAGATTGAGCTCCTTGACCTTGCGATGGTTGGCGTAGACGTCCGCCTCGGGCTCGGCGAAGACGCCACCGAACAGGTCCATGTGGCCGCTGTCGTGGCTGCGCGAGGTCTGCTCGGCGGCCTTGACGGCTTCTTCCATGGAGGCCAGCAGCACGGCGCGGTTGATGTCGACGTGGGCGTGATAGGCCTTCTGCTCCTCAAAGAAGTGCGGGCCGAGACGGTCCAGCGCACCGGCGCGGATCAGCGCTTCCAGGGTGCGCTTGTTGACGCGCTTGAGATCGATGCGATCGCAGAAGTCGAACAGGTTCTTGAACGGGCCGCCTTCGTTGCGGCACTCGGTGATGGCTTCCACCGGGCCTTCGCCGACGCCCTTGATCGCACCCAGGCCGTAGACGATCTGGTCGTCCTCATCCACGGTAAAGCGGAACTCAGAGTTGTTCACGTCCGGCGCGAGAATGCGCAGCTTCATGTGGCGGCACTCTTCGATGAGCGTCACCACCTTGTCGGTGTTCTGCATATCCGCGGTGAGCACCGCGGCCATGAACGGGGCTTTCCAGTGGGTCTTCAGCCAGGCGGTCTGGTACGACACCAGGCCGTAGGCGGCGGAGTGCGACTTGTTGAAGCCGTAGCCGGCGAACTTTTCCACCAGGTCGAAGATGTTGCCCGAGAGGTTGGCGTCGATGCCGTTGTTGGAACAACCCTCGATGAAGCCGCCGCGCTGCTTGGCCATTTCCTCGGGCTTCTTCTTGCCCATGGCGCGGCGCAGCATGTCCGCGCCACCGAGGCTGTAGCCCGCCATTACCTGGGCAATCTGCATCACCTGTTCCTGGTACAGGATGATGCCGTAGGTCGGCTTGAGCACCGGCTCGAGGCCGGCGTACTGGTAATCCGGGTGCGGATAGGAAATCTCTTCGCGACCATGCTTACGGTTGATGAAGTCGTCCACCATGCCCGACTGCAGCGGACCGGGACGGAACAGCGCCACCAGTGCGATGAGGTCTTCCAGGCAGTCCGGCTTGAGCTTCTTGATCAGCTCCTTCATGCCACGCGATTCAAGCTGGAAGACCGCGGTGGTCTCCGCCTTCTGCAGCAGGTCGTAGGTCTTCTTGTCGTCCAGCGGGATGCGGTCGATGTCGACCAGATTCGGGTCGCCGTTCTTCTTCTGGATGCGATGGATGATCTCCATCGCCCATTTGATGATGGTCAGGGTACGCAGGCCGAGGAAGTCGAACTTCACCAGGCCGGCGGCTTCCACGTCGTCCTTGTCGAACTGGGTCACCAGACCGGCGCCCTCTTCGTCACAGGCGATGGGGGCGAAGTCGGTCAACTTGGTCGGCGCGATCACCACGCCGCCGGCGTGCTTGCCGGTACCACGGGTAACGCCTTCCAGCTTGAGCGCCATGTCCCAGATTTCCTGGGCTTCTTCGTCGGTCTTGAGGAAGTCGCGGAGCATTTCCTCCTGCTCGAAGGCCTTCTCCAGGGTCATGCCCACTTCGAAGGGAATCATCTTCGACAGCTTGTCGGCCAGGCCGTACGACTTGCCCTGCACCCGCGCCACGTCACGCACCACCGCCTTCGCAGCCATCGAGCCGAAGGTGATGATCTGGCTGACCGCATTGCGGCCGTAGGCGCCGGCCACGTAGTCGATCACCCGGTCACGGCCTTCCATGCAGAAGTCGACGTCAAAGTCGGGCATGGAAATACGTTCAGGGTTGAGGAAACGTTCGAACAGCAGGTCGTAGGCCAGCGGGTCGAGGTCGGTGATCTTCAGCACATAGGCGACCAGCGAGCCGGCACCCGAGCCCCGGCCAGGGCCCACGGGCACGCCGTTGTTCTTGGCCCACTTGATGAAGTCCATCACGATCAGGAAGTAGCCAGGGAAGCCCATCTGGATGATGGTGCCCAGCTCGAACTCCAGGCGGTCGACGTAGATCTGCCGCTTCTCTTCGTAGTTCGGCGTGGTTTCCTTCGGCCAGAGCACTGCCAGGCGCTCCTCCAGGCCCTCGTAGGAGACATGGCGCAGATATTGGTTGATATCCATGTCGTCGTAGGGGATCGGGAAGTTGGGCAGGAAGTACTTGCCCAGCTGCACATCGATGTTGCAGCGCTTGGCGATCTCGACGGAGTTTTCCAGAGCCTCGGGGATATCACTGAACAGCTCGGCCATTTCTTCCGGGCTCTTCAGGTACTGCTGGTCGGAATAGTTGCGCGAACGGCGCGGATCATCCAGGGCGCGGCCTTCGCCGATGCATACGCGGGTCTCGTGGGCCTCGAAATCCGCCTCCTTGATGAAGCGCACATCGTTGGTGGCGACCAAAGGCGCGCCACTGCGAGCCGACAGAGCCACGGCGGCATGCACGTGCTCTTCGTCATTGACCCGGTTGGTGCGCTGGATGTCCAGGTAGAAGCGGTCCGGGAAGACCTCCAGCCACTCGGCCAGGAGCGAGTCCGCATGGGCGTCGTCGCCCTCCAGCAGGGCCATGCCGATCTCGCCCTCCTTGGAGCCGGACAGCGCGATCAAGCCTTCGGCGGCGTCCTTGACCCACTGCCGTTCGATGATGATCTCGCCGTTACGCTGGCCTTCCTGCCAGCCGCGGGAAATCAGCTCGGTGAGGTTGCGATAGCCCTTGGCGTTCATCGCCAGCAGGGTCAGGCGGGTCAGCGGGCCATCCTCGTCGCGGTTGGCCAGCCAGATGTCAGCGCCGCAGATCGGCTTGATGCCACCGCCCATGGCCGTCTTGTAGAACTTCACCAGCGAGCACATGTTGCTCAGGTCGGTCACCGCCACCGCCGGCATACCGGCCCCGCTAACCGCCTTGATCAGCGGCTTGACCCGCACCAGGCCGTCGACCAGGGAGAATTCGGTGTGCAGACGCAGGTGAACGAAGGTGGCGGTCATGGTGGTCCTTGGCAAACGCGAAAAACGGCAAGCCCCGGATTGTACCGGGGCTGTCCGCAAAGCTACAGGGATCAATCGGCCAGCCGTCGCAGCCGCTGCGTCAACGCACCGGAGAACAGCCTGCCAGGAATATTTTCAGAGTAATAACAGGGTGTTACAGGATGCCGGCGGCGTCTTCGAGCAAAGCGCGCACCGGGCCGAACGAACGGCGATGAATGGGTGTGGGGCCCAGGCGCTTGAGGGCTTCGAGGTGCACGGGAGTGGGATAGCCCTTGTGCCCGCCGATGCCGTAGCCAGGGTACTGCGCTTCCATTTCCTGCATCTCGCGGTCGCGGCTGACCTTGGCCAGGATCGAGGCGGCGGCGATGGCCGGAACCTTGGCGTCACCCTGCACCACCGGCGCCGAAGGGACTTTAAGCTTCGGGCAACGATTGCCGTCGATCAGCGCCAGTTTCGGCGTGACACTGAGGCCTTCCACCGCGCGCTGCATGGCGAGCATGGTGGCATGAAGGATGTTGAGCTGGTCGATCTCGTGGACGTCCGCTCGGGCGATGCACCAGGCCAGGGCTTTCTCGCGAATCTCGTCGAAGAGTTTTTCCCGCTTGGCTTCGGTGAGCTTCTTGGAATCGTTCAACCCGCTGATTGGTCGCGCCGGATCGAGAATCACCGCCGCGGTAACCACGGGACCGCACAGCGGACCACGGCCTACCTCATCGATACCGGCAACCAGCTCTTCGACAAGGGTGAAGTCCAGGCCCATCTGCATCAGCGTTTCTCCATCAGGGCGAGCACCGCCTCGGCGGCCTGCGCTGACGCATCCTGGCGCAGGGCGCGATGGATGGCGTCGAAGGGTTCGGTCTGCACGCTGCCGTCATCGAGCAGCGGCATCAAGGTTGCGGCCAGAGCCTCGGGCGTCGCCGCATCCTGGATCAGTTCCGGCACCAACAGTCGGCCGGCCAGCAGGTTCGGCAGCGAGATGTACGGGCTCTTCACCAGGCGCTTGAGAATGCGGTAGGTCATGGGCGCCACCTTGTAGGCAACGACCATCGGCCGCTTGTACAGCAGCGCTTCCAGCGTGGCAGTACCAGAGGCGATCAACACAGCATCGCAGGCGGCGAGGGCCTCGTGGGAAGCGCCGTCGAGCAACTGCACCGGCAAGTCGCGGCCGACGAGCATCTCTTCGATCTGCAGGCGACGCTCGGGACTGGCACAGGGCAGCACGAAACGCAGGCCAGGGCGATCCTGGAGCAGGCGCTGGGCAGTATCGAGGAACAGCGCACCGAGCTTGCCGACCTCCCCTCCGCGGCTGCCAGGCAGGAGTGCCACGACGCTGGCGTCCTGCGGCAGGCCAAGGCGCCCGCGCGCACCGGCACGATCAGCCTCCAGCGGGATGGTATTGGCCAGCGGATGGCCGACAAAGCGCACCGGCACCGCATGCTCTTCGTAGAAACGCGCCTCGAAGGGGAAGAGTGCCAGCATCAGGTCGCAGGCTTGCTTGATCTTCAGCACGCGCTTCTGCCGCCAGGCCCAGACCGACGGGCTGACGTAGTGCACCGTGCGGATGCCCGCCTGGCGCAGCTTCAATTCGATGTTCAGGTTGAAGTCCGGCGCATCGATGCCGATGAACACATCCGGCTTCGCCGCGATCAGCATCTGCACCAGGTCCTTGCGCCGGCGCAGCAGTTCGCGCAGGCGTCCGAGTACCTCGAACAGACCCATGACAGAGAGGCGTTCCATGGGGAAGTGCGACTCCAGCCCTTCGGCCTCCATGCGCGGGCCACCGACACCGATGAACTCGATGTCGGGGTGGCGCTGTCTGAGCGCCTGCATGAGACCGGAGCCGAGGATATCGCCGGACGCCTCGCCCGCGACCAGGGCGACGCGCAGCTTGCGTGCGGTGCTTTGCATGGTCAGCGAGTGATGCCGCGGGTGGAGCTCTGGATGGAATCGCGGAACACCGCGACTTCCGGGAACTGCGCGGAGGCTTCAGCCAGCTCGGCCAGCGCCTCGTCTACCGTCAGGCCCTGGCGGTAGACCACCTTGTAGGCCCGGCGCAGCGCCTGGATCGACTCGGCGCTGAAACCACGACGGCGCAGGCCCTCGAAGTTCATGCTGCGGGCCTCGGCGGGGTTGCCGAAGACCGTGACATAGGCCGGGACGTCCTTACCGATGGTGGTTCCCATGCCCGAGAAGGCGTGGGCGCCGATACGGCAGAACTGATGCACCAGGGTATAACCGGAGAGGATTGCCCAGTCATCCACGTGAACATGACCCGCCAGCGCGGTGTTGTTCACCAGGATGCAATGGTTGCCGATCACACTGTCATGGCCGACATGGACGTAGGCCATGAACAGGTTGTGGTCGCCAATGGTGGTTTCGGAGCGGTCCTGGATAGTGCCGCGATGGATGGTGACACCCTCGCGGATCACGTTATGGTCGCCGATCACCAGGCGAGTCGGTTCGCCCTTGTACTTCAGGTCGGGGGTATCTTCACCCACGCTGGAGAACTGGAAAATCCGATTGTGCTTACCGATCTTCGTGGGGCCTTTGACCACCACGTGAGGACCGATCACCGTACCTTCGCCGATCTCCACATCCGGCCCGACCATGGACCAGGGGCCCACTTCTACGTCGTCAGCCAGCTTTGCGCGCGGGTCGATGATGGCGCGAGGATCGATCAAACTCATAGTTTGCGTTCCGCACAGATGATTTCAGCCGAGCATACCGGCTTGCCGTCCACGGTGGCATTGCAGTCGAACTTCCAGATGCCGCGCTTGACGCTGAGGAACTGGGCATTGAGCTGCAATTGATCGCCCGGCAGCACTGGCTGGCGGAAGCGCAGCTTGTCGGAGCCGACGAAGTAGTACAGGGTGCCATCGGCCGGCTTCACGTCGAGCATCTTGAAGCCGAGGATGCCGGCGGCCTGGGCCATGGCCTCGATGATCAGCACGCCCGGCATGATCGGATGCTGCGGGAAGTGGCCATTGAAGAACGGCTCGTTGATGCTGACATTCTTGTAGGCGCGAATGCGCTTGCCTTCGATGTCCAGCTCGACCACCCGATCCACCAGCAGGAAGGGGTAGCGATGAGGCAGGTATTCGCGAATCTCGTTGATGTCCATCATGTTCAGGGGAGCCTGTTCAGAAAAGGGAAACGCCAAAAAATGCGTGGATCACGCATCTGATGGAGCGTCTCCGCTTGGGGTCACGGCGGCCAGGCGCTTTTCCAGCTGCTGCAGACGACGGGCCATGTCATCCAGCTGACGAATGCGCGCGGCACTCTTCTTCCATTCAGCCGCAGGCTGCATGGCGGTACCGGAGGAGTAGGAGCCCGGCTCGGTGATCGAGCGGGTCACCATGGTCATCCCGGTGACGAAGACGTTGTCGCAGATCTCGATATGGCCAACGAGGCCGACACCGCCGGCGAGCATGCAGTGCTTGCCGATCTTGGCGCTGCCGGAAATCCCGCAGCAGCCGGCCATGGCAGTGTGATCGCCGATCTGCACGTTGTGGGCGATCATGATCTGGTTGTCCAGCTTCACGCCGTTGCCCACGATGGTGTCGGATAGAGCACCACGATCGATGGTGGTATTGGCGCCGATCTCGACGTCATCACCCAGGGTGACGCCGCCGATCTGCGCGATCTTCTGCCAGACGCCCTGGTGGTTGGCAAAGCCGAAGCCCTCACCACCCAACACCGCACCCGACTGGATAACCACACGCTTGCCGATGCGCACGTCGTGGTAGAGGGTTACGCGGGGCGCCAGCCAACCGCCCTCGCCGATCACGCTGCGCGCGCCGACGAAGCAATGGGCACCGATGGTCACGTTGGCGCCGATCTGCGCGCCTGCCTCGACCACGGCATACGGACCGACACTGGCGGAGGCGTCGACCTGCGCACCCTCATCGACCACGGCAGTGGGATGAATGCCAACCGCCGCCTTGGGCTTGCGGTCGAACTGGTGGGACAGACCGGCATACGCCAGGTAGGGGTTGGCAACGACCAGTGCATTACCGGTGAAGCCTTCGGCATCGGCCGCCGTCAGCAGGACGGCTCCGGCCTGGCTATCAGGAAGGAACTTGCGGTACTGCGGATTGGCCAGGAAGCTGAGTTGGTCAGCCCCTGCCTCTTGCAAGGTAGCCAACCCGCGAACAACCAAGGCGGGATCGCCGCGCAACTCGGCATCGAGCTGCGCGGCCAGTTCGGCGAGGGTAAAGGACAGCTCGGTCATCATCAGCGCAGTTGGTTCATGCGCTCGATGACTTGGCGGGTGATGTCGTACTGCGGCTTCACGTCGACCACGGCACCACGCTCGACCACGAGGTCAAAACCACCCTTCTTGATGGTTTCCTCAACGGCCTGGTCCAGCTTCGGCTTGAGCTTCTTCAGCATGTCGCGGTCGGCGACAGCCTTGGCTTCGTTCAGCTCCTTGGATTGGAACTGGAAGTCACGGGCCTTCTGCTTGAAGTCGTTCTCGGCCTTGTCACGCTCGGAGGCGGACATTTTGCTGCCACCGTTGACCAGTTTGTCCTGCAGGGACTTGGCATCGGTTTCCAAGGCCTTGAGCTTGGTCAGCTGGGGGCCGAACTTCTTCTCGGCGTCGACGGCGTACTGCTTGGCCGAATCGGACTCGAGGAGTGCCATCTGATAGTTGAGCACCGCGATCTTCATGTCGGCGAACGCGGGGCTCGCTGCCAGGGCGGCGGTGATCAGGACGAACTGGGTCAACTTACGCACAATGCACTCCTGCACAAAGCATGGTTGTCATTACAACGATACGGCCAATTAGAAGGTCTGTCCCAGGGAGAACTGGAAGATCTGGGTTTCGGCGTTGTCCGGCTTCTTGATCGGAGTCGCCAGGCTGAAGCTCAGCGGCCCCAGAGCAGTGATCCAGGTCAGGCCCACACCGGCAGACATCGCCATGTCCTGGAACTTGACGCCGTCGCAGCCTTGAGTGGTCGAAATAGGACAATCGGTGTCGAATACGTTACCTATGTCGTAGAACAGCACGGTACGCAGTTGGCGCTGATCCTTCACGAAGGGCAACGGGAACAGCAGTTCGGCGCCACCGGTGATCAGGATGTTACCACCGAAGGCTTCCGGATCCTGATCCGGGTCGGTGTAGCGGCCTTGGTCATCCGGTCCATCACCGTTGTTACGAGCTTTACTGGGCGTACTACGCGGACCAAGGGAGCTGTCCTTGAAGCCACGTACCGAGTTGAAGCCACCGGCGTAGTAGTTCTCGTAGAACGGCAGGCGATCGGTATCGCCGTAGGCGCCGCCATAACCGAGCTCGGTGTGGAAGCGCATGGTGTAGTTTTCAGTCAGCGGCGCGAAGATCTGGCCACGGTAGTCGAGCTTGTAGAACGACAGGTCGCTGCCCGGAATGGTGGTTTCCAGCACCAGGCTCTGCGAGTGACCGCGGTTCGCCAGCACACCCTTGTTCAGGGTCGATTCGGACCAGCCGATGGACGCCTTGAAGTTGGTGAAGCTGTCGCCTTCCTTCTCGATGAAGTCGAAGATCTCGTCGACGGTATAGGCGCCGGTATCGATGTCGTCGCGCTGAACGGTCAGGCCGTAGGTCAGGCGCGAAGTCTCGCTGATCGGGTAGCCGATGCTAACGCCGGCACCCAGGCTGTTCACCGAGTAGCTGGAAACGTCTACGTCGAGCTGATCGTAATCGGTCTTGCGGTAGAAGGCGTTGTAGCCAAGGCTCACGCCGTCGACGGTCCAGTAGGGGTCGACGAAGCCGAAGTTGTAGCGGGTCTGGTAGTCGGATTTGGTCAAGCCGATGCTGACCTTGTTACCGGTACCCAGGAAGTTGTTCTGGCTGATCGAGCCGCCAAGGATCAGGCCGGCGCTCTGGGCGAAGCCCACGCTGGCGGTAATCGAGCCGGACGGCTGCTCTTCCACGCTGTAGTTGACATCGACCTGGTCGTCGGTGCCCGGTACCGCCGGGGTCTCGACGTTGACTTCCTTGAAGTAGCCCAGGCGCTCCAGGCGCTGCTTGGACTGATCAATCAGGTAGGTCGAGGCCCAGCCGCCTTCCATCTGGCGCATTTCGCGACGGAGAACTTCGTCCTCGGTCTTGGTGTTGCCACGGAAGTTGATGCGGTTGACATAGGCGCGCTTGCCCGGGTCGACCACGTAGGTGATCGACACGGTCTTGTTCTCGTCGTTCGGCTCGGGTACGCCGTTAACGTTGGCGAAGGTGTAGCCCTCGTTACCCAGGCGACGGGTGATGAGGTCGGAAGTGGTGGTCATCACCTTGCGGGAGAACACCTGGCCCTTCTTCACCAGCAGCAGCTTCTTCACTTCCTCTTCCGGTACCTTCAGGTCGCCGGAGAGCTTCACGTCGCTGACGGTGTACTTCTCGCCTTCATTGACGTTGACGGTGATGTAGACGTGCTTCTTGTCCGGGGTGATGGACACCTGGGTAGAGGCGATATCCATGTGGATGTAGCCGCGGTCCAGGTAGTAGGAACGCAGGCGCTCCAGGTCACCGGAGAGCTTCTCGCGGGAGTACTTGTCGTCATTCTTGAAGAAGGACAGCCAGTTGGTGGTCTTCAGCTCGAACAGGTCGGTCAGGTCCTCTTCGGAGAAGACGGTGTTGCCCACCACGTTGACATGGGCGATGGCCGCCACGGTGCCTTCGTTGATGTTGATCTTCAGCGCGACACGGTTGCGCGGCTGCGGCACCACTTCGGTCTCGATCTCGGCGGAGTAGCGGCCCTGGGCTACGTACTGGCGTTGCAGTTCGTTACGCACGCCTTCGAGGGTGGCGCGCTGGAAGATTTCGCCTTCGGAGAGGCCGGATTGCTTCAGGCCCTTCATCAGGTCTTCGGTGGTGATCGCCTTGTTGCCCTCGATCTCGATGCTGGAGATGGACGGGCGCTCGACCACGTTGACGATCAGCACATTGCCATCACGGCTGAGCTGGATGTCCTGGAAGAAACCGGTCTTGAACAGCGAGCGGGTCGCTTCGACCAGGCGGCGATCATCGATCTGCTCGCCGACGTTCAGCGGCAATGCGGCGAACACGCTGCCGGCAGACACGCGCTGGAGGCCGTTGACCCGGATATCGGAAACAGTGAAGGACTCGGCGTGAACCTGGGCGATCATCAGCGCGGAAAGGGCCGCGGGAAGCAGAAAGCGTTTCATGGAGTCCTTTTATTCCAACTGACAAATAGAGAATCTGCCGCAAAAGGCGGCAGATCCGAAAATCCAATGGCGGTTACAGTCGACTCAGATCGTTGACCAGGGCCAACAACATGACCCCGACTACCAGGCTGATGCCAATCTGCATCCCCCAAGCCTGGACCCGCTCCGACAATGGGCGACCTCGCACCCACTCGACCATGTAGAACAGCAGATGCCCGCCATCGAGGACAGGAATCGGCAACAGGTTGAGAACCCCCAAGCTGATGCTCAGATAGGCGAGGAAATGCAGAAAATCCCCTACGCCGGACTGGGCTGAAGCGCCCGCCACTTTAGCAATGGTTATCGGCCCGCTCAAGTTTTTTACCGAGAGCTGCCCGAGCACCATTTTCTTTAGAGAATCCAGAGTTAGCAGGCTCATGGACCAGGTTCGGGAGAGCGCCTGCCCCACCGCGGCCACCGGCCCGTAACTCACTTCGCGGAGCATTTCCGGCGGCCACTGACCACCGGCGACACCCGCGCCCAGGTAGCCGGTGCGGGCCTTGCCCTCGCCTTTGGCCGCCAGGGTCAGGGCAAGCTCCTGGTTCCGGCCGGCGCGCTCGACCTCCAGGGTCACCTTGCCCTCCGGCATGGCGCGTACACGCGAGACCACTTCTTGCCAATCCGTGACCTGCTGGCCATCAAGAGTGACGATCCGGTCACCGATCTGCAGGCCGGCTGCCTTGGCAGGGCCCTTTTCGTCCAGCTCGGCAATCAGCGGCGCGACAGAGGGTCGCCAGGGCTGGATCCCGAGCCCACCGATGGGATCGGGACTGTCTTCGTTCTTCAGCCAGGAACTGATGCGCACCTGGTGCACCGCGGGAACACTCGAGCCCTTCTCCAGCACCGTGACGCTCAGCTCGCCCGTTTCACCGAGGCGACGCACCAGCTGCAGGTTGACGCTGCTCCAGCCATCGACGGCCTCGCCGTCCACGGCAACGACTTCCTGGCCGGACGCCAGGCCAGCGACGGCCGCCGGGCTATCCGCCACTACAGAGCCGATGACCGGCTTGATCTGCTGGCTGCCGAGCATGGCCAACACCCAGAAGAACAGGATGGCGAGTAGGAAGTTGGCCACCGGGCCCGCCGCCACGATGGCGATGCGCTGGAACACGGTCTTGCGGTTGAAGGCATGGTCGAGCAGCTCGACGGGAACATCACCCTCGCGCTCGTCCAGCATCTTCACGTACCCGCCCAGGGGAATGGCGGCAACAACAAACTCGGTGCCGTGCCGATCATGCCAGCGCACCAGCGGCGTGCCAAAGCCCACGGAGAAGCGCAGGACCTTGACCCCGCAGCGGCGGGCGACCCAGAAGTGTCCGAATTCGTGGAAGGTGACCAACACGCCCAGGGCGACAATCAGTCCCACCACCATATAAAGGGCGCTCATCGCTACCTCCTCGGGCTCAATGCCCGCGCTCCTGCAACCACGCCTGCGCCGCACCGCGTGCGCGTCGGTCAGCCACCAGCACCGCATCGAGCGATTCGACCGGTGTGTGCGCCTCGCGGTTCAGCACTTCATCGATGATAACCGGGATATCCGTGAAGCGGATGCGCCGCTCGAGGAACGCCGCAACGGCCACTTCGTTTGCCGCATTGAGCATCGCCGGCACACTGCCGCCAGCCTCGGCGGCCTGGCGCGCCAGGCGCAGGCAGGGAAAGCGCTGTTCATCGGGCGCACTGAAGTCCAGGCGAGCGATGGAGAACAGATCCAGCGGCGAAACCCCGGAATCGATCCGCTGCGGCCAGGCCAGCGCATGGGCGATGGGGGTGCGCATGTCCGGGTTGCCCAGCTGGGCCAGCACCGAGCCGTCAACGTAGTCCACTAGCGAATGAATCACGCTCTGCGGATGGATCACCACCTCGACCTTCGACGGCGCTGCGTCGAACAGCCAGCAGGCCTCGATCAGCTCCAGGCCCTTGTTCATCATGCTGGCCGAGTCGACGGAAATCTTCCGCCCCATCGACCAGTTCGGATGGGCGCAGGCCTGCTCCGGGGAAACATCGAGCAATTGCTCCAGCGGCGTCTCCCGGAACGGACCGCCCGAGGCGGTCAGCAGGATACGGCGAACGCCGACCTGCCCCAGTCCGCGAGCGTAATCCGCCGGCATGCACTGGAAGATCGCATTGTGTTCGCTGTCGATGGGCAGGAGCACCGCACCACTGGCACGCACGGCGTCCATGAACAGGGCGCCGGACATCACCAACGCCTCCTTGTTGGCCAGCAATACCCGCTTGCCCGCCTCGACGGCGGCCAGAGTGGGCTTGAGGCCGGCAGCACCGACGATAGCGGCCATCACCGCATCCACTTCAGGATGCGCGGAAACCTCGCAAAGCCCAGCCTCTCCCACCAGCACGCGAGCCTGCAGGCCGGCGGAATTCAGGCGATCCTGAAGGGCCTGCGCCTGCTCCTTCTCCGGCACCACGACAAAGCGCGGCCGATGGCGCACACACAGGGCTTCGAGCTCTGCCAGACGGGAAAAGCCGCTGAGAGCGAATACGCGATAAAGATCAGGATGACGCCCGATGACGTCGAGGGTACTGAGACCGATCGAGCCCGTCGCCCCCAGCACGGTAATCCACTGCGGATGACTCACGGAGCCCCCCAGCCCACGGCCCACAACAGCGCGGTGAACACCGGAATCGCGGCGGTCAGGCTGTCGATACGGTCCAACACGCCGCCATGGCCCGGCAGCAGGTTGCTACTGTCCTTGAGGCCTGACTGGCGCTTGAACATGCTCTCGGTGAGGTCGCCGATGACCGACAGGGCTACCACGATGGCCGCACACGGCAGCGCCAGCAGCAGCTCACGGACAGTCCAATCCCGGTAGATGGCGACGACGACGGTGATCGCCAGGCAAAGCGCCATGCCACCGAAGAAGCCTTCCCAGCTCTTGCCCGGACTGACGCGCGGAGCGAGCTTGCGCTTGCCGAAGGCCTTGCCGGAGAAGTAGGCACCGATGTCGGCGGCCCAGACCAGCACCATCACCGCAACGATCAGCCAGTTGGACAGCGGCCACTGCTTGAGCAGCACTAGGCCCTGCCAGGCCGGCAGCAGGATCAGCAGGCCAATCAGCAGGCGACGCCAGCGGCCGCCCCAGCTTGATGCGCTGTCCGGGTAAGTCAGCACCATCACGATCGCCAGCACCCACCAGAGCAGCGCCAGGACCAGCACGGCGCCTGCCAGTTGCGGCAGCCAGGCCAGCACCAGCATCAACCCGGCAACCACCGCGGCGTAGCCGACGCGGGCGGACTGCTCGTTGTAACCCGCCAGGCGCGCCCATTCCCAGGCTCCCAGACTGACTACCAGGCCAATGAACAGCGAGAACGCCGCACCGTCGAGCAGGAAGAAACCACCCAGCGCGATCGGCAACAGGATCAGCGCCGTGATGATTCGTTGTTTCAACATGAGGGAGGTGCCTCGGCCTCGACCTGCTCACTGGTCTTGCCGAAGCGGCGCTGACGAGAGGCGAAGTCCTGCAACGCAGCCTGCATGGCTTCGTGCTTGAAGTCGGGCCAGTAGAGATCGGAGAAATACAGCTCGGCGTAAGCCAGCTGCCAGAGAAGGAAGTTGCTGATGCGGTGCTCGCCGCCCGTACGGATGCACAGGTCGGGCAACGGCTGGTCGCCGGTGGTCAGGCAACCCTGGATCAATTCCGGGGAAATATCGTCCGGTACCAGATGACCCGCCTGCACTTCGCGAGCGAGGCGCTGGGCGGCCTGGGTGATGTCCCACTGGCCACCATAGTTGGCCGCCACTTGCAGCAACATGCTGGCGCCATTGGCCGTCAGCGCCTCGGCCTCGCGCATCGCCGCCTGCAACTCAGGGGCGAAGCGACTGCGATCGCCGATGATGCGCAGGCGGATGCCATTGGCGCTGAGCTTGCGAACCTCGCGGCGCAGGGCCATGAGGAACAGCTCCATCAGCGCGCCGACCTCTTCGGCCGGGCGCTGCCAGTTCTCGCTGGAGAAGGCGAACAACGTCAACACTTCGACGCCAGCCTCGGCGCAGGTCTTGATCACCGCACGGACGGCATCCACGCCGGCCTTGTGCCCGGCCACGCCAGGCATCAGGCGCTTCTTCGCCCAGCGATTGTTGCCGTCCATGATGATCGCCACGTGCCGAGGCACGGGCGTCACCTGCTTGGTCTTTTCCATGACGAGAGCCCGGCCGTCAGACGGCCATCAGATCCGCTTCCTTGGCCTCGAGGGCCTTTTCGATCTCGGCGACGAACTTGTCGGTGATCTTCTGCACGTCGTCACCGGCGCGGCGCTCTTCGTCCTCGCTGATTTCCTTCTCTTTCTGCAGGTCTTTCAGTTGGGCCAGCGCATCGCGACGAATGTTGCGCACGGAGACGCGAGCCTGCTCGGCCTCGGCACGGGCCTGCTTGGTGAAGCCCTTGCGGGTTTCCTCGGTCAGGGCCGGCATCGGGACGCGAATGGTGGTGCCGGCAGTGGCCGGGTTCAGGCCCAGGTCGGAGGTCATGATGGCCTTCTCGACAGCCTGGATCATGCTCTTGTCGAAGACGCTGAGAGCCAGGGTGCGGGAGTCTTCCACGGTGACGTTGGCCACCTGGCGCAGCGGCGTGTCGGAACCGTAGTAGGACACCATCACGCTATCCAGGATACTCGGGTGCGCACGGCCGGTACGAATCTTGGCGAAGGCATGACCCAGGGCTTCCAGGGTTTTGCCCATACGATCCTGTGCTTCCTTCTTGATCTCGTTGATCATCTCAATCCTCCTCGATCAGGGTGCCTTCAGCACCACCTACAACAATATTCAGCAGCGCGCCGGGCTTGTTCATGTTGAACACGCGCAGCGGCATTTTCTGGTCCCGGCACAGGCAGATGGCGGTGAGGTCCATCACACCCAGCTTGCGATCGAGCACTTCATCGTACGTCAGACGTTCGAACTTCTCGGCATTCGGGTCCTTGAACGGGTCGGCAGTGTACACGCCGTCCACCTTGGTCGCCTTGAGTACTACGTCAGCATCTATTTCGATGGCGCGCAGGCAGGCGGCAGAGTCGGTGGTGAAGAACGGGTTGCCGGTACCGGCGGAGAAGATCACCACTTCGCCACTCTTGAGGTGGCGCATGGCCTTGCGACGATCGTAGTGATCGGTCACGCCGACCATGGAAATAGCGGACATGACGATGGCGGTGATATTGGAACGCTCCAGGGCGTCACGCATGGCCAGGCCGTTCATCACGGTGGCGAGCATGCCCATGTGGTCGCCGGTGACGCGGTCCATGCCCGCCGCGGACAGAGCCGCGCCGCGGAAGAGGTTGCCGCCACCGATCACCAGACCGACCTGCACGCCGATACCGACGAGCTGGCCGATCTCCAGCGCCATGCGGTCCAGCACCTTGGGATCGATGCCGAACTCCTCGGAGCCCATCAGGGCTTCGCCGCTCAATTTTAGAAGAATGCGTTTATAGCGAGGTTGACGAGCGCTCAGCTGCTGAGCCATGACCTTTTTCTCCTGCGGCGATTGAATGCTGTGCGCCTTGTGGGCGCCTTGCGGAAAGCTTGGACCAGCCAGCCTTACGGCGCCTTTAAACCCGCCTGGCGGGCCTGCGCCGTGGAAGCCAGCCCTTTTGGCTTCCCCAGTTTGGCAAAGAGGCCGCGCGCGTTAGCGGGCAGCCTCTTGCGGGGCGACAGTCGTGAGACTGTCTATTACTGCTTGGAAGCGGCTACTTGAGCAGCAACCTCGGCAGCAAAGTCGGCTTCGACTTTCTCGATGCCTTCGCCTACTTCGAAGCGAACGAAGGAAACGATTTCAGCACCGGCTTTCTTGGCCAGGTCACCGACCTTGACTTCCGGATCCTTGACGAACGCCTGCTCGACCAGGCTGGCTTCGGCCAGGAACTTCGAGATACGGCCCTTGACCATGTTCTCGACGATGTTTTCCGGCTTGCCGGCGATCTTGTCGGCGTTCAGAGCGAGGAAGATTTCCTTCTCTTTGGCAACAGCTTCTTCGGAAACCTGCGACGGATCGAGGAACTGCGGGTTGCTGGCAGCGACGTGCATGGCGATATCGCGAGCCAGTTCAGCGTTGCCACCCTTCAGAGTGACCAGAACGCCGATGCGGTGGCCGTGCAGGTAAGCACCCACCACGTCACCTTCTACGCGAGCCAGACGACGGATGTTGACGTTCTCGCCGCACTTGGCAACCAGGGCTTCACGGGCCGGCTCTTGCTCGGCGATCAGCGGGGCAGCGTCGGTCAGTTTCTGAGCAACGGCCTTTTCCAGGCTGGCAGCCACGAAGTTCTTGAAGTCGTCCTGCAGGGCCAGGAAGTCGGTCTGCGAGTTGACTTCGATGATGGTGGCGGACTTGGCATCGTCAGCCACTTTGGCGGCGATGGCACCTTCGGCGGCGATGTTGCCAGCCTTTTTGGCAGCCTTGATGGCGCCGGAAGCGCGCATATCGTCGATGGCTTTTTCGATGTCGCCTTCAGCGGCTACCAGTGCCTTTTTGCACTCCATCATGCCCTGGCCGGTACGCTCACGCAGTTCCTTGACCAGTGCTGCAGTAATTTCTGCCATTTCGAAATCCTCTTGAGTTGCTCTCAAAACCAGATCGCCCGGATACCCGGGCGGAATGTTCGGGGTGGCAAAAAGGGGGCCTAGCCCCCTTCCTGCTCACCGTAGGACGTCTGGACGTCCTGGAATCAGCCTTCGGCGGATTCGGCCGGTGCTTCTTCGACGAACTCGTCAGCAGTCACGCCACCGGCGTTCTTGCCACGCAGTACGGCTTCGGCCATGGAGCCCAGGTACAGCTGTACGGCGCGGATGGCGTCGTCGTTACCCGGGATAACATAGTCAACGCCTTCCGGGCTGCTGTTGGTATCGACGACGCCAATGACCGGGATACCCAGCTTGTTGGCTTCGGTGATAGCAATGCGCTCGTGGTCAACGTCGATAACGAACAGAGCGTCCGGCAGGCCGCCCATGTCCTTGATGCCGCCCAGGCTGCGATCCAGTTTTTCCAGATCACGGCTGCGCATCAGGGCTTCTTTCTTGGTCAGCTTGGCGAAAGTACCGTCCTGGGACTGAACTTCCAGCTCGCGCAGACGCTTGATCGACTGACGGATGGTCTTGTAGTTGGTGAGCATGCCGCCCAGCCAACGGTGGTCGACGTACGGCATGCCGCAACGGGCAGCTTCTTCACGAACGATCTTGCCAGCGGAACGCTTGGTGCCGACGAACAGGATCTTGTTCTTGCCCTGGGCCAGGCGCTCAACGAAGGTCAGGGCCTCGTTGAACATCGGCAGGGTTTTTTCGAGGTTGATGATGTGGATCTTGTTGCGCGCGCCGAAAATGAACTTGCCCATTTTCGGGTTCCAGTAACGGGTCTGGTGGCCGAAGTGCACACCGGCCTTCAGCATATCGCGCATATTGACTTGGGACATGATAGTTCCTCGATAAGTCGGGTTAGGCCTCCATGCATCCCAACGGCCAACCCTTCGACTGTGTCGCAGGGCACCCAGGCCATCGTGTCGATGCATGTGTGGGTTAATGCCCCGGAATGGCCGTAGCCTCCGGAGCGGGGCGCTTTATACCACAACCTCGCCCAGAACAAAACCCGGGAGGACGCCCGGCACCTCCCCCACCGCCTCGTTCGAGCAGCTCCGTCGGCCGCCCGCGCTTAATAGAAGAGCACCAAATCTGATAGACTTGCGTATTCCTCTTATTTACCCGCGCGTACGCAGCGCCTGATAGAGAAGTCGCATGACCGTCACCATCAAGACGCCCGAAGACATCGAGAAAATGCGCGTCGCCGGCCGCCTGGCCGCCGAAGTGCTGGAAATGATCGGCGAACACGTCAAGCCCGGCGTCACCACCGATGAGCTGGACCGTCTCTGCCACGACTACATCGTCAACGTGCAGAAGGCCATTCCCGCGCCGCTGAACTACAAGGGCTTCCCCAAGTCGATCTGCACCTCGATCAACCACGTGGTGTGCCACGGCATTCCCAACGAGAAGCCGCTCAAGGAAGGCGACATCGTCAACATCGATGTCACCGTCATCAAGGACGGCTACCACGGCGACACCAGCAAGATGTTCTCGGTGGGCAAGACCCCGGAATGGGCTGACCGCCTCTGCCAGATCACCCAGGAATGCCTGTACAAGGGCATTGCGCTGGTCAAACCGGGTGCACGCCTGGGCGACATCGGCGAAGTGATCCAGAAATATGCCGAGAAGAACGGCTTCTCCGTGGTGCGCGAGTATTGCGGCCACGGCATCGGCAAGGTGTTCCATGAGGAGCCGCAGGTGCTGCACTACGGCCGCGCCGGCACCGGCCTGGAACTCAAGGAAGGCATGATCTTCACCATCGAACCGATGATCAACCAGGGCCGCCCGGAAACCCGCCTGCTGGGCGACGGCTGGACCGCCATCACCAAGGACCGCAAGCTGTCCGCGCAGTGGGAGCACACCGTGCTGGTCACCGCCGACGGCTACGAGATCCTGACCCTGCGCAACGACGAAAGCTTCCCGCGCACGCCGGCCTGACCGGAAGCGGTTTGCAATCTCGCCGACGGCTGGGTAGAACATAGAAATCCCGGCCCGGCACAGCTGCCGGGCCTGGCGCCAAGCGCCCAGGCCCGACCGCCCTCTTGCCCCTGCCCTCCCCTAAGCCATTGATCAGGAAGGCCGCCATGCCGCAGGTGGATCCCGAGTTGTTCGACCGTGGGCAGTTCCAGGCGGAACTGGCCCTCAAATCCAGCCCCATCGCCGCCTTCAAGAAGGCCATTCGTCAGGCCAACGACGTGCTGGATAGCCGCTTCAACGGCGGCCGCGATATTCGCCGGCTGATCGAGGACCGCGCCTGGTTCGTCGACCAGATCCTGCAGCAGGCCTGGAATCGCTTCGACTGGGGCGACGACGCCGACATCGCGCTGGTCGCCGTGGGCGGCTATGGCCGCGGCGAGTTGCACCCGCACTCGGACATCGACCTGCTGATCCTGCTGGACAGCGAAGACCAAGAAATCTTCCGCGAGCCCATCGAAGGCTTCCTCACCCTGCTCTGGGACATCGGCCTGGAAGTCGGCCAGAGCGTGCGCTCGGTGGCCGAGTGCGCCGAGGAAGCGCGCGCCGACCTCACCGTGGTCACCAACCTGATGGAGTGCCGGACCATTTCCGGCCCGGACAGCCTGCGCCAGCGCATGCTCGAAGCCACCAGCGCGAAGCAGATGTGGCCCAGCGGCCAGTTCTACCTGGCCAAGCGCAAGGAACAGATTCACCGCCACACCAAATACAACGACACCGAATACAACCTCGAACCCAACGTGAAGGGCTCGCCCGGCGGCCTGCGCGACATCCAGACGCTGCTCTGGGTCGCCCGCCGGCATTTCGGCAGCCTCAACCTGCACGCCCTGGTGCGCGAGGGGTTCCTGGTCGAGAGCGAATGCGCGGTGCTGGCCTCCAGCCAGGAATTCCTCTGGAAGGTCCGCTACGCCCTGCACATGCTCGCCGGCCGCGCCGAGGACCGGCTGCTGTTCGACCATCAGCGGCGCATTGCCGGGATGCTCGGCTATGAAGGCAACGACGCCAAGCTGGCCGTCGAGCGCTTCATGCAGAAGTACTACCGCGTGGTGATGGCGGTGTCCGAGCTGAACGACCTGATCATGCAGCACTTCGAGGAAGTGATACTGCGGGCCGGCGAGAACGGCCAGATCCTGCCGCTCAACAGCCGCTTCCAGCTGCGCGACGGCTACCTGGAAGTCACCCACGCCAACGTCTTCAAGCGCACCCCGTTCGCCCTGCTGGAAATCTTCGTGCTGCTCGCCCAGCACCCCGAGATCAAGGGCGTGCGCGCCGATACGATCCGCCTGCTGCGCGACAGCCGCCACCTGATCGACGACGACTTCCGCCACGACATCCGCAACACCAGCCTGTTCATCGAGCTGTTCAAGTGCAAGGAAGGCATCCATCGCAACCTGCGGCGGATGAACCGCTACGGCATCCTCGGCCGCTACCTGCCGGAGTTCGGCCTGATCGTCGGGCAGATGCAGCACGACCTGTTCCACATCTATACGGTGGATGCGCACACCCTCAACCTGATCAAGCACCTGCGCAAGCTGCGTCGCCCGGACATGGCGGAGAAGTACCCGCTGGCCAGCAAGATCATGGAGCGCCTGCCCAAGCCCGAGCTGATCTACATCGCCGGCCTCTACCATGACATCGCCAAGGGCCGTGGCGGCGACCACTCGGAACTGGGCGCGGTCGACGCTGAGCACTTCTGCCAGCGCCACCAGTTGCCGCCGTGGGACACCAACCTGGTGTCCTGGCTGGTGCAGAACCACCTGATCATGTCGACCACGGCCCAGCGCAAGGACCTGTCCGACCCGCAGGTGATCTACGATTTCGCCCAGCTGATGGGCAACCAGACCTACCTGGACTACCTCTACGTGCTCACCGTGGCCGACATCAACGCCACCAACCCGACCCTGTGGAACTCCTGGCGCGCCAGCCTGCTGCGCCAGCTCTACACCGAGACCAAGCGCGCCCTGCGCCGCGGCCTGGAGAACCCGGTCGACCGCGAGGAACAGATTCGCCAGACGCAGAGCGCGGCCATCGACATCCTGGTGCGCGGCGGTATCGACCAGGACGACGCCGAGCAGCTCTGGAGCCAGCTGGGCGACGACTACTTCCTGCGCCATACCGCGGCCGACGTCGCCTGGCATACCGAGGCGATCCTCCAGCACCCGGACGACGGCACGCCGCTGGTGCTGATCAAGGAGACCGCCCAGCGCGAATTCGAGGGTGGCACGCAGATCTTCATCTATGCCGGCGACCAGCATGACTTCTTCGCCGTGACCGTGGCCGCGATGGACCAGCTCAACCTGAACATTCAGGACGCGAGGATCATCACCTCGACCAGCCTGTTCACCCTCGACACCTACATAGTGCTCGACGCAGATGGCGGCTCGATCGGCAACAATCCCTCCCGAGTCGAAGAAATTCGCGAGGGGTTGGTCAATGCATTGAAGGATCCGGACGAGTACCCGACCATCATCCAGCGCCGCGTCCCACGCCAGCTCAAGCACTTCGCCTTCAACCCGCAGGTGACCATTTCCACCGACGCGGCGCGTCAGGTCAGCGTGCTCGAAGTGATAGCGCCGGACCGCCCCGGCCTGCTCGCGCGAATCGGCGGGCTGTTCCTGGACTTCGACCTGTCGGTGCAGAACGCCAAGATCGCCACCCTGGGCGAACGCGTGGAAGACGTGTTCTTCGTCACCGATGCGCACAACCAGCCACTCTCCGACCCCGAGCTGTGCAAGCGCATCCAGACCGCCCTGGTCGATATCCTTTCCGACGGCGGCCAGCAGAGCATGCCGGTACGCATCAGCATTTAGTCAGACTTTAGAAAGAAAGAGCCTTGCCCATGAATCCTGCCCTCGACTCGCTCCAGCCCTACCCCTTCGAGAAGCTCCGCGCCCTGCTGGCCGGCGCCCAGCCGCCGGCGGAGCTGAAGCCGATCGCGCTGTCCATCGGCGAACCCAAGCACCGCTCGCCGGAGTTCGTCGCCAAGGCCCTGGCCGATAGCCTCGACCAGTTGGCCGTCTATCCGACCACCCTGGGCATCCCCGCCCTGCGCGAAGCCATTGCCGCCTGGTGCGAGCGCCGCTTCAAGGTACCGGCCGGCTGGCTGGACGCTGCGCGCCACGTGCTGCCGGTGAACGGCACCCGCGAAGCGCTGTTCGCCTTCACCCAGACCGTGGTCGACCGCAACGCCAAGGGCCTGGTGATCAGCCCGAACCCGTTCTACCAGATCTACGAAGGCGCGGCCCTGCTGGCCGGCGCCGAGCCGCACTACCTGCCGTGCCTGGAAGACAACGGCTTCAATCCGGACTTCGACGCCGTGCCGGCCGATATCTGGGCGCGCTGCCAGATCCTCTTCCTCTGCTCGCCGGGCAACCCCACCGGTGCGCTGGTGCCGCTGGAAACCCTGAAGAAGCTGATCGCCCTGGCCGACGAGCACGACTTCGTGATCGCCGCCGACGAGTGCTACAGCGAGCTGTACTTTGACGAGCAGAACCCACCGGCCGGCCTGCTGACCGCCTGCGCCGAACTGGGTCGCAACGACTTCAAGCGCTGCGTGGTGTTCCACAGCCTGTCCAAGCGCTCCAATCTGCCGGGCCTGCGCTCGGGCTTCGTCGCCGGCGATGCCGAGGTGCTGAAGAAATTCCTCCTGTACCGCACCTACCACGGCTGCGCCATGCCGGTTCAGACCCAACTGGCCAGCGTCGCAGCCTGGAAGGACGAGGACCACGTGCGCGCCAACCGCGACCTGTACCGCGAGAAGTTTGACGCCGTGCTGGACATCCTCGGCGGCGTGCTCGACGTGCAGCGCCCGGACGGCAGCTTCTACCTGTGGGCGAAAACGCCGGTAGCCGACACCGAGTTCTGCCGCGGCCTGTTCGACCAACAGCACGTCACCGTGGTGCCGGGTTCGTATCTGTCGCGCGAAGTGAACGGCGAGAATCCTGGCGCCAACCGCGTGCGCATGGCGCTGGTGGCTCCGCTGGCCGAGTGCGTGGAAGCAGCCGAGCGGATCAAGCAGTACGTACAGAGCCTCTGAGGCTGTACACCCTGTAGGACCGAGAGGACGCCTAGTCCTCTCGGTCCTACAAGAACACCACTACACCCAGCGCCCCGCCTTGCTGGTCACCCAGGCTTCCTGGCTGTCCAGCTCGCCCAGCACCTCGCGCATGGTCTCGTCATCGATTTCATGCTCACGCCGCATGCGGTAAAGCTCCAGGCGCTGCGCGCGCAGCGCCTTGATGCGCAGCGCCTGATCGGCCAGTTCCAGGCTGCGAGCGCGCTCGCGGGCCTCCTGGGAGTCCGGCGCCGGGTCCAGTTCGTGGCGATACTCGGCCATCAGTCGCGCCTTCACCTCAGTCAGGCGCGCCGCTTCGTCGGCATCCGCGCCGTCGCGAGTGGGCATTTCCTCGCCTTCCAGCATGTGGATGGCCGCCGCCGCGGTCTTGCGCCACACCGACTGTACTTCGCGCTCGCGCTGGTCATTGCTGGCTGCCGGCAATCCGCGCAGAAGGATCGGCAGGCC
Organism: Pseudomonas sp. C9-3; assembly: GCF_032392015.1. Taxonomy (NCBI): domain Bacteria; kingdom Pseudomonadati; phylum Pseudomonadota; class Gammaproteobacteria; order Pseudomonadales; family Pseudomonadaceae; genus Pseudomonas; species Pseudomonas sp. C9-3. The sequence goes on along the minus strand of NZ_CP135919.1, from coordinate 897,154 downwards.
AATAGTGGCGGCGATCAGCGACACCAGGATCACCCCGGTGGCAATGAAGATGATCAGGTCGCGCTGCGGGAAGGCCGAACCATCGAGCAACAGCAGCGGTACCGAGAGCACACCGGCCAGCGTCACCGCCCCACGCACGCCGCCCAGCGCCGAGATTGCCGACAACCGCAGCACCGGCTCGCCCGAACGACCGCCCAGCTCTATCCCCCACCACTGCTCGAAGCGCACCGACACCTTCCAGTAGCACCAGACCCAGCCGAAACGCAGCAGGATCAGCACGGTGAACACCGCCAGCACGTAGAACAGCAGCAGCGACGAGCGCCACATCACGTCATCGGCATGGTGGGAGACCGATTTCAGGATGTCCGGCAACTGCAAGCCCAACAGCAGGAACACCACGCCGTTGAAGGCGAACTCGAGCATCGACCAGACGCTGCGGTTGAGCAGGCGCGTGTTGGTCTGCCGCGGCAGCAGGTCGGCCCAGCTCTGCATCATGCCGGCCGCCACCGCCGCCAGGATGCCGGAAACCCCCAGCTCCTCGGCGATCATGTAGCAGGCGAAGGGCAACAGCAGCATCAGTACCACGTGGGTCGCCGGATCATCCCAGCCGCGACGGATCATCCAGGCGCGAATGCGCCCCAGCAGCCAGCTGATGAACACCCCGCAGGCCAGCCCGCCAACCGCCACCAGCAGGAAGCTCAGGCTGGCATCCATCAGCGAGAAGGTACCGGTCATGGCAGCAGCGATGGCGAACTTGAAGGCGACCAGGCCGGAGGCGTCGTTCATCAACGCCTCGCCCTGCAACACGTGCATCAGGCGCCTGGGAAGGCGGTCCTGGGCGATGGCCGAGACCGCCAGCGCATCGGTCGGCGACAGCACCGCCGCCAGGGCGAAGGCGGCAGCCCAGGGTATCTCGGGAATCAGCAGGTGGATGAAGACGCCACCGCCGAGCACGGTGAACAGCACCAGGGCGAAGGCCAGGGTGAGGATCGGCCAGCGCATCTTCCAGAATTCGCCCTTGGGCATGCGCCAGCCATCGGCGAACAGCAGCGGCGGGATGAACAGGAACATGAACAGCTCGGGATCGAGCGCCACGTGCAGCCCCAGGCTCGGCCAGGCGAGCATGGCGCCGGCAACGATCTGGATCAGCGGCAGGGGCAGCGGGATCAGTTGAGCGGCGAGCCGGGTTCCCCCCACGACCAGCAGCAGGATCAACACGGTGTAAACGGTTTGCATCGTCGAACTCCAACACAGCCATCCATTGAAACACCCATCGCGGCGCAGATCAGCCACGCTTCGGGCAAAAAACTGTTGCAACACGCCGGCCTCCCGGCGGCGTCCCGCAAGGCGCTGGGAAATGGCATAATCCCGCGCCTGAAAAAGCATCGAAAAGGAGTAGCGCCCCGTGAGCGAGCGGACGCTGTATGGAATCAAAGCCTGCGACACCATGAAGAAGGCCCGTACCTGGCTGGAAGAACATGGCGTCGACTACGCCTTCCACGACTACAAGACTAGCGGAATAGACCGCGCGCACCTGGAGCAATGGTGCAACGAGCATGGCTGGGAGACTGTCCTGAACCGTGCCGGCACCACGTTCCGCAAGCTCGACGGCGCGCAGAAGGCCGATATCGACCAGGCCAAGGCCATCGAACTGATGGTGGCGCAGCCGTCGATGATCAAGCGCCCGGTGCTGGACCTGGGTGATCGCACCCTGGTCGGCTTCAAGCCCGATCTCTACGCCGCCGCCCTGGCCTGAGTCGCAGGACGATGAGCATCGCCTGGGCCCTGTTCCTCCCCGCCTGCTTCGCCCTGAACCTGGCGCCGGGACCGAACAACCTGCTGTCGCTGAACAATGCCGCGCGCTTCGGCCTGCTGCGCGCCACCCTAGCCGGTGGCGGACGGCTGGTCGCCTTCGCCGGCATGCTGGCCCTGGCCGCCTCCGGCCTGGCGCTGGTACTGCAGGCCTCGGCCTGGCTGTTCCTGGCGATCAAGCTGGTGGGCGCCGGTTACCTGCTGTGGCTGGCCGTGCAACTCTGGCGCGCGCCGACAGCGAGCCTGTCCGTCGATGGCGCCCCGGCTACCGCCACCAGCCTGTGGCGCCTGGCCCGCCAGGAGTTCTGGGTGGCCGCCGGCAACCCCAAGGCGATCCTCATCTTCACCGCTTTCCTGCCGCAGTTCGTCGATCCGCGTCAGGCCGTGGGCGCCCAGTTCGCCCAACTCGGCGCTGCCTTCCTGCTGCTGGAATGGCTGGCCATCGCCCTTTACGGGCTCGCCGGGGTCCGCCTCGGCAAGCTGCTCGCCGGCGCACGCGCACGGCGCCTGTTCAACCGTGGTTGTGCCGCGCTGCTGGGCAGCGCCGGGCTGGGCCTGCTGCTCAGCCGCCGTCCGGCCTGACCGAATTCATTCTTCGAGAATCTCTTTCAAGGAATCCCCCTCATGTCGAAATCCCTGTTCAGCATCGCTTTCGGTGTCGGCACCCAGAACCGCCAGGGCAACTGGCTGGAAGTCTTCTACGCGCAGCCGCTGCTCAACCCCAGCGCCGAACTGGTCGCAGCCATCAGCCCGCTGCTGAACTATGAAGGCGGCAACCAGGCGATTGCCTTCACCGCCCACCAGGCCTACCAGCTGGCCGACGCCGTCGAGACCGTTGACGCCGCCCAGGCCGCGCTGCTCAACCGCCTGGCCGAAAGCCAGAAGCCGCTGGTTGCCACCCTGCTGGCCGAAGACGCCGCCCCCAGCTCCACCCCGGAGGCGTACCTGAAGCTGCACCTGCTGTCCCATCGCCTGGTCAAGCCGCACGGCCTGAATCTGACCGGCATCTTCCCGCTGCTGCCGAACGTGGCCTGGACCAACCAGGGCGCCGTCGACCTGGCCGAACTGGCCGAGCTGCAACTGGAAGCGCGCCTGAAGGGCAAACTGCTGGAAGTCTTCTCCGTCGACAAGTTCCCGAAGATGACCGACTACGTGGTCCCGGCCGGCGTACGCATCGCCGACACCGCCCGCGTTCGCCTGGGCGCCTACATCGGTGAAGGCACCACCGTGATGCACGAAGGCTTCGTCAACTTCAACGCCGGCACCCAGGGCCCGGGCATGATCGAAGGCCGCGTCTCCGCTGGCGTGTTCGTCGGCAAGGGCTCGGACCTGGGCGGCGGCTGCTCCACCATGGGCACCCTGTCCGGCGGCGGCAACATCGTCATCAGCGTCGGCGAAGGCTGCCTGATCGGCGCCAACGCCGGCATCGGCATCCCGCTGGGCGACCGCAACATCGTCGAAGCCGGCCTGTACGTCACCGCTGGCACCAAGATCGCCGTACTGGACGACCAGAACGCCCTGGTGAAAGTGGTCAAGGGCCGCGACCTGGCCGGCCAGGCCGACCTGTTGTTCCGCCGCAACTCCCAGACCGGCGCTGTCGAGTGCAAGACCAACAAGACCGCGATCGAGCTGAACGAAGCGCTGCACGCGCACAACTAAGCTGGGCGCCCCGCTGATGCGGGGTAAGCACTAAGCTTGGAGAAGCGGGGGCTGCGGCCCCCGTTTTACTTTTTCCGCAACCGGCCGCACGCCCATGTCCATTCCCTCGCCCTGGCGCTCCGACTTCCCGGCCCTCGCCGCCTTCGAGGCCGAAGGCCAGACCTACCTCGACAGCGCCGCCACCGCGCAGAAGCCGTGCGCCATGATCGATGCACTCGCCGGCTACTACGCCAGTGGCGCCGCCAACGTACACCGCGCCCAGCACCTGCCCGGCGAGCGCGCCACCCGCGCCTTCGAAGCGACCCGCGGCCTGGCCGCCAACTGGCTCAATGGCGGCAGCCCGGCGCAGATCATCTTCACCCGTGGCGCCACCGAAGCCCTGAACCTGCTGGCCTACGGACTGGAGGCGGACTTCCACAGTGGTGACGAGATCGTCGTCAGCGCCCTGGAGCACCACGCCAACCTGCTGCCCTGGCAGCAACTGGCCAAGCGTCGCGGCTTGAAACTGGTGATCCTGCCGCTGGACAGTGACGGCCGCATCGACCTGAACCGCGCCGCCAGCCTGATCGGCCCGCGCACGCGCCTGCTTGCCGTCAGCCAGCTGTCCAACGTGCTTGGCACCTGGCAACCGCTGCCGGAGCTGTTGCAGATGGCTCGGCAGCACGGCGCGTTGGCCGTGGTGGACGGCGCCCAGGGCGTTGTCCACGGCCGGCACAACCTGTCGGCACTCGGCTGTGATTTCTATGTCTGCTCCAGCCACAAACTTTACGGCCCGGAAGGCCTCGGCCTGCTCTGGGGCCGCCCGGAGTCGCTGGAGCGACTGGCGCACTGGCAATTCGGCGGCGAGATGGTGCGCGTCGCGGACTACTTCGATGCACAGTTCCACAGCGCCCCGATGGGCTTCGAGGCCGGCACCCCGCCCATAGGCCCGGTGATCGCCCTTGGCGCCACGCTGCAGTGGCTGGCCGCCCAGGACAGCGCCGAAGTCAGCGCCCACGAGGATTTCCTCCACGCCCGCCTGCTCGCCGGCCTGCGCGCCCGTGATGGCGTGCGCGTGCTGGGGGAACCGGAAGTGGCGCTGGCCAGTTTCGTGGTCGAGGGCGTGCATGTGGCCGACCTCGGCCATCTACTCACCGAACAGGGCATTGCCGTGCGCGCCGGGCACCACTGCGCCATGCCGCTGATGAAGACCCTCGACGTGGCCGGTGCCCTGCGGGTCTCCCTTGGCCTCTACAACGACAGTGCCGACCTGGAGCGTTTCTTCACCGCGCTGGACAGCGCCCTGGAGTTGCTGCGATGAGCCTGCCCGCCGCGGCCGCCGAGGCACTGCAGGCCTTCACCGCCTTGCAGGGCTGGGAGCAACGGGCACGCCTGCTGATGCAATGGGGCGAACGCCTGGAGCCGTTGAGCGAAACCGAGCGCAGTGACGAGCACCGCGTGCAGGGCTGCGAGAGCAATGTCTGGCTGCTGGCTGACTCGCGGGATGGCCGCTGGCATTTCCGCGCCTACAGCGATGCGCGCCTGCTGCGCGGGTTGCTGGCGTTGCTGCTGGTACGGGTGGAAGGCTTGCCGGTGGACGAGCTGTCTGCCATCGACCTGCCCGACTGGTTCAATCAGCTGGGCCTGGGCCGGCAACTCTCGCCGTCGCGCAGTAACGGACTCAACGCAGTCCTGAAGCGCATGCAGGAGCTGGTCAGCGACTGAGCACCTGTTTTTCGTAGGAGCGAGCTTGCTCGCGACCCTACCCGACACCGAGGCATCCAGCCGAAGCGTTCGCGAGCAAGGGCTAGGCGCCCCTCGGTCCTACAAAAGCGCCTAGCCTGCGGAACGCTCCGAAGGCCGCCGCGCCCCGGCGACGATCTTGTCCACCGCCCGCGCCGCCGCGACCATGCCGAAGGTCGCCGTGACCATCATCACCGCGCCGAAACCGCCGGCGCAGTCCAGCTTCACGCCCTCGCCGACAAAACTCTTCGACTGGCACACCGTGCCGTCCGGCTTTGGATAGCGCAGCTGCTCGGTGGAAAACACGCACTGCACGCTGTAGTGCCGGCCCGGCGTGCGCGAGAAGTTGTAGTCGCGGCGCAGCATGGAACGGACCTTGGCGGCCAGCGGGTCGTTGAACGTCTTGTTCAGGTCGGCGACCTGGATCTGCGTCGGATCGACCTGCCCGCCCGCGCCACCGGTGGTGATGATCTGCAGCTTGCGGCGCTTGCACCAGGCGATCAGCGCTGCCTTGGCGGCGACGCTGTCGATGCAGTCGATCACGCAATCCAGCTCCGGGGTGATGTAGTCCGCCATGGTTTCACGGGTAACGAAATCGGCTACAGCGTGTACGACGATGCCGGGATTGATTGCCTTCAGGCGCTCGGCCATGACCTCGACCTTGGGCTTGCCCACGGCGCCGTCCAGCGCATGCACCTGGCGATTGGTGTTGGTGACGCAGACGTCATCGAGATCGAACAGGGAAATCTCACCCACGCCGCTGCGCGCCAGGGCCTCGGCCGCCCAGGAGCCCACGCCGCCGATCCCGACCACCGCCACATGGCTGGCCGCCAGACGCTCCAGGCCCTCACGGCCGTAAAGCCGCGCGATTCCGCCGAAACGCTGTTCATCCAGTTGCATCGCCCACACCTCATCTCGAAACGGCCGGCATTCTATAACGACCGGTCACCTATAACGACCGGCCTTGGCAGGCTTGCAACAAAGCCGGATTGCCGCAGTCTCAGCCACGCGCCTGCCACACATTCTAAACTGTCGGAAAATGCCCACGCTCGCCGTCTCGGCGGACGGTGCCGGCAACCTGTACAGCCCCCGGAGTGCGGGGTAGGATGCGCCCCGACCGAAGAGTCTCCCGCGGAGACTGTCCCGGCCCCTCCCCGTTCCACCCTTTGGAACCCGATCGCACCATGTCTTCACGCAAGTTCGGCCTCAACCTGGTGGTTTTCGTCGCCCTCGCGGCACTCTTCACCGGCTTCTGGGCTCTCTACAACCGCCCGGTCAGCGTTCCCGACTGGCCGGAAAGCATTTCCGGATTCTCCTTCTCGCCCTTCCGCCTGAACCAGAATCCGCAGAAGGACCAGTTCCCCAGCGACGATGAGATCCGCTCGGACCTGGAACTGGTCTCCAAGAACACCGACAACATCCGCACCTACTCGGTGAAGGGCTCACTGGCCGACATCCCGCGCCTGGCGGAAGAGCTCGGCATGCGTGTCAGCCTCGGTATCTGGATCGGCCCGGACGAGGCCGAGAACGAGGCCGAAATCGAGCGCGGCATCGAGATCGCCAACAACTCGCGCAGTGTCGTGCGGGTCATCGTCGGCAACGAGGCGCTGTTCCGCCGCGAGGTCACCGTCGAGCAACTCACCGCCTACCTGGACCGAGTTCGCAAGGCGGTGAAGGTACCGGTGACGACTGCCGAGCAATGGCACATCTACGAGAAATACCCGGAGATGGCCAAGCACGTCGACCTGATCGCCGCCCACGTGCTGCCGTACTGGGAATACACGCCGATGGACAACGCCGTGCCGTTCGTCCTCGAGCGCGCCAAGGAGCTGCGCGCCAAGTTCCCGCGCAAGCCGCTGCTGCTGGCCGAAGTCGGCTGGCCGAGCAACGGCCGCATGCGCGGCGGCGCCGACGCCACCCAGGCGGACCAGGCCATCTACCTGCGCACGCTGACCAATGCGCTGAACAAGCGGGGCTACAACTACTTCGTCGTCGAGGCCTTCGACCAGCCCTGGAAAGTCGGCGACGAAGGCTCGGTGGGTGCCTACTGGGGCGTGTATAACGCCCAGCGCCAGCCCAAGTTCAACTTCACCGGGCCGGTGGTGAACATCCCGCAATGGCGTGCTCTGGCGGTCGCCTCGGTGGTGATGGCGCTGCTTGCCCTGACCCTGCTGATGATCGACGGCAGCGCCCTGCGCCAGCGCGGGCGGACCTTCCTCACTGTGGTCGCCTTTGCTGGCGGCTCGGTGCTAGTGTGGATCGCCTACGACTACAGCCAGCAATACAGCACCTGGTTCAGCCTGACCGTCGGCGGCCTGCTGGGCATCGGCGCGCTGGGCGTGTTCATCGTCCTGCTCACCGAGGCCCACGAACTGGCCGAGACTGTGTGGGTGCGCAAGCGCCGCCGGCCGTTCGACCCGGTGCTGACCGATACCGGCTATCGCCCCAAGGTCTCGGTGCACGTGCCCTGCTACAACGAACCGCCGGAGATGATGAAGAAGACCCTGGATGCGCTTTCCAGGCTCGACTATCCGGACTTCGAAGTCCTGATCATCGACAACAACACCAAGGACCCGGCGGTCTGGGAACCGGTGCGCGACTACTGCGAAGTCCTCGGCCCGCGCTTCCGCTTCTTCCACGTCGCGCCCCTGGCCGGCTTCAAGGGCGGCGCGCTGAACTACATCCTGCCGCACACCGCACCGGACGTCGAAGTGGTGGCGGTGATCGACGCCGACTACTGCGTCGAGCCGAACTGGCTCAAGCAGATGGTGCCGCATTTCAGTGATCCGAAGATCGCCGTGGTGCAGTCCCCGCAGGACTACCACGACGGCGAGGAAAACGTCTTCAAGAAGCTCTGCTACGCCGAGTACAAGGGCTTCTTCCACATCGGCATGGTCACTCGCAACGATCGCGATGCGATCATCCAGCACGGCACCATGACCATGATCCGCCGGACCGTGATGGACGAACTCAAGTGGGCCGACTGGACCATCTGCGAGGACGCCGAACTGGGCCTGCGGGTGTTCGAGAAAGGCTATTCGGCCGCCTACTCGCACCAGAGCTTCGGCAAGGGCGTGATGCCCGACACCTTCATCGACTACAAGAAGCAGCGCTTCCGCTGGGCCTATGGCGCGATCCAGATCATGAAGGGCCACGCCCGCGCCCTGTTCCAGGGCAAGGACAGCAAGCTGACCCTCGGCCAGCGCTACCACTTCATCGCCGGCTGGCTGCCGTGGATCGCCGACGGCATGAACATCTTCTTCACTGTCGGCGCGCTGCTCTGGTCCTCGGCGATGATCATCGTGCCCAAGCGGGTCGATCCGCCGCTGCTGATCTTCGCCATCCCGCCGCTGGCGCTGTTCTTCTTCAAGTTCGGCAAGATCATGTTCCTCTACCGCCGCGCCGTGGGCGTGGACCTGCTGCGCTCGTTCCAGGCGGCGGTGGCGGGCCTCGCGCTGTCGCACACCATCGCCAAGGCGGTGCTCTACGGGGCGTTCACCAAGACCATCCCGTTCTTCCGCACACCGAAGATGGCCTCCAACCACGGCCTGCTGGTGGCATTGGCAGAGGCGCGCGAGGAGGTCTTCATCATGCTGCTGCTGTGGGGCGCCGCACTGGGCATCGTGCTGGTGCAGGGCGTACCGAGCCGCGACATGATGTTCTGGGTGGCCATGCTGCTGGTGCAGTCGCTGCCCTACCTCGCCGCACTGGTAATGGCGCTGCTGTCCGCCGCGCCCAAGGCCCAGGAGGCGCCCGCAGCGGACGTCGCGCCGGCCAGCTGATGCAAGGCCCGTAGGAGCGAGCTTGCTCGCGAACAAGCCTGGCGCCTCGGCAGCAGGCAAAAGCGTTCGCGAGCAAGCTCGCTCCTACAAGATGAGCCGTACCGCTGATCCACTCCCGAGAACGCCGGCCAAACGCCGGCGTTTTTGCTTTAAGATGGGCGCCTTTTTCCGTTCCACCCCCAGGATGCCCTCAATGTCCCTCTCGCCGACACTGGCCCTCGCCTGCGAGCTGATTCGCCGTCCCTCCGTCACACCGGTCGATGCCGACTGCCAGCAGCTGATGATGCAACGCCTGGACGCCTGCGGTTTCGCCCTGGAGCCCATGCGCATCGAGGATGTGGATAACTTCTGGGCCCTGCGCCAGGGCCGCGACGGCGCCAATGGCCCGGTGCTGTGCTTCGCCGGCCACACCGACGTAGTGCCCACCGGCCCCGAGCAGGCCTGGCAGCACCAGCCGTTCGACGCCCTGATCGACGCCGACGGCATGCTCTGCGGCCGCGGCGCGGCGGACATGAAAGGCAGCCTGGCGTCGATGATCATCGCCACCGAGCGCTTCGTCGCCGACCACCCCGACCACCGCGGCAGCATCGCCTACCTGATCACCAGCGACGAGGAAGGCCCCGCCCATCACGGCACCAAGGCCGTGGTCGAGCGCCTCAAGGCCCGCAACGAGCGCCTGGACTGGTGCATCGTCGGCGAGCCGTCGAGCACCACCCTGGTGGGCGACATCGTCAAGAACGGTCGCCGCGGCTCCCTCGGCGCCACCCTGAGCGTGCGCGGCAAGCAGGGCCACGTGGCCTACCCGCACCTGGCAAAGAACCCGATCCACCTCGCCGCCCCGGCCCTCGCCGAACTCGCCGCCGAGCACTGGGACAACGGCAACGACTACTTCCCGCCGACCAGTTTCCAGATCTCCAACATCAACGGCGGCACCGGCGCGACCAACGTGATCCCGGGCGACCTGAAGGTGATCTTCAACTTCCGCTTCTCCACCGAATCCACCGTGGAAGGCCTGCAGCAGCGCGTCGCGGCGATCCTCGACAAGCACGGCCTGGAGTGGCACATCGACTGGGCGCTGTCCGGCCTGCCCTTCCTCACCCAGCCGGGTGAGCTGCTCGATGGCGTGGCGGCGGCGATCCGCGCGGTCACCGGCCGCGAGACCACGCCGTCGACCTCCGGCGGCACCTCTGATGGCCGCTTCATCGCCACCATGGGCACCCAGGTGGTCGAACTCGGCCCTGTCAACGCCACCATTCACCAGGTGGACGAACGTGTACTGGCCAGCGACCTCGATGTGCTGACCGAAATCTATTACCAGACCCTGGTGCGACTGCTGGCATGACTGGACCGAACAAAGGCTTTTGCCTGGGCGCCATCCAGCCCGACACCCCGCCGCCCGCGCCAGCTGCCGAGCGCCGCTATTCCTTGCGCGTGTACCAGATTGCCCAGCGCCGCCGCTCGCTGCCTACCGTGCTGCGCAACGACCTGCCCCAGCCGCTGGGACCGGGGAAGAAGTGATGCTGATCTGTCCGCTGTGCCGCGAGGCACTCACCGAAGTCGACAACGGCGTGGCCTGCCCCGCCGGGCACCGCTTCGACCGCGCACGCCAGGGCTACCTGAACCTGCTGCCGGTACAGCACAAGAAGAGCCTCGATCCAGGCGATAACGCCGCCATGGTCGAGGCGCGCCGCTATTTCCTCGGCGCCGGGCACTATGCGCCGCTGGCCAGGCGCCTGGCCGAACTGGCTGCCGAGCGTGCTCCAGGGCGCTGGCTGGATATCGGTTGCGGCGAGGGTTACTACACCGCACAGCTGGGCGAAGCCCTGCCGCAGGCCGACGGCTATGCGCTGGATATCTCCCGCGAGGCCGTCAAACGCGCCTGCAAGCGCGCCCTGCAACTGACCTGGATGGTCGCCAGCATGGCCCGCGTGCCGCTGGCCGATGCTTCCTGCCAGTTGCTGGCCAGCGTGTTCAGCCCAATCGACTGGAGGGAAGCCACACGCCTGCTGACTTCCGGAGGCGGCGTGCTGCGCCTGGGCCCGGCACGCGACCACCTGCTGGAACTGCGCGAACGCCTGTACGACGAAGTGCGCGAATACGTCGAAGACAAGCACCTCGCCGATCTACCTGAAGAACTGAAGCTGGCGCACACCGAACAACTGAGCTTCAAGCTGCCGCTGGAAACCCGCGAAGCCCGCGAGCACCTGCTGGCGATGACGCCCCACGGCTGGCGGGTCAACGCCGAGCGGCGGGAACGCATCCTCGCCGAGCCCTTCGAGGTGACGGTCGCGGTACGCTACGATTGGCTGCAACGCCAAGAACCCTGACGAGGACGCCATGCGCCAACCGGATATCGAGATCTACATCAAGGATGCCGACCAGGCCGCCGTCAGCGCCTGGCTGGAAAAAGCACTTGGCCCTTGCAGCGAATGGCGCAAACAGGGCGAAACCCTCAAGTGCACCGCCGGTGGCATCCCTGCGACCTGGCTGCCGAAAGCCGTCGGCAAGTGGAACAGCCTGTTCCTGGACAGTGACCGTACGCCATGGGACGACGACGCCGCCTGCGCCCGCGATGCCTGCGCCGCGCTGGACGTGGAAGTGCGCTGCGCACCGGGCAGCTGGAGCGAGGATCAGGGCGAGGAAGACGCGGACCGCTGGCTGAAAGTGACCGCCGCGGGCGTCGAGGAAATCACCTGGCGCACGGGCTGAACCCTGGCTTGCACAAGGCGTTAAAAACAAAGGCCCGTCCAATGGACGGGCCTTTGCTTTTTCGGGGGCTCAGACCTTGGCGACGTCTTCCGCCTGGAGGCCTTTCTGACCCTGGATCACCGAGAACTCCACTTTCTGGCCTTCGACCAGGGAGCGGTGACCATCGCCACGAATGGCACGGTAGTGAACGAAAACGTCCGGACCGCTATCGCGTTGAATGAATCCATAACCTTTGGCGTCATTGAACCACTTGACGGTTCCGACCTCACGATCAGCCATTACCACACTCTCCAACTTGCCTATTATTTTTGGATGGCCCCCGGGAATGAGGACTTCGGCAGTCGCCGGCTGAACGCTTTCCTTATCATCCAACCCGCACCGAATGGCACGTAGGAAGGTAATTCGAATAACGCCGACGGGCGACAGCGCTCCCGAGTATATAAATCAAAAGTTACAGCTGAAAAGCACTTTTTCATCCCCTCCGCGCCCCTATGACCAAACAGGACAAAGTGCCATTTTTCGGGGCCTGCAGAGCCATTTTGGTGCTCGTTACCACGCGTAACGAAAGTGTTTCGAACGTGGACCTTTTCGCACTTTCACGCATTTGCGGCGGGTAGTTTCGTTCCCGCTCGTCCGCTTGAGCGAGCTTCCGAAAAATCTTTCAGACAACGAATCAGGCGGCTTTCCAGTTGCCTCTGCGACGATATGCCCGACTATTCCGCTGCTGAATAGGCGTTCCGTTCTTCATCCAGGTCGATGGGAGATATCCCGGATAATTCCGCTTCCCACAGCAAACTGCGGACAGGCTGTGCACCATCGCGGTTCTTTTATCTCGACAACCCACCGCCGCAATTCAGGGACTGACCTGATAACCCCGGCCCTGCATACAACCGCCATAGGCGCTGGCACTAGCCGAACTCTGGGTGCGCCGATCCTGCCGACGCTCCTGGCGCTGCCGCATGCCACCGACAGCCGCACCGGCAGCCGCCACTTCGCCGGCACGGTTCTGCCGGTACTGCTGTTTGGCATCATCGCTGGCGCGGTCGTAGAGTTCGTCGTGCTGCTGCCCGCGCACTTCTGCGCCGACGGCTCCGGCCGCCGCGCCCTTCGCCGCGCCGCGAACCCGTCCGCCGACATGCGGATCGGAACTGGAACTGCTGGCCGCCGCCGCGTTGCAATCGGCCATATCCTGCTGCATCTGCTGGCTGCTCTGCCCTTTGAGCGGAACCACTGTCTGGGCCTGGGCAGGCAGCGCGGCGCAAAACGCCAGCAGGCATCCCAAGGTAAGCGCACGCATCGCGGAACCTCCCTAGAAGTACATCCCTCAAAAGGCAGGATAGCCGCTACCCACGGGGCATCCGTGCAACTCCGACCAAGCGCTCGCGGCTTTGCTGGCGGGGGCCTAATCCGGCAAACTAGCCGGTCTGAGCAATCGCTCGTTTTATCTCTGCCAGCCATAGGGCCTGTATGCCTCGTTACCCGTTCCGCCGCTTCGGTTTCGGTGCCCTGCGCCGCCTGCTTTACCTCTGGGTGCGCTCGGAAACCATCAACCAGTCGTCCTTCAGCCTGAAGATCGACCGCAGCAAACCGGTCCTCTACGTCCTGCAACAGCCTTCGGTGAGCGACCTCGCCGTGGTGGATACCGAATGCCGCAAGGCCGGCCTGCCGCGCCCGGTCATGCCGGTGGCAGTGGGTGAATCCATCGAACCCGCCGCCTTCTTCTACCTGACCCCCGAGCCCGACTGGCTGGGTCGCCAGGACAAACGCGGCGCCCCGCCAGCGCTGGTGCGCATGCTCGGCGCCATCGGCCAGAACGGCATCGACGATGCACAGATCGTCCCGGTCAGCGTGTTCTGGGGCCAATCGCCGGACAGCGAAAAGAGCGCCTGGAAGCTGCTGTTCGCCGACAACTGGGCCGTCACCGGTCGACTGCGCAAGCTGGCGCGCATCCTCATCCTCGGCCGCAAGACCCGCGTGCAGTTCTCCGCCCCCATCCATCTGCGCGAGCTGGTGGAGCAGAACAAGGGCCACGAACGCACCCTGCGCATGGTCCAGCGCATCCTGCGCGTGCACTTCCGCAACCAGAAGACCGCAGTGATCGGCCCGGACCTCTCCCACCGCCGTACCCTGGTCAAGGGCCTGTTGCGCGCGCCGCTGGTGCGCCAGGCGATCCAGGAGGAATGCGAAACCCAGAAGATTTCCCAGGAGAAGGCCGAAGCCTCTGCCCTGCGCTACGCCAACGAGATCGCCGCCGACGTCTCCTACCCGGTAATCCGCTTCCTCGAAGTGACCCTGACCTGGTTCTGGAATAAGCTCTACGAGGGTGTGAAGGTCAACCACATCGAGCGCGTCCAGGAAGTCGCCCAGGGCCACGAGATCGTCTACGTGCCCTGCCACCGCAGCCACATCGACTACCTGCTGCTGTCCTACCTGCTGTTCCGCAACGGCCTGACCCCGCCGCACATTGCCGCCGGCATCAACCTCAACATGCCGGTGGTGGGCTCGATCCTGCGTCGCGGCGGTGCGTTCTTCATGCGCCGCAGCTTCAAGGGCAACCAGCTCTATACCGCGGTCTTCAACGAGTACCTGCACACCCTGTTTAGCCGTGGGTTCTCCACCGAGTACTTCGTCGAAGGCGGCCGCTCCCGCACCGGGCGCATGCTGCATCCGCGCACAGGGATGCTGGCGATCACCCTGCGCAGCTTCCTGCGCGACTCGCGCCGGCCCATCGTCTTCGTCCCCGTGTACATCGGCTACGAGCGCGTGCTCGAAGGCCGCACCTACTTGGGTGAACTGCGTGGCGCGGCGAAGAAGAAGGAGTCGATCTTCGACATCTTCAAGGTGATCGGCGCGCTCAAGCAGCGCTTCGGCCAGGTGTGGGTGAACTTCGGCGAACCGATCCACCTCGACGACTTCCTCGACCAGCAGCAACCCGATTGGCGCGAGCAGGAACTGGGCCCGGAATACCGCCCGGCCTGGCTCTCGGAAACCACCAACCACCTGGCCCGCGACGTCGCCCGCCATCTCAACGATGCTGCCGCGATCAACCCGGTAAACCTGGTGGCGCTGGCGCTCCTCTCCACTACCCGCCTAGCCCTGGACGAAACCGCCCTGGCGCGAGTGATCGACCTCTACCTCGACCTGCTGCGCAAGGTGCCTTACTCGCCTAGCGCCACACTGCCCGAGGGCGACGGCCAGCAGTTGATCGAGTACGTGAAGAGCATGAACCTGCTCAGCGAGCAGAAGGACGCCCTGGGTCGCATCTGCTATCTCGACGAGCAGAACGCGGTACTGATGACCTACTACCGCAACAACGTCCTGCACATCTTTGCCCTGCCGGCGCTGATCGCCAGCTTCTTCCAGAACAGCGGCCGAATCAGCCGGGAACAGCTCCTGCGCTACACCCGCGCGCTGTACCCGTACCTGCAGGCCGAGCTGTTCATCCGTTGGAGCCTGGATGAGCTGGACGCGGTGGTCGACCAGTGGCTGCAGGCCATGGTCGCCAGCGAGCTGCTCAAACAGGAGAATGACACCTTCATCCGCCCGGCCCCCAGCTCGCGCCAGTATGTGCTGCTGACCCTGCTGGCCCGCGCCATCGCCCAGACCCTGCAGCGCTTCTACATGTCCATTTCGCTGGTGCTGAACGCCGGGCAGAAGCAGCTCACCGCCGAGGAACTGGAAAACCTCTGCACAGTGATGGCCCAGCGCCTGTCGGTCCTCCACGGCCTCAATGCCCCGGAGTTCTTCGACAAGAGCCTGTTCCGCCACTTCATCCAGACCCTGCTGGACGAAGGCGTGCTGCGCAAGGACGAGAACGGCAAGCTGAGCTACCACGAACTGCTCGGCGAACTGGCCGAAGGCGCCGCCAAGCGTGTGCTGCCGGCGGAGATTCGCCTGTCCATCCGCCAGGTCGCCCTGGAGCGCCCGCCCCAGGAAGAAACCGCGCCCACCGAGCAGCCGCCCGCCAGCCAGAGCTGAGCCCTGCAGCCCCTCTGACGGCGGCTTGACGCCCCTGCACCACGACCGATAGATTTCTGACGATTATCGGTCGCGGTCAGGGACGCTCCACGTGTTCAACAGGATTCTGATCGTCTGCATCGGCAACATCTGCCGAAGCCCCATCGCCGAACACCTGCTGCGCGAATCCCTGCAGGGCACCGACATCGCCGTGGCCTCCGCCGGGCTCAGCGCGCTGGTCGGCCACCCCATCGACAACACCGCCCTCGCCATCCTCCGCCGCCACGGCCACCACCCCCAACCTCACCGTGCCCGCCAACTCGACGCCGAGATGATCCATGAGGCCAATCTCATCCTGGTCATGGAGCAATCGCAGATCGACAGCGTGATTCGCCTGGCGCCTGAGGCCCGCGGCAAAACCTTTCTATTGGGCAAATGGCAGACCGATCAGGAGATCCCGGACCCTTACCGCAAAGGCCCTGAAGCCTTCGAACGTGCGTATTCGCTGATCGAGTTGGCGGTCACCCCGTGGATCGGCCGCGTGCTATTTCGCCGGTAATTTGGCGCTCTATTCGACTTCCGATAAAAGCGTCAGAAATCCTTACATTGCACTGTTGAAAAAGGCTACGCTCTAGCCCAGCAAGACCATATTCAGCTGTTTGGTCTCCCAGTTACGACGAGTAATTTTCCAGGGGCCTACATCGCTTTATGAAGATCCTGCACATCACCGAGTCCTTCGGCGGCGGCGTCACCTCGGCCATCAACTCCTACATCCTCAACTCCCAGCAGCATGAGCACTACCTGCTGGCCTCGGTGCGCAAGGGCGATACCACCGGTGAAGAAAGTCAGGGCCTGTTCAAGCACATGGAACTGGTGCCGCGCCGACTTGCCAGCCTGGCGCGGGTGAAGCCCTACATCGATCGCATACAGCCGGACGTCATCCACCTGCACAGCACCTACGCCGGCGCGCTGATCCGCGCATTGCCGTTCATCCCGGCGCAGAAGATCGTCTACACCCCGCACGGTTTCGCCTTCCTGCGTGGCGATCATCCCATGATGCTGAAGGCCTACCGCGCCATCGAGTCGCTGCTGGCAAGGCGCACCGCAGTGATAGCCGGCTGCGGCATGGATGAGCAACGCATTGCCGGGGAACTGATCGAACCGGGGCATACCCTGGGGCTGGTCAATGTCTGCGACGAACTGCCGGAGGTACCGACAGTTCGCAGCCTCACCAGCAAGCCGGTGGTCGGCATGGTCGGGCGTATCAGCCGGCAGAAGGGCCATGACTACTTCCGCGCCGTGGCCGAAAGTTGCCGGGACGTCGCCCACTTCAAATGGATTGGCGGAGGCGACGCCCAGGTCATGGCGGAGATGGTTCAGGCCGGCATCGAAGTGACCGGGTGGCGTCAGCGCGACGAAGTCATCGCCCATATGAAGGGGCTCGACCTCTACTTCCACACCGCCGCCTGGGATGGCTTTCCCATCTCGGTACTGGAGGCGGCGAAGCTCGATCTCCCTATCGCGTTGCGACGCATCGGTCCGTTCGTTGCCGAAGGTTTGGCCACCGCACATGATCTAACAGAGGCAAAACGGCAAGTCATGGGCTTCACCCAACGCGACCCGGCCGTTCTGGCACAGCTATCGCGCAACAGCCAATGCATCCAGCGCCAGCACTCTGGCGAGCAACTGCAATCATCGCTGGAAAACCTGTACTCCCGCTTCAACCCAGCGCACGCCGTCGACCGTCTTGCTACTGGCTGAGTCCCGGCCCTGCAACTGCCCGGGCAAGCGTAAGTTTGCCCGGGCAGCCCCCCCGCGAAACGCCCCTCAATAACGCCCCGTAGAACCCTCGCCTGACGCCCGCAACCGTCCACCGTCTGGCCGGATAGTATTATTTCGCCACACTCAAAGCTTGTGGGATTTCATCCCGGAGACGGCACAGCATCCATCTCCACCACAGCCGGAATATTCCGAAACCCACCAATCGGCCGGAAAGCGCATTGAATCACCCTGCCACGCGGCTTAATTTCGCCAGCCTTAGGCATCCACCACCAAGGCGGAATTCAGCGTGTTCAATCAGGTGCTCATCGTTTGCGTCGGCAACATCTGCCGCAGCCCCACTGCAGAGCACCTGCTGCGCCAAGCTCTTCCTGGTCGCAACATACAGGTTGGTTCGGCCGGCCTAGCAGCGCTGGTCAACCAGCCGATCGAGCAACACGCCCTCGCAACACTCTCGCAGCATGGCCAACAACCCGCGTTGCATCGCGCCCGCCAACTGACCCCGAAGATTCTTAAGGACGCCGATCTGGTTCTGGTCATGGAGCGCAACCACCTGCGCGACATCAACCAGCTATCTCCGCAGTCCCGAGGCAAGACCTTCCTGCTCGGCAAATGGCAGCGCGACCGGGAAATTCCAGATCCGTACAGACAAGGTGAAGCTGCCTTCGAGCATGCCTATGCCTTGATCGATGAGGCAGTCGCCACATGGTCCCGATATCTCCGCACCACTCGATAAGCGTTCATCGCGAAGTACCCTTCATGCAGCAAGCGCAATCCTTTACGCCACAAGCGTCCGCCGACGACGACGAAATCGACCTGCTCCGGCTGTTCGGCGTCCTGATTGATCACAAATGGATGATCACGGGCATCACTGCCGGATTTTTGCTGGCAGGCATTGCCTATGCCGTGCTCGCTACCCCTGTCTACCGCGCCTCGGCGACCATTCAGGTGGAGCAGAAATCGCCAGGAATTCCTGGATTGACCGAGATGAGCGATCTCCTCGGCGGCTCGCAATCCCAGGCTGTGACCGAGATCCAGCTACTGACCTCGCGTAGCGTGATCGGCAAGGCCGTGGACAATCTGCACCTGGACATTGATGCCAGCCCGTCGTTGTTTCCGCTGATCGGCAGCTTTTTCCAGCGCCGCTACCAGCCTGACAATCCCGGCGACATTGCCCCGGCCCCGTTGGGAATGAGCCGCTTTGCCTGGGGTGGCGAGTTGCTGGAAGTCTTCCAGTTGGACGTCCCCGATAGCCTGCTCGAAAAGAATCTGACGCTGGTTACCGAAGAGGCTGGAGGTTTCCAGCTGCTTGATGACGACGGCAACGTGCTAATCGAAGGTTCCGTCGGCCAGGCCTATGACGAACGAGGCATCAAGCTACAGATCAAAACCCTGCACGCCAATGCCGGGACTCGCTTCCACGTCACCAAACACCGTCGGCTGAGCACCATTCTCGACTACCAGGACGCGCTCAAGGTGGCCGAGACCGGCAAGGATTCCGGCATCATCGATCTGACGCTGGACGACAATGACGCGTCCAGGGCACTCGCCGTACTGAACGAGATCAGCCAGCAGTACGTTCGACAAAACGTCCAGCGCGCATCCGCCGAGGCGGCTTCCAGTCTGGAGTTCCTGCGCGGGCAACTGCCCGAGGTCCGTCACGATCTGGAAACTGCCGAGAACGCATTGAGCAGCTACCAGACCAAGGCCAAGTCGGCCGACATCAGCCTTGAAACCAAGGCGCTTCTAGACCAGAGCGTCGCCCTGGACACCAGCATTTCCGAGCTGAAGCTGCAGCAGGCCGAGATGGACCGCAAGTTCACCCGCCAGCATCCTGCCTATCAGGCGCTGGCCAGGCAGATCGGTGAGCTCACTGCCAAGCAGAACGGCCTTGCCAAGCGCGTCGAGGGCCTACCGGAAACACAGCAAGACCTGTTGCGCCTGACCCGGGACGTCGAGGTCAGCACTACCATCTATACGCAGCTGCTGAACAAGAGCCAGGAGCTGGATGTTGTGCGTGCGGGCTCCGTCGGCAATGTGCGTGTCATCGACACTGCTGATGTCGACGTCACCAAACCAGTGAAACCCAAAAAGCCGCTGATCGTCGCCATCGCCACCCTGCTCGGCCTGTTCTTCGCCATCGCTCTGGTACTGCTGCGCAAAGCGCTGAATCGGGGCATTGAAACCGCAGACGCCATCGAGCAACTGGGACTGCCGGTCTACGCCTCAGTCCCCTTTAGTGCTCTGCACAAAGCCGATGAAGATCAACTAGGGGAAGGTAAGAAAGACGGCCGTGCGGTTGCTCCGTTGCTTGCAACGAGCCATCCCACGGACCTCGCCATTGAGTCGCTGCGCAGCCTGCGCACCAGCCTCCACTTCGCCATGCTGGAGTCGGGTGACAATCGGCTGATGATCTCTGGCCCGAGCCCCGATGTCGGAAAATCCTTTGTCAGTTCAAACCTTGCCGCCGTAATCGCCCAGACCGGCCAACGCGTACTCCTGATAGACGTGGATATGCGCAAGGGCTACCTGCACAAGACGCTCGGCGTTAACGACAAGGTCGGCCTGTCGGATCTGCTCATCCAGCGCTGCAGCTTCCAGCAGGCGGTGCAACGGACCAAGGTGGAAAACCTCCACTTCATCTCCCGTGGGGAGATTCCACCGAACCCTTCCGAATTGCTGATGCATCCGAACTTCACCAGCTTGCTGGAGACAGCCAGCAGCGAGTTCGACCTGGTCATCCTGGATACCCCTCCCCTACTGGCCGTTACCGATGCCGCCATCGTCGGGCACCAGGCAGGCACCAGCCTGATCGTCACCCGCTTCGGCCGCAATGCCCCGCGTGAGATCGAACTGACCATCCGCCGATTTGCGCAAAACGGCATCCAGCTCAAGGGCGCCATCTTCAACGGCGTCGAACGCCGTGCGGCTGATTACTACGGTAATGGGGCCTACAGCAATTATCAGTATGAGTACCTCTCGGATAAGTCCTGAAGCTTTCCCGAAAGCGATACCCCTGATCAGGGGAGTGAAATATGCAAGTTACAAATGAAAAACGCTGGTACCTGGTGCAGTGCAAACCCAAGCAGGACTTTCGTGCACTCAAGCATTTGCAACGCCAAGGTTACGAGTGCCTGCTACCGAAACGCCAGATTGAACGACTACGCAACGGCCAGTGGAATCACCAGGAAGAGCCCCTGTTCCCCGGCTACCTATTCATTGAACTGGATACATTGCAAGACAATTGGATGCCAATTCGCTCAACAAGAGGCGTTAGTCAGATCGTCCGATTCGGATCCAACCCTCTGCCAGTTCCCAGTCACGTCATTGATAGCCTGCGACTTCAGAAAAATCCAGAAGAGCATGAATTCAAGCCAGGAGAAAGAGTCATGGTTGACTGGTCAGGAACCCAGGGTATGGAAGCGATCTTCCTGGCAAAAGATGGTACTGAGAGAGTATTGCTTCTACTCAAATTGCTGCAGCGGGAAGTTCAAGTCAGCGTTTCAACCCACAGCTTGGTCAAGGCTGGCTAGTGGCAGAACCCTTGACTAATACGTGATATCGACGCTTCACCTGTTCCCGCACAGATAGACAATCAAAATATCCCTGCGTCTCAGGAGTTAAACGAAAAATCCTGGGGCGGTAGCGTGCCTGGATAATCCAAATGCCGAAAATCGCTCTTTCCAGGTTAAGCAATATCGTCCTTCGCGGTATGACCTTAGCAAGCAAATTCCTCCTGATTTTCTTTCTCGCCCGTTATCTACCTGCCAGTGAACTTGGCTTATACGGACTCCTAACAGCCACGATTGCTTATGCGTTGTACCTTGTCGGCCTGGATTTTTATATCTATACGACCCGAGAAATTACAAAAATTGGCGGATGGCACTTCGGCGGCTTGCTGAAGAACCAGATAACCATGACGGGCGCCCTATACGCAGTATCTCTTCCACTGCTATTCCTAATATTTATCACAAAGCTGCTCCCATGGGAAGTATCTATCTGGTTCTTTGTACTCCTTGTTCTGGAGCATATAAATCAGGAGATTGGCAGGCTATTAATAGCCCTCTCGCAACAACATGCGGCCAGTCTCAATCTCTTTCTTCGTAGCGGATCCTGGCCGTTGGCAGCCATCCTGCTTATGAGCTTATATCCAGGTTTAAAAAGCCTCGAATATGTACTGCTACTCTGGGTAATTGGAGATCTTCTGGCAATAACGCTCAGCATCCTCAAACTGCGGAAACTTGAAATAATCGGATGGCATGAGAAGGTCGATTGGAAATGGATCCTCACAGGGATAAAGATCGCCATCCCATTTCTGGCTGCCACTCTAGCTATTCGAGGGATTTTTACGTTCGATCGTTACTGGATCAAAGAGCTTTCAAACATTGAAATTGTCGGCGCCTACGTTTTATTCATGGGCCTAAGCAACGCGGTAATTTCTTTTCTCGACGCCGGAGTTTTCTCCTTCATATATCCGACCCTCATAAAATCCCACAACGAAAGAAACTCTATTCTATTCCGCAGCCAAGCTCGGAGCCTTTTCATTCAAACCGCTTTATTTCTATGCATCCTGACAATCGGGGCAGTTACACTCATCACCCCAGCACTTAGCTTTATTGGAAAACCAATTTACTCTGAAAATAGTAACTTGTTCTACTGGTCATTATTCAGTGTGACTTTATATTCACTTGGCATGATCCCTCATTACTGCCTTTACGCCCAAGGGAAGGACCGAGCGATA
The DNA here is from genome assembly GCF_032392015.1 of Pseudomonas sp. C9-3. NCBI lineage: Bacteria > Pseudomonadati > Pseudomonadota > Gammaproteobacteria > Pseudomonadales > Pseudomonadaceae > Pseudomonas > Pseudomonas sp. C9-3. The sequence continues at coordinate 874,993 of NZ_CP135919.1, read as the reverse complement.
ATTCTAAGTCACTTTCTTGGCTTGGCAGTGTTCCTTTTTAGCACCTGGATGCTTTCCTCAGCTATCTCCTACATGGCGATCCCAATCAGCCTTTGCATAGCCTTCCTGGTGATTCTGGCCACGAAAGCGCTGGCATTTTTCTTACTCACGCCTCCCGACTGCAACCCATTTATTTCTCCTCAAAACTAGGTGATACCAATGCTTACTAACAAGACCATCCTAATTACTGGCGGTACTGGTTCATTCGGAAACACCTTCGTCCCGATGACGCTGGCTAAATACTCACCAAAAAAAATAATCATCTTCTCGCGCGATGAAATGAAACAGTGGGAGATGGCAAAAAAATTCCAAGGAGACAATCGCGTCCGCTTCTTCATCGGCGATGTTCGTGACAAAGAACGCCTCTACCGCGCGCTCGATGGAGTGGATTATGTCGTCCATGCAGCAGCGACAAAGATCGTCCCCACTGCTGAATACAACCCGTTCGAGTGCATCAAGACCAACGTAATGGGCGCCATGAACCTTATCGATGTCTGCATCGACAAGGGCGTAAAACGCGTTGTCGCGCTCTCGACAGACAAGGCCAGCAGCCCCATCAACCTCTACGGTGCCACCAAGCTTGCCTCGGACAAACTTTTCGTCGCCGGTAATTCGTACTCCGGTGGGCATGACACTCGCTTCTCCGTCGTTCGTTACGGCAACGTCATGGGTTCCCGAGGTTCGGTGATCCCCTTTTTCATGAGCATCAAGGACAAGGGAGTCCTTCCGATCACCGATGAACGCATGACTCGCTTCATGATTTCCCTCGAGGAAGGCGTTGAGCTTGTCTGGCATGCGTTCGATGACATGGAAGGCGGCGAAATCTATGTGAAAAAGATCCCTTCTATGAAAGTGACCGATCTGGCTCGCGTGGTCTCGCCGCAATCGCGTCAGGAAACTGTGGGAATTCGCCCGGGTGAGAAATTGCACGAGCAAATGATCAGCGCCGAAGACGCTCTTTACACCTACGAGTATCCCGAGCACTTCAAGATCCTGCCGACCATCAACAATTGGGCAACCTGCGCAAAGCGCATCAAGGATGGCGTCAAGGTTCCCGAAGGTTTCGTTTACGCCAGCGATAACAATGCCGAGTGGATGAGTGATGACGCGCTCAGTACCTGGATCGATCGTAACTTCGACAAGATCGGGAGCATCTGATGATCCCTTATGGCCGCCAGGAGATTCTCCAGACTGATATCGACGCCGTGCTGGAGGTCCTGGGTTCAGACTTCCTTACGCAAGGTCCGATGGTTCCTCGCTTCGAGCAACACGTCGCTGGGCATGTTGGTGCGCGCCATGCTCTTGCGGTCAATAGCGCCACCTCGGCCTTGCACATTGCTTGCCTTGCGTTAGGCCTGGGAGCAGGAGACACGCTCTGGACTACGCCGGTCACCTTCGTTGCTTCCGCAAACTGCGCCCTCTACTGCGGAGCAGAAGTCGATTTCGTCGATATCGACCCCAAGACGTACAACCTCTGCCCCCAAGCACTGGCGAGCAAGCTGGAGCGAGCCGAGGCCAGCGGCAAGCTGCCCAAAGTGCTGGTCGCGGTACACCTGTGCGGCCAACCCTGCGACATGGCGGCTATCCATGGGTTGGCGCAACGCTATGGATTCAAAGTCATCGAAGATGCCTCCCACGCCATTGGCGGTAAATATCGCGGTGAATTCATCGGCAACGGCCGCTACAGCGACATTACGGTCTTCAGCTTCCACCCCGTGAAGATCATCACCACAGCGGAAGGTGGTATGGCTTTGACCAATGACGCCCACCTCGCGCAACGAATGTCGCTGCTACGCAGCCACGGTATAACCCGCGAGCCCTCGCAAATGACCCATGAGCCGGATGGCCCCTGGTACTACCAGCAAATAGAACTGGGCTTCAACTACCGCATGACAGAGCTGCAGGCAGCGCTGGGAATAAGCCAGATGCAGCGGCTGGATGCCTATGTAGCTCGCCGTCATCTGCTTGCGCTGCGCTACGACAAGTTGCTCGCTTCAATTCCGGTCACAACACCCTGGCAGCACCCGGAGAGCTACTCAGGTTTGCACCTGTACGTTATCCGCCTTCAACTGGATAAAAGTGCACGCAGCCATCTCGAGGTATTCCAGCAGCTGCGCGCGGCCGGTATCGGTGTGAACCTGCACTACATTCCCGTTCATACACAACCGTACTACCAAAGCCTCGGATTCAAGAAAGGTGACTATCCGCACGCCGAGCAGTATTACCAGGAAGCGATCAGCCTGCCCATGTACCAATCGCTCAGCGACGAACATCAGGATCAGGTCGTCACAGCACTGGGCCAGGCTATCAGCGCATGAAGCTGGCAGTCATTCCTGCACGAGGGGGCAGCAAAAGAATTCCGCGCAAGAACATCAAGCTGTTCTGCGGAAAGCCGATGATCGCCTGGACCATCGAGGCAGCGCTGCAAAGCCGCTGCTTCGATGAAATAGTCGTATCTACAGACGATCCAGAGATCGCGGAGGTTGCCCGGCAAGCGGGGGCAGAAGTGCCTTTTCAGCGCCCTCAATCGCTATCGGATGATCACACCGGAACCATCCCTGTCATTCAGCACGCCATCGATTGGTACCTGGAACGCGATCAGGCAATCAGCCAAGTCTGCTGCATCTATGCAACAGCCCCTTTTATACAGCCAGGCGATCTGCGTGCCGGCCAGGCAAAGCTGGCGACCCAGCAAGCCGGCTATGTCTTCGCCGCAACAAGTTTTCCATTCCCCATTCAGCGAGCATTCAGCCTGAATGAGAACGGCCAAATCACCATGTTCCATCCGGAGCACTTCAATACACGCTCCCAGGATCTGGAGGATGCCTACCACGACGCTGGCCAGTTCTATTGGGGTACCCCGGAAGCCTGGCTCACTGGGAATCCGATTTTCGGCAGCGCCTCAAGTACGGTGATCCTTCCAAGGCATAGGGTTCAGGACATAGACACGCTGGAAGACTGGCAGCGGGCCGAATGGATGTTAAAGGCAATGCAGGCGGAAGCAGGCCCGGCCGAATGAATATCGTCTTCCGTGTTGACGCCTCCTTGAGGATCGGCACCGGCCATGTCATGCGCTGCCTCACACTTGCCGATGCGCTAAAAGCGAATGGAGCGCAGTGCCACTTCATATCCCGAGAGCATCCAGGGAACCTGAACGCGCTGATACAGCAGCGGGAGCACACACTAGGCACTCTTCCTTATTCTCCAACTGAATACAGCGAAGAGGAAAACGCCCCGCCCCACGCAAGCTGGCTTGAAACTTCCTGGGAGGAAGACGCAATCCAAACGGCAGAACAGTTAGTCGGAGCGCGGGCAGACTGGTTGATACTGGACCATTACGCGCTGGATTACCGGTGGGAAAAAATGCTCGCCGAGACGACGCGCCACATAATGGTTATCGACGACCTTGCCGATCGATTGCATACCTGTGACCTGCTCCTCGACCAAAATCTTGGAAGAAGCGCCGATGATTACGCACGCAGAGTTCCTGCTGACTGTCGATTACTGCTGGGACCACAGTTTGCCTTGCTGCGCCCTGAGTTTGCCCAACTCAGGGACAGAAGCCTCCAACGCCGCCAAAAAGCCCGAGCTCGCAGTCTGCTGATCAGTATGGGAGGCGGGGATACACCGAACGCCACAACGAGAATCATGCACAGTTTGCGCGGCGTGCTGGATAGCCAATGGACCTTGCAAGTCGTAATGGGGGCCAATGCTCTCAGAACAGCAGAAGTAGATGCCGTGGCTCGGAGCATGCCCTGCCCGACTAGCGTACTGGTGAACACTCCCCATATGGCAAAGCTGATGGTCGAGGCCGACATCGCAATCGGAGCAGCTGGCTCAACCTCCTGGGAACGGTGCTGTCTCGGCCTCCCCTCCATCATGCTGGTAATGGCAGACAATCAAGAGCGTATCGCCACGCAGCTTCAGCAGGTTGGCGCAGCAACTCTCATCCAGTCGATAGACAGTATCGAAACGCAACTTCCCCTCGCCCTGCAAAGCCTCTGCGCCCCGTCGCAATTGCACCTAATGGCATTGGCTGCCGCAGACGTCACCGATGGCATGGGAACAGAGCGAGTAATTGAGCTTCTGACCCAGCATCCAGGAGTGTCCCTTTGAGCAGGCTTAGAAAGCTAACGGAAGCTGATCTGCCTTTACTGCTCAGTTGGCGTAATGACCCAACGATCAGCAGGTACATGTTCAACAAGAAGCCCATTTCGCTGGAAGAACACCGCCAGTGGTACCTCCGCGTAGCTCATAACGAGGCTTACACCCTGTTGATCTTTGAGCAAGACGGCGTGGCGCTGGGACATATGAACTTCACGCAAAATACCGACACCGCTATCGCGGAATGGGGCTTCTATATCTCCCCCAATGCAGCCAAAGGAGTCGGTTCTACGATGGGTGCTTGCGCGATCGAGCTCGCATTTGAAGAACTGCATTTTCACAAAATCAGTGCACAAGTACTGAACTACAACGATCGATCCCTGCACATGCACCATAAGCTCGGCTTCAAGCAGGAAGGCGTGCTGCGCTCCCATCACTTTGATGGCGAGAACTACCACGACATCCATTGCTTCGGCCTACTCGCTGATGAGTGGCACAACTGAATCTGGAACTTAGCCATGACGACATTACCTAGTATATCTATTGCAGGGCGGCGTATTGCCGAAGACTGCCCTCCTTACATTATTGCCGAGCTCTCCGCTAATCATAACGGTCGTCTGGAGACGGCACTTCGGATAATAGAAGAAGCACACAAGGCTGGTGCAGACGCCATCAAACTTCAGACCTATACAGCAGACACCATCACGCTGAACTGCGACTCGGAAGAGTTCCAGATTCATGGCGGCCTATGGGATGGGAAAACACTCTATCAACTCTACCAAGAAGCACAGATGCCCTGGGAATGGCACAAGCCACTCTTCGAGCACGCCCACAAGGTAGGTATAACCATATTCAGCTCTCCCTTTGACAACACCGCCGTCGACCTTCTCGAAAGTCTTAATGCCCCTGCTTACAAGATCGCCTCTTTTGAAGCAGTGGACTTGCCTCTCATCAAATACGTAGCCAGCACAGGTAAGCCCATGATCATCTCGACGGGGATGGCTGATGTCGATGAGATTGGGGAGGCGATTGAAGCGGCGCGGGAAGGGGGCTGCAGGGAACTCGCTATCTTGCGTTGCGTGAGTGGTTATCCAGCGTCCGCAGAAGAATATAACCTACATACTATTACCGATATGAAAAGATCATTCGGAGTAGTCACGGGATTATCAGACCATACATTGGAAAGCATTACAGCCATTACTAGCGTTGCCTTGGGAGCATCAATTATCGAAAAGCATTTCACTTTGAATAGAAAAGGCGGCGGGGCAGACGATAGTTTTTCCATTGAGCCTAGCGAACTAGAAGCACTTTGCCAAAATACAAAGTTAGCATGGTCGACTTTAGGGAAAGTTGATTACGGAAAGAAATCCAGCGAACTTGGAAACTCAAAATTCAGAAGATCACTATATTTCACAAAAGAAATATCCAAAAATGAAATCATAGGAAGCGATGCTGTAAAGAGCATTAGACCAGGGTTTGGGGTATCGCCAAAGCATTTATCTAAAGTTATCGGAAACCGCGCCACTGTAGACATACAGCCAAACACACCAGTAAAGAGCGAATATCTTAAAAGCCCAATCCATTAACAATGATATATATAATCTGCACATCCGGCTTCCATAAAGAGATAGCAAAAACAATCAAAAACTCCCACACAAGTGCGGAGATACTATATTTACCAAAGGAGGCAAGCGCAATCAGAAAACTCTCAAGATCAATAACTACAATTTCAAAAGTCATAAGATGCGCCTTAACTAGAGAATCTCACGCAATCGTCCCGCACCCATTAAATTTATGGTTCTCACTATTCATACTAGCTGCAAGAAAAAGATCATTCTATGACGATGGAATTGCTTATTACTACAAATCAAAACTACCCAACACCCTGCAAACAAAGCTATACAAATCTATAACAAACATCAGAGACGTTAGAATAGGAAACGAAACAAACAAAACCTATCCAGACATTTTGAAAAACAGCAAATACGAAAATTTTTATTGCCTATTCCCAGAGCTAATAGAGAAAGCAAAAAATAAAAAAAGAATTATAATCAATGAAAACAAAACAAACAAACAGAATAAAACATCCGGCATAATCATATACATCGACTCAACCAAGGAAACAATAAATAAACTAGACGAAAAATTCATACTAAAACACTTAGAAAAAATATCTCAATCAGCCCATGGAGATTTTATTTTTTTCAAACCTCACCCAAGTCAGACATCAGAGATTTCAGAGACACTAAGAACAAAATCCTGGGCCAAAGAAATAAATAGCAACTTAGAGAAATTTATTCAAGACCAGAATGTATCATCAATATACTCGGCATACTCATCTGCAACCATCACAACAAAACTAACCTCACCACATACAAACTTATATTGCTACACCAGCCTAGAACTGGACATGCATCTCAAAGAAATAAAATCACTATTTCAAACCATAAATGTCAACTTTATTAATACCAAATAAACTTAAGCCAGCGATAGCAGCAATATTATCCTCATGGCTCACGCTTACCATATGCATAGCATCTCCATTAATAGATAAAAACCCAAAATACATAAGTATTGAGTTTTTATGCTTTGCAACTACGTCATTCTTAATATTCTACTGCTCTTTTTTTACTGGCGCGATGTTCGGACCTTGGAAAAAAATCACTATTTCGTATAAATCAGCACTTTTCATATCTATTTCTGCAGCAGCAACATCTATAGCATTTAGATATATTGATCGGTTCTATTTTCGCCCCGTATCAAATTACTTCGACATATCCAGCGTAAGAGATTCGAGAGTTGACGGATCAAACTTATTTTCGATCACATCAGTCATTCTTCTGCCAATTTCAATCGCGATTTTCTTAAAACTTAGAGACTCCCCAAAAGGGATAAGTAAATTCTATAGAGCGGTCTTTATATTAATCTTCTTCATGGCAACAATGGACGTCATATCCACTGGATCTAGAGGAATACTCCTATGCCTATTAATATTCTTGTTCTACAAAAGAATAACACTAAAAACCTTAGCCATAACAATACCACTATTAATCATATCATCAGGACTATTCTTTTTAATTAGATACAGCGCAATTTCGGCAACTGACGACATCCAATCAACTTTAGACTTTGTCAGCAAAAATGGTTATGCTGAATTTGTTCCAATATCTGAAGGTTTTTCAAGCGACATACTCTCCTCCCAAGGAGGACAGTTTTTTTTTCCAATAATTCAAGTCAACCAGTATTTTGCACACGGCCTATTTGAGTTTGCCTACCAATATAATTTTGGACCGGAATACCAGCTTGACCCATCACGTATAGTTCCTCAACTATCCAAGATAGCATCCTTCACATCAGTACTTATAAGGCCGAATCTCTACTACACCACTCCAGGAACTTTTTACATAGCTTTTGGAAAATTCTCATTAATCGCCTTAATCATTTCAGGATTAATATTAGGAACTATCTACAGGCGAGCACTTAAAGAATCCACTGGAGCAAAAGGAGTTGTTCTATTTAGTCTTTTCCTAACCCCATTCGTAAACAACATTGCAGGTTTTGATTTGCAGTTCTACCTTGCAGCCATATACATAGCCTCTAGTATAAAGGTAAAAAACTCATATCACTCTATGACCCACACCATATAAAAACATCAACAAACCGCCAACGCACTACCCTCTCTGCCAAATTAAAGAAAAATCAAAATCCCTATGCCAATAGTAAAAATAGCCCACATTATAGAGTCAACTGCAACTGGGACTCTCTCCATGGCTTCGCTACTAGCTAACGAACAGTCAAATAGTGGGAATACTGTAGATGTAATTTACTCTATCCGCCCTGAAACTCCGCCAAATCTAAGAGATTTCTTTAAAAAAAAAAATCTCTTTAAAAAACATTCAAATGTCCGGCAAAAAAAGCATTTCCAGCATACTTGAAGTCCGAAAACACTTAATCAAGAACAAGCCAAACAAAATATTCCTCCACTCCTCATTTGCCGGATTCATAGGCCGGATAGCAACTATCCTTCTACCTTTCAAGTGCAAAATATTCTATATACCGCACTGCATATCGTTCATGAGGAGAGATATAGGAATAGTTAAACGTTCCATCTTTATAGCCCTTGAAATAATTGGAAGCATCAAGAACTGTGAATACATAGCATGCTCTGAAAGTGAAAAAAAATATATCACCAGAATTATTCCTTTTCGCAAATGTCACATCATTGAAAACGCAATCAATACAACAGAAATAAAACCTATAACAAGGAATGACGAAACGTCTATAATCAAAGAAGTCATTACTGTGGGACAAATTCGAACACAAAAATCTCCGGAATTATTCAGCCGCATCGCAAAAATAGTCAATTCCAAATCCAAAGACATTAAATTCAGATGGATTGGAGATGGCGACCCCACACTCAAGAAAAATCTCGAGGATGCTGGAGTAAGTGTTTCTGGATGGCAGCCAAAAGAAATTGTCATCCAAGACCTAAAGAGCTCCGGAATTTATTTATCTACTGCTCTATGGGAAGGGATGCCTGTATCCCTCATTGAGGCAATGGCTACTGGCTTGCCAATAGTAGCATCAACTTGCCCTGGAAATATCGACATAATAACTCACAAGAAAAACGGCTGGCTTTATAATTCAGCATCAGAAGCTGCCGATCAAATACTTGAAATAATTAACTCCCCTCAAAACTCCATCCAAATTTCGAAACGAGCTCAAATCGAATCTCGTTCTAGATTCAGCGTAGATCGCTACCTAAGAGAAATTGAAGCGATAACCAAATAGGGATAATAAATTATGTTTGCTGTAATTTTCGGAGGATCCGGCTTCATTGGTGTTTTTTTCGCCAAGCACCTGCTCTCCACAGGAAGTTTTGAAAAGGTCTATTTGTTCGACAGGGAACAGGTTTCCGAAAAATCATTTTCTCACCGAAAGGAAATAGTTCGAGAAGACAGCCGGATCATCGAGATTCGTGGTGATGTCCGCCAATCCATCGATTGGACTCCGCCGGAAACTATTTCTCTCATCGCGAATTTTGCCGCCATACATCGCGAACCTGGACATGAAGACTTCGAGTACTACGAGACTAATCTGCTTGGAGCCCAGCACGTGTGCTCCTGGGCCGAGCGGGTAGGCTGCAACGAAATCATCTTTACCAGCTCAATTTCACCCTATGGCCCCAGTGAGGAACAAAAGGACGAGCGCTCCCTGCCAGTGCCGGTGACAGCCTATGGCGGATCAAAGTTGGTAGCCGAGAAAATGCATCAGACTTGGCTGGCAACAGACAAGAATAACAGACATCTGGTGATTGTCCGCCCTGGCGTAGTGTTCGGCCCGGGCGAAGGTGGAAATGTCTCGCGCCTAATCAAAGCCGTGATGCACCGCTATTTCTTCTACATGGGTAATCGCGATACACGGAAGGCCGGAATCTATGTGAAAGAGTTATGCGCAGCCATTTGGTGGATGTTGGAGCGGCAAAAGGCGCATGGCGAGCACTTCTCCCTTTTCAATATGTCGATGAATCCCGGCCCGTCGATCCAGGAATATGTCGATACAGTCTGCCAGGTGGCGGGGGTTACACGCCGTGTGCCGGGTATTCCCTTCACTCTTTTGCTGTGCATGGCCCATGGCATTGATCTGATTGCGCGACCAATGGGCCTGCGCCATCCCTTCAGCCCGGTGCGTATTCGCAAACTGGTGCGATCCAACAACATCCATCCTGGCTGCTTGGTCGAAATGGAATATCCCTACCAGTACGACCTGAAATCTGCATTTTCGGACTGGAAAGCCGTAGCTCCAGACGAATGGCATTGATTAAAAAGGTCACTCCAGCTCCAGAGAGAACTTATAGATGAATCGCATGGATCGCGGAATTCTCCGCCCCCATCAAGCCACTATCTCCGTGCTGCAAAAATTGCTTGACCTGGGTGTAATCTGCCTCGGCATGGGTGTGGTTATCGCCGCTGATAGAGTGCATTGGGATTACTCGGCAGTCATCGCGACACTGTTTGCCTTGGTGATCTTCTACCTGCTCGGTGACTTTGGACAGCTCTATATCTCATGGCGTGGTGAACGAACTCGCGAAGAGTTGCGTAAGGTCGGTAGTATCTGGGCGATTAGTTTTACTGGGGTCGCCGTTACCGACTACCTTAGCCCAGAAATAACCGTACTCAGTGGTACAGGGCAGATTCAGTGGTTCTCCCTGGTACTTGCTGGATTGTGCGGTTATCGCGTACTTTTGCGATCGGGTTTGCATGCCCTGCGCGGAAGAGGCTTTAATGCGCGCTCCGTTGCCATTGCCGGCGCAGGAGTGTTGGGGCAGCGCCTTGCAACTAACATTGCTAGCGCCCCTTGGATGGGGCTGGAACTGACTGGATTCTTCGATGACACGTTTCATGCCCCGATTAGCTTGGGCAATGGCGATATAAAACTGCCTATTTCTGGCACGTTGGATTACCTAGTCGAACAGGCTCGCGCGGGCAAATTGGATCGCGTCTACATCACGCTCCCCATGCGCAGCGAAACGCGAATCCGATGGCTGGTGGAGCAACTGAGCGATACCACCGTATCCGTCTATATCGTTCCCGATGTTTTCGTTTTCGACTTGCTTCATGCTCGTTCGCAGAATATCGACGGCATCCCCACCATCAGTATCTTCGACAGTCCCATGGTAGGCGCGAGTGCTCTAGTCAAGCGCCTCGAAGATATCGTCCTCTCGTCGCTGATCCTCTGTCTGATTGCCATCCCCATGCTATTCATATCGGCGGCCATAAAGTTCACCTCCTCCGGCCCGGTATTTTTTCGCCAGAAGCGCTACGGCATTGACGGCCGCTCCATTGAAGTGTGGAAGTTTCGCAGCATGCGGGTAATGGAGGACGGCGAGAAAGTCACCCAGGCAACCCGCAACGATAGCCGCATAACCCCGTTAGGAGCCTTCCTGCGGCGGACCTCTCTGGATGAGCTGCCACAATTTATCAACGTGTTCTTGGGCGATATGTCCATCGTCGGGCCTCGCCCGCATGCCATCGCGCATAACGAGGAATATCGTGGGCAAATCAGTAGCTACATGCTGCGCCACAAAGTAAAGCCGGGCATCACCGGCTGGGCCCAGGTAAATGGCTGGAGAGGCGAAACGGATACGCTGGAAAAGATGCAGAAGCGTGTCGAGTTCGATCTGGCTTACATCAACAACTGGTCGCTCTGGTGGGATCTGAAGATCGTCTTCCTGACGCTGTTCAAGGGCTTCGTCCACAAGAACGCCTACTGATTGTCGCCTTTTTCACTTCAAGAATTTACTGCCTCTCCCCACCAGCCAATTCCTACATCCACTATCCATCCCCGTTGCTAACCTGCGCAGCCTTTCGGCCAGCACCTTGCGCTTTGGAATACCTGCGCAGAAACAGTCCGCGCCCTCCCGTTCACCTCCTTTGTGTAGCCACCCCATGATTCGTCCCTTGTCCCTTGCTGTCCTGTCTGCCCTCGCGCTTCAGGGATGCATGTTCTCCCCCGGCCAGAATCTGGATACCGCAAGACTGATGCAGGAGGACTCGGCTGAGTCCAGCCGCGTCCAGTTGGTGCAGATCACGCCCAAACTGCTCACGGTTGCAACCGCCACCCAGCAAGAGGACGCCGTTCCCGAGAAGCTCGCCAGCTTCCGGCCGGAAAGTTACCGGATCGGTGCCGGTGACCTTCTGTACATCACGGTATGGGACCATCCCGAACTGACTTCGCCCGCCGGGCAGCAGCAGCAAACCGATGCCAACGGTCGCCTGGTACGGCCAGACGGCACGCTCTTCTATCCCTACGTAGGCACCCTGCGAGTTTCGGGCAGGACGATCGAGGACGTGCGCAAGACCATTACCAACGCCTTGGCTGCCTATGTCGAAGCACCGCAGGTGGACATTGCCGTTCTGCGCTTTGCCAGCCAGCGAGTGATACTCAATGGCGCGTTCATCAAAGCAGGCCCGCAGGCGATCACCACCACTCCGCTGGCGCTGATGGAAGCCATTGGCGCCGCCGAACTGGATACCGCCAATGCCGACCTTTCCGGTCTGACGCTGCAGCGCGACAACCAGGTCTTCCATCTGAACCTGGATGCGCTGAACACTGCTAAAGGCGCGGACCTGTACAACCTGTACCTGAAGGACGGCGACCGCATCTACCTGCCCTATAACGACCGCAAGAAGGTCTATCTGATGGGTGAAGTCAACGCGCCGCGCGCACTGACCTTCAAGACCCGCGAGATGAACCTGGCCGATGCACTGGGCAGCGTTGGCGGCCTGAACCAGACCACAGCCAATGGCAAGGCCGTGTATGTCATTCGCGGTGTCGAGGATCTGGAGACGCAACGCGCCACGGTCTTCCAACTCGACGCGAACTCGCCTACCGCCTTCATCCTCGCCCAACAATTCCAGTTGCAACCGCAGGATGTCGTCTATGTCGGCCCGGCCGGTGTGACTCGCTGGAACCGCCTGATCAGCCAATTGCTGCCGTCCGCCGGCATTCTCGGCACCGGCTCGACCATTCAACGCAACCTCAACAACAACTGAGCACTCCATGAATGCCTATCGCTTGCTCGCGTTGGTGGTGCTCGCCTGCGCCTTGTCCGCCTGCAATCCACTGATGCAGGCCTCGCTGAGCACTCTGAGCGCCAGCTTCAGCAGCCCCGCTCCGCTTGAGCTGACACGCGCTCAAGTCAATTCTCTCCCCTACTACCAGATCGAGATCACCACCCAGTACGGCTCGGCGGTGATGGCGCTGGTACGCACACAAGGCGACCTGCAGTATTGGCAGGCTTCGTCGCGCCAGTTGCTGCTCCTGCAGGATGGCGTGGTGGTGCGCACACTGGGTTTCCCGGACGACTTGCTGGGAACGCGCCTCGCGCCGGGCTCACCCTTCGTCAAAGGGCTACAACATCTCGCCGAAGGCCAGGCAAGCCAGCGCTGGATCGATCTCGGGCCCGGTTACCTGCTGGATGTTCCACTCACGGGCAGGCTGCGTCGCGTCGGCCTCGAAACCGTACACATCCTCGATCAGGACCACCGGCTACTGCGAATTGATGAGCGCCTGAGCGCGCCGATCAAGGGCATGGCAGCCACCAACAGCTATTGGGTCGACCCGAACGACGGCTTCATCCTGCAAAGCCGCCAGCAGGTCACTCCCAGCCTCAACGTCACCATTACCCAGTTGCGCCCGCTCCGGAGCCAGCCATGAAGATCATTCGGCTTGCCCTGCTCGCGGCCAGCTTCGCTGCCTGCACAACCGCCCATGCGGCAACACGGATCGAGGTACTTGGCGAGTTGCCCTCCCCGGGAGTCCGGGAAATCGATGAAGGCCTTCGTCTAGGTGTGCTGCTGCAACAACTTCAGGTCAATCCCCAGAGCTATTGGCTAGGCGCGTCCTGGCAACGTCAAAGCCTGATGCAGGAGCAACGCCGGCTGAAGGCTGGCGTCCTGTTCGACCTGAGCCAGGTGCAACACCTTGCACGGCTGCAGGACAAGCCCGGTCTGGCGAACACCGCCCGGCGGCTCAGCGAGCAGGTGATAGCCCTGCCCGTCACCGGTCGACGGACCTACCACCTCGATCCGCTGCAAGTAGAGCTCAACGCCGAACACTCGCCAAAGCTCCAGGGCGGCGATCGCCTGATCCTCCCGCCACGGCCGGCCACCGTGCGGATCATCGGCGCAGTCTCGAACGACTGCGAACTGCCCTTCGTACCGCTGCAACCTGCCTATCGCTATGTGCCGCAGTGCTCCGTACTCGATGACGCGGACCCGGATTACCTCTATCAGATCCAGCCTGACGGCCAGGTTACCCGGCTTGGGATTGCCCTATGGAACCGCGAGGAGCAAGCGGCACCTCCTGCGCCCGGTGCCGTGCTACTGGTGCCGCTGGATGCCCAGGAGGTCAAGGACAGCGCACCAGATTTGAACCGCGAACTGGCCGACTTCCTGGCCACCCAACCCCTGCCGGCGGAAACACCATGAAGCCTCGCCACAGTCTCTGTCTGCTGCTGGCCAGTGCCAGCCTAGCGGCCGCCGACCCACGCTACACCCAGAACGATTTTGGCGGCGTCGGCCTGCTGCAGACCCCAACCGCGCGCATGGCGCCTGCGGGGGAAATCAGCATCAACGCCAATCGCACCGATCCCTACTCGCGCTATAGCTTCTCGCTGCAGCCCTTCGACTGGTTGGAGGGTACCTTCCGCTATACCTCGATCAGCAACCGCAAGTATGGGCCTGATGATCTGAGCGGCAACCAGAGCTACAAGGACAAGGCCTTTGACGTCAAATTCCGCCTGTTGCAGGAATCGCGCTGGGTACCCGAAATTGCGCTGGGCGGTCGCGATATCGGCGGTACCGGGCTGTTCTCAAGCGAGTATTTTGTTGGCAACAAGCGCGTGGGCGACCTCGATTTCAGCCTTGGTCTGGCCTGGGGCTACATCGGCAATCGGGGCGAGCTGGACAACCCGCTCGGCTGGGTCGACGACAGGTTCAATACACGCCCCCAAACGGAAGGCACCGGCGAGCTAAGCTCCAACAGCTACTTCCGTGGCCACCCGTCTCCCTTCGGCGGTATCAACTGGCAAACACCGTGGGAGCCGTTGTCGATCAAGCTCGAGTATGACGGCAACGATTATCAGCATGAGCCGCAGAACAACAACCAGAAGCAGAACTCGCCGTTCAACATCGGCATTGTGTTCAAGGCCAGCGACTCCATCGACCTGCATGCAGCCTTCGAGCGCGGCAATACCGCCATGTTCGGCATCACCCTGCACACCAACTTCGCCAGCCGCACGGCGCCCGCAAAGGTCAACGACCCGGCTCCGGAACCACTGCAGCAGAAAGCGACCGAGCGCCAGCCCGATGCTGTGGACTGGGCAGAGGTTTCCCGGCGCGTAGAAGAGAACGCCGGGTACAAGGTAAACCGCGTCACCCACAAGGACAGCGAAGTCGTGCTCTACGGCGAACAGACCCGCTATCTGTACCCGCCCGAAGCCGTCGGGCGCACTGCGCGCATTCTCGACAACAGCACCGGTGACGATGTCCAGTGGTTCACTATTGTCGATACACGCTACGGCCAGCCTGTAGTAGAAACCAGCGTGCCGCGCCGGGTATTCCGCGACGTCGCAAACCAGGAACGGCCACTGGAAGACCTCCGCCGCACAACTGAGCAGAGCGCGCCGTTACCGCAACAGGAAGAACTGGTTTATCAGCAGAAGCCCGCCCCGTTCAGCTACAACCTAGGCCTGGGCTACAACCAGAGCATCGGTGGCCCCGATAATTTCCTGCTGTACCAGTTCACCGCCGATCTCGACAGCGAGTATCGATTCACTCCGAGCCTGTGGTGGAACGGACTGCTCAGCGCCAATCTGATCAACAACTACGACGACTTCACCTACGACGCGCCGAGCAACCTGCCACGGGTACGCACCGACATCCGTCAGTACATGACTACCTCCAGTGTCATGTTGCCCACCTTCCAGCTGAACAAGACCGCACGACTGGACCAGGACCTCTACGGCATGGTTTATGGCGGTTACCTGGAAAGCATGTACGCCGGCATTGGTGGCGAACTGCTCTATCGCCCGATGAACGAAGCCTGGGCCGTAGGTGCCAATCTGGACCTGGTCCGCCAACGCGATTTTGATCAGCACTTCGGCCTGCGCGATTACCAGACTGCGACGGGCTTCGTCACGCTCTACTGGCAAACCGGCTTCGAAGACATCCTCGCCCAGGTCAGCGCTGGTCGTTACCTGGCTCGCGACTGGGGCAGCACGCTCGATCTCTCTCGGCAGTTCCGCAACGGCGTGCGTTTTGGCGCCTGGGTTACCCTCACCACGGCCAGCAAGGATGCCTACGGCGAAGGCAGTTTCGACAAGGGTCTCTACGTCTCGATCCCCTTCGACGAGCTGATGAGCAGCTCGACCATGCGCCGAGCCAATCTTTCCTGGGACCCGCTGACCCGCGACGGTGGCGCTCGCCTCAACCATTATTACTCGCTCTACGACCTCACCGAAGGGCGTGACCCAGTGATGTTCCAGAACTTGTTCGGACGCATCGTGAAATAACTCGAAGCTCTCCCGGATCATGGCGCGGAAACCAAAGTCACCCACAATGGTCTGACGCGCCCTGGATCCAAGGAGAGTTCCCTTATGAAAACCCTACCTCTGCTACTGATGACCGGCCTGCTCGCCGCGTGCAGCTCCACTCCTTCCGGAGACAAGGCGTCGCTGGACGGCGAAGTCTTCTACCTGCAGCGCATTGCTCTACCGCCGACAGCCCAGGTGACTGTCAGCCTGCAGGACGTTTCCCTGGCCGACGCGCCCGCCACCGAACTGGCCCGGCAGCAACTGGAATCCGGTCGCCAGATGCCACTGCCGTTCCACCTCGACTACGACCGTAGTCAGGTCAAGCCGGGCCACAGTTACGCCGTCAGTGCTCGCATCGAGGACAACGGCCGTCTGCTCTTCATTACGACCGAGCGCCACAGCGTCAAACTCGACGGTAACGACCCGCAACCACTGAGAGTCCGCGTCGACCCCGTGCGCTGATTCACCGCGCCGCCGGGTTTTCCCCGGCGGCCTTCCTCCGTTAATCTCCCCCCTCCATTCTCCACCACGGGGCCGCCCCGGCCGCCGTGTTTCGCTCAAGGAAGTATCGATGCTGCGATTCCCCGTTCTGCTGGCCGGCGCCCTGCTGTCCGTCAATGCCTTCGCCCTGTCCCTTTCCGACCTCAGCCAGAGCGACGCCACCGGCGGCCTGAAGGATGCGCTGACTCAGGGTGCGCAGGTGGCCGTGAAGCAACTCAGCCAGCCCGGCGGCTTCAGCAACGACCCGGCCGTGCGCATCGAGCTGCCCGGCAAACTGGGCAAGGCCGCCAAGACCATGAAGCAGTTCGGCATGGGCGCCCAGGTCGACCAGCTCGAAGCGAGCATGAACAAGGCCGCCGAAGCCGCCATGCCGCAGGCCCAGGCGCTGCTGGTGGATGCAGTGAAGAAGATGAGCGTGACCGATGCCAAGGGCATTCTGCAGGGTGGCGAGCACTCGGCGACGGACTACCTGAACCGCAGCAGCCGCGAGCAACTGCGCGCGAAGTTCCTGCCGATCATCAAGCAGGCCACCGACCAGGTGGGCGTAGCCAAGCAGTACAACGCTTTCGCCAGCCAGGCCGCCGCCTTCGGCGTGGTCGATGCGAAGAGTGCGAACATCGAGAACTACGTGACCGAGGAAGCACTGGACGGCCTGTTCAAGCTCATCGCCGAGCAGGAGAAGACCATTCGCCAGAACCCGACGGCCGCCGCTACTGGCCTGGCGAAGAAAGTATTTGGAGTGCTCTGAGCAGACGTGTGCCGCGGGCGCCAAGAGCGTTCGCGAGCAAGGACTGGGCGTCCCCCTCGCTCCTACAGGTAAGTGAAAGCCCGGCCAATGCCGGGCTTTTTCATGCCTACAGATTGGTGTCACGCGAGCCACCCTGCAGGAGCGCACCCTGGGCGCAAACTGCGGGCATAGACCACTCCTGCAGGTGCTGCGAGCGATGGGTATCGCTGCGCTCCACGCCATCCTACGAGAAGCTGCCGCGCTCCAGTAAGCGGCCAGCGTCGCCGAGGCGTAGCCATACGCTGCCTTGCCACTCAAGTACGGTCAGCGGGTAGCCCTGTACCTCGCGCACAGCCTGACGAGGACCATAGCCCGTTGGCAGTTGGGCATCGCGCAGGGTCGGCACGACTTCGTTGCTCAGCCACTGGCGCAGGTTGCGGTTTTCCGGGTGGTAGAAGTAGACCAGCAGCAGTGTGTAGAGGCCGCTTTCGCTGACCAACAGTTCGTCCTCGCTGCCACCGAGCAGGTGCTCCCAGCGGTACTGGTCGGGATCGAGCTTGCGGGTGGTTCGGCCGCTTACGTCGGAGTTGGTCAGGCGGGCCAGGTCGCGGGTGGAGAACCAGGCCTGGCGGTCGATCATCAGGCCACGCAGGGTGCGGTCGAAGCGCTGAAAGGTTTGGAAGCTCAGGCCTTTGTCAGCTGGGAACAGCTTGGAAGGGTTCATGCGGTCTCTCCTCATACAGCGAAAGAGCCGCCCCCGGGAAAAGGGAGGCGGACCGTGCAAGGGTGGAAAACCGGGTGCTACAGCTATAGACCGGTCGGGCCGAAGCCCGCCTCACACGGTCCGCCATAGACAGCCAGAGTTGGCCCGGCCTACGAAAGGCCGGGCCATCCCTGCTATGGCGATAGCTGGAGCACTACAGGTTTCCACACCTGACCACGGCTGTTCCGTGGCGGAGAGAACGCTAAGCAGCAGGCTTGTAGGACCGCAACGCCATTGATGAGTCAGGCGGTTCCTGAACGATGACCAAGCACCTTACGGAACGATCCGTGTCTGGGAATCGGCTTCAGGAAAAGGTCATGAGGGTGACAGGTAGAAAGGTTCGCGTATGTCGGACGATTCGTTTCGAGCAGCCAGACGGCGGATAACGCTGCGCGTTATTCGCCCTACGCCGAGGTTCGATGAGTGGAGTCTGTCTGTAGGAACGAGGGGGGACGCCCAGTCCTTGCTCGCGAACCCGTTCAACGCCGGAGTCGCTGGGAAGCCAGTTCGCGAGCAAGCTCGCTCCTACAGAAAGCCGAAGCACCGTAGGGCGGACAACGCTGGCGCGTTATCCGCCCTGCACGCAGTTACTCACACTGCCCCATGCCTTCGTCAGGCTTCCTTCTTCACCCTGAACCACGCCGCATACAGCGCCGGCAGGAACAGCAGCGTCAGCGCCGTGGCGACGATCAGGCCACCCATGATCGCCACCGCCATCGGGCCGAAGAACACACTGCGCGACAGCGGGATCATTGCCAGCACCGCCGCCAGGGCGGTCAGCACGATGGGGCGGAAACGCCGCACCGTGGCTTCGATGATGGCGTGCCAGGTATCCATGCCATGGGCGCGATCCTGCTCGATCTGGTCCACGAGGATCACCGAGTTGCGCATGATCATCCCCGCCAGGGCGATGGTGCCGAGCATGGCGACGAAGCCGAAGGGCTTCTGGAACACCAGCAGGAACAGGGTTACGCCGATCAGGCCCAGCGGCGCGGTGAGGAACACCATGATCATCCGCGAGAAGCTGCGCAGCTGGATCATCAGCAGGCTGAGAACCACCACGATGAACAGCGGTACGCCGGCGTTCACCGAATCCTGGCCCTTGGCCGAGTCTTCCACGGTGCCCCCGACCTGCAGCAAATAGCCGTCCGGCAATTCGGCACGGATCGGGTCAAGCGTCGGTGAGATCTGCTTCACCAGCGTCGCCGGCAACGAGTCGTCGTAGATGTCGGCGCGCACGGTCACAGTCGGCAGGCGGTTGCGCCGCCAGATGATGCCTTCTTCGAAGCCGTATTCCAGCGTCGCCACTTGCGACAGTGCCACGCTGCGGCCGCTGCTGGTCTGCATCGACAGGCTGGGCAGCTGCGAGAGGTCATGCCGGCCGCGCTCGTCGCCGCGCAGGAGGATCTCGATCAGCTCGTTGTCCTCGCGGTAGTAGCTGACGGTGGAACCGGTCAGCGAGCTCTGCAGGAACTGCGAGATATCCGAGGTGCTCACGCCCAGGGCGCGGGCGCGCTCCTGGTCGATGTCGAGGAAGATCGCCTTGCTTGGCTCCTCCCAGTCCAGGTGCACGTTCACCACATGAGGGTTCTCGCGCATCTTGTCGGCGACCTTGCGCGCCAGCTCGCGGACTTCCGGGATGTGCTCGCCGGAGACGCGGAACTGCACCGGGTAGCCCACCGGAGGACCGTTCTCCAGGCGGCTGATGCGCGTGCGCAGAGTCGGGAAGTCCTCGTTCATGTGCTTGATCAGCCACTGGCGGATTTCCTCGCGCGACTCCAGGCTCTTCGCCAGGACCACGAACTGCGCAAAGCTCGCCGCCGGCAGTTGCTGGTCCAGCGGCAGGTAGAAGCGCGGCGAACCGGTGCCGACATAGGCCACGTAGTTGTCGATGCCCGAATGCTCGGCGAGCATTTTCTCCAGGCGATTGACCTGCTCGGTGGTGGCGGTGAGCGAATCGCCCTCGGCCAGTTTCAGGTCCACCAGCAATTCCAGGCGTGCCGACGGCGGGAAGAACTGCTGCGGCACCAGGCGGAACAGCATGATCGAGCCGATGAAGGCGGCCACGGTCAGCAGGATCACCGTCTTGCGGTAGCGCACGCACCATTCCACCACGCGGCGGAAGCGCTGGTAGAAGGGTGTCGAATACGGGTCGTGACCCTTGTCACTGCCACCGTGTTTTTCCGCGTGGCGCTTGGCGAGATCGGGCAGCAACTTCTCGCCCAGGTAGGGCACGAAGACCACGGCGGCGATCCACGACACCAGCAGCGCGATGGTCACCACCTGGAACAGCGAGCGGGTGTACTCGCCGGTGCCCGATTGCGCGGTGGCGATCGGCAGGAAACCGGCAGCGGTCACCAGCGTGCCGGTGAGCATCGGGAAGGCCGTACTGGTCCAGGCGTAACTCGCCGCCTTGAGCCGGTCGTAGCCCTGCTCCATCTTCACCGCCATCATCTCCACGGCGATGATCGCGTCGTCCACCAGCAGGCCCAGCGCCAGCACCAGCGCGCCGAGGGAAATCTTGTGCAGGCCGATGCCGAAGTAGTACATGCAGGCGAAGGTCATCGCCAGCACCAGCGGGATCGATAGCGCCACCACCAGGCCGGTGCGCAGGCCGAGGGAGAAGAAGCTTACCAGCAGCACGATGATCAGCGCCTCAGCCAGCACGCGGACGAACTCGCCGACGCCTTCGCGCACCGCTGCCGGCTGGTCGGACACCTTGCGCAGCTCCATGCCTGCCGGCAGCGTCTGCTGCAGGCGTTCGAATTCCGAGTCGAGCTTCTTGCCCAGCACCAGGATGTCGCCGCCGTCCTTCATGGCCACGGCGATGCCAATGGCATCCTCGCCCATGAAGCGCATACGCGGCGCGGGCGGGTCGTTGAAACCGCGGTGCACCTCGGCCACATCGCCGATGCGGAAGGTGCGGTCGCCGACGCGGATCGGGAAGGAGCGGATGTCCTCCACCGAATCGAAGCGCCCGGACACGCGCAGTTGCACCCGGTCAGTGGCCGTCTCGAAGAAGCCGGTGGCAGTCACCGCGTTCTGTTCTTCCAGCGCCTTCTGCACCGCCGCCAGCGGCAGGCCGAGGGTGGCGAGCTTGGTGTTGGACAGGTCGATCCAGATCTTCTCGTCCTGCAGGCCGACCAGTTCGACCTTGCCGACGTCCTTGATGCGCTGCAGTTGCAGCTGCAGGCGGTCGGCATAGTCCTTGAGCACCGCGTAGTCGAAGCCCTTGCCCGACAGCGCGTAGATATTGCCGAAGGTGGTGCCGAACTCATCGTTGAAGAACGGCCCCTGGATGCCCTGCGGCAGGGTGTAGCGGATGTCGCTGACCTTCTTGCGGATCTGGTACCAGAGCTCGGGAATGTCGCGGGAGTGGAAATCCTCGCGGGCGACGAAGGTCACCTGGGATTCACCGGGCCGCGAGAAGGAGATGATGCGGTCGAAGTCGCCGGTCTCCATCAGCTTCTTCTCGATGCGCTCGGTGACCTGGCGCGAGACTTCCTCGGCGGTCGCGCCAGGCCAGTTGGTCTTCACCACCATGGCCTTGAAGGTGAATGGCGGGTCTTCGCTCTGCCCGAGCTTGGTGTAGGACAGCGCACCGACTATGCCCAGCAGCAGCATGAGGTACAGGACGATGGAGCGGTTCTGCAGCGCCCAGGCGGAAAGGTTGAATTGCATCGGGCGTTACTCCTTCGCCACCAGCTTGATCGACCGGTTCTCCCGGTCGACAGGCCGTACCTCCTGCCCTTCACGCAGCACCTGGACACCGGCTGCCACCACCCAGTCGCCATCCTTCAAACCTTCGAGCACCGGCACACGGTCTTCGGCGTAGGGACCGACGCGCACCGGGCGACGGTGCAGGGTGGAAGTCTTCGGATCGACCACCCAGACAAATGGCTGGCCTGCCTCCGAGGTCAGCGCGGCCAGTGGCACCGCCAGCGGCACGGCGCCCTCGGCATGGACGTAGACGCGGGCGCTCTGGCCCAGTTCGGCGGGCACTTTCGGATCGTCGAAGGCAACGCGCGCTGCAAAGGTGCGCGATTGCGGATCGGCCGCCGGCGACAGTTCGCGAATCTTGCCGCTGAAGCGCTTGTCACGCTGCGACCAGAGCTCGACGCTCACTGCTTCACCAACGCGGAAGCGCTCGAAGGCATGTTCGGGGAAGCTGATCAGTACTTCGCGGTCGCCATCGGCGGCCAGGGTGAAGACAGTCTGCCCGGCGGCGACCACCTGCCCCACCTCCACACGGCGCGTGGCGATCACGCCGTCCTGGGGCGAGCGCAATACCGCGTAGCCAGCCTGGTTGCTGGCCACGTCGTATTCGGCGCGAATCTGCTTCACGCGCGCTTCGCCGGCGCGGTAGGTGTTCTCGATGTTGTCGAACTGCGACTGGCTGACCAGCTGACGCTCCAGCAGGGTCTTGTAGCGCGTGTATTCGGAGCGGACGGTCTGCAGGTTGGCTTCGGCTGCCGCCACCTGCGCACGGGTGGCTTCGAGCTGCAGACGAACGTCTTCAGGATCGAGTTCCGCCAGCGGCTGGTCCTTCTTTACCCGCTCGCCGGTTTCCACCAGGCGCTTGCTGACCTTGCCACCAATGCGGAACGCCAACTCCGGCTCGTGGCGGGCATGGACTTCGCCGGGATAGGCTTCGGTGATGTCACGCGCCGGCAGCGGCTGTACCACAATGGCCGGACGCACAGCGGGCTTGGGAGGCTCGCCATTACCGCAGGCAGAAAGGGAAAGGATGAAGGCAGCAGGCAGCGCGACAGACAGAGCATGGCGGAACATGATGTGTGACCTTTCGCAAAACGCGGTTGGAATTCTTATACTCCCCGGTATAGTAAAAATACAGAACCCATCAGTCCAGTATTAGAAATGTAAAATCATGTCGCCATCGAACTCATCGAACGGCCCGGGTCGCCCCAAGGACCCCGCCAAGCGCCAAGCCATTCTCGAGGCCGCCAAGGAGCTGTTCGTCCGCCATGGCTACGACGGCAGCAGCATGGAGGCCATCGCCGCCGAGGCCGGGGTGTCCAAGCTCACCGTGTACAGCCACTTCACGGACAAGGAGACGCTATTCGTCGAAGCCGTGCAGGCCAAGTGTGCGGAGAACCTGCCAGAGCTGTTTGCAGAGCCATCGGCCGATGCGCCGCTGGAAAGCCTGCTGCTGAACCTGGCGCGCGGCTTCAATCAGTTGATCAACAGCCCCGAGGCCATTGCGCTGAGCCGGCTGATGATTGCCCAGGGCGGGCAGAACCCGCATCTGTCACAGCTGTTCTTCGACGCCGGCCCGCAACGCGTGCTGGACCAGATGGAGCGCCTGCTGGAGCAGGCTCGCCAGCAGGGAAAACTGGCGATGGAGAGCCCGCGCCGGGCCGCCGAGCACTTCCTGATGCTGGTGCAGGGCTGCGTGCACTTCCGCCTGATGATCGGTTGCGTGGAGCCGCCGACCGAGGAGGAGTCCGAGGCTCACGCGCAGGAAGTGGTGGCGCTGTTCCTCAAGGCTTTCAGGCCCTGACTCACGCCGGAGTGCCTAGGGAAGAAGCGAGCTTGCTCGCGAACAGGACTTCCCGGCGAGTTCGGCGTTAGGCGGGGTCGCGAGCAAGCTCGCTCCTACAAGAGCATCAGCCCCCGCAGACTGGCCCGCACCGCCGGTGTAACGGACTTCCCTCACCCCAGCCCCCCGCTCCTGAGGGAGAGGGAGCAGGCCGTACCGGCTGACGCCACCGTTTCATCCTGCATCGATCGGTCCCCTCTCCCTCAGGAGCAGGGCGCGTAGCCAGGGTTAGGGTGAGGGCTGGATCGCACGAGGCATTATCAGCCACGAGCAGACCCGCAAATTGGCCGTCAGCCCTTGAGGCTCTTCAGCGGATAGATGTCATAGCGGCTGGACTTGCCTTCCAGGCTGTAGCTGGGCTTCTGCCCCTCGATGATCGGCGCTTTACGCGGGCGCTTGACCACCACCCGGTGGCTGGCCAGCTTCAGCGCCGCATCCAGCAGCGCCGGCGCGTCCAGGTCATCGCCCACCAGCGGGCGGAACAGGCGCATTTCCTTCTTCACCAGCGCGCTCTTGTCGCGGTGCGGGAACATCGGGTCGAGGTAGATCACCTGCGGCGCCTCGCCTTCCCAGGCGGCCATGCGCTCGATCGCATTGCCCTGCAGCAGGCGCATGCGCGCGACGATGGCGCCCACCTCGAAATCCCCCGCCGCACGGGCCAGGCCGTCTTCCAGTAGTGCGGCGATGATCGGTTGGCGCTCGGTCAGGTGCATCTCGCAGCCCAGGGTCGCCAGCACGAAGGCGTCCTTGCCCAGGCCGGCGGTGGCATCCAGCACATGGGGACGCACGCCCTGCTGGATACCCACGGCCTTGGCGATCATCTGCCCGGCGCCGCCGCCGAACTGGCGGCGGTGAGCAGTGGCGCCTTCGAGGAAGTCCACCCGCACCGGGCCGGGCGAGTCCGGCCCCAGTTGCAGCAATTGCAGGCCGTCATCGCCCAGTTGCAGAGCGAAGTCCGCATCCCCCTCGCCCATCGGCAGCCCGAGCCGCTGCGCCCACTGCTCGGCGGACGCCTGCCAGGCAGGCGCCAGGGCCTGGACGACGATGCGCGGCGGAGTGAGGACGTCGGTCATGGCGGGGCGATCCTGGAAAAAACCGCGATTCTACCGCAGCGCGCAGCCGGCGGGCTCAACGGCAGATCTGCCAGCCGCCCAGGTCGAGGTGGAAATGGTCATGGTGGGCGCGGTTGTAGTCCGGTCCCAGCACGGCGTCGAAGTTGCTGCAGGCGCCGTCGCGCACGGCACGCAGGAAGCGAGCGGCATCGCCCTCCCCCGACCAGTCCCTGGCCACGACGATGCGCCGGCCGTCGGCGAGGCGGAAGGCGGCAATGTCCAGCGCGTTGGCACTCGCGTGCTGGCTGCGGCGGGCATCGGCGCGCCCGTAGATGTTGCGGCAGGCAAAGCTGCCCAGGTGCTCCACGCCAACCACCGGCTGGCCGTAGACGGCCCTTGCAGCCGGTTGCAGCGAGTGCCGCTCGAACAGCGCGAAGCTCACCGCCAGCGGGCAACTGGCGAGGAAGCTGCTGCTCAGCTTTACCTCGGCGGCCTGCACGCGCCAGACGTTCTGCAACGGGCAACCGGCGACCGGCTCGCTGTCGGCCATCGGCTGCGCCTTGAGATCAGAACTCTGCAACGCCAGGCGGCACAGGTCGAGTTCGTCACGCAGTCGCCAGAGCTTGTAGCGGGTCAGCAGGTTGGGCTCATCGCGCACATCCAGCGGTGCCCAAGGATTCCAGCGAGCTGGCACGCTCAGCCACTGCTGCTGCACCGATAACGCGAACCCCGCGCAGGCGAGGACGAAAGCGAGCAGCCACCAGCGCAAGCGTCAGCCCCGGAAGAGTCCGTTGATGCGGTCGAAGGGCATGGCGTTGTGCATCGGCTTGAGGTCGCCCTTGGCCAGCGCTTCGGCGCTACTGAAGAAGGCGCCGTAAGCCGCGCGTGCCAGGGTCGAACCGACGCTGACGCGCTTCACCCCCAACGCTGCCAGCTCCTCCAGGCCAAGTTGCACGGCGGGCGAGCCCACCAGCACGTTGACCGGTCGCGGTGCCACGGCGCTTACCACGGCAGCGATTTCCTCGCGAGTCTTCAGGCCCGGCGCGTAGAGCACGTCGGCACCGGCTTCGGCGAAGGCCACCAAGCGGCGGATGGTGTCGTCCAGGTCGGCACGGCCATGCAGGAAGTTCTCCGCCCGCGCCGCCAGGGTGAACGTGAAAGGCAGGGCCCGGGCCGCCTGCACGGCGGCGGTGATGCGCTCGACCGCCAACTCCAGCGGATAGATGGGTGTGTCCGGGCGGCCGGTGGCGTCTTCGATGGAGCCGCCGACCAGCCCGCAGGCGGCAGCCAGGCGGATAGTCTCGGCGCAATCGTCAGGCGTATCGCCGTAGCCATTCTCCAGATCGGCGGCAACCGGCAATGGCGTCGCCTCGATGATCTGCCGCGCATTGGCCAGGGCTTCGTCGCGACTGACGGCGCCTTCGGCGTCGCGGCGTCCCAGCGCGAAAGCCAGCCCGGCGCTGGTGGTCGCGAGGGCTTCGAACCCCAGATGGGCAAGCATCTTCGCCGAGCCGGCATCCCAGGGGTTGGGCAGGACGAACAGGCCCTCGCGCTGGTGCAGCGCACGGAAGGCTTCGCCGCGTTGTTGTTGATGGGTCATGGCTGTCTCCTTGCCGAACGGGAAGGAGCAGGTTAGCCCCCTCGCCCGCTCGCCGCCATGCACAGTTGGGGTGTCAGAGCAGGCCGAGCTGCTCCACTTCCGGCTTCGGCTCGAACAGCGCCGGCAAACCTGGAAGGCGCTCGCGCAGCAAGGCATGGAAGCGCTGCGCCTGTTCGGCGGCGCGGTGGTTGTCCGGCGTGTGGAGGAAAACGTAGGGCGTCAGGCCCTGCTCGATCCACTCGGCCACCTTGCCGACCCAGGGCGCCAGGTGAACGAGATTGGCGTCCAGGTCCGGCCCACCGATGAAGCGCACCTGCGGGCTGTCGCTGAAGGCCGCCGGGCGCACCGGTACCTTGGGCTTCTTCGACTGTGCGTGCAGCACGTCAGGGTCGTCAGACCGGCAGGCAAACAGCGCCCGCGAGTCCAGGCAGATACGTTCTACACCACGATCCAGCAGCAGCCGGTTGAGCGCCCGCTCCTCCTCGCCCTTGGCAAAGAACGCCGGGTGTCGCACCTCGACGGCAAGGCGACGCTCGGCGAAGGCGTCGAGCCAGGCCGCCAGCTCGCCCAGCCGATCCGGTCCGAAACTGGCCGACACCTGCAGCCACAGCGGCGCGACGCGCTTACCCAACGGCTTCAGCAGATCGAGGAAATCCCGCGTGTTCTCCAACTGGCCGCGCAGGTCGCCCTCGTGGCTGATATCGCGGGGCAGCTTGGCGCAGAAGCGGAACGTCTCCGGCATGGTCTGCGCCCAACGCGCGAGGGTATCGGCGTTGGGGCGGGCGTAGAAAGTGGTGTTGCCTTCCACGGCGTTGAACACCTGGGAGTAGAAGCCCAGGGTATCGGCGGGACGCAGGTCAGCGGGATAGAAGGTGCCGCGCCAGGCAGGCTCGTTCCAGGATGGACATCCGAGGAAATACGGCAGCGACATCGAATCAGGCGTAGAGGTCGAGACCGAGGACTTCCTGGCCTTCGTACTGGCCGGCCATGCTGGCGGTGCTGGTGTAGCTGGCCAGCGCCTGGGCAGCACGGGAGCTCAGCGGGCGCTGGTACTCGATGTCTCGCAGGGTCGCCGGCACGCCGTAGCTGCTGGCGCTGGAGGATTCGACGCGGCGGGTCTGCGGCTGCGAGTCCAGCCCCTGGCTCGCCGAGGTCGGCGCGGGTTGGTCGCGGCGGGCTTCGACGTCACTCTGCACATCCCGATACGGCGTGACCGCAGTGCCCGTCCGGGAACCGCGCTCAGGCGTCTGGGATATGGAAGTGAAACCGTCGATACGCATGTCAGAAACTCGGTGGGAATGCGCTCACTCTAGCGAGCGCTCCAGGCTGCGGTCAATTGGCACAGGTCAGGCTTTCTTGGGTGTCGCCACGTTGTCCCGCAGGTAGACGGGCTGCGCGTGCTCTGCGTCAACCGACTCGCCCCGCGCCCAGGCGAATTCGGCCAGGGTCAGCAGGTCTTCGGCGTGCGGCAACAGGCTGGCATCGCAGGCGGCAACCTTCACCGCCAGGCGCTCCTCGAAGCCCCAGCCGGTGCCGGAGCCGAACCACTCGCCCTGGGCATCGCGCGGCAGCTCGACGCGCTCGGGCGGCAGCACCGCCTCGGCGCCGGCCAGACGCATCTCGCCCTGCTCCACGCGGTAGCAACCCCAGTACACCTCATCCATGCGCGCATCGATGGCAGCGGCAACCTGGGCGGCGCCGTGCTCGCGGTGCGCACGCTGGGCCAATACCGCCAGGTCGGAGATCGGCAGCACCGGCTTCTGCAGGGCGAACGCCAGGCCCTGGACTACGCCGATGGCGATACGCACACCGGTGAAGGCGCCGGGGCCGCGGCCGAAGGCGATGGCGTCGACGGCGGACAGCGCGATGCCGGCCTCGCCGAGGATGTCCTGCACCATGGGCAACAGGCGCTGGGCGTGCAGGCGCGGGATCACCTCATGGCGCACGAACCGGCGGCCGTCATGCAGCAGGGCGACGGAACAGGCTTCGGTCGAGGTATCCAGGGCCAGCAGCGAGGGCATGGTGCTTTCCATTAGTCGATAAAAAACGGGCGGGCATTATAAACGCCAAAGGCCCGCATGTGCGGGCCTTTGGCAGACGCGGGAGCGATCAGCTCAGAGCGGCGAGCACCTTGGTGGTGATCTGCTCTACCGAGCCGACACCCTCGACGCGGGTGTACTTCGGGGTGCCTTGGGCGGCGGCCAGCTTCTGGTAGAAATCGACCAGCGGCTTGGTCTGCGAGTGATAGACCGACAGGCGGTGACGCACGGTGGCTTCCTTGTCGTCTTCGCGCTGGATCAGCTCTTCACCGGTCTCATCGTCCTTGCCGGCAACCTTCGGCGGGTTGTGCTCGACGTGGTAGACGCGGCCGGAAGCGGCATGCACACGGCGGCCGGCGATGCGGCTGACGATTTCTTCGTCTTCAACGGCGATCTCGACGACGTTGTCGATGGTGACGCCCGCTTCCTTCATGGCCTCGGCCTGGGGAATGGTGCGCGGGAAGCCATCGAACAGGAAGCCGTTGGCGCAGTCGGGCTGGGCGATACGTTCCTTGACCAGGTTGATGATCAGGTCATCGGAGACCAGACCACCGGCGTCCATCACGCTCTTGGCCTGCAGGCCCAGTTCGGTGCCGGCCTTGACCGCCGCACGCAGCATGTCGCCGGTGGAGATCTGCGGAATGCCGAACTTCTCAGTGATGAAGCGAGCCTGGGTACCTTTGCCGGCACCGGGCGCCCCGAGCAGAATCACACGCATCGATATGCTCCTTAATACTTGTTAAGCGAAATCACGGATCCGCCTCTTGGGGCCAATCTCATCGTGCTGGAATGGCGCAGACATGCGCCGAAAGGTTGCTCACGATACACAGCGGTCCCCTGCCAGACAAGCCGGCCATGGGGACTGCGCGAGCCGGTCCCGGGCGCTTGATGGCACCTGGAACAGCCATCAAATTAATCTCATTTGCCGGCTCGGCAATCCACCTTTGGTGGGGGGTGATGTGCCCTCAACCGGTATTGCGCAGCCCCGCGGCGATCCCGGCGACCGTCACCAGCATGGCCTGCTCCAGACCGCCGCAGGCATCGCCGGTGCAGCGTCGCGAGCGGGCCAGCAGCTCGGCCTGGAGCAGGTGCAGCGGGTCCAGGTAGGTATTGCGCACACCAATGGATTCGCGCGTCTCGGCGGCGTGAGCGAGCAGCTGGGACTGCCCGGTCAGGCCCAGCACCACGCGCACCGACTGCGACAATAGGTCGCGTAAATGCGCACCTAATGGTCGCAGTTCCGATTGCACCAGGCGCTCGTCGTAGAGTTGGGCAATTTCCCGGTCAGCCTTGGCCAGCACCATCTCCAGCATGTCGATGCGGGTGGTGAAGAACGGCCACTCCTTGCGCATACGGGACAATAGCGCGCCCTCGCCACGCTCGATGGCCTTGAACAACGCGTCTTCCCAACCCAGCCAGGCCGGCAGCATCAGGCGCGTCTGGGTCCAGGCGAAGATCCAGGGGATCGCCCGCAGGCTTTCCACCCCGCCCTCGCGTCGTTTGGCCGGGCGGCTGCCCAGCGGCAGGCGGCCCAGCTCCTGCTCCGGCGTGGCCTCGCGGAAGTAGTCGACGAAC
Organism: Pseudomonas sp. C9-3; assembly: GCF_032392015.1. Lineage (NCBI taxonomy): Bacteria > Pseudomonadati > Pseudomonadota > Gammaproteobacteria > Pseudomonadales > Pseudomonadaceae > Pseudomonas > Pseudomonas sp. C9-3. The sequence continues at coordinate 844,936 of NZ_CP135919.1, read as the reverse complement.
TGCGGGTTCTCCCGCACCACCGCACGGTAAGCGAGCACGCCATCGGCGGCCAGGCGATCCATCTCCTCGCGCCAGGCCGGCTCTGGCACCGGCGGCGGCTGCAGGGTGGCTTCCAGCACCGCGGCGAGATAAAGGTTGAGGTTCTGCTCGGCGATATCCGGCAGGCCGAACTTGAAGCGAATCATCTCGCCCTGCTCGGTGGTGCGGAAGCGCCCGGCCACCGAGCCCGGCGGCTGCGAGAGGATCGCCGCGTGGGCCGGGCCGCCGCCACGGCCGACGGTGCCGCCACGGCCATGGAACAGCAGCAGCTCGATACCATGGTTGCGGCAGATGTCCACCAGCGCCTCCTGCGCGCGGTACTGCGCCCAGGCCGCCGCCAGGGTACCGGCATCCTTGGCCGAGTCGGAGTAGCCGATCATCACTTCCTGCGGCCCGGCCAGGCGGGTGCGGTAGCTGTCGAGGCTGAGCAGGCGGTCGATGCAGGGGCCGGCGTTGTCGAGATCATCCAGCGTCTCGAACAGCGGCACGACGCGCATCGGCCGCTCTAGGCCGCATTCCTTGAGCAGCAATTGCACGGCGAGCACGTCGGACGGCTGGCCGGCCATGGAGATGACGTAGGAGCCCAGCGACGCTGCCGGCGCCTGCGCCACCACGCGGCAGGTGGCGAGTACTTCGGCGGTCTCGAGGGAAGGTTCGTAGTTCGCCGGCAGCAGCGGGCGACGGCTGGCGAGCTCTTCCAGGAGGAATTCCTGGCGCACGCTTTCGTCCCACTCGGCGTAGTTGCCCAGCCCGAGGTAGTCGGTGATCTCGCTCATCGCCCTGGCGTGGCGCGTGGAATCCTGGCGCACGTCCAGCCGGGCCAGGAACAGGCCGAAGGTGGCGGCGCGGCGCAGGGTATCGAGCAAGGCGCCATCGGCGATCACGCCCATGCCGCAATCGTGCAGCGAGCGGTGGCAGAGTTGCAGTGGTTCAAGCAGCTCTCGATTGTCTTGCAGCACCTCGCTGCCGGGATCTTCGCCGGTATGGATGGCCCGCTCGGCCCACGCACGGGTGGCACGCAGACGTTCGCGCAGTTGCTTGAGCAACGCGCGGTAGGGCTCGGCAAGCTCACCCACTTCGGCGCGCAGTTCTTCGCTGGCCTGCTGCATGGATAGATCAGCAGCCAGGCTGTCCACGTCGCGCAGGTAGAGATCGGCGGCCATCCAGCGCGCCAGCAGCAGGACCTCGCGGGTGATGGCGGCGGTGACATTGGGGTTGCCGTCGCGGTCGCCGCCCATCCAGGAGGCGAAGCGGATCGGCGCTGACTCCAGCGGCAGGCGTTCGCCGAGGGTTTCCTGCAGGGTGCGATCGACATGCCGGAGGAAGTCCGGCAGCGCGTGCCAGAGGGAGTGTTCGATCACCGCGAAGCCCCATTTCGCCTCGTCCACCGGGGTCGGCCGGGTGCGGCGGATTTCGTCAGTGTGCCAGGCCTCGGCGATCAGGCGCTGGAGTTTCTCCTGCACCGCCTGGCGCTCTTCGGGCAACAGGTCGCTGTGGTCACCAGCGGCCAGTTGGCCGGCGATGGCGTCGTACTTCTGGATCAGCGTGCGGCGCGCCACTTCGGTGGGGTGCGCGGTGAGCACCAGTTCGATCTCCAGCTCCGCCACCTGCCGCGCCAGGCCTTCGGCACCCAGGCCGGACTTGCGCAGGCGCCCCAGCAATTCTGTCAGCACGCGGTTCTCGAAGGGCTCCGGCTCCTTCGGCGTGCGGCGACGAATGCGGTGGTACTGCTCGGCGATGTTGGCCAGGTTGAGGAACTGGTTGAAGGCGCGCGCCACCGGCAGCAGTTCGTCCTCGCCCAGGCCGTCGAGGGCCGCGGTGAGCTGCTTGGCGCCTTCGGCCGAGCCTCGCCGCGCGGCCTTGGCACCAGTGCGGATCAGCTCGATCTTGTCGAGGAAGCCCTGCCCGTACTGGGCGCGGATGGTCTGCCCGAGCAGTTCGCCAAGCAGGTGAACGTCCTCGCGCAGGCGCGCATCGATATCCGGCATCGCGGTCTCCTTGGAGTGAGAGCGCCCATTGGGAAGGGCCACGCTGAGAGTTTCACAGTGCCGCCAGGTGTGGCGGCTGACAAGCGCTCGACGAACGCCCGCAGTCATGCTCGGACAACGTCTAGGCTGAAAGTTATCCCCATCGTCGGGAAAACCTGCGGCGGCCTCACGAGGGCCGACCGCCACGTAACGACCCTAGAGGTGAATATGAAGATCCGCGAGCTGGTACGCCATTGGGAACAGAACGCCAGGGGGCGCATGACCAACCACCAGTACAGCATTCCGCTGGACGTCGAGACCGCCGCGCGTCTGGCCGCGCTGCACGACATGTACCCCAAGCGCAGCGTCGAGGAACTGCTGGGGGAACTGGTCAGCGCGGCGCTGGAGGAGCTGGAGGCGAGCTTCCCCTACGTGCAGGGAAACAAGGTGGTGGCCCAGGACGAACAGGGCGACCCGATCTACGAGGACACCGGCCCAACGCCGCGCTTCCTGGCGCTGTCACGCAAGTACCTGCATGAGCTGACGGAGGCGGAGCACTCCTGAAACCCAGCGCCCTGGAGTTTTCCGGGGTGCTGGATTCTATTTGTTGGAGCGAGCTTGCTCGGGAACAGGCCTGCCGGCAGCTCCAGCGCTGGGCGGGTTCGCGAGGAAGAACTAGGCGTCCCCCTCGCTCCTACATAAAAGCGGTGCCAACTGTCCGTTCCTACGCATGGCCTCGGATCAACAAATTGGCCCAGTAGGGCGCATGCCCCGGGACAGGTTATGCGCCAGCCGGCGCTCAATGGCGGATAACGCTGACGCGTTATCCGCCCTACGAATTCTCGAGCCCGACAATACGATCAATGCCGGCCATGCACGCCTGGCACATGCAAATGCCCCGCCTCGGCGCACGCATCGGGAATCACCGAAGGCTCCGCCGGCTGTTCCAGCTCGCGCAAGATGCCGCAATCCACGCTGCTGCCCTCGCCCTGGCACTGCGCGCGCAGGTCGCGCAATTGCTGGCTGAGCGACTGCAGTTCGGCGATGCGCACCTCGACGTGGTGCAGGTGCTCGTCGATCAGCCGATTGGCGGTACCGCAGTCAGACTCGGGGCGGTCGCGCAGGCCAAGGAGGATGCGGATTTCCTCCTGGGTCATGTCCAGCGAACGGCAATGGCGGATGAACGACAGCCGCTCGACGTGGCTGGCGTCGTACTGGCGGTAGTTGCCCTCGCTGCGCGACGGCGCGGGCAGCAGGCCTTCGCGCTCGTAATAGCGGATGGTTTCCACTGGGCAGCCGGTCAGTTTCGCCAGTTCACCGATCTTCATTTTCGACTCCTCGCCAGCAGGTGCTTGACTCTGTAGTTGCTACAGGGTGTGCAATCAGCAGCAACTCGTCAAACAGGAACGGATGACATGACTGCCAATCGCCAGGGCCCGATCATCCACGGTCCCGCTCCAATCCAGGATCAGCACCGCGAACAGGAAGCCGCCGGCTGCTGCGGCTGCGACAAAGGCGCGCTGCTGCGCGCTCCGGCCGCCGAACCTGCCCCGCACGCTCACGACCATGCCCACGATCACGATCACGATCACGATCACGATCACGATCACGATCACGATCACGATCATCAGCATGAGCGTATCGATCCCGCGCAAGCGGCAAGCGCCGTGGCAGGAGCTGCGGCTGGCGAGCTGCGCTGGACCAGCCTGCGCATCGAGGCCATGGACTGCCCCACCGAGGAACGCCTGCTGCGCGACGCACTGGGCCGCGTGCCGGCGGTGGAGGACCTCGACTTCAACCTGATGCAGCGCCTGCTGCGCGTGCAGCACCGTTTCGACAGCATCGAGCCGCTGCAGAAGCTGGTGGCCTCACTCGGCATGCAGGCCGAGCCCGTGGACGAAAACGCTCCTGCGCCCGCACAACCCGCCCAGCAGAAACCCTGGTGGCCGCTGGCGCTGGCCGGTGTCGCGGCGGCGGGTGCGGAGTTCTTCGAGTGGTTCGCCATCGGCCCGCACTGGCTGGTGGCGGTGCTGGCCATCGCGGCGATCCTTGGCGCCGGCCTGCCGACCTACCGCAAGGGCTGGATCGCCCTGAAGAACCGCAACCTCAACATCAATGCCCTGATGAGCATCGCCGTGACCGGCGCCATGCTGATCGGCCAGTGGCCGGAAGCGGCCATGGTCGCCGTGCTGTTCGCCATCGCCGAGCTGATCGAGGCCAAATCGCTGGACCGCGCACGCAACGCCATTCGCGGCCTCCTGCAACTCGCCCCGGAGCAGGCCACGGTGCTGGTCGACGGCCAGTGGCAGGAGCTGCCGGCCAAGACAGTGACGCTCGATGCCCGCGTGCGGGTGCGCCCGGGCGAGCGCATCGCCCTGGACGGCGAGGTGCTCGACGGCCGCTCCAGCGTCAACCAGGCGCCCATCACCGGTGAAAGCCTGCCGGTGGAAAAACAGGCCGGCGACACCCTGTTCGCCGGCACCATCAACGGTGAAAGCGCGCTCGAATACCGCGTCACCCGTGTCGCCGACGACAGCACCCTGGCACGCATCATCCATGCGGTGGAAGAAGCCCAGGGCTCGCGCGCGCCGACCCAGCGCTTCGTCGACCAGTTTTCGCGCATCTACACCCCGGCGGTATTCCTCATCGCCATCGCCACTGCGCTGCTGCCGCCGCTGTTCTTCGGCGGCGCCTGGCTCGACTGGGTCTACCGCGCATTGGTGCTGCTGGTGATCGCCTGCCCGTGCGCCCTGGTCATCTCTACTCCGGTGACCATCGTCAGTGGCCTGTCGGCGGCGGCTCGCCTGGGTATCCTGATCAAGGGCGGGGTGTTCCTGGAAATGGGTCGTTCGTTGAGCTGGATCGCCCTCGACAAGACCGGCACGCTCACCGAAGGTCGCCCGCGCCAGACCGATTTCACCGCCCTGCGGGAAACCACCGCTGGCGACGTTCGCGCGCTGGCCGCCAGCCTTGCGGCGCGTTCGGACCACCCGGTCTCGCACGCCGTGGCACAGGCTGCCGAGGCGGACGACATTGCGCTGTACAGCGTCGGCGAGCTGACTGCCCTGCCCGGCCGCGGCGTGAAAGGCGAGATAGACGGGCGAACCTACCACCTGGGCAACCACCGCCTGGTGGAGGAGCTGGAGCTGTGCTCGCAGGAACTGGAGGCGCGCCTCGACGCCCTGGAACAACAGGGCAAGACGGTCATCGTGCTGCTCGATAGCGAGGGCCCGCTGGCACTGTTCGCCGTGGCCGACGGCGTCAAGGAGACCAGCCGCGAAGCCATCGCCCAGTTGCACGCGCTGGGCGTGAAGACGCTGATGCTGACCGGCGACAACCCGCACACCGCCAACGCCATCGGCGCCCAGGTGGGCATCGATGAAGCACTGGGCAACCTGCTGCCCGAGGACAAGCTGCGCGAGGTAAAGCAGCGCCAGGAAGGTGGCCAGCGCGTCGGCATGGTCGGCGACGGCATCAACGACGCTCCCGCCCTGGCCCGCGCCGACATCGGTTTTGCCATGGGCGCGGCGGGCACCGATACCGCCATCGAAACAGCCGGCGTCGCGCTGATGGACGATGACCTGCGCAAGCTGCCGTCCTTCATACGCCTGTCGCGCCAGACCCATCGCGTGCTGATACAGAACATCACCCTCGCGCTGGGCATCAAGGCGGTGTTCCTCGCCCTCACCCTGGCCGGCGAAGGAACCCTGTGGATGGCGGTCTTCGCCGACATGGGTGCCAGCCTGCTGGTGGTGTTCAACGGTCTGAGATTGCTGCGTCATCGCGGCTGATCCCAGTGGATCGTCACCAATGCCCGCCAATACGGCGGGCATTTTTTTTGAACCCCCTGACAAAACCCTTAGTCCCCTAATCAGATGCCCACGAAGCCGCAGACCAGCGTGGCAGGCATCCACCGGCACTCGAATCGCCGAGGGAACCCCTTACCAAACGTCAGAGGATTCACCCAATGGAACTGAAATCTCAGAGCGCTCGAACCGTCCCGACCGCCTCCACCTGCGCCTCCCTGCGCCTCAGCCTGCTCGCCCTTGGCAGCGCCGTGCTGCTGGCTGGCTGCGCCGGCAACCCGCCCAGCGAACAGATGGCCGTCACTGAATCGGCGGTGAACGCCGCCGTCAGCTCCGGTGGACCGGAATTCGCCCCGGTCGAAACCAAGAATGCCCAGGACAAACTCGCCCAGGCGCGCATCGCCCTGAACGACAAGGAATACGACCAGGCCAAGCGCCTGGCACAGCAGGCCGAATGGGACGCTCGCGTGGCAGAGCGCAAGTCGCAGGCCGTGAAGGCGCAGAACAACGTCAAGGACGCCCAGCAGGGCGTGATGGAGCTGCGTCAGGAAGGCCTGCAGCAGGCCCAGTGATCCCGCCCCTACGTCCGGTCATATAAGGAATTCCGACATGAACAAGCTCATCGTACTGCCCGCCATCTCGACCCTCGCCCTGGCCCTGGCCGCGTGCTCGACGCCGCCCAACGCCAACCTGGAGAAAGCCCGCAGCGACTTCCAGGCGCTGCAGGCTGAACCCCAGGCCACCCAGCAGGCCGCGCTGGAAACCAAGGACGCCGGTGACTGGCTGGCCAAGACCGACAAGGCCTACCGCGACGGCGCCGACCAGAAGGACGTCGACCAGATGGCCTACCTGACCCAGCAGCGCATTGAGCTGGCCAACCAGACGGTGGCCCTGCGCAACGCCGAGGACCAGATGAAGAACACCTCGGCCCAGCGCGCCCAGGCCCGCCTGGATGCCCGTACCGCACAGCTGAACAAGCTCAAGGGCGAGCTGAACGCCAAGCAGACCTCACGCGGAACCATGGTGTCTTTCGGTGACGTGCTGTTCGATCTCGACCGCGCCGAGCTGAAGTCCGGCGCCATGAGCAATGTGCAGAACCTCGCCGGCTACCTGCAGCAGAACCCGGAACGCAAGGTCATCGTCGAGGGCTACACCGACAGCAGCGGCTCGTCCTCCTACAACCAGGGGCTTTCCGAGCGCCGCGCCGACGCTATTCGCCTGGCCCTGCTGAGCCAGGGAGTCACGCCCGATCGCGTCGTATCCCGCGGTTACGGCAAGGAGTATCCGGTGTCGAGCAACGCGACCCCGGCCGGCCGCGCCATGAACCGTCGCGTCGAGGTCACCATTTCCAATGACGCCAACCCGGTGCAACCGCGCTCGGCGGTGAGCGGCACTTATTGATCCTTCGGGATACAGCGCTCTTGTAGGATGGCGTGGAGCGAAGCGATACCCATCGATCACTGCACCTGCAGCATGGGTATCGCTCCGCTCCACCCATCCTACGACCTGCGTTTCCTGTTGGAGCGGGCCACGCCCGCGCCCATGGGCGTTTATTCAGGCCAGCGCTCAGCCCAACAGGCGCCGGTACAGCTCGGCCATCTCGGCCGAGAAAGGCACCAGCACCAATTCCTTCAGCGAACTTCCTTCACCGCGCAGACGACGCAGTTCGTCCACGGCAACCTGCGCCGCGGCTTCGGCGGGATAACCGTAGATACCTGTACTGATGGCGGGAAAGGCGATGCTGGCGAGGCCGTTGTCTTCGGCCAGTTGCAGGCTGTTGCGGTAGCACTGGGCGAGCAGCTCGGGCTCGCCGTGCTCACCACCGCGCCAGACGGGCCCGACAGTGTGGATGACGAAGCGCGCCGGCAGGCGGAAGCCAGGAGTGATCTTCGCCTGGCCAGTCTTGCAGCCACCCAGCGGGCGGCACGCGTGGACCAGCTCCGGGCCGGCCGCACGGTGAATGGCGCCGTCGACACCTCCACCGCCCAGCAGCGAACTGTTGGCGGCATTGACGATGGCGTCGACGTCGAGTCGAGTGATGTCGCCCTGCCAGACGCGGATTTCGGGGTGGCTCATGATGCTTGCTCCCTGCCTCTGCGACGGCGGGCCCGTCGTCATTTGACCTCTTGCGGGGTCTCTTCACCCATGCAGCGCACGGCGCGCTTGCGGCCATCGACCAGCACACCGGTCAGGCCCTTCTGGGTCATGTCGAACATCACCAGCACGCCATCGATGCACTGCGCCTGCTGGTCGGCCGGGTCCAGGGAGAGCTTGGTGCTGTCCTGGCCGGGAATGCTCTTGAGCATGGTGAACTGGGTCAGTTCCAGCGCGTCCTCGGGCTTGGCGAAGTGCAGGTAGCCGTAATACCAGAGCGTGCCAACCGAGACGAAGATGGTGGCGATGACAGTGAGGATGTAGGAGATCGGATTGCGGTCGTTCATGGGGTGCCTTGTTGTTTCGGGTCCGCCTGCGATTCCTGTGGCTTCGCCGGAGAGGGAGAGTTCGGGACTTCGGCCAACCGGCGCAGGCCGGTGAAGTGCTGCGGATCGTCAAGGAAGCGCAGCATCACTTCGCGCCACACCGGCTCCCCGAAGGTTTCCACGTGATTGCCGCGTGTCAGCTGGAAGACCTTGGGCGGCGGCGCGGCCTTGTAGAGGGTCAGGCCGTTGTCCAGGGGCACAATGGTATCGTCGATGCTGTGGAAGAACAGCACGGGTGCGCCAGAAAGTCGCGGCATGGAGCGGATCGCGCTGTCACCGTCGGGCACCAGCCAGGACAGCGGCACCTGCAGCGGCCAGGTCAGCCAACTGGTGCTCAGGGTGTATTGCGCCACATCGCGGTAACTGGCCGGCACGCCATCGAGCACCACGGCATTCAACTTCTTCTGCCGCTCAGGGTGCATGCTCAGGTAATGCACCGCCATGGCGCCGCCCAGGCTCTGGCCCAGCAGGATCACCGGTTTGCCCTGCACCTCCGGTGCCTTGTCCAGCCAGGCGAAGGCGGCGTCGATGTCCTGGTAGATTGCCGGCAGGCTAGGCTCGCCCTCGGACTTGCCGTAACCGCGGTAATCCAGCATCAGCACCTGGTAGCCCTGCTCCGGCAGCCAGTACGCGCCGCCCAGGTGCCACGCCATGTTGCCGCCATTGCCGTGCAGGTGCAGCACGGTTCCCTTGACCGGCACGCCCGCTTTCGCCGGCAGCCACCAGCCGGCGAGCTTCACGCCATCGGCAGTGGTGAACGTGACGTCGCGGAACTCCAGTTTGGCCCGCGCGGGCGTGATGGCGACGTCATCGCTGGGGTAGAACAGCAGGGAGCTGCAACCGCTGAGGGCTACCAGCACTGCCAGCGCGGCGGCCTTGAAGCATCGGATCATCGGCAAGTCATCCTTGGGAGCTTCCTTCAAATGGATCAGCAATGGCGCGCTAGCAAAGCCCCTCTCTCCCGCCCTCTCCCTTCGGAGCGGGGTGCGTAGCCAGGGTTAGGGAGAGGGCGTGTCCAGCCGCACGCCATGCCGTCCAATCGTTAGAGGATATTGGCGTAGTCCGCCTCGATGCGGTCGAGGCTTAGGTGGTTGAGGAAGTTCGAGAAGCACATCCACGCCGACAGTGCGTTGAGGTCGCGGAACTGCGGCGGCAGGTACTTGGGCGGCACCACCAGGCCCTCGTCCACCAGTTGGCGCAGGGTGCGCATGTCTTCCAGGGTGGCCTTGCCGCAGAACAGCAGCGGGATCTGCTCCAGCTTGCCCTTGCGCACGGCGAGCTGGATGTAGTTGTAGATCAGGATGAAACCCTTGAGGTACGACAGGTCCTTGGTGAACGGCAGGCCCGAAGGCGTCGAACCGCGGAACACCCGACTGGCGTTCTGGTAACTGCTTTCCGCGCTGTAGTTCTGCTCGCGGTAGAAGTTGAACACTTCCAGGAAGTCCGCGCCCTCCTCCGCCATGTGGATAGCACGGGTGCGGTTGGTGAGCTTGCGCAGGCGCGTCGGGTAGGAGGCGAAGGCGATCACTTCCATCAGGATCGCCAGGCCTTCCTGGGTCACGGTGGACGACGGCGGGCCCTTGGCGAGGAAGGTGCAGATCGGCTGGTTGAGGCCGTTGAGCGTGGTGCCGACGTGCACCAGGCCTTCGTGGACTTCCAGCGCGCGCACGTCGCGCTCGTTGAACATCGCGTCGGCGCGCACCTTGATGTAATCGGCGCCAGCCGCCGCATCAGCGACGATGCCATCGGACTCGAAGACCCGAATGGTGTCTTCCTTGCCGTCGAACACCTTGTTCAGGCGCTCCTGCAGCATCCTCACCGCGTCGCTGGCGGTCAGCGTCTTCGGCTCGTCCTTGAGGTCGCCGCGGTCGGCGATGTTGTTCAGGTAGTCCGAGAGCATCAGGCCCAGATCCGCCAGGGTCGGATCACCGGCATGGAAGGCGTCAGACGCCGAGCCGTAGAGTTCCTGGGAGATCAGACCGAAGTCCTGCGTGCCGCGTGCTTCGAGCATGCGGATGACCATGCGGTATTCCTTGCACATGCGCCGCATGATCTGGCCGACCGGGTTGAACTGTCCCAGGTGGCGGGTGATGTCACGCTCGATGTTCTGGAATTCCTGCTTCTTCGCGCTGCTGTCGAAGGACAGCGGTCGACCGTCGTAGTAGGCGCGGTCGACCTTGGGCGCATGCTTGCCGCGGCCCTTGAGGAAGTCGTCGCGGATGCCGTCGTCCCACTTGATGGCGTCGAGCACGCGGATCGGCGTCTGCGCCTCGACGATGCGGTCGGACAGACCGCGGATGATCTGCTGGTATTCGTTGGGCGTGGACTTCTTGCGCCGTGGGGTCATTGCTGTTCTCCCGGGGTCACGCGCGAAAAGCGCAGCGCTTCGACGAACACGTCGGAATTGGCCGGATCGTTCAGGTAGGCGATGACGTCGGCCAGCGGGCTGCTCACCAGCGCACCGGCACCCTGCTCGGTGTCGACCTTCTCGCCCTTGAGCGCGCCTTCCTTCATGTCCTGCAGGATATGGTCGACATCCAGGTTATAGATCACCAGTTCGTCCTTGTCGGTGATCTCGAAGCCGGCCAGGGCGAAGTTGCCGCCCATGCTCTTCGGCAACCCGGCCGAGAGGTACCAGCGACTGCCGTGATGGGCGACGGTGAAGCCGAAGTCCTCGACACTGTCGGTGTTGTCCTTGCTGTCGACGTAGCTGAGCGCACGGTAGAGGTTGGAGCCGGAGCGGGTGACCTCGAGGAACTGCTCCTCGCCGTACTCGTCCACACGCGACCACTGGCCCAGCAGGTGAGCCGGCGCGGGCTCGTTGGCCGGAATCGGGTCCTTGAACGTCACCAGACAGCCACTGAGCAGGCAGATGCTCAACAGCAGCAGTGCACGCCAGACTTTCATCACGCCCTCCTTAGGTCCGGATGCCCTTTCATGCGATACGCGCAGGCGTCCGGAGTTCCGACACGAAAACCCCGCCGGCCGGCGGGGTTGGAATGCAGCAGTTGGCGCTACAGGCCCATCACCAGGTCGAGGTAGCGGCTAAGGATGGCACGCATTTCCTCGATCTGCAGGTGGTCGGCGCCGTCCAGCAGGCCCTGATACTCCATCTGCAGGATGATGGCCGTCAACACCCGGGCATCCTGCTCGGGCTGCTTTGAACCGAGCACTTCGAAGAAATGCACCACGCCCAGGGACAGAATTCGCCGGTGGCGCTGCGCCAGATCGCTGAGGCTGGGGTTGAGCAGCGCCTCCTGGCGGAAGGCCTGTTCGGCCAGCAGATGCTCGCGGCGCTCGTTGAGCTGGACCATCACGTACTGGATCGCCAGCTCGACGATATTCGCGGTCAGTTCGCGGCGCGCCTGCGGGTCGTCCTGGGCGAGACCGGCGGCCATGGCCTGGAGGTCACCCTCGACGCTGCCCCAGAAGGTCGACAGGGCTTCGGCGCTGCGTTCGACGAAGAGCGCGAAGGTATCGGTGATGAGGTCCTGGATGTCCTTGAAGTAGTAGGTGGTGGCCGACAGCGGCACGCCGGCCTCGGCGGCCACGGCACGGTGGCGTACGGCGCGGACGCCATCGCGCACGATGATCCGCAGCGCGGCGTCGAGGATCGCCTGGCGGCGCTGCTCGCTGCCTTGGCGGCTGGCCTTGCGGCCCTGGTATTTGACACTTTCGGCGATGGCGCTGGCGACTTGCGCGGCACTGTCTCGCGGGGACACTGGGGTCACGGGCATTACCTCCGACGGCGCGGCCTGATGGCGCATTGTTCGAGCTTTTCTGTGGGAAAACAATCGCCGCCATGTGGCTGCGACACCGGCGCACGAAGCAGGCCGCGAGGCAGAGCAGGCGGCAGGGAGTCAGGCCTGGGTGTATGACGTGCCACATAGCGCACGAGCCACGGGAATGACCTGCATTTCGTCGGATGGTATACCGCCAGGATCCCAGGCATCTGCAGGAGCAAGCTGGCTCGCGAACGGGCTGCCCGGCAGCACCGACACGCAACGGTTCGCGAGCAGGCTCGCTCCTGCGAATAACAACGGAAACGAAAAAGGCCGCCCGAGGGCGGCCTTTCTTTCCAGTTCCTGCGCTTACGCCTGCGGGCGCATGTGCGGGAACAGGATGACGTCGCGGATCGACGGCGAGTTGGTCAGCAGCATCACCAGGCGGTCGATACCGATACCTTCGCCGGCGGTGGGCGGCATGCCGTATTCCAGCGCGTTGACGAAGTCGGCGTCGTAGTGCATCGCCTCGTCGTCACCAGCGTCCTTCTCCTTCACCTGCAGCATGAAGCGCTCGGCCTGGTCTTCGGCGTCGTTGAGCTCGGAGTAGGCGTTGGCGATCTCGCGGCCACCGATGAACAGTTCGAAGCGATCGGTGACGCTCGGGTCGTTGTCGTTGCGGCGCGCCAGCGGGGAGACTTCGAACGGATACTGGGTGATGAAGTGCGGCTGCTCCAGCTTGTGCTCGACCAGCTCTTCGAAAATCATCACCTGCAGCTTGCCCAGGCCTTCGTGGCCGAGGACCTTGGCGCCGGCCTTCTTGGCGATGGCGCGGGCCTTCTCGAGGTCGGTCAGGTCAGCCGCGGTCAGTTCCGGGTTGTACTTGAGGATGGCATCGAACACGGACAGGCGGGCGAACGGCTCGCCGAAGTGGAAGACCTTGTCGCCGTAGGGCACGTCGGTGCTGCCGAGCACGGCCTGGGCCAGCTCGCGGAACAGCTCTTCGGTCAGGTCCATGTTGTCTTCGTAGTCGGCGTAGGCCTGGTAGAACTCGAGCATGGTGAACTCGGGGTTGTGCCGGGTCGAAACGCCTTCGTTACGGAAGTTGCGGTTGATCTCGAAGACCTTCTCGAAGCCACCGACCACCAGGCGCTTGAGGTACAGCTCCGGGGCGATACGCAGGAACATGGCCATGTCCAGCGCGTTGTGGTGGGTTTCGAAGGGCTTGGCCGCCGCGCCGCCAGGGATGGTCTGCAGCATCGGGGTTTCCACTTCGAGGAAGCCGCGATCGGAGAGGAAGCGACGGATGTGGGCGATGACCTGCGAACGCACGCGGAAGGTGTAGCGGGTTTCCTCGTTGACGATCAGGTCGACGTAGCGCTGGCGGTAGCGCTGCTCGGTGTCGGTCAGGCCGTGGTGCTTGTCCGGCAGCGGGCGCAGGGACTTGGTCAGCAGGCGCACGCTGGTCATCTCGACGTAGAGGTCGCCCTTGCCGGAACGGGCCAGGGTGCCTTCGGCGCCGATGATGTCACCCAGGTCCCAGGTCTTGATCTCGGCCAGGGTTTCTTCCGGCAGGGTCTTGCGGTTCACGTAGGCCTGAAGGCGGCCACTGCTGTCCTGCAGGACGATGAACGAACCACGGTTGAGCATGATGCGACCGGCGACCTTGACCGGGATAGCGGCTGCTTCCAGCTCTTCCTTGGTCTTGTCGGCGTACTGTTTCTGCAGGTCCGCGAAGTAGTCGGCGCGGCGGAAGTCGTTGGGGAAGGCAATGGCCTTGGCCTCACGCACGGCGGCAAGCTTTTCCTTGCGCTGGGCGATCAGCTTGTTTTCTTCCTGTTGCAGTTCGGTCTGGTCGAGTTGTTGGTCGCTCATGGTCGTCTATCTGCCTGGCGTCGGTTCATTCAATTTGGGGAAATTATTGTAGGAGCGAGATTGCTCGCGAAGCTCTTCGGCGGGTTCGCGAGCAAGGGCTAGGCGCCCCCCTCGCTCCTACACAGTACGGATCAGAGGCCCTGTTTCAGGCTGGCCTCGAGATACTCGTTGAGGTCGCCGTCGAGCACCTTGTCGCAATCGCTGCGCTCCACGCCGGTACGCAGGTCCTTGATGCGCGACTGGTCGAGCACGTAGGAACGGATCTGGTGGCCCCAGCCGATATCGGACTTGGTGTCTTCCAGCGCCTGCGAGGCGGCGGTGCGCTTCTGCATCTCCTGCTCGTACAACCGGGCCCGCAGCATCTTCATGGCGGTGTCCTTGTTGGCGTGCTGGGAGCGTTCGTTCTGGCACGCTACCACGGTGTTGGTCGGTACGTGGGTGATACGCACCGCGGAGTCGGTGGTGTTCACGTGCTGACCGCCCGCGCCGGAGGAGCGGTAGGTGTCGATGCGCAGGTCGGCCGGGTTGATCTCGATCTCGATGTTGTCGTCGATTTCCGGCGAGACGAACACCGCGGTGAACGAGGTGTGGCGACGGTTGCCGGAGTCGAACGGGCTCTTGCGCACCAGGCGGTGCACGCCGATCTCGGTGCGCAGCCAGCCGAAGGCGTACTCGCCCTTGATATGCACGGTGGCGCCCTTGATGCCGGCGACTTCGCCCTCGGACAGCTCGACGATCTCGGCATCGAAGCCGTTCTTGTCAGCCCAGCGCAGGTACATGCGCAGCAGCATGTTGGCCCAGTCCTGGGCTTCGGTGCCGCCAGAGCCGGCCTGGATGTCCAGGTAGGCGTTGTTGGGGTCCATCTCGCCGCTGAACATGCGGCGGAACTCGAGCTTCTCGAGGATTTCGCGCAGGCGCTGAACTTCGGCTTCGACGTCGCCGACGGCGCCTTCGTCATTCTCCTCGACCGCCATGTCGAGCAGGTCGCGGGAGTCGGCCAGACCGCCGGTGAGCTCGTCGAGGGTCTCGACGATCTGCGCCAGCATGGCGCGCTCGCGGCCCAGGTTCTGGGCGTATTCGGGCTTGTTCCAGACCGCCGGGTCTTCCAGCTCGCGGTTTACTTCGATCAGACGATCATGTTTCAGATCGTAGTCAAAGATACCCCCGAATCGACTGGGTGCGGTCGGTGAGGTCCTTGATGCTGTTGAGGATCGGTTGGATTTCCATGGCGGGCATCTCTCACGGGTAAAGGGCGTAGAAAAGCCGGCAAGTATACGTGATTTTTCGCCACCTTTTCAGGCTTTGCGACAAAGCACGCCCACCGTTTTCGCGCCCTCCCCGCCCGTTCAGCCGGCGATGGCCACCTGGTTGCGGCCGCCGTGCTTGGCGTTGTAGAGCGCCTGGTCGGCCAGTTCGATGAGCTGGCGGCAGGCCTGCCCGGCTTGGGGGATCAGCGTCGCCACACCGATGCTGATGGTCAGCGACGAGCCCGGCGTGGGCAGTTCGTGGCGGATATTCAGGTCCTGCACCAGGCGCCGCAGCTTTTCCGCCAGCAGGCGTGCACCGCCGGGCGAGGTGTTGGGCAGGACCATGACGAACTCCTCGCCGCCGTAGCGCGCCGGCAGGTCCGAGGGGCGGCTGGCGCTGGCGCGGATCGCCCCGGCCACCTGGCGCAGCGCCTCGTCGCCCTGCACGTGGCCGAAGGTGTCGTTGTAGGCCTTGAAGTGGTCGACATCCATCAACAGGATCGACAGCTGGGTCTGCTCACGCAGGCCGCGGCGCCACTCCATTTCCAGGTATTCGTCGAAGTGCCGGCGGTTGGACAGCCCGGTGAGGCCGTCGGAGTTCATCAGCCGCTGCAGCACCAGGTTGGTTTCCAGCAACTGCTGCTGGCTCTCGCGCAGGGCCCGGTAGGCCTCGTCGCGCTGCAGCAGGGCGAGGTAAGAGCGCGAGTGGTAGCGCACCCGCGCGATCAGCTCGATGGCGTCGGGCAGCTTGACCAGGTAGTCGTTGGCGCCGGCGGTGAACGCCGCGCTCTTCACCGCCGGGTCTTCCTTGGTCGACAGGACGATGATCGGCAGGTCACGCGTAGCCGGATTGGCACGGTACTCGCGCACCAGCGAGAGGCCGTCGGCGCCGGGCATCACCAGGTCCTGGAGGATCACCGTGGGCTTGATCTGGATGGCCAGGGCAATGGCCTGGTGCGGATCGGAGCAGAAATGGAAGTCGATGCTGGGGTCGTCCGCCAGCGCGCGGCGCACGGCTTCGCCGATCATCGGCTGATCGTCCACCAGCAGCACCATCACAGCGGAATCGCCTGGGATGTTCACGGGGTAGTCACTCGTCAAAGGGTTCATCTGATGGGGCTCCGTAGCCTGCACTCAGGCGCAGACTTCAGCGAGTCTTCGGGCGATGTCGCCCAGCGCGCGAATCTCCACGGCGGCACCGATCGCCGCCGCGGCCTTGGGCATACCGTACACGGCGCTGCTGGCCTGGTCCTGGGCCAGCGTCAAGAAACCGCGTTCGCGCATGCGCTTCAATCCCTCGGCGCCGTCCCGGCCCATGCCGGTCAGCAGCACACCGACGGCATCGCCGGACCAGTACTCCACCACGCTGTCGAAAAACACATCGATGGATGGCCGGTAGATGTGGCCGCTGGGTTCGGCGGTGTAGGCCAGTTCGCCGCCCTTGACCAGCCGGATATGGTGATTGGTGCCGGCCAGCAGCACGCAGCCCGGCTGCGGCGGCTCGCCGTTGCGCGCCAGGCGCACGGGAATCGTCGACTGGGTGGAGAGCCACTCCGCCATGCCGGCGGCAAACACCTCGTCGACGTGCTGGACGACCACGATGGCCGCCGGGAAATCCGCCGGCAGCTTCGCGAACAGATCCGCCAGCGCCGCCGGGCCGCCCGCCGAAGAGCCGATGGCGACCAGCTTGCGAGCACCACCGCCCTTGCGCGCCGGCACCGTGCTGGTGGCAGGGCGGCTGTCGCGCGGTGCATTGAGCCAGGCCAGGTTCTGCAGCTTGCGCAGCAGCGGGCGAGCCGCCTCGGCGGGGTCGCCGGCGCCCATGCTCGGGGTATTCACCGCGTCCACCGCGCCATTGCCCATGGCGTCGAACACGCGGCTCATGTTCTGTTCCAGGTCGACCGTGACGACGATGATCGCGCAGGGGCTCTGGGCCATGATCCGGCGCGTGGCCTCGACGCCATCCATCACCGGCATCAGCAGGTCCATGAGGACCACGTCGGGCTTGTGCGCCGCGCACATCTCCAGCGCTTCGGCGCCGTTGGCGGCGACCCAGACGATGCGATGCGCCGGCTCGAAAGCGAGCGCGCGGCGCATCGCCTCCACTGCCAGTGGCATGTCGTTGACTATCCCTATCTTCACCCGTGGGCTCCTCCGATCAGGTCGACCACCGCGTCCAGCAGGGCCTCGTCATGGAAGCTGGCCTTGGCCAGATAATAGTCGGCGCCGGCATCCAGGCCGCGTCGACGGTCTTCTTCGCGGTCCTTGTAGGACACCACCATCACCGGCAGCGATTGCAGGCGGCTATCGCGGCGGATCAGGGTCACCAGCTCGATACCGTCCATGCGCGGCATGTCGATGTCGGTGATGACCAGGTCGAAATGCTCCGAGCGCAGGGCGTTCCAGCCGTCCATGCCGTCCACCGCCACAGCGACATCGTAGCCACGGCCCAGCAGCAGCTTGCGTTCCAGCTCGCGCACGGTGAGCGAGTCGTCCACCACCAGCACGCGCTTGCGCGCCGGGCCGGCGAGGCGCCCGGCAGGATCGATGCGTTCGAGCCGGCCGGTAGCCAGGAGCTTCTCCACCGAGCGCAGCATGTCCTCGACGTCGAGGATCAACACTGGCGTGCCGTCATCCAGCAGCGCACCGGCGGAAACGTCCTGCACCTTGCCCAACCGGGCATCCAGCGGCACCACCACCAGGGTGCGCTCGCCGATGAACTTTTCCACCGCCACGCCGTAGGCGCTTTCCCGATCGCGGATCACCACCACCGGAATCTCGTCCGGCGAGCCTTCGCCATCGGGGCGCTGCAACAGCTGGCTGGCGGAGACCAGGCCGACATGTCGTCCTTCATGCCAGAACTGCTGGCGGCCTTCGAGCTGGACGATCTCGTCCGCCGCCAACCGGCGCATGCGCTCGATATGTGCCAGCGGGAAGGCGTACGCCTCGCCGCCGATGGTGACGACCAAGCTGCGCACCACGGACAGCGTCAGCGGCACTTCCAGGTGGAAACGCGCGCCCTGCCCGCGCACCTGCTCCATGCGGATACCGCCGCGCAGCTGGCGCACCATGTGCTGCACGGCATCCAGGCCGACGCCGCGACCGGACACCTCGGTGACCTGCTCGCGCATGCTGAAGCCAGGCAGGAACAGGAAGCTCAGCAGCTCGTCCTCGGTGAGACGCGCCACGGTTTCCTCGGTGGAGAGCTGGCGGCGGACGATGGCAGTGCGCAGGCGGTCGAGGTCGACGCCGCCGCCGTCATCCTGCAGCTCCAGTACCAGCATGCCGGCGTGGTGGCGGGCCAGCAGCTGGATGCTGCCCTGTTCCGGCTTGCCGACGCGGGCGCGTACCTCGGCGGATTCGATGCCGTGGTCGACGGCGTTGCGCAGCAGGTGAGTCAGCGGCGCTTCGAGCTTTTCCAGCACATCGCGGTCGACCTGGGTAGTCGCGCCCTGCACGTCCAGGCGCACGGCCTTGCCCAGTGAGCGACCGAGGTCACGGACCATCCGCGCCTGCCCGGACAGCACATCGGAGAAGGGACGCATGCGGCAGGACAGTGCGGTGTCGTAGAGCGACTGCGCGCGCTGGCCGGCCTTGAAGCTGAATTCGTCCAGCTCGGCGATCTGCTCGCTGAGCAGTTGCTGGCACTCACCGACCAGGCGGCGCGCGTCGGCCAGATAGGCCTGCGCCTCGGCGTCGAGATTGGCCGTGCTGGCGGCATCGCGGGCGCCATCCAGTACGCGGCTGGCACTGGCCTGGATGCGCTTGAGGCGCTGCAGAGAATCGAGCAGCGGCTTGAGGCGCTGGGACTCCACCAGCGACTTGCTGGAATAGTCGAGCAGTTGGTTCAGGCGTTCGGCGGTGACTCGCAGCACGCGTTCGCCGGCTTCATCGCTGTCGCTGGAGCGGCGACGGGGTGCCGGTTCGGCGGGCGCGGCAGGCAGCGTGGGCGATTCAGTAGCCGCCTCAATGGCGACGGGGGCCGGCTCGACCGGCATGGCAACGGGAGGCGCAGGCGGTGCCGGGGTCTTTCCGGAAAGCAGCGCCTGCAGGCGCTCGACCATGGCCGGTACGCTCTGCTGGGCCTGCTCCGCACGCTCGGGCTGGGCGTCGGCGATGTGCAGGAGGATATCGGTGCCGGCTAGCAGCGCGTCGATATGCCCGGAGGTCAGCAGCAGGCGGCCCTCCTGGGCGCCGACCAGGCAGTCTTCCATCACATGGGCGACCTGCACGCCGGCATCCAGCCCGACGATCCGCGCCGCGCCCTTGAGCGAGTGCGCCGCGCGCATGCAGGCTTCGAGCTGGTCGGCCTGGGTCGGGTTGCGCTCCAGCGCCATCAGGCCCTGCACCAGCACCTGCGTCTGGGCCTCCGCCTCCAGGCGGAACAGCTCCAGCATCGATGCGTCCTTCATCTGGTCCGGGGTCATGCGAGGCTCCGGGTGGCGGCATCGAGCAGGGCTTCCTGGTCGAGCAGGCGGATGCTGCGGTTGCGCCACTGCATCACACCACGGGTGAAGCGGTCATTGGCGGCGTGGCCCTGAGACGCGGCTTCGACGATGGCCTTCTCCTCCAGCTCATGAATGCCTTCCACCTCGTCCACCGGCGAGATGATCGGCCCGCCAACGGCCGCCAGGATCAGCATGCGCGGCACGACGCGGGCATCGTCACGAGTGGCCGTACGGTTGTCGAGGCCGAGCAGTTCACCGAGGGAAATGCACGCCACCAGGGTGCCACGCACATTGGCCACGCCCAGCAGCGCGGGCGAGCGCTGGTGCGGCAGCGAGTGCACGACGCAGGACGGTGCCACCTCGGCCAGGGCGCGGGTGGGCAGACCCAGCCATTCCTCGCCAAGACGGAAGATCAGGTGCGGGCGGCCCTCTTCGATGGCTGCCTCAGTAGTTTCGACGGGCGCCAGCTGCGCTCCCTCGCTGCCCAGCGCGTAGCGGTCCAGCAGGCTGATGGCAGCGGCGGCATGCACCGGGCAGTTGCGGCAATGGATGTGCTCGGCCAGCTTCGGGCAGCTGCGGTCGCCGCGCACGCCGATGCGGTTCCAGCAGTCGTCCACCGTCGGCAGATCGCTGTCGAAGACCGAGCTGCCGATGGATGAAGAGTCGCGTTCAACCATTGCGCTTCACTCCTCGCGCGGCGCGCTCCTGCAGGCGGCGGGCGCCGGCCGTGTCACCCTGGGCCGCAAGCAGCGCGGCCAGGTGTTGCAGGCTTTCCTGGTGGTCGGGTTGCAGGTACAAGGCCTTGCGGTAGAAAGCCTGGGCCTCGCTGCCCTGGCCCTGGGCATCGGCCAGCAGGCCGAGCCAATAGAAAGCTTCGGCGTCCGGGCCCTTCTCGGCCAGCAGCGCCTCGCAGCGCTGGCGCGCTTCGGCGGCGTGGCCGGAGTTGGCCAGCCGGGCGATCTCCGCCAGCGCGTTTGCGGCGGGCACAGTGACCGGCTGCTCGGGTTTGGCGGCCAGGCGCGGGCGCACCGGCGCGGGCTTGGGCGGAGCCGGACGCGGGATCGGCGCCGGCGCGGTCCAGTTCAGCGGCGCCACGCGGGGAGCCGGTTCGGCGCTTTCCAGCGGGAAGGCGAAGGATTGCGGGACGCCCAGCGGGCGCAGGCCGATGCGCGACATCAGGCTGGCTTCGGCCGGGCCGATGAACAGCACGCCATCCGGCCGTGTCAGGCGACACAGCACTTCCACTACCTGCTCCTGGGTCGGCCGGTCGAAATAGATCAGCAGGTTGCGGCAGAACACGTAGTCATAGGGCGCCTCGCCGGCCAGCAGGCCCTGCGCCAGCAGGTTGCCGACACGGAAGCGGACCTTGCGGCGCACCGCCTCGGCGAGCTGGTAATCGTTGCCATCGGCGCTGAAGTGGCGGTCGCGGAACTCCAGGTTGGAGCCGCGGAAGGAGTTGCGTCCATAACGCCCCTCTTCCGCCCGCTCCAGTACCGCGCGGCTGACATCCAGCGCGTCGACCTGGAAGGCAGACGGCGCCAGTCCCGCATCCAGCAGCGCCATGACGATCGAGTACGGCTCCTCGCCAGTCGAACAGGGCAGGCTGAGCACGCGCAGCGGGCGGCTGCCGGCCAGCTCCAGCAAGCGCCGGGACGCGAGATCGGCGAGCGCGCCGAAGGATTCGGGGTAGCGGAAGAACCAGGTCTCCGGGACTATCACCGCTTCGATCAGCGCCTGCACTTCCTCGGCAGAACCCTGCAGGAGCATCCAATAGTGCTCGGCGTTGCCGTTGCTGGCCTTGTTGATGCGCTGGCGCACGGCGCGCTCGATCACGGCGTCGCCCACCGATTCGGCGTCCAGGCCGATACGTTCCTTGAGCAATCGGGCGAAGCGTGGATCGGTCATGCCGGCGCTCCTCCCGAGTCACGCAGCAGGCGCGTGCGGGCTTCGTCGCTGAGCAACTGGTCGACACCGACGCGCTGCAGCAAGCCCTGCTCATCCTCCAGCACGGGGCCGAGATAGCGGGCGCTGCCGTTGTCCAGTGGGTAATCGCGGAAAGCCTCGGGATCACGGCGCAGGGTGTGCGTGGCCTGTTCGAGGATCAGCCCGAGCCGCTGCTCCGGGCCATCGACCGCGGCGCGGTAACGCACCAGCACCAGGCGCGTGCTGGTGCGACGCGGCGCGCTGTAGCCGAAGGCCAACTGGCTCAGGTCGAGCACCGGCAAGAGTTCGCCGCGGTGCGGGAACAGCCCGGCGATCCAGTTTGGCGCTTCCGGCACGCGCTTGAGCGCAGGCACCGGCAGCACCTCGATGACGTCATGGACGTCCAGCGCATAGCGGTCCGCACCCAGGCGGAATTGCAGGTACAGCCTGCCCGCCGCGGCGGCGTCAGACCTTGAAGCGGGAGACGCCATTGCGCAGTCCGTTGGCCACGAGGTTCAGCTCGTCGATGGCGAAGCTCGCCTGGCGCAGGGATTCCACGGTCTGCCCGGTAGCCTCGCCGAGCTGCACCAGCGCCTGGTTGATCTGCTCGGCGCCGGTGGCCTGGGCCTGCATGCCTTCGTTGACCATCTGCACACGCGGCGCCAGCGCCTGCACCTGCTGGATGATCTGCGAGAGCTGCTCGCCGACCTGGCCGACTTCGGAAATGCCGCGACGCACCTCCTCGGAGAACTTGTCCATGCCCATCACACCGGCGGACACGGCGGACTGGATCTCGCGGACCATCTGCTCGATGTCGTAGGTGGCCACGGCGGTCTGGTCGGCCAGGCGGCGCACTTCGGTGGCGACCACGGCGAAGCCACGGCCGTACTCGCCGGCTTTCTCCGCCTCGATGGCGGCGTTGAGCGACAGCAGGTTGGTCTGGTCAGCCACCTTGACGATGGTGGTGACCACCTGGTTGATGTTGCCGGCGCGCTCGTTGAGGATCGCCAGCTTGGCGTTGACCAGTTCGGCGGCGCCCATCACGTGGTGCATGGTCTCTTCCATGCGCGCCAGGCCAAGCTGGCCGGAGCCGGCCAGGGTGGAAGTCTGCTCGGCAGCAGACGACACCTCGGTCATGGTGCGCACCAGGTCGCGGGAGGTGGCGGCAATTTCCCGCGAGGTGGCGCCGATCTCGGTGGTGGTGGCGGCCGTCTCGGTGGCGGTGGCCTGCTGCTGCTTGGAGGTGGCGGCGATCTCGGTCACCGAGGTGGTCACCTGGATGGCCGAGCGCTGCGCCTGGGATACCAGGCCCTTGAGCTCCTCGGCCATGCCGTTGAAGCCGGTTTCGATCACGGCGAATTCGTCGTTGCGCTCCATGGCCAGGCGCGTGGTGAAGTCGCCGCCGCCCATGACCTGCAGGCCTTTCACCACCTGGCGCACCGGCTCGGTGATGGCGCGCATCAGCAGCAGCCCGCACACCGCGGCGGCCAGAATCGCCAGCAGCAGGGAAATGAGCATGATCACCTTGGCGGTGGTCACCTCGGTAACGATGTTCTCCGCGGCGGCATCAGCAATCTCCTTGTTCAGCGAGATCAACTGGTTCAGCGTTTTGCGGCCGTCCTCCCACATCGGCTCCAGGCGATCCAGCAGCAGACGCCGGGCACCCTCGCGGTCCGTGGTGTAGAGCTGCAGCACCTGTCCGAGCAGGGCGTCGTACTCGTTTATCTGCTGCTTGAAGTGCGCGAGCATTTCCTTGTCGCGACTGTCGCTGACCGTCCGTTCATAGAGGGCAACGCGCTCGATCAGGGTGTCATGGTTGGCACGGAACTCCTGCCGGCGCGCCTCGTCGAGCGACTTGCCATCGCTCAGGCCAACCAGTACCTGGGTCAGCAGGATGCTGTCGGTCCAGGCCGAGCGCACCGTGGTCAGGGCATAGGTGCCGGGCATGGCATCTTCGCTGACCCGCTTCGTGCTGGCTTCCACGCGAAGCAGACGGGTGTAGGAAATCACCACCATCAGCAACATGATCGCGATGACGACGGCAAAGCTGGCCAGGATGCGTTGGCGTAGAGTCCAGTTCTTCACAGCGTTCCCCAGAAGATGTGTGGCGTGCCGACGGATGATGGATTCGGGCGAGCAGTCGCGCGAATGTAAATTCCTACTAAATCCTCAGCAAGATAGGACATATAGTATCCGGAGACGCTGGAACCTTATCTCTTTATTCCGAATTTTTAGTACGCCGGTTCTGCCATTCCGACGCCCCATTTCCCTCGGCCAATCCAAGACTCATGCTCAGCCTTGCCCTGGCCGCTCACCTTGGCCTTTTCCTCTCCGCCTTCGGCGCCGCCACCCTGCTGCCGCTGCAATCTGAAGCCGTGCTGGTCGGCCTGCTGCTGGGTGGGCAGTACCCACTGTGGTCGCTGCTGCTCGCCGCCAGCCTTGGCAACGTGCTCGGTTCGCTGGTGAACTGGCTGCTCGGCCGGGGCATCGAGCGCTGGCGCGGGCGGCGCTGGTTCCCGGTGAGCGAGCGGGCGCTGGAAAAGGCCCAGCACCACTACCAGCGCTTCGGCAGCTGGTCGCTGCTGCTGAGCTGGGCGCCGGTGATCGGCGACCCGCTGACGCTGATCGCCGGTGTCATGCGCGAGCCGTTGTGGCGCTTCCTGCTGCTGGTCACGCTGGCCAAGGCCGGGCGCTACGCAGCGCTGGCCTGGCTCACGCTCGTCTGAATGAACCCCTCTCCAAAAGCGGACAGGTTTTTCGTCTGCTAGTCCTGTTTTGCCACTGCTGCGAAAAAATGGCGCCCAGTAATATCACTGCGCCATCACCGCACATGGCAGGCCCACGGGCCCAACACAATGGATGAAGAAAAGGGAAATTCACGATGTTCAGAAGCATGAGTATTGGCCGCCGCGCGTCCCTGGGTTTCGCTGTCATGGGCCTGCTCCTGGTGTTTCTCGGGTTGTTCTCGCTGTACAAGCTGTCGACCCTGCGCGCCGCTTCCGAGGAAATCGACAGCAACTGGCTGCTGAGCATCAACCAGATGAACCAGCTGTCGGGCGACATCGCGCGCATTCGCCTGGAATCCATGCGTCTGCTGGTCAACCACGACAGCACCGCGCGCCAGCACAGCCTGGCGCTGATCGCCGAGGCGCGGCAGGACAAGGACAAGGTGCTCGCCGACTACCGCCAGCTGATTCTCAGCGCCGAAGAGCAGCAGCGCACCGATGAGCTGCGCCAGACGCTGGACGGCTATCTCGGTTTCGTCGACCAGTTGGTGGAAAAGATCCGCCAGAACGACGACGAGGGCGCGCTGCACATCCTCAACGGCAACATCACCCAGCAGGGCGCGGAGCTGAACAAGCGTCTCACCGCACTGATCGACCTCAACCGCAATGGCGCCGCCGCTGCCGCCGACCGTGCCGTAGAGCAGTTCCAGAGCGGCCGGTTGGTGGTTGGCGCAATCCTCCTGCTGAGCGTCGGCCTGACCCTGCTGCTGGCCTGGCAACTCACCCGCAGCATCGTCGTGCCGCTTGGCCAGGCGGTACGCGTAGCCCGGACCATCGCCAGTGGCGACCTCAGCCAACGCTTCACCGTCGAAGGCCGCGATGAGCCGGCGCAGTTGCTCAACGCCCTGGCGGACATGCAGAACAGCCTGCGCGAGACCATTCGCGGCATCGGCAACTCGGCGAGCCAACTGGCTTCGGCCGCCGAGGAAATGCACAGCGTCATGGACGACAGCAGCCGCGCGCTGCAGCAGCAGAGCGACCAGATCGAGATGGCCGCTACCGCTGTCAACCAGATGACCAGCGCCGTGGAGGAAGTGGCCAGCAACGCCGCCTCGACCTCCGCCGCCTCCCGCGAGGCCATCGACGCCGCACGCAGCGGCAGCGAGCGGGTGGACGAAACCTCCAGCGCTATCGGCATCCTGGCTGGTGAAGTGGGCCAGGCTTCGCAGCAGGCCGAAGCCCTGGCGAACCAGGCGCAGGATATCGGCAAGGTGCTGGAAGTGATCCGCAGCGTCGCCGAGCAGACCAACCTGCTGGCGCTCAACGCCGCCATCGAAGCCGCCCGCGCCGGCGAGGCCGGGCGTGGTTTCGCGGTGGTCGCCGACGAGGTCCGCTCGCTGGCCCAGCGCACACAGAGCTCGACCCGCGAGATCGAGGAGCTGGTGTCGGCCATCCAGAACGGCAGCGATCGCACCGTCACCGCCCTGCTCAGCAGTACCGCCCACGCCGAGCGCACCGTCAGCCGCACCGGCGAGGCAGGCGCCTCGTTGCAGGTGATCCTGGAACGCATGTCGCTGATCAACGAACGCAACCTGGTGATCGCCAGCGCCACCGAGGAACAGGCCCAGGTCGCCCGCGAGGTAGACCGCAACCTGCTGACCATCCGCGACCTGGCGACCCAGACCTCGGCCGGCGCCACCCAGACCAGCGCGGCGAGCCAGGAACTGTCGCGCCTGGCCGTGGACCTGAACGGCATGGTGGCGCGCTTCGTGGTCTGACGGCCTGTCACCCTACTCCCGTTTCGCCTTCGAACTAGCGAAACGGGACGGGGTGGCAGGGAATTTTTCCGGCAATTTCCTATCCAATGGCCATCATGGAACGCCACAGGGTGGATAGATGAAACTGTTGAAATTCTCGGCCGTGCTGGCCGCAGCCGCATTGTTGAGCGCCTGCGGGGGTAACGAAGCGAAGGTCTGCGGCTCGGACGACGTGAAGAACCAGCTGGTGAAGGTCTTCCTCTCCGGCGCGCTTTCCGCCCAGTCCGATGCGCTGAGCAAGGCCGAGCTGAAAGACGTGGCGATCATCGACAAGGACCCGGACAGCGGCGTACTGGAATGCGTCGGCACCCTGACCGTACCGGTAGTCGGCCAGGTCGCCTCGGGCACCCTGAAGTACCAGATCGCCCCGGCGGCCAAGTCCGAGCACGACTACCTGCTGCTACTCGCCGACGGTCCGCTGGCCAATGCCTTCGCCAAGCGCATCGAAGGAATGATCCCGCAGCAGTGAGGTTATCCACAGGCAATGAAAAACCGGCCCAGGTGGCCGGTTTTTTATTGGGCGGGCATTTTGTAGGAGCGAGCTTGCTCGCGAACAAACTCCGCTGTGAACGACGGGTTCGCGAGCAAGCTCGCTCCTACAGATATGCGCTGCCCCTGGGGTTACCGCTGGGAATGGATTCCGCCAGGAGAATTTCGCGGTGGCCTACTGCAGGGGACTTTCGGCTCAGAATCCTTCCAGATCGATCAGCTCACCCTCGAAACGCAGCCAGCCGCCCTCTTCATTCGCCTCGCCACCCTGGATCTCGCCGTAATAGGACAACCCGTTATCCAGCGTCACGCAGACGTGGGTCGGCTCTTCCGGGGCATCCAACTGGCCCTTGAAACGCACCTCGATCACGCCCTCTTCGGGAGCACTGAGGGTGATGGTGACGCGGGCGTTATCCACTGCTTCGGCTTCGCGGCCCCAGTGCTCGGCGCTGACGGTAACGGTGGCGATTTCTTGACTCATGCTCGAACTCCAATACGAATGGCCCGCTGCGCAGGCCAAGTCGGCATAGGGTAAGCGACACCGTGTCGCCGCGATACATCTCCGCCATGAACAAGGCCCGCATCGCGCGGGCCTTGTTCACTTCAAGCGCCGGTCAATCGGCGTGGATGTCGTTGTCCTTCGTCTCGCGCAGGAACAGCAGCGAGCACACCAGACTCATCGCCGTCACCAGCACCGGGTACCACAGCCCGTAGAAGATGTTGCCGGTATACACCACCAGGGCGAACGAGATGGTCGGCAGCAACCCGCCGAACCAGCCGTTGCCGATGTGGTACGGCAGCGACAGCGAGGTGTAGCGGATGCGTGTCGGGAACAGCTCGACCATCAGCGCCGCCAACGGGCCATAGCAGCAGGTGGCGATGAAGATCAGCGCGACGATGATGGCCACCACCATCGGCCGGTTCACCAGCGAGGAATCAGCCACGGTCGGGTAGCCGGCATCCTTCACCGCTGCGCCCAACGCGGCAGCGTCGAAGCCCTCGATGCGCTTCTCGCCCACGGTCACCACCAACTCGCTACCAGCCGGCGCGGCCACCGTGCTGTAGGGCACGCCGCCTTTCACCAGCAGGGTCTTGGCCTTGTCGCAGGCGCTGTCGAACTTGGCCTTGCCCACCGGATCGAACTGGAAGGTACAGGTGGCCGGGTCTGCCATCACGGTGACCGGCGCCTGGCGCGAGGCCGCGTCGATCTGCGGGTTGGCGTAGTGGGTCAGCGCCTTGAACAGCGGGAAGTACAGCACCGTGGCCAGCAGCAATCCGGTGATCAGCACCGGCTTGCGACCGACCTTGTCCGACAGCCAGCCCATGATCACGAACAGCGGCGCACCGATCACCAGCGCAACGATCAGCATCCCGTTGGATAGCGCCGGGTCGACCTTGAGCACCTGAGTGAGGAAGAACATCACGTAGAACTGTGCGGCGTAGAAGGTCACCGCCTGCCCGGCGTTGATGCTGAACAGCGCGATCAGCACGATCTTCAGGTTGCTCCAGCGGGTGAACGATTCCTTGAGCGGCGATTTGCTCACCTTGCCCTCGGCCTTCATCTTCAGGAACGCCGGCGACTCGTGCATGGACAGGCGAATCCAGGTGGAGATGCCCAGCAGCACGATGGAAATCAGGAACGGCAGGCGCCAGCCCCAGGTTTCGAACTCCGGCCCGGTGAGCTGGCGGCAACCCCAGATCACCACCAGCGACAGCAGCAGCCCGCCGGTGGCGGTGCACTGGATCCAGCTGGTATAGGCGCCGCGCTTGTGGTCCGGCGCGTGCTCGGCCACGTAGATCGCCGCGCCGCCGTACTCACCGCCCAACGCCAGGCCCTGCAACAGCCGCAACACGATGAGGATGACCGGTGCCGCCACGCCGATGGTGGCGTAGGCCGGCAGCAGGCCGACGGCGAAGGTCGACAGGCCCATCAGCAGGATGGTGACGAGGAAGGTGTACTTGCGCCCGATCATGTCGCCCAGGCGGCCGAACACCAGCGCGCCGAAGGGGCGGACGAGGAAGCCGGCGGCAAACGCCAGCAGGGCGAAGATGAAGGCGGTGGTGTCGTTGACCCCGGCGAAGAAGTGCTTGGCGATGATCGCCGCCAGCGATCCGTAGAGGAAGAAGTCGTACCACTCGAACACCGTGCCGAGCGACGAGGCGAAGATCACCTTGCGCTCGTCGCGACGCGTAGTCGCGGGACGCTCATAGGAGCTGGGCTGTGCTACATCGGTCATTACGGGCTCTCCTGCCCCTTCTGGGGGCTCTTGTTTTTGTCAGCCTCGACTGCCGCGGCTCTAACACCGCGCGATACCGGTTTTTTCAGCTCTTCGTAGGAGCGACTCTGTACAACAAATACGTAGGATGGCGTGGAGCGAAGCGATACCCATCGATTACTGCGCAGCTTCCGCATGGGTATCGCTCCGCTCCACCCAACCTACAAACCGTGCAGCTTTCGGCCGCACGCCGTCACGCCACCGGAGCTTCCTCCTGTGCGCGCCCACTGGAAGGGATGACCTCCGCGCCGCGCGCGGGTTCGTTCAAAATCATCTGCGCGGCCTTTTCCGCGATCACCAGCACCGGCGAACAGCTGTTGCCCGAGGTCAGGCTGGGCATGATCGAAGCGTCGGCGATGCGCAGGCCGGGGATGCCATGCACGCGCAACTGGCTGTCCACCACCGAGCCCTCGCCCTGCCCCATGCGGCAGGTGCCGGCCGGATGGAAGATGGTGGTGCCGATCTCGGCGGCGGCGCGGTGCAGGTCTTCTTCGGTCTGGTAATCCGAGCCGGGCTTGAACTCCACCGGGTTGAAACGCGCCAGCGCGGGTGCGGCGGCGATACGCCGGGTCAGGCGGATGGCATCGGCAGCTACGCGCAGGTCCTGTGGGTGGCTCAGGTAATTGGGCTGGATCACCGGCTTGTCGCGCGGATCGAGCGAGCGCAGCGTCACAGTCCCGCGGCTCAGCGGACGCAAATCGCAGACCGACGCGGTAAACGCCGGGAAGCTGTGCAGCGGCTCGCCGAAGCGTTCCAGCGACAGCGGCTGCACGTGGTATTCGAGGTTGGCCGAACGCTGGCCGGGGTCGGACTTGGCGAACGCGCCCAGTTGGCTCGGCGCCATGGACAACGGCCCGCTGCGCTTGAGCAGATACTCCAGGCCCATGCCCATCTTGCCCCACAGCGTCGAGGCGATCTGGTTCAGCGAAGGTGCGCCGTTCATGCGGTAGATCAGGCGCAGCTGCAGGTGATCCTGCAGGTTGCCGCCGACGCCGGAGAGCTCATGGCGCACGCCGATTCCGTGCCTCTCCAGCAGATCGCGCGGGCCGATGCCCGAGCGTTGCAGCAACACCGGCGTGTTGATCGCCCCGGCGCAGAGGATCACCTCGCGCCGAGCCCGCAGTTCACGCCGAGCCCCCTGCCAGTTCACTTCCAGGCCAACCGCGCGACCGTTTTCCAGCAGTACACGATGGGCTTCGACGTGGGTCAGCACGGTGAGATTGGCGCGGTTGGCGATGGGCCGCAGGAAAGCCTTCGACGCATTCCAGCGCACGCCGGAACGCTGGTTCACCTGGAAATAGCCGCAGCCTTCGTTGTCGCCGCCATTGAAGTCCTCCACCGAGCGCACGCCGGACTGCGCCGCCGCCTCGCGGAAGGCATCGAGGATCGCCCACGACAGGCGCTGCTTCTCCACCCGCCATTCGCCGCCGGAGCCGTGCAGTTCGCTCGATCCGCCGAAGTGGTCCTCCATCTTCATGAATAGCGGCAGCAGGTCGTTCCAGCCCCAGCCAGGGTTGCCCTCGGCAGCCCAGCCGTCATAGTCCAGCGCCTGCCCGCGCATGTAGATCATGCCGTTGATCGAGGAGCAGCCGCCCAACGTGCGCCCGCGCGGGTACTTGATGGCGCGGCCGCTCAGGCCCGGCACCTTTTCGGTGTCGAAACACCAGTCGGTGCGCGGGTTGCCGATGCAATAGAGGTAACCGACGGGGATGTGGATCCAGGGATAGTTGTCCGGGCCGCCGGCTTCGAGCAGCAGCACGCGGTTGGCGGGGTCGGCGGACAGGCGATTGGCCAGCAGGCAACCGGCGGGGCCCGCGCCGACGATCAGGTAGTCATAAGCATCCAGTGCCTGCGGCATGGAAAGTACCTCGTCGTTTCTTGTTCTTTTGGGTATGACGACTGAGCCTAGTCGTTCGTTCGTGATAAAAGAACAGTCGTTTCGAGTCACCTACTGTGCGTTTTCTAACAGTGCGCCTTCTGCCAACGAGAGCCGCCCATGTTCGACTGGAATGACCTGCGCTACTTCCTCGAGCTGCACCGCAGCGGCCGCCTGCTGACCACCGCCAAGCGCCTGGGCACTACCCACGCCACCGTGGCGCGGCATATCGAGAGCATCGAGCGCGACCTCGGCACCCAGCTGTTCGCCCAGCACACCGGCGGCTACCAGCTCACCCCGGCCGGCCAGGCGCTGCTCAAGCACGCCGAGGCCATGGAAAACACCGCCCTCCTCGCCCAGGAGGAAATGAGCCAGGCCATCTCGCCGCTGGGGCAGATCCGCATCGGCGTCACCGAAGGCCTGGGCACCATGTTCCTTGCCCCGCGCATGGGCGAACTGATGCAGAGGTATCCCGGGCTGGAGGTGGAACTGGTATCGGTGCCGCGCTTCGTCAGCATCACCAACCGCGAGGCGGACATCGCCATCACCCTGGAACGCCCCAGCGCCGACCTGCTCATCAGCCGCCTGCTCACCCGCTACCGCCTGAGCCTGTTCGCCAGCCCCGCCTACCTGGAAAACGCCCCACCCCTGCGCGACCGCGATGACCTGTGCAAGCACCCGTGGATCGGCTACGTCGACGACCTGCTGTTCAGCCAGGAACTGCTGTTCCACCACAGCTTCTGCCGCCACCCGCAGGTGGTCTTCCGCAGCACCAGCGTGGTTGCCCAGCAACAAGCCGCCCAGGCGGGCATCGGCATCGCCATCCTTCCGCAGTACATGGGCCTGCACGACCCGCGGCTGGTGCCGGTACTGCCGGAGGAGTTCATCGAACGTGAATACTGGATGTGCACCCGGCGGGAGTTGCACCGGTCGGTGCGGTTGAGGTTGGTGTGGGACTTTCTGGTAGAACTCTGCGGCCGCGAGCAGGGCATTCTGGTCGAGGGACAAACCGCAGCTATACCGGCTGCAGCGAGCCACTGAACGCGCCATACCAGCACGGCGCGGCCTTTCTTCAGGAGCAAGTGTGCTCCTGCAAACGCGGTTAGCCTGCCGATAGGGGCTGCTGCTTCACCACATCAATAGCGCCGAACTTGCCTACAGGTTCAGGGATTCCTGACACCCGCTTCCGAATTATTCAAGGCGACTTTTACCGAAGATATCCGGCACCCGATTCCGGAGATATTTCATGCGCCAGCGGCAACCCAGCCTGTCCCTGCAGCTCATCATCGACGCGATCAATAGCGGCGAACTTACTCGTGGCGAAGCGCTGGCTCGGCAGTTCCTGCGTGTACAACCACGCAACGCCGAAGCGCTAAATCTGTGTGGAGTGGCGTGCCTGAACCAGGGCAAGGCAACACAGGCACGGGAACTGATAAAACGTGCCCTGACCCTGCGCAAGGATGCGAGCTACCACTTGAACCTTGCCCTGGCCGAGCAGGCCCTGGGCAATGCCGAGCGGGCAGAAGAGGCATTTCGGGCATGCTTGCAGTTACAGCCGGGGAATGCGCAGGCAGCCAACAACCTCGCGAACATCTGTAACAAGCAGCGCCGCTACAAAGAAGCTGAGCAACTCTATCTCCAGGCCATTGCCAGCAACCCCGCCTATCTCCTGGCTTACAAGAACCTCGGTAACCACCTGTGCGAGCGTGGCCAAAGCGAAGCGGCCATTCCCATTCTCACTAGAGCTCTCAAATTAAGCCCGGATAGAAGCGACCTTCAGCTGGAGCTGGCCAAAGCACTGCAAAATAGAAAGCGCTACAAGGAGGCCTCTGAGTGGTTTGCCAAAGGCAAGAGCTGGAGCAACCTGCAACTGACTCTGCGCAGTCTCGGCAGTTGGCCAGATCTTGCAGCGATTGATGCCGCGCTGCTGCAAGATCTCGGCGGTTCCAAACGGGAAGCGATCACGCCCTGGGGCCTGATCAACCTGCCCGAACTTTCCCCGGAACTACACCGCGATGCCGCTCGCCACTTTGCCGAGTCGCGCTGGTCACGGGAGCTGCTCGCCTCACCCTTGAGCAGCGAGCCCACAGAGGGCGAATGCCTGCGCATCGGCTACCTGTCCAGCGACTTCTATGACCACGCGACGATGCACCTGATGATGGGCGTGCTGGAGGCGCACGACTGCGCCAGGGTGGATATCCACCTGTTCGACTACAGCCCGGAGCGAGACGACCCTTACACCCGCCGTATCGCCGAGACCGGCCTGCCGCGCCACAACCTGCGCGAACTGTCCGACGAGGCGGCGGCGAAGCTGATCGCCGAGCAGCGCCTGCACGTCCTGGTGGACCTGAAGGGCTACACCACTGGAGCGCGCCAGGGCATCACCGCATTGCGGCCGGCGCCGGTGATCATCAATTGGCTGGGCTATCCGGGCAGCCTGGGGCATCCACGCCTGGCGGATTACCTGATCGGTGATCCGACCGTGACGCCAGCCGAGCACGCTGCGCATTTCAGCGAGACGCTGGCGCTGATGCCCCATAGCTACCAACCCAATGACCGGGACCGCCCCTTGAACCCGCCGCCTGGTCGAACGGAGGTCGGGCTACCGGAAAAAGGCGTGGTGTTCGCCAGTTTCAACCAGTTGCTCAAGCTCAATCCGGGCGAATTCGACCAGTGGTGCCGATTGCTGCGGGAGGTGCCGGGGGCCGTCCTCTGGCTGCTGGAGCCCGAGGCCGAGGAGGCCCGCGACAATCTTCGGCGCGAGGCACAGCAGCGTGGAGTGGCCGCCGAACGCCTGATCTTCGCGCCACGCTTGAAACAGGATGAACACCTAACCCGTCTCTGCCTGGCCGACCTGGCCCTGGACAGCTTCCCCTGCACCTCGCATACCACCGCCAGTGATGCGCTCTGGGTGGGGGTACCGCTGATCACTCGACTGGGCGAGACCTTTACCAGCCGCGTGGCGGGAAGCCTGCTCAAGGCGCATGGTTTTGACGAACTGGTAGCGAAGGATGCAGAGGACTGCTTCGAGCGGCTGAAAGCCCTGGCCCTCGACGACAGCGCACGCACTGAGCTGCGCCAGCGGCTGTCGGCAGCGCGGATGGACTCGCCGTTGTTCGACACGGCGCGTTTCACCCGTGATCTGGAAGCCTTGTACCAGGCAATCTGGCAGCACCACTGCACCGAGCCGGAAGAGCGCTCCGAGGTTGTGCTGGCGGTTTAGTTGCAGGACCGAGGGGGACGCCCAGTCCTTGCTCGCGAACCCACCCAGCGCTGGAGCCGGGGGAAGCCTGTTCGCGAGCAAGCTCGCTCCTACAAAAGCAGGAGCGGAAGGGTCACTCCGCGCGGGCGTGCTCGACCTTGTCGGAGGCGGACCAGAGGCGGTAACGCACTTCGACGTCTTTCGGCGCGTAGATCACGATGGGCAGTTTGCTGTTGTAGCGCAGCACGAAGCCTTCACCGATTACCGGGACGAAGTCCTTCTTGCTCTTGCCCTCGGGGCAGGCCATCAGGGTGCTGGCCGGGCCGCTGACCTTGTCCAGGCGGTAGTAGGAGTAACCCCAGCCTTCCAGGGTCTTCTCTTCCAGGGTGCCGCCCAGGCGCTGGCGGTTGCAGTCGACGGTCAGCGTCTTGCCGGCGAGGATCTCGACCTTGAAGTTCTCTTCATGGGCTTGCTTGGGCAGATGGATGACCTGTCGGACGAAGCCGTCCTCGGCCTTGGGATAGGGCGCGACGTCTTCCAGTTTGGCGGCGTTGGCCAGGGTGGCGGTAACGCTGAGCAACAGCGCGGTGGGCAGGGTGAAACGAGCGAACGGCATGAAGCCTCCTTGCAGAATTGAGGAACGAACGCGCCGCGAGGGTGCGTTCGTCCGAGCCTCTCTGACCGTCAGATTGTACGAATGCTCCTACGGTCGTGCCCTGAGTTGTATCAAGCTACTTCACCACCGGCCTTCGCCTGCTGTTCCAGATGCGCCTGGAGTTCCGGGGCGAGGTTGAGGTTGTAGGCCAATTCGTCGAGGTAGGTGCGCTCGGCGTCCTGCTGGTCGTCCACCAGCATCACGCTGACCAGGTACATTTCCGCGGCAACGGCGGGATCGCCCTGGGCGGTTTGCGCGACGTCCGCGGCGTCCAGTGGTTTCTGCATTTCGGCGTCGATCCAGGCCTGCAATTGCGGCTCGCCGGCGTGGCGTTGCAGTTCTGCCTGGATCGCCGCCTGCTCGCGCTCATCGATACGGCCGTCCGCCTTGGCAGCCGCGAGCATGGCAGTGAGTATCGCGTGGCTATGGGCTTCGGCCTCGGGGCCATCGAGCTGGTCGACGGTGGTCAGCGATTGCTGCTGCGAGGGATTGGCATTCTGCTGGCGCTGCCAGTTCTGATAGGCCTGGTAGGCCATCATGCCCAGCGAGGCGAGCATGGCGTAGTTGACGCCGCCACCCGTGGAACGCCCCTGGGGAGCGCCGCCGGAACTGGCGCCGCCACCGAGCATGCTGCCCAGCACACCACCCAGGCCGCCCAGACCACCACCACCGGAACCGCCCGCGCTACCACCGCCGAGAATCGAACCCAGACCGCCGCCTCCGCCGCCGCCCAGCAACCCGCCGAGCAGGCCACCCAGGCCACCGAGCGGGTCCGCGCCACCGGCGCCGCCCTGTTGCTGTTGCGCCGCCGAGCCCTGTCCGGCCCGCAGCAGTTGTTCCAGTAGATCGGTTGTGTTCATGACCAGTCCCTCGCCATCGCGCGGTGTGCGTTGGGCAACGATAGTCCCGCCACACCGATGCGCCAGCGCCGTCCGCCAGCCGGCCCGGAATGGTCGGGACGCCCAGCGACGGAGACTGATGCCCGGCACCATCGGGTGCCAGGCGAAGCGGCGCAGCCGCGCCCTTTATCCAGCGGATGCGAGGAAGGTCACGCCACTCAGGCGGGCACCGCGTCCAGCGCCTTCTGCGCCTGGGCTTCCAGCTCGACCTTGAGGCCGGCGTCGAGACTCAGCTGGCGCGCCAGTTCGTCGAGGTAGGCACGTTCCATGAAGTTGGTCTCGTCGACCATCAGCAGGCTGGCCAGGTACATCTCGGCAGCCATTTCCTCGCTGGTGGCGGCGCGAGCAACCTCGGCCGGGTCCAGCGGCTTGGCCAGTTCGCGCTCGAGCCAGCCTTGCAGCTCGACGTCGCCGGTGAGCTTGGCAATCTCGCCATCGATCAGTTGGCGTTCGCGATCATCGATATGTCCGTCGGCTTTCGCGGCGGCGACGATGGCCCGCAGGATCGCGTGGCTATGCTGCTCGGCCTGTGCCGGCGGCAGGCGGTCAACGGTCTGCGGCTCGCCGCGCGGAGCGCTGGCCTGCTTCTGCTGCCAGTTGCCGTAGGCCTTGTAGGCGAGCACGCCCAGCGCCGCGAGGCCGCCATAGGCGACGACCTTGCCGCCCACCTTGCGCGCCTTCTTGCTGCCCATCAGCAAGCCCAGCGCACCGGCTGCCA
This sequence comes from Pseudomonas sp. C9-3, assembly GCF_032392015.1. Taxonomy (NCBI): domain Bacteria; kingdom Pseudomonadati; phylum Pseudomonadota; class Gammaproteobacteria; order Pseudomonadales; family Pseudomonadaceae; genus Pseudomonas; species Pseudomonas sp. C9-3. Next base: position 808,771 of record NZ_CP135919.1, on the reverse strand, counting down.
GGGCGCCGCCACCGGCGCCGGACAGCAGGCTGCCCAGGTCCAGGCCACCCTTGCTGCCACCCTGTGCGGGTTGGCCGCCGCCCTGCTGGGTCAGGCCCTTGTTCTGCATCAGTTCCTGCCCGGACTTGAGCAGTTGGTCGAGCAGGCCACGTGTGTTCATGGCGATCTCCACTAGCTATCGAGATGAAAAGTCAGGCCTCCGACTCTAGCTCGCAGCCTTGTCAGAGCGGAGTTGCAGAGTGCTTCCGGATATTGCGGGCCTTTGCCGGCGGGTCCGCAAGGCAAATCGGCCGCTTTCATTCGATTAAAAAGAATGCTCCTATAGATTTTCGATAATCAACAATGAAATGCGCCGAGACCGGCTAGACAAGGCTCTAGATCGAGACTCCGCGCGCCAGCGGCCAATCGCCCATGATGACCCTCCGCCAGATCCGCCACTTCATCGCCGTCGCCGAGACCGGCTCGATCTCCGCCGCCGCCCAGGCGGTGTTCATTTCCCAGTCGACCCTGACGCTGGCCATCCAGCAGTTGGAGGAAGAGATCGGCGTGCGCCTGTTCGACCGCCACGCCAAGGGCATGACCCTGACCCACCAGGGCCACCAGTTCCTGCGCCAGGCGCACCTGATCCTGGCCACCGTGGAGAACGCTAAGCGCAGCCTGCAGCAGAGCACCGACCAGGTGGCCGGCAGCCTGACCATCGGGGTGACCAGCCTGGTGGCGGGTTACTACCTGGCCGACCTGATCAACCGCTTCCAGCGCGCCTTCCCCAACGTGAAGACCCGCGTGGTAGAGGACGAGCGCCCGTACATCGAGCACCTGCTGGTAAGCGGCGAGATCGACGTCGGCGTGCTGATCCTCTCCAACCTGGAAGACCGCCACGCCCTGCAGACCGAGGTGCTCACCCACTCGCCGCACCGCCTGTGGCTGCCGGCGCAGCACCCGCTGCTGGAACGCGACAGCATCGGCCTGGCCGATGTGGCCGGCGAGCCATTGATCCAGCTGAACGCTGACGAGATGGGCCTGCACACCCAGCGCATCTGGTCGCGCGCCGGGCTGGTGCCGCAGGTGACGCTGCGCACCGCCTCGGTGGAAGCCGTGCGAAGTCTGGTGGCGGCGGGCCTGGGTCTGTCGATCCAGCCGGACATGACCTACCGTCCCTGGTCGCTGGAAGGCGACATCATCGAGGCACGGCCGCTGGTGGACCTTTCCGAACCCCTGGACGTCGGCCTGGCGTGGCGCCGCGGCACCGCTCGACCGGCGCTGGTGGACCCGTTCCTCACCGTCGCCCGCGAGCAGCCAAACGCCAAGCGCCTGTCGATCTGAGGAGCGGATTACACAAACACGCCGAGCCAATGTAGGGCGAATAACCGCTCGCGGTTATCCGCCAAATGGACCGGGAGAAAATGGATGGCGGATAACGCTTGCAGCGTTATGCGCCCTACGAAAGCCGCTACGCAATGGCAAAACGCCTTGCGATCTAGAGGCTTACAGCGTTCGATTTAATCGAACGGCGCTTTCAGTAATTAGAATTTGTCGACCCCACGTCCGGACTCTAGTCTCTCGTCCCATACCAAAGGGCCAAGTTCCGGGCACCGCCCCTACGCCGGAGCACGCACATGGCCCCCGAAAACAAGACAGATAAAAGACGAGCTTCCAGGATGACCGGCGCAACCCTGCATACCGCCTTGCTGATCGACGGCCAATTGGTCGCCGGCGAAGGCATGGCCGAACCGATCATCAACCCGACCACGGGCGAGACCATCGTCAGCATCGCCGACGGCTCCATCGATCAGGTCGAGCAGGCCATCGCCGCTGCGCACCGCGCCTTCCCCGCCTGGGCCCGCACTACTCCCGCGCAACGTTCCGCCGCGCTGCTGGCCATCGCGGATGCCATCGACAAGCGCGCCAATGATCTCGCCCAGCTGGAATCGCTGAACTGCGGCAAGCCGCTGCATCTCGCGCGCCAGGACGATATCCCCGCGACCGCCGACGTGTTCCGCTTCTTCGCCGGCGCCGTGCGCTGCCAGCAGGGCCAGCTCGCCGGCGAATACGTACCTGGCCACACCAGCATGGTGCGCCGCGACCCGGTGGGCGTGGTCGCTTCGATTGCGCCGTGGAACTACCCGCTGATGATGGCCGCGTGGAAGATCGCCCCGGCGCTGGCCGCCGGCAACACGCTGGTGTTCAAGCCGTCCGAACACACGCCGCTGAGCATCCTGGCGCTGGCGCCGGCGCTGGCGGAAGTCCTCCCGGCCGGCGTGATCAACATCGTCTGCGGTGGCGGCGAAGGCGTCGGCAGCCATCTGGTCAGCCACCCGAAGGTGCGCATGGTCTCCCTCACCGGCGACATCGTCACCGGCCAGAAGATTCTCCAGGCCGCCTCGCGCACCCTCAAACGCACCCATCTGGAACTGGGCGGCAAGGCGCCGGTGATCGTCTGCAACGACGCCGATCTCGACGCCGTGGTCCAGGGCGTACGTACCCACGGTTACTACAACGCCGGCCAGGACTGCACTGCCGCCTGCCGCATCTACGCGCAGGCTGGCATCCATGACCGCCTCGTCGCCGAGTTGGGCGATGCCGTGGCAAGCATCCGCTTCGCCCGCAAGCGCGACGCCGACAACGAAATCAGCCCGCTGATCAGCGCGCGCCAGCGCGACCGCGTGGCCAGCTTCGTCGAGCGCGCCCTCGGCCAGCCGCACATCGAGCGCGTCACCGGCGCCGCCGTTCACTCGGGCCCCGGCTTCTACTACCAGCCGACCCTGCTGGCCGGCTGCAAGCAGCAGGACGAGATCGTCCAGCGCGAGGTGTTCGGCCCGGTCGTCACCGTGACCCGCTTCGACCAACTGGAGCAGGCGGTGGACTGGGCGAATGACTCCGAATACGGCCTGGCCTCCTCGGTGTGGACGCAGAACCTGGACAAGGCCTTCCAGATCGCCAACCGCCTGCAGTACGGCTGCACCTGGATCAACACCCACTTCATGCTCGCCAGCGAGATGCCCCACGGCGGGCTCAAGCGCTCGGGTTACGGCAAGGACCTGTCCAGCGACTCACTGCAGGACTACAGCGTGGTGCGCCACATCATGGCGCGCCACGGCCAGCAACTGGATTGAACCATCCGGCGGGGTCGCCCGCCGGCACATAAGAAACGCCCCGGCGGTACGCCGCGCGAGGGCTGTTGCTCGATTGAACTGCCCCACCAATAGAGACAACAACGAGAGGGAGACACCCGATGCGCAAGACCGCACTGCTCAGTGCCATCACCACCGCCCTGCTGGCCAGCGCCGGCGTCCAGGCCGCCGAGGCCCTGAAGGAAATCGGCAAAGGCGAAGGCCGCCTGGACATCATCGCCTGGCCCGGCTACATCGAGCGCGGCCAGTCCGACAAGAACTACGACTGGGTCACCCAGTTCGAGAAGGACACCGGCTGCCAGGTCAACGTGAAGACCGCCGCCACCTCCGACGAGATGGTCAGCCTGATGGCCAAGGGCGGCTATGACCTGGTCACCGCCTCGGGCGACGCCTCCCTGCGCCTGATCTACGGCAAGCGCGTGCAGCCGATCGATCCGTCGCTGATCCCCAACTGGAAGAACATCGACCCGCGCCTGAAGGACGCCGCCTGGTACGTGGTCAACGGCAAGACCTACGGCGCGCCGTACCAGTGGGGCCCGAACCTGCTGATGTACAACACCAAGGTCTTCCCCACCGCGCCGGACAGCTGGAAGGTCGTGTTCGACGCGCAGAACCTGCCCGACGGCAAGCCGAACAAGGGCCGCGTGCAGGCCTACGACGGCCCGATCTACGTCGCCGACGCCGCGCTGTACCTGAAGGCCACCCAGCCGGAACTGGGCATCACCGACCCGTACCAGCTCGACGAGAAGCAGTACGCCGCCGTGGTCGAACTGCTGCGCAAGCAGCATGACCTGATCCACCGCTACTGGCACGACACCACCGTGCAGATGAGCGACTTCAAGAACGAAGGCGTCGCCGCTTCCAGCGCCTGGCCGTACCAGGCCAACGCCCTGAAGGCCGAAGGCCAACCGATCGCCACCGTGTTCCCGAAAGAAGGCGTCACCGGCTGGGCCGACACCACCATGCTGCACGCCGAAGCCCAGCACCCGAGCTGCGCCTACAAGTGGCTGAACTGGTCGCTGGAGCCCAAGGTGCAAGGTGACGTAGCTGCCTGGTTCGGCTCCGTGCCGGCGGTGCCGGAAGGCTGCAAGGCCAGCACCCTGCTGGGCGGCGAAGGCTGCGCCACCAACGGCTACAACCAGTTCGACAAGATCGCGTTCTGGAAGACCCCGGTGGCCGAGGGCGGCAAGTTCGTCCCGTACAGCCGCTGGACCCAGGACTACATCGGGATCATGGGCGGCCGTTGATTTCGGCTCCCCTCTCCCTCTGGGAGAGGGGTTGGGGGTGAGGGCCCGGCCGTGTGCCGTGGCTTCCCTCACCCCGGCCCTCTCCCAGAGGGAGAGGGCGTTCCCGCCCCACCCAATTCGCATCGATTCACCCGTATCTCAGATTCACGGGCAGGACTCCCCTACGCCGGAATCCTGCCCCTTGGAGCGTGCACCATGACCACCCCCGCTGTTCAATTCACCCAGGTCTCCCGCCAGTTCGGCGAGGTGAAAGCCGTTGACCGGGTGTCCATCGACATCAAGGACGGCGAGTTCTTCTCCATGCTCGGCCCGTCGGGTTCGGGCAAGACCACCTGCCTGCGCCTGATCGCCGGCTTCGAGCAACCCAGCGCAGGCTCCATCCGCATCCATGGCGAGGAGGCCGCAGGCCTGCCGCCGTACCAGCGTGACGTCAACACGGTGTTTCAGGACTACGCACTGTTCCCGCACATGAGCGTGCTGGAGAACGTCGCCTACGGCCTGAAGGTGAAAGGCATCGGCAAAGCCGAGCGTCTCAAGCGCGCCGAAGAAGCCCTCGGCATGGTCGCCCTGGGCGGCTATGGCGTGCGCAAGCCGGTACAGCTCTCCGGTGGCCAGCGCCAGCGCGTAGCCCTGGCCCGCGCCCTGGTGAATCGCCCGCGCGTGCTGCTGCTGGACGAACCGCTCGGCGCCCTCGACCTCAAGCTGCGCGAGCAGATGCAGAGCGAGCTGAAGAAGCTGCAGCGCCAGCTGGGCATCACCTTCATCTTCGTCACCCACGACCAGAGCGAAGCGCTGTCCATGTCCGACCGCGTGGCCGTGTTCAACAAGGGCCGCATCGAGCAGGTCGACACCCCGCGTAACCTCTACATGAAGCCAGCGACTCCGTTCGTGGCCGAGTTCGTCGGCACCTCTAACGTGCTGCGCGGCGACATCGCCCAGAGCCTGACCGGCAACGCCCAGCCCTTCTCCATCCGCCCGGAGCACATCACCTTCGCCAACGGCGACCGCGCCACTTCGGACATCGAGATCAGCGGCCTGCTGCACGACATCCAGTACCAGGGCGCGGCGACCCGCTACGAGATCCGTCTCGACAACGGCCAGAACCTCTGCCTCAGCCAGGCCAACAGCCAGTGGGCCGACATCGACCTCGCCCACCAACCGGGCCAGCGCGTGACCGCCCGCTGGGCGCGCGAGGCGATGGTGGTGCTGAACGAGGGCGCGTGAGATGGAACTGACGATGAATGCAGCGCTGCCGGCGGCCAGCAACGGCCCGCTGCGGCGCCTGTCCAACCTGCTCTACCGCAAGCCGACGCTGTACCTCTCGCTGCTGCTGATCCCGCCGCTGCTGTGGTTCGGCGCGATCTACCTCGGCTCGTTGCTGACACTGCTGTGGCAGGGTTTCTACACCTTCGACGACTTCACCATGACGGTGACGCCGGACCTGACCTGGGCCAACTTCGGCTCGCTGTTCAGCGGCTCCAACTTCGACATCATCCAGCGCACCGTGTTGATGGCCGTCGCGGTGTCCATCGCCAGTGGCGCGGTGGCCTTCCCCATCGCCTACTACATGGCGCGCTACACCACCGGCAAGACCAAGGCGTTCTTCTACATCGCCGTGATGATGCCGATGTGGGCCAGCTACATCGTCAAGGCCTACGCCTGGACCCTGCTGCTGGCCAAGGGCGGCGTGGCGATGTGGTTCGTCCAGCACCTGGGCCTTGAGCCGCTGCTGAACCTGCTGCTGGGTATTCCGGGTATCGGTGGCAACACCCTCTCCACCTCCAGCTTCGGGCGCTTCCTGGTGTTCGTGTACATCTGGCTGCCGTTCATGATCCTGCCGATCCAGGCCTCCCTGGAGCGCCTGCCGCCGTCGCTGCTGCAGGCCTCGGCGGACCTCGGCGCGCACCCGCGGCAGACCTTCTTCCAGGTGATCCTGCCGCTGTCGATCCCCGGCATCGCCGCCGGCTCGATCTTCACTTTCAGCCTGACCCTGGGCGACTTCATCGTGCCGCAACTGGTGGGCCCGCCCGGCTACTTCATCGGCAGCATGGTCTACGCCCAGCAGGGCGCGATCGGCAACATGCCGATGGCCGCCGCCTTCACCCTGGTGCCGATCGTGCTGATCGCCGTCTATCTCTCCATCGTCAAACGCCTGGGGGCCTTCGATGCACTCTGAGAAAGCTTCCTGGGGGCTCAAAGCAGCTGCCTGGGGCGGGCTGGTGTTCCTGCACTTCCCGATCCTGATCATCTTCCTGTACGCCTTCAACACCGAGGACGCGGCCTTCAGCTTCCCGCCCAAGGGCTTCACCCTGCACTGGTTCAGCGTCGCCTTCGCGCGCCAGGACGTGCTCGAAGCCATCGAGCTGTCGGTGAAGATCGCCAGCGTCGCCACGCTGATCGCCATGCTCCTGGGCACCCTGGCCGCGGCTGCGCTGTACCGCCGCGACTTCTTCGGCAAGGAAGGCATCTCGCTGATGCTGATCCTGCCGATCGCCCTGCCCGGCATCATCACCGGCATCGCGCTGCTGTCGGCGTTCAAGACCCTCGGCATCGAGCCGGGCTTCCTGACCATCGTCATCGGCCACGCGACCTTCTGTGTAGTGATCGTCTACAACAACGTCATCGCGCGCTTCCGCCGCACCTCCCACAGCCTCATCGAAGCCTCGATGGACCTGGGCGCCGACGGCTGGCAGACCTTCCGCTACGTGATCCTGCCGAACCTCGGCTCGGCGCTGCTGGCCGGCGGCATGCTGGCGTTCGCGCTGTCCTTCGACGAGATCATCGTCACCACCTTCACCGCCGGCCACGAACGCACCCTGCCGATCTGGCTGCTCAACCAGCTGGGCCGCCCGCGCGACGTGCCGGTGACCAACGTGGTGGCGATGCTGGTGATGATCGTGACCATGCTGCCGATCCTCGGCGCCTACTACCTGACCAAGGGTGGCGAAGGCGTGGCGGGGAGCGGCAAGTAATTTGGGTGCCGTGCGCCCTCTCCCCCGCCCTCTCCCTGAAGGGAGAGGGAGCCCGTTCGGTGCGCCTGGAGAACATCGCGCTCGCCGACGGACACGGACAGCCGCACGGCACGGATATCCCCTCTCCCTTCAGGGAGAGGGCTAGGGAGAGGGAAAGCCCCCGCTCCGATCCAACAGAACCCCTCAGGCCCGCCACCCACTCCCCGGCAGGCCCCTAAAAAGAAACACCTAACCGAATTTGCACCACGTTCCTGACCAAGAGGACTCAACCATGCAAACCAACCTGCTGATCAACGGCCAACTGGTCGCTGGCGAAGGCGAGAAGCTCGCTGTTGTGAACCCGTCCCTGGGCACCACCCTGGTGGAAATCGCCGAGGCCACCCCGGCCCAGGTCGACGCCGCCGTGCTGGCCGCCGACGCCGCCTTCGACAGCTGGTCGCAGACCGCACCGAAAGACCGCGCGATGCTCCTGCTGCAACTGGCCGACGCCATCGACGCCAACGCCGAGGAACTGGCCCGTCTCGAATCCAACAACTGCGGCAAGCCCTACTCCGCCGCGCTGAACGACGAACTGCCGGCTGTAGCCGACGTGTTCCGCTTCTTCGCCGGCGCCTGCCGCGTGATGCAAGGCTCCGCCGCGGGCGAATACCTGCCGGGCCACACCTCGATGATCCGCCGTGATCCGGTGGGCGTGGTCGCCTCCATCGCGCCGTGGAACTACCCGCTGATGATGGTCGCGTGGAAACTCGGCCCGGCCCTGGCCGCCGGCAACACCGTGGTGCTCAAGCCCTCCGAGCAGACCCCGCTGACCGCCCTGCGCCTGGCGCAGCTGATGGCCGAGATCTTCCCCGCCGGCGTGGTCAACCTGGTGTTCGGCCGCGGCCCGAGCGTTGGCGAGCCGCTGACCACCCACCCGAAAGTGCGCATGGTCTCGCTGACCGGCTCGGTCGCCACCGGCAGCCGCATCATCGCCGGCACCGCCGACACCGTGAAGCGCATGCACATGGAACTGGGCGGCAAGGCCCCGGTGATCATCTTCGACGACGCCGACATCGACGCCGCCGTGGAAGGCATCCGCACCTTCGGCTTCTACAACGCTGGCCAGGACTGCACCGCCGCCTGCCGCATCTACGCGCAGAAAGGCATCTACGCCAAGTTCGTCGAGAAGCTCGGCGCAGCGGTTGCCAGCATCCAGTACGGCGAGCAGGACGACCCGAACACCGAGCTGGGCCCGGTCATCACCGAGCAGCACCTGGAGCGCGTCATCGGTTTCGTCGAGCGCGCCAGGCAGGTACCGCACATCGAAGTGGTCACCGGCGGCAAACGCGCCGACCGCGCGGGCTTCTTCTTCGAACCGACCGTGCTCGCCGGCGCCCGCCAGGACGACGAAGTGGTCCGCCGCGAAATCTTCGGCCCGGTGGTCTCGGTCACCGAGTTCGACGACGAAGCGCAGGCGCTGGCCTGGGCAAACGACTCCGACTACGGCCTGGCCTCCTCGGTGTGGACCAGTGACATCGGCCGCGCCCATCGCCTGTCCGCGCGCCTGCAGTACGGCTGCACCTGGGTCAATACACACTTCATGCTGACCACCGAGATGCCCCACGGCGGCATGAAGCTGTCGGGCTACGGCAAGGACATGTCCATGTACGGCCTGGAGGACTACACAGCGATCCGCCACGTCATGATCAAACACTGATTGGGAGTAAGGCCTGCTGCGCGTCGGCGGAGCTGCGTTGGAAGGTGGTTCGAGCCCAGTCATTTACTACTCGTAAACCCCTGGGCCCGAACCACCTTCCGCCTTGCTGCGCTCTAGCTCGCGAGGCCCAACAGCACAGTGTGAAAAGCAATCACCGGACCAAGGTCCGGTGATTCAAACGGCGCCCCGCTCGACCGGGACCGCCGCGCGGCCACGCATGCCGCAACCCCTTCCGGCATGGAAGGGTAAAACCATGACAGCCCTGCCCCGGGCCATCACCTTGCAAGGACTTCCCATGACCATCACCCGCCGCGACTTCCTCAACGGCGTTGCCCTCACCATCGGCGCGGGCCTCACCCCGCTGCAACTTCTCCAGGCCGCTCCGTCCGGCCGCTACTACCCGCCTGCCCTGACCGGCATGCGCGGCAGCCATCCCGGCGCGTTCGAGGTCGCGCACCAGATGGGCTGGGAGAAGAAGGTGTTCGACACCGATGGCCTGAAGATCGAGGAGCAGTACGACCTGGTGGTGGTCGGTGGCGGCATCAGCGGCCTGTCCGCGGCCTGGTTCTACCGGCAGAAGCACCCCAAGGCGCGCGTGCTGATCATCGAGAACCACGACGACTTCGGCGGCCACGCCAAGCGCAACGAATTCCAGGCCGGCGGCCGGATGATCCTCGGCTACGGCGGCAGCGAAGCCTTCCAGTCGCCCAAGCACCTGTACAGCGACACGGTCAACAACCTGCTCAAGCAGCTCAACGTCGACGTCGACCGCTTCGAAACCGCCTTCGACCGTGACTTCTACCCGAACCTGGGCCTGTCGCGCGGCGTGTTCTTCGACAAGGCCGGCTTCGGCGAGGCGAAGATGGTCAGCGGCGACCCGACGCCCATGGTGGCCGACGACATCGCCCCGGAAAAACTCAACGCCCGCAGCTGGCGCGCCTTCATCGGCGACTTCCCGCTGCCCGAGGCCGACCGCCAGGCGCTGATCGACCTGCACGAAGCACCAAAGGATTACCTCGCCGGCAAGACGCGCGAGGAGAAGGAAGCGCACCTGGCCAAGACCAGCTACCAGGACTTCCTGCGCAAGGACGTCGGCCTGAGCGAAGCCGCCACCCGCTACTTCCTCAGCCGCACCAACGACTTCTCCGCGCTGAGCATCGACGCCGTCTCTGCCGATTCGGCCTACTCCGTGGGCTTCCCCGGCTTCGGTGCGATGGACCTCTCGCCGATCAGCGAGGAAGCCAAGTCCGAGATGGAAGAGCCGTACATCTACCACTTCCCCGACGGCAACGCCTCGCTGGCGCGCCTGCTGGTGCGCGGCCTGATTCCAGGCGTGGCGCCGGGCAAGGACATGAACGACATCGTCCTGGCCACCTTCGACTACGCCAAGCTGGACCAACCGAGCAACGCCGTACGCCTGCGCCTGAACAGCACCGCCGTAAGCGTGAAGAACCGCGACGGCGGCGTGGACGTCGGCTACAGCCGCGCCGGCGCCCTGCACCGCGTGCGCGCCAGGCACTGCGTGCTGGCCTGCTACAACATGATCATCCCGTACATCCTGCGCGACCTCTCCGCCGAGCAGAGCCACGCGCTGGCGCAGAACGTGAAGTTCCCGCTGGTGTACACCAAGGTGGTGATCCGCAACTGGCAGAGCTTCATGAAGCTGGGCGTGCACGAGATCTACGCGCCGAGCCAGCCGTACAGCCGCGTGAAGCTGGACTACCCGGTGGACATTGGCGGCTACAGCCACCCGCGCGACCCGAACCAGCCCATCGGCCTGCACATGGTCTACGTGCCCACCAGCCCCAACACCGGCATGGACGCGCGCACCCAGGCCCGCGTGGGCCGCGGCAAGCTCTACGGCATGAGCTTCGAATACATGGAAGGCATGATCCGCGACCAGTTGCAGGCCATGCTCGGCCCGGTCGGCTTCGACCACCAGAAGGACATCCAGGCGATCACCATCAACCGTTGGTCGCACGGCTATTCGTACTTCTCCAACAGCCTCTTCGATGATGAGGAAGAGAGCGAAAAACTGATGAACCTGGCCCGCACCAAGGTCGGCAACGTCACCATCGCCAACTCCGATGCCGCCTGGGACGCCTATGCCCACGCGGCTATCGACGAGGCCTGGCGCGCGGTAGGCGAACTGTCCTGATAGACCCGGCGCCACGCCCTGCGTGGCGCCACACACAACGGCCATCCGGCCGAAACCCCGCGGGCACGCCCGCAACGGAGGCAAGCATGCGTCACCTCGTCAGAGCGTTCTACCTGCTGTCGCTGTTCACCTTTGCCGGTCTCGTACAGGCGGCCGGCTCTTCACAAGAGAATCCCAAACAGATCGTCGATGCCTACATGGCCGCGTGGAACGCCCACGACGCCGAGAAGGCCGCCGGCTACCTGGCCAAGGATGCGGAGTACTTCGACGTCACCGTCGGCACCCCGCAGAAAGGCCGGGAAGCCGCGCGTGACAATGTGATCAAGGTGTTCGTGGGGGCCGTTCCGGATCTTATGTGGAAGATGAACGGCAAGCCGATCGTCGACAAGGACGGCATCGCCTTCCAGTGGACCTTCAGCGGCACCAACACCGGCGCCTGGGACGCCCAGACCCCGGCGACCAACAAGCCGCTGTCGTTCGACGGCGTGAGCTACGTGAAGGTCAAGGGCGGCAAGATCGTCTACCAGGGCGACTATTACGACGCCCTGGGGCTGCACAAGCAGCTCGGCTGGTAAGGCTATTCGTGGGAGCGGGCTCCGTCCGCGCAAGGGCCGCCGCTGGGGGCCATCGCGGACGGAGCCCGCTCCTGCGTAAAGACGACCAGCGTCGCAGTACAGCCGCGACCGCGAATTCGCCGATGCGCTGCAGGTGCGACCTTGCCCGTGAACCTGGGCGTAAACCTACGCCCTGCCCGGCAACTCGGTGATATGGATTTCCGTCACCAGCGCCGGCTTCACCAATGGCGTGCGCGACAGCAACGGACAGAAGCGCGAGAGGGCGCCGATCAACTCCCACTGGGTATCCAGTGACGTCGACAGCACATCCACATCCGCGAGCACTCGCTGGCCCACACGCTGCAGGTGCGGATCGGGGCTATGGCCAAGCTCCACCGACAACTGGGTGATCAGGGTGCTGAGGTTCGACATGTTGCGGGTGGCGAGGGCAAGGATGTTCGCCAGCAGGGCGATTTCCGATTGCGGGATGGCGGCAGGCGTTGCAGAAGCGTCCATGCGTGCTCCAGTGATGCTCTGGTGGGTAGTGCGCAATCCTTGCGCGAGCGCCCAGAGAGTAGCATCAGATCGCCATCCTGCGACAGATATCACATTTCATTTCTTTTCCTGACCATTGAGTCACCGCTTTCCTTCAGCGCGCACTCCGCTTGCAAAGCGCGACCTGATGCTCATTTCCCCGTTCCAGGCCAAGAAACAGCCAGGTGCATTTGAGCCGCAAGCCCCCGCTTCCTATGATCCACGGCCATTTTCCAGCTTTGTATTTCTGCTCCTGCTGCATGGCGATCTGCTTGCGGTCTGACGGCAGCAAGCCTCACCTCGCGTCACCCTTGAAGATGTAGCCGATGGAACCGAACGCAAAAGCCCCCTGCCCGCCAGACACTCGGAACGACCCGAATGGCTCGCTTCCCGAAACGATCGCCGGCGAGGCAGCATTGAGGGCCTCGTATGCATTCGACGCAGCATTTCCGTCCAGGCCGGCGCGCCCCGCTCCCTCGGAGGCCTTGAGCTCCTGGGATGGCCCCGGTACCGCCTACACCCTGACGCCGCGCCCGGTGGCCACACCGCCTCCCCCAGCCCCCACAATCGTCCAGCCGGTGCCGCAGGAACCGCTCGAACCCGTACTGACGGCCGGGCCATACCGGCTGGCGCCCGCCCCCGGACCTTCTGCCAACTGGCCACTGATCGCCGGCGCCATCGCCGGAACGCTGGTCACCGTTCTGCTACTGGCGCTGTGGCAACCCTGGGCTGTCGACAACGAGCGCGATGTCCCGAGCGAATCCGCACCGAGCGAGCTGTCGCAGTCAAAGCCTGCCCAGCAGGGTGTGGTGGAGCGCTCGCCTGCCCCGGCAGATCACCTCGAGACTGCCACCCCGGACTCCCTGGACGACGGTTCCCTGGTCATTCCGCCATCCGAGCCGGTACCGGAGGAACAGTCCGCTCCGCAGGCCAGCGCAGCCGCACCTGCCATGCCGGCCACTCCCGTCGATCTGCTTCAGGCAGCAGCACCAGCTCCCCATGAAGCACCGGTTCCGGTGGTGAAGCGGCCCTCCCCCCCAGTGGCCGCAGCCGAGCAGAAACAGAAGCCTCATCCGCTGCGAACCCAGGCCATGACCGTTACCGGCAGCAAGCCCGCCAGCCCGACGCCATCTGACAGTGCGCCCGTCCCCGTCGCGACAGGCACCCTGAGCGTCGTCATCCAGCCCTGGGGCGAAGTCTGGATCGACGGCAGGAAGCGCGGCATCAGCCCGCCCCTGTTCAAGCTGCAACTGCCACCAGGCAATTACCGGATCGAACTGCGCAACCCCGACCTGCCGGGCTACAGCCAGAACGTACAGATATCCGCCGGACAGTCCGTGACGCTCCAGCACAGCTTCCAGTGAGCGTCGGCAGCCCCCCTTTGACGTGTATGGATCCACCCATGAAGACTCTGCGTACCCTCTCGACGCCGCTGCTGATCGCCTGCCTGGCAGCGGTCTCCGCTTGCAGCAGCCACCGCGAGGCACCGCCAGCACCACCTGCCGACGATGCCCAGGTACTCGCCGAGAACACCTTCGATGAAGGCCTGCGGGTATACCAGGCCGGGCATTACTACCTGGCCGAACAGCAGTTCCTCTCGCCAGCCATCTGGGGCGCCGATGCGCAGGTACGACTGAAGGCCCTCAAGTACCTGGCGTTCAGTTATTGCGTGACCGACCGACCGATCCAGTGCCGCTTCGCCTTCGACCGCGCCCTGCAGATCGATCCGACCTTCCACCTGGGCACCAGCGAGGCCAGTCATCCTCTCTGGGGACCGGTGTTCGTCCAGGCGGCGCGCCGTTGAACATCTCTACTGATCGCGAGGCTCCCATGCCGCTCACTTACCGGCTACGCCGCTGCATGCTGACGTTGGCGCTTCTGACAGTGCAGCCGCTCGCCCAAGCCGAAACGCATGAAAGCCTGAACTCGGCAGTCGAAAGCCTCTGGAGCGTCGAACAGGTTTCCACCTCCGTACTGAGCTCACATTTCACCGCGCAGGAGTCGAAAGCCGGCACCGAATACCGCACCGAAGTGAAGAACTCGCCGTCCTACCTGGAAATCGCCGGGGAGGCCGCCGCGGTAATGACCGGCAAGAGGCGCTTCGACGCCGCCGCCACGCCCTGGGGCAATTTCCCCCGGCTGGACATGCGCAGTACCCGCCTGCTGGACATCAAGCTGCCGAAACGCCACTACCAGGTGCTGGCTGGCCCCGGTACCGGCCTGTTCGGGGCTGGCGAGTGGCGACTCTATGGCTTTCTGCATGTCGTCGACGTCAGCACCGCCGCCCCTACCTACTACCCGTTGTATGCCGAGGCCTCGCTGGGGGAACACGTGCTGGGGCGCCTGCCCGGTTCTGCAGTGCTCAACTATGCGCGGCTGGTTCCCGCTGGCCGTGGCAAGGCCGGAGAAGCCGAGGCCTACGAAGTCACGCTGTATGCCCTGGAACACGACAGGCCCGAGCCCGTGCTCAGAAACGGCGTGCCACTGGCCTACTCGCTGAAACACGAAGGCGACACCTGGGTCATCGCCAGCGCAGACAGCACGCCGGTGACCACGGCACTCGACGAAGAGCACCGGTCCTTCACCACCCCGCTACGCCCTGCGCTGTTCCAGTTCAAGGAAGGCACCCGCCAATAAGCGGCAGCCACCGGTCTGGTGGCTGCCGCAGAACTTCCGGGGAATGGGACAGGCGCTAGCGCAACCTATGGCTCGCGTAAGCCAGCCCGGCCTCAGGCCTGCCCGAAGGCCTTGCGCTTGGGCGTACCGCGTTGTGCGGCGCGCAGGTATTGCGCCGGCCACGGCACCGGCTGCCCGCCCAGCTCATCGGCGGCGTGCAACGGCCAGTACGGATCGCGCAACAGCTCGCGGGCCAGCAGGATCAGGTCGGCCTGCCCGGTGCGCAGGATGTGCTCGGCCTGTACCGGCTCGGTGATCATGCCAACGGTGCCGCTGGCGACGCCGGCCTCCTTGCGCACCCGCTCGGCGAACTGCGTCTGGTAGCCCGGCCCCACGGGAATCTCGGCGTTGACCGCGGTGCCACCGGAAGACACATCGATCAGGTCCACCCCCAGGCCCTTCAGGCGCCGTGCCAACTCCACGGTTTCGTCGGGGTTCCAGCCGTCTTCCACCCAGTCGGTGGCGGACAGGCGGACGAACAGCGGCAATTCCTGTGGCCACACCGCGCGCACCGCCTCGGTGATTTCGAGGAGGAAGCGGATGCGGTTCTCGAAGCAGGTGCCGTACTGGTCGCGGCGCTGGTTGGAGAGCGGCGAGAGGAACTGGTGCAGCAGATAGCCATGGGCCGCATGCACCTCGGCGATCTTGAAACCGGCGGCCAAGGCGCGCTCGGCGCCGCGCACGAACTGGTGCTTGATGGTCGCCATCTGCTCTTCGCTCAGGGCGATGGGCGCGGTGTGCTGCGGGTCGAAGGCGATGGCCGAGGGCGCCACCGGTGTCCAGCCGCCTTCGCTGATCGGCACCGAACCGTGCTTGCCCAGCCACGGCGCCCAGGTGCTCGCCTTGCGCCCGGCGTGGGCCAACTGCACGCCGGCCACCGCACCCTGGGACTCGATGAAACGGGTGATGCGCCGCAGCGGCTCGACCTGCTCGTCATTCCAGATGCCCAGGTCCTCGGCGCTGATCCGCCCTTCCGGGGCAACGGCCGTGGCCTCGACTATCACCAGGCCGGCGCCGCCGACAGCGCGGCTGCCCAGGTGCACCAGGTGCCAGTCGTTGGCCAGGCCATCCTGGGCGGAGTACTGGCACATGGGGGATACGGCGATACGGTTGGTCAGGGTCAGCTGGCGCAGGGTCAGGGGCTCGAACAACTGGCTCATGGTGGCACTCCCTCGGGTCTTCAGAACTTGTCACTTCAACTGTAGACCGGGATCGCCTAAGGATAGGTCCCGACGATAGGTGGCCGCCGCCGACCACTGACGGTGCCTGGGGGGTTGAATGCGTACGGCCTGCTATTGCACTGGCTGATGTATGAACGAAGCTTTTGCGCGATATCTCGGCTCCGCCAGGACCGATGGCGACGCGCCGATCCGGCCTGCAGGCCGGATCGCGGAGATGACTCGCTCCTGCAGGGGAGCCACCGTCGTCAGTGCAACTCGCTCGACTTGCCCATGGCGGCTACCGCTCCGGGTGCCAGGCTGTAGCGCTTGTTCTCGTCCCGGTCGAGCAGGCCGGAGAGGTGCAGGCGGCGCAGCGTCTGGCTGACGCAGCTGAGGGAGATGGGCAGGCCGGGCTCCTCCAGGTAAGCGTGCAGCTCCACGGCAGTCGCCTTGCGGCAGGCCACCAGCGCATCGAGAATGTTCAACCGCGGCAGGCTGCTGCGCAGGCCGGCGTGCTCCAGCAGCTGCCGGGCGGGGCGCGGCAGACGCGGGCGGACCGGGGTGCTGGCTTTGATAGCGACTCTCATGGGCGCACCTCGAAGGACAGGGTGGAAACGTGGATCACGCTGTCGTAGCGCTTGCCGTCGACGCTGGCGCCGCCGTTGACCTGGGCCGAGACCTCCAGCACGTAGCGCGCCGGGAACGGCGTGGCCAGGGTCACGGTGCCGTCGGCTGCCGGCTTCAGGCTGCGGCTCCACTGCTCGGAGGTGTACACGTTGACCTGCGAGGCCGGCACCACGGTGCCCTTCCAGTGCAGGGCGAAGGTATTGCCGCCGGGCGTGGTGGGCACCAGCTCCAGATCATTCTGCGCCCGGGTCTCGGTGCGTCCCTCGCGGGCCTGATAAATGGTCAGGGTGCTGCCTTCGGCACGCTGGGCGGCGACGCGCAGGTCGCCCGGCGGCACGGCGCCGATATCGAAGGACTCGACGCCAGCCTTCATCGGCGCCGTCTTGCCCTCGCCCAGCACGACGTGGGCGTTCTGCAACTGGGTCACCGGCAGGTGCTCGCCGGGCTGCTGTTCGCTGAAATAGCTTTTCGCGCTCTGGCCTGCATTGCGTTCCAGCCACAGGTAGTCCGCGTTGGCCAATGGCGCACAGCTCAGCGCCACGGCCAGCAGCGTGAGCTGGCGAAGGTAGAAGGTCATGCGGTTCTCCTGTTGTCTGGCTGAAGTTCGCTTCCGTTGCGAATCGATCGCTTTCACATACAAGACGGATGAGCCGCAAAAAACACGCACAGAAAATGTGTAAAGAAATGGAAAAGACCGCGAAAACCACACCGAAACATTTATTTGCAACTGCAGATGGCCGGTTTTTCGATCTCATCCGTCCTTACTCCTAGAACACCGCTGCGACTGGGTGTCTTCGTGCCTCGCCGGCCTTGCCCGGCGGGGGCCTTTTCCATTGCCTTTCCCTTGCGTGGCCGTGATTCCCCATGTCCAAGAAATCCCGCTCCAGGCTCTGGTTCCTGGTCCACAGCTGGCTGGCCCTGCCCATCTGGTTCTTCGTGTTCCTGGTGTGCATCACCGGCACCCTGGCCACGGTGAGCCAGGAGATCATCTGGCTGGCCGATCCGTCCGTGCGCGCCAATCCGCCAGACGATGACGCCCAACGCCTGGGCTACGACCAGGTACTCGCCGCCATGGCCCAGCAGCAACCGCAGGCCGCCGTGCGCATGATCAGCGCGCCCAGCGAAACGCATTTTGCGCTGCGGGTCAGCGTCACCTATCCCGACAGCGCTACCGCCATGCTCTACGTGAACCCCTATACCGGGGTCATCCAGGGCAAGATGCCGCTGTTCGACTTCCGCCAGTTCACCCGCGCGCTGCACGGCTGGTGGCTGGTGCCCTTCAACCACGGTTTCAGCTGGGGCTGGTACCTGGTCTCGCTGCTCGGCTTGCCGATGCTCGCCTCGCTGGTCACCGGCCTGGTGGTGTACAAGCGCTTCTGGCGCGGCTTCCTCAAGCCTACCCTGCGCCTGCGCCAGGGCGCGCGCATCTTCTGGGGCGACATGCACCGGCTGATGGGTATCTGGTCGATCTGGTTCATCGCGGTGATTTCCATCACCGGCACCTGGTTCCTGATCCAGGCGGTGCTCTTCGACAACAGCATTTCCATCTCCAGCGAAGGCGTGCCGACGATCATCCAGCGCGACAGCATCCCACTGAGCGCGGACGGCAAGGCGCCACCGCGCATCGGCCTGGACGCCGCCGTGCTGTCCGCGCAGCAACGGATTCCCGGCTTCGAGCCGACCTTCTTCCGCCTGCCCTCCAGCGCCTACGACCCGGTGACCATCTTCGGCAAGGCCTGGTACCCGCTGATGTCCGAAAGCGCCCAGGTGAACCCCTATGACGGCAGCATCGCCTCGACTCGCCTGCTGGGCGACCGCTCGGGCCTGGAGTTCGTCACCGAGTCCATGCGCCCGCTGCACACCGGCGATTTCGGTGGCGTGTGGGTCAAGCTGATCTGGTTCGTGTTCGGCCTGATCCTCAGCATGATGGTGCTCAGCGGCCTGATGATCTGGAGCAAGCGCACCCTGATCGCCACCGCCAAGGAACTGAAGAAGCAGAAAGCCCGCGAGCGCATCGCTGTCGCGGCCACCGCGGAGGCCAGCCAATGAGCGGCAACAGCAAGCTGCGCCGCCTGTGGCTGCGCTGGCGTTTCCACCTCAGCGCCCTGTTGGTGCTGATTCCCCTGGGCTTCATGCCGCAGTACTTCCACGAGGCGAAACTGGACCGTGGCCTGCGCGGCCTGGGCGAGCGCGAGATCGGCAATCTGCAGGTCGGCCCCTGGACGGCGCGCATGGCCGAATGGGAAGTCGGCGAGCCGGAAGACGAAGGCCGCGCCGGCTTCGTCAAGGCCTTTACCCTGGCCCTCTGCGACAGTTGCTATGCACAGGTGAAAGCCGCCTACCTGCGCATTGGCGAACCGCGCAGCCTGCGGGCCGCCGGCGGGCTGTTCGCCGGCACGCCGCACCAGCAGTTCGCGGAAGTCACGATCCCGGCCCGGGTCACCCCGGCCGACAAGCTGTGGCTGACCGTGGAAGGCTGGGATGGCGCCGTGCACCAGGCGCAGATCCCTCTCGACCAGGCCTCGCCTTCGCTGGTGGCCTGGCTGGAAAAGACCCGGAGCAATCGATGAAAGCGATCCTCAAGTACAGCGCCCTGCTGCTCGGTCTGGCCGCCAGCGCCAGCGCCCTGGCCCACGCGCCCTTCTGCGAATGCACGGCGCTGGATGCCGAGACCATCCGCTGCGTCGGCGGCTTCACCGACGGCAGCGACGCCCCGGGCGTGACCCTGGACGTGATGAGCGCCGCCGACAACCGGGTGCTGATGCCCGGCAAGCTGGGCGCGGATTCCAGCCTGACCTTCAAGCGCCCCGGCGAGGACTTCTACATCCTCTTCGATGTCGGGCCGGGCTATCAGGTGGAAGTCGAGCCGAGCGAGATCCGCGGGCTCTGAGCGCAATCGGCAGCGCCCCGGTCCGGGAAGCAAGGGCGCGCCGTCCCTCAGGCAGCGGAGGAGTCGCCCTGCCCCGGCAGCACCAGCGCGGCCGGCACTGAGCGTTGACTCCTGGCGGCCAGCCAGTAGTAGGCCAAGGCCGGCAGCACCAGGCCGATCAGCCAGGAGATATCCACGCCCCCCAGCGTCTCCACCAGGGGCCCGGTGTAGAAACCGCTGTCGATGAAGGGCATCTGCACCAGCACGCCGAAGCAGTAGACGCCGATGCCGGTCCAGTTCCAGCGGCCATAGCGGCCGTCGGGATCGGACAGCGCGGGGATGTCGTAGCGCTCGCGGGTGATGCAGTAGTAATCCACCAGATTGATCGCGCTCCACGGCGTGAAGAACGCCAGCAGGAACAGCAGGAACGACTTGAAGGCGGCCAGGAAGGAATGCTGCCCGGCCAGCGCCAGGCCGGTGGACAGGCCGACGATCACCAGCACGAACAGCAGACGCTGCAGGTGCGTGACCTTCAACTGGCCACGGAAGCCGCTGATGATGGTGGCAATGCACATGAAGCTGCCGTAGGCATTCAAGGTGGCGATGGTCACCTTGCCGAAGGCCACGCTGAAGAACAGTGCGGACGCCATCATGCCACTCGCCCCCAGCCCGACCACGTAAGCCACCGGCTGGCCGGAGAACTCCTTGCCGGCCAGCGCGGCGGCGAACACGCCGAGGACCATGGACGTCTGCGAACCGAGCACCGAGCCCAGGCCCACCGCGAAGAAGGTCTTCGGCGACGAGGTTTCGCTCGGCAGGTAGCGCGAGTAGTCCGCCACGTAGGGCCCGAAGGCGATCTGCCAGGACGCCGCCAGGGAGACCGCGAGCAGGAAGGTATTCCAGGCGAAGTGGCGGTTCTCCAGCAGCACGCCGATGTCGTTGACCGACAACAGGCGCACGAACAGGTAGGCAAAGGCGACGATGCCCAGCACGCTGGCGGCCTTGCCCAGCCAGTGGATCACCCGGTAGCCACAGACTGTCACCGCGACGATGACCGCCGCGAACACCAGGATGCCAACGGTATCGCTGACATGGGCCAACTGGCCGATGGCCTGGCCCGCCAGCACCGTGCCGGTGGCGTTGAAACCGACGTACATCACGCAGACCAGCACCAGCGGGATCACCGCGCCGAACACACCGAACTGCACACGGCTGGAGATCATCTGCGGCAGGCCGAGCTTGGGCCCCTGGGCGCCGTGCAACGCCATCACCACGCCGCCGAATATCTGCCCGATGAGCAGGCCGATCAGCGACCAGAACACGTCGCCGCCCAGCACCACCGCCAGCGCGCCGGTGACGATGGCGGTGATCTGCAGGTTGCAGCCGAACCACAGGGTGAACTGGCTGAACAGGCGGCCGTGCCGTTCAGCCTGGGGAATGTAATCGATGGAGCGGGTTTCGATCAGGGACTTACCAGCCATGAAGCTTTCTCCTCGCCGCCGGACGTTCGCCCAGCTGCGCTGTTGTTGTTATGCACAGCGTTTCCTGATTCGCCGGGGCGGCAGCGGAGGCCGCCCCGTACCTGCCGTCAATGGCGGGCGGCATCCAGCACGGCGCGGGAGATGATGATCTTCTGCACCTCGGAGGTTCCCTCGAAGATCCGCAGGATCCGCGCATCGCGCACGAAGCGCTCCAGCGGCAGGTCGCGGATGTAGCCGTAGCCGCCGTGCAGCTGCAGCGCGGCGTCGGTGATGAAGCCGCAGGCCTCGGCGGCAAACAATTTGGCGGTCGCCGATTCGAGGCTGAAGCGTTCGCCGCTGTCACGCCGCGCGGCGGCCTGCTGGGTGAGCAGGCGCGCGGCCTGGAACTGCGCGTGCATATCGGCGATGCGCCACTGGGTGCCCTGGTAGGCCGACAGCGGCTTGGTACCGATCTGCCGCTCATCTACCCACGTCAAGGCGTACTCCATGGCCGCGCGAGCGATGCCCAGCGACATGGCGGCGACTTCCACGCGGCCGCGATCCAGCACTTCCATGGCGGTGCGGAAGCCCTGGTTTTCCTCGCCCAGCAACGCATCCGCCGGCAGCCAGCAGTCCAGCGCCAGCTCGTAGATGGTGCTGCCGCGCAGGCCCATGGTCTTTTCCGGGTTGGCGAAGGTGACGCCGGCGGTGCCCTTGGGAATCAGGAAGGCGCTGATGCCACGGGCGCCAGCCTCCGGGTCGGTCTTGGCGTAGAGCACGATGAAGTCGGCTTCGCGGGCATTGGTGATGTAGTGCTTGCTGCCGCGAATCCGCCAGCCGCCGGTCTCGCGCACGGCACGGGTGCGCATGTCTGCCGGGTTGGAGCCGGCCGCCGGCTCGGTCAGGCCGAAGGCGCCGAGCAGCTCGCCGCTGGCGCAGCGCGGCAGCCATTCCTGGCGTTGCTCCTCGGTGCCGCCGATGAGGATCGAATCGGTGGCGAGGAAGTGTGCGGTCAACGCTGACGCAGTGGAGGCGCAGGCCGCCGACACCGCCTCGACCACCCGGCTCATGGCCAGGCTGCCGATGCCGAAGCCGCCATAGGTTTCCGGCAGGTTGATGCCCATGAAGCCCAGCTCGCCGAGGGCCTGCAGGCTTTCGGCACAGAAGGTTTCCTCTTCGTCATAGCGCTGGGCGTTGGCGGCCAGCACGTCGCGGCAGACCCGCTCGGCGGAGTCGACGATGGCCAGTTCGGTGGCGTCGATATCGAAGCTCATTGCACGGCTCCTGCTTTATTCGTGAGGCCGAACGCGGCGTTGGCTTCGCCCAATCGGGGAGCGCGCGTCGCGGCATGGGGCTTGCGCCCGTTGAAGTAGACCGGTTGCGGCACCAGTGGCGGCTGGTCGTCGGCCGGCTGTACCAGCAGTTGGCGCACCTGCGCCTGTTCACTGCCGGTGGCCTCGGCGAGGTTCCACACCGGCGAGGCCGGCACGCCGGCATCCAGCAGCAGGTCGCAGGCCTGCTCGACACTGCGCTGGCCGGTCCAGGCCTCGATCTCGGCGCGCAAAGCCTGCTCGTTGCGGGTGCGCGAGGGGTCGTCGGCGAAACGCGGATCGTCGGCCAGTTCGCCGCGACCGATGCTTTCGCAGAAACGCCGGAACAGCTTGTCGCTGGCCACCGCGATCACCACCAGGCCGTCGGCGGCGCGGTAGGTGTCGAACGGCGTCGACACCGGGTGGCGGTTACCCACCAGACCCGGCGCCCTGCCGTGGGCGAACAGGTTGGACAGGCCGGTCATCTGCAGGCTGACCAGCACGTCGAACATCGCCACGTCGATGTATTGCGCGCTGCTGCCCTGGTGCTCGCGGGCGAACAGCGCGCTGCTGATCGCCCAGGCCGCATAGACGCCGGCGCACAGGTCGCCGAGTGCTTCGCCGCTGCGGGTCGGCCCGGTCTCGGGGAAACCGCTGACGCTCATCAGCCCCGACATCGCCTGGGCGACGATGTCGTAGGCCGGGCGGCGCGACAGTGGGCCGTTCTGGCCGAAACCGGAAATGCTCGCGTAGATCAGCTTCGGGTTGTGCTGCCTGAGGCTGTCGAAATCGATGCCCAGGCGCTGCGTGACGCCAGGGCGGAAGTTCTCCACCACCACATCGGCGTCCGTCACCAGGTCATAGAAACGTTGCAGGTCTTCCGGCGCCTTGAAGTCCAGTTCGACGCTGCGCTTGCCGCGGTTGATCAAGCCGAAATAGACACTTTCACCGTCCTTGAACGGGCCGAGGTGGCGGCTGTCGTCACCGTGCCCGGGCACCTCGAACTTGATCACCTCGGCACCGAGATCGGCGAGCATCGCGGTGCAGTGCGGGCCGGCCAGCACGCGGCTCAGGTCCAGTACGCGCACACCATTCAGCGGCTGCGGTGTGGGCAGTTCAGTCACATTGCTCATGCTCGATTCCTCAGCCGGTGATCATCGGCAGGTTCAGGCCCTGCTCCTTGGCGCAGTCGATGGCGATCTGGTAACCCGCATCGGCATGGCGCATCACGCCGGTGCCTGGGTCGTTGGTCAGTACGCGGGCGATTCGCTCGGCAGCTTCGTCGGTGCCGTCGCAGACGATCACCATCCCCGAGTGCTGGGAGAAACCCATGCCCACGCCGCCGCCGTGGTGCAGCGAGACCCAGGTGGCGCCGCTGGCGGTGTTCAGCAGGGCGTTGAGCAGCGGCCAGTCGGACACGGCGTCGGAGCCGTCGCGCATGGCTTCGGTCTCGCGGTTGGGGCTGGACACCGAGCCGGAGTCGAGGTGGTCGCGGCCGATCACGATCGGTGCTTTCAGCTCGCCGCTGCGGACCATTTCGTTGAATGCCAGACCGAGCTTGGCGCGCTGGCCCAGGCCGACCCAGCAGATGCGCGCCGGCAGGCCCTGGAAGCTGATGCGCTCGCGCGCCATGTCCAGCCAGTTGTGCAGGTGGGCGTCGTCGGCGATCAGTTCCTTGACCTTGGCGTCGGTCTTGTAGATGTCCTCGGCGTCACCGGACAGCGCGGCCCAGCGGAACGGGCCGACGCCGCGGCAGAACAGCGGGCGGATGTAGGCAGGGACGAAACCAGGGAAGTCGAAGGCGTTGGTGACGCCCTCTTCCTTGGCCATCTGGCGGATGTTGTTGCCGTAGTCGAAGGTCGGCACGCCCTGCTTCTGGAACTCCAGCATGGCTTTGACGTGCACGGCCATGGATTGCTTGGCGGCCTTGACCACGGCGGCCGGATCGGTCTGCGCGCGGTCGCGGTACTGCTCCCAGGTCCAGCCGGCCGGCAGGTAGCCGTTGAGCGGGTCGTGGGCGGAGGTCTGGTCGGTCACCATGTCCGGGCGCACGCCGCGCTTGATCAGCTCCGGGAGGATTTCCGCGGCGTTGCCCAGCAAGGCGATGGAGATGGCCTTGCCTTCGGCGGTGTATTGGGCGATGCGCGCCAGGGCGTCATCGAGGTCCTTGGCCTGCTCGTCGACGTAGCGGCTGGCGAGGCGGAAGTCGATGCGGCTCTGCTGGCATTCGATGTTCAGCGAGCAGGCGCCGGCCAGGGTCGCGGCCAGCGGCTGGGCACCGCCCATGCCGCCGAGGCCGGCGGTGAGCACCCACTTGCCTTTCAGGTTGCCGTCGTAATGCTGGCGGCCGGCTTCGACGAAGGTTTCGTAGGTGCCCTGGACGATGCCTTGGCTGCCGATGTAGATCCACGAGCCGGCGGTCATCTGGCCGTACATGGCCAGGCCCTTGGCGTCGAGTTCGTTGAAGTGCTCCCAGTTGGCCCAGTGCGGCACCAGGTTGGAGTTGGCGATCAGCACGCGCGGGGCGTTGGCGTGGGTCTTGAAGACGCCGACCGGCTTGCCGGATTGCACCAGCAGGGTCTCGTCTTCATTCAGCTCTTTCAGGGTGGCGACGATCTTGTCGTAGCACTCCCAGTTGCGCGCGGCGCGACCGATGCCGCCGTACACCACCAGCTCCTTGGGATTCTCGGCGACTTCCGGGTCGAGGTTGTTCATCAGCATGCGCAGCGGCGCTTCGGTCAGCCAGCTCTTGGCGTTCAGTTGGGTGCCGCGCGGGGCACGGATTTCGGTATCACGGTAACGGCCGGTGGAGCTCATCTGGACTTCCTCGATGCAGGGGTAGCGCCACGCTGGAGGGCAGTCCGGCGTAGCAGAAACGGGTGAATAGAGGGCAACGGGCATTGCCGTACTCATCTAGCGTCACCTGATATGTGTAAAACCTTATATCAACCTGTATATACAATCTAATGCAAAGCGAGGGCCAAATAGCCTGGCGATGCCCAGGGAGCTAAGTCACATGACGACAATGTCTTTTTATTTCAAATGGATAGAAATCTTATGCACAGACGGGCGGCGCCCCTCGCCACGGGCAGCAGCGAGAGAAGGCGGCGAGAAAGGAAGGAGAAAAAGTAACAGCGCGGTGCACAGTGGTAACAAAACGGTGCACCACAGGAGACAGCGGGGCAGATTTTCCGCCCCCTCGGGATGACAGCTGATTACTGCCCGAAACGACCTTCGAGGCGATAGCGCGACCCCGGATAGACCAGTCGCGCAGCACCCACCTGCCCTTTCGCCGACCAGGTGCGGCGGCGGATCAGCAGGCAGGCGTCGCCACGCTTGATGCGCAGCAGCTTGCAATCAGCCGCTTCGGCGTTGATCGCCTCGACCACATGCTCGCCCTCGGTCAGCGGCGCCAGCTGGATCAGGTAGGCGTAGGGGGTGATACGGGTGAAGTCCTGCTGCAGGTACTCCGGCGCCACCTCGGCGTTGACGAAGCGTTCCTCCAGCTGCACCGGTACTTCGTTCTCGTAGTGCACGACGATGGAGTGGAAGATGCGCTGGACGTTTTCCAGCTCGAACGGCATCGCCAGGGTCGCGCCCTCGGCCAGCGGCTCCAGCAGCACGACTTCGCAGCGGTGCTCATGCCCGCGTGCGGCGATCTCCTCGGCGATGTTGTGGATCTCGAAAAGCGCCGCGTGGCCCTTCTGCTCGGCAACGAAGGTCCCCACACCCTGCAGGCGCACCAGCACGCCTTCGATAGTCAGCTCACGCAACGCGCGGTTGATGGTCATCCGGCTCACGCCCAGCAGGGCGAACAGCTCGCTCTCCGAGGGCAGCTTGGAATTGGGCTTCCAGACGCCGTTGCGGATCTGCTGCAGGATGATTTCCTTGACCCGCGCATACAGGGGCGCCGGAGTTTCCAGCGCGAACGCGGCCAGGGAGGAATGATCTTGGGACACGGCAGCTCCTGAGTCAGCGGAAGGCGGGCTAGCCGCCAGTCTACCCGCCGCTGCGCCTGCCGCCTACGCGCCACAGCCGCGAAGCCGAACCACCGCCAACCGTTGAGCCGCTTTGGTAGGGCGCATAACGCGCCAGCGTTATCCGCCACGAGGAGGGGGCGGCGGATAACCTGTTCCAGGTTATTCGCCCTACGGTCTGTAAGAGCCGACAGACTCAACGGGGCGCGATATGCGCCACCATCAGTTGCACCGTCTCGTTGCCACGGAATTCGTTGACGTCGAGCTTGTAGGCCACTTCCGCCCAGCGCACGGTGGGATTGGGCCAGATTTCGCGGTCGATGTTGAAGGCGATGGCGTCCAGCTGCAGCGATCCGCACTCGGTCTTGAGCACCAGCTTCAGGTGTCGCTCGCCGACCACGCGCTGCTGGACGATCTGGAAGATGCCGTGGAACAGCGGCTCGGGGAAATGCTGGCCCCAGGGTCCGGCCTGGCGCAGCGCGCGGGCCAGCTCCAGGTGGAACTCCTCGGCGCCCAGCTGGCCGTCGGAGAGCAGGCGCCCGGTGAGGTCTTCTTCATCCAACTGACGGCGCACTTCGGCGTCGAAGGCAGCGGCGAAGGCGCCGAAGTTTTCCTGCGGCAGCGACAGGCCGGCGGCCATGGCGTGGCCACCGAACTTGCTGATCAAGCCCGAATGGCGCGCAGCCACGGCGTCCAGCGCATCGCGGATATGGAAGCCCGGCACCGAACGCGCCGAGCCCTTGAGCGTGCCGTCGCCAGCATCGGCGAAGGCGATGGTCGGACGGTGGTAACGCTCCTTCAGGCGCGAGGCGAGGATGCCGATCACACCCTGGTGCCATTCCGGGTCGAACAGGCACAGGCCGAAGGGCATCTCCTCCACCGGCAGTTCCTTGAGCTGGGCCAGCGCCTCGCGCTGCATGCCCTGCTCGATGGCCTTGCGGTCCTGGTTGAGCTGGTCGAGCTGCACCGCCATGTCGCGGGCGACGCCTTCGTCTTCGCAGAGCAGCAGCTCGATGCCGAGGGACATGTCGTCCAGGCGCCCGGCAGCGTTCAGCCGCGGGCCGAGGATGAAGCCGAGGTCCGTGGAGGTGATCCGCCGGCAATCGCGACCGGCCACTTCCAGCAGCGCACGCAGCCCCGGACGTGCACGGCCAGCACGGATACGCGCGAGGCCCTGATGAACCAGGATGCGATTGTTGGCGTCCAGCGGTACCACGTCGGCGACGCTGCCCAGGGACACCAGGTCGAGCAATTCAGCGAGGTTCGGCTCGGCGATGCCGCGCGCAGCGAACCAGCCGCGTTCACGCAGGCGGGCACGCAGGGCGAGCATCACGTAGAAGATCACACCGACACCGGCCATGGCCTTGCTGGGGAAGTCGCAGCCGGGCTGGTTCGGGTTGACGATGGCGTCGGCGGCGGGCAGCTCCGGCCCCGGCAGGTGGTGGTCGGTGACCAGCACGCGCAGACCGGCAGCCTTGGCGGCGGCGACGCCGTCGATGCTGGAAATGCCGTTGTCCACGGTCACCAGCAGTTCCGGGCGCTTCTCCAGCGCCACGGCGACGATTTCCGGGGTCAGGCCGTAGCCATATTCGAAGCGGTTGGGCACCAGGTAATCGACCCAGGCCGCGCCGAGCATGCGCAGCGCCAGCACACCGACGCTGCTGGCGGTGGCGCCATCGGCGTCGAAGTCGCCGACGTAGAGAATCCGCTGGCCCTTTTCCAACGCGTCGACCAGCAGTTCCACCGCCGCGTCCACACCCTTGAGCTGCTGGTACGGGATCAGCCGCGCCAGGCCCTTGTCCAGCTCCTCCGCACTCTGCACGCCACGGGCGGCGTAGAGGCGGGTCAGCAGTGGCGGCAGGTCGCCCAGGTTGGGCAGGTTTTGCGGGAGGGGACGGGATTCGATGCGCATGAAGTCCAACTATTCCTTTGTGCTTGGTCTTGCGCCTTGTGAGCTAGAGCACGGCAAGGCGCGAACAGGCGTGGGCCGCGGAGTTTGCTGCAGCAAATGAGCAGGCCCGCGCCTGTTCACAATGCAGCCGGGCCAACGCGCAGCTAGCGCAAATCAGCGCTCGCCCATCAGCCATTCGACTTGCAGCTCGTGCTGGCCGCTCTCGTCGGTGACGAAGATGGTCCCTTCGCTGATCATCACGGTCCAGTTGATCGAGCGCGGCAGGTCGCGGGAGATTTCTTCCAGCGCTTCCTGGGGCATGGCGACGACATTGAGGTTCTTCAGGTGGCGGACGCTGTCGAGCACCTTGGTGGTCCACACGCGCAGGTTGCCGTAGGCGACCAGGGTCAGCTTCTCGCAGCGGCGCGAGCACCAGGTCAGGCGATCGGCATCCGGCTGGCCGACTTCGATCCAGTGCAGCACGCGGTCGTCCAGGCTCTTTTCCCAGAGCGAGGGCTCTTCCACGTCCGACAGGCCACGGCCGAAGGCCAGCTGCTCGTTGTACCAGATGACGTAGGCCAGCAGGCGCACCGCCAGGCGCTCCTCGGTTTCCGAGGGGTGGCGAGCGACGGTGAAGCGCAGGGTCTCGTAGACCCCACGGTCGAGGTCGGTCAGGCTGATATCGGCTTTGTAGGGCGTGGCGGACAGGGCCATGGGTGTTCCCGGCGAATTTTCGAAGGCGGCAAGTCTACCGCGAAAGCACCGGCTCGGCGGATTAACTCCGTGGACGTCGGTCGGTTCCAGGCTCCGGCGCGGCCAGTTCGATACGGTTGCGGCCCTTGGCCTTGGCGGCGTAGAGCGCCTGGTCGGCCAGCGACAGCAGGCGCAACAGGTCGTGGCCGGCCTCGCGGCTGGTAGCGATGCCGATGCTCACGCTGAGCTGGCCCTCGGCCATGAACGGCAACTCGGCGAACTCACGGCGCACGCGCTCCGCCACCTGGCACGCGCCCTCGGTATCGGCGCCCACCAGCAGGCAGGCAAACTCTTCCCCGCCGATGCGGGCGAACTGGTCGTGCTTGCGCATCCGCGAGGCGGTGATGCGGCTGAACTCCACCAGCACACGGTCGCCGGCGGGATGGCCGAAGGAGTCGTTGAGGCGTTTGAAGTTGTCCAGGTCGCAGAGCAGCAACGAAGCCTGTTCGCCCCGCTCGGCGCACAGGCGCAGCAGGCGCTCGCCGGTCTCCATGAAGGCGCGACGATTGCCGACGCCGGTCAGCGGATCGCTCAGGGCAGCACTGCGGAACTGCAACTCGGCACGCTCCTTGACCATCGCCAGGGTGGCGAAGGCAATGCCGATGGCGAACAGCATGGTCTCGAAGACCAGGAAGGTGAAGAACGTGGAGCCCTGGCCGTTGTTGGCCACGCTCTCGAACGGCATGCCGCGGTCAACCACCAGGCGCACCGCATAAACGAGGGTATGAAACAGCAGTAGCGCCAACGTCGGGCGCAACTCCACTTCCAGTTTCCGGCGGCCCCGCCACAGTTCGCTGATGGCAGCCACGCAATAGATGACCGTGATGCCCGTGCTGACGGCGATGCGCACCGCGAGGGATTCGTAGAACGCCGGAACCAGGCAGAGCGCTGCCCAGAACGCCGCTCCAGCACCGATCAGCGGCCAGTGCGGCTTGCGGCCAGCGAAGACACGCATGGAGGTCCAGGTCATCGCCGAACACAGGTGCAGGACGACATTGCCCAGCAGGATCGCCACCCAGTCGAACCCCATCCCGCGCAGGGTCGCGAGGAAAGTCCCGAGGGCGCCCAGCAGCAGCGCAGCACTCATGTAGCCCAGGGTGGAGTCGCGGCGGCCACTGTGCCAGGCAAAGGCCATCAGCACGCCGACCAGGGTCAGCACGTAGAGGTCGACGACAACCAGCGTCGGCAGGTTCAAGGTCATGCAGCCCCCTCGCCACCCGGCTGCACGCATTCTCCAGAGAATGCCGCCAGACCCTCGGGCTGTGTGGAAGAAGACGCACGCATCTCGGTATACCTGCCCGAAACCGGGCGAGCTGGAGTAAGAAACTTCTGAATGTCGCTACTCTACGCGCGCTCAAGGCCGGCGCAAAGCGCTGATACCGGGCGCCTGCCCGGCGGCCTGTTCGAAGCCGCGAACACGGGTTAGAGTCCCGCCTCTCTCCTTGCTCGGACTCTCCGATGAACAGCACAGCCAAACCCCTCGCCGGCCTCAAGGTCATCGAACTCGGCACCCTGATCGCCGGCCCCTTCGCCTCGCGCCTGTGCGCGGAATTCGGCGCCGAGGTGATCAAGGTCGAGTCGCCCGATGGCGGCGACCCGTTGCGCAAATGGCGCAAGCTCTACGAGGGCACCTCGCTGTGGTGGTTCGTGCAGGCGCGCAACAAGCGTTCACTGACCCTGAACCTCAAGCACGAGGCCGGCCGCGAGGTGCTGAAGAAGCTGCTCGCCGAGGCCGACATCCTGATCGAGAACTTCCGCCCCGGCGTGCTGGAGAAGCTCGGCCTGGGCTGGGAGGTGATCCACGCGCTGAACCCGAAGCTGGTGATGGTGCGCCTGTCCGGCTTCGGCCAGAGCGGCCCCTACAAGGACCAACCGGGCTTCGGCGCGGTGGGCGAGTCCATGGGCGGGCTGCGCTACATCACCGGCTTCGAGGACCGCCCGCCGGTGCGCACCGGCATCTCCATCGGCGACTCCATCGCCGCGCTGTGGGGCGTCATCGGCGCGCTCATGGCGCTGCGCCACCGGGAAGTGAATGGCGGCGCCGGCCAGGTGGTGGACGTGGCCCTCTACGAAGCGGTGTTCGCCATGATGGAATCCATGGTCCCGGAGTTCGACGTGTTCGGCTTCATCCGCGAGCGCACCGGCAACATCATGCCCGGCATCACGCCCTCCTCCGTGCACACCACGGCCGACGGCAAGCACGTGCAGATCGCCGCCAACGGCGACGCCATCTTCCGCCGCTTCATGACCGCCATCGGCCGCCTGGATCTCGCCGAAGATCCGACGCTCGCCAGCAACGACGGCCGAGATGCCCGCCGCGATGAGCTCTACGGCATCATCGATCGCTGGGCGCGCTTCGAATCGCTGGATACCGTACTCAAGGTGCTGAACGAAGCGGAGGTGCCGGCCAGCCGCATCTTCTCCGCCGAAGACATGTTCAGCGACCCGCAATTCCTGGCGCGGGAGATGTTCCTCTCCGCCAAGCTGCCGGACGGCAAATCCTTCCGCATGCCCGGTATCGTCCCCAAGCTCTCCGACACCCCCGGCAGCGCAGAGTGGATCGGCCCGAAACTGGGCGAGCATACCGACGAAGTGCTTGCCGGACTGGGCTACGACGCAGCCGCCATCGCCGCGTTACGCAAGGACGGCGCGGTCTGACCACTTTGCTTTGGTAGGGCGCATAACGCGCCAGCGTTATCCGCCGTATTGAAGCCGGCGGATAACCTGCTCCAGGTTATTCGCCCTACGGATATTGGTGTAGCAGCGAGCTCCTGCAATAAAGCCAGTCAGCCCGCTTCCTGCTCCGGCGCTTCGGTCTGGGCGATGAACTCCAGCATCTTCTCGCTGCCGTCCAGCAGGTCAGCGTGGATCGCCTCGCGGGCGGCGGTGCCGTTGCGTTCGCGCAGGGCGCGCAGGACGTCCCAGTGGTGTTCGATGGCCATGCGCTCGTTGAAGTCGGCGTAGGCCTGGGCGATCAGCGGGCCGGTGCGCATCCACAGGCTGTCGAGGAAGGCGCGCAGCAGCGGCATGCCGGCGATGTCGGCGAGGGCGAAGTGGAAGGCCTGGTTGAGCTTGAGCGCCAGCACCAGGTCATCCGCGTGGATCGCGTCGAGATTCTCGCGGATGTTGGCTTCCAGCTCGTCCAGCTGCTCATCGCTGGCGCGCGCGGCGGCGGTCTCGGCGGCGAGACCTTCGAGCGCCACGCGGATGCTGCGGATCTCCAGGTACTGCTCGAGGGTGAGCAGCGGCACGCGGATGTCCCGCGGCGTCTTCAGCACCAGCGCCTGTTCCTTGGCCAGTTGCAGGATGGCGTCACGCACCGGGGTAACGCTGGTACCCAGCTGCTGGGCCAGGTCACGGATGCGCAGGCGATCGTCCGGCTTGAAGCGGCCAGTGATCAGCGCCTCGCGCAACAGCGCGTAGACGCCGCTGCCCAGGTAGGAATGATTGAGCCCTTCGATCGGGTAGTTCATCACCGTCTCATCACGTGGTGCGGAATTCGGGCGCGAATGATGGTCGCTGATCGCGCCGAATGCCAGCCGGTTTCACACATGCTGCCCGCCGTTGACGTGGATTTCCGCACCATTCACGTAGGACGCGCCGCTGGTGCAGAGAAAATGGATGAGCGAAGCAACTTCCTCCGGCTTACCCAGGCGATGCATCGGAATATCGCGCTCGACGATCAACTCGGTGCCCGAAGACAGGATCGCCGTGTCGATTTCCCCCGGCGCGATGGCGTTCACTCGCACGCCGTGCGGGCCGAAGTCATGGGCCATCTCGCGGGTCAGCGCGGCCAGCGCGGCTTTCGAGCAGGCATAGGCCGCACCAGCGAAGGGATGCACACGCGAACCGGCGATGGAGGTGACGTTGATCACCGAGCCCTTGGCTGCCTTCAGTTCGTCGAACAGGCCGCGCGCCAGCAGCGCAGTGGAGAACAGGTTGACGTTGAACACCTTCAGCCAGGTGGCGTAGTCGCTGCCCAGCACGCCCAGGCGCTCGCCCTCCGGGCCCTTGGGCGAGATGCCGGCGTTGTTCACCAGGGCGTGCAGCGAGCCGCCGAGCTTCTCGCGGATCATCGGCAGGCTGGCCTGCACGCTGTCGATGTCCTCCAGGTCCAGGTGGATGTGGTTGATCAGGCCTTCGGCCCAGGGGCACTCGGCACTCCAGTCCTGGCGCGAGGCGGTGAACACGCGCCAGCCGGCAGCGTTGAAGTGCTTCACCGTGGCATGGCCGATGCCTCGGCTGGCGCCGGTGAGAAGCAGGGTTCTGGTCTGGTTCATGGTGCAGGCATCCCCTTCATTTGAGTGCGCGCGAGTGGTGAACATCCTTGGAGCACTGGCGCCAATAAAAACATGATGCATCATGTTTTGGAAGATGTTTTAATCGGTCTCAGCTTGGTCCTACAACGAGCTATCCGAACAACAACAAGAAACGGAGCAACTTCCCATGATCGACCGCACCTGTTCCGCCCGTTCCTCTCCCTGATGTCCGAGGGCAACGCCAGCCGGCCTTCCAGCTTGGTCCGGCGCGTCGCCCCACTCTTGAAGCTGCCCTCTTATTCATGGGCCGGATTGGCCCGCTCAGGAGTCATCGCATGTTCAAGAAAGCCATAGCACTGATGATGTTGGCCGGCGGCGCCGCCCAGCTCCACGCCGAGACACTGACCGTGGTGTCGTTCGGTGGCGACAACAAGGTGGCCCAGGAAAAGGCCTTCTACAAACCCTTCGAGCAGCAGGCCAAGGTCACTGTGCAGGGCGCCGAGTACAACGGCGAGATGGCCAAGATCAAGGTCATGGCCGACACCGGCAAGACCAGCTGGGACGTGGTCGAGGTGGAATCCCCGGAACTGATGCGCGGTTGCAGCGAGGGGCTGTTCGAGCAGCTCGACTGGAGCAAGCTCGGCAAGCAGGCCGACTTCCTCGACGCCGCCGTGAGCGACTGCGGCGTGGGCATCTTCATCTGGTCCACGGTGCTCACCTATGACGCCAAGAAACTCGCCAGCGCCCCCACCGGCTGGGCCGACTTCTGGGACGTGAAGAAATACCCGGGCAAGCGCGGCCTGCGCCGTGGCGCCAAGTTCACCCTGGAATTCGCCCTGGAAGCCGACGGCGTGAAACAGGCCGACCTGTACAAGGTACTGGCCACCAAGGAAGGCGTGGACCGTGCGTTCAAGAAGCTCGACGAGATCAAGCCCTACATCCAGTGGTGGGAAGCCGGTGCGCAACCGCTGCAATGGCTGGCCGCCGGTGATGTGGTGATGACTTCGGCCTACAACGGCCGCGTTGCTACCGTGCAGAAGGAAGGCCGCGACTTCGCCATCCAGTGGAACGGCAGCATCTACGACCTGGACCACTGGGCCATCGTCAAGGGCAGCCCGAAGAAGGAGCTGGCCGAGCAGTTCATCGCCCTGGCCAACAAGCCTGAGCACCAGAAGGTCTTCGCCGAGAACATTCCCTATGGCCCGACCAACAAGAACACCATCCCGCTGATCGACGCCGCCATCGCGCCGAAACTCCCCACCGCGCCGCAGAACCTGGAGAACGCGCGCGCCATGGACACCGAGTTCTGGATCGACCACGGCGAGGAACTGGAAACCCGCTTCAACGCCTGGGCTAGCAAGTAAGTGGATGGCGTCCGCCCGGCCCCGCGCCGGGCGGGCGCGCCACCTCGCCCGGCCGCTGCAATACCGAACGACCGCTGAACCCTGCTGGAGATGTACCCGTGCCCCTCAATACCGCTCCCGTCCACGATCACCTGCTGGAAGCGGCCCCCGCCCAGGTGAGCGACGCCCAGGCCGCTGCCATCGCCGACGAATACTTCGGCCAGCGCGGCACGCTGCACCGCCTCGCCGGCGAACGCGACCTGAACTTCCACATCGCCCACGGCCATGGCGACGACCGCCTGCTGAAGCTCTCGCACCCGCTGGAGGACCCGCAGGTCGTGGACTTCCAGACTCGCGCCCTGCTGCGCGTGGAGGCCCTCGACCCGACCCTGGCAGTGCAGCGCGTCTATCCCTCGCTCAACGGCGACCACCAGATTTCCATCCGCGTCGACGGCCAGCCGATGATTGCCCGGCTGTTCTCCTTCGTCGACGGCGTGCCCCTGCACCGCGTCCCGCAACGCAGCCGCGCCCTGCGCGAGAACCTGGGCGACGACCTGGCGCGCCTGGGCCTGGCGCTGAAGGACTTCGAACACCCCGCCACCGCCGACCACGAACTGCTCTGGGACCTCAAGCACGCCTCACGCCTGCGTAACCTGCTGGTCTACATTCAGGATCGAGAACAGCGCGCCCTGGTGGAGCGCTTCCTCGACAACTTCGAGCGCCACGCCCTGCCCCGCCAGTCCACGCTGCGCGCCCAGGTCATCCACAACGACCTGAACCCGCACAACGTCATCGTCGATGCCGAGCATCCGGACCTGGTGCGCAACATTCTCGATTTCGGCGACATGGTCCACGCGCCGCTGATCAACGACCTCGGCGTCGCCGCCGCCTACCAGGTGGGCGAGCCGGACGCGCCGCTGGCCACCGCCTGCGAGATGATCGCCGCCTACCATCGCCGCTGCCCGCTGCTGGCCGAGGAGCAGGAAATCCTCGCCGACCTGATTGCCACGCGCCTGATCATGACCCTGAGCATCACCGCCTGGCGCGCCAGCCTGCACCCCGAGAACCGCGACTACATCCTGCGCAACACCCGCCACGCCTGGCAGGCCGTGCAAGGCCTGGCCCGCCTGAGCCGGGAACAGGCGCAGGAGCAGATCTTCGCCGCCTGCGCCACACAAGAGGAGCCCCGCCCATGACCATGCCCAACGGATTCAGCGCCGCCGATGCCGAGCGCCTGAGCGAACAGGAGCGCCGCCTGATCGAGCGCCGCGCGCGCCTGCTCGGGCCGGCCTACCGCCTGTTCTACGAGCGCCCGCTGCACACCGTACGCGGCGAGGGCGTGTGGCTCTACGACAACCAGGGCAACCGCTACCTCGACGCCTACAACAACGTCGCCTCCATCGGCCACTGCCATCCGCGCGTGGTGCAAGCCATCGCCAGCCAGGCGGCGGTGCTCAACACTCATACCCGCTACCTGCAGGAAGGCATCCTCGACTACGCGGAGGACCTGCTCGCCACCTTCCCCGAAGGCCTGGACCAGGTGATGTTCACCTGCACCGGCAGCGAGGCGAACGACCTCGCCCTGCGTATCGCTCGCCAGTACACCGGCGGCACCGGGGTGATCATCACCCGCTTCGCATACCACGGCGTCACCGGGACCATTTCCGAGCTCTCGCCGTCCCTCGGCGCCGGCATCACCCTGCCCGCCCACGCCCGCACCGTGCGCGCGCCCGATGCTTACCGACTGGGTGCAGAGAACGTCGGCAAACTCTTCGCCGACGATGTGCGCGCCGCCATCGCCGACCTGCGCGCCCATGGCATCAAGCCCGCCGCGCTACTGCTCGACGGCATCTTCGCCAGCGACGGCGTGCTGGCCGATCCGGCCGGATTCCTTGCCGAAGCCGTGAAAGTCGCCCAGGACGAAGGCCTGCTTTATATCGCCGACGAAGTGCAGAGCGGCTTCGCCCGCACCGGCGACGCCATGTGGGGCTTCCAACGCCACGGCGTGCAGCCGGACCTGGTCACCCTTGGCAAACCCATGGGCAACGGCCAGCCCATCGCCGGCGTCGTGGTGCGCCCGGAAATCCTCGAAAGCTTCGGCCGCGAGGTGCGCTACTTCAACACCTTCGGCGGCAACCCGGTGTCCTGCGCGGCGGCCCAGGCGGTACTCGACGTGATCCACGACGAACAGCTTCAGGAGCGTTCGCAGCGCATCGGCGCCCTCATGCTCCAGGGCATCCGCCAGCTCGCCGAGCGCCATGAACTGATCGGCGACGTGCGCGGCGCAGGGCTTTTCCTCGGCGTCGAACTGGTCACCGATCGCACCGCAAAAACTCCGGCCGCCAACCAGACCCGGCAGGTGGTCAATGCCATGCGCGAGCGCGGCGTGCTGATCAGTGCGGCCGGTCCCATGGAGAACATCCTGAAGATCCGTCCGCTGCTGGCCTTCGAGCAGGAACATGCGGAGCTGTTCATCGACTGCCTGGACAAGGCGCTGAAGGACGTCACTCTCTGACCTCCCCTGCAAACAAAAACGGCGCGGGCCACAGTGATTTCGCACTGCGGCCCGCGCCGTTTGGCTTCAGGAAAACTTAGAAGCGCACGCCCACATTGACCATCGCAGCCGACCCTCCCAGCACCACGAACTCGGCGCCCACCGGCCCCAGGTGCGCACCCACCGACGGGATGATCGCAGGCGCCACGCCATAGCGGTTCAGCGGAATCTTGTCGCGGTATTCGCCGCGATACCCCTGCAGCGCGCCGCCGGTGACCTTGGCGTAGAACGGCGTGCCTTCCCAGTCGAAGCGCTTGCCGGCGTAGACATAATTGGAACGCTGGCTGAAGGAGTTCTTGAAGGTCGCGCCGCCCCAGACCACACCGTCAGCGCGGTTGCGTTCCAGGCCGATCAGCTCCTGATGGTTGTTGTGCTCCGGGTCGTTGGTCCAGTGGGTCGTGTAGACGCTGGTCTGCAGGTACCAGAAGCCTCCATCCTCATCGGCCATGGCAGTGCCAGAGCCAACGATCAGCAGCAGAGCGATCAACAGGCGGCGCATGGTGGGGTCTCCAGGTCAGAGGGTCACTCGGCTGGCGCCGTTGACGGACATGATGCGAACGCGATCGCCAACGCGGAACTGTTGCGAATCGACCGCCTGTACATAGGCGCGGGTGCCGCCGTCATCCTCGCGGACCACGATTTCCACGCCCTGTGTGCGGGTGATGCCCTCTTCCACTGCCGAGCCCGCCGCGCCGCCGGCCACGCCGCCGAGGATGGTGGTGATGGCCTTGCCGCGGCCTCCACCGATGGAGTTGCCGGCGATACCGCCGACCGCCGCACCGGCGAGGGTGCCGATGGGCGTCTTGGTGCCTTCGATCTGCACCGGGCGCAAGGACTCGATGGTGCCCATGCGCACGTTCTGCACAGCGCGGGCGTCAGCGCGGGAGTAGGAAGAACCCGAGAGGTCGGAAGCGCAGCCGCTCAGCAGAGCGGCGCTGGCGAACAGAGCAGTCAGCAGCAGGGTGGAGCGGTTCATGGTGGTCACCTTGGAAGGGGCTGGAAGAATAGGGCAAAGCCTACGAGGCCATGCCTGAACTCCCCCTGAACCCTTTCTGAACCATCACTGAACAAAGCTGAACGAACGTGAATGAATTGCCTGTCAGCCCTCCAGGGCGACCAACTGCCGACGGCTATGCTCGAACCAGCGCAGCAGGTAGTCCGCCAGCAACTGCGTGCGGCGTGGCAGGCGCCCCTGATACGGATGGATGAGAAACACTGGCTGGGTGCGTGTCTGGTAATCACGGAGCAGCCAGACGAGCCTGCCTTCAGCCAACTCCTGTTGAATCATGTAGGACGGCAATCGGCTGATGCCGGCACCAGCCAGCGCGGCTTTCTTCAGCAGCGTGTAGTGGTTGCTCGCCAGCACACCGCTGACCGCAACGCGGAACAGTTCGTGGCGGCGTTGGTAGAGCCAGACATCGCTGTCCTGGTAGTGGGTGTTCTGCAGGCAGGAGTGGGCTGACAGGTCCGCCGGCGCCCGCGGCGCACCGTGCTCGGCAAGGTAGCCGGGCGTAGCGCAGGTCAGTTCCTGCAAGGCAAACAGGGGTTTGGCGACGAAGCGGTCATCCACCTCCAGGCTGCCGGAGCGGATCGCCAGGTCAAAGCCGTCTGCCACCAGGTCACGGCGCGCGTTGGACAAATCCAGCTCCAGGCGAATGTCCGGGTATTGGTGGGAAAACTCCATCAGCCAGGCATCGAAGAAGGTCTCGCCCAGGGATACCGGCACGCTCAACCGGACCTTGCCCTGCGCCTCCTCCTGCAACGCCAGCACCGCCTGCCGCGCCCGCGCCGCCTGGGCGTTGAGCGCCTGGGCCTCGGGCAGCAATGCGGCGCCGGCGGCAGTCAGCGACAGGCGTCTGGTGGTGCGGTGCACCAGGGTCGCGCCCAGCGCCTGTTCCAGCGCGGAAATACGCTTGGACAACTGCCCCTTGCTGCAACCGAGCTTCTCCGCGGCGCGGGTGAAACTGCCGCACTCCAACAGCACGGCGAAGGCGGAAAGGTCTTCCAGATCGCTGGCGATTGTTTCCATATGAAAACCAAAGGTTGTCGATTGACTGGATTATCAAAACAGATGGTCACTCTAGACTGAATTCACTTTCAGCCAAACCACTCAGTGGAGAGTCTTCATGAAAATCATCCTGATCGGCGCCAGCGGCACCCTCGGCCAGGCCGTCGCCAACGAACTGGCCCCGCGCCACGAGATCATCCGCGTCGGCCGCAACAGCGGTGACTTCCGCGTGGACATCACCGACAGCGCGTCGATCCGCGCGCTTTTCGAGCAGGTCGGCAACTTCGATGCGCTGATCAGCGCTGCCGGCAAGGTGCACTTCGGTGCGTTGTCGGAAATGGGCGAAGCCGAAATGGCAGTCGGCCTGAAGGACAAGCTGATGGGCCAGGTGAACCTGGTGCTGATCGGCAGCCAATACGCCAACGACGGCGCGTCCTTCACCCTGACCACCGGCATCCTCAGCGAACAGCCCATCGTGCTGGGCAGCTCGGCCAGCCTGGTCAACGGCGCGGTGGAAGGTTTCGTGCGCAGCGCCGCCCTGGAACTGCCGCGCGGCCAGCGGATCAACGCGGTGAGCCCGAACGTGCTGGTGGAATCGATGGAGGGCTACGCGCCGTTCTTCCGCGGCTTCAAGCCGGTACCTGCCGCCGATGCCGCCCTGGGCTTCGCCCGCAGCGTGGAAGGCAAGCAGAGCGGGCAGGTGTACAAGATCTGGTAACCGCCTTGCACGACTCGCGAGCAACTTCGTAGGGCGGATAACGCTGGCGCGTTATGCGCCCTACGCAGCTGGTGCTTCTGCGTCAGCCGTTTGCCCTGGTTCGCGAGCAAGGACTGGGCGTCCCCCTCGGTCCTACAGAGAAGCAGCCCGCCACGCGGGACATTTAGGAGCAAGCTTGCTCGCGAACCGCCTCTATTCGGTCTTCCCGGCATAGCAGACCGGGGAACTGCCCTCGCCCTGCTTCGCCAATTCGTCCTCGAGAAACTCCGCCAGCACACGGGCGTTGTTGTGCTCCTCGTCCTTGGCCGCATAGAGCAGCGTCAGCGTGCCCTTGCGCGCGAGGTCCAGCAGCCCCATCCAGTGCTCCGGGTGGGCGTTCAGTTCGTCGTGGTAGGCCTTGCGGAATTCTTCGAACAGGCTCGGGTCGTGGTGGAAGCGCTGGCGCAGTTCGTTGGACGGCGACGCCTCCTTGGCCCAGTACTCCATGTACAGGTCTTCCTTGCGAATTCCCCGTGGCCAGAGCCGGTCCACCAGCACCCTCAGGCCGTCGTCCTGGGTCGCCGGTTCGTAAGCGCGCTTGCAGCGGATCATCCGAAATTCTCCTCGCCGTTGGGCATTACCCTTGAGGTGGCCGGCTTCGCTGGGTAACGTGGGCGCACTTTCGAGGGAGCCCGTTCCATGCGATCCAGCCGTTTCATTCTGTTCAGCCTGCTACCCCTGTTCGCTGCCTGCCAGGTATGGACGCCGAACAAGACCGATCTTAACGCCTCCACCCGCCTGCAGGGCGAACTGAGCCGCCTGGACGGCAAGCTGGTGTTCCGCAGCTGCACCGAGCAGCGCCGTTTCAGCATCGAGGACACCGGCAACACCGGCCTGCCCCGCGACGCACTGGAGATGTTCAACGACGGCGCCACCTCGCTGTACGCCGACCTGCGCGGCAGCTTCAGCGGCAGCAGCGCCCAGGGCACCGACGGCAAGCTGGAAGTGGCCAAGGTCTATCGTTTGCAGAACGAGGGCTCGGGCTGCGACGACCCGAACTTCAAGCGCGCGGTGGTCCGTGCCCACGGCAACGAGCCGGGCTGGAGCGTACTGGTCAACAGCCAGGGCATGCTGATCGAGCAGCCGGGCAAGGAATCGCTGGCGCTGCCGTACATCGCCGAGGGCGTGCCCGACGGTAGCACCAGTTATTCCAGCGAAGCCAACGGCGAGAAGGTCGAGTTGTGGGTGGCTCCGGCACGCTGCCAGGACAGCATGAGCGGCGCCCTGAGCAACCTCTCCGCTGAGCTGCGCCTGGACAACAAGGTCATGCGCGGCTGCGCCTATCCGGGCGGCTCCAGCGGGGATTGATCGACCCGCACAAGTTTTTCAGACAACGTAGGAGCGGACTCCGTCCGCGATAGGTTCGAATCGCGCCTGAGCCCATCGCGGACGAAGTCCGCTCCTACGCACATGACTGCTTCAAACGAGCAGCCCGGCCGCCACCAACCTTGCCTTGAGCACAGCGAACTCCTCGGCGTACTCCCAATAAGCCAGCCGACCCTCGCTGGCGGTCACCAGCACGTACTTCTCGCTGATCGACTGGATGCGCTCGACGCGCACCAGCTTCTCGACGAAGTCCGGGTCCGACACGTGCTCGATCACCTCGCGGTTCTGCTCGTCGTAACCATGCATGATGAACGCCGCGCGTACTTTCAGGCTGATGAAGCTCATGCTGTTCGTCCTCGTCAAAGGGCGGCATCGGCCGCCTGCAGGGCATGGAGCGCAGTGGTGTCGAACAGCGGCACCGAGGCGTCCGCCGGGCCGACCAGCAGGGAAATCTCCGTGCAACCGAGGATCACCGCCTCGGCGCCCTGCTCCACCAGCGCAGCGATGATGCGCCGGTACGCTTCCCGCGACACGTCGCGAATCTGCCCCAGGCAAAGCTCCTCGTAGATGATCCGGTGCACGACCTGGCGATCAGCCTCGTCCGGTGTCAGTACCTTCAGTCCGAACCTGTCCACCAGGCGATCCTTGTAGAACGCCTGCTCCATGGTAAAGCGCGTGCCCAGCAGGCCGACCGTGGACACGCCGGCCGCACGGATCGCCTCGGCGGTCGGGTCGGCGATATGCAGCAGCGGGATATCCACTGCCGCCTCGATGGCCGGCGCTACCTTATG
This sequence comes from Pseudomonas sp. C9-3, assembly GCF_032392015.1. Taxonomy (NCBI): domain Bacteria; kingdom Pseudomonadati; phylum Pseudomonadota; class Gammaproteobacteria; order Pseudomonadales; family Pseudomonadaceae; genus Pseudomonas; species Pseudomonas sp. C9-3. The sequence continues at coordinate 766,718 of NZ_CP135919.1, read as the reverse complement.
CATGGTGTTGGTACAGAGCACCAGGAAGTCCGCGCCAGCCGCCTTCAGCGAGCGCGCGGCGTCAGCCAGCAGGCGGCCGGCGGCCTCCCAGTCGCCGGCGTGCTGCAGGCGCTCGATTTCGTGGAAGTCCACGCTGTACAAGGCGATCTTCGCCGAGTGCAGGCCGCCGAGTTTTTCCTTGATGCGCTCGTTGATCTGCCGGTAGTAGGGAATGGTCGACTCCCAGCTCATGCCGCCGATCAGGCCAATGGTTTTCATGCATCCCTCCACAGGGTTCAGTCCAGCCCGATACAGGGCAGATCGCCGGGCAGCGCCGTGCCGTGCTCGGCGCACTGGCGCACCGCCTCGATCAGCGGATCGAGGTCGAAGCCCTGGGAAATCAGCCACAGCGGGTTGTAGTAAGTCGTTTCATAGCGCTCGCCGCTGTCGCAGAGGATCGCCACCACCGAGCCGCTCTCGCGCCGCGCCACCATCTGCCGCGCCACCAGCAGCGCGCCAACCAGGTTGGTGCCGCTGGAGCCGCCGACATGCCGCCCCAGGCGCTGCGCCAGATAGTGCATGGCGGCCAGCGAAAGGTCGTCCGGCACCTTGCAGCAGGCGTCGAGTACGTTGGGCAGGAAGGACGCTTCCACGCGCGGGCGGCCGATGCCTTCGATGCGCGAACCATAGCTCAGGGTCAGATCACGGTCGCCGGTGCGGTAGGAATCGAAGAACACCGAGCGTTCGGCGTCGGCGCAGAGCACACGGGTGTCATGCCGGCGGTAGCGGGCAAAGCGCCCCAGCGTGGCCAGGGTGCCGCCGGTGCCAGGGCTGGAGACCAGCCAGGCCGGCTCGGGGAAGCGCTCATGGCGCATCTGCTGGAAGATCGACTCGGCGATGTTGTTGTTCGCCCGCCAGTCGGTCGCGCGCTCGGCGTAGGTGAACTGGTCCATGAAGTGGCCGCCGGTTTCCTTCGCCAGTCGCTCGGATTCGGCGTAGATCTGCGTCGGGTCGTCCACCAGGTGCGCCTGGCCGCCATAGAAGGCGATCTGCGCGATCTTCTCCTTCGAGGTGCTGGCGGGAACCACGGCAATGAACGGTACGCCGAGCAGCCGGGCGAAATACGCTTCGGAGATCGCCGTCGAACCGCTGGATGCCTCGATCACCGGAGCGCCCGGCCGCAGCCAGCCATTGCACAACGCGTAGAGGAACAGCGAGCGCGCCAGGCGGTGCTTGAGGCTGCCGGTGGGGTGGCTGGACTCGTCCTTGAAATACAGGTCCACGCCCGGCAGGCCGGGCATGTCCAGTGGAATCAGGTGGGTATCGGCGCTGCGTTGGAAATCCGCTTCGATGATGCGGATCGCCTCGCGGGTCCAGTTGCGTTCCTGGGCGGCCATCGTGTCGTTCTCCTGGCAGGGCAAGCGATTCAGTGAGATCAGTCCAGCACACCGGCGGGCGACGTGGGCGGCGCGCTGCGCCACTGGCTGAGGGCGACACCGGCAAACACCAGGCCGGCGGCCAGCGCCTGCTGGCCGCTGAGCACCTCGCCCAGCAGCAGCGCGGCGAAGATCAGGGTGAACACCGGGATCAGGTTGATGAAGCCGGTCGCCTGGCTCGCCGGCAGGCGGCTGACGCCGAAGTTGTACAGGCCATAGGCGCCGACGGTGACCACGCTGCCCAGGTAGACCAACGCGAACCAGCCAGTCGGGCCGGGCGCCGCCGGCAGCCCGGAGGTTGCCAGCGCCAGCGGCAGGAAGAACACCGAGCCGATGAACGCCTGCATCGCGGTCAGGATGAAGGGCGAATAACGCGCCGACAGGTGCTTGAGCAGCAGGGTGTAGCCGGTGGCGCAAAGCATTGCCAGCAGCTCGTAGAAGTTGCCCAGCAGCGGATTGGGCGCATGGCTGTCCGGCTCGCTGGCCAGGGTCAGCCAGAGCGAGCCGAGCACCGCCAGGGCAAAACCCAGCCAGGTGTTGCGGGCGATCCGTTCATGCAGCAGGAAAAACGCGCCAACCGCCACCAGCAGAGGCAGCAGTGCGGTGATCATCCCGGCCTGCGCGGCGCTGGTCTGCTGCAGCGCCAGGGACTCGAATATGAAGTAAAGGCACGGCTCGCAGGCAGCCAGGGCGAGCAGCCACCTCCAGTCACCGGGTCGGTAGTCGATGCGCCCGCGCCAGCGCCAGGCGGCGAGGAAGATCAGGCTGCCCAGTGCCATCCGGGCGAAGATCACCCACATGGCGGGCATTTCCTGGAAGGCGAATTTCAGCGCGATGAAGGAACTGCCCCAGAGCGCCATGGCCAGCACCAGGCACGCGAGGGCGAACGGCCGGGATTGCTGCACGGGACGCTCCAGTCAAAAGGTCCCCGGAGTATAGGAGGCGCACGCTTGCGGCCGACAGGTACAGAATCGTGGGGAAACTGTATGGGCCGGATTCGAACTGTAGGAGCGAGCTTGCTCGCGAACAAACTCACCGGCGGCTCCAGCGCCAGGGCGGTTCGCGAGCAAGCTCGCTCCTACGAAGAGCAACACCGCTCTGGCTCTGAAAGGATTCCAGAAAAACACCCGCACGCTCCGACTGCCCCGTTCAACGAGGGTATTTTTCGCCTAAGCGAAAAACCGGATGTCCGGGGCAAGCCTTTTGGTTACTTTCCGGGGGGCGGCCATCCGTCGTTTGGAAAAGTAACTCGCCCGAGGGGGCGAAACGAGAAGCCCCAGCGCACGCCGAAGCGACGCAGAACACCCAATCCAGAAGCAGCACAAACAAGGCTCAAAATCAGTCCCAGGGCTTGCCCTTGGTCCCCCGCTCCACCGGCACCCGCTGCTGCATCGCCGCCTTCGCCAGCAGGTGCGCGCTCACCGGTGCGGTGATGAAGAGGAACACGGTGATCAGGATCTCATGCAGGCTCACGCCCTCGCCGCGCGTACTGAAGTACAGCAGCGAGGCCAGCACCACGCCGCCCACGCCCAGGGTCGAGGCCTTGGTCGGCGCGTGCAGGCGCGTGTAGAAGTCCGGCAGCCGGTACAGGCCAATGGCGCCGAGCAGGGCGAACAGGCTGCCGGCCAGCAGCAGGAAGCAGACCAGCGCCTCGATGATCACGTTCATTCGATGATGTCTCCGCGCAGGAGGAACTTGCACAGCGCCACGGTGCTGACGAAGCCCATCACCGCGATCAGCAACGCCGCTTCGAAGTACAGGCCGCTGCCCTTCCAGATGCCGAACAGCACGATCAGCGCGATGGCTTTGATCGACAGCGTGTCCAGCGCGAGGATGCGATCCGCCACCGATGGCCCGCGGATCAGCCGCGCCACGGTGAGCAGCACCGCCACGCCCAGCAACGCCAGGCAGATCGGGATCACGATGCCGAGCATGCGAACACCTCCTTCAGCGGCGCTTCGTAGCGCGCCTTGATATCCGCCACCAGCGCCTGCGGATCGGGCACGTCGATGCCGTGGACCAGCAACGTACGGCGGTCGGCGGACAGGTCGGCGGAACAGGTGCCGGGGGTCAGGGTGATGACGCTGGCAAGGATGCTGATGGCCAGGTCATCGGTCAGCTCCAGGGGTATCTCGACGAAACCCGGTTGCAGGTTGGCCTTCGGCCCCAGCACCAGTTTCGCCACCTGCAGGTTGGCCACCACGATGTCGTAGAGCACCAGGCCGATGAAGCGCAGCAGCAGACCCGGCCGCTGGATGCGTGGTGCAGCCAGCAGCAGGTTGCGGCACAGCAGCGGGATCGTGAGGCCGAGAAAGGCGCCGAGCAGCCAATGGCCAAGGGAGAAATCGTTGACCAGCAGCAGCCAGCTCAGCAGCAGCACACCTCTGAGCAGCGGATGCGGGAAGATGCGCCGGATCATGCGCCACCTCCCAGCAGGATCGCATGGCGATACAGCCCGGCATCCAGCAATTGCACGGCGGCGGCCTGGGTGTAGTCGATCAGCGGCCGCGCAGCGACCACCATCAGCGGTGCGCTGGCCAGCAGACCGAAGCATGCCAGCATCTTCACCGGTTCGCGATTGGCGCTACCCAGCACGCTCAGTCCGGTGTGCCAGAACAGCGTGCTGCCAGCGCGGCTCAAGGCAACGATGGTTACCAGCCCGCTGACCAGCACTACGCTCCAGAGCGCGATAGCCTCGCTGCCGCCGCTGACCGAGCGCAGCAGCATCAGCTTGCCGAGGAAACCCGACAGTGGCGGCAAACCGGCGACCGCGATAGCGCCGAAGAAGAACGCGCCGCCCAGCAGATGCGGCTGCAGCAACGCCGGGCCTTGCACCAGCCGGCCTGCTTTATCGCCACGCTGGCGGGCGATCAGGTCGGCCAGCAGGAACAGGCCACCGGCCACCCAGATGCTGTGCAGCAGGTAGTAAAGCGCGGCGGACAACGCTTCCGGCGTGCCCAGGGCGATGGCCGCCAGCAGGGTACCGGCCGATACCACGACCAGATACGACAGCATGCCTTGCAGCGTGGTCGCCGCGAGGGCACCCAGCGCACCGGCGACGATGCCGGCCAGTGCCAGCGGCCATAGCCAGGCCTGCGCGAGGTTCGCCAACTCGCCGGCCTGCTCGCCGAAGATCAGCGTATACACGCGCAGGATCGAGTAGATGCCCACCTTGGTCATGATCGAGAACAGCGCCGCCACCGGTGCGGTGGCTTCGGCGTAGGCCCTGGGCAGCCAGAAATACAGCGGCAGCAGCGCGGCCTTGAGGCCGAACACCACCAGCAGCAACAAAGCCGCCGCACGCACCAGTGGCGCCTGCTCGACGCTCAGCTGCGCCACGCGCTCGGCCATGTGCGCCATGTTCAGGGTGCCGGTGATGCCGTAAAGCGTGCCCACGGCGATGAGGAAGAACGCCGAGCCGACGAGGTTGAGCACCACATAGTGCACACCCGCGCGCACGCGCCCTGCCCCGCCGCCATGCAGCAACAGCGCGTAGGAAGCGATCAGCAGGATCTCGAAGAACACGAAGAGGTTGAACAGGTCACCGGTGAGGAACGCGCCGTTCAAACCCAGCAACTGGAACTGGAACAGCGGGTGGAAGCGCTTGCCGCGCTTGTCATCCCCGCGCAGCGCGTAGATCAGTGACAGGCTGGCGAGCAGCGCGGTGGCGGCAATCATCAGCGCGCTGAGGCGGTCCAGCACCAGGATGATGCCGAACGGCGGCTGCCAGTTGCCCAGCGCGTAGAACTGCACCACGCCGCTGTCGGCCTGCTGTAGCAGCACGGCGGCAAGCGGCAGCAGCGCCAGCGTGGCGAGCAGCGACAGGCCGCGTTGCAGGCGCTCGCCGACCAGCAGCAGCGCACAGCCGGCGAACAGCGGCAGCAGGACGGGCAGGATCAGCCAGTGGTTCATCGGCCGTCCTCCCCGTTGCCGCCATCGACATGATCGCCACCAGTCTCCGCCAGCCCACGCAGAGCCAGGACGATGACGAAGGCGGTCATGGCGAAACCGATGACGATAGCGGTCAGCACCAGCGCCTGGGGAATCGGGTCCCCAGCGTTGGCGACCTTGCCGATCACTGCCGGGTCACCGGCAAGGCGGCCCATGGCGAAAAGGAAGAGATTCACTGCATAGGACAGCAGGGTCAGCCCCAACACGACAGGGAAGGTGCGTGCGCGCAGCAGCAGATAGACGCCGCTGGCGGTCAGCAACCCGAGGGCGATGGCGAAAAGCGCTTCCATCAGTGCGCCTCCTTGGTCAGCGGCTCCGGCGGCGCGGTGACCGAACCCAGCCCGGAAAGAATCAGCAGCGTCGCGCCGACCACGGTGAAGTAAACCCCCAGGTCGAAGAGCATGGCGGTGGCCAGTTCGATCTCGCCCACCAGCGGAATGTGGAAGTGGCCGAACGCCGAGGTGAGGAACGGGAAGCCGAAGAACCAGGCGCCCAGGCCGGTCAGCCCGGCGATCAGCACACCGAGGCCGGCGAGGCGGCTGTAGTCCAGCGGCAGGCGCGTGTTCACCCAGCGGCTGCCACAGGCGATGTACTGGAGAATCAGCGCCACCGAGGTGATCAACCCGGCAATGAAGCCGCCGCCCGGCAGGTTGTGCCCGCGCAGGAAGATGAACACCGAGACCAGCAGCGCCAGTGGCAGCAGCAGACGCGACAGCGCGGCGAGGATGGGCGGGAAGCGATCCTTTGCCCAGGCGTGGCCTTCGTCGTCCTGCTCGCGGCGCAACAGGCGCAGGCCATCGAGCAGCGCGAAGATGCCGACGGCGGCGATGGCTAGCACGGTGATCTCGCCGAGGGTATCGAAGCCACGGAAGTCCACCAGGATCACGTTCACCACGTTGTGGCCGCCGCCACCGGTGACGCTGTTCTCCAGGTAGTAACCGGCGATGCTGTCGTACGGACGGGTCAGCACGGCATAGGTCAGCAGCGTCACCATCAGGCCGGCCCCGAGGGCGATGACGAAATCGCGCAGGCGACGCAGGCTGCTGGAGGTCTTCGGTGTGCGCATGGGCAGGTAGTACAGCGCCAGCATCAGCAGGACCATGGTCACCACCTCCACCGACAACTGGGTCAGCGCCAGGTCCGGCGCGGCGAAGCGCGCGAAGGCCAGCGCCACCAGCAGGCCGGCGATGCTGAGGATGACCAGCGCGGTGAGGCGTTGGCGGTGGAACCATACGGTCAACGGTCCGGCGATCGCCAGCAGCACCAGGCCCAGGGCGGTGATGCCGTCCAGGGCAGTCTGCTGGCGATCACCTTCAATACTCGGCAGCGGCGCGAGCGCGGCGAGCACCACAATGACCGCGGCCAGCACCAGCAACATCGAGTAGCGCTGCAGCGAGCCGTTCTCCAGATAGTCGGTGACCCGCGCAGCAAAACGCACCACGCGCTGCACCTGCTGCTCGAACACCAGCTTGGCATCCATCGCGGGCAACCCCGCGTACCAGTCGAACAGCGGCTTGCGCAGCACATAGAGCAGAACGCCGCCGGCCGTGGCGACGAAGCTCATGGCCAGCGGCACATTGAAGCCGTGCCAGATCGCCAGGCTGTACTCGGGCAGCGGGCCATTCAGGCTCGATGCGGCGGCGCCGGCCAGCAGCGGACCGACAATGATGCCCGGCATGATCCCCACCAGCAGGCAGATCAGCACCAGGATTTCCACCGGCACCTTCATGTAGCGCGGCGGCTCGTGGGGATGCGGATTGGGCAGGTTGATCGGCTCGCCGTTGAAGAATACGTCGTGGATGAAGCGCACCGAGTAGCTCACCGAGAACAGCGCGCCGACGGTGGCCAGCGCCGGTATCAGCCAGTTGAAGCTGCCCATCATGTTCTGCGCCAGGGTCTCGCCGAAGAACATCTCCTTGCTGAGGAAGCCGTTGAGCAGCGGCACGCCGGCCATGGACGCCGACGCCACCATCGCCAGCACAGCGGTATGCGGCATGTACTTCCACATGCCGTTGATGCGGCGCATGTCGCGGCTGCCGGTCTCGTGGTCGATGATGCCGGCGGCCATGAAGAGCGAGGCCTTGAAGGTCGCGTGGTTGATGATGTGGAAGATCGCCGCGACGTTGGCCATGGGCGAGTCCAGTCCGAACAACAGGGTGATCAGGCCCAGGTGGCTGATGGTCGAGTAAGCCAGCAGGCCCTTGAGGTCGTTCTGGAACAGCGCAATGAACGCCCCCATCAGCAGCGTCGCAAGGCCGGTGAGGCTGACCAGGTAGAACCACAGGTCATTGCCCGACAGCAGCGGGTACAGGCGCGCCAGCAGGAACACGCCGGCCTTCACCATGGTCGCCGAGTGCAGGTAGGCCGACACCGGGGTCGGCGCCGCCATGGCATGGGGCAGCCAGAAGTGGAACGGGAACTGCGCCGATTTGGTGAATACCCCCAGCAGCACCAGACACAACGCCAGCGGGAACAGCGGGCTGGCCTGCAGCACCTCGCGCGCGCCGAGCACGGTGCTCAACTCGAAGCTGCCGACCACGTGGCCGATCAGCAGGATGCCGGCTAGCAGCGCGAGGCCGCCACCACCGGTGACTGCCAGTGCCATCCGCGCGCCCTTGCGCGCATCCGAGCGATGGCCCCAGAAGCCGATCAGCAGGAACGACGACAGGCTGGTCAGCTCCCAGAACACCAGCATCAGCAGCAGGTTTTCGCTGAGCACCACGCCGAGCATGGCGCCCATGAACAGCAGCAGGAAGGCGAAGAAGCGCCCGGCGGGTTCTTTCTCGGACAGGTAATAGCGGGCGTAGAGGATGACCAGCAGGCCGATGCCGAGGATCAGCAGGGCGAACAGAAAGCCCAGGCCATCCAGGCGCAGGCTGAGGTTCAAGCCCAGTTCCGGCAACCACTCCGAGCGATACACCCGCGGATCAGCGCCCAGGACCGCGCGCTGGCTCAACAGCAGGGCCAACCCGGCGAGCGGCACCAGGCCGGTCGCGGCAGCACAGGCCGTTCGGCCGAAACGCTCGGCCAGCAGTGGCAGCAATACCCCGAAGAAAGGCAGCGCGATGATCAGCGCCAGAATCATGTCCTGCTCCTTCTCGCCAGCGGATGGCGTCCATACAAACGACCCCGCACCGCAGGGGCCGGCGTACGAAGGCCACGATTATCCATATCTATCGATTACGCGTCATGGATTGAATTATTACGAAAATTCAGCCCTGGTCGCGTGGGCGGCACCCCAGGTCGATTTTCCAATCCCCCAAAACGATAGCGCGCGACAGTCGGATCGACTGTCGCGCGCTGAGTTTCGATGGCCGCCACGGATAGGCGGCCGGCAACCGGTCAGTGGGCGACGCGGCTGGTACCGTTGACGGTCAGGATGCGCACGCGCTCGCCAACACGGAACACGGCACCTTCGTCGACCTGCTGAACGTAGGCGCGGGTGCTGCCGTCGTCTTCGCGAACGGTGATTTCCACGCCCTGGGTACGGGTCAGGCCTTCCTCGGTAGCCGCACCGAGCAGGCCGCCGGCCACGGCGCCAATGATGGCGGTGACATAGCTGCCCTTGCCGCCACCGATGGCGCTGCCACCGATGCCGCCGACCGCAGCGCCGGCAACCGAACCGATCGGGGTCTTGGTGCCTTCGATCTTCACGGGGCGCAGGGCCTGGATGGTACCCATGCGAACATTCTGCACGGTACGTGCTTCTTCACGGGTGTAGGTATCGCCGGTCAGGCTGGACTGGCAACCACCGAGGGTCATGGCCAGGGCAGCAAACGTCACGGCGATCAGGGCAGTTTTACGCATTAGGGAACCTCCGAGTAGGGCTACGACTATTAGACTCCGACGACAGCCCGCCTGTCACGCCAGGTCGTGAAACAGCTGATCTCGATTCAGCTTTCGTACAGTTTGTGCCATATCCACCGAAATCGCCTGCCGTGGCTCAGTTTTTCCTGCGGGAGGATCGGTTAGGCTGGTGCCCGCAGAAGAAGCACCCCACCTGGATTCTCGCATGGACTACTTCATCATCGTCGTCACCACCGCTGCCGGCCTGTATTTCCACTGGTGGATCTACTGGCGCATCCGCCGCTGGATGGACCGCGACCTGGCCCTGTCGCTGGCAGGCGATGATCCGCACAAGCGCCATTACCTGCTCGAACGCCTGGCGGATGCCAAGCGCCAGAAAGTGAAACGCCGCGACCTCCCCGACTGGCTGCAACGCGCCGCCGACGACTACCGCGCCGCCTGAGCCAGCGACCAGAAGCGTGCCAGCGCCTCGGCGCGGTTTTCCAGTTCCTGCGCCGCCCGTGCGCAGGCATCGGCCAGGGTGATGGGCCCCGGCGCCAGGCTGAACGCCGCTTCGATCCCCGCTTCACGCAATTCAGCCAGCCCTTCGCCAACGCTGCCCGCCAGTGCGATCACCGGCACGCCCGCGCGACGGGCGACATGGGCCACGCCGACCGGCGTCTTCCCATGCAGGCTCTGGCCGTCCAGCCGCCCCTCCCCGGTGATGACCAGCGACGCGCCGGCAAGCGCCGCTTCCAACTCCGACAGCTCGGCGATCAGCTCGATGCCCGGGCGGAACCGCGCCTTGAGGAAGGCCCGGCAGGCGAAGCCCAGACCACCCGCGGCACCGACGCCGGGGAACAGGCTGTGATCCTGCCCGAGAGCCTGCGCCGCCACTTCGGCGAAGCGTTTGAGCGCGGCGTCCAGTTGCTGCACCTGCGCCGGGTTCGCGCCCTTCTGCGGTCCGAAGACAGCGGAGGCGCCATGCGGGCCGCAAAGGGGATTGTTCACATCAGCAGCGACTTCGACCTCGACCGCGCCCAGCCGCGGGTCGAGGTTCGACAGGTCGATGCGCTGAAGTTGCGAGAGCTGCGCGCCGCCGGCGCCCAGCTCCTTGCCCTGGTCATCGAGGAAACTCGCGCCCAGCGCCTGCAGCAGACCCAGGCCGCCGTCATTGGTGGCACTGCCGCCCAGGCCGATAATGATCTTCTTCGCGCCGGCATCCAGCGCCGCGCGAATCAATTCGCCCGTGCCGCGGCTGGTGGTGCGGGTGGCATCGCGCAGGCTTTCGGGCACCCAGTGCAAGCCGCTGGCGGCAGCCATCTCGATCACCGCCGTGGCGTCTTCCAGGCAGCCCCAGTGGGCTTTCACCGGTTGCTCCAGCGGGCCGCAGACCTCCAGCTCGCGACGTTCGCCCGGCCGCGCGGCCAGCACCGCATCCACCGTGCCCTCGCCGCCGTCGGCCATGGGCCGCAGCACGGTTTCGTCGTCAGGCCGGGCGCGCAGCCAGCCACGGGAAATGGCTTCGGCGACCTCAGGGGCGGAAAGGCTTTCCTTGAAGGAGTCGGGAGCGATGACGACTTTCATGGGACAGGTCCGTTGTGCGAGAGGATGGAGGGCATCCTACACCGCAGCACGGTTTTCCTGACGCGCGCAGGAGCGGACTTCGTCCGCGATTGTTCCGATTCAGGCCTGAAAATTGAGTTGACCTGTAGGAGCGAGCTTGCTCGCGAACAACCCCAACGGTGAGGCGGTTCGCGAGCAAGCTCGCTCCTACGAAGAGCAGAAGCTCAGGGAGCGAGACGTTCGCGCACCCAGGCGCCGTTCTCGACGCGGAAGTTGAGGCGATCGTGCAGGCGGCTCGGACGGCCCTGCCAGAACTCGATGCGGCTCGGCAGCAGGCGGAAGCCACCCCAGAAGTCCGGGCAGCTCGGTGCGCTGTCGGCGAAGCGCTGCTCCGTCTCGGCCAGCAATTGCTCCAGTTCGCCGCGGCCGTCGATCACCCGGCTCTGCGGCGAGGCCCAGGCGCCCAGGCGGCTACCCAGCGGGCGCACGCGGTAATAGGCGGCGGACTCTTCGGCGGAGACTTTTTCCACCCGCCCTTCGATGCGCACCTGGCGTTCCAGCGCCGGCCAGAAGAAGGTCATCGCAGCGCGCGGATTCTCCAGCAGTTGCTGGCCCTTGGCGCTTTCGTAATTGCTGAAGAAGGTGAAACCACGCTCGTCCAGGCCCTTGAGCAGGAGCACGCGGCAGTGCGGCTGGCCGTCGGCGTCCGCGGTGGCGAGCATCATCGCGTTGGGTTCGACCGGCAGTTGCTCGGTCTTCACCGCGTCTTCGAACCACTGGTTGAACAGGCTGAACGGTTCGGCGGGCGCCTGGGCCTCGGTGAGTCCATCACGGGTGTATTCGCGGCGCATATCGGCCAGGGTCTGGGCCATCGGAAATCTCCTGCAGAAGAAGTCCTTAAGCTTATCCAGAGTTACGCCTTCTCGCTTGATCCACGACAAGCGTCATTCCAGGCGGAATGACGCTTTGCGTGCGGCGGATCAGTTGGCCTGGGCGAGCGCCAGCAGGCTGGTGCGCTGGGTTACCAGCACTTCGACGCGACGGTTCAGCGCGCGGCCTTCGGCGCTGGCGTTGTCAGCGCGCGGCAGGCTGGAGCCGACGCCTTTCAGGCGCAGACGGTCGGCGCCCAGGCCGCTGAGGCGGAAGATCGAGGAGACCGCCTGGGCGCGCTGCAGGCTGACCTTGTCATTGGTCGCCTTGTCGCCCGAGCTGTCGCTGTGGCCGAGTACCAGTACGCCGCTCTCCGGATCGTTCTGCAGCATCTTCGCCACGTTGCCCAGCGGCGCCAGGGTGATCGGCAGCAGCAATTCAGGGCGCTTGGGATTGAAGGAGCCTTCCACCGGCGCGATCAGTACCAGGGCGTTTTCGCGGCGCTCGACGGTGAACTTGCTGCCGGCTACCGCTTCACGCAGGGACTTCTCGTGCTGGTCCAGCCATTCCTTGCTGACCTTGGTGTCCTGCGGCTTGGCGGCTTTCTCGGCGCCAGGCTTGCTGTCGCTCACACCGAATGGCCACCACCAGTGGCCACCGGGCTGCTGGCTGCCGGCATCGGCGACCTTGGCTGCCTCGACCGGCTTCTTCTGCGGTGTGGGCGCGGCCGCGCTCGCTTCCTCGTCGCCACCGAAGGGCCACCACCAGTGAGCGGTGCCGGGCTTGGCAACGGCCACGGCGCTATCCGGCGCCTTGGCCTGGTCCTGGGACTGGAACTGGCTGCAGGCGGAAAGACCGACGCACAGCGCAAGAGTGGAGACTTTCAGCGAATTCGAGAACAGCAGGTTCATGGGAGCGATTCCACAAGTCGGAACATGAAGGGAGGCCAGGCGCCACCGGTAGGCGGTGGCACCCTGACTTCAGCAATCGGCTTAAGAGTTGTACATAACTTACTCAGTTGGAACGAGATTTTAATCGCGAACTGACGAGCGGCGCATGTTTGCACGCGGGGAACGCCGTCACGCACGCAAGCGCGACGGCAAAAGCGGACGACCTTAAGAAGGTGCGGCGGAAGGAAGGTTCCTCCCGCTCGTCGCTACAGGCAGTCGCCGGCGAGGCGCGCCAGGCGCTGGGCGCGTGGGTCCATCAGCACGTAGGGGCCAAGGGTGTTGACGACGAACCCGAAGGCCAGCTCACGCTCCGGGTCGGCGAAGCCGATGGAGCCACCGGCCCCAGGATGGCCGAAGGCCTGCGGGCCAAGGCCGTAGGTGGCGTTGGCGACATTCGGCTGGTCAAGCATGCAACCAAGACCGAAGCGCGTACAGGTCAACAAAGTTCGATCCTCGCCGACGGCATGTTCGCGGGTGAGCTCGGCCAGCAGCACTTCGTCCAGCAACTTGCCCTGCAGGAGGCCATCGTAGAAGCCCGCCAGCGAGCGCGCATTGCCATGGCCATTGGCCGCCGGCTGCGACATGCGCCGCCATTCCGGCTTGTTGGTGCTGGTGAGCACCGACGGCGGATTGGTGAAGGCGCGGGTGGAAAGTGCGGCGGCGTCGGTCATCATGGTCCGCAGCAGCCGTTGCGCCGCGGCGTCGCCCAGGTTGCCCTTGCCGCGGGCGATGTGCGCTACACGGTGGAATTCGGCGTCATCCAGGCCGATGTGGAAATCCAGCCCCAATGGCTTGGCCGTTCGCTCGACGATGGCGGCGCCCGGCTCGCGACCGTCGACACGGCGGATCACTTCGCCGATCAGCCAGCCGTAGGTGATGGGGGCATAGCCATGCTCGGCGCCGGGTGTCCACCAGGGCGTTTCGCCGGCCAGCGCGGCCGTCATGGTGCCCCAGTCGTACAGCGCCTCGGGCGCCAGCGGCTCGCGAATAGCCGGCAGGCCCGCGCGATGGCACAGGAGCTGGCGCACGGTGATGCCCTGCTTGCCGGCCTGCTCGAACTCCGGCCAATAGCGCGCCACCGGCGCATCAAGGTCGAGCCGCCCTTCTCCCACCAGTTGCAGCGCAGCGACGGCAGCGAAGGTCTTGGTGCAGGAGAACAGGTTGAGCAGCGTATCGGCCTGCCAGTCCTGGCCCGGTTCCTTGCCCGCGCTGCCAGCCCAGAGATCGACCACGGTTTCGCCGCCGACCTGGATGCACAACGCCGCACCACGCTCCTGCGGGTCCTCGAACAGCGCGCTGAAAGCATCGGCAACGGGAGTGAAGCGCGGATCGCAGTGGCCGTTCAGGGTCATCTCAAACTCCGGAAATGAGCAGGGGCGAAGGCGCCATTCTTTCAGCGCGCTCCGCCCCTGGGAACCCTGCCGAAGGCAGGGTGCGGCTTCACGAATGACGAATCATTGCTCCGACGCCTGCTCCTCGTCATCGCTGTCGTCGGCCGGCACCGGTTTCGGTGCGGGCTCCGGCGCCACCTTGGCGGCGGCGCGGGCCTGCTCGTCGATACCCTTGAGTGTCTGCTGGTTGGCTTTGCGCACGGCGTCGACGAAGCCGGTGAACGGCAGGTCGGTGATGCCGACCAGGCCGATATGGCCGTTCTCGCCATCGAGCAGGCGGCCGGTCACCGGCTGGTCGATGTACTGGAACCAGTGCGCGCCGACGATGTTCGGCTGCTTCGCCGCCTCGGCGAGGAAGCGCTGGTACGCCTCACCACGCTGCTGCTCGTTGTACACCTCGGCGACACCACCCCAGAACGGCCCGCGGTCGCGGGAGCCGAAGTGGAACTCGGTGATCAGTACCGGCTTGTCCAGGCTGCGCACGTAGTTGGCGTCGAAGCCCTGCTGCGGCAGCGGTACGTAGAGGTTGAAGCTGAGGATGTCGCAGTACTGCGCGCAGGAGGCCAGCGCCTCCGGCGTGCTGACGGCGAAGCGCGGGCCGAGCAGCAGGTGGTTCGGCGCATGCCATTGCAGCGAGTCCTTCAGGGTCTTGAAGTACTGGTCGGCATACAGGCGCAGGAAGGCGCTGTAGTCCTGGGCAATAGCCGGGTGCGCTTCGCTCGGAACCGGCGCCTGGTAGCCCGGCGCATCGAGGTCTTCCCAGGAGCCCAGCTGCACGCCCCAGGCCTCGGCGAGCTGTTCGTGATCCTCGTACTTGTCCTTGAGCTGCTTGATGAAGGCGCGCTTGGCCGGGCTGTCGGTGGACAGCTTGAGCGTGCCGAAGGCCAGGGCGAAGTGCGCCTGGTCGTCGTCGCCACGGCCGGCCCAGGCCAGTTCATTGTCGGCGTAGTAGCCCAGCAGCCATGCATCCTCGCGATGGTCGCGGGCGGCGATGGCGATGGCGCGCTCGGCGGCCATGGCAAAGCGCGGGTCGAAGGGGTCGGGCATGGCGCCCCACCAGTCGTAGCCGGTGCTCACCGTGGCGTAATCGCCGCTGATGGACAGTGGCACGCTGTAGGGCATGCGCGGATCGTCGGCGAAGGCCGGATCACTCCAGTCGCCCAGGGTATTGAAGCCCCAGGAGCCCAGGCGCTGTACGGTGCGCTCGCGCCAGGCAGCTGCCGCGGCGTCGCCGGTCAGTCCACCATCGGCGCGGAAGCGGTTGGCGGCATAGAAATCGAACCAGCGCCCGTTGCCGAACGCACGGCCCTGCTGGGCGCCGACGCCGCTGCGGTCGTCGCGCTGGCCGTAGAAGACGGCCAGCGGCTCGTCCTCCTTGGGCAGGCTGGCGAACATGTATTCGCGGCCTTCGACGTAGGTCTGGCTGCTGTCGGCATTCACCGCGTTGACGCCCATGGACCAGAACGAGTGCCCTTCGGGCGTCACCAGCCACCAGCGGCCATTGCGCTTTTCGGTGCGGAAGAAGCCGGTGCCTTCGAAGGCCGGGCCATCCAGCAGCCCACCAAAGGCATCGCGACCAGGCGCGGGCTTCCATTTGCTCAGCTGTTCGCCTTCGCCTTTCCAGGCGTTGGCCAGTTGCTCGGCACTCTTGACCTTTTCCGGCCAGTCGCTGCGGGTGGACTGGCCGAAGCCATCGACGATGCCGGTGTACGCCTTGTGGTATTCGTCATTGCCGGCGCGGGTGCCGAAGCGGCCGACGAGAATGTCCTGGGCTGCCTTGGGCGAAGTCAGGAACAGCTTCACCGCACCAACCTGGCTGCGGTTCAGCTCGCCGGTGACCTTGCTCGCCAGCAACAGGCGCTGGCCGTCCTGGGTCACGGGCATGGGCACGCCGGCGCGCATGCCGAAATCTTCCGGGGCGATGGCGTGCAGCGGGATCACCAGAGTCTGCGCCGGGCCCGGCGGCAAGGCG
Source organism: Pseudomonas sp. C9-3 (assembly GCF_032392015.1). Lineage (NCBI taxonomy): Bacteria > Pseudomonadati > Pseudomonadota > Gammaproteobacteria > Pseudomonadales > Pseudomonadaceae > Pseudomonas > Pseudomonas sp. C9-3. Next base: position 750,817 of record NZ_CP135919.1, on the reverse strand, counting down.
ATGCTCGCGCGCAGGCCGGGGGCGCCGGCAACCCCTTCGATTTCCACTTCCAGGGTGATGGCCCAGTCCATGGCGTTCTGGATGCGCAGGCTCATGCTGTCCGACTGCGACCAGTCCCAACTGCCGCTGGACGGTGCCAGGCGCAGGGTCGGCTGCGGCGCCGGGTTGAAGTTCACCCGACGCAGGATCTCGCCCTCGGGCGTGGCTTCGGCGGTGGAACTGGGCAGGTCGGCGTTCTGTGTGGTGATCGAGACCACAGCCATCGGCTTGACGAAGTTGAACAGGGTTTCATTGCCGCCAGCCGACCAGGCCGGGGCACTGGCGATGGCCAGGCTGAGCAGCAACGGCAGATGCCAACGCATCGAAGTCATGGATTCGAATCCTTGCAACACGCCCGCCGGACGGCGGGCGATCGTTTGACAGCCAGCGCGGGAACTCGCTCCCGCACACTCAAGCGATTTCGCGGCGGAACGGCGGCAATGCATTAAGAATGGCCTTGCCATAGCGTTGCGTCACGACGCGACGGTCCAGCAGCGTAATGGTGCCGCGGTCCTGCTCGGTCCGCAGCAGTCGGCCACAGGCCTGCACCAGACGCAGCGAGGCGTCGGGCACGGCGATCTCCATGAAGGGATTGCCGCCGCGCGCCTCGATCCATTCCGACAGCGCCGCTTCCACCGGATCGTCCGGAACGGCGAAGGGAATCTTGGCGATCACCACATGCTCGCAATAGGCGCCGGGCAGGTCCACGCCCTCGGAGAAGCTGGCCAGGCCGAACAGCACGCTCGGCTCGCCATCGTCCACGCGGGAGCGGTGCTTGTTCAGGGTTTCCTGCTTGGACAGGTTGCCCTGGATCAGCACGCGCTTGCGCCAGTCGCGGTCCAGGCCGTCGAAGACTTCCTGCATCTGCTTGCGCGAGGAGAACAGGATCAGCGAGCCACGCGAACCTTCGACTATCTCCGGCAGCTCGCGAATGATCGCGCCGGTATGCGCGGCAGCATCGCGCGGGTCGGCCTTGAGGTCCGGTACGCGCAGCACGCCGGCATCTGCATGGTGGAACGGGCTCGGCACCACGGCGGTGACCGCCGCGCGCGGCAGGCCGGCGCGCATGCGGTAGCGGTCGAAGGTGCCCAGGGCAGTCAGGGTCGCGGAGGTCACCAGTACGCCGTAGGCCACGTTCCACAGGTTGCGGCGCAGGGTCTCGGCGGCGAGGATCGGGCTGGCGTTGGCCTCGATATCGTAGAAGGTGCCGCTCTCGGCGAGGGTCAGCCAGCGCGCCATGGGCGGGCTGTCTTCCGGGTCCTCGCTGGTGAAGGCGGTCCACAGTTCCCAGTTGCCCTGGGCGCGGGACAGCAGGCTGCCGAACAGCGGGTACCATTCTTCGGCCTGGTGGCTGGCGATGCCGACGCTGCCCTCCCCGTCCATGGCTTCCTTGAGCAGTTCGGTCAGACGGGTAAAGAGGTCGGTGAGCTTGGAGAAGCCCTTCTTCAGCTCGATGCCCATCTCGCGGATGTGCTCGGGGATCACCCCGCCTTCGAAGCGATGGCGCGGCCGCTCACGGCCTTCCATGTCCTCGCCGGCACGGAAGTCGCCGACCTCCTCGCAAGCAGTGAACATGAACTGCTGGTGCGTGCGCAGCTCGCGGGCCAACTCCGGCACCTGCTCGATCAGGCGGCCGAGGTCGCCCGGCAGCGGGTTCTGCGCCAGCAGCTTGGTCAGGTTCTTCTCCACCTGGCCCAGCCAGTCGGCGGTGGCGCGCAGGCGGGTGAAGTGGGCGAAGTGGCCGATGGCCTTGTCCGGCAGGTGGTGACCTTCGTCGAACACGTAGAGGGTATCGCGCGGGTCGGGCAGGATCGCCCCGCCGCCCAGTGCCAGGTCGGCCAGCACCAGGTCATGGTTGGTGACAATCACGTCGACCTTGGTCATGCCTTCGCGCGCCTTGTAGAAGGCGCACTGCTGGAAGTTCGGGCAATGGCGGTTGGTGCACTGGCTGTGGTCGGTGGTGACCTGCGCCCACTGCGCGTCCTCGATGGCTTCGGGCCAGGAGTCGCGGTCGCCGTCCCAGCGGTTGCCGGCCAGGCGCTCGATCATCTGGTTGAACAGCTTGGTGGAGGTCTCGTCCACGTCGATGCGGAAGCCTTCCTCCTCGAACAGCTGGGCGGTAGCGCTCTGCGCCTGGCCTTCCTGCAGCAGGTGGTCGAGCTTGGACAGGCACATGTAGCGCCCGCGCCCCTTGGCCAGGGCGAAGCTGAACGACAGGCCGGAGTTGCGCAGCAGGTCGGGCAGGTCCTTGTGGACGATCTGCTCCTGCAGGGCGACGGTGGCGGTAGCGACGACCAGGCGCTTGCCGGCGGCCTTGGCGCAGGCGATGGCGGCAAGGCTGTAGGCGACGGTCTTGCCGGTGCCGGTGCCGGCTTCCACGGCGACCACGGCGGCATCGCCCAGGCGATGGCCTTCCTCGTCGCTGGCAATGGTCCCCAGGACCTTGGCGACTTCGGCGATCATCAGGCGCTGGCCGTAGCGCGGCTTGAGTTCCTTGGCCTCGAGGAAGCGCGAGTAGGCGCCCTGGATCGTGGCCTTGAGTTCGTTGCTGAGCATGGACTTCCCGGGCCCCGGAGCGTGTCTTGCGGACACATCCGGATGCTGGATAAATTTTCAGTGGTTCGAATCGGCGGCTATGATAGCGCGCTTGTCTTCAATCGCCAGCGGAGATCGTCCGAATGACACCCTTTGCCTTCGTCTATGCCCTGCACCTGCTGGCCGCCCTGGTCTGGGTCGGCGGCATGTTCTTCGCCTGGATGGTGCTGCGCCCGGCCGCCGTCGCCGCACTGGAAGCGCCAGCCCGGCTGAAGCTGTGGCTGGAGGTATTCCCGCGCTTCTTCCGCTGGGTGTGGGCGGCAGTGATCCTGCTGCCGGTGACCGGCGTGGGCATGCTGCACCTGAGCTTCAACGGCATGGCCGGCGCACCGCGCTACGTGCAGGTGATGATGGGGTTGTATGTGGCGATGCTCGCGCTGTTCCTGCGCATCCAGGCGCTGCAGCTGCCGGAACTGCGCCGCGCGGTGGGCGCAGAGGACTGGCCGGCTGGCGGTGCCGCGCTGGGCAAGATCCGCAAGACCGTGGGCCTGAACCTGCTGATCGGCATGGCACTGGTGGCCTTCGTCGCAGCACGCCCGCACTGGTAAACAAAAGGCCCGCCTGGCTTGCCGGGCGGGCCTTGAGTTGGAACGAGCCTGGGATTCAGAAGCGTTTCACGTCCAGGCGGCCTTCGCTGCCCTTCGCCCCTTCTGCACCGCCCTTGCCTTGCGCGCCGGGTCTCTCACCCGCCACCGAATAGAACCAGCAGCCTTTCTCGCCGCTGCGCTGTCCGGCCTTGCCAGGCTTGCCGCCCGCACCGCCGGCACCGCCTTCCAGGCGTACCTTGACCTTCTCGACGTCGAACTGCTCCGGCACCTCCAGGCGTACCACGCCACCCGGTGCGCCCGTCTTGCCATCGGCGCCATCCTGCCCGTCACCGGCGGATTTGCCGCTGCCCCAGAGGCAGCCGGAAGTCTGTGCGCTGCCGCCGTCCAGGCCGTCATAGCCCGGTGCGCCGACACCGCCGCGGACGTCGATCAGCAGATTCTCCACCGCCACATCCTGCAGCCGCAGCAGCAGATTGCGGCCGCCGCTGGCGGGCTTCTCGAAGCTGCCGGAGCTACCTTGCGCGGCGATCACGCTGCCGTCGGCGAGGTTGCCGTGCTGCACTTCGATCTGCAACGCATCATTGCCCGGGAAAACGCCGATCCGCGCATTCTTCGCCAGGTCCAACTCGCCGATCTTCAGCTCCTTGACCCGCGACGGGATCAGCAGCGCGCCCTCCGGGCCGACACTGATACGGTCCAGGCTCAGGCTGTCGCCCTTCACCGGCAGACGCAGCACGGTGTTGGCTTCCACCGAGACGGTGCCGGCAGCCGAACAGGCCAACGGGGCGAACAGCGCCAGGCCCAGCAGCGACTTACGCATGGGTATCTCCTTCTACTTTTGCGGGTGCCGGTTGTGCCACTGCCGGCTGCGGCAGGGTCGCGAAATGAAAGACGCCGAACAGCAGGATCTGCAGGCGATCCATGCCCGGATGCGGGCGCCCCTGCAGGCGCTTGCGCAGCGCCAGGACTTCGAGGATGTGGATCAGCAGGATCAGCGCGCCGGCCGCATTGAGCAGCAGGGCGAAGGGATGTGCGAAGGGTTGGATCAGGTTGGCCAGCACCGCCAGCCAGAACAACAGGGCAATCAGCTTGCCCAGCCCCAACAACGCTTTCATGAAATGCCCCCGGTTTTTTCTTTGCCGGGGAACATACGCCTCTGCTCCCGGCTATGCCAGTGGCAACCGGGAATGACAAAGGGGGCCACCAGGCCCCCTTTGCGGACTACATCACAGCGACTTACTGACGCGTGATCTTGATCTCTACGCGACGGTTCTCGGCGCGGCCTTCCTTGGTCTTGTTGTCTGCGACCGGCTGGCTCTCGCCATAACCGACCACCGACTTGATGCTGCTGGCAGGCACGCCGGCATCGACCAGGTAGTTGGACACGGCGTTGGCGCGGCGCTCGGACAGTTTCTGGTTGTAGGCGTCGGTACCGATGCTGTCGGTATGGCCGCCGATGTTCAGCTCGGTGCTCGCGGCCTCGCCTTTCAGGCGGGTAGCGATGGTGTCGAGCTTGTCCTTGTCCTGCGCATCGATCTTCGACGAGTCGAAGGCGAAGTGCAGGTCACGCACCACGATGGTCTCTTCCTTGGGCAGCGGAGCCGGAGCAGGCTCAGGAGCCGGCGCAGGCGGCGGGACCTCGGCCACCTGTTCGGCGGCGCCATGTACCCAGCAGTAGGACGCACCCAGCACGCCACCGATCAGGGCTCCCCAACCGGCCCAGGCGCTGCTTTCGATGGAACCCAGACCTGCGCCACCGACACCGCCAACCACGGCGCAAGTCGGCCAATCGGACTTCTGCAGCCCTGCGCAACCGGTGAGCAACGTGCTTACCAGCAGCAGGGGTAAAGCGGTCCTTGTGATGCTCATAAAGTTATGTCTCCTCTAATGATCGGGTCTTGACCGACAATTACCGAGTAAAGACGTGACTGACAGAATGCGCCAGCACTAGGCCATATGGGTGTCACACGCTAGTCTTCGTTCATTATTTTTTGCCTTTTGACGAGCCCGATGATTTCGACACGCACGCCGCAACAAGCCCTCGCCGCCCTGCTCGACCGCTACGCACCGCAGCGTTTGCTGCTGGTGGGCGCCAGCCAGATCCCGGCCGTGGATGCCTTCCTCGCGGCGCATCCGGATTGCGAGCTGTTCCACGCCGATGCCGGCGCATTGCCAGCGGAGCTGGCCGCTCAGCGCTACGACCTGGCGCTGCTGGCCGACTGCCTGGAGCACTTGCCGCGCCGAGAGGCACAGCAACTGGTGGGCGGCATCCGCAACCTCAACAGCAGCCGCGTGGCCGTACTGGTCGACCTCGACGCCGCCCAGGCGCAGGATGCGGACTTCTACGCCCTGGCCATGCAGGCCAGCGAGCGCTTCCAGCGCGACGCCCAGGTGATCACGCTGTTCACCTACGATCTGCACGAATACAAACAGGTCCCGGACTGGCTCAACGCGAAGTTCTGGGCCAACCCGGAAAATTTCGGCAAGTACTGGTGGTGACCATGATCGAACCGACCTGCCCCTGCGGCAGCGGCCGTCCATTACCGGACTGCTGCGGGCGCTTCCATGCCGGCGTCGCGGCCCCCACCGCAGAGGCGCTGATGCGCTCGCGCTACAGCGCCTACGCGCTGGGCCTGGTGGATTACCTGCGCAACACGACGCTGCCGGCCCAGCAGCAAGGGCTGGACCTGGAGGCCATCCGTACCTGGAGCCTGGGCAGCACCTGGCTGGGTTTGGAAGTGGTCAGCCATGAAGTGCTCGGCGGCCAGCCGGAGCACGCGCGGGTGACCTTCATCGCGCGCTGGCACGACGCCGGCGGCGAGCACAGCCACCGCGAATGCTCGGGATTCGTCCAGCGCGACGGCCGCTGGTACTTCCTCGACCCCACCGTGCCGATGAAGCTGGGGCGCAATGACCCCTGCCCCTGCGGTGCCGGAGGCAAGCTGAAGAAATGCTGCGGCCCGTGGATCGAGTGAAGTGCCCGCTCGCCCCCCTTGGGGGCGTTCGGTGTCTGGGCTAGAATCCGCGCTTTTTTCCGGGGCGGCGGTGATTCGCCGCACCGGCTACTCCTGCCGGACCTCGCCATGCTGCTGACCGTTCTCTACATCATCGCCATCACCGCCGAAGCCATGACCGGCGCTCTGTCCGCCGGCCGGCGCAGCATGGACCTGTTCGGCGTGGTACTGGTGGCCTGCGTCACCGCCCTGGGCGGCGGCTCGGTGCGCGACATGCTGCTGGGCCATTACCCGCTGACCTGGGTGCGCCACCCGGAGTACCTGGCGCTCACCGCTGGCGCCGCGTTGGTCACCGTGTTCATCGCCCCGCTGATGCGCCACCTGCGCTCGATGTTCCTCGCGCTCGACGCCGTGGGCCTGGTGGCCTTCACCCTGATCGGTTGCCAGGTCAGCCTGGAGATGGGCCACAGCCTGCTGATCGCTGCCGTCAGCGGTGTGATCACCGGGGTCTTCGGCGGCATCCTGCGGGATATCTTCTGCAACGACGTGCCGCTGATCTTCCGCCGCGAGCTGTACGCCAGCGTGTCCTTCGCCAGCGCCTGGTGCTATCTGATCTGTCTGCAGATCGACCTGCCCAAGGAGCAGGCCATGCTGATCACCCTGTTCGCCGGCTTCCTGTTCCGCATGCTGGCAATCCGTTTCCGCTGGGAAATGCCCAAGTTCGTCTACAAGGACGACCCGCACCAGGGCGACTGATCAGTCCTGCAGCTTGAGGTGGCTGGTGTCCGGCGCAGGCCCTGCCGGCGCGGGCTTGGCCTGGCCCATGTCGCTGCCCACCGGGGCGACGCTGAACTGGCTGAGGTCCACGCGCGGCGCGGCGGCCTCGGGTTTTTCGTCCTGCAGGTCGGCGCCTACCGGGGCAAGGCCGAAATCCGGCGCCTCCACATCGGCGAAAGCGGCCATGTACTCGTCGCGCGGCGCTACTTTCAGGCGTCCCTGCGCGCCGGAGGCAGGTGCTGCCGGCTGTACTGCGGTGCCGACCGGCTCGGTCGGCGGCGGTGGAGCCAGCTCGATCTCCTCGATCTGCGCGTCCATGTCGACCACTTCGACGACGGCGCCGGCGCGTTCGATCACGCTGCGGTACTTTTCCGCCGCCTCGGCGTCGAGGTTGTTCTTGATCACCATGCGGCGGCCGGAGAACAGCAATTCGATGCGCTGGGCGTCGGCCTGGAACAGCCTGGCCAGGTTGGCTTTCACCGTATCGAGCTGTGCACCCGGAATAGTCTGTCCCGAGAACGCGATTTCATAACGGCTCATCTTCACTCTCCTGTGTTAACCCGCCGGTTACATTCGGCCAGTATGGTGCAGCTTCTTTTAACGTAACAACAACTTGCGGCCGAGCAGGTGCTTGGTACACTGGGGCGTCTTGAGGGGTAGACATGAATTATCAGGCGCAAATGATAAGAATTCTCAGCCTGTGCTGGCTGTTCAGCCTTGTTTCGGGCTGCGGCTGGATGACAGGTAATTTCGAGCAACCCGACGTGAAGCTGCAGAAAGTCGACGTCGTGAAAGCTCGTTTGCTGGAGCAGGAATTCGTCCTGCATTTCCGCATCGACAACCCGAACGATTTCAGCCTTCCGGTCCGCGGCCTGGCCTACAAGGTCAAGCTGAACGATATCGACCTGGCCGAAGGCGAGTCGAATAACTGGTTCACAGTGCCAGCCAACGGCCACGAAACCTTCGAAGTACCGGTGACCACCAACCTGTGGCGGCACATGAAGTACATCGTCAAGCTGCTGGAAGACCCGGACAAGCCCATCCGCTACCGCCTCGACGGCGAAGTGAAGACCGGCCTGCTGTTCGGACAGAGCGTGCACATCGCGCGCAATGGCGAGATAATTCCCGGCGATTTCATCCCCGAGTGAGCGTCACCATGAGCCAGGAACCCCACGTACACGGTCCGAACTGCAACCACGACCACGATCATGACCACCACCATGACCATGGCCACGTGCACGGCCCGCACTGCAACCACAGCCACGAGCCTGCGCGTAACCCGCTCAAGGACGTGGGCCGCAACGATCCATGCCCCTGCGGCAGCGGCAGCAAGTACAAGAAGTGCCACGGCGCCTGACCCAGGTTTCCAGCACTGCCCCGAAGGCCCGCCGAGCGCGGGCCTTCTGCTGTCTGGCCCAACTATTCGTCGGCTGCTGAAAATCCCGCCCCGCGCGGCTTGCACAGCTATCCTCGGCTCACTAACGTAGCGCCTTTTCCGCGACCCTCTTTGTGCAGGAGCACATCCCCATGGCCCCGCGTGCCTTCCGCCGGCTTCCCAGCTTCGGCCTTGCCGCCACCGTCACTGCCGCTGTCAGCCTTACCGGCTGCCAGGGCTGGCTGAATGACCGCTATTCCGACAGCCTACCGCCGAGCTACGGCGTGCAGCCGATCAAGGGCCTGGCCGACAACGTGTCGATCCGCCGCAACAGCCTGGGCATGCCGCTGATCGAGACCAGCACCTTCCACGACGCGCTGTTCACCCTGGGTTATGTGCACGCCAGCGACCGCATCAGCCAGATGGTCGGCCTGCGCCTGATGGCCCAGGGTCGCCTGTCGGAAATGGTCGGCCCCGGCGCCCTGGAAACCGACCGCTTCATGCGCACGGTGAACCTGAAGAAGGCCGCGGACGCCCTCTACGCCGGCGCCTCGCCACGCCTCAAGCGCTTCTTCGAGACCTACGCACGTGGCGTCAACGCCTACCTGTACCGCTACCGCGACAAGCTGCCGATGGACCTCGCCGAGTCCGGCTACCGCCCCGAGTACTGGAAGCCGGAAGACTCTGCGCTGGTCTTCAGCCTGCTGAACTTCGGCCTGGCGGTGAACCTGCAGGAGGAAATCGCCTCCCTGGTGCTCGCGCAGAAAGTCGGTGCCGACAAGCTGCCCTGGCTGACGCCGATCTACCCGGACGAAGCGCTACCGTTCGAAGAAGCAGACAAACTCAAGGGGCTGCGCCTGGACGGCAGGATCGCCGGCCTCGACGCCCTGGATCGTGCGGCAGGCCAGGTCGCCGCCCTGCAGATGATGGGCGTCGCCGCCTCCAACAACTGGGCCATCGCCCCGCAGCGCACGCGCAGCGGCAAGAGCATCCTGGCCAACGACACCCACCTGCCGCTGTCCATGCCCTCGGTGTGGAACTACGTGCAGATCCGCTCGCCGAAATACAGCGCCGCGGGCGTCTCCATCGCAGGCGTACCGGGCGTGGTCGCCGGCTTCAACGGCAAGCTGGCGTGGGGCATGACCATGGTCATGGGCGACAATCAGGACCTCTTCCTGGAACAAGTGAAGCGCCAGGGCAGCAAGCTCTACTACCTCGCCGATGGCCAGTGGAAACCGGCCATCGAGCGCAATGAAACCTTCTTCATCAAGGGCCAGAGCCCGGTCCGCGAAGTCATCTACGAGACCCGCCACGGCCCGCTGCTCAACAGCGCGCTGGGCGAACGCAAGCACGACCTGCAACCGCTGCCGCTGTCCAGCGGCTACGGCATCGCCTACCAGAGCATCCAGGGCGAGACCGACCGCACCCTCGACGCCTTCTTCGACCTGTCCCGCGCGAAGAACGTCGAGCAGGCCTTCGACGCCACCCGCGACGTGCGCGCCATGGCGCTGAACATCGTGTTCGCCGACGAGAAGCACATCGGCTGGCAGGTCACCGGGCGCTTCCCCAACCGCAAGGAAGGCCGCGGCCTGCTGCCTTCGCCCGGCTGGGACGGCCGCTATGACTGGGACGGCTACGCCGATCCGATCCTCCACCCGTCCGACCAGGACCCGCAGCAGGGCTGGCTGGGCACCGCCAACCACCGCAGCGTGCAACCAGGCTATGGCGCGCAGCTGTCCAGTTCCTGGTACTACCCGGAGCGCTACGAGCGCATCGCCCAGCTCGCTGGCGGCAGCAAGAGCCACGACTACCGCAGCATGATCGCCATGCAGTACGACCAGACCACACCCTTTGCCGGCAAGCTGCAGGCCATGTTCGATGCACCGGGCATGGCTCAGCCGCTGAAGAAGGCCATCGACGCCCTGCCCGCCGACCAGCGCGCCCGCGCCCGCGAAGCGCTGGACCGGATCATGGCGTTCGACGGCAAGCTCTCGGCCACCTCCGGCGACGCCGCCCTGTACGAAGCCTTCCTGCAGGAGAGCAGCAAACAGATCTTCCTCGATGAACTGGGCCCGGAGGACAGCCCGTCCTGGAAAGCCTTCGTCGAGACTGCCAACCTCTCCTACTCGGCCCAGGCCGACCACCTGCTGGGCCGTGACGACAGCCCGTTCTGGGATGACACCCGCACCCCGCAGAAGGAAGACAAACCGACCATCCTCGCCCGCAGCCTCGCTGCCGCCACCGCCTTCTGCGAACAGAAGCTGGGCAGCGACCGCCGCGCCTGGCAGTGGGGCAAGCTGCACACCTACGAGTGGGTCAGCGACAGCACCAAGATGGCGCCCAACCTCAGTGCCGGCGAGCGCGCCAGCCTCGGCGCGATCAAGGGCTACCTGGACCGCGGCCCCTACCCGGCCGGCGGCGACCACAGCACGCTGAACGTCTCGGCCTACCACTGGGGCCAGGACTTCAACACCTGGCTGATCCCGGCCATGCGCATCGTCGTCGATTTCGGCCAGAGCGAGCCGATGATCGGCCTCAACAGCAGCGGCCAATCCGGCAACCCGGCCAGCCCGCACTACGCAGACGGTATCGACGCCTGGCTGAAGGGCAACTACATGAGCTTCCCCTTCCAGTCGCAGAACCTTGAAAAGGTCTACGGCGTGAAGCGCCTGACGCTGGTGCCGGAGAAGTGATGATCTGAAAAATTTTTCCGGGGGCCGGGAACTTCGCTTCCGCCCCGGAATCAGATTTGTCGACTTACTCCATGATCATATTCAGGCACCCCTTGGGTGCCTTTCTTTTTTCCCGCCTCCTCTCCGCTGCATTTCTTACCTGCAAGACCTTCCCCGGCTGGTACTCCCCTGCATCCTTTCCCAGGAGTCATCGCCATGCCCGAATCCCTCATCGTCATCACCGGCGGCCCCGGCGCCGGCAAGAGCACACTGCTCGATCACCTGCACCGCCATCACGGCCTGAACATCGTCGAGGAAGGCGGCCGCGCCATCATCCGCGAGCAACTGGCCAGTGGCGGCCATGCGCTGCCGTGGGCAAACCGGGAAGCCTTCTGCCAGGAAATGTTCGAGCACGCGCTGGCGACGCGTGCGCAGGCGCTCGATAGCGGTGGGTTGTGGCTGTTCGATCGCGGCCTGCCGGACGTGCTGGGGTACGCGCGGCTGTGCGGCTTGCCGATCCCCGAAGCGCTGGTAACCGCTGCACAGGAGCTGCGCTACGGGCGGACCGTGTTCCTGGCGCCTGCATGGGAAGCCATCTACCACAATGACGCGGAACGCCGGCAGGGCTTCGCCGAAGCGCAGCGAACGGCGGCGATGATGGCCGAGGCATACGAAGAGCTGGGCTATCGAGTACTGGAACTGCCCCTGTGCAGCCTGCGGAGCCGTGCGGAGTTCGTCCTGGCCCACTGTCCCTTGTAGGAGCGCGCTTGCTCGCGAACCCTTCCTCCGGTGGAAATCGAGCCGGGCGCTCGCGAGCAAGCCCATTCCTACAGATTCTTCGTTCCAACAAAAAACCGGGCCAAGGCCCGGTTCTTCGTGCAGCACAGGGCCATCAGGCCTTGGGCAGGGTAACGCCGGTCTGGCCCTGGTACTTGCCACCGCGATCACGGTAGGAGACTTCGCAGGCCTCGTCCGACTGCAGGAACAGCATCTGCGCCACGCCTTCGTGGGCGTAGATCTTCGCCGGCAGGTTGGTGGTGTTGGAGAACTCCAGGGTCACGTGGCCTTCCCACTCCGGTTCCAGCGGGGTCACGTTGACGATGATGCCGCAGCGCGCGTAGGTGCTCTTGCCCAGGCAGATGGTCAGCACATCGCGCGGGATACGGAAGTACTCGACGGTGCGGGCCAGGGCGAAGGAGTTCGGCGGAATGATGCAGACGTCGCTGTTGATGTCCACGAAGCTCTTCTCGTCGAAGTTCTTCGGGTCGACCACCGCCGAGTGGATGTTGGTGAACACCTTGAATTCGGCGGCGCAGCGCACGTCGTAGCCATAGCTGGAAACGCCGTAGGAAATCACCCGGCTGTCATCGGCACCACGAATCTGGCGCTCGACGAACGGCTCGATCATGCCGTGCTCCTGAGCCATGCGGCGAATCCACTTGTCCGATTTGATGCTCATGGCGGGTGTCCTGTGCGGCGGTTGAAAAAGAAGGCGAATCTTACCGGCAGGCGCGCCAGCCGGCAAAGGGGCGCGCCCGGTGGCATTGTCGCGCCTTCAATCGTCGCTGATGGAAATATTCGGCATGGCCGGCGCGGCCTTCTCGCTCAGGGCGATGCGGGCGCCGACGCAGCGCGCGGTTTCCTGGTAGATCATCGCCAGCTGGCTTTCCGGGTCGGCAACCACGGTGGGCTTGCCGCCGTCGGCCTGCATGCGGATGGCCATGGACAACGGCAGCGAGGCCAGCAGGTCGACGCCGAACTGCGCCGCCAGCTTCTCGCCGCCGCCTTCGCCGAACAGGTGCTCGGCATGGCCGCAGTTGGAGCAGATGTGCACAGCCATGTTCTCCACCACGCCCAGCACCGGGATGTTGACCTTGCGGAACATCTCCACGCCCTTCTTGGCGTCCAGCAGGGCCAGGTCCTGCGGGGTGGTGACGATGACCGCACCGGCCACCGGGACCTTCTGCGCGAGGGTCAGCTGGATGTCGCCGGTGCCCGGCGGCATGTCGATGACCAGGTAATCCAGGTCGTTCCAGGCGGTCTGGGTGATCAACTGGATCAGCGCACCGGAAACCATCGGGCCACGCCAGACCACCGGGGTGTTGTCGTCGGTGAGGAAGGCCATGGACATGACTTCCACGCCGTGGGCTTCCAGCGGGATGAACCACTTCTGGTCGCGGATCTTCGGCCGGGTGCCCTCGGGGATGCCGAACATGATGCCCTGGCTCGGGCCATAGATGTCGGCGTCGAGGATGCCGACCTTGGCACCTTCGCGGGCCAGCGCCAGCGCGAGGTTCGCGGCGGTGGTGGACTTGCCCACGCCGCCCTTGCCGGAGGCGACGGCGATGATGTTCTTCACGTTGCTCATGCCCGGCACCTGGGCCTGGGCCTTGTGCGCGGCGATGTGAGTTTCCACCTTGACCTGGGCCGAGTCGACGCCGTCCAGCGCCTCCAGGGCCATCTGCACGGTCTGCGCCAGGCCGTTCCTGAACAGGCCGGCGGCGTAACCCAGTTCCAGGGTCAGCGCGACGCGTCCGCCCTGGATGTCCAGCTCGTGCAGGTAGCCGGCGTCCAGCAGGTTCTGGCCGGTGTGGGGGTCGTTGATCTGGCGGAGGACGGCCTCCACAGTGGCACGGGTAACGGCGCTCATGGGTACTCCCGATGAAAGACTGAGCAGAATAGGCGGGCATCTTACGCCTCTCGTCCGCCCCTTGCTCGGGATCATCGGGGGTAGGCCAGGTTCGCGAGCAAGCTCGCCCCTACATTCCGGGCCTGCGCAATCATGCTCTTCGTAGGAGCGAGCTTGCTCGCGAACGGCTCAAGCACCAATCCGTCGCAGTCGCCCCTCCCCTACAGCCAGGCGGCCTACGGATGAAAATTTCGCCCCAGCCCTATATAGTTGCCGATTCTCTCGTTTTAACCGGAACGGCCGATCATCATGTCCGAAGCCCGCAAGATCCTCGTCACCAGCGCCCTGCCCTACGCCAATGGTTCGATCCACCTCGGTCACATGCTGGAGTACATCCAGACCGACATCTGGGTTCGCTTCCAGAAGATGCGTGGCAACCAGGCGGTGTACGTGTGCGCGGACGATGCCCACGGTTCGGCCATCATGCTGCGCGCCGAGCGCGAAGGCATTACCTCCGAGCAACTGATCGACGGTGTGCGCGCCGAGCACATGGGCGATTTCGCCGACTTCCTGGTGGAGTTCGACAACTACCACTCGACCCATTCGGAAGAGAACCGCGAGCTGTCCTCGGCCATCTACCTGAAGCTGCGCGACGCCGGCCACATCGCCACCCGCCCGGTGACCCAGTACTTCGACCCGGAAAAGCAGATGTTCCTGGCCGACCGCTTCATCAAGGGCACCTGCCCGAAGTGCGGCACCGCCGACCAGTACGGCGACAACTGCGAAGCCTGCGGCGCGACCTATGCGCCCACCGAGCTGAAGGACCCGAAATCGGCCATCTCCGGCGCCACCCCGGTGCTCAAGGAGTCGCTGCACTACTTCTTCAAGCTGCCTGACTTCCAGGCCATGCTGCAGCAGTGGACCCGTAGCGGCGCCCTGCAGGAATCGGTGGCCAACAAGCTCGCCGAATGGCTGGACTCCGGCCTGCAGGAGTGGGACATCTCCCGCGACGCACCGTACTTCGGCTTCGAGATCCCCGATGCGCCGGGCAAGTATTTCTACGTCTGGCTGGACGCGCCGATCGGCTACATGGCCAGCTTCAAGAACCTCTGCGCACGCCGCCCGGAACTGGACTTCGACGCCTACTGGAAGCAGGGCTCGGACGCCGAGCTGTACCACTTCATCGGCAAGGACATCGTCAACTTCCACGCGCTGTTCTGGCCGGCCATGCTCGAAGGCGCCGGCTACCGCAAGCCGACCGCGCTGAACGTGCACGGCTACCTGACCGTCAACGGCCAGAAGATGTCCAAATCGCGCGGCACCTTCGTCAAGGCGCGCACCTACCTGGATCACCTGGACCCGGAATACCTGCGCTACTACTACGCCTCCAAGCTGGGCCGCGGCGTGGACGACCTCGACCTGAACCTCGAGGACTTCGTGCAGAAGGTCAACTCCGACCTGGTCGGCAAGGTGGTCAACATCGCCAGCCGTTGCGCCGGCTTCATCCACAAGGGCAACAACGGCCTGCTGGTGGACGCCAACCCCGCGCCGGAACTGGCCCAGGCCTTCAAGGACGCGGCGCCGAGCATCGCCGCCGCCTACGAAGCCCGTGATTTCGGCCGCGCCATGCGCGAAATCATGGCCCTGGCCGACCAGGCCAACGCCTGGATCGCCGACAAGGCGCCCTG
This sequence comes from Pseudomonas sp. C9-3, assembly GCF_032392015.1. NCBI lineage: Bacteria > Pseudomonadati > Pseudomonadota > Gammaproteobacteria > Pseudomonadales > Pseudomonadaceae > Pseudomonas > Pseudomonas sp. C9-3. Next base: position 735,540 of record NZ_CP135919.1, on the reverse strand, counting down.
GTCGCTGAACAAGCAGGAAGGCAAGCAGGACGAGGTCCAGGCCATCTGCGCCCTGGGCGTGAACCTGTTCCGCCAGCTGGTGATCTTCCTCAAGCCCGTACTGCCGAAGCTGGCCGTTGCCGCCGAAGCCTTCCTCAACGTCGCCCCGCTGAAATGGGCCGACCACGAGCAACTGCTGGCCAATCACCAACTGAACCCGTTCAACCCGCTGATGACCCGTATCGAGCCCGCGAAAATCGAAGCCATGATCGAAGCCTCCAAGGAAGACCTCCTCGCCAGCGCCCCGAAACCTGCGGGCAACGGTGAACTGACCAAGGACCCGCTCGCCGCGGAAATCAACTTCGACGCCTTCGCCGCCGTCGACCTGCGCATCGCGCTGATCGAGAAGTGCGAGTTCGTCGAGGGCGCCGACAAGCTGCTGCGCCTGTCCCTGGACATCGGCGACGAGAAGCGCAACGTGTTCTCCGGCATCAAGAGCGCCTACCCGGACCCGAGCAAGCTCGAAGGCCGCCTGACCCTGTATGTGGCCAACCTGGCCCCGCGCAAGATGAAGTTCGGCGTCTCCGAAGGCATGGTCCTGGCCGCCGGCCCCGGCGGTGAAGAGATCTACCTGCTCAGCCCGGACAGCGGCGCCAAGCCCGGCCAGCGCGTCAAGTAAGCATCGGACGGCAAGGAGGCCATCGATGAAACTGCACCACTGGGCAGCGCTCGCCCTGAGCGCCGCCCTTACCGGCTGCGGCGCTCCCTCGGAGCACGCCGCCGGTTCCGGCGCCGCTTTCCAAGGGGAAGCGGCAAAAGCCGGTTCCTTCCTCGCCTATGAACACCAGGTCAGCATCCGCCTGGCCAGCGAGCGCATCGACGCGCAACTGGCCGCCTCCCGCGATGCCTGTACCCAGGACCGCTTCGGCCCCTGCGAGCTGATCGCCATCGAGCAGAGCGGCGACAGCCAGATGCGCAACGCGCATCTCGTGGTTCGCATCGTCCCCGACGGCGTGGAAAAGCTCGTCGCCCTAGCGGCCGAAGGCGGCCAACTGCAAAGCCGCCGCACCCAGGCCGAAGACCTCGCCCAGGCGGTGAGCGACAACCAGCAGCTGCGCGAGCGCCTGGAGCGTGAGTACCAGACCCTGCAGGGCTTCCAGGGCCGCAAGGACATGAGCGTCAGCGACCTGCTGGCCCTGGCCAAGGCCACCGCCGAAGTCGAGCAGCAGTTGCAGGCCGCCCGCCAGGACTCCGCCCAACAACAGCGACGCATTGCCGCCAACCTGCTGACCCTGGACTTCTCCAGCGAATACCAGCCGACCGGTCGCTGGTCACGCATCGGCAGGGCCTTCGGCAACTCGCTGGACGAACTCACCGACGGCACCGTCAATGCCATCCAGGTCGCCGCCTTCGGCCTGCCACTGCTGGTCGTGCTGCTGGTCGCCGGCCTGATCCTGCGCTGGTTGTGGCGAAAACTCGGTTCCAGGCGCGCCGCGAACAAAGCATGAAGAAATCCAACATCGTCTTCACCACCCTGCTCACCGGCGGGGTGCTCTACAGCGTGCTGCACCACAACCCGGTGTACCGCGACCTCTACGCCAACCGCGAGGACTGCCTGAAGGACTGGGGCAACACGCCTAACGCCTGCGAGCCGGAATCTGCCAGCAGCAGCGGCGGAAGTTACGTCGGCAGCAGCTCCGGGCGCTATCGCGGGCCGAGCTACGAGGACGGCTCACGACCGAAGACCGCGCAGACCTACCAGGTACAGTCGCGTCAGTTGGTCACCCGCGGTGGCTTCGGCCACTCCGGCGCCCGCTTCTCCGGGGGCGGCTGATGCGTCGTCTGGCGATGACGCCGCGCCCCGACTGGCGCGAGCGCTGCGAGGCGGTCGGCTTCACCTTCCACAGCATCGACGGCCTGTACTGGGACGAATCGGTGGCCTATGAATTCGGCCTCGAACAGATCGAGACGCTGGAGGCCGCCAGCGAAGACCTGCACCAGCGCTACCTGGAGTGCGTGGAATGGGTGATCCGCACCGGCCACTTCGAGCCCTTCCAGCTACCGCCGGGTGCCCGCGAGGAAATCATCCGCTCCTGGCAGCGCCAGGACCCGAGTCTCTATGGCCGCTTCGACTTCGCCTGGAACGGCGAAGGCCAGCCGAAAATGCTCGAGTACAACGCCGACACGCCGACCGGCCTGCTGGAGGCCAGCGTGGTGCAGTGGCAATGGCTCAATGACGTGAACCCGGACGCCGACCAGTTCAACTCGCTGCACGAGAAGCTGATCGCGCGTTGGAAGGCCATCGCCCCCGACGGCACGCTGCACTTCACTGCCATCGATGGCCACGAGGAAGACACTGGCAATGTCCTCTACCTGCTCGACACCGCGCACCAGGCCGGCTTGCCGACACGCTACCTGCCGCTGGAATTCATCGGCCACCACGCCGGGCGCGGCACCTTCATCGACCAGTACGAGCAGGACATCCGTCACTGCTTCAAGCTCTATCCCTGGGAGTGGCTGCTGCAGGACAGCTTTGCCGAACACCTGGAACGCAGCGATGTACGCTTCCTGGAGCCCGCCTGGAAGCTGCTGATGTCGAGCAAGGCCATGCTGCCAATCCTCTGGAAGCTCAACCCCGGCCATCCGAACCTGCTACCGGCCAGCTACCGCCAGGACGTTCCTGGCGCCTACGTGCGCAAGCCGCTGTATTCGCGTGAGGGCGAGAACATCCGCATCGTCGCCGGCGATCTGCAGCTGGAAAGCGACGGCCCCCACGCCGACGCGCCCTGCATCTACCAGGGCTACGCACCGCTGGCCAGGGACGGCGACAACTACGCCGTACTCGGCTGCTGGGTGATCGACGGCCAGGCCGCCGGCCTAGGCATCCGCGAGGACGCCAGTGCCATCACCCGCGACAGCAGCCGCTTCGTCCCCCACTATTTCGTCTGAAGGATTTGCCATGAACCTGCTGCAGACCCTGCCCAACTTTCTCGCGTATTTTGCCGCGGCCATTGGCCTGTTCGGCCTGTTCACCAGCCTCTACATCCGCCTGACGCCCTACGCGGAAATCCAGCTGATCCGCCAGGGCAACATCAGTGCCGCCGTGGCGCTGGTCGGCACCTTGCTCGGCTTCGCCCTGCCGCTGGCAAGCGCCATCGCCCACAGCGTCAGCATCATCGACATGCTGATCTGGGGCGCGATCGCCATGCTGGTGCAGGTGCTGGTATTCCTCGGGCTGTCGCGCGTGGTGCCGGAGCTCAAGGGCGGCATTGCCGACAACACCCTGGCCCACGGCGTGTTCCTCGGCGGCGCCTCGCTGTGCGTGGGGCTGCTCAACGCCGCCTGCATGACCTACTGAGCGTCCTCGCAGTCCACATCGCCGCCGCCCAGGTGCTCGAAGCCTTCCAGGTAGAGGCAGGAGGCGTCTTCGGCGCAGTCCTGCAGCGAGGCGTTGCTCAGGTTTTCCCGTGATGTCGGCTCTTCCAGGTTCACGTCCGGGAAGATGTCCGCGACTTCCTCCGCGGTCATGATCTTGTCGAAGGTGACGTTCACCGACTGCAGGCGGCCGTACTCCCAGTCCAGGTCCACCGCCGTGACATGCGGGTTCAGTTGCCGCGCCAAGGCTTCGGGCAACTGCGGGCCGGCGTAGCTGAGGTCGGTGTCATGGCAGGCGTCGCCCCAGTTGCTCAGCTTCTTGCTGGCGGCGCAGCTGAACTGCGCGTCGGCGTGACCGGTGCGCTGTTCCAGCAGGCAGGCGAAATCGGCGACATTCATCCGCGGCCAACTGACCAGGTCAGACGTGGTCAAGGGGGCAGCCGAAGCCAGGCCACTGGAGAACAGCAGGCAGAGTGCGGTGAGGCGTCCGGACAGAGTTTTGCGCATCGCGACTTCCGTGAGGGGAACCGATCAGGTTCGGCAGCCGCTGATGTTCCTCCCGCCGCCCCTGGCACCGCAACTGATTTCGGGGAGGTACAATTACCTACTTCGCACCTTGTATTCGACCTATGCACTCTCGTCGCCATCAACCCGCCGACCACCGGTCTCCGAGCATGATCCGCCTCCCCTCGCGCCTGGCTGCGAGTGCCCGGCCATGACCGAACTCGCCCTGATCCTGGTCAGCGCCATCCTGGTCAACAACTTCGTGCTGGTGCAGTTCCTCGGCATCTGCCCGTTCATGGGCGTGTCGCGCAAGATTGAGGCGGCGTTTGCGCTGGCCCTGGCGACCACCTTCGTCCTCACCCTCGCCTCGGCCGTCAGCTACATCCTGCAGCGCTACGTGCTGCAACCGCTGGACCTGGAGTTCCTGCGTACCATCGGCTTCATCCTGGTGATCGCCCTGGTGGTGCAGTTCACCGAGCTGCTGGTGAAGAAGACCAGCCCGCTGCTGGCCCGCGGGCTGGGCATCTTCCTGCCGCTGATCACCACCAATTGCATCGTGCTGGGCGTGGCCCTGCTGAATGCCCGCAAGCCCGAATTCGGCTTTGTGCAGTCCATCGTCCAGGGATTCGGCGCCGGGCTGGGCTTCACCCTGGTGCTGGTGCTGTTCGCCGCCCTGCGCGAGCGCATCGCCATCGCCGACGTGCCCAAACCGTTCAAGGGCGCGGCCATCGGCATGATCACCGCGGGCCTGATGTCCCTGGCGTTCATGGGCTTCAGCGGGCTGCTCAAGCCATGATCTCGGCGCTGCTGATCATCCTGCTCTGCCTCGCCGGCGCCGTGGCGCTGCGCCTGGCGTCGGCGCGGGTGAAGGTCGCTGACGAATCGATCGCCGTGCAGATCAACGACCTGCTGCCGCAAACCCAGTGCGGCCAGTGCGGTTATGCCGGCTGCAAGCCCTACGCCCAGGCCATCGCCGACGGCGATGCGATCAACAAGTGCCCGCCCGGTGGCGCCGCGACCATCGCCGCGCTCGCCGACCTGCTGGACGTCGAACCGCTGCCGCTGGACGCCGCCGAGGAAACCCCGCTGCGCGTGGCTTATATCCGCGAAGCGGAGTGCATCGGTTGCACCAAGTGCATCCGTGCCTGCCCGGTGGACGCCATCGTCGGCGCCGCCAAGCTGATGCACACGGTGATCGTCGACGAGTGCACCGGCTGCGACCTGTGCCTGGAACCCTGCCCGGTGGACTGCATCGAAATGCGCGACCTGCCGGCAGGCGTCGCCGACTGGAAGTGGCCGCTGCCGCAGGGCCGACTGATCCACAGCGACCGGGAGCAGGCGGCATGAACATGCAGGTCTGGAATTTCCCGGGCGGCCTCACATTGCCGGCCAACAAGCAGCAATCCACCGCCACGCCGATCCAGCATCCGCCACTGCCACGCCGGCTTGTACTACCCCTGCAACAGCATATCGGTGAGCCCGCGCGCGCCTGTGTCGAAGCCGGCCAGCGCGTGCTCAAGGGTCAGCTGATTGCGGAAGCCAGCAGCGCCATCAGCGCCGCGCTGCATGCGCCGACTTCCGGTGTCGTGGTCGCGGTGGGCGAGCAGCCTTACCCACACCCATCCGGCCTGACAGCGCCCGCCATCGTCATTGAAAGCGACGGCGCAGAGGAATGGGCCACGCGTGTGCCCCTGTCCGACTACACCTCGCACTCCGGCGTCGAAGTGCTGGAGCGCATCCGCCAGTCGGGCATCGCCGGCCTCGGCGGCGCCGGCTTCCCCACCGCCGCCAAGCTGGCCTCCCGCACGCAGGACGACCTGCATACCCTGATCATCAACGGCGCTGAGTGCGAGCCGTACATCAGCGCCGACGATCTGCTGATGCGCGAACGCGCCGTCGAACTGGTGGAAGGCATCGAGGTGCTGATGCACGTCCTCCAGCCGCAACAGGTGCTGGTCGGCATCGAGGACGACAAGCCCCAGGCCATCGCCGCCGTGCAGGCCGCCATCGGTGAGCGGAACATCCGGCTGCAGGCGATCCCGACCCGTTACCCTTCGGGCGGCGAGCGCCAGCTGATCCAGGTTCTCACCGGCCGCGAAGTCCCTTCCGGCGGCCTGCCGGCAGACATCGGCATGCTCTGCGTGAACGTCGCCACCGCCGTTGCAGTGGCCGACGCCGTGCTGCGCGGGCAACCGCTGATCTCGCGCATCACCACCCTGGCCGGCGCCGCGCTGGCGCGCCCGTGCAACGTCGAAGCGCTGATCGGCACGCCGATGGGCGAGTTGCTGGATTTCGCCGGCCTCGATCTCGACAAGCTTGACCGGCTGATCCTCGGCGGCCCGCTGATGGGCGACAGCCTGCCATCGCTCGACGCGCCGCTGCTCAAGACCGCCAACTGCCTGCTGGCCGCCACCCGCGAAGAGCTGCCATTGCCGGCGCCAGCCATGCCGTGCATCCGCTGTGGCGATTGCGCGCAGGTCTGCCCGGCCAACCTGTTGCCGCAGCAGCTGTACTTTTTCGCGGAGGATCACGAGCGACTCGTGGCGCACAACCTGTTCGACTGCATCGAGTGCGGCGCCTGTGCCTACGTCTGCCCGTCGAGCATTCCGCTTGTGCAGTACTATCGCGCGTCCAAGGCCGAGATCCGCGAACTGGAACAGCGGCAGTTGAAGGCCGAGCAATCGCGCCTGCGCTTCGAACAACGCCAGGAGCGCCTGCGCAACGAAGAAGATCGGCGCGCCGCCGACCGCCTGGCCCGCCAGGAACGCGCCGCGCGTGTGCAGGAAGAACAGCCCGAGATCGCATCGCCGAGCGCGCCGGCCGCGCAATCGGTCATCGAACGGGTGAAGGCCGAGAAGGCCGTGGGCAATGCGCCGGACCAACTCAAGCGCCTGAAGATCGAAGCGAGCATGGCCCAGGTGGCGCTGAAGAAAGCCGAGAAGCAACTGGCCACCCACGACACCGACCAACTGCGCGCCCAGGTGGCCGAATTGCGCGTCGCCGCCGAGGAGGCCAAGGCCGCACTGGCGGCTGCCGAATCGGAGGGCACCAGCGCCGCGCCGACGCCATTCGCTGCGCCGGCCACCAATGAAGCCGCGCTGAAGAAAGCGAAGATCGACGCCGCCATGGCCCGTGCCCAACTGAAGAAATCCGAAAAGGCCTTCGGCGAATCCCCCACGGACGAGCAGCGCGCCACCCTCGCCTCCTTGCGTGCGGACGTGGAGCGCATCGAACGCCAACTCAACGAATTGCAAGGGGCCGCTGTGCCGACCGATCCGCAAGCCGCCCAGCCCGTCGACGGCGTACTCGCCCTGCGCCAGGCCAAGCTGGCCTACATCACCCAGCGCGATGCCTTGCGCGCCGCTGAACGCGAAGGTGCCACCGCCGAGGAACTGGACGCGATCCGCCTGACCCTCGCTGCCGCGGAAGCCGCCCTGCACGCCGCCGAAGACGCCAGCGGCAAGGCGCCGCCGGACCTCGTGCGTACCGACAAGCGCCCGGTGACAGCCGCCCTGCGCGCCGCCAAGACCGAACTGGCCTACGCCCGTGCCGACTTGAAGAAGCTTGAGCGCGAAGGCGCCGGCGACCACGCCCTGGCCTCCGCCCGCGAACGCCTGCAAGCGGCCGAACGTGCCGTCGCCGATGCCAATGGCGAGGCGCCTGCATGAAGCTTCCTCGCATCAGCTCTCCTCACGCCACCGGCAGCAACCGTACACAGAGGGTCATGCTGACGCTGCTGGCCTCCTGCGCGCCTGGCGCGCTGGTGCTGATCGGCCTGTACGGCGTGGGCACCCTCTTCAACCTGCTCTGGTGCAGCCTGCTCGCACTCGCCACCGAGGCCGTGATGCTCAAGCTGCGCGATCGGCCGCTGGCATTCTTCCTCAAGGACGGCAGCGCGCTGGTCACCGCCGTGCTGCTCGCCCTGGCCTTGCCGCCCTACTCGCCATGGTGGCTGAGCGCGGTCGCCACGGTGTTCGCGCTGGTCTTCGGCAAACACCTCTACGGCGGCCTCGGGCAGAACCCGTTCAACCCGGCGATGGTCGGCTACGCGGTGGTGCTGGTGTCCTTTCCGCAACTGATGAGCCAGTGGCCAGCGCCGGACAGCGCGCTTGGCTTCGGCGAAGGGTTGCGGCAGATCTTCGGCTTCGCCAGCCAGGCGCCGGACGCCTGGGTTGGCGCCACCGCGCTGGACGTGGTGCGCAACAACCACAGCCTGACCATGGAGGAACTGCTGGCGCAGTCGCCGGCTTTTGGCAGTGTCGGCGGGCGCGGCGTGGAGCTGGTGAACCTGGCCTTCCTCGCCGGCGGCCTGTTCCTGCTCTGGCGCAAGCTGTTCACCTGGCACGCGCCGGTGGGCATGCTCGGCGGGCTGTTCGTCATGAGCCTGCTGTTCTGGAACGGCTCCGGCTCGGACTCCCACGGCTCGCCGCTGCTGCACCTGTTCAGCGGCGCGAGCATGCTCGGCGCTTTCTTCATCGTCACCGACCCGGTGTCCGGCGCCACCAGCAACCGTGGCCGGCTGGTATTCGGCATCGGCGTCGGCGTGCTCACCTACGTGATCCGCGCCTGGGGCGGCTACCCCGACGGCCTGGCCTTCGCCGTGCTGCTGATGAACCTCGCCGCGCCAACCATCGACGCCTTCACCCGCCCGCGAACCTACGGGCACAAGAAGCCCGAGCAGGGTTTCAAGGCAGGTGAACGATGAACCGCGAACTGCTCAAGAGCGCCCTGGCACTGGGACTGGTCGCACTGATCGCCACGGGCGTGGTGGCGACCGTTCACCAGCTCACCGCCCAGCGCATCGATACCGCCCAGCGCGAAGCGCGTGGCCGCACGCTGCTGGAGCTGCTGCCCAGGGGCAGCTATGACAACCATCCGCTGGAAACCGAAGTCAGCGCTTTCGATCCCAAGCTGCTGGGCCGCGACGAGCCGGCACCCGCTTACATCGCCCGGCTCCGGGGCCAGACCACGGCGGTCGTACTCCAGCCCGTGGCGCGGGATGGCTATGGCGGCTCGATCCAGTTGCTGGTCGGCGTGACTGCGCAGGGCCGCCTGCTCGGCGTGCGGGTCGTGGCCCATCATGAAACGCCGGGCCAGGGCGATCGTATCGAACTGGGCAAGAGCGACTGGCTGCACGGCTTCGACGGACGGTCGCTGACTGATCCGGGCGACAATGGCTGGAAGGTGAAGAAGGACGGCGGCCAGTTCGACCAGTTCGCCGGCGCCACCGTCACCCCGCGCGCGGTGGTCAAGGCCACGCACCTGGCGCTGCAGTACTTCGACGCGCACAAAGCAGAGCTGCTCGCCCCCGCCTCGGGAGAGAACCATGAATGACCCCGGCTACCGCGAAATCGCCCTGCAGGGGCTGTGGAAGAACAACCCCGGCCTGGTGCAACTGCTCGGCCTGTGCCCGTTGCTGGGCACCAGCAGCTCCATGGTCAACGCCCTCGGCCTGGGGCTGGCGACACTCTTCGTGCTGGTCTGCTCCAGCGTCAGCGTCTCGCTGATCCGCAGCACGCTGAGCGAGGCCGCGCGCCTGCCGGCGTTCCTGCTGGTCATCGCTACCCTGACCACCTGCATCGAACTGCTGATGCAGGCCTGGCGCTTCGAGCTGTACCAGGTGCTGGGCATCTTCGTGCCGCTGATCACCACCAACTGCGTGATCCTCGGCCGCGCGCAAACCTTCGCCTCGCAGAACAACGTGGCGCGCTCGGCCTTCGACGGTTTGATGATGGGCCTGGGCTTCGCCCTGGTCCTGCTGATCATCGGCACCCTGCGCGAACTGCTCGGCCATGGCACCCTGCTGGCCGGCATGGAGCTGCTGTTCGGCCCGGCCGCCGCCGACTGGAAAGTACAGGTCCCTGGCTACCAGGGCCTGCTGCTGGCGGTGCTGCCGCCCGGCGCCTTCCTGGTGCTGGGCCTGCTGATCGCCCTCAAGAACCGTATTGATGAAAGCCTGGCGGACCGCGCCAAGGCGCAGGCGGGCGACGTACCCGCCACCGAGCGCCAGCGCGTCCGCGTGACCGGAGTGATCGAATGAATGCCGCCAAGCGCGCGGAGATTTTCCGCCGACTCAAGGAAGACAACCCCAACCCCGAAACCGAACTGGCCTACAGCTCGCCCTTCGAGCTGCTGATCGCGGTGCTGCTCTCCGCCCAGGCCACCGACGTGGGGGTGAACAAGGCCACCGCCAAGCTCTACCCGGTGGCCAATACCCCGGAAGCGATCTACGCCCTGGGCGTGGAGGGCCTGTCGGAGTACATCAAGACCATCGGTCTGTACAACAGCAAGGCGAAGAACACCATCGAGACCTGCCGCATCCTCATCGAGAAGCACGGCGGCCAGGTGCCGGAGAACCGTGAAGACCTGGAAGCCTTGCCCGGCGTGGGTCGCAAGACCGCGAACGTGGTCCTCAACACGGCTTTCCGACAGCCGGCAATGGCGGTGGACACGCATATCTTCCGCGTTTCCAACCGCACCAACATTGCGCCAGGGCGCAATGTGCTGGAGGTGGAGCGCAAGCTGCTCAAGTTCGTGCCCAAGGAATACCTGCTGGATGCGCACCACTGGCTGATCCTGCATGGGCGCTACGTCTGCAAGGCGCGCAAGCCGCAGTGTGGCAGCTGCCGGATCGAGGACCTGTGCGAGTACAAGCACAAGACTTCGGACGATTGAGCGTTATGGGAAAATTCCTTCAGGCTGATTGAAAAAATCTTTTTTACCGTCCACTCCTTTGTCGATATAAGGGGCGCCAACACACCCCGTGTTGTGGAGTGCACCGAATGGCAAACGACAAAGAAGACCTCGAACTCGAGGACGATGTCAGCACAGACGACAGCGATGACGGCGCAGAAGCCACGGCAGAGGTCGCCAAGACCAACCTGACCAAGCGCCGCATCATCGACAACTACCTGGAAGAGCGTCGCCTGCAGCGCCAACTGTCCGACTACGATTTCGATCTGTAAGCCTTCTCCTGATCCTGAACGTAACGCCCGTATGAAAAAGCCCCGCATCCTGGCGGGGCTTTTTGCTTTGCGCTCTTCGTAGGAGCGAGCTTGCTCGCGAACACTTCCCGGCAACTCCGATGCTGTGCGGTTCGCGAGCAAGCTCGCTCCTACAAAGTCATACTGCCGCCACTCCGGAGCGCTGCACGACCCGGTAGCAAGGCTCATACGCCGCACCGCCCGGCAGTTTCATCCGGTGCTGCTCGACGAAGGCCTGCAGCAGCGCATCCAGTGGCTCCATGATGGCCGCATCACCGTGGATCTCGTACGGGCCGAACTCCTCGATCATGCGGATGCCACGGTCCTTCACGTTACCCGCGACGATGCCGGAGAACGCCCGGCGCAGGTTTGCCGCCAGTTCGTGGGGCGGCACATCGCGGCCCAGGTCGAGGGCGGCCATGTTCTCGTGGGTCGGCTCGAACGGGCGCTGGAAGCCCTCGTCGATCTTCAGCAGCCAGTTGAAGTGGTAGGCGTCGTTGCGCTCGCGGCGGAACTGCTTGACCCGCTTGAGCCCCTCGCTCATTTCCCGCGCCACTTCTGCCGGGTCGTCGATGATGATGCGGTAGCGCTGCTGCGCCGCCTCGCCCAGGGTCGCGCCGACGAAGGCGTGCAGTTGCTCGATGTAGGCCGCTGCACTGCGCGGGCCGGTGAGCACCAGGGGGAACGGCATGTCCTGGTTCTCCGGGTGCATCAGGATGCCCAGCAGGTAGAGGAACTCCTCCGCCGTACCGACGCCGCCGGGGAACACGATGATGCCGTGGCCGACGCGAACGAAGGCCTCCAGGCGCTTTTCGATGTCCGGCAGGATCACCAGTTCGTTGACGATGGGGTTCGGCGCCTCGGCGGCGATGATCCCCGGCTCGGTCAGGCCCAGGTAGCGGCCGTCAGTGATGCGCTGCTTGGCGTGGCCGATGGTGGCGCCCTTCATCGGGCCCTTCATCACGCCCGGGCCACAGCCGGTGCAGACGTCGAGGCTGCGCAGGCCCAGTTCGTGGCCGACTTTCTTGGTGTACTTGTATTCGTTGGTGCTGATGGAGTGGCCGCCCCAGCAAACCACGATCTTCGGCTCCACGCCGGCGCGCAGGGCGCGGGCGTTGCGCAGCAGGTGGAAGACGTAGTCGGTGATGCCGGCCGAGCTGTCCAGGCCGAAGCGCCGGCTGTTCAGCGCATTCTGGGTGTAGACGATGTCCCGCAGGGCGCTGAAGAGCATCTCGCGGGTACTGGCGATCATCTCGCCGTCGACGAAGGCATCGGCCGGCGCGTTGAACAGTTCCAGGCGCACGCCGCGGTCCTGCTGGTGGATTTCCAGCTCGAAGTCGCGGTAGGCGTCGAGGATGTGCTTGGCGTTGTCGATCTGCGTGCCGGTGTTGAGGATGGCCAGGGCACACTGGCGGAAAAGCTTGTAGGTACTGCCCGAGCCCGCTTCGCTGAGCTGGTGCACTTCACGTTGGGAAAGGGTTTCGAGGCTGCCCTTGGGGCTGACCGAGGCGTTGTTAACCGGTCTTGGGGACATGCTGTATTCCTTGACGAAGGAAGCCGGGCGCCGGGGCGCGGGCCTTCCGAAATATCGATGCGGCCGTCCATTCGGCCGTCATTGCCGGGGGCGTCGCGGCGGGGATTCTCCGGCCCGCAGCGCGCTCCTTCTGGCTATGACAAGCGAATGGCGGAAACTGCTTCCGCAATCGACGCGTCCGGCGTCGATGCCCCTTGAGTATGAACGCTGCGGTGACTTTCTGATGACAGCGGAAAAGAAAAACCCCGCCAGGGTGGCGGGGTTTCCAAGCCATCGTGGATGGCCATCGGGTGTCGCTGCTGGCTCAGCGCTCGCGCAAGGCCTCGCGGGCCTTGTTCAGCGGTTTGAGCAGGTAGTCGAGGATGGTCTTGTTGCCGGTGTGGATATCCACCGTGGCGATCATCCCCGGAACGATATCGAAACGCTTGCCGTCCTTGTTGGTCAGGTGATCGACGTCGGTGCGGATGAACACCCGGTAGTAGAAGACCTCGCGCTTCACCTCGTCCTGGATGGTATCCGGGGAGATGGTCGTGACCTTGCCATGCAGGCCGCCGTAGATCGAGTAGTCGTAGGCGGTGATCTTCACCGTGGCGTCCAGTCCGGGACGGATGAAGGCGACATCGCGCGGTGAGATATGGGCCTCGACCAGCAATTTCTCATCCACTGGGACGATCTCCATCAGCTTGCCGTCCTGCGGCACGACGCCGCCGACCGTGGTGACCGCGATGTCCTTGACGATGCCACGTAGCGGCGAGGTGAAGGTGGTGCGGTGCAAAGCGTCCGAGCGGCCACGGGTGACCGAACTCTGTGCCTCGATCTCGGCATTGGCCCTGGCCAGGTCTTCGCGGGCCTTGACCACGTACTGGGTCTGCAGCTCGGTGGCCTTGCGCTCCAGTTCGTTGGCCTGGCGCCGCAACCGCAGCACTTCCACGTCGCTGGCAGCGCCACGCGCCACCAGCGGCTGGGTCATCGCCAGCTCACGGCGCACCAGCCCCAGGGCGTCATTGATGCCCGCCAGGTTCTTCGCCAGGCTGTCCTTGCGCGAGTGGTAGAGCGCCGTCTCGCTGCTCACCAGGTCGGGGAAGGTCTGCACATCCTCGGGGAAGTTCAGCGGCGTACCGTTGACCTCGGCATACAGCCGCGCGGCCTCGGCCTTGGCGGCGCGCATGCGCGAAGCGCTCTCCTCCACCGCTGATTCGCTGCGGGTGCGGTCGAGCTGGGCAAGGACCTGGCCGGCTTCGACCAGATCGCCCTCGTGAACGTTGAGCGAAACCAGGATGCCGCCCTCCAGGGACTGGATGACCTGTTCGCGGGAGGACGGCACCACCTTGCCGCTACCGGTGGAGACTTCATCCAGGGAGAACAGGCTGGCCCATACGGCAAATGCCCCGAGCATGGCTGCGATCAGCCACACCACCAGGCTGGAGCGCGGCAGCGGCGGCTCCGCCGGGGCGCCACGCTGGTGCGCACGTGGCGTGGAGACCGTGGTCTGCGGGAGAGCCGGCGGGACGTCCGTCTTGGCTACCGGGAGCTTGAGGTCGGTCATTGGGTCAGCTCCTTGAGGACTTTGTCTTTGGGACCGTCCAGCACTACCCGCCCGTTGTCGATGAGGATGATCCGGTCGACCCATTTCAGGACCGGCATGCGGTGGGTCGCGACCACCAGCGTGCGCGGCGCCATCCACGGGCCCATGGCGTCGATCACCTGGCGTTCGGTCATCTCGTCGAAGTTGGCGGTCGGTTCGTCGAGCAGCACGATGGACGGATTGCGGATCAGCGTGCGGGCCAGCAACAGGGTCTGGCGCTGGCCGCCGGAGAGGCCCTGGCCGCCTTCGAGGATCACCTCGTCGAGGCCATCGGGCAGCGCCTGCACGAAGGACAGCGCCCCGGACAGGGACAGTGCCTGGGTGACCATGGCATCGCTGGCCATCGGCGCGCCGAGCAGGATGTTCTCGCGGATGGTGCCGTAGAACAGCCGCGAGCTCTGCGGCAGCATGGCCATGTCGCGGCGCACGTCGGCGGTGTCGATCATTGCCAGGTCCAGGCCGTCCAGCGAGACGCGACCTTCCTGCGGGCTGTGCATGCCCGACAGCAGGTTGAGCAGGGTCGACTTGCCGGAGCCGATGCGGCCGAGGATGGCGATCTTCTCGCCAGCGCGGATCTGCAGCTGCGGCACCATCAGCGCCGGGCGCTTGTCGTTGTCGCCGTAGCGGAAGCTCACGCCATCGAGCTGGTAATTGCCATTGAGGGCCGCGCGGTGAACACGGCGGGCGCGTTCGGGCTGGTCCACCGGCCGGCTCATCAGCTCGTCGAGGCCCTTGCGCGCGACCTTGGCGGTCTGCCAGCGGGAGAACACCGAGGCCATCTGTGCCAGCGGCGAGATCATCCGCGAGGCGAGGATCGACGAGGCCACCAGGGCACCAGTGGTCATGTCGCCCTGCATCACCAGGTAACTGCCCAGGGCCAACACCAGGGCATAGACGATACCCTGGACTTCCTGAGTCCAGCTCATCAGCAGGCTGGTGAGAAAGCGCTGGCGCATGCTGATGCCGGCGGACACATCGTTGACGTTGTTCCACTGGTTCTGGAAACGCGCCTCGGCACGCAGCAGCTTGATGTCCTCGATGCCCTGCACCGCCTCCACCAGCATCGCGTTGCGCAACGCCGACTCGCGCATGCCTTCGTTGGACAGACGTTCCAGCGGCTTCTGGATCAGCATGCCGGGGATCACCAGCAGCGGCACGGCACCCAGGGCAACAAACACCAGCGGGCCGCCGACCATCCACAGCACCACCAGGAACAGCAGGAAGAACGGCAGGTCGGCCAATGCCCCGACGGTGGTCGAGGTGAACAGGTCGCGCACCTGGTCGATCTCGCGCAGCTGGGAGATGAAGGTGCCGGTGGAGCGCGAGCGTGCAGAGTTGCGCAGGCGCAGCGCGCGGCCGAAGACCACGTCGGAGATGCGCAGGTCGGCGCGCTTGCCGACCGTGTCGGAGATATGGGTGCGCGAAACGCGCAGGCAGAACTCGAAGACGATCGCCAGCATCACCCCGCCGAACAGCACCCACAGGGTCGCTTCGGAGTTGGCCGGGACTACCCGGTCGTAGACCTGCATGGAGAAGATCACCCCGGCCAGGGCCAGGACATTGGCCACCAGCGAGGCGAGCATGACATCGCCGTAGCGCTTCCAGTCGCGCAGGGCGATGCTCCAGAACCAGTTGCGCCGGTATGGCCGGATGTACTGGTCGACGCGCGCGTCGGGGACCGCCACCTGCGGCCGGAGGATTGCCACGCGACGCACCCGCTGACGGAACTCTTCGACGCCGATGCGGGTTTCCAGGCCTTTGTCGCCACTGAACAGCACGCCGAGGTTGCCCTCGCCGTCGATGGTCTGCACGACGCAGACGCTGCCGTCGTCGAACTCCGCCACCAGCGGCAGGCGCCAGGCATCGAGCAACTCGACCGAGAGTTTGCCGAAGCGCAGGGCGAGCCCCAGGCTCTTGGCCATGTGCAGCAGCATCAGGTCGGCGGAGGCGCCCTGCTCCCAGGCCAGGGCGACACGTGCGCCCTCCTCGGAGACACCGATGCCGTAGTGGCGGGCGACGGCGAGCATCGCGTCCAGCCAGCGTGCGGATTGCGGAGCCAGACTCATGGCAGCACCTCCATGCCCTGTACGGTGGTGTAGTTCAGGCCATAGAACTCACGGCCACGGCCCTGGGCATCGACCAGGCCGACCTGGCCCAGCCAGAGGTCATGGCGGACCATTTCCTCGTCGGAGAGTGCCTGGTAGTACTCCTGCTCGGTGTTGAGCAGGTCGAGGATCGAGCGGGTACCGAGTTTGTACTGCTCGCGGTACAGCTCGCGGGATTCGTCGAGGTTGCGCTTGCGGCTGCCGAGCACCCCCAGGCGCGCGCGGTTGCCGATGATCTGTTCGCGCATGTTGCGCATCTGGTCGCTGGCCGACAGGCGCGCGTCCTCGATGCGTTGCCGCGCGGCTTCCAGGGCGTTGGTAGCGGCGCGCACCTGGGCACGCAGGCCGCCCCCCTGGTAAAGGGTCGAGGTGAAGTTCAGGCTGATGCTGTTGTCGCTGCCATGGCGCTCATAGGTGCTGGGGTTGTCGCCACTCAGCGCCTTGGTGCTGGCAGCCTCAATGCTCACGGTTGGCATGCGGTCGGCCTTGGCGACCCGCAGCTGCGCCTCGGCGGTCTGGCGCTCGGCTTCGGCGGCCAGCACATCGGGCAGGATGCTGGTGTCCAGGCGCCGAGCCAGGTCGACGCGGGCGGCCTGGTCGTCGGAGAGCGCGGCGATCTCGCCGGAAACCGGGCCACCGACCAGGGTGCGCAGACGCTCCTGGGCCTGGTGGTACTGCGAGCGGATCTGCAGTTGGTTGGCGCGCGCGGCGTCGACCCGGGCCAGCGCCTGGATCGGGTCGGAACGGCTGGTAACGCCGGCCCCCGCACGGTCCTGGGTCATCGCATAGACACGTTCCATGGCGCTCACCTGCTCATCGGCGATACGCCCGAGGAGACGGTAGCGGTGCAGGTCGATCGTCGCTTCGGCGGTCTGCCGGGAGATCAAGTCGATCTGCTTGAGGACCAGCGCCTGTTGCCGCCGTGACTGCGCTTGGGCGCTGTCGACGCTGCCGGCGACCTTGCCGAAGTCATAGAGCAGTTGCGAGACCGACAGCGAGGCGGTCTGGCTGGTGCCGTTCTGGGTGGTGTCGCCCCGGCCCAGGCCCATTTTCACCTGGGGGTAGTAGCCGGAACGGGCCATGGCAATGCCGTCGCCCTGTTGCGCCAGGGTGGCGATGGCATCGGCAATGGAGGGGTGGCGGTTGACGGCCATCTGCACGGCCTGGTTGAGGTCCAGCAGACGGTGCGCGGCCGGCGCGTCGAGCTCTGGTGTCAGGCGCTGGCCGCCGGTCTGTTCGATCAGTTGGCTGGGGGCCAGGCTGCGCTGCTCAGGGCTGCTGGCGCCGAACCAGCCCTCATCGAGGACGCCGGCGAGCGTTGCGGTGGAGAAGCTGGACAGGCAGAGCCAGGCCAGAGGTCCGAATTTCCAGGCGTTCACCGAGGGCCTCCCGGAGTCAATGGAGGCGCGCCGGAACGGTCTTCCGTACTCGTATTCGGGGAACTCATCCTGGAGTGCCGGCGCGCGTTGGATACGCGACGTTCGTCTGCAGCGCCCTTGGTGGGCGTGGAGAGATGGGCCTGCCTGCGGCCGCCGGACGGCTGACCTGGGGATGCCCGCTGTAGAAGAAGGCCGCTCAGAACGGCCTGTTGCGAATCGTCCGGGCCATTATCTGAAGCCCGCTCGGACGCATGAATGAGACGTTTCCTAAACGACAAGCGCCCAACCCCCGGGACGCGACGCGCGCCCCTGGGGTCAGGCAGGAAAATCGCGGCCACAGACAAGGCCGAGAGGCGCCGGCCACGCAGCGCCCCTCGGCCCGGTCGTCAGACCACGTTGATGCCGTGCTGGATCAGCAGGTCCGCATTGGTGTTGCTCCCCATGCTCGCGTTGTGCCAGATGTCGTAGTCGACGCCGTTCACGGTCTTGCTGCCGCTGACTGCCCAGCCACCAGAGCCGACGGTCTCGGCCAGGTCCACGGTGGAGCTGCCGTCGCCCTTGATCATCAGGTTGGGTACCTCGGCACTGGTGGTGTCGACCTGCTTGAGCACGTCCGCGAGGCGCAGCGAGAGGGTGTTGTTGCCACTCCCCTCCTGGCTGCTGCCCAGGTCGAAGATCTCGAAGCCCTTGACCCGCGTGCCGTAGCTGGTGAGATCCAGTTGCAGGCCGGAAGCCTCGAACTTCAGGGTATCGATGCCCAGGCCGCCATCGACCCGCGTGAAGGTCGTCCCGACCAGGCCGATGGTGTCGTTGCCGGCACCGCCCATGGCTACGTCATGCTGCACGCTGGTATCGGTGGTGCCGGTGGTATCGGTACCGATGCCATGGATGATGTCGTTGCCCTGGCCACCGCTGATGATGTCCACCCCGTTGTTGATGGCAGACGCTCCCGGGCTGGTGGTGCCGGCCCAGATTTCATCGTCACCCACGGTGTAGCTGTGGGTCAGCAGCGCGATGGAGCCGCTGTAGATGTTGTAGCCCCCCGCGTTGGTCGCCCCCGTGTCGCTCTGCCAGACGCCGTAGCCATAATCGGCGATGCCGTCGCCATTCCAGTCGCCCATGGCCAGGCCGGTACCGGCATAGTCATTGGCGTTTACCCCGGTGTACTTCACCGCCAGCCCGGCCGCGACCAGCGCGTCCAGGTCGGTGTTGGCGTCGAAGCTGCCGTCGGCACGGCCGTAGACCAGGTACACCGCGCCACGGTTGGTGACGCCGTTGTCGTAGCCGGGCATGCCGATCAGGAAGTCGTCGATGCCGTCGCCGTTGACGTCGCCGCCGGAGCTGACGGCATAGCCGAGCATGCCGTCTGCAGTGGTCTTCGAGCCACCGATGGCGGTGCCATTGCTGCCGCTGGAGATGATGAAGCCATCGGTGCCGTTCAGGCTGCCCAGCTTGATGTCGCCCCAGGCCACCCCGCTCTCCTTGCCGTAGATCACATAGACGCGGCCCGGTGCGGTGGTGTCGGCAGTCGAGTCGCCCCAGCCCGGAGAACCGATGGCGAAGTCTTCGATACCGTCGCCATTGATATCGCCGATGTTCTGGATCGAGGAGAACTCGGCGTACCACTGACCCGCGCTCTGCGATGCGCCACCCTGGTCGTAGGTCGCTCCACCAAGCCACTCGCCGGCTTCCGAACCCACCAGGCGCACGCCCTGATCCGGAGTGAGGTTGGCCAGGTTGTAGCTGTTGCCCAGTCCATTGGCGCTCCCCCAGATCAGGTAGGCGGTGCCACTGTTGGCGATGGTGCTGCCATTCAACCCGTTACCACGCGGTGCGGTCACGATGTAGTCGGCGTAACCGTCGCCGTTGACGTCACCGATGACCTTGATCACCGAGCCGAGGTCGGAATCGGCGTCAGGCGCATAGGTGGTGCGCACGTTGGTCTGGTTCTCCACGCGCGAGCCGAGGGTGGACGAGGTCGCACCGGTGGCGTAGTACAGGCCACCCGGATCGGCGTCGCTGGCGTAGTTGCGCAGCAGCAGGTTGCTCCAGGCAGAGCTGCCCGCGCTGCCGGCGTGGCCATAGAGCACCACGTACATGCCGTTGCCACCGTTGCCATCGGCCGAGCCGATTATCAGGTCGGCATAGCCGTCACCATTGATGTCGCCACCGCTGATACTGTTGGCCGGCCAGCCACCCGTGTTGTTGTTCTTGATCACGAAGCCATTGGCGGTGGCGCCGTTCTCCAGACTCAGCAGGTCGAGGGTGCTGAGGGTGTTGCCTTCGCGGCCGAAGATCACGTAGGCGCGGTCGTTCAATGTGCCGGTGATGGCGAAGTCATCATAGCCGTCGCCGTTGATATCGCCGAGGTTGGTGACCAGTTGTCCCTGGATACCGACGTCAGCGCCGGTACCGGTGACACCGGTCTGCTTGATGCGGAAGCCCTGGTCCGGTGTCAGGTTGTCGATGTTCTTCAACGACGGCAGGCCATTGGCGCTGCCGTAGAGCACATAGATGTCCGACTGGTAGGCAGCGGTTGAACCATAGATGTCATGCGGCGCGGAGACCACGAAGTCCTCGTAGCCGTCGCCGTTGAAGTCGCCGATGGAGGACATCGACAGGCCGAGACCGTCGGCTGCCTGGTTGCTGGCGCCCACCGACGGCGTACCGGCCACGTCGATGACCAACCTGGCATCGGCACTGTTATCGAGCAGGCCGACCTGCGAATGGTTGCCCGCCTCGTCCACCAGCACCGCCTTCATGTTGTAGCTGCCATCGAACATCGACGGCAGCGTCACGGTGAAGGTGCCACCGGTGCCGTTCATCGTCAGCGTCAGGTCCTGGGCATAGATCACATCGCCCGGGCCGTAGACGCCGTCGCCATTCTTGTCGTCGAACAGCATCACGGTGATCTTGCCCGCCGCGGCCGCCGCAGCATCCGCCGCGGAGAGACCGGCGACGGTGCCAGTGAAGCTCGGCGTCATCACACTGGTCTTGTTGTCGGTGGTGCTGCTGCCGTTGTCGCTGGCGGTATCCAGGTCGAGTACGAAGCTGGTGAACGTCGGCGCCTGGGTGTCGATGCTCAGGTCATGCTGGGCGCTCTGGCCGATGTTACCGGCGTCGTCCACCACCCGTACGACCACGGTGTAGCTGCCGTCGGCGATCACCTTGCCGGTGTTGTCGAAGCGCCAGTCGGTGCCGGAAACGTCGGCGCGCTGCCAGGTGTGACCACCATCCAGGCTGATCTCCACGCCTTCGCCGGCGCCGAGCGCAACGCCCAGCTTGCCGGAGAACACCAGGGTGTTGTCGTTGGTAATGAAGTCATTGCCCTGGGCACCGTTGTCGTCGCTGATGGCGTCGAGGGTAATGGTCTTGTCGGCGCTTGGCCCGTCGGTATCGATCACCACGGTATGGCCGGCGCTGTTGCCGACGTTGCCGGCATCGTCGACCACCCGCACCTGCACGTCGTACTCCGCGTCACCCAGCACCTTGCCGGTGTTGTCGAAGGTCCAGTCGGTGCCGTTGACCTCGACGCGCTGCCAGGTATGGCCGCCGTCGAGGCTGATTTCCACGCCCTCGTCGGCCGCCAGGCTCTGGCTCAGGTGGCCACGGAACAGCAGGGTGTTGTCATTGGTGACGAAGTCGTTGCCGAGGTAGCCGTTGTCGTCGCTGATGCCATCGAAGGTGACGGTCAGGCTGGCAGACGGTCCCTGGGTATCGATCTGCACCGCCTGGCTGTCGGCCAGGCTGACGTTGCCTTCGCTGCCGACCACGCGGGCCATGAACACATAGTCGCCATCGCCCATGACCGTGCCGCTGTTATCGAAGACATAAGTGCCGTTGCCCTGGTCCACGGCGTCGTGCCAGGTCTGGCCGCCGTCGACGGAGATCTGCACCTTGTCACCGGCGTTGAGCTGGCCGTCCACGGTGGCGCTGACCACCAGGGTGTTGTCGTTGGTGATGAAGTCGCCGCTGTTCAGACCGTTGTCTTCGGAGATGCCGCTGACGGTCGCCAGCGCGTAGTGCGCGCTGCCGCTCTCGCTGCTGTTACTGGCGGCATCGGTGGCCACGGCGCTGACCTCGCCGCTGCTCTGGGCCCCGGCGCTGGTGACGCTGTAGGTGCCCGCGGCGCTGGCGGTGACGGTCTGCTGCGTGCCATCCGGGAAGGTCACGGTGACCTGGCTACCGGCTTCGGCGTTGCCGCTGACCACCAGGGTACCGTCGGCATTGGCGTTGACCAGCACGCTGGGTGCCAGCGGCGCGGTGCTGTCGGCGTAGTCCGCGGAGGCGGATGCGCCGGTGTTGCCGGCCGCGTCAGTGGCGGCGGCGCTGACTTCGCCCGTGCTCTGCGGGACGTGGGTGGTGACGCTGTAGCCGCCGTCGGAACCGGCGATGGCCGTACCGGTGGCGCCGCTGGGGAAGGTCACGGTGACGGTGCTGCCCGCCTCTGCCATCCCTGTCACCGTCAGGCCGCCATCGGCGTTGACGGTGATGTTCACGCTCGGTGCACCCGGTGCGGTGGTGTCGGTGAAGTCGGCCGTCGCTGCCGGTCCGGCGTTACCGGCCAGGTCGGTAGCGCTGGCACTGACTTCGCCGCTGGGCTGGCCAACCGGCGAGGTGACGCTGAAGCGGCCATCGGTCCCGGCGGTCACCGATCCAGTGGTGCCGTCCGGGTAGGTGACGGTGACGCTGCTGCCCGCCTCGGCGCTGCCGCTGACGGTAACGCTGCCATCCGCATTGTTCACCAGCGGGTCGAGCACCGGTGCCTGCGGCAAGCTGGTGTCGGTGTACGTGGCGGTAGTGGCCGAGCCGTCATTGCCGGCAGCGTCGGTTGCCAGTGCACTGACTTCGCCCGTGGTCTGCGGCACGTGGGTGGTGACGCTGTAGCTACCATCGGTGCCGGCGACTGCCGTGCCGCTGGTGCCATCCGGGAAGGTGACGGTGACGGTGCTGCCCGCCTCGGCCGTACCCGTCACGGTCAGGCCGCCGTCGGCGTTCGCCGTGACGTTGACGCTCGGAGCGTCCGGCGCAGTGGTGTCAGTGAAGGTGGCGCTGGCCGACGGGCCAGCGTTGCCGGCGGCATCGCTGGCGCTGGCACTGACCTCACCACTGGGCTGTCCGACCGGCGAGGTAACACTGAAGCGACCATCGGAGCCGACGGTGACCGATCCGCTGGTGCCATCCGGGTAGGTGACAGTGACGCTGCTGCCCGCTTCGGCGCTGCCGCTGACGGTGACGCTGCCATCGGCATTGTTCACCAGCGGATCGAGTACCGGCGCCAGCGGCGCAGTGTTGTCGGTGTAGTGTTCGACCGTCGACGCGCCAGCATTGCCCGCGGCATCGGTGGCGGACGCGCTGACCTCGCCGCTGGTCTGCGGCACCTGGGTGGTGACGCTGTAGCTGCCATCAGAACCGGCGGTGGCCGCGCCGGTGGTGCCATCGGGGAAGGTCACGGTCACGGTGCTGCCCGCTTCCGCCGTGCCCGTCACGGTCAGGCCGCCATCGGCATTGGCGACGACATTCACGCTCGGCGCCAGCGGCGCAGCGGTGTCGGTGTAGTCCGCCGTGGCCGGGTCGCCGGTATTGCCGGCTGCATCGGTGGCGGTCGCACTGACCTCACCACTGGTTTGCGGAACATGAGTCGTGACGCTGTAGCTGCCATCGGCGCCGGCAGTGGCGGTGCCGCTGCTGCCATCCGGGAAGGTCACGGTGACGGTGCTGCCCGCCTCCGCCGTACCCGCCACGGTCAGGCCGCCGTCGGTGTTGGCGCTGACGTTCACGCTCGGCGCCAACGGTGCGCCGGTGTCGGTGTAGTCCACCGTGGCGGCGTCGCCGATATTGCCGGCCACATCGGTGGCGGTCGCGCTGACTTCACCGCTGGTTTGCGGAACCGTCGTGGTGACGCTGTAGCTGCCGTCGGAACCCGCAGTCGCGGTGCCAGTGCTGCCATCCGGGAAGGTCACGGTGACGGTGCTGCCCGCCTCCGCCGTGCCTGTCACGGTCAGGCCGCCATCGGCATTGGCGCTGACATTCACGCTCGGCGACTGCGGCGCGCCGGTGTCGGCGTAGTTCACCGTGGTGGCGTCGCCGGTATTGCCGGCGCTGTCGGTCGCCGTGGCGCTGACTTCACCCGTGGTCTGCGGCACTGTCGTGGTGACGCTATAGGCACCGTCGCTGCCCGCGGTCGTGGTGGTGCTGCTGCCATCCGGGAAGGTCACGGTCACGGTGCTTCCCGCTTCCGCCGAGCCCGTCACGGTCAGGCCGCCATCGGCATTGGCGCTGACGTTCACGCTCGGCGCATCCGGTGCAGTGGTGTCGGCGAATTCGCCGGTGGCCGACGGGCCGGTATTGCCCGCTTCGTCAGTGGCCTTGGCGATGACATCGCCGTTGGGCTGCCCCGCCGGCGAGGTGATGCTGAAGGCGCCATCGCTGCCCGCGACCACGGAGCCGGTGGTGCCGTCCGGGAAGGTCACGGTCACGGTGCTGCCCGCTTCGGCGCTACCGGTGAGGGTGACGCTGCCATCGCCGTTGGTCACCAGCGGGTCCAGCTCCGGTGCCAGTGGCGCGGTGTTGTCGGTGTAGGACTCGACCGTCGATGCGCCGGCATTGCCAGCGGCATCGGTGGCGTTGGCGCTGACGTCACCGCTGGTTTGCGGGACGTGGGTGGTGACGCTGTAGCTGCCATCGGTGCCCGCGGTCGCCGTGCCGGTGCTGCCATCCGGGAAGGTCACGGTGACGGTGCTACCCGCCTCCGCCATGCCCGTCACAGTCAGGCCGCCGTCGGCATTGGCGCTGGCGTTCACGCTCGGTGCCAGCGGCGCGCCGCTGTCGGTGTAGTCCACGGTTGCCGCAGCGCCGGTGTTGCCTGCGGCATCGGTGGCGGTCGCGCTGACTTCACCGGTGGTTTGCGGAGTCGTGGTGGTGACGCTGTAGCTGCCGTCGTTGCCGGCCGTGGTCGTCGCGGTGCTGCCATCGGGGAAGGTCACGGTCACGCTGCTGCCCGGTTCGGCGCTGCCGGCAACCGTCAGGCCGCCATCGGCATTCGCCGTCACGTTCACGCTCGGTGCCTGCGGGCCCTGGGTGTCGGTGTAGTTCTCGACGGTGGGCGCGCCGGCATTGCCAGCGGCATCTGTGGCGCTGGCGCTGACCTCACCGCTGGTCTGCGGGATGTGGGTGGTGATTTCGTAGCTGCCGTCGCTACCGGCGGTCACCGAGGCGGTCGAGCCGTCCGGGAAGGTCACGGTCACGGTGCTACCCGCCTCCGCGCTGCCGCTGACGGTCAATCCGCCATCGTCGTTGGCACTGACCGTCACGCTCGGCGACTGCGGAGCGGCGGTGTCGGTGTAGCCCACGGTGGTGCTGTCGCCCACGTTGCCAGCCGCGTCACTGGCGCTGGCGGTCACGTCGCCGCTGGTCTGCGGCACGTTGGTGGTGATGCTGTAACTACCATCGCTACCCGCCGTGACAGTGTCGGTGGAGCCATCGGGGAAGGTCACGGTGACGGTGCTGCCCGCCTCCGCGCTGCCACTCACGGTCAGACCGCCGTCGGCATTGGCGACGACATTCACGCTCGGCGCATCCGGCGCGGTGGTGTCGGTGTAGCTCTCGGTCGCCGAGGCACCGGTATTACCGGCCTCGTCGGTGGCGTTGACGCTGATCTCGCCGCTGGGCTGGTTGTCCGGCGAGGTGACCGACCAGGAGCCGTCTTCACCCGCTACCACGGAACCGGTGGTGCCGTCCGGGTAGGTGATGGTGACGGTGCTGCCCGGCTCGGCGCTGCCGCCGACGGTGATGCTGCCATCGTCGTTGGTGACGACCGGATCGAGTACCGGCGCTTGCGGCGCGGTGCTGTCGGTGTAGGTCTGGGTGGTGGCATCGCCGGTGTTGCCGGCAGCGTCGGTGGCGGTCGCGCTGACCTCACCGCTGGTCTGCGGCACCTGGGTGGTGATGCTGTAGCTGCCATCGCCACCCGCCGTGGCGGTCGCGGTGCTGCCGTCCGGGAAGGTCACGGTCACCGTGCTACCCGCCTCGGCAGTACCGGCCACGGTCAGGCCGCCGTCGGCATTGGCCGTGACGGTGACGCTCGGCGCGTCGGGTGCGGTGGTATCGGCAAACTCGCCGGTGGCCGATGGGCCGGTATTGCCGGCTTCGTCGGTAGCCTTGGCGGTGACGTCGCCACTGGGCTGGCCGGCGGGGGACGTGAGGGTGAAGCTGCCATCCTCACCGGCCACCACGCTGCCGGTGGTTCCGTCCGGATAGGTCACGGTCACCGTGCTGCCCGGCTCGGCCGAGCCACCGATGGTGACGCTGCCATCCTCGTTGGTCACCAGCGGGTCGAGGACCGGCGCCAGCGGAGCGGTGCTGTCGGTGTAGCTCTGCGCAGTGGCGTCGCCCGTGTTGCCGGCGGCGTCGGTGGCGGTCGCGCTGACCTCACCGGTGGTTTGCGGAACCGTGGTGGTCACGCTGTAGCTGCCATCGGAGCCGGCAGTCGCCGTACCGATGCTGCCATCCGGGAAGGTCACGGTCACGGTGCTGCCCGCCTCAGCCGTGCCGGACACGGTCAGGCCACCGTCGGCATTCGCCGTGACGTTGACGCTTGGTGCATCCGGCGCGGTGGTGTCGGCGTAGTTCTCGGTCACCGAGGCACCGGTATTGCCGGCTTCGTCGGTGGCGTTGACGCTGATTTCACCGGTGGGCTGATTGTCCGGTGAAGTGAGGGTGAAGCTGCCGTCCTCGCCCGCCACGACACTGCCGGTGCTGCCGTCGGGGTAGGTCACGGTGACGGTGCTGCCCGGCTCGGCCGAACCGCCAATGGTGATGCTGCCGTCGTCGTTAGTGACGATCGGGTCGAGGATCGGCGCTTGCGGCGCGGTGCTGTCGGTGTAGGCCTGGGTGGTGGCGTCGCCGATATTGCCAGCCGCGTCGGTCGCGCTGGCGCTGACGTCGCCGGTAGTTTGCGGAACCATGGTGGTGACGCTGTAGCTGCCGTCACTGCCGGCGGTGGCAGTACCGGTGGATCCATCCGGGAAGATGACGGTCACGGTCGTGCCTGGCTCGGCGCTGCCAGCCACGGTCAGGCCGCCATCAGCATTGGCCGTGACGGTGACGCTCGGCGCGTCCGGGGCGGTGGTATCGGTGTAGTTCTCAGTCACCGAGGCACCGGTGTTGCCGGCTTCGTCGGTGGCGTTGACGCTAACCTCACCAGTGGGTTGGTTCTCCGGCGAGGTGACGCTGAAGCTGCCATCTTCGCCCACCACTACGGAGCCAGTGCTGCCATCCGGGTAAGTGACAGTGACGGTGCTGCCCGGTTCTGCCGAGCCGCCGATAGTGATGCTGCCGTCTTCGTTGGTGACAATCGGGTCAAGGATCGGCGCTTGCGGCGCGGTGCTATCGGTGTAGGCCTGGGTGGCGGCGTCGCCGATATTGCCAGCCGCGTCGGTCGCGCTGGCGCTGACGTCGCCGGTGGTTTGCGGAACGGTGGTGGTGACGCTGTAGCTGCCATCGCTGCCGGCGGTGGCAGTACCGGTAGAGCCATCCGGGAAGGTAACGGTAACGGTGCTACCCGCCTCTGCCGTGCCAGTGACGGTCAGGCCGCCGTCAGCATTGGCAGTGACGGTGACGCTCGGCGCATCCGGCGCGGTGGTATCGGTATAGCTCTCGGTCACCGAAGCACCGGTGTTACCGGCTTCGTCGGTGGCGTTGACGCTGACTTCGCCGGTGGGTTGATCTTCCGGCGAGGTGATCGACCAGGAACCGTCTTCACCGACGACTACGCTGCCGGTGGAGCCATCCGGATAGGTCACGGTGACGGTGCTGCCCGGCTCGGCGCTGCCGCCGACGGTGATGCTGCCGTCCTCGTTGGTGACGATGGGATCGAGTACCGGTGCTTGCGGCGCGGTGCTATCGGTGTAGCCCTGGGTGGTGGCATCGCCGGTATTGCCGGCGGCGTCGGTCGCGCTGGCGCTCACGTCACCCGTGGTTTGCGGAACCGTGGTGGTCACGCTGTAGCTGCCATCGGAACCTGCAGTCGCGGCGCCAGTGCTGCCATCCGGGAAGGTCACGGTAACGGTGCTGCCCGCCTCAGCCGTGCCGGACACGGTCAGGCCACCGTCGGCATTCGCCGTGACGTTGACGCTTGGTGCATCCGGCGCGGTGGTATCGGCGTAGTTCTCGGTCACCGAGGCACCGGTATTACCGGCTTCGTCAGTGGCATTGACGCTGACTTCACCGGTGGGCTGGTTCTCCGGAGAGGTGAGGGTGAAGCTACCGTCCTCACCCGCCACGACACTGCCGGTGCTGCCGTCGGGATAGGTCACGGTGACGGTGCTGCCCGGCTCGGCCGTACCACCGATGGTGATGCTGCCGTCCTCGTTGGTGACGATCGGGTCGAGCACCGGCGCTTGCGGCGCGGTGCTGTCGGTGTAGCCCTGGGTAGTGGCATCGCCGGTATTGCCGGCGGCGTCGGTCGCGCTGGCGCTCACGTCGCCCGTGGTTTGCGGGACCGTGGTGGTGATGCTGTAGCTGCCATCGCCACCCGCCGTGGCGGAGCCGGTGGTGCCATCCGGGAAGGTGACGGTCACGGTGCTACCGGCTTCCGCCGTGCCAGTCACGGTCAGGCCGCCATCGGCATTGGCGGTAACGTTGACGCTCGGCGCACCCGGCGCGGTAGTGTCGGCAAACTCGCCAGTAGCAGACGGGCCAGTATTGCCGGCCTCGTCAGTAGCCTTGGCGCTCACGTCACCGCTGGGCTGGTTGCCCGGCGAAGTGATGCTGAAGCTGCCGTCCTCGCCCGCTACCACAGAGCCAGTGCTGCCATCCGGATAAGTGACGGTGACAGTGCTGCCCGGCTCGGCGCTGCCGCCGACGGTGACGCTGCCATCGTCGTTGGTAACGATCGGGTCGAGGGCCGGTGCTTGCGGCGCGGTGCTGTCGGTATAGGTGACCGTGCTCGAGTCGCCGGTATTGCCGGCAGCATCGCTCGCACTGGCACTGACCTCGCCACTGGTTTGCGGGACGTGAGTGGTGATTTCGTAACTGCCGTCGCCGCCGGCTGTTGCGGTGGCGGTGCTGCCGTCAGGGAAGGTGACAGTGACAGTCGTGCCCGGCTCGGCGCTGCCAGCCACGGTCAGGCCGCCATCGGGATTGGCGGTGACGGTGACGCTTGGCGCATCCGGCGCGGTGGT
This sequence comes from Pseudomonas sp. C9-3, assembly GCF_032392015.1. Classification (NCBI taxonomy): domain Bacteria; kingdom Pseudomonadati; phylum Pseudomonadota; class Gammaproteobacteria; order Pseudomonadales; family Pseudomonadaceae; genus Pseudomonas; species Pseudomonas sp. C9-3. Next base: position 706,913 of record NZ_CP135919.1, on the reverse strand, counting down.
GTCGGCGTAGTTCTCGGTCACCGAGGCGCCAGTATTGCCGGCTTCGTCGGTGGCGTTGACGCTGATCTCACCAGTGGGCTGGTTTTCCGGCGAGGTGAGGCTGAAGCTGCCGTCTTCGCCAACCACCACGGAGCCAGTGCTGCCATCCGGGTAAGTGACGGTGACGGTGCTGCCCGGCTCCGCGCTGCCGCCGACGGTGATACTGCCGTCTTCGTTGGTGACGACCGGATCGAGGACAGGCGCCTCAGGAGCGGTCGTATCGGAATAGGACTGGGTGGTGGCATCGCCCGTGTTGCCGGCCGCGTCGGTCGCCGTCGCGCTGACGTCGCCGCTGGTCTGCGGCACGTTCGTGGTGACGCTGTAGCTGCCGTCGGAACCGGCGGTTGCGGTGCCGGTGCTGCCATCCGGGTAGGTCACGGTGACGGTGCTGCCCGCCTCTGCCGTGCCGCTGACGGTCAGGCCGCCGTCCGCATTGGCCGTGACGGTAACGCTCGGTGCCTCCGGCGCGGTGGTGTCGGTGTAGTTCTCGGTCACCGAGGCACCGGTATTGCCCGCTTCGTCGGTGGCGTTGACGCTGATTTCACCGGTGGGTTGGTTCTCCGGCGAGGTGACGCTGAAGCTGCCGTCTTCGCCCACGACCACGTTGCCGGTGCTGCCATCCGGGTAGGTGACTGTCACGGTGCTGCCCGGCTCAGCCGAACCGCCAATGGTGATGCTGCCGTCGTCATTGGTAATGATCGGGTCAAGCACGGGCGCTTGCGGCGCAGTGCTGTCGGTGTAGCTGAAGGTGGTCGAATCGCCGGTGTTGCCCGCCGCGTCCGTCGCGCTCGCGCTGACGTCGCCGCTGGTCTGCGGCACGTTCGTGGTGACGCTGTAGCTGCCATCGGAGCCAGCAGTCGCCGTGCCGGTGCTGCCATCCGGGTAGGTCACGGTCACGCTGGTGCCCGGCTCGGCATTACCGGTCACAGTCAGGCCACCATCGGCATTGGCCGTGACGCTCACGCTCGGCGCCTCCGGCGCGGTAGTGTCGGTGTAGCTTTCGCTGGCCGACGGACCGGTGTTGCCGGCTTCGTCGGTGGCGTTGACGCTGATCTCGCCGGTGGGCTGATTCTCCGGCGAGGTCATGCTGAAGCTGCCGTCGTCACCGACGACCACGCTGCCAGTACTGCCATCCGGGTAGGTGACCGTCACGGTGCTGCCCGGCTCTGCCGAGCCGCCGACGGTGACACTGCCATCATCGTTGGTGACGATGGGGTCGAGTACCGGCGCTTGCGGGGCGGTGCTGTCGGCATAGCTGAAGGTGGTCGAATCGCCGGTATTGCCAGCGGCGTCGGTCGCGCTCGCGCTGACGTCACCGCTGGTCTGCGGAACATTCGAGGTGATGCTGTAGCTACCATCGCCAGCCGCGGTCGCTGTGCCGGTGCTGCCATCGGGGAAGGTCACGGTGACTGTACTGCCCGCCTCCGCCGAGCCGGTCACGGTCAGGCCGCCGTCGGCATTGGCCGTGACGTTCACGCTCGGTGCATCCGGCGCGGTGGTGTCGGCGTAGTTCTCGGTCACCGAGGCGCCGGTATTACCGGCTTCGTCGGTGGCGTTGACGCTGACTTCGCCGGTGGGCTGATCTTCCGGCGAGGTAATCGACCAGGAGCCATCCTCCCCCACCACCACGGAACCGGTGCTGCCATCCGGATAGGTGACCGTCACGGTGCTGCCCGGCTCGGCACTACCGCCAACGGTGATGCTGCCATCGTCGTTGGTGACGATCGGGTCGAGTACCGGCGCCTCCGGCGCCGTGCTGTCGGTGTAGTGCTGGGTGGTCGCGTCACCGGTATTGCCGGCGGCGTCGGTCGCGCTGGCGCTGACGTCACCGCTGGTCTGCGGCACATGGGTCGTGACGCTGTATTCGCCGTTATCGCCGGCGGTGACGGTCGCAGTGGTGCCATCCGGGAAAGTCACGGTGACGGTGCTGCCCGCTTCCGCGCTGCCGCTGACGGTGAGACCGCCGTCGGCATTCGCGCTGACAGTGACACCCGGCGCGTCGGGCGCGGTGGTATCGGCGAACTCGCCGGTGGCTGCCGGGCCGGTGTTACCGGCTTCGTCGGTAGCCTTGGCGCTTACGTCGCCACTCGGCTGGTTGGCGGGCGAGGTGATGCTGAAGCTGCCGTCCTCACCTGCCACCACGCTGCCGGTGGTGCCATCCGGGTAGGTCACGGTGACGGTGCTACCCGGCTCAGCCGAGCCGCCGACAGTGACACTGCCATCACCGTTGGTGACGATGGGATCGAGGGCCGGCGCTTGCGGCGCGGTGCTGTCGATGTAGCCCTGGGTGGTGCTGTCGCCAGTATTACCGGCGGCATCGGTCGCGCTCGCGCTGACCTCGCCACTGGTTTGCGGGACGTGGGTGGTGATCTCGTAACTGCCGTCGCTGCCCACCGTGGCGCTGCCGGTGGAGCCGTCCGGGAAGGTGACGGTGACGGTGGTGCCCGGCTCGGCGCTGCCGGTCACGGTCAGGCCACCGTCGGCATTGGCCGTGACGTTGACACTCGGTGCCTCCGGTGCGGTGGTGTCCACGTAGTTCTCGGTCACCGAAGCGCCGGTATTGCCCGCTTCGTCGGTGGCATTGACGCTGATTTCGCCGGTGGGTTGGTTCTCCGGCGAGGTGATGCTGAAGTTGCCATCCTCACCCACGACCACAGAGTCGGTGCTGCCATCGGGATAGGTGACCGTCACGGTGCTGCCCGGCTCTGCCGAACCGCCAATGGTGATGCTGCCGTCGTCATTGGTGACGATCGGACCGAGGACCGGCGCTTCCGGTGCGGTGCTGTCGGTGTAGCCCTGAGTCGTGGCGTCGCCGGTATTGCCAGCAGCGTCGGTCGCACTCGCGCTGACCTCGCCATTGGTTTGCGGGACGTGAGTGGTGACGCTGTAGCTGCCATCGGAGCCGGCAGTCGCCGTACCGGTGCTGCCATCCGGGTAGGTCACGGTGACGGTACTGCCCGCCTCTGCCATGCCGCTCACGGTCAGGCCGCCATCGGCGTTGGCCGTGACGTTCACGCTCGGTGCTTCCGGCGCAGTGGTATCGGTGAAGCTTTCACTGGCCGACGGGCCGGTATTGCCGGCTTCGTCGGTGGCGTTGACGCTGATCTCTCCGGTGGGTTGGTTCTCCGGCGAGGTGACGCTGAAGCTGCCGTCTTCACCGACGACCACGGAGCCGGTGCTGCCGTCCGGATAGGTGACGGTCACGGTGCTGCCCGGCTCAGCCGAACCACCAATGGTGACGCTGCCGTCGTCGTTGGTGACGATCGGGCCAAGTACCGGCGCTTCCGGTGCGGTGCTATCGGTGTAGCTCTGGGTGGTGGAGTCACCGGTGTTGCCAGCGGCGTCCGTTGCCGTTGCAGTCACGTCGCCGCTGGTCTGCGGAGCATGGGTCGTGATGTCGTAGCTGCCGTCGCCGCCCGCCGTGGCGCTGCCGGTGGAACCGTCCGGGAAGGTGACGGTGACAATCGTGCCGGGCTCGGCGCTACCGGTCACAGTCAGGCCACCATCGGCATTGGCCGTGACGGTGACGCTCGGTGCATCCGGTGCGGTGGTGTCGCTGTAGCTCTCGGTCACCGAAGCGCCAGTATTGCCCGCTTCGTCAGTGGCGTTGACGCTGATTTCGCCAGTGGGCTGATTCTCCGGCGAGGTGATGCTGAAGTTGCCATCCTCACCGACGACCACCGAGCCGGTGCTGCCATCCGGGTAGGTGACGGTCACGGTGCTGCCTGGTTCGGCCGAACCGCCAATGGTGATGCTGCCGTCGTCGTTGGTGACGATGGGGTCGAGGACTGGCGCCTCCGGCGCGGTGCTGTCGGTGTAGACCTGAGTAGTGCTGTCGCCGGTATTGCCAGCGGTGTCGGTCGCGCTCGCACTGACGTTGCCGCTGGTCTGTGGCACGTTCGTGGTGACGCTGTAGCTGCCATCGGAGCCGGCAGTCGCCGTGCCGATGGTGCCATCCGGGTAAGTCACGGTCACGGTCGTACCCGGCTCAGCGCTACCGGTCACGGTCAGGCCACCGTCGGCATTGGCCGTGACGGTGACGCTCGGTGCCTGCGGAGCGGTGGTGTCGGTGTAGTTTTCGGTCACCGAGGCGCCGGTATTGCCCGCTTCGTCGGTGGCGTTGACGCCGATTTCGCCAGTGGGTTGGTTCTCCGGCGAAGTCATGCTGAAGCTGCCGTCTTCACCGACGACCACCGAGCCGGTGCTGCCATCGGGATAGGTGACCGTCACGGTGCTACCCGGCTCGGCACTACCGCCTACGGTGATGCTGCCATCGTCGTTGGTGACGATCGGGTCGAGTACCGGCGCCTCCGGCGCGGTGCTGTCCGTGTAGCTGAAGCTGGTCTCCCCCCCGGTATTGCCAGCCGCGTCGGTCGCACTCGCGCTGACCTCCCCGCTGGTCTGCGGAACATGGGTGGTGATGCCATAGCTGCCATCGCTGCCAGCGGTGGCAGTGCCGGTGGAGCCGTCCGGGAAGGTGACGGTGATGGTCGAGCCCGGTTCGGCGCTGCCGGTCACGGTCAGGCCGCCGTCGGCATTCGCCGTAACATTCACGCTCGGTGCACCCGGCGCGGTGGTGTCGGTGAAGTTTTCGCTGGTCGATGGACCGGTGTTGCCGGCTTCGTCAGTGGCGTTGACGCTGATCTCACCGCTGGGCTGATTCTCCGGCGAGGTGAGGCTGAAGCTGCCGTCTTCGCCCACCACCACGGAGCCGGTGGAGCCATCCGGATAGGTCACTGTGACGGTGCTGCCCGCCTCGGCGGTGCCGCCGACGGTAACGCTACCATCTTCGTTGGTAATGATCGGGCCCAGCACGGGAGCATCGGGCGCGGTGCTGTCGGCGAAATTATCAGTGGCGGCCGGGCCGGTGTTGCCGTCCAGGTCGGTAGCCGTTGCGCTGACTTCACCATTGGGCTGCGGACCAGCGGAGGTCACCGAGAAGGCGCCGTTCGCATCGGCGACCGTGGTGCCAGTGGATCCGTCCGGGAAAGTCACGGTGACGGTGCAGCCCGGTTCGGCGCTACCGCAGACGGTGACCGAGCCACCAAAGAGGGTAACCAGCGGATCGAGCAGCGGCGCATCCGGCGGGGTGCTATCGACGTAGGCCAGGTTGCCGGGCTCGCCGGTGTTGCCAAACACATCAGTGGCGGTGGCGCTGATGTCGCCACTGGCCTGGGGCACATGGGTGGTGATGCTGTACTGGCCGTTGCCATCCGCCATGACGTTACCCACCGAGCCATCCGGGAAGGTAACGGTGACGATGCTGCCGGCTTCGGCGCAGCCACTGATGGTGAGGCCGCCATCGGCGTTTTCAGTGACGCTGATGCTCGGCGCTGCCGGCGGCGTGGTATCGACGTAGGGCAGTTGGGTCCCAGGGCTGGTGTTGCCGGCATTGTCGGTGGCGCTTGCCGTCAGGTCGCCCGAAGGCTGGTCGGGCGGCGACGTCATGCTATAGCCGCCGTCCTCGCCGACGACGACGCTGCCGGTACTGCCATCGGGATAGGTGACGGTGACGGTGCTACCCGGTTCCGCACTACCACTGACGGTCACGCTGCCGTCGGCGTTGGTGGTCACCTCGATGCTGGGTGCATTCGGTGCAGTGGTATCGGTGTAGTCGACATGGGCGTTGCTGCTGTTGCCCTTGCCATCCTCGACGTGAACATCCACGCCACCGCTGCTCTGCGGCGTGGACGTGGACGCCTGGTAGTGACCGTTGGCATCCGCCACCACGGTCGTGCTGGAGCCATCCGGGAAGGTCACGGTCACGCTGGCGCCAGGGCTGGTTGTGCCGCTGACGATCAGCCCGCCCGCTTCACCAGCCTGCAGATCGGCGGTGGGAGCCTTGAGCCCGCTGCCACCATGATGCCCGCCGCCACCGCCGCCGCTGTTGGAAGCGGCAACGCCACCGGCAACCAGCGCCAGGCCACCCAGTACCCAGGGCAGCGCGCCCTGATCGTCGCTCTCCGCCACCAGCAGCGACTCGACCGAGTCGACATCGCTGTAACCGGCAAAGACGGAACCTGAATCGTTGACGTCGGCAACCCAGTAATGGCCGTCGCCGCTGTCGAGTACCAGATCGCTGTTCGGGGCGCCGGGCGCCCCGAAGAACCCGTGGATGACAATGGTCTCGCCGTCCAGGGTCTTGATCACCAGCGCATTGCCTTCGCGGGTCATGCTGACGACCTGCTCCTTGCTCAAAGCCAGCTTCACGACCGAGGGCGCGCGAAGGGTCAGGTCAGCCTGGTTGATCTGGGTGGTCGCGTGGGTCGCCTTGTCGATTACAACGATTGTTTTAGCCATGATGGGCCTCGGAACTCGGCAGTCATGGGAACAGTGGCGGCAGGGCCGTCGTCATCCCCTATCGGAAAGGTCGGCCGCAAGCCAGAGGGCCTGCGGAACTACTTCAACCACGGGGTTCGAGGACTCGCCTCTGCGACAGGCAGGCGGAAACCGGCTGATCGGGGGAGGCAGTGGAATTATTGGAATTGAGTATCGAAAGGCCGATGGAGCTGTCCGCTGAGCCGTGCTCATGAGCAGGCACGTGACGAAGGCTCCCCGTGGATAATGTCGGCAGTATCCGTAGGGCCATTTCCCACTGACATCAGATGATTCCTAATCCCGCGCCCACAGAGGGTGTCCGCCGACAAAGCACTCTGCTGTGTCTGGCTCGCCCCTTACCGGCGACGGGCGGGGCTGGCAGGGAGAGGGCAGGGTTGGAGCGGAGCCTTTCAGGGTCGCGAAGCTGGCATCGTGCCTCTCCGCGATCGGGAGCGCATGGCCGATCACCAACGGGCGCCTCCAGGCCTATAAAAAGAAAAACCCCGCAGCCAGGCGGGGTTTCTTCAGAGCGGCAAGTCAGTCCTTGCGCTGGGGGCTCAGCAGCTCGATCTTGTAGCCGTCCGGGTCTTCGACGAAGGCCAGGATGCTGGTGCCGTGCTTCATCGGGCCCGGCTCGCGGGTGATCTTGCCACCGCGGGAGCGGATGTCTTCGCAGGCCTTGTAGACGTCGGCCACTTCCAGGGCAATATGGCCGTAGCCGGTGCCCAGTTCGTACTTGTCCACACCCCAGTTGTAGGTCAGCTCGATGACGCTGTTGTCATCTTCGTTGCCGTAGCCGACAAAGGCCAAGGTGAACTGGCCGTCCGGGTAATCCTTGCGGCGCAGCAGGGTCATGCCCAGGACTTCGGTGTAGAAGGCGATGGATTTGTCCATGTCGCCGACGCGCAGCATGGTGTGCAGCAGTCTCATCGGTTCTTTCCTCATCAGGTGCCCGGATAGCGGGCTTATAAACACAAACCCCGGCTCGTGGCCGGGGTTTGCTTGTCACGGGAGACGCAAGCTTATCAGAACAGCTTGCGGCCCTTGTTCGCGGCGATACGCATGCGCAGCGCGTTGAGCTTGATGAAGCCAGCAGCATCGGCCTGGTTGTAGGCGCCGCCGTCTTCCTCGAAGGTCGCGATGTTGGCATCGAACAGCGAGTCGTCGGACTTGCGGCCAACCACGATGACGTTGCCCTTGTACAGCTTCAGGCGCACGACGCCGTTCACGTGTTCCTGGGAGGCATCGATCATCTGCTGGAGCATCTCGCGCTCCGGGCTCCACCAGTAGCCGGTGTAGATCAGCTTGGCGTAGCGCGGCATCAGCTCGTCCTTCAGGTGAGCGACTTCGCGGTCCAGGGTGATCGACTCGATGGCACGGTGCGCCTTGAGCATGATGGTGCCGCCGGGGGTCTCGTAGCAGCCGCGGGACTTCATGCCGACGTAGCGGTTCTCGACGATGTCCAGACGGCCGATGCCGTTGGCGCCGCCGATGCGGTTCAGCTCGGTGAGTACCTGCGCCGGGCTCATGTCCTTGCCGTCGATGGCAACGATGTCGCCCTTGCGGTAGGTCAGCTCGATGTAGGTGGCGGTGTCGGGGGCCTTCTCCGGGGAGACGGTCCACTTCCACATGTCCTCTTCGTGCTCGGTCCAGGTGTCTTCCAGCACGCCGCCTTCATAGGAGATGTGCAGCAGGTTGGCATCCATGGAGTACGGCGATTTCTTCTTGCCGTGGCGCTCGATCGGGATGTTGTGGGTTTCGGCGTAGTCCATCAGCTTCTCGCGGGACAGCAGGTCCCACTCGCGCCAGGGAGCGATGACCTTGACGCCCGGCTTCAGCGCGTAGGCGCCCAGCTCGAAGCGAACCTGGTCGTTGCCCTTGCCGGTGGCGCCATGGGAGATGGCGTCAGCGCCGGTGGCGTTGGCGATCTCGATCAGGCGCTTGGCGATCAGCGGACGAGCGATGGAAGTACCCAGCAGGTACTCGCCTTCGTAGACGGTATTGGCACGGAACATCGGGAAGACGAAGTCGCGGACGAACTCTTCTCGCAGGTCCTCGATGAAGATCTCTTTCACGCCCATCTGCTTGGCCTTGGCGCGGGCCGGCTCGACCTCCTCGCCCTGACCCAGGTCAGCGGTAAAGGTCACTACTTCGCAGTTATAGGTATCCTGCAGCCACTTCAGAATCACGGAGGTGTCCAGGCCACCGGAATACGCCAGGACTACCTTCTTCACGTCCGCCATGCCACTCAACTCCACGGGGGTTGTCACGAAAGGGACCGATTCTACTGCCCGCCCAGGATAATTTACAGAGGGGCGACAGCTTTTGACGACAAAGCGACAAATACTATCGTCGGTGCGACCCGCCGCCGCAGGTTCAACCCTTGGGTGCAGCGGGTGGCGTGGCGGCGTTCGCGGCCGGCGTCGTGGGCGCGCCTTGGGACGGGGCGCTGGTGGCCGATGCAGGCGCGGCGGGAGCGGATGCAGCAGGCGCCACGGGTGCTTCAGCGGGCGCGGGCGGAGCTTCTTCGGTCACTGCTTCGCGGGACAGATTGACCGTCACCCGGCGGTTCTTCGCCCGGTTGGCGGCGGAGTTGTTCTTCACCAGCGGGTAGCGCTCGCCATAGAAGCGCACGGTGATCTGCGATTCGGCTACGCCGTTGGCCTTGAGGTACTCCATCACCGCGATGGCGCGGCGGCGCGAGGCTTCGCGGTTCGCCAGGCGGTTGCCACTGTTGTCGGAGTGACCATCCAGCTCGATGCGATTCACCGTCGGGTCGGCCTTCATGTACTGCAGGATGATGTCGAGCTTGGCGCGCCCCAGCGGGTCGACCTCGGTGCCGCCGTCAGGGAAGCCGACCTGGCTCTGGCGCACCTGGTCGAAGTTGACCGGGAGCATCTTCGTCGAACAGTCCTGGAACTTCGCGTATCCATCGGCGAAACGCGTGGGCATCAGCCGCACCTGCAGGTTCTCGCCGGTGCGCGTGCGGTGGCGCACTTCCGGCGCGCGGCCCTCCAGCAGGCCGCCGAGCAAGCGCCCGGCCTGCTGCTGGGTGCTGTTGAACGGAACGTCGCCCGAACCCACCTGTACCGACCCCAGATTCAGATCACCCTGCCCCGGCCGCCACGGCGGCGCGGCGGCCAGCAGGGTCGCCGAGCCAGTGCCCAGCCACCCCGTCAGCGGCTTGAGACGGAATGTCGGCTGCTCACCAGCGCGCCAGACGAACTCGCCCAGGCCGAAACCGGCCACACTCTGCGACAACCGGCACTCGAACTGGTCACCCTCCACCGTCCATTGCGCACTTTCCAGGCGAGTCTGGAAGGTCAGACCCCAGGCCGGAAGGCTCGCGCAAAGAGTGAGGAGAAGTAGAGATGGCTGGCGCACGGTGGCATCCACACAGATAAAAAGGCGTCCCACAATCTATCGGTCGGCCCCGGTAAAACTTGATAGCGAGTGCCGGCGGCGGCCTTTTCCGGTAGCATTTCACCCTCTTCCCGCTGCAACCGCACCCCTGGAATCCGCATGTCCGACCGCCTGACACTCCTGCGCCCCGACGACTGGCACATCCACCTGCGCGACGGCGCCGCACTCGCGCAAACCGTCGGCGACGCCGCCCGCACCTTCGGCCGCGCCATCATCATGCCGAACCTGGTCCCGCCGGTACGCAACGCCGCCGAAGCCGATGCCTATCGCCAGCGCATCCTGGCCGCCCGGCCGGCCGGTAGCCGCTTCGAGCCGCTGATGGTGCTCTACCTCACCGACCGCACCAGCGCCGAGGAAGTCCGCGCCGCCAAGGCCTCGGGCTTCGTGCACGCCGCCAAGCTCTATCCGGCCGGCGCCACCACCAACTCCGATTCCGGTGTGACCAGCGTCGACAACATCTTCCACGTCCTCGAAGCCATGGCCGAAGTCGGCCTGCCGCTGCTGGTACACGGTGAAGTGACCCGCGCGGAAGTCGACGTATTCGACCGCGAGAAGCGCTTCATCGACGAACACCTGACCCGCGTGGTCGAGCGCTTCCCGACTCTCAAGGTGGTCTTCGAGCACATCACCACCGGCGATGCCGCCGCTTTCGTCAAGGCCGCCCCGGCCAACGTTGGCGCCACCATCACCGCGCACCACCTGCTGTACAACCGCAACCACATGCTGGTTGGCGGCATCCGCCCGCACTTCTATTGCCTGCCGATCCTCAAGCGCAACACCCACCAGGAAGCCCTGCTGGATGCGGCCACCAGTGGCAGCCCGAAGTTCTTCCTCGGCACCGACTCGGCACCGCACGCGCGCCACGCCAAGGAAGCCGCCTGCGGTTGCGCCGGCTGCTACACCGCCTACGCCGCCATCGAGCTGTACGCGGAAGCCTTCGAGCAACGCAATGCGCTGGACAAGCTGGAGGGCTTCGCCAGCCTGCACGGCCCGGACTTCTACGGCCTGCCGCGCAACAGCGACCGCATCACCCTGGTGCGTGAAGAATGGGAAGCGCCGGCGGCCCTGCCGTTCGGCGACTTCGATGTAGTCCCGCTGCGTGCCGGCGAGAAACTGCGCTGGCGCCTGCTGGAGACCGTGGCATGAGTGACGAGAACGAAATCTTCGAAGAAGAACTCGACGGTTCTTTCCCGCCAGGCCCGCGCCACCCGATGGCACGTCGCTTCCGCGGCTACCTGCCGGTCGTGGTGGACGTCGAGACCGGCGGCTTCAACGCCGGCACCGACGCCCTGCTGGAAATCGCCGCCGTCACCATCGGCATGGACGAAAGCGGCTACCTGTTCCCCGAGCACACCTACTTCTTCCGTGTGGAGCCCTTCGAAGGCGCCAACATCGAGCAGGCCGCGCTGGAGTTCACCGGCATCAAGCTGGACCACCCACTGCGCATGGCCGTGCCGGAAGAACAGGCACTCACCGAGATCTTCCGTGGCATCCGCAAGTCGCTGAAGTCCAACGGCTGCAAGCGCGCGATCCTGGTCGGCCACAACAGCAGCTTCGACCTGGGCTTCCTCAACGCGGCGGTCAACCGCAGCGGCGTGAAGCGCAACCCGTTCCACCCCTTCTCCAGCTTCGACACCGCGACCCTCGCCGGCCTCGCCTACGGCCAGACTGTCCTGGCCAAGGCCTGCCAGACCGCCGGTATCGAGTTCGACAACCGTGAAGCGCACTCGGCCCGTTACGACACCGAGAAGACCGCCGAGCTGTTCTGCGGCATCGTCAACCGCTGGAAGGAGTTCGGCGGCTGGATGGAAGACGATCACTGATCGGCTTCAACGCTCCATGAAAAAGCCCCGCACTTGCGGGGCTTTTTCATGGAGCCGGCATCAACACCCTGCCTTACCTGCAGGAGCGAGCTTGCTCTCGCGAACCCCAGCGTCTTCGGATGCCTGACAGGTGGGATTGGCGCCATAGCCGCCCCAGTTCGCGAGCAAGCTCGCTCCTGCAAAAAACATATCGCTCCCGATGCCTAAGCGCGCAGCCCGCAATCCACGCGGGTTAGACGCTAAGTCATTGAACCCAATGACCATTTGTCAGACAGCCTGGATGCGTACTCGGGAACTTTTGACAATCATTCTCATTATTATTAGTATCGCTTCCAACAACCCCACAGCGACTGTAGTGCAACCATGTACGTCTGCCTCTGCAACGGTGTTACCGATACCCAGATCCGCGATGCGATCTACGACGGCGCCTGCAATTACCGCGAAGTGCGCGAGTGCACCGGCGTCGGTACCCAGTGCGGTAAGTGCGCTTGCCTCGCCAAGCAGGTGGTTCGCGATACGCTCGGCGACCTGCAAAGCGCCCAGAGCATGAACTACAACCTGGCCTACGCGGCGAGTTGAAAAAATACCGCTGATCAGTTCAGCAGAAATTGCGAAGAAACCGGGCACTGGCCCGGTTTTTTTATGCCTGAAATTCAGGGATTTAGCGCCGGGATGCGGAATGAAAACATTCGCATTCATATTCCTTTTTATAACAAATTCAAGTACTTATGTTTGACATATGGTTATAAGGGGGCGAGAATTTCAATCTCTCCCACTCCACACGGCAGGACCCCGGCATGAAAGGCGACAAGAAAGTCATCCAGCATCTGAACAAGATCCTCGGCAACGAGCTGATCGCCATCAACCAGTACTTCCTGCACTCGCGCATGTGGAACGACTGGGGCCTGAAGCGCCTCGGCGCGCACGAGTACCACGAGTCCATCGATGAGATGAAGCACGCCGACAAGCTCATCGAACGCATCCTGTTCCTCGAAGGCCTGCCCAACCTGCAGGACCTGGGCAAGCTGCTGATCGGCGAGAACACCCAGGAAATGCTGCAGTGCGACCTGAACCTGGAACTCAAGGCCACCAAGGACCTGCGCGACGCCATCGTGCATTGCGAAAGCGTGCATGACTACGTCAGCCGCGACCTGCTCAAGGACATCCTCGAGTCCGAGGAAGAGCACATCGACTACCTGGAAACCCAGCTCGGCCTGATCCAGAAAGTCGGTCTGGAAAACTACCTGCAGTCGCACATGCACGAAGACGACTGATCAGGAACAAGGCACCGGCGCGGTTGTGGACGCCGGTGCCCTTCCCTTCTAGCCGTTCGTCTTCGGCGGACGCCGCACCAGTCCGGCCTTGAACACCAGGCCAGCGCACAGCCCGATCACCACCAGCAGCGACAGGCGCAGCCCCACATGCTCGGCGAGGAAGCCGATCAGCGGCGGGCCCAGCAACAAGCCGCCATAGCCGAACGACGCCACTGCGGCCACGCCGCGCGAAGGCTCGACGCCCGGTCGGTTGCCTGCCGCGCCGATCAGGATCGGCACCACCACCGACAACCCGGCGCCCACCAGGGCGAAACCGGCAATCGCGCCGGAAATCCACGGGCTGAACAGCGCCAGCAGCATGCCCGCGATGGCCAGCAGCGCCAGGTTGCGCACCAGCGCCTCGTCGGCGAAGCGCACGCGCAGGCGGTCACCGAACAGACGCCCCAGCACCATGGTCGCGGAGAACGCCGCAAAGCCCAGTGCCGCCACTCGCTCCGACGCTCCCATGACCTGGTGCAGCAATAGGGCGCCCCAGTCGGCGACCGCGCCTTCGGAAACGAACGCGCAAAGCGTCAGCACCCCAAGACCTATCAGCGCCGGTGGCGGCAGGCGCCAGCCACGTTGGGCTGGCGCCTCCTCCTCCGTGGGCTCCGGGCGCCCTTCGAACAGATGACGGGCGAAGAACGGCAGGATCGCCACCGCGATGACTGCCAGCAGGGTGAAGTGCCAGACAGGCGCCATGCCGGCAAAAATCGCCGCGCCGATGGCGCCGGTGAGTCCGCCCAGGCTGTACATGCCATGCAGGCTGGAGATGCACGGCCGGCCGAGGCGCCGCTCCACTTCCACCGCCTGGGTGTTCATGGCCACGTCCATGGTCGCGAAGGTCAGGCCAACCAGTAGCAGCCCCGCCGCCAGGTACCAGACGTTAGGCGCCAGCCCGAGCAATGGGAAGCAAGCCATCAGCGCCAACCCGGAAACCACCGTGATCGCCCGGCTGCCATGGCGCCGCACCAATGCCCCGGCGAAAACGAATGCCAGCAGCGCGCCCACTCCGGCGCCCAGCAACGCCTGGCCCAGTTGCTGCTCGTCCACGCCGGTCATGTTCTTCAGCGCCGGCACCCGGCCCATCAGGCTGCCATGCACCATGCCGCCCATGGCGAAGCAATAGCCACACGCCCAGCGTGCGGCGTTGGCCCGTGATTGTTCACTCATCCTTTATTTCTTCCCAAAAACAAAGCCCCGCCAAGGCGGGGCTTTGTGCGACAGCACGAAAGACTCAGGCGTTGGCCTTGCCTACGGCGTCCTTGATCAGCGGTTGCAGCTCACCCTTTTCGAACATCTCGGCCAGGATGTCGCTGCCGCCGACCAGCTCGCCACCAACCCACAGTTGCGGGAAGGTCGGCCAGTTGGCGTACTTGGGCAGGTTGGCGCGAATTTCCGGATTCTGCAGGATGTCGACGTAGGCGAACTTCTCGCCACAAGCCATCAGGACCTGGGCGGCGCGGGACGAGAAACCGCACTGCGGAGCATTCGGCGAACCCTTCATGTACAGCAGGACAGGGTTGTTGGCGATCTGCTCTTTGATGGTATCGATGATATCCATGAACTTCCTCGGCTGAACTATCAGATACTGATCCGGCAGCCGCCTCCTCGGATGGCGCTGGCCGGCACGGTACCGCGCATTGTACTGCAAAGCCGAGCGCTACGCTCGGCTTTGCAGATGCCTTGCGACAGCCTGTCAGGCGGCTTCGACCTCCACTGGCACACCGTTCAGCGCGGTGTTTCCGGAGAGCGCATCCAGATGTCGCTCGTCGGTGAGATCGTTGGCACTGGCGCCGCCCTGCTCGCGAGCAATCGACAGCTGCACGCCCGGCCGTGCGTGCCCCCAGCCGTGGGGCAGGCTGACGACCCCGGCCATGACTTCGTCGCTGGCCGCAACCTCGATCTCGATGCTGCCGACCCGCGAGCGCACACGTACCTTCTGCCCGTCCACCAGCCCGCGCGAGGCGAGGTCCTGCGGGTGCATCAGCAGTTGGTGGCGCGGCTTGCCCTTCACCAGGCGGTGATAGTTGTGCATCCAGGAGTTGTTGCTGCGCACATGGCGGCGGCCGATCAGCAGCAGTTGGTCGATGGCCGGCGACTGGGTATCGGCGAAGCGGCGCAGATCATTGAGGAAGATTTCCGGCGCTGCCTCGATGCTGCGGCTGGCGGTTTTCAACCGAGGTGCAAGGTTCGGCTGTAGTGGGCCCAGGTCCATACCGTGGGGATGCTCGCGCAACCGCGCCAAGTTCAGCTTGTGCTCGCTGGCGTCGCCGTAGGGCCCAAAACGCAGGCCCATCTCGATCATCTGCTCCGGCAACAGGGTCGGTTTCAGCTCGGTACCGCTGCGCGCCGCATAGGCCTTGGCCAGACCAACGAAGATTTCCCAGTCGTGCAGTGCGCCCTCGGGTTTCGGCAGGATCGCCTCGTTGAAGCGGGTGACGTTGCGTACGGCAAAGACGTTGAAAGTGGTGTCGTAGTGATCGTGCTCCAGTGGCGCGGTGGACGGCAGGATCAGGTCGGCGTAGCGCGTGGTTTCGTTGATATAGAGGTCCACGCTGAGCATGAACTCCAGGCCGTCCAACGCCTGTTCCAGGCGGCGGCCATTGGGCGTGGACAGCACCGGATTACCCGCCACTGTCACCAGCGCACGCACCTGCCCTTCGCCTTCGGTAAGCATCTCTTCGGCCAGCGCTGCCACCGGCAGTTCGCCGCCATACTCCGGCAAGCCTGACACACGGCTCTGCCAGCGGTTGAACGCGCCACCCGCCGTGGTCGCCACCAGGTCAACCGCCGGCGTAGTGCACAGGGTGCCGCCGACACGGTCGAGGTTGCCGGTGACCAGGTTGATCAATTGCACCAACCACTGACAGAGGCTTCCGAAAACCTGGGTGGAAACGCCCATGCGCCCGTAGCAGACGGCCTTGTCGGCGGCGGCGAATTCCCGCGCCAACTGGCGGATATTGTCGGCCGGCACGCCGCAGCGCGTGGCCATGGCTTCGACCTTGAATGGCGCCAGCGCCTCGCGCACCGCGTCCAGGCCGTTGACCGGCAACGAAGCGTCGCGGGTCAACCCTTCGCTGAGCAGCGTGTCGAGGATGCCCAGCAGCAGCGCGGCGTCCTCGCCGGGGCGGACGAACAGGTGCTGGTCCGCAATCGCCGCGGTCTCGGTGCGACGCGGGTCGACTACCACCAGTTTGCCGCCGCGCGCCTTCACGGCCTTCAGACGTTTCTCCACGTCCGGCACGGTCATGATGCTGCCGTTGGACGCCAGCGGGTTGCCGCCCAGGATCAGCATGAAGTCGGTGTGGTCGATGTCCGGAATCGGGATCAGCAGGCCATGGCCGAACATCTGCTGGCTGACCAGATGATGCGGCAACTGGTCCACCGAGGTCGCGGAGTAGCGGTTGCGGGTCTTCAACTGGCCGAGGAAGTAGTTGCTATGGGTCATCAACCCGTAGTTGTGCACGCTGGGATTACCCTGGTAAACCGCCACCGCATCGTTGCCGTGACGCTCGCGGATGTCCGCCAGGCGCGTGGCCACCAGTTCGAAGGCCTCGTCCCAGCCGATCGGCTGCCACTCGTTGCCGACACGGCGCACCGGCTGGCGCAGGCGGTCCGGGTCGTTCTGGATATCCTGCAGCGCCACCGCCTTGGGGCAGATATGGCCACGGCTGAAGCTGTCCTGGGCGTCGCCCTTGATGGACAGGATGCGCTCGTCCTCGGTCTCGATGGTCAGGCCGCAGATGGCCTCGCACAGATGGCACGCACGGTGGTGGAGGGTCTTGCTCATGGCTCGCCTCGGTATTGTCGTTGCCAGCCATTCGACGGGCCGGTCATAGGGTCGCAAGCACTATGAATCCAGGCCTTGCGAAGCACCACCAGCTTCCGTCGGGTGAATTGCGCGGCATCAGGAACGACCATGGTGAAGCCCCGCCCGACGGGCCCTCCGGGCGAAACTTGCGTAGATCCGTCATTTCCTTATAGGATCGCGCCTTCCCCCATTTTCCGCTCCATGCGGTCCCGCCGCAGGTTCAGCCCGTTTTTTCTCACGAAAGCCGGTCGGTACCTCGGCCTGATTCTGAGAATAAGTAGTAGGTACGAACCATGAGCGCACGTCACTTCCTCTCGATGCTGGATTACACGACCGAAGAACTGCTCGGTCTGATCCGCCGTGCCACCGAGCTGAAGGACCTGCGCGACCGAGGTGTGCTCTACGAACCGCTGAAGAACCGCGTGCTGGGCATGATCTTCGAGAAGGCCTCGACCCGGACGCGGATCTCCTTCGAAGCCGGCATGATCCAGCTCGGCGGCCAGGCCATCTTCCTCTCCCCGCGCGATACCCAGTTGGGCCGTGGCGAGCCGATCGCCGACGCCGCGCGGGTGATGTCGCGGATGGTCGATGCGGTGATGATCCGCACCTTCGCCCACAGCAACCTGATCGAGTTCGCCGAGAACTCCCGCGTGCCGGTGATCAACGGCCTGTCGGACGACCTGCATCCGTGCCAGCTGCTGGCCGACATGCAGACCTTCCATGAGCATCGCGGCAGCATCGCCGGCAAGACCGTGGCCTGGATCGGCGACGGCAACAACATGTGCAACAGCTACATCGAGGCGGCGATCCGCTTCGACTTCCAGCTGAACGTGGCCTGCCCGGAAGGCTACGAGCCGAACTCCGCTCTGATGGAGCAAGCCGGCGAGCGCGTGAAGATCTTCCGTGACCCGCGCGAAGCGGTCGCCGGCGCACACCTGGTGAGCACCGACGTCTGGGCATCCATGGGCCAGGAAGACGAAGCAGCCGCGCGCCTGCGCCTGTTCCAGCCATATCAGGTAACACGTGCGCTGCTCGATGGCGCGGCGGCGGATGTACTATTCATGCACTGCCTGCCGGCCCACCGTGGCGAAGAGATCAGCGAAGACCTGCTGGACGACGCGCGCTCCGTGGCCTGGGACCAGGCGGAAAACCGTCTCCACGCCCAGAAAGCCCTGCTCGAACTGCTGGTCGAGCACGCGCATTACGCCTGAGCCCTCCTGTTTCGAGCCCGATGACCAAACCGCTGCTGCTCACCCTCGACGACCTTTCCTGTGGCTATGAACAGCAGCGTGTGGTGCAAGGCGTCAGCCTGCACCTGAACGCCGGCGACATCGGCTGCCTGCTCGGCCCCTCGGGCTGCGGCAAGACCACCACCCTGCGCGCCATTGCCGGTTTCGAGCCGGTGCAGGGCGGGCGTATCGAACTGGGCGGCCAAGTGATTTCCCGCCCCGGCTTCACCCTGTCCCCGGAGAAGCGCCGGATCGGCATGGTGTTCCAGGACTACGCGCTGTTCCCGCACCTGTCGGTGGCCGACAACATCGCCTTCGGCATCCGCAGGAATCCCGAGCGCGAGCGCATCGTCGGTGAGCTGCTGGAGCTGGTGAAGCTCGATGGCCTCGGCCAGCGCTTTCCCCACGAGCTTTCCGGCGGGCAGCAACAACGCGTGGCCCTGGCCCGCGCGCTGGCGCCGCAGCCGCAACTCCTGCTGCTGGACGAACCCTTCTCCAACCTCGATGTGGAATTGCGCCGTCAGCTCAGCCACGAGGTGCGCGACATTCTCAAGGCCCGCGGCACCAGCGCGATTCTGGTGACCCACGACCAGGAAGAAGCCTTCGCCGTCAGCGACCACGTCGGCGTATTCCGCAACGGCCTGCTGGAGCAGTGGGACACCCCGTTCAACCTCTACCACGATCCGCAGACGCCCTTCGTCGCCAGCTTCGTCGGCCAGGGCTATTTCATTCGCGGACAGATGTGCGGGACCGATGCGGTGCAGACCGAGTTGGGCCTGCTACGCGGCAACCGCGCCTATAGCCTGCCCGACGGCTGCGCGGTGGATGTATTGCTGCGCCCGGATGACCTGGTGCCGGCCGCCGATGGCGCACTGAAGGCGCGCATCGTCGGCAAGTCGTTCCTCGGTGCGGCTACCCTGTATCGCCTGCAATTGCCCACCGGCACCCAGCTGGAATCGCTGTTCCCCAGCCATGCCGACCACCAACCGGGCGATGAAGTGGGCATCGGCGTCGCCGCCGAACATCTGGTGCTGTTCCCCGCCCAAGGCAGTGTGGCGCTCTAGGCGAGCGCCTTCTCAAGCTCGGGCAGCAACTCGAACAGGTCGCCCTGCAAGCCATAGTCGGCGATCTCGAAGATCGGCGCGTCCGGATCGAGATTGATCGCCGCGATGACCTTGGCGTCCTTCATGCCTGCCACATGCTGCACGGCACCTGAAATCCCCACGGCAAGATAAAGCTCTGGCGCGACGATGCGTCCTGACTGGCCAATCTGCAGCTCCGCGGGCGCAAACCCCGCATCCACTGCCGCCAGCGAAGCGCCAACGGCGCCGTGCAGGCGATCCGCCAACGGATAGAGCGCTGCAAAGCCTTCTTCGGTTTGCAGGCCACGCCCACCGGCGACTATGACCTTCGCCGACTCCAGCGCGGGGCGCTCGAAGTCTGGGTGTTCTTCGCCCTGCCAGTGCGACAGACCGAGATCGCCCGGCCCGCCGATACGCTCCAGTTCGGCATTGCCATCGGCCAGTGGCAGCGGATCGAAAGCGGTTGGGCGAATGCCCAGCACGATCGACGGCCCCTCGCAGCGCACCGTGGCGATGGCATTGCCGGCGTAGATCGGGCGCTGGAAGGTCTGCTCGTCGATGACGGCGATGACGTCGGAGACCGCGTCCACATCCAGCAAGGCTGCGATGCGCGGCAGGCAATCGCGGCCCACGGCGGTGGCCGGCGCGAGGATGTGGCGGTATCGCGGAGCCAGTTGCACCACGAGTGCCGAGAGGTTTTCCGCCAGCAGGTGGTCGTAGGCGGGATCGCCTGCCAGCAGGACGCGATCAACGCCCTCGACACCACAAGCCTGCGTCGCAAGCTCCTCGAGGCCACTGCCCGCAAACAGCAGATGAACTTCGCCGCCGATCTGCCGGGCGGCGGCCAGGGCGTTCAGGGTAGCGGGTGCCAGGACGGCGGAGCCGTCGGTAACGTGATAGTCAGCGATAAGCAGAAGGGCCATGGGCCTGCCTCCGAAGCTGCGAACCACGCCAGTGGGGCGCGGTTTTCAGTGAAGGCCAGCCTACGCCGGGGAGCCGAAAGCCCCCCGGTCACAGATCAAACAACCAGCAGACGGCCGCTGGCAACCAGACGGGCGTAGCCGGCGATGCTGACGCGCTCGCCTTCCAGACGGCACCACAGCTCGCCGCCGCGCGCGGATGCCTGGAAGGCGCGCATCTGCAGCTTGTTCAGGCGGCGCGACCAGTAGGGGATCAGCACGCAGTGAGCGGCGCCAGTCACCGGGTCTTCGTTGAGACCGATGGCCGGGGCGAAGAAGCGCGAAACGAAGTCGTAGTCGTCGCTGCGCGCGGTAACGATCACGCCTAGGTACGGCAGGCGCGCGAGAGCAGCGAAATCGGGCTGGCAGTCACGCACCGCCTGCTCCGACTCCAGCAGTACCAGCAGGTGGTTGGCGGTGCTCAGTGCATCCACCACGTCCACGCCCAGAGCGTTCTGCAACTCCACCGTAGAACCGGACTCGCTCGGCGGCTGCGCCGGGAAGTTCAGTGCCAGCCGGCCTTCCTCACGGGTCACACGAAGAGGCCCGGACAGGGAGTTCAGCTCCAGCACTTCGCCCGGCTCGTCGAACACTTCGAACAGCACGTGGGCGCTGGCCAGGGTAGCGTGGCCGCAGAGCGGCACCTCGGCGGTCGGGGTAAACCAGCGGATGCGCCAACCGGCGGGCTCCTTCACCAGGAAGGCGGTCTCCGAGAGGTTGTGCTCGGCGGCGATCTGCTGCATCAGTTCGTCGCTCAACCAGGCATCGAGGCGGTACACCATGGCCGGGTTGCCGGCGAACGGGCGATCAGTGAAAGCGTCTACCTGGTGAAAATCGAGCAGCATGGCAGTCTCCTGAAAAGTGATGTCCGAGCATGACAGAAGCCGATGAACGACGAACCGTACAGAAGCGAGCAGACAGTCGTTCGCTCAACCCCGACCAATGGGGGCGAAGGTCGCCGATGTCAGGCCGGCCAGCGTCTCGGCGCTCAACTCCACTTCCAGCCCACGGCGGCCGGCGCTGACGTGGATGGTGGGGAAACTCTGTGCGGATTCATCGATGAAGGTACGCAGGCGCTTCTTCTGCCCCAGCGGGCTGATGCCGCCCACCAGATAGCCTGTAGCGCGCTGCGCGGCATGGGGGTCGGCCATGTCGGCTTTCTTCACACCCGCCGCGTGGGCCAGCGCTTTCAGGTCCAGGGTGCCCACGACCGGTACCACAGCGACCAGCAGCTCACCCTTTTCGCTGGAGGCGAGCAGGGTCTTGAAGACGCGCGCCGGATCGAGGTTGAGCTTCTCGGCGGCTTCCAGGCCATAGGACGGCGCCTTCGGGTCGTGCTCGTAACTCAGCACATGGTGTTCGGCGCGGTTCTTCTTCAGCAGGTCGATGGCGGGGGTCATGATCGGCGGGCTTCTCGCAAGCGGCTTTCCAGCGCATAACAGTAAGCCAAGGCGTGCTGCACTGCACGGTGTTCGCTTCACCGGCGCGGACGAATCCCGTATGGTCTGCGCCAATCCCCTTACGGGTCCTGTTGCAGGGAATGCTGCAGGGACTGCTGAACGACAAGGCCACTGCCATGACCGACCCGAAGAACAAGAAATACGTCGTCGCCCTCGACCAGGGCACCACCAGCTCGCGCGCCATCATCTTCGACCACGACGCCAACGTAGTCAGCGTGGCCCAGCGCGAGTTCGCGCAGATCTACCCGCAGCCGGGCTGGGTCGAGCACGACCCGATGGAAATCTGGGCGACCCAGAGCTCGACCCTGGTGGAGGCGCTGGCCCAGGCCAACATCAGCGTTGCCGAGGTGGCGGCCATCGGCATCACCAACCAGCGCGAAACCACCCTGGTGTGGGACAAGGCCAGCGGCCGGCCGATCCACAATGCCATCGTCTGGCAATGCCGGCGCAGCGCGGCCATCTGCGAGCAGCTCAAGCGCGATGGCCTGGAACAGCACATCCGCGATACCACGGGGCTGGTCATCGACCCCTACTTCTCCGGCACCAAGCTCAAGTGGATCCTCGATAACGTCGAAGGCGCCCGCGAACGTGCGCAGCGCGGCGAGCTGCTATTCGGCACGGTCGACAGCTGGCTGATCTGGAAGCTTACCGAAGGCGAAGTGCACGTCACCGACTACACCAACGCCTCGCGCACCCTGATGTTCGATATCCACACGCTTGACTGGGACGAGCGCCTGCTCGCCGCGCTGGATGTGCCGCGCGCCATGCTGCCGCAGGTTCGCCCATCTTCCGAAGTCTATGGCCACGCCAAGGTCGGCGGCCTGGGTGTACACCGCACGCCGATTGCCGGGATCGCCGGCGATCAGCAGGCCGCACTGTTCGGCCAGATGTGCGTGGAGCCCGGTCAGGCGAAGAACACCTACGGCACCGGCTGCTTCCTGTTGATGAACACCGGCGACAAGGCGGTGAAGTCCACCCACGGCCTGCTCACGACCATCGCCTGCGGCCCGCGTGGCGAAGTCGCCTATGCGCTGGAGGGCGCGGTGTTCAACGGCGGCTCTACCGTGCAGTGGCTACGCGACGAGCTGAAAGTGATCAACGATGCCCACGACTCGGAGTACTTCGCCACCAAGGTGAAGGACAGCAACGGCGTCTACCTGGTCCCCGCCTTCACCGGCCTCGGCGCGCCCTACTGGGACCCGTATGCCCGCGGCGCCCTGTTCGGCCTGACCCGCGGTGTGAAGGCTGATCACCTGATCCGTGCCACCCTGGAATCCATCGCCTACCAGACCCGCGACGTGCTCGACGCCATGCAGCAGGACGCCAGCGAACCGCTGCGCGCGCTGCGCGTGGACGGTGGCGCGGTGGCCAACAACTTCCTCATGCAGTTCCAGGCCGACATCCTCGGCACTCCGGTGGAGCGCCCACAGATGCGCGAGACCACCGCCCTCGGCGCCGCCGTGCTGGCGGGCCTGGCCAGTGGTTTCTGGAGCGACCTCGCGGAGCTGAAGAACAAAGCAGTGATCGAGCGGGTATTCCAGCCGGCCTGCGACGAAGCCGAGCGCGCGCGGCTATACAAGGGCTGGCAAAAAGCCGTCGAACGCACCCGTGGCTGGGCAGCGGAAGACTGACTGCTCTGCTGTAGGACCGAGGGGGACGCCCAGTCCTTGCTCGCGAACCGCTTGACTCCACAGAACCCGGCGGGGTCCGCGAGCAATAACGATGGCGTCCCCCTCGCTCCTACAAGTCCATGACAGCGTCGGCTCCGTGCGGCATCCTTGCCCTCCCGGCCCGTCCGCACGAGCGAACCGCATGAACCTGCCACCCCGCCAGCAGAACATCCTCGATCTGGTCCGCGAACGCGGCTACCTGAGCATCGAAGAGCTCGCCCAGCAGTTCGCCGTCACGCCGCAGACCATCCGCCGCGACATCAACCAACTGGCCGAGCAGAACCTGCTGCGCCGCTACCACGGCGGCGCGGCCTGGGATTCGAGCATCGAGAACACCGCCTACAACACCCGCGCCGACCAGATGCGCGACGAGAAGCAGCGCATCGCCGAAGCCATTGCCGCGCAGATTCCGGACAATGCCTCGCTGTTCATCAACATCGGCACCACCACCGAAGCCATCGCCCGCGCCCTGCTCGGCCACCGGAACCTGAAGGTCATCAGCAACAACCTGCACGTCGCCAGCATCCTCGCCGGCAAGGACGATTTCGAAGTACTGATCGCCGGCGGCACGGTGCGCAGCGACGGCGGCGTGGTCGGGCAGGCGGCAGTGGATTTCATCGAGCAATTTCGCGTCGACTTCGCCGTGGTGGGCATCAGCGGCATCGACGAAGATGGCAGCCTGCTGGACTTCGACTACCAGGAAGTGCGCGTCTCCCGCGCCATCATCGATAACGCGCGGCAGGTATTCCTCGCCGCCGACTCCAGCAAGTTCGGCCGCAACGCCATGGTGCGCCTGGGCCCGATCTCCCTGGTCAACCGAGTCTTCACCGACAGCCCGCCACCCGCCGCCGTAGCGCGCCTGATGAGCCAGTACAAGGTTCAGCTCGAGCTGGTCTGAGACTTCCCGGTTATTTCACTTTCGAACATTCAGACGAATGCCTGCGCGAATTCGCGCCAAAGGCTGGTCATGTTTCGTTCACTGAACTAGGATATTTTCGAAAACGAACATAAAAGATTCACTTTCAACACCCAGGCGGCCCCATGAATTACACCAGCAAGCGCCACGCGCCCCTTGCCGAAGTCTATGACCTGGCCGTCGTCGGCGGCGGCATCAATGGTGCGGGGATCGCGGCGGACGCCGCCGGGCGCGGGCTGTCAGTGTTCCTTTGCGAACAGCACGACCTCGCCGCCCACACCTCCTCCGCCAGCAGCAAGCTGATCCACGGCGGCCTGCGCTACCTCGAACACCACGAATTCCGCCTGGTCCGCGAAGCCCTCGCCGAGCGCGAAGTGCTGCTGGCCAAGGCTCCGCACATCGTCCATCCGCTGCGCTTCGTGCTACCGCACCGCCCGCACCTGCGCCCGGCCTGGATGATCCGTGCCGGCCTGTTCCTCTATGACCACCTGGGCAAGCGCGAGAAGCTGCCGGCATCCCGTGGCGTACGCTTCGGCATCGACAGCCCGCTCAAGGCCGAGATCACCCGTGGATTCGAATATTCCGACTGCTCGGTGGACGACGCCCGCCTGGTGGTACTCAACGCCATGGCCGCCCGCGAGAACGGCGCGCATATCCACCCGCACACCCGCTGCGTCAGCGCGCGGCGCAGCAAGGGTTTGTGGCACCTGCACCTGGAACGCCGCGACGGCAGCCTCTACTCGATCCGCGCCCGCGCGCTGGTCAACGCCGCCGGCCCCTGGGTCGACCGCTTCCTGCGTGAGGAACTGCGCCAGAAACCGCCCTACGGCATCCGTCTGATCCAGGGCAGCCACCTGATCGTGCCGCGCCTTTACGACGGCGAGCACGCGTACATCCTGCAGAACGAGGATCGGCGCATCGTCTTCGCGATTCCCTACCTGCGCCAGTTCACCCTGATCGGCACCACCGACCGCGAATACCAGGGCGACCCGGCGCAGATCAGCATCAGCGAAGCCGAGACCGACTACCTGCTCAACGTGGTCAACGCGCATTTCAAGCGCCAGTTGAGTCGGCAGGATATCCTGCGCAGCTTCTCCGGCGTGCGCCCGCTGTGCGACGACGAGTCCGACGATCCGTCCGCAGTCACTCGCGACTACACCCTGGCGCTGGACAACACCCCCGGCGAAGCGCCGTTGCTCTCGGTGTTCGGCGGCAAGCTGACCACCTACCGCAAGCTCGCCGAGGCCGCGCTGGAACAGCTCAAGCCACACTTCGCCGGCGTGATGAAGGCGAGCTGGACCGCCAGCGCCCCGCTGCCCGGCGGCGAAGCCATGACCACAGTGGAAGACCTGGCCATCCAGCTCATGGAACGCCTGCGCCAGCTCGACCCGGCCCTTGCCCGCCGCTGGGCCAGCACCTACGGCAGCCGCATCTGGCGACTGCTCGACGGCGCGCACAACCTCAGCGAACTGGGCGAACACCTGGGTGCCGGGCTCTATGCGCGGGAAGTGGAATACCTGGTCCGCGAGGAATGGGCCCGCGACGCCGACGACATCCTCTGGCGCCGCACCAAGCTCGGGCTGTTCCTCAATGCGCGGCAGAAGGAGCGGCTGGAGCAACTCCTCAGCAGCGAAAGCCCGCTGGAGCCCAGCACGCAGGTTGCCTGAACGTCGAATTGGAGCGAGCAGCCACTCTCGCGGATAATCCCCGACGCCACCGCCCCGGTGGCGTCGCCGCATAGAGAAAGACGTGGACCTGATCCTCAAGGCAGCCCTCGGCGCCGGCGTGGTGCTGATCCTCGCCGCGCTGTCGAAGACGCGCAATTACTACATCGCCGGCCTGGTGCCGCTGTTCCCCACCTTCGCCCTGATCGCCCACTACATCGTCGGCAAGAGCCGTTCGCTGGACGACCTGAAGACCACCATCCTGTTCGGCATGTGGTCGATCATTCCCTACTTCGTCTACCTGGCCGCGCTCTACCTGATGGTGGATCGCATGCGCCTGGAGCTGTCGCTGGCGATGGCTGCGCTGGCCTGGCTGGTAGCAGCTTCGCTGCTGGTGTTCGTCTGGGTACGCCTGCACTGAGTCAGGCGCGTGCCGCCAGCTGCGCTTCCAATTCGCTGATTTGCGCCTGCAGGCGGTCACGCTCGGCACGTTCGGCGCGGATGTCCTCGAACACGCTGATCAGGTGATCGGGCACCCCGTCCTGTGCGCGACGCTGCAGCGAGGTGCGCACGCGCACCCAGACATAGTCTCCGTCGCGGCGGCGCAAGCGTTTCTCGACCACGTAGCGATCGAAATGACCGGCCAGCAATTGGCGCAGAAGCTCCAGGTTGGTCGCCAAGTCGTCGGGGTGGGTGATGTCCTGGAAGGTGATGGCGTAGAGCTCCTCGGGGCGATAACCGAGCAACTCGCAGAGGCTGCCGTTCACCCGCTGCCAGCTGCCGTCCAGCCCAATGTAGGCCAGTGCGCCCCAGGTCAGTTCGAAGATCGCCCGGAAACGCTCCTCGCTGTTGCGCAGTCGCTCCTCGGTGGCCATGCGCTCGGTGTTGTCCATGCTGATGCCGACCATCTTCAGTGGTCGGCCGAGGGCATCGTTGACCACCGTGGCGCGCGAGGCGATCCAGCGCAGGCTGCCGTCGGGCTGGAGGATACGGAAATCGCACTCGCAACCCTTGCCCTCGGTAGCAGCACGCTCATACATCGCTTGCATGGTGGCCACGTCCTCCGCCGGGAGGTGCCTCCAGAACGTCTGGTTGGAGCTGACGTGCCAGCCGTAGACCGCTTCGACGTTCGGCGAATAGGTCACTTCGTCGCTGATCAGGTTCCATTCCCAGGTGACGATCCGCGCGCCCTCCTGGGCCAGCTTCATCCGCGTCTCGCTCTCCATGATCTCGGCGGTGTAGCGACGGCGCAGGTCAGTCATCGGCAGCTCGATCGGCTCGGCGTCCTGCACGCTGCGCAGGGCCTCCTCGCCGTAGCGCAGCCAGAGCCAATTGACCTTGAGAAAGTCTGCCAGCCGACGCAGGTTGTCGTAGTCGATCTCGCCGCCCTTGGTCCACTTATGCACCGCCGTGCGTGAAATACCCAAGGCCGAACCCACTGCCTGCAACGTCAGCTTGTGGTGTTCGAGCAGTTCCTTGAGACGGAAGGCGAAGCTGTTTTCCAT
The DNA here is from genome assembly GCF_032392015.1 of Pseudomonas sp. C9-3. NCBI lineage: Bacteria > Pseudomonadati > Pseudomonadota > Gammaproteobacteria > Pseudomonadales > Pseudomonadaceae > Pseudomonas > Pseudomonas sp. C9-3. Next base: position 679,698 of record NZ_CP135919.1, on the reverse strand, counting down.
CATGGGTGGCGCGGTCCCTGGAGGTATTCGAGGGCCGCAGTATACACAGCTGTAAACCGGTGGATGACAGCACTGGACCTGCAGGAACGAGCCTGGTCGCGAACAACCCCCGCCGCGCAGTGGGTTCGCGAGCAAGCTCGCTCCTACATGAAGGCCAGGAAGTTACAGGTCGATCACCAGCCGCTCCCCGCGAGCGCGGGAGACGCAGAGCATCAGGGTCTGTTGCGACGCCTTTTCCTCGTCCGACAGGTACTGGTCGAAATGCTCCACCTCGCCTTCGAGGATGCGCGTCTCGCAGGTTCCACAGACACCCTCGCGGCACAGGCAGTCCACCTGGGCGGCCTTCACGTTCTCGATGGCCTGGATGATGGTCATGCCCTCCTCCACCCGCAGTTCGCGGCCGGAGCGGCCCAGTACCAGGGTGAAGGCGCCGCCGCTGGCGGGAGCGGCCGCAAACTGTTCGAAGTGCACGCGCGCCTCTGCGATTCCGGCTTTCTTCGCGCCGTCGATGACTGCATCGATCAGCGGCTTGGGCCCGCAGACATAGACGTGGTCGTTCGCCGCCAGGGAGGCGAACAAAGCGGCCAGATCGAGGCGGCGATCCTCGCTGTCCACATAGAAACGCACATTCCCGGCATGCGGACCGTCTGCCAGCTCGCCCTGGAAGGCGCCATGCTCCGGGCTGCGGAAGGCGTAATGCAACTCGTACGGGACAGCGCCGCCTTCCAGCTCATGCAACTGGGAAAGGAATGGCGTGATGCCGATGCCACCCGCAATCAATACGTGGCGCCCGGCCTTGGGATCGAGGGCGAAAAGGTTGTTCGGGGTGGAGATCGTCAACTGGGTGCCGACCTCGACCTGCTGGTGCATGAAAGCCGATCCGCCCTTGGATTGCTCTTCCAGTCGAACGCCGATCTGGTAGTGGCTGAGGTCGCGCGGATCGCTCATCAGCGAATAGGCGTTGCTCAGGCCGTCGGCCATTTTCACGATCACGTGGCTGCCGCCGCTGAAGGCCGGCATTGGCTGGCCGTCGGCTCGCGCCAGAGTGAAGCGCTTGATCTGCGGGGTTGCCTGCTCCACGGCAGTCACGCGCACGCTGAACATCTCGTAGGTATTGGCCATGGTTCACCTCAACTGACCGGGTGGCCGCGCCACCCGCCTCCCTTCCGGCTCCCCGAGCGGCGGTGGAAGAGAGCTGTTTTCTAGGGAATGCCGCCCCGCTGTTTGCGGGGCGGGTGCCCTGCACCGACATCGCCGATGCAAGGCCTCACGCAAGTACTGTTCGCCGCCCACAGGCGGCGCGCCAGGTCAATCCAGGTGCGACACGGCGATCAGGTTGTGGAAGTGGGCAATGCCGTGCTCGCTGATACCGGTGCGCTCCTTGTCCACCATGATCCGGCCCTGGCCGCGGTAACCGCGGGACTTCAGGCCCTTCTGCACGCTTTCCACCAGGCGCAGGTCTTCCGGGCGGAACACTTCGCGGTACCAGTCGATGAGCTTCTGCTGCTCCTCGGTGATGTCCTTGTTGAGGAAGTAGATGTCGTAGTGCTGCAGTGTGGTTTCGGCGTCGACCGGGAACTCGTAGATCACGGTCATGAAGTTGGCACCCGGCGGCACGTTGAACATGGTGCACGGCCAGGCCCAGAAGCCGGAGAAAGACGGATCGCTCACCGACTCGTCGACCTTGAACGACTGCTCCGAGGACTTGGCGATGCCGTACTGCAGGGTCCAGTTACCGTGCAGGGTGTGACCGTACTGGCCGACGTCCACGGAGTCGGCGAAGCTCGGGTGCGCCGGGCCGCAGTGGTAGCACTCCATGTAGTTGTCGACGATGGATTTCCAGTTCGCCGGAGTGGCGCTGACGAAACGAGCGGCCAGGTGCAGGTCATCGATCACCGCGCAGGCGCCGCGCATCTTGGCTTCCAGGCCGGGCAGCTGCTCTTCCACGCTGCCGGCATTGGCGTCCATGTTGATGAAGATGAAACCGGCGTATTCCTCGACGCGCAGCTGCACCAGGCTGTAGTCACCCTTGTCGAAGGCCTCGACCTGGTCGCAGTTGCGAACGTGGGTCAGCTCGCCGTCGAGCTTGAAAGTCCAGGCGTGGTAGGGGCACGCGATGACGTTCTTGGCAATGCCGCCAGTGCCTTCGAGCAGTTGGTGACCACGGTGCGGGCAGACGTTGTAGAAGGCGCGCAGCACGTCATCGCGGCCACGCACGACAATGATGCTCTCGCCGATCACCTCGCGGACGATATAGGCATTCTTCTCGGCCACTTCACTGCGATGGCCCAGGCAGATCCAGCTGTGGGCGAAGATCTTTTCCTTCTCGTGCTCGAATACGGCATCGCTGGTGTAGAAGTTCGCCGGAATGGTGTAGGCGCGCTCGTGGTCGCTGCAAAAATCGGCGGGCAGGCGTTCGAAGTCGGTCATCGGATATCTCCAGGCTTTCATCGACTCGCGCAAGGCGCGGTCCATTTGATTTTTGGTTTACTGCAACCCGTTGGTTAACAGCGCAGGCAAAAAAAAGCCTGCGGGTGGCGTCGCCCGGGCTGGCGACGCCACGCAGGAAATCACTGGGCCAGGGCCACTTCCCGTACGGGTTCTACGACAGCCGAGGGCTCGACTAACGCCTCGCCCGCCAGCGCCATCGCTGCGGCCTCTTCCTCGATGCGGTAGGCCGGCATCGAGCCATAGTCCGCCAGCATCCACTTGAAGAAGCCATAGACCTTGACCAGCAGGATCAGCGTGAACGGAATCGCGGTGAGCACTACGGCGGTCTTCATCGTCGACAGCGAGGCCTTGGCGAACAGCATCGCCAACGGCACCAGGGTCAGGGTGATGGCCCAGAACAGGCGGTGGGTCGGCGTCGGATCATCGCCTTCCTGCAGGTTGCGGGTGCTGGTGGCAGCCACGGCGTAAGCGGCGGCATCCATGTGCGAGGCGCAGAACACAGCCATGATGAACAGGTACACGGCGAGGAACAGCTTGCCCCACGGCAGCGCCAGCAGCAGCGCCTCTACGGCGCTTTCGCCCCCCTGCTCGGTGAGGATCTTCGGCACGTCGACGGCACCGGTGATGAACTGGTGCATGCTGTAACTTTCCAGCGCACCGAAGAAGAACCAGCAACCGAAGCTGCCGCCCAGCAGCAGGGCGAATACCACTTCGCGCATCTGCCGGCCGCGCGATACGCGGGTCACGAACATGGCCACGCCAGGGGCGTAGGACACCCACCAGAGCCAGTAGAACACCGTCCAGTTGCGGGTGAAGGCGCCATCGCCGGCCGGGTCGGTGAACAGGCTCATGTGCACGTAGTTCTGGATCATCAGGCCGATGCCGTTGGCGGTGTTATTGATGGTGAACTGGGTCGGACCGACCAGCAGCACCACCGCGGCGAACACCAGCGCGCCGTAGCAGACGATCTTGCTCAGTTTCTGCAGGCCACCATCGATGCCGATGTAGGAGCTCAGGGAGAACAGCACGGCGATCACACCGATCACCAGTACCTGTACGGTGAAGGTATCCGGCGTGCCCACCAGCCCGGACAGGCCACGGGTCAAGGTCGAGGCGGTCAGCGCCAGGGACACGGTGAGTGCGCCCATCATGGTCAGCAGGAAGATCAGGTCCACCAGGCGCCCCACCGGACCGGTGGCCTTGAAGCCGGTGACGGCCTCGACGATGGAAGCCAGGTTCAGGCCGCTCTTCTTGCGCACGTGGAAGTGGTAGGCCATGGCCAGCGAGGCCAGGGCGTAGATCGACCAGGCGCTGATGCCCCAGTGGAAGAAGGAGTAGCCGACGCTGTACTCCAGCGCCTCGCGGGATTGCGGAACAATGTTCAGGCCGGGGGTCTGGTAGTAGTAGGCCCACTCCATCACGCCCCAGTAGAGCGTGGAGGAACCCATGCCAGCGCAGATGAACATGAATACCCAGGTGGCCGTGGAATATTCCGGTTTGCCGCTACCGAAGCGGATGTGGCCGTACTTGCTGCAGGCGATGTAGAGCACGGCCAGGGAGCTGCCGAAGATCAGCAGTTGCACGGCGGTGCCGAAGGTACGGGTAGCAACCTCGAACAGTTGATTCGCGGCTTGCTCGGCCTGGGCCGGAAACGCAGCGAGCCCGATCACGGTCAGGAGCACCGCGACCAGGCTCATGGATATCAGGAATACATCGACCTTCTGGGTCTTGCGGGGCATCAAGGGGGACATCAGGCGTCTCCTGGGACGTTTTTTGTTGTTGTTGCGCATCCGCCGCAGGCTGCGGATGAAGCATCGTCGGACCAGTTGACTCAAACACGAATAAACCACTGGTTAACAACGATCTAATGGTTAACAGTCTGCGATGAATCGCCGCAGGGTGCAAGAGCTACCCATCGACTCATGCTGCCCTGCCACGACACCCGTAACCGCTCAGCTACGGGCTTTTCATGGGTAATCCCCGCAGATGTAGGATTTATCTGCTAACGATCTCAGCAATTGCCGCACCCACCGCCTGGGTCGACAACTGCCCGCCCATGTCTCGTGTCACCGATCCATTGGCGATGACCTGTTCGATGGCCGCGAGAATATCGTCGTGGGCCGCGCGGTAGCGCGCATCGCCCTGGCCGACGAAGTCCAGCATCAGCGCTCCGGACCAGATCATGGCGATGGGGTTGGCGATGTTCTGGCCGAAGATGTCCGGCGCCGAACCGTGCACGGGCTCGAACAGCGAGGGGAATCTGCGCTCAGGGTTGAGGTTGGCCGAGGGTGCGATGCCGATGGTGCCGGCACAGGCCGGGCCGAGGTCGGAGAGAATGTCGCCGAACAGGTTGGAGGCCACTACCACGTCGAAGCGCTCGGGCTGCAGGACAAAACGGGCGCAGAGGATATCGATGTGCTGCTTGTCCCAGGTGATCTCCGGATAGCCGGCGGCCATCGCCGCGGTGCGCTCGTCCCAGTAGGGCATGCTCACCGCCATGCCGTTGGACTTGGTGGCCGAGGTCAGGCGCTTGCGTTCGCGGGTCTGCGCCAGGTCGAAGGCGTATTTCAGGATGCGGTCGACGCCGCGACGGGTGAACACCGATTCCTGCAGCACGAACTCGTTCTCGGTGCCTTCGAACATGCGCCCGCCCAGGGACGAATACTCACCCTCGGTGTTCTCGCGGATCACCACGAAGTCGATGTCGCCGGGCTTCTTCCCGGCCAGCGGGCAAGGCACGCCGGGGAACAGGCGCACCGGGCGGATGTTCACGTACTGGTCGAAGTCGCGGCGGAACTTCAGTAGCGAGCCCCACAGGGAGATATGGTCCGGTACCTTGTCCGGCCAGCCGACGGCGCCGAAGAACAGCGCGTCGAAATCCTTCAGCTGTTCGAACCAGTCGTCCGGCATCATCTTGCCGTGCTCCAGATAGTAGTCGCAGCTGGCCCACTCGAAATGTTCGAATTCCAGCGCCAGGCCGTGTTTCCGCGCGGCCGCCTGGACGACTCGCAGGCCTTCGGGAAGGACTTCCTGACCGATGCCGTCTCCGGGGATCGCGGCGATTCTGAATGGCTTGCTCATGGGGCACCCTCGCTGGTGTGAAGTGGAAAGCAGTGCTGGCCATGCTATAAGCAGCAAAATCAAACATAATCAGCGAGATCGTTGATTCTTTAAGCACGAACCGTGAATAAACTTCCCAATCTTGACGACCTCCGCGTCTTCATCCAGGTGGTTCGGCGCTCCAGCTTCGCTGCCGCCGCCAGCGAACTGGGCATGTCCGCCGCCTTCGTCAGCAAGCGCATCCGCCTGCTGGAGGATGACCTCGGCGTGCGTCTGCTGCACCGCACCACGCGGCGGGTCTCGGTGAGCGAAGACGGTGAGCGCATCTATCAATGGGCGCTGCGCATCCTCGATGCCGTGCAGCGCATGGGCGATGACGTCAGCGCCCTGCATCGCGAGCCCAGCGGGCTGCTGCGTATCGCCAGCAGCCTCGGGCTGGGCCGGCGCTTCGTCGCCCCAGCCTTGTCGGAACTCGCCACGCGGCACCCGCAGTTGGATATCCGGCTGGATGTACAGGACCGCCTGGTGGACCTGATAGGCGAAGGTTTCGATCTGGACGTGCGGGTGGGCAACGACATCGACCCCAACCTCATCGCCCGCCCATTGGCCAGGAACCGTCGGGTTCTCTGTGCCGCCCCCAGCTACCTGGAGCGCAGCGGGACGCCGCGCACGCTCGCGGAACTGGCCGGGCACGATTGCCTGGTGATCAAGGAGCGCGACCATCCCTTCGGCGTCTGGCACCTGCAGGGACCGGAAGGCGAGGAAAGCGTGAAGGTCACCGGGCCGCTGTCGTCCAACCACGGCGAGGTGGTGCACCAGTGGTGCATCGACGGGCGCGGCATCCTGCTGCGCTCCTGGTGGGACGTGCACGACAGCCTGGAGGATGGCCGACTGGTGCAGGTGCTGCCTGAATACCAGCAGCCGGCGGACATCTGGGCCGTCTATGCCGCCCCACTGGCCAGTTCGGCCAAGGTGCGGGTGGCGGTGGAGTTCCTGCGGCAGTATTTCGCCGAGCGCTACAGCTTGCCCGCCCCCTGAAACTCACAGCGAGCGTGGGAACGGTTTCCGGCCGCGATGTGCAAACGGCCGGCTCAGCGTGGTCGGAAATCGATCGCGGACTACGTCCGCTCCTGCGAAAGCCTCAGAGCTGGGCGACGTGCCCGCCACCCTGGTGCTCGCGCAGGTAAGGCAGCACTGCGCCGAGCAAGGGTTCCTTGAAGTCTTCCTGGAATCGGTGCGCCATCCCCGGAATCAACTTCAGCACCGAGCCGCGAATGTGCGCGGCCACATGCACGCCGTGCATCACCGGCAGCAGCGGATCGGCCGTACCGTGGACCACCAGGGTCGGCACGTTCAGCCGGTTGAGCAGTTCCACACGGCTGGGTTCGGCGAGGATCGCCAGCATCTGCCGTTGCACACCTTCGGGGTTGAAGGCGCGATCGTAGGAGCGCGCCGCCTGCTGCAGCAATTGCTGGCGGTCGTCGTGAACCTGCGGACTGCCGAGGGCGGCCAGCAGGTCGGCCTGCTGTTCGATGGCCTGTTCGCGGCTGGCGGCCTCGCGCCGGGCGAGCAGGCGCAGCAGCGACTCGCTGGGCGCCGGCAGGCCTTCGGCGCCGGAACTGGTCATCACCAGGGTCAGGCTGATCACGCGATCCGGCGCGAGGTCGGCGACATGCTGCGCGATCATCCCGCCCATGCTCGCGCCCAGCACGTGGGCGCGTTCGACGTGCAGGGCGTCCAGCAGGTGCAGTGCATCGCCGGCCATGTCGGTCAGGCTGTAGGGCGCACTCACGGGCAGGCCGAGGCGATAGCGAATCACTTCGTAGGTCAGGTTGCCGCTGGGCGTGGGAACACGCCAGGAAGACAGGCCGACATCGCGGTTGTCGTAACGGATAACCCGGAAGCCCTGCTGGCAGAGCGCCTCGACCACTTCATCCGGCCAATGGATCAGCTGCCCACCCAGGCCCATGACCAGCAGCAACGTCGGGTCCTGCGGACGCCCGATGCTCTGGTAGGCCAGGCGCACGTCGCCCAGGTCGACCAGTTCGGTCGGCACCCGCGCATCGCAGCGATCGGCGGCAATAGCAAAGGAGGGCAAGCCGCAGAAAAGTGCGACTGCCAGTAGAAAAGCACGCATGAATGAAAATCCGGAACGCAAAACCCCAGTTGATAGCGATTCTGATGAATTTCCGTCGCTCGCTCTGCCACAGGTCCGTGACAGTTTGATGAAAGGCGCTGAGCGGTCGCCGACGGCCCTTACCATGATGCGGATCAAGGGAGGCCGCCCCCAACAGTCGCGAAGATAAAAGCCCCCGCTCGGAAGCTCTGCCATGGCCTACCCCATCCTGCTGGTGCTGCACCTGTTCGCTGCGATCCTGTTCGTCGGCACGGTGTTCTTCGAAGTGCTGATCCTGGAGAGCATCCACGCCCATGTGCCGGCGCGGGCGATGAAAATGGTCGAGGGCGCGCTCGGCCGCCGCCTGCGCCGGGTGATGCCCTGGGTCATCCTGACCCTGTTCGGCAGCGGCCTGGGCATGCTGCACCTGCGTTACGTGCCGCTGCTGGCCGAGCCGCTGGCGTCGCCCTTCGCCACCCTGCTCAGCCTCAAGCTGCTGCTGGCCACCAGCGTACTGGGCCACTTCATCTTCGCCATGTATTCATTCCGTGTCGGGCGCATGACCGGCCAGCGTTCCCGGCGCATCCACTACAGCGTGTTCGCCCACGTGGTGCTGATCGTCCTGCTGGCCAAGGGCATGTTCTATCTGAGCTGGTGAATTAAACCTGGCGGGCAGGCCGGCGAACCCTGCTGGTGAAGCGCCAGCAGCCGGCTTATCATGAGGGCAGCTCAATTGATCCGCCTTTTCATCAAGATTTCCTCATACTGAGGCGAGGCCGCGCCATGCTTGAACTCCGTCACCTGAAAACCCTGCATGCCCTGCGCGAAGCCGACAGCCTGGTGGAGGCCGCCGAGCGCCTGCACCTCACGCAATCCGCCCTGTCCCACCAGTTCAAGGAACTGGAGGAGCGCCTGGGTCTGTCGCTGTTCATCCGCAAGACCAAGCCGGTCCGCTTCACCAGCGCCGGCCTGCGCCTGCTGCAACTGGCCGACGCGGTGCTGCCGCAACTGCGCGGCGCCGAACGCGACCTGGCGCGCCTGGCCGGCGGCACTGCTGGCCGCCTGCACATGGCCATCGAGTGCCACAGCTGCTTCCAGTGGCTGATGCCGACCATCGACCAATTCCGCGACGCCTGGCCGGAAGTGGAGCTGGACCTCGCCTCCGGCTTCTCCTTCGCCCCGCTGCCGGCACTGGCCCGCGGCGACCTGGACCTGGTGGTGACCTCCGACCCCGTGGAGATCGCCGGCATCACCTACGTGCCGCTGTTCACCTACGAAGCGCTGCTGGCGGTGGACAACCACCACGCGCTGGCCGGCAAGTCCTTCATCGTTCCGGAAGACCTGGCCAACCTGACACTGATCACCTACCCCATCGAGCGCGATCGCCTGGACATCTTCACCCGCTTCCTCGAACCGGCCGATGTCGAGCCAGCGCAGGTCCGCACCTCCGAGCTGACGGTGATGATGATGCAACTGGTGGCCTCCGGCCGTGGCGTCTGCAGCCTGCCCAACTGGGCGCTGCACGAGTACAGCTCGCGGGGCTACGTGACCGCCAAGCGCCTGGGGGAAAAAGGCCTGTATTGCACCCTGTTCGCCGCCATCCGCGCCGACATGCTGGACGCACCCTTCATGCGCGATTTCCTGCTGACCGCGAAGGACACTTCCTTCGCTACCCTCGAAGGCGTCAGCGCCGCCAAGGGCTGAGCACGGCCGAAACGCGCGCATAAAAAAGGCCCTCCTTGCGGAGGGCCTTGGGGACATGAATCAAGGAGCGGCTTGTAATAGCTTTAGTTGCCGACGCCACGCGATGGGGGGCGCGGCGTTGGGGTAATCATTGATCAATCGAGAAGGCGAGAAAATATTCCGACACGAGAAAAGGAATACTCCCACCCCACTTGAGACCAACTCCTCAAATCGCGCATCACCTTTCCAGCGCGCGCGATTTCCAGCCAGCGCTCACGACGGCTTCGCCTCCGCCACCCTGGCATGCTCCTCCGACCACTGCGCATCCCGCTCCCAAACCCGCTTGAAGGACGGGCGCGAGGTCACCAGTTCCACGTAACGCTCGAACACCGGCAGCTTGGGCACGACGCCGAAGCCGATGGTCCAGCGCAGGGCTGCGCCCCACAGCACATCGGCAGCGGTCATGCGGTTCCCGAGCAGGTAAGGGCCGGTTTCCAGCTGCTCGGCGAGGGCGCGCATCACGCTGTCGTAGTCGCCGTAAGGGCTCATGGCCTGCGGTGCGGCATCGCGCTTGAGGGCGCGGTCGACGATGGCCGGCTCGAAGCTGGAGCCGTAGAACACCAGCCAGCGCAGGTAGGGGCCGCGCAACGGATCGTCGAGGGCGGGAGCGAGGTTCGCGCGGGGGAAGAGGTCGGCGAGGTAGATGAAGATAGCGCCCTGCTCGGTAACCAGCGACTCGCCGATGCGGATCGCCGGCACCTTGCCCAGCGGGTTGACGGCCAGGAAGGCCGGTTTGCGCTGTTCGCCGGCCTTCATGTTGATCAGTTCGAGGTCGTACTCGGCGCCCAGCTCTTCCAGCAGCACCAGGGTGCCGCTGGAGCGTGTCTGAGGCGAATGGTAGAGAGTGAGGCGGGGCATGGCGGGATCTCCTCGGGCTTCACGGCTCGGAGTCCCCAGCATAGCCCCGCGTGGGCCTCACGCCTCCTCGAAATGCATCTCCGGCGGTTGCTGGCGGAAGCCGCTGGTGATCACCGCGAGGTAGATCACACCGAGCACAAGCCAGGTGGCGCCGAGCCAGATCGCCAGGTGGTCGAGGCTGACCATCAGCCACAGGTCGGCGAGCAGGCCGATCAGCGGGAACAGCAGGAACAGCACCAGCTCGCGCAGCCCGCGGCGTTCAGCATTCAGGTAGTAGTGGAAGATCACCGAGAGGTTCACCAGGCTGAAGGCCAGGAAGGCGCCGAAGTTGATGAACGAGGTGGACGTGGTGACGTCCATGTGCAGCGCCAGCAGGGCCACCACGCCGCACAGCACGATGCTGTTCACCGGGGTTTCGAAACGCTTGCTGATGCGCCCGAAGAACGGCCGCGGCAGCACGCCGTCGCGGCCCATGGCGAACAGCAGGCGCGAGGCGCTGGCCTGGGCCGACAGGCCGGAGGTGAACTGGCCGACGATCAGGCCGATCAGGAAGAAGCTGACGAACAGGTCGCCACCGATGTTGCGGGCAATTTCGTAGGCGGCGGAATCGGCGTTCTGGAACTCCACCGACGGGTGCGCCAGCTGTACGAAATAGCTGGCGGCGATGAAGATGCCGCCGCCGATCAGGGTGATCAGCAGGATGGCACGCGGAATGGTCTTGCGCGGTTCGTGGGTTTCTTCGGTCAGGGTACTGACCGCGTCAAAGCCCAGGAACGAATAACAGGCGATGGCCGCGCCACCCATGATCAGCGGCAGCTGGGTGCCTTCCTTGAGGAAGGGTTCCAGGGTCCACAGCGGACGGCTGCCGTCCCCGGTGATGTAGTGGATGGCCAGGCCAACGAAGGCGATCAGCACGAGGAACTGCACCAGCATCAACACGCCGTTGATGTTCTTCGCCAGGCGCAGGCCGACCACGTTGATCGCAGTGGTTACGCCGATGAAGGCCAGTACCCACAAGGCTTGCGGAACGGCCGGGAAGGCGGAATGCAGATAGGCCGCGCCGATCAGCCAGATAGCCATGGGCAGGAACAGGTAGTCCAGCAGCACCGCCCAGCCGGCCAGGAAGCCCAGTTTCGGGCTGATCGACTTGCGCACGTAGGTGTATGCCGAGCCGGCGACCGGGAAGGCGGCGGCCATGCGCCCGTAGCTGAGCGCGGTAAAGAGCATGGCGACAGAGGCGACGAGGTAGGCCGAAGGCACTACGCCGCGGGTGACGTCGGCGAGGATGCCGAAGGTGCCAAGGACGATGATCGGGGTCATGTAGGCGATGCCGAACAGCACCACCGAACCCAGCGACAGGGTTCGTTTGAGTCGAGCCATTACTGCTTACTCCGCGTTGTGTTTGTTATGGCAGTACTTGGGTTGCCGGCCTGCACTCACCCGCAGGCCTCGCGGGTGCTCGTGGCACCCGTCGTTCTTGATGATTCGCTTGACTGGCGCGGCCCTGCGCCCCGGCCCCCTTGCAGCGGAGCCGGAAGGAAACTCAGGCGGGAATGATCAGCTCGCGCAAGCCGTCTGCGTGCTCACGCATCTCACCGGGCAGCACGAAACGGCGCTCGCCCAGGTAGCTGTAGTCGCGGCGCGATTGCGCCAGGCGTTCGAAGTCCAGCTCGACGATCTGCCGGCACTCTTCGCGACCGGCCTCGACGATCAGCTGGCCGTACGGGTCAACCACGGCGCTGCCGCCGGCGAAAACCAGGCCGTCATCACCTGCCCCGACGCGGTTGACCATCACGGCGTAGGCCTGGTTCTCCATGGCGCGGCCCATGATCGCGGTGCGGTGGGTCGGGCCGTAGGGGTCCATGTTGCCGTTGGTCACGATGATCAGCTCGGCGCCCAGCTGGCCAAGGGCGCGGGCAGACTCGGGGAACTCGATGTCGAAGCAGATCACGATGCCGACGCGGATGCCGTTCCACAGGCAGGTGGCGTAGCGGTCGCCGGGGGTGAAGATGCCGCGGTCCGACGCCCACAGGTGCGTCTTGCGGTACTTCAGGGCGATGCCTTCGGGGGTGATCAGCAGCGTGGTGTTGTAGAAGTGGCCATCGTCAGCGGCTTCGGCGAAGCCCACGGCGACGGAGATGTTCTTCTCCCGCGCGGCACGCTGCACGGCCTGCACGCTGGGGCCGTCGATCGGCTCGGCGATGGCGGCAATGTTCTGCTCGGTGGGGAAGCCGGTCAGCTGGGTCTCGGGGAACACCACCAATTGGGTGTCGTCGGCGCAGGCATGGATGGCCTCCAGGGTGCGGGCCAGGTTCCAGGCCACATCGCCATCACGGCCGGCGAGTTGGACGAGCTCTACTTTCATGGGGCTTCCTCGGATTCTTGTCTTTGCGGTGATCGGGCGCTGTCGGTCAAAATGCGCACCGCGCCGGCTCAAGGCATCCACCGAGTATGCCGGGCGTGCCATCACCGGGTAATTACGCCCGCGTGGTAACCCATCGGGGGTAGAGTCATGAGCCTTTCCCTTCAGGATATCGCCTGGCACCGCTCGGTCGGGCAGCTGATCGAAGCGCTGGACAAGCCGAACTTCTGGACCTCGCTGGTGCGCCTGCTGGGCCAGTATGTGCCCTTCGACAGCTGGGTCGTGCTGCTTTTCAGCAATGGCAGGCCCCAGGTGTTCGCCGAATGCCCCGGCGAGGACGGCGGCCCCGACTCACTGTTCCAGGACTACCTCAAGGGCCTGTACCTGCTCGACCCCTTCTACATCGCCAGCCGCGAGGCGCCCGGCAGCGGGCTGTTCCGCCTGGACGACGTGGCGCCGGAAATGTTCGAGCAGACCGATTACTACCAGCGCTACTTCAGCCTCAACGTGGTGGCCGATGAAGTGCAGATCAACGTGCAACTCGACGGCGAGCGCACCCTCTGCTGTTCGGTGGGCAGCAAGGGCCGCTTCACTCCGGAGCAGATCGCCCTGCTCGCCCTGGTACAACCCTGGGTCGCCGGCCTGATGCGCCAGCGCATGGCCTTCGAACGCGAAGTCCAGGAAGCGCCCCCGCCGCCACGCTGGCAGAACCGCCTGGAATCCACCGCCCAGCAGATGGAAACACCGCTCACCGCGCGCGAGCTGGAGGTGGGCCGGTTGATGCTCAGCGGCTGCTCCAGCAAGGAAATCGCCCGCAAGCTGGCGATCTCCGCCGAGACGGTGAAGGTCCACCGCAAGCACATGTACGCCAAGCTGGGGATCAAGTCGCAGTCCGAGCTGTTCTCGCTGTTCCTGCAGGCGCAAGGCTGAGGCAGCTTGCGTAGGATGGCATGGAGCGCAGCGATACCCATCAATCGCTGCCGGGACAGCATGGGTATCGCCTAGGCTCCACCCATCCTACGATGCTCTCCCTGCAGGAGCGGCCCATGCCCGCGAATGGTGTCCAACGGACGCCAGCCGTCGAGCGGTCGGTGAGCATTCAAGGCCATACAGGTCCATGCTGGAAGACAGGAGGAATCCCCATGACCCTCAGCGTCTTCGACATGTTCAAACCCGGTGTCGGCCCGTCCAGTTCGCACACCGTTGGGCCGATGCGCGCCACCCGCGAGTTTGTCGACCGCCTGCGCAACGACGGCCTGCTGGCCCGAACCACGGCCGTCGAGGTGCATCTCTTCGGCTCCCTCAGCGCCACCGGCAAGGGCCACGCCACCGACCGCGCCTGCCTGATCGGACTGCTCGGCATCGACCCGGCGGAAGCCGACCCCGCTGCCCTCGCCCCTCAGGTGGACGACATCCTGCTGCGCCATCGCTTGCGTCTTGGCGGCCTGCACGAAATCGACTTCGATCCGGCGCGGCAACTGGTCTTCCACGACGACAGCCTGCCCGCCCATCCCAACGGCCTGCACCTGCGGGCGCTGGACGAAAACGGCGAGCTGCTGGCCGAACGCATCTGCTACTCGGTCGGCGGCGGCTTCGTGGTGGATGCGGCGGACTTCAACACCGACCGCGCCCTCCCGGACAATCCGATGCCCTACCCCTTCCACAGCGCCGAGGAACTGCTGCGCCTGTGCCATGAGCACGGTTTCCGGCGCATCAGCGACCTGATGTGGGCCAATGAGCGCGCGCTGCGCAGCGACGAGGAAATCCATGCCGGTCTTGCGCATATCTGGGAGGAAATGCAGGCCTGCGTGAACCGCGGCCTGGAAACCGAAGGCACACTGCCCGGCGGCCTCAAGGTGCGCCGCCGCGCGCCCATGCTCTATCGCCGGCTGAATGAAGCAGACAGCGGCAACCTGATTGCTACCACCCTGGGCGCCCTGGACTGGGTGGACCTCTGGGCGCTGGCAGTGAACGAGGAGAATGCCGCCGGCGGGCGCGTCGTGACGGCCCCCACCAACGGCGCGGCCGGCATAGTCCCGGCGGTGCTGCACTACTACGCGCGCTATGACGCCAACGCCAGTGCCGAAGGCATCGAGCGCTATCTGCTCACCGCCGCCGCCATCGGCATCCTGTGCAAGCTCAACGCCTCGATTTCCGGCGCCGAAGTCGGTTGCCAGGGTGAAGTGGGTTCGGCCTGCGCCATGGCCGCTGGCGGTCTCGCGGAAGTCCTCGGCGGCAGCCTGGAGCAGGTGGAAAACGCCGCCGAGATCGGCCTGGAGCACAACCTCGGGCTGACCTGCGACCCGGTCGCCGGACTGGTCCAGGTGCCCTGCATCGAGCGCAACGCCATGGCCTCGCTCAAGGCCATCAACGCCGCCCAACTCGCCCTGCGCGGCGACGGCCAGCACCTGGTCAGCCTCGACAAGGCCATCGACACCCTGCGCGATACCGGGCGCGACATGATGGACAAGTACAAGGAAACCTCGAAGGGCGGGCTGGCGGTGAATGTGATCGCCTGTTAGTCCGACGGGATACGGTTCGCGAGCAAGCTCGCTCCTACAGGCCTGACGCCGGCGCGCTCTTCGTAGGAGCGAGCTTGCTCGCGAATGGCCCAGGGACGAATGCCACCGTTCTTGCACCGCCCGAAACAAGCTTTCTCAGCGCCGGAGAAAATCGTTAGCTAGCTTTCTTTTTCTCTCGCTTCGGGCTACCGTCGGTGCCCGCCAGAACTAGAAATACCTCCGAAAGCCCGTCGCATTGACCTTCGCCCAGGCACGTTCGCGCGATGCCTGCCATGCTCTGTGGCGGCCCTTTCGGCCAACCTGACCGTGATCAAAGCCTGACGACTGGAGATTCCATGAACCTGTCGCTCCTAAGCCGCTATGCCTTTTTTGCCGCCTGCGTCCTGTTCACCGTGCTCAGCCTGCCCTTCCTCGGGCATGACTGGGTCTGGCCCTTTACCCTGACCACCCTCGCCCTGAGCGTGCTCGGGGTCTTCGACCTGCTGCAGGAACGCCACGCGGTGCGCCGCAACTACCCGATCCTCGGCAACATCCGCTACCTGGTGGAAGCCATCCGCCCGGAAATCCGCCAATACCTGCTCGAAGGCGACCAGGAGGCACTGCCCTTCTCCCGCGCCCAGCGCGCCCTGGTGTACTCGCGGGCGAAGAACGAGACCGCCGACAAGCCCTTCGGCACGCTGATCGACGTCTACCAGTCGGGTTTCGAATTCATCGCCCACTCCATTCGCCCGGCGCCGGTGGCCGACCCCTGCACCTTCCGCGTCAGCGTCGGCGGCCCGGCGTGCAAGCAGCCCTACTCCATCTCGGTGTTCAACATCTCCGCGATGAGCTTCGGCTCGCTCAGCGCCAACGCCATCCGCGCGCTGAACAAGGGCGCCAAGCTCGGTGGTTTCATCCATGACACCGGCGAGGGCAGCATCAGCCCTTACCACCGTGAGTACGGCGGCGACCTGACCTGGGAGCTGGGCAGCGGCTACTTCGGCTGCCGCAACGATGACGGCACGTTCAGCCCCGAGCGCTTCGCCAAGCAGGCGGTCGATCCGCAGGTGAAGATGATCGAGATCAAGCTCAGCCAAGGCGCCAAACCAGGTCACGGCGGCATCCTGCCCAAGCACAAGGTCACCGAGGAGATCGCTTCCACCCGCGGCGTGCCCATGGGCAAGGACTGCATCTCGCCCTCCTCCCACAGCGCCTTCAGCACGCCCAAGGGTTTGCTAGATTTCATCGTCCAGCTGCGCGAACTCTCTGGCGGCAAACCAGTGGGCTTCAAGCTGTGCATCGGCCACCCATGGGAATTCATGGGCATCGCCAAGGCCATGCACGAGACCGGCATCCTCCCCGACTTCATCGTCGTCGACGGCAAGGAAGGCGGCACCGGCGCCGCGCCCCTGGAGTTCACCGACCACATGGGCCTGCCGATGCGCGAGGGCCTGCTGTTCGTGCACAACACGCTGGTCGGCCTGGACCTGCGCGACAAGATCCGCATCGGCGCCAGCGGCAAGATCGTCAGCGCCTTCGATATCGCCAGCGTGCTGGCCATGGGCGCCGACTGGGCCAACTCGGCGCGCGGCTTCATGTTCGCCATCGGCTGCATCCAGAGCCAGAGCTGCCACACCAACAAGTGCCCCACCGGCGTCGCCACCCAGGACCCGCTGCGTCAGCGCGCCCTGGTGGTGCCGGACAAGGCCGAGCGCGTCTACAGCTTCCACCGCAACACGCTCAAGGGCCTGGCCGAGATGATCGCCGCCGCCGGCATCCGCCACCCCTCGGAGCTGGAAGCGCGGCATCTGGTACGCCGCGTCTCGGCCACCGAAATCCGCCTGTTCTCGCACCTGCATTACTTCCTGAAGCCGGGTGAACTGCTCTCCGGCAACATCGAGGGCGAGTTCTACGAGCGCATCTGGCGCATGGCGCGCAGCGACAGTTTCGACGCCATGCCTGGCTGACAGGCAGAAGACGGGGCGCCCGCAACGGGCGCCCCGATCCGCAACAAAAAAGCGTCGCTATCCCAGCCGACTCCACACCTGCACCAGCCCCACCAGGTGCACGAGCGCGAAGCCAAGGCAGATCGCCGAGCTGACGTAGATGAATCGCTGGCTACGCCCGGTGTTCCTGAGGATGAGCGGGCCGGCCAGGCCACGCAGCAGATAGACCAGCGCGATCGCCATTAGCGCCGGGCGCAGCAGCGGCAACGGCGCCAGCACTCCCGCCCCGGAAAGTGCGTAGGCGGCCCACGTGAACAGCACGAAAGCGATGGCGAACGTGATGAGTACCGGATAGACCCGCCCGGCTTCGGCGGCACGGGCGAGCTTTTCCCCGGCGCCGAACAGCCGGTACCAACGCGGCCCGACCACCACTACCCCAACATGCAGCGCGGCGGCGGTGGCACTGAGCGCTGCCGCGACCACCAGCGCCAGGTTGTATTCCTGCCCCATGAACGGTTCCCTCCTGGCGTTCGCCTTTTCTTCCGGGCGCATCTTATCGTCGGTACAGAGGCTTCACGATACTCGACCACCGGCTGCACGAATCTTCCAGAAATTTCCTCGCCGCGCGCTATGCTGGCCGACCGGGCAGGCAATAGCGATGCGGAGGCGGCCCTTGCACAAAGACAACTGGATCGACCTGCTGCAGGACGCCGACACCGGCATCCAGAGCCTGCGCGCGCACTTCAAGGGCCACGCCTATGATCCGCACTGGCACGACAGCTACTTGATCGGTTTCACCGAGTCCGGCGTGCAGCAGTTCAACAGCCGCAACCAGCGCCACATCAGCACTGCCGGCAAGGTGTTCTTCCTCGAACCCGGCGACATCCACGACGGCGACGCGCCCACCGAAGGCGGCTTCACCTACCGCATGCTCTACCTCGACGCCCCCTGGCTGGAGCGCGAGATCGGCACGCTGTTCGAGGAAGCGCCGGGCAACTGCCAGTTGGCCGTACCCGAGCTGCTGATCGACGACCCGCGACTGGCTCGGCGCATCGACAACGCCTTCCAGGCGGTACACGGCAACGACCTGAAGATCGTCCGCCAGAGCGCCGTCGACGAATTGCTCGACGGCATGACTCAACACCTGCACTGGCGCCAACGCGATACCACGACGGCGCAGCTGCCGCTGGTGGCGCAACGCGCACGGGACTTCCTGCACGCCAACCTGACCGCCGACATCGGCCTCGACGACTTGGCCCGCGCCACTGGCTGCGACCGCTTCCGCCTGACCCGCGCCTTCAAGCAGGCCTTCGGCCTGCCGCCCCATGCCTACCTGATCCAGCTGCGCCTGGCCCGCGCACGGCAACTGCTCGGCCGCGGCCTGGCGCCGGCGGACATCGCCGCCGACCTCGGCTTCGCCGACCAGAGCCACCTCGGCCGCTGGTTCCGCCGCGCCTACGGGGTAACGCCGGCCTACTACCGCAAGCGCTGCTCAAAGCTTCCAGACTGAGCCCGCCGCGCTGGCGAAGATGAACTCCCACGGATTCACTGGAGTTCCCACCATGCACCTCTCGCAGCTCGGCCAATGGCTGCCTTTCGTCCTCTTCGCGTTCGTCGCCTCGATCACACCGGGGCCGACCAACCTGCTGATCTTCAGCAACAGTGCGCGCTTCGGCTGGAGCGCCGCGCTGCCGATCATGTTCGGCGGCTGCGTGGCCGCCGCGGCGCTGGTGCTGGCGGTGGGCAGCGGCCTGGGCGAAGTGCTGGCCAGCGCGCCGCTCGTGCAGCAGGCGATGAGCGTGGCCGGCGTACTCTGGCTGAGCTGGCTGGCCTGGCAGATTTTCCGCAGCCCGCCGGCGAACCTGGCGCGCGATACCGACACCGCGCGCCTGGGAGCGCTCGGCGCTGCCGCGCTGCAACTGGTCAACCCCAAGACCTGGATGATGGCACTGGCAGTGATCAGCGTGTACGCCGGCCATGGAGTCGATCGACTGGACCGCGTGCAACTGCTGTCGCTGCTGTTCTTCCTCGTGTCGATTCCCTGCACCGCGATCTGGGCCGGCCTGGGCATCGGCAGCCAGCGCCTGCTCTCACCCCGGCAGATGCAGCGGCTCAACCAGCTGATGGCGATCCTGCTGCTGGTCTCCGCCTGGGCCGGCGCCCTGCTCTGACCGGCCACTGACAAGACGCCTGCGGCGCTGGCAGAATCCACGACCACCACACAAGGAGGTTGGGGCCGTGGACTCCCTGTATTTTTCGCCGATGTTGCTCGGCCTCAACCTGATGCTCGCCAGCGCCATCGCCTGCACCGGTCTCTGGTATTTCGCCCGGCCCTACCGCGGGCCCGGCCTGTGGATGGGGGGCGCCTGGACACTGATTGTCGGCATCCTGTTGTTCATGGGCTTCATGGCCAGCGGCAGCAAGCTGCTGAACATCCTGGGCAATGCCACCCAACTGGCCGGCGAAGCACTCCTGATGCTGGGCGTGTACCGCTTCCTCGGCCTGCCGCCGCCCTGGTGGACCGTCCCTGCCAGCGCCGGCGCGATGACAGCCGCACTGTGTTGGCACTGGTGGGTCGCGCCGATCAACTCCGAGTACCTCATCGCTATCTACGCGGGGATTGGCGGCCTGCTGCCGATCCAGGCCTGCCGCGTGCTGCTGCGGGCCCAGGGAGAGGCCGAGCTGCGCGGTGTGCGCCGCTTCGTCGCGATTGCCCTGGGCGGCTATGCCCTGGTTACCCTGACGCGAGCCGCCATCGGCCTGCACGACGGTCTGCAAGGCGTCGAGCACGCCGACGTCACGCGTTCCTTCAGCTACCTGTTGCCCTACAACTTCGGTGTTCCGTTGTGGGTGATCGCCCTGGTCGGCATGGCCTTGATGACCATGCGCCGGATCCTCGCCGACAGCCAGCGCCACGCCCGCGATGCAGCGGCCAGCGCCGAACGCTTCGAGCGCCTGATGCAGGTTGCCCATGCCGGCATGCTGGTGCTGCGCGACGGCCGCGTGGTGGACGCCAACCCCATGCTCGAACGCATGCTGCTCTGGCCTCGCGAGCGCCTGATCGGCCAACCCTTCCGCGAACTGTTCGCCAGCGAGGCCGCCGACGACGTCGAGCAATGCCTGCACCTCGCCGACGGCAAGCCCCATGACATCCTCGCCATGCGTGACGACGGCAGCACCTTCGCTGCCGAACTGAGCGTCGAACGCCTGGCCGACGGGCAACAGCGCGTCGCGGAAATCCGCGACGTCAGCCACCACAAGGCGCTGGAAAACCAGTTGCGCCAACTGGCCACCCTCGACCCGCTGACCAATGCGCTCAACCGCAGGGCCTTCCAGGCCCAGGCGGAACGGGAGCTGGCGCGCAGCGCGCGTTACGGCACGCCCTTGAGCCTGGCAGTGCTCGACCTCGACCACTTCAAGCGCATCAACGACCAGCACGGCCATGCGGCCGGCGATCAGGTCCTCAGCCGCTTCAGCGAGCTGTGTCGTCAGCAGGCACGCAGTACCGACCTGTTCGCACGCTTCGGTGGGGAGGAGTTCGTCTTCCTGCTACCCAACACCGACGCCACCGCCGCCCGGCATTTTTTCGAGCGGCTTCGGGAAATCCTTCAGCACTTCAGCCTTGAGGTCGAGGGCGAGGTACTACGAGTCACAGCCAGCATCGGGCTGGTCAGCACAGATAGCGCCAGCGACCTGGCGGAACTGCTCGAACAGGCCGATCGCGCGCTCTACCGAGCCAAGGCCAACGGCCGCAATCGACTGGAGCTGAGCGTGCTCTGAAACGTGTCTAGCGGATGCCATCGCGCCGCAGGTACTCGCGCAGGTGCTCGATGAATGCGTGGATCTTGCGCGTCGCCCGGCGGTTGCTCGGGTACACCGCAAGAATCTGCGCGCCGAAGGTGTCGGGCTCGAAGAAGTAGTCATCCAGCACCGTCACCAGGCGCCCGCTGCGCAGGTGTTCGAGCACGCTCCAGCGCGGGCACGGCAGCAGCCCATGCCCGGCCAGGCACGCGGTCAGCAGCGTGGCCTGGTTGTCGCTGCTCAGCCGGCCATTGCGCGGCGTGGAAAAGCGCGTGCCACCCACGTCGAACCACCAGCGGTCATCCAGCGCCGGGTGGCGATAGACCAGGCAATCGTGGTCGATGATTTCGCTCGGATGCCTTGGCGCGCCGCGCCGCGAAAGGTACGCCGGGCTGGCACACATGGCCAGCCGGCTTTCGGCCAGCGGCTGGGCGATCAGCCCCGGCAGGTCACTGTTGCCCATCCGCAGGGCGAGGTCGTAGCGGCCGTCGAGCAGGTCGACGTAGCTGTCGGAAAGGTCCACCTGCAGGCGCACGTCCGGGTGCAGATCGAGGAACTCGGCGCAGGCCTGGTCGAGGAATACCGGGCCGACGATCAGCGGGCCGGTGATGCGCAGTACGCCGCGCAGGCTGTGCTGCAATTGGGCGATTTCCTCGGTGGTCTCGCGCATCCGCGCCAGCACTTCGCGCGCACCATCCAGGTAGAGCTGCCCCGCCTCGGTCAGGGACATGCTGCGCGTGGTGCGCTCGAACAGGCGCGCGCCGACTTCGATTTCCAGCTGGCCGACTGCCTTGGTCACCGCCGAGGGCGTCTTGCCCAGTTGCTCGGCGGCACGGCTGAAACTGCCGGTCTCGGCACTGGCGACGAACATTGCCAGGCTGCTGAATCTGTCCATCGTCATTCGTGCCAATCCTTCACAAGTGTTATGCCCGTTAGCGACTTCCGCGGCACACGCCACGCCATTAGCCTGCGCTGCAGACCAACAATAATCCATCGAAAAGCAGAGGGAAGTCATGCACGGCATGCTCAAGGGAGCGCTGGCGCTCGCCATCGCACTCGGTACTTTTGAAGCACAGGCACAGAACGCGGACCTGATCCTGTACAACGCCAAGGTCTTCACCGCCGAACCCGGCCAGCCGCTGCAGCAGGCCGTCGCGATCGCCGACGGCAAGGTGCTGCAGGTGGGCTCCAACGAGGACATCCGCAAGCTCGCCGGCACCGGCAGCAAGCAGGTCGACCTGGGCGGCAAGGTGCTGATGCCCGGCTTCATCGACAGCCACTCGCACTCCATCTTCGGCGGCCTTGAGCTGATCTCCGCCAGCCTGCTGGATGAGCAGATGGACCTCGACGCCTTCGAGAAGCGCCTCAAGCAGGACCGCGACAACGGCAAGGCCAAGGTGCACGACACCGTGGTCATGAACGGCATGAACTCCACCTACTGGTCCCAGGCCGACGGCCTGGCCAAGCGCTTCAACCAGGGCGAGTGGAAGGACACCCCGGTGGTGCTGATCGGCAGCGACCACCACACCGCCTGGGCCAACGCCGCCATGCTCAAGCGCGCCGGGCTGGACGCCAAGCGCCTGCGCGGCCTGAGCCCGCTGGAACAGCAGAACGTCGCCCACGACAAGGACTTCAACCCCACCGGTTTCCTGGTCGACTCCGGTTTCGACCTGGTGGCCGCCGCCATGCCGGTTCCGGACACCGCCACCATGGACCGCGCCGGCGTGGCCGCGGTGAAGTACAACAACAGCCTGGGCATCACCGCCTGGATGGACCCGGCCGCCAACGGCACGCCCGGCGAAGCGCTGTTCGCCATCAAGCCCACCGAGAAGACCGTCGGCGTGCTGCCGGTCTACCGCGACCTGGCCCGTGACGGCCAGCTCACCGCCCACGTCGCTGCGCTGCAGGTGGTTAACCCGAAAAGCACGCCGGCCGATCTGGAAGTGATCGAGAAGGTCCGCCAGCAGTTCCAGGGCATCCCGAACCTGACACTGCCGGGCATCAAGGTCTTCGCCGATGGCGTGATCGAATTCCCCGCGCAGTCCGCCGCACTGCTGGAGGATTACAAGAACAGCCACAAGCCGGGCGAACTGCTGATCGATCCCAAGCACTTCGGCGAACTGGTCAGCGCCGCCGATGCGCGCGGCTGGCTGGTGCACGTGCACGCCATCGGCGACCGCGCGGTGCGCGAATCCCTCAACGGCTTCGCCCAGGCGCGCAAGGACCGGCAGAGCGGCGTGACCCACTCGATCACCCACCTGCAACTGGTCAACCCCAAGGACTTCCCGCGCTTCAAGGAGCTCGGCGTCATTGCCTCGATGCAGCTCGACTGGGCCACCGCCGAGCCCTACACCGTGGAGCTGGTGAAGCCCTACATCGCCGACGAGGCCTACCGCTACATGTACCCGGCCAAATCCCTGCTGGACAACGGCGCCACCATCGCCGGCGCCAGCGACTGGCCGGTGTCCACGCCTGATCCGCTCAAGGCCATCTACCAGGCCGTCACCCGCCAGGGCGAGGAAGGCGTGCTCAACGCCGCCGAGCGCGTGGACCGCCAGACCATGTTCTACGCCTACACCCGCAACGCCGCACAGACCATCGGCCTGCTCGACAAGATCGGCACCCTGGCCCCCGGCAAACAGGCCGACATGGTGGTGATCGACCGCGACGTGTTCACCGTGCCCGACCAGCAACTGGACGAGGCCCGCGTGCTCCACACCCTGTTTGAAGGCCGCGAAATCTATCGCGCCGAGGATCAACCGGCTCTCTGAGCCGGGCTCCTGCGCCAGGGTCTGAACAACCCTGGCGCCCTGCCCGCCAGCCCAGCCCTAAGCCAAGCCCTCCGGCCTGTCGGAAGGGCCGGCGCTGCGCGGGATTTTTCTTCTGCCCACAGACAATCACAACAAAGGGACTCCCCGCATGAATCGCCCCCATTGGCTGGCCGGCGCGCTGCTCGCCTGCGCGCCGCTCACCTCCGCCCTGGCCGTTGACCTGGGCCACGACTTCAACCTGCAAATCGACACCGCGCTGGTTAGCGACTACCGCACCCGCGGCATCTCGCAGACCCAGGGCGACCCCGCCCTGCAGGTCGGCGCCACCCTGCAGCACGCCTCCGGCGCCTACCTGGGCGTATGGAGCTCCAACGTCGACTTCGGCGGCGGCCTGAAAACCCGCCAGGAGATCGACTACTACGGCGGCTGGTACTGGCAGGCCAACGAGGACATCGCCCTGGACCTGGGCTACATCAAGTACACCTACCCCAAGGAAAGCCAGTTCAACCAGAGCGACACCTACGCCATCCTCCACGCCTACGGCTTCGAGGTCGGGACGTACTACGGCAACGATTACCCGACCTACTTCGGTGAGGACCAGGCCAACCTCTACACCTACCTGGCCTACAACGCCGAGCTGCCGGCCGAGTTCAAGCTGCGCGTGCGCTACGGCCGCAACGATGCCAAGGACCCGCTCTACCTGTCCGGCGACGGCAGCACCCGCGACACCTACCACGAGTGGGAGGCGAAGCTGAGCCATGAATGGGTGGGCTTCGACTGGGCGGTGAGCTACATCGACACCGATCTGTCGCAGAACGAATGCCGGACCCAGTTCGGCTTCGGCGACGCCTGCACCGCCACGGTAGTGGCCAGCGTTTCCCGAAGCTTCTAACGCAGCGGTGGCGAACGGGGCGGCGTGGCGTCCCGTTCGCCCAGCAGGGCGATGGCGCACAAGGCCAGCGCGGCGACATTGGTAGAGACCGGATTGAAGGCGCCCAGCAGCAGTTCCGGGGCGAACAGCGCCACATCCACCAGCAGGCCCACCAGCGCAGCCGCCGCCAGCCATAGCGGCCAGCGGCTGCGGCGCAGCAGCAGGATGGCCAGGGCCAGGACGATCTCGGCGGCGCCCGCGACCTCGGCAATGCGCTGGGTGGACAGCGACCAGCCGTGGGCCTCGATCATCCGCACTTCGTCCGGGCTGAGGAACAGCAGCTTGGGCACCAGGCCGTGGTAGAGGAACACCAGGCCCAGCGCCAGGCGCGCGATGGCCGCGCTAGTCATTGCCGAGGAATCGCCCGCGGTACTGCGGCGAGGGCACCAGGCACTGCTCTTCGCGGCCAAATAGGCGATAGCGATTGAGGGCGATACGGTCGTAGCACCAGTCGCGCAGTGGCCGTGGAATCAGCCAGAGCACCCGCAACCAGTTCCACGGCGCCGGCAGTTGGCCGATCACCCGCAGGAAGGCATCGCTGCGCTCGAAGCCTTCGCGGCCATCGACGTAGAGCATGGTATCGAAGTACTCGGTGGGCAGGCCGAACCAGTCGAGGATCGCCTGCCCCTCGGCGGACTGCACGCTGCACAGTTTTACCCGGCGCTCGCGGTCGTGCTGCAGGAGGAAGCGGCTCCAGCCGTTGCACAAGCGGCAGGTACCGTCGAACAGCACCACTTTATCGTCGGGCTGCATGTTGGGAGGCAGAGCCATGGGGTCGTCTCCAGATCCCTGATGCCTCAACTGTGCCCGCCGCGTGTGACAAGTCCTGCTCTTCATCGCTCATCCATTGGCGAGGGAGTACAAACGGTATTCGACCCAGCCCGGCCCCAGCCGGCCCTCCCCCACCGCCAACTGGTGGTTGAGCCAGCGGTAGCGGTCGTCGCCGACCTCGAAACGCGGCTGGATCATGAAATAGGTGTCGCCGAACTCGGTGCTGTCGCCCCGCGAGACTGCGTGGATGATCTTCGGGTTGGCCACCAGCAGTCCGTTGTGCTGCATCAGGATACGCGCGCCGTCGTCGGTGCGCAGTACCAGGCGAACTTCCAGGTGCCAGCCGCCGTCGCCGTCCACCAGGATCCAGTCGCCGCCACCGGGCAGCACCTCGCCGCTCAGGCGCTGGCCCTTAAAAGTGCCGCCGCCGGCCGCCGAGATCAGCCGCTGGCCCTGGGGCACGCGGCCGATTTCCAGCGGCACGCTGGCCTTCACGTTCATCTCCATCAACGGCTCGAGCTTCATCGCAGCGCTCCTGCGCAAGGTCGTCGTAGACGCATCAGTAAAGCAGCCGCAAGCCCGCGCGGCCATCCGCCTAGGACGGCGTGGCGAAGCAATAGCGCAGCAGCCGGCCCATGCGACGCATCGCCGGAATGGCCAGGGTGATCTCGTAGAGCAGGCGCATCGCCAGGGACAGCCGCGCGATCTGCTCGCGGTCGTAGGCGGCGATCGCTTCGACGAACTGCAGGGCCGGCACCTGCTGCTCCAGCTCCTGGGGCTCGTCGATCCCCCAGTGCAGCACGGCGCCGGTACGGCGGATCATCGGGTTCCACTGCAGCAGGCGAATGCCCAGGCGGCTGTAGCCATCGAGTACCAGTTCGCCCTGGCGGAAGTGCGCCACCAGGGCGCGCAGCAGCCAGGGAACCTTGTCCGCCTCCACGTAGGGCAGCGCGCCTTCGGAAAGCATCAGCACCGGCCGCCCTGTCGGAATCGCGCGCCACCAGTCCGGTGTGGTCAGCGCGCTGGCCAGCAGGTGGCAGTTCTCCCGCGCGGGGTACAGGCGCTCGCGCAGCGCGATCACTTCCGGGAAGTCCACCTCGAACCATTGCACGGTGGACGGCGGGTCGATGCGGAAGATCCGACTGTCCAGCCCGCACCCCAACTGCAGCACCACGCAGGCCGGATGCCGCGCCAGGAAGTCGCGTACCCAGTCGTCGAACAGCTTGGCCCGCAGGGCGATGCCCACCTGCTCGGCGCGGCCGATGCGCAGGCGGGCGAAGTCATAGTCGATCTGCTCCACGGCGCGGCGCGAGAAGTGGTCGGGCAGCTCGCTCTCCTTCGCCTTGGCGTAGAGGGTGATCAGCAGGGTTTCCGGCGTACCGCGCAGGCCGATGCGTTCCACGTCATTCGTGCAGGTAGTAGAGCTTGTTGACGATCTGCCAGCCGTTGCCGACCTGCAGCAGCGACAGGTAGTCGGTGAAGTGCATGCCCATGAACTCGTCGGTGACCTTGGCCACCGCACTGTCGCCGGTGATGTCCAGGGACTTCAGCTCCCACGCTGGCGGCGCACCTTCCGAAGGCGGCGATTCGGCCTTGATGGCGCCGATGAACTCGTCCAGCGAGGCCCACTCCAGCGCGCCGTGGTAGTTGCCGATGATCTTGCAGGATGGATGGAAGGCCTGCCGCAGCCGGGCCTCGTCACCGAAAGTCATGCCCTCGACGTAATCGGTCAGGACCCGATTGATGGCGGCGCCGTCCGCCGTGTAGTTGCTCATCGCTGTTGCCCTCCCAGGCCATCTTGGCCATGGAGGAAGGCTAGCACCCTGCCCCGGCCGCGCCCTGGGGGGCGACGATCGGGGCCGGTGCGTGGTGCGGGGTCAGACCACCGCGAGGTGCTGCTTGCGGCGCGGCGGCGGGAAGGCGGCGTCGAGGGCGTCGAGGTCTTCGGGCGTCAGCCGCAATTGCAGCGCGGCGGCGTTGTCGCGCACGTGCAGCGGCTCGACCGCCTTGGGAATGGCGATCACTCCCGGCTGGTGGATCAGCCAGGCCAGGGCGACGCGGGCCGGGGTGGCGTCGTGGCGGCCGGCGATATCCGCCAGTACCCGATCGCGCAGCAGGCGACCGCCCTGGCCAACCGGGCAGTAAGCCATCAGCG
The DNA here is from genome assembly GCF_032392015.1 of Pseudomonas sp. C9-3. Classification (NCBI taxonomy): domain Bacteria; kingdom Pseudomonadati; phylum Pseudomonadota; class Gammaproteobacteria; order Pseudomonadales; family Pseudomonadaceae; genus Pseudomonas; species Pseudomonas sp. C9-3. The sequence continues at coordinate 652,232 of NZ_CP135919.1, read as the reverse complement.
GCATGCGTTCTTCCTGGCACCAGGGCAGCAGGTCCCACTCGATACCGCGCTCCTCCAGGCTGAATTGCACCTGGTTGGTGGCGCAGGCCGGCTCGTTCAGCTCCTGCATATCGTCGAGATCGAAATTGGAGACGCCCCAGCGCTTGATCTTGCCCGCCTCGCGCAACCGCTCGAAGGCATCCACGGTTTCATCCAGCGGGTACTGGCCGCGCCAATGCAGCAGGTAGAGGTCCAGGCAATCGGTACCCAGGCGCCGCAGGCTGCGTTCGCAGGCCTCGGGAATGCCACGCCGGCTGGCGTTATGCGGGTAGACCTTGCTGACCAGGAAGACCTGCTCGCGCAGCCCGGCGATGGCCTCGCCGACCACCTCCTCCGAACCGCCCTCGGCGTACATCTCGGCGGTGTCGATCAGGGTCAGACCCCGCTCGATACCTTCGCGCAGGGCGGCGACCTCGCGCTTGCGCTGGAAGCTGTCCTCGCCCATGCGCCAGGTGCCCTGGCCGATGGCGGGTACGGCGGTGCCGTCGGCGAATACCACAGTGTTCATCTCGTGCTCCTTCTGACAGTTCGTTACGGGACACGGGGCCGGCCGCCCGAAACCGGGCGACGGGCACTCAGGGTAGCGCAGAAGCAGCTGGCGGGGCGTGGATCAGCGATTGGTCTGCAGGTTGCGCCGGGCGGCGTGGCGCTCGATGGCCAGGTCGATCAGGCGGCTGACCAGCTCGCTGTAGGTCATCCCGGCGGCCTGCCAGAGCTTGGGATACATGCTGATGCGGGTGAAACCGGGCAGCGAGTTGAGCTCGTTGACCAGCACCTCGCCACTGTCGGTGAGGAACACGTCGACCCGCGCCAGCCCGGAGCATTCCAGGGCGATAAAGGCGTCTACCGCGAGCTGGCGGATACGCTCGCCGGCCTCGGCCGGAATATCCGCCGGCACCACGACCTTGGCCGCATCCTCGTCGATGTACTTGCTGTCGTAGGAGTAGAAGCCGCTGCCGACGACGATTTCGCCGCAGCCGCTGGCGATCGGCTGATCGTTGCCCAGCACCGCGCACTCGATCTCGCGGCCCTTGACGGCGGACTCCACCAGCACCTTGTCATCGAAGGCCAGCGCCAGGCGCACGGCTTCGTCGTACGCGGCCTCGTCCTCGACCTTGCTGACGCCCACCGACGAGCCCATGTTCGCCGGCTTGATGAACAGCGGCAGGCCGAGCTTGCGCTGCGCCTCGGCGAACGGCGTGCGGGCGGCATTGGCGCGGGTCAGGGTGATGAAGGGCGTGATGGCGATGCCGGCGTCGCGCAGCAGGCGCTTGCTCACGTCCTTGTCCATGCAGATGGCCGAGCCCAGCACGTCGGAGCCGACGAAGGGAATATCGGCCATGCGCAGCAGGCCCTGCAGGCAGCCGTCCTCGCCCTGGGTGCCGTGGACGATGGGGAAGATCACGTCGACGTGATCGAGCAACTGACGGCTGCCGGTTTCCACCAGTTGCTGCTCGGCCTTGCCCGGCACCACGGCCAGCTCGCGATTGGAACGGTTCAGCGCAATGAGAGCCGGGTTTTCCTGGTTGAGCAGGTAGTCGGAGGCATCGTTGAGGTGCCAGCGGCCTTCCTTGTCGATACCGATCAGCACCGGTTCGAAGCGCTCGCGGTCCAGCGCATCGACGATGTTCTTCGCCGATTGCAGCGACACCTCGTGCTCCGCCGAACGCCCACCGAAAATCACTCCAACGCGCAACTTGCCCATGACAACCTCCCAAGGATCGATGGGCGCTTTCTAACACGGGCTCCAGCGCTTGGGTAGGAACAGTGACCGGCGAACAGACAGGACGCTTGCGCTCAAAACCGGTGCAGCGCCTGCGCCAGTTCGCGAGCCGCCTGGCCGCTGTGCACGCCAGGGAACAGATGAGTGAACGGCAAGGCCACGAAGCGCCCTTCGCGCACAGCGCGCAGACGCGACAGCACCGGGTCGGCACGCAGCGTTTTCTTTTTCTGCTCGGCCGTGGACCACAGCGCATCGGCCAGCAGGATCACGTCCGGGTCGCGCGCCAGCAGTTGTTCGGTGTTGGCGATGAAGCCCCGCAGTTCGACATCCTCGAAGACATTGCGAGCGCCGGCGGCGTGCAGTAACTGAGTGACCATGCCCAGCCGCCCCTGGCTGACGAGATCATGGTCGGCGCTGTCGAGGTAGAACACGTTCAGTGCTGGTTTGCCATCCACCAGCCGGCGCGCTTCCGCCAACTCGTCACGTTGCTGCTGAATGAGTGAGCGCGCCCTCTCCTGCTCACCAAGCAGGTTACCCAGCACGCCCAGGTCGGTTTCCACACTGGCGAAAAGATCGAGCGACCGCGCCGCACAACCGGCTTCGAGCAGGTAGCTGGCGACGCCCCTTCCGGCCAGTTCACCGCGGCGCAGATTTCCCAGGCCGAACGCCGAGGCGAAGCCTGCCACCACCAGGTCCGGGCGCTGCGCGTAGACCGCCTCCGCCGACGGGTACTGGCGCGCCAGCAGCGGCACGCCGCGATAGCGGCCGCCAGTCAGGTTGAGGTCGTCATCGATGTAGGCCACGCCGATCAATCGCGACCGGGCGCCCAGCGCCAGCAGCAGGTCGGCAGCGTGCTGGTTGAGGGCGAGGATGCGTTGCGGAGGGTGATCGATGTGCCAGTCCTGCGCGCAGTTGCGGTAGTCCTGGGCAGTGGCCGTCGCCATGCCCAGCATCGCCGCCAGCCCGAACGCCAGGATCGAACTGTAGGAGCGAGCTTGCTCGCGAACAGCGCCAGCGCTGAAACATCGCGGACGAAGTCCTTTCCTGCGCCCCTCGGAAGTACGTGCCGGGAAATCCCCCTCACCCCAGCCCTCTCCCTCAGGGAGAGGGAGCAGTCCGTGCAGGCTGACAGCTCGGTTTCCCCCTATGCCGAACGGTTCCCTCTCCCTCTGAGCGGGGCGCGCAGCCAGGGTTAGGGTGAGGAGCCGTTGGACGAGAAGGACGAATCCAGCCCCCTGCGTCCAGAGGTTCGCGAGCAAGCTCGCTCCTACAAAGAGCCATGCCGGCCTCATGCTTCGTCATCCACACGCAAATCCGCCACCGGCACACCATCGCGCAGGTGCTCGGTCACCACCCGACAAACCTGCTCATCACTGCGCAGGCCGTACCAGACGCGCTCGGGGTAGACCGTCAGCACCGGCCCGCGATTGCAGGGGAACTGGCAGCCGGTGCGGGTCAGCAAGGCACCCTCGGCGTTCTCGTAGAGGTCGTGGCGAATCAGTTCGCGACGCAGGGTCTTCCACAACGGCAACGCACCCCGGCGCACGCAGCGCGGCCCCGCGCAGAGGAACAGGTGATGACGATGCGGCGGCGGCGCGGACCAGTCGGGCTGCGACGGCACTGCACCGACTCCCCGGCATTCCAGCTGCTGCGCCGGATCGTCGATCGCCGCCAGCACCGCGCCGACGTCGAGCCCCCGCCGGCCCAGCGCCGATGCCGTGATGCTCGGCACCGGCGCCTGCGGAAACTCATCCGCCAGTACCGCCAGTTCGGCGCGCAGCCAGTCGAGGTAGGCGCCGTCGGTGGCGGGCTCCAGGTCGACCAGCAACAACGACGCGGCATCGGCAAGCTGCGCACGCGCTCGAGCCCAGAGCAGGTCGAATCCCTCGCTGGTGTCGATGCGCTCGACACCAGCCAGACGCGCCGACACCTCGCGGTGCAGGCGCTCGCCCTGGGCCCCGGCCAATGGGCCGACCAGCAGGATGGCCCTCATCAGAAGCTGAAGGTGTAGCGCAGCTCGGCGGTGCGCGGCCGGCCGAGGTTGTCCACCTGGCGGATGCCGTTGCTGGTGCGGCCGGTGGCGTAGTCGCGGTCCAGCAGGTTCTCCAGCAGCAGGCTCAGACGATGCGCGCGGGCCGCGTCGAGGTAGCGATAGGCATCGCCGTCGAGCACGGTGTAGTGGCCGTAGTCGTCGTCCTGGGCGCTGACGATGGAGCCCACGTAGCGAGTGGCGAGGCCAGCGCCCCAGAGGTTGTCGTCATAGCCGGCACGCACGCGGGCGAAGAAGTGCGGGATGTTGTTCACCGTCACGCCCTCGCGGCTGTCCACCAGGTTGCGCGTGGCATCGGCGGAGAGCTGCCAATGGCGGCCGAACTGCCACTGGCCGTTGGCTTCCACGCCGCGCACTTCGATCTCGCCGCTGCCGTTCACCCATTGATCGCCCGCGAGGGTGATCAGGTCGGTGATCTCGCGGCGGAACAGGGTGACGCTGCCGCTCCACGGCTGGTCGAACAGCTCGCCGGTGTAATCCAGGCCCAGCTCGGCGTTGCGACTGCGCTCGGGCTTGAGGTCACGATTGCCGACTTCGTCGCCCGGCTCGTTGACGAACAGCTGCTCGGCAGTGGGCAACTTGAAGGCCGTGCCGAACTGGCCGCGCAGCTTGAGTTGCTGGGTTAGGTCATAGAGCGAGGTCAGCATCCACACCGTGGCGCCTTCGCCGCCGGAGATTTCCTCGCGGCGCACGCCCAGGCTCGGGTGCCAGTCGGGCAGCGCGTCGATGCGCGGGCGCAGCTGGGCGTACAGCGCATGGGACTCGGCCTTGTCGTTGTCGATGATCAGCACATCGTCCTGGCCCTTGTACCACTGGTTGTCGCTCCCGAAGACCAGCTCGTGACCGCCACCGAACCTGGCCTTGCCTTCGAGCTGCGCCCCCCAGTCGGTAAAGCCCCAGTAGTCATTGTGATTGAGCACCTGGGTGCCGCCGCCCTGCAGGTTGTAGACGCGGTCGTAGCGGGTATCCCAGTCGTTGATGTGGGTCTTGGCGAACCAGCTGAAGTCGTCGTTGACGCTCTGCTGGAAGGTCGCCGTGGCGATCTGTTGCACGCGGTTGTTGCTGGTGTGGTGGTTCGATGTCGGCCGGGCGAAGTCCAGCTCGGCGTCGGCGTACTGGTAGAACAGCTCCAGCCGCGAGGCATCGCCGATGGCCTGGATGGCCTTGGCGCCGAACACGTTGACGTCATAGGAGCGGCGCTTGTCGCTGACGGTGTCAGTCATGTCACGGTCGCGGTACGGCTGGTAGCCGTCGGAGCGGTTGTGGCTGACATAGGCCATCAGGCCGAGGTCGCCCAGGCCGTTCTGCACGATCTTCTCGGCGCGGGCATCGCCGCTGCGGCCCTTGAACGTATCCAGGCCCAGGTTGACCTCACCGGACGCCTCGCGCGAACGCGCGCTGCGGGTGACGATATTGATCAACCCGGACACCGCCTGGGTGCCGAACAGCAGGCCCTGGCCGCCCTTGAGCACCTCGATGCGCTCCACCGCAGTGGTCGGCAGGGTATCGATGTAGATGCCGCCGTAGAGGCGATTGTTCAGGCGCACGCCATCCAGCAGGATCAGCGTGTCGTCGTTGCGCCCGCCCAGCAGCGAGTAGGTGCCGTAGTCGAACGGGCCATTCTTCGGCGCGACGAACAGGCCGGGCACGTACATCTGCAGCACGCGGGTGATGTCGGCACTGGGGCCGGCGCGCTCGATCTGCTCGCGGTCGATGACCTCCAGCTTGCTGCCGTAGCGAGCCATGTCGGCCACCGTCGTGGACTCCACGGAAGGCGCGCTGACGATTTCATCCGCCAAGTCGAGGGGAGCCGCCACAAGCTGCGAACTCAGGGCACAGAGGGAGAGAACGGGAGTCCAGCGCAAGGCGCGCCGGGAGTTGGAAGCAGGAGAATACAAGGTGATCGCCTCGAAATCGGGATTTCGCAGGCGGCGCAGCGACACCCGGAACGAGCGCGCCCCGGGAACCGGCTCACGCCCGCCCACCGCGGGTTTGCCAAACAGGTTCCAGGCCGGTCTCCGGGCTTGCGAGGGTCCTGGGGCATCCGCCTTCCCATGCTTGCGCACAGTGGCCTAGTGGATGCTCCGCTCGCTTACCGTTGCGGGGGCAGCGCCGGACTGATCGCACGAAGGCGACGCACCGGCTTCCCGTTTCACCCCACGCACGGCGGCGGGGGGCACCTGAAACGGGGCGCATATCAACACTTGCGATGGGAAAGCGTCAAGCTCGGGGCTTGCGCAGGATGTTGCAGGGCGGCGTCAGTGCCAGGGATCGTAGGTGCCGAAGCTCCAGATATGCCCTTCCGGATCACGACAGGTGAAGCCCTGGCCGCCGTAGTCTTCGTCCTTGATGTCGATGACGATCTGCGCGCCGCCATCCACCGCTGCGCGGTACAGCGCTTCGGCATCCTTCACCACCACGTAGATGCTCTGGGTGCAGCCGCCGATCTCGTCGGGCTGGCGCATCAGGCGGCCGTACTCGTTGTCGTGCAACGAGCCGAGCATCACCAGGCCGCTGCCGTCAGCCAGCGCCAGCTGCGCGTGGGCGATTCCGCCGTGGTCATCGGCAACGACCAGTTGCCGCTGGAAGCCGAAGGTGGCGCACAGCCAGTCGATGGCCTGGGGCGCATCGCGGTAGCGCAGGCAGGGAATGACGCTGGGGCGGACGACGGAGGCGGGCTGGGACATGGCGATCTCCGGGGCAGGACGGGCGCAATGCTCTGAGCATAGTCGGCCGTTTTTCGCTCTTCAGCGCTGCGCGGCGACCAGCAGCAACATCGGCCGCTCGCGTTCTTCGGCCAGTACCGGATTGGCCTGCACCTGCCCGGCGCTCGGGCCCCAATCCTCGACGTGGCGCAACGTCAGCCCCGCGCCAATGACCGCATTCAGGATGCTGCCCAGTGTACGGTGCTGCTTGATCACGCCCTTGGCGAGCCAGTCGGTGCGGCGCTCGCCTTCGTCCTGGTAGTGATCCACCGGCCAGCAGCGGCGACCATCGCCATCGACGACCCAGCCCGGCTTGAGCGAGGCCATGTAGATCGGGTGTTCGATGGAGAACACCAGGCTGCCGCCGGGGCGCAGCGCATCGTGTACGTTGCGGAAGAAATGCGGCAGGTCTGCGAGGTAATGCAGGGTCAGCGAGCTGTAGGCGAGGTCGAAGGCCGCGGTGGGCAGTTCGAGTTGGTCGAGGTCGGCATGGAAGTAGCTCACCTGCGCGGCGTCGGTGTTCGCCCGCGCGTGGTCAAGCATCTTCTGCGAGACGTCCAGTCCGCTCACCGTGCGCGCGCCCTGCTCCGCGGCGTAACGGCTGAACCAGCCATAACCGCACCCGAGGTCGACCACGTCCAAGCCTTCCAGCGGCGGCAACAGCGAGCGCAGCGAGGCCCACTCCGGCGCGCCGTCCAGGCCGTGCTGCGAACGTGGCAGCTGGGCGTAGCCCGCGAAGAATTCGGGATTGTCGTAGATGTTCTGCGCCATGGATCGGCACTCCTTTCTGACGGACCAAGGGTCGATTGTCTGCGCCAGGGACGGGGCCGGCAACCCGATCAGGTCAATGCAGGGGCGATCGAAGCGCAATTTCCTGCAAGACCGCCCGCCGGGCCCGCCGTAGTTTCGGGAGAAAGATCCCCAGGAGGAAACACCGTGACCCAACGCCAACCGATCAACCTGCAGGACAAGCTCGGCCGCATTACCGAAACCTGGCAACCACGGGTGATCGCCGAGATGAACGACTACCAGTTCAAGGTGGTGAAGCTGCACGGCGACTTCGTCTGGCACAGCCACGCAGACACCGACGAAACCTTCATCGTGCTCGACGGCGAACTGCGCATCGACTTCCGCGACGGCCCGCTGACCCTGCGCGCCGGCGAGCTTTACGTGGTACCGCGCGGCGTGGAGCACAAGCCGTATGCCGAGCAGGAAGTGCAGGTGATGCTGATCGAACCGCGCGGCGTGCTGAATACCGGGGATCAGGGCGGCGAGCGGACGGCGGAGAATGATCGGTGGATTTGATCAGCTCTTGACGGGCACTTCCGTCGCTTTTGCCCCAAAGCGCTTGCGGTAATCACTCGGCGCCATCCCGGTGATCTTGCGGAAGGTGCTGCGGAACGAGCCCGGATCGAGGTAGCCGACCGTATAGGCGATGTGGTCCACCGTGCCGTTGGTGAACTCCAGCAGCTCCCGCGCCTTGCCCACGCGCAGGTGCTGGCAGTACTCGGTGGGCTTGAGCCCGGTGGCGGCGCGGAAGCGGCGCAGGAAGGTGCGCTCTTCCAGCCCGGCCTGGGCGGCCATGGCGGCGAGGCTGACGTCCACCGCGCCATTGCCCTGCAGCCAGTGCTGGACCTTGAGGATCGCGGCGTCGCCATGCCCCAGCAGCGGCGCGAAGTTGCTGCCGCACTGCTGGGCGCTGTCGCTGTGCTCCACCACCATGAAGCGTGCGGTGCGGCTGGCGATGCTCGGGCCGAGCAGGCGGTCGACGATCCGCAGGCCCAGCTCCGACCAGGCCATCAGGCCGGCGGAGGTGATCAGGTCGCCATCGTCGACCATGGGCTTGTGCGGCTCCAGGCGTACGCGCGGGAAACGCTTGGCAAAGGCTTCGGCACCGCTCCAGTGAGCGGTGGCGCTACGGCCGTCGAGCAGCCCGGCTTCGGCTACCAGCAGCCCGCCGATGCAAACCGAGCCGACGATGGCGCCCTCGCCGTGGCGCGCAGCAAGCCAGTCGGTGAGGTTGCGCAGCGGCGCGGCGTCGGGCAGGCCGAACAGTGACGGCGGCACCAGCACCGCGACCAGGCGGCTGTCAGCGCCGGGATGCGTATCGAAGACACGATGCGGTTCGCTGCCGGCCTCCCCGGACCAATGGCTGACGCGCAGTGCCGGCAGCTGAGCGCCGGCCTCTTCGCCGGCGATGCGCTCCGCCACCGCGAAGAGATCGGTCAACCCGTGCAGGGCCGCCGTCTGCACACCGGGATAGAGCAGCAACCCGATCTCGACGACGCTCCGTTCCACAGCCATTGTCAGTTTTCCCCCTGTTATTGTCGTTCCACCTGATCCCCGCTCGGCGAGCGGCGAACCATACTGGTCCCACTTCCTCACCACTCAAAAGGAATTCGGAAATGGCCAAGCAAGCGCTCATCCTAGTGGATATCCAGAACGACTACTTCCCCTCCGGCAAGTGGCCGCTGGTCGGCATCGATCCGGCCGCCGACCAGGCCGCCAAGGTACTCGCCGCCTTCCGCGAGCGCGGTGACCTGGTGGTGCACGTACGCCACGAGTTCGAAAGCGCCGACGCCCCGTTCTTCGCCCCCGGCAGCGACGGCGCGAAAATCCACGGCAAGGTCGCCAACCTGCCCGGCGAGCCGGTGGTCCTGAAGCACTTCGTCAACTCGTTCCGCGACACCGACCTCAAGGCCATCCTCGACCAGCACGGCGTCGACTCCGTGGTCGTTGTCGGTCACATGAGCCACATGTGCGTGGACGGCGTGGTGCGTGCCGCCGCCGACTTCGGCTACACGGTAACCGTGCTGCACGACGCCTGCGCGACCCTGGACCTGGAGTTCAACGGCGTGAAGGTGCCGGCCGCGCAGGTCCATGCCGCCTACATGGCCTCGTTCGCCTTCGCCTACGCCGAAGTGGTGTCCGTCGCCGAGTATCTGAACCGCTGATTTACAGGGCTCGGCAAAAGGGCCTCCATGGAGGCCCTTTTTTTTTCGCAACACGCCGCAATACGGCCGATGCACTGCCGAAGCAAGACGTCAGAAGTTGCCCAACATTCAGCTGGCTTTCCGCTATTATCGACGCTCGATCGCCTGCCGATAAGGACATCCCATGAGCGTTTCCTCGATCATTACCCTCGCCATCATCGCTGGCGTGATCTTCCTGCTGATCAGTGTGTTCAACCGCCTGGTGGCGCTGCGCAACCGCTACCAGAACGCCTTCGCGCAGATCGAGGTGCAACTCAAGCGGCGCTACGACCTGATCCCCAACCTGGTGGAAACCGCCAAGGCCTACCTCAAGCACGAGCGCGAAACCCTCGAAGCAGTGATCGCTGCGCGCAACGCTGCCGTGGCCGGCCTAAAGGCCGCGTCCGAGCAACCGGGCGACGCCGGCCGCATGGCGCAATTGGCCGCCGCCGAGAATGCCCTGGGTGGCGCGATGGGTCGCCTGAACGTGACCCTGGAAGCCTACCCGGACCTCAAGGCCTCGCAGAACCTGCAGCAGGTCAGCGAGGAGCTGTCGAGCACCGAGAACAAGGTCGCCTTCGCCCGCCAGGCCTACAACGACTCGGTGATGGAGTACAACACCTACCGCCAGTCTTTCCCCGCCAACGTCCTGGCCGCCACCTACGGCCACAGCAAGGACGCCAGCCTGCTCGAGTTCGAGGACAGCAAGGCAATCCAGGCCGCGCCGAAAGTCGCCTTCTAAAACCTCGGCGCAGGACGCGCGATGAACTTCTTCGAACACCAGGACCGCGCCCGCAAGCAGACCGGGCGCCTGGTCCTGCTGCTGACTATCGCCGTGGTGTGCCTGGTGACCATCACCAGCCTGGCGCTGGGCTGGCTCTGGCGTCACCTCGGCGAGCCTGCTCTGCACCTGACCTCGCGCGCCTCCCTGCCCGATCCGGAGCTGTACCTGTCGGTGGCCGCCGTGATCGTCGGTGTGGTCGTCCTCGGCGCGCTGTACAAGCAGGTGCAGTTGAGTGCGGGCGGCAAGGTCGTGGCCGAGAGCCTCGGCGGCCGCCTGCTCAACCTCAGCGCCAGCAACGCTGACGAGCGTCGGTTGCTGAACGTGGTCGAGGAAATGGCCCTGGCCTCCGGCTCGCCGGTGCCGCCGGTGTATGTGCTGGAAGACGGCTCGATCAACGCCTTCGCCGCCGGCCTGACACCCCGCGACGCGGTGATCGGCATTACCCGCGGCGCCATCGAGCAGCTCGACCGCAATGAACTGCAGGGCGTGATCGCCCACGAGTTCAGCCACATCCACCACGGCGACATGCTGCTCAACACCCGGCTGACCGCCCTGCTCCACGGCATGCTCCTGCTTGGCCTGATCGGCGGCATGCTGCTGCGCGGCTGGAGCGAGACCAGCACTGGCGTGCGCATCAGTAGCCGGAGCAGCAGCAACGACAAGAACAGTGGCGGCAGCGTGGTGCTGCTGGTGATCGGCGCCGGCGTGGTGCTTTACGTACTCGGCTATGTCGGCACCTTCTTCGGGCAGTTGATCAAGGCCTCGGTCAGCCGCCAGCGCGAGTTCCTGGCCGACGCCTCGGCCGTGCAGTTCACCCGCGATCCCTCGACTATCGCCGGTGCGCTCAAGAAGATCGGTGGCAACCCGCTGGGCGCCCTGCTCAGCGCCCCGCGCGCGGCAGAATTCAGCCATATGTACTTCGGCGATGGCGTGGGCAGCAGCTGGTTCGACACCCACCCGCCGCTGCAGGACCGTATTCGCCGCGTCGATCCGGGCTGGGACGGAAACTACCCGAAATTCGAACCACGCCTGGACGTGGCGCTGATGAACAAGCAAGCCTGGACCGCCGCCGTCACCGGCCAGCCGTACCAGCCCAGCGCCGTGGACGTGGCAGTGGCCGCCGTCGGCGCACCCACCATCGCGCACCTGCAGGAAGCCCGCAGCACCCTGCAACGCCTGGACCAGCGCCTGCAGCGCGCCGCCCATGACAGCGAAGGCGCCGAAGCGCTGGTCTACGGCCTGCTGCTGGACAGCGACCCCGGCCTGCGAGCCCGCCAGCTGGAAGCGATCAAGCAGCGCCTCAACCTGAGCCTGGCGCTGCAACTGGACCTGCTGGAGGAGTCGCTGCTGCAACTCGATCCGGGCCAGCGCCTGCCCTTGCTCGACCTGGCCATGCCGGCGCTCAAGCAACTGGGCGCCAAGGCCTTCCTCGCCCTGCGCGAGAACATGGCGCTACTGATCAAGCTGGACGGCAAGGTCAAGCTGCTGGAATGGACGCTGCTGCGCATCATCGAGCGCAACCTGCGGCCGGGCAGCGGCAAGATCGGCAACGTGGCACTGGCGGACCTGTCCGAAGCCTGCGCAACGCTGCTGGCCTTCCTCGCCCGCGTTGGCGAGACCAGCGACCTGCAGACCGAGCAGGCGTTCGCCGATGCCTGGAGCGGCCTGCCCTTCGCCCCCCGGCCGCTGCCGGGCGCCGCCAGCCTGCGCGAGCTGGAGGCCGCACTGAAGCAGCTGGAACAACTGCGCCCGCTGCAGAAGCCGCAACTGCTCAAGGCATTGGCGCGCTGCATCGAGCACGACGGGCGCATCACCGCTGGTGAAGCGGAGCTGATGCGCGCGGTGGCGGATATCCTGGATTGCCCGATGCCGCCGTTGCTGGCGACCTGAAGCGCCCTCAATCCAATCTGTAGGAGCGAGCTTGCTCGCGAAACCGATTCCGCAGCGGGGTCCGTTCGCGAGCAAGCTCGCTCCTACATAAAAACCCCCTCGTTCTGGTTCGAGTTCTGGCTTTAAAGGATTTCCAGAGAAACATCCGCACGCTCCGGAATGCCCCTTTCAGGAGGCCTCGTTGAAGCGGAGTTTCAGGGGTTGAGCGGCATGGATGCCGCGAGAGCGCTGTCGGGCCAGGGATGGCCCGTCAGCGCGTGCCCCTGAAACTTCGCTTCAACGAGGGAATTTTTCGCCCCAAGCGAAAAACCGGATGGAGGGGCAAGACCTTTTGGTTCCTTTTGGGGCGTTTGCCAAAAGGGACTCGCCGAGAGGCGAAACACGAACCATCCGAACACGCCGACGCGGCGCAGCATCACTTAGCTCCAACTAAGTGATCACTCGTATGTCCTGCTCAGTTGCGCCCTCCTAGGATGGTCACACCGAGCCTAGGACAAAAAGCCCATGCCCCACATCGCCATCGACTACACCGCCAACCTCACCAACGACCTACTGCCTCTGGAACTGCCTGAAAAAATCCATGAAGCAGCAAAAGGCCTGAGCGTGTTCCCCAGCAACGGCCTGCGCACCTTCGCCCGCGCCATCGACCAGTTCCATGTCGGCGCCAACACCCAGGACGAAGCCTTCATCAACATCCAGATCCGCATCGCCCCCGGCCGCCCCGAGGAGTTGCGCCAGCGCATCGTCGACACCCTGTTCGCCACCGCCGAACAGACCCTCGCCGAACTCATCGAAAAACGCCCCATCGGCCTGCAACTGGAAATCACCGAACTCGACCGCAGCCTGACGCGCATGGCCGGCAGCCTGCCCACGACGTAATCATCCAGCAAAAGAAAAGGGCCTCCGAAGAGGCCCTTTTTTCAATCGTTCAACAGCACATCAGGCGCGACTGGCGACGCTGCCCTGCTCCTTCGGAGCAAGGTTGAGCGCAAAGTACAGCACCGTCAGCAGCACCAGGAACGCCGGGCCGATGTACAGCGCGATGCGCGTATCTTCGAAGAACGCCATCAGCACCACCACCAGCACCAGGAAGGCCATGGCCAGGTACGAGCTGATCGGGTACAGCCACATCCGGAACTGCAGCTTGCCGGCTTCGGCAGCGCTCAGCCCACGGCGGAATTTCAGCTGCGCCAGCAGGATCATCGCCCAGGTCCAGATCGCACCGAAAGTGGCGATGGAGGTCACCCAGGTGAACACCTTCTCGGGCACCAGATAGTTCAGCAGCACGCCCAGCAGCAGCGCGAAGATCGACAGCAGCAGCGCATTGCGCGGCACGCCGCCGCTGGAGGTCCTGGCGAACACAGCCGGGGCCTGGCCATGCTGGGCGAGGCTGTAGAGCATGCGGCCGGTGCTGAAGATGCCACCGTTGCAGGACGACAGCGCGGCGGTGATCACCACGAAGTTGATGATGCCGGCGGCGGTCTTGATGCCCATGCGCTCGAAGGTCATGACGAAGGGGCTGCCCTGGGTGCCGATCTCGTTCCACGGGTAGATCGACATGATCACGAACAGCGCGCCCACGTAGAACAGCAGGATGCGCCAGAACACCGAGTTGATCGCGCCAGGGATGGTCTTCTGCGGGTTCTTCGCTTCGCCGGCGGTGAGGCCGATCATCTCCACGCCCAGATAGGCGAACATCACCATCTGCAGCGACATCAGCACGCCGGTGATGCCGTGGGGCATGAAGCCGTCGTTGCTCCACAGGTTGGAGATGCCGGTGGCGATGCCGCCGTTGCCCAGGCCGAAGAAGATCATGCCGGCGCCGGCCAGGATCATGGCGACGATGGTGACGATCTTGATCAGGGCGAACCAGAACTCGAACTCACCGAAGGCGCGCACGGCGATGAGATTGATGGTGCCCATGCTCGCCAGCGCGGCCAGCGCCCAGATCCAGCGCGGCACGTCGGGGAACCAGATGCCCATGTAGATGGCCACCGCGGTGATCTCCGCGACGCAGGTCACCAGCCAGAGGAACCAGTAGTTCCAGCCGGTCAGGTAACCGGCCAGCGGGCCGAGGTAGTCCTGGGCGTAGCGGGCGAATGAGCCGGCCACGGGATTGTGCACGGCCATCTCGCCGAGGGCGCGCATGATCACGAGGATGGCGAGACCGCCGATGATGTAGGAAAGCATGATGGCCGGGCCGGCCATCTGGATGGCCTTGGCGGAGCCGAGGAACAGACCGACGCCGATGCAGGCGCCCAGGGCCATGAGACGGATGTGCCGCTCGTTGAGATCCCTTTGGAGATCGTGGGACGACATGGTGATGCAACCTCATTTTGTTCTTGGGAAATATCAGCTGAGGACTCTAAGTGCAGTCGGGATGCGGAACCGCCGAAAAGGCTTCGCCACCGCGCCGGTCGGCACGGAGGGAGAAGTGTCTGGCAGTTCCAGGACGGCACACCGGAAGAGGCTGCCCGCTCTTGTGAAGCGGACGTGGGCATTGCGGGAGGACCACGGCTGAGGTCGCGGGCGAGTGTTACACAAGTCCGTGGGAATCGTCTGCACCACCAAGGTGCAATGTGACCAAAGGGATAGCGGCGTATCGCCACATCTTCCCGCGCCACCAGGGCCGCTGCAGAGCGCTTCAGCCTCCCAGCGGCTGCACCTCCAGCAGCAGCGAGCAGGGCTTGCCGGTGTCCGGATGACGAGGCTCGCGCAGTTGCCGCAGGCGCCAGCCGCTGGCGGCCAGCAGCGCCAGCCAGGACTCCAGGGTGCGGAAGAACCAGGGCATCGGTGCGCTGAACTCACCGCCGAAGGCAGCGAAGTCTTCCAGGCGCCAGCCGTCCACATAGGGCGCGTCACCGCAGGCGGCCCACGGATGCACGGTCTGAATCAGCAGCCGCCCGCCGGGATTGAGCCGCTCGCGAAGTACGGCGAGCAACGGCGCGATGTACTCGTCGAGCAAGGCGAAATTGCACACCAGGGCGTCGAACTGGCCGAGTGAATCTCCGGCTTCGATGAGTCCCGCGTAATCCATCACTTCATAGCGCCCACCGCCCGCCATCTGCGCGGCTTCAATGAGCGGTGCGGAAGCATCCACGCCGACACACTCGCTGCCCTTCTCGGCCAGCGCACGACACAACCAGCCTTCGCCGCAACCGATATCCAGCACACGGCGTGCCGGACCTTCGGCAATCGCGGCGAGGATCGCCGCATCGGTCACCAGCCGCCGGCTCTCGATGCGTTGCTCGCGCACCGCGCGGGTCCAGGCATCGGCGTTGGCTTGCCAACTCTGGCGGATTCGGGCGTCGTGGTCGGTCATGGCGATATCCGTAAGTGGGGCGAAACGATCGCGGATG
This sequence comes from Pseudomonas sp. C9-3, assembly GCF_032392015.1. Lineage (NCBI taxonomy): Bacteria > Pseudomonadati > Pseudomonadota > Gammaproteobacteria > Pseudomonadales > Pseudomonadaceae > Pseudomonas > Pseudomonas sp. C9-3. The sequence goes on along the minus strand of NZ_CP135919.1, from coordinate 636,710 downwards.
AATCCGCTCCTGCGCCGGTGTCGGGCTACGGCGTCCTCAACGACTTGGGCACCGCCAGCCCCTTGGGCGGCGGCGTCTGCGGCAACGCCTTGCGGCACCCGGCATCACTGAACGGTCCGCCGATCTTCTGCCAGCCACTGCCCGGTGATGTCTGCTGGCAGGTATAGGCGCCATCGAGCTTGCTCTGCCATTTATAGAAGGGCATCGGCGCGGCGGCGAGGTTCAACGAAACGCCCAGCAGCGCGGCCAGGGGCAAAAAGTACGAACGCATCGGCAGCCATTCCTGTCCAAATAATCACATTCCACCTGCTGGCCGTCGGCAAATCAATCCGGCGAGCCACGAACGGTACCTGGCGGCGCGCAGATTTTTCGCCGCCGACTACGCTGGAACTTAGGAAAGCCGCAGGTTAGGGGCTTTCGCGGCGCCGGGAGGGGCGTCGGCCATCACGTGGGCGGAGTTCGCTACCTGGGCTGTCGTACAAGCATGGGCGGGGCGTGAATATGGGCAACTCGAAGCATTCCGGTACGCAAGTGGCAGGACAACCGGGAAGTCTGGGGCCCGGCCTTTCCCCACAGAAAGTGCATCACCACCGCTTCCTGATCCTCTTCCTGTTTCTCCTGCCCTTGCTTGCCGCCATGGGTGCGGCGCTGCTGTATGAGGCGCGGACCTCCAAGCTGCAGGCGCGCGAGCTGGCACGCTACGCCACTGGCCTGACCTGGAGCCTGGAACAGGGCAGCACCGACGATGTGGTTTATCCACAAGGCGGCCCCTTCGATCGGCGCCTGGGCTATCAGCAGTTGCCGACCTTCCTGGGCCGCCTGCACGAGCGCAACTTCGTCACCTTGAGCCAGGCGCGCTTCTCCGATCCGCTGATGCAGTACACCGGCCACGGGATGTTCCCGCCCTACCCGGAGAAGGCCCAGGCCGGCGTCGATATCGCCGACTGCCGCGGCCTGCCGATCTACAACTTCCGCTACCCGCAGCGGCTCTACGCCAACTTCGAGAGCATCTCGCCGGCCATCGTCAACAGCCTGCTGTACATCGAGAACCGCGACCTGCTCGATCTCGACCGCCCCTACCTGAACCCCGCCATCGACTGGAGCCGCTTCACCCAGGCTTCCGTGGCGCAGGTGGGCAAGCTGGTCGGGTTGGGCAACCACGCCCCCGGCGGCAGTACCCTGGCCACACAGATCGAGAAGTACCGCCACTCAGAGGATGGCCGCACCAACTCCATCACCGACAAGCTCCGGCAGATGGCTTCGGCCAGCGTGCGCACCTACCAGAACGGCGCGGAGAACATGGCCGCACGGCGCAACGTCGCCCTCACCTACCTCAACTCCGTACCGCTCTCGGCGCAGCCGGGTTACGGCGAAGTGAGCGGCCTGCCCGATGGCCTGTGGATCTGGTACGGCGCCGACTACCAGCAGGTCAACAAGCTGCTCAACGCCCCGCCCGGCTCCGGTGCGGAGCTTGCCGCGCAGGGCAAGGCGCTGCGCCAGGTCGTTTCGCTGATGATTGCCCACCGCCGGCCTTCCTGGTACCTCGCCCGTGGCCGCGACCAACTGGCCGTGCTGACCGACAGCTACCTGCGCCTGCTCGCGCAGAACAACGTGATCACCGCGGAACTGCGCGACGCGGCGCTCAAGCAGAAGCTGGTATTCCGCGATCCGCGCAGCGAGCCCAGCTTCACCCCGCTGGAAAACAACAAGGGCATCGGCCTTGCGCGCACCCGCCTGGCCGGCATGCTCGACGTGCCGCTGTACGACCTCGACCGTTTCGACATGAGCTTCACCACGACCCTGCAGCATGAACTGCAGGAGCAGGTCACCGGCTACCTGCGGCACCTGTCCGACCCGGACTTCGCCGAGCAGATCGGCCTGTTCGGCGAGCACCTGCTGTCCAAGGACAAGACCAGGGACGTGCGCTACAGCTTCACCCTGTTCGAGCGCACCCCCAGCGGCAACCGCGTGCGCGTGCAGACCGACAGCACCGAGCAACCCTTCGACATCAACGAAGGCAGCAAGCTGGAGCTGGGCTCGACCGCCAAGCTGCGCGTGCTCGCCACCTACCTGGAAACCATCGCCGACCTGCACCAGCAGTACGCGCCGATGACGGTCGCCGAACTGAAGAAGGTGGACATCGAACCGCTGGACATCCTCAGTCGCTGGTCCATCGATTACCTGATCGCCGCCAAGGACCGCAACCTGCCGGACATGCTCGCCGCCGCGCTGCAACGCAAGTACTCCGCCAGCCCCTATGAAAGCTTCTTCACCGGCGGCGGCGTGCACACCTTCAGCAACTTCCGCAAGGAGGACAACGGCCGCATCCCGACCCTGCAGGACGCGCTGCGCGAATCGATCAACCTGCCCTTCGTGCGCCTGCTGCGCGATCTGGTGCGCCACGACATCTACGCCAACGAGGGCAGCAAGGTAGCGGTGCTGGCCGACGACAACGACCCGCGCCGGCAGGACTACCTCGACCGCTTCGTCGACAAGGAGAGCCAGGTCTACCTGTTGCGCTTCTGGCAGAAATACAAGGGCAAGGACAACGACGACCGCCTGAATACCTTCCTCGATGGCCTGCGCGCCTGGCCGGTGCGGCTGGCAGCCATCCATCGCTACCTGCAGCCCCAGGCCGATCTACCGACCTTCGCCGCCTTCCTGCAGGACCGCCTGAAGCAGGGCAAATACGCTGGCGACAAGCTCACCGACAAGCGCATCGAGGACCTCTACACCCGCTATGGGCCGGGCGCCTTCGACCTCAATGACCAGGGCTACGTCGCCCGCGTGCACCCGCTGGAACTGTGGCTGCTGGGCTACCTGCAACGCCAGCCGGCGGCGACCTTCGCCGATGCGGTGGCCGCCAGCGACGCCGAGCGCAAGCAGGTCTACGGCTGGCTGTTCAAGTCGCGGCACAAGTACGCCCGCGACAAGCGCATCCGCATCATGCTGGAGGTGGAAGCGTTCCTCGACCTGCATGAACAGTGGAAGCGCCTGGGCTACCCGTTCGACCACCTGGTGCCGTCGCTGGCCACCGCGCTGGGCAGCTCCGGGGACCGCCCTGCCGCGCTGGCGGAGCTGATGGGGATCATCCTCAACGATGGTGTGCGCCAGCCGACCCTGCGCATCGACAGCCTGCACTTCGCCGCCGCTACGCCCTATGAAGTGACCCTCGGCCCGGAATCGGGCAGCGGTCGCCAGGTGATGCGTTCGGAGGTCGCCCAGGCTCTGCGCACTGCGCTGTCGCAGGTGGTGGACGCGGGTACCGCGCGGCGCTTGTCAGGCACCTTCAAGCTGGCCAATGGCAGCGCACTGGTGATGGGCGGCAAGACCGGCACCGGCGACAACCGCATCGAAAGCGTGACGCGCAGCGGCTGGGTGAAAAGCTCCAAGGCGATGAACCGCACGGCGACCTTCGTCTTCTACATCGGCCCACGCCATTTCGGCACGCTGACCGCCTACGTCGCCGGCAGCGAGTCGGACAACTTCAAGTTCACCTCGGCGCTGCCGGTGCAGGTGCTCAAGGGCATGGCGCCCATGTTGTCGAGCTACCTGGAGCCCGGTATCAGCACCGGCTGCCAGGAGCGGCTGGATAACCTGCGAGTGAGCTGGCGGTAGGCGCTGCTGCATAGATCGGTTTCGCCCCTTCACCCCAGCCCTCTCCCTGGGGAGAGGGCTGGGGTGAAGGGGTAGCCCAGACGCCTGAACCTGTAGGAGCGAGCTTGCTCGCGAACCGCTTCATGCCATGGGGAACCGGCCAGATTCGCGAGCAAGCTCGCTCCTACGAAGAGCCGCTCTGTTACTTGCCCTGCACGCTCTTCACGTACAACGCCTCAACCTGCTCCCGCGCCCATGGGGTGCGACGCAGGAAGGTCAGGCTGGACTTGATGCTCGGGTCGTTATTGAAGCAGCGGATATCGATGCGCTTGGCCAGCCCGTCCCAGCCGTACTGCGCTACCAGCTGGGTAAGGATCGCTTCCAGGGTCACGCCGTGCAGCGGGTTCTTCGGTTTGTCGGTCATGTCAGTGTCGTCGTGCGGAGAATGCGCGGCACCTTAGCATCAGGCCCGCAGCCCGGCCACGCCGGCGATGATCAGGGCGACCGACGCCAGCTTGGTCAGGGTCAGCGCCTCGCCCAGCAGCAGGAAGCCGAAGAACACCGTGCCCAGGGTGCCGATGGCGGTCCAGATCGGGTAGGCGATGCTCACCGGCAACTGGCGCATCGCCAGGGTGAGGAAGAAAATCCCGCCGATCACCGCGAGCACCGTCACCACGGTCGGCAACGGCCGGGTGAAGCCCTCGGCGTACTTCATCGACACCGCGAACATCACCTCGAACACCGCCGCCACCATCAGCATCGCCCAGGCCATCACGCACGCGCCCACTCGCTCTCGGCGAGGTCGGCCAGGGCTTGTTCAGCCTGTTGATAGGAAGCGCGGAAGGCCTCGGGATTGCCCTCCTCACCCTCGGCGGCGATCACCTGCACATCCTCGATGCCGAGGAACCCCAGCGCCACGCGCAGCCAAGCGTCGGCATGGTTCATCCACTCCAACTCACCGCCCGGCCCCATGCCGGCGCCACCGCGGCTGGTGATGATCAGCGCCTTGCGGCCCTTGAGCAGCGGCTCGTATTCGGCCTCGCCGTCCTTGATGTGCAGGTCGAAGGTGCGGCCGATACGGACGATCTGGTCGACCCAGGCCTTCAGGCCGCTGGGCACGCTGAAGTTGTACATGGGCGTGGAAATCACCAGCAGGTCGTGGGCAAGCAGCTCGTCCACCAGCTCATCGCTCAACGTCAGCTCCGCCTGAAGTTCGGCCGGACGATGCTCGCGCTGCGGATGGAAGGCAGCGGCGATGAAGCCTTCGCTGACGTGGGGCAGATTGGCTCGGCCCACTTCGCGGTGAGTAATGTCTGCGGACGACAGCGCAGCGAGGAAGCCCTCGGCCAGGCGACGGGAATGGGAACGCTCGGCACGCGGGCTGGCGTGAATGGCAAGAATACGGTTCATCTGTTACTCCTTCTGTTCGACTTGTTCCAGGTGATTCATCCGTTACACTGGATTGCCACCCTGCTTGCCATCCAAGGTATTTTCAGGCGGTCTCCCGGACAACTGAGGGAAACTGCACTCAGATGAGTCCAACTCATCCATGGAGCTTTCGATGTTCGCCAACCTGCCCCTGCCCGCCCTGCGTACCTTCGAATCCGCTGCGCGCCAGCTGAGCTTCAAGGCCGCCGCCGAGGAACTGGCGGTGACGCCCACGGCGGTATCCCACCAGGTCCGCGCGCTGGAGGAATGGCTGGGCCTGCCGCTGTTCGAGCGGCTGCCACGCCAGGTGCGCCTGACCGAGGCCGGCGAGCGGTTGTTCCGCAGCCTGCACGGCGCGCTGCTGGAGGTCTCGCAGTCAGTGGACAGCCTGCGTCCGCAGCGCAACGCCAGCAGCCTGACGATTTCCACCACCCCCGCGTTCGCGGCGCTCTGGCTGGTGCCGCGCCTGGGGCGCTTCTATGCGCGCCATCCGCACATCCGCCTGCGCCTGGATAGCCAGTGCGAACTGCTCGACCTGCAGCAGGACGCCAGCGTCGATCTCGCGATCCGCTACGGTTTCGGCGAGTACCCGCGCATGCACAGCCAGTTCCTCCTGGCCGAACGCTTCGCCGTGTATGGCGCGCCAGCACTGGTGGCGACCGCCGATGTGGACGTGCCGGAGATGATCAGCGTGCGCTGGTACAACTCCGAGCTCTACGAGCGCGGCTGGAAGGCCTGGTGCGCAGCAGCCGGAGAGGAATGCCTGCTGACCCAGGCGGTACAGCGCGAGTACGAGGAGGAGTTCTACGCCCTGCAGGCGGCCATCGCCGGCCAGGGGCTGGTGCTGGCCAGTTCGCTGCTGGTGTCGGAGAGCGTGGAGAAGAGGCTGCTGGTGCCCTATCGGCCGGAGATCAACGTCCCCGGTGCCAGCTACACCGCGCTCTGCGTGCCCGGCCGCGAGCGCCATCCACCGGTACGCGCGTTCCTCGACTGGCTGGCCGAGGAAGTGGCGCAGGCGGCCGATCCGCTGATCGACAATGCCGCCTGAGCCTGCCGCTGCACCCGCGCAAGCGTCCCTTTGCCGTGCGCGGGCCAGGATGCGTGGTTAGAATTGCACTCCGCCGCAACAACAATTCTTCTTTGCCAGGGACACGCTACAAGCGTGATCCCAAGGCACGGCCTGAGCCCCCTCTCACCTCAGGATTCCCATGACAACCGCGCAAGACACCCGTACCGGCAGCTGGCTGAACGTCATCGCCCTGGCCATCGCCGCCTTCATTTTCAACACCACCGAGTTCGTCCCGGTGGGCCTGCTCAGCGACATCGGGCGCAGTTTCGACATGCGTCCGGAACAGACCGGCCTGATGCTCACGCTCTACGCCTGGGTGGTGTCGCTGGCCTCGCTGCCGCTGATGCAGCTGACCCGCAACATGGAACGCCGCCGCCTGCTGGTGGTGATCTTCTGCCTGTTCATCGTCAGCCATGTGCTCTCCGGCTTTGCCTGGAACTTCACGGTGCTGATGATCAGCCGCTTCGGCATCGCCTTCGCCCACGCAGTGTTCTGGTCGATCACCGCCTCGCTCGCGGTGCGCGTGGCGCCACCGGGCCAGCAGGCGAAAGCCCTCGGCCTGCTGGCCACCGGGACCATCCTGGCGATGGTGCTGGGCATTCCGCTGGGCCGCGTGCTGGGTGAAGCGATGGGCTGGCGCACCACTTTCCTGGCGATTGCCGGCGTCTCGGTGGTCGTGGTGCTCTGGCTGGCCCGCGCGCTGCCGCTGCTGCCGAGCCAGAACTCCGGTTCGCTGCGCAGCCTGCCGCTGCTGCTGCGCCGCCCGGCGCTGGTGTCGATGTATGTGCTGACCGTGCTGGTGATCACCGCGCAATTCACCGCCTACAGCTACATCGAACCGTTCGCGCGGGAGATCGCCGCGCTGGACAGCCAGAAGACCACGCTGCTCCTGCTGCTGTTCGGCGGCGCCGGGATGTTCGGTTCGATCCTCTTCAGCCGCTACAGCGAGCGCTTCCCGCGCGCCTTTCCGTGCATGGCCATCGCCGTGCTCGGCGGCTCGCTCCTGCTGCTGATGCCGCTTTCCCATTCGCCCACGGCGCTGCTGGGCCTGAGCCTGTTCTGGGGCGCGGCGATCCTCTGCTTCGGCCTGGCGCTGCAGGCCAAGGTCCTGCAACTGGCCCACGACGCCACCGACGTGGCCATGGCGATGTTCTCCGGCCTGTACAACGTCGGTATCGGCGGCGGTGCGCTGCTGGGCAGCCGCGTGGCGGTGGGCATGGGGCTGGAGTGGATCGGCTATGTCGGTGGCGCGCTGGCGGTGGTCGGCCTGCTGCTGTGCCTGTTCGCCTGCTGGCGGTACGCGGCGGCGATGAGTGGCAACACCTCGCGCTGATCGCCCCACGCCGGATTTGCCAACCAGCGTAGGAGCGGACTCCGTCCGCGATAGGTTCGCATCGCGCCGGGAGCATCGCGAAAAAAGTCCGCTCCTACGCACAGGTCAGCACGGAGCCATGACCTGTAGGAGCGAGCTTGCTCGCGAACCTGCCCGACACCCACGGCATCAAGGGGGTTCGCGAGCGAGCTCGCTCCTACAGAAAAGCCAATCCTGACGCCACAAAAAAGGCCGCGGCCCTTGCGGGAGCGCGGCCTTTTTCATTCAGCTCGGGATCAGCGGCTGGTCACCGCAGTGCCTGCCGGCTGAGTGGCCTCGGCGTATTCCGCCTCGGCTTCCTCGAAGCGCTGGATCATCGCCTTCGACGGTGCCGAGCCGATCAGGCTGAACACCACGATGGAAATGCTGGAGAAGATGAAGCCCGGGATGATCTCGTACAGGCCGAGCCAGCCGAACTGCTTCCAGACGATCACGGTGACCGCACCGACGACGATGCCGGCCAGCGCGCCGTTGCGGGTCATGCCCTTCCACAGCACGGAGAACAGCACCAGCGGACCGAAAGCGGCGCCGAAGCCGGCCCAGGCGTAGGACACCAGGCCCAGCACGCGGTTTTCCGGATTGGCGGCCAGGGCGATGGCAATCAGCGCCACCAACAGCACCATGGCGCGACCGACCCACACCAGCTCAAGCTGGCTGGCGTTCTTGCGCAGGAAGGCCTTGTAGAAGTCTTCGGTCAGGGCGGAGGAGCACACCAGCAGCTGGCAGCTCAGGGTGCTCATTACCGCGGCGAGGATAGCGGACAGCAGCACGCCGGCGATCCACGGGTTGAACAGAATCTTCGCCAGTTCGATGAAGATGCGCTCGTGGTTCTCGCCCACGGCGCCGGCCTGTTCCGGATGCGCCTGGAAGTAGGCGATGCCGAAGAAGCCCACGGCCACGGCGCCGCCCAGGCAGAGGATCATCCAGGTCATGGAGATACGGCGGGCAGCCGGGATCGACTTCACCGAATCAGCCGCCATGAAGCGCGCCAGGATATGCGGCTGGCCGAAGTAGCCCAGGCCCCAGGCCATCAGCGACAGCACGCCGACGAAGGAAGCGCCCTTGAACATGTCGAAGTTGGCGGCGTCCTTCAGCTCGATGGCAGCGAAGGCCGGATCGATGCCGCCGGTGGCGAGCAGCACGAAGATCGGCGTGAGGATCAGCGCGAAGATCATCAGCGAGGCCTGCACGGTGTCGGTCCAGCTCACCGCCAGGAAGCCACCGACGAAGGTGTAGGCGATGGTCGCAGCGGCACCGGCCCACAGCGCGGTCTCGTAGGACATGCCGAAGGTGCTTTCGAACAGGCGGGCGCCGGCGACGATGCCGGAGGCGCAGTAGATGGTGAAGAACACCAGGATCACCAGCGCGGAGATCACGCGCAGGATGCGGCTGTTGTCTTCGAAGCGGGTGCTGAAGTAGTCCGGGAGCGTCAGGGCGTTGCCATTGTGCTCGGTGTGCACGCGCAGGCGACCGGCGACGAACAGCCAGTTCAGGTAGGCGCCGCAGATCAGGCCGATGGCGATCCAGCTTTCCGAGATGCCCGACAGGTAGATGGCGCCCGGCAGGCCCATCAGCAGCCAGCCGCTCATGTCCGAAGCACCGGCCGACAGCGCGGTGACGAAGCTGCCGAGGCTGCGGCCACCGAGGATGTAGTCGGAGAAGTTGTTGGTCGAACGATAGGCGGCCAAGCCGATCAGAACCATGGCCGCGATGTAGATCACGAAGGTGATCAGTGTTGGCGTGTTGACGCTCATGGGGGCTCCCCTACAGCTTGTTTTTATCCAGGTACGCGGGGTATCGCGAACCCTTGACTGGCAGTCGGCGTGGTTGACGCCGACCGGTTAGCGCTTGCTCACAGGCAAACCGGGTTGCGCGTGATACCAAACAGGCACCGAACCGCTACGCATCCCGACGCAGGCACGCCCCATCCTTGCTGGCGTCATCCTGCAGCCACCGTCTCACCACGGCGACTTCCGCCCCGCTTTCGCCGGTGGGCGAGGTGCGGGGCGTTTTCCGGGCGTTACCCGGTCATCCTTCAGGCGCCGGAGTCGGCGTCCTGCTCCCGTCGAGTTATCCCCAGCCGCACAATACGGGGCTGGCGACGAAACTCGTCGGCAGTGACTGAAATTGAGCACACGCACGCATGAAGAAGCGGCAGGGAGTGGCCGGCGCGCGAGGGCGCGGATTGTACAGAAAGCAGGCGATGCGGTTGCACCGGTCCGACCGGTGACGGCACGAGGCCACGGGCAGGCGCTGCAGGCCGGGCCGTGAAGGAAGTGGCGCGGCCAGGTGCAGGCGCGCGACAGGCAAAGACAGAACCGGTGATGGGCATGGCGCCCCTCCCGCGTATCGAGCTGGCTGTTGTTCTTGGTCTGACCGGGTTGCACCTTGGAACACCAGCAACGCGGTGGGCGGACTCTATGGGTTGCACCCAAAGGAATTCTTGCTGAAAGCTCTGGAGTTCTTGCAAAAGACTCCGGCGCCCGAAGGGCAATACCTGTCCACTCGATCAGCAATTCACGGCGCGCAGGCCCGCAATTCAGCAGCGGCGCAGGTTGCCGGGGGTCAAACCCAGGTAACGACGCATCGCGGTGGTCAATGCGCTCTGGCTGGAGAAACCGCACTCCCCGGCTACGCCGACCAATGGCAGCTCGGTTTCCCGCAGCAGGCGCGCGGCGCGGTCGAGGCGCTGGCGCAGCAGGTACTGGTGCGGCGTGAGGCCGACACGGTCCTTGAACTGCGCATGGAAATGGCTCGGACTCAGGCAGGCGACCTGCGCCAGCTCCGCCACGGTAATGCGCCGGGAAAGGTGATCGGCGATGTAGCCGTCCAGCCGCTCCAGGTCCAGCGGCCCGTTGCGCGGCGCGCGGTCTTCGCCGAACAGCCGCAGGTGCAATGCTCGCAGCAACACGCCACCCAGGGCACGGGCGAGCAGCGGGTCATCGCCGTAGCGGGCGATTTCCGCCCCGGCGTAGCTGAGCAGGTTCTGGAAGTCCGCATCCAGTGTCGGGTAGCGCGGCATTTCGAACAGCCTCGCCAGCAGTTCGCGGTCCTGCTCGCCGGTACCTGCCTCGGTCAGATCGACGATCAGCATCCGGTTGTCGCCCAGCCCGGCGAACTGGTGCCCGACATCTCCTGGCACCAGGCATGCGCGCATGCGGCAGACCTCGCCGGCGGTACCGCCTATCTCGAACTCCGCACGGCCGCTCAGGGACATCACCAACTGGTGATGGTCATGGGCGTGCTGGTCAGCCTGGTCGGGCAACGTGGCGAGACGGGTATCGAACATGGCGCGATCTGATCAAATTTTGAGCATGGTACGAAAATTCCATCGACCTGCCCAGCCAGCAGGTGCAACCCGGCGCAACTCGGCACCGGACTCCGCACGAAATCATCTAAGCAGGAAAGTATTGCTAACCGATGGATATGTTATGTTATAACAAATAACACTTCCCCATTTTCCCCTTCCCGCCGCCTGGCACATCCCTGACCACGAGGGAGGGGTTCGCTTTGCCAGAAGAAAAACCAGGAGTTCGTCATGCCCCCATCCCTTCCCCGTCCACGCTGGCGTTTCGCACCGCTGGGCATCGCCCTCTGCGCCGGTGCGCCTTCGCTGGCCGATGCCGCCCCCACCGAACTGGAGCCGCAGGTGATTACCGCCAACCCGCTGGGCGATTCCTCCCCCGCGGCGCCCAGCAGCGTGCTGCAGGGCGACGAACTGACCCTGCGCCAGAAAGGCAGCCTGGGCGAAACGCTCAATGGCACGCCGGGTGTGTCCTCCACCTGGTTCGGCCCCGGCGCCAGCCGCCCGGTGATCCGCGGCATGGACGGCGATCGCATCCGCATCCTGCGCAATGGCGTGGGCGCGCTGGACGCCTCGTCATTGTCCTACGACCACGCCGTGCCGGAAGATCCCAACATGGTCGAGCGCATCGAGGTCGTGCGCGGCCCGGCCGCGCTGCTCTACGGCGGCAACGCCATCGGCGGCGTGGTCAACAGTTTCGACAACCGCATTCCCAGCGAACCGGTGGACGGCATCCACGGCCAGGGCGAGCTGCGCTACGGCGGCCCGGACACCACCCGCAGTGCTGCCGGTGCACTCGAAGCCGGCGACGGCAACTTCGCCCTGCACCTCGACGCCGGCTCCCGCGAGTTCAACGACCTGCGTATCCCCGCTTACGCTCACTCCGCGCGCCAGCGCCAAACCGATGGTGACGACTCCAAGCACCGCGTGAACAACAGCGACGGCCGCCAGGACAGCGGCGCCATCGGTGGCAGCTACCACTGGGATCACGGCTATGCGGGCCTGTCCTACAGCGGCTACGACAGCAACTACGGCTCGCCCGCCGAGGACGACGTACGCCTGAAGATGCAGCAGGACCGCTACGCCTTCGCCTCGGAAATCCGCGACCTCGACGGCCCCTTCAGCTCGGTCAAGCTGGATGCGGCCTACACCGAGTACCAGCACAAGGAAATCGAGGACGGCGAGACTGGCACCACCTTCAAGAACGACGGCTACGAGGCGCGTATCGAAGCCCGGCATAAACCGATCGGGCCAGTGGAAGGCATCGTCGGCGCGCAGGTCGCCAACAGCCGCTTCTCCGCGCTGGGCGAAGAAGCCTTCGTGCCGCATACCGAGACCGACAGCGCGGCGCTGTTCTTCCTGGAGAACTGGCAGGCCACCGAGCGCCTGGCGCTGAACCTGGGCGGTCGCGCCGAGCACACGCGCATCGACCCCAATGCCAAGGACAACGAGCGCTTCGCCGAAAACGACGGCTCACGCAGCTTCACCGCTGGCAGCCTGTCCAGCGGCGCGGTGTACAAGCTGACGCCGATCTGGTCGCTGGCCGCCACCCTCGCCTACACCGAACGCGCGCCGACCTTCTACGAGCTCTACGCCAACGGCGCTCACGCGGCCACCGGCACCTATGAAGTGGGCGACGCCGACGCCAGCAAGGAAAAGGCCGTTTCCACCGACCTCGCCCTGCGCTTCGACAACGGCCGGCACAAGGGCAGCGTCGGCGTGTTCTACAGCCGCTTCTCCAACTACATCGGCCTGCTGGCCAGCGGACGCTATCGCGATGAGGAAGGTGCGGTGGTGGATGCCGGTGACGACGAAGCGCTGCCCGAATACCTCTACAGCGGCGTCAAGGCCGACTTCTACGGCGTCGAGGCGCAGGACCGCATCCACCTGCTGGACAGCCCCTACGGCCGCTTCGACCTGGAGCTCTCCGGCGACTACACCCGCGCGAAGAACAAGGACACCGGCGAAGCGCTGCCGCGCATCGCCCCGCTGCGCCTGAACAGCGCGCTGCTGTGGGAACTGCAGCAGTGGCAGGCGCGGGTCGACGTGGAGTACGCCGCCGACCAGAACCGCGTGCCGGAGAACGAACTGCGCACCGACGGCTACACCACCCTCGGCGCCAGCCTCGGCTACCGCTTCGACCTGGGCGACAGCCGCTGGCTGGCCTTCGTCAAGGGCGAGAACCTGACCAACCAGACCGTGCGCTACGCCAGTTCGATCCTGCGCGACAGCGTGCCGGCTGGCGGGCGTGGCATCCAGGCGGGGGTAAAAGTGGCGTTCTAAAGGCTAAGGCCGACGCCCGGCGAAATCCCGGGCGAACTGCGCGGCGATCCGCCCGGACCGCGACCCGCGATGGGTCGCCCAGCGGATCGCCGCCTGTTCCCACTCCTCCTGCGCGACGCCGCCCAGGCCGTGGTATTCCAGCCAGCGCGCGACCGCCTCCAGGTACTGCTCCTGGCTGAAGGCATAGAAAGATATCCACAGGCCGAAACGCTCGGAGAGCGAGATTTTCTCCTCCACCGCCTCGCCCGGGTGCAGCTCGCAGCTCTCGCTGCGCTGGAAGGCCAGGTTGTCCTCGGCACGCTCGGCCAGCAGGTGGCGACGGTTGGAGGTCGCGTAGATCAGCACGTTGCCGGACTGCCCGGCCACCGAGCCGTCGAGCACGGTCTTCAGGCCCTTGTAGCCGGTCTCGCCATCCTCGAAGGAAAGGTCATCGCAGAACAGGATGAAGCGCTCCTGGCGATGGCGCAGCAGGTCGATGATCTGCGGCAGGTCGGCCAGGTGTTCCTTGTCCACCTCGATCAGGCGCAGGCCTTCGGCATGAAAGGCGTGCAGGCAGGCCTTCACCAGCGAACTCTTGCCGGTGCCGCGCGCGCCGGTCAGCAGCACATTGTTGGCCGGGCGACCGGAGACGAACTGGCGGGTGTTCTGCTCGATCAGCGCCTTCTGCCGGTCGACATTGCGCAGGTCGTCAAAGGCGATCAGCGCCGGCTCGATCACCGGCGTCAGGCGCGGCAGGCCCTGGCGGTACTCCCAGAGATGGGCGATAGCGCCCTCTTCCAGCGCCAGCTCGGCGCGCGCCGGCAGGGATTGTTCGAGCAGACTGGCGATACGAGCCAGTTGCTCGGCGATTACGGACATGTCGGTCATGGCGGGATCATCGAAGCAGATGGGGACTGTTCATCAGCCTAACGATGGAGGAAAGTGGTCGTCTAACGACAAACAGGCATCCAGATGCTCAAAAAGGACATTCCACCTCAACCCGTGGAGAACCACGGCGACGAACGGGCCGCCAGTCCGGTGGCCGCTGTCGCCCTGGATTTCCCCGACGGCCATCAGGTGCCCGCGCACAGCCATCACCGCGCGCAGCTGCTCTACGCCGTGCGCGGCGTGCTGGTAGTGGGTAGCGCCAGCGGCCAGTGGGTAGTGCCGGATAACCGTGGCCTGTGGATACCCGCCGGCGTGGAGCACTGGACGCGCATGGTTGGCGACGTGCAGGTACGCACGCTCTACGTGGAGCCGGGCAGCGCCCCGCACTTGCCGCCGGACTGTTGCGTGCTGGCGGTCTCGCCGTTGCTGCGCGAGCTGATCCTGGCGGCGCTGTCGATCAGTGGCGAGGTGCTCCCCGACTCCCGCGACGGTCGCGTCCTCGGCCTGATGCTGGACGAACTGCGCGAAGACCCCATGCTGCCGCTGCACCTGCCCCTGCCCGCCCATCCGCGCCTGCGCGCACTGTGCCAGGCCATCCAGGCCCGGCCCGGCGACAACGCCGGCCTGGACGAGTGGGCGGCGAAACTGAACGTGGACAGCAAGACGGTTCAGCGCTGGTTCTCCCGCGAAACCGGGCTGACCTTCGGCCAATGGCGCCAGCAGGCGCGCCTGTTGGCCGCGCTGGAGCGCCTGGCCCTGGGCGAGAGCGTGCTGAACGTGGCGCTGGAAGTCGGCTACAGCACGCCCAGCGCCTTCAGCGCCATGTTCAGCCGCCACTTCGGCCGGCCTCCCAGTGATTTCCTGCGCCCGCGCCCGCTAATCCGTTCGTAAGCTCAAGTCGGACACAATCGGTCGCAACATCCTTCAGACACATCCTGCAGCAGCATGGGATTGAAACCCCGAGCCGGTTTCCCCATCTAGACTGTCATGTTCAATCAGTCAGGTGCCTCATGAGCGACCACGACGAGATTCACGATATCCATAGCGCCGAAGAGGTCAGCAACACCGGGCTGGTGTTGCCGGGGCAGAACCTGCCGACCACGGTGTACGTCATCCCGATCCACAACCGCCCGTTCTTCCCGGCACAGGTGCTGCCGGTGATCGTCAACGAGGAGCCGTGGGCGGAGACGCTGGAACTGGTCGCCAAGACCGAGCACCACAGCCTGGCGCTGTTCTTCATGGAGAACCCGCCGGAAGACCCGCGCCATTTCGACCCGGACAGCCTGCCCGAGCATGGCACCCTGGTGCGCGTGCACCATGCCAGCCGCGAAGGCGGCAAGCTGCAGTTCGTCGCCCAGGGCCTGTCGCGCGTGCGCATCCGCGGCTGGATCAAGCGTCATCGCCCGCCTTTCCTGGTGGAGGTGGAGTATCCGCACACCCCCAGCGACCCCAGTGACGAGGTGAAGGCCTACGGCATGGCCCTGATCAACGCGATCAAGGAACTGCTGCCGCTCAACCCGCTGTACAGCGAGGAGCTGAAGAACTACCTCAACCGCTTCAACCCCAACGACCCGTCGCCGCTGACCGACTTCGCCGCCGCGCTGACCACCGCGCCGGGGTCGGAGCTGCAAGGCGTGCTGGACACCGTGCCGATCCTCAAGCGCATGGAGAAGGTGCTGCCGCTGCTGCGCAAGGAAGTGGAAGTCGCGCGCCTGCAGAAGGAGCTGTCCGCCGAGGTCAACCGCAAAATCGGCGAGCGCCAGCGCGAGTTCTTCCTGCAGGAACAGCTGAAGATCATCCAGCAGGAACTGGGTATCACCAAGGACGACAAGAGCGCCGACTCCGATGAATTCCGCGCCCGTCTGGAAGGCAAGACCCTGCCCGACCAGGCGAAGAAGCGCATCGACGAAGAGCTGAACAAGCTGTCGATCCTGGAGACCGGCTCGCCGGAATATGCTGTCACGCGCAACTACCTCGACTGGGCGACCTCCGTGCCGTGGGGCCTGATGGGCGTCGACAAGCTCGACCTCAAGCACGCGCGCAAGGTCCTCGACCGGCACCACTCGGGGCTGGAAGACGTGAAGGACCGTATCCTCGAATTCCTCGCGGTAGGTACCTTCAAGGGCGAGATCGCCGGCTCCATCGTGTTGCTGGTGGGCCCACCCGGCGTCGGCAAGACCAGCATCGGCAAATCCATCGCCGAGAGTCTGGGGCGGCCGTTCTATCGCTTCAGCGTCGGCGGCATGCGCGACGAGGCCGAGATCAAGGGCCACCGCCGCACCTACATCGGCGCCCTGCCCGGCAAGCTGGTGCAAGCGCTCAAGGACGTCGAGGTGATGAACCCGGTGATCATGCTCGACGAGATCGACAAGCTCGGCAGCAGCTACCAGGGCGACCCCGCCTCGGCGCTGCTGGAGACGCTCGATCCGGAGCAGAACGTGGAGTTCCTCGACCACTACCTGGACCTCCGGCTGGACCTGTCCAAGGTGCTGTTTGTCTGCACCGCCAACACCCTGGACTCCATCCCCGGCCCGCTGCTGGACCGCATGGAAGTCATTCGCCTGTCCGGCTACATCGCCGAGGAGAAGCTGGCCATCGCCAAGCGTCACCTGTGGCCCAAGCAGCTGGAAAAGGCCGGCGTGCCGAAGAATCGCCTGTCGATCAACGACGCTGCCCTGCGCTCGGTGATCGAGGGCTACGCCCGCGAGGCCGGCGTGCGCCAGCTGGAGAAGGTCCTCGGCAAGCTGGTGCGCAAGTCGGTGATGAAGCTGCTGGAAGACCCGGACTCGGTGGTGAAGATTGGCGCCAAGGACCTGGAGGAGTACCTGGGCACCCCGGTGTTCCGCACCGAACAGGTCCTCTCCGGCGTCGGCGTGATCACCGGCCTGGCCTGGACCAGCATGGGCGGCGCGACCCTGCCCATCGAGGCGACGCGCATCCATACACTGAACCGCGGCTTCAAGCTCACCGGGCAACTGGGCGACGTGATGAAGGAGTCGGCAGAAATCGCCTACAGCTACATCAGCTCGAACCTGAAGAAATACGGCGGCGAGCCGACCTTCTTCGACCAGGCCTTCGTCCACGTGCACGTGCCGGAAGGCGCGACGCCCAAGGACGGCCCCAGCGCCGGCGTCACCATGGCCAGCGCCCTGCTGTCCCTGGCGCGCAACCAGGCGCCGAAGAAAGGCGTGGCCATGACCGGCGAACTGACCCTCACCGGCCAGGTGCTGCCGATTGGCGGCGTCCGCGAGAAAGTCATCGCGGCGCGCCGGCAGAAGATCTTCGAGCTGATCCTGCCCGAGCCCAACCGCGGGGACTTCGAGGAGCTGCCGGAGTATCTGAAGGAAGGGCTGACGGT
This sequence comes from Pseudomonas sp. C9-3, assembly GCF_032392015.1. Lineage (NCBI taxonomy): Bacteria > Pseudomonadati > Pseudomonadota > Gammaproteobacteria > Pseudomonadales > Pseudomonadaceae > Pseudomonas > Pseudomonas sp. C9-3. The sequence continues at coordinate 619,432 of NZ_CP135919.1, read as the reverse complement.
GCATTTCGCCAAGCGCTACGGGGACGTGGCGAAGGTGTTGTTCCCCGGCTGACTGGCTGCGCCCAGCTGATCGCGGGCATGCCACGCTCCTGCAGCGGATTCGAGCTGTAGGAGCGAGGGGACGCCTAGTTCTTGCTCGCGAACCCGGCTTCGCTGCGATGCGGTTCGCGAGCAAGCTCGCTCCTACACGAAAGCATGCCCTGCACTCTGGCTTTGGCTTTGGCTTTGGCTTTGGCTTTGGCTTTGGCTTTGGCTTTGGCTTTGGCTAGTAAGAGACTTCCAGAGAAACGCCCGAGCACTCCGAACTGCCCCTTTCAGGAGGCCTCGTTGAAGCGGAGTTTCAGGGGTTGAGCGACATGGATGTCGCGAGAGCCACGATGGGCCAGGGATGGCCCGTCGTGGCGTGCCCCTGAAACTTCGGTTCAACGAGGGTATTTTTCGCCCCAAGCGAAAAACCGGATGGAGGGGCAAGCCTTCTTGGTTACTTCTTCGGCGTCTGGAAGAAGTAACTCGCCCGAGGGGGCGAAATAAAACCTCTCAACACACGCAAAAGCGGCGCAGAAACTCCCAACCCCAAACACGCACAAAACGGACAAAGTCCGCTTCAACCCCGATTGCGTTATCCTGCGGCCCAACCCGTCCCCTCCCAGGAGCCGTCATGCCGTCGTACCGCACATTGCTGCCCCTCTCCCTGGTCCTGCTCGCCGGCTGCGCCGGGCAGACCAAACCCGTGGTCACCCTGGAAGACGCCAGCGACTGCAAGCCACTGAAACTGCATACCGGCCAGGAGCTCGTGCTGATCCTGCCGAGCAACCCCACCACCGGCTTCCGCTGGGAATTGCGCAATGCCGCCAACGGCCTGCTGCGCGCCCTCGGCCCGGAGGTCTACAGCAACCCGGAAGACGTCGGCCTGGTCGGCAGCGCCGGCGAATCCACCTGGCGCTTCCGCGTGACCGCCGCCGGCGAGGACAAGCTGGAACTGGCTTACCGCCGGCCCTGGGAAGCCGAAGTCGCCCCCGCACAGACCTTCGTCTGCCCCATCGCCGTGAAGTAACGCTGCGATACCCGGCGCCATAAGCCGCTCGCGCTGACGCCTTCGGCCTGTAGGCCAGGCGCCGCGCTGCGGCACAGTGGGCGTTCATTTCCTCGGGAGGGAACCCCATGCGCTGGGCACTCTTGGCACTGATCGGCGGTGCCGCCTACCTGTTCGCCGTGACCTTCGACCTGCCCGCCCTGCGCATGCTGTGCAAGCCGCTGCCGGTCCTCGCCATGCTCTTCTGGATTCTCGGCACACCTGCAGACGGCTATCGCCGCTGGGTTGCCGTCGGCCTGGTGCTGTCGATGCTCGGCGACATCCTGCTGGAATGGCCGATCAACGCCTTCGTGCCTGGCCTGGCCGCCTTCCTGCTCGCGCATCTCGCCTACCTGATCGCCTACCTGGGCGACACCCGCCGCCCAGCCCCGCTAGGCCTGCTGATCGCAGGCGGCGTGGGCGGCGCCCTGTTCGCCCTGCTCTACAGCCGCGGCCTTGGCCCACTGCTGTTGCCGATCGCGCTGTACAGCCTGACCATCAGTGCCATGCTCTGGCGCGCCATCGCTCGCCTCGGCGTGCCGTCGATTGCCAGTGCCAGCCGGGTGCTCGCCGCCCTGGGCGCGCTGCTGTTCGTCAGCTCCGACTCGATGATCGGCATCAGCCGCTTCGTCGCCGCCTTCGACGGCTCCTCCTACGCCATCATGCTCACCTACTGGTTCGGCCAGCTCGGCATCGCCGCGTCGGTCACATCCCGTCATATCGCTCTGCCATACTCGGAAGGACAAACGACTTCCCGGGCGTGACATGCTGCGAATCGCTTCACCGCTGCTGCTCCTCTGTTCGGCGCTGGCCAGCGCCGAACCCTTGCGTCTGGCCGGCGACGACTGGTGTCCCTACCTCTGCCCTGGCGATCCGGACAAGCCCGGCTACCTGCTCGAAGCCCTCGGCCAGGTCCTGCCGCAGCCACCGTTGTTCGAACCCCTGCCCTGGCCGCGCGCCCTGCAGATGGCCCGCGAGGGACTGGTGGATGGCGTGGTCGGCGCCTACAGCGAAGAGTCCGAGGAGCTGCTGATCGGCGAGGAACCCATCGGCTGGGTGACCATGCGTTTCTACGTGCGCAACGACAACCCCTGGACGTGGCAAGGTCCGACCTCGTTGAGCAGCCAGTCCATCGGGCTGGCGCAAGGCTATTCCTACGGCAAGGAGCTGGACGCCTGGCGCGACGAACACCTGTCCAACCATGAGCAGGTTCAGGTGCTCAGCGGCGAGAAAGTCCTCGAACGCAATATCCAGAAGCTGCTGCTGGGACGCATCACGGTGCTGCTCGAGGACAGCCAGATCGTCGAGCATTACCTGCATCGCCACGGCCTGTCGCAGAGCATTCAAGCAGCCGGTGAACTCGCCGACAAACGTCCCATGTACGTCGCCTTGAATCCTCGCCTGGATGGCGTGCAGGAGCGCCTGGCTGACCTCGACGAAGGCCTGCGTGAACTGCGTCGCACTGACCAGTGGAAACCCCTGATGCAGGGTTACGGCATCGCCGTTGACTAGTCCCACGAAGGCATGAGAAAAGTCCGGCAGAGCCCTCTGTCATCGGCTATAGATCAATCATAAGAGACTGGGAAAAAGGGGAGCTCCATGCGTGCAGTAGTTCGCTCGATGTTGTTGCTGGGAGCCTGCCTGACTCTCTCGGCCTGTGGCAGCCTGCTGCCCAGCGAACGCGCGGAAGTGCAATCACCATTCCTGGATTACCAGGATGCACAGAGCCGCTACAACCAGGTCGATCCTGGCAAGACCACCAAGTCGCAACTCTACGCGCTGGGCTTCGATCCGCTGTCCCAGGGCAATGCCAAGATGCTCTCGTTCATCGACGTGCGCCTGCTCTTCGTGCAACCCAATATCCCTATCGACTACCTGCCCGACGGTCTTGTCACCTGCCTGCAGGCCAAGGACCGCTGCATCGGCTACGCCTTCGACTTCAACAAGACCGACAGCCAGCGCGTCGGCAGTTTCTGGGCCGACATCTTCAACTTCCGCAAGCGCCGCCAGGTGCAGGGCTGGTCGTTCCGCCCGGTGTTCGTGCTGATCGACGATGTGGTCGTGCACAAGACCAGCAACGGCGAGCCGAACATCCGCCGCATGGAAGACAAGAAGAACCCGCTCGGCCCGCTGCAGGGTGCTGGCGAATACTTCTCCGACCAGCTCAAGTGACCCTTATCGGCTGACGCTTGGGCGCACTTCGCGCCTCGGCTACAATGCGCGCCCCGGCAAACCGGGCGCGCCGCGCCCCGTTGCCTGTTCAGCGTAACGAGGCCCCATCCAGCGTGAGCGAATCCGACCGCATCTTCGCCCAGCCGCAAGCCCAGGTTCCCGACTTCACCTTCAACGAGGACGTGGTGCGCGTCTTCCCGGACATGATCAAGCGATCGGTGCCGGGCTACCCCACCATCGTCGAGAACATCGGCGTACTCGGCGCGCGCTTCGCCGCCCCGAACAGCGTGCTCTACGACCTCGGCTGCTCGCTGGGTGCCGTGACCCAGGCGCTGCGCCGCCACGTGAAGACCGACGGCTGCCGTGTCATCGGCGTCGACAATTCCGCACCGATGATCGAACGCTGCGGCGAATACCTGCGCGCCCAGGACGCCATGCACCAGGAACTGCTGCCGGTCGAACTGATCGAGGCGGACATCCTCACCCTGGATCTCAAGCCCTGCTCGCTGATCGCGCTGAACTTCACCCTGCAGTTCATTGCCCCAGAGCAACGCCTGGAACTGCTCACCCGGTTGCATAGCGCCCTGCTCCCCGGCGGCGCACTGATCCTCTCGGAAAAACTGCGCTTCGCCGACGAGCAGGAGCACGACCTGCTCACCGACCTGCACATCGACTTCAAGCGCGCCAATGGCTACAGCGAACTGGAAATCGCCCAGAAGCGCACTGCCATCGAGAACGTCATGCGCCCCGATACCCTGGAAACCCACCGCGAGCGCCTGCTGGCCGCCGGTTTCTCCAAGGTCGTGCCCTGGTTCCAATGCCTCAACTTCGCTTCCCTGATTGCCCTGCCATGATCGAACGCTTCGACCTCGACCGCCTCGGCCTTGAACTGGCCGGCACACCGCTGGAATCCTGGGCCGCCACGCTGCCCGCGCAACTGGCCGCCAAGGTCGACGACGGCCATGGCGACCTGGAACGCTGGCTGGCGGCGGTGGATCGTCTGCCCGAACTGCAGCCCGCCGCCATCGAACTGCGCGAGCGCTTCAATCTGGAAGGCGCCTGCGACGAGGCCACCCGCGACCAGCTCAAGCTCGCCCTGCAAGGGCTGATCCCATGGCGCAAGGGACCGTTCCACCTGTTCGGCGTGCACATCGACACCGAATGGCGCTCGGACTGGAAATGGGAGCGCGTCTCGCCGCACCTCGACCTGACCGGCAAGCGCGTGCTGGATGTCGGCTGCGGCAACGGTTACTACCAATGGCGCATGCTCGGCGCGGGCGCGCGCAGCGTGGTGGGTGTCGACCCGAACTGGCTGTTCTTCTGCCAGTTCCTCGCCATGAAGCGCTACCTGCCAGACCTGCCGGCGTGGCACCTGCCCTTCGCCCTGGAAGACCTGCCCGAAAAGCTGGAAGGCTTCGATACCGTGTTCTCCATGGGCGTGCTCTACCACCGCCGCTCCCCCATCGACCACCTGCTCGCGCTCAAGGATTGCCTGCGCAAGGGGGGCGAACTGGTGCTGGAGACCCTGGTGGTGGAAGGCGACGTGAACACCGTGCTGGTGCCCGAGGACCGTTACGCGCAGATGCGCAACGTGTGGTTCCTGCCGTCGGTGCCGGCGTTGGAGCTGTGGCTGCGCCGCGCGGGCTTCACCGACGTGCGCAGCGTGGACATCAGCCGCACCTCGGTGGACGAACAGCGGGCGACCGAGTGGATGCGCTACCAGTCGCTACCGGACTTCCTCGATCCGGAAGACCACGGCCGCACCATCGAAGGCCTGCCGGCGCCCCTGCGCGCCACGCTGGTAGCGCGCAAGCCCTGAGCGCTGCCGACGTAGGGCGCATAACGCCCGAGGCGTTATCCGCCGTGATGGCGGATAACCCGTTCCGGGTTATGCGCCCTACGGTTTTTAAGCAGATGGGGATCAGCGGTTAGCCGCCGCCACGATCAGCGCCTTCATCTCGGCAACTGCCTGCTTGAAGCCCACGAACAGCGCGTGGGCGACGATGGCATGGCCGATGTTCAGTTCGTTGATCCCGGCAATCGCCGCCACTGGCTCGGCGTTGTGGTAATGCAGGCCATGGCCGGCGTTGACGATCAGGCCGTGGGACAGGCCGAATTCCACGCCATCGCGAATGCGCGCCAGCTCATGGGCCGCTTCGGCCGGGTTGTGCGCGTCGGCATAACGACCGGTATGCAGCTCGACGGCCGGCGCACCGATGCGTGCCGAGGCCTCGATCTGAAGCGGGTCCGGGTCGATGAACAAAGACACTTCGCAACCGGCGGCCGCGAGGCGCTGCACCGCTTCGCGGATACGAGCTTCCTGGCCGGCAACGTCCAAGCCACCTTCGGTGGTCAGTTCCTGGCGGGTTTCCGGGACCAGGCATACATGGGCCGGACGGATGATCTCGGCGAACTTCATCATCTCCTCGGTCACACCCATCTCGAAGTTCATGCGGGTCTGCAGCACTTCGGCGAGTACGCGCACATCGCGGTCCTGGATGTGCCGGCGATCTTCGCGCAGGTGCACGGTGATGCCGTCAGCGCCGGCTTCCTCGGCGTCCAGCGCGGCTTTCACCGGGTCGGGATAACGGGTGCCGCGGGCCTGGCGCAGGGTGGCGACGTGGTCGATGTTCACGCCGAGCAGGATACGGTTGGCTTCAGTCACGGGAGTTGTCCTTGCGATTCATGAAGAGCTCGCGGCTGACCAGCGGTCGGCCGCCAAGATGGGGTGCCAGCGCCTGGCGCATCAGGCGCTTGGCTGCCGCCAGGGCGCCCGGTGCGCTCCAGTCGGCTTCGGCCATGGCCAGCAGGTCGGCGCCGTGGAACAGGCCCGGCTGCAGGCTGCCGACCGGCTCGAGGCCCGAGTCGGGCAACAGGCGATAGAGACCGTCCGGCGCAACGCTCTGGCCGACGATATCGGTGTCCAGGGAAAAACCATAGCCCAGGTCGTCCAGCAGCCGCCATTCGAAGGAGCGCAGCAGCGGCTCCAGCGGATTGCCGGCGGCCAGCAGCGGCAGGGTCGCGTGGTAGTGATCGAACAATGCGGGATGCGGATCCTCCGCCGGCAGCAGGCGGATCATCAGTTCGTTCAGGTACAGGCCGCTGAACAGCGCTTCGCCACTGAGCAGGTTGGGGATGCCGTTGGGTTCCAGGCGCACGACGTTCTTCAGCTCGCTGCGTCCGCGGAACTCGACCTCCAGCGGCACGAACGGCCGCGCCAGCGCACCGGCCTTGCCCCGCGCGCCGCGCAGCACAGCACGCAGACGCCCCTGCGGGGTGAAGAAATCCACCAGCGCGCTGGTTTCCTTGTAGGGACGGCTGTGCAGGACGAAGGCGGCTTGGGCAGTGGAAGCGAGGCTCATGGCGCTACGCCTGGAGTGGAAGTCGGGAGGTGGACGCCCTCAGGCGCCCGAAGGGCGTGCCCCGCAAAAGGTCGCGGGGCGCCGAGGGTCAGAGGTCGCCGTAGCCCAGCGAACGCAGTGCGCGCTCGTCGTCGGACCAGCCGCCTTTCACTTTCACCCAGAGGTTGAGCATGACCTTGGAATCGAACAGTACTTCCATGTCCTTGCGCGCGTTCTGACCGATGCTTTTGATGCGCTCGCCCTTCTCGCCGATGATGATCTTCTTCTGGCCATCGCGCTCGACCAGGATCAGCGCATGGATGTGCAGGATCGGACCGTCCTGCTTGAATTCCTCGATCTCCACGGTGACCTGGTACGGCAGCTCCGCGCCCAGCTGGCGCATGATCTTCTCGCGCACCAACTCGGCGGCGAGGAAACGGCTGCTGCGGTCGGTGATCTGGTCTTCCGGGAAGAAGTGCTCGCTCTCCGGCAGGCGCTCGGCAACCAGGGATTCCAGCACATCGAGGTTCTGCCCGTGCTGGGCGGAAATCGGCACGACTTCGGCGTTGGGCAGCTGTTCGGCCAGCCACTGCAGGTGCGGCAGCAGGTCGCCCTTGTCTTCCATGCGATCGACCTTGTTCACCGCCAGCAGAACCGGGCAGCTCACGTACTTGACCTTGTCGTAGACCATCTGGTCTTCGTCGGTCCAGCGGTTGCGGTCGACGACGAAGATCACCACGTCGACGTCCTTCAGCGCGGCGCTGGCCGAACGGTTCATGTAGCGGTTGAGCGCCTTGTCGTTGTCCTTGTGCAGGCCGGGGGTGTCGACATACACCGCCTGCACATCACCCTCGGTCTTGATGCCCAGCAGGGTGTGGCGAGTGGTCTGCGGCTTGCGCGAGGTAATTGCCAGTTTCTGCCCGAGGATGTGGTTGAGCAGGGTCGACTTGCCGACGTTGGGGCGGCCGACGATCGCCACGTAGCCGCAGCGAACGACCCCTGCTTCATCGTGCTCGGATTGATCGTGCTGGTCTTGCTCGTGCTCACTCATGGCCATTCTCCACGCCCAGGGCTGCCAGCGCGGCGGCGGCGGCCACCTGCTCGGCGATGCGGCGGCTGCCGCCGTGCCCGTGGGTCTTGTCATTCAGCAGGGCCACCTCGCACTCTACGAAGAAGGTGCGGCAGTGCGGTTCGCCCTGGATATCCACCACGTCGTAACGCGGCAGTTCGCACCCGCGGGACTGCAGGAACTCCTGCAGGCGGGTCTTGGGGTCCTTGTTGGTATCCACCGGGGTCAGCTCACGCAACTGCGGGCCGAGCCAGGCCATGATCCGCTCGCGGGCGGAATCCATGCCGGTGTCCAGATAGATGGCACCGATCAGCGCCTCCATGGCGTCAGCCAGAATCGACTCGCGGCGATATCCGCCGCTCTTCAGCTCGCCCGAGCCCAGTCGCAGGTAATCCCCGATTTCGAAACCGCGGGCCAGCAGGGCCAGAGTCTCGCCTTTCACCAGTCGCGCACGCAGGCGCGACAGCTGGCCTTCACGGGCCTGGGGGAAGTGGGTGAACAGAGCTTCGCCAATGACGAAGTTGAGGATGGCGTCACCGAGGAACTCCAGGCGCTCATTATTGCGCCCGGCGAAGCTGCGATGGGTCAGCGCCAGGACCATCAGGTCCTGGTCACGGAAGGTGTAGCCAAGCTTGCGCTCGAGTCGATCCAGGCTGTTGTTGCTCACGGCATTCGTACACGGAATTCTTTGTCAAATTTGACCACCAGGTCGATGTTCTGCACCAGTGGCTCGCGTCTTTCATATTTCAGATGAGCACGGAACTCATTGTTCTCGAGCTTCACGTCCAGGGCATCGTCGAGGTTGAGGCCACGGATGCTGTTGATGGACATCGCCTTGCCTACATAGGCGTAGAACTCCGGGACAGTGCGCACTTCCGCGGCCTTGTCGGTTTCCACCGAGGTGATGGCCTTCTCGATGGCGTAGTAGTCCATGTAGTGCGGGAAAAGCTTGAACGCAGCACTGGCCAGGAACGCCACGACGGCGAGTACCACCAGCCAACCCAGCAACGACATCCCCTTCTGCGAACGTGCGTACGTCATATCGACCTCATGTCGGTATCTTTCTTATTTGCCCGCCAACCGCGGCGGATCCAAGTGAAGCGGGGCTGCCTCGCTCCCCGCGTGCAGCCCCGCCTTTATTTAGCATCGTTCCAGCCTTGCCGGCCCGGAGCGTCTCACAAGTTTAGTGAATCACGCCGACTCGCGAGAAATTCGGCAGATTGCGCATCTTCGGATCCGGCCAGCTCATCCAGACTGCGAACGCCTTGCCGACGATATTGCGATCCGGAACCATGCCCAGCAGGTCCTTCGGAATCTTCGGATCGTTCCAGTAGCGGCTGTCGTTGGAGTTGTCGCGGTTGTCGCCCATCATGAAGTAATGGTCGGCCGGCACTTTCCACTGCTTGCCCGGCTCGATGCGGAAGCGGGTCATCTCCTTGCGGATCATGTGCTCCACGGCGCCCAGCTTCTCCTGGTACAGGGTCACGCTGCCCAGGGTGCCCGGCTCATCGCCCACCAGCGACTCGGCCACGGCCTGGTCGTTGATGTAAAGACGCTTGTCGCTGGTGTAGCGGATGGTGTCACCCGGTACGCCAATGACACGCTTGATGTAGTTGATGTTCGGATCGCTGGGGTAGCGGAACACCATGACATCGCCGCGCTGCGGGTCACCCACGGGGATCACCTTGGTATCCAGTACCGGCAGGCGGATGCCATAGGCGAACTTGTTCACCAGGATGAAATCGCCCACTTCCAGGGTCGGCTTCATCGAACCCGACGGGATCTGGAAAGGCTCGACCAGGAACGAACGCAGCACCAGCACGATGAACAGCACCGGGAAGAACGACTTGCCGTATTCGACCAGCACCGGTTCCTTGTTCAGCTTCTCCAGCACTTCCGGATCGGCTTCACTGACAGAACCTTCATAGGCGGAAATGGCCGCCCGGCGACGCGGTGCGAACAGCACCAGGTCCACCAGGGCAAGAACGCCGCACACTGCGACGGCAATCACCAGCAACAGCGGGAAATTCAGGGTCATAGGGTTCAACTGTCCACTTTGAGCACAGCGAGGAAGGCTTCCTGCGGAATCTCCACGCTACCGACCTGCTTCATCCTTTTCTTACCGGCCTTCTGCTTCTCAAGCAGCTTGCGCTTACGGCTCACGTCACCACCGTAGCACTTGGCCAGTACGTTCTTCCTGAGCGCCTTCACCGTCGAACGGGCGATGATCTGCCCGCCGATGGCCGCCTGGATCGCGACGTCGAACATCTGCCGCGGAATCAATTCCTTCATCTTCTCCACCAGTTGACGCCCCTTGTACGGGGCGTTGTCGCGGTGGACGATCAGGGCGAGGGCGTCAACCTTCTCACCGTTGATCAGTACATCGAGACGAACCAGGTTGGCCGGCTCGAAGCGATCGAAGCTGTAGTCCAGCGAAGCATAGCCACGGCTGGTGGATTTCAGGCGGTCGAAGAAGTCCAGCACCACTTCGTTCATCGGCAGGTCATAGATCACCTGGACCTGGCCGCTGAGGAAGTGCATGTCACGCTGAACACCGCGCTTCTCGATGCACAGGGTAATGACGTTGCCCAGGTGCTCCTGAGGCACAAGAATCGTCGCGCGGCAGATCGGCTCGCGCATCTCGTCGATGGACGAGAGGTCGGGCAGCTTGGACGGGTTGTCGACATAGAGGATGTCGCCGTTCTTCTGCACGATCTCGAAGATCACGGTCGGTGCAGTGGTGATCAGGTCCAGGTCGTATTCGCGCTCCAGGCGCTCCTGGATGATCTCCATGTGCAGCATGCCGAGGAAGCCGATGCGGAAGCCGAAGCCCAGTGCCTCAGAGCTTTCCGGCTCGTACTGCAGCGCGGCATCGTTCAGGGTCAGCTTCTGCAGCGCCTCGCGGAAGTCCTCGAAGTCATCGGAACTGACCGGGAACAGGCCGGCGTAGACCTGCGGCTTGATGCGTTTGAAGCCTGGAAGCACGTCCACATCGGGCGTGTTGTTCAGGGTCAGGGTGTCGCCCACCGGGGCACCGAGGATGTCCTTGATGCCAGCGATGATGAAGCCCACTTCACCGGCCTTGAGGTCCGGAGTCTCGGTATGCTTCGGGGTGAAGACGCCGACGCTGTCCACCTGGTGGACCTTGCCGGTGGACTTCACCAGGATCTTGTCGCCTTTCTTCACGCGGCCGTGCTTCACGCGCACCAGCGAGACCACGCCCAGGTAGTTGTCGAACCAGGAGTCGATGATCAGCGCCTGCAGCGGCGCGTCGATCTCGCCTTCGGGCGCCGGAATGGCGGTGACCAGGCGTTCCAGCACATCTTCCACGCCCATGCCGCTCTTGGCCGAGCAGGCCACGGCGTCAGTGGCATCGATGCCGATGATGCTTTCGATCTCGTCCTTCACGCGGTCCGGGTCGGCCTGCGGCAGGTCCATCTTGTTCAGCACGGGCATGACTTCCAGGCCCTGCTCGATGGCGGTATAGCAGTTGGCGACCGACTGCGCTTCCACGCCCTGGCCTGCGTCCACCACCAGCAGCGCGCCTTCGCAGGCGGCCAGCGAACGGCTGACTTCGTAGGTGAAGTCGACGTGGCCGGGGGTATCGATGAAGTTCAGCTGGTAGGTCTTGCCGTCCTTCGCCTTGTAGTGAAGGGTGACGCTGTGCGCCTTGATGGTGATGCCGCGCTCACGCTCCAGGTCCATGGAGTCCAGCACCTGGGCCTCCATCTCGCGGTCGGACAGGCCGCCGCACATCTGGATGAAGCGGTCTGCCAGCGTCGACTTGCCATGGTCGATGTGGGCGATGATGGAGAAATTGCGGATATGACTAAGGTCACTCACGGCTGAACACACTCGGAAGGCTGAAGGCGGCGGTCCGCCGAAAAATAGCCGGGGAGTTTACCTGAATACAGCCAGGGGCGTCACGCCGAGCCGGACGGTCAGGCATGAAAAAGGGCGGTCGAAACCGCCCTTTTCTGGTGCGCCGGCCTTACTCGGTCAGCTTGAACGTGATGAAGCTCGCACGCCCCTGGCGCAGTACGCGCATGGAAATCGAACGATCCTTCGGCAGCGCCTTGGCAATCTCGCTGAAGGTTTTCGAGGAATCCACTGCACGGTTGTTCAGGTGAGTGATGACGTCGCCCGGACGCAGGCCGATCATGGCCGCCGGACCGCCCTGCACTTCCTTGATGACCACGCCGCCCTTGATATCCAGGGACTTGCGCTGCTCGGCAGTCAACTCCGCCACGGTCACGCCCATGCGGTTGCTGCTGCGCTCGGCACCCTTGCCTTCGACGGCGGCAACGGCATCGTCGTCGTCCGGCAGGCTACCGATGGTCATGCTCAGGGTCTGGCGCTTGTTGTCACGGATGACTTCCAGGGACGCCTTGTCACCCGGCTTCATGTTGCCCACCAGGTGCGGCAGGTCGGCGGATTCGTTGATGGTCTGACCGTTGAGGCTGAGGATCACATCACCCACCTGCAGGCCGCCCTTGGCTGCCGGGCCGTCTTCCACCAACTGCGCGACCAGCGCACCAGCCGGCTTGTCGAGACCGAAGGACTCGGCCAGATCCTTGTTCACTTCCTGGATCACCACGCCCAGCCAGCCGCGATTGACCTTGCCGCCAGCCTTGAGCTGATCGGCGACGTTCAGCGCCACATCGATAGGGATCGCGAACGAAAGCCCCATGAAGCCGCCGGAACGGGTGAAGATCTGCGAGTTGATACCGACCACTTCACCCTGCAGGTTCAGCAGCGGGCCACCGGAGTTACCCGGGTTGATCGCCACGTCGGTCTGGATGAACGGCACATAGTTCTCGTTCGGCAGGCTGCGGCCCTTGGCACTGACGATGCCGGCCGTCACCGAGTGATCGAAGCCGAACGGCGAGCCGATGGCCAACACCCACTCGCCGACCTTCAGCTTGTCGGAATCACCCAGCTTGAGCGTCGGTAGGCCCTTGGCGTCGATCTTCAGCACGGCCACGTCGCTGCGCGGGTCGGCACCGACCAGCTTGGCCTTGTGCTCGCTGCGGTCGGACAGGCGCACGAGGATCTCGTCGGCGTCGGCGACCACATGGTTGTTGGTCAGGATGTAGCCATCATCGGAAATGATGAAGCCCGAACCCAGGGACTGGGCTTCGCGCTGCTGGCCACGGGGAGCCTGTCCCTGACCACCCTGGCCACGAGGAATGCTGCGCTCGAAGAATTCACGCAGGCCCGGCGGCAGGCCGTCGAGGTCCGGAATGCCCATCTGCGCGTTGGAGCGATCGGGTAGCTTCTGCGTGGTACTGATGTTGACCACCGCCGGCGAGGCTTTCTCGACCAGCGGGGTGAAATCCGGTAGTTCAGCCCGCGCGGTGACCGACAGGCTCAGGGCCAGCAGGGCGACCAGCGCAGCCATGCTGCGTTTCAGGGTTTGCATTGACTACAGCTCCCGTGATGTTGATTGGGAAGATCACTAAACAGGGCCGGGCGGCCCACCGACCAGCGCACGCAGCACAACCGGTTGCATCGCCGGATCATCCGTATGGCGTCGCGTGTAGTGACGCACCAGCAGCCAGGCCAGCAGGAAACCCGCCAGCCCAGCCACGATGATGAGAGGTTCCCCCAGATCGAGGCCCGCCGCCAGTAGCGCCAGCGTGAACAGCCCGATCAGAGGAGAGAGATAGAAAAGCAGGGCACTCTTGAGCAGCAGGTCTTCATCCATACCCAGCACGACTTCGTCGCCGGGCGCCAGCGCCAATGAAGACAGGACGCGCATTCCGCCGCGCCCACGCACAACACCCAACTGCCGCAGAAGGCCGTGGCCGCAACCGGCACTGGCCGAGCATCCTGAGCAGGTGGAGTAGCGCAGCGTTTCGACCTGGACAGCGCCAGACTCGACCGCAATCACCCTCCCCCGCTCCTGGATCACTGTGGCTGGGCTCCTGCTGGGCGCATGGACAACGCCACGCGCTCGGCCGTGCCACTGGGGATTTCACCGACTACGGTCACCATGGTGCCGCCGTCGTCACTGGCAAACCGCCGCGATACCACCGTCGTCGGGCCCAACTGGGTGCGGGCATCGTCGACCTTGGCGCCATGCAGCGGCTCGAGGAATACCGAGAAACGCGCCAGGCCGTCACCGTAGGCAAGGCAAAGCACCTGGTCATTGGAGACCGGGCTGCGCTCCTGCAAGGTGCTGTTCAGGGTGAAACCCGGTGGCACCCATTCGGAATGCCAGCTGGTTTTCACTTCGGCGACCTTGGCTTCCTTCACCGGCTTGCAGGCTGCGCTCGGCTGAAGCGCCCCGTCGTCCGGCGCCTCCATGTCGATACGAGTGAACTGCAGGCGCTCGATGATCTGGCCCTTGTCGTTGAGCAGCAGGGACTTGAGCGGCAGGCCTGTTTCCTTGTCCAGGTGCAACTCGAACCCGTAGCGATGCTGGTCTCGCGGGATAACCGCCAGCACCACCGCCGGACGGTCGGCAATGCGCGACTCGCCGGCGACGCGAACATCATAGTAGGCGGACAGGTCAGTCGGATTCAGCTTGCGGGCCGGCCACATCTCGCCGGTCGACACCTGTCCGGACATGCCGCCACCCACACACTGGGTGGCACCATCGACACGCACCACTTCCTGGCGCGGCCCATCGACCTGGACAAGGTGCTCGCGAACCGAGCCATCACTCTCCACCCGATGCCAGACATCGTGGGTGGTGAAGGCTCCGCTGCGCTCGTAGATGAAGGTACCCTGGAAGTTCTGTTGCTGATCAGCCTCGGAGAGGCGCTTGATCCAGTCCAACGCATCGGCGGCCTGAACTGGCAATGCCAGCAGACCGCCGAGGAAGAACAACAGTGCTGTCGTAGCGCGCATGTCGCTCCTTAAGGTCGCAAATCAGCGGCTTTCCAGGCTCGCGGCGCGTGCGTAGGGCAGGGCGCTGTCGGTGCCGCTGACGGCGGACTGCTGCGCATGCTGACGCAGGTAACCCGGAAGACGCTGCTCGTGCCAGGTGGTCTGCCCGCCCTGGGCATTGGTGATCACCTGCGGCGCCTCGTCCTGAGTGTAGCCTGCCAATACCGCCGGGCCTTGCACTTGCGGCAGGGCGATCTGCGGAGTGGCGCCTTGCTGGGCAAGGCCGTTGGCAACACTGTCATCCTGGTGGTACATGCGCACACCGGCCAGCACGGCCAGGGTCACCGAGGCGGCGACTGCCAGGCGGCCGACGTTGCGCCAGGGATTGCGACTGCGCGGCGCCGGCACGGCCTCGTCGGCCAATGCGGCGGAGACGGCAGCCGCAATGTCCAGCTTGGGCATGGCTGGCTCGCGGTGCATCACTGCACGGGCCAGTTGGTAACGGGACCAGGTGGCCCGCAATTCGGCGTCCTCGCCGCAGGCTGCAAGCACACGCCGCAGCTCCAGCTCATCCGCTTCGTTATCCATAACAGCGGACAGCGACTCCTGCAGGGCTTCACGACTCATAGCGGTACCTCTCTTGGCTTCTGCCGCTGTATCAGACTTCATCATGCAACAAAGGCTGCAAAGCTTTGTCGATCGCTTCCCGCGCACGGAATATCCGTGAGCGGACGGTTCCCACCGGACACTGCATCACGGTGGCGATATCTTCGTAACTCAGACCTTCGAACTCACGCAGGGTCAATGCCGTGCGCAAATCGTCGGGCAACTGCTGGATGGTGCGATGGACCGTTTCCTCGATCTCATCCCGCAGCATGGCTCTTTCCGGCGACTCGATGTCCTTCAGGGCGTGATCGCCGTCGAAGAACTCCGCATCCTCTGCCGTGACATCGCTGTCCGGCGGCCGCCGACCGCGCGCAACCAGATGGTTCTTCGCGGTGTTGATGGCGATACGGTACAGCCAGGTATAAAAGGCACTGTCACCGCGGAAGTTACCCAAGGCGCGATACGCCTTGATGAACGCTTCCTGTGCGACGTCCTGGGCTTCCTGGGCGTCGTGCACGAATCGCACGATCAGCCCCAGAATCTTGTGCTGGTACTTCAGCACCAGCAGGTCGAATGCCCGTTTATCTCCGCGCTGTACCCGTTCAACCAGTTGCTGATCCGTTTCCTGGGTTAGCATGAATGCTCCTCTGAAAACCTGGAGGAGCTTCGAGCACCCTGGTGAATCGTCCTGCCAAGATAGACTCGGGTCTTTTGCAAAAGTTCTCCCCTCCAAGCATACGCCGCACAGTTTTTTCAGATTGGCGGCAACCGGACCCCGACATGCGTCCGAAGCCCGTCAAATTCAACTGTACCGGGCGGAACACCCGCTCCCCTTCCGCGCAATGTCAATCTGCGCGCAAAGCTGATTGGGTATTCCGCGTTCGAACCGGAACGCCTGAAAAAGTTCCGGGGATTTGCCTTGGTCCTTCAATGATTTCGACGCCACCCGGACGCCCGCCAGGCCGGCTTGAGCGGGGAAGAATGCCTCCCGCCCTGCGACTGCCGTCCCGCCGCACGCACCTTCGGTGTCATCGGTTCGCCAGTATTGTGCCGTGGCCCCCTTCTATATACTAGGGCGCCATTTTGTGGAGCCGGGTATGAGTCAGCATTTCCAGCACGATGTCCTAGTGATCGGCAGCGGGGCCGCCGGCCTGACGCTGGCTTTGACGCTGCCCTCACACCTGAAGATCGCCGTGCTGAGCAAGGGCGAGCTTTCCCAGGGTTCCACGTTCTGGGCCCAGGGCGGCGTCGCCGCCGTGCTGGATGACACCGATACCGTGGAATCCCACGTCGAGGACACTCTGGTCGCCGGCGCGGGCCTGTGCCGCGAGGACGCGGTGAAATTCACCGTCGAGCATAGCCGCGAAGCCATCCAGTGGCTGATCGAGCAGGGCGTACCCTTCACCCGCGACCATGAGCCGGGACGCGAAGACGGTGGTTTCGAGTTCCACCTGACCCGCGAGGGCGGCCACAGCCATCGCCGCATCATTCACGCCGCCGACGCCACCGGCGCCGCAATCTTCAATACGCTGCTGGAGCAGGCGCGCCAAAGGCCGAACATCGAACTGCTGTCGCAGCGGGTTGCCGTCGACCTGATCACCGAGCGAAAACTGGGGATGAACGGCCAGCGCTGCCTGGGCGCCTACGTGCTGGATCGCGCCACCGGGGAAGTCGACACCTTCAGCGCGCGCTTCACCGTGCTCGCCTCCGGCGGCGCCAGCAAGGTCTACCTCTATACCAGCAACCCGGACGGCAACTCCGGCGATGGCATCGCCATGGCCTGGCGCGCCGGCTGCCGGGTCGGCAACCTGGAGTTCAACCAGTTCCACCCGACCTGCCTGTACCACCCGCAGGCCAAGAGTTTCCTGATCACCGAGGCGCTGCGTGGTGAAGGCGCCCTGCTGCGCCTGCCCAATGGCGAGCGCTTCATGCCGCGCTTCCACGCCCTGGGCGAACTTGCCCCGCGCGACGTAGTGGCCCGCGCCATCGACCATGAGATGAAGCGGCTGGGTATCGACTACGTCTATCTGGACATCAGCCACAAGCCGGCCGAGTTCATTCGCGAGCACTTCCCCACCGTCTACGAACGCTGCCTGGACTTCGGTATCGACATCACCCGCGAGCCCATCCCGGTCGTGCCGGCGGCGCACTACACCTGCGGTGGCGTGCTGGTGGACGAACACGGCCACACCGATGTGCCGAACCTCTATGCCATCGGTGAAACCACCTTCACCGGCCTGCACGGCGCCAACCGCATGGCCAGCAACTCGCTACTGGAGTGCTTCGTCTACGCCCGATCCGCTGCCGCCGACATCCTCGCCAAGCTGCCCAAGGAACAGGCCCTGGTCGCGCTGCCCTGCTGGGACGCCAGCCAGGTGACCGACTCGGACGAAGACGTGATCATCGCGCACAACTGGGACGAACTGCGGCGTTTCATGTGGGACTACGTGGGCATCGTGCGCACCAACAAGCGCCTTGCCCGCGCCCAGCACCGCGTGCGCCTGCTGCTGGACGAGATCGACGAGTTCTACTCGAACTACAAGGTCAGCCGCGACCTGATCGAACTGCGCAACCTGGCGCAGGTAGCGGAGCTGATCATCAACTCCGCCATGCAACGCCACGAGAGCCGCGGCCTGCACTACACGCTGGACTATCCGGACCTGCTGCCCGAGGCCCGCGACACTATCCTGGCGCCGTCCACCTATTGCGGCTGAACCTCAGCCGCACCCGCAGACGCCGGTGCAACTCCGGCGCCAGGGCATCGGCGGGGACGCAGACGCTGCGAGCCAGCCAGTCGCCAGGGCGACGGAAACGCAGGACGACCAACCTGGGCAGCGCCAGGCTGTCCGGCATCAACTGCACCGGCTGAAAGCCGTCCCGCGCGCTCCACAGCTGCCAGCCCTCGGCGTTGTGGCGCAGCGCACGCACCGAATCCGGCGCGCGCAATAGAATCTGCCGCGGCACAACCCAGCAGGCATGCAGCAGGCAGAGACTCAGGCCGAGCGTTTTCCAGTGAAGGGGAATGTCCGCGAGCAGTAGCGCCAGGACGGCACCGAACTGCGCGGCGAGGTAGGCCGCCAGCAAACCGATGGACGGTTGCCAGCGGCACTCGAAGGGGTCACTTCGGCTGGACACGGTCCAGGATCATGCGAACGATGATGCGCAGGTCGGCATCTTCCGGCTCGCCGCGCTGCATGAACCAGCCGAACATGTCCTGGTCCTCGCACTCCAGCAGCTTGCGGAAGCGCGCCTGATCATCGGCGGGCAGGCCCGGATAGACTTCCTGGACAAAGGGCACCAGCAGGACGTCCAGTTCCAGCATGCCGCGGCGGCTGTGCCAGAAAAGGCGTTTGAGTTCGGTTTCGTCGGTCATCTGCGGGCACCTCGATTAACAGCGGGCGAATACGTGTTGTCGCTCGCGAAGTCGACGGACGGCGCGAGCCGAGCGGCATTATACGCATGCTCGACTCCCCCGGCACCCGCTGACAAGGCAGGGCCTGAGCTCTATCATGAGGCCCCTAACTTTCTTCCAGCGAATCGTGATGACCGACTCTGCTTTCTACACCGAACTCAATCACGAAGGGATTCTCGCCGTCCGTGGCGCGGACGCCGCCAAATTCCTCCAGGGCCAGCTGACCTGCAACCTCAATTACCTCAACGCCGAGTATTCCAGCCTCGGCGCCCGTTGCACGCCCAAGGGCCGCATGACCTCCAGTTTCCGCATCCTCGCCGAGGGCGAAGGCTTCCTGTTGGCGATGGCCAGGGACCTGCTGGACAGCCAACTGGCGGACCTGAAGAAGTACGCGGTGTTTTCCAAAGCCACCCTCTCCGATGACAGCAGCCAGTGGGCGCGCTTCGGCCTGAGCGCTGCGGACGCCGTTCTGGCCGAACTGAAGCTGCAGCTCTCCGGCGAAGCTGACCAGGTAGCGCGAGCCGACGGCCTGATCGCCATCGGCCTCGGCCAGGGCCGCGTCGAACTCTGGGTGCCGGCCGAGCGCGCCGCTGCCATTGCCGAGCTGCTGCAGGCCCACCTGCCCCACGCCGAACTCAACGACTGGCTGCTCGGCCAGGTGCGTGCCGGCGTCGGCCAGGTATTCGGCGCCACCCGCGAGCTGTTCATCCCGCAGATGATCAACCTGCAGGCCGTGGGCGGCGTGAGCTTCAAGAAAGGCTGCTACACCGGCCAGGAAATCGTTGCGCGCATGCAGTACCTCGGCCGCCTCAAGCGCCGCCTGCAGCGCCTGAAACTCGACGGCGCCGAACTGCCGGAGCCGGGCCGCGAGCTGTTCTCGCCGGTGCACTCCACCAGCGTCGGCGAGGTGGTACTGGCCGCCCGCGCGGCCGATGGCGTAGAGCTGCTCGCCGTGCTGCAGGACGACGCCGCTGCCGACGGCAATGTGCGCCTGGGCGAGGATCAGCCCCTGCGCCTGCTGGATCTGCCTTACGTTCTGGACAGCGATCGCGAGATCCAGCGCTGAATTCCGTGCCGGGCGGGGAGCCCGGTTTTCCCTGAAGGACACTTCATGAGCAAGCTTGCCGAAAAAGTACAACAGGAACTGCTGCGAGCCATCGACAACGATGAGCTGGTGCTGCCGACGCTGCCCGAAGTCGCCCTGCGCGTCCGCGAGGCGGCGGAAGACCCGGACATCAGCATCCAGGACCTCAGCAAGGTGATCGGCAACGACGCTGCCCTGACCGCGCGCATCATCAAGGTGGTAAACAGCCCGCTGCTGCGCACCAACAAGGAAATCACCGACCTGCAGATGGCGATCAGCCGCCTGGGGATCAACTACACGTGCAACCTGGCGACCGGCCTGGCCATGGAGCAGATGTTCCAGGCCACGTCCGACGTCGTCGACCGCAAGATGCGCGAGGTGTGGAACAAGAGCACCGAGATCGCCGGCATCTGCCACGCCCTGTGCCGCCACTACACCCGCCTGGCGCCGGACCAGGCGACCCTCGCCGGCCTGGTACACCAGATCGGCGTGCTGCCGATCCTCACCTACGCCGAGGAGCACAGCGAGCTGCTGGCCGACTCCATCAGCCTCAACCACGTGATCGAGCGCATCCACCCGATCATCGGCGACCGCATCCTCAAGGCCTGGGACTTCCCCGCGCCGATCGCCGCCGTGCCGGGCCAGCACCTGGATTTCAGCCGCGATTCGGCCAAGGTCGACTACGTCGACATCGTCCAGGTCGCCACCCTGCAGAGCTACCTGGGCAGCCAGCACCCCTACACCGAACTGGACTGGGCGACCATCCCGGCCTTCGCCAAGCTGGGCCTGGACCCGAAGGCGGACGTCAAGGAAGACGAAGACCTCTCCGCGGCCATGGAAGCGGCCATGAGCATGTTGCAGTAACGCCGGCCATAGAACCCCTGGGCCACCCCAACCTGGGGTTCAGGCGCAGGGCTCTTCGTAGGAGCGAGCTTGCTCGCGAAAGGCCAAGCGCCCGTGCTGCCGGCAAGCCCGTTCGCGAGCAAGCTCGCTCCTACAAAAGACCGCCTTGCCGTCGTGCTGCTCCCGAAACCCGCCCTCACCGGCGGGTTTCGCGCTTCTGGCTCAGGCGTTTTCCGCCGGGAAGGTCACGCGCACCAGCAGGCCGCCGAGCTCGCCCTGGCCGAGCTCGATGCGGGCGCGGTGGGCGCTGCAGATCTCGCCGACGATGGCCAAGCCCAGGCCGGTGCCCTGCTGGCGGCGGCGGTAGAAGCGGCGGAAGACCTTGTCGTGCTCTTCCGGCGGGATGCCGGGGCCATCGTCCTCGACCTCCAATTCCGCCGGCGAACGCACGCGGATGATCACGTTGCCATCTGCCGCGTGGGCGATGGCGTTATCCACCAGGTTGCTGAGCAGTTCGTTGAGCAGTGTCGGGTCGCCCTTCACCCAGGCAGGCTCATCCGCTTCCAGCGCCAGCGCCACGCCGCGCGAATAGGCCAGGGGCGCCAGCGCCATGCCCAGTTCGCGGGCCAGCTGGCCCAGCTCGATGCGCTCCCCTGCTCCTTCGGCAATGGCGCGGGCACCGCTTTCGACGCGAGCCAGCGACAGCAGCTGATTAGCCAGCCCGGTCACCCGGTCGGTGTTCTGCACAGCCTCGACCAGCGTCGTGCGCCATTGCTGCGGGTCGTCCTCGCGCAGGCCCAGCTCCAACCGTGCCTTTAGCGCCGCCAGCGGCGTGCGCAGTTCGTGGGACGCCTCGGCGATGAACTGCGACTGCCGGTCGAACAGCCCGCGCAGACGCACGGTGAAGTGGTTGAGCGCCGCCACCAGCGGACGCAGTTCCTTCTGCACACGGACTTCCGGCAGCGGGCGCAGGTCGTCCGGTTGGCGCTCCTCCACCGCTTCGCGCAGGCGATCCAAGGGGCGAAGGCCGGCGCTGACCGCGTACCAGACCATCATCAGCGCGGCGATGGCCGACAGCGCCAGGTTGAGCAAGGTGTCGGCGAGCAGGTTGCGCGCCAGCCGCTCCCGCGCGCCCATGGTTTCGGCGACGCGGATTTCCGCCATGCCGTTGACCGTCGGCTGGCTCACCGGCTGCAACAGGCTGACCACCCGCACGCCCTGACCTTCGTAGGTGGCGTCATAGAACTTGGCCAGCGCCGGGTAATCGTCGGTGCGCGGGGTGGTCGGCAGCGGCGCGGGCAGGTTCTCGTAGCCGGAGATCATTTTCCCCTGGGGGTCGATCACCTGGTAGAAGATCCGCCCGGCGCTGTCGTACTCGAAGCTGTCCAGCGCCACGTAGGGCACGTTGGCGCGCAGGGTGCCGTCGCTGGCGTACAACCCGTCGGCGATGTCCCGCGCGGAGGCCAGCAGCGTTCGGTCATAGGCAATGTCGGCGGCGTGGCGGGCACGCCAGTATGTGGCCGCGCTGCCGATCAGCAGCAGCACCAGCAGCAGGCCGCCAAGGCGCCAGAGCAGCCGCCCACGCAGGCTTCCCGTGCCGGGAAAGCGCCAGCGCCGTTCAGCCATCCTGGGCTTCCAGCAGGTAACCCAGGCCACGGAAGGTGACGATACGCACCGAGCTGCCCTCGAGCTTCTTGCGCAGGCGATGCACGTAGATCTCGATGGCATCGGCACTGGCATCCTGGTCCAGGCCAAACACCTGCGCCGCCAGTTGTTCCTTGCTCATCACCCGCCCCGGCCGCGCGATCAGCGCCTCCAGCACGGCCTGCTCGCGGGAAGTGAGGTTCATCGCCTGCTCGGCGAGAGTGAAGCGCCGCGCTCCAAGATCGTAGACCAGTTCGCCGCAGCGCTGCTGCTGTTCGCCGCCGAGCACACTGCGGCGCAGCAGGGCCTTCACCCGCGCCTCCAGCTCGGTGAGTTCGAAGGGCTTGGCCAGGTAATCGTCGGCGCCCAGGTTCAGGCCATGCACGCGATCGCGCACTTCGCCGCGGGCGGTGAGCATCAGCACGGGCAGGGTCTTGCCGCGCTCGCGCAGGCGCGCCAGCACCTGGAATCCGTCCAGCCGCGGCAGGCCGACATCGAGGATGGCCAGGGCGTAGTCCTCGCTGGCCAGGGCCAGGTCGGCGGCCACGCCGTCCTGCAGCAGGTCCACCGTCCAACCCGCGCCCTTGAGCGCCTGGGCGACGCTCTCGCCAAGCTGCGGATGGTCTTCAACCAGGAGGATTCGCACGTGGGACTACCCCTTCGGACTACAGGTTCGGGCCGGCAGTTTACCCATCCGCGAGCCGCTGTGAATGGGGGAAATTCGCTGAAATCACTGCGAAAGGAGACTGAAAGCCTGGCGAAAGCTTAGCCCGTTAGCATCGCCAACGAGCCGCTTCCCAACCCCGTCTTTTTCAGCGCCGACTGCCCAGGCGCAACGGTGGGAGCAGCGGACTCGACGACGGCAAAGACCGTCAACAGAGCGGAAGGCGGCGTGGTGCCCTTTCGCGACAACAACAAGAACGGAGACCACAGATGCCCACCGCCCAGCCTTTGGCTGCACCGGCTTTTGCCAAGCCCAATTCCCGCTGTCTGACACCCGCCCTGCTGGCTTTCGCCGGGGTCGCCCCGCTGTGCGATGCCGCCGGTTTTGTCGAAGACAGCAGCGCCACGCTCAGCACCCAGAACATCTACTTCAACCGTGATTTCCGCGACGGCGCTGGCCAGTCCAAGCGCGAAGAGTGGGCGCAGGGTTTCATCCTCGACTTCCAGTCCGGCTACACCCCCGGCACCATCGGCGTCGGCCTCGACGCCATGGGCATGCTCGGCCTGAAGCTCGACTCCTCGCCGGACCGCACCGGCACCGGCCTGCTGCCCACCCATGACGACGGCCGCGCCGCCGACGAGTACAGCAAGCTGGGCCTGACGGCCAAGTTCAAGGCCTCCGAGACCGAGCTGAAGATCGGCAGCCTGATTCCCGACCTGCCCACCCTGCAGCCCAACGACAGCCGCCTGTTCCCGCAGACCTTCGAGGGCGGCCTGCTCAACTCCACCGACCTGCCGGGCCTGAACTTCACCGGCGGGCGCCTGGAGAAAGTGAAGGACCGCGACTCCACCGACTACACCGACCTGGCGCTGAACAACAAGAACCGCCGCTTCTCCGGCGGCAGCGCCGAAGGCAAGCACTACGACCTGGCCGGCGGCGACTACAAGTTCACCGACCACCTCACCGGCCGCTACCACTACGCGCAGCTGGACGAGGTCTACCGCCAGCACTTCGTCGGCCTGCTCGCAGCCTATCCGCTGGGCCCAGGCAAGTTCAGCGCGGATGTGCGCCTGGCCATCAGCGATGACCAGGGCGAGGCGCGCGGCGGCGAAATCGACAACCGCGCCTTCAACGGCATGCTCGGCTACGCCCTGGGCGCCAACAAATTCAGCCTCGGCTGGCAGCAGATGAGCGGCGACAGCGCCTTCCCCTACATCGATGGCAGCAACCCCTATCTCGTCAACTTCGTCCAGGTCGGAGACTTCGCAGAGACCGACGAGCGCTCCTGGCAAGTGCGCCACGACTACGACTTCGCCGGCCTCGGCATCCCCGGCCTGACCCTGATGAATCGCTACATCAGCGGTGACAATGCCAAAATCAACGGCATGGACGGTCACGGCAAGGAATGGGAGCGCAACACCGACATCAAGTACGTAATCCAGAGCGGCCCGCTCAAGGACGTGGCAGTGCGCGTGCGCAACGCCACCTACCGTTCGAGCTTCGCGCGGGACGCCGACGAGACGCGTATCTACCTCAGCTACTCCCTGGCGATCTGGTAAACCGACAACAACAAGAGAGGAATCGCACCATGTCCACCGTCCTGCGCAACCTGACTCTGGCCGGCGCCACCCTGCTCGCCGCCAGCCAACTGATGGCCGAGCCCAAGCGCCCGGAATGCATCGCCCCGGCCTCTCCCGGCGGCGGCTTCGACCTCACCTGCAAGCTGGCGCAGAGCGCCCTGGTGGACGAGAAGCTGCTGACCAAGCCGATGCGCGTCACCTACATGCCCGGCGGTGTCGGCGCCGTGGCCTACAACGCGGTGGTCGCCCAGCGTCCGGCCGACGGCAACACCATCACCGCCTTCTCCAGCGGCTCGTTGCTGAACCTGGCCCAGGGCAAGTTCGGCCGTTTCGACGAGAACGCCGTGAAATGGCTGGCCGCCGTGGGCACCAGCTACGGCGCCATCGCGGTGCCCAGCGACTCGCCGTACAAGAACCTCGGCGACCTGGTCGCTGCGCTCAAGGCCGACCCGGGCAAGGTAGTGATCGGCTCCGGCGGCACCGTCGGCAGCCAGGACTGGATGCAGACCGCGCTGATCGCCAAGGCTGCCGGCATCGATCCGAAGCAGCTGCGTTACGTCGCTCTGGAAGGTGGCGGCGAGATCGCCACGGCGCTGCTGGGCGGGCACATCCAGGTCGGCAGCACGGACATCTCCGACTCCATGCCGCACATCCGCGCCGGCAAGATGCGCATCCTCGCAGTGTTCTCCGAGGAGCGCCTGAAGGATGAAGGCATGGCCGACATCCCCACCGCCAAGGAGCAGGGCTTCGACATCGTCTGGCCGGTGGTGCGCGGCTTCTACGTCGGGCCGAAGGTGAGCGACGAGGACTACCAGTTCTGGAAGGCCTCCTTCGACAAGCTGCTGGCCTCGGAAGACTTCGCCAAGCTGCGCGATCAGCGCGAGCTGTTCCCCTTCGCCATGACCGGCCCGGAGCTGGACGCCTACGTGAAGCAGCAGGTCGCCCAGTACAAGCAGCTCGCCCGCGAGTTCGGCCTCATCCAGTAACGCCCCGTGCGGCGCCGCCTTCAGCGAAGGCGGCGCAAGGAGACTCCTCATGTCCCGTACCAGCCTCTTCCAGCGGCTGTTCGCCGGCGCCTGGCTGTTCGCCTGCGTCGCCTTCGCCTTGATCGCCTGGCAATTGCAGGCGCCCTTTTCCTACGAACCGGTCGGCCCGCGCGCCTATCCGCTGCTCTGCCTGGGCTTGATGGCCGCCGGCCTCGCCTGGCTGATCGTGCGGCCCACGCCGATCAAGCGCGAGGACGACGAGCCCGCGCTGGAAGGCGCGCTGCTGGCCAAGGTGGTGCTCTGCGTCGCGCTGCTGGCGGTCTACGCCGGGCTGTTCGAGCCGCTGGGCTTCATCCCCGCCAGTGCCCTGGTCGGCACCTTCATCGCGCTGATCTACGGCGGCCGCCCGGTGGCCAGCGTGGTCACTGCCACGCTGCTCGCCATCGGCCTCTATGTGCTGTTCGACCGCACCCTGGACGTCCCGCTGCCGCTGGGCATCCTCGATCCCCTGCTCTGAGGACTGCATCATGGATACGTTGAGCTACCTCGGTCAGGGCTTCGGTGTTGCCCTGACCCCCTACAACCTGATCACCGCGCTGATCGGCACCCTGATCGGCACCGTCGTCGGCCTGCTGCCGGGCCTGGGCCCGATCAACGGCGTGGCCCTGCTGATCCCGGTGGCCTTCGCCCTCGGCCTACCGCCGGAGTCGGCGCTGATCCTGCTGGCCGCCGTGTACCTGGGCTGCGAATACGGCGGACGGATTTCCTCGATCCTGCTGAACATCCCCGGCGAAGCCTCCACCGTGATGACCACCCTCGACGGCTACCCCATGGCACGCAACGGCCTGGCCGGCGTGGCCCTGTCGCTGTCGGCCTGGAGCTCGTTCATTGGCGCCTTTATCGCCACCTGCGGCATGGTGCTGTTCGCCCCGCTGCTGGCGAAATGGGCGATCGCCTTCGGCCCGGCGGAATACTTCGTGCTGATGGTCTTCGCCATCGTCGCCTTGGGCGGGCTGGCCGGCGACCGGCCGCTGAAGACGCTGCTGGCAGCGCTGCTCGGGCTGTTCCTCTCCAGCGTCGGCATCGACGCCAATAGCGGCGTGTACCGCTTCACCTTCGACAACATCCACGTCTCCGACGGCATCCAGTTCGTCGTGCTGGTACTGGGCCTGTTCTCGGTCAGCGAAATCCTCCTGCTGCTGGAGAAGACCCACCACGGCCACAAGATGGTCGAAGCCAGCGGACGCATGCTGTTCAACGCGAAGGAAGCGGCCTCGGTGGCGGTGGTCAACCTGCGCTGCGGCCTGCTCGGCTTCATCATGGGCGTACTGCCCGGCGCCGGCGCGACCCTGGCCAGCGCCGTGGCCTACATGACCGAGAAGAAGATGGCCGGCGAGTCGGGCAAGTTCGGCAAGGGCGACCTGCGCGGCCTGGCCGCCCCGGAAACCGCCATCGGCGCCTCCGCCTGCGGCGCCCTGGTGCCGATGCTGACCCTCGGCGTACCCGGCTCGGGCACCACCGCGGTTATGATCGGCGCGCTCAGCCTGTACAACATCACCCCCGGCCCGCTGCTGTTCCAGGAACAGCCAAACATCGTCTGGGGCCTGATCGCCTCGCTGTTCATCGCCAACGTCATGCTGATCATCCTCAACGTGCCGATGGTCCGGGTGTTCACCCGCATCCTCTCGGTGCCGAACTGGGCGCTGGTGCCGGGCATCGCGATCATCACCGCGATCGGCGTGTACGCCGTGCACGCCACCACCTTCGACCTGTTCCTGATGGTCGCCATCGGCATCCTCGGCTACATCCTGCGCAAGCTGGACTTCCCGCTCTCGCCGCTGCTGCTGGGCTTCATCCTCGGCGGGCTGATGGAGCAGAACCTGCGTCGCGCGCTGTCCATCTCCAACGGCGAACTGGGCATCCTCTGGTCCAGCCCCATCGCCATCGGCACCTGGGCGCTGGTCGCGCTGATGCTCGGTTTGCCGCTCTACCGCGCCTGGCGCAAACGAGCCCGCCGCTCCCGCGAGGCGCTGGCTGACGCCGCGTAAAAGCAACCACGCTCGCCGCGTCGAGACGCGCGGCGACTTTCAAGGCCCGCCTTTGTGCGGGCCTCTTTTTTGGCTGGGTCAGGTGGCGTGGGAAACGCGCAGCGAGATAGTCCAGGTCTCGCCGCTGACCGGCTTGGCGCAAACGACTTCCATAACCTTGCGCACGAGCTCGCGCCCATCCGGCGCGAACAGGCGAATCTCGCCCCAGCGGGTGTCCAGCGGCACCGTGCAGCGCGCGACAAGAACCTTCGGATTGGCAGCGGCAACCGTCCAGTTCGCCCGCAGGCGAGCATTCTCGGAGGCGATGAAGGCGCGGGCCGTCTGATCGATTTCGTAAAGCCCGTGGATGGTAGCGGTGGAACGCTGGGACTCGATGGGCGGGTCGCCAGCAAGGCAGGCCCCGCCGAGCAGCAGGCCCGGCAGGATCAACAGCCACCCACGCCGGAGCAGCGGTATCACGCCGGCGGCAGCGACCAGTCGATGGGCGTAAGGCCGTGCTGCTCGAGGAATTTGTTGGTGCGGCTGAAATGGCCGTTGCCGAGAAAGCCACGGTAGGCCGACAGCGGCGACGGGTGCGCGGACTTGAGCACCAGGTGCTTCTGCGGATCGATCAGCTTCTGCTTGCTATGCGCATGGGAGCCCCAGAGCAGGAATACCAGGTTCTCGCAGCGCTCGCTGACCACTTCGATAATCCGGTCGGTGAAGGGCTGCCAGCCGGCTTTCGCATGGGAGCCGGCGTTGGCCTGCTCGACGGTCAGCGAGGTGTTGAGCAGCAAGACGCCCTGCTCGGCCCAGTGCTGCAGATAACCGTGATTGGGGATCGGCAGGTTGAGGTCGCGTTGCAGCTCTTTATAGATGTTCTGCAGCGATGGCGGCGTCGGCACGCCTGGCTGTACCGAGAAGCACAGGCCATGGGCCTGGCCGGGGCCGTGGTACGGGTCCTGGCCGATGATCACCACCTTGATGCGCGCAAGCGGCGTGGTGTTCAGCGCGTTGAAGATCAGCGGGCCGGGCGGGAAGATCACCTTGCCGGCGGCCTTCTCCGCGCGGAGGAATTCACCCAACTGCTTCATGTAGGGCTTCTCGAACTCCTCGTGGAGGGCTTCTTTCCAGCTGGGTTCCAGCTTGATCCGATCTTCGTTGGTCATGGTGCGTCTGCCTGGTGAAACGAACCGGCACGCTAAGCAAGCGCCCCGGTCAAGTCAAGGCGCCTTGCGCCGCACCGCCCACCCGCCAGGCAAACGCGGCACACCGCTGCCCAGGCCGGCAAGCATCCACACCACCACGGCAAGCGTCAGCCCCAGGTGAAACAGCTCGCGGCGTGGCACACCGGCCAGTTCACCGCGGGTACCGATCAGCAGGCCGCTGCCGATGAACAGTAGTGCGCCGAGCAGGGCCAGAAGATGGCGCCGCGAGCGCCCCGGCCAGGCGATGACTAGAAGTGCAACGAGGTTGGTCAGCAGCGTGACCTGGGACGGCAGCATCACCAGCGCCATGCACGCCAGCAACACCAGCGCGCGCTGCAAGGGCGAACCGGAGAGCCGCCCCAGCGCGATCAGCGGCAAGCCGACCGCACCGGAGAGCACGCTCGCCAGATGATGCGGTTCGACCAGCACCGTGGCGCCACCGTACTCCAGTGCTCCGAGAAACGCCGCAACGCCCATCGACACGAAGCCCAACGCCCGCCAACCCTGTTGCTCGCGCAGGGCAAGCCAAGCGGCGATGCAGCAGGCCAGGGTCAGCAGCAGTTCGGCGATCACGGGCAGCATGGGTCATTCCTTTATTGTCGTCGCCGCAGACTAGCGAGCCTCGACTCGATCTGCACGGTGTCACACGCCATCCCGGTAGACGCCGCGCGTCAGGCTCAACCGGTATGCAGCGCCCGGTAGTGACTGGGCGCCATGCCTACCACGCTCTTGAACAGCCGCGAGAAGTAGTACGGATCGGCGTAGCCCAGTTGCTCGGCGACCTGGCGCACTTCGAGATTGCCCTGATCGAGCAGGCGACAGGCGTGGGTCATCTTCAGCCGGATGAAATCCTGGATCGGCGCCTGGCCGGTCAGCGCGCGGTAGGTCTTGGCGAAGTGAAAGCGCGACAGGCGGAACTGCGCGGCCAGTTCGTCGAGGTTCAGCGCGTCGTGCAAATGCTCGCGCATCATCGCCTGCACCGCCTCCACGTCCAGCACCCGGCCGGACTTCAGCCGCGCGCGCGCCGGGCGCAGGGCCAGGGAAGTCAGCAGGCTCTGCAGCAGGTGGGCGGCATGGATGAAGTGCGGCAGGCTCAGGCCCTGGCGGCGCAGCGCCAACAGCGCATCGAATTCCCCGAGGATGCGCGGCTGCACGCCCACCCGCAGGCGCGGCGATTTGCCCAGCGGACGCAGGAAATCCTCCGCCAACCGGCCGTCCAGGTGCACCCAGAAGATCGACCAGGGCCGCTGCGGATCGGCCCCATAGGCATGGGCACGGCCTTTGGGCAGCACCAGCAGGTCACCGCCGGTGACCTCGAATCGTCCATCCGCTGTTTCCAGCCAGCCTTGCCCGGCGCTGCAGTAGATCAGCAGGTGATCATCAGGGATTTCCCGCTCCATGCGGTGCCCCACGGCTGCCGGGTAGTAGCCCAGGGCCAGTGGATAGCAGGCCTGACCCAGCGGATGGCGGTCCAGCGCGCGGCGCAGGCGTGGCGGAGTGATGAAGCGCACGCCCTGCTGCGGCAGCGGCCAGGTGGAAATGAGCGGGCGGGACACGGCTGGCCTCCGGAATCGGCAATGCCAAGATCGTCCATCCATTGCCCAAGATCGTCAATCCACAGCTGCGGGCGCAACCGCTATAACCGGAACTCTCCAAGCGAAAAGAACGCGTGCCGCCACGCACGCCGCTGTAGCCGACAAGAATAAACAGAGGTAGCTGCATGCATTTCGATCTGTCCGAAGAACAACGCCTGCTGGTGGGCAGCGCCCGCGCCTTCGCCAGCCGCGAACTGGCGCCCCACGCCGCCGACTGGGACCGCCAGCACCACTTCCCGGTGGAGGTCATCCGTCGCGCCGCCGAACAGGGCTACCTGGGCCTGTACATCGCCGAAGAGGACGGCGGCCTGGGCCTGTCGCGGCTGTCCGCCTCGCTGATCTTCGAGCAACTGGCCGCCGGCTGCGTCGCCACCACCGCCTACATGACCATCCACAACATGGCCAGCTGGATGCTCGCCAGCTTCGCCGACGCCGCGCTCAAGGAGCAGTGGCTGCCGGGGCTGATCAGCGGCGAGTTGCTGGCCTCCTATTGCCTCACCGAGCCGGATGCCGGCTCCGACGCCGCGCGCCTGCGCACCCGCGCAAGGCGGGATGGCGACGACTACGTGCTCGACGGCGCCAAGACCTTCATCTCCGGCGCCGGCAGCACCGACGTGCTGATCGTCATGGCGCGCACCGGCGAGGAAGGCGCCAAGGGCATTTCCTGCTTCCTGGTGCCGGCCAACGCCGAGGGCATCCGCTACGGCCGCAACGAGGACAAGATGGGCTGGAAGGCCCAGCCGACCCGCACCATCACCTTTGAAGGCGTGCGCATTCCCGCCGGCAACCGCATCGGGCCGGAAGGCCAGGGCTTCGTCTATGCCATGAAGGGCCTGGACGGCGGCCGCCTGAACATCGCCAGCTGTTCCCTCGGCGCGGCCCAGGCGGCGCTGGAGCAATCGCTGCGCTACGTCGAGGAACGCAAGCAGTTCGGCAAGGCGCTGGCCGAATTCCAGGCGTTGCAGTTCAAGCTCGCCGACATGCTCACCGACCTCACCGCCAGCCGGCAGATGGTGCGCCTGGCCGCGCACAAGCTGGACCACAAGGACGGCGAGGCGACGCTGTATTGCGCCATGGCCAAGCGCTTCGCCACCGACCGCTGCTTTGTGTTGTGCAACGAGGCGCTGCAACTGCACGGCGGCTACGGCTACCTCAACGACTACCCGCTGGAGCGCTGGGTGCGCGACAGCCGCGTGCACCAGATTCTCGAAGGCACCAACGAGATCATGCGGGTAATCGTTGCCCGCCGTCTGTTGGAACAGGGTGGGATGCTGGATCGGTTGCTGTGACCACCAAGCAATTTGGGAGCAGGCGGACAGCCCCCTCTCCCCCGCCCTCTCCCTGAAGGGAGAGGGCGCCGTCCGGCGTTTCGAGGTTGTTTCCGACTCAGCCGGTGAGTACCGGGTTTTCCAAGCGCTCAGGACAGTCTCCTCTCCCTTCGGAGCGGGGCGCGCAGCCAGGGTCAGGGAGAGGGAAGCCCGGCAAGAAATGGAAAAACCGCCCGCCGATGCGGGTGCAATCGAACAGAACGGACATGGACTCATCACGGCCGACCTGCCTAGAGTCCATGCCCATGACCGCCAAGGAGATGCCCATGAGCAACGCCCTCGAGCCCTACAAGCCCGGAGTCTTCGACCTGACCCACAAGCTGACGGTGGAAAAGCACGGCCACACCGCGCTGATCACCATCAACCACCCGCCGGCCAACACCTGGGACCGCGACTCGCTGATCGGCCTGCGCCAGGTGATCGAACACCTGAACCGCGACGACGACATCTACGCCCTGGTGGTGACTGGGCAGGGGCCGAAATTCTTCTCCGCCGGCGCCGACCTGAACATGTTCGCCGACGGTGACAAGGCGCGCGCCCGCGAGATGGCCCGCCGCTTCGGCGAAGCCTTCGAAGCGCTGCGCGACTTCCGTGGCGTCTCCATTGCGGCGATCAACGGCTACGCCATGGGCGGCGGCCTGGAGTGCGCGCTGGCCTGCGACATCCGCATCGCCGAGCGCCAGGCACAGATGGCCCTGCCCGAAGCTGCCGTGGGCCTGCTGCCCTGCGCCGGCGGTACCCAGGCGCTGCCGTGGCTGGTGGGCGAAGGCTGGGCCAAGCGCATGATCCTCTGCGGCGAGCGCGTGGATGCCGAGACGGCGCTGCGTATAGGCCTGGTCGAGCAGGTCGTCGACGCCGGCGAGGCACGCGGCACGGCCCTGCTGCTGGCAGCCAAGGTCGCGCGCCAGAGCCCGGTGGCGGTGCGCACCATCAAGCCGCTGATCCAGGGCGCCCGCGAGCGCGGCCCGACCACCTGGCTGCCGGAGGAGCGCGAGCGCTTCGTCGACCTGTTCGACGCCGATGACACCCGCGAAGGCGTGAACGCCTTCCTGGAGAAACGCGATCCGCACTGGCGCAACCAATAAGGCCCCGACCATGAATGTGATGTTCGAAGAACGCCCCGGCCTGCACGGCTTCCGCATCGGCGTGGTGACGCTGGACGCGGAGAAGAGCCTGAACGCCCTGAGCCTGCCGATGATCGAGGCGATGAACCATCAACTGCGCGTGTGGAAGGACGACCCGCAGATCGCCTGCGTGGTGTTGCGCGGCAACGGCGGCAAGGCCTTCTGCGCCGGCGGCGACGTGCGCAAGCTGGTGGACGCCTGCCGCGAGCAGCCCGGCGAAGTTCCCGCCCTCGCCCGCCGCTTCTTCGCCGACGAATACCGCCTGGACTACCTCATCCATACCTACGGCAAACCGCTGATCTGCTGGGCCCACGGCTACGTGATGGGCGGCGGCATGGGCCTGATGCAGGGTGCCGGCGTCCGCATCGTCACGCCCAGCAGCCGCCTGGCCATGCCGGAAGTGAACATCGGCCTGTACCCGGACGTCGGCGCGAGCTGGTTCCTCGCCCGCCTGCCCGGCCGCCTCGGCCTGTTCCTCGGCCTGACCGCCACGCAGATGAACGCCCGCGACGCACTGGACCTGGACCTCGCCGACCGCTTCCTGCTCGATACCCAGCAGGAAGACCTGATCGAAGGCCTGGTGCAACTGAACTGGCGCGAACAGGCCGACGTGCAACTGCACAGCCTGCTGCAGGCACTGGAAAACGAAGCCCGCGGTGAATTGCCGGATGCCCAGTTGCTGCCGCGCCGCGAACGCCTGGATGCGGTGCTCGACAGCGCCAACATCGCCGAGGCCTGGCACGCCCTCACCGCACTGGCCGATGACGAGGACACGCTGATCGCGCGGGGAGCGAAGACCCTCGCCTCGGGCTGCCCGCTGACCGCTCATCTGGTCTGGGAACAGATCCGCCGCGCACGCCATCTGTCGACTGCCGAGGTGTTCCGCATGGAGTACGCGATGAGCCTGAACTGCTGCCGCCACCCGGAGTTCCCGGAAGGCGTGCGGGCCCGGCTGATCGACAAGGACAACACCCCGCACTGGCACTGGCCGGATATCGCTGCCATACCTGATGCTGTGGTGAATGCGCACTTCGACGCGACCTGGGAGGGCGAGCATCCGCTGGCGGATCTTTAGCCGCCCCTGCCGTCCTCTGTAGCTGCGTAGGGCGCATAACCTGGAACAGGTTATCCGCCGCCCACCTGAGTGGCGGATAACGCTTGCGCGTTATGCGCCCTGCGAGAGCTGCCGCCCGGAGCTGGCATGACTTCTCCTGGCGCTGGAGTGCCCTGCGGTCCAACAGGAGGAAACCAGCATGCAAACCATCGCCTTCATCGGCCTCGGCCACATGGGCGCCCCCATGGCCGCCAACCTGATCAAGGCCGGCTACCTGCTGCGCGTGTTCGACCTGGTGCAGAGCGCCATCGACGGCCTGGTCGTCCAGGGTGCCAGCGCCGCCCGCAGCGCCCATGACGCGGTGGACGGCGCCGACGTGGTGGTCACCATGCTGCCGGCCAGCGGGCACGTCGAGGGGCTCTACCTCGGCAACGAGGGCCTGCTGGCGCACATTGCCCCCGGCACCCTGGTGCTGGAGTGCTCTACCATCGCCCCCGCCTCGGCGCGCAAGGTCCACCAGGCTGCCGTCGAGCGCGGGATTCCCATGCTCGATGCACCGGTCTCCGGCGGCACCGGCGGCGCCATCGCCGGTACCCTGACCTTCATGGTCGGTGGCGACGCCGAGGTGCTCGAACGCGCCCGCCCGGTGTTTTCCGCCATGGGCCGGAACATCTTCCACGCCGGCGGCGACGGCGCCGGGCAGGTCGCCAAGGTGTGCAACAACCAGCTGCTCGCCGTGCTGATGATCGGCACCGCCGAATCCCTCGCCCTCGGCGCCGCCAACGGGCTGGACCCTGCCGTGCTGTCGGAGATCATGCGCCGCAGCTCCGGCGGCAACTGGGCATTGGAGGTGTACAACCCCTGGCCCGGCGTGATGGAGAATGCCCCCGCCTCACGCGGCTACAGCGGTGGCTTCATGACGTCGCTGATGACCAAGGACCTGGGCCTCGCGCTGGAAACGGCGCAGGTCAGCGGCAACAGCACGCCCATGGGCAGCCTGGCACTGGCGCTGTATCGCCTGCTGGTGAAACAGGGCCATGGCGAGCAGGACTTCTCGGTGGTGCAGAAACTCTTCGATAACTGACCTTATTGTAAAGCCACGCTTACGAGTGCATGGCGTAAGGGTGGCTTTATCCACAACCGCGTCGGGTCGAAGATGAATCACCTGCCGCCAGCGCGCGGCGATTTCTCCCACAAAGGTGATTCCATGAACATTGCCCTGATCGGCGCGACCGGCCACGTTGGCCACTACTTCCTCGAAGAAGCCCTGCGCCGCGGCCATAGTGTGACCGCGCTGGTGCGCGACCCGGCGAAGCTGCCGGCGCGCGACAACCTCAAGGTGGTCCAGGCCGACGTCTACGACCCGGCCCAGGTCGCCCGCGCCGTGGCCGGGCAGGACGTCGTGGTCAGCGCATTCAATGCTGGCTGGGGCAACCCGGATATCCGTGGCGCCCACGCCAAGGGCAGCCGCGCCATTCTTGACGGCGTGAAGGCGTCCGGTGTGAAGCGCCTGCTGGTCCTGGGCGGCGCCGGCAGCCTGGAGATCGCCCCCGGCCAACGTCTGGTGGACAGCCCGGAATTCCCCGAGCAATGGAAACAGGGTGCACTGGGCGCCGCCGACGCGCTGGACCAGTTGGGCGCCGAGAAGGAACTCGACTGGGCTTTCCTCAGCCCGGCGATGCTGCTCGACGGCGAAACCCGCACCGGCAGCTTCCGCATCGGCGGCGACCAGGTGTTGTTCGATGGCAACGGCGAGAGCCGCATTTCCCTGCCGGACCTGGCGGTGGCGATGATCGATGAGGCCGAGCAGGCCAATCATCATCAGCAGCGGTTTACCGTGGCGTATTGATTCGCTGCGGCTGGTTCGCGAGCAAGCTCGCTCCTACAGACACGGATTGCCGCATGGCGCTCTTGTAGGAGCGAGCTTGCTCGTGAACCGTGTTCCAGCCAACGCGCAGGAGTTGAGCTGATCGCGGACGGAGTCCCGTGCACCCACAAAAAAGGGCCATCCCATGGGATGGCCCTTTTGCGCAGGCCCTCTCGGCTTACCGCTCGCGCAGCGCTTCCGCCTTGGCCCGCAGGATGGGCTTGAGCAGGTAGCTGAGGATGCTCTTCTTGCCGGTCATGATGTCCACGGTGGCGATCATGCCGGGGATGATCAGCAACGGCTTGTCGTCGCTGCCCAGGTGGCTTTTGCGGGTGCGCAGCTTGATCAGGTAGAAGCTGTTGCCGTCCTCGTCGGTGACGGTGTCGGCGCCGATCTGCTCCAGGTCCGCCTGCAGGCCACCGTAGATGGTGTAGTCGTAGGCGGTGAACTTGACCATGGCGTGCTGGCCGGGGCGCAGGAAGGCGATGTCCTGCGGACGGATGCGCGCTTCCACCAGCAGGGTGTCGTCCAGCGGGACGATCTCGATCAGGTCGCTGCCCGGCTGGATCACACCGCCGATGGTGTTCACCAGCAGTTGCTTGACGATGCCGCGCACTGGCGAGGTGACCAGGGTGCGGCTGACGCGATCCTCCAGCGCCTTGCCGGTGGCGGTGGCCTTGCTCAGCTCGGTGCGGGCTTCGTTGAGTTCCTTCAGTGCATCGCTGCGGAAGCGCGACCGGGTTTCGGCAACCTTGCGCTCCACTTCCTTCACCGCTGCCTCGGCCCGAGGGATCGCCAGGGTGGTGGCATCGAGCTGGCCACGGTTTTCCACTTCACCGCGCTTGAGACGCAGCAGTTCCACCTGGGACATCGCGCCCTGCGCCACCAGCGGCTCGGACATGGAAATCTCCTGGCGCAGCAGGTTCAGGCTGTTGCGGTACTGCGCCTGCTTGGAGACGAACTCGCGCAGTTCCTGCTGCTTCTGCACCAGCTGTTGCTGCAGGCCATCGGTTTCGTCCTTGAGCTGCTGCTGGCGGCTGTGGAACAGCGCCTCTTCACTGCTGGCCTGGCCGGGCACCTTGGCGCGCACATCGTCGGGGATGTTCAGCGCGCGCTCTTCCACCTCGGCAGACAGCCGCTCCACCCGCAGGAACATCGCCAGGCGGTCGGCCTCGGTTTCGCCGACGTTGGACTGGAAGCGCGTCGGGTCCAGGCGCATCAGTTGCTCACCGGCCTGCACCACCTGCCCTTCGTGGACGAATATCTGCGAGACGATGCCGCCTTCCAGGTTCTGGATCTTCTGTACCTTGGACGAGGGAATCGCCTTGCCCTCGCCGCGGGTGACCTCGTCGATCTGCGCGAAGTGTGCCCAGAGCAGCAGGAAGGCGACGAAGCCGATCAGGATCCAGATGGTCAGGCGCACCACGCGCGGCGCGTCCTCGATCAGCGCCTTGCTGACTTCCGGAAGCGGCTGGCCGGAGAGGTTGTCGCCGCCCTTGAAATAGCCACGGACAGAGTGGCGGATACTGCCCAGAGGATTAAGCGACACTGATCTGCCCCTTCTTCAGTGCATCCATGACCACGTCCTTCGGACCGTCGGCAATGATGCGTCCCTTGTCGATGATCACCAGGCGGTCCACCAGGCTGAGCATGGAGGCGCGGTGGGTGACCAGCAGCAGTGTCTTCTCGCCCATGATCGATTGCAGGCGCTGTTTGAGGCGCTCCTCGCCGGCGTTGTCCATGGCGCTGGTGGGTTCGTCCAGCAGCAGGATCGGCGGGTCGAGCAGCAATGCGCGGGCCAGGGCGACGTTCTGCCGCTGGCCGCCGGAGAGGTTGTGGCCACGCTCGCCGACCTGCAGTTCATAGCCCTGCGGGTGCAGGCGGACGAACTCGTTCACGCCGGTCAGCTCGGCCACTTCCAGCACGCGTTCGTCATCGATGTAGCGCGCGCCGCTGACCAGGTTGTCGCGCAGGGTGCCGCTGAACAGGCTGATGTCCTGCGGCACGTAGCCGATGTTGTGGCGCAGCTCGCTGATGTCCAGTTGGCGCACGTCGGCGCCGTCCACCAGCAGGTTGCCGTTTTCGGGCTGGTGCAGGCCGACGATCAGCTTGGCCAGGGAGCTCTTGCCCGAGCCGCTGCGGCCGATGATGCCGACCTTCTCGCCGGCGCGGATCTGCAGGTTGATGCCGTGCAGCGCCGCAACCTGCTGGTTCGGATAAGCGAAGTCGAGGCCGCGCATCTCGATGCCGCCGCGCAGCTGCGAGCGGGTCAGCGGACGTTCGTCGGCGTTGCGCTCCTGCGGCAGCTCCATCATCTGGTTGGTGGTGGCCATGGACAGGCGCGCCTGCTGGTAGCGCTGGATCAGCCCGGAGAGCTGGGTCAGCGGGCCGAGGGCGCGGCCATTGAGCATGTAGCAGGCGATCAGGCCGCCCATGGAGAGGTCGCCGGCGATGATCAGGTAGACGCCGCCGATGATCATGACGACCCCGGCCAGCGCCTGGATCAGCACGGTGATGTTCATCGCCAGGGTCGACAGCAGCTTGACCCGCAGCTCCAGGCGGCTGAGGGTGCCGATGGTCTGCTCCCAGAGGTACTGGCGCTCGCTCTCGGCGTTGTTGACCTTCACCGCGTCGAGGCTGGCGAGTGTCTCGATCAGGCTCGACTGGCGTTCGGCGGCCAGCGCCATGGTGCGGTTCATGGTCTCCACCAGCGGCTTCTGCAGCAGCCAGCCCAGGCCCGCGGCCAGCGGGAAGGCAACCAGCGGGACGAACACCAGCGGCCCGCCGATGATGCCGATCACCAGCAGGATCAGCAGGGTGAAGGGCATGTCGATCAGGGTGGTCAGCGTGAGCGAGTTGAGGAAGTCGCGCAGCGTCTGGAATTCGTGGATGTTCTGGGCGAACGAGCCGACCCGCGCCGGGCGGTACTTCATGCTCATGCCGACGATGCGCTCGAACAGCGTCGCCGAGATGATCAGGTCAGTCTTCTTGCCGGCCAGGTCCAGGCACAGGCCGCGCATGGTCTTGAGCAGCAGGTCGAACAGGTAGGCGCCGCTGATGCCGATGGCCAGCACCCAGAGGGTGGCGGCGGCCTGGTTGGGCACCACGCGGTCGTACACGTTCATGACGAACAGTGGAGCGGCCAGGGCGATCAGGTTGATCAGCAGGCTCGCGGCGACGGCGTCGACGTAGAGCCAGCGGGAACGCTTCAGGGTGTCGCGGAACCAGCTCTTGGCGCGCGGGATCAGCTCGCCGTGCTGCAGGTCGAACTTGTGCTGCGGCTGG
The DNA here is from genome assembly GCF_032392015.1 of Pseudomonas sp. C9-3. Lineage (NCBI taxonomy): Bacteria > Pseudomonadati > Pseudomonadota > Gammaproteobacteria > Pseudomonadales > Pseudomonadaceae > Pseudomonas > Pseudomonas sp. C9-3. The sequence continues at coordinate 580,637 of NZ_CP135919.1, read as the reverse complement.
GCGAAGAAGGCCTGGCCGGCGTAGTCCTCGCTCAGCAGCTCGCGGGAAACGCGCACTTCACCGCCATCGCTTTCCGACAGCAGCAGGCGCGCATCGCCATTGCTTTCCCAGCCCAGCAGCACTGCGCAGCGCCCTTCGCGCAGCAGCAGCATCGCCGGCATGGCGAGGGCCGGAATCTGCCCCAGCTTGCGCTGCAACAGGCGCCCTTGCAGGCCGGCGCGAGCCGCCGCACGGGGCAGCAGCTCGGCGGAGAGGCGCTGCCCGGGCAGCGGCAGGCCGCTGGTGAGCATGGCGCGGCTGGCCGGCTTCTGGTGCAGCTGACAGAGCGTCAGCAGGCTGTCCAGCAGCGGGTCGTCGAGCAGACCGCGCGGATCGTGGCTTAGGGGTACTGCGCTGACTTCTTGATCCACGCGGATGCTCTCTCGGGCAGGTTAGTTAAGGCCGGGCAGCTGGACTCGCGGCTTGATGTCTTCGGAAGCCACCGCAGCCATCGGTGCTACCACGCCCTGGCTCTTGAGCAGCTCGCCCAGGGTCGCCTTGATGCGGTACTGGGTGAACAGCTCGGTGTACTTCAGGTCGACCAGACGGCGCGAAGCGTTGAACAGTTCGTTCTCGCTGTCCAGCAGATCGAGCAGGGTGCGCTCGCCGATGGTGAACTGCTTCTGGTACGCCTCGCGCACGCGGGTGCTGTAGTCCACATACTGGCGGGCGATCGGCAGCTGGTCGCGGGCGTTGTTCAGGGCGTTCCAGGACAATCCGAGTTCCTCGTTCAACTGGCGCAGGGCGTTGTTGCGGATATCCAGGGCCTGGTTCGCCTCGTAGGACTTGGCTTCCAGCTCGGCCTTGTTGCTGCCACCGGCGAACAGGTTGTAGCGCATGCGCAGCATGGCCTGCCATTCGTTGTTGTGGCCTTCTTCTCCGTCGAGGTTGTTATCGGCACCACGGGAAAGTTCTGCATCGAATCTCGGATAGAAGGTCGATTTCGCCGCGTCGTACTGCTTCTCGGCGGCGGCCACGTCGGATTCTGCGGAGCGCAGGATCGGGCTGTTTTCCACCAGCTGGCGACGGGCGGCCTGCAGATCTTCCGGCAACTGGCCGGCAAGACCGGTCGGGTCGCTCAGGTCCACCGGGTCGCTGCCCACCACGCTGTAGTAGTTGGTGCGGGCGTCGGCCAGGTTGGTCTTCTCGGTCATCAGGTTGTTCTGCGCCTGGGCCAGGCGGGCCTCGGCCTGGTCCTGGTCGGCGAGGCGACCAACGCCGCGGGCACTGCGCAGGCTGATCTGGTCGTAGACGCGCTGGTGGTTCTTCAGGTTTTCCTCGGCCAGACGAACCATTTCCTGACGACGCAGCACATCGGTGTAGACCTGGGCGACATCCAGCGCGGTGCGCTCGGAGGTTCCCAGCAACGCGTAGGCGCGGGAGTTCACGTTGGCCTGCTGGCGGCCGACTTCGCTGGAGGTGGCGAAACCGTCGAACACCATCTGGCGCAGGGCAAGGTTGGATTCGCCACGGTTCAGGGTTTCCCAGTGGTCGCCTTGGCCACGGGTGGTGGTGTTGTCGGAGCCTTCACGGCCATAACCGGCGGTCAGGTCGACGGACGGCAGGTAGCCACCCTTCGCCGCACGCAGCTGCTTGTCCGCGGCGAGTCGGGAGTTCACCCCGGCCTGGATTTCCGGGTGGTACTCCAGGGCCTTCTGCATGGCCTGGTTGAGCGAGTCGGCGTGGGCGGGCAGGACGAATGAAAGGGCGAAGGGCACTACAGCAGCGAATCGCATACGCATGAGGAAAACATCCTTATCAATGGGATAGCCGCAGCGATTCGATTGCCGCAAATAGCGTCAAAAGACCGGCGAATGCGCTGCAAGGAAGCATCGAAAAGCGTGATGTATTTCACGCTAAATTTTTTTACGCGAGCACCCGATATCAAAGTGACATCGATTTGCCAATTGTTTAGGATGGCAATCGAATGGTCAATACATTGGCATATACGTAATTTCCATCCGCTATAAGCCATGTTTTTGACGCCAACTTTTTTGCTCTTACAGACAAGGGAATGCCCCTGGCGCCGACATCCATGCGGCCCGGTCGGCAACCAGGCAAGCCTCACCAGGAGAAGTGCATGAGCAGCGTCGTCGCCGTCGTGAAAAGCATCATCGGCCAAGTGATTGCGGTATCCCCCGAGGGCGTCCAGCGCGTCCTGGTCGAAGGTGACCGCATCTACCAGGGCGAACAGCTGCTCACCGGCGCCGCAGGAGCGGTGACGCTCGACGTCGGCAAGGGCAAGCTGGTGGACCTGGGCCGCGACAGCCAGTGGAGCAGCGCCGACCTGCCGCAGGCCGAGACGCACCACGCAGCCGCGCAGCCGGCCAACGCTCCGAGCACCGAGGACCTGCAGAAGGCCATCGCCGCCGGCCTCGACCCGACCCAGGCCCTCGCCCCTACCGCGGCGGGCCCCAGTGCCGCTCCGTCGGCAGGTGGCAATGGCGGCGTCGGTGGCGGTCACAGCTTCGTGATGCTCGATGCCACTGCCGGGCACGTCGACCCGAACATCGGCTACGCCACCGCCGGCCTGGACAACGGCGGCTCCGCCGGCGACGAGCACCAGGGCGACCTGCCGCCCAACCTCGCGCCAGAATTCAGCGAAGGCAGCAACGGTGTGCTGAACCTCACCACCGCCGAGGACACCCTGCTCACGGGCACCTTCGCCGCCCGCGATCCGAATGGCGACACCATCAGCTACAGCGTCGGCCAGGCCCCGGCCAATGGCCTGCTGGTGCTCAATCCCAACGGCACCTGGCAGTACAACCCGAACGGCGACTACAACGGCGCAGACAGTTTCACCGTGATCGTCACCGACGCCCGTGGCGCCACCAGCACCCTGGTGGTGAACGTCGGCATCACCCCGGTGAACGACGCTCCGGTGGCTACTGGCACCTATACCAGCACCGTCACCGACACCGCCGCCAACGACAGCTTCGCCGACATCAAGGGTCAACTGACCGCCACCGACGTCGACGACACCAACCTGACCTGGAGCGGCAGCGCCAAGGGCGCCTACGGTGAACTGACCGTCAACGCCGACGGCAGCTACACCTATGTGGTCGACGCCAATGCGGTGAATGCCCTGCCCCTGGGGCAGAACCCGAGCGAAAGCTTCACCGTCACCGTGACCGACCCGTCCGGCGCTACCGACACCCGCGTCATCACCATCAACGTGCAGGGCGCCAACGACACGCCGGTCGCCCAGGATGGCCAGGATGGCCAGGCCAGCGTCACCGAGGACAGCGTGATCGGCGGCCAACTGGTGGCCACCGACCGCGACACCGGCAGCACCCTCACCTTCACCACCAACGGCAACCCGCCGGCGGGCTTCACCCTGAAGCCGGACGGCAGCTGGACCTTCGATGGCAAGGACCCGGCCTACCAGCACCTGGCCGAGGGCGAGACCCAGGTGGTGCAGGTGCCCTACACCGTCACCGACGAGCACGGCGCCACCAGCACCGCCACGCTTACCGTGACCCTGACCGGCACCAACGACGCGCCGGTCGCCCTGCCGGGCGCTGCCACCACCGAAGAGAACACCGTGCTCAACGGCCAGGTTCCGGCCGCCAGCGACGTGGACGGCAGCGTCACCGGCTACCAGCTGACCACTGGCGTCGGCCAGGGCAACGGCAGCCTGAGCTTCAATCCGGACGGCAGCTACAGCTTCAACCCCGGCAAGGACTTCGACAGCCTCGCCCAGGGCGAGACCCGCGACGTGACCTTCACCTACCAGGCGAAGGACAACAACGGTGCGCTGAGTGACCCGCAGACCATCACCATTACCGTCACCGGCACCAACGACGCGCCGGTTGCCCAGCCGGGCACCGCCACCACCGAGGAGAACACCGTTCTCAATGGCCAGGTTCCGACCGCCAGCGACGTGGACGGCAGCGTCACCGGCTACCAACTGACCACTGGCGTCGGCCAGGGCAACGGCAGCCTGAGCTTCAATCCGGACGGCAGCTACAGCTTCAACCCCGGCAAGGACTTCGACAGCCTCGCCGAGGGCGAGACCCGCGACGTGACCTTCACCTACCAGGCGAAGGACAACAACGGCGCGCTGAGCGACCCGCAGACCATCACCATCACCGTCACCGGCACCAACGACGCGGCGGTGATCACCGGCCAGACCAGCGGCAGCGCCGATGAAACCGACGCCCCGCTGACCCTCGGCGGCAAGCTCGATGTCACCGACGTCGACAGCCCGGCCACATTCCAGGCCCAGAACAACGTCGCCGGCCTGCACGGCACCTTCAATCTCGGCACCGACGGCACCTGGACCTACACCGCCAACAGCGCCTACAACGAGCTGAATGTCGGCGACAAGCTCACCGACACCTTCACCGTGAAGGCCGCCGACGGCACCAGCAGCACCGTGACCGTCACCATCAACGGCACCAACGATGCACCGGTGGCCAGCGCCACCAGCGGCGCCGTGAAGGAAGACGCGCAGATCAGCGGCCAGCTCGCCGCCACCGACGCCGACGATGGCGCCAAGCTCACCTACACGCTGGACAAGACTGCCCCGGCCGGCTTCAGCGTCGATGCCGACGGCAAGTGGTCCTTCGATGCCAGCGTCAGCGAATACCAGCACCTGAAAGCCGGTGCCACCCAGACCATCCAGGTGCCATTCACCGTCACCGATGAACACGGCGCCACCAGCTCCAGCAGCCTGACCATAACCATCACCGGCACCAACGATGCGCCGGTGGCCCAGGCTGCCAGCGCAGCGGGCACTGAAGACAAGCTCAGCTTCGGCAAACTGGTCGCCACCGACGTGGACGACGGCGCCAAGCTCAGCTTCAGCCTCAACGACAAGGCACCGGCCGGCTTCACCCTGCTCAAGGACGGCACCTGGGCCTTCAACGGCCTGAACCCGGCCTACCAGAGCCTCGCCGCCGGCGAGACCAAGGTCCTGTCGATCGACTACACCGTCACCGACGAACACGGCGCCACCAGCACCAACACCCTGACCCTGACCGTCACCGGCACCAACGACACGCCGATCGCCCTGCCCTCGCTGACCTTCGTCCGCGAAGACGCGCAGATCAGCGGCGAGCTCAAGGCCATCGACGTCGACAACGGCGCCCAGCTGACCTTCAGCCTGAACCAGGCCGCCCCGGCCGGCCTGACCCTGGGCAGCGACGGCAAGTGGAGCTTCGACGCCAGCGATGCCGCCTACCAGCACCTGAAGGCTGGTGCGGTGCAGGTCATCAACGTGCCCTACACCGTCACCGACGAACACGGCGCGAGCACCCAGAGCTCCCTGGTGATCACCGTCACCGGCACCAACGATGCCCCGCGCGCTGATGCCGCTACCGCTGCGGCAGTGGAAGACCAGGTCAGCAAGGGCCAGCTCACCGCCACCGACGTGGACGATGGCGCCAAGCTGAGCTTCAGCGTCTCCGGCAACCCGCCGGCTGGCTTCACCCTGAAGACCGACGGCAGCTGGACCTTCGACGGCAAGAACCCGGCCTACCAGTCCCTCGCCGAAGGCGAGACCAAGGACATCGTGGTCAAGTACATCGTCACCGACGAACACGGTGCGACCGATACTCAGACCCTGACCATTACCGTCACCGGGACCAACGACGCGCCCATCGCCTACGCCGACATCGCCACCACTGAAGAGAACACCGTTCTCCAGGGCCAGGTTCCGGCCGCCACCGATGTCGACGGCACCATCGCCAGCTACCAGCTGACCAGCGATATCGCCCAGGGCAAAGGCTCGCTGACCTTCAACGCCGATGGCAGCTACACCTTCACCCCCGGCACCGCGTTCGACCACCTGGCCGTCGGCCAGAGCGAGAACGTCACCTTCACCTACCAGGCGAAGGACAACAACGGCGCGCTAAGCGACCCGCAGACCATCACCATCACCATTACCGGCAGCAACGACGCACCGGTGGCCAGCGCCACCAGCGGCGCCGTGAAGGAAGATGCGCAGATCAGCGGCCAGCTCGCCGCCACCGACGCCGACGATGGCGCCAAACTCACCTACACGCTGGACAAGACTGCCCCGGCCGGCTTCAGCGTCGACGCCGACGGCAAGTGGTCCTTCGATGCCAGCGTCAGCGAATACCAGCACCTGAAAGCCGGTGCCACCCAGACCATCCAGGTGCCGTTCACCGTCACCGATGAACACGGCGCCACCAGCTCCAGCAGCCTGACCATCACCATCACCGGCACCAACGATGCGCCGGTGGCACAGGCTGCCAGCGCAGCGGGCACTGAAGACAAGCTCAGCTTCGGCAAACTGGTCGCCACCGATGTGGACGACGGCGCCAAGCTCAGCTTCAGCCTCAACGACAAGGCGCCGGCCGGCTTCACCCTGCTCAAGGACGGCACCTGGGCCTTCAACGGCCTGAACCCGGCCTACCAGAGCCTCGCCGCTGGCGAGACCAAGGTCCTGTCGATCGACTACACCGTCACCGACGAACACGGCGCCACCAGCACCAACACCCTGACCCTGACCGTCACCGGCACCAACGACACGCCGATCGCCCTGCCCTCGCTGACCTTCGTCCGCGAAGACGCGCAGATCAGCGGCGAGCTCAAGGCCATCGACGTCGACAACGGCGCCCAGCTGACCTTCAGCCTGAACCAGGCCGCCCCGGCCGGCCTGACCCTGGGCAGCGACGGCAAGTGGAGCTTCGACGCCAGCGATGCCGCCTACCAGCACCTGAAAGCCGGTGCGGTGCAAGTCATCAACGTGCCCTACACCGTCACCGACGAACACGGCGCGAGCACCCAGAGTTTCCTGGTGATCACCGTCACCGGCACCAACGATGCCCCGCGCGCTGATGCCGCCACCGCGGCGGCAGTGGAAGACCAGGTCAGCAAGGGCCAGCTCACCGCCACCGACGTGGACGATGGCGCCAAGCTGAGCTTCAGCGTCTCCGGCAACCCGCCGGCTGGCTTCACCCTGAAGACCGACGGCAGCTGGACCTTCGACGGCAAGAACCCGGCCTACCAGTCCCTCGCCGAAGGCGAGACCAAGGACATCGTGGTCAAGTACATCGTCACCGACGAACACGGTGCGACCGATACCCAGACCCTGACCATCACCGTCACCGGGACCAACGACCCGGCCGTCATCGGCGGCGTGGCCAGCGTGAGCGTCAATGAGACCGATGCACCGATCACCACCGGCGGCCAACTGACTGTCACCGACGTCGACGGCGCGGCCAGCTTCCAGGCGCAGAGCAACGTCGCCGGCCTGCATGGCACCTTCAACCTCGGCACCGACGGCACCTGGACCTACACCGCCAACAGCGCCTACAACGAGCTGAATGTCGGCGACAAGCTCACCGACACCTTCACCGTGAAGGCCGCCGACGGCACCAGCAGCACCGTGACCGTGACCATCAACGGCACCAACGATGCTCCGGTCGCCTCGGCCGATGTCGCCAGCACCGAAGAGAACACCGTGCTCAACGGTCAGGTTCCGGCCGCCACCGATGTCGACGGCACCGTTGTCAGCTACCAGCTGGCCACCGACGTGGCGCAAGGCAAAGGCACGCTGACCTTCAATGCCAACGGCAGCTACACCTTCAATCCGGGTACCGCCTTCGACCACCTGGCCGCAGGCGCCAGCGAGAACGTCACCTTCACCTACCAGGCGAAGGACAACAACGGCGCCCTGAGCGACCCGCAGACCATCACCATTACCGTCACCGGCACCAACGACAAGCCGGTGGCCTTCGCCGATGCCCAGACCACCGAGGAGAACACCGTTCTCGATGGCCAGGTTCCGGTCGCCACCGATGTCGATGGCACCATCGCGGGTTATCAACTGGCCACCGACGTGGCACAGGGCAAAGGTTCGCTGACCTTCAACAGCGATGGCAGCTACACCTTCAATCCGGGCAGCGACTTCGACCACCTGGCCGCCGGCCAGAGCGAGAACGTCACCTTTACCTACCAGGCGAAGGACAACAACGGCGCCCTGAGCGACCCGCAGACCATCACCATTACCGTCACAGGCACCAATGACGCGGCGGTGATCACCGGCCAGACCAGCGGCAGCACCAACGAGACCGACGCCCCGGTCACCCTCGGCGGCAAGCTCGATGTCACCGACGTCGACGGCCCAGCCAGCTTCCAGGCGCAGAGCAACGTCGCCGGCCTGCACGGCACCTTCAACCTCGGCACCGACGGCAGCTGGACCTACGTCGCCAACTCGGCCTTCAACGAACTGAAAGTCGGCGATCAACTCACCGACACCTTCACCGTGAAGGCCGCCGACGGCACCAGCACCAGCGTGACCGTCACCATCAACGGCACCAACGACAAGCCGGTCGCCTACGCCGACACCCAGACCACCGAAGAGAACACCGTTCTGCACGGCCAGGTTCCGGTCGCCACCGACATCGACGGCACCATCGCCAGCTACCAGCTGGCCACCGGCATCGCCCAGGGCAAAGGCAACCTCGCCTTCAACACTGACGGCAGCTACACCTTCACCCCCGGCACCGCGTTCGACCACCTGGCCGCAGGCGCCAGCGAGAACGTCACCTTCACCTACCAGGCGAAGGACAACAACGGCGCCCTGAGCGACCCGCAGACCATCACCATTACCGTCACCGGCACCAACGACAAGCCGGTGGCCTTCGCCGATGCCCAGACCACCGAGGAGAACACCGTTCTCGATGGCCAGGTTCCGGTCGCCACCGATGTCGATGGCACCATCGCGGGTTATCAACTGGCCACCGACGTGGCACAGGGCAAAGGTTCGCTGACCTTCAACAGCGATGGCAGCTACACCTTCAATCCGGGCAGCGACTTCGACCACCTGGCCGCCGGCCAGAGCGAGAACGTCACCTTTACCTACCAGGCGAAGGACAACAACGGCGCCCTGAGCGACCCGCAGACCATCACCATTACCGTCACCGGCACCAATGACGCGGCGGTGATCACCGGCCAGACCAGCGGCAGCACCAACGAGACCGACGCCCCGGTCACCCTCGGCGGCAAGCTCGATGTCACCGACGTCGACGGCCCAGCCAGCTTCCAGGCGCAGAGCAACGTCGCCGGCCTGCACGGCACCTTCAACCTCGGCACCGACGGCAGCTGGACCTACGTCGCCAACTCGGCCTTCAACGAACTGAAAGTCGGCGATCAACTCACCGACACCTTCACCGTGAAGGCCGCCGACGGCACCAGCACCAGCGTGACCGTCACCATCAACGGCACCAACGACAAGCCGGTCGCCTACGCCGACACCCAGACCACCGAAGAGAACACCGTTCTGCACGGCCAGGTTCCGGTCGCCACCGACATCGACGGCACCATCGCCAGCTACCAGCTGGCCACCGGCATCGCCCAGGGCAAAGGCAACCTCGCCTTCAACACTGACGGCAGCTACACCTTCACCCCCGGCACCGCGTTCGACCACCTGGCCGCTGGCCAGAGCGAGAACATCACCTTCACCTACCAGGCGAAGGACAACAACGGTGCGCTGAGCGACCCGCAGACCGTCACCATCACCGTTACCGGCAGCAACGACGCGGCCATCATTGGCGGGCAGACCAGCGGCAGCGCCAACGAAACCGATGCCCCGGTCACCATCGGCGGCAAGCTCGACATCAGCGACGTCGACGGCCCGGCCAGCTTCCAGCCCCAGGCCAGCACCGCCGGCAGCTATGGCACGTTCAGCCTGGCTGCCGATGGCACCTGGAGCTTCGTCGCCAACTCCGCCTTCAACGAACTGAAAGTCGGCGACAAGCTCACCGAGACCTTCACCGTGAAGGCCGCCGACGGCACCAGCGCCAGCGTCACCGTGACCATCAACGGCACCAACGACAAGCCGGTGGCCTTCGCCGATACCCAGACCACCGAAGAGAACACCGTTCTCCACGGCCAGGTCCCGGTCGCCACCGATGTCGACGGCACCATCGTCCGCTACGAGGTGGTCAATAATCTCGCCCAGGGCAAGGGCACCCTGGCCTTCAACGAGGACGGCAGCTACACCTTCAACCCGGGCACCGCCTTCGACCACCTGGCCGCCGGCCAGAGCGAGAACGTCACCTTCACCTACCAGGCGAAAGACAACAACGGAGCCGTGAGCGGTCCGCAGACCATCACCATCGTCGTTACCGGCAGCAACGATGCCGCCGTCATCAGCGGTGTCAGCTCGCGCGACGTGAATGAAACCGATGCGCCGATCAGCACCGGTGGCAAGCTGAACATCACCGACGTCGACGGCCCGGCCAGCTTCCAGGCCCAGAGCAACGTCGCCGGCAAGTACGGCACCTTCAATCTCGGTACCGATGGCAACTGGACCTACGTCGCCAGCAGCGCCTACAACGAGCTGAAGCAGGGCCAGACCCTGACCGACACCTTCACCGTCAAGGCTGCCGATGGCACCAGCGCCACGGTGACCGTGAACATCATCGGTACCAACGACAAGCCGGTCGCCTTCGGCGATACCGTCACCACCGACGAAAACGCCGTGCTGAACGGCCATGTACCGGCTGCGACCGACATCGACGGCACCATCGCGAGCTACCAGCTGGCGACCAACGTCGCCGCCGGCAAGGGCACGCTGACCTTCAACGCCAACGGCAGCTACAGCTTCAACCCGGGCACCGCCTTCGATCACCTGGCCCAGGGCCAGAGCGAGAACGTCACCTTCACCTACCAGGCGAAGGACAACAACGGCGCCCTGAGCGACCCGCAGACCATCACCATCACCGTCACCGGCACCAACGACAAACCGGTCGCCTACGCCGACACCCAGACCACCGAAGAGAACACCGTTCTGCACGGCCAGGTCCCGGTTGCCACCGACGTCGACGGCACCATCGCGGGTTATCAACTGGCCACCGACGTGGCCCAGGGCAAAGGCTCGCTGACCTTCAACACCGATGGCAGCTACACCTTCACCCCCGGTACCGCCTTCGATCACCTGGCCGCCGGCCAGAGCGAGAGCGTCACCTTCACCTACCAGGCGAAGGACAACAATGGCGCGCTGAGCGATCCGCAGACCATCACCATCACCGTCACCGGCACCAACGACAACCCGGTTGCCGTGCCGGACACCGCGCACACCAACGAAGACACCGCGATCCGCATCGACGTGCTGGGCAACGACACCGATGCCGAACACGACGCCCTGATCGTCACCGGCGCCAGCGCCGGCAACGGCACCGTGGTGATCAACCAGGACGGCAGCCTGAGCTACACGCCGAAGGAGAACTTCAGCGGCTCCGACACCATCACCTACACCATCAGCGATGGCAAAGGCGGCACCTCCACCTCCACCGTGGCGGTGAGCATCGAGGCCGTGGCGGACAAGCCGAACCTGAGCCTGGACGGCAGCAGCAGCCACCCGAAAGCCACCGGCCTGACCGTGGACACCTGGACCGGCCTGGACCTGGGTACCGGCGGCAATGGCGCGGCGCCAGCCACCCTGCAGCAGAAGATCGACGCAGCCGGCACCCCGACCACCCACGGCTCCACCGACAGCGTGCGCAATACCGACGTCACCGCCGGCACCGCCACCAAGGTCAGCGGCCTGATCTTCCTCGAGGCCGGCCACACCTACACCTTCAGCGGTGTGGGCGATGACAGCGTGCGCCTGGTGATCGGCGGCAGCACCGTCGCCGAGGCCACCTGGGGCGGCAGCAGCGGCAAATTCAGCGGCACCTTCACCCCGACCGAGAGCGGCTACTACCCCATCGCGCTCTACCAGCACAACCAGAGCGGCCCGGGCAACTACACCCTGAGCATCTCCGACAATGGCAGCGCCGCGCAGGTGCTGGGCACCGGCAGCGCGCAGGTCTACCACGACACCAGTGAGCTGACCGCGGGCGGCGAGCGCCTGACCGACCTGACCGGCAGCAGCGGCCAGAGCCACTACAAGGTGTTCGGCCTCAACGAAGGCAACGAAGACAGCGCGATCAACCTGTCGAAGATCAAGGCCTCGCTGGTCGATACCGACGGCTCCGAGACCCTGTCGATCAGCATCGGCAAGATCCCGGTGGGCGCCACCCTGAGCGACGGCAAGAACAGCTTCACCGCCGACGCTACCCACAGCAGCGTGGACCTCAAGGGCTGGAACCTCGACACCCTGACCCTGACTCCGCCGGCCGACTTCAACGGCACTATCAAGCTGGAAGTCAGCGCCACGGCGACCGAAAGCAGCAACAACGATGCGGCGACCCGCACCGTCGACCTCAACGTCACCGTGTACCCGGTGAACGATGCGCCGACCAGTGCCAACCAGAACCAGAGCACTGCCGAAGACACCCCGCTGACCGGCAAGATCGTCGCCAGCGACGTCGATGGCGATACCCTCAGCTACGCCGTGAAAGCCAGTGCCACACCGGCCCACGGCAGCGTGACGGTGAATGCCGCCACCGGTGACTACACCTACACGCCGGCCAAGGACTACAACGGCCCGGACAGCTTCACCGTCCGTGTCAGCGACGGTAAAGGCGGCTTCGTCGACTCCGTGGTGAACGTCAACGTCACCCCGGTCAACGACGCGCCGACCACTGCCGACCAGTCCAAGACCACCGCCGAAGACACCGCGCTGACCGGCAAGATCGTCGCCACCGATGTCGATGGCGACACCCTGAGCTATGCCGTCCAGAGCGGCACAGCCCATGGCACGCTGGTGCTCAACACCGCCACCGGCGACTACACCTACACCCCGAGCAAGGACTACAACGGTCCGGACAGCTTCACCGTCCGCGTCAGTGACGGCAAAGGCGGCTTCGCCGACTCCGTGGTGAACGTCAACGTCACCCCGGTCAACGACGCCCCGATCACCGCCGACCAATCCAAGACCACTGCCGAGGACACGGCCCTCACCGGCAAGATCGTCGCCAGCGATGTCGATGGCGATACCCTGACCTACACCATCAAGGCCGGCAGCGCGCCGACCCACGGCAGCGTCACGCTCAACGCGGCCACCGGTGACTACACCTACACCCCGAGCAAGGACTACAACGGTTCCGACAGCTTCACCGTGGTGGTCAGCGACGGCAAAGGCGGCACGGTGAACTCCGTGGTGACCATCAACGTCACCCCTGTCAACGACGCGCCGACCACTGCCGACCAGTCCAAGACCACCGCTGAAGACACCCCGCTGACCGGCAAGATCGTCGCCACCGATGTCGATGGCGACACCCTGAGCTATGCCGTCCAGAGCGGCACAGCCCATGGCACGCTGGTGCTCAACACCACCACCGGCGACTACACCTATACCCCGAGCAAGGACTACAACGGTCCGGACAGCTTCACCGTCCGCGTCAGCGACGGCAAAGGCGGCTTCGCTGACTCCGTGGTGAGCGTCAACGTCACCCCGGTCAACGACGCACCGATCACCGCCGACCAGTCCAAGACCACTGCCGAGGACACTGCCCTCACCGGCAAGATCGTCGCCAGCGACGTCGATGGCGATACCCTGACCTACACCATCAAGGCCGGCAGCGCGCCGACCCACGGCAGCGTCACGCTCAACGCGGCCACCGGTGACTACACCTACACCCCGAGCAAGGACTACAACGGCTCCGACAGCTTCACCGTGGTGGTCAGCGACGGTAAAGGCGGCACGGTGAACTCCGTGGTGAGCGTCAACGTCACCCCGGTCAACGATGCCCCCGAAGCCAAGAACGACACCAAGTCCACCGGCGAGAACACCACCCTCAGCAGCCAGGTGCCGGTGGCGACCGATATCGACAGCTCGGTCAACCCCAATGGCTACGCGCTGGTACAAGGAGTGGGCAGCGGCAACGGCAGCCTGACCTTCAACGCCAACGGCAGCTATGTGTTCAACCCCGGTACCGACTTCGACTCGCTCGCTCCGGGCGAGAGCCGCCAGGTGACCTTCACCTACACGGCGAAGGACGCCGAGGGCGCGGTCAGCGCACCGGCCACCGTGACCATCACCGTCAATGGCGCCAACGACGCGCCCAACGGCGCCGACAAGACCATCACCCTGGACGAAGACAGCAGCCGCAGCTTCAGCGCGACCGACTTCGGCTTCAGCGACGTCGACCACAACGACGCCCTCAGCGCCGTGCGCATCGACAGCCTGCCCACCAACGGCAGCCTGAAGCTCAACGGCACTGCCGTGACTGCCGGCCAGGTGATCGACGCCGCCGACCTCGGCAAGCTGGTCTTCACCCCGGCAGCCAACGCCAACGGCAACAACTACGCCAACTTCACCTTCTCGGTGAAGGACAGCAACGGCGCCTTCGACGCTACGCCGAACAAGGTGACCGTCAACGTCACCCCGGTGAACGACAACCCGGTGGCAGTGAACGACAACTTCACCCTCAGCGGCCTGAAGGGCAACTACTGGGGCTACAACGAAGGCCCGGATGGCGCCAACCTGACCAACCTGAGCCAGGTGACCGCCTTCATGAACGGTCACGCTGCCAGCGCCACCTTCACCTCCACCACGCTGAACTACAACCTCAGCGGCGGCGACCTGGGTGGCGACGGCAACCTGCAGAAGTTCCTCGGCAACGATGCGGGCTCGCTCAATACCGATCCGGCGAACACCTCCGACGCGATCATCCAGCTGAGCGGCGCAATCAGCCTCAACGCCGGCAACTACCAGCTGCGCGTCAACGCCGACGATGGTTTCAGCATCAAGATCGACGGTGTGGAAGTCTTCAAGTATGACGCCATCCAGAGCCCCACCGGCCGCGAGTCGGCGGTGTTCAACATCGCCCAGAGCGGCAACCACACCATCGAAATCATCTACTGGGATCAAGGTGGCCAGGCTCAGCTGCAGGTCGAGATGCGCCCGCAGGGCGGCACCTACAGCACCGTCGGCGGCACCGCACTGACTCACGCCGTGAGCGAACTGGTGACCAATGAGGACACCCCGCTGACCATTGCCCCGCAGACGCTGCTGGGCAACGACAGCGATGTGGACGGTGACAGCCTCTCCATCGTCAGCGTGCAAGGTGCAGTGAACGGCAGCGTGAAGCTCGAAGGCGGCAATGTCGTCTTCACCCCGACCAAGGACTTCAACGGCTCCGGCAGCTTTACCTACACCATCAGCGACGGCCACGGCGGCACCAGCACCGCGACCGTCACCGTGAGCGTCAACGCGGTGAACGATGCGCCGGAAGCCAAGAACGACGGCAAGACCACCGGCGAGAACACCTCGATCAGCGGCCAGGTTCCGGCCGCCACCGATATCGACAGCGCGGTGGACGCCAACGGCTACGCACTGGTCAGCGGCCCGAGCGCCGGCACCCTGACCTTCAACGCCAACGGCAGCTACGTGTACAACCCGGGCACCGCGTTCGACTCGCTCAACGCCGGCGAAACCCGCCAGGTGACCTTCACCTACACCGCCAAGGACGTGCAGGGCGCGGTCAGCGCTCCGGCCACCGTGACCATCACCATCAACGGCGAGAACGACGCCCCCACCGGCGCCGACAAGACCGTCAGCCTCAACGAGGACGGTAACCGCACCTTCACGGCTGCCGACTTCGGTTTCGCCGACAAGGACGCCGGTGATGCGCTCAAGGCCATCCGCATCGACAACCTGCCCACCGCCGGCAGCCTGACCCTCAACGGTCAGTCGGTCACCGCCGGCCAGGTGATCGCCGTCAGCCTGCTCGCCAGCCTGGTCTACACCCCGATCGCCAACGCCGCCGGGGCGGCCTACGCCACGCTGAAGTTCTCGGTGCAGGACAGCCACGACAGCTTCTCCAGCGCATCCAACACCCTGACCTTCACCGTCAATGCGGTGAACGATGCGCCGCTGTCGGCGGACGGTTCGGCCAGCGTCTACGCCGGCAAGACCTACACCTTCGGCCTGAAGGACTTCGCCTTCAGCGACACCGCGGATTCCGCCAACGGCCAGAACCACAGCCTGCAGAACGTCATCGTCAAGGCCCTGCCAGACTCCGGCAGCCTGCTGCTCAATGGCACCGCGGTGAAGGCCGGCCAGGCCATCAGCGCCAGCGACGTCGCCAGCGGCAAGCTGACCTTCGTACCGGACTCTGCCGGCGCCAATGCGCACTTCAGCTTCGCCGTGCAGGACAGCGGCGGTACCGCCAACGGCGGCGTCGACACTTCGCCGACCTACGGCTTCGACATCCACGTCGGCCAGGTGCAGATCCCGAGCACCACGCCCAATGGTGACAACACCCTCACCGGCGGCTCGGGCGATGACGTCATCCTCGGCGACGTAGGCGGCGTCAAGACCCTCACCCAGGGCGGCACCAACTACAACATCGCCCTGGTGATCGACACCTCCGGCAGCATGGCCTACAACCTCGCCGGCCAGTCCGGGGCGGCTTATGCCGACTCGCGCATGAAGCTGGTCAAGGACGCGCTGATCAACCTGGCCAACGAGCTCAAGGGCCACGACGGCGTCGTCAATATCGCCCTGATCGGCTTCCAGAGCACCGCCAGCCTGAAGGTCAGCGTCTCCGACCTGACCAGCGCCAACATCGACAAGCTGGTCACCGCCATCAACGGCCTGTCCGCCACCGGCGGCACCGACTACCAGGCGGCGTTCGAGCAGGCGGTCAGCTGGTTCAACGGCCAGACCAAGGGCTACACCAACCTCACGCTGTTCCTCACCGACGGCGACCCGACCGAGTCGAAGTCCTACGGTGACGGCTCCAGCACCAGCAACAATATCGTCAAGGAATCGGCCCAGGCCTTCGTTGCCCTCAGCGACCTGAGCGAAGTGCGCGCCATCGGTATCGGCACCAACGTCAACTCGGACATTCTCAAGCACTTCGACAACAGCAATGTCACTGGCCTGGACACGTCGATCGCGCTGAGCACTTCCAACGCGACGTTGTTCACCTTCAACAATGGCACCACCCTGACCGGCTGGACGCTGGCCAAGAGCTCGACCGGTACGGTCGGAATCTCCGCCAACAAACTGTCCATGACCGACACCCATGCCGACGGGGCGAGCACCGCTACCAGCTCGGATCTGACCGTTGCGAAGAACAGCATGTCGACCTTCAGCTTCGACTTCGCAGAGAGCATGAGTCGCGGCGACACCTTCACCTACTCGCTGGAGAAACTGGTCAATGGCGTCTGGACCAGTGTGGAGAGCAAGACGCTGACGTCCACCTCGAGCAACACGACCTACACGACAGGCGCCGTGGGCGAAGGCACCTATCACCTGAACTTCGTGCTGACCGATACCACCAACAACAGCAGCGCCGCCTCCGCCACCATCGACAACATCAAGCAGGCCACGACCAACTACGCGCCGACCGGCGAAGTGGACATCGTCAAGCAGGCCAGCGACCTCACCGCCGCGCTGCATGGTGGTTCCACCAGCACCGAGCTGGCGCCGTCAGGCAACGACACCATCCACGGTGGTGCCGGCGACGACATCATCTTCGGCGACACCATCAACACCGACAACCTGCCCTGGGGCGTCAACGGCAACCCGGCGAAACCGGCCGACATGCCGGCCGGCTCCGGTGTCAGTGCGCTGTCGGCGTTCCTCGAACTGAAGAACGGCCACGCTGCGACCAGCGACGAGATGTACGACTACATCAAGAACAACCACACGCTGTTCAACGTCGATGGCGATACCCGTGGCGGCAGCGACAACCTCTACGGTGGCGATGGCAACGACATCCTCTACGGACAGGGCGGCAACGACTTCCTGTTCGGCGAGAATGGCAACGACATCCTCATCGGCGGCACCGGCGACGACCAGCTCACCGGCGGCAAGGGCAACGACATCCTCACCGGCGGTGCGGGTGCCGACACCTTCATCTGGCGAGCCGGCGATATCGGCAACGACACCATCACCGACTTCAAGGCTGGTGAAGGCGACCGCATCGATATCAGCGACCTGCTGCCGGAGACCGCGCACAACGACATCCTCAGCTACCTGAAGGTGGACACCACGACCTCGACCCTGCAGGTGAGCACCACCGGGCAGATCAACAATGGCGGTGCCGCGGACGTCACCATCAAGCTGAGCGGCGTCGACCTCTCCGCCTACGGCTCGACCTCCACCGAGATCGTCAACAAGCTGGTGGCGGGTTCCGACCCGGTGGTCAAGACTGAGCATCACTGATCCGAGGTTGCCGCAAGGCTGCCAAACGGTCAGGCTCTGACACGGCGACAGCGGGGCCACCCTTCGGGGTGGTTCCGCTGTCGCTCCTTCACATCACGATAAATGGGGACGGGTCGATGCTGTACATCCAGCGCAACGCCGAGGGAAAAGTGGCGCGCGTCGAGGACGCCGAATTCGAAGGCGCCACCGGCACGCTGCCGGCGGACCATCCGGACATCCAGGCCTGGGCGGCCGAAAGCAGCCTGCTGCAGCTCAAGCAGAGCGACCTGGACATGATCCGGGTCCTGGAAGACCTGATCTCGGTGCTGATCACCAAGGGCGTGATCCGCATCACCGACCTGCCGCCGGCGGCGCGCTCGAAACTGCTCAACCGGACCCAGGCGCGGGAAGCCCTGGGTGGGCTGACGCGGCTGATCAACGACGACGAGGAAACGGGGCTGATCTGAGCCCCGTTTTCCTTTGCGCGACGGCCACGCGGCATCCCCTGTAGGAGCGAGCTTGCTCGCGAACCGCATGGCGATATCCATCACGGATGCTGCACAAGTCCTCGCTTTCTGCATGCAAGGCCCGACTTTGCCCGCAATGCATTTGCTTCAGGTTGGGGATTTCTGCGCCGCTTCAGCGTAGGCGCGGACTTCGTGTTTCGCCCCCTCGGGCGACCTCCTTTGGAAAGACCCAAAGGAGGCAAAGGTCTCGCCCCAGTCATCCGGTTTTTCGCTTGGGGCGAAAAATACCCTCGTTGAACCGAAGTTTCAGGGGCCCGCCGCGAAGGGCCATCCCTGGCCCATCGCGGCTCTCGCGGCATCCATGCCGCTCAACCCCTGAAACTCCGATTCAACGAGGCCTCCTGAAAGGGGCACTCCGGAGCATGCGGGTGTTTCTCTGGAAGTCTTCAAGATTGAGAGCCAGAGCTGTGGTGAAATGCCCCGTGGCGGACTCCGTCCGTGATGCTCATCAGCGGCTGGAAAACGTCGCGCCGTCGATCACCACGGCGCCGGCCCACCGAACAACTGCCCCTGCACGCCCTGAATCCCCATCTCTTTCAACACCCGGAATTCCCCGGCCGTCTCCACGCGCTCGGCGATCAGCGGCAGGTCGATGCTGTGCGCGGCCCGCTGCATCGCCTCGATGAACAGACGCTTGTCGTTCTCCTGGTCGATGTGGCGGATGTGGCTGCCGTCCACCTTGAGATAAGCCAGGCCCAGACGAGCCAGGTTGCCGATCATGCTGAAGCGCCCACCGAAGTGCTGCAGGCTCAGGCGATAACCCAGCTCGCCAAGGCGACGGGTCAGCACCTCCAGCACCGCTTGTGCCGGCAACTGGTCTTCCTCCAGCTCCAGGGTCAAGCGCCCGGCGAACTGCGGATGCTGCTTCAGCAGGTCGAATACCCGGGTGGTCGCCCACTCGTCACGCAGCAACGCGGCGGACAGGTTCAGCGCCAGCGGGCGATTGTGCCTGGCCATGTCGGCCAGCACGCTTTCGAGCATCAGCAGGTCCAGCCGCGCCGTCCAGCCGAAGCGGTCCAGCCAGGGCAGGAAGCGCCCGGCGGCGATGCTGCCGCCCTGCCCGTCCGGCAGGCGCGAGAGCACCTTGTAGTGCAGCACGATCTGCGGATCGGCGCAGGACACCACTGCCTGGAAATGCAGCTGGAAGCGCTTGTGCACCAACGCTTCGTCCAGCAACTGGTGCCAGGTGTGGCGCTCCTCCGCGACCGGTTTCGCCCCGCCCAGGAGGAAGGCCCAGCAGCTGTCGTTCTGTCGTTCGGCCTGCACCAGCGCCTCATCGGCGCGCTGCAACAATGCCTGCGCCGACTCGCCGGAAACGAAAGGCACCAGCCCCAGGCACGCCACCGGGCTCACATCGCTGGCGCCGGTGGAGACCAGCGCGGCCAGCATGCCTTCCAGGCGCATCGCCAGCGCCGGTGCGTCCTCGGGCATCAGCCCTGGCGCCAGCATGACGAACTCGCCGCCGCGGCTGCGCGCCAGGGTCAGGCCGGCACCCAGGCCCTGCCCGGCCAGGCGCAGTTGGTCCGCCACGGCCTTGAGCAACTGGTCGACACGCTGGCCGCCCAGGCGCTGGTTGAGTCCGGCGAGGTCGTTGACCCGCAGCACCAGCAGCACGCCGCTGCTGACCTGGTCCTCGGCGCTCAGTCGGTTGTGCAGTTGCATGTCGAAGAAGCGCCGGTTGCCCAGCCCGGTCAGGCTGTCCTGGTAGGCCTCGTCGCGCAGGCGTTCGCTGCGCTGGGCCTGTTCCTGGAACAGCGCCTTGAGCTTCTCCACCATCTGGTTCATCGCCTGCACCACACGGCGCAGTTCAGGGGTACGCGGCAGCTCCGGCAGGCTGAGGAACTCGCGGCGGGCGATGGCGTGGGACTGCTCCACCATGTAGTCCAGCGGCTTCAGCTGGCGGCGCAGCAGGATGGCGCCGAGCACGGCGCTGGCGATGCCGCACAGTACCAGCCAGAGCAGGCTGCCCAGGGCGCTCTGCCAGAGCTTGGCGATGGCGAACATCGGGTGGCTGAGCACCTCGACCCGTGCGGCCTGGGTCCAGCCGCGACTGACGATGGCATCGCCGCCGGCGGAGTGCAGGTCGATCAGAGAAATGAACCACTGCGGCACCTTGGCCGCTACCGCGTCGGGCACCCCGGTACGCTCGACCATGACCTTGCCGGAGGCCAGGTCGATCACGCGGATGCTCTCGAAGTAGCCACTGTCGAAGATCGAGCTGACCATCAGCTCGACCATCGCCGGGTCGTCGATGTTCGGCGTCAGCGACAGGCCCAGCGCGGTGGCCGCGTCCTGGGCGTGGGAGCGCAGCTGGTTGCCGTACTGCTCGCGCGAGCTTTCCAGGCTGACCATGAAGCTGCCGCTGAAAGCGACCACCAGGAACAGGCAGATGGCGATCAACAACTGTTTGAACAGGGACATCGTGTCTCCAGGCTCCCCCCAGAGGAGCTATTCGTTCGAAGGGAATCCTTCGGCCTTCATCTTCTTCAACAGGTCCTGCCAGCGCGACAGCCGCTTGCTGTCGCCCACCTGCTTGCCACCACCCGCGCCGCTGCCGGCGAGCCACAGGCCCTCGCCGTTGAAGGCGTACACCGGCTGCAGGTCGCTGCGCTGGCTGGCCGGCAGGATGCTGCCGATCAGGTTGTCCAGCACCAGCGGCACGGCATCGGGCCTCGGGTAGTAAGTCAGCACCATATGCGCCTGGTTCAAACGCAATGCCTTGACGTAGGTAATGCGCAGCTTCTGCGCCGGCACGCCCAGATGTCGCAGGCTGATGTACTTGGCGATGGCGAAGTCCTCGCAATCGCCAGCGCCCTTGAGCAGCGCCTCGACCGGCGTGGCCCAGTAGTCCACCTCGTGCCAGAGGCTGAGGTCGTCGGTAAAGCGCAGTTGGTCGTTGAAGAAGCGATTGACCGCCTGCAGCTGGCCGCGCTCTGCAGCAGTGGACTGCTCCGCGAGCATTTTCTGCCAGGCATCGATACGCACCTGGCCATCGCCCAGCGGGCCGTATAGGCGCGCGGACTGCTCGCTGATCAGCTTGAAGTCCCACTCGACCTGCTGTGCGCCCGCCAGGACGAACGATGCGGCCAGCACCAGGGCCAACGACCCTGGCCAGCAACGGCGCAACATCCTCGAACAACGGCTGAACACGATCGCGACTACTCGACTGCGAGCGCCGGCAACCAGCTGCAGGCGCAGGGGTCGCATGGTGCAGACTGGGCGCGAAAAAAACAATGGCACAATGCAATCACTGCAGTGTGCCATCACCGGGTGGCGCGGCCTGGCGAGATGCCAGCCGCGCCGGAGAGGGGAGCGCGTTCAGCTCTTTTCGGGCGGGGTCACGATGTCGAACCAGAAGTCGAAGTCATCGAGCATGCCGAACAACTTCGCCAGCAACAGCGGGTTGCCCGAGCTCTTGAGCTTGCCCTCGAACACCAGGCGCACCGGCGAAACCTCCTTGAGCATCAGGCGGTTGAGGTCAGCGCGGTCGATGGTCACGGTCTGACCGGCGCTTTCGCTCTGCACGCCCTTGATGTTGTTCAGGTGCGAGTTCTTCAGCTCCAGCAGGTACTGCTCGTTCTTGTCCGGCAGCACCAGGTTGATGCTGAAGTCCTCGCCTTCGGCCTTCTGCGCATTCATCCGCACGCCGAGGTAGTCGAACAGCAGGCCGGTATCCATGGCCGCCAGCGCATCGGGATTGCTGACGCGCAGCGATGGCAGGTTCCGCGGTACGCCGTTGCGCAGCTCCTGCGCGGCGACCAGGTAGCTGTTGCGCCAGCCGGCGTTCTCCGCCTGGTAGCCGAGCTGCTCCAGGGCGTCCGCCTGCAGGTTGCGCGCGGCCTGGTTGGTCGGGTCGGCGAAGACCAGCTTGTTCACCACCTCCACCACCCAGCGGTATTCACCCTTGTCGAACGAGGCCTTGGCCATCTGCAAAAGGTGATCGGCACCGCCCATGAACTCGACGTATTTCTTCGCCGAATCCTCCGGCGCCAGCGGGTTCAGGGTCGCCGGGTTGCTGTCGTAGTAGCCCAGGTACTTGTTCACCACCGCACGCACGTTGTGGCTGACGCTGCCGTGGTAGCCACGGTTGAACCACTCGTTGGCCAGCTCCGGCGGCACCTTCAGGCGCTCGTGGATCTGGTTGATGGTCACCCCGTTGTTGGCCAGGTACAGCGTCTGGTCGTTCAGGTAGCCGTACATGTCACGCTGCTTCTCCAGCGTGCGGACGATGTCCTCGTGGCCCCAGCGCGGCCAGTTGTGCACGGCGAACATCACCTCGGCCTTGTCGCCGAAACGGTGCAGCGCCTCGTTGATGTACTTGCTCCAGCCCAGCGGGTCGCGCGTCTCGGCGCCGCGCAGGGTATAGAGGTTGTGCAGGGTGGCGGTGACGTTCTCGGCCATCAGCAGCGCCTTCTGCTGCGGCAGCCAGACGTTCATTTCCGCCGGCGATTCGGTGCCCGGGGTGTTCTGGAAGGTGAAGGGCACACCGTCGATCTCCAGGTCCTGCAGCTCGCCTTCGATCAGCCTGGTCGGCGCGATGATGCTCAGCGGGCCGTGTGCCACGCCCTTGCCGATGGCCATGTCCACCTGCCCCTGCGGGCCCTTGGGCAGAACGGTGCCGTACTGGTAGGTGGCACGGCGGATCATGGCGTTGCCGGCCATGACGTTTTCCTTGATCGCCGCCTCCATGAAGCCCTTGGGCGCGATGATCTGCACCTCGCCCTTGTCCACCTGCTCCTGGCTGACCAGGCCCTTCACCCCGCCGAAGTGGTCGACATGGGCATGGCTGTAGATGATCGCGCGGATCGGCTTCTGCCCCAGCTCCTGGCTCACCAGGGCGTAAGCAGCCTTGGAGGTCGCCGGCGTGGTCAGGGTGTCGATGACGATCCAGCCAGTCTTGCCTTCGATGAAAGTGGTGTTGGCCAGGTCGTAGCCGCGTACCTGGTAGATGCCGTCGGTGACCTTGAACAGCCCGTAGGACAGGTTCAGCTGCGCCTGTCGCATCAGGCTGGGGTTGACGCTGCCCAGGTCTTTCGCGGCCTTGATGAAGTCGTAGTCGCCCAGTTGCCAGGCGACGCTGCCGTCATCGTTCTTGATCACCAGGTTGTCGGGGCGTTTGATCAGGCCCTTCTCCACCCGGTCGAAGTCGGCACGGTCGCTGAACGGCAGTGTCTGGCGCACCTGTTCCTGGGCGGCTTCAGTGAAGGAGGTCGGCGGTTTGGGCTGCTCGGCGGCGATCAGCAGGCCGGGGCAGAGACCGGCCAGCAGGACGGCAGCGGAAAGACGGGACATTCGGAAGGCTCCGGTATTTGTTGTTGTGCTCGCACTATGCCGGCCGTCGCGCCAATAATTCCAATGCATTCCAATTTCAAAATCGATGCAGGAAGCGCATGAGCGATCTTCGCCAGCTACGCCACTTCGTCGCCCTCGCCGAGCACGGCCACTTCGCCCGTGCCGCCGATGCGGTGAATCTTAGTCAACCCGCCCTGTCGCGCAGTATCCAGGCGCTGGAGGGCCAGCTGAACTGCCAGCTGGTGGACCGCAACCCGCGCGGCGTCACCCTCACCGCCCACGGCCGGCTGGTACTGGAGCATGCCCGCCGTCTGCTGGCCGGCGATCGCGCGCTGAAGAACGCGGTGCTGCAACTGGCGGACCTGGAAACCGGCGAGCTGCGCCTGGGCGCCGGCCCCTTCCCCGGCGCGCGACTGCTGCCCCAGGTACTGGCGCGCTACAGCAGCGCACACCCGAAGGTGTCGATCCTGCTGTCCATCGAAAACTGGAGCGAATTGCAGCAGCGCCTGCTGGATGACGAGCTGGAGCTGTTCGTCGCCGACTACCGCGAACTGGAGGGCGACAGTCGCCTCGACATCCTGCCGCTGCGCGAGCACCGTGGCGTGTTGTTCTGCCGGCCAGGGCATCCGCTGATGGCCGGCCAACCCTCGCTCGACAGCGTGCTCAGCTATCCGCTGGCGGGGCCGCGCCTGCCCCGCGACGCCCACGAGGGACTCTCGCGCATCCTGGGCCGCGCACAACCGTTGAGCGTGCAGTGCGATGACGTGCTGATGCTCAAGGAACTGGTGAAGGGCAGCGATGTGCTCTGCCTCGCCACCTGGGACGTGGTCGCCGCCGACGTCCAGGCTGGCAGGCTCGCCGTGCTGCCCTGGCCCAATGGCGAAGTGGCCGGGCGCGGCTCAGCCTACGCGCTGGTACGGCACGCCGGCCGCAGCCTGTCGCCGGCGGCCAGCCAGTTCGTCGAGCTGTTGCTGGAGGAAGACGCGGCATTCAATGCCGCGTCATGAGTGCTTCCGCAGGAGGGAGTGGAGCGCGGTGATAGCCATCGGCCCCACGCTCCGATCGAACCGGCAACTCACCGGTGCCAGCCCTGGTAGGGGCCACCGTAGTACGCCGGCGGTGGCGGCGCAGGGCGATAGTAGTGCGGGCGATCGCGCCAGCCTCCACGGTCGTGGTCATGCTCGTAGACCACGCAACCGGTCAACGGAAGGATCATCAATACAGCAGCGAAGAAACGACGCATGGCGCCTCCATCAAGCGAGCCGGCCGCCCCGCCGGGATGCGGGGCGTACATTCTTCCGGTCTCGCAAGATCAGACATTCCGCTCAGAACACGGTGCCGCGTCGAAAGGTAAAGCTTGGGTAAATCAGCCGTTTACAGTTTCCAGACGGCGAACCTTGCGGCTTTGCAGATGCAGCACGCCAAACAGCAGCACCTGCACCTTCTCGGTGACCGAACGCCGACGCGCCAGCAACAGCACCTCGCCCACATGTACCACCAGCAGGATCGCGGAGAGCCACAGCAGCGGGCGATGCAACTCGCCGAACGGATAGATCAGGTTGAGCACGGCAGCGAGCCAGAACATGGTCAGCGCGCCCTTGGCAAAGCTCAGCAATTCGGACATGGCGATGGATTCCTCAAGGTGAAGGTCGCAGCAGTCTGCCGCCGGCCACGCCCACCACACTCCTGCCTTTCGACTGGCCCGCGCACCAGGAAGCGGCGCCACGCTTCATTTGAGGGCAGGCGAACGCGCTCGCGTGCACCGAAAAACATCCACCACTCCACCGTAGCCCTTCTGCCCCGGCACTTTCGCCAACTTGGCACGCCGCTCGCTTTGTCTCGGCTGTGCAGGAACGATCCGAAGCACTCGGACAGCGGCACCACAATCTGAAATGGATGACTAGGGTTCCGGCTCGCCAAGCGAGTGACTGGTCCGAGAGTCATCGACCTCCAGCGAGGTTACACGGCGGGACAAAAGCCCGGGAGACGAGAGCGACACGTGCCGCCCGACTCCTGCCTGCCCGACAATCGACTGGAGATGCTCCATGCGCAAGCCCCTTCTGACCGCCCTGCTCGCTGCCGGCCTCGCCGCCTTCAGCCTCTCAGCCTCCGCCGCCGCGAAGAACAGCTTCAACCTCTGCTGGACCATCTACGCCGGCTGGATGCCCTGGGAATACGCGGCCAGCCACGGCATCGTCGACAAGTGGGCGAAGAAGTACGGCATCGAGATCAAGGTCACCCAGCTCAACGACTACATCGAGTCGATCAACCAGTACACCGCCGGCCAGTTCGACGGCTGCACCATGACCAACATGGACGCCCTGACCATTCCCGCCGCCGGCGGCGTCGACTCCACCGCGCTGATCGTCAGCGACTTTTCCAACGGCAACGACGGCATCGTCCTCAAGGGCGAAGGCAAGACCCTGGCCGACCTCAAGGGCCTGGACGTCAACCTGGTGGAGCTTTCCGTTTCCCACTATCTGCTCGCCCGCGCGCTGGAAAGCGCCCGCCTGAGCGAGAAGGACGTGAAGACGGTGAACACCTCCGACGCCGACATCGCCGCCGCCTTCAACACCGACGACGTGCAGGCCGTGACCACCTGGAACCCGATGCTCGCCGAGGCCCGCGCCAAGCCGGGCACTACCGAAGTGTTCAACTCCAGCCAGATCCCCGGCGAGATCATGGACATGATGGTGGTCAACAGCGCCGTCCTGAAGGACAACCCCGCCCTGGGCAAGGCCCTGACCGGCGCCTGGTTCGAGACCGTCGCGCTGATGCAGGGCGACAGCGCCGACACCCGCGCCGCGCTGGAACACATGGCGAAGGCCTCGGGCACCGACCTCGCCGGCTACCAGAGCCAGCTCGCCACCACCAAATTGTTCGCCACGCCGAAGGAGGCGCTGGCCTTCGCCACCAGCCCAAAACTGCCGGCAACCATGGACAAGGTCGCGGCCTTCTCCTTCGCCCACGGCCTGCTCGGCGAAGGCGCGAAAAGCGCCGACGCGGTGGGCATGAGCTTCGCGGGCGGGCTGTCCACCGGGGACGCGAAGAACCTCAAGCTGCGCTTCGATCCGAGCTACGTGCAGATGGCGGCGGAAGGGAAGCTCTGACGCCGGAGCCTGCAAGAGCTCCTCACCCTAACCCTCTCCCAGAGGGAGAGGGAACCGTTCGGTGCAGGTTGAAATCCTGGCCTCAGCCGGCACTGGCAGCCCCCTCTCCCTGAGGGAGAGGGCTGGGGTGAGGGGGAAGCATCGGTACAAAATCACGCGACGAAGTTACCGGCCCTTAAGGCCCGCAATAAACAGGTACGAAGCATGCGCCTGATCAACCGAACTCCCGACCGCAGCGGCCGCCTGTTCCTGGTACTGCTGCCCTTCGCCCTGCTGCTGTTCGCCTACTTCGCGGGCTCTACCGCACGGCTGGCGGAGAACCCCAACGACAAGCTGCTGCCCAGCGCCGCGCAGATGGCCGACGCGGTGAACCGCCTGGCTTTCAGCGAAGACAAGCGCACCGGCGACGTGCTGTTCTGGCAGGACACCGGCGCCAGCCTGCAACGCCTGGGCATGGGCCTGGGCATCGCCGCCCTGCTCGGCCTGGTGCTGGGCATTGCCGCCGGCAGCGTGCCGCTGTTCGGCGCGCCGCTGTCGCCGCTGCTCACCGTGCTGTCGATGATCCCGCCGCTGGCGATCCTGCCGGTGCTGTTCATCGTCTTCGGCCTCGGCGAGCTGTCCAAGGTGGTGCTGATCGTCATCGGCGTCGCCCCCTGCATCGCCCGTGACATCGAACAGCGCGCGAGGGAAATCCCCCGCGAACTGCTGATCAAGGCGCAGACCCTGGGCGCCAGCACCTGGACGCTGATCCTGCGCGTGGTGCTGCCGCAACTGATGCCGCGCCTGCTCATATCCCTGCGCCTGATGCTCGGCTCGGCCTGGCTGTTCCTCATCGCCGCCGAAGCCATCGCCTCTACCGACGGCCTGGGCTACCGCATCTTCCTCGTGCGCCGCTACCTGGCCATGGACGTGATCCTGCCCTACGTGGTGTGGATCACTGCCCTGGCCTGGCTGATGGACTACGGCCTGCGCCTGCTCACCCGGCGTGCCTTCCCCTGGTACGAAGGAGGCAAGGCATGAGCGATAAACAGACAAGCAGCGTAGCGAGCGCTGCGAGTGCAAGGCGCCCGGAGCGCAGCAACCGGAGTGGACATGCAGTCCATGAGGATTGCGAGCATCGCGCAACGCAGCAATCGCAGAGCGCAGTAGCTGCCGCTCCTTTCATCAACGTGAAGAACGTCTGGCAGGAATACGACGGCAACGTGGTGCTCGAACGCCTCAATCTCGATGTGAAGGAAGGCGAGTTCTGCACCCTGGTCGGCGCCTCCGGCTGCGGCAAGTCCACCTTCCTGCGCCTGCTGCTCGGCCAGGAGCGCCCCAGCCGTGGCGAGCTGCTGCTCGAAGGCCAGCCGCTACCGGGCGAGCCCGACCCGAGCCGTGGCGTGGTGTTCCAGCGTTACTCGGTATTCCCGCACTTGTCCGTGCTCGACAACGTCGCCCTCGGCCTCGAACTGCCGCGCTCGCCGCTGCTCGGCCGGCTGTTCGGCAGCGCCAAGCGCGAGGCCCGCGAACAGGCTGCCGCCCTGCTCGAACGGGTCGGCCTCGGCCACGCGCTGAAGCAGTACCCGAGCGCCCTCTCCGGCGGCATGCAGCAACGCCTGGCCATCGCCCAGGCACTGGTGATGAAGCCGCGCGTGCTGCTGCTCGACGAACCCTTCGGCGCGCTCGACCCCGGCATCCGCAAGGACATGCACGCCCTGCTGCTGGAGCTGTGGCAGGAAACCCGGCTCACCGTGTTCATGGTCACCCACGACCTTGCCGAGGGCTTCAGCCTGGGCACCCGTCTGCTGGTCTTCGACAAGGTTCGCCATGACCCGCAGGCACCCAACGCCTACGGCGCCCGCATCACCTACGACATCCCGCTCAACGCCGACCGCAAGGCCGCTCGCGCCGCCCTGCCCGAACCGCTCGCCGCGCGCCTGGAAACGGCCGCCGCCCCGCTGATCACGCCGGCCTACTAAGGAGCCCGCCATGAACGAATTGCGCACCACCCTCTACGAAGAAACCGTCCCCGGCGGCGGCCATACCTCTTTCGTCCTCAAGCGCGGCCAGGTGCTGCGCCTGACTGACATCGAAGGCGGCGGCAACGTCAGCCTGCTGCTGTTCAACGCCGCCGAGAAAAGCGAGCGGCTGAACCTGCCCGACAGCCTCAAATGCCAGCACACCGCCAAGCTCACCGCCGGCCACTGCCTGTACTCGGACATGGGCCGCGTGCTCGCCGCCATCACAGCCGACAGCTGCGGCTGGCACGACAGCTTCGGCGGCGTGCTGAACGCCGCCGAAGTGCAGGAGAAATACGGCCAGGGCCGCTACCAGGAACTGCGCAACGGCTTCTACCGCAACGGCGTGGACAACCTGCTGGTGGAGATGGGCAAGTGGGACATGCGCCTGCAGGACCTGCTGATGTGCCTGAACCTGTTCAGCCGCGTGGACGTCGATGCCGACGGCTGCTTCCGCTTCGCCCAGGGCAACTCCAAGGCCGGCGACTACGTCGAACTCTACGCACCGATGGACACGCTGGTGGTGCTCACCGCCCTGCAACACCCCCAGGACCCGAACCCGCAGTACGCACCCAAGCCCATCGGCCTGACCTGGCAGCAGGTCGCCGCCGACGGCATCAGCGTGCTCTGCCGCACATCCCGCCCGGAGAACGGCCGCGGCTTCCACAACACCGAACGCCAGTACCTGTAAGGAGCGCGAGCATGCCCATCGTCCCCAGCGACAAACATCCCGAGGCCTGTGTCTCGCGCACCCTGATCCCGGCCGGCGAACCCAGCCTCACCGAACTCAAGGCCGGGCAGACCCTGCGCATCCTCGACCTGGAAGGCAACCAGGCAGTGGACACGCTGTTCTTCAGCGCCGCCAACCCGCGCGAGCGCTACGACGTACAGCGCACCCTGCGCAAGCAGGGGCAGGTCTACCTCAGCGCCGGTAGCGTGCTCTGGTCCAACCTCGGCAACCCGATGCTGAGCATCGTCGCCGACACCTGCGGCCGCCACGACACCCTCGGCGGCGCCTGCGCCCAGGAGAGCAACACCGTGCGCTACGCCCTGGACAAGCGCTACATGCACAGCTGCCGCGACAACTTCCTGCGCGCCAGCCTGCACGACGGCCGCCTGGGCAAGGCCGACATCAGCCACAACATCAACTTCTTCATGAACGTGCCGGTCACCACCGAAGGCGGCCTGACCTTCGAGGACGGCATCTCCGCTGCCGGCAAGTACGTCGAGCTGCTCGCGCACATGGACGTCATCGTCCTGATCTCCAACTGCCCGCAGCTCAACAACCCCTGCAACGGCTGGAACCCGACGCCGGCGGAGTTGCTGGTATGGGAGTGAAACAGCCACAAGCGGCCAGCGGAAAACTGCACGCGCTGCGGCGCTGGATCTTCTCCCTCAGCCAGAGCCGGAGTGCCCAGTGCAGCCCCACGCTGCGCGCGGACGAAACCTGTAGGAGCGAGGGGGACGCCATCGTTATTGCTCGCGAACAAGCTCCCCTGACACACCGGCGCTAAGCGGGTTCGCGAGCAAGGGCTAGGCGCCCCCTCGATCCTACGAAAAGCGCTTCGGCACTCCGGACGACCGTGGTGCGCACCGAATGACGGCGGGACGGCCCGCCACCCCATGGGGACGCCCTCATGTTCGACAAACTGCTCATCGCCAACCGCGGCGCCATTGCCTGCCGCATCCTGCGCACGCTCAATGAACTGAACGTGGGCGGCGTCGCCGTGTACTCCGAAGCCGATGCCGCCAGCCTGCACATCCAGCAGGCCGTCCAGGCCATCAGCCTCGGCGAAGGCCCGGCCTCCAGCACCTATCTGGTCGTGGAGAAAATCCTCGCCGCGGCCCGCGCCAGCGGCGCCCAGGCGATCCACCCCGGCTACGGCTTCCTCTCGGAAAACGCTGCCTTCGCCGAAGCCTGCGAAGCCGCCGGCATCGCCTTCGTCGGCCCGACGCCGGAGCAACTGCGCGTGTTCGGCCTCAAGCACACCGCCCGTGCACTGGCCCGCGAACAGGGCGTGCCGATGCTCGAAGGCACCGACCTGCTGCCCGATCTCGAAGCCGCGTTGCTCGCCGGTGAAGAAGTCGGCTACCCGGTGATGCTGAAAAGCACCGCCGGTGGTGGCGGCATCGGCATGCGCGTGTGCCGCTCAGCGGACGAACTGCGCGATGCCTTCGATGCGGTGAAGCGCCTGGGGCAGAACAACTTCAGCGACTCGGGCGTGTTCATCGAGAAGTACATCCAGCGCGCCCGCCACTTGGAAGTGCAGGTATTCGGCGACGGCCAGGGCGAAGTGATCGCCCTCGGCGTGCGCGACTGCTCGGTACAGCGGCGCAACCAGAAAGTGCTGGAAGAAACCCCGGCGCCCAACCTGCCCTCTGGCATGGCCGATGCCCTCTGCGCAGCGGCGATCCAGTTGGCGAAAGCCGTCAGCTACCGCAGCGCCGGCACCGTGGAGTTCGTCTACGACAGCGACGCGCAGCGCTTCTACTTCCTCGAAGTGAACACCCGCCTGCAGGTCGAGCACGGCGTCACCGAACAGGTCTGGGGCGTCGACCTGGTGCGCTGGATGATCGAACTGGCCGCCGGCGACCTGCCGCCGCTGGCCGACCTCATCGCCGGGCTCAAGCCCAGCGGCCACGCCATCCAGGCGCGCCTCTATGCGGAAGACCCGGGCCGCGACTTCCAACCCTGCCCCGGCCTGCTCACCGCCGTGCAGTTCCCGCCGGCAGACGGCAAGGCACTGCGCATCGACACCTGGGTCGAGGCCGGCTGCGAGATCCCGCCCTACTTCGACCCGATGATCGCCAAGCTCATCGCCTGGGCGCCGACCCGCGAACTGGCCAGCGCCGGCCTCGATCGCGCGCTGGCCGACAGCCTGCTGTACGGCGTGGAATGCAACCGCGACTACCTGCGGCAGATCATCAAAGACACGCCCTTCGCCAGCGGCTCGCCCTGGACGCGCTGCCTGGAAGGCCTGCGCTACCGCGCCCAGACACTTGAAGTGCTCAGCGCCGGCACCCAGACCAGCGTGCAGGATTACCCCGGCCGCCTCGGCTACTGGGCCGTGGGCGTACCGCCATCGGGGCCGATGGATGATCGCGCGCTGCGCCTGGGTAACGTTCTGCTGGGCAACCCCGAAGGCGCCGCCGCGCTGGAAATCACCATGAGCGGCCCGACCCTGCGCTTCAACACCGACGCGGTGGCATGCATCACCGGCGCAGCCCTGCCGATCAGCCTGGATGGCACCGAGCAGCCGATGGACACCGCGCTGTTCATCGCCGCCGGCTCGACCCTGAGCCTGGGTACCGTGAGTGGCGCCGGCGCGCGCAGCTACCTGTGCCTGCGTGGCGGCTTGCACGTGCCGGACTACCTGGGCAGCAAGAGCACCTTCACCCTCGGCCAGTTCGGCGGCCACGGCGGCCGCGCCCTGCGCGCCGGCGACGTGCTGCACCTCGACGCACTGGCAGACGCACGCCACGGTGGAAGCCTGCCGGCGGAACTGCGCACCGACCTCCCGGCCGTGCGCAGCATCCGCGTGATCTACGGTCCCCACGGCGCGCCGGAATACTTCACCCCGGCCTACATCGAGACCTTCTTCGCCACCGCCTGGGAAGTGCACTTCAACTCCAGCCGCACCGGCGTACGCCTGATCGGGCCGAAACCGGAATGGGTGCGCGAGAGCGGCGGCGAGGCCGGCCTGCACCCGTCGAACATCCACGACAACCCCTACGCCATCGGCGCCGTGGACTTCACCGGCGACATGCCGGTGATCCTCGGCCCGGACGGCCCGAGCCTGGGCGGCTTCGTCTGCCCGGTGACAGTGATCGAGGCCGACCTCTGGCAGCTTGGCCAGCTCAAGGCGGGGGACAAGGTTCGCTTCCTGCCGGTGGATATCGCCACCGCTCGCAGATTGGCGCAGTTCTGTAGGAGCGAGCTTGCTCGCGAACGCTTTATGCCGGAAGTTCTGGAGTTGGGCGGGTTCGCGAGCAAGCTCGCTCCTGCACAGGCACAGCCCAGCATCAGCGCAGCCGGTTTCCCCTCACCCCAGCCCTCTCCCGTGGGGAGAGGGGGCCGTTCGGTGTTGCCGGCGGGCACGGTGTTCTCTGATGGCACGGACGGCGCCCTCTCCCTCCGTGAGAAGGCGGGGGGTGAGGGTAGCCCAAGCATCACGCTCACCTCCCCCATCGTCCTCGACCTCGGCCAGGACGACACCCGGCTGGTCGCGCGCCTCTCCGGCGACACCCACCTGCTGCTGGAAATCGGCCAGCCCGAGCTGGACCTGGTCCTGCGCTTCCGCGGCCATGCCCTGATGCAGGCGCTGGAAGCCAAGAACCTCGACGGCGTAATCGACCTCACTCCCGGTATCCGTTCGCTGCAGGTGCACTACCAGCCGGAAACCCTCTCGCTGGAAACCTTGCTGGAAACCGTCGCCGGACTCTGGGACGCCGTGTGCGCCGCGCAGGACCTCAAGGTGCCGTCGCGCATCGTCCACCTGCCACTGTCCTGGGACGACCCGGCCTGCCAGCTGGCCATCGAGAAATACATGACCACGGTACGCAAGGACGCGCCCTGGTGCCCGAGCAACCTGGAGTTCATCCGCCGCATCAATGAACTGCCGGACCTGGAGGCGGTGTACCGCACCGTCTTCGAGGCCAGTTACCTGGTGATGGGCCTGGGTGACGTCTACCTCGGCGCGCCGGTGGCCACGCCGCTGGACCCGCGCCACCGCCTGGTGACCACCAAGTACAACCCGGCGCGCACCTGGACCGCGGAAAACTCCGTGGGCATCGGCGGCGCCTATATGTGCGTCTACGGCATGGAGGGCCCCGGCGGCTACCAGTTCGTCGGCCGCACCCTGCAGATGTGGAACCGCTACCGCGAAGTCGCCGCATTCGACGGCAAGCCCTGGCTGCTGCGCTTCTTCGACCAGATCCGCTTCTACCCGGTCTCGGCAGACGAACTGCTGCGCATCCGCCGCGACTTCCCGCTGGGCCGCTATCCGCTGCGCATCGAAGATAGCGAGCTGCGCCTGGCGGATTACCAAGCTTTCCTCGCCGAAGAAGCCGACAGCATCGCCGCGTTCCGCAGCCACCAGCGCGCCGCCTTCGACGCCGAGCGCCAACGCTGGATCGCCTCCGGCCAGGCACACTTCGAGAGCGAGGAAGCCGCCGTCGACGCCGGCGAAGACTCCCCACTCGGCGCCGGCCAGCACGCCGTCGAAAGCCACATCGCCGGCAACCTCTGGCAGGTGCAGGTGGAAGCCGGCGCCAGCGTGAAGGCCGGCGACATCCTGGTGATCCTCGAATCCATGAAGATGGAAATCCCCCTCACCGCCCCGCGCGACGGCGTGGTGCGCGAGGTCCGCGTGCAGCCCGGTTCGCCGGTGCGCGCCGGGCAGCGGGTGGTGGTGATGGAAGAAGCCTGAACCGACATAACTGCCGTTGCGCAGAGCCCCTCACCCTAACCCTGGCTACGCGCCCCGCTCCTCAAGCGGGAGAGGGGACCGTACGGAGTGGGCCTCAGCGCTGGATTCAACCTGAACCACAGTCCGCGCCACCCGGCCAACCATGGTTCGAACCCAACACCGCGCCGGACTGCTCTTCCCCCTCTCCCTCCGGGAGAGGGCAGGGGTGAGGGCAGCCCAGCCAGAGAACCGATCGGCCCAAGGAATCTCGACCATGCCCAATACCTTTGACCTCCGCCTCACCACCCTGCGCACCGCCTACCGCGAAGGCCGCGCCACGCCGCGCCAGCTGATCGCCGAACTGCGCAACAAGGCCGCCGCGTTGAACCCGGACTACCACCTGTTCATCCACCTGCTGAGCCTGGAAGAACTGGAGCCCTACTTCGCCGCGCTGGATGAGAAATCGCCGGACAGCCTGCCGCTCTACGGCATCCCCTTCGCCATCAAGGACAACATCGACCTCGCCGGTATCCCCACCACCGCCGCCTGCCCGGCGTTCGCCTACACGCCGGAAACGTCCGCGACGCTGGTGCAGCAACTGATCGACCTGGGCGCCATCCCGCTGGGCAAGACCAACCTCGACCAGTTCGCCACCGGCCTCAATGGTACCCGCTCGCCCTATGGCGAATGCCGCAACAGCGTGCTGCCCGAGTACCCGTCGGGCGGCTCCAGCGCCGGTTCCTCGCTGGCCGTGGCGCTGGGCGTGGCGAGCTTCGCCCTGGGCACCGACACCGCTGGCTCCGGTCGCGTGCCGGCGGCGCTCAACGGCCTGCTCGGGCTCAAGCCGAGCAAGGGGCTGCTGTCCAACCATGGCCTGGTGCCGGCCTGCCGCACCCTGGACTGCATCACCTACTTCACCGCCAGTGCCGCCGAAGCCAGCGAGCTGCTCGCTCTCACGGCAAAGCTCGATCCACGGGACGGCTATAGCCGCGCCAATCCGGCGTGGAACGACGCCAGCGCCTTCGGTGCACCCAAGCCTTTCCGCTTCGGTGTTCCCCGCGCCGATCAACTGGAATTCTTCGGCTGCCACGAAGGCCCGGTGCTGTTCACCGACGCCCTGGACCAGCTCAAGGCCATGGGCGGCGAGGCGCAGGAAATCGACTTCGCGCCCTTCCTCGAAGCCGCGCGCCTGCTCTACGAAGGCCCCTGGGTCGCCGAGCGCTACAGCGTGGCAGGCGAGCTGATCGAGCGTGACCCGCAAGCGGTGCTGCCAGTGATCCGCGACGTACTGGCGAAAGCTCCCGGCGCAACCGCCGTGCAAGCGTTCCGCGCGCAATATCGCCTGCAGGAACTCAAGGCACAGTGCGATGCGATCCTCGCCGACCTCGACTGCGTGCTCACCCCCACTATCGGCCGCCCGGTGACGCTGGACAAGCTGCACGCCGAACCGGTGAAGCGCAATTCCGACCTGGGCTACTACACCAACTTCATGAACCTGCTGGACTACGCCGCCGTCGCCGTGCCCAGTGCAATCATGGGCAACGGCCTGCCCTGGGGGGTGACCCTGTTCGGCCGCGCCTTCACCGACCAGTACCTGCTCGGCGTGGCTGATGCGCTGCAGCGCCGGCACAACCTGCCGCTCACCGGCGGCAACGCGATCGCCCCGGCCGCATCGGCCAATGCCGCGCGCAATGACCGCGCACGCCTGGTGGTGTGCGGCGCGCACCTGGACGGCCTGGCCCTGAACTGGCAACTGCGCCAGCGCGGCGCCCGCCTGTTGCGCGCCACTCAAAGCGCCCCGGCTTACAAGCTGTATGCCCTGGCCGGCGGCCCGCCGCTGCGCCCCGGCATGCTGCGCGTGGCCGAACGCGGCGTGGCCATCGAGGTGGAAGTCTGGGAGCTGCCCAGTGCCGAACTGGGCTCCTTCCTCACCGGCATCCCGGCACCGCTTGGGTTGGGCAAGGTGCAGCTGGAGGATGGCAGCTGGGAGACCGGCTTCATCTGCGACGCCTGGGGCCTGGAAGGCGCCGAGGACATCAGCCGCTTCGGCGGATGGCGCGCGTGGTTGGCCAGCCGAACCTGAGTGCGCGCTTCCGGAAAGAAGCTTCCCCCGCCGGGTGGGGCATCGGTTACCCGTAGGGCGTATAACGCGCCAGCGTTATACGCCGCGCAATTTCCGGCGGATAACCTGTTCCAGGTTATTCGCCCTACGCTTCCTGCGCCCCACATGGATGAGGGAATGAAGAATCCCGTGGGGAACGGGATTGGCCTCGCGAACAACCTCTGCAACGGAGACTGGTTCGCGAGCAAACTCGCCCCAACAGATACTGCTGCATCTTCGGCGTGTGGGCGGATAGCGGGTCGCGAACGCCACGCGCTCTGCGTCACCGGCGTCTGACCATGGAACCCCGCCGCGCCACGAGCTAGAGTCCCAGCATCACCCGCCGCAAGGACCGGTCATGCCCGATCTCAGCCACCAGCAGGCGCAGCACCGCGTCAACGATATCCTGGCCTTCGACCGCGAGCTGCGCCGCCTGCGCGACGAAGGCGCCCTCGTCCTCGACAACACTCAGCACGCGCGCCTGCACGAACACCAGCAGCGCCTGCTCGCCGACTACCGGGCACGCTTCGACATCGACCGCGACAGCCAGGACCATCGCCTGTCCCTGGGCATGCGCATCGCCTCCTTCCTCGGCGCGCTGGCCCTGGCCGCCAGCCTGTTCTTCCTCTTCTACCAGTTCTGGGGGCTGTTCGGCGAAAGCGTGCAGGTCGTCATCCTCGTCGCCGCCTCGCTGATCAGCCTGCTGCTGACCCTCGTGCTGCAACGCCGCGACGCCTCCGGCTACTTCGCCAAGCTTGGCGCCATGCTGGCCTTCGCCTGCTTCGTGCTGAACGTCGTGATGGTCGGGCAGATATTCAATATCACCCCGTCCGACAAGGCCCTGCTGCCCTGGGCCGCCTACGCCCTGCTGCTGGCCTACACCTGCAACGCACGCCTGCTGCTGGCCGCCGCGCTGATCTGCGTGATGGGCTACGTCGCCGCACGGGTCGGCACCTGGAGCGGCGTCTACTGGCTGGACGTCGGCGAACGTCCGGAAAACTTCTTCCCCGCCGCGTTGCTGATCTTCCTCGTGCCGTCGTTCATCTCCCAGCATCGTTTCGACGGTTTCGCCACGATCTACCGGGTATTCGGCCTGCTCGGGCTGTTCCTGCCCATGCTGGTGCTGGCCAATTGGGGCGGCAGCAGTTACCTGCCACTGCGTTATGCAACGGTGGAAAGCCTCTACCAGGTGCTCGGTTTCGTCGCCTCTGCGCTGGTGATCTGGCTCGGCGCGCGACGCGAGTGGCCTGAAGTGGTCAATACCGGGCTGACCTTCTTCGTGATCTTCCTCTACACCAAGTTCTTCGACTGGTGGTGGGAGGTCATGCCCAAGTACCTGTTCTTCCTCGTGCTGGGTCTGTGCGCGGTGCTGATCCTGCTGGTCCTGCGTCGCCTGCGCCGCGCCCACGGCCTGCTGGGAGCCCGCCCATGAACTGGACACGTACTCACGCACTCGCCAGCGGCGTCGGCCTGATCCTGCTGGTGAACGCCGTCGCCCTGGGCGGCGTTGCCTGGAACCGCTCCGGCGAGCCGGACAGCGTCCTGTCGCTCAGCCAGCGCGAGCTGCTGCGCAACAACGACTGGTACAAGGAAAACAGCGGCCTGAGCCTGCGCCTGCACTGGCGTACGCCCAGCCGCGACGATGAGGCACGACAACACAACCGGGGCTGGCAGCCCGCCCTCGACAGCCAGAAGATGGCCGAGCTCGGCTTCGCCATGCCCGAGCAGGTCGACGACGATAGCGCCCGGCGCTTCGGCCGCCAGCAATCGCGCGCGGCCCTGCTGGTGCTGGAGCTCAACGGCCCGCTTCACGAGCGCGAAGTGCAGCTGACCCGCAAGCGCCTCGACGAAGCCCGCCAGGCCGCCGATGCCGCACCGCAGAATGCCCGCCTGGCGGACGAACGCGACTTCATCCGCCGCGAACTGGATAGCGAGGAAAAGACCGACACCCGCCTGCTGCTCAAGGACGTCGGCCTGGACCTGCAGGCATTGCGAGCCCGTTACCCCGATCGCCAGCGCTACCTGATCGTCCACGGCCAGGTACGCCCCGTTTCCAACTACTACCAGCACATCTGGACCCTCGGCGGCACCGCCAGCTCCATCGGCACCGACAGCCTCAACGTGCCGTACCAGTGGCGCGAGCGGCTGGACCAGATCACCGCGCAGCCTCACCGGGCAGCGGACAGTCGCGCCCAGCCCTTCGTCGCCGAAGTCGCCTTCGGCCAGCGCCTGGAACCCTGGATCCAGCGCATCGACATGCCCTGAGCGGCACCCGCCGCGCCGATCCGAATCCGCTTGCGTGATGCGGGTCGGCGCTGCACCCTGTGCGCCCGCCTCACCGCCATTTCCTGCCCTGACCGGCCATGAACGACGTCACTCCCGATCCCAGCCGCTGCCCGCTCTGCGGCCAGTCCAACCGCTGCACCCAGGCCGATTCGGCGCTGGAAGGCCAGCCGTGCTGGTGCTTCAGCACGCGCATTGACCGCAACGCACTGGAGCGCATCCCGCCCGAGCTGGTCGACCGTGCCTGCCTTTGCCCGCGCTGTGCTGCCGGGCTGAAGGACGATGAGACCGCCTGATGCGTCTGGACCGTTTCATCGCCAACCTGCCCCACCTGAACCGCCAGCAAGCCCGCCAATTGCTTGCCGAAGGCCGCCTGCGTGTCGATGGCCAGGTGGTACGCGATGGCCGCCATGAAGTGCGCGAGTTCTCCCGCGTGGAGCTGGACGATGACCTGCTGCAGGCCGGCAAGCCAGCGCGCTACTTCATGCTGCACAAGCCCGCCGGCTGCGTCAGCGCCACCCGCGATGCCGAGCACCGCACCGTGCTCGACCTGCTCGACGAACCGGACAAGCACGAACTGCATATCGGCGGCCGCCTGGACTACAACACCACCGGCCTGCTGCTCATCACCAACGACGGGCAATGGTCGCGGCGCATGACGCTGCCGGGGCGCAAGCTGCCCAAGGTCTATTACGTCGAGACCGAGGACCCGATCGAGGAGTGCTACATCGAGACCTTCGAGCGGGGGCTGTACTTCGCCTTCGAAGACCTCATCACCCTGCCCGCCCAGCTGGAAATCCTCGACACTCGCACCGCGCGCCTGACCCTGCACGAAGGCCGCTACCACCAGGTCAAGCGCATGTTCGGCCATTTCCAGAACAAGGTGACGCGCCTGCACCGCGAGAGCATGGGCAGCCTGGCGCTGGACCCAGCCTTGCAACCCGGCGAGTACCGCGCGCTGACTGCTCAGGAAATCGCCGCGCTCGGCTGAACTGCCCTTTGCAGGAGCGGGCTTGCTCGCGAACAATCCTGCCGGCGAGCACGGCGTCCGGGCGGTTCGCGAGCAAGCTCGCTCCTACATACCGCGCCCCGCGCAACATTCCGAAGAGTCCTACGCAAACCATTCAGCCCGGCAGTTTGCAGCCTTCGCCGCCGCTTGGCTAAGCTCCCTGCCATGCCCGCGCTGTAAGGAAAGGTGATGAAGAAACTGTCGGTTGCCCTGCTGATCGCCCTGAGCGCCAGCGTCGCCTTCGCCAACCCGAGCAAGCCCTCGCCGCTTTCGGACCTGCAGGCAGCGCTGAAGACGCTCAAGCCTGGCCAGTTCCTCTGGTACCCGGAGATATCGCCAGCCGGCCCGGTCACCCTGGTGGTCAGCCTCACCGAGCAGCGCGCCTACGTGTACCGCAACGGTATCGCCATTGGCGTGGCCACCGTCAGCACCGGCAAGAAGGGCAAGGAAACCCCTACCGGCGTGTTCTCCATCCTGCAGAAGAAGGTCGAGTACCACTCCGATCTCTACAACAGCGCGCCGATGCCCTACATGCAGCGCCTGACCTGGGACGGCATCGCCCTGCACGCCGGCAACCTGCCCGGCTACCCGGCCTCCCACGGTTGCATCCGCCTGCCGATGGCGTTCGCCAAGAAGCTCTATGAAGTCACCGGCTTCACCTCCACCACCGTGATCATCTCCGACGCCAAGAGCTCGCCCGTGGAGGTTTACCACCCCGGCCTGCTCGCGCCCATCGTCAGCGATGGGCGCGCCGCCGGCCCGCACGACGACAGCGGCATGGTGGTGCCGTTCTGGAGCGATCCCGGTGCGGAAAAGGGACCAGTCTCCGTGCTGGTCAGCCGCGCCGACCGCCGCCTCTACGTCTACCGCGGGGGCCTGCAGATCGGCACCGCACCGGTAGCCTTCGAGCACCCGGAAGAACGGACCGGCGTCGCCGCCTTCTCCCTCATGGAAAAGCCCTCGCAAACCGAAATCGACAGCGAGAACCCCAACCTGCGCTGGACCAGCGTGCAGGTCAGCGACCCGCAGCGAGGCCTGTCGCCTGCCGAGCAGCTGGGAAAATTCAGTCTGGACCGCGAATTCCTGCGCAACCTGCTGGCCAGCATGGACGTGGGCAGCACGCTGGTGATCACTGACCTACCATCTACCCGCGACATGCGTAGCAACCCGGACTTCACCGTGATCACCACCAACGACCGCAAGGCCGAGCAGAAGCCGGTCAAGAACCAGAGCGTGGAGTAACAGGATGAACCGGAGCGACGCCGAAGCGCTCCGGATTTCTCCTACAACCTCTTCATCGTTTCCCTGCCCCCATCGCCAACCGCCCACGCCAAACTGTCAGCCCTCACCTGCGGACAGACGGCCTCAAGTCGGCCGTGCAAGCAGCCGAAGAATCTCGAAACACAAAGAGTCAAGGCGCCTGTCCGAGGTGAGTTCCTTTCGTCTTAACGTCCCGCAGACCGGTGCCTCGCGGCGATTTCTTGCGCTGGAAAGTTCGTAATTACCGACGGGCGGAACCATACTTGATTAAAAAACAAACACATCACTGGTCAAAAATCACGCACAATGCGGCGTTTCCCAGAAAAAACCATATCGATTCAACGGGAATGTTGTATTCATGCTGACTTTCTTGAAGTTACGGGGGTTCTTCCGGATTTCGCTCGCCAGTGCCGCGCTCTTCGCGATCGGTAGCTGGCAGACCGCGTCCGCTGCTGCCCTGCCCACGGCCGAGGACCTGCACCGCCTCGCGCCAGCGACCAATACCGAGACCCTGCGCCTGGCGCTCAGTGCGCTGCAGTGCGCCAGTACCCAGTTGGGCGGCCAGAACCGCCTGCTGACGGTGATCGATTACTCCAAGCCATCCCGCGACAAGCGCCTCTGGGTCTTCGACCTGAAGCAGCGCAAACTGCTCTTCGAGGAGTGGGTCGCCCATGGCAAGAAGAGTGGCGACGACATGGCCACCTCCTTCTCCAATCGCCCGGAGAGCTTCCAGTCCTCCATCGGCCTGTACCAGACCGGTCAGACCTACAGCGGCAAGCACGGTCGGTCCCTGCGCCTGCTGGGCCTGGAGCCGGGCTTCAACGATAACAGCGAAGAACGCGCCATCGTCATGCATGCCGCCGCCTACGCCGACCCGAAGGTCGTCCCCGGCCTCGGCCGCCTGGGCCGCAGCCTCGGCTGCCCGGCGGTGCGCCCGCAGGTGGCGCAGAAGCTCATCGATACGGTAAAGAACGGCAGCTACGTGTTCGCCTACTACCCGCAGCAGCAATACCTGAAAACCTCGCAATTCCTCGCCGGGCAGAGCTGCACCGTGGCGAAGAACCCGCAGATCAATCGCTACGCCACCAACCTCGCCAAGCGTTGATCGCTGCCTGCCCCTGAAACGAAAAACGCCGGCTGATGCCGGCGGTTTTCGTTTCAGGGGCTGCGGGGCTAAGCCTTCACCCCCTCCAGGATTTCCAGGATCGCGCGCACGTCCACGGCATCCATCTGCTCGGGCTGGAGGAAGCGCTCGCCGTACTCCCGGTAAACCCCCTGGCTGATGAACAGGCGGAACAGGTCGGCGTCGATGTGCTGGTCGCGGGCCATGAAGGCGAGGATCTTCAGTGACTCGGACAAGGTCTTCGGCGCCTTGTAGGGACGGTCGGCGGCAGTCAGCGCCTCGAAGATATCGGCGATCGCCATCACCCGCTCCGGAATGCTCATCTGCTCACGGGACAGTTTGCGTGGATAGCCGGTGCCATCCATCTTCTCGTGGTGGTTGGCGGCAATGGTCGGCACACGGCGCAAATGACGCGGCAGCGGCAGGGTGGTGAGCATCATCAGGGTCTGGACGATGTGTTCGTTGATCTTGAAACGCTCCTCCTCGGTCAGCGTGCCACGGCGAATACCCAGGTTGTACAGCTCACCGTAATTGCTCGCGTAAGGCGGCAGACGCATGTCGAAGCCCCAGATATTTCGCGGGTCGTCCTTCACCACCGGCGGCTTGCGCTCGCCCCAGGGCACTCGGTGTTCGGGCTTGTCGGCGAGGAGGAACTCCTCCGCCGGCAGCGGCCGTTCGGGCCGCCCCTGCAGCCGCTCGGCTTCATCGTGGGAGATACCCAGGCGGTCATCGAAGTAGCGCAACCAACGACGCTCGCCGATCTGCCTGAGCCGCTCGATATCCTCGTCCTTCATGAACTCGCCGCCGACGTTGGCCTGGGCGACGAAGGCGTAGTCCTCGCGCAACGCCTCATGCAGCGCGTCGCGGCGCGCGGCCAGCAGACCAATGTCGTTGCCTGCGGCTATGCCGCGCCAGTAGTCCAGCTCAATGTCGCGCCAGACCACTTCGAAACGCGTGCGCACCTCGTGCAGACGGTTGTACAGCGTTTCCAGCTTGGTCGCCTTGTCCACCACGTATTCGGGACTGGTGACCTTGCCGCAGTCGTGCAGCCAGGCGGCGATCTGGAATTCATAGCGTTCCGCATCGCTCATGGTGAAGCCGGCGTACTCGCCATCGTGCGAGTCGATGACCTTCTGCAGCAGCAGGTCGGCCAACTGCGGTACGCGCTCGCAGTGGCCGCCGGTATAGGGGCTCTTGGCGTCGATGGCGTCGGCGAGGAGCTTGATGATCGCATCCAGCAGGCGCTGTTGGGCCTCGATCAATTGGCGGGTCTCGATGGCCACGGCGGCGGCGCCGGAAAGCTCCTCGACGAAGCGTTTGAATGGTTTGCGTGGCTGCAGGCTGTGGGCGCCCTCCTCCGCCAGCTGCAGGACCAGGATGCCCAGCAGCTCGTCCGAACGATTGCGCAGCGAAACCTCCAGGAACTGCCCGCGATTGGCCAATGCCAGGTCCACCCGCTGGGCCAGCTCCGCCTCGGTAAAGCCCTCGATCAGCATGGACTGCGGGTACTGCTCGCCGTTGACCGTGCAGGCCAGCCGCAGGCGGCACTCTTCGTCCTCCAGCAGGTAGACAGCGCCGCCCATCACGCCGGTGGCCTCCACCAGGCGCGAGAGCACGCCCTCGAGCATGCTTTCCAGGCGCGTCTCGCGGCTCAGGGTCAGGGTAATGGCCTGGAAGTTGTGGATGGTGCGCGACATGCTTCCCATGACGCTGCTCAAGTCGCGGACCTCGGCGATCTTTGACTCCACCCCCACCGGCCGGGCGAAATCGAACGCCGCCAGGGCGCCGACCTGATCGGCCAATGCGGTCAGCGGCCGGGCAATACGCCGGCCGATGTACCAGCCGATCAGCAGCAGAACCAGCAGCAAGGTGCCGCTCCACAACGCCTGGTTGAACAGCAACTGGCGGGCGCCGGCCAGCAACTCCACGGCGGGAATCGCGATAAGCACCCGCACTTCGTTGCTGGTGAAGTTCGACAGCGGCACCCAGATGCCATACCAGTCCTCGCCGTTCACCTTGTACGACTGCGGTGTACCGGAGGGCACGGAATTGGCATTCAGTTCGCTCAGGCTGGGCACCTTCAGCTCGTCCAGCGTGGCCAGTCGCAGTTGGTCGCCTTCACGGACCATCAGCTTGGAGAGGTCCGGATAGGCGATCACCGTGCCCTTGCCGTCCACGACCGCCAACTCGGTGTGGGCTGTCTGGCGCAGGTCGCCCATCTCGCCGCCCAGGTCGTTCACCGAAGCGTCCATGCCGATCACTGCCGCGCCGTCGACGCTGCGGTGGGCCAGGGTCAGGCCAATCTCGCGGGTGGTGAAGAAGACGTAGGGCTGGGTGAGTACGGTCTTGCTCGTCGCACGAGCCTCCGTGTACCAGGGGCGTTGTCGAGGGTCGTACTGGTAATCCGGCCGCTCCTGTACACGCAGCAGCCGCAGTTCGCTGTCGTAGAAACGCCACTCGCCGAGCAGCCCGCCCTGGCCGTTGAGCGTCTGGCTCTGTACCAGGTACTTGGCCGCGTCGGGCGCCTGGAGAGCACGGCGCACCTCGGGTACGCGCAAGGCGCGGATCAGCAGGAACTCACCATTCGGGTAACCGATGTACACCGCGCTCAGGGTGCGGTTGGCACGCAGGTTCTCCACCAGCATCGGCAGGCGATCGAGGCGCGCCGGCAGGTTGTCCGTCTGCGAGATGGGGTCGTGGGTGAGCAGCCGCAG
Organism: Pseudomonas sp. C9-3; assembly: GCF_032392015.1. Classification (NCBI taxonomy): domain Bacteria; kingdom Pseudomonadati; phylum Pseudomonadota; class Gammaproteobacteria; order Pseudomonadales; family Pseudomonadaceae; genus Pseudomonas; species Pseudomonas sp. C9-3. The sequence goes on along the minus strand of NZ_CP135919.1, from coordinate 535,752 downwards.
CGCGCTTTCCGCCGGGTCGATAAGGCGCCGGATACGCTCGTTGATGGTCGCGCCCAACTGGCTGGCCGACTCCCCGGCCGCCGTCACCAGCGCGCCTTCTACCCCTCGGTAGCCCTGGATCAGCAGGGCCCCCGCCAGCACCAGCATGCTGGCGATGATGGCGCCAGCCACCAGCAGCTGCAGCGGAATACCCCGTTCGAATGCCTTCATCCTTTACCAGCCTCTGTCCGTGGAGCTGTAGCGATAGCCGCTGTCGAGCAGTTCTTCCGCCACGGGTGGCGGCGCATTGTTACGCATGATCCGGGCCAGAGTTCCGTCCAGCCACAGTGTTTCCATCAGGCGCATCCATTCGGCGCTTTGCGCCGGCGTGAAGCGCTTGCGCGAAAGCATCAGGTTATGGGGAGTCGCCGGCCCGGGGATCACATCTACCACATGAAAGCGCTCCCGTTGGCGACGGTCCTTCACCGCGCCTTCGAGGTTCATCTCATGGCCTATCACGCCTTCCACATTACCGTTGAGCAACGCGGTGAAGCGGCTGGCGTCGTCCTTGTATTCCACTACCCGACCTTCCGAGCGGAGGATACGCAGCATGCCGTCGATGTAAGGCCCATGGCGGTAGCCGGCAATCACTCCCAGGCGCGCACCAGGCATGTCGTGGAAGGCGTCCAGGCTGTTCATGTCCCCCAGATCGTCGCGCACGATCAACTTATTGCGCATATAGAGATACGGCAGCAGGTAGGTGTAGGCGCGCCGCTGCGGCGTGGCGACGCCGCTGGTGCCCATCTGCAGGTCGCCGCTCTCCAGCAATTGCCAGATTTCATCGCGCGGGCGAATCGAGGTCTCGAACTGGCAGCCGGTGCGCCGAGACAGCTCGGCGATCAGGTCGGGATCGATGCCGACATCGTCATGGAAGAACACCACGTTGCGGGTATAGGCGATGGCAATCGGCTGCTCACAGCCGTAGCGATCCTCGGCCATGGCTTCCGCACACAGCCATGCGGCCGGGGCCAGGACCAGCAGTTTGCGCAACCGTGGATGAAGTGCCATTGAACCGCTCCGCACGCGGTATCGGCCTCAGGGGGGAGCACGGCGAGATCGCTCGTCTTCGGCGGGGGAGTTACAGCCATCACATGAGTGTAATCCGGCTTCACCAAAGCGCCGGAGAATCGCGCAGAGAAATGTCATTTCGTCGGATTTCGGCAGAACGATGTGACTCAGCCGCCCACTGGCAGTTGCAGGCGCCGAACCACCCTGCTTAACTCTGGCCCAAGCGTGACCAATGAGTCACGCAGCGCAGCCAACAATGATTCCCGCGGCAGCTGTCCCCCGAGCCGCACCTTCCCCCGCCTGATCAGAAGCCAATCTTCCGCGCCCCCAAGGGCTTCGGAACGCTGTCTTTTGGTGTCGTAAGCATTTGAAAATCAAGAGATTGTTAACTTTCGTCGAGTGACATGAAGCTGTCACGTCAAGACGCTTTCCTCTGCCTGGGTACTTTCTTCGCATCCGATGGTGGATGCGCACCATGACCTGCGTCTGGAGGAATACGACATGAGGCCGGAAACCGCCGTCGTCGAGATTCAGCAACACCGGGTACACACGGAGTTTCACGCCAACAGGGAAGCGCGGCAGACCATCATCCTGGTCAACGGCTCGCTGGCAACCACCGCCTCCTTCGCGCAAACGGTGAAATACCTGCAACCGCACTTCAACGTCGTCTGCTACGACCAGCCGTACGCGGGCCGGTCGAGGGCCCACAACGACTGCCGCGAGCTCATCACCAAGGAGTACGAGGCGCAGCTGCTGCTCGGCCTGATCGAGCACTACCAGGCCGACGTCGTCATGTCCTTCTCCTGGGGCGGCGTCGCCACCCTGCTGGCCCTGGCCGAGCGCCCGGCGCGAATCCAGAAGGCGGTGATCAACTCCTTCTCGCCGCTGCTCAACGCCTCGATGCTCGACTACCTGCACCGCGGCCTGGACTACCTCTCCGCGTGCGATCGCACCAACATCGGCAACCTGGTCAACGACACCATCGGTCGCTACCTGCCGCAACTGTTCAAGCGCTACAACTTCCGCCACGTCGCCGGTCTCGACGAGCACGAATACCAGCAGATGCATTTCCACGTCTGCCAGGTACTCAAGCTCAGTGCCGAGAGCTACATGGAGAAGTTTGCCGCCATCGACATCCCGCTGCTGTTCATGAACGGCGAGCTGGACATCTACACCACCCCGGCCGAGGCCAAGCTGTTCCAGCAACTGATCCGCGACTGCGAGTTCCGCACCATCCGCAACGCCGGCCACTTCATCGACGTGGAACACAAGAAGGCCTGGCAGGAAACCCAGGACGCCCTCCTGACCTTCCTCCAGCCGCAGCGCCACCCGGTCCTGGCCAACCCCTACCTGCCCAGCAGCCAGGGCGTGCCAATCGCCGCCATGGTGGGCTGATGCAGCCAGCGCACACAGCCGGGGGCCGGCCCCAGACCTTCCGCCCCCGGTTTTTCAATTCGCCACCGTGTTCACGAATGCCATCCACTCGGCACGCCCGATAGCCCAAGGCTTCACTAAGCCCCGCCCTTCTGGTAAAAAGGCACCCCCAAGCGGGCGTCGTATAATGGCATTACCTGAGCTTCCCAAGCTCATGACGAGGGTTCGATTCCCTTCGCCCGCTCCAGAACACCCTGCCGAACCCCTGAAATGCCTAGCGTTTCGGGGGTTTTGCTTTTCCAGGGTGGGAAAGGTGTCGAAAAAGTGTCGATACTCGATTTTCAAACGATGTCAGAATCGAGCCATCTATCCTCATTGGGAAATGGAAGATTCAAATGCTCGGACGCACTCCCCTTCTTTGCTTAACTGCCCTCCTACCATTGGGCTTAGCCTTTGGGGCTCCTGACCCGGACTGCCCCCTGCCTCCAGAGACCGAAATCTCTGAACTCAAGTCCATCCTCCAGAACGATCCTATCGATCTTGCCCGACAGGAGGCCAAGAATAGGACTCCCGCTTTCTTAGGTGTTCGAGGCTACGGAGTTACTGTTCCAGGTGTTTCAGATAAATATCAACAATGCATATATAAAGTCGCCGCAGTAAAAAGCCTGCCAGCCACCTCCGACGTAATTTGCTCCGACGAAATTAAAAACCTACAAAGCAAGGCAAACGACTTTGCAGCGCAATACAACTCCGCACTTGCACAGGAACTAGATATAGCCTGCCCTTAAGAGCACCACGAATCGAAATTCGCAGATTGAGAGACCATTGCCTTTCCTACTATTCTTAAGCAGTAATTACCGGCAGACAAAGCATCATGATAATTAATGCAGATTTCTTAGGGCATATAAAAGAGCACAACTCCTTTGCTGCATCAGCACATGAAAATCGCCAGATAAACAAAGAAATCGACGTTTCGGGAATTAATGGAAAAATCTTCAACCATTACTCTTTCAACGGCACAGAGCTCGTCGTTTGCACTGACGACAGTACCTACCTACACATCTTCTCCGTGGGTGAGGGCGTCAACTGGGAGGTTCGATCAACCAGCCCATCGATAAACGAGCGCTCTTCAAGTGAGGAAATCACGTTCCGACTTCCTAGCGGTACAGAGATTCCCTGGAATTGGAAAGAGACGCTTGATGGTTTTCTAGGAAAACAATTCGCCATTTCAGCAAGCGACCAGAATCTATTTCTGTTCTGGCGCGGAGGCGAAGAACATATGATTTCCTTGCTAAAGAACATGTCAAATGACGAGATCTACATGCTCATAAATGAGGCGTAGCTCTTGCTGTCACTTTGCCTATCTCAGCGGCCCAAATCTGACTGCATCAGCCAAGTGATCCTCTGACAGATGTGCATACCGCATCGTCATCGATAGCGACGCGTGCCCCAGGATTTGCTGCAACGTCACGATGTGCCCGCCGTTCATAATGAAGTGACTAGCGAACGTATGGCGTAACACTTGGCTGGGCTGGCCTCTCGGGAGCTTGATCGACGTGGACAGCAGCACGATGCGGAATACGCCGAGGCAGTTGGTGAACGGTCCGTGAGTCTGCCAGTGCTGACGAATCCCTTTTGCCAACCCTTCGGAGATCGGAACCAAGCGAACACGCTTCGACTTGGTATTGGCGAAGATCACTGTGTTGCCCTTCAAGCGATCCAGGGTCAGCAGTTGTGCTTCGGCCCAACGTGAACCAGTTGCGAGGCAAATGCGGGCGGCCATCTTCGGGGCGGCGACGTGGTGCTGCGAGTATCGAGCGCGGTCAGCAGCTCGGATATGTGGACAACCTCAACCCGCACTCGCCCCTATCGATCACCCATGCTGCCCGAAGATCCCATGTAGAAGGGTCAACTCAGCCAGCACAAGGATGATGCACACAGCCAAAAAACCAGGAGTGAACACTCTATTCGACCTGTTATCCGATCCAGGCCAGTTGAAAAGTATTGAACAAAGCTCGCCGAGAAGTTCAACCAGGTTCATTGAATCGATACCCAAGTGGTAGAGGGCAGTAAAGGCTGGCGAGCGTATCGTTCATCAAGTTCAAGCGCACGGACTTACTAGACGGAACAGCCTTCGCCATCGGCTTTTTCCACCCGCTCCGCGTCTTGTAGACTTTCCACTACCCCATATCCCCGGACCCGCCGTATGCCCGCCTCCGCCCCGCACCGGCAATCGCTGTCCTGGCTCCTGCTCACCATCTTCTTTCTGCTGGTCCGTCCCGCCTGGGCTGCCCAGGTGGTAGATGCCGCGAGCGTCACCACCCAGCCCCTGACGCTGACCACCTATGTCTCCGTCCTCGAAGACCCGAGCCGCAGCCTGACGCTGGCGGACGTGCAATCCTCTGCGCAGCAAGCCCGTTTCAAGGCCGATCAGCCACACGGCAGTGCGCTGGCGATGGGCTTTACCCGCTCGGCGTTCTGGCTGAAGTTGCAGCTGAGCAATCCCGGCGATGCCCCGTTGCAGCGCCTGCTGGTGGTGGAGAACCCGCGCATCTCCCATGTGCAGATGAACATCCCGCAGGCAGATGGCAGCGTCAGGACGATTAACACCGGCAGCGACGTCCCGCAGAGCAACAAGGTCTACCCGAACCGCAACTTCGTCTTTCCGCTGAACCTGCCCGCGCACTCCGAACAGGTGCTGTACCTGCGGGTCGAGTCGAGTATCGGCCTGCTGGTGCCGCTGCAGTTGTGGCCGGTGAAGGCGTTCTCCATCTACGAACGCGACGACTACACGGGCAAGGCCTGGTACTTCGGCATCGCGGTGGCGATGATTCTGTTCAACCTGATGCTGCTGTTCGCCCTGCGCGACCCGATCTATCTGCTCTACGTGGTCTTCGTGAGCTGCACGGCCGGGGCGCTGGCGATCAAGAACGGCCTTGCCCCGGACTGGTCGATCTTCGGCGAGCCGCTCAATTCCAACGTGGTCTACTACTCCGGCGTGTCGATGGCCCTGGCCGCGCTGTTGCTGTTCGCCCGCCGGATGATGCAGTTCGAGCGGATACTGCCGCGCCTGGACCGGGTACTGCGCTGGATGATCCTGGCCTATCTGCTCAGCCCCGTCGCCTATGCGCTGGCGCTGCCGTATTTCTCCCGCGCCGGCATCCTGCTGAACTTCGCCACGGCGGTGATCCTGCTCATTGGTGCCGGCGTTGCCGCCTTCAAGCGCCAGCGCAGCGCGTTCTTCTTCCTCGCGGCCTTCGCGCTGCTGATGCTGGGCGGAGCGATGACCTCGCTGCGCGCCATGGGCATCGTGCCGACCAACCTGTTTACCGTGGACGGCCTGCAACTGGGGTCGGCGATGGAAATGATCGTGCTGGCCTTCGCCCTCGCCGACCGATTCAACGTCATGCGCCGGGAGAAGGCCAGGGTGCAGGAGGAATTGATCCGTACCCAGCAACAGCTTGTGGATAACCTGCGCAGCTCCGAGCACGAGCTGGAACTGCGCGTCGCCGAGCGCACCGATGAACTGCGCGAGCTGAACAATCAGCTGGAGGCCATGAGCCTGACCGATGCCCTCACCGGCATTGCCAACCGGCGCCGCTTCGACCAGCTACTGGAGCAGGAATGGGGCCACGCACGTCGCTCCGGTGAGGCTCTGGCCCTGGCGATCATCGATGTGGACTGGTTCAAGCGCTACAACGACCACTACGGCCACCCTGCCGGCGACGCCTGCCTGCGCGACATTGCCCGGACGCTGGCGACCACGGTCAACCGCTCCACCGACCTGGTGGCGCGCTATGGCGGCGAGGAGTTCGTTTTCCTCGCACCGATGACCGACCTCGCCGGCGTGCGCGGCATGGCGAACAAGTTGCTGCAAGCGGTGGAAGCACTCGCCCTGCCCCACGAGCTGTCGCCGTTGGGGCGGGTGAGCGTGAGCATTGGCGTGGTAGCTGCGGTACCGAGTTCGGAATGCTCCGCCGAGATGCTGGTGCAGCAGGCGGATGCGGCGTTGTATGAGGCGAAGAAGCAGGGGCGCAATCAGGTAGAGGGCTGACAGGCAGTCGATCGCTCCGCCGTCCTACACCCGGCTCAGCGCTTTCATGGTGGTCGGCGAACATTTCAGGTGCGGGCTCGCTGGCACACCTGTATCCTACTGGATACAGTTGCAGCATGACCTATCAGCTAAAGCAAACTGCCCAGTTTGATCACTGGCTTTCTGAACTCCGCGACCCCGCGGGAAAGTCGCAATCCTGCGTCGACTGGAGCGTATCCGGTCAGGTCATTTCGGCGACATCCGCTCGGTGGGCATCGGCGTCTCGGAAATCCGACTGGATGTCGGCCCTGGCTATCGCGTCTACTTCACGCGCCGTGGCGACGTGCTGATCCTGTTGCTGTGTGGCGGCGACAAAACTTCCCAGCAGCGCGATATCAAGCTGGCGCAGCAACTGGCGGGAGCAATTGAATGACCATTGAACTGAGCGACTTCGACACCAGCCACCACCTCGACAATGAGGAGGTCATTGCCGAATACCTGTCCCAGGTCCTGTCTGACGGCGATACCGATGAGCTGCTGCTCGCCATCGGCAACATTGCCAAGGCGCGCGGTATGACCAAGATCGCCAATGACTCGGGACTGGGCCGGGAGAGCCTGTACAAGGTCTTTGCGCCCGGAGCCAAGCCGCGCTTCGAGACGGTCATGAAGGTCATGCGCGCGCTGGGTGTCGAGTTGCAGGCAATTCCCGCCAGCAGCGGGAAATGAGGGACAGTCCCGTCCCCGCCCCGTCACTTGCTCATGCCCCCGCCTTCACCGCATCCCTCTCCTTCAGCAACGCTTGAATCACCTGCTCCTGTTCCTCATACCCACCCTCCCCGATCGACAGATGGCGCACGCGCCCCTGGGCATCGACGAAGTAGTGCGCCGGCCAGTACTGGTTGGCGAAGGCGTTCCAGATGCGGTACTGGTTATCCAGCGCCACGGGGTAGTGGATATCGTGCTGTTTCACCGCTTCGCGAACGTTGGCGGGTACGCGTTCGAAGGGGTACTCCGGGGTATGCACGCCGATCACCACCAGGCCCTGGTCGGCGTACTTCTTCGCCCAGGCGTTCACATACGGCAGGCTGTGCTGGCAGTTGATGCAGTCGTAGGTCCAGAAGTCGATCAGCACCACCTTGCCGCGCAGGTCGCGCAGGCTCAGTTCGGGGCTGTTGATCCACTCCACCGCGCCTTGCAGTTCGGGAGCCGGGCCGAGGTCGGGCAGGCGTTCGGCGCCGTGGGCCATGTCGCCGGGCATCAGTTGGCTGATCAGCGCGGGCACGCCGTCGATGACCTTGCGCTCCAGGCTGTTCACCAGCGTGGACGAACTGCCGGAAGCCAGTTGTGCGCTGGTGCCGCTGGCGATGCCGACCACGGCCAGCAGGGCGAGTACACCAGTGGCGCGGCGCAGGCCTTCGATGACGGCCATGCGCGGCCGCAGCTGCTGCATCAGCCGGCGCCCGGCGAAAAGCACGATACCGAGCACGGTGGCACTGCCCAGGCCGTAGGCAAACAGCAGCAGGCTGGTCTGCGCGCTCGGGCCTTGCAGCATGGCGCCGGAGAGAATCAGCCCCAGCACCGGGCCGGCGCAGGGCGCCCACAGCAGGCCGGCGGCAAAGCCCATCACCCACGCGGAGAAAGCCGGCGGCATGCGCCGGGCTTCACCGTGCAGACGATCGCCGATCCAGGCCCAGGGGCGCGCCAGCCAATCGCTGAAGCGCGGCCAGAGCAGCGCCAGTGCAGAGACCGACAGCAGCACCAGCGCAAACCACCGGCCCCATTCGCTGGCGGCAATCACCCAGTTGCTGGAGACGGTCGCCAGGCTCGCCAGCACAGCGAAGCCGCTGGCCAGGCCGAGCAGCGTGACCCACGGCGACCACGCCGGGCCGCCGGCGCGCTGCAACAACAATGGAAGCACGGGAAGGATGCAGGGGCTGAGCAGGGTCAGCGCCCCGCCGAGAAAGGCGATGAGCAGCATGGAAACCTCGATGGGCCGCCGGCCCGTGGGCTTTTTCTGGAGTGAACAGCGGGAAAAAACGCCGCGGCCATCCGTGGCTGCGGCTCAGGGGAATCAGCCGCCCTCGTTGCAGTCGGTGGCGAACTTGCGGTAGGCCAGGCTGTGCGGCTGGCCGTGGGAATCCAGGTAATCCATGCGGGCGTTGACGATGCCGCAGTCAAAGGGCGACGCCGCCTCTTCCTGGATAGCAACGACCTTCTTCACGTCCAGTTTCTGGCCGTAGTGATACTGCTCAACGGGCTGCGTATCGGCGGCCTGGGCACCAAAGCTGGCGAAGGCGGCGAGGGAAGCGAAGAGGCAAGCGTTGGCGAGCTGGATGGCTTTCATGGGGTTCTCCTGTCCTGTGTCGGGTTTGGCCGGCGAGGGCTGTGTGCCTCGCCGTTGGTGCCCATTTCACGTTCAGGAGGTATCGGGCTTGTGTCGCGCAGGCCCTTGGTTTGCTGCGCCGGGTATCGGAGGCCGGCCTGGATACAGTGGAATACAAAGCACGGCAGGCAAGCGTGGCGCTGCGCTATAAACTCGCCTCAACCCACTGTGAATGAGGCACCGGCATGGACCATGTCGATCACGTACTGATCGTCGACGACGACCGCGAGATCCGCGAGTTGGTCGGCAACTACCTGAAGAAGAACGGCCTGCGTGTGAGCCTGGCGGCGGACGGCCGGCAGATGCGCGCCTTCCTCGACGCCAACTCGGTCGACCTGATCGTGCTCGACATCATGATGCCCGGCGACGACGGCCTGAAGCTGTGTCGCGAGCTGCGCGTGGGCAAGCACAAGTCCACACCAGTGCTGATGCTCACCGCGCGCAACGACGAGACCGACCGCATCATCGGCCTGGAGATGGGCGCCGACGACTACCTCACCAAGCCCTTCTCCGCCCGTGAGTTGCTGGCGCGAATCAACGCCGTGCTGCGCCGCACGCGCATGCTGCCGCCGAACCTGCAGGTCAGCGAGGCGAGCCGGCTGATCGGCTTCGGCCGCTGGAAGCTGGACACCACCGCGCGCCACCTGCTCGATGAAGACGGCACCCTGGTCGCCCTGAGCGGCGCCGAGTACCGCCTGCTGCGCGTGTTCGTCGATCACCCGCAGCGTGTGCTCAGCCGCGAGCAACTGCTGAACCTCACGCAAGGCCGCGAGGCGGACATCTTCGATCGCTCCATCGACCTGCTGGTCAGCCGCCTGCGCCAGCGCCTGCTGGATGACGCCCGCGAACCCGCCTACATCAAGACGGTGCGCAGCGAAGGCTACGTCTTCGCCCTGGCCGTCGAACTGCTCGAGCCCAACACATGAAATCCGTCCTGCACTGGCCACGCACGCTGGCTGCACGCCTGGCGCTGATCTTCCTCGCCGGGCTGGTGTTCGCCTACAGCCTGTCGTTCTGCTCGCAGTTCTACGAGCGCTACCAGAGCGCCCGCAGCATGATGCTGGGCAACCTGGAGACCGACGTCAGCACCGCCGTCGCCCTGCTCGATCGCCTGCCGCTGGACGAGCGCGAGCGCTGGCTGCCCATGGTGCAGCGGCCCAACTACCGCTACCGCCTGGATGGCGGCCAGCCCGGCGAGCCGATGAACATGGCGCAGGCGCCCATGGCAGCCACCTCCATCGCCGACGCCATTGGCCCACGCTACGGGCTGCGCTTCGAGAACATCCCCGGCTCGACCCCGCACTTCCAGGTGCACCTGAAACTGGCCGACGGCATGCCGCTGACCATCGACGTGACGCCCAAAGGCGTGCCCGTGGCTCAATGGCTGCCTTGGGTACTGATCGTCCAGCTGGCGTTGCTGCTGTTCTGCACCTGGCTTGCCGTGCGCCTGGCGATTCGCCCGCTGACGCGGCTGGCCCAGGCCGTGGACCACCTCGATCCGGACGCCCCCGCGCCCGAGCTGGACGAGCGCGGCCCCAGTGAAGTCGCCTACGCCGCCCGCGCCTTCAACGCGCTGCAAGGTCGTATCGGCGCGTACCTCAAGGAGCGCATGCAACTGCTGGCGGCCATTTCCCATGACCTGCAGACGCCCATCACGCGGATGAAGCTGCGCGTCGAGCAGATGGACGACTCGCCCGAACGCGAGCGCCTGTGGAGCGACCTGGAAGAGATGCAGCACCTGGTCCGCGAAGGCGTGGCCTACGCACGCAGCATGGACGGCGCCAGCGAGGCGGCGGTCAAGGTCAACTTCGATTCATTCCTCGACAGCCTCGTCCTCGACTACCAGGACAGCGGCCAGGCCGTGGAGCTTCAAGGCAGCAGCAACATCGTGCTGGAAACCCGCCCCCACGCGCTGCGCCGGGTGCTCACCAACCTGGTGGACAACGCGCTGAAGTTCGGCGGCGCTGCACAGGTACAAGTCGAACGCGATGCCCAGGGTGTCGTGTGTATCCGTGTGCTCGACGACGGCCCCGGCATCCCCGAGGAAGAACTCACCGAAGTGGTGAAACCCTTCTACCGGGTGGAAAGCTCGCGCAACCGCGGCACCGGCGGCACCGGCCTGGGGCTGGCGATTGCCCAGCAACTGAGCCAGGCCCTGGGCGGCACGCTGAGCCTGTCCAACCGCGCCACGGGCGGGCTGTGCGCGCAGCTGGAATTGCACCCCGCCAGCTGAGGCTGCGCTTGAGCGAGATGTACACAGAGATACAAGACGGCCTTCCCCGGACACATCCGGTATAAAGCCCCTCGCCAAGATGGCTCCACGAACAGCGGCGGCAACCCGCCCGCCGCGTTCCCCAAAGGAGCCTGCCATGAACCGTCCCGCCGAAAACGCCAGCCTGCATGGCTGGCGCCTGTTCTCCCTGCTGTCCGCCCTGGTGCTGCTCGCCACCGCATTGGCCCTGTGGAGCCAACCGCAATGGGTCGAGGCCCTGCGCAGCGCGATCCGCGTCACCGCCCGCACGTCCTTCGCGCTCTTCCTCGCCACCTTTCTCGCCTCGTCCCTGATGGCATTGGTACCGAGCGGCTTCACCCGCGGCCTGCTGCGTGAGCGACGCTTCCTCGGGCTGGCCTTCGCCTTCTCCCACGCCGTGCACGCGGTGCTGATCATCCTCTATGTGAAGTTCTTCCCCGAGACCTTCTGGCACGGCCGCAGCGCCGCCGCGAACATCCCCGGCTCCGTCGGCTATGTCTTCATCATCCTGCTGACCCTCACGTCTTTCCCCTACGCAGTGAGACTGCTCGGCGCCCGTGCCTGGAAACTGCTGCACAGCACCGGCACCTGGGTGATCGCCGGGGTGTTCCTGCTCTCCTTCTACAAGCGCCTGCCGATGGGCTCCTGGTACCCGCTGGGCTTCGGCCTGATCTTCAGCGCCATCGCCTTCAAGCTCGTCGCCAAGCTGGCCGTGCGCCTGCGCCGGAGCGCGCGCCCCGAGCTGCCGAACGCCTGACCCGACTTCATCGAAGACCGAGCTATTGGCCACCCGGCCGCCCGAGCCTTGCCCACGACCTTGCCCAAGAGGTGCACCATGACCCTGCTGACCCTGAATCCGATCAAGACCGTCCTCGACCAACTCGACCGCCTCGCCGCCTGGGGCTGGGACATTCCCCTGCGGCTGTTCCTGGCCTGGGAGTTCTTCGAATCAGGCCTGGAGAAATGGAATGGCGACAACTGGTTCGAACAGATCCACGCCAGCTTCCCCTTCCCCTTCAACCACTTCTCCGCCGGCTTCGACTGGCAGGTATCGATGTGGGCCGAACTGATCGCGCCGATCCTGCTCCTGCTCGGCTTGGCCACGCGCTTCGCTTCCGCCTCGCTGATCGTCGTCACCATCGTCGCCATCGCCGCGGTGCACTGGCCGGCGCAGTGGTCGACCTTGTCCGAGCTCGCCCAGGGCTATTCGATCACCGACCATGGCTTCGGCAACTACAAGCTGCCGCTGATCTACCTGGTGGCGTTGATGCCGCTGGTGCTCAAGGGTGCGGGACGACTCAGCCTGGACCAACTGCTCCGCCGATCAGCTCACTACTGACTCAATGCAGCGCCCCTTGCAGCACGGCAGGCAGTTCAGCAAACCGTGCTGCAAGGGCGCTACTTTCGAATGACGCGGCGATATCAGCGCAGGCAAGCATCACTGCCTCGAACAACCCTCGGAGCGTGCAAAGGGCAAGCCATCCACCCAGCAAGAGGCCCTTCCGGCCAAACGCAAAAACCACGGCCAACTATCAGTACCACTGCGCATCTTTCAGAAAAGGCTGACACAACTGCGCCTGAAATATCCGGACAATCTGGGCGCATTCCAGTTGTCGGAACCGAAGATGCCCGTCACACCTCCTGCCGTCTCACCCCCCAACACCCGCTCACTCGCAACTCTGAATCCATACGCATTTGTGTTGGTCATGGCAATTGTTACCTGCGTCCCCTACGCCGGCGGCAATGCCTGGCAATGGGTGAGCAACCCGGAACTCTATTGGGAGAGCTTCGCGAGCTACTGGCCGGGCATGCTTCATATGCTTTCAGGCAGCGTGCTGTTGCATGCGACGATCATCGTTCTGCTGGTTCACTACATCAACGAACGCCATCCCAGCACACCCGTGCCCCTCTGCCGTCTGCTGGCCATTTACGCCGTGCTGTATCTCATAGGTCTGTTTGCCGTTGACTGGAGCATTCGGTACTTCAGCCAGGACTTCTATCGCTGGGCACTGAACCAGGAGTCCAGCAGCCTTTGGCTGTGGATTCATACGCAGATCAGCAGGTGGGTCATGGCCTTTCTGGCCTGTTTTCTGCCCCTGTGGGCTGTGCTGCGGGCAAACCGCCGCCATTCGTTGCAATGGGGAGAGCCGGCCGGGCCAGGTTTTGCCAACTGGCAGATCAGCTCAAGTGTTGCGCTGATCTTCAGCCTGGTGCTGTTCGAGGTAGGCAGCGCCCTGGCCTGGAAAGCTGCGCCGTGGAGTTTCGTCAGGGCCAGCACTCTGATGAGCCTGATCGGTGGCTGCATCATTCCCTTTGCAATGGTCATGATCGCGACAGGGAGCGGGCTGCCTCGTCGAGTGCCGCACTTTGCCGTGGGACGAACCGTGGCGACAGCTCTGGCACTGATGGTGCTTTGGCAGACGGCAGTGATACCCAGCGCGGCATTGGTTATCCGCGCCTCCCTGAAGCAGGGACTTGGCCACGGCTGGACGGACACTCTTCTTCTGCTCTGGTCGGCGCTGATGCTGGCCTTGTTGTGGCCGCTGTCACGAGCCTGCACCCGCTGGTTCCTGATACCCAGAGGCGGAGAGAATTGAAATGAACACCATCGACTCCCGGTTTATCCGCAGCTCGAGATACCTATGCCTTGCCGCGGCACTCTTGTGTACCAGTGGCTGCGAGACGATCTCGGCCGGGTCGATATTGATGGGGTGTGCGTTTCGCAGCAGCCTGGAAATCGAACCGCAGACCCTGCCCGATGCTCAGGTGGGCGTCCCCTACCGTGCCATGATCAATATCGCCGGAACGCCGGGAGGTCCCGTGGCCTATATCGATGTGCAGTTGCTCCCCCAGGGGCTGCGGTTCGACTATCAGGACAGGCAAAGCCACGGACAGCTAGTGGGCACGCCACAGGAAGCAGGAAGCATCAGCGTGAAAGTGTCGGCAGGAACCTTCGGCACGATGTGCGCAGGGAAAAGCGTGAGCCGGGAGCTCACCTTGCATGTCGCAAACTAAAAGAGTTCGCGCCAGATGATCGGGCAATCAGCGACTCCCCCGGCCCCAAGATGATCGGACTCTCGCGGCCATGCGCGCAGGAGCCCGGCACGGGATGACGACGCTTGCCTTCGCCAAAGGGCGAGCTTAAGCGGGGGACGCATTTCGCGTCCCCCGCGACGGCGATCATGAAAGGATGAACTTAACCTCGATATTGCCGCGAGTCGCCTTGGAATACGGGCAGATCTGGTGAGCCTCATCGACCAGCTTCGCCTTGTCCTCGGCCCCCAGCCCCGGCAGGTGCACGGTGAGCCGGGCGGCCAGGGCGAAACCGCCGTCGGCGGTGTTGCCCAGGGAGACTTCGGCGTCCACCGCCACATCGGCTGGCAGGCGCACGTTCAGCTTCTGCCCGGCGCGGCGCAAGGCGCCGATGAAGCAGGCGGACCAGCCAATGGCGAACAGTTGCTCGGGGTTGGTGCCGGGGCGGCCCGAGCCGGGTGGGCTCAGCAGCAGGTCAAGGTCACCGTCGACAGTCTGGCCGCGACCGTCGCGACCTCCGGTAGTGTGGGTGTGGGCGGTGTAGATCACGGTTGTCAGGGTATCGGTCATGACGCTTCTCCTTCAGGGCGGGCCAAGTGGGGACGACGCGGTGTGGTGCAGTTGGGGCGGGTGCCGATCACCACGCCTTGCTCTTTCAGGCTGCGCAGCAGGGCGATGCCCTGCTCTTCGATGGCGGCCAGTTCGATGCCGGCGATTTCCGCCAGCGCCTTCAGGTGTTCGCGACCGGTAAGCTGCCATTGTTGCAGCGACACCAGCAGCGCATGGGCCAGCGGGGCCAGGCGCGAGAAGTGCACCTTCAGGTCCGCACCGCGGCGTGCCAGCAGCAGTGTCGGCTCGGCCGGGGCTTGCTGCGGGATGTGCTCGGGCCCGATATGGCTGACCGGCCAGACGTAGGCTAGCGGCAGCGCGAGGCTGGAAAGCTGCGGTACACCGTCGAGCAGGTCGCCGTCCGGATCATGGGCCGGTTCGGCCTTGTCGCTGAGCAGCAGCGCGGTCTCGATCCACTCGTAGTGGGCCAGCTCGGCCACCCAGCCGGGCTGCTCGCCGCGGCTTTCGAGGTAGTCGACGAACTCGCCGGCAACCTCCGTGAAGAGCGGCGTCTGGCAACGGAAGCCGGCGTAGAAATCCTCGGTCAGCGCTTGCCAATGCTCGTGCGCGAGGCTGGCCTGCAGCACCGGGAAATTGCCGGCCAGCAGCGATTGCAGGTTGCCGAAGAACAGTTGCCGGTAGACCGCCAGGCGATGCGCCTCGATGCCGGGCGGCGGTTCATTGGCCTGCGGGTCGCGGATGAAGCGGGTCATGCGCAGTTGCTGTTCGCGCAGGGACTCAGCCATGGCGCACCTCCGGCTGGCGAACGGTGCTTTGCAGGCGGCGGATGCAGTCCACCTCGCCGAGCAATTCGGCGAGCGGCGGCAGGTTGAAGTCTCGCTCCAGCAAGGTCGGGACGGTGCCCAGATGCTGGTAGGCGCTGGCCAGCAAGGTCCAGACATCGTCCTTCACCGCTGCGCCGTGGGTGTCGACCTTCAGGTCCGGCGCCTCGTCGTAATGCCCGGCGACGTGTAGACAGGCGACACGATCCGCCGGCACGCGGGCCAGGAAGCTGGCGGCGTCGTAGCCGTGGTTGTGGGCGTTGACGTAGAGGTTGTTGACGTCCAGCAGCAGGTCGCAGTCAGCCTCGCTCAGCACGGCGCGCAGGAAATCGATTTCGCTCAGCGCCTGATAAGGCGCGGCGTAGTAGGAGATGTTCTCCACGGCGATGCGGCGGCCGAGGATGTCCTGCACTTCACGGATGCGCCCGGCGATGTGGCGCACGGCTTCGTCGGTGAAGGGCATGGGAATCAGGTCGTAGAGATGGCCTTCGTCGGAGCAGTAACTCAGGTGCTCGCTGAACAGGGGCACGTGGTGCTGGTCGAGGAACTCGCGGACACGGTGCAGGAACACGTGGTCCAGCGGCTCCGGGCCGCCGAGGGACAGCGACAGGCCGTGGCAGGACAGCGGGAAGCGTTCGGCCAGGCGCGCCAGGCCTTCGCCATAGGAGCCGCCGACACCGATCCAGTTGTCCGGGGCGACTTCGAGGAAATCCACGGCGCGGTCGTCCATTGTCAGCAGGTCGGGCAGCAGAGCGCGGCGCAGGCCGAGGCCGGCTCCATTGAGGGATGTGGTCATGGCGGTCTCCTGGGCGAAGTGCCCTCCCCGGCCAGCGGCGCGGGGAGGTCTGCGGGGAATATCAGTTCCTGGCCTGGCTCAGCTTGCTGTACAGGTCGGACGGGAACGGCTTGCCGTTGGAGTCGAACTGGTTCTTGCGGAACTGGTAGACCTCGGCCTCGGAGAGGTAGCCGTCGTGGTTCGCATCGATGGCATCGAACTCTGCGTTGGCCTTGGGCGCCACGGCCAGCAATTCGGCGCGGGAGACGCGACCGTCGTGATCGGCATCGGTGCGGGCGAAGGAGGCGTCACCACATTTACCTTCACCGCACTTGCCCTCGGCGCCGGTGGCCTTGGCCTGGGCGCCGTCGGCACCGCATTTGCCTTCGCCGCACTTGCCTTCAGTCTGGCTGGCCTTGGTTTGCTTGGCGGCGCCGCACTTGCCCTCGCCACACTTGCCCTCCCCGGCCTTGGCGGCGGAAGCCAGCTGGTAGCCCTGCGGCAGGGCTTCGACGGCGAAGGCGGAAGACGCCATGTTCAGGCCACCGGCCAGGGCAACGGCGATCAGGCCAAGCTGGGATTTCGAGAGTCGAGTCATGGTGCTTCTCCAGATGCTGTGGCGCGCTGGGCGCCGGATCATGCCGCAAGGGCGAATCCCTGGAACGATGCTCTGGAGGGTTTTCCCTGCCGTCGCGTTGTGTCGTTCGGGTAGGGCTATTTCGCCGCAACGATGTATCGCGGGCGTATCGGCGACTGGAGGCTTTTGTATGCGTGTGCCCGCTCAGCGAGCGGCAGATACAAAGCAATACAAGCGGCGGGGATCTGGAGCGGGGAGGTTCGCGAGCAAGCTCGCTCCTAAAGGCAACCGGTCAGCCTGCAAGGCTCTTTGCAGGAGCGAGCCTGCTCGCGAACCGGCATGGCCACAACACAGAGGCGGCCGAAAAAGAAAGGGCCGCAGAGCGGCCCGATCCTACAAAGGCAGGACGATCAGCCCGCGCGCTTGGCGGCGATGGCGGTGACTTCCACCTTCATGCCTTCGACCGCCAGCTCGGAAATACCGACGGCGGCGCGCACCGGATAGGGCTTGGCGAAGAAGCTGCAATACACCTCGTTGAACGCGGCGCGGTCGCCCATGCTGGTGAGGTAGATGGTCAGGTGCAGGACGTGGTCCAGGCCGCTGCCGGCCTTTTCCAGGGCCAGTTGCAGGCTGCGCAGGGTGGCTTCGCTCTGGGCCTTGATGTCGCCCAGTTCCAGGCTGCCGTCCTCAAGGGTGGGGATCTGCGTGGAAACCAGCAGGCCGCCGAAGCCGGCGACGTCGGAGGAAATGGATTCGGGGTCCGCGTCGGGGATGAAGGTAGGCGTCATGGGACAAATCTCTGCTGTCGATGAATGGGGCACGTCGCCGCACCAGGTGTGGCGGCCGGGTCGCGCAGCTTAGCCGTATCGCCCCGCCACGCGCCATGTCACCGTGCCCGCAGCCCCCGGAAACAGTGACATGACCAGTCCCGACGAAACTTCCGCAGCCGTTGTGTCAACTCGACAAAAGTCCTGATTATTACAATTCAGGATATAGACCTTCTCATAATCCGTGATTTAAACGGCGAACTCTTTGGGCATTATGACGTCGGCTCTTCCGCGTCTGGAGCAATTCGCGGGGGAATTAAAAGCCAGTTAACTGCAACAATGCCAACGCAACTTCCTGCGATTTTCCGCCGTGGTCCATCCATGTTCGGATTCATTGTGCCTGCCTATAAAAACGTCCGGCTCTCACGCTATTAATCGAACCGGTCCTCCAAGACTCTAGGGGCAATATCCATGAAGCACCTCAAACGCAGCGCCATCGTGCTCGCTGTTTCCGCCGCCGCCAGCCAGTTCGCCAGCGCCGAATCCTTCGTCACCGATCAGGCCGATGCCAAGGGCTTCGTCGAGGACGCCAAGTTCGACGTCCTGCTGCGCAACCAGTACTACGACCACGACGGCAAGAACGGCGCGGGCGACAACCGCGACTGGACCCAGGGCTTCCTGGCGAACTTCTCCTCCGGCTACACCCAGGGCACCGTCGGCTTCGGCGTGGATGCCTTCGGCTATCTGGGCATCAAGCTCGACGCCGGCCGCGGCCGCGCGGGTACCGGCAACCTGCCGGTAGGCAACGACGGCAAGCCGGACGATGACTACGGCAAGGCCGGTGGCGCGCTGAAGGTGCGCATCTCCAAGACCGAGCTGAAATTCGGTGACATGCAGCCAACCGCTCCGGTGTTCGCCGCTGGCGGCACCCGCCTGATCCCGCAGACCGCTTCGGGCTTCAACCTGCTGAGCAGCGAGATCGAAGGCCTGGACCTGGAAGCCGGCCACTTCACTTCCGGCACCAGCCCGGTCACCACGGCTCGCGACGGCGGCCTGTGGGCAGCCTACGCCGGCGTGGAAACCAGTGACGTCGACTTCCTCGGTGGCAAGTACGCGATCAACGACAACCTGAGCGTTTCGCTGTACGGCTCCGAGTTCAAGGACATCTGGCGCCAGTACTACGGCAACGTGAACTGGGTGCTGCCGGTGGCAGACGACCAGTCGCTGGCCTTCGACTTCAACATCTACCGCACCAACGACGAAGGCCAGGCCAAGGCCGGCGAGATCAGCAACACCACCTGGTCGCTGGCAGCCGCCTACTCCTTCCTGCAGGCACACACTGTCACCCTGGCCTACCAGAAGGTGCATGGCGACACCCCGTTCGACTACGTCGGCTTCGGCGACGACGGCGACGGCGCCACCGGTGACTCGGTATTCCTCGCCAACTCCGTGCAGTACTCCGACTTCAACGGTCCGGGCGAGCGCTCCTGGCAGGTTCGCTACGACCTGGCGATGGACACCTACGGCGTACCGGGCCTGAGCTTCATGGCCCGCTACATCAACGGTACCGGCATCGACGGCAGCCACGCCGACGCGGATGGCGCCTACGCCGGTCTGTACGGTGAGGACGGCAGCCACCACGAGACCGACCTGGAAGCCAAGTACGTGGTCCAGGCCGGCCCGGCGAAGGACCTGTCCTTCCGCCTGCGCCAGGCGTTCCACCGCGCCAACGCCGACCAGGGTGAAGCCGACAACAACGAGATGCGCCTGATCGTCGAATATCCGCTGTCGATCCTGTAATCGACCCGGATATTTGCCACGATAATTGCACGGGGCAACTTTCGGATTCGTCTGAATGTTCGCCCCGTGTTCGGGTGAGATTATTACGCCCGAACAGAAAGTCTCTTCCCGGAATGACGGTTTATCCCGCGGCTGCAACTTTCTAGAATGACCCCATCTTCCCGCTTCCGCACTTTCCCTGCGGAAGACAACTCCTGACGTTGATATTGTGATTGCTCCTTCGACGTCCTTCGAGCCGCTCCTCTGGAGCGGTTTTTTTTATGCCCGTTTATATCGCTTGGCAAACCGCCCGAACAAAAAGTGATCGAATCGGACGGCGCGACGGTCCAACTCTCCGACAGCGTGGTAATCCTCACGCGAACCCCGGAGGCACCTCACCATGAGCGCAATGACCCTCGAAGGCTGGTGCAAGACCACCGCCGAGCAGAAACCCACGCCGCTGGAAGACATCCGCTTCTACCTGACCGACCAGGACCGCCTGCACCTCGAACAGGCCGAGGTCTACCTGCAGGAGAACGGCCAGCGGGAAATGATGGTCGATGCCGACCTCGACACCCTCGATCTGCACATGCCCGAAGGCTATGGGCCGCTGGCGGACTGCATGTTCCGCGTGTACCTGGGCGGAGTGGAACACCGTGGGCAATTCCACCTGGTGGGCCACCGGGCCAGTGATGGCAGCCTGATCTACACCAACGCCGTGCTGATCGACCAGTTGATCAACTGACACCGCCCCTCGCCCGCCGCAGGCCCGGCGGGCGAGCGCGTTCGTCGCTCTTGTCGCAAGCGGACATTGTGGCCGCTCAACTGCCGTGATTTCATAAAGCCACCTGCGTCCGCCTGCCGCATGTCCGGCACGCGACTCAATCCAGAACCACGCCCATCCTCCGTTGAAGAAGCTGCTATCGGATGCGAACTTCCAGTAAACCTGGGGTAAAGGAGCACGGGCGATACGACGGTCTGCTACGTCTCGCCCGTCACGCGGGTGGCGATTGCGCCGTCCTGCTCATCGACATGCACGGCCAGTTGCTCGGCCACCTCGGCATCGAGAGTGCCGTTGCCCTCTCCCTGACCACCCTGCTTTCCCTCGATGCCGCCGCCACTCCCCTGCACCAGCACGGCCGCGAGCTGCACCTGCTCTCCAGCGAAATACTGCGCGACGAGGAAGGCTTTCCACGGGCCCGACTGCTGCTGCTGGGCAATGGCGACAGAGCGCTCAGCCAGGACCAGCAAGCCCTGCTGGCGGACGTGCTGGAACTGGGCGAAGCCCTGCTCGAACGTGCCCGCGCGCCGCAGCGGGAAAGCGAGCGGCGCATGGCCCTGGCGGTTGACGGCAGCGGTACCGGGATCTGGGACCGCCACGTAACCACCGGCCAGATACATTACTCCAGCGCCTGGAAGTCACTGCTGGGCTACGCCGACGACGAAATCGGCAGTTGCATCGAGGACGCCTACACCCGCATCCACCCGGACGACCTCGACTATGTGCAAAGCGCCATGCGCGACCACTTCGAGGGCCGTACCGAATCCTATGAAGTGGAACACCGGCTGCAGCACAAGGACGGCCACTACCTCTGGGTCTGCAGCCGCGGCAAGGTGGTGGAGCGCGATGCCGCCGGCAATGCCCTGCGCATGCTCGGCACCACCACCGACATTACCGCCCTGCGCGAAGTCGCCGAACAACTGCGCGAAAGCGTGCAATTGCTCACCGACCTGACCAACGAAATCCCCGGCATGGTCTTCCAGTTCCGTCGTTTGCCTGACGGCACCGGCACCTTCCCCTACGTCAGTGCCGGCGTGCTGGACATCTATGGCGTATTGCCCGAAGAGGTTCGCAGTGACTCCAGCTTCCTGCGCCAGGTGATCCACCCGGAAGACCTGGACGCCTGCCTGGCGTCCCTGGAGAACTCCGCCCTCCAGATGCAGCCCTGGCGCCACGAGTACCGCGTGGTGATTCCCGAACGCGGAGTGTTCTGGCGGCAAGGCAATGCACACCCCAAGCGGATAGAGGATGGCAGCCTGATCTGGCACGGCTTCATCACCGACATCACCGAACGCAAGCGCATCGAAGCCGAGCTGCAACTGCTGGCGACGACCGACTACCTCACCCAGTTGCCCAACCGTGGCCACTTCATGCACCTGATCGAGGCCGAACTGGGCCGCGTGCAGCGAAGCGTGGAGCGCAGCGCGGCGATCCTGATGTGCGACATCGACCACTTCAAGGCGATCAACGACCGTTGGGGCCATGCCGTGGGTGATGAAGCGCTGCGCCACTGCGCCGGCATCCTGGCCCGGGCCATCCGTCGCGTCGACTTCGCCGGCCGCATGGGCGGAGAAGAATTCGCCGTGGTGCTGGGCGACGCCGACCTCGGCAGTGCCGAGGTGTTCGCCCAGCGCCTGCTGCAGCAACTGGCCGACCAGCCGCTGATGCACGCAGGCCAGCGCATACCGTTGACCATCAGCATCGGCGTCGCCGTCCTGGAATCCGGCGACAGCTCCGCCGAGGTCGCCCTCTCCCGCAGTGACAGCGCCTTGTACCGAGCCAAGCAGAACGGCCGTAACCGCGTCGAATGCCACTGACGGCAAACCCGCGAGGCAGAGCGCGCCGCCCGGCGCGCCTGTGGACGATCCCGCACAGCACCATGAAAAAATGTGCATAATTTTTCACCATTAGCGCCACGCGTTTTAAATAATGGACTTTTCAGCACGCACAGCTATTTGAAAATATCCTTTAAATACAACAACTTAAAATAATTGTCAGACAAGATATCGGCCATTATTTTTGACGCCCTCCGTCGAATTCGTTTGACATATTTAACGGCTCTGGCAGGCTGGTAGGCAGGTTTCGACCGGGAAACTTCGCCTTCTGTGCGCTCCCGGCAGTGCTCGAGGCCTCAGGTAGCGCGCCTTTCCGCTGCGCGCCTGCACAAAAACGATGGGCTGCAGCCCGTCCAAAGGTGACATATGTCCAACAGCAACATTGGCAACAAGAAACAGACTCTCCGAAAACCCGTCGTCCTGATGTCCATGGGCAGCCAAGAGCGCAAAGGCCACGACTATCAGGTAATGACCCACAAATACATCGTGCCCCTGGTTGAACAGTCCGATTGCGTGCCGGTACTGGTACCGACCTGCTGCGGCATCGAAGACCTCGAGCAATACCTGGACATGGCTGACGGCGTGTACCTGACCGGTGCCGGCAGCAACATCGATCCGACCCTGTATGGCCAGGAGAACGAAACTCCCGGCAAGGGCCAGGACAAGGACCGCGACAACTTCGACATCCCGCTGATCAAGGCCGCCATCGCGCGTGGCCTGCCGATCTTCGGCATCTGCCGCGGCATGCAGGAAATCAACGTTGCCCTGGGCGGCGATATCTACCAGAAGGTCTACGCCGAACCCGGCTTCAATGACCATCGCGAGAATCCCGAAGACCCGGTCGACGTGCAGTACAGCCCGGCCCACGGCGTTCGCCCGAAAGCGGGCAGCTGGTTGCAGCAGCTGCTGGGTGACGAGATCCGCGTCAACTCGCTGCATGGCCAGGGCCTGAAGAACCTGGGCAAGGGCATCGAAGCCATCGCCCACGCCGAAGACGGCCTGGTCGAGGCGATCCATGCGCCTACCCTTTCCTCCTTCCTCTTCGCGGTGCAGTGGCACCCGGAATGGCAGGCGGCGAAGAACCCCGACTCGGTGAAGATCTTCCAGGCTTTCGGCGATGCTTGCCGTCAGCAGGTGAAGAAGAAGCAGGCGCGCCAGCTGGCTGCCTGATTCGCTTCCCGCGTCATGAAAAAGCCCGGCCTTGTGCCGGGCTTTTTCTTTGGCGATCCCGACTGCGGCATACCCGCGCATTGATGGGTATCGCGTCGCTCCATACCATCCTGCGTCCGGTTCCAGCGGCCATGATGGAGCGAGGTCGTAGGATGGGTGGAGCCTGGGCGATACCCATGCGGAAAACGTCATCAGCCGCGCGAATGGCGCACCCTGCATGCCCTTGAGGGCACCTCGGGCTACCCTTGGCGGTCAGCGATTACGCTTGACCGACCAAGGAACAGCCATGAGCAACGACCTTTTCTCCCTCACCGGCAAGACCGTGCTGGTCACCGGTGCCTCCAGCGGTATTGGCGCCCACCTGGCGCGCGTGGCTGCGCAGGCTGGCGCCCGCGTGGTGCTCGCGGCGCGGCGCACCGAGCGGTTGGCGCAGCTTGCACAAGCCATTCAAGCCGAGGGCGGCGAGGCACATGCCGTGGCACTGGACGTGACCGATCGCGCCAGTGTCGAGGCGGCGTTCGACAGCGCCGAGGCGCAGTTCGGCGTGGTCGACGTGGTGCTGAACAATGCCGGCATCGGCAACGGCCAACGCGCTCTGGAAGTCAGCGAGGAAGACTGGCGCGCCATGCTCTCCACCAACCTCGACGGCGTCTGGCGCGTCGCCCAGTGCGCAGCACAACGCCTGACCAAGGCTGGCCGCGGCGGTAGCATCGTCAACATCGCCTCGATCCTCGGCCTGCGCGTGGGCGGCGGCTACAGCCACTACTGCGCGGCCAAGGCCGGCGTGGTGCAACTGAGCAAATCCCTGGCGCTGGAACTGGCGCGCTTCAACGTGCGGGTCAACGCCATCGCGCCGGGCTACTTCAAGACCGAGATGAACGACACCTTCTTCGACAGCGACAAGGGCCAGGCCTACATCCGCGACACGGTGCCCATGCGCCGCCTGGGCCAACTCAAGGAACTGGAAGGTCCCTTCCTGCTGCTGGCCAGCGAGGCCGGCGCTTTCATGACCGGCGCAGTGCTGGCCGTGGACGGCGGGCACCTGGTGAGCAGCCTGTAGCTACTACCCCAGCTCGCGAAGGCGCAGCTCGAGGAAGCGCCGCTCCGGCTCCAGCTTCGCCAGTGCCAGGGCGCGCGCGTAGGCTTCGCGTGCTTGCGCGCGGCGATCCAGGCGGCGCAGGAAGTCAGCGCGGGCGGCGTGGGCCAGGTGATAGTCCTGCAGCTCGCCACCGCCCAGGATGGCATCCACCTGGACCAACCCTGCTTCGGGCCCGTCGCGCATGGCCAGGGCCACGGCGCGGTTGAGCTCGATTACCGGCGAGGGCTGCATGGCCAGCAGGAGGTCGTAGAGGCCGACGATTTCCGTCCAGTCGGTGGAGGCCATGTCGGGAGCCGCAGCATGCACAGCGGAGATGGCCGCTTGCAGCGTGTAAGGGCCGACGCGGCGGGTCCGCAGCGCGGCACTGATCAGTTGCTGGCCCTCCTCGATCAGCGCGCGATCCCAGCGCGCGCGATCCTGGTTCTCCAACAGCACCAGCTCGCCATCCTCGGCAGTACGTGCCTCACGTCGGGACTCGTGCAGCAGCATCAGCGCCAGCAGCCCCATCACTTCCGCCTCCGGCAGCAACTCCAGCAGTTGCCGGCCCAGGCGGATGGCTTCGGCGGACAGGTCGGTGCGCGTCAGCGAGTCGCCGGCCGAGGCCGAATAGCCTTCGTTGAACACCAGGTAGATGACCCGCAGCACGCTGGCCAGGCGCTCCGGCAGTTCCGCTGCCTCGGGCACCTGGTAGGGAATCTGCGCATCGCGGATTTTCGCCTTGGCGCGCACGATACGCTGGGCGATGGTCGAGGGCGTGGCGAGGTAGGCGCGGGCGATTTCCTCGGTCTTCAGGTCGCAGACTTCACGCAGGGTCAGCGGCACCTGCGAGTCCGCCGGCAGCGCCGGGTGGCAGCAGGTGAAGATCAGCCGCAGGCGGTCGTCCTCGACGCTTTCGTCGGCCTGTTCCTCTACCGATTGCGTGTCGATTTCCAGTTGTTCGGCGATCTGCGCCAGGGAGGCATCGAAGCGTGAACGGCGGCGCAGGCCGTCGATGGCCTTGAAGCGCCCGGCGGAGACCAGCCAGGCGCGCGGGTTAGCCGGCACGCCGTCGCGCCGCCACTGGTCCACGGCGGCGACGAAGGCTTCATGCAGCGCTTCTTCGGCCAGGTCGAAATCGCCCAGCAGGCGGATCAGCGTGGCCAGCACCCGACGCGACTCGCGACGGTAGATGTCGTCCACCACGTCGCGCAGGGGCTGGGGAGCGTACTCGTGCATGGGCCGAAGATCCTTGGCGGGAAATGAGTCTTCCTATCCTGCACGGGTTTTCGCCGGGGTGGGAGGTGACCGGACGGGTGTGCGGTGGGAGAGCGTTGCGGGGTGTTTCTTTGTCGCCGGCCACGTACCGGGCCGATGGGGGCATCGCAGGAGCGAGCCTGCTCGCGAACCTCGCCGGGCAAGCATGGCATCAGGCGGTTCGCGAGCAAGCTCGCTCCTACAAGGGCAGGGCCGAATCAGGGCTTGGCATCGAAGAGCAACTGCCCCGTGGCCGGATCGAAGGGAATGGAGAAGTGCTCGTGGGCAATCTTCCACTGCCCCGCCTCGCGGCGCAGGCCGACCGTCACCCGCGCCCAGGAGGCGTTGTGCTGGCCCTTGTCGTCGGTGCCGCCACAGTAGGCGAGGTAATGCCCGAAGGCCGTCTCGCCACCACTCTCGAAGCTCAGCTGGTGAATCTCGAAGGTGGGCTCCTTGCACATCTGCGTGCAGTCGCGCCAATGGCTGGCGTAGGCCTCGACGCCCTGGAATTGCAGTTGCTTCACCGCATCGAAGGCGAGGATGTCACGGGTGTAATGGCGGGTGATGCCTTCCACGTCGGAGGCGCGGACAGCTTTCAGCCAGCTCTCCAGCAGCGCGTGAAGTTCGGCGTGGGCGGCGTTCTTTTCAGCGGCAGTCATGGGATGTCTCCTGCTCAGGCATCAGGACCCGCAACAGCTGTGCTGCTGCGGGGCTTCGTCGTATTCGTCGTGGAAGCGCGTCCAGTTCATGCCCTTGCCCTGGTAGTCGGGCATGCCGCCCCAGCCTTCGCCACGCCCCAGCGGGGTGAGGTCGAGCAGGTGGTAGGTGAACAGCGGCGCTTCCAGCCCGCGGCCGTAGGTCGAGTAACTGTGGAATATCTGCTCGCCGTCGCGCAGGAACACGCTCATGCCCGGCTGCTCGCCGCGCACGTGGTAATCCTGGCCCAGGCTCTCCAGTTCCGCCTTGTCGCGGTAGTTGTATTCGACCGGCGCAACGGACTCGTCGATGCTGACGTGGAAGTCATAGTTGAAGTCGCTGCCAAAGGACGAATACCAGGGGAACTGCCAGCCCATGCGGGCGCGGAAAGGCGCGATCTCTTCCAGCGGCGCGCGGGACACCATGGCGAAGGTGGTGCCGCGGGCGTGCAGGTGCTCCAGGCGGCCCAGATTGTCGATCAGGTAGGAGCAGCCCTCGCAGCCCAACCCCGTGTCGCGGTGGAACATGAAGTGGTAGACGATCAGCTGCGGCCGCCCTTCGAACAGGTCGAGCAGGCGTAACGGGCCGTGCGGGCCTTCGAAGCGGTAGTCCTTGTCGATTTGCACCACCGGCAGTTCGCGGCGCTGGGCGTTGAGCGCGTCGCGAGCGTGGGTGGCGGCCTTTTCCTGTTCCAGCAGGCGAATCCGCGCCTGGCGCCAGGCAGCCTGGGAAACAACACGGGGAAAGTCCTGATTGGCCAGTTTCATGTTGCACGCTCCTGGGGACGCTCCTGTGAAAGCCCCCGTTGCTCGTTGGGCCGGCCGCGGCGCTTGCCGCGCAGGCGGGTGACGGCGAATGCGCTGACGCCGCCAGCGGAAAGGACACTGGTCACGGCCAGCGTCAGGGTCGATACGCACAGAGGGCACATGGCTCGCCTCCTTCAGGTTGCGGCTTGCATCAGCCCTTCTCGGCCAGCACCTTGAGGTTGGCCAGGCCCGCCTCGAAGTCCTTGCCGACCATGCGGTCCACATCGATGAACAGGTGCATGATCTTCGCCACGAAGGGCACCGGGCCGAACATCGCCCAGGTCACTTCGGTGCCGCCGTCGCGCGGCACCAGGGTGAACTCGGCGGTGTTGCTGGCCTTGAATGGCTTGAGGAAGTCCAGGGCAAGGGTGGTGCGGCTGCCGGGATCGTTCTCGACGATCTCCATTCGCCCAGCCCCGGCCTTGCTGTTGCCGGCCCAGGCGTACACCGCACCGCGGCCCTTTTCAGCGCCGGAGAAGGTGCGCTGCATGTCGGGATCGAGCTTTTCGTACGGAGACCACTGCCGCCACTGGTGGAAGTCCTCGATATAGCCCTGCACCCTTTCCGGCGGCGCCTGGATGCGCAGGGAGCGCTCCACGCGGAAGGTGCCCGGTCGATTCGCCGCCAGCACCAGGACCACCGCCACAGCCAGTACCACCACCAACGCAATCCACTTCAGCATCACATCCTCCTGACGTTGCCATCACTTGAAGAACTGGGCCTCAGCGCCCGGCGAAGTATCGGTCCCAATCGCGCACCGGGCGGACCTCCACGGCGCCGAGGCGGCCGCTGGGTATCCGCTGGGCGATCTGCAGCGCCTCGTTGAGGTCACGGGCGTCGATCAACACGAAGCCGCCCAGGTACTCGCGGGTCTCGGCGAAGGGCCCGTCGGTGATCGACAGCCCCGCCGGCTCATGACGCAGCGTAGTGGCGGTTTCCACCGTTTCCAGCGCCTCGGAGGCCAGCACCCGGCCGGCGCGACGCTGGTACTCGTCGTTGGCGAAACACTCGTCCATCAGCCGGCGGTATTGCCCGTCGGACAGGCTGGAGAGCCGCTGGTCATCCACGTAGATCAGGCAGAGGTACTTCATGGTCGTCTCCCCAGGCAGTGCGCTTGCAGTTACCTCATAGTCGAAGCGCGCGAGCTGGATTCGACAGCCGGGCAGAAATTTTTTGCGCGATGCCGGACGGTGCACGTCGGATGCACCAGCGCAAGGCTCTGCCACGGCAGTTGCGCCGCCCGTCAGGCGGCCTGTCAGGCGTGCTCAAGCGCTTTCAGATTCGTCTCAGAGAGTTTCGAGCGCCACGAAGGGAAGATGGCCATGGGAAAAACCCTGACCATGGAGCTCAAGAGAATGAAACTTCACGCAACCGCCCTGGCTGTCGCAGCCACCTTCGCTGTGCCGGGCTTTGCTTTCGCCGCCAACACCATCAACTTCAGCGGTGAAGTCACCGACCAGACCTGTTCGGCCGTGGTCGACGGCAACACCGACCCGACCGTGATCCTCGACAGCGTGCCGGTCAGCGCCCTGAACGGCACCGTCGGCCAGACCACCGGCGAGACCAGCTTCACCCTGCAGCTGACCGGTTGCGCCGCGCCCAGCGGTGCCGACGAGCACTTCACCACCCTGTTCCAGGCGACCAACGCCACCGCCTCCGGCAACCTCACCAACACCGCCTCCGGCGGCGCCACCGGCGTGGCCCTGCAACTGCTCGACGCCCCGGCCGGCAACCCGGTGAACCTGGCTGGCGGTGCGGCCGTGGCAGCCGGTGACATCGTCCTGGCCGATGGCGAGACCAGCGCCAGCTACGACTACGCCGTGCAGTACATCTCCGAAGCGACCACCGTGACTCCCGGCCCGGTACTCGGCTCGGTGACCTACACCCTGCGTTACGAGTGATATCCGCGGCACCGCCAGGTGCCGCTTCCCACTTCGCCACACGGCTCTGCACGAGCGGTGTGGCACCAAAGGTGAATCGGATGAATGCCCTCCCACTGCGCCCGCTTCGCGCGGCGACGCTTGCGCTCGCCCTGCTGGCATCCGTTACCGCCACGCTCGCACAAGCCAGCGTGGTGATTACTGGCACCCGCGTCATCTATCCCGGCGACGCCCGGGAAAAGACCGTGCAGATGACCAACAAGGATGGCTTCCCCAACGTCATCCAGGCCTGGATCGACGTCAACGATCCCGCCTCCACGCCCGATACCGCCAAGGCCCCCTTCCTGGTCAACCCGACGGTATCGCGCCTGGCACCCGGCAGCGGCCAGACCCTGCGAATCATCTATACCGGCTCCGGCCTGCCCCAGGACCGCGAATCGCTGTTCCATCTCAATGTGCTGCAGATTCCGCCGCGCAATGCCGCCAAGGCCGACCAGAACCAGATGCTGCTGATGCTGCGCAACCGCCTGAAGCTCTTCTACCGCCCGGCGAGCATCGCCGGTAGCCCGGAGCAACTGCCCGAGAAGCTGCGCTTTTCGCTGGTGCAGAACGGCAGCGCCTGGCGAGTGAAGGTGGAGAACCCCACCGGTTATCACGCCTCCTTCGGCGGTGCGACGCTCACTGTCGGCAATCGCCAGTGGACGCTCCAGCCGACCATGGTGACGCCGATGGGCGAGGCGCAGTGGCAGGCGGAGAAAGCCTCGGCTCTCCCCGCCGGCACAGCGAGTCTTTCCGCCCTGCTGATCAACGACTACGGCGCAAGAGTGGAACTTCGCCATGATCTGCCGCGTTGACCTCAGCCATGGACCGCTGCTGCCCTTCGCCCTCGGAACCCTGGCCATGGTGGTCGCGGGCCTGGCCCAGGGGGACGCGGACTACCGCTTCGACGACAGCCTGCTGATGGGCTCCGGCCTGGCCGGCGGCAGCCTGGAGCGCTTCAACCGCGCCGACCAGGTAGACCCCGGCACCTATCACGTCGACCTGTACCTCAACGGTCAATACGCCACCCGTGCCGAAGTGGAAATGCGCCAGCGCGGCGACCGCGCCGAGCCCTGTTTCAGCGAGCGCTTCCTGCGCCAGAGCCTGGGTGCGCGCCCGGCCCCGCTGGCCGGCAAGGACGACCAGGGCATCTGCCACTGGCTCTCCGAACGCCTGCCCGACTCGACCTGGAACCTCGACACCGCGCGCCTGCGCCTGGACCTCTCGGTGCCCCAGGCACTGCTCGACATCAAGCCGCGCGGCTACGTCAGCCCGGACGAGTGGGACGCTGGCAGCACCATGGGCTTCGTCAACTACGACGCCAACCTCTACCGTTCGAGCTTCGAAGGCTCCAGCAGCGGCGGCGATTCGGACTACGGCTACCTCGGCCTGAACGGCGGCGTGAACCTCGGCCTGTGGCGCCTGCGCCACCAGTCCAACTACACCTACTCCAGCTATGCGGGGAACACCCGCAGCGACTGGAACAGTATTCGCACCTACGCCCAACGCGCGCTCCCCGGCCTGCGCAGCGAACTGACCCTGGGCGACAGCTACACCGAGGGCAATCTGTTTGGCAGCATGGGCTACCGCGGCATGCGCGTGGCCACTGACGATCGCATGCTGCCGGACTCGCAACGCCAGTACGCACCACAAGTGCGCGGCACCGCGAACACCAATGCGCGGGTGGTCATCAGCCAGAACGGCCGGAAGATCCACGAAACCACCGTGGCGCCGGGCCCCTTCGTCATCGACGATCTCTACGGCACCGCCTACGACGGCGACCTGGACGTACAGGTGATCGAGGCCGACGGTAGCGTCTCGCGCTTCTCCGTGCCCTTCTCCGCCGTCCCCGAATCCATGCGCCCCGGCCTCTCGCGCTACAGCGCCACGGTCGGCCAGGCGCGCCAGTACGGCGACGGCAACGACCTGTTCGGCGACCTGACCTACCAGCGCGGCCTGACCAACGCCCTCACCGCCAACCTCGGCGCGCGCGTCGCCGAGGACTACCTGGCGCTGCTCGGCGGCGGCGTACTGGCAACGCCCTACGGCGCCTTCGGCATGAACACCACCTTCTCCAGCGCTACCGTGGAGAACAACCAGCGCAAACAGGGCTGGCGCGTCGGCCTGAACTACAGCCGGACCTTCCAGCCCACCCAGACTACCCTGACCCTGGCCGGCTACCGCTATTCCACCGAAGGCTACCGCGACCTCGGCGATGCCCTCTCGGCACGCGATGCCAGCGACCATGGCGACACCTGGGACTCGAGCAGCTACAAACAGCGCAACCAGTTCACCCTGCTGGTCAACCAGGGCCTGGGGCAGTACGGCAACCTCTACCTGTCCGGCTCCACCGCCGACTACTACGACGGCAAGAGCCGCGACAGCCAGCTGCAGGTCGGCTACTCCAACACCTGGCGACAGCTCAGCTACAACCTCTCCTATTCGCGCCAGCAGACCACCTGGTACCGCGACGTGAATGACGACTACGACCCGTCGCAGCCGCCGCAGTACAACCTGCAGCACGGCAGCAACCGCAACAACACCCTGACCCTGAGCGTATCGATGCCGCTGGGCTCCACCAGCCGTGCGCCGAACCTCAGCGCCATGGCCTCGCGGCGCTCCGGCGACACCAGCGGCAGCACCTACCAGACCGGCCTCAACGGCACACTGGGCGAAGACCGCACCCTGAGCTATTCGCTCTCCGCCGGGCGCGACAGCGAAGGCCAGGGCACCGACTTCAACGGCAGCCTGCAGAAGCAGACCTCGGTCGCCACGCTCAACGCCGGCTATGCCGAAAGCGCCAGCTACCGCCAGGTCAACGGCGGTCTGCGCGGCGCGGCGGTGCTGCACAGCGGCGGCCTGACCCTGGGCCCTTACGTTGGCGATACCTTCGCCCTGGTGGAAGCCAAGGGCGCCAGCGGTGCCGGTGTGCGCGGCGGCCAGGGTGCACGGGTCGACAGCAATGGCTACGCCGTGGTGCCGTCGCTTTCGCCCTACCGCTACAACCCCATCAGCCTCGACCCGCAAGGCATCGACGAGAACGCCGAGCTGGTGGAGACCGAACGCAAGATCGCGCCCTACGCCGGCGCTGCCGTGCGCGTCGAGTTCAAGACCCTCACCGGCCACCCGCTGCTGATCCAGGCCAAGCTGCCCGATGGCCAGCCGCTGCCGCTGGGCGCCGATGTGCTCGACGGCAACGGCGTGAACATCGGCATGGTCGGCCAGGGCGGGCAGGTCTATGCCCGTGCCGAAGGTGAGCAAGGCCGCCTGCGCGTGCAATGGGGCGAGCGGGCCGAAGACAGCTGCCTGCTCCCGTATGACCTGAAAGGCGCCGACCTCGACCAGGTGCTGGTGCGCCTGCAGGCCACCTGCCTACCGGAGGCTTCATGAACCCCATCCTGCGCAGCCTGCCGCTGCTCGCCCTGCTGCTTGCACCGAGCGCCTGGGCCACCTGCTACAAGGTCACCGCTGTCGGCAGCGCCACTACCACGTCCAACACCTCGATCCGCCCTGGCGAGGGCGTGGCCGGGGCCTGGCCCGGCGATGGCGCCTGCGACACCTGCAATGGCTCACTCGGCCTGCCCAGCGTGATCAACGTCAGCGATGCCAGTTTCCAGCCCGACGGCACCCTGATCGCCAGCGCCGTGTCACCCATCACCCAGTACGGAAACTCCGCCGGCTACGACGCCGAGCGCGTGTTTTTCCGCTGCGCACCGGGAGACGCGGTCTACGAGATGTTCTCCACCAACGCCGACGACCTCTACAGCGGCTGGTACCAGGGCGGCGACAGCGTGGGCAACTCCATCGGCCTGCAGTCCGCCTACCGCACCGCCTGGCCCAATGTGCTGCTGCGCCTAACCCACGTCGAAACCGGCCAGTACTTCACCGACGTCTGGCGCGAGCGCCAGCTCAGCGGGCTGGACATCGACTCGCGCGGTTTCCAGCTGGTCAAGGCGAAGAACCTCAGCGCAGTGCGCGCCGAACTCTTCAGGGCGCCGCTGGAGACCACCCAGGGTTATTCGCCGAATACGAAGTCGCAGCTGTATGGCCGCACCCAGCCCGCCGGCTACATCGCCATCAAGGGGCCGGGTCTGAACTACCCCACCGTCGGCCAGACCCACTACGCCAACTACAGCGGCTGGCATTACAACTGGCCGGGCGCCATCGGCCTGTACGGTGACGTGACACTCAAGCGCTACCCGACCTGCGCGGTCACCAATGTCACGCCGCACGTGGTGTTCCCGTCGATCTCCATCGGGGAGATCAACGCCGGGGCCAACCGCGAGATGCCCTTCCAGGTCGACTTCAAATGCCAGAGCGGCGTGCTCAGCAGCACCACCCCCAGCACCAGCCAATCGGGCACCAGTGGCACCGCACTGGGCATCAAGGTCTCCGCCGGCGCGCTGGCCGCCTCCTCCGGGCTCGGCTTGGTCAATGCCAGCGGTGGACTGTCCTACCTGGTCTCCGATCGCTACGGCGAACCGGGCATGGCCCAGGGCGTCGGCATCCGCCTGCTGCGCAACGGCAGTGCGATGAACCTGCTGGCCAGCGAGGATTCCGCCAACGGCAGCAACGCCGAGGCGCGTGGCTGGTACCCGGTAATCGGCAACGCCTCGAACAAGACCGGTGAAGTGGGCGGCATCTCCCAGTACAGCGAGACGTTCCGCGCTCGCCTGGAAAAGCTCAGCCTCGGCAGCATGCCAACCGTCACCCCTGGCCGCGTGGAAGCCACCGCGCAGGTGGTGATCCGTGTCCAGTAACTGGCTGCGCGCCGCCCTGCTCGGCCTCGCGCTGCTGGTCGGCGCCAATGCCCATGCCGGCGTCACCGCCGAACGCACGCGGGTGATCTTCGAGCAAGGCAAGCGCGAGGCCTCGCTGGCTCTGGTAAACCAGAACAGCTACCCGGTCATCGTGCAGACCTGGATCGACGATGGCGACCTCGACAGCGCACCGCAGACCGCCCAGGCACCGATCATGCCGCTGCCGCCGGTGTTCCGCCTGAACCCCGGCCAGCAGCGCAGCCTGCGCCTGCTGCATACCGGGGAAAACCTTCCAACGGACCGTGAGTCGCTGTACTGGCTCAACCTCTACGAGATTCCACCGCAATCCAACGAGCCCTTGGCCGAAGGGCAGTCGCGCCTCACCGTCACCCTGCGCACCCAGATGAAGGTCATCTACCGGCCGCACTCGCTGGCAAAAGACGCTGAAGAGGCTCCGCGCCAGCTGGTTTTCCGGCGGGCCGGCAATGCGGTGCAGGTGGAAAATCCCACCGCCTACTTCATCACCCTCGCCGGCGCCGAAGTACGCCAGGGCAACACCGGTTCGCCACTGCCGGCCGAACTGCTCCCGCCGTTTTCGCAGCGCACGCTGACACCCAGGCAAGGCTTGCCGGCGAACGCTGGAGAGGTGCGTTACCTGTGGATCGACGATGGCGGGAACAGCCAGCAGGGCGAGGCCGAGCTGCGCTGAGAGAGAGGCACCCGTCCGTGCCGGCTGACGCCATCGTTTGTTTCTGCACCGAACAGTCCCCTCTCCCGCTTGCGGGAGAGGGTTAGGGTGAGGGGCTCTTGGCAGGTACGGAGCCTCAGGAAGAGGACAGTTGGCCTACCATGGACTTCAGCATCGGGGCAGTTCGCGAGCAAGCTCGCTCCTACAGGCGCATCCTGGGCCCGGCTTACTGGAACAGATTGGCCATCACGCAGAACGTCAGCAGTGCCTGGTCGGTATCCACGTCCAGCTTGCGCATGGCGGATATCTTCTGCGCGCTCACGGTCTTCACGCTGCGGTTCAGGAGCAGGGCAATGTCGCGCACGCTCATCCCCGATACGAAATGGCGCAGCACCTCGTACTCCTTCACCGACAGGCTGGCGATGCGCCCCTCCACGTCATCCCCGCTGGCCATCACGCTGCTCGAGGACTGCATCCCCGGCCCACGGTAGATGCGGTCCTGCGACAGCGCCTTGAGCGCCACGAGGATCTCATTGAGGTCACCGTTCTTCAGGATCACCCCCGACACCCCCAGGTCGTAGAGGCTGGAGAGGATCAGCGGATTGGACAGCATGGTGAGGATCAGGATGCGCGTGTCGGGAAAGTTGCGCAGCAGGTACTCGATCAGCTTGATGCCGTCGCCATAGGTCTGGTCGCCCGGCATGTTGTAGTCGGTGATGACGATGGCCGGGCGCTGCTCGCGGTAGAGGCCCACCAGCTCGCTGGAGTTATGCGCCTCGCCGATCACCTCGAAGCGATCGTCCCTTTCGATCACCTCGCGAACGCCCATCAGGACGATGGGATGGTCGTCCGCTAGTGCCACTCTGACTTTTTCCATGAGTTTCTTGAGTCCCAACGTTTGCGATCGTCGGTCGGCCACAGGGCACGACCACTATTCCAGAGTAGCCCCGGTTACCGGACAGGCCCTCAGAGGCTGGCCAGGGCCGCCTCGATTCGTCCCAGCAGTATGGTCACCGCCGCGGACAGTTCCGGCCCGGCGGGCTGCGCGATCAGCGCCTCCTCCACCGCACCGCAGGCATCACTGAGCCCATGGGCCTGGACCACCGCCAGCGCGCCGCGCAGGCGGTGCACCTGCTGACGGACGGTGGCCAGGTCGCCGGCCTGCAAGGCATCGGTGACGCCCTGCATATCCTGACGCATGGTGCGCAGGAACAGGTCGCGCATCTTCTCCGACACCTGGATGGCATCCTCGGCCACCACTTCGGGCTCCGCCTCACCTGCCAGCCCATGCTCCACGGTATGCCCGCAAACCTTGAGCAGGCCATCGTGCAACGTGCGCAAGCTCATCGGCTTGACCAGCCAGGCGTTCATGCCCACCGCCATGCAGCGCTCACCTTCCTCGCGCAGGGCATTGGCGGTGACGCCGATGATCGGCAGCCAGCTGTCGTGCCGACGCAGCTCACCAACCAGTTCGTAGCCGTTCATCACCGGCATGTTCACATCGGTCAGCAGCGCGTCGAAGGCGCCGGGCGCCCAACGCTGCAGCGCCTCGCGACCATTGCTGGTGAGCGTGACACGGCAGCCCAGTTCCTCCAGCTGTTCCTTGAGCAGTGCCTGGTTGATCGGGTTGTCCTCGGCTACCAGCACCCGCAGGCCGAGCTTGCCCAGCCGGGCAACACGGGGCGCCTGCCGGGTGTCGCTGGCCTCGCCCCGCTGAGCCAGGCGCAGGGCCTGGGCGATGCCGGCCAGGTGGTAGAGGTTTACCTCCCAGCCTCGCGCACTGGCCTGTGGCTGCAAGCCAGCCTCGGCCAGCGCATGGACCCGGGAGCCGCCCCACAGTAGCTCATCGCCACCGGCTTCGAGCAGGTCCAGTAGCACCGCACCGGGTGGAGGCTCCGTCGGCAGTTCGTCCTGCACCAGCGCCGAGCCTCCCCAAGCATCAATCCACACACCCAGGTTCTGCGCCAGTTCCTTCACCGGCGACCGCACATAGACCGGTTGCGGCAACAGCGACTGACTGTCGGCCAGTGGCTGGGCGCGTTCCAGCACCGGCAGCGCCAGGGTGAAGGTGAAGCTGCTGCCCAACCCGGTTTCGCTGACTACTCGCAACTGGCCACCCATGAGCTGGCTCAACCGGGCGCAGATCGACAACCCCAGGCCAGTGCCGCTGACCGTGTGCTCATGGCCGTGGGCCTGGTAGAAGGGCTCGAAAAGACGTTGCTGCTGGGCGTCGGACATGC
The DNA here is from genome assembly GCF_032392015.1 of Pseudomonas sp. C9-3. NCBI lineage: Bacteria > Pseudomonadati > Pseudomonadota > Gammaproteobacteria > Pseudomonadales > Pseudomonadaceae > Pseudomonas > Pseudomonas sp. C9-3. Next base: position 499,115 of record NZ_CP135919.1, on the reverse strand, counting down.
CTATGCCGGTATCCGTCACCTGCCACTGCAGGGCAACCTCGCCGGTCTCGCCGACCACGGTGCGCAAGCGCAATACCACGCGGCCGATGTCGGTGAACTTCAGCGCATTGCTCAGCAGGTTGGCGAGAATCTGCCGGATTCGCGCTGCATCGCCCCGCGTCAGGCCGGGGACGTTCGCCTCAATGCAGGCGTAGAGCTGCAATTGCTTGCCCTCGGCCACCCCGGCGTACCCGGCGACCACATCCTCGGCCAGCTCCAGCGGGTTGAACTCCACGACCTCCAGGGCCATCTGCCCGGCCTCGATCTTGGACACGTCGAGAATGTCGCTGATCAGTTGCAGCAGGGTCGAGGAAGAACGCTGGATCGTAGCGAGGTAGTCGCGCTGCTGGTGGGTCAGTTCGGTCAGCCCGAGCAACTCCAGCGTGCCCAGCACGCCGTAGAGCGGCGTGCGGATCTCATGGCTCATGGTGGCGAGGAACACCGATTTCGCTTCGCTCGCGGCATCTGCCGAGAGCTTGGCGTCGGCCAGCATCTGCTGCGCCTGCTTGTGCGCACTGATGTCGTTGAAAGCACAGAGCACCACGTTCTCGCCGCGATAGCGGGTCGGTGCGAAGCTGGCGTGCAATGCGCGGCCGTCCACTTCGAATACCAGCTCCCCCTCGCCCTCGCCGATCCTGTCGCTCAGGTCCCAGTCCCGGCTGATGCGGGTGATAGCCTCGGCATCGCCCAGCCACAGTTCGGCCAGGCGGTTCTGCATGACCACCTGGTGGCTGTCATGGCGCAGCACGCACAGCGCCACCGGCGCGGTCTGGATCACTGCGCGGCTGAAAGCGTCACTCTCGACGATCTCCAGGTGGGCGTGACGTGCCGGCTTGATCACCCGCCGCGAGTACCAGCTGATGGCGAACCAGCCTCCAGCGAGGCTGCCGAGGATCAGCGCCAGTCCGCCGAGGAACTGCCATTTGGCGTAGCGGAAGAAACTGGCGTAGCTCAGACGATAGAGGGCGGTCCAGCCGCCCGTGAACTCGCTGCGGACCTTGAACACCAGGCCGTCGACGCTGAAGTTCAGGCCCTCCTGATAGTCTTTCTCACCGCCGGAAAAATCGATCAGTACCTGGCCGGCGGGTGAGATCAGTTCCAGTTCGTCGAACACCGGGCGATCGAGCACCTGCTCCAGGTCGTTGATACGCCCCAGGTCGAGCAGCGACACCGCGACAACGCGACGATCCAGGTCGGATTCCCACCACAGCGCATCGGGCAGGTCGAGACTGACGTAGGCCAACAGCTCGCGAGTCGTGCCACCTGTGTAGGCCTGCGCCGGCGCCCAGTGCACCTGCGTGTCGCTGCGCTTGGGCGCGCGCTCTTCCAATGCTTCATGCACCCGTTCGATGACCCGCAGGTAATTGCCCCGTGTCAGTGGCCGCTGTCCACGGAAGTTGCCGATCGAGGGCACCGCCAGGCTGGTGGCTCCGTGAAGGTCGACGACCAGTACCTGTGGCGAAGGAAAGGACGAGGTGCTCCAGTAGCTGCTGTAGAAATTCGTCAGCATCACGCCAAAGGAGAAGGTGCCGGGCCGCTCCTGCGGGCTGGGGCGCATCAGTTGTGCCAGGGTGAAGGACATGGCGAAGGAGAACTCCCGGCCTTCGTGGATCTCCATGCCGTTTTCACGGATCAGCATGCGTCGCTGCAGCGGGACCACATCCAGGTCCTGGCGTTGGGTGGACTCGTCGCTCTGCTGGGCGACGCGGTTGAGGAAGGCCTCGTGCTCGTGGATGTCGCCCACCAACCGGCTGAAGTGGAAATACACCTTGTCGCGCTCTTCCTGCACCACCCGGCCGAGTGCCCAATAACATGCCCCCACCAGCATCAGGGTGAGGGAAACGGCGCACAGCAGCACAACGTTCAGGCGCAGCGAGGTGCTCGCCAGTTTACGAATCGAGCCGTTGTCGTGGTCCTTCATGCAAAGCATCCGGTGTCGCAAAAAATGGCGGCGGAGGGCCCGCCGGATACCAGCAGACTGTAGATGTGAGTATGGAATTAGGCGACCCGACAGCCCTGGACAGGCCGATGATCGCCCTTGCATCTGCCATGTGCCTGCCGTGGGTCAATGAGCCATGGCGGTGCGCTCCTGGAGCAGCTGGCGGGTGAATACGTCCTGCGGAACCGCCTCGGAAAACAGGAAGCCCTGGGCGCAATCACAGCGCAGCCGGCGCAGCAGGGCCAGCTCTTCCGGGTGCTCGACGCCTTCGGCGATCACCTCCAGGCCCAACTGCCGGCCGAGCTTGACGATACTCTCCAGCGCCGCCGCCAGCCCTTCGTCGTCCACGCAGCCATGCACCAGGGCGCGGTCGATCTTCAGTTCGGTGAACGGTGTGGAAACCAGGTTGTACAGCGAGCTGTAGCCCTGGCCGAAATCGTCCTGGGCAAGGCCGAAGCCCTTCATGCGCAGGCGGCAGGTGCCGGCGTAGTAGTTGGCCGGGGTCGCCGTGCTGCTGCATTCGAGCAGCTCGAAGACGATATGCGCCGGAACCCCGCCACGGGCTGCGACGAAGGCCGCGAGGCGATCCGGCAGGTCGGCGGCGTCGAGCAGGTGGGTCGGCAGGTTCACCGCCACCGACAGATGGAAGCCCAACTGGCCCCAGTCGGCCTGGGCCTGCAGCGCCTGTTCGAGCACCGTCCAGAGCAGCGCCTCGTCCAGCCCGGCAGCGGTCAACGCGGCCATGAAGCTGCCCGGTTGCAGCACGCCGTGTCGCGGATGCGCCCAGCGCACCAGCGCCTCTGCCGCGACGATGCGCCCGTCGATCAGCGAAGCCTTGGGCTGGAACCAGGCGCAGAACTGCCGCTGCTCCAGCGCGAGTTCCAGCTCTTCGCGGGTCGGCACGGGGATCGCTGGTGCGCGATGCAGCTCTGCGCGCTCCAGGCGTGAGACCAGCTTCTCCAGCAGACGGCGAACCACCGGCGCGCGGACAGGCTTGGCGATCTGCTCCAGCACGGTGATGCCATGGGCGCGTGCCACCATGCAGGCACTGCCCACCAGCGGGCGCGATGCTGAACTCATGATCGCCAGCAGCGGCGGATGGCTCAGTGCGGACAGCCGCTGGATCAGCTGTACGCCGTCCAGCCCCGGCATCATCAGGTCGCTGACCACCAGGTCGAAGCGCTCCTGCTCCAGCCAGCGCAGCGCTTCGGCGCCGTCCTCGGCAGCGCGCAGCTCCAGGGCGCCCTGTTCGCGGAACAGGTTGAGCAGGTATTCGCGCTGGAAGGGTTGGTCTTCGACGATCAGGATTCGCTGATGTCGCATGGCGGCACCTCCGCGGGCAGGCTGGTCAGGCATTGGCGCAAAGTGCGCAGGTCCACCGGCTTGAGCAGGCAGAGGTTCATGCCAGCGGCGAGGCAACGTTCGTTTTCCTCGTGCATGGCGTTGGCGGTAGCGCCGATGATCGGCCCGCGATAGCCGCGCTGGCGCAATGCGCGAGCCAGCTCATAGCCATTGAGATGGGGCATGTTGACGTCGGTGAGCACCACGTCGAAGGCATCCGGCTGCCAACGCGTGAGCGCCTGCCGGCCGTCGACGGCGAGCTCGACCATGCAGCCGAGGGTTTCCAGTTGGTCACGCAGGATCAATTGGTTGATCGGGTTGTCCTCCACCAGCAGTACGCGCAGGCCAAGGCCGATGTCGGGCAGGGCCTCGGCCAGCCGCGCCGCGTCTGCGCTGACACACCCCTGCGCCGCCGCCAGGGCGCGGCGCAGTCCCTCGAGGTTGTAGCGGCCCACATGCCAGTCGCAGCCTTCCTGGCGCGGCTGCTCGCCGCCCAGGTCGGTCACCAGCACCCGGCAGCCGCGCCAGGTGGGCAGCGGCGTGCGGTCGTGGGGGTTGAAGCGCAGGTCCAGCAGTACGCTGGTGGCGTCTTCCTCGACAGGCTGGTCGCAGGCCACCACCTGGGCCCGCGCTCCCCAGCGCGTGACCCAGCCGCAAAGGCTCTCGGCCAGCTCGCGGGTCGGCGCATGCACCCACACCATCGAATTGCACAGTCGGGGTTCGTTGCTGGCCTGCCGGTCCACGCATTGCAGGGGCAGGCTGAGGGAGAAGCTGCTGCCCAGGCCGACGTCGCTGACGACTCGCAGGTGCCCGCCCATCAGCTCGGTGAGGCGCTTGCAGATCGATAGGCCAAGGCCCGTGCCACCGGCCACGCGCGCGTGGCCGGAAACCTGGTAGAAGGCGTCGAAGAGGTGCGCCTGCTGGTCCTCGGGAATGCCGATTCCGGTATCCGCCACCTGCCAGTGCAGGGTGTCTTGCCAGCCCTCGCCCGGCTCCGAACGCACCCGCAGGACGATGCGCCCGCTATCGGTGAACTTCACCGCGTTGCTCAGCAGGTTGTTGAGGATCTGGCGGATGCGCGTAGCGTCGCCCAGAACCCGCTCGGGCATCTGCGAATCGCAGCAGGCATAGATCTGCAGGCCCTTGGCGCGGGCGGTGGCGGCATAGGACTGGACCGTGTCCAGGGTCAGCTCCAGCGGCGAGAACTCCACCGGTTCCAGGCCCAGTTGACCGACCTCGATCTTCGATACGTCGAGCACGTCGCTGATCAGTTGCAGCAGGGTCGACGACGAGCGCTGGATCGCGCGCAGGTAGCCGGACTGCTGATGATCCAGCGCCGTGCGGCCGAGCAGCTCCAGGGTACCGAGCACGCCGTACAGCGGTGTGCGGATTTCATGGCTCATGGTCGCCAGGAACAGCGTCTTGGCCTCGTTGGCGGCGTCGGACAAACGCTTGGCTTCGGCCAGCGCGGCTTCGGTCTGCTTGCGTGCGCTGATGTCGCTGAAGGCGCAGCACAGCACTTCCTCGCCCTTGTAGCGGGTCGGCGTGTAGCTCAGGTAGAGATGGCGCCCGGTGTGGGTTTCCACCTCCTCAGAACCACCCTTTTCACCGCTGTTGAAACCCCGCTCCAGCCAGCCGTGGCTCCAGTAGCGGCGCTCGTCGCCACTGCCGAGCCATTGCTGGGCAAGACGGTTCTCCAGCACCACCTCGGCGTCGTTGCGGCGCAGCACGCAGAGCGCCACCGGCGCAGTCTGGATCATCGCGCGGGAGAAGCCTTCGTTCTCCACCAGGGCATTGAGACGGTGCTGCGCCGGGTCGATCAGGCGCCGGTTGATACGCCGGCACATACCCCAGACCAGCAGCGAGCAACCCAGCAGGAAAGCCAGCGCGCCGAACAGGCGCGGCCAGAGCGGCATCAGCAGGTCAGAGAGGTTGAAGTAGTAGACCAGCGACCAGTCGGAACTGCCCAGGTGCTTGAGCAGCGCCAGGTGGCTGGGAATCAGCCCGGACCCGCTGAAGGCGAAGTTATCCCCAACCCAGAGGTCGCTGAACTGCAGGCCGAGCTGTGGCGTCACGGCGCTACCGAGGATCGCCCGGTGATCGCGGTCCAGCAGCAGGAAGCGCCCGGCCTCGGGCACACCGAACGCGGCGGCGAGGTCAGCACCGAACAGTTCCAGCCCCAGCCAGCCGTTGTCGCTTTCGCTGGTCACGCGGGTGAACAGGTACTGCCGGGACTGCGGATCGGTCGGATCGGCGAGCCAGCGCACCTGCAGCTCCTCCTTCGGGGTGCCGGACTGGCCCAGCGCCTCCAGCACCGAGGGCGGCACCACGGCATTGAGCGCGGGCGCACCGTACAGGCGAGTGACGGCCCGCTCCGGCCCCGGAGAGACATAGATCAGGTTCAGCCGCTTGGCTTCCATCTCCGACAAGTCGCGGCCGGACAGTGCCAGGCTCCAGTCGGAGCGCGGTTCGCCCAGCGTAACGAACACCTGCTCATGGGGTGACACCGGTACGTTCAGCTGGCGCCACTGGACCACGGGCTCGCGGGCCTTCCAGGTTACCCCCCGGCTGATGTGCTCCAGCAGCGACTCGCGCTGGCCAAGGTAGTCCTGGGCCTCGTACATGGCCGCATTCATCTGCCGGCGCAGCTGCGAGACCTCGGTGTTGAAGCTCGCCGCGATAAACAGGCTGAGGGTGAAAAACAGGCAGGCGATCACCACCCAGGCCAACAGACGAAGGAGCTTTCGGGCCGCCTTCGGGGTAGAAAAGGACGAATCCTGGGGGCGAAGGAACTGCTTGAGTTTCATGCCCGCCAGCCTGGCGAAAAGCGGGCCAGGCGGACATCAGACAAATCTAAAAAGCATCGAATCGGGAGCGACCACTCAGAACCCGTGTCTGCGCCCGTCAGCCGCCCAGCAACCCACTGGCCCGCTGCACCCGCCGCTCCGTGGCCGCCTCCAGCACCTGCCAGCCGCGCCCGGCGCTGGCCAGGGTGAACCACTTCCGCGCGCGGGTAATGCCGGTGTAGACCAGCTCGCGGGTGAGGATGGGGTTGAGGCTGTCGGGCAGCAGCAGCGCGGCGTGGGTGAACTCCGAGCCCTGGGACTTGTGCACCGTCATGGCGAACACCGTTTCCACCGCCTGCAGGCGGCTCGGCAGGATCCAGCGGATGGCGTCGGTGCCATCGCCCGCCGGGAAGGCCACGCGTGCCACCCAGCGCACCGAGCCATCCTCGGCCGTCTGCGGCAACGCCAGGGTGATGCCGATATCGCCGTTCATCAGGCCCAGGCCGTAGTCGTTGCGAGTAACCAGCACCGGCCGACCGGCGAACCAGCCGTTCGCCGAAGGAACCAGCCCTTCGCGTTGCAGCAGCTCGCCGATCAGCGTGTTCAATCCTTCCACGCCCCAGGGCCCGCGACGCAATGCGCAGAGCAGCTGGAACTGGCCATGGGCTTCCAGCACCTTCCTTGCCCAGGCATCCAGTGCGTCCTGAGTGGCGTTGTCCGCCGGGCGCGAGCCGCTGACCACGCGCAGGTAGTGGGCGTAGCCGACCGGGCCGAAGAGGTCGCCGCCTCGCCCGCCGTCGATCACCAGATCGCGCAGGCTGCGGGTTTCCTGGGCATCCACGGCGATACGGGCGAGATCTTCATGTTGCGCTTTCCACACCTGGCGCAACGCCGGGATATCGCCGGCATTGACCGCTTCGGCCAACTGGCCGATGCCACTGTCGGCGCTGAAGCGGTGGCTGTGACGGAGCATGGCCACGGCCTGGTCGAGGTCGCTGCCGGCGCTGTCGATCAGCATGTCGTCGACGGCTTCGCCGGCCACGGCTTGCAGCCAGTCGCGGGTGGCCGGGCGGTAATGGCCCTCACGGGCGCGGCTGCACAACTCGCCCAGCACCGCGCCGGCTTCCACCGAGGCCAACTGGTCTTTGTCGCCCAGCAGGATCAATCGCGCGCGCGGCGGCAGAGCGGCAAGCAGCGAGGCCATCATTTCCAGGTCGACCATCGACGCTTCGTCCACCACCAGCAGCTCCAGCGCCAGCGGGTTGCCGGCGTGGTGGCGGAACTGGCGGCTGTCCGGGCGGCTGCCGAGCAGGCGATGCAGCGTGGTGACTTCGGTGGGGATCGCCTCACGCGCGGCTTCGCCATTGGCCAGGCCGGAGAGGTCGAGGCGCTGCACGGCGCCAGCGATGGATTCGTTCAGGCGCGCAGCGGCCTTGCCGGTGGGCGCGGCGAGGCGAATGCGCAGCGCTCTTCCGCCCTCCTCCAGCGCCAGGCTTTGCAGCAGGGCGAGCAGCTTCACCACGGTGGTCGTCTTGCCGGTGCCGGGGCCGCCGGTGACGATACCGAAGGCGTTGCCGGCGACCAGTGCGCAGGCAAGCTTCTGCCAGTCCGCCCCCTGGCTCGTCTGAACATTGCCGGGCTTCTTCGGGAACAACGCATCCAGCGCCCGGCGCAGCTGGGCGGCGGGCAAGGCGGCCCGCAGCGCCTCACCCTGCTTCAGGCGCTGGTCGATACCAGCACGCACTTCCCGTTCGTACTGCCAGTAGCGGCGCAGATACAAGCGGCGCCCGGACAACACCAGCGGCGTCTCGCCCGGCCCGTCACCGACCAGGCGCGGATCGTTCAATACGGCGCGCCAGGCATCGAGATCGAAGCCATCGAGCAGCACACCGGGCAGCTCCGGCGCGTCCCTGGCGGAGTCGCCTTCGGGCGGCAGCGACAGGGCGAAGCGGCTGTCGGCCAGGGTCGCATCCAGGTCGAGGCAGACGTGCCCACGGCCGAGCTGGTGGCTGGCCAGGGCGGCGGCGAGAATCAGCAGCGGATGGGCATCCGGCGCGCGCTCGACGAGGAAGGTCGCGAAGGCACGGTCCAGCTCGCGCAGCCAGCCGCGCTCAGCCCAGCGGCCGATCAGTTCGAGCATTTCAGTGGTGCTCTTCATGCCGGCACCTCCGCGCGGAACAGGCGGTCCAGCTCATCCATCAGCGCCTTCGGCGGGCGTTCCAGGTACATGCCCTGGGTCGCTGAGGAACTGCCGCGCAGGAACAGGTACATCGCGCCTCCGATGTGGCGGTCGTAGTCGTAGTCGGGCAGGCGCGCCTGCAACAGCCGGTGCAGGGCGAACAGGTAGAGCGCGTACTGCAGGTCGTAACGATGCTCCAGCAAGGCTTCGCGCAACGCCTCCTGCGTGTAGGCCTCATCGTCGGCGCCCAGCCAGTTGGATTTGTAGTCGGCCACGTAGTAGCGGCCTTCGTGTTCGAACACCAGGTCGATGAAGCCCTTGAGCATGCCGTTGAGCAGGTTCGCCTGCAGCGTCGGCCGCGCCACGCCGCCGAGGGTATGGCGGATCACGGCGGCATCCAGGCGCTGGCTGTCGACGTTGCGGGTGGCGAACCAGAACTCCATTTCCTTCTGGAACGTCGCCAGGCCGGCGAGGCTGACCGGCGTTGCATCGGGCACCCGGAAAGCCGTGCGCAGGTATTGCCCGAGCCAGCCGGTGAGCGGTTCGATCCACTCCTCCCAGCCGCGCAGGGCACAGCGCCGGGCGATCTGGTCACGCAGCGGTTCTTCATCGACGTCGAAGTTTTCGTCGGCGGCCCACTCCAGCAGGCCATGGAGGAAGCTGCCGGGGTTCGCGCCGCGGGGGAAGGCATGCAGGCTGAAAGGTGCCGGCACGACTTCCACCTCGCGCAGGTCTTCCAGGCTGCTTTCGCGCAACAGGTCTTCACTCGCGCTGATCGGCTCATCGGCAGCCGGCGCGGGGGCGATGTCGCTGTCGTCCTCGGTGGCCAGCGTCGCCAGGGCGGAGTAGCTGGCGATCCACCATTTCTCCGCCACCCGGCGGCGCGGCTCACGGGCGGCGCCCAGCTCACCGGCCTGAACGCCGACGAAGAGCTCAGTGCCGATCTCCGGCGCCGGCTCCAGGGCGATCTCCAGCGCTCCTGCCTGCAACTCGGCCAGACGCGTGGTCACCTCCTCGACGCTCAGCGCGTTGCCGCCACCGAGCAGGTAGCCCATGGCGCCCTTGTGCAGCTCCGGGCTCTTGCTGTTGCTCATCACCAGCGGCGCCATGCCCAGCCATACGGCGTGGCGTGCGCGGGTCAGTGCCACGTAGAGCAGGCGCATGTCCTCGCTCAGGCGCTCGTCGTTGGCCTGCTGGAAGGCCGCCTTGGCCTGCTCCTTGTCGCGGGACAACTCGACGACCCGCGATTCGCCGGACTGGAAGCTCGGCGGCGTGCCGCTCTTGCCGTCCAGCTCGCGCCAGGTGCAGATGAAGGGCAGCAGCACCAGCGGGTATTCCAGGCCCTTGGACTTGTGGATGGTCACCACCTTGATCAGGTCGGCGTCGCTTTCCAGGCGCAGGATTTCTTCGCTCGTCGGGCTCTCCAGCTGTTCGGCGAGCACTCGCAGCAGCGCATGTTCGCCGTCCACTTCCACAGCCTCGCGCTGCAGCCATTCGGCCAGGTGCAGCAGGTTGGTCAGGCTGCGCTCGCCATCGGTCTCGCGCAGCAGTCGCGCCGGCAGGGCGAAGTCGGCGAGCAGGCGGCGCAGCATCGGCAGTACGCCCTGCTGTTGCCAGAGCAGGCGATAGTCACGGAAGCGCAGCACCATGGCTTCCCAGAAGCGCTCGTCCTGGTTCAGCCGCTCCAGGGTCGCCCAGTCCAGCGCCAGGCTGCGGGTGGCCAGGGCGATGCGCAGGGCGCCATCGTCGCCGGGGTCGGCGCAGGCGCGCAGCCAGTGCAGCAGGTCGACGGCCTCGGGGCTGTCGAACACCGAATCGCGGTCGGACAGGTAGACGCTGGCGAGCCGGCGCCTGGCCAGTTCGCCGCGGATAGCCTCGGCCTCGCTGCGACCGCGCACGAGGATGGCGATGTCCGCCGGGCGCAACGCGCGCCACTGCCCCTCGGCATCGCGGAAGCCGCTCTGTGCGGAGCTCAGCCAGCGCTGGATGGCGCTGGCGCTGCGCGCGGCCATCTCCTGGCGATACAGCGTGGAGCCACAGACCTGGCCGTCGTTGTCCAACTGCCAGAAGGTCATGGCCGATGCTTCGGCACCCTCGAGCAGCAGCGTCTCGTCACGCCCGCGTGCGCCGACTTCGAGGAAGGGCACGGGGTTTTCCTGCCCTTCCACCGCGAAGCGGAACGCCGCGCGCGGATGACTTTCGGCGAAGAGGAAACAGCGGTTGGCCGCTTCGACCATCGCCAGCGTGGAGCGGTAGTTGGTGCCCAGCGTGTAGTGGCGCCCGGCGGTGGCGGCGCGGGCGCGCAGGTAGGTGTGGATATCGGCGCCACGGAAGGCATAGATCGCCTGCTTGGGATCGCCGATCATGAACAGACCGAGGTTCCGAGGGTTCTCGGCGATGCGGTAGACGCGCTCGAAGATGCGGTACTGCAGCGGGTCGGTGTCCTGGAATTCGTCGATCAGCGCCACCGGGAACTGCTCGCGGATACGCTCGGCCAAGCGCTCGCCGCCACTGCCGGCGAGGGCACGGTCGAGGCGAACCAGCAGGTCGTCGAAGCCCAGCTCGGCGCGTTTCTGCTTTTCCGCTTCGAGGTTCTGCCGCACTTCATTCAGCGCATGCAGCAGCAGTTGCGGGGCGATCTCCGGGCGTTGCTCGGCGCGCTCGACCCAGGCGTCGATGGCCAGCAACGCAGGGTGTTCCGGCACCACGGCCTTGGCCTTCACCTTGATCCGCGTCTGGCCGAACTTGGCCAGATTGTCCGGCGCATCGGCGCCCTCGCTCCAGGCATCGAGCGCTTCGATCCAGCCGGCAAAGACACTGTCGTCATCCTTGCCGCGATAACTGTTGCCGTTGAGGTCGCCACGCAGGTTGCGCAGCAGCTCGGCGACGCCGGCGCGGTCCGCCGCCCAGGCTTCGCGGGCGCGTGTCTCGGCGGCATCGAGTTCGTCGTAGAACTGGCCGGTGGTCTCCAGCAGCTCGCTGAGGGAGGCCGGGGCGGTCAGCGGTTGATCGGCATAGCGGAATCCGGCTTCCTGCGCCGCCAGCAGCGGTTGCAGGGCACGGGCCAGCGCTTCGGGGCCGGCGTAGCAATGGCGGACGGCGTTGGCCGCCGCCACATCCAGCGGGTAGAAGTTGCGCCGCCAGTAGTCACGCACCGCTTCGGCGAGCAGTTCGCTCTGGTCGGCAGCGAGGTCCTGGGTGAACAGGCTGCCGCTGTCGAAAGCGTGCTCGCGCAGCATGCGGTAGCACCAGCTGTGGATGGTCGAAACGGCAGCCTCGTCCATCCATTCGGCAGCCAGGCGCAGCAGGCGTGCGCAGCCGGGCCAGCGCTCAGGCACATAGCTGTCGCGCAGCTTCACCAACAGGCCGTCGTGCTTCTGCTCGGGCTCGGCGAAGCAGCGCGCGGCCTCGCCCAGGCGCGCACGGATGCGTTCACGCAATTCCTGGGTCGCGGCTTCGGTGAAGGTCACCACGAGGATTTCCGGTGGGCTCAATGGCCGGCCAAAGGCAGCCTGTTCGCCGCCATGGTCGAGGACCAGGCGCACGTAGAGCAGCGCAATGGTGAAGGTCTTGCCGGTGCCGGCGCTGGCCTCGATCAGCCGGCTGCCATGCAGCGGGAATTCGAGAGGGTTGAGCTCGACTGCGCTCATGCTTCCGCCTCCTTGCGCTGCAGAATCGCGAACAGCGGCCCGTACAAGGCCTCGGCCCAGGCGGCGAACTCCTCGCTCGCATTGAGCGTGGCGAAATCCGGGTAGACCCGCGCCAGCGCCGCCGACGAAGCAGCCTCGCCACTCAGGTTGAAGCCGCCGTCATAGCGTTTGGCGGCTTCGCGGGCGGCACGTTCCTCATCCTCTCCGGCGGCCAGCCAGGCGAAGGCGGCCTTGCATGCCACCGGCAGCGGGCGGCTCATGCCCAGGAACCACGCGTCCAGCAGCGCGTCCAGTTCGGCGCGCGCTTCCTGCGCCGGCAGCGGCGGGAACTCCAGGGTGCCGGTCAGGCCGACCAGCACGCTGGTCACCGGCTCGCCGCACAGCTGCAGCGCGAGATGGCGCACCCAGGGGCGCACCAGCCCGTGCCATTTGTAGCCTTTGCCCTCGTGAAGCTTGCCGCTGACCAGTTGCAGGCTGGCGAGCTGGCCATCGGCGTTGCGACGCAGCCCACCGAGCCAGTCGGCCAGTTCGATGCCGGCATGCTCGTGGTTGAGCTCGCGCTGTTCCTCTTCCACCTGCGACCAGTGCTCCAGCTGTTCGCGGTAGCGGGCCAGCAGGTCATGCAGCGGCGCCACCAGCGCCTGGGCGGAGAAGTCGCCGAAGGCCGCCAGCGGCAGCCGCCCTTCGCGGCGCAGGCGTTCGACCTGGCCGTTGAGTTGCGCGGCCAGTTGATCGGCCTGCCAGTTCTGCTCGACCCACGGGCGCAGGCGCTCGCAGAGTTCGAATTGCAGCTGCCAGACGTCCAGCCCGTTCAGCTCGAAGGGCTCTTCGTCCTGGCCGGTCAGTTGCTCCTCGGCAAAGCGCACCTTGAGGCGCTGCAGGAAGAAGGCGCCGACCGGGTTGGCGAGGAAATCGGCAAGCACACGCAGGCCGATGGGCGCATCCAGCGCGAGCGGCGGCAGCGGCGCTGCATCGGTTTCGCCGTGATGTTCGCGGTGCACGTCACGCCACTCGCGGGCGTAGGTGTAGAGGCCATCGACACCGTGCGCGGATGGCGCATCGAAATAGGCGCGGCTGAAAGGCTGCAGTGGATGCTCCAGGGTCAGGCCGTGCAGCAGGTCGCCGCCTTCGGCGTTGTGCCAGCCCGCGGCGAGGTGGTCGCGCAACTGGCCGACCAGCACCGACGGCGGCCGTTCGCTGTTGTCACGGATGCTTCGGCCGACCCAGCTGACGTAGAGCTGGCGGCGTGCCGAGAGCAGCGCTTCGAGCAGCAGGTAACGGTCGTCCTCGCGGCGCGAGCGGTCGCCGGGGCGGTAGTCGTTGCGCATCAGGTCGAAATCCAGCGGCGACTGCGGGCGCGGGTAGTCGCCGTCGTTCATGCCGAGCAGGCAGACCAGCTGGAAGGGAATCGCGCGCATCGGCATCAGGGTGCAGAAGCTCACCGCACCGGCGAGGAAGCGCTGGTTCAGGCCGCCTGCGTCCAGGCCACCGAGCCAGGCCTCGCGCACCACCGAAAGCGGCAGTGGATCGCTGAAGCCAGCGTGGCCGCAGGTCTCCAGCCAGCCCTCAAGCAGTTGCAGGAGTTGCTGGCGCAGCAGTTCATCGTGGTCATCGGTGACCTGGAAGAAGTCTTCCAGCAGGGTGCGCAGGCGCTGTACCCAGATAGTGGGGGCCGCTTCCTCGGCGAGCAGGTCGCAGGCCTTTTCCAGCGCGCCGAGCAACCCGGCCAAGGGACCGAGCGCGGCGGCGTCGAGCCCGCCGATTTCCGCGTAGGGCTGGATGCCCTGGAAGGCCTCGCCCTCGCCCACCGCAAAGCCCAGCAGCATGCGCCGCAGGCCGAAACGCCAGCTGTTGGCCTCGGCGGCGGAGGGCAGGCCAAGGCGTTCGCGCTGCTGGCCGTCGAGGCCCCAGCGCACTCCGGCGCCGTCGATCCAGCGGCGCAGCAGCGGCAGGTCGGCGTCGGCCAGGCCGAAGCGCGCGCGCACGGCGGCGACGTCCAGCAGGTCGAGGATTTCACTCACGGCAAAGCGGCTGTCGGGCAGCCGCAGCAGATGTTCCAACGCCACCAGCAGCGGCTCGCGGCCGCGCTGGCCCTGGTCGGCCAGGGTGTAGGGGATGAAACGTTTGTCGTCGCGCGGCAACTGGCCGAACACCGCTTCGATGTGCGGCGCGTAGGGGTTGATGTCCGGGACCATGACGATCACGTCGCGCGGGCGCAATGTCGGGTCGGCGTCGAAGCGGGCGAGCAGTTGGTCGTGGAGGATTTCCACTTCGCGCTGGGCGCTGTGGGCGACGTGGAAGCGCACCGAGTCGTCGGCCTGCGGGTCGACCGCCGGCCAGTACTCGCGGGTTTCGTTGATCGGCCGCAGTTCGAGGATGTCGTCCTGCAGCTGGCCGAGCAGGTTCGTCGGCTCGACCTCGCTGAACAGGTCGATACGCCCATTGCTCACCGCGCCCAGGCGCGCGCGGTAGGTTTCCGGGTCGTCGTACTGGTCGAGCAGGTTGATGTAGTCGCGCCCCTGCTTGCCCCAGGCGGCCAGCAACGGCTGGGCGTACTGGTGCTGCTGGTCGTCGGAGAGCAGTTCCGGGGTGCCGGCGCGGCGGCGCTGGCGGCGGTACTCGTGGCGCAGCAGGTCCTTGTCGGCGACGATGTCGGCCCAGTGGTGGCGGCAGGGGTTGTGCACGCAGAGCAGTACCTGGGCGTGGCGCGCCAGCACGGCAAGCGCCTCGACGGTCTGCGCGGGCATCGCGGAGATACCGAACACCACCACGCGGCGCGGCAATCCCGGCAGCGGGTTCTCGGCGGACTTGAGCTTCTGGATGAAGCGGCCATGCACGCCGGCACGGCTGGTAGCCAGGCCCTCGGCGCCGACGTCGTCGAGCAGCGCGCGCCACAGGGCGGCCTGCCAGCGGCTGTCAGCGTCCAGTTCCTTGACGGTGCCGTTGGCCAGACGCAGCTGGTCGACACCGCGGCTCCAGTCCTCCAGCCAGTCGGCGCGGTACACCTGGTACTGGTCGAACAGGTCGGCCAGGCGCTCGGCCAACTGGTGGCGCTTGCGCAGGTCGGCATCGTCGGCGAGGAAGCGCTGCAGGGTGGCGAACTCGCCCTGCTCCAGCAGGGTCGGCAGCAGGCGCATCAGGCGCCAGGTCAGCGGGCCCTTGTCGAGTACCGAGACCTCGGGGATTTCGTCGCGCCCCAGCGCACCGCGATAGGCGCGCCAGAGGAACTGCGCCGGCAGTTGCACGTCGAGCGCGGCGGTGACGCCACAACCGCCCTCCTCCACGTCACGCCCCAGCGCCAGCTTCAGCCACTGGGCGATGCCGTTGCTCTGCACCAGGATGACTTCGTTCTCCAGCGGCGCGAGCGGATGCAGGCTCATCCACTGCACCAGCAGGTCGCGCAGCGCTTCCGGATGGTTGCCGTGGATCACCATCAGGCCGGGGGTCAGTCGCTGCTCGCTCATCGGATCTCCTGGGTCGGGCGGGCAGCCATTGCCCACGTCTTGCGACAGGCATTTCACCAAAAGCGAACACAACGGGATAGCTTTTTACGGGTGGACCCGAAGCCTCAGCCGCCAGTTTCGGGCCCGGTGGCCAGCGCCCAGGTCTGGCGCACGTCGTTGACCATCGCCGCGCGAAGCGCCTCGCGACGTCGGAATTCGCTTCGATGGTGACTTTTCACCTCGGCGATATCACGTGCTGGCTCACGCTCGGGCAAGCGGTACCAGTGGCGCTCGTGGCGCACGCCGTGCAACTCCAGCCAGAAGGCATCGTAGCTGGACCTCAGCTTGTGCGAGCAGGTATGCGCGGCGTCGCCGATCCCCTGAATGGGCAAACCGCCGATGCAGTCCGCCAGCGCGTAAAGGGCGCTGATCAGCAGGCTCTTCGGACGCATCCCGTGCATTTCCTTGCCCAGCCACTTGACCAGCCCTTCTCCCAGGTCGGAACGCGGGCCTTGCAGGCCGCCGATCATGATGGCCTGGCTGCCCAGGCAGAAACTCAGGGAGTACAGCCGCTGGCCAGTGGCATCGCGCAGGAACAGGCCGACCTCACCTTCCTTGGCAAATACCGAGGGCTCCAGGGACAGATGAAGCCGTTCGCCGCCCTTGAGCGCTATCTCGCACAGGGCAACGCGCTGATAGCCGAGCAAGCGCTCCTTCCAGGAACCGGGCAACCGCCCCAGGCACGCGTAGTGTTCGACCAGGGCACGCAGACGACGAGGGATGCCCCAGTACCGGCAGAGATACTTCTTGCGGTAACGCCGGGCGGCCACCAGCTGATCGTTGTAGGACACGTCCAGCTGCGGGTACTGCCGGCGCTGACGAGTCCAGCGCCAGTGCAGGTGGGGGGCAACGATCATGGCCAGCAGGTTCTGGCCGGATTTACGAAGCGAGCGCAATGACATACAGGAAAATCAGCAGGAAGGTGGACCAACGGTATGCGTACCGGCTTTGGGAACGCTTAAGAAACTCGGGCCCGCGCACTGTGCCGATCACCCCCGATCGAATCTGTAGGAGCTGGCGACAAGCACCCGGCGAACAATCCGATCGTGTCGTTTGCTCAATAGCACCGATTCGAGCCGCACCACCCGCTATGCTCATTCGCACACTGTGTGTTTCCCCCCAAGGAGGACGTGATGGGCAAGAAGAAGAGCAAGGCGAATACCCCAATCCCCGAAACAACCGGAAAAATGAAGAACAAGGATTACGAAGAGCACCTGCGCAAGCTGTCGGTGGAGCTGGTCAAGCTGCAGCAATGGGTGGTGCAGAAGGGCCTGAAGGTCTGCATCATCTTCGAGGGCCGCGATGGCGCCGGCAAAGGCGGCACCATCAAGGCGCTCACCGAGCGCGTCAGCCCGCGGGTGTTCCGCGTGGTGGCGCTGCCCACGCCCACTGAAAGGGAGAAATCCCAGCTCTACGCCCAGCGCTACATCCGCCACCTGCCGTCGGCCGGTGAAGTGGTGATCTTCGACCGCAGCTGGTACAACCGCGCCGGCGTCGAGCGGGTGATGGGCTTCTGCACTGAAGAACAGGCGGACAAGTTCCTGGCCGTGACCCCGCTGTTCGAGCGCATGCTCACCGAGTCGGGGATCATCCTGCTGAAGTTCTGGCTGGAGGTCAGCCCCGAGGAGCAGGAGCGCCGCCTCAAGGACCGCATCACCGACGGTCGCAAGATCTGGAAGCTCTCGCCCATGGACGTGAAGTCCTTCACCCGCTGGGACGAATACACCCGCGCCCGCGACCTGATGTTCGCCGCTACCGACTCGCCCTGGGCGCCCTGGATCGTGGCCCCTTCCGAGGACAAGAAGCGCGTGCGCCTGAACGTCATCAGCCACGTCCTCAAGCACGTGCCGTACAAGGAAATCCCGCGTGAGGAAGTGAAGCTGCCCAAGCGCGGCAAGATCGGCAAGTACAAGAGCCCCGACTATCCGATCCACTACATCGAAGAGAAATTCTGAGGCCAACCGGGGTCGGCACACGCCGGCCCTGGATCATCTGTCCACGGAAGCTGTAGTTGCTCGGGAGCGGTTCACGCAATGCTTTGGAGATAGGCCTCCACTTCGCCGGAAAGCCACCCGGCGAATGCCGCCACCTTGGCCCGGGCCGCGTCGCGCTCGGGCCACACCAGCCAGTACGGAAAGCCGTAGGGCACGCGCAGGTCGCTCAGCGCCACCAGCTCGCCGCTTTGCAGCGCAGCGGCCACCAGGCTGCGACGCTCGAGGCCGATGCCCTGGCCCATGCGTACCGCCTCGATGCTCAGGTTGGAATCGTTCACCACGAACTCCGCAGGCTCCTGGGGCACTGCCACTTCCGCCGCCTGGCACCAGCCCAGCCAGGACTCAAACCCCGTGACGCGCGGGCATCGAAGAATCGCTTCCGGCGTTGTCGGCAGGTGCCCTCCGTTGAAGTCCGGCGAAGCGACAACCACCACTTCGTCCTCGAACAGGCGCTGCCGGGCCAGCCCTTCCCAGTGTCCCTGGCCGATGCGAATGGCCACATCGGCCAACCCCTGGCGCAGGTCCATCACTTCCAGGCTGGCCAGCAGGCGCAGGCGGTACTGTGGATAAGCCGCACGGAATCCGGGCAGACGTGGCAACAGCCATTTCTGGCCGAAAGACGGCGTGAGTGCCACCACCAGTTCGTCCTCCCCCGGGCGGGCCTTCGCCAGCCGAGTCGCCTCGGCGATATCGCGCAGCGCGCCGCGAATCTGCAGGGCATACAGGCGGCCCTCCTCGCTCAGCCGCAGCCCTCGGCCTTCGCGCTGCAGCAGGGTGATGCCCAGCAGGCTCTCCAGCTGGCGCACCTGCTGGCTGATGGCCGAGTGGGTGACGTGCAGCTCACTGGCGGCGAGGGTCACGCTGCCAAGCCTGGCGACAGCTTCGAAGCTGCGCAGGGCGGAGAGCGGTGGCAATGCGCTCATGTAAGTTTTCCTAACCGAATCGGTCACTAATCGTCGCTATTACCCAGGGGTCAAAGCCGCTAGATTCATGGCCAGCGCGCGGAGGACTGCGCCAGCCACCATGCAATTTCCACTAACAGGATGTGCCCATGCAACAGAAGCTTCCGCACCTGATCGGCATGCTCGACTCGCCCTACGTGCGCCGTGTCGCCATCACCCTGCGCCTGCTCGGCATCGAGTTCAGCCACCAGTCGCTGTCGGTATTCCGCACCTACGAGGAATTCCGCGGCATCAACCCGGTAGTCAAGGCACCGACCCTGGTACTGGGCGATGGCCAGGTGCTGATGGACTCGACCCTGATCATCGACTGCCTCGAACACCTGGCCGGCCGCAGCCTGATGCCCGCCGAACCGGCCGCACGGGTGCGCGCCACGCGTCTGCTGGGCCTCGCGCTGGCAGTCATGGAGAAGGCGGTGCAACACTACTACGAGCAACAGCGGCCGGATGACAAGCAACTGGCCAGTTGGCAGGAGCGGGTCGACCAGCAACTGCATGCCGCCCTGGCACAACTGGAGAGCGAGCTGCGCGAAATGTCGCTGGATGCCGCCGCGCCGCTGGACCAGGCCGGCCTGAGCATCGCGGTGGCCTGGACGTTCGTGCAGCTGCTGCACTCGGAGCACATCCCGGCGGACAGCTATCCGGCGGTAGGTGACTGGGCGCAACAGGCCGAGGCACTGGACGTGTTCAAGGCCTTCCCGCCGGTGTGATCTCTCGCTGAGCGCAGGAGCGGGCTCCGTCCGCGATGGGTTCTCTGCGCGACGGTGATCTATCGCGGACAAAGTCCGCTCCCACGCGCCTTGACGCTCAATCCTTCGGCAGTTCCTCATGCTGCTGGCGAGTGAAGCGCAGCAGCACGAAGCAGATGAAGAAGCCGCAGAGCGCCAGCCCGGCGGCGACAAGGAAGATCGACGCATAGCCGTGACGGGCGGCGACCAGCCCCATCAGCGGGCCGGCGACGCCCATCGCCAGGTCGAAGAACAGTGCGTAGGCGCCCAGCCCCGCGCTGCGGCTGCTGGCCGGGATGCGCAGCACCGCCTCCACACCCAGTGACGGATAGACCAGCGACAGGCCACAGCCGGTCAACGCCGCGCCCAGCAGCGCGAAGCCCGGCCCCGGCGCCTGCCAGAGCAGCAGCAGGCCGAAGACTTCCACGCCGAGGCAGACCACCGCGACGGCAAAGCCGCCGAAGCGATTGACCATGCCCGAGAAGATCAGCCGCGCGCCGACAAAGCAGACGCCAAAGGCGGTCAGGCACCAGGCCGGATTGGCCCAACCCTGGCTGCCGTAATAGAGGGTAATGAAGGTCGCCAGGGTGCCAAAGCCAATGGAGCCGAGCATCACGCACATCCCATAGGGCAGCACGCGGCCCAGCACCGCGTGGAAGGCCATGCGCGTACCGGGGATGGTCGGCACCTCCGCGCGGTTGCGGGCCGCCAGCCAGCCCAGCGCGGTGAGCACCAGGATGCTCACACCCAGGCTCCACAGGCCCAGCGAAGCCGACATGGTCACCCCCAGTGGCGCACCGATGGCAATGCCGCCATAGCTGACGATGCCATTCCAGGAAATCACCTTGGCGGTGTTCTGCGTGCCCACCAGCGCAATGCCCCAGCTCGCCGTCCCTATCCCCAGCAACCCCTGCGCCAGGCCGAACAGCAGGCGGCTGCCCAGAAGCAGCGTCAGGCTCAGCCAGGTCACCGATTCGAGGCTGGTGGAAGCCAGCACCAGCGCCCCACCGATGCCCAGCACACCCAGGCCATAGAGCACGGCGCGCTTGGCACCGTGGGTGTCCGCGATGTGGCCCGCCAACGGCCGGGATACCAGGGTGGCGATGTACTGCAGGCCGATGACCGCGCCGGCGATCACCGTCGAGTAGCCCAGGCCTTCATGGACGAAACCGGGCAGCGCCGGCAGCAGCAGTCCGATGCTCAGGAACAGGACGAAGGTGAAGACGACGGTCGCGAGGATGCGCAGGGTGACGGAGGCGGTTCGCTGCTCGGACGAGCTCATGGACGGGCCTGACGGTGGGTGGCGGAGCGTGTGCGGGGACGATTGAAAGCAGGCTATCTATTTCCGCCTCGATTGCCAATCCGAACCTCGCGCGCCGTTCGATGCTCCTATAGTTGTTCCATTGCCGCGCGCCGCAGCGGTGCGCTCCACCTGCAGCAAGGAGATCGTCATGGATACCAGCCAGCACAGCCTGGGCGCCCTGTTCAAGCAACTGGGCCTGCCCGACGGGCGCAAGGAGATCGATGCCTTCCTCGGCAGCCACCGCCTCGCCGAAGGCCAGAAACTGCCGGACGCGCCGTTCTGGAACGAGGCCCAGTCGCAGTTCCTGCGCGAGGCGCTGCAACAGGATTCGGACTGGACCGAGGAAGCCGACGAACTGGCGGTTCGGCTGTCCAACTGATCCGCCGTTACCTCACTTGAGATAGGAGCGCAGCACGCCCATGACCTGTTCCAGGTCTTCGTGGCGCTGCGCCGCGGTACGGTCCTCGGCGCCCAGATGGTCGCGCAGATGGCCCTCGAGCACCTCGGCCATCAGGCCATTCACCGCGCCGCGGATGGCGGCGATCTGCTGCAGGATCGCCGCACATTCGCTGCCCGCCTCCAGCGCCCGTTCCAGCGCCTCGCTCTGGCCCTTGATGCGGCGCACCCGGGTCAACAGCTTCTTCTGGTCCTTGATGGTATGTCCCACGTCAAAAGCTCCAAAGGTATACTGGGGTATAGTATCCAGACTGATCCTACGGACCATCATCATGCAGCATGCCGCCCCCTCGCAAGACGGTCGCCACGACCACCAGTTCCACGAAGGCAATCCCCTGGCCGAGCGCAACACCCTGCGTGCCGCACTGCTGACCGTCGTGATGATGGTGGTGGAGATCGCCGGCGGCTGGGTGTTCAACTCCATGGCGCTGCTCGCCGACGGCTGGCACATGAGTTCCCACGCCCTGGCGCTGGGCCTGGCGTTCTTCGCCTACGTGGCGGCGCGGCGCTTCAAGGGCGACGCACGCTTCGCCTTCGGCACCTTCAAGATCGAGATCCTCGCCAGCTATACCAGCGCCATCCTGCTGCTGGGCGTGGCGGCGCTGATGATGTTCGAGTCCGTCGCCCGATTGCTCTCCCCTTCGCCGATCCATTACCAGCAGGCCATCGCCATCGCGGTCATCGGCCTGCTGGTGAACCTGGCCTGCGCCTGGCTGCTGCGCGGCGAGCATCACCATGACCATGATCACGGGCACGATCATCACGGTCATGACCATCATCACGGCCATGACCACGACCTGAACCTGCGCGCCGCCTACCTGCACGTGCTGGCCGACGCCGCCACCTCGGTAGCGGCGATCATCGCGCTGATCGGCGGCCTGATCTGGGGCGCCGCCTGGCTCGACCCGCTGATGGGCATGATCGGCGCCGTACTGGTGGCCGTCTGGTCGATCGGCCTGCTCAAGCAGAGCGGCCGGGTGCTGCTGGATGCCGAAATGAACGACCCGGTAGTGGAAGAAATCCGCGAGGTGGTCGCCGGCTTGCCGCAACCGGCGCGGATCACCGACCTGCACCTGTGGCGCGTAGGCAAGTCGCGCTATGCCTGCATCCTCAGCCTCGCCAGCAGCGGGAATCTGACGCCGGAGCTGGTGCGCCGGCGCCTGCAGGTCCACGAGGAACTGGCGCACATCACGGTGGAGATCAACCCTCTCCCCGCGTGAACGACCGGAAGTCGTGGCGGCTTTGACGACCGCCACGCCGCTACGGCCTAATGCGCAGCCTGTCGAACCCCGGTCGCCCGCCCGCATGCCCAGCTCCCGCTTCTCCACCGCCCAGCAACGCGCCAGCATCCTGCACCTGCCCGCCGGCCCCTGGACGACGGTACTCGATTGCCTGTGCGCGCGCTTCCCGGCGATCAGCCGCGACACCTGGCTGGACCGCATGGCGCGCGGCAAGGTGCTGGACAACGACGGCCAGCCCATCGGCCCCGAGCACCCCTACCGCGAAGCGCTGCGCATCCACTACTTCCGCGAGGTGCCGCAGGAAACGCCGATCCCCTTCCAGGAGAGCATCCTGTATGCCGACGAACACCTGGTGGTGGCGGACAAGCCGCACTTCCTGCCGGTGACGCCTGCCGGTCAATACGTCGAGGAAACCCTCCTCGCCCGTCTCACCAGGCGCCTGGACAACCCGCTGCTGGTACCGCTGCACCGCATCGACCGGCTCACCGCCGGGCTGGTGCTGTTCTCTACCAACCCGGACAACCGCGATGCCTACCAGGCGCTGTTCCGCGAGCGGCGCATCCACAAGATGTACGAAGCCATCGCGCCAGCGCTGCCGGAGCGGGAGTTTCCCCTTGTGCACCGTTCGCGAATGGTCGAGGGCGATCCCTTCATCCGCATGCAGGAAGTGGACGGCACGCCCAACAGCGAAACCCGCATCGAGGTGCTCGAACAGCGCGGCGCCCTGTGGCGCTATGGATTGCACCCGGTCTCCGGCAAACGTCACCAGCTGCGCGTGCACATGTCGGGCCTGGGCGCGGCGCTGTGCTTCGATCCGCTCTACCCGACGCTGCCACCGCGCGGCGAACGTCCGCCGGAAGACTTCGACAAGCCGCTGAAGCTGCTGGCCCGGCAACTGGAGTTCATCGACCCGGTCACCGGCGAGGCGCGGCACTTCAGGAGCCAGCTGGAGCTCTCCTGGCCTTCCATCAATTTCATCGATGGTCACCCTTAAGACGATCCATTTCCGTCGATAGTGGCCCCGGTGTTTTCATAGCTCCACCCCAAGGAGAGAAAGCATCGGGAGCCGAACATGAGCTACAGCGCCAAGTCCTTTTCCGCCCTCGTCAACGCCCTGCGTGCCGACGGCATCACCCGTCCCGAACAGATGGCCCGCCAGCCCTTCCGCAATGCCCAGGGCTTCTGGTCCGCGGTGGCGAAGAAATGAATCTGGTGCGGCGACTCCCGCCTGCGCTGCGCATGGATGCGGTGATCGTCCTCTACGCACTGGCCGCGGCCTGGCTGGTTTTTTCCGGGTTGTAGGCCCGGTCAGGTTCGCGAGCGAGGACCAGGCGTCCTCCTCGATCCTGCGAAGAACACGCCGAAGTGGAATCCGACTGCAGGAGCGAGCTTGCTCGCGAACCCGTCACAAACGAAAAGGGCAGCCACGGCTGCCCTTTTCGTATCCCACGCGGCCCTGCCGCGCCCATCCTCACTTCTTCAGACAGGTGCTCATGAACGCCTTGCGTTCGTCGCCCTTGAGCGCCTTGGTGGTCGCATCGGCGTTGCAGGTCTTCATCTTCTCCTGCTGCGGGGTCATTTTCTTGGCGTCGCCGCCGCCAGCCTTAAGGCAAGTGCTCATGTACGCCTTGCGCTCATCGCCTTTCAGCGTCTTGGCGGTGGCATCGGCGTTACAGGACTTCATCTTCTCCTGCTGCGCGGTCTGCGCGGCGGTGGCAGCAAAGCCTTGCGCCGAAAACAGCAGGGCCAGGACGAGCAGCGGAATCCGAACGGTGGTCATGGAGTGGTCTCCCAGGATGGAATTGCCACTCTGAGCGTAGCTCGCAGCCCAGCATTCGCGAGGCTTGCAACGCGATGCAGCGGTTGGCGTCGCCAGCCCCGTGACCGTTTCCACGGCCTAAGAAGACAATTGGTTATATATAAATTCTAATTGATAATTTTTTGAAATAACAAAAATGCCGCAGTATGGCGCTGCCACCCATCCGGTACGCCAGGAACCTGCCATGTCGCTGTTGACCCTTCCCAATGCCCGCGAGCAAACCAAGTCGGTCCGCGCCACGGTGCTGGTGTTCAAGGACCCGCGCTCGCAGGAGCTGCTCAACCGCATCGAGCGCCTGGCGCCCAGCGAGGCCAACGCGCTGATCATCGGCGAGACCGGCACCGGCAAGGAACTGGTCGCCCGACATATCCACAAGCTCAGCCGACGCAGCACCGCCCCCTTCGTGGCGGTGAACTGCGGGGCCTTTTCCGAGACACTGGTGGAGAGCGAGCTGTTCGGCCACGAGAAAGGCGCCTACACCGGCGCTACCAGCAGCAAGGCCGGCTGGTTCGAGTCGGCCAACGGCGGCACCCTGTTCCTCGACGAAATCGGCGACCTGCCGCTGAACATGCAGGTGAAGTTGCTGCGCGTATTGCAGGAGCGCGAAGTCGTGCGCCTGGGTTCGCGCACGCCGGTACCGATCAATGTACGGGTGGTTGCCGCGACCAACGTCAACCTGGCCGACGCCGTGGTGGCCGGGCATTTCCGCGAAGACCTGTTCTACCGCCTGCACGTCGCCACCATTCGCCTGCCGCCACTGCGCGAGCGCCCCGGCGACATCCTGCCGCTGGCCGAGTTCTTCCTCGAGGAACACTGCCAGCGCCTGGGCTACAACCGTGCGTCGCTGAGCCCGGAGGCCGAACGCAAGCTGCTGGGCCACACCTGGCCGGGCAACATCCGCGAGCTGGAGAATGCCATCCACCACGCCCTGCTGGTGTGCCGCAACCAGCAGGTGCAGCCGGGCGATCTGCAACTGGCCGAGCTGCCCTCCGCTCCGCGCCACGACCTGCTGCGCCAGGACCACCTCCCCCACGCCCTCGCCCCGCGAGTCGAGGCGACGCTGGAGCAGGCGCTGCTGGAGTTGTTCGAAAGCAACAAGCCCGACCTCTACGAGCATGTCGAGGAAGTCCTGTTCCGCACCGCCTACCACTTCTGCCACGGCAACCAGCTACAGACTGGCCGTCTGCTGGGCATCAGCCGCAACATCGTCCGGGCGCGCCTGGAGAAGATCGGCGAACTGAACCTCAGCCGCACCGGCTGAGGTGGTTTCAGCCCCCGTCAGCGCTGGGCTGAAACCGTCCGTCGGCGCTCATCGCCCGGCCGCCCCCCGGCAAAGGTTATAATCCGCGCCGTTTTTCCGGCCGGCACGCCAGCGCCCACTGAACGTCTACACTGCCAGAACGACACCCCGGCGCGGTGTGCATTGCCCGTGCGAGGCCCATCTTCAAAGCTTCAAGTCATCAGCTATTCATCAGGAATGATCGTGACCAAAGACGAACTGCGCGCGGAACTGGAGCGCCAGGAGCAACGTTTCAAGGATGAACAGGGCGGCGAAGTGACCCTTTATGCCGCCCAGCCCGAACCCGGCAAGAAGCCCTGGCGCAAGCGACCCAGCGTGCAGGACAAGGCCTTCGACCGGGAGCTGGAAAGAATCGAAGAAGAACGACTGAAAAAGGATCTGGAAGCCCCGTCCCTTTAATCGCAGGTACGGCCCCAGGCCGAAAGACTCCCCCGGAATCTGCCGGGGAAAATCTTGAGGCGATGGGCGAGCAGTGCTCCGTGGGGGAGCCCGCCAGTTGGCCTGCAAACACTCATCCGATGGGCCGGCGGCCCGCGTGGAAGCATTGCAAACTTTTTCCACCCTGCCTGAAAGCGCCGTGCGACGAGGCGTCGCGCAAATTGGAGAAACCGTTTCAGGCTGAATACGGTGCTCCAAGCTTCTGGCATAATCGCCGCCCCGTCTCCGACCGGTCATAGAATTTTCATGTTCGATCTCTTCAGCGGACTCGATCTCTGGGTGGGTATCAGCCTGGTGCTGGCACTCACGTTCGTCCTTGCCTTCGAGTTCATCAATGGCTTCCACGACACCGCCAACGCGGTGGCCACGGTCATCTATACCAAGGCCATGTCCCCGTACCGCGCGGTGATCCTCTCCGGCATCTTCAACTTCCTCGGCGTATTGCTCGGCGGCGTTGGCGTCGCCTACGCAATCGTCCACCTGCTGCCGGTGGAACTGCTGATCAACGTGAACACCGGCCACGGCCTGGCGATGGTGTTCTCGCTGCTCGCCGCCGCCATCACCTGGAACCTGGGTACCTGGTACTTCGGCATCCCGGCCTCCAGCTCGCACACCCTGATCGGCTCGATCCTCGGCGTGGGCCTGGCGAATGCACTGATCAACGGCGTGCCGGTGGCCGACGGGATCAACTGGGGCAAGGCCATCGACATCGGCCTGTCGCTGATCTTCTCGCCGCTGGCCGGCTTCCTCGTCGCCGGCGCACTGCTGATCGGCCTGAAGTGGCTGTATCCGCTGTCGAAGATGCACAAGACGCCGGAAACCCGCCGCGACGTCGACGAGAAGAAGCACCCGCCGTTCTGGAACCGCCTGGTACTGGTGATCTCGGCCATGACCGTGAGCTTCGTGCACGGCTCCAACGACGGCCAGAAGGGCATCGGCCTGATCATGCTGGTGCTGATCGGCATCGTCCCGGCGAAGTTCGTCCTCGACCTGAACAGCACCACCTACCAGATCGAGCGCACCCGCGACGCCGCCATCCACCTGCAGCAGTTCTACAACCGCCACTCCGACACCCTCGGCGAGATGCTCGCCCTGGGCAAGGCTAACGAAGCGGACCTGCCGGACCTGTACCGCTGCGAGCCGAAACAGACCGAGGCGACCCTCAAGGGCCTGCTGAGCGACCTGCACGGCGTTTCCAGCTACACCGAGCTGAACGACGATGAGCGCGTGCAGGTACGCCGCTACCTGCTGTGCCTGGACGACACCGCGAAGAAGGTCGGCAAGCTGTCCGAGCTGCCATCGCGCGAGAAGGCGGACCTGGAGAAGCTGCGCAAGGACCTGACCAGCACCACCGAATACGCTCCCTTCTGGGTGATCATCGCGGTGGCCCTGGCTCTGGGCATCGGCACCATGGTCGGCTGGAAGCGCGTGGTGCTCACCGTCGGCGAGAAGATTGGCAAGCAGGGCATGACCTATGCCCAGGGCATCGCCGCCCAGCTCACCGCGACCGCCGCCATCGGCATGGCCAACATCTACAGCCTGCCGGTCTCAACGACGCACGTCCTGTCCTCGGGCGTGGCGGGCACCATGGTGGCGAACCGCAGCGGCCTGCAAGGCAGCACGATCCGCAACATCCTCATGGCCTGGGTACTGACCCTGCCCGTGTCGATCGCGCTGGCTGCCGGCCTGTTCTGGCTGTCCTCGCGCTTCATCGGCTGAGCCTGCGTCACGCGCCACGAAAAACGCCTGCATCCGCAGGCGTTTTTCATTTCCGAGCCCTCAGAGACTCACGGCCTGTCGCGGCAGGCGGATGACAAAACGCGCGCCGCCCTTGTAGTTATCCACAGACAGGCTGCCGCCCATGTTGCGGATCAGGTCGTGGCTCACCGACAACCCCAGCCCGGTGCCCTTGCCGATGGGCTTGGTGGTGAAGAAGGCCTCGAAGATGCGCTCCATCACAGCCGGGTCGATACCGCCGGCGTTGTCGCGCACGTGCAGCTCCACCCAATCGGTGTCGGTGCACGGCTCCTGCGCCACGCCGACCCAGCGGGCGCCCTCCTCGCCCCGCCCGAGCAGCGCGTCGCGCGCGTTGGCCAGCAGGTTGATCAGCACCTGCTCGAGCTGGTCGGAGTAGCCGCGCACCACCACCCGCTGCGCCGGCGGCCGGCACTCCAGGCTGATGCCCTGCTGCGTCAGGCTTTCGCCCAGCAGCGCAATGGCGCCTTCGCAGGCGTCGTAGGGATCGAAGGGCGCGGCTTCCAGCTCCGATTTACGGCTGAACACGCCCATGTGGCTGATCACCCGTGATAGACGATCGATCTGCGCGTCGGCGCGCTCCAGCTTTTCCTTCAGGTATTCCGGTTCGCCCAGCTTCTGCCGGGCGTTGTAGAGGGACATGCGCATGACGTGCAGCGGCTGCTTCATCTCGTGGGCCATGCCGCTGACCATCTCGCCCAGGCTGGCCATCTTCGCGCCCTGCGCCAACTGCTGCTGTGCATGGCGCACGGCGGTGTTGTCGCGGCCCACCGCCTGGACTTCCACCAGCCGGCCCTCGGCATCCAGCAGCGGTCTGTCCGACCAGATCAGCCAGAGGTTGCGCTGGCCGGGCAGGCAGAAACGCAGCTCCCAGGAGTCATCCGCCGCGCCCTGGCCACCGCCTACCAGGCGCGCTCGCAAGGCACTGCAATCCTGTTGCGACAGCCATTCGTCCAACCGTCGACCCAGCAGCGCCTCCACCGGTTCGCCCAGCACCTGGGCGAACGTGCGGTTGATGAAGGTCAGCCTCAGGTCCGGGTCGTAGCGGCAGATCAGCGCCGGCGAGTCTTCCACCAGTACGCGGTAGCGCTCCTCGCTTTCAGCGATCTGCAATGCCGCAAGACGCTGCTCGGTGACATCCAGCCAGAGGCCGACAGCCTCCTGCGGAATGCCCTGGATATCCCGCAGCAGCTTGGCCTCGTCATACAGCCAGTGCCATTCGCCGCTACTGTCGCAGAGGCGGTACTCGGTGCGCACGCGGCCCTCGCGCAGCAATTCGCGGCCACGGTCGAGGAAGGCCTCCAGATCCTCGGGATGCACCCGTTCGGCCAGTGCCTGCCAACTCTGCCCCTGCAGGTCCAGGCCGAGAATATTGCCCGCGCTCTCGCTGTAGAACTCCGGGATCAGGTGTCCCTCTTCGACGCGCTGCACGTAGATCACCACCGGCGCACTGTCGATCAGGTTGCGCAGCCGGGCATGGGCGGCCAGCGCCTGCTCTTCCTGCAGCTTGCCCTCGCTGATATCCAGCAGCACGCCGTCCATCAACTGGTCGCCGGCGCGGGCCTGCCGTCGTCCCTGCAGGCGCAGCCAGCGGCGCGTCTGGGTCGACGCTGCACTGCGCAGGCGCAGGTCCTGGACCAGCCGCCCGCCCGGTTGCAGGTTGCGAAGGCGCAGGCCGAGCTCGTCGGCATCAGCCGGGTGCAACAGGGCCAGCAGGTCGGCCAGGGCCAACTGCAATTGCCCTTCCGCCAGGCCGAGGCTGGCCGCGACGGCCGGCGACAGTTCGAACAGGTTCTCGTCGACCCGCAAGCGCCACCAGCCACCGCCGACCATGTCCTGCAACAGGCTCAGGCGCCGGCTGCTATCGCGCAGGCTGTGCAGTTCGGTGCGCTCGTGCACGAGGTTGGTGAGGATTTCCGCCAGGTACTGCCAATCGCTCGGGGCCAGCCCTGGCCAGGTGCCGCCGTGCTCCATGGGTTCGGCCAGCAGCCCGGCGAGGCGCCCGCCCCGCACAGGCGCCGGAATCAGGTAGAGCTGGGCGCAGCACAGGGTACGCAGCAGCTCCGACGGCCTGTCATCCGCCCCCAGCAGGCAGGCACCGCTGGCCGTGCGCAGCTCGTCGCCGGGCAGCGCCAGGTTTTCCCGCAGCAGGCTGTCGAATCCGGGCTGCACGTAGCAGGCGAAAACCCGCAGGCTCTGGTCCGGAGCCTCCAGCAAGAGCGCCATGCTGCGCATGTGGAAGTTGCTGCAGAAGGCCTCCAGCACTTCGCTTACCGCCTCACCGAGGCGGCGCTGGGAGCTATGGCGCAGGCGCGCCAGCAGGAGCTTGCTGAGGTTCAGGCACTGCAACTTGTGCTGCTGGTTGTCGGATTGCCAGTTCAGGTCGGAGATGTCCGTGCCCAGCAACAGGCAATGCTCGTTGGGCTGCAGGACGGCGCGGAAGCGGCAGACCAGCGGCAGGTCACCGGTGCTGCGCAGCACCAGGTCGAGGCGCTCGCCGCCGCGCAGGCTGGATACCTGCATGCCGCCGGGAATTCGGCGATCCAGATAATCGCCGAGCCCCGGCAGATCCCCATTGCCCGGCAGCGGCGGCAGCAACCTGTGGGCCTGGCTGCCGCCACGGGCGATGACGCGGTCACGACTGTCCAGCTCCAGCCACAGGTCGCAGTGGCCGGTCACCACGGGCTCGGCCAACTCCTCCACCGGCAGAGCCGGGCGCCGCCGTGCGGCCAGGGGCCGGCTTGGCAGCGGGTTTTCGTTCATCTCATGCTGGCCACGGGGCCTGGAGCGCCAGAAATCGAACATCCAGCGCCTCAGAGCAGGACGCTGGCCGTGCCGCTGAGCACGTCCGGCAAGCGCGGCACGGTGCCGATCCCTGGCAGGGTCAGCAGCGGCACGATGGGCGAGGTGGCATAGGGATAGCTGATGCAAACCTGCACACGGGTGTACTGGCGGCCCGACACCGTTTGCGTCACCGGGGTATCCATGAACTGCCCGCCGTAACAGCCATTGCGCCAGCTCGTCGGCATCCAGCTCAGGCGTTGGGTCACGGCGCTGTCCACGGCAGCCTTGAGCGCGGCGTTATAACCGCCCGCCGCCTGTGGATTCACCGAAACGGCCACCCGCGCGCCGGCCGCCGCCGCATCGTTGAAGGACTGCAGCATCAGCAGGGGTACGCAGTAACCCAGCAGCCCGTAAAGAACCGCAAAGAACAGAACGAAGACCGCGGCGAACTCGATAGCTACCGCGCCCCGCTGCGTGCTGCGACCGCCGACTCCGTTCATGCGCAATACTCCCGGACCAACATGCAACTTGAATGATCGTTCAACTTATCGGCACGGCGAAACTTTGCTGAAGATACGCGCCGTCGGATAATTACCGCTACCCAGCAATACTAGGCGGTCTTCCGGGATTCGCCGGATGTCCTGTCGGAATAACGTTGCGAGCCAAATTCGAATTTATCTGGCTTGAATTGCAATATAGCGCTGCAATAGCAAATACCTTAAGAATCCTCGCATCTGCTTCGACATCGCCGCCACCGGGATAAGGATATTCTCGATGCTGTTCAAACTCTGCCTTCTGGCTTGGTTCGCGGTCTGTGCCTACCAGGATCTCACCCGGCTGCGGGTCAGCAACTGGCTGACCCTGGGCGGCGCCCTGCTCGCCCTGCTGTTCCTGCTGGCGACCGGTCACACGCTGACCGGATATACCCCGCAGGCCGCGGCACTGGCGGCGTTGCTGGCGGCAGTGCTCACCGTGCCGGGCTACTGGCTGGGGAAGCTGGGCGCAGCCGACGTGAAGCTGCTGGTCGCTCTGGGCCTTGCCAGTGACCCATTGACGGTGCTCTACACCCTGGCCCTGGCCAGCCTGTTCTGCGTACTCCTGATGCTCGCCAGCAAACTTTTGATTGATTCGGACAGAGTGGCGATTAATTGCAAAAAGAAATTAGCCAGACTGCAACCGTCAAAGTTCAAGTCATTTCCTTTCATATTCACGCTATTCGCCGGTCTTCTGACGGCCTTTTCTCTGCCTTACTGATGCCGCTTATTTTATTGGCGCGATGAAAACTTAACGACTATATGCTAAGGGTTAATACCACCCATCGCCTGATGGAACGATCCGGCTGCGGTTATTGAACAACCGGACGATAAAAATAATGGATATGTATTTTCAAGGAGCGTGCAGTCATGGACAAAACGGCCAATCGCCGTTTCAGCGTGCTGGTCATCGATGACGAGCCGCAGGTCACTTCCGAGCTTTCCGAGTTGCTGGAAAACAGCGGCTACCACTGCGTGGTCAGCGACAGCAAGGACAGCGCCCTGCAGAGATTCCGCGACGATCCCTCGATCGGCCTGGTGATCTGCGACCTGGGCCTGGGGCGCGACAACGGCATTCGCGTGGTCGAGGCGCTGAAGGAGGCGGCCGGCACGGCGCGGTTCTTCGAAACCATCATCCTCACCGGCCAGCAGGGCAGCCAGGAAGTGATCGAGGCCATGCGCGTGGGCGTTGCCGACTACTACCAGAAGCCGGTCGCGCCGATGGACCTGCTCAAGGGCCTGGAGCGCCTGGAAGCGCGCCTGCACGAACGCATTCGCAGCCAGCTCAGCCTGAGCCATGTGAACCAGCGCCTGGAATACCTGGCCGAATCGCTCAATTCGATTTCGCGGGATATCCACAAGATCAAGTACGAGGTGCATGGCGGTGGCCAGCCCGTCAGCAACAGTGCCCTGAAACAGGAGCAGGAAGCGCCGGCCAGCACCACGCCGAGCAACGCCGAGCAGATCGCACCGGTGGTCAACAACCCGCTGTTCAACAAGCTCTCGCCGCGCCAGCAGGCGGTAGCGCGCCTGGTGAGCAAGGGGCTGACCAACTACCAGATCGCCTACGACCTGGGGATCACCGAGAACACCGTGAAGCTTTACGTCTCGCAGGTGCTGCGGCTGATGCACATGCACAACCGCACGCAGCTCGCCCTCGCCATCTCCCCCACCGCCTCCCAGAGCAGCGCGGTGCACTGAGCACCGAGCCGCTCCTGGCGATCTTCAGATCAGCAGCTCGGCGCCGCCGGTCTGAAGGTCGATCAGGCGTACGTCGAGGATGCCGGTCTGGATACCGAGCAGCGACAGCAGCGGGTCGATCAGTTGCTGGCCGAGGGCACTGACGAGCGTTCCCAACCCCGATGTCAGGTTGAGCATCAGGTCAGCGAGCGAGTTGACGATACTGCTCAGCGCACAGAGCAACCAGCTGACAAGAATAATGGCATTGCAATTACCACCCGCAGTGACCTTGATGCTCAGCGAGTTTCCAAGACTGGCCAGCCCCGCCCCAAGCGAAGAGCCCAGCGGACTCTGCACCCGCGTCACCGCGCTGGGCAGATCCGACGGACCGTTCACCGTAAAGCTCAGTGACTGCTCGCCAGGAATGGCGAACTGCGTGCCGGCCGAGGCGCTGCTGCCGCTCGCCCCGGTCGCGGTATTGGTGATCGTCACCCCCAGCAAACTGCCACTGGCGCCGGACAGCAGGCTGACGTTGGCATCAATATTGGCGCTCGCCACCCCCGGCCGCGCCTTCACGTTGACGATCGCCGACTGCCCCACTCCGCCGCACTGGATACTGTCCAGCGCGGCGTAACCTTCCGCCACGCCGACTTTCAGGCTCAACGCCAGCTTCACTAGATTCAACCCCAGCAAATTGGCATTGGCGCCCACGACCAGTTGTACTTGGGCATTCTTCGCCACGGTTCGCCAATTACCGGCGCTGTCCTTGCCCGGATAACCGATTGCGATGGTGGGCGGAGAGATGACCTGCAGCTTGACCGTGGGCACCACGCCGGCAATGTTCTTTCCCTTCAGATCGAGGTCGACGGCATTGTTCTTGTTCGCCACCAGTGCCGTCGCCATCAGCAGGTCCAGCAGATTGACCCCCGCGTTGAGCGCCGTATCGCGCACGCTGTCAGGCGCCACCACGCTGAGGATCTGCCCGAGGGTCAGGTTGGCCGTCGGCACGTTGATGGTCGCCAGCGCGGTGCGCAGCAGGGAGGTATTCACGTTGGCCAACTGCGAGGCATCCGCCGCATTGACCATCGCCTGGAGCAACTGCGCGGCGGTGACGTTGGCGCCCAGCAGGCTGTCGACCTTGCCCAGTTCCAGGTTCACACCGGCCGCCTTGAGTTGCTGGCTGAGGGCAAGCAGCGAGACGTTCGCTCCCGCAATCCCCTGGTAGGTAACCAGGTCCAGGTTGATGCTGGTGCCCAGCAAACCACCGAGCAGCGCGTTGAGCAACGGCGAGTTGGTCGAGTCCAGGCTCAGTACGCCGCTGCCGGCGGAAATCCCCGCCATCGCCGTGCGCCGGGCTACAGCCTGGGCGCTGAGTATGGTGTTGCTGCTCGCGCCGCTGAACAGGCTGGCAACATTGAGCAGCAAGCTGGAAGGCACCGTGTGGGTCGCCTGCACGCGCACGGAGTCCGCCGGGTCGCCACCGGCGATGAACGTCCGCCGCGATGACGCCGAGCCATATCCGCCATCGAAGGTCACACTGCCCAGCGTCGCCAGCAGGGAGTCGCCGGTGGCCGGGACGAACCCGTTGCGGGCCGCGCTGGTCGTGACGTAACCCTGCACACCCGACGGCAGCCCACACAATCCGCTGAGGGACGCCGCCTCCAGGGCCGCCATGTCGACGACCCGCTGCAACTTGCGCTGCTCGTAGTACAAACGCCCGG
The DNA here is from genome assembly GCF_032392015.1 of Pseudomonas sp. C9-3. NCBI lineage: Bacteria > Pseudomonadati > Pseudomonadota > Gammaproteobacteria > Pseudomonadales > Pseudomonadaceae > Pseudomonas > Pseudomonas sp. C9-3. The sequence continues at coordinate 464,967 of NZ_CP135919.1, read as the reverse complement.
TGTCGATCACCAGCGCCAGGCAGATCAGCGCCAGCAACAACGTGCCAGCCGCCATGACTCCAATCGCACCCCGCTGCCGTTCGCGTCCCATGGCACGCTCCCGAAGGATTACTTCTTGTCGGTGCTGAAGCTGTTGTCGTCGAGCAGATACTCGGGGATTTCGCGGGTATAGCTCTTCAGGTAGCGCTGGTAGGCGCGGTCACGCTCGGCTGGCGTCGCACTCTGGTGGTTGGCCGAGGCAGCGCGCCCACTGGACTGCAACTCCAGCCAGCTGAGAACTTCCTGCTGATCGCGGGCCGTGGTGCCCGCCTTGGTGGGCACCGCCGCGCGTTCGGCGGCCAGCGTCATCATCGGCGCAGCCAGCAGGGCGCCGACCAGAATCCATGCCTTCATCGCATCCTCCCTGCTCGCCTCAGCGAGCCTTGAACAGCAACTTCGCATCGTGCGCCACGGCGGGCGTCGAGTCGGCCAGCGCCGGATGCGCATCGACGGCGGGCTCGTCCACGTAGCTGACGGTGTCCGCCTCCACCTTGGGTTGGCTTACCGGACTGCCATGTCCCAGGTCGTGCGCCTGATCCTGCGCTGCACGCACCTGCTCGGCCGACAGACCGACGCTCTGGATCAGGCGAGTAGCCTCGGGGGTCTCGCCCTGCATGAACATCAGGCTCAGCAGGTTGGTCGCCGGCAGCTTGTCGTGCTCGTCCAGTTCCATGGCGGTGATGAATTCGAAACGCGCCTTCTCCAGCTCGCCACGGCGCAGCAGGACGAAGCCCAGGTCATTGCGCAGGGCGCTGTCGGTAGGCTGCAGGCGTGCCGCTTCGCGCAACTCGCGTTCGGCTTCCACGGTATTGCCGGCACGCATGGCGATCTGCCCCAGGCCATGGTGGGCCTCGGCGGTTTTGCAGGTGCCGAGCAGGCCTTCGTAGACAATCCGCGCCTTGGGGTCGCCGATACGGCGCAGGGCCAGGGCCTTGCTTTCGCGCACTTCCAGCGAGTTCGGCGGCAGGGTTTCGAGGTTGGCCAGCGCAGCGTGGGCGCGGCCGTTGTCGAGCATCTCGCGAGCCAGATTGAGCTGCAGTTCCACCGACTGGCCCAGGTTCTCGTCGCAATGCTGGCCGACGGTCGGGCCGCCCAGCGTGTCGAAGTTGGCACAACCGCCGAGCGCCAGGCTCAGCAGTCCGATCGCGCAGGCGTTTCTCATCCCATACCCCCCATGGCCTTGGTAATGGCGAGGAACCCGGGCCCGGCGAGGATGATCAACAGTGCCGGGAACAACAGCACCATCATCACCAGGCTCATCTTCGCCGACAGCTTGCTGACCTTTTCCTGCAGGGCAGTCAGACGGCGGTCCTCGAACAATTGCTTGAGCGTGAGCAACGAGCTGCGCGCGCTGCCACCCTGGCGCACCATCTGCCGCAGCACGTTGCAGCAGTCGGTCAGCTCACCGACCATCAGGCGGCGGCTCAGTTGCTCCAGCTCCTCGGCCAGCTCCAGACCGCTGTCGGTGTGAGCCAGCACGGTCTCCAGCTCCGAGGCCAGCACCGGGACGATGTTCCTGCCCTCGCGGCAGACCACCCGCAGGCTCTGCTCGACGGTCAGGCCAGAGTCGAAGAGGATGCGGATCAGCTGGATGAACAGGATCACTTCGCCAGCCAGGCGCGTCCGGCGCTTCTCGGCAAGATAGGCCAGCACTCGCTTGGGCAGCAGGAAGCCGATGCCCGCGGCGAACAGCAGCGGCACCACCGGCGAGGTAGCGGGGTGGCCCTGCATGGCGAGGTAGACGATGGTGATTCCCATCAGCACGAACGGGCAGGCGATCAGGGTCATCAGGTAGACGCTGCGCGGCGTGTTGCCGCTCCAGCCGGCCTGGTGCAGCAGCACGCGGACTTCGTCGTCGCGCAGGTGCAGGCGCTTGCCCAGCCCGCTGCTGCCGAGGCGGTCGAACAGATCCGCCACGCGATTGCCGGAGCGCGGCAGCGGCTGGCCGCCCAGGCGTTGCTCGATCAGTCGTTGTTCGCGCCCCGCCGCGCGGCTCTGCGAGAGCATCAGCAGGATCGCCGCCAGCAGCAGGATCAGCGCCATCAGGCCGTACATCAGTGGCATGGCGAACTCCTCATATGCTCTTGAGCATGCGCCAGAGCGTGTAGACGCCCAGCACCTGCAGCCCGAGGGACGTCAGCAGCATCCAGCGGCCGCCGCTGTCGAGCCACATGTTCATCAGATAGCCCGGGTTGGTGAAGAGGATGTAGCCGCCCAGGCTGATCGGCAGCACTGCCAGCACGAACGCGCTCAGGCGCGTCTCGCCGGTCATGGCGCGCAGCTGGCGACTGAGCTTTTCGCGCTCATGGATGACCTTGATGATGTTTTCCAGCAGGTCGGTGGTGTTGCCGCCGTAGCGATGGTTCACCGCGACGCCCAGGGAAAACACGTGCAACTCCTCCACGTCGTAGAGCTCGGCGACTTCCTGCAGCGCCTCGGGCAGGCTGATGCCCAACTGAACGTGGTGGGTGACCAGCGAGAAGATTTCCCGCAGCGGATCGTCGGCAGCACTGACCGCCTGGGAGATGGCATCGCCCAGCGTGCGGCCGGAGTGCAGGCTGCGCACCACCTGGTCGAGAAAATTGGGCATCTGCCGGATCATCTTCTGCAACCGGCGCTGGTAGAGCACGTTGAGCAGGATGTGGAAACCTGCCAGGGCCAGGCCGACGCCGCACAGGAAGCCGACGGGCCCGACGATGCGCTCGCACAGCAACCCCAGCAGGAACGCCGCCAGGGCCGTGCCCAGCAGCCAGATACGCATGTCGGCGATGCCCGCGCGGCGCATGCGTCGCGCCAGCCAGTGGCTGCTGCGGCCACGACCGCTCTGCACGATGGGCTCGCCACTCAGGCGGCGCATCACCTGCTCGTTATGCCGCGCGCGCCAGCTCATGCCGCTGAGCACGACGCCAACCGCCGCCAGCGCCAGGCTGGCGAGAATCAGCCAGAGCGCGCCGTTCACAACAGCACCTGGCGGAATTTCAGCCCGCTCGGCTGGGCGGTGCGGACGAACTGCCCGGTGCCGCGCCGATCCAGGCTGAACAGCGAGTTGGTGACGTAGACGCCGTCGCGCACCTCCAGCACTTCGAGTATCTCGCTGATGCAGCGACGGCCGTTGGACAGGCGGGTGATCTGCACGACGACATCCAGCGCCGAGCAGAGCATCTGCCGCAGGGTCTGCTCCGGCACGCGCTGGCCAGTGAGGCCGACGAGCATTTCCAGGCGCAGCAGCGAATCCATGGCCGAGTTGGCGTGCACCGTACTCATCGAACCGTCGTGACCGGTGTTCATCGCCTGCAGCACGTCGAGTACTTCCACGCCGCGGATTTCGCCGAGGATGATGCGGTCCGGGCGCATCCGCAGGGCGTTGCGGATGAGGTCGCGGGCGGTGACTTCGCCGAAACCCTCGGCATTCGGCGGGCGCGTTTCCAGGCGTACCACGTGGTCGTGGCCCAGTTGCAGCTCGGCGGTGTCTTCGATGGTGACGATGCGTTCGCGCTCGTCGATGAAGCTGCTCATGACGTTGAGCAGCGTGGTCTTGCCGGTGCCGGTACCGCCGCTGATGAGGATGTTGCAACGGCTCGCCACGGCCTGGCGGAGGAACGCCAGCATCTCCTCGTTGACGCTCTGGTAGCCCAGCAGGTCGGCGCTCTTGAGCAGCTCCTTGCTGAACTTGCGGATCGACAGACAGGGACCGTCCAGTGCCACCGGCGGGATGATTGCATTGACCCGGCTGCCGTCCGGCAGGCGCGCGTCCACCATTGGGCTGGATTCATCCAGGCGCCGCCCCAGCGGCGCGAGGATGCGCTGGATCACCCGCTGCACGTGGTGATCGTCGATGAAACGCAGGTCGCTCTGGTACAGCCGGCCTTCGTGCTCGATGAACACGCGGTCGGGGCCGTTGACCAGAATTTCCGAGATGCCCGGATCGCGCAGGAGGATTTCCAGCGGGCCGAAGCCGGTCAGCTCGTCCACCACCTCTTCGGCGAGGCGGTCCAGTTCATAGCGGGAGATCGCCAGTTGACGGCGCGCAGCATATTCGCTGACCTTCTCGGAGACGTACTGCGCCACCGCCGGCCGCGCGCCCTCCAGCAGGTTCATGCCGTCTTCGTCGATCTCGTCGATGATGTAGCGGTGCAGGCGCATCTTCAGCGCCTGCAGATCCCGGTCGTGGTTTGCGCCGTGGCCGCTACCGCCGTAATGCTGGGTCATGGGCGCACGGCCCTGGCGCGACCGATCCAGCCGAACAGGCCGCGTTTCTCCACGACGCCGGCGCCCAGTCCCTCGGCGAGGTCACGCAGCTTGACCGTCAACGGATCGCGCGGCGACAGCTCGAACAGGCTCTGGCCGACATTCTTCGAACGCAGGCGCGCTTCGGGGGACGCCGGCAGCACACCAAACAGTTCCAGCCCGAACATCTTGCCCAGGGCCGGCGCATCCGGCGGCACCGATGGCCAATAGCGTTCGATCAGCAGTTCCATGCGCGGCAGCATCGGGCTGCGCTCACGCAGGCGACGCAGGCGCTCCAGCCCCTTCTTGCAGGAAGGCACGCTCTGGTCCACCAGCCACAGCACGCGGTTGGCCTGGCCAAGCAACTGCGAGCTCAACTCGCCTTCGGCAACGCCCGTCAGGTTGACCAGGATGTGGCTGAACGCGCTGCGCAGGTTGCCCAGCAGCAGGTACAGCTCGGCCGTGGTGACGCGCTCGAGCACGCCGGGCTCGTCGGACAGGCTGAGCACCCGCAGCCCGGATTCGTGGCGGGTGAAGGCGCTGTCGATCAGCGTCTGGTCGAGGCGCCGCAGATTGCGCATGGCATCGGCGAAGGTGAAGGCCGGCTCCATGCCGAGGATGGCAAGCGCTTCGCCGCTGGGCTGGCCGATATCCACCAGCAGCACGCGGTGCTCGGGCTGACGTTGCAGCGCCAGGGCCAGGTGCAGGGCGACAAAGGCGCCGTCGGCGTCTGGCCGGGCGCTGACCAGGCTGATCAGCTCACCCTGCTGGGCAGCGCTCACCGGTACCGTGGGCAACCGCCCGCCAAGACGCCGGACCAGCCCGCTCAGCTCGCTGGCGCGGGCACCGTAGGTGACGAAATCCCTTGCGCCAGCGCGCATGGCGGCGAGCACCAGCTGGTTGTCCAGGCCATCGCCGACGGCCACGACCGAGAGCAGCGGACGCGCGGAAACCAGCCCCTCGATCAACGAACCCTGGGCAACCAGATTGGCCTTGTTCAGGCTGGTGAAGAGCACCGTCGCGCCGGTGACGTCCAGCAGCGACAACAACTCTTCCAGGGTCCCACTGTTGGCCAGAACCACCTGCCCGCATCCGGCCAGGCTGCTCTGCAACCACTCCTGCTCCCCAGGATGCTGGATCAGTGCCACGAAAGTCTGACTCATGCCCATGCTCCCTTCCTTTGCCTTGCCTCCCGCCCTGTGGCGGGTCAGCGCTTCGTAGGTATCCATCAGCGCGACATCCCGCTGTTGGCCTTGCGCCGGTCGAACCGGCCGTCTTCGAGGAAGTAGAACTCGGCGAAGCCCGGGTCATAGTTGCGCAGGCCCTCGCCTGGCAGGGTCGGCAGTGCAGCATTGGCGGCCAGCGGCTGGACCAGGTGCGGGGTGACGATCATCAGCAGTTCGCGGTCGTCCTTGTCCAGGTTCGAGGAACGGAACAGCGCACCGATCACCGGGATGCTGCCCAGGAACGGGAACTTGTCGATGTTGCTGATGGTGTTGCTGCTGATCAGCCCGCTGATCACGAAGCTCTCGCCGTCGGCGAGCATCACGCTGGTGTCGGTGCGGCGGACGTTGAGTGCCGGTACGGTGATGTCGGCGGTGCGGATGCCGTTGGAGAAGTCCAGCTCGCTGACCTCGGGGGCGACCTTCAGGGCGATGCGCTTGTCGTTCATCACCGTTGGCGTCAGCGTCAGGCGCACGCCGAATTCCTTGTACTCGATGGTGATGTTGTTGTTATCGCCATTGGGCACCGGGATCGGGAACTCGCCACCGGCCAGGAACGATGCGCTCTGTCCGCTGGTGGCGACCAGGCTGGGCCGCGCCAGGGTGTAGGCGAAGCCGCTGCCTTCCAGGGCATTGATGAAGCCCAGCCACTTGCTGCTGCCACCACCCCAGATGATGTTGAAGCCGCTCTGGTTGGTGCCGAAGTTGCCGCCCAGGCCGCCGTCGACGCCGACCTCAAGATTCCCCAGGCTGCCCGGAGCACCGAGCACAAAGGTGTTGGAACCGCGCCGCACCAGCGACGTGCTCGCCTGCTTGAGCTTGCTGCGGCTGACTTCGACGAAGCGGATGTCGGTCTGCACCTGGTTGGGCAGGCCGCCGGCGGCCATGCCCGCTGCACCGGCGACATCGCCGACGGCACGGCCGCCCACGCGCACCACGCTGCGCAGCGGCTGATCGCCGCAGGTAGTCCAGATCAGCAGGCTGGTCAGGCCTTCGGCCTTGCCGGTGATGAGGAAGTCACGCTTGTCCAGCACCTGCACGTCGGCGATGTTCGGGTCGCCGATGGCCAGGCGCTTGATCGGCACCGGAAGCTGCTGGTCGCGCTGGGCGCCCTGCTCCACATCGAGATTCAGCTGCTGGCCGGCAAGCCCGGCACAGGCACTGGGTACGGCCTGCGCAGTGGAGTGAGCGGCGCAGACCAGCAGGGCGGCGAGGGACAGAATGAAGCGCTTGGACATCGATGCACTCCTTGCTCAATGTGCTTCACGGGTGACTTCGGTACCGCGATAGACCACCACGCCCTGGCTCACCGCCGGCGCGGAAACCTGGCGAGAGGCAGGCACTGTGGTCGACCGCGGCTTGCCGATCAGTTGTTCGAGGGTGATCGGCTGGCTGCTGCCCGCCCCCAGGGAGGCCTCAAGGTAGCGGCCCTCCTGCTCCTTCTCGTAGAGCTTTTCATCCTTGCTGCGCACTGCCAGGCGCAATGACCCGGCCTGGCTGGCCAGCATCAATCGCGAGGTGGCCTCGGCCGGCACGGCCAGCACGGCAGTGCGCGGCGGGCGCGGAGTCTGGTCCTTGGGATCGCCGGCGTTGCGCGCCTGGCCGTCCTTCGCCACGGCAATCTGCTCGCCGTAGGTGAGCACGCGCACGCCGGGCAGCACCACCTGGGCGCTGACGCTGCGCTCGCCGGTCTGCTGGTCCTGGACGAAGAGCATCACATCGACATAGTCGCCGGGCAGGACAAAACCTCCGCCGCCGATGACTTCATCCACCGCGATGGCCATCGCACGCTCGTCAGGGCGGATAGTCCGCGCCAGCGGCCCGCCCGGTTCGGTGATCGAAGAGGAAATGATGCTGCCGGCCGGCACCGCGACCCAGACGCGCTGGCCGATCAGCGCTTCAGGCTTGGGGAAACTTCCACTGGGCGCGGTGCGCAGCTGCTCGACGGCCAGGTCTTCCTTGCCGATCACCGCCAGCGCCGGCAGATCCCGTGCGGCGACGACCACCGGCGTGCGTTGCAGCTTGTCGGCCTCGGCCACTGCCGCGGGCGCCATGTCCTGGACCACACCCACTGCCGGCTGAGCCGGCTTGCCGATCTGAAGCCCGAGGTAACCCACTACCCCTGCGCACACCAACAACAGCCCGGCGAATACCATCAGCACCTTGCTATTCATGAACCCATCCTTGTGCACAAGTGGGAAGTCGTGCCGCTGGCCCGACTCCGCGAAACAAATGCCTGCCGGAGTACGTCCTTCAGACCTTTATTGTTATTTCGGCTGAACAGGAAAGTTCGATAAGAACCTTTCCTGATAATCAGACTCTACTTGTTCCAAAGCAGAATTTAGTAGCTGCGGTAATAGCGTCAAATGCTAACTGCAAATTTCCAATCTCCAGTTAGTTATACTTCCCCGTGACTATAACTTTGGTATTAGCGCTATTTGATCAATTGCATTCGGCCACACTGCGCCTAGCCTGACGGTGAAGTCAGGGCAACCGCCCTGTTTGCAGTCGGGCGTGCACGGAGCGACGGCCATGAAAAACAAAACCTCAGCAAAACAACTTTCGAAGAATATCCTCAGCAAAGCCAAGTCCTTCATACGTGACCGCGAAGGGGCCACCGCGATTGAATACGCGGTCATTGCCGGGCTTATTTCCATTGCGGTATTAACGGCGGCAACTCCGATCGGTACGCGAATCGGCGCACTCATGACGGCGATCAAGACCGCCATCGGCGCCTGATCCACTTCCTGATTCGAAGCGTTCGCGGAGCCGGAAACGACTCCGCCGGCGCCGCTGTCTCCTGCCCGGAGGGCTCGTACATGGAACGCACGATCGACTCAGTAAAACGCCTCTACTCCCGCCTGCGCACTTTCCTTTCCGATCGAGAAGGGGCAACGGCCATCGAGTACGCGGTGATCGCCGGTCTCATATCCATTGCCATCGTCGCCGCAGCTACCCCCATCGGCACCAAGATCGGCTCGTTGATGACGCTGGTGCAGAACGCGCTGGGCCCCTGAGGTCCATGCGGCGATGGGCGCGGTGCAACACCGCGCCCGTTTTCGCATTCAGTCTCTAAAGTCCCGTCCTAGACAGCCGATACATCCTGCCTAACCCTTGTTCCACCTGCAGGATGCTTTCCCCATGCTTCGCTCGCTGTCCTTCTCCAGGAAGATCCTCCTGGCAGCCTCCCTCGTCGTCACCTTCGCCTTCGCCTGTTTCATCCTCTTCAACGACTTCCGCCAGCGCGAGGCGATCCACTCCGACACCGAGTCCTATCTCACCGAGGTGGGCAGCCTGACCGCCAGCAACATCCAGAGCTGGCTGGACGGTCGCATCCAGCTGGTCGAGGCCGAAGCCGCGCAGCTGGCCGATGGCGAACCAACGCCCGAGCGCATCCAGCACGTGCTGGAACAGGCGGTGTTCCAGAAGAACTTCGAGTCGGTCTACCTGGGTGAAGCCGCCAGCGGCGTGTTCACCATGCGCCCCTATGCACCGATGCCCGATGGCTACGACCCGCGTACCCGCGGCTGGTACAAGGACGCCGTGGCCGCCGGCCGGCTGATCGTCACCGAGCCCTTCCTGGATGCCGGCACCAACGAGCAGATCCTCGCCATGTCGATGCCGGTCATGCGCAACGGCCAACTGGTCGGTGTGGCCGCCGGCGACATGAAGCTGGAGACCATCACCGCGATCATCAACTCGCTGAAATTCGACGGCGACGGCTATGCCTTCCTCGTCAGCGATGCCGGCAAGATCCTCCTGCACCCGGACAGCAGCCTGATCTTCAAATCCCTCGGCGAGGTCTACCAGCAAGGCGCACCGAAGGTGCAGCCGGGCGTGCAGGAAGTCAGCATCAACGGTGAAGAGCAACTGGTCTCGATGACGCCGGTGAAAGGCCTGCCGGGAGTCACCTGGTACGTCGCCCTGGTGCTCAACAAGGACTCCGCCTACGCAATGCTGAGCGACTTCCGCAACACCGCGATCATCGCCACCGTGATCGCCATCGTCGCCATCCTCTTCCTGCTGGGCATGCTCATCCGCGTGCTGATGGCGCCGCTGACCGACATGGGCCGCGCCATGCAGGACATCGCCCAGGGCGAAGGCGACCTGACCAAGCGCCTGCAGGTCGCCAGCAACGACGAGTTCGGCGTGCTGGCCAATGCCTTCAACCGTTTCGTCGAGCGAATCCACGAGTCGATCCGCGAAGTGGCTTCCACCGCACGCAGCCTGCATGACGTCTCGCAGTTGGTGGTGAACGCCTCCAACTCATCGATGAGCAACTCCGACGAGCAGTCCAACCGGACCAACAGTGTCGCCGCAGCGATCAACGAACTGGGCGCCGCCGCCCAGGAAATCGCCCGCAACGCCGCCGACGCCTCGCACCACGCCACCGATGCCTCGCACCAGGCCGGCGACGGGCGCCAGGTGGTCGAGCAGACCATCAGCGCGATGAACCAGCTGTCTGACAAGATCAGCTCCGCCTGCGCCAACATCGAGGCGCTGAACAGCCGCACGGTGAACATCGGGCAGATTCTGGAGGTGATCAAAGGCATCTCCGAGCAGACCAACCTGCTGGCACTGAACGCCGCCATCGAAGCCGCCCGCGCCGGGGAAGCCGGGCGAGGTTTCGCTGTAGTGGCGGACGAGGTACGCAACCTGGCGCACCGCGCCCAGGAGTCCGCGCAGGAAATCCAGAAGATGATCGAAGAGTTGCAGATCGGCGCCCGCGAGGCCGTGGACACCATGACCGAGAGCCAGCGCTACAGCCTGGAAAGCGTGGAGATCGCCAACCGTGCAGGCGAACGCCTGGCCAGCGTGACCCACCGCATCGGCGAGATCGACTCGATGAACCAGTCGGTCGCCACCGCCACCGAGGAACAGACCGCCGTGGTCGACTCGCTGAACATGGACATCACCGAGATCAACACCCTCAACCAGGAGGGCGTGGAAAACCTCCAGGCCACCCTGCGCGCCTGTGCCGACCTGGAGAACCAGGCCGGTCGCCTGCGCCACCTGGTGGACAGTTTCCGCATCTGATTCCGGCGGAAACGAAAAAGGCGCCTCCGGGCGCCTTTTTTGTTCGCGAGCAAGTTCGCTCGTACAAGAGACCTCGCTCCCAGCAGGACTGTGGGGGCCGCTCGACAGCCGCCTGTATCACTGCTGAAACACCCGCCACAGAGCCACCTCTACCGTTCGTCCGACTCTTTCAAGCTTCCACAGGCCACGCCGAAAGCAAGGGTGAAGGCCTTTGATAGCAACCAACAAACCGGGCCTGTCTTCACTGCCAGGACAAGGGAGTCCCGGCCAAGCCCGCACGGCTATCCGCCGCGCCGGCGCCGTCCGTTTCACACCACGGGGACGGACGTTCTGCGGCGACACCGGATCTGTCGCCCGGACCCACGCCGTTCAGGCATCCCACTACCTCCGGACTCGACGCAGCATGATCAAGAGCCTGAAATTCAGCCATAAGATCCTCCTGGCCGCTTCTCTTGTTGTTTTCTCGGCATTCGCCCTCTTCACCCTCTACAACGACTACCTGCAGCGCAACGCGATCCGCGAGGACCTCGAGGACTATCTGCGGGAAATGGGCGACGTGAGCGCCAGCAACATCCAGAACTGGCTGAGCGGCCGTCTGCTGCTGATCGAAAGCACCGCACAGACCATCGCCCGCGACAGCGCAGCGGACCACCTGAGCGCGCTGCTGGAACAGGAGACCCTGCGCAAGACCTTCAACTTCACCTACCTGGGCCAGGAAGACGGCACCTTCACCATGCGCCCGAACAGCGCCATGCCTGATGGTTACGACCCGCGCACCCGCCCCTGGTACAAGGATGCCGTCGCGGCCGGCGGCACCACGCTGACCGAACCCTACATCGACGCGGCCACCCAGGAACTGATCATGACCGTGGCCACCCCGGCCCGCGCCGGCGGCAAGACCGTAGGCGTGGTCGGCGGCGATCTCGGCCTGCAGACCCTGGTACAGATCATCAACTCGCTGGACTTCAGCGGCATGGGCTATGCCTTCCTGGTCAGCGGCGACGGCAAGATCCTGGTGCACCCGGACAAGAGCTTCATCATGAAGTCCCTGGCCGACATCTACCCGCAGAACACGCCCAGGATCGGCGGCGGCTTCAGCGAGGCCGAGCTCAACGGCCACACCCGCATCCTCAGCTTCACCCAGGTCAAAGGCCTGCCATCGGTGAACTGGTACATCGGCCTGTCCATCGACAAGGACGCCGCCTATTCGATGCTGAGCAAATTCCGCACCTCGGCCGTCATCGCCGCGGCCATCGCCATCGTCGCCATCCTGCTCCTGCTGGGCATGCTGATCCGCGTGCTGATGCAGCCGCTGACCACCATGGGGCGCGCCATGGAAGACATCGCCCAGGGCGAGGGCGACCTGACCAAGCGTCTGAAGGTCGCCAGCAACGACGAGTTCGGCGTGCTGGGCAACGCCTTCAACCGCTTCGTCGAACGTATCCACGAATCGATCCGCGAAGTGGCTTCCACCGCACGCCAGTTGCACGACGTCTCGCAATTGGTGGTGAACGCCTCCAACTCATCGATGAGCAACTCCGACGAGCAGTCCAACCACACCAACAGCGTCGCCGCGGCGATCAACGAACTGGGCGCCGCCGCCCAGGAAATCGCCCGCAACGCCGCCGACGCCTCGCACCACGCCACCGATGCCTCGCACCAGGCCGGCGACGGGCGCCAGGTGGTGGAGCAGACCATCAGCGCGATGAATCAGCTGTCGGACAAGATCAGTTCGGCCTGCGCCAACATCGAAGCGCTGAACAGCCGCACGGTGAACATCGGGCAGATTCTCGAAGTGATCAAAGGCATCTCTGAGCAGACCAACCTGCTGGCCCTCAACGCTGCCATCGAGGCCGCCCGTGCCGGGGAAGCCGGCCGTGGCTTCGCCGTGGTCGCCGACGAAGTGCGCAACCTCGCCCACCGCGCGCAGGAGTCGGCCCAGCAGATTCAGAAGATGATCGAGGAGCTGCAGGTCGGCGCCCGCGAAGCCGTGGACACCATGACCGAGAGCCAGCGCTACAGCCTGGAAAGCGTGGAAATCGCCAACCGTGCCGGCGAGCGTCTGGCCAGCGTGACTCACCGCATTGGCGAGATCGACTCGATGAACCAGTCGGTCGCCACCGCCACCGAGGAACAGACCGCCGTAGTCGACTCGCTGAACATGGACATCACCGAGATCAACACCCTCAACCAGGAGGGCGTGGAAAACCTCCAGGCCACCCTGCGCGCCTGCGCCGACCTGGAGAACCAGGCCGGTCGCCTGCGACACCTGGTGGACAGTTTCCGCATCTGATTTCGGCAGAAACGAAAAAGGCGCCTTCAGGCGCCTTTTTTGTTCGCGAGCAAGCTCGCTCCTACAAAAAACCTCGCTCCGTGCAGGACCGAGGGGCGCCTGGCCCTTGCTCGCGAACCGCCCCGAGACGAACCCGCCGGTGAATTCGCTTTCGCCGGTACCGATCTGATTCACCACAGACGGCTCTGCAATTACCGCCGCTTGCTACCGCCCAACAGCGCGCCCATCAGCCCTCGCACCAGTTGCCGGCCGATCTGGTTCGCCGCCTGGCGCACCACAGTCTTGCTGACCTGGCTGGCCAGGGAACCAAGGATCTCGCCGGCCATACCGCCGAAGTCGGTGCCCTTCTCTTCCTTCCCCTGGGTCGGCGCCATCTTGTCGTCGGCGCGGCCGGTGAGCTTTTCGTAGGCAGACTCGCGGTCGATCGGCTGGTCATAACGCCCGGCCAGCGGCGAGCGACGGATGACGTCCGCACGCTCGGCATCGGTCAGCGGGCCGATGCGCGACTGCGGCGGCGCCACGGCCACGCGCTCGACCATTGCAGGAGTGCCCTTCTCTTCCAGCGTGCCAACCAGCGCCTCGCCGATGCCAAGTTCCGTGAGCACCTTCAGGGTGTCGAACGCCGGGTTCGGGCGGAAGCCATCGGCCACCGCGCGCAGGGATTTCTGCTCCTTGGCCGTGAAGGCACGCAGGCCGTGCTGGATGCGCAGGCCCAGTTGCGCCAACACGTCGTCCGGCAGGTCGCTGGGCGACTGGGTGACGAAGTACACGCCCACGCCCTTGGAACGGATCAGCCGCACCACCTGCTCCAGGCGGTCCTGCAAAGCCTTGGGCGTGCCGTTGAACAGCAGGTGCGCCTCGTCGAAGAACAGCGCGAGGATCGGCTTGTCCGCATCGCCGCGCTCGGGCAGTTGTTCGAACAGCTCGGCCAGCAGCCAGAGCAGGAAGGTGGCGTAGACCTTGGGCGCGTCGTGTACCAGCTTGCTGGCATCCAGCAAGTGGATGCGCCCGCGACCATCGGCCTCGGGGCGCAGCAGGTCTTCAAGTTGCAGTGCCGGTTCGCCGAAGAAGTCCTCGGCCCCCTGCTGCTCCAGCAGCGCCAGGCGCCGCAGCAGCGCCTGGGACGAAGCCGCGGTGAACAGCGCTCGGTCCTCGCCGAGCACTTCCGGGTGTTCCTTGAAGTGGTTGAGCAGCGCCTTGAGGTCCTTCAGGTCGAGCAGCAGCAGGCCTTCGCGGTCGGCCACCTTGAACGCGGCGAACAACGCGGCCTGCTGGCTCTCAGTCAGTTCCAGCAGGTTGGACAGCAACAGCGGGCCCATCTCCGACAGCGTGGTGCGCAGCGGGTGACCGGTCTTGCCGGCCACGTCCCAGATGCTGACCGGGTAGGCCTGGGGCTTGTAGTTCAGCCACGGCATGCTGGCGATGCGCTCGGCTACCTTGCCCTGAGGATTACCGGCGGCGGCGATGCCACACAGGTCACCCTTGATGTCCGCAGCGAACACCGCGATACCCGCATCGCTGAAAGACTCGGCGAGGTGCTGCAGGGTCACCGTCTTGCCGGTGCCGGTGGCGCCGGCGATCAGGCCGTGGCGGTTGGCGAGCTTCCAGGACTGGCCGACCGGCTGCCCGTCGGGACCCGCACCGATGATGAGTTCGTTCGTGGCTGACATCCGTTGTTCCCCTTCTGTGGGCCTGTCGCGCCAGCAGGCCTGTCGCGATGAGTGCTTGAGCAAGAGTGGCGCGTCCCGGCGCGCTGCGCAATCGGCTACCCCGGTACTTTGAAGACGTGCTTGAGGTAGTGAAGGAAGTTCTCGTCCTTGCACTGGGTCTTGCCTGGCGCATCCGAGATCTTCGCCACCGGATGGCCATTGCAGGCGGTCATCTTCAGCACGATGTTCATCGGCTGCACGCCCGGCACATCACAGGTGAAATGGGTGCCGATACCGAAGCTGACGTCGATGCGCTCGCGCAACGCACGGTAGATTTCCAGTGCCCGTGGCAGGTTGAGGCCATCGGAGAACACCAGGGTCTTGGTCTGCGGGTCGATACCCAGCCGCTCGTAATGCTGGATGGCTTTTTCCGCCCATTCCAGCGGGTCGCCCGAGTCGTGGCGCAGGCCGTCGAAGAGCTTGGCGAAGTAGAGGTCGAAGTCCGCCAGGAAGGCGTCCATGGTGATGCAGTCGGTCAGGGCGATGCCCAGCTGCCCACGGTATTCGCGCACCCAGGCGTCCAGCGCGGCGGCCTGGCTGTCGATCAACCGCGGGCCGAGTTGCTGGTGCGCCATCAGCCACTCATGGGCCATGGTGCCCAGCGGCTTGACGCCCAGCTCGCGCGCCAGGTGAACGTTGCTGGTGCCGACGAAATGCCCCGGGAAGCCGTCGCGCAAGTCCCGCACCACCGCCTCCTGCACCGGGTAGGAGAAGCGTCGGCGAGTGCCGAAATCAGCCATCTTGAAGCCGGCCAGTTCTTCCGTGCTGGCCTCCCCGCGCAACCAGTCGAATTTTTCCTGCAGCCGCTCGCGGACCATCGTCAGCGTGGCGCCCGGATGACGGTGTCGGTTGCGCACTTCGCTGATGATCGCCAGCAGCGGCACTTCGAAGAGGATCACATGCAGCCATGGGCCCTTGAGCCGCAGGTACAGCTCCTCATTCTCCACACCCAGCTGGACGTAGTTGGGGTTGAAGCGGAAAAGGCCAAGGAAGCGGATGAAGTCCGGCTTGAAGAACGGGATGCGCTCGAGGAAGGCCAGGTCCTGCGGCGCGAAGGAAAGCTCCGCCAGGCGCTCGATCTGCTCGCGCAGCGGATCCAGGTAGGCGCGCAGATCCTCTTCATTGCGGCAACGGAACTCCCACTCCACCTCGGCGTTGGGGTAGTTGTGCAGCACTGCCTGCATCATGCTCAGCTTGTAGAAATCGGTATCCAGCAGGTTCTGCACGATCCGCCGGGAAAATGCGCTGTCGCTCATGCTCGTCTCATTGCAGGCTTCGAATCGGCAGTCTAAACCGGCCGCCCACAAAAAACCCCGCCGAGGCGGGGTTTTGAGTTCGAATCAGAAATCAGCGTGCTTTGCTCTGCGACATCCCGAAGAGGAAAAGCAGCAGGTCATCGTCCGGGCGGATGTCCTGTTGCTTGGCGCGCAGGTTGGGCGGGATGGGGCAGCTGTCCAGGCCGCCTTTTCCGGTGATGACCGAAGGCCCCGGCTCATGCCAGGCCGCCGCCGCCAGGGTTGCCACCCCGAGCGCGCCAACGAGGAGCAAACCTCGCGTAATTTCTAACTTCATGTCTGCAACCCTTTGATGGCGCTGCCAAACGCCGCTTGGTAACCATAGACAAAGGCCTGCCATTGCGCCTCAGTCCACGACGAGCGGCGTTTCACCTGGCGAAGATCATGACGCGCAGCACGCTGGGCGCTGAAGCGCTGGCGGGCTTTTTCCATGTCAATCAGGGCCACTTCGATCTTGTCGCCGTCCACCTTCACGAACACGTGCTTGAGGTAAAGGCAGCCGTGTTGCCAGCGGCCGGCGTTAAGTTTTGCAAGGGTACTACCGTAATGTTGCAGAATTCTTTGGTGCAGCGCTTCACCCCAGCGTTCCTGATCGCCACGGGCATAGCAGTCTTCAAGGCTGCTGAAACCGTCGAGGGATTCGGTGACCAGCAGGGCCTGCCATTCACCGTCCACCTTGCGGCAACCGGCATAGACCAGCGTCGGCACCCTGACTCCCAGCGCTTCGGCAGCCTTGAGCGCATTGCGCTCGCGAATCGCCGTGGGGTAGCCAAAGGGATGCAGCAGGTCACGGTAGATGTGGCCCATCTGCTGCTTGCGATAGAGCATCCGGCCGTCAGAGGTCAGGACTCGCTGCACACCGCTCTCGCCACCGCGCCGACGGTTCGGCTCCTCGACCCACTTGCCGGGTACCTGGAGCCAACGGTCGATGGCGTTCTCACCGGAAATTTGCTGCAGCGAAGCCAGATCAACGGCCATCCATCACTCCTTACGCAGAATGTAGACCCGCCACATATGGATGAGCGGGACGAAATCAATGTGATCCTGGACCTTGAAACCAGCCTGGCGGAACTCCGCCTCGATGGTCTTGGCGGGAATCACGAAGCGGTTCTGGTAGGCGTGTTTCTTGCGGGTCGACTCGGCGCGCGCACGTTTCCAGGACTTGAAGTTGCCATCGACCCACAGCGACAGGATCACCGAATCGCGACTTACGCGGTGAAATTCGCGCAGCATCGTCAAACGATCATCAGATTCGCCGATGTGGTGCATCAGGCGCATCGAGAAGATGCTGTCGACGGCGTTGTCCGGCAGATCAATGGCAAACGCCGAAGTCTGCAAAGGTCGGACGCGTTTTACAACCTCATTCGGTTGACCGGCACAGGCGACGGCAATCATGTCAGGCGAATTGTCCGCCCCGATGATCACCCGATTCTCCTTTTCAGCCAGCATCGGCCAGAAGCGTCCAGCGCCACACGGCAGGTCGAGCACCAGGTTGGGCTGGCCGGCAAGCTTGAGGGCCTGGCGGGCTATCTGGACATCGCGCCAATGGGAAAGTTTCCGGGACAGTCCGGCCTGGTGCTTGCGCAGGTAACGCTGCGCATGCTGGCGGTCGTACTTCTGGGAGAATTCCAAGTCGACGGGTTTTTCAGTCATCGGATTATTACCTTTCCCGAATTCAGGGCGAACGATACAAACCAGCCTGTCACAGCCGGGTCATGCACTTGTGAAGATTTTGTCAAACCACGGCTAGGCGAACTTCGAAGCGGCAGCCATGGGGTTCTGCGGGACGCAGCGTGACGTCCCAGCCTTCGGAGGCGCAGATCCGCTTGACCAGCGACAACCCGAGCCCAAGCCCCTCACCACGCGGGTTCTGGCCTCGAACGAACGGCTGGAAGACCCGCTCTCGCTGCTCTTCCGGGATGCCGGCGCCGGTGTCTTCGACCCAGAATCCGCTCGGTCCAAGTTGTAAGCGGATGCTGCCGCTTTCGGTGTAATGCATCGCATTGCGCAATAAATTGCTCATCACCGAGCGCAGGAAAGGCGCGTTGAATTGCCCGGTCATCTCCTGGTTCGCCTCGTATACCAGCGTCAAACCTTTTGCCTCGATGGGGCCGCGCCACTGCGCTACCAACTCATCTCCGATCTGCCGCAGCCCGGCCCGAGAAACGATGGCCATGTCCTTGCGCTGGGCCCTGGCCAGCATGAGGAATGTCTGCACCAGGTCGCGCATTTCCTCGCAGGCACTGTTCATGCGCGCCAGTTGAGCGCGCGCCCGCGCGCTGAGTCCCGGCTCCTCCGCCAACAGCTCGCAACTGGTGGCGATCACCATCAGCGGCGTACGCAGTTCGTGACTGACATCGCTGGTAAAGAGCTTTTCCCGAGTCAGCACGTCGTGCAGCCGCCCCATGGCGTAATCGAAAGCCGCCGCCAGTTCACCCACTTCGTCGTTGGCGTAATCCGGCGACATGGGCGGCGCCAGCTCGAGCAACTGATCGCGATGCCGAACCTGGCGCGCCAGGCGTGCCACCGGCTCCATGACCTTGCGCGCCAGCAGCCAGCCCAGCACCCCGGACAAGGCCAGGCTCAGGACATAGCCGGTGACCACGGCCGCATAGAGAATCTGCTCGCGTGCTTCGAAGTCGCTCTGGTCCTGCAGCAGGACGAAGCGGCGACCATCGACGTCGCGCGCCAGCGCGTGGAAGGACAGCTCGCCATCGAAGACTTCGTGAAACCCTTCATCCAGCCGGCGCAGTGCCGGCGGCATGGCGTAGACGCCGGCGCCATCGCTGATGAAGAAACGCATGCCCGGATCGAGCTTGGGAGCCTGGCCGTTGCCCAGGTCCTCATTGAGGATGCGATCCAGCTCACCACCCAGGTCGCGGGAAATCAGACGCTCCTCGACGATGTGAACAACGCCGACGATTCCCACCGAGAACAGGCCGCCGACGGCGGCGGTCATGAGTACGAAGGCAAAGACAATCCGGCGGGAAAGGCTCTGCTTATACTCCATGCGTTTCCTCTGCCAGCTTGTAACCGACACCGTGCACCGTGTGCAGCAGGGAGGACGCGAAGGGCTTGTCGATCACCTGGCGAAGCTGGTGCACGTGGCTGCGCAGGCTGTCGCTGTCAGGGCAGTCATCGCCCCAGACAGCTTCCTCGAGCACATCGCGGCGCACCACGTGCGGGCTCTTCTGCATCAGCACCGCCAGCAGCTTGAGGCCGATGGGGTTGAGTTTCAGCGGTTTGCCGGCGCGGTTCACCTCGAGGGTGTCGAGGTTGTAGCTCAGGTCGGCGACCTGCAACTCGCGGCGACCGCCACCCTGGCTCCGGCGCAGTACCGCTTCGATACGGGCGGCCAGCTCGGACAACGCGAAGGGCTTGAGCAGGTAATCGTCGGCGCCCGAGCGGAAGCCCTGCAGGCGGTCGTCCAGCTGGTCGCGGGCGGTGAGCATGATCACCGGTGTGTCGCGGCGCGCGTCTTCACGCAGCCGGCGGCACAGTGTGAAACCGTCCAGCCCCGGCAGCATGACGTCCAGTACGATCAGGTCGTAATGGGAGGTCGCCGCCAGGTGCAATCCGGACAGGCCGTCCTGGGCGCAATCCACCGTGTAGCCCTTGAGGCCCAGGTAGTCGGCCATATTGGCCAGGATGTCCCGATTGTCTTCAACCAACAGAATACGCATGTGCTCTCCTTTCGCGAACAGCACTCTAGCCTAACTGGCTTAAATGGACCTTAAGCGCCTTTAACGGTTTTTTCACACTTGTTCGCACTGACACGGTAGCACTGACACCGCAGCCCGCTGAGCACTAGCGCTCCGCGGTAGTCAGTCATCCTCGCCGGTGACGCCAAACTCGATTGGCGTCTTCACGTAGAACAGCTTCACACCCGCCTGGCGAATGGCTGCGAAAATGCGCTCGGACTCTTCCTCGCTGACCGCCATGGTGACTTCCTGTGGCTGGTCGGCCAGTTCGAAGAAGTGCGCATAGTGAATGCGCCCGGTCTTGCCGAATCCTTCGCTCGCCGTCATCAGGGTGGCACCGCGAACACCTTGCCGGCGCGCCTCCTCCAGCAGCCACTGGGCCAGCGGCAGGCCGGCATGCTTGCGATCCTGCTGGGTGAAGAACTTCAACTGGTAGCCGTTCATCTCTTCCTCCGAAGGCCTGTGGCCTCTCTATCGCTGGCGCCCGAGCGGGACCTCTCCTGCCCGAACCTAGCGGCCCATCAGTGCGTTCACCGACCAAAGCCCGGCCAGGGTCATCAACAGGGATCCGGCAAGGTGCGTGGCGACAGTCCCCATGGCCCAGGCCAGCCGGCCCTGCTGCAACAGCACGACGACTTCCGCCGAGAAGGTCGAGAAAGTCGTGAGGCCACCGCAGAACCCGGTGATGATCAGCAAGCGCCACTCGGGCGCTACGCCGGGGGTGTTGGCGAAGAAGGCGATGGCCGCGCCGATGATGTAGCCGCCAACCAGATTGGCGACCACCGTGCCCGGCGGCATCGACGGCAAAAGGGTATTGAGCTTGAGCCCGAGAACCCAGCGCAGCAAGGCTCCGAGGGCGGCGCCGAGGGATACGGCCAGAATGGATTTCAACATGATCCTGTCCTGGAAGGGATGATTTGGACAGGCTGCAGGCGAGCGCCTACGCGCCTTTCCAGGTCAATGCGTAGGCATCATCAGCCACAAGGGCGGTTGAAGGAGGAATGCCATCTCCTGCGCCGCAGTCTGGCATAACCCGCGCCCATGAAAAAGCCCCGCCTAGGCGGGGCTTTTTCCTACAGCAGGTGCCGGGTGGCTTACATCATGCCGCCCATGCCACCCATGCCGCCCATGTCCGGCATGGCCGGAGCAGCCTTGTCGTCAGCCACTTCGGCAACCATGGCCTCGGTGGTGACCATCAGGCCGCCGATGGAAGCAGCGGCTTGCAGGGCCGAACGGGTGACTTTGGCCGGATCGAGGATACCCATCTCGATCATGTCGCCGTACACGCCGGTAGCAGCGTTGTAGCCGTAGTTGCCCGAACCTTGCTTGACCTTGTCGACCACGACGCTCGGCTCGTCACCGGAGTTGGCAACGATCTGGCGCAGCGGAGCTTCGACAGCGCGACGCAGCAGGGCGATACCGACGTTCTGGTCTTCGTTGTCGCCCTTCAGGCCTTCGATGGCCTGCAGAGCACGTACCAGAGCGACGCCGCCGCCAGGCACCACGCCTTCTTCGACCGCAGCACGGGTAGCGTGCAGGGCGTCTTCAACGCGGGCTTTCTTCTCTTTCATCTCGACTTCGGTGGCAGCGCCAACCTTGATCACGGCAACACCGCCGGCCAGCTTGGCCAGACGCTCTTGCAGCTTCTCACGATCGTAGTCGGAGGAAGTCTCTTCGACCTGCTTGCGGATCTGCAGGACGCGAGCTTCGATGTCGGCCTGAGCGCCAGCGCCATCGATGATGGTGGTGTTTTCTTTGCTCAGTACGACGCGCTTGGCGTTACCCAGGTGCTCCAGGGTGGCGCCTTCCAGGCTCAGACCGACTTCTTCGGAGATGACGGTGCCGCCGGTCAGGATGGCGATGTCCTGCAGCATGGCCTTGCGGCGGTCGCCGAAGCCCGGAGCCTTGACGGCTGCGACCTTCACGATGCCACGCATGTTGTTGACGACCAGGGTAGCCAGGGCTTCGCCTTCGACGTCTTCAGCCACGATCAGCAGCGGACGGCCGGCTTTGGCAACGGCTTCCAGGACCGGCAGCATTTCGCGGATGTTCGAGATCTTCTTGTCGACCAGCAGCAGCAGCGGGCCGTCGAGCTCGGCAACCATGGTGTCCGGCTTGTTGATGAAGTAGGGGGACAGGTAGCCACGGTCGAACTGCATGCCTTCTACGACGGACAGTTCGTTTTCCAGGCCCGAGCCTTCTTCAACGGTGATCACGCCTTCTTTACCGACCTTGTCCATGGCTTCGGCAATGATGTTGCCGATGGAGTCGTCGGAGTTGGCGGAGATGGTGCCGACCTGGGCAATGGCCTTGGTGTCGGCGCAAGGCTTGGCCTGCTCTTTCAGCTGGGCAACGATAGCGATGGTGGCCTTGTCGATGCCGCGCTTCAGGTCCATCGGGTTCATGCCGGCAGCGACGGCTTTCAGGCCTTCGTTGACGATGGCCTGGGCCAGAACGGTAGCGGTGGTGGTGCCGTCACCGGCAGCGTCGTTGGCCTTGGAGGCAACGTCTTTCACCAGCTGGGCGCCCATGTTCTCGAACTTGTCTTTGAGTTCGATTTCCTTGGCGACGGAAACGCCGTCCTTGGTGATGGTCGGAGCACCGAAGCTCTTGTCCAGGATGACGTTACGGCCTTTCGGGCCGAGGGTCGCTTTAACCGCGTCGGCCAGGACGTTTACGCCGACCAGCATTTTCTTGCGAGCGGAATCGCCGAACTTAACTTCTTTGGCAGCCATGTTCTGTTTCCTCTAAATCGAATTCGGTGGGGAGTGGACGGACTGAAATCAGTCTTCCAGGACGGCGAGGATCTCGGACTCGCCCATCACCAGCAGTTCTTCGCCGTCGACCTTGATGGCGTTGCTGCCGGAGTAAGGACCGAACACCACCTTGTCACCGACCTTGACGGCCAGAGCGCGAACTTCGCCGTTGTCCAGGACACGGCCGGCACCAACAGCGACCACTTCACCGCGGTTCGGTTTTTCGGCGGCGGAACCCGGCAGCACGATGCCGCCTGCGGTTTTGGTCTCTTCCTCGCTGCGACGGATGACGACGCGGTCATGCAGAGGACGAAGCTTCATAGTCGTAACTCTCCCAAACTGTGATTTCCAACGGCCAGATCGATGCCCGGCAGGTTTTATTGAATCCGGCGTTGCCGGTTTGCGTCCCGGCTGGCGAGACGCGTAAAGAGCAGCCTGTCCATGCGACAGGGACCTTGCGGTGACCGGTACATAAGGTCGCTACAAGGCATTTCAAGGGTGTGACGAAAAAAATTTTGCAAACGGAGGGTGCTCGCGGCGGCCGAAACCGCCCGAAACTCAACGCAGGCGGTCGCGGTCTTCCTCGCGGCGCTGGTACTCGCCTTCGATCACGCTGGGGCCACCACGTTGCTGGGCGGCGGGATCGTCGGCAAAGGCCCGGCGGCGCTCGGCCTGTTCCTGCATGCGCTGGCGCACGCGGCCAAGCATCAGGCGGCGGGTGAAGGGGATCAGGCAGAGCAGGCCGATGGCGTCGCTGATGAAGCCCGGCAGCATCAGCAGGCCACCACCCAGGGCGATGACCAGGCCTTCGAGCATTTCCTGTTCGGGTAGCTCGCCACGATTCAGGCGCTCGCGGGCACGCAGCGCGGTGGCGACGCCAGCGACACGCAGAACAGCGGCACCGATGAAGGCACCGGCAATGATCAGCAGCAGGGTCCAGCCCACGCCGATCACGCTGCCGACCTTGATCATCACGGCCAGCTCGATCAGCGGGAACAGAAGAATCAGGAAAAGAGGAACTCGCATCGATGTTTCCTTGGCGGGGCATTTACCCAGATAACGGGAAAGGTGGCGACGTCCCGCGCCAATTTCAAGGGAATGCCCGGGGATTGTTCAAGCCTGGATGACTTCACTACCCGGCCAGACGTCCGCCCTGGCCAACTGCACCAGCGCCTGGCGCACCGCACCAGGATTACCGCAGGGCACAGGGAACGGCAGCCAGTGCAGGCCCTGGCCGATGCGCAGGTGGAAACCTTCGGTATCAATTCCCACCAGCTGCGGATCCTTGCCCGCGGGCAGCCCGGCCAACTCGACGTAGTGTTCGATCGCACTGGCATGGTCGCTGTTCATGTGCTCGACCATGCTCCTTTCCGCCTCGCCGACGAAGGGATTGGCCAACGGCACGCTGTCGGCGCCCAACCAGTGGATATCGCCGAAGCCGCCGATGAAACGCCACTGCACCGGCTCGAGTACCCAGAAATCGAAGTCGTGGACGATGTGGTAGTCCTGCGAACCAGGGAAATAGCGGTAGTAGCGCTCGGCGGCGCCAGCGATGGCGTCGACATCCTCGATCATCAGCGCCTCGGCCAGCAGGGTCAGGCGGCCGGCGGCCTGGATGTCGTCGACGCCACGCTCGCCGATGAGCAACGAGCATTTGCCATCCATCTGCAGGTTGTGGGTGTGCTGGGCGATGCGACTGATCAGGATCAGCGGGCGGCCCGCCTCGTCCAGGCAGTAGGGCACCACGGAGCCGAAGGGAAACCCGGACCACTTCTTCGAGTGGGTGGAGAGGACGCCGCGGTATTCCTTGAGCAGCAGTTCTCGGGCATGCTTGGCAGCTTTCACGCTCAACTTATGACTCCTCGCAAAGAATCCGTCGCAAACGGACGGGCAGGACTGACTCTGTGCACAGCTGCCGGCGGGGCCTTTCACCAGAAACTGTTCGTGGGGTTGTTCCGATGCAATTGAAAGACAAGGTCATCATCATCACCGGTGGCTGCCAGGGCCTGGGCCGCGCCATGGGCGAGTACCTCTCCGGCAAGGGCGCGCGCGTCGCGCTGGTTGACCTCAATGCCGAAAAACTGGACGAAGCCGTGGCTGCCTGCAAGGCCGTCGGCGGTGACGCCCGCGCCTATCTGTGCAATGTCGCCAATGAAGAACAGGTTACCCACATGGTGGCCCAGGTCGCCAGCAACTTCGGCGCCATCAATGGCCTGGTGAACAACGCCGGTATCCTGCGCGACGGCCTGACCATCAAGGTCAAGGACGGCGAGCTGAGCAAGATGAGTCTGGCCCAATGGCAGGCCGTGATCGACGTCAACCTGACCGGCGTGTTCCTCTGCACCCGCGAAGTGGCAGCGAAGATGATCGAGCTGAAGAACGAAGGCGCGATCGTCAACATCTCCTCCATCTCCCGCGCGGGCAACATGGGCCAGGCCAACTACTCCGCGGCCAAGGCCGGCGTCGCCGCCGACACCGTGGTGTGGGCGAAGGAATTGGCGCGCTACGGCATCCGCGTGGCCGGCGTAGCTCCGGGCTTCATCGAGACCGACATGGTCGCCAGCATGAAACCCGAAGCGCTGGAGAAAATGACCTCTGGCATCCCACTCAAGCGCCTGGGCAAGCCGCTGGAAATCGCCCACTCGGTGGCCTACATCCTCGAGAACGACTACTACACCGGCCGAGTGCTGGAGCTGGACGGCGGCCTGCGCCTGTAATCCTCCCGCCCATGAAAAAGCCCCGCCATGTGCGGGGCTTTTTTGTGCTTTTTGTAGGAGCGAGCTTGCTCGCGAACGTTTCCCCGCCGTCGTTGGGGTTGTTCGCGAGCAAGCTCGCTCCTACATAAATCGGCGTTACCAGCCCACGCCCAGGCCAACGGTGTAGCGGCGCTCGTTGACGTCGCATCGTTGCCGCTGAGCTTGTCCCACTCGGCCTTCAGGCTCAGGGACGCCCAGGAAGTCAGCTTGTAGCGGATGCCCGCCTCGCTCTCCAGCTCGTAGTCCACATTGGACTCCAGAGGCTTGCTGACTTCGCCGTTGGTAAACAGCTCGAACTGCTTGGCCAGCAGGTAGCGGTTGTAGTCCCACTTCAGGCTGGTGCTGTAGAAGTGGGATTTCTCATCGTCGACGAATTCGTAGTCGTTGCGGTTGACCAGCGTCGCCAGGGAGAACGCGCCCAGCTCGTTATCCCAGAACTGGTAGCCCGGGCCGGTACCGACGGTGCGCTTCTTCTGCAGGTCCTCGATCCAGTCGCGCTTGTACTGCGCCTGCCCCTGCCAGAACCAGTGCTCGTCGAGGAAGCGGTCGAGGGCGTACTGCGCCGAATAGTTGTCGGTGCTGACCTGGTTGTTCTTCTTCTCGCGGTTGTACTCACCCTGCAGGTTGTGGCGCCAACGGCCGTGGCGGGCGTTGGTCTTGAAGTCGATGTCGTAGTCCTCGACATCGTTCTCGGCCTGCTTGTGGTCCAGGGAGAAGTCGACGTTGCCGGTCCATACCCAGTCTTCCAGGATCGGCTTGGGCGGCATCATCTGCTCGATCTTCGCCAGTTCCACGGTACGCGGCTGGCCGTTGACCAGCGTGACCTTGCCATCGTCCGACGCCTTGATGCCCTTGGAGTGCTCGCCGGTTTCCTCGTCGTACTTCACCAGCAGGTTCTGGTCCGTCTCAAGGGTCTTGATCTTGTCCCATTTCAGGGTGATCTCCCCGCCATAGTCAGTTGCCAGCAGCAGCTTGCCGCCGTCGAACAGCTTGATGGTGCCGGTCAGACGGTCCCCATTCTTCAGCCAGACGGTATCGGCGAGGGCGGAGAGGGAACAGGAAGCTAGGGCAATGGACAGCAGGGTTCTGGGCAACATGAGTCGAATTCAACTGGATTGAATGGGCAAAAAGCCGGGCATTATCCAGATACCCGACACTAGAGCAACGACTGACCGGCCCAGTTGCAGGGAGTTCACCATGACTGACAGATGGATCTTAGGAATAAGCTGACTTGTAAGACCCGCACCAACCGATATTCTGAGCGTCAGCCCCTCTGCCACGGTGCATTCGATGCCCAAGTCCAAGCCCACGGCCAGCACGCCGATTCCCGATCTCGGGCTGGAGAGCCTGCAGGTTCGTCGCGAGGCGATCTTTCTGGTCATCGCCCAGGTGCCGGAAGGTTGCGTCACCACCTATGGCGATGTCGCCCGCCTCGCCGGGCTGGGCCGTTCTGCCCGGCTTGTAGGACGCATCCTCAGCCAACTCCCCGAAGGCACCCGCTTGCCCTGGCACCGGGTGATCGCCGCCGGTGGCCGCATCAGCCTGCCCATCGGCACTGTTTCGGGTAACGAACAGCGCGCACGATTGCGTGCAGAGGGTGTCAGAATCCATAACGATCGGGTGGACATACGTCGGCACGGCTGGCCTAGCGGCGAGCAGTCCTAGTAAAGTTCGCGAGAATTTTTGACCTGCTGGAAAACACCCCCATGAAAGAGCATTCCTGGCGAGAGGCATGGATTGCCTACAAGTCTCCCGCCAGCCTCGCGCTTTTGCTGCTGGGATTCGCCGCCGGCCTGCCTTACATGCTGGTGCTTTCCACACTCTCGGTGTGGTTGCGTGAAGCGGGTGTCGGCCGGGAAACCATTGGCTTCGCCAGCTGGATCGGGCTGGTGTACGCCTTCAAATGGGTCTGGTCGCCCATGCTCGACCAGTGGCGCCTGCCCTTCATCGGCCGTCTGGGCCGTCGCCGCTCCTGGCTGGTGTTCTCCCAGGGCCTGATCGCCATTGGCCTGCTCGGCATGGCCCTGTGCAACCCGCAGTCGCATCTGAACTGGCTGATCGCCCTGGCGATGGTCGTGGCCTTCGCCTCGGCCACCCAGGACATCGCGATCGACGCCTACCGCCTGGAAATCGCCGAGAACACCCGCCAGGCCGCGCTGGCCGCGTGCTACATGACCGGCTACCGGGTCGCCGTATTGTTCGCCACCGCCGGCGTGCTGTTCCTCGCCGAATGGGCCGGCTCCAGTGCCCTGCACTACAGCCAGTCGGCCTGGGCGCTGACCTACGCGGTGTGCTCGCTGGCCATCCTGCCCGGCCTGATCACCACCCTGCTGATGAAAGAGCCGCCGGTGAACGTGCAGCCGCAGGCCGGCAGCTCGGCTTTCGCCTTCAACCACCAGTTGCTCTCGGTGCTGACCCTGCTGGTGCTGCTGATCTCCGTGCCGGCCATGCTCACCGCGCTGACCGCCCAGGCCTGGCCGCGGGCGGCGCTCTACGGAATCTTCATCGGCATCTGCATGACGCCCCACGGCCGCCGGCAGATCCGCCCGGTCCGCGAGCTGCTGTCGAAGGTACGCCGCCCGCTGCTGCTGGCCGTGCACGGGCGCGGCCTGCCGCAGTTCGACTTCGTCCACCAGGCGGTTTCGGTGATCGTGCTGATCATCCTGCTGGTGACCGGCACCGCATTCATCAACATGACCGAAGCTGGCAAGTGGTGGCTCGCCCTCCTCTACCTGCTGATCGCCCTGAGTTGCATCTCCGCGCCGGGTCGGCTGCTGATGGCCCCGGTGCTGACGCCGATCACCGAGTTCGTCCGCCGCTACCGCTGGCAGGCCCTGCTGCTGCTCGGGCTGATCTCCACCTACCGCATGTCCGACACCGTCATGGGCACCATGGCCAGCGTGTTCTACATCGACATGGGCTTCACCAAGGACACCATCGCCACCGTCAGCAAGCTGTTCGGGGTGATCATGACCCTGGTGGGCGCGGCGGCCGGCGGTGTGCTGATCGCCCGCTTCAGCATCCTGCCGATCCTGTTCATCGGCGGCGCGGCCTCGGCGGCGACCAACCTGCTGTTCGCCTTCCTGGCGCAGATGGGCGCGATCGACGATCCGCATCTCATGGGGCAGAACGTCTTCGCCCTGCTGAAGGTACTGGAGCCCCACGTCACCATGCTGGTGGTGACCATCATGCTCGACAACTTCAGCGGCGGCCTGGCGACCTCGGCCTTCGTCGCCTACCTGTCCAGCCTGACCAACCTGAAGTTCTCCGCGACCCAGTACGCCATGCTCAGCTCCACCATGCTGTTGCTGCCGCGCTTCATCGGCGGCTACTCCGGCGCCATGGTCGAGGGCATGGGCTATGAGCGGTTCTTCTTCTTCACCGCCCTGCTCGGCGTGCCGACGCTGCTGTTGATCGGCTGGCTGTGGCTGCAGCGCAAGAACGACATGACCAACGGCGCCGCCGAGGAAGCCAGCGAAGCCCCAACGCAGCCAGCCAGCGCCGAACGCCCCTGAACTTGCTGATGAAGTAGCGCCCATGAAAAAGGCCGGCAAATGCCGGCCTTTTCCGTTCCGCGTGAGGGATCAGTCCGCCAGGACGGCGTCCTCTTCACCCTTGACCACACGCACCACCTTGTTCGGCGCAAGGTCGATGCCGTCGTCGCGCAGGCGCTGGCGCACCTGCTCGTTGAGCATGAAGGTGACGGCCCAGTAGTCGGAATTGGCGGTCCACAGGCGCAGCGACAGGGTCACCGAGTTCTCGCCCAGGCCCGCGACCACCACCACCGGCGCCGGCGACTTGAGCACGCGCGAATCCTCCGCCAGCTCCTTGAGGATGGCACGAGCGCCCTCCAGGTCGGCGTCGAAGGCCAGCTTCACATCGAAGGTCACCTGGCGGGTCGTCTGGGTCGAGGTGTTGGTGATGATGCCGTTGGACAGCGCGCCATTGGGTACGATCACCGTACGGTTGTCACCGGTGCGCAGCACGGTGTGGAAGATCATGATGTGGTCCACCGTGCCGGAAACGCCCTGGGCTTCGATCCAGTCGCCGACCTTGAACGGACGGAATAGCAGGATCAGCACGCCGCCGGCGAAGTTCGACAGGCTGCCCTGCAGCGCCAGGCCGATGGCCAGGCCGGCGGCACCGATGGCGGCGACGAAGCTGGTGGTCTGGATGCCGATCATCGACGCCACGCTGACCATCAGCAGGATCTTCAGGATGATGTTCACCATGCTGCCGATGAAACCCTGCAGCGTCTTGTCCACATGCTTGGTGGACAGCAACCCGCCGATACGACGGGTGAACAGGTTGATCACCCACCAACCGATCAGCAGGGTCAACAGCGCCAGCACGGCATTGCCCAGGTAAGCCAGGACGACCGGCGTCCAGGCCTCCGCACTGTTCATGATCTGCTCGTAATTCATATCCATGGATGCAGGCCCCTTGTCTATTGCCATTCCAAAAACAAAACCGCCATGGCAAGCCATGGCGGTCGGGAGTTCGCCGAGCGACTCTATTACTGCGACGTCGCGCGGGCGCTGAGGTTCCGCAGCTCTTACAGAGCAGCGCGCATCAGTCGCGGAAGTTGTTGAACTGAAGCGGCATACCGAGGGATTCACCACGCAGCAGCGCGATGGCTTCCTGCAGGTCATCACGCTTCTTGCCGGTGACACGCACCTGCTCACCCTGGATGGCGGCCTGCACCTTGAGCTTCTTGTCCTTGATCAGGGCGACGATCTTCTTCGCCAGATCCTTGTCGATGCCCTCGCGGAAGGTCACTTCCTGCTTGACCACCTTGCCCGACGGGAAGGGATCCTTGGTTTCGATGCACTGCACATCGATCTTGCGCTTGACCAGGCTGGAGCGAAGAATGTCGAGCATCTGCTCAAGCATGAAATCCGCCTCGGCGGTCAGGGTGACGGACTTGTCCTTGGTCTCGAAGCTGCACTTGCCCTTCAGGTCGAAACGGCGGTCCAGTTCCTTGGCAGCGTTATCCAGGGCGTTGGTCAGTTCGTGTTTGTCCAGTTCGGACACCACGTCGAACGAAGGCATGACATCTCTCCAGATGGACGGCGCGACCCGGTTCACAGACGGGACGACGCCTGGCTTGACGATAAAAATGCGCGGTCATTATAACTGACAGACAAGACCGCGCCCGGCCTCTGACGTCGTTAGCCGGCATTTCCTACCCGTTTCCGAGACATTCCATGCCAACCAACCATCTCAGCATCCTGGTAGTCGACGATGCCAAGTTCTCCAGCGCCATGATCGGCCGCGCGCTGAGCCAGGCCGGCTACCTGAACGTGCGCTTCGCCAGCAGTGCCAGCGAAGCGCTCGACCTGCTGGAAAAGCAGCCGGTGAGCGTCCTCCTCGCCGACTGGCTGATGCCCGAGATGGACGGCCTGGAGCTCACCGCCCGAGTGCGCCAGCTCGACGAGAGTGGCGACCACTACACCTACATCATCCTGCTCACCGGCAAGGAGGGCGACAACGCCCTGGCCGAAGCCTTCGACCGTGGCGTGGACGACTTCGTCAGCAAGTCGGCGATGAACGAGCAACTGGTGCCCCGCGTACTGGCCGCCGACCGCCTGAGCAATACCCTGCAGCGCCTGCTGATGGAAAACCGCCTGCTCACCGAGAACATCACCAGCCTGGAAGAACGCAACCTGGTGGACAGTGCCACGGGCCTGGGCAACCAGCGCTACCTCAAGCAGAAGCTGGCCGACAGCATCCGCCAGGTGGAATCCCGTGGTGGCGCCGTGTGCTACATGCTCATCGGCCTGCCGGAGTTGGCCGAACTGGGGCAGAAGCACGGCCAGTCATTCCAGAACGAACTGCTCCATGGCGTCGCCCGGCGCCTGCAGCAACTGGTACGACCGCTGGACGTCCTGGCGCGCATCGACGGCCAGCATTTCGCCCTGATCACCCTGCTCGAAGACCTGCAGGAATGCTCCCCCAGCAGCTTCCGCCGCCTGCACGAAGGCCTGAACCTCAAGGCGTTCAAGACCAGCGAAGGCTTCATCACCCTCAAGGCCGGCATCAGCCTGGTGGGCCTGGACGCCAAGGCGCTGCCCGTGGAAGTCGAGCAACTGATGCAGCAGGGCCGTGCCCTGCTGCCCGATGCCTTCGCCAGCGGGCGAATCAACGCCAGTCGACTGACCGGCCTGCGCTAAACTTCGCGGTAAGCCCCCGAACCCGCGAAGTTTCTCCCATGACCTGGTCTATCCTCGGCGCCGGCAGCCTCGGTTGCCTGTGGGCCGCCCGCCTGTCCCGCGCAGGCCTGCCGGTGCGCCTGCTGCTGCGCGACCGCCAGCGCCTCAACGCCTACCGCGCCCTCGGTGGCGTCACCCTGATCGAAGACGGTCGCGAGAGCCTCTACCCGATACCGGCCGAAACCGCTGCGCAAGGCGCGCCGATCCAGCGCCTGCTGCTGGCCTGCAAGGCCTACGACGCCGAGTCTGCCGCCGCCAGCGTGGCGGCGCGCCTGGCCCCCGGTGCCGAGCTGATCCTGCTGCAGAACGGCCTGGGTAGCCAGCAGGCGGTCAGCACCCACCTGCCGCGCGCACGCTGCCTTTACGCTTCCAGCACCGAAGGCGCATTCCGCGAATCCGACTTCCGCGTGGTATTCGCAGGCCATGGCCAGACCTGGCTGGGCGACGAGCACGGCGGGCCCACTCCGGCCTGGCTGACCGAACTGGAGCAAGCCGGAATTCCCGCCCAGTGGAGCGAGAACATCCTCGAACGCCTGTGGCGCAAGCTGGCCCTGAACTGCGCGATCAACCCGCTGACGGTGCTACACCAATGCCGCAATGGCGAACTGGCCGGGCACCCCGATGAAGTTGCCGCGCTGTGCGACGAGCTGGGCCAGTTGCTGCACGCCTGCAACTACTCCGCCGCTGCGCAGGAATTGCAGGGCGACGTGGAGCGCGTGATTGCCGCCACTGCGGCGAACTTCTCCTCCATGTACCAGGACGTCGCCCAGGGCCGGCGCAGCGAAATCGCCTATCTGCTCGGCCACGCCTGCCGCGAAGGTGACCGCCTGCACCTCGCCCTGCCGCGACTGCGAGCCGTACACGAGCGCCTGCGCGCCTACCTGGTGGCGCGCGGATTGCCCGACACCTGATCGCGGGCTACCCTGCCCGCCTCTCCTGTTTTTCCAAGAAAGCGCCCATGCCTTCACCCATGAACCTGCGCCAGCGCCTGGAAGACCTGCCGGTCGGCCAGAAGATCCTCGCCGCCCTGCTGGTGCTGCTGGCGACCGTGATGCTGGTGGCCAACCTGGCCTTCATCAGCGCGGCCTACTGGATTTCCCAGGACAGCGTCGCGCCCCAGGCGCTGCAGACCATCGGACGGCTGATCGCCAACCCGGCGCTCAGCGAGCCGGCGTTGTCCTCGCCCACCCAGGCCCAGGTGCTGCTGCGCCAGCTGGACGACTACCAGCCGCTGCGCGCCGCCGCACTGTATGACAGCAACGGCGAACGTATCGCCCAGTCGCCGGGCAACGGGCCCATTGCCCTGCCCGAGCGCCTCGATCACCTGGAGCGCTGGCGCCAGCACGAATACCGCCTCAACGCGCTGTTCGAACTGCCTCAGGCCGGCCGCAACAGCGGCTACCTGCTGCTGGTGGCGAGCAGCGAGCTGCCGGGCGCCTTCTACACCGGCACCCTGACTGCCAGCCTGGTGATCCTCGCCGTCTCGGTGCTGCTCTGGCTGCTCATCGCCCAGCAGATTCGCCGCCTGATCACCCGGCCGATCCGCAGCCTGGAGGAGCTCTCGCGCCAGGTCACCCGCGAGGAGAACTACGCCCTGCGCGCCGAGCGCGGCAATGCCGACGAGATCGGCCGGCTGGCCGACGCCTTCAACACCATGCTGACCCGCATCGAAGCCCGCGAACAGCAGCTCAAGCGCGCCCGCGACGACGCCCAGGAAGCCGTGGAACAGGCCCAGTCGCTGGCCGAGGAAACCCGCCGCTCGAACCGCAAGCTGGAGCTGGAAGTCCAGGTGCGCAGCAAGATCGAGAAGAAACTCACCGGCTTCCAGCACTACCTCAACAGCATCATCGACTCGATGCCCTCGGCGCTGATCGCGGTGGACGAGCAGCTCTACGTCACCCAGTGGAACCAGGAAGCCAGCCTGCTCTCCGGCACCAGCCTGGACGACGCGGTGAACCAGCCGGTATTCCTCGCCTTCCCGTCGCTCAAGCCCTTCCTGCCGCAGCTCACCCGCGCCGCCGAGCAGCACAAGGTCGAACGCGTCGAACGCGTCACCTGGGCCCTCACTGACGCGCCGCGCCATTACGCCCTGACCTTCTATCCGCTGATGGGCGGCACCGGCCGTGGCGCGGTCATCCGTATCGACGACATCACCGACCGCCTGGGAATGGAAGAGATGATGGTGCAGTCGGAGAAGATGCTCTCCGTCGGCGGCCTCGCGGCCGGCATGGCCCACGAGATCAACAACCCGCTCGGCGCCATCCTGCACAACGTGCAGAACATCCGCCGGCGACTGTCGCCGGAGTTGCCGAAGAACCTGGAGGTAGCCGGCGAAGTGGGCGTGCGCCTGGACGACCTCAACCACTACCTGGAGGCGCGGGAGATTCCCAAGCTGATGGATGGCATCCAGTACGCCGGCTCCCGCGCTGCGAAGATCGTCACCCACATGCTCTCCTTCAGCCGCCGCAGCCACCGGCAGATGGCTGCCTGCGAGCTGCCGGCGCTGCTGGAACAGGCCGTGGAGATCGCCGGCAACGACTTCGACCTCACCGGCGGCTTCGACTTCAAGTCGCTGGAAATCGTCCACGAGTACGACCCGCGCCTGGGCCCGGTGCCGGTGATCGCCAACGAAATCGAGCAGGTGCTGCTCAACCTGCTGAAGAACGGCGCCCAGGCCATCCACCTGCGTGACGATGAAGAGGAAGGCGAGTACGGCCGCATCACTCTGCGTACCCGGCTCAATCCGCCGTGGGCGGAAATCCACGTGGAAGACAACGGCTGCGGCATGCCGGAGAACGTGCGCAAGCGCATCTTCGAGCCGTTCTTCACCACCAAGGAAGTCGGCCAGGGCACAGGGCTGGGCCTGTCGGTCTCGTACTTCATCGTCACCAATAACCACAAGGGGCAGATGGAGGTGCAGTCCGAGCTGGGTGTCGGCACCTGCTTCACCATCCGCCTGCCGCTGGCGGCCGAAATTTCCCCGCCGCTGCCACTGCTGGCGCGCGACGACAAGGAGCATTGAGCATGGGCAACCGCCTGTCGAAGATCTACACCCGCACCGGCGATGCCGGGGAAACTGGCCTGGCCGATGGCCGTCGCGTGCCCAAGCACCACCCCCGCGTGGAAGCCATGGGCGCCGTGGACGAGCTGAACAGCCACCTCGGCCTGCTGCTGGCCGGGCTAAACGAGGCGCGTAGCAGTGCGCTGGAAGAAGTGATCGGGGTGCTGGCGCCGATCCAGCACCGCCTGTTCGACCTCGGTGGTGAGCTGGCGATGCCAGAGTACCGTGCGCTGAATGATGCCGAAGTGGAACGACTGGAAACAGTGATCGACCGCTGGAATGAAGAGCTTGGGCCGCTTAAGAACTTCATCCTGCCCGGCGGTTCGCGCCTGGTCGCTCTCGCCCACCTGTGCCGCGCCCAGGCGCGCAACGCCGAACGCCGCTGCCAGCAGCTGAATGCCGAGGAGCCGCTGGAAGGCGCAGGCCTGCGCTACCTGAACCGACTATCCGACCTGCTGTTCGTCGCCGCGCGCTTTATCGCCCGCCGCCAGGGCGTGGAAGAGATTCTCTGGCAGGCCGCTGAGGAGCCCGCCTGATCGGTTGAGAGTCGACTCGTAGGAGCGCGCTGTGCGCGCGATCGCGGGCATAGCCCGCCCCTACTCGATAGTCCTGTGCTCGGATC
The DNA here is from genome assembly GCF_032392015.1 of Pseudomonas sp. C9-3. Lineage (NCBI taxonomy): Bacteria > Pseudomonadati > Pseudomonadota > Gammaproteobacteria > Pseudomonadales > Pseudomonadaceae > Pseudomonas > Pseudomonas sp. C9-3. The sequence goes on along the minus strand of NZ_CP135919.1, from coordinate 430,036 downwards.
AGCCCTCACCCTAACCCTCTCCCAGGGGGAGAGGGGACTGTTCGGTGCAGGATGACACCTTGTCGTTCGCCGGCACGGGCGGCTCCCTCTCCCCCTGGGAGAGGGCTGGGGTGAGGGGAAGGCGCTGGTACGGACTCACCTGAAGAACACAGTTGCTCCTACAGGGAGCATCGTAGGATGGCGTGGAGCGGAGCGATACCCATCGCCGCCCCACGCAAAATGCCTGTCAGCCTTCGTTCTTCGGCCAGAACGCTCGAATACCCGCCACGCCCTGTGCTCCGGCCTGCCAGGCGCGTTCCAGGTCCTGCGGGCCGACACCGCCGAGCAGGAACACCGGCTGGTTGAAGCCATCGATCAGCTCCGCCGCCGCTTCCCAACCCAATGCAGGCTCGCCCGGATGGCTCTCGGTGGGCTGCACCGGCGACAGGGTGACGAAATCCACCCCCATGCGCGCCGCCAACTCCAGTTCCTCGGCGCTGTGGCAGGAAGCCGCGAGCAGACGCTCACGCGGGAACGGGCGACCATTGGGCGCGTATTTGCGCAGTTGCTCGGAGGTCAGGTGCCAGCCGGCCGCTGGGAAGTCGCCCAGCCACTCCAGCGGCCCCTTGAGCATCAACTGCGCCTTGCCAGCGCACAGGCCCTGCACATCCACCGCCAGGTCACGGTACTCGGGGCTGTACATATTCGGCGCGCGCAGCTGGATCAGGCGGATGCCATTGGCCACTGCGGCACGCACGCCTTGCACCAACTGGGGAATTTCCAGGCCATCGGGAGTGATCAGGTAGCGATCGGGCAGTCGCGCGGCCTGCACGATGGGCTCATTGGCCGCTGGAAACTCATAGTCCGGCAAGTCGCGCGGGGTAACCCAGGCCAACGGCTGGCCCTCGGCGCCGTGGGGCGCACCGGAAAAGGCCGAGACTTCCCAGACATCCAGCAGCACGTGCTTGTCGCTGTAGTCGTGCTGCACCCGGATCAGCGGGCGCGCCTGCTCGACGTCGATGCCCAGCTCTTCCTTCAGCTCGCGGGCCAAAGCGACATGCACCGCTTCGCCCTCCTCCACCTTGCCACCGGGAAACTCCCAGAGGCCGCCCTGGTGCTTGTCGTCCGGACGGCGGGCGATCAGCACCCGGCCATCGAGTCCGCGAATCACGGCGGCGGCGACATGTACTCGTTTCACAGTGCTACTCCTCAATCCGATTCAGGCAGGGCCCGCGCAGACCGGCATTCTACCGTCTTTGTCGGCCGGGTTCAGGCGCGTTCGACCATCGCCGCGTCCAGCCACGGGCGGAACGCCGGCCAGGCGTAGATGGCGTCGACGTAGTTCTGTGCCTCGATGGGCAGGGTCACGCAGTAGCTGCGCAGGCGCGTGGCGACAGGCGCGTAGAACGCATCGGCGATGCTGGCGTGGCCGAACAGGAACGGGCCGTCCTGGCCAAACTGCTGGCGACACAGAGCCCACAACTCGACGACGCGGGCAATATCTGCCGCCACCGCTTCGGGGATATCCGCCAAGGGCTGGTTGCGCTGGATGTCCATGGGCATATGCGAACGCAGCGCCATGAAGCCGCTGTGCATTTCCGCACAGACAGACCGGGCCAGCGCGCGGGCCGCTTCGCCACGGGGCCAGAGATGGGCTTCGGGGAAACGTTCGGCGAGGTATTCGGCAATCGACAGGGAATCCCAGATCAGTCCGTGCTCACACTTGAGCGCCGGCACCTTGCCGCTGGGCGAGTGCTCGCGGATGCGCCGCGCGGTGTCCTGGCCACCCAGGGGAATGAGGACTTCCTCGAACTCGGCGCCGGTGAGCTGCATGGCCAGCCAGCCGCGCAGGGACCAGGAGGAGACGTTCTTGCTGCCGATGATCAGGGTGAGGGACATGGACGCGATGCTCTTGAAGGTCAGTCAGGAGACCTTAGAGTGCGGCAGCCATGAAAACAAATTCCCGATTTTCATCGATCCATGAAAATCGGGAATCCGAATGAAGCGATGCGCCGGCGCCGGGCCGGCGCCAGATCAGGTGCGGTATTCCGCGTTGATCTTCACGTACTCGTGGGACAGATCGGTGGTCCAGATGGTCTCGCTGCAGGTGCCGCGGCCGAGATCGATGCGGATGGTGATCTCTTCCTGGGCCATGACTTTCGCGCCCTGGTCCTCGGTGTAGCTGGCAGCACGGCCGCCGCGGCTGGCGATGGCGACGTCGTCCAGGTACACGTCGATCAGGCTGACATCCAGGTCCGGCACACCGGCGCGGCCAACGGCAGCGAGGATACGGCCCCAGTTCGGGTCGGAGGCGAACAGGGCGGTCTTGATCAGTGGCGAGTGGGATACGGCGTAGCCGACGTCCAGGCACTCCTGGTGAGTGGCGCCGCCGTTCACCTGCACGGTGACGAACTTGGTGGCGCCTTCGCCGTCGCGGACGATGGCCTGCGCCAGCTCCATGGACACGTCCAGCACAGCCTGCTTCAGCGCGGCGAACAGCGCGCCGGTAGCGGCGGTGATTTCCGGCAGTGCCGCCTGGCCAGTGGCAACCAGCATGCAGCAGTCGTTGGTGGAGGTATCGCCGTCGATGGTGATGCGGTTGAAGGACTTGTTCGACGCGTCGCGCAGCAGGTCCTGCAGCACGCCCTGGGCAACCTTGGCGTCAGTGGCGATGTAGCCGAGCATGGTGGCCATGTTCGGTTTGATCATGCCCGCGCCCTTGCTGATGCCGGTGACGGTGATGGTCACGCCGTCGTGCTCGAACTGGCGGCTGGCGCCCTTGGGCAGGGTGTCGGTGGTCATGATGCCGGCGGCGGCGTCGGCCCAGTTGTCCACCGACAGGTTAGCCAGTGCGGCGGGCAGCGCGGCTTCGATCTTCTCGACCGGCAGCGGCTCGCCGATCACACCGGTGGAGTATGGCAGCACGGCGTTTTCCGCGACGCCGGCCAGCTCGGCCAGCTTGGCGCAGGTACGGATGGCGTTGGCCAGGCCCGACTCGCCGGTGCCGGCGTTGGCGTTACCGGTATTGGTCAGCAGGTAGCGCACCGGCCCCAGGAAGCGCTTGCGCGCCAGGATCACCGGAGCGGCGCAGAAGGCGTTGGTGGTGAACACACCGGCCACGGTGGAGCCTTCGGCGCAGCGCATCACCACGATGTCCTTGCGGCCGGGTCGCTTGATGCCGGCGGAGGCGATGCCGAGTTCGAAACCGGGGACCGGGTGCAGGGTGGACATGGGGCCGAGACCAACAGCCATGTGGCGCGCTCCTATCTAGTCAGTGAATCTAGTCAGTGAAACGAATCAGCGATTCAGATGAGAAAAACGCCGCGAGCGGCAGGGCCGGTCGCGGCGTCGGTATCAGGGTCGGGAGGCGTTATTCCACCTGACCGTGGCAGTGCTTGTACTTCTTGCCCGAACCGCAGGGGCACGGCTCGTTGCGGCCGATCTTCGGTTCGTTGCGGATGGGCTCCATCGGCACCACGTTGTCAGCCGGTACTTCGCCTTCCTCTTCCGGCTCGTCGGTGACCTGGTCCATGGACGGCGCAGCGGCGTGCTGGAACTGCATGCGCTTGGCCATTTCCTCGGCTTCGCGGCGCAGGCGGGCCTCTTCTTCGGCCGGGTCTTCGCGGCGAACCTGGACGAAGGACAGCACGCGGATGGTGTCGCGCTTGATGGAGTTCAGCAGTTCCTGGAACAGGTTGAAGGACTCGCGCTTGTATTCCTGCTTCGGGTTCTTCTGCGCGTAACCACGCAGGTGGATACCGTGGCGCAGGTGATCCATGGTGGACAGGTGGTCCTTCCACAGGTCGTCCAGCACGCGCAGCAGCATCTGCTTCTCGAAGGTACGCAGGGCTTCGGCGCCCGCCATGTCTTCCTTCTCGTTGTAGGCCGCGACCAGCTCGGTGAGGATCTTCTCGCGCAGGGTTTCCTCGTAGAGCTTCTCGTCGTCGTCCAGCCACTGCTGGATCGGCAGCTTCAGACCGAAATCGCTGTACAGCGCGGCTTCCAGACCGGCGACGTCCCACTGCTCGGGCAGCGACTGCGGCGGAATGTGCTCGCTGACGGTGTTGTTCAGGGTCTCTTCGCGGAACTCGACGATGGTCTCGCCGATGTTGTCGGCCGCGAGCAGGGTGTTGCGCATGTGGTAGATCACCTTGCGCTGCTCGTTGGCGACGTCGTCGAACTCCAGCAGTTGCTTACGAATATCGAAGTTACGGCCTTCGACCTTGCGCTGGGCCTTTTCGATGGCGTTGGTCACCATGCGGTGTTCGATTGCCTCGCCCGGCTGCATGCCGAGCGCCTTCATGAAGTTCTTCACCCGGTCGGAGGCGAAGATACGCATCAGGTGGTCTTCCAGCGACAGGTAGAAGCGGCTCGAACCCGGGTCGCCCTGGCGACCGGCACGGCCTCGCAGCTGGTTGTCGATACGGCGGGACTCGTGGCGCTCGGAGGCAATCACGTGGAGGCCGCCCGACTCGATGACCTGCTGGTGACGCTTCTGCCAGTCGGCCTTGATCTGCGCGACCTGCTCGTCGGTGGGGTTTTCCAGCGCGGCGACTTCAACTTCCCAGTTGCCGCCCAGCAGGATGTCGGTACCCCGACCGGCCATGTTGGTGGCGATGGTGACCGAGCCCGGACGACCGGCCTGGGCGATGATCTCGGCTTCCTTCTCGTGGTACTTGGCGTTCAGTACCTTGTGCTCGATGCCCGCGTTCTGCAGCAGCTGCGAGACGTACTCGGAAGTTTCGACCGAGGCGGTACCCACGAGGATCGGACGGCCCAGCGCCTGGCACTGCTGCACGTCGGTGATGATGGCTGCGTACTTCTCGTCCTGGGTCAGGTAGACCAGGTCGTTGAAGTCCTTACGGGCGACCGGACGGTGGGTCGGGATCACCACCACGTCCAGGCCGTAGGTCTGGCGGAATTCGAAGGCCTCGGTGTCGGCGGTGCCGGTCATGCCGGCCAGCTTGGTGTAGAGGCGGAAGTAGTTCTGGAAGGTGGTCGAAGCCAGGGTCTGGCTCTCGGCCTGGATCGGCAGGTTTTCCTTCGCCTCGATGGCCTGGTGCAGGCCCTCGGAGAGGCGGCGGCCCGGCATGGTACGACCGGTGTGCTCGTCGATCAGCAGGACCTGGTCGCCCTGGACGATGTATTCCACGTTGCGGTGGAACAGGGTGTGGGCGCGCAGCGCAGCGTAGACGTGGGTCAGCAGGCTGAGGTTGTGCGCCGAGTAGAGGCTCTCGCCCTCGGCCAGCAGGCCGTTCTGGGTCAGCAGCTCTTCAACGTAGGCATGGCCCTGTTCGTTGAGTTCGACCTGGCGGGTCTTCTCGTCGATGCTGTAGTGGCCCTGCTGGGTCACCTGGCCTTCGACTTCCTCGATATGACGCTTCAGGCGCGGGATCAGCTTGTTGATCTTGATGTACAGCTCGGAGCTGTCTTCGGCCTGGCCGGAGATGATCAGCGGAGTCCGCGCCTCGTCGATGAGGATGGAGTCCACTTCGTCGACCACGGCGAAGTTCAACTCGCGCTGGAACTTGTCCTCCAGGCTGAACGCCATGTTGTCGCGCAGGTAGTCGAAGCCGAATTCGTTGTTGGTGCCGTAGGTAATGTCGGAGGCGTAGGCAGCACGCTTCTCCTCCGGCGGCTGGAACGGGCTGACGATGCCGACAGAAAGGCCGAGGAACTCATACAGCGGACGCATCCAGTTGGCGTCGCGGCGGGCCAGGTAGTCGTTCACGGTGACCACGTGCACGCCTTTGCCGGACAGGGCGTTCAGGTAGACAGCCAGGGTACCCACAAGGGTCTTGCCCTCACCGGTACGCATCTCGGCGATCTTGCCCTCGTGCAGGGTCATGCCGCCGATCAACTGGACGTCGAAGTGGCGCATGCCCATCACGCGCTTGCCAGCCTCACGGGCGACGGCGAAGGCTTCCGGAAGAATCTGGTCGAGAGTCTCGCCCTTGGCGACGCGTGCCTTGAACTCTTCGGTCTTGGCCTTCAGTTGCTCGTCGGAAAGCGGGACCATCTGGGGCTCGAGTGCATTGATGGCCTGAACCTGCTTGGCCATGCGCTTCACTTCGCGCTCGTTCTTGCTTCCAAAGAGTTTTTTCAACAAAGGCGCAAACATATCGACTGGGTCATCCGAACTGGAGAATTGGAGGGCTGCCCGACTGGCTGGCCGCGGCGCGGAACGGCAATGAAGCGGGCATTCTACCCGGAAACTTCCGGGAAAAAAGTGCCGAAGTCATCCTCCGAAGCTTCGCATTCTGCGAGCCTCGGGGCAATGCATGGACGGACAACTTTGAATCCGAGTGGGTGATATGGTGACGCGGGCGGGCAACTTCAAGGGTGGACGGTGGCATCTGGCCCTGAGCGCATCTGTTACCATCCCTCTTCATTCATTCCCGGTTGCTCTCCATGGCTTTCCGCCCCCTGCCCGCCAAGGCGATGACCAAGCTGCTGCGCGAAGCCAAGCCACTGCGGTCGCTGTTCGCCGAGGCGCAACGCCTCTCGCGCCTGCAGGAACTGCTCGACTCGCAACTGCAACCCGCCGCGCGCCCCTACTGCCGAGTCGCCTCCTGGCGTGAAGGCAGCCTGTTGCTGGTGGTCACCGATGGCCACTGGGCTACACGCCTGCGCTACCAGCAGAACCGTTTGCTGCGGCAACTGGCCACGTTCGAGGAGTTCAGGGGCCTGGCGCGCATTCTGTTCAAAGTGCAGCCGACGCCCCAGGCGCCAGTCCGAGTGAACACCAACCGCATCACCGAGTCCGCCTCCGCCACCCTGCACGAAGCCGCTGAAGGCATCAGCAACCCGCAACTCAAGGCCGCGCTCGAGCGGCTCGCCAGCCGTAGCCGCCGCTCATCGGAGCCCGGCGAGGAGTAAATGGCGGGCATAAAAAAAGGCCACCCGAGGGTGGCCTTTGAATATGTAGCTGAAAGGAGGAGGTTTCCTTATACGGCCGCAGCGGGTCGCATATAGGAGATCGGCGCGGTCTTGGCGTCCTCGAAGGTCACCACTTCCCAAGCGTCCTTGTCTGCGATGAGGGTACGCAGGAGACGGTTGTTCAGGGCGTGACCGGACTTGTAGCCGATGAACTCGCCGATAAGGCTGTTACCCAGCAGGTACAGGTCACCAATGGCGTCCAGGATCTTGTGCTTGACGAACTCGTCCTCGTAACGAAGACCGTCTTCGTTGAGCACTCGATACTCGTCCACCACGATGGCGTTCTCCACGCTGCCACCCAGAGCCAGGTTCTGCGAACGCAGCATCTCGATGTCGCGCATGAACCCGAAGGTACGGGCGCGGCTGACTTCCTTCACGAAGGAAGTGCTGGAGAAATCCACCACGGCTTTCTGGGTGCGACCACGGAAGACCGGGTGATCGAAATCGATCTCGAAGCTCACCTTGAAGCCGTCGAACGGAACGAAGGTGGCGCGCTTGTCGCCCTCTTCCACCGTTACTTCGCGCTTGATGCGGATGAACTTCTTGGCCGCGTCCTGCTCTTGCAGGCCAGCGGACTGGATCAGGAATACGAAGGGACCTGCGCTGCCGTCCATGATCGGTACTTCCGACGCGGACAGCTCGACATAGGCGTTGTCGATACCCAGGCCGGCCATGGCCGAAAGCAGATGCTCCACGGTATCCACTTTGACGTCACCCTTGATCAGGGTGGTCGACATGGTGGTTTCGCCGACGTTCGAGGCCCGGGCAGGAATTTCCACCACTGGGTCGAGGTCAGCCCGGCAGAACACGATGCCAGTATCGACGGGAGCCGGCTTCAGGGTCAGGTAAACCTTCTCCCCGGAGTGCAGGCCGACACCGGTCGCCCGGATGATGTTCTTCAAGGTGCGTTGTCTGATCATGGCTTTGGCCGCTTTCGCGCAAGTTGCGAACTGTTGTCAACAATGGGCGGCGATGATAGCAGAACCGCCCTTTGCTGAACACCAATCACATTGATACTCCTGATAAATCGACTCAATCGGCCTGGCGACGCAGGAAGGCCGGGATGTCCAGGTAGTCCAGATCGTCCTGCGGGTTCAGCTTGGCCGCGGTGGCAGCGCCGCCGTGGTTCTGATTGCGCATGACGGTCGGGCGGTCCAGGTCACGGTAGTTCACCGACTGCTGCTCACGCTGAACCGGAGCCTGGGTGCTGACGGCCTGGGTCTGGACGGTGTTGTCGACGACCTTGACCGGTTTTTCCAGGCGAGCGCCCAGACCGGTGGCAACGACGGTGACGTGCAGCTCGTCGCGCATGTCCGGGTCGATCACGGTGCCCACCTTCACGGTGGCGTGCTCGGAAGCGAACTGCTCGATGATGTTACCCACGTCGGAGTACTCGCCCAGGGACAGGTCCGGACCGGCGGTGATGTTCACCAGGATGCCGCGAGCGCCCTGCAGGTTGACGTCTTCCAGCAGCGGGTTGCGGATCGCGGCTTCGGTCGCCTCGCGAGCACGGTTCGGGCCGCTGGCGCAGCCGGTACCCATCATGGCCATGCCCATTTCGCTCATGACGGTTTTCACGTCGGCGAAGTCGACGTTGATCATGCCCGGGCGCTTGATGATGTCGGAGATACCGCGAACGGCACCGGCCAGAACATCGTCAGCCTTGGCGAAGGCGGCCAGCAGGCTCGCGTCCTTGCCCAGGATGGTCAGCAGCTTTTCGTTCGGGATGGTGATCAGCGAGTCAACGCTTTCAGCCAGCGAGCGGATGCCTTCATCGGCGATCTGCATGCGCTTGCGACCCTCGAACGGGAACGGACGGGTCACCACCGCAACGGTGAGGATGCCCATCTCCTTGGCCACTTCGGCGATGATCGGAGCAGCACCGGTACCGGTACCGCCACCCATGCCGGTGGTGATGAAGACCATGTCGGCGCCTTCCAGAACCTCGGCGATACGCTCGCGGTCCTCTATGGCGGCCTGGCGGCCTACTTCAGGGTTGGCGCCAGCGCCCAGGCCCTTGGTCACGCCTGGGCCGAGCTGCAGCACGGTGCGCGCGGCGATGTTCTTCAGCGCCTGCGCATCGGTGTTGGCGCAAATGAATTCGACGCCATCAACGTTGTTCTTGGCCATGTGGTTCACGGCATTGCCGCCGCCACCACCTACGCCGATCACCTTGATGACTGCTGTTTGCGGGACGTTATCTACCAGTTCAAACATTTCCCCTCTCCTTCCTTTCTAGTTGTGTCGCCTACGTTTACCGCGGTGGTAAATCAGAAATTGCCCTGGACCCAGCGTTTAAGCTTTTCCAGTACCGGTGTCTTGGGTTCGTCACTGCTGAAACTGCTGCCGGACATGGAGATGCCGTCGGACTGTTTCTGCAGTCCGTACAGGAGCAGCCCCACACTCGTGGAATAGATGGGATTGCGCACGACGTCGGCCAGTCCCTTGACGCTATGCGGTACGCCCAGGCGTACCGGCATGTGGAAAATCTCCTCGGCCAGCTCGACAGCGCCTTCCATCTTGGCGGTGCCGCCGGTCATGACGATCCCGGCTGGAATCAGGTCTTCGTAACCGCTGCGACGCAGTTCGGCCTGAACCAGGGTGAACAGCTCGTCGTAACGAGGCTCGACCACTTCGGCAAGCGCCTGGCGCGACAGTTCCCGCGGCGGACGATCTCCAACGCTGGGCACCTTGATGGTTTCGCCGGGGCCGGCCAGTTTGGCCAGTGCACAGGCGTAGCGAATCTTGATTTCCTCAGCGTACTGAGTCGGGGTGCGCAGCGCCATGGCGATGTCGTTGGTGACCTGATCGCCGGCGATCGGGATCACCGCGGTATGGCGGATGGCGCCTTCGGTGAAGATGGCGATGTCGGTGGTGCCGCCGCCGATGTCCACCAAGCACACGCCCAGTTCCTTTTCGTCCTCGGTGAGCACGGAGTAGGCCGAGGCCAGCTGCTCGAGGATGATGTCGTCCACTTCCAGGCCGCAGCGGCGCACGCACTTCTCGATGTTCTGGGCGGCGTTCACCGCGCAGGTCACCACGTGCACCTTGGCTTCCAGACGCACGCCGGACATGCCCAGGGGCTCGCGCACACCTTCCTGGTTATCGATCACGTAGTCCTGGGCCAGGGTGTGCAGCACACGCTGGTCGGCCGGGATGGCCACGGCCTGGGCCGCGTCCAGCACGCGCTCGATATCGGCGCCGCTGACTTCGCGGTCGCGGATCGCCACGATGCCGTGGGAGTTCAGGCTGCGGATATGGTTGCCGGCGATGCCGACGAAGGCCGAGTGGATACGGCAGCCCGCCATTTGCTGGGCTTCATCGATGGCGCGCTGGATCGATTGCACGGTGGACTCGATGTTCACCACCACGCCCTTCTTCAGGCCGCGCGACGGATGCGTCCCGATGCCGACGATTTCCAGCTTGCCATCGGCCGCCACCTCGCCCACCAGCGCCACCACCTTGGAGGTGCCGATGTCCAGGCCGACGACCATTTTGCCGCTCTGCACGCTTGCCATGTTTATAGAAGTCTCCTCAACTCACTGCGCGGCGGTGGTCTGAGCCACCGTCGCTTCCGGCACCGGATCACGCCACGCCACGGCCAGGCCGTTGGGGTAGCGCATATCGATGCGGGCAATTTTCGTAATCTGTTCTTTCAGCGCCTTGTCGTAGATGGTCACGAGCCGGCGAATCTGTTCTACCGCGTGATCGCGGCCCAGCATGATCTCCACGCCTTGCGCGGTGCCCAGGGTCCAGGCGCCACGCGAACTCATGTCCAGGCTGGCGATGGTGAAGCCCAGTGGGCGGAGCATCTGGCTGAGAATCTGGTACTGCTGCATCACTTGCTGCTGAGCGCGCTGCGGGCCGGAAAGGCGCGGCAGGTGCTCGTAGTTGGCCACTTCCCGCGGTGCAAAAGCCTGACCCTGATTGTTCAGCAAGGCTTCGTCACCCCAACGGGCGATGGGCAATTGCTCGTCCAGGCGGATAACCACCTGGTCAGGCCATACACGGCGCACCTCGGCATGGGCGATCCAGGGCATCTGTTCCAGCTCCTGGCGCATGCCGGCCAGGTCGATGGTGAAGAAGCTGGCCGACACGTAGGGGCTGATCCGCTGCTGCACCGCCGCCTGGCTGATGTAGCTGAGGTCGCCTTCCACGCTGACCTTGGCGATCGGACGGTCTGCATAAGGCAGCACGTACTGCGCGCCGTAGTAGGCACCGCCGCCGAGCACGCCCAGCACCAGAGGCCACAGCAACACTTTCAGGAAGCCGAAGCTGGGCTTGGGCATGCGGGCGCTGAGCGGCTCCTTGGCCACCAGACGGCTGGCGCCCCGCGGCACCGGCTTGCGTGCGGGAGCACGGCCGATTCCGGGATTCTGGTGACGAAGCTGCGCGCCGTTCATGACTTACCCCCTTGCCTCGACGCTGTCGGCGAGGATCGCCAGCACCAGTTGCTGGAAATCCAGGCCGGCCGCGCGCGCGGCCATGGGCACCAGGCTGTGGTCGGTCATGCCCGGTGCGGTGTTCACTTCCAACAGCCAGAAGCGCCCTTGGGCGTCCTGCATCACGTCGGTCCGACCCCAGCCCTGGATGCCGAGGGCATCGCAGGCGCGCGCGGTCAGGTCCTTGAGCTCCTGTTCCTTGTCGGCATCCAGGCCGCAGGGAATCTGGTACTGGGTATCGTTGGCCAGGTACTTCGCGTCGTAGTCGTAGAAGGTGTGCGAAGTGCCCAGGCGAATGGGCGGCAGCACCTGGCCACGGAGGATCGCGACGGTGAATTCGGGGCCGCTGATCCACTGCTCGACGAGCACCTGCGGATCGAACTTCGCGGCAGCAGCCCAGGCGGCAATCAGCTCTTGCTCGCTGTTCACCTTGGCCATGCCGATGCTGGAACCTTCGCTGGCCGGCTTCACGATCAGCGGGAAGCCAAGCTTTGCCGCAGCGGCGCGGCAGTCTTCTTCACTGGCAAGCACGGCGTGGTCGGGCGTCGGCAGGCCGAGGCTCAGCCAAACGCGCTTGGTACGCAGCTTGTCCATAGCCAGCGCGGACGCCAGCACACCGCTGCCGGTGTAGGGGATGCCGGCGATTTCCAGCAGGCCCTGCATGGTGCCGTCTTCACCGCCACGACCGTGGAGGATGATGAAGGCGCGGTCGATCTTCTCGCGGGTCAGACGCTCCAGCAGATCGTCGCCCACGTCGATGCCGAAGGCGTCCACACCCGCGCCCTGCAGGGCCTGCAGGACCATGGCGCCGGACTTCAGCGACACCTCGCGCTCGGCGCTCTTGCCGCCGTACAGCACGGCGACGCGACCGAAGGCGCGGGGCTCAAGGGCGGATTTGAGGGCGTCACTCATTGCTTCTTCCCCTCGGCGCCCGCAGCAGCGGCGCCGAACATCGGATTCTTGATCAGTGCCGGAGCCAGCCCGCCGATGTCGCCGGCGCCTTGGCAAAGCAGGATGTCGCCCGGACGCAGCAGCGGCTTGAGCAGCGAGGCGAGGTCGCCACCGCGCTCCAGGTAGATCGGATCGAGCTGGCCGCGCTGGCGGATGCTGTGGCACAGGTGACGGCTGTCGGCGCCGGGGATCGGCTCTTCGCCGGCCGGGTAGACCTCCATCAGCATCAGCACATTGGCCTCGCCGAGCACCTGTACGAAATCGTCGTAGAGGTCACGGGTACGGCTGAAGCGGTGCGGCTGGTAGACCATCACCAGGCGACGCTCCGGCCAACCGCCGCGCACAGCCTTGATCACCGCCGCGACTTCGCGCGGGTGGTGGCCGTAGTCGTCGACCAGCATCACGCTGCCGCCTTCTACCTGCAGGTCGCCATAGACCTGGAAGCGCCGGCCCACGCCCTGGAAGCCGGACAGGCCCTGGACGATGGCTTCGTCGGAGATACCTTCGTCGGTAGCGATGACGATGGTCGCCAGGGAGTTCAGCACGTTGTGCAGGCCGGGCATGTTCACCGAGACGTCCAGCGGCTCGCGCTCGGGGCGCAGCACGGTGAAGTAGGTGCGCATGCCTTCCTGGCGGATATTGATGGCGCGGACGTCAGCGTCTTCGCTCAGGCCGTAGGTCACGGTCGGACGCGCCACCTGCGGCAGGATCTCGCGCACCACCGGGTCGTCCACGCAGACCACGGCCAGGCCATAGAACGGCAGGTTGTGCAGGAAGTCGACGAAGGTGCGTTTCAGTTTGTTGAAGTCGCCGCCGTAGGTGCTCATGTGGTCGGCGTCGATATTGGTGACCACCGAGACCATCGGCTGCAGGTGCAGGAAGCTGGCGTCGCTCTCGTCGGCCTCGGCCACCAGGTAGCGGCTGGTGCCCAGCTGCGCGTTGGTGCCGGCAGCGTTCAGCCGGCCGCCGATGACGAAGGTCGGGTCCAGGCCACCGGCGGCGAATACCGAGGCGATCAGGCTGGTGGTGGTGGTCTTGCCATGGGTACCGGCGACGGCGATGCCGTGGCGGTAACGCATCAGCTCGGCGAGCATCTCGGCGCGCGGCACCACCGGCACGCGGCGATCCAGCGCGGCGGCAACTTCCGGGTTCGACTTGTTCACTGCGCTGGACACCACGAGCACATCAGCGCCGTCGGAGTTTTCCGCGCGGTGACCGATGAAGATTTCCGCGCCGAACTTTTCCAGGCGCTCGGTGACCGGCGACGCCTTGAGGTCGGAGCCAGAGACTTCGTAGCCGAGGTTGAGCAGCACTTCCGCGATACCGCACATGCCCACGCCGCCGATGCCGACGAAGTGGATGCGACGGATGCGCCGCATGGTGCGGGTGACGCCGGTGGGTTCTTTAACCACGGGCCACCTCCAGGCAGGCATCGACTACCGTGCGGGTAGCCTCGGGCTTGGCCAGGCTGCGGGCGCGAGCGGCCATGCGGGTCAGGGAATCGGGATGCATCAATACCTCGGACAACTGCGCGGCCAGTTCGGCAGCGCTGGTAGATTTCTGCGGCAGCAGGTGGGCAGCGCCCTCCCGCACCAGGAATTCGGCGTTCTTGGTCTGGTGGTCGTCGATCGCGTGGGGCAGCGGCACCAGGAAGGACGGCAGGCCGGCGGCGGTCAGCTCGCTGACGGTCAGTGCACCGGCGCGACAGATGACCAGATCGGCCCAGGCGTAGGCCGCGGCCATGTCGGCGATGAACGGAGCTACGTCCGCTTCGACACCCGCGGCGCGATAACGCTCCGCCGTAATTTCGTCGTGCTGACGACCGGCCTGATGGCGAATGGCCGGGCGAATCTGCGCCTGCACCTGCGCCAGCGCTTCAGGCAACAGCTTGTTCAGCGGCTCGGCGCCCAGGCTGCCGCCCAGTACCAGCAGGTTGACCCGACGACCGGCCAGCGGCGCGCGGGTGCCCTCCTCCAGGAACAACTCGGCGCGCACCGGGTTGCCGGTGGTCAGGCGCTTGGCGCTGCTGTCGAAGGTATCCGGGAAGGCTTCGCAGACACACTTGGCCAGCGGCGCGAGGCTGCGGTTGGCGGTGCCGGCGACGGCATTCTGTTCGTGGATCACCAGCGGCACGCCGGACAGCTTGGCGGCCAGTCCGCCCGGACCAGTGACGTAGCCACCCAGGCCGAGCACGCACACCGGCTTGAGCTGGCGAACCACGCCGATAGCCTGGAACAGCGACTTGAGCAGGTCGAACGGCGCGCGCAGCAGCGACTTCAGTCCCTTGCCACGCAAGCCGCTGACGTTGATCAGGTGCAGCGGCAGGCCGGCCTTGGGTACCAGGTCGTTCTCGATGCCGCGCGGAGTGCCCAGCCAGTGCACACTGTAACCGCGCGCCTGGAACTCACGGGCGCAGGCCAGGGCCGGGAACACATGTCCGCCGGTGCCGCCCGCCATGATCAGGACGTTACCTTTCATCGGCAAAGTCCTCTTCGCTGAATTCATATTCCTCGCTGCCCATCACGGTGCGGCGTTCCCACTCGATGCGCAGCAGCATTCCCAGCTGGGCGCAGCAGATCACCAGGGACGAACCGCCATAGCTGAGGAACGGCAGGGTCAGGCCCTTGGTTGGCAGCAGGCCAACGTTCACACCCACGTTGATCAGGAACTGGCCGATCCACAGGAAGGCCAGGCCGTAAGCGACGTAAGCGGAGAAGTACTGTTTCGACTGCTCGGCCCAGATGCCGATGTACAGCGCGCGCAGGCTGACGAAGACGAACAGGGCCACGGTGGCCATGGCGCCGACGATGCCCAGCTCTTCGGCGAGCACGGCGAATACGAAGTCGGTGTGCGCTTCGGGCAGGTAGAACTGCTTCTGGATGCTGTTGCCCAGGCCCATGCCGGTCCAGCCGCCACGACCGAAGGCGATCAGCGCCTGGCTGAGCTGGTAGCCCGCACCGAACTGGTCGGCCCAGGGGTCGGTGAAGTTGGTCAGGCGCGCCATTCGATAGGGCTGGGTCTGGATCAGCAGCACCACGGCGCCGACCGCCAGCGCGACCATCAGACCGAAGCGGAACAGGCCCACGCCACCGAGGAACAGCATCGCGGCAGCGGCCCCCATCATCACCACGGTGGCGCCGAAGTCCGGCTCGCGCAGCAGCAGGCCGGCCATGGGTAGCAGCACCACGAACGGCTTGAAGAAACCCAGCCAGCTCTCGCGTACTTCTTCCTGGCGACGAACCAGGTAGCCGGCCATGAAGATCACCACGAAGACCTTGGCGATCTCCGAGGGCTGGATGTTGAACAGGCCGAAGCCGATCCAGCGCATGGAGCCGTTCACCTCGCGGCCGATGCCGGGGGTGATCACCATGACCAGCAGCACGAAGGCCACGGCTAGCAGTTTCCAGCCCCAGCGCTGCCAGGTTTCCATCGGCACCATCATGGTCACGCCGCAGGCGACGAAGCCGATGGCCAGGTAGATCAGGTGGCGGACCGAGAAGTACAGCGGGTTGCCGGACTGCGCCGCGGCGACTTCGGAGGATGCCGAAGTGACCATCACCAACCCCAGGCCGAGTAGCGCCAGGCAACCTGCCAGCAACGGGAAGTCGATATCGATGCCGTTGCGGCTGATCAGCGGGGACGGGTACGGGCGCAGGAAGGAGAACATCAGGCGAGGTCCTCCACGGCCTTGGCGAACAGGCGTCCGCGTTCTTCGTAGTTCTTGAACATGTCCAGGCTCGCGCAGGCCGGCGACAGCAGCACGGCGTCGCCCGGCAGGGCGAGGTCGGCAGCGTGCTCGACGGCTTCCTCGAGGGTATTCACACGAACCTTGGGTACGGCATTGCCGATAGCAGCGCTCACCAGCTCGGCATCGCGGCCCAGCAGCACCACGGCACGGCAGTGCTGGGCAACGGGGCCACGCAGGTCATTGAAGTCGGCGCCCTTGCCGTCGCCACCAGCGATCAGCACCAGCTTGCCGTCGATATCGGCGCCCAGGCCTTCGATGGCGGCCAGGGCGGCGCCGACATTGGTGGCCTTGGAGTCGTCGTAGTAGTTCACGCCGTTACGCTCGCGCACCCACTGGCAGCGGTGGGCGAGGCCGGCGAATTCACGCAGGGTCTGCAGCATCGGCTCGAACGGCAGGCCAACAGCATGCCCCAGGGCCAGCGCGGCCAGGGCATTGGACTGGTTGTGCGCGCCACGAATCTTCAGCTCGCGGGCCGGCATCAACTTGTCGAACTGGAAGGCCAGCCATTTCTCACCGTCTTCTTCGATCAGGCCGAAGGCCTTGAAGTCCGGCTTGTTGGTGCCGAAAGTCCAGCAGGGTACGTTGTCGGCGATCAGCGGGCGGCTCAGCGCGTCGGCGCGGTTTACCACGACCTGCTTCGCACCGCGGAAAATGCGGTGCTTGGCCAGGTGGTAATCGGCCATGCCGTCATAGCGGTCCATGTGGTCTTCGCTGACGTTCAGGCAGGTGGCGACTTCGGCGTTCAGGCGCTCGCAGGTTTCCAGCTGGAAGCTGGACAGCTCCACCACGTACAACTCGACGTCATCGGCCAGCAGGTCCAGCGCCGGAGTGCCGAGGTTGCCGCCCACGGCGACGCGCTTGCCGGCAGCCTTGGCCATGTCGCCCACCAGGGTGGTGACGGTGCTCTTGGCGTTGGAACCGGTGATGGCGACGATCGGCGCCTTCGCGTGACGCGCGAACAGGTCGACATCGCCGGACAGGCGTACGCCGCGAGCCGCAGCCTCCACCAGCGCGGGCACGCGCAGCGACAAGCCGGGGCTCACGTAGAGCTCCTGGGCGCGGCAGAGGAAATCGGCGTCGAGGTCGCCACAGCGCACCTCGACCTGCGGGTACTGCTCGCGCAGGGTCGCCAGCTCCGGCGGATTCGCGCGCGTATCGGCCACGGCAAACGGCACGCCCTGGCGCGCCAGGTAGCGCACCAGGGACATGCCGCTCTTGCCGAGGCCGACAACGATGCGGAATTGGTCGGAAGCGATCAGGCTCATGCTCGATCAGTCCTCAACGCAGTTTCAACGTGGCCAGGCCGATCAGCACGAGAATTACCGTGATGATCCAGAAACGCACGATCACGCGCGGTTCAGGCCAGCCTTTGAGTTCGAAGTGGTGGTGGATCGGCGCCATGCGGAACACGCGCTTGCCGGTCAGCTTGAAGGAGGCGACCTGGATCACCACCGACAAGGTTTCCATGACGAACACGCCGCCCATGATGAACAGGACGATTTCCTGGCGGACGATCACCGCGATGGTGCCCAGCGCGGCGCCGAGCGCCAGCGCGCCGACGTCACCCATGAAGACCTGGGCCGGATAGGTGTTGAACCAGAGGAAGCCCAGCCCCGCACCGACGATGGCGCCGCAGAAGATGATCAGCTCACCCGCGCCCGGCACGCTCGGGATGAACAGGTATTCGGCGAATTTGATGTTGCCCGACAGGTAGCAGAAGATCCCCAGCGCGCCGCCAACCATCACAGTGGGCATGATGGCCAGGCCGTCGAGGCCGTCAGTGAGGTTCACCGCGTTGCTGGAGCCGACGATCACGAGGTAGGTCAGCACCACGAAGCCGATGCCCAGCGGGATCTCGACGTTCTTCAGCATCGGCACGATCAGCGTGGTCTCGACCGGCGTCTCGGCGGTCATGAAGAGGAAGACCGCCGCGCACAGACCGAATACCGACTGCCAGAAATACTTCCAGCGGCTCGGCAGGCCGCGGGAGTTCTTCTCGATCACCTTGCGGTAGTCATCTACCCAACCAATGGCGCCGAACAGCAGGGTTACCACCAGCACGACCCACACATAGCGGTTCGACCAGTCGGACCACAGCAGGGTGCTGATGGCGATGGCCGTGAGGATCAGCGCGCCACCCATGGTCGGCGTGCCTTTCTTGGACAGGTGCGATTGCGGGCCGTCGTTGCGCACGGCCTGGCCGATCTGGCGGATCTGCAGGGTGCGAATCATCCACGGGCCCAGCCAGAGCGACAGGACGAGCGCGGTCAACACGCTCAGGATGCCGCGCAGGGTCAGGTACTGGAAGACGCCGAAGCCCTTGTAGAACTGTTGCAGGTACTCGGCGAGCAGCAGCAGCATTTAGTGACTCTCCTCGGAGGAACCACAGAGCGCCGCGACGACCTTGTCCATCGCCGCGCTGCGGGAACCCTTGATCAGAATGGTGGTTGTCGAAGCTTCTTCGGCCAGGGCCTGGATCAGGCTGGCCTGATCGGCGAAGTGCCGGCCCGCGGAACCGAACGCCTGTACGGCGTGGCTCATCAGCGGTCCGACCGCATACAGGGCGGTGACTTTGCCAATGGCATAGATTCCCACTTCGCGGTGGGAGGATTCCGCCCAGGCACCCAGCTCGCCCATGTCCCCGAGGACCAGGACGGTCCGGCCGGAAAAGCCGGCGAGTATATCAATCGCCGCGCAGATTGAAGCCGGGTTGGCGTTGTAGCTGTCGTCGATCACGCGCATGCCGTTCGTCGCCAGCTGGGCTACGGCGCGCCCCTTGACCGGCTGCAGGTTGTGCAGCCCGGAAACGATCCCGACCAGCGGCACGCCGAGGGCGTGGGCGGCCGCAGCGGCGGCCAGCGCATTGGTAACGTTGTGCTCACCCAGCAGGTTCAGTTGAACGGCAGCCTCGCCGGCTGGGCCCTGCAGGGTGAATCCCGGGCAACCACGGGCGTCACGCTTGACGTCGCTGGCGTGGAAGTCGGCGCGGGCATCGTGCAGGCCGAAACTGGAGACGCGACGGCCGTCAGCACGGGCCTGCCAGGTATCGAAGGCCTTGTCGTCGCGATTGAGAATGGCGACCCCATCGGCCGCCAGGCCTTCGAGGATCTCGCCCTTAGCCAGGACGATCTTGTCC
Organism: Pseudomonas sp. C9-3; assembly: GCF_032392015.1. Taxonomy (NCBI): domain Bacteria; kingdom Pseudomonadati; phylum Pseudomonadota; class Gammaproteobacteria; order Pseudomonadales; family Pseudomonadaceae; genus Pseudomonas; species Pseudomonas sp. C9-3. Next base: position 410,841 of record NZ_CP135919.1, on the reverse strand, counting down.
TGCCCGCCGAACTCGCCCACATGGGCGGTGCCGGCGTTGGTGATGATGGCAACCTGCGGACGGGTCAGCGCAACGGTGTAGGCGATTTCGCCGACACGGTTGGCGCCCAGTTCGATGACTGCGCTCTGGTGCTCGGGGGCGAGCTGCAACAGGGTCAGCGGCGCGCCGAGATCATTGTTCAGGTTGCCGCGGGTCGCCAGGACGTCGCCCTGGGTCCGCAGGACGCTGGCGAGCATTTCCTTCACGGTGGTCTTGCCGCTGGAGCCGGTCACGGCAGCGACACGGCCGGTGAAGGCAGCACGGTTCAGCGCGCCGAGCTGGCCCAGCGCGATGCGAGTGTCTTTCACGACCAGCTGCGACAGCGGCGCACCGGCGACTTCACGCTCGACCAACGCAGCAACAGCGCCCTTGGCGGCGACATCGGCCAGATAGTCGTGGCCGTCAAAGCGCGGACCGGTCAGGGCGATGAACAGCTGGCCCGGCTCGATGGCGCGGCTGTCGGTGCTCACGGCGGCGAAAGTGACATCGGCACCGACCACACGGCCTTGCAGCGCGCCAGCGACTTCGTTGAGCGACAGGGGCTTAAGCACGCTTCACCTCCCAGGCAGCCAGCGCCTTGGCGGCTTGATCAAGATCGGAGAACGGATGGCGTAGGCCGTCGATCTCCTGGTAATCCTCGTGCCCCTTGCCAGCCAGCAGCACGACATCATCGACACCGGCGGAGGCAATCAGGCGGGCGATAGCCTCGCCACGGCCCGGGACGAACTCGACGGCGTCGGGCTTGGCGAAACCGGCGCGGATATCCGCGATGATCGCCGCGCTCTGCTCGGTACGCGGGTTGTCGTCGGTGACCAGCACGCGGTCGGCGTGCTGCTCGGCAATCTGCGCCATGATCGGACGCTTGCCGCGGTCACGATCGCCACCGCAACCGAACAGGCACAGCAGTTGGCCGTGCACATGCGGGCGCAGGGCCAGCAGGACCTTTTCCAGGGCATCCGGGGTGTGCGCGTAGTCGACAACCACCAGCGGCTTGTCGCCGCCGCCCAGGCGCTGCATGCGGCCGATGGGGCCTTCCAGTTGCGGCAGTACCTTGAGGACATCACCCAGCGGGTAGTCCAGGCCCAGCAGCGCACCGACGACGGCCAACAGGTTGCTCAGGTTGAACTTGCCCAGCAGCGAACTGCGCAGCAGGCCTTCGCCCTGCGGGGTGACGATCTGCGCCTGCACGCCGGCATCGCTGAACTTCGCTTCGCGGCAATAGATGTAGGCTGACGAGTCGCTCAGGCTGTAACCCATCAGGCGCGATTCGTGGGACTCGGCAGCCAGCTGGCGGCCGAAGTCGTCGTCCAGGTTGATCACCCGGCAACGCAGCCCCTGCCAGGCGAACAGCTTGGCCTTGGCGGCGCCGTAGGCTTCCATCGAGCCGTGGTAGTCCAGGTGGTCGCGGGACAGGTTGGTGAATACAGCCACATCGAACCCCAGAGCGGCGACGCGGCCCTGTTCCAGACCATGGGACGATACTTCCATGGCCACGGCCTTGGCGCCGGCCTGTTTCAGGCGCGCCAGAGTCGCCTGTACGGCAAGCGGGTCGGGCGTGGTGTGGCGGCCGCTTTCCAGCGCGCCATAGAAACCGGTACCGAGGGTTCCGACGATGCCGCAACGTTCACCCAGCAGGTCGAGCGCCTGGGCCACCAGTTGGCTGACGCTGGTCTTGCCATTGGTGCCGGTCACTCCGACCAACTCAACGGCACGGCTCGGCTCGCCATAGAAGCGCCCGGCAATGGCGGAAAGCTGTTTGGCCAGGCCCTTGATGGCGATCATCGGCACATCGCTGGGCGGCAGGTCGACAGCGCCCTCCGCTTCGTAGGCAACCGCGGCAGCACCCTGGGAGAGCGCGGCGGCAATGTGCCCGCGGCCATCCTGGCGGCCACCCGGCACGGCCAGGAACAGGTCGCCCGGCTTGACGGTGCGGCTGTCCAGGGTCAGCTCACGGATCAGCTCGCCGCTTTCAGCTTGCGGCAGCAGTTGATTCAGGCTCATCGGCATCAGCCACGCCCTCCTTTGGCAGCGGGCGCAGCATCGGCTTGTTGCTGCGGGGTCGTCGGCAGGTTGTCTGGCGGCACGTTCATCAGGCGCAACGTGCCGGACATCACCTTGCTGAACACCGGCGCGGAAACCAGACCACCGAAGTAACCGGCCTTGCTGGGTTCATCGATGACCACCACGGCGACATAGCGTGGGTTGTTCATCGGCGCGAACCCGGCGAACAGGGAACGGTAGGAGTTCTCGGCATAGCCCTTGGTACCAGTCGCGGTCTTGCGCGCGGTGCCGGACTTGCCGGCCACGTGATAGCCCGGCACCTGGGCGCGGTACACGCCGTTCGGCGCCTCGATGACTTGCTGCAGCATGCCCTGCATGGTTTTGGCGACCGGCTCGGGGATGACCTGGACGGCATCGGCCGGGCGATCGGCACGCACCATGGTCAGCGGCACGCTGCGACCATTGTTGGCCAGCGCAGCATAGGCATGGGCCAACTGGATGGCGGTTACCGACAGGCCATAGCCGTAGGACAGGGTCGCGGTCTCGGCCTTGCGCCACTCACGGTAGTTCGGCAGGTTGCCGACACGCTCGCCCGGGAAGCCCAGGCCGGTGTCCTGCCCCAGGCCGACCTTCTGCATCACGCTGTAAATGGCTTCGCCGCCGATGTCGAAGGCGACCTTGCTCATGCCAACGTTACTGGAGCGGATCAGGATGCCGGTCAGGTCAAGCACAGGGCCTTCGGTACGGGAAACGTCGCGAATGGTGTAGCGACCGATCTGCAGGGTGCCGGGGTAGACCTCGACCTTGTCGGTGGGCTTCCAGCGGCCGGTCTCCAGCGCCGCGCTCATGGAGAACGGCTTCATGGTCGAACCGGGCTCGAACACGTCGATCATCGCGCGGTTACGCATCATCGCCGGCTGCAGGTTACGGCGGTTGTTCGGGTTGTAGGTCGGCTGGTTCGCCATGGCCAGCACTTCACCGGTCTTCACGTCGAGGATCACCAGGCTGCCGGCCTTGGCTCCGTTCTCCACCAGCGCGTTGCGAAGTTCGCGGTTGGCCAGGTACTGCAGACGCAGGTCGATGGACAGCGCCAGGGTCTTGCCGGCCTTGGCATTGCGGGTGACCTGCACGTCGCGGATCAGGTGGCCACGGCGATCCTTGAGCACCTGGCGCTTGCCCGGCACGCCGGCCAGCCAGCTGTCGAAGGCGAGCTCGACGCCTTCACGGCCACGGTCGTCGACATCGGTGAAGCCCACGACCTGTGCAGCAACCTCGCCTGACGGATAGAAGCGGCGGAACTCCTCGACCGAATAGACGCCAGGGATGCGATGGGCCTTCACCTGGGCCATCACCGCCTCGCCCTGCTCCGGGGTCAGGCCGCGGACCAGATAGATGAATTCCTTGTCGGCGTTCGCCTCCAATCGCTCGGACAGCGCGGCCTTGGGCTGGCCAAGCGCGTCGGCGAGGAAGTCCCACTTCTCGCGCTCGAGCACCAGTTCCTTGGGGTTGGCCCAGAGGGTGGCGACCGGCGTACTGACGGCCAGCGGCTCGCCATTGCGATCGGTGATCAGGCCGCGGTGCGCGGGGATGGTGATGTGACGCACGCTGCGCGCATCGCCCTGCCCCTTGAGGAAGTCATGGTCGATCACGTGCAGGTCGACGATCCGCCAGGCGATCGCCGCCACCATCGCCAGCAGCAGGGCGATGACGACGCGGAAGCGCCAGGGGTAGCGAGCGCCGGCCAGGTCTCTCATGGTGCCACCATGATGATTTCGGTCGGATCGGGCACGCGCATCTTCAGCTGGTCGGTCGCCAGGCCTTCGATACGGCTATGGGCCGTCCAGGTGCTCTGCTCGAGGATCAGGCGGCCGTACTCGGCCTGCGCCTTGTCGCGCACGTTGAGCTCGGTGTACAGCGAGTTGAGCAACTGGCGATTCCAGTAAGCGCTGTAGGAAACGGAGATGGCCGACAGCAGCACGCCGATGAACAGCAGCAGCATGAAGAAGCTGCCGGTGGGCAGGCGCTTGGAGAAGAGGCGGCTCATCTGAGCTTCTCCGCAATGCGCATGACCGCGCTGCGCGAGCGCGGGTTGGCCTTGAGCTCCGCCTCGGAGGCGTAGACAGGCTTGCCGATCAGCTTGAGGCGCGGATCGAACGGCTTGACCTGGATCGGCAGGTTGCGCGGCAGGTTGTCCGCTTCGCCTTTCACCTGCTTGCGCATGAACTGCTTGACGATGCGATCTTCCAGCGAGTGGAAGCTGATCACCACGAGACGACCGCCCACGGCCAGGCCTTCCAGCGCGGCCTCGAGGCCACGCTCCAGATCGCCCAGCTCGTTGTTGATGAAGATGCGCAGGCCCTGGAAGGCGCGCGTGGCAGGGTTCTTGCCCTTTTCCCAGGCCGGGTTGGCCTCGGTGATGACGGCCGCCAGGTCGGCGGTACGCTCGAAAGGCTTCTCCGCACGACGCTGGACGATGGCGCGAGCCATGCGCTTGGCGAAACGCTCTTCGCCGTAATCCTTGAACACCCGGGCGATCTCGTCTTCCGCGGCGCTGGCGATCCACTGCGCAGCGCTGACGCCCTGGCCCGGGTTCATCCGCATATCCAGCGGGCCGTCATTGAGGAAGCTGAAGCCGCGCTCCGGGTCATCCAGCTGCGGCGAAGACACGCCCAGGTCCAGCAGTACACCGTTCACGCTGCCCTGCAGGCCGCGCGCGGAGAACTCTTCGCCCATCTCGGCGAAGGACCTTTGCACAATGACGAAGCGGCCGTCTTCGGCCGCCAGTGTTTTTCCCGTCGCGATGGCTTGCGGGTCCTTGTCGAACCCGAGCAGTTGACCGCCCGGGCCGAGCTTCCCGAGCAAGGCCCGGCTATGCCCTCCCCTTCCGAAGGTTCCGTCCACATAGCGGCCGTCCTCCAGGGGGGCCAGCGCTTCGACGGCCTCCTCGAGTAGAACGGTGATGTGTTGGAAGGTACTGGTCACAGGCAGGCTCACAGAATAAGGTCGCGCAATTCATCCGGCAGGCCGCCGGGCTCTTTGATGGCTGCGAGGTCGGCCTCGGCAACCGCATTCCACTTGTCTTCGTCCCACAGCTGGAACTTGTTCAGCTGGCCGACCAGCATCGCCTTCTTGTCCAGGCCGGCGTACTCGCGCAGGCGCGGCGGAACGAGAAAACGCCCGGCGCTATCGAGCTCCAGGTCAACGGCATTACCAATCAGCAAACGCTGCAGGCGCCGCGTTTCTTCACGCAGCGAAGGCAGCTCGCGCAGTTTGGCTTCGATGAGTTCCCATTCAGGGAGGGGGTAGACGGTGAGGCAGGTGTCGACGGCATCGATGGTGACGATGAGCTGGCCATTGCAACGCGAAACGAGCTCGTCACGATACCGACTCGGCATCGCGAGGCGCCCTTTGGCGTCGAGACTGATGGCGTTAGCTCCGCGAAACACGTCAGCGCTTCCCCTGTGGTTGGCTATCCATGCCTGTTGATCCCACTTTTACCCACTTCATACCACTTCCGCACACTATAGAAATCCGCGCTCCCCACCGTCAAGGTAAGCCGGAGGGGAAAAATCCTTACAGGACCGAGATTTAGCGTGCTTTTGCGAGGTTCGGGGAGGGAATTTGACGCGCCAGAAAAGAGAAAAGCCCAGTGTTTTCAAAACACTGGGCTTTCATACTTAAAGTGATTTCTTAAGTTCTGCACTTCTTCCGGTCAGCGACAAATGGTCATGTGGGAAGAAGTGGAGGAAAAGTGGTGAGAGTCGATCTGTAAGCCGGGTTCTGTCGAGGACAGCCATTCCTCTGGGACATACATCACTGCATGCCTCAAGCGATCTACCCGAACCCAACGCGGGCCGCGCCAATGGGTTCCTATTTGATCTTGCTCCGAGTGGGGTTTACCTAGCCACGAACTGTTGCCAGCCGTGCGGTGCGCTCTTACCGCACCTTTTCACCCTTACCGGCGCTTGCGCGCTTAGGCGGTTATTTTCTGTGGCACTTTCCGTAGACTCGCGCCTCCCAGGCGTTACCTGGCACTCTGCCCTGTGGAGCCCGGACTTTCCTCCACCCCGTGATGGAACACCACGGAACAGCGACTGTCCAATCGACTCTCAGTCGGCAAGGTTAGCGGTTGACGACGCTCAGGACAAGCTCAAGCCTTGCCCTGGCGCTCCAGCGCGATCTGATAGAGCTGGTTCTTGCGCGCCCCGGTTATTTCCGCGGCAAGAGCCGCCGCACGCTTCACCGGCATCTCCGCCAGCAGCAGATCGAGCACCCGCAGGGTCTGCGCATCGACCGCCTCACCGCCCTCAGGCGCAGGCTTGCCGGCCACCAGCAGCACACACTCGCCCCGCTGCTGATTGCTGTCGGACGCCACGAACTCGCGCAATTCGCCCAGCGGCAGCCCCTTGAGGGTCTCGAAGGTCTTGGTCAGCTCGCGGGCCAGCAGCGCAGGCCGTTCGTCGCCGAAGATCGCCGCCATATCCTCGATGCACTCGAGCACGCGGTGCGGCGCCTCGTAGAAGATCAGGGTGCGCGGCTCATCCACCAGCGCCTCCAGGCGCCCACGGCGCCCGGCGACCTTGGCCGGCAGGAAGCCTTCGAAGACGAAACGATCCGACGGCAGCCCCGCCGCGGAAAGTGCGGCAATCAGCGCGCAGGCTCCCGGCACCGGCACCACAGGGATGCCCGCTGCGCGCGCCTGGCGCACCAGGTGATAGCCAGGATCGGAGATCAGCGGGGTGCCCGCGTCGGAAATGAGCGCAACGTCTTCGCCGGCCTGCAGCCTGGTCAGAAAACGACTGCCCTGCTCGCGTTCGTTGTGCTCGTGGCACGCCGCCAACGGCGTCTGGATGCCGAAATGCTGCAGCAAACGCACCGAGTGCCGGGTGTCTTCGGCGGCGATGAGCGAGACGTCGGCCAGCACCTTGAGCGCTCTGGCGCTGATGTCGTCCAGGTTTCCGATGGGGGTAGCCACCACATAAAGAGTGCCAAGTGTCACGCGCCAACCTCGCCGGAAGTATCTGAAAAAGCCGCATTGTATCCCGATTCCGGCAGCCGCCATCGCGTCCCCCTTGCCGCTTCGGTACAATCGGCAGCTCTTTGAATGCGTCACGAGAAGCCCGATATGATCGCTCGCCTGCGTCCGCTATCCGCTCTGTTCCTGGCCGGCATGCTCGCCGCCTGTGCATCCTCCCCGTCGTCCAATCTCGGCGAACTGCCGCGCACCCCGGACGCCAGCATCGAACAGCTGCTGCAGCAGGCCTCCACCGCCAAGCCGGATGAAGCCGCAGTCCTGCGCCTTTCCGCCGCCGACCTGGCCTACAAGCAGAAAGACCTCGGCCGCTCCACGCAGATCCTCGACCAGATTCCGCTGGAGAGCCTGAAGCCCGCCCAACAGGTCTTCGCCAGCACCCTGCGCGCCCAGCTCGAACTGGCCCGCAACAAGACCAAGGCCGCCCTGAAGGCCTTCGACCACCCGAGCTTCCAGCGCCTGGGCGAGATGCCCGTGGATCTGCAGGCGCGCGCCGGCATGGTCAAGTCCCTCGCCCTGGCCGCCGACGGACAGACCCTGAGCGCCGCCCGCGAACGCGTCTTCATCGACCCGCTGCTTAATGCAGAGGCGAGCAAGGCCAACCACGAGGAAATCTGGAAACTGGTTTCCAACCTGTCGCTCGAGCAGATGCAGGCCAGCAGCAACGAAGGCGATCTGAACGGCTGGCTGGAACTGGCACGCATCACCAAATCCTCGTCGACCCTGAAAGAACAGCAGTCGAACATCGACAACTGGGTTGCGCAGAACCCCGACCACCCGGCCGCCAAGCAATTGCCCGACGCGCTGACCAAGCTGAAATCCCTGGCTGCCCAGCCGCTGAACAAGATCGGCCTGCTGCTGCCGCAGCAAGGCCAGCTGGCCTCCGTCGCCCGCGCCCTGCAGGACGGTTTCCTCGCCGCCCACTACCAGGCCCAGCACAACGGCGGCCAGCAGCCGGACATCAAGCTCTACGACAGTACCCAGGTACGCTCGCTGGATGAGTTCTACCGCCAGGCCCAGGCCGATGGCGTGCAACTGGTCGTTGGCCCGCTGGAGAAGAACCTGGTCAAGCAGATGAGCAGCCAACAGCAACTGCCCATCACCACCCTGGCCCTGAACTACGCCGACGGCAATCAGGAAGGTCCTGCCCAGCTGTTCCAGTTCGGCCTGTCTGCCGAAGACGAGGCCCGCGAAGTCGCCAACCGCGCATGGAACGACGGCATGCGCCGCGCCGTGGCCCTGGTGCCGCGCGGCGAATGGGGCGACCGCGTACTCGCCTCGTTCAGCCGCAACTGGCAGGCCGCCGGCGGCACCCTGATCGCCGCTGAACACGTCGACCAGCCCGTCGAGCTGGCTCGCCAGATCGCCGACCTGCTGCAACTGCGCCAGAGCGAAGGCCGCGCCAAGCGCCTGCAGGGCGTGCTCGACAGTAGCGTCGACACCCAGCCGTCGCGCCGCCAGGACATCGATTTCATCTTCCTCGCCGCCACCCCGCAGCAGGCCCGCCAGATCAAGCCGACCCTGGCCTTCCAGTACGCTGGCGACCTGCCGGTCTACGCCACCTCCAACCTGTACACTGGCGTGAACAACCCAGCACAGGACCAGGACCTGAACGGCATTCGCTTCTGCGAAACCCCCTGGCTGCTGAACCCCAACAACGCCCTGCGTCAGCAGGTCGCCGCGCAGTGGCCGGCCGCCAACGGCAGCCTCGGCCGCCTGTACGCCATGGGCGCCGACGCCTACCAGCTGGCCCCGCGCCTGCCGGAGCTCAAGGCGGTGCCGAGCATGCAGGTGGATGGCCTGACCGGCACCCTGAGCGTCAGCGCCGGCCAACGCGTGGAGCGCCGCCTGCCTTGGGCGGAATTCAAGAATGGTCAGGTGCAGCCGCTGGAGAACAGCGGTATTTGATCGGCAACAGTCCTACCCAGAAGGCCGGGCAGCGGGCCGAAGCCGCCGCCCTGGCCCACCTGGAGCAGCATGGATTGCGCCTCCTGGCGCAGAACTGGACGTGCCGCCGAGGTGAGCTCGATCTGGTCATGCTGGACGGCGATACAGTAGTATTCGTCGAAGTTCGCTCCCGCCGGCATTCTGCCTGGGGAGGAGCGCTGGAGAGCGTGGACATGCGCAAGCGTCAACGCCTGGCCATTTCCGCTGAACTCTTCCTGCAACAGAACGCCCGCTGGAGCAGTCACCCCTGCCGGTTCGACATCGTCGCCATCGACATTCGTACCCCAGGCTCCGCAGGGCACTTGAACTGGATTCCCAACGCTTTTGACACCTGATCAGACGCCCGACGAAAGGTCACACCTGATGGACATGCAATCCCGTATCCGCCAGCTCTTCCATGCCAGCATCGAGACCAAGCAACAGGCTACCGAGGTGCTCATCCCGCATATCGAGCAGGCCAGCATGGTGATGGTCAATGCCCTGCTGAACGAGGGCAAGATCCTCTCCTGCGGCAACGGCGGCTCCGCCGGCGACGCGCAGCACTTCTCCTCCGAACTGCTGAACCGCTTCGAGCGCGAGCGCCCGAGCCTGCCAGCGGTCGCCCTGACCACCGACAGCTCGACCATCACCTCGATCGCCAACGACTACAGCTACAACGAGGTCTTCTCCAAGCAGATCCGTGCCCTGGGCCAACCGGGCGACGTGCTGCTGGCGATTTCCACCAGCGGCAACTCGGCGAACGTCATTCAGGCGATCCAGGCCGCACATGATCGCGAAATGGTTGTCGTAGCTCTGACCGGCCGCGACGGCGGCAACATGGCATCGTTGCTGCTGCCCGAAGACGTGGAGATCCGCGTTCCGGCCAAGGTCACCGCACGCATCCAGGAAGTCCACCTGCTGGTCATCCATTGCCTCTGCGACCTTATCGACCGTCAACTGTTCGGGAGTGAAGAATGACCCGTACCCCTCTGATCGCAGCCGCACTGGCCGTGACCATGGCACTGGGTGGCTGCAGCAGCTTCGTCAGCGCCACCCGCGACAAACCGATCGACGATGACAAGGGGACCCGTACCCTGGGCAGCAAGATCGACGACTCGCTGATCGAAACCAAGGTGGCGGTGAACGTCGCCAAGGCCGATCCCGACCTCGACCGCAATTCCCACGTCGTGGTGATCAGCTATAACGGCGTGGTACTGCTCGCCGGCCAGACCCCGCGCGCCGACCTGAAGAACAAGGCCGAGCAGGCCGCCAAGGAAGTGCAGAAGGTCAAGACCGTACACAACGAGCTGCAGATCCTGCAGCCCTCCTCCCTGGCCGCCCGCAGCAACGACACCTGGCTGACCACCAAGATCAAGAGCCAGATGCTCGCTGACGCCAACGTGCCATCCACCCGCATCAAGGTGCTGACCGAGAACGGCATCGTCTACATGCTGGGCCTGGTGACCCGCAAGGAAGGCGATCTGGCTACCCAGGTGGTCCAGGGCGTGGACGGCGTGCAGAAGATCGTCCGCCTGTTCGAGTACATCGACTGAGCGGGCCATTTATTGCAGGCATGAAAAAGGCGACCCTCAGGTCGCCTTTTTTATTACTTCACCACCTTGAGACTCGGGCGACCACTGGGGCGTGGCGGCTCGTCGGAAGGCCCGTCATCCGGCAGATCCTCGTCATCGGTGGGCACCGGCGGCTCCAGGTCGAACACCATGCCTTGGCCGTTCTCCCGCGCATAGATGGCCATTACAGCCTGAGACGGGATGTACAGGCCCTGGGCAACACCACCGAAGCGACCCTCGAAGCTGACCGCTTCGTTGTCCATCTGCAGGTGGCGCACAGCGGTCGGGGAAACGTTGAGCACGATCTGTCCGTCACTGGCATAACCCGGCGGCACCCGCACGCCGGGATACTCGGAATTCACCAGGATATGCGGCGTGCAGCCGTTATCGACGATCCACTCATAGAGGGCTCGCACGAGGTAGGGACGACTGGAGTTCATCATCGGGCTCCTTAGCGCATATCACGTTCGATAGAGGACAGGCTGGCACGGAAAGTTTCCCGTGCAAACTGTCGCTCCATGTAATCCAGCAGGGGCTTCGCCGGCCGCGGCAGCTCGATGCCCAGGATCGGCAGCCGCCAGAGGATCGGCAGCAGGCAGCAATCCACCAGGCTCAGCTCGTCGCTGAGGAAGAATTGCTTGTCGGCGAACAGCGCCGATACACCCGTCAGGCTCTCACGCAATTCCTTGCGCGCCAAGGCGCGTTCGGCGTCCTTGCGACGGGTATCGAGGATTCTATCCACCAGACTGCACCAGTCGCGCTGGATGCGATGCATCAGCAGGCGGCTGTTCGCGCGGGCCACCGGGTAGACCGGAAGCAGCGGCGGGTGTGGATAACGCTCATCGAGGTACTCCATGACCACCGTCGACTCGTAGAGCGCGAGATCGCGGTCCACCAGGGTCGGCAAGCTGCCATAGGGGTTCACTTCAGCGAGTTTGGCCGGGATGTTGCCGGCAGGGACGTCGATGATGTCGGCAACGACGCTCTTCTCTGCCAGCACCAGGCGCACGCGATGGCTGTAGTGGCAGGCAGGGTCGGAGAAGCAGGTGAGCTTGTTGATAGCGGCCATGCCGCGCGCCTCCTCGCAGGACTTTCTTGTGGGAGGTAGAAAAACGCACGCGCGCCCCGTAGGGCGCGCGCTTGTTACTACGACGGGTGGTGCTTAGTGCACGTCCTTCCAGTATTCGCGCTTGAGCAGGTAGGCGAACACGAAGAAGAAGGCCAGGAACAGCAGGACGTAGGTGCCTATGCGGTGAGAGTCCAGCTTGTTCGGGTCAGCCGAATAAGCCAGGAAGGTCACCAGGTTCTTCACCTTCTCGTCGAACTGAGCTTCGTTCAGTTGGCCGGATTTCGGCACGATGGTCAGCTGGTCGCAAGCCTCGTGGGTCAGCGGGGTACCGGTCAGGGGATCGTACTGCTTCTTGCCATCCTCGACGACCTGAACCTGCTTGCAACCGATGACCTGGCGGCCCTGCAGGCTCACCAGCACGTTCGGCATGCCGACGTTCGGGAAGACCTTGTTGTTCACGCCCCACGGACGCTTGGGATCTTCGTAGAACGAACGCAGGTAGGTGTACAGCCAGTCGGCGCCACGTACGCGGGCTACCAGGGTCAGGTCCGGCGGAGCAGCACCGAACCACACCTTGGCGTCAGCCGGCTTCATGCCGATATCCATGTGGTCACCGATCTTCGCGCCGGTGAACACCAGGTGGCTAAGCATCAACTCTTCCGGAATACCCAGATCACGGCCGACACGCTCATAACGCTGGAACTTGGCGCTGTGGCAGCCCATGCAGTAGTTGGCGAAGGTACGTGCGCCATCCTGCATGGCAGCCTTGTCGGTCAGGTCGATATCGACCTTGTCGAGGGCCGGGCCATGGCCTTCGGCAGCGAAGCCGAAGACGGGCAGCAGAGCCAGAACAAATGCAGCGAATTGCTTTTTCATCAGCCAGTCACCCTTTCCGGAACCGGTTTGGTTTTCTCCATCCGGGTGTAGAACGGCATCAGGATGAAGAAGGCGAAATACAGAATGGTGCACAGGCGCGACAGCGTGGTGCCCAGCGGCGACGGCGCTTGCGAGCCGTAGTAGCCGAGGATCACGAAGGAAACCGCGAAGATCACCAGCCAGATCTTGCTCAGCCAGCCCTTGTAGCGGATCGAGCGAACCGGGCTACGGTCCAGCCACGGCAGCACGAACAGCACGGCGATGGCGGCGCCCATGGCGATGACACCCATCAGCTTGTCCGGAACGGCGCGCAGGATGGCGTAGAACGGGGTGAAGTACCACACCGGAGCGATGTGCTCGGGGGTCTTGAACTGGTTCGCCATCTCGAAGTTGGGCTTCTCGAGGAAGAAACCGCCCATTTCCGGGAAGAAGAAGATCACGGTGCAGAAGACGAACAGGAAGACTACGACACCGACGATGTCTTTCACGGTGTAGTAGGGGTGGAACGGGATGCCATCCAGCGGGATGCCGTTCTCGTCCTTCTTCTTCTTGATGTCCACGCCGTCGGGGTTGTTCGAGCCGACTTCGTGCAGCGCCAGGATGTGCAGCACGACCAGACCAAGCAGGACGATCGGCAGGGCAATCACGTGCAGGGCGAAGAAGCGGTTCAGGGTGATGCCGGAGATCAGGAAGTCACCACGAATCCACTGTGCGAGGTCCTCGCCAACCACCGGAATGGCGCCGAACAGCGAGATGATTACCTGGGCACCCCAGTAGGACATCTGGCCCCAGGGCAGCAGGTAGCCCATGAAGGCCTCGGCCATCAGGGCGAGGTAGATCAGCATGCCGAAGATCCACACCAGCTCGCGCGGCTTCTGGTACGAACCGTACAGCAGGCCACGGAACATGTGCAGGTAGACGACCACGAAGAACGCCGATGCACCGGTGGAGTGCATGTAGCGGATAATCCAGCCGTAATCTACATCTCGCATGATGTACTCGACGGACGCGAAAGCTTCTTCGGCCGACGGGGTGAAGCTCATGGTCAGCCAGATACCGGTGAGGATCTGGTTAACCAGGACCAGCAGTGCGAGGGAGCCGAAGAAGTACCAGAAGTTGAAGTTCTTCGGGGCGTAGTACTTGCTCAGATGGTCTTCCCACATCTTGGTCGCGGGGAAGCGGGCATCGACCCAAGCCATGAACTTGTTCATCAGGCTTTCTCCTGGTCCACACCGATGGTCAATTCATCACCATCAAGCGAATAGGGCGGAATCGGCAGGTTCAGGGGCGCGGGTTGTCCCTTGTAAACGCGGCCGGCGAGATCGTAATGGGAGCCGTGGCACGGGCAGAAATACCCCCCCTTCCAGTCCGGGCCCAGGTCCGCGGGAGCGACTTCCGGGCGGAAGGTCGGCGAGCAGCCCAGGTGGGTGCAGATACCGACGATCACGGCCAGTTCAGGCTTGATCGAGCGCACCTTGGGATCGACGTAGGCAGGCTGGTCCGATGCCTTCGACTCGGGGTCGGCCAGTTGCGCATCGAGGGTCGGCAGCGCATCCAGCATTTCCTTGGTGCGATGCACCAGGAACACGGGCTTGCCGCGCCACTCAGCGATCACCTGCTGACCTGGCTCGATCTTGGCCACGTTGTACTTCACCGGCGCGCCAGCGGCCTTCGCCTTGGCACTAGGGAACCATGACCCCACGAACGGGACCGCAGCTCCGACCGCTCCTGCCGCACCAACCACCGAAGTGGCCGCGACAAGGAAGCGACGCCGGCCTGCATTCACGCCGTCATTACTCATTCAGTCGTCTCCCATCAGCTTCAAGCCTGTTCAAATCAGGCTTTTAAGTAAAAATTCGAGCCGCGCAAAAAATTCGCCAAATGGTAAAGAAAAGCCCTTGTGATGACAAGGTAATAGCCTGTTACGCAACCCCTGAAACCCTTGCACGGCGCGGCTTGCGCGGATGCGACACCTTGCCGCACGAACTTATTGAAGACATAAAAAAACGCCCAGTCCAAAGGATCTGGGCGTTTTTTTCGAAGCGTCGTATTAACGCTTGGAGTACTGCGGACGCTTACGCGCTTTACGCAGACCGACTTTCTTACGTTCAACTTCGCGGGCATCGCGAGTGACGTAGCCGGCTTTACGCAGCGAGCTGCGCAGGGTCTCGTCGTATTCGATCAGAGCGCGGGTGATACCGTGACGGATCGCACCAGCTTGACCGCTTACGCCACCGCCAACGACGGTCACGTAGATATCGAACTTCTCGGTGTTCTCGGTCAGCTCGAGCGGCTGACGGACAACCATGCGAGCGGTCTCACGACCGAAGAACTGCTCGATGGAGCGGTTGTTGATGGAGATCTTACCAGTGCCCGGACGCAGGAAGACGCGAGCGGTAGCGGTCTTACGACGGCCAGTGCCGTAATTTTGAGTCGCCGACATAATGAGCTATCCCGTTAAATCTTCAGTTCTTGAGGCTGCTGAGCGGTGTGCGGGTGGTTGGCACCCTTGTACACTTTCAGCTTGCGGTACATGTCGCGGCCCAGCGGGTTCTTCGGCAGCATGCCTTTGACGGCAGTCTCGATGACGCGCTCAGGAGCCTTGGCGATCAGCTTCTCGAAGTTGATCGACTTGATACCGCCCGGGAAGCCCGAGTGATGGTAGTACATCTTGTCGGTAGCTTTGGCGCCAGTGACACGAACCTGCTCGGCGTTGATCACGACGATGTAGTCGCCGGTGTCAACGTGCGGGGTGTATTCCGGCTTGTGCTTGCCGCGCAGGCGGGTAGCAATCTCGGTAGCCAGACGACCCAGGGTCAGGCCAGCAGCGTCGACGACGAACCAGTCGCGCTTAACAGTTTCTGGTTTCGCGGTATAAGTTTTCATTCGTTATAGCCTCAGGGGCCGCCTGAAAATAAGACGGCGAATCTTACTGGACAGTGGTTGCCTTGACAAGTCAAGGACAGCCGAAGACAGACACGAATTGGGGCTCGGGTCGGTGTGCGTCCGTAACGACTAGATGTATCAATCGGCAGGCTTTGGCATCCCCCACCGATGAAAGGCTGCGGAATTATGCAGATTCCGGCAGAATTTTCAACTATATGACGCACTTGTTTTCACGAGGAGACCCGCATGGAGTACCGCCCGCTCGGCCGCACCGAATTGAAAGTCAGCGCCCTCTGCCTGGGGACCATGACCTGGGGCGAGCAGAACACGCAGGACGAAGCTTTCGCCCAGATCGAGCGGGCCAAGGCCGCCGGTCTGAATTTCATCGATACCGCCGAGATGTACCCCGTCCCGCCACGTGCGGAAACCTACACCCGTACCGAGCAGATCATCGGCAACTGGTTTGCCCAGCGCGGCGATCGCACCGATTGGGTACTGGCCAGCAAGATTGCCGGCCCCGGCAACTCCATCAGCCACATCCGTGACGGCCAGCCGAAACTCGATCGCAAGAACATCGTTGCGGCGCTGGATGGCAGCCTCAAGCGCCTGCAGACCGACTGGATCGACCTTTACCAGTTGCACTGGCCCGAACGCAGCACCAATTTCTTCGGCCAACTGGGCTACCAGCACAAGGAAGAGAGCTTCACCGCGCTGGAAGACACTCTGGAAGCACTCGACGAGCAGGTTCGCGCCGGCAAGATCCGCCATATAGGCCTGTCCAACGAAACGCCCTGGGGCACCATGCGCTTCCTGCAGATCGCCCAGGAGCGCGGCTGGCCGCGCGCGGTGTCGATCCAGAACCCCTATAACCTGCTCAACCGCAGCTTCGAGGTCGGCTTGGCGGAAATTGCCATCCGCGAGCAGATCGGCCTGCTGGCCTATTCGCCCCTGGCCTTCGGCATGCTCTCGGGCAAGTACTTCGGCGGCGCGCGCCCAGCCAATGCGCGGATCACCCTGTTCAGCCGCTTTACCCGCTATACCAACCCGCAGACCGCCAGCGCCTGCGACCGCTACGTAACCCTGGCCCGCGAGCATGGCCTGGAGCCGGCACAGATGGCCCTGGCCTTTGTCACCAGCCGGCCGTTCGTGACCAGCAACATCATTGGCGCCACCAACCTGGAGCAACTGGAGGTCAACCTCGGCAGCTTCGACCTCAAGCTCTCCGACGAGCTGTTGGCTGGCATCGAGGCGATCCACAAGGATCAGCCGAACCCGGCACCGTAGCGCTTTGCTCTTGTAGGAGCGGGCTTGCTCGCGAACAGATTTCGCCGGGAAATCCGGCGCCAGACCGTTCGCGAGCAAGCTCGCTCCTACAAGAAATGTCCCATCACAAGGCGCGGGCGATGATTTCCTTCATGATCTCGTTGGTGCCTGCATAGATGCGCTGCACGCGCGCATCGGCCCAGGCGCGGGCAATCGGGTACTCCCACATGTAGCCGTAGCCGCCGTGCAGTTGCACGCACTCATCAAGTACCTTGCACTGCAGGTCGGTGGTCCAGTACTTGGCCATCGCCGCCGTCGGCACGTCCAGTTTGCCTTCCAGGTGCTGCTCCAGGCAGCGATCGACGAAGACGCGCCCTACCTGCACCTCGGTGGCGATCTCGGCTAGCTTGAAGCGGGTGTTCTGGAAATCCGCCACGGACTTGCCGAAGGCTTTGCGCTCACGGGTGTATTCCAGCGTCCACTTCAGTGCCGCCTCTGCCGAGGCCAGCGCGCCAAGGGCAACCGTCAGGCGTTCCTGGGGGAGCTCCTGCATCAGATAGATGAAGCCCTGCCCGTCCTTGCCCAGCAGGTTTTCCTTGGGGATACGCACGTCCTGGAAGAACAGCTCGGAGGTGTCCTGAGCCTTCATGCCCACCTTTTCGAGGCGCTTGCCCTTGCTGAAGCCCGGCGTGCCGGCCTCCACCAGAAACAGGCTGGTGCCCTTGGCGCCGGCCTTCGGATCGGTCTTGGCGACCACGATCACTAGGTCGGCCAGCCAGCCGTTGGTGATGAAGGTCTTTGATCCATTGATCACGTACTCGTCACCGTCCAGCACAGCGGTGGTCTTCACGCCCTGCAGGTCGGAGCCGGCACCCGGCTCGGTCATGGCGATCGCAGAGACCATCTCGCCGGAGACCAGCTTGGGCAGGTAGCGCTGCTTCAATTCCTCGCTGCCGTAATGAAGGATGTACGGAGCGACAATGTCCGAGTGCAACGAGAAGCCAATGCCGGTCAGCCCGAGACGGCCGATCTCCTCGATCACCACCGCGCTGTAGAGGAAGTCCGCCGCCATGCCGCCATACGCCTCGGGCAGGTGCGAGCAGAGCATTCCGGCCTCCCCGGCCTTGTTCCACAGTTGACGGTCGATATGGCCGTCTTTTTCCCACTGGGCGTGAAAGGGCACCGCCTCCTGTTCGAGGAACTTGCGGACGCTGTCGCGGAACAGCTCGTGATCGGAACTGAACAGGGTTCTGGGAATCATGCGGTGCACCTGCGAATCGGTTGTAGGAATTATTGGAAGGCCGACTGTAGGCCAGCCCGAACCGCTCTGCACTGGACACTTTCGCCAAAAAATAAGACGATCCAGCCGCATCATGACCGCTTTAGCGTCATGCAAAGACATCCATAAGAAGTACAAGAATCGATGCCCAATTCAGTTTCCCAGGTGCTGCGCCGCGTCAGCATCCTCGCCACCCATGGCGTCTTCGGCTCCACCCTGATGCAGGCCAAGGACTTCTTCCACATGGCCGCCCTGCGCCACGGCCGCCAACAGGGCCTCGGCCTGCAGCCCAGCTTCGAGACCCGCATCGTCAGCCCCGACGGCCAGCCGGTGATGAGCTTCAGCGGCGACCTGCTACCGGTGCACGGCGCCCTGGATGAGCCGGAGCTGATCATCCTCCCCGCCTTCTGGGGCGACTTCGACGAACTGCTGACCCTCTACCCACAGGTAACGGCCTGGCTGCGCGAGCGTCACGCCGCCGGCTGCGTGCTCTGCGGTGAGGTCTCGGGTGTGTTCTGGCTCGCCGAGGCGGGCCTGCTGGACGGCAAGGAAGCCACCACCTACTGGCGCTTCTTCCGCGAGTTCGCCGAGCGCTACCCCAAGGTACTGCTCAACCAGGACAAGCACATCGCCGACGCTGACAACATCTACAGCGCTGGTGGCCTGACCTCGGTGCGCGACCTGTACATCTACCTGATCGAACGCTTCTGCGGCGCCACCGTCGCCCAGGGCGTGGCCCGCGACATCCTCTACGAGGTGCAGCGCAACTACACGCCAGGGCGCCTGGGCTTCGGCGGACAGAAACTGCACCACGACCCGGCGATCCTGCAGATCCAGCACTGGCTGGAGGAGCACTTCTCCGACAAGTTCCGCTTCGAGGATGTGGCCCGCGAGCACGGCATGAGCATCCGCAACTTCATGCGGCGCTTCCAGGCGGCTACCGGCGACAAGCCACTGCACTACCTGCAGCGTCTGCGTATCGAGACCGCGCGCAACCTGCTGTCCACGACCCGCAAGAGCATCAAGACCATCAGTTACGAAGTCGGCTACGACGACGCCAGCTTTTTCGCTCGGCTTTTCCGCCAACACACCGGGCTGTCGCCGAATCATTACCGGCGCCAGTACGAGCAGAAGGAAGGCTGAAACAGGCCATCCCTAGGATGGGTTCACGGACTCGGGGGCGGCCCTATGATCGGGGCAGCTTCCGACAACAAGAACTTCACGGGATATTGCCATGCGCCGCTTTCTGCTTGCCCTCCTGACCGTCTTCAGCCTCAACGCTGTGGCGGACGACACCTGGAAACCCTTCCCCTACGACCAGAAGGCCTTCGACTACAGCGGCGACAAGCTGCGCGAGGCCTGGCCGCGACTGACCCGAGGCTTCGGCGCCAACTACCCGTTCCCTGACGCGGACTGGGTAGTGACCATGGCCACCCGGCATCCCGAAGCCCTGGAGAAGACTGTCGCCGCCGGCACCGGTTTCAGCGGCAAGCCGGAAGAAGCACAGGTCTACGCCGAGAAGCTGCAGGACGTGTGGCGCAAGGTGTTCCGCGGCGACTTCGCCCAGGCCAAGAAGGACGGCCTGGCATTGGGCGTCGGCGGCCAGGTTCCGGGGATGTTCGCCCAGGTGCTCTACGCCATGTTCCTCGCACCGAACCAGGACGATAAGCAACGCCTGCTGGAAGAAGTGATCAGCTACACCGACGAAGCCGGCCCGCTGCTCAACGCCGACCCCATCGCCCAGTTCGGCCGCGCCTACGCCAAGGCCCGCCTGGCGGAGGACCTGCCGGTGCCGGTGGTGCTCAAGCGCGGCTACACCAGCGAGATTCCCAAGGAACTGGACGCCCTGCTGGCCAAGCAGCCGAACCAGCCGTTCGCACTGGCACTCTACGGCGGCTATGAAGCCGGCGTGATCCGCAAGGTCGGCAAGCTGGTGGGCAAGATGACCTACGGCGTCAGCGCGGACAAAATGGAGCAGTACTTCGCCCGCTCCTTCCGCGCCGCCGACGACCTGCCTATCGGTCACTACGAGTACGCCAACGCGCTGGGTTATGTGTATGGCGAAGATGAAGAGCAGAAAGCGCTGGAACAGCTGCAGAAAGCGGTGGCAATCAAGCCGATCAATGCCATGGAGGCACTGGAAGTTGCCCATGCTCAGCAACTGCTGAAGAAGGCGCAGCAGGAGATGGCGCAGCGCTGATTCTTGATTTGCAGGAGCGAGCTTGCTCGCGAACCGCCCAGCTCTTGAGCCGCCGGCAAGAGATTCGCGAGCAAGCCCGCTCCTACGAAAAGCCACAACAAAAAAGGCTGCGCGAAGGCAGCCTTTTTCATTCACCGAGCCGTCACGGACGGTGCGGGCGGCTCAGGTATTCGTGGGACTGCATTTCCAGCAGGCGGCTCAGGGTGCGCTGGAACTCGAACTCCAGGCGGCCACCGGTATACAGGTCCTTGAGCTCCACCTCGGCGGAGAGGATCAGCTTGACGTTGCGGTCGTAGAACTCGTCCACCAGGTTGATGAAGCGGCGCGCCATGTCGTCCTTGGCCACGCCCATCTGCTCGACGTTGGAAATCAGGATCGCGTGGAAGATCTTCGCCAGCTCGATGTAGTCGTTCTGGCTGCGCGGGCCATCGCACAGCTCGCGGAACTCGAACCAGGCCACGTCATCGCAGGTGATGCGCGCGCGGATTTCGCGGTTCTCGATCATCAGCGCGTCATCGCGGGTCGCTGCAGCGCACTCCGGGGTCAGCGCCTTGAAGTCGCGGGTCATGGCCTGGTCGGCCTGCTCGGACAGCGGCCAGTGATACAGCTCGGCCTGTTCCAGGGCGCGCAGGCGGTAGTCCACGCCGCTGTCGACGTTGACCACTTCGGTGTACTTCTTGACCAACGCGATGGCCGGCAGGAAGCGGGCGCGCTGCAGGCCGTCCTTGTAGAGGCCGTCCGGCACGATGTTGGAAGTCGCCACCAGGCTGACGCCGTTCTTGAACAGCTCTTCCAGCAGGGTAGCGAGGATCATCGCGTCGGTGATATCGGAGACGAAGAATTCGTCGAAGCAGATCACCCGGGCCTCGTCGGCGAATCGCTTGCCGATGATGGTCAGCGGGTTCTTCTCGCCCTTGAGGGTTTTCATTTCCTCATGGACGCGCTTCATGAAGCGGTGGAAGTGCGTGCGCATCTTCTGCTTGAAGGGCAGCGCTTCAAAGAAGGTATCCACCAGGTAGGTCTTGCCGCGGCCGACGCCGCCCCAGAAATACAGGCCCTTCACCGGCTCCTGGGACTTCTTGCCCAGCAGTTTGCCGAACAGCCCGGACTTGCCCTTATCGGCGGCGACCAGGTCGTCGTAGAGGCGTTGCAGGTGCTTCACGGCGTTCGCTTGCGCGGCGTCGTGGAAGAAATCGGGGCGTTTGAGGTCTTCCTGGTAGCGCTGAAGAGGCGTCATGATCGGTAGCAAGGCAACGAAAACGGGGGCGCACACTTTAGCGGCGCCCCCGTTTCTTGGCAATTGGCCGGTAGTCGGACCGGCCTGCTGCGCCTCACTCCTGCGGAGCGAGAGCCTCGCGCAGACGCTGCATGGCGGCGTCACGCTCCGCGTCGGTGGAGAACTCCGGGCTGTACGCCACGGCTTCGCCATCCAGGCGTACGCTGAAGGCGTTCAGTTCGGCGTGCAAGTCCAGTTCCTCGGACTGCAGGCGCTTGCTCACCTGGCCGGCGGCCTTGCCGTCGGCGAAAGTGATGGAGAGCAACAGTTGCTCGCCAGCGGCATCCAGCAGGCGGAAGCGGAAGCCGTCTTCCTCGCGGAAGCTGACAAAGCGCGCCGCCTTGGCAGCTTTCTTCTTGCCTTCGGTTGCCACCTGCACCTGCTCGCGGAACGAGCGCAGGCCCACGGCCTCGCGCAGCTCGCCGAGGAACGGAGTAGCAATGCGGCGGGCCTTGGCGGCGCCGGCGAGGAGAATGTCCTCCAGATCCGCCGGACGGGTAATCAACGCGTGGTATCGCTCGCGGGCCTCGCCCAGCTCGTTGTCGAGCAGTTCGAACAGGCGCTGCTTGGCTTCACCCCAGGCCAGGCCACCGAGGAGCTCGGCGCGGAACGCGGCCTGTTGCTCGTGGGTGGAGAACGCCTGGTACAGGGTGAACAGGTGGGAGTTGTCCGGGTCCTTCGGCTCACCCGGCGCGCGGGAGTCGGTGACGATGCGCGCCACGGCGTCCTTGAGCTGCTTGGCGCTGCCGAACAGCGGGATGGTGTTGTCGTAGCTCTTGGACATCTTGCGACCGTCCAGACCCGGCAGGGTCGCGACGTCTTCCTCGATCACCACTTCAGGCAGGGTGAACAGTTCCTTGCCGTTGCCGAACAGGTGGTTGAAGCGCTGGCCGATGTCGCGGGCCATTTCCACGTGCTGGATCTGGTCGCGACCGACCGGCACCTTGTGCGCGTTGAACATCAGGATGTCCGCGGCCATCAGCACCGGGTAGCTGTACAGGCCCATGGTAACGCCGGCGTCCGGGTCTTCGCCGGCCTCGACGTTCTTGTCCACCGAGGCCTTGTAGGCGTGGGCGCGGTTGAGCAGGCCCTTGGCGCTGACGCAGGTGAGCAGCCAGGTCAGTTCGGGGATTTCGGGAATATCGGACTGGCGATAGAAAGTCGCCTTGTCAGCATCCAGGCCGCAGGCCAACCAGGTGGCGGCGATTTCCAGACGCGAACGCTGGATGCGCGCCGGGTCATCGCACTTGATCAGCGCGTGGTAGTCGGCCAGGAAGTAGAAGGAATCTGCCTGCGGATCGCGGCTGGCAACGATGGCCGGGCGGATAGCGCCGGCGTAGTTACCCAGGTGCGGAGTACCGGTGGTGGTGATGCCGGTCAGGATACGGGTCGTCATGGGAATCCAGGAATCAACACAAATGAAATGGCGGGCCGGATGGTAACGCGGCTTGGCGGCCTAGGCGAGCCGGTCCTGTATCAGGTCCTTGAGCTCGATCAGCTTGCCGTGGAAGAAATGGCTGCACTCGGGGATGCGGATCAGTTCGTGGGGCTTGGTGAGCTCCGCACTCCAGGCGTACACACGCTCGGGCGTGACTACTTCGTCGGCTTCGGGCTGGATCACCGTCAGCGGGCAGCGCTCGGGCAGGTCGACATCGAAGCGCTCCACCGGCGGCGCCAGCATGAACAGCTGTGCGAGTTCTGCGCCCTGCTCTTCCAGGCGCTCGGCAGCATTGCCGGCCACGCAGGAACCGAAGGAGAAGCCCATCAGCGTCAGCGGCAGGCCCGGATGCTGCCCGGCCAGCCAGTGCGCGGCGGCCAGCACGTCGTCGATTTCACCGCGGCCTTCGGCGTAACTGCCGGCGCTCTGACCCACGCCACGAAAATTGAAACGCAGGGTGGCGTATCCTGCATCCCGTGCGGCGCGTTGCAGGGTGGCGACCACCTTGTTCTGCAGGGTGCCGGCGAACAGCGGGTGCGGATGACAGATCAGCGCGACACCCTTGGCATCAGGCGTGGCGAGGTGCAGGGCTTCCAGTTGGCCCTCGGGGCCATCGAGGAACAGGGGGATTTCGCGGGTGGTCAAACAACAGCTCCGTGACCCCGTGGCGGGTCGTCTCGTCTAGCTCAATACCTGCGCAGGCGGCGAAGCATTCGCCACGGTATACAAGCACAGGTGCAAGCCGCTAACGTAAAGCAAAGCCGTCTATAGAGGAAGGATTCGCGTGGAACAGTCCCTCACCACCTGGTTGCTGCCGCTACTCGCCCTGATCGTCGGGGTCGGCATCGGCTTTCTGATCGCCCGCCTGCTGCCCAACGCCGCGCCCAACAAGCTGCAGCGTCAGGTGGACGACATGCAGGATCGTTTCGATAGCTACCAGCGCGAAGTGGTGACCCACTTCAGCACCTCCGCCAGCCTGATGAAAAAGCTCACCCAGAGCTATCAGGATGTGCAGGAACACCTGTCCGAGGGCGCCGAGCGCC
This sequence comes from Pseudomonas sp. C9-3, assembly GCF_032392015.1. NCBI lineage: Bacteria > Pseudomonadati > Pseudomonadota > Gammaproteobacteria > Pseudomonadales > Pseudomonadaceae > Pseudomonas > Pseudomonas sp. C9-3. The sequence goes on along the minus strand of NZ_CP135919.1, from coordinate 386,942 downwards.
TGGCCCTGGACGAACAGACCAAACAGCGCCTGCTGGCCGCCCTGCACGCCGACGAATACCCCGAGCGCCGCGAGCGCCTGACCCCGCCGGCGAACAACGAAGCACCGCGCGATTATGCGCCCAAGACCGGCGACGGCCCGGGCACCCTGGACGAGACATACGGGCTGAAAAGCAAGTACTGAGCCTTGGCCACATGAAAAAGCCCCGCCTCGGCGGGGCTTTTTCATGCCCGCGCAAATGCACGACCTGTAGGAGCGAGCTTGCTCACGAACCGCTGGATACTCAATCGACCAGGCATGGTTCGCGAGCAAGGTCGCCCCTACAAAGATCAAAAGAAAAAGCCCCGCAAGTGCGGGGCTTTTCCATTCAGCGCTGTGCGATCAGATCGCACCACGCTGGCGGAGCAGGTCAAGAACAGCCTTGACGCCCTCTTCCACCGACTGGCTCTGGGTGTCGATCACCAGATCGGCATCCAGCGGCACATCGTAGGGGAAGGACTCGCCCGGGATGTTGTCCTGGCCGGCGGCATACAGGCCTTGCGGGTCGCGTTCGCGGCAGACCTGCGGGGAAGCCTGGACGTAGACGGTGATGAAGCGCTCGGCTCCGATCAGCGCCTTGGTCTGCGCACGGCCTTCGGCGCTCGGGGCGACGAAGGCGCACAGGCTGATCAGCCCGGCTTCGTTGAACTGCTTGGCCACATGGGCGGTACGCTGCCAGTTCTCGTTGCGACCGGCGCGGTCCTGCGGCAGGCCCTTGTTGAGGTCGTGGCGCAGGTTCTGGCCGTCCAGCACATAGACCGCACGGCCCATGTCGAACAGCTTGCGCTCCACCGCATAGGCCAGGGTGCTCTTGCCGGCGCCGGAGAGGCCGCTGAACAGTACGGTAGCCGGCTGCTGGCCGAAGCGTGCAGCGCGCTCCTCACGAGCGACGTGGCCGCTGCTGTGGTGGACGGAAGCCCCTTGCCCGGCCTGCGGCGCGGCGATGATCATGCCGGCACCGACGGTGCCGTTGGTCAGGCGGTCGACCACGATGAAGGCACCGGTGGTGCGATTCTGTTCGTAGCCGTCCAGCGCGATCGGAGCATCCAGGCTGACCTTCACGCGGGCGATCTCGTTGAGCTTGAGTTCGCTGGCGGCGGTCTCTTCCAGAGTATTCACGTCCACCTTGTGGCTGATGCTCGGAATGGAACCGGGCACGTAACTGGTGGCGCGCTTGATGTCGTATTTCTTGCCCGGCAGCATCGGCTCTTCAGCCATCCACACCAGCATGGCGTCGAAGCCGTCGGTAACCTGCGGACGGTTGTCGGCATGCACCAGCATGTCGCCGCGGGAGACGTCGATCTCGTCTTCCAGGGTCAGGGTGATGGCCTGGCCCGGACCTGCCTGCTCCAGCTCACCTTCGTAGGTGACGATGGACTTGACCTTGCTGCCCTTGCCCGACGGCAGGGCAATGACTTCGTCGCCCTTGCGCACGATGCCGCTCGCCAGGGTGCCGGCGAAGCCACGGAAGTTCAGGTTCGGACGGTTGACGTACTGCACCGGGAAGCGCATGTCGTCGAGGTTGCGGTCGCCCGCGACTTCCACGGTCTCGAGGATTTCCATCAGCGACTGGCCGGTGTACCACGGCGAGCGCTCGGACTTGTTGACTACGTTGTCGCCCTTCAGCGCCGACATCGGCACGAAGTGCAGGGAATTGGTCTTGAGGTTGATCTTGTCGGCGAACTGCAGGTAGTCGGCCTTGATCTGCTCGAATACGCCCTGGTCAAAGCCCTTAAGGTCCATCTTGTTGATGGCGACGACGATGTGCTTGATGCCCAGCAGCGAGGCGATGAAGCTGTGCCGGCGAGTCTGGGTCTGCACGCCGTAGCGGGCGTCGATCAGGATGATGGCCAGGTCGCAGGTGGAGGCGCCGGTAGCCATGTTGCGGGTGTACTGCTCATGGCCGGGGGTGTCGGCGATGATGAACTTGCGCTTGGAGGTACTGAAGTAGCGGTACGCCACGTCGATGGTGATGCCCTGCTCGCGCTCGGCCTGCAGGCCATCCACGAGCAGCGCCAGGTCAACCTCGTCGCCGGTGGTGCCGACTTTCTTGGAATCCTTGGTGATGGCCTCGAGGTGGTCCTCGTAGATCATCTTGGAGTCGTGCAGCAGACGCCCGATCAGGGTGCTCTTGCCGTCGTCGACGTTGCCGCAGGTGAGGAAGCGCAGGAGTTCCTTGCGCTCGTGCTGGGCCAGGTAGGCGAGGATGTCCTCGCTGATCAGATCGGATTGATGCGACATGGTGCGAGAACCTTAGAAGTAGCCCTGACGTTTCTTTTCTTCCATCGAGCCGGCGGCGTCGTGGTCGATGACCCGGCCCTGGCGCTCGGAAGTCCGCGTCAGCAGCATTTCCTGGATGATTTCCGGCAGCGAAGTAGCGGTCGACTCCACCGCGCCGGTCAGCGGGTAGCAGCCCAGGGTGCGGAAACGCACCATCTTCTTCTGGATGCTGGCCTTCTGCTCGGGCGTGAGGTGCTCGAGGATGCGTTCGTCGTCGATCATGATCAGCGAGCCGTTCATCTCGATAACTTCGCGCTCTTCGGCGAAGTACAGCGGAACGATCGGGATCTGCTCAAGGTAGATGTACTGCCAGATGTCCAGCTCGGTCCAGTTGGAGAGCGGGAAGACGCGGATCGACTCGCCCTTCTTCACCTTGCCGTTATAGACGTTCCACAGTTCCGGACGCTGGTTCTTCGGGTCCCAGCGGTGCTTGCTGTCGCGGAACGAGTACACCCGCTCCTTGGCGCGGGATTTCTCCTCGTCGCGGCGGGCACCACCGAAGGCGGCGTCGAAGCCGTACTTGTCGAGCGCCTGCTTGAGGCCCTCTGTCTTCATGATGTCGGTGTGCTTGGCACTGCCATGGGTGAACGGGTTGATGTCCTGCGCCACGCCATCGGGGTTGATGTGGGTGATCAGGTCCAGGCCCAGCTCCTCGACCATCTTGGTGCGGAAGCTGTACATCTCCTGGAATTTCCAGCGGGTGTCGACATGCATCACCGGGAACGGCAGCTTGCCGGGGAAGAAAGCCTTGCGCGCGAGGTGGAGCATCACCGCGCTGTCCTTGCCGATCGAGTACAGCATCACCGGGTTGTCGAACTCGGCGGCGACCTCGCGGATGATGTGGATGCTCTCGGCCTCCAGCTGTTTCAGATGCGTCAGTTTGTCGACCATGGCTACTCACGGAATTGCTTATGGACGGCCGGCGGGCCGTAGACGAGCGCGCACTCTATCACAGCGCAAGGCTCTAACCGGGGAGCGGGTTATACCGAAAAAATATACCGATATAGCCATCCGCGCTCAGTCCCCATCGGCACTTCGCACCCGGTGAGGAGGCACTTGAGGAAGGCCCTGAACCCCATCCTATCGACGCTTGAGATACCATCGCCCGACATTGCTGTCGCAAGGCTGAAGGACTTTTCCTGCAACAGTCTCGCAATGTCCCGGCTTGTGCCCGCGCGGCACTGCGCTAGCATAGCGGGCACGTTTTCCTGCCCCAGAAGATTTCCCATGCGCCGCATCGCTTTCGCCCTGCCATTACTCGTCCTGATCTCTGCGTGCAGCAGCAAACCGACTCCCGCACCACAACCGGCCCAGAAGCCGAAGACGCCCACCCTGATCACGCCCAGCGCCCACCCGGCATTCGGCTCGGTGCAGCCGATCACCCCGCTGCGCGGCGACTACGCGAACAATGCCAACGCCAATCGCTTCATCGACATGATGGTGAGCAAGCACGGCTTCAATCGGCAGGACCTGCACGACCTGTTTGCACAGACCCAGGAACTGGACTGGGTAATCCGCCTGATGGACCGCCAGGCGCCGACCTACACCCCGCCCAGCGGCCCGAACGGCGCCTGGCTGCGCTACCGTAAGAAGTTCATCACCCCGGACAACGTGCAGAAGGGCGTGCAGTTCTGGGACCAGTACGAAGCCGACCTGCAACGCGCCTCACGCACCTACGGCGTGCCGCCGGAAATCATCGTCGGCATCATCGGCGTGGAAACCCGCTGGGGCCGCGTGATGGGCAAGACGCGAATCATCGACGCGCTGGCCACCCTGTCGTTCTCCTACCCGCGCCGCGCCGAATTCTTCAGCGGCGAGCTGGAGCAGTTCCTCCTCCAGGCGCGCAATGAAGGCGACAACCCGCTGGAGATGCGCGGCTCTTACGCCGGTGCGATGGGCTACGGGCAGTTCATGCCCTCCTCCTTCACCCAGTACGCGGTGGACTTCGACGGCGACGGCCACCGCGACCTGTGGAACCCGCGCGACGCCATCGGCAGCGTGGCCAACTACTTCAAGCAGCACGGCTGGGTCACCGGCGATGCGGTGGCGATCCCCGCTATCGGCCAGGCCCGCTCGCTGGAAGACGGCTTCAAGACCCAGTACTCGATCAGCGCCCTGTCTGCTGCCGGCCTGCGTCCGCAGGGCTCGCTGGGCAATCACCAGACCGCCAGCCTGCTGCGGCTGGACATGGGCAACACCTACCAGTACTGGTACGGCCTGCCGAACTTCTACGTGATCACCCGCTACAACCACAGCACGCACTACGCCATGGCAGTGTGGGAACTGGGCAAGGCGGTCGACCGACAGCGCCACGGTTACCGATAATCACGTTTACAGCCACGAAAAAGGCCGGCTCACAGAGCCGGCCTTTTTCGTTTCTATTTTCGGATGCAGGCCAGGGTGATCGAGCAGCGGGCTCTTTGTGGGAGCGAGCTTGCTCGCGAACGAGGTTTCCTGCCGCCTCAGCGCCGGGTGGGTTCGCGAGCAAGCTCGCTCCTACAGGTCTCCCTGCACGGCCTGGCGCTTGGCCTGAACGTCATCAGGCGGGGTTCGGGCAATCGATGAACAGGTGCTCGATGGCAAAGCGCTTGGCCAGGTAATCCCCCAGCGCCTGCACGCCATAGCGCTCGGTGGCGTGGTGGCCGGCGGCGATGAAGCTGATGCCGTTCTCCCGCGCACTGTGCACGGTCTGCTCGGAGACTTCACCAGTCAGATAAGCATCGACGCCCGCGGCGATCGCCTGGTCGATGTAGCCCTGGGCGCCGCCGGTACACCAGGCGATGCGACGGATCGGCTGGCCGCCATCCACCAGCAGCGGCTCTCGGCCCAGCACGTCGCGCACATGGAGCGCCAGGTCGCTCGGCAGCATGGGCTCGGTCAGCGAGCCGACCAGCACGATGGAGCGCGGGTTACCTGGCTCCAACGGCCCTTCGATCTCGAAACCGAGTTGACGGCCAAGCTGCACGTTGTTGCCCACCTCGGCATGCAGATCCAGCGGCAGGTGATAGGCCAACAGGCTGATGTCATTGTTCAGCAGGGTCTTCAGGCGCCGCTGCTTCATGCCCACCACGCGGGCATCCTCGCCCTTCCAGAAATAGCCGTGGTGGACCAGCACCACATCGGCGTCCGCCTCCACGGCGGCATCCAGCAGCGCCTGGCTGGCGGTGACACCGGAAACGATGCGGCGAACCTGCGGGCGGCCCTCGAGCTGCAGGCCGTTGGGGCAGTAATCCTGGATCTTCGCTGCCTCCAGGAAACGGTCCGCTTCCTCGACCAGCGTGCTCAGTGCGATTGCCATCGAAATTCCTCCAACATCGGCTGCGAGCGTCTATTTTCTTGGCTCGCCGCCCGTATAATGGCCGCCACCCTATCGGCCATCCCCCGGCCAAGCAACCCCAAGGATTTTCTTCGATGCTGAAGGCCCTGCGTTTCCTCGGCTGGCCCGTGCTGGTTGGCGTCCTGTTGGCGCTGCTGATCATCCAGCATAACCCGCAATGGGTCGGCCTTCCGCAGCAGGAAGTGCACCTGCAACAGGCCCCGCTGCTCAGCCGCCTGCAGCAGGGCCCAGTCAGCTACGCCGACGCGGTGACCCGCTCCTCGCCTGCCGTGGCCAACCTGTACACCACCAAGATGGTCAGCAAGCCGAACAACTCGATGCTCGACGATCCGCTGTTCCGGCGTTTCTTCGGCGACAACCTGCCGCAGCAGAAGCGCATGGAGTCGAGCCTGGGTTCAGCGGTGATCATGAGCCCCGAAGGCTACCTGCTGACCAACAACCACGTGACCTCCGGCGCCGACCAGATTGTCGTGGCCCTGCGTGACGGCCGCGAGACCATCGCCCGCCTGGTGGGCAGCGATCCGGAGACCGATCTCGCGGTCCTGAAGATCGACCTCAAGGACCTGCCCTCGATCATGCTCGGCCGCTCCGACGGCATCCGCACCGGCGATGTCTGCCTGGCCATCGGCAACCCCTTCGGCGTCGGCCAGACGGTCACCATGGGCATCATCAGCGCCACCGGGCGCAACCAACTCGGCCTGAATACCTACGAAGACTTCATCCAGACCGACGCGGCGATCAACCCCGGCAACTCCGGCGGCGCGCTGGTGGACGCCAACGGCAACCTGATCGGCATCAACACCGCGATCTTCTCCAAGTCCGGCGGCTCCCAGGGCATCGGCTTCGCCATCCCGACCAAGCTGGCCCTGGAAGTCATGCAGTCGATCATCGAGCACGGCCAGGTGATCCGCGGCTGGCTCGGCGTCGAAGTGCAGCCGCTGACCCCGGAACTGGCCGAATCCTTCGACCTCAAGGACAAGGCCGGTATCGTCGTCGCCGGTGTCTACCGCGACGGCCCCGCCGCCAAGGCCGGCCTGCTGCCGGGCGACATCATCCTGAACATCGATGGCGAGGCCGCCAGCGATGGCCGCCGCTCGATGAACCAGGTGGCGCGCACCAAGCCGGGCGAGAAGATCACCATCGAAGTGCTGCGCAACGGCAAGCCGGTAACGCTCAACGCCGAAGTCGGCCTGCGCCCGCCGCCGGCCCCCAACGCCAACTGATACCGCAATGAAAAACGGCGCCTGAAGGCGCCGTTCTTCTTTACCGCGATAACTTTACAGCTTCAGCCGCAGGGCCTCGATCAGAGCCTGGTTCTGCTCCTCGGTGCCGATGCTGATACGCAGGAACTGATTGATCCGCTGCTGCTTGAAGTGGCGCACTATCACGCCCTCCTCTCGCAGGGCCGCGGCCAGTTCGGCCCCGTCACGCTGCGGGTGGCGGGCGAAGATGAAGTTCGCCGCGGACGGCAGCACGTCGAAGCCCAGCGTCTTGAGCTCGGCCACCAGCTTCTCGCGGCTGTGGATAACCGCGTTGCAGGTCTGCTCGAAGTACGCCTGGTCCTCGAAGGACGCCACCGCACCGGCCAGGGCCAGGCGGTCCAGCGGGTAGGAATTGAAGCTGTTCTTCACTCGCTCCAGCGCCTCGATCAGGTCTTCATGGCCAACCGCGAAACCGACCCGCAGGCCCGCCAGGGAGCGCGACTTGGACAGGGTCTGTGCCACCAGCAGGTTGGGGTAGCGGTTGACCAGGGAGATCGCGGTCTCGCCGCCAAAGTCGACGTAGGCCTCGTCCACCAGCACCACGCTGTCCGGGCTGGCTTGCAGCAGGCGCTCGATGGCTTCGAGCGGCAGCAGGCAACCGGTGGGCGCGTTGGGGTTGGGGAAGATGATGCCGCCGTTCGGGCGCGCATAGTCCTCGACGCGAATCTGGAACTGCTCGTCCAGCGGCAGCGCCTCCGACTCGATGCCGTAGAGGCCGCAGTAGACCGGATAGAAGCTGTAGGTCACGTCGGGGAACAGTAACGGCTTGCCGTGCTGGAACAGCGCGTGGAAAGCGTGGGCCAGGACTTCGTCCGATCCATTGCCGACAAAGACCTGGGAGGTCTTCACGCCGTGGTACTCGGCGATGGTCTGCTTCAGGCGGTCGGCATTGGGGTCCGGATACAGGCGCAGCGTGTCGTTCAGCTCGGCCTGGATTGCGGCAACCACCTTCGGCGACGGGCCGTAGGGGTTCTCGTTGGTGTTCAGCTTGACCAGCTTGGCCAGCTTCGGCTGCTCGCCCGGAACGTAGGGCACCAGTTCCTTGACGAAGGGACTCCAGAATTTGCTCATGGGTTACTCGCTCTTGCCGTCAAGGATGCGGAATTCGGCGCTGCGCGCGTGGGCGGTCAGCGACTCGCCACGGGCCAGGATCGACGCGGTCTTGCCCAGCTCGGAAGCGCCCGGCGCGGAGCAGAAGATGATCGAGGAGCGCTTCTGGAAGTCGTACACGCCCAGCGGCGAGGAGAATCGCGCGGTGCCGGAGGTCGGCAGCACGTGGTTCGGGCCGGCGCAGTAGTCGCCCAGCGCCTCGGCAGTGTAGCGGCCCATGAAGATGGCGCCGGCGTGGCGAATCTTCGGCAGCCAGCTTTCCGGGTCGGCCACCGACAGCTCCAGGTGTTCCGGGGCGATGCGGTTGGCAACCTGGCAGGCCTGCTCCTGGTCGGCAACGAGGATCAGCGCGCCACGGTTGGTCAGCGAGGTGCGGATGATCTCGGCGCGCTCCATGGTCGGCAGCAACTTCTCGATGCTGGCGGCGACCTTGTCGAGGAAGGCGGCATCCGGGCTGACCAGGATCGACTGGGCGTCCTCGTCGTGCTCGGCCTGGGAGAACAGGTCCATGGCGATCCAGTCCGGATCGGTGCCGCCGTCACAGACCACGAGGATTTCCGACGGGCCGGCGATCATGTCGATGCCGACCTGGCCGAACACGTGGCGCTTGGCGGTGGCGACGTAGATGTTGCCTGGGCCGACGATCTTGTCCACCTGCGGCACGCTCTTGGTACCGTAGGCCAGCGCGGCCACGGCCTGGGCGCCACCGATGGTGAAGACGCGGTCGACGCCGGCGATGCAGGCGGCGGCCAGGACGATTTCATTGATCTCGCCGCGCGGAGTCGGCACCACCATCACCACCTCGGCGACGCCGGCGACCTTGGCCGGAATGGCGTTCATCAGCACGGAGGACGGGTAGGATGCCTTGCCGCCCGGCACGTACAGGCCGGCGCGATCCAGGGGCGTAACCTGCTGGCCGAGCACGGTGCCATCGGCTTCGGTGTAGCGCCAGGAGTCCTGCTTCTGTTTCTCGTGATAGCTGCGCACGCGCTCAGCGGCAGTCTCCAGCGCCTCGCGCTGGGCCGGGGTGATGCGGGTCAGGGCCAGTTCCAGGCGCTCGCGCGGCAGGATCAGGTCGGCCATGGTCTTGGCATCGACGCCATCGAAGCGCTGGGTGAACTCCACCACCGCGGCGTCACCGCGCTTGCGCACGTCAGCAATGATATCCAGCACGCGCTGGTTCACCGCATCGTCGGACACGCTTTCCCAGGAGAGCAGATGGTCCAGATGACGCGCGAAGTCCGGATCGGCGGCGTTGAGTCGACGGATAGCGAAGGGTGCGGTCATAGCTGGCCTCTTTAATTGGCATGATCTCGGGCGCCGCAAGACTATCAAGCCTTCCGTGCGGGCACCCGAGAAAATTTGGCTATGACACGGATAGGCTGCCGCGACCGGGGTCGCGGTGGGTATCAGTGACGGTGTCGAGCTTCGACGGCTTCGCGCAGGGTGTCGATCAGCGCCTGGATGCGAGCATGCTGCATCTTCATCGAGGCCTTGTTCACCACCAGGCGCGAGCTGATGTGCGCGATTAGCTCCTGGGGCTCCAGGCCGTTCGCGCGCAGGGTGTTACCGGTGTCGACCACGTCGATGATCTTGTCGGCGAGGCCGATCAGCGGTGCCAGCTCCATGGAGCCGTACAGCTTGATTACGTCGACCTGGCGACCCTGCTCGGCGTAGTAGCGCTTGGCGACATTGACGAACTTGGTGGCCACGCGCAGACGCCCCTTGGGCTCCGGCGCGCCGACCGCACCGGCGGTCATCAGCTTGCAGTTAGCGATCTTCAGGTCCAGCGGCTCGTACAGGCCCTGGCCACCGTACTCCATGAGCACGTCCTTGCCCGCCACGCCGAGGTCGGCGGCGCCGTGCTCGACATAGGTCGGCACGTCGGTGGCGCGCACGATCAGCAGGCGCACGTCGTCGAGGGTGGTGGGGATGATCAGCTTGCGGCTCTTGTCCGGATTCTCGGTCGGCACGATGCCCGCCGCTGCGAGCAGCGGCAGGGTGTCGTCGAGGATACGGCCCTTGGACAGGGCAATCGTCAGCATCGTCTGATTCTGCCTTAGCCCGGCACGCGGCGAATTTTCGCCCCGAGCAGTTGCAGTTTCTCTTCGATGCACTCGTAGCCACGGTCGATGTGGTAGATGCGGTCGATCATGGTGTCGCCTTCGGCCACCAGGGCGGCGATCACCAGGCTGGCGGAAGCACGCAGGTCGGTCGCCATGACCGGTGCGCCTTTGAGCTGCGGAACGCCGGTGACGATGGCAGTGTTGCCTTCGACCAGGATCTGCGCGCCCATGCGGTTCATTTCATAGACGTGCATGAAGCGGTTCTCGAACACGGTCTCGATGACCGCGCCGGTGCCTTCGGCGATGGCGTTCATGGAGATGAACTGGGCCTGCATGTCGGTCGGGAATGCCGGGTACGGCGCAGTGCGGATGTTCACCGCCTTCGGCCGGTTGCCCTTCATGTCCAGCTCGATCCAGTTGCTGCCGGTGGTGATGTGCGCGCCGGCTTCGACCAGCTTGGCCAGCACCGCTTCGAGGATGGTCGGATCAGTGTCCTTGAGCTTGACGCGGCCGCCGGTGGCAGCAGCCGCAGCCAGGTAGGTGCCGGTTTCAATGCGGTCGGGCATGACGTTGTACTTGGCACCGCCACCCAGGCTTTTTACACCGTTGATCACGATGGTGTCGGTACCGGCACCCTGCACATCACCGCCCATGGCGTTGATGAAGTTGGCCAGGTCGACGACCTCAGGCTCGCGCGCGGCGTTTTCCAGCACGGAGCGACCATTGGCCAGTGCAGCGGCCATCATGATGTTCTCGGTACCGGTCACGGACACGGTATCGAAGAAGAAGTGCGCGCCACGCAGGCCACCGGCTGGGGCCTTGGCCTTGATGTAGCCGCCTTCGACGGAGATCTCTGCGCCCATGGCCTCCAGGCCACGGATGTGCAGGTCCACCGGACGCGAGCCGATGGCGCAGCCGCCGGGCAGCGCGACTTCGGCTTCGCCGAAACGGGCGACCATCGGGCCAAGCACGAGGATCGACGCACGCATGGTTTTCACCAGTTCGTACGGCGCCACCAGTGTCTTGATGGTGCTGGCGTCGACTTCGACGTTGAGCTTCTCGTCGATGATCGGCTGCACGCCCATGCGGCCGAACAGCTCGATCATGGTGGTGATGTCGTGCAGGTGCGGCAGATTGCAGACGGTCACCGGGGTGTCCGCCAGCAGGGTTGCGGCTAGGATCGGCAGCGCAGAGTTCTTCGCGCCGGAGATGCGGATCTCGCCATCGAGACGAGTACCGCCGGTAATGATCAGTTTATCCATTGCTAATTTCCCCGTGGGCTCAGGAACGCTCGGCCCAGGCGGCGCGGCTGAAGAATTTCATGGTGACGGCATGGATGGCGCCGGAGGCGATCCACTCGTTCAGGTGGGCATAGATCTGTTGCTGGCGCTTGACCGGGCTCAGACCGGCGAGTTCGTCGCTGATCAGGTTCAGCTGGAAATTGCAGCCTTCGCCTTCCACTTCGATCTGGGTACCTGGCAGTTTCGATTCCAGGAAGTTTTTGACTTCTACGGCCTGCATGCTCAACCTCGTTCGGCGCCCTACGCGCGCGGGTCGGCCATGATACAAAAAAGCCCCCCGCCTGCGAACCCCGGCAGGGGAAGTCGCGGACGGAGGGCTTTCTTACTGTTTCAATGCTGTAACGGCAGAATCTCGAGAAGCTCGCCAACCTTGGCGATTTCATGCATGTCCTTGGGCATGCCGGAGATCTGCAGTGTCTTGCCAGCCTTGCGCGCATCACGGGTGTAGGACAGCAGCAGCGACAATCCGACGCTACTGGAGTGTTCCACCGCCGAGCAGTCCAGGCGCAGCGCCGCGGCCTTGCTGGCGGTAATCAGGTTTCTGCCCTGCTCGCGCAGCGCCGGCCCGGTCCTGTAGTCCAGCACGCCGGCAAGGACCAGATCGCCCTCGCCACGCTCCGTGATACTGCCCTGACTCATTCTGCACTGCCTTCCGGCTGGCCCTTGGCGGCATCCTTGGCCTTGGCGACGACCTGGCCCCAACCGGCGATGGTCTTCTCCAGGTCGTTGCGGTTCTTCTGCATGGAGTCGGCGAACTGGTCACGGAACAGCTTGCCGATGTTGATGCCGTTGATGATCACGTTACGCAGGCGCCAGTCGCCACCCTGGTTGACCATGGTGTACTGCACCGGATAGACGGCGCCATTGCTGCCGACCACTTCCATGTTCACCGAAGCGCGATCCTGCTCCTGCTTGCCACTGTTCAGCACGCGGATGTCCTGGTTGTCGTACTCCAGCAGCGCGTTGCCGTAGAACTGGAACAGGCTGTTCTTGAAGGTTTCCTCGAAGCGCTTGACCTGCTCCGGCGTCGCCTGGCGGGAGTACTTGACGGTCATTACGCCCTTGGCGATGCCCTCGGAATCCACGACCGGGCCGAGGATGCGGTTCAGGGTGTCGTAGAACGCCTGGGGATTGGCCTTATAGCTGGCCTTGTTGGTTTTCAGGTCCGACAACAGGCTGTCGACAGTCTTCTGCACGACCTGCTGAGCAGTCTGCTCGGCCTGGGCGAACAGCGGCAGGATCGCGAGCAGGACCAGGAAGCCACGACGCAAGGTTTTCAACATGGAGTGAGCCCTCATTTCTTCGAGTCGTCTTTGTTGACCGAATTCAGCAGGAATTTGCCGATCAGGTCTTCCAGCACGAGTGCCGACTGGGTGTCCTTGATGGTATCGCCTTCCTTCAACAGCTCTTCATCGCCACCGACACTGATGCCGATGTACTTCTCGCCCAGCAGGCCGGCAGTGAGGATGGAGGCGGTGGAGTCGTCCGGCAGGTTGTTGACCTGACGATTGATCTCCATGGTCACACGACCACGATAGCTGTCATGGTCCAGGTCCACCGCAGTGACCTTGCCGATGGTGACACCTGCCATGGTGACCTTGCCGCGGACGGTAACGCCGGCGATGTTGTCGAAATAGGCGTACAGCTTGTAGGTATCGCCCGTATTGCCGATGGTCAGTCCGCTGACACGCAGGGCCAGCAGCAGCAGGGCCAGCAGGCCGGCCAGAATGAACAGGCCTACACCAATTTCCAGGGTGCGGGTTTGCATCAGAAGTCTCCAAACATCAAGGCGGTCAGGATGAAGTCCAGCCCCAGCACGGCCAGGGAGGCATACACAACGGTACGGGTGGTGGCGCGGCTGATCCCTTCGGAGGTGGGTTCGCAGTCATAACCCTGGAACACGGCGATCCAGGTCACGACGAAGGCGAACACCACGCTCTTGATCACGCCATTGAGAATGTCCTTGGTGAACTGCACGCTGTTCTGCATGTTCGACCAGTACGAACCGTCATACACACCCAGCCAGTCCACGGCGACCAGGGCTCCGCCCCAGATGCCGACGACACTGAAGATAGCTGCAAGCAGCGGCATCGAGATGAAGCCGGCCCAAAGGCGCGGGGCGATGATGTACTTGAGCGGGTCGACGCCGATCATCTCCAGGCTGGACAACTGCTCGGTGGATTTCATGTTGCCGATCTCGGCAGTCAGCGCGGAACCTGCACGCCCGGCGAACAGCAGGCCGGTGACCACCGGTCCCAGTTCACGCAGCAGCGTCAGCGCAACCATCTGGCCGACCGCCTGTTCGGAGCCGTAGCTCGCCAGGATGTTGTAGCCCTGCAGGGCCAGCACCATGCCGATGAACAGGCCGGACACGACAATGATCGCCAGGGACAGCACGCCCACCGAATACAGCTGCTTGACCAGCAACTGGAAGGCGCCGCTGTGCACCCGGCGGCCGAAGATGGCGTGGACCAGGAACAGGCTCGAACGGCCCAGCGACTCGAGAACATCGAGGCCCGCGCGCCCGAGCAGGCGAACTCGCTCGAGCGAAGAAGTCTTGCGCATCAACGTTCTCCCAGCAGGTCGGCGCGGTAATCGCGAGCAGGATAGTGGAACGGCACCGGACCATCCGGGATGCCCTTCATGAACTGGCGTACCCGCGGATCATCGAGACCCTGCAGGTCGGCCGGCGTTCCGTGGCCGAGCACGCGGCCATCACCGACGATATAGATGTAGTCGGCAATGCTCGCGGTTTCCGCCAGATCGTGGGACACCACGATGGAGGTAATGCCCAGGGCATCGTTGAGCAGACGGATCAGGCGCACCAGTACGCCCATGGCGATCGGGTCCTGGCCCACGAAGGGCTCGTCGTACATCAGGATCTGCGGGTCCAGCGCGATGGCGCGGGCCAGCGCCACGCGGCGTTTCATGCCGCCGGACAGCTCGTCGGGCATCAGTTCCACCGCCCCGCGCAGGCCAACGGCCTGGAGCTTCATCAGGACAATGTCACGAATCATGTCCTCGGGCAGCTCGGTGTGCACGCGCAGCGGGAAGGCGACGTTCTCGAAGACATCGAGGTCGGTGAACAGTGCACCGCTCTGGAACAGCACGCCGAACTGCTTGCGCATGTCGAACAGGTCGCTGCGCCCCAGCGTGGGGAGGTTCTGGCCGTTGACCCACACCTCGCCGCTCGCCGGACGCAGCTGGGCGGCGATCAGTCGCAGTAGGGTGGTCTTGCCACACCCCGACGGCCCCATGATCCCGGTGACCTTGCCGCGTGGAATGCGGATGTCCACGTTATCGAAAATCTTACGCGTGCCACGCTTGAAGCTCAGGCCCTTCAGCTCGACCGCGTATTGGTCATTGGTGCTCATAGAACTCCTTTCATCACGGCGCTGTCCGTTGCCCCGTCTGTCATACGGCAGAAACACGGCGCGGCAGGCCGAACGGCCGCGAACTATAACACCCCGTGAAGCCGCGCCCCAAGGGCTGCTAAGCCACCGTTAAGGCTCAGTTCAGCAAAATGCGAGCAACATTGAGTTGCCAGTGATGAAGCCTTTGCCGCTTTCCCGTTATAATCTCGCACTTCATTTTGCCCCGCGCCTTTCGAACATGAGCCAGAAACACGATTTCATCCAGTCGGCACAACGCACCATCCGCCTCGAGCGTGACTCGGTGGACGCCCTGCTGCCGCGCATCGGCGCCGATTTTTCGCTGGCCTGCGAACTGCTGCTGAGCTGCAAGGGCCGCGTCGTCGTGGTCGGCATGGGCAAGTCCGGCCATATCGCACGCAAGATCGCTGCCACCCTCGCCAGCACCGGTACGCCGTCGTTCTTCGTGCACCCGGCCGAGGCCAGCCATGGCGACATGGGCATGATCACCAAGGACGACGTCGTCCTGGCCCTGTCCAACTCCGGCTCCACCGCGGAAATCGTTACCCTGCTGCCGCTGATCAAGCGCCTGGGTATCACCCTGATCAGCATGACCGGCAACGCCGAATCGCCGCTGGCCAAGGCCGCCGCGGTCAACCTGGATGCCAGTGTCGAGCACGAAGCCTGCTCGCTGAACCTGGCACCGACCTCCTCCACCACGGTTTCCCTGGTGATCGGCGATGCGCTCGCCATCGCCCTGCTCGAAGCACGCGGTTTCACCGCCGAAGACTTCGCCTTCTCGCATCCGGGCGGTGCGCTGGGCCGTCGATTGTTGCTGAAAGTGGAAAACATCATGCACGTGGGTGAAGCATTGCCGCAGGTTTCTCCCGGCACTTCGCTCAGCGGTGCATTGCTGGAAATGACCCGCAAGGGCCTGGGCATGACCGTCATCCTTGGCGAAGACGGCAAGCTCGCCGGGGTCTTCACCGACGGCGACCTGCGTCGCACCCTGGACAAGGGCCTGGACGTGCGCCAGGTGACCATCGACAAGGTGATGACCGTGCATGGCAAGACCGCCCGCCCGGACATGCTCGCCGCCGAGGCCCTGAAGATCATGGACGACCACAAGATCAACGTGCTCGTGGTCGTCGACGACACGGACCACCCGGTCGGCGTACTGCACGTCCACGACCTGACCCGCGCGGGGGTCATCTGAATGACCGCCGACCTGCTGCAACGCGCGAAGGCGGTCCGCCTGGCGGTGTTCGACGTCGACGGCGTACTCACCGACGGCAAGCTCTACTTCCTGCCCGACGGCGGCGAGTTCAAGACCTTCAACACCCTGGACGGCCAGGGCATCAAGATGCTGATGAACTCCGGCGTGCGCACCGCGATCATCACCGGCCGTTCGAGCCCGGTGGTCGAGCGCCGGGCGAAGAACCTGGGCATCAACCACCTGTTCCAGGGCCGCGAGGACAAGCTGGTCGCCCTGGACGAGTTGCTCGCCGAACTGGGTCTAGGCTATGAAGAAGTCGCGTACCTGGGCGACGATCTGCCTGACCTGCCGGCCATCCGCCGCGCCGGCCTGGGCATGGCGGTCGCCAGCGGCGATGCCTTCGTGCGCCAGCATGCCGACGGCGTAACCCAGGCCCGTGGCGGCGAAGGCGCCGCCCGCGAGTTCTGCGAACTGATCCTGCGCGCCCAGGGCAACCTCGAAGCTGCCCAGATCGCGTATCTCTAGAGCCGAACATGCCCAAGACACTCCAACAGAAGCTGTTGCTCGCCCTGATCGCCATCCTGCTGATCGCCCTCGGCTATTACTGGAACGTGCGCCTGGACTTCAACGAGCGGCAACTCAAGTCGCAGACCAGCGACGCCATCGACTTCTACGTGGTCAACGCCAAGAGCGTTCAGTACCGCATCGACGGCTCCCTCGCCTACGAGATGACCGCCGACAAACTCGAACACCTGAAAGCAACCGACGTGACCCTGGTCACCACGCCTGACCTCTACTTCCATCGGGAGAACGAGCCCCAGCCGTGGCATGTCCAGAGCGTTCACGCCGAAGTGGCCCCCGAAGGCAAGCAGGTCGAGCTGATCGACGACGTGCGTGTTGCGCGCACCGACGCACAGCAACGCACGCTCCTGCTCAACACCTCGCGCATGACGGTGTTCCCAGACAAGGACTATGCGCAGACTGACCAGCCCGTGAAGATCACCGAACCCAACGGTGTGACCACGGCAGTTGGCATGAAAGCGTATCTGAAAGACAGCCGGATGCTCCTGCTGTCCAACGTAAGAGGTCAGCATGAGGCTCGTTAACACCCTCCCCCTTCTTTTCAGCCTCGCCGCCGCTATCGGCAGCAGTGCAGCCTGGGCTCTTCCCACCGACCGGGAACAGCCGATCCGGGTCCAGGCCGACAGCGCCGAACTGGATGACAAGCAGGGCGTCGCCGTGTATCGCGGCGACGTGGTGGTAACCCAGGGCAGCATGAAGCTGACTGGCAACACCGTCACGCTCAAGCAGAACAAGAATGGTGACATCGAAGTCGTCACCTCGGTCGGCAAGCCCGCCTACTTTGAGCAGAAGCCGGCGCCGGACAAGCAGATCACCCAGGCTTACGGCCTGACGATCCAGTATTTCGTCACCCAGAACCGCGTCGTACTGATCGACCAGGCCAAGGTGATCCAGGAAGGCAACACCTTCGAAGGTGAAAAGATCGTCTACGACACCCAGCGCCAGATCGTCAACGCAGGCCGCGCCACCGGCTCCCAGGTGACCACCCCGCGCCCGCGCATCGACATGGTCATCCAGCCCAAGAAAAAGCAGGATCAAGCGCAGTAATGGCTACGCTAACCGCCCAGCACCTCGCCAAGAGCTACAAGAGCCGGCAAGTCGTCCGCGACGTCAGCATGAGCATCGAGAGTGGGCAGATCGTCGGCCTGCTCGGCCCCAACGGAGCAGGCAAGACTACCTGCTTCTACATGATCGTCGGCCTGGTTCGCGCCGATCAGGGGGTCGTGCGCATCGACGAGCAGGACGTCACCCACCTGCCCATGCACGGCCGCGCCCGCGCTGGCATCGGCTACCTGCCGCAGGAAGCCTCGATCTTCCGCAAGCTGTCGGTGGCGGACAACATCGGTGCAATCCTCGAAACCCGCAGCGACCTGGATCGCGCCGGCCGCCAGGAAGCCCTGGAAAGCCTGCTCGAGGAGTTCCACATCCACCACATCCGCGACAACCTCGGCATGAGCCTGTCCGGTGGCGAGCGTCGCCGCGTGGAGATCGCCCGTGCACTGGCCAGTTCGCCGAAGTTCATCCTGCTGGACGAACCTTTCGCCGGTGTCGACCCGATCTCCGTCGGCGACATCAAGCAGATCATCCACCACCTCAAGGCCAAGGGCATCGGTGTGCTGATCACCGACCACAACGTCCGCGAGACCCTGGATATCTGCGAGACGGCGTACATCGTCAACGACGGCCAGTTGATCGCCGAAGGTAATGCCGAGAGCATCCTCGCCAACGACCTGGTGAAGGAAGTCTACCTGGGCCACGAGTTCCGCCTCTGACGCCCCGAGCCGCGCCCTGCCTGGGCGCGGCAGCTCATTTCCCTCCCTTGCATGGTGCGGCTTGTCGGCTGCGCCATGACGTATCCGGCTGCCGGATCCCCGCTGGCGCAACCGGGTTGTAACGAAAGGTCGACAGCCCCTAGGCAAAGCGTCCAAACTCAGGCATATAATTTGCTTCCTCGCGGCGCCCCGGCGTCCGTAGTCGTGGATATGGCGCGCTTTGCGCCAGCGAACAAGGTGCCTAGTTCCAGCCATGAAACCATCGCTAGTCCTCAAGATGGGCCAGCAGCTGACGATGACCCCGCAGCTGCAACAGGCCATCCGACTGCTCCAGCTCTCCACGCTGGACCTCCAACAGGAAATCCAGGAAGCCCTGGAGTCCAACCCGATGCTGGAGCGCCAGGAAGAAGGCGAGGACTACGACAACAGCGATCCCATGGCCGACGGCGCCGAATCGGGCGCCAACGGCACCAGCAGCAACTCCCAGGACAATTTTCAGGAAAGCACTACGCCCAACGCCGACAGCCTCGACGAGGACCAGTGGGCCGAACGCATCCCCAACGAGCTTCCGGTCGACACCGCCTGGGAAGACATCTACCAGACCAGCGCCAGCAGCCTGCCCAGCAACGATGACGACGAGTGGGACTTCACTTCCCGCACCTCCGCTGGCGAAAGCCTGCAGAGCCATCTGCTCTGGCAACTGAACCTGGCGCCGATGTCCGACACCGATCGCCTGGTCGCCCTGAGCATCATCGACGGCATCAACGACGACGGTTACCTCGAAGAATCCCTGGAAGACATCCTCGCCTCCATCGACCCTGAACTGGGCGTGGAAATGGACGAAGTGGAAGTCGTCCTGCGCCGTGTGCAGCAGCTCGAGCCTGCCGGAGTCGGTGCGCGCAACCTGCGCGAATGCCTGCTGCTGCAGCTACGCCAGCTGCCCACCAAGACCTACCTGCTGGCCGAGGCCATCCGCCTGGTCAACGACCACCTGGACCTGCTCGGCAGCCGCGACTACAGCCAGCTGATGCGACGCATGAAGCTCAAGGAAGACGAGCTGCGCGAGACCATCGAGCTGATCCAGTCGCTGCACCCACGCCCCGGTTCGCAGATCGAATCCGGCGAAGCCGAATACGTGGTTCCGGATGTCATCGTGCGCAAGCACAACGAGCGCTGGCTGGTGGAACTGAACCAGGAAGCGGTACCGCGCCTGCGCGTGAACTCGCAGTATGCGGGCCTGGTGCGCCGCGCCGACTCCAGCGCCGACAACACCTTCATGCGCAACCAGTTGCAGGAAGCGCGCTGGTTCATCAAGAGCCTGCAGAGCCGCAACGAGACACTGATGAAGGTGGCGACCCAGATCGTCGAGCACCAGCGCGGCTTCCTCGAGTACGGCGAGGAGGCGATGAAACCGCTGGTCCTGCATGACATCGCCGAAGCGGTGGGCATGCACGAATCGACCATCTCCCGCGTCACCACGCAGAAATTCATGCACACGCCGCGTGGCATCTTCGAGCTGAAGTATTTCTTCTCCAGCCACGTCAGCACCTCCGAGGGTGGCGAGTGCTCGTCCACCGCGATCCGCGCGATCATCAAGAAACTGGTCGCGGCGGAAAGTCCGAAAAAGCCATTGAGTGACAGCAAGATCGCTGGTTTACTGGAAGCACAGGGCATTCAAGTGGCACGTCGTACCGTCGCCAAGTACCGGGAGTCCCTAGGAATCTCTCCCTCGAGCGAGCGCAAGCGGCTGGTGTGACGTTGATCCACGCCAAGGTGTTCCGGCGGCAGGCCCCATAACCTGCCACTTACACACGGGCAACAAGGAGAAAGCGGTATGCAAGTCAACATCAGTGGACATCAACTGGATGTGACCGACGCCCTGCGCGACTATGTCGGCGAGAAACTTGGCCGACTGGAGCGCCACTTCGACAAGATCACCAATGTTCAGGTCATCATGGAGGTCGAGAAGCTGAAGCAGAAAATTGAAGCCACCCTCCACATCGCCGGTGGCGAAGTGGTGGCCTGCGCCGAACATGAAGACATGTACGCGGCCATCGACCTGCTCACCGACAAGCTCGACCGCCAACTGATCAAGCACAAGGAAAAATACCTCGAACGCCAGCAAGGTGTTGGCGTCCGTTAACCCCTCCCTATGATCCGACTTGAGCAAATCCTGACCCCCGGCCGTTCCCTCGTGAACGTGCCGGGCGGCAGCAAGAAACGTGTCCTCGAACAAATCGCCAACCTGGTGGCTCGCGAGCTGCCGGGTTTCGATTCCCAAGACATCTTCGACAGCCTGGTGGCCCGGGAACGCCTGGGCTCCACCGGCTTCGGCAATGGCATCGCCATTCCGCACTGCCGCCTCCCTGGCTGCCAGTCGCCGATCAGCGCCATCCTGCACCTGGATCACCCGGTAGATTTCGACGCCCTCGACGGCGCGCCGGTCGACCTGGTGTTCGTGCTGCTGGTGCCGGAAGCCGCCACCGAGGAGCACCTGGAACTGCTGCGGCAGATCGCCTCCATGCTCGACCGCTCCGACGTCCGCGACCGCCTGCGTCACGCCGCCAACGGCGAGGACCTGTACCGGATCGTCGTGGACTTCCAGAACAACGGGCACTGATCATGCGCCTGATCATCGTCAGTGGAAGATCCGGCTCCGGCAAGAGCACCGCGCTCAACGTGCTGGAAGACAACGGCTTCTACTGCATCGACAACCTGCCGGCCAGCCTCCTCCCGGACCTGGCCCAGCGCGCGCTGCTGCACACCGAGCTGTTGCACCCGCAGGTCGCCGTCTCCATCGACGCGCGCAACCTGCCCAGCCAGCTGCAGCGTTTCCCCGAGCTGCTACAGGAAGCTCGCGACAAGCACATCCAGTGTGACGTGGTGTACCTCGATGCCGACGATGAAACGCTGCTCAAGCGCTTCTCCGAGACCCGCCGGCGCCACCCGCTGACCACCGACAGCCGCTCGCTGGCCGAAGCAATCGCCGATGAGACGCATCTGCTGGCACCGATCGCCGACCTGGCGGATCTCAAGCTCAACACTACGAATCTCAACCTGTATCAGCTGCGCGACGTGCTCAAGCTGCGCCTGCTGAACAAGCCCGAACTGGGCACCGCCTTCCTGGTCGAATCCTTCGGCTTCAAGCGTGGCATGCCGGTGGATGCGGACCTGGTGTTCGACGTGCGCTGCCTGCCCAATCCCTACTGGAAACCGGAACTGCGCGAGCACACAGGGCTGGAAGCGGAAGTCCAGGAATACCTGGCGGCGCAACCGGATGTCGAAGAGATGTACCAGGACATCCTCACCTACCTGAACAAATGGCTGCCGCGCTTCGCCGCGAGCAACCGGGCCTATGTGACCATCGCCATCGGCTGCACCGGTGGCCAGCATCGCTCGACCTATATTGCCGAGCGCATCGGTCAGGCCCTCAAGGAAACCCTCACCAACGTACAGATTCGCCACCGCGACCTGAGCTAAGCAGCGACAGACAACAAAAGGACAGCCCCTCGCGATGCCCGCCCTCGAAATCACCATCATCAACAAGCTTGGCCTGCACGCCCGTGCGGCGGCCAAATTCGTCGGCGTGGCGGGACGTTATCCCTGCCAGGTTCGCGTAGGGCGCAATCCGGAAAGTACGGTAGACGGCAAGAGCATCATGGCGGTGATGATGCTCGCCGCCGGCAAGGGCACCAATCTGCACCTCGCTGCCGAAGGCGAGCAGGAAGACGAGGCGCTCAAGGCGCTGGTCGAACTGATCAACAACTACTTCGACGAAGGCGAGTGACTCGCCGGGCCTTCGATCAGCCCAGCGACGTATCCAGCACCATCATCAGACAGAAGCCGATGATCAGCCCCTGGGTGGCCTGCGCCGCATGGCCGCGCCGCTGTGATTCGGGGATGATCTCGCGCACCACCACGTAGAGCATCGCTCCCGCTGCCGCGGCCAGCCCCCAGGGCAGGAACATCCGCGAGATACCGATCAGCCAGGCGCAGAGTACCGCGAACAGCGGCTCGACCAGCCCGGACGCCGCGCCCGCCAATGCCGCCTTGCCGCGTGACACGCCCGCCCCGGCCAGCACCAGCGCAATCGCCAGCCCTTCTGGCACGTCCTGCAGCGCGATGCCCAGCGCTAATCCGCTGGCGCCTTGCACCTCTCCCCCGGCGGCGACTCCAACGGCCATGCCTTCGGGAATGTTGTGCAGGACGATGGCAGCAACGAACAGCAGGATGCGCGCGGGCACCTTTCCATCCGCAACGCCCTGGATGTTCGCCTGCGCATCCTCGAGTACTCGGCCGAACACCGCGAGACCGAAGGCACCCAGCGCCAGGCCGAGGCTGACCAGCACCGATGCCAGCCAGGTGGCCCGGCCCGAGGCTTCAGCCGCCTCCAGCGCGGGAAGCAGTAGCGAGAATGCGGTGGCCGCCAGCATCACGCCGGCGCCGAAGCCGAGCATGGCGTCGGCGATTCGCGCCGGCATGCTGCGCACCAGCAGCACGGGCAGCGCGCCCAGGGCAGTTCCGAGCGCGCAGAGCATGCCGCCATGCAAGGCCAGGTACATCGGCGGGGAAAGCGACAATCGCGCCAGCAGCATCAGGTGCTGGGCCACCAGCAGACCGCCGCCGAGGACAATGATCAACCCCAGCAACCAACGCAAATTGCGTCCTCCGCTTTCACGCAGACTCTGCACGATCAGACGCATGGGACGGTCTTCGGTTTCATCCTTGCCCCCGCGCTTGCAGTGCCTCGCGGTAACGTCGGAGCACCTCCGGCCAGGCGACGACGTTGTAAAACGCGGCAATGTATTCCGGCCGGCGATTCTGATAGCGCAGGTAGTACGCGTGCTCCCAGACGTCCAGCCCGAGGATAGGCAAGTTGCCCTGCATCAGCGGGCTGTCCTGGTTGCCGGTGCTTTCCACTACCAGTTGGCCCTGCGGATCAACGCTCAGCCACGCCCAGCCGCTGCCAAAGCGAGTCAAGGCCGCCTTGGTGAACGCCTGGCAGAAGGCCTCGTAGCCGCCCAGTTGGGCGTCAATGGCCTGGCCCAACTCCTCCTGCGGATGACCACCGCCGTCAGGAGCCATGACGGTCCAGAACAACGAGTGGTTGGCGTGGCCGCCGCCGTTGTTGATCACCGGCGCGCGCAGTGCCTCGGGCAGGCGGTCGAGTTTCTGCAGCAACGTTTCCACCGGAGCCTCGGCGAACTCTGTGCCTTCCAGCGCGGCGTTCAGGTTGTTGATGTAGGTCTGGTGGTGCTTGCTGTGGTGGATTTCCATGGTCTGCGCATCGATGTGCGGTTCCAGGGCGTCGTAGGCATAGGGCAAGGCGGGCAGGACGTGAGGCATCTTCGAACCTTCTTCAGTGGTAGCGCATCGGCTCAGTGGTAGCGCATCGATTGAACGGCAGTGAACAGCCCCGGGCGCAACTCGACCGCGCCTTGGCGACGCAGCAGGCGCTGGGTGCGCGGATAGGTACCGTGCTCGCCGATGAAGTTGAGCAGTTCGACATAGGTACGGCGGCTGTGCTGCACCGCGGCCGCGCGCAGATCCGAGCATTTGCGCAGGTCTTCGCCCAGCACCAGCAGTCGTTCGTGGCAGGCGCACAGGTACTCGGCGGTTTCCTCCGGCTGGCCTAGTTGCAGGTGCAGGTCACCGAGGTTGTGGTGGGAGATGACAAACGCCATCACGGCTTCCTCCGGGTCGTGCCAGCGGTCCAGCAGGACCTGGGCCAGCGCCAGCGCATGGAGGTAGTGCTCACGGGCATCGATCAACTCGTTACGAATGAAGCAGCGGTTGCCCAGTTCGATGGTGCGTTGCCAGTGGCGCATGGCAGGTTCCTCCAGCGGGTGGGGCGGACTCAGAGTCCGCCGGCGGTGAGCTTCTCGGGATTGAGCAGTTGCTCGAGGCGGGCACGGTCCAGGTCCGTGTTTTCCAGCGCGACGTCGATGATCGGCCGGCCATCGCGGTAAGCCTGCTTGGCGATCTCCGCGGCCTTCTGGTAGCCGATGATCGGATTCAGCGCAGTGACCAGGATCGGGTTGCGCGACAGCGCCTCACGCAGGCTCGCCTCGTTGACCTTGAAGCTGGCGATGGCCTTGTCCGCCAGCAGACGGCTGACGTTGGCCAGCAGGTGGATGCTGTGCAGCAGGTTGTCGGCGATCACCGGCAGCATCACGTTGAGCTCGAAGTTGCCCGACTGCCCGGCGACGGCGATGGTGGTGTCGTTGCCCATGACCTGGGCGGCGACCATGGCAGTGGCTTCCGGGATCACCGGGTTGACCTTGCCCGGCATGATCGAGGAACCCGGCTGCAGCGCCTCCAGTTCGATCTCGGCAAGGCCGGCCAGCGGGCCGGAGTTCATCCAGCGCAGGTCATTGGCGATCTTCATCAGCGCCACGGCCAGCGCCTTGAGCTGGCCGGAGGTGGCCACGGCGATATCCTGGGCGCCGATCAACGCGAAGAAGTCGTCACCGGGGCGGAATGCCAGGCCAGTCAGTCCGTTGAGCTCTTCGCAGAAGCGCGCGGAGAACTGCGGGTGAGCGTTCACGCCAGTTCCGACGGCAGTGCCGCCCTGAGCCAGTTGCTGCAACGCCGGCAGTTGCCCTTCTATGCCCAGAGACGCCTGGCGCACCTGTTGCGCCCAACCGCCAAGCACCTGGCTCAGGCGCACCGGCATGGCATCCATCAGATGAGTGCGGCCGGTCTTCACGTACAAGTGCACGGACTTGGCCTTCTTCTCCAGGGTCGCGTGCAGGTGATCCAGGGCCGGCAGCAGGTGCTGGTGGATCTCTACCGCCGCACTGATGTGGATGGTCGAAGGGATGATGTCGTTACTGCTCTGCCCGCAATTGACCTGGTCATTGGCGTTGACCGGCTTGCCCAGGCGGCGGCCGGCGAGGGTCGCAACCACCTCGTTGGCGTTCATGTTCGAGCTGGTACCCGAGCCGGTCTGGAACACATCCACCGGGAAGTGTTGCTGCAAGTCGCCCGCCAACAACTCCTCACAGGCAGCGACGATGGCGGCGCCGGTTTCCGCGTCCAGTTGTTCCAGGCTGACATTGGCGCGTGCCGCGGCGGCCTTGGCCAGCAACAGCGCGCGGATGAACGGACGCGGCATGCGCTGGCCGCTCACCGGGAAGTTGTTCACCGCCCGCTGCGTCTGGGCACCGTAGAGCGCCGCTACCGGCACCTCCAGTTCGCCCATGCTGTCGCGTTCGATACGGCTGTCAGTCATTCTCGATTCCTTCTTGCAGCTTCAGGGAAGGCGCCATCTCCTGCTGCGCCATCCGCCGGCCGAGCAGGCACAGGCGTTGGCGCTGAGCGGTAGAGGTCGCCAGGCGTTGCAGTTCGCGTAGAGGGAGATAGGCGTGATCCAGGCAGAGCACCCGCCAGTGCCAGGGCAATGCGATGTCGCGGCTGCTGTCGAGCAGCAACTGGAAGCACTTCTCGAAGAGGCGCCAAGCCGGCACCGGCTCCCAGGCCGCCAGGTAACGCGCCTCGCACAGGTACTGCTCGACCAGACGTGGCTCATCCGGCTCCAGGGCGCAGCGGATGCGGGTCCCCAGGCGGTACCAGCGATCGGTGATCGAGCTGTCGATCTCGACCAACATGGCAATCCCTCAATCGATAATGAGATTTATTATTATTTGCGAGAATCAAAAAAACAAGCCGCCCGAACGCAATGCGCTGGACGGCCTGTCTGGAGAAGGGCTTGGGGAAGGACTGAAAGCCGCGGCCAGCAAGGCCGCGGTGGGTGGATCAGTTGCCGGCGACCATCATCTTTTCAATGAGGACGGAGCCTGTGTGCAGGTTGCCGCGATACTCCACATCGTTGCCGATGGCGACGATATTGCGGAACAGGTCGCGCAGGTTGGCGGCGATGGTGACTTCCTGCACCGGGAACTGGATTTCGCCGTTTTCCACCCAGTAACCGCCGGCACCACGCGAGTAATCGCCGGTCACCAGGTTGACGCCCTGCCCCATCAGCTCGGTGACCAGCAGGCCACGTCCCATGCGACGGATCAGGGCGGCCTGGTCCTCGTCGCCATGGCTGACGAACAGGTTGTGTACGCCGCCGGAGTTGGCCGTGCTGGGCATGCCCAACTTGCGCCCGGAGTAGGTGCCGAGCACATAGGAGACCAGCTCGCCGCCTTCGACGAAGGGTTTGGCATAGGTCGCCAGGCCGTCGTTGTCGAACGAGGCACTGCCCAGCGCGCCGCGCAGCAGCGGGCGTTCGTCCAGGGCCAGCCATTCCGGGAACAGTCGCTGCCCCAGCGCACCTTCGAGGAAGGAAGACTTGCGGTACAGGCTGCCGCCGGAGATGGCACCGAGGAAGTGGCCGAACAGGCCGACCGCGACTTCCGGGGCAAACAGCACCGGCACCTCGGCGGTCGGCACCGGGCGCGCGCCGAGCCGGCTGGCAGCCCGCTCGGCGGCACGGCGGCCGATGGATTCGGGAGTCGCCAGCAGCTCACCACGGCGGTTCACGTCATACCAGTAGTCGCGCTGCATCTGCCCTTCGCCTTCGGCGATCATCACGCAACTCAGGCTGTGGCGGGTGCTGGCATAGCCGCCGACAAAGCCATGGCTGTTGCCGTAGACGCGGCAGCCCTGATGAGTGTTCAGCGTGGTGCCGTCGGCCTTGGTGACGCGCTTGTCGGTGGCGAACGCGGCAGCCTCGCAGGCCAGCGCGCGCTCGATGGCCTGGTCGGGGGTGATCGACCAGCCGTGGTAAAGATCCAGGTCCGGCAGGTCCCGCGCCATCAGCGCAGGGTCCGCCAGGCCGGCGCAGTCGTCTTCGGAGGCATGCTTGGCAATCGCCAACGCCGCTGCCACGGTTTCACGGATGGCGTCCGCGCCTGTTGCCGAGGTGCTCGCCGAGCCCTTGCGCTGGCCAACGTAAAGAGTGATGCCGAAGCCCTGGTCGCGGTTGAACTCGACGGTCTCGACTTCACCCTGGCGCACCGAGGTGGACAGCCCCTGCTCCACCGACACCGCCACTTCGCAGGCGCTGGCGCCCTGCCGGGAAGCCTCGGCAATGATCCGCTCGACCTGCTCGCGCAGTTCGGGAAGGACCTCCGGGCTCACTGCCGGGTTGTGTTCGCTCATTGCATGCCTCTCCTGTTCATGTTCCGGCCCCGCCATCAGGCGGCGGCAACCGGCGCGGGCCGGACAAGCGGCCCCTGACTCGTTATCATGGCGGCGTTTTCAAAGAGACCCCCGCCATGGCTGAAATTCACGATGACGACTCGTCCTTCGATGAGAAGAGCAAGTCGCAAGTAAAACGCGAAATGCACGCGCTGCAGGAACTCGGCGAGCGCCTGACGACGCTCAAGGCCGACATGCTCGACCGCATGCCGCTGACCGATCCGCTGCGCCGCGCGCTGGAAGAAGCACCCAAGCACAAGGCCAACGCCGCCAAGAAACGCCATCGGCAGTTCATCGGCAAGCTGATGCGCGACCAGGACGTCGAGGCCATCCTCGCCCTGCTGGAACAGGTAGATACCTCGACCCGCCAGTACAACGAACGCTTCCACGCCCTGGAGCGCTGGCGCGACCACCTGATCACCGGCGGTGACGCAGCGCTGTCCGCGTTCTTCGGCGAATACCCGGAAAGCGACCGCCAGCACCTGCTCCAGCTGATCCGCCACGCCCAGCACGAGGCCGCTCACAACAAGCCTCCGGCCGCGGCGCGGAAGATCTTCAAGTACATCCGCGAGCTGGACGAGCTCAAACGCGGCCTGCGCTGAGCAGCCGCGTCCCTCTCTCCAAGCCTCACGGGCAACGGCCTCAGGCGCCCGTGCCGCCAACGGTGATCGCGTCGATCTTCAGGGTCGGCTGGCCGACACCGACCGGCACGGACTGGCCGTCCTTGCCGCAGGTGCCCACGCCGCTGTCCAGTGCTAGGTCATTGCCGACCATGGACACCCGGCTCATCACTTCCGGCCCGTTGCCGATCAGTGTCGCGCCCTTCACCGGGCGGGTGATCTTGCCGTTCTCGATCAGGTAGGCCTCGCTGGTGGCGAAGACGAACTTGCCGCTGGTGATGTCCACCTGGCCTCCGCCAAGGTTGGCGCAGTAGATGCCACGCTCGACGCTGGCAATGATTTCCTGCGGATCGCTCTCCCCGGCCAGCATGTAGGTGTTGGTCATGCGCGGCATCGGCAGGTGCGCGTAGGACTCGCGACGGCCGTTGCCGGTGCGCGCCACGCCCATCAGGCGGGCGTTGAGCTTGTCCTGCATGTAGCCCTTGAGAATGCCGTTCTCGATCAGCACGTTGCAGTTGGTCGGCGTACCTTCGTCGTCCACCGACAGCGAACCGCGACGGCCAGCGATGGTGCCGTCATCGACGATGGTGCACAGGCTGGAAGCGACCTTCTCGCCGATGCGACCGCTGTAGTTCGAGCTGCCCTTGCGGTTGAAGTCGCCTTCCAGGCCGTGGCCCACGGCCTCGTGCAGCAGCACGCCGGACCAACCGGCGCCCATCACCACCGGCAGGCTGCCAGCCGGCGCGGGAACGGCTTCGAGGTTGACCAGCGCCTGGCGCAGCGCCTCACGGGCGTAGCTCATGGCGCGGTCTTCCTGCAGGAAATACTTGTAGTCCGTGCGACCGCCGCCGCCATGACCGCCGCGCTCGCGGCGGCCGTTCTGCTCGACGATGACACTGACGTTGAAACGCACCAGCGGGCGGATGTCCGCAGCCAGCGAACCATCCGCCGCAGCGATCAGCACCTGGTCCCAGACACCGGCGAGGCTGACGGTGACCTGTTGGATGCGCGGATCAAGGGCGCGGGTGGCGGCGTCGATCTTCTGCAGCAGCTCTACCTTCTCGGCGCGGCTCATCACGTCCAGCGGGTTCTCGCCGGCATACAGGCGGGTCGGCACCACGGCCTGGAACGCCTGCACCTTGCCATTCTGCCCGGATCGGGAGATCGAGCGTGCAGCGCGAGCAGCCTGGATCAGCGCTTCGTGGTTGATCGCGTTGCTGTAGGCGAAGCCGGTCTTCTCACCGGACTGTGCGCGCACGCCGACGCCCTGGTCCATGTGGAAGCTGCCTTCCTTGACGATGCCGTCTTCGAGCATCCAGGACTCGGAGACCTGGCTCTGGAAGTACAGGTCGGCGGCGTCGATGCCGGGGCCGCTCAGCTCGTGCAGGATCGGCGACAGCTGGTCGATATCCAGACCACCGGGGGCCAGCAGGTGCTGGCTGACGGATGACAACAGTTCGCTCATATTCACTCCATACGCGCCGGTCGTGGTTCGACCGGCGGGAAAAATCTTCTGTGCCGGACAATCGGCATGCGCTGCCGCACCGCCGCCTGTTCCTCGCTGTCGCGCTCGGCCAGCAGCACGGCCTCGCCCTTGGCCTCTTCAGCCAGGATACGCCCCCAGGGGTCGACGATGGCCGACTGGCCCCAGGTTTCCCGTCCTTTGGGGTGGGTCCCGCCCTGTCCAGCCGCCAGCACATAGCACTGGGTTTCGATGGCGCGGGCGCGGATGAGGATTTCCCAGTGCGCTGCGCCAGTCACCGCGGTGAATGCCGAGGGGGCACTGATAAGCTCCGCGCCAGCTTCGCGCAGCGCGGTGTAAAGCTCGGGGAAGCGCAGGTCGTAGCAGACCGTCAGCCCCAACCGCCCGACCGGCGTATCCGCCACCACCACGCGCTGGCCGAAGGCGTAGTCGTCCGACTCGCGATAGCGACCACGGGCATCAGCAACGTCCACGTCGAACAGATGCAGCTTGTCGTAGCGCGCCGCCACTTCACCGCGCTCGTCCACCAGCAGCGAGCAGGCATTGGCCTTGGCTTCCGGCTGGTTCTCCGGCGGCAACGGCAGGGTGCCGGCGACTATCCACAACCTGAGGTCGCGGGCGGTGCTTTTCAACCAGGGCAGGATCGGGCCTTCGCCAAGGGCTTCGGCACGACCGATGTCGGCGAGGTCTCGGCGCCCCATGGCGGCGAAGTTTTCCGGTAGTACGGCAAGGCGCGCGCCGCCGTTGGCGGCCTGCTCCAACAGGCGACGGGCGGTGGCGAGATTAGCCAGGACATCGTCCTGGCTGACCATCTGGATGACGGCGATGGACATGGTCAGCTCCGGGAATACCTGGGTTTCATGCTAACCGATGCCCGGGCATTGTGCTTGGCCGCCGGTTCAGTGAGGTTTTTCGAAGGGTTTCTCGAAGGTGATGGTCGGGCTCTGCCATTGTCCCTTCACGCTGTACTGCACGCTGGCGAAGCGTGCGACCTTGTCACCCAGCAGCTTGTCCACCACGAACAGCGCGCCGCCAATGGCGGGAGCGCCGACGATCAGTGCCGCCAACGGCAGGTTGTTGGTCACCGGCAGCGTCACCAGCAGCTTGGCGTCGATCTCGTCGTGGGCCATGTCCAGGGTGCCGTTGAGCTCCAGGTTGCTGGACGGACCATCCAGACGCAGCGGCTCGCGGGTGAAGTAGACGCCATCGGTGGCGGTGAGCACACCCTTGACCCGGTCGTAGCTCAGGCCCTTGCCCAGCAGGTCGGAGAAGTCCAGGCGCAGGCGGCGGTTGATGGCGTTGAAGTTGAGCAGGCCGAACACCCGCAGGGCATTGGCGCCGCCCTCCACTTCGACGAACTGCCCCTTGCGCAGGCTGGCGTCCAGGGTACCGCCGAACCGCCGCAGATTCAGCGCCGCCGGCGACCCCGGCCAGTTACCGTTGATGTCCACGCTGAAACGCTCGCTGGTCACGCTGGGCGCGAAGTCCCAGGCCTTCAGCACGTCGCCCAGGTTCTTGCCCTCGAGCTTGCCCTGGAAGGTGCTGCGCGCGCTCGCCTCAAGACCATCCCAGCGCAGGTTGCCCTTCACCGACAGGCCTCGCAGGTCCAGATTCACATTGTTGAAGCCAACACCGGTAGGCGTCGGGCGCAGGTTGAAGCTCCAGGCACCGACCGGCTTGCCAGCCTTGAGGACCTGGCGGATGGACACGTCCATCGGCGGCAGGCTGCGCGGGTCGACCTTCGCCAACGGGTCGGGCTGCTCGACTGCCTTCGCGGAATCGATGGCCTCACCCTTGGGCAGGTCGAGGCGGTCCAGGGCGATCTGGATCGGTTTCACCTTGCTGTCGGGCAGGGTGACCTTGCCGGAGACCAGCGAGCTGACTAGGCCGACCTGCCAACTGCTGTCGACACGCACCACATCCAGCGTGAGATTTTCCAGGGTCTGGCCAAAGCCCTTGAAGCGACCAATCTGCAGGTCTGCGCCGCGCAACAGGCCAGCGGCGCCCTCAACCCCGGTATTGGAGTATTTCTTCGCGACTGCCATCCAGGCGTCGGCGTCGACTTCGTCGATCTTGCCGCGCACCTGGACACCATTCCAGTTGGGCAGCACGGCAGGGTCGCCACCCAGGCGCAGCACGCCACGGCCGGCCAGCGGCTGGTCCGCCGGAGCCGCGTAAGCCAGGCTGGCGCGATCGCCGTAGGTTGCCCAGTAGCGTCGCTCGGCGCCCTCGAGGGTCATGCGCCATTCGCTCTCGCGGGTTTCCTGCGCGGCCTTGCCCAGCGGCGCCGGCAGATCGATGGTGACGCCCTGCAGGTTCGAGGCGACCTGCAGCTGGCTGTCCTTGCCGTCGAGCAGCAGGTTGAGCTGGAACGGGACGCGGCCGTCGACCGGCAACTGCTTCTGTACCTTGCCCCAGTCGAGCAGGGTCTTCACCGATACCTGGCCACCCACCAGCACCCGTGTACGCGGAGCGCCGTTGCGGCCTTCGGCGCGAATGCTGCCGGTGATACGGCTACCCAGCACCTGAGCAGAGATGTTCTGCCCGCTCAGGCCGCTGTCGGTGTCATAGCGGAACTTGCCCTTCACCTGTTCGAGGTTCAGCTCGGGCTTGGCGATCTTCAGCTGTGCCTTGTCGGTGTCGAAATCGACGATCACCCGCGCCTTGCTCGCCTCACCCTTGGCCAGCGGAATGTCGAGGTTGAGGTGACCGTCGAGGTCGCCCTTGCCTTCCCAGCCAGCGAAGGTGTGCGTCGCCCCGATGGGCGAGTCCTGGAGGATCTTCAGGCCATCGACGAGGTTGCTGTCGATATCGCCGTCCACATGCAGGTGGGCGACCTCCCCCGGGTTGGAGTGGGGAATCTCCACCGAGACATCGCGCACCTGGCTGTTGAGAATCTGCCCGCTGGTTGCGTTGATGCTGACGCCGGTGTCCTCCACACGCACCTCGCCCTCGGCCTTGCTCAGGCCGGGCCAGCCCGGCTGGTAGTCGAGCACGCCGTCATGGACCTTGAAGTACAGGGTCATGGCATGGGCTTCGGGCGCCGAGCCCTTCTGCAGCGAACCTTGCCATAGGAAATAGCCCTGCTCGATGCGCCCGCTCTTGATCGAGCCCTTGAGCCAGGCAGCCAGATCCTTGCTCATCTGCGGAATGACGGTGGGCAGGTATTTACCGGTGTAGCGCGCATCGCCGTTGCTCATGCCCACGCGCAGGTCCATGTAGTCTTCCTGCGCCGGGTCGCGCATCAGGCGAATCAGGATGTCGCCGGCGATGGTTCCCTCGTCGCCCTCCACCTGCATCAGGTGGCTGCCGAGCGTGAAGGCCTCGTCGTTGAGCTGGAAGAACATCCGCGTGCGCGCAGTGCGGTAGTGCCAGGGCTCGGGGAACAGCGTGGCCAGGTGCAGCATGAAATCCTGGGCGTTGGCGTCCAGCGTGCCGCCGCCAAGGTTGCCGCGGAAGGTGCCGTCGACGTTGGCCACGGCCGGCACATCATGGAAGGCACTGACACCGACCTTCTCCAGGTTGGTGGCATAGGCGACGCGCTCGGCGCCCTCGCGCTGCGGCCAGAAATCGAAATTGACGTTGTGTAACACGCCGTGCGGTTTCAGCCCTTCGAGCCACTCGATGGCCTTGTCCGGCAGCGGTGCCAGTGCTGTGATGGTCGGCCCCAGCGGGGTCAGGTCGAGGCGATCGGCACGCAGTTGCCAATGCTCCTCGTCCTTCATCCGGCGAGTCAGCTCCAGCTCCACCTCGCCCCAACGACTTTCGCCGAAATTCGCTGCCAGATCGGCGACACGCAGATCGAAATCGTCGCCGTTGCGCTGGAAGAACAGGCTGACGCCCAGGTCGCTCAGGCTCACCGGCTTGCGGTCGCCCAGCGCGGCATCAATTCTCGGTGCATTCAGGCGGGCTGCGGCGGAGACCGGCACGCCCTTGTCGATGGTCGCCCAGAATTCGCCGCCAGCCTTGGCGTGGGACAGCTTCCAGGCGCCAGTGAGACGCTCGGGCAGCCACTTGGCCCAGTCGGCCTGGGGCAGGCTCAGGTATAGCTGGGCCGAACTCTTCGCCCAGTCATCGCGGTTCAGCCGGGCCTCCAGCCGCGCTGCCACCGGTTCGCCGCCGGGCAGGCTGAAGCGTGCCTCCAGGCGCTGGCGACTGCCGCTGCGCAGGGTCATGCCGACATAGTTCAACGACAGCGGGTTGGCCTGTTGCGGCAGTACGGTCAGCTGACTGTCCATCAGCGACAGGCGATGCGGGGTCAGCAGCAGGTCCATGAGCTTGCGCGGGTCGGTGTCGCCGCCACGGCTGGGCAGGCCGTCGGCGTGCCAGTTGCCGTCCTCGTCCTCACGCAAGGTCAGGTGCAGGCCTTCCAGCTCCAGGCTGTCGATGCGCGGCTGGCGCGCCATCACACTACCGAGGATGTCGGGGGTCAGGCGCACGCGCTCCAGGCGCAGCGAATCGGCGCCTTCGCCCAGCTGGATGTCGCGCACCACGATGATCGGGCTGAACCCGCGCCAATGCCCTTCCAGGGCGCCAATAGCCACCGGCAGGCCCAGTTGCTCGCTGGCTTTGCGCGCCAGATCGTCGCGATACTCCGCCACCAACGGCACCAACTGCCGGCCAAGGCTGACGTACAAGGCCAGCAGCACCAGCCCCAGCGCCAGGAGGCCGAGGACGATGCGCAGCGAGGTGGAGAGCAGGCGGCCGGCGCGATCCATGTCAGGCGGCTGCCTGTGAGGTGAAGCGAAGGGTCATCGAGCGGCCTCCCAGCCATCCAAGGTCGAACCAGGTCTGACAGTGTGCGTCAGGCAAAGCTCCAAAAAACCCCATGGCAAAGCTGCCTCCCGCCGGATCTCGAGGATGTGCGAGCCGCCGCTCAAAGCAGGACCACGTCGTACTGCTCCTGGGAATACATGGCCTCGACCTGGAACTTGATCGGGCGGCCGATGAACAGCTCCAGGTCCGCGACGTTGCCCGACTCCTCGTCGAGCAGGCGGTCCACCACTTTCTGGTTGGCCAGCACCAGGTAGGAATTGGCCTGGTAGGCCCGCGCTTCACGGAGGATTTCCCGGAAGATCTCGTAACAGATGGTCTCGGCGGTCTTCAGCATGCCGCGCCCCTGGCAGCTCGGGCAGGGCTCGCAGAGCACCTGCACCAGGCTTTCGCGGGTGCGCTTGCGGGTCATCTGCACCAGGCCCAGTTCGGTGATACCGATGATGTTGGTCTTGGCATGGTCGCGTTCGAGCTGCTTCTCCAGGGTCCGCAGGACCTGGCGGCGGTGCTCTTCGTCTTCCATGTCGATGAAGTCGATGATGATGATCCCGCCCAGGTTGCGCAGGCGCAGCTGGCGGGCGATGGCGGTCGCCGCCTCGAGGTTGGTCTTGAAGATGGTCTCTTCGAGGTTGCGGTGGCCGACGAAGGCGCCAG
Source organism: Pseudomonas sp. C9-3 (assembly GCF_032392015.1). Classification (NCBI taxonomy): domain Bacteria; kingdom Pseudomonadati; phylum Pseudomonadota; class Gammaproteobacteria; order Pseudomonadales; family Pseudomonadaceae; genus Pseudomonas; species Pseudomonas sp. C9-3. Next base: position 351,930 of record NZ_CP135919.1, on the reverse strand, counting down.
TGTTCACATCAATGGTGGTCATCGCCTCGGTCGGGTCGATGATCAGGTAGCCGCCGGACTTGAGCAGCACCTTGCGCTCCAGCGCCTTCTGTACCTCGTCCTCGACCCCGTAGAGGTCGAAGATCGGCCGCTCGCCCGGGTAGTGCTCCAGGCGGTCGGCGATTTCCGGCATCAGCTCTTCGACGAACTGCGTGATCTTCTGGAAGTTCTCCCGGGAATCGACGCGGATCTTCTCGATGCGCGGGTTCACCAGGTCGCGCAGGGTGCGCAGGGCCAGGGAGAGGTCTTCGTAGATCATCGTCGGCGCGCCGACGGTCTGGATCTGTGCATCGATCTGGTCCCAGAGGCGGCGCAGGTAGCGGATATCGGCGAGGATCTCGTCCTCGCCGGCGCCTTCGGCGGCGGTGCGCAGGATGAACCCACCGCGCTCGACAATGCCCTCGGCCTCGACGCACTTGGCGACCACCTGCTTGAGGCGCTCGCGCTCATGCTCGTCCTCGATCTTCAGGGAAATGCCGACATGGCTGGTGCGCGGCATGTAGACCAGGTAGCGCGACGGGATCGACAGATGAGTGGTCAGGCGTGCGCCCTTGGTGCCGATGGGGTCCTTGGTGACCTGCACCACCAGGCTCTGCCCTTCGTGAACCAGCGCGCCGATGCTTTCCACCGCACTGCCCTCGCGGGTGGAAATCTCCGCGGCATGGATGAAGGCTGCGCGCTCCAGGCCGACGTCGACGAAGGCCGCCTGCATGCCCGGCAGCACGCGCACGACCTTGCCCTTGTAGATGTTGCCGACGATCCCGCGGCGCAGCGTGCGCTCGACATGGACCTCCTGCAGGACGCCGTTCTCCACCACCGCCACGCGCGATTCCATCGGCGTGATATTGATCAGGATCTCTTCGCTCATGCGCCCTTCCTTATCGCGCCCGGAGTCGTGCCAGCGCTACTTCGTGATCAAGACTGCCAGCTAGGGATGGAGAAGTCAGCCAGCAATGCCGCAGTTTCACACAGGGGCAGGCCGACCACGGCGCTGTAGCTGCCCTCGACGCGGCTGACGAAGACTGCCGCGAGCCCCTGGATAGCATAGCCACCTGCCTTGTCCTGCGGCTCGCCGGTTTCCCAGTAACGCTCGGCCTCCTCGGCGGAAATCTCGCGGAAGGTCACGCGACTGCTGACCACGCGTGCTTCGCAGCGATCGCGATCGGCCACTGCCACGGCGGTCAGCACCTCATGCTCGCGGCCGGACAGAGCCTGAAGCGTCGTCAGGGCGTCGTCGCGGTCCAGCGGCTTGCCGAGGATGCGACCATCCAGCACCACGGCGGTATCGGCACCCAGCACGCAGACATCGGCGCGCTGGGCGAGGAAGTTCAGCCCGGCCAGGGCCTTGCTGCGCGCCAGGCGCTCGACATAGGCATGCGCCGATTCGCCGGACTCGGGCGTTTCGTCAATCGACGCAGGCACTATGTGGAATGGCAAGCCAATCTGGGTGAGCAGCTCGCGGCGGCGCGGCGAACTGGAGGCGAGGTACAGCTGGGCCATCAGGGACTCCGAAGCGGGCCCGCTCAATGCCGGCCCGGCGATTCCCCCGCAAGGGGGCGATCAATTGATGTTCAGGCGCAACCGCAGGGCCCGCAGCAATGTATAGACCCAGGGCCAGAGCAAGGCGCTGACCAGCGCCGGCAGCAGGAACACCAGGGTCGGCGGACGATTGCCGGTCAGGGCGCTGATCCACAACTGGACCAGTTGGGCGAGACCGAAGACCACCAGCAACACCAGGCACTGCTGCCAGATGGGGAACATGCGCAGGCGCTGGTGCAGCGACAGCACCAGGCAGATGATCAGGCTCAGGATCAGGGCGTTCTGCCCCAGCAGGCTGCCGTAGAGCACGTCTTCGGCAACGCCCAGCACCCAGGCGCTCAGCATGCCGACCTTGTGCGGCAGGTAGAGCACCCAGTAGGTGAGGAACATCGCCAGCCACAGCGGGCGGCCGATCTCCATGAAACTGGGCATGGGCGCCACCGACAGCAACAGCGCCAGGAGCAGGGTGAGCCAGATGGCCCAGCCATTGTTCGAGCCCTGGCCCGCCATCAGTGCCGGGCCCTTGCATCGGGATGCGACGCCGGCGCACCAGGCGCGGCAGGCGCTGCGCCGTTGGCGCCGGCCGGATGGGCGGACTGCGCGGCGGGAGCCGCAGGGGCGGCAGGCTGCGCACTGTCATGTGGCTGGGCGGCCGGAACGCCGGGAGCAGGCTGGGCCGGCGCACCGGACTCGGCAGCCTTGCGATCGGCTTCGGCCTGGGCTTCGGCGGCATCGGTGGCACGCTGTTCGGGCGTCCGGCTGTCGCTGAAGACCAGCAGCACATAGCGGCTGCGGTTCATCTTGGCGGTCGGCACGGCACGAATAGTGGCGAAAGGCCCACCGGTGTCGTGCAGCACTTCCTTCACCACCGCCACCGGATAACCCGCCGGGAAGCGCTGGCCCAGGCCGGAACTCACCAGCAGGTCGCCTTCCTTGATGTCGGCGGTATCGGCGACGTAGCGCAGCTCCAGGCGCTCCGGATTGCCGGTGCCCACGGCAATGGCGCGCAGGCCATTGCGGTTCACCTGCACCGGAATGCTGTGGGTGGTATCGGTCAGCAGCAGGACGCGCGCGGTGTAGGGCATCACCTCGACCACCTGGCCCATCAGACCGCTGGCATCGAGCACTGGCTGGCCCTGGAACACGCCGTCCTTCTCGCCCTTGTCGATCAGGATGCGCTGGGTGAAGGGGTTCGGGTCGACACCGATCAACTCGCCCACCAGCACCTTGTCGTCGACCAGCGCGGACGAGTTGAGCAACTCGCGCAGGCGCACGTTCTGTTCGGTGAGGGTGGCCAGCTTCTGCAGGCGGCGCTGCATCAGCAGCTGCTCGGCCTTCAGGCGCTCGTTCTCGGCCAGCAGTTCGCTGCGGCTGGTGAACTGGTCGCGCACGCCTTCCCAGGCTCGAACCGGGATGTCGGCGATGCCATAGAAGGGGCTCAGCACGAGGCCCATCTGGCTGCGTACCGGTTTCAGGTAATCAAAGCGGGCATCGACCACCATCAAGGCGACCGACAGGACGGCGAGCACCAGCAGGCGCGCGCCCAGCGAGGGCCCTTTGGAGAATATCGGTTTGATGACCGGCTCCTAGCTGTGCAAGGTCGGTTGAAGATTCACCAGCGTGGCGAAACGTTAACCGACCTTTACAGAGCTTTCCTACCTTATTCGGTGGAAAGCAGGTCCATCGAATGGCGATCCATCATTTCCAGCGCCTTGCCGCCGCCACGGGCCACGCAGGTCAGCGGGTCTTCGGCAACGATCACCGGCAGGCCGGTTTCCTGGGCCAGGAGCTTGTCCAGGTCGCGCAGCAGAGCGCCACCACCGGTCAGCACCAGGCCACGCTCGGCGATGTCCGAAGCCAGCTCCGGCGGAGACTGTTCCAGGGCGCTCTTGACTGCCTGGACGATGGTCGCCAGGGATTCCTGCAGCGCTTCGAGCACTTCGTTGGAGTTCAGGGTGAAGCTGCGCGGTACGCCTTCGGCCAGGTTGCGGCCACGGACGTCGACTTCGCGGACTTCGCCGCCCGGGAAGGCGGTGCCGATTTCCTGCTTGATGCGCTCGGCGGTGGATTCGCCGATCAGGCTGCCGTAGTTGCGGCGCACGTAGGTGACGATGGCTTCGTCGAAGCGGTCGCCACCGACGCGGACGGATTCGGCGTAGACCACGCCATTGAGGGAGATCAGGGCGATCTCGGTGGTACCGCCGCCGATATCGACGACCATGGAACCACGGGCCTCTTCCACCGGCAGGCCGGCACCGATGGCCGCGGCCATCGGCTCTTCGATCAGGTAGACCTCACGGGCGCCAGCGCCCAGGGCCGATTCACGAATCGCGCGGCGTTCCACCTGGGTGGACTTGCACGGCACGCAGATCAGCACGCGAGGGCTGGGCTGCAGGAAGCTGTTCTCGTGAACCTTGTTGATGAAGTACTGCAGCATCTTCTCGCAGACGCTGAAGTCGGCGATCACGCCGTCTTTCATCGGACGAATGGCGGCAATGTTGCCCGGAGTACGGCCCAGCATGCGCTTGGCTTCGGTACCAACGGCAACCACGCTTTTCTGGCTGCCATGGCTACGGATGGCGACCACGGACGGTTCGTTCAGGACGATGCCGCGCTCGCGCACATAAATAAGGGTATTGGCAGTGCCCAGGTCGATCGACAGATCACTGGAGAACATGCCACGCAGTTTTTTGAACATTGGAAAGAAACCCATAGGTGGCGCGTGGGTGAAAAGTGCGCGGGTAAAAAAGTGCGGCAAACTCTAACAATGACGGGGGTTTTGGGCAAGGCGGCAATTTATGCTAGATTCCTCGTTTCTCGGGCCTGCAGGCCCTTCCCAGCGGCCTTCGACCGTCTGCCGCGGGTTCTGTTCCCCGCCCCCTCATTCCTTCCGGCCAGGTCCAGTTCGAACCGGGCCGCTCTAGCTGGAGATCCCGATGGCGCTTGAACGCTCCGACGTGGAAAAGATCGCCCACCTCGCCCGCCTGGGCCTGGAGGAAGCCGACATTTCGCGTACCACCGACACCCTGAACAACATTCTCGGCCTGATCGACGCCATGCAGGCGGTCGACACCGACGGCGTGGAGCCCCTGGCCCACCCGCTGGAAGCCACGCAGCGCCTGCGTGCCGACGCAGTCACCGAGGAGAACCGCCGCGAAGCCTACCAGGCCATCGCGCCGGCCGTGGAAGACGGCCTTTACCTCGTCCCGAAAGTCATCGAGTAAGCGCTAAGGACACGGACATATGCTGCATCAATTGACCCTCGCCGAAGTCGCCCGCGGACTCGCCGACAAGCAATTCTCTGCCCAGGAACTGGCCACTGCCCTGCTCGCGCGCATCCAGCAGCTCGACCCGCAGTTGAACAGCTTCATCACCGTCACCGAAGAAATCGCCCTGGCCCAGGCCAAGGCGGCCGACGAGCGGCGTGCCAAAGGTGAAACCGGCGCCCTGCTCGGTGCACCTATCGCCCACAAGGACCTGTTCTGCACCCAGGGCGTGCGCACCAGCTGCGGCTCGAAGATCCTCGACGCCTTCGTCTCGCCCTACGACGCTACCGTCGTCGAGCGCCTGGCGGATGCCGGCACCGTGAGCCTGGGCAAGCTGAACATGGACGAGTTCGCCATGGGCTCGGCCAACGAATCCAGCCACTACGGCGCGGTGAAGAACCCCTGGGACACCTCCCGCGTGCCGGGCGGCTCCTCCGGCGGCTCCGCCGCCGCGGTGGCCGCGCGCCTGATTCCGGCGGCCACCGGCACCGACACCGGCGGCTCGATTCGCCAGCCGGCTGCGCTGACCAACCTCACCGGCATCAAGCCGACCTACGGCCGCGTCTCGCGCTGGGGCATGATCGCCTACGCCTCCAGCCTCGATCAGGGCGGCCCGCTGGCCCGCACCGCCGAGGACTGCGCACTGATGCTCGGCGCCATGGCCGGCTTCGATCCGAAGGACTCCACCTGCGTCGACCAGCCGGTGGACGACTACCTGGCCGCCCTGGCCAAGCCGCTGACCGGCCTGCGCATCGGCCTGCCGAAGGAATACTTCGGCGCTGGCCTCGACAGCCGCATCGCCGACGCGGTGATGAACGTGGTCGAGCAGCTCAAGCAGCTCGGCGCGGTGGTCAAGGAGATCTCCCTGCCGAACATGCAGCACGCGATCCCTGCCTATTATGTGATCGCGCCCGCAGAAGCCAGCTCCAACCTGTCGCGCTTCGACGGTGTTCGCTACGGCTATCGCTGCGAAGACCCGAAGGACCTGCAGGACCTGTACAAGCGCTCCCGCGCCGAAGGCTTCGGCGCCGAGGTTAAGAACCGCATCATGGTCGGCACCTACGCGCTTTCCGCTGGTTACTACGACGCGTATTACCTGAAAGCTCAGAAAATTCGCCGCCTGATCAAGAATGATTTCACCAGCGCCTTCGCCGAAGTCGACGTGATCCTTGGCCCGACCACGCCGAACCCGGCCTGGAAACTGGGCGAGAAGAACAACGATCCGGTCGCCCAGTACCTGGAAGACATCTACACCATCACCGCCAACCTCGCCGGCATTCCGGGCCTGTCCATGCCTGCCGGCTTCGTCGACGGCCTGCCGGTAGGTGTCCAGCTGCTCGCGCCGTACTTCCAGGAAGGCCGCCTGCTCAACGTCGCGCACCAGTACCAACTGGCAACCGACTGGCATAAACAAGCACCGGCTGGATTCTGAGGACGACACACATGCAATGGGAAACCGTGATCGGGCTGGAAATCCACGCACAGCTCTCCACCCAATCGAAGATCTTCTCCGGTAGCGCCACCACTTTCGGCGCAGCCCCGAACACCCACGCCAGTCTGATCGACCTGGCGATGCCCGGCACCCTGCCGGTGCTGAACCAGGAAGCCGTGCGCATGGCCTGCCAGTTCGGCCTGGCGATCAACGCCGAGATCGCCGAGCGCAACGTCTTCGCCCGGAAGAACTACTTCTACCCGGACCTGCCCAAGGGCTACCAGACCAGCCAGATGGACCACCCCATCGTCGGCAAGGGCCACCTGGACATCACCTTGGAAGACGGCACCGTCAAGCGCGTCGGCATCACCCGCGCACACCTGGAGGAGGACGCCGGCAAGAGCCTGCACGAAGACTTCCACGGCATGAGCGGCATCGACCTGAACCGAGCCGGCACCCCGCTGTTGGAGATTGTTTCCGAGCCCGAGATGCGCAGCGCCAAGGAAGCCGTAGCCTATGCCAAGGCGATCCACGCGCTGGTGCGCTACCTGGGCATCTGTGACGGCAACATGGCCGAAGGCTCGCTGCGCTGCGACTGCAACGTATCGGTACGACCGAAGGGCCAAACCGAGTTCGGCACTCGTCGCGAGATCAAGAACGTCAACTCGTTCAAGTTCATCGAGCGCGCTATCAACACTGAGATTGCCTGGCAGATCGACGAGCTGGAGTCCGGCCGCAAGATCGTCCAGGAAACTGTCCTGTATGACGTAGCGGCCAACGAAACGCGCTCCATGCGCAGCAAGGAAGAAGCCAACGACTACCGTTACTTCCCCTGCCCGGACCTGCTGCCGGTAGTGATCGAGCGCGCCTTCCTCGACGATCTGCGCGGCCAGTTGCCGGAACTGCCGGACCAGAAGCGTGAGCGTTTCGAGAGCCAGTACGGCCTGTCCGCCTATGACGCCAGCGTGCTGTCCGCCAGCCGCGAGATGGCCGACTACTTCGAGAAGGTTCAGACCATCTGCGGCGACGCCAAGCTGGCCGCCAACTGGGTGATGGGCGAGCTCTCCAGCCTGCTCAACAAGGACGGCCTGGAGATCGAGCAGTCGCCGGTCTCCGCCGAGCACCTGGGCCAGATGATCCTGCGCCTGAAGGACGGCACCATCAACGGCAAGGCCGCGAAGACCGTATTCGCCGCCATGGCCGAGGGTGAGGGCTCGCCGGACGAGATCATCAAGGCCAAGGACCTGGTGCAGAACACCGACAGCGGCGCGGTCGAGAAGCTGCTGGACGACGTGCTGGCAGCCAACGCCGAGCAGGTCGAACAGTACCGCGCCAGCGACGAAGCCAAGCGCGGCAAGATGTTCGGCTTCTTCGTCGGCCAGGCCATGAAAGCGGCCAAGGGCAAGGCCAACCCGGCGCAAGTGAACGAACTGCTGAAGAAGAAGCTCGAAGCCTGAGCCCACACTTCAACGACGCCGGGCTTGCCCGGCGTTTTTTCGTCCGGAGGTTCGATGCTGCGACCCATGGCCCTCGTCGGCTGCCTGGCCCTGCTGGCCGGCTGTAGCACCACGTCTTACGACAGCGACTCGGAAGTCTCCGGCCGCGGCTACCGCGCCGAAGGCACCGCGTCCTATTACGGCAAGGCCCACCATGGCAAGCGCACCGCCAGTGGCGAACGCTTCAACCAGAACGCCCTGACTGCCGCGCACCGCACGCTCGCCTTCGGTACGCGGGTGAAAGTCACCAACCTCGACAACGGCCGCAGCGTCGTGGTGCGCATCAACGACCGCGGGCCATTTGGCCGCGGGCGCATCATCGATGTGTCGAAAGCCGCCGCCGAACAACTCAACATGCTGCGCTCCGGCACCGCCCGGGTGCGCCTGGAAGGTCTCTGAAGGAGCCAGAAGTGAGCAACGACAACCGCAAGGCCGGCGAGCAGGTTCGCCGCGAAGTGATGGGCGACGTCTTCGTCGACCGTGCCCTGGGCAATGCCACCGAGTTCACCCAGCCGCTGCAGGACTTCGTCAACGAGCACGCCTGGGGCGGTGTCTGGAACCGCGAAGGCCTGCCACGCAAGACCCGCAGCCTGATCACCCTGGCCGCGCTGACTGCACTGAAATGCCCGCAGGAACTCAAAGGCCACGTGCGTGGTGCCCTGAACAACGGCTGCACGGTGGAAGAGATTCGCGAAGCGCTGCTGCATTGCGCGGTGTATGCCGGCGTCCCGGCGGCCATCGACGCCTTCCGCGCGGCGCAGGAAGTGATCGACGCCTGGCAGGCCGATCAGAAGGCCTGACCGGAACAACTGTAGGAGCGAGCTGGCTCGCGAATGGATCCGCTGGGCTGGTTCGCGAGCAAGCTCGCTCCTACAAGGGCATTACGGGTAACTGAACCGCTTCACCAGCGTCAGCTCACCGGGCTGGCGCATCGGGATCAGGAAGGACTCCTGCTTCTCGTTCACCGTGCCCTCCTCCGTGACGATGGTCACCTGCGCCGTGGTCAGCGGCTTGGCCGCGTTCACGTCGCCGGAGCTCTCGTCCGAGCTCCAGCCACCGCCGTAGTAGTTCACGTAGACCAGATACTGCCCCTTGAGCGGCGTCGGGCTGGCGATGATTTCCGGGCCGTAGCCGGTGGTCACGTCGACGTCCTGGGCCGCGCCGTTGGGCAGTGAGCGGTTGCCGTACCAGACATGCCCGCCATCGGGCGTCACCAGGTGCAGGTCGAGGTCGGTGTTGTCCGAGTCCCACGACAGCATGACCCGCAGCTTGGCCGCCACCTCGCCGCCGCCACCGCCGTGGTAGAACTGCACGCGCTTGTGCTGCTGGCCGTCCGGACTGATGACCTCGACACTGTTGGAGCCCGCGGGGAAAGCGAAGGGACGGTCAAACCTGCCATCGTTTTCGACCCGCATCGGCATGGCCACGCCGTTGACCACCAGGCGCGCCGGCTCCTTGCTGTCCTTGGGCAACCCACGAATTTCGCCACGGATGCGCGCGGTATCGGACTGATCCTCCCGCGAATTCACCGACGACGCCGGGTAGTTCACCGTCTGCCGGAAGTCGGCCTTGTCGCCGTCGCCCGCGCGCCAGCCGCCCAGCGGAGTATCCAGGCGGATCGGCGATTCGGCGGCCTGCACGCCCAGCGGTATCAGGCTGGCGAGCAGAGACAGGCGGAGCGCATGGGCAAGTTTCATGTCGATCATTCCAGTATCAGGCGACGGGCCAGGCTTTCCACGTAGCCCTCGTCTTGTCCATTGGGGTGCGCCTGGAATGCCAGGTGCAGGTATTCGTGAGCCAGGTCGAGGCGGTCCTGCTGGGAATACAGGCCACGCACGAAGATGCGCTGGCGTTCGCGGTCGACGTAGGGTCGGCCGCTGCACAGTCGGCACACGGCGAAGGACTGCAATTCTTCATACCCCGCCTCTGCTTCCAGCCGCGTCCGCCAGTTGCGGCGCTGTGCCTGCAGCCAGCGCTCGGCCTCCGGCAGGGGCTGGCAGGCAGCGGTCGGGTTGCTCCAGCGGCTCAGGCTGGTGCGCGGGAAAGCGCGGGCGAGAATGGCGTCGTAGCGCAGGCCCTTGGCGGCCTGCTCCTGGGCGTCGCGCCAGGAGAGTTTCGACTGCCCCGCCTCGTCCGAATGATAGGTTACGGTGCCGCCAGCCAATACCAGATCGGCAGTCCAGGCGGCGATGCCCCGCGCCGCCTCGCTGGCAGGGCGCGGCGCCACGCGCTGGCGTTGACTGCTGTCGTCGATGCTCAGACAGTCACCGCGCGGAGCGCCGTTCTGCAACAGGTAAGTCCGGATGGTCACGGCCAACGCCTTGGCGGCTTCCGGCGGCGTGGCCGACGCCTCACGATCCAGCACTCGTGCAACGTATTCCTCGCGGGAAAGACGGGCAGTCAAGCGCGGCCCCTGGGGGCCGCGTTCCAGGAACAGATCACCGTTGCTGTCCACGTCGAGGCGAACCCCGTTGGCGAACAGTACGCTCTGCCGGCCTGCCAGCAACCCCTCGGCAGCCGGTTGATTACGCGCGTCGTAGACCTCCTTCAGTGGGTAGCGACTGAACAGGCTGACCTCCACGCAACGTCCCGGGTCATGCGGCCAGGGCGCCGGCAGTGCGGCGCCGATGGCATTGCCGTACTTCGCCAGCACCGTCTTGCTGGTGCCCGGTCCGCGCGCCCAGAGCGGCGTACCGTCCACCAGCCAACCGGCAAAACCGCCTTCGCGCTTGCCATTTTCGTCCCAGCTCCAGGTCTTCACCCGCAGACGTCCACCCAATGCGGCCGGGGCACGCCCCTCATCGGCAGCGAGGCTGACATCCAGCAGCACCTTTTGCGCCTGTTCCTGGGCGGGCAGGTGTTGTAGTTGGTCGAGCAGCTCGGCGACCGGCACTTCGGTTTGCGGTGCCAACTTGTCCAGCTGGGCGATCCAGCCCGGCGCTTGGCGCGCCTGCCAGTACTGCTGCCAGACCGCGCCGTCGATACCCAACCGCTGCGGCTCGAAGTACAGGCCACAGGACTTCACCAGCGCGGCGTCACGTTCGATGCTCTGCCCGGCCGTGCAGCAATAGACTTCTTCCTTGCTCTCGCCACGGCACTGATAGGCCGGCTCCTGCTGGCCGGTGTCGTTCAGCCAGGCATAGACGAACAGCTTCCACAGGCTGCCCAGCGGCGCCTTCAGCTCAGCCGGCAAGGGCTGGCGATCCAGTACCTGCTGCGGCCCGAGGCGCAACAGTTCATCGCCCTGCGCGCTGCGCCAGGCCAGCTGCGCCTGCTCTTGCGAGACGGGCGCCGCGAGGGCGCTCAGCGGCAACAGCAGGATCAGCCCGGCAAGGCGCGCGCGCATGGATTACTGGACCTTGATCTTCGCCAGGGCCGGCTGCTGCTCCAGCGCCTGCTCCTGCGGCGCATAGAGGCGCTGGTAGCGCGCCGGCGGCAGGACGAACTCGCCCTTCTGCGAGAAGCGTACCAGATGACGGAAGCGCAATTCGCCGCCCAGGGTATCCACCGGCACGCCGTAGAACAGGTCGCCCGGCTCGTTGCGCGCGCGCTCCAGGCTGGTCGCCTCGACGCCGCCCAGGCCGCTGATCTGCAGGCCCCAGGTGGTGCGCTCGACATCCGCACCCGGCGGCAGCGGCACTTCCAGCATGCCGTAGCGCAGGGCTTGCGCCTGGTCGGTGGTGAGGGTCACTTCGTCCAGGTACAGCTCGTCGCTGGACAGCGGTTTGTCACCCAGCTCCTCGGCCTTGAAAGCGAAGGCGTCTTCGCCCGGAACCAGGCGCAGCAGGCGCCGCTTGATGGTCACCGGCAACTGGCTGGCCGGCGCTTCGGCGCTGCGGAAGGTCACCGAAGCATTGAGCGGACGCGACGGCGCGGCGCTCAGGTCCAGCTGCGCTGGCACCTCCTTGCCCTGCCATTGCCAGAAGGCGTCACCCGTGGTGCTGTGGCTTTCCTTCCAGTCCGCCACCGGCTTGGGCAACTCAGCGGCCGGGGCCTCGGCTACGGCGCGCTGCATCCAGGTCAGCGCCAGGGCGCGTTCGACGGTGGACTGCTGCGGCGCCAGGCTCAGCAGTAGTGCACGGGCGCGACTGGCGTCCACGCTACCGCTGTAGAGCTGCACGGCGCGGGCGAACGGCTGGTCACTGGTGTTCAGCTTCAGGCGTGCACCATCCAGTTGCTTGGCGAAGCCTTGCGGCAGCGCGACCTTGTTCTGCTCGGCCAGGCTGGCGGTCAGCACGCGAGCCACCGCCAGACCCAGCTCGGAGTCCGGTTCGCCCATGACCAGGCTGTCGTCGCTGTCGAAGTCGTTCACCGACTTCGCTGCCTCGCCGTTGCCGGCGTTTTCCAGGTCGGTGAGCAGGCCGCTGACCAGCGTCTGTACCGGCAGTTGCATGTCGCGGGCGAAGGCCAGGATCAGCGCACGCTGTAGAAGCGGCGTGGCGCTGGCACGCGCGGAATAGAGTTCCAGCACGCGCTGCCAGTGGTCCGGCGGCAGCTGGATTTCCAGCGCACGGCTGGCATGCCAGTCGGCGTAGTAGGCATACGCCGTGAGGAAGGCGTCGTTGTCTTCACCGCCCCACCAGGTGAAGTAGGCATCCGGACCAGCCATCTGCACCAGGCGCAGGCGGCTGGTCTGCATGATCAGGCGCAGGCGATCTCGTACACGCGGCTCGCCACTGGCCAGCATCGGGTAGGCGACGCTCAGCGGCAGCAGTTGGCTGGCGGTCTGCTCGACGCCGCCCCACGGATAGTCGAGCAGCGAATCCAGGTTGCCGCGCAGCAGGGCCTGGGCGCTGTCATCCAGGCGCAGGCTCACATCGCGAGCATCCGCCGGAAGCTGCAGCGGCGTGTTCTGCGCGTTGACCTGCAACGGCTTGGACTGCAATACCTGCCAGCTATCGGCGACCAGGCTGAAGTGCACGCCGAGACTGTCGCGAACCTGACCGTCCTGGCGAAGTTCCACGCTCCAGTCGCCGTCGCTGAGCGGCTGCTTCGGCAGGGCGATGTAGTTGACGCCGCGCTTGAGTTCCAGCGCCTGGGTCTGCTCCTCGCCATTGGCGCGGATCAGCAGTTCGGCCTTGGTGTCCTGCTCGCCCTGGTTGAAGACGAACAGCCCGAGGTCCGGCGCATCGCCGCTGCGGAAGCGTTTCGGGCCGCTCCACTTCAGGTACAGCGGTTTCTCCGAGCGGATGAACTGCTTCTTCTGGCCAACCTGGCCTTCGTCATCCATGGCGCGGGCGGTGATGCGCCAGCGGGTCAGGGAATCCGGCATGCGGAACTTGAACTGCGCCTTGCCGTTGGCATCGGTAACCAGCTCGGGTTCCCAGGCGGCGGTGTCCACTTCCTCACGGCGCGGGCGCTCCAGTACCTTCACGCCACGCTCGCTGCGGTTGGCGCGGCCGGGTGCGCTGGGCGTGCCCGGCAAGGCGACGTCGTAGCTGATGAACGACAGACTGGCGCTGGTGCGCACGTTATTGCGGCGCGGGTGGTAGAAGAACTGGTCGATGCCCGGCGCGATCTCCGGCTGCAGCGCGTAGATCATCTCGTCCACCACGCTCACGGTGAGGTGGCTGGAGACGGGCTTGCCGGCGTAGGTGGTGCCGAGATTGACGGTGACCGTCTCGCCCGGCTCGTAGCGTTCCTTGTCGGTGCTGACGGCGATTTCCACCTGCGGCACAGCGACCTTGATGCCGGCATTCTGGAAGCTGTAGTCGCCGCTGCGGGTGTAGAGCACGGAGAAGGTCAGGTTCGGCGAGAACTCGGCCTTCACCGGAATGCGCGCGCGGTACTGGGTCGGGTTGAGTTTCTCCAGCTTCAGCCAGTCGCCGCCCTTGGACAGCAGTGCGGTGGCCTCGACCTTGTCACGCTCCAGCGACAGCAGCGCGTCGTCTACCGGCTCGGGGAAGGTGATCAGCGCCAGCGCTTCCTCACCGGCCTTGTACTCGGCCTTGTCGAGGACGATTTCCACGGTGCCCGGCACGGCCTTCACGCCGTCGCCGCTGACCGAGTGGCCAGTACCGCCAAGCAGTTGGCCAGCCTTGTCGCGCAACTCGACACTGTAGGTGCCGGGCTTGTCGAAGGTGATGGCGAACTTGCCGTCGGCCACCGCGCCGTCGCCGCTGCTGCGATCTTCCAGGCGAAGCCAGCGGTAAGCGGTGGGCTGGACCTGGGTCTGCTGTTCTGCGGCGTAGCTGAACTCGACCTTGTCGCCGGCGGCGCTGAAGCGCTGCGGGGCACTCACGCGGTAGCGCGCGGCGCCGCGCTCGATGAGGATTTCCTTGCTGGTCTTCACGCGGTACGCGGCGCCATCGCTGGCGAACACGGTGAGCATGTAGCGGCTGGGCTTCTCCGCCGCCGGCAGGTCCAGCGCGGCGCGGCCCTGGGCGTCGGTGGTGATCTGCGCGCTGGACAGCTCCACGGGGAACTGGCCGAGGTACTGCAGTTCGTTATCCACCATGGACAACTGCTGGGCGCGCAGGCTCAGCTCCAGGCGCGCGTTGGCCACCGGCTTGCCGTCGGGGTAGAGCAGGATCAGGTTGCCCTTCACCGGCTCGCCGGTCTTGAAGTCCGGCTTGGCGAGGTCGAGAGATATCTCGAAGTGCGGCTTGATGTACTCGGCAACACGGAAGGCGCTGCTGTAGGTCTGGTCGCGGTAATCGAAGCGCAGCTCGTAGCCGCCGGCCACGGCGTTGGCCGGCAGCTGGAAGCGGCCGCTGGTGCCGCTTTTCGCGTCGTACTTGAGGTCCAGCGTCTGCAGCGTGGTGCCGGCGGCGTCGATCACCGACAGGCGCAGCGGGGCAGCTTGCGGAGCCTGCGATTCGCGAGAGTTCTTGAACTCGCGGCCGACAATCTTCAGCGATACCCAGTCACCCGGACGGTACAGCGGCCGGTCGGTGAAGGCGTAGAGCTTGGTGTCGTAGATTTCGCTGTCGTAATAGAAGTTCTCGGAGACGAAGACACCGCCCTCCTCATCCTCACCGATCACGAAGGAGCGCTCGGGGCTGACGTGTTGCAGGCGCAACAAGCCATCGGCGTCGCTGCTGCCGCTGCTCATCACGCCGAGGCCGTCAGTCCACAGTACCTTGGCGCCGCCCACCGGCGTGCCTTCATGCTTGCGCGCGGTCCAGACCAGCAGCTCGTTGCCGGCGATCTTGCTCACTGCAACGCTGTTGGAGACGAACACCACGGTGGTCGCGCGGTATTTGCCGACCAGCGCCTCGACCAGATAGAGGCCGGGTTTCAATTTGCCCAGCGGCACATAGACGTTGCCGGGAGCGACGTTGATGAACTCGCTGGAGGAGCCGGCCAGGGTGACTTCCTTAGGCGGCTGGATCGGCTTGGCGTCCCACAGCGGATAGCGGAACTGGCTGACCATCGGCAGGCCGGGGATCGGCGCGTACTGCGGCTGGGCGTCATACGGCGTCGGGGCGCGCATGGCATTGCCCATCTTCAGCTCGGGCACCACTTCGGTGACCTGCTGGCGCGACTCGTAGGAGAAGGTCCGCTGCATCACCCGACGCGACTTGCGGTACCAGTTGTCCCACAGGTAAGCCAGCGTGTTGGACAGGCCCTCGCCCTTGAACTGCCCCTCGGACAGCACGCGGTGCAGGTTCTTCTGGCGCTTGAGGAAGTCCAGCGGCTGGTCGATGCGGTAGACGCGGATGTCCGCTCCGCCGTATGGCTCCATGCGGTAGCGACGGTAGTCGCGGCCCGGCGCTTCCAGGCGCACCTTGGCCACTTCGTCGGAGGCGAAGCTGGAGTCGGCCAGCAGGAAGAACGACTCGCCGGCCATGGGCGTGTAATTGCTCGCCGGAACGTCGTCGTCCGCCTGCACAAGTGTGGGTGCGGCGGCGATCAGGCCGGCGCAGGCCAGGGCAGCGGCAATGCCGCGCAGCGCGTTCATCGGGTCAGGAAGGACAAGCGATAGACGCCGATAAAGTTGGGATTGGATTCGTCGGGTATCCATCGGGTGTCCTTCCATGTCATGAGTTGTTGCAGGCTGACCGAGCGCATGCCGTTGTCGGTCGCCGTACGAGTGCCGGTGTGATAAGCGATGTCACGGCCCATCCAGATCATCAGATGCTGGTCATCGCCCTGGTCGAAGAACATCAGGTCGCCGGGGCGCGCCTGGTTGAGGTCGCGGCCAACGAGCTGGCTGTTGTACTGAATGAGTTTGATCGCATTGACGTAGGGGCCAGTCTTGCCACCGCCCTGCTGCCAGCTCTGAGCGAGGTTGCGCTGCGCGTCGGTAAGCTCCAGCTCCGGCGGCAGGTAGCGGTTGGACATGCCGTTGGCGCGCAGCCACTTGGCGTCGTGAACCTTCAGCGCCTCGTTGGCGGCGAAGCGCACCAGGCCCGCGCAGTCCTGCTGGTACCAGCGCGGGTTCGGCCCACGGCGCAGTTGTTCCTCGGCGATGCGCACGAACCAGGCACGGAACACCTGGGTCTGCTGCGCATCCAGTGCCGGCTCAGCCGCATGCGCCAGCGTGGCGACAAGCAGACCGGCGAGCAGTGTGAGGGGTTTGCGGATCACAGCGCCTTCCAGTCCAGCGGCAGCCACTCCCATTCGCCGCTCGGCTCGCTGCCGGCCGGCAGGGTCAAGGCGTAGGAGCCGTTACCGGCGAGGGTCTTCAGGCGAGGCAGGAGCAGCGTATCGGCGGCGTTGCGGAACACCGGCTCGAGGTCCTGCGGCAGGCTGTCGAGGGTTTCGCGCTTGAGCAGCTCGGACAGAGTCTTGGGCGCCAGATAGGCCGGCACCAATGCATCCTTGGGCAGCACGTCGGCCAGCGGCGGGTAGCGCTTGGCCAAGGTATTGCGCGCCTTGTCGAGCAGCTTGTCGTCGATGGAGAACAGCAGGGTGTTGCCATCACGCAGCAGGCTGACACGGAAGAAACCGTTGCCGCTGACCTGGTCGGGATTCTCCGCCGCGCTGGCCGGGTACTGGCCGAAGCGCGAGCTGACCTGGCGCTGCCAGAGGCGACCATCGCCTTCGGCACGACTTTCCACCTCGAAGGCGCCCGCCTCCACATTGGCCTCGTAGGCACCGATCATGCTGCCGAACAGCTTGCCCAGTTGATCGTCCAGCTCGGGGCTGGCGGGTGCATCGAGCTTCACCGCGAGCAGCGGCGAGTGCAGGCGCGACTCCGGGTACCAGCAGAGGCCGGCGGCACCGGAGAGATGCTCGGAGAAGGCGGCGGCCATCTTCTGCTCGGCGCCCAGCTTCACCAGCATGTTGTCGTACAGCCCCGGTGTAACCGGAAGAGCAACGCAGGCGCTGGCTCCCATGGGCATGGCCTGCCAGACGGGGGTGAAATCCAGGTCCGGCTGACGTGCCACTTCGTTGAGCGCCAGGTAGCTGTGCCAACCGTCCTTGCCCTGCTCGAAGCGCACACCGGCGAAGGTCGGGATCAAGCGCTGATAGCCCATGGCGAGCACGCCGGCACCCAGGGTAATGCGCTGCTTCAGCTCGCCGCGCGGCTCCAGGGCGAAGTCCTTGGCGAACAGCGGCTCGCCCTCCAGCGCACTGCCCAGGTCCTTGGCAACTGCCGCATCGGGCTCACCGAGGTTGTCGTAGTCCGGATTGGGGAAGAGCATCTTCGGGTTCGACAGCACCAGCATCTGGTCGCCACGGGAGACGAACAGCAAGGTCTTCTCCGCGCCGTAGCGCAGGCTATAGACCGGCGTGGCGGCGCCTTTCACCTGGATCTCCGAGACCTTCTTCAGCTGGGTATCATCGGCAGCCACCTTGGCCAGCGGCTCCAGGACCTTGGCCAGGCCACCGCGTTTGAGAACCACCATGAAGTCGCGCAGGCGGCCATCGGCGCCGCGCCACAGGGCGACCTGGGCCGGCTGGTCGAGCAGTTCCTCGATCACGCTGTCCTTCAGGGTCAGGTCGTGCTCGTAGACGATGCGCCGCAGCGTGCCGGTCAGGCCCAGGCGGTCGGCGTTGTTCTCGTAGTAGAAGACGAAATCCTCGGTCAGCACGTCGCGCAGCAGCGGCACTTCCAGCACCGCCTTGGGCAACTGGCTGAGGGAGGCACTTTCGATCAACGCGTCCGGGCGCTTGAGGTCGCGCACCACCTCCGGGCTTTCCGGCGCCTCCAGGGTGCCCACCGGCGCCGAGTGGAACGCGGGGATCAGGCCGAAGGCCAGGGCCAGACCGCCGGCGACCAGCGCGGCAGCCACCACACCGATGGCGATCAGCGGCCCACGGCGCGGCGCTTGTGCTGCCGGCGGCGTCGGAGTGCTGTCTTGACTGCTGGAGGGCGTATTGTCGCTCATGGATCGCTTGTCCCGTGTCATCCCTGCGAGGGGCGAATTCAGTAGTTGAAGGTCTTCACCAGCACCAGATCACCGATGGTGCGCATGGGCACCACGAAGGTCTCGCGCTTCTCGTTGACGGTATTTTCGTTGAACACCAGGTTGATCTCGGCGGTGATCACGTCCTGCTCGTGATTGCCTTCCTGGAAGTTGTAACCCTGGCTGGCGCTGTAGTTGCCCCAGTAGTTCACGTAAACCAGGTAGGTGCCATGCAGCGGCGCGGCCATGGTGAACATTTCCGGGCCGGGGCCGTCGACGCCATCCGGGTCGAGGCCGCCGCCGTTGCTCAGGCGCGGGTTGGCCCAGAAGGCATGCTGGCCGTCGGGCGTGACGATATGCAGGTCGAGTTCGGCCTTGGGGTCGTTCCAACCCAGGGCCAGGCGGATGCGCGGCGGGATGCGGCCAGTGTTGGCTTCGTAGAACTGCACGCGCTTGAGGGATTTGCCCTGGTCGCTGCTGACCGCAACGCTGTTGCTACCCGCACCGAAGTTGTAGGGGCGAACGAATTTGCCTTCGGCATCGGTGTAGAGCGGGAGGGGATTGCCGTTGACTACAAGGCGCTGGGCACGATCGACGCCAGAGACTTCACGCAGGTGCCCTTCGATGAGGCTGCGGCCACGAACACCGCCACGGTCGATGGGAGGCGTGGGATAGGCCACTCGCGGCACGCTGGGATCATCGGTCAGGCCGGAGTAACGCCAGCCGGCAGTGGGGCTGGAAAGGTCCGCACCCGGCTCGGCAGCGACCGTCGCAGCCAGGAGACTGGCTGACAGAATAAAGACGGCACGAACCATCCGACGCGTGAGCTGCATGAACATTCCTTGATCGTGCATTGCGGGGGAGCCAAATGTAACCGGTCTTGTCGACTGGCGGAACGCGCCGTCGCTCGACGATGCGACACAGAGCGATCTTTCAGAAATTTCCTACAAGCGAAATGGCTTTTGGCGTAACACCACTTGGAAGAATCTCGCCTCCGCCCAGGTCACATCCAACCACCCCATTGCAGGACGAAGATGCCGACATTGGTCGTCAGCGCCGCTACCAGCGTGGTGATGACGATGATCGACGCCGCCAGTTCGTGGTTGCCGTTGGCAGCGCGAGCCATGACGTAGCTGGCCGCAGCCGTGGGGCTGGCGAAATAGAGGAAGAGCACGCCCAGTTCTGCGCCGCGGAACCCCAACAACCAGGCGGCAGTGGTGCAGATCAGCGGCAGCCAGATCATCTTCATCAGGCTCGCACTGATCGCCAGGCCACCACTCTCACGCAGGGAAGCCAGCGACAGGGTGCCACCGATGCACACCAACGCCAGCGGCAGGGTCATCTGGGCGAAGTAGTCCGCGGAGGTCAGCAGCCACGCCGGCAGGCCAATCCCGAACCAGGAGAACGGCAGCGCCGCCAGCACGCTGATGATCAGCGGATTGCAGATGACGTTGCGGGCAATGCTCAGCGGGTCGGACTTCATGCTGGGGCTGTAGATCGCCAGCACCACCGAGGACAGCGTGTTGTAGCAGAGGATCACCAGGGCGGCGAGAACCGAACCCAGCGCCAGGCCGTGGTCACCGTAAATGCTGGTGGCCAGGGCCAGGCCGATGATGCCGTTGTTGCCGCGGAACGAGCCCTGCACGTAGACGCCGCGCTCGGCACGCGGCACTCGCCAGGCCGCCCAACCCCAGGCCAGCAGGAAGCCCACCAGGGTCGCCGCGCAAAAGTACAGCAGTACCTCGGGGCGCGCTGCGCTGTGCAGGTCGGAGTGGTAGATGCCGAGGAACAGCATCGCCGGCATGGTGGCATTGAACACCAGTGCCGAGGCGGTCTGGATGAACTCCGGATTGATCGCCCCGACGCGGCGCAACAGCACGCCCAGGAACAACATGGCGAAAACCGGGGCGGTGATGGCGAAGGTCTGGAGCAGCAGGGCAAGCATGGGAAGCGGACATCAGGACGACGGGGGCAGAATCATAGCAAGCTATGTACCAACCCCACAGGACGAATCAGACCTGCGCGTCGGTTGCTTCGCCCCAGAGCGGCGCCGCCAATTCCAGCGGTTTGGGCGCCTCGCCTTCGGCCAGGCGGGTCAGCTTGCCGTCCACGGTGGCGCCGTTCTCCATGCTCAACTGGCGGTACTGGATATTGCCGACCACGCGGGCATTTGAGTGCAACTCCAGCAGGTGCTCGACGTACAGGTCGCCGATGATGGTGCCGTCGATCAGCGCGTCGTAGCTACTGACATTCCCCTCGATCCGCCCTTCTGCACTGAGCGCCAGCAAGCTGGCGGCGCCGGGCTTGTGGCAGACGTTGCCTTTCACGGTACCGAGAATCTTCAGGCCGTCCTGGAACTGCATATCACCGACCAGATCGACATTGCCCGAGAGCAGGCTGGAGAATTTGTCCACCGACACCTGCGGGCCCTTCTTCTTGCTGTTGCTGAACATCGCAATTCCTCGCGCGTACTACTTGCCAGGTTTCTGCTGGCGGTAGAAGGCCAGCTCAGTCTTGAGTTTCTTGATTTCGGCGGACATCGAATCGATGCGCTGCATCAGCTGTTCTCGATTGGCGCGGTCCTCGTCGCCCTGCAGGCGTTTGTCCTCCAGTTCGGCGGTCAACTGCTCGACCTGCACACGCAGCGCCTGGAGTTCATCAGCCTGTACACGCCCCGCCACCTCTCCCTGGTGACGCATCAACCAGACGCCCGCCAGCGCCACTGCCAGCAAGAGAACCAGGAGCAAGGCCGCGCGGCCCAACGCCGCGGAACCACGAGGAACATGGGGAGGGTGCTCGGCGCGCAGCAGGTCGCGGGTGGAGGGTTTCCTAGTCCGAGGCCATACCATCGCTATCGATCTCCATGCCTCCCAGAGAGAGGAAGTTCTGTGGGTCGACGAATTCGCCGTGGTAAAGCACTTCGAAATGCAGGTGCGGCCCCGTGGAGCGCCCGGTGGAGCCCACCTTGGCAATTTCCTGCCCCGGCAGCACTACGTCGCCCACTTTCACCAGCAGTTTCGAGGCGTGGGCATAGCGTGTAACCAGGCCATTGCCATGATTGATCTCCACGCGATTGCCATAGGACGGATTCGGTCCTGCGACGATGACGCGTCCACCTGCTGCCGCATGGATTGGGCTGCCGGTCGGCGCCGAGAAGTCCTGGCCGGAGTGGAATGCCAGGCGGTGATTGAAGGGGTCGAGCCGGTTGCCGAAAGGCGACCCCAAGCGCGCCTGCTCCATCGGGCGGCGGGCGGGAATGGCCATGAAGTCGGCGTTGCGCCGCGCC
Organism: Pseudomonas sp. C9-3; assembly: GCF_032392015.1. NCBI lineage: Bacteria > Pseudomonadati > Pseudomonadota > Gammaproteobacteria > Pseudomonadales > Pseudomonadaceae > Pseudomonas > Pseudomonas sp. C9-3. The sequence goes on along the minus strand of NZ_CP135919.1, from coordinate 330,574 downwards.
ACCTGGTCCATCAACAGGTCGAATACCCGGCGCAGGCATTTTGCCGAGCGCTCGCTCCGCTCCAGATCGACGTTGGAAACAGGCAGCGGTTCGGCACAAGGGCGCGGCGGCAGCAGGATGCCGCCTTTGCCCTTGGTGGTCGGTGCCTGGGGCTTTGGCACGAGCTCAGGGTCGACCTTGGACAGTTTGCGCGCGATTTCCTCGTGGCTGTCGACGGCCTTGAGCAGGTAGGTGGCGTCCTTCTCCAGCACTTGCAGGCGACCGGCCAGCTCCCCGATCCGCTCCGCTGCGAAACGCTCAGAGGAATCATCCTCGGACACCTCGGGGGCGCTCGCGACGACGGGAATCGCCACCGGCTCGACATTGGTCCGCCCCACCCAGATGCCGCCGACGAAGGCCAGTACGGCGAACAGCGTCGCCGTGCAGCCGGCCACCAGCAGGAACCGACGCCGATCGATCAGCTGCAGGTCCGAACGGGTCAATGCCTGCCGGGTGGGAGAAAGGAAACTCATGCGAGGTACCGTTGAATCTTACGAAACCCGATCCTGGTAGGACCGGGCTGCACAGGGTACCTGTTATTGAAAGCTTCGCAGCGGCTAAACACTGAAAAATGTAAACAAATAAGAAGAAATCATCATGTCTGAGAAGACTTTCAGATGTTTCCCACTAACACGTTCACAGTATCCCAGTGAATCAAACTGCCACTACACAGGTATAACAGCCTCGATCTCCTGCAAACGATGATCGTCCAGGCGCAGCTGGCGCGGATGGAATCGTTTCAGGCTGACACGGTGGCCAATGCTGACCAGGGTGACGCCAGGCAGTTGGTCCAGCAGCACCTGGTAGAGAGCGGCTTCGTCGGTTTCGTCCAGCGCGGAAGTTGCCTCGTCGAGGAATAGCCACTGCGGCGCATAAAGCAGTGCACGGGCGATGGCCAGACGTTGCTGCTCGCCCGGAGAAAGCACGCGCTGCCAGTGGTCGGCTTCGTCCAGCCGCGGCACCAGCGAATCCAGGCGGCACAGGTGTAGCACCTGTTTCAGTTGCTCGGGATTGTGACGATCGCCCTGCTCCGGATAGCAGAGCGCCTCGGCGAGGGTGCCGATGGGCAGGTAGGGCTTCTGCGGGACGAACAGGCTTCGCGCCTCAGGCATTTGCACAACGCCGCTGCCGTAGCGCCACAGGCCGCTCATGGCGCGCAGCAGGGTGCTCTTGCCACCCCCGGACGGGCCACCGATCAGTATGTGCTCCCCGGTGTTGATCGCCAGGTTGGTGGGCTGCAGCAGTTCGCGACCACTGCCCAGGCTCAGGGTGAGGTTCTGCAGTTGCAGCAGGTCGCCGGACTTGCGCACGTCGATATTGGCCGACTCCTGGGCGATGTCGGCCATGGCCCCACGGAAGCTCAGCAGACGGTCGCAGGTGGCGCGCCAGTTGGCGAGGCTGGCGTAGGCGTCGATGAACCAGCTCAGGCCGTCCTGCACGTTGCCGAAGGCGGAGTTGATCTGCATGAGCTCGCCGAGCTGGATCTTGCCGGCGAAGTAGCGCGGGGCGGCGACCACCAGGGGGAAGATGATGGCGATCTGCGCGTAGCCGGAGCTGAAGAACGTCAGGCGCTTCTGCACCTTCATCAGCTCCCAGAAGTTGCCCCAGACATTGCGGAAGCGCGTCATCAGCCGTTCGTTCTCGTTGGCCTCGCCGTTGTACAGGGCGATGCTCTCGGCATTCTCGCGCACCCGTACCAGGCCGAAACGCAGATCCGCCTCGAAGCGCTGTTGCTGGTTGTTCAGGGTGATCAGGCGGCGCGCGATCAGGTGCGTCAGCCAGCTGCCAACCGCCGCGTAGAGCAGCGCTGCCCAGAACATGTAGCCGGGAATGGTGATGCCGAGGATTTCGATGCTGCCGGAGACGCCCCAGAGGATGACCGAGAAGGACACCAGGCTGACGACGTTGCGAATCAGGCCAAGCCCCAGGGTCAGGGTGGTGTCGGTGAAGTTGTTGAGGTCTTCGGTCAGGCGCTGGTCGGGGTTGTCCGTATGGCCGCGCTGCTCAAGGCGGTAATAGTTCTTGTCGCCCAGCCAGGCGGCGAAGTGCTTTTCCGTCAGCCAGCGGCGCCAGCGGATGGTCAGCATCTGGGTCAGGTAGAGCCGGTAGACGGCGATCAGGATTGCGGCGGCGGCAATGCCGCAGAAGTACAGGACCAGCCGGATGAAGGAGTCGACGTCCTTGTTCTGCAGGGCGTTGTAGAAGTCGCGGTACCAGCTGTTGAGCCAGACCGAGACGGCCACCCCCACCAGCGAGAGGGCGATGACCACGATCAGCAGCAACCAGGCCATGCCCTTCTCTTCGCTGCGCCAGTATGGCGCGGTGAGGTGCCAGACTCGGTGGAAGAAGCGGCTGCGAACGGCATCGTTCGCGGCGCGGTATTCGGCGCTGTCGGTCATGGGATGGGCTCGCACGGCTGTACATACAAAAAAGGAGCGCTCATTGGCGCTCCTTTGTGTTATCGATCGCTTAACGCCTCACCGGGCGCTTCTGCAGCTTACGTTGCAATGTGCGCCGGTGCATACCCAGCGCTCGGGCGGTCGCGGAGATGTTGCCGTCATGTTCGGCAAGCACGCGCTGGATATGTTCCCATTGCAGGCGGTCGACCGACATGGGGTTTTCCGGCACCAGGGTCTCCAGGTCGGCGTGCTGCGACAGCAGTGCGGTGAGCACATCGTCGGCGTCGGCCGGTTTGCACAGGTAGTTGGTGGCGCCGCGCTTGATCGCTTCCACCGCGGTGGCGATGCTGGAATAGCCAGTGAGGATCACTACGCGCATCTCGGCGTCGAGCTCAAGCAGCTTGGGCAGCAGCACCAGGCCGGAGTCGCCGTCCATCTTCAGGTCCAGCACGGCGTAGTCGGGCAGATCGTCCTTGGCCATGGCCAGGCCTTCCTCGGCGGAGCCGGCGACCGACACCCGCAACCCGCGACGGGTCATGGCACGGGCCATGACGCGGGTAAAGGTGGCATCGTCGTCCACCAGCAGCAGGTGGGGCTGCTCTTCGCCTTCGAACAGGATCTCTTCGCTCATGGTACTTCCTCGCGGGCGCGGCGATCAGGCCACGCCATAGCTTCTGGGCAGACGCAACTCGGTCAGAGTGCCGCCATCTTCATGGTTATACAACTTCACCGTTCCACCCGCGCGGGTCACGCTGGCCTGGCTCAGGAACAATCCCAGGCCGAACCCCTTGCCCTTGGTGGTGAAGAACGGCTTGCCGAGCTGTTCGGCAATGGCCAGCGGCACGCCCGGGCCCTGGTCGCGGATGCTCAGGCAGATTTCCCCGGCATCCCAGTCCAGGCGGATGTCCAGGTCGTCCGGACAGGCGTCCGTCGCATTATTGAGCAGGTTCAGCAGCGCCTGGCTCAGGTCGGTCGGCGGAGTCATCCGCGGTGCCTTGCCCTTGCCGAGCGTCTGGTAGCGATAGCTCGCCTCCGGGCGCATCAAATGCCAGCGCCGCAGCACCGCTTCGACCCACTCGTTGGCGCCCTGCTCTTCCACCGCCTGGCGACGATCCGCTTCGGCGGCGCGCACCAGGTGCTGCAGGGTGGTCTTGCAGAGCTTGACCTGCTCCTGCAGCAGGGCGAGATCTTCCTGCAACATCGGCTGGTCCGCATTGGTCTGGCGCAATTCCTTGAGCAGTACGCTCATGGTCGCCAGCGGCGTGCCCAGTTCATGGGCGGCGCCGGCGGCCTGGGTGGCCACGGCCAGCAGTTGCTGGTCACGCATGCCTTCCTCGCGACGCTGCGCCTGCAACTGCTCCTGGCGGCGCAGTGACTCGGACATGCGGGCAACGAAGAAAGTGATCAGCGCGGCAGCCAGGGCAAAGCTCAGCCACATGCCATAAATAAGGAGGTTGTCGCGTTGCCCCGCAGCCATCTCCAGCGGGTGGAACCACACCAGCAGGACCGTGTAGCTGGCCAGCGCCAGGCCTGCCAGGGCGATGGTGTAGAGCCATGGCAGGGTCGCGGCGGCGATGGTCAGCGGCACCAGGTAATAGGAGACGAAAGGATTGCTCGAGCCGCCGGAGTAATACAGCAGGACGCTGTGGATAACGAGGTCGCAGGCGAGCTGGACAGCGTACTCCAGCTCCGTCACCGGCCACGGGCCACGCAGGCGCAAAGCCGTGCCCAGGCAGAGCACAAGGGAGACACCGAGGGTCACGCCCAGCGCAAGCCAGGGCAGTTGAATCAGTTGGGCCTTATAGGCGAGCCCGACCGAACCGGCCTGGGCGGCAAGCACGAGAATACGGATGAGCGTCAGATGCAGAAGGTTCTGACGACTGGCGGAAAGCTGGAAAACCGGTGGGCGCATGGTGAATTCCGGAATTTGCGCGAGTATAGCCAAGAGCCCCCTCTCCTTTATGCGGCATAGCGCCACAGCATACTCCAGCGCGGCCCGCGTCGGCCGCCTCGCGCAGAAACAATTGGTGACATCCATCAATAACCCGGATCGGAACGAATCCTCGTCAAAGGGTCTGACAGTCCTCGCCACTGGCTCTACTAAGCTGTGGCCGGGACATTTTCTGGAGCAAGGAGTCATCCATGTCTGTACTGAAGAAACCCTTCACCGCCATCGCCGCCGCCATCGCCCTGTGCGCCACCAGCCTGGGAGCCCTGGCAGACGAACCTCGCTACAACCAGGTTTCGTTGCGCGCCGAGGTCAGCCAGGAAGTTGCCCACGACCTGATGCATGTGACCCTGTTCAACGAAAGCCAGGGCACCGACCCGGCCAAGCTGGCCGCCGAGACCACCACCGCGCTGAATGCGGCCGTGGAGCAGGCACGCAAGGTGAAAGGCGTGACCGTCAGCCTGGGCAGCCGCAACAGCTACCCGGTGTATGACGACAAGGGCCAGAAGATCACCGCCTGGCGCGAGCGCGCGGAAATCCGTCTGGAGAGCACCGACTTCGCCGCCCTATCGCAACTCACCGCCGACCTGCTGGGCAAGTTGAAGATGGGCAGCATGGACTTCAGCATCGCCGACGCCACCCGCGCGAAGAACGAGGACGCGATGATGAAAGGCGCCGTGGATGCCTTCAAGGCCCGCGCCCAGGTACTCACCGACGCGCTCGGCGGCAAGGGCTACAAGCTGGTCAGCCTGAACCTGAACACCTCCGGCGCGCCACGGCCGATGCCGGTGATGCGCATGGCGGCGATGAAGGCCGACAGCTACGGCGGCGCCCCGGCACAGGAAATCGAAGCCGGCACCAGCCAGGTCACCGTCAGCGCCGATGGCACGATCGAGGTGCAGATGCCGTAACACTCACGGCCATTTCCAGCGCGGCGCCTTGGGGGACCGGGGCGCCGCCACTCGACCGCACGGTTCCCATTGTCGAAATTGCGACATTCCCTTGCACACGTGTCACAACTTCTACACTCATCCCGGTTAGCCGCTTGCACCCGGCATGTGCCGTGCATAGCTTCACGCAACGCAGCTCACGAGGCTGCCCCTCGATGACAACCAGAATAAACAGAGGTCCCAATGCGTAAGAACGCCGTCATCCGCGCCATGATTGCCGCTGGGCTGATCGCCAGCGCACCGCTCGCCCACGCCGCCAACAACCTGGTCTACTGCTCCGAAGGCAGCCCCGCGGGCTTCGACCCCGGCCAGTACACCACCGGCACCGACTTCGATGCCTCGGCGGAAACCGTGTTCAACCGCCTCACCCAGTTCGAGCGCGGCGGCACCCAGGTCATCCCCGGCCTGGCGGAGAAGTGGGACGTATCCGATGACGGCAAGACCTACACCTTCCACCTGCGTTCCGGCGTGAAGTTCCACACCACCGAGTACTTCAAGCCGACCCGCGAGTTCAACGCCGACGACGTGCTGTTCACCTTCAACCGCATGCTCGACAAGAACCATCCGTTCCGTAAGGCGTACCAGACCGAATTCCCCTACTTCACCGACATGGGCATGGACGCGAACATCGCCAAGGTGGAGAAGGTCGACGACAAGACCGTCAAGTTCACCCTCAACGAAGTTGACGCGGCGTTCATCCAGAACCTCGCCATGAGCTTCGCCTCGATCCAGTCCGCCGAATACGCCGACCAGTTGCTCAAGCAGGGCAAGGCCAGCGACATCAACCAGAAGCCCATCGGCACCGGCCCGTTCGTGTTCAATCGCTACCAGAAGGACGCGATGATCCGCTTCAAGGCCAACCCGGACTACTGGAACAAGGGCGAGGTGAAGATCGATAACCTGATCTTCGCCATCAACACCGACGCCTCGGTGCGCATGCAGAAGCTCAAGGCCAACGAGTGCCAGATCACCCTCTTCCCGCGCCCGGCCGACCTGGAAGCGCTGAAGAAGGACCCGAACCTGAACATGCCGTCGCAGCCGGGCTTCAACCTCGGCTACATCGCCTATAACGTCCTGCACAAGCCATTCGACAAACTCGAAGTGCGTGAGGCGCTGGACATGGCGGTGAACAAGAAGGCGATCATCGACGCCGTCTACCAGGGTGCCGGCCAGCTTGCCGTGAACGGTATGCCGCCGACCCAGTGGTCCTACGACGACAGCATCAAGGATGCCGGCTACAACCCGGAGAAGGCCAAGGAGCTGCTGAAGAAGGCCGGCGTCGCCGAAGGCACCGAGATCACTCTGTGGGCCATGCCGGTGCAGCGCCCGTACAACCCCAACGCCAAGCTGATGGCCGAGATGCTGCAGTCCGACTGGGCCAAGGTCGGCATCAAGGCGAAGATCGTCACCTACGAATGGGGCGAGTACATCAAGCGCGCCAAGGGCGGCGAGCACGACGCCATGTTGATCGGCTGGAGCGGCGACAACGGTGACCCGGACAACTGGCTGGGCACCCTCTATGGCTGCGATGCCGTGGACGGCAACAACTTCTCCAAATGGTGCGACCCGGCCTACGACAAGCTGATCAAGGATGCCAAGCGCACCCCGGACCAGGCCAAGCGTACCGAGCTGTACAAGCAGGCCCAGCACATTCTCAAGGAGCAGGTGCCGATCACCCCGATCGCCCACTCCACCGTGTACCAGCCGATGCGCAAGACGGTGCAGGACTTCAAGATCAGCCCGTTCGCGCTGAACTCGTTCTACGGCGTCAGCGTCGGCAAGTAAGGCCAATGGCCGCCGGCAACCGCCGGCGGCCAAAGCCCCGACCGCCAGCCCCATGCCCAGCCATTTCCGCAAACGGCTCTCCGGGATGATCCTGGCGAGCCTGCTCGGCTGCACCTCGGCATTCGCCCAGTCCCTGGTGGTCTGCACCGAGGCCAGTCCCGAGGGCTTCGACATCACTCAGTACACCGCCGCGACCACCGCCGATGCTTCCGCCGAGACGGTCTTCGAGCGCCTGGTGCAGTTCGCCCCCGGCAGCACCCGCGTGGTGCCGGCGCTGGCGGAGAGCTGGGAAATCAGCGACGACGGCCTGCAATACACTTTCACCCTGCGCCAGGGCGTGAAATTCCACAGCACCGACTACTTCACGCCGACCCGCGAGTTCAACGCCGACGACGTACTCTGGAGCTTCCAGCGCCAGCTCGACCCGAAGCACCCATGGAACAAGCTGGCCCCGCGCGGCTTTCCCTATGCCGAGGCAATGGGCCTGCCGAGCCTGATCAGCGCGGTGGAAAAGCTCGACGAGCACCACGTGCGCTTCACCCTCACACATCCCGAGGCGCCTTTCCTCGCCGACCTGGCGATGGGTTTCGCCTCCATCTACTCGGCCGAGTACGGCGACCTGCTGCTGGCCGCCGACAAGGCCGAGCAGTTGAACAACCTGCCCATCGGCACCGGCCCCTTCGTCTTCCAGCGCTACCAGAAGGACGCCCAGGTGCGCTTCACCGCCAATCCGGACTACTGGGGCGGCAAGCCGAAGATCGACCGACTGCTGCTGGCGATCACCCCCGACCCGAACGTGCGCATCCAGAAGGTCAAGGCCGGCGACTGCCAGATCGCCGTCTACCCCAAGCCCACCGACGTGCCCGCGCTGCGCCAGGACCCGAAACTCAAGGTCGAGGAACTGGACTCGCTGCTGGTCGCCTACGTCGGCATCAATACCCGGCACAAGCCGCTGGACGATGTGCGCGTGCGCCAGGCGATCAACCTCGCCTTCGACCGCAACGCCTACCTGCGCGCGCAGTTCGGCGAAGGCGCCGCCACATTGGCCGTGGCGCCCTATCCGCCGACACTGTGGGGTTCCGATCCGCAGCTCAAGGTTTGGCCCCACGACCCCGCGCGCGCCAGGCAACTACTGGAAGAAGCCGGCATCAAGCCCGGCCTGAAACTGTCGATCTGGACCCGCCCCGGCGGCGGCCCGACCAACCCCAACCCCGGCATCGGCGCGCAGATGCTGCAGGACGACTTGGGCAAGATCGGCATCCAGGCGGACATCCGCGTCTTCGAATGGGGCGAGCTGATCAAGCGTGCCAAGCAGGGCGAGCACGACCTGATCTTCATGGGCTGGGCCGGCGACAATGGCGACCCGGACAACTTCCTCACGCCGAACCTGTCCTGTGCGGCGGCGAAAAGCGGCGAGAATCAGGCTGGCTGGTGCAACGCGGAGTTCGACGAACTGCTGCGCAAGGCCCGCGCCATTACCGACCAGGAAGCCCGCGCGGGCCTCTACCGCCAGGCGCTGGCGATCTACCAGCGCGAGGCGCCGTGGATCACCCTGGCCTACCCGAAGCAGTTCGCCGTGGTGCGGCCTGGCGTAACAGGCTTTACCCTGAGCCCGCTGGGCTCGAACAACTTTTCCCGTGTGCAGCTACAGGGCTCACCGGGACCATAACGACAAGGACCAGACCTCAAAAGGGTCGATGTCGACAAGAACGGACCGCCCATGACGCGGCCCAACCGTGACCATCCCATGTGGAGAACTCCCCACAATGCTGTCCTTCATTGCCCGGCGCTTCGGGCTACTGATACCGACCTTCTTCGGCGTCACCCTGCTGACCTTCGCGCTGATCCGCCTGATTCCGGGCGACCCCGTGGAAGTGATGATGGGTGAACGCCGCGTCGACCCGCAGATGCACGCCGAAGCCATGCACCGCCTGGGCCTCGACAAGCCGCTTTACCAGCAGTACCTCGACTACATCGGCAACCTCGCCCAGGGCGACCTCGGCGAATCGCTGACCACCCGCGACAGCGTCTGGCACGAATTCCTAACCCTGTTCCCCGCCACCCTCGAACTGTCATTGGCGGCCCTGCTGTTCGCCGGCGTCTTCGGCCTGCTCGCCGGGGTGATCGCGGCGCTCAAGCGCGGCTCGCTGTTCGACCACGGGGTGATGACCATCTCCCTGGCCGGCTACTCGATGCCGATCTTCTGGTGGGGCCTGATCCTCATCATGCTGTTCTCCGTGAGCCTCGGCTGGACGCCGGTATCCGGGCGCCTGGACCTGCTCTACGACATCGAGCCGAAGACTGGCTTCATGCTCATCGACACGTTGCTGTCCGATGAAGAAGGCGCCTTCATGGACGCCGTGCGCCATCTGATCCTGCCCGCCATCGTGCTGGGCACCATCCCGCTGGCGGTGATCGCGCGGATGACCCGCTCCTCGATGCTCGAAGTGCTGCGCGAGGACTACGTGCGCACCGCCCGCGCCAAGGGCCTGTCGCCCGCCCGCGTGGTATTCGTGCACGCCCTGCGCAACGCCATGATCCCGGTACTCACCGTATTCGGCCTGCAGGTCGGCACGCTGCTGGCCGGCGCGGTCCTGACCGAAACCATCTTCTCCTGGCCCGGCATCGGCAAATGGCTGATCGACGCCATCGGCCGCCGCGACTACCCGGTGGTGCAGAACGGCATCCTGCTGGTGGCGACCCTGGTGATCCTGGTGAACTTCATCGTGGACATCCTCTACGGCCTCGCCAACCCACGCATCCGCCACCAACGCTGAGAAACTGCCCATGGCCTGCTGCGCGTCGGCGATACAGCGTCAGACTCCACCGATAAATGCTCATTTGCTTCATGCAAACTGCACTTTCTCGGCGGACTCTTCCTCGTCTCGCTCTAGCTCGCGAGGCCCTGAGCAGCTTCTACGGAGCTTGCAATGAATACAGATTCTCTTACTCCCGCCAGCGACCCGAGCCTGGTCTATCCCTCCCCGCTGAAAGAGTTCTGGCATGCCTTCTCGCGCAACAAGGGCGCGGTCGGCGGCCTGCTGTTCATGCTGGTCATCGTGTTCTGCGCGCTGTTCGCGCCCTGGGTCGCGCCCCATGATCCGAGCGAGCAGTTCCGCGACTTCCTGCTCACCCCGCCGCTCTGGCTCGAAGGCGGCAACGCGCAGTTCCTGCTGGGCACCGACGAGCTGGGCCGCGACCTGCTCTCGCGCCTGATGCACGGCGCGCGGCTGTCGCTGATGATCGGCCTGACTTCGGTGTTGATCTCGATGATCCCCGGCATCTTCCTCGGCCTGCTCGCCGGCTTCTCGCCGACCCGCCTGGGCCCAGTGATCATGCGCCTGATGGACATCATGCTGGCCCTGCCCTCGCTGCTGCTGGCGGTGGCCATCGTCGCCATCCTCGGCCCGGGCCTGATCAACACCGTGATCGCCATCGCCATCGTCTCGCTGCCGGCCTACGTGCGCCTGACCCGCGCCGCCGTGATGGGCGAGCTGAACCGCGACTACGTCACCGCCTCGCGCCTCGCCGGCGCCGGCACACTGCGCCTGATGTTCGTCACCGTGCTGCCCAACTGCATGGCGCCGCTGATCGTGCAGGCCACCCTGAGCTTCTCCTCGGCCATCCTCGACGCCGCCGCCCTGGGCTTCCTTGGCCTCGGCGTACAACCGCCGACGCCCGAGTGGGGGACCATGCTGGCTTCCGCGCGCGACTACATCGAGCGCGCCTGGTGGGTCGTCTCGCTGCCCGGCCTGACCATCCTGCTCAGCGTGCTGGCGATCAACCTGATGGGCGACGGCCTGCGCGACGCGCTGGACCCGAAGCTGAAGAACGCGGCGTGAGGACAGCAGCCATGCATAACCTGACCGCCGCTGTAGGAGCGAGCTTGCTCGCGAACCTGCAATCTTCTGCGTTTCCCGTTCGCGAGCAAGCTCGCTCCTACCAGAACAAGAGACTGACGGAGACCGCCGTATGAGCCTCCTCGACCTGCGCAATCTCTCGGTCCGCTTCGGCGACCGCAATGCCATCCCGGTAGTGGATGGCCTCGACCTCTCGGTAGACAAGGGTGAAGTCCTGGCCATCGTCGGCGAATCCGGCTCCGGCAAGTCGGTGACCATGATGGCCCTGATGGGCCTGATCGACGCCCCCGGCATCATCACCGCCGACACCATGCAGTTCGACGGCACCGACATGCTGCGCCTGAAAGGCCGTGAGCGTCGGCGCATCGTCGGCAAGGACATCGCCATGGTCTTCCAGGACCCGATGACCGCGCTCAACCCCAGCTTCACCGTCGGCTACCAGATAGAGGAAGTGCTCAAGCTGCACCTCGGCCTGCGCGGCAAGGCCCTGCGCCAGCGTGCCCTGGAACTGCTCGAACGGGTGGAAATCCCCGGCGCCGCCCAGCGCCTGGACGCCTACCCGCACCAGCTTTCCGGCGGCATGAGCCAGCGCGTCGCCATCGCCATGGCCATCGCCGGCGAACCCAAGCTGCTGATCGCCGACGAGCCCACCACCGCGCTGGACGTAACCATCCAGGCACAGATCATGGAGCTGCTGCTGAACCTGCAGCGCGACCAGGGCATGGCGCTGATCCTGATCACCCACGACCTCGCCGTGGTCGCCGAAACCGCCCAGCGCGTCTGCGTGATGTACGCGGGTCAGGCGGTGGAGATCGGCCAGGTGCCGGCGTTGTTCGACCTGCCGACCCATCCCTATACCGAAGCGCTGCTCAAGGCGATTCCCGAGCACAGCGCCGGTGAAGAGCGCCTGGCCACCCTGCCCGGCATCGTTCCCGGCAAATACGACCGTCCGCAGGGCTGCCTGCTGTCGCCACGCTGTCCCTACGTGCAGGACAACTGCCGCAGCGTACGCCCGGCGCTGGAAGACCATGAGCGCGGCGCCGTGCGCTGCTTCTACCCGCTCAACCTGAACACCGAGGTGGCCCGATGAACGCCGTTCTGACCGCCCGCGACCTGACCCGTCACTACGAAATCTCCCAGGGCCTGTTCAAGCCCCACGCCCTGGTTCGCGCGCTCAACGGCGTGTCCTTCGACCTGCAGGCCGGCAAGACCCTGGCCGTGGTCGGCGAATCCGGCTGCGGCAAGTCCACGCTCGCCCGCGCACTGACCCTGATCGAAGAGCCCACCTCCGGCTCGCTGCAGATCGCCGGCCAGGAAGTGAAAGGCGCCAACCACGAGCAGCGCAAACAGTTGCGCCGCGACGTGCAGATGGTCTTCCAGAACCCCTACGCCTCGCTCAACCCGCGGCAGAAGATCGGTGACCAGTTGGCCGAACCGCTGGTGATCAACACCAGCCTCTCCCGCATCGAACGCCGCGAGCGGGTGCAGGCGATGATGAAGCAGGTCGGCCTGCGCCCCGAGCACTACCAGCGCTACCCGCACATGTTCTCCGGCGGCCAGCGCCAGCGCATTGCCCTGGCCCGCGCCATGATGCTGCGGCCCAAGGTGCTGGTGGCGGACGAACCGACCTCGGCGCTGGACGTGTCGATCCAGGCCCAGGTGCTCAACCTGTTCATGGACCTGCAGCAGGAGTTCGGCACCGCCTACGTGTTCATCTCCCACAACCTCGCCGTGGTCCGCCACGTGGCCGACGATGTGCTGGTGATGTACCTCGGTCGTCCGGCGGAAATGGGCCCGGCGGACAAGCTCTACGAGCGCCCGCTGCATCCCTACACCCAGGCGCTGCTCTCGGCCACCCCGGCGATCCACCCCGATCCGAGCAAGCCGAAGATTAAGATCCAGGGCGAGCTCCCCAACCCGCTCAATCCGCCCAGCGGCTGCGCCTTCCACAAGCGCTGCCCCTACGCCACCGAGCGCTGCAGGACTGAGGTACCGGAGCTGCGACTGCTGGATGAGCGACAAGTCGCCTGTCATTACGCCGAGCAGTTCCTGAACTGATGCGAAACGGGCCGGTCATAGGCCGGCCCTCTTTCGGATACAGCTGCGTCCTACAGCGCAGCGGGAACAGGCCTACGGCCTGATCCAGAACGTCCCGCTAGGGTGGCGTCCCGCCACTGTCCTGCACCGCAGTGGCCGTTATCCACAGGGCCACACTCCACATGCTGCTGTTCTTCCTCCTGCTGATCCTCGTCACCGCCGCCGTCGCCAATGTGCAGTTGCACAAATGGAAGCGGCAACAGCGGATGGACGTGCGCGCGGCAGTGAAATCACGGAAGAAATCGTCGACGACGAAGAAAAAGGCGCCGGGGGACGTCGATCTCGACGAGATCGACTGGAGTGGGCTCGACCAGGATGAACTGGACTTCAGCGCGCCGCCCTCGTCAGCGCCAAAACCGCCGCCCGCACCGGTTCGTGCCAAGGCTCCTGCCCAGCCGTCTGCCGAGGTCAAACCGACAATCGAGCCCAGAGACGAGTTCTTTCCCCTGGAACGGGCACTGCCACCGGGACAGCTGACGGCTGCCCAACGCGACGAAGCCATGGCACAACTGCTCAAGACCAGCCTGCATATCCCCACTCCGGAACCCGGAGAAAAGCATGTGGTGCTGGATATGGACGGCGGCAGCTACGTGCCGGTCGCCACGCACCCAGCCGCGGCGGCGATCGCCCTCGGGCATCTCGCCGAGAGCCTGCAACAGCGCAAGGGCGCGCAGCTGCTGCGCGAGTTGCGCGGCAAGGAACTCGGCCTGCTGGTGGTCGCGCGCAATCCGCAGAAGCCGTCCGTGGCACGGCTGTGGAAAATCCTCCCAGAAGACCTGTAGGAGCGAGCTTGCTCGCGAACAGGCCGAGCGGCGGAGTCAGCTCGCGAGCAAGCCCGCTCCCACGAAGAGCCGTTTGCGCCGTTCTGCAACTTGCTCACCACCGCACCGAAACTGTCCCTACAGATCACGGATCAGCGCCAGGCGCACACCGAAACCCAGCAGAATGCCGCCGAAGCCCCACTGCTGCACCCGCTGCATCGCCCTGTGCCGCGCCAGCCAGCGGCCCATGCGCTCGCCGCTGACGGCGTAGAAGCTGTCAAAGCCCAGCCCGACCACCACCAGCACACCGCCCAGCAGCGCGAACTGCAGTGCCAGCGGCCCGTTCTGCGGATGAATGAACTGCGGCAACAGCACCGAACAGAACAACAGCGCCTTGGGATTGAGCAGGTTGGTCAGCAGACCACGCCGAAACGCCCGGCGATAGCTCACTGTGGATAACCCGGCGCTCTCCGCCGCCAGCGGCACGCCAACCGGCGCTCGGAGCAACTGCAAGCCAATCCACGCCAGATAAAGGCCACCGCCGATGCGCACCACATCGAACGTCCACGGCGCCGTGCGGAACAGCAGTGCCAGCCCGGTCGCCGCCAGCGCCACATGGCAGGCGCGCGCCAGGCCCAGGCCGAGCGCGGTCGCCAATGCCGCGCGGCAGCCCTCGCGGGCACCGGTGTGCAGCAGGAGAATCATGTCCGGCCCGGGCAGCAGGTAGACCATCGCCAGGGCCAGCAGGAAGACGCCGATATCCACAGGAGCCACTCCGAAGAAGACATTGTGGATGAGGATTCTATGCCTGAAGCTCGGAGCAGGTGCTTGCGTATTCCACCAGCACAAAGCCTCCAATTGGCATACTCTGCCAATCTTAAGTCACTTAATCAGCCAATCATGCCAAGCCCAAAACTGGACGCCTACGACCACCGCATCCTCGCCGCCCTGCAGCGCGACGGCCGCCTGACCAACGTGCAGCTTGCCGAGGAAATCGGGCTCTCCCCTTCGCCCTGCCTGAGGCGCGTGCGCATCCTCGAAGAGGCCGGGATGATCCGCGGTTACCACGCCGAACTGGGCCGCGACGAAGTCGGCCTGGGGCTGACGGTGTTTGTCGGCGTGAAGGTCGAGCGCCACAGCGATACCAGCGCTGCCGCCTTTCGCCAGGCGGTGATCGACCTGCCGGAGGTCATCTCGGTACACCTGGTCAGCGGCGAGTCGGACTTCCTCCTGCAAGTAGTGCTGCCGGACCTGCGCGCCTACGAGCAGTTCCTCACCGGCACCCTGCTCAAGCTGCCGGGCGTCAGCGACATCCGCAGCAACTTCGCCATCCAGACGGTGAAGGAATCGGCGCCGCTACCGCTGCAGCACCTGCCGAAATAGCGAAGATTGCGCGCGGGCCGCTGCGCGCCTATCATTCGCCACCTTCCATCCACCGACAGCAAAGGAGAGACATCATGCAAGCACTGATCACCCTTTGCAGGTCGCGTCTGGCGTAATTGCTTCCCCGCCGCCCCTCTGGCGGCATCGCATTGCCCGGCTCCGGCCTGCCCCCATCTCTTTTTTCGTTTCATTCCTCATGGGATTGGACAATGGGCAATTGCATCCAAAATCTGTCCGCCGGCATCACCCTGATCGCCGCGGACGACACCTGGATCGAAGGTAAAGCGATCCAGCAACTTGAAACCACCGCCCGCCTGCCGGGCATGCAGCGAGTCGCCGGCATGCCGGACCTGCACCCCGGGCGCGGCTACCCGATCGGCGCGGCGTTCTTCTCCACCGGCCGCCTGTATCCGGCGCTGGTGGGCAACGACATTGGCTGCGGCATGGCGCTGTGGCGTACCGATATCGCCACCGCCAAGCTGAACCTGGACAAGCTGGAAAAGCGTCTGGGCAACCTCGACGGCCCGCTGGGCGACGACTGGAACGAGCGCATCACGAGCTTCGATCTGCCGCCGTGCGGCCACGAGCATTCGCTGGGCACCATCGGCGGCGGCAACCACTTCGCCGAGCTGCAGCAACTCGATCAGCTCTACGACGAAGCCGCCGTGGCAGCCCTCGGTATCGACCGCCGCCACCTGCTCCTGCTGGTGCACAGCGGTTCGCGCGGCCTGGGCGAAGCCATCCTGCGCGAGCAGGTGGACCGCTTCAGCCACCAGGGTCTGGAACAAGGCACCGACGACTGCGCGCACTACCTGGCTCGCCACAATGGCGCGCTGCGTTTCGCCGAAGCCAACCGCCAGCTGATCGCCCTGCGCATGCTCGACCGCCTGCGTGCGGACGGCGCGCAGGTGCTGGACGTGAACCACAACCTCGTCAGCCCGGCGCAAATCGAAGGCGTCGACGGCTGGCTGCACCGCAAGGGCGCGACGCCGGCGGATCGCGGGATGATGGTCATCCCCGGCTCGCGCGGCGACTACAGCTACCTGGTGGAGCCAGTCGCCGATCCCCGCAGCCTCTACTCCCTCGCCCACGGCGCGGGACGCAAGTGGATGCGCAGCGAGTGCAAGGACCGTCTCTCGGCGCGCTACCGCGTCGAGCAACTGGCCCGCACTGCACTGGGTAGCCGGGTGATCTGCGGCGATCGCGGGCTGCTCTACGAGGAAGCGCCAGAAGCCTACAAGGCCATCGACTCGGTGGTCGGGGCGCTGCGCGAAGCGGGGCTGCTGCGGATACTGGCGCGACTCAAACCGGTGCTGACCTACAAGACCCGTGGGGAGTGCTGCTGATGATCCTGCTTCAACTATCCGCGGCCCAGGGGCCGGACGAATGCGCACTGGCCGTGGCCAAGGCCCTGCAACGCCTGCAGCGTGAGGCCGAAACCCTGGAGGTCGAGACTCGGGTAATCGAGGAGGAAGCCGGCCCGCGTCGGGGCACCCTGCTCTCGGTGCTACTGGCGCTGGAAGGCGAAGCGGCGGCGGCGTTGGCCGAGGACTGGAGCGGGACCCTGCAATGGATCTGCGCCAGCCCTTACCGACCCAATCACGGACGCAAGAACTGGTACTTCGGTGGCGCGCGGTTCAGCGCGCCGCCAGCCAGCCTCGAAGGCCAAGTGCGCTTCGAGACCCTGCGCTCCTCCGGCCCCGGCGGGCAGCACGTCAACACCACTGACTCGGCGGTGCGCGCCACCCACACCGCCACCGGCCTGAGTGTGAAGGTACAGAGCGAACGCAGCCAGCACGCCAACAAGCGCCTGGCGCTGCTGCTGATCGCCCGCAAGCTGGAGGAGCGCGCGGATCAGGCGGACAGCGAACTGCGCGCCGAACGCCGGCTGGTGCATCACCAGTTGCAACGCGGCAATCCCCGCCGGGTGTTCCGCGGCGAGCGCTTCGAGGGCTGAGCTCAGCCGGAGAAAAACCCCAGGAACGCGCGCAGGTCCGCCTGCGCCTGTTCCACGCTCGCTTCGACAAAGCGCACCTCGCTGTGCGCCGGGCATTGCGCCAGGCGGCCGATGTCCAGCGGGTGCAGCACGCCCAGCAGCGGGTAGCCACCCATGGTCTGCCGGTCGGCCAGCAGGATGATCGGCTGGCCGTCCGGCGGCACCTGGATGGCGCCCTCCACTATTCCCAACGACCACTGCCGGCGTGGCGCGCCCAGGGCTTCGCCGCGCAGGCGCACGCCCATGCGGTCGGATTGCGGGCTGATCTGCCAGGGCTGAGTGAAGAGAGCCCGGCGCTGTTCGGTGGTGAAGGCATCCGGGCCTGGCAAAACGCGCAGGACCGGGCATTCACGGTAGTCCGGCCGATAGGGCCAGGGCACGTCGGCGCCACGGGAGAAATGCCCGCCCGCAGCGGCGCATTCCAGCACATCCCCCACGGCCAGGGTCTCGCCATTGCCGGCGAGACCTCCGAGCCTTTCTCGCGTCTGGGTCGAAACGCTACCCAGTACCGGTGCCGCACGGAAACCACCGGCAGCAGAGAGATAGGCGCGCTGTCCGGCACGGGCGAAACCGAGCTTCAGGCGCTGCCCGGCCCGAACATAAAAACGCGACCAAACAGGAAGCGGTGCGCCATCGAGTTGTGCAGGCAGCTCGGCGCCGGTCAGCGCCAGCCAGGTATCGTCCTGCGCCTCCAGCTCCACGCCGCCCAGTGCGATCTCCAACAATGCTGTGCCGTAGTTGTTTCCGAGCAGGCGATTGGCCCAGGCCGCGGCGTGTTTATCCACAGGCCCGCCAGGAGAAACGCCGAGCCGCTGCCAGCCCTGGCGACCACCATCCTGCAGCAGGCACAGCGGGCCGCAGGCGATGACCGTCAGGCTCATGCGTCACCGCCCGCAGCGCGAAAAGCAGCTTCGTCGATGGGTACGAAGCGCACCCGATCGCCCACGGCCAGCGGGCAGGGAGGCGCCGCGCAGGGATCGAACAGACGCTGCGCGGTGCGTCCCAGCAAGTGCCAGCCACCGGGTGAGGCCTGTGGATAAACCGCTGTCTGGCGCTCGGCAATGGCGAGGCTGCCGGCGGGAACCCGTGTGCGTGGCGTGGCCCGGCGCGGCAGGACGAGGCGCTCGTCCAACTCGCCCAGGTAGGCGAAGCCGGGGGTAAAGCCGACGGCGCCGACGCGGTAGTCGCGACCAGCGTGCAGGTCGATCACCTGGGTCGGCGTGAGGCCACAGTGAAGGGCAACCTCGGCGAGGTCTTCACCGGCGTACCACACGGCAATTTCATGCAGCCGCTCCACGTCACCGGTCGCGGCCTCGCCTGGCCACTGCGCCAGCGCGGCCTGCACCTGGCGCTGCAACTGCAGCAAGTCGACGCGCAACAGGTCGTAGTGAAGGAGCAGGGTCGTCCAGCCCGCCACGCAATCGGTCAGCGCCGGGCCCAGCTCGGTGCGCAGGCGTTCGGACAGCCGAGCGATGCGCAGCGGCAAGGTGTCGTCGGGCTGTTCGGCCAGGGTGATCAGCAGCGCCGTGGCGCCGAAGGACTCGAGACGGATCATGCCTGGTCCAGCAGGCCACGCAGGCGCCGCAGCACCGCCAGGGATTCGGGGTTGTCGCCATGCACGCAGAGGCTGTCGGCGCGTAGCCGCAGCGGGTTGCCGTCGATATCCGGGAAAGGTTCGCCGCGGGCGATGGCCAGGGCCTGGTCGAGAATGCGTTGCGGCTCGTGATGCACGGCATTGGCCAGGCGCCGCGGCGCGAGCTGGCCGTCGGGCAGGTAGGCGCGGTCGGCGAAGGCTTCGAACATCAGCGGCACATCGGCTACATCGGCCAGTTGCAGCTCGCGACTGTTGTCGGCCAGGGCCAGCACCATCAGCGGCAGGCGCTTGCGATAGGCAGCGCAGGCGTCGAGCACGGCGCAGAGCAGCGCATCGTCGCGCACCAGGTCGTTGTACAGCGCACCGTGGGGCTTCACGTAGGCCACCTGGGTGCCGGCGGCGCGGCAGAAGGCATCCAGCGCGCCGATCTGGTAGAGCACCAGGGCGTGGACTTCCTCGGGCGAGCAGTTCATGTGCCGGCGACCGAAGCCGGCGAGGTCCGGGTAGGCCGGGTGAGCACCGATGCTGACGCCCTGCTCCACCGCCAGGCGCACGGTGCGCTGCATGGTCAGCGGGTCGCCCGCATGGTAGCCACAAGCGAGGTTGGCCTGGTCGATCAGCGGCATGGCGTGGGTGTCGTCGCCCATGCGCCAGGCGCCGAAGCTTTCGCCCATGTCGCAGTTGAGCAGGATTCGCGTCGTGCTCTCGGTCATTGGTGTCGCCATCCTTCCAAGTTTCCTACAGGGTAAAGCAGACCATGGCCTTTGGCCTTCGGAGAATACTCAGTCACGTTCAGGAGTAGTACTATCCCCGGTCTGTAGTAGCGGATACCTCCCCGAATGATCAAAGCCGCCATCCTGGCCGCCTTCGGCCTGAGCATCGTCTATGTCCACCTGCGTGGACGGGTGCGCCACAAGTTCACGCGCCAGCTGAGCGACCACTCCAGCTTCCTGGCGCCGATCAACTGCCTGATGTACCTGTTCTCCAAGGTACCCAGCCGCCCGTACCTGGCGACCGAACAGTTCCCGGAAATGCGCCTGCTGACCGAGAACTGGGAAGCCATCCGCAGCGAAGCGCTGCACCTGCGCGATGCCGGCAGCATCAAGCGCTCCGACCAGCTCAACGACGTCGGCTTCAACTCCTTCTTCAAGACGGGCTGGAAGCGCTTCTACCTGAAATGGTACGACGACAGCCATCCGTCGGCCGATGCGCTGTGCCCGAAAACCACCGAGTTGCTGCGGCAGATTCCGTCGGTGAAGGCCGCGATGTTCGCCGAACTGCCGCCGGGCTCGCGCCTGGTGCGCCACCGCGACCCGTATGCTGGTTCGCTGCGCTATCACCTGGGCCTGCTGACGCCGAACGACCCGGGCTGCTTCATCGAGGTAGACGGCGAGCGCTACCACTGGCGCGACGGCGAGGCGGTGGTGTTCGACGAGACCTACATCCACTACGCCGAGAACACCACGGATCATGACCGGGTGATTCTCTTCTGCGACATCGAGCGACCGCTGAAGTACGGCTGGGTAACGGCCTTCAACCGCTGGTTCAGCCGCAACGTGATGGCCGCGGCAGCCTCGCCCAACGATGCGGGCGACAAGACCGGCGGCATCAACCGCGCGTTCGCCTCGCTGTACAAGATCCGCCTGCAGGGCAAGGCCCTGAAGAAGCGCAACCGCAAGCTGTACTACCTGCAGAAGTGGGGCTTCTTCGCGGCGGTACTGGCACTCTTCCTGTGGATCTAAGCCGCCGCTGGTTCTGAAGACCACTCAGACAAAAAAGGCCTCCGCGTTCGCGGGGGCCTTTTTGTTTGCGCCATTTGAGGAGTCCTGCGTAGGGTGAATAACCTGGAACAGGCTATCCGCCGGCGGCCAATCGGCGGATAACGCTGGCGCGTTATCCGCCCTACGAAACTGGCTGCGCGCCCCACTCCTGTGGGAGCGGAGCGCGCAGCCAGGGTTCGGGTGAGGGGTATTTGATCCTGTAGGAGCGAGCTTGCTCGCGAACCCACCCAGCGCTGGAGCTGCCGGAAAATCCGTTCGCGAGCAAGCTCGCTCCTACGAAAAGCCAGTCATGCTGAGCGTGGGAGCGGACTCCGTCCGCGATCGACTACACCCAACGCCCTATCAATACACGTCGCGCCGATAGCGCCCACTCTCCAGCAACCCCTCGACCTCGGTATCACCAAGCATCTCGCGCAAGGCACGGTCGACGCCTTCGGCCATGCCTTGCAGGCTGCCGCAGACGTAGATCACCGCGCCCTCTTCCAGCCACTGGGCGAGGGTTTCGGCGCTGTCGCGCAGGCGATCCTGTACGTAGACCTTCTCGGCCTGGTCGCGGGAGAAGGCGACGTCCAGGCGTTGCAGTTCGCCGCGCGCCAGCATGCCTTCGAGCTCGTCGCGGCAGTAGAAGTCGTGGGCGATATTGCGCTCGCCGAACAGCAGCCAGTTGCGCGAACGCCCCTCGGCTACGCTCGCCTGCAGCAGTGCGCGCAGGCCGGCGATACCGGTGCCGTTGCCGATCAGGATCAGCGGACGATCGTCCTCGGTCAGGTGGAAGCTGCGGTTACGGCGCAGGCGCAGCAGCAGGCTGCCACCTTCGGGCAGGTACTGGGTCAGCCAGCCGGAGCAGATGCCCAGCGAACCGTCGGCATGTTGTTCCTGGCGGACGATCAGCTCCATCGCGCCTTCGCTGCGCAATGAGGCGATGGAGTACTGGCGCACCGAGAGCTTGATCAGCGCATCAACCACCGCCTGGCCGTGCTGGCCGACCAGATGCTCCAGGTTCGCCGGCAACAGGCAGCCGGCCAGGGCGTCCTTGAGCGGCATGGCCAGGCCGTCGACCTGCACGCTGCCGGAACCGTCGAGGCCAAGGCGTTCGAGCCAACGGCTGACGAGGAATTCCGGTTGGCGCGGGACGATTTCCACCAGGTCGCCGGCGGCCCAGTCGATCTGCGAGTCGCTCGGCGCCCCGAGGCGCAGCAGCCACGTGGATTCGCCCTGGCTGCCGGGGTTCAGGTGGTCACGGCCACTCAGCGTCCAGACTTCGAAGGCCGGCGCGGTGAAGGCCACTTGCGGCGCGGTGCCGGAGAGTTCGGCGAGGCGTGCCTGCCAGTCATGCAGCGCGGCGGCATCACCGTTGTCCACTTCCACGCCATCGAACAGCGGGCGCGCGCCCTGCCCTTGCAGCCAGCCCTGCATGCGCCGGGCGAAGCCGCAGAAGTGCTCATACTGGCGGTCGCCCAGCGCAAGTACGGCGAAGCGCAGGTCGTTGAGGCCGAGGGACTGGCCGAGCACCTGGCGCTCGAAACCACGGGCGCTGTCCGGTGCCTCGCCTTCGCCGAAAGTGCTGACCACGAACAGCGCATTGCGAGTCTGCTCCAGCTGCGCACGGTCCAGCTTGCCCAGCGGTTCGACGCGTACCGGCAGGCCAGCAGCCTGCAACTGGCCGGCGCTCTGCCAGGCCAGTTGCTCGGCGAAGCCGCTCTGGCTGGCGTAGCCGATCAACCAGGAGTCGGCACCACCAGCCGTAGTGCCCAGCTCGCCACGGGCGGCCAGCGCTGCGCGCTTCTTGCGGCGGCGATCAAGGTAGAGCAGCCAGCCGGTGATGAAGAACAGCGGCATGGCCAGGCTGGCGAGCATCATCAGGATGCGCCCGGTGAGGCCGAAATAGCTGCCGACGTGCAGGGCGTACACGCTGGTGAGCAGTTGCTTGCCGGCGCTGCTGTCGTTGTAGCGGCGGTCCTTGAGTAGCTTGCCGCTGGCCGGGTCGATGGTCATCTCGTTGAAGGCGCGCTCGTGGGCAGCGTCATCGAGAAGGTAGAAGACGGTGGCCGGCTGGCCCTTCACCGGCGGCAGGCGCAGGTTGTAGGCGGTCATGGCGGAGCCGCCGGTCTGCTGGATGGTGTTCCAGATGGCGGTGGCATCGACTATCGGCGGCGGACCCTCGGGCGCCGGGCCGCGCTTGCCGCCGCCACGCTGGCCGCCCTTGGCCTGGCCGGCGGGGGCGTCGTCGAGCAGCTTGAACAGGCCGTTGCGGTACCACTCGTAGGACCAGTACAGGCCGGTCAGCGAGGCCAGGAGGTAGAACACCAGGCACCAGGTACCGGCCACGGCGTGCAGGTCCCAGTTGAAGGCGCGGCCTTTCTTGCGCCAGTCGAAGGTCAGCCAGGTGCGCCAGTTCAGCGCCTTGCGTGGCCAGCGCAGGTACAGGCCGGAAAGGCAGAAGAAGATCAGGATCAGGGTGCAGGCGGCAGTGATCCGCTGGCCGACTTCGCCGGCGGCAAGGAAGCGATGCAGCTGCATGATGAACATGAAGGCGCCCTCGCCCACCGGCGCGGGCAGGGCTTCTGCGGTGTACGGGTCGACATACAGGGATTCGCCACGGCGCTGGCCCGGTGGCGGGGTGAAGAAGATGCGCGCGGACTCCACGCCCTCGGTCTTGAGCCAGAAGAAGGCGACCTTCTTGCCTGGTTCGGCGCTTTCCACCCGGCGGATCAGTTCGTCCATCGGCAGCACGGCTTCGGCGCGCTTTTCCACCACCAGGCTCTCGGGGTTGATGGCCCGCAGGATTTCATCCTGGAACGACAGCATCGCCCCGGTGATGCCCATCAGCGCCAGCACAAGTCCTGCGCTGATACCAAACAGCCAATGCAACTGGAAAAGGACTTTCTTCAACACCGCGGCTTCACCTTCGGACACCCATCACGCAGGGCGGGCATTTTAATGAGAATGGCTCGCAAACGCAGCCGATTTAACAATCTTTACCCTGGCCTTACCTCCGGCACTGGCGGCCCGGACAAAGAAAAGCCCCGGCCGAGGAGCATCGGCCGGGGCGGGTCGCCAGAGGTGCGCGACCTTAGAAGTGGAAGTTGGTGGACAGCAGCACGGTGCGGCCGGCCGCCTGCGACGCGTAGTGCGCGGCATAGGCCTTGTCGAAGTACTGCTTGTCGAAGACGTTCTGCACGTTGAGCTGGAAGTCGACGTTCTTGCTCAGCTTGTAGGAGGCCATTGCGTCGTAGCGCCAGTAGTCCGGGACGTACATGGTGTTGGCCACGTCGCCGTAGACCTTGTCGACGTAGAAGGTGCCGCCGCCGATGGTGGCGTTGGGCAGTACGTCGTAGGTGGTCCACAGGCTGAAGCTGTTTTCCGGGGTGTTGGGCATCTGGTTGCCGTCGTTGGACGGAGCGGTGGCGTTCACCGCGCCGCTACGACCGGACTTGCCCGCCTTGACCAGCTCGCTGTCGAGGTAGCTGTAACCGGCGAAGACCTTCCACTTGTCGGTGATCTTGCCGCTGGCGGACAGCTCGATGCCGTCGACGCGGGACTGGCCGGCGTTGTCGTAGGTCTGGTTGGAGACCAGCACGCGGGCGTTGTCCTTGTCGGTGCGGAAGATCGCCGCGGTCAGTTCCAGGCGCTCGTCGAGGAAGTTCCACTTGGTGCCGATTTCGTAGTTGGTGGTTTCTTCCGGCTCCAGGTTGTTCTTCACCGCGAAGGTGTCCACGGCGTTGCCGGTGTCACCGTTGTCCAGCATCGAGCCCGGCGGGGTCGCGGAGGTCGCGTAGGACGCGTAGATGCTGCCGTTGGGCGCCGGCTTGTAGACCACGCCGGCCTGCCAGTTCCAGAAGCTGGAGCTGTCTTCGAACTTGGTGGTCGGCGACACACCATGGTTCTTCGCGGTGGTCTCGAAGCTGTCGAAGCGCGCACCGACGTTGACCTGCCATTGCTCGTTGAGGTCGATGGTGTCGAAGCCGTAGATCGCCTTGGTGGTGGCCACGGTGTTCAGCGGCTTGTAGTTGCGGACGATGCTGCCGTTCCACGGGTCGTGCGGGTTCGGGTTTTCCAGGCTGGTGCAGTTGTAGCCGCTGGGCGCGCCGACGATGGCCGGGCGGCACTTGTTGGCGCCGGCACTGGAGCCGGTATTGGTGTTCACCGTGTAGCCGTCGCGCTTGCTGTCTTCGCGGGTGAATTCCAGGCCGGTGGTGAAGCTGTTCTTGAAGCCGGCCAGGTAGAACTCGCCGAACAGGTCGGTCTGGTTGGTCGCGGTGGTGGTGGTGCTGACGCGGTTGTTGTTGCGGCGCCAGACCGTGCCGTTGTTGATGTTGCCCTGGCTGTCGTCGGGCTGGGTCCAGATGTAGTCCTGGTGCGCGGTGCCGTAGCGCAGGGTATTGCGCAGGCCAAGGGCATCGTTGAAGTCGTGCTCGAAGGTGATGGTGCTGGTGTCGATGCGGCTCTTCTGGAAGTCGCGATCCTCCAGGCCGTAGTAGTTGTCGCGGTCGACGTTCACTGGCTTGTCGGGGTTGTGCTTGCTGCGGTCGGCGCTCTTGGCGTACGGGATGCCCGAGTCCGGGGTGTCGTCACTTTCCAGGTGGTAATGGCTGACGGTGACGCGGGTCGGGCCGTTGAGGCCGAAGGTCAGGGACGGCGCGATACCCCAGCGGCTGGCGTCCACCGCCTGGCGACCGGCGACGTTCTGGTCGTGGGTCATCAGGTTCAGGCGGAACGCGGCGTTGCCGTCGAGGAACTCTTGATTGGTGTCGAGGGTGTAGCGACGGGTCTGGTCGGAACCGTAGGTGAAGCTGCCGTCGGTGAAGTTGCCGGCCTTGGCCTGCTTGCTGATCAGGTTCAGGCTGCCACCGGCCGAGCCGCGGCCACCGAAGGCCGAGTTCGGGCCCTTGCTGACTTCGATCTGCTCGAGGTTGAAGACCTCACGCGATTGCGCGCCGGTGTCGCGGACGCCGTCGACGTAGGTGTCGCTCTGGGCGTCGAAACCCCGGATGAACGGACGGTCACCCGTCGGGTTGCCACCCTCGCCGGCGCCGAAGGTAATGCCCGGCACGGTACGCAGCGCGTCCTGCAGGGTCAGCGCGCCGGTGTCCTTGATCACCTGCTGCGGCACCACGGTTACCGAGCGCGGCGTATCCAGCAGCGGTGCGGTGTACTTCTTCGAGGCGGACTTCTCGACGTTGTAGGTGGTCGGGTCCTGCTGCTGGGTGCCGACGACAGTGTCGGCGTCCAGGGACAGGACGTCCTGGCCGGACTTCTTCGACGACGCCTCGGCGGCGTGGGCCAGATGAGTACCGGACATGGCGGTGATCGCCACGCCGACAGCGCTGACTAGAAGGCGCGGCTTGCTGCCGGCGAACTCGGTGGATTGACGCGACATCGAAACTCCCTCCCCAGGGGTTCATGAAGGCCGCGCAATTTATTGCAACTGAGAATTTGTATCAATTCACATTCATTACCATACGCACATGATTTACAACTTTTACACTTTCTCCCTGTCGGAAGTAGGGGAATGCCGGTTGTACCGATCTGTTGCAAATCATTATCATTGGCAAATTATCGAAACTGATGGAACCGGCCCATGCTGCTGCACATTCCTGGCATCTTCACCCGCGATGAGGTGGCGCGCATTCGCGCCGCCCTGGAGCAGGCCGAGTGGGCTGACGGCAAGGTTACCGCCGGCTACCAGTCGTCCCGCGCCAAGCACAACCTGCAACTGCCGCAGGATCACCCGCTGGCCCGCGAGATCGGCGAGGCCATGCTGCAGCGCCTGTGGAGCAACCCGTTATTCCAGTCCGCCGCGTTGCCGAGCAAGGTCTTCCCGCCGCTGTTCAACTGCTACACCGGCGGCGGTTCGTTCGACTTCCACATCGACAACGCCGTGCGCGACACCCAGGGTGGCCGCGAGCGCGTGCGCACCGACGTGTCCTCGACGCTGTTCTTCAGCGACCCCGACGACTACGACGGCGGCGAACTGGTGATCCAGGACACCTACGGCACCCAGCAGGTGAAGCTGCCGGCCGGCGACCTGGTGCTCTATCCCGCCACCAGCCTGCACAAGGTCAACCCGGTGACCCGTGGCGCGCGGATCGCCTCGTTCTTCTGGACCCAGAGCCTGGTGCGCGAGGACAGCCAGCGCGCCCTGCTGTTCCAGATGGACCAGTCGATCCAGGCGCTGACCCGCGACGTGCCGGATCACCCGGCGCTGATCGAGCTGACCGGCACCTACCACAACCTGCTACGGCGCTGGGTGGATGTCTGATCTGCCATGAGCTTCGTCCTGCGTCGCACTGAAGAAATCAACGTCGAGGACCTCACCGGCCAGCTCGCCGACGATCCGCGGCAGACCGCCCGGCTCATCCTGGCCGGTGCCCGTGAAGGGAACCTGGAGGCCCAGGCGCTGCTCGGGCAGATACTCCTCGACGGCCACGGCATCGAACAGGACATCGGCCTGGCCCTGACCTGGTTCGGCATCGCCGCCGAGCGCGGTCATGCCATGGCCCGCAACATGCTCGGGCGCTGCCTGGAGCACGGTTGGGGGTGCGCCAAGGACGAGACGGCTGCGGCCGGCCATTACGCCATCGCGGCGCAGCAGAAGCTCGACTGGGCCATGTACAACCTCGCCAACCTGCTTTCCACCGGCCGCGGCGTGGCGCGCGACGATGCCCGCGCGCTATCGCTCTACGAGGGCGCGGCGGCATTGGGCCATGCCAAGTCGATGAACCTGGTGGGGCGCTTCCACGAGGAGGGTCTGGTGGTGCCCCGCGACCTTGGCGCGGCTCACCAGTGGTACCGTCGGTCGGCCGAGGCCGGTGACTTCCGTGGCCAGTTCAGCCACGCCTCGGTGCTGGCCGAGCGCGGCGACCTGCCAGCCGCGCGCATCTGGCTGGAACGGGCGCTGGAGGGCGGCAACCTCAACTTCCTCCGCGTAGCCCGCCGGCAGCTCGCCGACTCCATGCCGCCAAGCCTGCGGGAGCTGACCCTGGCCTACTTCCAACGCGCCGCCGAGCTGGGCGACGAATCGGACCTGCATCAACTCGCCGAGCAGATGGGCGTCGCCTGACGCCCCTTGACGTAAATTTCACGCCTACCCTGTTAGCGTCGCCGGCTAACCTGGCTGCCGGAGTGTTCGGCAGCCGCCACGTAACGACGAGGCGCAAGTGTCGAACACCACATCCCCCGTAGCGCGCAAACGCGTGGACTGGGCCGCCCTGGGCTGGCTCCTGCTGTTCTTCTGGTACTTCTCCGGCGTTACCCAGGCGCTGATCCTGTTCAGCGGCACTACCGGCTTCGCCGGCTTCCGTGACGCCTTCTTCCTCAGCAGCCTGTGGCTCGCGCCGCCGCTGCTGCTGCCGCGCTTCACCAAAGGCATCGCCGCCGTCATCGGCCTGGTGCTCTGGGGCGCCTCGCTGGTGGGCCTGAGCTACTTCGGCATCTACAAGCAGGAGTTCTCGCAGAGCGTCATCTTCGTGATGTTCGAGTCGAACACCGCCGAGGCCGGCGAATACTTCAGCCAGTACTTCAGCCTCTGGCTGTGCCTGGCATTGCTGGCCTACACCGTGGTCGCCGTGCTGCTGTGGAAGCGTATCCGCCCGATCAGCATGCCGGCCTATGCCCGCGTGCCGCTGGCCGTGCTGCTGGTGGTGCTGAACCTGTTCTACCCCTTCTACAAGCAGATGGTCACCCAGGAGCGCACCTTCGCCCAGGCGCTGGAAAAGGTGCAGTCGCGCATGGAGCCGGCGGTACCGTGGCAACTGGTGGTGGGGTACGTCCAGTACCGCCAGCAGTTGGACAACATGCAGAAGCTGCTGCAGCAGAACGCCTCCCTGCCGCCCCTGCAGAACCTCAAGGACAGCAGCGGCGAAGCCCCGCGCACGCTGGTGCTGGTGCTGGGCGAATCCACCACCCGCCAGCACATGCACCTGTACGGCTACGGCCGCGACACCACGCCGAACCTCGACGCCCTCGCCGCCAGCGGCAAGGGCCTCACCGTGTTCCAGAACGTGGTTGCGCCGCGCCCCTACACCATCGAGGTGATGCAGCAGATCCTCACCTTCGGTGATGAGCAGAACCCGGACAAGTTCCTCACTGATCCGTCGCTGATCAACCTGATGAAACAGGCAGGCTACAAGACCTTCTGGATCACCAACCAGCAGACGATGACCAAGCGCAACACCATGCTCACCACCTTCTCCCAGCAGACGGACGAGCAGGCGTACCTGAACAACCAGCGCAACCAGAACGCCAGCCAGTACGACGGCGTGGTGCTGGACCCGTTCGAGAAGGCCCTGAAGGACCCGGCGCAGAAGAAGTTCATCGTCGTCCACCTGCTGGGCACGCACATGGACTACCGCTACCGTTACCCCGAGGAGTTCGCCTACTTCAAGGACCGCCAGGGCGCGCCCTCGGCGCTGTCGGATGACCAGGTGGAAACGTACAACTTCTACGACAACGCGGTGCGCTACAACGACTTCGTGGTCTCGAGCCTGATCAAGCGCTACTCGGCCGCCAACGCCAATGGCTTCATGCTTTACCTCTCCGACCACGGCGAAGAGGTCTACAGCTCGGGCAACCACGACCGCCTGGGCCGCAACGAGATGGACCCGACCCGGCCGATGTACACCATTCCGTTCATGGTCTGGACCTCGCCGAGCTGGCAGGCTGACCACCCCCGCGACCTGCAGGCGGTGGCCAATCGCTCCTACAGCAGCTCGCACCTGATCCACACCCTGTCGGACCTCGCCGGCCTGAGCTACGATCGCTACGAACCGGCCAAGAGCCTGGTGAACCAGCAGTTTGCCGCTGCACCGCGCTGGATCGGTGACCCGTACAAGAAGGACGGCCTGCACGAGTTCGACAAGCTGCCGATGGACAAGGCCGCACAGCAGCAGGAAATCGCCACCGATACCAAGACGCCGGCCACGGCGCAGACTCCGGTGGCGAAGCAGCCCAAGGAGGGCTGAGTCGGCTCTGATGCCATGAAAAACGCCCCGCATTGCGGGGCGTTTTTCGTTCCGTCCGACGAGGGTACACAAGCTCTTTGTAGAAGCGAGCTTGCTCACGAACCGCCCATCGCAGCGGGACCAGAGCGTTCGCGAGCAAGCTCGCTCCTACAGGGTGGTGTGTCGCTTCGGCTTCCTTCCTGGTGCGGGATTTCGCGGACAAAGTCCGCTCCTGCGCAACAGCTTCAGCGCCGCAGAATGAAAAAGCCCCGCATCGGCGGGGCTTTTCGTGGGGCATTCAGCGTTACAGGTAGAACGCCTTCAGCGGCGGGAAGCCGTTGAATTCCACCGCGCTGTAGCTGGTGGTGTAGGCGCCGGTGGACAGCCAGTACAGGCGGTCGCCAGCGGCCAGGTTCAGCGGCAGGCCGTACTTGTAGTGCTCGTACATGATGTCCGCGCTGTCGCAGGTCGGGCCTGCAATCACCACTTCTTCCAGCTCGCCTTTCTTCTCCACGTGGATCGGGAACTTGATGGACTCGTCCATGGTTTCGATCAGGCCGGAGAACTTGCCCACGTCGGTGAACACCCAGCGCTCCACCGCGGTACGCGACTTGCGCGCCACCAGCACGACTTCACTGACCAGGATGCCGGCGTTGGCGATCAGCGAGCGGCCCGGCTCCAGGATGATTTCCGGCAGCTCGTCGCCGAAGTCTTCCTTGAGGAAGCGGATGATCTCTTCGGCGTAGGTTTCCAGGCTGTTGGTCTTGGCGATGTAGTTGGCCGGGAAGCCGCCGCCCATGTTGATCAGCTTCAGCTCGATGCCGTCTTCTTCCTTCAGCCGCTCGAAGATGACCTTGACCTTGGCGATGGCCGCGTCCCACACGCCGATGTCACGCTGCTGCGAACCGACGTGGAAGGACACGCCGTAGGGCACCAGGCCCAGGTCACGGGCCAGCACCAGCAGGTCCATGGCCATGTCGGACTGGCAGCCGAACTTGCGCGACAGCGGCCAGTCGGCCGAGGTGGAGCCTTCGGTGAGGATACGCACGTAGACCTTGGAGCCCGGTGCAGCCTTGGCGATGTTGCGCAGGTCGGCTTCGGAATCGGTGGCGAACAGGCGCACGCCCTTTTCGTAGAAGTAGCGAATGTCGCGGGCTTTCTTGATGGTGTTGCCGTAGCTGATCTGCTCGGCGCGCACACCGGTCTTCATCACCTTGTCCAGCTCATAGATGGAGGCGATGTCGAAGTTCGAGCCCTTGTCGCGCAGCAACTCGGTGATCTCGGTGGCGGGGTTGGCCTTCACCGCGTAGTAGATCTTGGCGAACGGGAAGCAGCCGGTCAGCTGGTCGTAGGCATCGGCGATGGTCTGCTTGTCGATGACGACGAAGGGGGTTTCCTGCTTGTCGGCGAATGCCTTCATGCGCTGGAAGGTTTCGGGGGCGAAGTAATCCTCGACCTTGATGGACATGGTTGGGACTCCAAATGGCAGAACAGGTTATTCGTAGGGGTGAAGCTGAACGTCGAATCCGTTTCCCCACTTTGGTTCGCCTACTTCCCAAGGCATGTCGCCGAGCATTACCGATACCGGGGCAAGGCACCGGCTATCTCTCGTCGTCAGTACTTGAGCCGGATGGATCGTTTCCAGCATGGACGTTCGGGCGCGAACTTTAGGACCTGAAGTTCGTGAGTTCAACCCTGAATTGCCGCTTTTTTACATCCCTTTGTCGCACTGCCGGTTGACTGTTTTGGATACTCAACAAAATGCACGGAATACCGCACAGAACGGGGCTTTCGACGAGTTTCAGCATCATCGGCCTACTGAGTTAACGACCGGTGACAGAGGGGGGAGTTCAGCTGTTCGGGATGGGTGGTGCGGGTGGGGATATCGTGGAGGGTGAACGGGGAAAATCGGAGCTGGGCACTCCCTCTCCCTAACCCTCTCCCTGAAGGGAGAGGGGACCGTTCGGCACCGGCTGAAGCTGCTGCGTCAGCCGGCACGATCAGCTCCCTCTCCCTTCAGGGAGAGGGCGGGGGAAATGGAACCATCCGCAGCGGGGGTACGGGTAACACCCTACGAAGCCTGGGCAACCTCAGCCGGCGACACGATATTGGTCTTGCGCCCACGCGAGCGGCCGGAGCTCAGGTAGTCCGCGATGGACTCCTGCGTCACCTCGCCGAGGAACTGCCCGTCCGCATCGAGCACCGGCAGCCACGAGCTGTTGAACTCGTACATGCGCGACAAGAGGATACGCAGGTGTTCATCGTGGCTGGCGGTCACGCGGAATTCGTTGAGGAAGTCGCTGCACACACCGTCCTTGCGGCGCATGTCCTTGCGGCGCACGTAGCCCAGGCCCTTGCCGTTGGCGTCCACCACGACGAGGTAGCGGCGGTCGTCCTCCTCCATTTTCTCCAGCGCTTCAGCCACCGTGGTCTGCGGGTGGGCGGTGACGATACTGCTGTCGGCAGCATCCTCGGCGCGCACCAGCAGCAGGCGCTTGAGCGTGCTGTCCTGGCCGGTGAAGGCGCTGACGAATTCGTCAGCCGGGTGCGCCAGCAGCGTATCCGGGTGGTCGAACTGGAGCAGGCGGCCGCTCTTGAACACCGCCACCTTGTCGCCCAGCTTGATCGCCTCGTCGATGTCGTGGCTGACCATGATCACGGTCATGCCCAGCTTGCGCTGCAGCTCGAAGAACTCGTTCTGGATCGACTCGCGGTTGATCGGGTCCACCGCGCCGAAGGGCTCGTCCATCAGCAGCAGCGGCGCATCCGCCGCCAGCGCGCGGATCACCCCGATGCGCTGTTGCTGCCCGCCGGACAGCTCGCGCGGATAGCGCGACAGGTACTGCTTGGGTTCGAGCTTGACCATGGCCATCAGCTCGCGCGCCTTGTCCTTGCACTTCTGTTTGTCCCAGCCCAGCAGGCGCGGCACGACCATGATGTTTTCCTCGATGGTCATGTTGGGGAACAGGCCGATCTGCTGGATCACGTAGCCGATGCGCCGGCGCAGGGTCACCTCGTCCAGTTCGGCGGTGTCCTGGCCGTCGATCAGCACGCGCCCAGAGGTGGGCTGGATGATGCGGTTGATCATCTTCAGCGTGGTGGTCTTGCCGCAGCCGGAGGGGCCGAGGAACACGCAGATCTCGCCCTTGTCCACGGTCAGGCTGACCTTGTCCACGGCGCGGAATTCCTTGCCGTCCTTGAGGGTGAAGGTCTTGGTCAGTTGGTCGAGTTCGATCATGTTCAGTCTCCTGTCTGCGGGCGCAGGCCCTTCGGGGTAAGCGCACGCTGCAACCACTGCAGCAGCAGGTCGGCAGCGATGGCGAGCAGGCTCACCAGGACCGCGCCGACCACCAGCATGGGCATGTTGGATTGGCTGATGGAATTGAGGATGAGCACACCCAGGCCGCCGGCGCCGATCACCGCGGCGATGGTCATCACGCCGATGTTCATCACCACGGCCGTGCGCACGCCGGCGAGGATCACCGGCACGGCAATGGGGATGTCGACCATCCGCAGGCGCTGCCAGAAGGTCATGCCGATGCCCTTGCCGGCTTCGCGGATGCCGGGCTCGACGTTGGTCAGCGCCAGGTAGGTGTTGCGCAGGATCGGCAGCAGCGAATAGAGGAACACCGCGGTGATCGCCGGCAGCGGCCCGAGGCCCTGGCCGATCTTCGAGTAGAGCGGCAGCATCAGGCCGAACAGCGCGATGGAGGGAATGGTCAGCACCACGGTGGCGGCGCCCTGCAGCGGCCCGGCGAGCCACTTGAAGCGCGTCATCAGCACCCCCAGCGGCACACCGACGACGATGGCCAGGCCCACGGCGACGGATACCAGCATCAGGTGCTGCAGCGTCAGCTGGCCGACCTGCACCCAGTCGAGGCGGGAAATCACGGTCATGAAGTCCATGTCAGTTCTCCTCCCCGGCAGGCTGCTTCCGGGTGGTCTGCGCGTTGTCGCCGATCAGTTGGTGCTCGCGCAGGAACTGCTGCGCCACGCGCTGCACTGGCTCCTGCTGGATATCGACCTGGGCGTTGAGCGCCTGCATGGTCTTGTCGTCGAGCAACTTGGCGATGGGATCGAACAGCGTCTTCAGCTCGGGATGCTTCTGCAGCAGATCGGCACGCATCACCGGCGCGGCGTTGTAGAACGGGAAGAACTGCTTGTCGTCTTCCAGCACGCGCAGCTTGAAGTCCTTCAGGCGGCCATCGGTGGTGTAGACGAGACCGACGAACACCTGGCGGTTCTTCAGCGCGGTGTACACCAGGCCCGCATCCATCTGCCGCACGTCGTCGCGGGTAAAGTGGAAGCCGTACAGCTCGCTCATCGGCGCGAGGCCATCCGGGCGGCCGGCGAATTCCGGGTCCATGGCGAACAGGTGGGTCTGCTTGTCGCCCTGCTCCTTCATCACCCGGGCCAGATCGCTGAGGGTACGCACCCCGAGCTGTTCGGCCTGCTCCTCGGGCATCGCCAGGGCATAGGTGTTGTTGAACGGCGCGGGCGTCGGCCAGACCAGCCCCTTCTTGCCGTCCAGCTCGCGGACCTTGGCCAGCGATTGCTCGGCGTCCAGCTTGTCCTTGACCTTGTTGTAGACGATCAGCGACGAGCCGGTGTACTCCCAGACCAGGTCCAGCTGACCGCTCTGCTGCGCGCTGCGCGCCAGGGTGCTGCCCAGGCCGTTGGTGACCTTCACCTCGTAGCCCTTGCTTTGCAGGTACTGCGCGGTGATGGCGGTGAGCAGGCGCTGCTCGGTGAACGGCTTGCCGCCGATGCGGATCACATCGGCCGCCTGCGCGAGACTGGTTGTGGCGGCGAGCACAAGGCCCAGCGCGCCAAGCAGACGTCGTGTCATGCGGGCTCCTTTCAAACAACTCCCTCTCATTTCGCCAGCCCCCGTTCCAGGAAACCGCGGCTGAACAGCACCACCAGGCCATCGAGCACCAGCGCCAGCAGCGCGGTGCACACGGCGCCGAGCAGCAGCTTGGACTGGTCGTCCAGGGCGATGCCGGGGAAGATCAGGCTGCCCAGGCTGTTGGCGCCGATCAGGAAGGCCAGCGGCGCGGAGCCGACGTTGAGCGCCAGCGCAATGCGCACACCGCCCATGATCAGCGGCACCGCATTGGGCAGTTCGACGCGCAGCAGCACCTGCCGCGGCGTCATGCCGATGCCGGTGGCCGCTTCCTTGAGCGACGCCGGCACGGCGCGCAGGCCCTCGTAGGTATTGCGCACGATGGGCAGCAGCGAAGCGAGGAACAGCGCGAGGATCGCCGGGCCATTGCCGATCCCGACGATCGCCAGGGCGATGGCCAGCACGGCCAGCGGCGGGATGGTGTTGCCGACGTTGAATATCTGCATCAGGCGCTCGGCCTGTCCTTGCAGGGCGGGCCGGCTGAGCAGCATACCGGCGGGGATACCGACCACGATGGCGGCGAACATGGACGCGAACACCAGGATCAGGTGCGCCTGCAGGTAGAACAGCAGGTCTTCGCGGTACTGCCACAGAGTGGCGGGGGTGATCCAGTGGATCAGCAAAGCCAGCACAACGACTGCAAAGCAGACGCCGAACAGGGCCTTGCCCGTGGTGGACTTCACCATGGTTGGGGGACTCCCTTCGGGTGCGCGGCGACTGGCATCGCCGCGCTCACGTGACGCTCGATCCCGTCCTGAGACTTACCTGGGACCTCGATTAAACGCGACGAGAATCAAGTACTTGCGAAAGCGCCTACGGAATGTCGTCGCGAAGGGGTGGACCCCCGTGCGCGCCGTTACGTTCAATAAAATTGCCATCCTTGTGCCATCGCGCGGCCGCGCATTCGGCTTCAGCCCCCATGGTCCGGGGGCTGTGGCGGACAAAAAAACTTTCGAAAAAACTTCCGATCCGGCTGAACCATCGGCCCCCGCCGCTTGCCCAACGGCGGATGCGCCCGGTGAATACGTACGCGACTTCGCCCAGCGGTTATCATCGGGATCCTTTCGCGTGCCCCCGACCCATGGATAGGTCACTCGGGGCCGGCGTCTTGCCTACCACGGAGATTCATCGCCATGCTTGATCTGGCCGCGGCGTTCATCGCGCTGACCACCCTGCTCACCTACGTCAACTACCGCTTCATCCGCCTGCCGCCGACCATCGGCGTCATGGCCACCGCCCTGGTGTTCTCCTTCATCGCCCAGGGCATGTCGCTGCTCGGCTACCCGGTGCTGGAAGTCGAGATGCAGCAGATCATCAGCCGCATCGACTTCTCCGACGTGCTGATGACCTGGTTCCTGCCCGCACTGCTATTCGCCGGCGCGCTGCACGTGAACCTCGCCGACCTGCGCAACTACAAGTGGCCCATCGGCCTGCTGGCCACCTTCGGCGTGCTGATCGCCACCACGGTGATCGGCTACCTGGCCTATTACACCTTCGCCCTCTTCGGCTGGCACGTGGACTTCATCTACTGCCTGCTGTTCGGCGCGCTGATCTCGCCCACCGACCCCATCGCGGTGCTGGGCATCCTCAAGTCCGCCGGCGCGCCCAAGCCGCTGGCCACCACGATCGTCGGCGAGTCGCTGTTCAACGACGGCACCGCCGTGGTGGTCTTCACCATCCTGCTGGGCATCCTCCTGGCCGGCGAAACGCCCACCGCCTCGACGATTGCCTGGCTGTTCGTGCAGGAAGCCATCGGCGGCATCCTGTTCGGCGCGGCGCTGGGCTATGGCGTGTTCCTGATGATGCGCGGCATCGACCAGTACCAGGTGGAAGTCATGCTCACCCTGGCCCTGGTGATCGGCGGCGCTGCGCTGGCGGCGCGGCTGCACGTGTCGGCGCCCATCGCCATGGTGGTGGCCGGCCTGATCATCGGCAACCAGGCGCGCCACTACGCCATGTCCGACGAAACGCGGCGCTACATCGACAAGTTCTGGGAGCTGATCGACGAGATCCTCAACGCCCTGCTGTTCGCCCTGATCGGCCTGGAGCTGCTCCTGCTGCCGTTCAACTGGCTGCACGTGGTGGCGGCGTTCACCCTGGGCGGCGCGGTACTGATCTCGCGCCTGCTCACCGTGGCCCCGGCCATCGTCGTGCTGCGCCAGACCGAGAACGGCCGCCGCCAGGTGCCCGCCGGGACCATCCGCATCCTCGTCTGGGGCGGCCTGCGCGGCGGCGTCTCGGTGGCCCTGGCGCTGTCCCTGCCGCTGGGCGAGCAGCGCGACCTGATCCTCAGCCTGACCTACGTGGTGGTGCTGGTGTCGATCCTGCTCCAGGGCCTGTCCATCGGCCCGCTGGTGCGGCGCATCTACAAGGGCGCCGAGCCGGTCGCCGACAGCGGCCACTGACAGCCCCGAGCCTTGCGTCGCCGGGTCTGCCGGCGGCGCCTCGATTCAGGCTATAATCCCGCGTTTTTCGGGCCGCTTGCTGCCCGTCTTCACCGAATCGACCAGGCATCCATCCATGAGCATCCAAGCCGCCGAAGTCGCGAAGCGCCGCACGTTCGCGATCATTTCCCACCCCGACGCCGGTAAGACCACCATTACCGAGAAGCTCCTGCTGATGGGCAAGGCGATTGCCGTCGCCGGTACCGTGAAGTCGCGCAAGTCCGACCGCCACGCCACCTCCGACTGGATGGAGATGGAGAAGCAGCGCGGCATCTCCATCACTACCTCGGTGATGCAGTTCCCCTACCGCGAGCACATGATCAACCTGCTCGACACCCCCGGCCACGAAGACTTCTCCGAAGACACCTACCGCACCCTCACCGCGGTGGACTCGGCGTTGATGGTCCTCGACGGCGGTAAGGGTGTAGAGCCACGCACCATCGCCCTGATGGAAGTCTGCCGGCTGCGCGACACGCCCATCGTCAGCTTCATCAACAAACTCGACCGCGACATCCGCGACCCCATCGAACTGCTCGACGAGATCGAGGCGGTGCTGAAGATCAAGGCGGCGCCGATCACCTGGCCGATCGGTTGCTACCGCGACTTCAAGGGCGTGTACCACCTCGCCCAGGACAAGATCATCGTCTACGTGCCGGGCCACGGCCACGAGCGTATCGAGACCAAGGTCATCGACAAGCTGGATTCGGACGAGGCCCGCGCGCACCTGGGCGACCTCTACGACAACTTCCTCGAAGAGCTGGAACTGGTCCAGGGCGCCTGCCACGAGTTCGACAAGGACGCCTTCCTCAAGGGCGAAATGACCCCGGTGTTCTTCGGTACCGCGCTGGGTAACTTCGGTGTCGACCAGGTGCTGGACTGCATCGTCGACTGGGCCCCGCAACCACTGGAGCGTGGTGCCCACGAGCGCACCGTGGCGCCGACCGAGGAGAAGTTCTCCGGCTTCGTGTTCAAGATCCAGGCGAACATGGACCCCAAGCACCGCGACCGCATCGCCTTCATGCGCATCTGCTCGGGCAAGTACGAGAAGGGCATGAAGATGCGCCACGTGCGCCTGGGCAAGGACGTGAAGATCGCCGACGCGCTGACCTTCTTCTCCAGCGAGCGTGAGCAGCTGGAAGAAGCCTTCGCCGGCGACATCATCGGCCTGCACAACCACGGCACCATCCAGATCGGCGACACCTTCACCGAAGGCGAGGCGCTGGGCTTCACCGGCATCCCGCACTTCGCCCCGGAACTGTTCCGCCGCGTGCGCCTGAAGGACCCGCTGAAGTCCAAGCAGCTGCGCCAGGGCCTGCAGGAACTGGCCGAGGAAGGTGCCACCCAGGTGTTCTTCCCCGAGCGCAACAACGACATCATCCTCGGCGCCGTCGGCGTGCTGCAGTTCGACGTCGTCGCCAGCCGCCTGAAGGAGGAATACAAGGTCGAGTGCGCCTACGAGCAGATCAACGTCTGGTCCGCGCGCTGGATCGAGTGCAAGGACGAGAAGAAGCTCAAGGAGTTCAAGGACAAGGCCTTCGAGAACCTGTCCGTGGACGGCGGCGGCCACCTCACCTACCTGGCCCCGACCCGCGTCAACCTGAGCCTGATGGAAGAGCGCTGGCCGGACATCACCTTCCGCGCCACCCGCGAACACCACTGAGTTCGCCGCTCACCAAAACGCCCGCCTTGCGCGGGCGTTTTTGCTTTTGTCGTTTGTTTTTTGTAGGAGCGAGCTTGCTCGCGAACCGGACCCGCAGGTTCGCGAGCAAGCTCGCTCCTACAGTCATGCCCCACCTCCTCTGCAATCTTTGACATCGGACAGCACGGGAGCGGCACGATGGGATTTCATGGCAGGGATCTACGAAACGGGCGTTGCTCGATTGACGGTCAGATATACCTCCTGACGACAGTAACTCACCAGCGCAAACCGCTCTTCCATCAGTGGTCAGCCGCCAGCGCCGTCGCCCGCGAGCTTCATCAACTAACTTCGACGAGCATTCTGGCTTGGGTATTGATGCCAGATCATCTGCATTGCCTGGTGCAACTCAATGGACACTCGCTCAGTGACTTCATGCAGTCGCTCAAATCGCTCACTGCCATTTCGCTCAACAAGGCACTCAAACGCACGGGCAAAGTCTGGCAATCCGGCTACCACGACTACGCCCTGCGACACGATGAAGACCTGAAAGCAGCGGCTCGCTATTTGGTCGCCAACCCTTTGCGCGCAGGACTGGTCAAATCACTTCGTGAATATTCCTTCTGGAACGCTGTCTGGCTGTAACGCATATCCCTGTAGGAGCGAGCTTGCTCGCGAACCCTAGCCCCCGCAGCGGGGTTTGTTCGCGAGCAAGCTCGCTCCTACAAAACAGCAGCCAGGCGCTACGGATCGAGCGCGCCGGAACTCCAGGTGCTGGAAGTCGCGCTGCCGGTCAGCTTGGCGGCGATGGCGCCCTGCGGGATCAACCGGTCGCGATAGCGTGTGGCGAGCAGCCCGCTCTGCGGTGCGCGCAGGATGTGCTCGCTGCTGGCGTCGCCAGGGTGGGCAATGATGCGCGCGAAGCGCTCGCCCGCCTCGATGTACTCGCCCAGCTCACGTTCGAAAACCAGCACGCCCGCCGCCGGCGCGAACACGGTTTCCATGAAGCCCATCGGTGTGGCGACGCCCTTCCATTCCGGTAACGGGCCTGCATCGTCCACCACGTCGCGCGCGCCGAGGAAGCGATAGAGGCCGTCGGCATCCTGCTGCGCCAGGGCATCGCTGACGTCGCCCTGGCCACGCAGTTCAACAGTGGCGACCAGGCGCCCATCGAAGCGCTGTTCGGCCAGCCAGGGCGCAATCACCACTTCTTCGAACGCACCGTCACCATCGCCTTCCCAGATGATTGCCAACTCCGCGCGCAACGCCGCGGCGAGGTCCTGCGCGGCCGGCCAGAAGCACTCGTGGACGTAGACATACTGCAGCGCCTCGTCGTCGGTGTGCAGGTCGAGGACAATGTCCGCCGGCGCGGCCAGTTCGGCCAGGCGCTTCTGCCACAGCGTGAGGTTGTCCAGGGTCCCGCTGGCCGCTGCCGAGGCGATGAAGCCACGGTTGAAGTTGCGCGACGTGGCGTCATGGTTGCGGCCGAGAATCCGCCCCTGGCGGAACTGCCCGATGCCGATGGGATTGGCCTGCGGCACCAGCGTCACGCTGCCATTGAGCACGCCGCGTTCGGCGGCCTCGCGCAGGCGCGGCAGCAGTTCGTGGAGCACCAGCATCCCGGCGATTTCATCGGCGTGCACGCCGGCCTGCAGGTGCACCCGCGGCCCCGGCTTGCCGCCGTCGATACGCCACGCCAGAACGCGCAGCTCCGCGCCCGAGTCACCCGGTACGCTGAAGGACACATCCTCGATCATCAAGCCCTCTCCTCTGTCCGAATCGCCCATGGAAATCTTTGCCGGCGCCTCCTAGTATCGACTCCAGTCGCCGGTTTCCGGCACGCCGCAAAAGGACCTCGCACCGTGGACATGCCCCGCCAGAAAGCCCAGCGCGCCACCTCCGAGGAACGTCGCGACCACCTGGTACGTGCCTGCCTCAAGTGCCTGGTCGCCGATGGCCACGCGGGCATCTCGGTGCGCCGCATCGCCAAGGAAGCCGGCGTTGCCGTTGGCCTGGTGAATCACCATTTCGGCAGCATCGACGCGCTGGTTGCCCAGGCCTACGAGACCCTTGCCAGCGAGGTCACCCAGGCGCTCTACCAGCAGGTGGACGCCGTCGGCAGCGATCCCGCCGCACGCATGGAAGCCTTCCTCACCGGCTCCTTCTCACCGCAAGTGCTGGACCCCGACCTGCTCAGCCCCTGGGTGGTGTTCTGGAGCCTGATCCGCCACTCGCCGCCGGTGAACGAGGCGCACGAGCGCGGCTATCAGAGCTACCTTGCCATCCTCGAAACACTCATCAGCGAGCTCGCCCACGCCGAAAGCTTCAGCGTGGCGCGCCCGCGCCTGGCCGCCATCGGCCTCTCCGCCATGCTCGACGGGCTGTGGCTGGAGTGGTGCCTGAACCCGAGCAACTTCAGCGCCGCCGACGGCCTCGAACTCAGCCGCTGCTGGGTAGAGGGCCTCCGTCGCGGCGCCTACGCCTGAGGTTTGGCAACGATCTGCTGCGCGTCGGCTGGATGTCGTTGGGCGAGCCGTGAATATTCAAACCGCCGTTCTTGCGCGACGCTTGCCCAACCATGATCGCTGCGCCGGCTTCTGTGTTTCGCGGCGAACCGGCGTGGTGCGCTCCAGCACGGCGAACAGCGCCTCGATGATGAAGGTCAGGCAGACGTAGATCGCCGCCACCAGCAGCAGCGGCTCATACACCTGGAAGGTCTGCGCGCGCACCACGTTGGCCGCGCCGAGCAGGTCGACCACGGCGATGGTGGACGCCAGCGCGGTGGACTTGAGCAGCATCACGCTCTCCCCCGCCAGCGTCGGCAACAGCAGGCGGATCGCCCTCGGCAGCCACACACGGTAGAGCACCAGCCTGCGGTTCATGCCGAACGCCGAAGCGGCCTCCAGCTCGCCGCGCGGCACCGCCTTGAGGCCACCGCGAACCACCTCGCCGACGTAGGCGCCGACCGAGAGGATCAGCGCGATCACGATGTACCAGAAGCCGTCGCGCAGGTAGGGCCAGAGGAAGCTCCCGCGGATCAGCGGGAACTGCGCGAACAGGCTGCCCAGGCCGTAGTAGAAGATATAGATCTGCACCAGCAACGGCGTGCCGCGAATCACGCTGGTGTACGCCAGCGCCAGGCGCGAGACCAGGAAGTTGCGCGACATCCGCGCCAGCGCCACGACCAGCGCCAGGGCGAAGCCGAGGATGGCGGAAATCAGCAGGATCACCAGGGTGGTGCCCAGGCCCTTGAGCAGCAGGGCCCCGTAGACGAATAGCCAGTGTTCGTTCATCGCCGCGCCTCGTTCAGACCGCCGGAATCCAGCGACGGAAGCGTCGCTCCAGGTAGCCCGCGAACAGGTTGGAAAGCACGGTGAGCACGTAGTACAGCGCCGCCGCGGTGAGGTAGAAGGTCAGGTAGTGGCGGGTCGAGCCGGCGGCCTGCTTGGCCGTGTAGAGCAGCTCGTTGGTGCCCACCACGCTGATCAGCGCACTGTCCTTGATCAGGTTGACCCACAGGTTGGCCATGCCGGCCAGCGCGTTGGGCGCCATCATCGGCAAGGTCACCCGGCGGAACAGGCCGAAGCCGTGCATGCCGTAGGCGCGCGCCGCTTCGATCTGGCCATAGGGAATCGACTGGATCGCGCCACGGAAGATCTCCGACGCGTAGGCGCCCTGCACCAGGCCGAGCACGACGATGGCCACCATCATGCCGTTGAGCTTCACCTGGCCATAGCCGAGCCACTCGAAGAACTGGTTCAGGCCCATGGAGCCGACGTAGAACAGCAGCAGGATCAGCAGCAGTTCCGGTACCGCCCGGCACAACGTGGTGTAGCCGCGCGCGAGCATCGCCAGCGGGCGCGGACCACCGATCTTGGCGCTGGCCGCGGCGAGGCCGATCAGCAGGCCGACCAGGAAGGCCCCGACGGAAATCTGCAGGGTGACCAGCAACCCCTTGAGCAGGGCCGGGCCCCAGCCCGTAGGACCGAAGCCGATCAGGTCGAAGATGCTTTGCATGGCCGTCTCCAGGAAGGGAGGCTCAGGTTCGTGCCCGCGCGCCGGAGAAGCGCGCGGGCGCTGAAGCGGATCGCGCCGGGGTCACTGCTTGGGCGCGACGCTCATGCCGAAGTACTTGTCCGACAGCGCCTTGTAGTCGTCGCTGGCGAGCAGTTTACCGATGGCCTCGTCCATCTTCGCCTTCAGCTCGGTGTCGCCTTTGCGCATGCCGGCGCCAACACCACGGCCGAACAGGGGGTCGTACTTCACTTCGCCCTTGTTGACGATGCCGGCAGCCTGGGCGTCCGGCGACTTGACGAAGGAAGCCACGGCAATGCCATCGGCCATCATCAGGTCGATGCGCCCGGCCACCAGGTCGGCGTTCACCGAGTCCTGGGTGTCGTAGTAGCGCACGTCGGCGATCTTCTCGTAGTACTTCTTCAGGTAGTTGGAGCTGACCGTGGAGATCTGCACGCCGATGGCCTTGCCCTTCAGGCCTTCGGGGCTGATCTGCACGTCCACCGCCTGCGGCGCGGCGACGGCGACCGGGGTGTCGTAATAGGGGCGGCTGAAGGCGATCTGCTTCTCGCGCTCGTCGGTGATCGACAGGGAGTTGAAGATCACGTCGATCTTCTTCGCCAGCAGCGCCGGGATGATGCCGTCCCAGGCTACTTCGTCGATCTCGCAGGTGGCCTTCATCTCGGCGCAGACCTTGTGGATCAGGTCCGGCTCGAAGCCGACCCAGCTACCGTCGGGCTGCTTCTGCGAGAAGGGTGGATAGGGTTCGGCGGCCAGGGCGAAGCGGATCGTCTCGGCCTGGGCGCTCGCCGCGCCGGCCATCAGCATCGCCGCACCCACCATCAGATTGCACAGACCTTTCTTGCTCATCGTGATCCCCTGCGTTGTTTTCGTTTGTTATGGGTCACGCTCATCGATGCGCCGGCAGCGCGGCATCGGTCAGCGATTCTGGTGCGCGTTGACAAACTGCCGGCAGCGCTCGCTGCGCGGGCGCGAGAACACTTCCTCGGGCGTTCCCTCCTCCTCGATCAGGCCCTTGTGCAGGAACGCCACATGGCTCGACACGTCGCGGGCGAAAGCCATCTCGTGGGTGACCAGGATCATGGTCCGCCCCTCCTCGGCCAGCGAGCGGATCACCCGCAGCACTTCGCCCACCAGCTCCGGGTCCAGCGCCGAGGTCGGTTCGTCGAACAGCATCACTTTCGGTCGCACGGCCAGCGCGCGGGCGATGGCCACGCGTTGCTGCTGGCC
This sequence comes from Pseudomonas sp. C9-3, assembly GCF_032392015.1. Lineage (NCBI taxonomy): Bacteria > Pseudomonadati > Pseudomonadota > Gammaproteobacteria > Pseudomonadales > Pseudomonadaceae > Pseudomonas > Pseudomonas sp. C9-3. Next base: position 286,788 of record NZ_CP135919.1, on the reverse strand, counting down.
GCCGGAAAGGAAGGCCGGGTATTCGTGGCGTTTCTCCGCCAGGCCGACACGTTCCAGCAACGCCTCGGCGCGCTCGCGGGCCTCGGCCTTGCTCTCGTGGAGGACGAAGGTCGGTGCTTCGATCAGGTTCTCCAGCACGGTGCGGTGCGGCCACAGGTTGAAGCTCTGGAACACCATGCCCAGCTGCGAGCGGATACGGGTGAGCTGCTTCTGGTCGGCGACCATCGGCTCGCCCTGGCGGCTCTGAGCCAGGCGGATGGTTTCGCCGTTGACGGTGACCGAGCCCTGGTTGGGAATCTCCAGCATGTTGATGCAGCGCAGCAGGGTGCTCTTGCCCGAGCCGCTGGCACCGATCAGCGAGATCACCTCGCCCTCGCGGGCCGACAGCGAAACGCCCTTGAGCACCTCGAAGTCGCCGAAGCGCTTGTGGATATCTTGGACTTCGATCACCGGCTTAGTGGTGGGCTGCTCTGCTTTCTGTAGGAGCGAGCTTGCTCGCGAACCAGCCACAGCCGCAGAAGCATCAGGAGCGTTCGCGAGCAATGGCTGAGGCGCCCCCCTCGCTCCTACAGTTGATTCGGCACGTGCGGGAAGCGACTCGACGAAGCGAATGATCCGCGCACAGGCCTCGGCCATGCTCTCGTCGCTCAGCCCGAAGGACAGCCGCACGAAACCTTCCGCCTGCGGGCCAAACGCTGCCGCGTCGAGCACCGAGACGCCGGTGGCATGGAACAGCTGCCAGGAGAAGTCCAGCGAGCTGAGGCCGGTGTCGCGTACATCGACCATGACGAACATGCCGGCTTCGGGCGACAGGACCGTCACCCGCGGGCAATCACTCAGCGCCGCCACCACCAGGTCGCGGCGGCGGCGGTAGATCTCACGCATCGACGCCACCACTTCATCGTGGCGCTCCACCGCAGCGAGCGCGGCCTCCTGCACGAACCCCGGCAGGCCGTAGAACATGTTCAGCGCAAGGTTTTCCAGATGCCCGACCAGCGTCGGGTTGGCGACTATCCAGCCGGCGCGCCAGCCGGTCATGGCATGGGATTTCGACAGGCTGCCGATGCTCAGGGTGCGCTCGGCCATGCCCGGCAGCGCGGCGACGCTCTGGTGTTCGCGCTCGAAGGTCAGGCCCTCGTAGACCTCGTCCACCACCACCCAGAGATCGTGGGCCTGCGCCAACTCGGCGATCGCCAGCAACTCCTCGCGAGTCAGCACGACGCCCGTGGGGTTGCTCGGGTTGGCGAGGAAGATCGCCTTGGTGCGCGCCGTGATGGCAGCCGCGATGTCACCGGCCAGAGGGCGGAAACCATTCTCCGGACGGGTAGGAACCCCGACCAGCACGGCACCGGTGGACTTCAGCGTGGCTTCGTAGGTGACGTAGACCGGATCGAAGGTGATGACCTCGTCGCCTTTTTCCAGCAGGCACATCGCGGCGGCGAACAGGCCGTTCTGCGCGCCGGCGACAACAATGACGTTCTCGGCGGCGACCTTTTGGCCGAATCGTCGCTCATGTAGTGCGGCAATCGCCTGGCGAAGTGCCGGGCGGCCAGCTACATCACTGTAGTGGGTGTCGCCGTCGCGCAAGGCGGAAACGGCGGCATCGGTGATGAAGTCCGGGGTTGCGAAATCGGGGTCGCCGACGCTGAGCACTATCACGTCGCGGCCGGCGCGTTGGGCGGCAATGGCGGCGTAGTGAATATCCCAGGCGGCAACGCCGGGTCCGACCATCCTGTCCACAAGCGACGAATAACGCATGCAAGGGCCTCATCCGAATGACGGAATGTCCTGCAGAAGGGTCCGCAGGAGCGTTGGGCCACCATAGCCAAGGATGAACGAGTGTTCAACAGCGTTTTCCGACATCAGACATGTCGTTTTCAGACCGTTCACTCCCCCCCCCTCCAACCTTCGGGTGCTGCTTGTCGCATGTTCGACCGACGAACGGAATCACGACATCCACTTAACGGCTTCTTAACGATCACCCCCGTAGCGTTCTCTCACCCCCTGACAGAGCCGCCATGGCCTTTGGAACACCACATGGAAATGCCCTTCCTCCCCTTCTCCCGTCCCAGCATCGGTGAAGAAGAGATCCAGGCAGTCAACGAAGTCCTGCGTTCGGGCTGGATCACCACCGGGCCGAAGAACCATGAACTGGAACAACGCTTCGCCGACTCCATCGGTTGCCGTCACGCGGTGGCCCTGTCGTCGGCTACCGGTGGCATGCATCTGGCGCTGCTGGCCCTGGGCATCGGCCCGGGCGACGAGGTGATCACCCCGTCGCAGACCTGGGTCTCCACCGTCAACATGATCAGCCTGCTGGGCGCCACGCCGGTGTTCGTCGATGTCGACCGTGACACCCTGATGACCGACGCCGCGCGCATCGAAGCCGCAATCACCCCGCGCACCCGCGCCATCATTCCGGTGCACTACGCCGGCGCGGCCTGCGACATGGACCCGATCAACGAGCTCGCCCTGCGCCACGGCATCCCGGTGATCGAGGACGCCGCCCACGCTGCCGGCACCTTCTACCGTGGCCGTCCGGTGGGCCAGCGCGGCACCGCGATCTTCTCCTTCCACGCGATCAAGAACCTCACCTGCGCCGAGGGCGCCATGTTCGTCACCGACGACGAGGCCCTGGCCAACCGCGTGCGCACCCTGAAGTTCCACGGTCTGGGCGTGGATGCCTACGACCGCCTGACCCACGGCCGCAAGCCGCAGGCGCAGGTGGTGGAACCGGGCTTCAAGTACAACCTCACCGATATCAACGCCGCCATCGCCCTGGTGCAGTTGCCCAGGCTCGAAGCGATCAACGCCCGCCGCGCCGAACTCGCCGCCGGCTACGCCAGTCGCCTGGCGCACCTGCCGGTGCAACCGCTGGCGCTGCCGGACTACCCGCAGCACCACGCCTGGCACCTGTACGTCCTGCGCATCGACCAGGAGCGCTGCGGCATCGACCGCGACGCCTTCATGCAGGGCCTGCAGGAGCGCGGCATCGGCAGCGGTATCCACTTCATCGGCAGCCACCTGCACAGCTACTACCGCCAGCACTACCCGGATGTGCACCTGCCCAACACCGAGTGGAATGCCTCGCGAATCGTCTCCATCCCGCTGTTCCCCGACATGACCCAGGCCGACCAGGACCGCGTGGTCGACGCCATCGAAACCCTGCTTCGGTAACGCCACCGTGAAAGCCTATCCGATCAACCGTGTGTCCATCGTCATCCCGGTGTACAACGAAGAGGCCAGCCTCCCCGAGCTGCTGCGCCGCACCACCGCCGCCTGCGAACAACTGGGCCGCGACTACGAGATCGTGCTGATCGACGACGGCAGCCGCGACAGCTCCGCCGACCTCCTGCAGGAAGCCGCCGAAGCGCCCGGCAGCCATGTGGTGGCGGTGATCCTCAACCGCAACTATGGCCAGCACGCGGCAATCATGGCCGGCTTCGAGCAATGCCAGGGCGACCTGGTGATCACCCTCGACGCCGACCTGCAGAACCCGCCGGAGGAAATCCCGCGTCTGGTGGCAGAAGCCGCCAAGGGTTACGACGTGGTCGGCAGCGTGCGCCAGCAACGCCAGGACTCCGCCCTGCGCCGCTGGCCGTCGAAGCTGATCAACCTCGCCGTGCAGCGCTCCACCGGCGTGGCGATGAATGACTACGGCTGCATGCTGCGCGCCTACCGCGCGAGCATCGTCAAGGCGATGCTCGCCTGCCGCGAGCGCAGCACCTTCATCCCGATCCTGGCCAACAGCTTCGCCCGCCATACCAGCGAAATCCTCGTTGCCCACGCCGAGCGCGAGCACGGTGAGTCGAAGTACGACTTCCTGCGCCTGATCAACCTGATGTTCGACCTGGTCACCTGCATGACCACCTCGCCGTTGCGCCTGCTGTCCTTCGTCGGTGGCGGCATGGCAGTGGCCGGCTTCGCCTTCGCCCTGATGCTGCTGGTGCTGCGCCTGCTGTTCGGCGCCGCCTGGGCCGGCCACGGCGTGTTCGTGCTGTTCGCCGTGCTGTTCATGTTTACCGGCGTGCAACTGGTCGGCATGGGCCTGCTCGGCGAGTACCTGGGCCGCATGTACAACGACGTACGCGCCCGCCCCCGCTTCTTCATCGAGCGCATCGTCCGCGCCGACGCACCGCGCCCGCAGCTTTCCTCTTCCTCCCCTTCTTTCGAGTCCATCCAGCCATGACCCAGCAGACCATCGTCTTCGCCTATCACGACTTCGGCTGCGCCGGCATCGAAGCACTGCTCGCCGCCGGTTACCAGATCGACGCCGTCTTCACCCACGCTGACGATCCCAAGGAGAACCGTTTCTACGGATCGGTAGCCCAGCTCTGCGCACGCCTGGGAATCCCGGTGCATGCCCCGGAAGACGTCAACCATCCGCTGTGGGTTGCGCGCATCCGCGAACTGCAGCCGCAATACATCTTCTCCTTCTACTACCGCCACCTGCTCAGCGAAGAGCTGCTGGCCTGCGCCGCCAAGGGCGCCTACAACCTGCATGGTTCGCTGCTGCCGCGCTACCGTGGCCGCGCCCCGGCCAACTGGGTGCTGGTCAACGGCGAAAGCGAGACCGGCGTGACCCTGCACCGCATGGTCAAGCGCGCCGATGCCGGCGGCATCCTCGCCCAGCAGAGCGTCGCCATCGGCCCGGACGACACCGCACTGGTGCTGCACGGCAAGCTGCGCGAAGCCACCCGCGAGCTGCTCGCCACTGCCCTGCCCCGCCTGGCTCGGGGTGAACTGCAGGAAGTCGCCCAGGACGAATCCCGCGCCAGCTACTTCGGTCGCCGCACCCCGGCGGACGGTCAGCTCGACTGGAAGCGCCCTGCCAGCGAACTGCACAACCTGGTCCGCGCCGTGACCCAGCCGTACCCCGGCGCCTTCGCCCCGGTGGGCGATCGCAAGCTGATCGTCTGGAGCTCGCGCGTGGTCGCCGGCAACAACGGTCTGCCGGCCGGCTCGGTCCTGTCGGTCGACCCGCTGCGCATCGCCTGTGGTGCTGACTCGCTGGAAATCCTCTCCGGCCAGCAGGGCGACAGCGGCCTGTTCCTCGCCGGCCCGCAACTGGCCCGCGAAATGGGCCTGGTGGACGGCTCGCGCCTGCACGGCGCCAGCGGCAAACCCAAGCGCAAGACCCGCGTACTGATCCTCGGCGTCAACGGCTTCATCGGCAACCACCTCTCCGAGCGCCTGCTGCGCGACGGCAACTACGAGGTCTACGGCCTGGACATCGGCTCCGACGCCATCGAACGCCTGAAAGGCAACCCGGACTTCCACTTCGTTGAAGGCGACATCAGCATCCACACCGAGTGGATCGAGTACCACATCAAGAAGTGCGACGTGGTCCTGCCGCTGGTAGCCATCGCCACGCCCATCGAATACACCCGCAACCCGCTGCGCGTGTTCGAGCTGGACTTCGAGGAAAACCTCAAGCTGGTCCGCTACTGCGTGAAGTACAACAAGCGCGTGATCTTCCCGTCCACCTCCGAGGTGTACGGCATGTGCACCGACGCCAACTTCGACGAAGACAAGTCGAACCTGATCGTCGGCCCGATCAACAAGCAGCGCTGGATCTACTCGGTCTCCAAGCAGTTGCTCGACCGCGTTATCTGGGCTTACGGCCAGAAGGGCCTGAAGTTCACCCTGTTCCGTCCGTTCAACTGGATGGGCCCGCGCCTGGACCGCCTGGACTCGGCGCGCATCGGTAGCTCCCGCGCCATCACCCAGCTGATCCTGCACCTGGTGGAAGGCACGCCGATCCGCCTGGTCGACGGCGGCGAGCAGAAGCGCTGCTTCACCGACGTGAACGACGGCATCGAGGCGCTGGCGCGGATCATCGACAACGAAGGCAGCCGCTGCGACGGACAGATCGTCAACATCGGCAACCCGGACAACGAAGCCAGCATCCGCCAACTGGGCGAAGAGCTGCTGCGTCAGTTCGAGGCGCACCCGCTGCGCGACCAGTTCCCGCCCTTCGCCGGCTTCCGCGAAGTGGAAAGCCGCAGCTTCTACGGCGACGGCTACCAGGACGTGTCGCACCGCAAGCCGAGCATCGAGAACGCCCGTCGCCTGCTGAACTGGCAGCCGAGCGTGGAGCTCTCCGCCACCATCGGCAAGACCCTGGACTTCTTCCTCCGCGAAGCCCTGGCCGAACGTGCCGGTGGGGTGCCCCACGCCTTCCCGCTGCAGAAAAGCATCGCCTGATGAGAGCGGGACTGCGCATCGACGTCGATACCTACCGCGGCACCCGTGACGGTGTGCCGCGGCTGCTGGACATGCTCGACGAGGCCGAGGTGAAGGCGACCTTCTTCTTCAGCGTCGGCCCCGACAACATGGGGCGCCACCTGTGGCGCCTGATCCGCCCGCAGTTCCTGTGGAAGATGCTGCGTTCCAACGCCGCCGGCCTGTATGGCTGGGACATCCTGCTGGCCGGCACCGCCTGGCCGGGCAAGCCGATCGGCCGCGACCTGGGCCACCTGATGCGGCGCGCCCAGGACGCCGGCCATGAAGTCGGCCTGCACGCCTGGGACCACCACGGCTGGCAGGCCAACGCCGGCCGCTGGAGCACCGAGCAGCTCGAACAGCAGATCCGCCGTGGCGTCGATACCCTCGCCGACATCCTTGGCAACCCGGTGGAGTGTTCGGCGGTGGCCGGCTGGCGCGCCGACGAACGCACCGTGGAAGCCAAGGAGCGCTTTGGCTTTCGCTACAACAGCGATTGCCGCGGCCGCTCGCTGTTCCGCCCGCGCCTGGCCGATGGTCGCGCCGGCACCCCGCAGATCCCGGTGGACATGCCCACCTTCGACGAGGTCGTCGGCCCACAGGTGGCGCCGTCCGCCTTCAATGACTACATCCTTTCCCGTTTCGACATGGACGCCTTGAACGTGTACACCATTCACGCCGAGGTCGAGGGCATTCTCATGGCCCACGACTTCCGCCGCTTGCTGGCCCAGGCACGGGCCGGCGGCATCCGCTTCGTCCCGCTGGGCCGGCTGCTGCCGGACGACCCCACCACCCTGCCCGTCGCCAGCCTGGTGCGCGGCGAACTGGCTGGCCGCGAAGGCTGGCTGGGGGTGCAGCACGCATGAAGCGCCTGGCCTACCCGACACTGCTTGCCGCCTTCATCCTGTGCATCCTGCTGCCAATGGCTTTCCACGGCCTGTGGATCCCCGACGAGTCGCGCAACGCGCAGATCAGCCAGGCCATGCTGCAGAGCGGCGACTGGGTGTCCCCGCACCTGCTGGGCCTGCGCTACTTCGAGAAACCCACCGGCGGCTACTGGCTGATCGCAGCCAGCCAGGCCATGTTCGGGCAGAACCTGTTCGGCGTGCGTTTCGCCTCCGCGCTGGTCACCGCACTGAGCACCCTGCTGGTGATCCTGGTCGCCCGCCGCCTGTGGAACGACCCGCGCCGCACCTGGGCCGCCGGTCTGCTGTACCTGAGCTTCGGATTGATCGCGGGGCAGGCCGGCTATGCCAACCTCGACCCGCAGTTCACCTTGTGCGTGAACCTCAGCCTCGGTGCCCTGTTGTTCGCTTTCGACGCCAGCACCACGCGCGAGCGCCTGGTCGCCTGGAGCCTGCTGGGCGCCGCCTGTGCATTCGGCTTCATGACCAAGGGCTTCCTCGCCTTCCTGTTGCCGGTGATCGTCGGCCTGCCCTACGCCGTGCTGCAGAAGCGCCTGGGCGAACTGCTGCGCTACGGCCCGCTGGCTGTGCTGGTAGCCGCGCTGGTCTGCGCGCCCTGGGTGCTGCTGATCCACGCCCGCGAGCCGGACTTCTGGGACTTCTTCTTCTGGCACGAACACATCCGCCGCTTCGCCGGTAACGACGCCCAGCACGGCCGCCCATTCTGGTTCTTCGTGCCGCTGCTGTTCGCCAGCGCACTGCCCTGGGCGATGCTGGTCTTCCCGGCGCTGCGTAACGCAATCCAGGGCTGGCGCGACTCGAAGCTGCTGTTCCTGCTGCTGTGGTTCGTCATGCCCTTCCTGTTCTTCAGCCTGGCCAAGGGCAAGCTGCCGACCTACATCATGCCCTGCTTCGCCCCGCTCGCCCTGCTGATGGCCGATGCCCTCGGCCGAGCGCTGCAGCAGCACCGGCAAGTCGCCCTGAAGTTCAACGGCGCGCTCAATCTTGTGCTGGGCAGCAGTGCGCTGGCCGGGCTGCTGTTCATGCAGGCACGGCACCCGCAGTACCACGACGAACTGCCCAGCGTGCTGATGGTTGCTCTGGTATGCATCGTCTGGCTGCTCGCCGGCTTGCTGCAACTGCTGCGCCCCGCTCGCTTCTGGGCGGCGCCGGCCTTCGCGGCCTGGCTGCTGGTGGCCCTGGTGCCCAACGCGATGCCGAACAAGATGGTCAACAGCAAGATGCCCGACCAGTTCATCGCCGAGCACCTGGACCAGCTCAAGGATGCCCACAGTCTGCTGAGCAACGACCTGGGCGCCGCCACCGCGCTCGCCTGGCGCACGCAGCGCAGCGACATCACGCTGTTCAACACCGAAGGCGAGCTGAAGTTCGGCCTGGGCTACCCCGAAGGCCAGGGCCGCAGCATCCCGCCCGAAGGCATCCACGCGTGGATCGACCGCGCCCGCGCCAAGGGCTCCATCGGCGTGATCATGCGGGTCAACAGCGCCAGCGACGAAGCGGAACTGGCCATGCTGCCCAGCGACGCCATCAGCTACCGGCAGAACCACCTGGTGGTCCTGCTGATTCCGCAGGCCGCGCCATGACCGCCCTGCTGCTGGCCGGCGTCTGCCTGCTCACCTGCCTGGGCCAACTGGCGCAGAAATTCGCCGTGGAAAGCTGGCGCGATGGGCCCTCGAGCCTGACAGCGAAGCTCTTCTCGCCCTGGCTGATCCTGGCCGTCGCCTGCCTGGGCGCCGGCCTGCTGCTCTGGCTGCTGGTCCTGCAACGCCTGGAAGTCGGCGTCGCCTACCCGATGCTGAGCCTGAACTTCGTGCTGGTGACGCTACTGGCTAGCCGCCTGTTCGGCGAGCGCATCGACGGCCGCCACTGGTTCGGCGTGGCCCTGATCGTCGGCGGCGTCGCCCTGCTGGGGATGCACTCGTGAAGCGCGGTATCGCTTTCGCCCTGGGCAGCGTGCTGCTGGTGAGCAGCGCACAGCTGGGCATGCGCTGGAGCATGTCGCGGCTGCCCTCGCACTGGCCATTCGACCTGGCGCAACTCGACATCGCCGCACTTCTAGTGCTGGCCGGGGCCGTGCTCGCCTACGCGCTGTCGATGCTCTGCTGGCTGCTTGCCCTGAAACACCTGCCGCTGAGCCGCGCTTACTCGCTGCTGAGCCTGAGCTACGCCTTCGTCTACCTCGGCGCTGCCGTGCTGCCTGGCCTCGGCGAGCCGATGAGCCTGCCGCGCACCCTGGGCGTAGCCCTGGTAATTGCCGGCGTGATCGCGATCAACGCGCCACGCCGATCTGACAGAACAACCGTCATCAAACCCAGCGACGCTCGCTCCGAGCACGCGCAGTTCGACTGACCTCAATCCCGCTTCAAGTCCCTTTTCGGGAGAGCAGACCATGAAAATCAGCGTATTCGGAATCGGTTATGTAGGCCTGGTGCAGGCCGCGGTCATGGCCGAAGTAGGCCACGACGTCCTGTGCATGGACATCGACGAGGACAAGATCGCCAAGCTCAAGCGCGGCCAGATCAGCATCTTCGAACCGGGCCTGGCCGAGCTGGTGAGGGACAACCTGGAAGCCGGACGCCTGCGCTTCACCAGCGACGTCGCCGAGACAGCCGCCCATGGCCGCGTGCAGTTCATCGCCGTCGGCACCCCGCCGCTACCCGATGGCTCGGCCGACCTGCGTGCCGTGCTGGCCGTGGCCGAAGGCATCGCCCGTCACCGCACCCAGCCAGTGATCATCGTCGAGAAATCCACCGTGCCGGTAGGCACCGGTGACCGCGTGAAGGCCAAGGTACTCGCGGTGCTCGCCGAAGAAGGCCGCAGCCTGGACTTCGAGATCGTCTCCAACCCCGAGTTCCTCAAGGAAGGCTCGGCGCTGGCCGACTGCCGCAAACCCGACCGCATCGTCATCGGCTGTGAAAGCCCCGAGGTGCTGGATGTGATGCGCGAGATCTACGAGCCGTTCAACCGCAACCACGACCGCATCCTGACCATGAACCTGCGCAGCGCGGAACTGACCAAGTACGCCGCCAACTGCATGCTCGCCACCAAGATCAGCTTCATCAACCAGATCGCTGAGCTGGCCGAGCACCTGGGCGCCGACATCGAAGCCGTGCGCCAGGGCATGGGCGCCGACCCGCGCATCGGCTACCACTTCATCTATCCCGGCTGCGGCTATGGCGGCTCGTGCTTCCCCAAGGACGTCCAGGCGCTGATCCAGAGCGCCGAGGAAGCCCACTGCTCCAGCGACCTGCTGCGCGCCGTGGAAGCGGTCAACCAGCGGCAGAAGAGCAAGCTGTTCGAACGCATCCACAGCTACTACGGCGGCAAGCTCAAGGGCCGCACCTTCGCGCTCTGGGGCCTGTCGTTCAAGCCCAACACCGACGATATGCGCGACGCCCCCAGCCGCACCCTGATGGAAGCCCTGTGGGCCGCCGGCGCCAAGGTCCGCGCCTTCGACCCCGAGGCCATGCCCGAGGCGCAGCGCCTGTACGGCCACGATGAGCGCCTGACCCTGATGGGCACCCCGGAAGCCACCCTCGGCGGCGCCGATGCCCTGGTGATCTGCACCGAGTGGCGGCAGTTCAAGGCGCCGGACTTCGAGCTGGTGGCCAGCCGCCTGAAGTCCCCGCTGATCTTCGACGGCCGCAACCTGTTCGACCCCGAGCGCCTGGCGCGCTACGGCTTCGAATACTTCCCCATGGGCCGCGGCGACTCGCACCGCCTGCCGGTTCCGGCGCAGGTCGTCGAACAACGCACGCGGCGCACGGCCTGAAGAGCATTCGCGAGCAGGCTCGCACCTACACGAGGGACACGGCTCTTCGTAGGAGCGAGCTTGCTCGCGAACCCACCCACGCCGACCAGGCCAGGATGCTCAACCCCGCCCCGGCGCCTGCTCGCCCATCACCATCATCGGCGCAGCCTCACTGCGCTTGAGCAGCGCATAGAGCACCCCGGTCACCACGCTGCCGATGGCAATCGCCAGCAGGTAAAGCAGCGCGTGGTTCATCGCGTTGGGGATCAGCAGCACGAACAGCCCGCCATGGGGCGCCAGCAGCTTGCAGCCGAACAGCATCGACAGCGCGCCGGTCAGCGCACCTCCGGCGATACTTGCCGGGATCACCCGCAGCGGGTCCTTGGCCGCGAAGGGAATCGCGCCCTCGGAGATGAAGCACAGCCCCAGCACCAGCGCGGCCTTGCCGGCCTCGCGCTCGCTCTGGGCAAACTTGCGCCGCGCCAGCAGCGTGGCGATGCCCATGCCGATCGGCGGGACCATGCCACCGGCCATCACCGCCGCCATCGGCGCGTAGCTCTGCGAGGCGAGCAGGCCGACCGAGAAGGCGTACGCGGCCTTGTTGATCGGCCCACCCAGGTCCACGCACATCATCCCGCCCAGCAACAGGCCGAGCAGGATGGCGTTGGTGGTACCCATGCCAGCGAGGAAATCGGTCAGCGCGCCCATCATCGCCGCCACCGGCGAGCCCACCACGTAGATCATCACCAGCCCGGTGAACAGGCTGGCCAGCAGCGGAATGATCAGGATCGGCTTGAGCGCCGCGACACTGGCCGGTAGCGGAACCCACTGGGCAATCGCGCGCGCCGAATAGCCGGCGAGCAAACCGGCGACAATGCCGCCAAGGAAGCCCGCCCCCAGCGTGCTCGCCAACAGCCCGCCGATCATCCCCGGCGCCAGCCCGGGGCGATCGGCGATGGACCAGGCGATGTAGCCGGCGAGCATCGGCACCATCAGCTTGAACGCCGCGTCGCCGCCGATCTGCATCAGCGCCGCCGCCAGGGTGCCTTGTTGCTTGAACGCCTCGATACCGAAGACGAAGGACAAGGCGATCAGCAGCCCGCCCGCCACCACCATCGGCAGCATGAAGGACACGCCGGTGAGCAAGTGCTTGTAGACGCCGCGCGCTTCGTTCTTCGCCGGCGCCGCACTGTTGCCGGCAGACGCGGCGGACTCCGTCGCCGCCTCCTGCAGCGCGCGCTCGATGGTCGCCTGGGGCTGCTTCAACGCCACACCCGTGCCGCAACGGAAGATGCGCTTGCCGGCAAAACGCTCGGGATTGACCTCGATATCCGCCGCCAGCAGGACCACGTCAGCAGCAGCGATTTCTTCCGCGCTCAGCGGATTGCGTGCGCCCACCGAGCCCTGGGTTTCCACCCGCAGCTCGACGCCCATCTGCTGTGCCGCCTGCTGCAGCGCCTCGGCGGCCATGAAGGTGTGCGCCACGCCAGTCGGGCAGGCAGTCACCGCTACGACCTTCGCCACGCGTTCCGTTTCGGCAGGCACTGGCGAGGCCTCGCCCGGCTGCCAGACGGGTGCTTCCGCCGCCGCGCGCTGGAGGAAACCGGCCGGGTCGGCCAACGCCTCGGCCGGGCGCGCCTGCACCAGGCGTTTGCCGGCAAAGCGCGAGAGGTCCAGCGGCTGCGCGCTGACCACCAGCACCCAGTCGGCCGCGGCAATCTGTCCTTCGCTCAACTGGCGTTCCGGATGCTGCGGGTCGCGTTGTTCGACACACACCGACCAGCCCAGGCGCTCGGCCGCCGCCCGCAGCAGGCGGGCGCTGAGCACGCTGGAAATCTGGCCGTTGGGGCAGGCCGTGATCAGGGCAAGGTTCATCGTCATACCTCTTGTTGTTCTATCGCTCAGGGCTGGCACGGGGCCAACGCTTGAACCTGCACCGCGTCCTCGATGCGCTTGAGCCGCTGCGCGTCGCCGATGCCGAACTGGATCTGGGTGACCGCCAGTGCCGCCACCGCCGTGGCCTGGCGCAGCACACGCTCGGGCGGCCAACCGGCGAGCAGGCCATGGACCATGCCAGCCAGCAGGGAATCGCCGGCGCCCACCGTGCTGGCGACTTCCACCCTGGGCGGCACCGCTTGCCAGACACCCTGCGGACCGAACCAGCGCACGCCCTCGGCGCCCTGGGAAAGCACCACCTGCTCGATACCGCGCGCGCGCAATGATTCGACCTGCGCGCCCAACTCTTCAGCGCTGCCAGCGGGTTTTCCGCAGGCATCGCCGAGCTCCTGGTCGTTGGGTTTGATCAGCCAGGGAGCGGCGTCCACTCCGGCGCGCAGCGCGGCACCGCTGCAATCGAAGGCGACTTTCAGGCCATGGCCCTGCAGGCGCAGCAACAGCTCGCGCAACCACTGCGGATCGACGCCGCGCGGCAGGCTGCCGGCGACCACGGCAATGTCGAAATCGGCAGCGATCAGGTCGAGGCGGTCGAGCAGCGCATCCTGCTGGGCGCTACTGACTTCCGGGCCCGGACCGTTGATATCGGTGATGCGCCCGGTGCCTTCGGCGATCTTGATGTTCCGCCGCGTCTCGCCCGGCACGCGGACAAAGGCATCGACGAAACCACGGCGACGGAACAACGCCTCGAAGGGCAACGCATTGTCCGCACCGAGGAAGCCGGCAACGGTCAGCGAATGTCCCAGGTCGGCCAGCACCTGGGCAACGTTGAGGCCCTTGCCGGCGGCCTGGCTGAGTGCCGACTCGCTGCGGTTCACCTCGCCGGGCGCAAGCTGCGGCAGGCGTATGGTGAGGTCCAGAGCCGGGTTCAGGGTCAGCGTGAGAATACGGGCCATCAGTGCACCTCCGGCAGTGCCAGGGCGACGCTCTGGCGCACGTCCGCTGCCGAGCACAGGGCCAATGCCGCGCGAGCCAGCTCGCGGGATGTCGGCAGGTCCAGCTCGCGCACCCGCGCCTTGACCAGCGGGATGCTGCGCGCCGAAACGCTCAGTTCGTCCACTCCCAGCCCGACAAGCAAGGGCACCGCCAGCGGGTCGGCGGCCAGCTCGCCGCACACGCCCACCCACTTGCCGTGGGCATGGGCGGCGCGCACGGTCATGTCGATCAGTTGCAGCACGGCCGGGTGCAGGCCGTCAGCTTGCGCGGACAGGCTCGGATGGCCACGGTCGATGGCCAGGGCGTACTGGGTCAGGTCGTTGGTGCCGACGCTGAAGAAGTCCACCTCGCGCGCCAGCACCGGCGCCAGCAACGCGGCGGACGGCACCTCGACCATGATGCCGAGTTGCAGGTCGTGCTCGCCGCCCAGCTCCGCGCAGAGTTCGAGGGTGAGGTCGCGGGCCTGCCGCCACTCCTCCACCTGCCCGACCATGGGGAACATGATGCGCAGCGGGCGGCCAGCGGCGGCACAGAGCAACGCTCGCAGCTGGGTGCGGAAAATCTGTGGGCGTTGCAACGTCAGGCGCACGCCACGAATGCCCAGGTAGGGGTTGGTTTCCTCGGGGATCGGCCAATACGGCAGCGGCTTGTCACCGCCCACATCGAGGGTACGCGCCACCAGCGGGCGGCCTTCGAGGGCATCGAGCACACGGCGGTATTCGATCTCCTGGGTTGCCTGGTCGGGCGCCTGGGGGTTGTCCATGAAGACGAACTCGGTACGCAGCAGACCCACGCCCTCCGCGCCCAGCTCCACGGCTTTCGCCGCGCCGGCGGTGTCGCCAAGGTTGGCGCAGACTTCCACGGCATGGCCATCGCGAGTCACCGCCGGCTCATGACGGCGCGCCTCGGCCTGTTCGGCGCGGCGCTGGCGCAGGTCGCGCTGGGTTTCGGCTGCGTGCAACGCTTGCACATCGGGGGCGACCGTCATCTGGCCTTTCTCGCCATCCAGCAGCAACGCCGTGCCGGACTCCAGCGCCAGCACGCTTTCCCCGGCGCCCACCAGCGCGGGAATACCCAGCGCACGGGCGATGATCGCGCTGTGCGAAGTGGCGCCACCGCGCGCCGTGACGATACCCGCCACGCGTTCCGGATCGAGCCGCGCCACGTCCGAGGGGCCGACTTCGTCCATCACCAGGATGTAGGGCTCGCTCGGCTCCAGCGCACTCTCGACGCCACACAGGCGCGCCAGCACGCGCCGGCCAACGTCGCGCAGGTCCGCCGCGCGCTCAGCCAGCAGCGCATCGCGCAGGGCCTCCTGCTCGCCGGCCACCCGCTCGATCACCTGGCTCCAGGCTGCTTCGGCGCTGGCGCCTTCGGCCAGGCGCGCCTGCACCTCGTCGAGCAACTCGGGGTCGTCCAGCAGTGCCTGGTGAGTGACGAAGATGTCGCGAATTTCCTTGACCTGGCTGCGCCCCACCAGCGCTCCGATTTCCCCGCTGATGGCCATGCGCGCCTCATCGAGACGCTGGCGCTCGACGTCCGCCGACTCGCCGCGCACGGCGAACTCGAAGGCACGAGCGACCTGCACGTACGCAGGGCCGTGGGCAATGCCCGGCGCTGCGGCAATGGCCTGCAACTGCACGCCCGCTTCGGGAGCCCGCACGGCCTGCAATTCCTGCTCGTCCTGTTGCACGCTGTCGACGATCAACTCGAGGGTTTCCGGCAGCGGCTCGACTTCCTCGCCCAGGCCCTGCTCCACGGCCGCGCGAACGGCAGCCAGTGCGGCCTCGGCGATTTCCGGCTCGGCGAAGAACTCCAGCACCTGCCCACGCCGCGCGCCAAGGGTGAGCAGTTTGCTCAGGCTGCGGATGGAAACCGGGGCGCTGTCGCCCTCGGCGATGCGCACGCGAATTTCGCCGCTGTAGTCCCGCGCCAGCAGCATCAGCACCTGCGCCGGGCGCGCGTGCAGGCCATGCGGGTTAGCCAGCGGCACCCGGATGCTCGGCCAATCCACCGGCAATTCACCGCCCAGGGCTTCCAGCACCGCACGTACGGAGGTGGCGCTGGCCAGCTCGCCGGCACGGCCATCCACCAGCAGGTCGCACAGGCGCGCGAACACCGCCCCGTGCGCGTCGTCCTGGCGAGCCAGGCAGAACAGGCCACGCACCGGCTGGCCGGCGTGGCTCAGCTCGCGCGCGGGGGTAACGAAGACGAGGCCCGGACGAGTGACGCATTGCTCGCTGTCCTGCCACCAGAGCCCCGCGCCCAACGGCA
This sequence comes from Pseudomonas sp. C9-3, assembly GCF_032392015.1. Taxonomy (NCBI): domain Bacteria; kingdom Pseudomonadati; phylum Pseudomonadota; class Gammaproteobacteria; order Pseudomonadales; family Pseudomonadaceae; genus Pseudomonas; species Pseudomonas sp. C9-3. Next base: position 270,723 of record NZ_CP135919.1, on the reverse strand, counting down.
GGGCCTCCTGGTCATGCAGCGCGGCAGCGAAGCCGGGAACCACGCAGCCGGCCTTCTTCAAACGCCGCGCACCGACCAACGCCAGTTCGTCGAAGTCTTCGGCAGCGACGCCAAGCCCGACCAGATGCTCGTCGAACAGCAACGGCTGAGGCGCGCCACGTTGCAGCAGCTGCAGCAGGTCCTCGGGTTTTTCCGCTGCACGCAAGGCCGGGCCCACTTCAGCATCGCCCAGCGCGCGGGTAAGCAGTTGCAGCAGGCGCAGGTGCTCATCGGACTTGGCCGCAATGGCGATGGCCAGGTGCACGGTCTGCCCGTCGCCCCAGGCCACCCCCTCGGGGAAGTGCATCAGGCGTACGCCGGTGCGCTGCACCAGGTGGCGCGTTTCCGGCGTGCCGTGGGGAATGGCGATGCCCTGCCCGAGATAGGTGGAGCCTTGCGCTTCACGGGCCTGAAGACCCGCCAGGTAGCCTTCGGCGACCAGGCCATCGTCTTCGAGGGCAGAGCCGAGCATGGCCAGGGCGGCCTGCTTGTCGGCAGCGCGCTGGCCCATGCGGACCTGCTGCGCGTTGAATTCGAGCATCGCGTTCTCCTCACCGGCGTTCGCGCGTGCCGGCGCTGGGGCGGTTATCCGCTTATACGGTGATCAGCTTAGAGGCTGCGGCGCAGGAACAGGGTTCAGGCAATACTGCGTGCGCAATGCTGAATCGTTTCACCTATTGAGACTGGCACGTTACTCGATAATGCGTGATCCTTGAAGCCCCCAATTGTCGGCAGCATCCCGCGTTGAAACTCAGTGATATCGCCCGCCTGGCCGGTGTTTCGGTCACCACCGCCAGCTATGTGATCAATGGCAAGGCCGTCCAGCGCCGCATCAGCGCCGCCACGGTGGAGCGCGTGCGCGCGGTGATCGAGGAGCACGGCTACCACCCGGACCAGCAGGCGGCCAGCCTGCGGCGCGGGCAGACCCGAACCCTGGGCTTCGTCCTGCCGGACCTGGAGAACCCCAGCTACGCCAAGCTCGCCAAGCTGCTGGAGCAAGGTGCCCGGGCGCGCGGCTACCAGTTGCTGATCGCCTGTTCCGACGACGAACCGGACACCGAGCGCCAGGTGCTCAACCTGTTCCGCGCACGCCGCTGCGACGCACTCATCGTCGCCAGTTGCCTGCCCGTCGGAGACGAAAGCCACGCCCGCCTGCAGGCTGACGGCGTGCCGATCATCGCGGTGGATCGCCAACTCGACCCGCAGCGCTTCTGCTCGGTGGTCAGCGACGACCGCGACGCCAGCCACCGCCTCACCGCCAGCCTGCTGAGGCCCGCGCCCCGCAGTATCGCCCTGCTTGGCGCGCGGCCGGAGCTGATCATTTCCCAGGAACGCGCCGCCGGCTTCCGCAGCGCCCTGCGCGATTACAAGGGCCAGGTGCTGGTCGAGCACGGCGAGACCTTCAGCCGTCCGTGTGGCCGGCGTCTGATGGAGGAGCTGCTGGCCGGCCAGGGGCAGTTGCCCGACGCGCTGATCACCACCTCCTACGTGCTGCTCGAAGGCGTGTTCGACGTGCTCCAGGCGCTGCCCAGCGGCTGGCCGGCAAACCTGCGCATTGCCACCTTCGGCGATACCCAGTTGCTGGACTTCGTTCCGCTGAAGGTCAACGCGATTTCCCAGCAGCACGCGCTGATCGCCGAGCGCGCGCTGGACCTGGCGCTGGCCGCCATCGAACAGAACAGCTACACGCCCGGCGTGCACCCGATCCCGCGCAACCTCAAGCTGCGCACGGAGTGAAGCGATGCGCCTGATCGACACCCACAACCACCTCGACTGCCCGGACTTCGAGCAGGACCGCGCCGCCGTGCTGCAACGCAGCCGCGAGCGGGGCGTGGAACGACAGGTGCTGCTGGGGGTGTTCCGCGAGAACTGGGAGGACGTCTGGGCGCTGGTGGACAGCGAGCCGGACCTCTACGCCGCCCTGGGCCTCCATCCGATCTATCTGGCGCGACACAAGCCGGAACACCTCGCGGCCCTGCGCGAATGGCTGCAGCGTCTGGCCGGCCACCCGAAGCTCTGCGCGGTGGGCGAGATCGGCCTGGACTACTACCTGGAAGACCTCGACCGCGACGGCCAGCAGGCCATCTTCGAGGAACAGCTGCGCATCGCCATCGACTTCGAGCTGCCGGTGCTGCTGCACGTGCGCCGTGCCCATGCGGCGATGATCGCCACGCTCAAGCGCTACAAGCCCAGACGCCAGGGCATCGTCCACGCCTTCGCCGGCAGCCGCGAGGAAGCCCGCGAATACCTCAAGCTGGGCTTCCGCCTGGGCCTGGGCGGCGCGCCGACCTGGCCGCAGGCCAACCGCCTGCGCAAGGTGGTGCCGGAGATACCGCTGGAGTCCATCGTGCTGGAGACCGACTCGCCGGACATGGCGCCGTCGATGTATCCCGGCGTACGCAACAGCCCGGAACATCTGCCGGATATCTGCGTGGCACTGGCGGAGTTGAAGGGCATCAGCCCGGAAGAGCTGGCCAGCGCCAGCACGCGCAACGCGATGGAGCTGTTTGGCTGGAGGTAGGAGCGGACTCCGTCCGCGATTGGTTTCCGGCCACTGCTGATCGCGGATAAATCCGCTCCTACAAATTCAATAGCCCCTCACCCTAACCCTCTCCCGCAAGCGGGAGAGGGGACCGTTCGGCACAGGATGAAACCTCGGCGTCAGCCGGCACGGGCGGCTTCCTCTCCCTGAGGGAGAGGGCTGGGGTGAGGGGGAAGCATCGGCATCAGGATCTCGACCGAAATCAGCTGCCTCTGCAAAGTAAATTCACCGACAAACCGATGCCCGTGAGATGGGGTGCATCCGTGCGACCCACGGACATCGGTCTGCTGGCGAAAACCCGGTTGCGGGGCGGATCGCAGCGTCCGCTCCGGATCTTGCGAATCAAACGCGGAACGCGCCGATCAGTCGTTTCAGTTCCACCACCTGCCCGGCCAGTTCGCGGCTGGCGCGCTCGGTCTCGCTGGCACCTTCGGAGGTGCGCTCGCCGGCCTGGTTGATCTCGACGATGTTCTGGTCGATGTCGTGGGCCACGGCGGTCTGCTGCTCGGCCGCAGCGGCGATCTGCTGATTCTGATCGACGATGGCGCCGACCGCGCTGAGGATATTCTCCAGCGCCTGCTGCACCTGGGCCGACTGGCTGACAGTGCCATCGGCGGTCTGGTGGCTGCTGCCCATGGCCTTCACGGCGGCGCCCACACCATTCTGCAGGCGAGCGATCATCTGCTCGATCTCCTCGGTGGACTGCTGGGTGCGCTTGGCCAGGGTACGCACCTCATCGGCGACCACGGCGAAGCCCCGGCCCTGCTCGCCAGCACGCGCCGCCTCGATGGCTGCGTTGAGCGCCAGCAGGTTGGTCTGCTCGGCAATGCCCTTGATCACGTCCAGCACACGGCTGATCGAAGCGCTGTCGGCGGCCAGCTGGTTGATCACCGCCACCGACTCGTCGATCTCGCCAGCCAGGCGCTGGATGCTGCCCACCTGGGATGCCACCAGGGCGCGGCCGCTGGTGGTTTCCTGGTTCACGTTGTGGGCGCTGCCCACCGCCACGGCGGCGCTGCGCGCGACCTCCTGGGCGGTTGCGGCCATCTGGTTCATGGCCGTGGCGACCTGCTCGATCTGGTTGCGCTGGCCGGCTACCGCCTGGTTGCTCTCGGCGGAAACCGACTCCACGCGCACGGTCTGCCGCTCCACTTCGCTGACCGTGCGGCCGACCTGCTCGATCAGGTCGTGGATCTTCGACACGGTCTGGTTGAAGGCATCGCCCAGCTCGCCCAGCTCGTCGCGGCTCTGGGCCTGGAAGTTGACGGTCATGTCGCCGGCGGCGACGCGCTCCATCATTTTGCCCAGGCTCTTGAGGGTGGTGCGGGTGGAGACGTAGAAGCCGCCGTAGAGGTAGACGATGGAAACGAACACCACCAGCAGCGCCACCACCAGCAGCACCATCTGCCGCTGCTTGCTGGCCAGGCGGGCCTGTAACTGGCCGTCGAAGAACTGCAGGACATGGTCGTCCAGGCGATAGGTCTGCTCGATCGCCTTGCTGACCTGTTCGTAGAAGTCAAGCCAGGGCGTGTCGAGGGTGTCGGCCATCACCACCTTGTCCTCGAACAGCTTACCCATGGCCTTGATCGTTTCGCGGCTGGCCTGGGCATCGGCGGCCAGCGTGCTCTGCGCTGCAGCGCTGGCGCCCAGCGCTTCCTGCAGCTTGAGCCCGTATTCGGCGTGGAGCTTCTCCAGCTCCTGCAGCAGGTCATCGAGCTTGCTGCTGGTGGAGGAATTCAGGAAGCCCTGGCCCAGCGCGCTGGCCCCCATGGTGCGGCCTTGGCTGAGGGTCTCGGTCACCTGTGGAGTGCCGGAGGTGATCAGTTCGGCCAACTGGCGCAGGTCGCGGGCGTCGTCCTGGCTCAGGCCAGCCTGGGACACCAGCAGCTTGTTGAAGACCTGCACTTCGCTGAGCAGGCGCGCCGCCATGGCCGACTTGCTCTGCAGCGAGCCCTCGGCGTCAACGCCCTTCAGGCTGGCAAGCAACTCATCGCGCTTGGTGTTGAACTCGGTGATCTGCTCGGCGTCCTGGGTGACCGGTTGCAGCGCTTGGATCTGCGCCTGCAGGTCCTTGTGCAACTGGCTGATGCGCGAGTCGATGCCGGAAGACTTGTTCGACTGGCCAAGCACCCCGTTGATCTGCAACAGGTCGTTGTAGGACTCGAGGTGGCGGCGCACCTGCAGCCCGTTGCCGATCAACTGGAGGCTTTCCAGTTCGGCACGGGTACTGACGAACTGCCGGTAGGAGTCGCGCACCAGGTAGAAGTTGGTAATCAGCATCGGCAGGAAAAACAGCACACTGATCAGGCTGAACTTCATGCCGAAGCTCAGACGGTTCATCAGCGCGATGGCCGGATAGAGCACGGTCCTCACGAAAGACGTCTCCTGTTCCCGTTATTGTTATGTTGCTTGTCGGGGATAGTGCGGCGCGCCCCTGGACGGGTTGTCGCCACGTGCGCTCATTGGCGCGGCCGCTGTCGTACAGCGACCGTCATCTCGCGCTTTGGAATCGATGTGTACCTGATATCGGCGGGGAGTTCTGTAACTTAAGGTTAAAATGCCATCATCGGACCGGCGGCAGCCGGCCCGATTCGCGAGCTCAGAGCAGCAATGCCCAGATGGCGAAGACCGCATACCAGAGCACGGCGGAGCGCACCAGCAGCTGCCATAGAGCATCCAGGCTGGCGACGCCCTTGGCGCCCAGGCCGCCCTCGTTGAAGTCTTCGGCCACGTACCCGGCGCGCGCCAGCAGACGAGCGGCAGGTACATCCCAGGCCAGCAGGTCATGCAACAGCGTACGGGTCACCGCGACGAAGTTGCCGACCAGCGCGAAACTCAGCACGAGTGCCCGTGCCGGCAGCCAGTCGAAGGCATGGCGCAACTGTGCGGCGCGCTCGCGCAGCACCGGCTGGCGCCCCTGCTCGGCGGCAATGGCGAGCAGCCGGTAGGCCAGCGCGGCCACCGGGCCGAGCAGCGCGTACCAGAAGATCACCGCGAAGAAGGCCTGGTAGGCCTCCCAGACCAATGTGCCCTGCACCACGGCGAACAGATCGTCGTCACCATCGGCTTGGACCTGCACGCCCAGGTCACGCTCGGCGACGTGGTAGGCCGCCTGGGCATCTTCACGGCGCCAAGCATCGCGGAACGGCCCGATGGCACGCAGCACATCGCCGCGCCCCAGGCTCCAGACCACCACCAGCAGTTGTACCGGAAGCGCCAGCAGGCCGTAGGCCACCGGCTCCAGAATGGTCAGCAGCAGCGCCAGCAACAGCAGCGGCGGCAGGATGGCCACCAGCAGGGCGAGCCAGGGCTGCGCCACCAGCGACTTCACGCCACCCACGGTATCCAGCCAGCCGAGCCACCAGCCGTCACGCTGTACCCGTGCGCGCCAGCTGGAAAACTTCTCGACCAACAGAACCAGCAACAGCACCAGGAAACTCATGTCGACTCCTTCTTCACAGCCGCGCCGATATCGGCAAGGTAGCGCGCCCAGTCGAATGCCTCGCCGGGGTCGGTCTTGCGCTCCGGCGCGATGTCGCAATGCCCCTGGATGCGCTCGGCCGTGATCGCGGGATAAACCTTGCGCAGCTGCCGCGTCAGCTCGGCGAGCACTTCGTACTGGCGGTCGCTGTAGGGTTCGATGTCGGTGCCTTCCAGTTCGATACCGATGGAGAAATCGTTGCAGTTCTCCCGTCCATCGAACCTGGACACACCGGCATGCCAGGCGCGCGAGTTGCAGGAAACGAACTGGAACAGCGAGCCGTCGCGCTCGATGAGGAAGTGTGCGGACACCGTCAGGCTGCAGATGCTGGCGAAGTACGGATGCTCGTCAGCAGCGAGGCGGTTCTGGAAGAACTCCTGCACCTTGCAGGTACCGAACTGGCCGGGCGGCAGGCTGATGTTGTGGATGACCAGCAGCGAGACTTCCTCACCATCGGGGCGGGCGTTGAAGTTCGGCGAAGGGCAGCGCTGGGCGTCTAGGCACCAGCCGGATTCGGGGTCGATCTGCATGGAGACTCCTTGGCAGAGCCCCACTCTAAAGCAGGCGACGGGGGAAATGCACCCGCTGGCGCGCAGCCAGCGGGCTCAGGCGTTCTTCAGGCGGCGCAGGTTGCCGATCACCGATTCCAGGGCGCGGTCGAACAGCAGTGCATCGTCGAGCAGGCGCACGGCGTTGCGACGGAACTCGACCGCCAGGCTCATGCGGGTCTTTTCCAGCACCTTCATGCCGGTGCGGTTGACGAAGATGTAGCGACCGCTCGGGCGGATCACAGCTGCCAGCTTGCAGCGCAGCTTGTGCTCTTCGTCTTCCTGGATTTCCACCCAGCTACCGACACGCAGGTCGTCGACCTTGCGCAGCGACTCGTCGTCATCAGCGAAGGCCTCTTCGGGCTCCACCACGCGGGCAGGTTCCGGCGAAGCGAGGACGATTTCCTCGACCACCGCGACCATGGCCGGCTGCGCAGCAGCGGGCGCGGCTGCCGGAGCATCCAGCGGATCGTCCAGCAGCGGCAGGTCGTCTTCCAGGTCAAGCAGCGGAGCTTCCTCGACCTGTTTGTAGCGCTGGAAGGCCTGCACATGCAGCCCTTCCAGGCGGCTGAAGAATTCACCCGTGGAGAACGGATCGAAGGCAGCCGAAGCCAGCCCTTCACGCAGCGACTTGAGCAACTGCGGCACCATCTCCAGCAGGCGCAGACGGGAGTCCGGGTCTTCGTGGGGCTCCACGCTCCAGATCAGGTCGTCCATGGTCGCCAGCGCACCTTCCCACTCGGAGGAATGGGTGCCGTGCTTCAGGCAGGTGAGCAGCAGGACCTGGCTCCAGGCCTCCTGCAGCAGGCGCACCACCACTTCGGGCAGGGTGCGGCCGAGCAGGCGCTCATTGAGTACGCCTTCCACGTCCTGGCGGGCCAGTTCGGCGCGGGCGCGGCCTTCCTCGGCATCGCGGGTGCGCTGCTCCAGCAGGTCGCTGCGACGGCGCTCGTCGCCGGTGAAGGCGATGAACTCGTCGAGCAGCTCGGAGAAGATCGCCGGGTCGTCGACGAAATCGTTCAGCAGACGCATCACCACCTGCTCGATCTTCTGGTACAGGTGGTCGCGCTGGCCGTCGGAGTGCTCGGCCCAGCCCAGGGCGGCCGAGGCGATCTCGTTGAGCAGGCGGCGCGCCGGGTGGCTGCCGCGGTTGAAGAAGGTCTTGTCGAGGACCGCGACCTTGAGCATCGGGATCTGCATGCGGCCGATCAGGGCCTTGAGCGAATCCGGCAGGGTGCGGTCGTCGAGGATGAATTCGAAGAGCATGGAGACGAGGTTGATGACGTCCTCGTCCACCTGGCCGACCACACGGGAACGGCCGCTCTTGCTGCTGACGCGGGTCAGCAGGTGGTCCAGGTGCTGGCGCACATCGATCTCATCGATGCTCTGCGCCGGCAGGTGCGACTGCAGGTGGGACAGCAGGCGCATCAGGTCGTTGCTGGAAATCGGTACCGCATCGGCAGGCATCGGGCGCGCTGGGGCTGCGCTGCCGCGCACCTGCGAGAGCAGGTCGCGCAGGGCTGCGAAGGCCGCCTGGCTGTCGGCGTCCATGTACTGGCCAGCGCCTGCTTGCTCGCCCGCCTCGGCGGCACCAGCGGCGGCCGGGGCGGCGCCCTGGCTGCTGGGTACCGTACGTTGCGGCGGACGACGCAGCGGAACGGACTTGAGCTCCGGCAGCACGTTCAGGGCGATCAGCGTCTGGTTGGCTTCCGCGTACAGGTGCTCGGCATCGGCCAGCACGTACTTCTCGAAGAGCTTGAGGATGATCAGCTTGACCTTGATCTCCACACCCAGGCCGCGGCAGGCCTCGAGGAAGGCCTCGCAGAGCTGGCGCGGGCCGAGCGGGTTGCTCTTGTCCTCGACCTTCTTGCTGACCAGGGTATTGAATCGGGTGGTGAGGTGAGTGAGGGCGACGCCGTCGCGGCTCATCACCTTGGCGACCATGGCATCCAGGGCGACGGACTCTTCCAGCTCGTCGTTCTGCACCAGGGTGAGATTCTCGTAGGAAACCGTATCCAGCACCGGCGCGCGGCCGATTTCATACTGGTTCAGGTTGGCAAAGCTTTCAAAGACCTTCTGCAGGAAGCCACGCTCGATACCCTTGCGCTTCAGGCGCAGGTCACGCATAGCTTCGAAGTAGGCGCTCTGTTCGGCGTTGTTGGCGGCGCGATCGGCCATCTCGAACAGGGTATCGTCGGCGTTGTCGAACAGAGCCTGCATGGCATGACGCAACTGGACGGCGACCTTGTCGCGAACAGCGACGAGCCCCGCCGGAACGCGTCCAGCGAACGAAGTCTGCGAGGATTCCGTGGCCGGCTTGTTCAGCGGCACTACGTTCGCGTCGTTCTGCATCGCAAGTCTCCTGCCGTCAGACCTGGCTGGCGGCACCAACAGTCATCGAAGCGTCATCCATAACGTCAATTTAGTGGCGTCAAAAAGCGGAAAGGTTCAACGTCATTATAGGGAAGCTTCTTACACAACCAAGAGACATTTCACGCATTCTTGAAGAAATTCACAGAGCAGTAGGCACCGTCCGTCCGACAGATCACGCGATAAGACAAAAAATGGCACTCCCTGCACGTCACGCGCCGCCGCCCGTATAATCGCGACACTGCGAACAGGAGCCTTGCATGCCGAACCTCACCCTCGCCGAGCTTTCCGGGGAAATCCAGGCCAACGTCCGTGCCGCCCTGGCCGAAGACGTCGGCAGCGGCGACATCACCGCCCAACTGATTCCCGCCGAGCGCGCCGCCAGCGCCCGCATCATCACCCGCGAGAACGCCACCCTCGCCGGCACCGCCTGGGTCGACGAGGTATTCCGCCAGGTCGATCCGCGCGTGCAGGTGCAATGGCAGGTCAGCGATGGCGAGCAGGTCAGCGCCGACCAGACCCTGTTCACCCTGGAAGGCCCCGCCCGCGCCCTGCTCACCGGCGAGCGCAGCGCCCTGAACTTCCTCCAGCTGCTCTCCGGCACCGCAACCCGCGCTCGCCACTACGCCAACCTGGTGGACGGCACCGGCGTGAAGCTGCTCGATACCCGCAAGACCCTGCCCGGCCTGCGCCTGGCGCAGAAGTACGCGATCACCTGCGGCGGTTGCCATAACCACCGTATCGGCCTGTACGACGCCTTCCTGATCAAGGAAAACCACATTGCCGCCTGTGGCGGTATCGCCCAGGCCATCGCCGCCGCCCAGCGGATCGCCCCAGGCAAGCCGGTGGAAATCGAGGTGGAAGACCTGGAGGAGCTGCGCCAGGCCCTGGACGCCGGCGCCGACATCGTCATGCTCGACGAGCTGAGCCTGGACGACATGAGTACCGCCGTCGCCCTCACCGCCGGCCGCGCCAAGCTGGAAGCCTCCGGCGGCATCACCGAGAGCACCCTGCGCACCATCGCCGAGACCGGCGTGGACTACATCTCCATCGGCACCCTGACCAAGGACGTCAAAGCCCTGGACCTGTCGATGCGCCTGAGCTAGTACGCTTCCGCGCGACCTTTCAGACCTGCCGACACGGTCACGCCGCCCTCGATAGTGCCGATTCATGCGCCTCTGACATACTCAGATGCTCACGAATCGGCGTACAGCGAAGGGAGCAAGAGCACGATCATGACGAAAAGGATTCTGTTGACCGGGGGCTGTGGTTACATCGGCTCGCACATCTGCCTGGAACTGATCGAGCAGGGCTTTCATCCCATCGTCCTCGACAACCTCAGTAACAGCTCGCCCATACCGCTGAAACGCATCGAGCAACTCACCGGCCAGGCAATCCCCTTTGTGGAAGGCAACGTCCGCGACGAGGTCGCGCTAGACCGCCTATTCCGCGAACACGACATCGACGCCACCATTCACCTCGCCGGCTTGAAGTCCGTCGCCGAATCGGTTGCGGACCCCATCGCCTACTACCAGACCAACTTCGCCGGCACCGTCAACCTCTGCCAGGTCATGCAACGCCACGGCGTGAAGCGCTTCATCTATAGCTCTTCGGCCACGGTGTACGGCCTGGCGGCCGAGAGCCCGATCCGCGAAGACGCCCCCACCGGCCCCGCCAGCCCTTACGGTCAGTCCAAGCTGATGGCGGAAATCGCCCTGCGCGACATCGCCCATGCCGATCCGCAATGGACGATGGCCATCCTGCGCTACTTCAACCCGGTGGGCGCCCACGCCAGCGGCCGCATCGGCGAAGACCCCAACGGCATCCCCAACAACCTGATGCCCTACGTCTCCCAAGTCGCCACCGGCAAGCAGCCTTTCATCCGCGTATTCGGCAACGACTACCCCACCCCGGACGGCACCGGCGTGCGCGACTACCTGCACGTCGTCGACCTGGCCAACGCCCACCTCAGCGCCCTACGCTGGCTGGACGGCGCCAGCGGCGCGAAGACCTTCAACATCGGCACCGGCCGCGGCTACAGCGTGCTGGAAATCATCCGCGCCTATGAAAAAGCCTGCGGCCGCGAACTGCCCTTCCAGTTCCTCCCCCGCCGCGACGGCGACATCGCCAGCTACCACGCCGACCCGGAACTGGCAGGCAAGGAACTGCGCTGGAGCGCTCAGCGCGACATCGAAGACATGTGCCGCGACGCCTGGAACTGGCAGAGCCAGAATCCCAGCGGTTACGCCTGATTTTTCTGTGATTGAAAAACAAAAAGCCCCGCTCGAAAGCGGGGCTTTTTGCTGAAGATGGTGCCGGTAAGAGGAATCGAACCCCCGACCTTCTCATTACGAATGAGCTGCTCTACCGACTGAGCTACACCGGCGGCGGGCGTAAACTACCATCCCCCCTGCAACTAGGCAATTGCTCCGCCTGCACCGGCACTGGGCGAGAGATCAGTCACATATTGTCTCACCTGTGTTTCAGATAATTCCCACGGCCAGCAAAACTCGCCAGAATGGCCGAATTCTTTCGGCCCGGGCATTTCTATGAGCGCACTCGACCAACTCCGCACCAGGATATCCGCCGGAACCGCCGTCGTGGGTATCTATGGCCTGGGCTATGTCGGCCTTCCTCTGGCGCTGCGCTTTGCTGAAGTCGGGATCAAGGTGATCGGCTTCGATATCGACGAAACCAAAGTCAATGCGCTGAACGAAGGTCGCAGCTATATCGAACGCCTGGGGCCCGAATTGATCCAGGCCGCCAGAACGGCAGGATTCGAAGCCACCTGTGATTTCTCCCGCAGCCATGAAGCGGATGCGCTGATCATCTGCGTCCCCACCCCTCTGGACCATCACCACGAGCCAGACCTGAGCTACGTGATCAACACCACCGAAGCGATTCTTCCGTATTTCCGCGAAGGGCAGTTGCTTAGCCTGGAAAGCACCACCTGGCCAGGAACCACCGAAGAAGAACTGGCCCCACGCCTGGCACGCCAGGGCTTCACTCCCGGAGAAAACTGCGCACTGGTGTTTTCCCCGGAACGAGAAGACCCAGGCAACCCACGCTTCGGCACCCGCGACATCCCGAAAGTCATCGGCGGCATGACGGCCAGCTGCCTGGAACTGGGCAGTGCAATCTACGCCCACGCCATCAACACCATGGTCCCCGTAAGCAGCCCGCGCGCCGCGGAGATGACCAAGCTGCTGGAAAACATCCACCGCGCCGTGAACATCGGCCTAGTCAACGAGATGAAGATCGTTGCGGACAAGATGGGCATCGACATCCATGAAGTGATCCGCGCCGCCGCCACCAAACCCTTCGGTTTCGTGCCCTACACGCCAGGCCCCGGCCTGGGCGGCCACTGCATCCCTATCGACCCGTTCTACCTGACCTGGAAGGCCAAGGAATACGGGGTCAATACGCGCTTCATCGAGCTGGCGGGGGAGATCAACCACTACATGCCGCACTGGGTGGTGGAGAAAGTCGCCGACGCGCTGAACAGCCGGAAGAAAGCCGTAAACGGTAGCCGGGTGCTGATCCTCGGCCTGGCCTACAAAAAGAACATCGACGACACTCGCGAATCGCCGGCGGTCGAGATCATGTCCCTGCTGGAACAGCGCGGCGCTGAAGTCCAGTACTCGGACCCTCACGTCCCGAGCTTCCCGAACAAGCGCGACTACAGCTTCGACCTCGAATCGATCAGCCTGACACCTACCAGCCTGGACGCATTCGACTGTGTGGTGCTGGCGACTGACCACGATGCGTTCGACTACGCGCTGCTGGCCGAGCACGCGAGAATCCTGGTGGATACGCGCGGGCGACTGGACAAGCGTCCGAACGTTGTTAGCGCATGAGTTCGACAAGCAAAGACCGCTGCATGCCCCGCGTCCTGGTGGTCACCCGGAACTTGCCGCCTCTTCTGGGCGGCATGGAGCGCCTCAACTGGCACATGGTCGATGAACTGAGCCGGGACGCCGAAGTGCATGTCGTGGGGCCCGCCGAAGCCGCAAACCAGGCGCCTAAGCAGGCCGTCTACCATCAGGTATGCTTGCGTCCGACCTGGCGCTTTCTGCTCGAGGCGACACTCTCCGCAGCCCGGATCGCCCGTCGCTACCGGCCCCAGGTCGTGCTGGCCGGCAGCGGCCTGACCGCCCCCATTGCCCTGCTGGCTGCCAGGCTCTGCGGCGCCAGGGCGGTCACTTATCTCCATGGGTTGGACATCACCACCCGCAACCCGATTTATCGGACACTCTGGCTGCCGACAATCAGGCACATGGATGCAGTGATCGCCAATAGCCGCTCTACCCTAGAGTTCGCGGTAGAAGCTGGGGTTCAGCCAGACCGGCTGACCCTGATATTCCCGGGCGCTCAAACACCCATTGCAGATTTTCCCGTTGAGAAGCTGCAAGCATTGCGCGACAAGCTCCAGTTGGGTACACGACGCATACTTATCTCTGTCGGCCGGCTGACCGCACGCAAGGGCCTGCTGGAGTTCGTCGGCGAAGCCTTGCCCAAGGTCGTCGCCCGACACCCCGACACACTACTGTTAATTGTGGGAGACGCTCCGAAAGACGCCCTGCACGCCCATGCTCACGCGCAGACGCCCGAAAGCATCCGGGCCGTGGCACAGGATGCAGGCATTGCCGATTCGGTACGCTTTATCGGCCCGATCACTGACTTCGAAGAACTCTGTGTGGCTTATCAGGTTGCGGACGCCCACGTGTTTCCGGTCCGCAGCATTCCGGGAGACTCGGAAGGGTTTGGCATGGTGGCCATCGAAGCCGCGGTCAACGGCACGCCGACTGTTGCCTTCGCCACCGGCGGCATCGTCGATGCGGTTGCGAATGGCTCTTCGGGTTATCTGGTTCAACCCCACGATTACGAACGACTGGCCGACTCGATCGTGCGCGTCCTGGATGCCCCCGGCGAGCTGCGCAAAACTTGCAAGCAACACGGGGAGAGGTTTTCCTGGGAGCGGTTTGGTCAGGAAGTACACCGGGTACTTTTCCCAAATGGCAGCCCGCAAGGCACTCCCAGCGTGAAGCGAACGCTTTGAAAACGTCGGCCAAGGGCTATAAGCCCGGTCGCCTTGCACGCTCCGCGATGATAACGCTGTTCTGGCAGCTCATCCGAGTTGGCCTGCTTGCCGCTTGGATGGTGGTTACCGCCAGACTGCTTGGGCCGGCGGGCTATGGGACCTATAGCGGTCTTGCCAGCTTGGCACTCACCATGGGCGCGTTCACCGGGCTCGGGCTCGGGCTGGTCATGTATCAAGGCTCCATCCACGCTCCAGAGAAGTTCAGCCAGTACTGGAACAATTCGCTGGCCTGCATCCTGGGCAGCGGCGCGCTCATCACCCTTCTTTTTGTGGTGCTCGGGATATGGCTCCATCCCGAGTCACATTACCGAACGCTGATCGCCATCGGCATCTCAGAGACGATTCTGTTCCCTTTGGTGACGGCCTCATCATTTGCATTTTCGGCCCATGAAAGAATGGGCTGGGCAACCATGCTGCCCGCGCTGACGGCACTGTTCCGACTCTGCGGCAACCTGGCGTTCTTCCAGCTCAGCGAGACTCGCGAGCTTGACCAATACGTGTGGTTCCATGCCACTGCCACACTCGTATCGGCATTCGCCGCCATCGCACTGACGCACTATTTTCTCGCGCCTAGGCAAATGCCGTTGAGATTCAGTCGGGCACAATTGCTCGAAGGTATCGGCTTTGCCTTCAGTTGGACCGGCAGCAACGCCCTTACCTCGCTGGACAAGACATTCGCACTCAAATTCGGCGGTGCCGAGATTGCAGGCCTCTACAGCATTGCCTATCGCTTCATCACCCTACTGACACAGCCGGTGGATGCTCTGGTCTCCGCAGCACTTCCACGACTCTTCGCCCAGGGTGCGGATCGAGCGAAGCACCCACGACTTGTAGGCATGCTAATCGCAGTTATCGTCGGCTATGGAACGCTAGCGGGCCTGTTCATCTGGTCGGCTGCAGCAATCATCCCGATGATTCTCGGGCGGGATTTCGCCCCGGCAGTCGCTCTCATCAAACTACTGGCAGTGGTTATCCCATTTTACGGATTCAGAATGATAGCAAGCCAGGCTCTGGTTGGGCGTCGAAAAAAGAAGACCAAGAATCTAATCGAACTGGCTGCCATCGTCTTTTTGGCGCTGCTATCGATGCCCCTGATCCCGCGATATGGAGCACAAGGCGCCGCGTACGCCTATATCGCAGTGGAGTTATTCCTCGCCGCAGCTACCGCCTTAGCTTTCGCGGCTACCTTGAACACTTCGCACGACAATTTATCGGATAGGTCTGGCCAATGATGACTCCAGCGGCATTGCGCAGTATCCGGCGATTCGCGAATCGATTCCCTGTGGGGCGCAAAGACGTCCTGCTACCCCGGTTGATGCGTGGATTATTTCGTCACGCAGCAGGGCAAGTGGAAATCGATGACTTCGACGGTATCTTTCAAGTGCGACTGGACCTGGCCGAGCATATGCAGCGACGCATATTCTGGGTTGGCTACTACAACCGCGAGATCGTTGCCCTGCTCGACAGGCTTATCAAACCGGGCATGGTCTTCCTCGATGTCGGTGCAAATATTGGCGAGATAACACTGGTTGCAGCCAAACGCACCCGCGAATTTGGACGCGTCATTTCATTCGAACCCATGAGTTCCATTGCAAGCCAGCTCGAGGAGCATCTCCGGCGCAATTCGCTCTCATGGGTATCAGTAGCCAGAGTTGGGCTGTCTGATCACACTGGCGAAGCCAATATCTACGACGCCTGCGCGAATGAGGACGCCAACGAACCGAATCATGGTCTTGGCAGTCTCTATGCTGCCAAGGCGGATGCCAAACCGGTGCAGACAATCCAGTTAATGACCCTGGACGAATACCTGCGAGCGCACCCAGTCGAGCGCCTGGACATTATCAAGATAGATATCGAAGGCGCGGAGCTCCCCTGCCTAAAAGGGGCACAAGAAACGCTGAGCCAGTTCAAGCCACAGATCATCATTGAACTGCAGGTGGAAACTTCGCGAGCAGCAGGATACGAACAGACGGATATCCTCAATCTACTGGAAGAGTTTGGATATGGATTCCAGAACATTGGCAAGAATGGTGTCCTGACGAAACTGGACCGAAACAACCTTCAGGAATTCCAGAACGTACTGTGCACTCCCATAGCAGGAGCTGCCCAGTCTTGAAAGTCTGGATACTAGCGGGCAAGTTCAGGAACGGGGGGCTAGAGCAGGTTTTGTCCTCATTGGCTGTCTACCTGACTGAGCAAGGAATCGACACCACCCTGGTGGCCAGGTCCTTCATTCAGCCGCCGGTGCACCCGGATTCTCGCCACCACAATGTCCTGGCGCTTCCCGGCAAAGGCCTGATCGGTTTCATTGTCGCCCTCGTAAATGCCATCCAGTGCGCCCACCCAACCCATATCATCACGAGCGCCAACGATATTTCCTGCCTGGCTGTCCTTCTGAAGCTTCTGCTATTCCGGAGTTCTCGCATCATCGTCACTCAGCACCTGACCGTTTCGCCCGAGGTGTCCCGCGCCAAAGGCTTACGCAAGCTGAAGCTACAGATGGTTCGACTCGCTATGCGCGCATTGTACCCACGGGCCAACCGCGTGATCGCCGTTTCCGACGGCGTTGCTTTGGACCTGGCACAGCACATCGGCATACCTCAAGATGCCATCACGACCATTTACAACCCGATTGTCGACACGCAAATCGCAAGTCGTATCGAAGCCCCACTGCCGGCTGTCTATCCCTGGGAGCACAGCACAACACCGCTGATCGTTTTCGCCGGTCGTCTGGAGCCGGTCAAACGCGTGGATCTCTTGCTAGATGCCTTTGCCCAGGTGCACGCGCAGACAGAGGCGCACCTGCTGATTCTTGGCGACGGCTCCCAGCTGGAACAGCTCAAACGCCAAGCCGCACAATTGCAGGTCGCAGACAATGTGCTCTTTTTCGGGCACACACAAAATATTCTCCCGCTTCTCAAGCACTCCGACGTCCTTGTTTTGCCCTCGGACTACGAAGGCTTCGGCAATGTCCTGGTGGAAGCAATGGCCTGCGGCACCCAGGTAATTGCCACCAATTGCCCAAGCGGACCGGCGGAAATCCTCGACAATGGCCGTTATGGGCAGTTGATCCCTACCAACTCCGTGTCGGCGCTAGTCGCAGCGCTACGCAAGACTCTCGACAAAGAGTTCGACGTACCGGCCGATAATCTTTGCCAGCGCGCTCAGTATTTTTCGGTCGAGCGCGCCGGGCAGGCCTACCTCGACATTCTCAGAGAAACGAGAAGCTGATGCGGATTCTTGTTCTGACCAAGCGCCAGTACACCGGCCGCGATTTACTGGATGACCGCTTCGGCCGGCTTTTCGAGATTCCGGAGAATCTGGCCGCTGTGGGTCATGAGGTCCGAGGACTGACTTGCAGCTACCGTCCACGACTGGAGCAGACTGTACACCCCGGCTGCGTTGCCTGGCGCTCCTTCAACGCGGCGCCACTGGGAAGCGGAATACTTCGCCACTTGCGGGAAATTCGTCAGGAGATCGCGACTTTTTGCCCGGACGTGGTGTGGGCCAGTTCGGACATGTGGCATGCCATTGCTTGCCACCGCGTCTGCGGTGAAATGGGCATCCCCTACGTTCTCGATCTTTACGATAACTACGAGAGCTTCTTGCTCTCGAAGATTCCCGGCATGAAACACCTCTTCAGGACGGCTTGTCGCGAGGCCGAAGGCATCACCTCGATCAGCGCCCCCCTTAGCACTTATCTGGAGCATGGTTACGGCGTACCCGCCGACCGGATTCTCACTCTGGGCAATGCCACCAACCCCGACGAGTTCCGTCCGACCGACCGTGAGACGGCGAGAAGGGAGTTAGGGCTCACGACGAACGATCACCTGATCGGGACTGCCGGAGCGCTCGGCAGAAATCGCGGCACAGCCGTGTTGTTGCGCGCCCTGCCGTTGATCCGCCAGCGTCTTCCAAACTTGCAACTTGTACTGGCCGGGCCACACGACAACAGCCTACCGCTCGCATCGACACAAGGGGTACGTTATCTAGGGGTATTACCGCCCACGTCGGTCCCGGCGTTCTATAACGCGATGGACGTTTCCATCATCTGCAATCGACCATCGAGCTTTGGCAGCTACTGCTATCCGCAGAAGCTGAACGAAATCCTGGCCTGCGAGACTCGCTTGCTAGCAGCCGACGTAGGCGTGCTAGGTGCACAGCTCGCCGAGCAGCCCACCCATCTCTTCAACCCCGACAATGAGTTCGACCTGGCCGCCAAGCTGCTCGAACTGCTCGCCCGCCCCTGCCACCCACCGATGCAACCGGTGTACTGGCAGGAGCGGGCCGAGGAACTGTCCAGGTTTTTCGACAGCCGGCTCAGCATCGCCTAGAGCAGATAAGTACCGAATCAACGATCGGAGCTGTCCTTGTACATGAGCGCGGTGATCTGCTCGGAGATCAGTCCCATGAGAAAGATCATGACGCCGGCGCTGTAAAGCAATGCACTCATGTTGGTGAAACGACCGAAGCTAACAAAGGTATAGCTGTACCAGGCGGATGCCATGAAAACCGCCAGCAGCGCGATGGGCGCAAAGAGTTTAAGCGGCGAGTAGAGCGTACCGATCTTGAAGATGATCAGCAGGAAACGCATACCGTCTTTCAAAGGCTTGATGTGACTAGTGCCGACGCGTTTGGCGGCGTGAATCGGCACGTAGGCCACCGAATAGCCCGCACGGAAGAACGCCATGGTGCTGGTAGTCGGATAAGAGAACCCGTTGGGCAGCAGGTAGAGAAACTCGCGGAACTTGTCGGCACGGGCAGCGCGAAAGCCCGAGGTCAGGTCTTCGACCTTGTGCCCGGTCATGTAGGTGGCGAGGCGATTGTAGAAGCCGTTGGCCAAGCCACGACCGACGCTGGCCTGGGAGCCCTGCTGGCGGGCGCCGACCACCATGTCGTGCCCTTCATCCAGGCCGTTCAACAGCAACTCAATATCGTTGGGGGAATGCTGCCCGTCGGCGTCCATGAAGACGATGATTTCGCCAGTCGCCGCACGGGCGCCGCTCTTTATCGCTGCGCCATTGCCTCGGGAATAGGGGTGAGTCACGACGCGTGCCCCCGCCGCCTCGGCCACGGCGCCAGTCTCATCGGTGGAACCGTCGTTGACGACGATGACTTCCGCCTCAGGGTATAAGCCTCGCAACTCTGGCAGGAACAATGCCAACCCCTGAGCTTCATTCTTGGCCGGTAGAACAATGGATAACGAAGCGTGTTTCAGTACTCGCGAACTCAACCTTTCCCTCCTGCTTCAGCAGCCTCAATCGTCTTCATCGTATTCTGGCAGCGCTGCCGCAACGAATTCGCCAATATGGGATTTCTTGGCAGACGCAGACACATCTGGTCGCGGACGAACGCCCGGGCTTCCTCATAGCTCTGCTCTCGAAGCCAGTTGCCGACCATCACCTCTCCGATAACCGGGTCGGGCTTGGCCTGCCAGGCCTTCGCCATGTATTCGCGCGCTTCCTGCTCACGACCTTCTGCCAGCGCGAGCCTCTGCAGGTTGACCAGCACTGGCAAATAATTCGATGTGACCTCATCGCCTCTGAGCAGCGACTTGTTAAGCGCGGTCAGATCCGGATAGCTCAAGTAAGTGCACTGTTTATTATCGAGCTGCACCTGCAAGGCAGCCAGAGCTGAAGAGACGCCCCTGGGGTCGCGTACGACCGGCAGCAGTTGCTCTGCACGACGGAAGTAGCTCCGAGTTTTCGCTTCATCTTTCGAAACACAGGAAAGCAACATCGCCTGGACAGTCGAGGTAGCGCAAGCGGGGCAATTCTTCACCTGAGTTTCGGTCACCAGCAGTGCCTCAAGCAATTTGTTTTCCCGCAAGAGCATTAAGGTGAGGTGCTCAGAGGCACGCACCGACCCGCTTTGGGACGCGAACCAGGCCATAGCAGCCTGCTTGGGATTTCCCCACAAGTTCGTGACTAATCCCAATACCCCAGCCAACACTAATAAATATGTTCCAGCCGCCAGCGTGGCCGGGCGTCGGTACTTGTCCGGGGTATTGCCCAGTGCCCAGGCAATAGCCATGCAGGGACCAAACATAGCGATATAGTTTCGGTGCTCGAAGTACAACTCCAGTCGGATTACCGTCGACTCGAGCAAATGCGCAGAGAGAAACCAGAAGACGGCAAAACAGAAAATGGGATGCCGACGGTTCCATTTAATCGCCAATATCACCGTGAGCAGCCATGCAATGATCGCCAGTGTAGCGCCAATCTCCAGCCCCATTACCGCCGGGTAGTTATCGTGAAATGGGCTGAAGGCGAAAGGGGTCGGCAGGAAAGCAAGACGCAAATACTCCCAGAGGATCTGCGGCTCGGTCATCACGCGCTGGATCAGGTTGAAGTCTCTATCAGAGTAACCACCCGCATTCAGCAGCGTTGAACCAAGGTAACCCACGATCAATACCAGAGCTGCTCCGCTCAACAGTTTCCGTAGCCCGCGCCAGCGCTCTACCGCCGTGACAGGGCGCAACACAGTCACTTCCAGAACGAAAACCAATACGGGCAACAATGCTCCGCCTTCTTTCGCAAGAACGGCCGGGACAGTCATGGCCAAGCCAGCGATCTGCCATGCCACTCCAGCTGCAAAACGTCGCTCCTGTACAAGCAACCCCTGCAAATACATCCAGATTCCGGCAAAGACAAACAGCGCGGACAGGCTCGCCATGCGCTGGACAGCGATCAGCGATGTGGAAACGTTCAACGGCAGGACAAGCCAGAACGCCGCAGCGAAGACAGCCATCCAGGCGGCCCTGCGGTGCCTTGCCCCCATCAGACGGAACAGTGCTCCGGAGGCTCCCGCGATCAACAAGCCATTGATCAGGTGAATCAGGATATTGATGCGAAAGAAACCTGCCGGGTGATCAGGCCAGTCAGACTGGTTCAGCAGGAAGCTCAACATGCTCAAGGGCCGACCAAGCGGACCCGAGGTGTCGGAGAAAATAAAATAAATAGCGGACTGGCTGTCGGTTACAGAGCTCAATCCAGAGAAGGGGCGAAAATCATCGAAGTAAAAGGCACCATTTGCGCCGAGGGCATAGATCCCACCGATTACGAACAAGCAAATCGCCAATGCCGCCCAAGCACCTGCATTTACACTTAAGCGTTTCAAACGCACCTCGTGACCTATTCAATAAAAAAAGAGACCGCCTAAGCGGTCTCTTTAATGAAGCTTGAGCTTAGTTCGCGCAAGACTTCGGAAGCAGTGTGGTATCGGTTACACCAGTGGTCTTGCAGGACCAATCACCCGATGCAGTGCGCGCCCAAGTGATGACAGCAGTTTTAACTTGGGATGGGGCGTTCTTGATATTGCAAGTGATGGAACCGGCACCAGCGGTGGCAGTCGCGGCAAGAGTGCAGTTGCCAGTAGAAGCGGTCAGGCCGATCGCAGCCGGAGTGGTGAAGTCCTCACCGTCGTTCACCTTGCTTTCGAAAGCGGTTTTACCAGCGGAAGCCTCAGCCAGACCAGCAGCCAGCTTGGCTTTAGCCTGATAGTTGCTGTAAGCCGGGATGGCGATGGCGGCCAGGATGCCGATGATTGCAACCACGATCATGAGTTCGATCAGGGTGAAGCCTTTTTGAGCCTTCATAATTCTCTCCAGGTTTGTAGAAGAGGTCGTTGGACCTGATTCCGATGAAGCAGCTTCCGTGCCAAATCTCCTACACCCTGAAAACCGCTACCCTGTAGGAGTGAAGGAAATAGATCGAGAGAAAATTACGCAGGAAGTGACAAAATTTGACAGCCCACTGATGTCAATTTGGCAGACTTGGGCATCTGCGATATAAGGCAACCAATTCATTGCTGGGCATCTCCCATGAACGATCAAGTCGTGCTGTCCGGGCTCGCTCGCCAACTGGTGATTGCCGAGCTGCTGGATGAAAAGAGCGCCCAGCAGGCGCAGCTACAGGCCCAACGCAACAAGCTGTCGTTGGTGACCTATCTGGTGCAGAACAAACTGGTGAAGAGCAAGCCGCTGACCGAGCTAGCGGCCGACCAGTTTGGCGTCGCATATTTCGACCTAGCGTCACTCGACAAGGAAAGCCTGCCGAAGGAGCTGATCAGCGAAAAGCTGGTGCGCCAGCACCGCGTGATGCCGCTCTGGCGTCGCGGCAACAAGCTCTTTGTGGGCCTGTCTGACCCCACCAACCACCAGGCGATCACCGACGTTCAGTTCAGCACCGGCCTGACGACTGAAGCCATCCTGGTCGAAGACGACAAACTCGGCGACGCCATCGAGAAGCTCTTCGAAAGCGCCAATAGTGGCCTCGAAGACCTCGGCGACGTGGACCTCGAAGGCCTGGACATCGAGAGTGGCGATGCCGGGGCCAAGGACGAACCGATTGGTGGCGACGCCGACGATGCACCCGTGGTGCGTTTCGTAAACAAGATGCTGCTGGACGCCATCAAGGGTGGCTCTTCCGACCTGCACTTCGAGCCCTACGAGAAAATCTACCGCGTCCGTTTTCGTACCGACGGCATGCTGCATGAAACCGCCAAGCCGCCGATCCAGCTGGCCAGCCGCATCTCCGCACGTCTGAAGGTAATGGCCGGCCTGGATATCTCCGAGCGCCGCAAACCCCAGGACGGCCGCATCAAGATGCGGGTATCGAAGTCCAAGTCCATCGATTTCCGCGTCAACACCCTGCCCACTTTGTGGGGCGAAAAGATCGTGATGCGGATCCTCGACTCCTCCAGCGCGCAAATGGGCATCGATGCGCTGGGTTACGAGGAGGCGCAGAAGCAACTCTATCTGGATGCACTCAAGCAGCCACAGGGCATGATTCTGGTCACCGGCCCTACAGGTTCAGGCAAGACCGTGTCCCTCTATACTGGCCTGAATATCCTCAACACCCCGGACATCAACATCTCCACCGCTGAAGACCCAGTGGAAATCAACCTGGAAGGCATCAACCAGGTCAACGTGAACCCGCGCCAGGGCATGGACTTCGCCCAGGCGCTACGCGCCTTCCTGCGCCAGGACCCCGACGTGATCATGGTCGGCGAGATTCGCGACCTGGAAACTGCCGAAATCGCCATCAAGGCTGCTCAAACCGGCCACATGGTGATGTCGACGCTGCACACCAACAGCGCCGCGGAAACCCTGACTCGCCTGCTGAACATGGGCGTCGCCTCGTTCAACCTGGCGACCTCGACCAACCTGATCATCGCCCAGCGCCTGGCCCGCAAACTTTGCCCGCACTGCAAGAAAGAACATGATGTGCCACAGGAGGCGCTACTTCACGAAGGCTTCCCCGCGGACAAGATCGGCACCTTCAAGCTCTATTCGCCGGTCGGGTGCGACAATTGCAAGGGTGGATACAAGGGCCGCTTGGGTATTTATGAAGTGGTTAAAATCACGCCCGCACTGCAACGCATTATCATGGAGGAAGGCAACTCCATTCAGATCGCGGAGCAAGCCCGCAAAGAAGGCTTCAATGACCTGCGTACCTCGGGCCTGCTCAAGGCCATGCAAGGCATCACCAGCCTCGAGGAAGTCAACCGCGTGACCAAGGATTAATCCATGGCGGATAAAGCAGCAAAGATGGGCGTCTTTACCTGGGAAGGTACGGACCGCAAGGGCGGGAAGGTCAAAGGGGAGCTTTCCGGCGCGAACACAGCTTTGGTCAAGGCACAGTTGCGCAAGCAGGGCATCAATCCGACCAAGGTGCGCAAGAAGGGCATGTCCCTGCTGAATGCGGGCAAGAAGATCAAGCCCATGGACATCGCGCTGTTTACGCGTCAGATGGCAACCATGATGGGGTCGGGCGTGCCACTGCTGCAGTCCTTCGACATCATCGGCGAGGGCTTCGACAACCCGAACATGCGCAAGCTGGTCGAGGAGATCAAACAGGAAGTCGCCGCTGGTAACAGCCTGGCCAACTCCCTGCGCAAGAAGCCGCAGTACTTCGACGACCTTTATTGCAACCTGGTCGACGCTGGTGAACAGTCAGGCGCGCTGGAAACCTTGCTGGACCGCGTGGCGACCTACAAGGAAAAGACCGAGTCGCTGAAGGCCAAGATCAAGAAAGCCATGACCTACCCGATCGCGGTGATCGTAGTGGCGGTCATCGTCTCCGCGATCCTGCTGATCAAAGTGGTGCCGCAATTCCAGTCGGTTTTCCAGGGCTTCGGTGCAGAGCTGCCGGCCTTCACCATGTTCGTGATCCACATTTCCGAGGCGTTGCAAACGTGGTGGTTTGTGGTTCTTATCGTACTGTTCGGTATCGGTTTCGCCTTGGGGCAAGCCCATCGGCGCTCCGAGAAGTTCCGCGATGCCGTAGACCGTGGGGTGCTCAAGATTCCAGTGATCGGCCAGATCATCTACAAGTCCGCCGTAGCCCGTTATGCCCGTACGCTGGCCACCACCTTCGCCGCCGGTGTTCCGCTGGTGGAAGCGCTGGACTCGGTGGCAGGCGCAGCCGGCAACGTGGTGTTCCGCAATGCCGTCTACCGCATCAAGCAGGACGTGTCCTCCGGTACCCAGTTGAACTTCTCCATGCGCACCACCGGCGTATTCCCCAGCATGGCCATCCAGATGGCGGCCATCGGTGAAGAGTCCGGTTCCCTCGATGCCATGCTGGACAAGGTGGCTTCCTTCTACGAGGAAGAGGTCGACAACGCCGTCGATAATCTGACCACACTGATGGAGCCGCTGATCATGGCGGTGCTGGGCGTGCTGGTGGGTGGCCTGATCATCGCGATGTACCTGCCGATCTTCCAACTGGGCTCCGTCGTTTAATGTCCCTGATCAACATCCTGGCCAGCACCCCGCTGGCCTTTGTTTTATGCGTCACCCTCCTAGGCCTGCTGGTCGGCAGCTTCCTCAATGTGGTGATCCATCGTCTACCGCGGATGATGGAGCTCGACTGGCAGCAGCAGGCGCGGGAAACCCTGGGTCTGCCGGAGGGCGAGAAGCGACCGACCTATAACCTGGTCCTGCCCAACTCCCAATGCCCGCACTGCAGCCACGAGATCAAGCCGTGGGAGAACATCCCGGTGGTCAGTTGGCTGGCGCTGGGCGGCAAGTGTTCGTCCTGCAAGGCGCCGATCAGCAAGCGCTACCCACTGATCGAGCTGGCCTGCGGCGCACTGTCGGCCTTCATCGCCTGGCATTACGGCTTCGGCTGGCAGGCCGGGGCGATGCTGTTGCTGACCTGGGGTTTGTTGGCGATGAGCATGATCGACGTCGATCATCAATTGCTGCCGGACGCCCTGGTACTGCCGCTGCTCTGGCTAGGGCTGATCGTCAACTACTTCGGGCTCTTCACCAATCTGGGCGATGCGCTCTGGGGCGCGGTGTTCGGCTACCTGAGCCTGTGGTCAGTGTACTGGCTGTTCAAGCTGGTCACCGGCAAGGAGGGCATGGGCTACGGCGACTTCAAGCTGCTGGCCATGCTCGGCGCCTGGGGTGGCTGGCAGGTGCTGCCGCTGACCATCCTGTTGTCATCGCTGGTAGGCGCCGTACTCGGCGTGATCATGCTGCGCCTGCGCAACGCCGAAACCAGTACGCCGATCCCCTTCGGCCCCTATCTGGCTATCGCCGGCTGGATTGCGCTGCTCTGGGGTGATCAAATAACCGCGACCTATCTGCAGTTCGCCGGTTTCCGCTAGCCTTCTCCGGCGCCGACTTCCCTCGGCGCCTGTGACGGCCACCGGGCCGGCAGAAAGGAGAACGATGAAACCCTGGATTCTGGGCCTCACTGGCGGCATCGGCAGTGGCAAGAGCGCCGCCGCCGAGCATTTTGCTTCGCTGGGCATACACATGGTCGACGCCGACCACGCCGCGCGCTGGGTGGTGGAACCCGGCCGACCGGCCCTGGCGCAGATCGTCGAGCGCTTTGGCGAAGCCGTGCTGCTGCCGGACGGCCAGCTCAACCGTGCCGCCCTGCGCGAGCGCATCTTCAAGGCAGAGGACGAGCGACGCTGGCTGGAGCAATTGCTGCACCCGCTGATCGGCCAGGAGATCGCCAGCAACCTGGCGCAGGCGCAATCGCCCTACGCCATCCTGGTCTCACCGCTGCTGGTGGAGTCCGGGCAGCACCGTATGACCCAGCGCGTGCTGGTGGTGGATACCCCCGAGCACCTGCAACTGGAGCGCACGATGCGCCGGGACAAGGTGTCCGAAGAACAGGTCCGTTCGATTCTCAAGGCCCAGGCCCTGCGCGACGACCGACTCAAGCACGCGGATGACGTGCTGCTCAACGATGGCAACCTCGGCCACCTGCACCAGCAGGTCGAGCGTCTGCATCAGTTCTATCTAGGCCTGCGTGGAGGACAACCATGAGCCAACCCCTGACCGTGGAATGCCCCACCTGTGGCGCCCCAGTTGAATGGACCGCCAAGAATGAATTCCGTCCCTTCTGCTCGCACCGCTGCAAGCTGATCGACCTTGGCGCCTGGGCGGCGGAAGAACACGCCATTCCCGGTGATAACCAGGAAGACGAGCTGTTCTCCGGCGATCTGGAAAAGCCCCCGCGCGGGCACTGACCCGTGAAAAAGCCGCCTCGAGAGGCGGCTTTTTTGTGCGCCACTCCAGGCCACAGGACTCTTTGTAGGAGCGAGCTTGCTCGCGGACCGCCCAATTACGAAGGCTGCCTAAAAAGCGTTCGCGAGCAAGCTCGCTCCTACAGAAAAGCCAAGGCCCGCGGATGCGGGGTTTTCAATCAGGGGCGCATGAAGGCGTAGTCCCGCTCCTCGTCCAGGTTGTCGGCGAGGAAATGCAGTTCATGCCCCAGGTCTTCCTGTGTGCGGACCTGCGCGTTGGCCTGCACCACCGCGCTCAGCAGTGCACGAACGACCAGTTGCGGGTCCTGGCCAGCCGCTTCGGCCTCGACCAGCAGTTCGTGGAGGCGTTGCTCGGCCCAGCTGTGAATGCTCATCGGCAATCTCCTTGCGAAGGGGGGCCAAGCTTCCCCGATCGTAGGAGGTTTCCGAACTGACCTGGATCAAGCCACAGGGGGCATGGGCCTCGCAGATGGCCGAACATCAGCGAGGCTCATCGTCGTCCTTCCAGGGCGCCTGCAGGTAGCGCGTACGATTGAAGGTCTCCAGCCAGTCCGGGTAGAAGACCACCAGTCCGGTGACGATGGTGCCGTTGATGAAAGCTTCGGGGAACATGATCAGCCAGAGGTAACCGATGAAGTCCTCGATCCACGGCGGCATCGGGAACAACCCGTCCATCCACAGCAGGCCGAGCCCCAGCAGCAGGCTGCACAGCGCGGCCAGCGCAGCGGGAAAGAACCCCGAGCAGAAGATGTAGACGAACAGGTTGCGCGGCTGTCGGCGCTCGACGAGGATCGCCGCCACCTCGGTAATCAGCACCGGAATCAGGATCAGCAGGATGCCGTTGACGCCGATAGCCGCCCAGTCCTGGCGGTCGGTCAGGCACAGGCCGACCTGTGCGACGAGCCCGACGATAATCGCCAGCGGCCAGTCCAGAAGCAGGGTTACGGCGGTCATGCCGATGAAATGGAAGGACACCCCGGAAGCGAAATCCCGCCGTACCAGCCAGAGCAGGAATAGCCCGAGCATGGTGCCGAACACCAGGTGCTGGCGGCGAAAATCGCTGACTACTTCCAGCCACGGCGCGCGCCAGATGGCCCAGGCGACAATGGGCAGGTAGATCGCCCAGCCGAGTTCAAGGGTTTCTTCGGACAGCAACTGTGCGGCGATCACGGCGCGCCCCGCTCCAACGCCTGGCGCAGGGCATCCGACGAGTTGAAGCTATGGCTGGCGACAACCTTGCCCTGTTCCAGCTGCAACCAGGTCACCGCATCCGCCGTGGCGGGGAAGCGACTGGCCACGCGCGGTTCACGGTCGAGCAGCACGCGATAGGGGTAGTCACGCATGGCGGGGATGGCAAACATATTCGAGATCGGTGCCGGCATGCGGCTGATGTCAGCGACGAAAGCGGCGCTGCGCGACTCCAGGTATCCCTGCGGACGATCCGCCAGGGCGGCTTTTACCAGCTTCGAACCGGCCATGTCGTGGGCGACCAGCAGCACCTTGAGATCGGCGTTCGCCGTGTAGGGTTTGTCAAACTGGTCCAGCAGCGTCCAACCGATGGCTGGCGACTCCTGCGCCACCGCAAAGCTCGCCACTACCATCAACACAAACCCACTCAGCAGTCGTTTCACGCTTGACCCTCGACCCGAACATCAAAGATTGGCAACAGTCTACACGCGCCCCCGCCACCCGCCCGCGCTTCGCAGCAACTATGCTTGAGGCATGAACGAGTCCGACTATCTGCGCCTGCTGACGCGCCAGGCGGAACAAGCCAACGACTTCCTCTCCAATGCCCGCAAGTGGGAACGGGAGTGCTGGGCCTGCCAGCGACTCCTGCAGGCGCTCAAGGTGCCGTATCGCCAGGAAGACTTCGTTGCGCCAACCCAGCAGCCGCCGGACGTATTGTTCCGCGATGCAACCTTCGAGGTGTTCTTTGTGCTCGACCAGGGCCGCCGACTCAATGAGGAGTGGAAGGAAGAACTGCTGCGCCGGCGCATGGCCCAGAGCATCAACCAGCTGATTCGTCGCGAGCAGCGCCCGCGGCGGATTCCCTGCGCGGAGCTGCAGGCGCGCCTGGCGCCTACTTTGCGCAAGAAGGCACACAACTACACCGAACGCGGCATCGACCCGCGCGAACTGGACCTGCTCGCCTTCGTCAGCCTCAAGCGCGAGACGCCGGACTTCAACACGCCCTTTCCGCCGCCGACCGAGTACCTGCGCCAGGGTTGGCGCTCGCTGTCGGTGGTCGGGCCGACTTTCGCCCGCGTGCTGTTCGCCCACAGTGACGCGCCGGATTTCCTGCGCGGCAGCCTGGGCCGCAGCATCCTTTTCGACATGGGCGTCGGCCTGTAAATAGGCGCTCATGCAATGCTGCATTGATCGGCGGCGCATTGAGAGGCCGCCCAAGCCCTACTAGAATGCTCGACATTATAAACGGAGGCCGCCCATGCCCAGTCGCCTGAGCCCCGAAGACCAGCAGAAGGTCGATCACTACCTCAGCTCCCCCGTGCACCAGGTCGAACGCGCGCCGTTCAAACCCTGGCTGATGATGGGAGGCTTGCTCGCGGTAGTCATCGCCCTGGGTTTACTGAGCCGCCTCCTGGCCTACCTTGCGTGAGCGCCGTGCCGCCACGGGCCGATACAGGATTCCTTAAGCTATGAGAATGCAACATGTCCCATCGTATCGTGATCGTCGGCGGCGGCGCCGGCGGGCTGGAGCTCGCGACCCGTCTCGGCCGCACCCTGGGTAAAAAGGGCAAGGCGCGCATTACGCTCGTCGACGCCAACCTCACCCACATCTGGAAACCCCTGCTGCACGAAGTCGCCGCCGGCTCGCTCAACTCCTCGGAGGATGAGCTGAACTATGTCGCCCAGGCGAAATGGAACCACTTCGAATTCCAGCTCGGCCGCCTCGATGGGCTGGACCGCGCAAGCAAGCGCATTCAGCTCGCCGCCACGCTCGATGAGCAGGGCGAGGAGCTGGTGCCGGCTCGCAGCCTGGACTACGACACGCTGGTCCTGTCCATCGGCAGCACCACCAATGACTTCGGCACCACAGGCGCCGCGGACCACTGCATCTTCCTCGACACCCGCGAGCAGGCCGAGCGCTTCCACAAGCAGTTGCTCACTCATTACCTGCGCGCCCACGCCGGGCAGGACAAGGACGATCAGATCAGCGTCGCCATCGTTGGCGCCGGCGCCACTGGGGTCGAGCTTTCGGCCGAGCTGCACCACGCCGCGCAGGAACTGGCGGCCTACGGGCTGACCGGCATCCAGCCGCAGAACATGCGCATCACCCTGATCGAGGCCGGCCCACGTGTGCTGCCGGCACTGCCCGAGCGCATCAGCCAACCGGTGCACCAGACGCTGGAGAAACTCGGCGTGCGTGTGGCCACCGGTTCGGCGGTGCAGGAAGTGACGGCCGACGGCCTGCGCACGGCAGCAGGCGAGTTCATTCCGGCGAGCCTGAAAGTCTGGGCGGCGGGCATTCGTGCGCCAAGCCTGCTGAAGGAAATCGACGGTCTTGAGACCAACCGCATCAACCAGCTGGTGGTGCGCTCCACTCTGCAGACCACCCGCGACGACAACATCTTCGCCTTCGGTGACTGCGCCGCCTGCCCGATGGGCGATGGCAGCGATCGCACCGTGCCGCCGCGCGCCCAGGCCGCTCACCAGCAGGCTTCGCTGCTGGCCAAGGCGCTGGTCGCGAAGCTCGATGGCAAGCCGCTGCCGGAGTACCGCTACACCGACTACGGCTCGCTGATCTCGCTGTCGCGCTTCAGTGCGGTGGGCAACCTGATGGGTAACCTGATGGGCAGCGTGAAGCTGGAGGGCTGGCTCGCGCGGATGTTCTATGTATCGCTGTACCGCATGCACCAGATGGCACTCTACGGACCGTTCCGCACGGCGTTGTTGATGATTGCGGATCGGATCGGGCGCAGCACGGAGCCGCGGTTGAAGCTGCATTGATCCTGGGATGAAAGACGAAGGGCGGATACTGCGAGGTATCCGCCCTTTTTTGTACGCGGAGCCCCTGCAGGAGCGAGACTGCTCGAACGCTCTTCCCGGCAGTTCCTAAGCTGGGGCGGTTCGCGAGCAAGCTCGCTCCTACAAAAAGCTTCATTGCCGAGGAATGCTGGGCACAAAAAAAGCCGCCCCGAGGGGCGGCTTTTTCGTTGCAGCAGAACGGCCTTACAGCGCCGCCAGCATCGACTGGGCCGGGATGGCCTGGAAGTCGATGGACATCATCAGGCTCAGCACGCTGATCGCGATGATGGAGAAGGCGAACAACTGGCGGGCCCAGCGGCGATCGTCTTCGGCACTGAAGCCTTTCACCGCGATGAACAGCCACCAGGCACTGACGGCCAGCGCCACTACCAGGTAACCGTAGCCGGCGAAGCCGGTGACGGTCAGCAGCAGGGTCGCAAGACCAAAGGCCAGCACGTAGTAGAGGATCTGCTTCTTGGTCGCTTCGATGCCCCGCTCTACCGGCAGCACGGGAATCCCGGCGGCACGGTAGTCGTTGAGGCGGAAGATCGCGATGGCGTAGCTGTGCGGCATCTGCCAGAGGCAGAAGATCAGCAGCAGCACCGCCGCGCCCATGTCGAAGTGACCGCTGGCAGCGCAGTAGCCCACCACTGGTGGCATGGCTCCGGAGAGGCTGCCGACCAGTGTGCCGTAGACCGAGGCGCGCTTGAGCCAGAGGCTGTAGAGCACGACGTAGACGAAGAAGCCGAACGCAGCGAGCAGGGTCGCCTGCACGTTGGTCTTCCACGCCAGCAGGCCGAAGCCCGCCGCGCCGAGAACCACGCCGTGGGCCAGGGCGGCCTTCAGCGAGATCTGCCCGGTCACGGTGACGCGGCTGCGGGTACGCTCCATGAAGCGATCGATGTCGCGGTCGATGCAGTTGTTGAACACACAACCGCTGGCAACGACCAGGGACAGGCCGATCACGGTGGCCAGCAGCAGCATCGGGTCAACGCTGCCGCGAGCGGCGAGGAAGTATCCCCCCGCCACCGCGATCAGGTTTCCGAAGATGATGCCCGGCTTGGCGACCAGGAGATAACGCTTGAGTTTCACGGCATCGGCCCTCAGGGCATCGGCATCATCAGGGTGTCTGCGGTGTAGATGATCCACAGCGACAGACCAACCACCAGCAGGATGATGATGGCGGTGAAGATGAATGCCATGACGTTCCAGCGACCTTCCGAGGAGAAGTTCATGTGCAGGAAGCAGATCAGGTGCACGACGACCTGGACCAGGCCCAGGATCACCATGGTCAGCAGGGTGGCGTGACGCGAGAAGCCACCGTCGATGACCATGTAGAACGGGATAGCGGTCAGGATCACCGAGAGCACGAAGCCGATGGCGTACGAACCCAGGCTGCCGTGGCCGGCACCATGGGAGTCGTGGCCGTGGGCGCCGTGGGAGTCGTGATGATGTGCAGCAGCGGACATTACAGAGCCCCCATCAGGTAGACGACGGTGAAGACGCAGATCCAGACGATGTCCAGGAAGTGCCAGAACAGGCTCAGGCACATCATGCGGGTGTTGTTCTGCGCGGTCAGGCCACGAGTGCCAATCTGCGCCATCAGCACCAGCATCCACAGCAGGCCTGCGGATACGTGCAGGCCGTGCATGCCGACCAGGGTGAAGAAGGACGACAGGAAGGCGCTGCGGCTCGGGCCGAAGCCTTCGACGATCAGGTGATGGAACTCGTTGAGTTCCATGCCGATGAACGCGGCGCCGCACAGGAAGGTCACGCCCAGCCAGGCGATGGCCTTGCCCTTGGCACCCTTGTGCGCGGCCAGCATGGCCAGGCCGTAGGTGCAGGAGGAGATCAGCAGGATCGCGGTTTCGACGGCCACGTAGGGCAGTTCGAAGATGTCCTTGCCGCTCGGGCCGCCGGCCGTGTGGTTGACCAGCACGGCGTAGGTGGCGAAGACGCTCGCGAACAGGATGCAGTCGGTCATCAGGTACAGCCAGAAGCCGAATACCGTCATACCGCCGCTGTCGTGGGCGTGGTCATGGTCGTGCGCCGCTTCGTGCGTATCGACCAGGTGTTGATTCAGTACTGCCGTCGACATGGTTTTATACCTGCTGCGCGGTGGCGAGTTTCTGGAAGTTGGCGTTCTCGATGCGCTCGATCTCATCCGGCTGGACGTAGTAGTCTACGTCGGTGATGTAGCTGCGCACGATGACCGAGGCGATCATGCCGACGAAGCCAACACCCACCAGCCACCAGATGTGCCAGATGGCGGCGAAACCGAAGAGGAAGGCGAACACGGCGATGGAGAAGCCAGCGGCGGTGTTCTTCGGCATGTGGATCGGCGCGTAGGCCGGCAGCTTGCGGTACGCGGTACCGGTTTGCTTCATGTCGTGGAACGCGTCGATGTCGTTGACCTTCGGCAGCTCGGCGAAGTTGTAGTACGGCGGCGGCGAGGAAGTGGACCACTCCAGGGTACGGCCACCCCACGGGTCGCCAGTCAGGTCGGCCAGTTTCTCGCGGTTCTTGATCGACACCAGCAGTTGGATCAGCTGGCAGGCGATGCCGAGGAAGATCAGCACGGCGCCGAAGAACGCCACGACCAGGTACGGCTTCCACATCGGGTTGTCGTAGTGGTTCAGGCGACGGGTCATGCCCATGAAGCCGAGGATGTACAGCGGCATGAAGGCCATGTAGAAGCCGACCAGCCAGCACCAGAAGGAACGCTTGCCCCACTTCTCGTCCAGTTTGAAGCCGAAGGCTTTCGGGAACCAGAAGACGAAGCCGGCCAGGTAGCCGAACACCGCACCACCGATGATGGTGTTGTGGAAGTGGGCGATCAGGAACAGGCTGTTGTGCAGCAGGTAGTCAGCGCCCGGGATGGCCAGCAGAACGCCGGTCATGCCACCGATGGTGAAGGTGACGATGAAGCCCAGGGTCCACAGGATCGGGGTGTCGAAGCGCAGGCGGCCACGGTAGATGGTGAACAGCCAGTTGAACAGCTTCACCCCGGTCGGGATGGAGATCAGCATGGTCGCAACGCCGAAGAAGCCGTTGACGTCGCCGCCCGAACCCATGGTGAAGAAGTGGTGCAGCCAAACGGTGAAGCCGAGGAAGGTGATCGCGGCGCTCGCCCACACCATCGAGGTGTAGCCGAACATTTTCTTGCCAGCGAAAGTCGCGGTGACTTCGGAGAAGATACCGAAAGCCGGCAGGATCAGGATGTACACCTCAGGATGGCCCCAGGCCCAGAAGAGGTTGATGTACATCATGGCGTTGCCGCCCAGCTCGTTGGTGAAGAAGTGCATGTCGAAGTAGCGGTCCAGCGACAGCAGGCCCAGGGCCGCGGTCAGGATCGGGAACGACGCAACGATCAGGATGTTGGCGAAGGTGCAGGTCCAGGTGAAGATCGGCATCTGCATCAGCTTCATGCCGGGGGTACGCATCTTGAACACGGTCACCAGGAAGTTGATGCCGGTGAGCAAGGTACCCATACCCGATATCTGTAGCGCCCAGATGTAGTAGTCCACACCCACGCCCGGGCTGTAGGCCAGCTCGGACAGCGGCGGGTAGGCGACCCAGCCGGTACGGGCGAATTCACCCAGGCCCAGCGAGACGTTCACCAGCATGGCGCTGACGACCAGCAGCCAGAAGCTCAGGGAGTTCAGGAAGGGGAACGCCACGTCGCGCGCGCCGATCTGCAGCGGTACTGCCAGGTTCATCAGACCGGTCATGAAAGGCATGGCCATGAAGATGATCATGATCACGCCGTGAGCGGTGAAGATCTGGTCGTAGTGTTCCGGCGGCAGGTAGCCGTGGTTGGCGCCCTCAGCCAGCGCGAGCTGGCCGCGCATCATGATGGCGTCGGCGAAGCCGCGCAGCAGCATGACCAGGGCGACGATGATGTACATCACGCCGATTTTCTTGTGGTCGATGGACGTCAGCCATTCGGTCCACAGGTAGGTCCACTTGCGGTAGTAGGTGATCGCGCCGAACACACCGAGGCCCAACAGGGCGACGATAGCCAGCGTGATGACGATGATCGGCTCGTGATACGGCACGGCCGACAGTGTCAGTTTCCCGAACATCTGCGGTTACTCCTGGCTCGGATTCATTTGCATGCCCTGCATGCCTTGCATGTTGCTCATGTCGTGGCCCGCCATGGCGGCCTCTTCATGCGCTTCGCCGTGCTCGCCCTTCTCGGCCTGCTCTTTGGCCTCATGGGCCTTGGCCATCGCATGGCCAGCGTGTTCCCACTTGTTCAGCACGTGGGAGAACAGCTCGGGGCTGACGGTTGCGAAGTAGGTGGCCGGGACGTTCTCGGTCGGCTTCACCAGCTCCGGGTACTGCTCCAGG
This sequence comes from Pseudomonas sp. C9-3, assembly GCF_032392015.1. Classification (NCBI taxonomy): domain Bacteria; kingdom Pseudomonadati; phylum Pseudomonadota; class Gammaproteobacteria; order Pseudomonadales; family Pseudomonadaceae; genus Pseudomonas; species Pseudomonas sp. C9-3. The sequence goes on along the minus strand of NZ_CP135919.1, from coordinate 235,789 downwards.
TTCAGGGTCTGCTGCGAGGCCTTGACCTTCGCAACCCAATCCTGGAAGCCCTGCTCGGAGGTGGAAATGGCCTTGAACTTCATGCCCGAGAAACCGCCGCCGCTGTAGTTCGCGGAGATGCCGTCGAACACGCCTTCTTCATTGGCGATCAGGTGCAGCTTGGTGAGCATCCCGGCCATGGAGTAAATCTGGCTACCCAGTTGCGGGATGAAGAACGAGTTCATCACCGAATCCGAGGTGATCTGGAAGTTCACCGGGGTGTCTTTCGGGAAGGCGATTTCGTTGACGGTGGCGATACCCTGGTCGGGGTAGATGAACAGCCACTTCCAGTCCAGCGAGATGGCCTGGATGGTCACCGGCTTGACCTCGGAGTCCAGCGGACGATACGGGTCCAGCTTGTGGGTGCTCTCCCAGGTGATCCAGCCGAGCACGGCAATGATCAGGCAGGGAACCAGCCACACCACCAGCTCGATCTTGGTCGAGTGGGACCAGTCCGGCATGTAGGTGGCCTTGGTGTTCGAAGCCCGGTATTTCCAGGCGAACGCAAAGGTCATCAGGATGACCGGCACCACCACGATCAGCATCAGCAAGGTTGCCGTGATGATCAGGGACTTCTCGTCGGCGCCAACCTGCCCTTTCGGGTCGAACAGCGCCATGTTGCAACCACCGAGCATCAGCATCGGCAGCCACGCCAGTCTCTTCAAAATTCCTGTGTACTGCTCTTTTTTCATCTTGCGGCCTTAGTGGATGAAAATCGCTTCACCGCCCATGAGCCTTCGCCACGCATCGCTCGACGACTCGTTACCCGCGACCTTTCCAGGTCGCCTGCCAGGGCTGTCATGGATTCACGAATGCGGCCGCAAGGATTCCAGGCAAAGGGAGGTCGCCCGGTCTTCGCGATGCGAAACCGATTTCGTCAGCTGATTCGTTCCGTGAGTATTCAGCGTGTGGTGTCTGGACTGGCGGCCTGTTAAAGCACGCGCGTCGCACACCGATTGCACGAGCGGATTGCCCGACTCGTCAGATGACAGGAGCCCACCGATGGCAGCCCCCTGTTGTTATGCCGCTGCACCGAAGGGTGAACACTGGCCATGATCTGCGTCAGTGCGACTCAGCGATTTGGGGGTAGGAAATGGACGGCGGGTATTACAAAGCATTTCAGAAACGCCTTTCAAGGCCCATTCTGCCCATTTTTAACAAGATATTTTCTCAGCCAGAGAAATAGTTCCGGGCAGATTCGCTCACAAAACAACCAATTCACAGGAAGTGTGGAGGGTTATTTCCTTCCTGCCAGGGGCTTGCATCGACGTGCCACGCAAATGCGTCGGACCCACGTAGGATGGGGCTTCCAGCTGACTTCAACCGTACCTGCAGGAGCAGCCAATGCCTTCGGCAAAGACCTTGCCATGATGGCGATCAAGAACTTTGGCGAAAGTCGAGAAATCCCCCTGCACAACCTGCGACAAATCGACGCATAGCGACTTTGACAAGGGGTAAAGTCATTCAAATTATGACGATCGTACCGGCTTCAGCACCGATCAGAGGGACGCTCCGCGGCATGTCCGTCCGGATTCAAGGACGCAACAACCTGTCATGACCACCGTAGCGGAAATGCCGGGAGGATAGAGGGAATTGAAGCAGGAATCGGTCGGCGTTCAGGCCGCACGTATCAACGAGCAGACGCCTCGCTGCCCGAAGCCAGCCAGGACATCAGGCCACTGGACTCGGCGCGAATGCGCAGGTCGGCGGCCTTGGAGTTGTAGTAGGTATCGGATGCTTCGATCTGGTGCGAGTAGTACTCGTTTTCGGCGATCAGCACGTCCAACAGAGTGCGCTTGCCCAAATGGTACCACTGGTCATAGAACATCTTGCGGACCCGGTCGGACTCCACCAGCAGCGACTTGTAGTCATCGACACGAGCAGCCGACAGATCACGCTGCTCGGCCAGGCTGCGAATGGTGTACTCCGACTCGCGACGAGTCGCTTCCATCTTCTGCTCTGCCGCACTGGCTCGTGCATAGGCCGCACGCTGCGCCGCCGATGCCGAACCGCCGGTGAAGGCATTCCACTGCACCGCCAGGCCGGTTGACCAGGGCTCGTCGTTATTGAACATGTTGCTGCCGCCCGCGCTCTTGCCAACCACCCAGTTCAGCCTGGGCATGCGCGAAGACTTGACCGAATCGGCATTGGCCAGCGCCGCCTCCGTCTCCCAGCGCGCCTGACGGATCGCGGGAGCATCGGAGAGTTGCGCCAGGGCTTCTTCCAACGGCATCGGCGCCCAACCCCACTTCGCGTTCGCCGGTACAGTCACATCTTCACCGACCAGCTTGGCCAGCGTGGTCTTCACTTCCTGCAGTTTGGATTGCACGGTATCGCGAGCGGTTTCCGCCTGCAGCAGACGCGAGCGCGCCTGCGTCACTTCACTGCTGCGGCCCGGGTCAACCCTGGCGATCTGCGACAACATGTCCACCAGCTCGTGCATGCGCTTCACGTAGCGGTCGCTAATTTCCAGCGCCTGCTGCTGGTGTGCCAGCTCGACCACGGCCGAAGCCGTGTTGTAAGCCACCGAGACCTCGGACTGGGACTTCGCCTCTTCCTGCGCATGAGCAGTCTTCTTGCGGCTATCAATGTTGTGGCTGATCGCACCGAAGTCATAGAGCGGCGTGGTCATCTGCACACTGGTGCTGCCATTGTTGTCGTAATTGTCGCTCTTCTTGCTCTGCCAGGACTTGGAGTTGGCGCTGACCTGCACCTGCGGCCAACGCTGTCCCTTGGCCTCGTCGACATCGCCCTTGGCGGCTTGCCAGTTGGCGTCGGCCTGCTTCATTTCCGGGCTGATCTGCAGCGCGGTGTTGACCATCTGGCGGATGTAGGCCAACGAAGCCTCCGAAGACTCAAGGCTGGAAGCCGAGACACTGCTGCCGGCGCCGAAGGAGCTGCCTGCGCCGATGGCGACCGGCAGGCTCAGGTCCAGCTTGGGTGCCATGGGCGCCGGCTTGACCGACTGTGCCTGCGCCACAGGAGCGGCAGAGGCCGGAGCGGCAACCGCCGCCGACTTCGCGGCAGGAGCCGGGCTGGCGGCCACGTCGACCGGCGCCTGGTTAGCCTTGGAATAGAATCTCAGTGCACCACCCAGGTCATCCGAGGCGTTGGCCAGGCCACCCAGCGACGCCATCGCGATGACCAGGGCCGAGCGGCAGAACCGCCAGTGATTGACTTGAACTTTGTTCAGGGACGATTTACGGGATTTCATTTCATTATCTCTCGCGGAATGCCTCTCGCGCCTTCAGCGCGGGCTTGAGTAAGTAATCCAGGATGGTTTTCTCTCCGGTGCGGATGTCTGCGATCGCGGTCATCCCCGGAATGATCGGGAAGTGCTTGGTGCCCTTGACCAGTTCGGCCTCGTCGGTGCGAATCAGCACGCGGTAGTACGAGTCGGGTTTGCCCTGGCGGGTCTTCTCGTCATCCTTGATGGTGTCGGGGCTGATCAGCTCGACCTTGCCTTTGAGGCCCCCGTAGATGGCGAAGTCGTAGGCGGAAATCTTCACTGTCGCCGGCAGGCCCGGGCGCAGGAACGCCACGTCGGCCGGCAGGACCTTAGCCTCGACCAGCAGGCGGTCTTCCAGCGGGACGATCTCCATGATGTCCTGGCCCTGCTGAATCACCCCGCCAATGGTGGTGACGCGAACGTTCTTGACGATGCCCTTCATGGGCGAAGTGATCGTCGTGCGCCTCATCACATCCTCACGCCCGGCGAGGTTTTCCACCGACTGCGCCAGTTCGCTTTCCGCGCGGGTCAGGTCGGCGTTGGCATCGGAGCGGTACTTGTTGCGCCGCTCACTCATCTGGATGCGCAGTTCGTTGGCCGCCCGGCGCATCCGGAGGATTTCCACGTCCGAAATCAGGCCCTGCTTGGCCAGTTTCTCCGACACCGTCAGCTCACCCTGGGCCAGCGACAAACTCTGCTGCAGCCCCGAGATGCCTTCATCGAGCATCTGCCGCCGGGCGATGTAGGCTTCCGTCTCGCTATCGACGATCGACTTCACCGCCTGCACTTCCGGCGGGAAGACCAACTTCTGGCCGTAGGCCTCGGCCCGCAAACGGGCCAGGCTGCCCTTGAGCGCCAGGACCTTGGATTCGGTTTCGCGATAGCTCGCGCCGGCACGGGTCGGGTCGATCTTCAGGAGTACCTGGCCGGCCTCCACTACATCGCCCTCTCGCACATTCATCTGCTCGAGAATGCCGCCTTCCAGGCTCTGGATGACCTGCTCGCGGCTCGACGGAATCACCTTGCCTTCGCCACGGGTCACTTCTTCCACCTTGGCGAAGTAGGCCCAGGTCAGTGCCCCGCAGAAGATCACCGCGATCAGCACCAGCAGCACGGTACTCGCCGTGGTCTTCTGCGCGATCAGCGCTTCCTGCAGATCGCTCACATAGGTGATGTCGCTCTCGCGCAGACGAGCCACTTCCTCGGCGTAGGTCACCACTTTCTTGGCAGGCACCGGCGCCGGTGGCGCTTCGGGTGTCGCGACGGCCGGCACAGCGGCTTCCTGATTGGGGGAATCGATCATGATCGTTTACCAGGGATTGGCCGCAGGGTTGGCGGGCTGGGTCGAGGAATTGTTGGATTGCAAGGCGCGCAACACGTCGGCCTTCGGCCCGTCGGCGACGATCTGGCCAGCATCCAGGACGATCAGGCGATCCACCTGGTCCAGCACCGAGAAGCGGTGAGTCACGATCACAACCGTGCGGCCCCGGGTCGCCTCTTCCAGGCGCTGCAGGAATAGGCGCTCGGTCTGCATGTCCATGCCGCTGGTGGGCTCGTCCAGCAGCAGCACCTGCGGGTGCAGCAGCAGCGAACGCGCCAGGGCCACGAGTTGGCGTTGACCGCCGGAAAGCGCTTGCCCCATCTCGCCGACGGGTCGGCCGAAGCCCAGTGGGTGGCTGGCCGCGACCGCAGCCAGGCCGGTGAGCTGCACCACGTGCAGCAGTTCCTCACTGGTGGCGGATGGGTTGCCGATCAGCAGGTTGTCGCGTAGCGAACCGAAGAACAGGCGCGCATCCTGACCAACGAAGCCCACATTGGCGCTCCAGTCGGCGGGGTCGATCTGCTCGGCGTCAATACCGTTGATCATCACCTGGCCTTCCACCGGCTGGTACAGCCGGGCCAGTACGCGCAGCAAGGTGGACTTGCCGCTGCCGATGCTGCCGATGATGGCAACCCGCTCACCATGCTTGATGCTCAGGCTGACGTTGTTCAGCACGGTCGGCTTGGGCTGCATCGGCGGTGCCGGGTAGGAGAACTTGACCTTGCGCAGGGACAGGGTTCCGTCCTTAGGCGCTTCGAGATAGCGGCGGCCGCTTTCGCGCACCGTCGGGATGTCCATCAGTTGGTTCAACGAACGCAGTGCGGTCTTCGCCTGCTGGTAGCGCACGGCCAGGCCCACCGCCTGCGCCAGGGGCGCGATAGCCCGGCTGGTCAGCATCACCGTACCGATCAGCGCGCCCTGGGTCATGTCGCCATCGCCGATGCGATAGACGCCCCACAGCACCAGCACCACGGTGGTCAGCTGGGTAATCAGCGAAACCGCGTTGCCCGCCAGGTTCGACAGTTTCTTGGTCTTGAGCCCCGATGCCGCCAGTTGCGCGCTGAAATCTTCCCAGCGGCGCAGCATGCTGCCCTCGGCATGGGTGGCCTTCAGGGTCTCGACACCCTCGATGGACTCGATCAGCAAACCATGCTTCTGCGAAGCCTCGCGCAGGTTCTCTTTCATCAGGCGCGAGAGTGGAATCTGGATGAAGGCGCACACCAACAGCAACACGATCATCGAGCCCAACGGCACAGCCCCCAGGGGCCCGCCGATGAGGAACAGCACGAAGATGAACAACAGGCAGAACGGCAGGTCCGCCAGCGTGGCCAGCGAAGCCGAGGTGATGAAATCACGTACCGACTCGAATTCGCGGAACTGGTTGGCGAACGATCCCGCGGAGGCCGGCTTGTATTCCAGCCGCACCTCCATCAGTTGTCGGAATAGCCTGGCCCCCAGCACCAGGTCGGCCTTCTTGCCGGCCGTGTCGAGCAGGTAGGCTCGCGTCTGCCGCGAGGCGAATTCGAAACCGATGGCCATCAGCACGCCGATAGCCATCGACCAGAGCGTCGCGTAGGCCTGGGTCGGCACCACGCGGTCGTATACGTTCATGATGAAGAAGGTGCTGCACAGCGTCAGAACGTTGATCAGGAAAGTCGCCAGCGCTGCGCTGTAATAGTAGCGGCGATAGTTCCACAGAGTGGAGAAGAGCCAGTGCCCCTTGCTTTCGCCCTCCGGGATCTCGGTACGCGAATCTGGAGCAGCCTGCGGACGCACTAACAGGGCATAGCCCAGGTAATGCTCGTTGAGTTCTTCCGCACTCAGGGTAATGGTGCCGCCGCCGGCTTCGGGAACGACGAACTCGAACTGGTCACCATGGCGGGCCACCAGGATGCGGGCCTCGCCATTGTTGAACAGCATCATCAAGGGGAACAGATAGGAAGAAAGCTCCGCCGGGCGACGCTTGACCCAGCCGGCGCCGATACCGGCCTGCTCCAGCATGCGCACCACCAGGCTCGGTTTCAGGCGCTGACCACGGGGCAAGCCGGCATACAGCGATTCAATGCTGGTCGGCTTGTCGTAGTGGGCGCAAAACCATTGCACCCCCGCCAGCAGGCTGTCGTTCTCAGATGAGACGCCCAGATCCACCGTGGCAGATGGGGATAACGCAGAGGCATTCATGTGGCACACCTTCTTGGGACAAGGGAGAAGCTGTGCGCATGGTAGAAATAGGCCGTTTCCGGCGGCATCAGAAAAGCCTTATTGGGCTGACGTACCTTTCCTTCACCTTGTTAGGCGAAAGACGCGAGGGACGAATGGGAGCAGATAAATGCGAGAGGTCGCGGGGCGGCGTGCCCACACTGGAGAGCGTCGAGAGACAAAACACTGTATGGGTGCGAATAAAAGAAAACCCGCTCGAGGCACATCGCAATGTCGCCCCTGGGCAGGTGAAGTGGGTACATTGATTTACTGAGCGGGGCCCATTAGTTGCCTTGCCTCTGGACCACCGAGCGGCGGTTCGGAGCGTTACAGGCGATTTTCTCGCTGCGCGTGGACCAACTGGCGCTGTGAGGACGCAGGAAGTACCGACCTCTTTTTTCGAGATGGGAGAGCGTGGCCGGAATAGACTCGAAGCCGTAAATGCAAGGCAAAAAAGGTTCATCGCGCTTTCCCGGGGAAGGCGGCCTTGATTTTCAGGAAGAAGTAGGCGGAGTCCCGAAAGCCATAGGCCATGCGCTTGATCACCTTGATGCGGTTGTTTACCCCCTCCAGCAGGCTGGTGTGCATGGGGAAGCGAGCGCTGGCCAGGATGCCTCGGACGTATTTGCGCAGATTGCGAGCGAAACGTTGCAGCGGGGCCAGGCCACTGTCCCTGGCGTGGCGCAACCAGCCCCGCCAGCGGCGCCAGCCTCCCGCACGCTGGGGGCATACCAGATGTCCTTGAGCGCATCCTTGAGCACGTAGACCGTGGCCAGTGGCTGGTTGGCCTTGAGGATTTCCTGCAACTGCACGGCTTGCTCATCCTTGAGGTTTTCGCGATTGCGCAGCAGCAACCACCGACTCTGCTTGATCACCTTGCGTGCCACTTTGTCCTGGCGTAGCGCGTTGGACTGATCGACCCGGATGCGATTGATCACCTCCCTGCCATAGCGGGCCACCATGTGGAACAGGTCGTAGACCACTTCGGCACGAGGACAATGCTGTTTTACTTCCAGATCGAAGGCGGTGTTCATGTCCATCGCCACGGCCTCGATCTGCTGGCAGCGCTCACCGAGCAGTTCGAAGAACGGTCGAATCGCTTCGCGGCTGTTGCCATGCCCGACCCACAGCACGCGCGCCCGCTCCGCATCCATGATCACGGTGGCGTAGCGATGCCTTTACTCACCCATCACCAGGCGGCGAACCTCACCCGGCTCGAAAGCATCGACTGCGGCCTCTAGACGACGTTGGTCGAGCTATCTGAGCGTGTGCCAATGCAGGCCAACAAGACGACTGACGTGGCTGATGGGCAGTATTTGCAGCAAAGCCTCGAGCCAGATGCGCAAGCGCTGGGTCAAGCGCGACGCCGGCTCCAGCCAGTCGATCCGCTCGGTCACCCGACCACAGCGCAGGCAGTCGACGCGGCGTACCGGTAGTTGGAGTAGACTCGCTGGTCGAACAGATCGCGATCCCGCACCTGGCAAATCCGCCGCTCGTGGATTAATGGACTGGCCTGACCACAGCGCCCGCATATGGGGACAGAGCTGGCGTGAGGCTTGAGCTCGATCAGCAGGGTGTCGCTGGCAGATGAGCGGCAGGCGATGACGTCGTAGCCTGGCCAGAAAGCAGCAAGATCAATAGGATGCACGGCGACAGCAGGGGGTGGGGGTTGGTTCGTTTGACGACTGCCAATCTACCCGCTTCCCTGACGGTCAATCCGCTCTTCCCCTAGAGTCTGCGAAGAACCCCCAAAAAAAGCCCGCCAAGTGAAGGCGGGCTTTTTATGAAGCGTTTTGTTCACACTTCAACACCAACCGGCGCTGGTGCTTGAATATGGTGGGTCGTGTAGGATTCGAACCTACGACCAATTGGTTAAAAGCCAACTGCTCTACCGACTGAGCTAACGACCCAAAATTTGGTCGGGGTAGGGGGATTCGAACTCCCGACATCTTGCTCCCAAAGCAAGCGCGCTACCGGACTGCGCTATACCCCGTTTGAAAGTTGGCTCCGCGACCTGGACTCGAACCAGGGACCCAATGATTAACAGTCATTTGCTCTACCGACTGAGCTATCGCGGAACGACGAACCTTTCAATCTCTTCCACTTCGCTTCCGGCTTCACCGGAATCCCGTATCAGAGGCGCGCCATTTTACGTATATCGAAACGCCTGTCAACACTCTGATCCAAAAAGTTTTTCTTCGCTTTGCAGGGCCCGGGCTGATTGCTATATCTGCTTGGAAAAACACGAGTGATCCACCGCGGGTGTAAACGGAACGATCACGCACAGGATGGCCATGAGCAACAAGGACACCCCACCGCCCTCCCCGATCGCCAGCCGGGTCATCCAGCCCCGCTTCGGCGAGTTGGTCCAGGGCTGCCGCCAATTGGCGATGAATCACATCGCCGAGCTTCTGGGCAATGTCTTCGCCCAGGTGGACGACACACTCTTCGAGTGCGCGGAAAAAGCCGAGAACAATCAGGTCCAGGCGCTGTTCTTCGACGCCATGCGCGAAGTCCGTCGTGAGCGGCCGAACCTCGAACGTTTCTACCACCAGCGTATCGCCCAGAGCCTGAGCGACTTTCTCGAAGGCAAGCTACCCACCGCCGAGCCGCTGGAAGAGCTGGACATGGACCAGCTGACCCTGGTCGGTAACGACGAATATGAAGAGACGCTCCTGGTGACCAATATGGTCAACCAGGTACGCGCCCACTGTGCCCAGTTGCTGTTCGCCCTCGATCAACGCCTGGCGCTGCTCAACAACGGCAGCAAGCTGGGCGAGGACCGCAATCCCTTCGGCCCGCAGGCCGTTGCCCAGGCATTCCGCGACACCCTGGCACGCAGCGCTTTCCCACTACGCATCAAGACCATCCTGTATGTCCTGTTCGATCAGCAGGTCATGCAGCATCTTCAGCCGCTCTATGAACAGCTGAACAAGCGGCTGGCCGATGGCGGCGTCCTGCCGAACCTCAAGTACCGCCCGCAGGGGCAGCGCTCGGCGTCTGCACCGCCGCCTCGCTCCGTGATGGAGGAGAAAGACGCAGGGGCGACGAACGGCATTCCATTGGCTCCCCCCACCTATGCCACCGGCGACCTGCCGGAGATGCCGCCCGGAGACCGCAATGCGCTGTTCGGCGGCCTCGCCGTGCTGCTTGCCGAGCGCCGTCGACGCGGAGACAAGGCCACCCTGTTCGGCAACACCCAGAGCATTGTCAGCTTCGGTCCGAGCTCCGCCACGACGACCTACAGCGCCAACGAACTGCTGGAAGCATTGAATCGCCTGCAGCGCGAATCCGCCCAGGAACTGGCCCAGCGCCTGCGCCAGCCGCAACCGGTCGATGCACTGAAAGCCGACCTGCAACGCCAGCTGGAAGCCGGCAGCGCCCAGCCCAGGAACACTCGCCTGACCGACCAGGAGGCCGACGTAATCGACCTGGTGGGCATGGTCTTCGACTTCATCCTCGATGACGAGAACCTGCCTGACAGCTGCAAGACCACGCTTTCCCACCTGCACACGCCCTTCCTCAAGGTGGCGCTGCTGGACAAGCAACTGTTCACCCAGCACCACCATCCCGCTCGCAAGCTGCTCAACGCCATGGCCCAGGCCGGCGTGCTCTACGGCGGAGAGGGCGAGGAGCGCGCACTGCTGGCAAAGATGCACTGGGTGGTCGAGCGGGTGATCCAGGATTTCGTCGGCGACCTGTCGCTGTTCGACACCCTGCTGGGCGACTTCAACGAATACGTCACCAACCTGCGGCAGAAGGTCGAGTTGCGCGAGCGCCGGGCCATGGAAGCCGCGCGCGGCCGTGACCGCCTCCTGGCCGCCCGAGAACAGGCGCTGGACGCTGTTACCAAGGTGACCCACGAGCGCGAACTGCCGGAGCTGGTGCGTAATTTCCTCGAAATGAGCTGGTGTGATGCTCTTACCTTCATCGTCCTGCGTAGCGGTGAGCACAGCGACGAATGGAGGCGTGCCTGCGAGGTAGCCGAGCAGTTGGCCTGGAGCGTGACACCGCTGGATGCCGACGGTCGCGATCATCTGCAAGCGATCCGCCTGGCCCTGCTGGAAGACCTGCGCAAGGGGCTGGAGGTGCTGGGCGGCTACCACGAAGACGGAATCCGCCGGCTACTGCAGGACCTGGTCGCCTGCCAGCACGCGATTCAGGCACAGAAACCGCAGATCGCCGCGCAACTCAAGCAGGAACTGCCGGAAAGCCCGCTGGGCGCCATGCTTGGCGCCGAAGGGCACACGCTGGTCAAACCCGATAGCGAGGCACTCTCCGAGCGCGTGCGGGTATTGATGAAAGAGCTGAGCCAGCTGGAGTTCGGCACCTGGTTCGAGTTCAGCGACACCACTCCGGCTCGCCGGCTCAAGCTTTCGTGGTTCAGCCCGACCACGCGCAACTATATGTTCGTCGACCACACCGGGCAGCGAGTGGCGGTCAAACCGATAGTGCAGTTGGCCCAGGAGATGGAAGCGGGCAAGGTCCGCCTGGTACCGACGGAACAGTCCGCCCCGCTGATGGATCGCGCCTTGAATGCGATCTACCGGGTCCTGCAACGCTTTACCTCCGGGCGCAGCCCGGCACAGACCTGAGGAAGCAGTCGATGGGAGAACGTCGCCAGCACAGCCGGCAGCAGACCGGGCTGACCGTGGAAGTCTTCGACCGCCATACCGGGCGCAGCCTGGGTCGACTCGCCGACCTCTCTGCCGAAGGATTCATGCTTTGTGGCGTGGACGTCCCGGAGGCCGATTCCGTCTGGGATTGCCAGCTCGTACCGGCACCGCCGCTGGACGAGATCGGCGAAATCCATCTGGGCGCGGACTGCCTGTGGAGCCGAGCCGGCACCGACGGCCAATTGGGCTGGGCGGGTTTCCACATCATCGATATCGCCGAGGACCAGGCCGAACTGGTCGAGCAGTTGTTGCTCATGCTCGGTGGCGACCGCGAGCCTGGCTAGAAACTCACCCGTACCTGTAGGTACGAGCGTGCTCGCTATCCGTCGGCCAAGCAGCGTGGATGTTCGCGAGCACGCTCGCTCCTATAAAGAGCCATGAAAAAGCCCGCCGATGGGCGGGCTTTTTCGTGGAGCGGGGATCAGGAGAAGACTATCTCGTCGTTCTCGACCTTGGCATGGATCTTCGCGCCAGGGTTGAACCTGCCGGCCAGGATCAACTGCGCCAGCGGGTTCTCGATCCAGCGCTGGATCGCACGCTTGAGCGGCCGCGCGCCATACACCGGGTCGAAGCCGACGGCGATCAGCTTGTCCATCGCCTCGTCGCTCAGCTCCAGGCTCAGCTCGCGCTCGGCCAGGCGTTTGCGCAGGCGGCCCATCTGGATCCGCGCAATGCCGGCGATCTGCTCGCGGGCCAAGGGTTCGAAGACCACTACTTCGTCAATCCGGTTGATGAATTCCGGTCGGAAGTGTGAATTCACCGCGCCCATGACCGCAGCATGCTGGGCCTCACGATCGCCGACCAGCTCCTGGATCTGCGCCGACCCCAGGTTCGAGGTCATCACCACCACGGTGTTGCGGAAGTCCACGGTACGGCCGTGGCTGTCGGTCAGACGACCATCCTCCAGCACCTGCAGCAGCACGTTGAAGACGTCCGGATGGGCCTTCTCGACTTCGTCGAGCAGTACCACCGAGTACGGTTTGCGGCGCACAGCCTCGGTCAGGTAACCGCCTTCTTCATAACCCACGTAGCCCGGCGGTGCACCGATCAGGCGAGCCACGGAGTGCTTCTCCATGAACTCGGACATGTCGATGCGCACCAGCGCTTCCTCGGTGTCGAAGAGGAATTCGGCCAGGGCCTTGCACAGCTCGGTCTTGCCCACCCCGGTCGGGCCGAGGAAGAGGAACGAGCCGCTCGGGCGGTTCGGGTCAGCCAAGCCCGCACGGGAACGGCGCACGGCGTTGGAGACGGCCACCACGGCCTCGTGCTGGCCGATGACGCGCTTGTGCAGCTCGTCTTCCATGCGCAGCAGTTTCTCGCGCTCGCCTTCGAGCATCTTGGAGACCGGAATGCCGGTCCACTTGGCGACGACCTCGGCAATTTCCTCGTCGGTCACCTTGTTGCGCAGTAGTTGCTTCTCGGTCTGGCCGTGCTGGTCGACCATCTGCAGGCTGCGCTCCAGGTCCGGAATGGTCTGGTACTGGATGCGCGCCATGGTTTCCAGGTCGCCCTTGCGGCGGGCGGTTTCCATTTCCTGCTTGGCCTGCTCGATCTTCTGCTGGATCTGCGCGGAACCCTGAACCTCGGCTTTCTCCGATTTCCAGATTTCCTCAAGATCAGCGTACTCGCGCTCGAGCTTGGCGATGTCTTCTTCGAGCTTGGCGAGGCGCTTCTTGGTGGCCTCGTCATCCTCTTTTTTCAGTGCCTCGCGCTCGATCTTCAGCTGGATCAGGCGACGATCCAGGCGATCGAGTTCCTCCGGCTTGGAGTCGATCTCCATGCGGATGCGGCTCGCAGCCTCGTCGATCAGGTCGATAGCCTTGTCCGGCAGCTGACGGTCGGTGATGTAGCGGTGGCTGAGCTTGGCCGCGGCGATGATCGCGCCATCGGTGATGGTGACGCCGTGATGCACCTCGTAGCGCTCTTTCAGGCCACGCAGGATGGCGATGGTGTCTTCCTCGCTCGGCTCATCCACCAGCACTTTCTGGAAGCGGCGCTCCAGCGCGGCGTCCTTCTCGATGTACTGGCGGTACTCGTCCAGGGTGGTGGCGCCCACGCAGTGCAACTCGCCACGGGCCAGGGCCGGCTTGAGCATGTTGCCGGCGTCCATGGCGCCCTCGGCCTTGCCAGCGCCGACCATGGTGTGCAGTTCGTCGATGAACAGGATGATCCGGCCTTCCTGCTTGGACAGCTCGTTGAGCACGGCTTTCAGGCGCTCCTCGAACTCGCCGCGGAACTTGGCACCGGCGATCAGCGCGCCCATGTCCAGCGCAAGCAGGCGCTTGTCTTTCAGGCCGTCGGGCACTTCGCCGTTGACGATGCGCTGGGCCAGGCCTTCGACAATGGCGGTCTTGCCGACACCGGGTTCGCCGATCAGCACGGGGTTGTTCTTGGTGCGGCGCTGCAGGACCTGGATGGTCCGACGGATCTCGTCGTCACGGCCGATCACCGGGTCGAGCTTACCGTCCTCGGCGCGCTTGGTCATGTCGACGGTGTACTTGTCCAGCGCCTGACGCGACTCTTCGACGTTGGGGTCGTTCACTGCCTCGCCGCCGCGCAGGTTGGTCACGGCGTTTTCCAGGGCCTTCTTGGAGACGCCCTGGCTGGTCAGCAGCTTGCCGAGCCTGGTGCTGTCGTCCATGGCGGCCAGCAGCACGAGTTCGCTGGAGATAAACTGGTCGCCCTTCTGCTGAGCCAGGCGGTCGGCCTGGTTGAGCAGGCGCGCCAGATCCTGCGACAGGTTCACGTCGCCGGTGGGGTTCTGGATCTTCGGCAGCGTGTCCATCTCCTTATTAAGAGAGGAGCGCAGCGCGGGAATGTCGAAGCCGACCTGCATCAGCAGGGGCTTGATGGAGCCGCCCTGCTGATCGATCAGCGCGGACAGCAGGTGCACCGGCTCGATGGCCGGGTGGTCATGTCCAACAGCCAGGGACTGGGCATCGGAGAGTGCAAGCTGGAGCTTGCTGGTCAAACGGTCGATTCGCATGAGGGTCGTCCTTCCTTTCTAGAGCGGGCCGGAGCGATGGATGCCCCTGGTCACGACTAACCCGCCGGGATGCCAGATAGATAAGGTCGATTTTGGTCGGTTCAAGCCATTTGGCCATGACACCCGTCAGTTCGTGTCTTCGGAAGGCCCTCCGGAGCGGAGTTGAACCTGTAGGAGCGAGCTTGCTCGCGAACCTCGCCTGACACAAAGGTATCCAGCGGTTCGCGAGCGGGCTCGCGCCTACAAACGGGCAGTCAGGCCAGCCAGATCAGGCTGGCCAGGCGGCCGGTGCGCGAACTGCGGCGGTAGGAATAGAAGCGCTCGGTGTCGGTGAAGGTGCAGAAATCGCCGCCATAGACGGCGGTCACGCCTTTCGCTGCGAGGCGGATACGCGCCAGTTCATAGATGTCCGCCATGAACTTGCCGGCATTGGCGCTGGGCAGGAAGGCGCGCTCGGCTTCGGTATGCTCGGCCAGGAAGGCTTCGCGAACCTCCGGACCGACTTCGAAGGCCTGCGGACCGATCGACGGCCCCAACCAGACCAGCAATTGCGAAGGCTCAACGCCCATGGCATCCACGGTCACCTCCAGTACGCCACCGACCAGCCCACGCCAACCGGCATGTGCTGCGGCGACGCGAGTGCCGGCTCGGTCGCAGAACAAGGCAGGCAAACAGTCGGCGGTCATGATGGTGCAGGCGACGTCAGGGGTATAGCTCCAGCTGGCATCCGCGGTGGCGACGACGGACGGATCAGCCTCGACCACCTCGATGCCATGCACCTGGCTCAGCCAGGCCGGCTGGCAACCCAGCTCGGCAGTCAGGCGACGGCGATTCTCGGCCACGGCCGCCGGAACGTCACCGACATGGTCACCGAGGTTGAAGCTGTCGAAAGGCTCGACGCTGACACCGCCGGCGCGGGTCGTCACGCAGGCACGAACATTTGCCGGTGCCGGCCAGTCGGGCGTCAGCCATGAAGTCATACGAAGGACTCGTTGTCCTGACGCAGCAGGCTCAGCAGCCAGGTGAAATCGTCCGGCAGTGGCGACTCCCATTTCATCCGCACGCTGGTGGCCGGGTGATCCAGCTCCAGGAAACGCGCGTGCAGGGCCTGGCGCGGGAAGTCGCGCAGGGACTCGATGAGGGTCGGGCTGGCACCCGGCGGAATGCGGAAACGCCCGCCGTAGGTGGGATCCCCCACCAGCGGATGGCCGATGTGCGTCATATGGACGCGGATCTGGTGCGTACGGCCGGTTTCCAGCTTCACCCGGGTATGGGTGTGCGCGCGGAAGCGCTCCAGCACGCGGTAATGGCTGATGGCGACCTTGCCGGTCTCGATCACCGCCATCTTCTGCCGTTGCACACCATGACGACCGATGGGCGCGTCGACGGTGCCCCCGGCGACGATGACGCCGGTAACGATGGCTTCGTAGATGCGACTGACCGAGCGCGCCTGCAACTGCGCAACCAGGTTGGTATGGGCCTCCAGGGTCTTGGCTACCACCATCAGGCCGGTGGTGTCCTTGTCCAGGCGGTGCACGATGCCGGCGCGCGGCACATTGGCCAGGTGCGGCACGTGGTGCAGCAGCGCATTGAGCAAAGTGCCGTCCTGGTGGCCCGCGGCGGGGTGAACCACCAGGCCGGTCGGCTTGTCGATGACCAGGATGTGATCGTCTTCATAAACGATGTCCAGCTCGATGTCCTGGGCGACCCATTCACCCTGGGCCTCCAGCTCGACATCCAGTTCCAGGCGCGAGCCGGCATGGACAATGTCGCGCGGACGCAGCACGGCGCCGTCGACCTTGAGACGGCCGTCCTTGATCCAGCCAGCCAGGCGGGAGCGGGAGTGGTCGGAGAAGAGCTGGGCGGCGACCTGGTCGAGACGCTGACCACCGAGGTCGAACGGCACTTCTGCCGCGAGTTGGATCATATTGGACATGACTGGACACGAAGGGCGCGCGGCCTTTTGGTTCGGCTGTGCGCTGTGGTTAAATACGGGGCCTTTGTCCCAGGGGTATCCCTGGGGCGCCAATCATAACAGACGGTTGCGGCCGCGACAGCCGACCGTCCAGGGACGCAAGCCGCCATGCAAGTGAAACACCTGCTGCTGATCGCCACCCTCGCCTTCGTTACCGCCTGCTCCTCCAAGGGCGAGAAGGTGGATGAGAACCTGAGCGAAAGCCAGCTGTACCAGCAGGCCCAGGAAGACCTCAATAACAAGAGCTACACCAACGCCGTCGCCAAGCTGAAGGCGCTGGAGTCCCGCTATCCGTTCGGCCGCTATGCCGAGCAGGCCCAGTTGGAACTGATCTACGCCAACTACAAGAACATGGAGCCCGAGGCTGCCCGCGCGTCCGCCGAGCGCTTCATCCGCCTGCACCCGCAGCATCCGAACGTCGACTACGCCTACTACCTCAAGGGCCTGGCCTCCTTCGACCAGGACCGCGGCCTGCTGGCGCGCTTCCTGCCGCTGGACATGACCAAACGTGACCCGGGCGCCGCTCGCGACTCGTTCAACGAGTTCGCCCAACTGGTCAGCCGCTACCCGAACAGCCGCTACGCCCCGGACGCCAAGGCGCGCATGATCTACCTGCGCAACCTGCTGGCGGCCTACGAAGTACACGTCGGCCACTACTACCTCAAGCGCCAGGCTTACGTCGCCGCCGCCAACCGCGGCCGCTACGTGGTCGAGAACTTCCAGGAAACCCCGGCCGTCGGCGATGGCCTGGCGATCATGGTCGAGGCGTACCAGCGCCTGGGCCTGAACGACCTGGCCGATTCCAGCCTGGAAACCCTGAAGGCGAACTACCCGGACAACCCCAGCCTCAAGGATGGCCAGTTCGTTCCGCGTGAAGACGAAGCCGACAACCGCTCCTGGCTGGCCAAGGCCACCCTGGGCCTGATCGAGACCAATGATGCCCCGCCGCACATGGAAACCCAGGCATCCAAGGACGTGATCAAGCAGTACGAAGACGCCGAACAGCAGATCCCCGCGGAGCTCAAGCCCGAGAACCAGAGCGACGTGGAAGAGGAACAGCACGAGTCCGAAGGCAACTCCGGCAGCAGCAACCGTTCCTGGTTCAGCTACATGACCTTCGGTATCTTCGACTGATACCGTCAGGTTCGACGAAAAAGGGAGGCTTCGGCCTCCCTTTTTTCATCCTGGAAAGATTCAAGGGTCTTTTACCCCTGATCGGCGGAGCGCACACGGGCTCACTGTGCGGCGCCGCGAGGCTTGGATAAACTGCCGCTCTTTATGCACAAGGGATTGCCATGACCCGTCTGCTGTTCTGGATCGCCCTCTTCGCCTTTGGTTGGTGGCTGTGGCGCAAGGCCACCCGACCGGCGCGCCCCGTCGAGAAGCCCAAGGGCGACGACCCCGCCGCGCCGATGGTCCGCTGCGCACAGTGCGGCGTGCACGTGCCGCAGAGCCACGCCCTGCAGGATGAGAGCAAGTGGTACTGCAGCCGCGCGCACCTCGAACAGGACCGCACCGACCGTGGTCGCTGAAGGGATCTCCCTTACGGGCCAGGGCCTGCGTGTCCTGCGCCTGTACCACCTGTATCGCCTGACCATCGGCCTGGTACTGGTACTGCTGATCTCCAGCAGCCTGGATGATGAACTGCTCAAGCTGGCCCACCCCGAGCTTTTCCATGTCGGCTGCTGGGTCTACCTGATCCTCAACATCCTGATCGCCGTGCTGATGCCGACACCGCGCCAGCTGCTGCCGCTGTTCATCCTGGCAGCGCTGGACATACTCCTGCTCAGCGCGCTGTTCTATACCGCCGGCGGCATCCCCAGCGGCATCGGCAACCTGATGGTGGTCGCCGTGGCCATTGCCAACATCCTGCTGCGCGGGCGCATCGGCCTGCTGATCGCCGCTATCGCCGCCATCAACCTGATCTACCTGACCTTCTACCTGAGCCTCAGCCAGGTCACCGCCCTCAACCACTACGTGCAGGCCGGCGGCCTGGGCGCCCTGAGCTTCGCCTCGGCCCTGCTGATCCAGGCCCTGGCCCGGCGCCAGCAGATCGTCGAGAACATCGCCGAGCAGCGTGCCACCACGGTAGCCAACCTCGAAGAGCTCAACGCGCTGATCCTGCAGCGCATGCGCACCGGTATCCTGGTACTGGGCGATCGTCACCGCGTGCTGCTGGCCAACCAGAGCGCCACTACGCTGCTGGGCGGCCACGACCTGCCCGGCCACTCACTGGCCGAGTACAGCCCGCAGTTGGTCTCCAGCCTGCAGCAATGGCAGCAGAACCCCGCCCTGCGCCCGCCAAGCCTGCAACCCATGGAGTCCGGCCTGACCGTACAGCCCAGCTTCATCCCGCTGCGTCGGGGCAACGAACAGCACATCCTGATGTTCCTCGAGGACATTTCGCAGATCGCCCAGCAGGCCCAGCAGCTCAAGCTCGCCGCGCTTGGCCGGCTGACTGCCGGCATCGCCCATGAAATCCGCAATCCGCTGGGCGCGATCAGCCATGCCGCCCAGTTGCTGCTGGAATCGGAAGAAATGGACAAGCCCGACCGGCGCCTGGCGCAGATTATCCAGGACCAGTCGCGGCGCATGAACCTGGTCATCGAGAACGTTCTGCAGCTGTCGCGCCGACGCCAGTCCGAACCGCAGCTGCTCGACCTGAAATACTGGCTGCACCGCTACGCTGGCGAGATGCGCGAAGGCCTGCGCGAGGGACAGCAGATCCACGTGGAGACCGGCCAGGGCACCGTGCAGACGCGCATGGACCCGCATCAGTTGACGCAGGTACTGACCAACCTCGTGCAGAATGGGTTACGGTACAGCACCCAGAAGAACGGCACCGGCCAGGTCTGGCTGCGCCTGTACCGCGACAGCGAGACCGACTTGCCCGTGCTGGAAGTGCTCGACGACGGTCCCGGCATCAGCGCCGAACAGCGGGGGAAACTGTTCGAGCCGTTCTTCACCACCGAAAGCAAGGGCACAGGCCTTGGCCTGTATATCTCCCGCGAGCTGTGCGAAAGCAATCAGGCTCGACTGGACTACAAGACGCGTGACGAAGGCGGCAGCTGCTTCCGCATCACCTTCGCCCACCCGCGCAAACAAAGCTAAGAAGACGCAAAGAACATGAGCCGTCAAAAAGCCCTGATCGTCGACGACGAACCCGACATTCGCGAGCTGCTGGAAATCACCCTCGGCCGCATGAAGCTGGACACCCGCAGCGCCCGCAACGTCAAGGAAGCCCGCGATTTCCTAGCGCGCGAGCCGTTCGACTTCTGCCTCACCGACATGCGCCTGCCCGACGGCACCGGCCTGGACCTGGTGCAATACATCCAGCAACGCCATCCGCAGATGCCGGTGGCGATGATCACCGCCTTCGGCAGCCTGGATACCGCGGTGCAGGCGCTCAAGGCCGGCGCCTTCGACTTCCTGACCAAGCCTGTGGACCTCGCCCGTCTGCGTGAGCTGGTGAACTCCGCCCTGCGCCTGCGCTCGCCGGAAGCCGAGGAAGCCCCGGTGGACAGCCGCCTGCTCGGTGATTCCCCACCCATGCGCACCCTGCGTAACCAGGTGGCCAAGCTGGCCCGCAGCCAGGCGCCGGTTTATATCAGCGGCGAATCCGGCAGCGGCAAGGAACTGGTAGCCCGGTTGATCCACGAGCAAGGCCCGCGGGAGGTCCAGACCTTCGTGCCGGTCAACTGCGGCGCCATTCCGTCAGAGCTGATGGAAAGCGAGTTCTTCGGCCACAAGAAAGGCAGCTTCACCGGCGCCGTGGAAGACAAACTGGGCCTGTTCCAGGCCGCGAACGGCGGCACCCTGTTCCTCGACGAGGTGGCCGACCTGCCACTGCCGATGCAGGTCAAGCTGCTGCGCGTCATCCAGGAAAAGGCCGTGCGCGCCGTGGGCGGCCAGCAGGAAGTCGCGGTAGACGTGCGCATCCTCTGCGCGACGCACAAGGACCTGGCCGCCGAAGTGGCCGCCGGGCGCTTCCGCCAGGACCTCTACTATCGCCTGAACGTCATCGAACTGCGGGTTCCGCCCCTGCGCGAGCGTCGTGAAGACATCCCGCTGCTGACCGATCGCGTACTCAAGCGCCTCGCCGGCGACAGCGGATTGACGGCCGCCTCGGTCAGCGCCGATGCCCTGGAGAAGCTCAAGAGCTACCGTTTCCCGGGCAACGTGCGGGAGCTTGAGAACATGCTCGAGCGCGCCTACACGCTTTGCGAAGACGACGTCATCCAGCCCCACGACCTGCGTCTGGCCGAGACCAGCTCCCCGGACGGCGCTGGCGAAGCCAGCCTGGCGCAGATCGACAACCTTGAGGATTACCTCGAGGACATCGAACGCAAGCTGATCATGCAAGCCCTGGAAGAGACTCGCTGGAACCGCACTGCGGCGGCGCAACGCCTGGGCCTGACCTTCCGTTCCATGCGCTATCGCCTGAAGAAACTGGGGATCGACTGATCCCCAGCCCAGCCGCCCCTAGACGATGGGCGTCGCCACCAGGCGCCCTTCCGGCGCGTACGGCGCCGCCTCGATGATCGGCGAGCGCTTCTGCATCAGGTCCGCCAGCAACTGGCAGGACGCCGGCGCCAGCACCAGGCCATTGCGATAGTGACCGGTGTTCAGCCACAGGCCCTGATGGCCGGGCACCTCGCCAATAAAGGGAATGCCCTGCGGCGAGCCCGGACGCAGCCCGGCCCAGTGATTCACCGGCTCCCTGCCCGCCAGCGCGGGGATCAGCTCCTCAGCAGAGGCGCGCAGGCTGCTCAAGGCCTCACCCGTCGGAGTCTTGTCGAAACCGGCATGCTCGAGCGTGCTGCCCACCAGGATGTGCCCATCGCGGCGCGGAATCGCGTAGCGACCTTTGGCCAGCACCATGCTGGAGAGGAAGTCCGGGACGCAGCGGTAAAGGATCATCTGCCCCTTCACCGGCTCCACCGGCAGCTGCAGGCCCAGCTTCGCCAACAACTCGCCGCTCCAGGCACCGGCCGCCAGCACCACTGAATCGGCAATGAAATCGCCCTGCTCAGTGCGCACGCCGTTCACACGCTCGCCCTCGCGCAGGAAGCCGGTCACCTCGACCTGCTCACGCACGCTGACGTTCGGAAGTCGCAGCAGCGCCTCGCGCAGCGACTTGGCCAGGCGCGGATTGCGCACGTTGGCTACCCCAGACATGTATACGGCACGCTCGAAGCCCTGACCCAGCACTGGGACGGCGTCATGCACGGCGCCGATGTCCACTTCCGCAAGCGGGCGACCATGGGCCTTGGCCCAAGCCAGAGCTTCGGCCTGGTCATCGAGGTCCAGCCAGTAGAGGCCCGTGACATGTACTTCCGGGTCGAGCCCGGTATCGCTGAGCAGTCGGTCACTCAGCCGCGGGTAGAAGTCCTGCGACCAGTGGGCCAGGTTGGCGACTGCCGCGCTGTAGCGCCACGGATAAAGCGGCGAGACGATGCCACCGCCAGCCCAGGACGCTTCGCGCCCGGTCTCGCCCTTCTCCAGCAGCACCACCTCGGCACCTGCCTGCCCCAGAGTCCAGGCAGTCAGCATCCCGACTACCCCACCGCCCACCACGATCATGTCCGGCATACCACGCCCCACATCACTGGAAAATCAACGGCCCATCGCCGGCCGCACACTATACCGGGCCTGGAACGTTGGCGGAGCAAGACGGAAGTCGATGCGGCATCGGACCGCTCCTACACCCTTCATCCAACTCGTCGACAGGCACGCCGCCATCCGGGGCCGATACTTCCCGCATCTCAACGACCCGGAAGCAAATCATGACCAGGGAACGGGGCTTTACCCTTGTCGAACTGCTGTGCGCTCTCGCAATACTCGCCATCGTACTGTCCGTCGCCGCCCCGTCCTTGAGCGAACTCCTGCGCGACCAGCGAGTGAGCGTCGCCACCCAGGAACTCCGCAATGCCCTGGACTTTGCCCGCGAATCAGCGGTGCACCGCGGACAATCGATCAGCGTCAGCGCAGACAACGGCGACTGGGCCTCCGGCTGGGAGGTCTTCGTCGACACCGGCAACCTTGGTACGCACAACTCCCAGCAACCGCCCCTTGCCGCTCACGGCTCACTGCGCGGCATCGACATCCGCACCGACAGCACTTCACGCCGCTACATACACTTCACCCCACGCGGTAATGCGATCCAGCCCAACGGCGCCTTTCACTCCGGCACGCTGACCCTCTGCGGCGAGGGCCGAACGAGCTATCGGGTCGTCTTCAACAAGGCCGGGCGCATTCGCACCGAGCCTGGGAGCACCGAAGACTTCTGCCCTCGCTGACCGAGTTCTCAGCCCCTGAGCGACGGGGTTCACAGAACCCGGGACCGCATGACCGAACGTCCCCCTAATACGAACGGTCATCCACAGAAAACAGACATTTCCCACGCGACTAGGCAGCATTGCTGCTATCGAAAATGTGAGGAATGCGCCTATGTCGCGCCCCAAGGAGCAAGCCGGGCTTACGCTGGTGGAACTGGTCACCGTGATCGCGATCATCGCGATCCTCGCCTCAATTGCCTTCCCGAGCTTCCAGCACACGCTCGCGAGCAACCGGGTGACGACCACGTCCAACAACCTGCTCGGTCTGCTGCAACTCGCCCGCAGCGAAGCGATGACCATGGGCAGAACGGTGACTGTCTGCCCCAGCACCGACCAGAGCACCTGTACTCAGGGTGCTACCTGGAACAACGGCATGATCGCCCTGCGTAACGGCAGCAGCACGCCGGTACGGGTAGTGCCGGATATCAGCAACGGCACCGCGATCAGCGCCAGCAGTGGATCGAACAGCGTCAGCAGCCTGACCTTCAATGCCAACGGCACCATCAGCTCCGCTACATCCTTCGGCATCTGCAACAGCAGCGGAAACGTTGCGCGGCAGATCAACGTCAACCTGCTCGGCCATGCCGCCATCGTAGCGGGGCAATGCCCATGAAACGCCAATCCTCCGGTTTCACCCTGCTCGAAGTGATGATCGCGATGATGATTCTCGCCATCGGCCTGCTCGGAATGGCCAGCCTGATGGTGACCAGCCTGCAGAACAACCAGAGCGCTTACGCCCGCGCTCAGGCCACCGTACTGGCTTACGACATCGTCGAGCGCATGCGCGCCAATCGCTCCAAAGCCGAGGCAGACAGCTCCCCTTACGCACTGGCCAGCGGCAGCCCGAGCGACGCCGCCAGGGACTGCCAGCAAAACGGCTGTACGCCTGCGCAGATGGCCGCCTGGGACATGGCGCAATGGTGGGCCGACCTGCAAAGCAGCATTCCCGGAGCAACCGCCACGGTCAAACAGATCTCCGGGCGCAGCTACGAAATCAATCTGAGCTGGCAGGAAACCTCACTGACCCACAACACCAACAACACGCCCGATACGCTGAACTACAAGCTGAGAACCGACCTATGACGTATGCGTATCGACAGCCCGCAGCGCTTCGCCAGCGGGGCTTTTCGCTTGTCGAACTGATGGTGGCAATCGTCCTCGCCAGCCTACTGGTACTGGGCGTGACCCAGCTGTACTCGAACTCGGCAGCGACCGACCGCACCAACTCCGCCCTCGCTCGAGTTCAAGAGAGCGGCCGCACTGTACTGGAACTGATCCGCCAGGATACCTGGCGCGCCGGGTTCGAGGGCTGCGTCAACCCGCTCACACTGATCAAGGTCGGCAACATTACTTTCCCGGACGATGTGGTGCTCGCTCAATCAAACCCACTGGGCGTGACCCTGCGCTACGCCTCACGCGACAGCACGGCCACCAGCTTCCCGCAGAGGGACTGCGACAACTCTCAGTTGTATCTGCACGACGTCACCTATGCCAACTGCTCCGGCAGCCAGGGTGGCATCTGCGTCACCAGCAACGGCGGCACTGCCGCACAGCTCACCAGCGACGTGACCATCAGCGCCATTCGCTACGGCATTCCGAACAAGGCCGGCACTACGATCATCTGGCAGGCAAGCCCGACCCCGGACGATCTCGCCCGAGCGACCTCGCTCCAGGTGTCGGTTCGTGCGACCGATACCCAGCAGAACATCACCCGTGATTTCAGCACCACCGTCCAGATCAGGAACCGCTCGCAATGACTTCCCGCGAACCGCAACGAGGCATGGCCCTGCTGGTCAGCCTGATGCTTCTGCTGCTGTTGACGGTGATCGCCATCAGCGCCGCCAACATGTCCTCCATACAACAGCGCATGGCGATCAACAGCCAGAACCAGAACGTCGCCTTCCAGGCGTCGGAGAGCGGTCTGGCGGCATGGATCGACAAATACGTGAAGACCGGCATCACGCTGGATACGCGCACGGCCCCCGCAACGCTGAAAGATGCGGACAACAACGTTGTAGCCAAATACGCCGTGTCCTCGTCCGACCCGATCATCCTGCCTCCAGGTGCGGGCAGCTCCATCGGCACCGAAAACCCCGAGTTCCGCACCTACCCCATCACCAGCCTTGCTGTCGCCTGTGGCAGTGACGCCAATACCTGCACCCCCGCTACGGACAATGGGTATGCACGCGCGCGTCACATGCAAGGTTACGAACAACGTCGGGTCAAGTAACAGGAGCGCCCATGAACAGAATCCCGAAAATCCGCGCCCTGCTGACCGGCATGCTCGCCACCGGCCTGATGTCGTCGGCGACCCTGAGCTATGCCGACGACACTGAAATCTTCTTCGGCGGCCCGGCCATCGACAGCGGCATCCGTCCCAACGTGCTCTTCGTGCTGGATAACTCCGGCTCCATGGCCTGGCGGACCGACAGCAACGACAACCCTTCGGGCGGCCAGTCCTCACGGATGACCATCCTCAAGGGCGCTTTCTCCGACATCATCCAGAGCGTAAAAGGCATCAACGCCGGCGTGATGGTGCTGAACTCGCGTACCGAATACGACGGCACGCGCATGGTGTTTCCGGTGGAGAACATCGACGACATCATGCCCAGCTCGGTTACCCAGGTGGCCAACGCCCCTGAGCTGCTCGACAGCGTGGGGGACGGTACCGAACGCACCGACGTGAGCAGCGCACCGGTGCTGGACGACCCCAGCCTGGTGATGGGCTACGTGGGAGTCAATATCGACACCCCCGGGCTGAAGGATGTACCGCTCACCGGCTCCAACGCGTTCTTCAGCAGCACTGCGTATAACACCGCACCGGCTGCGGCGGATTACGCCTGCAACGTCGCAGCGACCGCCAATCGCACGAACTGCAAAGCGGTCACCAGCATGAACGTGCGCAACTCCACTGCGGGCATGACGGCATTGCTGCTGATCAAGGGTGTCAACTTGCCTCCGAATGCGACGATTCAGAGCGCCGTTCTGCAGTTGACCCCCACCAACAGCAACACCGGCACGCCGCCGCAGCTGAGCATTCGCGCCCAGCGCAGCAAGACGCCTGCAGACCTCAACGACGATCAGAAACTTGGCAGCAACCGAACCTTCAGCACCACTGCCTCCAGGATCACCGCAACCACCTGGCGAAATGGCACCAGCGTTCAGTTCAACGTCCTGCCGCTGATCAACGACATTTTGACGACGAACCCGGTAGCCGACCCTATCGGCGACGTACTGCTAGCCTTCCGTGCCAGCCAGAACAGCGACTACACATTCTGTGCCTCTGGCTGCCCGACCGCTTCAGCGCCGCGCCTGATCATCAACTACACCACGCCGACCACCCAGACACAGACCCGTGTCGGCGCAATGCGCTTCGAGAACGTCTCGATTCCCCAGGGCGCTAACGTCACCTCGGCGCGCCTGGACTTCGTCCCGGCCTCGTCCAGCAGCCAGGCCGTGACCTTCCAGGTCAAGGCGCAACTGAGCAGCGACGCACCGGTGCTGAGCACCGGCGAGCACTTCGCCAACCGCACCAAGACCACTGCGCTGACGAACTGGCAGGCGCCGGAATGGATCACCGAAAACCCTCCCGTGTATGTAGACGGTCCCGATGTAACCGGCCAGGTGCAGGAGGTCGTGAACCAGACAGGCTGGTGCGGCAATAACGCGATGGCCTTCTTCCTCACTCCGAGCACTGGAACGGGTTCGCGCACCGCCTACAGCTATGATGGCGGCGCCGGCCTGCAGCCGCGCCTGACCATCTCCTATACCGGTGGTACCAGCGGTTGCCTCAACCCGATTCTCGAAGCCCGTGTCACCGACCAGAAGAACGACGCCTACGAAAGCCGTACTGGCAGCATGAACCTGGCCGGTAACAGCCTCACGCTGAACCGCGCCTACGTCGGCGCGCGCTACGAGGGCCTGGCGCTCAATCGCAATGCCAACATCCTGGATGCCCAGGTGATCATGACCCCGGCCTCCTCCTCCAACTCGCCCAACGCCTCGACCACCATCAGCTTCGAGGCGGCGGACAACTCGGCGGCGTTCACCTCCGACACCAGCAACCTGAGCAACCGCAATCGCACCAGCACCGCCACCTGCACCATCAACAATGCCGGCGGCGGCTGGACTGCCAATACTCCGTACATTTGCCGCGACGCAGCGATCAAGACCTCACTGCAAGCAGTGGTAAACCGCAGCGGCTGGCAACCGGGCAATGCCGTCACTCTGTTGCTCAACCAGGGCTCGGATACCAACCTGAGCGTGCGTGCCTATGAGACCAACCCATCGCAGTCGATCAAGCTGCGCATCAAGGTGGCCAACGGTGGACTCGGGGTCAGCACCAACACAGTACGTAATCACCTCGATGCCCTGGTGCAGAACATGACGGCCAAGGACGGTACGCCGATCGTGCCGACCTACCTTGAGGCTACACAGTATCTGCGGGGCGACCGCAGCGGCTATAGCTCGCCGATGACCAGCGCCTGCCAGGCCACCCACATAGTGATACTCACCGACGGCCAGGCCAACAACAACACCAACGACGCCAAGAACGCGATTGGCAGCCTGATCGGCAAGAGCTGCACCGGCGATGCCAGCGACGATGGCGAACGCTGCGCCCGGTCCCTGGCCGGCTGGCTGTCCGCCAATGACCAGTCCGCATTCGACGGTGATAACTATTTCATCACCCACACCGTCGGTTTCGCCCTGGATGCCAGCGGAGGCACGGCCAGTACCAACATCAAGAATTTCCTGCGCGACGTAGCCAGCAACGGCAAGGGGTCGTTCTATACGGCCACCGACGCGGCCCAGCTGTCGGCGGCATTCAATGCCATCATCCAGCAGGTATTGGCCACCGACACCACCTTCGTCAGCGTCAGCGCCCCGGTGAACTCCTTCAACCGTGCGGACAACAAGGACGAGCTGTACTACTCGCTGTTCAAACCCTCGGAAAACGACCGCTGGGCGGGCAACGTCAAGCGCTACCGCTTCGCCACTCCCGAAGGCGATACCTCCGTCGCACAGATCGTCGACGCCGACGGCACTCCGGCGATCGATGCCAACACTGGCTTCTTCCGTAACACGGCACGCAGCTACTGGAGCAACCCGGCCGACGGCAACAACACCGCTGCCGGCGGTGCTGCTGCGCTGCTGACCGACCCGAGCAGCCGCAAGCTGTACACCTATACCGGCTCCACACTGACGTCCGCGGTCACCCTGAGTACCGGCAACAACAGCCTGCTCAGCACCGCGAACACCACTTTGACCGCGGACATGCTCGGTGCGGCCGATGCCACCGAACGTACCAACCTCATCAACTACATCCGCGGCACCAACCCGGCGGACAGTACCGTTCGCAAAGCCATGGGCGATCCCCTGCACTCCTCTCCCCGCCTCGCGACCTGGGGTTGCAATACCTCTGTGGCCAGCGATGGAAGCTGCAGCGATGCAGACCAGAGCGTGGTGGTTTCCTCCAACGAAGGTTACCTGCACGTCATCAATTCGAAGACCGGCGTCGAGCAGATGGCCTTCATGCCCAAGGCTCTGCTGGGCAACATCAAGGCGCTGTACAACAACGCCCGCTCCACCAGCCAGAAGCCCCGCCCCTATGGCCTCGACAACACCGTCACCCTGTGGGTCAACGACGCCAACAACAACGGCGTGATCTACGGCGGCAAGAACCTGCTAACCGGCGAAACCATCAGCGGTCTGAACGACGGCGAATTCGTCTATGCCTACGTGACCATGGGGCGCGGTGGCCGCGACATCTACGCTCTGGATATCACCGACCGGAGCGCACCGCGCCTGATGTGGCAGATCCTCGGCGGCACCACCAGCGGCTTCAGCAAGCTCGGCCAGACCTGGTCGGCCCCGGTGAAGACGCAGATCCAGGTGGGCACGGCCAGCGACAGCAATCCGCCCACGGATGTGCTGATCTTCGCTGGCGGTTATGACGTCGACCAGGACAACGCCAGCGTCCGCACTACCGACGATCAGGGCAATGCACTGTACATCGTCAATGCCAAGACCGGCGCGCTGATCTGGTCGGCCAGCAATGACAGTTCGGCCACCAAGGTCCTGAACAAGATGAACTACAGCATGCCGGGGCGCGTGCGGGTCCTCGATCTGCAGAAGAACACCCAGGGCGCACTGATCTCGGACAGCCAGCAGTTGGCCGACCAGATCTTCATCGGCGACCTCGGCGGTCAGGTCTGGCGTTTCTACATCAATAACGGCAGCAGCGGCGCCAACCTGGTCACTCCGGGCGGGAACAGCGGCGACGGCGTCTTCGCCAACATCGTCCCGGCCGACACCACCAGTGAAACGACCGCCGATCGCAAGGCCAAGCTGCGCCGCTTCTACAACGAAGTGGACGTCGCCCTGCTCAACGACAGCGGCACCCTGGCGCTCGCGGTGAACGTGGGCTCCGGCTATCGAGGCCACCCGCTGGACAAGAGCGCCCAGGACCGTTTCTACTCGTTCCGCACCCAGAACATAACCAAGCCGGCCAGTGGCAACGAAGGCACTATCACCGAGAGCGACCTGTACGACGCCACTGCGAACCTTGTGCAGAATGGCACCGAAGACGAGAAAGCCGCTCAGCTGGCCACGTTGAAGGCAGCCAAGGGCTGGTACATCAAGATGAACAGTCAGGACGGGGAAAAAGTCCTGACTCGCGCAGTGACCCTCAATGGCAAGTTGTTCTTCAACACCTACCAGCCCACGGCAGTCTCCAACTCCTGCCAGGCTGCCGTTGGGTTGAACCGCTCTTATGAGGTGAACATCCTCGATGCAACACCGACCATGGTGGACAGCAGCGACCCATCCGATCGCTTCAAGAACAGCCTGGCCAACGGTGGCCTTGCGCCCGACCCGGTAGTCTTCTGCCAGGGCTCCAGCTGCTACGTGAACGCCGCAGGCACCGGTTATTCGGTGACCGGCCAAAACGGCAGCACTGGCCAGTTCAAGCGAGTCCTGCTGGACAACGACCCCCGCTCATTCTGGATCGACCAGACCCCATGAGCCCAACAGACCAGGTTGCAAGCATGCACAAGGAACAAGGTTTCACACTGATCGAGCTGATGATCGTGGTCATCGTCATCGGCGTACTCTCGGCGATCGCTTTCCCCAGCTACCAAAGCTACGTGAGGCGCGGCGCCTGTGAAGACGGCAAAGGAGTGCTACTGGGCGCGGCCAACGTGATGGAGCGCTACCGTGCCCAGCACAATACCTACTCGTCGGCCGGCGCGACGGACCTGGGGGTCTACCAATCGGCTCCGGTAGATGGCAGCAAGAAGAACTTCACCATCGCCCTGAGCAATTTGACCGACACCGGCTACACCCTTACCGCCAGCGTTACCGCAACGGGCGTGCTGGCGGGCAAGGGCTCGCTAATCCTCAACTCCTCCGGAGCCAAGTCGGGCTCTGGCGCATTGACGAACGCCTGGGGCAGCTGCAGCGGCATCTGACCCGCGCCTAATAAAAAACCCGCTTTCGCGGGTTTTTTATTAGGCGCGGGAAACGGCCTAAAGCGCCTTGACCCGCAACTCCTTGGGCATCGAGAAGGTAATGTTCTCCTCCCGCCCATCCAACTCCACCTCGGCTTCTGCCCCCCAATCGCGCAATTGCTGGATCACGCCGCGCACCAGCACTTCCGGGGCCGAAGCGCCGGCGGTGATACCGATGCGCTGCACGCCATCGAACCACTCCTTCTGCATGTCCTCGGCGCCGTCGATCAGGTAACCAGGCGTGCCCATGCGCTCCGCCAGTTCGCGCAGGCGGTTGGAGTTGGAGCTGTTCGGGCTGCCAACCACGAGCACTAGGTCGCACTGATCGGCCAGTTCCTTGACGGCATCCTGGCGGTTCTGGGTGGCGTAGCAGATGTCGTTCTTGCGCGGGCCCTGGATGTGCGGGAATTTCGCGCGCAGGGCGTCGATCACCTTGGAGGTGTCGTCCATCGACAGGGTGGTCTGGGTAACGAAATGCAGTGCCTCCGGATTGCGCACTTGCAGCGCGGCAACATCCGCCTCGT
The DNA here is from genome assembly GCF_032392015.1 of Pseudomonas sp. C9-3. Lineage (NCBI taxonomy): Bacteria > Pseudomonadati > Pseudomonadota > Gammaproteobacteria > Pseudomonadales > Pseudomonadaceae > Pseudomonas > Pseudomonas sp. C9-3. The sequence continues at coordinate 204,994 of NZ_CP135919.1, read as the reverse complement.
CTTCTACCAGGTAGATGGCGCCGCCATTGGAGTCGTCATACTGGCCCATGGTGCCTTCGACTTCCGGGTGGCCTTCGTGGCCGATCAGGATGCACTCGTGGCCGTCGCGGCTGTAGCGCACGACTTCCATATGCACCTTGGTCACCAGCGGGCAGGTGGCGTCGAAGACTTTCAGGCCGCGGTTCTCGGCTTCCTTGCGCACGGCCTGGGAAACGCCGTGGGCACTGAAGATGACGATGGTGTCGTCCGGCACCTGGTCGAGCTCTTCGACGAACACGGCGCCACGGTTGCGCAGGTTCTCCACCACGAACTTGTTGTGCACCACTTCATGGCGCACGTAGATCGGCGGGCCGAAGACGTCGAGGGCGCGGTTGACGATCTCGATCGCCCGGTCGACGCCGGCACAGAAGCCGCGGGGATTGGCGAGTTTGATTTGCATGGTGGCCTCGGGTGCTACGCAAGCCGGCCCACGAGGGGCCGGTAGGAATACTTCGCCTGGCGCGAAACGGCCCGCTGAATGCGGGCCGCCCGCTCATTCAGGCTGGCTGTACATCGATGATATCGACTTCGAAGGCCAGTGTTTTGCCGGCCAGCGGATGGTTGAAGTCGATGGTGACATGCTGATCGTCGAATTCCTTGACGATGCCCGGCAGCTCGGTCTTGGCGGCATCGTTGAAGATCACCAGCAGGCCCTCGGCCAGCTCCATGTCCTGGAACTGGTCGCGCGGCATCACCTGCACATTGGCCGGGTTTGGCTGGCCGAAGCCCGCTTCCGGTTCGATGGTCAGGGTACGCTTGTCGCCGGCCTTGAGGCCGAACAGCGCCTGCTCGAAGCCCGGCAGCAGGTTGCCGTCACCGACCTTGAAGGTAGCCGGCTGCTTGTCGAAGGTGCTGTCGACGACGTTGCCGTCTTCGAGCTTCAGGGCGAAATGCAGGGTGACCTGGGAATCACCACCAATACGGACATCAACCATTGGCGGTCTCTCCGGAATTTTTCGATTTGAACATATCCAGCGCCAGCATGATGGCGCCGACGGTGATGGCGCTGTCGGCCAGGTTGAAGGCAGGGAAGCGCCAGCGGTCCTGCCAGTGGACGAGGATAAAGTCCACCACGTGGCCCAGGACCATGCGGTCGTACAGGTTGCCGAGCGCGCCGCCCAGCACAAGGGCCAGGGCGATGGCCAGCCAGGTCTCGCCGCGCTTGAGGCGTTTGAGCCAGACCACCAGCACGACGCTGACCACGATGGCGATCAGGGCAAACAGCCAACGCTGCCAGCCGGAGCTATCGGCCAGGAAGCTGAACGCGGCGCCGGTGTTGTAGGCCAGGGTCCAGCTGAACAGGTCCGGGATGACCACAATCTGCTGGTACATGGTCAGTTCAGCCTGGAAGAAGGCCTTGGTGATCTGGTCCAGGACGAACACCAGCACGGTAATCCACAGCCAGGGCAGGCGACCGAAGCGATCGGCGTTAGGCATAGTGACGAACCTCGCCGGCACCTTCGATGTTCTCGACGCAGCGGCCGCACAGTTCCGGGTGCGCGGCATTGCTGCCGACGTCCGCGCGGAAGTGCCAGCAACGGCCGCACTTGGCGTGGGACGACTTAACGACCTGCAGTTTCAGGCCCGGCAGTTCACTCGCTACCGCATCGGCGGGCGCTGCGGACAGCGGCGCGACGGTGGCAGCGGAAGTGATCAGCACGAAGCGCAGCTCGTTGCCCAGTTTCTCCAGGCGCTTGGCCAGGGAGTCTTCAGCGTAGAGGGTGATCTCGGCCTGCAGGTTGCCACCAATGGTCTTGGCGCTGCGCAGGTTCTCCAGTTCCTTGTTCACGGCGGCCTTGGCAGCCATGACCTCGTCCCAGTAGGCGCGATCCAGTTCGGCGTCGGCCGGCAGTTCCGAAAGGCCGTCGTACCAGGTGGTCAGCATCACCGACTCGGCGCGCTCGCCCGGCATGAAGCTCCAGATTTCCTCGGCGGTGAAGGCCATGATCGGCGCGATCCAGCGCACCAGGGCCTCGGCGATGTGGAACAGCGCGGTCTGGCAGGAACGGCGGGCAACGCTGTTCGCCTGGGTGGTGTACTGGCGGTCCTTGATGATGTCCAGGTAGAAGCCGCCCAGCTCCTGCACGCAGAAGTTGTGCACCTTGGAGTAGACGTTCCAGAAGCGGTAGTCGCGGTAGGCCTCTTCCAGCTCGCGTTGCAGCTGCAGCGCGCGGTCGATGGCCCAGCGGTCCAGGGCCAGCAGCTGGTCATTGGGCAGCAGGTCCTTGGCCGGGTCGAAGCCGGACAGGTTGGACAGCAGGAAGCGCGTGGTATTGCGGATACGACGGTAGGCGTCGGCGCTGCGCTGCAGGATGGTCTGCGAAACGGCGATCTCGCCGGAATAATCGGTAGACGCGACCCACAGGCGCAGGATGTCGGCGCCCATGCTGTCGATCACGGTCTGCGGCACCACGGTGTTGCCCAGAGACTTGGACATCTTGCGGCCGGACTCGTCCACGGTGAAGCCGTGGGTCAGCAACTGGCGGTACGGCGCGTGGCCGTCGATGGCGCAGCCGGTCAGCAGCGAGGAATGGAACCAGCCGCGGTGCTGGTCGGAGCCTTCCAGGTAGAGGTCGGCGGCCGGGCCGCTGGCGTGGCCCAGCTCGGCGTGGGAGCCGCGCAGCACGTGCCAGTGGGTGGTGCCGGAGTCGAACCAGACGTCCAGGGTGTCGTTGATCTTGTCGTACTGCGCGGCTTCGTCGCCCAGCAGTTCGGCGGCGTCGAGCTTGAACCAGGCTTCGATGCCTTCTTTCTCGACGCGCAGGGCAACTTCTTCCATCAGCTCGACGGTGCGTGGGTGCAGCTCGCCGGTGGCCTTGTGCAGGAAGAACGGGATCGGTACGCCCCAGTTGCGCTGACGCGAGATGCACCAGTCCGGACGGCCGGCGATCATGCCGTGCAGGCGCGCCTGACCCCAGTTGGGCACGAACTCGGTCTCGGTGATAGCTTCCAGCGCGCGCTCGCGCAGGGTGGCGCCGGTCTGCGGCTGCTTGTCCATGCCAACGAACCACTGTGCGGTGGCGCGGTAGATCAGCGGGGTCTTGTGGCGCCAGCAGTGCATGTAGCTGTGGTTGATGGCCGCGTGCTTGAGCAGCGCGCCAACTTCGTCGAGCTTGGCGACGATATTCGGGTTGGCCTTCCAGATGAACTGGCCGCCGAAGAACGGCAGGTCGGCGACGTACACGCCGTTGCTCTGCACCGGGCTGAGGATGTCGTCGTTGACCATGCCGTACTGCTTGCAGGTACGGAAGTCGTCCTCACCGTAGGCCGGCGCGGAGTGAACCACGCCGGTACCGGCGCCCAGTTCGACGTACTCGGCCAGGTAGACCGGCGAGAGGCGCTCGTAGAACGGATGACGGAAGCGGATCAGGTCCAGCGCTTCGCCTTGTGCGGTGGCGATGACCTTGCCTTCCAGGCCATAACGCTGCAGGCAGGATTCGACCAGCTCTTCGGCCAGCACCAGCAGGCGCTCGCCGGTATCGACCAGCGCGTAGGTGAATTCGGGGTGGACGTTCAGCGCCTGGTTGGCCGGGATGGTCCAGGGGGTGGTGGTCCAGATGACGATGGCGGCCGGCTTGGACAGGCTGGCCAGACCAAAAGCGGCGGCCAGTTTGCCTTCGTCTTCCACCGGGAAGGCGACGTCGATGGCGTCGGACTTCTTGTCGGCGTATTCAACCTCGGCTTCAGCCAGGGCGGAGCCGCAGTCGAAGCACCAGTTCACCGGCTTCAGGCCCTTGAACACGAAGCCCTGCTTGACCATCTCGGCGAGCGCGCGGATTTCGCCGGCCTCGTTGGAGAAGTTCATGGTCTTGTAGGGATTGTCCCAGTCACCCAGCACACCCAGGCGGATGAAGTCGGCCTTCTGCCCTTCGATCTGCTCGGCAGCATATTCGCGGCACAGCTCGCGGGTCTTGTCCGCCGGCAGGTTCTTGCCGTGGGTGGTCTCGACCTTGTGCTCGATCGGCAGGCCGTGGCAGTCCCAGCCCGGCACATAAGGGGCGTCGTAGCCGGCCAGGGTCTTGGAGCGGACGATGATGTCCTTGAGGATCTTGTTGACCGCGTGACCGATATGGATGCTGCCGTTGGCGTAGGGCGGGCCATCGTGCAGGATGAATTTCGGGCGACCTTCGCCAATCTTCCGCAGCTTCTGGTACAGGCCAATGTCGTTCCAGAGCTTCAGGGTTTGCGGCTCGCGCTGCGGCAGGCCGGCTTTCATCGGGAAGTCGGTTTCGGGAAGGTTCAGAGTGGCTTTGTAATCGGTCATCTCAGGGCCTGTTCAGGATCTTCAATCAAGCGGTTGGCCCAGCCAGTAGGCCCGGGCGGCGGCGATGTCGGCGAGGATGGCCGCCTTGAGTGCCTCAAGCGAGGCAAAACGCTGCTCATTGCGCAGCTTCTGGTGGAACGTGATATCCAGGTGCTGGCCGTACAGATCGCCGGCGAAATCCAGCAGATGCACTTCCAGATGGGGCCGACCGTCGCCATTCACGGACGGCCGGGTGCCGATGTTGGCAACCCCGTTGCGACGCTGGCCAGCCACGAGAGTGCTGACCAGGTAGACGCCATTGAGCGGCGCCTTGCGGCGCTTGAGCTGGATGTTCGCAGTGGGCGAACCCAGGGTGCGCCCCAGCTTCTGCCCGTGCAGCACGCGGCCGCTCAGGCGATACGGGCGACCCAGCAGGCGTTCGACCATGTGCAGGTCACCGTCGGCCAGGTCTTTGCGGATACGCGAGCTACTGACGCGCATGCCGTCGACTTCCACCGTGGTCGCGGCTTCGACGGTAAAGCCCTGCTCCGCACTGGCATTGACCAGGAAGGCGAAGTCGCCGGAGCGGTCACAGCCGAAGCGGAAATCATCGCCCACTTCCAGATGGAGGACCCGCAGGCCTTCCACCAGAACCTGGCGGACGAACTCGGCGGCCGACAGCTCGCGCAGGCGGCGGTTGAAGGCCAGGCAGAGCACGAAATCGACGCCGTACTGACGCAGCAATTCGAGCTTCTCGCGCAGGCGGCTCAGGCGCACCGGCGCGGCATCGGGCGCGAAATATTCGCGCGGCTGCGGCTCGAAGATCACCACGCAGCTGGGTACGCCCAGCTCCAGCGAACGCTCGCGCAGACGCCCCAGGATCGCCTGGTGACCAAGATGGACGCCGTCGAAGTTACCGATGGTGGCGACACAGCCCCCGGACAGGGGCCGCAGGTTGTGAAGGCCTCGAAGCAGCTGCATAGCGCGCGTATTGCTCAGAAAGTGGTCGATTATACCCGCACCCGCCGCGGCGCGACAGGCAAAATGCCGTCGCCGCAAACGGATGCAATGCTTTACCCGGCGAAGGCTACAGCACCGCCCGGCGGGAGAAGTCCCGCAGGCGGAAGCCCAGGAGCGCCAGCATACCGAAATAGGCGACCACACCGGCCACCACCAGCACGCCCAGGCGCACCAGGCGAATCGGCATGCCGCCCTGATCCCAGGCTGGCATGAAGTGCATCATGCCGATCAGCACGGCGCACATCACCAGTACAGCTACGACTAATTTGGCGATGAACTTGCCCCAGCCGGCCTGCGGCTCGAACAGTTGCTGTTTGCGCAGTTGCCAGAACAGCAGGCCGGCGTTCAGGCAGGCCGCGAGGCTGATCGCCAGTGCCAGACCCGCATGCTTGAGCGAGCCGATGAACACCAGGTTCATCAGCTGGGTGGAGACCAGAGTAAACAGCGCGATCTTCACCGGCGTCTTGATGTTCTGCCGCGCGTAGAAGCCCGGAGCCAGCACCTTCACCAGAATGATGCCGAGCAGGCCGACCGCGTAGGCGATCAGCGCGCGCTGGGTCATCAGGGCGTCATGGGCACTGAATTTGCCGTACTGGAACAGCGCGACGGTCAGTGGCTCGGCGATCACCGCCAGGGCCAGGGAGCACGGCAGCACCAGCAGGAAGCACAGGCGCAGCCCCCAATCCATCAGGCGCGAATACTCGTGGCGGTCATCGCTGGCGTAGGTCTTGGCCAGCGACGGCAGCAGGATGGTGCCCAACGCCACGCCGAGAACGCCAGACGGCAACTCCATCAGTCGGTCGGCGTAATACATCCACGACACCGAACCCGCCACCAGGAAGGAGGCGAAGATGGTGTTGATGATCAGCGAAATCTGACTGACCGAGACGCCAAGGATCGCCGGCCCCATCTGCTTCATCACGCGCCACACGCCGGAATCGCGCAGATTGAGGCGCGGCAGCACCAGCATGCCGATCTTCTTCAGGTGCGGCAGTTGGTAGAGCAGTTGCGCAAGACCACCGGCCAGCACCGCCCAGCCCAGCGCCATGATCGGCGGGTCGAAGTAAGGCGTCAGGAACAGCGCGAACAGGATCATGCTGACGTTCAGCAGGGTCGGCACGAAGGCCGGCACCGAGAAGCGGTTCCAGGTATTGAGGATCGCCCCTGCCAGGGACGCCAGCGAAATCAGCAGGATATAAGGAAAGGTCACCCGCAGCAGGGAACTGGTGAGCTCGAACTTCTCCGGCGAGTCGACGAAACCGGGCGCCGTCACCCAGATCACCCAGGGCGCGGCAAGGATGCCCAACGCCGTGACGACCGCCAGGATCAGGGTCAGCAAGCCGGACACATAGGCAATGAAGGTGCGCGTCGCCTCCTCGCCCTGCTGGGTTTTGTACTCCGCCAGGATCGGCACGAACGCCTGGGAGAACGCGCCCTCGGCGAAGATCCGGCGCAGCAGGTTGGGCAGCTTGAAGGCGACGAAGAAAGCGTCGGTGGCCATGCCGGCGCCAAACATGCGGGCGACTATGGTGTCGCGCACGAAGCCGAGCACCCGCGAGATCATGGTCATCGAGCTGACCGCGGCCAGCGACTTGAGTAGGTTCATAGCGTCCAGAACTGGTAGAATGGCCGCCCCTGCCGGGCACGGCACTGGCCTAGAGCGATTGCTCGACTGCCAGGCGAAGCGCAGCAGTGTAGGGCTGCGGGGCGAATAAATCACCCCATCCGCCGGAGAGCGTGCGCCTGTCGCACCGCTCGTCGGAGGCAGCTCATACCCTTGACAAGGCCTTGATGCAACGGCATTATTCGCGGCCTTAATTTATTCGCAACATCCCAAGTTTTTTTCGAGGAGCTCGACGGTGGCCAACACACCTTCCGCCAAAAAACGCGCCAAACAGGCTGAGAAGCGTCGCAGCCACAACGCCAGCCTGCGTTCCATGGTTCGTACCTACATCAAGAACGTAGTCAAAGCAGTCGACGCCAAGGACCTGCCGAAGGCCCAGGCCGCTCTGGTTGCTGCCGTACCGGTCATCGACCGCATGGCCGACAAAGGCATCATCCACAAGAACAAGGCCGCTCGCCACAAGAGCCGTCTGAACGCCCATGTGAAGGCCCTGGCCACCGCGTAAGCGTTCCGTTCTTGAAAAACCGGCCTCAGGGCCGGTTTTTTATTGCCTGCGATTTGCCTGCCTGACACTTATCCACAGGAGCGGCTTTCTGCAGGCAAAAAGAAAGGGCGGTCAATCCGCCCTTTTCCTTCTTACTTCTCAGGCCACGGCATGATCGGAATCGCCGTCACCGCGTTCTGCGGACTGCCCTCGATCACCCGGTCGCTGTAGACCAGATAGACCAGTGCATTGCGCTTCTTGTCGAAAAAACGCACCACCTGCATGGTCTTGAACACCAGCGAGGTGCGCTGCTGGAACACCACCTCACCATCCTTAAGTTCGCCGGCAAAGCGGATCGGCCCGACCTGACGACAAGAGATCGACGCCTCGGCGCGATCCTCCGCCAGCCCCAGCCCACCCTTCACACCCCCGGTCTTGGCCCGGGACAGGTAGCAACTGACACCCTCCACCTTCGGATCGTCGAAGGCCTCGACGACAATCTTGTCGTTCGGCCCGACCCACTTGAACACAGTGGATACTTCGCCAACCACATCGGCCCGCGCCAGCGCCGGCAACAACAGCAGTGCAGCGATCAATCCCTTGCGCATGCGCACACTCCTCAGACGAGAACCAGGTTGTCGCGGTGCACCAGTTCCGGCCCATCAACATAGCCCAGCAGGCCCTCGATGGCATCGGTCGGCTGGCCAATGATCTTCTGCGCCTCGAGTGCGCTGTAGTTCGCCAGTCCGCGAGCGATTTCGCGCCCCTGCTGATCCACACAGACGACCATCTCACCGCGACGGAAACTGCCCTGCACGGCCTTCACACCGACCGGCAGCAAACTCTTGTGATCCTGAGCGACAGCCTTCACCGCACCATCATCTAGCACCAGCGTGCCGCGCATTTGCAGGTGGCCGGCCAGCCACTGCTTGCGCGCCGCCTTGCGGCTCTGCTCGGGGGTCAGCAGCGTGCCGAGACGCTCACCAACACGCAGACGATCCAGCACACGCTCGATACGACCGCCAACGATGACGGTATGCGCACCGGAACGCGCCGCCAGACGTGCCGCACGCAGCTTGGTCTGCATGCCACCACGACCCAGCGCACCACCAGTACCGCCAGCGACCGCATCCAGCGCCGAATCATCGGCACGGGCTTCGAAAATCAGCTGCGCGTCGGGATTATTGCGCGGGTCGGCATCGAACATACCGTCACGATCGGTGAGGATCACCAGCAGATCAGCCTCGACCAGATTGGCCACCAGCGCCGCCAGCGTGTCGTTGTCGCCGAAGCGAATCTCATCGGTGACCACGGTGTCGTTCTCGTTGATCACCGGGATCACGCCGAGATCGACCAGCGTGCGCAGGGTATTGCGCCCGTTCAGGTAGCGCTTGCGGTCGGACAGGTCATCGTGGGTCAGCAACACTTGTGCGGTCTGCAGGCCATGCACAGCAAAGCTGGACTCCCAGGCCTGCACCAGCCCCATCTGCCCCACGGCAGCGGCAGCCTGCAGCTCATGCATGTCACTAGGTCGGGAAACCCAACCCAGGCGACTCATGCCCGCTGCGACGGCGCCCGAGGACACCAGCACCAGCTCGACGCCCGCGCAATGCAGCGCGACCATCTGCTCGACCCATACCGCCATGGCGTCGCGATCCAGACCGCGACCATCAGCGGTCAGCAACGCACTGCCAATCTTGACTACCCAGCGCTTGGCGCCAGTGACCTTCTCACGCATACCCTCAACCTTAGAAGTCAGGCTTCACACGTTTCATCCGGACCGGCGGGCGCCGCTCCGATCAAGGCACGTAGAAGATTTCCGGCCCATCGCCGTCGTCTTCGTCATCCTCGAAATCATCGTCATCCACATCGTCGGCATTCTTCAGGCCGGCGCGGCGCAGGGCACGGGCATCGTCCAGCGCCTGCAGACGGGCGCGAGCCTCGTCCTCGATGCGCTGATCCAGCGCCGCCAGGGCTTCACCGAAGGCCGGCTCCTCCTCGATGCGCAAGGTACGCTCGTCGAGGTACTTCATGATGTCCTGGCTCAGCTTCTCAGTGCCCTCGCGCTCCAGCGCAGAGATCACGTAGACCGGACCTTCCCAGCCCAGTCGCTCGACCACGGCCTGCTTGCGACGCTCCTGCTCCTCGGGCTCGAGGATCTGGTCCATCTTGTTCAGTACCAGCCAGCGGTCGCGCTCGGTCAGCGCCGGGCTGAACTTCTCCAGCTCATGGACAATGGTTTCCGCGGCATCGGCCGGGTCGCTTTCATCCAGCGGCGCCATGTCGACGATGTGCAGCAGCAGGCGGGTACGCGCTAGGTGCTTGAGGAAACGGATACCCAGGCCGGCGCCTTCAGCGGCACCTTCGATCAGGCCGGGAATGTCGGCGACCACGAAGCTCTTGAAGCGACCGACGCTGACCACGCCCAGGTTCGGCACCAGGGTGGTGAAGGGGTAGTCGGCAACCTTCGGCTTGGCAGCGGACACCGCCCGAATGAAGGTGCTCTTGCCAGCGTTCGGCAGGCCGAGCAGACCAACGTCCGCCAGCACCTTCAGCTCCAGCTTGAGATCACGCGCATCCCCAGGCTTGCCTGGAGTGGTCTGGCGCGGCGCGCGGTTGGTGCTGGACTTGAAACGGGTATTACCCAGGCCGTGCCAACCACCCTGAGCCACCATGATGCGCTGACCGGCAACGGTCAGGTCACCAATGATTTCCTGGGTATTGGCATCGATGATGGTGGTACCGACCGGCACGGGCAGGACGAGATCGTCACCCTTGGCCCCGGTGCAGTCCTTGCTGCCGCCGTTCTCGCCACGCTGGGCGTCGAAGCGACGGGTGTAGCGGTAGTCCACCAGGGTATTCAGGTTCTCGTCGGCCTCGAGGAACACCGAGCCGCCGTCACCACCGTCACCGCCGTTGGGACCGCCTTTCTCGATGAACTTCTCGCGGCGGAAGCTCATGAGGCCGTTGCCGCCGTCACCGGCTTTCACGTGGATGGATACTTCGTCGACGAATTTCATTGCGAACGCCTCCCGCCTGGCGGCGGGTTGAAAATAAGAAAAGGAGCATAGGATACAGCCAAGTCCGCGCAAACGCCCGAACCGACAGCACCTCGCCTGGAAACGCCAGAAACAAAAAAGCCCCGTCGCGAGACAGGGCTTTTTCAGTGAGAGCTCGCTTAGGCAGCGACGACGCTTACATAGCGACGGCCAAAGGCGCCTTTCACTTCGAACTTGATCACGCCGTCGACTTTAGCGAACAGAGTGTGATCCTTGCCCATGCCAACGCCGTAGCCAGCGTGGAACTGGGTGCCGCGCTGACGCACGATGATGTTGCCTGCTTTGACAGCCTGGCTACCGAACAGCTTCACGCCAAGGCGTTTGCTTTCTGAGTCGCGGCCGTTGCGGGTACTACCGCCAGCTTTTTTGTGTGCCATGAGTCAATTCTCCTGAAGAGGAATTAGGCCTGGATGCCGGTGATCTTGATTTCAGTGAACCACTGGCGGTGGCCCTGACGCTTCATGTGGTGCTTGCGGCGGCGGAACTTGATGATGCGCACTTTGTCGTGACGGCCGTGGGAAACCACTTCGGCAGTCACTTTCGCGCCTTCTACCACCGGCAGGCCGATCTTGACGTCATCGCCATTGGCAACCAGCAGGATGCGATCCAGGTTGATCGCTTCGCCGGTGGCGACGTCGAGTTTTTCGACCTTGAGGAATTCGCCTTCGGTGACTTTGTATTGCTTGCCACCAGTAACAATTACTGCGTACATCTGGATGTCTCCGTTAGACCTGCTCACCCGACGCTTTATAGAAAGAGGAATCGGTCGGCATGGCTGCATGGGGCCGGAAAGGACGCCCGTGCAATTGCGTAAGGCAGGATATGCCAGGGAAGTTCGGGGCCGCGATTCTACGCAAACACTCGGCGCGGATCAAGCCCCATGGGGCCTCGCCTTGACAGGTATTCCCCGCGGCACCTAGCATGCCGCGCAATCTACGAGGAGCGCTGTCTTTAATGCAACCCCAGGCTTTCTATCGCGTGGTGGCGGACGACTTCACCGCCGTCGACGGCATCATCCGTCGCCAACTCACTTCCCGCGTTCCCCTGGTGGAAAAGATCGGCGACTACATCATCTCCGCTGGCGGCAAGCGCCTGCGCCCGCTGCTGGTGCTCCTCTCGGGCAAGGCACTGGGCTATTCGGGCGACGACCTGAAGCTGCTGGCCGCCACCATCGAATTCCTGCACACCTCCACCCTGCTGCATGACGACGTGGTCGACGCCTCCGGCCTGCGCCGCGGCCGCGCCACCGCCAACGCCCAGTGGGGCAACGCACCGAGCGTGCTGGTGGGCGACTTCCTTTATGCGCGCTCCTTCGAAATGATGGTGGAACTGGGCTCCATGCCGGTGATGCGCATCATTTCCCAGGCCACTCGCGTGATCGCCGAAGGCGAAGTGCTGCAGCTGTCCAAGGTCCGCGACGCCAGCACCACCGAAGAAACCTACATGGAAGTCATCCGCGGCAAGACCGCGATGCTCTTCGAGGCCTCTACACACAGCGCCGCCGCGCTGGCCAACGCCCAACCGGAGCAATCCGAGGCGCTGCGCCTGTTCGGTGATGCCCTGGGGATCGCCTTCCAGCTGGTGGACGACCTGCTCGACTACCGCGGCGACGCCGCCAGCCTGGGCAAGAACGTCGGCGACGACCTCGCCGAAGGCAAGCCCACCCTGCCGCTGATCGCCACCATGCGCGATGGCACCCCGGAGCAGGCTGCGCTGGTACGCAAGGCCATCCAGCAGGGCGGCAGCCAGGACCTGGAAGGCATCCGCGCCGCCGTGGAAGCCGCCGGTGCTCTGGACTACACCGCCAACCTGGCACGCGAGTATGCCGCCCGCGCCATCGAGCACGTCAAGGCGCTGCCAGACAGCGAATACCGAGCCGCACTGATCGAACTGGCGGAATTCTCGGTCGCCCGCACGCACTGATCCGCCGTTTCACAAAGGCCCGCCCCGGTTCGCCGCGGCGGGCTTTTTGTTGCCTGTCCGTTGATCGGGAACAACAGAACGTCACCGGCGCGAAATTTTTTCCAATTCAGGCTTGCTATTGAGATAATAGGAATTATTCTCATTAAACGGTCTGCACGGAGGAACATGCCATGACCTACATGATCGACGCCTGGCTGGATCGCCCGCACCCCTATCTGCGCATCCTGCATCGGGACACCGGGGAAGTCTGCGCGGTGCTGGAAGAAGAGGCCCTGGATGAGTTGCGCGAACAGGGCGGCCTGGAGCTGTCCGAACTCAGTACCAGCGAACCGCTGGTGCTCAAGGAACTGGTGCGCAACCTATTCCTGTTCTGTTACGCCCGCGCGCTGCGCTAGTCGACCACAACCACGGCTGTAGGAGCGAGTGCAGTGTAAAGATTGCGGCGGCGCAGGACGCGTCGCCGGTGCTCCGCCGCCCGGGAGGCGGATGCACAAAGGGGCGCCGAAGCGCCCCTTTTCCTGCGGAGCGGCCAGGGATGGCACTCCGCAGTGAACCCTCGTGGGATCAGAGGATTTCCAGCAGCTCGACGTCGAACACCAGCACGCTGTGCGGCGGGATGCTGCCGACTGCCTGGCCGCCGTAGGCCAGCTCGCTCGGCACGTGCAGGCGCCATTTGCTGCCGGCGTTCATCAGTTGCAGGGCCTCGACCCAGCCGGCAATCACGCCGCCCACCGGGAATTCGGCCGGCTGGCCGCGCTCGTAGGAGCTGTCGAAGACGGTGCCGTCGACCAGGGTGCCGTGGTAGTGGGTGCGCACGGTGTCTTCGCGGGACGGCTTGGCGCCTTCGCCGCTGACCAGCACTTCGTACTGCAGGCCGGACGGCAGGACAGTGATGCCTTCGCGCTTGGCGTTTTCCACCAGGTACTCGCGGCCGACGGCGGCGGCAGCTTCGGCTTTGGCCTGGGCTTCTGCCTGCATGCGCTCGCGGATCACCTGGAAGCTGGCGGACAGGGCTTCGCCCGGAACACGGCTTTCGGCGCCGGCGTAGGCGTCGGACAGGCCAGCGAGGATGGCGTCGAGGGTCATGCCCGGGACCGGGTTCTCGCGCAGCTGGTCGCCCAGCTGACGGCCGATACCGTAGCTGACGCGGGCTTCGTCGGTGGAAAGATTGAGTTCGCTCATGGCGGCGCTCCGCTGGGGGTTCAAAAAAGGGCCGCCAGCCTAGCACAGATGCACCGCCGCCCCCACCGCGCGAGCCTCGCGCAGCGGGACGTGCCCAGCGCCCGGAACCTAATGCAGCGGGATGGTCACACCCGCGCCGATGTCGCGCTCATCGTCCATGCCGCACATCTCGTCGTGCACCACGGCATGTACCAGATGGAAGGGAACATTGGGCAACGCGCGGAGCACTTCTCGCGCATGGGCAACGGAGCGCACGCTGATGACATGCCCGGCCTCGTCCTGGACTGGATAGAAGCGCGCGCCCATGCGTGCCTCCAGCACGTAGATATCACCCTCCAGCGACACCAGGTTGATCTCGTCGATGTCGCCGGCGACGGAGCGGCTGGTCAGTTCCTGCAGATTCATGTGCTGCACCTCCTGCGGATTGATCCCCGCGGAAAGTCTTGACCAGCAGGCGCTCACCGCAAGGTGAAAACGCAACCGCCCGTCCGTTTTGCAACGGCCGGGCGGTGTGGATGGCGCAGCAGGGCGTCAGTGGTCGTGGCGCGTAGCCTTGTCCAGGTAGCCCATGGCGAAGGCCGAGAGGACGAAGGTGAGGTGCATGATCACGTACCACATCAGCTTGTTGTCTTCGATGTTCTTGGCGTCCATGAAGATGCGCAGGAGGTGAATCGAGGAAATCGCGACGATGGAGGCCGCCACCTTGTTCTTCAGCGAACTGGCGTCCATCTTGCCGAGCCAGCTGAGCTTTTCCTTGCCTTCGTCGATATCCAGCTGCGACACGAAGTTTTCGTAGCCGGAGAACATCACCATCACCAGCAGGCCGCCGACCAGGGCCATGTCGATCAGCGACAGGATCACCAGCACCAGGTCAGCTTCGGCAATGGAAAAGATGCCGGGCAGGATGTGGAAGATTTCCTGGAAGAACTTGATGGTCAGCGCCAGCAGAGCCAGCGACAGGCCGATGTAGATGGGCGCCAGCAGCCAGCGCGCGGCGTACAGGGAATTCTCGATGAATCGTTCCATGGTTCTCGTAGGAAAGGTCTTGGGAAAGGGCGGCCGCAGTATAGCGGAAGGCTTTTGCGAGTTATCCCGGCTTTCTATGGATAAATATGTCTGTGGATAAATAGCTGGGCGGCCACGGTATGAAACCGCAGCGGCCTAGCGCCCCGCGGCCTCCAGCGGATCGTGCAGGGACTACCCAATCGCTCTCTCCGCATTGGGAGCCTCAACCTTCGGGGCGGAACTGGAAGTTGCCGACATGGCGCGAACGCTCGCCGTTCAGGCGGCGCAATTCGCCTTGCAGGTGCAACTGCCAGATGGGGGGATCGTCCGCCACGATGTAGCCCTGCTGGGCCAGGCAGTCGGAGATCGCTTCCAGCACACCTTCGGCCACGAAAGGCCCGCAGAACGGGCCCTGCGCCTTGATGGCGGTGGGCTGCGCACCGGACATGCCGGCAGCGCACAACAAGGTCCAGAGTCCATTCTCTCCGGCCAGCGGCCTGATCTCGCACTCGATGCGCGTGGTCAGCCCCAGACAGGGGCGGATAAGGCAGAGGTTACGCGGCATGGCGGCACCCTCGCGGTTGTCCTGGGATTGAGACTACACCCAGGTTCTGACACGCGAAAGTGCGGATTTATCCGGCTATCTTGCGGGCAACGGCATGAAAATGGCGCCGGTGGAATGTCCCGACCGGCGCCCTGCCCTGGCCGCACTCAGTCGGCGTCTTTCTTCTTGCGGGCACGTTCCTTTTTCACCGGAGCCTGGTCGACCGGAGCTTTGTCTACTGGGGCCTTCTCCACCGGCGCCTTCGGCTTGCTGGCGGGCTTGGCGGCGGGCTCCTTGGCCGGCTTTTCCTTTTCTTCCTCGTCCATGCCCAGTTCGGAGATTTCCTTCAGGCGTTCGACGACACGGGCGTTGACGCTGCCCTTGGGGAAGTGCCCCTTGGCATCCGGCGCACCCGCCGGCTCGCCGACCAGCAGGCTCAGCGCTTCGTCGGCCTGGCGCACGGCGTAGATATGGAATTGGCCGTTGCGCACCGCCTGCAGCACGCGCTCGTCGAGCATCAGGGTGGCAACGTTGGCGCGCGGGATGATCACGCCTTGTTCGCCCGTCAGGCCACGAGCCTCGCAGAGGCGGAAGAAGCCTTCGATCTTCTCGTTGACCCCGCCGACCGCCTGCACTTCGCCGAACTGGTTGATCGACCCGGTGATGGCGAAACATTGGCGCAGCGGCGTGCGCGACAGGGCAGAGATCAGCGTGCAGACCTCACCCAGCGAGGCGCTGTCGCCGTCCACGTAACCGTAGGACTGCTCCAGCGCGATGCTCGCGGAAATCTCCAGCGGGAATTCCTGGGCGTAGCGGCTGCCGAGGTAGCCGGTGAGGATCATCACGCCCTTGGAGTGAATCGGCTGGCCGAGGTTGACCTCGCGCTCGATGTCGACGATGCCGCTGCCGCCCGGATAGACGGTGGCGGAAATGCGCGCCGGCATGCCGAAGGCCGAGTCGCCGACTTCCAGCACGGTCAGGCCGTTGCACTTGCCCACCGCAGCGCCTTCGCTGTCGATCAGGATGATGCCGGCGAGAATGTCGTCGAGAATCCGTGCGGAGACGCGGCCAGTGCGGGTTTCCTTGGCTTTCAGGGCACGCTCGATGTGGCCCAGGTCGGTCACTTCCTGGCCAGCCAACTGGCGGATGAAGTCCGCTTCGCTGACCAGCTGGAACAGATCGCCGATGCGCGCGGAAAGGCGGCCCTGGTGTTCGGCCAGGCGAGCACTGTAGGTGGCCAGGCGCGCCACGGCTTCACGGGTGAGCGGCGCCAGGCCTTCTTCCGAAGTGCGGGTCTTGAGCAACTGGGCGAACTGTTCGAGGCTGTCCTCGGCGAGCGGGATGTCCTCGTCGAAATCCACCAGCACGCGGAACATCTCCTGGAAGTCCGGATCCAGGTCCTGCAGCGTGTAGTAGATCTGCCGCGAGCCGATGATGATCACCTTGATGTGCAGGGGGATCACCTGGGGCGTCAGGCTCATGGCGGTCAGGCGACCCAGCTCGGCCAGGGGCGACTCCATCTTCAACTGGCGCGATTGCAGCGCGCGCTTGAGGGCATCCCAGACGAACGGCTCGCTGAGCAGCTTCTCTGCCTCCAGCACCAGGAAACCGCCGTTGGCGCGGTGCAGCGCACCGGGGCGCAGCTGGCGGTAGCTGGTGTAGAGCGCGCCCTGATCAGAGGCGTACTCGATACGGCCGAACAGGTTGTCGTAGGTCGGGTGCGACTCGAACACCACCGGTGCGCCACCGGTCGCGTGGTGGGCGATCGCCTGGTTAGGTGCGTACTGCTCTTCCAGGCTCTGCTTGCGCTGCGGGTCGGTACGCTCGGAGTCCACCAGCTGGTCGACCACGGTCTTCAGCAGGTTGAGCTGCATGGCCTGCAGGTAGGCGCTGACCCCGGAGTTGTTGTTGTACTTCTCCACCAGCGGCGCCAGCAACGGCTGCAGCGCCAGGGTGATGGTTTCCTCGTTGAGCTGGCGCAGTTGGTTGCTGGACTCGCGCTTCCACTGCGGCAGGCTGGAGAGCTCCTCGTTGAGGTGCTCTTCCAGGTCGGCGATATCGGCGTGGAAGCGCTCGCGCTCCTCTTCCGGCAGTTGGGCGAACTCGGCCTCATCCAGCGCCTTGCCGTCCTTCATCGGGGTGAATGCGATGTTCGCGCTGTCGCGGTACAGGGCGACTTCCTTCTCCAGCGCCAGGCGCTCGACGGTATCCAGGGCCTTGTCGTAGCGCTGGTTGAAGGCGCGATCGATGGCGCTCTTCTTCTGCTGGTAGGCCGGGTTCTCGAACACCGAGGGGAAGGTGGACAGCAGGTTGTCGATCAGGTGATCGATATCGGCGCCGAACTCGGCGGCACTGCCCGGCGGCAGCTCGATCACGCGTGGTTCGCGGGAGTCGTCGAAGTTGTTGACGTAAACCCAGTCGGCCGGAGTCGGCAGGCGTTTGCCCTCGGCCTTCAGGTAGCGCTGCACGAAGGAGAAGCGGCCCGTACCGGGCTCGCCCATGACGAACACGTTGTAACCCGGACGCGGCATCGCCACACCGAACTGCAGCGCCTCGACCGCGCGCTCCTGTCCGAGCACGCCCAGGAAAGGCTCCAGTTCTTCGGTGGTCTTGAAGGGAAACTGTTCGGGAGTGAAGGGGCGGGTCAGTTCATCGGGCGCCAGGCGCAGGCCGGCAGCAACGGAATCGGGCATTGGAGGTCCTTGCTTCGAGCGGCGCGAGGCCGCGGAGATTCGTCCGCATTCTCGCGCCGCCCGCGCGCCACTGGCAAGGCAGTATTGGTGACAGTTTCAGTCCACTGCGTCGGCGCAGCGCAGGCAGTGCTCGGCGGCCGGAAGGGCACGCAGGCGCCGCTCCTCGATGGCCTCGCCGCAGCGCGCGCACTCGCCGTAGGTGCCGTCGGCCAGGCGCAGGCGCGCCATGCCCACCAGGCGCATGCCCGCCTCCGCCTCGGCCAGCAGAGCGCGCAGGACATCGTCGTTCTGCCGCTGCTGGGCCTGCTCGGCGAAGTCCGGCGAGTGGCTGCGACCAAGGTCGCGGCGAATGGCTTCGGCACGCTTGGAATACTCGGCCGCCAACTGGTCCAGCGCTGGCCGCGGATCGAAATCGACCATGACTACATCCTCGCAAGGGGAACTGATTCAAGTGTGGTCGGTTCCAAGACTTCCGCCGCTGATGCCGATCAACAGCAAGTCATCCGGGCCCTTCAGCCGGACCCGGCCATACTGACTGCGGCAGCGGTTGCCTTGACACCCGCAAGGCATTGGAGAAAAGCTCTGGCAGGCGCTGTTTTGCTGTCAGCGACTGTTCAACGGTCCCCGACCTCAAAAAGAGAGAAAAACGATGAAAAGGATTCTGCTCGGTACCCTCCTCGCCACCGCCTCCCTGAGCGCTCTCGCCGATGCCCCCGGCAGCGACGGCTGCGGCTGGGGCAACATGCTGTTCAAGGGCCAGCGCGGCACTGCGACCCACGTCCTGGCCGCCACCACCAACGGCACCAGCGGCAACAACACCTTCGGCATGACCACCGGCACCAACGGCTGCCATACCAACGGCGCGCTGACCTATGGCGGCAAGCCGATGATCGTGCTCAGCAGCATGATGGACGAGCTGTCCGAAGACATGGCCAAGGGTGACGGCGAAGCGCTGACCACCTACGCCGTGGTACTGGGCGTGAAGCCCGAGGACCGTGCGCACTTCGCCCAGGTCACCCACGAGCATTTCGCACAGATCTTCAACAAGTCCGACGTCACCGCCGAGGACGTCTACGCCAACACCCAGGCTGTCCTGAAACAGGACAGCACCCTGGCCAAGTACGCCGAACAGGCCTGATGGCCAACGCGAGCCCGCCCGCTCCGGGCGGGCTCACCCTCCCCTTCCAGTAGCCCACTCGATGCCCAAACGCCTGTTGCCCTGGATGGCGCTGTGCGCCTGCACCCCACTGCTGGCTTCGCCGGCGATCGACCCACAACGCCTGCAGACGCTGGCTGACGAACCCTACTGGCTGGCCCTGGGTCACTACGAACACGCCAAGCTCGGTGGTTGGCGCAGCTTCGTCGACGACCCGAAGTTCTTCCTCGCCAAGGACGGTGACCGCCATCCGCAGTCGGAACTGGCCGCCACCGTGGAGGCCCTCTACGCCCCGGCCAGCCTCGGCGACAAGCATGCCCAGTGCGTCTACCCGGCGCGCACCCGCTGGCTGCGCCAGCAGTTGCAACTCGATGACCTGCCGGCGGTCGAGTGCAAGGAATTCACCACCTGGTACCACGACATCAACCCGCACAGCGCCGTGCTGGTGTTCCCGGCCGCCTACCTGAACAGCCCGTCCTCGATGTTCGGCCACACCCTGCTGCGCATCGACCAGGCCGACGTCGACTCCGACAACACCGCCCTGCTCAGCTACGCGCTCAACTTCGGCGCCTACATCGAGGGCATGGACAACAGCATCCTCTACGCCTGGAAAGGCCTGATGGGCGGCTACCCCGGCCTGTTCGCCCTGGTGCCCTACCGCGAGAAGCTCTCGGAATACAGCCGCCTGGAGAATCGCGACCTCTGGGAATACCGCCTGAACCTGACGCCGGAAGAAACCGCGCGCATGGTCGAGCACGTCTGGGAGCTGAAGCAGATCCGCTTCAAGTACTACTTCTTCGACGAGAACTGCTCCTTCCGCCTGCTGGAGCTGCTGGAGATCGCCCGTCCCGGCACCGAGCTCACCGACCACTTCCCGCTCACCGCCATCCCCACCGACACCGTGCGCGCGGTGAAGGACGCCGGGCTGATCGATCGTGTGGACTACCGCCCCTCCCGCGAACGCGAACTGCTGGCCCGCGGCGAACCGCTGAGCCACGACGAGAAAGTACTGGCGCGACACATCGCCGATGACGACAGCCAGCTGCAGAGCCCCGAATTCGCCGCCCTGCCCCCTGACCGCCAGGCCCTGGTGCAGGACACCGCCTTCCGCCTGGTGCGCTACCGCGCCACTGGCCAGGAGCGCGACCAGGCCACCGCCTCGCGCAGCTACAACCTGCTCAAGGCGATCAACCGCAACCCGCCGCCAGCGCTGGACGTGGAACGCCCCGGCCAACCGGAGAACGGCCACGAGTCGCGCACCTGGCAACTGGGCGCCGGCAGCCGTGACGGCGAAGCCTTCGCCCAGTACGGCCTGCGCATGGCCTATCACGACCTCGACGACAACGCCTATGGCTTCCCGCTGGGCGCGCAGATCGAGATCGGCCAGCTCAAGCTGCGCCAGTACGAGGGCAACCGCTGGCAACTGCAGCAACTGGACCTGGTCACCATCCGCTCCATGACACCACGCAACGAGCTGCTGCAACCGCTGTCCTGGCAGGTCGCCGGCGGCTGGGAGCGGGTGATCGGCAAGCACAGCGACAACGACCACGACACCCTGGTCGGCCACCTGAACGGCGGCGCCGGCGGTAGCTGGAAGCTGACTGACGACCTGCAGGCCTATGCCCTGGGCACCGCGCGCATCGAGAACAACTCGGACTTCGCCGCCACCATCGCCCCGGCCATGGGCTTCGACACCGGCGTGCTCTGGAGCAACCCGCTGGGCAACCTCAGCCTGGAAGGCAAGGGCGACTACTTCCACAACGGCGAAGTGCGCCGCACCCTGAGCTTCGGCCAACAGGTCGAACTGGGCCGCAACCTGGGGCTGCGCCTATCCGCCCAACGCGAGTTCAGCCACGAGGCCAGCCCGCGCAACGAGGTGATGCTGGAACTGCGCTGGTACCACTACTGAGGCGCATTGCGCCTCAGTCCCTCAACGACGCCCAATCCAGGCCGAAGCGCGCCAGGTACTTGCGCAGGCGGTCGGCGTCGTTGGGGTTCTGCTTTTCCTGGCGCGAGATGGCGAACAGCTGACGACCGGCGTCGGACAAGCTACGCGCCTGCCGACAGACGCCGATTACCGCTTCCAGTTGCAGGCGGTCGAACAAGTCCAGCGCCTCGGCGCCCTCCCCCAGCAAAGGCTGCAGCAGGCTTTCCGCCTGAGTGGCGCCCCAGGAGCGGCGTAGCCGGCCGATCTCTTCCTCGACCAGCGCCTCGTCGACCCTCCCACTGTCGGCCAGGGTCGCCATGCGCGTGATGGACGCCGACAGCTCGCGGAAGTTGCCGCTCCACAGCGCCTGCGGCGAATTGGCGAAGGCCAGGTAGCGCATGCGCGCTTCGCGGTTGAAGCGCACCAGCCGGCCCTGCTCGCGGGCGTGGCGCTCCAGCTCGAAATCGATGTTCGGCTCGATGTCCTCGCGGCGCCCGGCCAGGCCCGGCAGGTCGAAGGTCCAGAGATTGATGCGGGCAAACAGGTCCTCACGGAACAGCCCTTCAGCGACGCGCTCACGCAGGTCGCGGTGGGTACCGGCGATCAGCTGGAAATCGCTACCCACCTCGCGGTCCGATCCGAGCGGGAAGAAGCGTTTCTCCTCGATGGCCTTGAGCAGCATGGCCTGCTCGTCCAGGCCCAGCTCGCCGATCTCGTCGAGGAACAGCATGCCGCCGTCTGCCGCGCGCAGCAGGCCTTCACGGGCACTCTGCGCGCCGGTGAAGGCGCCCTTGATGTGACCGAACAGCGCGGACATGGCGCCGTCGCCACGCAACGTGGCGCAGTTCACCTCGACGAAACGCCCCTGGAACTGGTGCCGCGCACGCTTGAGTTCGTAGACACGGCGAGCGAGGAACGACTTGCCGGCGCCGGTCGGACCGATCAGCAGCATCGGCGCACGGGAGCGCCCGGCAACCCGCTCGATCTGTTCGATGGAGCGGTTGAACTCGGCGTTGCGCGTGGCGATGCCGGACTTGAGGAACGCCAGGCTCTCCTCCTGCTCACGGCGGAAGCGCGTGGCAATGCGGTCGTACCGCGACAGGTCGAGGTCGATGACCGCGACCGTCCCTTCCGGCTGCCGCGCCTCGTCCTTGCGCCGCGACGGCGAGGCCTGCACCAGCCGCGCAGGCAGGTAGCGCGCCTCGGTCAGGAGGAACCAGCAGATCTGCGCGACGTGGGTCCCGGTGGTGATGTGCACCAGGTAGTCCTCGTGCTCGGTATCGAAGGCATAGCCGCCGACGAAATCATGCAGCGCGCCGTAGACCTCCTCGAAGTCCCACGGATTGCGTAGCGCCATCGGCTGCAGGCGCACCTCGGTTTCCGGAGAGATATGCCGCACGTCGGCGGCGATGCGCTCGGCCAGGCTGACATCCCGCGCATCCAACCCGTGGATCAGTTCCAGGCGGTCGATCAGCAAGTCCTGCTGCTGGCACAGCCCGACCGTGGGCCGCCACTTCTGCCAGCGCGCCGCGCCCTTGCCGACGCGGTCCAGGGTTGAACCGAGGAAGCCGATGGCGACCGTTTTCTTGGCTTTCATCTTTTATCCATCAAGATAAATAACGATCTCAGAATATCCATAAATCTCCTTTCCGACCAACTAACGAAATCAGATATTCATGTAATAAAAATAATTAAATCGTTATTTATCAGCGATTTATAAGATCTCATCATCCACCAAAAACAAACCTGGCACGCCCCTCGCTATATCTCCCTCGACCGCATCGCTGATGCAGCCCACGGGCAGGGACTTCCACTCCCGCCGGTGCCCGAGCCCACCCCTGGTGTCGGCTTCGTGCATGCCGCTGCAGCAGTCACGGTCGATGGCGCGGTAGCTCAGCCTGGTAGAGCACTCCCTTTCGAGGGAACCGTCGCAGGTTCGAATCCTGCCCGCGCCGTTCGATAGCTCAGTCCGGTAGAGCAGCCATCGAAGGAATGGCCTGTCGCGGGTTCGACTCCCGCTCGAACACTGCCCTGTTAAGGCAGCTACTCATGAAGGCAACACCCCGCCGGTGGGCGACGGGACAGGCGCAAAGCGGCCAGGAAGGCCGGATATGCCAGGGACCCGAAGCCACTGCCGGCCCGCCCGGTACGAGGACCGGGCCTGCGACAAGACACGTGCTGGCCGATGGATTCGGCGCAATGGACAGGAAGTCCGCAGTACCTGGCTCTCGCAGGCTCCCTCCTCGCCACCCGACGGGCCGGCGAACACCGGCACCCAAGGACAAAGAGAAGAAGGAAGAGAACGAGATGAAACTGCTGAAGCGCTTTACCGTGAAGAAGAACGAACGTGGCCTGCTGTACTCCGAGGGCGATTTCCTGGCGATCCTCGAGCCGGGTATCCACCGCCACCTGGACCTGTACAACCGCCTGAGCGTGGAAACCTTCAGCCTGAACACCCCGTTGTTCGAGCACCGCCTGGCCGGCTACCTGCGCCAGTCCGAACCTGCGCTGGTCGAACGCTATTTCACCCGCATGGACCTGGCCGAGAACGAGGCCGGCCTGCGTTTCGAGGACGGCGTGCTGGTGGAGATCCTCGCACCCGGCAGCCGCCAACTGTACTGGAAGGGCCAGACCGAGCAGCGCCTGGAGCGCATCGACCTGAGCCAGGAGTACCGCGTCGCACCGTCGCTGTTGCAGCAGATGCAGGGCAACCTGCGCGGCCGCAGCGTGATCGGCGCCGAGGCGCTGCTGGTAACCCTGGTGCTGGCCTACCAGGTCGGCGTGCTGAAGGTCGACGGCGCGGTGGTCGAGTTATTGCCGGCCGGCCAGTATGGTTTCTGGCGTTACAACCGCCAGGTGAGCGTGGAGCTGATCGATACACGCATCCAGGCGCTGGAGGTCAGCGGGCAGGAAATCCTCACCCGTGACAAGGTGAGCCTGCGCCTGAACCTGGCCGCCAACTGGCGTTACAGCGATGTGCTGAAGGCGTTTTCCAGCCTGTCCAAGCCGCTGGAGCACCTCTACCGCGAGCTGCAATTCGGCCTGCGGGCGGCGGTGGGAACGCGCACGCTGGATGAACTGCTGGAAAACAAGCAGGTGATCGACGAATCGGTCGGCGCCTACTTGAAGGAGCGGCTGCAAGGCACCGGCATCGAAGTCAGCGGCCTGGGCGTGCGCGACATCATCCTGCCGGGCGAGATGAAGACCCTGCTGGCTCAGGTGGTGGAAGCGGAGAAAGCGGCGCAGGCCAACGTGATCCGTCGCCGCGAAGAAACCTCGGCGACCCGCTCGCTGCTGAACACGGCCAAGGTGATGGAAGACAACCCCACCGCCCTGCGCCTGAAGGAGTTGGAAACCCTGGAACGGGTGGCCGAACGAATCGACCGCATCTCGGTATTCGGCGGCCTGGATCAGGTATTGAATGGACTGGTAACGCTGAAGCAGGCCTGACAAGGGCCTGCTCGGCAACGAAGGAAACGGACATGAAAGAGAAAACCTTCCAACTTCTGGAAGTCGCCAACGGCAAACCGATCAAGCTCTGGACCCAGGGCGTGCCGGTGGAAGAAGACGCCAAACAGCAACTGATGAACACCGCGAAGATGCCCTTCATCTTCAAGCACATGGCGGTCATGCCGGACGTGCACCTGGGCAAGGGCTCGACCATCGGCAGCGTGATTCCCACCCAAGGCGCCATCATCCCGGCGGCCGTGGGCGTGGACATCGGCTGCGGCATGATCGCCGCGCGCACCTCGCTGGTGGCCTCGGACCTGCCGGATAACCTGCACGGGCTGCGTACCGCCATCGAGAAGGCGGTGCCCCACGGCAAGACCTTCGGCCGCCGCGACCAGGGCGCCTGGGAAGACGTGCCCGAGCACGCCGACGATGCGTGGAAAGCACTGGCCGGGCGCTTCAAGGCGATCACCGAAAAGTACCCGAAGCTGGAGAAAACCAACAACCGCAAGCACCTGGGAACCCTGGGGACCGGCAACCACTTCATCGAGGTCTGCCTCGACGAAGCCAACCGCGTCTGGTTCATGCTGCACAGCGGATCGCGCGGTGTGGGTAACGCCATCGGCAACCTGTTCATCGAACTGGCCCAGGCCGATATGCGCCAGCACATCGCCAACCTGCCCGACCGAGACCTGGCTTACTTCGAGGAAGGTAGCCAGCACTTCGACGACTACGTGGAAGCCGTCGGTTGGGCCCAGGACTTCGCCCGGCAGAACCGCGAACTGATGATGCGCGCCGTGATCGCAGCGGCGCGGCAGGTGATCCGCAAGCCGTTCGAGGCCAGCCTGGAAGCGGTGAACTGCCACCACAACTACGTGCAGAAGGAACGCCACTTCGGCGAGGAGGTACTGGTAACGCGCAAAGGCGCGGTGTCAGCGCAGAAGGGCCAGCTCGGCATCATTCCGGGGTCGATGGGCGCCAAGAGCTTCATCGTCCGCGGCCTGGGCAACGAGGAAGCCTTCTGCTCCTGCAGCCACGGCGCCGGCCGGACCATGAGCCGCACCAAGGCGAAGAAGCTGTTCAGCGTAGAAGACCAGGTGCGCGCCACCGCCCACGTCGAATGCCGCAAGGACAAGGACGTGATCGATGAGATCCCCATGGCCTACAAGGACATCGACGCCGTGATGGACGCCCAGCGCGAGCTGGTGGAAGTGCTGCACACCCTGCGTCAGGTGGTGTGCGTCAAAGGATGAGGTAAGGACATGCTGCAACCCATGGAAAACCAGCGCACGCAAGAGTTGCGCAGCCGCCTGGAACAGGCGGGCTGCGTCTTCGACTTCCGCGCGCTGGCACTGGACCCGACCGCCACGCCCGGCGAAGCGGAACATCGCCTGGCGTTGCAGATGCTGTTCGAGACGATCAACGAGCGCGCGCGCCTGTGGCGCCTGGAGCTGATCGAAAAGGACTCCCGCTATGCCAAGCAGCACTGGCCGGACCTGACGCCGAACCTGGCCCAGGCCCGCCCGCAGGCCCTCGATCTCGAGGCCGTGCGTGAACTGGCACACGACGACGGCTCACTGTGCCGCGCCTTCTGCGATCCGCCCTACGGCACCCAACTGCAGGTAGCGGACTTCCGTGAATGGCTGCAGGCGCTGCGGTTGTACCCGGCCGAGGAGCTGCACGTACTCGACTGGGTCGGCGACTGCGATACCGAGCCCCATCGCAGTAACTGGAGCAGCTACTTCGACGACGGCAAGGAGTGGTGGGGCATCTGGTGTCTCACCCTGTACAACCCGCGGCGCCGGAAATTGTCCGCGCTGGCCGCCAGCGCGACAGATTGACAACAGACGTCGCCGACGACAATGGACTGCAAATGCGCGCCTGACCATTGAGCGCGCACAGAGAGGGAAATATGAAACAACTCAAACTCTGGCTGGAGCGCAGGCGCTCGCCGGACAACCCCACGGACGAGACGGCGCAAGCGCTGCGCAATTGGCTGGGCCAGCAGCGCCCTGGCTACGATGTCAACGAAGCACTGACCGTACTGGCGAACGCCAACCCTGAAACGGACTGGCCAGGCTGGAGCCGCAGCTACAACGGATATGTCCGCGAACTGGCCGTGCGCATGCTGGCCCATCGGCGTTCCGCAGAAGCACTCGGCGTACTGCTCACCCGCGCTAACGACTGGGTGCCGGCCATACGCGTACAGGCTCTGCAGGGCATCGAAGATTACCTGGCCGATGAGCAGGTTTCGCTGGTCCTGCAGAACCTGCCACAACTGCTTGTGCTGAGCCGTCAGCA
The DNA here is from genome assembly GCF_032392015.1 of Pseudomonas sp. C9-3. NCBI lineage: Bacteria > Pseudomonadati > Pseudomonadota > Gammaproteobacteria > Pseudomonadales > Pseudomonadaceae > Pseudomonas > Pseudomonas sp. C9-3. The sequence continues at coordinate 178,344 of NZ_CP135919.1, read as the reverse complement.
ACGCGGCGATCATCGCTCCCTGCTGCAAAAAGTGCAGTCATTGCTGGCCCGACCGGAGCATGCGGCGGAGGTCAAGGCAGCCTGGTTTGGTTTGCGCGGACAGGCGTCGCGCTTGCTTTTCCGCGTACTGGCCGAGGGCGATGGCTCCGCTGCGCTGCTGGAGCAGGCGCTGCGTCATCCCGACCCGGTGGTGCGTACACTGGCAGTGGATGCTGCCCGAAAGCAGCCGATCGCGACCCGGCAAGCACTGCTGCAAACGGCCATGACCAACGCTTCGGCAACAGTGCGCGGCAAGGCGCTCAGGCTCCTGATGAAAGAGTCGATGGCGCCGCTCGAGGCACTTGAACGTGGACTGCTGGATAGTTCGGCGAGCGTGCGCTCGATAGCGCTGTGGCACGCGCCACGGGAAGGAATCGAGCCGGCACAGGTACTGCTGCAAAGCGTATCCGGGGCAATGCCAGCGACCACCGCTCAATGGCTGGGTGTGCTGAGCCTGAGTGCGGCCCTTGGCAAGCCGGTGCCGACGGCCTGGCTCGACGTCGCATTGCGCTCGGCCAGCACGCGGACCCGACTGGTAGCCATCGCCCAGTTGGACGACGAGGCACTACCGGCCTTCATCGAGCAATTGGAGCATCCTTCGCCCAAGGTGTTTCGCGGCGCCCTCGCACGGTTGCGCAAACTCTCCTGGGAGAGCCTTCAGGGACCGATCAGCCATTACCTGGATCAACGCTGGCGGGAGCTGGATGAGACTCGCCGCGAAGCGCTCTTCGGCCTACTGGCGTATTGGCAACGCCTCGCCTACCTGCTGCGGCAGATCGACGAAACGTCCGATTCGACCTACTGGGTGAAAGCACTGCGCTCATGGAGCTATCAACGCTACGCGGGCCAGGACCCACTGACACCGAATGAAGAGCGGCAAGTGCTGGCAGAACGAATCCGCCAGATGGTCGCGACCGGTCAGCTGCCCAATGGCAGCCTGACCTGCATTGATTGAATTCGCCGCCTCGAGCCGACTGAGCGAGCACACAAGGACTACACAAAATGAACAAGGATTTGATCGAACTCGACGGCGCCGAAGGCGGCGGGCAGATCCTGCGCAGCGCGCTGAGCCTGTCGATGATCACCGGCAAGGCGCTGCGCATCGTCAATATCCGTGGCCGGCGCTCGCGGCCGGGACTGCTGCGCCAGCACCTGACGGCGGTGCGCGCAGCGGCGGAAATCTGCGGCGCGGCGGTAGAAGGCGACGAGCTGGGCTCGCGCAGCCTGATCTTCCGCCCTGGCGCAATTCGCGGCGGCGACTACCGCTTCGCCATCGGCAGCGCGGGCAGTGCCGTGCTGGTACTGCAGACGCTGCTGCCCGCCCTGCTGTTCGCCGATGGCCCGAGCAGCCTGGCGATCAGCGGCGGCACGCACAACCCGCTGGCACCGCCGGCGGATTTCATCGAGCGCAGTTGGTTGCCGTTGCTGCGGCGCATGGGGGCGAAGGTGGACTTCGAACTGCTGCGCCATGGTTTCATGCCGGCGGGCGGTGGTGAACTGGCGGTCCGCGTGATGCCAGGTGAACTGCAACCGCTGCATCTGCCGGATGCGGGGGCCGAACGCTCACGCTCGGCCCATGCAGTGCTGGCCGCCATCCCCGGCCACGTGGCGGATCGCGAACTGGAGAAGGTGAAGCGGCATCAGGATTGGCACGCCGCATCCGTTCAGGTCGTCCGCCTGCCGGAGGACCAGGGGCCGGGCAATGCGCTGCTGCTGGAAATCGAGTGCGAGCAACTGAGCCTGGTGTTCTGCGCCTTCGGCCAGTCCGGCGTCAGCGCCGAGCGCGTCGCCAGCCAGGCGCTGCGCCAGGCCGATGACTGGCGCCGCAGCGGCACCAGCGTCGAGGAACATCTCGCCGACCAGTTGCTGCTGCCCATGGCATTGGCCGGCGGTGGCAGTTTCACCACGCCGGCGCTGAGCGATCACCTGCTGAGCAACCGCGCAGTGGTCGAAGCCTTCCTGCCGGTGCGCATCGACTGCACGGCACGGGCGACAACCGGCCAGCACATCCGTATCACGCCAGCTTGACGCTTTCCTCACCAAACGCCGGATAGAGTGCCGCCCAATCACCCTACCCGGCGCGTGTGCCCGCCTCCCCGGCACACGGGAGTCTCCATGGCGCCACGCGCCGCCCTCGTCCTGCTCTGCGCCGCGCTGCTCGCCGGCTGCGAAACCACCCACGAATCCCTGATCGCCCAGGGCTATCCGCCAGCCTATGCCGATGGCTTCGACGATGGCTGCGGCAGTGGCCGCCAGGCCGCGGGCGCCATCACCGGTGAGTTTCGCAAGAACGTGCCGCGCTACCTCGGTGAGGCGAAGTACGCCCTGGGCTGGAACGACGGCTTCCAGCAATGCCAGGCGATGCGCGTGAGCCAGGAGCGCCAGCAGTACGAAGAGCAGCGCAACAGCGACCGGGACCGTGACTGGGAACAGCAGAAGGACCGTGCGCTGTCCCACGCCCTGCGCGGCAACTGACCGCTGCGGCAACCTCCCGCACCTGCAAGGCTCCGCCGGTTGATTTCAGTCAAGCCGGACCATCCCGTAGTGGCCTCTTCTTGAACTCAGAAAAAACCAATAAAGCCTGAGACAAGGAGACTCCACATGCAGCCCTTCAAACTGGCCCTGGGCAGCCTGTTGCTGGCGGTGAGCACGGCGGCGGCCCACGCCAATGCCGACGCCCTGCGCGACCAGGCCAACAGCATCTTCAAGCCAATCCCCGAGCAGCCCAGCGACAAGCTCGACCCGAACCAGATCGAGCTGGGCCGGCAGCTGTTCTTCGAGCCGCGCCTGTCCGCCAGCCACGTGATCAGCTGCAACACCTGCCACAACATCGGCACCGGCGGCGCGGACAACGTACCGGCGTCCAGCGGCCACGCGTGGCAAAAGGGGGCACGCAACTCGCCCACCGTGTTCAACGCGGTGTTCAATATCGCACAGTTCTGGGATGGCCGCGCCAAGGACCTGGAAGAACAGGCCAAGGGCCCGGTGCAGAACCCGGTAGAGATGCACAACACGCCGAAGAACGTCGAGGCCACGCTGCAGAGCATGCCGGAATACGTCGCCGCCTTCGGCAAGGCCTTCCCTGGCGACAAGCAGGCAGTCAGCTTCGACAATATGGCCCGTGCACTGCAGGCCTTCGAATCGACCCTGATCACCCCGGACTCGCGCTTCGACCTCTACCTCAAGGGCGACGAAACCGCCCTCGACGCGAAGGAGAAGAAAGGCCTGCAGACTTTCATGAGCGCCGGCTGCATCAGCTGCCACAACGGCGTGAACCTGGGCGGCCAGGCGTACTTCCCGTTCGGGCTGGTGAAGAAGCCGGACGGCAAGATCCTGCCCACCGGCGACCTGGGTCGCTTCGAGGTGACCAAGACGCAGAATGACCAATACGTGTTCCGCGCTGCACCGCTGCGCAACATCGCCCTGACCGCGCCGTACTTCCACAGCGGGCAGGTCTGGAATCTGGAGGAAGCCGTAGCGATCATGGGTACCGCACAGCTCGGCAAGCAGCTCAACGCGGAAGAAGTCGGCGACATCGTCGCCTTCCTCAAGACCGCCACCGGCAAGCAGCCGAAGGTGGAGTACCCGCTGCTGCCGCCAAGCACGGCGACTACGCCCAAACCGGTGGACTGAGCGGTTCGACGACGAACCTGCAGGAGCAAGCCAGCTCGCGAACAGCCCCCCAGCTTCGAGAGGTTCGCGAGCAAGTTCGCTCCTACAAGGGCAACCGATACGACCGCTGAAATGAAAAACGGGCCCATCGGGCCCGTTCTTCATGCTCGCGGAGCGGTCAGACGACGCCCTGGGCCAGCATGGCGTCGGCAACCTTGACGAAGCCGGCGATGTTGGCGCCCTTCACGTAGTTGACCCGGCCATTCTCCTCGCCGTAGGCAACGCAGGCATGGTGGATGTTCTGCATGATGCCGTGCAGGCGCTGGTCCACTTCACCAGCGGTCCAGGCCAGGCGCATGGCGTTCTGGCTCATCTCCAGACCGCTGGTGGCGACGCCGCCGGCGTTGGAAGCCTTGCCCGGCGCGTAGAGGATGCCGGCCTCGAGGAAGATATCCACAGCCTCCAGGGTCGACGGCATGTTCGCGCCTTCGGCCACGCAGATGCAGCCGTTGGCCAGCAGGGTGCGCGCGTCGTTGGCGTCCAGCTCGTTCTGGGTGGCGCAAGGCAGCGCGATGTCGCAGGCGAGCGACCACGGACGTTCACCGGCAATGAAGCGCAGGCCGGGGCCGGTCATCTCGCTGAGGCGGCCGCGACGGACGTTCTTCAGCGCCATGACTTCTTCCCACTGCTCCAGGGTCAGGCCAGCTTCAAAGAACAGCGTGCCTTCGGAATCAGACAGCGAGATCACCTTGCCGCCCAGCTCCATGACCTTCTGCGCGGCGTACTGGGCCACGTTGCCGGAACCGGAGATGGCCACGCGCTGGCCGTCGAAGCCGCTCTCGCGGGCCTTCAGCATTTCCTGGGCGAAGTACACGCAGCCGTAGCCGGTGGCTTCCGGGCGGATCAGGCTGCCGCCGTAGGACATACCCTTACCGGTCAGCACCGAGGTGAACTCGTTGGACAGGCGCTTGTACTGGCCGAACAGGTAGCCGATTTCGCGGGCGCCGACGCCAATGTCTCCGGCCGGCACGTCGAGGTCCGCGCCGACGTGGCGGAACAGCTCACTCATGAACGACTGGCAGAAGCGCATGACTTCGGCGTCGCTCTTGCCCTTGGGGTCGAAGTCCGAACCGCCCTTGCCGCCGCCCATGGGCAGCGAGGTCAGGGAGTTCTTGAACACCTGTTCGAAGGCCAGGAACTTCAGCACGCCGAGATTGACCGAAGGGTGGAAACGCAGGCCGCCCTTGTATGGGCCGATGGCGCTGCTCATCTGGATGCGGAAACCGCGGTTGACCCGTACTCGCCCGGCGTCGTCCACCCACGGCACGCGGAACAGGATCGCGCGTTCGGGCTCGACGATGCGTTCGACGATGCCGGCCTGCAGGTAGTGCGGGTTGGCTTCGAGGAAGGGCCAGAGGGAGCGCAGCACCTCTTCCACCGCCTGGTGGAATTCGGGCTGATCGGGGTCGCGCAGCTTGAGGCGCTCGAGGAACGAGTCAACGGATTGCGTCATGTCTACACCGGTACTTTTCTGGTTATGTGATGCTTTTTGCCGGCAGACTCTAACAACCCACGTCGCACTCAGATAGTGCAGCGTGACGCTTTTATGAATCTTTATGGTGCAAAAATATAAATCCCACTTCTGCCGGACCAGCAGAAAACCAGATTTTTGTATACAAAATCAATAGACAGTTGCATTCAAACAACGCAGCCCTCTCAGGATGCTCCCGATGCACATACGCTCGATCGTGCTCCTCGCCGCTCTCACCTGTGCCCTCGCCCTGCCCGCCCAGGCGGCCATGAAACTGGGCAACTTCACCGAGTCCGGTGCCCTGGTGGTCGCGGATACATTCGATAGCGAAGTGATCCACAAGTCGAACTTCAGCACCGACGACCTGCAACGCATGTCGCGGCAGCTGGAAGAACAGCAGCGCACGCTGCAGGACCAGGCGCGGCAAATCGACACACTGCAGCGCCAACTGGAGGAGCAGCGGCGCACCCTGGACGATCTCAAGCGCAGCCGCTGAACAAGGCACAGAAATGAAAACGGGGCCCGAAGGCCCCGTTTTCATCGCGAAGAGGCTTACGCCAGCTTCTTGTAGCGCACGCGGTGCGGCTGCGAGGCAGCGTCGCCCAGGCGCTTCTTGCGATCGGCTTCGAACTCGGTGTAGTTGCCTTCGAAGAAGGTCACCTTGCCGTCGTCCTCGTAGGAGAGGATGTGGGTCGCGATGCGGTCCAGGAACCAGCGATCGTGGGAAATCACGATGGCGGCGCCGGGGAAGTCCAGCAGCGCTTCTTCCAGCGCACGCAGGGTTTCCACGTCGAGGTCGTTGGACGGTTCGTCGAGCAGCAGCACGTTGCCGCCCTGCTTCAGGGTCAGGGCCAGGTGCAGGCGGCCGCGCTCACCACCGGAGAGGTCCTTGACGAACTTCTGCTGGTCGCCGCCCTTGAAGTTGAAGCGGCCGACGTAGCTGCGCGACGGGACTTCGTAGTTGCCGATCTTGATTTGCTCGAAGCCGTCGGACACCTGTTCCCACACGGTCTTGTTGCCTTCGAGAATTTCACGGCTCTGGTCAACGCTGGCGATCTGCACGGTTTCGCCGATCTCGATGGTGCCCGAGTCCGGTTGCTCCTTGCCGGTCAGCATGCGGAACAGGGTGGATTTACCCGCGCCGTTGCCGCCGATCACGCCGACGATGGCGCCCTTGGGAATGGCCAGCGACAGGTTGTCGATCAGTACGCGCTCACCGTAGCCCTTGGTGACGTTGTGCAGCTCGATGACCTTGTCACCCAGGCGCGGACCGGCCGGGATGTAGATCTCGTTGGTCTCGCTGCGCTTCTGGAATTCCTGCGATTGCAGCTCCTCGAAGCGCTGCAGGCGCGCCTTGGACTTGGACTGACGAGCTTTGGCGCCCTGGCGCACCCACTCCAGTTCGGCCTTCATGGCCTTGGCGTGGGAGGCTTCCTGCTTGGCTTCCTGGGCCAGGCGGTTGGCCTTGGATTCCAGCCAGCCGGAGTAGTTGCCTTCGAACGGGATGCCGTGGCCACGGTCCAGTTCGAGGATCCAGCCGGCGACGTTATCGAGGAAGTAACGGTCGTGGGTGATCGCTACCACGGTGCCCGGGAAGTCGTGGAGGAAGTGTTCCAGCCAGGCGACGGAGTCGGCGTCCAGGTGGTTGGTCGGTTCGTCGAGCAGCAGCATGTCCGGAGCGGACAGCAGCAGGCGACAGAGAGCGACGCGGCGTTTTTCACCACCGGAGAGGTGTTCGATCTTCGCGTCCCACGGCGGCAGGCGCAGCGCGTCGGCGGCGACTTCCAGCTGGCGCTCCAGGTTGTGGCCGTCGGATGCCTGGAGGATGGCTTCCAGCTTGGCCTGCTCGGCGGCCAGGGCGTCGAAGTCGGCGTCCGGCTCGGCGTAGGCGGCGTAGACTTCATCCAGGCGGGCCTGGGCCTGCTTGATCTGGCCAACGGCTTCTTCGACGATGTCGCGCACGGTGGCCTGCGGGTCGAGCTTGGGCTCCTGCGGCAGGTAGCCGACATTGATGCCCGGCATCGGGCGGGCTTCGCCTTCGATCTCGGTGTCGACGCCGGCCATGATGCGCAGCAGGGTGGATTTACCCGCGCCGTTCAGGCCGAGAACGCCGATCTTGGCGCCGGGGAAGAACGACAGGGAGATGTCCTTGAGGATTTCACGCTTGGGCGGCACGACCTTGCCGACCCGGTGCATGGTGTAGACGTATTGAGCCATGGATACCTGACTTCTGGGATGAATTGATGATCGGGATGGCCGGAACGGACGACGGCAGGTTCCGGGACGCCGGCACTTGGGGCCGGAACGGCGGCACTGCGGGCCACCGAAGGGCGCGAACGGCCGATGGACGGCCCTTCGCGCGAGACTCTGCGGGGATGTACTTTATGCCCCGAACTTTGGCCGTACATCACGCGCGCGTGCGGCAAAGCTACCGGAATGAGGCGGGAAGGGCAAACGACGCTCGTCGGCCATACTGGCACTTCGCCGCCTTTCCGGGCATCCTAGCCTGCGCCGAATTCAGCCGTATCGCCCCAGGTCCCTAAGTCCTTGTCTATTTTCCCCCGTCCCCCTACGGACGCCCTGGCCAGGCCTGGCCGCGTGGCGACCCGGACCGCCCTGGTGCTGCTGGTGCTGTTCATGCTCGGCCTGCTGGGCTGGCAGCTGCACCAGGAGTTCCGCAACCAGGAACGCTTCGAGCGCGAGCGGGTAGTGCTGCACGGCGAACAGATGGCCCAGCGAATCTCCCTGACCCTGGAGCTCAAGGCAGTGGCGGCCCAGGCCCTGCTGCAGCAGGAGCAGGGCCGCGACAACGGGGACATCCAGCCGCCGCTGATCGCCGGCCTGACCCACATCTATCCCTCTTTCCACAGCCTGGTCCGGCTCGACGTCAACGGCGCGCCGCTGCGCGACTCCGCCAGCAACTTCAAGGACGCGGCGTTCATCGAGGCCCTGCGCCAGCGCAGCCGGCAGCAGAGCTATCACTACGCCTTCAGCGAGGAAAATGGCGGCCACTTCTATGTCTGGCTGAAGGCCACCGAACCTGGCGAAGGCGACAGCGTCATCCGCCTCGACGAGAAGATTGCCCGGCGCGGCTGGGCGGCGCAGATACGCCCCGAGTCGCCGGACTGGATCCTGGTCGACGACGTCCAGCAGAAGGTCCTCGGCCGCTCCAGCGGTTTCCGTCCCGGCCCACTGTCCGCCGCCTCGCCGCTGGAGCAGGCGCAGAGCCTGGACGGCCTGGAGATCCAGAACACCGACTGGCAGCTGCGCCCGCAATTCGACGACCGGCAGATCCGCGCCACCCTGCTGCCGCGCCTGGGCGGCGAGCTGGCCCTGCTACTGGTGCTGGCCGGCATCGCCGGCGCCGCCCTGCTACGCCTGCAACGGGAACAGCAGAACCTGCGGGCGCTGACCGTGGAGTCGCAGCAGAGCCTGCGCCAGGCCGCCCAAGCCCTGGGCGCCATCGACGAACGCGTCCTGGTGACCCGCGCCGACGGTCGCCTCGCCTACCTCAACCCACAGGCCGAGCAGCTGTTCGGCATCGCCGCCGACAAGGCCGGCGAGCATCACCTGCTGGAGCTGCTGCCTGGCCTGGGCGGCCTGCTGAATGGCGCCGATACCTCGTCCGACAACGGCTCCGAACTGGTCCGCGTCAACGATACCGGCCAGGCACGCCTGTTCGCCGTCAGCCATCACTCGCTGGACGACAGCCCGCTAGCCGCGGAGCAGATCTGGGTCCTGCGCGGCAACCTGCCCCAGGGCGGGCAGGTCTGGGTGCTGCGCGACGTCACCGAGGAGCAGCAGGCGCTGCACATCCTCGAGGAGACTCGCCGGCGCTATCAGGACATCTTCGACGGCGTCGGCGTAGCGCTCTGCGTGCTTGACCTTTCGGCCCTGCGCCAGAGCCTGGTGGACCTCAACCTGCGCCGGCAGAGCGACCTGCGCGACTGGATCGCCTCGCAACCCGAACGCCTGCCCTGGCTGTTGCGCCAGGCGAAGATCACCGAGATCAACAACGTCGCCAAGCGCCTGATGCGCGTAAGCAACACCGAGCAGGCCTGGCAGGTACTGATCGGCAGTGCCGGCATGCGCCCGGACGGCGTGCGCAGCAAGGTGCTCGAAGCCGTGCTGCATGGCCAGGGCATGGTCGAACTGGAAGCCTGCATCAATACCCGGCAGGGCGAGCAGCGCCACCTGTGGCTGCAATTGCGCGTGCCGGAGATGATCCAGGACTTCCACGCGGTCACCCTGAGCCTGTCGGACATCACCAGCCGCAAGCAGGTCGAACTGTCGCTGATCGAGCGCGAGAAGTTCTGGTCCGACGCGGTGCGCGCGGTGCCCGATACCCTTTACATCCACGACATTGCCGCGCGCCGGGTGATCTTCACCAACCACAATCTCGGCTACCAGCTGGGCTACACCGGCGACGAACTTCGCGACATGGGCGAGCGCTTCTGGGAAAAGGTGCTGCACCCGGATGACGTCGAGTACTACTGGCGCGTGCGCAACCTGCAGCAGGTAGTAGGCGATGGCCTGCTGCTGGACAGCCAGCTGCGCTGGCGCCACCGCGACGGCTCCTGGCACTGGTTCGATATCCGCGAGCAGGCCCTGACTCGCGACGATGCCGGTCGCGTGGCCCGCCTGATCGGCGTGGCCAAGGACATCACCGACACCGTCGAGGCGCACAACTCCCTGCGCGAGAGCGGCCGCCGCTACCGCATGCTCGCCGAGAGCATCAGCGACGTGATCCTCTCCACCGACGCCCAGGTCCAGCTCAACTACATCAGCCCGTCGATCCAGCAGGTGTTCGGCTACAGTCCCGAATGGGTGCTGGCCAACGGCTTCCAGCAGGTCGCCGCCAACCCGGCGCAGCTGGAGCGCCTGGACGAACTACTGAACCGGGTGCAAGGTGCCATCGGCGAACCCAAGCGCCTGGCCGAGCTGCGCGAGAACGCCGAGCCGCAGCTGTTCAGCCTCGACTGCCTGCACGCCGACGGCCACAAGATTCCGGTGGAGCTGCGCATCGCCCTGATGTGGGACGACCACGGCCGCTTCGAGGGGCTGCTCGGCGTCGCCCGCGATGTCAGCCAGCAGCGCCGCGCCGAGCGCGAGATGCGCATGGCGGCGACGGTGTTCGAGCACTCCACTGCGGCGATCATGGTTACCGATCCGGCCGGCTACATCGTGCAGATCAACGACTCCTTCAGCCGCCTTACCGGCTACTCCGCCGAGGAAGTGCTGGATCAGCTGCCGCGCCTGCTCACCGCCGACCGCCAGGAAGCCAACCAGCTCAAGCATGTGCTGGAAAGCCTGCGCAAGAGCGGCAGCTGGGAAGGCGAAATCCTGCAGAAGCGCAAGAGCGGCGAGCTCTATCCGAGCTGGGTCGGCATCACCGCGGTGCATGACGAGGAAGGCGACCTGGTCAGCTTCGTCTGCTTCTTCAGCGACATCAGCGAACGCAAGGCCAGCGAGCGGCGCATCCACCGCCTGGCGTACTACGACGCCCTGACCCACCTGCCCAACCGCACGCTGTTCCAGGACCGCCTGCACACCGCCCTGCTGCAGGCCGAGCGGCACCAGCAGTGGGTCGTGCTGATGTTCCTCGACCTCGACCGCTTCAAGCCGATCAACGACTCCCTCGGCCACGCCGCGGGCGACCGCATGCTCAAGGAAGTGGCCGAGCGCCTGAGCCATTGCGTCAGCGACGACGACACCGTAGCGCGCATGGGCGGCGACGAGTTCACCCTGCTGCTGCCCGGCCAGAAGGACCGCGAGAAGGCGCTCCGGCAGGCGATCCAGGTGGCCGAGCAGATTCTGTCCAGTCTCGCCCGCCCCTTCACCCTGGAAGGCCGCGAGTTCTTCGTCACCGCCAGCATCGGCGTGGCGCTCTCGCCGCAGGACGGCGCCGAGCTCAGCCAATTGATGAAGAACGCCGACACGGCGATGTACCACGCCAAGGAAATGGGCAAGAACAACTTCCAGTTCTACCAGGCCGAGATGAACGCCCGGGCGCTGGAGCGACTGGAACTGGAAAGCGACCTGCGCCGGGCCATCGAGCAGGAAGAGTTCGTCCTCCACTACCAGCCGCAGTTCACCGGCGACGGCCGCCGCCTGACCGGCGCCGAGGCGCTGCTGCGCTGGCAGCATCCCAAGCGCGGGCTGATCCCGCCGGCGGAGTTCATCCCGGTACTGGAAGAACTCGGCCTGGTCGCCCAGGTGGGCGACTGGCTGCTGGAGCAGGCCTGCCTGCAGCTGCGCGCCTGGCACCGCGACAAGGTGCGGGTGCCGAAGATTTCCGTGAACCTCTCGGCCCGGCAGTTCGCCGACGGGCAACTGGGCGAGCGCATCGCCGGCATCCTCGAGGACACCGGTATCGCTCCGGCGTGCCTGGAGCTGGAACTGACCGAAAGCATCCTGATGAGCGACGTTTCCCAGGCGATGCAGATACTTCAGGGCCTGAAACGTCTGGGCCTGGCGATTGCGGTCGACGATTTCGGCACCGGTTACTCCTCGCTCAATTACCTCAAGCAGTTCCCCATCGACGTGCTGAAGATCGACCGCAGCTTCGTCGACGGCCTGCCCCACGGCGAACAGGACGCACAGATCGCCCGCGCCATCATCGCCATGGCCCACAGCCTGAACCTGATGGTGATCGCCGAAGGCGTGGAGAGCCACGAGCAGCTGGAGTTCCTGCGCGAGCACGGTTGCGACGAGGTGCAGGGCTTCCTCTTCGGCCGCCCGGTGCCGGCCGACCAGTTCGCCGCGCTGTTCGCCAGCAATGCGTTGTTCCTGTTGGGCTGACCGCACAACGGCGCAGCAGGCGAGCGCCCTTGCAGGATGGGTGGAGCGCAGCGATACCCATCCTGCAACGTGTTCATCCTGCACCTTCGACACGCGGCTATCCACGCCACGCGGCCGCTCGTCTCTCCCGCGACCCTGGCCTTGAACCCCGCTTGTCAGCCACATGACCGCCTTTCATGTGCCAGCACCGGCGCCTTGGGTTAGAATGCGCGCCTTTCCCCAGCACCCGATCCTTAAGAGGACCGCCATGTTCAGCCGTGATTTGACCCTCGCCCGCTACGATGCCGAACTCTTCGCCGCGATGGAGCAGGAAGCCCAGCGCCAGGAAGAGCACATCGAGCTCATCGCCTCCGAGAACTACACCAGCCCGGCGGTGATGGAAGCCCAGGGTTCGGTGCTGACCAACAAGTACGCCGAAGGCTACCCGGGCAAGCGCTACTACGGTGGTTGCGAGTACGTCGACGTCGTCGAGCAGCTGGCCATCGACCGCGCCAAGGAGCTGTTCGGCGCCGACTACGCCAACGTCCAGCCGCACGCCGGCTCCCAGGCCAACGCCGCCGTCTACCTGGCCCTGCTGTCGGCTGGTGACACCATCCTGGGCATGAGCCTGGCCCACGGTGGTCACCTGACCCACGGCGCCAGCGTTTCCTCCTCCGGCAAGCTGTACAACGCCGTGCAGTACGGCATCACCGACGCCGGCCTGATCGACTACGACGAAGTCGAGCGCCTGGCCGTCGAGCACAAGCCGAAGATGATCGTCGCCGGCTTCTCCGCCTATTCCCAGGTGCTGGACTTTGCCCGCTTCCGCGCCATCGCCGACAAGGTCGGTGCCTACCTGTTCGTCGACATGGCCCACGTGGCCGGTCTGGTCGCCGCTGGCGTCTACCCGAACCCGGTACCGTTCGCCGACGTGGTCACCACCACCACCCACAAGACCCTGCGCGGCCCGCGCGGCGGCCTGATCCTCGCTCGCAAGAACGAAGAGATCGAGAAGAAGCTGAACTCCGCCGTCTTCCCGGGCGCCCAGGGTGGCCCGCTGGAGCACGTGATCGCTGCCAAGGCCGTGTGCTTCAAGGAAGCCCTGCAGCCCGAGTTCAAGGCTTACCAGCAGCAGGTCCTGAAGAACGCCCAGACCATGGCCAGCGTGTTCATCGAACGCGGCTTCGACGTGGTTTCCGGCGGTACCCAGAACCACCTGTTCCTGTTGTCCCTGATCAAGCAGGACATCACCGGTAAGGATGCCGACGCTGCCCTGGGTCGCGCCTTCATCACCGTGAACAAGAACAGCGTGCCGAACGACCCGCGTTCCCCGTTCGTCACCTCCGGCCTGCGTATCGGCACCCCGGCCGTCACCACCCGCGGCTTCAAGGAAGCCGAGTGCCGCGAGCTGGCCGGCTGGATCTGCGACATCCTGACCAACATGGGCGACGAGTCCGTGGTGGACGGCGTGCGCGAGAAGGTCAAGGCCATCTGCGCCAAGTTCCCGGTTTACGGCGCCTAAGCCCACACCGCGAACCGCGATAAAAAAGCCCGGCAGATGCCGGGCTTTTTCATGTCTGTCGCTCACAGGACTCAGGCTGATCCTGTAGGAGCGAGCTTGCTCGCGAACAAGCTCCAGCCTGGCACCCGTGTTGTGCGCTTCGCGAGCAAGGTCGCTCCTACGAAAAACCCACTGCGCACCGGTAGCAGTAATAAAGCTTCGTAGGGCGCATAACGCGCCAGCGTTATCCGCCTCCACGCAGCCGGCGGATAACCTGTTCCAGGTTATTCGCCCTACTCAGGGATACGCCCCATAAAGGACGGGCTAGGGCTGCCCGCCCGACTTCTGCTCCGGCTGCACCGGCACATCCCGCAAGTCGTTGAGTCGCCGCACCAGCGTTTCCGCCTCCGCCTGGCTGGCAAACCCCTTGAGCATCACCTGGCCATCCGTCACCACCCGCGTCACCTTGGGTAGCAGTCGCAGCTGCCCGTCGATCACCACCGCCAGGGCCTTGCCCTGCTCTTCCTCGGTCAGCCTGGCCAGGCGCTGGCTGGCTTCGGGGGTGAAGCGCACGCGCACTGCCGGCTTGCCGTCGGCCACGCTGGCCAGTTCGGCCCGCTGCACGTCGCGCTGGGTAAGGACGGGATGGGTCTCCAGCAGCACCGCCTTGCCCTGCGGGTCAGCCAGGGTACGGGTAGTGGCCGTGGGCTTCTCGGCCAGGGCGTGGACATCAAAGGTGTGCTGCGGCGCCGACGGCGGTGCACCGGCGCAGGCGCCCAACAATGAGGCGAGGAGGATCGGAATAGAGCGTTTCATCGACTGCGAATCGGACAGAGCGGCCCGGTCGGGCCAGGGTTATGAAGGATCAGACCACCGTCAGCGCACAAGTTGCACTCCCTTGGTCGGCACCCGCGACTAAGCTTGCAGACGAACGGATGCTGGCGGTCCGGTCAGAAATTCTCCGGCTCAGGGCAAGCTGGTATTATGCGCGCCTTTTGCCGGCCACAAGAAAAGGCGCAGGGCCCACTTGGGCATGTACCTTGCTTTTCCCGGCCAGAACGATAACGGCGCGAGAGCGTCACGGGGAGCCAAACATGCTGGAAAAGCTGTTCCAACTCAAGGCGCACAACACCAATGTGCGCACCGAGATCCTGGCGGGTATCACTACCTTCCTGACCATGGCCTACATCCTTTTCGTCAACCCGAGCATCCTCGGCGAGACGGGCATGGACAAGGGCGCGATCTTCGTCGCCACCTGCCTCGCCGCCGCCATCGGCTCGGCGGTGATGGGCCTGATCGCCAACTACCCGATCGCCCTGGCTCCCGGCATGGGCCTGAACGCCTTCTTCACCTACACCGTGGTCCTGCACATGGGCCACACCTGGCAAGTGGCGCTCGGTGCGGTGTTCCTCTCCGCGTGCATGTTCTTCATTATTTCGATCTTCCGCATCCGCGAGTGGATCATCAACAGCATCCCGCTGGCCCTACGCTCGGCCATCGCCGCGGGCATCGGCCTGTTCCTCGCGCTGATCGCGCTGAAGGAGTCGGGCATCGTCGTCGCCAACCAGGCCACCCTGGTGGGCATGGGTGACCTGGCCAAGCCCGCACCGCTGCTGGCGATCCTCGGCTTCATCCTGATCGTCGCCCTGGAAGCCCGCCGCGTGACCGGCGCGGTGATGATCGGCATCCTGGTCGTCACCTTCATCTCCATCGCCATCGGCGTCTCCCAGTTCGGTGGTGTGGTATCGATGCCGCCGTCCCTGGCACCGACCTTCCTGCAACTGGACATCAAGGGCGCGCTGGATATCGGCCTGTTCAGCGTGATCTTCGCCTTCCTCTTCGTCGACCTGTTCGACAACTCCGGCACCCTGATCGGCGTAGCCAAACGCGCCGGCCTGATGGGCAAGGACGGGCACATGCCGAAGATGGGCCGCGCACTGATCGCCGACAGCTCCGCCGCCATGGTCGGCTCGCTGCTGGGTACCTCCACCACCACCAGCTACATCGAGTCGGCAGCGGGCGTTTCCGCCGGTGGTCGCACCGGCCTGACCGCCATCGTGGTCGCCGTGCTGTTCCTGCTGGCCCTGTTCTTCGCTCCGCTGGCGGGCAACGTGCCGGCCTTCGCCACCGCGCCTGCGCTGTTCTTCGTCGCCGTGCTGATGGCCTCGGGCCTGGCCGAGATCGACTGGGACGACCTGACCGTCGCCGCCCCCGTGGTAGTGACCGCCCTGGCAATGCCGCTGACCTTCTCCATCGCCAACGGCATTGCCTTCGGCTTCATCACCTGGACCGCCTGCAAGCTGCTGTCCGGCCGCTTCCGCGAACTGAACCCGGCGCTGGTGATCCTGTCCGTGCTGTTCGTGATCAAGCTGGGCTGGTTCAACGCCTGATTTTACTTTTGCGGCAGGGGTATCGCTGCGCTCCACCCATCCTACAAATGGCATCAACGTAGGATGGTGTGGAGCGCAGCGATACCCATCAAATGCCGCCGACTACACGAGTTACCCGTCCCATGAGCAGTCCGCGTTTCGATCCCTCCCACTACGACAGCCAACTGGCCGACAAGGCCGCGCGCCTGCGCGAGCTGCTGGCGCCTTTCGCTGCGCCTGAGCCGGAGGTGTTCGATTCGCCCCGCGAGCATTACCGCCTGCGCGCCGAGTTCCGCCTGTGGCGCGAAGGTGAGGCACGCCACTACGCGATGTTCGAGCAGGGCGACAAGCACACGCCGATCCTGATCGAAGCCTTCCCTATCGCCAGCCAGCGCATCAATGAGCTGATGCCGCGCCTGAAGGCCGCCTGGGCCGAGCCGACGCTGGGCTACAAGCTGTTCCAGGTGGAATTCCTTACCACCCTGGCGGGCGATGCGCTGATCACCCTCTGCTACCACCGCCCGGTGGATGCAGCCTGGCAGGTCGCTGCCGAGAAGCTGGCCGCCGAACTGGGCGTGAGCATCGTCGGCCGCTCCCGCGGCAAGCGTCTGGTGGTGGGCCGTGACTACGTGAGTGAAGAGCTGACCGTTGCCGGCCGCACCTTCCGCTACCGCCAACCGGAGGGCGCCTTCACCCAGCCTAACGGCGAGGTCTGCCAGAAGATGCTCAACTGGGCTTACGAAGCCCTGGGCCAGCGCGAGGACGACCTGCTGGAGCTGTACTGTGGCAACGGCAACTTCACCCTGCCGCTGGCCACTCGCGTGCGCAAGGTGCTGGCCACCGAGATCAGCAAGACCTCGGTGAACGCCGCCCTGGCCAACCTGGCCGACAACGCGGTGGACAATGTCACCCTGGTGCGACTCTCCGCCGAGGAGCTGACCCAGGCGCTCAACGAGGTGCGTCCGTTCCGACGCCTGGCTGACGTCGACCTGAAGTCCTACGAGTTCGGCAGCGTGTTCGTCGACCCGCCGCGTGCCGGCATGGACCCGGACACCTGCGAGCTGACCCGCCGCTTCGACAACATCCTCTATATTTCCTGCAACCCGGAGACCCTGGCACAGAACATCGCCCAGCTGCACGACACCCACCAGGTCAGCCGCTGCGCCCTGTTCGACCAGTTCCCCTACACGCACCACATGGAAGCCGGCGTGCTGCTGACCCGCCGCTGAGCCCCCGCGACCACGACGGGCCGCCCAACCTAGGGTTGGGCGGCGCCTCCGGGTTCTGCAGCTAGGCTTGCGGAACAACGACAAGAGGCACGCCCATGTCCCGCCTGATCCTTCCCCTGCTGTTCCTGCTGCTGAGTGCCTGCGCCGGCAGCGACCCCGCCGATATCAGCGTCTCACCCGCCGCCAATGGCCGGCAAAGCACCTTCTTCATCCAGGCCGTGCGCGCGCAAGGCCACCGCGAGGATCTGGAGGATCGCTTCGATCTCGCCGTACGCCGCGCGCTGGAAGCCAAGGGCTATGAATTCAAGGAAAGCTCGGGAGAGCTACGGGTGATCTATGCCGTCGGCCTGGACAGCCAGACCGGTATCGTCCAGCGACCGGTGGCGACCAGCGCGGGCGTGATGACCCAGACCCAGTTCACCGATCAGGAACAGGCGCGCCTGGCGCTGAGGATTCTCGACGAGGCTACCGGGCAGGTGCTGTACCAGGCACAAGTGGCGCGCCAGCTGCACGACCCGAAGATCACCCAGCAGGCCGTGGACGAAGGCATCGCCCGCCTGCTGAAGGATTTCCCCGCACACGTGGGGAACTGAGGATCAGCTGAAGTTCGACGGCGACTTGCGCACGAACTTGATGCTGTACTTGAAGTCGGCCTTGCGCGTGACGCTGATGGCACGGCGGGTGACGGTGTCGATGGTGATGTTCCAGTTGCCGGTGCTGGGCACCTTGATCTTGGCCGGGAACCGGTCGAAGGCGCCGCCGTGGTACGAATGGCGGCCACCGTTCTTGAAGCTGCGGAAGTTCGCATCAGTCATCAGGCGGATGTTGCAGGTCATGGAACACTCGATGACGACCAGATCGCCTTCGTTGAGGTGTTCACGTTGATGGACGAACTTCATGCTGGCTCCGCTGCTACTACCGCAAAATCAATACGATAGCACGGAGCGGGGTCGGCCCGGCAGCGCCGCTGCTTGCTGGCGACGCCACTCATCCGAACTCACAACCCCTCGAAGTCAGCCTTGCGCTCCTCGGGCTCCTGTTCTTCGCGCACCACCACCTGGCGATTGCGCGACTGCCGCTCCAGCCAATAGAGGGCGAAGATCGCCAACGCCGAGATCAGGCTGCGGTAAACCACGCCGACCAGCTGCGCGTCCCACTCCATGCCGCCTTCGGTCCAGGCGATGAGCAGGCGCGACAGGGTCAGGGTGAGCTGTACGAGGATTACCAGGATCAGCGCCGGGCGCACCAACAGGCGACGACGCAGGGCGAAGACGAGGAACAGCGCGAGAGCGAACTGGTGGCCGCCGTAGAACACGCGGGCGTCACTCACAGAAGACGGCTCCATCAGCAGCATGCCGCTGAGGTTGGCCATTTCGTAGGGGCGAATCCAGTAGAGCAGTCCCAGGCCACCCCAGACCAGAGCCTGGACCAGCAGGACGAGACGGGCGAAGAGCATCCGATTTCTCCTTGGCCATGCAGCCATTGCCGAGCGTCCATACCTGCGACCGGGAGTCGCGGACGCACCACCGATCAGCTAAAGACCCCGCGTGCCGCGGCAAGTTCGGCGGCCGCGTCATATGGGGAAACAAACGGCGGGTGGGGCCGCGGCACCCGCGGGAGTATGCTCGGTCGCGTTCGAATTTCGAGGTTCCAACCATGCGCACCCTGCTTCTGCTCACTGCCCTTGTCGCCGGCGCCGCCCAGGCCGCCGAGCCGCTGAGCATCGACGTGCACCGCGATGCCAATTGCGGCTGCTGCAAGGACTGGATCAAGCATCTGGAAAGCAACGGCTTCACCGTCAACGACCACGTCGAGGCGGACATGAGTGCAGTGAAGACCAAACTCGGCGTCCCGCACAGCATGGGCTCGTGCCACACCGGCGTGATCGACGGCAAATTCGTCGAGGGGCACGTGCCAGCGGCCGATGTGCTGAAGCTGCGTGAGCGGGCCGACCTGATCGGCGCCGCCGTACCGGGCATGCCGATGGGCTCGCCGGGCATGGAAATGGGCGACCGGCACGACGCTTACCAGGTGGTCGGGCTGACCAGGAGTGGTCAGCGCGAAGTGATCGCCGACTACCCGGCACACTGACGCCAGGGCTATCCCTCACCCCTGAGCGCTGGCGGAGGTGGGATGGGGCTTCCGGCGCGCGGGGCACTCTCCAGGTTCCCGCGCGGCAATGCTCCGCGAGCAGGATGGGGTGGGGGACTCCAAACAAAAAGGGCGACCGTTGGGTCGCCCTTTTTCATTCACGCACGCGTCATTCGGCTTTGGCCGGCAACAGCCCGTCGGCGCGGAACATCGCCTTGATACCCCGCACTGCCTGACGCAGGCGATCACGGTTCTCGATCAGGGCGAAGCGCACATGGTCATCGCCGTAGTCGCCGAAGCCGATGCCGGGCGATACGGAGACCTTGGCGTCCTTGAGCAGCTTCTTGGCGAACTCCAGCGAGCCCAGGTGCGCATAGGGCTCGGGGATCTTCGCCCAGATGTACATCGACGCCTTGGGGTTCTCCACCATCCAGCCCGCCTCATGCAATCCCTTGACCAGCACATCGCGGCGCTTCTGGTACTGGTCGGCGATGTCGCGCACGCACTGCTGGTCGCCTTCCAGCGCGGCGATGGCCGCCACCTGGAGCGGCGTGAAGGTGCCGTAGTCGTGGTAGCTCTTGATCCGCGCCAGGGCCGAGACCAGCTCCGGGTTGCCGACCATGAAGCCGATGCGCCAGCCGGCCATGTTGTAGCTCTTGGACAGGGTGAAGAACTCCACCGCGATGTCCTTGGCGCCCGGAACCTGCATGATCGACGGCGCCTTCCAGCCATCGAAAGTGATATCCGCGTAGGCCAGGTCATGCACCACCAGCACGTCGTAGCGCTTGGCGAGGTCAACCACGCGCTCGAAGAAATCCAGCTCCACGCACTGCCCGGTGGGGTTGGAGGGGAAACCGAGGATCATCATCTTCGGCTTGGGAATCGATTCGCGGATCGCCCGCTCCAGCTCGTTGAAGAAGTCGATCCCCGGCACCAGCGGCACCGAGCGCACCTGCGCGCCAGCGATTACTGCACCATAGATGTGGATCGGGTAGCTGGGGTTGGGCACGAGAATGGTGTCGCCGTGGTCCAGGGTCGCCAGCATCAGGTGCGCCAGGCCTTCCTTGGAACCGATGGTGACGATGGCCTCGGATTCCGGGTCGATCTCGACCTCGTAGCGGTCGCGGTACCAGTGCGAGATGGCGCGGCGCAGGCGCGGAATGCCACGGGAGGTGGAATAGCCGTGAGTATCTTCGCGCTGGGCGACCTGGCAGAGTTTCTCGACGATGTGCGGCGGCGTGGCCCCGTCCGGGTTGCCCATGGACAGGTCGATGATGTCCTCGCCACGGCGGCGGGCGGCCATCTTCAGTTCGGCAGTGATGTTGAAGACGTAGGGGGGCAGGCGATCGATGCGCGCAAAGCGGCGAGCTGAACGGGGTTCAGTCATGGTGTCCTCTGATGAACGTAGGCGCCCGGAACCGTCCGAGCGACGCCGGCCACTGCGGTGGCCTGGAAAGCGCGGCGCTGTGACCTGCGCTTTCTTGTCGGCGAACATATAGCTCGCTAGGCTGGCTGTCGAGTTTTTCTTTGCGCCGCTCAAGGGCGGCATCTGGAGGCCCATGTCCGCGCAACAGTACTGGCAGCTCGACGTCTTCGCCGACCAACCGCTCACCGGCAACGGCCTGGCGGTGTTCCCCGACGCCCGCGGCATACCCGCCCAGACCCTGCTGGCGCTGACCCAGGAACTGCGTCAGTTCGAGTCGATATTCCTGTTCCCCTCGGCCACGCTGGACACCTATTCGGCGCGCATCTTCACCGTCGACGAGGAACTGCCGTTTGCTGGCCACCCGGTCCTGGGAGCCGCTGCCCTGCTTCACCACCTGCACCAGCGCGGTGAGGAAGAACACTGGACGCTGGAGCTGCCGGCGAAAGCCGTGAAGGTTGCCACCCGGCGCCGGGGCACAGGGTTCCACGCAGAGATGAACCAAGGCGCCGCTGATTTCGGCACTGTGCTGGATGACGAGGCGCGCCGCTGGTTCGCCGAAGCCTTCTCGCTGAACGCCGCGGACCTGGCCGACTACCCGGCGGCCGTGGTCAGTACCGGCCTGCCCTATCTGCTGCTGCCGGTTCGCAGCGAAGCTCTGGACCGCGCGCGCCAGCGCACGGACCTGTCTGCCGAGCTGGCCAAGCTCAACGCCGCCTTCGTCTTCCTACTGGATGTGGATAATCGCGAAGGCCGCACCTGGGACGGCGCCGGAATCATCGAGGACGTCGCCACCGGCAGCGCCGCCGGCCCGGGCGCCGCCTACCTAGTGGAGCTGGGCAAGGCCCGTCGCGGCGAGCTGTTCCACCTGTCCCAGGGCCGTTTCGTCGGCCGCCCCAGCCAGCTCGACGTGCAGGTCGGGCAGGACGACGAAGTCCGCGTCGGCGGTGATGTCCAGTTGCTCGCGCGCGCCGAGCTGCTTCACCGATTCGCCTGACCACTGGATAGCTCGGCAGTACAGAGCGCAAACAGAAAACATAATCCCAGGAAGCGTCTGATCAACATTGAGGAATCGCCTTCCTCTGAAAGCGCAATCAGGTCCGGATAATCACGCTGACTATTTCGAAGCGCCCCGCGGCGCCCCTTACAGCAGATTTTCAGGATGCCCTTCATGTTGAATCTATCCAATTACCGCCGCGTCGCCGTTGTCGGCGGAGGGAGCGCCGGGTGGTTTGCCGCGCTCGAGCTCAGGAAACTCTTTCTCGATCAGGTCGAGGTTGTCCTGGTCGAGTCCGAGGCACTGGGCATCATCGGTGCAGGCGAGGGCAGCCTGCCCAATTTCAATCGCGCACTCGATCGCTATGAGATCGACCGTGCCGAGTTCATGCGCGAGACCCGTTCGACCTACAAGCTGGGGCTGACGCTGGAAGGCTGGCGTACCGGGAAAAAGGACGACATCTTCTTCCACCCTTTCTCGTTCCACAGCGATGGCGTGGACCTGAATGCCTGGATCGAGCCAAACGGCAGTTATCCACTGGCCTCCATCCTCCTCAACCAGGACCTGCAGCTTCATCACTTCCCCGATGCGTGGCGCCTCTACCGTGATGGGGCCAGCCAGCAGCAGGCCGAAGCCTATCTGCAGGAGCAGCTGAAGTTCTATGCCGTACCACCGATGGCCTTCCATTTCGACGCGCGGAAACTGGCGGAATACCTGCGTGAAGTTGCCCTCAAGCGCGGGGTGAAGAGGGTTAACGCGCGGGTAGAGTCAGTGCGCCTGAACGAGCGTCGGCATGTAACCCACCTGATTCTGGAGAATGGGGAGCTCGAGGTCGACTTCGTCATCGACGCCTCCGGCCTGCACCGCTTGATCATCGACAAGGCCCTGCACTCGCCCTGGGAGTCCTACTCCGATCACCTGCTGCTGAACCAGGCATTGCCTTTCTTCATCCCCGCACAAGGCGCGCACCCATCGCTGGTCACCCGCGCAATCGCGATGAAGAATGGCTGGATGTGGTGCATCCCGACCCAAGACCGACTTGGCGTCGGCTACGTCTACAGCAATCAGCACACCGACAAGGAAGGCGCCCTGCGCGAAGCCCAGGCGTACTGGGGGACGGAGATCGAGCCAGTCAACCACTTCGCCTTCTCAGCGGGCCACTTCAAGGAGGTATGGATCGGCAACGTCATGGCCGTCGGACTATCCTCCGGCTTTGTCGAGCCCCTGGAAGCCACGTCCATCGGCCAGACACTCGTCCAGCTTGCCCGGTTCAACCAAGTGGTCAGCGCCTGCGATGGCCTCATTCCGCAGCAGCTGATTGATCAATTCAACCGTGACATCACCCGCCACTGGGACGGCATTCGCGATTTCCTTTTCCTCCATTACGACACGCCACGCCAGGATACCGAGTTCTGGAAGGCGGCAAGCAGTGCGACGCCCCCTTCCACCTACGCAGAGCTCAAGCGGACGTTCGCTCTTCGTCCACCTCGCGACGTGGATCTCGAGCCCTATCGCGGCGGTACCTTCAGCCTTTTCGGACCTACCAGCTGGATGTCTGTGGCTGCGCCACTAGGCGTTCTGACCCGAAAGGCAACAGCTGCGGACCTGGTACCACTGTCGAAGGAGCAACGATGGAACATCGGTGAGTTCCTCGCCAAGGTAGAGCCGCTCATGACCGCGGAAGCTGCCATGTCTACCTAAGGACCAGCCCCGCGATACCGGCTCCTCCAGAACTTGCATGGAGCCGCCGAGCCACTCTGCTGTGCCGTCGCAGAGTGGCAGCGGGAATTGTCTTTGTACTTCTTGCGGCGCTCTTATCAGAAATCCACGCCCCACGCTGATTCACGCCGGAACTACCGAGCCGCGCGCGCAGAATCCCACGCCACTCAATATCGACAAGGAAACTGCTTCCAGAAGCGCACCGGAGCACATCTTGATCCGGCTGCCAGATCGGAGCCCATACCACGGCCAATGTGTATCTCTCCCAGGCAGCTCTTGAGGGTAACGCGGCACCTTGCCAAACGACTGGAGACGGCACGCAACCGCTTCGGAACGCCGAACCGGAGCGTCGCACTCCCCGCCGACGAACTTCCCTAAACCGGACAAGTTCTCCGTCCACTCGCAAGCAACTTCGGGCAGCACGACACGTACACATTGTCCCGAATTAATTCCTATAAATATCAAGAGCTTTTCATCACTTAAATTCCGGAAAGTCTTACACGCACTGTAAGCCCCCTGCTCTCTTCATTTCCGCGTCGAATACGGATGATTGCGGGATACCCGGAGTGCCGCACCGCACTCCATCCAGTAGCACTCCAGGAAGCCAATGATGTTGAATTTATCCAACTGCCGCCGAGTCGCCGTAGTGGGCGGAGGAAGCGCCGGGTGGTTCGCCGCACTCGAACTAAGGAAGCTCTTTCTCGACAAAGTGGAAGTCGTCCTGGTTGAGGCAGAATCGCTGGGCATCATTGGTGCCGGCGAAGGCAGCCTGCCTAATTTCAACCGCGCGCTGGAACATTACGGGCTCGACCGTACCGAATTCATGCGCGAAACCCACTCCACGCACAAGTTGGGACTGGCCTTGGAAGGCTGGCGCAGTGGCGCTCCAGATGACATTTTCCTGCATCAGTTTTCCTACAGCCATGACGGTGTCGACCTGACGTCATGGGTCGAGCCCAATGGCAGCTACCCCCTGGCCTCGATACTGATCAACCAGGGCTACCAGCTACAGCACTACCCGGCCACCTGGAAGATGTGGCAAGAAGGAGCCAGTCAGGCCACCGCGGAGGCCTTTCTCCAGAGTCTCCCGGCCAAGACGCCCATGGCCTACCACTTCGACGCCCGCAAGCTGGCCTCCTATCTGCGAGATATCGCGATCAAGCGAGGGGTACAGCACATCAACGCAACCGTCGAAAGTGTGCGCCTTGACGAACAAAGGCATGTCACCGCACTGGTATTGCCTGATCGCGAGATCGAAGTCGATTTCGTCATCGATGCCTCTGGTCTGCATCGACTGATCATCGGCAAGACGCTGAATGCGTCCTGGCAGTCCTATGCAGACCATTTGCTGTTGAACCGGGCCCTCCCCTTCTTTATCCCCTCACAGACGGAACACCCACCGCTGGTCACCCGCGCTATCGCCATGAAACATGGCTGGATGTGGTGTATTCCAACCCTTGAGCGCCTGGGGGTGGGTTACGTGTACTGCGACCGGTACACCGACAAGGAGGCGGCAATAAAAGAAGTCCAGGACTACTGGGGGATGGACATCGAGCCGGCCAACGACTTCGCCTTCGAGCCCGGCCACTACGACCAAGTGTGGCTGGGCAATGTCATGGCCGTCGGCCTCTCCTCCGGATTCGTCGAGCCGCTGGAGGCAACCTCCATTGGACAGACACTGGACCAGCTCGCGCGCTTCGGCGAATTGATTGTCGCCTGCGACGGCATCATTCCGCAGCAACTGATCGACCAGTTCAATCATGAGATCGGACGCTACTGGGATGGCATTCGAGACTTCCTGTTCCTGCACTATGACACCCCGCGCAACGACACCGAGTTCTGGCGTGCGGCGAGCAATGCAGCGGCCCCCAGCACATACAAAGAGCTCAAGCGAACCCTTGCCCATCGCCCGCCCCGGCTGATGGATATGGAGCAATACCAGGGTGGACCGTTCCGTATGTTCGGCGTGCCCAATTGGATGTCGGTGGCAGCTCCGCTGGGCATTTTGTCCCGCGAAGCGACGGCCTTGGATCTGCGCTCCCTGTCGCAGGAAAAGCGACAGCGCCTGGGCAGCTTCCTCGCCAAGGTGGAAAGCCGCATGAAGGCAGAGAGCGGCGCCTCCAACTAAGCCGGACGGACGCCACACTCGCCAGCACCAGAACGTTGGACGTTGCCTGTCTCGCAGGGACGTCCAACGTACTGAGCGATCGCCTGCCCGCTCACGCCACCCCTGCAATGCCTGAGATCGAGCGCAATGCCTCATTCGCCATTTCTTCTCCAACTGCTAGTCATACTGGCCGTTTCCCGCTTGTGCGGCCTGTTGTTAGGGATGCTGAAACAACCCACCGTGATCGGTGAAATGGCCGCTGGAATAGTGCTGGGGCCGATCGTGTTCGGTGCGCTGTTCCCGGCGCAGCACGCCGAGTTGTTCGAGCCCCATTCGCTTTCGGCGCTGTCCTCCCTGTCACAACTGGGGCTGGTGTTATTCATGTTTGTCGTGGGCGCCGAACTGCGCGCGCCTGATGGCGCGCGTGCCCAACTCAAGTCAGCAAGCCTGGTGGGTATTCTCAGCGTCCTGGTGCCAATGGTTCTCGGCTTTTTCGCGTCCGCCCTGCTCCATTCCTCCCTGGCCCCCGCCGGAGTAGGTTTCTGGCCCTTCGCGCTGTTCATGGCGGCAGCCATGTCGATTACCGCCTTCCCTGTCATGGCGCGCATCCTGAAAGAGCGCGGCATGACCCAGACACCCATGGGCCGCCTGTCGATGGCATCGGCGGCTATCGCTGACGTGCTTGCCTGGATCACGCTCGCCGTGGTCGTCGCACTGACCGGAATCGATGGCTCTACCGCCATCGTAAAGACGACACTCGGCCTGGTCGTTCTCGTGGCCGTCATCTTTATCCTGTTCAAGCCATTGTGCGCATGGCTGCTGCGGACCTACGTGAAGGACGGTTGCCCTGGATTGATGATGCTTTCGGTCCTGGCCGGCGGTGCGATGGGCTGCGCCGCTTTGACCCAGTGGCTGGGCGTCCACGCTGTGTTCGGCGCCTTCCTGTTCGGGGCCTGTCTGCCGCGGGATGATCGCCTGCTGAAAACGCTGGTCGAGCGCCTGGAGTTTCCTGCGCTGGTCCTGTTGATGCCCGTGTTCTTCGCGATTGCCGGACTCAGCACCACGACCGACGCATTCACCCCGACTCATATCGGAGCCCTGATACTGGTTATCCTGGTTGCAGTCGCCGGCAAGGTACTGGGTGGCGCTGCGGGAGCTCGCGCTGGCGGACTCGCCTGGCGGGACAGCTTTGCAGTTGGCTCGTTGATGAACGCCCGTGGCCTGATGGAACTGATCGTCATGAAAGTTGGGCTCGACGCAGGCCTGATCGGCCCCGAGATGTTCACCATGTTGTTGGTGATGGCAATTCTGACCACTGCCATGACCGCCCCGTTACTCAGCCTGTTCAGTGCACCCTCCCGACTTCCCTGAACATGGAGTCGACTGGAGTGCCGCAGGGCAGATCGGGCTCAGGCGAATCGCGCAGACTTGGCAGCGACCACGCGACTGAGCGATATCAGTGCATCCTGAGCTCAGTCCAACGCCTCGCCTGACGATCGGGCTGGCGGCAAACGCCTCCCAAGACAACACTCAACCCACTTATTCGATGGAGATGCCGCCATGCTTTGGCGCAAAGGACGACGCAGCGACAACGTAGTGGATGCCCGCGATGAAACCGGCGGAGGCATGGGCGGTGGCGGGGGCATGCGTATCGGTGGGCGTGGACTGAGCCTGGGCGGTGTGGCTATCGTCGTGGTGATCGGCCTGCTCTCCGGACAGGACCCGATGACCATCCTCGGCTCGCTGCTCGGTCAGATGGATGTTTCCCAGCAACAGGCACCGAGCCGTCCAGTGCAGGGCAAGCCGGCCACCGGCGCCGACCCGCAGGTGGAATTCGTCCAGTCGATCCTCGGTGATACCGAAGACACCTGGGGCGAGATCTTTGCCCGCAGCAACCAACGGTACGAGCAACCCAAACTGATCCTGTTCAACGGCGGGGTGAACTCGGCCTGCGGCTTCGCCTCCTCGGCGGTCGGCCCCTTCTATTGCCCGGGCGACCATCGGGTTTACCTCGACCTTGGTTTCTTCCGCGAGATGGAGCAGAAGTTCGCTGCCGCTGGCGACTTCGCCCAGGCCTACGTGATCGCCCACGAAGTCGGGCACCACGTGCAGAACCTGTTGGGCATCTCCGCCAAGATCAATGCGGCGCGCCAACGCGGTGCGCGCATGGAAGGCGCCAATGGCCTCTCGGTGCGCCAGGAGCTGCAGGCCGACTGCTTTGCCGGTGTCTGGGCCAACCATGCCCAGCAGCGCCTGAACTGGCTGGAGCCAGGTGACGTGGAAGAGGCACTGAATGCTGCCAACGCCATCGGCGACGACCATCTGCAACGCCAGGCGCGCGGCACGGTGATGCCCGATTCCTTCACCCACGGCTCCTCTGCGCAGCGCGTGCGCTGGTTCAAGCTCGGCTTCGAAAGCGGCTCGCCAGGCAAGTGCGATACCTTCAAGGCGCAGACGCTGTAAAGCACCGAACACTTCCGCTCACGGCTAGGTCGCTAGGTGGGAGCCACTGGCCTGATCGACATCTATGACTGGAAACTGCGGCAGAGCGCGCGCACGAACAGCATCGGATCCACGGGCTTAGGCAGGAAGTCCAGCACGTTCAGCGGTGTTTCCTGAGGGTCACCGCGAATATCCACCGGCGCGGACAGGACGATGATGGGCAGAAAGGTGCCGGTCCTGTTCAGTTCGCGGATGAACGCAAGCCCGGGGCCATCGGGCTCCAGGCCCAGGCCGCTGACCAGCAGATCAAGGACCGCCTCGTCGCGGAGAATGCGGCGCAACGCCTCCGCCGCGCTGCTGGCCGTCACGCAGCGCATTCCCGCGCCCTCCACCAACCGGCGAAGCCGGGCCAGCGCGGCCCGGTCGTCGTCCACCACCAGGATCACCGGCCTGTGCGGTACCAGGGGGGTGATATCGCGCAGCGCTTCGAGTTCGTCATCATCGAGTGAATGGCGGTTGATCATGGGCGCAATACGACCAGTAGAGGCACGATGCCATGATCTTAGATGGCAACTCGCCTTTATTCCTGCCGGACCAAGGTTGGGGCGATGTATGGGTACGCCGGCCGGGCAAAAAAAGGGCCGCAACATGTGCGGCCCCGGAAATACGCCGGCAGCGCCGACGTCGTGGGATCTCAGCCGGCCTTGGCCATACCGGCCCGGCCCAGGCGCTCGGCGATCTCGCCGAGGATGGCAGGATCATCGATGGTCGAGGGCGGCGCGTAGCTTTCGCCGTCGGCGATCTTGCGCAGCACGGCACGGAGGATCTTGCCCGAACGGGTTTTCGGCAGGCGCTTCACGACTACCGCCCGCTGGAAGCAGGCCAGTGCGCCGAGGCGCTCGCGCACCAGCGCCACCAGCTCACGCTGCAGGTTGCCCTCGGTGACCTGTGCGCCGTCCTTGAGCACCACCAGCCCTAGCGGTACATGGCCCTTGAGGTCGTCCTGCACGGCAATCACCGCGCACTCGGCGACAGCATCGTGCAGCGCCAGCAATTCCTCCATCTCGCCGGTGGACAGGCGGTGACCGGAGACGTTAATCACGTCGTCGGTGCGCCCCATGATGTAGACGAAGCCTTCCTCGTCCACGTAGCCACCGTCGCCGGTGTGGTAGTAACCGGGATAGGTCTTCAGGTAGGCCTGCAGGTAGCGCGGATGATCGTTCCAAAGCGTCTGCGCACAACCGGGGGGCAACGGCAGGGCGATGACGATGGAGCCCTGTTCGTTCGGTCCCAGCAGTCGACCTTCGTCGTCCACGACCTTCACGTCGTAGCCGGGTACCGCGCGGTTGGTGGAGCCGGCGCGCAGGTCGTGATCGCCATGGCCAGTGCAGGGCGCGGTCACCGGCCAGCCGGTCTCGGTCTGCCACCAGTGGTCGTGCACCGGTTTGCCGGTCAGCTCCTCGAGCCAGTGCTGGGTGGTGCTGTCGAGCTTCTCGCCGGCCAGGAACAGGTGCCGCAGCGAGCTCAGGTCATGGCGCTTGAGCAGCTCGCCCTGCGGGTCTTCCTTGCGGATCGCACGGATCGCCGTGGGCGCGCAGAACAGGCTGTTGACCTTGTGCTCCTCGATCACCCGCCAGTAGCTGCCGGCGTCCGGCGTGCGTACCGGTTTGCCCTCGTAGAACACCGTGGTGCAGCCGTTCATCAAGGGGCCGTAGACGATCAGCGAGTGGCCGACCACCCAGCCGACGTCGGAAACGCCCCACCAGACATCCCCCGGCTGCAGACCGAAGATGGTCGGCAGCGCATAGCTCAGCGCCACAGCGTGGCCGCCGTTGTCACGCACGATGCCCTTGGGTTTTCCCGTGGTGCCGGAGGTGTACATGATGTACAGCGGGTCGCCGCTGGCCACTTCCACCGGGTCAGCCGGCTGCGCGTGGACCAGGGTCTCGCGCCAGTCCATGTCTCGGCCGGCGCGCAGCTCGGCCATCGCCTGCGGACGCTGCAGCACCAGCACGTGCGCCGGTTGATGGGTGGCCAGTTCCAGGGCTTTGTCCACCAACGGCTTGTATTCGATGACCCGCTCGAACTCCAGCCCGCAGGAGGCGGTGAGCACCAGCTTGGGCTTAGCGTCATCGATACGCAGCGCCAGTTCGTGCGGCGCGAAGCCACCGAATACCACCGAATGCACAGCGCCCAGCCGGGCGCAGGCCAGCATCGCCATGGCCGCCTGGGGCACCATCGGCATGTAGATGATCACCCCGTCGCCTTTCTCCACGCCGAGCGCGCGCAAGGCGCCGGCCAGGCGTGCGACCTCATCGCGCAACTCCAGGTAGCTGAAGCGCTGCTGGGTCTGGGTCACAGGGGAGTCGTAGATCAGCGCGGCCTGGTGGCCGCGGCCCAGTTCGATCTGCCGATCGAGGGCGAGGTAGCAGGTGTTCAGGCGGCCATCGGCGAACCAGCGGTGGCTGCCGTCGGG
This sequence comes from Pseudomonas sp. C9-3, assembly GCF_032392015.1. NCBI lineage: Bacteria > Pseudomonadati > Pseudomonadota > Gammaproteobacteria > Pseudomonadales > Pseudomonadaceae > Pseudomonas > Pseudomonas sp. C9-3. The sequence goes on along the minus strand of NZ_CP135919.1, from coordinate 148,028 downwards.
CAGGGCTTGCAGGGTGTCCTGCGGCGCGCGGTACCAGGCCACGCGGCCGGCCTGCTCGGCCCAGAAGGCGGAGGGGTCCGCGATGGAACGGTCATGGGACTGCCGGTAACTCATCGTCACTGCCTCTTATTGTTGTTATCGAGGTCGAACAACGAGTATGGACGGGGATCGCGGCCCCACCATCAACCTTTGGTCGTAGTTACGCCGTCGCCCTGATAGCAGATTCGGCGCCATTGCTTTTCAGGATTTTTCAGCGAAGCGGCACATCGGCGGCCGAGGCCGTCTACCACGGGGCTGAAGGAAGAATCAGGCACCGCGCCACCGCATGTCGGCGACCACAGGTCGCACCTGCTACCGCCATATGACAGGACTACACTGAGGGTCCCTTTTCACCTGACTGCACAGGGGTGAGCACCATGAACATCCTCGTCCGTCCGTCCAGCCTCCGCAAAGACCAGCCGTGGGAAGTCTGCCTCGACCAGCAGGCGGTACGCTTCCGCAGCGAGCTTGAGGCGCGAAGTTTCGTCGCTACCCTCGAGGCGCGCCTGAAGGCGCCGCACCAGTTGCCCGAGTTGGTGCAACGCGCCAGTTGATCAGGCGGCGCGCTCGCTGATCTGCCCGCTCAGCCAGCCCAGCACCGCAGCCACCAGGCTGCAGGTGGTGATGACGACCGCCATGGGCAGCGCGGTGCCGTCGTGCAGCGCACCGACCAGCGCCGAGGCGCCGGCCGCTACGGTGAACTGCAGGCTGCCCATCAGCGCCGAGGCGCTGCCCGCGTGGCGGCCCTGGCTGGCCATCGCGCAGGCCGAGGAGTTGGGCATCAGGAAGCCCAGGCTGGCAATGGCGCCGAAGAGCGGAATCAGCAGCGGCCACAGGTGCTCGGGCCGGAACAGGGTGATCACCAGCAGCGCGGCCCCGCAACCGAAGTACACCCACACCGCCCGGCGCAGCCAGAATCCCGGCCCGCGATAGCGCAACAGCCGTGCGTTGACCTGTGCCATCAGGATGAAGCCGGCAGCATTGCTGCCGAAGATCCAGCCATAGTGCTCGGCTGGCACGCCATAGAGTTGGATGAAGATGAAGGGCGACCCGGCGATGTAGGAGAACATCCCGGCGATAGCCACCCCGCCGGTGAGTGCGTAGGTAATGAAGGAACGGTCGCGGAACAGCGCCCGGTACTGCCCCAGTGCGCCCCGCAACGGAGCGCGCGGCCCGGCCGGGATGGTCTCCGGCAACCACAGCGCGATGGCGCCGCCAGCGAGGGCGCTGAACAGCGTGAGCGTCAGGAAGATCGATTGCCAGCCGGACAGGCTGAGCAGCAATCCGCCTCCCAATGGCGCCAGGATCGGCGCCAGCCCCATCACCAGCATCAGTTGCGAGAAGGCCTTGGCGGCGGCGACCGGGTCGCACAGGTCACGCACCACCGCCCGCGAGATCACCATCCCCGCGCAGCCGCCCAGTGCCTGGACGAAGCGCGCGCCGATCAGCCATTCCAGGCTCGGCGCGACGGCGCAGGCAACGGATGCCAGGGTAAAGATGCTTACCCCCAGCAACAGCGGGATACGCCGACCAACGCGGTCGGCCAGCGGGCCGTAGAGCAATTGGCCGATGGCGAGGCCGGCGAAGTAGGCGGACAGGCTCAACTGCACATGCTCGACGTCGGTACCGAAAGCCTGCGCCAGCGTGGGGAAACTGGGCAGGTAGAAGTCGATGGCCATGGGCCCGAAGGCGCTCAGGGCGCCGAGGATCAGCAGGATGCGGAGGTTCATGGATCACCTGATCACACCGGGTCGCCGGATGGCGCTGAACAGCGCGGGCAGTTCGGTGTGGATAACGGGTTGGCGCGCACGGATGGCGCAGCGAAGCCATGCATTGTGGCGAGCGCCGGGAAATTAGCAAGCTCCCTAAGCAACTCCCGAAACAAAGGGAGGGACAGGCCCGGCTGGCGTAGCCGGACCTGTCGGCACCTCAAGCCTCGTGCGCCCCCTCTGCGGCGGGCTTGGCCTTGTTCTTGCGGCCGCTGAGCTTGTCGGCGGCCGACTCCACCAGCATGTAGAACATCGGGATGAGGAAGGTGGCCAGCAGGGTCGCGGCCAACATTCCGCCGATCACCCCGGTACCGATGGAGTGGCGGCTGGCCGAACCAGCCCCGGTGCTGATGGCCAGTGGCACGCAACCGAGGATGAACGCCAGCGAGGTCATGACGATCGGGCGGAAGCGCAGCTTGGCCGCCTCGAGTGCCGCTTCCATCGGGCCCATGCCCTGCTCTTCGCGGCACAGCACGGCGAACTCGATGATCAGGATGGCGTTCTTCGCCGCCAGGCCGATCAGGGTCACCAGGCCGACCTGGAAGTACACGTCGTTGTCCAGACCACGGATCCAGATCGCCAGGATCGCCCCGAATACCGCGAAAGGCACCGCGGTGACCACTGCCAGCGGCAGGGTCCAGCGCTCGTATTGCGCCGCCAGGATGAGGAACACCAGGATCAGGCCGAAGATGAACGCGGTACTGCCCGAGCCCTGGGTCGCCAGCTCCTGGTAGGCCGAGCCGATCCACGCCAGGGTGTATTCCTCGCCCAGTGTTTCGTTGGCCACCTCCTGCATCGCCGCCAGCGCCTGCCCGGAGCTGTAGCCCGGAGCCGGCCCGCCGAGCAGCTTGGCCGCCGGGAAGACGTTGAAGCGCGCGTAGGAGTCCGGCCCGAGGATCCGCTTCACGCTGACCAGCGTGGTCAGCGGGACCAGATCGCCGGTGGCGGAACGCACGAAGACCTGGCTCAGGTCGTCGGGCCTGCGGCGGAACTCCGGTTCGGACTCCAGCGTTACCTGCCAGGTGCGGCCGTACAGGCTGAAGTCGTTGACGTAGTAGCTGCCGAAGGTGGACTGCATGGCCGTGAACACGTCATCGATGGCCACGCCCAGCGAGCGCGCCTTGGTGCGGTCCAGGTCGATGTAGTACTGCGGCACGTTGGCGTTGAAGGTGGAGTTCACCCCGGCAAGTTCCGGTCGCTTGGAAGCGGCCGCGAGGAACTTGGTGGTGACCTCCTCCAGTTGCTCGGAGGTACCGCCGCTGCGGTCCTGGATATAGGCCTCGAAGCCGCCGGTGGTACTCATGCCGGTAATCGGCGGCGGGTTGAAGGACATCACCACGCCATCTTCCTGCCCGGCGCCCATCTTCATGAATTCACGGGTCAGGTTGCGTGCATCCAGCTCGGGCTTGTCGCGCTCCTTCCAGTCCTTCAGCGGCACGAAGGAAACCCCGGCGTTGCTGCGCGTGCCGAAGGTGAGGATGTCGAAACCGGCGAAGGTCACCACGTCCTGTACTGCCGGATGCTTCATCAGCTCCTGGGTCACCTCGCCCGTGAGCTTCTCGGTGCGCGTCAGGGAGGCCGCCGGCGGCAGGAAGTAGGCGTTGATCACGTAGCCCTGGTCTTCGTCCGGCACCAGGGAGCCCGGCACCCGGCCGAACAGGATCACCAGCAGCGCGATCATCCCGCCGAACAGCAGCAGCCCGATCACCGCGCGCTTGAGGAAGAACTGCACACCAGCACCGTAGCCGTTGGTGGCGCTCTCGAAGACCCGGTTGAACCAGCGGAATGGCGCGGCCGGTTCCTTGTGCTCGTTCTTCAGGATCAGCGCGCACAGCGCCGGCGACAGGGTCAGCGCGACGATCCCGGAAATCACCACGGACACCGCGATGGTGATCGCGAACTGCTTGTACATCTGTCCGGCCAGGCCGCCGAGGAAGCCGACCGGCACGAATACCGCACAGAGCACCAGCACGATAGCGACGATCGGACCGGTCACCTCGTTCATCGCCTTGATCGCCGCTTCCTTCGGACTGAGCTTCTCCGTGCGCATCACCCGTTCGACGTTCTCCAGCACGACGATGGCGTCGTCCACCACGATGCCGATCGCCAGCACCATGCCGAACAGCGACAGCAGGTTGATCGAGAAGCCCATCAGGTACATGCCGGCGAAGGTGCCGACCAGCGAGACCGGGATCGCCAGCACCGGGATCAGGGTCGCGCGGATGTTCTGCAGGAAGATGTACACCACCACCATCACCAGGATCAGTGCCTCGATGAAGGTGTGGATCACTTCCTCGATGGAGACCTGCACGAAGATCGTGGTGTCGTAGGGAATCTTGTAGGTAATGCCCTGAGGGAAGCGCTTGGACAGCCGCTCCATGGTGTTCTTCACCGCCTCGGCAGTGTCCAGGGCGTTGGCCCCCGGCTGCAGGTAGATACCGAAGGCGGCGTTCTGCTGGCCGTTGAGGGAGGTCATCAGGGAGTAGTCCTGCGCCCCCAACTCGACCCTCGCGACGTCCTTGAGCAGCAGGCTGGCGCCGGTCTGGTCACTACGCAGGATGACGCTCTCGAACTCCTTGGGATCGGTGAAGCGGCCCTGCGCCGTGGCCATGTAGGTGAAGTCCTGCGGCTCCTTCATCGGCTGCTGGCCGAAGCTGCCGGCGGCGAATTGCGAGTTCTGCTCGCGGATCGCATTCACCACGTCCGTCGGCGTCATGTTGTATTGCGCCAGCTTGTCCGGCCGCAGCCAGATGCGCATCGAATAGTCCTTCGAGCCGAACTGGCTGACATCGCCGACGCCGGGAATCCGCTTGAGTTCGTCGATGACGTTGATCAGCGCGTAGTTGCTGATGAAGATCGGGTCGCGGGAGTTGTCCGGCGAGAACAGGGTCACCACCTGGAGGATGTCGGAGGATTTCTTCTCCACCTTCACGCCCTGCCGGCGCACTTCCTCGGGCAGCTTGGCCAGCGCGGCCTGGACCTTGTTGTTGACGTCGATGGTCGCCTGGTCCGGATCGGTGCCGACCTCGAAGTACACAGTGAGGCTCATGGCACCGCTGCTGTCGGAGTTCGACAGCTGGTAGATCATGCCTTCGACGCCGTTGATTTCCTGTTCCAGCGGCGCGGCCACGGTCTCCGCGATCACCTGCGAGCTGGCGCCGGGATAGGCGGCGCTGACCGAGACCTGCGGCGGCACGATTTCCGGGTATTGGGCGATGGGCAGCGCACGCATGGCCGCCAGGCCCGCCAGCAGGATCACGATGGAAATCACCATCGCGAACACGGGGCGTTCGATGAAGAAGCGCGAGATCACAATGAGCGCTCCTTAAGACTGGGTCTGGGCGGGTTGCGCCGCAGGCTGCTGCGGCGGCGCTTCGCTGGCCTTGACCGGCTGGTCCGGGCGCACCTTCGGAATGCCCTCGACGATCACATGGTCGCCGTCATCCACCCCGGCATCGATGATCCAGCGGCCGTTCACGGTCTTGCTGGTGGTCACCTGGCGCACACGGGCGAAGCCATCCTTGTCCACCACATAGACGAAGGTGCCGCGTGGTCCCTGGGCGAGGGCACGCTCCGGCAGAGTGACGGCGTTGCTCTGGGTAATGCCGGTAATGCTGATCCGCACGAACTGCCCCGGAATGAGCTGGTTCTGCGGATTGGGGACGACAGCCCGGGCGTTTACCGTACCGGTGCCGGTATTGACGAAGCTGTCCGTGAAATCGACGACCCCGTCCAACGGATACTTCGTGCCATCGCCGAATTGCAGCTCGGCGGTGAGCTTTCCGCCCTTGGGCAGGATGTACTTCCCGCTCTTGACCCCGTCCTTCATGAGCGTCGCCTGGGTATCGGGATAGGCGAAATTGACGTAGACCGGGTCAAGTTGCGTGAGCTTGGTCAGCAGGCTGGAGTTCGGATCGTTGGCCGCCACCAGGCTGCCCTCGGAACGCACCTCCTTGCTCGCCATGCCGGAGATCGGCGCGGTCACCGTGGTGTAGTTGAGGTCGATCTGCTTGGCCTGGACGTTGGCCCGGGCGGCCTCCACGTCGGCCTTGGCCTGTTCGAAATCGGAGGTGTAGCGATCCAGTTCACTTTCGCTGGCGAAGCCTTTGGCCTGGAGTTCACGAATCCGCTTGAGGTCACGCTCGGTCTGGCGATAGCGCGCCTGGGTCTGCGCCAGCGAACCCTTGGCCTGGCCAAGCGCGGCCTGGTAGGGGCGCGGGTCGATGCGGAACAGCACCTGGCCCTGCTTCACCGGACGGCCCTCTTCATAGGTGCGCTGCTGGAGGATGCCGCTCACCTGGGCACGGACTTCCACTTCACGGAAGCCGGCAGTTCGCGCCGCATACTCGAACGTCAGCGGTACCGGCGCGCTCTTCGCCACTTCAATGGTCACCGCGGGAGGGGGTGGTGCCGCTGCTGCGGGCTTGTCGTCCGCCCGTACTCCGCTGGCGAACAGGACTGGCAACCCAACGACAACAAGCGCGACGGGCAAACGGCGGGCAAACGGCATGTAACCTCTCCATGGAATTGACTGACGGCGGAACTCAGAAGATCGACGATTGCACGACGTTTACCTACGCCAGTGTCTGTAAAGCACTGTTCGCGCTATAAAATCAGTAAACTGCCCGTCACTCAGTGATCCTAGCCTGTATACCAACAAGCGCCATGAGAAGAACTAAAGAAGATTCGGAACGTACACGCCAGACGATTCTTGACTCGGCTGAGGGCCTTTTTTTCGAGAAAGGCGTCTCCAATACCAGCCTGGAAGAGATCGCTCGCGCCGCCGGAGTCACCCGCGGGGCGGTGTACTGGCATTTCCAGAACAAGGCGCACCTGTTCAACGACATGCTCAATCAGGTTCGCCTGCCACCGGAGCAGCTCGCCCAGCGGCTGTCCGGTTGCGATGGCCACGACCCGATCGAGTCGCTGTTCCAGCTCAGCGTGGAGGTCGTCGAGAACCTCGCCCGCGACGAGCAGCGTCGGCGCATCCTCACCATCCTCCTGCAACGCTGCGAGTTCACCGACGAACTGCGCGATGCGGAAGAGCGCCACAATCATTTCGTCCGGCAGTTCATTGAGCTCTGCGACCAGCTGTTCAGCCGCAACGATTGCCGCGACCGCCTGATGCCGGGCGTCACGCCCAAGATTGCCTCGCGCGCGGTGCACGCGATGATCTTCGGCCTGCTCAGCGACTGGCTACGCGACCCGGAGCTGTTCGATCCGGTGCAGGAAACCCGGCAATTGTTCGATGCCGTGTTCCGCGGCCTGGTGCGCGACTGGCACCCCGCCAAGGTCTGAGGGCCGGCAGGGCGCCGGCCCGGAAGGGATGAAACGTCAGGCGGCCTCGGCCTCGTAGCCTTCCTCGCGGATCGCCGCGAGGATCGCCGGTTCATCCAGGCGGCTGGCTACGCGGACCTCGCCGGCGCCCAGGTCGACCTGCACGTCCGCCGCAGCGTCCAGCGCCTGCACCGCCTGGGTGATAGCCCTGACGCAGTGACCACAGCTCATGCCTTTGACAGTGAAGGTATGCATGGAATGTCTCCTCTGATGAATTGAAGCACTGGATGCAGTCTCGACCTTGCCACGGTGGCAAGGTCAAGCCTCTCTCGTCGACGTCGTCTTGCACTTGTCCTACGTCAGGCTCTAAGCCAAGCTGCGGAAAAAGCTGACACATCGGAGAACGCCCATGCGCCGTTCCCTTCTGCTCGCAACCGCTTTCGTCGCTGCCCTGCCCTGGCTTGCCTGTGCCGATGGCATGCCCGGCGAACCCACCACACCCGCCGCGCCCGCAGCACCCTCGGCTCCGCCACCGAGCACCCCGGGCTCCTGGCCGATACCCGACGCCCAGCCGGTGGCCTATGCCGTGCTGATCGTCAGCCGTGAACGGCTGGATACCGGCACCGCCTGCGACATTGACCTCTACGTGCAGGACGAAAAGGTCTCGCGCCTGCAGCCTGAAGGCGAAATCGCCCTCAACCTGCCACCGGGCGAAGTCTCCCTGCGCCTGCAGACAGCCAACTCCGGCCTCTGCCGCAGCGGCATCCAGCCGCTGCGCGCACAGTCTGTCCAGCTGCATGCCGGCGAAGTGCGCAAGTTCCGCATCGCCAACAGCGAAAGTGGCCTTTACCTGATGCCGGTCTCCAGCGGCAGTTGATAAAGGGGCAGTTGGAGCGCGGCCGCGGATTTGACCTGCGGCAAGATGACAGCGAACGAGGGTTGACCTTGCCCTCGTGTCAAGGTTGATGCTATCGGGGAACTTCAGGGAGAAAGCCCCATGAGCAGCGCCAACCCCATCGAACTCGACCTGCCCGTCTCCGGGATGACCTGCGCCAGCTGCGCCGGTCGGGTCGAGCGCGCCCTGCGCAAAGTGCCCGGCGTGCAGGAAGCCAGCGTCAATCTCGCCAGCGAACAGGCCCGCGTCCAGTTGGCCGCGCCCTCCAGCGACGCAACACTGCCGGCACTGGTCGCCGCGGTCGAGCAGGCCGGTTATCGGGTGCCGTCCCACAGCCTGGAACTGGCTATCGAAGGCATGACCTGCGCCAGTTGCATCGGCCGCGTCGAACGCGCGTTGAACAAGGTTCCTGGCGTGCGCTCGGCCAGCGTCAACCTGGCCAGCGAACGCGCCCACGTCGAACTGCTCGGCGCCGTGGATGCCGCCACGCTGATCACCGCCGTCGACAAGGCCGGCTACAAGGCCCGCCCGATCGAACCCGACCAGCCCGCTGTGGACCCGGCCGTGGCCCGCCTGGCGCGCGAGCGCTGGTGGCTGGCCGCCGCCATCCTGCTGTCGCTGCCGCTGGTGCTGCCGATGGTGGGCGACTGGTTCGGCCAGCACTGGATGCTCCCCGCCTGGGCGCAATTCCTCCTCGCCACACCCGTGCAGTTCCTCATTGGCGCGCGCTTCTATGTCTCGGCCTACAAGGCCGTGCGCGCCCGCAGCGGCAACATGGACCTGCTGGTCGCCCTCGGCACCAGCGCCGGCTACGGCCTGAGCCTGTACATCTGGTACGCCGCCGCCCCGGGGCAGATGCCGCACCTGTACTTCGAAGCCAGCGCCGTGGTGATCACCCTGATCCTGCTCGGCAAGTACCTGGAAAGCCGCGCCAAGCGCCAGACCGCCGCCGCTATCCGGGCGCTGGAAGCCCTGCGCCCCGAACGCGCGACCCGAGTGCGTGACGGCATGGAAGAAGACGTCGCCATCGCCGAGCTGCGCCTGGGCGACGAAGTGCTGGTACGCCCCGGTGAGCGCTTCCCGGTGGACGGCGAAGTCCTCGCCGGCCAGAGCCATGCGGATGAAGCCTTGATCACCGGCGAGAGCCTGCCGGTGCCCAAGGACATCGGCGACCCGGTCACCGGCGGCGCCATCAACGGCGAAGGCGTGTTGCGCGTGAAGACCACTGCGCTGGGCGGCGAAACCGTGCTGGCGCGGATCATCCGCCTGGTGGAGGACGCGCAGGCCGCCAAGGCGCCGATCCAGAAGCTGGTGGACAAGGTCAGCAACGTCTTCGTCCCGGTGGTGATCGGCATTGCGCTGGTCACCCTGGTCGGCTGGCTGATCGCCGGCGCCGGCTGGGAACACGCATTGATCAACGCCGTGGCCGTGCTGGTCATCGCCTGCCCCTGTGCCCTCGGCCTTGCCACACCGACCGCGATCATGGCCGGCACCGGCGTGGCGGCCAAGCACGGCATCCTGATCAAGGATGCCGAGGCCCTGGAGGTCGCCCACGCGGTGACTGCCGTGGCCTTCGACAAGACCGGCACTCTCACCTCCGGTCAGCCGCGCATCACCAATCTCGCGGCGCCAGGCGACGAAGCCGAAGCCCTGGCCCTCGCGGGCGCCCTGCAACGCGGCAGCGAGCATCCGCTGGCCAAGGCCGTGCTGGATGAGTGTGCCGAGCGTGGACTCAATCCCGCTGCTGCCGAGGCTACCCAGGCGCTCACCGGGCGCGGCATCCAGGGCCGAGTGGGAGACCGCCTGCTCGCCCTGGGCAACCGGCGGATGCTCGACGAAGCGCAGTTGCCACCCGGCGCGCTGGCCGACTCCGCCGCGCAATGGGAGGCAGAGGGCCGCACCTTGTCCTGGCTGATCGAGCGCGAGCCGCAGGCCCGCGTGATTGCTCTGTTCGCCTTCGGCGACAGCCTCAAGGAAGGCGCGAAAACCGCCATCGACGCCCTGCGCGAACGCGGTATCGACAGCCACCTGATCACCGGCGACAACCGTGGCAGCGCCAAGGTCGTGGCCGATGCCCTGGGCCTGGACGATGTGCACGCCGAAGTACTGCCCGGCGACAAGGCTGCCGTGGTCGGCGCGCTGCGCAAGGAAGGGAAAGTCGTGGCGATGGTCGGCGACGGCATCAACGACGCCCCGGCACTGGCCGCGGCGGACGTTGGCATCGCCATGGGCGGCGGCACCGACGTGGCCATGCATGCCGCCGGCATCACCCTGATGCGCGGCGACCCGCGCCTAGTCCCGGCGGCGCTGGATATCTCCCGGCGCACCTACGCGAAGATCCGCCAGAACCTGTTCTGGGCGTTCATCTACAACCTGGTAGGCATCCCGCTGGCCGCCTTCGGCCTGCTCAACCCCGTGGTCGCCGGCGCGGCGATGGCCGCCTCCAGCGTCAGCGTGGTGAGCAACGCTCTGCTGCTCAAGCGCTGGAAACCACAGGATCACCAATAAGACACGCGCCCTCGCGCTAGAAGCGGGGGCGCTCGTTCAGGAGAGTTCGGCATGAACATCGGCGAAGCGGCGAAGAAGAGCGGCCTGACCGCGAAGATGATCCGCTACTACGAATCCACCGGCCTGCTCGCCCCCGCCGGCCGCAGCGCCAGCGGCTACCGGCACTACAGCGAGCAGGACCTGCACACCCTGGCCTTCATCCGCCGCTCGCGGGACTTTGGCTTCTCCCTGGAGGAGGTCGGCCAACTGCTCGCCCTCTGGCAGGACCGCCAGCGCGCCAGCGCTGACGTGAAGGCCCTGGCCGCCCGGCACATCGATGCGCTGAACCGCAAGATCGCCGAGCTGAGCAGCCTGCGCGATACGTTGCAGGAGCTGAGCGACCACTGCCAGGGCGACCATCGCCCGGACTGCCCGATCCTCAAGGACCTGGAGTCGGGGAATTGCTGCCACTGAGGACTATTCAGGCGACGCTTGGCGATCTGTCCGACATCTAGCTCACGACACCCATTGGTAGCATAATCTGATACCAATTAACGGAGCACGGGATGAATGCCCGGCAACGCAGGACACTGGAGCTGATCTACTCCCTCCCCGTCCCGGCATCACTGGAATGGCAGAGCATCGAGTCTCTGCTGATTGCACTCGGCGCCCAGATGATCGAGGGCAATGGCTCACGGGTGCGTTTCGAACTGAACGGCATAGTCGCCACGTTCCATCGCCCGCATCCGGCCAAGGAAGCCAAGCCCTACCAGGTCCGTGATACACGCACCTTGCTCGAACAGGCAGGAATTCACCCATGACTCCCATGAAGTATCAAGGCTACGCGGCCCGCATCGAATACAGCGACGATGACGGGCTGTTCATTGGCCATGTTGCCGGGATCCGCGACGTGATCGGATTCCATGGTGAATCGGTCAGCGAGTTGCGCGTAGCGTTCGAAGAAGCGATAGATGACTATCTGGCGACCTGCGAAAAACTCAGCCGCGAACCACAGCGGCCGTTCTCCGGCAAGCTCAGCCTGCGCCTGGACCCACAACTGCACGCGCAGGTAGCGATCAAGGCTGAATTGAGCAACCAGAGCATCAATCAGTGGGTGGTGGACCGCCTCGGCGAGGCGGTCTGACGCCCTGCTACGCGTTTGCCACCGCCCGGCGGCGCCAGATCGACGCCGGCAGCACCGTCACGGCGAGGCCGATGAAGACCAGCACGCAGGCCATCCAGTCCTGGGTGGTGAGGTCTTCCCCCAGGAACAGCCAGCCCGACAACAGCCCGGACACCGGCACGGCCAGCGCGAAGGGCGTGACCTGGCTGGCCGGGTAGCGGCGCAGCAGGAAGCTCCACAGGCCGAAGCCGACGGTAGTGGCGAGAAAGGCGATGTAGAGCAGCGCACCAGCGCCGGTCCAGTTGATGTTCACGACGGCGTGCTCGATGGCCTCGGGGCCTTCGAAGATCCACGACAGCACCAGCAGGGGCAGCGGCGGGATCAGGCTCACCCAACTGATCAGGCGCAGCATGTCGCTGGCGCCGGAGCGCTTGGTGGCGATGTTGGAGAAGGCCCAGGCAAGTGCGGCGGCGATCACCAGCAGGAAGGCCACCAGGCTGTCGCCCATGGGACGCTCCAGGCCAATCAGCAGCAGGCCGCCGGCGGCCAGCGCCAGGCCGATCAGAGCGCGCGCACTGGGACGCTCGCCGAGGAAGGCAGCGGCGATCAGCACGGTGAAGAACACCTGGCTCTGCAGCACCAGCGACGACAGGCCCGCCGGCATGCCGATATGCATGCCGACGAACAGCAGGCCGAACTTGACCACGCCCAGCAGCACACCGATCTGCACGATGCGCCAGAACGGTGCCGGCAGCGGACCGCGCAGGAAGATCAGCGGCAGCGCCGCCAGGGCGAAGCGCAGGGCGCAGAACAGCAGAGGCGGGAAGTCATGCAGGCCGACCTTGATCACGACGAAGTTGACGCCCCAGATCAAGGTGACCAGCAAGGCGAGGAGGACGTGGCGAAGGGGCATGGCAGAGCGCTCGGGGTGGGATAAAGGAAAATTACCAGCCCACGCCCGAAATGTATGGATACAGTTGCGGCCTTACAGTTTTCCGACACGCCTTGTGTAGGAGCGAGCTTGCTCGCGAACAGATTCACCGGGCCAATAGGCGATAGGCGGGTTTGCGAGCAAGCTCGCTCCTACAAGGGTTCGATACGTAGTTTCGGCCAGCGCGCCGGCCAGTTCTTGGCGGCGAGGCGTGCGCGGTAGATGTCCGGCTTGCCGCGGAAGTGCTCGGTGGGCCTGACGCGCAGTTCCCAGATGTCGTCGATGCCCAGCGGCGCCAGCAATTGCAGGGATTCGCCGCTCAGCCGAACGGCCACAGCGGTGCAGACCTCTGGCCAATGGCACATGGCATCGCCGCAATCGCGGTAGGGCGAGTCGCCGTTGCGCAGATGCATCCGCGCCTGGTTACGCACAGACCAGGGAACATCCGGGCAGGCGCCCAGCAGACGACGCTCCCAGGCGTAATCCTCTTCGGGCTGCAGGCAGTCGGCAGAGAAATACAGCACATCGATATCGCTCAACGGCGTGGGTTCGCCATAGCCATGCAAGGCGTCCCACACGGCATTGCGCACGAAGCCCGCCGCAATCCAGGCGCCCGCGGGGCCGTGATCCCGCACGACGCGCAGCAAGTGCATGCGTTCAGGTTGCCCGGCGATCAGCGCGAGAAGCTCCCTCTCGCCGGGCGGTTGCATCAGGCCTGCTCCCAAGGCGGAGGCGGTGGCTCGTCGTTCTTCTGCGGGGAATCCTGGGCAGCGCGGCCAGCTTCGCGACGTTCCTGCTCGCGCATGGCGTCGGCGATTTCCCGCAGTACGGAGTCCACATCCGCCTCGTCTTCCGGGTCGTCGAAATGCCCGGTCAACTCGGTATCCGGCAGCAACTTGCCGTCCTCGTAGAGCGCCCACATTTCCTTGGCGTAGTGCGTGTACCTGAGCTCCGGGGCGAAGCGGCCGAAGTAGGCAGCCATGTTGCCGACGTCGCGCTCCAGCATGCGGAAGGCATGGTTGTTGCCGGCGGCGTCGACGGCTTGCGGCAGGTCGATGATCACCGGGCCATCCGGGCCGACCAGTACGTTGAATTCCGACAGGTCGCCGTGCACCAGGCCCGCGCAGAGCATCATGACGATCTGGCGGATGAGGAATTCGTGGAAGTCGCGGGCCAGCTCCGGCTCCATCACCACGTCGTTCAGGCGCGGCGCGGCGTCACCGTCTTCGTCGGCAACCATCTCCATCAGCAGTACGCCGTCAAGGAAGTCGTAGGGCTTGGGCACCCGTACTCCGGCGTTGGCCAGGCGGAACAGCGCAGCCACCTCGGCGTTCTGCCAAGCGTCTTCCTGCTCCTTGCGGCCGTACTTGGTGCCCTTGGCCATGGCGCGCGCCTGGCGGCTGTTGCGCACCTTGCGGCCTTCCTGGTACTCGGCGGCCTGGCGGAAGCTGCGCTTGTTGGCTTCCTTGTAGACCTTGGCGCAGCGCAGCTCTTCACCGCAGCGCACTACATAGACCGCTGCTTCCTTGCCGCTCATCAGCGGCCGCAATACTTCGTCGATCAGGCCGTCTTCGATCAACGGCTCTAGGCGTTTCGGGGTCTTCATCGGGCTTCCTGGCGTACCTCTCTGGGGCGCTGCGCTCCTTATACGGCAATCATCGACAACCGCCCAGTGCGATCAGGGTTCAGGCGGCGTCAGCTCGATACTTTCGGTCACGGCATCTTCCAGGCGCTGCAGTTCCAGCCCTCGCGCTTTGTCACTGTCGGCGTAGCGCTGGGCGATGTTGGCGAAGCCTTCGGCGACTTCGCCGAAAGCCTCCGCCACGCGCGGGTCGAACTGGCTGCCGGCGCCGGCCTTGATGCGCTCGGCCGCTTCGTCCGGGGTCAGCGAGGCGTGATAGGCATGGCGGCAAGTGAATTCGTCATAGCAATCGATCAGCGAGAGCATCCGCGCGCCCAGGGGAATCTGCTCGCCAGCCAGGCCCGCCGGGAAGCCGCTGCCATCCCAGTGCTCGTGGTGGCTGTAGGCGATTTCCTTGGCGAAACGCAGGAAATCCGCCGGGGAGCCCAGCTTGCGCTCGGCCGCCGCCAGGGCATCTCGACCAACGGTCGTGTGGCTTTCGAGAATCAACCGGTCGGCCTCTTCCAACTGGCCGGGGCTGTGCAGAATACGATCAGGCACGGCGACCTTGCCGATGTCGTGCAGCTGCGCCGAGCGCACCAGCAACTCGATGTTCTCCACCGACAGCTCGGCGGCGAACTCGCTGTGCAGGGACAACGCGCTGCCCAGCAGGCGCATGTAGTGCTCGATGCGTACCAGGTGGTTGCTGTGCGGGTTGTCGCGCAGGTCGCAGAGGGTCGCCATCGCCTCCAGGGTGGCGTCCTGGATCGCCTGCAGTTCGCGGGCGCGGCGACGCACCTCAAGTTCCAGGTACTCGCTCTTGTCACGCAGGAAATCGGAATTGGCTTTCAGGTTCAGGTGCGCGCGAATGCGCGCCAGGGTCACCGGCGGGCTGATCGGCTTGGTCAGGTAGTCCACCGCGCCCAGGTCCAGGCCCTTCTGCTCGTCGGCGGGGCTGACCATGCCGGTAAGGAAGATCACCGGGATGTCGCGGGTCAGCGGGTCGGCCTTGAGCTGGCGGCAGACTTCGTAGCCGTCCATCTCCGGCATCATGATGTCGAGCAACACCAGGTCCGGGCGCGGATCGCTCTGCATCAGGCGCAGCGCCTTCGGCCCGCTGGCGGCAACGCGCACCTGGTAGCGGTCCATCAGCAGTTCGCTCATGAGCATCAGATTGTCCGGCTGATCATCCACCACCAGGATCATCTCCTGCTCCGGCCGGTCCAGCATGCTATCCATCGCAACTCCTCGCATCGGTCAGATTCGTGACATGCCATGGGGGATCGGACCACCGCCCTGTCCGCGTGTTCCTGTCCCGCATTTCCATATCTGCCACTTCATATACGGATATCGCGCTCCCTCGCGAGATTCACCAGACTCTCCAGGGCCCGCTCGAACTCGAAGCGCCGCACGCTCGTGGCGATGCCCTCATAGCCCTCATTGAAGACGCTGCGCAGCAGGCTTGCACGTTCGCCGAGCAACCTCCCTGCGCGCGGGTCGTCGGCGGCCAGCAGGTGCGCCAGGCGCCGGCAGACCTGTTCGACCTCGGCGTCGTTGCCGCTCTCCAGCAGCGCAGGCGCCGCCGCCGCGGTCGGCAGCATGGGCACCGGCAGCGGTTCGTGCCTGATGTTCTGCAGGCTCAGGCTGACCGAGTCGTCGACCCGCCCCATGGGCAGCCGGCACCAGAACAGGCTGCCACGGTTCGGCTCGCTCTCCACGCCGACGCTACCGCCCATCGCCTCCGCCAATTTCCTGCAGATCGCCAGGCCCAGGCCGGAGCCGCCGTAACGGCGGGTGATGGAGCTGTCCGCCTGCTGGAAGGATTCGAACAGGCGCTCCTGCTGCGGCTCGGAGATGCCGATGCCGGTATCGCGGAAGGCAAAGTAGAGCTGCAGGCTGTCTTCGTCCTCGTCCTCCAGGCGGACGATCAGCACGACCTCGCCCTGCTCGGTGAACTTCAGCGCGTTGTTGCCGTAGTTCATCAGGATCTGCCGCAGGCGCAACGAATCCCCCACCACCTGGGCGGGCACCCGCGGGTCGATCTCGCAGTGCACCGCCAGGCCCTTGCTGGCGGCGCGGATGTTGAACAGGTCGAACAGCTCGCCGAGCAGACGCTCCAGGTCGAAGGGGATGTGTTCGAACTCCAGCTTGCCCGCCTCCACGCGCGACAGGTCGAGGATGTCGCTGATCAGCTCCAGCAGGTACTGGCCCGAGCCCTGGATCTTGCCCAGGTAATCCACCTGTTGCGGGTCCAGGGTGGTCTCCTGGAGCAGGTGCGCCAGGCCGATGATGATGTTCAGCGGAGTGCGGATCTCATGGCTCATGTTGGCCAGGAAGTCGCTCTTGAGCTGCGCCGCCTCTTCCGCCAGGTCACGGGCCTCGGCCAGCGCCAGCTCGGTGGACTTGCGCGCGGTGACGTCGCGGCTGACGCCGACCAGGCCGAGCAGCCGGCCGTGGTCGTCATGGAAGGCGCTGCGCAGGGTATCGAAAAGCACCCGCCGACCATCGGGATAGACCACCCAGCCTTCGCTGGCATAGGGCTCACTCTCGTTGAGCGCCTGGCGGTCGCGCTCCTGCCGGCCGGCCCCGGCCGCGCGGCTGAACATCTGCTGGTCGCTGCGCCCGACGATGTCCTCCGGCGGCCTCCCCAGGCAGTCGGCAAAGGCCTGGTTGACGCCGAGGTAGCGGCCCTGGGTGTCCTTGAACCAGATCGGATCGGGAATCGAGTTGATCAACGCCAGCAGAGTGCTGCGCTGGCGCCGCTCCTCTGCTTCGGCGCGCGCACGCTCGGCCACCTGGATCGACAGCCGGCGGTTCCACACCAGCACGAAGGTCAGCAGCGCCAGCACGCCCACAACCCAGGGCCAGGCGATCTGCAGCAGGTGCATCCAGTCGAAGACGTCCAGCGACGGCAACCAGCGCGCCTGGATCGCCTCCTGCTCATTGCGGGTGATGTTGTTCAGTGCGCGGTCCAGCAGCGGCACCAGCGGCTCCAGCTCCTTGCGCGTGGCGAAGCGCACCTGGCTGTTGCCCAGCCCGCTATCGCCGCGTACTTCCATGTTGGACAGGCCGAGCTGTTCGATCAGGAAGGTCGAGGTGATGAGGTTGCCCACATAGGCATCGGCACGCCCGATGGAGACGGCCTTGAGCGCGCTGGGCGAGTCTTCCGCCAGCACGAAGTCGATCCCCGGCACCGCCTTGGCCAGCAGCTCATGGACGGCATAGCCCTGCTCCACCGCGACCCGGCGGCCTGACAGGTCGTCCAGCGTGCGGATGGTGCTGTCGCGCCGGGCGAAGATCAGGCTGCTGGTGGTGACGTAGGGCTGGGTAAAGCTCAGGAAGCGCTGGCGCTCGTCGGTGGCCGCCATGGACGGCAACAGGTCCACCTCGCCTGCCTTCACCGCGGCCAGCACCTCTTCCCAGGTGTTGTAGAGCACCGGCTGGACCTTCATGCCCAGGCGCTCGGAGATCAGCTGCAGGTAATCGGCGCTGATGCCATGGAACTGGTCGAACTCGTCGATCACCTCGAACGGCGGCCAGCCGGCGCGGAACAGGCCGACACGGATCGGCTCGTGGGCCGTGACGAAGGCACGCTCCTCATCGGACAGCGCCAGGCTTGCTGCTCGAGCCTGGGCGCACAGCGCAACGAGCAGCAGAAGGCAGCACAGGCAGAATCGGCGCAAGGGCATGGAGGTCTCTCTGGGGATACCCTGCAAGCGTAGCCCGGCCGGCGGCAACGAGTTTGAAAACGCGATGCGGATTGCTGCTCTGCCAGGCCCGACGGAGAATCTCCCCAACGGCCATTGCCCCGGAGACAGCCATGACGACCACCCGACTTGACCCCGAGCGCTGCTGGCAGGCGGTCTGCGAGCGCGATGCGCGTTACGAGGGACGTTTCGTCTTCAGCGTGCGCTCCACCGGCGTCTACTGCCGGCCGAACTGCCCGGCACGCCGGCCATCACGGGAGAACGTGGCCTTCTATAGCGCCGCCGAGGCGGCCGAAGCTGCCGGTTTCCGCCCTTGCAAGCGCTGCTCGCCGCGTGGCCCGAGCCCGCGCGAGCAACTCGATGCGCTGGTTGCTGCGGCCTGCGAGCTGCTCGACAAGGCCGAGAAGCCCCTGACCCTGGACGAACTGGCCAGCCGCATCGGCCTCTCCGCCTCGCACCTGGCCCGCGCCTTCAAGGCCCGCACCGGCCTCACGCCCAGAGCCTGGGCGGAATCCCGCCGCGAGCAGCGCCTGGCCGCCGCGCTGCCGCAATCGCGCTCGGTGCTCGACGCCGCGCTGGAGGCCGGCTACTCCGGCACCCGAGCCCTGTACGAAAGCGCCACGCCGCTGAGCCCGGCACAACGCCGGCAGAAAGGCGCGGGTGAACGACTGCGCTATGCCATCGCGCCCTGCCCGCTCGGGCTGGTGCTGCTGGCGGCCACCGACAAGGGCGTCTGCGCCCTGCTCTTCGCCGACGACGCCAGCGAGCTGGAACGCCAGTTGGCCGAGCGCTTCGCCGCCGCCGAGCGAACCCGCGACGACACGGGGCTGGGCGACTGGCTGCGCGAGGTGATCATCCAGCTGGAAGAGCCCGAACAGGCCGCCCACCTGCCGCTGGACCTGCACGGCAGCGCCTTCCAGTTGCGCGTCTGGCGCGCCCTCACACGCATTCCCAGCGGCGAGACACGACGCTACGGCGAACTGGCGGAGCAACTGGGCACCCACCCGCGCGCCATTGCCCGCGCCTGCGCCAGCAACAACGTCGGCCTGCTGGTGCCGTGTCACCGCGTGGTCGGCGGTACCGGCGAAGGCGGCTATCGCTGGGGCCTGCCGCGCAAGCGCGAACTGCTGCGGCGCGAGGGTGGCTCAAGCGACGCCGGCGAACTCCGCCACCGAGCCGATCAGGATCAGCACCCAGAGTAGGCCGCCGAGGATCAGAAACGGCACGTTGTAGCGAGTCAGCGAGGCGTTGCCCCGGCCCAGCGGATCGCCGCTGGCCTCGTTGGCGCGGCGCTGGATGTTCGTCAGCGGAATGAGCGGCACCAGACCGAGGATGAGGAACGGCAGGCTGTAGTGGCTGAGTTCGGGAATCCGGCTGGTGAGCTTGTCGGCGACATTGGAGAGGATCAGCAGCACCACCGCCCAGGTGGCGTCGCTGCCATAGCGCCAGGCCCTGCACTGTTCCTCCGGCAGCGCTTCGTGCACGCGTCGGGCGAGGGAATGGATATAGAAGATCATGAACAGGCTGCGCAGTGGCGGGTTGATCTTGCGCGGCATGTGCGGCTTCTGGATCGACCAGTGCTTGTACATCCAGTAGAGGTTGAACAGCCCCAGCGTCGCCACATACAGCACGACCATCTTGGTGATGGAGATGACGAAGAACCGGCTGGCCTGTTCGGCGCCAGCATGCGCCTCGACCAATGGGGCTTCGGGGGCGCGGTAGGGATTTTCCATTTCCATGGCGAACATTCCGTTGAACTGAAGGCGCCATTGTGGGCCAGCGCTGGCGCCGGGGCCAAGCTGGCGCATGCGCACAGGGTCGCATCCCGTCGCACGGCTCTCGGGGACGACACCGGGCTGTGCTAACGTTGCCCGCCTCAGCCCCGCCTTCCCATGCCCATGTCCTTCTGGCCAATGATTACCCGCCTCGGCGACAGCTCCCTGCTGGCGCCGGCCGCCGTGCTCGTCTTCTGCTGGCTGCTGTATCGCCGCGAGACCGCAAAGGCCGGGCTGTGGCTGCTGCTGTTCGGATTCTCGACCGCGCTGGTGGTCGGTTCGAAGCTGGCGTTCATGGGCTGGGGAATCGGAATTCCGAACCTGAACTTCACCGGCTTCTCCGGGCACAGCATGCTGGCCGGTGCCGTGCTGCCGACGCTGGCCGCGCAGCTCTTCACCACGCGCCGCGCCGGCCTGACCGCCGCCGCGCTGGCGGCAGTGATCGCCGTGCTGGTCGGTCTCTCGCGGCTGGCGATCAACGTTCACTCGCCCTCCGAGGTCTACGCCGGCCTGGCATTGGGCCTGGGCACCAGCGCGGCCTTCCTCGCCGCCACCCGTGCGCAGTTACCGGCCTTCCATCCCGCCGCCCTGCTGCTGATCCTCGTGCTGGCTCTCGGGCAGACGGTCACTGGCGTGCGCGCTCCGACGCACCAATTGCTCGAGCGCATCGCCGCGCACCTGGCCGATCGCGACCAGCCGTTCCAGCGCGGCCAATGGGGCGGCCAGCCGGACGTCTGACCCTGTTTGTCGTTCGGTTTTCCGAACGAGGAATCCTGAAAAATCCGGATATCCGAATGACGGGGGACTTTTCGAGCACCGCCACTCTAAAAATAATTGTTTAAATTCAAATAGTTGAATAAAAAAGACAGCCTTGGCACGGAGCCTGCTCTGCTCCACCTCGAACATGCGACCGGCCTGGAGTGAGCCTCGTCGGCGCAGGACTGAATAACAAACACAACCAGTCGAGGTAGTCTCCATGCGTTTCGCACCCCGTGCGTTGGGCGTCGCCATTGTCGCGGCCCTGCTCGCCACTCCCGTCGTCGCCGAAGAACTGACCGGTACCCTGAAGAAGATCAAGGACTCCGGCACCATCGTCCTCGGCCACCGTGACGCCTCCATCCCCTTCTCCTACCTCGGCAGCGACCCGCGCCAGCCGGAAGGTTATTCCCACGACCTGCAGATCAAGGTCGTCGAAGCCCTGAAGAAAGAGCTGAACCTCCCCGAGCTGAAAGTCCGCTACAACCTGGTCACTTCCCAGACCCGTATCCCGCTGGTGCAGAACGGCACTGTGGACATCGAGTGCGGCTCCACCACCAACAACCTCGAGCGCCAGAAGCAGGTCGACTTCTCCGTCGGCATCTTCGAGGTCGGCACCCGCCTGCTGACCAAGACCAGCTCGGGCATCAACGACTTCCCGGATCTGAAGGGCAAGAACGTGGTGACCACCGCCGGCACCACCTCCGAGCGCCTGCTCAAGCAGATGAACGCCGATCAGAAGATGGGCATGAACATCATCTCGGCCAAGGACCACGGCGAATCCTTCCTGATGCTCGAGTCCGGCCGCGCTGTGGCGTTCATGATGGACGACGCGCTGCTCTACGGCGAAATGGCCAAGGCCAAGAAGCCGGACGACTGGCATGTGGTCGGCAAGCCGCAGTCCTACGAGATCTACGCGTGCATGGTTCGCAAGGGCGACGCGCCGTTCAAGAAGGTGGTCGACAAGGCCATCTCCGACACCTTCGCCTCGGGTGAGGTCAACAAGATCTACGACAAGTGGTTCATGCAGCCAATCCCGCCGAAGAACCTGAACCTCAATTTCCCGATGAGTGATGAGCTCAAGAAGCTGATCGCCAATCCGACCGACAAGTCTGCCGAGCAGATGTAACGGTCGCGCGCGGCTGCGCCCACAAGGCGTAGCCACGCGGGGGATCGGGAGCGCAAGCCATGCGCTCCCGGCCCAACTTCCAATCTGACGATGCCGGAACACCCGCTACCCGCGGGTGGCGGGCGGCCTTGCGCCCGCATCCGGCCCCGTACCGTACAAAGCCACCGTGCAAAGCAATCGAGGGGAAACCCGTCATGGATTACAACTGGGACTGGGGCGTGTTCTTCAAGTCCACCGGGATCGGCGACGAACGCTACCTGGACTGGTACATCACCGGCCTGGGCTGGACCATCGCCGTGTCGCTCGCGGCCTGGGTCGTCGCCCTGGCGCTCGGCTCGCTGCTGGGCGTGATGCGCACCCTGCCCAACCGCTGGCTGTCGGGCATCGCCACCGCCTACGTGGAGCTGTTCCGCAACGTGCCGCTGCTGGTGCAGTTGTTCATCTGGTACTTCCTGGTGCCGGACTACCTGCCGCAGCCGATCCAGGACTGGTTCAAGCTGGGCATCGCCCCGGAAACCTCGGCCTTCATCAGCGTCGTCGTGTGCCTGGGCCTGTTCACCGCCGCGCGGGTCTGCGAGCAGGTGCGCACCGGCATCCAGGCGCTGCCCAAGGGCCAGCTCGCCGCTGCCAGTGCCGTGGGCTTCCGCCTGCCGGCGATCTACCGCCACGTGCTGCTGCCGCAGGCCTTCCGGATCATCATTCCGCCGCTGACCTCGGAATTCCTCAACGTCTTCAAGAACTCCTCGGTGGCCTCGCTGATCGGCCTGATGGAGCTGCTGGCGCAGACCAAGCAGACCGCCGAATTCAGCGCCAACCTGTTCGAGGCCTTCACCCTCGCCACCGCGATCTACTTCACCCTGAACATGAGCCTGATGCTGATCATGCGCATGGTCGAGAAGAAGGTCGCCGTGCCGGGCCTGATCTCCGTGGGAGGTAAATGATGGACTTCAGCCAGATCGTCCCCGCCCTCCCCGGCCTCTGGGAAGGCATGATCACCACCCTGCAGCTGATGGCCCTGGGTGTGCTGGGCGGCGTGGTGCTGGGCACCATCCTCGCGCTGATGCGCCTGTCCAGCAGCAAGCTGCTGTCGAACATCGCCGGCTTCTACGTGAACTACTTCCGCTCGATCCCGCTGCTGCTGGTGATCACCTGGTTCTACTTCGCGGTGCCGTTCATCCTGCGCTGGACCACCGGCCAGGACACCCCCGTGGGCGCGTTCACCTCGTGCCTGGTGGCCTTCATGATGTTCGAGGCGGCGTACTACTGCGAGATCGTCCGCGCCGGCATCCAGGCCATCCCGAAAGGGCAGATCGGCGCGTCGTATGCGCTGGGCATGACCTACGGCCAGTCCATGCGCCTGATCATCCTCCCGCAGGCGTTCCGCAAGATGACCCCGCTGCTGCTGCAGCAGAGCATCATCCTGTTCCAGGACACCTCGCTGGTGTACTCGGTCGGCCTGATGGACTTCCTCAACGCCGCCCGCTCGCGTGGCGACATCATCGGCCAGCCCCATGAGTTCCTGATCTTCGCCGGTCTCGTCTACTTCGTCATCAGCTTCGCCGCGTCCCTCTGCGTGAAGCGCCTGCAGAAAAGGTTAACCGTATGATCTCCATCGATAACGTCAGCAAGTGGTACGGCGACTTCCAGGTTCTCACCGACTGCACCACCAAGGTCGCCAAGGGTGAAGTGGTGGTGGTCTGCGGGCCGTCCGGCTCGGGCAAGTCGACCCTGATCAAATGCGTCAACGCGCTGGAGCCCTTCCAGAAGGGCGATGTCACCGTCGACGGCACCTCCATCGCCAACCCCAAGACCGACCTGCCCAAGCTGCGCTCGCGAGTCGGCATGGTGTTCCAGCACTTCGAGCTGTTCCCGCACCTGACCATCACCGAAAACCTCACCATAGCCCAGCGCAAGGTGCTCGGGCGGAGCAAGGAAGAGGCGATGGACAAGGGCATGAAGCTGCTCGACCGCGTCGGCCTCAAGGCCCATGCGCACAAGCACCCCGGCCAGCTCTCCGGCGGCCAGCAGCAGCGCGTGGCGATCGCCCGCGCGCTGGCCATGGACCCGATCGTCATGCTGTTCGACGAACCGACCTCGGCGCTCGACCCGGAGATGGTCAACGAGGTGCTCGACGTGATGGTCCAACTCGCCCACGAAGGCATGACCATGATGTGCGTGACCCACGAGATGGGCTTCGCCCGCAAGGTCGCCGACCGAGTGATCTTCATGGACCGCGGACAGATCGTCGAGGACTGCCCCAAGGAGGAATTCTTCGGTGACCTGCAGAACCGCGCCGAGCGCACCCAGCAGTTCCTCGCCAAGATCCTGCCGCACTGATCCCGCTGTTGTTCTACCTGAGTGCCCCGGTTCGCCGGGGCACTCAACCTCACCGCAAGCACAAGAATAAATAAGGAAGTCCCATGCGCGTGTTCCACTTCAGCAAGCTGCCCCTGGGCGTCGCGATCCTCGCGGCGAGTTCATCGGTCTTCGCCGTCACCCTCGACGGCGGCGCGGTTGCAGCGCCCGATCAGTACGGCGCGAAAGTCGCCGCCGAGATCCTCAAGAAGGGCGGCAACGCCGTCGACGCCGCGGTCGCCACCGCCTTCACCCTCGCAGTCACCTACCCCGAAGCCGGCAACATCGGCGGCGGTGGTTTCATGACCCTGTACGTCGACGGCAAGCCGTACTTCCTCGACTACCGCGAGATCGCGCCGAAGGCCGCGACCAAGACCATGTACCTGAACGAGAAAGGCGAGGTGATCGAGAACCTCAGCCTGGTCGGCGCCAAGGCCGCCGGCGTGCCGGGTACCGTGATGGGCCTGTGGGAAGCGCACAAGCGCTTCGGCAAGCTGAAGTGGAGCGAGCTGCTGACCCCGGCCATCGGCTACGCGCAGACCGGCTTCAAGGTCGCCGACCAGCAGTACCAGTACCGCCAGGACGCTATCGCGCTGTTCAACGGCAAGACCAATTTCGGCGACTACTTCGGCACCATGAAACCGGGCGAAGTGTTCAAGCAGCCTGAACTGGCCAAGACCCTGGAGCGCATCGCCGACAAGGGCCCGGACGATTTCTACAAGGGCGAGACCGCCAAGCTGCTCATCGCGCAAATGAAGCAGGATGGCGGCCTGATCACTTCCGACGACCTGGTCGACTACAAGGCCAAGTGGCGCGAGCCGATGCGCATCGACTGGCAGGGCAACACCCTCTACACCGCGCCGCTGCCCAGCTCCGGCGGTATCGCCCTGGCCCAGCTGATCGGCATCAAGGAACAGCGCGCCGCTGACTTCAAGGGCGTGGAACTGAACTCTGCGAAGTACATCCATCTGCTCTCGGAGATCGAGAAGCGCGTATTCGCCGACCGCGCCGACTACCTCGGTGACCCGCAGTTCTCCAAGGTGCCGGTAGCCCAGCTGACCGACCCGAAATACATCGCCAAGCGCGCCGGGGAAGTAGACCCGGACGCCATCTCGGCAACCGAGAAAGTCCGCCCGGGCCTGGAGCCGCACCAGACCACGCACTTCTCCATCGTCGACAAGGACGGCAACGCCGTCAGCAACACCTACACCCTCAACTGGGACTTCGGCAGCGGCGTGGTGGTCAAGGGCGCCGGCTTCCTGCTCAACGACGAGATGGATGACTTCAGCTCCAAGCCGGGCGTGGCCAACGCCTTCGGCGTAGTGGGCAGCGACGCCAACGCCATCGAGCCGGGCAAGCGCATGCTCTCCTCCATGAGCCCGAGCATCGTCACCCGTGACGGCCACGTCAGCCTGGTGCTGGGTACGCCCGGCGGTTCGCGGATCTTCACTTCGATCTTCCAGGTGCTGAACAACGTCTACGACTTCCACCTGCCCCTGGAGAAGGCCGTGGCCGCGCAGCGTGTGCATCACCAACTGCTGCCCAAAGACACCATCTATTACGACGCGTACGCACCGCTCACCGGCAAGGTCGCCGACGAGCTCAAGGCCATGGGCTACACCCTGGAAGACCAGGGCTGGAACATGGGTGACATCCAGGCCATCCGTGTGAACGGCAAGGCCCTGGAAACCGCCTCCGATCCGCGCGGCCGCGGCGTCGGGATGGTGGTCAAACCCTAAGCCCCGGCAGACGCACCGTGTGGTACCCGAGCCAGTCCATCGCCGCCCCCCGGCGTTGGGCTGGCTCGGCCCCGACGACTGTGCTGCAATGCGCTTCCAGCCCATTGCCGCCGCCGCTCACCGTGAAGCCACGCCTCGTGCGCAACTACCTGCTGCCCTTCCTGCTGCTCCTGCTCACCCTGGGCTTCGGCTACGGCGGCTACCTGATCAGCGAAGGCGCCGGCACCCGCAGCCTGATCGAGTCCGGTGAGCGCCAGCTGGAACTGCACGCCCGTGGCGTGGAAAGCGAGATCAGCCGCTACACCTACCTGCCCAGCCTGCTGGAGCTCGAAGGCAGCGTCAGCCGCCTGCTGGTGGACCCGACACCGCTGCACCGCGACCGCGTCAATCATTACCTGGAAGGCCTCAACCGCCGCGCCGGCAGCCGTGCCGTCTACCTGCTGGACACCTCCGGCCGTGTGCTGGCCACCAGCAACTGGCAGGACGCCGACAGCTACCTGGGGGAGGACCTGTCCTTCCGCGCCTATTTCCAGGAAGCCGTACAGGGCCGCCCCGGTCGTTTCTACGGCATTGGCAGCACCACCGGCGAGCCCGGCTACTACCTCGCCCACGGACTGGTACATGGCGGCAGGATCGTCGGCGTGGCGGTGGTCAAGGTGAAGATGGAGTCCCTGGAGGAGCGCTGGGAAAGGGCCCGACTGCAGGCCTTCGTCAGCGACGAGAACGGCATCATCATCCTTTCCAGCGACCCGACCCTGCGCCTGAAGGCCGTGCGCCCGCTCAGCGATGCCGACAAGGAGCGCCTGGCCCGCAGCCTGCAGTACTACTGGTGGGCGCTCAATGAATGGCAGCCGCTGGCGCGCCGCCCGCTGGGCGAAGGCGTCGAGGAAATCAGCTTCCCGCCGGGCGAGCACGCCGACAGCCACAAGCCGCTCAGCTACCTGATGCAGACGCGCCAGCTCAGCGACACACCGTGGAACTTCACCCTGCTCACCCCGCTGGCCGACCTGCGCCGCGAGGCGATGATCCACGGCATGCTCGCTGCCGCCGGCTTCGCCCTGTTCGCCTTCCTGCTGATCGCCTGGAACGAGCGGCGCAAGGTCATCGCCACCCGCCTCGCCGCCCGCGAAGCGCTGGAGCAGGCCAACAATGCGCTGGAACGCCGCATCGCCGAGCGTACCGCCGACCTGCGCGCCAGCAACCAGCACCTGCGCGAACAGATCCGCGAGCGCCGCCAGGCCGAGGACACCTTGCGCAAGGCCCAGGACCGCCTCGTACAGGCCGGCAAGCTGGCGGTGATCGGGCAGATGTCCACCAGCATCGCCCATGAACTCAACCAGCCGCTGGCGGCACTGCGCACCCTGTCGAGCAACAGCGTGCGCTTCCTCGAACGCGGCAAGCTGGACGTCGCCAGCAGCAACCTCGAAGCCATCGCCGAGATGGTCGACCGAATGGGCCGCATCACCGCCAGCCTGCGCGCCTTCGCCCGGCGCGCCGACGATCACGGCCAGGCGACGTTGGGCAAGGCGGTGGACGCCGCCGTGATGGTGCTGCAGGGGCGGCTTTCCGAAGTGCCGGTAACCCTGCACCGCGACTACCCCGATGCGCACCTGGCCATCGACCAGACGCGCCTGGAACAGATACTGGTCAACCTGATCGCCAACGCCCTCGACGCCATGAGCGGCCAGAACGACCGCCAGCTCTGGCTGGAAGGACGCATCGAAGGTGACGATCACTACCGCCTCGTGGTGCGCGACAACGGACCCGGCATTCCGCCGGACGCCCGCGTGCACCTGTTCGAACCCTTCTTCACCACCAAGCCCGGCGAACTCGGCCTGGGCCTGGGCCTGACCCTTTCCGCCAGCCTCGCCACCGCCGCTGGCGGTTCCCTGGGCGTGGCCTACCCGGAAACCGGCGGCACCGCGTTCGAGCTGCACCTGCCGCTGTTGCCCGCCCTGGAGACACCCGCATGAGCGATCCATCCCTGCGCGTCCTGATCGTCGAGGACGACCCGCACGTACGGCTCGGCTGCCAGCAGGCACTGGCCCTGGAAGACATCGAGACCGACAGCGTGGGCAGCGCCGAGGAAGCGCTGAAGAAAGTCGGCGCCGACTTCCCCGGCATCGTCGTCAGTGACATCCGCATGCCCGGCATGGACGGCCTGCAATTGCTGGAGAAGCTCAAAGAACGCGACCCCAGCCTGCCAGTGGTGCTGATCACTGGCCATGGCGACATCGCCATGGCGGTCAAGGCCATGCGCGACGGCGCCTATGACTTCATGGAGAAGCCCTTCTCCCCGGAGAAGCTGGTCGACACCGCGCGCCGCGCGCTGGCCCAGCGCGCGCTGACCCGCGAAGTCAGCCAGCTGCGCCGCCAGCTCGCCGGCAAGCAGGCCCTGGAAAGCCGGCTGATCGGCCGCTCGCCGGCCATGCAGGCGCTGCGCGAGCTGATCGCCAACGTCGCCGACACGTCGGCCAACGTACTCATCGAAGGCGAGACCGGCACCGGCAAGGAACTGGTCGCGCGCTGCCTGCACGACTACAGCCGGCGCCAGGCCAAGCCCTTCGTCGCGCTCAACTGCGGCGGCCTGCCGGAAAGCCTGATCGACAGCGAAATCTTCGGCCACGAAGCCCACGCCTTCACCGGCGCCGGCAAGCGCCGCATCGGCAAGATCGAGCACGCCGACGGCGGCAGCCTGTTCCTCGACGAGATCGAGAGCATGCCGCTGAACCTGCAGATCAAGCTGTTGCGCGTGCTGCAGGAACAGCAGCTGGAACGCCTGGGCTCCAACGAACTGATCCGCGTGGACTGCCGGGTGATCGCCGCGACCAAGTCCGACCTCGCCGCCATGGGCCGCGAAGGCACCTTCCGCAGCGACCTCTACTACCGCCTCAACGTCATCACCCTGAACCTGCCGCCGCTGCGCGAGCGCCGCGAAGACATCCTGATGCTCTTCGAGCACTTCCTGCAGCAGTCCTCGCTGCGCTTCGACCGCCCGGCGCCGGACATCGACAATGCCACCGCCGCCACGCTGATGGCCCACGACTGGCCGGGCAACGTGCGCGAGCTGCGCAACGTCGCCGAACGCTTCGCCCTCGGCCTGCCGGTGCTGGCCGGCGGCAACCTTGGCCCGGACGCCGGCGAGCCGCGCTTCGCCGAAGCCGTGGAAGCCTTCGAGAAGAGCCTGCTGTCCACCGCCCTGGAGCGCCACGCCGGCAACCTCAGCCAGGCCGCCCACGCCCTGGGCATGGCCAAGACCACGCTGTTCGACAAGGTGAAGAAGTACGACCTGAAGGGCGAGTGAGCCGCTCGAAATTCTCTCCGTTAACAGCAGCTTTTGCCCAGTGAATCCGCGCGGGCGACTTCCCTCTCCCCCGCCCTGGCTGCGCGCCCCGCTCCGAAGGGAGAGGGAGCTATCCGTGCCGGCTGACGCCATGGATTCAATCGGCACCGGACGGTCCCCTCGCCCTTCCGGGAGAGGGCAGCCGCAAATCCTGGGCACAGGACTGACGTTATGCGGCGAGACGCTCCCATTGATCTGCGCCGCCCCGTCCCGGACACTACCCACCTTTGAAACGGCCGCACGAGCGGGAGCCACCATGTCCACCCAAGCCGAAACCCTCTGGAACCAGCTCTGCGCCGACGCCGGCGTCGACCCGCAGCAGCGCATGGCCGCGCGCCGTGCCATCCTCGCCGACGCCAAGGCGCTGGACGCCACCGTCTACCGCCCTGACGACAACGATCCTGACGCCGAAGAACTGGACATGGGCGACGCCAAGGTGCTGTTCATCGGCCCCTTCGAGGCGCCCACCGAGTGGGACGCTGCCGAGCGCGAGGAGTTCTTCGACGACGCCGACCCGGCACTGTTCTTCAGCGTCCGCATCGAATGCGAAGCCGAACCGGGCACCTCGGGCTTCTTCGTTCCGGAAGTCGGCGACTACCTGGCGGTGATGGACGCCGGCAAGATCCAGATGTACTTCCTCCACGACTGGCGCGAAGACGAAGACGGCTGCACCTGTGTCCTGATCCGCGACGACATCCAGCTCTGATCGTTGCAGGCCCTCGCTCCGCCATCCCGCTTAAGGGGTGAGGCAGAAACCACAAGCCCGTTCCTGGGAACGGGCTTGCGAGAAGGCACGGCTCGGGCGCAACGCCCGAGATGGAGTCAGCGAGTGGTCGCCAGGTCGCTGCGCTTCATCTTGCTGGTATCCAGGTGCAGCAGGCCGAAGGCGGTGCCATAGAAGATGTTGCCCTGCGCATCGACCTTGATCGGCGAATACATGCCGTTGTAGATCGGGTCGCTGCCTTCGCGGATGAACAGCACCGTCTTGCCGGTGTCGAGGTCCATGCCGATGTGATGGCGGTCGTTCCAGGACTTGCTGAAGTAGCCGTCGATGATCGCCATGTGGCCTTGGCCGGAAATCATCGGCACGACTGAAATCGACGAAACATCATTGCGCGCCCACAGCTGCTTCCAGCGGTGCTCCTGGTTGTTCCAGCGGAACGACGCGACGCCGGTCGGCCCAGGGCGCGTGGCACCGAGCAGAAGGTTCACATAGTAGGAATTCGGGTCGAGCGTCTTCTGGGTGGCGGTGCGGATGTTGTTCACGACGAACGCGTAGTCGCCATACGCCGCAACCGACTGTTCGGACTGCACCGTATCGGTACCCGGGATCTTCACCTTCAACTGGTCCGCGATGCGCGGGCTGGCGGTACCGGGCTTCTGCTTCCAGCCTGCCGGGATCTGGTCACGCCAGAACGCGACCATGCTCATGTTCTTCGCCCCGTCGGTGATCACCACGAGCTTGTCTTCGTTCGGACCGAAGCCCATCAGCGTCGGCGTCGAGCCAGTGCCGTCGGCGATCTTCGGTGCCGGCATGCGGATGCCGCGCTCGTAGCCTGCCTGCCAGGCGCCGTGCGCTTCGTCATCGTGGATCTTGCCGTCCTTGTCCACCACCAGACGGTACATCGTCGTGTTCGAGGCAACGTAGATCGCCCCGCCGTCCGCTTCCGGGCCGGTGGCGAAGCTGTTGAGGAACAGCTCGTCGTTGCCGGCCACCGCGTAGGTATCGATCACCTGGAGCGTCTCGCGATTCAGCGTGATGATCTTGCCGCCCAGCGTGTTGACCACGATGTAGCCGTTGTAGCTCATGCTCATGCCGAACATCATGTCGACCGGGAAGTTCGTACCGCGCTTCACCTTCTCGTTGTCGAACAGGCTCGGCGGGATCGCGCTGACGGTCCCCAGCTTCATCGCCGAATCCGCGCGCTTGGCATCGACCTGATCGATACGGAACACCTGGCGGCCGTTACAGCCGACGAAGGCGCCTTCGTGGGTGAGCAACGCATAGACCGAGCCATTGGCCGGCTGGTCGGCCGCGGCGGTGAGCATGCGGTTGGGCTGCGACTTCAGGTAGTCGAGCAGGCCCTGTTCGTCCTTGGCGTCGAGGAACTTCTGCACGGACTTGGCCTGCTCGACACGCTGCTCGGCGCTCACCGGCTTGTAGTTCGGCAACTTGACCGGCACATCGATGCGCGCGAGTTCGGTCAGCTTGCCGCCCTCCAGGCTCACCTTGCGCAGCGCATAGCCTGACCACCAGTAGTACACCATCTTGCCATCCACGGTGTCGGCGAAGACTGGCAGGCCGACCCCCTCGCTGGGCAGGAGCTGTACCGACTCGGGCGTGACCTCGTAGTCGCCGCGCGCCACGGGGAAGCTGATGCTGTCAGTCGCGGCATCGTTCCAGTGGGTCTGGTTGTTGTACGAGCTGGCAAGGTAGCCATTGCTGGCGGGCCAGGCCGGCACGGGCGTGGCTGCCTGGGCGAGGCTGCCACACAGGGCGAGCGCGACGGAAAATGGCAGCATGCGGAGCGAATGAATGCAGCGACGGGACATCGACAGACTCCTGCGGAAGAAAGGCGCCATGCAGGGATGGCGCAGGGAAAGCGTGTGATGAGCGCCAGACGGCGAAAGGACCACAGCCACCCTACGGTTGCCGCAAGGGAGCAGAGACCACCCGCATCAGGTGGCAAGGAGGGCGCCAGTCGCCCGGATGCGCAGGCTCAGGCCCGGCGGATGCTACCGGGCGACGTGCCTATGCAGCGCTTGAAGGCCCGGCTGAACGCAGCCTCGGACTGGTAGCCGAGGCGCTCGGCCAGCTCCGCCACCGCGATCTCGCGCTCCTGCAGCCAGCTCAGCGCCACGTGCATGCGCC
Source organism: Pseudomonas sp. C9-3 (assembly GCF_032392015.1). Classification (NCBI taxonomy): domain Bacteria; kingdom Pseudomonadati; phylum Pseudomonadota; class Gammaproteobacteria; order Pseudomonadales; family Pseudomonadaceae; genus Pseudomonas; species Pseudomonas sp. C9-3. The sequence continues at coordinate 116,210 of NZ_CP135919.1, read as the reverse complement.
AGCGGGTGACGTACTGCATGGGCGGCATGCCGACCCTCTCGGCAAAGCGTGCGGCAAAGGCGGAGCGCGACATGGCCGCCGCATCCGCCAGCGCCGGCAGGCTCCAGTCCCGCGCCGGCTCGCGGTGAATCAGGCTCAGTGCGCGGCCCAATTGGCGATCCTGCAGGGCGCCGAGCCAGCCTGACTGGGCGGCGGGGTCCTGCTCGATCCAGGCGCGAATGGCCTGGATCACCAGGATGTCGGCCAGGCGGGTGATCACCGTCTCGCCGCCGGGGCGCATGGCCCGTGCCTCGCTCTCCATCAACTGCAATGTGCTCATCAGCCAGTCGCGCTGGCTGGGCTCACGCACCTGCGCTTCCAGCACGCGTGGCAGCAGGCGTACCAGTTGCAGCGCGGCGGGATGGTCAAAGCGCACCGCGCCGCAGATCATCGCCGTTGGCTCGCCTCCTCCGCCCTGGCGCAGCACTTCATAGCGGTCGCTGGCATAGGCACGCGGCAGCTCGAACAGCCCCGCCGCCGATTCGCCCGGCGAACTCACCAGCCGATGCCCTTCGCCATGGGGTACCAGAACCAGGTCGCCCGGCGCCAGTCGGCGTGGCAAGTCGCCCGCGGCCTCCAGCCAACATTCGCCAACGGTGAGCACATGGAACATCAGGCACTGCGGCATGGCCGGCAGGTCCAGCCCCCACGGCGCGGTGAACTCCGAGCGGCAGTAGAAGGTGCCGCTCATGCGCAGGAAATGCAGGGCCTCGCCCAGGGGATCGGTGGAGGCCCAGGCGTCGGTGAGGTCCGGAGTGGCGGCAGGAGCTGTCATGGTCTTGAGGCTGATCCGGTGCCGCGACGACGTCCAGCACTTCTGGACGAATGAGCATGACACAGCGACTTTCCGGCATTAACCGTCCAGGCATTCAGACAGACACTTCACTCCAGGCCAACGAACCCACGGCGGGCGCCGCGGGACGGCCAAAGCGAGGACACTGCCATGATCACCGTAATGGGAGCCACCGGCCGCACCGGTTCGAGAATCTGCCAGACCCTGCTGGATGCCGGCGTGCCCGTCCGCGCCCTCGGCCGCAGCGCCGAGCGACTGGCGCCACTGGCCGCCGCCGGGGCCCGGGTTGCCGTAGGCGAGCCGCATGACGCCGCCTTCCTCACCGAAGCCTTCCGCGGCGCCGACGCGGTCTACACCCTGCTCGCCTACGGGCCCGACACCGAGGACTACCGCAACCAGCAGGCCGCCCAGGGGGAAGCGATACTCCAGGCCATTCGCGCCAGCGCTGTACGCCGGGTGGTATTCCTCAGCAGTGTGGGCGCCGAGGTGGCCTCCGGCACCGGACCGATCATCAGCATGCACGATCAGGAGCAGCGCCTGCGCCAGCTGCCCCCGGGGGTGAATGTACTGATGCTGCGCTCCGGCGCGATGTTCGAGAACCTGTACGGCGCGCTGGAGATCGTCCGCGCGTACGACTGCTACAGCGATGCGGTGGCAGCGGATGTGCCAGTTCCGATGGTCGCCACGCGAGATGTCGCCGATGCCGCCAGCCATGCCTTGCTGGACCGTAGCTGGCAGGGCGTGCTGACCCGCGAGGTGCTCGGCCAGCGCGATATCAGTTATGCCGAGGCGACCCGCCTGCTGGGCGCAGCCATCGGCCGCCCGGAGCTGCCCTACGTGGCGGTGTCGCCGCAGGAACTGAGCGGCGCCTTGCAGGAGGCCGGCTACTCCGCCAGCGTCGCCGCCTGCTACGCCGAACTGGGCGAGGCGATCAGCAGCGGACGGGTACGGGCGCAGGAAGCGCGCTCTCCGACCAATACCACGGCAACACGCTTCGAGGACTTCGCCCAAGCCTGGGCCGAAGCCTACCGGGCCTTGCCCTGAGGCGATGCCTTCGGTCAGAGCAACATAATTTCCTACAAATATCTCGGAAGACCCTGATGAATTTGGCGCTGGTCCGCTGTCTAGAGTACTCGCCCTTTTGCAAACGGCCGGACCACCGCCATGAACCACGCTCCCGACAGTCTCTGGGTCGATGTGCAGACCTGGTCTCCCTACCACCCGCAACGCATCCTCCACGGCCGCATCAGCCGCGAGGACTACCTGGCCCTGCGCAACGGTCGCGCGCCCTTCGAGGTGCGCCTGGGCGACTGCCAGAGCCGCCACTGCCCGACGGGGCCGGTGCAGGACCTGTTCCTCAGCGGCTCGCACATCCTCAACGTCACCCCGGCCGAGCGGGTGGCCTGAGGGAAGAGGGACAGTCGCACCGCTCAATCAGAAGAACCTGACGGAGGCTGCGCGGAGCGAACGCTATGGTTCGCCCCCTCTTTTTTCACCTTCCTTCGGGCGCCGTGGCAATGAACGAACATCTCAGGGTCGAAGTCGTGGTTCGCGCGCACAATCGCGAATCCTCAGTGCTCCAGGGCTGGATCAGCCAAGGCGACTATGTCGCCCTGTGCGATGGCCGCGCCCCCATCGTGGTGCGCCTGAATGACTGCCAGTCCGACTCGGGCCTGGTGCAGCATGCCGAAGACCTGTTCCTGCGCAGCGCCTACATCCTGAGCATCGAGCTGCTCGAGCGTCTGCCGCGCTATCAGTCGGCCATGCCTCGATAGACGTAGGTCATCGGCCGCGGGCCCGGTAGGTAATCCTGGCTCAGTTCGCGCAGCTGGAAGCCGCCTGACTCGATCAACGCCGGCATGTCGCGGTCCAGGTGGCAGCCACCGGCCAGCGGCTTCCAGACCGGTGTCAGCCGATGCTGCCAGGCGCGCACGCCAGCGTCCGGCGCCAGGCCATGTTCGCAGAAGAGGAACTCGCCGCCAGGCTTGAGTACCCGGCGCATTTCCTTCAGCGCTGCCAGCGCATCGGGGATGCTGCACAGGGTGAAGGTGCAGACGATGCTGTCGAAGCTGCCGGCGTCGGCGCGGATCTGCCCCAGTTCCAGCGCCACCATCTCCACCGATATGCCGATCCGCGCGGCGCGCTCGCGGGCGAGCTTCTGCATCTGCGCCGCCGGATCGACGCCGACGATTGTCGACACTTTCGCCGGATCGTAGAACGACAGGTTCAGGCCGGTGCCCATGCCGATCTCCAGCACGCGGCCGCGCGCACGGGGCACCAGCAGCGAGCGCTGCTTCATCACATCACCCATGCCACAGGCGAAATCGATCAGCCGGGGCAATGCATGGCGGTCATACCAGGTTCGGATCATGTCGCTTCCTCAGGCTCGGCAGGCTCCAGGCCAACAGGTTCAGCAAGGTTGCCAGCGACAGAGGCCAGGCACATACCACCGCCACTTCCATCGCCAGCTCCGCCAGAGTGTAGGTACTCCAACTGGCCACGCGGCTGTCATAAAGGCACAGGTCTACCCAGAACCAGCCGGCCAGGGCCGTCGCGGACGACAACAACGCACGCCAGGCCGGGGTGAGCCAGCGCACCCAGGCCAGCAGCGCGATGAGCGGCGTCCAGACCAGTAGCAGCGGCAGCATCTCGCCCGACAGGCCAACATCGCGCAGATCGGCCGGCAGGTTGTCCCGGTAGGAATGCAGCCCCCATAGCGCCTGTCCCCAGCCAAGCAGCAGGAACCCAGCCATGCTGGCCGCTGCCCGGCCTGTTCGTCCTTTCAATGTCACGGCCTTCTCCCTGATGCGCCAGGCGACATCCTCTCACGTCCCGCTCAGCTCGCAGCAGAGACAGCCGCACGGCAAGCATCCGTCGAACGTCCCATTAGACGATTGTCGACAATTCATCAGATCTCGATTGACCCAGAGGGTTTACGGGGGTAGCTTTCGCCGCACATCAAGAAGATTGTCGACACCATGAGCGATAGCCTGATTCTGCCTACCCCTGCCAGCGACGACGGAGAGACCCTGTCGGAACACGTGTTCCGCAAGATCCAGTCGGCCATCGTCAAGGGTGACATCGCCCCCGGCAGCAAGATTTCCGAGCCGGAACTGGCGCGTACCTATGGCATCAGCCGCGGTCCGCTGCGCGAGGCGATCCACCGCCTGGAAGGCCAGAAGCTGCTGGTGCGTGTGCCGCACGTCGGCGCGCGCGTGGTCTCGCTCAGCCACGAGGAGCTGCTGGAGCTCTACGAAATCCGTGAATCCCTCGAAGGCATGGCCTGCCGCCTGGCCGCCGAGCGCATGACGCCGGCCGAGATCGACGAACTGCGCCGGGTGCTCGACACCCACGAGCGCGACGAAGCCTTCCAGGCCGGCCGTGGCTACTACCAGCAGGAAGGCGACTACGACTTCCACTACCGGATCATCCAGGGCAGCGGCAACCGCACCCTCACCCGCATGCTCTGCGGCGAGCTGTACCAACTGGTGCGCATGTACCGCCTGCAGTTCTCGGCGACGCCCAACCGCCCGCGCCAGGCCTTCGCCGAACACCACCGGATTCTCGATGCCATCGCCGACCGTGACGGCGAACTGGCCGAGTTGCTGATGCGCCGTCACATCGGCGCCTCGAAACGCAATATGGAGCGCCATTACCTGGACGCCCAAGCCAAGACCGCCAACGAACGAGGTGAACAATGAGCTACAAGACCGCCGGCCAACGTTTCCGCGAAGCCCTTGCCGAAGAAAAGCCGCTGCAGGTGATCGGCGCGATCAACGCCAACCACGCGTTGCTGGCCAAGCGCGCCGGCTTCAAGGCCATCTACCTCTCCGGTGGCGGCGTGGCGGCGGGTTCCCTCGGCCTGCCGGACCTGGGCATCAATACCCTGGATGACGTACTCACCGACGTGCGTCGCATCACCGACGTCTGCGACCTGCCGCTGCTGGTGGACATCGACACCGGCTTCGGCCCCAGCGCCTTCAACATCGAGCGCACCGTGAAGAGCCTGATCAAGGCTGGCGCCGCCGCCGCGCACATCGAGGACCAGGTCGGCGCCAAGCGTTGCGGCCACCGTCCGGGCAAGGAGATCGTCTCCACCCAGGAGATGGTCGACCGCGTGAAGTCCGCCGCCAACGCCAAAACCGACCCGAACTTCTTCCTGATCGCCCGCACCGACGCCATCCAGGCCGAAGGCGTGGACGCCGCCATCGAGCGCTGCCAGCGCTATGTCGAGGCGGGCGCCGATGCGATCTTCGCCGAAGCCGCCTACGACCTGCCGACCTACAAGCGCTTCGTCGATGCGCTGAACGTGCCGATCCTGGCCAACATCACCGAGTTCGGCGCCACCCCGCTGTTCACCCGCGACGAGCTGGCCTCGGTCGGCGTGGCCATCCAGCTGTACCCGCTGTCCGCTTTCCGCGCCGCCAACAAGGCCGCCGAAGCCGTCTACACCGCGATCCGCGAGGAAGGCCACCAGCAGAACGTGATCGAGCTGATGCAGACCCGCGCCGAGCTGTACGACCGCATCGGCTACCACGCCTTCGAGCAGAAGCTCGATGCGCTGTTCGCTGCCGGCAAGAAGTGATTTCCCGATCGTTCGGGCCCGGCCTGAACGAATCGTAGGGTGCATAACGCCCCAGGCGTTATCCACCATTGGCTGTGACGGCGGATAACGCTTCGCGTTATTCGCCCTACGCCAGAACCTGAAACACCGTAGGGCGCATAACGCCACAGGCGTTATCCGCCGACCAGATTCGAACCGACCGCACGGCCAATGTCGGCGGAACAAGAACAAGCAACCGGATTTGATGAGGAGACACGCGATGAGCGCTACCGCAGAAACCACCACCGCCTTCAAACCCAAGAAGTCCGTGGCCCTGAGTGGCACCGCCGCTGGCAACACCGCCCTGTGCACCGTTGGCCGTACCGGCAACGACCTGCACTACCGCGGCTATGACGTCCTGGATTTCGCCAACCGTTGCGACTTCGAGGAAATCGCCCACCTGCTGGTCCACGGCAAGCTGCCCAACGTCGCCGAACTGGCTGGCTACAAGGCCAAGCTCAAGGCCCTGCGCGGCCTGCCGGCCGGCGTGAAAGCCGCCCTGGAAACCCTGCCGCCGTCGGCCCACCCGATGGACGTGATGCGCACTGCCGTATCCGTGCTCGGCTGCCTGTCGCCGGAGAAGGACGACCATAACCATCCGGGCGCCCGTGACATCGCCGACAAGCTGATGGCTTCGCTCGGTTCCGCGCTGCTCTACTGGTACCACTTCAGCCACAACGGCAAGCGCATCGACGTCGAGACCGACGACGACTCCATCGGCGGTCACTTCCTGCACCTGCTGCACGGTCAGAAGCCGCGCGAGTCCTGGGTGCGCGCCATGCACACCTCGCTGAACCTGTACGCCGAGCACGAATTCAACGCCTCGACCTTCACCTCCCGCGTGATCGCCGGCACCGGTTCGGACATCTACTCCTGCGTCGCCGGCGCCATCGGCGCGCTGCGCGGCCCGAAACACGGCGGTGCCAACGAAGTGGCGTTCGAGATCCAGAAGCGCTACGACAACCCGGATGAAGCCGAGGCTGACATCCGTGCCCGCGTCGAGCGCAAGGAAGTAGTGATCGGCTTCGGTCACCCGGTCTACACCGTGTCCGACCCGCGCAACAAGGTGATCAAGGAAGTCGCCCACCAGCTGTCGAACGAGCAGTCGAATACCAAGATGTACGACATCGCCGAGCGCCTGGAAACCATCATGTGGGACATCAAGAAGATGTTCCCCAACCTCGATTGGTTCAGCGCCGTGAGCTACCACATGATGGGCGTGCCCACCGCGATGTTCACCCCGCTGTTCGTCATCGCCCGCACCGCCGGCTGGTCCGCCCACGTCATCGAGCAACGCATCGACGGCAAGATCATCCGCCCGAGCGCCAACTACACAGGCCCTGAAGACCTGAAGTTCGTGCCGCTCAAGGACCGTAAATAACTATGAACACCAACTACCGTAAACGCCTGCCCGGCACTGCGCTGGATTACTTCGACGCCCGCGAGGCAGTCGAGGCGATCCAGGCCGGCGCCTGGGACAAACTCCCCTACACCTCCCGCGTACTGGCCGAACAACTGGTGCGCCGCTGCGACCCACAGGACCTGACGGCTTCGCTGGAGCAACTGGTCTACCGCAAGCGCGACCTCGACTTCCCCTGGTACCCGGCGCGCGTGGTCTGCCACGACATCCTCGGCCAGACCGCACTGGTCGACCTTGCTGGCCTGCGTGACGCCATCGCCGAGAAAGGCGGCGACCCGTCCAAGGTCAACCCGGTGGTGCCGACCCAGCTGATCGTCGACCACTCGCTGGCCGTGGAAGCCGCCGGCTTCGACCCGGACGCGTTCGAGAAGAACCGCGCCATCGAAGACCGCCGCAACGAGGATCGCTTCCACTTCATCGACTGGACCAAGACTGCGTTCAAGAACGTCGACGTGATCCCGGCCGGCAACGGCATCATGCACCAGATCAACCTGGAGAAAATGAGCCCGGTGATCCAGGCACGCGGCGGCATCGCGTTCCCTGACACCTGCGTCGGCACCGACTCGCACACTCCGCACGTGGACGCCCTCGGCGTGATCGCCATCGGCGTCGGCGGCCTCGAAGCCGAGACCGTGATGCTCGGCCATCCGTCGATGATGCGCCTGCCCGACATCGTCGGCGTCGAGCTGACCGGCAAACGCAAACCCGGCATCACCGCCACCGATATCGTGCTGGCGATCACCGAGTTCCTGCGCAAGGAACGCGTGGTCGGCGCCTACGTCGAGTTCTTCGGCGAAGGTGCGGACAGCCTGTCCATCGGCGACCGTGCGACCATCTCCAACATGTGCCCGGAATACGGCGCCACCGCCTCGATGTTCTACATCGACGGCCAGACCATCGACTACCTCAAGCTCACCGGCCGCGAGCCCGAGCAGGTGGAGCTGGTGGAGAACTACGCGAAGACCCTTGGCCTGTGGAGCGATGCGCTGAAGACCGCCGAGTACGAGCGCGTGCTGAGCTTCGACCTGGGCAGCGTGGTACGCAACATGGCCGGCCCGTCCAACCCGCACCGCCGCCTGCCGACTTCGGCACTGACCGAGCGCGGCATCGCCGACGAAGCCAAGCTGGAGTCCGGCCGGGTCGAGGAAGCCGAAGGCCTGATGCCCGATGGCGCGGTGATCATCGCTGCCATCACCAGTTGCACCAACACCTCCAACCCGCGCAACGTCATCGCCGCCGGCCTGGTAGCGAAGAAGGCCAACGCGCTGGGCATGATCCGCAAGCCGTGGGTGAAGACGTCGTTCGCTCCTGGGTCGAAAGTCGCCAAGCTGTACCTGGAAGAAGCCGGCCTGCTGCCGGAGCTGGAGAAGCTCGGCTTCGGCATCGTCGCCTATGCCTGCACCACCTGTAACGGCATGTCCGGCGCGCTGGACCCGGTGATCCAGAAAGAGATCATCGACCGCGACCTGTACGCCACCGCCGTGCTCTCGGGCAACCGCAACTTCGACGGCCGCATCCACCCCTACGCCAAGCAGGCCTTCCTCGCCTCGCCGCCGCTGGTGGTCGCGTACGCCATCGCCGGCACCGTGCGCTTCGACATCGAGCAGGACCCGCTGGGCACCGACAGTCAAGGCAACCCGGTCACCCTGAAGGACCTCTGGCCGTCCGACGAAGAGATCGACGCCATCGTCGCCTCCAGCGTCAAGCCCGAGCAGTTCAAGCAGGTCTACATCCCGATGTTCGACCTGGGCAGCGTGCAGGAAGCCGAGAGCCCGCTGTACGACTGGCGCCCGATGTCCACCTACATCCGCCGCCCGCCGTATTGGGAAGGCGCGCTGGCCGGCGAACGCACGCTCAAGGGCATGCTGCCGCTGGCGATTCTGCCGGACAACATCACCACCGATCACCTGTCGCCGTCCAACGCCATCCTGCTGGACAGCGCGGCCGGTGAATACCTGGCGAAAATGGGCCTGCCGGAAGAGGACTTCAACTCCTACGCCACCCACCGCGGCGACCACCTGACCGCCCAGCGCGCCACCTTCGCCAACCCGCAGCTGGTCAACGAAATGGCCGTGGTCAACGGTGAAGTGAAGAAAGGCTCGCTGGCCCGCGTGGAACCGGAAGGCAAGGTGATGCGCATGTGGGAAGCCATCGAAACCTACATGAACCGCAAGCAGAACCTGATCATCGTCGCCGGCGCCGACTACGGCCAGGGCTCGTCCCGCGACTGGGCAGCCAAGGGCGTGCGCCTGGCCGGTGTGGAAGTGATCGTCGCCGAAGGCTTCGAGCGCATCCACCGTACCAACCTGGTGGGCATGGGCGTACTGCCGGTGGAGTTCAAGCCGGGCACCACGCGCCTGACCCTGGGCCTGGACGGCACAGAGACCTACGACATCAAGGGCGACGTCTCGCCGCGCTGCGACCTGACCCTGGTGGTCAATCGCCGCAACGGCGAAGTCGTCGAAGTCCCGGTCACCTGCCGCCTGGATACCGCCGCCGAAGTGAAGGTGTACAAGGCTGGTGGTGTGCTGCAACGCTTCGCCAAGGACTTCCTGGAAGGCGCGGTAGCGTGATGCAACAGCCGGCCCGCCTGCACGGCAGGTCGGTCCCCATCCTGTAGGAGCGAGCTTGCTCGCGAACTGCCCCCGCTGCGGGGATCGGTTCGCGAGCAAGGGCTAGGCGCCCCTCGTTCCTACAACAAGCACTCAGGATCGAATCCCATGCCCCACGTACCCCAAGTGAAGATCCCCGCCACCTACATCCGCGGCGGCACCAGCAAGGGCGTGTTCTTCCGCCTGCAGGACCTGCCCGAGCGTTGCCAGGTGCCCGGCGCGGCCCGTGACCAGCTGTTCATGCGCGTGATCGGCAGCCCCGATCCGTACAGCGCGCACATCGACGGCATGGGCGGCGCGACCTCCAGCACCAGCAAGTGCGTGATCCTGTCGAAAAGCACCCAGCCCGATCACGACGTCGACTACCTCTACGGGCAGATTTCCATCGACAAAGCCTTCGTCGACTGGAGCGGCAACTGCGGCAACCTCTCCACCGCCGCCGGCTCCTTCGCCATCCATGCCGGCCTGGTCGATCCGTCGCGCATCCCGGACAACGGCACCTGCGTGGTGCGTATCTGGCAGGCGAATATCCAGAAGACCATCATCGCCCACGTGCCGATCACCAACGGCCAGGTCCAGGAAACCGGTGACTTCGAACTGGACGGCGTGACCTTCCCCGCCGCCGAGATCGTGCTGGAGTTTCTCGATCCGTCCGACGATGGCGACGAAGGCGGCTCGATGTTCCCCACCGGCAACCTGGTGGACGACCTGGAGGTCCCCGGCATCGGCACCTTCAAGGCGACCATGATCACCGCGGGCATCCCGACCATCTTCGTCAACGCCCAGGACATCGGCTACACCGGCGCCGAGTTGCGCGAAGCGATCAATGGCGACCCCGAGCAACTGGCGCGCTTCGAGAAATTCCGCATCGCCGGCGCCCTACGCATGGGCCTGATCAAGACCCCGGAAGAAGCCGCCACCCGCCAGCACACGCCGAAGATTGCCTTCATTGCGCCGACGAAAAACTACGTCACCTCCAGCGGCAAGGAAGTCCAGGCCGGCGACATCGACCTGCTGGTCCGCGCGCTATCCATGGGCAAGCTGCACCACGCCATGATGGGCACCGCAGCCGTGGCCATCGGCACCGCCGCCGCCATTCCCGGCACCCTGGTGAACCTCGCCGCCGGCGGTGGCGAACGCAGCGCCGTACGCTTCGGCCACCCCTCCGGCACCCTGCGCGTGGGCGCCGAGGCGAAGCAGATGAACGGCGAGTGGACCGTGACCAAGGCCATCATGAGCCGCAGCTCGCGCATCCTCATGGAAGGCTGGGTGCGGGTACCAGGCGATTCGTTCTGACTCTTCGCCAAACCCGTGAATGCACAAGGCCCGCACATGCGGGCCTTGTCGTTTCAGGTCACGTCGGAGCGGATTCATCCGCAATGGTTTTTGCGCGGCGGCGGGGCAGATCCCGGACGCCCCACCGCACGGCGATTTCTGTAGGAGCGAGCTTGCTCGCGAACAGAGTTAACCGGCGGTGACGGCGCTGGGCGGGTTCGCGAGCAAGGGCTAGGCGCCCCCCTCGATCCTACAAAAGCTGCTGCGTCAGGCGACGAAATCGCCCTGCAACTGCTCCAGCAGCACCTGGATACGCGCCAGGCGCACGGTGGGATCGTCCATCTCCAGCAACACCTGCTTCTGGTCGCGTTCGAAGGGCAGCAGGTAGGCGAGCTGGCAGGCCAGCTCCTGTTGGCCATTGACCTCGCCGCCCATCTCCAGCGCCGACACCATGGGGTGCATGGACAGCGCTTCGAGCAGCGCGGCAAGGTCGTCGTGTTCCTTGGTCAGCGGCTGGTTCGGCTGCTCGTCCAGCCATTCCACTTCAGCCACCGTCAGCTGGTCCGTCTGCACGTTTGCGGAGAGCACGCGGAAGCGCCGACCACCTTCGACCCGAATGCCCAGCAAGCCGTTGGACTGCTGTTGCCAGTCGCAGATACGCGCCTCGCAGCCGACCAGGCTGTAGCGCTCCGGCGCATCGCCGACTTCCTCGCCCTCGACGATGGCCACCACGCCGAACCCGCCGTTCTGCTTCATGCAGCGGCCGATCATGTCCAGGTAGCGCGCCTCGAAGATCTGCAGGTCGAGGCGGCAGCCGGGGAACAGCACGGTATTGAGGGGGAAGAGCGGAAAACTCATGGGTACTCCCATTTTCGATCAGAGCCTGATTACGATCGTGCGACCTAGAGCCGTAGTAGGCGGTAGTGCCTGAAGAGCGGAGTTTACTGCTGTAAATGAGCATCTGAGGGCGTTTGCCAACGCCCTACGGCCGACGCGCAGCAGATCGTCAACAGGCTCTCAGGCGATCAGCGCTACCGCCAACGGTAGCAGCACAGCGGTGGCCACGCCCATCAGGCTCATCGCCAAGGCGGCGAAAGCACCGCATTCCTCGCCCTCCTGCAAGGCGCGGGAGGTGCCCACGGCATGGGCGGTCATGCCCAGCGCCATGCCTTGCGCAGCCGGATGGTGGACGCCGAAGCGGCGCAGCAGTTCCGGGCCGAGGATGGCGCCGAGCACGCCGGTGATCAACACGAACACCGCCGCCAGCGCCGCCACGCCGCCGATCTGGCTGGCCACCAGCATGGCGATGGGCGAGGTTACCGACTTGGGCGCCAGGCTCATCAGCAATTCGTGGTCGACGCCGAACAGCCAGCCCAGGCCAATGCCCAGCGCGGTGGCGAACAGGCCGCCGACCAGCAGGGTGATCAGCGTCGGCCAGAACAGCTGGCGGATGCGCTTGAGGTTGAGGAACAGCGGCACCGCGAGGGCGACGGTCGCGGGGCCGAGAAGGATGGTCAGCACCTTGGCGCTGTTGCTGTACTCGCTGTAGTCGATGCCGCACGCCAGCAGCACCGCGATGACGATCAGCATCGACACCAGCACCGGCTGCAGGAATACCCAGCGCGTACGCTCATAGGCGGCCAGCGCCAACTGATAAGCGCCCAGGGTGACGCCAACGCAGAACAGCGGATGGTGGATGACGGAGTCCACCGCGCCTTGCCAGTCGAACATCACGCACCCTCCTTCTGCTTGCGCTGGCGGTCGATGAGCTTCTGCATCAGCCAGCCGGCGAACACGAAGGACACCAGCAGTGACAGCGCCAGCGCGCCGGCGATGGCCCAGAAGTCCGCGGCAATCTGCTTCGCGTAGGCCATAACACCGACCGCCGCCGGCACCAGCAACAGCGGCAGGTAGCGCAGCAGCGAGGCGGCCGCCTCGTTGACCGGCTTGCTCACCTCGCCGTTCCACACCAGGAAGGCGAACAGCAGCACCAGCCCAATGATCGGGCCGGGGATCATGTGCAGGATGAGAGCATTCAGGCCCGTGCCGAGCAGTTGGAACAGCACCAGCCAGGTCAGGCCGCGTAGCAACATCAGAAACATCTCCAGCGCAATATGCCGACATTATGCCCGCCCGGCGCCCGCTATGGCGCGGCATTCGCCCAAAGCATGAATGCTTGACCGCTCCAGGGCGCCATGCTGATCTACAGGCGGATTTCACGTAGGCCGTACTAGAAGAACAACTCATTCCCCGGAGGAAACATGGCATTCGTACCCGTAAGCGCACTGAAGGACTACATCGGCAAGGACCTGGGCCATTCGCAGTGGATCACCATCGATCAACAGCGCATCAACCAGTTCGCCGAGTGCACCGAGGACCACCAGTTCATCCACGTCGACCCGGAAAAGGCGAAGAAGACGCCCTTCGGCGGCACCATCGCCCATGGCTTCCTGTCGCTGTCGCTGATCCCGAAACTCTGCGAGGGCCTGCTGGTCCTGCCGGAGAACCCCAAGATGGTGGTCAACTACGGCCTGGACAGCGTGCGCTTCATCCAGCCGGTACCCGTGGATTCGCGCGTGCGCCTGCAGGTGACCATCACCGACATCACCGAGAAGAACCCCGGCCAGTGGTTGATCAAGGCGCGCTGCACCCTGGAGATCGAAGGCCTGCCCAAGCCGGCCTACATCGCCGAATCCCTGAGCCTGTGCTTCGTCTGACGGCCCGCTCGCAGCGATGAGAAAAAAGCCCGCGACCGCGGGCTTTTTTGCGTCACACTGCCAGTGCGCCCCTCCGCCGATTCGAGCCTCCCGATGCCACGCCACCTCCTTCCCCTGAGCCTCGTCCTGTTCCTCGCTGCCTGCGGCGAGGGCGAACCACTGACGCCACCGGACGCCCGCCTGCCCGACGGCGCGCGCTACCGCGGCGAGCTGGTGAACGGTCAATTGCAGGGCCCGGGGCGGCTCGATTACAGCAACGGCGCCTGGTACGAGGGCGGCTTCGACAAGGGCCTGCAGAGCGGCCAGGGCAAGTGGAACGACGGCAACGGCACACGCTACGAAGGTGAGTTCCGCAACGGAATATTCGAAGGGCGCGGCCGCCTGCAATATGCCGATGGCAACGTCTACGAGGGCCAGTTCAAGCGCGGCGAGTTCGACGGCGAAGGCCGCCTTGCACAGGGCGGCACTACCTACAGCGGCGGTTTCCGCAAGGGTCGCTACGAAGGCCTGGGCAGCCTCGAACAGGCCGACGGCACCCGCCACCAGGGCGCCTTCGCCAAGGGCGAGGCCAACGGCGAAGGCGCCCGTCGGGACAGCCTGGGCAACCAGTACAGCGGCACCTTCAGGAACGGCGTGCTGGAGGGCAAGGGCATCTTCCGCGACGACGCGGGCGACCAATACAGCGGCGAGTTCCGCAACGACCAGTTCGAGGGGACCGGGCGCTTCCAGAATGCCGACGGCGATGTCTGGTTCGGCCGCTTCAAGGCTGGCGCGCTGAGTGGGCCGGGCGAGTTCATCGGCACCGACGGCAGCCGTTACCAGGGCGAGTTCCGCTTCTGGCGCTTCGACGGCAAGGGCACGCTGACGCGCTCCGATGGCCAGGTCTACAGCGGCGGCTTCGCCCGCGGCGAGTACTCGGGCGAAGGCACCCTGACCCGCAGCGACGGCAGCCTGCAGAAGGGCGTCTGGAATGCCGGGCAACTGCGCCAGGACGCCACCGGCAAGCGGCTGCCCAATCCACTGGAAGTCGGTTTGCTGGAACAGGGCGCGTTGCTGGAGAAGGAACTGGCCGCCATCCCGCCATCCACCCCGGCGATCGAACTCTATGGCGTCAGCCTCGGCGGCGACGGCAAGCAGAGCGTGTTCCTGCGCGAGGCCGACTACGTCGCCAACCTGCTCGGCGAACGCTTCGGCGCGCGCGGCGTGGTACGCCTGGTAAACCATCGCGACCACCTCGCCGACCGCCCCATGGCCACCCGTGAAACCCTGGCCCGCACCCTGCGCACCATCGCCGAACGCAGCGGCCCGGAAGACCTGGTGTTCATCTACCTGACCAGCCATGGCTCCCACGACCACCAGTTGGTGCTGGACATGCCGGGGCTCAAGCTCGACGACCTGCCGGCCAGCGAACTGGCCAGCCTGCTCGCCCCACTCAAGGACCGCTACAAGGTGCTGGTGATTTCCGCCTGCTACAGCGGTGGCTTCATCCCCGCGCTCAAGGACGACAAGACCCTGATCATGACCGCCGCACGCAGCGACCGGGTGTCCTTCGGCTGTTCCGAGGAGGCCGACTTCACCTACTTCGGCGACGCGCTCTTTGCCAAGGCCCTCCAGCAGACCGACGACCTCAAGCAGGCCTTCACACTGGCCAGCGCTACCGTGGCCAAGCGCGAGAAAGAGGAAGAATTCGAACCATCGGAGCCGCAACTCTGGGCGCCGAAGGCGGTCATTACTCGCTGGCAGGCCCTGCGCGCGCAGCAGTCGCACGGAGAGTTGGCGCTCGGCAATATCGATGCGCAGGCAAAACGACAGGGTGGCAACTAAGCTGGAAAGTGTGTCAGAGGGGAAACACAGATGTACTCGAAACCAACGAATATCCTGCTAGCTGGCGCCACCGGCCTGACCGGTGAACATCTGCTCGACCGCATACTCAACGAGCCTACGGTCAAGCGCGTCATCGCTCCGGCCCGAAGGAAGCTGGCGGAGCACCCGCGCCTGGAAAACCCCATCGGCCCGCTGGCCGAGCTCATCCCGCACCTGGTCCAGCCGGTGGACACGGTGTTCTGCTGCCTGGGCACCACGCTCAAGGAAGCCGGCTCCGAGGAGGCCTTCCGCAGTGTCGACTTCGACCTGCCGCTGGCCCTGGGCGAGCGCGGCCTGGCACTCGGTGCGCGGCACTACATCGTGGTCAGCGCACTGGGCGCGGACAGCAAGTCGTCGATCTTCTACAGCCGGGTCAAGGGCGAGCTGGAGGATGCCCTGCGCCAGCAAGGCTGGCCGCAGCTGACCATCGCACGGCCATCGCTGCTACTGGGTCAGCGTGAGGAAATCCGCCTCGCCGAACTGCTTGCCGCGCCCTTCGCGCGCATCCTGCCGGGCAAGCTGCACGGCATCGAAGCCATCGCCCTGGCCCGCGCGCTCTGGCGCCTGGCGCTGGAAACCGGCAAGGGTAGCCGCGTCGTCGAATCGGACGAGTTGCGCAAGCTGGGCAAGTAACCCCACAACCGCAGGGCGTAAAACGCATTTGTAGGATGGGTGGAGCGGAGCGATACCCATGCAGCCGTCATCGTGATTGATGGGTATCGCTTCGCTCCACTCATCCTACGAGGTCTCTCTCTGAACGCTCATCAGGGCAGCCAGGTCTGTCGGACGGATAGCCTGGACCAGGTTATCCGCCACTCCTCGCCCTTACCTGAACGGACTCAGTTCCCGCCCCACACCTGCAGGCCAACCCCCAGTTCCGCGGCGATCGACAGCGGCAGCAGCAAGGTGTCCAGCAGCGCGCTGCCCGGCAGGTCGAGGCCGGGATAGGCCGGTGCGTCGGTGCCGAAATGATCCTTCGGGCAGCAGCCGCCATTCAGCGAATACCAGTCCAGCCGGGTGCCGGCGTAGATCAACGGGTCGCCGGGACGGCTGTCGTTGAGGGTCTTCACGGTGGCGCAACCGCCCAGTTGCAACAGCAGCAGGGCGGCGAGGAGCTTATTCGTCACTGACAAGATGGTGTTCGCCCCAGCGCGGCAGCATGTCCTGGGGGATGCCCAGTTGATTGAGGATGCGCGCGACGACGAAGTCGATCAGGTCGTCCACCGTCTGCGGCTGGTGATAGAAGCCCGGAGCGGCCGGCAGGATCACCGCGCCCATATTGGACAGCTTGAGCATGTTCTCCAGGTGGATGCTGGAGAACGGTGCCTCGCGCGGCACCAGGATCAGTTGGCGGCGCTCCTTCAGCGCCACGTCGGCGGCGCGTTCGATCAGGTTGTTGCAGGCGCCGGTGGCGATGGCCGAGAGCGTCCCCGTCGAGCAGGGCACCACCACCATCGCGCTGGGCGCGCCGGAGCCGGAAGCCACCGGGGCCATCCAGTCTTCCTTGCCGTAGACGCGAATCTGCCCCGGCGCTGCGCCGGTGTACTCGCTGAGGAAGGCCTGCATCGCCTGCGGCTTGCTCGGCAGGGTCACGTCGGTCTCGGTGGCCACCACCAGTTGCGCGGCCTTGGAGATGAGGAAGTGCACCTCGCGGTCTTCCTGCACCAGGCAGTCGAGCAGGCGCAGGCCGTACTGGGCGCCGGAGGCGCCGGTCATGGCAAGAGTGACGCGTTCGGCTCCCGCCATGCTCAGCCCTCCAGCGCCCGGGCCAGCTTGCCGTGCAGGCCGCCGAAACCGCCGTTGCTCATGACCACCACCTGGGTGCCCGGCGTGGCGATGGCCTTCACACCCTCGATGATGGCGTCCAGCGAATCGCAGACTTGCGTGGGCACGGTGGAGCCGGCCACGGTGGCGGCCAGGTCCCAGCCGAGGTTCGGCGGCGCGTACCAGAACACGTTGTCAGCCTGCACCACGGACTCCGGCAGGCCGTCGCGGTGAGCGCCAAGCTTCATGGAGTTGGAACGCGGCTCGACCACGGCAATGACCTTCGCATCACCGACGCGCTTGCGCAGGCCATCGAGGGTGGTGGCGATGGCAGTCGGGTGGTGGGCGAAGTCGTCGTAGATGGTCACGCCTTTGACCTCGGCGACCTTCTCCATGCGCCGCTTGACGCTCTTGAAGGCCGACAACGCAGCGCAGCCCAGCTCCGGCACCACACCGACATGACGGGCCGCCGCGAGGCAGGCCAGGGCGTTGGCGACGTTGTGCTGGCCGGTCAGTTCCCAGTCCACGGTGCCCTGGGGTTTGCCGTCGAACAGGACTTCGAAGTGCGAGCCGTCTTCGCTGAGCAGGCGCGCCTGCCACTGGCCGCCTTCGCCGGTGGTTTGTACCGGCGTCCAGCACCCCATGTCGATCACGCGCTTGAGCGCGGTTTCGGACGTGGGGTGGATGACCAGGCCTTCACCGGGAATGGTCCGCACCAGGTGGTGGAACTGCCGCTCGATGGCGGCGAGGTCGGGGAAGATGTCCGCGTGGTCGAATTCCAGGTTGTTGAGGATCGCCGTACGCGGGTGGTAGTGGACGAACTTCGAGCGCTTGTCGAAGAAGGCGCTGTCGTACTCGTCGGCCTCGACCACGAAGAACGGCGTGCCGCCCAGGCGCGCGGAGACGCCGAAGTTCTGCGGCACACCGCCGATCAGGAAGCCCGGGCTCATGCCGGCATGTTCCAGCACCCAGGCCAGCATGCTGCTAGTGGTGGTCTTGCCGTGGGTGCCGGCGGCCGCCAGGACCCAGCGGCCCTGCAGCACGTGGTCGGCCAGCCACTGCGGGCCGGAAACGTAGGGCAGGCCCTTGTTCAGGACGTATTCCACGGCAGGGTTGCCGCGCGACAGCGCGTTGCCGACTACCACCAGGTCCGGGGCCGGCTCCAGGTGCGCGGGGTCGTAGCCCTGCATCAGCTCGATGCCCTGGGCTTCCAGCTGGGTGCTCATGGGCGGGTAGACGTTGGCGTCGGAACCGGTCACGCGGTGGCCCAGCTCCTTGGCCAGGACGGCCAGCGAGCCCATGAAGGTGCCGCAGATGCCGAGGATGTGGATATGCATGCAGACTCCTGCAATCAAGCCTTTCCAGGCGCTTCGAATGGGCGGCAGAGTAGCACAGCGCGCCCCCGCGCGGCCCGCCGCCGGGGCATCAGACGACGAGGTGGGGAGGCGGTTCCCGGCGAGCAGCGAAAGCCGTCATAGGCGAGGACCGTAGGATGGGTGGAGCGAAGCGATACCCATGCTGTTTCGGCGCGCTGCCTTGATGGGTATCGCTGCGCTCCACGCCATCCTACGAAAGAGTTTTCCGGCTCAGGCCATGCCGATTGAGCTTGCGGTACAGCGTGTTGCGGCTGATGCCCAGCTGCTGCGCGGCGCGGCTGACGTGCCAGCGCTGCGCTTCCAGCACCGCCAGCAGTGCATCGCGCTCGGCGGCGCCGAGGGTGTCGCCGCCCTCCTCGCTCACCGGTACCGCGACAAGAACGGGAGCCGAAGTACGGCGCAGGTCCGGCGGCAGGTCCGCCATCTGGATGCGTCCGCCCTCGCACAGCGCACAGAGCGTGCGCAACACGTTGCGCAGCTGGCGCACGTTGCCCGGCCAGGGGAAGTCCAGCAGGTGCCGGCGCACGTCGTCGTCCAGCCGCACCGAGCGGCCCTTGCTCTCCTCGGCCAGCAAATGATCGAGCAACGCACCGCGGTCTTCGCGCTCGCGCAGCGGCGGCAATGCGACGACCAAACCATTGAGGCGATAGTAGAGGTCTTCACGGAACTGCCCAGCGGCCACCAGCGCTTCCAGGTCACGGTGGCTGGCGCTAATCAGGCGGATGTCGACGTCCTGCGGCTCGCCGCCGATGGGCACTACCTGGCGCTCTTCCAGCACGCGCAGCAGGCGTGTCTGCAACGCCAGCGGCATGTCGCCGATCTCGTCGAGGAACAGCGTGCCGCCGTCGGCCTGCTGCAACTTGCCGCGCATACCTTCCTTGCGCGCGCCGGTGAAGCTGCCGCCGCGGTAGCCGAACAGCTCGCTCTCGATCAGGGTCTCGGGGATCGCCGCGCAGTTCAGCGCGACGAAAGCCTTGCCGGCACGTTCGCCACCCAGGTGTACGGCGCGGGCGAAAGCTTCCTTGCCGGTGCCGGTCTCGCCCTGCAGCAGCAGCGGCACGTCGTGGGCATAGACCTTCAGCGCCCGGCGGAAATCATGGGCCAGTTGCGGATCGTCGATGCACAGCCCTTTCGCCAGCGGCGCACGCGGCAGCACCGGCGCGGCGGCGATGGGACGCTGGCCGCGCAGCAGCGCATAGAGAGTGCGGCCAGCATGGGTGCGCAACGGCCAGCTGGCATTGGGCTGCGGGTCGGCGCGGCTGAACAGGTCGTCCAGCCGGCAATCGAAGAATTGCTCCAGGGAGCGGCCAATGAGACTGTCACGGCGGCTGCCGAGCAGGTTGATCGCGCTCTGGTTTGCCGCGCGGATTCGCCCGTCAGCGCCGAAGGCCAGCAGGCCTTCGCTGAACAGGCCGAGGCCGTCCGGCTGCAGGTGGAAGCGCAGCAGCCACTGGTCCTCGAAATGCCGCAGGAAGTAGCAGCTCTCGATAGCCTTGGCCGACAGGTTGACCAGCGCCATGGTGTGGAACTGGCTCTGCCGTGACACGTCGCGGCGCGCGGAGGAAACGTCGAGTACCGCCAGCAGCTCGCCCTGCGGGTCGAACACCGGGCTGGCCGAGCAGGTCAGCCCGGTGTGGCGGCTGCGGAAATGTTCGTCCTGGTGAATGGTCAGCGCCTGGCGTTCCACCAGGCAGGTACCGATGCCGTTGGTGCCCTCGCGCGCCTCGCTCCAGTCGGCGCCGAGCCACAGCCCGGCCTGCTCGAAGGTGCGGCGCTCGGCGGCTTCGCTCACGCAATTGAGAATGACGCCACGGGAGTCCGTGAGCAGCACCGCATGGCCGGCGCCGGAGAGCTGCTGGTGCAGGCTGTTCATCTCGCCGCTGGCGATTTCGAGCACCTGGCGATGGTGCTCGCGGACTTCGAGCATGCGCGCATGTTCCAGCACCGTCGGCGCCATGGGTTGCGCCGGGTCGAGGTGGTACTGCTCCAGGCAGCGCATCCAGGAGCGGGCGATGGACGGGTCCGCACCGGGCGCTCCGGCGCGGGCCTTGCCCTCGGCCACGGTCATGACCTGGCGGGCGTGGCGGCTCAAATCGTTGGCGCGCATTCTTGTTGTTCTCCGCTTGGGGGACGGGGAGGCAGCCCCGGATTCCTGCGACTGTTTGTCAGACAATTCGTCGGAACGCAGGACAGCATCCCCCACGCGCCCAACCAATGCAACGCTTGTCCGACCGTCAGGTCACGACTGTCACGAGTACGGGACAAAGTGTCACCCAGCCCTGTGCCAGGGGCGTTACAGGGCGATTTCCGGCGCCCGTCTCGATTCGCCGCAACCCAAGCGGCGCGGGGCTTTCACTGGCATGGCCCGGCCCTTGCTCTACGCTTGTTCAACGTCCTCCCCAACAAGCACAAGACCCAGGAGATCCGACCATGCGTTATGCCCATCCCGGTAGCGAAGGCGCCATCGTTTCGTTCAAGGCGCGCTACGGCAACTACATCGGCGGCGAGTTCGTCCCGCCGGTGAAGGGTCAGTACTTCACCAACACCTCGCCGGTGAATGGTCAGCCCATCGCCGAATTCCCCCGCTCCACCGCCGAAGACATCGACAAGGCGCTGGACGCCGCCCATGCCGCCGCCGACGCCTGGGGCCGCACCTCGGTGCAGGACCGCTCGCTGGTGCTGCTGAAGATCGCCGACCGCATCGAACAGAACCTGGAACTGCTGGCTGTCACCGAAACCTGGGACAACGGCAAGCCGGTGCGCGAAACCCTCAACGCCGACATCCCGCTGGCTGCGGACCACTTCCGCTACTTCGCCGGCTGCATCCGCGCACAGGAAGGCAGCGCCGCCGAGATCAATGACAGCACCGTCGCGTACCACATCCATGAACCGCTGGGCGTGGTCGGGCAGATCATCCCGTGGAACTTCCCGCTGCTGATGGCCGCGTGGAAACTCGCCCCGGCGCTGGCCGCCGGCAACTGCATCGTGCTCAAGCCGGCCGAGCAGACCCCGCTGGGCATCTGCGTGCTGATGGAGCTGATCGGCGACCTGCTGCCCAAGGGCGTGCTCAACGTCGTCCAGGGCTTCGGCAAGGAGGCCGGCGAAGCGCTGGCCACCAGCAAGCGCATCGCCAAGATCGCCTTCACCGGCTCGACCCCGGTGGGCTCGCACATCCTCAAGTGCGCCGCCGAGAACATCATTCCGTCCACCGTGGAGTTGGGCGGCAAGAGCCCGAACATCTACTTCGAAGACATCATGCAGGCCGAGCCGACCTTCATCGAGAAAGCCGCCGAAGGCCTGGTGCTGGCCTTCTTCAACCAGGGCGAGGTGTGCACCTGCCCGTCCCGCGCACTGGTGCAGGAGTCCATCTACCCGCAGTTCATGGACGTGGTGATGAAGAAGGTGAAGGCGATCAAGCGCGGCGACCCGCTGGACACCGACACCATGGTCGGCGCCCAGGCCTCGCAGCAGCAGTACGAGAAGATCCTCTCCTACCTCGATATCGCCCAGCAGGAAGGCGCTCAGATCCTGGTCGGCGGCTCGGTCGAGAAGCTCGACGGCAACCTGTCCACCGGCTATTACATCCAGCCGACGCTGCTCAAGGGCAGCAACAAGATGCGCGTGTTCCAGGAGGAAATCTTCGGGCCGGTGGTCGGTGTGACCACCTTCAAGGACGAAGCCGAAGCACTGGCGATTGCCAACGACACCGAGTACGGCCTAGGCGCCGGCGTCTGGACCCGCGACATCAACCGCGCCTACCGCATGGGCCGCGGCATCAAGGCCGGCCGCGTGTGGACCAACTGCTACCACCTGTACCCGGCGCACGCCGCCTTCGGTGGCTACAAGAAATCCGGCGTGGGCCGCGAGACCCACAAGATGATGCTCGACCACTACCAGCAGACCAAGAACCTGCTAGTGAGCTACGACATCAACCCGCTGGGCTTCTTCTGATTGCGCGCTGCTGATTGACCCCGCCCGGCTCGCCGGGCGGTCTCCCCCGAATCGATCTTTGCGCGGCCCACGGGCCGCGCTTTTTTATGCCTGAAAAGCGCGCCGGACGAATGCTTTTCGTAGGAGCGAGCTTGCTCGCGAACCCACCCGGCACCTGAGCCGCCGGACAATCCGTTCGCGAGCAAGAGCTAGGCGCCCCCCCCTCGCTCCTACAAGGAAAAGGTCAGCTTGCGTCACTGCGCCACTGCCGCGGGCTCACGCCAAACCAGCGGCGGAAGGCGCGGGAGAAGGCGCTGGTCTCGGAGTAGCCGAGCAACGGCGCCAGCTCGGAAATCGGCCGTTGCGGCTGGCGCAGGTAGTGCAGTGCCAGTTCGCGTCGGGTGTTTTCCACCAGTTGGCTGAAGCTCAGCCCAGCCTCGCGCAGGCGCCGCTGCAGGCCCGCGGTGGTGAGCTCCAGCTGCTCGGCGATCAGTTCCAGCGAGGGCTCGCCGTCACTGAGAGCCAGGCGAATCTGCGTGCCGGCGTCTTCCACCAGATTGGGCGCGCCGCCCTGCTCGCCCAGTCGGCGGATCACGTCCTGCACCAGGAACAGCAGGTTGGCATCGCGCTCGGGCATCTGCCGGCCGTAGAGGTCGCGCTTGGGAATCAGCATCGAGTTGCAGCCGCGCTGGAACAGCACCGGCGCGTCGAACACCCGGCCATGCTCCTGCCAGCCTTCGGGCCGTGCATGCTCGAAGCTCACCGCACGCGGCGCCCAGTCGGCGCCGAGCGCATGGCGCATCAGGTTCAGCGCCATGCCCAGGGTCAGCTCGGCGTCCTGGCGGCGGTCGAGGATCGCGCCGTGGCGGACCTGGTAGTCGAAGCGATAGCACTCGCCGCAATCCACCAGGCGGATCAGCGTGTCGTGCTGGTGATAGGGGAAGGCGGCAGCGAAGTTCTTCAGCGCGTCTTCCAGCGTCTCCGAGCACAGCCCGACGTAGCCCAGCAGGCCCAGTTCGCGCGGGCGGAACTGCTCGCCGTAGCGCAGCCCGAAGTTGTCACAGCCCGACTGTCGCGCGGCTTCTTCCAGCACCTGGCAATAGTTGGTCAGCGCCAGGCTCAGGGTGGGATGCAGCAGGCGTTCCGGGTCGATGCCGGCGCGGCCGAAGACGCGGTCGATATCACCGCCCTGGTCACCGATGAAGCGGCCCAGGCCGCTGGCGGCAGCAGACAGCACGCCGATATTGCTGGCCAGGGGCAGGCTAAGGCCGGGCGGAGAAAACAGAGGCTGGCTCATGTCGGTTACCGATCTTGTTTTGAGACGCGCAAGGCACATGGCTCCCGGAAAGAAGGGAACGAATAAACAAAGCAATTCCCGTGCCTCGCCATGCATTACCGATCAGCCGGACACGGCGCCACGCCTGGCCTGCAGCTGCCACAGCAGAGGGCAGATGCGAGGAATTGGGCACCAGAAACGGGCACCGGGCGCCGTGTGGGGCAATGGGTAACAGCCAGTTGACCCTGCGCGGCGAAAGCCGGTTCCAGCGGTCAAGTCTTGCGCGGCAGTGCGCCACTACCATCGAGGCTCAGGTATCCGTCCACGCCCCTGCGGCCCGCCATCTGCGGCCTACCCCTTGCGGAGAGAGGAATAACAACAATGAGCGCATCACAACTCAAACCAACGCTGGGCACCCTGCACCTCTGGGGGCTCGCCGTGGGCCTGGTGATCTCCGGCGAGTACTTCGGCTGGAGCTACGGCTGGGCCGCCGCCGGCACCCTGGGCTTCCTCGTCACCACGCTGATTGTCGCGGTGATGTACACCTGTTTCATCTTCAGTTACACCGAGCTGACCACCGCCATTCCCCATGCCGGCGGCCCCTTCGCCTATAGCCTGCGGGCGTTCGGCAAGACCGGCGGGATGGTCGCCGGCATCGCCACGCTGATCGAGTTCGTCTTCGCCCCGCCGGCCATCGCCATGGCCATCGGCGCCTACCTCAACGTGCAGTTCCCCGGCCTCGATCCGAAGTGGGCCGCCACCGGCGCCTACGTGATCTTCATGACCCTGAACATCCTCGGCGTGAGCATCGCCGCCACCTTCGAACTGGTGGTGACGGTGCTGGCGGTAGCCGAGCTGCTGGTGTTCATGGGCGTGGTGGCGCCGGGCTTCAGCTTCAGCAACTTCGTGCTCAATGGCTGGGCCGGCTCGGACGTGTTCGGCGCCCCGGCCATGGCCGGCATCTTCGCCGCCATTCCGTTCGCCATCTGGTTCTTCCTCGCCATCGAGGGCGCAGCCATGGCCGCCGAGGAAGCGAAGGACCCGAAACGCACCATCCCGCGCGCCTACATCGCCGGCATCCTGACCCTGGTGACGCTGGCCATCGGCGTGATGATCTTCGCCGGCGGCGTGGGCGACTGGCGCGCACTGTCGAACATCAACGACCCGCTGCCGCAGGCGATGAAGGCCGTGGTCGGCAACAACTCCACCTGGATGCACATGCTGGTGTGGATCGGCCTGTTCGGCCTGGTGGCGAGCTTCCACGGGATCATCCTCGGCTACTCGCGGCAGTTCTTCGCCCTCGCCCGTGCCGGCTTCCTGCCCCGCGGCCTGGCCAAGCTGTCGCGCTTCCAGACCCCGCACCGCGCGATTCTTGCCGGCGGCGCGGTGGGCATCGCGGCGATCTTCAGCGACAGCCTGATCAGCCTGCAGGGCATGACCCTGACCGCGGCGATGATCACCATGAGCGTGTTCGGCGCCATCGTCATGTACATCATGAGCATGTTCAGCCTGTTCAAGCTGCGCCGCAGCGAGCCGGACCTGGAGCGCAGCTTCCGCGCACCGGGCTACCCGGTGGTGCCGGCCATCGCGCTGGTGCTGGCGCTGGTCTGCCTGGCCGCGATGCTCTGGTTCAACAGCGTCATCGCCTCGGTGTTCCTGGTGCTGATGATCGGCGGCTGCTCCATCTGCAGCATCGTCATCAGCCTCAATCGCGGCACCGACGCGTCGTTCGCCAGCCAGGGTTGAGAGAGGTCGGCATGTCCGGATTCGCCCACAGTATCGGTGGCCAGACCTGGCGCTTCGACAGCCTGCGCGAGGTGATGGCCAAGGCCAGCCCGGCGCGCTCCGGCGACCGCCTCGCCGGGGTCGCCGCGGGCAGCGACGCCGAGCGCGTCGCTGCGCAGATGGCGCTGGCCGACATCCCGCTCAAGCACTTCCTCGACGAAGCGCTGATCCCCTACGAGAGCGACGAAGTCACCCGGCTGATCATCGATACCCATGATCGTGAAGCCTTCGCCCTGGTCAGCCACCTCACGGTGGGTGGCCTGCGCGACTGGCTGCTCGGCGATGCCGCCGACGAAGCCAGCCTGCGTGCCCTGGCGCCGGGGCTGACGCCGGAAATGGCGGCGGCAGTGTCGAAGATCATGCGCGTGCAGGACCTGGTGCTGGTCGCGCAGAAGATCCGCGTGGTCACCCGCTTCCGCAACACCATGGGCCTGCGCGGGCGCATGTCCACGCGGCTGCAACCCAACCATCCCACGGACGACCCGGCCGGCATCGCCGCCAGCGTGCTCGATGGCCTGCTCTACGGCAACGGTGACGCCATGCTCGGCATCAACCCGGCCACCGACAGCCTGCAATCGATCTGCACGCTGCTGGAGATGCTCGACGCGATCATCCAGCGCTACGAGATTCCCACCCAGTCCTGCGTGCTCACCCACGTCACCAGCTCCATCGAGGCGATCAACCGCGGCGCACCGCTGGACCTGGTGTTCCAGTCCATCGCCGGTACCGAAGCGGCCAACGCCAGCTTCGGCGTGAGCCTGTCGATCCTGAAGGAAGGCTACGAGGCCGGGCTGTCGCAGAAACGCGGCACCCTGGGCGACAACCTCATGTACTTCGAGACCGGCCAGGGCAGCGCGCTGTCCGCCAACGCCCACCACGGCGTCGACCAGCAGACCTGCGAGACCCGCGCCTACGCGGTGGCGCGGCACTTCAAGCCGTTCCTGGTGAACACCGTGGTCGGCTTCATCGGCCCGGAGTACCTGTACAACGGCAAGCAGATCATCCGCGCGGGCCTGGAAGACCACTTCTGCGCCAAGCTGCTCGGCGTGCCCATGGGCTGCGACATCTGCTACACCAACCACGCCGAGGCCGACCAGGACGACATGGACATGCTCCTGACCCTGCTGGGCGTGGCCGGCATCAACTTCATCATGGGCATCCCCGGCTCCGACGACGTGATGCTCAACTACCAGACCACCTCCTTCCACGACGCGCTCTATGCGCGCCAGACGCTGGGCCTGAGGCCGGCGCCGGAGTTCGAGGCGTGGCTTGCGCGCATGGAAATCCTCCGCCAGCAGGACGGCCGCGTGCACATGGCCAACCAGCTTCCCGGCGCCTTCCGCCACGCGCTTGCGCAACTGTCCTGACGGCCGCTCGCCTAAGGAGTTTTCGATGAGCGACAGCTTCACCCCCAACCCCTGGCAGGAGCTGCGCCGGCTGACCTCCGCGCGCATCGCCCTGGGCCGCGCCGGCACCAGCCTGCCGACCGGCGCGCAGCTGGATTTCCAGTTCGCCCACGCCCAGGCACGCGACGCCGTGCACCTGCCCTTTGACCGCGATGGCCTTGCCGCGCAACTGGCCGAACGCGGCCGCGAGACGTTGCTGCTGCACAGCGCCGCCGCCGACCGCGACACCTATCTGCAACGCCCCGATCTCGGCCGCCGCCTGAATGAAGATTCGATAGCGATCCTGCGCCGCCATGCCGACCGCCATCCGCAAAGCTACGACCTCGCCGTGGTGATCGCCGACGGCCTTTCCTCGCTGGCCGTGCAGCGCCACAGCCTGCCCTTCCTCGAACGCATGGAGGAACAGGCGCGTAACGAAGGCTGGAGCCTGTCGCCGATCGCACTGGTGCAACAGGGCCGCGTCGCCGTCGCCGATGAAGTGGCCGAGCTGCTGCGGGCGAAGATGGTGGTGATCCTGATCGGCGAGCGCCCTGGCCTGTCATCACCGGACAGCCTCGGCCTGTACTTCACCTGGGCACCGAAGGTCGGCCTGAACGACGCCTACCGCAACTGTATCTCCAACGTGCGCCTGGAGGGTTTGAGCTACGGCCTGGCCACGCACCGCCTGCTCTACCTGATGCGCGAGGCGTGCCGCCGGCAGCTGTCGGGAGTGAACCTGAAGGACGAGGCGCAGCTGCCCGCGCTGGAAGGAGACGACGCGCCGTCACGGGGTAATTTCCTGCTCGGTGGCTGAGCAGGAAGGCTCTGCCGTGAACGCGACCACATGCCGCGCAGGTGATCGCCGTCTTTAAGAATCGTCTTAAATCGCCCCTCCCGCTCATCGCGATAAAAACCTCGCCATCAAGGACCGTGCACTGGCACGGAAGGCTGCGCCGCCCGGCGCACCCCAGTCGATGGCGAGAACATGGATTCACCCCGTAGCGCTACCTTCACCCGGCTTGCGAGCCAACGCGGCATCACCCTGGTCGAGACCCTGGTCACCATCGCGATCCTGGCGATCCTGCTGGGTATCGCAGTGCCCTCCTTCGACCTGCTGATCAACCGCAACCGCGCCCAGAGCGGCGGCAAGCAACTGATCGCCCTGCTGCAATATGCCCGCGCGCAGGCGCAGATCAGCCACCAGGAAATCAGCGTCACACCGCAAGCGAGTGGCGACTGGACTTCGATGCTGGTGGTGTCCCAGCGACGTGGCGGCGACCTGGCTGGCAGCCAGGCCATCGAACTGCGGCGCGCCCAGCTGGACGACTCGGCCAAGGTGCAGGTCCAGACCAGCACCAGCGCCGCGCGGGTGGTCTTCGACGGCAACGGCATCGCCGAATCCGGCCTCGACTACCCGCTGGTCTTCACCCTTGCTTCCGGCAGCTACAGCAGCAAGGTCTGCCTGCAACGCAGCGGGGCAGTCTGGGTATGCGAATGAAGCCAGTGCGCGGCGAACGGGGCTTCTACCTGATCGAGGTCATGGTCGCGGTGATGCTCACCAGCGTGGCGCTGCTGGGCATGCTGGCCCTGCAGGCGCGCAGCATCAGCTACGCCCACGACAGCCAGCAGCGGCAGAACGCGATCCTCCTCGCTGCCGATCTCGCCCGCAGCATGCAGGCCAATCGCGACGGGCTGGTCCGCAACGGCAAGCTCAAGGGCGATGCGGCATTCCTGGTGGCCAAGGGCAGCGCCTTCCCCACCCTGGGCAGCGGCGAATCCTGCGTCACCAGCGGGCTCGGCACGAGCGACAGGATTCGTCGCGAGCTGGCCTGCTGGACGGCGCAGGTGCAGCGCCGGCTCGTCACCGACGACGAACTGCTCAAGGACTCCACCTTCATCTGCGCCACCCGCGACGGCAAATCCTGCGCCAGCGGCGCCGAACAACCGCTGCTGCTGATCCAGCTCGCCTGGCACAGCCGCAACTGCCGCAGCGGCAGCCCGACCGTTGCCGAGGACGCCGACTCCGCCTGCCTGAGCGCGGACGCTGACGGTGGCGTCGAGCGCTATCGACTGAGTTTCCAGCCATGAATGCCAGCACACAGAAGGGCCTGTCACTGATCGAGCTCATGGTGGCGCTGACACTCGGCACCCTGGTGCTGTTCACCGTGCTGCAGATCTACCTGTCGGGCAGCGACCACGCCGCCTTCAACAATGCCCAGCAGCAGAACCAGAGCCGCGCGCGTTTCATCCTCGACCTGCTGCAGAACGAGGCCGGGCATGCCGGTTACGTCGCCTGGCAACGCCATGCCGTGGCGCAGGACGCCACGCAATTCGACTTCATCCTCGATCGCGACGGCCCCTTCCCTTCGCTGACCGACAGCCGTACCGGCTGCAGCTTTGGCACTGGCAAGGCCAGCAGCGTCGACGCCGACGGCAAGGGCCTGTGCCTGCGCTACCAGCGCTCGCAGCGAGTCGATGCGCAGTTCCTGCAGGATTGCAGCGGTGGCGCGCTCTACAGCGATGCCGATAGCGGCACGCCGCAGGTACTGGTGAGTCACCTGCACTTCTCCGGCGGCGAACTGCGCTGCAAGACCAACAACAGCGCTTCGGCCGGCGAGGTAGTACTCGCCACGGGCATCCACGACCTGCGTTTCGTCGACGCCTCGGTCAACCAGGTCCGTGTCGGCCTGGTGCTGACCTCGACCCGCCCGCTGCTGCCGGAGAACTGCAGCTATCCGGACCCGCTCGGCGACCAGCAGAAAGACACCGGCACGCGCGGGCTGTGCAGTGCCTTCGCGCAGACGCTCTACCTGAGGAACCAGCCATGAACCGGCAACGCGGCCAGACCCTGCTGATCGCCCTGATCCTGCTGCTCGGCCTGAGCATCCTGACCCTGGGCAACCTGCGCAGCGGCCTGCTGCTGGACAACAGCCTCGCCGACGCCCGCGACTACCAGGCGGCGCTGGGCGGCGCCACCTCGGCCGTCAACGAGGCGCTGTACCGTAGCCGCCACAGCCCGAGCATGGCGGTGGGCACGCTCGACGACTGCATCGATACCGCGCAGGACCAGCAGCAGGTGCTGCTCTGCGACCGTCTCTGGCTGAACCCTTCCGACTCGACCAGCAGCGCTCTCATCACCAAGGCACGCACCTACCGCGGCAACGACCTCGCCAGCCCGGGCGAGTTGGACGAACTCAGCCGCGCGCCACGCTGGTACGTGGCCGCCCAGTGCGAAAGCCGCTCCTCCAGCGCCATGGCCGACTGCCTGGCCGGCAGCGGCACCCTGCTGCTGCAGGTGAACGCCCTTGCCACCGGCATCACCGACCAGGCCCAGGTGCGCCTGCAGGAGTACGCCCGTGTGCAGCGCTGAGAACCGCCTGCGCGGCGCACTGCTGGGCGCCGCCCTGCTCGCCGCCGCCAACGCGCTGGCGGCCACCCCGAGCCAGGCGCCGCTGTTCCTGGTCGAGGGCGTCTCGCCGAACCTGATCGTCACCCTCGACGACTCCGGCAGCATGACCAGCGCCTACACGCCCGACGGCATGAGCTCCTACACCATCGCCAACCGCTCCTCGTCGTACAACCCGATGTACTACAACCCGGCGATCACCTACGACGCGCCCTGGAAAGTCACCTTCAGTGGTGGGCGTCTCACCAGCGAGCGCTACACCACCAGTTTCGACAAGGCCTTCTACGACGGTTTCCTCACCATCCAGACCAACACGCTGGACCTGAACAGGAACACCGGCAACGGCTACAGCCAGAACGCCACGCAGGCGGTCAACAGCACCGATGCCTACCAGCGCTACGCCCACTACTACCAGTTCGACACCGCCTGCCCGCACGCGCGCAACGTGGCGACCAGCACCCTGAGCGCGGTGCAGAACTGCGCGGCCGACTCCTCCTACACCAGCGCCAGCGCCTGCACGCGGACCTGCTTCACCCCCAAATGGGTGACCAGCACCGCCGAGCAGCAGAATTACGCCAACTGGTTTTCCTTCTACCGTACCCGCCAGCTCGCCACGCGCACCGCGGCGAACCTGGCCCTGTTCGATCTGCCCGAGCATATCCGGGTCACCTGGCAGGGCCTGAACAACTGCTACAGCAGCAGCTTCAACCTGAATTCCACCGCCTGTGGCAACCAGACCCTCGCCTCCTTCACCGGCCAGCACAAGGCCGAATTCTTCAACTTCTCCGCGCGACTGGCAGCCAGTGGCGGCACGCCGCTGGGCACGGCGCAGAACCGGGTCAACAGCTACCTCTCCAGCACGACGGCCTACAACCCCTACGCCCGCGTGCCGGGCGCCACGCGCGACGTGAAGACCGAGTACGCCTGTCGTCCCACCTACCACCTGCTGATGACCGATGGCTTCGGCGACGGCTCCGGCGGCAGCAATGCCGACGGCACCGCGCGCACCCTGCCCGACGGCAAGGCCTTCGCCGGCACCGCGCCTTATTACGACAAGTGGTCCAACACCCTCGCCGACAACATCTTCCTCGGCTGGGCAACCGATGCGCGCACCGACCTGGACAACAAGGTCCCGCCGCGCTATCGCGACGGCAACGATTACTGGAACCCGAAGAACGATCCGGCCATTTGGCAGCACGTCACCACCTATACCGTCGGCCTGGGGCTCGGCCCGACGCTGAAATACCTGCAATGGGGCGGCGATACCTACTCGGGCTCCTACCCGCAGTTGCTCGACGGCAGCAAGAGCTGGCCGAACCCAAGCGGCAGCACCAGCATCGATGGCATGACAGTGACCGCCAACGAAGGCAAGGTGGCGGCGCTGTGGCACGGTGCGCTGAACTCCCGCGGCGAATTCTTCAGCGCCGACTCCACCAGCGAACTGGTGCAAGCCTTCCAGGCCATCGTCAGCAGCATCTCCACCAACCAGCTGGCAGTCGCTGCGGCAGGTGCCAGCTCGACCTCGCTGAGCACCGACACCCACCTCTACCGCGCCAGCTACCAGCCCACCGACTGGAGCGGCGACATCCTGCAATACCGCCTCGACGCCGACGGCAACGCCCAGGCCAATACCGCGCTGTCCTTCCGCAACCAGCTCGACCAGCGCTCCCCCGCCAGCCGCAGCCTCTACATCAACACGCGCCCCGATCGCCCGAGTGGAAACCTCCAGGCCTTTGCCTGGGGCAACCTCGCGGCCTCCCAGCAGGAGCAGCTGGACAGGGCGCCCGGCACCCAGACCCGTGACAACCTCGGGGCACGCCGCGTTGCCTGGCTGAGCGGCGACCGCAGCGACGAAGACGCCACCTTCCGTGCACGCAACCACCTGCTGGGCGACATCATCTACTCCTCACCGGTGGTCGTCGGTGCGCCCGCCAGTGTCACCTACTACCTGGAGAAGGCCGCGGGCGCCAGCGGCTACGACGCCTTCCTCCAGGACCACGCCGACCGCGAACGGCGCATCTACGTCGGCGCCAACGACGGCATGCTGCACGCCTTCGACGAGACCGGCCGGGAGCGCTGGGCGTTCATCCCCGCGGCAGTGGTCGACAAGCTCAACTACCTGCCGGCGAAGAACTACGCAGGGCGCTCGGAAGAGGAAAACACCAACAACCTGCACCGCTTCTTCGTCGACGGCAGTGCCGTCACCCAGGACGTCTATTTCGACGGTGCCTGGCACAGCGTGCTGGTCATGGCGCCCGGGCGGGGCGGGCGCGGCCTGTTCGCCCTGGACATCACCGATCCGGACACCCCCAGGCTGCTCTGGGAGCACAGCGCCAGCGCCGCCAGCCGCGACGGCAAGACCATCGACTTCGGCTACCTGCTGGAGCGCCCGGTCATCACCCACTCCGACGGCGAGCCCTACGTACTCACCGGCAATGGCTACGACGCGGGCAAGGGCTATTCGCTGTCGATCCGCCTGGCCGACGGCCGGATCGATGCCGCCAGCCATGCCACCGGCGGCGACGGTGACGTCGCCAGCACGGTCGCCTGGACCCAGGCCGCCAGCCCCGGAGAACTCGCCCAGCGCTATTACGGCAGCCTTCAGGGCAACCTGTATCGCCAAGGCGGCATCGATGCCAAGGCAAGCCTGCTGGCCAGCCTCGCCAACGCACGGGGCCAGGCTGTGAGCGCGGCGCCGGAAGTCACCCAGCATCCGCGCGGCGGGCAGCTGGTGCTGGCCGGCACGGGCAAATACTTCGAAGGCAGCGACAAGGAAGGCCCGGCCACCGCGCAATCGCTCTATGGGTTCTGGGACCAGACCGACTACCTCGCCCACGTCGATGGCGCCGGCGAACCCGCCACCCTGACCAGACTGGGCGACCTGCAGAAGCAGACGCTCACCGAGGAAACCGTCAGCCACAGCGGCGGCAGTACCCTGGTCCGGCAACTGAGCAGCGCCAGCGTGAGCTGGGACAGCAGCGGTAAACGTGGTGTCGGCATCCGTGGCTGGTACTTCGATCTGGCCGACAGCGAGATGATCCTCGACCAGCCCTTCATGCTAGGCGACGTACTCTTCGTCACCGTCAGCAAGCCCAATGCCGACCCCTGCAGCGCAGGGATCACCTACTGGTTGCTGGCAGTCGACCCGAAGACCGGCGGCGCGCTGGACTTCAATGTCTTCGATCTGGCCGGCGACGGCTCCTTCAGTGAGCGTGCCAGCGGCATCCGGATCGACGGCCCGGTGACGCGCGTCGGCGGCAACCTCTATACCCCCGACGGCAGCCGCCTGCCCGTGCAGCTCTTCGACCCGGTCAACCAGGGCCGCTTCAACTGGCAGATCCTGAATTTCAACCTGCCCACGGGGTATCCCTGATGTCCGCACGCACGCTCGCAAGCCGCGCGCGAGGCTTCACGCTGATCGAGCTGATGGTGGTGGTCTGCATCCTCGCGCTGCTGGCCGGCATCGCCATCCCCAACTATCGCCAGTACGTCCTGCGCGCCAATCGCAGCGAGGCTCAGACACTGCTGCGCGACGCCGCTGCGCAGCAGGAGCGCTACCTGGCGCAATACAGCAAGTACACCGATGCCGCGACCCGGCTGGCCTTCGGCTACCCGCTGGCCGACGGCAAGCGCCTGTCGCCGCACCAGCTTTATGAACTGCAGGCCGAGTTCATCGACGGCAACACCCGCAGCTACCGCCTGACCGCCCTGCGCCGGGGCGCCCAGGCCGGCGACAGCGAATGCGGCGACTTCACCCTCGACCACCAGGGCCAGCGCGGCACCAGCGCCGGCAGCGTGGATAGCTGCTGGCGCTGATCAAACGCTCGCTTGGATTGCGCTTTCCACAAATTCTGGTGCAGCATCGGACCAATGGCTATTCGCTGGCATAGCCCCTGCATTGCCATACCAGCCCACCCACCTCCCGCCGAGGCCCGCTTATGCGCATCGTGCAAGCCACGCTCGACCACCTCGATCTGCTCGCTCCGTTGTTCGTCAAATACCGCGAGTTCTACGGCATGCTCCCCTACCCCGAGTCCTCGCGGAAATTCCTCGAGAAGCGCCTGCGCCGCAAGGAATCGGTGATCTACCTGGCCCTGCCGGACGACGACGACAACAAGCTGCTGGGCTTCTGCCAGCTCTACCCGAGCTTCTCCTCGCTCTCGCTCAAGCGCGTGTGGATCCTCAACGACATCTACGTCGCCGAAGAGGCGCGCCGCCAGCTGGTCGCAGACCACCTGCTGCAGACCGCCCGGCAGATGGCCCGCGAGACCCAGGCCGTGCGCATGCGCGTGTCCACCAGCGTCAACAACGAAGTGGCGCAGAAGGTCTACGAGTCCATCGGCTTCCGCGAGGACAGCGAGTTCAAGAACTACATCCTGCCGATCAGCGACGACCTCAACTGAGGCACGCAACGGCCCGCTGGCGGCGGCGGGCCCGGCACACTAAAGTGCCATCATCGGAATTGCCGCGGCCTCCGCATGAAGGGATCCCATGCGTATTTCCCTGCTCGTTCTGCGCACCGCCTGCTTCTGCCTGGGCCTTGCGGGCGCCATCGCCCAGGCCCAGACGTTGCGTGTCGCCACCCTGGAATGGGCGCCCTATGTCGGTAGCGACCTGCCAGGCAACGGGCTGGCCAGCCGCATCCTCAACGAAGCCCTGGCACTCAACGGCGACAAGGCAGAGCTGGTGTTCCTGCCCTGGCAGCGGGCGCTCAACGAAACCCGCGAGGGCCGCTTCGACGCGCTGATGCCGGCCTACCTGTCGCCCGACCGCAGCCAGGATTTCTACACCTCGATGCCGTTGCTGGACTCCCAGCTCGGCTTCTTCCGCCGTCGCGACCGCGCCCTGCCGATCAACCCCCGCGATCTCGACACCCTGCGCCCCTACCGCATCGGCGTGGTGCGCGGCTACGTCAACCAGGAGAGCTTCGACAGCGCCGACTTCCTCAACAAGGACGTGGTCAGCAGCGACTGGCAGAACCTGGAAAAACTCCTGCGCGGGCGTATCGACCTGGCCGTGGTGGACCGCTACACCGGCTACCAGTTGCTCAGCCAGAACGCCCCGGCGCTGCGCGAGCAGCTGGAGTTCGTCGACCCGCCGCTGGAGGTCAAGCCACTCTACGTGCTGGTGCCGAAGAAGCGCGCCGAAGGCGAAGCCCTCGCCGCCAGCCTCGACCGCGGCCTGCGCACCCTGCGCCGCAGCGGGCGCCTGCAGCAGCTGATCGCCGAGGCACGCCTGGAAACCGCGATGAACACCCGCGAAGTCGCCGTACACCCGCTGGCCGAGCAGTTGCCAGCCGCCGGCGAGCAGAACGGCGCGGCGTTGACACCCCGAGCGGCGCCCGCCCTGTTGAGCTGGCAGGCAAGCCTGCTCTGACGCAGCGTCCAGCGCTCCCGCGGTATTTGTCACAAGGCGTTGCGGCGCCTGCAGCGACAGGATTTTCACGCAGAAGCTGTAATATCCTCCCGCGGGTCTCCGTCGCAGGATTCGACAGAGAGCGCCCCCGGCAGCCAGGTCGCGCCTTATAATGGTCGGCCCGGCCGTTCACCTCGTTGTCAAACAGGCTTCTCATGGAATTCAACCCGATCGACCTGATTCTCCACCTCGACAGCTACCTGTCGCTGGCGGTAGCCAACTATGGCACCTGGATCTACGCCATCCTCTTCCTGGTGATCTTCTGCGAGACCGGCCTGGTGGTGACGCCCTTCCTGCCGGGCGACTCGCTGCTGTTCATCGCTGGCGCCATCTGCGCCGCTGGCGGCATGGACCCGTGGCTGCTCGGCGGCCTGCTGCTGCTCGCGGCGATCAGCGGCGACAGCACCAACTACGTGATCGGTCGAACACTGGGCAAGCGCCTGTTCAGCAACCCGAACTCGAAGGTCTTCCGCCGCGACTACCTGGACCAGACCCACGCCTTCTACGAGCGCCACGGGGGCAAGACCGTGACCCTGGCGCGCTTCCTGCCCATCGTGCGCACCTTCGCGCCCTTCGTCGCCGGCATGGCCTACATGCCCTACGCGCGCTTCCTGTTCTTCAGCGTGGCCGGCAGCATCGCCTGGGTCGGCGGCCTGGTGACCCTGGGCTTCTTCTTCGGCAACGTGCCCTTCATCAAGCAGAACCTCTCGGTGATGATCATCGCCATCATCGCCTTCTCCCTGGTGCCCATGCTGATCGGCTTCATCCGCCACAAGATGCGCCCATCGGCCAAGGCCCAGCCAGGCGAGCACTGATCCGCCCATGTGGTCGTTCAGCGCCTGGCGCCGCCGGCGCTTCCTCGCCCGCTATCCGCTCGACGCCCAGCTCTGGGAGCAGGTGCGGCGGCAGCTGCCGATCCTCGACGGCCTGAGCGAAGAGGAACTGCGCCGGCTCGGCGAGCGGGCGCTGCTGTTCCTGCGCGACAAGCGCCTCTCGCCGCTACCCGGCATCGAACTGGACGACTACCGCCGCCTGCTGCTCGCCACCCAGGCCGAGCTGCCGCTGCTGCACCTGCCGGACCTGAACTGGTACAGCGGCTTCCATGAGCTGGTGCTCTACCCCGACGACTTCGTCAGCCCGCAGAAACACCGCGACCCCGCTGGCGTCATGCACGAATTCGACGACGAGCGTGCCGGCGAAACCTCCCTGCAAGGCCCGGTGATCCTCGCCTGGCCCGGCGTGGAGAGCGGCGGTGGCTGGGACGCCTACAACCTGGTGATCCACGAACTGGCGCACAAGCTCGATATGCTCAACGGCGACGCCAACGGTCTGCCGCCACTGCACCGCGACATGCGCGTCACCGACTGGGCCGCCGCCATGCAGGCCGCCTACGACGACATGAACCGCCAGCTCGACCGCGATCCGCAGGCGCACACCGCCATCGACCCGTACGCGGCCGAGAATCCTGCCGAGTTCTTCGCCGTCACCAGCGAGTACTTCTTTACCGCTCCGGACCTCCTTCAGGCGGCCTATCCCAAAGTCTATGAACAGCTTTCGCTGTTCTACCGGCAAGATCCGCTCTCGCGCCTGCACCGGCTGCAAGCCGAGCACCCCGAATATCAGGAAACTCGGGCGCACTAGGCGATGTCTGTGGCTTGGACACGGCAATCTGCCTATAATCCGCCGCACTTTTTCGGCCCGACCACTATCTGGAGTCGTCCATGAGCTACAGCAGCATCCCGGCTGGCAAAGACCTGCCGAACGACATTTACGTCGCCATCGAGATCCCGGCCAACCACGCGCCGATCAAGTACGAAATCGACAAGGACACCGACTGCCTGTTCGTCGACCGTTTCATGGCCACCCCGATGTTCTACCCGGCCAACTACGGCTTCATCCCGAACACCCTGGCCGACGACGGTGACCCCCTGGACGTGCTGGTCGTGACCCCGTATCCGGTCGCTCCGGGCTCCGTCATTCGCGCCCGTCCGGTTGGCGTGCTGAACATGAGCGACGAAGCCGGCGGCGACGCCAAGCTGATCGCCGTACCGCACGACAAGCTGACCGTCCTGTACAAGGACGTGAAGGAATACACCGACCTGCCGGCCCTGCTGCTGGAGCAGATCAAGCACTTCTTCGAGAACTACAAGGATCTCGAGAAGGGCAAGTGGGTGAAGGTCGAAGGCTGGGGCGACGCCGCCCAGGCCCACGACTACATCACCAAGGCTGTCGCCGCCTTCCAGGCCAAGTGATGGTCGCGGGGTAGCCCCCGCCGCGAAGAAGCCCCGCCACTGCGGGGCTTTTTTGTGACCGGGATTAGGCTTTTCGTCCCGACTTTGCTACCATGCGCGCCCCGCACGCAGTCCCCTGCGTTGCCACAGAATCAAGGCGGCCCGCCCTACCAGAAGTAAGGTTGGACCACCCCCTGAAAGCCGGCCACAAGCCGGCTTTTTTAATGCCTGCGAAAAAGCTTCCCGGCATGCCAGACCGCTCGCCGGCCAATGCGCCGCTGTCACCAGGCAGGCATAAGATCGGTCTATCCCCTCGCCGGTCCGCCGCCATGAAGCGCCCCTCGCCCTTCCTGCTCGCCCTGC
Source organism: Pseudomonas sp. C9-3 (assembly GCF_032392015.1). Classification (NCBI taxonomy): domain Bacteria; kingdom Pseudomonadati; phylum Pseudomonadota; class Gammaproteobacteria; order Pseudomonadales; family Pseudomonadaceae; genus Pseudomonas; species Pseudomonas sp. C9-3. Next base: position 77,957 of record NZ_CP135919.1, on the reverse strand, counting down.
TACTGACAGCTCCGTTGCCAGCGTACGCGCAGGCTGGCGACTGGAAGCTCGCCAAGGACCAGGACGGCGTGCAGGTCTACCTGAAACAGGTCGCCGGCTCGAACTACAAGAGCTTCCGCGGCATTACGCTGGTGAAGGCTGACGTCGCCACCCTCGGGCATCTGCAGGAGAACCTGCGCGTCTCCTGCGCCTGGCTCTACGCCTGCGCGCAGATGCGCCTGCTCAAGTACAGCGACGAGGCGATCTGGGTCTACCTCGACACCAAGCTTCCCTGGCCCGCCGCCCCGCGTGACCTGGTGTTGAAGGTGAGCACCGAAGAAACCCCGGACGGCGGCATGATCCGCCACCTGCAGGCCGCGCCGGACTATCTCCCACCGGTGAAGGACCGCATCCGCGTGCCCAGCGTCTCCGGGACCTGGCAGATGGTCCCCAAGGGCCCGAAGCTCACCGAAGTCACCTACGAAATGCGCGGCGAGCCCGGCGGCAGCGTGCCGTCCTGGCTGGCGAACCAGTTCGTGGTCGATGCTCCATTCGAGTCGCTGCGCATGCTCAAGGTGGTGGCGGAGCACCAGGGCGTCCGCGACGCCGGCTACTAGAAACCGGTTCGAAAGCGCCGCCGGCAGCGCTTGTGCAGTCGCCGGCGGCCTGACCGAAGATTTGCCCGCAAAGCCCGTCTCTGCTAGTGTCGCGAGGTTTCCGAATACCCCCGCCGAGATGTCCGCATGGCCCGCAAGAAAGCTTCCCTCGACTTCGAACAGTCCCTCGCCGAGCTACAAACGCTGGTAGAGCGCCTGGAAAGCGGCGAGCTGTCGCTGGAGGACTCGCTGGAGGCCTTCGAGCAGGGCATCCGCCTGACGCGCGACTGCCAGGCGGCGCTGACCCAGGCGGAACAGAAGGTGCAGATCCTCCTGGAACGCGATGGCGAACTGAGCGAAGCGCCCTTCGATCCGGAAGGCGAAGACGCATGATCGCCGGCTACCAGGCGCGCTGTACGGCGCGTGTCGACGCTGCGCTGGAAAAACTCTTCGTCGCCCCCCGTGAAGAACTCACCCGCATCTACGCCGCCATGCGCTACAGCGTGGTCAACGGTGGCAAGCGCGTGCGCCCGCTGCTGGCCTACGCGGCCTGCGAAGCACTGGGCGGCGACGCCGAGCGCGCGAACGGCGCTGCTTGCGCAGTGGAGCTGATCCACACCTACTCCCTGGTGCACGACGATCTGCCGGCGATGGACGACGACGACCTGCGTCGCGGCCAGCCGACCACCCACATTGCCTATGACGAGGCCTGCGCGATTCTCGCCGGTGACGGTCTGCAGGCGCTGGCATTCGAGGTGATCGGTAACGCCCAGTTCAATCCGCAGGATGCGCAGACCCGTCTGGACATGCTGATGATCCTTACCCGCGCCGCCGGTTCTGCCGGGATGGTCGGCGGGCAGGCGATCGACCTGGAGTCCGTGGGCCGCAAGATCGACCAGGCGGCGCTGGAAACCATGCACCGGCACAAGACCGGCGCGCTGATCGAGGCCAGCGTGCAGCTCGGCGCCCTCGCCAGCGGCCGCGCCAACACCGATGCGCTGGAAGCCCTGCGCCGCTACGCCGAAGCCGTGGGCCTGGCGTTCCAGGTGCAGGACGACATCCTCGACGTGGAAAGCGACACCGCCACCCTCGGCAAGACCCAGGGCAAGGACCAGGCCCACGACAAGCCGACCTACCCCGCGCTGCTCGGCCTCGACGAAGCGAAGGCCTACGCCCTCGCCCTGCGCGACCAGGCGCTGGCTGCGCTGGAAGGCTTTGGCGATAGCGCCGAACCGCTGCGCGCCCTCGCCCGCTATATCGTCGAACGCCGCAACTGATTCCCCGGCACGCGCATTGCGTGTGCAAATCCCGTGATTCATCCATTGCGATGACCGCTCGCCGGTGCTTCACTGCATTACAGGGATTTCGTATACCATATCCGACAACAGCCACCTGACCGGACTGCATCGTGCCGCTACGCAACGCCCCCAACCTGGGTATCGTCCCCTCCGCCTCGGAGACCATCGCCAAGCACCTGCGCGAGGCGATCATTTCCGGCCAGATGGCAGAGCACGAGCCGATCCGCCAGGACGATATCGCGCAGATCTTCAACGTCAGCAAGATTCCCGTGCGCGAGGCGCTCAAGCGCCTGGAGGCCGAGGGGCTGGTGGAGTTCCAGCGCAACAAGGGCGCGCTGGTGACGAAGATATCCGAGCCGGAACTGGCGCAGATGTTCGAGGTACGGGTCGTTCTCGAAGCCCAGGCGATCCGCCTGGCGGTGCCGAACATGACCGCCGAGACCTTCGAGCGCGCCGAGCGCATCTGTGCCGAGTTCGTCGGCGAGGACGATGTCGGCCGCTGGGCGGAACTGAACTGGGAGCTGCACGCCTGCCTCTATGAACCGGCGCAGCGGCCCTACCTGGTTGGCCTGATCCGCTCCATCCATGACAAGCTCGAACGCTACCTGCGCATGCAGATGAGCCTGTCCTCCGGCAAGGAGCGCGCGGATCACGAGCACCACGACATCCTCGACGCCTGCCGCGCCGGCGATGGCGAGCTGGCCGCGCGCCTGCTGGAAGAACACATCAACGGCGTCTGCCGCACGCTCTACGAGCACCTGCCGAATCGGCCGACACCGAGCTGATCGAAAAGACCCGCTGTGCCGATTTCATCATCGGCCCGGCGGAAAACCCTCAAGCTCCCATCCCCGCTCCGCGCCACCCTAAGGTCAACCACAAGACCACCTCAGGGGGCAGCATGAAACGCATCCAGGTTCTCGATTCCCACACCGGCGGCGAACCCACGCGCCTGGTGCTCGACGGCTTTCCCGATCTGGGCAAGGGCAGCATGGCCGAACGCCGTGCGCTGCTGGCCAGGGAGCACGACAGTTGGCGCGCCGCGACCGTGCTGGAGCCACGCGGCAGCGATGTGCTGGTCGGCGCACTGCTCTGCGAGCCGGTGGACCCGAGCGCCTGTGCCGGGGTGATCTTCTTCAACAACACCGGTTACCTGGGCATGTGCGGCCATGGCACCATCGGCCTGGTCGTCTCGCTGGCGCACCTGGGGCGTATCGGCCCCGGCACGCACAAGATCGAGACGCCGGTGGGCACCGTCGAAGCAACCCTGCACGACGACCGCTCGGTGAGCGTGCGCAACGTCCCCTCCTATCGCTACCGCAAGCAAGTGCCGGTGCAAGTGCCCGGCCATGGCCTGGTGCACGGCGACATCGCCTGGGGCGGTAACTGGTTCTTCCTGATCGCCGATCACGGCCTGCGCGTCGCCGGCGACAACCTGGACGAACTGACTGCCTACACCGTCGCCGTGCAGAAGGCGCTGGAAGACCAGGGCATCCGCGGCGAAGACGGTGGCCTGATCGATCACATCGAGCTGTTCGCCGACGATCCCGATGCGGACAGCCGCAACTACGTACTCTGCCCCGGCAAAGCCTACGACCGCTCGCCCTGCGGCACCGGCACCAGCGCCAAGCTGGCGTGCCTGGCCGCTGACGGCAAGCTCGCTGCCGGCGACGCCTGGCGCCAGGCCAGCGTGATCGGCAGCCAGTTCGAAGGCCGCTTCGAGTGGGTCGGCGAGCCTGCCGAGGGGCGCATCATCCCGACCATCCGCGGGCGCGCCAACATCAGCGCGGAAGCCACCCTGCTGCTGGAAGAAGACGACCCGTTCGCCTGGGGCATCCGTTCGTGAGCGATGCGGACATCATCGTCATCGGCGCCGGCATCGTCGGCGCCGCCTGCGCCCACGCCCTCGCCCGCCGCGGCCTTGACGTGCTGGTGCTGGATGCGCGCCTGCCCGGCGCCACCGCCGTCGGCATGGGCCACCTGCTGGTGCTCGACGACAATGCCGCCGAACTGGCGCTGAGCAACTACTCGCTGCAACGCTGGCGCGAGTGGGGCCACGACATGCCCACCGAATGCGCGTACCGCAGCAACGGTACGATGTGGCTGGCGGCCAATGACGAAGAGATGGCCGAGGCCGAACGCAAGTTCGCCGTGCTGCGCGAGCACGGCGTCGCCGCAAGACTGCTGAACAGCACGGAGCTGCAGCAGGAAGAACCCGAGCTGCGCAGCGACCTGCACGGCGGGCTGGAGATCACCGGTGACGGCATTCTCTACGCCCCGCGCGCCGCCGCGTGGCTGCTGGAGTCAGCGCTGAAACCGATCCGCCAGCGCCAGGCAACAGTGGTGGAAATCGACGAACCCCGCGTGCGCCTGGACGACGGCCAGTGGCTGAGCGCCAAGGCCATCGTCCTGGCCAATGGCATCCAGGCCACGCAGCTCTGCGCCGACCTGCCCATCGAGCCGAAAAAAGGTCATCTGCTGATCACCGACCGCTACCCCGGCAAGGTGCGCCGCACGCTGGTGGAGTTGGGCTACGTGACCAGCGCGCACAACGCCAGTGGCCCATCGGTGGCCTGCAACATCCAGCCGCGCCCGACCGGCCAGCTGTTCATCGGCGCCTCGCGGCAGTTCGGCACCACCGACCCGCAGGTGGAAGGCTGGATGCTGGCGAAGATGCTGCGCCGCGCCGTCGACTACATGCCCGGCCTGGCCAACCTCAACGTGATTCGCAGCTGGGCCGGCTTCCGCGCCGCCAGCCCGGACGGCATGCCGCTGGTGGGCGAACATCCGCAGCGCCCCGGTCTGTGGCTCGCTGTCGGCCACGAAGGCCTGGGCGTAACCACCGCGCCAGGCACCGCCGACCTCCTCGCTGCGCAGCTGTGCAATGAGCCTTTGCCGTTGCCGGCCGAACCCTATTCCCCGCGCCGTTTCCTCGGAGCAAACGCCCATGCCTGACCTGACTCTTGACGGCCGCCCGCTACGTGTCGGCGCCGGCACCACGGTGGCCGCCGCGCTTGCCCAGGGTGGCGACGGCACCACACGCACCTCGGTCAGCGGCCAGCGCCGTGCGCCGCTATGCGGCATGGGCATCTGCCAGGAGTGCCGGGTGACCATCGACGGCCAGCGCCGCCTGGCCTGCCAGACCCTGTGCCGTGACGGCATGCAGGTGGAGACGCGCCCATGAGCGAGTCCGTCGATATCCTCATCATCGGTGCCGGGCCGGCGGGAATGTCCGCCGCCCTCGCCGCCGCGCCGAGCGGCGCCAGCATCGTCATCCTCGACGACAACCCGCTGCCCGGTGGGCAGATCTGGCGCGACGGGCCCAACGCGCACCTGCCGCGCGCCGCTCTGGAGCTGCGCGAAAAGGTCGCTGCCTGCGCCAACATCAGGATTCACAGCGCCACCCGCGTGGTGGCCCTGGCCGGCGAACGCGGCCTGCTGCTGGAAGACTTCGAACGTGGCTGGCGGCTGGACTACCGCAAGCTGATCCTCTGCACCGGCGCCCGCGAACTGCTGCTGCCCTTCCCCGGCTGGACGCTGCCCGGCGTCACCGGTGCAGGCGGGCTGCAGGCACTGGTGAAAGGCGGCGTACCGGTGGATGGCCAGCGTGTGGTGATCGCCGGCAGCGGCCCGCTGCTGCTCGCCAGCGCCGCAACCGCCCGCGCCAACGGGGCGAAGATCCAGCGCATCGCCGAACAGGCCTCGTGGCCTGCATTGGCCAGCTTCGCACTGAAGCTGCCACGCTGGCCGAACAAGCTGGTGCAGTCCTTCGGCCTGTACGACCCGGCCTACCGTGCCGATAGCCATATCGTCGCCGCATTGGGGACAGATCACCTGGAAGGCGTGCGAATCAGCCAGAGTGGCAAGCTGAAGGAAATCGACTGCGACCGGCTGGCCTGCGGCTTCGGCCTTATCCCCAATGTGCAGCTCGGCCAGGCGCTGGGCTGCGCGGTGGATGACGGTGCAATCCGCGTCGACGCTTGGCAGGCGAGCAGCCGCGATGGCATCTACGCCGCGGGCGAATGCACCGGCTTCGGCGGCTCGGAGAAGGCCCTGGTGGAGGGCAGCATCGCCGGCCACGCCGCCGTGGGTGAACACGACCGCGCCCGTGGGCTCTGGTCGCAGCGCCAGCGCTGGCAGGGCTTCGCCGACGCACTGAAAAAGGACTTTGCCCTCGACCCGCGCCTGAACCAGCTCGCCCAACCGGACACACTCGTCTGCCGCTGCGAAGACGTGCCCTACTCGGCCCTGGCCGGCAAGCCGGACTGGACCGCCGCCAAGCTCGCCAGCCGCTGCGGCATGGGCGCCTGCCAGGGCCGCGTGTGCGGCGCTGCGGCCAAGCAGTTGTTCGGTTGGCAACCGCCAGCGCCGCGCCCGCCCTTCAGCCCGGCGCGGGTAGAAACCCTGCTGCAGCTCGCCGACGACTGAAGGGACCCGCCATGCCAGGGAATGCTCAGCTCAAGCAGAAGACGCGCAGGCGATGACCATCCGGATCGAGCGCGGTGAAGGTGTAGCCGAAATCCATCTGGGTCGGCGCCTGGATAATCTCGACGCCGTGCTGCTGCCAGTCACGGTGCAGTCGCAGTACGTCGGCGTGGCTCTGCGCGGGGATACCCAGCTCGCTGCCACCAGCCTGCGCCACGGCGTTCGGCTGCACGCCAGCGCGAGTCCAGAGGCCGAATTTCAGGCCATTGTCGAAGACGAACAAGGCGAAGGTCGCGCTGTTTTCCACCGGGTCGCGCTGCAGCAGCTCCGCGTAGAAACCGGCGCTGCGCTGGGCATCGTCGACGTAGAAAATGATCATGTTCGGGCTGACCATGGAAAACTCCTTGCTGTTGAATGAACCGGCTTCGTTGCCGGTCATCGCAGGCTATGGCGTACCCGTGTCAGTTTCCGGCAGCAGTCATTCACTGCGCGGGGATGTCGTGCCTCGCGTACCAGTCCTTGAGCAACGCCTGCCGCTGACGCGGGTAGCGCTCCGCCAGGCTGCTGACCTGCTCCATGCGGTCGAGCCGAAAGTGCCGCAGGTCCTGGCGCAGCTCGCACCAGGCCATCACCACGCGAACCTGCTCGAAGTAGCCCAGGCCGAACGGCCAGACCACCCGCTCGGTGAACTGTCCGCCGGCATCCCGGTAGGCGAACTGCAGCTTGCCCTGCCGGCGAATGCTGTCTCGCACCTGGCCCAGCAACCCGTCCGCCACTCGCTCGGATGGCCGGCTACCCACCAGCAGCGCATTGCTCTCCAACTCCAGGCGCAGATTGGCCGGCAGTACCGAGCCGACCTTCGCCAGCACATCCCGCGCCGCCGATACCAGGCCCTGGTCGCCATGCCGGCTCACCCAGCGCATGCCCAGCACCAGCGCCTCGATCTCCTCCAGCGAGAACATCAGTGGCGGCAGCTCGAAACCGGGGCGCAGCACGTAGCCAACGCCAGCCGCACCCTCGATATGGGCGCCCTGCTGCTGCAGGGTGGCGATGTCGCGGTACAGCGTGCGCAGGCTGATGCCCAGCTCATCGGCCAGTTGCCGGCCCGACACCGGAAGACGATGGCGCCGCAGTATCTGCAGAAGGTCGAGCAGCCGCTGGGCTCGGGACATGATGATCACTCGAAGGCTAATGTCGGCCGACTAGTCCAGCACGCCGAGGCCCGGCCAACAACCGCAACGTCGCCCGCTCTCGCCCCGGCCACAGCGACACCCTTTCCCACAACCTGATTGCCCCGTATCCTCGCGATGTTCCGACAGCCGACTCGCCTCCCGATGCACGACCTGATTCCCCAGGGCGCCCGCGACCTGGACAGCCTGCTGCAGACCCTTGCGCAGATTTCCCCGCTGCTCGATGCCATGCCCGGCGTGGTGTTCTTCATCAAGGACACCGCGGCGCGCTACGTGCTGGTCAACCAGACCCTGGCGCGGCGCTGCGGTGTGAAGGATGCCCGCGAGTTGCTCGGGCGCACCGCCGAGGAGGTCTTCCCGTCGCGCTTCGGCCCGATCTACACCGAGCAGGATCGCCGCGTGCTGGAAACCGGCGGCCAGCTCAGCGATCAGCTGGAGCTGCACCTCTACCCCGGCCGGCTGCCGGGCTGGTGCCTGACCCACAAGCTGGCGTTGCACGATGCGCAAGGCGTTGTGATCGGCATGGCGGGGATTTCCAGCGACCTGCAGGCGGCGCAATCCACGCATCCGGCGTACCAGCGCCTGGCGGCGGTGGACGCCTACATCCGCGAGCACTTCGACAGGCCGATCAACCTTGCCGAGCTGACCGAACTGGCCGGCCTCTCCGTCGCCCAGCTGGAGCGCCACTGCAAGCGCATCTTCCAGCTCACGCCACGGCAGATGATCCACAAGGCGCGCCTGGGTGCGGCCACACGCCTGCTCGGCGAAGACCTGCCGATCACCGAGATCGCCCTGCGCTGTGGCTATACCGACCACAGCGCCTTCAGCCGGCAATTCCGCGCACTGACCGGGCTGTCGCCGACGCAGTATCGCGAGTCGCAAACCTCGCCCAACTGAACACTTCCCTCCGCGTAGGGTGCATAACGCCTACGGCGTTATCCGCCGCCAGCCAAGGCACGAATGCGCATACGGCGGATAAAGCGTGCCGCTTTATTCGCCCTACGGGATAAACGTCCTGAAAGTTTGTGTGTGGGCGGTTCGCGAGCAAGCTCGCTCCTACGAAGAGCAAGCGCTGCCCTGCCTGTAGGAGCGAGGGGGGCGCCCGGTTCTTGCTCGCGAACACTCTTCAGCCCCGATCAGCGTGCGATACGTGAATGCTCCCATACGGGGCAGCGAAACACGCTCCTGCTTCATTTGGTAACAGCGCTCGGAACCCACCTACAGGTAATTCGGAATGCTCCCAGCAACGAATCCCCCGCACACCGGGCTTTGCGACCCATGAGTCACGCCCGAGTGATTTCTGGCACATGCCTTGCTCTAAGAAATATCGTATACGAAATCCATAATACAAAAATCGCTGCACAACACTGACTCAGAGAGGCCCCCATGAAATTCACCCGAATTGCTCTAGCCCTCACCGCTGTGTTTCTCGCCGGCCAGGCCCAAGCCGACAAGCTCGACGACATCATCGAATCCGGCAAGCTGCGCTGCGCCGTGACCCTGGACTTCCCGCCGATGGGTTCGCGCGATGCGCAGAACAACCCGGTCGGCTTTGACGTGGATTACTGCAACGACCTGGCGAAAGTCCTTGGTGTTACCGCCGAAGTCGTCGAGACGCCCTTCCCGGATCGTATCCCCGCGCTGGTATCCGGCCGCGCCGACGTGATTGTCGCTTCCACCTCCGACACCCTGGAGCGCGCCAAGACGGTCGCCATGACCATCCCCTACTTCGCCTTCCAGATGGTGGTGCTGACCCGCGAGGACACCGGCATCACCAAGTACGAGGACATCAAGGACCGCCCGGTAGGCAACACCAGCGGCACCTATGAAGCCATTGCACTGGAGAAGGACGTGAAGAAATGGGGCGGCAAAGGCTCCTTCCGCGCCTACCAGAGCCAGAACGACACCATCCTCGCCGTTGCCCAGGGCCACATCGACGCCACCGTGGTGACCAACACCGTCGCCGCCTCCACCCTGAAATCCGGCAAGTACAAGGGCCTGAAGGTCGTCGGCAACGCGCCCTACGTGATCGACTACGTGTCACTGGCCGCCGCGCGCAACGAGTACGGCCTGATCCACTACCTCAACCTCTTCGTCAACCAGCAGGTCCGCACCGGCCGTTACGCCGAGCTGTACGAGAAGTGGGTCGGCGGCACCCCGGTCGACCTCACCGTTCCCCACGTGTACTACTGACGGCGGGCGCAACATGTCTTCGATGCAGGCTTCAAGGGTGCGGGACTCACGCCTAACAGGGCGGGTCCTGATGGGGGGTAGCGCCGAAGGGGCGCTACTCCATGCCGACACCGGGCTGAGCTTCTGGGGAGGCGTCGAGCCTTTCACGGGCGAGGTCATCGACCGCCACCATCCGCTCTCCGGCAGCTTCCTGCCCGGGCGGGTGCTGGCGATTCCCAGCGGACGCGGCTCCTGTACCGGCAGCAGCGTGATGCTGGAAATACTGCTCAACGGCCATGCGCCGGCAGCCCTGCTGCTGGCCGAGCCGGACGAGATCCTCACCCTCGGCGTGCTGGTGGCGCAGGCGTTGTTCGGCCGCTCCATCCCGGTGCTGTGCCTGGGCCACGAGGCTTTCGAGCAGTTGTCCACGGGCGGCTGGGCCCGTATCGAAGACGGACAGGTAACACTCACCGCCGAGCGCCCTGCCGATGGCTGGCAGGGCGTGATGGCCAGCGATGCCGGCCCGCTGCCGGAAGGCCTGGCGCTCACCGCCGGCGACCATGAACTGCTCGACGGCAAGCATGGCAAGGCCGCCCAGGCCGCCATGCAGATCGTCCTGCGCATGGCCGCGCTGCAAGGCGCGAAGGACCTGCTGGACATCGCCCAGGCGCACATCGACGGCTGCATCTATACCGGCCCCGCCAGCCTGCGCTTCGCCCGCCAACTGGCGGACTGGGGCGGCAAGGTGAAGGTGCCGACCACCCTGAATTCCATCTCCGTGGACCACCGCCGCTGGCGCGAGCTGGGCGTCGACAAGGCCTTCGGCGAGCCCGCCGCCGCACTGGGCGATGCCTACATGGAGATGGGCGCGCAGATGAGCTACACCTGCGCGCCCTACCTGCTGGACAGCAAGCCGAGCCTCGGCGAACAGGTCGTGTGGGCCGAGTCCAACGCCGTGGTCTACGCCAACAGCGTGCTCGGCGCGCGGACCCTGAAATATCCGGATTACCTCGACATCTGCATCGCCCTCACCGGCCGTGCGCCGGACGTCGGCAGCCACCGCGACGACGGCCGGCTGGCCGTGCTGCGGATCGATGTCGAGCTGCCGGCCGAGCACGACGAATCGATCTTCCCGCTACTCGGCTATCACATCGGCGAGCTATGCGGCACGCGCATCCCGGTGGTCGACGGCCTGCAGCCGCTGGCGCCGGACAGCGACGCGCTGAAAGCCTTCGGCGCAGCCTTCGCCACTACCTCCGCTGCGCCGATGTTCCACATCGCCGGAGTCACCCCGGAAGCGCCGGACGTCGCCACCGCACTGGGCGGCAAAGCCCCGCTGCAACACCTGCGCGTCACCCCGGCGGACCTGATCGCCTCCTGGCGCGAGCTGGACCACGCAGCAGAGCCCAGCGTGCAACTGGTGTCCCTGGGCAACCCGCACTTCTCCGCCAGCGAGTGTGCCGAGCTGGCCAGGCTGGTCGCCGGGCGCCGCAAGCATCCAGGCGTCGCGCTGGTCGTCGCCCTCGGCCGCGCCGTGCAGGAAAAGGCCCGCGCCGCTGGCGACGTGAAGGTGCTGGAAGACTTCGGCGCGCAACTGCTCAACGACACCTGCTGGTGCATGATCGGCGAGCCGGTGATTCCGCCGTCCTGCACCACGCTGATCACCAATTCGGCGAAGTACGCCCACTACGGTCCTGGCCTGGCCGGGCGCCAGGTGCATTTCGGCAGCCTTGCCGCCTGCGTCGAGGCAGCCTGCAGCGGGCGCGGTGACGGTGGCGTCCCGAGCTGGCTGAGCGAGGGGGTGCGCTGATGTTCAACTACAGCTTCCACTGGCGCTCCGCCTTCAAGGCTCTGCCGGACATGCTCGGCGGCGCCTGGGTAACCCTCGAGACCGCCGCGCTGTCGATGATCCTCGGCGTGCTCATCGCGCTGCTGCTGACCGTCATGCGGCAGATGAAGAACCCACTGCTCAAGGGCTTCGCCGACACCTGGGTATCGATCGCGCGCAACACCCCGTCGCTGTTCCAGATCTACATCCTGTACTTCGGCCTGGGCTCCTTCGGCCTCCACGTCAGCTCCTGGGTGGCGCTGCTGGCGGGGATCACCTTCAACAACGCCGGCTACCTCGCAGAGAACTTCCGCGGCGGCCTCAAGGCCGTGCCGGACACCCAGATGCGCGCCGCGCGCTCGCTGGGCATGAGCGCCTTCCAGGCGTACCGGATGATCATCGTTCCGCAGTTGCTGCGCATCGTCTATTACCCGCTGACGAACCAGATGGTCTGGGCGGTGCTGATGACGTCGCTGGGCGTGGTGGTGGGCCTGAACAACGACCTCACCGGCGTGACCCAGGACTTCAACGTACGCACCTTCCGCACCTTCGAGTACTTCGCCCTGGCCGCGGTGCTCTATTACATCATCGCCAAGGTCATCGTGGCGGTCGCCCGCCTGTTGAGCTGGCGGCTGTTCCGCTACTAGGAGAAGCACGCATGTTTTCCACGAGCTTCACCGTCAACGACCTGATGTTCCTGCTGCAAGGGGCCTGGGTCACCGTCAAGCTGACCGTCGGCGCCATGCTCATCGGCACCCTCGCTGGCGTCGTGCTGGGCTGGCTGCGCGCCACCCTGCCGCGCGCCACGATGCCGGTTGGCTGGTTCCTCGACATCTTCCGCAGCGTGCCGCTGCTGATCCAGTTCGTGCTGTTCAACTCGCTGAAAAGCATCGTCGGCCTGAACTGGAGCGCCTTCACCGTCGGCTGCCTGGTACTGGGCGTGTACGCGGCGGCGTTCTGCACCGAGATCATCCGCAGCGGCATCCTCGCCGTCGGCCCGAACATCCGCCGCGCCAGCCGCTCGCTGGGCCTCAGCTACTGGCAGGACCTGCGCTACATCGTGCTGCCGCTGGCCGCGCGGGTGGCCTTCCCCGGCTGGCTGAACCTGGTGCTGGGGGTGATGAAGGACACCGCGCTGGTCATGTGGATCGGCATCGTCGAACTGCTCCGCGCCTCGCAGACCATCGTGACGCGCATTCAGGAACCCCTGCTGGTGCTGTGCATCGCCGGGGTCATCTATTACCTCATGAGTTGGGTCGTGGCGCGCCTCGGTGCCCGGCTGGAACAAAGGTGGCAGGAAAATGATTGAAATCGACAACGTGCACAAAGCCTACGGCGATCTGGAAGTGGTCAAGGGCGTCAGCCTGACCGTGAAGAAGGGCGAGGTAGTCTCGATCATCGGCGGCTCGGGTTCGGGCAAGTCCACCCTGCTGATGTGCATCAACGGCCTGGAACCGATCCAGCGCGGCAAGATCCGCGTCGACGGCATCGAGGTCCACGCCAAGACCACCGACCTGAACAAGCTGCGGCAGAAGATCGGCATCGTCTTCCAGCAGTGGAACGCCTTCCCGCACCTGACCGTGCTGGAGAACGTCATGCTCGCCCCGCGCAAGGTGCTCGGCCTGCCCAGGGAAGAAGCCGAGGCGATGGCGGTGAAGCAGCTCAAGCACGTCGGTCTGGGCGACAAGCTCAAGGTGTTCCCGCAGAAGCTCTCGGGCGGGCAGCAGCAGCGCATGGCGATCGCCCGCGCGCTGGCCATGTCGCCGGACTACATGCTGTTCGACGAAGCCACCTCGGCACTCGACCCGCAACTGGTGGGCGAGGTACTCGACACCATGCGCCTGCTCGCCGAAGAGGGCATGACCATGGTCCTGGTGACCCACGAAATCCGCTTCGCCCGCGATGTGTCCGACCGCGTGGCGTTCTTCCGCGAAGGCCTGGTGCACGAGATCGGCACGCCGGACCAGGTGATCGTCAACCCGCAGCGGGCGGAGACGGCGGAGTTTCTGAGGTCGGTGAACTGACAAGAGCCCCTCTCCCTAACCCTCTCCCTGAAGGACGAGGGGACTGGATCGGAGCAGGCTGATGCCTTGGTGTAAGCCGGCACGGTCGCTCCCTCTCCCTTCAGGGAGAGGGCTGGGGAGAGGGAAAAACGGGCCGCGAAAGAACCAGGAGACAGACATGCGTTCGAGCAAGATCATCCACGTCGTCAGTTGCCACGCCGAAGGCGAAGTCGGCGACGTCATCGTCGGCGGCGTCGCCCCGCCGCCGGGCGACACCGTGTGGGCACAGTCGCGCTTCATCGCCAGCGACAACACCCTGCGCAACTTCGTCCTCAACGAACCGCGCGGCGGCGTGTTCCGTCACGTGAACCTGCTGGTCCCGCCGAAGGACCCGCGGGCGCAGATGGCCTGGATCATCATGGAGCCGGCGGACGTGCCGCCCATGTCCGGCTCCAACTCGCTGTGCGTCAGCACCGTGCTGCTCGACAGCGGCATCCTGCCGATGCAGGAACCGCAGACACGCCTGACCCTGGAAGCGCCGGGCGGCCTGATCGAGGCCGTAGCCGACTGCAAGGACGGCAAGGTGCAGCGCGTGGAAGTGCGCAACCTGCCCTCCTTCGCCGACAAGCTCGATGCCTGGATCGAAGTGGAAGGCCTCGGTTCGCTGCAGGTGGATACCGCCTACGGCGGCGACAGCTTCGTGCTGGCCGACGCGCACGCGCTGGGCTTCACCCTGCACGCCTCGGAGGCCGCCGACCTGGTTGCCACCGGCCTGAAGATCACCCAGGCGGCAAACCAGCAACTGGGCTTCAAGCACCCGGAAAACCACGACTGGGCGCACATCTCCTTCTGCCAGCTGACCGCGCCGGTAGAACGCATCGACGGCGTGCTGCACGGGCGCAACGCCGTGGTCATCCGCCCCGGCAAGATCGACCGTTCGCCCTGCGGCACCGGCTGCTCGGCACGCATGGCGGTGCTGCATGCCAAGGGCCAGCTGAAGGACGGCGAACGCTTCGTCGGCCACTCGATCATCGATTCCCAGTTCCACTGCCGCATCGACGGCCTCACCAGCGTCGGCGGCAAACCGGCGATCCACCCGTGCATTTCCGGCCGCGCCTGGATCACCGGCACCCACCAGCACCTGCTCGATCCGAGCGATCCCTGGCCCGAAGGCTATCGGCTCTCGGACACCTGGCCCAACGGTTATTGATTTCCCCTTTCAACCCTGATTCGCCGCGTAGCGGCACCCGACGACGAAATGCTGCGGGATTTCCTTCAGACGTTTCGTATACGAAATACGACAATTGGAGAAAAACATGAGCAAGAAGGTCAATTGGAGTGGCGTTTTCCCCGCAGTGACCACTCAGTTCAACGACGATTTCTCGGTCAACCTGGAAGCCACCCACAAGGTGATCTCCAACCTGGTGCGCGACGGCGTCTCGGGCCTGGTGGTGTGCGGCAGCGTGGGCGAGAACACCTCGCTGTCCATCGAGGAAAAGATGGCCGTCACCGAAGTCGCCAAGGACGCCTCCGGCGGCCGCGTGCCGGTGATCTGCGGCATCGCCGAGTTCACCAGCCACGGCGCCTCGCAGGTGGCCAAGGCGGTGCAGAAGGTCGGCGTCGACGGCATCATGGTGATGCCCGCGCTGGTCTACTCCTCCAAGCCGCATGAAACCGCCGCGCACTTCCGCAGCGTGGCCACCAGCACCGACCTGCCGGTGATGGTTTACAACAACCCGCCGATCTACAAGAACGACGTCACCCCGGACATCCTCATTTCCCTGGCCGACTGCGAGAACATCGTCTGCTTCAAGGACAGCTCCGGTGACACCCGCCGCTTCATCGACGTGCGCAACGAAGTGGGCAACCGCTTCATCCTCTTCGCCGGCCTCGACGACGTGGTGCTGGAAAGCATCGCCGTGGGCGCCGAAGGCTGGATCTCGGGGATGTCCAACGTCTTCCCGCAAGAGGGCGAGACCATCTTCCGCCTGTGCAAGGCCGGCCGTTACGAAGAAGCCATGCCGATCTACGAATGGCTGATGCCGATCCTCCACCTCGACGCCCGCCCGGACCTGGTGCAATGCATCAAGCTCTGCGAAGAGATCGCCGGCCGCGGCACCGCCCTCACCCGCCCGCCGCGCCTGGCGCTGCAAGGCGCGGACCGCGAGCACGTGGAGACGATCATGGCCAAGGCGCTGGCGAATCGGCCGAAGCTGCCGGATGTGGGGCTCTGAGTGGCGGTAGAACCCCCTCACCCTAACCCTCTCCCACAGGGAGAGGGGACCGTACGTGCCAGCGCGAACCCCAGTGCTCGCCGGTATGGTCGCGGTTTCCGAGCACTGTATGACCGGCTGACTCCAGCATCACCGGTCGCACAATCTGCCCCCCTCTCCCTCTGGGAGAGGGCTGGGGTGAGGGGCTTTCGCTCCTCGTCTGCACTTTTCCACCAGAGAGCCCGCCCATGACCGCCCAGAACTTCATCGCCGGCCAGCGCGTCGGCGCCGGCACTGTCCGCCTGCAGAGCCTCGACGCCAGCACCGGCGAAGCCCTGCCCCGCGAATTCCTCCAGGCCACCGAAGCCGAAGTCGACGCCGCCGCTCGCGCCGCCGAAACTGCCTTCCCGGCCTACAACGCGCTGTCGCCAGAACGCCGCGCGCAGTTCCTCGACGCCATCGCCAGCGAACTGGAAGCCCTCGGCGACGACTTCATCACCACTGTCTGCCGCGAAACCGCGCTGCCCACCGCTCGCATCCAGGGCGAGCGCGGTCGCACCGCGAACCAGATGCGCCTGTTCGCCAAGGTCCTGCGCCGAGGCGACTTCCTCGGTGCGCGCATCGACCGCGCACTCCCCGAGCGCCAGCCGCTGCCACGCCCGGACCTGCGCCAGTACCGCACCGGCGTCGGCCCGGTCGCTGTGTTCGGCGCCAGCAACTTCCCGCTGGCCTTCTCCACCGCCGGTGGCGATACCGCCGCCGCTCTGGCTGCTGGCTGCCCGGTCGTGGTGAAAGCCCACAGCGGCCACATGGCGACCGCCGAACTCGTCGGCGAAGCCATCGTCCGCGCAGCCGAATCCACCGGCATGCCCGCTGGCGTGTTCAACATGATCTACGGCGCTGGCGTCGGCGAGCCGCTGGTGAAGCACCCGGCGATCCAGGCGGTCGGCTTCACCGGCTCGCTCAAGGGCGGTCGCGCACTGTGCGACCTGGCTGCCGCGCGCCCGCAGCCGATCCCGGTATTCGCCGAGATGAGCAGCATCAACCCGGTGCTGGTCCTGCCCGCCGCACTGGAAACACGCGGCGAGAAAGTCGCCCGCGAGCTGGTCGATTCCGTGGTGATGGGTTGCGGCCAGTTCTGCACCAACCCCGGCCTGGTGATCGGTATCGCTTCGCCGGCCTTCAGCCTGTTCACCGCCAACCTGATCGCCGAGATCGGCCAGCGCCCGGCGCAGACCATGCTCAACGCCGGCACCCTGAAAAGCTACGAGAAGGGCATCGCCAAGCTGCTCACCCACCCCGGCCTGCGGCACCTCGCCGGGCACCCGCAGGAGGGCCGGCAGGCGTTCCCGCAACTGTTCCAGGCCAAGGCCAGCCTGCTGCTGGAAGGTGAAGAACTGCTGCAGGAAGAAGTCTTCGGCCCGACCACCATCGTCGTCGAAGTGGCTGACGAGGCCGAACTGCGCCGCGCGCTGGACGGCCTGCACGGCCAGCTCACCGCCACGCTGATCGCCGAACCGGGCGACCTCACACACTTCGCCGCCCTGGTGCCGGTGCTGGAGCGCAAGGCCGGGCGCCTGCTGATCAATGGCTACCCGACCGGTGTGGAAGTCTGCGACGCGATGGTCCACGGCGGGCCATACCCGGCGACCTCCGACGCGCGCGGCACATCCGTCGGCAGCCTGGCCATCGACCGCTTCCTGCGCCCGGTGTGCTACCAGAACTACCCGGACGCGCTGCTGCCCGACGCATTGAAGGACGCCAACCCGCTGGGCATCGCCCGGTTGGTGGATGGCGAGACGACACGCAACGCCGTGACTCGCTGAGGGTTCGTCGGCGCGGGAGTGAACTGTCGGCCAGTCCCGCACCGATGCTCAGCCCCGGCCTTGCGCCGGGGCTTTTTTATGCGAAGAGGTATGGCGCCCTGCGCGTGATCGCGGGCAGGGCTCCATACCTGGACAATCCTGTGCTGGCTCAAGCCCTCTCCCCCGCCCTCTCCCTGAAGGGAGAGGGAGTTGCCTGTGCCGGCTGACATCGTGGTTCCAACCTGCACCATAGAGTCCCCTCTCCCTTCAGGGAGAGGGTTAGGGAGAGGGAAATCCCAAGCACGGACTTTCAGACGAAGGCAGTTGCTCCTACTGGTGGACGGCCTTATTCCAGCAGCGCGCGCAAATCGGCATACAGCGAATCGCTGATCGCCACGCCCTCTTTCAGGCTGCGCTCGCGTGCCGTGAAGCGCCGCTGGGACGGCAGGCGCGCGCCCATGTCGACGATGGACTCGAACAGCGTCTCGGCCCGCGCCAGGTGCTGTGGCGCTTCGGCGCCGAGGAAGCGCGCCGGGTCGATGGCGATCAGCAATTCGCCGTGGTACGGCGAGGACTTCGTGCCTTCGTCGAACACCGTGGACTCGGCACTGGTCAGGTCGCCGATCAGCGGGCCGGCGATCAGCTCGACCATGGTCGCCAGCGCCGAGCCCTTGTGCCCGCCAAAGGTGAGCATGGCGCCGTCGAGCACGGCACTTGCGTCAGTGCTGGGGTTGCCCTGCGCATCGATCCCCCAGCCCAGCGGAATCGACTTGCCCTCGCGCTCGTGCAGCTGGATTTCA
Source organism: Pseudomonas sp. C9-3 (assembly GCF_032392015.1). Lineage (NCBI taxonomy): Bacteria > Pseudomonadati > Pseudomonadota > Gammaproteobacteria > Pseudomonadales > Pseudomonadaceae > Pseudomonas > Pseudomonas sp. C9-3. Next base: position 59,651 of record NZ_CP135919.1, on the reverse strand, counting down.
CCACGCGCCACGACCGTGGTGGCGAAGTCGAAGACATAGGGGTTCTGCCCGGCGCGCGGCCAGCCGAAGGCGATGGGATTGGTGCCGAACAATGGCCGCGTCCCACCGTCCGGCGCCACATAGGCCTGGGCCGGAGTGACGGCCAGGGCCACGAGGCCGTGGGTGACGATGCGCTCGATCTCCACCCACAGTGCCGAAAAGTGCACGCAATGGTTGACCGCCATCGCCGCAATGCCCTGGCTGCGCGCCTTTTCGACCAGCTTCGGCAGGCCGAGATCGAAGGCGCACTGCGAGAAGCCGCCCTTGGCGTCCACCCGCACCAGCGCCGGCGCCGGTTCCGATAGCTCTGGCACAGCGTCCAGCGAGACCTTGCCGGCGCGCGCCGTATGGATGCAACCGAGCAGGCGCCAAACACCGTGGGACGTGCAGCCATCGCGCTCGCCGGCCATCACAGTGTCGGTCACACCCTGCACATGGGGCTCGCTGAAACCGTGGCGACGCAGGATCGCCTCGGACAATTCGCGCAGTTCTTCCAGGCTCAGTCGGGTCACGCCATCCTCCTCGATTGCTACAAAAGGCTGCGGCAAACCGCCGCCGGTCGGTCATCGTGCCTACAGTGGCGCCTGGCGCCGGGGCTGGCTTGCCTGCAATCGGCAAGGGCGACGACGATTTCAGCACAGCCGACGGCCGAATCCCGACCATCCGGTCGTCCAAAGGATTGGCCCCACGTTGCTTGGGCCAATCCGGAGCTTCGGGTAAACTTCCGCATCTTTGCCTCTCATAACGATCAGCCTGATGCCCACGACGTTCCACGAGATTCCCCGCGAGCGCCCCGCCACGCCTCTGCTCGACCGCGCCAGCACGCCGGTCGAGCTGCGCCGGCTGGGGGAAGCGGAGCTGCTGACCCTCGCTGACGAACTGCGCCAGTACCTGCTGTACAGCGTCGGCCAGACCGGCGGCCACTTCGGCGCTGGCCTGGGCGTCATCGAGCTGACGGTCGCCCTGCACTACGTCTTCGACACCCCGGACGACCGCCTGGTGTGGGACGTCGGCCACCAGGCCTACCCGCACAAGATCCTCACCGGTCGCCGCGAGCGCATGGGCAGCCTGCGCCAGAAGGACGGCCTGGCCGCCTTCCCGCGCCGCTCGGAGAGCGAGTACGACACCTTCGGCGTCGGCCACTCCAGCACCTCCATCAGCGCCGCCCTGGGCATGGCCATCGCCGCGCGCATGCAGGGCTCCAACCGCAAGTCGGTGGCAGTGATCGGTGACGGCGCGCTGACCGCCGGCATGGCCTTCGAGGCGCTCAACCACGCGTCGGAAGTGAAGGCCGACATGCTGGTGATCCTCAACGACAACGACATGTCGATCTCCAACAATGTCGGCGGCCTGTCCAACTACCTGGCCAAGATCCTCTCCAGCCGCACCTACAGCAGCATGCGCGAAGGCAGCAAGAAGGTGCTCTCGCGCCTGCCCGGCGCCTGGGAGATCGCCCGCCGCACCGAGGAATACGCCAAGGGCATGCTGGTCCCCGGCACGCTCTTCGAAGAGCTGGGCTGGAACTACATCGGCCCCATCGACGGCCACGACCTGCCGACCCTGATCGCCACCCTGCGCAACATGCGTGACCTCAAGGGCCCGCAGTTCCTGCACGTGGTGACGAAGAAGGGCAAGGGCTTCGGCCCGGCCGAGATCGACCCGATCGGCTACCACGCCATCACCAAGCTCGAACCCGAGGGCGCCCCCGCCCATGCCGTGCCGAAGAAGGCGGGCGGGCCGAAATACTCCAGCGTATTCGGCCAGTGGCTGTGCGACATGGCTGCCCAGGACCCGCGCCTGGTCGGCATCACCCCGGCGATGAAGGAAGGCTCCGACCTGGTGGCCTTCGCCGACAAGTTCCCGGATCGCTACTTCGACGTCGCCATCGCCGAACAGCACGCCGTAACCCTGGCGGCCGGCATGGCCTGCGACGGCGCCAAGCCGGTGGTGGCGATCTACTCCACCTTCCTGCAGCGCGGCTACGACCAGTTGATCCACGACGTCGCGGTGCAGAACCTCGACGTGCTGTTCGCCATCGACCGCGCCGGCCTGGTGGGCGAGGACGGCCCGACCCACGCCGGCAGCTTCGACCTCTCCTACCTGCGCTGCATCCCCGGCATGCTGGTGATGACCCCCAGTGACGAGAACGAACTGCGCAAGCTGCTCACCACCGGCCATCACTTCGAAGGCCCGGCGGCGGTACGCTACCCGCGCGGCACCGGCCCGAACGCCGCCATCGAAGCCGAGCTGGCACCGGTGGAAATCGGCAAGGGCGTGGTGCGCCGCGAAGGCAAGGCCGGCAAGGTCGCCTTCCTGGTGTTCGGCGTGCAGCTGGCCGAGGCACTGAAAGTCGCCGAACAGTTCGACGCCACGGTCGCCGACATGCGCTTCGTCAAGCCGCTGGACGAGGAACTGGTGCGCCAGCTGGCCGCCAGCCACGAGTTGCTGGTGACCATCGAGGAGAACTCGGTGATGGGTGGCGCCGGCGCCGCCGTCAGCGAATTCCTCGCCCGCGAGAATATCCAGCAGCCGATCCTGCACCTGGGCCTGCCGGACTACTACGTCGAGCATGCCAAGCCTGCGCAGATGCTGGCGGAGTGCGGTCTGGACGCTGCCGGCATCGAAGCCGCGCTACGTGCGCGCCTGCACGTCCTCGGCGACCGCTGAGCACATCCCTCGTCCTGAGTATTGCCAGCCACGGGCGCACCTACTAAGGTGCGCCCGTTTTCGTTCGAGGTAACGGGAAGCAGGTGAAAGACCTGCGCTGCCCCCGCAACGGTAACCGACGCACTCCCCCAGGGAGCGCAGCATCGCCATGGCCACTGCTCTTGTGGGAAGGCGGCGATGTGACGTCGGCAGCCCGGAGACCGCCCTCGACACGCCCCGACAGGTGTTGCGGAGGGCCGCACCGTCAAGTGCGGCCTGCCGCCCTTGCCACGCCCTCCTCGAAAGTCATCCGCCCGCTTTTGAGGACGCTCCATGAAACTGACCCGACTCGCCCTGGCCACCAGCCTGCTGCCCGGCCTGGCGTTCGCCGCCGACGACATCTACCGGCTCTCCGACCAGGTGATCACCTCCGCGCGCCAGGCCCAGCCGCGCGCCGAAGCCACCTCGGCCAACAGCGTGTTCACCCGCGCCGACATCGAGCGCCTGCAGGTGCGCAGCGTCCCTGACCTGCTCGCCCGTGTACCCGGCGTGCAGATGGGTAGCTCCGGCGGCGTGGTCTCGTACTCCGTGCGCGGCACCAGCACCGCGCAGACCCTGGTGCTGGTGGACGGCCAGCGCATCGCCTCGGCCAGCAGCGGCATTGCCCGCCTGGACTACCTGAGCATCGATAGCATCGAGCGCGTCGAAGTGACCCGTGGCCCGCGCTCGGCGCTGTACGGCGCCGACGCCATTGGCGGCGTCATCCAGATCTTCACCCGCCGCGGCGAAGCCGGCCTGCACCCGGAAGTCCGCCTGGCCGCCGGCAGCCACGACACCTTCGAGCGTAGCCTGAGCCTCTCCGGCGGCAACGAGCAGACCCGCTACAACCTCGGCGGCAGCCTGGACGAGAGCCAGGGCTGGGACCGCACCAGCGACAACGTCGGCGCCGACAACGACCACGACGCCCAGCGCAACAAGGCCGTGCACCTGAACCTGGACCATCGCTTCAGCGACGACTGGAAGGCCGGCCTGAACCTCAACGATCAGCGCGGCAAGAACGAGTACGACGACGCCTACAACTTCGAGCCGGGCTCGCCCCGCGACGAATTCCGCGTCAGCAGCTACAGCGCCTATCTCGACGGCCAGATCACCAACATGTGGAACAGCCGCCTGGAGCTGGGCCGCAGCTTCGACCGCAACAAGGCCGTGGGCGCGGCCGACAGCTGGAACAATGGCACGCTGGAAACCACCCGCCACTCGGCGAGCTGGATCAACCGACTGCAACTGGACGAGTCCAATCAACTGGCCCTGGGCGCCGACTGGTACGAAGACAAGGTCGACGGCAGCACCGACTTCGCCGAGGACCAGCGCAGCAACCGCGCCTTCTTCGCCCAGCACAGCTTCAAGGGCGACAACTTCGGCACCGAGCTGGGCATCCGCCACGACAACAACCAGGCCTACGGCAGCCAGAACAGCTGGAACGCCGCCTTCAGCCTGCCGGTCGGCGACAACCAGACCTGGATCGCCAGCTACGGCGAAGGCTTCCGCGCACCGACCTTCAGCGACCTCTACTACCCCGGCGCGAGCAATCCGGACCTGAAGGCCGAGACCTCGAAGACCTACGAGCTGCAATGGCGCGGCGACATCGAAGGCACGCACCTGGAAGCCTCGCTGTACCGCACCGAGGTCGACGACCTGATCGCCTGGGACAGCACCAGCAACCAGCCGGAGAACATCAACAAGGCGCGCATCAATGGCTTCGAGGCCAGCGTTGCCCGCGAAGTACTGGGCTGGCAGACCGCGCTCGGCCTGAGTCTGATCGACCCGCGCGACCGCGACACCGGCCACACCCTGCCCTACCGTGCCCGCCGCACCCTGAGCCTGGATCTGGATCGCCAGTTCGGCGCGTTCGGCGTCGGCGGCACCTGGCGCGCGGTCAGCCAGCGCTACGACGACGCGGCCAACACCCGCGAACTCTCCGGCTACGGCGTGCTCGACCTGCGCACCAGTTGGCTGGCCAGCGACGAAGTCCGCTTCGACCTGAAGCTGGATAACGCCCTGGACCGCGACTACACCCTCGGCGACTACCTGCGCCCGACCAGCCCGAGCGACTACATGGGCGAGGCCCGCCCCTACCGCGAACCAGGCCGTACCGCACTGCTGGCGGTAACCTGGACGCCGGAGCTGTAAGAAAAGCGGCCTGGCGGCCCCTCACCCTAACCCTCTCCCGGAGGGAGAGGGAACTGACCTGGCGTCCGGCGAACGCCGTGCCCCCCGGCAACGCCGAACGGCCCCCTCTCCCTTTGGGAGAGGGCTGGGGTGAGGGGAGGAGCCCCAGCACCGATGCCAATCAGGCCACCATAGGAGCGGATTCATCCGCGATGCCCAATCGCGCACGGGCAGACATCCACGGCGGCCCGGTGCAGGAGCCCGCTCGCAAGCAGCGGATTAAACCAGTACCCCCGCCATCCGCCCCAGCTCCGCGCAGTCCTGCGCGTGCCAGTCGGTCAGCTCGGGCCAGGGATTCTCAGCAAGATTCACCAGCGCACTGTGCGCCCCAGCCGCACGCGCGCAGTCGAGGTCGAAGCGGTAGTCGCCGACCATCAGCATCTTCTGCGGCGCCACGTCCCAGCGCGCGGCCAGGCGCAGCAGGCCATCCGGGCTTGGCTTGGGGTCGGCCTCGCCACGACCGAGAACATCCTCGGTCAGGAAGCAGTCACCAATACCGATGGCCGCCAGCGTGATCAGCGCCAGCTCGTGGGCATTGCGCGTCAGGATGCCCAGGCGGTAGCCCGCAGCATGCAGCGCACGCACCAGTTCCACCGCACCCGGCGCCGCTTTGGACGCCACCGCCAGCTCGCGCTCGTGCTCCAGCAGCCAGGCGTGCTTGGCCGCTGCCTCATCCTCCGGCAGCGCGGCCAGGTGGGTGAGGATGTCGTGCTCCTGGGGAATCCCCAGCGCGCGCTTGATCGCCGGAAAATCGTGCACCGCCAGGGTCAGGGTGCCGTCCATGTCGAACACCCAATGACGGATATCCCCAAGCCTCATGCCCAGTCCTCGCGGCGGCGGATCAGGCCCTCCTGGGTCGAGGAAGCGACCAGCTGGCCATCACGGTTGAAGATGCTGCCGCGCACGAAGCCACGGCCATTGCCGGCCCAGGGGCTGTCGATCGCATAGAGCAGCCACTCGTCCGCGCGCAGGTCGCGGTGGAACCACACGGAATGGTCGATGGTGGCGACCTGCATGTCCTTCTGCCACACCGAGCGGCCGTGGGGCAGCAGCGAGGTGGTGAGGAAGCCGAAGTCCGAGGCATAGGCGAGGATGTACTTGTGCAGCGCCGGCACGTCCGGCAGCTTGCCGTCGGCGCGCAGCCAGAGGTACTTGATCGGCTCGCCGACCTCGGGGTCGTAAGGGTCGTTCTCGGTCACCGGGCGGATTTCGATGGGCTTGGGATAGAGCAGCTTGTCGCGAATGCGCTCGGGGAACTGCGCGGCGCTGCGCTTCTTGAGCTCCTGATCGGTCGGCAGGTTCTCCGGGCCGACCACCTCGGGCATGGTGATCTGGTGCTCGAAGCCTTCCTCGTCGGTCTGGAACGAGGTGCTCAGGGCGAAGATCGGCTGGCCCTTCTGGATCGCGGTGACGCGGCGGGTGCTGAAGGTGCCGCCGTCGCGCACGCGGTCGACCTGGTAGACGACCGGCTTGCTGGCGTCGCCCGGACGCAGGAAGTAGCCGTGCATCGAGTGCACATGGCGCTCCGGGTCGACGGTCTGGCTGGCCGCCGACAGCGCCTGGCCGAGTACCTGCCCGCCGTAGAGCTGGCGGAACCCGAGGTCCTGGCTCGTGCCGCGGAACAGGTTCTCTTCGATCTGTTCCAGGCTCAGCAGAGCCACCAGGTTGTCCAGGATCTGGGTCATGCGCGTTGTTTCCTCAATTGCGGTCTTGCTGAAGTGGGAGTCGGCGTGGCGACGGATAAGCGGGAAGGCTGGTGAGCCGTTCATCCCAGACCGCGCGGCCAATGGTGAAATGATAGAGGCTGACCGGGCAGTCCGGACCCCCTTCCAGCAGTTGGTGTACTGCCGGATCGAAATAGCAGCCGATGCCGGTGCCCGACAGGCCCGCCGCTTCGGCTTCCAGGTAGAGCAGTTGGCCGACCTGCCCGGCTTCCCAGTACAGGCGCGGATAAGTCCAGGCGCCCACGGTCAGCACGGTGCCGAGGTCGGCGAGCATGGCGAAGGCGACGCAACCGTCGCTGGCGATGTCCTGCCCACAGGACAGGAACGCCGACAGCCCGCGTGCATCACCGGACAACAGGCGGTACAGCGGCACACCGCTCTCCGCCACCGGCTGCCACAGGTAGTCCTCGCGCAACCCCCCCGCCTCGCGACCACTGCGGCCCAGCCAGTACAGGCCCGGCTCCAGGCCCTGGACGCGGTGGACGAACAGCAGCAGGTCGACACGCGCCGGCTCGCCGGTGCAAGCGAACGGCACGGGCGAGCGCTCCGGCATCAAGCGCTGCAGCCAGGCATACAGCAGTTCGGCGCGAATGCCGCTGCGGCCATCCATGGACTGCGCGCTGCGCCGACGATGCAGAATCGGGCGCAACGGCAGGCCGGGGTTATCCACAGCGGGATCGGCATTCGCGGCGCTCCATTGGCCGGCGGGCAACGCGGGCGCGCGGCACAAATGGTGCACGCGCTCCAGCTCCGGCCAGTGGCGATAGTCGCGGGACAGACGATTGGGCGTGCCGTCCAGCGGCAACTCGGCAAGGCCCTTGAGCAGTGAGTCGGGCAATGGGAATTCGGCCGGCTGCGCCGGGCCGATCCATAGCAGTGCGTCGGCGAACTCATGCTCGCTGAAGCCTTCACGGTCGAGACCGATCAGCGCATCCAGCCGTGATTCGGCAATGCCGCGCAACAGGCGCACCTCCCAACCCTGGATCGCCGCGGCGATGCCCAGGCAGGCCAGCGCGTGGCCCAGGTCATGATTGCAGTAGCGGTAGGCGCGCTCGCCGTACTTCCAGGCCTCGCGCCAGGGAATGCTCGCCAGCGCCAGCAGGAAACCACCCGCCGGCAGCGCATCGTTCAAGGCTTTGGCCAGCGGCGCGGGCAGCTCGGCGCGCACCTCCAGCACGTGTTCGTCGGCGCTGTAGTGCACCAGCAGCGCAGCGTTATCCACAGCGCCGGAGGGCAGCAGCAGATAGGCCTCGGTCGGGTGCAGATTGCCGCTGGACGGGTTGACCCGCAGCGCCCAGCGGTTGCCGCCGGCCTCCTTCCACGCCGAGATCGCCAGGCTGTCGTAGAGCAGCTGCGAAACGCTGACAAGGCTCAGTGGCGCCGGTTGGCCGATGGGGCCGGCGAAGACACCGTCATACCCCGGCGACTCTTCCTGCGGCCGGTGCAGCAACTCGATGCAGCGCGCCCCCGCATAGCGGCGGAAGGCGGCCGGCTGGGTCGCCCAGTCGAGCTGGCCGGGGCCGGGGGCGAAGCGCTCCGGGCGATGGCTGCTCAGTTCGTGGTAGGCGCGCACGCCGTCTTCCGGCTTCATGGGCGGCAAATCCGGTACAACACATGGGGGCGCAAGGCGTGGCCTTCCGGCAGGCGCGGGTGCTCGAAGTCGCCGGCTTCATCGCGAATCATCCCCAGGCGCTGCATCAAGCCCTGGGACGGCAGGTTGGCCGGCACGGTGAAGGCCACCACTTCCTCCAGCTGCAACTGCTCGAAAGCGAAATCCAGCGCGGCGCGGGCCGCTTCCAAGGCATAGCCCTGGCGCCAGTAGGCGACGTTGAAGCGCCAGCCGATCTCCACTGCGGGCGTGAAGGCCGCCTCGAAGGACACCCGCGCCAGCCCGAGCACGCCGATGAACGCACCATCCTCGCGGCGCTCGACTATCCACTGGCCGAAGCCATGCTCGTCGAAATGCTGGAGGATGCGCGCGGCCAGCAGGTCGCTCTCCTCGCGGCTCATGCAGGCGGGGAAATGGCGCATCACCTGTGTGTCGGCGTTCAACGCGGCGAAGGGCGCAAGGTCCTCGGTGCGCCAGGGGCGCAGCAGCAGGCGCTCGGTAGTCAGGCTCGGGATATCCATGGTCGGCATCACGCGTCGGTAAAGGTGACCATGATACCCGCCCACGGACCTGTAGGCGGCAATCCGTCAGACCAGGCGCAATCGATTCAGCAACGAGCGCCATCATCTGGTATTTTTCTCCTACCTTCGCTGTCGGTCACTGCCTTGACCGTGCTCTCGCAGACAGCCGCGCCGCCACGGCGCACCTCAAAAAGACCAAGGAAACCCAATGACGACCTCCACCACCGGACTGCAACGCAGTACGGCCCTGGTGCTTTTCGCCCTTGCTGTCGGCGGCTTCGCCATCGGCACCACCGAATTCGCCACCATGAGCCTGCTGCCCTACTTCGCCCCGGCGCTGGGCATCGACGCCCCCACCGCCGGCCACGTGATCAGCGCCTACGCCCTGGGTGTGGTGGTCGGTGCGCCGCTGCTGGCGGTGCTCGGCGCGCGCCTGCCGCGTCGTACCCTGCTGGTACTGCTGATGGCGCTGTTCGCTGTCGGCAATGGCCTCAGCGCACTGGCGCCGACCTACCACTGGATGCTGCTGTTCCGCTTCATCAGCGGCCTGCCCCACGGCGCCTACTTCGGCATCGCCGCGCTGGCCGCCGCCTCCATCGTGCCGCCGCACCGGCGCACCGTGGCAGTCGGGCGGATGTTCCTCGGCCTCACCGTCGCCACCATCATCGGCGTGCCGCTGGCCAACTGGCTGAGCCAGGCCGTGGGCTGGCGCTGGAGCTTCGCCCTGGTCGCGGCACTGGGCGTGCTGACCATGATCTGCGTGCGCCTGCTCGCGCCCTACTCGCCCGCCGAGCCGGACTCCAGCCCGCTGCGCGAGCTGGGTGCGCTCAAGCGCGGGCAGGTCTGGCTGACCCTGGGCATCGGCGCCATCGGCTTCGGCGGCCTGTTCGCGGTGTACACCTACCTGGCCGACATCCTCGGCGCCGTCACCCACGTCTCGCCGAGCATCGTGCCGCTGGTGATGGCGGTGTTCGGCATCGGCATGACCCTGGGCAACCTGTTCATCCCGGTACTCGCCGACCGCGCCGTGATGCCCACCGCCGGTGGCCTGCTGGTGTGGAGTGCGGTGGTGCTGGCGATCTTCCCGTTCACCGCCGGGAACATCTGGACCATCTCCATCTGCGTGTTCTTCGTCGGCTTCGGCGGCGCCCTGGGCACCGTGCTGCAGACCCGCCTGATGGACGTCGCCGAAGACGCCCAGGGCCTGGCCGCGGCGCTGAACCATTCGGCGTTCAACTTCGCCAACGCCCTGGGCCCATACCTCGGCGGCCTGGCCCTGGCGGCCGGCTTCGGCTGGACCTCGCCGGGCTGGGTCGGCAGCCTGCTGGCCATCGGCGGCTTCGTGCTGTGGTCGGTCTCGGTGGTCACCAGCCGAAGCGCGCAACGCAACACCGCCCTCTCCAACGAAGGCTGATCCAGAAGGGCCGGCGCCATGCCGGCCCTTTCGTCCGTGCACGAGCTCGGCGTACCCTTGTCGCCATGCCGCTGCCCCTGGTCTACCACGACGACTACAGTCCGCCCTTCCCGGACAATCACCGCTTCCCCATGGAGAAGTTCCGCCTGCTGCGCGACCACCTGGTGGACAGCGCCCTGGTGAGCGACGCCGAGCTGCTGCGTCCGGAACTCTGCCCTGTGGATATCCTCGCCCTGGCCCACGACCGCGATTACATCGAGCGCTATTGCAGCGGCGAGATGAGCCGCGAAGAACTGCGCCGCCTCGGCCTGCCCTGGAGCGAAGCGCTGGCCCGGCGCACCGTGCGTGCGGTCGGCGGCTCGCTGCTGGCGGCCGAACTGGCGCTCGAACATGGCCTGGCCTGCCATCTGGCCGGCGGCACGCACCACGCGCATCATGACCACGCCTCGGGCTTCTGCATCTTCAACGATCTTGCCGTGATCAGCCTCTACCTGCTGGAAAGCGGCAAGGCCAATCGCGTGCTGATCTTCGACTGCGACGTGCACCAGGGCGATGGCACTGCACGCATCCTGGAGAACGTGCCGGACGCGGTGACCGTGTCACTGCACTGCGAGAAGAACTTCCCTGCGCGCAAGGCGCAGAGCGACTGGGACATTCCCCTGCCGCTGCACCTGGGCGATGCGGACTACCTGAAGGTAGTGGAGGAGGCGCTGGACTACCTGCTGCCGCTGTACCAGCCGGACATCGTGCTCTACGACGCCGGCGTGGACGTGCACAAGGACGATGCCCTGGGCTATCTGCAGCTGACCGATGCGGGATTGGCAGCGCGGGACGAGCACGTCATCCGCCGCTGCCTGGCCAGCGATATTCCGGTGGTCGGCGTGATCGGCGGGGGCTACGACAAGGACCGCCACGCGCTGGCCCGACGCCATGGCATCTTGCACCACAGCGCGGCGCGGGTAGCGCGCGAGCTTCAGTTGGCCCGGTAGCGCGAGTTGTTGGTGTCCATGCGCGAGGGCAGGCGCTGCTGTTCCCAACGCGCCAGCTCGTTGGCCGAAAAGCCCAGCAACGCACCGGCACGCAAACGGCAATCCTCACCGTAGTGCTTCTCGCAGAAGCGCATCACCTGTTCGGGTACATGGTGCTGCAGCAGCTCCTGGGCGCGCAGCGGCCCCGCGAACTGCAGGTAGCGCGGCAACAGGCGGCTCCAGTTGGTGAACACATAGAGGTTGTGCAGCGCGACCTGTATCGACAGCAACTCGAGCACACGCTGCTCGAACTTCACTTTCGAACCCTGCAGGTTCTTGTTCAGGCGCACCACCATGTGGGCCACCGCCTCATTGAGCAGAGTGCGAATTTCCTCGCTGGGCAGGCTGCGGATGACAATGTCGAGGCCATTCACGCGCACGCGGGTGTCACTGCCCTCCACCCAAAGGTGGGCCTCATGAGAGCGAAGGTAATCACGAACTTTCATCGACCATCGGACCAAGGTTGCAAGAGGTCCGCATGCTGACGGATTCACAAAAGCGCCAACATCGGCGGAATCTCGATCCGCTGTCAGAATTATCGTAACGCCTACCATCTGGGGATCAGGGCGCGCTGTACGATACTGGCTACCTCCTCGGAATATGCCGCGGCCAACGTTTTCCACCATGGCTGTGGAACGGCCTGTGGATAACCTGCGGGAAAGCGCTCGACGCCCCCGCCTGCGCAGGCTCCGGGAAAACTGGGCAAAAAATGAGCAACCGGCGCGCAGTGCTGCTGCGCTAGAATTGCGCCTTTTCCCGCACTCTTCGCCTGGCCTTCTGCATGACCGATTCCCGCCCGCTCGCCTCCCGTACCGCCATCGTCATCGGCGGCGGCCCCACTGGCCTGATGGCGGCCGAAGTCCTGTCCAGCGCCGGGGTGACGGTGGAACTGTTCGATGCCATGCCCTCGGTCGGGCGCAAGTTCCTGCTGGCCGGCGTGGGCGGTATGAACATCACCCATTCCGAGCCCCGCGAGCCGTTCCTGTTGCGCTACGGAAAGCGCGCGCAAACCCTGGCGCCGCTGATCGACGCCTTCGACAACCAGGCGCTGTGCGCGTGGATCCATGGCCTGGGCATCGAGACCTTCGTCGGCACCTCCGGCCGGGTTTTCCCCACCGACATGAAGGCCGCACCACTGCTGCGGGCCTGGCTCAAGCGCCTGCGCGAAGCCGGCGTGGTCATCCACACCCGCCACCGCTGGCTGGGCTGGGACGCCGACGGCGCGCTGCTGATCGAAGGGCCGCAAGGCCAACGCAGCGTGACGGCGGACGCCACAGTACTCGCCCTCGGCGGCGGCAGCTGGCAGCGCCTGGGCTCGGACGGTGCCTGGGTACCGCTGCTGGCCGAGCGCGCGGTGGATATCTCGCCGCTGCGCCCGGCCAACTGTGGCTTTGAGGTGGAAGGCTGGAGCGAGTTCTTCCGCGACAAGTTCGCTGGCGCACCGGTCAAGCCGGTGGCCCTCTCGCTGCCCGGCGGCACGCCGCGCCAGGGCGAGTTCGTGGTCACCGCCGGCGGCATCGAGGGCAGCCTGGTCTATGCCCTGTCTTCCGGTATCCGCGAAGGCATCGAGCAGTCCGGCAGCGCCACGGTGCACCTGGACCTGCTGCCCAGCCGCAGCCTGGAGCAGGTCGCCAAGGCCGTGGCGCAGCCGCGCGGCTCCAAGTCCATGGCCAACCATCTGCGCGGCCGCCTGGGGCTGGACGGCGTGCGTGCCGGGCTGTTGCGCGAGTTGTCCACAGCCGCCGACTATGCCGACCCGCAACGCCTCGCCGCCCTGATCAAGGCGCTGCCGCTGACCGTGGTGCGCACCCGCCCACTGGACGAAGCCATCAGCAGCGCCGGTGGCGTGACCTTCGAGGCGCTGGACGACTGCCTGATGCTCAAGGCGCTGCCGGGCGTGTTCTGTGCCGGCGAAATGCTCGACTGGGAAGCGCCCACCGGCGGCTACCTGCTTACCGCCTGCTTCGCCAGCGGCCACGCGGCCGGGCTTGGCGCACTGCAATGGCTCCAAGCACAAGGCTGAGCGCTGCAATTTATGGAACCATAGTGCTAGATTCTCGACTCCCACCCTGGAGTCGCCTGCATGCCGCTGACCTTCCGCCGCGCCCGCCCCGATGATGTCGACGTCGCCATCCCGCTGATCTACAGCTCAGGCCCCGACGCCTTCGACTATGCCTTCGCCCGCCCCGGCCGCAATAGCGCGCAGGACTTCCTGCGCTACGCCTTCGTCCAGGGCGGCGGGCAGTTCGGCTGGCGCCAGCACTGGGTCGGCGAACAGGACGGTAACGTCGTGGCCGCCGGCACGGTGTTCGGCGGCGAGGTGACGCTGGGCTACATGCTCGCAGCCACGCGGCAGATTCTCGGCTATTTCGGCCTGGCCGCGCCCGTAGTCATCCGCCGCGGCCTGCAACTGGAAAGGATCATCTGCCCGCCACCGCGCAGGACGCTGTACCTCGCGCACCTGGGCGTCACGCCGGACCTTCGTGGCGAGGGGCTGGGCAGCCAGTTGATCGAGCACTTCCTGCAGATCGGCCGCAGCAATGGCCTGCCCATGGCGGCGCTGGATGTCTCGGTAGCCAATCCCAAGGCCCAGGCGCTCTATGAACGTTTCGGCTTCGAGGTGCAGGTGGAGCGGGTCTCGACGCTGCCGGGCGTCTCCAGCCATCGCTACATGCAGCGCAAGCTCTGAGTTAGACTCGCGGCCAGCCGCCCGCCAGAGGCGGCCTCCGTCCCGACCGTCGAAAGCCTGCTCACGAACTACCAGGAAGGTTGCACATGAGCACTGCCAGCGTTGAACTGAAAGTCTTCGTCCCCGCCCGCGATTTCGCACTCTCCCAGCAGTTCTACAAGGACCTGGGTTTCAACTCGCCGTGGAGCTCCGAGGAGCTCGCCTACTTCCACCACGGCGACCATTGCGCCTTCCTGCTGCAGAACTACTACGTCAAGGAATTCGCCGAGAACCTGATGCTGCACCTGCTGGTGGAGGACGCCGACGCCTGGTTCGCCAAGGTGCGCGACACCGGCCTCGCCGAACGCTACGGCGTGCGCCTTGGCGCGCCGGAAGACCAGCCGTGGAAGATGCGCGACTTCACCCTGCACGACCCGAGCGGCGTGCTCTGGCGGATCGGGCATAACCTCGATTGAGTGCTGGATTCGCGCCAGCCCCTCTCCCTTCAGGGAGAGGGGCGAAGCCCGGCCGAAACACCCGAATGACCGGGAGTATCCATTCGCGAGCAAGCTCGCTCCTACAGTGATGCCCTTACTTCAGGTACCAGCCCCAGGGCTGGTCGGAGATGTACTCGGTCACCTGCTTCACCTCCAGGTAGTTCTCCAGCCCCCACACACCCAGTTCGCGGCCGATGCCGCTGTGCTTCATGCCGCCCCAGGGCGCCTGGGTGAAGGTGGGTTGCGAGCAGTTGACCCAGACGATCCCCGCACGTAGCCCGTCCGCCACCCGCGCGGCGCGCTGCGGGTCGCCGGACATCACCGCGCCGGCCAGGCCGAAGCGGCTGTCGTTGGCCAGGCGCAGGGCCTCGGCCTCGGTCTTGAAGCGCTTCACACAGAGCACCGGGCCGAAGATTTCTTCGCGCCAGATCAGCGCATCCTCCGCCGGTTCGTCGAAGATCGCAGGCTCGATGAACCAGCCCTGCTCCAGCCCCGCGGGACGCTTGCCACCGGTGAGCAGGCGGGCGCCGCCGGCGCGGCCCTTGTCGACGAAACCGAGCACCTTCTCGTACTGCCCCTGGCTGACCAGCGGGCCGAGCAGCACGCCCGGCTCCAGCCCGTTGCCGATGGTGATCGCACGGGTCGCTTCCACCAGCCGCTCGATCAGGCGCGGGGCGATGCCCTCCTGCACCAGCAGGCGCGAGGTGGCGCTGCACACCTGGCCCTGGTTCCAGAAGATGCCGAAGAGAATCCACTCCACCGCCGCCTCGACATCGCTGTCATCGAAGACGATGAACGCCGACTTGCCGCCCAGCTCCAGGCTGACGTTCTTGATGTCCTGGGCCGCCGCCGACATGATCCGCGAGCCGGTCGGCACGCTGCCGGTGAAGGCCAGCTTGTCCACGCCCGGGTGCTGGCTCAGCGGCCCGCCGGCCTCCGCGCCCAGCCCCGGCAGCACGTTCAGCACCCCGGCCGGCAGTCCGATGGCATCTGCGGCGGCGGCCAGTTCCAGGGCGCTCAGCGGCGTCAGCTCGGACGGCTTGAGCACGCAGGTGGCGCCCGCCGCCAAAGCCGGCGCGACCTTCCATGCCGCCATCAGCAGCGGGTAGTTCCAGGGGATGATCTGCCCGGCCACGCCCACCGGCTCCTGGCGGATGCGGCAGCGGAAGCGTTCGTCGGGCAGTGGCAGAGCCTGGTCCTGGCGCTCGTCCAGCTCCCGCGCCAGCTCAGCGTAATAGCGGAAGCAGCCGATGGCGTCGGCCACATCCCACTGCGCCTCGGGCAACGGCTTGCCGTTATCGCGCACTTCCAGTTCGGCCAACGAGTCCTGGTTGCGTTCCAGCTCGCCGGCCAGCGCTTCCAGCCATTCGGCGCGCTCGCTGCCGCGGCTCTGCCCCCAGCCACGATTGAACGCGGTACGCGCCGCGCGCACAGCGTGGTCGACGTCTTCCTCGGTGGCCGCCGGTACTTCGCGCAGCGGCTGGCCGGTGGCGGGGTCGTAGCTGGTGAAGCGGCCGCCCAGGTCCGGCCTGACCCACTGCCCGTTGATGTAGAGCTGGTCGCGCATCCTCGAGTCTCCTTGAAGTCGGCCCTCAGGCGGCCTGAACGCCGGTGCGGCGGTTCTGCAGGTAGCGGGAGGTGAACAGCAGCGCCAGCGAGGCGCAGATGATCACCGTGGAGATGGCGTTGATCTCCGGCGTGATGCCGCGACGGATCGACGAGAAGATGTAGATCGGCAGCGTGGTTTCCGAGCCGGCGACGAAGAAGGCGATGATGAAGTCGTCGAAACTGAAGGTGAACGCCAGCAGGAAGCCGGCGAGGATGGCCGGGGCGATCTGCGGCAGGGTCACGCGCCAGAAAGTGTCCAGCGGCGGCGCGTAGAGGTCGGCGGAGGCTTCCAGCAGCGACTTGTCCATGGCTTCGACGCGGGTGCGAACGATCACCATCACCAGCGCCATGGTGAACAGCGAGTGCGCTGCCACCACGGTGCCGAAGCCCATGTTGAGTTTCGGCAGGCCGATATCCAGCAGCGCCAGCAGCGGGTTCACCACGTCGAACAGGGTGATGAAGGCGATCAGCGTGGCGATGCCGATGACGATGCCCGGCACGATGATCGCGCAGTAGGTCAGCGCGTCGAACAGCAGGCGCACGCGCTTGCCGACCCGCTGCAGGCCGAACACCGCGAGGGTGCCGAACAGCGTGGCGATCAGCGCCGAGCAGAAGGCGATCAGCGCGCTGTTGCCCAGTGCTTCCATGATGAACGGGTTGCCAAAGGCGCGGCCGAACCATTGCACCGAGCAGCACTGGAAGCTCAGCCCGCTGCGCCCGGCGTTGAAGGCAAAGAGCATGATCAGCGCGATGGGCGCGTAGAGGAACAGGTAGACCGAGGTGGAGTAACTGCGCAGCCACATGTCAGAGCACCCCGTCGTTGCGCGAGCCGCCATAGCGGGTCACGAGTTTCAGGTAGACGCCGATGATCACCAGCATCATCGCCACCAGGGTCATCGCCACCGCGCTGCCGAACGGCCAGTTGCGCGATTGCAGGAACAGGTCGACCAGCGCGTTGCCGACAAAGAACACCTTGCCACCGCCGAGGATCGCCGGGATCAGGAACTCGCCCATGAGCAGGATGAACACCAGCATCACTCCGGTGATCACCCCCGGCGCGGAGAGCGGCAGGGTCACCCGGCGGAAGGTCTCGAAGGCGCTGGCGCCGAGGTCGCCGGAGGCTTCCAGCAAGCGTTTGTCGAGCTTCTCCAGGGTCACGTAGATGGGGAACACCATCAGCGGCAGGTAGCCGTAGACGATGCCGATCAGCACCGCGTAGGGCGTGTTGATCAGCCGCACGTCGGCGATGCCGAAGCTCTCCAGCAGCGCGGGAATGCCGCGACCGCTGAGGATGAAGATCCAGGCATAGGTGCGGATCAGGAAGCTGGTCCAGAACGGCACGATGACCAGCGTGAGCAGCAGCGACTTGTTGCGCCGCACCTTCACCGCCAGGAAGTAGGCCAGCGGGTAGGCCGCCAGCAGGCAGGCCAGGGTGCCCAGCGGCGCCAGGGTCAGGGTGTTCCAGAAGGCCTGGGCGCGGGAACCGAGATTCAGGTAGTTCTCCAGCGTCAGCCCGCCGCCATAACCACCCACGGCGCTGCGTTCGCCGAAGCTGAAGACCAGGATGATCACCAGCGGCATCAGCAGCAGTAGCAGGAACCACAGAGTGGACGGCAGGAGCAGCAGGAGCGTGACGCGCCGGCCGAGGCTTTTAGCGCGCGAGACTGCGGGCGTCGCCTGGGTCTGCGGCAACGGGGCGCTGACAGCGATGTTCATGTTCGATTCCCTACGCATGGAGTTACGCAGTTCCCCTGTAGGAGCGAGGGGGGCGCCTAGCCCTTGCTCGCGAAAGAATTCACCGGCAGCTCGGGAGCTGGGCGGTTCGCGAGCAAGCTCGCTCCTACAGGGAGACCTTCCTCAGGCGGCCTTGAACCGCGCCATCAGTTCGGCGCGCACCGGGCTGGTAAGGGTCGCCGCGGCGCCGAACTCCAGCGGCGACAGGCGCTCGGCCGCCGGGTACATGATCGGGTCGTCGAGCATCGACTGGGAGAGCAGCGCATCGACGCGCTTGTCGCCGCTCGGGTAGCCGTGGGAGAGCACCTCCAGCTTGTTGTGCTGCGGATCGAGCAGGTAGTTGATGAACGCGTAGGCGGCATCGCGATGCTCGGCGCTCTTGGGAATGGCAAAGAAGTCGCTCCAGATCTCGCCGCCTTCCTTACCCAGCACGAAGGTCATGTCCGGGTTGTCGCGGTGCAGCTGCGAGGCGTCGCCGGTCCAGGCCATGGCCATCCAGGCATCGCCGTTGCGCAGCGAGGGCTGGATGTCGGAGTTGATTGCGAACAGGTGCGGCTTGGCCTGGATCAGCAGCTTCTCGGCCTCGGCCAGCTCCTTCGGGTCCAGCGAGTTGAAGCTGTAGCCGTAGTACTTGAGCGCATTGCCGATGGCGGTGAGCTGGTAGTCGTGGACGATGGTGCGGCCCGAGGCGCTGGTCAACGTGAGGTCCCAGAACTGCTTCCAGGAATCCGGGCTGCCCTTCACGCGACTGGCGTCATAGACGATGCCGGTGGTGCCCCAGTTCTTCGGCACCGCGTAGACCTTGCCGTCCACCGTGCCCTGGGCCATGAAGCGTTCCTCGAAGGCCTTGGGGTCGAAGTTGGGGATGCGCGACAGGTCCAGCGGCTCGATCAACCCGAGCTGCACGTAGGTGCTGATGGTGTAGTTGGTCGGTACGAAGACATCCCAGCCGCTGCCGCCGGCCTGCAGCTTGGCGAGCATCTCCTCATTGGAGCCGAACACGTTCATCTGCACCCGCGCGCCGGTAGCCTTGGCGAAGGCGTCGAAGTTCTCCTGGCTGTGGTAGTTCGGCCAGGTGGCCAGGGCCAGGCGGTCGCCGATGTTGCTGCCCTCGGCCGCGTAGGCCTTGCCGGTCAGCAGACCGGGAGTGTTGGCGGCGACCACCGCCATCGCCAGGCCGAGACCGGTCTTGCCGAGAAAGTCGCGTCGCGTGATGGAGCCGTTTTCCCAGCTGCGCATCGTCTTGATGAAGCTCTTCTTGTCCATCTTCACTCCCCGCCTGTCTGCTGATTGTCGTTATGGTTGGATCGTCGGGCTGAACCCAGTTCAGAGAGCCATGGCCAGGCCGCTGGCCTGGTTCCAGCCGACCTGTACCGGCGCGCCGTGCTCGAAGGCTTCGGCCTCGCCACCGGCCTTGCGTGGCACGCGCACGCAGACGATGCCGAAGGCGTCGGTGCGCACGCGGTATTCGGTGAGGTTGCCCAGGTAGATGCGGTCCTCGACGCGCCCCTTCAGGCGCACTTCGCGCTGCAGCTCCGAATCCGCAGCGGCGATGCCAACCAGCTCGGGGCGCACGGCGATGCAGCCTTCGGCCTGGGGCGCCAGCGCGGGGCCGGTGGGTGTCGGCGGGCTGCTCAGTTCCAGCCCGGCCGGCGTGCCCAGCACCACGCGGCCGGAATCGAGGCGGCGGACGGTGCCGGAGAACAGGTTTGACTCGCCGATGAAGTCCGCCACGTAGCGGCTCGCCGGGGTCTCGTAGAGCGCCTCGGGGGTGGCGGTCTGGATGATCAGGCCGTCCTTCATGATGCTGATGCTGTCGCTCATCGACAGCGCCTCTTCCTGGTCGTGGGTGACCAGCACAAAGGTGATGCCGACCTCGCGCTGCAGGCGCAGCAGTTCCGACTGCATCTCCTTGCGCAGCTTGCGGTCCAGCGCCGCCAGCGGTTCGTCGAGCAGCAGTACGGTGGGCTTGTTCACCAGCGCGCGGGCCAATGCCACGCGCTGCTGCTGGCCGCCGGAAAGCTCGTGCGGCTTGCGCGTGCCGAAGCCGGACAGGCGCACCATCTCCAGCGCCTCGTCGGCCATGCGGTGCTGCTGCGCGCGGTCCGGGCGCGGCGTGCGGTAGCGCAGGCCGTAGGCGATGTTCTCGGCCACGGTCAGGTGCGGGAACAGCGCGTAGTGCTGGAACACCATGTTCACCGCACGCTGGTGCGCCGGCACCCCTGCCACCGCCTGGCCGGCCAGCAGGACCTCGCCTTCGCTGGGCTGCTCGAAGCCGGCGATCATCCGCAGGGTGGTGGTCTTGCCGCAGCCGGAGCTGCCGAGGAAGGAATGGAAAGCGCCGCGCTTGACCTTGAAGCTCAGCCCGTTGACCGCCGGCACGCTGCCATAGCGCTTGACCACGTTACGGAACTCGATATCGACATCCTGACCGCTTTCCATCACCGCGCTCCCACCTTGTTCTTGTTGGTGGTCACGCTAGCAATGGGGCTTTCGGGGTGTATATATCCCTCGGGGGATAGATGGCGGGATTGGATCGGGCGGAACGCATACGCAGGCGATACATTTCCCCTTTGGGCTAAGGCAGAGATGGGAGAGTCGACGGCAGGAGCGCGCCATGCGCGCGATCGCGGGCATGACCCGCTCCGACACGGAGCTGACGATGACTGTAGGAGCGAGCTTGCTCGCGAACGGAGCCCCAGGCAGCTCCAGTATTGGGCGGTTCGCGAGCAATGACGATGGCGTCCCCCTCGCTCCTACAAAAGACCTACCCGGCTCAGCAACGTAGGGCGCATAACGCCCCAAGCGTTATCCGCCGCATGCACCGTAACCAGGGAGAATGGCGGATAACCGTGAACGGTTATTCGCCCTACGGGTTGCCGACATTCACCCCACTGCGCGCATCCCACCCGCCGCATCGCGCCCGGCCAACTCGCGGATGAACAACCCGAGCAGCTCCGACTGGCTGCCGATGCCGAGCTTGGCGTAGAGGTTCTTGCGGTGGATCTTCACCGTGCCGGGGCTGATATCCAGCTGCTCGGCCACCGAGGCGCTGGAGTGGCCGCGCAGCAGCAGCTGGACGATCTCCTGCTCGCGGGGCGTGAGCAGCTGGGCGCCGAACTGGTCGAAGGCCTCGCGGATCTGGTAGTCCAGGTCCTGCGCCGGACGCGGCTGCGCACGGCGCAGTTCCCAGGCTTCGCGCACCACCTGCTCGACCACCGGCCGCGCACATTCGAGCAGCTGCATCTCGTCGCGGCTGTAGGCAGGGCTGGAAGTCTTGCGCATCAGTGACAGCACCGCGGTGGCGCCGTCGGCCAGGTCGACGAAGAAGGCGATCTCTTCGGTCAGGCCGGTCTGCTGGTAGTAGGTCTGGTAGTACTCGCCCACGTAGAAGTGGTCCGGCGCGAACTGCCGCAGGCGCCACAGCCCCGGCGCCTGGTGGCGGGTGCAGGCGAGGTAGAAGGGATCGAGCAGGTAGGGGCCGACCTGGTAGTCCTCGACGTAGACGTGGCGGATGTCGGCCGGGAAGGTGTCGAACAGGTCCAGTGGGCGGTGGTTGCCTTCGTAGACGAAGAGCACGAAGTTATCCACCGCACAGACCTGCTGCAGCCATTGGCTGAGGCCGAGCAGGCGCGGACGACCGGCGGCCAGCGGGAGCAGATGGGCGACTCCGCCGGTCCAGGCTTTGAGTTCCTTGTGGCGCATGGGCTGTCGTTCTTGTTGTGTGCGCGATGGGCACACTATAGGCGTTCGGGATTCCACACGGAAATGCAGCTTTTGCGCCACACTCCGCAAGACCCCGCCACGCCTGGAGACAGCCCCCGACTCAGCCCTCGGCGGCGCACCGCGATGAAGCAGGCGCGCGCCTTAACGGCTCAGGGGCGGCGACCGCCCTTGCCGGCCGGCTTTCCAGAAGAGGGCTTTCCAGAAGACGGCTTGCCGCCTGCCGGTTTGCCGCCAAGACCGAACCCCGGCGCCTTGCGCACCGCCTTGACCTGCGGTTTGTCGTCCAGCAGCGAGCCCAGGTGGACCTTGCCCGGTTTGCCTTCGGGTACCTTGGGTTGCTTGGGCTTCTTCGGCTTTTTCGTTATCTGGCCGCCAGGGGCGGTGACGGGCACCCGGTGTTCCGCCTCGAAGCCATCTTCTTCCTGGCGCTGCAGGGTCTGGCCGATCAGCGTCTCGATGGCCGCCAGCTGCTGCACTTCGTCGGCGCAGACCAGCGAGATCGCCTGCCCGCTGGCGCCCGCGCGACCGGTACGGCCGATGCGGTGCACGTAGTCTTCGGGGACGATGGGCAGGTCGAAGTTGACCACCAGCGGCATTTCCTCGATATCCAACCCGCGGGCGGCGACGTCGGTAGCGACGAGGAAGTCCACCTCACCGGCCTTGAACCGCGCCAGCGCACGCAGGCGCGACGGCTGCGGCTTGTCACCGTGGATCGAGTCGGCGCGGATGCCTTCTTTCTGCAACAGGCCAACCAGCTCATCGACGCCCTTGCGGGTCTTGGCGAACACCAAGGCCTGGCGCCAACCCTGCTCGCGCTTCAGGTGCAGGAACAGCTCGGCCTTGCGCTTCTTGTCGACGGTGACCAGGTGCTGCTTCACCGTCTTCGCCGCCGTGTTGCGCGGTGCCACGTCGATGGTCAACGGGTCGCGCAGCAGCTCGCGGGCCATCTGGCGGATGGCGTCGGAGAAGGTCGCGGAGAACAGCAGGGTCTGCCGGCGCCTGGGCAGCGCGGCGAAGACTTCGTCCAGCTCGCGGGAGAAACCGAGATCGAGCATGCGGTCGGCCTCATCCAGCACCAGCGCCTGCAATTGGGTGAACTTCAGGGCGTTCTGCCGATAGAGGTCGAGCAGGCGACCGGGCGTGGCCACCAGCACGTCGACGCCCTTGCGCAGCTTCATCATCTGCGGATTGATGCTGACCCCGCCGTAGGCCACGGCGGTGCGCAGCGGCACGTGCTGGCCGTAGGCGCGGAAGCTCTCGTGGACCTGCTCGGCCAGTTCACGGGTCGGCACCAGCACCAGCGCGCGGATGGAGTTGGCCGCCACCTGCGGGCCTTCCTGCAGCAGCGTCTGCAACAGCGGCAAGGCGAAACCGGCGGTCTTGCCGGTACCGGTCTGCGCGGCGGCAAGCAGGTCGCGGCCCTTGAGCACGGCCGGAATGGCCTGGGCCTGCACCGCCGTCGGGTTCTGGTAGCCGAGCCCGTCTAGGGCGCGCAGGAGGGGATCGATCAGGCCGAGGTTGGCGAAGGTCATGGAGCGCTCGCAATACGAATTCGGAATGGGCGGCATTGTAGCCGCAAGGCTCAGGAACGCAGCAGCAGCGCGCCTTCGATGGGCACGTAGCGGCTCGCTGCACGGATCAGCGCCTGGGCGGTGAGGCCCGGCACGCCGTAGGCGGTGGCATCGGTGCCGCCGGCGCGGACGCGGTCGAGCAGCAGGTCGAAGTCACCGTCGCCGGAAGCCAGCACGACTTCGTCCACATTCGGCGCGGCGTCGAGGATGTCGATGGTGATGCCCACGTCCCAGTCGCCCTTGGCCGAGCCGTCGGCGCGCTGGATGTAGGGCTTGAGCTTCACGGTGAAGCCGAGCTTGCGCAGGATCTGCTGGAACTGCTGCTGCTTCGCATCACCCCGGTCGATGGCATAGGCGTAGGCCTGGACGATGTTGCCCTGGGCGCTCAGCTCGGCCCACAGGGCGGCGTAGTTGAAGTGGCAGCCGTAGGCCTGACGCACGGTGTAGTAGAGGTTCTGCACGTCGGCGAACAGGGCGATGGTCTTCAACGGTGACTCCGGGACTCGAACAGCGGGGGCGCATTATCGGCACAGCGGCGCGCCCCCGCCAGTCCCGGCGGGCGGGCGGCTCAGCTGAACATGTCGCCGTCGTCGCCGCCGAAGAAGCCGGAGTCGTCGCCGAAGCTGCCACCGTCGTCGTAGTTGGCGTCACTGAAGTTGCTGTCTGCGTAGCGGTCACCGCCGCCAAAGGAGTCATCCGTCCGCGAGTCGTCGAAGCTCGAAGGTTCCGGTTGCACCGGCTGTTCCTGGATCACTTCGACGATTTCTTGCGGCTGGTTGTGGTGGAACATGCTGGTCAGCAGGTCCGCCACCATCACCCCGCCGGCCACGCCCGCGGCGGTCTGCAGCGCACCGCGCATGAAGCCACCGCCCTGGGGTGCGGCTTGCGCCGGCTGTGCGGGGCGGAAGTCGTTGGGATTGCCGGCCGCAGGATTATTGGCGTAAGCCGCATTGCCGCCGGGCTGCGAGAAACGCGTCTGGCCCCAGCCGTCCGGGCGCTGCTGCGGTTGCGCCGCGCGCTGCTCCTGGCTCTGGCCGCCACCGAACAGCCCGGCAAGGAAGCCGCCGCTGCTCGGGCGCTGCTCCTGAGCCCTGGCCTGCTGCGCTTCAAGTTCCTTGACGCGCTGGTCCAGGCGCTTGATCGCCGCTTCCTGGATCAGCATCGCCTGGGCCATGTAGTACGGCGCGGCCGGCTGCTGCACCAGGTGCCTGTTGATCTGTGCCTCGGCGTCGGCGTCGCGGGGCGCGGTCTGCGACTCGGCGTCACGCAGGCGGGTGAACAGACCATCGATCAGGGATTGCTCTTCGGAATTCATGGCAGGCCTCGAGTGAGCGGGTGAATCAAAACGGATCGCTGTAGCGAAACATTGGATCGGGTCGGAAAAAAACAAGTTCCGGTCACAGAATTCTTGCGCCTTCTATCTGAGGGTTTGCTTAAGTTAGAGTCGAAGCCCTCGGACAGTATCGGGTTACTGATGAATCCCCTTTCCATCCTCCGCGACACCTGGTTCTTCTTCTCCCGTCATCTGGGCACCCTGGTGCCGCTGTGCCTGCCGTGGATCGTCATCGAGACGCTGGTGCAGCAGCAGATCAACGTCGCCGCCGGCTCGCAGAACTTCGCGCCCTGGGGCATGGCCGCGGGCCTGGTGTTCTACCCGATCTATACCGCCAGCCTGATCCTCTACATGATCGACGCGGGCGAAGGTGTACAGCGCAGCGTGCGCGAACTGTGGAGCGCAGCGTTGCGGCTGTGGCCGGCCTTCGCCTTGCTCTCGGCGATCACCTCGCTGCTGATCGTGATCGGCCTGTACCTGATGGTGCTGCCGGGCATCTTCGTGATGATCAAGTTGGCCTTCGCCGAATTCCTCCTGGTGCAGCGCGGCCGCGCGCCCATCGACGCGATGCGCGAGAGCTTCAGCCTGACCACCGGGCATTTCTTCCTGCTGCTGATCACCTCGCTGGCCATCCTCGCGCCAGTGTGGATCGCCGAAGGCTGGATCACCGAGGCCGGCCAGGACGCGCCGGTACTCAGCGTCGCGCTGCATTCGCTGAGCGGGTTCTTCCAGTTGCTGCTGACGGTGGCCGCCTACCGCATCTTCATCCTGCTTGGCCGCGAAGCCGCCTGAGGGGCAGCAAGTCGCAACAAATACCCCGGCACATCGCGGGCCGGGGTTCTACGCTGGAGTCTCCTTTCCCCGAGTATGGAGACTCGCCGTGAGCGACTTCCCGCCCAGCTGCCTTTCGCACATTTCCATCGGCACCAACGACTACCCGCGCGCCAAGGCGTTTTACGACGCCGTGCTGCCGACCCTGGGCTGCCAACAGATCATGGAGCACCCCGGCGCCGTGGCCTACGGCCGCGCCTTCCCGGAATTCTGGCTGCAGACGCCGATCGACGGGCGCCCGGCCAGCGTCGGCAACGGTACGCACTTCGGCTTCATGGCCAACTCCCGCGAGGAAGTGGACGCGTTCTATCGCGCTGCGATAGCTGCCGGCGCCACCGACGAAGGCGCCCCCGGCCCGCGCCCGCTGTATGGAGATCCGTACTACGGCTGCTTCATCCGCGACCTGGACGGGCACAAGATCGAGGCGTCGTTCTGGGACATGGCGCTGGCGGGCGGTGGTTTCGACACGCACTCGCATTGAGTGCAGGAGCGGACTCCGTCCCCGATTGGCCTCGGCGCGAAGTGAGATCGATCGCGGACGAAGTCCGCTCCCACCCATCGCTCAGGCACCGCGCTTCGGGCCGGCAAAGAACCTGTAGGAGCGAGCTTGCTCGCGAACCCGCCCCGCTCCGGCGTCGCCGATGAATCCGTTCGCGAGCAAGCTCGCTCCTACGAAAAGCTAGTGCCCCGGCCTGAGCCCCGACATCTTCGGTACCAGCAATTTCTCGAACAGCCGCGGGAAGAAGCGCGCCAGCAGCCTCGCCCGCCAGTTGACGTTGGACAGCACCAGCAACCGCCGGCGGCGCAAGGCGCCCTGGTAGATCGCCTCGGCCACGTCGCGCGGCGAGGCGACCTCCGCGCCCAGCACCAGCGCCGGCTGGCGGATCACCGAGCCGTCGCCCACCAGCGCGTTCTTGCGCAGGTCGGTGGCAGTGAAGCCGGGGCATGCCAGGGTGATTGCCACACCGGTACCGTCCAGCTCCATGCGCAACGTGTCGAACAGGCCGTGCAGCGCATGCTTGCTGGCGTTGTAGGCGCTGCGGTAGAGCAGCGGTGCGAAGCCGGTCAACGAACTGAGCACGACGATCTGACCATGCCGCGCCAGCAGGCTGGGCAAGGCCGCCTGGGTGCAGTGCAACGCACCGTAGAAATTCACCGCCATCACCCGGCGGAAGACTGCCAGTTCGGTCTCGATGAACAGGCTGCGATGGGTGATGCCGGCGTTGTTCACCAGCACGTCGATGCCGCCGAAGCGCTCGACCGCCAGTGCCACCGAACGCTGCACCGCCTCGGCGTCGGCGATGTCGCAGCGCAGGCCGAGGGCCTCGACATTCAGGTGTTCGCGCAGGTGCTGCACCAGGCTGTCCAGCGCCGCCTGGTCGAGGTCGAGGATCACCGGATGGGCCCCGGCCCGGGCGAAGCGCAGCACCAGGGCGCGGCCGATGCCGGAACAGCCGCCGCTGACCAGCACCACCTTGCGTCGGTAGACGGGATGGGAGAAGAGCTTGCTCGACATGGCAGCCTCCCGGAGCGCGCAGGGTGCGAAACAGCATCTTGCGAACTACGTCTCACAAGGTTTCAGGATAATTCCCACACTAAACACAGAGATGAAATACGAAGTCACAGCCACTATCCTCTGGTCCCAACAAGCATAGCCCCTGGTCACCCATGAGCCTCTCGCTTCGCCGTCGCGCCCTGTTCCTGCTGTTCATCGTCCTGCTGCTCGCCCTCACCGCTGCCGCCTGGCTGCTGGCCTGGCACCCCGCCGAGCGCGAAAGCGTCACTGCACAGTGCCGCACGCCCGCGCCGCAACTGCAGCCGGGCCAGGCGCTGAAGGTAATGACCTGGAACGTCCAGTACCTGGCCGGCAAGCGCTACATCTTCTGGGACGACCTGCCCGACACCACCGGCCCGGACGACAGCCCCAGCCCCGAAGACATCGCCTACAGCCTCGACGAGGTGGTCCGGGTGATCCGCGACGAGGCTCCGGACATCGTCCTGCTGCAGGAAGTGGATGACGGCGCCGCCGCCACCGGCAAGCAGGACCAGCAGGCGCTGATCGGCGACCGCCTGGCCGACCTCTACCCCTGCTCCAGCGCCGCCTTCGACTGGAAGGCCCGCTTCGATCCCAATCCCCATGTGTTCGGTAGCGCCGGACGCAAGCTGGTGACCTTCAGCCGCTTCCAGATCGCCAGCAGCGAGCGCATCGCCCTGCCACAGCGTTCAGCCATCCCGCTGCTGCACCTGTTCGCCCCGCAACCGGCGATGTTGCAGAGCGCCCTGCCGGTCCGCGGCGGTGGCCAGCTCAGCGTGATCAACACACGCCTGGAACGCCCCAACGGCGACGACACCCCGCAGCGCCAGGTGCAAGCCATCGAGGCCCAGCTGGACTCCCTGCAGGCTGCGGGCCGCCCCTGGCTGCTGGGTGGCGACCTCGGCCTGCTGCCGCTGGGCCAGTATCCCTACCTGCCGGAAGTGCTGCGCGCGCCCTACCGCGCCAACAGTGAACTGAACCTGCTGGCAGCGCGCTTCCCGGTGATCCCGGCGGTAGAAGAGTCCAGTGGCGCCGACCAGGAGAACTGGTACACGCATTTCCCCAACGATCCGCGCGTGCACAAACCCGACCGCACCCTCGACTACCTGTTCCACAGCCCCAGCCTGAACCGTCTGGAGGCCGGCGTACGCGCCCACGATACCCTGCGCATCTCCAATCACCTGCCGCTTTCCGCACGTTTCCTGCTGCCCCACTGAGCGCTTCGGCACAACGCCGCCGGTGGACGCTGGACAAGTGCGAGGCGGCGGTCGCATGCTCGGCCCGCTTCGAACAAAAACGATAACGAGCACCCAGGCCATCCATGCATTTGCGCCGTCTCGCCGGGCTGATCCTCGCCCTCCTCTGCCTCAACGCCCTGGCCGTCGACCGGCCCACGCTGGCCGACCGCCTGCCGCATCCACTGCCGGCGCTGACGGTGGGCTACTACGAATTCCCGCCCTACACCTATACCGCCCCGGATGGCAGCACCCGCGGCAGCGGTGCCGAGATGGTCCGGCGCATCCTGCTCAAGGCCGGCTACCGCGCCGACTTCCGCCCACTGCCCAGCGCCCGCCTGTACCTGGGCCTGCAGGACGGCAGCGTGCAGCTCTGGGCCGGCGCACCCGGCAAGCAGGAACTGGCGGGCAGCACGCTGGAGTGCGAGCGCGTGCTGGGCCACGTCGAGCTGAACCTCTACCGCATGCCCCCGCGGCCCTCGCCCGAAGTGCCCGGCGGCCTGACCGGCAGCCGGGTCATCCTCATCAGCGGCTACAGCTACTGGCGACCGATCACCGACCTGCTCGCCGACCCGGCGCTGAAGCTGGAGCTGCACCGCACCAGCACCCACACCGCAGCGCTGCAGATGCTCGAACGCGGTCGCGGCGACTACCTGATCGACTACCAGACGCCGGTAGAGCAGGCGCGCCGGGAGCTCAACATGGCGCCATTGGCCTTCGACAACCTGTACAGCGTGCCGACCAAGCTGATCGTCTCGCGCCACGCGCCCGACGCCGAAGGGCTGCGCGCACAGCTGGACCACGCCTACGACGAATTGCAGGCGGCAGGTTACGAGATGAAATTGCCCTGAGCCCGGAAGGCGGGCAGCACGCAGGAGCGGACTTCGTCCGCGATTGATTCCCCGCCGCTCCCCAACATCACGGACTACCTGTAGGAGCGAGCTTGCTCGCGAACAAGGCTCAGTAGCGGATTGGGTTCGCGAGCAAGCTCGCTCCTACCCAATGCGCGGCGGCGCCATCAGCTTTTGCGCGGCTTCGCCCGCGCCGTCGGTTCGGTGATCAGCGGGTCATCCGGCCAATAGTGCTTGGGATAGCGCCCCTTGAGGTCCTTCTTCACTTCGGCATAGGTACTGCGCCAGAAGTTGGCCAGGTCCTGGGTCACCTGTACTGGCCGCTGCGCCGGAGAGAGCAGGTGCAACTTGACCGCCACCCGGCCCTGGGCGATGCGCGGCGTATCGGCGAGGCCGAACAGCTCCTGCAGGCGCACGGCAAGCACCGGCGGGAATTCGCTGTAGTCCAGGCGGATGTTCGAGCCGGACGGCACCTGCAACGTGCGCGGCGCCAGTTCGTCCAGGCGTTGCGGCAATGGCCAGGGCAGCTGCGCATGGAGAATCCCGCTCAACTCCAGGTTGCCGAAATGCGAGAGCCGCGAAACCTTGCCCAGGTACGGCAGCAGCCAGTTCTCCAGCGAGCCCAGCAAGGCGGCGTCGCTGACATCCGGCCACTCGCTCTCGCCCTTGCCCTCCAAGTCCAGCCGCCGCAACAGCGCGATGCGTGCCTGCCACTGGCGCAGCTCCGGCGTCCACGGCAGCAGCTCCAGGCCCTTGCGGCGCACCAGCCCAAGCAGTGCGCGGCTGCGAGCTTCGGCGTCCAGATTGGGCAGCGCCTCGGTGGACAAGACCAGCTCGCCGACCTTGCGCTGTCGCTCGGCGCGCAATACGCCTTCGCGTTCATCCCACTCCAGTTCATCGTGGACGCTGACCTGCTCGGCGAGAATCGACTCGAACAGCGCCGGCTCCAGCGCCGCCGCCAGGTAGATGCGCTCCTCGCGCTGGCCCTGGCGGCTGCCGAGGTCGGCGATCACCAGCCAGGCTTCCTTCATCAGCGCATCCGGCTCGCCGAACAGCGCGGCGCGACCGTTGGCCAGGCGGTATTCGCCGCCACCGGCGCGGCGCTGACGGGCGATACGGTCCGGGTAGGCGAAGGCCAGCAGGCCGCCGAGCCAACGCGGATGTTCGGGGTCGGCAACCGGTTCACGGGCAGGACCCCGCAGGTAGCCCTTGAACTGCCGCGCCAGCTGGCGAACGCGCTGCACCGCGCCGCGGCTGGCGCGCGGGCCATTCTGCTCGCCGGCCAGCAGGGCGATGCGGTGATGCAGGTCGGCGTCGTTGCCGCGCAGGATGTCGCGCTCGCCCAGCAGGGCGGCCAGATCACAGGCCAATTGTCCCAGCCCCAACGCGTGGCCGCGCAGCAGCAGGTGGGCGATTCGCGGGTGCGCCGGCACCTCGGCCATGGCCTGGCCGTGGGGCGTGAGGCTGCCGCCGCCGGCGCGGGAGGCCAGCGCGCCGAGACGCTCCAGCAGGTCCTGGGCCTGTGCATAAGCGGCGGCGGGCGGCAGGTCGAGCCAGGCCAGTTCCTGCGGGGCCACGCCCCAGCGCGCCAGTTGCAGCGCGAGGCCGGCGAGGTCGGCCTGGAGAATTTCCGCCGCGCCATAGGCCGGCAGTTGATCGTGCTGCGCCTCGGACCACAGGCGATAACAGGCGCCCGGCTCCAGCCGTCCGGCACGGCCGGCGCGCTGGGTGGCGGAGGCGCGGGAAATGCGCTGGGTGTCCAGGCGGGTCATGCCGCTGCCCGGATCGAAGCGCGGCACCCGCGCCAGCCCGGCATCTACGACGACGCGCACGCCGTCGATGGTCAGGCTGGTTTCGGCGATATTCGTGGCCAGCACCACCTTGCGCTTGCCCGCCGGTGCGGGCTCGATGGCGGCGCGCTGGGCGTCCAGATCAAGTTCGCCATGCAGCGGGCAGATGAGTACTTCGGGGCGACCGGCCAGTGCATCGCCCAATTGTTCGGCGACGCGGCGAATCTCCGCCTGGCCGGGCAGGAACACCAGCAGGCTGCCGGGTTCATCCGCCAGCGCCTGCTGCACGGTCTGCACCACGCGCGGCTCGATGAATTCGCCGGCCTGCCAGGGGCGCCCCCAACGGATGTCCACCGGGAACATGCGGCCCTCGCTGCGTACCACCGGGGCGTCGTCCAGCAACGCGGACAAGCGCTCGCCCTCCAGGGTCGCGGACATCACCAGCACCTTCAGCGGCGGCTCGTCGCGCAGCAGCGCACGGCCGTTGAGGGTCAGCGCCAGGGCCAGGTCCGCATCAAGGCTGCGTTCATGGAATTCATCGAAGATCACCAGGCCCACGCCTTCCAGCGCCGGGTCATCCTGGAGGCGCCGCGCCAGGATGCCTTCGGTAACCACCTCGATGCGCGTCTTCGGGCCAACCCTGCTGTCCAGGCGGATGCGGTAACCGACGGTCTCGCCGACTTTCTCGCCCAGCTCACTGGCCAGCCGCTCGGCAGCAGCGCGGGCAGCCAGGCGGCGTGGTTCCAGCATCAGGATCGACTGCCCGGCCAGCCACGCCTCGCCCAGCAGCGCCAGCGGCACGCGCGTGGTCTTGCCGGCGCCGGGCGGCGCTTCCAGCACCACCTCGTGGCGCGCAGCCAGGGCCTGGCGCAAGTCGGGAAGGACGCTGTCGATGGGTAGGGCGATCATGCCGGCTCCTGGAATTTCATGGGGCAGTAACCCGGTTTTCGCGGGGGGCGGCGATTATAGCGGGCGAACCGCGATGCCAACTCGGCAGTCATAGAAGCAACGAGAACGCCGCATAGTGCGAATCTGCCAGCAGCGACAGCGAGCTCGTTGATATAGTTGTCTGCATCATCCTCCTGGAGGTCTTCCATGCGTCTTGCCACCCGTGTGTCCTGCGCCGTTCTGAGCGCCGCCCTGTTCAGCCAGCTGACCGCCTGCGGCACCCTGTTCTATCCCGACCGCCGCGGCCAGATCGACGGCCGCATCGACCCGGCCATCGTCGCCTTCGACGCCATCGGCCTGTTGTTCTACATCATCCCGGGACTGATCGCCTTCGGCGTAGACTTCGCCACCGGCGCGATCTACCTGCCCGATGCGAAGTACTCCGTCGCGCCAGAAAAGCTCAAGGATGCCGTGGGTGAAGACGGTACCGTGGACAAGGCTAAACTCAAGGCAATCCTCGAGCGTGAAACCGGCCGCAGCCTGCCCCTGGACGACCCGCGTCTGATCCAGCGCAGCGGCAGCCTCCAACAACTCGCCAGCCTGGGCCTGCGCCCGGAGGCCTGATATGCACGGCGCTCTCGCTTCACACCTTCAGCAACTCCTGGCGTACCACCAGTGGGCCTACGAACGCATCCTGGAGGCCGTCGCGCCCCTGGATGAAGAGGCCTACCGCGCGCCGCGCGGGCTGTTCTTCGACAGCCTGCACGGCACCCTCAACCACCTCGCGGTGGTCGATCGCATCTGGTTCGCCCGTGTGCAGCGCGAGCCCTGGCAATTCGAACGCTTGGACGCCGAGGCCGCGCCGGATCGCGCCGGCCTCGCCGACTTTCTCAATGACGGTGTCGGCGCCTGGCGCCTGTGGCTGAGCAAACAGAGCGACGCCACCCTCGGTACCCAGCTGGATTACCGCAACATGGCCGGGCAGGAACACCGCCAGAGCCTGGCGAACATCATCCAGCACCTGGTCAACCACGGCACCCACCACCGCGGGCAGATGAGCGCAGCGATCACCGCGCTGGGCCACAAGGCGCCGCTGCTGGACTACATCTACTTCCTGCCCAACCGCCTGGACACCTGATGCTCAAGCACGCCAGCCACGCCCACCTCATGCGGCTGGCGACCTTTGCGTCGCTCGGCGTCGCCACCACCCTGATCGTCGCCAAGGCCATCGCCTGGTGGCTCAGCGGCTCGGTCAGCCTGCTGGCCGGTCTTACCGATTCGCTGCTCGACGGCGCCGCCTCCTTCCTCAACCTGCTGGCGGTGCACTACGCCATCCGCCCCGCGGACGACGACCACCGCTACGGCCACGGCAAGGCGGAATCGCTGTCCGGGCTGGCGCAGGCGCTGTTCATCGCGGTCAGCGCCGTGCTGGTCGGCGCCCAGGCCATTGATCGGCTGCAACACCCCGAACCAGTGGAAGCCGCGGGCTGGGGCATCGCGGTGATGATCCTGTCGCTGGCGCTCACCGCCGGCCTGCTGATGGTGCAGGGCTATGTGGTGAGGATCACTGGCTCCAACGCCATCCGCGCCGACTCCCTGCACTACCGCTCGGACCTGTTGCTCAACAGCAGCATCCTGGTCGCCCTGGTGCTGGCGAACTTCGGCTGGCAGCAGATGGACGCCATCTTCGGCCTGGGCATCGCCTTCTACATCCTCTGGAGTTCATTCCAGATCGCCCGCGAATCCGTCGCCGTGCTGATGGATGAGGAACTGCCCCCGGACGTCAGCACGCGCATGCTCGAACTGGTACGCGAGGTGCCCGGCGTGCTCGGCGCCCACGACCTGCGCACGCGGATTTCCGGCACGCACTGGTTTGTCCAGTTGCACCTGGAGTTGCCGGGCGAGCTGTCGCTGTCCAAGGCGCATCACCTGTGCGACGAGGCAGTGCTGGCGATCCACAAGGAATTCCCGCGGGCCGAGGTGCTGGTGCACGCCGACCCGCAGGAAGTGGTGGGCAAAGAGACGATCAGTTGACGCTGTAGCCGCGCCCGCTCAGGCAGGCGCCGAGTGCACGGCGGTAGTTGTCGGCGACGTAGGCCGGTGGCGCGTAGCTCGCCAGCGCCGGATCGAAACCGCTCTGGTCGGCCGCCCAGCGATGACACTCATAGCGGTCGCGGGCCTGCTGGTCCGGCCCCTGGTTGTACAGGGGGTAGGCAACCAGGTCGTAGCCCGACTGCGCCACGGCCACGGGTTGCGCCTCCTGCGGCGGCGCCACGACTTCATATTCCTGTGAGTTCGCCTGCCAGAGGTAATAGGTACCGGCGGCCAGGAAATAGCCGATGCTGCCGATCCACACCTGCTCGGCATAGGACGGCAGGTAGCGCACGCGCACGCCGTAGGGCGGCGTCACCACTACGTAGCGCGAGCCATAGGGGCGATACCAGTAGCCGTCGTTGAAGTAGTAACTGCCACCGCGATAAGGCACGCGGTAGTACCCCGGCGGCATGGCGTTGACCACGTAGCCAGGGCGCCAGTTCGACGGATGCGGCCCCCAGTTGCCGTGGGAAGGCGGCGGTCGACCCTGCCAGCCACCTGCCGGCGGACGCACGTCATGCCCATTCCCCGAGGGTGGACGGCCCTGACCCTGCCATTGGCTGCTGCCGTATCCCGGCGGCCGACCTTGCCACTGGCCGCCATTGTTGCCGGTGTTGCCTGGGGGATGCCCTTGCCACTGGCCATTGTTGTTGCCACCCGATGGACGCCCCTGCCATTGGCCGCCGTTGTTGCCGGCATTGCCCGAGGGATGTCCTTGCCACTGGCCATGGTTGTTGCCACCCGGTGGACGACCCTGCCATTGGCCGCCGTTATTGCCGGCGTTGCTCGATGGGTGTCCTTGCCACTGGCCATTGTTGTTGCCGCCCGGTGGGCGGTCCTGCCATTGGCCGCCGTTATTGCCGGCGTTGCCCGAGGGGTGTCCTTGCCACTGGCCATTGTTGTTGCCGCCCGGTGGGCGGCCCTGCCATTGGCCACCGTTGCCACCGCCAGTGGGACGCCCCTGGAAGCCGCCGCCCGAATGCCCCTGGCCGTCGTGGGAGCCAGACTGTCCGCCACCGGAATGGCCGGTATTACCGGGACCGCCTGATGGCCGGCCCTGGCCGCCACCCTGACCGGGCGGCTGCCCTTGCCCACCCGGCCCGTCCGGGCCGGCGGCATTGGCGGACTGAAGCGCCAGCAGCAACGAGAGCACAGCAAACGAGGCGCACTGCCAGATGCCCGACTTCATGAATTCCTCACTTCGGCCCAGGCCGAAAACAGTGATGCGACATTGCCATAGACCACGGCGCAAAGCCCGCATTGCAAGGCGTTGGGTAAAGTCAGGGTAAAGATGGCGGGCAAATCGCGGGCAAGAAAAAAGGGAGGCTCGTCAGCCTCCCTTTGTGGAATCTCGTCCTGCTCGTCGCTGTTGGCGCCGGCTCACCTCGCTCCGCCTTCTGGGCAGTGCGTAGCCCGGTGGCCGGCGCGATCCTGTGGGGTCGGCGGGCCGCGAAGCGCCTGATTGGGCGGATCGCAGGGGGACGTGATGTCCGGGCTGTGAATCTGGAAGAAATAGTACAGCGACAGAGCGGATAAATGATTGCTAAGATTGCTCACACAGGCACCACCTGAGCAACAAACAGCTAAAAATTACGCCAAAAGCGCAATTCAATTAAAATCCGAGGCTTTCATGGACAAGCTGGACCGCTACGACCTGCGAATTCTTGCCGAACTGCAACGCGACGCGCGCATCTCCAATCAGGAGCTGGCTGAACGCATCGGCCTGTCACCCTCCCCCTGCTCGCGGCGGGTCAAGCAGCTCGAAGACGATGGCTACATCGTCCGCCAGGTCGCCCTGCTGGACAGCAAGAAGCTCGGCCTGAGCCTCACCGCCTTCGTGCTGATCGGCATGGACCGGCATACCCCGGAGCGCTTCGAGCACTTCCAGCAGATCATCGGCAAGTGCCCCGAAGTACTGGAATGCAGCCTGGTGACCGGGATGGACGCAGACTACCAGCTCAAGGTGATGGTGCCGGACATGGAGCACTACCAGCACTTCCTGCTCGGCACCGTCACGCGCATCGAAGGCGTGACCAGCGTGCGGTCGAGCTTCGTGCTGCGCAACGTACTGGCCAGCACCGAGCTGCCGCTGGATCACCTGCGCGTCTGACCCGCTTTCTGTAGCGAGCTTGCTCGCGAACGTGGCCTGCCTGGCACGCCAGTGCCGTGCGGTTCGCGAGCAAGCTCGCTCCGACAACTTGCGCCCCTGCGACACAGCAGCGCACCCCGCCTCTCGCCGAACCAAATCGATACCGGAGATTTCCCCGCCAGCCGGGCCGCGGCGCGATCTTTCGCGGCATTGCGTCCGTCGCGCAGGAGGAACTGTTCAATTTATGAACGGCTCTGAACGACCAAGCGCCGCATGCGTATAATGCGCGCCTTCTCCACCACCACCCTCAGTCCCGGCGCCCCACGAGACACATCCGTACCGGGCAGGAGCAGCAATGAACGAAAGTTTCGAAGACTGGATGATGTATGGCCTGGTGACCGGCCTGATCCTGTTCATGGCCTTCATCGTCTGGGACCTCGCCAAGAAGTCCAAGGCCGGCCGCATGGGCACCATGGTGCTGTTCTTCGCACTGGGCCTGGGCGTACTCGGCTTCCTGATCAAGTCGGTGGTCGTCGCCGGACTCGAAGGCGGCTTCTGACGCCCACCTCGCCTCGGACTGTCAGAGTTCGGGGCTGACTTCCCGCCACTCTCCCGGCTGCAGCCCATCCAGCTGCCACGGCCCGATGCGCACGCGCACCAGGCGCAGCGTGGGCAGGCCGACTGCCGCCGTCATCCGCCGAACCTGGCGGTTGCGACCCTCGCGGATCACCAGCTCCAACCAGGCCGTGGGCACCGACTTGCGGAAACGCACCGGCGGATTGCGCTCCCACAACTGCGGTTCTTCCAGCCGTCGAGCCTCGGCCGGCAATGTCGGGCCATCGTTAAGCTGCACGCCCTTGCGCAGTTGATCGAGCTGTTCGTCGCTCGGCTCACCTTCCACCTGCACCCAATACGTCTTCGGCAGCTTGTGCCTGGGATCGGCAATGCGCGCCTGCAGGCGGCCGTCGTTGGTCAGCAGCAACAGACCTTCGCTGTCGCGGTCCAGCCGCCCGGCCGGATAGACGCCCGGCATATCGACAAAATCCTTCAGCGTTGCGCGGCCGTCGCTGTCGTTGAACTGCGTCAGCACGTCGAACGGCTTATTCAGCAGGATCAGCCTGGGTTGCGCCGGCGGCGCCTTGGCCACACGACGGGGTGCGGGACGGGCTGCAGGACGGCGATTGGCGGGGCGCGGAGGACGGGGCATGGCGAAAAGACTGGTAACCGAGGTTGGGGGTACGGCGAATGCCCGGCATGCTAGGTTGTGCCGAGTACTCATCGCAAGAGCACGCACGAGCATGCCCATGAGCCACCCCACCTGGCTGATTACCTTGAAGAACCTCAGCGGCCGCCTCGGCGCCCGCTATCGCGGCCCGCAGACGGCGCATTTCGACGGCACCCGCTTTCATAATCTCGACCGCCAACCGCACAACGGCCTGCGCGCCTTCCTCAAATGGCAACGCGAACGCGGCCGCCAGCAGGAGTGGATCGCCCAGCCCGGCCCCAACGCCCGCCCGCAAACGCCGGCCCGCGTCGAAGGCGACGAACTGCGCGTCACCTACATCAACCACGCCACCCTGCTGATCCAGCACCGCGGCCTGAACATCCTCACCGACCCGCTCTGGTGCGAGCGCACCAGCCCGTTCAGCTTCGTCGGCCCCAAGCGCGTGCACCCGCCGGGCCTGGCGCTGGACGAATCGCCGCCGATCAACCTGATCCTGGTCAGCCACAACCACTACGACCACCTGGATATCCACAGCCTGCGCGAGCTGGCCCGGCGCTTCCCGTCGGCGAAAGTGGTGACCGGCCTGGGCAACGGCGAGTTGATCCGCGCCTGCGGCTTCACTGACATCGTCGAGCTGGACTGGTGGCAGAGCCTGCCAATGCCCGAGGGCATGCTGCTCACCGGCGTGCCGGCGCAACACTGGTCGGCGCGCTCGCGGCGCGACACCAACCGCACGCTGTGGATGGGCTTCGTACTGGAGTCGCCGGACGGCCCGCTGCTATTCCCCGGCGATACCGGGCTGGGCGAGGAATTTCGGCTGATGCATGAGCGCTTCGGTCCGATGCGCTTTGCCGCCCTGCCCATCGGCGCCTATGAGCCGCGCTGGTTCATGCGCCACCACCACATGAACCCGGACGACGCCGTACAGGCGCACCAGCATCTCGACTCGCAATGCAGCATGGCGATCCACTTCGGCACCTTCCGCCTGAGCGATGAGGGCCAATTCACGCCGCTCAGCGACCTGGCTAAGTCCCTGGAGCAGCGCGGCGTGGCTGCGGAGCGTTTCCGGGCGCCAAAGCCGGGCGAGCAGTGGCTCGTGCCACCGATGCCGGATGCTTCCCTCTAAGAGCGTATGTGCTCGCGAACGTGCTTTCCGGTGGCGGCAGCGCTGGGCGGTTCGCGAGCAAGCTCGCTCCTACAGAAAGCCGGGCGTAAAACCCCACGAAAGCACACGGCGGTTGTCTCTGGGTAGGAGTGGGCTC
Source organism: Pseudomonas sp. C9-3 (assembly GCF_032392015.1). Taxonomy (NCBI): domain Bacteria; kingdom Pseudomonadati; phylum Pseudomonadota; class Gammaproteobacteria; order Pseudomonadales; family Pseudomonadaceae; genus Pseudomonas; species Pseudomonas sp. C9-3. The sequence continues at coordinate 21,505 of NZ_CP135919.1, read as the reverse complement.
CGTCTGCGATTGGCATCAGGCCAACACCGATCCACCGGCAACACCCGGTTCGCGAGCAGGCTCGCTTCCACGAAGAGCAGTCTCAGTTCTCGCGAACGCGCTTGCTGCAGCAGTTGCGATAGCGCTTGCCGCTGTTGCACGGGCACGGTTTGTCGCCGCGGCCGCCCAGCTCCAGCCAGCTCTCCAGCCGTTGGCGCATGGACTCGCGGACTTCCCGGCGCTCGTCATCCATCTGCGGTTTGCCCAACTCACGGCTGAGCCAGAGGTAGTCGTCCAGCAGCTCGTCACGCTCCAGCGCGTGCAGTTGCTCGGCAAGGGGCACGCCCTCGTAGCGGCGCTTCGGGTCGTGCAGGAAGGCGATGGCTTCGCCGCCCGGCAGCACATTCCACAGGCGACCCTGACCATCGCGCCAGCAGGCGCTGAAGCGGGCACGCAGGGCCAGGCCCGGCCACTCCTCCAGACACCAGCCATCCACCCGCTCGCCGCCCAGGCCTTCCACCGCCTTGCCCACGGAGAACCAGGGTTCGCCGGCGATACTGTCGGGCAGAGGGAGCGGCGCGGCGACTTCGGGCGTGCCGTTTTCCACCAGGCGGCGGGCGAAGCGGCGCAAGGGATTGGTCAGGTGCGAGGGGGCGCGGAAGGGCATGCAATCACCAGCGGAAAAGGTCGGCAAAGGTCCGACCGGAGGGGCGCGCCACGGTTCCCCGTGGCGCGGGAGGCGAGCATTCTAGGCCCGCCCCGGGCTGCGTCAACGCGGGCGGTTCAGTAACTGCGCGTGGAGATGGGCTTGGCTTCGGCGCCCAACTCGCGCAGCAGATCGTCAAGCAACGACGATGCGCCGAAGCGCAGATGCTCCGGGGTGATCCAGCCAGCGCCGAAACGCTCCTCCACCAGCGTCCGGTAGCCCTGCGCATCGGCCAGCGTGCGCAGCCCGCCAGATACCTTGAGCCCCACCTTGCCGCCCTCCTCCTCGATGGTTTCGAGTATTACCCGCACCGCCTCGGGCGTGGCATTCACCGCCGCCTTTCCGGTGCTGGTCTTGAGGAAGTCGGCGCCGCCGGCGATGGCTTCCCGGCAGGCCGCGCGGATCAATTCGGGATCGGCCAGCTCGCCGGTTTCCAGGATCACCTTGAGCCGGTGGTACGGCCCACACAGCGTCTTGCAGGTACGAATCAGCTCCACCGCGCCGGTTGGCTCGCCGGCCTTGAGCTTGCGCCACGGGTAGACCAGGTCGATCTCGTCCGCGCCTTCGGCAAGGGTCTTGCGCACCTCCTCCACCACGTCCGCCAGCGGGGCGTTGCCCGCGGGGAAGTTGCATACGCTGGCGACCTTCACCGAGCGCCCGCCCAGGGTATTGAGTGTGCGCCGGGCGACGTGCACCAGCTTCGGCCAGACGCACACCGCCGCCACATCGCCGTAGGGCGTCAGCGCACGGCGACAGAGTTCGACAGTGCTTTGCAGGTCGTCGCGATCATTCAGGGAGGTCAGGTCCAGCAGGGCGAGCGCGCGGCCCGCCGGGGTCTTGCGAGGATCGGTCATCGGCAACACTCTCCATCGGCTTTCTTCAGCACCGTAGGGCGCATAACCTGGAACAGGTTATACGCCGCAACCTGCACGGCGGATAACGCTGGCGCGTTATGCGCCCTACGCTGCTTCCTTGATGCAAATGAGGCGACCACCATCACCCTGCTGGTCGCCCCGTGCCCTGTCGCAGATCAGCGGAACGGTGGCTCGTCGAAGCTGCGCAGCTTGCGCGAGTGCAGCGAGTTGAGCTGGGTGCGCAGCAGGTCGACGGCGGCGATGCCGATGGACAGGTGCTGGCTTACCGCGCGCTGGTAGAACGCCGTGGCCGCGCCGGGCAGCTTGATCTCGCTGTGCAGCGGCTTGTCCGAGACGCACAGCAGCGTGCCGTAGGGTACCCGCAGGCGGTAGCCCTGGGCGGCGATGGTGCCGCTTTCCATGTCCACCGCAATCGCCCGCGCCAGGTTGATCAGCGGGCGTTCCTGGGCCCAGTGCAGCTCCCAGTTGCGGTCGTCGTAGGTGAGCACGGTGCCGGTGCGCAGGCGACGCTTGAGCTGGTCGCCGCGTTCGCCGGTGACCAACGCGGCGGCTTCCTGCAGCGCCAGCTGCACTTCGGCCAGCGCCGGGATCGGGATGTGCGGCGGCAGCACGCGGTCAAGAATGCCGTCGCGGCGCATGTAGGCGTGGGCCAGCACGTAGTCGCCAATGGTCTGCGACTGCCGCAGGCCGCCGCAGTGGCCGACCATCAGCCAGCAGTGCGGGCGCAGCACGGCCAGGTGGTCGGTGATGTTCTTCGCGTTGGACGGGCCGACGCCGATGTTCACCAGGGTCACGCCGTCGCCATCCTCGGCGATCAGGTGGTAGGCCGGCATCTGGAAGCGATGCCACTCGACGCTGGCGACGATGGCGTTGGCCTCGCCGGCATCGGTGCCGCGCTCGATGATCACATTGCCCGGCAACACCATGCGCACGAAGCGCGGGTCATCGCGCAGGCGCTCCAGGCCCAGGTGGATGAACTGGTCGACGTAACGGTGGTAGTTGGTCAGCAGGATCCACGGCTGCACATGGCGCCAGTCGCTACCGGTGTAATGCACCATGCGGCGCAGGGAGAAGTCGGTACGCGCAGCGTCGAACAGCGCCAGCGGCATCGGGTCGGCGTTCTCCCATTCGTACAGGCCGTCCGCCACGCCATCGGAAGTAGCCGACAGGTCGGTGCTGGGGAACACCCGCGCCAGCTCGGCGGCGGTCACACCGGAACCGCCCAGCTCGTCGCCGCTCTCCACCACGTAGGGGTAAGGAATGTTCTGCTGGCTGACACCGACTTCCACGCGCACGGTGAAATCTTCCATCAGCGGGCGCAGCTGCTCGAGCAGGTATTTGCGGAAGGCCTTGGGCTGGGTGATGGTCACCGCGTAAGTGCCGGGTACCTGGACCTTGGCGTAGGCGCGGGTGGTGGATGGCACTTCGCCCTGGCACAGGTAGGTCACCCGCAGCAGCGGGTAGCGGAATTGTTCGCGCTGTTGCGCGTCGGGGACTTCGCGGTCCTTCAGGTACCGCTTGAGCGCCTGGTTCAGGGCGCCGGTGGCGCGCTCGTGAAGCACGGCCAGTTGATCGACGGCCTCTTCGGCGGTCTGCGCGACGAAGAACTCGTCGCCAGTCGTAAGACTCATGGTGGGCATCCTGTCTGAACGATCAGCTCCATCTTGCCTGCTTCCGTGGCGGAAGGGGATGACAGATTCAACAGAGACGATCAATGACAGGACCAGGCCAGCTGCCCGTGGCGGGCAGCTGGCAAAGTTGCATCACGCCAGGTGCGGCGTCGCCCGCGCCACCAGCGCTTCCACATCCACGCCGCGCGGCAGGGTGCCATAGACGCGGCCGCCGTCGTCCAGGCGGCTGGCGATGAAGGCGTCGGAGACCACCGAGTTGCCCGCTTCCAGCAACAGCTTGGCCTGCAGGGCGACGGCGACGTTCTCGGTGAGCTGGCGGGCGCGGTACTGGATGTCCTGGGTATCGGCGAAGGACGCCTTGAGGTTGCCGATGAACGAGGCCAGGCGCGCGTCACCATGGCCGTCGCCGAGTTCGGCGAACAGTGCGTCGAGCACGCCGGGCTCCTTGGACAGGGCGCGCAGCACGTCCAGGCACTGCACGTTGCCCGAACCTTCCCAGGTGGAGTTGACCGGCGCTTCGCGGTACAGGCGCGGGAGGATGGTGTCCTCGACGTAGCCGGCACCCCCCAGGCATTCGGCGGCTTCGTTGATCATCGCGGGGGCGCGCTTGCAGATCCAGTATTTGCCCACGGCGGTGACCAGGCGGGCGAACTTGTCTTCCTGTTCGTCGTGCAGGTGGTCCAGGGCACGGCCCATGCGCATGGTCAGGGCCAGCGCGGCTTCGCTTTCCAGGGCGAGGTCGGCCAGTACGTTCTGCATCAGCGGTTGCTCGGCCAATACGCGACCGCCGACCTGGCGATAGGCGCAGTGGTGCGCGGCCTGGGTCAGCGCCTGGCGCATCAGGGAGCTGGAACCGATCATGCAGTCGAAGCGGGTCATGGCGACCATCTCGATGATGGTCGGCACGCCGCGGCCTTCCTCGCCGACCATCCAGGCCAGCGCGCCGCGGTATTCCACTTCGCTGGAGGCGTTGGACCAGTTGCCCAGCTTGTTCTTCAGGCGCTGGATGTAGAACTCGTTGCGGCTGCCGTCCGGGCGGTGGCGCGGCAGCAGGAAGCAGGTCAGGCCCTTGTCGGTGTAGGCCAGGGTGAGGAAGGCGTCGCACATCGGCGCCGAGCAGAACCACTTGTGGCCGACCAACTCGTAGGCCTGCCCCGGGCCGGGAATACCCACCGGGTAGGCGCGGGTAGTATTGGCGCGCACGTCGGTTCCGCCCTGCTTCTCGGTCATGGCCATGCCGATGGTGGCGCCGGCCTTCTGCTCGATGGGCAGGTTGCGCGGGTCGTATTCGGTGGAGAGGATCTTCGGCAGCCACTTCTCGGCGATGTCCGGCTGCAAGCGGATGGCCGGCACGCTGGCAAAGGTCATGGTCAGCGGGCAGCCGGTGCCGGCTTCGGCCTGGCTGTGCAGGTAACTGAGGCCGGCGCGGGCAACCTGGGCGCCGGCACGCGGGTCGGTCCAGGGCATGGACGGAATGCCGGCCTCGATGGAGGCGCGCATCAGCTCGTGGTAGGCCGGGTGGAACTCGATCAGGTCGACGCGATGGCCGTAGCGGTCATGGGACTTGAACACCGGCTTGTTCTCGTTGGCCAGGAATCCCGCCGCCATCAGCGGGCCGCCCGCCAGCGCGCCATAGGCGTCGAGTTTCTGCTCGGCGAAGCCACCGCCGTAGCGACGCACCCACTCCTGCAGCGGTACGTCGACGCGATAGAGGTTGGCGCCATCCAGCGGCGGCACCTGGTTGGTCACTTCGTGGGTTTCGGCGTACTGGTGCGGGATCATGGCTGGTCCTCCATCACAGGCGTGGGCCTGGCAGGTTTTGGCAAAGCAGCAGGGAACGCACCGACGGCGCGCAGGCAGAAGTTCACGAGGGCGTCGCTGACGTCCTCCAGGGAAACCTTGGATTCGCCGGCATCCCGCGCGGCGCGGGCCGGTGGCGAGAGCGGACCGATCAACGCCTCGGCGATGGCGCCGACCAGGCAGGCGGCAGTGAGCTGCACCGGCTGGGGCTGGAATTCGCCGGTGGCGATACCCTGCTCCAGCAGGGTGATGAACAGGGCAGCGTAGGCTTCGCGGTAGACCAGCCGCTGCTCGTCCACCTCAGGGTCGACCGGTTCGGCGATCAGCGCAAAGGCCAGCTGACGACTGCCCCAGGCACGCGCGGCGAATTGCTGGAGGCCTCGATTCAGACGCTCGGCGGCGCTGCCCGAATCCTTCAGCAGCACGCCCAAGGCATCCACCTCGCGCTGGCTGGCGCGAGCGAAGACTTCGGCGGCCAGTTCGCCCTTGCCGCTGAAATGCCGATAGAGGCTGCCGGTAGCGATGCCGGCGTCATCCGCCAGGCTCTGCATGGTCAGCGCGGCGAAGCCGCCGTCGGCAACCCGCGCCAGCGCCAGCTCGAGGATGCGCTCGCGCTGTTCGCCGTCCTTTTGCAGCCGTGCCTCGGTTTGCCGGTACGCCATGGTCTGAACCCTGATTCATTGCATTGAAAGCAGTGAATCACGGTTCAGACTTTGGCTGAAAGGGACATTCCCGCCACGGGCGGGGCGATTCTGGCCAAACCGCCACCGCCTGTAGCGACTATTACCAGAGCGGCATCTGGTAGCTGACGATGACCCGCGTTTCGTCGATGTCGTTGCCGAAATCGCTGCGGAAGGCGCCGTTGCGCACCTTGAAACCAAGGTTCTTGAACGGGCCGTTCTGCACCACGTAGCCGATGTCGGTGTCGCGCTCCCATTCCTTGCCGCGCCCCTGGCCGTTGAGCAGGTCGATGTGGTCACCCTGCAGGTAGCGCGTCATGAAGGTCAGGCCGGGCAGGCCGAGGCCAGCGAAGTCGTAGTCGTAGCGCGCCTGCCAGGAGCGTTCGTCCTTGTTGGCGAAGTCGCCGATCTGCACGAAGTTGGTCAGGTACGGGTCGGTGCCGGACAGGTAGGCGAAGCCGGTGTCGCCGGACATGCGCTGGTAGCCCACGCCGAAGCCGCTGCCGCCGATGCGGTAGGTGAACAGTGCGTTGAGCGCGCGGTTGTCGACATTGCTACCGCCATCGTCGGTGGAGCGCGCCCAGCGGATGTCGGACTTGAGCGACTGGCCCTCGGCGATGGGCAGCGTATGGACCACGCTCAGGTAGTGCTGGCGGTAGAAGTTTTCCAGGCCGCCGTAGTGGTAGCTGGTGCTGAGGTTATCGGTCCAGCGGTAGGTGCCGCCGGCAAGGTTGAAGCGGTCGCTGCTGGTATGGCTGCCGAGCACGATGTTGCGCTTGTTGCCACGGGTCATCGACAGGTCTTCGTCGTTGGTCGAGTCACGCTGCTTCACCTGGCGCAGTTGGCCCAGTTGCGCGGTGAGTCCGTCAATCTCGTTAATCTCCGCGAGGCCGCCCTGGAAGGTCTGCGGGTGCAGGCGGGTGTCGTTGTATTGCACCACCGGCATCTTCGGCAGCAGCGTGCCGACCTTCAGGGTGCTTTTCGAGGCGCGCAGCTTGGCAGTCACGCCCAGGTCGCTGTAGTTGTCGGCGGCGCGCTTGTCGCTGGCCGAGTATGGCAGCAGGCCGGAGCCGGTGCGGTCGGGGCTGGAGTCCAGCTTGATGCCCAGCAGGCCGAGCGCATCGACGCCCACGCCGACCGTGCCCTCGGTGTAGCCCGACTCGAAACGCAGCAGGAAACCCTGTGCCCACTCCTCGGATTTCGACTGTGCGGCACCGCTCTGACGGTAGTCGCGGTTGAAGTAGAAATTGCGCAGCTCCAGGTTGGCCTTGCTGTCCGCGATGAAGTCCGCGTGGGCGAACAGGGGCAGGCAGGCGAAGCTCGAAACGAGCGCCCGTACGGGAAGATTTTTCATTGTTGTTGTCTCTTCGTCAGGTGAGGTGAAGGCGGCGCCGCTGCTGTCTGGAAGTCAGTACGAGCCCCTCTCCCCCGCCCTCTCCCTGAAGGGAGAGGGTTAGGGAGAGGGAGCCTCCGCGCATAGCCTCCAGAAGAAACGCTTGCTCCCACGCCGCCACATGGAAAATCACTGGATAAGCAAACCCTCCAGTCGCTCGCGGATCAGCTCACGCGCCTGCTCGACGATGCTGCGCAGCAGTTCCTCGCAGCTCGGTTCGTCATCGATCAGGCCCTGGACCATGCCCGCCGACCAGATGCCCAGGTCGGTGTCGCCCTGTTCGTAGACCGTGCGCCCGCGCAGGCCGCTGACCAGCGTGGCGATGTCGGCATAGGTGGCGTTGCCGCGCGCCTCGATGGCCAGCACTTCCTGGCTGATAGCGTTGCGCGCGACCCGTGCGCTGTTGCGCAGCGAACGCATGATCACGTCCGTGGAGCGCTCGTCGGCGGCGCGGATGGCCGCCTTGACCTGCGGGTGGATCGGGCATTCGCGGGTGCTGAGGAAGCGCGTGCCCATGTTGATCGCATCGGCCCCCAGCGCCAGCGCCGCCACCAGCCCGCGGCCGTCGGCGAAACCACCGGAAGCGATGATCGGCACACGCAGCCGGTTGGCCGCGGCGGGCAGCAGCACCAGGCCGGGAATGTCATCCTCGCCCGGATGCCCGGCGCACTCGAAGCCGTCGATGGACACCGCGTCGACACCCAGTTGCTCGGCCTTGAGCGCATGGCGCACCGCTGTGCACTTGTGGATAACCTTGACCCCATGCTGGCGGAACTCGGCGATGTGCTCGCCGGGGTTGTTCCCGGCGGTTTCGACGACGCGGATGCCGCTCTCGATGATCACCGCGCGGTACTCGGCGTAGGGAATCGGCTTCTGCGTCGGCAGCAGCGTCAGGTTGACGCCGAAGGGCTTGTCGGTGAGTTCGCGGCAACGCGCGATCTCGTCGGCCAGCGCCTGCGGGGTCGGCTGAGTCAGCGCCGAGAGCGTCGCCAGCCCACCGGCGTTGGCCACTGCCGCCGCCATCTCGGCGCGCCCCACCCACTGCATACCGCCCTGCATGATCGGGTGTTCGACGCCGAAGGTTTCGGTGAATCGGGTCTTGAACATGCGCCTGCCTCCGAAAGGTCAGATCGGGTCCCAGGAGAACACGTCCGGGCTGCGCGCCAGGTCCATGAAGCTCCCGCGCAGTGCCGGCATGCCGTGCTCGGCGATGCTCTGCGGGGTCCAGCCGTTGTCGCTGTGCACGCTGCGCAGCGGGCGGCTCTGGCTCATCAGGAAGATCTCGTGGTTGCGCGCGGCGAACACCTGGCCATTGACCGCGCTGGCGGCATCGGAGGCCAGGTACACGGCCAGCGGCGCGTTCTTGTCCGGGGTCATGCGTTGCAGGTTTTCCACCCGCGCTTTCTGCTCCGGCGTCTCGGCCGGAATGGAGTCGGTCATGCGGCTCCAGGCGAAGGGTGCGATGCAGTTGGAGCGCACGTTGTAGCGCTGCATGTCGAGAGCGATGGATTTGCTCAGGGCGACGATGCCCAGCTTGGCCGCCGAGTAGTTGGCCTGGCCGAAGTTGCCGATCAGCCCCGAGGTGCTGGTCATGTGCACGAAGGCGCCGCTGTTCTGCGCGCGGAAGTGCTCGGCGGCGGCGCGGCTGACGAAGAAGCTGCCGTTGAGGTGCACGTTGATCACCGACAGCCAGTCCTCGGCGCTCATCTTGTGGAAGATGGTGTCGCGCAGGATGCCGGCATTGTTGACCACGATGTCGACGCGGCCGAAGGCGTCGATGGCGCTGGAGACGATGCGCCGCGCGCTGTCCCAGTCCGACACGCTGTCGGTATTGATGGCGCCGTCGCCGCCGCGCTGGCGGATCAGCCCGAGGGTTTCCTCGGCCGGGGAAGCCGAGCCGCCCTCGCCCTGCAGGGACACGCCGATATCGTTGATCAGTACCCGCGCACCGCTGTCGGCCAGGGCCAGGGCAATCTCGCGGCCAATGCCGCCACCGGCGCCGGTGACGATCGCTACCTTGCCTTCGTTGAGTCGTTGGGTCATTGCTCGTTCCTTACTTCAATTCGTGTTTGAGGTTCGTTGTGCGCACGATCAGCTCGGCAGGCCGAGCACGGCCTTGGCCAGGATGTTGCGCTGGATCTCGTTGGTGCCGCCGTAGATGGTGGTGGGCCGCGACTGGATGAAGATGCCCGCCGGGTGCAGTTCGGGGTCGTCGCTGAAGGGGTTGAGCAGCGCCGAATCCGCGCCGGCGATCTCCAGCCCCAGCTCGCTGATGCGCTGGTACAGCTCGGACTGGTGGATCTTCAGCAGGGAAACATCCGGGCCCAGCTCCTCGCCGCGCCGCAGGCGTTCGGCGAAGCGCTCGTAGAGCGCCTTGTGGCAGTCCAGGTCCATGCTCAGCGCGGCGAAGCGCTGGGCGAACACCGGGTCGTCCCACAGGCCCTGGTGACGGGCCAGGCGCACCAGGCGCTCGAGGGCGAAGGTGGCCTGCTTGGGCGAGCCGAGGAAGATGCGCTCGAAGCCGAGCAGCGCCTTGGCCATGCCCCAGCCGTGGTTGACCGCGCCGACAAGGTTTTCCTCCGGCACGTGCACGTCGTTGAAGAACACCTCGCAGAACTCGCCCTGCAGCTCGAGGTTGAGGATCGGCCGCACCTCGACGCCGGGGCTGTCCATCGGCACCAGCAGGAAGCTGATGCCCTGCTGCGCCTTGGCGCTGCGCTCGGTGCGCGCCAGCACGAAGATCCAGTTGGCCTCGGTGCCCATGGTGGTCCAGGTCTTCTGGCCGTTGATCACCCATTCGCCGTCGCGCAACACCGCTTCGGTACGCAGGCTGGCGAGGTCGGAGCCGGCATTGGGCTCGCTGTAGCCCTGGCACCAGATGTCCTCGCCACTGAGGATGCGCGGCAGGAAGCGCTCGCGCTGGGCGTCGGTTCCGTAGCGGATCAGCAGCGGGCCGAGCATGGTGATGCCGCTGTCGGGCAGGCGCGCGCAGCCGTAGTTTTCCATCTCCTCGATCATGATCAGCTGCTTGCCGGCGGACAGGCCCATGCCGCCGTGTTGCACCGGCCAGCCGGGGCACAGCCAGCCCTGCTGCGACAGTGCCTGGTACCACTCCCAGGTGTCGTCACGACCCAGGCGGTGGGCCGGGTTGCGGATGCGTTGCGGGTAGTTGGCGGCGACCCACTCGCGCACCAGCCGACGGAATTCGCCATCTTCAAGGGCGTTGTAATCGGTCATGTCACGGTTCTCTTGATTACTGGCCCCGGAAATCCGGGGAACGTTTTTCGAGGAAGGCCGCTTTGCTTTCGGCGTGGTCGGCACTGAGGAACAGCTGGCTCTGGAAATCGCCCTCGCGTTCGAGCAGCAGTTCCAGGCCATCGGCCAGCAGCGCCTTGGTCAGCGACAGCGCCAGCGGCGCCTGCTGCTCGACCTTTGCGGCCAATGCCAGCGCAGCATCCAGCGCGGCACCCGGTGCACAGAGCTGGTCCACCAGACCGATGCGCAGCGCTTCCTCGGCCTCGATCACCTGGCCGAACATCAGCACCTGCCGCGCCCGACCGTTGCCGATGCGCGCCGGCAAGGTGTGCAGTTGGCCGAGATCGGCGATCAAGCCGACCTTGCCGAAGCCCGCGGCGAAGCGCGCCGTGCCGCCGCAAACCAGGCTGTCGCAGGCCAGCGCCACCGACAGCCCGGCGCCCACCGCCCAGCCTTCGATGGCGGCGATGATAGGCTTGCCCATGCGCAGCATCTGGCGGATCAGGTCAGCGTTCTTCTGCATGCGCACACGGCCGGCGTTGAGGTCGGTGACGTGCATGTCGCTGAGGTCGCCACCGGCGCTGAAGACTTCCGCCGAACCGGTGAGGACCACACTGCGCACGGCGGGATCGGCGTCCGCTTCACGCAGCGCGTCGAGCAACTCGGCACGCAGCGCTGTGGGCAGCGCGTTGCGCCGCGCCGGATTGTTGAAGCGCAGCAGGCGCACCGAGCCATGAGTTTCCTGCAGCAGCATCTCGCTCATCACGCCACCTCCGCATGCAGCAGGGCGATGTAGCGCGCCCGGTGGAAGGCCAGCGAGCCCTGGCTGTTGAGCAGCACCATGGCGCGGCGCAGGAACAGGCCGATGTCGGCCTCGTCGGTGTAGCCGATGCCGCCGTGCAACTGGACCGCCTGGCGGGTGACCAGCATGGCCGCTTCGGCAGCACGCACCTTGGCGGTGGACACCAGGCGCTGTACCAGGGCAGTCGGCGCACCGTCATCCAGGGCGGTGGCCGCTTCGCCGACGATGGCGCGGGCCAGTTCGATCTGCAGTTTCAGGTCGACCATGCGGTGCTGCAGCGACTGGAAGCTACCGATCTCGCGGCCGAACTGACGGCGCACGCCGAGGTAGTCGCGAGTCTGTTCGAAGGCGGCATCCATCAGCCCGACCAGATAGGCCGAGCAGGCCAGCGCCGCTTCGTCGAGGGCGGCGGGCGTGGTCTCGACGAGTTGTGCCGGCGTGCCGTCGAAGCGCAGGCGCGCCAGGTGGCCGCCGTCCTGGGTCGCTTCCTGATGCAGGCTGAGCCCTTCGGCGTTGCGCTGCACCAGAGCAAGGCCGGCGTTGCAGGCGACCAGCCAGGCATCGGCCGCAGCACCGAGCGCCACGTGGGCGACCTCGCCGCGCAGTTGGCCGTCGCGCAGCACCGGCAATGCCGCATCGGCTTCATAACCGATGCCGGCCGGCAGGATCAGCCGCTCGCCGGCCAGCAGCGCGTCGCGCTCGTCCGCTGGCAGCAACGGAGCGACCAGGCTCGCCTCGATCAGCGGCTCGGGCAGCAGGCCACGGCCCAGCTCTTCCAGCAGCGCCGCGTACTCGGCCATGCCCAGCCCGCTGCCGCCCAGTTCTTCCGCCAGGCGCAGGCCCGGCCAGCCCATGGCGCAGACTTCGCCCCAGGCGTCGCGGTCGACGCCCGCCTGCTGGAAGCGCAGACGGCGCACCCGGCCCAGGTCGCCGCCGCGCGGGACCAGAGAAGCGGCACTGTCACGGATCAGCCGCAGGCGCTCTTCGCGCTCCTCAGCCATCGCGGTGTGGTCGGTCATTTCATCATTCCCGTGTCGGTTGAACAGCTCCGGCCGCCGCGGGCCGGTACTTGAAACTGCCGGTGGCACTGGCGATCAGCTCGCCGGCTTCATCGAAGATTTCCGCCGCGCAGAAGCACAGCGTGCGGGTGCGCTTGAGCACCCGGCCGACGGCGTTGATCTCGCCGCGAGTACTGCCCATGAAGTGGGTGGCCATGTCGATGGTGACCATCGAGCAACCCGGCATCTGCGCGCGGATCGCGCCGGCCATGGCGGCATCGAGCACGCTCATCAGCACGCCGCCGTGGAAGCTGTCGATGTAGTTCATCAGCTCCGGGCGGTGGCGCAGGCGTACCCGCACCACTTCGCCATCGACCCAGCGCTCCAGGCCGAGGAACTCCTGGAAGGTGTATCGATCGCGGGGGAACATGTCCGGCCCGGGCGCATTGGCGGCGCGGGTGAGATCGGTCATCGCAGGCTTTCCTCCGTGACGGGTTGGCCCAGCGGGCGGGCAGTGCTGTGCGCAGGCGCACGGGCGGGTGTGCCGGGCTGCGCCGTGCGCCCTTCGCGGTTCGGGTCATACAGGCGGTTGGGGATCAGCAGCGCGGGGATCAGGCCGGTGATCACGTAGGTGATGCCCATCACCAGGAAGCCCGCGCCGATGGACACATGGGAGGCCAGCAGGCCGATGGCCGCCGGGGCCACCGCCGCGCCGATGCGGCCGAGGTTGTAGGAGGTGCCGACGGCGGCGCCGCGTACCTGAGTGGAGAAGCTCTCGGTCATGTAGGTGGCCAGCACGCCCACCGGTACGCCGTAGATGAAACCGAACAGCGCGAGGATCCAGACGATGTTGTCCGGGGTGTGCCAGAACACGATCACCGGCATGAAGATCGCGGTGCCGATGGCGCCGGCGGCGAAGGTGGCGCGGCGGCCGAAGCGGTCCGAGGCGATCCCGGCGAGCACCTTGCCGAGGATCATCGCGGTGTAGGTGCCGACCATGTAGCCGGTCATGGACTTGAAGTTCATGCCCAGCTCGCTTTCCAGGTACGAGGGCATCCAGTTGTTGGTGCCGTAGTAGCCGAACAGCAGGAAGCACGAGGTGAGGCTCCACAGCAGGAACATGCGCCGCGTGGACGGATCGACCAGCAGTTGGCGCATGCCGCCGCTGGGCGCGCTCTGCTGGCGGTTGCTGCCGGCCTGCTGCAGCCGTTGCGCACGGGCTGCCAGCCAGGACGGTGACTCCGGAACCCAGGGCCGCAGCGCCAGGCAGATCAGCGCCGCGCCGATGGCGGTGAAGAACAGCGCGCGCCAGCCGTAGTCGGGGATGATCTGCCCGGCAAGTACGGTCGCTACCAGGTAGCCCACAGTCCAGCCGGCCTGCATGGTCGCCAGGATGGTGGTGCGGTACTTGGCGGTAACGAACTCGGACATCAGGATGTTGCAGGCGACGAACAGCGAGCCCAGGCCCAGCGAGGAAACGAAGCGGATCAGCGCGAAGGCCCAGAAGTTGTGCGCCAGCCCGAGCAGTGCGGTGCCCAGGGAGAACACCAGGATGGTCCAGGTCACCACCCGCACCCGACCGAAGCGGTCGCACGCCCAGCCGCCGTAGATACCACCGATGGCCATGCCGGCCAGGGTGATGCTGCCCAGCGAGCCTGCCTCGAAGTTGGAGAGGCCGAACTCCGCCTTCAGGCTGTTCAGGCTGTAGGCGAGGAACATCAGGTCCGCGCCATCGGCGAGCAGACCCAGGAAGCAGAAGAGGAAGGCAATCACCAGGGTCCGCCGCGGTATCGCGGTGCCCTGGGCCAAGCTGTCGGGTGCGTTCATTGTTGTTGTTCTCGCAGGTTGGTTGAGGTCGTCGTCGCGCTATGCCCGCCCGGCGTGTTCTCCCTTCTCCGGGGTCAGGCGCACGCGGCCGTTGTCCAGCACCACCACGTCGCGCTCGACGACGCGGGTGCGGAAGGAGCCGTCATTCCAGATTTCGGTACGCAGGGTTTCGCCGGGGTAAACCGGTGCGGAGAAGCGCACCTGCAGATGGGCGAAACGCTCCGCGCGGTAGTCGGCGAAGCCGCGCAGCAGCGCGTGGAAGGCCACGCCCAGGGTGCACAGGCCATGCAGGATCGGCCGTGGGAAACCACCGCGCGCGGCCGCCGCTGGGCTGGCGTGGATCGGGTTGTCGTCGCCGTTCAGGCGGTAGTGCAGCGCCTGCTCGGGGCGCGTCGGCAGGTCGATGACCAGGTCCGGCGCCTGCTCGGGCAGGCGGTGCGGTTGGCTCAGCGACTGGCTGTCGCCGCCGAAACCGCCATCGCCGCGCAGGAAGGTGGTGCCGCGGGCAATCGCCAGCACCTCGCCGCTCTGCGCATCGCTGACGACCTTCTCGCTATAGAGCAGCGCACCCTTGCCGGCACCCTTGTCGACCAGACCGGTGACGCGGGTGCGGCCGATCACTTCGCCTTCCACCGGCAGCGGCTTGAGCCATTCGATGCTCTGCTCGCCGTGGACCAGGCGCAGGGCATCGACGCCGGTGTCCGGGTTGCCCAGCCAGAAGCCGGGATGGCCCAGCACCACCGCCATGCAGGGCAGCGCTTGCAGCTCGCGATTGGCGTCGACGAAGGTCAGCTGGTGCTCGTCCATCGGGTCGGCGCCGAGGCCGACCGACAGCGCGTAGAAGGCGCTGTCGTGGCGGCTGAAACGCTGGCGTACTTCCGGGATCGGGTAATTCAGCAGGTGCTCAGGATTCAGCGCCATGGGCCACCTCCTCCACTTCCAGCACCGCGTCGGCGGCCCAGGCGCCCTGCCCTTCGGGCATGGCGAAGACCGGGTTGAGGTCCACCGAACGCAGGCGCGGGCCGGCCTCTGCAGCGAATTGCGAGAGCTGCGAGAGAACGCGCGACAGGGCCTTGATATCGGTCACCGGGCGACCACGGGCGCCCAGCAGCAGCGGCGCGCCCTTGATGCTGCGGATCATCTGCTCGGCTTCGCCGACGCCGAACGGGCAGCGGCGGAACACCACGTCCTTGAGCACTTCGACGAAGATGCCGCCGAGGCCGAACACCGCCACCGGACCGAACTGCGGGTCGCGCTGGATGCCCATGAAGCACTCGACGCCGCCCTGCAGCTGGCGCGCCACCAGCACGCCATCGAGGCGAGCGTTCGGCGCGTGTTCGGCAGCGCGTTGCAGCAGCAGGTCATAGCCCTCGCGTACGGCCTGGGCACTGCCGACGTTGAGCAGCACGCCGCCGATTTCCGACTTGTGCAGGATGTCCGCCGAGGCGATTTTCAGCACCACCGGGAAGCCGATCTGTTCGGCAAACGCGGCGGCTTCCGCAGCGCTTTTCAGTACACGTTCGGGCGCCGATTCGATGCCGGCGCGCGCCAGCAATTGCTTGGCTTCGGCCTCACCGGGCGTGCTGGCCGGCAGCTCGACGCCGCCGGGCACAGGAATGCTGCGCAGCGGCCGGGCGAACGCTTCACCCAACTGGCCCATGGCCTGGATGGCGCGCACGGCGCGGGTCGGGTCCTCGAACAAAGCGAAGCCGGCCCTCTGGTACGGCGCCAGCTCCTCGCCCTCGCCCATCACCGAGACCACGAAAAGGCGATCCGGGTGATCGACCTTGATCCGCGCGAACTGCTCGGCCAGGCGCGGGCCGATGGAGGCGGCGGTGCCGGCCTGAGTGAAGAAGGCGATCAGCGAACGATAGCCGCCGTCCACCACCATGGACTCGGTGAAATCGTGCACCAGGCTCAGGTCGTTGAGCGCCTGGGCGGTGCAGTCCACCGGGTTCAGCGGCGAGGCATAGTGCAGACGCTGCTTCAGGCGCGCCTGGGCTGCTTCCGGCATCGGCGGCATGGGCAGGCCGACGTCTTCGGCGGCATCGCTGACGATGATCCCGGCGCCGCCGCTGACGGTGATCATCCCCAGGCTGTTGTTCACCGGGTAGATGCGCTGGGTGGCGAGGTAGGCGATGTCCACCAGCTCTTCGGTGGTGCGCGCGCGGACCACGGCGTAGTCGGCCAGCACCGCATCGAGCACCTTGTCGTCGCCAGCCAGGGAGGCGGTATGCGACATGGCCGCGCGGCCACCCAGCTCGCTGCGCCCGACCTTGTGCAGGATCACCGGCTTGCCGGCGCGATGGGCCGCTTCGAGGGCGGCGAGGAAGCTGTCGACATTGCGGATGGATTCGGCGTAGGCCATCACCACGTCGACCTCCGGCGATTCCACCAGCCAGCCGATGGCGTCGCCCAGGGTGACATCGGCTTCGTTACCGGTGGCGACGCAGATCGGCGTACCCAGCCCGCGCTGCCGCGACAGGCCGAGCAGGTGTGCGCCGTAGGCGCCGGACTGGGTGGCGATGCCGACGCGCCCGGCCAGCGGGATGCCGCGCTCCAGGCTGGTGGAGAAGAAGGCGTAGTAGCCCAGGTTGGCGTTGAACACGCCCAGGGCGTTCGGCCCCAGCAGGCGTATGTTCGCCGCGCGGGCGGCCTCGACGATGGCGTCCTGCATGGCCACGCCTTCCTCACCGACTTCGCTGAAGCCGGAGGAGAACACGATGGCGCTGCGCGCGCCCTTGCGGCCCAGTGCCTGGACGGTATCCAGCACCTGCGGCGCCGGCACCGCGATGATCGCCACGTCCGGCGCCTCAGGCAGTGCGTCGACACTGGCGTAGGCCGGCAGGCCCTGGATTTCGGTGCGATTGGGGTTGACCGGCAGGATGCGGCCGGTGAAGCCGTTGCGCAGCATGTAGGCGATGGGGCGGCCACCGATGCGGTGCGGGTCGCTGGAAGCGCCGACCACGGCGACCGAGCGTGGCTGGATCAGCGGTGTAAGGCTGGCGAAGCCTGTGTGTTGCAAGTGACTCACTGACATGACGTTCCACCTGAACAGATGACGGGTGCCGGACTAGGTCGTCCCGGCGCGAGGGCGAACGGGTCCACGGCGGGCCGCCTGCTTATCGCAGGTGGCCACCGGGAGGGCGTCTTGCCCGGATTTCAGAGCACGTTCTGGGTGCCGAGCAGCGCGGTGACCTGGCTGGACAAGGTGCCGCCGTTGCCGTGCAGCAGGGCGATATCGGCCTTCTTCAACTGGCGTTCACCGGCCTGTCGGCGCAACTGGGTAACCGCCTCGATGATCAGGAACATGCCGTACATGCCCGGATGCACACAGGACAGCCCGCCGCCGTTGGTGTTCACCGCCAGCTCGCCGCCGGGGGCAATGCGCCCGCCCTGGACGAAGCGGCCGCCCTCGCCCTTCGGGCAGAAGCCGAGATCTTCGAGGAACAGGATGGTGTTGATGGTGAAGGCGTCGTAGACCATCACCAGGTCGATGTCCGCGTGCTTTACACCGGCCATCTGCATGGCGCGCGGGCCACTCTCGGAAGCGGCAGTGACGGTGAGGTCGGGCATGGCAACGATGGAGCGGTGCCACTGCGCACCGGCCGCGCCGAGGAAGTAGATCGGCGCCCTGGGCAGGTCCCGCGCACGGTCGGCGCGCACCATCACACAGGCGCCACCGCCGTCGGTGACCAGACAGCAGTCAGCCTTGCTCAGCGGGTCGCTGACCATCCGCGCAGCGAGCACCTCATCGATGCTCAGCGGGCCGCGGGCGAAGGCCTCGGGATTGAGGTTGGCCCAGCCCCGTGCGGCCACGGCCACTTCGGCCAGGTGCTCGCGGGTGGTGCCGTATTGATGCATGTGCCGGCTGGCAGCCAGCGCGTAGGCGGTGATCGGGTGGCGCGGCTGGTAGGGCGTTTCGTGCCACTGCGGCTCGCTCATCGATACCAGCTTGCCGCCAGCGGTGCGCTGGTTGGAGCCGTAGCAGATCAGCGCCGCGTCACACAGGCCGGCCTCCAGGGCCAGGGTTGCCTGCAGAAGATGCAGCTCGAAGCTGGAGCCGCCGACATTGGTGCCATCGACGAACTTCGGCTTGATGCCCAGGTATTCGCAGACCGAGAGGGTCGGGAAGGCGTGGGAGCTGGTGGCCGAGAACACCGCGTCGATGTCCGAGAGCGCAAGCCCTGCATCGGCGATGGCTTTCATCGAGGCCTGGCCGAGCAGTTCCATGGCGCTGTAGCCGTGGGCTTCGCCGATACCGGCGCTGCCGATGCCGACGATGGCGGTCTTGCCGCGCAGGACCTGGCTCATGCCTGCACCTCCGCGAGAGGTTCGAAGACGACGACGGCGCCACTCTCCTGCTGGGCGATGCGCGCCTTGACGCGGGTGCCGATGGGCAGGCTGAGATGCCCTTCGATACGCGACATCATGCGCACGCCTTCATCCAGGTCGATCAGGGCGACGTTGTAGTCACCGCTGCGGGCGCGATTGACGGTCAGGGCATACAGGGTGCCCAGGCCACTGGCGGGAACCCATTCCAGATCCGTTTCGCCGCTGCCGGGCACCTGGGTGCGCGGGTAGAACACGTGCCGGCCGGTGGAGGCGCTGCGCTGCAACATGAAGCGACCCTGGGCGAGAAACGCGAGGTACTGCGCCTCGGGCCCTGGCATGCTGCGGTCGGGGAAATCCACCATTGAGGTTTCTCCTTTGTTCTTGTTCTGCCTTTGTTGCAAAGTGCGTTACCGCCCATGCCAAGCCAGCTTCACGGAAGCCGTTGCAGGCGTCGCAGGGTCAGAATACATTCACAATACTGAATATCAATCAGAATACAGAATATGATCACTGAAAAGACCGTCGAAGAAGCCAGCAGCAAACGCACCGGCAATGCCAAGGATGTCGGCGCCGTGGTGAACGCCATCCAGATCCTCCGCCACCTGGCCAATGCCGAAGGCCCCGAGGGCGCAACCGCCATCGCCCGCGCCACGGGAGTCAGCCCGAGCACTACCTTCAACATCCTGCGCACCCTGACCAACGAGCAACTGACCTCGTTCGACAACGACACCAAGACCTACCGCCTGGGGCTGGGCCTGTCGGAGCTGGCAGTGAGCTTCATCGGCCGCAGCTACGCCGACCTTATCCAGCCGGAACTGGAACGCCTGAGCACCAGCCACAACATCCTGATCACCCTGTGGCAGGTCACCGACGACGCCCACATCCGTGTCATCGCCGTCTCCGCGCCAACCGTGGCGCACGTCAACGTTGCCGTCGGCTCGCGCCTGCCGGAACTGGTCGGCGCCGCCGGCCGCTGCATCGCCGGCCTGCGCAACCTGCCGGACGACGAACTGCGCCGCCGCCTGACCCGTGTGCGCTGGGAGAACCCGCCAAGCTTCGAGGAGTACCGCAGCGATGCCGCCGCCACCCTGGAGCGCGGCTGGGCCATCGACCAGGACCACCTCTACCGCGGCGTCAGCATGGTCGCCAGCGCGATCATCGATCACGACCGCCAGCCACGCTTCATCATTTCCGGCATCGGCATCAGCGCCCAGCATGAGCGCGAGAAGCTCGAGCAGATCGGCGCCAGCCTGCACGAGACAGCCCGCTTCATCAGCCGCTCGCTCTTCCCCCAGGGAAATTCCAGCCGGCCGGAATGACGAAAATGTATTCAGCATACAAAATGGCATTCATATAAATGCCATGTTCAGCTGAATGCGCGACTGGAAGCCCGCAGGCGGACAGCAGAATCCGCCTCCCGAAAGGGCATTGCCGCCCGCGACCCCGCACCGGGGTCGCTCGGTTCCCGATGCGACTGATGGCAGCGATATTCGCAGGCAGGCCCCCACAGCCGCGAATATCGCCGGTATCATGGCAAGTCCTGGTGGAGTCCTGGCGGTACCATCAAGCGGGGGACGTCGCTCCCCCCGCGTAGCGGAATCCTGGTGATTCAGGCAGCGCCCGCCGTCAGGGTCCCGAAATCACCATGCGGATGCTCGCCCGCCATGCCCTGGCAGACGAATGGCCGCAGGCAATCCCATTGAATGAGGCAACCATGGAACAGAAAGACATCGACTGGGGCGCGCTCGGATTCGATTACATCAAGACCGACTTCCGCTACATCTCCCACTGGCGCGATGGTCTGTGGGACGACGGAAAACTGACCGAAGACAACACCCTGCACATCAGCGAAGGCTCCTCGGCCCTGCATTACGGCCAGCAGTGCTTCGAAGGCCTGAAGGCCTACCGCTGCAAGGACGGCTCGATCAACCTGTTCCGCCCGGACCAGAACGCCGCGCGCATGGCCCGCAGTTGCGCCCGCGTACTGATGCCGCAGGTTTCCGAACAGCAGTTCATCGACGCCTGCCGCCAGGTGGTCCGCGCCAACGAGCGCTTCATCCCCCCGTACGGCTCCGGCGGCGCGCTGTACCTGCGCCCGTTCGTGATCGGCGTGGGCGATAACATCGGCGTGCGCCCGGCCCCGGAATTCATCTTCTCGGTGTTCTGCATCCCGGTCGGCGCCTACTTCAAGGGCGGCATGAAGCCCCATGACTTCGTGATCTCCACCTACGACCGCGCCGCGCCCAACGGCACCGGCGCCGCCAAGGTCGGTGGCAACTACGCCGCCAGCCTGATGCCGGGCGCCCAGGCCAAGAAAGACGGCTTCGCCGACTGCATCTACCTCGACCCGGCCACCCACAGCCGCATCGAGGAAGTGGGCTCGGCCAACTTCTTCGCCATCACCCACGACAACGAGTTCGTCACCCCGCGCTCCAGCTCGGTGCTGCCGGGCATCACCCGTCTGTCGCTGATGCAGCTGGCCGAACAGCGCCTGGGCCTGAAAGTGGTCGAAGGCGACGTGCAGATCGACGACCTGGCGCGCTTCAAGGAAGCCGGTGCCTGCGGTACCGCCGCGGTGATCACCCCGATCGGCGGCATCCAGTACAAGGACAACCTGCACGTCTTCTTCAGCCGCGAAGACGTCGGCCCGGTGACCCGTCGCCTCTACGAAGAGCTGACCGGCATCCAGAAGGGTGACGTCGAAGGTCCGGAAGGCTGGGTCGTCAAGGTCTGAACCTGACAGCTCGCTGAAACGCAAACGCCGCGATGCCGAAAGGCATCGCGGCGTTTTTCATTCGGTCGTGCGCAAGAGTCATCGCTCCACGGACCGTTCGCGAGCAAGCTCGCTCCTACAAGCCCGCTCCGGCGCGCTCTTCGCAGCGAACCGAAAGGCACGAGGCTATCGCTGACGAAGCCCGCTCCCGTACAGGGTCGAACCTCAGGCCGGGCTGGGCAGCGCCGGCTGGCACAGCAGCCAGTCATGCAGCAAAGCCTGCAGCTCCTCGAACTTCACCGGCTTGGCCATATAGTCGCTCATTCCAGCGGCCAGGCAGCGCTCGCGGTCGCCGCTATGGCTGTGGGCGGTAATCGCCAGCACGGGAAGATCGGCGCAGCGCGGCAGGGTGCGAATCGCCCGGCAGGTGGCGAAGCCGTCCATCACCGGCATCTGGCAATCCAGCAGCACGGTATCGATGGCCTCCCGGCGCAGCAGCTCGATGGCCTCG